>CAVVUA010000005.1:0-568201 GCA_963751295.1 uncultured Acidobacteriota bacterium | reverse complement strand
CCATCGCCAGAAACTGCTCCCGAGCCGCTGCGAAGTGCTTGGAACTCGTGGCGATGTACACAAAATTCACCTGCGGCACAGCTGAAAACAGACTGCTGTACGCGAAGAGATGTGTCTCAAAACTGGCAAGACTGAGGAGCCCAGGATCGACAAAACTGAAGGTAACCACAGGGGGAGAAGACGGAGACTCAGGGGTAAAGAACAGCGGGAATTTGTCAACGAAATAACGGTCTGTGGTCTTTTCCCGGATCGCTCCCTTGTACCGCTTGGCGGGGAGCAGAGCTCGACCGATGGACAGCTTCCGGCAGAAATAGTCGACCTTCTCGGTCTCGGTTTCGAGATAGCGATACTCGAGATGTGCCAGGACGAAATCAAGGATGGCCAGTTTCGTGCGGATGTGTTCCACCGAATGTTCACGGCGATTGCGGAGATTTTCCCGTCCAATGGCGCGATACACAAGGCGAGAGAAAAGATGGTAGACGCGTCCGTTTCGAATGAGCAGGCGGGCGGTGGCGTGTTCCTTTCCGAGTACCTTCTGCGTGAAAGTCATACTCTTATCACCGCTTTTGGCCCCGGTGAAGGCCAAGTACTGGCGAGTGGAGAAATACCCAGAATGGGTGGCCACGAGATACAGGAAACGAGCTTCATCCTCGGTGTACCCAAAGCCGCGGAGGTTCTCGATGCTGGTTTCAGGAAAGTGCATGGCTCACAAACTCAGAACCGCGGTCATGATCTCTCGGTCGTCGCGCACGCGGCGCAGGCCGGCTGCGTCTTCCGACCGGGCGTAAATTTGAAAACCGGCGCGGGCCTTTTCCGCTAGATGGCCAGCGTGGTAATGGCCCGTAGCCAGCTCCAGGTCCACACGGGAGATTTCCATTTCCTGGTTGGCGTACTCGATCCGCAGGTCGGGGAAACTAACCTTGCCGTGAACAACCGGCAGGTGGAACTGGTCCGCAAAGGCTTCCTTACTCCGTTGCGTTTGACCCTTGCCTTGAGCTTGGGCCTGACCAAGTTTTCGGTAGAGCTTTTCCTTGAGTTCGTAGTCGAGTTGAACCCGGAGCACCATGCCACCTTTGCGTTCGATCTCGTCGGCAGCCTTTTGATACAGGCGGTACAGGGTGGCATCATGGTCTGCTTC
Organism: uncultured Acidobacteriota bacterium; assembly: GCA_963751295.1. Classification (GTDB taxonomy): domain Bacteria; phylum Acidobacteriota; class Terriglobia; order Acidiferrales; family UBA7541; genus Acidiferrum. Next base: position 567,063 of record CAVVUA010000005.1, on the reverse strand, counting down.
CTTGGGCTTCACAAAACCCGAGTAAATGGCTTGATCGTCAAGTACGAAGCCGTGGCGACGAATCAGGCGTTTACCTTCCTTTGTCAGAGTGAGTACCTGCCGGGACTCCTTCTTGAGTACGCTCGTGTCTCGTCGTGCGACAAGCCGTTGATGAATCAGATTGCGAAGATCGCTGTCCAGTCGTGAGCGGTCGCCGGCATAGGCATGCTTCGCGAGATCCTCGACAGTCACCACTCGAAACTTGCCGACTTCTGTAAGGGCGTGAATTTCCGATGGCCGTAGCGAATAGCTTCTGTCCCTGTTTTGGATTGCCGTGCGCTCGCGCTGCTCGAGAAGGTCAGTTTGCCGAGTATCGCCGGACAAAGGCGCTACTTCTTGTCGCTCGCGGCTCTGCCATTCGAGATGGTCAGACAGATATTCGGTTTCCCGCAGCTTTGCCAGTTTCATTCTGACGCTGGTCTCCGGTTGCGAACCGCTCCCTCTTCCTCGGCTTGATTTCCGACGGTGGCCGGAGGGTTCAGGCTGCCATTGCGAATCGCGAAAATCGTCAAGTTCGAAACTCTCAAAACCTCGGGCCATGAAATCAACTCCTAAGGAGTTACTACGAGGGATACCGACGTACGCAAGATTGCCGAAGAAGGAAAGCCCCATGTCAAATGTCGCAGCGGATCGAATAGAGAAGCCACAGGAATGTGTAGATGTGCATCGCCTTGCCTCAGTTAGGTTTGAGAACTGCTGGAACTTGCTGCCGTGCCATCTTGATAGAGGAAGACCTCTTCGACGTTTTTGCCAAAAACCCGAGCGATCTTAAAGGCGAGCGGAAGACTCGGATCATAGCGGCCCGTTTCGATGGAGTTGATGCAGGCGCGCGATACACCCACGTGCATTGCAAGTTCGGCTTGCGACCATTCCAACTCTGCACGAAGCACTCGCAGGCGCGTCTTCATTCTTCACGCTCTGCGATAGTCCTCTGCCAGGCGGCAGCAAGTACTAAGCCAACCGTCCACAAAATAATCATGGAGAGAGGAACGCCGAAGGTCGGAACAACCGGAACGTGGGCACCGAGACTGCGCAGAAAATCCAGCACGAGAGCGAGTGAGAGGGAGCTGACAAATCCAAATATAAGCGCTCGATAATTGATGTCTTTAAATAGCTCATCGGCTGCCACCAAAAACCGGGCAAAACAAACGACTGCGATTACTGCAAATAGAAAACCCGCACTCAAGAGTGCTGTGCGGGCCGATTGACCAAATCTAAGGCTGAGGGTCACAGTCACAGCAGATAAAAAACTGAAAGCATAAATCGGAATAAGAGGAATGGGCTGAACCAGGGTAGTGCGACGTTCGTCTGATTGATAGGACATGACGGCTCTCCGGAGAGCTACAATATAGGAATAGTAGCTTATGAGCGTTTATTTGTCAACTATAGATATCTTTATGATGCTCATGAGTGGCTCTACGACACAAAGTGCCTTTGCTGGTAATTGGGCCGATGGTTTGAGAGAAATCCGGGGAGGTTGCGAATCTTGATAGAGTGAGGACCGAAATGAGATGAGTTAAACTGCACGGAAGTGGCCAGGGATCTAGCCTTAGGTTGCTTGCTACACTTACGTGCCTGTCTTTACAGATGTGGGCGTGGGTGTCACCGGATTTTGCGCGAGAGTCTTGGGTTTACCCCAGGAGTGGTTCCCCAAAATTGTCCTCTGAGATAAATTAAATATCTCGAATTGCTAACATCGTTGAATGACGGAGCCCTCCGTCCCACTCATTGATGCCGCCGGGTCAGTCGATCTGCTGAAAACCCTCAGTGAAAAGTTTTTTTCACAGGTTATTCACAGAATTATGAGTCCTGAGGTATTGACGAACTGTAGTTATAAATGTATGAGACATCTACCATGTGAAGAATACGCGATTCTAGCGCTCGCCTGTTCGGGATCGTGACGCTATTAGTGTGGTTATTGCTTGCTTCTGATGGCTCGACTAGTACACATCAGAAAAGTCGGTGTAAGGACTATTCGATTCGTGCGCTCAGTTGTCTGTCTTTGAAGAAATTCTTTCTTTGGACGGAGGGTAATTGTGACTTGGAAAAGTTTTGTATGCCTGCTCGCTGTAAGTGTTTGCTTCTTTGCATTGACTATGCATGTGTCAGCGCAGTCGGGACAGAATTGCATTAGTTCGTATCAGTTTTGCTTTGCTTGCGGGGATCCGCCTATTCCTGGGGCTACCTGCATTCCCGAAATCACGATTCTTGAAATCTGCTTCGCGCCGTCGCCCACATGTGCAGCGCCACTCGCTCCCTACGAAGCATGCCCCAGTTGTGCTGCGGCACAACAAGGGTCGCAGAGTCCACCTCCAAGGGGTGGGCACCCAATCAACTTAGCCACGGGAAACACTTTCATAGTCGAGCGGGACTTAAGTATACCGGGTTTGGGCGGCGGGCTGACGTTAGTCCGTACGTGGAACAGCAGATGGCCGTTCAGTCAGACCGCATCGCAAATCGGAATGTTCGGACCGAATTGGCGCTCGACATATGAAGAACGGGTATTCCTTGGAAGCGACAACTACATCAAGTATGCGCGAAGTGATGGAAGTTTCTTGTCGTTAGCCTACTTGGGGCCAATGTGGGTAGCCGCCGGCGCCCCTGGCAGCGGGAATACGAACAGCGCGGTTCTTCAAGTAACGAACATGTCGCAAGGCGCAACCAACTGGACCATCAACTTTCAGAACGGAGAACAGCGGATTTTCAGCAAGACTAGCGGATCACTTATCTCGATCACTGACCGGAACGGAAATATAACGCAACTGACTTATGATGGTTTAAATCGGCTAGTGACGGTCACTGACCCTGCTTCGCGGACCATCACCTACACGTACCAAAGCCCTACCAGTTATTTGGTCACAGGCGTTTCGACCAGCGTCGGACTTTCACTCTCCTATAATTACGATACGCAAGGACGGTTGTCGCAAGTAACGGAACCAGATTTGACGACTCTGACCTTTACGTATAACTCGCAGTCGCTCATTACGTCTGTCACTGATTCGAACGGCAAGATTTTGGAGTCCCATACCTACGATACCGCCTCGCGTGGATTGACATCCTCGCGCGCCTTAGGCGTTGAGTCCATTACCCTCACATACCCGAATCCATAATGGCCTTGGGTCATTCACAACATCCACTGTGGCCAAACGCGATCAGCCTGCTCCGGTTGTTCATCCTTGGGAGGTTTGGTTTATGCGAATTCGTAACTGGAAGTTGAGCCGTGCGCTGGCGTTGTCCTCGGTGTTTTTCTTCGCTGCCAGCGTACAGGCGACGACGCCGAGCATTACGTCGCTGACGCCCAATACCGGGGCGGTCGGGTCCTCCATTGTGATCGCTGGATCGAACTTCGGATCGACTAAAGGGACAAGCACAGTCAAGTTCAATGGAACGACGGCGACAACCACAAGCTGGGGTGCGTCGAGCATCACAGCGACGGTCCCGACAGGCGCAACGACCGGCAATGTCGTTGTGACCGTTGGCACAGCGAGTAATGGAGTCAGCTTCACGGTGACGGCGGCGCCAAGCATTACGTCGCTGACACCTAGTACGGGAGCAGTCGGATCTTCCATCGTAATTGCCGGATCGAACTTTGGCCCGTCACAAGGGAACGGCAGTGTGAAGTTCAACGGCACGACCGCGACAACGATTACGAGTTGGAGCGCGAGCAGCATTACCGCCAAGGTCCCAACGGGTGCAACGACCGGCAGCGTGGTGGTTACCGCAGCCGGAGGAGTAGCAAGCAGTGGCGTTACATTCACAGTGACGGCCGCACCCAGCATCACATCTTTGACCCCCAATACTGGAGCGGTGGGATCTTCCATCGTCATTGCGGGATCGAACTTTGGGCCGTCACAAGGGAACGGCAGCGTGAAGTTCAACGGCACGACCGCGACAACGATTACGAGTTGGAGCGCGAGCAGCATTACCGCCAAGGTCCCAACGGGTGCAACGACCGGCAGCGTGGTGGTTACCGCAGCCGGAGGAGTAGCAAGCAGTGGCGTTACATTCACAGTGACGGCTGCACCCAGCATCACATCTTTGACCCCCAATACTGGAGCGGTGGGATCTTCCATCGTCATTGCGGGATCGAACTTTGGGCCGTCACAAGGGAACGGCAGCGTGAAGTTCAACGGCACGAGCGCAACAACGATTATAAGCTGGGGAGCATCGAGCATTACGGCTACAGTGCCAACAGGTGCAACGACCGGCAGCGTGGTGGTTACAGCAGCAGGAGGAGTAGCCAGCAGTGGCGTTACATTCACAGTGACAGCTGCACCTAGCATTACATCTTTGACCCCCAATACTGGAGCGGTGGGATCGTCCATTGTCATCGCGGGATCGAACTTTGGGCCGTCACAAGGGAACGGCAGTGTGACATTCAACGGTACTGGCGCAACGACGATTACAAGCTGGGGAGCGTCGAGCATTACGGCTACGGTGCCAACAGGTGCAACGACTGGGAGTGTGGTAGTGACGGCCGCAGGAGGAGTGGCCAGCAGTGGCGTTACGTTTACAGTGACAGCCGCGCCCAGCATCATATCCCTGACACCGAATTCGGGGACGGTAGGTTCCTCCACAGTGATTGCCGGATCGAACTTCGGACCTGCACAAGGAAATGGCAACATAAGTTTCAACGGCACGAGCGCAACAACGATTACGAGCTGGGGCGCGGGCAGCATTACGGTTACGGTGCCTAGCGGGGCGACGACCGGCAATGTGGTGGTGACTGCTGCAGGCGGCGTGGCCAGCGGCGGCAGCAACTTCACAGTGATTCAACCGCCCAGTATCACGAATGTGTCTCCAACCGTAGGTGCGGTGGGCGCTGAAGTAGCAATTGCAGGAGCAAATTTTGGTGCGACCCAGGGCACCGGATCAGTGACTTTCAATGGGACCGCGGCGACACCGACGAGCTGGAGTACATCAACAATTGCCGTTCCCGTGCCATCCGGAGCTACGACAGGAAATGTAGTCGTGAATACGACCGGTGGGTCCAGTAATGCTGTGGCGTTTACTGTAGCCTCTGCACCGAATATCACCAGTCTTTCCGTGACCTCAGGAGTAGTAGGAACTTCGGTAACGATCACAGGGACGAACTTTGGCTCGACGGAGGGCACTGGAACTGTAAGTTTCAATGGAACGGACGCTACTCCAACAAGTTGGAGCGCAACGAGCATCATTACAACGGTGCCAGCAGGAGCGACGACAGGAAGCGTCGTGGTCTCAGCGTCCGGTGTGGCTAGCAACGGGATAGGTTTTACCGTGATCGAAACGCTGGGCATTACCGGTATGTCGCCAACTTCGGGAGTGGTAGGCGAAGCGGTGACTCTAACGGGGGCAGGTTTCGGGGCCAATCAGGGAACAAGCACGCTCAAACTCAATGGAACCACGGCGGCGGTCACTAGCTGGACTGACACCGCTATCGTGGCGAGCGTGCCCTCTGGAGCTTCGACGGGACCGTTTACGGCTACAGTAAACGGCAACGCGGCAAACAGCCTTTCTTTTACGGTCACTAGTCTTCCTTCCGGCTGGACCGATGGCGATATAGGTTCGGTGGGAATTGCTGGAAGTGCTAGTTTTGGGAACGGGACGTTCACAGCGAACGGAGCAGGCGGGGGAACGCTGGCCACGACGACTGACGGTGTCAACTTTGTATACCAGCCACTTTCAGGCGATGGGACGATCATAGCGCGAGTGGTTAGTGCAGTGGGAGGCGGATCTCAAGAGGCAGGAGTGATGATTCGAGAAACCCTGTCTCCAGGCGCGTCAAATGCGCAAATGTTTTACTACGCGTCCTCGGCAGGATTCAATCTTACAGAGCGCACTAGTACAGGGGCCACCAGCGATGGCTATATCAGCGCTCAAGGGGTTTCCGCAAATCCACCCTATTGGGTGATGCTGGTACGAAGCGGCAACACATTCAGTGGATATGTCTCATTTAATGGTGTGACCTGGACGCAAGTCGGGGCAACGGAAACGATCAGCATGGCGCAGAGTGTGTACGTTGGCTTATATGTGAGCAATCGAAATACGGGGTCGCTGGCCACAGCCACTTTTGACAGTGTGTCCGTTAATTCGACGGCGGCCCCTGCCCCGGTGATTTCCAGTATTTCTTCCACGACTGCTTCCATTGGGAGCGAGGTACTAATCACAGGTTCCGGTTTTGGTGCCACACAAAATGGCAGTTTGGTGACGCTGAACTACTTGCCGGTGACGATTAATTCGTGGAGCGCTACATCCATTCTTTTCACCGTTCCTGCGGGCGCGACCACGGGGCCATTGCTGGTCTCGGTTGCGCCGGCGATGAACGACAGCAACGCCGTCATTCTAGAAGTTACGTCACAGCCACTCGAATCCCAGTGGCTAGACATTGACATAGGTTCCGTTGGTATAACCGGGAGCGCGAGTTTGTCGAATGGGACGTTTACAGCGAATGGAGCGGGAGGGGGAACGCTGGTCACCACAGCGGACGGCATACACTTTGTATACCAGCCTCTTGTAGGCGATGGAACGATCGTAGCGCGAGTCGTGAGTGCGCAGGGCGGCGGGGCTCAAGAAGCGGGAGTGATGATTCGCGAAACGCTTAGCCCCGGAGCGTCGAATGCAGAGATGTTTTATTACGCGGGAAGCGCGGGATTCAATATGACGGAGCGCACAAGCACTGGGGCAACCAGCGATGGTTACATCAGCACTCAAGCTCTTGCCGTAAGCCCGCCGTATTGGGTGAAGCTAGTCCGAAGTGGCAACACCTTTAACGGATACGCCTCGCTCGACGGAGTGATTTGGGCGCAGATTGGCACAACTCAGACGATCAGTATGGCGCAGAGCGTTTACGTCGGGTTATTTGTGAGCAACCGCAGTACGGGTTCGCTCGCGACTGCCACTTTTGACAGTGTGTCGATTAATTCCGCGGCAGCTCCTGCGCCGGTGATTTCCAGCATATCTTCCACCACGGCTTCCATTGGAAGCCAGGTCGTGATCTCTGGTTCTGGTTTTGGCACCACGCAAAATGGCAGTTTGTTGACGCTGAACTACTTGCCGGTAACGATCAATTCGTGGGCCGGCAATGCCATCCTTTTCACCGTTCCGGCGGGTGCGACTACTGGACCATTGTTCGTCTCAGTTGCGCCGACGATGAACGACAGCAACGCGGTCACACTAGAAGTTACTTCTCAGCCGCTGACTTCCCCCTGGCTGGACACTGACATAGGTGCGGTAGGCGTAGACGGGAGCGCGACCTACGGGAGTTCAACGTTCACGGTCAAAGGAGCTGGCGGGGGAACCTTGGTCACCACGACGGACGCCTTACACTTTGTGTACCAGCCACTCTCTGGGGATGGGACGATCGTGGCGCGAGTGGTTAGTACGCAGGGCGGCGGATCTCAAGAAGCGGGCGTAATGATTCGCGAAACGCTTACACCGGGTGCATCGAATGCGCAGATGCTCTATTACGCAGGGGCCTCCGGTTTCAATATGACGGAGCGCACGAGCACGGGGGCAACTAGCGACGGATATATTTCTGCTCAGGCAGTTTCCGCAACTCCGCCGTATTGGGTGATGCTGGTCAGAAGCGGCAACAACTTCAATGGATATGCCTCGCCGGACGGCGTGAATTGGACGCAGGTCGGAACGACTCAGACAATTAGCATGGCCCAGAACGTGTACATCGGTCTCTACGTGAGCAATCGAAATACTACGTCGCTGGCAACAGCCACTTTTGACGGTGTATCCATCAGTACGTCTTCCATTCCGGCGCCTGTCATCACTGGTCTCTCCGCGACAACCGGGACAGTAGGCAGCCAGGTGGTCATTTCGGGAACCGGTTTTGGAGCTTCCGAAGCGGGTAGTGTTGTCACCTTGAATGATGCCCCAATAACGGTCAATTCATGGAGCAACACCTCCATCGTCATAAGTATTCCGACGGGGGCGACTTCTGGATACCTAATGGTCTCGGTCGCTCCGAGCATGATCAATAGTAATCCCGTGCATTTTTCGGTTACGACACAGCCGTTGCCCACACCGTGGTTGGATCAGGATATCGGCGCAGTGGGAGCAACTGGCAGTGGGACATATGCGAGTGGAACGTTCTCGGTCGTGGGAGGAGGCGCAGGGACGTACGGCACCAGCGATGGACTTCATTTCGTGTATCAATCCTTGTCCGGAAGTGGCTCGATGATCACAAGGATCGTTACCGCCGCTGGAGCTTACTACCCACAGGCGCTCCTAATGATTCGGGAGACGATGAATCCGGGTGCCAGTGAAGTAAGCGTTGGTTACTATTCGGGTTACATTCGTGTATATCAGCGCGACAGCACCGGCGCGAGTACTTCAAATGCGAACTACGTGTATCTCCCTAGCGGTCTACCGTATTGGGTGGAGCTGATTCGAAATGGAAACACGTTTAGCGAGTACGCCTCGCCGGATGGGGTGAACTGGACACAGCTCGGCACGAGCCAAACAATCACCATGGCGCAGAACGTTTACATCGGTTTCGCGTCAGACTACGGCAATACCACCGGACTTACTACGAGCACTTTTGACAATGTCTCGTTCACAATTGGCACGACTCCGATTATCACGGGCATTTCCCCGGCGTTGGGAGCGACGGGTGCATCGGTCACAATTACGGGGACCAATCTAGGAAGCTCTCAAGGAAGCAGCACGCTTAGCTTTAACGGTACGCAGGCCACGTCTATCGCCAGCTGGACGAACAGCCAGATCGTCGCGACTGTTCCCAGCGGGGCAACGACGGGTCTTGTCACAGCAACTGTCAACAGCGTGGTAAGCCCCTCCAATGCCACATACACGGTAATCAAACCGACAATCACAAGTGTGACTCCACCGGCTACCCAAACTAGTGGAATTGTCACAATCGTCGGCTCAGGATTCGGAGCCAATCAAAGCAACAGCTCGGTTACATTTAATGGCGCATGGGGGAGCGCGACTAGTTGGAGCGACACAAGTCTCACCGTTAGTGTGCCCATAAATGCGACGACCGGTCCCCTCACGGTGACAGTAGATGGAGTCTCAAGCAATGCAGTGACGTTCACTATACTTGAGCCGCTTACCGTCACCGGCATTTCCCAGAGTTCTGGGTCCATCGGCACAACAATTACAATCACAGGTACAGGTTTCGGCGCCACACAAAGCAACAGTACGTTGAGTTTCTACGGTGCAACCGCCACCGTTACCAATTGGAGCGACACGCAAATTACCGCGACGGTGCCAGGATTCTCCTCAAGTGGCCCAGTCAGCGTCAGCGTGGGCGAATGGGTTGCTAATGGCCCGTGGTTTACTCTTACCAGCGTGGCGGATTTGACAGATTCGCTCGGCAATCCCACTACTTACACCTCCGCAGTGATCGGCGGCACCTGGGTTCCGCTCAATGCGCAAGGATCGGGCTGCTCCACTTGCACTGTCCGTGGCACCATTTCCAATACGTATGATGCATTCGGAGATTTGTTGACTCACACGGACGAGCTCGGGCGAATCACGACCTATACCTACGACATCAATGGGAATCTTACGTCGGTCTCCGCGCCGATTGGCCCGGACACATTTGCGACCACCCAATATACCTACAACAGTTTCGGAGAAGTGCTAACGACGACCGACCCGATAGGCAATGTGACCAACAATTCGTACGATGCCCACGGTAATCTTCTTAGCGTCACATCACCGCAACCTAACAGCTCGACTTCCGGCAGTACCACGCAATTTGCCTACGACGCAAAGGGTGAGTTGACGCAAATTACGGACCCTCTTGGGAACGTTACGAAGCTCACCTACTATCCCACGGGCCTGATTAATACCATTACGGATGCGCAGCAGAACGTCACGACGTATGTGTATGACGCGCACGGAAACCGCACGTCGGTTACGGACGCGATGAACAACCTGACGACCTTTGCCTATGACACCGGCGACAGGCTGAAGACCATTACGTATCCCGGCAGCACAGGCACCACCGGCTTCACATACGATACTCGTGGCCGGCGAACGTCGGTGACAGACCAGAATAGCAAGACTACGACCTACGCTTATGATGATGCAGACCGGCTGACCACGGTCACCGACGCGGCCACTCCCGGCAACGTCACTACCTACGGGTACGACACGGAAAACAACCTGACCAGCATCCAGGACGCTAATGGACATACCACGGCGTTTGCGTACGATGCTTTTGGCAGAGTCAGCAAGACGACCTTCCCGGCGGGCACAGTAGAGTTCTACTACTACGACGCGGTAGGCAATCTGATCCAAAAAACTGACCGCAAGAACCAGACCATAACCTACACTTACGACCAGTTGAATCGGCTTCTGCAGAAGTCGTATCCTGATAGCACTGCGGTGAATTACACCTACGATAACGACTCGCGTCTGACGCAGGTTGTCGATCCCTCCGGCACGTACCAATTCACGTTCGACAATATGGGACGGCTGACAGGAGCGTCCTCGCAGTACACGTTCCTGACTGGACGAAACTTCACGACGAGCTACACCTACGACGCGGCATCGAATCGTAAAGGGTTTACAGATCCGGAGAACGGTTCAACGACCTACGCTTACGACACGCTGAACCGCTTGCAAACACTTACTCAGCCCGCGGCGTTTAGCGGCACCGGCAGCTTCGGGTTCACGTATGACGCGCTGAGCCGGCGCACGCAGATGACGCGTCCGAACAGCCTTACGACCAATTACAGCTACGACAATCTTTCGCGACTGCTCAGTGTGTTGCACCAAAGCGGCGCGACCACGCTAGACGGCGCAAGTTATGCCGTGGATAACGCCGGAAACCGCACGTCGCGTACGCCGCAGCCCTCGGGAACTGCAAGCAACTACGGCTACGACGCGCTCTACGAGTTGACAAGTGTTACGCAAAGTGCGACCACGACGGAGAGCTATACCTATGATCCGGTGGGCAATCGGCTCAGTTCGCTGGGTGTCTCGCCGTACGCTATCAATACCTCCAACGAGCTGACCTCGACTCCGAGTACGACCTATACGTATGACAGCAATGGGAATACCTCGACCAAGGTCAACACGAGCGGCACCACGCAATATTTCTGGGACTTCGAGAATCGCATGACCAGCGTGACGCTGCCGGGAGCAGGCGGCACGGTCACCTTTAAATACGATCCCTTTGGGAGACGAATCTACAAGTCTTCGACCAGCGGCACAAGTGTCTACGCCTATGACGGAGACAATCTCATCGAAGAGACAAACGCGACCGGCGGTGTCGTTGCCCGTTACGAGCAGACCCAGAACATCGACGAACCGCTGGCCATGCTGCGCACCTCCGCAACGAGTTACTTCCATGCGGATGGTCTCGGCTCAATCACGTCGTTAAGCAACTCTGCGGGAACGATAGCAAACACCTACACGTATGATTCATACGGCGATTTGACCGCGTCGACAGGCACGCTTGTGAACTCCTTCCGCTACACGGGCCGTGAGTCGGACCCGGAAACAGGCCTGTATTACTACCGCGCCAGATACTACGATCCACAAATCTCACGATTCCTGGAAAGTGATCCCATGCAGTTTCGGGGTGGAGATGCGAATCTGTACCGATATGTCTGGAACAGTCCGCTTTCATTGAGAGACCCACGCGGACTGTGGGGCATAGGCGGTACTCTTGGGGCTAGCTTTTTCGGTGGTATCGGCAGTAATCAGGGAAGCGGAGTGTCCGGTTCAGGCTCGGTAGGAGGGGTGTTTTTCAAAGACCCCGCTGCACCGAATGGTTTCACTTCGGGAGGTTATCTAAGCTACGGTGTAGTGGTCGGTGGAACCAGACCTACTTCCGGATTGTGTGGCAACAATGGACACAACGAAACCTCGGGAGGGAGCTTCGGTGCCGGTCCTGGTATCGTCTTCACCAACGCACATTCTATTGGGGACCTGGCAGGTCGTTTTTTCAACACAGCAATATCTCTTGGGCCAATTTCGATAGACGTCGGTTTTGGTGACAATGGCACGTATGTCGTGAACTTAAGTGGAGGAAAGGGATTCGGTATTGGGTCCGCTAATTATGTTTCGAACACGATAACAAGTTCTGCGGACAAGTCGGCTTGTGGCTGCGACCTGGACTAATATGGTTCACAACCGCTTTTGGAGAAAAGCATGGAATTGAAATCGTTGGAAATTGTCCTGGCCGGGATACTAAACGGCGCACGCCCTTACCTCTATAGCGGAATAATTCTGTTAGCATGCTTTGCGATTGTCCATTATTACCTCTACTTGCGCCTACGCGACACTGGATACCATAAAACTATTTTCGACTTTCTCTTAGTTGAAGTCCCTGTGGACTACTTACGGCTCAGGGCGAAGTACGGGTGGTCTCCTTGGCCAGCTTATTTGATGTGGCCGTTCCTCCTCATTGGTGCCGTTCTTTTTGTCATTGGAGTGTCCAGGCTTTGACCTCGCTAGAATTTGATCTTCAATCAGCGCGTAAGCGTGAGCCGATCACATTCAATTACGATCCCCTTGGACGGCGAATCTACAAGTCATGGTTAACGGTGCCGAGCATCTTTGCCTAGGACAACGACAACCTGATTAAGGGCACGGGTTAGGCCTGGTGGTAGGACCTTAGCGTCAGGCGCCAATTGGGTACCGGAATCTTTAGTTTGTAGGGCTGGGTTCGAGTTAACTTCATGCGAAAAGTTGTCTCACCCGACCCTCTACTACCGCGCCAGATACTACGACCCGAGTACTGGGAGGTTCTTGCGTGAGGACCCAGCAGGATTTGGGGGCGGAATTAATTTTTACAGTTACGTAAGTAACACACCACCAAACGGCAACGATCCTTTCGGTCTGTGGAGTCCTGCCGCACACCGCCAGCTCATTTGGAATGCGCTGCATGGCTGCAACGGGATTTCTGACGCTGATATCTGGCAGATACAGCAAGGTAGCCAATGGTTTGATGACAATTTTCAAGACCCTATCTGGTCGTTCGGGCACGCGATGAGCAACGGAAATGCTCACCAGTCCCCTGACGACGCGAAAAGGGCGACGTCTGCATTTATCTCTGGTCAGGTCGGAATAGCAAAGAACGATCTAGGCGCAGGTTCGAGGAATCAAGCGCTTTTCATATTCGGAGTGGCGATACATCCGGTAATGGACGGGACCAGCCCCGCGCACATGGACCCGCAGGGGAATCCGATCCCCTGGTGCGGCTACCTTGGATGCGGAGGCATCGACGGGTTGAAGCAAGTAAATCAACACTCAGGCTACGACATCACCGGTATTGAAAGGGTTCAAGACTTAACCGTGCCCATCCAACAGAACAACACTCGGATGATTCGAAATTGGTACCAAGCCCTAACCGGCCAATCTCTAGATTGCGGATGCCAACAATGAAAGACATTGACGGTACGTCCGGAGTTCGCCGCTATCTGAGGGGCCTTCTTGCGTGGGAGGTCGCCGTAATTTTGCCCGTTGCGATTGTCTTCATCAAAGCTGGACGTAGGCTCCGTCCCGAGGACCTTAGACTCCTCGCCATAGTCGTGGTTTTTGGAACTCTTGTGGTTGCGGTTTGTTCTTGGGTCGCTTCACAATTAGCTGGCGTGGCATCCGTTTTGCTCGGTTTCGCTGCGGGCGTTATTTTGGCTGTGCTAGGAGGTGTTCTGTGGGTTTCGCTGGTCACCGGCTTTGAGGCCCGCCCCGCAATTCTCATTGGTTGTTTGTTGCTGTCTGTCCCTAGCGGCGTGGGAGGCGCCATAACCGGTTGGTTTAGTCGGCGCAGTGCTGGTGAACCGAATTTACGTCGCAATGTCTGATACCAACGTGCGACAACCGCTCGCGGCGGGCGGAATGGTTACCTTCAAGTACGATCCCTTCGGCAGGCGCATCTATAAATCGTTGTCCAGCACCACGAGCGTATACGCCTACGACGGCGACAACCTCATCGAAGAGACAAACGCCACCGGTGGCGTCGTTGCCCGCTACGCACAGACCCAGAACATCGATGAGCCGCTGGCGATGTTGCCGAGCTCTACGACGAGTTACTTCCATGCTGACGGTCTCGGGTTCGTTATTTCGCTCAGCGAGGCAGCCGGATCCATCGCCAACGCCTATACCCACGACTCCTTTGGCAAATTAACCGCTTCTACCGGTTCGCTGGTGAATCCGTTCCACTACGCCCCCTGCGAATCGGACCCGGAAACTGGCTTATATTACTACCGCGCCAGATACTACGACTCAATGGCGGGTAGGTTCCTCTCGGAGGACCCGACCGAGTTCGACGGAGGAACCAATTTTTATGCGTACGTTCAGAATGGTCCAGTCGATTCGATTGATCCGACTGGCCTCAAGGCGTCCAAGTGCGACGAGCATCCTTGCGATGAGAAGTATCCACTGAACAAAACGTACCTAGATTTCATTCGAGCGCACCTTGCCGAAGCAGCTGCAATGGCGGCCCAGCTAAATGTTCCTGTCGAAAACATCTTGGGGCTTTCTGGCTTGGAGTCACAATTCGGTGACTCGAGGATTGCACGCGAGGACAATGATTTTTTCGGATTGCACACATTCCCTCCATCCTCGGGCAAGCAACTCCCCGGACAGATCGGAGTTGATACAGCACACGGTACGGTCAATGACAAGAACCCTGTCTACTTGCCGATTTTTGCCGACCCTGGATTTGCAAATTCTGGCGCGGCTTTTGCTCAAACGAAGGGAGGCCTAGTTCAAGGCATGGCTGATCCCGTAAAGTTCCTTACGATTCTTCATAACAAGGGCGGGTATGGCGTTGGCCGATCTGGATATGTAGGAGACGTGAACAGCGTGATAGCCCGCTTTCGCAATAGGTTGAAATGCTTGAGCAAATAGAAATCCAGGTGACCACGTGAAAATGAAGGTGATGCTACTTTTTTTTCCTCTCTTTGCTGCTATGGTTTCAGTCAATGCGGATGAGGGACTGAAGCAGCTGAGTATGGCTCAGGCAAGATCGCTTGCTCGCGTGGCAGCAGAGTCTTCCGGTTTTTCGGCACGAAGTGGATTTTCGTTAGAAGACGCAGAACTAAAACAATATCCAGATTTTTACTTTTTCTCGTTATTGTTGCCGGGTCAAGGAGCGGAAGGTTCCTCTGCAAACTTTGCCGTAAACAAATATACCGGCGAAGTCTGGAAACCCTTTGGATGTCATCGTGTTGCAAGCAGTCGCTTATCGAAACTTCGACAGAAACTGATAATGCAATTAGGGCTAACCAAAGAGGAACTCCGGCAACATCAAGATGACATTCCATGTCTTTGATCGGGCTCTCTAACGCCTCAAAGTAAGAACCGTTCAGGTTGGGTGGCAGCCCCTTAACTGCTAGGTTTCAACGGGGTGACGGACACTTTGGTTTGTGAGGGCCGGGGTTTAGAGTTAATTTAATGCAAGAAGTCGCCACGCCCGACCTCCTGAGCGCCCCGCTGCAATCCCTCGAAGTAACCCGAAGCCAGTATTACCGCGCCAGATACTACGATCCTTCATCGGGACGATTCCTGAGTGAAGATCCGATTCAGTTTGGTGCGGGTCCAAATTTTTATCTTTACGTGGGGAACAATCCTATTAACAGGTTTGATCCGCTAGGGCTTGACTGGGTCAAGAATCTCTCGGATTTTTCGTCCGGTGCCGGTTCTGTTCTGAGTTTTGGCCTGACCGATCTCGTCAACGATGCCACAGGCGCGAGCAGCGTTGTAAACAACTGCAGCGGCTGGCACAAGTTGGGCACGGTGACGGGAATCGCCTTAACCACGGCGATTGGCGGTGCTGCAGGGGCCGAAGCGGCAGAGGCGAATGCCGGGAAGAAGGGGTTCGAGTTTTCGCACTGGATACCAGACAGGATGGGTGGACCAAGATCAATTTTTAACGGTAATAACGTTTCCTCCGAAATGCACTATTTGACTGATCCATTCAGGTATCCCTCGGGTTGGCCAGCTTGGGGGCCGAAGTTGAATCCCGCGCTACAACAACTACTTAGGGTTCCTTATGTTTATGACGGCGCTGCTGCGGGTGCGGCAGTCGGAGGTGCTTCTGCACTGGCGACCAAGCGCTGTGATTGCAACTGATCGCGAAGAGGGGACATGGACAACTCGATTACAGTTGAAACTGACATGTTCGAGCACAAAGAAGTGAAGTTGCACTTCATAAATCCTTGTTGCTTTGGTGAGGACTTTGCAGCTTGGTTAAAGCACAAGCTGTCGCTGCTCACGGAATTTGGTTTTATCTTCTCTGAACCTATCCAGGAGGACTACGGCTGGGGTTTCTGGGTTTCGCATGGAAAGGATCGCTTTTGGGTTGCGATTTCCTACGTTGGCGACGGGCCGCAAGAGCCTCCCGCCCAGTGGGTCGTCTCGGTCAACTATGACCCCGGTTTGAACCCAGTCAAGCGCTTTTTTCACAAACCCGATGGCCGGGCGTTGGCGGAACTGCGAGACCGAATCTGGCAAACCTTGGCTGCTAACAGCACGATCAAAACAATCGACACGTCGAAACAGAGTGAGCGTCGGGTGGCTCGTGGTTAACGCATCGCGCTGGAAGAGGGCAGATAACGTACTACCGCGCCAGAATCAAACTCTGAGTCGTTTTGAGCATTGAGAGACTTTTGGCAGCGGCCTGACCAGGCGAGGTTTGTCATTGAATCGACTCTGAACCTGGACCCTTGGAAGCCAAAAGCTCCGGCACCCCAATTCCTATTCGCCCCCAGTTCGCCATCCGCCTCGCGCGCAAGGGTGACTCACTATGCAGCTCGATAGGCGATTTGCTCTACTCCGATCACTGCGCGTCTGCGATTAGGCCGTTCGCGTTGATCCGGTAATGGTAGAGCAGCGCTTGGTTGCCGCTTATGCGCCAAGTGAATTGCTCCACGCCAGCTCCACCATCAAAACTCGTGTAATACACAAGGGTGACCCTAATTTCATCCCCGGATCCGGCCACGCTTGTGTTGCGCCGGTCGGACCGTTGGACGGCTCCAAGCTTTTGATGAACCTCTTGCGCGAGCTTCGTGAAGTCGGATTCACTAGTGGTGGCACGAAGCTTCTCGTCAGCCGCGAAGTAAAGTCGGTCGTACTGCCCGGCGTTAAATTGCAAATGGAATCGCTCTACGCCTTCCATTGCAAGGTCGACGTTCTTGTTCCAGCCGCAAGCTGAAAGCAAGATGCAAAGCCCAAGAAGACCCATCCATATGAAACGAGTCATTGAATACGCGCAGTACCGGTTCCTAGAGTGGATCAAGCATTTAACCTACGGTTTAAAACGTCATGCCGTGCGCACCAGTTGA
Source organism: uncultured Acidobacteriota bacterium (assembly GCA_963751295.1). GTDB lineage: Bacteria > Acidobacteriota > Terriglobia > Acidiferrales > UBA7541 > Acidiferrum. The sequence goes on along the minus strand of CAVVUA010000005.1, from coordinate 549,766 downwards.
GTTGATCTCCATCGCTAATCAGCTGTCGAGATGACACGTGCAATTCAGGGTGCTATCAAGATAAGGCTTCTGCCAACCTGACCGACAAAACTGTTGGGCTCTCTGCCAAAGGAGATACGGCTTACACACCGCTAAAGCATGGGTTCTTTGGTTGAGCATCACGATTTTTCAGATAGCGTCGGATTCTGAATTCGACGATGGCGGTTGGAATTCCAAGAAAGAGCCCTAGGGCGGCAAGATCTCCCAGGTTAGTCTGAAGGATTCTCTCAGCGCTTCCTGGAACCCCAAGAGCCGGACAATCCGCATCGTATTCTACTCTGACACGGTCGCCTATCCTCAGATTCTCAAATGACGGGAGGCCAATTGATTCGGGCAGGCTCGTGCTGGTCTTGTACGTTTTTCCATTAACTTCATAAGTTACAACGACCGTGCGATGCCGCTCGGTTTCTAGAGCGAAGACAGTCCCCAAGGTCTCGGCGCGGCGACGACTAATACGCAGGGCCCCGCTAATGTTCGAATTAAAACTCAGCATGAAAACAGAGAGAAGTAGTACTGTCCAAACGAGTAGAGGACGCCCGATACTTATGAGTCGGCTTCCACTTGCCCTCACGCTGACTACCTCCGTCTTTCGCTGGCGCGCACCGTCAATAAGGAAGCGGTTCGATTTTTACCTTCCAATTCGGTTCAGGATCAGGCTTGCCGCTGAACGTGTAGTTCGGGCATGTATTCGTTTTGTATTTCGCGATTCCTAGTCCAGCCGTCGGACCCAAGGTAAACGATAGGTGTCGGGTGCGCCGTGAAAGGTGCTGGTCCACAGCGGGAGTACCCCGCCCGGGAACTGGTTCGCTCCACCCGGTAGCAATCAGAGCAGTAGTGGAGGCAACGAAACTGCTGAAGCCTCTGGTGCAGAGGGTCGCTAGGCGACTTGGCGAGCGTGCAGGCCGTAACGTGAGTGAACGCTGAGCAGGCCCCGAAACCGTTAATGCAGGAGCCGACCCGCCCCGATTCGTGGGAAGGCCGAAGCTGATGGAATCGTATGAGCGAATAAATTCCATCAGACCTGCCGGGGTATTGGCGACGGCATGTAAGCAAAGTGGATCAAGCGCAACACGGGAAGTCCCAGCGGTGATCGCGGTGTGGATCAACTGGCAACTCGCGAGAGACAGGCCGGGCCGTTTGGGATGACGGAGAGGCTCGTAGTACTGATGAAGCCGGGAAGCTGTGAAGAAACCTCAATTAATAATGGGCTGAGGGTTGAGCATGAGTTTATTGCGATTGCGTGAGTTGCTACTCGGCGAGTGTCTCGATCCTCTTCGATGTTCTCTTACTCTCTCAGCTCACGGCTGTTGTGCGTGGCTTGCTTAGGCGGATCCAAAACTGCAGGTTGTAGGTTAGGCAAGCCCACAGCATTTCCATCTGCACCTTCTTAAGGCCCCGCACATGGAACTGCCGCAGCCCCAGCTTGCTTTTAATCCAAGCATGCACGAACTCGGCGATGGGTCCGCGGCGGCGGTAGACAGCCTGAGCTTGCTCGGTGGCCATCTTCTCCCGGAATGCGTTCATCACCGGACTCTCCCTGCTGCGCACAATCGATCGGCTGTGCTTTTGATTGCCGCCGCAGCAGGCCGCTCGCAATGAGCAGTTTTTACAGTCCTCCGCGGCCGCTTTATATTTGAGATAGCTGATGCCGCTGCGCTCGTCACGGCCTTCGTAGAGCAACGGCTTGCCCGCAGGACAGATGTAGCGGTCCTGTTCAGCCTCATACACAAATTGCGTCGCCGCAAACCGCTGTTGGTTAATTCTGGCTTTGGCGGCGTTGTCCGCCAGGCTCCCCACGAAATCAATATTCTTCTCGGCCAGCTCCTGGATGTTTTCCCGGCTGGTGTAACCTGCGTCCGCCACCATCCGTAGCGGTTTTCGCCCGCACCGCTGTTCGATTTGCTCCGCCGCCGGCGCCAGCTGATGGCAGTCGTTCCCAGCCTGAGTGACATCCACGGCTACGATCAATCCGTGTTTTCCATCCGTCGATATCTGCGCGTTGTAACTCGGCGCAAAACCGCCGCCGGCCTGTTTCATCACACGCGCCTCGGGATCACTGGTGCTCGTGCGTGTCTCGCGTTTTTCTTCCGCCGTCTTCTTCGTCTCGCGCAACTTTTCCAGTTCCACCAAAGCCTGTTCCAACCGTTCTCGCTTTTCTCGTGACGCTCGCTCCCGCGCCGCTTGCTGGCGCCGATTCACCGCCGGCTCCGCCAGCGGGTCTCGCAACGCCTCCACCTGCAGTCGCGCTCGCTCCACATGTTCCCGCAGAGTCTTCTCGCGACGAAACGTCTTACCGCTCGCCTGAGCTTGAATCTTCGTCCCGTCTTGCATCACTTCTTCCAGAGTGATCAGGCCTTCCGCACTCAACACCCCCAGCAAATCGCTGAACAACTGATGCAACTCCTTCCCTTGCTCCACCCGGAAATCCGCCAACGTGTGATAGTTCACCGCTTCGATCCCCGTCAACCATTGAAATGCTGGATCGTATTCACACCGCCGCTCGATCTCTCGGGCCGATCCGATTCCACGGCTGTAGGCGTACACCCACAGGCTGATTAACAGTTGCGGATCAATCGCCGGCCGGCCGCCTTCCTCCGCGCTGCTCTCGATATTTTCGTAGAACCGGCGCAAGTCCAAGCGTCCGACCAACGTCCAGATAGCGCGTGCGGGATGGTCCTCGCTGATTAACTGCTCGACATCCACTGCGCGCCAGCTCATCTGTTGACGGTTCGCGTAGCGAATCAAAGGCTGCTTGCTGGTTGTATTTTCTTGGCTCATGCCGCGAGCTTACGGCAGAGTTTTTATTTTGCAAGGCTGAAATTCACGGGGTTTCTTCACAGCTTCCCGGTAACTCCGGTAGAGGGAAGGAGCCTCAGTTGAAAGGAAACGCAAGAAGCAACAAAGGACCGAGGGATTGGCGATGAGCCTAACAACTCCACCAAGTGTTCAGAAGTTGCAGACGGCGTTGCACGACAAAGCGAAGGGATCGCCCAAATTTCGCTTCTATGCTGTGTACGACAAGGTGTACCGAGGAGACGTGATGGCCTTCGCCTACGAATGTTGCAAAGCGAATCGCGGAGCAGCAGGCGTGGACGGCCAAACGTTTGAGGACATCGAAGAGTACGGAGTGCAGAAGTGGTTGGACGAACTGACGCAAGAGCTGAAAAGTAGAACGTATCGACCGCAGCCTGTACGGCGGGTGTGGATACCCAAGCCGGACGGGAAACAAAGACCGTTAGGAGTGCCCGCGATCAAAGATCGCGTAGCACAGACGGCGGCAGTTTTGGTGCTCGAACCGATATTCGAGGCCGACCTGCAGCCGGAGCAATATGCCTATCGGGCAGACCGCAGTGCGTTGGACGCTGTGAAGCATGTCCATCAGCTACTCAACACCGGCCATGGACAAATTGTAGATGCCGATTTATCCGGCTACTTCGATTCGATTCCACATTCCGACCTTCTAAAGTCGGTCGCTCGAAGGATCGTCGACGGAGCAATGCTCCATCTGATTAAGATGTGGCTGGAAGCTCCGGTGGAAGAGACTGACGAGCGAGGGAACAAGCATCGGAGTACGCGCAATCGGGATGAGGGAAAGGGGACTCCGCAAGGAGCTCCGATCAGCCCGTTGCTAAGCAACTTGTACATGCGTCGATTCGTGCTGGGATGGAAGAAGCTCGGGCACGAGAAGCGTCTTGCTGCATACATCGTTAACTACGCGGATGACTTGGTGATCTGCTGTCGTGGCCGAGCGGAAGAAGCGCTGGCTTGGATGCGGGACATCATGACGAAGCTGAAGCTGACAGTGAATGAAACGAAGACGCGGGTCTGCAAACTGCCGGAAGAAAAGTTCGACTTTCTGGGTTACACGTTTGGTCGGTGCTATTCGCCGAAGACAGGGCGCGCGTACCTCGGTACGGTTCCCTCGAAGAAGAGGGTACTGCGCATCTGCGAGGCGATTAGTGAAATGACCGGACGGGATCAAACTCGGCTGGGCCAAGAGATGGTGATAGCGAGGCTCAACCGCACGATGATCGGATGGGCCAACTACTTCTGTCTAGGGCCAGTCAGCAAGGCCTATCAGGCGGTGGAACGTCACGCCTGCAAAAGGCTGTGTCAGTGGTTGCGTGCCAAGCACAACGGGGTGTGGCCGGGGATCAAGAGGTCTCCGGAGACATCGCTGCACGAAGTGCTGGGCCTCGTCTGCCTCACCAAGCGGACGCGCAATTTCCCGTGGGCGACCTCGTGACACTTTCTCCGAGAGCCGGATGCCTGAAATAGGCCTGTCCGGTTCGATGAGCGGGATGTGGAAACGGAAGCAGGGTGAGGCTAGTGAGGCACCGGCCAACGAAAGGGTCGGCAACAGATAGGCCGCACCTACACCACCGCGCCACATCTCGACTCCACATAGGTCTGCCCTTTTCGTTTTTGCCCCATTGATATTGGATTGAGATCCCTGGAGTGTTTAATTCAACGTTGTCGAAGGGACCTTCCAAGTCAAACACATTGTCTGCGTTCGTGAAAAAGGCTCCTACTCCACCCCTGCCCAGGCGCCCAGTGCAGTTGGTGTGGATCCGTTGTTAGGAACTAACGATGGACTATTTTCGCAAGGGCAGCCGGCACCGCCTCCATACGAACCGGCCCATCCCGCGCTGCTCTGACCGTTCTTGTCCCTGAAATAACCGAACTGGCCAAAGGCCGAACCAGCAATAAAGTTACCAGCACCTAAGCCAACGCTACCACCTGCAATTCCGCCGATTCCCCACCAACCCAGAGAGTCTCTAAAGCCCAGCGGGCGCCCCCAAACATACCGGTAAAAATTGAGGTCCCCGCCTGGAAGGCCGATCGGGTCTTCGCTGAGAAACCTGCCTGCAGATGGATCGTAGTATCTGGCGCGGTAGTAGTACAGGCCAGTATCGGCAGGCATCCCGTGTGCGCCTCGGTTCGTTACGTGCTCTCAAGTCTACAAATATAAAAATAGGATAACTTGCCGTTCTTGAACTCGGCTTCAATAGTGATCCCGACGATATAGGTATCTGCTGGCACGGGGTGTCCAGCAGAGGCCGCGTCTTTTTTTTCTTGTTCCGTATATTTTGGCTCTATCGTCCAGTCGTACGTCCAAGATGGAGTTTTGGATGCGGGAGAACCAAAGATACCGACGAACTCTTGTTGCGCCAGACCGAGCCGCACCCCCCCTTTAGTGGCCAGAGGCGAAACTCGCGGAGGGAGCGGGGAGAGCGGACATCCGGTCGTCCGACCGGGCGAACTAACGGAAAATCCCGTGACATCTCCGCCACCGATTTCCCCGAACTCGAAGACTAGTTCTTCGTTGGCATTGGCGTAACCTATGAATTCAACGCCGTCGTGCCGTTTTGAGTGGCACTTCTTCGCCGGTCCCAATTTGTCCTGTATGGCTTGAAAGTTCGTTTTTCCGATCGTGACATCTAGGATTGAAAAGTGTGAGTCACTAGGCGGATTCGGTTTCTCCGACCAAGGCTGAGACAACTGAAACAATAGAAAAACGAAAAGAGTACGATTTAGGGCTGTCATCAGAGCCTCCTCGAACTAGGGAGTAACCGTCAAAAGACTCCCTGGTCCGCACCCAGCTGCGATTTTCTTTCTGGGATCCGCGGTCTGCGTAACAATGCAACCCTTGGATGCGTTTCCTTGCGGTTTCCCTATTGCGTCGCCATGAATCCGCATTAGATTAGGGCTACGGTCCGATGGGAAAGGCTCATCGCCACCTATGTAAAATAAGGGAATTGTTATGGGACCGGTATTTTTACTTTTGCCGGCTGCGCCCATCATGTAATTACCTCTTGGCAAGGGCCCCACATTGTCAGCACCGTTCATGAGTGGATTATTCTTGCCGAGCCCGTTGCCCGCATAACCGATTGTGTCAGCAACCACGTCTCCGGTCTCGGCATCGACGCACTTGAGATGGCCGGTAGCCTGAGAATACGTGCAATAGCAAGTGAGGCCGCGCGGATCAAGGAGATTGATCGGGTTTTGTTCCACATAGGCGTAAAAATTGGCATCTCCAGAAAAGAAGCGCAAGGGGTCTTCTGACCAGAATCTGCCGACTGATGGATCGTAGTATCTGGCGCGGTAGTAATATGTGTCCGTCTCGTAGTCAGACGACTCGACGCGGGAGCTTTCGGTGGTTTCGCTTTCACTGTTCATGACGTTTAGTCTAAGCTTCGTCACGAAATCCCGCTCCCAGAGGCTCAGGGTCGACCGCTGACGCGGACTCTTCCGGGTTCTATCACCGTAAACGAATCGTACAGCCGCGCGCCCAGCGTCGCCACGGCCTCGACCACGGTGGCTGGCTTAGAGCGACGTGCGCTACTAGGAAACCTGACCAGAATCACGCCGGTCGACGACCGACCGCGCGCATACACCAATTCGCCAAAGTCTCGATCCTCGGTGATGAGTACGCGCTTCTCATTCAGAGCGCGCTCCAGGACCTCGTCGTCTGCTGCGCCCGCGGCGACTTCAGAAATCGCAACCACATCATGGCCAGCTTCGCGCAGCGCCCGAATGACAGGCCCAGCACAGCTTTCGTCGGCCAGGAAGTTCATGTTTCAGGATTTGCCAGGAATCGGCGTGTCGGGAAGCAGTACCACTTCTTCGTGGGCTACGCTGGCGGCGCCGTAGGCCACTGCCGCCCGGATGGCCTCTGTGGTGAGGTGCGGGTAGTCTTCCACCAGTTCACCCTCGCTCGCGCCTTCAGCGAGTTTGCGCAGGATTAGCTCCACTGTGATTCGCGTCCCCCGAATGACGGGCTTCCCCATCATGATCGCCGGGTTGATCTCAATTCGATCAGTCGTCATTACTATCCTCTTGGCCAATCATATCGCCCTCACCCCAGCCGCACAACCTTGGCGTTTTGTTTGCGTGCGCTCATCAAGTCCACAGCCTCCCAGTACTTCTGTGCGCGCAGCGACCGACCCCTATGACGGCGCATTTTCGGGCAAAAACGCATGGACAGATCACTCACAAATACGGGCCGCAAATCTTCCGTCCGAAATGTAAAATCTGGGCAATGGTGAAAAAGCGAACGTCCCCGCGTCGGCAAGAGGCCTGCCCCTTCATTTATGGGCTTCGCAAGCTCTTTTGACCTTTTGGCGGAATGCTGGCGCGGTAGTACGATGCTTGGGGGTGCTGGAGTACGGGGCGTGGTCCGTTCAGAACAACTTGTTGCATGGAGTTCACTTTAAACCCGGACCCTTACAAACCGAAGTGTCCGGCACCCACTTCGCGCCCAGTGACTAAGGGCCTGCCCCCTGTCAAAGTAGACTTATTCCGGTCGAGAGTCAGACTGGAAGAAGCACAGTTTACAACGCTGGGATTTTGCTTGACTTCTAAAGAGAATGGCTCTGTCGTCAGCGTATCGATCACGTTTGAACCTTCTCTTGGTGCGAGAGGTTCAGTTTCCGGCCTCAGGACAAGAATGATTGCATAGTTCCCTGATGCTAGTGATTTTGCATAGGAAAAGGTAGGGTTGTATCGCGCGACAAGATCATAGCCAGTGTGTAAAGTAATCGATTTTCCCGAGGCGATCCGAACTGACTCGGCGTTTTTGCTCATTTGTGGATAATGGCTTTGTGTTATCTCAAACATGAAGCGGCCCGATTGAGCATCGGTCGTGTTCGACGCCACCTTCGCGACCCAGGGAATCATCGATTTCTTTACGTATATCGATTCTTTCGAAGGATTCAGAACATCAATGTCCAGTTTTAATGAAACCGTAAACAAATCCGCATCTGCGCGGCAATAAGACTGCCCGACTATTCTTGCCTTCGCAACAACCGCTTGGTTATTTTGTGCCTGAGTTCTCACACCGCATAACCCGCACGAGAGCCCCAAAGCTAAACCGGAGAAGATTGCTAGTGCATTTGGAAGCATGCGTCAATGATCCTCTTTGTGTGAGCCGCATTTGTAGCGGCATCGGCATCGGGTACAAAGCCGGTTTCATTATCCAGTTGATGAGCAAGTTCATGTAGCAAAATCATGGCCTGAACATTCTGTGCGCTGCCCAAATCAAACGTGGAACCATCCGGAAGCGTTATTCGCCCACTGACCGCCGTCATAAACAGGCCCAATGAATTCACCTGAACATGGGTCGAATCCACAGTCTGAGCTCCCACCCCACTTCCTTGGGGTAGTGGAACGAACCTGTATTCGGAATTCTTCATCTGATTGGCAGCGTTGGAGTCGGGTCCCTCATGACAGGGATTCTCAAACAAATCGGCGCACGGCTTGTTGTTGAGTCGTTTGAGCGCCTGGTTCATTCCTCGAGAGAATGGCTTCCAATATTTCTTGGGGGTACCGAACGGCAGATTGGAAGGCTTCTTGGCACGGAACCCCGTATCGTCAATTAGATTCGTCGGGTCGTTACCAACATAGGTATAGAAATTCGAACTCTCTGAGAATTCGCTTTCATCCTCGCTGATGAACCTCGCAATGGTTGGATCGTAGTATCTGGCGCGGTAGTACGATGCCTGTGGATATTCTGGCACCGCTTCCTCCGACAAGCTGGGTGCCCGCCAGGCTAGAAAGGCCTCCTCCCGCGTTGCTTGCTGGCCAGCTGAACTCATCACTTGAATTTTACATTTTGGATGACCAACTCGTGTAGTAGTCTCGGGCGTAATGTGCCTAGTCAGGCCATTCCATTTAAGGCTGACTACGGATTTTGCAATGTGTCGGTTTCGACGGGTTCTGAGGCGTTGCTCTGAATGCCTCTAGTCTGGTCGCTTTCTGTGACTAATCGCGCCGCCGGGTGAGTATTTGTATGGACCTGTTTCAGCGTGCGGATTGAAACATGCGTATAAATTTGCGTGGTGTCGAGCCTGACATGACCGAGCATAGCTTGGATGTAGCGAATGTCCGCGCCTCCTTCGAGCATCAGCGTCGCCATGGTATGGCGGAAGATGTGACATGCGCCAGCCTTGCCAATCCCCGCAGATTTCACGTATTGCCGGGCAAGCCAGCTTAGGTGGTTCGGTGTAAATGGCGCGCCATTTGAAGTGAGAAATACGACCCCGTTGTCTGGCTGCCTCACGATTTCAGGCCTAAGGGTATTGAGGTACATGTCCAGCCAGGCCAAAGCACGTTCACCGATCGGAACCACGCGGTCCCTCTTGCCTTTTCCTTCTCGTACAGTCATCAGGCCGTGTTTTTGATCCACGTCGTACAGTTTCAATCGTAGAAGCTCCATGCGGCGCAATCCGCTGGAGTAAAGAATTTCGAGCATTGCACGGTCCCGGATGCCCAGAGGCACTTCTATTTTGGGCTGACTCAGAACGCGTTCAGCTTCGTCTTTGTTCATCACGTTCGGTAATTTGTAACCCACGCGAGGTAACTCCAACTCGGCAGCCGGGTCCCGCGGAATATACTTTCGCTGCGTCAACCACCTGAACCAGACCTTGAGAGGCGCCAGCCGGGAGTGCTGGCTAGCAACTGCGAGAGGTTGGCGGTCTTTTTTCCGATACTGAAACAAATATCGCTGATAACTCTCGAGACTTGGCCGTGTGACTTTGGAGGGCAAAATTATTCGACTTTTTCTACACCACTTCAGAAACATCTCCATGTGAACGCGACGTACTCTCAGCGTGCTTTCACTGAAGCCCTTCACAGCCAGATGTTGCAGATACTTATCGAGAAGCTGGGCAAGCGATTCTCTTGCTGACGTGTTTAGTGTTTCGTGCGTTTGCTTGGTGCAGCAGTCCTGCTTACGATGTTTTGTGATTTTTTTTCATAAGGCCTCCCACACAGTATCTTGCCATTACATGGGCAGGCTCATTCGACTTCGCGTACTTCTTCGCGCGGAAGAAAGGCTGCCTTAATCATAGAGCGCCGAGGCGGGAAGTGTCGTTCCGCACTGAACTGGTGGACGAAGCACTCATTCTGAGTTGGGATTAGAAGTGACCGTTTACGTGGTAAACCTTCTAGTTTATTGTCAACTATCCTAAACCCGTTCGCGGTTTTGATGTAAGGGTGCCAACCCGCTTCCCGCGTGGGAACAACTAAAGGAACATTAAGTGTTTCTGACTGCTCCAACCGCTACTTAAGGCTACCGAGGATGTCTCGTAAGTCCTTGAAAATCCGTCCTCTGCAGATTTGCCAAGGTTCAGGTGTCGGTTCGATTCCGATAGGCCGCTCCATTCCTTCGTTCCCCGACACATCTTTTTCTAAGCCTCGCGCTTCATCTGGAATTTCATCTGCGACGACTTCTTGAAGACCTTTGCGTACCCTTACGGAGGAGTTGTGTGACCTGTTCGTCGGCGACGCCGGCTGTGCTGAGTCTCGTCCCATAGGCTGAGCACGGATCATAGATCCCAAACCGGCGAGCTCCTGCGCGTTTCAATATCTTGCGCCATGCAGTCTTGAGATTCTCAGGTGACCGGACGGATTTGTCGCTTGGGAACAAGAAGGGCCCGATTCCCGAGAGCTGCACCTGACTCCCAAATGCAGCCGTACACGGGATCAAGGCTGATTGCCGTCCGAATACGCTAATGAGTGAAGTCCGTGTTCCGTCGCTGCCTTCAGGGATTTTTCTTTTGTGGTGGCTTTTTCTCTACGCCCTTAACGCTAATGAGCGCCAAGAAATCTTTGGCATTGAACGGGTACCGGCGAACGGACTGTTGTCCGGTGGTGCTCAAGGTGATGTCTACGCGGCGATTGTTGGCCAGAACAAGCACCTGGAGATTGCGCATCATTTTTTGACGTTCTTCGGCACTCAGGTCTGGATTCTCCGCCAGCTGTTCCTTGATCTGGTCGGCGGTGAGTTGGTCCTCTTCGCCAAATGCTTTCAACTCAAAGTGATCAGCGGGGACGCCGTGTTCTACCAGGAAACTCCTGGCGCGTTCCACACGCCGTTCGGTGAGTTTCTTATTGTATTCGGGTGTGCCTCGCGGGTCGGCATGGCCGCTGAGGATCAAGTGGGCGTCCGGCATGTACTTCAGATAGTTAGCGAAGTCGGCAGCGAGAGCCGTCAAGATTTCCGCCTGACTATCGAGCAGGCCGCCTTCGGGATGCTCCGCAGTGGGACGAGCAGTCTGGAAATAGATGCTATGAAGTGCGAGTCTGGTCTCCAGCTGCTTGATCTCGGGCGCTGGAGGAGGAGGCGGCGGTGGAGCTTGCACTTCCACGATTGTGGTGGACGAAGCTGTGAGCGCCGGATTGCGGTCATCATTGACGTTGCAGGTGACGGTGATGCGTCCTGGTTGAGCGCCTTGTGTATTCAGGGTGGCGGTGGGGCCAGTGCCGGTGATGTTACCGGAGCTTGCGGAATAGCTGTAAATTAGCCTGCGGCCATCCGGGCTGCTGGCTGAGGATGTGATGGTTGAGGTGCCGCCCATGGATACGCTCGAGGGATCTGCTGAGCATGAAATTACGGGTGGATGTGGAACTTTGACGGTCAACCTGGCGCTGCAGGACGCAGAACCGTGCTTGCCACCCTCATTCAAGTTGGCTGTGACTACATAGTCGCCGGGCTGCAAGCCGGTCGTGTCAATCTGCGCGGAAGCGTCGCTCGAAGTAACCTTTACCCCGGTGCCATTCCAACTGTAAGCGACGGCACGCTTGGGATCGAAATTAGAGCCAGTAGCCGTCGCGGTCACAGATTCGCCTTCGAAGACTTCGGCCGGCTGTAGCGAGCATGCGGCGGTTGGCGGCACGGGAGGATTTCCGGCGGGACGGTAGACGATTCCCGAGGAAAGGCGCACGTTATTGCGAATACCAGTGCTTCCCGTGGCAGAAGTTGGATCCACAAAGCGGGTGATAAAGTATTCGGCTTGGATGATGCGGAAGGCGAAATGGCGGGTTAGGTTGAGATCTAAACCGCCTCCAAAGGCAGAAGCAAAGGAACTCGCGGAAGCGAGGGGGACGCAAGCGGGAGAACCAGTACAATTATTGATCCTCACTTGACGGGCGTCCGCGACTCCGAGCAGGATTTGACCAAAGAGAGTGAAGCGGGGCCGCCTATAGGAAAAACGCGGACCTCCCATGTATGTGAAGGCCCTTCCGTCAGCGCCAACGTCGCGAGATGGGCCTCCCACTTGATAAAACGTGAGTGTGTTGGCGTGGTAGCCAGCAAAGTCGCCAACAAGCCCCACGTGGGGAGTGAAGTTGAGAGCCAGATTCGCGTCGCCGCCCTGAAGATCAACGATTCGGTTTGACAAGCTCATCGGCGTGGCCAACAGATTCGAATAACCCAGGAAGAGTTCAAACTTGGGTGTATCGCTGCCCACTCCCCCTGATAGCGGCACGGGTTTTGGCGCGGGAGCATCCGGTGTGGCTTCGCCTGCGGCGCCGGGTGCCACGCTGGATTTGACAGTCCCATCCTTATCCGTTGTGGATGCCGGCTTCGTTGTGGTTCCTGGCTTTGGTGTATCGTCTGCCCGGATTGGAAACACCAGCAGAGATGCAACCGCAAGGGTGGCAAACATCCGCGCTACAAATTTCATCGTCGGCTCCTGACTTGTGCTTCGTGGTGCGCATGCCTCAATCCCACGCATAAATCTGTCAACTTCGCTGTGTTCGTCTCGAATAACCTGCCGCCTCATGGCACGTTGATGACGGTGTTCACCATGGTCACGGGTCCGACCAGCACCGCCGCTCTTCCATTCAGCACAGTGAACGGCGGCGCATTGTTGCCGGCAGTTGAGAACGTAATTCCTGACATGGCGATGATAGTTCCCACCATGGTGCCGCCGCCTGCCCCGTTAATCGTGGCGGCGCTGCCAACCTGCCAGAAGACGTTTTGGGCCTGAGCGCCGTTGATGAGGGTCACGCTGCGAGGGGCTCCTGCCGCACCAACTGTGAGGGATGTAGCCATCTGGAAGACCCAGACGGCGTTCGCGTTGCCTTGGGCGTCCAGTGTGAGATCACTTCCCGTCAACAAGAAGGAACCGCCCGGAGCTGTATAGACGCCTGGGGCGAGAGTTAGCCCCCCAAGGTTGGCGCCTGGATTTGCGCCTGGCGGTAACGCAACCATGGCGTTATAGGCAGAAAGCGCGTCAGCCGCAGCTTGCGTTGCGATCGCGAAGGTGGCAGCAGTTCCTTCATTCGGGCACATGACAGTGGGAGGCGGGGCCGCAGTGTATATCTCTCCATCAACCACGCCGATATTTAGGGGAGTTTCGGTATAGCTGCAAGGAGGCGGGCTCCCTGGCAAGGTCGTATCGTGGAAACCGGTTACTGCGGTGGAGACTGCGGTGGTGGCTATGCTTCCATTATTGATTTCAGTATTGATGCCCTGGTTGGTCATTCCAGCGGTCCCCCCAAACGCCCCGAAGGTAGAGAGCGATCCGAGGTTGATTGGCTGAAGCCCCGCCGTGGCGCCAGTTGTAAAGGTCCAGGGATTCGGAACGGGGCCAGCCGCCAGCGCATTGCCAAACGTGTCTTTTGCGCCGGTGGTGACGGTGGCTGTGTATTCGGTGTTGGGCGCCAGTTGGCTGGTAGGCGTAAACGTCGCGATGTCGGTCGCTGGAGCGTAGCTAACCGTTCCAGTGACGGGAGTCGCGCCGGGCGGCGCTGTAAGAGTAAAGGTCGCCGTGGTGAGTGTTGTTGGATCCATCGCCTCGCTAAATGTGGCATTGACGGTCGTGTTGAGTTGGACGTTCGTAGCAACATTCGCCGGATTGGTGAGAGTGATCGTCGGCGCTGTCGTGCTGGCCGCCGTCCCAGTCGTAAAGGTCCAGGGATTGGGGACGGCCCCAGCTCCCAGGGCATTGCCTGCCAAGTCTTGCGCCCCGGTCGTGACGGTGGCCGTATATGTGGTGCTGGGTGCGAGATTCGCCGTCGGCATGAATACTGCGGTGTTGCTTCCCGCAGCGTAGGTGACCGAGCCCGCTACGGCCGCCATGCCGGGCCCGGTTAGAGTAAAGGTACTGCCGTTAATCGTTGCAGCATTCATTGCCGTACTGAATATCGCTGACACTTTTTGGTTGATGGGCACCGCCGTCGCGCCATTCACCGGGTTTGTAAGAATGATCGTTGGGAGGCTCCCTTGCGTCGTTGTGCCCGTCGTAAAATTCCACACATAGTTCGCCGCCAGTGGGCTTCCTAGCGCACTCTTGGCTACAGTGGTGATTGTGGCTGTGTAGACTGTGCTGGCGGTAAGATTGGCTGTTGGCGTGAAGATGGCGGTGTTGCTGGCTGCGACGTACGTGACCACGCCCGCTACAGCCGCCGCGCCGGGCCCGGTTACGGTAAACGTTGCCATTGTGATAGTTGCCGAATTCATGGACTCGCTGAAAGTGGCGGAAATCTTCTGGTTTAGCGGTACCCCGGTCGCGCCGTTCGCCGGGATCGTAGAGGTCACTCGCGGTATGGTGCCGGTGGTAAACGTCCAAACGACATTCGCTGCCAGTGAACCACCCGTTACATCTGTCGCGCCGGTTGTAATGGTGCCGGTATACGCGGTGCTGGGGAGCAGATTGGCTGCAGGAATAAACGTTGCAGTTGTGCCGGCGTAGGTGACCGTGCCCATGATTGCAACCCCGCCAGGTCCTGCCAGAGTAAAGGTCATCGAATTGATCGTCGTGGGATTCATCGCGATGCTGAAGTTAGCGGTGACTATCTGGGTGACCGGCACGCCCGTGGCGAGATTCGCGGGATTTGTGGAAACCACGGTGGGGATGACAGATACTGTTTGTTCTCGACCGCACCCGGCTATTGCGAAGGCCAACAGCAAGGCCGGAATCCAAATTTTGCCCATATGCAATATGCGCATTAGTTTCTCCTCTTCACCCAGTTACAAAACGTTCAAGACTGCTGGCAGCGGCCAAGCGTTATAGGAAACTCCATGTTTCACTTACTGTTTAAGAAAACTCCAATCTATAAGTGGCCCAGAGATACCCGTTCCTGATTTTGGCGTCTGTACTATTTCGGAACAGTATCGACGTCTCTCAGATACTGGACTGTCCTCTTTTGCACAGTTCCGAGAGAATTCTGCCTCGCGGGGTGTGGGTGGCAGGGTCTTAACTCTGGGGTGGCCTGCGGTCTGCGATCTTGTTTTTTTGCAACGTGAGTCACTGCTCTGTTTTATTCCGGTTTTGACTCTTCCGCATATTCCCTGAGTCCCACAAAACCATCTCAATCCTCACAACTCTTTCCAGTCCCTGCTCTCGCCCGTCCGATTCGAAAACCCCGCTAACCCACGCTAAAAAAATAACTTACTAATTAACACTTGACAATCAGTACGAATTTGCTATAGTTCAATTGTTTCTAGCGGCGGAGGAGAAAGGAAGGACGCCTTGCCTCCGCAATCCCTCTGCCTCGCCAGTCTCCCTACAAGTGCAAAGGTTTCCTCACCCTCCCTTTGCCCCAGTCTCTCCCTCTCGTGCGCGCGGCATCTGCCCCTCGTTCTCCCGAAGGGGAGCCGAAAGGCCACTATCCCCTTTAAAATCACATCTTTTGCAGACCCTCATCACCTAACCGCCATCGAATCATGTTCTTACAAAAACAGAGGGAGGGGTGAGGCCACTGGCTCCCAGCCAGATCCGCCAATGCCTTTCTCCATTCCGCGACTGCTAACTCCCATAGAATCCGCAGTTACGAAAAATGCCCCCGTAACCCTTTTAGAATGTGCAGTTTCAAAACGCAGGACTTAAAGCGGCTCTGTTGACATCCTCGGAGACGAAGGCGATGCCTCAAGCGGTAGAGGTTGTAGGTGAGCCCTAGGAGCAGGGCCTGACGGATTTGCACGGGCAAGCTGCGTCCGGGTGCGCGAGAAGAAAGTTTTCGTTTGATCACCGAGAAGATGGTTTCGATCTTGGCTCGTTGTCCGTACTCTTTTTGCGGAAAAGCCCGGTACATCTGATAACGAATTCCCCCTCGCGGGATGCCGCGGCGCGGTTTGGCGGGAATGATGCTACGGGCTCTCCAGCGCTGCCGGATATATTCATGATTCGCTTCGGAATCGAACTCGGCATCGGCCAGCACCTCGCGCACAGGCACCCGTTGCCTGGCGGCGTCGAGCAAAGCAGGCAGTGCTCGCGTATCGCACCACGGTCCTTGCCGCGCGCGCTGCGCCAGCAAAATCTGTTGCTTTACATCCGCCACCACCAGCCACTTTAGATAGTGCCGGTAGCGCAGCTTTCCGCCATTGTGCTGCTCGATGCGGCGAAGGAAGTACGTGCTGACGGCCTGTGGGGATAACCCCGTGCCGTCGATGGCCGCGGAAACGCGCACATGCGTTCTGCCACGGCGCAGGCGGCGCACCGTTTCCCCCAGTCCGCGGTCGATCAAGTCATCGTCCAGCCGCTTCAGAAAACGATACAGAGTGGTGTAGTCCGGCACGGTCTGCAACTGCAAAACTTCTCGCAAGTCGCGATGCTCGCCAAGACGCACCTCGGTTTCGCGAAAGGTCCAGTCTTCGTAACGCATCAGGCAGAGAATAGCCAGCAACTGCGGCTGGGTGAATTGGTGTTTGCTGAAACGGCTGCGGTACGGCGGCAAGACCCGCTCGGCCACTTGCAGGGCCACCCGGGCAAAAGGCAGAAGTCCGACTTCGGCCATCGTCCCTCCTGCTTCCTCAGAGAACACTCTCTGCCCCCTTGCGTCGAGAACTCAAATCGCGAACTGTGACGAGGATGTCAACAGAGCCACTTAAAGCCCTTTAGAATCTGCATTTACAAGAAAAGGCCGGGCGAGGGGGCTTATTGTTAAGTACAAATCCGATTAGGGATTTGTATCCTATCCCGGTGGGCACGGCCTGATGTGGGATCTCGCCGAGAGCCCCACGTCGATCGCTCTACTGGAGGCCTTTTACAATTCCGGCAAGCCAATCGCACTGGTGTGCAATTCGCCCGGGGTGCTGCGCCACGTTACCTACCAGGGCGCTCCGTTAGTGAAAGGAAAACACCTCACCGGTTTCACGAACGGCGAGGAAGGTGCGATGCAGCTCTCGAAAGTTGTGCGCTTCCTGGTCGAAGATGAACTGCTGCGGCTCGGCGCTATATTCGAGAAGAAGGCGAACTGGGAGCCCTTCTCCACCGTTGATGGCCGTCTCGTTGCAGGACAGAATCCCTCGTCATCGACATCCGCGGCTCAAGCGCTTATGAAGCTCCTTGGAGAGAGAGCCGCTCACGCTTCCGCTTGAATTGACGATCACATCGGTTCGTCGTTGTTATCGATGACGGCAGCCAAGGCGATTTCGCCGCCCTGGCCGCAAAGGTCCAGCGCGGCGTTGAACTGGGCAGCCGTAGTGAGTCGCGGTCCATTGTCGATCAAACGATCTGTTGTGCGCCGCTTGCGGTCGCGAAAAAAAATACATCTTTTAATTTCCCTGGTTATCTAAATGAAGGCAAACCAAGCGGTCGCCGTTGAAGGAGGACGCATGTCCAACGAGAAAACAGGAAGTGCCGCCAGTGTGGGTCGAGCGCTGCAGCCGACAGATACAAATCCTCTCGATTTTGTGCCCGACAAAATTCCTTTCGACACTCCCTACGGCCCACCCATATCACTAGACCAAGCACAGGCGGTTATTCACGCGGCAGTGGCAGAAGCGAAGAAACGGGATTGGAAGATGAACGTGGCGGTGGCAGATTCGGGCGGCAATCTTGTGGCCTTCCAGCGGATGGACGGCGCGATGCTTGCCTCCATTCCGATTGCCGAGCACAAGGCACGAGCAGCCGCGACCTTCCGGCGTCCAACCAAGGTCTTCGAGGACGGCATCAACCTTATGCATCTCAACTATCTGCTCGCCTTCGATGGAGTTATTGCCTCTCGCGGCGGCATTCCGCTGATCGAGAAAGGCTCGATCATTGGCGCAGTCGGTGTTTCAGGAGGCGCGGATTCCCAGGACGAGATCGTCAGCAAGGCAGGCGCGGCAGTAATTAACGAACTCCCAGCAAGTAACAAATGATCTGATCTCGAGAAGGCATTGAGGGCAATCCATCAATTTCTGAGACGACAAGTACAAAGGAGAATCCCATGACAAGTGCAAGTGCAGCCACAAAACCCGCACAGATCCGCGTGACCAGAAAGTCGCCCGCCTATTGGCGCGTCACGATCGACAATCCGCCGATCAACGTGATGGGCCCAGAAATGGTCCGCGAGTTCCAGGAAGTTATCAGAGCTCTCGAGGCCGACGAGCAGGTCAGGGTCGTGGTGTTCGACAGCGCGGTCGACGATTATTTTCTGAATCACTCCGATTTCACGGCCAAGCTTGAGGACCTGACCTCAATGCCGCCGGGTCCCACAGGCTTGCCGCCTTGGCCGGACTTTCTTGCGCGTCTGACCCGCTTACCGGTCGCATCCATCGCCCTCATCCGTGGCCGGGCGACGGGCAACGGCAGCGAGATCACGCTGGCCTGCGACATGAGCTTTGCCAGCCGCGAAAAGGCCATCATCTCGCAATGGGAAGTTGGCGTAGGAATGGTCGCCGGCGGCGGCCCCATGGCTCGGCTTCCGCATCTCATCGGCCGAAACCGCGCACTCGAAGTGCTCTTGAGCTCGGAAGACATCAGGGGTGAACAGGCCGAGGCCTACGGCTACATTAATCGCGCCCTGCCTGACGTCGAGCTAGACGCATTCGTGGAGGCGCTCGCAACGCGAATCGCCAAGTTTGACAAATGGGCGATCGGTCAGACCAAGCGCCTCGTAAACACCAGCCTGCCACCCGACGTTGAGCTCGGCGCCGGGTGGGATGCGTGCATCGCTTCGCTCGGACGGCCTGCTGCCCAGAACGGGATCAAAGCGCTGATGGAGCGCGGCTTCCACAAGCCTGGCGATGTCGAAAATCGGCTCGGATATTATTTGGGCCAGATCGCACGCTAAGCTGGCGCCCGACGCGATTCTCAACTCCAGCAAGTTCAGGATGGGACGCGTCAGAAGCCAAACTTGGCGGTCACGTTTAGCATGTACATAGTGACGTCTAAAATGTTCTGTGCACCATCTCGAAAGGAGCCATCAATGAGCGCCGTACAAGTCGAACAGAGGAGCTACGAGATGCCCCCGCGCGAAGGGATCACCGTCGCGCATTTTCTCACCGTCGCCGATGTCGAGCGATCGGCTCGCTACTACGAAAAGGTCTTCGGTGCTCGCATTCTGACCATGGGTGACGGCAACGCGCCTCCCTACCTTCAGCTTGCGAATATCTGGATGATTCTGAATGTCGGGGGCGGGCCGACCCCGGACAAGCCCACGGTAACGCTCAGCGTGCCCGACCCGAATCACATCAACAGCTTTATGAATTTCCGCGTTGCGGATATTCAAGCGTGCTACGAATTGTGGAAAAGCCGGGGAGCCGAGTTCCTCACGCCGCCGATTCCCAAGTACGGCGAGATTCGCTGCTACATCCGCGATCCTGACGGTTACATCATCGAGGTCGGACAAAGCACATCTCTCAAGTACGGTTAGTGCTTGGAGCGGATAGGCGGTGGTGGACGCAATGACGACTGTGGCTGAAGCCGAGGCTCTCGCTAATTGGGTTACTCTGTGCAAGGTAAGATTTCGGGAAACAGATTCGATTTCAGAGAGGAAAACAAAATGACAACAAAAGGAAAAGTCTTGGTGCTGGTCTCGAGCGGTCACGGCTTGCCATTGAAAGATGGCAAGGTTTATGCCGGCGCTGGCTACTATCTCAACGAACTGACGGTTCCGGTTCGCGCCTTGATGAAAGAGGGTTACGAAATCACTTTTGCCAACCCCAAGGGAAACACGCCGCAATTGGATGTCAATTCAGCTATAGCCCAGTTCTTCGGTGGGGACGAGGCTAAGCTTCAGGACTATCTAAAATTCCGGGACAGTCTGACTGGGCTCAAAAATCCAACTCGCATCTCGGATGTCATCGCATCGGGCCTGGCTCAATATGACGCCGTTTTCGTCCCTGGCGGCCATGGCCCGATGATAGATCTTCTTGATGATCCCGACGCTGGCATCGTGATGAGACACTTTCATGAAACATCTAAGCCTACGGCGGTGCTCTGCCATGGCCCGATTTCACTACTCTCGGCTCTTCCGAATTCGACGGAGGTGGTCGCCGCGCTGGCGGCGGGCGATGCCGCTGGAGCGCGGGCAAAGGCTAAAGGGTGGATTTATTCTGGATATAAGATGACCATCTTTTCCACGGCGGAAGAGCAACAGCGGGAGCCGCTTGAGATTGGCGGTAAGGTTCTCTTCTATCCGGACTTCGCTTTGGAGACAGCGGGCGGTGACGTAAGTGTGCTCGCTCCATGGAGCAGCTACGTCCTTCAAGATCGCGAGTTAATCTCAGGTCAGAACCCCTTCTCGGACGAAGCGCTTCTGAAACTTCTTATACCGGCGCTCAACGAGAGGAGAAGTCAGGCGGCTGGTGCATCCTGAGTCGGATCAAATCTTTGCTATGGAACTAGTAAGGCTCTGGCAGCGTACGCAAAATTCAAAACAAGTTGCCATATTTCAATCTCCGCTTTGGTATGGATCGATGCATTCGTCCATTAGACTTGTCGTCTCGCTTCTGACTTGATCAGCCCTAGTGCCGAATCGGAGCACCTATGAGAGCCGCAATCATTAAGGAGACCACGTAAATGACCGCCCCCATCACGTCGAACACGCTTAGTGTGAACGTTTTTACGGCCCCGGGAAAGACTATGGTTGGCGAGCGGCCAAAGCCCTTCGGCGAAGCGTTGGGCTTTGATCCGATCACTTCGACTTTAATCTTCGGCGAGTACGACGCGGTGTTGGTAGACGCAATGGGGACAGTGGCGGAGGCCGAGGCTCTCGCGGATTGGATTGCTCTGCACAATCGCAACCTGGAAACGATCTATATAACGCACGCCCATTTCGACCACTTCTACGGTCTGAGCATTCTGCTCGACCGTTTCCCGGGAGCTCGGGCGATCGCAACGCCCAACGCGGTAAAGGCCATGCAGATGTCCTTCACTCCCACGGTGGAGCGGCTAGCGCGCCGGCTCTTTCCTGGGCAAGTGGCCACCAAGTTGGTTCCACCCGAGCCCTATGAGCACGACACACTCACTCTCGAGGGCCACGAATTGCGCATCATCGAGCAGGGCCGCACCGATAGTCCCGATTCGACTTCTCTATACGTTCCATCGATCGGCCTGATCGTAGCCGGCGACGTTGTGTACAACCAATGCCGAATGTACGTCGGCGACACCACCCCCGAGAGCCGAGAGAATTGGATCGCGGCGCTCGACCGGTTAGCGGCGCTGAACCCGGCGATGGTTGTGGCCGGTCACAAAAAGACTGGCGCGCCCGACTCTCCCTCGACGATTCAAGACACCAAGCGCTACCTGCAGGACTTCGATCGGTTGCAGAAAACCGCGACGTCCGACCAGGAACTGTTCGATCAGATGACGGAGCTATACCCGCATTGGGTGGCCAATCAGTCGTGGTTGATGTTCGGATTCCCCCAGCCATAACCCACGTGAACCGATGAAGAGAATGTTTCCTCGTCCACTAAGGAGGTTTGTATGTCTCAGAAAGCCAGCGCCGTAAAGCCTACCCAGCAAAGCGAAGTCCGGCCTCACCAACTCGGGCAGGAGGTTTTCAAGACTATCTTGCCCGAAGATATCGATTGGAAACCGTTCCCGGCGTTCCCGCCTTCCGTTCGGCTTGCGGTCGTCGTGGGTCAGCCCTCAGAGCCCGGCCCTTACACAATCAGGGTCAAGGCGCCCCATGGCGCGAAGCTTATGCCTCACAAGCACCCGGAGGATCGAGTCTATACCGTGATTTCCGGCGTCTTTTATATCGGACTGGGTGATGAATTCGACGCGAGTAAGTTGGAAGCATATCCGCCCGGCGCCGTGATCATTCTCCCTGGCAACACGCATCATTTCCACTGGGCGAAATCCGGCGAGTACGTCACGCAAATAACCGCAATGGGGCCGCTTGGACTGGAATACCTCAGCGCGAAAGACGATCCGCGAAATAAAGACGCATAGAAAAAACCTGAACACCTTTTTGCGGCTCCAAAGGAACGAGTTTTCTAACCTCGAGTCTGGAGCAAGAGATGAACGATCAACAAAAGAACGCACAGCCTACTGCAGAGCGCGACCAACGGATCCGTGCGGCACTGGATCAACATTGGGCGGCGTCCGATGCCAGCGATTTTGAAACGGAGCACCTCATCTATCTCGACGATGCGGTGCTGGAATACCCGCAGTCAGGCGAACGAACCCGCGGTCGGAGCAACATACAGGGCCAACGCGCTAGTCAGCCGAGCAAAAAACGGTTTTCTATCCGGCGAATCATTGGCAGCGGCGATCTTTGGGTCACCGAACTCATTCTGACCTATGACGGCAAGCCGTCCCACACCGTGAGCATCATGGAGTTCAGGGGCGACAAGGTTTGGCGGGAAACACAATACTTTGCGGATCCATTCGTGGCGCCAGCATCGCGCGCCCAATGGGTCGAACGGATGGACACATAATCTCGAGGCCTGAGAATTCGCTAACGACACCATGTTGCGTGTTCTTCTTAATTCGTCGAGAATTTGGATTGTCTGCCAGCTGCTGCGAGAACATCACAATGGGTTTGGAAGCTTGGGTCTACTGCAATTGCATTAAAGAAGGCAAGGCGCCGCCTCATCCATTTCCCGAGCTTCTGGCGTTCGATGAACAGGGCGAGGCGACCCTTAAGAGCCCGGGTGAAATAAGTCTGGAGTTATGGTTAACCCACGACAAGTGGTACCGCAACTCGTGTTCTCACTCGGGACATTTAATTGAGAAGCGCATTGGGAATATTGCCTTGGTGGCCCATGTTCGAGGGTTTATTGAGGTCAACTCGCCGAACGAGTTCCCGTTGCTGCTTGAGCGCGTGGTCTTTAGCGGCACGCACACCGGCGATTGGATCGCCGCTCGTGACGTCCCACAGTTGATGGGCGAGACCCGCAAATTGAAGGGCTTGACGAGTGACCGCGTCATCGTTGGGTTCACAAACGATATGATGGAGGTCGCAGAGGCAAGCATAGCAACCGGCAATCCAATCGTTTTCTAGTTTTCTATAGGCTCTGCGAGATCCCGATGGAGGGAGAAGAGATGGATTGGAAACAGTTGGTCCAGTTTGCGCTGCAGGGTAGCGGCGATTTCGAACAATATGCCATCCTGCTGGTACGCGTTTCGATCGGGCTATTCTTCGCCATCTCCGGGGCAAATAAATTGTTTGTCGCCGGCGGCACGAAACCTGTTTACGACACGCTCGTTAAGGCCAAAGTCCCGTTTCCTCGGCAGACCGCTTATTTCGTGGCGTCTGTCGAGTTTGTTGGTGGATCTTTGGTGACTCTGGGGTTTCTTTCGAGCCCGGCCTGCGCGGCTTTAATGATCGACATGATTGTCGCCACGCTGACCGAAGCGATTTCCACTCTGCCCAAAGGACTTTCGGCTCTTAGCTGGCTCGACGATTTCCTCTACCTTCCGGAAGTCCTGTACGTGCTCTTCTTTATCTGGCTGATCTGCTCTGGCCCGGGAAAGTTCAGTGTCGATTACTGGCTCGTCGGTAAGTTGCTGGGGTGATCGCAACTTTCGAAAAGAGCCGCTGAGATCATCAGGGCGTTGCGATGGGGACTAACTGATGTATTTTTCCGGACTCGTGAACGGGAGATTCAGAGCCCTATTCGGCCGCATTGGGCATTCGACCAGGAGGAACAAATGAAGGAGGCATATAGGCACGATGAGATTGCAAAGCTCGCCTACGAATTGTGGGAGCGCCGGGGCCGTCCGCTCGGTTCGCCTGAAATCGATTGGAATGCGGCGGAAAGTACTTTGGGTGCGCGGGATTCGCAAAAGCAGTTCTACTTGAGTGTCAGCCTCGAGCCAGAAGAAAGTTCCTATCCCGAATCCTGAGTTCAGCGTGGTTGTATAGCAAGGATTCTAGCCAGGCGCTGGACGTGCTTGTATGCTGTTCCAGCCAAACGCGGGTGTCACTCTGGATCTTTGAAAGCAACGGGAGGAGTCCAATCATGCGTTCTGATATTGTGCCCGGAGGTATTTTCCCCGATTACGAACTTCCCGATCACACGAACACACTGCGCAAACTGAGCGAGCTTCAGGGCGACGATCCGCTAATCCTCACGCTCGCGCGCGGCCACTACTGCCCAAAGGAGCATCAGCAGCATTTAGAACTCGCCGCGTTTTATCCCAAAATTGCGGTGGCGTACACGCAGATCGCCACGATTTCCACCGACGATCACCATACTCTTCAGGAATTCCGTGCCTCAGTCGGCGCCCCGTGGCCCTTCCTCTCCGACCCTGAGCGAAAAGTTCAGAAAGACCTCGACATCCAGGAGTACACAGACCCCGACAACAACCCGATGATTCCGCACACGCTCGTCCTGAAGCCGGGTCTCGTGATTTACAGCATCTACAACGGCTACTGGTTCTGGGGCCGTCCATCGGTCGCCGACCTTTGGCACGATCTGCGCGCCGCGACGAGCGAAATCCGCCCAGACTGGGATTTGAGCGCTCCCGGACTCCGCGAGGCATGGGATGCGGGTGACTTGTCGCGCTTCCACGGCTGGAATAAGCCTGGCGCAGCGAAGGCGCCCTCTGCAGCTCAGAAAGTGCAAAAATGAGTGCCAGCGATTGAACCGTGCCCTCCAGGCAGGCAGTATTCTTGAAGCAAACGCAATTCTAGGCTGTAAGCGCCTGCAGACTTACCAAGATTCAGGTGTCGGTCGATTCCGATAGGCTGCTCCATAAAATCAAGCACTTACAAGATTTAGCTTCCTCCGCCTAGGAACGCAAAGGAGCCTAAACTCACAGGCCTCGGGCCGAATCACCTCGGTTACCCCAAGCCGCACCGTCAATCCCCTCGCGTTTAAGACCCCTGGGCATATGCCCAGCTGCAGTCGTCGTCAGATTTTAACAAACTAGATGGCACAATTCGGTGGGCAGCAAGGCACACTCCGACATAGCGAGCCTCTGGCTCGCATTCAATCTTGGCCTCTCGTGGGGTGAAGCGTATGGTATGTAAATCCTGCCGTTCAGAGAATCAGCGAAAGTTTAACTCGGAGATCAACGTCCATCTTTCCGGGCTCAAGAATCTCGACAAGCCTCCGGTTTTTGTATTCCCGAGGCTCTTGGTTTGCCTGGATTGTGGTTTTGCGGAATTTGCCATTGCAGAAAACGCGTTGTGTCTGCTTGGAAAAGAAGCCAACACGGGTGTCACTGTTGCGTCCTCTGCACATGCCTGGGGTTCTGATCTATCGGAGTTCGCCGCTGGATTGTCTCTCGGGGATGTCGAGCTCGAAACCAATGAAGGTGCTGCTGATAAACCGCTTGCCATGAAGAACGGCTTCTACCGCAACTAGCAATTCGGTTGCGCCGTCCGATTTGACCAGGTACCCGTGCCCACCCGCGTCTAAGGCAGCGGCTGCAATATCTGAGTCCCGGTTTTCGCTCACGAACAGGATTTTCGTCCCTGGAGCGACCTTGCGGATGGATCCGGCGGCTTCAATTCCATTCAGCCTTGGAAGGCTAATGTCCAGCAAGATCAAGTCTGGTTGAAATTCCTCGGCCTTTTGGACGGCTTCTAGCCCGTCCGCCGCCTCGCAAACGATCTCCCAGTCGGGGTTCTCTTGCAGTATGGCTGCGACAAATCTACGCCAAGGCTTGAAGTCATCGACGAGGATAATCCGGACGGTGTCTTTCATCTGTATCTTCTCACGACGGCTAGGCTAAACTCTTCAAAACCGCGGAATTATACCCGTTCCCGTTTTGGGGCGCGATATTTTTTCTTTTGCGCCATACTAAATCTCGACCTTCGCTAGCTTCCTGTAAAGCAGCAGTTCTAACAGTTGCCTTTCAAGACATTTCCTAATATAAGTTAGCCTCCCTAGTAAGTACTGCCATTCCATGGATGGCGCTACAGGCACGGTTCGTTGACCAAATTTGAGCTCCCGTCCGCCAGCTCCCCCTTTATGCGCTCTGTTCAGCCTCCAACTTTCGATAAGTTGAAGGGGCTGGACGATGCCCAGCTAATGGCCTACTTAAAGGATGGCTGCAACGACGCACTGGCCGTTCTGTTCGATAGGTATCACCGCCTTATCCTTAGCATTGCCCTGAAAATCGTTCGCGACCCGGGAGAAGCCGAAGACGTCATGCAAAATGTCTTCTTGGAGATTTTTCGGTCGGTGGCACAATTTGACCCTGCCAAAGGCACTACTAAGGTGTGGATTCTCCAGTACGCATATCACCGCGCTATCAACCGCAAGCAACACCTGAACGCGCGGAAATTCTACGACCAGGCGAATCTGGACGAGATCGAGACTCACTTGCCTGAGACGCCCACGCCGCTAGGCAAGTTCTCACACCATGAGTTGACCCATCTTCTGAAGCAAGGGCTAGCCACGCTGAACGGTCCCCAAAAGCAGGTCGTTGAACTAGCCAGTTATAACGGGCTTTCAATGAAGGAGATCGCCGAGAAGATGGGCGACTCTCTATCGAATGTCCGGCACCACTACTATCGGGGACTTCAGAAGCTGCGTTCCTTTGTAGGACGCACACCGGAGAAGGCAAAGTCAGCTGGCGGCCATGACTGATCATTCCCATTTCGAAGAATTGGCCGCTCTGAAAGCAGGCGGATTCCTGTCGGATGAGGATCTCGTGGAGCTGCGCGAACACACCAAGGATTGCGTCGAGTGCCAAAAAGCGGAGGAGGAGTTCAGCGGACTCGTTTGCTCCGGCATGCCGCTTACGGTGAGCTCTATTCGTGAGTTCATGGATATCGCCAAGACGCGTCCAGACAACGGCCTGCGCGGACGATTCCTTCAACGTGCCGGGCTCGAAGGTGTCGTGTTCTCACCAAGTGTCGAGGGATCCACCAGGCATCCTGGGAGGCGTTTTGGCCTCTTCGTTCCAGCCGCGGCCGCACTGGTCACCGCGATTGTCTCGGCAGTCTTCTTTGGAGCTTACTGGCATCCCGCCTCCCAGGGATCGAGCCAAGCGCAGCAGGTTGAACAACTTAAACTGCAGAATTCCGCGCTTACTGCAAGCCTTTCTAAACTGAACGAATCGCTCACGGCGAGCCAGCGCGAGATCCAAAATCTGCGTACCGAATTGGGAAACGCCACCAGCATGGCCGAGAACCTTCGCCGTAACAGCGATCAAGCACGGGGAGACGCGGAACGGTCTTCCAGCGAGAAGGCGCAATTGCTCGACGAAGCTCGCAACCAAGAGAAACTTCTGGCAGACGCAAAAGACGAGGCCGCTCGTGTGAATCAACTGCGTCTCAACGACGAAGCCTCGCTCGTGGAGGAAGAGGTTCGCATCGCGCAACTCTCTGATAAGTTGCGAGTTGCAAGCGCAACGCTAGATATGGAGCGCCAGCTCGCGGCCGCCGGCCAGGATGTTCGCGAACTGATGGCGTCTCGCCAGTTGCACGTCATCGACGTCCGCGACACGGACCCGAATGGCAATACCAACAAGGCCTTTGGACGCGTCTTCCTTACCGAAGGCAAGTCCCTTACCTTCTATGCTTTCGATTTGAATGAAGAGAGAGCTTTAGACGCAAAGCGAGGTTTCCAGGTCTGGGCCGTTCCGGAAGCCGGAAAGAACACATCTCGTAGCCTGGGCTTTTTGCGGGTGGATGCCAAGGCCCAAGGACGCTGGGTGATGAAAGTGGATGACCCAGAGCTCGTTGGAAAGATCAATTCCGTATTTGTCACAGTTGAGCCTTCGGCTGGCGGCAAGCAACCCAGCGGTCAAAAGATGCTGTATGCATACTTGGGGGAGGCCAACCACCGGTAACGACCTGAAACATCCACTAACCGCAAGATCCCCCGCGGTACCTCAATCTTCCCGCGTTGTACACCTGTCAGTTTGTCTAGTTGCGCCAACACATCCGTAAAAATACCCTTCCCAACACTTTGAACACGTAGCGGAACTAGTTGCCAGGTGCGAGCACTAGGGAGAATGTTTGATTTTGATGAAGTCTCCTTTACTCGTAATGATTCTACTTCTGTCCGCTGTGCCAGCCTGCGCGCAAACAGAAAACGCTCGTATTTCCGGCAGGGTGACCGATTTGACTGGCACTGTCATCGTCGGTGCCCAATGCAAGATCACCAACATCGAGACGGACGCCTCCATCACGAGCACCACTAATGAGGACGGAATCTATGTTTTACCCGACCTGCGTCCGGCAACCTACCGTTTGACCATTCAGAAGGAAGGGTTTCGGACCGTCATCCGACCTAACCTGCAACTCTACGTCCAAGATGCGGTCAACGAGAATTTCACCCTCGCACTCGGTCCCGCTTCGGAAACGATAACTGTCCTGAGCGACACTTTCGGATTAGAAACCGAGTCGGCGGCGGTCAGCACGGTGGTGGACCAGCAGTTAGTTGCCAACATGCCCTTGAATGGCCGAAGCTTCCAGCCGCTGATGGCGCTGACGCCGGGCATAGTCTTCACCTCGCAAAATCTCGGGCAAGGCCAGTTCAGCGCGAATGGCCAGCGCACAGACTCGAACTATTTCATGGTCGATGGAGTGAGCGCTAATTTTGGCGTAAACATCAGTGGCCTCGGTCAGACTTTGGGGGCCGCGATACCGGGATACACCGCCCAAGGCGGCACGAATGGACTGGTTTCCGTAGATGCCATGCAGGAGTTCCGCATCGAGACCTCGTCATACCCGCCTGAATTTGGACACACTCCAGGAGCCCAAATTTCCATCGTCACAAAGTCCGGTGGCAACCAATTCCACGGCACGGCCTTTGACTACTTGCGGAACGACGTCTTCGATGCCCGGAACTATTTTGACGCGCCGCCGCTTCCCAAACCCGCGGAGCGCCAGAATGACTTTGGCGGAACAATTGGCGGCCCCATCCGCAAAGACAAGACCTTCTTTTTCTTTTCGTACGAAGGGCTGCGGCTGCGGCTCCCGCAGACGGCCTCCGGAGAGTTCTTTACGGCGTCGGCCCGGGCCGCGGTTGCGCCTGCGTATCAGCCGATTGTCGATGCCCTGCCGCTTCCCCCTGCGAACGCGCCTCTCACCGACCCCACGTGCGATAACATCACGAATCCGTGCCTCGCGAACCTGACCTTGGCTTATTCCAATCCTTCCTCTCTCAACGCCACCAGTATCCGCATCGACCAGAACTTCAGCAAGAAAATCACGCTATTCGCGCGCTATGTTCACGCGCCCTCTTATGGCACCTATCGGCGCATGGAGGAATTGGGTTACGAAAATGCGAATGCGGACACGTTTACCGCGGGGGTGACCATCTTGCTTGCTCCCACTAAGGTGAACGACTTCCGGGCAAACTGGAGTCGCTACACTGCCACCTTCGAAACTGACCTTACAGACTTTTATGGCGGCGTGGCACCGCCTACTTCCGTGTTGTTCCCGGCCTCGTCCGTTTATCGCCCTGACGAAGGCCAGGCTCTCGTTAATTTTGGATCCATTGGCGACGGCAACATGGATGTCCGGGCGGGTACCGAATATTCCAATGTGCAAGGGCAACTCAACTTTGTGGACACATTCTCCTGGGCCGTTGGAGTGCACCAAATCAAGTTCGGCATCGATTATCGTCGTCTAAACCCGACATCGCTGGAAGGCACCGATTACGGCTTTTTCCCGTCTGGTTACGCGCAGTTGGTAGCAGGAACGTCGGGCTCCATCCTTCTGTCTTCGTACCGGCCTTTTTCGGTGATCGTGAACAACTTCTCTCTGTTTGCGCAGGACACCTGGAGGGTCACGAATCGCCTGACGCTGACCTATGGGTTGCGCTGGGAGATCAACACGCCGTCGGTTTCTGATACGTCAGACGAACCACTTTATGTTCTGCAGGGTATTTTTAACACGAACCCGCTTGCAGAGGTGCCGGGAGCTCTTTGGCACACCAGGTATAACAATTTTGCTCCGCGAATTGGAGCTGCCTACCAGGTGATGCCCAAAACAGTGGTGCGTGGAGGATTTGGTGTTTTCTATGATTTAGGTTACGGGAACGTCGGCTATGCCGCCTATGGGTTTCCATACTCAATCTCCCGCTTCATTTCGGCATCACCACCTCTGCCTTTCGATCCTAGCAACCCAGCTTTGCAGCCGCCGCCTTTCTCAACGGTCATCAACAGCGGGGCTTTTTTAAGCGCTGTCGATCCAAACCTGCAACTCCCCTACACCCTTGAGTGGAACGCGGCCATTGAGCGGCAATTGGGACCGCAACAAACGTTGACGGCAACTTATGTTGGGTCGGACGGCAGCCGGCTGTTGCGGCAGGACGCCATTACGCCGCCCGCTGTTTTGAGCATAGGCGGAGGGCCGATTCAGGTAACGCGGAACGCCGGCTACTCGCATTACGATGCATTGCAGGTCCAGTTCCAGCGACGAATTTCGCACGGACTGCAAGCCTTGGCGTCCTATACGCTGGCAAAATCTAGCGATGTGGGCTCCGCTGATGCGGCTGGTCTTGAGGCAACAAGCGTAAGCGACATCGTACTACCACCGCTGTCACCGTCGGATTTTGACATTCGCAACAGCTTCGCGGGCGCCGTCTCATACGAGGTGCCAACGCCTTCATGGGGCCGCACGGCCAGAGCCATCCTGCGAGGCTGGGCGGCGGACGGAATCGTGCGCGCGAGTTCGGCGCCGCCGATCAACGTAACGGTCGGTGGGCTCTCGCCCCAGTCCGAATACAATGTCGTTCAGCCTAACATCGTGTCTGGTCAACCCTACTGGATCGCTGATCCCACGCAACCTGATGGCAAAGCGTTGAATCCGGCAGCCTTTGCAGCACCACCCGTTGGGCAAAACGGAGACTTCCCGAGAGATGGGGTGCGTAGCCCGTACTCGATCGATCAGACTGATCTGGCGCTGCGCCGTCAGTTCAGCATTTCCGAACGAGTGAAGCTGGATGTGCGCGCGGAGTACTTCAACGTATTCAACCATCCGATGTTCGGGCTCCCCGGATCGGGCTGCAACCCAGAGGGCTTCTGGGGATATCAGGGCGGAGCTGCACTCTCAAATTTTGGCAAGGTATGCCCTGGCTCGACGACGAACGTCGATGGCTCAGGCACCATTACCGGTCAGAACCCACTGTACGCCGTTGGCGGTCCACGCTCGGCACAATTCACGCTCAAACTGCATTTCTGAGGCTGTACGCGAGCTACCGCGTGTGTGCCCCAAAAGTGCACGAACGGCGTTTGCTAGCCTCATCCCTCCAGCCCCAATCCGTCGGTAAGGTAGGAGTGACGGGTATTTGGCAGCCTGAATGCGCGTAGATGCGAAGTCAATTCGCTGCCAGAGCGCCTTTTGGGCGTTGAGCAACGCGTGTAGGTTTGTGAGGTCCATCGGGAAGCCGAGGGACGGCTCTTTTCCGAAGCGCTTCCAAAAAAGCGCTCTGCAAATCCGTCGATAAGAACCTGTTCCGGGAAATGCTAAGAAGGAAGCGGCAATAAGCGCACTGCGCCCATGCACATGGCGAGGCCCTCGATGGCCGTCCCCAGTCGCAAGCTCAGTTCACGAGCATGATGCACCAGTCGACCCGGCATATGGAAAATCAAAAAGCGCAGTCGCTTCGGGCGGGCCGTCAATAAGTCTGCCGGCAAGGCCAAGCGCTTCAGCGCTGTGAGCACGTTGTAGGCGATCACCGCCAGCCGCAGCCAGGCGGCATTGGCTCCGAAATATTTCGACGGCAGTACCCCGGCCGCTAAATCATTCTTCATCACATCGTGTACCCGCTCGATCGTCCCGGCTTTTTCTCTGTGCCACTCGATCAGTTTCACCGCTTCCCAATCCCAGATGTTGCTCTGCACGGCAAAACGTCGCACGTTACTGCCGTCGGCAAACAACCCTCCCTGCCGTTGGCGCAGCCGGATGGCGATGTAGCGCAGCGGCTGGCTGTCCTTCGGCTCTGCTTGCTGGTTCGACACGAACACTACTTCGGCGCACTCCCGATCTATACCCGGCTCGGGCTCCCCGTAGGCCTTCCATTCCTTTTCCGGAACTTCCAGAATGGCCTCGCGCAACGCCTCGCTCATCCGCACGCTGATCGCAAAACCAATGCATCCTTGCGGCCCTTCTTCACGTTTCTCGTTGCACAGCCAGCGCAACAACTCCTTCTCATGACAGGCCGCATCGCCGCGATAATAGTAGGTCGTCACTGTTTTGGGCAGCGCGGCGAACGCCGCTTTCGCCACGGTCAACGGAGCCATCTGCGCCGGTACGTTCCCATCTCGAAACTCATCGGCCAGCACCGCGTCCATCTCGGCCCACACCGCCAGCATCGGCTGATAGCCTCGCGGCCCTTCGTAGGTGTGCAGGGCTTCTTGTTTGCGGCTCTCGATAATCGTGGTGTCCTGATCCACCGTAGCGATCTTCTGCTCCGGACAACGTTCTCCCAATCGCCGGATCAGATCTTGGTTCACTTTTCCTAGCCCTTCCAGCGCTTCACTCTCTGTGGGAATGTACGCAATTTGATCCGGCAGTCGCTGCTGCTTGGCTTGTTGAATCTTTTCTTCTTCATGGAACGCATACAGGAACTTCCGAGCTGCTTCCGGAGAAGGCACTTCGTGCCCGATTAGTTGCCCTAGCCCGGGGTCCGCCCGCAGTCGCTCAAAATCATCCAGACACTCGCCTCCGGCGGCATTCAGAATCACGAAGCTCTCGACAAAAGTAGCCTCGTCGTAACCCCGCTGGCGTTCCTTCACCACCAGGTGTTGTTTCACACTGCCCGGTAATCCCAGAGAACGAAAGGCTTGCACCACCAGGGGTAAGCCTCCCAGCGCGGTCAGCATCTCTTCGGCTGGCTTGGGATCGAACTCGAACAATAATGGTGATTCGGTCGGTGAGGGCTTCTCGATTTTGCGCATGCACGCCATCGTATGCGAAGGGCGCACCTTCCAGGTGAGAATTCGTAGTCTTCGGTTCAAACAGCCTACCGGCATTCTACGCTGGCGTACGGCCCCATTCAGGCTCCTCGCGCCTGCCACTATGTAAAACACGTCCCGCTATCGACGGATCGGGGTCCAGCTAGTCTGCTTGCTTCACCCCACCGATACGAATATGCTACCCAACAATTTGAGCTCGAAGCGGAACTAGCTACAGGGTGCGAGCACTAGGGAGAGCGCCCGATGAAGTCTCCTGTACTCGCTGTGTTTCTCTTTTTGGTTGATGTGGCGGCACGCCCACTGGCAGAAAATTCCCGGATTTCCGGCAGGGTGATGGTGTGCCTCAAGACCATGATCATCGGCACGGGATTGCTACTCTTAATGGCGCCCGGCGCCTACGGCCAGAGTGCGTCTTTCGCGACGATTACAGGCTACGC
Organism: uncultured Acidobacteriota bacterium; assembly: GCA_963751295.1. Classification (GTDB taxonomy): domain Bacteria; phylum Acidobacteriota; class Terriglobia; order Acidiferrales; family UBA7541; genus Acidiferrum. The sequence continues at coordinate 516,516 of CAVVUA010000005.1, read as the reverse complement.
CCAAGATTTGAACGGCGCGTCGGTGCCCGGGGCGACGGTGACGGCGACCAACGTCGAAACCGGGAGGACAATGCAGACGAAAACGACCTCGGACGGCATCTACCGTTTTGACAACCTACCGCCTGGAATCTACGACCTCTCCATCGAAGCCCGCTCGTTTGCTACAACTCAAGCAAAGAGCGTGAAATTGCAGATTGGAGAAGACCTCGATATCAACTTTAACCTGAAGCTTGCGGGGCAAATGCAGACGATAATCGTCACGACGGAGTTACCGCTTGTCGAGAGAACAAAAACGGATGTGTCGACGGTGATCGGCGACAAGGACGTGGCGAATCTTCCTACGACGACGTCTTATCAAGCAGTCGGTGGGGTGTCGAACGCTTTCGAAGGCTTGGCAGTATCGGCTCCCGGGGTGCGGTACGACTACTCCAGCGATTCCTCTGACCTCGTAGGTCCAGGCAGCTTCAATGACCGCGGCATCCAAGTGAACGTGGACGGCGGGAATATCTGGGATGAGGCGCAGATCCTTGTCGCGCGCGACGCGCTCGGCGCATCGGTGGAAGAGGTAAAGGAATTTGAGGTTCTGACGAACAACTACAACGCGGAGTACGGCCAAGCCGGAAACATCATTCTGAACGTCGTGACGAAGTCCGGAACGAATGACTTTCATGGTGACTTCCACGCGTACTTCCGCGGACGCAACTTTGGGGCGTCGAGCTTCTTCTACAACCTGAGCGATCCGACAAGCCGCGCGCCTTTCTTCAAGCACGAGTATGGATTCACGGCGGGCGGACCGTTTGTGAAGAACCGATTGTTCTGGTTTACGAGCCTTGAAGATACCGCGCAGGGTGCTCCGGTAACTACTTTGCCTTTCGGAGATAGCATCACCATCAATCAACCCGTCAGCGAACTGCTGTGGTCCGCAAAAGTTGACGCCATCCTCACCGACAAACAGCTGCTGACGGTGCGTTATAACGTCCAGCGCGATACGTCGTCCAACGTGCTGATAAATACGCCGCCGGGGACCACCGACCCAAGCGGCTTGGTCAACTCAACCATTCACGACTCTGGCTTGAACATCGGCCTGATTTCAACTCTGACACCTCACATCGTCAACGAAGGACGGTTTTTCTGGCATCGCTTCCTGCTTTCGACAGTACCAGTGAGCACCTTACCTGGAGAGGCGTTGTCTAACGCATATGTCGGTGCGGACTACTGCTGCCCGCAGGGCGATTTCCAGAACCGTTACCAATACATCGACAATCTGTCCTGGACGAGGGGTAGCCATGCCTTCAAGTTCGGGATGAATATCAGCCATTTCCCGATCCATGCCTTGTATCAACAGTTTCATTACGGCGAATACTCCAACTTTGCGCCAGGTCCTTGCACCAATTCCTTCTTTCCTCAAGCCGACGGCCAGTGCCCGTCTCAATTCACCATCGGACTGGGACCGGGCGCCGTGAACACGAACGACAATATCTATGGATTTTACGCCCAAGATAGCTGGCAATTCCGGCGCAACATTACTGTGAACTATGGATTGCGCTATGACAGAGAAGCTGGAGCCTTCACAGGTGGAACTCTCCCCGAGCCGCACGTGCCGGGAGGCTGCTTGCAATCCAATGGTCTGATTCCTGTCTGCGGCTCGGACAACAACAATTGGCAGCCGCGTCTCGGCATCGCCTGGAGCCCGAATTTTGAGCATGGGATCATGCACTGGCTCTTCGGAGATCCCGGCAAGTCCGTGATTCGCGCTGCCGGCGCCAGAATTACGCAAATGGTCGATCTCAACGTGATGATTAATTCATTGATTTTCGATGGCGATACCCTTTTCACGCAAAGCATCACTCCGGGATCGATTGGGAATGACGGAATCACTACGGGTCGGGAGGTCCTCAGCGCTTATCCAAACGAGCCGAGCCCCGCCTTATTAGACCTCTTCAAGCCGATCGACTACTACGGGCGGGTGCGTCCTATTTCGCCAACGCTCAAAAATCCACAAATGACTATGGCTTCGTTGGTATACCAGCGCCAGCTAGGATCTTCTTTTACCTACAGCATCGGTTACCAAGGCGTGTTTGCCCACGGCTTACTCGGCGAAACAGATACCAACTTCCCCGCGCCAATCGCCGACCCGGCCCATCCGAGCTATTTCTACATGCCGGACGTTCCCAATCCAGACTTCGGCCCCATCCGGACAGTCTTCAGCGATCGCTCGTCGGGGTACAACGCACTTGTAATCACGGCAGTGAAGCGGATGTCGCACCACTTCCAGTTCCAGGGCAACTACACGTGGTCTCATACCCTGAATGACGGAGAGGACTTCTTCGGTCTTTCCGAACCTGGGAATCCACTCGCCTCTCTGCATCAGGAGAATGCCTCCGCCCAGAATGATATTCGCAACCTGGTCAACTTCAGCTTCGTAGCTGATACAAACAACCTGTTACACACCCGGGTTGTTAGCACGATCCTAAACAACTGGACATTCGGCGTGCTGGGTACTCTGCAATCCGGGCGGCCGTATCCAGTTTCAACAGGCGATGCGTCTTTCGCGGGGTTAAATTTTACGGACCTCGGTAGCGAAACCATGCAGAGACCGAACATCTGTACGCCGGGATCGGCGTTGCCAGGTTGTGCCCACGCGCCTATAGGTGCACTGGTGGCCACGAATATTGGCTCGATTGCGGGTACGAACCTGGAGGTTGGCCCCGCTGGCGTAGCTGCCTGTACCGCTGCAGGGCTGGCCAATTGCGCCGCATTGCAGACCACTTTCGCTGCGCCTGCGGGAGCTAGCACGTCTGGTCCGGTCGACAGCTTTACAGGTACGCCTGTAGACTTTCAGTACATCAACGGCAATCTCGTCCGCAACGCGGGCCAAAGCCTGGCTCTATACAGCTTCGACATCTCACTCACCAAATCCATCATGATTCCCAAGTGGGAATCTGCCAGCCTGGAGTTGAAGATGGATGTCTTCAACGTCTTCAACCACCCGCTATTCATTTTCAATAATTCCTTCGACGCGCTGAACCTCTTGCCGCTGCCAAGGCTCATTGTAAACGGCGCGCCGAACCCTAACTTCAATTGCTCAGCCAGTTGCCTCAACCCGTTCACGGGCTTATACCTTGGGGCCAATGGACAGGCTCTGACGCTGGCCGACTTCCAAAGAGCCTCGTTTGACGCGGCGAAAAATTTTAGTGGACTTGGTGGCCCCTCTGGAGTTGTCACGCCGCGCATCATCCAAATCGGGATTCGCTTCCGCTGGTAAGAGAAGGATCGCTATTTTGCGGGGCGAGCTATCGCTTAAAAATCACCGGAGGCCCGCTGACTCGCTTCGCCTGGAGAGCAACCGTTACCTCGACGCGGTCTGCGATCCTGATGAATGGAATCCCACTGTTCATCCCGTAGTCCCTGCGGTCGAAAGCCATTGTCCCTTTGATATCGCCTGAAGCTTTCCCCTCCGGGTCAACCGTTAGCGTCAGCGTGTCTGCTTTGGTCACTCCGCGTATCGTAAAGTTTCCCTGCACTGCATAGGTGTTGGGACCGGTCCGCACAATCTTCGTTGACTTAAACGTGATCACCGGATCCTGCCCAACATCGAAGAAATCTTTGCTCTTTAACTTGTCGTCCTTTAAGCCGCTTCCGGTATTCACACTGGCAGCCTGGATCTTGATGTCCAGGGTGCCTGTCGAAGCATCAGGCGACGTAAACGTAAGAGAGGCGTCCCACTTGTCGAAACTGTCCTCTAGAGATACCGACGCATTCACGAAGAACTTAATCGTGCTTTCTTCCGGAGCAATCGCGAAAACAGGAGCTTGAGCATGAGCTAACGACGGCAGCAGGACAGATGCTAAGAGGCAAAGGGCAGATAATCGCATGGACTTCCTTTCCGAACAGGATTGTAAACGACTCTGACATCGATAGGCGATTACCGTTCGTTCGAAGTTTCATCTGGAAGCAACTCAGGTTCGTACACGTTGCCGTAACGCGTCGTTTCGGCCGTGATCACGGACCTAACCGTAAGACTAATCTCTTGCCCCGTAACATTGTTTGCCAGATCGTTAAGACGTGCGACCTGCTCAGGGGATATGGGCTGCGGCGTCCGTGCAACTGCCCGCACGAAGAACTTACCATCCCGTTTCGCCAGTGTGACGTCCACCAATCGCGCTCCCGGGAGTTTCGCAATCTCCTGCGCCAGTGCATTTCGTAAATTGCTTTGCATTGTCGACTGCGCGCTGGCGCGCCGAAGTGTGCCATTCAGATGAAGCGCAAGAAGTAGAACCAAAGCTAAGCAAACCAAGCGCGGCACGAGAACCTTTTTGGCTTTGTCCGCAGCCGCCGGACGATGACCGGCAAACAAGAAGGTAAGCATCGCACCCAGAGCGATGGCCGCAAAATTGGCAAGGAACAGCAAAAAAGCGCCTGCTGCCAAAGAGGGCGAATGACGAGCCAACAAGATGCCACAGGTGGTCAATGGAGGAACTAGCGAGGTGGCGATAGCCACTCCGACCACGACGCCACTCAATCCTGTCGAGACGAATGTAAAACCTCCGGCGAGTCCACCAACAAAAGCCACAAGCAGGTCGACCAGGCTGGGAGAAGTGCGGGAGAGGATTTCGCTACCGACAGTGAGGTAGCGCGTGCTGACGCCGATCAACAGACCTGCAGCCAGCACGAAGACGGCGCCCACGAACTCCGCCAAAAGGGAGCGGCCGAGCAGCTGCAGGTCTGCCTTGGCCAGACCAAGACCGATGCCAACAATTGGGCCGTACAGCATGGCGATCAACATCGCGCCAATAATGGTGGCAGGCGAGTTTTCAATGAGCCCCAAACCGGCGATCAGGGCAGCGGCCATATTCATCGTGAGGTAGGATGCGCTCAAGGTGGACCCCGAAGCGACCGTTTCGTATATCGCGGAACGTTTGTCGTCGAGCGGCTCGGAGAGAGTTGTGGACATGTTGCCTGATGGCGCGGTCATGCGACACCTCGGTCTAACGATCCTCTATGGACGCCCCGGATGGAATCGTCAGAACTGACAGTTCCATTCCCAAATTTGGATACGATTTGGACCGTATAAGCCACGCGGCAAAAACCAAACTGACCGAGCCGACAGCCCGTGCCGTGTCGCTTGCGACAAGAAAAATTCCCGTGCCGGTCTTTAGACCGGCACTCTGTTACAGCCCCCAAAGGGAGCAACAAACGCGACGTATGGCCGGGGTAGTCGGAGTGCGGAATCGACGACTTGCGCGCTATCATCTAGGGCGCTATGACTACCCAAAAAACCATGATCAGCGAATACGCTTGGGATCCGGGCTATACGGTGTCCAACCTCGACGACGTGATGACTCCTGCACTCCTCGTGTATCCCGAATATATTGCGTCCAATATTGAGCGGACGCTGGCGCTGCTCGGTGGCGATGGCGATCGCTGGCGCGTGCATATCAAGACGGCGAAGCTGGGCTACACGTTGCTGATGCTGCTGGAGCGCGGCGTTCGCAATTTCAAATGCGCGACGACTCTGGAGCTTTTGGTGGCGTGCCAGTCTGGCGCGGCAGATGTACTGGTGGCGTACCCGGTGATCGGCGCAAATGCGCGGCGCGTGAGGGGGATCGCGGAGCTGTTTCCGCAGGTGCGCATTTCCGTTTTGGTCGAGAACCCGGAACAGTTGCAGCAATGGCGCGGCAGCCGGTTGGGAATTTTCATCGATATAAATCCCGGCATGAACCGGACCGGAATCGACGAGGGACACGGCGCCGAGGTTTTCGATCTGGCGAAAGCCATTGGGGCCAGCGGTCTCGAGTTTCGCGGGGTGCATTATTATGATGGGCAGCATCGACAGCCGGACATGCGAGAGCGCGCGATTGCAGCTCATCACGGCTACACTCGCTTGATCGAAATCGTGAGCGAGATCGAACGCACTGGAATTCGCGTGCCGGAAGTAATTACCGCGGGAACGCCGACGCTGCCCACTTCACTTTCCTTCGAGGGCTTTCGCAATGCAGGGTTTGTGCACCGGGTATCGCCAGGAACCGTTGTTTATTGCGATGCGTCGAGTCTGGCACAGCTTCCGGCGGAGTATGGGTATCGGCCGGCCGTGCTCGTTTTGACGCGAGTTGTGAGCCATCCCCGCGTGGGAATTGTCACCAGCGATGGAGGACACAAGTCCGTCTCGGCCGATTCAGGCGTGCCCACCTGCGTTGTAATGGGACATTCCGAGCTAACGCCGCTTTCACCGAGCGAAGAGCACCTGCCTCTGCAGGTCCAGGAGGGAGCGTCCAGTCCTGCGGTTGGCGAAGCGCTCTACCTTTTGCCCCGGCACGTTTGTACCACGGTCAACAACTTCAACGATGCGTTGCTGGTGCGAAAGGGCGAGATCGAGTCCGTTGAAAAGGTGACAGCGCGCGGGCGAGAGATGCCGCTGCCTCGTTCACGGGGCAAAGCAATTTCGGCGGTCGGGACCTATCCAACGAGTTGACCTAATCGGCAAAGCGTCTCGTTAACGGTCGGGCTAGCCTCTGAAGTCCGCGAGTAAGGACTAGAGGGAAAGTGAGCGGTTCGTCCGCCGTGTTTATGCCCGAGACCCTAAATATCTGAAAGAATCGTGTCGCATTGCCGCCCTCGGGCACCTGATATCGCCCGTTCACGTGTAAGGTGTCGCCGCCCCATCCGTATCGCAGACAATAGGCCAGCGAATCAGATCCCAAGTGGATGTCGGCTTGCTTTGGTTGCCCCGGCAAAAGCCGGAGGCCATTGCAAGACAAGACCGCAGTTTGATCTTTGTCTGTCAGGTAGGCCGTTGTTGACGGCATTATACGAAGCAAAAAACGGTTGTTTCGTTGTTTGAGTTTCGCGGCGAATTGCGTAGCAGCTTCCAAAAGCTTAGCGTCGGATACAGCCTCAGCACTATCCTTAGGCTCGCCGTGGAGCACGCGATCGTAGTCTGCCTCATACGCTACCAGGGCCAAATCCGAGTCGTGAGGTTTCCCTACTTCCCACACGTCACCCGGATATAGCACCACGGGCTTAACGTCCAAGTCCTTGGCGCAATAGCGGAATATCGAGGAGATGCGATTGACTGCTTTATTTATATAGAAATTCTCTTCATGCGAGAACCACACGAAGCTCGCAAACGGGATCACCCATGTAGGTCTGAACATTTGAACCTGTTTGCGCATTTCCTTTCGTTTATCTTCGGCCGCTTTCTGGTGCCTTTCGCTCTCATCTCGATTACCGATCCAGTTGGCATAGGAAAACTGAGTGAGCAGTACTTCGATCGGCCCCATAAGGTTGCTGATGTTTCTGAGCTCACGAGATGTGTCATAGACGCAATCATTCATGTTTAAGATCTTGGTTCCCTCTGCATCGATTCCCAGCCACGAATCGATCTGGCCGTTTAGCCCGCAAATCAGGCGAACGCCGTCTACATCTATCCATTCCTCAGGATTCATCTCACGTGTAGCAAAACCCATCGCGGCGCATACCTTGATCACCCGCTTGTCTTTGGTGCGGTGAAACAGAACGGTGATTCGCCGGCGAAATTCCTCCGGAATGCTACGCAGGTTTGAAGGCGAAAAGTGATCGGGATGCTCATGGCTAAACCAGATGTGGGTCACGTCCGCGAAATCGCCATAGGAGAATTTCGTGGGGCTTACCAGGCGCCACCCGTCATTAAAAGCTGTCCCTTCGAGCCAAGGGTCACAGATCAGTTTTACTTTTCCGGTTTCCAGAACAAATGAGGCGTGGTTCACCCAGCGTATTAACATGCACACTCCAACTAATACGGCGATTCACACAGCATTGAAACACGACGCAATTTAAGTTGTGAATACGGTCTTCCCAGTATAAAGACGTGTCGCGAATTTGCGACTCTCTCGGTTTGAGTTTCTTGTTGAATAATATAGACCTACCGGGACAATGAGGCAGAGAATGGATTCGCCACGAACTCGCTACAAGTAGATAGCGCGTTAGTTGCACCCCGGGACATACAGCGTACAGGGTATGGCAAGGCTAGGGGGCTAAGGGTAATCATGGTTGCTCTGCCATGGCGAATCCAATTGAGGTTACCGAAAGCGTCCCACAACCACCTTCCAGGAGGGACCTGCTATATCGTTTTTTTCCAAAGAAGATCGATTTCCTCGATGCCGTTAACGTCAACGTTGACTTCATCAAGATACGGACCTTGTTCCAAGCTTCCACCCCAAGTTTCGCGAATCGATCGGACATGCACAGCTACATCTCGAATAGCATTGTGAATGGTGCGTCCCACGACTACCTGGAGTTTGGGGTCTGGAAAGGCGAATCCATCCACTTGTGGACGGAGCTGAACAAGAACCCGGAAACGCGATTCTTTGGTTTCGATACGTTCACCGGTTTACCGGAAGACTGGACGCCGGCAACCCCCGCCGGGACATTTTCCACCAATGGTAATCCTCCCCAAATTACAGATTCCCGAGTGCAATTCATAAAGGGAATCTTTCAAGAGACCGTAGCCGGCTTTCTAGAAAAGGTGAGGTTGCAGAAGAAATTGATAGTGCATGTGGATTGCGACCTGTACTCGTCGACACTGTTCGTGCTGGCCAGCCTGAACAACCACCTGAAACCGGGATCGATCATCATCTTCGATGATTTCTATTCGCTGTTGCACGAATTCAAGGCTTTCGTCGATTACAACCGCTCTTTCGGCAGACGCTGGAAGCCACTCGCGCATGTGCGGAACTGCGTGCAAACGGCCATACAAGTGGAAGCGTAGGGCAAGAGCAAAGCGGTCACTGGGTCGGCGGGGATAGACGGGGCGTAGTTTGCCTCATCAATCTCACAAATTTCCGGCAAATCCTTCCTCCTCTCGATCGAGAGGGCCAGACGGAACATAATCTGTCTCACCAACTGATCCGCGAACAAGAACGCTCGTATTGTGTGGTCGCTGATTGCATGTGAGGAAGTTTCAAAAGCCCAACCCTTCGCAGCTTTGCGTCTGGAATGGACTTGGATCTAAGGCGAAGGTTAGCGGCGGATTCTTTTCTTGACATAACACAGGATGCAGGACAGAATTTCGCCTCAGTCGGTCAGTGCGTGGTTAGTCCCCCGCCGCGTCCCTCTGAAGTCTGGCCTACTAAGTCTGTTCGGATTCCCCGCAGCGGCGCCTATTCTTTCTAGGGCCTAACTATGCTTCGAGATACTACTGCCTCTAGGAGTTTTACGATGAGATTGTCCGTACGCGCTCTTTGTGCCGTCTTCGGATTGGCCTGTGCTGCAGCTTTTCTGACCGCGCCTCCCGCGACTGCGCAGGTAGCTGGGCAGAACGTCAACATGGTTTCTGGAACGAAGTGGCCCACGGGCGATCCCTTCTTGCAGCGGCAGAACGAACCGTCCATGGCGGTCTCGACGCGCAACCCGATGCACATTCTGGCTGGCGCAAACGACTATCGATCTGTGGACCTGGAGCAAGTGCTGAGCGGCGGCGGCGAAACAGGCGATGCGTGGCTGGGATTGTTCAAATCATTCGATGGAGGATTTACGTGGCAGAGCAACCTGCTGCCGGGTTGTCCCTATGCCGTGTCGCAATGCACGGACAGCGGCGCTCTGAGCGGACGCTTTCAGGCAGCAGCTGATCCGGTCGTGCGTGCGGGCACCAACGGAATGTTTTTCTACGCGGGGCTGGCGTTTGACCGGGCCACGAGCGCGACTTCCGCAAGCACCGTGAGCTCGATCTTTGTGGCGCGCTACAATGATTTGAACAACAACGAACAAATCGATCCCATCACCTACATTGACACGCACATCGTGGCGTCGGGAAACAGTTCGCAGTTTTTGGACAAGCCGTCGATGGCGGTGGACATTCCGCGAGCCGGTGCAGCGACTTGTTCGTTCACGGCGAATGAGCCTGGCCTGGGAGCGAACGGCGGATCACTGGCAGTGCATCAATCGTTCGCGGCGGGGAATATTTATTTGGCGTACACGGATTTTCTCGCGGCGACAAAAGCCAATTCCACGCCAACGCATTTGATGATTACCCACTCGACGGATTGCGGAGTGACGTGGAGCACGCCGATTCAAATCAACTCGGGAACGACAACGAGCCAGGGAAGCGCGATTGCCGTTAACCCGCTCACCGGCGCGGTTTATGTCGCGTGGCGACAGTTTGCGTCCACCGGATTTTCCGACGCGATTATGGTGGCGCAGTCGACGAACGCCGGCAAGTCATTCAGCGCTCCGGTACAGATTTCGAAATTTACGCCGTTCGATCAGGGAACCACGGGTACGTCGTTCCGGACGAATGCGTATCCTGCGCTGACGACGGACATGTTTGGATTTGTGTATGTAGCGTTTTCGGCGCGCGGGGTGAGTTCTAGCGGGGATGCGCGCGTGGTTGCTGCCGGTTCGCTGGACGGTACGCATTGGACGCCAGCCATTATGGTGGACAATCCGTCGCAGAATGCGCAAACCAATCCTTCGGGACGCGGGCATCAGATCATGCCGGCCATGACTTTTGCGAATGGCCGACTCACGCTGCTCTATTACGATCTCCGGCTGGATCACTACGCCGATTTCTACACGCCGAACCCAGCAAGCCTCGGCAACTACACTGCCATGCTCGAAGCGCAGGGCGAACTGGCTCCGGGTGCGACACCTGCTGAGAAGAACCAGGTGTTCACACCATATATTGATGATGCGGGACTAACGCTGCGCCGTCATACGCTGGATTTGCGCGTACTCGAACTCGGAATCTTTCCAACCGTAGTGTTGGGGCCGTCGGTGCTGGTGTCGCAATACGAATTTGGTTGCTGCGTCAATCCGGAATCGGAAGACATTGAGCAGTTCAAGTTCAACGTGCCGAACCTTCCGCTCTTTGATTCGGGGCAAGAAGCTTTTCTTGGAGACTACATAGATATCGTGCCGTCGCCGGCGTTCCTGCCGAGTGGGAGTTCGTGGGCGTACAACTTCATGCCCAGCGTCAATCCGCTTTTCCACGCGACTTGGACGGACAACCGCGACGTTGTGCCGCCACCGCCCGGCGGCAGTTGGGAAAATTACACAGCGCCCGTCGTTGCGGGCGCGATCAGCGTGGAGAATGGCAATCCTCTTCCGGCCTGCGTGCCCGGAGAGGAAGGCATGCGCAATCAAAACATTTATACGTCGCAGATTACCGGCGGCCTCGTAGTAGGAGCGCCGGGGAACGCGAAGCCGCTCGGCAACACCACGTTTAACGGGAAGTCCGTACCGTTCCAGCGCGCATTTCCGGTGGAAGCACAGAACTCGACGTCAGCGCCACTCAATGTGCGTTTCACAATTGCAAGCCAGCCAACGGGAGGCACCGCATCCTTTTTGCAATTCTCGAAATTGACAACGCTGGACGTCACCATTCCTCCGTACTCGTCAGTGTCGCGGAGCGTGTTTGCCACGTCCACGAATGCCGAAGCCACCATCACGGTAAACGTCGCTCAGATCACAGCCATCGGGGGATCCGTAGTGAGCAACGGCCTCACCTCGACGGCCGTCCTCAATCCCGACATCACCAACCCCAACATCACCAATCCCAACATCACCAACCCGAACATCACGAATCCCAACATTACAAACGCCGAAGTCACGAATCCGAACATCACGAATCCCAACATCACCAATCCGAACATCACGAATCCGAACATCACGAACCCCAACATTACGAACACGTCGTTCCTGAATCCGAACATCACGAATCCAAACATCACCAATTTGAACGTGACGAATGTCAGCGCGACGAACCCGAACATCACGAATCCGAATATCACAAACCCTAATATTACCAATCCAAACATAACAAATCCTAATATCACGAATCCTAACATTACGAACCCGGACATTACGAATGGTTCGATTCAAGACGTGACGTATCCGATTACGAACAACGGGAATACCACGGCGTCGTACACCGTGAAGACTGCGGTAAACGGGACGGTGCCGAGCGGAATCGTATTGCAGATGCTCATTAATAAGCTGTACCAGACGCCTGTTGCGGTGAACTGCGTGCTTGGGGTGCAAACGCATTGGATCACGGTGGCCAACATCACAAATCCGATGCTATTCACGGCCTCGAATCCGAATATCACCAATCCTGACATCACAAATGCGACACCGAATGAGGCATCGGTCACGCTGGCTCCTGGCGAGACGGCGTACATTACGCTGCGGGTGGTGAACCCAATTCCAGCGACAATTTCGTTCAATCCGCTGGCGGTGATCAGCCCCGTTACCGTGCCACAGGCCGTCAACACGACGACTGTGCTCGCCAATCCCGGAAATCCGAACCTCACTGCGCCTCCCGTTTATTCGCCAGTGAGCATTCTTACGACTTCACTCCCGGCCACGGACCGACTCGATCCGGGCTATTCGATTCAGCTTCAGGCCATCGGTGGAAAGCCAGGAACATATACTTGGTCCACGGCTCCCGCTGCGCTGCCTCCCGGAATTACTTTGAGCTCATCGGGGTTGGTTTCCGGCCAAGCGACTACGCCGGGGAGCTATCCGTTCACAGTTCAGGTGGCAGACAGCGCTGTGCCGGCAGACACCACAACCCAGAACTACATCTTGAACGTGAGCGTGACGCCGCTTACCGAACAGTTTGTGCTGACTCCGCCGGATGGAGTTGTGGGCCAGCCCTATACATCGACGCCGTTGGCAGTTAATGGCGGAACGACGCCGTACGTCTGGACGGCTACAGGTCTTCCGACTGGACTGGCGATCAATCCAACCAGCGGGACGATCAGCGGTACGCCAACGGTCGCGAATCCTGGAGGATCAACTGTAACGATCAAAGCGACGGATGCGGCGACGCCGGCAGAGTCGGTTCCGTATTCTCCGACGATTCGCATCGGCTCGGTGATTGCGATAACACCGCTGACGTTGCCAACGGGGGCGATTGGCGTGCCGTACTCGGTTCAGCTCAATGCGAGCGGCGGCATCGGCGGCTTAGGATTTGGTCCGCCATCTCCTGCGCAGGGTGTGCTGCTATCCAGCAGCGGTTTGCTGACGATCGCGAATCCGCAAGCGTCCGGCATAACGTTCAGTGTTAGCGTCCACGACGGGTCGCAACCTGTCTTCCAGACCGTGAGCACGAACTATACGATCCTCTTCACGGGGACTGTTGGTGGCAACGTGACGTTCACGACGCAACCTGGAAATTCCGTGGGCGGACAGGTCCTTGGCGGTAGTCCTGTGGTGGTTCATGTTGCTGACAACACGGACGCCGCGATCGCTGGTGCGACGGTGAACTTGTCGTTCAACGGAACGCCGCCCTGCGCTTCAGCGACACTCAGCGGCACGCTCACTACGCAGACAGACGCCAATGGAAACGCCTCGTTCGCGACTCTCAGCGTCGATCATGGGCAGAATGGCTATGCCTTGAAGGCCTCGGTTTCTGGTCTATCGGCGGTGTCCAATCCGTTCAACGTGACTGGCTTCTGCGAAACCGGAAGCATGCTCACAGCACGCCGCAATCACATGGTGATTGCGTTGCCCAACGGGAAGATTCTCTTGACTGGTGGAGCAGGGAACGCAGATGGTACCGGCTCTCTGGCTAGCGCCGAGCTGTACGATCCGGTGGCGCACACGTTCAGCAGCACGGTCAACACGATGAGCACTTCGCGCGTGGATCACACGGTGACGTTGCTGCTCAATGGAGAAGTGCTCGTGACGGGAGGGTATTCGGACACGACAAACGCCCAGCCGAGCGCCGATATATATTTCGTGGCGAACAATGTGTTTAACCCCGTGACGGCGCAGATGACGACACCACGCGCGGAGCATGCGGCTACATTGCTGGCGAACGGGAAGGTGTTGATTACGGGCGGAAATGACAACAGCGGGAATACATTGGCGAGCGCGGAAATTTTCGATCCGACAGCCAATACGTTCACCGCAACCGCACAGCCTATGAATAGCGCTCGTCAGGCACATCACGCGGACCTGCTTCCCAACGGAAAAGTGTTGATCAGCGGTGGTCTCGACACCAACAACAATGCGCTCGCTTCGGCGGAAATTTACGATCCCGTGGCCGATACATTTACGCTGACCGGGCCCATGACTACCGCTCGCGGGAATCATTCGTCGGCGCTCTTGTATACGGGACAAGTCCTCGTTGCAGGAGGACTCACCGGGCCAGGAACCGGTCTAGTGCTGACTGCAACGGCGGAGCTTTACAATCCCGCTATCGGAACGTTTACTCCGACTACAAACATGAGCATCGCCCGCGGGCACTACGCGGGGATCGTGCTGGGTGACGGCACGGACTTCATCTCAGGCGGAGCGACGCTGCCTGCCGGGATAAACGCGGATATCTACAACCCCGCGACGCAGACGTTTAGCGTAAGCGGGAATTTCACGGCGGTACAGGCCGGTATGCGCGAAGCTGTAGCGCCGGACGGTACGGTGCTGCTGGCGAGCGGCGTGAACAACGCCGTTCCGGCGATCACGGTGCCGAATTCGGAGCTTTTCTACGCACCCACGGTCGCTCCGGGTATCGTTGTGACAAATCCCACAAGCCTGCCCAATGCAGTGCAGAACGCGCCTTACACGCAGCTTTTGCTCGAGCACGGCGGCATCGGTCTGGTCACATGGACGCCCATCAGCTTGCCCACGGGGCTGACGCTCACTTCGAACGGCATTCTGACCGGTACTCCAACGCAGTTGGGCACGTTTGATGTGGTCGTAAGCGTGACCGACACCAGCGCGCCGCCGCAAACTCAGTCGGTTACGTTCTCGCTGACGATTGTGCAGCAGCTTGCAATCACAACGACAACACTGCCGAATGGGACTGAGGGCACCCCATACTCGGCGACGATTGGCACTTCCGGCGGGACGCCACCCATTTCGTTCTCGATCACTCAGGCGAACTTCCCTCCGGGTCTGACCATTACTCAGCCTCCGGTCACTTCCACCACAGATACGCTGGCCGGGACGCCAACTCTGGCTGGGAACTATACTTTCTCTGAATCCGTGGCCGATAGTGGGAGTCCGACGGAGGCGGCTACGCAGAATTACACCGTGACCGTCCTTCCGCAGCCGCCCACGAACTTGACCGGGTCGCCTCAAACAACATCAATCATCACGCTTACTTGGACCGCCAGCGCCGCACAGGATGTCGCCGGTTACCGCATTCACTACGGAGAGTCCTCGGGTGTTTATACGACGACTGTCTCCGCCGGCAACGTCAACCAATTCGTCGTCACCGGACTGAGTGAGAATACGACTTATTTCTTCGTGGTGGATACCATCAGCACTTCGGGGGTTGAAAGTATCTTCTCGAATGAGGTCGCTGTCACAACACAACCAGCGCCATGATGAGCAGGGGACATTCGTAAAGCAGTCTCTTTCACCGCACGGCTAGTGGGCAGCAAGACGGCGCTGGGCGTCCGCGACGAGCGGATCACCGGCGCCTTTCTCTTTGATGGCGAGGAAGGTTTTGTAGGATTCGGCGGCGCCGGGGCTGTTGAGGCCTTCGCGGGCGCGGCCTTGATAATAATAGACGGCGGGCAGAAGGTGATAGCTGGGGACATCATCGAGAAAGACAGAAGTAGCTTCGCCGCGGCGGTTCAGGCAAACGTCAAACTCGGAAGAAGCTTCGGTGAACGCACCTGCATCGAGGTAAGCGCGGCCCATATCAAAATGGCCAAGCCATGTATCGGCAAGTTTTTGCGCTTCCTGAAAGGAATTTAGAGCGTCGCGCGCATTACCTTTTTTGAGTTGCGCTTCGCCGGCGATCAGTTTCGCATAAGCCTGTGGCTCGGATTCGAGGCGCTGCGAGAGTGGAGCGACGATTTGAAGAGCCTTTGCATCTTGTCCCGCGGCAATGTAGACCTGTGCTGAGCGATATAAAACCCTAGGGTCTTTGTTGTCTGCGGACGCCCTGTTTGCGGAAGAAATGGCTTCTTGCGTTTTTCCCAGCGTGATTTGCAAAAGGGCAAGCATCGACGTGCGAGCCGTGGCGGACTCTGCATCTTTCGCCGCGAGATCGACTTTAATGGCTTTCTCGAGAATATTTTCCGCATCCGTGAGCTTTCCTTCGTACTGTGCCAGATCCGCGAGCCCGGTAGCTGCGATCGATTCACCATACGGGCTTACCACCTTAAGCTTTTCATAGTTTTCCGCTGCCTCAGTGGTGTGGCCGAGGCCCAATTCCGCGAGTGCGATAGTTCGGAAGGCCTGATCAAATTTCGGGTTCTCCTGAAGAATCGCCTGCGCTTCCTTAACAGCGGTATCAAAATCCCCGGCGTAAAGCGCATACATCGAATAGTTGACTCGCTGAAGAACGCTGTGAGGAGTGATCTCCAGCGCGCGCTTCTGTTCTTCGAGAGCTTTGTTCATATCCCGGCCTAGAAAATAAGCCAGCGCCAGATTGGCGTGCCCCGCACTGTCGGCAGGATATTGGCTGACCAGAGCGGTCAATTCCTCCATCGCCTTGGGTTGGTTGCGCGTGAAAAGATAGTAGCCGCTACGAGTGCGGTACTTTTCGCGGTCAGTCATGCGGTCGATATGAGACATCGCCAAGCCGTAATACTTCTCGGCATCCTGGTGTTTTCCAAGATTGCTGTACATGGCTGCCATGCCGGCGTAGGCGCGCCCAAGGTTTGGATCCAGTTCCGCGGCTTGGGCGTAAGCTTTCAGAGCGTCATCCCACTTGGCGGCTTGTTGAAAATCCTGGCCCACGGCATAGGCATGCGCAGCCTCGAGCGAGCCTGCGCTGAAGGTCTCGGCAGCGGACAGTTGCGCAGATTCGGGCGTCGTGTCTCCAAGCCCCTTGCGGATGCTCTCGGCGAGTTTCCCCGCCGCTGCGAGGACGTCTTGTTTGTTCGATGCGCTTCTCTGTTCCGAGAGAATGGTTTTGCCGGACGCGGGATCCAGAGTGGTTACGTAGACCTTGTATCCGCTTCCGTCTCGCGTGATCGAACCTGTCACCACGGCGTTGACGCCTTCGCGGACGGCGACGAGTTGTGCCAAGCCGGCGTCCAAGTGTGTCGCTGTAGGCTGGAGGCGCGCGGCGTCCTTCTTTGCCTGGCCACGATTGAAAGAGGAGATGAACGGAGCGCCCTCGAGGGCAATGCCAAGCATGGGTTCGAGGGTGCCGTCAAAAACTGAGTCTCCGGTTTTGTTGTCGAAATCTGCGATGAGCAGCGTTACCGGCGCGTGAGGGGCACTGGGGTGCGGACTTATTCTCGAACGGAAGAATAATATGCCCGCAATCACAATGACTCCCAGTCCAGCGGCCGCCCATTTTGCGTAAGCCGGCAATGCAGCGCCCGACAGAGTAACGACGCGCGTTCCGGCTCCAGGCCCTTGCCACAATTCGATCTGACGCAACAAATCTCCCGCGCTGGCATACCGCTTTTGCGGATCGATCTCCAAGCATTTTCGAACAATGTCGCTTAGCGGTTTCGGAATGGATTTGTCGAGTTCGTCGAGAGGCCTGGCGGGCTCGTTTGTGCGCTTCCAGAGCTTGCCCATCGTGGTGTCGGCATCGAAGGGGACCTGGCCGCTCAACATTTCGTAGAAAATAATTCCTATGCTAAAGAGGTCCGAGCGCGCATCCAGCGTCTGGCCTTTGGCCTGCTCCGGGGACATGTAGTCTGGTGTGCCGATCAACGCGCCAGTCTGGGTCATACCAGAGCCAAGCATCGAGCGCGCGATGCCGAAGTCCATTACGTAAGCCCGGCCGGTCTTGTCCAGCATGATGTTTTGCGGCTTCAGGTCGCGATGGATCACGCCTTCGTTGTGCGCGGCTTCGAGCGCACGGCAAACCTGCGCCAGGACGTTGGCCGCTTCGGCAGGAGCTAGCTTTTTCTTTTGTCGAAGGACTGCCTGCAGATTCTCGCCTTCGATGTACTCCATGGTGATGAACTTGATCCCGTCGGCCTGGCCCAAATCAAAAATGCGGATAACATTTTTGTGCGTGATTTGACGCGCGAGGATCAGTTCCTGCTTGAAGCGCCTGAGTATTTCGGGATTGGCGGCCATGTCGGCGCGAATCACTTTGATGGCAACCTGGCGTTCCAGCTCTTTGTCATGGGCTTGGTAAACGGCGCCCATTCCGCCTTGGCCCAGCAAACGCACTATTTCATAACGGCTGCCAATGGAGGTGCCTGGAGTGAGTTGGACAAGAACGGCGGAGGAAACTATGCCGTCGGCAGCAGGCACAGACCAGCCCTGGCCAGCAGTGGCCAGCGTCTGGCCACTGAGCGGCAGCGGCGTGGTGCACTTTGCGCACTGAACCGAGGTTTCCGGATTTTCGTAACTACACTCTGGGCAGACCATGCTTGTCGCAGCCAGGCTGCGCGAACGCGTTTATTATGTAACCTTTGCGGGGGAATTCAAACATGCAAAGCTTTTTTGTGTTCCGATAGTCCCCTCTAAGCGCTGAGAGGTGGCTGCCAAGCTATGTGGATGGCATTGCACTTCGATCAAAAGTTGTGATGGACCGATTTGCGCCCGGAAGTATTTTCAGAGATCAAGTGGCTCTGTTGACATCCTCGGAGACGAAGGCGATGCCTCAAGCGGTAGAGGTTGTAGGTGAGCCCTAGGAGCAGGGCCTGACGGATTTGCACGGGCAAGCTGCGTCCGGGTGCGCGAGAAGAAAGTTTTCGTTTGATCACCGAGAAGATGGTTTCGATCTTGGCTCGTTGTCCGTACTCTTTTTGCGGAAAAGCCCGGTACATCTGATAACGAATTCCCCCTCGCGGGATGCCGCGGCGCGGTTTGGCGGGAATGATGCTACGGGCTCTCCAGCGCTGCCGGATATATTCATGATTCGCTTCGGAATCGAACTCGGCATCGGCCAGCACCTCGCGCACAGGCACCCGTTGCCTGGCGGCGTCGAGCAAAGCAGGCAGTGCTCGCGTATCGCACCACGGTCCTTGCCGCGCGCGCTGCGCCAGCAAAATCTGTTGCTTTACATCCGCCACCACCAGCCACTTTAGATAGTGCCGGTAGCGCAGCTTTCCGCCATTGTGCTGCTCGATGCGGCGAAGGAAGTACGTGCTGACGGCCTGTGGGGATAACCCCGTGCCGTCGATGGCCGCGGAAACGCGCACATGCGTTCTGCCACGGCGCAGGCGGCGCACCGTTTCCCCCAGTCCGCGGTCGATCAAGTCATCGTCCAGCCGCTTCAGAAAACGATACAGAGTGGTGTAGTCCGGCACGGTCTGCAACTGCAAAACTTCTCGCAAGTCGCGATGCTCGCCAAGACGCACCTCGGTTTCGCGAAAGGTCCAGTCTTCGTAACGCATCAGGCAGAGAATAGCCAGCAACTGCGGCTGGGTGAATTGGTGTTTGCTGAAACGGCTGCGGTACGGCGGCAAGACCCGCTCGGCCACTTGCAGGGCCACCCGGGCAAAAGGCAGAAGTCCGACTTCGGCCATCGTCCCTCCTGCTTCCTCAGAGAACACTCTCTGCCCCCTTGCGTCGAGAACTCAAATCGCGAACTGTGACGAGGATGTCAACAGAGCCAGATCAAGTGCTTTTGAGCCGCTCCCCGGCTCTCTCGAAGTTTTCCTCAGGCTCGCGAATTCCGCGTGGTATGCTCACGGCATTCCCGTTAGAATCAGCGCGGCCTATTGTTGCCTTCATGAAGAAAATCATCGTAGCCGTAGGCAGCACTCGCAAGCCGAAGCTCAGGGCTGTTCTGAAAGCTCTGGACGCTTTTGCGCCAAAGCTCGTACCGGATGGTGATTTCGAGGTGGTTGGAGTGGAAGTGGAGAGTGGGGTAAGTCCCACTCCTTCTTCGTGCGAAGAACTGATGCGCGGAGCGCGTCAGCGCGTGGAAGCGCTGGTGCGGCTGGCCCGCGAGTCCAGCAAACCATGGCGGTTCTTCGTGGGATTGGAAGGCGGACTTGAGGTGTTGCAGGATGATCGAACGCGCCGCGTGTTTCTGGAAAGCTGGGCGTATGTGAGCGACGGCGCGCGAGGCTTCTATGGACGTTCCGGCGGCATCGAACTACCTGAGGAACTCGCCCATGAAGTGCTTGAACGCGGATTTGATCTGTCGGAAGCCATTGATCGATTTGCGGGCGCGGTCGGCATTCGCGATGGGCAGGGCGCTTGGGGCGTGCTCTCGCGTGATTTGATTCAGCGGGACGAATCTTTTCGCGTGGCGGTGATCACGGCTTTTGCGCCGTTCTACAATGCCAGGATGTATGGACGGGCGGCTCGCAGCGCGGGTTAGAATTTGTATTAGGGCAGTAAGGAGAGATGAGAGTGGACATTGTTAAGGGCAATATGGGCTGGATCGAAGTCGTGGTCGGCCCAATGTTTTCCGGCAAGAGCGAAGAGCTGATTCGCCGCTTGCGCCGGGCCGAGATTGCGCGACAGCGCGTGCAAATCTTCAAGCCCGCGATTGACGAGCGCTACGCGGCCAACGAAATCGTTTCGCATTCGGGCTTGGGAATTTCTTCGGACAATGTAACTAAAGCCTCCGAAATCATGGAGAAGCTTTCGCCACGGACCGAAGTGATCGGCATTGACGAAGCACAATTTTTGGGCGAAGAGATTGTGGATGTTTGCACCAAACTTGCCAATCTGGGAAAGCGCGTGATCGTTGCGGGACTCGACACGGATTATCGTGGGCGGCCGTTCGAACCGATGCCGCGGCTGCTCGCCATCGCGGAAGAGATTACCAAACTGCTGGCTATTTGCATGCGCTGTGGCAATCCTGCGGTGCACACGCAACGTCTTGTGGAAAGCGAAGAGTTGATCGTGGTGGGGGCTGGCGGAATGTACGAGGCGCGGTGCCGGCGCTGCTTTGAACCAAATCCCGCCTTGGCGCAGGAGAAAAAAGACGCGGGGCCACAACTCATGATTCGCAATCGCACAGCCTCCGCAGGCGGTGCAGGGAACTAATGCCCCTCGTATGAATCGTGCGAGTTTGTCCTTTCTGAACTTCATCTCTGCTTGAGCTTGCGGGTTGATTCCTGCAAACTGTGTCGACGGACGACACGCCAAATCCTCACAGTGGACTCTCATGATCATCGAATCCAAGGCTCCGACCCGCGTTGATTTTGCCGGAAGCACGCTCGACATCTGGCCGCTCTACTTGTTTCATCCCGGCTCAGTGACTTTGAACGCCGCCATTTCGCGGTATGCGTCCTGCGTGATTCATACGCATGCTCCGTGGGATGAACGCATCAAGCTTGTTTCGCGCGATATCAAGCGAGAGGAAAGCTTTGCCTCGTTTGCGGCGCTGGTGAAAAACAAGCGATACAAACTTCCGCTGCTCGCCGAGATCGTCAAATTCTTTCAGCCACAAGGGGGCTTCACGCTAACGACGGATTCGGAAGCTCCTAACGGTGCGGGCATCGGCGGTTCGAGTGCGATGGCTGTGGCCATCTGTGCGGCGCTCGACCGTTACACTGGGGCAGGGAAGAGCAAGGTTGATTGGATTCATATCAGCCGCGATGCTGAAGCGATCGTCATCAACGTTCCAACGGGCACTCAGGATCATTACCCGCCAGCCTTTGGTGGCGCCGCAGCTATCGAGTTGCCGCCGGGCGGCGAGCACCGCGTCGAGCTGCGCGTCAATCTTGATGAACTGGAACGCCGGATCGTGGTCTGCTACACAGGAAAGCCGCGCCAACACGGGATCAACAATTGGGAAGTGTTTAAGGCGCAGATTGGCGGTAAACGCGCCGTGCAGAACAGCCTTGAGCGAATCTCGGAGGTTGCCCAGAAAATGCGGTTTGCCATGGAAAAACCGGACTGGCACGAGGCCGGGCGACTTATGCGAGAGGAATGGTCATTTCGCAAAAGGAATCTGCCGACTATTTCGACCGAGACGATAGACCGGGTCATTGACGGCGCGCGGCGCAATGGCGCCCTGGCCGGCAAAGTTTGCGGCGCGGGCGGCGGCGGTTGCGTCGTCATGCTTATCGAGCCGGATGCACGAACGCGGGTGGAGGCTGCTATCGTCGAAGCTGGCGGGGAAGTTCTGCCCGTGACCATCGACCGGCAAGGTGTGCAGGTGATATCCCGCTAGATTATACGCGGTTGCCTCACCCCGGTAAGCCTACCATCAAGCTTTCCATGGGCTCTTTGCCAGACGCCGTGGGGGCCAAGCCGAGCAGCTAAGTCTCAGGTTT
This sequence comes from uncultured Acidobacteriota bacterium, assembly GCA_963751295.1. Classification (GTDB taxonomy): domain Bacteria; phylum Acidobacteriota; class Terriglobia; order Acidiferrales; family UBA7541; genus Acidiferrum. The sequence goes on along the minus strand of CAVVUA010000005.1, from coordinate 494,422 downwards.
GGCAGTGGCTGTTTTTCCCGTTCCCCGCATCATAGAATCTTGGGGGTAAATTCGTAATAGAATAGGTATGCTGTCCCGGGGCGGCTGACCTAATAAGTCATGGCGACACGACTCATTCTCACTTTGACCCTCTTCTTCCTGGCCGACGCGGATGTTCCGCGCGTCAACAGTCTTCGTCCGCCCTCGCAGCCCAGTGTTGTTTTTCCAATCGGCGAGGAGATTTCCCTCTTTCCGGACACCGCCTTGGACGCGCAAGGCGACTCACAAACCCCCGCTAAACCGAAGAGCGCGACGTTACAGGAGTCTTCGAAACTGGAACTTATTCGCTATGTTTCCGGCGAGTTCGCCAAGGCCATCAAATCTCTGCCCGCAGGAAAAGAGGGCTTGATTGTTTACGTCGGGAAGCCGTTCCAGCCAGAGTTTCTTGAACGCGCGCTTGCGACGCACGGCGCTGCTGTCAACAGCGGCGATAAGGTCCAGATCAGCAAGCTTGAATTTCAAAACCACGAAATCATCGTGGATTTGAATGGCGGCGGGCGCGGCAAAAAACGGCTGCGTGACCGGATCCACATTGAAATGGCCGGTGTTCCGACAGGCCAGGTGACGGAGCAGGAAGAAAAAGGACCTCCGGGGCTGCAGCCTGGACAAGGCAGCACAATTTATCTGGATTTCAACAAACCTGTCCCCGACTTGAGCCCGAATGATCTGAAACAGCTGCTTTCTCCGTTCATGGATTTCTCACGACAGCGCTCCGCGTCCGTTGTGTGGGTGGACACGCTGCCCCCGGAGATGAAGAAAGCCATCCAGGAAAGACGGCCGATTGTCGGCATGGACCGCGAACAGGTTGTGGCGGCCATCGGGAAGCCGGACCATAAAATTCGCGAGCGGGACAACGACGGAAATGACATCGAGGACTGGATCTACGGCCAGCCGCCGTCGAAGACTGTGTTCGTGCGTTTTAACGGCGACCGCGTCACCAACATCAAGCAATACCCGCAGTAAATTCCGAAGATACTCCAGACAGTGTTATCCTTGTACCCGGCCCACAGAAGTGCGGACGGTTTGGCGTGCAAGGGAACTCCCAATGTCGAAGAAAAAAGCAAGCTCAGAAAAAATTGCGGAGCAGTTGGCTGATCTGGTTTGGCAACATCTGAAAACGCTTCCCGAAGAAGAGCAGGAGGAGCGTCTTAGTGCTGCAGAAGGCGTGTTGGCTAGCGCTTCGCGCGCTGGTAGTCGTCGTACATCTTCATCAATTCGTCGAACCGGGCGGTCCCGGGTTTCTCGTCGAGCTCGATAAGGGCCTGTTGCAAGAGCGGCCTATTTGCTTGGCGAATCGCATCCCAAACTATCTTTTTCAGGCGCTGCCGCCTTTCCTTCTCTTGAGCATGCTTTGGGCTACGGCCCCGCTGCGTCTCTTCCTCTCTAATCTTCGCGATATCCTTTTCGTCTGACATCCCTTGCTCCGGTGGGACGGCACCTTCCTGAGACGCGAAATTATAGCGCGCCATTTCTCGCTTCGCGTTGACATTTCTTCACGCAGCCCATAGCATTTTAGGTTCGACTTTGCGGTCGTTTCTCCTTGGAGAACCCGCCGCAGTTTCATAATCCCATCGGAGGAAGTAATGCCTATTAAGGTCGGCATCAACGGCTTCGGCCGCATCGGACGCAACATCATGCGTACCGCGCTCGATGACAAGGACATCCAGTTCGTGGCCGTCAACGACGTCACCGACGCCAAGACTCTCGCGCACCTGCTCAAGTATGATTCGATCCTCGGCAATCTCCCGCACACTGTCACTCACACCGCTGATTCGATCTCCGTCGAAGGCAAGTCGTTCAAGGTTTTCAAGGTAAAAGATCCTGGCGAAATCGATTGGGCCAGCGTGGGCGCGGATATCGTGATCGAATCCACCGGCCTCTTCACCAATGGCGCAGACGCAAAAAAGCATCTCCGGGGCACGGTTAAAAAAGTAATCATTTCCGCACCCGCTGAGGGCCCCGATGCCACACTCGTTCTCGGAGTTAACGACAAGACGTACGATCCCGCGAAGCATCACGTCGTTTCCAACGCTTCTTGTACTACGAATTGCCTTGCCCCGGTCGCTAAAGTTCTTCAGGACACGTTTGGCATTCACAGCGGAACGATGACGACCATCCACTCTTATACAAACGACCAGAAGCTTCTGGATTTGCCGCATAAGGATCTCCGCCGCGCGCGTGCCGCCGCAATCAACATGATTCCCAGTTCAACTGGAGCGGCTAAGGCGTTACATCTCGCCATTCCCGAATTGAAGGGCAAGCTCGACGGGTACGCCATGCGCGTTCCTACGCCGAACGTCAGCGTCGTCGATCTCACTGTTTTTGTGGAAAAACCGGCCTCCGTTGAGTCCGTCAATGCAGCTCTTAAGGCCGCGGCCAACGGCCCTATGAAAGGCGTGCTCGCCTATACAGAAGAAGAGCTCGTTTCTGCCGATTTTAAAGGCAATCCCAACTCCTCCATCGTCGATTCCGGTTACACCAAAGTCGTCGGCGATCGTTGCGTCAAAGTTCTGGCGTGGTACGACAACGAGTGGGGGTATTCCTGCCGCTGCCGCGATCTAATCAAATTCATGGCTGCAAAGTTTTAGTTCTCGGCCTGTTGGGGCGGGGCTTGCCCCGCCCTTTGATATTTCGGATCACAATCAACGAATCACGAGTCACGAATCCATGAATAAACTCACCATTCACGATCTCGAACTCCGCGGGAAGCGCGTTTTCATCCGTGTAGACTTCAACGTGCCTCTCAAGGACGCCGTCGTCACCGACGACACGCGGATCCGCGAGACTATCCCAACGCTGCGTCTCGCCATTGAAAAAGGTGCCCGGCTGATCCTTGCTTCACATCTCGGGCGTCCCAAGGGCGGTCCGGAGTCCAAGTTTTCGCTTTTCCCGGTGGCGAAAAAACTCGAAGCGCTGATAGGCAAACCCGTTCGCTTTGCTTCCGATTGTGTCGGTCCTGTCCCTGAATCCAAGAGCAAGACGCTCGCCGACGGCGAAATTCTGTTGCTCGAAAACGTCCGTTTCCATCCCGAAGAAGAAAAGAACGACGAAACCTTTTCTAAGCAACTCGCCTCCCTCTGCGATGGCGTGTTTATTTGCGACGCTTTTGGTTCTGCGCATCGCGCCCACGCTTCGGTGGTCGGCATCACGCGCTTCGTAGAGCAGTCCGCGGCCGGTCTGCTGATGGAAAAAGAGCTTAACTATCTTGGCAAAGCGCTCACCAATCCCACACGTCCTTTCGTGGCAATTCTCGGGGGAGCAAAAGTCAGCGACAAGATTGAAGTGGTCGAAAATCTGATGAAAATTGCCGATGCTACGCTTATCGGCGGAGGCATGGCCTACACGTTTTTCAAGGCACAGGGCTTGCCCATCGGAAAATCGCTCGTCGAAGACGACAAACTCGATCTCGCGCGCAAACTCCTCGCCGACGCCAAGCAGAACAATCGCAAACTGCTGCTGCCTGTGGACCACGTCATCGCGCCTGAATTTAAAGCGACCGCGCCTGCGACCACAGTCGAAATCGCCGCCACACCCATGGATCAGATGGGGCTCGATGTCGGGCCAAAAACGGCTGCCGCCTTCGCGGCGGAGATTTCGCGAGCCAAGACGATCGTTTGGAACGGCCCGATGGGCGTCTTCGAAATGCCTGCTTTTGCGAATGGCACACTCGAAATTGCCAGAGCTGTCGCTGCCGCCACAAGCGCAGGCGCAACTTCAATCGTCGGGGGCGGCGACTCCGTCGCCGCCGTTCATCAGTCCGGCGTCGCTGAGAGAATTTCTCACATCTCGACCGGAGGCGGCGCCTCGCTCGAGTTTTTGGCGGGCGCCAAGCTCCCCGGCGTCGAAGCGCTGACCGATAAGCCCACGGAAAAAGTTGCCGTCGTGAGCGCGCCTGCCACGCGCCGCCGCGTCGTCGCCGGAAACTGGAAAATGTTCAAGACGCAGGTGGAAACCGAGGTATTTTTGTCCGCGTTTTCCATGCTCGTGGATGGCATCACGCAATGCGATATTGTGATCGCCCCACCTTTTACCGCTATCCATTCCGCCGTCGAAGCTGCTCGCGGCTCGCAAATCGCGATTGCCGCTCAGAATGTCTTTTGGGAAAAAGAAGGCGCCTTCACGGGAGAAATCTCTCCGCAAATGCTGGTCGAAGCCGGCTGCCGCTACGTGATTATCGGCCATTCGGAGAGGCGGCAATTTTTCGGCGAAACCGACGAAACGGTAGCCAAGAAAACGAAAACTGCCCTCGCCGCGGGCCTTCTCCCCATTGTTTGCCTCGGAGAGAAACTTGAGCAGCGGGAAATGGGCGCCACCGAGCACATCTGCAAAGCACAGTTCCTGGGCGGTCCAGGTTCGTTGACCGCTGATGCATTCTCCCGTATTCTGATAGCGTACGAACCAGTGTGGGCTATCGGTACGGGCAAAACGGCCACGCCGGAAATGGCGGCGGAGGCTCACCGGTTCATTCGTCAATGCGCTGCGGAGAAGTATTCCGCCGCTCACGCCTCCGCTTTGCGGATTCTCTATGGGGGCAGCGTCAAGCCTGACAATATTCAGGGATTGATGGCAGAACAAGAAATAGACGGCGTGCTCGTGGGCGGAGCGAGCCTCGACGCGAAATCATTCGCAAGCATCGTAAGAGATTGCGTAGGGAGATAGAAATGCCAGGTTGGATGAAGTGGACTATCGCTATCCTGATTGGTTTAGCGATCATCGTAGTCGGTTTTCGGTGGGCGGGCGCATTGCTCACCACCTTCTTCGTGATGAATTGCCTCGTTTTGATTATTGTCGTTCTTTTGCAGAGCGGCAAAGCGGCTGACCTCGCTGGAGCCTTTGGCGGAGCTGGCAGCCAGACGGCCTTTGGGCCGCGCGGAGCGGCTACGATTCTTTCGCAGGCCACCACGTGGTGCGCCGTGATGTTCATGATTTGCGCACTGGCCTTGATGATTCGCACGGACAGAGGGGTCGAGCAGGGTGGCTCGGTGTTACATCAAACGTCCAAGTCCGCGCCGAAGAAGACGCCTGCGACGATTCCAGTCACGCCGGCACCCGTGCCCCAGTCTTCAACGCCGGCTCCGCAGAGCAATGCTCCTGCATCGAGCACGACGCCTGCTGCCACGCAACCCGTTCCCGCGCAGCCGAAGAAGCCCTAACTGGCGGCGAGCTGCTTCTTCAAACTGGCCAACTGCCAATGCGAGCTGGGCTTGCAGGCTTTCTCAGTGGCAGTTAAACTGTCTTTGTCACAGACGTGCGGTCGTGGCGGAACTGGCAGACGCACCAGCTTGAGGGGCTGGCGGTAGCAATACCGTGGTGGTTCGAATCCACTCGGCCGCACCAAAAATCTCAGATAATTCGTGTCTCGTCTCTGTTTTTCGTACCCCTTTTTTTATTTCCTAACGCCCACGCGCCGCACAACACCACGAGGCAATATCCTGTCTATTCGGCGCGCTTGCCTATAGCCTGTCCAGGATAAACAAGATATGCGCGGGAGTGATATTATCCCGGGCACTATGAAATCAAACTTACGCGTTATCACCCTTCTGTACGCGATCCTTACCTTCGTTCTCGTATCCCAGGCATTCGCCCAGTCGGTGCCACCCGCTTCGAAGCGTGTGATAGTGCTGCACGCCGCACGGCTGCTAGACATTGAGTCTGGAAAAATAGTCACTCCCGGCGAAGTCCTTGTTCAAGACGATCGCATCGTCGAAGTCGGCTCTTCGGTCAAACATCCACAAGGGGCCGAAGTCATCGACCTTGGCGACACGACATTGCTCCCCGGCCTGATTGACGTTCATGTCCACCTCTTCCTACATCCCGGCGCCGAAGATCTCCAGACGGTTGAGGAATCTGTCCCGCAGCGCACGATCATCGCGCTGCTGGCCGCTCGTGATGACTTGATGGCGGGTTTTACCGCCGAGCGCGATATGGGCACCGAAGGCGCAGGCTCCGCTGACACGGCTGTCCGCAATGCCATCAATCATGGCGCAATCCCCGGGCCGCGCCTGCGCATCAGCGGCAACGCCATCGACGTTCTCGGCGGTCATGAAGACGCTAACCGCTACAATCCCGAGCAGCACGTTCTCTCCAACGCCACTTATGCGAACAACGCCGCCGAACTCGTGACGGTCATTCGTCAACAATTCAAGGAAGGCGCCGACTTCATAAAAATATACGAAACAGGCCCTGACTCTTACCGCGACGGCCATCTGTCAACGCCTTTCCAATACACAGAAGCGGAGCTCCGCGCAGCCGTCGAAGAAGCTGCCCGAACCGGCAAGCGAGTGGCCGTCCACGCCACCGGCGAGCCCGGCACACTTTATGCCGCGCGTGCCGGCGTCGCCTCTGTTGATCACGCCGACCAACTCAGCGATGAAACCATGCGAATTATGCGCGATAAGCAAATCTTCGCCGTCCCTACATTCACCATCACGGAATATTTTGCCGATCATGCTGCTTCTCCCGCCCAAGCCGAACGCGATCATCGCGCCCTCGATCTTCACGCCCAGGAATTTCGTAAACAACTCGCCGCTGGCGTTCCGATGGCCGTCGGCTCCGACGTCGGTCCCTTTCCTCACGGCACCCAGGCCCGTGAATTTAGCCTCATGGTCAAATATGGCATGACTCCGCTGGCCGCTCTCCAAGCGGGCCTCCTCAACGGAGCCAAGCTTCTCGGCTGGACTGATCAAATCGGCGCTCTCAAACCCGGCTATCTTGCTGACATCATTGCCGTGCCCGGTGATCCGCTCACCGATATCGGCGTCCTGCAAAAAGTCACTTTCGTAATGAAGGGAGGGACTGTCTATCGTCACGATCACTAATAAGAAATGCGCAAGACTTTGCAGGGTCGAGGCTTGCTCCGCCCGCGCTCGCCACACTATCTGTCGGACACAACGCTATTGAATTCCGCGAAAGCCTGGGAACATTGCTTTCTACGTTAAGCGCCTGTATCTTTGTTTTTGTACGGTTAACAGAATGATTTTCTCGTACTTTATCCTCTGAGCCTTTGCAATGTCCGCCGCCACCTCACAAGCTTTTCCGCATGACCAGGCTGTAGGAATGAGCCAGCTTATCGACGTGGATGCTGCTAGTGACCCCACTCTCGAGTCCTCGGCCGATCCTGTCGCGCGTGGTCGTTGGCTTTGTTCCCAACTTGAAGCCGGCAATATCCTGTTCTTCTCTCATTCGCCATTTGTCATTCCGCCAGATGATCGTGAATTCTTACTGGGCCGGACGCAAACGAGTTCCGCACTTCACAAAAATGTCGCTTATCGTCCCGCCGAAGACCGCATCACTGGCCTCGCCAAGTCCGAGGAAGTCGAAGCCGCTCGCCTTCGCCTTATCCTAAAGAATTACTCACAGCACGCAGCGCAGTTCCTCGGCCAACTGCTTCCACCGTACGCCGGGAAATGGAAACTCGATTTCGCCAGCTTCCGTCCTCTTGAAGAACGCGGCCGTCCTGCTCGTCTCCACGCGCGAAACGACTTGCCTCACTTCGATTCATTTCCTACGAGGCCCACGAACGGCGACCGTATCCTGCGTTTCTTCACCAACCTGAACCCTAGCCAAAACCGCGTCTGGACTACCTCGCAAACTTTCGAAGCTATCGGCCCGCATTTCGGGAAATCCATCGGCATACCCCGTCCGCGGAGGACCAATGCTCTCGCGCGTGGTGCACGCGCGCTTGCGAGCACTTTGCGCTTGCCCGGCGCACACCGTCCTCCCTATGACGACTTCATGCACCGCTGCCACAATGCCATGAAGGAAGACGCCAATTTTCGCGAAACTTGCCCTAAACAGCGTTGGGAATTTCCTCCAGGTTCCAGTTGGATTGTTTTTACCGATTGCGTCAGCCATGCGGTTCTTGAAGGGCAGTACGCCCTTGAGCAAACCTTTCTCATCTCGCGGCAAGCTATGGTTGATCCGGAGCGCGCTCCGATCGCAATCCTCGAACGAATTGCCGGCTACCCGCTCTCCAACTAACACTGCTTACCTGTCACGCCAACCACGGAGCTTCAACAAAGCCAAAGCACGCGCACAATCCAAGAAGATTCCAAAACGGTACAGTCCAGACTGCCTTATCGTTTGCGTGTTGGTGGCACGAATACTCTTGCAATTTAACAAGCCCTGCATGCGAATCGGCGTAGACTGAAATTGCCATGGAGAAACTCAAAGCATTTCAAGACGTAGCTCGCATCAATGGTTTCGTTGACGTCGAAGAAACCGACGACGGAACTGTGTTGTGGTTGAAAAAGCCGACTGCGAATGCGGAAGACCGGATGTGCGTTGACAGCCTTACCAACAGCGTCACCGTTTTCTGGGCCACGATGCCCTGGAAAATAAACTCTAAAACTTTTCGCGCTGTTTCCGCGCTCCAGGAATGGTTCGTTCTAATATCTCGTCAGGCCGCTTCCATGACGAACCGCGACGCCCTATTGCGTCTCGCCGCCGATAAGAACGATGCGCCTGCCATGGCTGCTTTGTGTGAGAACAATGCCGAACTTCTCCGCGCCTCGGTCGCCCGGTTCTTCGAATCTGGCGCAGTCTCCGAGAAAGCCCGTACTGTCGTCATGCAGCGTGTCGCCGAGCACGCTCGCTCCTATCACACTGATCAAGAGCCGGACCAATGGCTCGCCAAATCTCTCAACTCCGAGTGCGACCGTCTCCGTAACGAAGCCATCCAAGCAAAAGCTAGCAAGGCGTAGGCCCTTAGACCCCTGTTCACAAAATACAAAGTAAATCTGGGCTACGCGGAACAGTCGTTGATCGAGGCCGTCTCTGAGCCGCTTCCAGCCTCAAGCTCGCAGGCGTATAGTTGCTTCCTGAATGGTCTCGTTCGACAGCAGCGGCAGCGTAGCTCCGGAAGCTTATCCTCCGGGGTTTTTCGCCCGCACCCTCTTCAACACCGGCCACAAGGTGATCGGTCTGCGCTACCTTTGGCTGGCCCTGGGCAGCGTGCTCCTCGGGATGCTTCTCTCTTTGCTAATGCGCGTTCACCTTGTGTGGCCTGGCGTGCAAATTCCGTTTCTCTCCGGATTCGGTGACACGGCGGAACGCTACACCGCGCTCACCATGTTTCACGGTTCCTTAATGGTTTTCCTGGTGCTCACCACCGCGCCGCAAGCCGGATTCGGTAACTATTTCCTGCCGCTGCAAATCGGCGCGCGGGAAATGGCGTTTCCGGTGATGAATCTGCTTTCGTTTTGGGCTACCGTCGCCTCGCTCGCTGGCATGAGCGCAGCATTTTTCGTTCGTCCGGACGCCGGCCTCACGCTTTGGACCGCCAGCGTCGCGCTCTTTTGCCTCGCTGGTGTGCTCACCTCGCTCAATTTCACGGTCACCGCGCTCGAACTTCGCGCCAAGGGCATGACCTTGCCTCGGATGTCTCTTACGGTTTGGGCTTGGTTGATAAACGCGATCCTCAGCTTGTTGATTTTCAGCATTCTTCTGGCTGCTTGTGCTTTTCTCCTCTCGGACCGCCTCCTTGGCTCGCAATTTTTCTCGCCTCTAACCTTTCTCTCTCGCCAGTCGCCGTTTCTCGCGCAGTCCACTCTGCTTTCGCTATGGCAGCGCCTTTTTTGGTTTTTCGCGCAGGCCGAAGTTTACGTCGCCATGCTCCCGTGTTTCGGGATCGTTTCGCATCTGCTCGCCACTTTTTCGCGGAAGCCCGTCTGGGTGGAGCGTGCCGCGGTACTCGCGCTCTGCGGCGTTGGCCTCTTCGGTTTTTGCATTTGGGGCCAGCATATGTTTTCGAATGGCCTCAATCCCTGGTCCCCATTGGTCTTTTCTCTGTTGGCATCCTCACTCGGCTTGCCCGCTTGCGTTCTACTGTTCAGCTGGTTCGGGACACTCTGGAACGCCAAAATCCAGCTCAATACCGCGATGCTCTTCGCTCTTGGGTTCGTTTCTCTTTTCCTCTCGGGCGGCGTTTCCGGGCTCTTTCTTGCGCGCAACGATCTTGCTGTGGCTTCCATCAGCGACGAATTTGTGACCGGCCACTTTCATCTGGTGATGGGCGTCGCTGCAACATTCGCGATTCTCGGCGCCCTGTTTTTCTGGTTTCCAAAAATGTTTGCGCGCCGTCTCAACGAAACTCTCGGCAAATTTCACTTCTGGTTTTCTTTTGCGGGGGTCTATTGTGTTTTCATGCCGATGCACTGGCTCGGTTTGATGACCCATTCGCGCGCGGCAAGCGGCGGGTTCGCTGCGAGCGTACCGCTTGGAGCATCGCTTCGCACGTTCGTCACTGTTGCCACGATTCTCACCGTCGCTGCTCAGGCTATCTTTATTCTAAATTTTGTTTGGAGCTTGTGGCGTGGCGAAAAAACCGAAGAGTTCAATCCGTGGCGCGCTACGACCCTCGAATGGAGCATTCCGTCACCTCCGCCGCTCGACAATTTTGGCGCTCGCGAACCAATGGTCTATCGCGGTGCGTACGAATTCAGCGCGCCAGGCACCGCAATGGACTTCGTGGCACAGAATGCCGCCTCCACGCCTGCGGAACGCGCATCACATTTGAAACAGGCAACTGAAGCAAGTACAAAGGAAAGCTAAAAAAGTTCATGCCAGGCTCAACCATCGTCGAAGACATCGAACTCATCATCGAAGACATCGGTGGAGGCGGAGGCAAAAATCCGCCCCCGGGTGGAGATGACGGGGACGATGGCGGCAGGCATCGCCGGGCTCCGTTGCCTTCTTCGAGGCGCTACGCGATGGCGATTGCGATCGGCATCGTCTCCATCGTCATGTTTTTTATGGCCATGGCTAGCGCCTTCATTTATCTCCGCGCCAACAGCAATACGTGGGTGTCGCTCCACCTTCCGTGGATTATTTGGGCTAACACGGCGATCCTGCTTCTGAGTAGCGGAGTGATGGAGTTAGCCCGCCGGCGGCTGGCGTTCGCGGAGGTCCGCAAATTCCGCAAATTGTGGCTCGCGGCCACCGCTCTTGGAGTCCTTTTTCTCATTGGGCAGCTCGTCGCCTGGCGCCAATTTGTTCTTGCCGGCTTTTATGTGTCCACCAATCAGGCCAGCAGTTTTTTTTATATTTTTACGGGGTTGCACGGCTTGCATCTTCTCGGTGGAATATTTGCGTTGCTCTATGTGTCCTTCCGCAAATTTGAAAAAGCAAAAGTGTCGCGCTCGGTCGCCGCTGAAGTTGTTTCTTACTACTGGCACTTCATGACCGGCCTCTGGATTTTTCTGCTCGCTCTCCTCTATTTGGGCAAATGAAATGCAACGTGGAACCTGGAATGGAATTGGCGCAAATCAACGCGTGACAAATTCAGAAACCGCATCCGCAACACGCGTAATTTGTGCGGGGCGCAGCTCAGGAAACATTGGTAGAGAAAGGACTTCTTTCGCGGCGTGCTCCGCATGCGGAAAGTCACCCGGCTTGTGGCCTAGCGAAGCATAGAGGGGCTGCAGATGCAAAGGCACAGGATAATAAACCGCGTTTCCAATTGTTCGTTCGTTGAGAAATTGCTGCACAGCGTCCCGCCGTTCCACGCGAATCGTGTATTGGTGAAATACATGCTCATATCCCTCTGGAGCGAGCGGAGGCGCGACGCCCGGGATACCAAGCAAAAGTTTTGTGTACGCCGCCGAATGCGCTTGCCTCGCCCGCTGCCATACGGATAAGTGGCGCAGTTTTACTCGCAAAACAGCCGCTTGGATTTCATCCAAGCGGCTGTTCCAACCTGGTTCGCTGCTCATATATTTAGCGGATTGGCCATGATTTCGCAGCGTTTTCAATCTCTCGGCCACTTCTTGGGAGTCGGTAATGATCATCCCCGCATCGCCGTACGCGCCAAGATTTTTTGTGGGATAAAAACTCAGGCAAGCCACATCGCCCATAGAGCCAGTGCGGCGACCTTTGTACATCGCGCCGATCGATTGCGCATTGTCTTCAATCACACGCAGATTGTGCGTTCGCGCAAAACTCAAAATCGGGTCCATATCGCACGAAAGTCCATAAAGATGAACCGCAATAATCGCGCGAGTCCGTGGCGTAACGCGGCGCACGAGAGCGGAAGGATCGAGGTTGTAGGTGTCGGGGCGAATGTCGGCAAAGACTGGCTTGGCGCCAAGCGCGCTTATGGCGCTGCCAGTGGCGACAAACGTGAACGGCGGGATCAGCACTTCATCGCCGGACTGAACGCCGCAAGCGCGTAGCGCAAGGATTAGTGCATCAGTGCCGGATGCGACGCCGACGCCATGCGCTACGCCGCAGAGTTGTGCAATCTCCTGTTCGAATGCGGCGCCTTCGCGGCCAAGAATGAATTGTTGCGACGCGAGAACCCGTTCAACTGCGGTTCGAATTTCCGCCCCGATGGCTGCGTATTGTGCGGCAAGATCAAAATGCGGCACGGGCTGGGGCAGTGAAGTGGTTTGCGAATGCGCGCTCATCGTTCCGTTTCGTGTGGAAGTTTCTTACAAAAGTTACGTTCAAATAGAAGCCACAAGCGAATCGGGCTCTGAATAATCTGTCGAGTATACGCCATCGCTCCGGCGCAAGCGCCAATCGCCTATATAATGATGCGCCAAACCAAATGTTTGCGAAACGGACAAATTGGAATCTCGAGACGAACCGTTTAGCCGCAGCCCTCGCGGAGCATCGTGCGGCAGGGAAGCCGTTGATCGATTTGACGGTTTCGAATCCAACAGAGTGCGGATTCCTCTATGACCAGGAGGCGATATTAAATGCTTTGCGTAATCCTGCGGCGCTGAAATATGAGCCGAATCCGCGAGGGTTAGATGTCGCACGTGGCGCAGTCGCTCAGTACTACGCCGAGCGCGGCGCGATCGTTTCGAACGACGACATATTCTTGACGACGAGCACGAGCGAAGCCTATTCGTACGTCTTTCGAACACTATGCGATCCAGGCGATGAGTTATTGATTCCCGCGCCAAGCTACCCCCTTTTCGAATTCCTGGCCGATATCCAGGATGTGACGTTGGTGCGCTATCAGCTGATCTACGATCACGGATGGCAGATCGATTTTCACGCGCTGGAGCAGGCGATTACGCCGCGGACGCGAGGAGTAATCGTGGTACATCCGAATAATCCAACTGGACATTTCACGAAGCCAGAAGAGATGCGCAAGTTGAACGAGATTTGCGAGACGCGCGGGATCGCGATCATTGCCGATGAGGTATTTCTCGATTTTGCCCTGAAGGAAAAGGTGATTCCGACTTTTGTCGCAAATTCCGGGGCTCTGACGTTTACGATGAGCGGACTGTCGAAAATGTGTGGACTGCCGCAGATGAAAGCTGCGTGGCTGGCTGTGAGCGGTCCGGAAGCTCTGAGAATGGACGCGCTCGCTCGCCTGGAAGTGATTGCGGACACGTATCTTTCGATGAGCGCTCCGATTCAGTGGGCAATGCCAACGTTGTTGGGCCAGCGACATGCTTTCCAGAAGCAAGTGATAGATCGCGTGAGCGAGAACCTCTCCGAGCTTGACAGACAATTGGCAAGGCAAAAGTCCTGCAGCAGGCTGGAAGTGGAGGCTGGGTGGAATGCCGTGATTCGCGTGCCTGCCACCCACACAGACGAAGAACTTGCCCTCGAATTATTGGCCACGCAGGGCGTATACATCCATCCAGGCCACTTCTATGATTTCACGTCCGAAGGACATCTCGTTTTGAGTCTGATCACCCCGCGTCAAACATTCCAAGAGGGGCTGAGGTCGCTTCTCGTTCATTTTTGAACGCGAAACCACCTTGGGCGCCTACCTCCGAAGCAAAGCACCGTAACTAGAAAAGACGACATGATGGATCCATTGGAGCTTATATTCAAAATCTTGAAGAATGGATCGCATAATACAGATAACTGGATAAACCACCTGTAAACGCCGAACTAAGTACCGGTACCATCTACAGGAACAAAGGACTTAGCGGTCTCCAGCCGATATAAATCCGAGTCTAAGAGTGGGCCGAGTATTGCAAACTAGCCACAGGACGTCTAAATGACAGCCTTGATATCCGAAAAACAGTCTAATCAATATATTGAAAAGCTTAATGGGGGACGATTGATATGAAATCTGCTACTTGGCGGGGTATCGGCTTGGCGTTTACCCTGTCTCTTACGTTTGCATTTGCAGTGGTGGTTACGACTTTAGCGGTTCCTGCAGCCGTTGCTCAGTCCAGCAACGGAACGATCGTTGGCACGGTAACCGACAATAGCGGAGCGACTGTTCCTAAAGCGAAGGTAACCGCGGCGAGCAAAGAGCTCGGAATTGAACGGAGTACACTTACCGACACTGCGGGAGGATATAGAATTGAAAACCTGCTCCCAGGTACCTACACGGTCGCGGTCGAGGCGACGGGATTTTCCCACTTTGAACTGGCAGGTATACACGTAAAAGGCTCCCTGGAAGTGTCCGCGAACGCCTCGCTGCAAATCGGCGGCGTATCAAGCACCATAACGGTGGAAGCAACCAGCGCGCAGGAGTTGCAGACTGAGTCGGGATCGCTGGGGGCGGAGATCTCCCAACAAGAAGTTCATGATTTGCCCATTCAAAGCGGAAACCCGATCTCCTTAGTATTGACGCAAGCTGGCGTTCAGGACGGCAACGGAATGTCGTTCAGCAACGGAGTAGGCTTCTCGGTAAACGGAACGCGGCCACGCGCGAACAATTTCCTCATTGACGGACAAGATAACAACGATAACTCGATCAACGGGCAGGCCTTCCAAACGACGAATCTTGGGGCAATCCAAGAAGTCACGATTTTGACGAACGCCTACAGCGCAGAATACGGCCGGGGCGGAGGTTCTGTAACGAACGAGATCATGAAGGGCGGAACAAACGTTTACCATGGAGAGGCATGGGAGCAGAATCGGAATAGCGCCTTTGCCGCGATTTCTCCGCAGGCTGCCTTGGGAGGCATCACCAAGAATCCGCAAGATAATGAAAACGTCTTTGGATTTAATTTCGGCGGGCCTGTGAAGAAGAATAAGCTGTTTTTCTTTGGAACCGCACAGTGGGACCGCGATTATTCGGCAGCGGCCGCTGATGCAGCGCCTATCACCATTCCGACGGCAGCTGGCATTGCTACTTTGAATTCCTTGCTTCCGAACCCCAATGTTCAGCTGCTGCTGAGCTCGTTGGGAGGCCTTGTTGCACCGGTTTCAAATGGCACGCCGATTGCCCTTGGTCCTAACGCAGCGGGTATCGATCGGGGATCTGTGGATGTTGGAGATTTCGTCCGTAGTCAGGGCGACGTCGTTTCTCTAACCCGCGAGTGGGAAGTCCGAGTGGATTACAATCCAACAGACGTTGACAGCTTGCGAGCAAGCTACAGGCGAAGCGATTCATCGCTCACGCCAGATTTCTTTAATTTCCCCACCAATCTGCCGCCGTATGATACCCAGCAGGGTGGTCCTGCGCAGGCGTTCACCTTAATGTGGAATCATACGTTTAACGCCAGAGTATTGAACGAATTGAGATTCTCCTACTCGAATATCGACTTCAGCTTTTCTCCCACGGCTGCTTCTTTGGCGAGTCCTCTGGCCAACACGCCAGGGATTTCCATAGCCAACTCCGGGTTGCCGGGGCTCGGTATTCCAACGGGAATCCCGCAGTTCCGTGGTCACAAGTCATACCAGTTGCAGGATGCGCTAACCTACACCTTGGGCCGCCACAGCTTTACTTTTGGCGGAGACATCGATTGGCTGCAGGTCGATGATGGTATTCCGTTTAACTCCCGCGGGACAATTTCCTATCAGGCTAGTCCGGCTAGCGCAACCAGTCCAGCGTTCACCAGTCTTGGTAATTTCGTAGATGACTTCTCAGGATCCTCGGGAGCTGTTTCCATTAATTTTGGAAACCCCGAAGTGCAGCCCTTTGTGGGCATCTATGCTCCGTATGTTCAGGATACTTGGCACGTGAAGCCCAACTTCACGGTAAACCTCGGCCTTCGCTATGAGTACTGGGGGACGGTTGGCAACATTGTTCCATTTCCGTCTATTAATACTCAGGCATTCACGTTCGGGGTTGCGGGCGCAGTTTTCCCCAACTTCCTGGCCACGAAACAGCAGGGTGACAAAAACAACTTCGCACCTCGCTTGGGTTTTGCATGGACGCCTAAGTTCTGGCAGCGATTCCTCGGACAGGACAAGACCGTTATACGCGCCGGAGCGGGCATGTTCTATGATGGTATTTTTACCAACATCCTGGACAACACCGGGAGTACAGTTCCCAATGTCAACGGGGGCACACTAACCGCTACTTCAGCGAACTCAGGGACTCGAGGCTTGCCGGATGCCTCAGGCTTGCTCACCGGTTTGTCGCCGGTAGCGGACCCGCAGGCAACCATGGATACCATGGCCAGCCACATTCTGAATCCCTTAACGTTCCAGTGGAACCTAGATATTCAACGTCAACTTCCAGGCGGATTCATTTTGACGACTGCCTACGTAGGAACGCGGGGCGAACATCTCTTTACCAACCAGGACTACAATTACATCGACGGCAACACCGGTCTGCGCCTTAATCCGAATCTTGGCGAAGTCCTAGTGCGCGACAATGCGGGCGACTCAAACTATAACTCCGGACAGGTCACACTTGATCGCAAGTTCTCCCACGGACTGCTGTTCCGAGGGGCTTACACTTACTCCAAGCTAATCGACGATACCTCGGAAGTATTCACCTCGACGGGTCTCAGTTCGTTCTCGCAGAACCTATTGAATCAGAAGCAAGATTATGGCCTGTCAGCTTACGATCGGCGTCACCGGTTCGTGATGACGTATATCTGGGATTTGCCATATCCCCACGGTGGGGACAATATGGGCATGAAGCTTTTGAGCCAGGTGATCAGAGGTTGGCAGTGGGCTGGTACGGCCACATTCCAGACCGGTGCACCTGAAACGATCTCCGATGGATTCGATGTCAACGGAGACGGCCACACGCAGGACCGTCCGAACCTCGGCAACATGAGTGCACCCTTCTCGTCCATCGGAATCGATGGAACGCAGCTGGGGCTCTCGGCGACTCCGGGGACATTTTTTGGCCCAATCCAGGACTGCCTCAATGGACTGTCAACGTGCGTAGCGCAACCAGCATCAAGCTTCCGCTACCTATTCCAAGCAAGTGGCTTCGGAAATGTGGGGCGCAATACGTTCGTCGGCCCGGGACAGATGTACTATGACACGTCCGTACAGCGCTCCTTCAAATTCCTGGAGCGCCAGTCGCTTACGTTGCGCGTTGAGTTCTTCAATGCCTTCAACCACCCAAATCTGTTTACAGATGGCGGGGTCAATAGCTACGACCTGTTAAGCCCGAATTTCGGCAACATAGCTTCCACAATTGACGGAAACCGGTCGATCAAGTTCTGGCTTAAGTACGCTTTCTAAGTCCAACTGCTAACGGATTCAGTCAAGAGAGCGGGAGCCACAGTGCGTGGCTCCCGCTCTCTATTTCCGGTGTGACTCCTGCTTCAGACTAGAGCTCCTAGCGTATGGCTGCCTAGGTCGACGGCTTTCTGATCGCCTATTGCGAGGGATACAACGCCCTGCCTGCATGACTGAGATGGCGAAGAACTTCTCAATTCGTGGATCCAGCCATTCCGTAAATTCGATAGAAAGGAACGTCTACAGGTTCTTCAAATGAGCCAACCGGAAGGGTGAGCCAAGGTGCTCACGCAGATCGAGCCAGTGTTCTTCAGGGATGGTAGAGAAGACCTCGACGACCTTCGGATCAAACTGCGTGCCCGAGCAACGACAAATTTCTTCACGTGCGTGGGACATAGGTAGGGCACGGCGGTAAGGGCGGTCACTGATCATCGCATCGAGAGAATCAGCGATGGTGAAAATGCGGGCCCCGAGCGGAATTTGGTCACCTTTGAGGCCGCGCGGATAGCCGGTGCCGTCGTAGAACTCCTGGTGAGCGAGGACGATTTCCGCAGCTTCCTGGAGGAAAGGGATACGAGTCAGCATGTCGTAGCCGATTTGGCAATGCGTGCGCATGATCTTTTTTTCGTCGTCGGTGAGAGGACCAGGTTTGCGCAGAATGCCATCGGGGATGGCCATTTTGCCGATGTCATGCAGGAAAGCGGCGCGGGCTAGAACGGCCAGGTAATGATTCGGGACAGGCATGGCCTTAGCAATAGAAATGGTGAAGGCGGTGACGCGCTGGCAATGACCCTCTGTTTCGGCATCTTTTAAGTCGAGAGCGCTGCCAAGAGCTTCGAGAGTGTCGTCATACGATCGTTCGAGTTTGTCCAGCGTGTGGGTGAGTTCCGCGGTGCGCGCTTCGACCTGCTGTTCGAGCTGAATCTGGTAGCTCCGGTTTTCAGCGACGAGTCGGCGGTGCTGAAGAGCACGTCCAACGCCCAGAAAGAGTTGATCTTTTTCGAAAGGCTTGAGGATGTAATCGTAAGCACCGCGGCGGATCGCTTCGAGAGCAGTGGAAATGTCATGAATGGCTGTGACCATGATGACAGGGATTTCGGGGTCGTACTCGCGAAGCCAATCGAGCAACTTTATCCCGTCCATCTCGGGCATAATCATGTCGCTCAAGACAAGATCCGGCTTGGATTTTTTGACTTGCTCCTGGGCAGCTCGGCCATTGCTCACGGCCGCGCAGCGATAGCCTTTCGATTCGAGCATGGTGGAAACGACTTCTCGAATCGCCTCTTCATCATCCACGACCAGTATCTGTTCTAGCTCCACGAGTGTTTGCCCCCGTTGCCATTATACGGGACGGCACAGCGGGATTGCGGTGGCCTTGCCCATTAAGAAAATAGCATGTTAGCGTCAAAGGAACCTTCAGAGAGGGCTCTGTGACGTCCCTCGCGAGTGAGGCAGGGGCTTCGTCTCGCGAACTAGGACAATTCAGACTGGGAGGCAGCGCATCGTGTTGGTGAACCAGGGCCTGCTCGGCATTGCTTTCTTCGAGGCGACAGCGTTCATCATTCTGCTGGTCCTCTTCTTTATTTTCCAGCGCGATCATATCAATAGGTATTTCCGGTTATGGCTTACTGGGTGGCTTGTGTTCACCCTGGCTTCGCTCGGCGAAGTAGCCATGCTAAGCCGCAATTTGCCGCAATTGTGGATGTGGGTGGTGATGGGAAGAGTGGCGGCGATGCTGCTATTTGCCGCCGCGGTGGTGCAATTTACGACCGGAGCGGGGAAGCGAAGCTGGCCAATACTGCCACTCGCGGGCGTGGTGCTATTCGGGGTTTATTATTTTCAACGAGCCGTCACGCCAGACTATGCCAACGTGGCGTGGGGAACCGCGCTGCTGGCGAGCGCCGTATGCCTCTGGGCCGGGATGGTGCTATGGCGGTCTCCGTTATTGAAGCGCGGGCATGGAGTGCGATTATTGGAAGGCGTTTTTTTACTGACCGGCATCCACGGATTAGACCGTCCTCTTTGGCCGCAGCATCCCTACTATTTGTTGCGCGTCGCGTTTGACCATCTATTAGGCGTGGCGCTGGGAATTGCCATGGTGGTCGTTGTGTTGGAGGGCGCGCGTTCGCGAACTGTTGAGCTGAACGAGAAACTGCGCCGTCTTACCCTGCTGACGACTGCCAGCACGCAAACGCTGTCCGTCCAGGACGTTTTGGATCGTGTGCTTGCCCATCTGGTAGAAAGCTTGGGAGCGACGCACGGACTTGTACGCCTGCTCGAAGGCGAGGGAGACAAGGCCCAGCTTGTGGTGCACGCTGCGGTCGGCTTTCAGAAGGATTACCTCGAAAAGTACGGAAAATTGTCAGCGAAGACGCCGTGGACACAGAGAGTGTTGCACAAGGAGTGCGAATTCTTTCGCATGGAGGATGAACCGGATCCTGCCGTGCGTCAGAGGATGGCGGAGGGTGGCATCGGGAATAGCATCACCATGGCGCTGCCGGGAAAAGACGGACCGCTCGGAATTATCGCCATTGGTTCGACGCGAGACGAGCAGTTTCAGGCAGACGAAATCTCATACCTTCTGAATATCAGCAACCTGCTGGGATTGACGCTCCAGAATGTACGGCTGTTCGAGCAAGTAGCAACCGTGCAACAGCAATGGGCATACACGTTTGATTCCATTGGAGACCCAATCCTTGTACACGACCGGCAGGGAAGGATTCTGCGGTGTAACTCGCGTTTGGGGCATCTGCTGGGCAGAGATTCGCAAGCGCTCATTGGCCGCGGAGTGACGGACCTGCTCGCGAGAAAGAATCTGTCTTATGAGATGTGCCCGTATTGCGAGGGTGTCGCGGGCGAAGGCGATGATACGGATCCCTGGCTGCAAGGCTATTTTCTTGCGTCGAACTCCACGTTCACCGACCCGGCTGGAAATGTACTTGGCACCGTGCACGTCTTGAAGGACATCACGGAGAGAAAGCGCGCGGAAGAAAAGTATCGCACGCTGGTCTCCAGTGTGCAGGAAGGCGTTTTTATTTCGACGCCGCAGGGACGATTCCTCGATTTCAACGATGCAATGATGCGCATGACCGGATTTGAGACTCGCGAGGAATTGTTGGCAGCTGATATTCCCGGCACGATGTATGCAAACTCCGCGGACCGCGAACGGCTGAAGAAGCTGCTCCAGGAACACGGTACGGTGGCGGACTTCGAATTCGAAATGAGGCGCAAAGACGGCGAGATCCGCACAGTGCTGGAGTCGTCCATCTCAGTTAAGGACGCAGCCGGCAATGTCACGGCGTATCAGGGATTTCTTCTGGACATCACCGAACGGAAGCGCGCAGAGCAGGAAATTAGGCGGCGCAACCGGGAGCTTCTTGTATTGAACTCCATTGGCCAGACGCTCATGGAGTCGATGGATTTGAGCGATTCGCTGCATCGAACACTGCGGCAGATGGCGGAGCTATTCAGTCTGGATGCCTGCGCACTCTACCTCTTTGACGAGGAAGGGACAAAGATCCGGCGCGTGGCGGCGGTGGGACACCGTTCCGAATACGCCAGGAATTTTCCCGCAGTCACCCTGAAACCCGAGCTTCTTCAGCACATCAAGGCCGTGCACGCGACGTTTCTTTCGGTTCAAGGACTCCCGCTACCCGCCATCTTTCGTGAAGCTCAGAGGAAAGAAGAGCTTCTGTCCGCCTATATGGTCGTTCTCTGGTCGAAAGACCGAGTTATCGGGGGATTGACGGTTGGCAGTCGGACGCCAAAGGAGTTCTCGCCTGCCGACGTCAACCTGCTCATTGCTGTCGGCAGCCAGCTTTCCAGCGCCATCGAACGCACCACGCTTTACGAAGAGGCGCGGCAAGCATACGACAATTTGCGTCGCACGCAGGAACAACTCTTGCACAGCGAGAAGATGGCTGCCGTTGGACAGCTGATTTCCGGCGTGGCGCACGAGTTGAACAACCCTCTCACAGCCATTCTCGGGTACAGCCAGTTGCTTACTTCGAGCGGGCAGATGGGGCCGCAAGGAATTGAATACTCCGAAAAACTCTACAAACAAGCGCAGCGCACGCATCGCATTGTGCAGAATCTTCTTAGCTTTGCGCGGCAGCACAAACCGGAACGAGTACCAGTACAGCTGAATCTGATTCTGGAAGAGACGCTGGCCCTGCGCGACTACGATTTGCGGATGAATCATATCCGTGTGCATCTGGAACTTTCTCCGGAACTGCCTTATACCTCAGCGGATCCCCACCAACTGCAGCAAGTGTTCCTGAACATGGTTAACAACGCCGTGGACGCCATGCTGGAACATTCCAACGAAGGAGATCTCTGGGTGCGGACAGGAGCCAATGGAGACAAACTTTTCATCGAATTTACTGACAGTGGCCCGGGCGTGAAGGATGCGTCGAGGGTCTTTGACCCCTTTTACACGACGAAACCAGTTGGTAAGGGAACCGGACTCGGTCTCAGCATCTGTTATGGAATCATCACGGAGCATGGTGGATCGATCCGAGTTAGCAATGTTCCGCCGCGGGGGGCGTCGTTTATTATTGAGGTGCCCTACCAGCCGATTAGGCCAATGAAGGCTCCAGAAGCAGGCCAGACGGCCGAACAAGTGAAAGAAGGCCGCATCCTATTAATAGATCAGGACGATTCGGTCTTAGAAACTGTTAAAGCCATTTTGCTCGAGCGAGAGCACGAAGTGGAGACGGCAAAGACGGCCGCGGATGCAATGGCCCTCCTCGAGAATCGACAGTTCGATTTGATTGTCGCGGATTTGGACCTTTCCGGCACCGCGGGACGCAACATACTTCACGACTGGATTATGGCCCGCAAGCCAGGTATGGCGAAACGGTGCCTGTGGATGCGCGGAGTTGCTCCACTCGGGCGTCCTCCGGACGAAACGCCACAAAACGAAAATTACATTCTTCAGAAACCGTTCAAAGCGGCGGAGCTGTTAGCGGCGGTGGATGGCGTGTTAGGGAGTATCGAGACCGTTCCCGTCGTCCAGCGATGACGCCAGTCTGGCTGCTAGCGCCGCGCGTTCCCCGAGGTTGTTCATCGCAGTCTCCAACCGGATCGAGAGCCTGCTAACCGCATCGCTCAAAGATCCAAGCTCGGGAAGGGGAGCGAACCCGAGTAAGAACTTGATGCGGATCAATTCATAATGCAAAGAAAAAGTTAGGCCCAGGCGGAGCCGTGCGAGTTCCTCCGCGGCGCCAACTTTCGGGGACATTGAGGCAATTACCCGGGCCAACCGCCATAACCTCAAGAAATCGCCGCGGAGGCAAGACAGATAGTCCAGAGCAATTTTTCGACGCTCCTTGCGCATCCTGCGCATGAGCTGAGATGACCCTCGCGAGGAAAGAAACACCAAATCCTCCGCCGCCAGAGCTTGGCGCATCTGCGGAAAATAATTCACGTGGCGCTGTCCCAATTCCTCGGCGGAGTCGAGACCGCTATCGGGGCTCGCGCGCTTCCGAGGATCCCGCAGGACCCACACAAGTAGAAGCAGTATGAAAAATGCGAGCCCTATCAGGAGTATGAGAGCGGAATTCACTGTTCACGCCCCTCCAGTTTCCAAAGTCGGAGGAGCTTTTCATTGAGCCGGCGCAAGTCTTCATTGATCTCCGGGGAAAGCCGTTGATAATCAGCATCCGAAGGAGAAGCTGGTTTACGGTCCTCAACGGGCAAAGGCTTCCAGAGCGCGACCGCCCAAACAACTAGGCTGACGATAAAGCAAGACATGGTCAAAAGTTGCCATGCAGCCTGGTGCAGGAAAAAATCTTCTTTAAAGTAGGCTTGAAGCAGCGTATTGACGATAATCTCGCTGCAGGAATAAAAACAAAATCCGCCAAGTAACATTTTGTACTCGGGCGGAACGGGAATCGAGTAATAGCGAACAAGGAGCAGGCAGGCGATGAGAGCAGTCGCAAAAGTGAGATGATAGCCGCGATCGAGTTCGAACCAGCGAGCCCAAGCCCAGTGGCCGCGAGCTGCCAGCACGACGAGAAGAACGACGGTCCCCGAGGTGACCGTCAAGGCGCGCCATCCAAGCCCCCAAATCCCTTGGTACGGTCTAAGCGTAATCTCGAGAATTTCTGTTGTGGCCAGTGCCTGTATGACGAGAGTGATGCATTCCGACGTCCAAGCGAGGGTGTCACTAGTACTAAGATGGCTCCACGCATGCGTATACACAAATACCAGGAAACCAGCCTGGCAAATATTTAGCGCAACGTAGAAGGTAAAATATGGCAACTTCCTGAAATTCCCCTTCAGGAAGAGAAGAGTCAGCACGAACAGTTGTGTCAGGGCGCTAAAGGCCCACAACCAAAGTACCGGGAGAGGGAAGATGCTCATAGCGGTTGAATCCTAGCATGTCTTAACTGGCCGGTAAACAATCAAGTCGTGTTTATTGGGTATTGATTGATAGTTGGAAATGTGGCAACACTAAAGTGTGATCGCGCCCGGGACGACGTAATTTATTCGCGAGATGACGAGCTCTTAGTTGCGATCAAAAGTTAGGCGGAAAACGGGTAGACAGAATAGCTCTGCTTGTGTGCGAGGTTGGATGGGCGTAGCTCGTATTAGAAACTTCTTAGAAATGAAGCTCCGCAATTCGCCATTTGCGGCAAGGGCGAGTTGCGGAGCTATTGAGCTTCTCAGCGTCTTTGACATGCGTCGCGAGAAAGTTTAGAGGAAGAGATCAAACCTCTGCGGCTACGAGGCCAACCCAGGCGGCGTAGGGGTCGGAAGAGGCGAGCCACTCGCGGCGAAAAGGGTCAATCCAGGCGGCGTGGGTGTTGGGAGTGGTGACCCACTCGCAGCGACAAGGCTGAAGCCGGGCGGAGTAGGAGTCGGGAGTGATGAGCCACTTGAGGCAATAAGGCTCAACCCAGGCGGAGTAGGAGTCGGAAGAGGTGAGCCACTCGCTTCGACGAGGCTGAAGCCTGGCGGAGTGGGTGTCGGCAGGGGAGACCCACTCAGAATAGCAGCAGAGACCCCAGCCTGACCGTTACTGAGCAACTGATTGTCGGGTCTATTAACAGGGAGTACAATGGAGATCGCAAAGGCAAGCAATGACAGGCGTAATGAGATATTTGTTTTCAAGGTTGAAACCTCCTGGCAGCAACCTTGAAGAAGAACCGGAAGAGCTGAGGATGATGGTTTAAAACGTTCCGTCTACGGAACGGGGCACTACATGAAAACGATTACGCAGCTCCAGCAAAACCGCCGCATCATTCAGGATTTCACGTTGACCACTCTGGCGGGAATTCCAGGGGAATTCGGCAGGCTTACCTATATGGCCTCGTTGCGCGATCTTTCCAGCGGAAAATACGAGCACGCCGGGCTCGCGGCATTGTATTCGGACGAAGCGGTGCAACAATCACTGGAATTATGCCATGAGCAAATCTTCGAACGGGTTCTTGAGACTCCGCTGGCCAAGCAGGAAGCAGACTTAAAGGAATGTTTGGAGCGAATGCCGGGTGAACTGAGCTCGACGGTGGCACATTGGCGGCGGCTGGAGGCTTACCGCGTCTTGATTCCGGAACGCGCTCCCGGCTATCTCAAGGAGCTTTTCTGCTCGAATCTCCGCGTACTGCTGGAGCTTCTTCAGAAAGAATGCTCCAAGGTTCATTCAGCCTCGTAACGACTCCCACCACGCGGCCGACAACTTCGGCTTCTTCCGGCAGGCGCCAGACTTCCGGTACACAGCGAGATAGGGGGTGTGGCTGCATGAGCAGGCGTGCGCCGTCCTGCTGAAACCATCCGCATCGATAGCCGCCGCGCAACTCTACAAAATACATGGGACGGTCGTATTCATTGGCCCAATCGTCGCCCTGGATACGGCTAACGGTTACATCCACTAAAACGACGCTACCGGGGCGGAGCAGGGGCACCATGCGCCGGTCCGAGAGACCGATGTACCCATAACGGTGGCGGGCATTGCCATTGGTGAGCACGCCCTCCAGACTCCCCCATTTCTCGACCATTCGGGAGAGTAGTTCCGTTCGCTTCGGATCGAATGCCGGATCAAACCTCAGCGGAGTTTTAAGCGAGACGGGAGGAGCAGCTAGATGCGTAAGCGGAGCATGAAAGGCGCCGCCATCGGGAAAACAATCTTCGATAGGGACGTCATACCACCGAAATATCTCCAGCGGATTCAAGTGGTAGACTACCGCGAGCGTATAAAGCTTGTGTAAGCCGGGGATTACGCCTCGATTCTCGATATCCGCCAGACGGCTAATGTGAAGAATCAGCTCGGGACGGCCGCGGCGCGCTGCTAATTCAAAACTGGCACGTTCGACATCGCGATAAGTCAATCCAAGGCGTTCACGCGATTGCCGCAGACGAAGTCCGGGGAGCATATTTTCCTCGGGAAAAAGCACTGGGAGACAGTTTGCAGAGTATAACAGAATTACCATTCTGTTAAGGATTCAGAACAGTAGGCTGTGAATTTCCTTGGAAAAGTTCCTGTCCGCGCCAGCAAGAATTGCTTGAGACGATTTCAGCGCGCTGCGCGGCTATCCTCCTTCTTCTTAGATGCTTGCGCTAAATAGGCGGCCTTTGCGAAACATCCTGCAGCTGAAATACCTGCCAGCCTCACCGGATAAGGAAGAGAGCATTTCCTATCAGGCGTCCTGAGTTTCGTAGGCTGCGGCTGCCCCCAACGCTTATCTGTTATTCTGCAAAGACCATGCTCCCATCGATCAAGATAGTGGTTCCCCGTCTTTGTGCGCTCCTGGTAATCGCTCTGTGCTTTGCTTGTGGAAGCACGGTTCACGCGCAACAAGCAACGACGGCTTCCCCTACGGCGGCTCAGCCGAAGGTGAACAGCTCAGAGTTCGTGGCGACGGCGGATGAAGTATTGCAACAAGTGAGCGAGATCACCGGGCTTAAACAGCTCACGCCCGTGAAGAAAACTTTGCGATCGCGAGACGAGATACGCGCCTATGTCCTGCGGGAGATGGATGAAGAGAAAAATCCGGCAGAGCGTTATGCAGAGGCACGAAGCGCCGAAGCCTTTGGACTCATCCCTAAGGGATTTGCTTTGGATGATTTTATGGTTGATCTGCTCACCGAACAGATCGCTGGTCTCTATGATCCAAAAGCGCGCGAATTCTATATCGCAGATTGGATTCCGATAGACGACCAGCGCATGGTTATGGCCCACGAGTTGACTCACGCGCTGCAAGACCAGCACTTTCAGATTGAGGCGTGGGTGAAAGCGGCGCAGCCCAATGATGACGCCGAACTGGCGCGCGAATCCGTGCTGGAAGGCAGCGCCATGGCCGCCATGATCGATTATCTTCTGAAAGGTACGGGACATTCGGTCGAGGATTTGCCAGCGATTGATCCTTCCCTATTTACCGGCGATCTGTCCAAATCGCCCAAGCTGCAGGAAGCGCCGCAGTTTCTGAAAGATGCCATGATTTTTCCCTATTTTGGAGGATTGACGTTTTCCACAGCGATTTTAAAGCCTTCAGGGTGGAACGGTTTATCGGCTGTGTTCGCCAAACCGCCGGTTTCGACTCAGCAAATCATGCATCCCGACGTCTACAAATCGGGTAGGGTTCCCACTGCGGTCACGATTCCTTCTTTCCAAAAGCTGGTTGGCGCGGATTGGGCCAAAATCGATGAGAACGTTATGGGCGAGTTTGGCTGGATGGAAATACTGAAACAGTTTCTGGGCGAGAAGACAGCTAAGCCGCTTGCTGCGGCGTGGGACGGGGACCGCTACGCACTTTACGAACAGAAGCAAACCAAGAGGCTGATTTTGGTTGCGCGCCTGCACCTGGACAGCGACGAACATGCCGCCAAGTTTTTTGGGCTGTACTCCGGGGCGCTAGAGAAAAAATATGGTGCACACCAAAACGAATCGCGCCTGCCGAATTTTCTTTCTTTTGACACAACGGACGGTGGAGTCTTCTTGCGCTGCGTGGGAACGGACTGTATCAGCGTGGAAGGCACGAGCCGAGCTGTATTCGACGGCATCAATGAGATGGTTGGCTGGTCCGCCGCGCCTGCGGCGTCCAAGGCGATTGCCGCTGCGCACTGAACTCTATTTGGCTGAGGACTTTAGGAGAGACAAGCGTTGCGCTGAATGATCCGCAGATTTGCTTTTTGTCTTACCTTCCAGTCGGTTGATTCGAATTAACAATTTTTCAGCGAGGCGCGTCGCGCGGGCAGCGGCGTAGGGATCCCGCGCATTTGCGCGCAGGCGCTGGAGCTTGGCCAATCCGAGACGTGCAAATTCCGTTGCGCGGATAGGATCCTTGGCGCGCCGCTCGTAATGAATGGCCAGTTGCTCACAAGCCAGTACACCATCCTGCGGATCGGTGGCGAGTTCAAGCCAGAGTTCGGCCGCGGCTGCGTGGTCGCCTCGGCGTTTGGCGAGCAGCGCGAGATCACGATGAGCGCGCGGACGGAATTCGGCGGGAAGGCCGAGATCGAGCGCCTGCGAACAAGCGATGTGGGCGCGATCAGAATCGCCGCGGCGTTCGAAGAATCGCGAGAGGCCGAAGAGATCAAGGCTGTCCACCCCATCGCGCTCCGCTTTTTGAGAAGTGAGAAGTGAATTGATCTTGCCGAAGAGGGCCGCGAGGCCGCGCAGATCCATTTGATTGTGACGCAAGACCCCTATGAGCGGATCCGCCGAGCCCCCGCGAAGATAGTCGAAGTAATACTGCGGGATAAGGGATGAGGCGATATCTTCTTCACGATGCCAGCCGAGACGAGGAGCATCAAGGACGTGGCGCTCCAAATCGACCAGCCGAACAGAGCCGAGACGAAGTTTCCAAAGCGCGCGCGCGGGATGTAAAAGATCGAGATGCGCGGCGAGACGTGGCGTGGAAATCGTACGCGTCATGGTGAAACGGCTATCCAGAAGCGGCCAGTCAAAAGTCTTCCCGTTGAAGGTGACGAGAACGGGACGCTCCGCAACGCGCGCGGCAAGCTCATGAAGGAGAGAATACTCTTCCGTAAAGTCCCGCATGAAGAGTTGTTCAACCTGAAGCGCGCCGGCATCCCACCAGGCCAGCCCAATGAGAAATGCGTAGGTTCCTGTGCCGCCAGCCAGACCGGTTGTTTCCGTGTCGAGGAAGAGCCACTTGGAGGGATCCGCGAGCGCGTCGCGTGTGCGGCGAGAAATCTCTGCGTCACGCGTGCGGGAAAGAAGTTCGAGGGCCACAGCCGATGGCTCGGAAAACTCAGGCGTAGAGAACCAGTTGCGCAAGACGAGGTGTTCCCCAAAATGATTTCGAGCCACGCCAGCGCCGATGAGACGAGCAATAGCATCTTCCTGATCGGGTTCGCGCAGAGTCGGAGGGCGGGACGAAGCAGGTCGCGTGGGCCGCAGCGCAGCGAGACGAGAGAATTTGTCAGGGAAAGCAGCCATCTAGCCGCACAGCCTGTCAAGAATGGCCAGCGCGGCTTCTTTGGCGCGTGGGGCGAGGTCGCCTGCGGGACCAATGCAGGAAGGGCAGCCTTCATCGCATACACAGGCGGAGATCAGTTCGCGCGTTTTTTGGATAAGAAGCTCGTGCGCCCGAAAGAGCGGTTCGGAGAAGCCGATGCCTCCAGGATACGCGTCATAGAGATAAAGATTGGGCTCAAAGAATTCTTTCAAAATTGATGACGATGCGTCTCTGAAACGCGAGGGCGCAAAATCATCTGTCCCGTCGCCCCCCGGGCCTTGTAGGGGCGGGGCTTGCCCCGCCCTCCCAGAGGAGTAGCCAGCATCGGGAGCGGGCGGGCGCTCGCCAATCGCCGTGCCAAGATCCCGGCCGTCGCACATGAGCAGCAATGTCGCAACTGACGCCAATGCATGTAGCAGCCCAATCATGCCACTTTGCCGCTCGCTCACGCTGAAGGGAAGCGATTCGAGCAACGCCCTCTCCAGGGTGATCCAGTACGACGTCGTATGCATTTCATTTTCAGGGAGCTCGAGCCTGCCGTCGCCGATATTTTCATTCGTAAACAATTTTATTTTCTTGAAGCCGACGACTTGCGAGCGAACAAGAACGTCCCCGTGGGAGTGAGAATTCGCGGAAGCTGCGTTCGTCTGAGTTTCCTCGAGCACGCGTACCTGCGTATAGCGGACGGCGTCCGTGTAGTAGTCGACGTCCACTTGTTTGACGTAAGCCTTTCGTTCTTTGAAATCGAGATGTTCAACGTGATACTGCCGTCCTCCGTGAAGATAGATCGCTTTTTCATGAAGAAAGACGAGCGCGCTAGGGAAATCCACTTCGCCGATGACATTAGCCCCGCCGGTGACATCGATAATTATGAAATTGTCGCTGCTGATCGAGCGGAGACTAATTGTGTCGGCGGGATACGCTTCGTGCGTCCAATGAAAGTGATCCCCCGCAAGGTGCAAGTAGCCGGCCTCAGCGAGCCGCGCGCAAATGTCCGGAATGTCGACTTCACCGAATTTCTCACCCGGCGCGATTGGCAATTCGAACGCTGCGCACTTCAGATGATTGATGAGAATCTCGAGATTATCCGGCTGGATGAAGGCGTGCTCCGGCGTGTTCCCGAAAAAGTAGTCCGGATGCCGGACGATGTATTGATCCAACGGCGAAGAAGAAGCCACCATCACAGCGCAAGAGCTTCCGTTGCGACGTCCGGCGCGCCCCGCACGCTGCCAGGTTCCGGCGATCGATCCCGGGTAGCCCGCCATCACAACGGTGTCGAGCGAGCCGACGTCGATCCCAAGCTCCAGCGCGCTTGTCGACACGACGCCGCGAATCCGGCCGTCGCGCAAACCGCGTTCGATTTCGCGTCGCTCGTTCGGCAAATAGCCGCCTCGATAACCGCAAATCGTTTCCGGCTTTCCGGGCGGCCGAGGATTGGCTTGCTGAAGGTAAGTAAGCAGAATCTCCGTCTGCAGCCGCGAATTTGCGAAGACCATCGTTTGGAGGTCGTGCTTCAAGAACTCCTGCGCCACTCGCGAAGTTTCGTTGATATAGCTGCGGCGAATTCCGAGTGCTCGATTCACCACGGGCGGGTTGTAAAAGACGAAAGTCTTTTCGCCAGCCGGCGCACCGTTGGCGTCCAACACCTCGACTGTTTTTTCGAGCAGCCGAGTAGCAAGTTCGCCGGGATTCGCAATCGTCGCTGAGCAACAGATGAACTGCGGATCGCTCCCATAAAAATTCGCAACGCGTCGTAGCCGCCGCAACACATTGCAAAGATGGCTTCCAAACACGCCCCGGTAAGTGTGGAGCTCGTCGATCACGATGTAGCGAAGGTTCTCGAATAGCCTCGTCCAGCGCGTGTGATGCGGCAGAATGCCGGTGTGCAGCATGTCCGGATTCGTGAGCACCACATGACCATTTTCGCGAATGGCCCTGCGCGCGTCGGCGGGCGTGTCACCGTCATACGTGAAAACTCCGAAGCGGTTATCGAGACGCTGGTTGAGATCGTACAGTTCCGCCAGCTGATCCTGTGCCAAAGCCTTGGTAGGAAACAGATACAAAGCGCGAGTATCGGGATTTTCAAGAATGGAATTCAAGATTGGCAAGTTGTAGCAAAGAGTTTTTCCGGAGGCGGTTGGAGTAACCACGACCACGTTTTTGCCGCTATGGACAGCTTCTGCAGCAATGGCCTGATGGGCGTACAGCTGACGAATGCCTTTGGCCGTGTAAGCAGCAACGAGATCCGAACGAACCCATGCGGGGTACTCAGCCCATTGCGCCTCGCGCGCGGGGAAATAGCGTATCGCTGTAAGCACTTCTCCGCTGACGTCGCGCGCCGCCAATGAGTCGAGCACTTCACGCACGCGAGTGAGCGACGAGCCAGCCGGCGGTTCGAGCGGCCCAAAGGCCGCAGACCGCACGGCAAGGGAATGGGACATCGGGAAAGCCTCCTACGATTCGCCTTTTGTTCGCCAAGGCTAGCATGCGGTCGTAGCCGCCGCAACAGAGAAGTGTGTGTTTTTCCTCTAAGTGAATACACTCCGAAAGGGCAAGCTCGTATGCGAATGTCGAACCCGAAGTCCTTATGCATAGCTTGCTAGAATGAAATCTAGGGCTCGCGCCAGTTGCTCCGGTGACCTACGCCGCTCTGGGTTTTGATGGCCGCAACGCACTTGCAAGGAGAATCATGGCTGAGCTTACCGTACTCTACGATGGAGCCTGCAACCTGTGCCGCGCCAGCGTGGCCCGCGTGCGGCGCATGGATCCTCGCGGCCGTATCGAACTGCTGGATCTTCACGACGCGAGCGTTCCCACGCGCTTTCCTCAGGTAAATCTCGACGAAGCCATGCGCCTGATGCAAGCCGTTGATCCACACGGACGTGTTTACTCGGGTATAGACGCATGGGCGCGCATTGGGCTGTCATTGTCCGGCTGGAAGTTGATCGCCTGGCTTCTGCTCGTGCCTGGGATTCACTTCGTCGCACAACATTTCTACGCATGGGTGGCGCGCAATCGCTATCGTTGGAATCGCGAGCTTTGCGAGGATGGCACCTGCGCCTTGCATGTCGAGCAGCGCTCTACTCCCCAAGCAAAGCGCGAGCGATAGCCACGGAGTTCCAATTCAATTTACGCGCATGGCTACCCCGGTATAATGTCCCGCGTCTATGAAATGGACTCCTTCGTCCGTCCTTCGCTGGCTCTTCGATTCGCGAAACGGTCCCTCGGACCGTTTCCTGGCCCGCTGGATTTTCCTGCGTGCCCTCGGCGCCATCTATTTCTCCGCATTTTTCTCGCTCGTTTTTCAAATTCGCGGCCTCATCGGTCCCCAAGGCATACTTCCCGCTGGCGAATATCTGAAAAGCATAGCGGAGCAAGTTGGCTACGCCCGATATTGGTACGTGCCAACCGTTTTGTGGTTTTCAAGCGGCTCACACATGCTTATGGGGCTTTGCTGGGTTGGCATGGCAGCCGCCATCCTGCTCGTTTTCAATATTTGGCCGCGCCCGATGCTCGCCATCTGTTTTGTATGTTTTCTTTCCTTCGTAAACGCCGCGGGAGAGTTCTCGGGATACCAGTCCGACGGAATGCTGCTCGAAGCCGGTTTCCTCTCACTCTTTCTCGCACCGGGCGGATTTCGTCCAGGATTTGGAGTGCAACGGGCACCCATCCGAGCCGCTATCTATCTGCTTCTTTGGGAATGGTTCCGCATCTACTTCGAATCCGGCGTCGGAAAAGTTGCGGGCGGTGATCCCGAGTGGCGGAACTTCACGGCATTGGACGAGTATTACCAAAATGGACCGCTGCCAACTTGGATTGGCTGGTATGCCCAACATTTACCTCACTGGTTCCACGCCGCAACAGCATTCTTCACGCTTGGGCTTGAACTGATCTTGATTTGGGCAGCGTTTCTGCCGCGGCCATTTCGCATCGCGCTTTTCTTCATCGTCACACCGTGGCAGATCGGTATCATTCTTACGGCCAATTACACTTTTCTGAACTACCTCGTTCTCATCCTGGCATTCCTTCTGCTCGACGACCGCTTCCTGCTGCGATTTTTCCCCGCCAAATGGACAAAGCCGCTTTTCGAGCGCTCAATTGCACTTCCCACTGAGCCCGCGGCGCTTGCTGCCGACTCACTCTTGATCTTGTCGTCGCCATCGACTCCAACAACAGACGAAGCTACGACGAGGAGAGACGATCCTCGTGATTTCTGGCAAAACATCCGCTCCTGGCTTGCTCCTCTGCGAGTAGCGGTAACTGCAGTGTTGCTAACGTGGATCTTCTACGCGACCACCGTACAGATGGTTTGGATGATCACTCCTGCGCCGCTACCAACGTCGCCGGTAGCCCTGCTCGAACCCTTTCGAATCGCCAACCGTTACGGACTTTTCGAGAGAATGACGCGCGGCCGCTATGAAATTGAATTCCAAGGTTCCAACGACGGCCAAACCTGGATCGCCTATCCTTTCCGGCACAAACCTCAGGAACTGGACAAAGCGCCTCGCATCTACGCGCCCTATCAACCGCGATTAGATTGGAATTTGTGGTTCGCATCGCTAGGCGAGTGGCGCGACAATCCGCTCGTCTTTCGCACAGAGTGGCGTCTTCTTTCGAACGAGCGCGATGTGCTCGCGCTGTTTGCCGCAAATCCTTTTCCGAATCGACCGCCTCGCCAAGTCCGCGCAGTCCTCTGGCGATACTGGTTCACAGCGATGGCAGAAAAGCGAGAGCACGGCTTGTGGTGGCGTCGCGAATTGCTTGGACTTTACGCTCCGGCGATCCAGTTGGATCCCGGCGGCAAGGTCGGCGTGATGCAGTGGCCGGAACAGTTGCCTCCTCACGAATAATCCGCGCGCTTCTCCGGTTCTCGTG
Source organism: uncultured Acidobacteriota bacterium (assembly GCA_963751295.1). GTDB lineage: Bacteria > Acidobacteriota > Terriglobia > Acidiferrales > UBA7541 > Acidiferrum. The sequence goes on along the minus strand of CAVVUA010000005.1, from coordinate 460,739 downwards.
AGCGAATCCGTTACCGCCGTAGCCGAAGGATGAGTATCGCGCCCGCAAAAAACAGAAGAGTAGAAGTAGCGAAAGCGGCTTGCACAGAAACGGCGCTCCAAAGGAATCCGACCAGAATACTAGAGAGGAAATCACCGACTGCATTCACAGCAGCTAGTGTCCCGAACGCCATGCCGTGTTGTTCTTTAGGCACAAGCTCGGCCGCGACAGAATCTTCGAGCGCATCCTCCGTTCCCACGTAGAGCCCTGCCAAAACGAAAATCACGCCCAGCAGCCACAGTGAATGCGTCCCGGTGCAAAGCAGCATCGCAGTGATTCCGGCAAGTGCGTATCCCCCAGCAAGTACGAGCTTGCGTTGTGAAATATGATCGCTCAGCCAGCCGCTAGCATAAGCCGACCCCGCGGAAAACACGTTGTGCACTGTGTAGAGTATGACGGCGATGCTTGCCGCGGGCGCCAGACCGTACTTGGGCGCGAGCATGCGCGAAGCATAGAGAATAAGCAGCGAGTGCGAAAAATCGCCCGCGCCAAACACGCCGACTCCCAGAAGAAAACGCCGGAAAGGAGCTGGCAAATCGCGCACGCCCACCAAGAACGATCGCTTCGACTTTGCAACGATCGGACGCTCCCGTACCAGCAACCAGAAAGAAGCCACGGCAATTAGCCCAGGCACAAGCGTCCATAAAAAAACTATTTGATAGTTGTGCCCGGTTTTTTCGAGAAGCCATAGCGCAGTTAACGGTCCTGCGATCGCTCCCACCGTATCCATCAATCGTTCAAGCCCGAAAGCCCGCCCATATGCATTCGGCGAAACATCCGCCGCAAGCAGCGCTTTCTTGGCCGGCGAACGAACGCCGCGGCCGAGCCACGCCGCCGTCCGCCCAATAAGCACTTGATACGCATGCGTAGCAATAGCAAATGAAGCCGTCGAAAGCGCCGTGACGGCGTAGCCGAAAATGGCCAGCGGTTTGCGATGCTTCAGCCGGTCAGTGAAATAACCGGCAGCAAGTTTGGTAAAACTAGAGAGCCCGTCGGCCAAGCCCTCGATTAAGCCGAGCCAAGCAGGTCCCGCTCCAATCGCCGCAAGAAAAGCTGGCAGGATCGCCGTAGCGGTTTCATGGCTCCAGTCGCTAAAAAGGCTGGTAAGGCCCACTCCGAGGACCGTGCGGTTCAACCAGGACTTGTTTTGTGAGTCTTCCGCCACGAAAAGAGAGTTTATAGGTGAGTGTTATCAATTCGCAGAGAAATATGTTCCAACCGGAAGAAAAATCGGGGGGGATTCCGGGTGCGAGACCTGGCCGGGTGGAGCTCGCTTATTTCTTGGCGGCGCGATACAGAATCACGCGTACTTTTTCGAGCGTTATCAATCCGCCCTCCACCATCTCGTCCAGACGCGGAAGAATCGCCTCGATGCGCTCCGTCGATTCGATCACTTCGACAATGATCGGCAAATCTTGCGACATGCGCAGCAGCTTGTCCGTGTGATACACGCTCGAGCCGCCATAGCCAGCTACGCCTCGGAGAACAGTCGCGCCAGAAAACCCTTCTCGGCGCAGGAGTTCCACGATTGCATCGTGCAACGGTTTGCTGTGCCATTTGTCTGATTCGCCGATGTGGATGCGCATCAACGTGCGCTCGCCTTCGAATTTTTCGTGTGTCATCACGGCTCCTAGAAGCGGTTTGCCAGCCGAATCCCTGCAATAGACAAAAACAATCCCGCAATCACGCTAGCGGCGACATATGTGGTCGCGCGCAGCCATTCTCCCGCTTCGAACATCTTCGCCGTCTCCCAGCCAAAGCTGGAAAACGTCGTGTAGCCGCCAAAAAAACCGATGGCGATAGCCATGCGCCAGTCCGGCGAAATCACCATGCGGTTCAGCGTGAATTGACCGATCAATCCAAGAAAAAAACAACCGGTGAGATTGACGACCAGCGTCCCGTGCGGAAACGTGCTTCCAGCCCGCGTTTGTACGAAGCCCTGCAGTCCATAACGAGCCAGCGTGCCGACAGCTCCAAAAATTGCAATCAATAAAATGCGCAATAGCTCTCCAATCCGGCGGCAACCGCGCCCCGAAACAAAAAAACTCCTGGAGCCCAGTGGCTGCCAGGAGTCATCACAGCCAGCGCGCTGCGCCAGCCCGGTTTAGGCGAACTCCATCGCCTTCGATATTTCAGTCACTAAAAAGTTTACTTCCCCCCACCCTCCGAAGCAACACGCGATATTCCTGCCTGTCTCCGTAAAGGCACGGCACGTTTACACTGAGTCTCGAAGGGCCATGCTCGTCCTAATATCTACTGCCGATTAGCCGGCGCCACGCTCTTGCCCTGAAAAATCACCGCCCGCACCCTTTCCAGCGCATGAATATCGTTCAAAGGATCACCTTCGATCGCCACAAGATCCCCTTCCTTCCCGGTCTCAATCGTTCCCAACTGTTCGAGCCCCAGCAAAGTCGCACTCGTTTTTGTCCCGGAAACCAGCGCCTGCTGCGGAGTCATACCATATTTCACTTCCGCAATCATCTCGTCGCGCACCGTTCCGGTTCCTGGTCCATAGGAATGATCGGATCCTGCCGCAATCGTCACGCCTGATCCCAGCGCGAGCTTAAAACTCGGAAAATGCGTCTTCGCCAGCGCATTCACTTTCGTAATCACGTACTCCGGGAAATGCATCTTCACTCCGTTCGCCACGCTTTCTTCCACCACGAAGACGGTCGGAACAAACACGACGCCGTGGCTCTTCATGAAGTCCACCGAAGCCTGATCCATCTCCGATCCATGCTCAATAGAGTCCACACCCGCCTCCAGCGACGCGCGAATGCTGCGTATATTCTCCGCGTGCGACCCCACCTTCACGTGCGCCATGTGCGCCTGCTCGACAATCACTTTCAATTCTTCCGGCGAGAGCTGTTCGGACGTCGGCGAATCCAGCGGCGAAAGCACACCGCCCGAGGCCATAACCTTAATCACCCTCGCTCCATACTTGAGCTGCAAATGCACAGCTTTCTCCGCATCAGCGGTCGAATTAACGAATCCGTGCAAGGGAGTGTAAAAATCGTCCATCGGCAAATACGGTGGCTGCGCGTTAAAATCGCCGTGTCCGCCTGGAATCGAAATCGCGTGAGCGGCTGGCACGAGGTGTGGCCCAGGAATCGTGCCATCCTCAATCGCGTCCTTGAGCGCCACATCGATGAACCCCTGCGTGGCCATCACGCGCGCGCCGACAACGCCGGAAGAAAGTGCATAGCTCATCGCCTTGCTCCCTCGCAGCGCCGCCAGTGGCTCGGAGACGGGCTGCCCGAATGCCCCAGACCAGATGTGTATATGCGCATCCACAAATCCCGGCAGCACGGTGAAGCTCGACAGATCAATTTGCTCAGCCCCGGCTGGAACCGCGATGTCCTTGCCAACGGCACTCACTTTCCCGTCCGTAATCACTACAATCGCAGGCGCGATCGGCGGTTTTTCCGCGTCGAAGATCAACTTCCCGCAGCGAACATAGACCACTTTTGGTGGCGGCGTTGCGAACGCCGCGAGCGAACCGAGCAAGCACACCATCGCAGCCAACAAGATTTTCCGCATCAAGCTCTCCTTTTAGTACTTCCGGCTGGTAATGTTTGCCACCGCCGCTGATTGCACCGCGCGTCAGCCTAATTCGCAGAGCGGCCAAAGTCAATTCTGCTCGTGGGGTTAAATGGAAATCGCGAGGGGGCACTTGGCAATTGCCGCCTTCCTCCTCGCGATGCCTGCAGTCGGCTAAAAATGAAAATGGTACCGAATCTGCGCATAAATTTGGCGAGGATCGTTCCAATGCGTTCCGCCAAACGTGAAACTGTTGTCCAGCAGCAGCCGACGATTGGTCACATTCGTGCCGCTCACGGAGAGAGAAAACCGTTCGCCAAAATCCTTGCTGAGCGTCAGGTCAAAGGTAGTATGGCCTTGCAGATGCGATGGCGGTGGATCGCCGTTGGCGAAACCAGAGCCATAGTAAACATCCGTCGAAGCGTAACTGTGCCATGGCAGATTCACGACCCCTCCAACATGCAGAGTATTGGTTTGATCGTGGTCCAGTGGACTATAACCATCGCCGAAGGAAAAGTCGGTGAGACCGCCGTTGATGTCGCCGAAACCAAGGGCCACCTGGTTCGAATAGGTCACATAAACCTGGGCGCGATTCCAAATCCACGGAGAGCGCAGTGTTAGCTCCCATCCATTGATGCGCGCGCCTTGGATCGTGATGGGGAAGAAAATATCCGAGTTATTGAAATTGTTGTGGTCGAAGAAATTTCTGGCGCGCGTCAGAAAGTTGTCCGCATCGATGGTCCAGCCCTTTATCGGGATGGTGACGCCGTACTGATGCTCTTCATCGCGCTCGCCGTGCAGCGGGATGAATCCCAGTTGCTGGACGTCAGTGATAAATTCGAGTAGTGGTCCGGAGATGGTGGTGAGCGGCGGGGCCTGGTAAAGGTCACCGTAGAATGCCCGGAAAACCCAGTTCAGTTTGGGAACGCGCGCCGAAACGCTAAATCGCGGATCGGTGGCATTCTCCACGACACCTCCGGAGAAATGAGTTTGTCGCACTCCCGCGCTCAGCGTCAGCCAGGACGTCGCGCGGAACTGCTCTTCCGCATAAGCCGCAATTAGGCTCCCGTTGGAACTCACTGGAGTCGGCTCCAGCGGCGGATTGCTCCCGTCATTGTAAACAAGGGCGAATAGCTCGTCATTCTGCTCGGCAAAGCCGAATAGTCCACCACGAAAATTACTCCTGTCCTTGACCCACGTCAGCGTTGTTTGGCCGCCTTCATAGTAAGACGCGCGATTTTGGGTCGCGGAAGAAGGAATGTCGTCGGGGCTGCTCTCATAATTGGCACGGTTGTAGTGGTAGAAAGGAGACACCGTCAGCAACAAACCCGGGCTGAAGGTATGCACCCACGAAAACGTGGCAATCGTATCGCTCTCCTGGTTGGCGTCCTTCAGAAACTGCGGAGGCGTAGTGACAGGAAGATTGGGATCATTCGGATCGAAGGGCACTTGGTAGTAGTCTCGCCGGATTTGTCCGACGAACCGCAACTGGTCCTTCGAGTCCAGGTTGTAAATCACCGAGCCGAATCCGCCATAACCGTTGGCGGCATCGTGGATCACGGCCGCGGTCGGTGTCTGTAATCCCAGGTTGGTGCGATTGCCGTTTGCGCTCACATAGTAAGCAAGTTTGTTGGTGTGGCTACCGAAATTTATCTGATCGTCGGTTTGATAGAAATTTCCGGCGCTCAGAACCAATTCGCCCTCGTTGTTGCGTTCAAATCCTGTGCGTGGCGCGACGTTAAACACGCCGTACGTGCGATCGCCGTAGTCTGCCGTGTAGCTGCCGCGCTGAGCCTCCAGCGTGTCAATGTCCTTGGGGTCGATTTGCGGGCCGAGGTTGCTGGCGATATTGGTATTGGGAATCGGTACGCCATCAATTAACCAGCTGACTTGATGGCCGCCGCGGACATGTAGCTGATCGTGCGTGACGTAAGACCCCGGCACATAGTCCGTGATCATCGCATCACTGTTGGTCTTTGACGCTCCCGGCGTCTGTTGAATTTCCTGGCGGTCGATTAGGGTTGTTGGCGTTGCCGATTCGGCCTGTCCGGGAGCTGCCTCCGCTGAAACAGTAACGGATTGGTTCTGCGTTGCGATGTGCAGCTCGAAATGCAGAATGGGTGCCGTTCCCGAAAAGACCGTCACGCTCTGCTCTTGCCCAGCAAAAGATGCGTTCGTCACCGTGACCGTATACTCACCCAGCGGCACAGCATCGAAATGAAATTCTCCGTTCGCGTCCGTCTGTGTTTTTTGCGTGTAATCAGATGACTTTGCCTTTAGAACGACCTCACTCCCGGAAACTGGCCGATGCTGTGGATCGTGCACAATCCCTCGCACAGTGCTAAACACCGTGCCAAAGGCCGCAACCCCAAACAGCAGAAGTGTTGCGAATACCTGCAAGACTCTTCGCATAAGCGATTCCTCTCCTCGTGGAATGGTTCTCTTGCGGCTACAAAGCCGCGGTGCGGGTAAATAGGCGTGCGTGGAGAGCGAGCAGTCCCTTACAGGACCGAAGCGATAAATCGAGGAGGAGGAGAGAGAGGTTTAACGAACCGAGAAATTTCCAAACTGCTTGCTAGGAAGATGGGACGAATGACTCCACTAGCTGCGGGTACAAAATTCGCCGGAGGCAAAACGAATGCACTCGGTATCAGCGCCGGCCGCGCCGGATCTTTGCAACAAGACATCGAGCACGAGGTCATTCCGCTCATGTCGTGTCCGCAGTCCATAGGAGCCGTGTTTTGGACGGGAACTGGCTGCGACTTGTGGTGATGATGCTCAGGAATGTTGCAAAAGCCTCCCACGCAACAGTCCACCCCATACGCCAAAAGCGCAGCGCCTGCCATCGGCGCATACAAAAGCGCTACCGCGAGCATACAAATCCATGCCGCAGCCGATCGAATTCGGCGTTGTGCTTTCCTGTTCACCAGGACCGAATACCCCACTCCGATGCTTCCCAATGATACATCACTTAGACGCCTCGTCCAGCCCTCAGGTAGCCGAGAATTGCAATCTGGCTCTACAACAACGGCGACATGCCGTTTTCCACCTATTTACAATCGAACGCCGTCGCCTCTCCCGTCTTGACTTGCCAGCGCCTGCGTCGCAGACTAATTTTATGGCTCACACGTACCTTCTATTCGATTTCGGCACCGACGAAGAGAAAGCCCAGCTGGCGCGCCAGAAGCTCGAACGCTGGAAGCAGGCCTTCCGCCTGGACAAAAAATTGCAATACAAGCTCGAGCGCGCCGAAGACGAGGCGAAGGACGATCCGGAGCACGCTCACGAAGCCGCAGAGGCGCCGAAAGCCGAAAAATCAAAGGCGAAGTCCAAGGCAAAACACAAGTCCCAGGAAACGGAGGCCACAGAAGAGACCTCGCCCGCGAATGGCAAGGTAAATCTGCTCGTTCGACTCTATTTCTCCGGCCATGAAAAGCTTACCGAGCAGCGCTGGCTCGATCGTATTCCATCTGAGGAGCCATTCAAGGAAGCTTCACCCCGTGTGATACGCCATGGCGAAGAGCAGTTTGACGAAGTCGACAAACAGTTTGATTCTCTGGGGTAACCTCGCCAGTTTCGCTTGGTAGCGCCAGACTTCAGGTATAATAGAGTCCCGCAGAGACAAAATTCCGCTTCCCGACGAGGGCAGATCGAATGGCGTTACAAACGCGCGTCAAACTTGCCAAGCTTGACGCTCCCAAGTTGCACGGCCTCGACCGCGACACCCTCATCCGCATTTATCGCACCATGTATCTTTCCCGCAGGCTGGACGACCGCGAAATCCAGCTCAAGCGCCAAAACAAAATTTTCTTTCAAATTTCGGGCGCTGGCCACGAAGCCGTCACTGCCGCAATGGGGCTTCTTCTTCGTCCCGGAACCGATTGGCTCTACTCTTATTACCGTGACCGCGCCCTTTGCTTGATGCTCGGTGTCACGCCGCTCGATATGCTCCTGCAAGCAGTCGGCGCCAAGGACGATCCCAGCTCCGGCGGCCGCCAGATGCCGTCGCATTGGGGCCTGCCTCACTTGAATATCGTCAACAAGTCCTCCTGCACTGGCACGCAGTTTGTGCAGGCGGTAGGCGCTGCCGAAGCCACGCTTTATTATGGGAATCATCCGAAGGCTCTGGCTCAAGCCAAGAAAGCACCGCTTGGCCAGCACGTTCGCCACGAGCCCGACGAAATCGTTTATGTCTCCGCAGGCGATGGCGCCACTAGCGAAGGAGAATTCTGGGAATCGCTGAACGCCGCCTGCGCTAAAAAGCTTCCTCTGCTCTATCTGATTGAAGACAACGGCTACGCCATTTCCGTCCCCGTCGAGGTACAGACCGCTGGCGGCAGTATCTCGAAACTCGCTCGCGGCTTCCCAGGCCTACACATCGCGGAATGCGACGGCACCGATCCTCTCGAAAGCTACGCGGTCTGCAAAACCGCCGTTCAATACTGCCGCGAGCGACGCGGACCCGCTCTTGTTCACGCGCACGTAACGCGCCCCTATTCCCATTCGCTTTCCGACGACGAGAAACTTTACAAGACGCCCGAAGAGCGCGAAGACGAAGCCCACCGCGATCCCATCTCAAAGTTTTCGCTGTTCCTCGTTCGCGAAGGCATCCTCGACCAAAAAGAGATCGTAGCTCTCGAAGCAGAAGTCGACCAGGAAGTCCGCAACGCCGCCGACGAAGCGCTCGCTGCCGAAGAGCCGACGATCGATTCGATTCGCGTAAATATTTATTCACCCGATATCGACCCAACGTCTTCCGTGTTTGAGGCGCAGCCGCAACTCCACGGCGCTCCGAAAACGATGGTAGAAATGGTTGCCGCCACGCTCTCCGACGAAATGGCTCGCGACGATCGCATTACTGTTTTCGGCGAAGACGTCGCCGATGCCAGCCGCGAAGATGCCTTGAAGCAGGTAAAGGGCAAGGGCGGCGTGTTCAAAGCCACTTCCGGCCTTCAGCGTAAGTACGGAAACGATCGAGTCTTCAACGCTCCCCTGGCGGAAGCCGCGATCGTTGGCCGCGCCATCGGCATGGCCACGCGCGGGCTCAAGCCCATTGCAGAAATTCAATTCTTCGACTACATCTGGCCTGCGATGATGCAAATCCGCGACGAGTTATGCGTCATGCGCTGGCGCTCCAATGGCGTGTTCAAGTGCCCCGCTATCCTGCGCGTGCCGATTGGTGGCTATCTCACTGGCGGCGCCATCTATCACAGCCAAAGCGGCGAATCGATCTTCACCCATTGCCCAGGGCTGCGGGTGGTTATGCCGTCAACAGCTCTCGACGTCGCCGGCCTTCTCCGCACCGCGATCCGCTCCGACGATCCGGTCATGTTCCTCGAACACAAACACCTTTATCGCCAGCCTTATAACCGCTCGGAATACCCCGGCCCGGATTATACCGTGCCCTTCGGCAAGGCACGCATCGTCACAGAAGGCTCCGAAGTCAGCATCATCACCTACGGCGCGCTTGTTCATCGCGCAGAGGTTGCCGCGGCCCAATTGCGGCGCGAAGGCATCTCCGTCGAAATCGTGGATCTGCGTTCTCTTTCTCCCTACGATTGGGAAGCCATCGCCAAAACGGTCCGCAAAACACACCGCGTCATCGTGGCCTACGAAGACATGCTGAGCTGGGGCTACGGCGCCGAAATCGCCGCGCGTATCGCCGACGAACTTTTCGAAGAACTCGACGCCCCGGTAAAGCGCGTCGCCGCCATGGACACCTTCTGCGCCTACCAGCCGAAACTGGAAGACGTAATCCTCCCGCAAACTAGCCACATCACGGCTGCCGTCCACCAAATCCTGGAATACTAAGAGCCGCGTTTCGCCGGATCATCCGGGCGGCCAACTTTCAGCACGGTGTAGTCCTGAGTTTTTGTCGACCCAAATGGTTCGGTATCTGCCTTCTCGTGAAGGCCTCTGATTAATTCGACTGTCCCGCACCCAACCAACACTAGCACAGACCACCAACGCAGTCTAAAATGCCAGGCCACAAATCCTGCATATAGCAAGTAAAGGCCGAGAATGACTTTTGGAGTTCTTTTGGGAAGCCAGCGCTCCCACGGAAGCCACCAAGTGACCACAACCGGCAACGCAGGAATGAGCGGGATCAATAGAAGCACATCGACGTTGGACATCGACCATACTCTACACCCAAAATCCACTGTACAGAGCCTCTGCCCATACCCACGCTCAGCCATCTAGAAGAGGGTGCAGATCCCGGAAACTTTTTCGCCCTTTTAGGCGTATTCTATTGTAGAGAAGCCCGGAAATATCGCCATTTGGGGGTACTACAATGACTTGCCCAAGTTGCAGCAAAAACATCGCCATCGGTTCGAACTATTGTTATAACTGCGGCGCGAAACAACCCGAGTCCGGCGCCCCAGGTCTTTCTCCCGCGACAGGCGCTCCGAAGCGCCTCATGCGTTCCAGCACCGACAAAAAAATCGCTGGCGTTTGCGCTGGCTTAGCCGACTATTTCGATATGGACTCGACGATCATCCGCGTGATTTGGCTCTTGTTGTTGATTTGCGCAGGCACAGGCTTCCTGGCCTACGTGATTCTCTGGATCGTTCTACCGATCGCCCCCGGCGGAATCGTCGCCACTTCAACCACTGTCACAACCACCTAGCGTAGTTCCGCCTCCAAAGAACTTGTAGGGGCGGGGCTTGCCCCGCCCGTGGAGACCTCAGTCGCAGTTTGCCAATCGTGTCTCTCTGTCCTCTGTGCCCTCTACGTACTCTGTGTAAAAAAACCTTCGCCAATGCAAAACCATACCGGCCGAAGCCCTACTTATTCTGCTTTGGATTTCGCGGCACCCGCGCCTTCCCTCCGCCACTCTCAAACAACGGGTAGTCCACCGAAGCCACCCCCGCACCCAGCGTCGCCAGCGCAAAGCAACCCGTCGCAAGCACCAACGGATACGCATATTCATTCACCGCGAGATAGCTATGCGGGGTATACACCTTCCACATCAGCAAAACCATCTCGATCGCCAGCAACAACGCCGCTCCCCTCGTGAACAAGCCAATCAACAGTAACCCCCCGCCAAAAAGCTCGAGCACCCCCGAAACATAAACAAAGTAACCAGGTATACCGTGCTGCGCGAAAAGTGCCTGGGCTGCGCTGGTTCGATGCGCCAGCATCGGATAACCATGCGACATAAAAATGATGCCAAAGGCCGCGCGCATCAGCAGCAACCCGAGCGGTTGCAGGGCATTGAGTGATTTCATCGAGTTCCTTCGAAATAAAATTGCAAAGATAATTTAAACGTCGCCGCATTTTAACAGAAAAACAAATCAAGCACGGCCAAGTCCGGTTAAGGCTCGGAAATCAGGTACAATCTTTAACGAAGAATCGTTGGTCGCCCAAACCTGATGCCCAGAGAACTATCGATTGTCGAACTCCAAGACGTGCCGTGTGTCGCGGCTGTCCTTCGGATCGCCGGATGAAGCGCAAGCTCCTCATTGCTGTCCCGCTGCTCCTAATCGTTGCGGTAGTGGCATGGTTCTTCCGCCCAAAGCATGAAACTCTCGGCGAGGCCTACGTTGGCGAACGCACGGCCACTCTTTGGAGCAGCGTCGCGCAAGTCCGCGAGCCTCTGAATACACTCCACTACGGCGACCGTGTCGACGTGGTCGCCCGTCGCAACGACAGCATCAAGGTCCGCACCGCGGCTGGCGAATTAGGCTGGGTCGAGGGGCGCTACTTGATGGACCCGCCGCTCTGGCAGCGCAGCACACAACTGCTCAAACAGGTCTTGCCGATGCCCGTGCAAGCCCGCGGCCGCACCAAAGTCGCCACGAATCTTCGCGTCGAGCCTGGGCGAACGCAGGCGCGCCTCTATCAATTTGCACGCGGCGTACCGGTCGAGATTGTCGGCCGAGCCGTAGCCGACTGGGCCCAGGTCACCGACGAAAAAGAACCCACGAATGAGCCACAGGATGCGAAAAAAGAAGAGTGGTTCTTGATCCGCGGACTGGCGACACGCCCACCCGGCGATTCCACTTCGCGCGCTGCCGAAACAACAACCACAGCGCCTGGCGACCAAACCCTCCCCATTGCTGGTTGGGTGATCGCTCGCTTCATCGAGTTGGATCTGCCCGAAGCGGTGCGTGACGGCGCGTCCTCCGCCAACATTCGTCCTGTCGCCTGGTTCGAGCTGAACCGTATCAGCGATCCCGCTGGCGACAAAACGCAATATCTCGTGGCGGCGGCCCGTGGGTCCGAAGGCCAGCCCTGCGATTTCACCACGCTTCGTGTTTATACCTGGAACTTGAAGAAAGAGCGCTACGAGACCGCCTTCATCGAAAATGACTTGTGTGGTCAGCTGCCTATCCTCGTTGGCAAAAGCGCGAAGGGCGAACCCGAATTTCGCTTTCACCAGATGGACGGCAACAAAGAAGAACGTGTCTATCGCCTAATACAAACAGTCGTCCGCCGCATCCGCGAACCCGGAGAAACCGCGAAAAGAACCGGACGCCCCGTCACCGCCAAACCGCCTGCAAAATAAGCCCTACTTGCCACGTGAATCTCGCGACGCAGACGCGCTCAACGATAGCTAATCTCGTCGCCAGGCATCAAGATCAACGCAAGAAGGTCTTTGTAGTCTGAGTCTCCCTTTATAGTGATCAAGTGCTTATCAAACAATCTCCTCACCCGAACTGAATGCGGCATATCGTCAGTATCGACCTCGCGTATTACTTCAGTGACCTGCGCGCCCACTCGTGCAAATGCTTCTTTTCCATTCACCTTCACCCGGATTTCTGCATTTACCCCGGTTAGAGTCGGAAACATTATGCAATTCGCGTTGGGCGAAGTTATCGCCCGGCAAGAAGCTTCCGTGCTGCTGTCGAGTTCCTTCGTTGCATCATCGAGATGCTTTCTATCCGCCGAACTCAAGATGATTGCCACAGTGATCGGATCCGCCGACGTCAAGTTCTTCTTGAGGAGCAATCGGGAATACGCGGACGAGCGCGGAAATGGCTGCGCAATCTGTCTTGCAGACCCTTGCGGTGAGCTGTCCTTCGACGAGGAATTTCCAGCCGTTATTTCAGAGATTCTCACACGACCATCTCTCTGATCGGAAACAATCTCGTAATAGACCGTCTCGACACCCTTGATCTCCCTCGTCTGCGCATGATTTTCTTCCACATAGATCGGATAAACGATCCGCAGCCGAAAGTCCGGCGTCAAATCGATGAACTGGTTGAGGTCAAAGGCTCCGAATCGAAGCTCATAAGCGACAAGAGGTTGAAATGGAAGCCTCTCTGCAATATCAGCGGTCAGTTTCTGCGCCTCACCCGGGTGTAAGCAACCCCGTGACTCCAAGCCGATGAGGTCTTGGCGAAGTTCATTAATATATTGCAGTGGATCGAGAGAAGCTTGGTCTCCCCTAGAGGTGTCCTGGCCAATTCCGAGCAAACCGGACTCAGATTTCACCCTAATAACGGCCGCACTGCCACGCCATTGAAGTTCGATTGGGTCACGATTTATCTCGCAACCAGCTCTTGGAAATGGCGCCCTGCGCGCGTTCAACAACTTTATTTCCAAAGCGCCTTTCGCAGGAAACGTGACTCCAGGCGGGACGAGGATTGTTGTTTGGTCCTGACGACTGAGCGCGTAACTGTGAACTGCCTGGCTACAGCCCACAAGAAGCACGGTTCCCAGCGCAAACGCACTTGTCGCCACAAGACTGTTAGCTGCCATTTTGCGATAATACCACGCGCATCGTGGCCGGCTTGATTTGCTCTCCTTGTCGATTGTTCGAGTGCGTCCTATCCAGCTCTGCGAAAGGAAAAAACGAAGAATGGCGCTGCATATCAGCGAGTCCGAAGTGCGAGCCGTGCTCACGATGCCCATGGCCATCGAAGCTGTCGAAGATATTTCACGCAAACAGGCAAATGGAGAAGTCGTCGTCCATCCTCGGCGCCGTTTTGAATTGCCGGGGGGAGGTTTTTTCCACTACATGGCTGCCGCGGATTTCACTGCAGGCTTTGTGGCGATGAAACAGTACACATATGTCCAGGGCAAGATCCGATTCATGGTTCCGCTCTATGAGATGCGGACCGGCGACCTGGTGGCGATGATCGAGGCGGACTACATGGGCCAGTTGCGCACCGGCGCCGCCTCCGGAGTGGCCACAAAATATCTCTCACGGCAAAATAGCAGCATCGCCGCGATCATTGGTACGGGAGGTCAAGCTCGAACTCAGCTGGAAGCGACTGCCGCGGTTCGGAAACTGGAATCGGCCAGAGTCTACGGTCGCAATCCCGAGAGGCGCGAACGGTTTTCCGTCGAAATGAGCGAATCGCTGGGTTTTCCAATAGAAAACACGACCTCCTCAAGCGAAGCCGTGCGCGGCGCCGACATCCTTTGCACCGCCACAACTTCAGCCAATCCTGTTGTGAGCGGTACCGATCTCGCTCCCGGCGTGCACATAAACGCCATTGGCGCGAATCATGCGCACAAGCGCGAACTGGACGACGAAGCCGTGGCCAGCGCCGACGTCATCGTCGTCGATTCTATCGAGCAATCGCGCCAGGAAGCCGGCGATATCATCCTCGCCTTTCGTGGCGACGAAGTTTGCTGGACTGGTGTCAAAAAATTGTCGGATGTCGTCGCCAAGAAATCGCCTGGAAGGACGAGCGACACGGAAGTTACGCTTTTCAAATCCAATGGAATCGCTTCTTGGGATTTGGCCGTCGCCATGAAGGTCTTTGCGCTGGCAAAAGAAAAAGGATTGGGAAGGGAATTGCCTTTCTGGCTCGCTGGCGCGTCCAGTCAAACGAGCTAGTTCCAGTGCTAGTGCGTTGCTTCCTTGAATTTCCGTCGCAGTGCTTCGTGAAGGCGATCGCGCACTTCTCCGGGCAGTTCGATGGGCTCTGAATCGCAAAACAGTCTTACAGTCTTCTTCGTCTGATCAACTACAAGCTTGCACTCGGTACAGTCCCTAAGATGGCCCTCGAGCTCCAGCCTCGATGACGCATCCAGCTCGCCATCGATAAAATTCGAGAGTTCCTGGATAACGTTTTGGCAGTTCAATTTGTCGCACCTTGCTTGAAATAACGATCCAATTTCTGTCTGAGCTTCAGTCTTGCGCGCAGCAGCCGCGATTTCACAGCCGGAACGGAAATTCCTACGGCATCAGCCGTTTCTTCGGTCGAAAGTTCTTCGATGTCGCGCAACACAAAAACCGTCCGATACTCCGGCTCGAGCTCGTCAATCACACTCGACAAAATCTCGTGCATCTCGGTCTGCGCAAAGCGCTGCTCGGGACCAGGCCCCCAGTCCTGCAACTCGCGCGGCATCAGGTCTTCGTCGCCCTCGATGGGCTCATCCAGCGAGAACTGATTTGGTCTGCGCTTCCGCAGCCGCATCAAAGCTTCATTCGCCGCAATACGAACCAGCCATGTATAGAACCGCGAATCGCCCTGAAAAGTTTTTAAATGGGAATAGGATTTAAGGAAGGCATCTTGCATGGCATCTTCGGCATCTTCGCGATTGCGCGTGATGTTCATTGTCAGCCGAAAAATCTTGCGTTCGTAACGGCTCACCAATTCTTCAAAAGCCGATGCGTCGCCCGATTTGGCAGCCGCCACCAGCAGATGCTCGTCTTCGCGAGCAACTGCCGAGGCCAGCCGGTGTGGATTGGGTGTGCTCAAAATATTCCAGGACCTAAGCATCGGTCCTGCTTTAAAAGTCTCCGTCTTTACGTTAGCACAAAGCACGAAATCACACGCCTCATTCCCTTACTTGGATGAGGCAGGATGCGCCCAGGATTCAGGATTCTGCGTTATTTCATCTCCGCCGGCGTGTTGTCGGATGAGCGACACTGCTTGACAGTCAAAGCGGGGCTGTCTAGAGTTTTGGTAGAGCATTCGTCAAACGCACGATGGGCCACCAAGACCGCGTTCTTTTTCCCTTATTCTTCGTTTGTCAGCAACCAGGAACTCCTCTATTTTCCCCCTATGTAAGCGCACGGATCGATTGCCCACAAGAGACCTTGACCATTGGGACCGTCCGCGCCGAATCTCTGGCCCACGGAAGAGAAAATAGGCAACACTAGGAACATGCGAACACTCCCCGACCATCTGCGCAAAGGTATGAAGCTGGTCATCGTCGGCTGCAATCCGACCGAATCTTCCGTGCGTGTGGGCCATTACTACGCCGGTCGCACCAATCAGTTCTGGCCCATCTTGTATGAAAGCGGCGTAGTGCCTGAACCGTTTGACTATCACGACGACAAGCGCGTGATCGAATTCGGCATCGGCCTTACGGACTTGGTTAAGCGGCCCACCAAGACCGAGGCAGAATTGACGCGTGGAGATTTCGCCGAAGGTCGTATCGTGCTTTCGCAAAAGCTCGAGGAGTTCTCGCCGCACGTCGTGGCCTTCAACGGGAAAATAGTCTACGAACAGTTTTCGCAGCGCAAATGCAAGTTTGGACTTCAGAAGGAGCCTCTTTACGGGGCTCGTGTCTACGTGCTCCCATCTACCAGTAGCCCGAATGCTCAAGGCAGGAGCGAGAAACTGCAGCATTTCCGGAAGCTCGCTCAACTCGTGGCGCGCATCGAGAAAGAGCGCGTCGCGAAGCCAGTCTAGTACGGAGAGTTTTTTATGAGCAATGCATCGCAAGCGGCGCCCGCTGGTCTGGTCATTCTCGAAAACAAGCACGACGGTATTGCGACCTTACTGCTAAACCGTCCCGACAAATTGAATGCCCTTAATAGCGATCTTTCTACTGCTCTAAACCAAGCCCTCACCCGGATTGCAGAGGACGACACCATTCACGTCGTGGTTCTCAGTGGGGCGGGCCGTGCCTTCTGTGCGGGCGGCGATCTCGGTGCCATCGGCAAGGGACGCGATCGCAACGATACTACGGAGCTTGGACCGATTCTGCGCTCGGGCATGCAAGCCGTTCTAAAAATGCGCTTGATGCCGCAGCCGGTGATCGCAGCTGTGAACGGCGCGGCGGCGGGCGCAGGTATGAACATCGCGCTTGCCGCGGATATCCGCATTGCCGCTGACACAGCCACGTTTGGACAGAATTTTTCACGGATTGGACTTTTTCCGGATTATGGCGGAACTTATTTTCTACCGCAGCTTGTTGGACCATCCGTGGCCGCCGAAATGTTTTACACCGGCGACATGATCGATGCGCAAGCCGCGCTGCGGCTGGGAATCGTGAGTCGCGTCGTGCCGGCTGCGCAATTGGAAGCGGAAGTGAAAACTTTGGCGCAGAAAATCGCACAAGGCCCTCCGATGGCCATCCGCGCCGTCAAGAAGGTTCTATTCGGAAGCCACGAGAAAGAACTGGTGAAAGCCCTCGATCACGAAGTCGAGCTGCAAATGAAGTGCTTTCATTCGGAAGACTGCAGCGAGGGAATCCGCGCCTTCTTCGAAAAACGTCATCCAAAATTTCAAGGCAAATAGCGCTTCGAACCGCGTGCTTCCAGAAAAGTCCGTACTTTTAGAGCAAGGATCTACAAAGTCCCGCATAATATTCCGAGCAAGCCATTTGGAGTGCGGCAGCTCTGCTGCCGCTTTTCCCAACAGCTAGCACGACTCTATATTTGGCGAGGCCCCATAAATGGATGACCTGCAAATCACGGCGAAAGAAGTTAGCGAGCGCATCGCGCGCGGCGACAACCTGCTGCTCGTCGATGTGCGCGAGTCCTGGGAATACGACCTCTGCAAAATCCCGGGCGCAAGATTAATTCCGCTCGGGACGATTCCCGCTAACTTGAATACTTTGCTGGACGTAGACGATGAGGTGATTTGCTACTGCCATCACGGGATGCGCAGCTTAGATGCCGCGGTCTGGCTGCGGCAACAAGGAGTCGAGAGCGCAAAATCGATGGCTGGCGGCATCGAACGCTGGTCGGCGGAAATCGATCCAAGCGTTCCTCGGTACTAAGGCGCACAGACTGAACTCTGTGCCACCTGCGCTTGAAAAGGACCCTTTCATGGCGAAGACGAAAATCAAATTCCTGCAGAAACCGACTTGCACGACCTGCCGGAAAGCCAAGGACTATCTCGAAAAGCTGGGAGCAGAGCTCGAACTGCGCAGACTTGATGCCGAGCCGCTCAGCGAAGCCGAGCTCGATCATCTCATTGGCGATCGCGACTATAAACTTTTTCTGAGCCACCGGAACGAGCTCTATCGCACGAAAAATATGAAGGAGAATCCGCCATCGAGAGCGGAGGCCATCAAATACGTGGCCAAAGTGCCTAACCTTATCCGCCGTCCGGTGGTGATTCGCGGCGACAAAATCGTCCTCGGGTACGACGAGCAAGCTTTCAAGAAGTTGGTGAAATAGAACACGACGACGCAACTTGAGTTTTGATCATCGCGGATTTCACTCCGCGCATGATTAGAGCGTAAGAACTTAGAACGACCATGAACAAAGCACTCTCGGAAAAAATCGTGATTCAGCAGGGCGACCTGACGGACATGGATACGGATGCCATCGTCAACGCCGCCAACAACGATCTGCAGCTGGGCGCGGGCGTCGCGGGAGCGATCCGGCGCAAAGGCGGCGAAGAAATTCAGCGCGAATGCGACGACATCGGAAGCATTCCCGTCGGCTACGCCGCCATCACCGGCGGCGGAAAGCTCGCAGCACGCCACGTTATCCACGCGGCGAGCATGCAGCTTGGCGGAAAGACCACCGCGGCCCATCTGCGCACCTCGGTTGCCCACTCCCTGCGCATCGCCGCCGAGCGAGGCCTGAAGACCATTGCCTTTCCCGCGGTAGGGACTGGAATCGCCGGGTTTCCTCTCGACGAATGCGCCACGATCATGCTTCAAGAGGCCGCGCAGCACCTGAAAAGCGAAACCTCACTCGAGAAAATCTACTTCGTGCTGTTCGACGACCGTGCCTGCGATGTATTTACACGCAAATGGAAGAAGCTAGAATAGGTTCGCGGCTGAACTCGGGGGGACCAGGCATCCATCTGAGCCTCGCTTGCCGTCAATAGAAATTAGGCAGTTTATGGACAGAGCTAGGTATAAGCCCCAGCCTCGAACGTCGTAGGAATCTCACGGCGTTCCCTGGATATTCCTCACAAAAACCACAGCCACTTGATCCTCGTATGCGGCCCGAAACCTTGGATCGTGATGCAGGAGTTCAGCCAGTTGAGTACGCCGATCAAGCAACACCAGGGGAGCAGCTTGTAGGTCCAGATCGCTCCACCATGCCCCCAAACCCTGCTCTGTTCGGAAGAATCGGGTCAAAGCCTCGTCGCCATATAAATCCGTTCTGCCATCGATGGCGACCGGATAGCCGGGCAAACTCCAAATGATGAATCCGCCCCAGTTCAGATTGTTATAAAGCGGGCCTGGCGGGATCGTGGATCGGATGAAATCGCAAGCTTGTACTGGAAAAAAACCAGTTAGCGCGCGTTGGAGTGATTTGTTGTCGACCTTCGAATCCCACGCCACCAGCAGAAGGACCAGAACTGTTGCCAACCCTGTCGCAGCTGCGACAGCCAAGGTGCGAGCCCACGAATGCACTGCCTCCTGAGCTACTGCCAGCTTTCGATCCGCAATGATCGCAAGAGCCGGTATGCAAACGAACCAGGAATCACGTTGCGCGCGAAACGCGATTAGCGTGCAGGCTATCAGCAGTGCCAGTTTGAAAGGATCTCGCGATCGCTGCCAGCCCAACGTAAAAAATGCGGCCACCACTATCAGAAGCACCATGAAGTGTTCCGGCACGCGAAAGCTCAGCGCTTGCAACTCCACGATCATGCCGTACATTGCGGGGCTTCGCACCAGATTGAGGATCACCGCGTAAAGATGCCAGGTATACGGTCCCATAAACGTCGCCATCACGGAGAGCCCACCCACCGCCAAGACGCTTGAAACCGGCAACTCCTGTTCCGGCTCCAGGGAAGCACTCCAGTTCTTCGGCAGAATCGACCGTACGATGCAAACTGTCACAAATAATCCGAGCACGAAAAGGCCATAGATGAATTGAATGTGCAGGTTGGCCCAAACCAAAAACAAGGCAGGCATCAAGAAGAGCAGGCCGTCTTTTCCACGCTTTCGCGCTTCGAAAATCAGCGCAATTTCACCCGCAAACATCAGGATGGAAGTCAGGGTGGGTCTTAACCCCATGCAATGATGCATGGCCCACATACCCGCGACCGTCAAAGCCCACGCTTTCCAAAAACTGCCGCTTATCCGGCGCAGAATGGCAAAAAGAAGGAGGGTGATAGCCACTTCCAGCCCAGTGCGAAACCCTACCAATCCCACTAGTCCGAACCAATGATGAAAACGTGACACAAGTACTTCGAAGCCCCAACTGTACGCCACCCAGGTATGGCTCGGATATTGCGAGAACACTCCTAGCACCGGCACCGAGTGTTGGGCAACGATCGCATCTCCGTCACGCAAATGCCACCACAGATCAAAATCGTAGATGGCGTTGCCCATCGGCGCCAGTTGCGTCGACCACGTCAGCAGAATCAGTAGCGCCAGAGATCGAATGAGGGGACGTTCCGAGAATTGGAGAAGATCGGTCATTTGGCGGTTTGAACGCAAAACCACTGCCAGCGTCGCACGCGGACCCTGTCATGCTCAACGGAAAGTTGGGAGATTTGTACGTATCCTACAAGGACGGAAATGAGTTGTTCTATCGATTTCGCATGACAGGGGGCCCAGCTTATTCTTGCGACATCTGGTGATGGCTATGCAATCCGTCCCGCACTCTATACGCCATCTACTGGCTGGGCTTTTTCAGGACTGGCCGGTCACTGGGCGGAGGCGGAGCCGGTGGCGCAGATGCCGGGGTCGTTCCGGTTGCAGGGTTTGCGGCCGAAATGCCACCTTCGGAATAGGGCTTCTTGAGGTAGCGCTCGGCCTCCAGCTGTGCCCCGCCGGTATCGTCATTCGTTTGTTTGGCTTTGCTGTATTCGTTGACGGCGCGCTCGCGCTGACCCAGCAGATCGAAGACCTTCCCTAGATAGATGTGGCTCCAGACTTCCGTCCACTTTTCCGACGGCTCCGGAACGGCCTGAAGTGACTCACGAAACGAGTTAGCAGCGGCCTGATAATTCTTTTGGTAAAAGAACGCTTCGCCCATGCGGAAATTGGCTAGCGGACGGCCTGGCTGGATCGAAAGCGCTCTTTGATATTGTTGAATGGCTTCGTAGTAGCGGCCCTGTTCTGCTAGCTCCTCGCCGCGAGCGATGGCCGCGCGAGCTCGCAAGGAAACGCTGCCTTTAAGCACGAGATTGTTCGGGTCAACCTTGACGCCACCCGGTTTGGGACGGCCAAAGGTTTCAACGATAAACGGAGAGTCCATACCCAGAACATCCACCCAGCTCGTTTCCGGATTGCCCTCGGTTTCGACGCGCAGCTCAACGGGCATACTGAACGTGTCGATCTGCTGTTTGATCTTGCCAACAATGCGGAAGCCCTTTGGCGTGCGGTAAACCACGAACTCGGTCGTGAAATCAGGAACGCCAGTAGAATTCAGCCATTGCACAAAAAAGCCGCGAAGATTCGGCGCGACCTGGCCGGGTTTGGCAGCCGCTTGCACGTCTTTGTCAGCCAGATTCACGAGATCGTCGATGCGCGCCGTCTTGCCCGCGTACTGAGTGGCAAAATCACGGAGCATGGTTTTGAAAGCGACATCGCCCATTAGCCCGCGAAGCATGTGGAAAACCATCGCGCCTTTATTCAGAACAACCGAACGATAATCACTCGAGTAGGGATAGAGCCTTCCTGCTTGAGCAATCGGGGCTGCCTCGTCGTACATGAGAGCGCCCACCGCAAATTCGTCGACGGCTCGCAGGCCGGCTTCACGGCCGGCAGTCTGTTCGGCGTACAGCTCTTCGCAATAGCGGGAGAGGCCATCCGTCACCCAAACGTCGCCTGGACTCGCTGGCAGAATTGAGTTGCCAAACCATTGTGACGCGACCATATGCGCAATGCTGCGCTCGGCGATTTTCGGCTCCCAAATGCGGTGGCTGATCAGAATGACGCCCGGCGCAGCAAAGTCGCGCAGCGTGCCATCCGGTAATTGAATCACGGTAAACGACGGCTCTGGCAGGCCGCCAAAAAGATCGGAAAAAATAGTCACAGCGCGCGCGACATCGTCGGCAAAACCTTGCGCGTTGGCTGAGTCGGCACGCGGAGCGTAGACCGCGACGTCGATTCCTTCGGATTGCTTGGGATTCAGCTGTAGATTCCCGGCAACGAAGGTGCCGTGCGGTCCGGGGGTCTTGCATTCAAAGGTGTAGAGGAGGCGTCCACCTTCGCCGCCGTTCTTGCTCGCCATCGGTGTCGGGGCGGAACTCTTGCCCGAGCCCGCTACGGCGAAATTATCGGGGACGTTCAGTCGAAACGTCGCGGTGTAGCGGTTGGAAGGATAGTTCGTCAGCGGAAACCATCGGGCGGGAAGAAGCAAATACGCGTCTTCGTGGCCGATGACCGCAGCGCGTACTCCCGGAATCGGGCTGTTCTCTTCGTTGGCGAGCAAACCCGCGTACGTGAACGTCAGCGTGACGTGACCGCCCGTAGCCACGGGCGTCGGCAGGGTGACGAGGACGTAAAGCGGATTCATCGAGTCGCGGCCAAAGCCTACGGATTTGCCGTCGGCTGTTTTTACGTCGCTGACGACCAGATTGGGATGCAGCTCTACGCGAATACTGCTGGAAACGTCGGTAGCTCGGAAGTCAATTTTTGCGATGGCGCTGATAGATTGGTGCGAAGAGTCGAGGGTAGCGGAAATATCGTAGTGATCTGCGAGAAAGCCAACGGCCCGGGGCGCTTGGGCACGGAGCGGAGAAGCCGCGAAGGCGAGCGCAACGGCGAATAGAGCAGCGAATTCAACACAATTTCTTCGGGGAAAGGGCATCAAACTACCTTTCAATGGCCTGGCAAAATGGGCAGCTCTCGCTGGGAAGCAGACCAACACCATTCTGCCTATATAGGATAGCAGAGACCGGCCTAAGCGTTGCCAGCGACCGTCGAGAGAAGGGCAGCAATCGCGTCGGCGGCTCGATCGACCGCTCCAGGAGGACCGAGGCGCTTGCGTACCTCCGCAAGGCCGGAGCGGAGTTCCTCGCGGGCGCCCTCATCGTTGAGCAGGAGCAAAACCTCTGCGGCCACTTTTGCCGGGGTGAAGTCCTTTTGAATCAACTCGGGAACGACGCGGCGCTCGGCGATCAGGTTCACCATACTGAAGTAAGACGTGCGAACAAGGGGCTTGGCGAGCAGGGCAGTGAGCGGCGTCACGCGATAGACGACGACCATGGGGACATCGAGGAGCGCGGCTTCGACCGTAGCAGTGCCGCTCGAGACGATGGCGGCATCAGCGGCAGCTAGCGCGTTGTAAGTCTGATTTTCGACGACGCGAACGTTCAGCCCGGGGCTCCAGCCTGTTTGCAGCTCGCTAAGGTTGCTGTGCGCGGCCGCAGCGATGACGAATTGGGCTGGGCGCTGGTGCTGGATGAGCTGGCAAGCTTCATGGATCACAGGCATGTGTTGAGCCAGTTCAGCGTGCCTGCTTCCGGGCAGGATCGCGACAATTGGCTGAGCGGGATCGAGGTTGCGCTGACGGCAGAATTCTTCGCGGGTTTGCGTGGCTTGCACGGCGCCGACGAGCGGATGGCCGATAAATTTTGTGGCCACGCCCGCGCCGCCGAAGAACGCCTCTTCAAATGGAAAGATACACAACGCTTGCGCGAAGCGGCGCCGCACAATGCGTACCCGCCACGGCCTCCACGCCCAGAATTGCGGGCAGATGTAATAAATGTTACGCACTCCGTGCGGGCGGAGTTTGCGCGCGAGCCGCAAATGAAAGCCTGGAAAATCAGTAAGAATCGCGAAGGGGGGCTTGCGGCGCTCGGCCTCGGAGACTAAACGGCGCATGGCTCGAACTAAGGATGGAAGATGGCTGAGAATTTCCGTGATGCCAACGACGGAAACTTCGGAGTAGTCGGTGACGACGTCCACTCCAGCGGCGCGCATTTGCGGGCCGCCCATGCCGAAGAGCGCGACGTCCAAACGTTTTTGGAGCGCGGTCGCGAGTCGCGCGGCGTACATATCCCCCGAAGCCTCGCCTGCGGAAATTAGTAACGGAATCGGTGGCATGCGCGGTTGGAGCGATGCTCAATCCGTTGCGGGCTGAGGGGTGGGGAGCGGTCCGCGAGACTGATCTGCGATTGGGCTAGCGGAATCGCGCGAATCTTCGGGCAGGCCGAGTTCCTGCTCCTTGTACTGGAGCTGATAGAGACGGTAGTAGATGCCACGCTGCGCGAGGAGCTCTTGGTGTGCGCCTTGCTCGCGGAGGCGGCCCTTGTGAAACACGAGAATGCGCGAGGCGTATTGAATGGTGCTCAGACGATGCGCGATGACCAGCGAAGTACGTCCAGAAAGCAGACGGTCCAGCGCTTCGCGAATTTGCAACTCGGTTTTTGTGTCGACGCTGGAAGTCGCTTCATCGAGGATAAGAAAGCGAGGATTATGCGCCAACGCGCGCGCGAAACAGATAAGTTGCCGCTGGCCCACGGAGAGCGTAGAGCCGCGTTCGTTGACGCTGGTGTCGACACCTTCTGGCAGCGAGCGGATAAAATCGCCGAGGCCAATTTCGTCAACGGCGTTTTCGACAGTGGCACGATCAATGCCCGGCGACCCGAGACGCACGTTGGATTCAATCGTTCCCGAGAAGAGGAAGGAATCCTGCAAGACGATCCCAAATAGCCTACGCAAATTTTGGATGTTGAGGGTCCTGATGTCGATGCCGTCGAGAAGAATTTGGCCGCGCTGCACGTCGTAAAAGCGCAAGAGCAGGGAAATCAGCGTCGTTTTGCCCGCACCCGTGTGACCGACGATAGCGAGAGTCTGGCCAGGCTCGACACGAAAAGACACATCGCGAAGAACCCAATCTTCATCGGTAGGTTCGGCCACATCGCGGTAGCTGAACCAGACGTTGCGAAACTCAATTTCGCCGCGAGGAGATTCGAGGCGCACGCACTTTGCGGCGGAATCTATAGTGATGGGCTCGTCCAGCAGTTTGAAAATACGTTCCGAAGCGGCCATCGCGGATTGCAGGATGTTGAATTTTTCGCTGAGATCCTGAATCGGGCGGAAAAAGCGCGTGGCATACATTGTGAAGGCGGTTAGCACGCCAAGGCTGAGGCCGCTTGAGAGCACGCGGTTGCCGCCCGACCAATAAATCAAAGTGATTGTTGCGATGCTGAGAAACTCGACGGCGGGATAGAAAAGCGCAAAAGCAAGAATGGCATCCCGCCACGCCAGCATGTTGTCACGGTTGCGATTTGCGAATTCCACGCGAGCTTTGCGCTCACGGTTGAATATCTGCACCACGCCCATGCCGGAAATGTATTCCTGCAGAAAAGCATTGATGCGCGCGATGGCGGTGCGGATGCGCCGGTTGGCGTCACGCACGAACTTGCGGAAGAAATACGTGACCACAAAAATGAACGGCAACACGGCGAAGGCGTCGAACGCCAGGCGGCGGTCTACGGTAAATAACAGAGCGGCCATCACGGCGAGGAGAAAGAAGTCGTTAATCATCGTGACGACGCCGGCGGCAAAGAGATCGTTCAAGGCGTCCACATCAGTGGTGACGCGCGTCACCAGGCGGCCGACCGGATTTCGGTCGAAGTAGCTCATCGGCATGCGCTGGATGTACGCGAAGATCTCGCTGCGCATGTCGTACATGGTTTGCTGGCCGACGCGCTGCATGATGCGAATCTGCGCATACTGCGCGAGGAAATCCGAGATCAGGACGAGCAGGAAAACCAGGCTGATCCATTCGACGCCCCGCCACGCTTGGGTTTCTGGAATGAGATGTTTCAGCGTGGGAGTAAAGTAGCCGTCAATAGCTTTCCAGAAAAGCCAAGGCGGAGCGAGCTCAAGAGGAGTCACGACCGCGACCAGCGCCATCGCAAGCACCACGCGCCACTTGTACGGCCGCAGATACTGCAATAGCCGCCGCATGAGCCGCGCGTCGTAAGCTTTTCCGAGTTTCTCTTCTTCGTGAATATTGCTCATGCCCGTTCGAGTTCTTCTTCCAGCAACTGTTTCTGATAGAGGTCGGCGTAATACCCGCGGCGCGCGAGAAGTTCATCGTGTGTGCCGCGCTCGGTGATGCGGCCATCGCGCAGGACGACAATCTGATCCGCATCCCGCACAGTCGAAGTACGGTGCGCAATCAGAATCGTCGTGCGGTCGCGCATAATGCCGCGCAGACCGCTGAGGATGCGCTCCTCAGTCTGCGTATCGACGCTGGAGAGCGAATCGTCGAGGATAAGTATGCGTGGATCCCTCACAATTGCGCGCGCCAGGGCAGTACGCTGTTTTTGTCCGCCGGAAAGCGTGATGCCTCGCTCGCCGACCATGGTGTCGTACTTCGCCGGGAATTCCTGCACATCGTTATCGAGGCTCGCCACTTCGGCGGCTGCGCGTACCTGCTCGAGGTCAAAATTCGGCAGCCCGAACGCAATATTTTCGCCCACGGTTTCGCTGAACAGATAAGTGTCTTGGGGGACGTAGCCGATCGCGCGGCGCAGCGTGTCCAGTGGCCATTCGCGAATCGAGCGTCCATCAATTAAAACCGCGCCGTCCGGAGCCTCCCAAAGGCGCGCAACGAGCGCTGCGAGAGTCGTTTTGCCGCTGCCGGTGGGGCCAACAATCGCGAGCGTTGATCCGGCTGGAACTCGCAGGTTGATGTCGTGCAGAACTCCATCCGTGGTGGGGCGATTTCCATTTCCGGCGGCGTTGGCGCTGCCTCCGGCCATCGTGGTGGGATACGCAAACGTGAGTTTGCGAAATTCGATTTCGCCTTCGACCTTTTGTTCAGCGGGTACCGTCGCAGCGCGGTCGTCGATCTGCGGTTTCGCCGCGAGAATGTAATTGAGACGGCCCATGGACGCTGCGCCACGCTGAAAAATATTGGTGACCCAGCCAAGCGCAATCATCGGCCAGACCAGGATGCCGAGATAACTATAGAAAGCGATCAGCGCGCCAAGCGAAATTCGACCCCGCAAAACGAGATGCCCGCCCTGCCACAAGACAATCAGAAACGTGATGCCGATAAGAGCCTGGAGCGATGGCATGAACATGCTCCAGGTGCGGATCAACTTGACGTTGCGCGAGACATACTCGCGGTTTGGTTCGTCAAAGCCGCGAATTTCGGCTTCTTCCTGCGCGTAGGCGCGAACGACGCGCACTCCGGCAAGATTTTCCTGCACCTTCGCGGAAAGCGTCGCCAGCGAAGCTTGAATTTTTTCGTACAGCTCGTGAATCACTTTGCCGAAGTGCTGCACGACTACGGCGACGATCGGCACTGGAAGAAGAACCCAAAGCGTGAGTGAGCCGGAGAGCTGCGACATAACGATAATCGCGAGCGCCATCCCGACAATCGTTTGTCCGCTGTACATGATCCCGGGACCGAGAACCATGCGCACAGCGTTAAGGTCATTGGTCGCGCGAGACATCAGCTCGCCCGTGCGGTTACGCACGTAAAATTCTGGTTCCATCAGCAGCAAGCGATTCAGTAGATCGCCACGGATATCAAACTCAATGTCGCGCGAGACGCCGATGAGCACCCAGCGCGTCACAAAAGAAAGTACGGCACGCAACGAAACGAGAGCAATAAGCAAAAGGCAATAGATGCCCAGCGCGTGGCGGCTATGAGGCGAGTAGAACGGAATCATCCGGCTCAACCACGAATCGGCCAGCAGTTGGCCTTGGGCACTTCTTTCGAAAGGGCGGCTGCTTCCGGCGAGAATGTCGGTGAGGACGCCAGTGGCCAGCGGGATCACGTTTTGCGCCACGCTCGATACGACCAGCGCAAACATTCCCAGCGCCGTCGCGCCGCGATAACGCCCGAGGTACGGAACGAAACCGACGAGATTTTTCCACGAAGAGGTCTTCGGCGGCTTTTTCGCCGCAGAGGTTGCGCCAATCGTGGCTGCGGCCGCGCTCATCGCAGCACCGACCTCGCTGTGTCCAGCGATGCCTTTTCCATCAAGAAATGCTCGTAGGTCATGTCCAGCGACTGGTAACGTTGTGTCTTAGGATTCCACGCGATGCCGATCGGCAGGACGTGGTTATCGCCTCCGCTCTTGACCGGCGTGAAGTACAACTGAATTCCTTTAACGGGGTCCTGGTCCCACTGAACCTTCCAGCCGGCGACGGCACTCAAAGGCGTCAGCGCGAGATAGCCCTTGGCATTTTTCAGATATTCATCGCAGCGCAGAAGTTCCGACCATTTCCCGTCGGTTTCTTCGGCGACAACGGCGCGCGTCACAATGGTTCCGGGAATATTATTTTTTGGCGTTTTGGGGATGACATTCGCGGCAAGAAACTGTTGCTTGCCGGTTTTCGCCAGATCTCCAAACACGAGGACTTGCGTCTCTTTTCCCAGCAGATTGACTGCAGCGGCTTGCATGTCTTCGGGAACGGCAGGTGCCGCTGGTTTTGCCGGCTCTTCTGCCGCAGGTTTTGGCGCGGGATCGTCGCCGCAGCCGGTCAGCAGCCCGGTTACTAGCAAGGGTGCGAGTGTGAGAGAACTTGCCACTATTCCCACGAGAAAGCCCCGGCTACCGATCGCACCAAAACGAGAGCGGCGCGCGTGGTCCTTCGTAGGGAAAGACGCAAGGGAGCGGGGAGCGATAGCTGAACAATTAGAGTTAGTTTCGGCAGAGTTAGTTTTGGATTCGTCCATCAGTGACTTGCCGCCGTCAGCGTGATTCCCACTATACGCCCGGCGTGCCATCCTTTTCCGGCGTGTTCAGCAGCTTCCTTTGGTGTGGAACGCTCTGCGCCTGCGAGCCAGACCTGCAATCTTACGATTCTAACTGTTGCCAGCCGTTCGTGGAAGCGCCCACCGAAGGTGTGTTCCTTGCATCTTACGGTTGCAGTTAGTGTTGCCCCAGAATTGCATCCAGCCGCGCTTCAAAGTTTTGTTCGCCCTCCGACCACAGCTTGCTGCGCTCCACAGGCAGCGCCTGCTCAATCGCCTCGACCCAACTGAATAACTCTTGGATGTTCGCGCGGGTCTTTGCGTGATATTCCTTCAAATTAGCTGGGACGGACATCCATTGGCGAAATGTGTGTTCCAGCGGATGATCGGAGGAGTCGAATGGATTCGAAGCCGCCCCGGGAGCGAGCAGGCCGCCATGTCCGGTGAAGAAATGTTCAAAACCGAGATCGGCGGTGAAGTTTCCCTCGGATGAGGCGATGCCACCGTCATATTCGGGCCCGTGGCACGTCAGCATGAGCGGCTCCGGCTTGTGCATCCACTTCAGAGCTTCCACGTCAAAGGTCCAGATATCCCATTTTGCGTTGACGATGTACGCGCTGTCCGGGTGAAGGTGCTGAATCGCCAGGGCCGCAACCTCTGGCGCCCCGTAACCCAGGTCCTTCAGGTCCCACTCGGCTAGCGAAAGTTCCGTCGCATCGATGGGCTGTACGATGAGTTCCTTGAACGCGTTCTCCGAAGCGGAAAGCGGTGCCGTCGTGAGAAATCTCGCGAACTGGGCAATTAAGGTTGTTTCGGAGAAGTCGCGCGTCCACACGCGCAGATACGCTCGGTTAGCCATAGTTGGTCCAGATCTCTGATTATACGGCTGCGCAAGCCGAGAGGCGAATCACAGTCCAGATCGGGCCAGAATTCGCGGAAAAACTAGCGTTCGCAGCCGCCGGCGGTCTGTGAGCGGGACATCTGCGGATCGGAAGCCGGCGGCTCCGGAGCCGTCAGGCCTGCAGCAATTTGCTGCAATCGCTCGCGCAGCGTCTCGCCGACACCGGCAAACACCTGCGCGCAAGTCTCGCGCAGCGTCTCCGCGGCTTTGGCGGCAATGGTGTTGACCGCTTGGCGCGACTGATGGTCCAGGCTGGCTACGGTGGCTAGCATCCACTGATTCGAAACATTCTCGAGCCGGTCGCGATGCTGGTCGGCGGCTTGATTGCTCATCTGCGAGTAAATGTTGCGCATTTCCGCCGCATGCGCATCGACGGTCGACTTCCAGGAGTCCAGCAACGGCGAAATACCGGCTTTCACCCTGACATTTGCGTCGGCAACACCACGTTCCACCGCGCCGCTCATGCTCGTCTGGAACTGACGCAAAAAAGCTTCCTGTTCGGCAGTCACCTTCTGCGCCAACTCCGCCCGTGCCGCATCAAGTTGCGTACGCGTTTCGCCGAGGGATCGCAGTGTTTCCTGGCTAAAACCATCGAGCTCTTGCCGCGCCTGGCGCTGGATTTCATCGGTGAAGGCCGCCGTCGTGGTTTCGGCGGCTTCGGCGAACAGGGCACGCGCCTGTTCGAACGCGTCGTGCACGACCTCTTCCATCTGCGTTTGCGTATGGCCGATAAAGCTGCGGCTCGAATGATCCAACTCGCTTGCAAACACGCCGGAGACTTCGCCGGCCTTTTCGCGAAACTGATTCTCCGCCTGCTCCACAGTTTTCTCGGTAAGGCTCTGAATCTGCGTTTGCGCTTTTTTCTCGTACCATTCCGCGGATTTCATCAAGTCGTCCACCGTCTGATGTTTGAGATCGGCAGCCCGGGATTCGATCTCCGCGAGGTTGCGCGCGGCCACTGTCTGCGCGGATTCCTGCAGAATTTCATCCACGCCACCGAGATTTTCTCGGAAGCGCGCGAGAGAATCCGCGAAAGCTTCATCTGCCTCGGCGCGAATGCGGTCCTGCTGCAAAGTCAGAGCGGCGTCGAGAAGCGAGCGTCCACCCGCAAGCCGGTGAATCGCCTCGTCCGTCCTCGAAATGTGCGGCTGCACCATGGAGTCAATCTGCTGGTCAAACCGCGAAATCGCCAGCCGGCAATGTTCTTCAAACGTGGTGCGAATGCGCGCGTTCAGTTCTTCGAGAAGCGTCTCCGACTGTCGATGCAATTCATTGCGGTGCAGGCTCAGTACGTCGTCCACTTGAGATTCAAAGCCCGCCAGCGCTTGCCTCTGCGCAGTCTCGGTGCGCGTGGAAAAGTGTTCCAATCGCTCGCTGGATTCCGCCGCGCGTCCCAAAGCGCCTTCCAGCCACTGGGATTGCTCCCGCAGAGAGTCGCGCAACGCCGACAATCGCTGTTCGACCTCGCTCGCGGCCTTGCCCATGGATTCAAGAACCGCCGCCGTCTGCTGTTCGGATTGCTCCCGCAACGAGCAATGCAAATCGGCGACCCGCCGCTCAGCTTCCGTGGCCGCTCCACTTATGGATTCGCGGACTGCCGCGCTTTGCCGAGTCGACTCTTCCTCGAAAGAGGTTCGCAACTCTGCGACCCGTTGTTCCGTCTCGGCCGCGGTCCTGGCGATAGACTCGCGCGCACTTATGGTGTGACGGTCTGCTTCTCCCTGCAGTTGGGATACCCCGGCGCGGATATTTTCGTCGAGGCCTGTACTTGCTTTCTCCTGCGCAGCGGCCAGTGTGCTTTCGAGTGTCGAACGCCAGCGCGCCTGCGCCGCCTCGACTTCGCTTGTAAGCTGTCCCCGCCAGTTCGAATGAGCCGCGGAAAGCGCAGCGATAACCTGCTGTTCGATCTCGTTGGCAGCCGCGCGCATCGCTTCGCGATGTGCGTTTGCAGCTACTTCGCGCTGCCGCGCCACATCCTCCACCTCGCGTATCGAGTCGGCAGCACGATTGGCGATCTGAGTTTCAGCTTGCTCGGTATGCGCGCGCAGCTCGGCGGCGGATTCCTCCGCCTGCTGGCAAAGCGCGCGTAGCGTTTCCGCGGCGCTCGCGAGATGTTGCGTTTGTTCGGTACGCTCGGCGGTGCCGCGATCCGAAATCTGCTGCGCAAGCGCGCGTGTGAGCTCTTCGAGCTGCGGCGCGATCCAGCCGGGGAGCTCTCGTTGCAGCGCTTCCGCAGCCGCCGTCTGCGCTACACGCGAACGCGTGTCGGACTCTTCCTGAATTTTTGCCACCGCAGCGGAGACTTGCTGCGCCAGCTGTTCCCGTGCAACGGAAAGTTTATGTTCCCACTCTTCCATCGAAACACGGCGTTCGGCGGCCACGGCTTGCGCCGCGACTTCGCGTGCGGTGGCCTGGATTTGCTGTTTCGCATCGGCCATCAGCCGCGCCATGTGCCGCGCCAGTTGCAGCGACGCATCCGTGGCGCTTGCCGGAGCAGGGAAGATGCGCAGGTTATCTTGCGCGACCGTTGCGGCAGGTTCCGGCTCCGTAAGCGGCAAGTGGATTTCCGCGGTTTCTGAGCCTCTTAAAGAGACATCCTGCGTGCTCGCATGGGCACTTGCAGTGCGTACCGCTTCGGAAGGCGCGAACCAATCCGGCGGAGGGAACGCAATTCCCCAGGTATTACCGGGATTTTCCAATTCCAGCGCCACCTGAAAAAGTTGCCGCACCGTGCGCGGCCTCTGAATCCAAGCCACACGCCCGCGCACCGCTCTCGGAGGCTGCCCGGTTTCCGGATGCGGCACTTCGAGCGTCACCCACATGTTTTTCAAAACGTAATGCTTCGACTGGTATCTGCAGCCATGGCAATTGATGATGAGCGTCGATGTACGCTCCGTGAACGGGCGCCCCAGCGCGTCCACGCCAGTCACCGCAAGCGGAACCGCTTGCATAATTCGCGTGCTGCGGCGCTTCCGCAATTCCTCGTTCTGATGTGCCACTGATTCAGACATCATTTCCGTCGATTCGTCGGCAAGATTGCCGCTCTGCTCGTCCATGGACACCGTCGCCGCTCCTAGAGTTTGGGCCGAACTCCCAGATCGCTTACGACTGCTTTCTTGCTCTCCCTTGCGCAGTACCTTCCGATATATCGTGCGAAGTAGCGCACGAAGTGTCTTCCGAGGCTCCCTCTGAGGAGGATGTACGGTGTGTTCCAGCGAGGAACTCCCATGCTTCCTTTGCGACCCAGATTGGTCCTACCAGCAAATAAATCGGTCCTTGAAAAAACGCTGGGTGGTTTCCCTCGATCTTATGTCCAAGAAAAAGAAAAATCCAGCCGCCAACAAAAAAACTCGCTCCCCAAATCCACTTCATAAAGATCAGCAGAACAATCCCGGCGAAAATCATAGGGATGCCAAGCCCGTGAAGAAACTTATTCCATCCGGAAGAATGCTCGTGATCGTATTGCGCCATATAGTGCGCCAGGAGTGGCATAGCGCACCTCCTTGCGGTGGGGGACAACTCCGCGGGAATGAGACTCTATACCCAAAATGGGGCTTTGACTAGAGGTGGCCATACGTACTAGAACGCTATTCATTGTGCATTAATTGAACGCATCAAGACGCGGGTCAGCTTCCAATTCCGCTTCACTTTTCGACTTTTAACTTTCAACTTTGAACCTTTGTGGCAGAGGCAGAACTGGGAGGCCTCTAGAGGTCGCGACGGCCCTCAAGCGCCTTGAGCATAGTGACTTCGTCGGCATACTCCAAATCCGCGCCAACCGGAATGCCCACCCCGATTCGCGTGACTCGTACGCCCAATGGCTTCAATAGTTTAGATAGATAGACTGCCGTAGCTTCGCCTTCCGCCGTCGGATTCGTGCAGATGATGATTTCCTCGACCGCCCCACCCTTCAGCCGCTCGATCAGAGGCTTAATTCTAAGCTGCTCCGGCCCGCGCCCGGACAGCGGCGAAAGCGATCCACCCAGTACGTGATACATCCCGCTATAAGTGCGGGTTTTCTCGATCGCCATGATGTTGTGCGCTTCTTCCACCACGCAGATGATCTTCTTATCGCGATTCGCGCCCGTGCAGAAGTGGCACGGATCATTCTCCGTAATGTTGCTGCACACCGAGCATTCCCGAATTTTTTCCTTAGCGTCGCGAATGGCGTCCGCCAGACCAAGCGCGTCTTCCGGGGCCGCCCGCAAAATAAAAAATGCTAGGCGCTGGGCGGTTTTCTGTCCGATACCGGGGAGGTGCTTCAATTCATCGATAAGTCGTTCAACAGGAGCAGCAAAATCAGGCATGCAAGATGTGTAGCACAGCCGCGCATCTCCGCGCAAACCAGCAAGAGATTTGGCAGTCCGTCGGTTTCCGCTTACCTGATTAGTCTGGAGTTACAACAGGTTTCTGTTTGTTCACCATGCCACCGGGTTCGAGCGTCACTACCACACTGCTTGCTACTCGCACTGTTTGCCCATCAAGCTTGAACGGCTTGTATATATATTGGCTGACTGTACTCTCTGCCACCTTACTTGCCGCCTCCGGCGAACCGTTCCTTGCTACTGCCTCCCAGATATGTCCGTCCACCCCGACGACAATATCCACGGTGACCTTCAATGGTTCAGTCAGAAGCGCCGGGTCGAAGTGCATTCTTGCGCTCGACACCAGTCTCACGGCCTGCTCTTCCGGTTCGACATGCACAATCTCAACTTTGCACAGCACCCGTTTGTCAGCTGGCTTGAGTGTTTGGTTACGATAGAACTGGTCCAGATACGAAAAGTCCATAGGCTGGGGATAGTTCAGCTCCGCCGATTTCAAGAGCAGCTGTTCCGCCAATGGATCAAAATCGGCGCTGTCCACCTTTTGATACCGAAATGCGTTGGAAATGACGTGCAAATTCCATCCCGTTCGGGCGGCCACTTCTTTATCCTTTCCAGCATCTTCTATCACATATTTCGCGAAGGCGGACTCTCTCTCCTTAGCATCCACTGACGTAATGCCCTCAAACGGATTTTCACCGCTAACGCCAGTGATCGCGTCGGCATAAACTTCCGCCAGTAATACGAGACCGTAGTTATCCGTATATCTTTTCAGCCACTTTGCGGCTTCCGCTCGGTCCGTCAGTTCCAGGCAGTGCGCAGCATTGGCCAACACATCCGGGAAATCCGGATACTGCTCCACCTGTTCCAACCAGAGCTTTCGCGCTTGCGCGTAATCCTCTTTGTCATCTGGGTTGATAAGCAAACCCCGCTCGTCATGCCCGCCAACGAAGTGAAGATTGGGGTGATTCTGAATCGTCCACAGGATGAGCCTTGTTCGAGAGGCCTGAAACTCCGGCTGCTCCCAATGACACAGGTAGTAGTCAAGAAGTTGCCTCAAGACCTCGACATCGGAGGCATCTCTCTGCAACTTTTGCTCGGCCTCATCGGCCATCTGTGGTGTCTTCAGGAACGAAATCCCAGGTCGGCTCCCGAAGAACAACTCGCACTGGTCCTGACCGGCACATCGACCAGCTCCAACGAATGCGCCCAGCACCAACAGCAGACCACCCACGACAAATCGCCGCCCGGACCCGCCGCCGCGTTTGATCTTTGCTGGGCTCATGAATCGATCAAGCTTATTTCCTAATTTTGCTGTGAGATGACGGATTTTGCTGCGCAAGTTGCTCGGCAAGTGCATGCTGAATTCGCTCGTCCAGCTGACGAATTTGTATGGCCGCGTCACTTTTGCAGACCCTTTTCGCCCCGTCAGTATTTTCACCCCTGCCGAAACAGGCGCTCCCAGCCTTCTCCGTAACCCACTAAAAATAAGATACTTAGCATTCACCTCGTTACTACCCAAAGGACGACCGAGAACAAAATGCAAGGTTCCGGTTCCGGTCCGTTCTAACATTAGAACCAATCGAGTGGTGCATTCGAAGGAACCCATGGCCCCCTTCTACCTCTTAATCGGTTTCTATGGGCTGCTGCTGCTCGCCACGCCTTTCTTGGCGATTTGGCTCTTTTTTAGGAATGCCAACCTCAAGAAGCAACTGACCGAACTCGTCGAAGAAAACGCCAAACAACACACAAAATTGCAGCGTGCCATCGGCGAACTGCAGGCCAAGGTTGCGGCCACAGTTTCTCCCGCATCGCCAGCCGTCGAGAAACCAGCCGCGCCCGAGGTAAGCCACCCGAGTGTCATTCCTGTTCCGCGATCTTATCCACCTATACAGATTCCCTTGCCGGTCGCGGTCCCTCCTCGCGTCGAAGTCCACCCTCCAATTAAGCCACAAACCGCGCCCTCGATTCCGGTCATAGAGAAAAAGCCTGAAGCTGCGCCAGAGCAGACACCGCAAGTTGTGGCGCCATTTGTGCCCGTTCCGCTGGTAACCTCACCGCTCGAACCGAAACCAGCCGAGCCCAAGCCGCTCGACGTGCCCCCGCCACCTGTGGCACATCCAACTCCGCCCGCAGCGCCACCAAAAATATCGCCGCCCATCGGCGTTCCGCACACGCCTTTAAAACCTGCGCCGCAGCCGACAGCAATTCCTCCTGCCGCAACCGCACGAATCTCGTCGCCGCCAACCTTTTCTCCTCTGCGCACTCCCGCACCGAGGCCGACGATGAAAGATCGCATGAGAGCGATCTCGGCTCTCGAAGACGCACTGGGAACCAACTGGTTTGCAAAGCTCGGCGGCATCATGGTCGTCATCGGCGTAACGACGATTGGACTGATCAAGCTGCAATCCTTTGGAGCCGCGGGAAAAGCAATCGTTTCCTATCTCGTGGCGTCCTTGCTTTTGGCAGGCGGCATTTTCCTGGAGAAGCGTGAACGCTATCAACTTCTCGGCCGTGTAGGAATCGGGTGCGGCTGGGCGTTGCTTTTCGGCAGCACCTACGGAATTCATAATTTCCCCGCCATGCGTGTCCTCGATTCTCTGGTCCTGGACTGCACCCTCATGCTTGTTGTCGCGCTCGCCATGGCCGCACACACGCTGCGCTACAAATCCCAGTTCGTCACCGGCCTCTCCTTTCTCCTCGGTTACACAACGGTTGCCCTGAGTTTCAGCGAAATTACGTCGGGATCATCCGCAGGCGCCAGTGAGAGCACCGTCTATGGATTGCTCGCAGGTGTGATGCTGGCGATCGGCCTTGTCACCATCGTCTTAAAAATGGGCTGGTTCGAACTGGAAGTCTTCGGCATCCTCTCCAGCTATCTCAATCATCTTTATTGGCTCTATAAAATCCTCGGCCCCAACGGCGCACACGGCCGCGCCTTCCCCGAATATCACGCCAGCATCGCGATCCTGTTTTTCTACTGGCTGACGTTCCGCATTTCGTACATCCTCCGCGGCGTCAAAACCGACTTCCAGGAGCACGTTTCCACCGTCGCCGCCCTCCTCAACACTCTCCTTCTCCTCGGTGTAATGAAGTTTCAATCCGTTCAGCCGGATCTTGCTTATCTCGCCTTGTTCGCCATCGGCGCGCTCGAATTCATCTTCGCTCAGCTTCCCATCACTCGGCGTCGCCGTCGCGCCTTCATCATCCTCAGCCTGCTCGGCGCCGCGTTAATGATCGTTGCCGTCCCGTCTCACTTCTCGGGCAACGACGTCGCCTACCTCTGGCTTGTCGGCGCGGAAGTTTTTCTCTTCGCTGGAATCATCTTCGAAGAAGTCGTCTTCCTCCGCGTCGGTCTCCTCACCGGCCTTCTTGTCGGCATTGATCTCCTCGTCTACAACTTCCGCCCGCTGGTCGCGTTCCGTGCCAAAACCGAAGACCTCGCCTCCGGGCCCGGCATTCTCTTCGCGGTTTGCGGCGTCGCTCTCTATCTCAACTCCTTGTACATCGCGACACGATGGAAAGAATCCTTCCGCGCTGCTCTCGATCGCCGGCTGCTCGATATTCATTCCTATCTCGCTGCCTTCGCCACCGCCACTGCCGCCTGGGCTCTCTTCTCCAAGGATTGGACCGCCGTCGCCTTCGCCACCCTCATGGTCGCTCTAGCGGCACTCGGCCGCCGGCTCGGGTCGCGCCACCTGCAAATTCAATACGCTCTCCTCGTTGCGCTCACTCTCTATCGCACCTTAGTCTTCAATCTTCACATCGAGGCTCCGTTACATACGCATATCACTACACGCCTGATTACGTTACCCATCCTTGGTGCCATCTTCTATCTCACTGCCAAACTCGCCGCCCGCAGCGACGACCAGGAGCAACGCGTCTTCCGCGGCCTCTTTGCTTTTGCAGGCACCGCTCTTTTCGCGGCCCTCATCTGGTTCGAAGTGCCGGAACTCTGGCAGCCGGTCCTGTTCATCGCTTTTGCCGTTGCTCTTTCCGAAAACGCGCGCGCCCTGCGCTATCAGGTCCTCGCGTTTCACGCGCATGGCATCACGCTGCTTGCCGTCTTCACCGCTCTCACTGCGGATCAGTACACCCTCCACGTCTGGCACACCATTCCGGTGCATGCGTTTGGTGCGCTTCCCGTTGTCGCTGGCTGCTATTGGATTGCCAAACGCCTCGGCATGGAAAACGCACGTCACGCGGAAATCGCCCGCGTCGCTTACACCTGGATTGCCGCAGGCGTAATGGTTTGGATGATCGAAGAAATCCTGCACGCCCCATGGATTGCCGTCGGCTGGGTTGCTTTCGCCGTTGCACTCGCGCTATCAACACGCTGGATTCGTTACCGCCAACTCGCCTGGCAGGCGAATGTCGTCGCGCTCGCCGCTTTCCTGCGCACGTACACTTTCAATTTGAACTTGCACCAGCCGCTCTGGCGCGGTGTTTCCTTGCGACTTGTCACCGTAAGTCTCGTCATCGCCGGGGCCTACTTGCTTGCCAAAATCGCCGCCGACGCTCTTGAAGAATTCGAATATGTCGTTCGCAACGCCTACACCTGGGTCGCTGCGCTTTTCGTCGGCCTGCTCATTCTCGGCGAAGCGCAGCATGACTGGATGGCGGTCTTCTTCCTCGCCGCCGGAATCATCCTCGCGCTCGTCGGGCGTC
The DNA here is from genome assembly GCA_963751295.1 of uncultured Acidobacteriota bacterium. Taxonomy (GTDB): domain Bacteria; phylum Acidobacteriota; class Terriglobia; order Acidiferrales; family UBA7541; genus Acidiferrum. Next base: position 422,545 of record CAVVUA010000005.1, on the reverse strand, counting down.
GCTGGAATCTTCCGCATCTCGGCTTTCAGGAACATCTCTTCGCCATCGCCGCCGTCGCGCGCACTTTCGACTACAACTATCACCTGACCACCTATTACGGAAATTTCAGCGTCCGCATCCTCACTGTTTTGCTCGTCGCGACGGGGCTCTATGCGATCTCGCGCAAAGCAACAGCTGCGGACGCACCCTACGCACTTCCGTCGGCGTATCTGCATACCATCGCCGCTACATCTCTCCTTGCTCTTTTGATGTGGTACGAATGCTCTACCGGTTGGCTCGCCGCTTTCTGGGCACTTTTCGCCTTTGCCCTCGCCGCCGTCGACCGCCGCTTCAAGTTTGACGACCTGCGCTGGCAAGCTCACGCTCTCGCCGCGCTCACCATGATTCGCAGCATCGGGATCAACATGTACGTTACGGACACCTGGCATGGTCTTAGCGTCCGACTTCTCTCGCTCTCCATCGTCGCCGTAGTTTTCTACGCCATGTCGCGCCTCGTCCGTATGCCCGAGGAGTGGCGCGCTCGCGATTTCCACCACATCTATTCTTGGTCGGCCTCCCTGATCGTCTCTCTGCTTCTCTGGCGTGAGCTCAGGCCGCTAAGCATCGCCGTCGGCCTCGCTGCATTTGCCCTCGTTCTTTTCGAATACGGACTCCTCCGCAAAATCGCGCAATTCCGTTATCAGTCCTACGTCGTCTTCACCGCGGCCTTCGCCCGCATTTTCTTTGCGAACCTTGCCGCTGGCGATCCTGGCGTCTTCATGAGTGACCGCATGATCACTGTCGTCCCGCTGATTCTGATTTTCTTTTTTGTCTACGCGCAGCTCTCCGCGCAGGAAGAAAACACAGCGGGCGATCACCGCTTCCGTTTTGATTCGTTCCTCGCCTATCTCGGAACGGCCACGGTTGCTGCCCTCTTCTATTTTCAGTTTCCGCCTGAATGGGTGATCGTTTCCTACGCAACAGTAGCTCTGGCTCTCTTCGCCGCAGCTTGGGCGCTCGATCGCCCCATTTTTCTCCACCAGGGAATTCTTCTCACGCTGGGAACTTTCGCGCGCGGTATGGCCCACAATCTCTTCGGTGGAGGTTATTTCAATCAGGGAACCTGGAAAGGCCGCTACATCGTTGTGGGAAGCGCTTCGGCCATTTTGCTCGCGACCCTCTACTTTGCGTTTGCCTTGCGCGGCCGATACGCGCCGCCCGCCAACGCGAGCCGATGGAAAAAAATCACCACCGCGCTGGTCGCGCGTCCCGAGCAGCTCCAGTTTTTTGTTCCCGTGATTTTAATCGCCACGATGTTTGCGCTGAAAATGAGCGCCGAGTGGGTTACAGCCTCTTGGGGTCTCGAAGGACTGTGCATAGTCATGCTGGCGTACCTCGTTAAGGAACAGAGCTATCGCCGGGCCGCTTATGCCTTGTTTTTGCTCTGTCTTGCAAAACTTGTCGCTATGGACGTTTGGCGAGAGACCTTGTTGGAAAGAGGCATCGCGCTTGTAGTAGTGGGCGGCGTGATTTTGGCTGTCGCATTCCTCCACATACGGCTTAAGGCGGTCTTCGAGCATCCGCGATGAAGCGCGCCGTCGTCTTCCTAATTTTCTTCGCCATCTTGGGAGTCTCTCTCGCCGGGCTCTATTGGAGCCAACGCCGCGCCAAATCTCCGCCGGTCTCCGCCAACGCCATCTTGAATCTCGCCGCGGACACGCAACGCGACCTCACTCGCATCCCCATGCATTTCACGCGCCTCTCAGACGAGCAAGAAATCGCTATCGGCAGAGAACTCTCGGAGCGCTACGCCACCCAGCAGCGCAAGCTGACTCCGGAGGAAGAAGCTTTGGAAGGATATGTCCGCCGCGTCGGAGGAAGAGTTGCCGCTCACGCGCACCGGCATCTTGCTTATTTCTTTTATGTTCTCCCGGATCACAACATGATCAACGCATTCTCGCTGCCCGGCGGCCCTGTCTATATCGGAAAAGGTATGCTCGACCAGATGGAAACGGAAGATGAACTAGCCATCATTCTCGCGCACGAAGTAGAACACATCGATCACTACCACTGCGTCGAGCGCGTGCAGATCGAAGCCAAGCTCAAAAATGCAAATCTCGAACTTATGGGCCAATTGCTGCGAACCCCGCTGGAATTTTGGCAAGCCGGCTATCACAAAGACGAAGAGTTCGAAGCAGACCGCGAAGGCGTCCGCCTGGCCGTCGAATCCGGCTACTCACCGTATGGCGCGGTCGACATTTTTGCCCGGCTAGCCAAGCTCTGCAACGAGTACGTAATCCACGCGCAAAGCCCCGAAGAAGAATTGTCCGAGCTAGCGATTCAAAGTTTGACCGGCTACTTTCGCTCGCACCCGCTCCCCTCCGAACGCCTAGACCAAGTCAACCGCCTAATCGCCGATGAGCATAGGGAAAACCGCAAGGAGCAAAAACAGTTCCACGTCGAATACGAAGTTCACAACGGCCAATACGTGAAATAAAAATGCAGGTTAGAGGCGCGAGAAAGGGAGAACGGGGGAAGCGCTGCGACTTGACGTTTGAATCGCTGGGCGGCTTAGAACAAGCCGGGGATTTTCATTCCTGAGATTCCGGGGATGGTGCCGGCGAGATTTTTCATTTGGCTGGCAAGTTCTTCATCGACGCGGCGTGAGGCTTCGTTGACTGCGGCGCGAACCAAGTCCTGCAACATTTCCTGATCCTTGCTGTTGAAAACTTCGGGTTCGATGCGCAGGTCTACGATTTGCTTTTGGCCGTTCATTTTTACGGTGACCATGCCGCCGCCGGCCGAAGCTTCCACGGCTACGCCATTCACTTGCTGCTGCAGGTCTTCCTGAACCTGCCGCAACCTCGAGAGCATCTGCTGGATCGCATTGACTTCCATCAGGACTCCTCTTGGCGCCATTTTACTTCGGAGATTTTTCCACCGAAGCGTTGCAGCATCGACCGCACCATCGGATCTCGCTCGAACTGTTCGCGCAACTCTTGCGTTGCAGAAATTCCGCGCGACGCAGTTGCTGCAACAGCTTCTACTTTAGCACACACTCTTACTGGACGGCCCAGCACTTTGCTTGAAGAGGCACGGACCTTTTCCAGTGAGTCGCGTCCTTCCATCATTTCGGCGAACGCGCGCTTGTCCGCCGAAAAATAAATTCTCAATTCCGCGCCTTCCAATTCCCAGCGGCTGCCTTGGTTCACGATCTCACCGAGAAATTTCTGCTGCGCCTGAATCGCGGTTTTGATTTCCGCAACCTGCTCCTGGGTGATTCCTTCTGCGCGCGCCGCGTTTGGCATTGCGACGACTTCTTCGGCTTCTGATTCAGATTCCAAAGCAGGCGCAACGGCTGCAGGAGGCGCGGCCGGCTGTGCGGCCTTGATCTCTTCTCGTGCTGGCTCCGGAGCGGCTTTTATTTCCGCGCGCGCAGGTGCGGCCGCCGCCGCGACTGGAGAAAAACTCGGCGCAGAGATTCGTGGCGGGGGAGTGAACGTTGTTTGCGGAGCAGGAGCAGAAGAAAAACTCCGTGTGGCTGGCGCAGCCTGCGGTGCCGCCACCGCTGGTGCTGCGCTGGCGCTTAAGCGCATGCCGCCGGCACTTGCAACTCCCGCAGGTGCCCCGCTGCGAAGTTCCGCCAGCAATTCTTCCATCGGGGCGAGCCGTTGCGCGTTGATCAGCCGCAAGAGGCCCATCTCCAGATGCACGCGCGCGTCTGGCTTGCGCCGCAAGTCGTCATCAGTCTGCAAAAGAATCTGAAAGAATCGCGTGAGGTCTTCTTCGCTGAATTGCGCTGCCGCTTTGGCGAGCGCAGGGCGTTGATCCGCGGTGGCCGCGATCAAATCCGAATCCGCGCCGCTCACTCGCGCGATCAGCAGATTGCGCATGTGCCGGATGGCTTCACGGCAGAAATGTTGAAGGTTGCGGCCTTCCTTCTGAAACGTGTGGACCAGCCCGAGAGCGCGGTCCGCCGAACCCTCCGCGATAGCCGCCACAAGTTCGTTGAGTGAATCTTCGGGCACCACGCCAAGCAATTCGCGAACCTCTTTGTCCGCAATGACGTCGCCGCAATAGGCTCGCGCCTGCTCCAGAAGGGAAAGCGCGTCACGCAAACTGCCCTCCGCCATTCGAGCAATCACTGCCAACGCTCCCGGCTCGATCTTTAAATTTTCTTTCGCAGCAATTTCTTCGAGCCGCCCAGTAATTTCCGCGAAGGTCAACGCCCGAAAATGAAAATGCTGCGAACGCGAACGAATCGTATCAGCTAGATTTTCCGGTTCGGTGGTCGCCATCACGAAAATCACGCGGTCGGGTGGCTCTTCCAGCGTTTTCAGCAGGGCATTGGACGCTTCGCTCGTAAGCATGTGCGCTTCATCGAGAAGCACAACCTTGCTTCGCGAAGCAGCAGGCGCGTAGCGCACCATTTCGCGCAGCTCGCGGATTTGGTCGATCCCGCGATTCGAGGCCGCGTCAATTTCGATTACATCGAGCGAGGTTCCAGCGGCAATTTCTTTGCAGGAATCGCACTCGCCGCAAGGTTCAGATGTCGGTCCTTGCGCGCAATTCATGGCTTTCGCAAGAATGCGCGCCGCAGTGGTTTTTCCCACGCCGCGCGCGCCCGAAAAAATATATGCATGCGCCACGCGATCATTTTTTATCGCGTTTGCCAGCGTCGAAGTTACGTGGGATTGTCCGACAAGATCACTGAAGGTTTGCGGGCGCCACTTCCGGGCTATAACCTGGTAGCTCATTTCGCGTCAGTCGACTTTGCACTCCTGCTCTGCTTGTTAAGCCACAAAACAAAAAACACAATCCCAACGCAACTCAAACCAAACAGAGTCAGAACCACTCCAGCCAAAATCATCGTTGCACCATCAAAGCCAGCGCTTCACAGTTCGCTTTCGACTTTCAAGTGTCGACTGTGAACTTCTTTCCGGCGCGAGGAACTTCGGGTGATCTGCGGCACCCGAGGCAATCCCGATACCGTTGCTCCCTTCCGGGCCTGGCGGGGTTCGCGGGACCTCGTTGCACAGAGCCCGAAGTTCCACGCTCCGGCAGCCGCGCTCATCGCGCCGCTGCGGGTTTGAGTTTAACACACAGAAGTTTAAGTCGCGCCACGCGGGAATTTCCTGCGTGGCGTGACCTGACTTTCCCAAATGCTGTTCCGTGTTGGACCGTCCGTTTTTTTCGTGCAGTCTCTCTCACTCCCCCCTAGTTCTTGGGATAGTTGGGGTCGGCTTTCACTTCAAGGATTTGTTTGGTGTGGCGTTCGCTGTGTGCGGCGATCAGCAGGACGAATTCATAGGCGTCCATCTTTCCGCCCGTCGGACCGTCGACGGCGTGGTCGCGGAGGCCGGGCGTGGTCTTCAGGAATTCTTCGGTCTTGTCTCGGCTTTCCACGAAATGCTTGACGGAGGCGTCGGGTGATCCATAGCGATTGGTGGGAACGATCGGTTCGGGGGCCTGCGCTTTTTTCGAGCGATCGGGAACCTTGGCGAGGATGGCGTCGTCGGTTGCTTCCACGTCACGGCCAGGAACTGCGGGCGCGAGCATCACTTTTTCGATGACTAGTCCGCGAATGTAGTCTTCCGCGGCGGCGATGTGCTCCATGCACTGCGCGATGGACCAGCGATCCGGTCCGGCTTTGAAATTCCACTGCGCATCGGAGAGTCCTTTGACGGCATCGAGAACCCCTTGTTTCGTTTTCTCGAGATATTGCAGGGTTTTTTCTTTTTCGGCTGCGGTTACTTCCTGCGCGCGAGCCGCTGTCGCACTCGTACATGCGAGTATGGCGATAGCTGCTGCTGACCTCAGTCGCTTAATCATGTTTTGCTCACTTTCGTTTTTTGATTGGTGAGGGAGACGGAAAACTTTGAGACCGCACTGTGAGTCCGCCCGGTCGGCTGGGATGGCGGAATTGCTCGAGGTGAGACCCTCCGTGTGAGAAGCAATGTAGCAGTGAGTGGATGGCGGGTGCAACGGGTAGTGGGGAGAACTAGGAGGTTGACAGTCGACAGTTGAAGAGCGAGACGCGAAAGAGGATAACGCAGAGACGCAGAGTACGCGGAGACGCGCAGAGAGGCAGGCGAAGTTTGAAAAAATACCCCCCCCCTAATTTGTAAGAATATGAATCTAAAAGACTTACTGAATCACGTGTTTGTAAACCATTGAAAATGCATCGGTTGTTTGCTCTCTGTTTGCTCTGTTTCTGCTCTCTGAGAGAGCTAGTGTTTGAGCGCTGGGAGCGGCGGAGGAATTGAGAGACGGCAGGGCGGGTGGGTTCGGGAGGCAACAGCGTACTTCCTGTCTCCTCCGCGACTAAATACACACAAACTATATCACATTCGTACTAGTTGTCAAGTGTAATCTTATAAGTGGTTTAACTGATGAGACTAAGGGAAGGAGTGGAAAAGTCAAAAGCCCCATACGTAGATCCGACGTTGGGGGGGGCACGCCTGCCTCCTAACTTCTTGGCCACCGCCGCTGCAATGCGTTTGGTGCGCACAGCCTGTCATTTGTTACAGTAGGCGACATTGAACGCGGCCGATAGCCTCCGCGAATACGACGCTATCGTGCTGGTCTTCTTCAGGGAGGGATTTCTTGCGACTAACTGTTCTGTGTCTCGTGGCGTTAGCTGTGTTTCCTTCATTGAGTCGAGCGCAAGCTCCAGTTTTCGAGATTACGCCGGTGGAGAGCACGATTAGATTCGACGTGAAGGCTTCGATAGATATCGCCGGCAAATTCGACAACTGGAATGCCACCTTGAAGTTTGCCTCACCTGACGAAACGACAGGCGTTTTAGAGATCACGATTCAGGCAGCGAGCGTGGATACCGGAAGCGGCATGAAGAACGGAAAACTGAAGGGTAAGGACTTCTTCGACGTCGAACAGAATCCGGTGATCACGTTTAAGTCGACAAAAATTGTGAGGACCAGTCACGAAACCTATGAAGTGGATGGCGACTTTACGATGCGCGGAGTCTCAAATCCCGAGAAGCTGACGCTAACGGTTTCCGGCAGAGGGACAGGTTCCGGCGAGATTAAAGGGAAAATGGTCTTCAACCGCAAGGACTACGGAATGAACAAGGGCATTCCGTTCATTAAGATCGCCGACCATGTCGAAGTAAATTTCCACCTCAAAGGGAAGCGAGTCAGCGGGCCTCCGCTGGACTTGAAGTGATGGCCAGGCCGTTCAACCTGCGGAACGAGTGAGTTGGGTCCGATCGACTCGCCCACCCGCCAAAAGTCCCGTTTGTTATGATCCCCCAAGTCAGATGTATAGTTACTGATACGGTTGTGATGGAGAGATGCGCTCGCGTTATTTCCGCAGAGACAGCTCGATCAATCAAAGAGGTGCGGCATGATTGTTCACTTAAAATCCATGCTAGAGAAATTACGGAAACGCGGCCCCGTCAAATTAGCTAAGCAAGATCTTCCGACCGATACGTCTTCGGCGTCCGGCACTCCGCAGTCGCGGCGTGCTCAGCCTCCACAAGTAGCGCCGGTCATCCGTCCAGCTTCTGGCCAAAAGGGAATTAGCTTTTTGGTCGACGACGTCGTCCCCGCTCCCAAGCCTCTCTGGCTCAGCACTCTTGGAGAAGCTCTGGAAGTTAGCAGCGGCGCAGCTATCCTCGTCATGCCTGATCAAAATCTCCCTGCTCTAGCGGCCGAAGGGTACCTCCACTCGAACCCTGGAACGGCGTCCGACCATAAAGAGTACGTGGCTCCTGCCCGCGTCCGGCACCGCGGCGTTTCTCTTTCCGATCCCGCCTCGTTCTCCAAGGCTTGGGCGGATAACCATAGATTTGTGAACCCTCTCATCGACGCCGTCCACCGAGCTTTCAGCGATCATCGTCCGCTTGCACTTTCACCCGACGCCATCTGGCTTACTATCGTGCAAGGCTTCGGCTACCACCTGCAGGAAAATGCGGAAGCTTTTCGCGGCAGAATCGTATCGCATCAAGGCAAGAAAGAGCTTCGCGTGCAGACTCTCTCGCTCGAAGCGGGCGTGTGGCCGCATCTCATCTCGCAGCTTACCGATCAAATTCGCGATAATTCCGATCCGTTCCTTTACGAGACCTTGTCTTGCGAATTTTCCACTACAACTCCGACAATCAAGACCGCATGCCAAATCGCACTTATGGAAGGTTACGAGCGCTACTTCGAATACATCATGCAGTGTGTGTGTGGAATCCCGCAGATCACGCTTGAGGGTACTCCGGAAGACTGGCAGCGTATTCGCGAGCGCATCGAAGTCCTCGCGACCTTTGACTTCGAGTGGTGGACGAGCAGATTGGCCCCCATCCTTGACCAGTTCATCTCCACGGCCAAGGGCACCCCTGACTTAAGCTTTTGGCAGGCGATATACAAACCAGAACAGCTTTATGCCCAGGAAATGTCGACGGGTTGGATCGCAGATCTCTTCCCATATTTGGCATATGGGGATAGTCCGTCATCCATGCGCCGCAACTCGAATCTATCGGAGGTTGAGCGAATCGATTGGATCCCACAGAAGACCGAGGCCAACAAATTTCCGGGAGTGACCCTTGAGTCGTTTCCCACTGGCATTTCCCGCGCCCCAGTGACCGTCACGAACCCGGACGATTCTAAAACTCCCATCGAGCTCCTTGGTGGATTCTTTGGCGTGTCGCAGGCTCAGGAGGACGGCGCACTCGCGCCGATCATCAGTTGGGCTGTAGTCAAGAAGGATACCCGCGTCTCTCCTGGTCTTCCTACCTTCGAAGAATTCGATGCGTCGGCTGCAGCGAAACTCACAAAACAAGCAATCGCACGCAGGAAAGCGACGAGGCAGTGAACCCTCACTCATTTTGCAGAGGCAATTAGGCTCGCGGGGAAAAGAGAGACGGACGGTATGTCTCCCCTCTGCTAGCGTGATAACTACGACTCAAGCCTTACGGGGCGGATGAGAAATTGTCCTGTCCGCCCCCGGCTTCAGAGAAAACGGCTAGGCTGACGCTGCGTTGGCGCCTTTGAGGAAGGCGAGCAGGTCGGCGTTGATTGTGTCGGCTTCTGTTGTGGGCATGCCGTGTGGGAAATTCTTGTAGGTTTTTAGAATGGCGCCCTTCACCAGCTTGGCGCTGAGCGGACCGGCGGCGACATAGGGAACGATCTGGTCGTCTTCGCTGTGCATCACCAGGGTCGGTACCGTGATCTTCTTCAGGTCTTCGGTGAAGTCCGTCTGCGAGAAGGCCACGATGCCGTCATAGTGGGCCTTGATGCCGCCCATCATGCCTTGGCGCCACCAATTTTCAATGATGCCTTGGGACGGTTTCGCTCCCGGCCGGTTGTAGCCGTAAAAAGGTCCGATCGGCAGGTCCATGTAGAATTGCGCGCGGTTGGCGGCAAGTGTTTTCTGAAAGCCGTCGAACACTTCCTTCGGCGTACCGGCGGGATTCGCTGGCGTCTTCAGCATGAGCGGCGGCACGGCGCTGATGAGCACCGCTTTAGCGACGCGATTTTGACTTTGGCCGTGGCGCGCGACGTAACGTGTCACTTCGCCGCCGCCCGTCGAATGGCCAACGTGGATGGCATTCTTCAGATCGAGATGCTCGGTAAGCGCCGCAAGGTCAGCGGCGTAGTGATCCATATCGTGGCCTGTGCCGGGTTGGCTGGAGCGTCCGTGGCCGCGGCGGTCATGGGCGATGACGCGATAGCCCTGATTTAGGAAAAACATCATTTGGTTGTCCCAGTCGTCGGCGGATAGAGGCCAGCCGTGCGAGAAAACGATGGGTTGGCCCGTGCCCCAGTCCTTGTAGAAAATTGTCACTCCGTCTTTTGTAGTGATCGTTGGCATTGTGATTCTCCTTTTGCGAATTTTTTCGGTGTTGCTCGTGATTCGAGGAATTCGGTGGCCTGGGCACCTCTCGAACGACTGCACTTTGGGTTGGATGTTTGTCGGAAGAATTGGGATGTGTTTTTTTTGGAGGGATTAATAAGCTTCGCCAGATATGGAGTCGTACCAGTTTTGAGAAAAGCGGCAGCAGTGCTGCCGCACTCCATATCGCTAGTTCGGAATATTATGCGGGACTCAGCGGTCGGCGGCGGGGCAGGGATGTTGGCTAAATCGGAACGAGGAGCGTGGAGAGCGGCTGCGGGAGATTCGATTTGGTATGCTTGGGCGGGCCCTCAATTCCTGCGAAGGAGATCCCAAAATGAAAATTTGGCTAGGTATTGCGGCTGTGTTGGTCGTGCCGGCGTGCAGTTATGCGCAGGCAAAGCCTTGTGAAGAATTGAAGACGGAAATTGCGGCGAAGCTGGACGCAAAGGGCGTCAAGGGGTATTCGCTAGATATCGTGGCGAAAGATGCGGACGCTGGGGACGGAAAAGTGGTGGGTACTTGCGAAGCAGGGGCGAAGAAGATTGTGTACAAGAAAGGCGCGGCTGCGTCGGAAGCTCCGGCGAAAACACCGAGCGGACTCTGAGGTGCGGGCGGTGGAGCAGTTACTTAGCCTTGGAGATTTTGGACGGAAGCTAGATTTAGAAACCTGTGGAAGAGAGAGACAACCGCAGCAAAGGAAATCAGTTCGACAAGTCAAAGGCCCCACACGTAACCCCGACGTGTGGGGCACCCCAACTCATTTCTCCACAATATAACTGGGCCAACCGCAGGACTAACCCGTCTGCAAGACCGGCGTGGAATGGGAAGTGTCGGGCTGCTTCGTTCAAAAGGGCGGGATCAGGAGAAAGAAACTGTTAACGGCGGATGCGGCGCATCCAGTCGCCCCAGCTTAGGCCGACGCGGGTCATGAGGATGCCGGCGGCTAGGGCTAGGAGCATGGTCAGAGCAAATTGAAGCGGGCTGTGTTCGGTGGGGTACCAGGCGCTGCGTCCCCAATGTGAAGTGGGCGGGATGAAGTAGGGCAGATTGTTGGTGGCGAAGAACCAGTTGCGCGAGGCCGGGGACATCAGGAAATTGGCGAAGGGCCATTGGATGGCGACGAAGCTTATTGAGGAGGCTGCGCCGAGGATGGCGGCCTGTGTCAAGCGGTTCAAGCCGGTGATGCGGCGGCGGACCAGATCGAAGACGATTGCGGGAACGATCAGGAGCAGCGGAAAATCTGGCGGGACGAGATGCGTGATGTTTTGGTAGACGGGGCCAAGTTTGGGCACGGCTGGGATGAGCTGCAGAATTTGCATGAACGAGATGTGCAGAAGTGTGTAGGCGCCGGTCATGATGGTGGCGGCCCAGCGATTTTCTGAGGCGCGCGAGACGGCAGCAAACAAAATTGGCGCGGCAAACATTATGACGACATAGAACTTCGCGCCGTGCATGAACATGCGGAAAGTGTCTTCCTGCATTATGCCAACGGTCATGGCGAGAAGAAAAAGGAACGAGAAAAAGAGAAAGCGCTCGAGACGGACGCGATGCTGGCCGGTCGCGCGATTCACTTCCGCGAGGACGAGGACAAGAGTGCCGAAACGAATGGCGGTCATGCCGAGGGCAAGCAAAATGTGCGGCGGGCTGAGGATTTTGACGTCGAGGCCGTAGGCGTTGTGCCACCAATTGTCGAAGGGGGCGGAGGTGATCATCGCGACGGCGCCCCAGGCACAGATGAATGCGCCGAGCGGTCCGTAGAAACCCCACATGGAAACGGAATGGGCGCGGAGAGGGGAATTTTTGCGGAAGGTAGTGGAAAGAATGAGGTAGCCGCAGCCGCAGCCCGCGAGGATCCCGCACAATTGAATCAGGAGATGCGCGGGAGTCCAGAAGGTGTCGCGGCCGACGCTCTCGTGCCAGGAAATGTCCCAGACGCCACCAACGGCGCTGCAAGCTACGGCGAGGACGTTGCTCCAGATGTACCAGGGGATTGTAAGAGTTTTGGCGGAGACGCGCTCGGCTGTGCGGGCTTGGAGCGTTGCGGGTAGTGGTAGGGTGCCGGCCATTTGCGTGTGTGCTCGAGAGACTTGTGAGTGCTGAATTTGCGCACCGCAAAGCCGCGCCGCTGGGAGTTTACACTGGAAGGCATTTCCTAAAAAGATTAAAGGCGGTTTGCAAGTGGCTTGGTTGGCTGTAGGAAGGAGCACAGCCAGGATTGGCTGTGCCACCTGCAGACCGAATCAGTTGAAGCGTGTGGTGCGCCACAGGGCGATGCCGCAGACTAACAGGAAAATTAGCATGGCGGCGGCAAGCGCTAGCAGGGCAGGCCAGTTGAGCGCCATGTTTGGAGCGCGGGCGAGAACGGCGAGAGTGATGAAAATTGTGGTGGCGGCGATTACCAAGAGATAGTCGAGCCATGTCCGGGAAGGCTGAGGTGCGGGCTGACCGGTTGGATCGATAGAGTGGTTCACATCACTGCCTGAGAGACCTGCTTCTACATAGACAGGGTTGACTTTGTAGCGCTGGCCTTCGCGATCGGCGGCTTGCTTCCAGCGCGCGTGTTCTTTGGCAGTGACGCTGGAGAGAGCGATGGCTCCTGCGCCTGCGGCCATCAGGAGAGAGCCTCCTATTACTTGCGCGTAGAGCGAGGTGCTGAGGCCGCGCAGCTCTCCGAAAACCAGGATGCCCCAGAGCAGGCCCCAGAGTTGATTTGTGTTCGAGAGCGGAATGCCGCGGCTGATGCCGATGTATTTTGCGGCGTACTGTTGAAATAAATCCCCGATGACCCAGACGAAGCCGCCAAGCATCAGCCAGAAGAGGACGGGCTTGGCTAGCTCAAGTTGGTGAAGGAGAGCGTCGGGGCCGCCACCATAGGCGATCGCGAGAATCAGCATCAAGCCTAGTTCGCCGATGGTGAAGAACGCGATGAAGGAGAGAGGATTCATGCCGGTCAAATAAGCTTTGCGATAGGGGACGTACATCGTGCCCCAGAGAACGCCTGCGCTGAGTGCGGCGAGGATTCCGCGCAGGGGATGTTCGGCGGGGCTTTGCGCGGAGGAGGCGAAGGCGAGGAGCGTTGCGCCCGCGAACATGAGGAGCGCGCCGCCTAGGACAGTGAGCCAGCGGATTTTGCCAGCGTCGCGCAATTCGTTGAAGAGCAAGTAGCCCCAGAAGATACCGAGCAGACTGTTGATGTTCCAGAGAGGGAAGGCGATGCTGAGGCCGATGTCGCGGATGGCGAAAATGGTGAGCGTGTTTGCGACGGCCCAGAGGCAGCCGGCGAGGATGCCCCAAACGATCAGGTGAGGGGCTTGACGAATGTCGAGTCGCATTTGGCCCGTGCCGCGGATGAGAGCGGGAAGACTCCAGCGTGCGAGGAATACGCCGAGAACCATTAAGAGAGAGACGATGAGAGGCGAAACGCCGAGCTTCACCAGTTTTGTGGGGGCTTCCGCGGCACCCAGCCAAGCGCCTGCGCCAAAGCCGCAGAGGATCCCCACGAGTTGCAACTTACGGAGGCGGGTGGATTCGATGGAGGGCGAGAGCATTTTTGTGGTTGAGGTGGCGGAGGTTTCCACGCCGAGGCTCAGCGAATCCAATGAAGCACGGCTAGTCCGGCGAGCAAGATAATGGCCGGGACCCAGAAGTGAACATCGGTGAATATCATTGTCCACACGCCACTGGACTTCGGCGTTGCGGTTTCATCGGTCATGAGGCTTCCTCAGTGCTGATCGAGTAAAAAGGATGCGTGCTGAGTAGCGTAAGAGCATTGTCGCGACACCTTCTTATCACAAATCCAGGGCGTCGGAAGCAAGACCGGTGGCCGGTGTCATCTTGACTGATGTGGCTGTAAGATTGTGCGCGATTGGAAGGTTGGGAGCCGGGGGGAGGAAATGCAAATGTTGCGATTTGCTGCAGGTGTGTTTGCGCTGTTGGTGGCGTGCGTGTGTTTGGCGGATGAGAATCCGCCGCTGCTATTGCATCAGCCGACGATTAGCGCAACGCAGATTGTATTTGTGTATGCCGGAGATTTGTGGAGCGTGCCGCGAGCTGGCGGCGTAGCACAGCGGCTTACAGCGGGGGCGGGAACGGCATCACGGCCAGTCTTTTCGCAGGATGGTAGCGAGATCGCGTTTACGGGCAATTACGATGGAAATGGGGATGTGTATGTGATTCCTGCGAGCGGGGGCACGCCGCGGCGGCTCACGTATCATCCGGCGGCGGATGAAGTCGTGGGATGGACGCGCGACGGGAAGTCGGTGCTATTTGCTTCGGAGCGAAATAGCTACTCGTATTTCCACCGGCTTTTTACGATTTCGCGAGAAGGTGGTTTTCCGATTGAACTGCCGCTGCCCGGCGGCGCTGAAGGATCGTATTCGCCGGATGGCAAGGAACTGGCATACGTGCCGCTGGACCACGCGTTTGAAATCTGGAAAAGGTACGGCGGAGGACGAACATCGCCGGTGTGGATCGCGCGGCTGTCGGATTCAAGCGTGACGAAAGTGCCGCGGGAGAATTCGAACGACTTCAATCCAATGTGGGTGGATCAACGCGTATTTTTTCTTTCGGATCGTAACGGGCCGATGTCGCTGTTCAGTTATGACACGAAGACGAAGAGCGTGACCGTTGCGTTGAAGAACGATGGACTCGACTTTAAATATGCGAGCGCAGGGCCGGATGCGATTGCCATCGAGCAATTTGGCGCGATTTGGCTTTATGACTTGAAGACTGGCGCGGCGCACAAAGTCGACATTCGCATTGCGGGAGACCTGCCGCAGTTGCGGCCACGGTATGAAAATGTGGCCAACCGCATTCGCAACGCGGATATTTCACCGTCAGGACTGAGAGCGGTGTTCGAAGCGCGCGGAGAGATACTCACGGTTCCCGCAGAGAAAGGCGACATTCGCAACTTGACGAATACGCCCGGAGCGGATGAGCGGTATCCCGCGTGGTCGCCGGACGGAAAGAGCATCGCGTATTTTTCAGATGAGTCTGGCGAAGAAGCTTTGTATGTGAAGAACCAGAATGGCCAGGGAGAGGCGCAAAAGTTTGATCTCGGAACGCCTGGATCGTTTTTCTTTTTTCCGACGTGGTCGCCGGACAGTAAAAAGATTGCGTACACGGACAAGCGGCTGAACCTCTGGTACGTAGACCTCGAAAAGAAAACGCCGGTGAAAGTTTTTCATGACCGGTTCACGGGTCCGGAGCAGATATCCCAAGCGGCTTGGTCTCCGGATAGCAAATGGCTGGCGTACACGCAACAGGAAGTGAGCCACATGCGCTCGGTGTTTTTGTATTCGCTCGAAACGGCGAAGAGTGAGCGAGTGACGGACGCGATGAGCGATTCGGTTTCGCCGGTCTTCGATAAGGGCGGGAAGTATCTCTATTTTCTTTCCAGCACGGATGCGGGACCGACGAAGGACACGTCGATGCTGAGCTACGACCGGCCGGTCACAAGCAACGTTTATGTTGTGGTGCTGCGCAAGGATTTGCCGTCGCCGCTCGCACCTTTGAGCGATGAAGAAGGGGAAACGAAGACGGACGCGGCAAAGACAGATACGGCGAAGACCGGAGGAGCGGAAAAGGAAAAAGAGAAACCGCCCGCGGTTGTGAAAGTGGATTTCGAGAAGATCGGGCAGCGGATTTTGGCGATGCCGATTCCAGCGAGAAATTACACAGAATTAAAGGCAGGGAAAGAAGGAGTTTTGTTTCTTGTGGAAGGGCCGCTGGTTCAGCCGTTAAACGGACCGGAGACTCTCACGGCGCATCGTTTTGAGCTGAAGACTCGCAGGACTGACAAGTTGCTTGAAAACATTCTGGCTTTTTATGTCTCGGCCGATGGCGAGAAGCTGCTCTACCGGCACGCAAGTGCGCCACAGCCTGGAGGAACAGCTCCGGCGCAAGTCTGGGCGATTGCACCTCTTCCGGCTGCACCCTCGCCGGGGGCGCCCGGTGCGGGTAATTCCTCAGGAGGGCCAGCCGGCGCAAAGACGCTTAATCTTACTGCGATGGATGTGCGCATCGAGCCGGCGGTCGAGTGGAAGGAGATGTATCACGAAGCGTTCCGGATCGAGCGCGACTTCTTTTATGACCCAGGATTTCATGGCTTGGATTTGGCGGCGCAGGAGAAAAAATTCGCAGCGTACTTACCGGGAGTAGCCTCGCGCGATGACCTTAACTATATCTTCAAGGAGACGATGGGCGACTTGACTGTCGGGCATCTCTTCGTCCGCGGCGGCGATGGTCCGGAAATGAAACGCATTCCTGTTGGACTTCTCGGAGCGGACTACAAAATCGAGAATGGCCGCTATCGATTTTTGCACGTCTACGACGGCGAGAATTGGAACCCGCAACTGCATGCGCCGCTGACGCAACCGGGGGTTAACGTTGTGGAAGGCGAGTACCTTTTGGCTGTAAATGGCCACGAGGTGCACGGCAGCGACAACGTCTACAGCTTTTTTGAAGAGACGGCAGGGAAGTCCGTGATGTTGCGCGTAGGACCGAATGCCGACGGCAGCGGCTCGCGGGAAGTGAGCGTGGTTCCGGTCGAAAACGAGATGGGACTGCGCGAGCTGGCATGGGTAGAAGGCAACCGCCGCAAAGTGGACCAGCTCAGCAAAGGGAGGCTGGCGTATATCTACTTGCCGGACACGGCGAGCGGCGGATACACCTACTTCAACCGATATTTCTTTTCCCAGGCTGGCAAGGATGGAGCGGTCGTCGACGAGCGCTTCAACGGCGGCGGGACAAACACGGATTACATCCTCGACTATCTGCGGCGCACGCTGATGAATTACCGCACGACACGCGACGGCGAAGACATGACCACTCCGGTCAGTCTCATTCAAGGGCCGAAGGCCATGATCATCAATGAATATGCCGGCTCCGGCGGCGATGCCATGCCGTGGCATTTCCGGCAAGCTAAGGTTGGCATTTTGGTGGGCAAACGTACTTGGGGCGGACTAGTTGGATTTTTCGGCCCTGGCGAGTCGCTGATGGATGGAGGAATCGTTACCGCACCGAGCCGCGGGTTCTGGACACCGAACAATGATTGGGAAGTGGAGAATCACGGCATTGCGCCTGACGTCGAGATAGAACAAGACCCAAAAGCGGTGCGCGAAGGGCACGATCCACAACTCGAAAAGGCAGTTTCCTTGCTGCTCGCGGACTTGGAAAAGAATCCGCTGCCAAAATACAAGAAACCGCCTTATCCGAACTATCATAAGAACAGCGGAAGCACGACGGCGGCTCCGAACAACTAGCAGGGAAGAGGGCATCTTCTATCGCCGATCGGGGCAAAGAGGGCGAGGCAAGCCCCGCCCCTACAGATGGAATTTGTCTTATGACTACCGCTGAAACTTTCCCATACTCCGCGGCGTAGAACGGAGCAAGGAGCAGTGTTGATGAGGCGGCGAGTGCCCCTGAGGGAACCGGTCGGCGTGGCGCTCGAGACACTCGTGGCGCACAAAATGCGCTCGTTTCTGATGCTGCTGGGGATCATTCTTTCCGTCGCCACGCTTATCGTGGTTATTGCGCTGATTTCAGGCGTCAATCAGTACATAGCGAACAAGGTCGCCAATCTGGGCTCGAATGCGTTCACGGTGATGCGCTACCCGATCATCACCGAGATGGAAGAGATGGTTAAGGCGATGCGCCGCAACAAACTTGTGACTTGGGACGACTATGAGGCGCTGCGCGAGAACCTGAAACTGCCGCAGCGTGTGGGCGCGGAGGTTTGGAGTTCGGGGAAATCCCGCGTGGGTTCGCTTACCATTCAGGACACCAGCATCCGCGGGGTATCCGCCAACATGGGCGACATCGATGCACAAGAAATGTCTGACGGCCGCTACATCACTGAAGCGGATGAGAACAGCAGGGCGATGGTGGCGGTGATCGGTGCGGATTTGGCGACCAAGCTTTTTCCAAGCCTGGACCCAGTGGGCCACGAAGTGATGCTGGATAACCGGCCGTTCATCGTGGTTGGTGTTGCAAAGGCGGTCGGGACGGTACTCGGGCAATCGCGGGATAACTTCGCGTATATTCCAGCGGAGACGTATATCAAGATATACGGAGCGTACGACGGGATTTGGATCAACGTGCAGGCGCGAGGACCGGAGTGGATGGACCGCACGCAGGACGAAGCGCGAGTGCTGATGCGTGCGCGGCGTCACCTGAGCCCGAATGATACCGACTCTTTTGGGATTCTCGACTCCGAGACACTGATGAAGCTGTGGAATCAGCTAACGGGAGTGATCGCCATGGCAATGGTTGGAGTCGTTTCGGTCTTCCTGGTGATCGGTGGGGTGGTGATCATGAACGTGATGCTGGCAACGGTCACGGAGCGCACGCGCGAAATTGGCATTCGCAAAGCGCTGGGCGCGAGCCGGCGGGACATCCTCATGCAGTTCCTGGTGGAGGCGTGCGTGATGTCAGCCATGGGCGGAGCGATTGGGGTGGCGATTGCTTACGGGATCTGCCTGCTGGCAAAAGCCACAACGTCAATCCCGATGCACGTGCCCATTTCCGCCGTTATTATCGCGGAACTCATCTCGGCGGCAGTGGGGATTTTCTTTGGTGTTTATCCGGCGCGAAAGGCGGCCATGTTGGAGCCGATCGAAGCGCTGCGGACAGAGATTTAGCGGGAAAGTCAATCACAATGGGAATGGCACTTAGCGAAAACGCTCAGATGGCTCTCACGACCCTGCGTGAGAACAAGATGCGGTCTTTTTTGACCGTGCTCGGTGTAGTCATAGGGATTACCGCGCTGCTATCCGTTGTCGCGGTTTTGATGGGCGTGTATAACGACATAAACGCTTTTCTGGGTGATTTTGGTTCGGATACCCTCTTTGTTTTCAAGTTCGATCCGGCCATCCATACATCGGGACGCCTTTCCCCGGAAGAACGCACACGCAAACCTCTCACGCTTGAAGATGCACAGGCCATCGGCGAGCTTTGCCCAGACGTCAAAGCCGTCTCGGCTGCGATCACACCCAAGATTGTGGAAGGCGCACCCGGTGGGCGCCCTTTGATGAGCGCGCGCTACAAAAATAAGGAAGTGGCTGGAGTGGACTACCACGGAATCTTGCCCGAGGACGAAATCGTTTTCAATTCCAAGGCGGAACGCGGAAGATTCATTACCGAGGCGGAGAATTTGCATCGCAGGGACGTCGCGCTCATCGGCCCGGATATAGCCAAAGCTCTGTATCCAGACGAAGATCCGCTGGGCAAGCCAGTCCTTGTCGACGGAGTTTCCTACGAAGTCATCGGCGTGATGGCGAAACGCAAGGGACAACTGATGAAGGACCAGGCCGCCGACAAAGCGATTCTGGTTCCTTACCGCACCTATCAGAAACATCGGCCGGGGGATGATGAGAATTTGATTGGCGCCGCCGCGTTCCCAGGCCGCATGCCGGAGGCCGAAGACGAAATTCGCGGCGTGCTGCGCAGGCGCCGAAATGTTCCGTACGACAAGCCGGACAATTTTGGCGTTACGAGCGCGAAAGAGATCGCGGACCAGTTCCGCCAGATTACTGCATCGGTGGCCTTGCTGATTTCCGTGGTGAGCTCGATCGGTCTGCTCGTTGGCGGCGTCGGCGTGATGAATATCATGCTGATGTCGGTGACGCAGCGCACGCGCGAAATTGGAGTGCGCAAAGCCATCGGAGCGCGGCGGCGAGACGTAATTTGGCAATTTTTGACGGAAGCTATCGTTCTAACAGGGGCCGGAGGCGTGATTGGGGTATTGCTCGGCCTGGGAATCAGCCTGCTTATTCATCTCTTCGTACCGAGTTTGCCCTCGGCTGTTCCCTTGTGGTCGATTCTCTTGGCGGTGACGGTGTCGATGAGCGTCGGACTATTTTTCGGAATGTATCCGGCGGTGAAAGCCTCTCGGCTCGATCCGGTCGAGGCATTGCGTTACGAGTAGTGCGATTTACTCGTAGCGAAGCGCCTTCATGGGATCGTGACGCGTGGCTCGATACGCGGGCCAAAAACTAGCGGCTAGCGCTACGACGGCCAGGAAAAAAGCGGCTCCGAACAAGCTCAGAGGATCCGTCGGGCGCAGCCCGTAGAGCAATGTTCGCGCGCCGCTTGTGGCGGCTATCGCAAGCAGCAACCCGATTCCCACGCCGAGTGCCAGCAGCCACAGAGTCTGCCGAAGAACAATGCCGACCACGTCCCCCCGGGTTGCGCCGAGTGCCATGCGGATTCCAATTTCATTTCTGCGCATGGCGATGATGTAGGAAATCACTCCATAGAGGCCGATCATTGCCAGCAGCGCGGCCAGGGCGCCAAAAAAACCCGAAAGCAAAGCCATCAAGCGTTCTTGCACGATCCCGTTCTGAATTTCCGTCTGAAACACGTGATACCCGATCTTCATTTCCGGATAGAGCGGACCGAGTTTATCCCGTATGGCAGAGATAGCCGCCGAGGGCGGCGACGAAAACCGGACGAACACATTCGTGAAATAGTATTTTTCCGGATATTGTTGCGTCGGCACAAACGCTTCGGGCGGGATTTCATCGCGCAGCCCGCCGTATTTTGCATCTTTCACCAAGCCAACAATCTCGTACTCGGTCGATGGGTAGTGGGGCTCGGCATTCGTGCGAATGGTTTTTCCCAGAGGATTTCCCCCCCCCAAATACTGGCGGACAAAGGTTTCGTTCACGATGGCGACTGGAGGCGATTGCGTTGTGTCGCGATCGGTGAAGTCGCGCCCGGCAACCAACGGGATTTCCATGGTCCGGAAATAGCCGGGGCTCACCCATGTGAATCGGGACTCGGCTTCCGTGGCTCCCGTGTGAATATCCAGCGAGAAATAGCCGCCGTCCAGAGGAACATGCGTCGAAACGGCTGCGGATTCCACCAGCGGGATAGAACGAATTTGTTGCAGAAGATCGTGTTTAAAAGTTTCATAACGCTCGGGAGACAAATCCAGACGCCGGAAGTTCAAATAGACACGCAGGATGCCAGTTTCGCGGAAGCCCGGATCGAGCGTCATCAAGTTCCAGAAGCTGCGCACAAATAGCAGCGACCCAACCAGTAGCACCAGGGAAAACGCAATTTGCGAAACGACCAGGGTTTGCTGGAATGAGAATCTTTGGCGTCCTGCGGTCATGCCGCGGCCGCCTGATTTCAATACCGCGCCGGGTGCTGTCCGCGAGGAGCGCAAAGCCGGCGCAAGGCCAAAGAGGAGGCAGGTGGACACGGCAGCAAGAGCGGTGAACGACAGGACCCGCCAATCGATGTTCATTGCCAGATAAAACTGGGCTCTTTCCGTGCTGAGCATCCTCACCACGGTTTTGCTGAGGAACGATGCCAATGCTATTCCCACGATCGAACCGCTGACCGCAAGGACCAAACTCTCCAACAGCAATTGTTGGACTATTCTTTTCCTGTTGGCACCAAGCGCCAAACGGACGGCCATTTCCTTTTCTCGTGTGCTGGCCCTCACGAGCATCAGGTTCGCTAGATTCGCGCACGCAATGAGAAGAACTAGTCCCGTGGTGCCCAAAAGAAGCCATAGCGAAGTGTCATACCTCTCGCCAGGCGCGCTGATACCGCTCCTGCCGGAAGAGGCCGCCAAGCGGAAACTCCGATAGGAATCCAACACCGAGGTGCTGTATCCCTCGGGCACGGTGGCCTCGAACATCCCGGCGCTGGCTGCATCCAGTTGCGCCGAAGCTTGTTGCAGCGAAGAGCCCGGCTTGAGGCGACCCATGACTTGCAGCCAGAACACGTCGGGGCGAATCAGAGTGCCGTCGCCCGGGATATAGGCGGGGACCGAACACATGGGAAGAGCAACTTCGAATTCTTTCCCAACATCAAGGCCGAAGAAGCTGGGCGGCGTTACTCCAATCACCTGAGTCGGGTGGCCATAGACGACAATTCGGCTTCCAATAACGGAGTCTTTACCACCGAACTCACTCTGCCAAAGCGCATAACTGACCACTGCGCCGGAGGTGCCACAACCTGCTCGGTCATCTTCGGGTGTGAACAACCTGCCTTTGATCGGAACAATCCCGAGCACGGGAAACATCTCCCCGCTTACCCAAAGGCCTTCGGCTATCCTCTCCTGATCTCCTTGTCCGATAGCATATTGGCGGCTTGCCCACGCGAAAAATCCGGAAAATGCCCCGCGCTGCGTTCGGATTTGCTTCCACAGCGCGCTGCTAAGTGCGGTCTCGTTGTCGTAGGAAAAATCGTGGACTCCGCCCTTGATCTGCACCCTAACCAAGGATGCCGGATCGGCTACGGGCAGGCTGCGCAATCGGACGGCATCCAGCAATTGAAAGATGGCTGTGTTTGCCCCGATGCCGAGCGCGAGGGTGATGATCGCGGTGGCTGCGAAGACCGGGCTCTTGCGCAATGTGCGCAGGGCAAACCGCAAGTCTTGAAACGCGGTCTGGAGCCAAAGCGGTCCACGGTCGTAGCGCGCAAGATCAAGCTGACCATTTCTCGCCTCTGCGTGTTTGCCAGTCGTTTTCTTCAACGGATTATTCCACTAACTCATCGACAATAATTAGGTGCGCTGGCCTTAAATCTCTTTCAGCGGAGATTCAAAGCAAACTTATCTCTGGCTTCCGACTAGCGGGAGCGAAGCCTGCTATGCTCTAAGTCGTGCCCGAGAGAATAAATCGATACGTGTAGAAGATGCAACTCGTTTCGGGAAATTTGTTCAATGAGTGAGCCAGCGCCAGGCTACAGTTTGTCTGGAAAAAGAAAAACGCTTTTGGCGAGTTCCGAGGTAAGAGTTTCCGGGCGGTAATATTTTTTTAGGATGTTTTCGTCCCATCGCAGGAGATCCGCATTGCTCGCCGCGAATTCCACCCACGTCTGACCGGATTTTCCCCGGGCGAGCCGTTCGCGAACGAGCAACAGGAATGCCCATGTGATCGTTTCATTGTAAAGATTCGGCTTGCCGTGTGCTGTGGCGAACCGCGGCAGGTCTAAAGAAAAACGCGCCAGGGCCTCCAGCGGCGCGAATTTTTGGACATACAGGAAAGCCATTCTCACATGCTCCGCGTGATGGAAAGTGCCGATTGGCAAAGTACATCTTTCGAATGCTTCCATCCATTCAGAGTCGTTCATGGCCTGCTTCTTGTGTTTTGTTTTCCGCATGTGCCGTGCAGACGAGTACTGCCGCTGCGTATACAGCCAAGCCGCCTACTTCATACTGACTATGCAAAATATGGACAAGAGCTGCGAATCCAAAAACAACAAGCAAGAGATAACTTCCAATCACAGCCGTGAAGGGCACCAGGAATAAGATGGCGGCGATAATTTCAGCGCCGCCGAGGGCTGGCCGGATCCAAAGCGGCAATCCCGCTTTAGCGAGGAAATGCGCAGCTGAATTGGAAAAAACAAATACAAAGGACTCCAGAAGGACGGCCAAACCAAGAGTCCAGCGCAGCAAGGGGATCGAGTATCTCGTCAGGCGCGCGTTCATTTTTTTGATTTGCCTTTCCTGGGAGAGCGATTGGCCCGTGATTCGATAAGGCGGTGGCTGGCGCGCGAATCCAGATCGAGCCCGTAGAATTTCTTCAAGTCTTTGATGCGCTTGAGGCTTTCCTCGCCAAAGGGGCATTTGCCGTCGAAGGCGTGCAATACGATTCCTTCCAAAAGATCTCCGAGCGTCATGTCGTGAAATTCCCCAAACGCCTTGAGCACTTTTAATATTCGTTCTTCCATGCGAACGCCGGTTTGTACGCGCTGCACATTAAACTGTCTTTCGTCTGTCATTGTGACCTTCCTAATTCGTGGTACCAATGTACCAAAGTACCATGGTCACGTCAATGGCCTGCCGCATGCCAAAGCAACTGCGGTGGATCCCGCCATTCACACTTTCCTCAAAAATGGGAAAAGAAATCGCTGGTAAAATGGGCTTTCCACCGCATGCGATTTCAGCTATAAAACCAAGCGTTCCACCAGCCATCCGGCCGAGCAAGGGACGCCATGCCTCACCGTAAATATCTGCTTGTCGGTTTCGCGCTGGCTGCCGCAATACTTGTTTATCCGCCCGGTGTGTTGCATGGACAAACCACGCAGCTCGCGGCAAATCGCATTGGCACTATTGACGAGTCTTCGCTGGTCGTCTTGCAAGGCAATCGTCATCCACTGGCGACGCCCGCCAATGATCGCGGAGAAGCCCCCTCCGATCTGCCCATGGAACGCATGCTGCTGGTTCTGACTCGCGACACCAAAGCGGAATCCGCTCTGCAGAGTCTCATCGCCAGCCAGCAAGACAAGTCCTCACCGGATTTCCATGCATGGCTTTCGCCGGACCAATTCGGCAAACGATTCGGTCCTTCCTCGGCTGATCTTCAAAAGCTCACTGGTTGGCTCGAGTCTCACGGTTTTCGGGTGAACCGCATCGCCCAGGGCGGAATGACCATCGAATTCAGCGGCACTGCCGGCCAGGTAAAGGACGCTTTTCACACCGCCATTCACTCCTATGTGGTGAACGGAGAGAAGCATTACGCAAATGCATCCGATCCACAGATCCCGGCGGCGCTCGCGCCGGTGGTCGCTGGAATAAACACTCTGCACAATTTTCGAAAGCAGCCGATGATTCGTGTCTTGGGCAAGGCCACCCGCATCGCCAACACCAGCACGTGGCAGCCTGAGTTCACGTTCAGCGGCTCCTCAGGAGTGCAACACTATCTCGCGCCCGGCGACTTCTCGAAAATCTACAACACCGCCGCGCTCTACAAGAATGGAATTGACGGAACCGGGCAAAGCGTCGCCATTGTGGCGCGAAACAACATCAATCTCTCCGACGTGCAAATCTTCCGCATCGCGTTTGGGCTTCCCGTCAACGATCCGCAAATCATTGTGGATGGGCCCGATCCCGGAAATTTGACCGGCCCCGAAGAAACAGAAGCCGATCTGGATATCGAGTGGTCGGGGGCCATTGCCCCGAAAGCAACCATCAAATTTGTCGTCTCCGCGAGCACCAACTCGACCGATGGTGTCGATCTCTCTTCCCTCTACATCGTGGACAACAATCTCGCGCCGGTTCTCAGCGCGAGTTTTGGCCAGTGCGAACAATCGCTCGGCCAGGCCGAGAACACATTTTTCAACAATCTCTGGGAGCAGGCCGCCGCGCAGGGTATTACCGCCGTAATTTCGAGCGGCGATAACGGCCCGGCAGGGTGCGACAGCGACAGTCAAACTACTCCTGCCACTCAAGGACTTGCCGTGAATGGCCTTGCGTCCACGCCATTCAATATTGCCGTCGGCGGCACGGAGTTCAATGAGAATGGCGCGGACAGCACGTACTGGTCGCCAACAAACGGCCCCGACCAATCCTCCGCCCTCGGCTACATCCCGGAAGTTGTCTGGAACGAAAGTTGCGCTGATCCGAATATATGCGGCGCCGCTTCGTTATTTGCAAGCAGCGGCGGTGCCAGCACTCTCTACAGCAAGCCCTCCTGGCAGGTGGGGCTAGGCGTCCCGAACGATGGCAAGCGCGACCTTCCGGATGTTTCCCTGGATGCCGCCGCCGGCCACGACGGGTACCTCGTATGCCAGGACGGAATTTGCGCCACCAACGCCAGCGGACAACTTATCAACGCCGAGCTCGTTGGCGGCACTTCAGCCGCCGCTCCCACGTTCGCGGCCATCCTGGCACTGATCGCGCAGAAAACCAATTCCCGGCAAGGTCAAGCGAACTTCGTTCTATATCCGCTAGCTGCCGGTCAGAACGCTGCGAACTGCAGCGCCACAAGCCCTCCTCAGTCTCAGTGTATTTTCAACGACATCACCGTGGGGAATAATAGCGTTCCTGGACAGACAGGTTTTTCTGCGACACCCGGCTACGATTTGGCGACCGGCTGGGGCTCCGTGAACGCCGCCAATCTTGCCGCGAACTGGCAGAACGTAACGTTTCGCTCGACACTAACCACGCTGCAGCTTTCCTCCGCAAGCTTGACGCATGGACAGCCCGTAACCGCTTCCGTGACCGTTGCTCCAAGTGTGGGCACAGGAGCTCCCACTGGGAATGTGGCCCTGCTTGCCGGAGGTTCCGTAGGAGTGAACCTCGGCAACCTGAGCAACGGGACAATTTCCGGCGCCGTTGAAACGCTTCCTGGAGGAACGTACTCTGTCACCGCCAGCTATGGCGGAGACGGCAACTTTGGCGCGAGCATCTCCGCGGGCGTGCCCATCACCATTCATCCTGAGGCCAGCAGCACTTCCTTTTCCGCGTTCTTGAGCGGGCAACAGGGAAGTGCTTCTTCGCAGGTGAACACGACTTACGGCAACTTTCTTCAACTCCAGGTAAACGTTCTGGGCGCCTCCCAGCAAGGAACACCCACGGGAACGCTCACTTTTTCCGACACTTTCAATGGGAACACCAGCACTCCGCTCAGCACTTCTTTAAACAGCCAGGGCAATGCGCAAGTTCAAGAAACCCAGCTCGCCCTCGGAACCCACACGCTGAACGTCAGCTATTCCGGCGACGCAAGCTTTACAGCAAGCAGCGCGGGTCCGGTTAGCGTCACCGTCGCCAAAGGGCCGACGCAAACGATTCTCTTCATTCCGACAGGAGCCTTGCCGAACACCTCGGTTGTTCTGCAAGCCATCGTGCTTCCGAATGGCGCGATCGATCCCACCGGGACTGTGCAGTTTTTCAGCGGAAAAACAACACTGGGGATTCCCGTGCAGGTGAAGAATTTAATTGCCACGCTCACTACACAGTTGACGAGCGGGTCACATAGCATCACGGCGGTCTATTCCGGCGATCCGAACTTCGTCGGCTCGACTTCCGGAGCGGCCACTATCGTCGTAGGTAATCCCGACTTTCTAATTTCAGTCAATCCGGGAAATGTGACGATTTCGGGAACCGGTCCAGGTACCACCAGCGTTTTGCTCACTCCCGCCCCGGGCTTGGGTTTCTCTGGGCCCATTTCTCTTAGCTGCTCAGGACTTCCCACGAGTTCTTCTTGTACTTTCCTGCCCGCGCAGCCCGCGCTCGACGGTTTTGCGCCTTTGACGGTCGCGCTCAGTATTACCAGACCACCTCAGCTGTCGTCTGAGGTCCGCATGGCCTTCTACGGCGAGGCCCCTCGGCTTGGCTGTTCATTCGTAGGTGCGGCACTCGCTGGCGCATTTCTTCTGGCATGGCCCAGGAAAAAGCGTGCATGTCGACTCTGCACAATATTGGTAATGGCGGGATCTCTGACTGCGATGAGCGGTTGCAGTGGTAATCCGAATGCGTCTACCACGCCGAGCGGGCCATCGACGGGTTCCTTCGTCGTGACCGTTACGGCCAGCGGGGGTACGGGAGCGCAAGCTGTCAGCCACAGCGTGACGCTGCAGGTCACCGTTCAATAGTTCAAAGGAGCAGTCGGTCCTCGCGCGAGGACAGAGTCAATCCCAGAATCTTCGTTGCAGTTTCTTGGCGGTTTGCAACACGAGCCTGCCATCCGATCAAACTGACGCTATTCCATTTGGCTTGATCGATTGCAAGGAAAGGAGCGCCGCATTCCCTTCAAGGGAGTTGCGGCGCTCATGGGGGTTCTGGCTAGTTGACTTGAGGGTAGTTTGAGGAACTTCTGTAGGTGGGAAATGTTTCGCGCGAGTCCACTGCGAGGCATTGACCTCAGCCTCAGCGCAAATCTTTTTGATACTCGATTCTTTATTCATGCAACCCGTCTGCTTGCCGGTTGAGTCTTTGCGATTTTGTTTTTCTAGGCGCTTTTCCATGTGCACGGCGCTTGCCGAACACTCCGGCGGCAAGCTCTGCATTTTCCTCGTCTTACAAATACGCAAAAAAGAAGGACTGCATCATCGCGGGACACTGTGCCTTCGGGGTACAAAGGGTAAGAAGCAAACGGGACCGCACGAAATCGCAATCCTTCAAAATTGTTGGAATTGATTTCCGAAAAGGGCGCCTCAGGCCGCCGCGCCGCCGCTTCTTTCGCGAGTGCGCATTTCATGGCCGTCACGTTTTAAATAGCGGTATAGGCTGGTGCGTCCAATGCCCAGTATCTGCGCCGCGCGCAAGCGGTTCCCCTGGCACACTTCCAGCACACGCTGGATGTGCAATTTGCGTACTTCGTCGAGCGACAGCGGCCGCCAATCATCGCCGTCCGGCCTTCGCGGGCCGCGGTGCTGCAAATGCTCCGGTAAGTCCGCAAGATCGATGAAATCACCCGTCGCGGTAATCGCCGCAGTCGCGATGACGTTTTCGAGTTCACGCACATTGCCCGGCCACGCATGCTGCAGCAGAACGGTTTGCGCCCGCCGCGTCAGCCCCGAAATATTCTTTCCGTACACGTCGTTGTATTTTTTCAGAAAATAATGCACGAGCACCGGAATGTCCTCAAGCCGTTCCGTCAACGAAGGCACACGAATTTGAATCGAGCTCAGCCGGTAAAAAAGATCTTCTCGAAACCGCCCCGCCAGGACTTCCGCCCGTAGATCGCGGTTCGTCGCCGCAATCAGCCGCACGTTGACCTGCCGCACTTCGGGCGAGCCCACTCGCTGGATCTCCCGGTTTTGAATCACGCGCAGCAGCTTGGCTTGCATCGCCAGGGACGTTTCGCCAATCTCATCCAGAAAAACCGTTCCGTTATTCGCGTACTCAAAAAGCCCCGGCCGAGTATCCGTCGCTCCCGTAAACGATCCTCGCACGTGCCCAAAAAGCTGGCTCTCGAGCAGTGTGTCCACCATCGCCGAACAGTTGCAGATGGCCAGCTTCTGCTGGCTTACCGGACTGATGTTATGAATGGCCCGCGCCACCAGTTCTTTCCCTGTTCCCGTTGAGCCTACCAGCAGCACGTTCGTGTAATGCCGCGCCACTTTTCGCGCGAAATCGAATACTTCCAGCATGACCGGGCTTTTTCCGACAATCCCGTGGAACTCCAGATCCTTCAGCAACTGTTCTTCGAGCGCGCGCACCCGTTTCCGCTGGTCATAAATCGTCGCCACTTCGTCCAGAGTTCTCTTGAGGCGAACGCGGTCGATAGGTTTGGGCAGAAAATCCGTCGCGCCCCGGCGAATGGCATCCAGCGCCGATTCCAACGTGTATTCGCCGGTCATCACGATCACATGAATCCCGGGATCGCATCGCAATGCGCGATCGAGAAATTCATAACCGTTCATGCCGGGCATGTTTACGTCGGCTAGTACAAGCCTGCTGCGGCCCGTGCGCACCAGGCTCAAGGCTTCTTCGGGGTCAGACGTTGTGATGGCTTCGTAGCCCATCTCATCCATGGCTGCGGACAGCAAATCCAGCTGGGAATGATCATCATCGAGAATGCACGGCGTCAAAGACGTCTTCGTTGCCGTCAGTTCGACCGTCTTGCCATATGTGTGTGCCACACCCATACACTCGCAACGTTTGTGCCATCCCTGCACCTTTCGTGTTTCTCCTGGCAGCTTGACTCGATCCTCGCTCTAATCTGCCAAGGAACTCAGCTCCTCCAAGAGAATCAACCATTTAGCGCTGCTACCGTCAGCAAATCCCATTTGCCAGCTTGCGACCTGCACGCAGCACGCGAACACGCCCTCATTCAGCTCATCTCATATTGGGTCATCGTGTCGTTTCGGTGCGGAACGCCACGACTTCTTTACATCCTTCCGCACCAATAGGCACGCCTGCGATGGCCGCATTCGCTAAGCTGCCGAACTCTCTTCCTCATTGGGGCGGGGAACCATCACGCTGAGCCGGAATCGATGTAGACCACTCTTTGTCTTCCCGACTCGCTCGGCGCGGTAGACAACTGGGTAGGAAGGATCCAAGTCGGCAGTCTGCAGAAGCCGCACGAGAAGGACGGTGTGATCGTTCAGAATCCGCTTTAGAGCTATCTGTTTGCTGGAATCCCCATTCCATTCCAGTTCGTACCGTTCTACAAAAAACTCTTCCTTGCCGTCCCAGCCAGAGATTTCCACGGAATATAGGCGTGTCGCGGAAGGGTGGGAGTAGCGCAGCATGCAAAGCCTCCACCGAATGGAAGGCAGACCAAGAACCATTCCTTACATCTTGTAACTTACTGAAAAGGAAAAGCTTGATTAGGTCGGAACGTCTTGAACTGTGTTCACAAGGCGACACTTCTCTGCGGAGTGTTCAGGAATGGAGCATCACAGGTGGCCTGGCAGAAGCAGCATGCTTACGAAATGATTGATTGGGTCATAAATGTAACGAAACACGAGAATGCCTACCAATAGTCCTGCCATCGCGAAACTGTTGCCGCGGAGCCAATCCAGATAGCGCTGCGCGGTCTTCTCGCTCATGAACAGCAGGATCACTGTGCTTCCGTCGAGCGGCGCGAACGGCAGAAGGTTGAACGTGCCCAGCAGCAAATTTAACGAAAAAAAGATGAGCAGAGTGGTGGCTGCAAAGTCCAGATGGCCCGTCATTGGGTCGCGATGAAACCATCCTTCTGCCGCTCCCAGGTGCAGTCCCGCCACCGCGATCAACATCAATGAGAAATTTGCTGCCGGCCCGGCGAGTGCCATCCATCCTGACCGCCGCGGATGCCGGCGCTCCCAAAGAGGGTCATACGGCGCACTCGCCCATCCAAACATCGCATGCATGAAGAGAAACGAGAGGATGGGAATCACAATCATGCCCCAAGGCTCGCGCCGCATGTGCGGCACGGGATTTAGGGAGACCTGCCCGCCGAGTGCTGCCGTCTCATCGCCTCCCGTCTTGGCAACGAGTGCGTGCGCCGCCTCGTGACACGTCGTCGAAAAGAGAAACGCGACATACCAGATAAAACCGAAAACGAGAAGTTCGGGAGTGAGATCCGGCAAGAAGTTCGGCCCTTTCGTCTGCTCAGCCCAAGCAGACTAGAGGTTGTCGCGCGTCTTTGCAAGCGCCTCTCCTTCACCTGATTATTCTAGATTGGGGGCTACGCAGGAAATGCGTGGGATTCCGGGCGTCAGTGGTAAACTCCTGCCATGCCAACCAAAACCAGCAAAAAGAAGAAACCCGTCAAAACCAAGAAACCTTTGCGCCGCAAGCCGGTGCCCAAGAAAAAAGCGGCCAAGAAAGCCGTGCCTGCCAAAAAGTCTGCGCTCGCCAAGAAGGTTGCTCCAAAGAAGAAGGGGCTCAAGAAAAATAAACCCCGCGGCAAGAGTGAGGGCGCGGACTCTGTCGTGTTCGAACCGAAAGGTCTCGGAGCGCGTTCTGGCGGCCAGTCTGGTGATCTTCAGGGCCTATCGAATCGCGAAGGCGCGGATTCGGAGAGCGTGGACGAATTGCTCGAAGAAGGAAACGCGTTCGAGGCCGAAGTTGTAAAAGGCGTCGAGGACGCTCCTGACGCCGACGAAGGCGAAGTCCATACGCACGAAGTGCCGGAAGACGACGTTCCAGAGGAGTACCTGGAAAAAGACCAGTAAAAGTCAGGATAAGCCTGCAAGCCGTGGACCGAAACTAACTGGAAGGAATTCATCGCTCGATGAAGAGTCACAGAATGGTGTTCACGTTCATTGCTGTCATTCTCATTTCGTTGTCCGCCGCGGGGCGTTCTCGCAACAACAAATCTTTCGGCTATTCCGCGCCGGATTCCGCCGCAGCTTTCCTCGGCCGCTGGGATTTGACGCTGAAAGCACCCGACCGCGAATATCCTTCCTGGCTGGAACTGCGCGAGGAAAATGGACAGCTTAAGGCCGAGATGGTGGGCCGCTGGGGAAACGCCCGCCCGCTTCCAAGTGTTGAACTCTCGAACGGCCACTTGAAGGTCGTTTCTCCCAAGGAAGAAGAAGACAGCAAGGCCGATTTGGTTTTCGAGGGCACGCTGAGTGGAAAGACTCTTTCAGGAACACTGACCGGCCCCGACGGCAAAACATGGCAGTGGGCCGGGGTCAGAGCGCCGGCACTCAAAAGGACAAGTCCGCCAAAATGGGGTACCCCGATCCCGCTTTTCAACGGCAAAGATTTAACCGGTTGGCATGAAGACAAAACCGGCGCATCGCCCGCGTGGAAAGTAGAAAATGGCCTGCTCATCACTCCGGGAAACGGCCCCGAACTGATCAACAACTCCAAATTTGAAGATTTCAAACTGCACGTCGAGTTCAACTGCGGCCCGGAATCTAACAGCGGAGTCTATTTGCGAGGCCGCTACGAAGTCCAACTCGAAACCGATTCCATCACCGACCCGCCCGAGCGGCGCCTGGGCAGCGTTTACGGTTTCCTCGCTCCTTCGCCTGAGCCCGCCCGCACCCCTGACAAGTGGCAGACGTACGACATTACTCTGATCGGCCGCACCGTTACGGTCGTCCTGAATGGTATGACGATCATCGACAACAAAGAAATTCCCGGAATTACCGGCGGCGCTCTCGACAGCCACGAAGCGCTCCCCGGCCCTATCTACCTCCAAGGCAGCGAAAAGGGCCGCGTGATGTTTCGCAACATCGCCATCACTCTCGCGAGCAAATGAGCGCCTGAGTCCTAAGCGCGGATTTCTTACAGAGGGAAAAGATCTGTTTCGATTGTTCCAGTAGACGCACAAAGATTGTTCAGTTCACTGTGCAAGTCGGCGGAGTAGCTCGGGGTGCTTACCGACAAATTCATCCAACGCCTCGCGGAACGTCATATCCGGTTTCTGTTCTTTCTTAAGGATGTTGATAAACGCTGCCACCGCTTCCCGCTGCTCAGGGCTAAGAGTGGCGATCAACTTCAGGAAATCTCGCTGTGACATTGTCGGACCTCTTTTTTTTCTATCTTAACGCATAGTGGCGGAGTCTTTCGTCGCTCGTTTCTCGCTGTTGCCCATCATTCGTACCTTCCTGCGCAACACTTGCATGAAGCGCTATTTCGCGGTACATCCATGTCGACCAAATCCATTCACACGACGAGTCGGCGCGTCAGCGCGGGCAAATTCCGGAGGAGTTGAGATGCTGAGATACCTGAGATTCGTCCTCGCGATTTTCTTCGTTGCTATTCTGCCTCTGACAAAAATAGTCCTTGGTCAGGGTCGCTCCATCGTTTTGAAGACCGCTACTGTTCTCGACGGCAAGGGGCAGATACTCCACAACACGATCATCCTCGTCGAGGATGGAAAAATCGCTCGCATCGGCGGTGAGGCGCCTTCCGGCGCGATCACCTACGATCTTACGAGTTTGACCGTCACTCCTGGGTGGATCGACACGCACGCGCACATCTTCTGGCATTTCGATAATGGCCGTCTCGCAGGAAAAGACGAACCTCCCGTCCACGCCATGCTCCACGCTGCCGACAATGCCATCCTCACTCTTAACGCCGGCTTCACCACTATCCAAAGCCCTGGCTCTCCCGAAGACAAAGACTTGCGCGAAGCCATAGCGCGCGGAATCATTCCCGGCCCGCGCGTGCTCACATCGCTCGAACCTCTCGACGAAAAAAGCGGCCCACCGGAAAAGTTGCGAGAACTTGTTCGCGAAAGAAAACAGCAGAGCGCAGACTTCATCAAACTCTTCGCCTCAAAAAGCATCCGTGAAGGCGGCACACAGACGATGACCGACGAACAGCTTGCAGCCGCGTGCGGCGAAGCCAAGTCGCTCGGACTGCGCACCATTGTGCATGCCCATTCTGCCGAGTCCGCGAAAGCCGCCACGCTTGCGGGTTGCACCACCATCGAGCACGGCGCCTACGTCACCGACGAGGTCTTCTCCCTCATGGCCCAGCGCGGCACCTATTACGACCCCAACATCGGCCTGGTGCTGCAGAACTATCTCGAAAACAAAGAAAAATATCTCGGCATCGGCAACTACAACGAGCAAGGCTTCGCCTTCATGGAGAAGGGCATCGCCATCGTCCTGGACACCTTCAAGAAAGCACTCACGCACAAAGATCTGAAATTTGTTTATGGCACGGACGCCGTTGCCGGCGCTCATGGCCGTAACGAAGAAGAATTCATCGTACGCGTGCGGGATGGTGGTCAGGACCCAATGGCAGCGATCATGTCCGCCACCAGCATCTCCGCCGCGTCCCTCGGCCTGAAGGACAAAATTGGCGCGATCGCTCCCGGCATGGATGCGGACATCATCGCCATGGAGGGCGACCCTCTCCGCGATGTCACCGCTGCCCGCCGCGTCCTCTTCGTCATGAAGTGTGGCAAAGTCTACGAGAACCTCGCCGCAGGCGCGAAAGGCCGCTCACCCCAATAACTTGAAAGTGCCCTCTCTGCCTGTTCGCTTGTGAAGCATAAGGTTTCCGGCAGGAGAGCAGCAGCGACTAAAGCTGCGCCACTAAGTGACCGGAAACGCTACGCTGTGTCCCACAATCGGACGGTCAGATGCGTGCCCCGTTTTTCACAAAATTTAATTACTTGCTTATTTTCAATATGTTAGCGCGCTGGGCGCATGGTGCTCGGGGTGCGACTTAGCTTTCCGACATGAGCGCCGCAAGCGTTGTCTTAGACGCCTACAATCTTGAAAGCGAAAATGCCGAAAACCTCCGCGCTACCAAGCGTAAGGTTCTCGCTGACGCCCGTCTCGGCGATGGCGAGGCCTTTGCCGAAATGGTCCTGCCGTACGGGCCCGGATTATATCGGCGTGCTCTACGACTAACGGGCAATAGCGCCGACGCCGAAGATGCCCGCCAGGAAGCCCTGCTGAAAGCGTTCTCACGACTCAACCAGTTTGCGGGACAGCAAGACGAGGGCAAGGATGACCTCCACGCCTGGGTCTCGCGTATCACCACCAATGCTTCGATTGACTTGATCCGCCAGCGTCGCGACGGCAAGTACATTTCCTTGGAAGAACCCGGAAGCGTGCCGGAAGAGACCTTCGGCAGCCGGTTGGCCGCACGCACCGACAATCCCGAAGAGCGCTACGCGCGCCGGGAGTTTCGTGTGCTGATTGCTGGCGCAATCGCGAGGCTCGCACCGGACTTGCGCCAAATTTGCCTACTGCGCGATGTCCTGCAATATTCAACGCTCGAAGTGGCAGCGCGGCTAGGAATTTCGACGGTGGCCGTGCGGCTGAGGCTCTTCCGGGCCCACAGACGCTTGCGCGAAGGTTTGCGCGACAGTGCGCGGCAGAAACAGCTGCGTTCAGCCTCGAATGAGCGGTGTCTTCGCGTTACAAAAACAGCCAAGCCGAAACGCCGTGAAGAATTCCTGCCAATGAATACCCAGACCGGGTACGCCTGCGGCGACTAACCAGCTGCGTCAGCCAAGTTTCCCGTAGCCATAAAATTCCGGAGTGCAGGATTCTGCAACCATCAACGCCGAGCGTTTGTCTACGGGTGCGAAGTAAGCAGCCGCTTGGGGCCGCTCACAAAGGGATTGCCGCGTTCATAAAAACGAAACGGCTGGTCGGCCGCGTGAGTGATCCCGATGCGAACCGTAGTGTCGACAGGCGCTTCAACGGCGCTGCCGTGCTCGCCGGTCTTAGAAGGAGCCAGAACCCCCAACCAGACTGGCCCGCGCGAAAAAAGGTCGAGACCATCCAGGCTTCGGTCGATTCGCAGCGCCGCCGCAAGCCGCCCAGGGCCGCGTGTGAGATCGAGAAGCTCCTTGCTCTTTCGGTGGCGCTGCATGAGCTCGATCCCTTCAAGTGGCTCGAGCGCGCGAATAAGCACGCCGCCACCAACGCCAGCTCGTTCACTGGAAATATTCAGCATAAAGTGCATGCCGTAATTGAAATAGACATACACATGGCCGTGCCGCAGAAAAAGTGAACGATTACGTGGTGTAGGGCCGCGAAAATGATGTCCCGCGGGATCGCCCGGCGGATATGCTTCCGATTCCACGATCCGTCCGCTGAGCCGCCCCTCGGGCAAATCGTGGACAAAGACCTTGCCGATCAGAAACCGCGCTAGTTCCAGCGTGCCACAGGGAAGCTCTTTCCTAGTGAGGCGGCGAAGTTTGAAATGCGGGCGTTGCACGGTTTACGGCGAACTAACATCGGGCGGCTCGTTGTTAAACAGCCGCGCGAGTTCCGCATGGTCGATCACGACGGCGGGGTCCATCTGAATCGCATCAAAATATTTCTTCTGGAACGCATCGCCCGATTCCGACGGAGCAAACATCTTGCGCGCCAGCGAAAAGGCTGTACGAACGTCTTCGGCCGTGATGGGATTTTCCCCCGCGAGAGTCTCATCCAACCGAACTACGAACTCAGAAATATTGTGCAGCCAGCCGAACTGCTGGTGGTCAATCACCAGCCGGAAAAGCTCTCCCACCGTGACTTTGCCGTTAGCGAGTTCGTAGTCGCGCCGCTCCATATCCAGCAGCGTTTTGTGAACACGCAGCAGCGCCAGCCGCAGCGCGATCAGTTTCTCGCGCGCAGCGGCATCGTCGTCTTTCCTTGCGAGCGCTCTGGCCTCAGGAGGGTTCATATCTCGTCTGCACGTTTCATTGTCCGACAGTTCGCGGCCAATTTCCAATCAGGACGCCACCTAGGTCCTTGGGAGCACGGCACGTTTACCCTGAGCCTCGAAGGGCCGCGCCCTCTTTCTCTCCGGAAGCCCACCGGCCCATTCAAAAACCTCACTCGTGGTAACGCTTCTCCCCCACCGGCAAAGCAATCGTCAACCGATTCTGCGGTGGCGGCAACGGGCACGTAGCAAACGGCGTGTAAGCACACGGCGGATTTTCCAACCGGTTCAAATCCAGCCAAAGCTCGCCCGGCTTATCGAGACCGTGGCTGGGCAAAACGGTGTAGAGAAACCGGCAAGCCTTATAAGTCGTCGTCGCGCTGGTAGTGTCGCGAAGTATGAAGAAAAGTTGCGGCGCCGCCGGATCCTCGAGCACTGGCTCCAGACGATATGTCTTGCCTTCCAAAACAAATTCCGCAACTCCGGGAACCGGCTGCGCATACGTTGTGCCTGCCAGCGTCGCCAGCGTGACGGACTTCGGCGGATTGTAAGGAATCCATTTCGCCTTCACGCGATATTTCGCGTCTGGCTCATACCAGTTCAATCCGTGAAACGCGACGAGCGTCGGCGACTTCGAGTCTTTCACTCGCAGCCCAATCTTTGCTTCGCGCCGGATGACGTACATGTTCAGCGTGCCGATGGTGATGTGTTGAGCATTTTTGTCGCTGTCCGCTTCCACTGTCAGAATTTGAGTTCTCGCAGGAGCGTCGGCCACTCGTAAATCCTGCGGAAAACCGCCAGCAGGAGGCATCAGCCGAACGTTGTTGCCCTCGAGATGAAGAATCCCCATGTGCGGCGCGTTGTTGCCCGTGAGACGAATCTTGTTGTCGGCCGCTGTTCCAAAGGAATTGTCGCCGGGCTGCAGCCATTCGAGCCCCGTGAGAGAAAGCCAGCCCGCAGGCTTCAAAAGATCGGCGACGTGCTGCGCGCGCCAAGTCGTGAGTTCATGTTCCCAGCTTGCATCTTGAGCAAATGCCGGCGCTACAAAAAGTGCGAAGACAATCCCAAGTAAACGCAATTTGTGAGAGCGGTGATTTGTATGCATGAGAGAAATTATATCGCGGCCAAGGCGGGCGTCGAGAGATGCAGTGATTAGTCCGTGCTCAAAAATACGCGGTGGCATCTAGGAGATGCAATCAACAAGTGGCTGCCATTTTGATTGCGTGTGTGCCTCGATGGCTCGTGAGTCGGAGCTCATTTCGCGTCGTGGAAAATGATCCCCAAGGTATATCGCGTGCCGCGATGCACGCGGCTGACACCGTGCCGCAAATTGACGCGATAGTAGCCGCGCGTCCCTTTCACCGGCCTGTACCTTGTCGTGAAAATGATGGCCTGCCCTTGATTGGCGCGTACCACTTCCCCCTTCGATTGCGCGCGCGGTTGTTGCTCAACCAAAATAAACTCGCCGCCTTCCCAGTCGTGTCCCTCCTGACCCAGCAAGAAAACCATCTGCAGAGGAAAACTCACTTCGCCATAAAGATCCTGATGCAAACAGTTGTAGCCGCCCGCTTCGTAGTGAAGCATCAGCGGTGTGGGTTTTTTCTGTCCAGCTTCATGGCACATTTTCAAGAAGTCGGCGTGATGTAAGGGATACGGCGCGCCTCGTTCGCCAAGAGCCTCAGCCCAGCGATTCGCAATCGTCGCCAAATGCGGATATGTGACAGTCCGCAGACCCGCGACCATCTGCGGCAAGGGATTGTCGAAATATTTGTAATCGCCAACTCCGAAACGATACCGCTCCATGATGACGTGACTGCGAAATCGTTTCTCGTCATTATAAAGCGCAACGAGGTCCGCGCATTCCTCCGCCGTCAGCAGGGGCGCCGTCACTGCATAGCCGCGCGCGGACAACGACTCCTCCGCGGCCGCCCAATCCAAAGCTTCTACTCCCTGGTGAACACCAATCTCACTCTCGTTGGATTGTTGCAAAACTTTCACAAAGATCCTCTTCGCTGCAGTGTCTCTCTCACAACGCCAACTTACAGCAACTCCAGAACTTAGAGCTATCCGCATTCGACTATGAAATTATTTTCTACTCCCAAAGCAAAGTTTGCGCCCTCCCAGGTATAACGGCGGGGAGCCGAAAACCGTCTAATTAATCGAATTAGTATGGCAAATTCCTCCGCAGCCCGGGACATCAGTTCTAACGTTCCAGCGCAGGAGTAAAGAAAAGGGAGTTGCACATGAAAGTCACGAAGCTTTTCACTCTGTTGGCAGGCAGTTCGTTGTTATTTTCCGCCAGTGTTTTCGCAGGGAACGGAAACAAGAAAACACTTCGTATCGATACCAGCGTAACCGTTGAGGGTAAGTCGCTGGCCCCCGGTGAATACAAGTTCGAATGGAGCGGCACCGGTCCCGACGTAAAGGTGAATATTCTGAAGGGCAAGGAAACCGTGGCTAGCGTTTCCGCGCGAGTTGTTTCTCTGCCAGTCTCGAATAAACAAGACGGCTATTCGGCCGCCGCAGCGAAGGACGGCAGCCGTACACTCACGACACTCTTCTTCTCGGGAGATAAGTACGATCTGCAAATTGGCGATGCCGCGAGCGCAAGCTCTGCACCCGGTTCGGCTACCAGCGGCACGAACTGACGCACTCAACACTTCAGAATAGGTGCTGTTTCTAAAAATGTGAAAGGGACCCTTGTCGGGTCCCTTCACACTTCCGCAAACTGATACATTGAAAAAATGAAGTGAAGTCTTGTGAATTAAATTCTACGACGGACCGAGTGACGTTCTCTAAGCGGGGTTGAACTCGTGCCGACGGATCATTTCCTCGCTCAAGACGCGCGCTTCGCGCAGTGAGGCCGCAGCTTGTGGATCGTTTGCATTCGCCGGCTCGGCGAGCAACCGGTCAAGCTCTTCGTCAAATAGCCCGGTAATTAATTCCGGAGTGTGCAGGGCAGGCGCGCCGCTTTCGTCGACAATCTCGACGCTGCTGGCATATTGCATACGTTGCGCGATCATCAAGCGATAGATCCGATCGGTCGCCAGGTCTTCCATGTAGCCATCCAGCAGACTCGCGCCTTTCCCCTGCAAGACGCCCTTGCGATAGCGAATAACGGTGCGAATGGCTGCCCGCGTTCCTGCAACTGTTCGCTTGCCCACGCCCGAAGGAAGCGGCCGCAAATTCACATGCGTATCGTGGTTTGACGGGAGCGCGTTAAGTTGATTGGGCGCCGGAAATTGTGCGACGGCAATCGCGTTCTGATCCGGGTGGCCCGTCCACGCCCCATCCATCAAAGACGTCGATTCATTCTTCTTATCTTCCGCGAGCACCTTCAAAGCGCGCGCATTCAATTCCGCATCTTCCCGGCTGGGAAAGAGCGCGGTCATCCCGCCAATCGCGAGCATGCCGTGCTTGTGGCAAATCTCCGGCATCAGCTCGCGCAAATTTTGGAAAAACGCCACATTGTGCGGAATCGTGTTGCGGTCCGGCAGAACCCACTCCGGATTTTCGAGGTTGAAGTCGATCAAGCTTGCCATGTAATCCCAGCGGCCAAGATTCAGTCCCAGAATGTGCTCGCGAAGATTCCACGCAAACTCTTCCATCTGATACGCGAGCGGATGCGACTCCACCAGCGCCATGCACTTTATAGCGCCCGCGGGAAGTCCCTTCGCACGCGCTATCATCTGGAACAGATCGCGCCACCACAACGCTTCGTCAGCCGACTCGGACTTCGGAATGTAGAAGCACAGCGGATGCTTGAGCGTGCTGAAATCCACTTGATACGCCACCATCGCCACGTCGAACATGGACGCGGACAACAGTTCGCCGTCAAGAATTCCGGCTTGGTGAAGATGCAAACCGCGGGGCCGCGTGAAAATCACCGTGCTGCTCGGCGATATTCCAACTGTCTTTTCGCGTTTTCGGTCGTAGTACGTCAGCCGCCCTGCAAGCGCATCAAGAATATTCTCGATTCCGCAAATCGTGTGCTCCCAGGAATTCGCGTTCGAGTCTTCCAGATCCAGCATCACGCCTGGTGCGCCGGAATTTAGCATCTTCACAACGAGTTCGGCCTCATCGGCCGGACCGGTCATTTGGTTTCTCTGGTCGGCGCACCATGCGGGAAGCTCAATGCGCCAGGAATTTGTGGTAGCCACGGATGGCGGCAAGTAATTCGGCAATTTGCCGGCGTGCGCCTCGGCGAGAGCACGCTCGCGTCGCGCGACTAACGCGCGCTGCCGCAACGTTAGCGCAGCATGCAGCGGCGCCAGAAACTCAAGAAATCCTGCTGGCAAGCCACTCGCCAAGTCAAACTCTTCGGGCGCGGCGTTAACGCACACGACGCGATTCGCGAAGGGCAGGGGCGCGGTCGCCTGGTTTGGTTTTAAGGTCGCAGTTGCCATTTTTTCTCAGACCTCTCGCGTGAGCCTTTGAGCAGGCTCGGATTGTTGACAGTGAAGGGCAATTCAAAGGCCACAGGGCTCTTCTTTCGAACTTGTAAGCCCCATGTCTTCAGGAAGTTAGGGGTTACTACCGGGAGCCTGAGAGGCTTCGCAATGTTCAATGGCAACGAACGATACAAAAGTTCACTCCAAGGATGCCCAATTTCCGCCGATCTCTGAAGCCACGCTAAACGCTATGGCCACACTGATGCTCACGTTACGTCTGCGCAATTGGAAAAAGAAAATGCGCGAAAAACTCCGGAGCCCTTGAAGAAAACTGCGCGGCGCATTTCCCGGCAATGGGCTAGCGCGGGGTTGGAAAGCGGCATTGAGGCCTCCCCGCAACATCCAGAAACTATTTGCCGCCGTTTGCGACCTGCAAGTTATTCTTCACCGAAAAAACATTCGGAACTCCGTTAGCTCGAATATTCGCCATGTTCTTATCGGCATCATTATCGACATAACCTTCGAGCGTGACGTTCCCATTCTTCACGATGATATGGATCGAAGCGACGGAAGCGTATCCATAGCGCGACAAAGAGGCCTCGCCATAAATAGCACGGTAGAGCGCACGCCGCAGCTGGTCATCCATTGGAGCGGGAGGAAGAACCTCGATGTTGTTAACGACCGAGCTGACACCCGCAACGCTCTTCACTGCGGCTTCAGCGTCGGACTTGAGGGAGCCGCGAACGACCTGCCCTTCGAGGATCACTTTGTCGCCCTCCACCCGATACTCCAGATTGTCGAACACCGAGTAGTACGGCAGCATGACGAGCACATGACGCACTTCTTTCGTGAGTTCCTGTTGCGACTTGGGCTCGTTTTGGTTCTTGGACTGGTGCAGCGGCGACGCTGGACTACTGGGCAGAACTGCCAACTGGGCCGACATAAGCGCCGCTACCATCAGGGCCCGGGATTCTTTTCTCATTTTCCCCTCCTCCGAAGGTTAAAGTAGCTCTAATGGTTAGATACAAGATGCACCGGGCTATGCACATACCGATTTGACTGTACGTGGGTGTTAGCATACAAATCGGACCCAACATCTCGGCAAAAGGCGAGTCTGCGGAGATTTTTTAATGTGGGGTGTTTCGCCTGGGTGGCGTTTCCTGGAAGGAGCGCATTGAATTGTTGATCATCGGGCATCGCGGAGCTTCTGGGCACGCGCCGGAAAACACGCTCGCCGCGTTCAAGAAAGCTGTCGCGTTGGGAGCCGCTTTTATCGAGACGGATTTGCAACTCTCGCGCGACGCGCGATTTGTCGCTATCCACGATGACACTGTAGACCGCACAACAGGCGGCCAAGGCAAAGTGCACGACCAGACGCTTGACGTGCTGCGGCGACTGGACGCAGGCTCGTGGTTTGGTAGCGAGTATGCCGGAGAGCGTATTCCCACGCTCGAAGAGATTCTGGAATTCTCCAAAAAAAACGACGTTGTATTTTATTTGGAATTGAAACCGAGCGGCTCCTGGGGCGGAGAGCATGCGTTAATCGGCGCGCTGCGAGAGTCTGGAGAAGTGGCCCGCGTCGTCGTAATCTCATTTGACCCCGCGATTCTGGCGAGCTTGCGCAAGATCGAGCCGACGCTGATGACCGGAGTGCTCTATGACGGGCAGCTTGACGATCCTCTGACATCCGCCGTGGATGTAGGTGCCCGGCAGATTATAGTGCGCGGGGATCTGGTGACTCCCTCGATGATCGAGCAAGCTCACGCGCGGGATTTGCAAGTCGTTTGTTGGACAGTGAATCATCCCGCGCACATTCGCTTGCTCATGGCTGCTGGTGTGGACGGCATCATGAGCGATTATCCGGACAGACTGATCGCGGCACAGAAGTAAGACGCCTGAAAGAGTTAAAGCGAGGCCGTCAGCGAATCGCGCAGCGAGGCGAACTGCGTGACTGAAAGCTGCTCAGCGCGCGCGTCGAGACGCAGTCCTTGCGCGCTGAGGGCTTCGCGCACTTGATCCGGCTCTGCTAGCGATCGCAAATTGTTGATGAGCGTCTTGCGCTTCTTCGAAAAACACAATTTTACAAAATCCAGAAAGGCTTCCTCGTCGCGAATCGCCAGGCTTGCCCTTTCGCCGGGAAGGCGAAGCGTTACCAGCGCCGAGCCAACTTCCGGTGGCGGGCTGAAGGCGCTGCGCGGAATGCGGAGTACAAATTCCGGGCGGCTGTAAAGTTGGGTGGCAACGGAGAGATAGCCAAATTGCTTCGTCTCGGGCTTTGCTGTAAGCCGCTGTGCGACTT
Source organism: uncultured Acidobacteriota bacterium (assembly GCA_963751295.1). Classification (GTDB taxonomy): domain Bacteria; phylum Acidobacteriota; class Terriglobia; order Acidiferrales; family UBA7541; genus Acidiferrum. Next base: position 379,782 of record CAVVUA010000005.1, on the reverse strand, counting down.
CTTCCTGGATGACGATGTGAATCTCATCGATCAAATCCGCGAACGTAAAAAAATGATGGAGAATCGGCGAGGTGATGTAGTACGGCAAATTTCCGTAAAGACGAATGCGGCGGCCCGCAGCAAGCGCGGCCAGATCGGTCTCGAGAACATCGCCGGGGACGACCGTGAGATTCGAGAATTTTTTTGTAAGCCGCCGGAGCCTTCCAACGAGCATCGCGTCCAACTCGACGGCATAGACGGCCGCGCCCGTGGAAGCAAGGTGCTCGGTCATTTCGCCGTGGCCAGCGCCGACTTCTATCCAGCAATACGACGCTATGGCTGTAGACGGCGGCGCAAGGGTCGAGTGCGGCGAAACGCCGATGGCGCGTGCAATCTGTTCGCGCCAGTCGGCGTCCGCGAGAAAATGTTGGCCAAGCCGTTGACGAGCCATGCGCCGAAAGTGTAGCAGGAAGAGCGGCAGACGGTTTAAGCCGAGCGGTTCTGTCTTGACGCGCCGAAATGGGTCCAGTAGCGTAAAATGAATGTGCATCGCGCGAGCGCTCTGGTGAATGAGGTGAAGAAGAGAAGCCGCGAAGAGCGTTCAAGGAATCGAGTAAAGACAAGCGAGTGAGAATACTTTTTGTAGCATCGGAAGGGTTGCCGTTCTCGAAGACCGGCGGCCTTGCGGACGTGGTCGAGGCGCTGCCGAAGGCGTTGGTGGCGCAGGGCCATGAAGTGGCCGTTGTGTTGCCACGCTACCGCGGCACCAAGGCGACTGCCGTTGTGATGCCGAGCCTCACGATTCCGATGGCCAATCATCTGCGGTTTCCAGCCGTCATGGACGGCGCCCAGATTTCCGGCGTTCGATATTTTTTTGTCGATGACCCGGCGTACTTCGATCGCGATGGCATCTATGGCAACAGTGACGGCGATTTTTCGGATAACGCCGAGCGGTATAGCGAGTTCTGCCGCGCCGCGATTGAAATTGTGAAGCACGTTTGGCCCGCGGACGTGATTCATTGCCACGATTGGCAGACGGCGCTTGTACCCGTTCTGCTGCGCACTTCGTATGGTGACGACCCGCTGGTGAAAGATATTCCCGTGGTCTTCACGATTCACAACATGGGTTATCACGGGCTTTTCAAAACCGACGTTCTCGAACGCGCGAGCATTCCTCTGCCCGTCTACAATCCTGCAGGCATGGAGTTTTACGGCAACGTGAATTTCTTGAAGGGAGGGCTGGTCTATTCAGATTATCTAACGACTGTTAGCAAGAGGTATGCACAAGAGATTCAGACGCCCGAGTTTGGTTGGGGATTGGATGGCGTGGTACGAAGCCGCGGCGATCGCCTGGTTGGCATTTTGAACGGAGTCGATTACTCCGCGTGGAGTCCGGAGAAAGACAAACTGATTCCCATGAAATATTCCGCGAAGGATATGAGCGGAAAGCAGGTGTGCAAGCAGGTCTTGCTGGAATTGTATGGAATTGCTCCGGAGCATGCGGCGCGCCCAGTGATTGGAATTGTGTCGCGCTTCGCCGATCAGAAGGGATTCGATTTGATCGCGGAGAAAGCATACGAGTTGATGAAAGAAGATCTCTCGCTGGTCGTGCTCGGATCCGGCGAACGCCGGTATGAAGAATTGTTTCAGGCGATGGCGAACACGTTTCCTGGGCGAGTCGGCGTAAGAATTGCATACGACAACGAAATTGCGCATAAGATTGAGGCCGGCGCGGACATGTTTCTGATGCCGTCGCGCTACGAACCTTGTGGCTTGAATCAGATCTACAGCTTGAAGTATGGTACGGTGCCGATTGTGAGAGCGACGGGCGGATTAGATGATACTGTCGAGCCGTTCGATCTGGAACACGGCACGGGAACCGGTTTTAAGTTTGCCGAATATTCCGGCGCGGCCATGATGTACGCGATTCGGCAGGCTTTGCATCATTGCACCGATGAGCGCATCTGGCGGCGCATCCAATTGAACGGAATGGCTAAGGATTTTTCCTGGAAGGGGCCGGCTGCGGAGTACGCGAAAGTGTACGAGGCGGCACTGACCCTTCGAGGCGTTGGGCAAGCGGGACGAAACCAAATGTCTGTTACAACATCTAATTGAACTGACGAAGGAGATAAAAACAGCGGCCTAGCGGCAAGCTGTTGAGGACAAACAACATGGCTGACAATACCCAAACTGAGAAAATCCAGGCAGTGACGGACGGGAATTTTGAGGCGGAAGTGCTGACCGCCAGTAGCACGCAGCCCGTGATGGTCGATTTCTGGGCAGAGTGGTGCCGTCCCTGCCACATGCTCGCACCGACGGTGGCCGAGATTGCGCATGATTACGCCGGCAAGCTAAAGGTGATGAAGCTGAACGTCGACGAAGCGATGAACTCAGCGGGGCGCTACAACATCCGTGGCATTCCTACGATCCTGATTTTCAAGAACGGACAGGTCGTGGAACAGATTGTAGGCGCAGTGCCGAAGGATCAGATAACGAAGGCGCTCGACCGGCACTTGGCATAATTCGCGGAGCGAATTGCGGCGCGAAGAGTGCCGCAAAAAGTTAGCAAGATGGGCGGGGCATGTCGTACAGTTGAATGCGGCATGCCCTTTGCTTTGTGCGCATTCGCGCCGGCATCGGATTCCAGGAGCATTGATTGGCTACAGCAGAGACAGCGGCAACGACGACACGGACGGTAAAACCTGCGGATCACCCGCCGCTGCTTGCGGGAGACCGTGGACCTCTGGCGATGTCGCGGCCTGGCCTGCACGAAACAGTGTTGAAGATTTTGAGGCCGCTGTCGCGCGGCGTGATTCTGGATTGTCCCGCGGGCGAAGGCGCGCTCGCCCAGGATTTGATTGCGGAAGGTTTCGATGTGCGTTGCTGCGACCTGTATTCGGAGCTGTTCCGTCTCGACGGAGTCGAGATCAAGCGTGGCGATTTGGCAGGCACTCTGCCGTATGCATCGGAGTCGTTCGACTTCATCACTTCGCTGGATGGGCTGGAGCATATCGATTCGCCTCCGCAGGCATTTCGCGAGTATAGGCGGCTGTTGAAACCGGGCGGGCACTTGATCATCAGCGTGCCGAACATCATGAACGTCGAAGAGCGGTTGAAGTGGCTACTGTTCGGATACACCTCACATTTCAAGCCACTTTCCGAACAGTCGAAATCCAAGATTCATTACGATTGCGCGGGGATGGACGAGATCGCTGTCCATGCCAACCCGATTGGGTACAATGAGCTGCGCTATTACCTCGAGAAAAATGGGTTTGCGATTCAAGGCGTTTACCGCGACCGGAAGAAGGGGAATCAGTGGCTCTACTGGCCGCTGGTGGCCCTCATTCGGCTCATGGCAAAACTAACGCCGAAGCAGAGGCGCGCTGACCGCTGGACGGACGAGTTGGCTTCGGACCCGGTGCTTCTCGGCGGGAACACCATCATCATTCATTCCATCCTAAAATAGTTCGCTGGCTGGACTGTTACTTTGACAGTCGCAAGTGCGAATAGCTTCTGATTTAATTGCCTCGTTGTTTGCGCGATAGCTGTAGCAATCCAGTGTGCTCTAGAATTGTGAGATGGGAGCAGGCGAAAAAATGGCGATAAAGCGGTGCCAATGGGCGACGAGCGAGCTGAACATTCCTTATCACGATGAGGAATGGGGCGTGCCGCTGCACGATGACCGCGCCTTGTTCGAACTTTTGATTTTGGAGGGAGCGCAGGCGGGGCTGAGTTGGGAAACTGTTTTGAAGAAGCGGGCGCGATATCGCGAAGTGTTTGACGGGTTCGATGTGCAGAAAGTGGCGCGGTACGACAAGAAGAAAGTGCGCGAGCTTTTGAAAGATGCAGGAATTATCAGGAACAGGTTGAAAATCGCGGCTACGATTTCGAATGCGCAGGCGTTCTTGAAGGTGCAAAAGGAGTTTGGGTCTTTCGACAAATACATTTGGCAATTTGTCGATGGCAAGCCGAAGCAGAACGCGTGGAGAACGCACAATCGTTTGCCGGCGAAGACGGCAGAATCGGATGCGATGAGCAAGAATTTGCAGAAGCGTGGCTTTCGTTTTGTGGGCTCAACGATTTGCTATGCGTTTATGCAGGCGACGGGTATGGTGAACGATCATCTGGTTTCGTGTTTTCGTTTTGCGAAGTTAAGTAGGTAGCGGCGCATTTGCTCAACGCACCCACTCTTCGAGTGAACGGAGCGTTGCTTGCGTTGGCGGCTAGGCGAGCTTACGATAGCAGCCTGCCTTATCTTGGTGCTTTCCAACGCAGTTTGAATGAAGTGATCGATTAGCGATGAGGTGTGGTTCGAGTTGTTGAAAAGATAGAAAAGAGAACAGGCAAAAGTGCCTGTTCTACTTAGGAGATTGACTGAATGAAATCGGTCGTGGTTGTGGGCGCGCAGTGGGGCGATGAAGGCAAGGGCAAAGTGGTGGACTACCTTGCGGGGTCGTTTGATTTTATTGCGCGCGTCGCGGGCGGGCACAATGCGGGGCATACCGTCATTATTGGGAAAGACCGTTATGTGCTGCAGTTGATTCCGTGTGGGATTTTGCGGCCGAAGCAGCAGGCGGTGATTGGAACGGGCGTAGTGGTGGATCCGGCGGCGCTGGTGGCGGAGATTGAGACGCTAGCGAAGGCGGGGATTGACGTGAAGGGACGGTTGCACATCAGCAATCGCGCGCATTTGATTTTTCCGTATCACCGCGAATTGGATAAAGCGGCGGAAGGCGCGAGAGGCGCGGACAAAATTGGTACAACTTCGCGCGGCATCGGCCCGGCGTATGAAGATAAAATGGCGCGGCGCGGGCTGCGGATGTGCGATTTGCTGGAACCGGAATTGTTTCGGAAGAAAGCGGCGCGGGTGGTCGCTGAGAAGAACCGGTTAGCGAAAGGCGCTTACGGCGCCGACATTGATTTTTCGCATGAAGTGGAAGCGACTTTGAAATTAGGCGAAAAGATACGCGGATACATTTGCGATACGGCGGAATTGGTGAATCGCGCGCTGGATGAAGGAAAATCCGTGCTTTTTGAGGGCGCGCAAGGGACGATGCTGGATATTGACCATGGGACCTACCCCTATGTGACGTCGTCGAGCGCGATCTCTGGTGGTGCGACGACCGGCTTGGGCGTGCCGCCGACCAAAATCAAGAACGTATTGGGAATCTCAAAGGCGTATACAACGCGTGTAGGTGGCGGCCCATTTCCCACGGAGATGCCGGAGCTGGAGGCGCAGGAAGTTCGCGAGCGGGGCAAAGAGTTTGGAGCGGTAACGGGGCGCGCGCGGCGCTGCGGATGGCTGGATCTGATGGTGTTGGGGTACGCGAAGATGATCAATGGGATTGATTCGCTGGTGGTGACGAAGCTGGACGTTTTTGATACTCAACGCGAGATTCAGGTGTGCGTCGGTTACAAGTACAAGGGCAAAACGTTGAAGGAGATGCCCGCCTTGGCGGAGGAGTACGAGCAGGTTGTGCCGGAGTACAAAACACTGCCTGGCTGGTGCGAGACGACTTATGGCGTGAAAGATGGCGCGAAATTGCCCAAGGCGGCTCTGGATTATTTGCGGTTTATCGGGGACTTTTTGCAGGTGGAGATTGGCATGATTTCCACCGGGCCCGAGCGGGATGCGACGATTGTGCCGGCGGGGACTTTGTTGGCGCGATGGTTATAGGAAAAGGCGAAGAAAAAGATTTTACGCAGAGATCGCAGAGGACACAGAGAGCACGGAGAAAAGTTAAGCGAAGGCTTCCAGAAATAGTCCACTGATGCTCACCTACGAGCAAGCACGCCAGAAGGTCATCGAAAAATTAACTGAGAAGAAAGGTCCGCGCGTTACGGAACAGGTGCGCGTGGGCGAAGCGCTGGGGTTTGTGCTGGCGCAAGACGTCAAGACGGACCGCGAGTATCCGCCGTTCAACAGGGCTACACGCGACGGGTACGCGGTTTTTGCAGCCGACGCTAAGGCCGGGGCCACGCTGAACTGCACGGGCGAAATTAAGGCGGGCGACCGCGTCACGAAGGAATTGTGGGCGGAAACTTGCGTGCAGATTATGACTGGAGCGGCCGTGCCTTCCGGGGCCGACTCCGTGGTGATGATCGAGCACACCACGCGCGATGGGGATCTGGTGCGCTTCGAACGCGATGCGGTGACGGGGCAAAACTTTGTGCCGCGGGGGAGCGAAGCGCGCGCAGGACAGACGCTTTTGACCCCAGGCATGCGGTTGGGTTATGCAGAGCTGGCTTTGGCGGCGCAGGTAGGGGCGGCGGAGTTAAAGTGTGCACAGAAGCCGCGCGTGGCGATTCTCTCTACGGGCGACGAGATTGTGCCCGTGGACAGCCTTCCCGGGCGCTTTCAGATCCGAAACAGCAACAGCGTGTCGTTGGCCGCGCAGGTTCGTCTGGCGGGGGGCAAACCCATTTTGCTGGGGAACGCCATGGACCGCGAAGATGATTTGCAGTCCAAGATTCGCCGCGGGCTTCAAGAGGATTTGCTGGTTTTGTCGGGCGGAGTCTCGATGGGGAAGTACGATTTGGTGGAGAAAGTTTTGAAGGAAATGGAAACCGAATTTTATTTCGATGGGGTGGCGATACGGCCTGGGAAGCCGGCGGTCTTCGGAAAGTGCGGAGAGAAATTTGTGTTCGGGTTGCCAGGGAATCCGGTTTCGACGATGGTAACGTTTGAATTGTTTGTGGCGCCGGCGCTGGATTTGTTGGCTGGAGCAGAAGCGCGGGAATTGCCCGTCGCGTTAGCTCGGCTGGGCGAGGCATTGCATGAAAAGCCGGGCGTAACTCACTTTTTGCCGGCGCATATGGACGGGAAGGGTGCGGGTCGGGAAGTAAAAGTATTGAAGTGGCAAGGATCTGGGGACGTGTCGGCCCTATCGAGGGCAAATTGTTTTGTTATCGTCCCGGCGGCGCTGGAAAAGCTCGGTGTTGGAGACCCCGTGGAAGTAATGGTTCGAAGGGATCAGTAGTGTCCCAACGTTATGCGAACAAAATCAATTGGTTATCGGAAACCGGTTGAATTTCGTCGGTCATCGTTTGTGCAAGTAGTTGATCCAACGGGATTTTCTCGAACATGGTCAGGCTGAGGATCTGTAGGATTTCATACAGGCTGGCCGAGAGACGCAATCGCTTTTTGACGATGGCGACTAGAACGTAGGCGGAGACAGCGATCCAGATTTGTGACCTGACCGCGTTCTCCGAAGTTCCGAAGAAAGCTTTGATTCGCAGATGCTGCTTGATCCATTTGAAGAAGAGCTCTACTTGCCAGCGGCAGCGGTATAGTTCAGTTAGCGTAAATGCTGGCAAGACGAAGTTGTTGGTCAAAAAGATGAGGGTCTTGGCGGTTTCGGGGTCCTTGAAGCGGATGCGGCGCAGCGGTGCCTCGAAGCCTTGGCGCGAGTAGAAGCCCGTAAGGACGACACTTTGGTCACAGATCAACCCCGTCGTGCGATCGACCGGATGCGAGTAGCGGCGCTGGACCTTGAGGTTCGACTTGCCGCGGGTCACGAAGAAGCTGCCGGCTTCGTGAAAGCGATAGAGGCGCTCGAAGTCGAGGAAACCACGATCCATGATGTAGAAGGCGCCGGGCTCGGGCAGCAGTTGGTCGAGGATGTTGACCTCGTGCACCTTGCCATCACTGATGTGAATGAAGGTGGGGATGTTGCCGCGCAGATCGAGCAGGGTATGCAGCTTGATGGCTGCCTTGGCCGTGCGGAACACCGCCCACGGAAATACCGACAGACACAGATCGATCGTCGTGGTGTCGAGCGCGTAGACGGTTTCTTGCAGATCAACACCGAAGGACTCTTGCGCATACAACGGTCGGGCGATGCCGATCAGGCTCTGGGCAAAATCGGCATAGATGCGCCAGTCGCGCACAGCGTTGGCATTGGCCAGCGTATTACGCGCCACCGCCGAACGAATCCCGAGATGATAGAGCTTGGAACTTTGCGCGCGCAGACATACTTCGATGTCTCGAAGGCTCTCCCGAAAGGTCAACTGAGCGAACGCCATGCACAGGAATTGATCCAGGCACGAGAAGGACTTCACTTTGAACGCGCCTCGATAGCGGGTGACGCAACGACGGAAGGTGGTCAACGGAAGATGTTGCATCAGCTGCGCAAACACCAGCTTGCCTCGGTTCATCGATGGCCCCCACGAAGTTATGCTTCGCAGGGTCGCAGAACCCGCGTTCTGAGTTCAAATCGAGACCAAGAGAATTTGCCGCTTATGCGTTTCTCATCAATAATTTACGGAAGGCAACAGGCAAAACGTTGGGACACTACTGCGAAGGGATATGTTTTGAACCAGCAAAGCTAAAGAGAAAGCGAAGAAAGGGATTTTACACAGAGAGCGCAGAGAACACAGAGGGCACAGAGAAGAGCAGAATGGGAAAGTTATCGCATTACGGGGCTAAAGGCGGGGTGAGGATGGTGGACGTGTCGCAAAAAGTGGTGACGACACGGACGGCAGTGGCCCAGGGCTTTGTGAAGATGAGCCCCATGGTGATGCGATCCGTGAAGCAGCTGAAGAACCCGAAAGGGAATCCTCTGGAAGTGGCTCGAATTGCGGGGATTGCCGCCGCGAAGAGGACCGCGGAGTGGATACCTCTTTGTCACCCGCTGCCTCTGACACACATTGATGTGACTGCGCGGCTGTGCCAAAATGGCGTTGAAGTTCGCTCCGAAGTTTCGGCGACGGCCCAAACAGGGGTCGAGATGGAAGCGCTGGTCGCTGTTACTGCCGCGGCCCTCACGGTCTACGACATGTGCAAAGCCCTCGATAAAGGGATGGAAATCAGCGGGATTGTTCTCGTCGAGAAGACCGGCGGGAAGAGCGGGGACTTTTTTCGCGACGTGCTCGCCAGGCCCGCTCACAAGAACGGCCGCAAAAAAACGAACCGGAGCCGCAGCCGATGAGTGGTGCGGGCGCGAAAACCGTTAAATTGCTGGTAGCAGATGACAATCCGCTGGTTCGCGACCTGATTATTAAGGGCATGGAGCCGTATTGCGAGGTCGAAACGGCTTCGGACGGCGCGGACGCTCTACTAAAGGTCATCGACACACCACCCGATGTGATTCTTTGCGATTACAAAATGCCGGGCTTGGACGGGCGGCAGCTTTTTGAAAAGCTGCATGGGCGCGAGGCGACGCGGCACATTCCGTTTTTGTTCATGGCGAGTCGCGCGGATATCGAGGAGCGGCTGCGGCCGCTAGTGGATGGAGTCGAGGATTTTGTGACGAAGCCATTTTTGGTGAAGGATTTGGTGAGGATTGCGAAGAAGGTTGTTGATCGATTGCACCTCGAAAAATTGCAGAAGCGCGCCTCGCGCCCGGGCGTGATTCAAGGGCGCTTGGAAGAGATGAGCATGATCGATTTGATGCAGTCTCTCGAGATGGGGCAGAAGTCTTGCCGATTGGTGGTGAATCACAACGGCGAACAGGGCGAGCTCTATTTTGCAAACGGACAGTGCCGCGACGCGAAGAGCGGAAAAGTCGAAGGCGATGATGCCGTCTATCGCGTTGTGCTTTGGACCGCGGGCGAATTCGAGATTGATTTCAACGCGGCAAATGCTTCCACGCGCACAACCACAACGCGAAATACGACTGGGCTTTTGATGGAAGCGATGCGCTTGATGGATGAAGCCAACCGCGATCCCGTGGAAACGAAGTAACCCACCTGATGCGCGTCGCAGTGCTCACAATCAGCGACACAGTGGCAAGAGGGGAACGTGAGGATTTGTCCGGCCCAGCGGTCGTCGCAGTGTGCCGAGGATTGAATTGGGAAGTGACTTCGGTGCTGCGCGTTTCCGATGATCCCGCGAACATTCGCGAGCAGTTACGCGAATTGGCTGACTCTGGGCGAGTGGACTTGATTCTGACGAGCGGCGGGACGGGGATTGGTCCCCGAGACAATACCCCCGAATCGACGGAAGCAGTCGCGGACTTGATTGTGCCTGGCATTGCGGAAGAGATGCGGCGTAAAGGATCGGAGCTGACGCCAACAGCGGCGCTTTCGCGGGGCGTAGCGGCAGTTCGTGCAAAGACATTAATTGTGAATCTTCCTGGCAGTCCTAAAGGAGCGGCGGAGTCGTTGGACGCGGTTGCTCACCTCTTACCGCATGCTGTGCGTGTGCTCCACGGAGCGCGGCACGATTAATTCTTCTACTGCTTTGCGCGCGGAATAATTGGCAAAACAATCCGAGAAGAGTGTTCCGCATCGTGGTAGATCCGGATGTGGCCGAGCTGCGTTTGCGACGAGGTGATTTCGGATTCGCCGGTCTGAAGGTTTCGCGAGAAGTGCGGCGAGAAAGCGCCGGAGATCTGCACGCGGATGCGGTGGCCAGCGCGAAAGACATTGCTGGTGAGCATGCGATCGAGATGGAGCATATAGACTTTGCTTGGACTGAGAAGTTCTGGCTTAAGCGCGGCGTCGCGGTAGCTGGCGCGGAGGACATCCAGGCCGGGGCTCATCAGATTGAAGGCGGTGCCGTCCGGCGAGACATCAAGCAGGCGCACCCAAAGATCGAAGTCCGGGACGTCGGCGGAGATGAAGATTTCTGCGCGGATCGGGCCGGTGACTTCCGTGTCAGTCTGGAGCGGCATCGTGTCGAACACGAGAACATCGTCTCGGCCTGCGAACGCGCGATAGTCATGCGTGCCGTATTCGGTATATGGATCGGTCAGGGGATGTGCGGGATCGGAGACGAACTCAGAAGTCCGAGCGGATGGTGCAAGTAGAGCAGAATTTAAGGTGCCGATGCGGGTTGCGGCAGCTTTCGCATTGAGGTAGTAAAAGGTCTCTTTCGCGCGCGTGAGTGGCCAGGAGTCTTCATCGCGCCAGGCATTGTCACCCATCACGAAAAGGCGAACCGGTTTTTCGCGGTCGACGCCGTTGTCGATGTTGCGAACGTAGTGGTCCATCCAGCGGAGAATTAGCTCATCGTAGTCGATGGGGGCGGAAGAACCGAAATCGCGCTCGCCGGACTTGGACTCGTCTTGGCCGCCGTGGGTCCAAGGACCGATCATGGTGTGGGTGCGGGGATCTTTTTCGCCCCGGCGAGCGGCAAGCAGGCCGTTAAAATTGGTTGTCGCGCCATCGGGTCCGTAGGCTTCGTCGTACCAGCCGGAAAAATTTAGGACCGCCGCCTGAACACGATCGTACTTATTGCGAAGTTCGGCCCAGTCCCACCACGTGTCAGCCGGCGGGTGCGAAAGCCATTCGTAGTAGAAAGGTGCGACCTGTTTCAGGTCCGGCAGATCGCGCAGCGGCAGGAAATTTTGTAAGCGCTCGTGATCCTGCTTCCAGGCCGTGGCCGCTTCCTTGTGCGTTTGCGGGCCCGCAAGATCCTTGCGGTGGCGGGTGTCCGGAGCAATGTTGAACCAAATCCAATCGAGCCATGAGCCATCGAAGACGCCGCCGGAATAGAAAAAATTGCGCGGTGTGGAGAAAGTCATGGCGGGGACCATGGCTTTGAGATGCGGAGGATTCTCGACGGCGGCGAGCCACTGCACAGCCCCGGGATAGGAAAGGCCGAACGTGCCGACGTTTCCGTCGGACCAAGGTTGGCGCGCGGCCCATTCAATCGTGTCGTAACCGTCGTGGCCTTCGTTCTGATACGGGGAGAAATCTCCGTCGGAGGCGTAGCGGCCACGCACGTCTTCAATTACCACTGCATAACCACGGGCAACCGCTTTTTCAGATGTAGAGCCCTCCTTGAGGACGAACTGTTTGCTGTAAGGTGTGCGGTAGACGAGAGTGGGAAAGCGGCCCGTGGAATTGGGGAGCACGACGTCCGCGCGCAAGACAACACCATCGCGCATCGGGACAGCCACATCCTTCGTGACATTGAGAAAGGGCGAGGGCTTTGCCGCTTGCTGAGAATGAGAAATGCCACCGAAGAAAGGTAGAGCGGCAATTAGCGGAAGGGCAATGGTTGCCGAGAGTAAGAAACGGCGCAAGTTAGAGAAGCCTCCGCAGGAGATTCGCAAAGCCACGCGGGCGCCATTGTACTCGACTAGGAGGCGAAACGGTGGTTGACGCGCGTGCGAGGGTCGTCAACAATGTTTGGACTATGGCGCACAAACTCTCGGATAAAAAGCTGGCGGTGTTGGGAACAGGGAAGCTCGGCGGAATCTTGCTGAGGGCGTACCTCAAGCAAGGATTGTTTTCGGCAAAGCGCGTGACAGCTACCGTGAAGCACGCGGAGAAGGCTGCGGCTCTGACGAAAGAGCTTGGAGTCAACGTAGCCACGGAAAACCGGAAGGCGGTGCGCGGCGCGGACATCGTCCTCCTGGGAGTGAAGCCGCAAGTGATTGGCGAAGTGTTGAAGGAGATTGCGCCGGAGTTGAGCGAGAAAACTTTGGTGATTTCCGTGGCGGCGTCGGTGCCGACGAGTTATATCGAGCAGCACGTCGGCGCGAATGTTCCCGTGGTGCGGGCGATGCCGAATACTTGCTCGAGAGTGGGCATTGGGATGACGGGAATTTGCAAGGGCGCTCACGCGGGAGCGGAGGACTTGGATACGGCCAAGGCGATGTTTGACGCCGTGGGGCGGACCGTGGTTGTCGACGAAAAGCACATGGATGCGGTGACCGGGCTTTCGGCGAGTGGGCCGGCATTTGCGTACATTATCTTGGAGTCGTTCGCCGAGGCAGGTGTAAAAGTCGGCTTGCCGCGCGATGTGTCGACATTGCTGGCCGCACAGATGATGAAGGGCGCAGCCAGCGTGGTGCTGGAGACGGGAGATCATCCGGCGCTTCTGAAGGACGCCGTTACGACGCCAGCGGGCTGCACCATTGATGGAATCCTTGAGTTGGAAGAAGGGAAGCTGCGAGTGACGCTCATCAAGGCTGTGGTGAAGGCCACGCATCGCGCGGGAGAATTGCTGTTCGAGAAATAGCGGCAAAACCGCGTTGGAGTTCGCTTTTGCGTTCACGGCGGATCTCTCCTTCTGCATGATTCATACCCTCATAAACGTCGTGCGTGGATTTCTCAGCGGAGACGGCGCGCTCATTCTCCCGGAGATGGAACTCGTACTCTTTGCGTGCGGGATTCTGCTGATCGATCGCTGGCTATCTGCAAACGAAAAATATTGGAACGGGCTGCTTGCACTGGCAGGGACGGCATTCAGTGGGTTCACGTTGTACGTGCAGCACGGAAAGATGCAAGCTCTGCGTTATGTGAATCCAGGGTCACCGGGACTTCTTGGCCTCCATCAGAGCGTGCTGGTCGATCCTTTTTTTCTATTTTTCGCAGCGCTCTTTCTCTCTGGCACAGTCCTAACCATCTTGCTTTCCGTACGCTATCTCGAAACTGCAGAGGACGCACGAGGCGCCTATTACGCGCTGCTATTGTTTGCGTGCGCAGGCATGATGCTGATGGTTTCGGGAGTCGATGTACTCGTCGTGTTGCTGGGGTTGGAGACTCTGGGGCTTAGCTGTTTTTTCTTGACTGGATTTGCGCAGGGCGACCAGCAGATGAAAACCGCTGCGCGAAGTTATGCGTTTCAGTGGGCTTGCACTACGTTTGTGCTTGCTGGCGGTTTTCTGCTTCTTTACCGGCTGTATCAAACGACGAATCTCGGACGAATTGGGGCAATCCTCGAAGTGCGTCTGGATAATGGCGTGCCATTTGGCGGACTCACTGTTTGGCCGTCTGCACTGGCGCTTGGTTTGCTCTCCTCGGGAGCATTCTTTTTGATGGATGCGGCTCCGTTTCATTGGTTTGCCCCCGGCGTCTACGAATCCGCCCCAACGCCGATAGCCGGCTACTTAGGCATGGCCGCGAAAACCGCTGGATTTGCGTTACTGCTGCGATTTTTTACTTTCTTGTTTTTATTTGCACACGAGAAATGGATTCACGTCTGGGGCGGCGTGGCGATTGTGTCGCTACTCTGGGGAAACATCGCCGCCATGCGGCAGACCAACGTGAAGCGGCTGCTCGCCTACGGAGGCGTGACCCAGACCGGATTCATTTTGCTTGGCCTGGTTGCAGGGAATGAGACCGGCTTCAGCGGCATGATGTACTACCTAGGCGTCAATCTTTTCGCAACGGCCGGCGCGTTCGGAATTTTGATTGTGCTGCAGCAGCGCGGAAGCGCCGCGACAGAACTGCGCGACCTCGACGGCATGTTTTGGCGCAGCCCCGCGGCAGCGCTGCTTCTGCTTGTTTTCATGATGTCGCTTGCCGGCATTCCGCCCACAGCCGGTTTTCTGGCGAAATATTTCATTGTCAAGGCGCTGCTCGCACATCCACATCCCGAACTCGCAGCGTTTGCCGTCGTCAACGCGCTGCTCAGCGTCTATTGCTACGGCCGAGTTGCGGCGCATGCCTTGAAAAAGCCACGTGCCGACGCAGCCCAGATCGAAGCACCGCTTCTGACTATAAGCAACGGCCAAACCATCGCGCTGACGGCGGCGGTGTTTGTGTCGCTCGCGGCGGGGTTGTATCCTGAACCGTTCCTGCGCCTGGCGCGCTACGCCTTTGGTCAATAATTTTGGACAATAATCCCAACAAGACGGACTCAGGGTCTTCTTCCGGCCAAAAGGGAACTGGCGCCAACGCCCAGTTTGCCATGGCGATTGAGCTGCCAATCATATTCGTGGTTGCAGTCGTTATCGGGGGCGGCCTGGGATATTTTATCGACCACTGGCTGCACACCAAGTTCATCTTCATGTTTGTTTTCGGCGGCCTGGGATTTTTCGCAGGTTTGCGCGAGATCCTGCGGCGCCTACCTGGCTAATGGCGATGGAGAGGGTTGACCCATCCGCGCCGAGCGAGCTTGAGCCGGCCGTCGCCGCGGCGTTTGCCCGCACGGAGCAGCGGATTGGGTGGCTAACTCTCGTTCTTGGCGGAGCAGCGGCGATCATCGTAGCCATCCTGCGGCACCCGGCATGGGCGGAAGGCCTGGCGATGGGCACCGTGCTGGCGTGGCTGAATTTCCGCTGGCTGAAGCGCGGTTTGGATGCTTTGGTTTTGGCGGCCACGGCGCAAGAAGGGTTCGCGAAGCCGCAAATCCCCGTTGGAACATGGTTTCGCCTGATGTTCCGCTACGGCTTGATAGGCTTCTGCGTGTATGTTATTTTTGAAGTTCTGAAAGTTCCCCTTGCGAGCATGGTAGTGGGTTTGTGTGCTTTAGGAGCCGCGACAATCACGGCAAGTGTGTACGAAATCCTGCGTCCGACGGAATAGGGAATGGAACATCACGTAAGCTGGCTGACACATTTTGTAAATCAGATCCTGGGAGCGCCCGCCTTGGCGCTGCTGACGGCGCTCCACATCAAGCCGAGCTATCCCGACACACCCATCCCCGAGCACGTGGTGATGGCGCAGACCGTCCTAGTCGTGGGTACGGTGCTGGCGCTTTTGCTGAGGGCGCGGCTATCGGTCGAACGGCCGGGCGCTTCGCAACAGATCGCGGAGATGTTGCTCACGAATCCGATGGGGTTTGGCATCAACGACGTGCTGGAAGAGAACGCGGGCCATCACTGGAAAAAGTATGTGCCGATGGTAGGAACCGTGGCACTGTTCATCTTGCTGGCGAACCTTTTTGGGGCGTTTCCGTTTTTGAGCGCGCCGACGGCCAACGTAACAGTGCCACTGGCTTGCGCGATCATCACCTTTGTCTATTTCAACTGGCAGGGTCTGAAGCACCACGGACCGCTAGGATATGCCAAGCATTTTTCAGGGCCGGTGGCATGGCTCTCGCCGTTGATGTTTCCGGTGGAAATCATCAGTACTACCGCTCGTTTGCTCTCACTGACGGTGCGTCTCTGGGCCAACATCTTTGCGAGCGATTTGATTTATGGATTGTTTCTGGGCTTATTTACCGGACTAGCGGTCTGGGCAGGAACCAAGTCCGCAATCGCGGGCATCGTGCTGGGCGTGTTTCCAGCGCTGGCGCCCATCGCTTTTATCATCCTGCACGTATTCGTGTCCGTCGTGCAGACGTACGTGTTCGCCATTTTGCCCGCTGTCTACATCGGCTTGGCCACGGCGGATGAGCACTAGACATTTTTGTTGTTTCCGATTTTGTTAGCCGCTCCAGCGTGAGCCCGGCTGCACGGTGTCCGGGAACCACCTCCTGGCGGCAATTCATGAGGAGGAAGTTATGAAGAAGCTAGCAGTTGTATTGTTAGTGGCAATCGTCGCGGTGTTGCTACTTGCACCGGGGGCGTTCGCGCAAACAGCAGCAGACGCAGCCAAGCCGCCAATCAACCCGACCACGCTTGTAATCGCGGTGGGCTTTGGCGTAGCCGTTGCGGCGTTCGGCGGTGGTTTGGGACAGGGCAGGATCGCGGCAGCGGCCTGCGAAGGCATCGCACGGAATCCGGGAGCGGCTGCCGGCGTTCGCGCAGCCATGATTCTCGGTCTCGTGTTCGTCGAGACGCTCACGCTGTTCACCTTTGCGTTGGGCTTCCTCCTCTACTCGAAGCTATAGCCTGGTAGCGATCACAAGGAGTTTCCAAGGCCCGGGAGCGAAAGTTTCCGGGCCTTTTTTTGCCCAGACGCCTACCCCCCTTTCCTGCAAATACACATTCTAAAGGGCTTAGCATTCCAGTAAGTCTCTTAGAATGAATGTTTGCTGTACTCTCTTGGAAATGCTCATTTTAAAGGGGTTGCGGGGCCATAAAAACCGGTAAAACACGGCAAGACTAGGTGATTCTCAATTGTTTCATTCTAAAAGAGTTAGTCAGATAAGTGAAAAGAGAAGGCCAAAAATAAAAAAGCGGCAGGCGAGATGCCGTACTGTACTCCAAGAACGCAAAATCTTACACCAACAAGCGTAGTGGAAATGGAAAAAAGCAAGGGAAACCGTCCAGTGTCGGGGCGAATTGGACTACTTGACAGATATCCCTATTTCTGCAAATATCGAAATATATTATGAGCATGAACAAAAAGAACGCAGAGCAAGTGGCGAAATTCGCCGATATGTTTTCGGCTATGGGAACGGAGCCACGGCTTAGGATTATGCAACTGCTTCTCTCGGCGCATCCGGACGGCTTGGTCGTTGGCGAAATCCAGTCCGAACTCGACATTCCAAATTCCACTCTGTCTCATCACCTCGACAAGCTGCGAAATGAAGACCTCGTTCTGGTGCGGCGTGAGAGTACGTTCTTGCGGTACTCCGCCAACACAGAGGCGTTGCAAGAAGTTCTGCGATTTCTCTACGCGGAATGTTGCACACGAAACAAGGCTGTAGAACCGCGTGATGTCATTCAAATTTGCAAATGAGGAGTCGCCATGAGTGACGCAAACATAAAAGAAGCTGTAAAAGAAAGATATGGAAGCGCGGCACTCCGCGTGACGACCGGCGGCAGTTCATGTTGCGGCGCAACGGCGGCATGCAACTCTGCCGTTGATCCTATAACGTCAAACCTCTACGACTCCGCGCAGTCAGACCAAATTCCAGCCGAAGCCATGCTCGCTTCGCTCGGCTGCGGGAATCCCACGGCCCTCGCGAAACTGAATCCCGGTGAAACCGTACTCGACCTGGGTTCGGGAGGCGGCATCGACGTTCTACTCTCTGCCAGACGCGTCGGGCCAACAGGGAAAGCCTATGGCCTCGACATGACCGATGAAATGCTATCCCTCGCGAACGCAAACAAACTGAAGGCGGGCGTCGAAAATGTCGAATTCCTAAAAGGCGAAATTGAGAACATCCCGCTGCCAGATAATTCGGTGGACGTAATCATCTCCAATTGCGTCATCAACCTATCCGCTGACAAGGATGCTGTTCTTCGGGAAGCATATCGCGTACTGAAACCTGGCGGACGATTTGCTGTCTCCGATGTTGTTACTCGCGGCGAAATCCTGCCCGAAATTCGCAAGAGTGTTTTGCTCTGGGTCGGTTGTATTGCAGGCGCTCTAGCGGAAAGTGACTACCGCAGCAAACTCGCCAGCGCAGGATTTGAGCAGATTGATGTCGAGCCAACTCGTATCTACCGCGTAGAAGACGCTCGCGAATTCCTCGGCGGCCAGGGTTTCGATGTGGATGCTCTTGCTCCGCAAGTGGATGGCAAGTTTCTGAGCGCGTTTATCCGCGCCGTGAAACCGTTAGCCGCGAAAGACAAGTCTTGCTGCGGTCCCACGTGCTGCAACTAGCGAGTAGGAACACTCTATGTCGCCACACTACAACGTTCTATTTCTGTGTACCGGGAACTCAGCCCGCTCCATCATGGCCGAAGCTATTTTGAACGGAAGACGCAATCCACACTTCACTGCTTACAGCGCAGGAAGTTTTCCTTCAGGCACGGTACGTCCAGAAGCGCTCAAGCAATTGCAGCTTGCCAGCCTTCCGGCAGAAGGCGCAAGAAGCAAGAGCTGGGAAGAATTTGCGAGGCCGGATGCCCCGCAAATGAACTTTGTCTTCACAGTATGCGATAACGCTGCGAAGGAAGTCTGTCCGATCTGGCCGGGTCAACCTATGACAGCACATTGGGGCGTTGCTGACCCAGCTGCCGTGACTGGCACGCGCGAGGAAATAGAGCGGGCCTTTCGAGACGCGTTCGTCACACTGGGGCGCAGAATCAATTTGTTTCTCAACCTACCGCTGGCTAGCCTGGATACGCTCGCCATTAAAAAAGAAGTTGATCGCATCGGGCTGCAATGAGAGCCACGCTCCTGCGCCAAGTCGTGGCAGAATTTCTCGGCACCGGCTTTCTCGTAGCTGCTGTTGTGGGTTCGGGCATCATGGGCGAGCGACTCGCTGGTGGAAATGTTGCGATTGCGCTTCTAGCGAATACGATTGCCACAGGTGCTGCTCTTGTTGCGTTGATTTTGACGTTCGGGCCAATTTCGGGCGCACATTTGAATCCGGCTGTGACTTTGGCGGATGCGCTGGAGAAGGGCGTGACGTGGACGGTTGCCGCCTGTTATATCTCGGCCCAGTGTGCTGGCGCGATTGGCGGCGCAATCACAGCGCACATCATGTTTCAACTGCCCGCCATCTCGATTTCACAACACGTTCGGAGTGGTCCCGCTCAAGTATTCAGTGAGTTTGTAGCGACGTTCGGTTTGCTCTGTGTCATCTGGGGCTGCTCGCGACTGCGTTCAGACATGGTTGCTTTTGCCGTTGGAGCATACATCACAGCAGCTTATTGGTTTACGTCATCTACGTCCTTTGCCAATCCTGCTGTGACGATTGCGCGATCTCTAAGCGATACATTCGCGGGAATCCGCCCGATGGATGCAGCTCCATTCCTAATCGCTCAATTTTTCGGAGCGATTGCTGCCACGTTTTTCTTTCGCTGGCTTGTTCCAAGCCTAGTGAGCGGAGCAAACAAGGTCCTCCTCGCTCATGATCAGTCTGAACCCAATGCCTGCCGAAGACGCGGCTAGACCGCGGGAAAATGAATATTCAGTTTATAGCAAATGAAAAGGACTAGGATCGCGCCCAGCGTGGAAAAAACGAGGCCTGCGGGATGGTATCGCTCGTTTGTCGGGCGTGCGAACATGTGGGTAACGCCGCCACCGATGATCCCTCCGATGATGCCGAGCACGACCGTCCAGAAAAGCGTTATGTGCACGTGCATGACGTCTTTCGCGATAACCCCCGAGATTAGTCCAATGAGAACGTACCAGATCAAATGAAACATGCTTTTTCTCCATCCTTCGATTTTGGAACTTCGTCGAGTATTAGCCCGGGGTTGGCAATTAAACTGGAATTTCCAATCTGAATCTCTGACCTTGCAGCGTAGAGGCTGTCGAGGATGCGTACTGTTCACTTTTATACAGTTTGTAGGATTTTATAGATGGAAGCCGGTAACTTAGGGGAAGGCCGGTTCCTGGACATTCCGGTTATTGAGTCGGTCTTCTCCGCATTGGCTTTGAGTTCTTTCTCGAGGAACTACAAAAGAAAAAGCCTCTCAATTGGGGACTTTTTTCTTTCCTGAAAGAAGGAACGAAATCCGAATTAACCTGTCCATTGCCGCTTGGCCGGCGGAACAACCAATACCTCCTGCTGCCCCTCCGAATAATTATTTCTTGCGACTGGGGCAAATGTGCGTGCCTCTTGCGTCGACACGGGCGTAGGCACCGCGGCGCCTGTTTGCCGCGCAGCTTCGCGAATCAGTTCTATTCGGCCACGCACGCGGAACTTCGCCAGCAGCGAAGAGACATGGAATTTTACTGTGCGCTCGGCGAGATTCAAGTTAGCAGCGATTTCCTTGTTGCCGAGCAATTTCATCAGCCCCGACAGAACTTCTTCCTCCCGTCGCGTCATCTTCACCTGGCTGGAGATCGATCTCCCCGCTTCCAATAGCTTGTCCGCTTTTTCTTTGAGGCCCTCCAGGACTCCCTCTTCCGCCTGCACCATGACAACGTAATCGCTCGTGGATTGGCCCCTCACCAAACAGTGCATCGCCAACAGGCCGGCAGCCTCGTCTATGGGAAACTTGCCGTCTGGTCCGGACTGGACCTTAAAGTGGGCCACACCGGTGTTTTTCTCATAGAAAAGGAAGACGTCGCCAGGAAAGGACGGCCGGGAATTTGCCAGTTTCTGCAGATGTTCACTTCTGCGGATCGCCCTCACGTGCACCCTCTCAGAACGCAGCCTCGTGTCAGAACCAAAGCCATATAGTCTTGTTTCGCCCCTCGACGAGGCGCATTCCCCAGATGGGCAAGGCGATAAGGTAATAAGTCAAAAGAGGCTTGGCTGCTTTCTGCTCTTTTAGGGCATTAGCATTCCGAGAGACGGTCATCCCGCCGCTTCACCTCATACCGCACTCGCTTCAATCTGGAGACCGCATTTGGACCTATAGACCAATCCACAATTACCGCGCAACTGGCAGAATTACCAGAGGACCCTGGCTCTCTCGGGCTTCGATTCCGACCTAACAAGAAAATGCTTGACGGGAACCAATGATCTCTCTATATTTCAAATAGGGAACCATATGGTTCCCTATTTTGAGATGAGCGATGACCTCGTTTTTCGAGCATTGGCGGACGCAAGCCGCCGCAAGCTCCTCGACAAGCTTCACCGCGCGAATGGGCAGACGCTCGGAGAGCTTTGCGAGGGGCTGCGCATGACACGCCAGGCGGTCGCGAAACATCTTGCCATTCTCAAGAAGGCCAATCTCGTGTCGTGGAAACGCGAAGGAAGGGAGAGATTCCATTTCATCAATCCCGTCCCGATCAACGACATCGCCGAACGCTGGATCAACAAGTTCGAATACCCTCATTTGCAAACACTTTCAAAACTAAAGAAAAGTCTGGAAGGAGAAGATCGTGAGTAAAAAGGGTCAAAGCACTTTTGTTTATGTAATCTACATCCGCACCACGCCGAAGAAGCTGTGGTCAGCTCTAACCGACGTGGAGTTCATGAAGCAGTACTGGTTCGGCATGCACTGCGAAAGCGAGTGGACGGCGGGATCTTCGTGGAAGATGGTATCCGGCGACGGTCAGATTTACGACGCCGGCGAGATCGTCGAGGCCGAGCCGCCACGGCGCTTGGTGATTCGCTGGCAGCAGCAGATCAAGCCCGAGCTCAAGGCCGAAGGCGAGTCGCTATGCACGATGGAACTGGAACCCATTGGAGCGACGGTCAAGCTCTCCATCACCCACACCATGGAGCGCGAACCGTCGAAATTCATCGAGGCGGTGTCTGTCGGCTGGCCGAAGATCTTGTCCAACCTGAAATCCCTGCTGGAGACTGGATCGATTGCTCTGGAGGATCCGTACCCGACGGGCAATCCCTACGGCCGACGATGACAGCCCATTAAGAGCGACGACTTTGGAAAGAGTAACCACGGCAGAGGTCGTTTTCGGAAAACATCTGTTTACGGTTCCCGACGCCTGATTTAGGAAACCTCGGTCTAGGTGAATAGATCGGGGCCGGGGCGCCAGGTGCCGTCGGCGGTTCCGTAGGGGCTGGCGACCACGACGGTGTAGCCGTCCGGGTCGCGCATCCAACACTCCCAGTGATTGGGGCCACCATTGCCATCGGGAGGATTGCGATGGCGGGGCAGTACAATCTCCACGCCCATTTCGCCGGCGCGCTGCATGAGGGCGTCGAAGTCATCCACCTCGAACCAGAGCAGGACACCATTACCGTAGGGCTTGTCGGCGCGATTGCCGATGAGGCCGTGATGATGCTCGACGTCAAAGCTGTGCAGTTGCAGGATCAGCTGCCCATTCTTCACCAGTTGCTCATAGTGGCTGCCGCCGTGAGCACCGCGGCAGCCCAGCAGGCGCTGATACCACCGGCTGCTGGCTGCAACATCCGTTACACAGATGAGAGGTTGGGGGAGCATGGGTCCTACCCTAACAGAACGCTTGCTTTGGCGAGTAGTCACGCGTGCCGCCGCGGCGGCTGACAGCTCACAGCCTACAGCTGACAGAAAGAAACCAGCTTTGGTTTTGACGGCCCGGCAACATGGGGCGATTTTCAGAGCGGAGTTAAAAAAACTTCAAAAACGGCAGACTAGCGGCTGTTGATGAGAGTGGACTGGAGGAGGTAGTTCAGCGTTTTGCTGGGAAGCAGGCCGAGGAAGATGGTGCCGAACGCGGCGATGAACAGGACGATGTTGACCGAGAGCGGGAAGCGCGCGGGGGCAGTGGCAGCGATTTCGGCGCTGGGTTCGCGCATGTACATCACGACGATGAGGCGGATGTAATAGTAGGCGCCGATGACGCTGTTGATGGCCATGATGACAGCTAGCCAGATGAGATGTGAATCGACAGCGGCTTTGAAAATGTAGAACTTGCCGAGGAAGCCGGCGGTAACGGGCAAGCCTAGAAGCGAAAGCAGGAAAAGCGAGAGGACGGCAGCGACCACTGGCTGGCGTTCGCCGAGGCCCGCGAAGTCGTCGAGTTGAAGGTGCTTTTCACCGGCGCCGCCAAATTGCGAGACGATGGTGAACGCGCCGACTTTCACGAGGGCATAGGTCAAGAGATAAAAGAGGACCGCGGCGTACGCAGGGCTCGCGCCAATTTCCATGTCTTTCGAGAGATTTGTAACGGCGGCGAAGGCCACGAGAATATAGCCAGCGTGGGCGATCGAGCTGTAGGCCAGGAGGCGCTTGACGTTGGTCTGCAGCAGCGCGCCGAGATTTCCAGCAAACATGGTGAGGACGGCCATGATCCAGAACGCCCAGAACCAGAATTGCGTAGCGGCGTGAACGTCAGCAAAGATGCGCAGGAGCAGCGCGAAGGCTGCGGCTTTGGGTCCTGCGGAAAAGAGCGCGGTGACGGGCGTGGGCGCACCTTCGTAAACGTCGGGCGTCCAGATCTGGAAGGGCGCGGCGGCGACTTTGAAGCCGAGGCCGATGAGGATCAGCGCGAGGCCGAGCTTCAACATCGTGCTTGTGGGATCAGCGGCATCCATGCGCAGAAGATTCGTGGTGCCAGTGACACCGTAGACGAGTGCGATGCCATAGAGAAAAAAGGCCGTGGCGAAGGAGCCGAGAAGGAAATACTTCATTGAGGATTCGCCGGACTTGAGCGTGTCCCGGCGATAGCCCGCGAGGATGTAGCTGGAGATGGAACTCAGCTCGAGACCGATGAAGGCGGTGAGCAGCTCTTGCGCGGAAGCTAGGACGCCCATTCCGGCAGTCGCGAAGAGAACGAGGGCGTAAAACTCCGCGTCGGCCAGGCGTTCACGATCTAGGTAAGGCGCTGCGGCGAGAATGACGAGCACCGCGACCAGCCCTACAAGGTGGCTGAAGAAAATGCTGAACGGGTCAGCGGCGACAAGGCCAGAGAACGCGGCACCTGGATTATGCACCGCGTAGAAATTTCCGCAGATGCCGGCGAGCGCTCCGATGACGGCGACGGCCGTCAAAGCTTTGCGGCTTTTGACGACTGGCTGGAGCAGCATGAGGAGCGCGCCAAAGCCGCACCAGATGAGTTCCGGCAATACGCGAAGAATATCTGCGGAGTTGGGGAACGCGGACATTTAGCGGGTTCCGAGCCTTTCCAGTGAGTTTGGCCTTGGCGCGACGTTGGGCGCGGTTGAAGCAGCGGGCACGGCATGCCGTGCCCCTACGAGAGAGCGGGCTTCTTCGGCGCGCGGCGGGCGGTCCATTTGTTTGATTACGGAGTCGCTCGCTGAAGCGGTGCGGCCTGTGATGAAAACCGAACCGATGCCCATCCAGAGAGTGATGACGGCCATGGTGACGAGAATCGCGCGCTCGCGAGCGGATGTGTCCGGCAGCGTGCGATTCTTCTCGACGGTAATTTCGCCGAAGAAAACCTGTTGGTAAGCCCACAGCAAATAACACGCCGAGAGAATCACGCCGGTGGCGGCCCAGGCGGCCCAGCCCCATCGCACCTGATAGGTGCCGAGTAGGATAAGGAATTCGCCGACGAATCCATTGAGCATCGGCAAGCCGAGTGAAGAGAGCGCTACAAACAGGAAGAACGCTGCGAGGCGCGGCATGGGCGTAGCTAGGCCGCCGAATTGGGACATTTCGAAAGTGTGGCGGCGATCGTAGAGCATGCCTACTAGCAAAAAGAGGCCGCCGGTGGAGATGCCGTGCGCGAGCATCTGAAAGAAGGCGCCCTGCATGGAGATCGGGTGAAAAGCGAAGATGCCGAGGACGACAAAACCCAAGTGGCTGACGCTCGAATAGGCGACGAGCTTTTTTAGATTGGGTTGGACGAGAGCGACTAGCGCGCCGTAAATGATACCTATGATCGCGAGCACCGCGATTGCAGAAGCGAACTTCTTCGACGCAATGGGGAATAGCGGCAGGCAGAAGCGAATCATGCCGTATGTGCCCATTTTCAGGAGCACGCCGGCGAGCATCACCGAGCCGGCCGTGGGTGCTTCGACGTGCGCATCAGGCAGCCATGTATGAAACGGGAAGAGCGGGACTTTAATCGCGAAAGCGACAAAGAAAGCGAGGAAGAGAAGCGTTTCCGTGCCCCGAGGCAGAACGAGAGCGCCAGTCTGGAGGGCATTCTGGATCGAGGGCAAGTCGAAAGTGCCGGTGGCGTTGTAGAGCCAAATGATACCAACGAGCATCAGGATCGAGCCAGCCATCGTGTAGAGGATGAATTTGATGGCGGCGTAAATGCGCCGGTCGTGGCCCCAGATGCCGATGAGCAAGTACATCGGGATGAGCATGACTTCCCAAAAGAGGAAGAAGAGGAAAAGGTCGAGCGAGAGGAAGACGCCTACGACGCCGACTTCCAGAAGCAGGATGGCGATGAAAAATTCTTTGACGCGCTTCTGGATGCTGCTCCACGAACAGAGGATGGAGATGACGGTAAGGAACGTCGTCAGGATGACGAGGAACATGCTGATGCCATCCACGCCGAGGTGATAGTTGATGTAGGTTTGCGCAAACGTTTGTTGAGGCGAGATGCTATGCGGGCCTATAGCAATCCAACGATGAAATTCTTCGAGTTGGTAGCCTGCGCTGCCGAGAGGGACGCCGCGTAGGAGCCACCACAGCGACAGAATAAATTCGGCGAGAGAGACGGCAAACGCGAGACGGCGGATCCATTCCTGGTCATCGTTGCGAAGAAACAGCAACGCAAGGGCCCCGATGGCGGGCAGGAAAATCAGAATCGAGAGCAGAGGTCCGCTGGGCATTAGCGCACCATCCCGACGACTGGCGCAGCCGCAGGCCAGAAGAAGATGACGGCGATAACCAAGAGCGCGCCGATGACAACCCAGACGGCGTAACTTCGCGTGTTGCCGGATTGCGTGTGGCGGACTACATTGCCGACGTCTTTCGCGCCGCTGGCGATGCCGTTAACCGCGCCATCGATTCCGGTGACGTCGATACCTTTCCAAAGCACGTTCGTAGAAATCCACATGAGCGGCTTGATGATCACCGCGGCGTAGAGTTCATCCACGTAGTACTTGTTGTACAGCGTCGTGTACACGCCCTTGAGCGACTTCGCAAGTTGTTCCGGCTTGCCAGGCTGCCGGATGTAAAGCCAGTAGGCTACGGCGAGGCCGAGAAGCGCAGAGGCGACCGCGACAATTACGAGAATGATTTCGAGTTGGTGCGCGGCGGCTTCGTTCACTGCTTCTGCGCCTTGCGGCGAGCCGAAGACGGGCGCTAGGAAGCTCGCGAAATAGTCGGTGCCGCCCCACAGTGCGGGTGCGGCGAGCCAGCCACCTATGATGGAGAGCACTGCAAGAATGACTAGCGGGCCGAGCATGCTCCAGGGCGATTCGTGGACATGGACGTGATGTTCGTCATAGCGCGGCTTACCAAAAAACGTTAGGAAGATTAGCCGGAACATGTAGAACGAAGTGAGCAGCGCGGTAAGCAAGCCGATGGCGTAGAGCGGATGGCCGCCTTCGATCTGGAACGCGCTGAGAAGAATTGCATCCTTGCTGAAGAAACCGGCGAGCGGAGGAATTCCGGCGATGGCCAGCGTGGCGATGAGCATGGTCCAGTAGGTGTACTTGATTTTCGTGCTCAAGCCACCCATTTTGCGCATGTCTTGTTCGCCGCCCATGGCGTGAATGACGGAACCAGCGGCGAGGAAGAGAAGCGCTTTGAAAAAGGCGTGGGTCATCAGGTGAAAGATGCCAGCAGAAAACGCGCCGACGCCGCAGGCCAGGAACATGTACCCGAGCTGGCTGACTGTGGAATAGGCGAGAACTTTTTTGATGTCGGTCTGCACAAGGCCAATGGTGGCGGCGAAGAACGCGGTGGCACAGCCGACAACCGCGACAACAACCATGGCCGTCTCGGAGTGCACGAAAAGGATGTGTGAGCGCGCAACAACGTAGACTCCCGCGGTGACCATCGTCGCAGCGTGAATCAACGCACTGACGGGCGTGGGGCCTTCCATCGCATCAGGCAGCCATACATACAAAGGAAGCTGCGCGGACTTTCCAGTCGCTCCCATGAAGAGCAGCAGGCAGGCAATCGTCATCGTGCCGAACTGTCCCCAGGCTTCGTGTCCCCACGACGGGCCCGACGCAGCGTCGAACACACCTTTGAAGTCCAACGTGCCGAACGTGCGGAATAGCAGGAACATGCCGAGCATGAAGCCGAAGTCGCCGATACGATTGACGATGAAGGCCTTTTTGCCCGCATCGGAAGCCGACTTTCGCAGGAAGTAAAAACCGATGAGCAAGTAGCTGCAGAGACCGACGCCTTCCCACCCTACGAAGAGCAGCACGTAGTTCGCAGCCAGGACCAGGATGAGCATGAAAAACATGAAGAGGTTTAGATAGGAGAAGAAACGGTAGTAACCGCCCTCGTGCGCCATGTATCCAGTCGAGTAAATGTGGATGAGGAAGCCGACGCCGGTGACGACCAGCAGCATGACAACCGTGAGCTGATCCATCTGCAGATCAAAGCCCGCCGTGAATTTGCCCGCGGAGATCCAATCGAAGTAATGCTTGTGAACGAGCGCCTGGTTATTGGGCGAGGCAACAAACTCGCGCACGGCCTCGAGCGCGAACGCGAACGAGAGTCCCGTCGCTCCTAGGGCGACGCTATTGACGATTTTGTTCGGCCACTTACCGCCGAACAGGCCGTTGACGGCCGAGCCCAGCAACGGCAGCAGCGGAATGATCCACAGATGATCGAGTATGGGCATTAGAGTTTGAGCAAATCCACGCGCTCGACGTTCAGCGATTGTCGGTTGCGCGCTGTGAGAATAATGATCCCCAGGCCGACCGCCGCTTCCGCCGCGGCCACGACAATGACGAACAGCACGAACACCTGGCCGTCCGACTGGTGCCGCGCCTGGCTAAACGCCACGAACGCCAGATTTACGGCGTTCAGCATCAGTTCAATGGACATAAAAATGGTAATGACGTTACGCTTGAACACAAACGCCACGACACCTAGGCCGAACAGGACGGCGCTGAGAATCAGGTAGTAGCTCGTCGGGACCATGTTCAGCTTTTCTCCCGCTGCGCGAGCACAATCGCGCCGAGTATCGCCACGAGAATGAGGAACGATGTCAGCTCGAAGGGATAAACAAAGTCCTTGAAGAGCATCATGGAAATCTCTTTTGTGTTGGCCAGGGTACCGGACTGCAAACCTGCTTGCGCGGGCTCATTCGAACGCGCGATAGCCGCAGCCAGAAAACCCAGCAGGGCAACCGCCAGCGGGATACCCGCGACGCCCGCGAGCTTCGAAACGTTGGTCCGCTCTTCCGCGCCGGCGTTCAGCAGCATGATGACGAACACGAAAAGCACCATGATCGCGCCGCCGTAGACGATGATCTGGACCGCGGCGACGAATTCCGAACCCATCAATAAGTAAAGTCCGGCTAGAGCGATCATCACGACGATCAGAGAAAGCGCGCTATGAATCGGATGCCGTTGTAGGATGAGGCTTAGTGCGCCGATCACGGCGATCGCTGCCAGGACAAAGAAAATGGCAAGCTGGGGAGTCATTGCGCCCCCCACATCGATTTCGCCAAGATGGCAAACGCCGTGATTACGACGTTCGCGATGGAAAGCGGCAGCAACAATTTCCAGCCAAAGGACATGAGCTGGTCATAACGGAACCGCGGTAGCGTGCCGCGCATCCACACGTACACGAAGAGGAAGATAAAAATCTTCGCAAGCAGCCAGAACGGTCCTTGGATGAATTCATTCACCGCGGGAAACAATATGAGCACGGCGCCGATGGCCGTGATGGCTGTCCCTACGCCGGGAAGAATGATGCGGCCAAAGATCGTTTCGTAGCGGATACCGTCCCAAATCACCCACAACCCAAACGGAATGAGAATCACGGAGGGCAAGTAGTGCGTGAAGGTCCAACTTGCCGGAAAGGGAGAGAGCCAGCCGCCGAAGAACATGATCGTGCAAAGGCATGACACAGTGATCATGCTGGTGTATTCGGCGATGAAAAACATCGCGAACTTGAAGCTGGCGTATTCCGTGTGGAAACCTGCAACGAGCTCCGATTCAGCTTCCGGAAGATCGAATGGGACGCGATTGGTTTCCGCCACGGCGGCGACGAAGAAGCAAATGAAGCCCAGAATTTGGGGCCAAATGTTCCAGCCAAGAATACCGCGCTCAGGATGGTGGGCTTGCGCGTTGATAATGTCGCGTAGATTGAAGCTGCCTGCGAGAAGGAGCACTCCGACAACGGACATGGTCAGCGCTAGTTCGTAGCTGACCATTTGCGCCGAACTGCGCAGACCGCCGAGCAGCGGATACTTGCTGTTCGAAGACCACCCGGCCAGTGCGACGCCGTAAACGCTCAGGGCCGTGATCGCGAAGAGCGCCAAGATGCCAATGTTTAGGTCAGCGATACCAAGCGAAATGTTTTGCCCGAATATGTGCAGCGGCTCAGGTCCGAAAGGGATAATGGCAATCGAAGTTAACGCGAGAGCCAGCGCCATGAGTGGCGCAAGGTAATACGTGAATTTGTCCACGCCCGCGGGTGTCGGATCTTCCTTCAAGAGAAACTTTGCGCCATCGGCAAGCGGCTGCAGCAAACCGTGCGGCCCGACGCGATGCGGTCCCCATCGCGATTGCATGTGTGCCACTACTTTGCGCTCAAACCACGTCAAATAGGCGTTGACGGTCAAAACAATGAAAAGCAGAAGCGCGATCTTTACAAGATAAATGATGATAACGGCGTGCGCGGATAAGAACGACGTTAAGGAGGAGATCACGGCTTAGCTTCCGCCTCCGGAAGAGATTCCATCATGGTGCAGAAGCGACCAAGCGTGCCGCTGGTGAAAAGCGTATCTTGCGCGGAGCGAATCAGGCCGACAGGAACGTCATAAGGCGCATGGCCGTTCTTCGCGACATGGACTTGCGTGAGTTCCGCGCCACCGGTCAACAATCCCGCGGCCTGCACGTCATACCCGGGCACCGCTTTGCGAATTTCTTCGAAGACGTTCGCTGGCGCTTTGTAGTGGAACGCCTTGCCCAATCCAAGTCTTTCGAGTTGATGCGAAAGAATGCGCAGCAGATCGAAGTCGGTTCGGGGGCCCATTACTTCAGCGGCTTTGTGCAAAAGCTGAATCTCGCCGGAAGTATTGGTGACCGTGCCCTCTTTTTCGTAAGCCGATGCTGCGGGGAAAACGATGTCGGCAAGCTTCGCCGTCTCCGTCAAAAACATTTCGTGAACGATGAGTAGGTCTAGCTTGCCGCGTCCAAATCCAAGTGTGCCAAAGTGCGAAAGCGGATTCGCGCCCATTACATAAAGGGCTTTGAGCTTGCCGTTTTGCGCCGCATCCACCATGGCCGGTGCGGTCATTCCGGTCTTCGATGGAATGACGCCGCCCCAGAGCCGTTCAAATCCCTCGCGCGCCGCTGAATCGTCGGTGTGCGCGTAACCAGGGAGCCTGTCTGGCAGCAGCCCCATGTCCGCAGCTCCACGCGAATTCGCGTAGTCGCCAAGCGCCATGTAACGAACTTTGCCGTGCAACTTTGAACCGAAGGCCACTAGCTGCGCGATCGCCGCGCCGGTCACTTCCGCTCCGAAGACAATCGCAACATCAGGCTCGGCATCGAGCGCCGCTTTTAGTTGAACAAGCTGCTCGACTAGTGGACTCGGCAGTTGCCCCTCCTCATGAGCCATAAAGCGAATGGCAGCCGCTTCCTGGCCGGCGACGAGATTCACGAATTGCGTAGCCTTGCGCTTCAGCTTGATCTCGCGCGCATTCAAAATGAAAAGTTTCGCGCCAATGTGGCGAATGCCTTTGCGAATCTGCCAGGCAGCCAGCGGATTCTGCTCGGTCGGGTCGTTGCCAATCAGCAATACCGCTTTCGACTCCGCCAATTCCTTCATCGTCAGCAGGGAATCGCGCGTGCGATCGCCGAGCGCCGTAACAAGCCCGGTGTAGTCCGCAGTGCGGTGATGGTCGATATTGTTAGTGCCAAACGTAGCGCGTGCCATGCGTTGGAACAAATAATTCTCTTCGTTCGAAGTGCGGTTTGAGCCAATGAATCCAATGGCATCCTTGCCGCTCGCGTCGTAAACCTGCTTGAGGCGCGTCGCAGCAGTCTGCGCGGCCTCTTCCCAGGAAACGGGATAGAGTTTGTCGCCTTTGCGTACCAGCGGCTGGCGAATGCGCTCAGGGTGCTTGGTGAAATCAAAACCAAAACGCCCCTTGATGCACAGAAAATCCTCGTTGATTCCGGAGAGGTCGCGGTTATTCGCGCGCATGATCTCGTGATTGCGCACGCTGAGCGTCGTCTTGCACCCGTTCGAACAGTGCGCGCAAACGGTCGAGACGTAGGTCATTTCCCATGGCCGCGTCTTGTAACGATAGGTGCCGCTCGTGAGCGCGCCTACTGGGCAAATATCGATGCACATCCCGCACTCTTCGCACTCGAGATGATCTTCGCGGTTCGGAATGATGATGCTGTTCGCGCCGCGCATCCCGACGCCCAGCGCCTTCACATCCATGCCTTCGTCGCACACGCGCACGCACCGGAAGCAAAGAATGCAGCGCGGAGCATCGTAATAAACAAGCTCCGACCACTTTTCTTCCGGCCGGTGAATTTTCTCTTCGATGAAGCGGCTGGTGTCCGCACCGTAGCGGAACACCATATCTTGCAGTTCGCACTCGCCGCCCTTGTCGCACACCGGGCAATCGAGCGGGTGGTTGGTGAGCAGAAATTCCAGCATGGCCTTGCGCGCGCCGCGTACCTGATCGGTGGCCGTGCGAACGACCATGCCCTCGGTAGCTACCAAGGTGCACGCGGTCTGCAGCTTGGGCATTTTTTCCACTTCGACGAGGCACATGCGGCAAGCGGCCTGCAACGAAAGCCCGGGGTAATAACAGAACGACGGGACTTCCGTTCCAATGCGGCGAGTCGCTTCAATCACCAGCGTGCCCGGAGGAACCTGCACGTCGCGGTCGTTAATCTTCAGCGTAACTAGCTTTGTATCTGCCATGGATTCCTAACGCGAGCCTACGAGTGCTTCCGCGGATTTGTACGCGCACTTTCCGCTCAAGTGATCTTCAAACTCGTTGCGCCATTTTTGCACGATACTGATGGTTGGCAGTGCGGCGGCGTCGCCAAGCGGGCAGAACGTGCGGCCCAGCATGTTTTTCGCCAGTTCGCCCACGATGTCAATATCTTCATTGCGTCCGTAGCCTGCATGGAAACGATCCAGCATCTTCTTCAGCCAGGAAGTTCCTTCGCGGCAGGGAATGCACCAGCCGCAGGATTCGTGCGCATAAAAGTGCATGATGCGTCGCGCCATATCGACCATGCAGGTGGTTTCGTCCATTACCACCATGCCGCCGGAGCCGAGCATCGACCCCGCTTTGGCGACGGAGTCATAGTCCATCGGAATATCGATCTCGTCGGCGCTCATGATCGGACAGGAGCTTCCACCAGGAATAACAGCCTTGAGTTTTTTGCCGCCGGGAATTCCGCCCGCCATTTCGTAGATGAACTTTTTCATGTTCATCCCGAGCGGAATTTCGTAGATGCCAGGCTTGGCGATATGTCCTGCGACGCAAAGCAAGCGCGTGCCGCCATTCTTGGGAGTCCCGCGCTTGGCGTATGCTTCGCCGCCCTCCAGAATGATGGCCGGAACGGAGCTGAGCGTTTCGACGTTATTAATGATGGTCGGGCAGCCGTAGAGGCCGACGACAGCAGGGAAGGGCGGCTTGATGCGTGGATAACCGCGCTTGCCTTCGAGCGATTCCATCAGCGCAGATTCTTCGCCGCATTCGTAAGCGCCTGCGCCGGTATGCGTGAGTATGTCGAAATCAAATCCAGAACCGAGAATATCCTTGCCCAAGTATCCGTGCGTGTAGGCTTCTTCTACTGCGGCCTGCACAATGTCCAACACATAGCGGTATTCGCCGCGGACGTAAATGAAGCCGCGATGCGCTCCAAACGACCGTCCCGCGATGATCATGCCCTCGATCAACTGATGCGGATCCATCTCCATCAGCGGGCGGTCCTTGCAAGTCCCAGGCTCTGATTCGTCGGCATTGCAGATGAGATATTTCGGCTTCGGCGAATCCTTGGGCACAAACGACCACTTCATGCCGGTCGGAAAACCAGCGCCGCCGCGACCGCGTAAACTGGATTTTTTCACTTCGTCGATGATCGACTCCGGCGTCATTTCCTTCAGCGCCTTTTCCAGCGCCTTGTAGCCGCCATGCTGCAAATACACATCGATCTTGCGCGAGTCCTTGACGCCCCAGAGCTTGCTGATCAGCGGCGTTTCTCCCGGCTCGCGCGCGTGAATCGCGCCGGAAGTAACGGGCTCCGGCGGCGGCACTTTTCCCCCGTCCAAATCCTTGATAATGCGATCGAACTTGAGCGCCGTAAGGTTCTCGTGGAAATCGTAATTCACTTGCATCGCGGGAGCGCCGGTGCAAGCGCCGATGCATTCCACTTCTTCGAGGGAAAACACACCGTCCTGCGTAACTTCTTTGTGGCCAATTTCCAGGCGCTTTTTGGCGCGTTCCAAAATTTCATTTCCGCCGCGCAGCATGCAGGCCACATTCGTGCAAACCTGGACGTGAAATTTGCCCATCGGCTTGCGATGCAGCATGGAATAATATTCGAGCGTTTCCTCGACCTGAACAGTGTTCAAATCCAGGCGGCGTCCAATCTCCGCGATCATTTCGTCGCTCAAGGAGCCGTACTCGTCCTGCGCGTACATCAGCATGGGAATCAGCGCGCTGCGCTTGAACGGATACGCGTTCTGTAGTTTCTCGAATCTCGCCGCAAGTTGTGGAGTCAGTTCCATGAGGTTAGCGGTCGACCTCTCCCAAAACAATATCAATCGTTCCGATGCATGCCACCACGTCGGAAATCAACTCGCCGGTCACCAGTTTCGGCAAGGCCTGCAAGTTGATGTACGAAGGGGATCGGAAGTGCGCACGCAAGGGCTTCGGCGAGCCGTCGCTGGCGATAAAGCAGCCTAATTCCCCGCGTGGCGATTCCACGGTCACAAAAGCCTCGCCTGGAGGCGGTGAAAAGCCTTCTGTAAAGATCTTGAAGTGGTAGATGAGCGCTTCCATCTCCGTCTTCATTTTTTCTCGCGCGGGGGGCACGATGCCGGGAGCTTCCGTGCGGATTGGACCGCTGTCCGTAATTTTAGCCATCGCCTGGCGCACAATCTTCAAACTCTCTCGCATTTCCAACACACGGACCATGTAGCGCGCGAAGCAATCGGATTCCGTCCGCGTCGGAACGTCAAACTCAAATTCGTCATAGCTTGAATACGGGAACACTTTGCGGTTGTCGTACGCCACACCAGCCGCGCGAAGCGTCGGGCCAGTCATGCTCAAGGCCACGGCGTCTTCGGGAGAAATATAACCGACGCCCTTGAGGCGCCCCATCCAGATGCGATTGCCAGTCAGCAGCGATTCGTAGTCATCGATGCGGCTGGGCATCATCTTAAGGAATCGCTCGACCGCTCCTCGCCATCCCGCGGGAGGCTCCAGCGCAAGGCCGCCGATGCGGATGTAGCTCGTCATCATGCGCTGTCCAGCGAACAACTCGAAAATCTTCAAAATCTCTTCACGTTCGCGGAAGCAATAAAGAAAAACGGACATCGCGCCCATGTCGATGGCATGCGTTCCGAGCCACACCAGATGCGAGGAAATGCGCTGCAGTTCGACCATCATCACGCGAACGTACTGCGCCCGCTTGGGAATCTCGAGGTCCAGCAATTTCTCCACAGCAAGGCAGTAGACGAGGTTGTTCCCGAGCGGATTGAGATAGTCCATCCGGTCCGTGAGCGTAATGGCCTGCGAATAGGTCTTGTCCTCGCAGCTCTTTTCAATTCCGGTGTGCAGATAACCCAGATCCGGTACAGCCCTGACCACCGTTTCGCCATCCAGTTCCAAAAGCACGCGGAGGACGCCATGGGTCGATGGGTGCTGCGGACCCATGTTGAGGACCATTGTTTTTGTCGCGCCGGTAGCGGTCTCGACAGTGGTCATACGGAGCTCTTTCTGAATCCCGTAACCATCGGAACGTCGCGATAACCCTCGACGGGATAGTCCTTGCGCAGCGGATGGCCTTCCCAATCCTCAGGAAGCAGGATGCGCCGCAAGTCCGGATGGCCCTCAAAACGTATGCCGAAAAGATCAAAAATCTCTCGCTCCAGCCAATTGGCGCCCGGCCACACAGGGACGAGCGTATCAACTACCGTGTCCGAACCGGATAAGCGAACCTTGAGGCGAATTTTGTCGCGCCGGGGAATCGAAACCAGATGGTAATTCAGTTCGAAGCGGGGCTCGTGGGGATATCGGTCTACGCAAGTAGCGTCCGTAATGAGGTTAAACTGCAGTTCCGCGTGATCGCGACAGCGCTCGGCCACGGCACGCAAGATTTTGCGTGGCAGAACGAGTGTCGTCTCGCCGCGAAAATCAATCACTTCCTCGATGGCGTTTGGATTCCACGCGCGCAGGTGCTCGGCCACAACACTAGCGCGTTGGCTGGTATTCTCAGTCACCGTTACGAAGCCCTCAGGCGCAGGCTAATACTTATGCCAATCCAGCGCGCCTTTTTTCCACAGATAGAAGTAACCCACCAAAAGTATGGCGATGTATATCATCATCTCCATGAAGCCGTACATTCCGATGCTCGGAGAAATCTTTATCAAGTCACGATAAATGTAGGCCCACGGATATAAGAAGATGGCTTCCACGTCAAAAAGAATGAAAACCATCGCCACCAAATAGAATCTTACGGACACCGGCGCGCGCGCGTCACCCGTAGGCTCCATGCCGCATTCGTAGGGTTGCTGCTTGGCGCGGCTCGGCCGGCGCCAGCCCACTAGCACCGAGGCAGCCGTCAACGCTCCAGCGAGCGCCGTGGCAATCAGCAGGTGTAAGAGAAGCGGAGCGTACGCTTGTAAGCCTGAATCAGTCATGGGCGAAGCGCTATAATATCCATTCAACCGCCAGTCGGTCAAATGGCGCGAGAAAAATCCTGCGATGCGCGCCGAGGGTAGAATCAGCGGCGCGCGGCTAACGAGGAAGCGGACGAAATCCATGCTCTTTGGGCATAACACGGATGTGAAAGTGGGAGAGTCGGTCTACCACGTGCAGACCGAGGATCGCGGCACCGCGAATGCCTTGATCGACACGACCGTTTACTGTCGCGGCCGCGTTCTGCATCGCCGCACAAATAATTACATCGATTTGTTGCCGCTAGATTCGGGACGCGAGGATTCGCTCAGAAAGCGGATCGACGACCAGCATCGCACCGTGACTGAAGACATTCGCAGCGGCGCGTTGCAACTTGTTGCGCCACCTTTGCCGGCTCAGGAAAAGCCCATATCGAAGAAAGCTGATTCCGCGGCACATTCGAACGCGTCGCCTGCGCCGCCGCTAGCACTGGAGTTGATCAACGCGAAAAGCTGGCTGGCGGGGAAGCGCGCGAATTTGCACGTTGCTGTCCGGAAAAAGCAAAATGGAGAGGCTATCGCTGGTGCGCTGGTCACCGCGCGAATCGATGGCGCCGCGGATGTTACGGAGTTTTCGATTGAGACTGCAGCTGATGGCCAGGCGCGCCTGGAGTTCGAGATGCCGCGGCTCTCTGGAGCCGAGCCCGCGCTGGTCATTGAGGCCTCGCAAGCGGACTCGAAAGGCCAGTTGAAATTTCAGTTGAAGGCGCGGCCGCGCGTACCGACGGCCTGAGAGCAACGCTCACGTTGGCGTTCAGGTTTCGAGTTGAACATGGCGATGGAAACAGCGATTTCGATTGTCGTTAACGGTGAGAAGCGCGAAGCGCATCCAGGCGCGAAAGTTACCGATTTGCTCGTCGCTCTTGGTTTGGATTCCGGCCGCGTAGCCATCGAGCGCAACCTGGAAATACTTCCGCGTCCCGCTTGGGCGCAAACACCGGTGGAATCGGGTGACCGCTACGAAATCGTCCAGTTCGTCGGCGGCGGTTAAGCAGACACCCTCAGCGCTACTTCTTCTTCTGTCCGGCTAGATATTTCTTCCACGGCTTCCAGTAGAACTTGGGCCAGCCGTTGCGCACGCCCTTTTGATCGTGTTGCGGCACGCCGACGTGAACAATCTCAACTAACGCGCCGCCTTGTGCCTTTTCAAACGTCATGATCAGGATGGATAGTTCATCCTTTTTCCAAAATCCGGCGCGCCACGCCTGCACAATCTGTTTTCCGAGAATGACGTGCAGGTTTTTACCGCCAATAGCGCCGCCGTGCGCGTGCCAGGCTCCGCCAACTTTGCGGCTTAGTTTCGCGGGCGCTCCCGTCGAAGCAGCGTGCTTCTTCGAGTCCAAATACATCTCGAAAAGTGTTGCAGGCGATGCTTGAAATTTCACACGCTGCGTAATGGTGGGTGTCATTGGACTGGCCCCTGAGCGTTTCTCAAAATTACTTAAGACCATCGAGAAGGTGGCCCATTTTGCTTTTTTTCGTCTGAAGGTAAGCGCGAGAAATTTTCGAAACTCGCGGCTGGCAAGCCACACGTTGGACCACGCGAATTCCGGATTGCTCAAGCTGGCGAACTTTTTCTGGATTATTCGAAAGCAGGCGGATTTTCGTGGCACCGAGTTTTTTCAGGATCTGCGCGGGGAAATCGTAGTCGCGCTCGTCGGCGGCGAATCCTAGCGTTTCGTTGGCTTCGACCGTATCCATCCCCCCGTCCTGAAGCTGATACGCGCGAAGCTTGTTCATGAGCCCAATGCCGCGGCCCTCCTGCGGCAGATAGAGCAGAATTCCAGAGCCTGCCTGACCGATTTTCTTGAGTGAGAGTTCGAGTTGTGCACGGCAATCACACCGCAGCGAGCCAAGCACGTCCCCGGTGAGGCATTGTGAGTGCACGCGCACGAGCGGCGCGGTTTTTCCGTTGAGTTTGCCGCGCACCAGAGCAATGGCTTCATCAAGTGGGCCACGCCCCTTGAATCCATAAATCGTGAAACGCCCAAGGCGCGTGGGAAGAGCCGCGTGGGCGATAAGTTCGACTGGCGGTCCTGTTTCTTTCGACTGTTTTCGTTTTTGAGAATTGTTATTCATATGCAATCATGAGTATAGCAGGTACGCCAACAGAGCCTTTACATCCCGCCCCCGATTGGCTAGCGTTAGCGAAGACGCGCGCGTAGCTCAACAATGGATAAGGCAACGGCAGTTCGCGATCTCCTCTTCACCCTGCTGCTCAAGGTGGGCGTGGCCTCTTCCATCGCCGCATTGCTCGCCCGCTGGAATACTTTCCGCCGCGTGCTGTTCACCGAAGAACGCGACCCCGACCAAAAGCTGAAACTCATGCTGTTCATGACCCCGCCGCTGATCCTCGGCGTGACGCTGCGCCTGGTCGGCTCTCCCTACCAGTTCGCGGACCTCTCGCTCGAAGGTGCCTTTTTGATGGGACTGCTTGGTGGTCGGGTGGTGGGCCCGATTGGCGGAGCGATTGTCACGATTCCCGCGCTCATTTCTCACGAATGGCTGGCTATGCCTGCCGCGGCGACAGCAGGATTGCTCGGCGGATTGATTCGGCAAGCGATCCCCAATAAAGAAGATATTTGGAACTTCGGCCCGTTCACGTTTCTGAATATTCCGAAAGCAGTGGTTCGGCTGCTGAAAAAAGGCCAGCTTTCCTGGGAAATGGCGCCGCTGGCCGTCTGCGTCGGACTCGAGCTCGGCCGTGTGGCTCTGGTGCATGCAACCAAGCCCAAGTGGCTCTTCGCGATTCATCCGCAGTGGGATTGGTGGCTGGTTCTGACGGTGATTGCTACGCTGATGTCCGTAGCCGCTCCGCTTAAAATCTGGAACAACACGCGCATCGAGATGAACCTCGAGCGTCACCAGCAGCTACTGCTCAAAGCGCGAATGGATGCACTCTCCCGGCAAATCAACCCGCACTTTCTTTTCAACACGTTGAACACCGTCTCAGCGCTGATCCGCTTCGATCCCGATAACGCACGCGAAGTGGTTCTCAAGTTGAGCAATATTCTGCGGCGTCTTCTGCGCAAGCACGAAACCTTTGTGCCACTGCGTGAAGAGCTCGAATTCATCGACGACTATCTTGATATCGAGGTCGCCCGTTTCGGTCAGGATAATCTCGACATCATCAAGCAAATTGACGAAGAAACGCTCGAAGCCTTTGTCCCCAGCATGCTGCTGCAGCCGATCGTCGAAAATTGCCTGAAACACGGGCTCGCGCCAAAACTCGACGGGGGCAAAATCCAGCTTCGCACCACGAATCGCGACGGCCGTCTGCACATCGAAATCGAAGACAACGGAGTAGGCATCTCCGAAGAAAAAATGCCCCACGTGTACGTCGAGGGAATCGGCCTGAGCAACGTGCGCGAGCGCCTGCGCGTCCTCTACGGCGCCGATTTTCACTTGC
Organism: uncultured Acidobacteriota bacterium; assembly: GCA_963751295.1. Classification (GTDB taxonomy): domain Bacteria; phylum Acidobacteriota; class Terriglobia; order Acidiferrales; family UBA7541; genus Acidiferrum. The sequence continues at coordinate 340,596 of CAVVUA010000005.1, read as the reverse complement.
AGATCGAAAGCCGCCCCGGCCAAGGTACTCTCATCAAAATTGACATTCCGGAATTAGTCTCCGCGATGCAGGCGGTGGGTTGAAGGGCCACTCCTAAGCAACCATTCGTCGTTCCATCGCGGTTCACCTCGCGATCTGAAACATTTGTTGCGCTTTTCCATCGTTAGGCTATCGTAGCCCCCTACAAATCTATCCACAAAGAGGACGCATGGTCCAAATGACAAAGCTTCTGCGGCGGCTGCGCTTATCTTTGCTGGTTGCAATTTGCGTTATGGCCATAGCCGCTCTGCCTGCGGTTGCGCAAGTGCCCGTTCAAACTGGCAGCGTCGGAGCCGCAGATCCCCGTTTCGACGCCGAGCGCGCGAAAATCCTCCTCCTGATGCAGAGAGACAAGCTGCCCTCCGTCGCTGTAGCCGTCGCGCAACATGGAAAAATCATCTGGGAGCAAGGTTTCGGATGGGCCGATCGTGAGCAACTTCAGCCAGCCACTTCCGACACGATGTACTCGCTCGCTTCCATAAGCAAGCCGTTCACCGCCACCGCAGTCATGGAGTTGGTGCAGAAGGGCAAGCTACGCCTCGACGCTCCGGCTAACGATTACCTCGGCGCCGCAAAGCTCACCGGTCTTGCCGGAGACGCCTCGGGTGCCGACATCCGGCGCATCCTCAGCCACACTTCCGGCCTCCCTCTTCACTGGCAATTTTTCTATGCCAACGAAGACTATCGCGACCCGCCGATGGACGACACAATTTTGCGCTACGGAATCCTCGTTAACCCGCCTGGCGAACTCTTCCAATATTCCAATCTCGGCTACGGCATTCTCGGCCACATCGTTTCCCTTGTTTCCGGCCTCAGTTACGAAGACTCCATGCAAACTCTAGTCTTCGCGCCACTCGGTTTGACGCACACTTCCTCCGGCATCGGCCCTGGCCTCGAACGCTACGCCGCCGCCCGTTACGATTCCAAGATGCACCCGCTTCCCTTCTACACGTTTGATCATCTGGGAGCTTCGGCGATCTATTCCAGCTCGCACGACCTCATTCGTTTTGCGATGTTCCACCTCAAGAATCACATCGCCGGCCAGGAGCAAATTCTTACTGACGAAACCATCGACCTGATGCACCAAGGAATCACGGAGATGAGCCCGAAAGGCCCGTTCTACGCCCTCGGTTTCTTTGGCAGTCTCAACGACCACGGCGTGAAAGTTTTCGGCCACAGCGGAGGCATGCCCGGCGTAAGCACGGTCATGCGCATATATCCCGAAGAAGATCTGGCAGTCGTCGTTCTAACCAACACGGGCGGCAGCGCCGCAGTTCCTCAAATTGAACGCGAAATCGCAGGTCTCATGATTCCGCGTTACGCAAAGGCACTCGCAGCTGAAGGCAAGCCTCCAGAAACACCGAAGGAACTTTACCACCCGACTCCCGATCTTCTCGGCACATGGACCGGCACTCTGCGCACATGGCAAGGCACAATTCCGCTCCAATTAATTTTCCAACCGGATGGCGACATCCACGTCAAGCTCGGCGACCAGCTCGAAACCTTGCTCAATGACGCTCAATGGGAAGGCAAAATGCTCGACGGCCACTTTGCCGCGACTATTCCGACGCCTGACGCCGGCAAGCACCGCCACGCCGTGCATCTCGAGTTGTGGCAGCGAAACGGAAAGCTAACCGGCGAAGCCAACGCAGAAGCCACAGAAGAGCCCGCGCACTACAGCCTCGCGTCCTACGTGGAGCTGACGCGCTCCGCCGCACACTGACCGCTCAGTTCAAGCCGAGTGGATGTTCTCGTTAGCGTGGGTGTGGTGCAGACAGCAGCTGAGGTTTATAATGGTTTTTACGCGCCCGTAGCTCAGTTGGATCAGAGCATCTGGCTTCGAAGATGACTCAAATTCAAACTAAGTCGTTGCTGCGGTTGCGCTTACGAGTTCCGAGCCGTCCTTGGCCTGCTCCAAAGCTGCTCCAAAAACGATGTACTTACCCGGCCCTTATCCGTGATCGAGGGCTGGAAAATTCACCTAGAATATTTCCTTAAGGAATCTCCGAACGACGGATGCTTTAATCACCTGGATTATGGATCCGTTTCGATACGTGCATACACACGTGCCTGCAAATTTAAATTTCGGCCTCCATACGAGCATTTCTTTATCAGTTTCCCACCAAATCGCAGCACCACTTACGCCTCGTGGGTGCTTGCTACCGGAACAGGCATACGGAAGGAGATAGTGACGGCTCTTGTCGAAATCTGTGATGTAGAACTTCAAATCATGGTTTGACGGCTCAGGCATCACCTTGCCGCTGAATACCGTGGGGTATATTCCAATTCCGATCTCTTCTTTTCCGGCGATTATTCGCCTCTCTACTGTGACGTTGTGATCGGTTGGAAAACCACAGCAATGGACAACCTCACCTTTGGCTGGGTCATGCCATTCTCGTTGAATATCTACGAACTCACATTTCGGAAGGACATTTGAAGGTATGACGATAGCGGCGAGGTCTTCCCATTCACAGCATACAATTTGACTGTTCCCAGGAAGAGGTTCCCCAGCTTCCATATCGTCTCGTGTCAGCTTCTCTGGTTCCTTGAAGACGATTGCGGTCTGAGAAAACGAGGCAATGCGAATATCTTTCGTTTTGGCAGTTTCGATCACATGCTTCGCGGTCAAGATCAGATGGTTTCCATCCCAGAGTATCGGACAACCCGTGCCAGACACCTCCGAGTCAGCCCTTCGGCCATCGGGATTTGTACCGACCTCTCGGACTTCATTGATTACCCCGAGCGTTCGACGAAGCACATGAGTGAGGCTCGCATCGGAAGCTTGTTTTTCAAATTCCGACTGCGTAACCTTTACCTTGGTCGGATGCCTCCGCTGCCATTCCGCCTGCGTTTCTTTAAGTCGTAGTCTGAAAGTCCGATTTGTCTTTCCCTCGCGACATGACGCCTTTGCCGTTCGAGCGAACTTCTGTAATGCGCTATCTGACATCTTCCGAAGGCAAGCGCGAAGTTCTTTAACGGTGGTGGGTTTCTTGTCGATAAAACTACTCCCGGGGGACGATAGTTCGCAAAGTCAAATTAGAAGCCGTCTCCAGCAAATCCTCAGCTTGTTGCAAGAAGTCCGGTGCTCGTCCGGGCGTTACCACAAAGGTTTGCTTTCTCGCCGTAGCGTAAGCTTTCTCAAGCTCGCTCATGGCATTTGCCATTGCAGCGTCTGCTTGGATCAAGAGCGTCGAGCAACCGGAAATTTGTCGAGCATGGGTTAGAACATCGAGTAGCCCGGAATGCGCGAGAGGAGCCGGGTCGGGGGTCCCATGCGGCGGTGCCGGAATATGAGTCGCCTCGCGCTTCCAATAAATGATCCTAGCCTTAGCCCGCTGGATCGCTTCGAGAACAATCTGGGGACCCTGGCCGATCTTCTCCTCGTAAGACTCTTTCAGCAGCCGAAGATTCTCCTGGGCTGCGAGAGCCTGTTCAACAGAAGCCTTTGCCGCCTGCGTTGCTGCGTCTGCTGCCTGGCGCGTTGCCTTCCTGATCTTGTAAGTCTCGGCCGTGTACCAGACGAGTCCGATGAGGAGCAGGCACTGTACGGTGAAGTTTGCAAGTTGCAGCCAGTCGCACATAAGAATGGAGATCAAACCCCTACAGAAAAGTCGGCTTTGTAACGAGCGTCATAAATATCTTTGGCATCCGCATTGCGCTCAGCTAAGCGTTTCCAAATCTTGCTGGCCTGTTCAATGTTTCCGAGTTTACAGCGAAGCTCAATTTCACTGATGATGCCGAGCAACGTCAATACTGTCCGGCAGAAATGGCGGAATTTATACTGATGAATGGTTCTCTCTTCGACGGCTTTCCGAAAGTGTTCTGGCGCAGTATCTACAAGCAGTATTCCCGCAGCCATCATAAGACCCGCTGGTTTTAGATGAGCCTCTATGGATGTATCGCTGTAAAGCAGGTCATGAAGAAGTTTTAAAAAGGTTTGACTCTGCGAAGGTAGCTCTGTAAGTCGGTGAGGATGCGGCCATGCAGGTATTTCCGAGCTTGGGTCGGCCTTCTGTTCAGGAGTAAGCGGCATCTGAGTCTCCATCATGTCCGAAAGCTCCTGCATGTCCTCAAACCAATCTCGCCATTCCTCGGCTGCACCGTAACGGTTACGAGCGAAGTCAATTTGCTCCCTTAGTTGGCGATACGCTGCTTGCTCGTAGCTAAGAGTCCGTGCAGAAAAATCATCCATGATGTACACAATCGTGAACCACAAATCCATAATCTGACGGTTAATAGAGGGCGCAACTAGAACGTATCTCGGTAAACGTTTTGCGTGTTCCTCGGTATCCGACAGGAGAAAGCAAAGAGCCTGATAGGAGTTAGCGGCGGACCTGAGCATAATTAAGAGCAGAGTCAGTTCTCTGTATTCTCTGAAATTGCCTGACGTTTCTATTCCCTTGAGTTGGCGTTGCAAATCGCTGTCGGTATTCCGCAATAATCCGGTAAGCGGTTCCTGGATGAGAGCAAAATTAACCATTTTCAGTGGTTTGCGCTCTCTATTGGCGAAGTGTGGTGTTAGGCTCATAACGGTCTGTTATATTTACTATACACGTAGCCAGTAGGAAATGAATGCTTAGACCTGGACCGCAGCCCTGCCGCCGCTTCCGACACATGAACATCACTCCGGCATTTCTGAAATATCTTCCGAAGTGTTCCGCGTGCAAAGCGGTCGTTGCGCATCTCCACCGCGAGTCGGAGATTCTGGTCTGGATGCATAAGCAAAGACACTAACGATTGCCACGGAAGGACGCTAATGGTGAACGAAGACCTACTCTTGAGAGCAGAAAAAGCTGAAACAGAGCTTGCCGAATTGAAGACCAATGTGGAGATGGCCGCGAAAGCGCTTCTCCATCAACATCAAAAATCTTGGCTTGTAGTTACAGCGATGGCTACAAGAATTAAGCAGTTGGAGACGGAATTAAGATTGAAAGTTTAAGGCTTATGATATCGCCGAACGATAAGCACGATGAGAATAACAAGGGAAACGATTCCTGCAACCACGAACATAAGTAGAGGCGTGGATGCTATATGTGCCATGCCTCAGCGTAGCAGAAATCCTAATCTATAAGAACCCGGGCTGTTGCGGCCCACGCTTTGTACTTATCTCGTTGTCTACGCCATCTTTCGCGCAACCACTCCATTCTTGCGTTTTCAGGAACATGCTGTTTCGGCGTAATTGACGTGACCTCGATAAAGGGGGGGGTCGCTGGCCCTGACATCTTGCAAAAATCTATTAAGAACGCGAACAACTCGAACGACTCGTGGCACACGGGGCAAGCGACCTTCACCTTGCTCTGATTGCACAAATAATCCGGCACCGGGTCGGGCAATTTGACTTGGAACGAGGTAAGACACTCGGGACAGCCAAACAAATCTTTTTGCTTTTGCTCCATGACTCTCCTAACTAAGATGATTTACAGTTGCCTGCGGGAATAGCGACTCGGCATCGAGAATTGGAACTAGGTCTATCGCGATGAATGAGAATGTGGCCGTGCAACCGGGACAATGTACGTCAACGACTCGATGCAGCGGAATGTGCAGAACATATTCCGGCCACATCAAGCAGCACATTTGCTTGCACGAAGGGCATTGGCAAGTTTGAGCGGACAGAGTTTCAGAACTTCCCACACGAATGCGGGAACGGAGTACGGTCAAAACTGGTTTCATAAATCCTCTGGTAGGGAACGGAGGATTCGAAGAGGTAAGGGGAGATCATTCTACCGCTTATCTTGCAACTGCTCAAATCCCAGTTAGCTGCTGGCTTCAATGGGCGGAGTTGGCAAAGTGACTAAGACTGAAGTGCCGCTGGGGCTTGAGTCAACGACCATTCGCCCGCGCATCAGCTTGATTCGTTCCTGCATTCCCCGCATGCCAACGCCTGCGCTGATGCCAGAAGCAATCTTTTTCTTAACTTCTTCCCCAATCCCCGTACCGTTGTCGCTAACTTCTAACGTGACTTCTTCTGCTGTACGGGAGAGCCTTACCGTCGCAGTCGAACTTCCCGAGTGCCGATGTATGTTCGTGAGGCATTCTTGCACGACGCGAAACAGAGCCAATTCTTGCTCCTGCGGAAGACGGCCAAAGTCAGGTTCTATCAAGAGCGTCACGGTGATCTTGCTTCGTTGCGAGAAGCCCTCTACGAACCATGAAACTGCGGACGATAAGCCGATTTCATCCAACATCGGAGGATGAAGAAGGTAGGACACCGTCCGAATGTCCGAATTGGCTTGTTCAATCATACTCATGTTTTCTATAACGCCGCGAGACGCGTCATCACTGAGTCGGTCTTTTTCCCTGAATACCCGCGAGGCATTCATCGCAATGGCCGCCATAAGCTGACCGACTCCATCGTGCAATTCTCGTGCGATGCGACGCCTCTCGGCGTCTTGTACCTGCACTAACTTGGAAGCAATCTCCGCATTCTGTCGAGCCCGTTCAGCTTCCTTTCGGTCAGTGACATCGCGGGCGACCTTGGACGCTCCGATGACACGTCCTGAGTCGTCTTTCAACGGAGAAATCGTGAGGGATATATTTACCAGCCCTCCGTCTTTTCGTTTACGAACGGTCTCAAAATGGTCTACGCGCTCGCCCTTCCGGAGTCTCTCAATGATTCTCGGCTCCTCGTTTAAATGGTCAGCAGGGATGATAAGAGTTATAGGCTTCCCGATGGCCTCTTCCGCCGTATATCCGAACAATCGTTCGGCCCCCGCATTCCAGCTAAGAATGACACCATCCAAGTTTTTACTAATAATGGCGTCGTCGGAAGTAGAGACGATGGCCGCCAACTTCTTGGATGCTTCTTGCGAAAGAACAGCTTGGTAAGCCGCTGAGGCGAACCTTGCTAGTGTTTCCAGTTGTCGTTTGTGTTCCGCATCGAATTGGGTACAGTCGTCATGGATAACCGCCCATACCGTTCCGACAGCCACGCCACCTACGTAAAACGGCACTAGCAATGCTTCCTCTACTGGCGGTTGTACCGGGCGAAAATAGGTATACCGGCGTTCCACGTGCTTGAAGAGAAGGGACCGGTTCATGTCGAGCACGTCACCACATGGTCCAAAGTTTCTTGGTGTGCCGCCGCCAATGTGCGGCTTCCAGATTCCGGAGATTGCTGGCCAGTAGAAACGAGTGCCGCCATCGCTGGTGAGTAAGCTGATTCCCGCCGACCCGCAGCCGAGCGTCTCGCGGATGACATCGGCAAGTATTTGAAGGATATTCTGAGGTGAATCGACCAATGCCTGAATTAGGGCATTGAGAGCACGATTCTCTTTTTGATATTCAGGCGGGCGAGACGGACGACTAGTCAGTTCCTCTGTGCACAGGATGGATTCGAGCGCGACCGGAGTGTTTATCTCTTCCAGCATATTACTTTCAGACAAGGGCGGAGGGCTATACCAAACGGCATCGTACGCTAGTACCGTAACTTCCTACAAGCCACAAGCACTGTGCAATATTGAACACCCCATTTTAGGTCTGGGGTGTAGCCTTCCAGATACCCAAAGCAAGGTCAATATTCTTAGGGGGTTTCATGTCGGGAACAGATTCCAAACCCGAACGACTCTCGCGTTACAGCGTGCAAATTGAATGTCCTAAGTGTGGCGCGAAAATGACCCTGCACGTTGGACTAGCGGGCGACCCTAAGAACGATTGGCTCGAATGCATCCTATGTCATCGCGAAATTATTGCGCTTGTGCCCGGACAGATAGTTGGCGGTCCTTTTGCAGCGACTAACTGACTACGCTTCGATGTATCGCAGGTCTGTTCGAACATATGAAACTACAGTTTGGCATTTCGGGCACGTGAGCGTAGCGCCTTCGGAAACTTCCGGTTTTGCTGGAAGAAACAAGTCAGACAAGCTCTTGAGCGCAATTTGAGAGTGTGGGACGTTGGATTTGCAGTTTGTACAGGTCACAGCCCAGACTGGCACATAGATGCCTCGGGTACTCTTTCACCCTGACATGTTGATCGCGCAAAGCAATACTCATAACACTGTAGTTTTTTCAAAACGCAATTCGGATGTTTGGTCGTAGGCAGAGTGGCTATTCGGTTGACTTCTTCATCGGGCGGGGAATCGCGGCGTACTTCGCGCTAAATATCTCGTCTTTCTCTCCTGTTCCGATACGAATTTCCGTCATTCCGAGATTCTAGCGTGCATGGTAGACTTTGCGAATGGCGACCGAATCGCCCTCATCACAGAAATCCTGTAACGCGAGATTAATTCACTCTCTAACGACGCTTTGAGCGTCCTTGTCCTCGCGTATCCCGACAAACTTCGAATGCCTGAGTCGATCTGCCTGAGTCCATTCCAGAAACTCGATCTGCGCAACGATCTCAGGCTTCACCCAGACAGCTTTCTTCATCTTCTCGGCGTTGAGTTCTTCCCCGAATCTTGATTTCTTTGTGTCGGGCAGGTTTACAAACGGGCAGGTAGGAGTCACGAGAGGCTTCAATCTCGAAAACACTTGCCGCCGAGATGCCGGAACGAATCCATTTCGCGTCCTGGCAACGTAAAACAAATCTTCTCCTTTGTAATAGCCGAGGATGATGGAATCAAATCCGTGTTGCCCAGGAAAGTAGCCGCCAATCACCAATTCCTGGCCGCGATTAATTCGATGCTTAATCCATGACCCGGTGCGCTTTCCGGTCTCGTATTTGCTGTCCTTCCGTTTCCCGATTACGCCTTCGAGTCCAAGCTGGCGAACGGCGGCGATCATTTCTTCTGCCGATGAATCGAACTGTTCACAAAATCGAACTAGCGGCGAATTGAATTTCAGTGACCGCATTAATCGTCGCCGTTCGATGAGCGGAAGACTGGTCAGGTCTCGACCTCTGAGGACTAACACATCGAACACAAAATAGCTGATCTGCTTTGCTGCACTGCGATGGTTTTGGAGGAGGTTGAAATCGGGCCGCCCTGATTCATCGAGCACGACGATCTCGCCGTCAATGACAGTATCATCCGGCAGATCAGTCAGGGTTTCATATATCAGCGGGAATTGTTTGCTGAACGACTTCTGCCGACGTGAAAGCAAAAACAGATGACTACTGGACTTGATGGCTTCGGCGCGGTACCCGTCTAGCTTGATCTCCCAAATCCATTGATCGCCAGCGGGTAGTTTGGGAACCCCGAGGCATTCCATCGGCTCAAGGAAACTAGCGGACCTTTTCGGAAGTGTGTTTAGATTCAATGAGTTGAGTCTAGATTTCGTATTATTTCACATGAATTCACAGCACTACAGGAAATACCCGATGGATGTGGAGACCTGAGTCTCCCGTAGGGATTGTTGCCAGACAGAGACTAGGGCGGATTCGAAAGACGCTGACATAAGCTGAATGAGGATTAGATGCACCCGTTAAAGTATCTTGCGCAGTTCAGCGACGGTCGGCTTGCGCTTTTAGGTTTCCGTTTCATATCCGCCAGCCTCTTAATACTGCGATAAATAAACTGGATACTGCTTGCTGCTACCCGAGGCAGCGGTACTGCGGTGAAAGCCCGCCGCCAAGTATTCAACGTACATGACCGCGAATTGTTTGGAAATTTCTACGTTATTCCCAGTGGGTGTTTGTCCCGTGGAGGTAACAAGCAGGAATGAATTGGTGCCGTCCTTTGAGGCATAAACATAGAGAGTCCGAGTTTCAGGCGAACCGGGTTTAACAAATGTAGCGTAGCCGACGCAGTCGCCCTTTGAGAAAACTGGAATAGCCGCTGGCTGATCGCGGTCCTCCCATTTCGTAATTTCGCCGAGTAGAACATCAGCCCCATATCGTTTGAGTACTTTGAGACGAATTGGGCAATTGCCTTGAGGTATTTCTGTAATTTCTAAGTCGTCACAATGAACGTTGAACAGGAATGCGCGACCAGTCGTGTTGCTATAAGGAATGAACAGGGAAGCAATGTTGTCGTTACTCACTTCCACTAGTTGTGGTGTGGTCGCCACGTATCCCTGTCGTTCGCTCACCGCAATATTCGCGCCTATGTACTTGCGGAGAATGTTTGCCCTTTTTTCGGCCTGCGTAATTGGCTTTTTTGTATTCTCCGCGATCTGTTGAAGGTGCTCATTCCTCTCCGCACCAAGTTGGGCGGTTAGCTTGCCGATTTGCAATTGAAGCTCTGTGGCTTCAGCGCGGCGACGATTTGCTTCAGTACGGAGATCGTTGGCTTCAGCACGAAGAGTGTTCGCTTCAGCGGAATGGCGCAATTCGAACCCGGCAAGAACAGGGACCGCAAGTTCAGGAACAGCGGCGAGTAGACTGTGCCACCACGGATGTGTCAACAGAAAGTGTTTGATGTCCGGTGCTAGAAGAATGAGCGCAAGCGCCCATCCGATTACGAAAGATATTGCAACCGCTCGTCTCATCGGCTGATTCTACCACTCAGCAAGCGTATGGGTGAGCACGAGCAGGTGATTCATGAAAGCCAAACAATGCACACTCAAATCGACAATCTCATTTGACTGGTCATCGAGACGAAAAGCGCGATCAGTACGAGGACCAGTGCTCCGGTCAGACAGGCAATCACGATGTCGCGGCTGTCAAAGCCTACGGGCTGCAACAATGTGATCTCTATTGGAGCAACCTGCAAGGGCGTGATTGAGGCCGCCGATTCTTTTTCTGGTTTCGGCGCGGGTGGGTAGCAAATACTATCGAGGCTCATGCTGCAATCCTAGCACGCATGTTTCTATACTTGTCAAGCGTAGTGATTAGTCCACATTGAACTTCGTTTTGATTTCCCCTCGCCAGTTTTGAGGAAGCTGGCCTTCATCAAACAACTTCGTTAGAAGCCAGCAATACATTTCGGCGTAGACAACATAATCATGGATGCAAGCGCCTTGACCTGTTTCCTTTGCAACCATTGCAATGAACTCTCTGTTTTCTTTAGCTAATTCAACGGACTTCACGAATAGCAGTTCCTTGCGCCTGGCTTTTCTTTCGATGGCTTGCCCGATGATCGCGAAAATACTGGCTATCGTTGCGGAAATCACAGCGGATGTGAGAATCGTGACAGTGAGATTCATATTTAACGCCTTACCAGAATTCTAACATGGGATTATTCCTGTTCGGCCTCAGCTAGGGATACAATACGCCCAAAGTCGCGACTGAATTAGAAAAGGTCATCATGCCCGATTATTGGATTGAACCGATCAGTAAGGAAAAAGCGAGCGCAAGCAAAGAGATTCCGGCACTCCCGTTCCAGTGGGTGGAGACAACCGCCCCTCAAATCCCTATCTCACTTCCAATCCCCACTTTATTGAAAGTCACGTCAGAGGCAATTATGGTGCACGCCGAGCGCGGAGGAGGCGGCTACCTCCCGGCTGAGGAATGGGATTTTCACTTTCGAAAAGAAGACATCGTCTGCGTTGATATTTTCCTGATGCCGCCGATTGACGATGGGATGAATATGCAGTACGTAGGAACTGAAGATTATTCTAGGGCCGTGATTCACCACCAGGACCCATTTGAAGTGGTAGAGAGCTTTGCGAGCATCTTTACCGCCGATCAGCACTATTGGTTGCGTGCGCTGGCGAAAGCATTGAAAGATCGTCTTGGAGTTAAGCAGACATTCGAGGAGATCAGATCAGCAAGGTAAAGTTATGGGTCGAAAGCCTTACAACGAACGCACTGATCTTGAAAAGTGTCAATCTCAATGGACCAAGCTGCAAGGCTTGCACTCGCTAGAGGAATGGTCTGCCGCAATTGTACGTGCCGCGACCGCCGCTGAGATCCCCGCTAACTACGCGATTCGTGCCGAGTTCGGCCACCAGAGCAAACTTCCGGAGCATCTTGTGGATAGTTTGCTCAAGTGGGCTAATGGACTTCAAGGCAAGATCGACAAACTACTCGGGCCTCTCACCAAGGGAACGCGGAAATCCAAGGCGATAAGCAAACTGAGGTCGTCCGCAGAAAAAATCAATACGGTTCGAAATGCGATAGTTCATCGTGGTGAATTTCGGAAAGAAGCCGAAGCAGTTGAGGCGATTCAGCATGCTAGACACTTTATAGAAAGCTTGGTTCATCTCTACGACCCCGCGTTTAAACTTCACGACAAAAAAGATGAGCCGACCGCAGAATGAGCCGGACTATCCTCCCGATCTCATTTGGTTAGCTCCGCGCACGTTCGCGGCTTGTCGTCGAGATCGCGTAGCGTGGAGTTGATTGATGTTGAGCTTGCTGATAGTCTGCCTCTAATCGAAACGCTCCCCATTGAGAATTCTTCGGGAGGTCCCTTCGTGGGCTTCTACATTCGCAAGGGCTTCAACTTCGGCCCACTCCGCCTAAATTTGTCTCGATCTGGTTTAGGGGCGTCAGTTGGTGTAAAGGGCGCTCGAATCGGAGTGGGACCGAAGGGAACATACCTTCATTTAGGTCGCGGAGGTCTGTATTACCGACAGACGATTGCTCCTCCGTCCCCACGAGAACAGTTGTTTCAGGCCACCCCCGTTGCGACTGATGAGCTAAGAGAGATTTCTAGTTCGGCAGCGCAGACCATCGTTGATAGCTCCGCAGAGCAACTACTTCAGGAACTCAATCGGGTCAAAGGTAGATTCGATTTGTTCCTACCTTGCGTTATTGTCGGCAGTATCCTGTTGTTTTGGCTCGCGGTGTCCGAAACTCAATGGTGGGTCTGGTTAGCAGGTCTATTAGCCGTTGCCGCGATTGTGATTTGCGCACGGCACAACGACGTAACTGACGGGACGTTGGTTTTGCAATACTCAATCGATGGAGAGGCCGGACAAAACTTTTCCCGCCTGCAGGATGCCTTCAAGCGATTCGCAGCGTGTCAGGGCACTTGGCACGTTGACGCGGGAGCACATACGGGCGATTGGAAAAGGAATGCTGGCGCGGCATTTGTGGAACGAAGATCAGAAATTTCTGCAGTCTTCACACCTCCCCCGAAAGTTCAGTGCAACATTAATGTGCCAATGATTAAAGCGGGTCGAGAGAGTCTGTATCTGCTTCCTGATCGACTGCTAGTTTACGATTCAACCGGAGTCGGTGCAGTGCCTTATATCGATTTGCAAGCGCAATCCGGAATAACTAGATTTATTGAAAATGAGCAGGTCCCTTCGGACAGCACTCAGGTTGGGACAACCTGGCGATATGTAGCCAAGAGCGGAGGCCCCGACCGGAGATTTAACAACAATCGCCAGTTACCCGTGATGTTGTACGGTGAGTTAAGATTGTTTAGCAGTTCGGGTCTTAACGGACTTTTTCAGTGCTCTGTACCCGAAACGGTCGCGGAATTATCGTCAGCAATCCTTTCGCTTGCATCGAACCCCGAGTCAGACAAAATAACCGTTTCATTCGCGTCTTCCGCAAAACGGCAGGTATTTACACGTGCGGGACTATGGCTGTCAATTGTGATGATGATTTGCGCCGTTCTGATTCCATTTGCTTGGGATATGGCGACGAGGGCGGACCAGCAGGCTCTAGAATCCCAACTACCCCTCCAAGCTCTACAAGCACGGCACCAATTCGGGCAATCGTTAAACCGCGAACTTCAGAACCGGAAATTCAACAATGTGTCGGTGAGAGTTGCCGACACTGAGCTTGAACTGCATGTTCTGAATGAGTCGCCCAAAGCTGCCCGGCGGGAAGGTCTGAAGCCGCTTGACAGAAAAGCGCTATTCACCAAGTTGTTGCCTGCGAATGCGGAAGCCAATCTTTGTGCATTAGGCTTCCGAACGATTCAGATTACAGTTGATACAGACTCGCCAAATGAACTGGCGCTGGCCTGCTTATCGACTCAACGCTAATTGTCTCAGCCTTGCCTTCCATTTGTGAGCTACTCCCGCGTCACTTGCCTCTAGGCCTACGTCTGGTGCCATCCCTCTGGTTCAGCTACATTCCTTTCCGGAGGATTCATGGACATCCTGGCAGCGATTAAGCGCGAAGAAAGAAAACTCGAAAAGCAGTTAGGCAAGCTTCAGCACCAATTGAACCGAGTACGAGCGGCAGCGAAAGCACTTGGAGATTCAACGAACAAGGAAATCAAAGTCGTAAAGAAGCGCGTCCTGTCGGCTGCTGGCGCTCTGGCTGTATGTCTCCATCTCCCACTTTGTAATCGTCGCCGTCTGCTGGCACAGAGCCAGCACTGGAAATACCAAGAAAGCGACATGCAATGGGATTAGTGTTCTGATTCCCTGGTTCCGCATTTTGTGCATTTTTACATCCCCAGTGCCAACAAGGAACGGCAATCAACCGGAAGATCACTTGCGCCTAAATTTCTTCCGGTGTTTCTTCCGGGGTTTATGAGCTAACTCTATCAGCCTTTCGACATCCTCGATGGTCGTCGCTTCTACCTCGATATCTTCAAATTTCAACTTAACCTTGCGGCCATACCTAGCATGTAACCAAGCCCCGATTAGGCCAGTGAGAAGAGGTCCAATAGTTTTCGCAACGATGCCAAACTCTCCCAGGTTGAACGAACTGGCCCACGCTGACTCCCTCATGTGCCTAATTGAGTTAAACACTACACTGTTTGCTCTCAGCGATTGTGCGAATGCTTGAATCTCGGTTTGATATTCCGTGCTTTGGGGTTCGTCATCGGGCGCGGGAATCAGAGTTAATGCAATTTCTGGTTCTTTTTTGATCTGCATGTGCCAATCCTAACGCAAGTCTATCCAGTGTGCTCCATACGACTGCGAAAGAAATTCTCGGTGTTTTTATTCATGAAATGCACATAGCAGCCCTTCATCCCGCGAGTCAGAAGAACACGGTAGGTGTTTTTTACCATTTGTGTAAATCGGTCGCCCGATCTCTTGACGACAGTGTCGAAGGATTTCGTTTTGTCCCCTTTCCAGTCTGCTGCCTCTGGTAAGTAGACGAGATCAGGCCCGAAGATGACTCCGACATAATCGAACTCGAATCCTTGAGCCGTGTACACACAACCGATCTGGTTCACACCACCCGCATCATAGGCCCATAGGCTTTCCTTCGGAATTCCAGGCGCAAGACTTCCTGAGTCAGATTTGGCGTTCCAAGGCCGAGCATAATCGCCGATGAGCACGTCCCCCACGAGCGTTCCGTCTGATTGTGGGTTCGACCAAGGCCAGCAGAAACCTGCCGTTAGCCGAGCGGTTGATTTCTTTCCGAGTTTTTCCCGGATTGCGTCTTCAAGGGCCTGGGGAGTCGCCATAATCTTGAAATCGAACTCGTCAGCTTGATTCCACATCACATGCGGCGTTCGCTGAATTCCGAGTGTGTTGTTTACCCAGCTAACGAACGCATCGGAGCCAGCACAGCGGAACTGTGCTTCCAATTCGAACTCGGAAACGTCGCACTGGAGCTTTTCAGCCTCCGCCTTAATGTATTGCGCGGAACCGATCTCGCCAGGTCTCACAATCTGGTTGTCGTCTATGAAAAACACAGACGTGCGACTGGCCTTCAGCAACTCCTGGATTTGGGGCAGTTTGCTTTGCTTCACTTTAGGTGTGAAGCGGTTGTTGCTAGTCTCTCGAATTCGGTGAGCCTCGTCGGCAATCATCACGTCGATCACATTCACGTCAGCGCCCATGTAGCTATTGAAATAACGAACTTGTGCAGCCCCACGGCTGCCAACAATCTCGCGGATAGTCGAGGTGAATGCCCGAGACCCTGTCACGTAATGAGCGTTTAGACCAGCTTCAGAAAGATCACCGAGCAAGTTCATCGCAATGACCGATTTGCCCGTGCCAGGACCGCCCCGAACGATGATCGCAACCTTCTTTTTGGCTTTGACACCCTGCATCGCTGCATCCACAACCTTGTCGTAAACCACTAGCTGCTCGTCTAGTAGGACGTATTCCGGCTTGCCCTGGATCAGTTTGGCGACGTGGTCGAGCAGTTTCTTGCTGGGGCGATACTTGCTCTGCTCCACTTCTGCCGCCACTGCGCCACTGTCGCCAGCTCGGATTCGGTCGTTTAGAAATGCGGTGAGACCAGTTACGTGATCGGCAGTAAACACCGGAAATTTCTTTATCTGCTCCGCGAATTGGGGCAAAAAGAGAGGATCGTCCTTGACCGGGCTGTAGTTGTGGAGGTATGAACACGCGGAGGCGTTAATTCTACTGTCGCCTTGAAACGCCGTATGGCAATCGGTGAGGTAAGTCATGTATTGGCCCACTTGAACCGCTGGATGGAGCACATCGCGGACGTTGCCACCGACAAACGTGGCAACCTCATTCCTGCCGGATGCGTGTTTGCAGCCTCCCCACTGCTTCAGTTCGATGATGACTGCGTTAGGTGCTTTCTTACCGTTGTATCCGGTCACCAGGCAATCAAGCCTTTTGGAAGTAAGCGGAAGTTGAAGTTCCAGCAAGACCCCGTGATCAAGTAGGTTTCCAGCTTGAAAAACTTGTGAGACTGCGCGGAGAGAATTGTTCCAGGAGTTCACCTCGGCGGGTGACGGCTGGTAACGAAATTCAGTGAAAAAAGCGTCCTTTAGTTTTGTGGCGATACGGTTGTAAGTCGAATCATCGATGAGGGATTTGGTGGTGCCAGAGTAGAGGCGCATTCGTTTTCAGTTATTGCGTCCGTTGCAGCGAATCCGATTACTCAACCCGAATTTGCTTCGGGTCGTCCGCGATGATCTCCGGCACGCTACGGTACTCTGTGATTTTTCCGGTCACGCAGATTCGCTTGCCGTTAAATTCCTTCTCCGGCTCACCGAACTTGAGTCGGTTGCTCCCCCAAATCAACACAGTGAAGATTTGGCTTGGATAGGGTTTATCAAGATTTAAGAATGTAGGCTGTCCTTTTGTGGAAGCGGCGTATCTCGTGCTCGCTACGCTTCCGCAAACGGTCGCTGTTTCACTGATGTGGTCTTTCGCTTCAGACACCGCAAGCTTTTTCTGCGCTTGAATTGGTGACAAAAGAACAATAACGATTAACGCCGTAAGCAGTATCCTGGTTGTTCTCATGCATTCCTCCCCGCACGAGTGTGCAGTTTATTTGCACACACCGCATTTCCCTCCATCTTTTGCGCAGTGCTTGCAATATTTGCAATTCTTGCATGCGTTACAGGGGTCTGCGCCTGTGCAGGTGGCGGAGAAAATGTCGAGCGAGACTTGATTGAGTAGAAGGATAGCTAAGACAATTTGAGAAACAGCGATTAGGAGTCGTGATCTGGGCATTGATCTGTCCTCCGACGAGAGATTTGAAACGGGATATGAGGGTAGAATCTGCCGATTCCGAGTCCTCGTCAAGAATGATCTCATTCTGAATGCAGTAAGTTACCTGTACGACACCTACGAAGCTGGATTCGTTGCCCGGTTTCAGGAGTTCTCGCAAACTGATCGTATCTCAGAGGAGGCCCTACGATGCGTACACCCAGAACGCTTCTGGTCATTTCAACTGTGTTGCTTACCGGAATCTCGCTTGTGGCTCAGCAGTCCCAAGCGCCAACTCCGGTACAGCAGCAGACACCGCAAGCGGCCACACCGCCTAATTCTGCCACTACCCAAGGGCCACCAAGCGACGGAAAAATTCGTATTTATGTTGCTGACAGCCAGTCATGGGAAATGAGTGGAGGTTGGGGGGCAGCGAATGGCTCAGGCGGCGGCCATGAGAGCGGCGGAGCGCGGCCTCAGACTGCGGAAATTATTAAGACCTTCAATCAAAGATGCCCGGAATATACGATCACGAACAACAAGGAAAGAGCAAATTATGCGGCAATCCTTGACCACGAGGGCGGCAAAGGTGCACTTCGGCATCGGAACAAAATCGCAGTGTTCAATCGTGATGGCGATGCGATCTTCAGCGACTCGACGCGGGAATTAGGCAACTCCGTAAAGGATGCGTGCGCTGCAATCCAGAAAGACCTGTCGACCCTCAAAAAATAGAACAAAGCAGCCCCGCGTAGACAGTGCGGAGCCGAGACGGTGTCCATTGAGGCTCTACGTTAATCTCAGCCAGAAATCATCTTAGATTCCGCACCTGTATAAGCAGAGTTCTCAGATGATTGTCGGACATATCCAAGATCGGTTCATACATAAACGAATTCAAGTGAATACTCTCAGGCGTCATCAAGAGAACACGAGCGAGCGTCTTGCTCGCGCCATTTTGGCCGAACCTCTGCTTGAATCTATTGAAGAGTTCGCTTGTCTGATTGGCCGTGATTCCCGCCACGAACTTGTCATCCTTAATTTTGCTGATCATGAACTTTTCCGCTGCAATTCTAATAGCAATTGAAAGCACAATCTTATTCTCAAAATTTATACCTTCTCCGGCTTTAAGACATTCATTGGCACATTCTTCCAATACATCCATGACCTTCTTCCCGGTATCGCCTGATTTTTCTTTACCACTGAACATGGAGTTGAAGATTGCATCGAGGTCGCCTTGAGTTATATCGGCAGAATCCGCCTTCCAATGGAGAAGAGACGTGAGTTTTGTGAACGAATCGTCTTTCTCTCCCTTAGTGAACTCGATCATATTTCTGAGAAACGGTATCGAGGCAATCTTCTTCTTCGGGTCTTTGCAGAAATTAGGTTTCCAGTCCTTTACAAACGGATTGTTTATTCCCGTCGCTTGGTTAAGGCGGACCTCTTTGTCGGACTTTGAGGCCATTAAGCAATTTGAATAGCCGACGAAACGACCGCAGATCGTCCTGAAAAAATCGAAGTTGTGGGTCAATATGAGTTGCTTGAAATAGGGCTCCTCTGAAATATCTCTCAAATATTCGATGATCGCGTATTTGTTCTTGTAGTCGAAGGAATCGGCTACGTCATCTATAAGAAATAAAGTTTCCTGGTTTGCTTTTTTACGAGCCTCGACCTCGAAAATAATGTTGAGTACATAGAATGCTTTTTTCTCGCCCATACTCAGCACCTGAAGTAAAGCGTCCCTTTGAACCGGAGCCTTCTCGTTGCCGTCTTCAAAGACGAAATCCAGCAGCATCATCGGCTCTAGCCCCAAAACGACGGCTGTTCTGTTGTTCACCTCCAGCTTGAAGGGAACATGGAACCTATTGTTGAAGATTTCGATCACTTCCTCCCACTGCGTCCGCTGGGCACGCGCTGCATCTTCAATCTCCCGCTTACGCTTCTCGGAGGCTTGATATTTTTCAACCAGATCGATGTATGACTCGAACTGAGCCTTGAAGAAGGACTTCCAGATGTCCTCCTTGAGCTTTCCTATGTTGGCAAGGTGCGGCAGTAGCTCAAGATTGTCGAGCAGATATGCATGGAATTTCCTGAGGTCGATGTTCCGATTCATCAGAGTTTCGATTTCCTGAAACTTTTTCCTAAGGGCGACATCGTTCGTGATGGCATCCCGTTCGCTTTGAATCAATTCCTCAAGCTCTTTGCGGCTGCTAATCACTTTTTCTTTCTTTCCCTTTAAGCTAACGGTGTGTTTTGCTTCAAAGAATCCGTTGTCTGCGAGATTCTTCGCGATAGTGGCGGCATTGTAATAATTAAATGTGCCTTTTTTGAAATAAGTCGAGGCGGCGATCAGTTTGTCGTACTTTTCGATGTAGTCCTGAATGGCAGTACACACGTCTTTTGTCTTAAGAAAGTCCAGGATTTTCGTGTCAAAAATATCGTCGTACTTTACGTTCGCAAAGTAGGGTATTCCTAATTCCGTCACCTCGTCTTTGACACGAATTAAAGCCACGAAAAATTCCTTATCAGTTTTTGTGAAGGCCGAGGAAATCTCGGCTTCCAAATCCTTTTTTGAGCCGGATTGCTTCTTTATATTTTGGAGAAAGACTTCTTTGGAGGAATCCACCTGCTGAAGCAGTTGGTCGTATTCCTTCCGTAGCTTGCTATCCACTAGTAGGGTTGAAGTCTTTTCGGTGTGCCCACATTCCTCATCGTAGGGACTGATCACAAAAATGCTGTCCCTGGCGAGCGTTTGGTTTCTTTCGTCGGTGATTTGTCTGACGGTCTTGCGATCAGGAAAGATGCGATCTGACGACTCTGTGTCCTCCCGAAGGTCCTTAAACGTTTGGGCGAGCGAAGTCTTCATCGCGCCGTTTGGCGCATACAGAGCTATCGCTCCGGCCTGCGAAAAGTCCAGGTCCGTCTTCAACTTTTTTATGCCGTAGCAATTTTCTAACTTGATTTTCAGTGTCTGCATTTATTCTTACCTTGAGAACGCAAGATCGGAACCATGCCGTTTCGGCTTTTTGCGGGAGGGATTGTGACACGTTTCGTACCAGGCGGTAAGGCCGACAAGGTGGAGATTCCGGCATGGTGGGCGGACCGACTACGCTCGTCAACAATGAATGCAGAATCGATTCTTGACTCCGTGCATAGGCATAATCTTGCTGTAATAACACAGCAAGCGATATGGCATAAACTTACCTTCGGTGCACAGAGCATGCCAAAATCGACCGTCTCCGCAGTGGCCCGACTAGCAGAAGTAAAACGCGTCCTCACGAATGGCGGACTGGTTCGGTTCGTTTGGAAATCGGGCCATACCGTCCTGATCTCCGCCAACGGCAAGCGACTGACGACGTTGGACGGGCGCACCTATGAGGGCTTTCTGAAAACAGTTGCTCCCACTTTAAAAGAGACCACGACAGGCTCGATTGAAACCCAAGATTTGATAATTGAGTGGAAATCAGATTGACGACGACGCGGCAGCGATGGCTACAATCGCCGGAACTGAGCGTCGATATACCTGCCATCAGGTAGCCAGATCACACAAAGTTCTCCACCTGGGCATTCATGCCTGGCTCCAAGATGGTTAATCTCAGAAAGTCCAGCTATGTCGGTCAGACAGCCGTCAACGTTGCAGATGCCTGGGTTCTGCTCAACAAAGAAGAGGTCTAGGTCTTGCTCACTGCGTCCGCGATCAAGCACACCGCCATACAGCGCGACCGAAAACCCGTTTCGAAGTGCGATTTCAGAAATCTTTCGGATTAAAGGAAGAGCGTTGTCGAGGGTCCACATAAAGTGTTTACAAGAGTTCCGGGACTTTACCGGACACGCCGAACTGTTAGACAGTCTCGGCTCAGTGTTTTTCCGGTTTCTTCCAACCGTCAGGGAAAACGACCTCGTATCGATTTGTCTCGTCGAGCAAATCGAACCCGTCCAGATTGGAGAATTCCTTTGAAACATAACTTTCGACAGCATCTCGGAACTTGGACCGCTCGTCTAAATTTGCGTCTGATTTTTCCTTCGCCGGATAGGGGTAATTAATATGAATGTCGAAACGCATCCGCTTCTTTGCGGGAACGAAGATTGGGTAGTCGATTCGTCCGTTATCGCCAAAAGGCGATAAGTTGTTTTGATCGTGAAGTCTTGCGCTCATGGTTATGTGGTGAGCGTTTTCCACGCGATAGTCAAAGTCGGTTGTATTTTCCAAGGTGTACGTGAAGACGAGGTCGTTGTTAGGACCTTCCACGTTCATTTTGTCATACTCAGCTTTTATAGAAGTCGAGTCCCATGACTTCGGCGGTTTGGGAGGTTTTGGTCTAGCCTCATACCAAATAAATACTCCGCCAATCGCCGCCAGGCCGACTGCCGTCCCGATTCCCCATCCGGCACCGATTAGAAGAAGTCTTTTCCAGTTCATCACATCTCCGCTGGAGAAAAGGCGGTATCCCTACACGACTTTGTTCAGATCGGAGCAGTCACCGAGAGATTTTGCCCAGCATCATTCCATCTTAAGAAAAGATTAGCATGTACGCTCTACCAAATACCTTCCCGCCGCATCTTCGATTTCATCTGCTCTAAAGCCTCGTCACACATCTCACGATATTGCCCGGTTGCCCCTGTGCAGGAATCTAGTTGGCGTTTGTACGCGAGATGAGCTTTCAACACTGGGTCAGTTACCGCTTTGGCCTGCTCAATTCCTTCGGCCTCAATATGCTCAAAAATGCGCTGCTTACCTACCGCTAGGCGAAGCTCTTCATCCAGGGATGCTTGGTTCGCATCCTTATGCGCGTACATCCGGTTCACTTGGTCAATCCATGCCTGTTTCGCGTCAAACAGTTTCTGCTCCCAATCTCTTCGCTTTGGAAAATCCAGATCAGGAGCGCCAGCTCGCTTGAGAACCGCAACGCCCAAGTCATACCTACCGAGCATTCTGAATCTTTCCAGAGTAGCGGACACGTTCTCTTTCGTCTCTTGCTTAAGATTTGGCTCTGGCGAACTGGCGGGTGCAACGTCGTCGTTGGTCCAAACTCGCTTAGTCACGGTTTGGTCTTTTGAGCGGTTCTTGCGAGCGGCATCTGCCACAGATTCTTGCGCAGTCGTGGCGGCAGGCAGCAGAACAACGAAGCAAACAAAGAGCAGTGACAGGCGAAGTTGGCTGGACATAAGACCTCGCGTATATCAATGATTTCGGCGACGAATATAGCACGGCAAGGCGGTTATTGCCCGGATACGTCCCGCAAGAGCGAGCCTGAAACCATTTAGCTATTTGTCCAGAGAATATCCCGGCGGAAGTGGCGGAAAAATAAGATCATCCGGCACTCCGTTGGGACGAGTTTCATTCTTGACGCACACCCACTCGTTCTTATGGTGCCACAGAAAGGAGCCTGGTACGCATAGTCGCTTTGTAATCGCATCAGGCAACGTTGGCCCGGGTCCTACTGGGACTCCACCATATTCCTGGAATGGGTCAACAATAACCCACATCGTTGCAAATTTTGCATGAAGCAAATCGTCCGAAATATTAGCCTGTTCTTTCGGGACTTGAGCGTCACCGAAGTGAAAGTCGAAATTCCCTCGCGGTATCCAGACCCGGCGTTGCTTGCATTCCCGGTAATGCGGATTGGTGAAGATAGTTCCGCAATCTTCGTTCCAGTCACCCGTCTTATAATTTTCTACGACGTTTCGGGTTGCGTAAATCAGTCCGACGACAAGCGGGATACTCAGGACGACGATTCCGAATTTCTTAAGTTTGCTCATCGATCTTCTACCTTCTTGTATCCGACATACGCAATAACGCCGATATCCTTGTCTTTATAATCCGGCGTGCAGTCCTCCCACTCGACAAAACTGTGATCACTCCACAGCATGACGCGAGCGAAATTTCTATCTACTGGGAGTAAACCCTTCGGGCTAGTGGCGCACGACAATTTGTTTGGCTGCAACTTCCATACTATCTCGGTCGTGATAGCACGCTCGTAATGACATGCTTTCTTTCCAATAGGGGCACGCAGGAAATCGCATTCCGTGGGTTGCGGGTCACTGTTACCGTAGACACGATCAAAACCTGAGAAGTCATCGCAACCGATCACCAGAAACAACACAGCCAAGAACACGGAAGCTTTCAATGGCGTGATCATTTTACTCTTGCTCTTCTTCAACCTTAATCCAAGCAGAATGACACAGACCGCCAGGACCACAGTGACCGGGTTGCCGAGCGTTCCGCCAACGACATAGGCAACAACTGCTCGTACACTGCGATAACGTGTGGCGGCTTCGGACCCCATGACGTATGCGTTATAAATCACCCACGGAACCAGAACAAAAAGTCCGATAACGAATAACATTTGACTTCCAAGGTTTGTCTTGCGTGTCATCGGTTCATTTCATTAACTACGGTTACATGCCAGTAGTTGCCCTGGAGATATCCAATAACGAAGAGGACCAGGCCGTGAACTTCTTCGACGCCGATGCTTCCGTCTTTGGAATACTCGGCGACTACGACTGTCTTGTCTCCCTGTTTTTCTGGGTGGGTTCCCACAATTGAGCGGATGCTATCGAAGGACAACAGTATTCTGTCGGGGTGCGTGCTGCTTACAGAGTCTCTCAGAAAAAGAAGACCCGACGAATAATTCTGCACTAGTTCTCTTTCATATCCGCCAAGATTCATGAAATGAGTTGCGACGAACTGCTTACAATATTCTCGATTGGGTGACGGAGAGTCGCCGCACTTGTTGTGCAGGTACGTCATGAAATTTTCACCCTCTTCACTTCTGATCTGTTGTACGCGTACCTTAAATTCATCTCCGGTCACCAATTCGATAGGAATGCGCTTCGGAAATAGCTGAGACATGACCTCGAAATAATCAGAAGCTTCTTTGCAACGGGAAGAGTCGATCTTAGCTGAGCAGCTTACTTGTGCCGACGCAGGGGCTGCGACGAACAGAAAAACAAGCAACACGGCGTAGGTTAATTTGTTCACGACTTCACCGCCTTTATGATCTGGGCTAATTTCCGAACGTTTGATTCCCTAAACGTATTGGTATGTACCGAGAATATCAGTGGAGTATCGGTTGGCTCATCCGGTCCGCCACTGACCGATACTTGGAAGTTACCTGCGAAGAGACCAAGATTATTGCGTGATACTTCTGCCAGTTATATCCTTCCGGTCTCGACTGGAGTGAATATGGCAAAGCAAACCAACCAAACCAAGCGATTTCCTGTTCTGATTCTGGATGAAAAGAAACGCCCTAATGCCTTCCTGTTCGGTCCCGGTGACGCGGTGAAGTTTGCGAAAGACGCGATGGAGATCGGTGACAAGGTTGCCGATGCGTTTTCAGATGACACAACTTTGTTGGTCTACGTCCGTGACAGCTTTGTTGCGGAGGGCAAGCATATAATCGAAGTCACCTTTGAGAACTTCACAAAGCATGGGATTTATATCGAAAAAATTTCAGTGCGAATTCCGAAACCAGACAAGAAAGACCCGAAGAAAGGTTTTTTGGATGCGACTGTTTCGGAGAAGCCAGTATCCGGCTCGTTCGGTAAGAGACCTCCCCCGCCGCCATTTGGTTCACTTAGGGTTTTACCAGGTCAAACGCGAAATATTCTAATAATATGCGATCTGTTAGATCAGAAGCGTTTCGAAGAAAAGCCGTATCTTTTGGCGAAGGTAGAATTGTCCCCATTGAACGGAGAGGCCAAGATCGAGGCTGAATTTAAGTTTCGAATTAGGTGGAGCGAGGGTGATTCTGCCTAGCAGGTCTCGACGCCCACCAAGATGTTCTGGATTCCATGCTCAACACCGACCAGATAAATCATCACGGTTTTCTTATTCGTTTACGCGCAGGTCATCTCTGCACGACAACCTCAAGCGGGAGGGCGCAATGCAATACGACCCGTTGATCGAGATATTGAATGTTGCAGAAAAGTCTGTCCAGCATCCGGCAAAGTTAGCCCGCGCTGCGAAATCTCCAGACCGTGCTGAGACAGGACCCGAATCTCAGCAGGGAATTGCAGAAGCGGATGGCCATGCGGCTGCGCGAATTGCCCGAAAATTAATCAGTCCGGATTGCAATCAGTTCGGCTTTGTTGACTTGCCTCCGCTCACAACCTAATATGAGCGCCAAATGGCCGATTCCGCATCGCTGATCGGGCAGACTGTCTCCCATTACCGCATCCTAGAAAAGCTCGGTGGCGGTGGCATGGGCGTGGTTTACAAGGCCGAAGACACGCGCCTCCAACGTTTTGTCGCCTTAAAATTCCTTCCAGACGATGTTGCGAGAGACCCGCATGCACTTGCACGTTTCAAGAGAGAAGCTCAAGCCGCATCCTCTCTAAACCATCCGAACATCTGCACCATCCATGATATTGGCGAGGAAAATGGCCGCGCTTTTATCGCGATGGAGTGTCTCGAAGGCCAAACGTTGAAGCATCTCATCAACCAGCATCCACTGCCCACCGAACAAGTTCTCGATCTTTCAATACAAATTGCGGATGCACTCCATGCCGCTCACGCTAAGAGCATCATTCATCGTGACCTAAAACCTGCAAACATCTTTGTCACCGAGCGGGGACAGGTAAAAGTCCTCGACTTCGGTTTGGCGAAGGTGGCGCGCAGAAGTGTTATCGAGCCTCCAGATATGACTGAAGCCACTGCGGAGGATTCCGATGACCTACTGACAAGTCCCGGCTCCGCCGTGGGCACTGTCGCGTATATGTCTCCGGAGCAGGTCCGTGGTGACAAGCTTGACGCAAGAAGCGATCTGTTCTCATTCGGTGTGGTGTTGTATGAAATGTCCACGGGGCAGATGGCGTTCCCTGGCAAGACATCCGGTGTGATTACCGATGCAATTCTGAATCGTGCCCCGGTTTCTCCGATACGGCTAAAGCCCGACCTGCCCGGGCGGCTCGAAGAAATCATCAATAAGGCCCTTGAAAAGGCCCGCGAGGTTCGCTACCAGCATGCTTCGGAGATTCGCGCCGATCTTCAACGCCTGAAACGCGACACCGATTCGGGAAGATTAGTCGTCGCTTCTGTGCAATCTCAGTCGGCCGCGTTACCTATATCGGAGCAGGGGACAAATACACGCAAAGGAACCGTCCTGGTTGGACTCCTGGTATTGGCGCTACTGATTGCGGGCGTAGGCTATGCCTTTCGTTCGCATTTTCGCTCCAAGGGCGCGGAACCGCCATTTCAGAATTTCACGATTACAAAACTCACAGATACGGGTAATTTGACGGCCGCAGCGATTTCACCGGATGGCAAGTATGTCGTAAATGTAGTCAAAGACAACGGAACGGAAAGTCTCTGGCTTCGAAATGTTCCAACGAACAGTGACACGCAGGTGGCTGCTCCGTTGCGAGGTCACTATAGCGGGGTGCGGTTCTCTACAGACGGTGACTATATTTACTATCGGCGTGGCGAAGAAAACCAAGCTGGATCGCTCTACCACGCGCCGATATTGGGTGGCAGTCCTCATCTTGATTCCGACTTCTTGAAGACGGTACCGGGCGAGGTCTCATTCTCCCCCGACGGGCAGCGTTTTGCTTACGTTACTCTTTCTCCGGGGGGCAATTCCTTGGTTACGGCGAATTTGGAAGGCGGTGCGCAAAAAGACTTATTTAAAGCAAAACCTGATCTCCAACTCTCGTGGCTATGGCCACCCGCGTGGTCTCCCAACGGGGGAGCACTGGTAATTGTTCTTCGCAACAACGCAGACAAGAGTAGCAATCTTGCGGTTGTAGACAATACAAGTGGGAAGCAACGAATTATCATCTCCTCGACTAAAATGCTTTTTGGAGATCCGACCTGGATGGTAGATGGGGGCGGCTTGTTCGTTCTCTATAAGGAGAATAAGGCAAAAAATTGGCAGATCGGATTCGTCTCTTATCCCGAAGGCAAGTTTCGATCCGTCACCCGCGATACCAACTCGTATTCAGGGTTAAGTGTCTCGCGAGATGGCAAGACCCTGACCACGGTTCAGAAAGAGGAGAGTTTCAAGCTCTATATAGTGCCGTCGCGAGAAATGAATGAGGAACGCGCAACCGCGATCACTCCCCGAGGAATTGGGTACCAGTTCGCTTGGATCGATGAGGCAAATCTAATTCTATCGGGTCCACTAGGTCCCTTTCGAATGAGTGATCGAGGCGTAGGGAAAACCACTCTGATGGAGGGCTCGGCGTATTCTCCATTTTGGCTCGCCCCCTGTAAAGCGGGACGATATATTGCGTTTATGGCCAGAGATCCAAAATCATCGAGTGGCGAGACCATGCTTTGGCGGCTGGACACGACAAACAACGAGGTTGCGAAACTCACAGGTGGTTCTTTTGATGCATCTCCCATTTGTTCTCCGGACGGAAAATGGATTTTCTATGCTTCCCCCAATCCCCCAGAACCTAAAATCCAAAAAGTCTCCATCGATGGCGGCGCACCTAAGACAATCAGTAAGATTGAGAATCTTCCTGGCATCGACGTTTCTCGTGACGGGAAATTGCTCGCATTTTGGGACGGGGGCTCATTTGGCGTGGTCAATGTCGAGACGGGGAATATCGTTAGGAAATTTCCGGTGGACTCTCGCATGGGGAGTTCTAGCCTGACGGCTACGTACCCGCAGTTTACAGCTGACGGCAAGGCATTGGCTTACACTATTCACATCAATGGCGTCGACAATCTCTGGGCTCAACCAATCGACGGAGCACCAGCCTATCTGATCACGTCGTTCAAGTCCGACGAGATTCAAGATTTCCACTGGTCACCGAACGGAGAAAAGCTCGGGATCGTCCGAGGCCGCACGGAATCGAATGTCGTCCTCATTCGTGAGACGAATCCTTAATTCATCGGGCGACCTAAAGGGTTGTTCTCTGTCGGCTTCTTCCGGCGGATCACCGAGGTAGGCGAGATCGAGATTCTAGCCAGTCCTGCTTGAAAAGGTGTTAGAACGCGCGCTTGTCATCGCCCGATTCGCGCCGTACTTCTTTCTGCTTTCACGCCGTCCGACGTCTTTTTGAGCACGAATATCAGATTATCGTCCATCAGTAGGTCACCAATTCGAACCACTTGTGCGGCTCGACTTGGCCCTCCAAGTAGACTCGCACGAGTCTGTAATAATTTGTAGCGTCCAGGCTGGACAGTTCTGGCTCGATCACGACGTGGCGCATCGGCTTTCCCTCACGCAGCACGATGCTGTGAATCTTGTGCCCGACACTGTCCAAAAAATCCTGATAGCCATCTTGTGGCTTAGGAATAGGCAAGAGCCCGGCGACAGTTGTGCACGCCATGGCTCCGGTAATCGCTTGAATGAAGAACCGTCTACGCATCAATTCTCCAACGCTCGTTCCCGCACTGGCGGAAGGCCATAGCGTTCACGCATGCGGACTCTCAATTTTGCTTTCTCGAATTCGGAGAGTCTGCGGATCGCATCACTCATCTCCCGGCAAGCCTGAGACAGGGTCCAAAGCTTGGATTCGTTTCGTTGGATCGTCATTGCACGAACCTCGAATTTTTTAAAATTACATCCGGCACTGAAGCCAAAAATTCTCCGTCCTCTTCGATCCCCTCGGGCGGATCACAGAGATATGCGTAATCTAGGTAAGTCTCTAAATCGAGACTCGCACCGTCCTTGAGCATGCGGGCAAGCACTGCATCATTCTCAGCGTTGAGGTCACGGTCCCAAACGATCTTGGCTTGGCGTTCCTCTCGGGCAACTTGACGGGCTGCATCGGCCAGGCCACGCATTTTTGATTGCGCCCACGCTGGCGAGTACTCGCGGTTCTTGCTCGTCTTCTTTTTCATTGGGCCTCCTCGCAGTTGAGTAAAGTTCTCAGTCCGTCCCGGAGCGATAGAATGTCATTTGGTTTGCGATGAACTCTCGCCAATGGCTTCTCGTGGCGAAGATACCTACGCACAAGTGCAGCATCATCCAGCGAGGCGAGGACAGCTAGAAATCTACTGCCCGGTTGATATCCTTGTCCAAGGCGTTGCCGCAGTCGTTGTGCCAGGTGCCGGACTGCGATTGGGTTGCTGAGAATTTTGTCGCTCATTGGCAGGCCCACCCTTCCTCGACAAGTCCACGGACAATAGCGGAAATGTATCTGTGCTCGATTAGAACGGTGGGGTACATAGGCTGAAAACCGTTGTCTGCGCCGATGTGTTCGTCAATCCAAATACGAGCGGCGTCAGTCAACGGGCTTAGAAGAAAAACGGAGCCATGGTTCTCGATCAGAAAATCTGGAGCGGCCTTTTGCGTGGAATGGACTTTATGCTGTATCTTTTGCGCAGCTTTTGGCATGACGGGTTATCTCCGTTGTGTTGAAGGCTAGAGGGCCGCTGCGGTCTTCACACCGTGCGGCTCTCGCTACTTTTATCCTCTTTCGAAATTATCCTTTCCGAAGATTCTTGGATACATTGCTTCCATTGCCTTGCGAATCAAAATGTTTCGATTCCAGACTTTCTCTGCCGCTAAGGCATCAAGTGCTTTTAGTTCGGTTGGGGTGACCATGAAGGGAATAGGCACTCGCTTCTCGGTTCCCACTGTTTTGCGCCCGCCCTTGCTTTTGTTTCGCATCGTCGTAATTATGATTGCATGCGTTAAATGCTATGTCAACTGAAATCTTATCCTCTCATATGGTGTCCTGCTCGATTCCCTTGGCATGCCAGGGCGTTGCCAAGATTTGTGTTGACATGGTACTAGGACTCGGGTATCATACAAGTGTCGTTGCTTCACCAGAGTTGGGTTAGCCCGCTCTGTACAATTCGACGTTGTGACCCGCCTCTAATTCCCTCGTAGTCCCTGAGTGGCTGAGACAGTTCCCAACAAACTTAAACGCTCCGTGACACGCACGAGTTGTGTTCGGTCATGTCACTGAACGTCCGATGGTGCGTTCAAGCGCATCACGGAGAGAACCAAAATTCTGCACGTCCACCTCTAGGCGGAGAAAAGAGGGTAGGCATATGATGACTTATATTCCTCGTATGATTTTCATGAGTGGCGAACAATTGGAAAGACTTGACGAGATTTGTAAGAAGAAAAATAAGTCCAGAAAAGATATTTTGGAACAGGCAGTAGATGAGTTTCTAGATCGCGAATCACCGCGCAGCCCTAATCAACCGAGGGTGCGCACGACTAAAGTAAATCTTTGGTAGTACGACGCCCCCGCATGCGTGGGGCAACAACATGATGGGAGACGTGTGGGAGAACGAATCACAAGTGTAAAACCGTGGAGTGCTAGAAGTGCATCGCCAGCCCACGACGTTAACCTTCCTTCGGTTTATGCCGACAGGCGCATGGCACGGATGCCAAAGTTACCCGTGTGCTTCGATGATGATACCTTCGTAAGAGATTTTTTAGCGAAGAGATTTCCGGCAATCGAACCTGACCCGATGTGTCATTGTGATAGATGCGAGCATCTTCTCAAAGATTATGAAATTGATTGGTCGTGCCCATGCCGTCCGTGTAGGAATATTCGGAACCGTGCCGCGTGGCTTCTCGTGATCGTGGAATTCTATCGAATGGGTGAGCCCGCACCTAAGCTTGAGGAAGCGCACCATTGGGCACCTGGCACTGTCGGACACATTGCTCAAAAGATTCGTAGGGCTGCTGCGGGTCAGCGGCTGGACGGTTTGAGACGTACAGGAAAACCTCGGGGGCGGCCCAAGTCCCTATCAGGAATTAAGCCTTTTGTTGAGCCTACTGCACTTATTAATTCCTGATAAGCCTCGAAAAGTTATATGAAGGAATAGAGCACCTGAAGTGTATCTAATCAGTTCGTAATCTCTAAACCCAATTTTCAGCAACAGGCCGATCTTCCCGCTGCCTTCCTCCAGGACAGCGGTTGAGGATCGGCTATTTTCAGGACACGAGTCTGGAGAGGCGTGCGTCCACCGAGGTAGTTTAATGGCAGACATACAAACAGAAGCATTCCTAACAGGATGCTCGCTCCAAAGCTTGGCAACATATGGCGGGTTCAGCCGCTCCAGCTTTGCCGAGAAGGTTGCTGCGGGAAAATTGTCTACAGACGAGGAAGCACGAGTCCAAGAAATTCTGACTGTGATGAAAGCCATCCGGCACGAGATGGGTTTTCCGATTGACTGGTCACAGGCCGCTGTCGTGAAGCCGAGACTGGAAGAACGAATCGCTAAGTATCGTGAAGAGCAGAATCCGGCTCCGGTTTATGTTTATGTTGTGCGACTGACATCTTACAGTTACTTCCGTTGCGTGCGTAACAACGAAATCATTTCTACGCCGTCTTTGGGGAATTGTTTCATGTGCGAGGACGCTGCGACTGCACAACAATTGATTGACGCGCTCACGAAAAAGTTCAATGCGAAGTTGGCCTACGAGTCCTTCACGAATACACTTCGACGCAGGCAGGACACTATGTGCACTGACTTGGCGACGGTAGGAATCAATGAATAAGTTGATACAACGCAGAGACAATCTCCGCAAAGAATTCAAGGAGATTGGCAATGAATTTCGTATCGATAGCAGAACTGCGGGATACCCTACGCTTGCTGTACAGCGGTAAAATGATTTTAAAGCTTCAAGATTTCTGCGGTATGAAGTACGGTGAAAACTGGTGGCCGATATATCTCACCTATAAGTATCTGATGTTGAACTGAATCGACTCCAAAACTCCGCAGTGGGCATCCTCGCATAGCCGCAAGGCAGCAGCTTAATCCGCCCTTAGCAGTCCGCAGTAATGAATTCTTCAGACGAATGAATTCTCAGGGAGAAGTCTAATGCAGGGTCAGATCGTATGGTGGAACCCCACCAAGAAATGCGGAATTGTAGAAGTATGTGACGAGACTACGGGGATCGTACAAAAATACTTTCTGTTGTTCAGCCGTATCGCTAGCTCGCCACGAGAAATCAAAGACGGCCAATATTGTAGGTTCGAAGCATTCTCGAAGCCTCTAAAAGTAGGATTGCTGCCAATGGTTGTTGCGGGAGATATTTCCAATACACCGTTCGAAGCGAAGCCTGCGGAGGCCGTATGAGCGTTCAAGGCATCGGTACGCACGCAGTTACACCACACTTCTCAAGGGAAGAATTACTTAAGCGGGCTAGTTTGTCTGCGCCTGCGCAGCTTGCACCAGTGCACGAGATTGTGCCAGCCGTCGATGTACCAGAGTTGACGACGCCTTCGCACACTGAAGTTGACCTTGCGACGGTGGAGTTTAGTGAACTAGGTCTCGACGCATTCAGTGATGACCCACTCGTGGACAGAATTATCGAGGCCCACGAGCATCCTGCTCTATCTCGCGTGCCTATCCAGTTGAAGCAAAAGAAAAATTGGGTGCGCTGGAAGCTGGAAGAAATTAATGGCCGTCTCACAAAGATTCCGTACCAGTTGAACGGGAGCAAGGCGTCGAGCACAAATCCGGAAACCTGGAATACTTTCGATAGCATCGTTAAGGGAGCGGCGATTGATAGGACTCAAGGTATCGGAATAATGACTGATGGTTCGTTCATCGGTTTTGATCTCGATGGCTGCTTGAATCCACAGACCGGGGAATTGGCTCCGTGGGCGCTGCCGATTGTGAACGCCTGCGGATATGTTGAGATTACGCCATCCGGCACAGGAGTGCGCGGTTATGTAGCCGGAACGCTTCCGCCTGGCCGTCGTCGCTTCGCTATAGATGTGGCTGCGGGATTCGGAGACAAGGTTGGTATCGAGGCTTATTCCGAGAAGCGATTCTTCACCGTAACCGGAGAACGTCTGGGAAATTCTTCGAGCCTGATTGCGGACACGAACGTTATTTACGAGTTGTGTGAAACTACGAGCCGTGAGTACGCGGCCCAGAAGAAAAAGACTGCTCAAGGATTCCAGGCCGACGACAAAGACAGCAGCGTGCAGTTTCATTCCGTGCCTGGCACCGTAGTCACGAGCAAGTTGGCTGTCCTGATGTACGGACAGATCGTGAGCCAAAAGCCGTTCGTGATTAAGGATGAGCATGGGAATTATGTAACCGCTCCGTCGCAGAGTGAGGCGGATATGTCTCTGGCCGTGCTACTGGCGATGAAGCACGGGGATAGTGCCGACGCTATCGATGCGGACTTCCGTGAGTCCAGTTTGTATCGTCCGAAGTGGGATCGACTAGCTGAAACCACGATCCAGAAGGCTGTGAAGATCGCCAGTGCAAAGACGGCGACTCCTAACTGTGTGGACTCTAGTCTTCCGCCTGTGAACGCTCCGAAGGCTGAAGCTTCTGGAGAAACTAAGACAGCATCTGGAATTGTAGACGAGGAGAGCATTCCAGATTTTGACGAGAGTGTAATCACGGGCATCTTCCGTGACATTGTGGACCTGGCGACGAACGGAACGACCATACCTAGACAGTTTGCATTCCTGAATGCGAAGGTCTATTTCGGTGCCCGCTTGGCAGGCAAGGCTACATTCGAAGGATTAAACTGCGAGTCATCTTACTACGGCACAGCAATCGGCGTAACTGGAACGTCTAAGGGCGAATCCTGGAGACGCACGATTGAGCGGATCTTGCTTTGTTCGGAGATCACGGAGCTTAAGCCACACGTAAAGATTATCCATGGTGCGGATTCTGGCGCGGGATTGAGGGATACCTTCTTCGATCCTCCGGATACCTTGCCTGTTATTTGCTACGTGGATGAGGTTACGTCTCTCGGACACAAGGCTGGCGAAAAGAAGAATCCTGAAATCCTTGACACCATCGGTGAGTTGGCAGACACCCATCGCTTCAGCCGCGTGCTCGCAAAGCATGGCAAGGGGATGGCTACCAAGACTCATGACGGCGCTTATCTAAGTCTGTACGCTTGCGGCCAGGACGGGGAAGCCTTTATGTCAGCGTTTGCCGGGCGCACAAAGGTCGGGCTCTTTGATCGTCTGTATCCAGAGTATTCGGATGGTATCGAGGCTGGAGACCTGCCGGATCTTCCACTGACAGACATTATTAAGCTTCACACGAAGGTCGCCGGGATGAACTTCGAGGTGAAGATGACAATGCCACCCGAAGTTAAGCTGGCGGTCGAGGAGTTCTGGAAGCAGCAGATGCCCGAAATACGCAAGAAGCTACGCTTCAAGAAGTATCTGATGCTAGATATGTACATGGCCGCTTGGAGCCGTGGCGTAACCATGTCGGAACAAGAAGACCTGGACGCGGCGGTTAAGATATTTAGACGCCAGATGGTCATCCGTAAGAAGCACTTCACAGGCGAGGTTCCAGACCGCGTGGGCTTCTATCTCGGTTATCTGAAGCGGGAGACCGAGAAGATGCACAAAAGACTTCTAGCGGGCGAACCGATCACAAAGGTGGCCTTATCACTTCGGGACTTCCAGACGAACAGCCACGCCTGGAGGGATAACGAGATTCACGTCTTTAACCGGGCCTGGCAGAATTGGGAAAGAGACTGGCTGTCAAAGACTATAATCGAGTCAGCAAACGGCCATAACTATGAAAAGTACCTGCCAGTTCCCGAGGAGAATGAGTTTTGGGCTACTCCAGGAGGCAATCCATCTGCTGCCACAAATTGAAAATCCATCTGCTGCCAAACGTCAAATTTTGAAAAGCCTCAAAAACTACTTTGGTAGCAAGTCGATTTGCTAAACCTTGACAGGTCAATAGATTACAAGCTTGAAAACGAAATGCTGCCATATACATACACATACATTCTTATGCATATACCTATGCTGTGCGTGTGTATTGGCAGCAGATGGATGGTAGCGGGTCGTTTTTGGGCTGTTCTGTGTTTAGCGTAATTAAAAGGTGCCGCTTCGCTCAGCGATTTGGCAGCAGATCGATTTAGGGTCGAGAGTCTGTCAAACGTGCCTGTCACGTGATCCGAGACACTGTTGATTGTTAATGTAAAGGCCCGGGCATTTATGACGATGGATGCTCACCATTTCACCATTTCGAGTGCCACACTTTTCTTGTGAATTTTTCCGTCAAAACGAGAAAAAGTAACGAAAATATGTCCGAAATTTATTTAACTTATGTGTTATCAATAATTTGTAGATAATTGAAGGGTAAAATCCAGTCAAAAGCCGCAGGAACCACGTCAAACGTATCCGAGGTCTATGATAGGGACCTGGTTGTGATCGAGGCTGTTAGAGAGTGCTAGGCGGGATTACGGGCATCCTGGCGGAATGTCCTGGGCTACAGCGGAGTCGAGCTTGGACCTCGGGTGTTATCGAGACCCAAAGATAACGGATGCCGAGGGGACCGAGGAGAGAGGCGTTCGGCGGGGTGGTTCCGAGGGTCTGGAAGCGTAGTTTTTACCCTCGAAAATAATGTTGCGTTTTTTGTGCTGAAAATAACTCTGGCGGTTTCAACCGATTGGAGTGGTCAAAATCGCCACAATGCAACAATACCGCAACTTTGTTGCCAGCTAGAAGACTTGACTAAACGCCTTCGCGGAGGCAGCCGAGGCATCGGCGTCCGAGGGGTTGACATAAGCGAGGGTTGAATCGAACGAGCGGTGCCCGAGATGTTGGCGGATGAGAAAAGCATTCGCGCCTTGCTGGACCATAAGCATCGCAGCCGTGTGCTTCAAAACGTGCGGGTGTTGTAGGGTCTCACCGAGTCCAGCCTTCTTTGCGATCTCCTTGAAGAGCTTGTAAACGGTCACGCGGTTGAGTTGGGTTGACTTCTGGGAGTTGAAGACGTAGTTGTCGGCATCCGGCTCACGAGCTGCCAGCCACGCCTTCAACGCAGCCTTTTCATCGAAAAGAGCGTTGCCCTTCACCTTCAGGAGATTCTGTGTCGAATCGAGCGAGCCTTTCAGTCGAGCGATGTGGATTTGCTCGTTCTGGAAGTTGATGTCGCTAATGCGCAGATTTGCGATCTCAGATGCCCTCGCGCCATGCGCCACAGCGAAGAGAAACATCGAGTGTTCGCGAGGTCCGTATTCCTTCGCAGCTTGCAGAAAACGCTCAAGTTGTTCGCTCGTCATGTACGAGATTCGAGCGCGAACCTGCTTCGCTCGTTGTTTCGGCATTCTGACTACGTTCTTGAGGATTGAAGGTGTCATGGTGATCTCCATGATGTAACGTTAGCAAAATAATGTTGCATTATCAAGAAAAAAGTGAAGCCAACCGAAAGATTTTTCGGAGGGGCGGCTGTTCGTATTTATGGCCGCAAGTAAGCGAGTGAGTTCGGGCTCGCAACAAAGTCAACGCAACAAAACACAAACAAAGTTGCCAGTTTGGAACTGGCCTTTCCGCTCGATCTGGGGGACTGGTCTGGTCGGATCTCGATTCTGAAAATTTTCTGATTCCATCCAGGAAGTCGTTAGGGAAGTTACGACTTTTCGCAAGCCGGAGGCGTGGTCGCCCCGTACCTTCACCCTGGGACGGATTTTGCCTGCGAGGGACAAACGATATTTGACGGTCACATTATTTAGGGGCCCCACAGGCCCGGTGGCTATGCCATGCCGCCATTTGAAAGAGGCCCGGCCTCTTTAAAGACTACCGGGGGTTTACATACGTGGGAGAGGTCGTTTATGAGCGAACAACTAGTTCCAAATGTGTTTGGGGAAATGGTCCAGCACACCGTCACCGTGCCAAAACCAAAAATCCGTGAAATGTCCCTAGAAGAGCGCAAGCAATACAACGCTGATCGCCAGGCCGCTCACCGGGCAAAGAAGAAAAAGGAATTGGAGTTGGCCGAAGAGCGTACCCGGTTAGAAAATGATGAGCGAAACCAAGCCATCCGAGAAGAGCAGGAGTTTCAACGTTCAATTCCGACTACTCCCAAGAATTGGGATGAGGAGATTGCAAAGCAACTTGAGCCCGTGCTCGACCAGGTGATCCTAGAATTGGATCGTCCCGGCCCCTGGCTCTACAAACGGGACTACTGCATCGTCTCAGGTTTGGCCCATATTGCCTTCGGTGTCCCGAAGATGGTCACGATTGACAATGCCGGGCTCAGAGTCGCCGGAATATTTCCAGATGCGCAATGCTTGATGGCGATTGAATATGACAAGACAAAACTGTTCAAGAGCAAAGCATTCAGGATGCTCTATGCCGATGCTCTGCGAGAGACAGTGAACTTAATGGCCGACCCGAAGAACAAACCGTACTTGCAGTGGACAATGCAAATCAAGCGAGAGTTCGAGGATTTTGAAGTTTAAGTTTGCCAGAGATGTTAGCTGGCACGGTCAGGCACTGCCTTTTCCTGGCCGTTTGTGTCGAAGCGCACGAAACGTGACGGCACAATTGGGAGCCCGCTTAAAGCGACTCATTCCCGCTTTCCTTCCGGACTCCTCCAACAAGTTTTCCGTATCTAGCACCCGCTGGAACGGAATTGACGCCTTTGCCCAAGGTGAGGCCATTCTGCTGTTGTGACTTTCTTCAAATCGCACAAACAGCCAATGAAACTGTCGGTGAGCAATCATCGGCTGAATCATCGCATCGCGTCCAAAATGTTCAGAAGTAAATAGGAGAGACAAATGGCTTCAAGAACAGAACAAATAGACTGGCTCGCCGCTCATGCGACCGGCAACGCCACGCCAGATTCAATCAGGAACTATTTCAAGTATCAGAACGACACCTTTGTCCAGAACTACTTCGACAAAGCGTTTACGGAGTTTCAAGCGAAGTCCGCAGAGTTAAGACGGACGATCGACTCTGATCCGGCAGTTCAAGCCGCTTGGGCCTCAGCAAACGCTCAGAAGGCAGAAGCAGCGCAGGCACTGAGGGATTATTGGTGGTTGAAACTCTGCGCACATAATTTTAACGGTAGGTCTCTTGCGAACGTGCAAAGCAACAGGGACATCGTTGAGGGATGGGCCCAGGGTGCAGCGCCCACACCAGCCTTCCTACAATCGATCTTGGATACAAATCCGAAAATTGGACTCGCTTGGGTGAAGTACGAAAGCCCATCTGATGCACGGCAACGTAGCCAGGAGATTGACGAACGCACGAAGCAGACTTTACTGGCAGTGTGCAGACGATACAACTATGCGTTCAATAACGCCAACGTTTCAATTGTGCTCCAACATTTTCCTGAGGGGTGTTCTCAGTTCGAGTTGGAGCAGGCCATCGCATCAAGCCGGATTCGTTTAGCCGGAGCCACTTGGCAGGAAATCGAAGAGCACACTCAAGCCTTGATAAACCAGCACAACTCGAAATGGGCAAAGAAGTCTATCGCAGAGTTGAAGGCGCACTCTGGGCAAGAGCGTGCTGAACGTGAAGCCATCTTCACTAGAGTGACCCAGGAGCCGTCCCGCCCTGTCGGGATCACCCCGTTACCGGACGTAATCACAGCAGAGAAGATCAAGGACGCCAGTCGGGAGACAATCGCTCTCTGGCGAACGAGATATGGTTTGGAATCAATAAACGCACGCCTTCAAGGTTTGTGTTAAGGGAGAATCGCAATGACTTTTGACGAGTACAAAGATGTAAACGCAGCACAACTAATCGAGGCGTTGAATCAGTTTCATAAGATTCATGCACCTCGGGGATTCATCGATACCACTGAGAATGGCGAAGCCCTTCTCCGGCACTTGGCCCAGAACAACATGCCGCCGACGCTCGCCTCTTTGGAGCAATCAGCGAAGCTTCACACGCCAGAGTTGGGCTACAAGTTCTACCTAAGCCCACAGGAGTTAGTACTTCAAAACATGCGTGCCAACTTCGGTGAGGCGCAGCTTGCTGCGTTCGACGCATGGTGGGGCAGGCAAAAGCACCTGGTTCACACACCCCAGGCCGAGGCTTCAATCTTAGCGCAGCTTGTCGGAAGAGTGTTCACGAATGAGAATTTTGATTCTGCTGCTGGACGATGTTCTCACACAGGGCAAGTCGAAGAGCACCGATCCGTTCATTATCAACCAGGACAGTACAGCAATCGCACTGATCTTAAGGACGAAACTCCCTTGGACCAGAGGCTCGATGTTTTTGGGAAGCCTGTTGCGAAATCAACGTCTTATCGTGGCAGCATCCGAGAACAATACGAAGCTGCTGTGGCAGCACGTGCGGAACGAGACCACACGCCAGAATCGAACTCGCAGGCGGAGGCGCAACGTGAAGCCGAAGCCATGAGAGGAAACACGTACTCAAGAACGGATCAAATCCAGAAAATGTTTATTACCACTCAGAGTGGAGCTATCGATTGGGTTGCAACCAGAAATGTTCGCAGGCAAATCCAGGATATGCCGGGTGATGGTCGAGGAAGCGGAAGGTCAGCCTGATGCGCCGGGTAGTCTGTGATTCCGACTTCATCCGAGGAATCCGATTGCGTTCGGACCGGGCGAGTTGAGCCGAGCAAATAGGAGAACCAATTTCCATTCCCACATGACTCTAAGTCGCGCTGTTGTATTCGGGAGGGCCAGCAATGCAGAAGTCTAAAGGGACCGGAAGGGTTAGGTCTTGAGCCTTTTTTAATTGAAAGCAATAACTTGTGCGATGTTCAATCTTGTAGATGTCTTTGTATTCGACAAATCCGGTTATATAGAGTGCTTTTTCGCCTTTCACCAGCATTTTTAGCTGTTCGTTGGTTAGAGGGAATCCTTGCGGTAACCAGGCCGTCGGGGGCAAGACAGAACCCGTATTACTGAACGGCCCCATAGGCGTATATGGCGGAGTCGTCGGTAGTTCTTTTTCACTATTCCGAATCAATCCAACGGAACCCGCCGCAGTTACCCACGCTGGAGTACGCCCATTGTTTGTAATTTGGCAGATTACTTGAAAAGTCCCTTTGATCTTAGTTTCTTCGATTGAACCGATATTTGGAACTAACCATGCACGCTCTCCGATTTTGGTCGCGTGAAGTTGACTTCGTAAATTGAAATACGTTAGAGCAGTGAAAAGAGCGATTATCGCCGTAGTAAGGATATCGATAGGAGTCTTCCAATGATCCAACACATTACTAGTGTCGTTTTGTTTTTCTCCGCTATTTGGTTTTGTCGTCGTACCGTTGATCGAACCGGGGAGAGGGGAGAGTGGATTTACTTCTCCCTGAGTTTTCTCACTGGGATTCCTGGATTTCTCGGTTTGGTTAGCTGGTTTAGCTCCCTGGCAAATTAGAGTCGCCAGTAGCAGTGTCAGTGTTGTGAAAAAGGAATGCATGAAGAAATGACCACCCGATTGATATTCTGACTGATAAAACACTGCGGAAAAATACGTAGTCAACTTAGGTACTCAAAGTGTTATCACTCGTTGTTCTTGAACTACGAGTCCAACGCTTTCAGCGCATATCAGGCATCGGGGCGGGGTCTTCGGACACGTCCTTTTTTATTTTGGAGAAAATAATGAGTCAAAGTTTGGAAACTGAGCAGCCGCTAACTGATTGGATTCCGATGGAGAACAGCCTTCGTTACAGATGGGTCCGCTTGAACAAAGAGGAAATTACTGCGATGAGGGAGCGACTTCAACGTCATCACGAGAATAAAGAGCTTTCAATTTGCAGTCAGGACACTCGCGTTCCTTAGCGATAAATCCGGTAATCCATTCTTCTGTGTTGTAAACAAAACCGGATTTAACGGCGCCTCTGCAATTTTGATTCTTGCAGGGAACTGTCACGCTTCCCGGCAACGCATTTTTGCCATAACTGCTTTTTTCAGTTTCGGGCGGAGGAGATGAGAGCGCCTTTAAACCTGCCGAGTAGTCCCGCTTGGGTTTGTCTGTCACATCTTTATTCTAACATAACGGACTTGACATCCCGGTAAAGTTTTGGTATTCTGTTTTCGGTCTAAGGCTCCCGTTTCTGGGAGCCATTTCCATAATGAGTCAGCGCGAAAGCGCAACCCACGCCAGCATCGGGGACTCCGAGATTTGATGCAAACTGTTCTGTAGAGGGTGGAAGCCTAGCGGACCTACAGCGCAGGGTTACGAATGGTAGTGGGGTCTAAGTTGGCGGAATCGCCAGCCCAATCCATAAGCCCACAGATAAGCCTCAGTAAGAAATCCTGAAGCGAGCCGAAATAAACAATTGAAGGCAGAAGTGTCTTCAGAATTCGGCTTGTTTTATGGTTTCTGTATTTCCCGTCACCAAACCGGACGCATTGTCCGATGGCTCCTCCCTTGCTATAGTCCCATTCGCGCAACCAAAGCGACGACGAAAAGGACGCAAGTCTATGAATCGTCGCAGCGGTCAGAATGGAACCATCGTTATCCAATCCGGCTTCTATCGGGTCAGATGGCGGATGGATGTCGATGGTCAAGAAGAACGAATCAACATGACAGCAAAGATCGCTCCGGTCGTGCTCGATAAGGAAGGCAAGCCCAAGCCGCCGTCGCCTGAAATACGACGCAAGGCAAGGGAAATTGTCGAGCAATCCGGTGCGAACTCGAAAGAGCATTTCAACCGTGTGGTCTTGGGTGAAATCTCATTTCGACAGCAGTCGAAAGTCTATCTGCAATGGGCAAAAACTCGGGATAGGGAACCGATCAAGGACACTTCGAGCATCGAATCGGCCTTGAACAAATGGGTTCTTCCCGAGATAGGCGATCTGTCGCTCGGTGCGGTCAACAACATCACCATCAAACCGCTAGTGGACAAGATGAAGAAGTCGCTGTCGGCACGAACGGTGAGCACGTATGTTGAACACATCCAGCAGATCGTCGCTTCGTTGAAGGATGGCGAAACTGGCGAGCCTATTCACCGCCGGAAGTGGGATAGCACGGTGATGGATTTGCCAGTCGTAAATCAGAGACAGCAACGTCGGCCCTCACTGAAAGTCCAAGCTGTGAACAAACTGGTGACCGAGAGCAAAGGCAAGGAGCAGGCGTTGTATGTCTTGCTTGGCGCGACCGGGATGCGAATCTCGGAAGCACTTGCGCTCGAAACCAGCCATTTCATCAACGACGGGCGTTCTATCGAAGTTCGTCAGCAAGTTGACCGTGACAATCCTCGTATCGTCAACTATCTCAAGACGGACGGCGCTTATCGTCAGGTTGACCTAAACACCAAAGTCGCGGAGTACCTGCGAGCATTCACGAGCGGCAGGAACGGATTGCTGTTTCAGACCCGGAACGGCACACCGTACCTGCACAACAACCTGCAAACCCGCTGGCTCAATGAGCGCCTCAAACCGATGGGCCTCGATGAGCCGGGTATGGGCTGGCACGCATTCCGTAGATTCAGAAAAACATGGCTTCGAGGGAAGCGTTGCCAGGAGGACATCAACAACTTCTGGATGGGACATAAGCCGCAAACGATGTCGGAACTCTATTCCCGCATGGATGAGGAACTCGAACTGAGGCTCCAAGAAGCGGAAATAGTGGGCGTCGGATTCGATGTTCCTGCTTATGTTGCTCCAAGAAGCTCCAAAGAATCGGTCGAATTAGAAGTTGCAGTTGCAGCGTAACTGTTGTGAAATAATGGAGTTGCCAAGGACGCGCCCGTAGCTCAGTTGGATCAGAGCATCTGGCTTCGAACCAGAGGGTCGGGAGTTCGAGTCTCTCCGGGCGCGCCATTTTTTGTGGCTTCTTTTCCACAACTTCCGATACCAACTTTTTTTATACCGACAGAATGCGTACCGAGATTGCGCTTGCGAGCCTCATCGAAGAATTGGAACAAGATCGTTCGCTAGCAGAACCGGAGAATCTACGTCAACGTATCGAAGCCCTCGACGACCTTGATGTCTACGTCCCAGACGGGCTAGGCGGGCAACTCATCGCAACAACACTTCTTCACCGCGCGATGGCGATGTACTCTCGATTGGAGTCTGTCAATCTCAGCCTCTACAAGAGCATCCGTCGAGATATTCAGCGGGGCGCGGGCAGGGCTAGTCTGCTTGAATGGATGCCCGATGGGAATGATGCATCTAATCTCGCGAATTCCAGAGGCTATGACTATCTGGACGAATTGATCAGCGGAGTCTTGCAGTTTGAAAAACCTTCGGCTGAGGTCGTCCAGTTACAGTCCGAAATGGTTGCTTATCAGCCGACGCCTGCGCGCCACATCTTTGATCTCATCCTCCGAGCAGCTCTCACGGACCAGGACTTTCTAATCGACCTCGGCTCTGGGCTTGGTCACGTTACTTTGATGTCTTCCATTTGCACCAGCGCTAACTGCACTGGGATTGAACTTGAGCCGTCCTATGTCGATTGTGCTCGCAAGAGCGCTCAGTCATTAAACCTGAACAACGTGAGATTTATCCAGGGCGACGCTCGCGCTGCGGACTTATCCCACGGCACGATATTCTATTTGTATACGCCCTTTAGCGGCGCCATCCTGCGAGAAGTACTGAATTCGCTGCGACAGGAAGCCGCTAAGCGAGAGATTCGAGTCTGCACATTTGGCCCGTGCACGCGCGTCGTCGTTGAAGAACGGTGGCTAAGAGTTATTGGGGCGCTAGAAACAGACCGAATCGCCATCTTCTGCTCTCACGACCGGACATAGATGTGTGGCTCAATTCGCAGCCACACGTACGTTCCGGCCTGCAAACGGCGCGGAGAAGCATTTCGTAGGGCCGGAAGTTAGGGGATAAGCGTCGGTCGCGTCCGATTGTTGAGGCGGTAGACTGAAAAATCGCGGCGGTCCACGGTAAATATTTTGCGCAGGCCTTCACGCT
This sequence comes from uncultured Acidobacteriota bacterium, assembly GCA_963751295.1. Lineage (GTDB taxonomy): Bacteria > Acidobacteriota > Terriglobia > Acidiferrales > UBA7541 > Acidiferrum. The sequence goes on along the minus strand of CAVVUA010000005.1, from coordinate 296,984 downwards.
CCGCCACGCGCACGAGCGCGGCGTCGGCGAGATCCATGGGGCGGTTGGCGTACTTGCGCATCAGTTCGCGAATACGGGGAATATCACCGGAGTCAAGGGGAAGCATTAGGACCGCGCCCCGGTCGAGCATTTCCCACAGCGCTTCCTGTGCCAACGGCAAATCAGACAAGAGGTACATCGCTTCGACGAGCGGAGGCCAGACGGTCGCGAGTGGTTCGCGAAGCTCCTTGAGCGCTGCCGCACACTTGTCATGGTGCTGGTCGTCTGAATCAACCAGTGCGACGAGCGGCCCAGCATCGACAAGAATCAACGCAGGCTCCTCCGGCCTTTAAGAAGCGCGGTAAAGCTGCGGCCGGTTTGCTCAGAGCGTTTCGGATTGCCACCGCTCACCACGCCGATCAAATCCTTCATCGCCTCGTAAGGTGAAGTGATCGGCTCCCGGCGATCCGCCCATGCTGCAATCGCCTGCCGAATGACTTCCGATATCGAGAGTTGCTCCCGGCGGGCAAGCCGCGCAATGCGCTGCCGGGTCTTTTCGTCTAACCGAAGGGTGAGTGGCGATGCCATGATGTGCCTGAATAAATTATACCGTATTACATTGTGTAAGACAAATCTCCAAAACAATTAAAACTATTCAATTGCGGTCATGCTTGCGCGAGCCGCCAATATTAATTGGGTTTGAGCTATTTCTTCTGGCGGTTCAAGGAGCGGCGAATTCTTTGCTGAGGAGTCCTTTTAGGCTTGGCTTGCGGCTTCTCGATGGCTGTGTGTACTTCGCTTGGAAATTGCTCAGACAGCTTCGCGGGAGCGGCAAGGCGCCATGCGGCTGCGAGCGCGCTGCGGACCACGTCCTTCTTGGCAGCTTTGAGGTTCACAGTAGTGCTGCCTTGGCGTCCCCACGCGCCTTTGGCTGGGACGAATACAGCGGGCTCGGCTTCGACGAGCATTTGTTGCTCGACCGGAGTCAGCTTCACCATGCTCCAGGACTTGTCAGGATAGCCGAGCGTGGCGAAGATTTTTCCGGCTACGCGGAAGTCGGGATGGTTCATGTGCCTACGTTCCTCGGTTTCCGGAAAACTCAGCCTGAAAAACGAAGTTGAAGTGGGTTTCGTGGAGACTCATTGATCGATTTTGGGCTCAAGTCGCGAGTCCAGGATGCAACTTCGGCGAAGTTGGGACACTGTAGGATAAGACGTTTTCCAGCAACGGGATGCGTGGTTTGAGGCCGCCCCAGGAAGCCGACAAATGCAGAACCAAGCGGTGGCCGGCTCGGCCGAGCAGCGCACCGCAAAGAAAAACTTGCGCGCGCAGCGTGGCCGGTTGGCGATAGGTTTTGCAGCCACTGGCGCGCTGGAATTCTCCGAGCAGATTGAACAGTAGCAGGATGCTGCGGAAGGCTGCTTCGGTGGCGAAGAACTCCTGCATACAAAAATCATCGGCGCCCAAATCGTGTTTCAGTTCGGCGATGCGATTTTCCATGTCCGCCCGGTGGTTGTAGTCTCGCCAGAGCTCTTCCGGCGGGAGCGCGAGATTGCTGACGAAGACGCGGAAGGTGTAGCCGGGAACATCGAGCAGTTTTCTTCCCAGCGAGGGACGCTCGGCGCGCAGCCGCTCGCGGATCACCACGAAGCGGCGCGGGCGGTCCCAGCCCAGGAGTTGCAGAAAAAACTCGCCGGCGGCGTAATGCTCGTCCAAGGCGCGCCACGCGGTGACGCGGGCGGCCTCGCGCTTCAGCCAGAGCGTCAGCCGTGCCACGATGATGTAAGACAACCCACGCTGCTCGAGAAAACCCAATAATTGCTGGTCAAAAAAGCCGGCGTCGGCGCGCACCACCCGAAGGGCATGTTTTTCCGGCAACAGCGCCAGCGCCTCCTTGAGAAATTCCACCACGCCACGGGCCGTGCCACAGTTCCCGCTCCGCAGCCAGCCGTGCAACAGAAAGTGCGCCTCGGCCAGCACCGCCACTAGCGGATGATGCGAGGGCCGCCCATGCTTGCGTGGATTCGGCCCGCGCAACGCACCCTGCTGTCGCCCGTAGCGCTCGAACACCGTGGAATCCAAATCCAGACTATATCCCGCCGAACATCCCGGAAGCCGCTCCAGCTGCCAACTCCACAAGCCGGAGAAAAAACGCTGGCACTGTCCCTGACCGAAGCGTTTGAACAGGTTGCGAATGGTGTCATCGACCGGAAAGCGCGCGATCCCCAGCACCGCGTGCAAGGCCACGTCGGCACGCAGCAAACTGGTGTGTGCGAAGCGCCGCGCTCCGGCCACCACCGAGAGTAAGAAAGCCGTGAAGGTCTCCGCCGGATCGATGGCGTTGGGGGAAGTAAGCCGAAACGGCAGATACTTGCTCACCGCTTCGCGATAGCCAATCTGCCGCAGAAACTCCAAGAACACCACCAGCCCACCGAACGGGGTGACGGCTCGCTGGGTCTCGCGCAATTCCACTTTTTTTCCGCCCCAAAGAGCGGTAATTTGCCAGTGCACTGTTTTGTCCTCCTCGGCGTTTCTTTCAACCAACTGAAACTTAACCGAGTTAGGGCAAAACAGTGCAATTCAATTTAGGAATTCAGGCTCAGAGCCAGTTTGCGAAAATCATTAGGTGTCATGGCGCTCCTCCGACGAGTGAGAGCTGATATGACAACACAAAGGATTGCCTTGGACAACGAGCATCGGCCTGGCTCTCTCCCCAGCCATAACCGAAACGCCCCAAATTCCTCGTAGGGGCACAGCACCGCTGTGCCCGTCCTCGCCCGACTGTGCTGATTAATTCCCAATCCCGAACCATGGCATACTGCGATGGAAATCGCAGCATAAGCCAGCTCTGAAACATATCTGAGCCGGAGCGGTCTACGAAAGAAACGAGAACCAGCATGAAAGCCGCTGTGCTACACGAATTAGGCAAACCTCCGCGCTACGAGGATTTTGCAGAACCGGTCGCGGGACAGGGCGAAGCGATTGTGCGCGTACTAGCCGCGTCACTAAAACCGATCGATAAGCAACTCGCTGCCGGATCGCACTATGCAAGTCCGCGCGAGCTCCCGGTCGTTTGCGGAGCCGACGGCGTTGGCGAACTTGCGGATGGAATGCGGGTTTTCTTTGGTGGCCCGCGTCGGCCTTATGGTGCCATGGCGGAGCGCACCGTAGTTCCCGCAGGATTTTGTTTTCCAGTACCCAAGGAAATGGACGATGCTACAGCCTCGGCCCTGCCAAATCCTGGCGTGTCGGCCCTGCTCTCTCTAAACAGCCGCGCGAAGGTTGCGAAGGGCGAAACCGTTCTCATCTTGGGCGCCACGGGAATCACCGGAACCATCGCCGTTCAGATAGCGAAATTGCTCGGGGCAGGACGCGTAATCGGCGCAGGACGAAACCCCGAAGCGCTCGAAAAACTCCGCGGCCTAGGTGCCGATGCGACGATTCAACTCAATCAGCCCGAAGAGGATCTGAAGAAACAATTCGCACGCGAAGCCGGCGAAACCGGATTCAACGTAATCATCGACTACGTCTGGGGGCGGCCCACGGAAGTGCTTCTAGCAGCCATCACGCGCCACGAATTTGCCGCCGTGAATCCCGAAGTTCGCCTTCTGCAAGTAGGAGAGAGCGCTGGACCCAATATCTCGCTTCCAGCGTCGGTCCTTCGCAGCACGGCTTTAACAATTCTGGGAACAGCCGGAATGCCAGCCCGAGAAGTGCTAGTTGCCGCAATGCAGCAAGTCCTGGCATGGGGAGCCGCAGGCACGCTGCGCATCGAAACAGAGAAAGTACCGCTAGCCGATATCGAACAAGCCTGGCAACGGACAGAACGCAGCCGCAGGCTAGTTGTCATTCCCTAGACTTAGTTAAACGGCTCTCGGTAGTTTCTAAACGCACTCCCCAAATTGGATTCTGATCCAGTTCATTTCAAATCGTTCTGCGCATCAGGGATTCTGCGTCCTAGGAATCGCTCTGTTCGCGAAGCACACGCACTCCTGCCTGTGCGGCTTATTTCGCTATTGACGCTGCGAGGATGATCGCGCCGAAGACGCACTCGGCGGGGAGGTTGGAGAAGTCGATGACACAGCGCCGGATCGCCATGAGACGTTGTGTTCCTTCAAAAGAGTAATGGCGTACTGAATAGGGATAGCGGCTCCAGGAGTCCCGATCGGCAGCGCGCTGGATTTGGCAATGGAGAGAGGAGTACCGCGCAGCCACAGGCCTTCAACTAGGCCAACGACCGCATGTGAGTCAGTTGCGAGGACCGGCGAGCCGCTCTGGCCTTTCACTACCGGATGGCTAAGCAGAAAAACGTCAACGGCAGGCGCGGATTTTTCAAGCTGCGTGGATTCGTAACTCAGGACTGTGCCGGGGGATGAGTCTTCGCGCTGCAACTCAAAGCTGTGCGCATCCTGAAGCCGCTGAGGATGTAGCGAAAGCGCGAGGACGGATTGACCGCGAACGGCTGCGTCAGTCGCCAGCAGAAGGAACGCAACACTGTACTTGCCGACGAAAGGATTTGGCGTGGCTCGAAGGATTGCCACATCGTGCTGCGGATCTTTGGCGATCACAGTGACCTGCAACAGCTTGGGCGGGGAATTGGGCCGATTCACGAGAATGTAGGGCTGGCCGCCGTCACGAAACGTCTCGAGCACGTGGGCGACTGTGAGGAGATAGCCCTCATCATTGATAAAGAAGGCGTTGCCGAAGAATGTGTAATGGTAGCCGCGGGAAGCGGGTGATTGATCGTCGGGGTAAACGACAGGACAAACGGAAGCGATGGCGGAGTCGTCAGCGTCTGGCGAAACGATCTGACCGGGTTTCTGGCGAGCCACTAGAGGTTGGAACGCGCAAGCGAGAGCATATAGCACTCCGAGTGCTGCGATAATGGCTCTGCATTGGTGTGTTCTGGAGAATCTCAAAAGCTCAACATCCTCACTGCCTTAACTTTGACAAACGGGAATGCAGGTGTAAATGGGAGGAAAGGATGGAAAAGGGACAGGTGTCACGAGACGCAGCTCTTCTTTATTTGGTCCGCGAGAATCGCACGAAAACAGGGAAGAGAACTTGACAAAGAGCCTTCTCTACGGTAATTTCAGTACAGAGAGAAACAACAGAAATGACAGACACTACGAAAGCCACGCTTTCACCGGTAGCCCAGAAATTCATCCTGCATTGGGGCGAGATGGGCACCCGGTGGGGGATTAACCGCACCGTGGCGCAGGTGCACGCCTTGCTTTTCCTTTCCCCTGTCCCCGTCCCTGCCGATGAAATCTCCACCACCCTGGCAGTGGCGCGGTCGAATGTGAGCACTTGTTTGCGCGAACTCCAGGGGTGGGGAATTGTGCGCGTGGTGCATGTACTGGGTGACCGGCGCGACCATTTCGAGTCTCTCAAAGATGTTTGGGAGATTTTCCGGATTGTCTCGGAAGAGCGAAAGAGGCGGGAGATTGATCCGACCTTGCGGGTCCTGGCGGAATGCGTGGCCGAATCCAAGGCGAACGCTCAGGGCGATCCGTACACGCGGGAGCGGCTGGAGAGCATGCTGGAGTTTTTGACGATTATGGCGGGCTTGTTTGACGAAGTGTTGCGGATGCCGACTTCGGCGTTGAAAGGTGTGGGGAAGTTGAGGGGCAAGGTCTTCACCTTGCTGGGCAAGAAGGCCGGTTAGTAGCTGACGGCTGAACTTATGCCATTGGTTCAGGGTGGCTTTTAACGCAGAGGTCACAGAGTAAGCAGAGAAGAAGAGAGCCATGATTTCGCTGACATCGGAGTTTACGGACGGGAAGGGGCGGCAGGCGAGAGGGTGGCTGTTTTTTGACGCGGAGTGCGCGTTTTGCACCCGGATTGCGCGGTGGCTGGCGCCGATTTTGGAGCGGCGTGGATTGTCTGTGGCGCCGTTGCAGGATCCGCGAGTGGGTGAGCTGCTTGGAGTGACGCGCGATGAATTGTTGCGCGAGATACGGCTTTTGCTTTCGGATGAGCGGCAGTATGGAGGAGCGGAAGCGGTGGTGGCGTTGGGGCGCGAAATTTGGTGGGCGCGGCCTCTGGTGTGGTTTGCATCTCTGCCGGGAATGATGGAATTGCTGCGGCGTGCATACGCGCGGGCGGCGGCGAAGAGGAATTGCGCGGCGGTGACTTGCCGGAGAGTGGAAACCGTGAAATAGAAAGTAATGAAATAAAGCAAGGGAACAACGAACTAAAGTAGCCGCGGTGCAATGCAGCAGGGAATGAAGTCCGGGGACGATCGCTGACATAGCGGAGGTCTGGAGTTGTAAGAGCACAGCCAGGATTGGCTGTGCCACGGGAGTTGCGTCATGGCCATGCGGTTTGCGGAAATGTGGCGATGGCAGGGAACGGTGGGCCGCGGAACGTACGCCTCCGTGGGAGTGACCGCGCTGGCAGTAAAGTATGCCCTGGACCGATGGGTGGCAGGGGCGCTGTTTCATCGCGACTGGCTGCCATGGAATTACCTGTTTCCGCTGGGAGCGAGGGTACCGTGGAGCACGGGACGAACGGCGGGAGATCCTATGTTCGCGGCGACGATGCTGGCGATTGCGCTGCCGTTTATCTGGCTGGGCGTGACGCTGACGGTGCAGCGGCTGCGGGACGCAGGGCAGCCAGTCTGGCTGGTGGTGCTGTTTTTTGTGCCGGTCGTCAATCTGCTGTTCCTGCTGCTGCTGTGCTTGATGGGACCGCATCGGCGAGAGGAAGCGAAGCAAGCGGCGCCGTGGCCCGAAACGAAACCGCTGAACAGCTTGATCCCACGGAGCAAACTGGGAGCAGGTGTTTTTTCGGTTATGGCGACAGCAGCCGTGGGGCTGGCATTCACGCTTTTCAGCACGGAAGCGCTGAGGCTCTACGGTACGGGGCTTTTCGTGGCCGCGCCGTTTTGTCTGGGACTGTTTTCCGTGCTGGTCTACAGCTACCACGAGCGGCGGGGCTTGGGGAGTTGCCTGGCCGTTTCGCTGATGCCTCTGGCGATTCTGGGGACAGTGCTTTTGATAGTGGCGATAGAAGGTGTGCTCTGCATTTTGATGGCGGCGCCGTTCGCAATAGGATTGGCGGCGCTCGGAGGCACGCTCGGATACTCGATCCAGGAAGGCTATTGGCGAGCGAAACAAGCGCCCGCGATGCTCTCGATCGTGTTGCTGTTCACGCCGTCGTTTGCAGGCGTGGAGCGCCTGGCAAACCTGAAGCCGCAGACATTCGAGGTAAAGTCCGCGATCGAGGTGAATGCACCTCCGGAAAAGGTATGGAACGACGTCGTTTCCTTCGCGGAGATTCCCCCGCCGAAGGAACTGATTTTCCGCGCGGGGGTGGCGTATCCGATTCGTGCCGAAATTACCGGACACGGGGCGGGCGCGGTCAGGCGCTGCGAGTTTTCGACGGGGCCGTTTGTCGAGCCAATTGAAGTGTGGGACGAGCCGCGCTTGCTGAAGTTCAGCGTGCGGGAAAATCCGGCGCCGTTGCGAGAGGTTACGCCCTATGCCAGCATCGAACCGCGGCATCTGCACGGCTATTTCGTGTCGCACGAAGGGCAGTTCCTGCTGACGGCATTGCCGGGTGGGCGCACGCGGCTTGAGGGCACAACCTGGTATAGCCACACGATTTGGCCGGAGGCCTACTGGCATTTCTGGTCGGACTACATCATTCATCGGATTCACGTGCGTGTCCTGGAACACATTCGGGCTGAAGCAGAGAAACCATCGTGAAACATTGAGGCGGCAGCTTCGCCATCACAATCCTGCTCAAGTTGAACTGCAGACAGGCTAAAGTCTGTCCCATTCTGGTTAACAATAACGGGGGCACCCCCGGGTTTCGCGTAAACGCTGATTTTAAAAGGGATAAAGTTGATTAAAATCAACACTTATGAAGGGCCCTGATTCTACAGGAGTTACATCCAGCTTGAATTCAGCCTGCGATTCGACCGTCCTCAGGCGGAAAGGCTAGGTCGCTTCAGGCGTTTGTCACGCTTAGCACGTTGCCATCTGGGTCTTTGAACCAGGCGACACTTACGGAGCCTCGGGGAACGGTCCAGATACCGAGTTCGTCTTGATGGAAGCGTGGGTAGAGGTTAAAGGTTACGCCCTTTTCGCGCAGGGCTTTCACGGTGGCTTGCACGTCCGGGATTAGGAAGCCGAGGATGGTGTGCTCGTGAGGCGTGAAATCAGCCACTGTGGAGACCCGGAGGGTGGCTCCGCCGGTGTTGAAAACGGCGGCGAAGTTGTCTTCGTGGGCCAGTGCTAGCCCCAGCGTGTCTCGATAGAACGCCGTGGCGCGGACGCGGTCCCTGGTGCAGATGATGATTGCAGGCTTTGCAGTTTCTAGAATTCCCATTTTGGGCCTTCCTCTCTTTTTGCACATTTTCTAACTGTGTTGTCCGAACCTTTTTTCGGGTAACCGATCACGCGCAAGAACACAAGCGTCTGCAGTCCTGCTGGCAAGAGGGCTTGGGTGTCTCCTAAAAATTGAGTTGGAAATGAAAAAGCCTCGCGGGAAGCGAGGCGCAATACGCTACACAAACATTATAGCACGGTGACAAACGGGTTGGGAAGCAAAGTTCTTGGGGTGGGGTGAAGTGGAATTTGGATTTTAAACCGAAAAAAGGAAAAAAGATTTACGCAGAGGGCCGCAGAGACACAGAGGTCGCAGAGAAGACGAGATGGAAACGGAAAGAGAAGTTGGCTAACGGGCGCAGACGGGCCGCTGGGACTTTAGCACTGCGAAGGTGAGCGCTGCTACCATTAGGCCGGCTTCAATCCAGTATAGAGCAGGATTGCCTTTGAACAGGAAGGCTGAGGCGATCATGGCGACTGCAAAAACTAGCGACCAGAGAATTGGTTTTTTGGAGTTGGTGCTCATAGCTAAGACTGTAGCACGGATTTGCGGGGCAAAAGCCTCAGCGGTAAAAAGCGAAGGTTGAGGCGCCTCCGACGCTTCCTCTGCCGGCTGGAACTTGGCGAGACTACTTTTTAACTTTCCTGACGATATGCAGTTTGATTTCTTTGCCATTGACGTCGAGGACGTACGCGTGATGCCCCTCGATGGCGATTTTTGTTATCTCATTTACCGGAATGTCCCGCGCATGGCTCTGTGTGTTCGGGCCCGGTGTGAAGGTATAGTCGGCAAAATAAACCATATCCTCGGTCTCAATGGTGTAATGCATGGTATTTCTATTGCCCAGCAATTTCTGGGAAACGTCGGTTTCCGAAGTAGCTTCTATCTTCGCTTGCTTCCAATTCCGCGTCTTCGCCAGACACGCAGTCGCGAGCAACAACGCCAGCATCAGAAGACTAAACTTTTTCATTTGGGCTCCTCTGCGGAGTATATGACATTCCTATCTCTACGCGTCCGCCCTCGCAAGATCGAGTTGCGAGAATTGGCCAGCCAAGGCAAAGCGCGGCACCCGCCGACGGAGTAGTTATCGGTCTTTCAGAATGAAGTTGTTAAGTTTGGAGTTGAGATTGGTGACGAATGCGAAAGCATCCGCACCGGCTGCTATGCCGTATTCATTTGGGGAGAAGGTGGACTCTGTTATCTTGGCGGTGATTCAAGGGGGCATAGTTGCAAGGGCAAGTTTTGACAATGCTGCAAAGCGAAGTCGTTAGCATCATGTCCGGAGCGGTTTTTATGTTCATCGGGCTGGTGGCGTGCGCGGCTGCGTGCGCCTTTGCGGCTGCCCGCCGTCAGGGGGGCGTGCGCCTCTTTGCGTGGCTGGGGATATGGAGTGCCATGTATGGGGCGCTGCTCCTTGCTGATGCCCCGAGCTTAGTCGCGGCCCTGCCGCACGGGCTGCGGAGCGGTCTTCCTTTTCTGACGATGGCGATCGACTATCTGTTTCTAACCGTTGTTTCGCTTGCGTGGCTGGAATTGAGCGCAGGAAAAATGCGGTTGTTTCTGAAGACGGTCATCGGATTGGGTCTGGCCTTCGGGTTCGCGGGAATCGGAATTTTCGTGGTTACAGGGTCCAGCGAAACGCTGCTCGGTTTTGTCCATTTCATCGCTGTTGTGGCTCTCATCATTTTTGTGGTAATCCTTGCGGTCCCCAGTCTCTCGAGCAAGTACCTCATTCTTCCGAACCGGGCTGTCATGGTTATTGGCACGCTTGTTTTTGCCGCGGATGCGCTGTATTTCAACGTGGCGCGGCTTTTTCACTATCAGATATACCGGATAACGGGTTCGCTGGGGCTGGCCGCTCTGCTCTTCTCGTTTGGGTACGTAGGCGTGCAAATGGCCTTGTCGGGAGAACGGCGCTTGCATTCGATTGAGAGCGAGTTGGCGATTGCGCAGGAGATTCAAGCGTCGATTCTGCCTGGCAAAAATCCAGAAGTGAAAAATCTGGCGGTTGCCGCGGCATATCGACCGATGACCGCCGTGGCCGGCGATTTCTATGATTTCATTGCGGTCAATGAGAACCGGGCCGGGTTCTTAGTGGCAGACGTCACTGGACACGGAGTGCCGGCGGCGCTGATCGCGTCGATGATCAAGGTGGCGATTCAGTCGCTCGTGCCGTGCGCAGACGACCCGAGCGAGGTGTTGAGTGGGTTGAACCGCATACTTTTTGCGCAGCTGAAGGCGCAGCTCGTTTCAGCAGCATATCTGTGGATTGACACGGAAGGGCGCAGAGCGCTTTATTCCGCGGCAGGACATCCGCCGCTGCTGCATTGGCGCGGAGAAAAGCTGGAAAGCGTCGAAAGCAACGGTCTGTTGTTGGGCGTGCTGGCAGAGGCTGAGTATCCTGTTTGCGAAATGGCTATCGAGGCGGGTGATCGATTCTTGCTTTACACCGATGGCGTGAGTGAGCCGGAGAGCGGAAGTGGGGAGGCGTTCGGCTCGCATAGGCTTGAGCAAGTCGTGCGCGAGAATCATCTGCGCTTGCCCTCTGAGTTGTTGGAGCAACTACTCTCCGAGATTCATAAGTGGCAGCCTGCATCCGCTGAGCAGAAAGACGACATCACGCTTGTGGCCATTGATGTACTGTCCTGACGAGTCCGATTTCCGCAAAAATTGTCTGCGATCCCCCGTCGAATGTAGGGATTAGGCGTTCATCATTTGTTCATTCCTTTTCCAGGTTGTGTGCATTGGCAGGAAAAGGGGAGTGTGCGAAAAAGTGTTCACGATGCAGGGGCGTTCAAGGCCGGTAGCATCGAGCGGTAGTAGCCGCGCAGATTCGAAAAAAGGAAGGACATTCGCCATGAACAATTTCAAAGCTTTGTTGCCCAAGACGGTGTGGATCGGAACGCTCGGAGTTGCGGCTATGCTGCTGGGGTGGACGCCCTCCTGCAAAGCGCAGGAAGTTAGCCCGGCGATTTTCACGAATACGGGAGTCGAAGATGCTTACCCAACGGCGAAGCCGGTGGCTAAGAAGGCGGTCAAGGTGCAGGTAGCGGCGCATGCTGGTCAGGGCGTGACAGGCGGCGTGGCGGACAACGACGCAAATGCGCGGAAGCAGAACGCGCATCGCGTAGCTCGCAAGACGAATGTGGTGTCCGCGCCAGTGGTCTAAAGACCAGGCGAGAGGACTTGGGGGCGAATGCGATGGCAAGTCCTCTCGGAACGGTGAGTCCGCCGGTTAGCTCTCAGGGATATTGCTCGAAAGATTTGCTCTAACCTAGGGACATGGCAAAAGTGACAGAGGGTTGCACTCAACGAAAAACGATGCGGACTCATCGGCCATTTCGCTAGCAAGGTGCGCCTGGCCTGGTCTATGTTAGTTCTGTTGAGCGACATGCCGCGCCATCCAAAACCAAGTGCAGTCTCTCTCTCTTTCTTCAGTTGTGTGGCACTTCTTCTTTGTTCCAGTTTGCATGCACAAGAAAATTGCAACGTTGAAGTGAAGCTTCTGCTCTCACCCGCGGAAACTCAGACTGCCATCGCGGCGCTCAATGCCCAAAAAGAAACGGCCGGTCGCGTCTACTTTTTCGATACCAGTGCGCTCCATCTGCTATCTCAAGGCGCAATCGTGCGGCTACGTAAGGGCGCTAAGAATGATCTGACCGTCAAATTGCGGCCACCCAACACGAAAAAATTCTCTACTCCCACAGAGGGGCGTGATGTCTTCAAATGCGAAGTTGACCTGACACGGAATGGCGCGAACTACTCCTATTCGATTACGGGGCAACTCGACACGGAGGATCTCCCTCAAACGGGAACGGACATTCTGCGCCTCCTGAGCCCGGCGCAAATTAAACTGTTCGAGGATGCACAGGTTTCCGTGGACTGGACCAGCGTGAAAAGAATTGCTGAGATCACGTCAACCGATTGGCAAACGAAATCTCAGCCGCACCTGGGTAAACTCACATTGGAACTTTGGGAATGGACTGGAGGAAAAGTCCTCGAGCTCTCCGCGAAGGTCTCATCTGATGCTGGGTCATCGACCTACGCGGAATTGCAGCGGCTCGTAAAGACAAAGCAGCTCGCGATTAGCCCCGATCAGCGGGTCAAGACCAGTATCGCTCTCGAAGCTATCACGCACGCCGCCTCACGCTAGGCAGGGGTAAGCTGCCGGACAGGTTGTCTTCCAGATTTCGGGACTCCTTTACCCGGCGGCGCCCTTGGATTTGCTTTCCGAATTGAGAGGCACGCACGCGTGGATTGTGGTGCCTCGCTGCGGTTGTGAATCGATGGAAAACGTTCCCTTCACCAGTTGGAGCCGCTCCTTCATGCTGACAAGACCAAGCCCTCGGCCGTTTTTTGCAGCCTCGAGCTCAAAGCCGGCGCCGGAGTCACTGACTGTGAGATGAATTTCACTCGGGGTTGCCCACATTTGCACTTCGAGACGCTGCGCTCCGCTGTGCTTTATGCCGTTGTACAACGCTTCTTGTAGAACACGGAAAAGGCAAAGAGAAATGTCTGGCGGCACGATGGCAGCTATATCTTCGGTCTTGAAGACAATCTCTATGTTTTTCCGCTCACCGAACTCTTTGCAGAAGCATCTCAAGACTGCTGCGATGCCGAGATATTCGAGTCTTGGGGAGTGCAATTCGTGCGCCGAGGCTTTGACGTCATTCAATATCTCCAAGGTCCGCTTCCATACTGCATCCATGCGGCCGTTCACAACAGTTTGATGGGAAGAGCCTGTCTTAAGCTGTTCGAGTTCAATCGCCAAGAGAGCAAGACGCTGACCGATATCTTCGTGAAGATCTCTGGCGATTCGGCTACGTTGCTGCTCCTCGGCCTCCACGACTTTGCGACTTACGTTGGAAAGGGTTTCTTCGGCGAGCTTTTTTTGGGTAGCGTCCGCAACCATGCCTACGATACGCACGATCCTACCCTGCTGATCAAAGAAGGCTCGTTTTGTCTCCTCCACCCAAATCATGGACCCGTCCGGACGTAACATGCGGTAGGTGATCTGGCAGACGGGGTTCTCGGGCGTGCGTTGGCGGGATGCAGCGGTAAAGCTCGCCCGGTCGTCAGGATGGACCGAGGCCAACAATTGCTTGCCGGTCGTGCGCATCGGTTCGCCTGTTCCAACAATCTGGAATGACTCCGCAGAACGCACTACAGCATCCGTCTCTACATTCCATTCGAACGCATACATTCTTCCCGCTTCGGCAGCCAGGCGTAAACGCTCCTCGCTCTCGCGCAGATCCTCTTCCATCCGCTTTTGGTCGGTAATATCCGTTTCCGTGCCCAGCATGCGCTCGGGTTCGCCGTTCTTCGAGTAGTAGAATTTTCCCTTCGCCGCAACCCACCGCACAGTCCCGTCGGGCCACCGTATTCGGAACTCTGCCGCATATGGTTCATGGCTTTGCATGGCATCGTTGATGGCTTTCCAGACCTGCTGCCGATCGTCCGGGTGTATGCGACGATGGAAATCTTCGACATGCGCGACATAGGAATCGGACGAGATTCCGTAAATCGTTTTCAGGTCGCCGAACGATGATTCTTGTCCGCTCTTGATCTCCCAATCCCATCCCACGGATTTGCTCGATTCCAGTGCCAAGCGGAGACGATCGTTGGATAAGCCGATGTGCGAAGCCAGTTCGCGTTTGGCGAGATATTCCTTTACGTAGGCAGCGCTGGCCAGACAAACGATCGTGGTGATGGCCAGTTGCAGACGCAGAGTTTTCATTGCAGTGTTCTCAGTCCGCTGGAACATTTCCCACACGACGGGTACGGATATCATCACGACCGCGAGCATGGCCCACAGCGACGCCCGCGAGCCATGGGTAGTGCCAGGTTGGGTTGCGCGTAGTTCATCCGCGGGGATCTGCCGCGCGCGAAGTGGTAGCCACACGAACCAGCAGACGGCGGCTGTCAGACCCAAGCCATATAGTTTGCCGTTTACATATCCTCCCGAATCAATGGCGAGGTTGGCGACTGTCGAACTCAAGGCATAGAGCATCGACGCGCCCAACAGATGGAAATAGATTGACTTCCAAGGCGTCCGCGCGCGAAGAGTCAAAACACCCGCAGCCAAAACCAAGGCCAAATTCTCAAGCAGGTAAAGAATGTCAAAACGCAGGTCATAGCCGGGGGACGACGCACTTGAGGGCAAGTATCGGTAGGGAAAGACGATGTAGCCATAAAGAAAGCTCCAGAAAAAAAGCAGGAAAAGCGCGTTCAATATCGCCCGGTATGGCTTGCGGCCTGAAATGTTCCGGTGCGGAAGTGTTGCTAAAGCAGCTAAGAGCGGCACGAGGTGGAGGAACAACACCGGATCCCCAATCGAATCGTTGGGCATCTCGACGTGCAGACCAAGCTCGTAATAGATATACATGCCTTGGTCGAACGCCCAGAGACCATAGGCTATAGCCAGGAACACCCAGAACGACGGGCTTCCCAGCGTCTCTTGCGTTGCATTGCGAATGGCAAAACTCGTTGCCAAAAGGAGGAGAAGGAAATAGCTGATCCCACTATAGTCAACCAGGAACGAACCAGGCTTAACCGCGAGGGAGAGGACAGCTTTGATGACTAGAATTCCGATTAGCGCTGCCGGCCAAGAGGAAAGTCTTAGCCCTATTCCAAAATCCGAAGAGGATTGTTCCCTCATGACTCCTCACAGAACCCGCCAGAAAATTGCTGACCACAAAACTGCGGCTCCGATCGACAACTGAGCAACGCCTTAGTTCTTTCGACGAACCAATGGAGGTCAAGATTGAAACACTATTGCCGAACAAAAGAGGCACCGATGTTATACGCGGCTTTCTAGGTTACGGACAGTCTTAATTTCGGCTGGCAGTCAGGGTTTGGAGGCAAGGGAGTCGCGTAGGGAGAAGAAAGCGGGCTTGGGGTTGAGTTGAGCGTCGAAGGGGAGAGGGCGCTGGGGAAGTCCATCTTTGCGAGGGCGAAAATTTTGGAGCCAGGAGTCGCGGTCCGAGAGGCACCAGGTTAGGACGGCCTTTACGGAATTGTGGCGAAGAATATTTTCGAGAAAGCTGCGGTAGATTTCGGCGACTTGGCGGTCGCGTTCGGGAATGTCGGCGGGCATGTAAGAATCATCGACGTCGAGTTCGGTGACGAAAACTTGCAAGTTGAGTTTTTCAATTTCCAATAAAAATTTGTTGAGGCCGTTCCAAGTGGGCGTGCCTTCGTTGGTGCGGAGGTGGGCTTGTACGCCGAGGGCTTGGATGGGGGCGCCTTTTTTGATGAGGCGTTGCAGCATTGCGAGGATGGCTTCGCGTTTAGCTTGTTGCGCGGGGGCGTCGGTTTCGATGTCGTAGTCGTTGTAGGTGAGGATGGCGGCGGAATCGGCTTTTGCGGCAGTGCGGAAAGCGAGCTCGATGTAGTCTTCGCCGATATTTTGCAGCCAGGGGGAGTTGCGCAGGCCTTGGGGATTTTTGTGCGAAGGCTCGATGGCTTCGTTGACAACATCCCAGGAATGGATGCGGCCTTTGTAGCGGCCAACGACAGTTTGGATGTGCGTGGTGAAGATGGAGACGGCGTTTTGCGGGGTAATGGCGGAGTCGAGCCAAAGGGGATTGTGCTCGTGCCAGCAGAGATTGTGGCCGCGGGCGGGGATGTGATGGGATTCGGCGAAGTCCATGAAGAAATCGGCTTGGGTGAAATCGAAGCGGTCTTGTTCTGGGTGGGTGGCGCGCCACTTCATTTGGTTTTCGGCGACCAGGATGGAGCATTGATCGAGGAGGAGAGGGGTGAAGTCGGAGCGCTTGAGTTGGGAGTCGGAAACTGCGGTGCCGAAGTAGAGACCTTTGGAGTGGGCAACTTCGCGGAGTTTGGGGATTTCGGCGGGGTGCGAGCAAAGCGGAAATGAAGAGGCAGCCAAAGTACCGAGGGACAATTGAATGAAATCGCGGCGTCGCATGGGTGATCAGTGGGTGATGAATTTGACGGGGGATTTTAACACAGAGGGCACAGAGTACGCGGAGAAGAGAAAGTTAGGCGCGGGCGGCGGAGGATTGCTCTAGGACTCGGCGGTAGTAGCCTTCGTAGGCGGGGATTACGTCTTTGGCGCAGAATTTTTTCTTGGCGTTGAGGCGGGCGGTGTGTCCCATTTCACGGCCGCGGTCGGCGCGGGAGAGGATTTCGATGGCGTAGGCGGCGGCGGATTTAATGTCGCCGGGTTCGATCAGGTAGCCGTCGACGCCGTGCTCGACGACTTCGGGGACGCCGCCGACGTTTGTGGCGATGACGGGGACTTCGCAGGCCATGGCTTCGAGAGCGGCTAGACCGAAAGATTCGAGCTGCGAGGGCATCAGGAATAGATCGGCTACGGAAAGCTTTTCGTACACGCCGTTTTGCTTACCTGTAAATATCACGTCTTTTTGAAGGCGTTTTTTGCGGACCAGGTATTCCGCTGCGCCGCGGTCTGGACCGTCTCCGATGAGGACGAGTTTGGCCGGCATTTTGGCGCGAACTAGGGCGAAGATTTCGACTACATCCGTGAGGCGCTTGACGGGACGGAAATTCGAGAGATGCATGAGGATGGGCTCGCCATTCGGCGCCCACTGCGCACGGAGGGCTGGCTGCGGCGTGCGGGTGTAGAGATCGCAATTCACAAAATTGGGGATAACTTCGATGGGGCGCTTGATATCGAACTCTTTCAGAGTTTGGTTCAGGAGATAGTGGGAGATGGCGGTGACGCCGTCGCTTTGCTCGATGGAGAATTTTGTGATGGGGAGATAGCTGCGGTTGCTGCCAACGAGAGTGATGTCCGTGCCGTGAAGAGTGGTGATGAAGGGGAGACGGCGTGGAGCGGCCATGGAGCGGGCTAGCATCGCGCTGACAGAGTGGGGAATGGCGTAGTGGACGTGGAGGAGGTCGAGGGATTCGGACTCGAAGACTTCCAACATTTTGGTGGAGAGCGCGAGCGTATACGGAGCGTGGTCGAAGAGGGGGTAGGAGGCGACTTCGACCTCGTGAAAATGGATGTGCGGGTCGTTGGGATTCATGCGGATAGGCGGGGCGTAGCTGATGAAATGGATATCGTGCCCGCGGGCTGCGAGCTCCTGGCCGAGTTCCGTGGCTACGACGCCGGAGCCACCGTAGGTGGGATAGCAGGTGATGCCGATTTTCATGAATGAGGATCTCCGTGGTCCTCAGTTGTGAATCGCGGGCAGATAGGGCAGCATTCTACCGGCAAAGCGCTTCATTGCGTGGGCTTAAAATATCTAACATACATCGGATGAACGAGTCCTGGATTTGGCTGCAATGGCACTACATTAGACGCGGGGGGTGGTGAAATCGTGACACGACTCGCTGGGAAGGTGGCCCTGATTACGGGCGGCGGAACGGGCATTGGTCGGGCGGTCGCCCTTGCATTCGTGCGGGAAGGGGCCAAGGTTGCTGTGGCAGGACGGCGTAAAGAGAAGCTGGAAGAGACCTTGCGCGAGATTGAGAAACTAGGAGGTAAGGGGTTGGCGATAGTATGTGACGTGGCGAACGCCAAGGATGGCGAGCGTGCGGTAAAGGAGACGGCGAAGACTTTTGGACGACTGAACGTGCTCGTGAACAACGCAGGAGTTCTGCACGCGGCGACGATTGAGGGAACTAGCGAAGATCAGTGGGACAAGTTGATGACAATCAATTTGAAAGGGCCGTTTTTGATGTGCAAGGCGGTGCTGCCGGAATTTCGCAAGGCGGGTGGTGGCGCGATTGTAAATGTCGGTTCCGTGCTGGGGCTGGTGGCGATGAAGGATCGGGCAGCCTACTGCGCGTCAAAAGGCGGCGTGACTCTTTTGACGAAGGCAATGGCACTGGATCACGCTCATGAAAATGTGCGGTCGAACTGCATTTGTCCCTCGATTGTGGAGACGGAACTGGTGCAGGGACTTTTCGCGGCTTCGGAAGAGGGAAAGGCTTTGCGCAAAGCGAGGATTGGGTCGATACCGCTGGGGCGCATGGGGCGTCCTGAAGATGTCGCGGAAATGGCGGTGTTTTTGGCGTCCGAGGAGTCGAGCTGGCTGACTGGTGCGGCGATTCCCTTGGATGGCGGGCTTTCGGCATATTGAGAGGAGCATGAGGATTGCATGAAGTCAGAATTATTCAGTGATTTGAAGAAGTATGAGGCGGCGCTGCGGCGGCGGACGAACGTAAGCGGAGCGACCTCTTTGCTGGGCCTGAAGCTGGAGAGTTTGGAAAAGGGGCGCGTCGTCTTCACCATGAAGGTAAAGCCGAGGCACAAGCAGCTTCACGGCGTGGTGCACGGAGGCGTTTTGGCAACCGTGGCGGACACTGTGGCAGCCATTGCGGCGTATACGACAGTTCCGAAAGCCACGGTGATCGCAACCGTAGAACTAAAGATAAATTTTCTTGAGGCAGTGCCGGGCGGCCGAATCAAGGCGGTTGGGAGCGTGTTAAGAACCGGAAGGAACTTCGTCGTAACGGAATGCGAGATTTATAAAGAGGACGGCACTCTGGCGGCCAAGGCGTTGCTCACTTTTGGAGCCGCGCGCGGGCACTCCATTGAGGCCCGATGAAATCTCGATCCGCGATAAAGCGGTTGAAAAGTTGAAGGTTAAGGATAAAAGCAAGAACCGGAAGGGCTGAAGAAACTACTCGTCTCCGCCGGATGCAGCCTCTTCCCCGTCTTTGTGAACGTACTTGATGACACGCTTGAAAATAAGCAAATTGGGGCTGCCCTGGCGCGTAAGCTTGATGCAATCGCGGTCATACCACTCGACCGTGCCGCGAAGCGATTCGCCGCTGTCGAGGACCACAACCATCTGGGTATGGCTTTGCATCTGCTTGACCCAATAGAAGTTCTCGGCGTGGGTCGTCTCTGGCGGCGCAGGCTTCTTGCTGGGCGCGGGGCCGTTATGCGAGATTCTCTGGGGAGGTTGTTCCTTCACGTCCGGAAATCCCGGGCGAAACATCCTGCGGTTCACCATGACTTCTCCTTGCGGCTAACGGTGGGGTGAGTTCATTGGGTGAGATGCATGCTTGGGGCACTGGGTTACAGTAGAGTGCGGAAAAGTTTGGGACGAAAAAAGAGGGCTAAATCGGGAGTTGAGGGTTGAAATCGTTAAGATTCTGGTGCGAGCGAGGCTGCCAGAGCGTCCAGGCCGAGCTGGCGATTCAGGTTACGGCGCGCCCCTGAATGCAGTTCGTCGAAACCCGCGATGGCGCGCATAACCCACCGCGCATCAACTGACTTGGCGAGGGCGGCGAGCTCTTTTGCCAACGGAATATTTCGGAGAACCGGTTGCTTCACCCCTGAGGTGAGCTCGAGAAGATCGGTGAGAAGGCCATAAAAGACGCCGAGTTGATCTTCGAAGGACGACTCGCGGTCTTTGGCGAAGGCGGCCGTGCCGGCAAAAAGTTGAGCGAACCCTTGGCCTTGAGCGGCGCGTTCGAGGATACGCAGAGCATTGCGGCGCCGGTCCGCGGTCTCTTCCACATTCATTTCAATGGCCAGGCCGGGACTGCCTTCGGCGAGTTGCGCGGCCATTTTTAGTTCGGGCGCCCTGCGATCGGTTTTTTCTTTGAGAATGTTTTCGACATCAGACTGGGAGAGCGGCGCGAAGTGAAATTGCAGACATCGAGAGACAATCGTTGGGAGGAGCGTATACGGTGATGGAGCCGTCAGGATGAGTGTGGCGGATCCGGGCGGTTCTTCGAGGATTTTCAAGAAAACGTTGGCGACGTTCCAATGCATGGTTTCCGCGCCATCCAGTATGAAGACTCGGCGACGTCCCATAGGCTGGAAGTACGCAGCGCGCTGAACGGCGCGTAGCTGGCCGATGCGCAGCATGGGCCGGGCAACTGGACTTTTCAGGCGAACGGGATCGGGCACGAGAGCCCAGACGTCCGGATGTGTTTGAAGGATCAAGGGGACGCGTTCGACCGTCGCAGCGTCGGCGCTTTCGCCACGCTCGGCGAGGCCTTGTTCCATCAGCTTTTCGGGATCGGCGAGAAGCGAGATACGTTTACAGGTTTCGCATTTGCCGCAGAAGTCGTCTTTCAGACGTTCGCAATTCGCGGCTTGCGCGAACATGCGCGCCAGCGTGTATTTGCCTAGGCCGCGTGGTCCGCTGAAGAGCAGGGCGTGAGGAACGCGTTCGCTGCGCAGCGCGCCGCGGAGAGCGGCGACGATTCGTTCATTGCCGAGGAATTCGGAGAAGCCCATAGTTCAGCGGCCTTCCTTTGCGACGGGCAGTGAAATAACTTGCAAGACGGCAGCGAGAATCTCCGTGGCGATATGTTTTTGAGAGCGCATCGATCCGCGCGTTTCGTCGAAACAAGGGATCGTAGCCCAGTTTGGCCTGCGCGAGAGTTCATCGTACATCGCCGAGGCATCTTCGAGATGACGAAGGCTGGCTTCCTGTAAATCTTGTTTGACCTTCGTGTAGCTGCGGGGGGACTTGCGCGCTACGAGCTGCTGGGCTTGGCGAGGAGGAACGCGGAGATAGAGCACCAGCGTTTCTCGCGGCAGATTGTAAATGTTGTATTCCAAGTGCTCGATCCAGGAGATGAAAGCTGGACGGTCGGCGGCATTGGCGCGCGCGGTTTGATGCGCGAGATTCGAACCGATGTAGCGGTCAGCGAGAACGATTTTGCCTTGGTTCAGGGCAGTTTCGAGGCGGAATTTGGCTTCGAAGCGGTCCCCGGCATAAAGTAGCGCGCTGAAGTGCGGGTCGACCGTTTCGAGGGCGCCAAAATCGCCGTTGAGGAATTGACCGACCATTTTGCCGAACCAGGAATCGTATTGGGGGAAACCGGTGGAATAAACTGCGTAGCCATTGGCGTTCAGGGCTTTTTCGAGCAACTCGACCTGGGTGCGTTTGCCGCTGCCGTCGATTCCTTCGATGGCAATGAGTTTTCCTGGTGCAGTCATGTACGAAGGCCAGTCTAACCGTAGAGTCTCAACGCTGCAACGGCGTGCATGTTACGATTTAATTTTGAACATGGCGACGACATCGATTCGAGAAAACCTGGTGCAGTTGCAAGGACGGATTTCTACCGCAGCGCTGCGTGCTGGACGTTCCGTTGAAGAAATTACGCTCATTGGAGTTTCGAAAACGCATCCGGCGGAGGCCATTCGCGAAGCCTATGAAGCGGGGCTGCGCCATTTTGGAGAAAACCGCGTGCAGGAGTGGGAAGGGAAGCAGGGCGGGATTCAGGGTTTGAACGCGACTTGGCATCTCATTGGTCACCTGCAAAGCAATAAAGCGGCGAAAGCGGCGAAGCTTTTCCATGCGATCGATTCGGTGGATGATTTCGCGCTGGCTCAGCGGTTGGACCGGACAAGGAGCGAGTCTGGTGTAACCGAAAAGATGCGTGTGCTCATCGAAGTACATATCGCGGAGGAAGAGACGAAAACAGGCGTGGACGTGAAGGAGCTCCCAGCTCTGGCGGAAAAGATCGTCGCGTTGCCTATGTTGGAGCTTGCCGGGCTGATGTGCATTCCGCCATTTACGGACAATTCGGGGGATGCGAGGCCGCATTTCAGGCGGCTGAGGGAGTTGCGTGACGAATTGGTGAAACAACTTGGTCGAGGGCTGCCGGTGCTGTCGATGGGAATGTCGCACGACTTTGAAGTGGCGATTGAAGAAGGAGCGACGGAAGTGCGCGTGGGAATGGCGTTATTCGGAACGCGCGGCACAACGAGCCCAGCGAAAATTGGGCAGTGATTTCCACGGGAGACAAGGATGAAGCTTTTTAGTCCGTTTCGAATACGAGAGATCGAGTTGAAAAATCGGATTGTGGTTTCGCCGATGTGCGAATACTCGGCGAAAGACGGGCATCCGCAGACTTGGCACCTCGTACATCTGGGAAGCAGGGCCATTGGCGGCGCGGCGCTGGTTTTTACTGAGGCGACAGCCGTGGAAGAGCGTGGCCGAATTTCTTCGGCGGATACTGGAATTTACGAGGATGCTCACGTTGCGTCTTGGCGGCCCATTGCCGAATTTATTCGATCGCACGGCGCAGTACCGGGAATGCAGCTTGCGCATGCTGGGAGAAAGGCGAGCACTGCGCCGCCGTGGACAGGTGGCAAGCCCGTCTCTGTGCTAGATGGCGGTTGGGAGCCGGTCGGGCCGAGCGCGCTGGCATTTGATGCGGGATATACGGTGCCGCGCGAGTTGTCTGCAGCCGAGATTGCAGGAATCGTGGCGTTATTCCGGAAGGCGGCGGAACGTGCGTTGGCGGCCGGTTTTGAAGTCGTCGAGATTCACGCCGCGCACGGTTACTTATTGCACCAATTTTTGTCGCCGCTCTCGAACACGCGGACAGACGAGTATGGCGGAACATTTGAAAACCGAATTCGCGCAACGTTGAAGGTCGCGCGCGCGGTTCGTGAAGTTTGGCCGCAGAGGTTGCCGCTTTTTGTTCGTGTTTCCGCGACCGACTGGAAAGAAGGCGGCTGGGATTTGGCGCAGACGATTGAATTGGCTCGGCATTTGAAGCCTCTGGGCGTCGATCTGATTGACACCTCAAGTGGAGGGCTTGTGCCCGGGGTGAAAATTCCTTTGGGTCCGGGCTACCAGACCGGATTTGCGGAAGCTATTCGCAAGGAGGCCGGGATTGCGACTGGCGCTGTTGGAATGATCAGTGAGCCGACCCAAGCTGAAACGATTCTGTCGACCGAGCAGGCGGACCTGGTTTTTCTTGCTCGTGAACTCCTGCGCGATCCGTATTGGCCGCGACGCGCGGCGAAGGCGCTCGACGTGAAGATCAAGGCGCCCGTGCAATATGAACGGGCTTGGTGAGCGCGATGTTTGCGGAGATTGCGGAAAACCTCGCATCCGGCACGGTTTCGTTCGCGGTTCGCGTGCAGCCCCGGGCGAGCAAGGACGAAATCGTTGGCGTGATGGAGGGCGCCCTGAAAATTCGTTTGCAAGCGCCAGCGGTGGAAAACCGGGCGAACGAGGCGCTGGTGGAATTCCTTGCGCATCTTTTGAAAACACCCAAGTCGGCTGTTAGAATTCTTGGCGGTGAGCGCAGTCGCACAAAACGCATCGAAATTCGCGGCGTGACGAAACAGCAAGTGCTGGGGCTACTTGCTCACGACGTATAACTACCCGCTTTTCTGAAACTCGGCGAATAGATTGGACGTCATCAGAACATGAGCGCTGATATCAACGGAATACAGAGCGACCTGCGAGCCGCGAAACTGGATGGATGGCTGTTTTACGATTTTCGCGGGCGCGACCCCATTGCGCAGGGGATTTTGCAACTCCCGCCGGGTATGCGCACGCGCCGTTGGTACTACTTTATTCCTGCTAAGGGGACGCCGCGCAAATTAGTGCACAAGATTGAGACGGAATCACTGGCAGCGTTGCCGGGCGAGACGCTTTTTTACGCCGGGCAAGAAGAACTGAGGAAGAACCTCGGGAAACTTCTGGGGCGCGCGAAGAATGTGGCCATGCAATATTCGCCGAAGAATGCCATCCCGTACGTGGCAATGGTGGACGCGGGAACGATTGAGCTCGTGCGCAGTACCGGAGTGAAAGTCGTAAGTTCCGCGGATCTGGTACAAAAATATGAAGCGTGCTGGAGCTCGGAGCAACTGGAATCCCACTTGGCGGCGGGCGCGGTGATTGACCGAGTGGTGCGAGAAGCTTTTCAGCTTGCGGCAAAAAACGTCCGCGAGAAGAAGACATTTACCGAATACGATTTGAAACTGTGGATTCTGAAGGAATTTGAAGCGGCCGGGATCGGGTTGGAACAGGGGCCGGATGTGGCTGTCGGACCACACGCCAGCGATCCACACTACGGACCGACACCGGAATCGGCTTCACCGATTCGGGAGGGCGACTTGTTGTTGCTAGACGTGTGGGGCAAAACAAAGGCGGCAGGAAGCGTCTACTACGACATTACCTGGGTCGGATATCTCGGCGCGAAAGTTCCGGAGAAAATGGCGAAGGTATTTGGAATCGTGCGCGAGGCGCGGGACAAAGCTGTGGAACTGATTCAATCAAGCGTGGCCGCAGGCAAGCCGTTGCAGGGCTGGCAAGTGGACAAGGCCGCGCGCAAAGTGATCGAAAAGGCCGGTTACGGCAAATATTTTTTCCATCGCACTGGCCACAACATCGGGCAAACGGTGCACGGCAACGGCGTTAACATGGACGGACTGGAAACGCACGACGTGCGGCATTTGATTCCGAAGACGTGCAACTCGATCGAACCCGGAATCTATTTGCCTGAGTTTGGGATTCGCAGCGAAGTGAATGTGTATATCGGGGAAAAAGAAGCGCGCGTAACCGGGGCGATCCAAAAAGAGATTTTGGCGTTGCTGGCCTAGCGAAAATCGACCTCATCCGGCGAAAAAACAGGAAGAAAAATGTCTGAAGAAACAGCGGCGGGCACAACAGCGGATCCAATAACGTCCCAGGCGGATTTCGCAACAACTCCTGCGCATCAGCAGGGGAACGAAGCTTTGGCCATCGCCATTGGAGTGGCGGGATGGCTGGTTCCAGGGCTCGGCCATGCCTTGCAAAAAATGTGGGGCCGGGCGCTCGGCTGCTTTCTGACGGTGGGGGCGCTGGTTTTTCTTGGCGTGGGAATGCGCGGCAATGTTTTCAGTTCGGAAGGCGGCGACGCTTTCGGAATGCTGGGCTACGTCGCCGATCTCGGTACGGGATCGTTATATTTCGCGGCGAGAGCGCTGGAAACACAAGGGTCGGATGTCGCACACGCCGAAGGCGACTACGGTACGCGGTTCCTTGCGGCAGCTGGCGTGTTGAATCTGCTGGCCGCGTTACACGCCTACGAAGCCGCGCGAGGGCGCAAGGCGTGATCGCCACGATCGGGTTTACCCTCACCCATTTTCAGGCAATGACGCTCTTCGCGCTGCTGATTTCCGTTGCGTTTGGATTTTTGAGCCGGCGACGGACGAGCGACCGCGTAAAATACATCATCTGGTCGTTGTTTTTGTTTCTGCTGATTGGGGTCGGAATCGGCTGGGCGATGTACCCTTTCTCGCGCTAGCGCGATATCAAGCCTCGTAAATGGAACCCAACTTTTGGCGTTCATTTGACAGAAATGTTGAGCTTCAACTGCGGCCACTACAAGCATAAGCATCCAGACAACCACGACTTCCAGTTAGATGAGACGATTCCGAAGTAGAAGGGCTGGAAGTGTTTCCGCCGTTCGCTCGCATCGAACCCTTACGCTCTTGGAGTCAAACCGAAGATTATACAAGCCATTCTTCGCCATTCGGATTTAGCTACCACGACGGGTTTTTACGTGGAAACATCGGAAGGGGAATCACGGGATGCGTTGGACAAACTCATCGGCTTGGTGAAATAATGTTTGCAGGCCAACTTAGCTCAGCTGGTAGAGCACCTCATTCGTAATGAGGGGGTCCCGAGTTCGATTCTCGGAGTTGGCTCCACTTTCCAAGCGCAAATTATTGACTGTGAACGAAGGCGGACAGGGTTGGTGCGACCGTCACAGTTAGAAGTCCCTTTCTTCCCCATTGCTTTGCTAAGTTAGCTCAATGATTTACGCCGCTCGCGAGAATTCCGCCGTCCACGATGAGCACCGACCCTGTCGTGTAGCTGGCGGCGTCAGAGGCGAGATAAATGGCGGCTCCGGCGAGCTCCTCGACTCTTCCAAAGCGCTTCATCGGCGTACGCATGAGCCATTCGTTGCCGCGCGGCGTCCCCTCCAGCAGCTTTTGGTTCAGCGCTGTGGGGAAGACGCCGGGGGCGATGGCGTTCACGCAGATACCGTGCGGCGCCCACTCGATGGCGAGCGATTGCGTCAGCGAAGCGACGGCGGCTTTGCTTGCAGAGTAGGCGCTCACCTGGAGCATCCCGAGAAAAGAGCCGATGGAGGCGATGTTGATGATCCTGCCATAGCGGCGTTCCATCATGTGGGGGCCGAAAATCTGGCAGGCACGCAGAATGCCGGTGAGATTTGTTTCGAGAATGTCGTTCCAGTCTTGTTCGGAAAAATCGAGCGTGGGGGCTTTCTTAGTCCGTCCGGCGGAGTTCACGAGGATATCGACTTTGCCGAAGTCCTTCACTGCAGCGTCGAGCACGCCTTGCAGCGAGGCGCGGTCGGTGACGTCGGATGTGGCGCGAAGGGAGCGGCGGCCCAGCGCTTCGATTTCGCGAGCGGTTGACTCGACTTGATCGAGACGACGCGACGTGGGCGCGACGTCCGCACCAGCTTCCGCCAAGCCGAGGGCGATAGCCCGACCGATGCCGGAGGTGCCACCGATGACTACGGCTGATTTGCCTTTTAGATCGAGCTTGCTGTATCCCATGATTTATTTCTCCGAGTTAAGATCGTTTCTTCCATGATTAAACTTAGTGTTTGAGTGCTGCGGCATCTCCCGCGAACTACCAGTCGAACATCGTGCCGTCTAACTTTCGATTTATGGGCAAATACGCGCGTTCATAAGGGAATGTCGCCGCGAGCTTTTCGTCGTAATCGACCCCCAAACCTGGCGCGTCGCCCGGATGCAGAAAGCCGTCGCTGAAGGAATACGAGTGTGGGAAGACTTCATCGGTTTCCTTCGTGTGGAGCATATATTCCTGGATTCCAAAATTATTGACGGAGATGTCGAAGTGGAGCGCAGCGGCCAGCGACACAGGCGACAAGTCAGTGGCTCCGTGGCATCCGGTAAGAACGTGATACATCTCCGCGAGCGACGCTACTTTCTTCAGGTGCGTGATGCCGCCGCTGTGCACCGTGGCCATTCGAATGTAATCGATCAATTGTTCGGTGATGACGGTCTTGGCGTCCCAAATCGTATTGAAGACTTCGCCCAGCGCCAGCGGCGTGGTGGTGTGCTGGCGAACGATGCGAAAGCCTTCCTGTAACTCCGCGGTCACAGCATCTTCGAGCCAAAAAAGGTGATACGGCTCGAGACTCTTCCCCAGACGGGCCGCTTCGATCGGAGTGAGGCGGTGATGCGCGTCGTGCAGAAGGTGAATATCATCGCCGTACTTAAGTCGAAGCTGCTCGAAGA
This sequence comes from uncultured Acidobacteriota bacterium, assembly GCA_963751295.1. GTDB lineage: Bacteria > Acidobacteriota > Terriglobia > Acidiferrales > UBA7541 > Acidiferrum. Next base: position 269,680 of record CAVVUA010000005.1, on the reverse strand, counting down.
GTTTCGGAACATGGAGCAGATATTTCTCGGTGGACCATGTGTTCTCCGGGGGAAGTCCTTTTTCTGCCGGCTCGTAATAAAATTTTCCTTTCGAAACACCGTAAGTGGAAGGAATGCCGGGGATTCCCGATTGCGCGCGGATGGCGCGGTAACCCAAAGCCGCATACTTGCCAACTTCATCGATGGTCTCTTCGATGTCGCGGCCATTGGCGTGGCCGTAGACCATGACGCCGGTGCGGCTCTTGCCGCCGAGAAGATTGTAGACGGGAGTATTGAGAGCTTTGCCTTTGATATCCCAGAGAGCGATGTCGATGGCGCCGATGGCAGCCATGGTTACGGGGCCGCGCCGCCAGTAGGCCCCGCGATAAAAATATTGCCAAATGTCTTCGGATTGAAAAGGATCGCGGCCGATGAGGCAGGGAATTAAATGCTCGGAGAGATAGGCTGCTACGGCCATCTCGCGGCCATTCAACGTCGCGTCGCCGAGGCCGTAGATTCCTTGGTCGGTGTATACCTTCAACGTGACAAAATTCCTACCTGGGGAAGAAATCAATACTTTTGCATCCGTGATCTTCACCGATCCTCCTCAAGATTCAATCGGTCTTGCCTGTTCGGCTTCGCTATCTGCGATCGTGTTTGCGGACAGCGTGCGCGAGTTAGTTCAGATTCGCCGAACCAGACCTTGATCTGTCGCTTTCGTATTACGAACCAGCAGCAGCACGAGAATCATCCCGATGAATGGAATCACCCCCGCAATGATCATGAGCGGGTCGAACAAATGTGTCCCGGTCGCAATACGCGCATCGGAAAGATGACCCGCTAATTCGAAAACAACAATCGTGCCGAGCGCTGCTCCTGTTCCGCTAAGTCCGCTGACCGTAGCGACGGATTCGTTTTTGTAAAGGTCAGAAGGTAACACGTTGGCGATGGTCGTGAAAGATGCGTAGGAAAACGTGGCAAGGGCGAAGAGCAGAGTAAGCCAGTAGAGGTTCACCGTGAAAATAGTAGGAATCAGCAGTGCAACGCCGCATCCGCCGAACACCACCAACGCTTTGCGCGCGTTTCCGACGGACCATCCGCGTTTGATCAGAAGACCTGAAAGCCAGCCGCTGAAAAAGTTCCCCAGATCGGCCGCGATGAAGGGAATCCAGACGGCAATTAAACCGCTCTTGAGAGCGATCCCTTTGGCCACGAGATAGATGGGAAACCAATCGGCAATGAAGAACCAGACGGGGTCCGTGAAGCTTCTGGCAATGATGGTGCCCCATGTTTGCGGCAGCTTGAGAAGATCGCGCCAACGCGCGGGCGTTTTTGCTGGCGGCTCGTCTTCTTGGTGGTCAGCAAGAATCATCTCCCGCTCGGCGAGACTGATTCGAGGATGATCCTGAGGCAAGCGATAGAGCCCGCGCCAAACGATCAGCCACAAAAACCCCAGCAGGCCGGGGACAACGAATGCAGGACGTGTGCCCCAGCGGAAATACAGCCACGGAACAAGGAACGTGGCGATAGCTCCGCCAATGGAGGAGCCGCTATCGAAGAATGCCGTAGCCAAACCGCGCTCCTGTTTTGGAAACCATTCTGAAACGGCTTTGGTTGCTCCCGGCCAGTTGCCGGATTCACCTAGTCCGAGGAAGAAGCGAAAACCCATAAACGAGTAAAAGCCTCGAGCGAGCGGTGTGAGAACCGAGACAATCGAATACCACAAAACCGTGAGCGTGAGTCCGCGCTTTGTCCCAATGCGATCCATCAGCCTGCCGTTGAGGGTTTGTCCGATGCAATAAGCCACACGGAATGCGATCACCAGATTTGCGTAGTCCGTGTTGGTCCAGTGGTAGTCCTGCTTGAGAAAGGGAGCTAGCAGGGAGAGCGTTTGCCGATCCATGTAATTGATGACAGTCGAAGCGAATAGGATTCCGCCAATCCACCACCGAAGCGAAGGAATGGTGTGGGCGCCATCGGAGCTTGCTGCTGGATTCCTTGCTTCTCCGCGAATATTCATAAAAGAGGGGATTCCACCGAGCCGCTCAACAGCAGCCCAAGCTATCCGCCTATAATGCAGGTTTAGTGTCAAACGAATCAGAGAGTCTACATCACCATCAATGGCAGTGAAATTGGATTTGGAGGCGCTACTTCTCTCTTTTTACACAAGCGCTTTTTGATATAGTGCCTCGCACGATGCCAGTTGAATCTCCGAACCCATCCACATCACATCGCGTCGCGCTAACCCGAAATCAAATCCGTGGATTTTGGGCTGCGTGGGGTGGATGGACTCTCGATGGCATGGATTCTTTCATCTACGCACTCGTCTTATTGCCTTCGCTTCGTGAACTCCTCCCTCGCTCTGGGATCGCGGCAACAAAGGGCAACGTCGGCTACTACGGCGGCTTGCTTTTCGCCCTTTTCCTGCTCGGCTGGGGGCTCGCTTTCTTATGGGGTCCAGTGGGCGACAAGTTTGGCCGTGTTCGCACTTTGATGCTGACCATCGTGTGGTATTCGGTCTTTACATTTCTTAGCGCTCTCGTCACCAGCGTTTGGCAGCTGGCGATTCTTCGCCTCCTCGCAGGAATTGGAATCGGCGGCGAATGGGCTATGGGTGGCACGTTTGTTGCGGAAGAATGGCCGGAGAGCCGCCGCCGGGCCGGGGCGGGTTACATGCACACAGGCTACTACGTCGGCATATTTCTTGCTGCGATCGCTAACTACGCCATCGGCAGCCACTATGGTTGGCGCGCCATGTTTGCCGTCGGAGGCGTGCCCGCACTCCTTCTGGCTTGGGTGCGTCACGGCGTCACGGAACCCTCGCGCTGGTCCGCCAAGGCAAATGTTGTACGGTCTTGGCAGATCTACCAGCCTTTTGCGGCGCTTTTTTCGCCAGCGTTGCGCCGCCGCACCATTTTGAACTCGCTGTTCATGCTCGCCTCGATCAGCGGGCTTTGGGCGGGAACGGTCTATGTACCTGCAGCGGTAACAACTCTTGCGGAAGCCACAGGCCGCGTTGGATCGCAAGCCGCGCAGCTCGCTTCTCGTGCCACCATGCTGGTGGCGTTCGCCACCATCCTTGGATGTCTGGCGATGCCGTGGCTTGCCGAACGGCTGGGCCGTCGCGGCGCGCTCGGCTTTTTCTTTGGTTTGATGACCATCTTCATCGCACTTACGTTTGGAAAAGTCTTCTATCTTGGTCCGAGCGCGCTTCCCTGGTTTTTCGTGTGTTTGTTTTTTCTGGGGTTCGGTGGTGCGAACTTTGCAGTCTATACATTGTGGCTGCCGGAGCAATATCCTACGGAGTGTCGCGCAAGCGCTTTCGCGTTTTCCACATCCTTTGCCCGCTTCGGCGGAGCAGTAATTACTTTTCTAGTTGGAAGCGGCGTGCAGCGATATGGTTCTCTCGGAATTCCTGTTGCCACCACCGCACTGGCATTTGCCGTTGGCCTTCTTTTGATTCCTTTTGGAGCCGAAACCCGTGGACAAACTTTGCCCGCGTAAAAGCAAAATGCAATCGAGCGCGCGACATGGAAAGCATGGAAGCTTTCGGTACAATGAGAATCAATCAACAGCAGATCAGCGAAGGCTTATCGCGTGCAAATAACGGACCCCGCCGCTAAATCCAAATCGAACGCACGCCACGCGGTGCTCGCCGGCTTTTTTGGCTGGACTCTCGACGCCTTCGATTTTTTTGTTGTTGTCTTTTTGTACGACACCCTTGCTCATCAATTCGGCGTATCCAAGAAAGACATCATCTTCACTACTTTTGCCACACTCGCTATGCGTCCTGTGGGGGCAGTGATTTTCGGTTTGCTGTCGGATCGCTATGGCCGCCGCAAACCGCTGATGGCGAATGTCATTTATTTTTCGTTGATAGAGCTCTTATGCGGTTTTTCGCCCAACTACACTTTTTTCCTGGTCATGCGCGCGCTATTTGGCATCGGCATGGGAGGCGAATGGGGTGTTGGCGCTTCCCTTACGATGGAGGCCGCGCCGGTGCGCTGGCGCGGAATTCTCAGCGGCATTTTGCAGAGCGGTTATTCGATCGGCTATTTGCTCGCCGCGCTAGCCGCACGTTTTCTTCTGCCAACCTGGGGATGGCGCCCGATGTTTTGGATTGGCGCATTGCCCGCGCTGCTCGCGCTTTACATCCGCATGAAGGTTCCGGAGTCGGAAGCCTGGAAGCAAAATCGCGCCGCCAGTACGGGGTTAGTCCTGCGCACGGTGATGCACGATTGGAAACGCTTTCTCTATCTGGTTGTGCTGATGACTTTCATGATGTTCATGTCGCACGGCACGCAAGACTTATACCCGGACTTTTTGAAAGAGATTCATCGCTTCTCCGGAGCCGTAGTCGCGAACACCGCGATTATTTACAACATAGGAGCCGTCGTCGGCGCAGTCATCTTTGGACACCTCTCGCAGGTCGCCGGTCGCCGCAAGAGCATGATCGCCGCACTGGGACTATGTTTGGTTATCATCCCACTGTGGGCGTTTGGCGGCACCTTAGCGGTTCTTGTCATCGGCGCATTCCTGATGCAAATGGGAGTCCAGGGCGCATGGGGCGTGATTCCCGTACACCTGAATGAAATGTCCGCGGATGCAACGCGCGGGTTGATGCCCGGGCTTACGTATCAATTGGGAATTCTTTTCGCGTCCCCCACAAATAACATCGAGTACGCTTTGCGTGATCGCGTGGGCTACCAGTGGGCCATCGCGGGGTTTGAAGTTGTAACCATCCTCACGCTTGCTGTCCTCTTGTTGCTTGGGACAGAACGCCACGGGCGAAGCTTCGTGCGTGAGCCACTCATAAGTCCGCCCGCCAGCCCAGATTAATGGGTCCGCTCATGTAATACATGCCCGCTCGCCCGATAATCGAATTCGGGCTTGGCGTATACGCGCGCTTCTAGTATTTTCCAATGCGAGAACTCATGGAGGACGAACCGCCTGCAGGCGCTGCATATCACATGAATATTCCACTCACACCACTTCGATGTTTGCGATACGCCGAGGAACAGTATCCGCGCAGGACCGCCGTCGTTTGCGGGGATCTGCGATTCACCTACGCGCAATTTGCCCAGCGAGCGGCCCTCCTTGCAGGCGCGTTGCGCGCTGCTGGCGTGAAACCCGGCGATCGCGTCGCTTTTCTCAGCATGAATTGCCATCGCTTGTTGGAGGCCTACTATGGCGTGCTCGATGCCGGCGCTATCCTGCTCCCTCTAAATATCCGGCTAGCGCCGCATGAGCTTGCTTTTATTTTGAATGATTCCGGAGCAAAATTTCTTTTTCTTGAGAAGGATTTTCTCCCTACCGTCGAGTCCTTTCGCAAAACCGTCACAACGGTCGAGGCTTTCTATCTTCTCGATGGCGCGCCGCAAACAGATTGGCTTACACCAAAAAACTACGATGAGCTTCTCGCGGCTGCAACGCCTTATCGCACGAACATCATGGATGTTGATGAAAATTCCGTCTCCGAGATTTTCTACACCAGCGGTACTAGCGCCACTCCCAAAGGCGTGATGCTAACGCACCGTAACGTTTACATGCATGCTCTCTACGCATGCCTCACCGACGATCCAACAGCCGATGCGGTTCAGCTCCACACTATTCCTCTATTTCACGCCAATGGCTGGGGCACGCCGCACGCACTAGCCTTGACTGGCGGAAAGCATGTGATGCTGAGGCGTTTCGAAACGGCTGCGATTTTCGGTCTCATAGAGCAAGAGCGCGTAAGAAACATGTGCCTCGTACCCGCCATGGCCACGGCTCTGGTGAATTGCCCGGAGCGCACGAAACATGACCTGAGTAGCCTGCGCCTCATCAATATTGGCGGTGCAGCATCGTCTCCGACATTGGTTCGCGAGGTGGAAGAAAAGCTTGGCGCGAGCTGCCGCTCCGGCTACGGCCTCACGGAAACTTCGCCTACGCTTTCGGTCTCCAGAATAAAGCCCGGCCTTGATTGGCAAGGCGAGCAAAAATACGTTGGGCAGGCGATGACCGGCTTTGCCATTCCGGGAGTAGAACTTCGCATCGTTGATGCCAATGACAAAGATGTACCTCATGATGGCAAAAGCATCGGCGAAATCGTGGCGCGCAGCGATGTCGTAATGGAAGGCTACTGGGGACAGCCGCAAGCTACGGCGGAAGCCATGCGCGGGGGATGGTTTCACACCGGCGACATGGCCACGATTAATGAAGACGGCTACCTCCTCGTTGTCGACCGCAAAAAAGAAATCATCGTCAGCGGAGGCGAAAATATTTCTTCGCTGGAAGTGGAAAAAGCACTTCTCGCGCATTCGAGCGTTTACGAAGTCGCCGTCGTGCCTGTTCCCGATGCGAAATGGGGCGAAGTGCCCAAAGCTTTGGTCGTGTTGAAACCCGGCGCGCAAGCCACGGAAGCAGAGTTGCTCGAATTCTGCCGGAGTCGTATCGCGCACTACAAAGCGCCGCGATCGGTTGAGTTTTTCGAGAGCCTGCCGAAAACGGGCACCGGAAAAATCTTGAAGAGGGAACTGCGCAAAAAATATTGGGGTGGGCAAGACACCATCCGGCCCGAATTTGCCAGCCGCAAGTGAGAAGCCTTATAAATGAGACCTGTGTCTGCTCGGGTGCGACCGATGCGGGCGCGTTTTTCCGTAAAATGTAATTGAGAAATACTGCCAAGAAAGAGCGGCCACTTATGAGCGACCTCGTTCAACTTACAAAAGATAATGGAATTGCGATCATCACCATCAACAATCCCCCGGTGAATGCGCTCAGCCCCGGCGTGCCGGAAGGCATTGCTGCTGCCATTGAGCAGATCGACAAAGACGAATCGGTCAAGGCGGCCGTGCTGATCGGCGGTGGAAAAACTTTCGTGGCAGGAGCGGACATCAAGGAATTCGGCAAAATCACTTCTGGCAAACCTGGAGCCGGAATAGAGCTGACCGCGTTCCTTTTGAAAATCGAGGATTGCCGCAAGCCTGTCGTCATGGCTATTCATGGCAGCGCTTTTGGCGGCGGCCTTGAGCTCGCCATGTCTGGCCATTACCGGGTCGCGGTGCCGAGTGCGCAAGTTGGCCAGCCAGAAGTAAAGCTCGGCCTTATTCCCGGCGCAGCCGGCACGCAACGCTTGCCGCGCCTCGCGGGCGCTGCCAAAGCTGTCGAAATGTGCGCCGACGGCAATCCCGTCAAGGCCTCTGACGCTTTGAATTCAGGCATTATCGATCGCTTGATCGAGGGCGATCTGTTGACCGCTGCGGTTGCATTTGCGCGCGAAGTCGCGGACCAACCCAAACGCAAGACGCGGGAACGCAACGACAAGCTCGGTTCAGCGGAACAAAATGCTCCAATCTTCGCCGCCGCGCGCGAAAACGCCCGCAAGAAACAGCGCGGATTGATCGCACCGCTCGCAGCCATTGATGCCATCGAAGCCGCCACCAAACTCCCTTTCGATGAAGGCTGCAAATTCGAGCGCAAGCTCTTCATGGAATGCCTCTTCTCCGATCAATCGAAGGCGCTTATTCACGTTTTTTTTGGCGAGCGCGAAGTCGCCAAAATCCCCGACATTCCTAAAGACACTCCGCTGATCCCCGTGAACTCCGCCGCAGTTGTCGGCGCGGGAACCATGGGCGGGGGCATCGCCATGGTCTTGGCAAACGCAGGCCTCCCCGTGCTCTTGAAAGAAGCGGATCAGGCCGCGCTCGACAAAGGTCTCGCGAACATCCAAAAAAATTATGCGACCTCCGTAAAGCGCGGCCGCTTTACGCAAGCCTTCGTTGACGAGCGGCTCAAGCTGATTCAACCCACCCTAAGCTACGATTCGTTCGCAAATGTTGATCTCGTCATAGAAGCCGTCTTTGAAGGTATGGCGCTGAAGAAAGAAGTCTTCGCAGAACTCGATCGCGTCTGCAAACCCGGCGCCATCCTCGCCAGCAACACCTCCACGCTCAACATCGATGAAATTGCTTCCTCGACCTCGCGACCGCAATCCGTCATCGGCACGCATTTCTTCAGCCCCGCCAACGTGATGCGACTGCTTGAAATTGTGCGAGGCAAAGCGACCAGCAAGGAAGTCATTGCTACTTGCATGCAACTTTCGAAAAAAATCGGCAAGATCGGCGTCCTGGTAGGGAATTGTCGCGGATTTGTCGGCAATCGAATGTTTCATCCGTATGTCCGCGAATCCGTTTTTCTTGTGGAAGAAGGCGCCAGTGTGGAAGCAGTCGATTCTGCGCTCTATGATTTTGGCATGGCCATGGGTCCGCTCGCCGTCGGAGATCTCGCTGGTCTCGATGTCGGCTGGCGAATCCGCAAAGAATATCGCCACTTGGAGAAACCCGGAGTTCGCCAGGCCTTTGCGGGCGATAATCTCTGCGAAATGGGCCGTTACGGCCAGAAAACCGGTGCCGGCTGGTACAAGTATGACGAAAACCGCCGCGCCATCCCTGATCAGGAAGTCGCGCAGCTTATCCGCAAATGGGCTGCCGAAGCTGGAATTCCGCAGCGCGAAATATCCAGGCAAGAAATCGTGGATCGCTGCATTTATGCTCTTGTGAACGAGGGTGCGCGCATCCTGGAAGAAGGGTTCGCATTGCGCGCCGTCGATATCGACATCATCTATCTTAACGGCTACGGCTTCCCAGCTTATCGCGGTGGCCCGATGTGGTACGCCGACACGATTGGCCTAAAAAAAGTTCTCGAACGCGTCGAGGAGTTTCACGAACAGCATGGCGAACTTTGGGAGCCAGCCCCACTTTTGAAGCGCCTTGCCGAAGAGAACAAAAAGTTCGCCGACTTCAATAAGGAACAGAGCGCGACTGCTTAGCAAATGGAAATGCAGGGCGGTTTGCGCCCGTTGATTTCCATCGGTTCATGAATGTTGATAAAGACTCGGGTTTTTCGGGTGACGCATGGGACGCGTTTTTCTTGTTCGGCACGCACAGGCCTCTTTTCTCGAACCGGACTATGACAAGCTTTCTGCCACAGGAGAAGCCCAGGCGCGTGTTCTAGGTGAATATTGGGCTCGTCATAAGGTCGCATTCGATCGCATTTGCTCTGGCCCGCGTCTCCGCCATCGCGACACCGCAAAAGGTGTGCGCGAAATTTATGCGAAGTACGGCATGGCCTTTCCGGAATCGGTAGTGCTCGACGAATTTGACGAATTTCAGGGCGATGTTGTTTTGGAAAAGAGCCTCCTTCACCTTGTCGAGACCAACTCACAGATCCGTGATCTCGAGACCGCTGTTAAGACTGCAAACAGCCCCCCACAGCGCCGCAGAAACTTCCAAAAACTTTTTGATACCGTTGTCACCATGTGGGTCAACGGAGAACTGGCTGTTGATGGCGTGGAATCCTGGGAGGCATTCATCGCCCGCGTCAATCGCGGTCTCTCGCAATTCTTGTCCACTGCAAACAAAAGCGAAACCTGCGCTATTTTCACTTCCGGTGGGCCGGTCGCTGTATCCGTGCAGCGAGCGTTGAGACTTTCGCCGCACGATACCCTGCAGGTTGCCTGGATGCCGCGCAACTGTTCGTACAGCGAATTTTTGTTTTCTGCGGATCGTTTCACACTCAGCACTTTCAACTCGTTTCAGCATTTGGACGATCCTGCGTTGCTGACCTACAGATAGAGAGGCGCGCAATTCAGATATGGCTGGCTTTGAAAATCAAACGACCGCCATTCGACCGGGGGAGGAACTCGACCTCGCCAACCTGGAGCCCTTTCTCCGCAGCCATTTCCCGAAGGAATCTGGAAACCTCGTTGTCCGCCAATATCCAAGCGGCCATTCGAATCTTACCTATTCCGTCCAACTGGGTTCGCGCGAAATGGTTCTTCGCCGGCCGCCGTTTGGAAGCAAAGTAAAAACCGCCCACGATATGAGCCGCGAATTTCGCGTGCTTTTGAAACTTCATGCGTACTACCCTCCCGCCCCGCACGTCCTTCTGTTTTGCGACGACCTCTCCGTGCTCGGCGTTCCGTTTTATCTAATGGAACCCATCCACGGCGTCATTCTGCGCAGTGATGTTCCCGCGGGTTTGGATTTTTCGCCAGAAGTCGCCCGGCGCGTAAGTGAATCTTTTCTAGATAATCTCGCGCTGCTTCACGGCCTCGATTTCAACCAGATCGGCCTCGCTGACTTGGGCAGGCCTCAAGGCTATCTGGAACGCCAGGTGCGCGGCTGGATCGAGCGCTACCACGGCTCCAAGACCGTCGACATCCCGGAAGTCGAAACAATCTCCCATTGGATTCAGCAACACATGCCTGCATCCAGCGGCGCCGCACTCATCCACAACGACTACAAATACGACAATGTCGTTCTCGATCCCAGCGATCTAACCAGAATTGTCGGCGTCCTTGATTGGGAAATGTGTACCATCGGCGATCCGCTTGCCGATCTCGGCTCAGCGCTGGCTTACTGGATCGATTCGAGCGATCCGCCGGACATTCTCGAAACGCGTTGGGGGCCGACGATCTACCCTGGCAGTTTGACGCGCGCGCAACTCGTCCAGCGCTACGCGGAAAAAACATGCCGCGACGTTTCCGACATGGCCTTTTATTTGGTTTTTGCGAGATTCAAAATCGCCGTGATCGTCCAGCAAATTTACTATCGCTATCACCAGGGCCTGACCCACGACGAACGCTTCGCCACGATGCCGCATCGCATCAACCTTCTGTTGCGCGCCGCCCTGCGAACCGCCGAAACCGGCGTAATCTGATGCCTTCTCTGGTGCCGGCTATTTATTTCTGAAGAGTGGTGACACTCAAATTGCGGCCCCTACTTCTCAGGCTTGCCCTTGAAGACGTTTTATCATCGGTAGTACCGCACAATCGATTCCGCAACGCAGCATGGTTTCTCGCCACCCTCGCTCTCAACCGTCACGGAATATACAACTTCGTACGCTCTAAGAACTTCTTTAACGCTCAGCAAAGTAGCGCGCGCCCGAATTTTCGAGCCCACGCGCACTGGAGCCGGAAATCGCACGCGATTTAACCCATAGTTGATGGTCATTCCAACCCCGCTCCGCACTTGAATTACATCCTTCATAAAGCGGCTGATCAAAGACAGCGTCAAAAAACCATGAGCAATCGTCGTCCCGAATGGCGACTCTTTCTCCGCTCGCTCGCGATCCAGATGAATCCACTGGCGGTCTTCGATAGACTCCGCAAACTGCGCGATGCGCTCTTGTGTGATCGTAAGCCATTCGCTCACGCCGATTTCCTTGCCCACATATTCTTTCAAGGATTCCGGCGTATCCACGATCACTGCTGCCACAAATTCCTCCAAGTAAGCATGCACACGCGACATCATCCCGCTCCCGCATCAATCTGCTGGGGCTTGTGCTCGCGCTTTCCCCCATTTTCTAAGTTCCGATTTTGCAATCGATTCCACGTGCACCTCATCAGGACCGTCTGCCAGCCGCAAAGTCCTCACATTCGCCCACGCGCCGGCAAGAAATGTATCCCCCGAAACTCCCGCTCCGCCGTGCGCCTGAATCGCCCGGTCCAAAACACGCAGTGCCATGTTTGGTGCCACAACTTTGATCATCGCGATCTCCGCCCGGGCTTCTTTATTCCCGACGGTGTCCATCATGTACGCCGCCTTAAGCGTCAAAAGCCGCGCCTGTTCAATTTCCAGACGTGACGCCGCGATATCGGCGCGGATCGTTCCTTGCTCAGCGATCGTTTTTCCGAACGCCATGCGAGTTTGCACTCGTTTGCACATCGTTTCCAGCGCGCGCTCGGCAACTCCAATGCATCGCATGCAGTGATGAATGCGCCCCGGTCCTAGCCGCCCCTGCGCAATCTCAAATCCTCGCCCCTCGCCAAGCAGCATGTTTGAAATGGGCACGCGAACGTTTTCGAACGAAATCTCGGCATGGCCGTGAGGCGCATGGTCATATCCGAACACGCTAAGCAGCCGCACGATTTTCACTCCCGGCGTATCCAGCGGCACCAGAATCATCGACTGCTGTTTGTGTGCTGCAGCCGCCGGATCAGTTTTGCCCATGAAGATCGCGATTTTGCACCGCGGATCTCCTGCCCCCGACGTCCACCACTTCCTCCCGTTGACAACGTACTCCTCGCCGTCCCGCACGATGCTCGCGCTAATATTGGTGGCATCTGACGACGCCACCCCCGGCTCCGTCATTGCAAAACACGAACGAATTTCGCCCGCCAGCAGCGGCTTCAGCCATTTCTCTTTTTGCTCTGGTGTTCCATACCGCGCCAGCACTTCCATATTTCCCGTATCCGGCGCCGAGCAGTTGAACACTTCCGCGGCCATCGTGCTGCGTCCCATAATTTCGCACAGCGGCGCGTATTCCAGATTTGTAAGTCCCGCTCCACTCTCATCATTCGGCAGGAAAAGATTCCACAGACCAGCCGCGCGCGCTTTCGGTTTCAGCTCTTCGATCACTCGCGCCGGTTTCCACCGCTCGAGCTCAATCTCTTCATGGAATCGCTTCTCATTCGGATAGACATGCTCGTCCATGAACGCCTGCAGCCGGCGTTGCAGATCTTTCGTCTTCTCGCTGAATTCGAAGTTCACGCCATCCGCCTTGCGACCACCATAACAGAGCCCCGCGCCATTCTTTCTCACGAGCCGCCTGCGATTATATATGACATCCCCAATCTCGACTGCTCGCCGGCGTCATCGCGTCGCCCATCACCATCCGGGCTCGATCGCTCGACAAATTCTTCCCGGTACTCGGTTGTGCGCGTGAGTCTCTCCAGTTAGACTTTCATTCATCGCATTCGCATCGCTCCGCGAGGCCAGCTTGAGCAACTCTAATGCTTCCCCAGAATCGGACGCGGTCCCAAGTTACGAGCCACTGATTCGCAATGTCTCCGATACGGCGCGCTGGGTCGCCGTCTATCGCGCCCGCGAAACGGAGCGCCCCGATGCCCATTTCCGCGATCCTTTCGCGCGACGTCTCGCAGGCGAGCGCGGCGAACAAATCGCCAAGTCCATGCCGCTCGGTCGCGATAACGACTGGAGCATGATTACGCGCACCTGGCTCGGCGACCAATTCATCAACGAGCAGGTCCAGCAAGGCGTCGACATGGTCATCAACCTCGCAGCAGGCCTCGACGCGCGTCCCTACCGCATGAAACTTCCCGCAACTCTAAAATGGGTCGAAGTCGATCTGCCCGAAATCCTCGCGTACAAAGAAGAAATTCTTCGCGACGAAAAACCAGTCTGCTCTCTCGAACGCATCCGACTCGACCTTTCGAATGCACCGGCTCGCCGCGATCTCTTTGCCGATCTCGGCGGCCGCTCCAATAATGCTCTCATCATCACCGAGGGGCTGTTGATCTATTTGAACGCCGACGACGTTGCCGGCCTCGCCAAGGATCTCGCCGGGCCTCCCAGTTTTCAATCCTGGGTTCTCGATATCGCATCGCCCGGCCTTCTTCACATGCTCTCAAAACGGATGGCTAAGCAGCTCACTTCTGCGGCGCCATTTAAATTTGCTCCTCCGGAGGGGCCAGCCTTCTTCATCCCCTATGGCTGGAAGGCCGTCGACGTGCGCTCACTTCTCAAGACCGCCGCGCGACTCAACCGCCTCTCGCTTTTGTTCAGGATTGCCGCCCTTTTCCCCGAAACGGAAAAATCGCGCCGCGACCGCCCGTGGTCAGGCATGTGTCTGCTTAAAAAGCAATGACGCGGAGCGTCACACATCCGCTCAGTCAGAAGTCCGAAAATTAAATTAGTTGTTCGTTCGAGGAATGAAATTAATGTTCAATTGCGGTTGTCTTCGCTCTGCCGCCTGGAAAAATGCTCTTCACGATCACGTAGAGGACAGGGATGAATAGAAGGTTCAGCGTCGTCGCAGCAATCATTCCGCCAAACACAGTCGTTCCCACGGAAATTCTACCAGCGCGCCCCGCTCCCTGAGCCAGCACCAGAGGCACCACGCCAAGAATAAACGCAAAGGAAGTCATCAAAATCGGCCGCAACCGAATCCGTGCCGCTTCAATCGCCGCTTCCACAATAGTCATACCCTGTTCGCGCAACTGTTCCGCAAATTCCACGATCAAAATCGCATTCTTGCTCGCCAGCCCAATCAACATCACCAACCCAATCTGGCAAAAAACATCGTTCTGCAATCCTCGCAACGCCTGCGCCCCGAGGGCGCCCAAAATCGCCACAGGCACCGCCATCAGCACGATGAACGGCAGCACAAAGCTTTCATACTGCGCAGCCAAAGTGAGGTAAACGACAACCAGCCCAAGCCCAAACAAAATCAGTGCCTTGCCTCCAGACTGAATTTCTTCCAGTGACAGCCCGCTCCATTCATACGTCATTCCTTGCGGCAGCGTTTTCTTCGAAAGCTCCTCCATCGCCGCGATCCCTTCGCCGGAGCTGCGTCCCGGTGCTGCCGATCCGTCGATTTCCGCCGACCGGAATAGATTGTAGTGGCTGATGACCTGCGCGTTTTGCGTGGGCGTCACGGTGACCAAATTATCCAGCGGAATCATCATGCCCGTGTCCGACCGCAGGTAATATTGCTGTATATCCTTCGGCTTCGAGCGGTACTTGCTGTCCGCTTGCACGTACACGCGATACGAACGGTTGTTGAAATCAAAATCGTTCACGTACACCGAGCCCATGTAGACCTGCAGCGCGTCCGTCACCTGGCTCAGCGGCACTTGTAAGCTTTTCGCTTTCTCTCGATCGATCTGCACCAGGTATTGCGGGTCGTTTGCCGTGAAACTGCTGAACAGTCCCACCAACTCTTTGCTCGCATTTCCTTGTGCAACGAGTTTGTTCGCGGTATCGGCAATCGTTTGCAGCGAATTTCGCCCGAGATCTTCCAGCTCATACTGAAATCCGCCGAATTGCCCCAATCCTTGTACCGCGGGCGGGTTAAACGGAATCACCAAAGCCCCTTGAATCCCAAACAACTGTCCTCGCAGCCTTTGAATCACCATCTGCGCCGAATGCTGCTCGCCTTTGCGCTCGGCGAAGGGTTTCAAGTTGCTAAAGACTACGGCGCGATTCGGCGCGCTTCCAAACTGGCTGAACCCGGGAAGCGAGAATGCGCCGGCAATTTCTGGAACTTGTGAAAGCACCTGTTCCACTTTTTCGCAGATCCCCACCGTGTACTGCAAAGACGCGCCCTGCGGAGCTTGCACGGCCACGATGATGTAGCCCTGATCGTCCTCGGGAATAAACGCGCGGGGAACTTTGTTATAAATCCAGTACGTCAATCCCAGCGCCGCGAAAAAAACAAGAATCGCCGCCCATCGCCAGCCGATCACGTGTTTCACCGCGTTGCGGTACAAATTAGTGCCGCCAGTCACCATGCGGTTGAACGCATGAAAGATTCTTCCTTCCGCGCGGTCGCGATGCCGCCCTAGCAAGATTGCGGAAAGCGCCGGCGTCAGAGTCAGCGCGTTAAACGCGGAAATGGAAACCGAAAACGCGATTGTCAGCGCGAACTGCCGGAACAAAATTCCCGTCGTTCCTGGAAAAAGCGCCACGGGAACAAATACCGCCACCAGCACGAGCGAAGTAGCGATGACCGCGCCCGCCACTTCTTTCATGGCCACCGAAGCCGCATTATGCGGCTCCGTGATGCCTTCCATGATGTGCCGCTCGACGTTTTCGATCACCACGATCGCGTCATCGACGACCAACCCCGTCGCCAGTGTAATTCCAAAAAGCGTCAGCGTGTTGATCGAGAATCCCAGCAGCTTGATGAACACGAACGTCCCGATCAGCGACACGGGAATCGTCACCGCCGGAATCAGCGTGCTCCGCCAGTCCTGCAAAAACAAATAAATCACCGCAATAACCAGAACGATGGCTTGCGCCAGCGTGATAAGCACATCCTGAATCGATTCGCCAATCACCGTCGTGGAATCAAACGCTACCGCGTACTTCAATCCCGGCGGGAAGCTCTTTGATAGCCGCAGCAATTCGGCTTTTGCGGCGCGGTCCACATCGAGCGCATTGGCGCCCGGAAGCTGCGTTACGCCAAAACCTACTCCGTCGTGGCCGTTATAGCGCACCAGAACGTCATAATTTTCCGCGCCCAGTTCCGCGCGGCCCACGTCCTTCAGCCGCACAAGCGTGCCGCCCGTCCCTGTCTTCAAAATAATATTTTCGAATTCTGCCGGACTCGTCAGCCGACCCACGGCCCTCACGCTGATCTGGAACGCCTGCTCGCCTTCGTTGGGAGGTTGGCCGATTTGTCCCGCGGCTACCTGGACGTTCTGTTCATTCAGCGCGTTGATTACAGTCGTGGCCGTCAGGCCGCGCTCCGCCATGCGCGCCGGATCGAGCCAAATGCGCATCGCGTACTTTCGCTCGCCAAACAAAAACGCATCGTTTACGCCCGGCACGCGCTTCAGCGCATCTCGCACGTAAATGTCAATGTAGTTGCTCAGAAAGAGGCTGTCATACTCCCCATTTTCCGCATAAACTCCCGCTCCAAACACGAATCCGCTGGCCTGTTTTGTGACAATCACGCCAGTATTTTTGACTTCGTTCGGCAGGCGCCCCTGCGCTTGGCTCACGCGATTCTGCACGTCCACCGCAGCCAGATCCACGTCGCGCGACACATCGAATGTCACCGTAATCGTGCTCGTTCCGTCATTGCCGCTCGTCGACGTGATGTATTTCATACTCGGCACGCCGTTGATTGCTTGCTCGAGCGGGATCGTCACTGCCGATTCCACGGTTTGCGCATTCGCCCCGATATAAACGCTTGTAACCACAACCTGTGGCGGCGCCAGGTCTGGAAACTGCGCTATAGGAAGCGAGGGAATCGACATCGCGCCCGCAAGAATAATCATCAGGGCGCAGACCGTCGCAAACACCGGACGCCTTATGAAGAAATCAACGAACAAGGCCGGGTTCCACCTTTATTTGGATTGAGAGAGAGCCGCTCATGGAGTTGTCGGCGCTTAGCGCGCCGCGGCGCTCTTGCCGTCGCTCGGCTTCGCGTTTGTTTGGATCTGCTCCAGTACAGGAGCACCGTCTTGCAGAAATTGTGTTCCGGAAAGGATAATGTGGTCGCCCGCCTTCAGCCCGTCCAGCACAGTGTAGTTGTCGCCGGTCGTATCGCCCAGTTTCAAATGCCTCTGTCGCGCCACGGTTCCTTTTCCCTCGTTCACGGCCACGAACACGAACGCCTGTCCGTTGATTCTCAGGACCGCTAGAACTGGCACAACCGGCCCTTCGTGCGAGCCCCACGTTATTTGCGCGCGCACTTGTTGCGCGATGCGCAGCTTGGCTTTAGGGTTCTCGACCGCCGCCTTGGCCAGCACCGTTTGCGTATCCGTCTCGACTTGCGGCGAAACGAATGTGATGTGTGTGTCGGAGACAGACTCGCCGGACTCGCCCAGCAATCGCACTGGCAAGCCCAGCCTCAAATCCTTGGCGCGGTCCGCCGGAACATAGATATACGCTTCCAGAGCTCCCGGCAGGTCCACGGTTGTCAGCAACGTTGTGAAGGTTACGCGGTCGCCTACATGTACAGGAATGTCTCCTACAATCCCATCTGCCGGCGCGCTCACCTTGTAATAGTGCAACTCCACCTTCTGCTGCTCCACTTGCTGCTCGAGCGCTTTCACTTGGGCCGCCACCGCGTCGTAATTTGATTGCGCATTGTCGAAATCCTGCCTGCTGATAACTCCCGCTGCGGAGAGCTTCTGTGCGCGCTCCAGCTGAATCTTCGCCAGCCGCAGATTGGCTTCCTGCGAGGCGAGCGTGGCCGCCTGGCTATTCACGGTAGCTTCTTGCTTCAGAGGATCAATCTGCAGCAGCGGCGTCCCGGCGTTCACTTCGTCGCCGGACTTCACAAATATCTTTGTGATTTGCCCTTCCACTTGTGGGTTGATCACCGCGGATTGCCGCGACTTCAGCACGGACAAATATTCCGTCGTGTCCGGGATGCGCACCGATTGCGCCACCAGTACCTGTACCGGCATCGCCGGCGGCCCGCCGCCCGCGCCAGGCCCACCAGCCGAGGTCTTTTCGCCACAACCTGTAGCTCCGAGCGCCGCACACACCAATAGAATCAGCCCAAAATGTTGCCGTGCTCTCGTCACTCTGTCTCTTTTCGAACACTCCATGGCTGCGCGCAACTCCCCCGGTGTAACCACAAATTTTACGATACCTTTGCGCCTCCACCAAGACGCAAAGCAAGGCGTCCTTCTTAGACGCTTTGAAAACAAGCCGGTTATATTTCCGGAAGGGGTTTATCTGGAGTGCGGCAGCTCTGCTGCCGCCTTGCTTCGACTCTCAGTAATCCTCAGCCCGCACGGCTCCGCATCGGGCAAAAAAGTTCAATAAAAATCGCTCGGGTCAATCCGCTTGCCAGAAAGCCCAAGTTGCAGCACTTCCATCTGATTAGGCCGGTCAAACACCTTGCCCGGGAAGAATCTTTTCGTCACCACTCGCACGCCGCCAAACGCAATTCCCAGCACGACCGCCGCAACCATGAAGACGCCCGTACCCATGATAATCTTCACCAACGTACTGGTAATCGGGGGATCGGTGGCCGCCTGGCTGGCCTCGTTCCAAGTCACCTGCGTCTCGTAATTCGCCGCATCGCTCAGGCTCTTCGCATATTCCACTGAACTCGGCGCCAATACCATCGATAGCAGCGACCCCTTCCGCTCGATCACCGTCCCCGCTTGCTTGGCAGCCGCCTGCAGCACCTCATCCAAGTGATGGATGTGCTGCTCCGCCAGCTGAGGCGTCGGATATTCCAGCAGCAGCAGTATCCCGCTACCCTTGCCCGGGTTGGAATACCGCGCCACCATGGCCTCTGCGCTGCTCGTAAAGCCCGCAGCTTTTACAAGCCCTTCCGTATCTTTTACTCCCAATCCGCGCAGCGCCACTTCCAGCGCCTCCGGTCCCAAAGCATACCTTTCGGTTCCTAGCACGCGGCCCGTTCCCGGAAGATATGTCCGCACTGGCGGCAGCGGTCCCTTCTCGCTGCTCGCTTCTATGGCCTTTAAGAGCGCACCCAAATCTTCCTTGGATACATTTGCAGTCGACCACAAAACGAGACTGCCTTCCAAAATGGTCACGCCGTCCCGATCAAAAGCAGCAACTTGGCCCAAGTTTGTCGGAACCATCTCAGGCCCTAGTCTGCTGGTGAAAATCTCATACGCGCTGCTTGGATCTCGATAGAGTCCTAGCCTAATCCCAATCGATCTATCCCCAGAGACATAGGTGCACACTTCGAATTTCCGCTCACCGGCCTCGGTCGCCAGGATAAAACGGGGGTGGGCTTCCATGCATTCGGTCTCCGTCCATGCCCCGAACTGGTTCGGTAGGATTTTGTTTTGGGCGGAAAGCGGCGAGGCGCTGAGCAGCGCAATACCGCAAACGAGTAGGAGTTGTGAGCGCATCCCTTGCTACCGCTTAGACACCAACAGATTACCGTTGGTTCCTGGATTGTTCAACTGGAGTCGCTACCGCAGGCTGGCTTGCGGCGTTTTTGCCAGGCAGGTTCAGGGTCATGCTGTTCAAGCTCTGTAGGTAGCTCGCTACGCCCTGATAAAGGCCTTCCGCTACCCGCTGCCGGTATTCCGGCTGCTTCAAGAGTTTCTCGTCGGCAGGATTGCTCAGGAACGAAATCTCAGTGAGTATCGAAGGCATGTCCGCGCCAATCAACACCACAAACGGCGCTTTGCGCACGCCGCGGTCTTTCACGGTCTTGCTCGTTTTCTGCATGCGCTTCGCCAGCGAATCCTGAATATCCTCGGCAAATTCCTTCGACTCGTCGATCTTCTCGTTGCGCGCGATTTTCTTCACCATATCTTCGAGATCGTGGATGCCTTGATCTGACGACGCATTCTCGCGTGAAGCTACTTCCATCGCTTCCGCGGAACCCTTCAAATTCAAGTAGTACGTCTCGACGCCACGCGCCGCATGGTCCTGGCTGGAATTCGCGTGAATCGAAATAAAAAGATCGGCCTTGGCTTGATTCGCGATGTTCGTTCGCACTTCCAGCGGAATAAACGTGTCGTCGGAACGCGTGTAAACAATGTCAGCGCCAGGCAAACGCTGCTGGATGATTTTTCCCAGCCGCAAAGCCACATCCAGGCACAAGTCTTTCTCCATCAGGCCGGTTGGCCCAATCGTTCCGGTGTCGTGTCCACCGTGCCCGGCGTCGATCACGATGCGCCCAATCTTCAATCCTAGGGCGCGTGTCAGTGTGGACTGCCCGTCACGCGTTGGCGGCGGCGGGCTGCTCGGCCGAATCAGGTCAGGCTTCGCATTTGTGTTCGCAACCGTGTTGCTGGTCGTCGAACTCAGCTGCTTGCTGCGAGAACTCTTGCTTCCAGACGCTGCGCTCCGCGTCATTGCATTCGACGGCGAAACGCTCGGGTCGTCCCCCGAATTTCTCTCAGAAACGCTTCTTACGTTTCCGGAATCTCCGGTTGAGACAATCGTGTCTTCGCTCGTTAGGTTCGCACCGCTTTGCGGTTTTGCTCTTGCTGTGCGAACCGCGCCATTCCCGTTCCTCACCGTCGAGTACAAGAAAATCACCAGCTGCGGCGGATTGCTGAGCAGCGAGGCCGCATAGTCTTTTACTCCGTCCACGTTCAGTACCACGCGAACCACGCCGGCCTGATTCTGCGCCACACGCACCGCGGTCAAGAGATTCCCTACGATTTGCACGTTTCCCCGCGCCACTTCAGGCGTCAATCGCGCCGAATGCAAATCGAAAAATATGCGGTCAGGATTAGCGATTCGCGCCGAGCTGTATTCCACCGTGTCTTCAAGGTCGATAGTTACCCGCGTCGCGTCAGCATTCGCGCTTGCGCTGATTCGCCTGATACGTGGCGCGCCCTCGGAACTGTTGCGTCGCGTCGCCTCGACTCCGCCGTGAACCGGTCCAGGTACCACCTCCTCCTCTGGTGCGGTTGCAGTTGGAGCTGGCGGAACGTTTCTCGCGGGCGTCGGCACATTTGCCGCAGGCTCGGGCGCATTGCTGTGCTGGAGCAGAGCCAATTCTGCAAGCTCTTCCTGCGCCTCGCGCTTACGCGGCGAATGCGGATATTTCTTCAAGAAATCTTCGTAAGTTTGCGAAGCCAGCGCGCTATCGCCCAGCTGATCTCTCTGCAACTTGCCAATGCGCAGCAAAGCATCCTGGCTGTACTTGCTTCCAGGATATTCGTGTACGAGGAACAGATAGGAATCGACGGCCGACTGGTAATAACTCCGTCCGAAGCGATCGCCCATCTCCGAATAAAGTTCGGCGACCGACAAGAGGGAATCCACGACTTCAGAGGCTCGCGGGGTAATCAGGTAAACGCGGCGATAGCTGGCAACAACTGTTTTGTACTCAGCCAGCGTCCGCTTCTCAGGGGGCTTCGCATTCAAAGTGGCGCGCTGTTCTTCGGCCCGCGCAAACTGCGCTCCCGCGGCTTCGCGCCTTACTGCGCTTGTTGTAGAAGTGTCCCCCTCCGCAGCCTTCGCAAAACTCGCGGTGGGATTTCCACAGACTCCAGCCACTGCAATCGCCAGCGCTACGAAAACTGGCGAAAGCCGGGCGAAGCTCCTGTTCAAAATTTTTCGGACCCCCAACATACGCGCCCTACATTCTTGCCGAAGACATAAGTAGTGTAATGGAAAAACCGGAGCCTCTGTGGGCTTTCGCTTCCAGGATGGCTTAGCCATCAACTCCCGGCGATCAGCCGGGGTACTGAAAAGCGGCAGCAGAGCTGCCGCACTCCAAGCTTCAATCGTTTTTGAAAATGATGCGTCCGGAAGGATCGACGTCCCGATGGATGGCACGCGGATTGGAAAACGCGCTCTCAAGACGCCCCGATCCAGGCTTAAAATACGCATCCTGTACCTTCTGCACGTAGTCCCGAGTTTCTCGGAACGCAGGGATGCCGTGAGCCCGATCAACAGCCCCCTCACCCGCATTGTATGCCGCCAAGGCCAAATCGAGGTTGCCGTTGTAGCGTTCCAGCAACCACTTTAGATGTCTAACCCCGGCGTCGATATTCTGTTGCGGGTTGAACACGTCATTTGCACCGTACCGTTGTGCCGTCGTCGGAATCAACTGCATCAGTCCGCCGGCTCCCTTGCGGGAATAGGCCGAAGGATTCCAGTTTGATTCCGTCTGAATCACCGCGCGGACCAATGCCGGGTCCACGTTGTGCCTCTCTGCCGCTTCCTTAACGAGCTTTTCAGCGCCGTCACGGTCGATATTCATCTCCGGACGGGTGCGGCCCATAAAGGTAGATTCCGCAGGGAGGTAGATGGTTTTACGCGAGCCCGCGGCTGCCAGTTTGACCTGAACTGGGGATTCAGCGTTTACGAACATCTCGCGTCCGCTGGTGTCCACAGTTCTGGCGATTTGGGCGCTTGCTCCGGGCGCGTAAGATGCTGCGCACAAAGCGATTGCTCCCAAATAGATGCTAGCCGTTAGTGTCGCGCGTTTCGTCATCTGGCCTCAGGGCCCTTTTGGGGAAAGCAGTGCAACGGTGATGCCAATTCAGTCGTGTTCGGGGCACTCCAACCAGGTCGGAGTGACTCGTCTTGCTAACTAGGAAGCCGTGCCTTGCAGGATGCTGCAAACGAACTGCGTTGCGCTCCCGAACATACTTGCGCGAACGTCTCCTGCTGGACACGCTTCTGGCGCTGGGAAGCATCATAGCAGCGGCTCCAGTAGCGCTGGGATGGTACTCAGGGCACTTTTTAGGGCGGTTGTGTCCTTACCGCCAGCCTCGGCTAAATCGGGTCTTCCGCCGCCAGATCCGCCTACCAGCTTGGAGAGCGCCTGTATCAGCTTGCCAGCATGGACTTTAGCGGTGAGGTCCTTGGTGACCCCGGCGATCAGGGCTACTTTTTCTTCATGGATGGTCCCGAGGACCACTACGCCCGACCCAAGTTTTTGTCTGAGAGAGTCCACCAATTGCCTAAGGGTTTCCTTATCTATCCCGGAGACTTCCGCGGCGATCAGCTTTACCCCCTTGATGGTCTGGACTTGGGCGGCGAGCTGGTCGAGTTGGCCGAGAGCGCCCTTGCGCTTTTGACCCTCCAGCTCCTTCTCGAGTTGCTTGACTGAGGTGGAGAGCTTCTCGACCGTTGCCAGGACGGAGTCTTCGCTCGTGTTTAGCTTACTGGCTACTTGGGCGAGGATTTGTGCCTGCTTTTCGTAGTGCTCCAGGGCGCCTATGCCGGTGACGGCCTCGATTCGGCGGACGCCTGCTGCTACCGAGCCTTCGCTGACGATCTTTAGGACGCCTATGTCGCCGATGCGGTGGACGTGCGTGCCGCCGCATAACTCCTTGGAATAAAAGCCTCTTGGAGCGCGCTCGTCGGGAATTGTTACGACGCGAACGTTGGCTTCAGGGTACTTGTCGCCGAAGAAGGCTAGCGCTCCGGAGGCGAGCGCTTGATCGAGCGAGGTAATCTCGGTTCCGATTTCCGTGTTGTGGCGGATCTCGTCGTTTACCTGCTGCTCGATGTCCTTCAACTCCTCGGCATCCACGTGCGCAAAGTGGGAAAAGTCGAAGCGTAGGCGTTCGGGCGCGTTCAGGGAGCCGGCCTGCTTTACGTGTGTTCCAAGGATGTTACGCAGCGCCGCGTGGACCAGGTGCATGCCTGAGTGGTTGCGAATGATGCGCGCGTGCCGCTCTGCGTCAGCTGCAACGGAAACGCGGTCTCCGACGCGCAGAGTTTCCTTAGCGTTTACGCGATGCGCCACAAGTCCCGCGACGGGGTAGTAGGCGCCAGTAACTTCGCCGAGCAGTTGCGCTCCTGCGTTGTCGTAGAACGCTCCCGTATCCGACATCTGGCCGCCGGACTCGGCGTAAATCACGGTTCGGTCGAGCACCACTTCGCCCGATTCGCCAGCCTTCAACTCGCTGACAGGCCCTGCCTTAGTAAGGATCGCCTCAATCCGGGCGTCCTTCGCCGACGTCGCCTGATAAAAGTCCTTCTCCGTCTTAAACGTCTCCGCAATCTTCGCGTACGCCGGACTCACCGCCTCCTTGCCCCCCCCGCCTTTCCACGACGCCCTCGCCTTGGACCGCTGCTCTTGCATCGCGCGGTCGAAGCCTGGCCAGTCAACCTTCACGCCCGCGTCGCGTAGCACGTCCTCAATGAAGTCCCGAGGCATTCCGTACGTGTCGTACAATGTGAACGCAATAGCACCAGGGAACCACTGGCCCCTGCGGACTCCATGACCTAGCCGTTCTTCTTCAGGTGCCACAAACTCTTCCAATGACCCTCGGAGTTCATCCAACTTTTTCAAACCGATGTCTAAGGTGTGGGCGAAACGCTTTTCCTCGCCGAGTACGTTTTCAGGTACTCGGGCTGCCGCGGGATCTCTGAGCTCCGGATAAGCGCCCCCCATCAGGTCGCGAACTGTGTTCACCATTTCTGAGAGAAACGGCTTCGTAGCCCCGAGGAGTCGGCCGTGATAGATGGCGCGGCGCATGATTTTTCGGAGGACATAGCCGCGGCCTTCGTTGGAAGGGAGGACGCCGTCAGTCATGAGAAATGTGGTTGCCCGAGCGTGATCAGCGATGACGCGGAGAGATGCCGCCCCGCCTTTGCCTTCTTCGAGTTTTTCCTCGCGTTGAAAATCCACGTCGCAGAGTTGGGCGGCACGCTTCAGGAGAGGCACGAACAGATCAGTGTCGTAATTCGAGATGACGCCTTGGAGGACGGCGGCGGTGCGTTCGAGGCCCATGCCGGTGTCTACGCAGGGTTTGGGAAGCGGAGTGAGGGCGCCGCTGGAGTCGCGGTTGAATTGCATGAAGACCAGGTTCCAGATTTCGACGTAGCGGCCGCAGTCGCAGGGGAACTGGCAGTTGGCGTGGCCTTCTTCGGAGGCTTCTACGCCCATGTCGTAGAAAATTTCGCTGCAGGGGCCGCAGGGGCCCGTGTCGCCCATGGCCCAGAAATTGTCTTTGAGGCCGGGGATGGGGACGATGCGCTCGGCGGGGATGTTTTCCTTTAGCCAGAACTCGCGGGCTTCTTCATCGACGCCGAGCGTCGTGCCGGGGGCTACTTCGGCGCCGCCGAAGACCGTTACGTAGAGTTTTTCTTTGGCAAGTCCAAACCATTCCGGCGAAGTAACTAGTTCCCAGGCGTAGGGGATGGCTTTTTCCTTGAAATAATCGCCGAAGGAAAAATTGCCCATCATCTCGAAGAAAGTGTGGTGGCGCTTGGTAAAGCCGACGTTTTCGAGGTCGTTGTGTTTGCCGCCGGCGCGCACGCATTTTTGTGCTGTGGTGGCTTTGTTGTAGTCGCGCTTTTCGAGGCCCAGGAAGACGTCCTTGAACTGGTTCATCCCGGCGTTGGTGAAGAGGAGTGTGGGGTCGCCGTGGGGAACGAGCGAGGAGCTGCGGACGCGACGATGGCCTTTGCTCTCGAAGAAGCGGAGGAACATTTCGCGGATCTCGTTCCCGCTCATTTTCTTGGTGTCATGCGGCGTCATGGCTTCGCGGATATCCTCGCTGTGCAACGCTGGCTGGGAAAGCGGCGTTGGTAAGACCGTCGATTATGGCAGAGGAGGCGAAGGGCGGCAACGAAAGCGAGATGGCCCCTCCCCCCTAGCGTTTTCTCGTAAATGCGGATTCTAAAGGGTTTTAAGTTTTAAGTGCTTTGTTTTGAAACTGCGGATTCTAAAAGGGTTACGAGCCGTTTCGCGGAAGTGCGCAATCTAAAGGAGATAGCGGCAAACCACGGGGTTGCGCAGAGCCATGTTTTTGGGGCAATGCGGGGGTTAAGAGTCAGGCGGGCCGGGAACGCGAGCGTCATAAAGGAAGATAACACAACGATGATACGAATGTCAATAGTTAATTGTGTGGTACATGGTTCGAACCGCTGTGTTTTGCGTGCAAGACGAAGAAAGAAAGAGCTTTAACGCAGAGTTGGCAGACTTTAATGGAGGGCGCGGAGAAATAGTGCCGGGGCAGGGCTGGCGCGCCCCGGTTGAGGTAAGTCCTTTGGATCGATGGCCTGGATATGAACAGCGGGAATGAGTTGCGCAACTGTGCGAATACGAACAGCGCCCATCCTGCGCCGTGGGTAACATCGTAGGTGCATGAAGTGGTCGGAAGGTGACGCGTTCTAAGTCGAGCGGCGCCAAGGGAAGAAGGAAATCAAATGAAAATGAAGACATCGTTACTTGTGGGCGCGTTCTCGCTAGCGCTATTTATGGCTGGGTGTCAGGCGGCTCCGGCTCCAGTGGCAGGGCCGGCGGGACCGCAGGGCGCAACAGGCGCGACCGGAGATCCGGGCCAAGACGCCACACGCCGTACTGAAGATGAACGGCGTGCTGAAGAAGCAAGGCGCGCTGAAGATCAAAGAATTAGGGACGCGCAAGTTCGAGATAGCCACGATACAGGCTGCCCAGGCGGCCAGCATGTCATTACAGCTCAGGATGGACGAAAGAGCTGCGTCAGGGATTAACGAGATGACTGGGCGATGGAGCGTCATCGCCCTAGATGTTTGAAACCGCGCCGGAATCGCAACCATCTTACGAGGCAGGGGCTATGATCGCAGCAGCTCCTGTTCCGCGCGGAGGTTTCCATGCTTCGTCGACTGAGCCTGCTCGCATCGCTTGTCCTTCTCTTCACGTGCCTCGCTATCGCCGACAAGAAAAAAAAGGATACGCTTGCCCCTGAGATTCTTAACGCGCAGACCGTCGTGGTGCTTGTCGCTCCGGAGGCTGGCATGTCCACGTCGGAGCCGCTTGCCAACAGAACTGCGCAGGACGATGTAGAAAAGGCGCTCGCCAAGTGGGGTCGGCTGAAACTGATGCTGATCGGAGGGACCGACGCAGACCTGGTCATTACAGTGCGCAAAGGAAATGGAAAAGTTGTTCAGCCGACAGTGACCGGGGAACCAACGAACGATCGACCCGTGGTTGTGGTGCCGAGCGACAACGGAATTCACATCGGCGTTCAGCAGGGCCAGCCTCCGGGTTCTACGCAACCGCCGCCTCAAGACACGTCGCCTCGCCTCGGTGGTGAGGTGGGGCCAGCGGAAGACACGCTCCTGGTCTACGTAGGCGGCTCGGGCAGCACTCCGTTCGATCGAGCTCCTGTTTGGCGCTACGTCTCGAAGAATGCTTTGCACTCGCCGGATGTGCCTGCAGTCGCGGAATTCAAAAAGGCCGTCGAAGCGGCAGTGAAGCAACAACAGCAGCAACAACAGAAGCA
The DNA here is from genome assembly GCA_963751295.1 of uncultured Acidobacteriota bacterium. Lineage (GTDB taxonomy): Bacteria > Acidobacteriota > Terriglobia > Acidiferrales > UBA7541 > Acidiferrum. The sequence goes on along the minus strand of CAVVUA010000005.1, from coordinate 242,556 downwards.
GCCGCAGCCACAGCCTCCGCAGCAGCCACAGGCGCCGCAACAGCCACAGACGCCGCAGCACTAGACTTCCACTACGCCCTGACCGCCCTGTATAGAAATTATTGATTGGTGCTTCGGGATTACGGACTTAAGAGGGCACGGCGTGCCGTGCCCCTACGGGCGGTATTTTATGGACTGGGGCTTCGTGTGGCTTGCGTTTCTGCGCAGTGCGCCTGCAAAATTCTAGAGTTTCAGGCACGCTGCGAAAAAATGAAACTCACGTTTTCTATCGCCACACAAACTGATGCTCCTGTGCTCGCTGCGCTGCACTGCGCGGTGGCAGAAGATTTGAGCAAACGTTACGGGCGCGGACCATGGTCTTGGCGCACTACGGAAAAAGGTGTGCTGCTTGGTATGCGGCACTCGCGCGTGCTCGTCGCTCGCAAAGGTCGAGCAATTGTCGGAACGCTGCATCTTCCTGCCAAAAAGCCCTGGGCGATTGACGTCTCCTACTTCACGCCAGTCGAGAAGGCGCTCTACCTGATCAGCATGGCCGTGCTCCCTACCATGCAACGGCAGGGAATCGGCCGGCAGCTTATCAAAGAAGCGGTGAAGCAAGCCCGAGCGTGGCCTGCGGATGCGATTCGTCTGGACGCCTTTGACGCTGAGGCCGGCGCCGGCGCGTTTTACGCCAAGTGCGGATTTCGCGAAATCGGGCGCGTGGTCTATCGCAAAGCTCCGCTGGTGTACTTTGAGTTGGTCTTGTAATTCAGTGAAACGGAAGTTCGTTCGAGTTGGAAGTGGAGGTAGATAGAAACTGCCGCAGTGCAGGTCAATCTCCCGTGTTGCGGCTTAGCTGGGCGTTAGAACTTGAGTGTTCGCGGGACTGCTTGGTTTCCGGCGACGAAAACTTCATCCGTACGAGCCAATTTTTCCGTAAATTGACGCCGAAGAACGGTACGAGAAACAGACCACGGAACAGGTCTTTGAAGAGTGCACGCTGCTGCCGGAAGTTAATCAACGCACGCCATCCGAGCTTTTTGAGAAGGGAAAGCCGCAAACGTACAAGGTGGAACGCCATCTTCGACAAGGACGCAGCAATGTCTTCTTCGCGATGGAACTCGTAATACCCGAAGTTCATGGAGACGCCGGACTGTACTTTGATGAAGTTCTCGAGCGTGCGATTTTTCGGATTGGAAGCGACTTCCGCGATGAGTTCCTGGATTTTCTTGGAATCGCCCTCGAGTGTTTCGAGGCTGGAAAACCAGTTGATCAGTTTCACGCCAAGCGGATCCCAGACGTAATCGTTCATCACCAGTGGAAGTGCGAGGTGAAAAAGTTTGGTTACTGCCAGATGCACACCCAAATGGCATTTGTAAGCGTCACCCATGCAGGCATATAGGCGGGTGGTGTCCCGCGTAACTCCGCGTTGAAACGCAGCGATGACGGTATCAAGGTCTTTGGTGAACTCTTTTGTGTCAAAGCCGTTCAACTCTCTTTGGATGACCGCCGCGACTTGGCGGATTTGCAGCGTGGACAACGCCAGTCCAACGCTGTAGAGCGGGTCAACGGTATCGCTGGCATCGCCGATGATGTACCAGCGGTCGGGTGAATAGCGCTGGCGGCATTCCCACATATAAGAGTTGTAGTAATTCGTGTCTACCACCGTGCCTGTGTTTATTAGGTCTATGAGCACCGGATGCTCGCGACCCACGCATTCAAGGAACTGCTCCATGGTGCGCACTTCGCCGTGCGGATAGACGTCCTTGCGATAGGTAATGCCGATGCTGACGAGAGGTGTGTTATCGGGCGAGCGCATGGGGATGTACCAGATCCAGTTGCCTTTTCCGAAGAAGTGATGCGTCGCGTAATAAGGAACGTAGCAGCGATTGGGCGTCTTGATCGCGTTGAGGTGGCTCAGAATTTCGGGATCGAAATTCGCCAGGCGAAACCAGAAAACGTCTTTCTGCTCTACGACCTTTTCTTGCAACTGCAAGTGCTTCTGCAGGACACGGTTTCGGCCGGTGGCATCGACTAGCCAGCGCGCGGAAAGAGTTTGTTTCACGCCGGCGGGATCTTGCACGGTCACCGTGTGGAGGCCGTCGCGGCTGCCGCCGGAATTGATTTCGACTCCGGTCACGGCGGCGTCGATCAACTCGACGCCGTTCACGGTGTTGCGGTCGCGAACCTCTTTATCGAAAGTGAAGCGATTAATTTGGAAGGAGAGGATGGGCGGGGCGGTGGGAATTTCGTCGACGATGTACGTGCGATCGGCGGGGTTGTCAATGTCGGGCTTGAAATAATAGGTGAGGCCGTATTTCGGGTAGTGCTTTTCGACGAGGTATTCGCCGAGGCCGAGCTCGAAAAGGAAATCGACGCTTACCTCGACAAGGGATTCGCCGACGATGGGGCGATTTTTGTGCGGGCCTTCGACTACGGCTACTTTCAGATTTGGAAAACGCTTCCGGAAGTAGCCGGCTGCGAGCTGGCCTGTTGCTCCGCCTCCCATCACTAAAATGTCGCTCGTCATCTGCATACTTGTTTCAACTCTGCGAACTCTTTGAGTTCGATTTCTACGCAAAATCAATCAAGATGTTTATCGGGAAATCCTAACATAGCGCGGAGGAATGTACCGAACGCAGGGCGCGCGGCTATCCTAACCGAATTGGATGGTCCAGGTGCTAACCACTATGCGTAAGAATTTGAGGTTGGGGCGAGCGTGGCTATTGCTAAACTCATTCGTCGGAAATAAGCGGAAATTTGATCGCGTCAATTTGCTTTAGAAGCAAGATGGAATCGAGGAATGCGGTGGCTGTCATCAAATTCAAGTACGACCTTCCGCTGGACCAAACCATGGAATTTGAGAGTGTCTACCACCCGGGGCTGCAGCTCGATCTCGAGCAGAAGCAGGAAGTATGGGAAACGCCCGGCGCGTTTTTTGTGTGGATGTATGTCGATGGCGATCTCGCTGGCGAATCCTATGGAATTCCGCTGACGAGTTCGAGCGAACTGATCGAGGACCTCTTGGTGCTACCTGAGCGCGAAAAGGAAAAGGCGGTGTGCTGTTTTTCCAACACGATTCTTCCTGCGTTTCAGAGGCAGGGATACGGGGCTATCTTAAAGGCCCATTGGCTGGGGCTGGCCGCCGCTAAAGGATTCGATGTCGTTTATGGGCACGCGCGGCCTGGCGGGAGCCAGGCGCTCAACGCTAAATTCGGGGCTGTGTTTCTCGAAAATCTTCCAGATTGGTTTGGCTCGGGCGAAGATTATCGGAAATACCGGCTCGTACTTAACTCAAAAACAGCTTCCTGAAGCACCCATCGTTCTTCGAGGGGATCCTAGTTCATTCGCCAGGGCGAACGTTCGGGCCACAGGCGGAGCGCTTCCGTCGCCCAAGCTGTGGTCTTCTCGGTATGGCAGGCGGTGCAGGGATTGGGGATTTTGTATTTGTCGGTGGTCGCGGGCGTTATGAAGGCAAAGGTGTGCGCACGCACGAATACGCCGGGAATTGTGACTTCGATTTTCGGCATGTGGCAGGCTACGCACTGACTTCCCGGTGAGCCGGCTTTGTGATGCGTGTGCGCCTCGATCGTTGCTGTACGCGGGCCGTTGCGTGAGCCGGGCTCGTGGCAGTCGAGACAGAGCTTGTCGACGGGCTTGCGGAGTTGCGCGTAATTGTCCGTGCCGTGAACGTCGTGGCAATCGAAGCAGGTTACGCCGCGGCGATACATTACGCTCTGTACAAAATCATTGCCCTGCATGCGGTTTTTGTGCGCCGTTCCGTCGGCGAAATGGGTGAAGCTCTGTTCGCCGAGTTTGTGGTCCTCAAGTTGCCAGAAGCTTGCGAGATTTTCGCCCACGTGGTAGCCGACCGGCCAGTCGTAATAATTTCCTTCCATCGGATTCGTTAGCGGGCGGCCTTGTGAGTGGCATTGGATGCAGGTGTCGGTGGCGGCGACGTAGTCCATACGCGAGGGATTGAGGATGTTGCCGCGCGTGGCGTGAGCGACGTGCTCGCTGCCTGGGCCGTGGCAGCGCTCGCAGCCGACATTCCACTCCGTGACCTTTTTGGTCTGGATCTTGTAGTCGACCGAGTGGCAGCCGTCGCACGTCGGTCCGGTTGGACGCTTCATGTTATCGGGCGGATAAAACGGCTCCCACCAGTCCGTCCCCTTCGCCACGAAATAAGGTTTCCAAACGTGATTGGTCACATCCCATTGCGCTGGCTCTGGAAAATAGTCGTCGCCGATTTTTGTAAAGTAGCGCTGCTTCCAGATGCTTCCGTAAACGAACGCCACGTCAGCCTTTGTGAACTTCTTGCTGACGTTGTTTGTGGCGAGATCGGGAATGATGGCTTCGGGATGCTCGCGGGGATCGCGCACCACGTTTGCCATCGGTGTGCGCTTCCAGTGCTCGTAGATTTTCTCGTGGCATTTCTGGCATGCCTCGGAGCCCACGTAGTGCGCTGACTTTAACGTGTCAACTTGCTGCGATCGATCTTGTGGCGTCAGGCTGGCGATGCTGCGAACGAAAAGAACGAGCTTCCATGCGTCGGTGTCGTCTTGCGCGATGTGTGGATTTCCCCAGGCTGGCATGCCCGTCAGGCGAACTCCATTCTTGATGATGTAGTGGATTTCGCCGTCGCTAAGATTTTGCGTTGTGGGCAAGCGGAGATCGGGCGCTTTCGGATAAAGACTTTGACCGATATTCGACTCGCCGTTTCCGTTGTTGCCGTGGCAGTTCGCGCAGCGGTTCGCGAAGTGCTCTCGAGCTTCCGCCAAAATCTGCGGATCAGCGGACAGCGGATTTTGTTCGTTGCGCGCGCGGCTTGGAATGGAAATGTTGCGGACGGCTCGCGCGACGATGCGCTCGGCGTAGGAAGGTTGATCGGCGGCGCTGAATCCTCGATGGATGACGACGGCGGCGTAGACGAATGTCCCCAGGACTAACAGAATCAGAAAGATCAGGATCGAGCGTTTCATTTAGTTCCTTGCCTCCGTCGTCGCGGGCAAGATTCAGAAGGGCAGAATAGCAAACCAAGATAACTGGGGGATTAACTCGTTTTCCATCCGAACGGCAGCGCCTTCATGGCCGGCAGCGGCGTGCAGCGGGCTATTCGTCGGGCTGCGACTCTGGCTCGGGAACTTCTTCGCGCGTGATGGCTTTTAGTTCGCGGCGGACTACGTCGGCGGAAAAGCCTGCGCGCAAGAGGCTGCGGTACATTGAGGCGATTTTGTTTTCGCCAATCTCGCCGCGGAAGGAGCGGAGTTTGCGTTCGAGGCGCTGGCGCACGACGGCGGACTCGTCGGTTTCCTTGGCGGCGTCGGCGAGGGCTGCTTCGATGTGGCGGTCGGGAACGCCGCGGGCGCGCAGGTCGCGGGCGATGCGGAATTTGCCTTGGCGGCGGATTTCGGTGCGCTGGCGAGCGAATTGTTTGGCGAAGCGCTCGTCATCGATCATCTTGGCGCGCTTGAGGCGGTCCATGACGGCGCGGAGGAGTTTGTCGTCTTCGGTGCGGCGGCCGAGGAGTTGTTTCATTTCGTAGACGGAGTAGGCGCGGCGCATGAGGGCACGGACGGCGGCCTCGTAGAGTTCTGTCTCGGTTTCTACCTGGCGTGGCTTTCCAAACATTGAGGAAGCATAGAGGAAAGGAAGTTGACAGTCGACAGTTGAAAGTCGAGGGCAAGAGGCAGAGATAGATGTGGAGAAGAAAAGACGGGAGAAAAAGATAACGCAGAGGCGCTGAGGACGCAGAGATTCGCGGAGAGGCTTGTGAAGAATTGATCGCGCGACGATGCCATCGCGGCGATCAATTCGGATTGGCGGCGGATTGAAGGGACTGGGTGCGTTGCTCGAGTTTGGTGGCTTCGTCCGCGCGGCCGAGTTTGCGCAGGGCTTGGGCTTCGGCGGTCAAGTCGCGGACGAGATAGGGGCTCGCCGCGCCGAATTGTTTTTCCTCGAGGGACACTAAGCGGCCATGGCAGGAAGCCGATTTTTCCGAATTACCCCATTCATCGTAGGTGTGGCAGAGACTGGTGAGTGGAATTGCTAATCTGTAGTCCCTTTCGCCGTACATCATTTCGAAAATCTTCAGTGAACGAAGAAGAGTCGTTTCCGATTTGGGGTAATCCTTCTTCATGGAATAGACGCGAGCGAGGCCGCTGAGCGAAGAAGCCACCTCGTTGCTGTTGTCGCCGTAGGCCTTGAGGTTGAGCTCGAGGGCGCGGGAGAATTCCTTTTCCGCGGCATCGAAATCTTTTTGCACGAGGGCGAGCATGGCCAGATTTTGTAGAGACATGGTCTGCATGGGCGACTCGGCACCATACAGTTGTTGAGTCAAAGCAAGCTGGCGCTTGTAGGCGTCGGCAGCGTCTTTGTAGTCGAGCCGCCACATATAAACGTTGCCTAGCTGGCCGACGGCTTCGGGAAGTCGACCATCTTGCGGCTGTATTTTTTCGGCGATAGCCACAGCTTCTTTAGCGGAGGTCTCCGCATCGTTGAAATTCTTCGCCATCGCAGATTGTTTGCTGTTTTCCATCGCGGCATGGAATTTGTCATTGAGATTGGGAGCGGTTTCGCTTTTCTTGAGAAGGGCGGCGAGCGAGTCGGCTTCGCTCGATTTGCCGCCGGCGCGCAGATCGGCAAGATGCTGTTGGAAACGCTGCTGGGCGCTCTTATATTGATTCTGAGCGTCAAAGCGAAGTTCGGCGATGCCGTTGGCTTTCGGCGGAGTTTCGTCGATGGCTGCCTGGTGGAAGTTATTTAGGGCCGCCACCCAATCTCCGGTTTTTTCGAGGGCAAGAGCGAGGTTCAATCGGGGCTGGAGTTCCTTGGGTGCGAGCGTGACTGCTTGTTGATACTCGGCGACGGCGGCTTTGTGGTCGCCAGAGCCTTCGAGCGCCTGGCCATGAAGATCATGATTGATCCAACTGGCGGGATCGAGCTGCTCCGCCCGTTGAAGGTTGGGGATGGCGGACGCAAAATCCTTTTTCAAAACCAAGACGCGGCCTGCATTGCGGAAGGCAACGGCGTCGTTGCCATCCAATTCTTGGGCCTGCTGATAGAGGGCGAGAGCTTCATCGTATTTTTTCTCGGTCTCCAGGGTGGTTCCAAGACCGTTGAGAGGACCGGTCGAACCTGGGTTCTGCTGAATGGCCAGCCGATATTCTTTCTCCGCCTCGTCGAATCTTCCGGTACGCAGAAAGGCACTGCCGAGGCACTGGTGACAGAGCGGCCAGTTTGGAGCGATGGCGGCGAGCTCGCGGAACTCCGCGATGGCAGCGGCTGGATCAGTTTGCATCAGAGTAGCGCCGAGATTCTGGCGAGCTTCGAGGTTGTGCGGATCGCGGAGCTTCACTTCACGGTATTCGCGTATGGCGGAAACTAGATCGCCTTTGTTGGCGTAAGAAATGCCGAGACCGTAGCGTGCGCTAATGTTGCCGGGGTCAAGTGCGAGCGCCTTTTTGTCTTGCTCGATGGCGCCGTCGAAGTCTTTGAGATCGTCCAGCAGACCTCCAAGGTTGACGTAAGCCAGGACGTAATCGGGCTTGCATTGGATGGACTTTTGATACTCGGCTTTGGCGGCGTCGAAGTGTTGCAATGACTGGAGGGCCGCGCCTGCGTTCACATGGGCGACGGCGTTGTTGGGATTTTCCGCGAGCGCCGCTTTCGCCTGCCGAAGTGCTTCTTCCGCATCGCCCGATTCAAAGTAAGTGAGGCTCAACCTGGCGTGGAGTTCGGGGAAGTCGGGATCTTGCGCCAGAATTCGCGAATAAACTTTCCCGGCTTCGGGGAAGCGTTGCTGTGCGATAAGGACCATCCCCACTACAAAACCTACTTCGGATTTATTGCTGCCAGAAAGAGAGCTGCTGAGTTCGGAGGCAGCGACGTCAAGCTGGTTAGATTTGATCAGGCTGCCAGCATGGCTCAGGTGCTGAAGGAGCTCTTTGTCAGACGAGGTTTCTGTATTTCCGCTAGGGACGGTCTTGGCCGCCGCGAGTGCAGCGAGAACTTTATCGTCCGCTCCAGCGGATTTCAGGAGCGATTTGTAGGAAGCGTCGGGGATGAAGGCAAGCCCACGAGAATGAATATCGTAGACGACGTTTTCAGAGAGGATTTCGCCAGCAACGAGAGCGAGAAGTTCGCTTTTGCTCAGCGTGCGCTGGCCGCTGCGGGCGACGGAGCATGAAACACAGACCATTCCGACGAGGCAGACGAGGAAGGTGAGAGATAGCTTCCTTTGCATGCGACCTCCTGAGTGTTTAGTTGCGGGCTGCACCGGCACAGACGGAAGTCTGTGCTACTTGCGGGCGAAGCGCTCGAAGTCGGCCATTTGGCGCTCCATTTCCTCGCGGGCGGAGTCGGCGGCGGAGCGGATACCCTGGATGCGCAACTGGAATTCGTCCGGGTTCGTGGAGCGGAGCAGCGCTTCTTCGAGCGTGATGAGTTGCTTGGTGTAGAGATCGAAGAGCGACTGATCGAAAGTCTGCATGCCGTACTGGCTGGTGCCGGCGGCGATGGCGTCGTGGATGAGGCGCGTTTTATCGGCGTTGATGATGCAATCGCGGATGTAGGCGGTGGCGATCATGACTTCGACGGCGGGCACGCGGCCTTTGTCGTCTGCGCGGCGCACGAGGCGCTGGGAGACGATAGCTTTGAGTGTGGCGGCAAGCTGCAAGCGAATCTGTTTCTGCTCGGGTGGCGGAAAGACCGCGATAATACGCTGAATCGTTTCCGTGGCGTCGAGGGTGTGCAATGTGGAGAAAACCATGTGGCCGGTTTCGGCGGCGAGCAGGGCGGTGGAAATGGTTTCGAGGTCGCGCATTTCGCCGACGAGAATCACGTCGGGGTCTTGACGCAAAGCAGCGCGTAGCGCTGTCGAAAAGTTCGCGGTGTCCACTTCGACTTCGCGCTGGTTGATGAAGCTGCGCTTGTCGCGGTGCAGGAATTCGATGGGGTCTTCGATGGTGATGAGGTGATCGGAGCGGTTCGCGTTGATACGATCGATCATCGCGGCTAGCGAGGTGGATTTACCGGAACCGGTGGTTCCCGTTACGAGAACAAGGCCGCGTTGCTCTTCGCAAATCTTGCCAATGACGTTGGGCAAATTCAGTTCTTCGATGGTGCGGATTTTGGTGGGGATGACGCGGAGAACCATGCCGACGTTGCCGCGCTGCTGGAAAACGTTGACGCGGAAGCGGCCGAGGCCTGCGACGCCGTAGGCCATATCGAGTTCGGCGGTTTCCTTGAACTTTTGCTTCTGGCGGTTGGTCATCATGCTGAACGCCATGGAGAGCATTTCTTCCGGCGTGATGCGGGGCACGTCGGTGATGGGCGCGAGAAGGCCGTCGACGCGCAAATAGGGGTGGTTGCCTACTTTTAGATGCAAGTCAGAGGCTTTGTTTTCGACGGCGCGCCGGAGAAGATCGTCAATGCTAATTGCCATGTCGTTGTGAGCTCCGCGAGAATACGACTGACTTGCGACGTTAGCATCCGAAATAGGGGCGAGCAAGAAAGGCGCGCTGTACGGTTGCGCGGTAGTCACCTGAACGAAAGGACAGTTTTTGGTGACTGGTGTTTGGTGACTGGTGACTCGTGATCCGTCCCCCGTGTCCCTTGCTTTCGATATCGCGCCGGAGGAAGACGGGCACAGCGGTGCTGTGCCCCTACGAGGCCCGGGACTGCGGTTGAGTCTAGGCCTTCTTCAGGAAGAGGGAATCGTAGAGAAACCCTGCAAGGAATCCGCCGGCTAGTGGGCCGACCCAGTAGATGCCGTGATTTTGCCAGTGGGAAGACGCCAGGGCGGGGCCGAAAGCGCGGGCGGGGTTGAGCGCGCCGCCGGTGAACGGACCGGCGACCATGATGCCTAGCACTATGCTGATGCCGATGGCGAAACCGGCGACGGGGCGGAACGAGGAGGAGCGTTCGTCGACGGCGGTTGCGAAGACCGTGAGGACGAGGAAGAAAGTGGTGATGCCTTCGAGGATCATGCCGTTCAGGCGCGTAAAATCGTGGGCGAACATGGGAGTGCCGAGCGCGACGGCGTGCCAGGTTTCTTCGGGAATGACCGCCTTGAGGAGAAACGCGGCGGCCGTGGCTCCTGCGAGCTGCGCGGCCCAGTAGGCTATCGTGTCGAGCGTGTTCAGGCGCTTGGTGACCCAGAAGCCGATAGTGATGGCGGGGTTGAAATGGCCGCCCGAGATGTGGCCGAGGCCGCAAACCATGATGGCGATGGCGAGGCCGTGCGCCACGGCGATGCCGAAAAGTCCGAGCGCGTTCGAGGCGTGGGGATACCAATCCACGCAGATGGCGCCTTCGCCAAAAAATACCAGAGCAAACGTGCCGATGAACTCAGCCGTGAGCTTCTGCGGAAAGTTGTACATCAAGGAGCCTCCCGGCCGGGGAACCAAGCACGCCCGCTACGACCGGGAAGGATTCTATCTGGAACGTAAAGAGAAACGCCAGCCTTTCGGAGAATGGGTTTGAGGCTAATTTCCAATTTTGCGACTAACCAAGCACGCTGTAATCGGACAGATCGATTAGTCGCCCACAAACTTAACGTACAAATGAACCGCCCCTTCGCACTCCGTCGCGAGTGCCCTCACATCTTCAACAATCTTGGTCTCTTCTGGAGTTTTGCTGTGGTTAGCCAGTATTTTCCACTGAGACAAGAATCGAGGCATTTGAAGACGATTGAACACGGTGTCGCCATTCCAATCTATTTCCATTAACTGAGGATCGTCTGTGAACGCCCGCTCCAGGAGTCGGTGTAATAGATTCTGGGGATCACTGATGGTTGCCCGCACCACCCCGCGTTCGTCTTGGAGGTTGATATCGAATCCCATGACTTGTATTAAACACCTCTACGCGGAGAAGAGGTAGTTCACGGTTTACGGCGTAACCGGATCTGACCTACAACCTGTCAGCCCCCATTGCATACTATCCGGTGAGATCTTACCTCGTGACCTTAACGTGATACGGCGGCCACCGGGGCGTTGACCGGAGTGAGCCAGTTGTGGCGGTCGGGTTTGGTGCCGCTCGTGAGCGCGAAGAATTCTTCCTGGAGGCGGCGCGTGACGGGACCGGCTACGCCTTTGCCGACTTGGATTTTGTCGACGGAGCGGATGGGCGTGATTTCGACGGCGGTGCCGCAGAAGAAGACTTCGTCGACGATATAGAGCATTTCGCGTGGGATGACCTGTTCCTTCACGGTGATGCCCAGATCTTCGGCGAGCGTGACGACGGTGTTGCGCGTGATGCCCGGCAGAATGCTGGTGGCGAGCGGCGGCGTGTAGAGCGTGCCGTCGTGAACGAGGAAGACGTTCATGCCGGAGCCTTCGCTGACGTGGCCGCCGGAATCTAGCGCGATGCCTTCGGCGTAGCCATTGAACTGGGCTTCCATGCGGATGAGCTGCGAGTTCATATAGTTCGCGGCAGCTTTGGACATGGCCGGGAGAGTGTTGGGCGCGATGCGCGTCCAGGAGCTGACGCCGACTTCGACACCCTTGGTGAGTGCATCCGGACCAAGATAGGCGCCCCACGACCAGCAGGCCATGTAGATTTCAATCGGAGAACTGAGCGGATTCACGCCGACTTCGCCGTAACCGCGCATGACCATGGGCTTGACGTAACAAGAATTCAATTTGTTGAGGCGGACCAGTTCGGTCGCCACATTGCAAAAATCATCGAGAGAGTAAGGCAAGTCCATGCGATAGATTCTTCCGGAGTTGATGAGGCGCTGCATGTGCTCGCGGAGGCGGAAAATGGCGGGGCCCTGCTTGGTTTCGTAGCAGCGAATCCCTTCGAAGACCGCGGAGCCGTAGCTCACGACGTGAGAAAGGACGTGGAGTGTGGCGTCGTCCCAGTTGATCCACTTTCCGTTGTGCCAGATTTTATCGGTCTTTTGGATGGGCATGTTGTGTCCTTTTTGGTGGCGCCACTCACGGTGTTGCCTGAAGGGGCAGAATACGGCACGCGGCCGGGAGCGTCAATAAAGTGTACTGAACGCCGCGGCCAGTACAAAAACCAATTTGGCGCGTAGTGTTTCGCGCGGAAACCGCGCCGTCAGTTCACTTACCTGGGCAAATCAGGTGGGTTCGCCGAGTCAGGCGGAGGCGTGGATTTCGCTGGCGCACTCAATGAATCAAGGGCGGTCTGCGCCTGCGCCGGGATATTGCCGTATGTGTTCTCCCAAAAGCCGAGAAGCAGGAAGGGAATGATGGTCGCGAGTACGAGGAGCTTCGCTTTGCGCGGCACTTTGACTTCGGGCTCCCAGCGAAAGAGTTGCGCGGAAAGAAAAAAAGTAAGTACGGCCCAGCAAACGAGCGAGCCCAGAGAGATAAGAACGTTGTGGTCCCAAATGTGCGCAGATCCAAAAATGGTACGGCTGAGTCCCTGAACAAGATAGGTTGCCGGAAGGAACAAAGAAACTTTTTGTACGACCTGCGGAAGGAAAGCAAGAGGAAAGGTGGCGCCAGAAAGAAAGATCAGCGGAAGCCAAATGAGCTGGTTGATGACCTGGGTCTCCTGCATCGTATTGGTCACGCTGGCGACGACGAGACCCAGAGAGGCGAAGGCAATGTTGCCTATGCTGATCAAGATAAATGTTGCGAAGATGTCGCCGAAATGAGTTACGTGAAAGATCGTGCGCGCGAAAACAAACTGCAGAAGGACCGTGGGAAAAATTAAGACGTAGTTTGCCACTATGCTGGAGGCGAGCATGTCGCTGGCGGTGACGGGAGTGACATGAAAGCGGCGCAATATGCCTTGTTCGCGAAACATGACAAGGGCCGCGCTGAGTCCCCAGAAGCTGCCCATTACAGCGAGTGCGACGACCGGCCCCAGAAAGAACCGGACGCCAGCGGGCTGGCCTTTCGCGAAAACGCCGGCGTAGAGAAAGAAAAAGCCGAACGGCATGATCACGCTGAAGAAGAGAAACATTTTATTCCGCAGCGTGAGCTGAATGCGCATGCGGGTGAGTGTGGCAAAGTTTCTCAATCGCGGAGCCTCCTTCCGGTCATTTCGATGAAGACGTCTTCGAGGGAAGGCGAGGCAATTTCGAGGCTGACGAGTTCGTTGCCTTCTGCTTCGAGATGTTTCACGAGATCGACGATCGTCTTTGGAGGGCGATGAGAGTGAATCACGTAGGCGCCATCGAGTTCGCGGGCGTCGGCGACACCTTCCAGATTTTTTAACGCGCCGTCAGCCTCGGGTTTTGCGAGGCGGACTTCGATGCGCGTGGCGCCGCCGGAGCGCGTTTTTAGTTCGCGCGGTGTGCCGAGGGCGACGACTTTGCCATGGTCGACGATGGCCACGCGGTCGCAGAGGCGCTCGGCTTCTTCGATGTAGTGGGTGGTCATGACGATCGTTTTCTTTTCGCGCTTGAGCTCTTCGATGATGTCGTAAATCTCGCGACGCACTTGCGGATCGAGACCGGCAGTAGGCTCGTCGAAGAAAAGTACTTTGGGATCGTTGACCAGCGCCATGGCGAGGGCGAGGCGCTGTTTTTGGCCGCCGGAAAGCTGGCTGTAGAACGCGTTGCGTTTTTCTTCAAGGCCGAAGCGCTTGAGAAGCTCTTCAGGATTGCGGCGGCGTTTGTAAAAACTGGAGAAAAGACGCAGAGCCTCCATTACGCGAAGCTTGTCGGGCAGGGAGGTGGACTGCAGAGCCGCGCCGATCTCGTGCTTTAGCGCCCGAGACTCGCTCTTCGGATCGAGGCCGCAGACCGAGACGCGCCCACCATCCAGATCGCGGAGGCCTTCGAGAATCTCGACAGTCGACGTTTTTCCTGCGCCATTCGGACCGAGCAAGCCGAAGACTTCGCCTTCTTGGACAGAAAAACTTACGCCGCGCACGGCTTGCACATCGCCGTAGCTCTTAACCAAATTTTCTACTTGAATGATCGGATTTGCCATGAACCTTGAGCGCTACATTGCTGTACGCAAAGACGTACATAAGGATAACGCAATTGCTCGCTTTCTCCGCTATCGCGGGAGCCGTGGCAGAGTGGATTATTTCGGGGCGTAGAAAAGGTAGTCGGCGGAATAGGGGGCGCGGACTTCGTGGCCCGAACTCGCCGAGTCGCAGCCGGAAGCTGGTGGTTTGCCTCCTTTGGTGTTGAGGCGCTGGATGCTTGTGACGCGGGAAAGCACGCCTCTGCCTTCGTGACTCACGACATTGACGAGAAGCCAGGGAATGGAATCGGCGTCTGGCGAAGGCACATTGGCGACGGCTTTGCCAGTGACGAGGCTGCCGTCATTCGTTTGCCAAGAAGGACCGGCGAAATGTTTGCCGAAGGGTTTGCCGTCTTTGTCGAAGAGCTGGGCGTCGGGAGCTTTCAGCGCCCACGAAAATTCCGTGGCGCCTTCCTTGCAGATGTAGACCTGGTCGCCCTTCGCATGAACCTGAAGTAGAAGCTGTTCGCCGGCAGGGGGCTGGAGTTGGGGCGGAATTTGCTGCGCGGAAGTGGAGAACGATAGAACGGAGCTCGCAGTGACGAACAAAGCGGCGAGTAATGCGAGATTGCTCTTGCGCATGGAACGATTCCTCCTCCTGGAGTATAGGTTTGGTGGTAAGCATGGCAAAACTCTTTTATCGAGGGGCAACGGACTTTCGGGTTTTCTTGGCAGCGGGCGATTTTTTGCGCGGCGGAGTCCAGAGATGTTTTTTTACATTGATGCGAGACTCGACGACAGGAATGCCTTCCGATTCGAGGAGCTTTTTTTGCAAGGAAGCGTAGGGCTCGCGGATAAGGATTTTGCCGTTGGCTCCGAGAACGCGGTGCCACGGGATGCCTTTGCCCTTGGGAGTGGCGCCCATGGCGCGGCCTGCGGTGCGGGCGCCGCCGGGGAGGCGCAAGGCTTTAGCAAGGGCTCCATAGGTTAGAACCCGGCCGCGGGGAATTTGTTTCACGAGCTTGTAGACGGGATCGAAGGACACGGTGAGGTGACTCCTTGCACTAATCTTTGGATGAGTCTCGCGGATGCGTGGAAGACATCGTAAAAGCACGCACACGGCGCAACAAGAGAAATAATCGGCGCTGCGGTGTTCTATACAGTGAAGACTTTATGGAACAAGGGTCGGCGAGTAAGTACTTTTACAAGCTGGGAGTGAGTAGCCGATAAGTCAAATTACCACGCGGCGCATCTAAGTAAGTAAGAGAAGGGAAGTAGAGAGAAAGACGACCATGAATGGAACCGATGAAGCAAAGCGAAAAAACTAATGAACGAAACGGAAACAAATTCGTTAGTTTGTACGCATCACGGTTGCAAAGTAATCGTTCGTGCTAGTACGGATCGTTCATTGACGGCGTAGTGGAACGAAAGTACACTACGAGTACGGTCAATGACTTGAGGTGCTGTCATGGCTTTTGTCCGTCGCAAAGGGAATTCGTTCTACCTGGTGCACAATGTGCGCCGCGGCGGAAAAGTGCGGCAGCTGCATCTTGCGCGGCTTGGGGAACGCGCGCGCATCACGGACGCGGTGGTGAAGGAAGTCTCGAAGAAACATCCGTTCGTGGAACTGAATTGGCGGGCTTTGCGGGAACAGATGAATAGTCAAGTGGATCTAGCCGATGCCAGCTCACCGGCGATCCAAAAGCTCGTCGCCAGCCTGCGAGAGCTGAACCTCGAATTGGCGGACCTCTTCCCGCCGCTCCTACGAATTTCTGAAACGCCCACGGTGGCGCGAGAGTTGTTAGTGCAGCTTCGACTCTTGCAATCCACACTTCAGGTGAAACTCACCCAGTTTGACCGGAAGCGCGGACGGTTCAGTAATGCGACCTTGCGAATGCAGGGCCGCTAGGAGGAGACCATGAGCGCCCAGATACTCCCACTCGATCCAAATCTACGGAGCAACACGACGATTGAATTTCAGTCGGCGCTGCGCTCGAAGATCGTCGGACAGGCGGAAGGCGTGCAGGCGCTCGTAGACCTGTATCAAGTCTTCTGCGCGGGCTTGAACTCGCCGGGGCGGCCGGTGGGGAACCTCCTTCTTTTGGGCCCGACGGGCTCGGGTAAGACGCGCATTGTGGAAGCCGCTGCGGAGATTCTTTTTGGAGATGCTCGCGCGGTCATTAAGGTGGATTGCGCGGAGTTTCAGCACTCGCATGAGATTGCCAAATTGATTGGTTCGCCTCCGGGGTATTTGGGTCACCGGGAAACGCACCCGCTGATCACGCAAGAGGAATTGTCGAAGAGCCATACCGACAAGCTGAAGCTCAGCTTTTTGTTGTTCGACGAGATTGAGAAGGCGTCGGATGCCCTGTGGCAGTTGCTACTGGGGATGCTCGATAAGGCGACGCTGACTTTAGGCGACAACCGCCGCGTGGATCTTTCGCAGACGGTGATCTTCTTGACGTCGAACCTGGGCGGCGGCGAGATTACCGAATTGATGCACGGTGGCATGGGCTTCGTCCAGCCAACAGACCTGCCAGTCACGGGTTTAGACGAGAAAGTTGAACGGACGGCAATGGAGGCCGCGCGAAGGAAGTTTTCGCCGGAATTCATGAACCGGCTGGACAAAGTGGTCGTGTTCCACCCTCTGCAGCGGGAACAACTTGAAGAAGTACTTGAGATTGAGCTTGGGCAGGTACAGCAACGGGTTTTGGAGACCGCGAAAGGGCAGTTTCTATTCCGGGTAACGCCCGGCGGCAGAGACTTCCTGTTGCAAGAAGGAACAGATCAACGATATGGAGCCCGGCATTTGAAGAGGGCGATTGAGCGGTACGTCGTGTATCCGCTTGCGAATCTGCTCGCTACAGAGCAAGTGCATCTGGGAGACCTGGTGTGCATCGATTGGGACCGCACTCACAAGGGGCTGACCTTCGCTCGAGAGGGCGAAGGGGCTCTTGTGACGCCGACAGTGCCTCAAATAGCACAACTCGCGACAGCGGCGGAAGCAAAAGATGGTAAGACGGCGGATCCACCCGCGGAAGTAGTGGTTGCAGAGAGAAAATTGCGAGCGGCGCAGCCATCGGTGGCACCTGCGGCAGCTCCGCAAGGGCGGAAGAAGTCCGACCGATAAAGAAAACAAAAAGTTAGGCTGAATTTTGGGGCGCGTCGGACTGGACGCGCCCCTTTTTGTCGTTTAAGGGCTGACAGAAACTGTTTCATCCTCTCACTTTGAACACAGATGAAACGCTGTCTCACCGCGTGAGACGGTTTCCAAAATTGGAAAACTTGTATGTCATTGAGTTTGTGCCAGTTTGTTGAGGTGAGTTTGAACACTCGGATTGGCAGCTCTCATGCTCTATTTGGTTCAAGCGCATAGCTGAGACGCATGGGGCGTCTTTGGCAGCCGAACGCGGAAGGAACGAGCCATGAAAAGCGCCGCAAGACAGCAACTGGATCCAAGCATTCGCAGCACGGACAGCCGGGACTTTGAGGGAGCCTTGCGCTCGAAGATCGTCGGGCAGGCCGAAGGTGTTCAAGCGCTGGTGGACCTGTACCAGGTCTTCTGCGCAGGTTTGAACTCACCGGGGCGGCCGGTGGGGAACCTGCTGTTCCTTGGCCCGACTGGTTCGGGAAAAACACGCATCGTGGAAGCGGCTGCAGAGATCTTGTTTGGCGATGCTCGCGCCGTAATTAAAGTGGATTGCGCGGAATTCCAGCATTCTCATGAGATTGCGAAGCTGATTGGCTCCCCTCCAGGGTATTTGGGACACCGCGAGACACATCCCTTGATCACACAAGAGGAGCTGTCCAAGAGCCATACGGAAAAGCTGAAGCTGAGCTTCTTGCTTTTCGACGAAATTGAGAAAGCTTCTGACGCCCTATGGCAATTGCTCCTGGGCATGCTGGATAAGGCGACTCTAACTCTGGGCGACAACCGACGGGTGGATTTGTCGCAGACGGTAATCTTCCTGACGTCGAACCTGGGTGGCGGGGAAATATCGGAATTGATGCAAGGCGGAATGGGTTTCGTGCAGCCGAAAGACAAACCAGCCGCGGGACTTGACCAAAAAGTCGAACGGACGGCGGTGGAAGCGGCGCGCAGGAAGTTTTCGCCAGAATTCATGAACCGGCTGGATAAAGTGGTGGTCTTCCACCCGTTGCGCCGGGAACAGCTTGAGGAAGTGCTCGAGATTGAGCTGGGCCAAGTGCAGCAAAGAGTTTTGGAGACGGCCAAGGGGCAGTTCCTGTTCCGAGTTACTGCAGCCGGCAGAGAGTTCTTGTTGCAGGAAGGAACCGACCAGCGCTATGGAGCGCGTCACCTGAAAAGGGCGATCGAGCGGCACGTAGTTTATCCGCTGGCGAATTTGCTGGCCACAGAGCAGGTGCACCTGGGCGACCTGGTGTGCATCGACTGGAACAAGGACACGGAAGGATTGAACTTTGTTCGCGAAGGCGAGAATCTGGCGATGCCGGCGCGCCGACCCGAGCCAGTTGTCACCGCGCGAGCTGCGCAGGCGAGAAGCGGCCGAACTGTGGAAGCACCATCTGCGGCGCTCGGCGCTGAACCGTTGCCACGGATGGCGCGCTAGCGAACTTTTCGTCTAACTTTCTCAATTTGAACGGCCCGGGAGGAACAATTCCCGGGCTTTTTCTTTTGCGTAAGACTCAGTGTAAAGTTATCGAGAACGGCGGAGATTTCGTTTGAGCAGGCCGGCAAGCTTCATTTTGGTGGGAGTGTCTGGCGTGTCGAGAATCGCAGCACCATTCGAACGGTGTGTGCGGGCATGTACGGGTGTGGCTTTGCTGTGTCTTTTGATCGCGCCGTGCATTCGGGCGCAACGGACGCAGTTCAAAGCGGGATGGAATGTTTATTCTCCGCAGGAAGACATCCAGCTGGGCAAGCAGGTTGCCGTGGACGCGGAGAAACAGTTGCCTTCGTGCAACGACCCGAAAGTCGACGCGTACCTCACGGAGCTTGGTAAGAACCTCAGTGCGAAATTGCCCTCGGGTGGAGTGCAGTATCCGTTCGAGTTTCATTGTGTGAACGACAAGGCCATCAACGCGTTTGCACTGCCTGGCGGGTACGTATTCGTGAACCGGGGCGCTATCGAAGCTGCGGACAATGAGGCGGAGCTTGCGGGAGTGATGGCGCATGAACTCGCGCATGTGGCTTTGCGGCACGGAACGGCTGAGGCGACGAAGGCAAAAGCCGCGCAAACGGGTGTGGGAATCCTCGGAATCCTTTTTGGAGACAATGCAGGTGGAGCGCTATTGACGGAACTCGGGAGATTCAGCGCCGGGGGCGTCCTACTGAGGTATTCGCGTGCGACGGAGACGCAGGCGGATGTCGTGGGCACGCAGGTGCTTTACGATGCGGGATACGACCCGCGAGCGCTGGCGCAGTTTTTCGAAAAGATTGAAGCGGATAGCAAAGGTCAGAATCCGCCAGAGTTCTTCTCGGACCATCCGAACCCGGAGCACCGAGTGGAGCGCGTGAACGAGGAGATCAATAAGTTGGGCGGACTGCCGCCGAACATGAAGAAAGATTCCGCGGAGTTCGAGGCGATTAAACGCGAGGTCATGGCGCTGCCGGTTCCCAGGAAAGAGGCTCTGGCTGCAGGCGGACCTGCTTCCCGGCCGATGGGGCCACCGGTTGTGCCCTCGGCGAATTACGCCGAATATCAAGCGCATGCCTACGTGATGAAGTATCCCGACAACTGGAAAAAATATGGCGACAAAAGCAGCGTCTCGTTTACCCCGGATGGCGGGGTGATGGAGGGTGACGACGGACAAGATGGTTTGGCATACGGAGTCATTGTGACAGTGACGAAGGTGCAGGGTGATCCGAGCGATGCAAAAGCGCTTGATAAGGCCACGCAGGGATTTATTGGCACTCTGCAGAAGGGCAATCCGAAGATGAAGGTCACGCGGCAGCCGGGGCACTTGCGTGTGAACGGGCAGCCTGGGCTTTCGACGTATTTGAGCAACGAATCTCCCGCTGGTGGCGAGGAAACGGATTGGCTTATCACGGTGGTTCGACCGGAAGGATTGGTATCTTTTGTGTGCGTTGCGCCTCAGAAGGATTATGAGAAGTACGACAAGACGTTTTCGTCGATTCTCGATAGTGTGCGATTCGCGAAATAGAGAAGATTGAGCCGGCTCGCGACCTATTCCTTCCGTTGTGTCTTTCAAAAACCAAACATTTAATGCGTGAGCGCGGGCGCGTTTTTTTCTGGGCTGTTCTCAGCTGCAGCCCGTGCGGCCTGGTAAAGGCTGGCCGCGCGTTGGAGAGCGTCAGCGATGCTTGGGCAGATATTGGCCGCGCCGACGTGACGTTCGAACTCGGCTTGCTTCATCAGTTGGGCGGGTTGTTCGCGAGCGCCGCAGAGGAGGAGATAACGGCCGGAGGCGTGGAGCGTATCGGCCAGGTCGCGGATGGCGCCGAGGCCTGTGGCGTCGATGGCAGTCATGTTGCGAAGGCGAAGGATGACGATAGGTGGAAGGGAATCCAAGTCGCGAAGGATCTCGGCGAATTTGTCGGTGGCTCCGAAGAGGAATGGCCCGTGGATGCGGTAGACCGTTGCATAGGGCGGAATGTCTTTGCCTTGCAGGATGTGTTTGCGGCTGTCTTCGACGTAGTCTTTCGTGACACGGGCGACAGTCGTGGTCCGGGAAACTTTTCGAATGAACATTAAGGCGGCGAGGACCATGCCAACTTCCACGGCAAACGTTAGGTCAGCGATCACGGTTAAGGTCACGGTAATCAGCCAGACGGCGATATCCGCAGACGTGAGTTTCAGAATTTCCGGGATTTCGCGCCATTCGCCCATGTTGTAGGCGACGATGAGGAGAATTGCGGCGAGAGCGGCCAGAGGCACGTTTCTGACCAGCGGCGCTGCAAAGAGGACGATGGCGAGAAGAGTGAGCGAGTGGATCATTCCGGCCACGGGAGTTTTCGCGCCTGAGCGCACGTTTGTCGCGGTGCGCGCGATCGCGCCAGTGGCGGGCAAGCCACCGAACATGGGCGAAACAATGTTGGCCACACCTTGCGCGACGAGCTCGACGTTGGGATTGTGCTTGTCGTTGCTCATGCGGTCAGAGACCACTGCGGACATCAGGGATTCGATGGCGCCGAGCATTGCAACGGTGAAGGCCGGAGAGAGAAGTTGGCGCGCAGTGTCGTAGCTGAAATGCGGTATGGCAAATGTGGGAAGGCCGCTAGGTATGCCGCCGAATCGCGTTCCGATCGTCTCGACGGGGATTCGCAGAAGAGTGACGGCGATGGTGGCACCAAAGGTGACAACAATCGCTCCTGGGATGCGCTTGGCAAACTTGAGGCAGAAAACCATTACGGCGATGGAGAGAATGGCGAGAGCGGTCGCAGGTATGGAGATGGTATTCCAGGCTGCGCCGAAGGCTTCCATGCGATGGAAGAAGTCGCCGGGGACGCGGTCCATGCGAAGGCCAAAGAAGTCGCGAATCTGCGTGCTGGCGATGAGGATGGCGATGCCGTTCGTGAAGCCGATAATCACCGGGCGAGGAAAATATTTGACGGCCGCGCCCATGCCTGTGATGCCAAGGAGGACGAGCAGTACGCCGGCCATCATGGTGCATTCGAAGAGGCCGTCGATGCCATGCTTGGCGATGATTCCGGAAATGACGACGACGAACGCGCCGGTGGGGCCGCCGATTTGCGTTTTTGAGCCGCCGAGCGCGGAGATAAGGAAACCGGTGACGATGGCGCAGTAGATTCCGGCTTGGGGTGAGACGCCAGAGGCAATGGCGAAGGCCATCGCGAGGGGAAGCGCTACGAGGCCTACGGTGACGCCAGCGATGAGATCCGAAAGGAATTTATGACGGTCGTAATCGCGCAGTAAGAGAACGGATTTTGGGAGCCACTGATTTAGAGCGGAACTCATTCGGGCACGGACGAAGGAAATAACTCCGGTTTGACAAGTCTAGCAGGCCAGGAACGGGCGGAACTTCGCGAATTAAGGGGTGTGCCTGAAGCAAAAATGTGCAGAGCGGCTACGCTGAGGCGAAAGGCAGATGCCTCGCTTCGTTCGGATGAAAAGATTCGGTCCCCTTCAGTCCTCTTTTAGTCCGCGGCTTCTGACCGTGCGGGTTGTGGCTTCCAACGCAAGATAGGCTTGCGTGCGGCGCCAACTTCATCGAGACGGCGGACACGCGTGGTGTGCGGCGCGGTTTTGACGAGTTCGGGATTTGTTGCTGCTTCTTCGGCGATCGAGCGCATGGCGTCGATGAAGAGGTCGCACTCTTCGCGGGATTCGGATTCGGTGGGCTCGATCATCAACGCGCCGGGAACGATCAGTGGGAACGCCGTCGTGTAGGGGTGAAAGCCGTAGTCGATCAGGCGCTTCGCGATGTCCATGGTGTTGACGCCATTTTTCTTTTGGATCGCGTCGCTGAAAACTACTTCGTGCATCGAGGGGAGGGAATAAGGCAGATCGAAAACGCCTTCGAGATGTTTACGAATATAGTTTGCGTTGAGGACCGCGTCTTCGGTGGCCTGACGGACGCCGGGACCGTAGGCAAGAATGTACGCGAGCGCGCGAACCAGGACGCCAAAATTTCCGCTAAAGGCTTTTACGCGGCCGATGGAGTCCGAGCGGATTTGTTCGAGAGCGAGGCGCCCGCCTTCTTTTTCCACGAGAATCGGAACCGGACGGAAGGGTTCGAGAATTTTCTTCATCGCGACTGGGCCCGCTCCCGGACCGCCGCCGCCGTGAGGCGTCGAGAAAGTTTTGTGCAGGTTGAGATGCATCACATCGACGCCGAGATCGCCCGGGCGGGTTATCCCGGTCAGCGCGTTCATGTTGGCGCCATCCATATAGAGGAGCGCGCCTTTATCGTGCAGAATTTTTGCGATCTCCGGGATGCGTTCTTCAAAAATGCCCAGCGTGGATGGATTGGTGATCATCAACGCGGCGACGTCTGGAGTAACGAGATCCCGCAGTTTATCGACGTCAATCTGACCGTGCGATTCGGACTTGATATTTTCAACTTCGTAGCCGGCGATGACAGCGGTGGCTGGATTTGTACCGTGCGCTGAATCTGGAATCAAAACTTTTTTGCGCGGGTTGCCGTTTTTCTCGTGGTAGGCGCGGATGAGGAGAAGGCCTGTCATTTCGCCGTGCGCGCCAGCGGCTGGCTGAAGAGTGATCGCGTCCATGCCGGTGATTTCTAAGAGGCACTTTTCGAGGAGTTGCAAAATTTTGAGGCACCCTTGGGAAAGCTCTGGCGGCTGGTACGGATGCTCGGTGGCGATACCGTCGAGGCGAGCGACAAATTCGTTCACGCGAGGGTTGTACTTCATCGTGCAGGAGCCAAGCGGATACATCCCCAGATCGATGGCGTAGTTCCACGTGGAGAGTCGGGTGAAGTGGCGGATCACTTCGATCTCGCTCACTTCGGGGAAGCCCTCGACCCCATCGGCGCGGTGATTTGCGGCTAAGGACTTTGCGGGATCGGCTGCGGGAACGTCGAGCGGAGGCAGTTCGAACGCGCGCTTGCCCGGCGAGGATTTCTCGAAGATGAGGCCTTCGTTTTGGTTCGTGTGTGTCGTCGCTTTTTTGATTTTGTCGGTCATGATTTCTATTTGCGGCGGACGGGCACGGCGTGCCGTGCCCCTACGAAGTTAAGTGCGTTCAAACGGGTTGCTCCAGCGCACGGCGTATGGCCGCGGCGAAGCGTTCGATTTCAGCGCGCGAAGTTGTCTCTGTGACACAGACCAGGGCATGCTTCGTCAGTTCGCGATACGCAGTTCCGAGCACGAAGGGACCAATGATTTTCTCACGTAAGAGATAGGCGTTAACGATTTTTACCGAGCGCGGGAGCTCGATTGTGAATTCGTTGAAGAACGGGGCCTCGAAAACGCGGCGAACTCCCGGAATTTTTTCGAGCTCAGCGAGGGCGAATTGTGCCTTGGAAATATTTTGGTGCGCCATCTCGCGCAGGCCTTCTTTGCCGAGTAATGTGAGGTGGACTGTTGCGGCAAGCGCGCAAAGCGCTTGGTTCGTGCAAATGTTGGAGGTGGCTTTCTCGCGCCGAATGTGCTGCTCGCGTGTCGCAAGCGTCAAAACGAAACCGCGGCGGCCTTCGGAGTCGGTGGTTTGGCCAGCGAGGCGGCCGGGCATTTGACGAACAAACTTGTCGCGCGACGCAACAACACCGGCGAAGGGGCCGCCGTAACTCGGTGCCAAGCCGAAGCTTTGGGCTTCCATTGCCACGATGTCGGCCTCTGCGGGAGGACGCATCAGGCCTAACGAAACGCCCTCTGTGATGGCGGTTACTAGGAGCGCGCCGGAGGCATGCGTAGCGTCGGCTAGCGGCGCAAGCGTTTCGATCACCCCAAAGAAATTTGGCGATTGCACTACAACCGCTGCGACATCATCTTTATCTTTAAGTGCGGCCTGCAGAGCTTTTTGATCGAGTGTGCCGTTCGCGGCATAGCCAATCTCTTCCACGTGCAAGCCCGAATTCTTTGCGTAGGTCTTCAGCACCTCGCGGTATTCCGGATGGACTGAGCGCGCGACAAGCACACGGCTGCGGCCGGTGAGGCGCTCGGCCATCAAAACGGCTTCGGTCGTGGCCGTGGAACCATCGTACATTGAAGCGTTGGCGACTTCCTGGCCAGTGAGCTGGCACATCAGGGTTTGAAACTCGAAGATGGCCTGCAGCGTGCCCTGCGTGATTTCCGCCTGATACGGCGTATAAGACGTCAGGAATTCTCCGCGTTGGATGATGGCATCAGTGACGACGGAGCGAAGGTGATTGTAAACGCCGGCGCCAAGGAAACTCGTATAGCCGCCGGAATTTTCCGCGGCGCGCGCTTTGAAATAATCGATGACTTCCGTTTCGGAGAGTGGCCCCGGCAAATTCAAAGGTTCGCGAAGGCGGTAACGTTCCGGAATGCTGGAAAATAATTCATCGATGGATTTTGCGCCGATGGCGGCGAGCATGTCCTGCCGCTCGGCAGGGCTCTTCGGAAGATAGCGCATCAGGCCGAGGCTTCCTTGCTTTGCGAGGCGATGTAGGCTTCGTAAGCGGCTGTGTTCATAAGGCCGCTGACCTCTGCGGGATTGGCGAGGCGAATTTTGATGAGCCAGCCCGCACCGTGCGGATCGGTATTGATCGTTTCAGGCGTGTTGTGCAAAACGTCGTTGGCCTCAACGACTTCGCCGGAAGCCGGAGCGTAAATATCGCTGACGGCTTTCACCGACTCGACGGTGCCAAACGTTTTGCCGGCTTCGATTTTCGCGCCAACTTTCGGCAGCTCGACAAAGACTACGTCGCCCAGCTCGTGCTGTGCGTAATCGGTGATGCCAATCGAGGCAACGTCGCCCTTTACGTCCACCCATTCGTGCTCTTTGGTGTAGCGATAATTCGCAGGATACGCCATTGGACCGCTCCTCGCGTCCCTCGTCAGAAAAGAGGGCGCCAAAATTTTACTTCAGACTTTCGCTGCGGCTTGCGGCGCTATCGTCTTCTTCGGCCGCTTGTAGAACGGAGTCGCAACCACCTGTGCTTTGCACTTCTGCGTGCGAATTTGTACATAGATGGGCGTGCCGAGAGCTGACATCGAAGGCGGCACGTAGGCTAGCGCAATGTTCTTGCAAAGTGTCGGCGAAGGCGAGCCGCTGGTGATCACGCCGACTACATCGCCGCCTTCATTGCAGCAGCAATATTCATCGCGCGCGATGCCGCGGTCAACCATTTCCAGCCCCACAAGCGCCCGTGTGACGCCCGCAGCTTTCGCGCGCTCCAAAGCAGCGCGACCGATGAAATCGCCTTTTTCCATTTTGCAGTAACGATCCAAGCCCGCTTCCCAAACGTTGATCTTGTCGCTGATTTCGTGGCCATAGAGCGCCATCTTTGACTCAAGACGCAGCGTGTTTCGTGCGCCGAGCCCGCAGGGAATGATGCCAAACTCGCGACCTGCTTCCATCACCTTGTTCCAGACCATCACGCTCGTTGCCGCATCGGAGGGAACGTAAATCTCGAAGCCGTCCTCGCCGGTATATCCGGTCCGCGCAATGAGCGTGTCCTTTAGCCCGCAGACAGTTCCGTGCGTGAACCAATAGTTTTTGATCACGCCTAGATTTGCGTCGGTCAGTCTTTGCAACAACTCTTCCGCGCGTGGACCTTGTATCGCGAGTTGCGTGTATGCGTCGCTCAAGTCCTCGACGACGCAATCGAACCCTTTCGTGTTTTCGCGAACCCAGTTGATGTCTTTTTCACGAGTCCCGGCGTTGATCACCAGCAAATAGTCGTCCTCGCCGAGCCGATGAACGATCACGTCATCGACAAACGTGCCCTCCGGGTAAAGCATCGCCGAATAATGCGCCTGGCCGATGGCGAGTTTCGAGGCATCGTTCATGCTCAGGTGCTGTACCGCCGCGAGCGCGCCTCCCAAAGATTGTCCGCTGCGAATCCGGATGTCGCCCATGTGGCTGACATCGAAAACGCCGACACTCGAGCGCACCGCTTTATGTTCTGCCACCAACCCGCCGCTCGCAGGATACTCGACGGGCATATCCCACCCGCCGAAATTCACCATTTTCGCGCCCAAACGGCGGTGCACCGCGTTCAGCGACGTCTTGCGAAGTTCGATGATGGGAGAAGTCGTGACGGAGTCCATTCCGTGTGCTCAAGCAGAAATGCATACTAACATGCGCCTTGAAACGCGTCAAAGAAGCGCGACATGGCAGCAAAAAGCGGAAGCGCGCGGCAATATAGCTACAACCAATGCAATAGAAGAAACGCCGCACGGCCCTAACGTCCAGCTTGCTGGCTTCTGCCCACGTCAGGTACAGTTTTCGTGGAGGCTCCCATGGCGGGTCCCATCGTTTGCGGACAATGTGACAAGACGGAAGGCAATTGCAACTGCGAAAAATATTGCACCATCTGCAAAGGGCAGATCAACGTGAAGCTTTGCGCGGACGGACTGTATTATTGCCCGGACTGCCGGGAAGCTTGCGACGTAGCCCTCGCGAACAACTACAGTGACCGTTGATTTCAAAGTTATTGAGTTGCAGATTGACCCTGATGTGCGCCTGGCGGCCGCGGCGGGGGGAGCGGCTCGATATTTGGCCGAGGCTGCTGGCCTTACGAGCGAAGAGGCGGCCGAGCTACAAAAGTCCATCGTTGCCGCGTGCCAGGAATCGTTCGAGAGTTTGACTGGCGAACACCCACACCTAACAGTGACTCTCATGCGTTACCCGGATCGCATAGAAATCGCGATAGCTCATGAAGGCGACGCGGCACCTGCCGTGGGCCTTGACCGGATTGCAGGGTTTGCGACTCAGATGGGAGCTTCGGGCGGGCTTGGTGGAGTCGACCGCGTTCAGTACGAGACGCGCGGCGGATTAGCGATCACGCGATTGACGAAATATCTGGGTCACCTTTCGCCCAACCAGTAATTCTCTAGGAAAAACAAAAGAGCCGGACACGACATATTGTCCGGCTCTTTGTGTTTCTGAATTGTTGTGCTTCCCAATGCTACATTTTGAAAGAAAACGTATTGTGCTTGATGAGCGAGGTCATCTGATCGTCGCTGAGCGACATGTGCAGTGTCACGCGGTCTCCTCCCGGCGTGATACGCACCTGATCGAGCAGTGCCGCGAGGTCTGGATTGTCTTTTTGCGCTTGATAACGCTTGTAGAGGAACCCCGCTTGCAGCAGCTGTCCTAGCGTGTTGGCGTCATCGGTTGAGCCGCAGATGGCCTGGACTTTTGCGTCGAGGTCGCTGCCAGCTTCGATATTGATAATGGAGTTTTGCATTCGCATTACGAGCTTCGCGGCTTCAGGGAACTGTTCGATCTCTGGAGCCAATTGCTGCATGGCCAGGCGAGTATAGGCAGGATTGGTGACCAGCCACACGGAGCTGCCCGTATTGGCTTCATTGATCAAGGAAAAAAACTTGTCGTTGCGGATCAGGCCTTCTTCATCCCCAAAGCGCACGCTGATCATTTTCTCCAGGATGCTCCTGTGGCCATAGGCTGCGGTGCTTGCGTCGATAAACACGAAGAAGAGATCGGTAGCGCCGGTTCCGCTGCCAAAAGCGTAAAAAGTATAGCCATGAAAACTCGTCGTGGGCAGCTTCTGCTTTTTGAAGTACGCAGCCGTCGTGTCCTGATTGAAGTTGCCGAGTGCGATGCCAACCATCTGTTCGCCGCTGGGAACCGCGTCCGAGCCCGTGCCCTCGGCCTTGGAAGTCATTCCCTCGGCGACGAGAGCCCAAGCGATCTCATCGACTTGGCTATTAGGATCGTTGCCGGTGGATGCAAGAAATTTCTCAAATTGCCGAAACCGCTCCGGGAGCACCTGCTCCTGTAATTGAGGGAACCATTTCAACGTGCGGGCTTTCTTCAAGTCGGCGTACCCAAATTCGCCGACGTCCCTAGGAAACATGCCGATGAGGTCCGCGCCGAGGCGACCAGCACGCGCAGGCTTGGGCAGGGTCAGCGCCATCACAAGCAAAAAGCTAATAGCCAACAGTCGGTAAAACGCCGCCCCGCTGCGTGTCGCTCCTAAACTCGTTTCAAGCTTCATCAAGTACTCCTTTCAATGGCCGGGGGAATATCTATTCTACGCGGTCGACGAGCGGGGTGCATTCCCCAATCTCTCGCGAAGGGATGTGATTCTTTCTCGCATCAGCGCAACATAGACGCTATCGGTAATGCTATCGAGATTGATCTCGACGTTGGCTAAAGCTCCGCGTGCCCCCGCCGCGGCGATGTAGCGACCTACTTCCAAGTCTGACCTCATGGATGCAGCGGCGATAGCCTCCAGTTGTCCCAAACGTTCGAAAAGGGCAACTGTCCGCTCCGCCACCTGCATTGGGACGTCCGCCGCGCCCTTCGTGGCGGATTGAATCGAGGTTTCCCGTTTTTGCACTTCCTCGGCATTGCCTTGCGGCAGCTTGAACGCCGCAAGTACGGCTTCGTACGAAGCAGCGTCGCGGTCAATGGCTTCCGCGAGTTTGTCCGAAATGCGCCGCAATTCGTCCAGTTCCGAGGAGAGCTTGTCGACATGCGCCGCCTGAGACTTCTTTTTACGGGAAAGTCCCGCAACCATTTGGCCGAGAGAAGCCGCCAAAGCGCCCGCCATTGCAGATACGCTGCCGCCTCCCGGCGTCACTGTCGGCGCGGCCACCGCTTCCAGAAACGGGCGCGCCAAGCTGGCGAGTTTGCCGTCTTTGCCTGCTTCGAGCGGCGCTCCGCTGAGCGCAGCGGCCAGCTTGTTTTCAAACACCTGCGCGGGGGAGAAGTCTTCCAGTTGCAAGAAAAAGTCCGCCGCCATCTCGATCGCTTTTTTGGGAATCAGGCCTACGATTTCGCTGCCCACTGGCACGACGCCGTAGCGTTCCGCTTCGCGTTTGACCATTTCGTAGACGCGATGCATTGGCGTTTGCTCGAAATCGGTGAGGTTGATGGACACCTGCGCCAGGTTGCGTGCTTTCAGCTCCACCCCCATGGATTTCACGTAACGCATACCCCCCGACGAGAAACGAATCGCTTTTGCAATTTTATTGGCGATGCCGACGTCTGCCGTGTTCAGGTTCACGTTGTAGGCGATCAGAAATTTTCGCGCGCCAATGACAGTCACGCCAGCGGTTGGATGTACTTTTGGCTCGCCGACGTCCGGCTGGCGATCGTGATTGTGCTTCATCTCATCACGCAACGCTTCAAACTGCCCGCGCCGAACATTTTCGAGATTGACGCGGTCGGGCCGCGTCGCCGCCGCTTCGTAGAAAAAAACGGGAATCCTGTAGCGCGTCCAGATTTCATGTCCGGTGCGCCGCGCGAGAGCGACGCAATCCTCGAGAGTCACTCCTTCGATCGGAATAAAGGGGATAACATCCGCTGCGCCCACGCGCGGGTGCGCCCCAGTGTGCTGCGTCAGGTCGATCAGTTCCAGGGCTTTACCCACGCCTCGCAGCGCAGCCTCCGCGACGGCATCCGGCTCGCCCGCCAGCGTTACCACGCAGCGATGGTGGTCGCCGTCCATCTCGCGGTCGAGCACATAAACGCCCGGGACGCCGCTCATCGCCGACACAATGGCCTCAACCTTTGCGGGATCTCGCCCCTCAGAAAAATTCGGCACACACTCAATCAGTCGTTTCATCGCAAACGTGTCCCTCGCGTCTCACTTCACCATCATAGGAGATTTTGTGCCTCCAGAGCTAACCGCGCGCAACGAGAGTTGCGCAACAAAACGCCACGGATTTGCCAGGATTATTTTGGAGGCTTGATAAAAGGGCTCGGCGGAGGATATCTCTTGTCACCCTTTGGCGGCATGGGACGGAAATCCTTGCTCACTCTGGGCAGCGCCGGCGGCGTGTACTTTTTCGAAGGCATCGAAGCTAGCGGTTTTTTCTCTTCTTTCTTGGGAGCCTGTTCGCCCTTTGCAAACCGAACTACCTGCCTGACAAAAAATACGATGCCTACGATCCACAGCCCAATAATCCCCGCTTCAGAAAAGCCAAAACCGAAAGCCGTAAGAAAAAACGTGGCGACCACGAACAGAATTCCCAAAGCGGGATAAAAGTGCTCAGAAAGCAAAGACTTCTCCGGCGTCCTCTTTACTTGCAGGATTTTAATCTTTTTTTCCGGTCTTTTCCGCGAGTTAGGCTTTGGCTTTGTTGGCGGCATGTACCACGACACCCCGCTTGATGGTCATCCAGCAGGTGTTCATCCCAAAATAATAAGGAATTTCGCGGTAATCGGCCACTTCGAAGACGGCCAGGTCCGCTAATTTGCCAACCCCGAGCGAGCCAATCTGCTTGTCTCGCCGCAATGCATAGGCTCCGTTGATGGTCGCCGCTGTAATGGCCTCGGCAGGAGTCATGCGCAGTTGCGTGCACGCTAGAGACAGGATCATTGGCATACTCACCGTGGGGCTGGTGCCGGGATTGAAGTCCGTGGCCAGAGCAACGATCGCGCTCGCATCGATTAGTTTGCGGGCTGGCGCGTATTGTTTCAAACCAAGATGGAAGTCGCAGCCGGGCAGAAGCGTCGCAACAGTCTGAGACTTTGCCAGCGCGGCCATGTCGCTGGAATTAATTTGCTCGAGATGGTCGCAGCTTGCCGCGCCGAGTTTTACTGCAAGCTGCGTTGCTCCTGTATGCGTAAGCTGTTCCGCGTGCAGCCGAGGCGCCAAGCCGTGCTGCTTGCCAACTTCGAGGATTGCCCTGGCTTGCTCGCGAGTGAACGCCCCGCGATCGCAAAAGACATCGCAGAATTCAGCAAGTTTGCGTTCCGCCACTTCGGGAATTAAATTTTCCGCGAGCAGCGCAATGTACTTTTTCACTCCCGCAGGCGATCCGCGATACTCCGCCGGAACAATATGCGCGCCGAGAAATGTCGAGACAATGTCCAAGGACTGCTCGGCCGCGAGTTCCTTGTGCAGCCACAGAATTTTCAATTCGCTCGCGACATCCAGGCCGTATCCACTTTTTGCTTCGATGGTCGTTGTGCCGTAGGCGGCGAATTGTGCAAGCGCCTGGCGCGCGCGTGATTTCAGGGCTTCCGATGTCGCGGCGCGTAGTTTCTCGACGGAATTTAATATCCCGCCGCCTTTGCGAGCAATCTCTTCATAGCTTGCCCCCGCGATCTTCAGCTCATATTCTTCCGCTCGGCTCGCGGCGTGAATCAAATGCGTGTGCGAATCGACAAACCCCGGCAGCACGACGCGCTCACCGAGGTCCAATTTTTCCGCAGCGAACGCTTCCGGCAGCGCCTCGATTTTTGCACGGGTTCCCACAGCCGCAATCAAGCCATCACGCACCAGCAGCGCTCCATCTTTGATAATGCCAAGGTTGGCGAGCGCCGCACCGCGCCGCGCTCCGTGGCCGCGTAGCGTCAAAAGTTGGGATGCACCGGTGATGAGCAGGGAAGTCGGCAAGGTCCGGCTATTATGCCGGATAGAACAGGCGAGTGCACGGCAACGTAGCACAGGCACTCCTGCCTGTCGCCTCTTTGTGTGCTAGATATGTGAAAAAAACCGGACAGACAAGAGTGACTTTCCTACTTCAAGCCGTCGTAGCCTGGCCTTTGTACGCCGGCACAAACGCGTCATGCACAAATTGCTCGAACAAGGTAGGCGTCGAGTTCGCCGCAGACCGAGGCTCAAGCATGCGCATGTGCCCGTTATTCAATGCATCCGCCATTTCGCAAATAAGTGTCGCCATATTTTTGGACATGCCCATCTGCGTCATTCCTAGAATCACTTGTTCGTTAGGCAGCTGCATATAACTGAGATTCGGCAATCCAATGGCCGCCCCAATGATTTTTGCCATTTGCTCGTATGTAAGATTTTTGTGCCCCTGCAATTCGCGCGTCTGGTGGCCTGTAAATTCGAGCTTGGCCAGCGCATCGGCAGCTGCTTCGGCGATGTCGTAAGTCGCGATCATAGGCAGTTCGAGATCCGCGCGCACTGGCCCAGCCATCATTCCAAAATTCTTGATGATCCCGACTTGTGCGAGCAGGTTTTCCATGAAATATCCGGCGCGCAGGAAAAGAGCATTTAGCTTCGGGATTTGCGAAAATCTCTCTTCCATCACGTGCAGGCCGGCAACCGGTCCCGTCTTGTCCGCTTTATCGGCGCCAAAGCTGCTGAGGGCTACAACATTGGTCACGCCTGCGGCCTCAAGGGCTTTAGCGATGGAGTTTGATATGGCGTCTTGGTCTGCTCGATAGTCAGGACTCGCAGGATTAGGCGGTACCAGTGCGTAGACTGCCCGCGCTCCGGTGAAAGCTCTTGTCAGAGCAGCTGAATCCGTAAGATTCGCCTCGAAGGCTTCCGCGCCGAGAATCGTAAATCCCGCGAGCCGGTCTTTGCTGCGCCCCACGACGCGCACTTTTTGGCCGCTGTCCAAAAGCGTTTCTGCGACAATTTTTCCCGTATGTCCCGTAGCACCTAGAATGACGTACATATTGTCCTCCTCGAACGACTTACTGATTATTTAGGATGCGCAGGCGAGCAAGGAAGATACGCACTACAACATGGGGACTTTGACGCCGTTCTTCTTCGCGAATGCAATCGCGTCCGGGTAGCCCGCATCCACATGACGTACGACGCCCATGCCGGGATCATTCGTCAACACGCGCTCGATGCGCGCGGCCATTTCTTTTGTGCCATCGGCGACCGTGACTTGCCCGGCATGCTGCGAGTAGCCGATGCCCACGCCGCCGCCATTGTGAATGGAAACCCACGACGCGCCACTCGCCGTATTCACAAGCGCATTGAGCAACGGCCAATCGGCAACCGCGTCGGAACCGTCGAGCATGGATTCCGTTTCGCGATAGGGCGAAGAAACCGAGCCGCAATCGAGATGATCGCGTCCCATCACGACCGGCGCTTTCAACTCGCCGCGCGCGACCAGTTCATTGAGTGCGAGGCCGAATTTGTGGCGTTCGCCATAACCCAGCCAGCAAATGCGCGACGGCAGCCCCTGAAATTTCACACGTTTCTGCGCCAGTTTGATCCAGCGGGTCAGGTGTTGGTCGTGCGGAAACATTTCGAGGACGAGTTGGTCCGTCCGCGCGATGTCCGAAGCTTCGCCGGAAAGCGCCGCCCAACGGAACGGCCCTTTACCTTCGCAAAAAAGTGGGCGGATATATGCCGGCACAAATCCCGGAAAGTCGTAAGCGTTCTTGACGCCGTGTTCGAACGCGAACGTTCGAATATTGTTTCCGTAATCAAACGTGACGGCGCCAAGTTTCTGCAAATCGAGCATGCCCTGGACGTGCTGCGCCATCGCGGCAAGTGCATGCTTACGATACTCCGGCGGATTATTTTTGCGTAGCTCCAGCGCCGCTTCGAGCGACATCCCATTTGGTACGTAGCCGGCGATCGGATCGTGCGCGCTGGTCTGGTCCGTCAAAAGATCCGGCACCACGCCGCGCTTCGCCAGTTCCGGAATCAAATCAGCGCAGTTGCCAACCAGTCCGACCGACGTAGCCCCGCGCTTGCGAACGGCGTTTTTCAAAATGCGCAACGCTTCGTCGAGGCTCGTCACCATGACGTCGCAGTAGCCGCCCTTCACGCGCCGCTTGATGCGCTCCGGGTCAACGTCAATCCCCAAAAACGCCGCGCCATTCATCGTCGCGGCCAAGGGCTGCGCGCCGCCCATGCCGCCCATGCCGCCGGTTACCACCAGCTTGCCTGCCAAATCGCCGCCAAAATGTTTGCGCGCCGCCGCCCCAAACGTCTCGTACGTCCCCTGCAAAATTCCCTGCGTGCCGATATAAATCCAGCTGCCCGCAGTCATCTGCCCGTACATCATCAACCCGGCGCGATCCAGTTCGTTGAACTTTTCCCAGTTGTTCCAGTGTCCCGTCAGGTTGGAATTACAAAGCAGCACGCGCGGCGCATACTCATGCGTCCGAAAAACCGCAACCGGTTTTCCCGATTGCACCAAAAGTGTCTCGTCCGATTCCAGCGCCTTCAGCGACCGAACAATCGCGTGAAAGCATTCCCAGTTGCGAGCCGCTTTACCAGTGCCGCCATACACCACTAAATCTTCCGGCTTCTCCGCAACCTCCGGGTCGAGGTTGTTCATCAACATCCGCAGAGCCGCTTCCTGCTGCCACCCCTTGCACGAAAGCGCAGTCCCCCGCGCCGCCCGAAAAGGCCCGCGCGACAAAGCTCCGTCAGCCACCGTTCCAGAAAGCGTAGCGCTCATCAAAAAACTCCGCGTTCATCTTAACGCAGCCCCGCGCCCCGCACCACACCGGCCCCGTGCCCCTCCCAGCCGCATCGACCAGACCGGCGACGCTATTCGCCGCTCATCAGCTAGGTCGAATTCGCGATCTTCGACTTGCCCGTTCAGCACGCACTACTTTGTGCCATAGCATCCATTCTTGTTCAGCCTGCGCTACCTCCTCCATTGATATCTCGGGGTCTAACTCCTTTACCTGACTGGACAGCGCAGGCACCATGAACTGGCAATATTCCTCAACCAGTCGAGCAATTTCTTCTTCATCGCCCGGTTTGGCTAAGTCCCAAGCGGTGGGGCCGATTCCAAACAGTCCATGGAGTGAGACCTGACGCACGAGGCTAAGAGGCCCCATCCCCAAACGAATATCGATTTCAATTTCGACCTGTGAATATGATGCCCGCGTGTCAATCCGGGCGACAATCTGCCATGCGCCGCTACGCGCCTCGTAAGCGCGTTCATTCGGTAATGACGGGTCAAAATCCTCTTTTAGGAAACGGCTCAGTCTAGCCCGAATTGCCGAATTGAGTGTGCGTTTGTTTAATCGCATGATAGGTGCTGAGAATGGTAGAAGCCCGTTTCTTCTCACATCCGACTCCGCCGGGTCGATACAACGCTTCAACACCGCTACTTCCTCTTCATGTGAGGGAACCTCTTGTCCTAGCCGCAATAAGGCCTTCTGATGACGACAGCCATGCAGGATAAGAAAAAATCGCAAATCATTCGCATTTTCAATTTTTAACAGTTGATGCAAATTCTTGATCATTCTGCTCGGCACTTTCCAGAAGAGCGACGCTTCATCCGAAATCTGTTGTTCCACTATTCCGACCGACCAACGGTATAGATACAATTCGAACTTTTCGCGTATTGGTTCGAGTCGAGCGTTCAGATTGAGTATCAGTTCCCTTGAGGCCATGTTCCATCCAAGTATGTCGACCCCGATCCGTCGATAGCGGGACGTGTTTTACATAGTGGCAGGCGCGAGGAGCCTGAATGGGGCCGTACGCCAGCGTAGAATGCCGGTAGGCTGTTTGAACCGAAGACTACGAATTCTCACCTGGAAGGTGCGCCCTTCGCATACGATGGCGTGCATGCGCAAAATCGAGAAGCCCTCACCGACCGAATCACCATTATTGTTCGAGTTCGATCCCAAGCCAGCCGAAGAGATGCTGACCGCGCTGGGAGGCTTACCCCTGGTGGTGCAAGCCTTTCGTTCTCTGGGATTACCGGGCAGTGTGAAACAACACCTGGTGGTGAAGGAACGCCAGCGGGGTTACGACGAGGCTACTTTTGTCGAGAGCTTCGTGATTCTGAATGCCGCCGGAGGCGAGTGTCTGGATGATTTTGAGCGACTGCGGGCGGACCCCGGGCTAGGGCAACTAATCGGGCACGAAGTGCCTTCTCCGGAAGCAGCTCGGAAGTTCCTGTATGCGTTCCATGAAGAAGAAAAGATTCAACAAGCCAAGCAGCAGCGACTGCCGGATCAAATTGCGTACATTCCCACAGAGAGTGAAGCGCTGGAAGGGCTAGGAAAAGTGAACCAAGATCTGATCCGGCGATTGGGAGAACGTTGTCCGGAGCAGAAGATCGCTACGGTGGATCAGGACACCACGATTATCGAGAGCCGCAAACAAGAAGCCCTGCACACCTACGAAGGGCCGCGAGGCTATCAGCCGATGCTGGCGGTGTGGGCCGAGATGGACGCGGTGCTGGCCGATGAGTTTCGAGATGGGAACGTACCGGCGCAGATGGCTCCGTTGACCGTGGCGAAAGCGGCGTTCGCCGCGCTGCCCAAAACAGTGACGACCTACTATTATCGCGGCGATGCGGCCTGTCATGAGAAGGAGTTGTTGCGCTGGCTGTGCAACGAGAAACGTGAAGAAGGGCCGCAAGGATGCATTGGTTTTGCGATCAGCGTGCGGATGAGCGAGGCGTTGCGCGAGGCCATTCTGGAAGTTCCGGAAAAGGAATGGAAGGCCTACGGGGAGCCCGAGCCGGGTATAGATCGGGAGTGCGCCGAAGTAGTGTTCGTGTCGAACCAGCAAGCAGAGCCGAAGGACAGCCAGCCGCTGCGCTACATCGCCATCCGGCTGCGCCAACGGCAGGGAGGGTTGTTTGCCGACGGCAGTAACGTGCGACGTTTTGCCGTGCAGAGCAACATCTGGGATTGGGAAGCGGTGAAACTGATCGAGTGGCACCGAGAAAAAGCCGGGACGATCGAGCGGGTACACGATGTGATGAAGAATGATTTAGCGGCCGGGGTACTGCCGTCGAAATATTTCGGAGCCAATGCCGCCTGGCTGCGGCTGGCGGTGATCGCCTACAACGTGCTCACAGCGCTGAAGCGCTTGGCCTTGCCGGCAGACTTATTGACGGCCCGCCCGAAGCGACTGCGCTTTTTGATTTTCCATATGCCGGGTCGACTGGTGCATCATGCTCGTGAACTGAGCTTGCGACTGGGGACGGCCATCGAGGGCCTCGCCATGTGCATGGGCGCAGTGCGCTTATTGCCGCTTCCTTCTTAGCATTTCCCGGAACAGGTTCTTATCGACGGATTTGCAGAGCGCTTTTTGGAAGCGCTTCGGAAAAGAGCCGTCCCTCGGCTTCCCGATGGACCTCACAAACCTACACGCTTTGCTCAACGCCCAAAAGGCGCTCTGGCAGCGAATTGACTTCGCATCTACGCGCATTCAGGCTGCCAAATACCCGTCACTCCTACCTTACCGACGGATTGGGGGTCGAGCGGCGATATACTGCCGGTTGGGTATAGTTGCGAATCGAGATAGGCTTCTCTTGCAATTTGTGAAGAGTACCCCACTTCATGGTGGGCCGGTGCTCGAAGGACGCTAAGTCCAGATACCACGCAGCCGCAATCGGAAAGTGACCCACCACCAGTTCTCGAGCTGGATTGCGCAACGAAATCGCCTAGGCTAAAGTGAAGGCTCCGATGAACTACGGGACCCTTCCCTCGCGATTGCTCAACGCCGTCGACTCCTTGTCGAATCCACGCACACAAATGTTTCGCGGCACTGATGGATGGCAGTCCATCTCCTCCGAAGAATTGCTGCGCCGAGTAGCGGGCCTTTCCACCGCGTTTGTTGAGCTCGGCGTAAAGCCCGGCGACCGCGTCGGCCTCTTCGCCGCCAATCGCCCCGAATGGCACACGGCCGACTTCGCCATCACCGGCGCGGGCGGCGTCACCGTCCCCATCTATTTCAACGAATCGCCGGAACGCATCACCTACATTCTCAAACACTGCGGCGCAAAGTGCGTCTTCGCCGCGGGCGCTGCGCAAATGCAGAAGCTGCAGTCCATTCGCGCACAACTGCCAGAGTTGGAACAAATCATCCTCGCGGATTGCGGATCGGACCTGCCCCCGGACTGCCTCGGTTATGAAACTCTGATTGCCACCGCCGGCGGCGCCGATGTCGCCGCCTACCGTATGCGCGTGTCGCAAGTCCTGCCAGGCCAACTCGCCTCGATCATCTACACCTCTGGCACCACAGGCGAACCCAAAGGCGTCATGCTGACGCACACGAACTTTTGTTCGAACGTCACCGACTCCTGCGCCAACGTGAAATTTGACTCGAAGGATGACGTTGCCATCTCCTTCCTCCCGCTGGCCCATGTCTATGGCCGCACTCTCGATTACGTTCATCTCTTCCACGGAATAACCATTGCTTACGTCGAAGCGGTCGAGCAGGTTGCGCAAGCCCTCCTTGAAATCCATCCCACGCTGCTGGCCGCCGTACCGCGCGTCTTCGAAAAAATCTATGCCCGCGTGGTCGAGCAGGGAAGCAAACTGACCGGCACCGAACGAAAGATCTTTGACTGGGCGATGGAAATCGCGAGCCGCTCTGCGATGTGGCGTTCCGGCGAACAAAACGCCGGCTTGGGCGTGAAGCTCGCCTGGAATCTTGCCGACAAGCTGGTCTACTCAAAGATTCGCCTGGGTACCGGCGGAAAGCTCCGCCTGGTTTTTTCAGGCGGTGCGCCGCTCGCGAAGGAGTTTGCGGAGTTCTTCTGGGCCGTAGGGGTTCCGATTTATCAGGGCTACGGTCTGACGGAAACCGCTCCGGTTCTGACTTCCAACTATCCGCAAAACAGAATGGGCAGCTCCGGCAAGCCGATCCCCAACGTCGAGCTGCGCATCGCAGCCGACGGAGAAATCCTCGCGAGAGGACCTTGCGTAATGCAGGGTTATTACAAAAGCTCGGAAGCCACGCGCGAAGTGCTGAACGCGGACGGCTGGTTCAGCACTGGCGATATCGGCTACCTCGACAAAGACAACTATCTTTTCATCACCGACCGCAAAAAAGACCTCATCAAAACCGCTGCCGGCAAATTCGTCGCGCCGCAACCGATCGAAAATGCCCTGAAGACCAGCCCGTTCATCTTGAATGCCATGGTCGTAGGCGACACGCGCAAATTTATTTCCGCGCTGATCGTTCCGAATCCCGCTACAGTTGGCGCGAAAGCCGCCGGGCAGGAAATCAAGTTTTCTTCGAATAAGGAAATGGTCGCGCACCCCTGGGTGCGTCAGCTAATAGAGACCGAAGTAAAGCGCCTGACCACGAATCTCGCGCAATATGAATCCATCAAACGCTTCGCCCTCCTGCCAGATGATTTCACCTTCGACAACGGCGGCTTAACGTTCACCCTAAAACTCCGCCGCCGGGTCGTAGAACAGCAGCTTCACGACGTAATCGAGCACCTCTACGCCGACGTCTCCGACCCGCGCCCCATCCTGCAAAACTGACACCTATGATTTGGAGTGCGGCAGCCCTGCTGCCGCTTTTTCCTTTTCGCTGTTGAGATCAGATCGGCTTGCCGTCCGCATCAAGCAACCGAATCTCTCCAAGCCCCAACTCTTTAATCCCCGGTTCGATCTTTGCCCTGTCGCCAACGATGACCCAGATCAAATTGTCGGGATGCACGATGATTTTCGCGGCCGCAGTCATATCAGCCGGCTTGAGCGCGCGGATCTTGGTCGCCATCGTGTCGTAGTAGTCGTCCGGCAATCCGAAATGTACCAGGTCGTTGATCGAATCGCCGACAGCTTCCTGCGTTTCGCGCGAGCCCGGCAAACTGAGCGTCTCATTGTTTTGCACGTTGACGAGTTCTTCTTGCGTCAGAGGGCGGTCCGACAAAATCGCTCGGAACTCTTTATTGAGCTCCGCCAGCGATTCCTTGGTTTTGTCTGTCTGCACCGGAGCGACAGTCATCCACGGCCGCTGCGCGCGTGCGGGAAACAGAAGGCTGCTCGCTCCGTACGACCAGTGCTTGTCCTCCCGCAAATTTGCATTGATACGCGCCATGAACAGTCCGCCCAGGCCATCATTCATGGCTTGAATTGCTAGCTCGTCCGGATTTGCGGTTGGCGGCGCAATATTGCCCACCATGATGATGGACTGCTGCGCGCCAGGCTTGTCGATCAGGTATACCGTCGACTTCGCCGGCAGTTGCACGGTCGAGATTTTTTTCTGCGGCGTCGGCCCTGGCTTCCAGCCCGCGAACAGTTTCTCAAGTTTTGGAGTAATTTCCGCCAGCGTGGTATCACCCGCGATCACCAGCGTGGCATGATTCGGCTTAAACCACGCATCGTGAAATTTCACCATGTCTTCGCGCGTCATTTTTTCAACGCTCGCCGCCGTTCCCGTGCCCGTCATCGGGTTTCCATACGCGTGTCCTTCGCCGTAGAGGAGCGCTGGAAACACGCGCAAGCCCATTTGCACCGGAGTCGTTTTCTCGCGCTGGATTCCAGCGATTTGCAGTCTCTGCTGGCGCTTGAAATCCTCTTCGGGGAAAATCGGATTCAGAATCACGTCTGCATAGATTTCGAGCGACGGATCGAGCTTCGATTCAAGCGCCGACAGCCGCACAATCGACAAATCCAGATTCGAGAACGCGCCAATCTGTGCGCCGAGCAGCGCCTGCTCGTCGCTGATCTGCAGCGCGGTGCGTGTTTTTGTTCCGCCGTTTAGCAACGCCATCGTCATGCTGGATGTTCCGGGCGTTGCGGATTGATCCGCGGCGTAGCCCGCATCCACGTCCAGCCAGAAAGTTACCAGCGGCACCTCGTGACGCTCCGCCAGAATCACCTTCAACCCGTTGGAAAGCGTCTCGCGCTGCAGCTTGGGGAGTTTCAACTCTGGCGCCGCCCCAATTACCGGCGCTTTCGAGCGATCCGCTCCAGTCGCGTCCGCCTTGTATGGCGGGAACGGCTGTACTTCAAGCACATACACACCGTCGGAAAGCCAACGATTGGCCGCGGCTTTCACTTCTTCCGTCGTTGCATTCTGGATTCTCTGGAGCGAAATCTTGTAAGCGTCGGGACTTCCCAAATACGTTTGGCTCTGCGCCAGCCGGTCGGATTTGCCTCCGAATCCGCCGATTCTCTCGATTCCACGGACGAAACTTGCTTCATGCTGCGCCTTTGCGCGAGCCAGTTCTGCTTCTGTCGGCCCATCCTTCAGGAATCTGGCCAGTTCCTCGTCTAAAGCTTTCTCCACCTGAGCCAGATTGCCGCCGGGTTTTGCCGATGCCTGCACGCGGAACTGTCCGCCGATTTCGTTCAAAGACACAAACGCATTTGCATTCGTTGCAATCTGATCGTCATAGACGAGCCGTTTGTAAAATCGCGAGCTTTTCCCGGAGCTCAGCACGTCGCTCACGAGATCCAGATAATCCGCATCCGCGGTCCCGTATTCCGGAATGTTCCAAACCTTGTAAATCCGCGCCTGCGGCACACGGTCCTGCACCATCTCACGATGTGTCCCGGTCATTTTGGCAACCCAAGCTTCCTGATGAGCTACGGGAGGCCCGGGAGGTATATTGCCGAAATATTTTTCAACTTCTTCTCTCGCGGTTTTTACGTCGATGTCTCCGGCCAGGACGATCGTCACATTCGAAGGCCCGTAATATGTCTTGAACCAATCCTTCACGTCGTCCATTGACGCCGCGTTCAGATCGGCCATGTCTCCAATGACTGTCCACGAGTAAGGATGCCCGGCTGGATACGTATTCTGTGTGATTAGTTGAAACGCCACGGAGTAAGGCTGGTTCTCTCCCTGCCGCTTTTCGTTCTGCACCACGCCGCGCTGCAAGTCGAGCGTCTTCTGATCCAGCGAGCCAAGCAGGAATCCCATGCGGTCGGACTCCATCCATAGCGTGTAGTCCAACGCGGATGTCGGAACATTTTCGAAGTAATTCGTACGGTCGTTGTTCGTGGTGCCGTTCAAATCCGTAGCGCCGATTTTTTCCATCGCATCGATGTAGCGGCCAGGCGAGTGCTCGCTGCCGCCAAACATCAAATGTTCAAATAAATGCGCAAATCCCGTCTTGCCCGGTTTCTCATTTTTCGATCCGACGTGGTACCACGTGTTGATCGCGACGATGGGCGCTTTGTGATCTTCGTGCACAATGACCGTTAAGCCGTTATCCAGCACGAATTTCTGAAATGGAATATCAATGTCGCTGCTCTGCGCGCGCGCTCCCGCGGCGAACACGGCAATCAGTAAAATGAAAACTGTCGTTCTAAATCGCATCGTTCCCCCTGAAATCTTCAGCCCATTCCGATTTCGCATTATTCCTGAACTCGGAATACACTGCCGCAGCATCCTGACCCGAAGGGAATAGAGAACAGTTACAGGCAAGACGCCACCCCTGGCAACTTGCCGTTTCCTCAGTATCGAAAATTCCCGCTGGAAAGTCTATGCCCCGTAGAAATATTCTCTCAGGTTGATTCTGTTAGGCGCTTTCATGGCCTTTGTAGTCTTTGCTTTTCTGTTCGAAAAGCCATCAGCCCTCCGGGCCGAGCGATTTACGATTTGTCGCCGAGCCTGCGGAGGTCTAAAATCTCCGTGGGGATACCAATGTCAGATGAACTGATCATCGCCGGCCGCGCCTTCAAATCCCGCTTGATTGTGGGAACTGGCAAGTACCGCAGCTTTCCCGAAATGGCTCGCGCTCATGCAGCGTCTGGCGCGGACATGGTTACCGTCGCCGTCCGCCGCGTGAATCTCACCGACCGCTCCAAAGAATCGCTTATCGACTACATCGACCGCGAAAAAATCTTCATCCTGCCCAACACCGCTGCTTGCTACACGGCTGACGAAGCCATTCGCACCGCACGCCTCGCGCGCGAAGTCGGCCTCTCCAATTGGGTCAAACTCGAAGTCATCGGCGACCAGCAAACTCTTTTCCCCGACACTGAGCAGCTCATCGAAGCCACACGCGTGCTCGTAAAAGAAGGCTTCGTAGTTCTCCCCTATACGAATGACGACCTGATCGCCGCGCGTAAACTCATCGACGCAGGCGCCGCCGCCGTGATGCCGCTTGCCGCTCCAATCGGCTCCGGTCTTGGCATTCAAAACCCTGCCAATTTGCGCATCCTCCGCGAACGCATCACCGAAGTTCCGATGATTGTCGATGCTGGCGTTGGCACCGCTTCCGATGCCGCCGTCGCCATGGAGTTAGGAGCCGATGGCGTCCTCATGAACACGGCTATCGCTGAAGCCGCCGACGCCGTCCTAATGGCCGAAGCGATGCGTGAAGCTGTTTCCGCCGGCCGCAAAGCCTGGCTCGCCGGCCGCATGCCGAAGCGCCTTTATGCTTCCGCTTCCAGCCCGCTCAGCGGTGTCGTCCGCTAAACGAGTCCAAAATCACGATAAGAGCATTGCTGCCTGAATCGTTCTCAGATTTCTACTCCTGGGTTTTGGAACGGGGAACTTTGCGATGCTTTGAGCCGTATCTGCTAATGAATATATAAGGTAACGAGCGGCTGAAGTGTCGGAGGTGAACTTGAAACGGATCTGCGTCGGAGTCTTGATCGCTGCTCTGGCTTGCGCGACGATCTCTGGAGCGCCGCAGAGCGCGACTTCAACAGCCCCTGCCCCGGAGTCGGGCCCCGTCATCCAGATCGAGGACGTCACTCTCTTCTACAAGGTCTACGACGCAGCGGGCGGGCACCCGACTGCAAAC
Organism: uncultured Acidobacteriota bacterium; assembly: GCA_963751295.1. GTDB lineage: Bacteria > Acidobacteriota > Terriglobia > Acidiferrales > UBA7541 > Acidiferrum. The sequence goes on along the minus strand of CAVVUA010000005.1, from coordinate 198,960 downwards.
CAACTTCAGCACGACTATATTGACGCTGGTTCGGACGGGCTCCATCACCTCGCCGAGGCGCGGCGCGTAACTGGGGAGGCCATCGCCAAAAACTTGGCCGCACATCCCGAAATGTATTCGGACGCCAAGCGTTGCATGGCCGTGTTGCCTCGCGTGCGCGAGCGCCTGCAAACCGCGCTTCTCAAACTGGGTCAGCTCTATCCGGAGGCAAAATTTCCGCCGGTGACAATTGCCGTCGGTCGCGGGAAACCTGTGGCAATAGGTAGTCCCGTCTCCGGTATCCAAGTCGGTCTGGAAGCCCTTTGCGCAACGAACTGGCTCAATCCCAACGTCGAAGATCGGTTTGTGCATGTGATCGCTCACGAATACGCCCACGTCCAGCAAGCACGCTCTCTTGTCGATGATGAACATCCCACCGTGCTCGAAATGTCTTTGATTGAAGGCGCCGCCGAATTCACTGCCGAGTTGGTTTCTGGCGAGGTTTCCAATTCCCAGTTCAGAGAATCGACGAAGGGCTGCGAATTGGAGATTGAGACGGCCTTTGTCCCCGATGAAGACAAGACCGATATCTCCAAGTGGCTTTACAACTCCACGCTGGAAAAGCCTGGCGACCTCGGCTACTGGGTCGGCTATCGCATCGTCAAATCCTATTATCAGCACGCTCCCGACAAAACCCAGGCTCTTCGCGAAATCCTGCAAATGACCGATCCCAAGGCATTTCTTGCCAAGAGCGGTTGGTATCCCGGCATTCAGCTCGAATAAAGCGCGCTCGCGCTCAGCAGCATCGTTCGCCAATTTAATTCTTTGAGCTGGCTGTTCCTGTCCTGGGATCCTTCGGTGGGTCTTCTAGATAATCGCTGGAGAGAATGCCTGGCCTGCACGCTCGGAAACAAATTGAGGAGACGGAGTTTAATCCATCTCCTCAAAATGTTTTTGCGTTTCCTTGCTTAAGTCGGCCTCAATTGTACGGCTCGTAGCTTCGCCCGATCACGGTTAGTACTTGCCCGGATGCTCGTGCCGCCAGTTCCAGTAGTCGCGCTGCTGCTCTTTGCTCAATCGGTTGTAGTCGCGATATTCGTAATGCCGTTCCCCGATCCATACTCGATATGCGCCTGCTTCTCCGCCGTTCCAGGTATGGTAATCCGTGTGATACTCGTCGTAATACCGTGTGTGTGCGGCACATCCGCTTGCCAACACCGGCGCAATCATCGCTGCACCTAACACCAGGGGCCCCAGAAAACCCTTTATTCGGAACATTTCGCAATCCTCCTTAGGACCCGCAGCTTCTCATCGCCGTCTTTCGCTGACGATACAGCGATTCGTCTAAAGTCCCCGGGGAATTACAGGGCCCTATCGTCAGCTACTGATAAAACACGAGAAGCGCGACCAAGTTGCGATTTGCACCAAATATTTTCTGGAAACTTCGGCTGAAATGGAAAGCAGCTACGCCTGCGCCGCTTTTCTCGCCTGTTCCGCATCGTAGCTTTCGCCGTAAATCGATGGAACCTTTGCTCCCATAGAGCGCAAGTAGGAGCTCAGTTGCCCGCGATGATGAATCGTGTGGTGCGCTCCAAACATCAAAAATGTTACTGCCGGCCGTTGAAATAGTCCGCGAAAATCCACGATCTTCATTAACTGATCGCTCGTCAATTTCGACAGAGCATCAAGTCTTTCCGCGTACGCCTGCTCATACCAGGCTGCGATTTCGGCCGGTGTCTTCAGCTCCGCGGGAAGCAGCGCGCCTGTTTCAAACTTTCCATTGATCACCGTATCCGCAAAACGAACATCCGCCGCCGCGATGTGCCTCACTAGCTCATTCGCCGTTTTGGATACCGGGTCGGGGCGGTAATCCGCCTTATCGGCAGGCACCGCTTCGATCACTTTCTTCGTCAACTGGGCCTCCATCTTCAATGCAGGCAAGTAGATTCCGTGCAGCAAAAACGTTGCGTTGTCAGCTGTCATCTCTTTCATTTTTGTTCCTCTCTTGTAACGGTCAATCTTGGACCAAACCAGTGTTCGATTGGATGCAAGATACCCCTAGCCGATTCATCGCACAGCCCAAATTCCTTCTAGTATCCGCTTCGTATAGTGCAGTTGGCCACAACTGTTCGCAAGGTCAGGATATCAGCAGCACACAGCGTCGTCGTTCCATCCATTGCCGAGGCGTGTTCCTTCTTCATAATTGTTCGCAGCCAAACAAAGGATAGTTGATAAGGACGGTCGATTTGATGCAGCTCACTTTTGCCAAAAGAATCAGCGAATGCCCGGTTTGTGAGAGTTCTTCGGTGCGCAGGTCGAAGAGAAGAGGCTTCGTCGAGCGGGTTTGGTTCCGCATGGCATTCGTTTGGCCCTACCGCTGCGCGGATTGCGACTTGCGATTCTGGGGTTTCCGCCGTACCGATCCGGCCGGCCACCGCGCGCTTGTCCCCGGATTGTCCGACTTCACGCAATAGCTCGCTGTTCGCCCTGAAACCGCCGCTTCAACAAGCCCCAGTCTCGTCCGGAGAATCCCGCGTTCATTCATACCGAAGTGTCTGAATCGGATCCACCTTCGTCGCGCGCCGAGCCGGGATATAGCAGGCCGCCAGTGCGACTCCGAAGAGCAGCACCGTCACGCTCGCAAATGTAGGCAAGTCGGTCGGAGGCACTCCAAAGAGCAAGCTCGCCATCAGCTGAGTGAGGAAAACCGCTAGCAGCAAACCGAACGCAACTCCGATGGCAATCATTCCCGCGCCTTGTTTCATGACCAGCCCGAGCACGTCGCCCGTTTGCGCGCCCAACACCATACGCAATCCAAATTCCTTCGTCCGCCGCGCCACCGAGTACGAGACCACTCCGTAGATCCCTACCGTCGCGATAGCCAGTGCGACAGCGGAGAAAAGTGTCAGCAACATCGTCAGAAATCTTGGCCGCGCCTGCGCACGGGAAAGCACATCTTCCATAAGGCGCACATCCGCGAGCGGCAGCGACGGATCGATTTCGTTCATCTGCTGCCGTACTTCTCCCACCAAGGATCGTGGATCGCCGCCCTGCGCTCGCATGACCACGAACATATCCGAATTGCCCTGCCCAGCAGGTTGCTGGTAAGGCAGATACAACTCCGTTCCCGCCGGCCGATCGAGACCGGCGTTTTTCACGTCGTCCACGACTCCGATTACCGGACACCATTCCTTAGTGCCACCAGGGCGGATTCGCCGCCCTATGGGGTTTTGGTTCGGCCAAAAAGTAGCCGCCATCGCTTTGTTGATGATGGCCACCTGCGGCGAATCCTTCCCGTCGCGGTCATCAAACAGACGGCCATCCACCAGCCGGATTCCCATCGTCGCAAAGTAGTCTTTGCTCACCGCTTGATAAAAATCCACATTCTGGATCGGCCCGTCTTTCGTCATCACGAATCCTTCAATGTCCGTGTCGTTCATGTTCGGCGGTCGCATTGGCGCCAAGCCCGAAACCAACGCGGCTGATTGCACTCCCGGCAGATTTGTCAGCCGCGCGTCCAACCGCGTCCAGAATTCTGTCATCTTTGCCGCATCTGTATATGTTCCGCTGGGCAACGATACGCGCATCGTGATTACGTTGTCTGGACGAAGTCCGGTGTGCACCTCCTGCAGCTTCCAAAAAGCCCGCAACATCAACCCGCAGCCGATCAGCAGCACCAACGCCATCGCCAGCTCGCCCGCCACCAAAGCCCGGCGGAAAAACTGCGCGCCGCCTGCTGCGGTTGTACTCCCTGCCGTGTCTTTGAGCGATTCGGAAATTCCGCTCATAAAAAGCGGTGCAAGCGGCGCCAGCCCAAAAAGCACTCCTGTCACCAGGCTTGTCACCAGGGTAAAGGCAAGCACTCGCCAGTCCACCGCAATTTCATCGGCGCGCGGTATTCCACCCGCGTTTGTTAGCTGGACCAGACGCACTCCTGCAAATGCCAGCCCCACACCCAGCAAACCGCCGCAGAACGAAAGCAGAATTCCTTCGGTCACAAATTGCCGCGCCAGTCGACCCAGGCTCGCTCCCAGCGCGCCACGAATGGCAATTTCCCTGCGGCGCGCTTCAGCGCGTGCCAACAATAAGTTCGCGACATTCACGCTGGCGATCAGCAGAACAAACGCTACCGCTCCCAGCAACACCAACAAAGCAGGCCGCACGCCCGCAACAACTTCCGCTTGTAGCGGAAAACTCACGATCGTGTGATTCTTCGGGTCAAAGCTATGCGTCTTCGGCGCCTTGTGTTCCCCATAAGATTGCACTAAGGCCGACAGTTCACCCTGTGCCTGCGCTGCGGAGACTCCAGGCTTTACACGCCCCAATAGATAGTAATTGTGCGAGCCACGCCCGCCAGGCTTCGCTGGATCGAGCTGCAAAGCAGACCAGACTTGTGGCGGATCTTGTTCCCCTGGCGGAAATTGAAAACCTTTGGGCATCACACCGATGATCGTGCACTTCAACCCATCCAGCCGCGTTTCCCGGCCCACAATGTTTGGATCTCCCGCGAATTCGCTCTGCCATGTCCCGTAGGAAATGTCCGCGACGACCGCGGCTCCCGGCACATCATCCGAAGCTGCGATCAGGCGCCCGTGAATCGGAGTCACGCCTAGCGTTTCCAGAAGTCCGCCGCTGACGTAGGCCGCTGTGACGTGTACTGGCTGCGTCTTACCCGCTAGATTCGCGCCGCCCGCGACCCACGCGTCCATCGACGCCCACGAGTGCGTATCGCGTTTCAAGTCAATAAATTCCGGCCCGGAAGTCCAGAATCGGTGCAGTCCGCCATTCGGAAACGTTGGAAACTCGGTGTAGATGCGAATGAGCTGCTCTGGATGCGCATAGGGAAGCGGCTGAAGGAGCACGGCGTTCACCACGGTAAAAATCCCCGTCGTAGCGCCAATCCCCAGCATCAGACACAGCACCGCAGCCGTCGTAAATCCCAGGTTCTTGCGCATCATCCGAAGCGCAAACTGGACATCCTGCCGCAACGTTCCCATCGAGAACCTCCACTACCTATAAGTACGTTCGAATCAGACTTATGTTCCGACCGCTTGCAACTCTAAACCCAACAGACGGCCCACTAAGTGCGTTTGTTTCCCGCGCAGCCTATTAACCCCCAATCATTGGGTCGTTCGGAGGCGCTAGTTGGTCATCGACTCATGCCAAGAGAGATCGAAGACAGAAGAATCGCCTTGTCGCATGTAAGTTGTGATGCTAAAATGTATCACATGAAGAAAGCTTCCGTTCGCGACCTCCGTTACCGCTTCTCAGTTGTGGAGAATCTCCTCCGCGACGGCCACGAGATCCAAATTACCAAGCGCAAGCGCGTCATAGCTCGGCTTTTGCCCCCCGAGCCTACCATCCCCGTCGAGATGCCGGACTTTCTCGGTCGCATGGAAAAAATCTTTGGCAAGAAACGCATGAAGGTCTCGGGGGCGGAACAACTCGCTGCGGAGCGGGAACGCTTTTGATTGCTTACGCGGATACGAGCTTCCTTTTCTCGCTATACGTCTCCGATGCGAATTCCACTGCTGCAGCCACGTTAATGACTCGATTTAAGGCTCCACTTCTCACAACTGACTTCGGCGAATTTGAATTCACAAACGCGGTAAGCTGGCGAGTTTTCAGAAAGCAGTTTTTAATTGGCGAACAACGGGCTGTCCTCGAGGGGTTCAGGAGAGACATCGAAGCTGGCATCATTCGTATCACGCCCATTCCCTCTGCCGCCTTCACGCGCGCCAAGCAGATCGCCCAAACCCAGACACCGACCCTCGGCAATCGTGCTCTAGACGTCTTACACGTGGCTTCCGCTCTTGTGTTGAGAGCGCATACTTTTTATACGTTTGACAGCAAACAGACAACACTAGCGTCTGCTCTTGGCCTCCGCGTTAGATAAAATCGAATACGATACGCTGCGATTCGCCATGCGAACTATCCGGTCCTAAACAAGAAGTGCCAAGTCACGTCTACCAATGCATGCACGATGGCCGACGCAAAGATCGAGCCAGTCTTGCGCCAAGTCCATCCATAAAAAAGTCCAGCGATCGACGCGAGAATCACGTAGCGCCAATTCGGAAACCCTAGATTGGTGATGTGCGAGAAGCCGAACAGCATTGATGCCGTCCCCCATCCCGCCAAATCGCTTTTACAAGATCGCGACAGCATATTTTGCAGCAACCCGCGGAATAGAAATTCCTCCGGCCAAGCCGTAAAAAAGAAAATCCCCAGCGAAGTGAACAGTAATGAGGACCACTCGTGCCATTGCGGCGCAAACGCAATGAAATGCATCGCCATCCCCAGCGGAATGGCAATACATCCGAACACAGCGAAGCTGCCAAAAACGTAAAGTCCCCAGTTCCGTCCCCAGCCAATGGAATAGCCGATTCCGTCCAAGCGACGCAGCAATAAAAATACTGCCAGCGCCACATTTACAGCTAGCAGCACGGTGAATACATAAGCGAGGCGTCCGCCCGGATACGGCCACACCCAATGCGATGGCCCAAACTTTACCGCCACCCAAACGCCCGCAAGCATCAAAAAATCCTGCCAAGTTCCGCCCGGCTTGCGCTCCGCAGACGCCGTCAGCGCCATCGGTACAAACACGAGACATCCCACAACCCCAGCACGCGCCAAGCTGAAAGTGTTTGTCCCCAGCCCGTAAATCAGGTATGCAAGGAACGCGGCGGCGCCTAACGCAATGCCTCCGCCAGGTCCAAAGCGCGCGGCAAGGCCATCAGCAACGCCGCGTGCTGCAAAAAGCAGCATCACTAGAAAGAAGAATGCAAACGCCGTCAGCGTGGCTGCGAATTCTCGGCCGCCATAGCCGTGCCAGGTGGCGTAAAACGTTCCCGTAAGGCACAACCCGGCCCACAGGCCGAGCATTGGAAGCACACCGAGTTGGCGCGTCGCTGGCAAATCGCCTGCTCAACTTTCAAAAAGAAAGAGAAGATTGTAGCGCAGACACATGGCATCCCAAATTGAACACAAACCTATGCCGAGCTCTACGCGTTTCTGTGAAATGATTATTCCGTGCAGCGGCGCCGAGCGATGAAGCGCCTCTGCTACATCGACTGGATGCGCGGCCTGGCCTGCGTCCTAATGTTTCAAACGCACTGCTACGACTCGTGGCTTAGCCCTGAAGCACGGCACTCCACTCTCTTTGTATGGTCGCAACTCGGCGGCACTCTCCCTGCGCCGCTCTTCCTCTTTCTTGCGGGCGTTTCCATCGCTTTGGTCACAGAACGCCTCCGCGAAAAAGGTGTCGCGTCCGGCGGAATCGCAAAAGCAACCATCCGCCGTGGCGCGGAAATTTTCGCCTTAGGACTGCTCTTCCGCGTCCAGGAATACGCTCTCGGTTTCCGCTGGGTTCCATGGACCGATCTCTTTCGCGTCGATATCCTCAACACCCTCGGCCTCTCGATGATCCTGATGGGCGTCCTCTGCTGGCTCAGCGCGGATCGCAATCAAGCCAACGCCCCCGCGCTGCAACAGTCCGTCACAACCTCACGAATGCGCGGAATCTTCGCCGGCCTTCTAGCTGCGACGCTAGTAACCATGGCGACGCCGCTCCTCTGGACCACGCATCGCCCCTCATGGCTGCCGTGGCCGCTCGAGTCCTACATCAACGGCGTCCACGTCCTCGGCAAGCCCCAACACTGGCTCTTCCCACTTTTCCCCTGGTCGGCTTTCGCGTTTGTTGGCCTCGCCGTAGGTTTTTTCCTTTTCACAAACATCGCCAAGCGCCACGAAGGTCCAATCTTCGCAGCCCTGGGTGGGACAGGCATTCTTGCCTGTCTCCTTTCCATCCAACTCAACAACTCAAGGTTCCAGCTCTATTCCATCTACGACTATTGGCACACCAGCCCGAGTTTTTTCCTAATGCGCTGTGGCGTCCTCCTGATTATTTTATTTTGCGTCTACGCCTGGTGCCGCTGGGGCCTGGCGCAAATGGGTTTCAGTCCCATCATCCAGCTGGGTAAAACCTCATTGCTCGTCTACTGGGTGCACATAGAATTTGTCTACGGAGTGTTATCGATTCTCCCCAAGCACCAATGCAGCATCCTCCAAGCCACTCTTGGTTTAGGTGTCATCTTTTTAGCCATGCTGGGGCTCTCGGTGTTGCGCACTAACTGGAAGGATCGCCACACGAAAACGCAAAAGCCAATCGCCGCACCTGTTTTGACGTAACAGGCCAGCCTTAAAATAAAACTTCAATAGGGAATTAGTTCGAGGAAATTAAGCCTAACTAGGACTTCCGTCTAGCGTTTTACCGCCGGATCCTGTTCCAACTGCTGCCCCTGCGGAATCCTGATGATGATCTCGCCGGGTCTCGCCAGCCCCAGATCGTCGCGCGCAATTTTTTCGATCAATCGAGGATCGCTGTTCAGATCCTTCACTTCCTGCGCCAGCTCCGCATTTTCTTTGCTCAGCACATCGAGATCGGCCTTCACTTTCCTGATCTCGCTCTCCGTCCGTCGCATCGCCAAAAATCCATGCGTCCCAAAAACGTCGTGCACAATCATCACTAAAACCAGCAAGCCCAGAAGCCCGCGGCCATATTGCCGCATCAAGGATCGAATTTTCTCTTCGACCGGCGCCTTCTGCAATTTTTTCTTCAGCCTTCCAATACCCACTTTGTCGCCTCGCCCGTCAATTTCGCGGAAGCCGCGGCGCTATTTGCCTCCACGTACAAGCGCAACAGCGGTTCCGTCCCGGACAGCCGCAAAAGCATCCATGAACCGTCCTCAAAACTGAATTTTGCACCGTCGGTACGGTCAATCGATACAACTTTCCGCCCCAGAAGTGTCGCAGCGTCCACCGCCACCCTCTTTACCGCATTCGCCTTTTGTTCGTCGCTCAAATGGAAATTTTCGCGTACCGGCCAGAATTCGCGTCCCACTTTTTTAAAAAGTTGTTTCACTTGTTCGCCAAGCGAAGCGCCTCGCGCCGCGATCATCTCCGCCACCAAGAGACAGGCCAGGATCCCGTCCTTTTCCGGCACGTGGCCGCGAATCGTCAACCCCGCGCTCTCTTCTCCTCCCAGCGCAATCTTGTCTTCGCGAATCAGCTGCCCGATATATTTAAATCCCACTGGCGTCTGATACGTTTTCTGCCTATGCGCATTCGCGGCCGCATCAATCAACTGCGACGTCGCCACGCTCCGCGCCGCCGCCATATTCCATCCACGCGTTTCTACGATGTAGTCATAAACCAGCGCGAGAATATGATTCGGCTGAACCCAGGTTCCATCGCGGTCGATCATGCCAAAGCGATCCGCGTCGCCGTCGGTTGCTAGACCCGCCGCCGCGCCGGAGTCCAAAACCGCTTTACGCAGCGGCGCCAGATTTTCTTCGCTCACATCCGGCCCTGTCCCATCAAACAAACAATCCCGATTCGTTCGCATCGCCTGTACCGCGACGCCGTGTTCCGCGAGCGCCCCATCCAAATATCCCGCGCCGCAACCATGCAGCGCGTCCGTCACGAACTTGACGTTCGCTTTTCGCAGCACCTCGAACCGCACCAACTCTCCCAACCGCTTCAAATAATTCCCGCGAAGATTCACCGTCTCCGTCTTCGCTCCGCTCGATGGCACCGCCGGCGAAGTAGGATACGCGCCGTCTTTGGCGATGATTCTCGCCACGCGCGCCTCAATATCCTTCGTGACCTCTGGAAGCGCCGGTCCAGCATCCGCCGAAGAAAATTTCAATCCGTGATATTGCGCGGGATTGTGGCTGGCCGTGAAGTTGATCGCTCCGTCCAGCTTCGACCGCTGAATTTCGAACGCCACCGCGGGCGTCGGCGTAAACGTCTCGCAAAGCAAAGTTCGAATCTTGTGCTCCTGCAAGATCGCCACCGCAAGCTGCGAAAACTCCTCCGAGTAAAACCGCGTGTCGTAGCCGACCAGAATCGTCGGGTTCCTCGCTTTGCTGTTCACGTGCTCCGCAATCGCGGTAACCGCCAGCCGCACGTTGGCAAACGTAAAATCGTCGGCAATCAACCCGCGCCATCCGGACGTGCCGAACTTGATCGGCGATGCATTCAATGTAGGTGAAGCGCTCATAGCGTCGTATTCTATCCGAGTTTTTCCAATACGGAAGCACCCATGCATGGGCGGCGCAACACCCATGTCTGTAGGGGAGGGGCTTGCCCCTCCCGTCTTACATCATGCACCGCATTCACTAATTGGAGGCCGCCCATGAAGCCCACCGACACCTATCGCCTGGTCCTGGTAACCTGCGCCAACCCCATCCAAGCAAAACTCATCGCCCGCAGCGTCATCGAGAAACGCGTGGCCGCCTGCGTCAACATTCTCCGCAGCCCCGTCGACTCCTACTATCGTTGGAAAGAAAAAGTGGAAAAAGCCCGAGAGTACCTTCTGATGATCAAAACCACCGATAGAAAGCTAGGCGGGCTGGAAAGGGAAGTAAAACGCTTGCACAGCTACGAAGTCCCCGAATTCATCGTCCTACCCATCATCGCCGGCTCGAAAGCCTACCTCGACTGGCTCAACGAAAATACGTAATGCCTCAAGGTGCGCCCCAGGTCTCCAGATAAAGCTCGACAGCTTCGCGCAGGTTGGCGCAAGCAGATTCGATATCCAACCCCTGCGAAGTGACACTCAGTTCAGGGCAGCGCGCGACATACCAATCATCTTCTTGAGTGATGACCGAGGTGATTCGATACTTCATCCTATCCTGCTCGAAAGCATTGCGTGGGCGGCCTCCGCAGATGCGTCTTTCCTACTCACTACTCACCACTCACTATTCACTTCTTTCTCACACGTACAAAAGCGCCTGATCCAAATCCGCCATAATATCTTCCACGTCCTCAATCCCCACCGAAATCCTCACCAACCCGTCCGTAATCCCAATCCGCTCCCGCACTTCCGCTGGCATCGAAGCGTGTGTCATCTGCGCGGGCAAAGAAACCAGCGTTTCCACTCCACCCAAACTCTCCGCCAGCGAGCAAAGCTTCAGCTGATTCAAAAATCGCCGCGCCGCTTCCAGCGAACCTAAATCGATCGCCAGCATAGCTCCCGGCCCTTTTTGTTGGCGTCGTGCAATATCGTGCTGCGGATGTGTCGGCAATCCGGGGTAATACGTCTTCCGCACCTTCGGGTGCGCGTCCAGATGCCGCGCCACGGTGATGCCGTTGGCGTTATGCTGCAACATCCGTATCGCTAATGTCTTCAGCCCCCGCGAAATTAGAAAGCAATCCATCGGCGCCAACCCCGATCCCGCCGACCTCTGAATGAAATAAATTTTCTCAGCATCCTCTGGCCGCGTCAGCACCACCGCTCCGCCAGTGCAATCGCTATGCCCGTTCAAATATTTCGTCATCGAGTGGACAACAATCTGCGCGCCAAGCTCGATAGGCCTCTGCAAGTACGGACTCAGAAACGTGTTGTCGACCGCCAGCGTGACATTCCGTTCGTTAGCCAGCTTCGCGATGGCTCCAATGTCCGTCACGCGCATAGTCGGATTCGTCGGCGTCTCGATATAAATCAGCTTGGTATTCGGTCGCAACGCCGACAGCACGCACGCCGGTATCGACGTATCGACAAAACTGAACTCCAATCCAAAGTGCACCAGCAGTTGCGTCGACAGGCGGTACACGCCGCCATACACCGCTTCCGACAACACGATGTGATCGCCGGGCCGGTAAAGACGGAACACCGCGTCGATCGCCGCCATTCCGGATGTGAAAACGTACGAGCTGTGTCCGCCTTCCAGCTTCGCAATGGTGCGTTCCAGCGCTTTCCGGTTCGGATGGTTGGATCGCGCGTAGTCATAACCCTTGTGTTTGCCTAACTCTTCGTAGACGTACGTCGACGTCTGATAGATTGGCGCAACGATCGCTCCCGTGGCGGGATCAGGCTCCTGCCCAACATGAATGGCGTTCGTGGCAAATCCCATGGTGATCTCCTCTTACCTCGCGAACCTTATCCCCTGTGGCTCGCCTGTTGCAGCAAGCAAAGTCTGCTGCCGTTCCCCTGCAATGTGGAAGTTAAGGGATTCGGGGCCCATCGCTGCGCTTGCGGTTCTCAAGTACGTGCAGGGCAGATTCTTCCGAAGTTACAGGACCAAAACCAGCGAGTCAATTCCGCCGCAATCCGTTGTTGCGAGGAATACATGGTTTGTATCCACAAGCCCTCTTGCCGAGCAGCACTCAGGCGCCCATTTGCATCTTAACTCCAAGCGGAGTAACTTGACGCCATAGCGCATTTCCATGACGGACGGGGCTCACTGGAACATGAAACTCACTCGCTCAAGATTAGGTTGTATTTTTTTCATTTTGTTGGCTGCAACTGCGTTGACTGTCGCTGCTCAGGACTCGGCGGCGCCTCCTTCGAAGGCTCCCGCGCGGTCCGATGAACCCAGCCGCCTGACGATCGAAGTCACCGGCGGCGAAAATTCCGTTCCCGTTGAAAACGCCAGCGTCTATGTGAAGTACGTCGAAGAGCACGCCATCAAGAAGGATAAAAAAGTCGAATTAAATGTCAAAACCAACCGCGCTGGTGTCGCGCATGTTGCTGAAGCGCCTCTCGGCCGCGCTCTCGTTCAGATTATTGCAGAAGGTTGGAAGACATACGGACGCTGGTACGACATCACCGATCCTCATCAGGTCATCAAAGTCCGCCTCGAACGGCCTCCGAAGTGGTACTAAATTGTTTCGAGCTGTAAAATTCTGACGCTGAGCCTCGCAAGTCCACGATTATTTTCTTCTTCCGCTTGCAGCAAACTGATTTTAAGAGCTTTGCATTGCGCACAACCCTCGTCTCGCAAAAAAATCGCGCCGATTAAAAAATCAATTGCACTGGAATTGTGCAAACAGGAGCAGAACGTTGAAGCAAGTGAAGTTAGCTGCCAGCGCGTCCCGATTTTCCACACACTTATCAACAATTGTGTTGAAAACTTAATCACGCAGAAATATTTTTCTTGCAGTTCGGCCCAACTCTTGCCTACCACATCGTCTCATTTTTTGACCGAAGCCGAACGCGGATGTTAAAGTAGCTCATCGGCTTTCCTGATGAATGAGACCTTTGACGGAACTTTCTCACTTTTGCAAATGTTGTGGGGCAACATCGTTGCTCGTCCGCTCCGCAGCTGTCTCAGTGTAATCGCTATCGCCATCCAAGTCATTTTGGTTCTGCTCATTGTGGGTTTCACTTCGGGAATTATTTCCGAGTGGGGAAAACGCGTCGAAGGCGTAGGCGCTGACCTTCTCGTTCAGCCGCCCAACTCTTCTATTTTCTTTGCCTTCTCCAGTGCCGTCATGCAGGAATCTTTAGGCGCCAAAATCGCCGCGCTGCCAGGCGTGGATGAAGTTGCTCCCACGCTTATCCTTACGGAAACAAAGACCTTGACGCTCGTCTACGGCATCGATTACAAACGCTTCAATGCCCTCAGCCGCGGATTCTTATTTCGTGCAGGGCGTCCGTTCGAATCTTCCGACGAAGCTATAGCCGACGACATCATCGCTCAAACCAAACATTTGAAGGTCGGACAGCAGATCACTCTTTTGAATCATACGTTTACGATTTGCGGAATCGTCGCGCATGGTAAAGGCGCGCGTTATTTTATCCCCCTGAAGACCGCTCAGGAAATCGCCGGCGCGGAAAAGCGCGTCTCCATGTTTTATGTCCGCAGCAAGGGCGACACCGAAGCCACTCGCGCGCAAATTGTTGCGCTCTCTCCGCTGGACAGTGTGCGCACCACCTCCGAACTCGTCACTCTCATGAGTTCCTCCAATCTTCCTCAATTGAGACCGTTTACACGCAGCATGGTCGGACTTGGCCTGGTCATCAGCTTTCTGGTCGTCCTTCTCAATATGCACACCATGGTCATGGAGCGCACTCGCGAAATTGGCATCCTCAAGGCGTTAGGTCTTTCCAGGTGGGGAATCCTTCGCATGCTGCTAGGAGAGACTCTGCTTCTTACCGTCTGCGGATGCGTCTTGGGAATTGCGCTGACCTTTGCCTTTCAGGCTATCATGCAAGAGACAAACCCCAGCCTCATGATTTTGATTACCAAGCAATGGGTTTTTTCTTCAACTCTGCTAGCCCTGGTCGGAGCCTCAATCGGCGCCATCTATCCGGCGCTGCGCGCTGCGAGTTACGATCCGGTCGTGGCACTGGCCTACGAATAGATTCTCTCCCGTCCCGGTCCACTCACGTCTGACTCGCTCTTCGCAAACGGAGCCATGTTCTTTTTGGCTACCAAAATTTTCTGCCCCGATTGCATCGCATCCGCCAAGCTGATAGTTTTGGGGCACTCTCCAGCCACTCCACGCTAGAGATTTCCGCCGATCCGGCGGCGCTGCTCACTGAAAAGGAGCTTTACGATGAAGCGATTGCACGTTTTGCTCGTAACCGTAGGCTTTTGTCTGCTGGTTGTAACGGCCACTCGCGCGCAGATGGGCATGGACATGTTTAAGAAGCCCGCGATTGCCGATATTTTCAAGCCAGTTGTTGGAAGTGGCGCCGTCTATGAAACCGAACGCGACCAAAAGAAAAGCACCATCGAAATGGCCGTGGTCGGCCAGGAAGCCGTCGACGGGAAAGAAGGTTTCTGGCTTGAGTTCGGCCACTCCGATCAACGAAGCGGCACCATGGTCTACGCGAAAATGCTCGTCACCAAGGACGACTTTCAATTTCACCGCATGATCTTTCAGCAGCCCGGCCAGCCTGCTATGGAAATGCCGATGAACCCGACCGCGCAGCAGCGCTCTCGCATGTCCGATGAAATGGAGAAGTGGCACAAAGTGGGGACCGAGACCATCACGGTACCGGCGGGCACCTTTGATTGCGAACACTGGGCCAAAGACGATGGCAAAGGCGACGTGTGGGCCAGCTCCAAAGTCAGTCCGATGAGTCTGGTGAAGGAAGTTACGCCGACAAATTCCATGATCCTCGTGAAGTCGATCACCGATGCCAAAGACCACATTACCGGGACCCCGATGAAATTTGATCCGGAAGCGATGAAGCGTCAGATGATGCAGAAGCAGCAACAGCAGAACCCGCAGTAACGCCGAAGTTCCCGCGGCAGGAAGTCAGAGCGTTCTGAGATCAAAAATATAGTTGCTGGGCAAACGCCTGCCTGCTGAAAACATCCGTGCGAGGTCAATCAGATTCAGGATGCCGGCGCGAAAGTAGCAAGCTCGCGCGAAACATCGTCGATGGTAGCCAATGGGCACGAGACGTGTACCGTTTGACCAGGCTCTTCCGCATCGATCAGCAATTTACCGTCATGAGTGCGGATTCGAACATATTGCCGCCCGTCGTGGACTTCAACTAGTTCCGCTTCGGGATATTTCTGCAGTTCTTTTGCCACGGCGTGCACTAAGGGCATAAAGTCCGCAGCTCTTTCTCCCGCATTGCGAATCCTATCCCGCGGAACAAAATGCATGGCCATCGGAACTATGGCTGCTGGCACCCAGACATGGACGTGGTGTCCCTCACCGCGCGTCTCGTCGACATCGACCCGGAGCAGCCCTTCGCGAAAGGTATAAGCTCCCGCCATGACCACTGTGGCCCCAAAACCCAGTGCGATTTTCGCGAGCAGTACCATTTCTCTTATCCTTTCCTGTCCCCCGCTTCCTGCGCGAGACTCTCTGGACCTTGAAACCTCGGTAGCTTCCGCTTAGTCCGTCGTGACGTTCTTGGAATCCAGCCACACGCGAATCGTGTTCTCGTCATCCTTCACGGAGACCAGTTCGATATCGCCCTGCCCTGCAAGCGCATGCAACCCAGCAACTATGTCCAGCTCATCTTTGGTTCCAGAGAGCAGCGCTTCGACGACCTTCATGGGCACTTTCACCTCGATCCGCGAATTCTTGGACCGATTCTTATCGTGAACGTGAACCAGCATCTTCCCGTCCTTCTTCATAACGCTGATGTCCGCATCGTTGCTTTGCACCGTTACATATTCGCCGTCCTTTGCGGTTCGAACCGCCTCAAAAAGCGTGCGAACATCCACTCCGTCGCAATCCATGCACCCAATACGCACCTTGCCGTTGTGAAGCCGATCGTGGTCGATGGCCGGCAAAACCTTTTCCGCCATATCGAGAGGAACGTTGACGCGGACGGTCTCACCCTTCGAATTGGTGCTAATCACGCGCACGTGCAGCCAGCGCTCACCGTGACCGGATGTGCTTGATGCGCTTGTACTTGTTTGCGCTCGAACGCCTATGGGCGCGAAGAGAAAAGAGGCAGCCAGAAATGATAATACGGGGAACAAACGTCGAGTGGAGTTTGCCATTTCGAGATGCCTCCTTTAGGCATTTGTCGATACTTACGTATAAGACGCCGGAAAAGTTCCAGAATTAACAACTGTCTCGTCCCTAAGGAATGATGGAGGCCGAGAAAGGCGCTTAGACCGCAAGGCGGCGCGGCTTGCTGACAGGGGCGCAGCCCTTCGAAGCTCAGGGTAAACGTGCTGCGCCCCTACAAAGGCGAAGTCCAGCCAAGCAGGGGAGCAATGCTACCTTAGCTCGGTTGCCACTTCAGGAAGAGGGCTGCGAGTGGCGGCAGGGTGAGGCAGAGAGAGTTAGCGCGGCCTTGGGACGGCTGATTTGAGGCGTTTTGACCGCCGAGATTGCCGACGTTTGAGCCACCGTAGGTGGCGGCGTCTGTGTTCAGGATTTCGGAGTAAAAGCCCGGTTGGGGAACGCCGATGCGGTAGCCTTCGCGGACGACTGGCGTGGCATTCATAATTACGATCAGCAAATCCTCGGGCTTCTTTCCGTGACGCGCGAAGGCGAAGACGCTGTTATCGGCATCATTGGCGTCGATCCACTCGAAGCCCTGCCAATTGAAATCGACTTCATGGAGCGCCGACTGCGCGGCGAGCAACTTATTTAAGTCGCGTACGAGATTTTGCACGCCGCGGTGCGAATCATGCTGTAGCAGGTGCCAATCGAGGCTTTTTGCCTCGCTCCACTCGTTG
Organism: uncultured Acidobacteriota bacterium; assembly: GCA_963751295.1. Lineage (GTDB taxonomy): Bacteria > Acidobacteriota > Terriglobia > Acidiferrales > UBA7541 > Acidiferrum. Next base: position 182,035 of record CAVVUA010000005.1, on the reverse strand, counting down.
CGCTGGGCTAGTTCCTGGCCCATGAAGAGCAATTTCTTGCCCGGGTGGGCGCACTGATAGGCGAAGAGGAGCCGCAGGTTTGCAAACTGCTGCCACAAGTCACCGGGCATTTTGTGCAAAAGCGAATTTTTTCCGTGGACGACCTCGTCGTGGGAGAAGGGAAGCATGAAATTCTCGCTGAACGCGTAGAGCATCGAGAACGTCATCTTGTTGTGCTCGTATTTGCGGTGGATCGGATTCGCGGAAAAATATTTCAGAGTGTCGTTCATCCAGCCCATGTTCCATTTGAGGCTGAAGCCCAGTCCGCCGAGATATGTAGGCCGCGAGACGCCGGGCCAGGACGTGGACTCCTCGGCGATAGTGAGAATGCCCGGGAAACGCGCGTGCGTCACTTCATTCATGCGCTTAATGAATGAGATGGCATGAAGATTTTCCCGGCCGCCGAACTCGTTGGGGATCCACTCGCCGGCTTTGCGTGAATAATCGAGATAGAGCATGGAAGCGACGGCGTCCACGCGCAGCCCATCAATGTGGTATTTGTCCAGCCAGAATAAGGCGTTGGAGATGAGGTAGTTCTGGACTTCGTTGCGGCCGTAATTGTAGACGAGCGTGCCCCAGTCGGGATGTGTGCCCTGGCGCGGGTCGGAATGCTCGTAGAGATGCGTGCCATCGAAATCCGCTAGGCCGAACGTGTCTCGCGGGAAATGAGCGGGAGTCCAGTCCAGAAAAACGCCGATGCCGGCATGATGGCAGCGGTCGATAAACTCCATGAATTCGGCGGGGGAGCCGTAGCGGCTGGTCGCTGCGAAATAGCCGATCGTCTGATAGCCCCAGGAGCCGTCGAACGGATGCTCCATGATGGGCAGCAACTCGATGTGCGTGTAGCCGAGGTCTTTCACATAGGGAATGAGCTGATCGCCGAGTTCGCGATACGTCAGCCAGCGATTGCTTTCCTCGGGAATGCGGCGCCAGGAGCCGAGGTGCACTTCGTAAACCGAGATCGGTGATTCGAGCCAGTTTTTCTCGGAACGATGGTTGATCCACTCGGTGTCGGTCCACTTATAGGTGTCCAGGTTGACGACGACCGAGCCCGTGTTCGGGCGAAGCTCTCCGCGGAAGGCATAAGGATCGGCTTTTAGCGGGAGCATCGCGCCGTTTGCGCCAATAATTTCGTATTTGTAGATGGCACCTTCGCCGAGCTCGGGAATGAAAAGTTCCCAGATTCCGGAAGAGCCCCGCGCGCGCATGGGATTGACGCGGCCGTCCCAGCGGTTGAAGTCTCCAACGATGCTGACGCGGCGGGCGCTGGGCGCCCACACGGCAAAATGCACGCCTCGGACTCCTTCCAGTGTCTTCAGATGCGCGCCGAGTTTTTCGTACGTGTCGTAGTGGCGGCCTTCTCCCATAAGGTGGAGATCAAATTCGCTGAGAAGATAGGGAAAGGCATAGGCATCCAAGGTTTCGACAGTTTCGCCGTAGACCGTGCGATAACGAATGCGGTAGTGCGCCGGACCGGGCGAACCTTGATGCGAATCCGGGAGCGCGGCTTCAAAAAAACCTTCCGGTCGCAGCTTGTGGGCAGGGATGGGCGCGGATATGCCCTGGACCACAACATTTGCATCAGCCGCACCGGGACGAAAGAAACGAATGGCCCAGCCGTGTCCCAGCGGCGACCAGATGGGATGTGGCCCGAGCACCGCGAACGGATCGGCGCACCGGCCAGCAAGCACGGCGTCAATCAGCGCATCCTTGTTGGAATCGGGTGCGCTAGCTGGAGCGCCTGGCGTCAGCTTTTTTTCTTCAGGCATGGGGCGTTGCTCCGCATTGGTCGGTCGCGGTCAATCGCGGAGCAAACAGATAGTCTACCGCGAGTAGTGAGTAGAGGATAGTGACACGTCTGCAGCGAGAGTGATTGATGCAATGGTCGACAGCGCGGTAAGATTGCACTGTGAATTTTGAATGGGATCCGGCCAAAGCTCGACAGAATCGTCGAAAACACCGGATTTCATTCCAAGAAGCCGCGACTGTATTTGGTGATCCTTTGACGGTAACTTACCCCGACCCAGATCATTCGTCGTCGGAGCAGCGGTTTATCAGCGTCGGTATGTCGAGTGCGGGCAAGGTCTTGATGGTCGCCCATGCAGATCGTAATGAAAACATCAGAATTATCAGTGCCCGCAAGACCACGCCGCGCGAACGAGAACATTATGAAGAAAAAAACTGAGAAACGAGAAAGAAGGGACGAGCTTCGCCGCGAATACGACCTTGCTAAATTGAAACGAGGGGTGCGCGGCAAATATCTCGCGGGCTATCGTGCAGGAACGAATCTAGTTCTGCTCTCGCCAGACGTCGCCGAACACTTTCCTGACGAGCAATCCGTCAACACGGCGTTGCGTGGTTTGATTCAAGTGACGAAGCGCCGTCTCCGCGGCACACGCTAAACAAGCTAGGAGAATGAGATAGACGAAAGTCAAAGGCCGCACCCTTTGGAGGACAAAACCCAAAGCGTGCGCCACCCAAATGAAGAGCCTGGCCCACCCGCCGGAACCGGAATCTTTGATCGCGGGTGTCGGCGGGGACCTACTACTTCCCGTATTGTGAGGGCGTGATTTCAAGGTGACATTGCGGGGTGAGCACTTCGACCACTTTATTTAGATATTCACGGTAGTCCGTGAGTCGGTCGCGTTCGGTGGTGGCCTTTTGCTCCCGTTGCAGGCTGTATTGCAAGTTCCGAATATCCATTTGCAAGTGGTATTGCTGATCTTTCTCGGGATCATACTGGGCGCCCTCTTGATAGTGTGAGTATTTGACCGTTTGTTCGACAGCGATCTTGGTAAGTTCCGCCAATGCGGTCGCGCCTGGATGGTCGTCCGTGCTGTCTGTCAGAGCGTTGTCAATGGCCTGGATGACTTCTTTATCTATCAGTAGCTGTCGCTGTCGGTCGGCCAACATGACCTTGAAGGTGTCTCTGTTTTGTTCTTCAAATGAGCCATCGGAATAAAAAGCAACGTCCACAACGGCTCTTACATTGGAGATGTCTTTCGTGTTTGCGGGTTCGGGGAGGACTATGTCGCGCGTTGTGCCCGCGACGAAGATACCGTTACCGCTCTCCCGGTCTCTGCGCTCCGCGAGGTCTTGGTCTCTTGCCGTTTGAATCTCGACTAGGCGGCTCAATATGTTGAAGATCTGACGTAAGTCGTCGCTCCGTCCATCTGCGTACGTCTTTTTGCCCGCAATGCTGAATGCGTTGATGTCCCTGCCTGAATTGTTGGTGAGGTGCAAGACCAGTGTCTTTGGCTGCGGATAATAATTCCAAGTTAGCGCCACTGGAGCCTTCTGCGCTGAAGCTTGGGAGGATTGATCAGGAACGGGGGCGTAGTTGGCAGGGTTCTGGGCGCTGGAAGCGGCACTGTAAATCAGAGTTAGCAACGCCGCGGATAAAATCATCTTGTGGCGCGTCATTCGTGGGACTCCTTGTAAACAAGACGCAGGGAATATCGAACGCGTTACACAACACCTGTATGACTCAGATGCTTATATAGGGACACAGTAGTAAGCAAAGGATACTTCGAGAAGAAAAAGTGTACGCCCGTGGCAAGATGATCGGTTGGGGGTTTTATGGCAATTCACTCGGTGCAGTCGGGGAAGTGCTTCGCGGAGCGGCATTTGCGTCGCTCAATCGCGATGGCCGCTATGATCGGTGATAGTTGCTAATTGACAGTGAAGCGATCTCTTTAACATTCTCCCTGTGGCGAAATTCAGCCGGGGAAGGAGTTGTTTTATGCCGTGCTCCCAGTTTCGGGAGGGCTTCAGCACTTATCGCGCAGGTGCGGGAATATTGAATTGATTCGAAAGAGTACCAAGCTCAGCTTTCACTTTGCCCCACTGCGTCATCACGGAACCGTTGAGAGGAACGTCCGCCAGCCATTTGTCGATTCTCTGGGAGCTATCCAAAACGAGCGGAAGAGTGGTGTCGGCCTTCTTCTTGCTCTGGAATGTCTGGAGCATGGTTACTGTCTGGTTGTGGAAGCTCTGGACAGTCGCTTTGGCATCTTTTTCCTGGGACGTTTTGCGAATCGTGCTCTTGGATATCGCCGAATTAAAGAGCGATTGGAATTGCTTGGTGTCATTAACCAGGTTTTTCATCATGTTTTGGACGTCCTTATCGGTCATTCGCGTTTGAGCGCTTACCAGCGGGACGCAAGAGAAAAGACCTGCGAAGAGACAAAGTATGACACCGAAGTAGAAAGCACGATTTCGCACGAGACCCTCCAAGAAATCGAGATTAGACCTCAACCGCAAAAAAATCCAGCGACGAATAGCGCTGCATGGCCGAACACTCCGAAGTTGCAGCTCATGTGAGAACTGCAAGCTAGCGGGGAGTCGGATTGCAGGCCCAGAAAATGGCGCAGGATTCGGAAAGTAAAGTAAGATGCGACGCTACCGGGTGAGGGAGCCGAGGGACTATGCGATTTTCTAGCGGGCGGATTTTTGTGGCGTTGCGAGCGGCGATCTACTTCTCTGTGGCGATGGGAGCGATGGCGATGGGAGCGGCGAATTCGGATGCGCAGGACCGGAGCCAGACGCGGTCAATGGTGATTTCGAAGGGCGGGATTGTGGCTTCGGAATCGCCGCTGGCATCGCAAGCGGGCGTGCGTATTTTGGAGCATGGCGGCAACGCTGTGGACGCGGCGATTGCTACGAACGCGATGATGGGTGTGGTCGAGCCGATGATGAATGGGATCGGCGGAGATTTGTTTGTGATTGTGTATGACGCGAAGGCTAACAAGCTTTATGGATTGAATGCCAGTGGATGGGCGCCGAAGGGATTGACGATCGAGTTTTTGCACAAACAAGGACTGCGGGATATGCCCCAGTCGGGCGTGAACTCCATCACCGTGCCGGGAGTTGTGGACGGCTGGCAGAAATTGGCGGACAAATTCGGAAGAAAGAAATTGAAAGAGGATCTGGACGCGGCGATTCGAACGGCGCAGGACGGCTTTCCTGTGCCCGAATGGGATGCTGCGTATTGGGCAGCGAGCGTCGATCTTCTGCGGACCGATGACGCGGCGACGAGCCTTTATTTGCCGGGGGATCATGCGCCGAAAGTTGGTGAAGTTTTCAAGAACCCGGATTTGGCGGCCTCGCTTGCTCAGATCGCTGAGCATGGAAGAGACGCGTTCTACAAGGGCGAGATCTCGAAGAAAATCTTGGACGCGATGAAGCGTCACAACGGGACGATGACAGAGAAAGATTTGGCGGACTATTCGAGCGAATGGGTCGAGCCGATTTCGACCACGTATCGCGATTGGACAGTGTACGAGATGCCGCCGAACGGGCAGGGAATTGGCGCGCTCGAGATGCTGAACATCATGGAGACGTTCCCGCTAGGGGAAAAAGATTCGGGATTTGGCTCAACGAAGGCGCTGCACGCGATGATTGAGGCCAAAAAATTGGCTTACGCGGATGTGGCGAAATATTTGGCCGATCCGCGCGGGCAGAAGATTCCTGTGGCGACATTGATCTCGAAGGCATGGGCGGCGGAGCGAGCGAAGTTGATTGATCCGGACAAAGCAGCTTGCGATGTCGCGGCGGGAGAAATTGCTGGTGGCAGCGATACGACTTATCTGAGCGTAGTAGACCGCGACGGAAACATGGTGTCCTTGATTCAAAGCAATTACTCGGCGTTTGGTTCCGGAATCGTTGCGGCTGGGACGGGTTTTGTCCTGCACAATCGCGGAGGGTTGTTCACGCTCGATGCATCTTCGCCGAACGCGCTGGCGGGGCGCAAACGGCCGCGGCATACGATTATTCCGGGGTTTGCGCAGAAGGGGGATACGCGCATGGCGTTTGGGATAATGGGCGGATGGAATCAGGCGCAGGCGCACGCGCAGTTCATCGCGAATATTGCGGATTTCAAGATGAACATCCAGGCGGCGATGGAAGCGGCCCGATTCACGAAATATACATTTACGGGCTGCGACGTGGAGATGGAGAACCGGTTCAACGGAAAAGTACGGGATGAATTGACGGCCAAAGGGCACCAAATCAAAGTGCTGGGGACGTTTTCGAGCAGAGTGGGCGGCGGGCAGGCAGTGTTGAGGGACTTCGCTGCTGGCGTGAATTATGGGGCGTCCGACCCGCGAAAGGATGGTCAGGCGACGGCGGAGTTACCGTTTCAGTGACTAATGCAAAATTTATGAACGGTTCAGAAACTCGGAAAGCAATCGCAAACAATCTCCCTCAGAAGGCGAAAAAGGGGAACGAATCTTCCCGGTCAGCCGCAAAGTACAGGTCCAAACTTTTGTTAAATAGTGTATTATGTGTGGATTATGGTGTACAGGGTTGGCTCCTCAGTTGCACCTGTACCAATGGCCAGGGACGGTGCCCCGCAGCAACGCGTCCTGGCTACGGAGACCCAATGGGACTCGAACGGGTGGCGCAGAGCTTCTTGCGGTATGTTTGCTTCTCGATGTTCTGTATCGTCGTAAATCCTTCCGCTAAAGCCCAGGCTGTGGACGTTTCGGGTAGTTACCAGTGCACGCAGGCTACGGTGCAAGGAAAAGTGATGACTTGCACGGCGGCCCCGCTGATCCTCAAGAATGACGGGCACTTTGAGTTGCGAGGCTGGGAAGGCAGCTACCTCGTGGATGGAGAGTGGGTGACTCTCTCGGATTCCTTGACGAAGGCGCGGGCAAAGATCGTGCCGGGACATAAGATTGTGCTGCGATATTACGGGAAGCATGGCTGGGCTGAGATGACGTATGAGCGGCGCGTGGCGGAGATGGGCAAAGCGTCGCTAGCTTGATTTGGTGGCGGTGAGCAATTCCTCTGCCTGTAGCGGGCATTCGGGCGCGTCAAAGTGCATGTAGTAAGCAAAGACTTCCCCATGCTGCGCTAAGCTGCGCACTCTGCGCGCGTTAGCTTGGCGATCGTTCGGTGAATATCCTTCCTTTCGTAAACGCAAATAGCAAAAATCAGCGGTTTGCTTGTCGGGTGTGACAAGGTCATCGCTTTCGGCCAAGCAAAGAGCAACGTTTCGTTTTCTTAGGGCGTCGAATACATCCTCGACAAACCACGAAACGTTCCGGAATTCGATCGTGCAGCGCGTTTGGCCCGGCAGCTCCGCAAGAAAGTCCTGCAAGAGTTTCAAATCAAATTTCAGATTTGGCGGCAGCTGAAAGAGCACGGGCCCAAGTTTGTTTGCTTCCTGCAGAGGCTTTAGTGAGGCGATGAATTTTGCGGTATCGCCGCCTACATTCTTAAGCCGCTTGATGTGCGTGATGCTCTGGTGCGCCTTTATGGCGAATTGGAAATCAGGAGGAGTTGCTGAAATCCAATTGCCGAGCAGCTTCTCGGCAGGGAATCCTCGGAACGTGTAATTTACCTCGACGGAGTTGAGGCAGCCAGAGTAATGGCCAAGGAACTTTGTGGAAGCGAGCTTTGCCGGGTAGAAATCAGGCTTCCACTTTGCGTAAGCCCAGCCTGAAACTCCGCAAAAGACTTTTCCCATGATTAGCGTCCACTCTGTCGATCTCTAGTGTACGTCTTGTTGCCAGCCGCGGCCGCGCAGGACTTTGCCTGCTATGGCGCCGGTGAGTTTGCCGTGATCGTACTCGATCTGCCCGTTGACGATGGTGAAGGCGATGCCTTCGGAGAGCTGCGCCGGACTGACGAAGGTGGCTTTGTCGGTGATCGTAGCGGGATCGAAGATTGTGATATCAGCGAAAAAGCCTGGTTTAAGGATGCCGCGATTTTCGAGATGCTCGCGTTGGGCAGGGAATGACGTGATTTTGCGGATGCCGGCTTCGAGCGGCATTAGGTGTTCGTCACGAACATAGTGGCCGAGGAAGCGCGGCATGGAGCCGAAAGCGCGGGGATGCGTGTGCGGTTCGAAGATGGGCCCATCGAGCGACATTTCGTTGGCGTCGAGGCCGATGCTGGTCCAGCGTTGTTCGAGGCCGGTGTGGATATCCTCTTCGCTGGCCATGAAATAGAGCGCACCGGTCTGCGCGTTGTCGGCGATGACGAAATCCATCAGGGTGTCTTCGGGGGATTTGTTCCAGACTTTGGCGACGTCCGCGACGGTTTTGCCTTCAAACTGTTTTAGTTCTGGCTTTTCAATGGAAGCCAGCAAGACACCAGCGCCGCCGCCGCAGTCGTAGTATAGATTTTCCCAATTGGGGTGATCGCCCTTTAACTCTTCTTTGATGCGTGCGCGTACAGCAGGGTCCTTGAGACGCGCGAGGAGTTTCTGTGTGCCGCCGTCGGCGACCCATGGTGGAAGAGCGGAGGCAAGAGCCGTGCCACCCGCGGGATAGGGATACATGCTGGCGGCGATGTCGAGGCCGGAATCGCGCGCAGCCTGAATCGCGGCCACCACTTTCTTCATATTGCCCCAGCGCGCTTTGCCGCTGACCTTTAGATGGAAAACTTCCACGGGGAGATTGGCTTCGCGGCCGATGCGGATGGCTTCGGCTAACGCTTCCATCTCCGAAGCGCCTTCGCTGCGCATGTGTGTGGCGTAGAGGCCGCCGTACTTTGAGGCGACTTTGGCCAGCGCTATGAGTTCGTCGGTTTTGGCGTAGATATTTGGCGGGTAGATCAGAGCGCTTGAGACGCCGAGTGCTCCGTCCTTCATAGCTTGTTCAACCAGGGCTTCCATTTGCGTGAGTTCGGCTGGTGTGGGAGCGCGATCGTCGTCGCCGATAACGGCTTCGCGGACTTGCGCCGAGCCAACGTAGGTGCCGATGTTGAGAGGAGTACCTTGCTTTTCCAGGCGGCGGAAATAGCCGTCGAGCGTAGTCCAATCCACCGTGAACTTGAATTGCTCGAGGAGGGGCCTCATCGAAACCAGAGTCTTTTCGTTTTGCGGAGCGATGGAGCCGCCTTCGCCAGTGATTTCCGAAGTGATGCCTTGGGAGAGTTTGCTCAGAGAACGATTGTCGAGCAGGAGAGACCATTCGGATTGGCCGAGCATGTCGATGAAACCGGGCGAGACGATTTGACCTTTGGCATCGATTTCGCGTTTTGCGGTGGCGTTGTTCAAGTTACCGATGGCGGCGATGCGATCGCCCTGGATGGCGACGTCGGCGGCGTACCAGGGATTGCCGGTGCCGTCGATGATGTGGCCGTTGCGGATGATGATGTCGTAGGTTCCGGCAGCGGACGAGGTGGAGTTGGAAGCGGTTGCGGTCGACGGTGCTTCAAGCGGGGCATCGTAAGCGGCGGCGGCGATTTCGCCGAGGGCTTGGCCGCCGATTTCTTGAGCGGCATCGGGATCGGGCGGAATCGAGACGTGATTTACATATGCGGCGAACGCAAGCTTCTTGCCGCTGGCGGTTATGACGAACCCAGCAAGGCCTTTGCCGTTGAGCATCATTTTGGCATTCAGCTTATCTTCGGAGCCGAACGTGCCGGTTTTTGCGAAGACGTGGCCGGCGCCGGGATTGTTGACTTGAATTTTAGCGAGCGTGCCATCCTTGCCGAGGATGGGAAGTGCTTTGAAGAAAACGGGGAAGTCGGGACGCGTGCTCCAATACGACATGTAATGGGCAATAACGTCCGGACTGAAGAGATCGGCCCAGTCGCCGCCTTCTCCGTCGCCTTGCGATAAGCCGGAGAGATCGAGCTTGGCCTCTTGAAGAAAGCCGCGTTCAACCTTGAAGCCTGCGTGAACGGGATCAGCAAGATCTTTCGCGACCAGCACGCCGAGAAGATAAGGCCCCATGCTGGCGTGAAGATTTTGGCTGACTTTGAGAGTGACTTTTATTTCTTCGGCGAGGGGAAGAGAAACGTGCTCGGCGACTTGGTTGTCTGGAATGTAGAGGCGTGCGAGTGCCTTGAAGTCTGGCGCAACGGATTTTGAGGGCTCTTTGATTTCGACGCCGGCAGCGAGGAGAGACTCGGTGAGGACTGTCTCAGCAAATTTCGTTGGAGAGGGAACTGCATATGGTGCGGTGATTGGTGGCGCGCCGACTGGAAGAGAGCCAGTCAGAGTAACGGTGACGCTGCCATTTGCGTTTGTGACTGTCGCTGGATCTTGAACATCGGGCTTAGCGCCCGCGGCAGAGGTAGTGAGCAGATTTACGAAGTTGACGTAGGCGGTCTTTGGGGAGACGGTGAGTGTAACGGGATCGCCTGCTTTTGCGCCCGGAGTCGCAACAAGATCGATGACGTTGTCGTTGACGACGATGCTCGAGATGACGACGCCGGTGCCGCCTTCTTTGCCACCGTCGGGGAAGAGACTGGCGTCGACGAGGACGCGGCCTTCGACTTTGTGAATCCCTTTGGCGGCGACGGATTTGGCTAGCTCTTTGATGACGGCAAGAGGATCGCCGGTGACGGCGGGGCCGCCGTAACTGTGGTCTTCATCGACGAAGGAGAGAGTTGAGTCGGGTTGAATGCGATTGGATAGATTGGGATCGCCGCTCGCGACGAGCACGAGATCGCCTTTCAGAGTTCCTTTTTTGTCGATGGGGCCAGTGCGATAAATGATGGTGTGGAAGCGGTAGTCGGCGCCAAGTTTTGCGAGGACGGTGCCTTCGGTGAGAGTTTTGGTCGTGGAGGCGGGAACGAATAGTTTATTGGCGTTCAGCGAGTAGATGACTTTTCCGGTGGCGATATCATAGAACTCGATGCCGAAATTCGCGCGGGCGAATTCGGGGCGGTCCATTACTTTTTGAATGCGGTCGGCGAGAGAGACAGTTGATTGGGCGTGAAGCGATCGCGGCGCGGCGATAAATAAAATTGCGAGACAGAGTGCAACGGCGAGCTGAAAAAAGCGGCTTCGGCTGTGCAAGTTCAATCCTCCCAAAAAATCGGCTGAGACTTGCGCGCTATTGAGCGCTGGCGAGTCCTTGGCCGGAATGCAAATCTTCAAACTTGATGTTCAAGATCGGATACTCGTGCCAGTCCTTGTAATCGAAGTGCCACCATTCGTGTTCGTAGACGGTGAAACCTTCCGATTCCATCGCGCGGCGAAGCAGGTCGCGGTGCCAGCGCTGGAGAGAAGTGCCGCCGGGATAATCAGGGAACGAGCGCGGAGACATTTCGTCGTAAGTGCCAGGCATCTCGATAGGTTTGCCTGTGGCGAGATCGTACAGTGTGAGGTCGACAGCGCAGCCGCGATTGTGGCGCGAGCCTTGCGACGGATCGGCGACAAAGATTTTGCCTTCGGGAGGGGTGGCATCCCAGAAAATTTTGGTGACATACCAGGGGCGGTACGCGTCGTGGATGAGCAAGCCGTAGCCGAGTGGCTCAAGTTTGTGGAGAGCGCGGACAAGCGCCTCCGCAGCAGGGCGCTGCAGGAACGCGCGGGCCTGGGTGTAAACGGGCGTGCCGAGAAAATCATTCGTCGTGGCGTAGCGAATGTCGAGATGAATGGCGGGGTCGAGCGATGTGAGTTCAACGAGTTCCGGCTTGCGAAAAGTACCATCTTCGTGTGGCGGAGAAGCAGCAAGGGCTTCCGTGCGAAGTTCAGCCACGGGGCGCACGGGAGTTATCAGCACTTGCTGCGGAGCGTTAAAGTCGGGCGTAATCTTTACGCTTTCAATGCTTTCCATGACCAAGATGCGGTGCCCGCCAGATTTGTCAAAGTGCAATCTCGCACTTTGAGCAGGATCGGCCGCTGGCGACTGGTTTAAGGCAATTTTTTCCGTCGGCTTGTAAGTAGGCTCCTCTGCTTTGCCTTCTCGCTGCAAAATCCAAATCACGCCATCTTTTTCGGTCAACTCGTAGACATTGCCGACGGGCCGCGTTGGGAGAGGACCGTACTCGCCGATCCAAGGCTTCCACGCTTGCGGGATGTCGGCGGGTTTTGGCCCAGGAGTGAGAGCTGCGGAGGATTGTCCGCGAATGATTCCGGGAGCCCAGAGCAAAAACGCAGCGAGGAACAGCGGCAACAGTTGGAAGGGAAACTTGAGCCGCGATTTTGCAGCGAGGCTCATCGCGCTGTCTGATTTGCTACGAAGCATTTGCGTGTCCCTTGTCCGATCAAGGTGTCTGCTAGAAACGGTGAGCCATGATAGCCGAGAACGCGAATCTGTGCGAGATACAAATGTTGCCAGACTGTGACTGATTCAGATTGTCGAAGGCCGCGATGCGCGAGAGCGGCAGAACTGTAGCGATTCTGGCAGCTGCTGTGCGATGGAGGCCAGAAACGTTTGTTGCACTACGACGGAAATCCTGTCAGACCGTGTACCAGCGGAAGCCTTTGCGCTGCTCTTCGGCGATTTCCTTGAGAATGGCGAGCGTCTGTGGACGACGGTATTGGCCGCAGGCGGCGAGTATGGCGTTGACGAGCGCGACAGGTGCGGAATATGAAGCGCCGAAAGAAGTGGACTCGACGCTGGCGAGGAAGACTTCGTCGCACTCGCGGGCCAGGGGAGAGATATACGTGTCGGTGATACCGACGCAGTAGGCGCTACGCGCGCGCGCCAGATGGACGCCTTCGACCGTCTGGCGGAGCCCACGACGGAAGCTGATAGCCATGACCAAGTCGCTCTTGTTTACGGTGCGCACGAGATGGGCGATGCGGCCCGCGGAGGTAGCGGTGAAGACAGGCAAGCCAAGCAGCGTAATTTGGTACTCCAGATAATCTGCCAGAATAGCGGCGAGATCCCCGGCGAGGAGTACGATGCGCCGCGCGTCGTAGAAACGCTTGGCGAGCGAGACAAGGCGGGGTGCATCGAGACTGTTCTTGAGCCCATGCAGGTTCTTGAGGTCCTGCTCGAGAGCATCGCGAACATAGGCGGGCATGCTCGTGCTCGTTACCTTGCCCGCGGATTGCATGGTGTCGAGCGATGTGGCGAAGGCGATGGAGAGGTCGTGGAGATGGCGCTGAAAGTCGCGGTAGCTATCAAAACCGAGGCCGCGGACGATGCGAACGACTGTAGCGGGGTCGGTTTTGAGGCGCTTGGCCATGGCGCGGACGCTTAAGAGGACATAATCGCGCGGGTGCTCGAGAATCGGGCGAATGATCTCCTGGCGCTTGGCGCTGAGGAGTTCGATGCGCTCCGCGAGCGAAGGAGCCGAGACCTGAGGGGGAACGGGTGGTCGTTTCATGGCGCCAGAGAATTGCCTAAAACCGCGAGCATGTCAACTGGACTCGCATTGTGTAAGTGGTGACTGGTGATTGGTGAATAGTGACTGGTGACTGCCTTCATGAATTCGTTTCGCGTCTCGGCGAGTTATTTTTTTGAGGCTGCGGCTTTTTCTTCGAGGCCGGGGGCGATAACCGGCTGAAGAAAGGGCATCATGGCGCGAAGTTTGGGGCCGAGATGCTCAACGGGATGGCCCTGCTCGCGCTTTCGAGTGGCGAGGAAATTAGGGCAACCAGCTTCATTTTCGGCGATCCACTTCTTTGCAAAACTTCCGTCGCGGATTTCAGCGAGGATCTGGCGCATTTCGTCGCGCGTTTTTTGCGTGATGATGCGAGGTCCGGCGGTGTAGTCGCCATGCTCGGCGGTGTCGCTGACGGAATAGCGCATATAGCTGAGGCCACCGCGATAGATAAGGTCGACGATGAGCTTGAGCTCGTGCATACACTCGAAATAGGCGACTTCGGGTTGATAGCCAGCGGCGACGAGCGTGTCGAAGCCTGCTTTAATGAGTTCGCTGACGCCGCCGCAGAGGACGGCTTGTTCGCCAAAGAGATCGGTCTCGGTTTCTTCGGTGAAGGTGGTTTCGAGGACGCCGGCGCGTGTGCAGCCGAGGCCTTTGCCGTAAGAGAGTGCCAAGGCTTTGGCGGTGCCGCTGGCGTCTTGCTCGATGGCGATTAGCGCGGGAGTGCCGCCGCCTTCGGTGAAAACTTCGCGAACGCGATGGCCGGGGGCTTTCGGCGCGATCATGGACACGTCGACGGTTGCGGGAGGCTTGATGGTGCCGAACCGAATGTTGAAGCCGTGGGCGAACATGAGCGTCTTGCCCTTCTTGAGATGCGGCTCGATTTGCTCGCGATAGAGTTTTGGTTGCTTGGTGTCGGGCGCGAGAATCATGATGACGTCGGCCCACTCGGCAGCTTGCGCGGGCGTGTTGACAGTGAGACCTTCTTTTTCGGCTTTGGCGCGCGAAGCGCTGCCTTCTGGAAGGCCGACGCGAACGCTGACGCCGCTGTCACGCAGATTGAGCGAGTGCGCGTGACCTTGGGATCCGTAGCCGATGATGGCGACTTTCTTGGATTGGATGAGAGCGAGATCCGCGGAGTCGTCGTAGTAGAGATTTGCCATTTTTTCCTCTTGGGCCGGGTTACGGCCGGGATTTAGAACTCGTTGCTACCCCTGAGATCTGAGGGACGGTATGTGCCCCCCTCTTTTTCTATAAGCGTTGCTGATAAAGGACTTACGAGTAGTCCAGGTGCTGTGCGAGCCTGCAGTTGCTGGAGTTGGTGTAAGTTTTGATTTTGCTTGGGGTGTGAGTTGAGAAGTGACGGGCTAAAGCCCGCCCCTACACAAACCTCCTGCACTGAGTATATGCACGGGCCAAATGCAATTGCGCGGACGGGCACGGCATGCCGTGCCCCTACAACTGCGTCGTTGGCCATCGTCTGAGCTCCCCCCCACTTTTCTGTAAGCGTTGCTGATAAAGGACTTAGCCTCACTGTGAGCCTTGCCATGAATTAGCTCGTCACCAGCGTCTGCCCGGCCGGGGCATGGGTGGCGGTTGGTGGACGGAGGAGGTCGCCTCCGCGGGTCATGCTGATGCGGCCGCTGCGGGCCATTTCTAGAACGCCGAAAGGACGGAGCACTTCGAGGAGGCCGTCGATTTTGTCGACAGTGCCGGAGACTTCGATAATGAGCGATTCGGGAGCGACGTCGACGACGCGTGCGCGGAAAACCTTGATGAGCTCCATCAGGTGCGGGCGGGACTGCTGGTCGGCAAGCACTTTGATTAGCGCCAAGTCCCGTTCAAGCAGAGAGCGCTCGGAGATATTTTCGGCGAGAAGAACGTCGACGAGTTTTTCGAGGCTCGCTTCGAGACGATGGCCGCCCTTTTGGTCGGTGTGGGCGACGATGGTCATGCGAGCGATCTCGGGGTTGTCGGTTGGGCCGACCGTGAGCGAGTCAATATTGATAGCCAAGCGGCGCGCCAGCGAGGAGACGCGGTTGAGCACGCCTGGTTTATTTTCGACGTAAGCGACTAGTGTTTGCATGTGCTGCCCTCTTTTTTGCTCGGAGTACTCGTGGCTTTGTTCATGGCTCTATGGCTCGGTTGCTGTTTCGACCAGCGGGTTATTGGGACGGCGAATCATTTCGTGGAGCGACGCGCCCGCGGGAACCATCGGATAGACGGAATCTTCCTGCTCGACGCGGAAGTCGATGAGAACGGTTTCTTTGGATTCGCGCGCGGAGCGAATCGTGGGAAGCACATCGCCGCGGGAAGTGATGCGTTCGCCGCGGATGCCAAAGGCGTTTGCCAGCGCGGCAAAATCTGGCGCAACGAGCGGAGTGGCGACATAGCGCTTGTCGTAGAAGAATTCCTGCCACTGACGAACCATGCCGAGAAAGCCGTTGTTGATGATGGCGATCTTGATGTTGATTTTTTCCTGGACGATGGTGGCTAGCTCGCACATGGTCATCTGGAAGCCGCCGTCGCCGACGACAACCCAAACTTCGGAATCCGGCTTGGCGAATTTGGCGCCGATGGCTGCTGGCAACGCGAAGCCCATCGTGCCTAGACCGCCGGAAGTGATAAGCGTGCGCGGCTGATTGTGGTGGTAATACTGCGCTTCCCACATTTGGTGCTGGCCGACGTCGGTGACGACGATGGCTTCGCCGCGCGTTTCTTTCCAGAGATCATTGATGACGTGCGCGGCGTAGAGATGGCCGTTGTCGGGAAGGCTTTGGATGTCGCGCACGGCAGAGTCGCCCTTCAACTCTTTGATATGCGAGAGCCAGGGGCCGCGGTCGGGATTCACGATGTGCGGGATTAGCTTTTCGAGAGTTTCGCGTGCGTCGCCGATGAGAGCGGCGTCCACTTGAACGTTTTTATTGATTTCGGCGCGGTCGATTTCGATGTGAATTTTTCGGGCGCCCTTCGCGTAGGTGCGCAGGTCGCCGGTGACGCGGTCGTCGAAGCGCATGCCGACGGCGATAAGCAGGTCGGATTCTTGAATGGCGTGATTGACCCAGGCTTCGCCGTGCATGCCCATCATGCCGAGATTCATTGGATCGGAAGCAGGGAAGCAGCCGATGCCGAGAAGCGTCATGGCGACGGGAATGTCGCAGGTGCGAACGAACTGCTCGAAGGCGCGCATTGCGCCGGAAAGCATGATGCCGCGGCCGGCGAGAATGATGGGGCGCTTGGCGGTGTTGAGAAGCTCGATGGCGCGGTCGAATTCGGCTTGATTGTGATCATTGCGCACACGCTTTTGAGGAAGCTTCGGAGTTGAGCCTTCCCAATCGAACTCGCAGGAAGCTTGCTGGGCGTCTTTGGTGATATCGACGAGGACCGGGCCGGGGCGTCCGGTGTTCGCGATGATGAACGCCTCGCGGACGGTGCGCGCGATGTCTTCGGCGCGAGAGACGACGACATTGTGTTTTGTGATCGGCATGGTGATGCCGGTGATGTCGATTTCCTGAAAGGCGTCGGAGCCGAGCAGCTTGCTGCTGACCTGGCCGGTGATGCAGACGACGGGGGAAGAATCGAGCATGGCGGTGGCGATGCCGGTGACCATGTTGGTTGCGCCGGGGCCGCTTGTGGCCATGGCCACGCCGACGCCGCCGGTGGCGCGCGCGTAACCGTCGGCCATGTGCGTAGCGCCTTGTTCGTGGCGAACGAGAATGTGGTGCAACTTGGATTTGCCGAGCGCGTCGTAGACGGGAAGAATCGCGCCGCCAGGATATCCAAAGATATGCTGTACGCCCAGCTTGGTGAGCGATTCGCAGAGGATTTCTGCGCCGGTGAGTTTCATAGGGTCCTTCCCAATTGCGCGTGTGCAGGACTCGGCGCAACTGTTTGAGGCTGAGTTGGTGATGCAAAAGATGCGGGCACGACGGTGACCGCGCCGATCGCGGCAGAGGAAACGAGCAAAGCGTATTTGGCCATCACGCCGCTGGTGAAACGAGGAGCGGGAGGTTTCCACGAGGCGAGGCGCTTTTGAATTTCGGCGTCCGTTAATTCGACGTCGAGTTTGCGGCTGGCAATGTCGAAAACAACGATGTCGCCATCGGCAATCGCGGCGATGGGGCCACCGTTTGCCGCCTCAGGTGCAACATGGCCAACCATAAAACCTCGCGTTGCGCCGGAGAATCGTCCATCGGTGAGCAGCGCGACGGAACCGCCGAGGCCTGCGCCGACTAGCGCGGCAGTGACGGCAAGCATTTCACGCATACCGGGGCCACCTTTGGGGCCTTCGTAGCGGATGACGACTACATCACCGGCTTTGATTTGATTTTTCTCGACGGCGGCGAAAGCAAGTTCTTCGTTGTCGAAAACGCGCGCGGGGCCGCGAAAGTGATCGTAGTTGCCTCCGGCCACTTTAATAACGCAGCCTTCAGGAGCGAGATTGCCTTTCAAAATGACCAAGCCACCAGTTGGTTTCAGAGGTGCGTCGATTTTCCGGACGACTTCCTGATTGGGAGTTTCTTTTGCGGCAGCCGCTTCTTCCGCAATGGTGCGGCCAGTCACGGTGATGGCGTCGCCGCGAAGGAATTTCGCGTCGATCAGGCGTTTGGCCACGAGAGCAGTGCCTCCAGCGGCATAGAGATCCGTGGCGACAAAGCGGCCGCCCGGTTTCAGGTCGGCGATTATGGGAACTTTTGCGCTGATGCGGTCGAAGTCATCGATGCTCAATGGAATGCGTGCTTCGTTGGCGATGGCAAGCAGATGCAACACGGCATTTGTCGAGCCGCCGGTGGCAGCCACTCCGGCGATAGCGTTTTCGATGGCGGTCTTGGTGATGATCTTGGACGGCGTGACATTGCCGCGCAGAAGATCCATAACGAGTTCGCCCGCTCGATGGCCCGCATGCGCTTTGCCTGAATCCGTTGCGGGCACGCTGGAAAGTCCCATGGGGGCGATACCGAGAAATTCGCAAACGAGAGCCATGGTGTTAGCGGTGAACTGTCCGCCGCATGCGCCCGCTCCGGGACACGCGGTTTCTTCCAGCGCCTTGAGACGCGCATCGGACATGTCGCCATGCGAATGGCTGCCGATGGCTTCGTAAACGTCCTGAATCGTGACGGAGTGGCCTTCAAATTTGCCGGGAGCGATCGAGCCACCGTAAAGAACGAGACCTGGAATATTCAAACGCGCCAGAGACATGATTCCCGCGGGGATCGTTTTGTCGCAGCCCACTAAAACGATAAGCGCGTCAAAAAGGTTGCCGCGGGTGACGAGTTCGATAGAGTCCGTGATGACCTCGCGGCTGATCAGCGAGGCACGCATGCCTTCCGTGCCCATGGTGATGCCGTCGGAGATCGAAATGGTATTGAACTCGAGAGGAGTGCCCCCGGCCGCGCGAATGCCGTCTTTGACGTGCACGGCGAGTTCGCGAAGGTGATAGTTGCAGGGGCCAATTTCGATCCAGGTGTTCGCAACGCCGATGAGGGGCTTGCTGAAATCGTCATCGCGAAGGCCGCATGCGCGCAGCATAGAGCGAGCTCCGGCGCGATGGGGGCCGTCAGTAATTGCGCTGCTACGAGACTTCAACAAAGATGCAGTCACAGTTGCTTTCTCCTCCGAGGCTTTGTGAAGCGTTTCCTTACTGCGAATCCGGGCCCAAAAAACTTAAGGCCATCATCTTGGTTTTTGATGATGGCCTCGAAACTTTCTTGTGATGCTGTGCTAGGCGGCCATCATCTATTATTTTGCTCCCCGTGCGATGACAGGGATAATTCGCACGACCACGCTAATCAACGTGCTCCGCGAAAACGATGCGGAGGCGGGCCGAACGATCGAGATGGCGACTGTACTCATAATGTGCCGCCATGAAGATAACAGCATGAGCGCTGGGAAGTCAATCAGTCCAATTAATAGATTTGTTCGTAGCAATAAGCTGCGCTTATGGTCGGAACGCGCGGTATTAATCCACGATCTTCATGCTTTATCGTTTGAACGGACATCTTCCCCCCGTTCGGTACATCTAACCCTATAAGTACTTCGGTGTTTGGCGCAGAAGACTGTTGCGGACGGGGTATACATGGGGCATGACACAGACGTATTTATCGTGGGCGGAGGTCCAGCCGGCCTGGCCGCTGCAATTGCGGCACGTACGCGAGGCTTTCGAGTGACCGTGGCGGACGGCGCAAAACCACCAATCACAAAAGCGTGCGGGGAAGGGCTGTTACCTGATGCGCTTAAAGCACTTAGCGAGCTTGGAGTTGAACTGCGCGAGAGCGACGGCAGTGCGCTTGCGGGCATTCGATTTGAAGATGAATGCTCGTCAGTGAGCGCGGTTTTTCCTGAGGGACATGGCTTAGGCGTGCGCAGGGAGATTTTGCACCAAAGAATGATGGAGCGAGCGCGCGATTGCGGAGTCTCTTTTCTGTGGAACACGCCGGTGACGGGACTCTTTGAAGAAGGAGTTGTGGCTGGCGGGAATAAAATACCTGCGCGGTGGGTGATAGGCGCTGACGGAGGCCAGTCACGTGTGCGGCGCTGGTGTGGCTTGGAGAGTTTGGCAGCACAAAAAAGAAGATTTGCGTTTCGAGTGCATTATCGCCTGAAGCCGTGGAGCGATTTCACGGAGATTTATTGGGGCAAAGAGGCGCAGGCGTATGTCACGGCGGTGGGCGCACAAGAAATATGTGTTGTCTTGATTTTGAATAAAGCGGATTCGCGTTTCGATGAAGCGCTTCAGAGATTTCCGAAATTGTGTAGCCGGCTCAAGGATGCGGCGCAGGTGGGTCCAGAACGCGGAGCCGTTACAGGCATGTTCAACCTCGATCGCGTGTGGCGTGGGAATGTGGCGCTCATTGGAGATGCGTCAGGAAGCGTGGATGCAATTACTGGGGAAGGGCTTTCTCTGAGTTTCAGGCAGGCGACGGCCCTGGCCGATGCATTGGCGGCGAGCGATCTGAAACGATATCAGGCGGCGCATCGGCGTTTGTTCCGACGTCCACGGCTCATGGGACAACTGCTGCTTCTGCTTGACCGGCGGAACAGCCTGCGTGAACGTACCATGCGAGCGTTGGAAGCTGCCCCGCAACTATTTGAACGCATGCTTGCCTACCATGTGGGTGAGACGCGGCCGCTGCAGCTGGCGACTGCCAGCGCGGTGTTCGGCTGGCGATTTCTGGCCGCTTGATTCCAACGAGGATATACATGAGCCAAAGACGGTATGGTGTGCGTGTGGCCGGGCGAGCGTGGCTTTTCGTGCTGGTCTTGGTTTCTGCTCAGGCTTGGCCGCAAACACCACGACCCGCAGTTCAGACAAATCCTGCCGAAGTAACTCTGAATTTAGATGTAGCGCAGAGCAATTTGCATTGGACTCTCGACAGCACGCTGCACACTGTTCATGGAACATTTAATTTGAAGCGTGGCGCCGTGAAATTTGATCCAGCCACTGGTAGCGCCAGCGGTGAATTTATCGTATATGCGACGAGCGGCGAGAGCGGCAACGATGGCCGCGACAAAAAAATGCACGATGAGATTCTGGAGAGCGCGCGTTATCCCGAGGTGATTTTCCGGCCGACTAAAATCGAAGGGAAAGTTGCCATGCCAGGAACGTCCGAAGTGCAAATACATGGAAAGTTCCTTCTGCACGGTGCCGAACATGATCTGACGGTGCCAGTGCATGCAGAGCTGACGGGCGACCACTGGAAAGGAACGGCAAAATTCAGCGTGCCCTATATTCAGTGGGGGTTGAAGAGCCCGAACACATTTTTGCTGAAGGCAGCTCCTGTGGTAGACGTGGAGCTGGAACTGAGTGGAACCCTGCAAAGGACCGCCGCACTGTGAAGACACCGTGAAAATCGTTACTCTTCGGCTTCCTGCGTAACGATGTGAACGTCTACCGGCGGAGATTCCCGGAGGAATCGGTGGACGGCGGACAGATAGAAGTATTTTCTCCAGTCGTGAATAGGCGCGCGGCCGAAAATCACTTGCGTAATATGTTTCGAACGGACAAAGTCCGCGACGGTATCCGCGACGCTGCGCCCCTTCAGACGAATCACTTTTGCGCCGAGGCTTTCGGCAAAACGGAGATTTGCCGCAAGGGCAGTGGCATTGGGCTCTTTCGGGCCAATTTCCCGCTCAACATGAACGACGTATAGCTCCGCGTCCATGCGGCGAGCCATGCGAGCGCCTCGAGCGACGAGATATTGGCCGGCAGGATTCCCGGAAATACAAATGGCCATGCGTTCGCGGACTCCCCAATTTTTGCGGATGTCCTCGTCTTCCATGTAGGTTTCGAGGCTACGATCCACTTGTTCTGCGACCTGGCGGAGTGCGAGTTCGCGCAGAGCGATCAAATTTCCACGGCGAAAAAAATTTTTGAGGGAGCGCTCCACTTTTTCCGTGCTGTAGACGTCGCCGCGCTTCATGCGGTTGTGGAGGGCTTCGGGAGTCAGGTCGACCATGACGGTTTCGGTGGCCGTCAGAGGCACCCAGTCTGGAACTGTCTCGCGTACCGTGATTCCGGTGATCGAGCGCACCACGGGGGCGATGCTTTCAATGTGCTGAATGTTCAGGGTGGAGACGACATCGATCTTCGCCGCGAGAAGATCCTGAATGTCTTCGTAGCGTTTGCGATGCTTGCTGCCGGGAATATTGGTGTGAGCTAGCTCGTCTACCAAGACGACGTCCGGTTTCCGGGCAATGATGGCATCGACATCCATTTCCTCGAAGACGGTTCCTTTGTATTCGATGATTTTGCGCGGGACGGATTCGATCTGGGAGGCCAGTTCTTCGATTCCCTTGCGGCCGTGGGTTTCCACCACGCCAATGACGAGATCTTCGCCGCGGCTCCTGCGGCGCAGCGCTTCGCTGAGCATGCTGTACGTTTTGCCAACGCCCGGAGCGTAGCCGAGGAAAAGTTTGAATATGCCGCGCGCTTTCTGCGGCGGCGAAGCGACTTCCAGCCAGTCCTCGGGCTTCTTTGGCAATGTGTTACGTTCTCCGTTTCAAAGCGCGCATACGATAGAATAGCAGCATGCAGAGATTGCTTGCCGGGCGCGCGTTCGGATTTGCCGTGTCGCTGGCCATCGTTGCTGTGATTATTTTTTTCTTTCGTCACGCGCGCGGCGTCAATCAGACCACCATCGCGCTCACCTTTTTGCTGGCTATTCTAGCAGTTTCGGCCGTATGGGGGATGGCCGTGTCGGTGTTTATGTCCGTTGCGGCAGTGCTGTCTTTCAATTATTTTTTTCTTCCGCCGGTGGGAACATTCACGATTGCCGATCCGCAAAATTGGGTAGCGCTGTTTGCGTTTCTCGTGACTTCGATTATGGGGAGCCAGCTTTCCGCGCGGATTCGCAAGGAAGCCGATGAGGCACACCAGCGCCGTCGTGAAATCGAGCGGCTCTATAGGTTCAGTCAAAAGCTTCTGGCGGAAGGAAACGTCATTCAGCTGATGAACGCGATTCCCAATTACATCGTGGAGAGTTTCGAAGGCGGTGCCGCCGAGCTCTTTCTTCCGCAAAAGGACAAATTTTACCGTTCGGGGTTTGGCGCTGCGCACCTGGACGAAGAAAAAATGAAGTCAGTTTTTCTTCGAGATGAAGGCGTGTTCGAATCGCAAGAAGGGCTGTACTTCATTCCCGTGCGGATGGGTGTGCGTCCCATCGCGAGCCTGGGAATTTCCGGGTCGCGGCTTTCGCGCCAGACGCTGGACGCGGTAGGCAGCCTTGTAGCGATCGCCATCGAACGAGCACGAGCCGTCGAAAAGCTCGGAGAAACGGAGGCCGAGCGCCAGGGCGAACGGCTAAAGTCCGCTTTGCTGGATTCGATCGCGCATGATTTTCGCACGCCGCTGACGTCGATCAAGGCCGCGACGACCGGGCTGCTTGCTGAGGAAGCTCCGGATCGCGAACAGACACGCGAGCTGCTGACGATCATCAATGAAGAGTGCGACCGGTTGAACCGCCTTGTGGAAGAAGCGGCTGAGATGTCGCGGCTCGAGGCGGGAGAGTTTGAGCTGAACCTGGCGCCGACGCAGATTGGCGACATCATTGAAGCCGCCCTGGCGCAATGCAATACGCCGCTGGCGGACCGCAAGGTCGAAGTGAAATTGAATCCCGGTTTGCCTCCCGTGCGCGCGGATTTGAACCGGATCAAAGATGCGCTAGTCCATTTGATCGATAACGCCAATATTTATTCGCCGAAGGATCAGCCGATTACCATTTCCGCGGAACTAATGGGCGATACCATCACAACCAGCGTGGCGGATAGAGGGCCAGGCATCGATGATTTCGAACAGGGCATGATCTTTGACAAGTTTTATCGCGGCAAAGACCAGCGTTATCTGGTGCGAGGGACGGGCATGGGCTTGCCGATCGCTAAAGCAATTATCACGGCGCACAAAGGCGCAATCTCTGTGACGAGCCAGCTTGGGCATGGCTCCGTGTTTTCGTTTACGCTGCCCGTGGATCGCAGCGCAGGAGAGACACGATGAATGCGGCTTCTATCCTTGTGGTCGATGACGAGCCGCAAATCCGGCGCGTGATGCGCACGACGCTTTCCAGCCACGGCTACGTTATTCGAGAGGCCACAACCGGGGAAGAAGCGGTCGACGCGGTTCGAAAGGAACGGCCTGACCTGATCTTACTCGACGTCAACATGCCTGGGATCGGCGGGATCGAGGCGGCACGCGAGATTCGCGAAATGTGCGATGCGCCGATCATTATGCTGACGGTGCGCAACGCGGAGCGAGATAAAGTCGTCGCTCTGGATGCGGGCGCCGATGATTACGTCGTCAAGCCCTTTGGAATCGAAGAGCTTCTCGCGCGAATCCGTGCGGCTCTGCGGCGATATGCGCCCGGCGACGCAATTCCGACTTTTACTACAAAGGATTTGACGATCGATTTCGAAAACCGGCAAGTGGTTGTGCGCGGCCGCGACGTTCATCTGACGCCGAAAGAGTTCGATGTTTTGAAGCACCTGGTCGGTAATCTTGGTAAGCCGTTGTCGCATCGCCGGCTGCTGCAGGCGGTTTGGGGGCCGGAATACGGGGAAGAAACCGAAAACTTGCGCGTGGTGATCAATCAATTGCGAAAGAAAATTGAAAGCGATCCAGCGCGTCCTAAGTATATTTTGACGGAGCCGTGGGTGGGATACCGGTTCCAGGCGCCGAAAGGCGCTCCCGCAAAGCCCGCTTTACGTAAAAGCTGAACAATATTATTGGGGATGCGACATTATTTGGGATGCGATGCGTCGAGATCGAGATTCAGCTCTACGACGTTGACGCGCGGCTCCCCAAGCAAGCCGAACTGCCTCCCGAGCGTGTGCTTTGCCACCAAGGCGCGAAGGTCTGTTTCGCTCATATGCCGCTCGCGCGCGACGCGCGGAATCTGAAACTCGGCGGCAGCTGGAGAAATCTCCGGGTCCAGGCCAGAACCTGAAGTGGTAACGAGATCCACCGGGATTGCCGCGCCTGGATTTTCCGCATGTAGTTTTTCCACATCACCCTTCACCCGATCTATAAGCTGGCGATTTGTCGGGCCAAGATTGGATGCGCCACCGCCAGGTGCGACGGGATCATAGCCGTTCCCCGCTCCGGAAGGACGCGGATGAAAATACCAGTCGGAAGAAAAAGGCTGGCCGATGAGTCTTGAGCCCACGACTTGGCCGTGTTGGGCAATCATTCCGCCATTCGCTTGAGCGGGAAAAAAGAGCTGGCCGAGGCCGGTGACTGCCAGTGGATATAGAAGCCCGAAGAGCACAGTCGTCACCAGGGTCATAAGGATCGCAATTCGCAAATGCTGCTTCATAGAACTCTCCCAGGCGCCAAATGCAAGTAGGTGATGGCCATATCGATCAGTTTGATCCCCAGGAATGGCGCAACGACGCCGCCGAGGCCGTAGACAAGGAGATTCTGGCGGAGCAGGGCCGCGGCACCAAGCGGCCGATAGCGCACGCCGCGGAGCGCGAGCGGTATAAGCGCGATGATGATTAGGGCGTTGAATATTACAGCAGAAAGAATCGCGGATTCAGGCGTATTGAGCCGCATCACATTCAGAACTTCGAGCTGTGGAAACGCGGCGGCGAACATCGCCGGAATGATCGCGAAATACTTCGCAACGTCGTTAGCAACAGAAAAGGTGGTGAGCGCGCCGCGCGTGATGAGCAGCTGTTTGCCGATTTCCACGATTTCGATGAGCTTGGTCGGGTTCGAATCGAGGTCGACCATGTTGCCGGCTTCTTTTGCCGCTTGCGTGCCGGTGTTCATTGCGACGCCAACGTCGGCTTGAGCAAGTGCAGGCGCATCGTTGGTGCCGTCGCCGGTCATAGCAACAAGTTTGCCCTTGGCTTGTTCGCGCTTGATGAGCGCCATCTTATCTTCGGGTTTGGCCTCGGCGAGAAAATCATCCACACCGGCTTGACGCGCGATGGCGGCCGCCGTCAGAGGATTGTCGCCCGTGATCATCATGGTGCGGATGCCCATAGCGCGCAGGTGTTCGAAGCGCTCGCGCATGCCGCCCTTCACAATGTCCGTTAGCGCAATGGCACCGAGCACGTGGCGATTTTGCGTTACGAGCAGGGGCGTCCCACCGCCACTCGCAATCTCGCGGACGATGAGCTTAATTTCGAGGGGAACTACCTGGCCTTTCTCTGCAACGTACTTGTCGATGGCTTCCGGCGCTCCTTTGCGGACTTCGATGCCGTCCATGTCCACGCCAGACATACGAGTCTGCGCGGAAAAGGGGATAAATACCGGATTGTGAGGAGCTAGCTCGCGTCCGCGGAGGCCGTATTTTTCCTTTGCGAGCACGACGATGGAGCGGCCTTCGGGCGTTTCGTCCGCAAAAGAGGCGAGTTGCGCTGCGCTGGCGAGTTCTACTTCCGTGACGCTAGGGCAAGCGTGAAAAGAGGTTGCCTGTCTGTTGCCGAGCGTAATGGTTCCAGTTTTGTCGAGCAGGAGAACGTCGACGTCGCCGGAGGCTTCCACGGCGCGCCCCGACATGGCGATCACGTTGCGCTGAATCAAACGGTCCATGCCCGCGATGCCGATGGCTGACAAAAGACCGCCAATAGTGGTGGGAATCAAGCAAACGAGGAGCGACACGAGAACAAAAATAGTCTGCGGGGCGCCCGCATAAATGGCAAAAGGCTGAAGCGTCACGACGGCCAACAAGAAAATGATGGTCAGTCCCGCCAAAAGAATGTTGAGAGCAATTTCATTTGGCGTTTTCTGGCGCGACGCGCCCTCCACAAGGCTGATCATGCGGTCAAGAAAAGTTTCTCCAGGATTCGAAGTGATGCGCACACGGATTTCATCGGAAAGAACGCGCGTGCCGCCGGTGACGGCTGAACGATCTCCGCCCGATTCGCGAATCACCGGCGCGGACTCGCCAGTAATCGCCGACTCATCGACCGAGGCCACGCCTTCGACGACTTCGCCATCTCCGGGAACGAATTCTCCGGCAGCTACAAGCACTTGGTCGCCTGTTCGCAGTTTTGAGCTGGGTACAATCTCGGTGCAACCGTCCGGGCGCAACCGCCGCGCTTCCGTTTCTGCCCTGGCTTTGCGCAGAGTCTCCGCCTGAGCCTTGCCGCGTCCCTCGGCCATGGCTTCGGCAAAATTGGCGAACAGCACGGTGAACCAGAGCCACAACGTAATCTGCAAGCCGAAACCGAGTTCACCGCTATGGTGTGATGCGTCGCGCACGAGCTGAATAGAGGTGAGAAGAGCTCCGACCTCCACGACGAACATGACAGGATTCTTGATCATCGTGCGCGGATTCAGTTTCCGGAAGGAATCCACGATAGCGGTCTTCAGAATCTTCGTGTCCGTTAGTGCCTTCGACTTCACTTGGGATGCGCGGTCCATGATTTCCTTAAAAGGGAGGTCCTCAAAAAGCCTTTCCGGAAAGCATCAGCAGATGCTCCAGGATTGGGCCCAGACTTAAAGCTGGGAAGAAAGTGAGAGCGCCGACGATCAAGATCGTGGAAACGAGCAGAACGGTAAAGAGTGGCCCGGTTACGGGGAAAGTACCCAGAGATGCCGGGCTCACTTTTTTTCGCGCAAGATTTCCCGCGATAGCCAGAATCGGAATTACCACAAAAAATCTTCCCAGGAGCATGGCAACGGCGAGGCTTGTGTTGTACCAAAGCGTGTTTGCGTTCAAACCGCCGAATGCAGAGCCGTTATTTCCGGTCGCGGAGGTATACGCGTAGAGAATTTGGGAAAGTCCGTGTGGGCCAGGATTGGAAATGCTCGAGGTGCCAAATTTCGCAACGACCGCAATGGCCGCAAACACGAGTATCGTGAGCGAAGAGATGAGCACCGAGAGCATGGCCATCTTTACATCGAAGGCCTCAATTTTCTTCCCCAAGTATTCCGGTGTTCTTCCAACCATTAAACCGGCGATAAATACAGCAAGAATGACGAACACGAGAATCCCGTACAGTCCGGAGCCCACGCCTCCAAAAATAACTTCGCCAAGCATGATGTTTACAAGCGGCACCATGCCCCCTAGCGGCGTATAGGAATCGTGCATGCTGTTTACCGCGCCGCAGCTTGCATCCGTGGTGGCCGTCGCAAAGAGAGCTGAGTTCGCAATTCCGAAGCGGACTTCTTTGCCTTCCATGTTTCCGCCGGACTGAAGAGCGCTTGCCGTCTGATCCACTCTGGCAAGCTCGGGGTTCCCTCGCGCTTCCGCCCAGTACGCCGCGCTAACACCGACGAGAAACAGCGCTGTCATGGCGCTCCACACGGCCCAGCCATGACCTTGCGATTTCGTCATGCGGCCCAGGGTGTACGTCAGGCCGCTCGGAATGGCAAAAATCAGGATCATCTCGAAAAAGTTCGTGAAAGGCGTTGGATTTTCGAAGGGGTGGGAGCTGTTCGCATAAAAGAACCCGCCGCCGTTTGTGCCAAACATCTTGATGACTTCTTGAGATGCGGTCGGGCCGGTTGCGATCACTTGCTGGGTAACGGTTTGCGAAACTGTCTTACCGTCCGCCCCTTGTGTTTGGACGGTCTGCGGTTCGACGAGTTGTGCAGTCGTGTACGGCTTCAGGTTCTGGACCACTCCTTGCGAAACAAGCACCAGTGAGCCGACCAGACACACCGGCAGAAGGACCCAAAGAAAGCAGCGCGTCAAATCCACCCAAAAGTTGCCGATGGTTTTCGATTCATGCCGCGAAATTCCACGAATCACCGCAATCGCCAACGCGATGCCAACCGCCGCCGAAGCAAAATTGTGGTATGCCAAGCCCGCCATCTGGGTGAGATAACTCATCGTGACTTCCGGAGTGTAGGCCTGCCAATTCGTGTTCGTGGTGAAGGAAACAGCCGTATTCCACGCAAGATCCGGAGTGACATTTGCGAATCGCTGCGGATTCCAGGGCAGCCATTGCTGCAGGCGCTCGAAGAGATAAAGCAAAATCAAGGAAACGGCGCTGAAAACCAGCATGGTCGTGCCATATTCCATCCAGCGCATCTCTTTGTTTTCGTCCACGCCGCAAACGCGGTAGATCAAGCGCTCCACAGGACGCAAAAGGGGGTCGAGAAACGTTTTCTGGCGTTCAAAAACCCGCGTCAGAAAAATTCCTATTGGTTTGGTGATGAGAAACAGCACCAGCACGTAAAGACCGATTTGAAACCAGCCATTCGCGGTCATGCCTAGAAGTTCTCCGGTTTGAGCAGCGCGTACATTAGGTAGCCAAAAAGAAGCAGGCTAATAAGAATGAGGACGACATTTTCGAGCATCGAGAATCTCCGCCTTACTTCAGCCGTTCGCAACCGCGTATGTAGCCAATCGCCATGAGGAAGAAGCCGATCGTCACTATAGTGAAAACTAAATCGCGCACACTACTCTCCTTTTCAGGCCTCCGCGACGAGCTGCTCGCCAGGAGCGTGCGGCCGCGTTCAGGTTTGATGTGCCAGTTGGCCGAGGTTCTCCCGCGCAGAGTACAAAGTGAGCCCATAGGATACCCGGTGAGGCTTAGAAAGTGGTGAAACGAATCTAAGGATTTTGTGAGGATAAAGCCAAGTCCATGGCTGCTGCTAACCTATGCGTCAGTGCTTTTGGGTTTGTGGCCAGTAAGTGATTTGCAGAGAAGCAGTTACATTCTTCTGAAGCCCTGGGGCGAGCAGCGGGAATCTCCATTGTTCGTATTGAACGATGGCCGAAGCGCCGACAGCCGGTCTTATCCAATAATCCGCGCGCACGGAGGCATCATTGACCGTGCCGCCATTCGGAATGAATTTGTTATCGACTTTAAGGTGACGATAGCCGAGCTGGATGGAATTTTTTGCTGTTAGCCAATAACGGCTCCAGGCCTGAATTCCCGCGCCATCGCGCCCTACCCAATCGCCCATCAAGAAATTCCGATTGGTGTAGAGGTCGTGATAGTAGTCGTCCCAGTAGATATAGCGGCCGGCGCCATTTGTGGACACTGTGTCGCTCAAGGGTGCTTCAACTCTGAGATCCAGCTTCGATATTTTGGGAAAATGCGTGAGGTAGAAACCTGGGCTAAATCCGGCGCGGCGCGGAGCCGCAAGCGGGGAAGGGTCGTCGGCGGAAATGGCATCGTTGTAGATCGTCACCCATTTTCGCAAGTAGGGAACGCGATAGCTGAAGTCAAAACCACCGTCGCGTTTCCCCGGATCTTTATCGGCAGGCTTCTGGAAGTAGCTCGTCGCGCTGAAGTAGGTCAGAAAAAGCCTGTCCAACGTGAAGGGCCGCCCTTCGCCGCCAACTACGACCGTGCGCGAAAATCCAAACTCGAGATTGGGCGTTGGCTTGAAACTGATTTTCTCTCCGTGAAAATACGGCGCAGGCGATAGGAGATTGCCTTGAAGCTGGCCGAAAAATGCGTCCGTACGCATGGGGCCGAGGAGCCGCCCGATCCACGGCAAACGAAACGGCGAGACGCGATCGATATGAAACATCCGGACCGGAGCAGCGTTGTCGGAGAAGAGCAGGGGGCCGCTCTCACCTGGGCCCCACCATTGACTCTCTTGACCGTAGGAGAGCTGCCACCCCGCGAGAGTGAGTCCTACGTAGGCATCAAGAAGCCGCGCCTGATTGATCTCGGGTTGCGAGCGTGGGTGCAATCCCGGGTTGTCGTCGATGTTGTTGAGGACTGTCTGAACCTCGGGGCTGTATTCCGTTCCTGATGGGGCGTGTTGATACTCGCCGCGCGCATAGACCACCCAGCGGCCTGCCGTCGCCCATCCGGAAAATCCCAGTACGCTGTTGAAGCCTTCTTGAAAAGGCCGGCCATAGTCGTTGTAAATCGTTTGGCCGAAATGATAGCCATCCGTAAGAGGCGGCCCGGAAATTTCGGTAACGCGCGTGTATGCGGACTCGAGATGGATCGCGCGGTTGCTGCCGCCCGCCAGCAGCGTCAGCTCAGGCGCAAACTCTTGTCGCAGAGAATCGTATAGCTGCACGGACATCGAATGGGGGTTTGCATCTTGCAGCCGGTCGCCAGCCTGGGAGACCATCCTTGCGCATTCCAGCCTGGTCCATGGACGCATGCCGATGATCGCGTCGTTGATCGCGCCCGTAGCGATCAGATGCTCGAATAAAGGATAGATCCAGCTATCGAGCGGCACGTAGGGAGAACCCATTTGATTGGGCGTGCGGTCCGTTTCTACAAGGGGCGTATCCGAGAGATTCTGGGGGATGGCTCCGCCCAACTCGGGGTTATGGTGAGTACGATAAACCTGCCAGCCCGTGAGCCATCCGATACCAGTGCCAACGAAAGCGTCGGCAGGGAAGTGCTTCTCTGCGCGCACGCGCGCGTAGGTAATTGCTGTCGCGGCGCCGTAAGCCAATATTTTTGTTAGCGGGCCTGGATACTCGTGGCTAATAACGCTGGCGATGGCCCACGCCGTTGTTGCGTGGCTCGAGGGAAAGGAATCTCCGCCTTGCCAGAATTTGCCTTGGAAAGAATCGACAGTTGGGCGCTCTCGGCCTGTTGCAATGCCAATCGCAGACGAGACAATCAAGCCATCCAAGGCGGCCTCGCCGCTTAGGAGTCCTGTTTCCCGCTTGTGTTCGTCATTGGTTGCTTTTCCTAGGAAATAGAGGCCCGCGCCTGCTCCTGCCAGTCCCGCAAGGCCGTAGTTTGAAAAACTTGTGTAATGCTGCAGCGTTGAGGGCGTGTGAGATAAATGAGAACTCGCGTCTTGATCCGTCACCAAGAATCCTGCTGTGAGCCCCGCAAACGGCACTAGCCACGTCGCATCGCCTAAACGAATGTGCGCAGGACTGGTCCAAATTGTTTTTTGATCGTCGGCGAGATTCTTGAGCAGGGCAAATCTCGATGTACTGTAGCCAGTTGCTACGGGTTCGAGGACGCTCGACGAGTTTTTTTGAACGGTTGAATCGTCCGCTTGCAGGTGTTCTGTTTTCTCGCCCTGCTGTGGTGGCTGCTGGTTTTCTGATGTACGGGATTGTGCTCGGCAAGTGCCGCAAAGTGCGGAACACATACATGCGACGACAGCCATCCAATAAAATATATTCTTAGCGTTCATCCTTGTGCTTCGCGCGCTCCTGCCTCACGGAGCAGAAAGGCACAAGGCTGGCCATCTCAAAAGAAAACTCAAATAGAACACTAAAGGCTTTCGTATGAACAGATTGTTGGGTTTTCTCCGCTCCCTGTTGAGGACTAAAGCGAAACCAACTCGAAGCTCAGTTCCAAAATGGAAGGGGTTTGTAGGAGGTTAGGTCTTGGAGCGGAGACTGCGAGCCAGAGTTCCCAATACAAGAGTCACGAAGAAGACTTAGATCGGCAGTCGCAACTTTGCTTCGCAACCTCGGCCGTCACGGCGATTTTGCAGCGTTAGCGTGCCGCCATGGGCTTCCGCAATCTGGCGGCTGAGGACTAGACCGATGCCGGAGCCACCTTGCTTTGTCGTAAAGAAGGGAACGAAGAGGTTGGCCGTGTTTGAGATTCCAGGACCGTCATCGAGCACCGAGACTTCCAGATAAGTGCTGTAGCGCGACCAAGTTACCTTTACACCGCCGCCGGTTTCGTGCGCGGCGTCGGTGGCGTTGTGGACCAAGTTGATTAAGAGCTGTTCGAGCTGATCCGCATCGGCGGAAATAACCAACGGTGGGCCTTTTTCCAGGCGCACTTTGGCGCGCGCTTCCAGATTTGCGACGCGGGTGATCCACTCCGTCACATTCATCGGAGCAAGCGTCGGCTGCGGGAGCCGCGCGAGCCGCGCATAAGCAGCCATGAAGCGGCCCAGCGCTTCCGTGCGCGACCGGATAATGCTCAAGCCGTGGCGCATATCTTCCAAGATGGATGCAGCAGCGCCACCCTGCAGCTCTGGCACGTTCATTGTTCCCGCCAACCCGCTTTCCAAGCTTTGGGCTACAGATTGGATGGGTGCCAGAGAATTATTAAGTTCATGGCCGAGAACGCGGATGAGGCGCTGCCAGGCTTGCCGCTCTTCATCGCGCAAGGCGCGGCTGAGATCGCTGAGCACGATGAGGTCGTGCGGCAAACCGCCCTGGCGGAAGGAACCACGACGCACACCCCAACGGCCGGCTCCGCCTGGAAAACTTAATTCCATGGTGCGCGCCGGGTCGCCTTCGAGACAGCCTTCCAGTCCGAGTTCCGCAGCAGTAAAGCCAAGCAGGCGTTCGCTGGGGCGCGAGAGAAGGCGCTCGCCGGCGCGATTGACGAGGCGCAGCTGTCGCTGGTTGTCAAACGTGAAGATGGCCACGTCAATCTCTTCCATCACCGCGCGCAGCAAGCCAGTGGCTTCGAGCGCTCCCAAGCGTTGCGAGCGAAGCGTCTCGCTGAGGGCGTTTACTTCGATCATCACTTCGCCGAGGGCGTCGTCGGAGCGTGCATCGCGAGCACGGAAAGAAAAATCCTGTTCGCGCATCGCCGAGAGGAGATTCGAAAGTGTTTGCAGGGAGAAGACTACGCGATGGCGCAAAGAAAGAGCGAAGCCCAGCCACAGACTCAGGATGAGAAACGTTAGCGTCCAGGCGGTTCGCGACGAATAGGAGCCATTCCAGAGGAGAATCAGGGAGATTAACGAGCCGGGTAATCCCGCCGCCAGCGCAAGGAGCTGGATGCGACGTTCGTACGTCAAGCGTCTCATTCCAATCCGTGTTTTTGCAGGCGGCGATACATCGCGCTGCGGCTGAGTCCGAGCGCTTTGGCCGCCTGGCTGACGTTTCCGTCATGCCGGGATAGCGTGCGCTGGATGAGGTGGCGCTCCACTTCATCCAAGCTCATTTCCTCGAGCCTCACAGTGCCACCCGCACCGCCCGTGCGCAGGCCGAGGTCGGCGGAGCGCACCAATTGTCCTTGTGCGAGCAATACGCCACGCTCGACGGCGTGGTCGAGCTCGCGCACATTTCCGGGCCAGGGATGCTCCAAGAGAAGCTGTGTTGCGCCCGGGTCGAAGCCCGAAATGCTTTTGCGATAGCGCTGCGCATAGCCGCGGAGAAAGTGGTGCGCGAGTAAAGCGATGTCTTCACGGCGCTCGCGCAGCGGCGGAAGATGAATTTCGATGGTATTCAGGCGGAAAAGCAAATCCTGGCGGAAGCGGCCGGAGGCAGCCTCGGAAGTCACATCGGCGTTGGTGGCTGCCAGAACGCGGACGTTTACACGCCGCGTCGAGGATGAACCGACACGTTCGAGTTCGCCGGTTTCCAGGACGCGCAAAAGCTTTGCCTGCAAATTCATCGGCACATTAGCGATCTCGTCGAGAAAAAGAGTGCTGCCTTCTGCCAGCTCGAAGCGGCCGACGCGATCATTGCGAGCGTCCGTGAAGGCGCCTTTTACGTGGCCGAAGAGTTCGCTCTCGAAGAGGCCTTCGGAAAGTCCGCCCGCGTTCACCGTTACCATCGGTTTCCCGGAACGTTGCGAAAGCGCATGCAGAGTTTGCGCAACAACTTCTTTTCCAGTGCCGTGCTCGCCGGTGATAAGGACGCTGGCATCGGAGGGGCCGACCCGCCCGATGAGGTCGAGGACCGGTTGCATCACCGCCGCTTCTGCAATGAGCGTGGGTCGAGATTCGGCTCTGAGAAGGCGATTTTCGGCTTCGAGGCGCGAAGCTTGCCGCAACGCGTTGCGAAGATCGATCTGCGTGCGCAGGATGGTCAGCAGTCGCGCATTGTCCCAGGGCTTTTGGATGAAATCGCGGGCGCCTCGCCGCATGGCCTCTACGGCAACTTCCACGCTGCTCCATGCGGTCATCACGACCACCGGGAGCGTTGAATCCGCCGCCTGCACGCGGCTCAGCAGGTCGAGCCCCTCCTGGCCGGAAGTCGTGTCCCGTGCATAATTTAGGTCCATAATGACGGCGTCGAATTCGCGCGATTCTATCGCCGCGAGCGCTTCGGCGGGGGAGGCTGCCAGTTGCGTCTCGTAGTTCTCGCGCTTGAGCAAGAGTCGCAGAGCATCGCGGATGTCAGCTTGATCGTCGGCCACAAGGACGCGATAGGGATGAATCGTAGGGTTTTTCATTCGTCTCGGAAGCTATCATCCACTGAAAGCGAGGTCGTATTTAACGACTTGGTTGAATACGCATTCGCCTGAAACCGTTGCACAATTCCACTTATATCCTATAGGACCAATCACTTAACTTGTGAAACCGTTTAAATCCCAACGCGAAGCTGAATCCCAGAAAAATGTGAAGTTCGCTTGAGCGGACTCTCTCAGCCGACCTTGGCGACATTGCTTGTTTCGCTGACGACCCAGCCGTCTTTGAGCTGGATAACTCGATGGCTGTAGGCTGCGTTCCGCTCCGAGTGGGTCACCTGGATGATGCTCGTGCCCGCCTCGTTCAGCTTGCGGAAAAGCTCCATGATTTCTTCACCTTGCGCGGAGTGAAGGTTGCCGGTCGGTTCGTCCGCCAGGATCAGTTTGGGGCTTTGAATTACGGCGCGAGCAACTCCCACGAGCTGTTGCTGACCGCCAGAGAGCTGATTCGGGAAGAGATCTTTTTTGCCGACGATGTTGAATCGGTCAAGGATGTCGCAAACGAGGCTGACGCGTTCTTTGTGGGGGACATTCTTGTAGGAGAGGGGGATTTCGAGGTTCTCAAAGACAGTCAAGTTGTCGATCAGATGGTAGCTTTGAAAGACGAAGCCGATGTTGGCCTTATGAAGCTCATTGCGCTTTTTGACATTGAGCCGGTGGACAGGCTCGCCATTGAAGTAGTATTCGCCGGTCCAAGAGCCATCGAGCATTCCGATAATGCTAAGCAGCGTGGATTTACCGGCTCCCGAGGGGCCCATGAAGGTGACAAACTCGCCCGGCTGAATTTCCAGCGATACACGGCGCAAGACGTAGAACTTGCTGCCGCCCGCTTCGTAAACCTTCTCCATGTTGCGCAACTGAATCAGAGGTTCCACTCTCGCTCCTTAGGCGCCATTACTATGATAACGGCGGAAAACATCTTCCGTTTCGAGACTATCACACTTAAATCCGCACGGCGCTGCACCCTAGAGGGGTTAACCAGACCTCGGGACCCTTGGACGCAACAAGCTGCCGGACTCGCCGTTTATGGTAGACGCGGGCTGGGCGGGGCAAGCCCCGCCCCTACAAGGTCTTTGCTGGTCTTCATTCCTTAGAAAATCGCTTCTAGGCGACTTGAGCTGAGGGCTCCAGGGTCACTTTGAAGCCCAGGCCTTCGAGTCGTTTGGTTAAACGCCTGCGCAGGCCTTCTGGGTTCAGGCGATCGAAGTAGTCTGCGCCGAGGTCGCTGTAACAGGTTCCGTCTCGCAGAATGTAATAGGCAATGACCAGGAGCTTGTGGGCCACCGCGATGGTCGCGCGTTTCGATCCTCTTCGCGCTGCGAGCCGGCGATAGAGAGCCGACAAATAGTTGTTCTTCTTGGTCGAGACGGCCCAGGCCCCTTGGCATAGGCAGCGACGCAACCACAGGCTCCCTTTGCGGATCTTTCCGCTCTTGCGCTTGCCGGCGCTCTCGTGACTGCCCGGACAGAGTCCCGCCCAACTCGCCAGGTGCTGCGCATCGGGGAACTGTTTCATGCTCATCCCGATCTCGGCTAGCAACCCCCAGGCGGTCACACGGTCCACTCCAGGAATCGTGCACAGTCGCGCGACCTCACTCTGGAAAGGGCCTAGGCGCTCTGCGACCTCCTGCTCGATCCGCTGCATCTTGGACTGCACAAAGTAGAGATGGTCCAGCAGCTCGCGCAGCAGAAATCGATGATGTGGAGTAACGCGTCCTTGCAAGGCCTGCTGTAACTCCGGAATCTTGTTGCGCAGCAGCCCCCGCGACATCTCCGCCAAGCGGTGGCTGTCCTGCTCGCCTTGGATGATCGCTTCCAGCATCGCCCGGCCCGAGGCTCCCAACGTGTCCGTGGCTACCGAAGCCAGCTTGATATTGGCATCTTCCAACACCTTCTGGATCCGGTTGGCGATGCGGTTAACCTCCTGTGCCAGGCTCGCCCGATACCGCGTCAGATCGCGTAGTTCACGGATCGGAGTCGGCGGCACAAAACTGGCTCGCAACAGCCCGTGTTGCAGCAGGTCCGCGATCCATTCGCTGTCTTTCTGATCCGTCTTGCGCCCTGGCACTGCTTTGATGTGCTGCGCATTCACCAACAGCACCTCAAACTGCCCTTCCAGAAGGTTCCACACCGGCTTCCAGTACACTCCCGTGGACTCCATCGCTACATGGGTTACTCCACAGGCGCGCAGCCAATCGCCCAACTCCAAGAGTTCTCGCGTAAACGTCCCGAACGCCCGCGTCTCTCGCCGTCGGCCAGAAGCCCACAGCACACACGCCGTTACACTCTTCTTGTGAACATCCAAACCGCAACAGACTTCATGTACAACTTGCATCGCCAAACTCCTTCCGCCGCCTAGCGGAGGACGTCAGCAAATTACCGAAATTCCTTAGCGTGCTCTCTGCCTTACGACAGAGGCAACAGTTCGTTGTGCCCATCGACGTCCAAGTCATATTCGTAGTCGGGCTCTAATCGCGCCAGAATGAATCGGCCTTCGTCCACTTGACGGTCGCTCCAAGATACCTCCTTCTCGAGATTATTTTCATGGTTCGTTGTGGTTCGAAGAACCATGACCTATTCGTAGCGCAGGGCGGTGAGAGGATCCATGCGCACGGCGCGCCGCGCGGGGAGGTAGCAGGCGAGCGTGGCAACCGCGGCCAGAAGCAAAGGCAATCCAACAAAGGCAAATGGATCAGCGACTTTTACGCCGAACAGCAGACTGGAAAGGGCATACGCAAGCCCCAATGCAACAGGTAGTCCGATTGCCATTCCAACTATCGTCAGGGACAGGCCATTTCCCAAGATAAGTCTCTGAACATCCTTCGACGAGGCGCCCATGGCCATGCGCACTCCGATTTCATGGGTGCGCTCGCCGACGGAGTACGACATCACGCCGTAGATTCCGACCGAAGCGAGAACTAACGCGATGAGTCCAAGGATGGCCATCATCCCCGCCACATAGGCGATTCCCACAATGGAATTTGAAATTACTTTGTCAAACGTCAACACGTCGAAGAGAGGCAAGTCTGGATCCACGGCGGCGACCTCACGTCGTACGGCCGGAATGAATGACAAAGGATCGCCAGCTGTCCGCAAAACCAATGAAGTATAGAAGGGAGGCGCTTGCAGATAGCTTCTATAGATCGTTGGCAATTCCTGTTTGTTGATCCAACTGTAATGGACATCGTCGACGATGCCTACAATCGTCAACCAGGGGTTATCACTATCGGCCGCACCAATCTTGATTTTCTTTCCGATGGGATTTTCGCCGGGGAAGTAGCGCGCTGCCAGGATCCGGCTGATATCCGCTACAGGAAGCGTGGTTTCGGCATCCGAGTTTTGCAACTCACGCCCATCGCGCAGGCCGATGTTCATTAAACGAAAATAACTCGGGCTGATCGTTTCGATCATCGAGCTGAGGACTTCGCCGCGCTCCTGAGGTGCTCGACCTTGTATGGTGAAGGCCAGCAAGTCCGCGCCGCCGCCGTTTGCATAAGGCACGTAGCTAGCGAGAGCAGCGGATTGGACCTGGGGGATAGAAGCAAGTCGCTGCTGCACCTGTTGATAGAAAGCCGCACGTGCGGACTTCTGTTGATATTGATGCTCAGGCAAGTTCAATGTGAGCGTCAGGACCGATGCAGGGTCGTAGTTTTCATGGACGGTGATGAGTGCACGAAAGCCTTTCACGAGCAACCCCGCACCTACGAGGAGTATGAGCGCGAGCGCAATTTCCGCGATAACTAGAACGCTGCGCAAACGGTGCCGTGAACGCCCTGTGGTCGTGCCACGTCCGCTCTCTTTCAGCGTTTCACTGATTTGCGTCCTCGAATGAAGCCACGAAGGCGCAATCCCAGAGACAATGCCGCTGACAACGGCGATGGCCAATGTAAAGAAAAATGCGTTTGCATCAAGGCTTATCGTACTCCAGCCAGCGACGAATTTAGCGACCTCGGGGGGCATGTGGTTCACGATCAAACTAATCCACCACAACGCGAGAAACAGACCCAGCACCGCACCCGCCAACGATAGCAGGATGCTCTCTGTCAACAATTGCCGGATGATCCGGATGCGGCTCGCGCCCATGGCCGTACGCACGGCAAGTTCCTTCTGCCGGCCCGTTACTCGGGCAAACTGCACGTTGGCGACGTCCGCACAGGCAATCAGCAACACGAATCCCACCGCGCCTAAGAGCAGGAAAGTGAATTGCCGAGTGAGATCGCTTGTCGCGAAATTGGGGAGCGCCATTACGCGAAGATTCCAACCTTTGTAATCGTCGGGATAGGCCGCGGCCTGGCGCGCTCGTATAGTGCCCATTTCCGCAGCAGCCTGCTCAATGGATACTTGCGGCTTCAGACGCGCGAGAACCCAAACGAAACGCTCGTCGCGTATTGCGCGGCTTTTCAGGTCAAAGGAAAACGGCACCCACGCTTCGGCGGGCATCGGATAATCAAATCCTTTGTTCATCACGCCGACTACGACAAAGGATTTGCCATTGACCTTCAATATTTTGCCGAGAATATTCGGATCAGAAGCGTAACGCCGTTCCCAAAGGCCGTAACTCAGAATGATTTCCTGGTCTTTACCGGGACGGTCTTCTTCAGGAAGGAAAGTACGGCCGAGGCGAGGATGCACACCGAGCACATCAAAAAAATTAGCGGTGACGGAAAATCCCTGAATCTTCTCGGGCTCACGGGCACCGGTCAGATTTATGGAATCCCAGTTGTACGCTCCCATTTTTTCAAAGGAGCTCGCCTGGCTCTGCCATTCAAAATATGTTGCTGGGGCGACCCCATTCAGGTCGATGTTCTGGTCGGGCCGAGCTTCCACGAGGGCAGCAACACGATCGGCATGTTCGAAGGGAACGGGATGGAGCAGAAACGCTTCCGCCAAGCTAAACATCGCCGTGTTGGCGCCAATACCCAGCGCCAGCGCGGCCACGCACACCAGCGTAGTGAGGCGATGCTTGATGAGCATCCGCAGACCATAGCGGATGTCCTGCGCCATCGTTCCCATAGAGCGCCCTCTTTCCGGACGCCCTTAAGCGGTAACGCCGGCTTCTTTGGTTTCCTCGACGATGCGGCCGTCGAACAGGTGAATGGTGCGATCGGCGAAATTTGCGTAGCGCTGGTCGTGGGTAACCATGCAAACCGTGGCGCCGTTGCGGTGCAAATCGCGTAGCAATTCCATGACGGCTTCGCCGTTCTTCGAGTCCAAGTTACCAGTCGGCTCGTCAGCCATCAGGATGAGGGGATCGCCAACCAGTGCGCGAGCCACGGCTACACGCTGTTGCTGACCGCCCGAGAGTTGCGAAGGATAGTGCCGCAGACGGTGCGCCATGCCGACGCGTTCGAGCGCGTTCTGGACCTTCTGCTTGCGCTCGGCTGCGCTCGTGCCGCGGTAGGTCAGCGGTAGCTCGACGTTCTCGTACACGGTGAGGTCGCCGATGAGGTTGAAAGCCTGGAAGATGAAGCCGATTTCGCGATTGCGGATGCGGGTGCGTTCGCTGATGGTGAGCTTTCCCACGGGCTGACCATTCAGCATGTAGCTCCCGTCGCTTGGCGAATCGAGCAGGCCAAGAATAGAAAGCAGCGTCGACTTGCCGCAACCCGAAGGGCCAGCGATGGAGATATACGTACCTTTCTTGATTTCCAGGTGAATTTCTTCGAGAGCGTGTGTCTCCACTTCGTCCGTGTAGAAAACTTTCTTTACGCCTTCCATTTTAATGAGTGTAGGTGCGTCTGACATTTCGTCTCCTTAACTAGTTTTAGTCTTGAAACTCATCCTGCAAATTCGTTTTGCCGAGCCCCGATTGCAAAGCATCTTGCCCAAAGCCGTTTCATCTACTGATACCGCAGCGCTACCAACGGATCGACGCGTGTTGCGCGCCTTGCTGGAATGAAGCATGCCGCAAGAGCGATAAGCGCGATCAATCCGAGCCCCAACGCATAGACCGCGGGATCTCCAGCGTGGACGCCATACAGCAAAGATTCGCTGAACCTTGCCAATCCATAGGCGAGCGGAAGGCCCACGCCTACGCCGATCAGGACCATCGATCCTACTTCTTTGACAATCAGGACGCGGACATCGCCGGCCAATGCGCCGAGCGCCATACGGATGCCGATCTCGCGTGTGCGCTGCACTACAACGTAAGCTAGAACTCCGTAAATGCCTAGAGCCGCGAGAAGCGCAGCGAGACCTGCGAAGGCTGCGGACAATACCGCTACCATCCGCGCCGAGAACAAATCTTCCTCAACCACACGTTGCATGGTTTTCAGATCGAACACCGGTAAGTTTGCATCCATCTGACGCACGACGTCTTGCAGGCTGGAAGCCAGCAAAAGCGGATTGCGATCTGCGCGCACGTAAAAAGTCATCTCGCGAAGCTTGGGCCTTTGCGCATAGGGAATGTACACATACGGCTGCGGGGCGCTATTCACATGCTCCTGTTTGACGTCCTTGACCACGCCGACGATCAGAATGTCGGGCACGACTTTGTTTCCGCCGCCAAAAGCGAAGTGCGAACCCACCGCATTTCTCTCTGGGAAAAAGCGTTTAGCCATGGCTTCGCTGACGACCGCAACCTTGGGCGCCGTCGCTCCATCCGACTCGGTGAATTCGCGACCGGAGAGCAGCGGAATCCCCAGCGTGGAGAAATAGTTTGCGCTGATGGCGATATGATCCACATCCTGCAGTTCTTCGGGAAGCTGCGCCTGAGTGCCGCCTTCTACGGTAATGTTGCTGCCTTCATCGTCGCCGGTAAGGGTTGCAACATCGCCCGAGCCGACCGAGCGCACTCCCGGAACGGCTGACATGCGCGAGCGCATCTGATCAAACAGAGCGATCGAGCGTGGGAGGTCGTATCCGTTCAGCGCCGGCTGAACCGAAAATGTAATGACGTTGTCGGTTCGGAGCCCCAAATCCTGGTTGCGCAAATTCCAAAGAGAACGGACGAACAGGCCAGCACCGGCCAGGAGAAGCATCGTAAAGGCCACCTGCCCTGCCACCAGGAATTTCCGGAAGCCCACATGTGAAACGCTGGCGGAGGAGGTTGAGCCCTGGTCTTTAATGACGTCGCTCACTCCCAACCGCGTCACCCGCCAGGCCGGAATCAATCCAAAGAAAATTCCGGAAAGCACGGTGGCGGCAATCGCGAAGCCGAGAACGCCTTTGTCCAGGCTGTCGCTTAATCCGTGAATTCCCGCGTTCTCGACAACGATCGGCGTCAGAATCCTCATCAACCAAGTGCCAAGCAAGATGCCCATTGCGCCCCCGCCGAACGCGCAGAGCAGGCTTTCAATCAGCAATTGCCTAATCATGCGGCTGCGGCTGGCGCCCATAGCCGTACGGATAGCAAATTCACGTTGCCGCCCCGCGCCGCGTGCCAAAACCAGATTTGCGACATTCGTGCAGGCAATCAGCAACACCAGACCGACCATCACGAAAAGCGTGATGATCTGTCCGCCAGAATCACGCTGCAACACCGTTCGACCGTTGGCGCCGCTCGCTAATGCTATTTTCTTGTCCAAGAACAGCTGCCGCTTCTTTTCGTTCCAGTCCGATTTGATCAGAGGCAACTGCTCTTCCAGCAACGGCTTATACGCGGCATTAATTCCAGCCTCAGCCTGCTTTTCGGAAACGCCCGGCTTCCGCCGCGCCAGCAGCGTCATCCAATAGTCGTTCCAGCCATCGAGCGTCTCGCCGTATTCGGTCATCAGCGGCGTCATCATAATGGGCACATAGATGTCCGGCGTTTTCCCTACCTGCACGCCAGTGAATTCGGCTTGCGTAACGCCCACGACGGTCATCTCAACATTGTTAACGAGCAGCACTTTGTTCAAAATGCTCGGGTCGCTGCCAAAATGCCGCTGCCAGTAGGAATAACTCAGTACAACATAAGGTTCAGCGGACGGCACCTTGTCATCATCCTGGCTGAACAAGCGCCCAATCGCCGGCTGCACACCCAGAACGTCGAAGTAATTTCCAGTCACGACTTCGCCGGAGGCTCTGTCGGTCTGGCCACGGCTTGCGACACTTGCGGAGAAGCCATACCGCGCTAGCATTCCCGAGAAAACAGAATTCGTGTCCCGCAGCCCTTTGTACATCGGATAAGAAAAAGACTCGGTGGCATCGCCATCGGTCGAGACATGGCCAGTCTCTGGTCCCGGCGCTCTCAGAATCACCAATTCGTTGGGATTCTTGACCGGCAATTGCCGCAGTAGGATCTGGTTCATCAAGGAGAAGATCGCGGTGTTAGCGCCGATGCCCAAAGCCAGGGTGATTACGGCGATGGCGGTAAAGCCAGGGCTCTTCGCCAGCATGCGCAAGCCGAAGGTAATGTCTTTCCAGAGGTTCTGCATTATGCGCTCACCGGAGAGGCAGTCAGGTACCGGTACCGATTTGATGACAAGGAAGGCAGCAATCTCCCGGCATAAGAACTATGAGTCATGGCAACCTGCAACACCTCTCGTATTTGACGTACAAACCCTCGATAAGTCAGGTGCACTGGTTCCAATCCTTTGTAACAGGGAATACGCAACGCCTCGCTCAATGGTTCCCCCAATAATCCCAAATCTACAAACTATTCATATCTCAGAGCCACCATCGGATCCACGCGAGTAGCTCGCCGCGCAGGGATATAACAGGCCGCTAATGCTACCAGTGCGAGCAGCAAAATCACTCCCAGGAAGGTCAGCGGGTCGCGCGCGCTTACGCCATAAAGCTGGCTCTTCAGGATGGTCGATACTGCCAGCGTTCCAAACAGCCCGACTACGATGCCTACAACTGTGATGCCCATTCCTTCCTTCAGAATGAGCTGCAATATGTCTGCCTTCGCCGCCCCAACCGCGACGCGCACTCCAAGTTCGTGAGTGCGCTGGGCGACGCTATAGGACATCACGCCGAATAACCCAACAACCGCGAGAAGCAATCCGGCGCCCGCAAAAATGGAGCAAAGCAGGCTC
This sequence comes from uncultured Acidobacteriota bacterium, assembly GCA_963751295.1. GTDB lineage: Bacteria > Acidobacteriota > Terriglobia > Acidiferrales > UBA7541 > Acidiferrum. Next base: position 138,510 of record CAVVUA010000005.1, on the reverse strand, counting down.
GTGAATCGGCGCTGTGCAACCGACGCAGCGACGTATTCTTCCATCCGTTGCGCTTTGTAGATCGGGAGCTCCGCGTCCAACGCCAACACTTGCGCACGCATTGCCGGAAGCAGGGTCATCGGGTCCCCTTCGGACCTCACTACAATGTCCATGGCTCCGATGGGGTTCTGCTCGTAAGGAACGTAGGACTCCGGGTCGGGAGGCTGCCACAGGTTCCGGTGCTTTACGTCGGCCACAACTCCGACGATTTCGCACATGGAGTCGGATTTATCGGCACTCATCCCAGGTTTCATGTGCTTGCCGATTGGGTTTTCGCCGGAGAAGGATTTTCGTGCCAGCGTCTGATTGATGATGATGACATGGGGCGCAAGGCGATCGTCTCGCTCGTTGAATTCTCGACCCGCCACCAGCGGGATGCGCATCGTCCCAAAATAATCCAGGCCAACCGCTCGAATGAACGTCCGAGGCAGGTCGCTCTTTGCCATAGGCTGGCCTTCGATTTCAAACGATGTTCGAAGTATATTACTCGAGAGGGGCAGGGGCATGACCGCGCTGGCGCTCTTCACACCTGGCACCGCGCGGACCTTCTCGAGCAAATTCTTGAAAAAATCAGCCGATTGCGCCGGTTTGCCATAGCGAGCGTCCGGCAAATCGAGATTGAAGGCCATCACGCCCTTGGGGTCAAAACCGGGCGATTGGTGCAACAAGTGGAACATACTTTCGATGAGCAGGCTCGCGCCGATCAGCAGCACTACGGCAAGCGACACTTGAGAAATCACAAGGAGGCTGCGGATTCGCGAATGACCCATTCCACTTGTTGCTGTCCGTCCTCCTTCTTTCAACGATCCAAACAAGTTAAACCGCGAAGCGTGTAGCGCCGGCGCCAGTCCGAACACAATTCCCGTAATGACCGAAACCGCGAGAGTGAAAGCAAGAGCCCCCAGGTCCACGCCGGCAGAAGCCAGCCGCGGAATATTCAGAGATGGAAGATTCACAAGCGCGGCTGTACCCCAAACAGCCAGCAGGAGTCCCAGAGTCCCGCCTGCCAGCGAGAGCAGCACGCTTTCGGTCAGAAGCTGCCGAAGGATTCGGCTCTTACCTGCACCCAGCGAAGCGCGAATCGCCATTTCACGCTGGCGTCCCGCTGCCCGCGCCAACAAGAGATTGGCTGCGTTTGCGCAAGCAATCAGCAGCAGAAATCCCACGGCACCGAGGACCATCAGCAGTGCGGGGCGCACATTGCCGACCATAGCCTCCTTCTCGGGCTGCAGCGTCATTCCCATATGACCGTCGGTATCCGGGTATTGTTTGGCAAGCCCTTCACTGATTCCCGCAGCCTCCGCGTCGGCAGTTGCCAATGTCACGCCGTTTTTTAGACGTCCAATCGCCGATAGATAGTGCGAGCCGCGCTCTTTTTGATATTCACCCTCGACGGCCATGGTCATCCAAAGGTCCATGGGTTGTGAGTCGAGCGGGAATTGAAATTCTGGCGGCATCACTCCAGCGATAATGTACGGTTTTCCATCTAACACGATTTGCTTCTCGGTAACCTTTGGATCGCTTGCGAAGCGTGCTCTCCACAAACGGTGGCTTAATAGCACAACATGCGTTCCTGGGGTGTCTTCCGTCGCCGCAAACTCGCGTCCCAGCATGGGTTTTGCGCGCAGGACGCTCAGAAAGTTCGCTGAGACCACTCCAACATCTATGTGCAGGGGCTGACCGCCGCTAGTAATCGTTGAGGTGCTGACATCGTAAGCTGACGCCGATTCCATTGATTGACTCTGTGTGCGCAGATCGGAAAAGTCCGGATAGCTGAGCGGCCTGCCGGTTTCGCCGGTCCGAAGATCAATGCCGTGAAGGGCGACGAGTCGTTCGGATTGCGAAAAGGGAAGCGGGCGCAGAAGCACCACGCTTATCACACTGAAAATCGCCGTGTTCGCTCCGATCCCGAGCGCCAGCGTGAGGATGACTACAGCGCTAAAGCCGGCCGACTTTGACAACATGCGCAGCGCGTAGCGAACGTCTTGCCATAGCGTTAGCATGAGTTTCTTCCGATCGAATCCTGCGCGTTCCCGAGAGCGTTATTCATATCGCAGGGCCACCACGGGATTTACTCTTGTCGCTCGCCGCGCTGGAACGTAGCTCGCCAGCAGCGCGATTCCGACCAAAAACGCAGGCACGAACAGGAATGCGATCGGATCATGCGCGCTGATTCCGAAGAGCATGCTCGAGAGAACCCAGGAGACCGCCGCGCAACCGGCAATTCCAATTGCGCCGCCGATCAGGACCGGACGCATGCTCTGGCGCAGTATCAGATTCATAACGTCTCGCCCGTCTGCTCCGAGCGTCATGCGAATGCCAATCTCACGCGTTCGCCGGCTGACCGCGTAGGACACCACGCCATACACGCCGACCGAGGCCAGCAGCAGCGCCAGCGCGCCGAGCGACCCCGCAAGCCCCGCCACGATCCGCGCAGGGGTCCGCCAAAATTCCATGTTGTCCTCGAGCCTCGTAACGTCCACCATCACGTCCGGATCCAACCCGCTCGCGGCATTGCGCACACCCGCTGCTACGGCCGCAAATCCTCCGCCGCCCCGAATCATCAAACGAAGCTCCGATTGTTCCTTCGGCCCCGCGGGCAGATAAACGTAAAGTTTCGGGCACTCGCCCAGATGCGACACCTGCGCGTCCCTCGCAATCCCCACGATCTGCAAGTCGTTGTTTTTCCCCTGGCGCAGGAATTTTCCTATCGGATCTTCTCCCGGCCAAAGCTTTTGCGCTGTCGCTTCCGTCACGATCGCCACTTTTGCGCCGGCCCGCACTTCGTCTTCTGTGAAGTCCCGGCCCCGCACGATGGGAATGCCCAGCATCGAAAAATACCCGTCCGAGATCGCGTCGTCTTCCACTTGATACTCGTCGCCCCTGCCGGGAACCGAAAAATCCGTGGAATTATGATCATCGCTAAGCGGCGTCTGAGCCGCTTCCACCACTTTTTCGACGCCGGGCAGCGCCGCCACTTTTTGCTTCAATCGCTGCTCAAATTCTGCCGCAGGCTTTTCTTTATATCCTTGCGTGCGTAGGTCGAGGGACACCACCGCAATGCCATTCATCGCAAATCCCGGGTCAACCGTCTGTGCAAAATAAAGTCCGCGCAGCAGCAAACCCTCCGCGATCAGCAAGATCATGCAAACCGCCACCTGCGCGCCCACCAGCGAATGCCGCAGAACGTTTCCGCCTCCACGCCCGCCAAATCCGCCTTCCACATTCTTCAGAGCACTGTTTAAGTCGGCTCGCGACGCCTGCAGCGCCGGCGCCAGTCCAAAAACCACGCCGGTACCCAGCGCCAGTAACAACGCATACCCGAGCACACGCGCGTCGGGAGCTATATTCAAAGCCAGTGGAGGAAATCCGTGCGGCAAATGCGAAATTACAAAACGCGAAAGCGCCTCAAACGACCAGAACGCCAGCACCGACCCGACCGCGCCTCCCATCAGCGCCAGCATGACACTCTCGGTCAGCAATTGCCGGATCAACCTCCACCGGCTCGCTCCCACCGATAGCCGCACTGCAATCTCTCTTTGCCGCGCGGTAGCCCGCGCCAGCATCATGTTCGCCACGTTTGCGCAAGCGATCAGCAACACCAAACCAAACCCCATCAAAATCACCGCTGCCGCGCCGATCACGAAATTGTGTTCTTCCGGCCTCCCCAGAAACGTGGCCGTTCGAATCGCCAGCGACGTCTCGCGCCCCGGGTGCTGCTGATCGATCCGGCTCGCGATAATCCGCAAGTCCGCGCGCACCTGCTCCAGCGAAACGCCTGGCCGGACCCGACCCAACATCGACAGCCAGCTCACATTCGCATCGCCCAGAAAATCGCGGTCCGGTTCGAGCGCTGCCTGCATCGTAATCGGCACCCAAAACGCGCTGGGCACCGGCTCCGTTCCGCCGAAACCCGCCGGCGCAATGCCCACCACCGTAAGCGCCGTACGATTCAGGATCACCCGCTTGCCAATCAGCGAAGCGTCGGCGCCAAATGCGTTCTTCCACAATTCATCGCTCAGGACGACGATCGCGCCTTGCCCCGCCGCCGCGCAGTCCGCCTTCACGAAGCCACGCCCTGCCGCGGGCCGCTCGTTCAATACGTCAAAATAATTGCAGGAAGTCAGTTGCCCAAATAGTTGTCGCGCCCTTCCGCCCGCCAGAGTCGCGTTGAGAAATGGCTCGTAAGCCAGCACACCTGAAAAAACGTGGTTGTAAGCGCGATATTCCTGATATTCCGAATACGAAAACATTGACGCCTCGCCATGAGTGTTGCGCGTCGTTTTCCCGTGAAAAATCTGATCTACACTGACAATCTGTCCGGCGCTCGGGACCGGCAGCATGCGCAGCGCCGCTCCATTCAGGACGGAGAAAATCCCCGCGTTGACGCCGATGCCTAAAGCAATCGCCAGAACGGCGACTACCGTGAATCCTGGATTTTTAGCCAGCATTCGCAATCCGTACCGAATGTCCTGGAACAGGATTTGCATCAGCCCCTCCTACTCATAGCGCAACGCCACCATGGGATCGACGCGCGTTGCCCGCCGCGCCGGGATGTAACACGCCAAAACTCCTACGAAGACTAGCAAGCTGCACACCGCCGCAAACGTAAACGGATCGGTCGCGCGGACACCAAAGAGCAGGCTCTGCAAAAATCGCGTGGCGAAGTACGCCGCCAAAACTCCCGCGCCTAAACCAATAGAGATCAGCACCAGCCCCTGCCGTATCACCATCTGCAGCACGTCGCGATGCTGCGCTCCCAACGCCGCACGAATTCCAATTTCACGCGTGCGCCGTGCCACTTCGTACGACAACAACCCGTACAGTCCAATGCACGCCAGCGCCAATCCGAGCACTCCAAAAAGGGAAGAAAGGCGCGCGACCAGCCGCTCACCGAAAAGCAGCCGATCGATCGTCTGCGTTTGCGTTCGCATGCCGAAGACTGGCAGGTTCTCGTCCACCTCGTTCACGATATGCCTCACCGCCGGTATTAGTGCGCTCGGGTCTGTTGCCGAACGCAATGCGAAGGTCACCTCGCCATTTTTCAGGGGAATGTATGCCGTCGGCTCATCCGCTTTCCGCATGTCGTCATACTTCGTATCTGCCACCACACCGATGATTTGTCGCTGCGGATCGTCTTTCTCTGTCCCACCAAAATGCATGCCGATCACATCTCGCGACTCCAGGAATTTGCGGACGAACGCTTCGTTGACGACGGCTACTTCAACCTTTGACCGCATGTCCGCCGCTTGGAAAGTGCGGCCTTTCACGAGCGGGATTCGCATCGTTTCAAAAAAATCCGGCCCGGCAGCCAGCATTTGCACGTCAGTGGTGGTTTTCTCTGGCTGCCCTTCGACGTGGACACCCTCCGTCCAAAGTCCTCCGTCCAGAAGCGCATCCGAGGAATAGCTGGCGGAGACCACACCCGGCACGGCAGTGAGCCGCCGATCGAGTTCGTCGTACACGTTCTGGATATTCTCTTTCTTGTAGCCCGCGAGCGTGGGGTCCACGGAGAAGAGCAAAACATTTCGCGTGTCAAATCCCGGATTGATGTTCTTCAGTTTCTCGAGTGTGCGCAATAAAAGACCGGCTCCAATCAAAACGACCATCGAGAGAGCAACCTGAGCGACGACGAGCGAACTTCCCAGTCCGAAACGCCTGCCGCTCACATGGCTTGCGGCCGACAGGCTTCCCGCGTTTTCTTTCAGTGCCGGCGCGACGTTGATCCTTGTTCCGCGGAACGCCGGCGCCAAGCCAAACCCAATCCCCGTCAGCAGTGCAACCGCAACGGTGAAGGCGAGGACCGTGACGTCGGGTTGCAGATCGATTTCCATCGGGTGGTACAAGTTCGCGGCGAGAAAGGACGCCAGACCCTCTGCGCCCCAGAACGCGACAAAAATGCCCAGCAGTGCCCCTGCGGCCGAGAGAAGCACACTCTCCGTCAAGAGTTGCTGAATCACCCGGCGACGGCCCGCCCCCAACGCCAACCGTACAGCGATCTCTTTTTCGCGCGAGGTTGCCCGCGCCAGCATCAGCCCAGCAACGTTTGCGCAGGCAATCAGCAGCACGATGCCAACGGCCGCCATCAATAAATACAGCGGCGTTCCGAACATGGAGCGAATTCCCGTCAGAGCCTTCTGCGCGGGCAGCAACACGACTTTTGGCTCATCGGATTCCTTTAAGGGAGGTTTCTCGCCATGCAAAGTTTCATTGCGAAAGAGCAGGCTGACAGCCTCCTGCGCCTGCGACGCAGGCATGCCCGGTTTCAAACGGGCAACGATAGTGAGCCACCAGTTTCGCGCGTCGTCCGATCGGGAACCCCAATGAAGTCCCAACGGCACAAGCTGCGTAAGTGGCAGCCACATGTCGAGCGCTTTCCCGGGCGTCAATCTGGTAAAGCTCGGTTCCGTCACGCCAACGACCGTGAAGGCAACACCATTCAACCGAATCGTTTTTCCGATTGCTCCGGCGGCTCCGCCGAACGCGCTTTGCCAATAGCCGTAATTGAGCACTACCACAGGCGTCGCGCCGGGCTGTTCATCAGCGGCTTCGAGCGTTCGGCCAACCACGCTGCGCACGCCAAGGGTTTGAAAATAATCTCCGGAGATAAGTTCTGCTTGGGCCATGCTTGCGGGGCCGTTCCCACTTAGATCCAGCAGAGCGGGGCCAGCGAAAGCCGAAACGTTCGAAAAGATATCCTTCTGCTCGCGAATCTCTTTGAACATGGGGTAGGAGAAGGAGCAGGCGCCAGAGTTCGCGCCGACCCTTCCGCGACCATTGCAGTCGCCGAAACTGCTTGTCCCGATATTCTGTGGCCATTCGTGCGCCAACCATTGGGGCACGACCAACTCCTCGGGATGGCGGACCGGCAGGGACTGCAACATGACAGCGTTGACCAAGCTGAATATCGCGGTATTTGCGCCGATGCCGAGGGCCAGCGTGGCAACGGCTACTGCTGTGAAGCCCGGATTCTTCGCCAACATTCGCAACCCGTAGCGAATGTCTTGCCAGAGAGTCTGCAACTGGGCCTCCGCAAGAAACGCAGAACTTCCATCTAGTGAATGAGAGAAATCTAAACCCGAACTCGTTTGCGAGCCGGCTGCCGGCCGCGGAATCGCTGCTCTAATTCAGCCGGATGCGGTCGAAAGCGTCCCAGGCCGACATGTCGGACAAAATCACTTTGTCTCCTACTTTCAAGCCGTCCAGGATTTCGATCGTGTTGACGGAACTCCGGCCCAACTTCACGTTGACGCGCGAGGCCTCCGTACCATCCTCGTTAAGCTTGAAGAGTCCAATGGTGCTGTCGGACTGCCCGTGCACCGGCCTGCCGACAAACAGCACATCCTTCAGATTCTCGAGTGTGATTGTGCCGTCGACGCTCAAATCCGGCCGCGCGCCGTTGGGAAGGGGTTCGTCGATCGTCACATCCACCGTAACCGTTCCATTTACGACGGAGGGATCGATTCGCGAAACGTGTCCGCCCACGATTCCGTTGCGCGTATCTATCGAAGCCTTTTGCCCGATCACCACGTCTTTTGCTTGCGTTTCGGCAATCTTTACTTCCGCTTTGAGCTTTTTCGGATCGGCGACGCGCGCCAGATTTGTACCTGGGGTTATGTGCTGGCCGACTTCGACCGGTACGAGCTGCAACACGCCATCGATACCCGCGCGAACATGCAGGGCATCCACTTGGCTCTTTTTCAGGTGATAGAGAGCTTCTGTTTCATCGACTTTTGCCTGTTGCGCGGCTATCCGCGCATGGCCGGAATCCGCGGCGATTCTGGTCTTGTCGCCCTCGAGTTGGGCGCGAATCGCGAGTTGCTCTACCTTCACTCTGGACAGATTCTCAATCAGCTGTGCCGTGAGGCCTTCCTTCACGAGTTTCACGTCCACGTCATGCTGGATTTTCGCCTGCTCGTAATCGCTGCGCACTCCAGCTTCGGTTGCCTTTTGGTTCATCAGATCGCTGTTTACTTGCACCTGGAGGTTCGCCAAATCTGCCTGCGCGCCCTTCCACTGGAGTTCCGCGTCGAGCGCGGTTTGCGACAAGGTGGGGTCGCTCAGCTCCATAATGATGGAATCGGGCTTGACGATCGCGCCCGGACGCAACACCCAGCGGTCCACGCGCGAATCCGTTTGCGCTGCAATCCAACGAATGTCTTCGGGCACAAGCGTCCCCAGCCCGCGCACTTCGCGAAGCATTGGGCCGCGCTTGACGGTGTCCGACCAGACTGTGCCTTTGTCCACCGCTGGTGCGGCAGGCTTCAGCTTCGACAGGGCGTAGGTGACCCCGCCCAACAACATCAGTGCGACGGTGCCATAGGCTATCCGCCGGATTTTCTTGGCTCTTGCGTTAGATGGTCTTTGGATGTCCATAGTAGTCAGCGCCCTTCCTAGGCGCAAATCCCTTACCTAACAGAATTCGCTTAAAGGCTCGATTTGTCAATGGCTTACGGCACATCGTCCGAGCCGGAGGGCGGCCCCGCTGGCCGTATATGGGAATCTATGTCCCATGAGCGGACACTCCGATTGAGCCACCCAGGCTTGCGCGTCTTATTTGACGCTACATACTATAGATACGTCTTGGCGACGTCCTTGTTCCCACTGGATTTGGCCTTGGCTAGCGGGCCAAATGCTCCTCTCGCCAGGCGAATGAGGGCTATTGGAAGGTATCCGGCCATGCAGGGCAGTATTGCAAAGGCAGGCGCGAAGATGCACGGTTCCTGCTACTACGTAGTCGGCGGAGTGGGATCGTCGCAGCCGACGAACTCCATCAGAATGCGATTGCCCTTGTATTCGAGATCGTCATGAATGCCGATTTTGCTGGTGTAGTAGCCGCGGACCGTCAAACTTTTCAGCTCGTGGAAAAAACGCACTTCTGGAAGCTCAGTCAGTTGCGCATTATCCGAAAGCACCTTGAGGATCGCGATTTTTTCTTCCGTGCTCGAATCCACGATGGATTTTCCATTGTAGTGCTGGCTCATGGACTCCATCAGGCGCAGGCCTTCGCGCCACAGCGCCTTCTGCTGTTCGTCCACACTTTCTCTAATTCTTTGGTCGATATAGTCAGCGACCTTCGCGGCCTTCGCTCCGCCAGAGTGGCTATCCGCCGGAATGATCGTCTCAGACAACTCTTCGATCATCGCGTGTTGCGCTGGCGAGAAAAAATGCGCGCTTAAGCTCGCCTGCAAGTTCATCGCAGCGGGTGGTGTTCCGGCGGCGGGCTGTGCAGCTTGCGGATTTGCCGGCGAAGCTTCCGCCACCGCTCCGGACAAGGGCAAAACCGCCGCGCCCAGGACAGTCGCCGAAGTTTTCAACCACTGACGCCGATCCTGCTTCAAATTGATGGGGTCATTTGTGGACATTTAGTAACCTCCTCACACTTTCGACGCTTTCCTTTTCATGGTTCATGCGACTCTACAGCTCGTTCTTGGCTAATTGATCCGCCAGGTAGTCACAAGAACGCCAGCAAAGCGCCATGATCGTCCATGTCGGATTCTGGCAACTGGCATTCACGAACGCGCTGCCATCGACCACAAATAAATTTTTCACGTCATGCGACTGTTGGAATTGGTTCAACACGGAAGTCTTCGGATCATTCCCCATGCGCGCGGTACCGAGTTCGTGGATCGACCATCCTTCGGTGAGCACCCGGTCGTTCACGTAGATAATCTTGAAGCCGGCCGCCTCGACCATCTCCTGCGCCGTCTCCTTCATATCCTTGACCATGTTGTGCTCGTTCTCGCCGAATTTATAGTGAAAGCGCAGCGCCGGAATGCCCCATTTGTCTTTCACTACCGGGTCGAGATCCACATAATTCTCGTAACGCGCGAGCACTTCGCCAAAAGCTCCCATGCCGATGTACGAACCCTGATTTTTCCGGATTTCTTCTTTGAACGAAGCGCCAAATCCGGGTTGATCTGTGCCCGCCGGAAACATGCTGCTTCCACTTCCGCCTTCAAATCCATATCCACGGATAAAATTCGGTTGTTTTTCCTTGAGATTGCGAAAACGCGCCAGATAAAAGCCGCCGGGGCGGCCATCGTCGAGAGTCGAGGGTTTTCCCACAAGGTCCTTTGCCTGACCCGCCACGCCGGGCCCCATCACGTGTTCGCAGAAATTATGTCCGACATGACCGCTCGAGTTGGCGAGCCCATTTGGATAGAGCCGCGATTTGGAGAGTAAAAGCAGCCGAGCTGATTCGAGCGTCGAGGCCGCGACAATCACGACTTTGCCTCGCACCGTGTAGTCCTTCATCGTCTGCGAATCGGTGAAGTGCACGCCGGAAGCTTTGCCAGTGGCAGGATCGACGGTGATTTCTCGAACGGTCGAATTTGTACGCAACGTAAGGTTGCCAGTATCCATTGCGGGATAAATTAGTCCGGTTGGCGAATCAAACGCGGCGTGAATGTCGCAGCCGCCTTTTCGTTCGCATGCGCCGCGCCCATAGCAGCGGCTGCGATATTTGTTGTGCTTTAGCCCGTCGGTTGTTACGCCCGCTCTATATTGCGTCAGCACGCGCCCCATTTTCTTTAGCCCTTGCTGGAGCGTCACTTCGGCGCAATTCAGCTTCGTGGGGCGTTGAAAAATGCTGTCTGGCAGATACGGTAGATTTTCTTTCACGCCGGTAATGCCGAGATACAAATCCACCTTGTCGTAATAGGGAGCGATGTCGCTGTAACTTATAGGCCAGTTTTCGCCATAGCCGTCGCGATCTTTGGCTTTGAAGTCGTAATCGGAAAGCCGGAGCGCGAGACGTCCCCAAATATTTGTCTTGCCGCCCAGGCATCGCGCGCGGACCCACGCGTAATTCGTGCCCGTAAAGGGATTGTCCCGCTCGTTAACGACTATGTTTTTCGTGTAGTCGCTGTTGCCAATATAGCTGTAAAGATTTTTCGATTTCTCAAAACCAGGTCCGTAGGGTGGCCGTCGAATCGTATATTCATTAAAGCTAATAGAATGCGAGTCTGGCGGAAGCGCTCCCCGGTGCGCATTGTCGTAAGGCCATTGCATCGAGCGCAATTCCTTCTCGATGTCCAATTTTTTTCCCGCTTCGAGCAGCAAAACTTGCAGACCATGGGTTGTCAAAACATGAGCCGCCATTCCTCCGGCAGCGCCCGATCCGATTATCACCGCATCGTATTTTTTGCTAAGGTCGACTTCCGGCTGAGCCATGGAAAAACTCGCTTTCTCTGCCTCGCAGCTTTCAACAGCACTCAACAATGAACCTCTCGCTGGGTCCATTTCAACTTTTTCTTACTTCGCACTGCAAACCCTTCCCGTCCCGCGATGATACAATTTCGCCGAAATGTCTCAGAACGATATATTCCCGCCCCAAATAATCCGCACCGTTCGCCTTCGCGGGATGGAACTCCTTAACAATCCCGCGCTCAACAAAGGCACCGCTTTCACTGTGGACGAGCGCGAAATTTTTGGCCTCCACGGGCTCCTTCCGCCTGTCGTTGAATCGCTCGATGACCAGTCGGTCCGCGCATATCAAGCTTTTTCTCTCAAGCCCAACGATCTCGAACGACACATCTATCTCCGGCAGCTCCAAGACACCAACGAAGTTCTTTTCTATCGTCTGCTGCTCGGCCACATCGATGAGATGTTGCCCATCGTTTATACGCCCGTTGTCGCACTCGGCTGCCAGGAATTCAGCCACATCTATCGTCGTCCGCGCGGCCTCTTCATTTCCTATCCGCTGCGCCATTCTATTCCTGCGCACCTGCGCAATCACCCAAATCCGGAGGTCGACGTGATCGTCGTCACGGACGGCGAGCGCATTCTGGGTATCGGTGACCAGGGCGTCGGAGGGCTAGGCATTCCCATTGGCAAACTTTCTCTCTATAGCCTTATCGGCGGAATTCATCCGGCGCGCACTCTCCCCATCGTTTTGGATGTCGGCACAAACAATGAGGAACGGCTTCGCGATCCAGAATATCTTGGCTGGCGGCACGCGCGCATAGCCGGCGCAGAGTACGACAGCTTTATCGACGCGTTCGTCACCGCCGTCAAACAAGTTCTACCTTCGACGCTTCTTCAGTGGGAAGACTTCTCAGGCGTTCACGCTCGACCCATCCTCAATCGCTACCGCGATCAAATGCTGACATTCAATGATGATATTCAAGGCACTGCCGCTGTAGCGCTCGGTGCCATCCTTTCTGCCGTTCGCGTAGCAGGCTCATCTCTTCGCGATCAACAAATAGTTTTTCTCGGGGCAGGTTCCGCAAGCACAGGTGTTGCAGATTACCTTCGCGCAGCCCTCCTTAGTGAGGGTCTTTCGGAGGAAGATGCGCGGAGCCGATTCTGGATGGTCGATCGCGACGGCCTTCTGCACTCTGGCCGTGCCGATTTAACGCCCGAACAGAGCATCTACACGCAACCTCTGAGCCGCGTCGCTTCGTGGCTGCGCTCGAGCGACTCGAACTTTAGCCTATCTGAAGTCATTCATCACGTTCGCGCGACTATCCTCATCGGACTATCTACAATAGGCTCAGCCTTTACCGAGCCCGTCGTCCGAGAAATGGCTAGCAAGGTAGACCGCCCCATCATTTTTCCTCTTTCGAATCCCACTGAGCACTCGGAAGCGCATCCCGCGGATTTGATTCGCTGGACAAACGGCCGCGCGCTCGTTGCGACCGGCTCGCCATTCCCGTCTGTCCTTTTCGAGGGCCGTAGCATCTCCATCTCCCAGTGCAACAACGTCTACATTTTTCCGGCGATCGGACTCGCTGTGGTCGCGTCACGCTCTTCCGCTACCAACGCCGTCAACGTGACGCAGCGAATTACTGACACCATGATGATCGCTGCCGCGCGCACCCTCGCCGAACACTCTCCCGCTTTAAAAGACCCTTCCGCGCCGCTTCTCCCCGCATTGAAGGATCTCCGCGGCCTCGCTGTTGAAATCGCCTTCGCCGTCGCTCAGGAAGCCGCTCGTTCCGGCGTGGCTCCAGCGTTCGATTCTGCCGCCGCGCTCCATTCGCAAATCCGCGCCAGCCAGTGGTCGCCTGCCTATCCAACTTATATTGCCGCGTCTACTTGAGCACGGACTGCTGCTCCTGAGTAGAACCCTGAGGCATACTTCACCGACGTTTGAGAAAAGTGACTATAGGTTTGGCCCGTGGCTCGGTCACTTGGCTACCACGCCCTCCGTTGCATCGGACGCTTAAAAGGTAGCCTGGCCGCGAGCGGGGTTCAGTGGGGGACGTAATTTAAATGCGTGGCTTCGGTTTCTTCCACGATTTTGAAGTCCGGCGGGGGCTGGAACAAAATCAAGGGTGGTTGTGATAGTTCAATATTAGTAAGACGCGTCATCATTTCGCCATAACGCGGGTCTGAGTCTTTGCTGAGGATGGTGATCTTAAGTTCGGGCGAATACCATTGCTCCCTTACGATCGCTATGGGGCGATCATTGCCCTGAGATCCTAAAGGAATGATCGTGGTCGTTTTTGTGCCTTCGACGTAAATACCTTCCATCGTTTGCGAGTCTAAAGTCTCCGTGGGCGGGTCAAGCCTAGTGGCGTCTGGGCGGGCCACAAGAGTCCTATCCGCGGTGTCTGTGACCGTTTTTGTTGGCGGAGCAGGCAAGCTTGGCTGTCTGACCTGTATTGTGTAGCGGTGGGCAATATGGTTCTGCATATCCAGAATGTACGCATAACCCGAGACAGGGTCGCGAATCGTGATGATCAGGGCTTCCGGATCGTCATTTGCTGGTCCGCAGGTGGATCGCTCCGTCCGAGTTCTCCCTTGAGAGTCACGGTAGATTTTTTCGGTCGAGGGTTTGCGCGAGATGTGGGTTCCATCGGCGAGAGTTTGAACATTGGAGGATTCTTGGACGGCAGAGTATGGCGCAGTTGGTCCAGCGAGGAGAGTATCTATGACGGGTCCGAGCGTGGTTCCACAGGTAAACTTAGCAGCCGCAGGCCGCACGACCGGTTGAGCTTGGGCGGCTGGAGAAGTCTGAGCGGAAGCTTTGAAAGTGCAGAAGCAGGATGAAACAAAAACCAGGGCTACCCGTGTGACATGGTTCATTAGGTCTCCCAACGCCAGCTTTCGTGTAGTGATACTAACTGGAATGTTACTGCTCTCATTGATGTTGTGCAACGGTGAAAAGCTGGCCAGTACGACGCTACGTCGGACTTGTGAGTACGCAAAAGGACGCGCTAGGCAAGCGCTGCTGACATACAATCGGGCCAGCTAAGAGAAGACTCTTTGGCGGGGGCCGGCTTATGAGATTTGGAATCCGGAAAAAATTCAAGATACTGGCGCCAGGAAATTCTCTGCGCAAGAGAGTGGCGTACAGCTTGGCGATTGCACGATTTATTTTGGTGCCGGTGATTTTCCTCGCGGTCTATTACCTGTTTGAGATGGGATGGATTGTAGACCGGATCGTAAACGTGGATGCACCGGCCGCGACGCTGGCGCAGCAGGCTTCCATCGAGACTCTGGAAGCGCGGCGTGCGGAACGAAATTATTTGTTGCTGCATGACCCGGCCTATCTCGCGGCGAACCATGAATCGCTGGGCAAAACCAGGCAGGTTTTGAGCCAGATACAGGATCTCCAGCCCGAAGATTTAGGAGAAACACAGAAGGCGCTGGAGGCACTCGGCGTTTATGAACAAAGGTTTGCCGCAGCGGTTGCCGCGATGGGGCAGCCGAGGCAGGGGGACGCCGACCGCATCCAGGCCGTCGTGCGCGCTTATGAGAAAGATCTGAACGATCTGTTGCTTGGGGCAAGGGTTAAAAGGCGCGAGCAGTTGATTGAAGAGCTGCGAAACCGCGTTGGATCATTTGATGCGCAGATCTCCGAGACCGTTCAGGAAGGCAATCCCGCTTTGGCACCCGTTACAGCCGAGTTGCAGAGTTCGATTCAGGAAGTGCTGGAGGACCTTACGCAACTAGAAACAGAAAATTGGAAGCGCGTGGAGAGCGATCATCGGGAGGCACGTCGTTTGCTGCACCAAGCGGAATGGGCGCTGAGCATTGTCTCTGCGATTACGCTGCTTTTCAGCATTTGGGTAAGTTTTATTTTGCCCCGGCAAGTCGTGAAGCCACTCATCAGCTTGCGAGAAGCCGTGGATCACGCCGCGCAGGGAGATAATGCCATCGAGCTTGAGATTGAAGGCCGCGGAGAAGTGGCAGACTTGGCGCGGAGCGTGCACAACCTTATTGTGCGATTGCGGCAGAATGCATGAGCGCGCCTTTGTCAGGCAACTCTGTTTCGGCTTGATCTTTATTTGGCCGGTGTCGAAAGTCGCTTGACGAGTTCGTATAGGAAGGCCTGGCCCTCGTAGAAAGACTGCACGCCCATGCGCTCATCGCGGCCGTGGAAACGGATATCGTCGCGGTCCATGAAGAATCCCTGAATGCCGTAGCAAGGAATTCCGGCGGCGCGGAGGTACCGGCCATCTGTGGCGCCCATCACCATGATCGGAACCGTGGGAACGCCGGGCCACATGCTGTTGGTGATTTCGCTGACGGCTTTCAACAGGTCCTGGCGCATCGGGGACGCCGCCGCTTTGCTAAAGTCGCTCAACGGCTTGACGCTGACCTGATCATCCGCGACCACTTTTTGCAACGTGCTGAGAACATATTCAGGCGAATCTTCTGGGAGCACGCGGCAGTTCACCGTTGCTGCGGCGAGTTGCGGCAGCGCGTTGATAGCGTGGCCGCCTTCGAGCATTGTGGCGACGCAAGTAGTGCGCAGAGTGGAGTTCCAAGCAGGCGAAGCCGCAGCGACTTTCTCCATCGCTTCTTGCGAACCAGAAGAGACCTTTGCCAAGTCATCCTTGATCGGGCCGGTTTCGATTTTTGACATTTGCTGGAAGTAAGCCGCAGTGACTTCATTGGTTTTTAGGGGGAAGCCGAATTCGCCGAGACGAGTCAATGCTCCGGCGAGATGATAGATAGCGTTGTCGTGAACCGGCATCGAACTGTGGCCGCCTTTGTTGCGCACCTCGAAGCGGAAATTCAGCACGTACTTTTCGCTGACCTGCAGGTCGTTCGAGATTTTCTTGCCTTTGGATTCTTCGCCCCAGCCGCCCTCGTTGAGAGCCAGGTCCGCCTCGATCAAATCGCGGTGATTTTTCAGAAGCCAGTCGACGCCGTTGTACGGACCGCCGCCCTCTTCATCGGCGGTGAGAGCGACGATGATGTCGCGGTCGGGCTTGAATCCTTCTTTTTTGTACTGGATCAGATTGGCGATCCAGACAGCGGCTTGCGCTTTGTCGTCACCGGTGCCGCGGCCGTAATAAAAGCCGTCCTTCTCGATGAATAGAAAAGGGTCCGTGCTCCAGTCTTCGCGTTTGGCTTCGACAACGTCGATGTGGGCCAGCAACAAAATGGGTTTTTGCGCGCCGGTGCCGTGATAGCGAACGACGAGATTAGCTTTCTTGGGAATTGCGCCGCCGACGAAAATGTCCGCGTCGGGGAATCCTGCAGCTTTCAGACGTGCAACGGCTATTTCCACTACCGGCGTGGTCGCGCCCGTCGTAAACCCGGACTGAACCTCGATGAATTGTTTGTAGATGTCGTGCGCGAGCTGTCTTTCGGAGTACGGGCGTATGTTTTGAGCGCCCACGGAAGCGGCACACAAAAAGCCGAGGGATAAGGTTACGGAAGCGGCCAACTTTTTTGAGTTATGCATGGGGGATTCTTGCATGGCGAGGCCCATCGCGCAACTTCGCGAACCCAGTTGTGGTGATAGTAGTCCTATGTGGGCTAGCACAAAGAAGTATTCGGACACGAAAAAGACTGCAAGTTAATGAGCGGAAGTCGTTCTAAAGACGTGACTGCGGGCAACCCGGCGTCTTGAGAGCTAGCTCTAATGAGATAACAAACGAGAGTGAGAACGCTGTTCGTCGAGAACGGCGCCTATCGCTCCCAAGACGGTCCTCCATTCCCCGGGTTGCGAAGAATAACTGCCGAGGCAATTTCACGAAGGTAGAGGTGTCGACAATGACCAGCTCAAAGTCCAGCTCGACCGCACTCGCTTTTCTCCCGTACGAAAATCGCAAGACAGGGTGTTTCTTTGTTTGCCTGGTGGCGGCGTTTTTATTTTGCGCGAACACGTCTTCCGCCCAGACCGGATTGCATGCGCCGGGATGGGTGGTGATTACCATTAGCGACTATCGAACGCTTCACGCGAAGGCCTACCCGCCGGACCGCGAACCCGAGGGGCCTCCAGTGGATGCGACGCTGACTCGAGTCGATTACGATTTGCGCATCGACGGCGACCTCGCCGCGGGCCGCGCGAGCCTCACCGTTGATGTACTTAAGGATGGCTGGGTGCGTGTGCCAATTCCTGCCGGACTGCTCGTGCGCGAAGCGAAGCTCGACGGCAAACTTGTATCGCTGGTGCCCGGTGCCGCGGGAAAAGGCACTAACCAGCTCTCGGCGCTGCTTTCGCGGCCGGGACGGGCCGTGTTGCTGCTCGACATAGCGTTGCCTGTCGTATCCACAGCCGGGGAAGAGAGCATCTCCCTGCCTTCAACCGCATCAGGCGTCACGCGCGCATCTGTTCGTCTTCCCAGGCAGGGCGTTGAGCTAAAGTTGACCGGCGGACTCTTGGCGGAGAAATCGGAGCCCGGCGCGGAAAGCAAATGGCTAGCGTACGCGCGCGGCAACGAGCCGCTCACGTTTACCTGGAAAAGAAAAACCGAGGATCACCGCAGCACGCAACCATTGCGCCTGCGCGGATCGCTGACGGAATTGACCGGGCTCGGCGAAGACACGACGACGGTCGTCGCCGAAGTCAACGTTGAAGTAACCCAGGGTGCCGCGCGAGAAGTTCACATTTCGCTGCCCGACAAAGTCACGATCAACCAAGTCGCGGGCGCGATGGTCGCGGATTGGGAAATGAAAAATGGGCAGCTCGCCGTGACGTTCCTGGAACCTGTCGAGCAAAACGCCAAATTTATCGTCAGCGGAGAGACGCGCAGCCCGCGCGATGGCCAGATCGAGATTCCGTTGCTTCGCCTTCTCAATACGGAACGCGACACAGGCGGCGTAGCCGTCGAAGTTCTGGGCGCCGGAGAGATCAAAGAATTCAAGTCCGAAGGCCTCGAAAACGCCGACGCCACAGATTTGGGCGAAATCGTGTCGAGCCGCCAATCGACTTCACTCTCGGCCTTCCGGTATCGCTCAGGCGACGCAAAGACGTCCAGATCGCTTACCGTGAACGTAGCGCGTTACACGCCGCAAGCCGTGCTGATGGCCAATGTCGCCGAGGCGCGTTACAACGTGCTGATCACCAACGAAGGGAAGTTGCTTGTGCAGGCGCGCTATGCCGTGCGGAATAACCAGCGCAATTTTCTGAAGATCACTCTGCCGCAAGGTGCCACGCTTTGGAGCGCATCGCTGGCAGGGAAACCCGTTCGTCCGGGGCAATCCCCCGACGGCAGCGTGCTGCTGCCGCTTGAAAAAGCCCATGCCGGTGAAGACTCGCCGGAGTTCGCGGTCGAGATCGTTTACATCAGCCGGGGCACCGCGTGGAATGACAAAGGACAATTCAAGCTCGCGCTGCCTGCGCTGGACTTGCCGGTATCGCGAACAGGGTTGCTGGTCTTCCATCCGCCGCTTTTCAAGGTGACCTCGGAGACGGGGTCGTTCCGCGCTGAGGTGTACGCGGACCCGATTTCTGCCGCGCTGAATCCTCCATCAGCATCTCCGCCACCGCCGCCTGCGCCTTTAGCTAGTCCGGTGGCCGGCGCCGCCGTGGCTGGAAGAGAGATTGGTGCCCTCACGCAGAACAGCGAAGTTGTCGATCTGCCTGCAACGCAGAGGCTGGTTGACGATTTTCGTGCAACCTTGCAAGGAGGGAAGGCCGCGGGAATTCTTCCCATCAAAGTCGACTTCGAAGGTTTAGGGCCCTCTCTATTTCTTGTTTCCGAACTCACGGGCGAAAACCAATCTCCAAGCACGGATCTGAATTATCAGCGTGAGAAAAAGGCAGGTGGGCGATGAAAAAAATCATAGCGGCAATTGCATTCCTGATGAGCGTCCCCGTATTCGCACAAGACAAGATCACGCCTCCCGTTCCGCAAGCCGGGAACGTGACGCTGCCTCTCGAGGAGTACAACCGGCTTCTCGAACTGGCGAACAAGTCGCCACGAAGAGTGGAAACCGCGCCTCTGCCTTACACGATCAAGCGCGGAGATTTGAACCTGCGCGTTGCAAACGAAACGGTGATGGGAACCGTTCAGTTGCAAGGCGAGACTTTCAACCACGGTGAAACGAAAGTCGCGCTGACTTCGGGCATGACCATTCTGGATGCGCGTCAGGAAGGCAAAGGCCTCCCGCTCGAACAAGAAGGCGGCACACAAACAGCGATCCTCGCCGGTCCAGCAGAGTTTTCCGTGGTGCTCGATGCAGGTTTGCCTCTAAACATCGAAACAGGCCGCGCTTCGTTCATCTTGCCCGTGCCGTCGGCGGGCAGCGTGCGGTTGATACTAGAAGTTCCTGGCGATCACACCAACGTGAAGTTAAGTCCTGGATTAATCACCAGCCGAGTGTCCGCGAACGGGAATACCACGATCGAAGCGACACTCGTACCAGGACAAACCGCAAATATCTGGTGGACGACGCGAGAAGTGGTTGCACCGGTCGTCCCGCGCGAAGTGCGCTTTCTTTCTAACGTGAAAACACTCGTTTCCGTAAGTGAAGCCGAGATTCGGCTAGCCGTGCTCGCCGACATCAACGTGATTCAGGGAGAACCTACGCAATTCCAGGTCGAAGTTCCCGCTGGTTATGAAGTGACGGGAGCTTCCGGAGCTTCCGTGGATTCAAGCGATGTGCAATCGGGAGTCCTGACATTGAAGGTGAATGCACCGGCGCAGCGAAACCACCAGTTCCTGATCTCGATGGTAAAGGCAGTTGGCGTGACAAAGGCGGATGTTCCGTTCCTCAGCGTGAAAAATTCGCAACGCGAAACGGGCGAAGTGCTCGTCGAAGGTGTTGGCACAATGGAATTGACGGCGACGGAGGGCGGCAGCCTGAAGCGCATGGACATCAAGGAGACGAATCCTTACCTGCGCTCACTCGCGCGATCTCCACTGCAAGCGGCGTTTCGTTATCACCGGCAACCGACGGAGAATCCCAGCCTCGCGCTGGAATGGACACGATTTCCTGATAGCAGCGTGCTCGCCGCGATAGCAGAACGAGCAGTCGTGACCACGCTCGTAACTACAGAAGGCAGATCTCTGACCGAAGTGAAATTGACCGTAAAGAATATGGTTCAGCCATTCCTGAAAGTGGAATTGCCGGCAGGGGCTAGCATCGTGACCGCGGAAGTCGCCGGAGAAAAGGTAAAGCCGGTAGAAGGAGCAGATGGTCAGCGAGTGCCGTTGTTGCGAGCAGGGTTCCGGCCGGTGGGTCCTTATGAAGTTTCTTTCGTGTTCATGCATTCCGGCACTCCCTTTGCGAAAAAAGGGGGGTCGGAAATTGCCCTACCGAAAATGGACGTTCCCATCGCCGTTCTGCAATGGGAGGTGTTTTTGCCCGAACAATACAAGGTGAAGGACTTTGGCGGCGACGCTTTGGCTGCGAATCTGTTGCCGCCTTCATTCGAGAGAGCGGATGCTGGCGCGTACACGGTAGGCGCGTTCCAGGCAGGTGTCGCTGGTGGTGCGGGCGACCGCATTGAACCGCTGCAGCTTATGCCAGGACAGCTCGGAGGTTACATCGTAGACTCGAGCGGAGCGACGGTCGCGAACGCGCAAGTGAGTGTCACTCAATTGGACACCGGAGCTGTGCGAACTGCGACGACCGATTATTCCGGTCGAAGGATTGTTTCGAGCATGCCTTCGGGAAGGGTGAAAATCAACGCCGCCATGCCGGGCTTCAGAAGCCTCGTCCGCAATCTCAACTACGACGCGAACAACCCCACTTCGTACAGTCTTGCGCTACAGGTTGGGAGTGCGGCGGAAACGATCGAAGTGCAGAGCAATGCACAGATGCTTGAAACGCTGCCACTCGAGCGCGATTCGAAGAAGAAGGATGCCCTCGCTTCCAATTCAGCCTCAAACAACGTGCTGAATCTTCAACGGCGGGTATCGGGCGTACTGCCTGTCCGGGTCGATGTGCCACGTGCAGGCAGCTCCTACAGCTTCGTCCGTCCACTTGTGCTGGACGAAGAAACGAAACTCACGTTCACCTATAAGACCAAATAAGCACCGCTGTAGCCGGGGAAAGCTCCGATTCGAACTGGCCAGGGGTTTCTCCTCTGGCCAGTTCCGTTTTGGCCCATTCCACTGCCAGATGAACGCGCGCCATCCATAATCTCCCCGCGTCACGGGAACTAAGTCTGGCATTCAAAGGAATTTAGAGCGAGCGGGAAGCACAAAGAGAATTGAGGAAACTCCAGTAGGCCTGGGAGTCGTCTAAATCCTCAGACGCAGAGGCAAAATAGAAGGCTTTTCGTGCCGTCGGGGCGTACATTTATTTCAGGTGAGGGAAGAGGCAGACCGATATGAAGGCAATCCCGGGCATTTTAATTGGCTTATTGATTTGTTTATTTTTTGTAGTGATGCGGGTGGCTGCCCAGCCTCCGCGGGAAGCTCCGCCCGCTCAGAATCCTCCCCCGGCACAAAGTACGAATCCTGCGCAAACATCGGGGCGGGGAGGCGAAAGGCGTCCGGGAGTATTCGGGAAGTTGACAGCGGTTCAAGGTCAGTCCATCGAGATAACGAAGCAGGACGGAAGCGTAGTAACCGTCAAGATCAGCGGGAGCACGCAATTCCGGAAAGAGCGGGAAGCCGCTAAGCTCAGCGATTTTAAAGTCGGGGATACGGTTTTTGTGCGTGGCGAGGAAAACGAGGATCACACCTGGACCGCGGAAATGATCGGCGAACGGCCAAACGGCGGCTTTGGTGGTGGCGCGGGCGCTGGCGCGGGAGGCGCACGTGGTGCTGGTCAAGGCGGCCCTGGGGGCGGCGGTCCTGGCGGAGGACGGCCAACGGGCGTGCTCGGGCAGGATTATGTTTTTGGGGAAGTGAAAGCGATTGACGCGCCGAAGCTGACGATTCTGCGGCCAGATAACGTGACGCAAACGGTTGAGCTAAATGAAGAGACTTCCCTACGAAAGGGCCGCGACAGCATTACGATGGCGGACATTCAAGCGGGGGATCACATCATGGTGCGCGGTGGAATGGCGAACAATGCGTTTCAGCCGAAGTCCGTGATGGTCATTGGGCCGGAACAGTGGAAGCGAATGCAAGAGGCAGGCATGGCTGGTGGCGCACCGCCCCCGAATCCGCCAAAGGATAACAACCAGCCGCAGAAACCGCCGGAGCCGCCCAATTGAGATTGTTTGTTCGGATTTTTGTTTTTCTGGGTTTCGCGACCTGCGTACTAGCAAATTTGCGCGCGCAGGAGACTCCCGCGCCAGCGCCAAGTGCTCCCGCCGCGCCGCAGGCAAATGCGCCTCCTGCGGCACCAACGACTTATAAGATCACCGGCAGCGTGCACAGCGGCAAGACACCTTTGCCCGGCGTCACGCTGACCGCTTCAAACACGCTGACAGGGAAGAAGTACACCGCCGCTACAATTTCAGACGGCACCTTCGCGCTCATCGGGCTGCCGCGCGGGCGATACGTCTTGCGCGCCGAGTTCATGGGTTTTGCGGCGCAAACTCAGGAAGTAATTCTTAATCCGGAAAATCCTTCCGGCAAAGCGGATTTGGAATTGATCCTCGCGTCGCGGCAACAAGAGCAGACGGAGCAGCGCACTACGGCGGCTGCGAATGCTGGTCGAGGCTTCCAAAGCTTGTCGATGGACTCCACGGAAGCGGCTTCAACAGCCGGGGAATCGGGTCTTGCCGCCGGCGCCGGACAGAACCCCAGCGCTAACGATTTAGCGGGACTGCCGCTCAACGGAGCTGGAGCGGACGCGCCGACAGAATCGGTGAGCATCAGTGGTGTGCAAGGACGCACGCAAGATTTTGGTCAAGGCAACGAAGGTGAATTGCAGGACCGCATTCAGGAATTCCGTGACCGCGCGCAACAGAACGGACTCGGCGGTTTTGGAGGAGGCGGTGGAGGTGGATTTGGCGGCGGTCCGGGCGGCGGCGGTGGAGGTCCGATCGCTTTCGGGCGAATGGGGCGCGGATTTAATGTGAATCAGCCCCATGGCAACGTTTATTTCTATGATGATACTTCCGCGCTGGATGCGCGCCCGTTTTCGCTGAGTGGGGAACCGCTTCAAAAGGCTGATTACAACCAGCTGCACTTTGGAGCATACGTTGGCGGCCCACTGAATATTCCGAAAATCTTCAATGGCGGCAACAAGACATTTTTCTTCGGAGGGTGGAGCGGCACGCGCGGAAGTTCGCCGTCCGACGTTTTGTCGACTGTTCCCACGATGGCCGACCGAGGAGGCAATTTTTCCGCGCTGACGACGCCGATTTACAATCCAACGACAGGGCAGCAATTCGATTTTAACGGGCAACTGAATGCAATTGACCCGGCACTGATCACGCCGCAAGCGCAATCTCTTTTACAGTACATCCCGCTGCCAAACTTGCCGGGAGCAACGCAGAACTACCATGAAATAACTTCCGCAGAGAGCAATTCGGACACCGTGAGCCTGCGGCTAATCCACAATTTTGGCCCGGTGCCAGCCCAGGGGAGTCGCACACCCGGTGGCGGAGGGCGCGGCGGCGGAGGAGGTGGAGGCCGGCGCAGGTCGCAAAACAACCTCAATTTGGGCATGAACTGGACCAAGACAAACACCGATATCGTCGGAGCGTTTCCTTCGCTAGCCGGGGGAACAAGTACACAAGGTTTGAATACCAACGCTGGATGGGTCTACGGCAAAGGTCACGCAACGAACAACCTGCGCTTTACCTACAATCACAATCATGTTTCGACAACCAATTTGTACTCGAACGTCACGGACGTTGCCGGCCTTGCGCAAATTGGCGGTGTTTCCACAAATCCATTTGATTGGGGCATTCCTGGAATCAACTTCACTTCTTTTTCCGGTTTAAGCGATACGATGCCGCGCCGCGAACTCGACCAGACCTATACTGCGTCCGATACCGTTATTTGGAATCGCGGCAAACACAACTGGCGATTTGGAGGCGACTACCGCCGCATTTTGCAGAGCTTCCACGCAGCAAGAAACGCGGAAGGCACATTTACGTTTACAGGTTTTGCCACCGGACTTTATGTAGACGGCCAGCAGCAGCAGGGCACGGGCATCGATTTTGCGGACTTTCTCCTGGGTTTGCCGCAGCAAAGCAGCGTTCAGTTTGGTACGAACACTTATAATTTTCGTGCGAACTCGTTTGATTTTTTCGCGCAGGATGACTGGCGGATTCGTTCAAACCTGACTCTTCTCCTTGGTTTTCGCTACGAATACCAGGGACCTTTCACAGAAGCGGACAACCACATCGTCAATCTGGATGTCTCGCCGGGCTTTACAGCAGCAGTTCCGGTTCAGCCAGGTCAATTCGTTCCGGGCTTCGGCGTTGCCTCGAATTCGCTGGTCAATCCGGACCGCAATAACTATGCGCCTCGTATTGGGCTTGCCTGGAAGCCCATGAAGAATACGGTGGTGCGCGCCGGTTATGGCCTCAACTACAACCTCGCGCAGTACACGGCGGTGATTCAGAATTTTGCGTTTCAGCCGCCCTTCGCGGAGACATCCACAAACGTTGGTTCCACCTCGAATTTTCTCAATCTCTCAAATGCCTTTCCGGCTGTCGCACCCGGTACCGTCACGAATAATTATGCTATCGATCCAAACTACAAGCTCGCTTACGTCCAGCTCTGGAATGTGGACATCCAGCGCGATTTGGGCGGCGGCTTTCTGATGAATATCGATTACAACGGATCGAAGGGAACGAGGCTCGACACCGAGAGAGCCATTCTTATTCCAGGAGGATCGCAGCCTTTCATTTACGAATCCTCCGCCGGAGACTCGGCTTTTAACGCAGGCTCGATTCGTTTTCGCAAGCGGCTGGCGAAAGGCATCGGACTGACCGCGACATATATTTACTCGAAATCGATTGATGATGCTTCTTCCATTGGCGGAGGAGCCGTAGTCGTTGCGCAGAATCCTTTCGACATTGCCGCCGATCGAGGCTTATCGAGTTTCGACCAGCGACAAAAGTTTACTGGGACTTGGACTTACGATTTGCCATTCGGCGAGAACCGGCGATTTTTGCAAAAGGGATTTGTATCGCACATTCTCGCCGGCTGGCAGTACAGCGGAGATTTCACAGTGGCCAGCGGTCTGCCGTATACGATTCGAGTCCTGGGAGGGACGCTCGATATCGAACGCGGTGTCAGCGGGTCCCTGCGCGCGAACGTCGTGCCTGGCGAAGTGCAGCGCATTAGCGATCCGACAACCAAAGAGTGGTTCAACATTGCGGCTTTCTGCCAGCCGGAGACCACGACGAACAATCCCACGGCGACGTGCGTGAATGCCGCTGATTCAACGTACGGCGATGCTGGTCGCAACATTTTCGAAGGGCCGGGCCAAGTGACTGTGGATATGTCGTTGAACAAGACGATCACGATCAAAGAGTACCGGTCACTTGATCTGCGGATTACAGCGAATAATATTTTTAACACCGTGAATTTCACTTCGCTTGGCACGGTCGTGAACTCGACGACATTTGGCGAAGTAACTGGCGCAGGAACCATGAGGCGCGTGACCGTGCAGGCGAGGTTCCGGTTTTGAGGGAGAAGGCTATGGTTGCCACACGAAGAAAAATCGCGGCCATTGCGTGTGCTAGTTTGCTTTTGCAGCTTGGTGTTCCTTCGTTCGCGCAGCAGGCCCAGCCGCAGCCGCCGACAGATGCGCAGGCCCAGACCAAACCGCCAGCGTCTTCCATCCGAGTTACTTCCGAATTGGTACTGGCAAACGTCGTGGTGCGCGACAAAAAGGGAAATCTCATACGCGATTTGAAGAAGGAAGATTTCACTCTGTTCGAAGATGGCAAGAAACAACAGATTTCGACTTTCGATTTTGAAAATGTGGATCAGCTGGAAACAGCCGGTGGCGCCGAAAAGACAGTTACCGGCGAAACGCCGGAAACGGCCGGACCCGCCGGCGTACTGAAAAAGAGCGACGCGCCAGTGATGAACGCGCGGGACCGGCGAGTGATCGTTCTGTTTTTCGATTTTTCCGCGATGGAGCCCGATCAGATAGACCGCTGCGTCGACTCAGCCAAGAAATACATAAATGGCCAGATGCGGCCCGCCGATATCGTCGCGCTGGTTTCGCTTTCGACGAACATGCGTGTCGATCTCGATTTCACGGACGACAAACCAAAGATACTCTCCGTTTTGAGCTCGTACGCTTCCGGCTCGGGAGAGGGCTTTGCGATGGGCGATACAGGGAGCTCCGAAGGCGCGGCTGAAACGGGTGGCTCGTTCACGCCAGACGACACGGATTACAACACGTTTAGCGCGGACTGGAAACTGCTCGCGCTGCAATCCACTATGCAGGCGCTGGGAAAAATTGAGCAGAAAAAATCGCTGATTTATTTCAGTAACGGAATCAGCCAGACAGGTTCGGACAACCAGTCGGCGCTGCGTGCGGCGACGGCGGCGGCAGTGAAAAACAATGTTTCGATTTATCCCGTGGACGTTCGCGGCTTGCAGGCATTTCCTCCGGGCGGGGAAGCGCAGAGCGCCAGCTTGCATGGACAATCGGCGTATAACGGAAACGCGGTATTGAACGATCTCAGTGGCAATGCCGCTTCGCAGGAAACCCTATCGACGCTCGCGGCGGACACAGGCGGCAAAGCGTTCTTCGATTCCAACGATTTCAGCGGCGTGTTTAC
Organism: uncultured Acidobacteriota bacterium; assembly: GCA_963751295.1. GTDB lineage: Bacteria > Acidobacteriota > Terriglobia > Acidiferrales > UBA7541 > Acidiferrum. The sequence goes on along the minus strand of CAVVUA010000005.1, from coordinate 111,677 downwards.
GCAAGTGCAGAAAGATAGCTCCGCGTATTACGTGCTGGGGTTCACGAGCACGAATCCGCTAAAGGATGGCCATTATCGCCGGCTTAAAGTGGTGGTGAACCGGCCCGACTTGAAGCTCGAATTCCGCCCGGGATATTATTCAGGGCGAGACTACCAGCATTTGAATCGCGCGGATCGCGAGGCCCAACTAGAAGACGAACTTGCCGCGGACCTGCCGCAGACGGATGTTCCTCTTTATGCGGGCACGGCGTACTTCCGTCAGGATGAATCGCATTATTACCTCTCGGTTTCACTGGTGATACCGGGCTCGCAAATTCCGTTCGTGCAGGAGAAAGACAAAGACAACGCGACCGTCGACATTATTGGTGAAGTGCGCCTCGACGGAAAAGGCAAAGTGCCAGTCGGACAGTTGCGCGACACGGTGAAGCTTGCCGTCGACAGCACGCAGCAAGTGCGCCGGAAGAACGTGCAGTACAACACGGGTTTTGTGCTCGCTCCGGGGAACTATCACCTCAAGTTTATCGTTCGCGAAAATCAGACCGGGCGCATGGGATCGTTTGAGACGGACGTGCGGGTTCCGGATTTGCGCAAGGTACCCCTGCGGATGAGTTCGGTGGTGCTGAGCAGTTTGCGTGCGCCGGTTACGAGCACGTCGAAGAAGAAGATTGCAAATCCGCTCATTCAGGACCAGACGCAGCTCGTGCCGAATGTCACGCATGTGTTTACGCGCGACCAGCATTTGTATTTGCAGTATGAGATTTATGATGCAGCGCGAGGAAAGGTTGCAATCGCGGCTGCCGCGACGCCTGCTGCTTTGCCACAGTCAGGAAACGCAACCGCCGCGCCTGGACCCGCTCCGCAGACTCGCGAGTCGATTCACGTTTTGACGAGCATTGAATTTTTGCAGGGCAACGTCAAAGTTTACGAATCGAAGCAGGTAGCGGCGACGGAAGTTACAGCCCCGGACCGAAAGGCGGTCATTTTCCAAATCGATCTGCCGCTGCAATCGCTGAAGCCGGGGCTTTATGTTTGCCAGGTGAACGTGATTGATGATGTTGCGGGGAACTTCGCGTTTCCGCGATGGCCGATCTTGATAAAGGATGCAGCTCCGGCGGCTGCTCCTGCGACACAGAGCTCCTCAGGCCCTGGACAGTGAACTGATCGAAGCTCCTCCCTACTGAGTCCCTCATAATATTGCGTAGCAACGATTTGGAGTGCGGCAGCTCTGCTGCCGCCTTTCCGAGTAACTAGGAAGACTGTCCGAATGCTGCGGATAGATGCCTACGCCGGGCCGCGTGTTTGGTGAGTCACCAAACTGCAAAGAAGAGCACAGTCAAGAGTGACTGTGCTACTGTGGCCCGCAACATACCAGGGGGTGGAGCTCCAATGAAAATGACGCCAAAGATCGGAATTCTATGCATCGCGTCCGTGCTTTTCCTGGGAATAGTGGAAAGCCTTCGCAAACATGGGACCGAGCATGAGCAAAGCGTTTCGTCCCTGGAAATCGTCCATGCGGCCGCGGCGCCCGAACGAATTCCTGCGGCTCCTGCCTCCACGTTGCTGGCCGCTACTCCGCCACTCGGCTGGAATAGTTGGGACGGCTACGGAACGACGATCAACGAAGAGCAAGTGAAAGCCAACGCCAAATGGTTCGCGGAACATTTGAAGCCCGCGGGGTGGCAATACGTAGTCGTCGATATGGAATGGTTCGTAACCAATCCAACGCCAGAAGGAAATTCGAAGACTTCCCTCTATAGTCTGGACTCCAACGGTCGGTACACACCCGCGTTGAACCGATTTCCCAGCGCCGCAAATGAGAAGGGTTTCAAACCTTTGGGAGACTACATTCACTCGCTCGGTTTGAAATTCGGCATACACATTTTGCGCGGCATTCCGAAAAAAGCAGTCGAAGCCAATCTGCCGATTGCTGGTTCGAACTTACACGCCGCGGACGCAGCCGACACCTCCGAATCGTGTCCATGGAATCCCGACAATTATGGAATCGATGCCGCGAAGCCGGGAGCGCAACCCTATTACGATTCTATTTTTTCCATGTACGCCAGTTGGGGCGTCGATGTTGTTAAGGTAGATTGCATCAGCAGCCGTCCCTATCGCGGGGATGAAATTCGGCTCATCGGCAATGCCATCGCGAAAACAGGCCGGCCGATGGCCCTGAGTCTTTCGCCTGGACCCGCGCCCATCGAAAAAATCGAAGAGATGCGTAAGTATGCCCAAATGTGGCGCGTCTCCAATGATATCTGGGACCTTTGGCACAGCGATGTGGAATATCCCCAAGGTCTGGGCGATCAATTTCCTAACGCGATACGTTGGGCTGGGCTCTCGCAACCTGGACACTGGCCTGATCTCGACATGTTGCCTCTCGGGTATCTTGGCCCCGCGCCTGGTTGGGGGCAGCCACGGCTCACAAGGCTGTCCCACGGTGAGCAGCGGACGCTCATGACGCTCTGGTCCATTTTCCCCTCGCCGCTGATGATAGGTGGCGACTTGACCAAGGCCGATGAGCGGACGCTTTCTCTGCTCACGAATCGCGAAGTGCTTGAAGTGGATCAGCACTCCAAAGCCAATCATGTGGCGATTTCCTCAGATAAACGGGCAATCTGGCTGGCCGAGTCCGCGAGTAAAAATACTTACTACCTGGCTGTCTTTAACCGCGGGGAAGCCAAGGACGAGTTTCGATACTCATGGAAAGAACTAGCATTGTCCCAGAATTCCTACGCGATAAGAGACCTCTGGGAGCACAAAGACCTGGGAAACGCCACGGAATTGCTCGTTACTTTGCAGCCGCACGAAAGCGTTTTGTATAAACTCCAATCGGGAACCGGAAGACCCTAGGGAAGTGCCTCCAGCATTGCGCCACGCGTTGCGAATCTTTCAACGACAGTTCGCAGGTAAAGGGCCGAGCGAGCTGCTACAGAATGTTTTGCTTCTTCAGCTCTTTCACCACCAACTTGACGACACCGTCGATTACTTTTTGCGCGTTCTTCGGATTGAAGGATTCGCTGGTGCCGGTCCAGATAAGCTCTTCGTTCGGCGGGGCGGCAGAATAGAAATTGGTTTCTATGCGGACGGTCGTGTCTTCACGCAAGTAGCCGGGAGAATAGACCTGGTGATAGAGCGTGCCGTAATACCCGTAAAACGAACCGTAATAAGGATAGGGCACCGCATAGCTTTGACCAGGGACGTGGGTAATCGTTTTGTCGACTTTGACGAGCCGCGAAACAATAACAGCGTCAATCTTGAAATCGCGGATCTGCCCCATCAAATATTCCCGTTCGATTTCGCCGGACTGCGGCCTGAAAAAAATCGTGTTACCGGGGATTGCTTCAAGGCCGTCACCGGTAATGGCAGCCGAAAGATCATCTTCGAAATCGGCGCGAACTTCCGGATTCTCGCTCATGCCGATCACGAGAACGCGACGGGGTTTCTGACCTGAATAGGTGGGACTTTTCCAGCTCACCAAGAGTTTCTGACCCCTTGCGTTTGCAATGGGCAGAAGGTACAAGCCACAAAACGCCACTGAGCAGATCAAAGCGGCGGCGAGCAGAATTTGAATCGATCTAAGTTTTATCAATGTAGGCGGTTCCGGTACTAGCTTAGCCCCGGAGCATAAATACCGCAACGGACAAGCCCGCCGTCAAAACGACAGTTAGCCTCACCCTTTCAATTTCGTCGTCGGTTTATCGTTGGGGCGTTGGACGTGGCATTTCGGGAATTTTGCTACCCCTTTAATGTATATTAACCTCGACAGACTAGGGCCAACGGAGGTGTGTTCCGGTAACTGGCTTGAAATGTTTCGGCTGCGAATGCTTATAGGTTTAGGTGTGTGCCGCCGCATAGGGAGGGTGTGAGCAGCATTCGATTACACGCCCAGAATTAGAATCACGACGCTCTCGCGATGGCAGGTGAATCAGCTTGGAGAAATTAGGCAAATATCTGATTCAGAGAGAACTTGGGCGGGGAGCCGGAGGTGTCGTTTACCGTGCTCGCGATCCCATCATCAATCGTCTCGTCGCGCTGAAGACGATCACTACGGGTCTGGCCGAGTATCCCGATTTGCTCCAACGTTTTTACCAAGAGGCCCAATCGGCCGGCGGCTTGCAACATCCAAATATCGTCACGATTTACGATTTGGGAGATGCCGATGGCATTCCCTATATCGCGATGGAGTTGCTGGAAGGTGAGAGTCTAGATCAGCTCATCAGCCGCCGGGCAGCCCTGCCTGTTCCATTAAAACTTACTTACGCTTTGCAAGCCTGCCGCGCGCTGGACTACGCGCACAAGCGCGGAATTATCCATCGCGATATCAAGCCCGATAACGTGATGCTCACCAGAGATGGCACGGTGAAGGTGGTGGACTTCGGTATCGCCCGCGTCCTGGAAACTTCAAAAACGCAGACCGGTATGCTGCTCGGTACTTTTGCCTATATGTCTCCCGAGCAGTATCACGGCGAGCATGCGGATGCCCGCTCGGATATCTGGTCGTTCGGAGTTCTTTTGTATGAGTTGTTGGCATACCAAAGACCGTTCCGGGGAGCGACTCCAGCGAGCTTAATGCATAGTATTTGCCAGCAGGAACCGGCCCCGTTGCAAGAGACGATCCCCGATTGTCCCGCAGCGCTCGAAAAAGTCATTCAAAGAGTTCTGCGCAAATCGCCTGAAGAGCGATACCAGTCGATGGAAGAAGTTCTTCTTGACCTGGATCCAATCTGCAAGAGTTTGCAGGCGGAGTCCGTCGCTGCATTGGTTGTCCAGGCGCGCACCTTGTCGGAACAGGGTGACTACGCGCAATCCCGTGATTTGCTGCGCCAAGCCCTCCAAATCGATTCAACGAACACGCAAGCCAGGAATCTTCTGGATAAGGCTAATACCGAGCTGAGACGCATTCTTATTCGGCCCAAACTGCAACAACAAATTGAAAAGGGGCAAGAACTACTTGCCGAGGGAAAAATCCAAGAAGCAAGGATGGAGGCAGAGGTTGTTTTACAGTTGGATCCCACCTTTGAGCCCGGCCAGGAGCTATTAAAGCGTGTCCACGAAGAGATGGACCGCGCTCGCCAAATCGCGGAGTGGATTGACGCCGCCGAGCAACGCTTGGCGCAAGGCCTCCTTGAAGAAGCCGAGGAGCTGCTGACTAAAGTCCTGGAAGCTGAATCCGCAAACGAGCAGGCAAAAGCGCTTCAGCTTCAGGTGACTAACGAAAAGGCAGAGCGACAGAGGCGAGCGCAATTCTTCGAGAAAATGCAGCAAGCGCGCGGCTTGTGGACGCAGCAAAATTACGCGGAATGCATCCAGCTTCTTATCGATTTGCGCAAGGACTTTCCGGATGATGACGAGATTCCCCGCCTTCTGGAAACCGCCCAGGAGGATCAGGCGAACCAGAAAAGATCGCAGGGTCTGGCGGATGCGCGCAGCATGCTGGCCAATCGCCGATACGACGAATGCACGGCGCTTCTTGCTGAACTTCGAAAGCAGTTTCCTGATGACGATGAAATCCTCAAGCTCCAGAAGACCGTGCTTGAAGATCAGAGAAAACAACGAAGAGCACAATCTGTGGCGGAAGCTCGAAGCCTGCTGGCAGCGAGACGCTATGACGATTGTACGTCTCTGCTTAGCTCCATCCTGAAAGAGTTCCCGGGCGACGAAGAAGTCCTCCAACTGCAAAGAAATGTCCTCGACGATCAAAGAAAAGAACAAAGATCGCAGTCTATTGCGGAAGCGCGAAGCCTTTTTGCCGCAAGGCGGCACGACGCTTGCACCACCCTGTTGAACTCCATCCTCAAGGAGTTTCCAGGAGACGAAGAAACCCTGCAGCTTCAAAAGAACGTGCTCGACGATCAGCGAAAACAGCGGATGCTGGATTCCCTGAGTGAAGCGCGAAACCTTCTTGCGGCGAAACGTTACGACGATTGCATCGAGCGGCTGACATCTCTTCAGAAAGAATTTCCACACGAAACCGATGTTTCGAGGTTGCTCGAAACCGCCCAAGCCGAGAAAGCGGAACAGCAGCGGCAGCAAGGCGTGGCGAAAGCCAGAAAATTGCTGGCAGCCCGGCGATACGATGAGTGCAATGCGTTGCTTTTGGAATTGCAGAAGCAGTTTCCCAAGGACGACGAAATCCCCAAGCTCCTTGATGCTGTTCGCAAGGATCAAGCCGAGCAGCGCAAGCTGCAAGGCCTGACCGAAGCCCGGAGCCTGCTGCATTCGCGGAAATATGAAGAATGCATCGCACTGCTCGGGAAGCTGCAGGGCGAGCATGCCAATGACAGCGAAGTGGCCAAACTCCTGGAGACGGCCCTCGGTGAGCAGGCGGAGCAGCGCAAGCTGAAAATCTTATCGGAAGCTCGGAGTTTGTTGACCGCGCGTAATTACGAAGAGTGCTTGGCGTTGCTCGCCAAGTTGCAAACGCAGTATCCAAAAGACAATGACATCGCAAAGCTAATCGAAATCGCGCGCGAGGATCGCGCGGAGCAGCAGAAGCAACGCCAACTCGCAGACGCCAGGAATCACCTGGCCGCACGGCGATTTGCGGATGCCATGGCCGTGCTCGACGCCCTTCGTGAGGCTCACCCAAAGGATGCAGGAGTCATTAAGCTGCGAGCTCTAGCCCTTCAGGAAAAAGAAAAACAGGAAAGCTTCGAGCGTCTGCAAGGTGAATTAATAGCGTTGAAAAAGTTGGTCAGCGAAAAGAAATATACCGACGTCCTTGCACAATCAGAAAGAATCCAGAAGGAATTTCCTGGCAATACGGATTTGAGCCGGCTTATAGAATTTTCGAAAGCCCAGCACGCGGAAATCGAGCGGGAAGCGCAACAGCAGAAAACTCTCCAGGAGGTCAAGAAGCTCTTTGATGCGGCCCGTTTTGAAGAGACATATCAAGCGGCGCTAGCGGGTCTCAAAACATTTCCTGAAAACAAAGAGCTGCAGCTTTTGAAAGAGCAAGCCGATAGCCAGCAGCGGAAACTTGAGACTCGCCAACACATCGAACAGAGAATTCGCGAGATCAAGGTCAAGATCAACCGGGGGAAAATTAGCGATGCGATAGACCTGGCCAAGCAGACGCTCATGACTCTGGGGCCAGACACCGATGTAAATCAATTGCTGAATTCCGCCCGGGTTGAGCTCGAGGCTCGCGAGAAAAAGAAAGACCAGGAAGAAAAGCTGGAAGCAGTTCGTGCGCTGATCGCCGCGGGGAAACTGGTCGAGGCGACAAAAACTTTGGACTTAGCCGTTGAGGCGAAGATTCTTGAAGTCTTCGATCCCCGCGTCCAGCGTGTGTGTGAAGAGCTGGACGCAGCCAAATCCGCGGCGACGGCCGCTGCCGCAACCGTGATATCTCCGCCGCCCGTGGCTCGGTCCAAGGAGTACGCTTGGCTGCAAGGACCGCCGGAGCCAGAGGTCGCAGCGCCCGAGGAGACCCGCCCCCCAACGGAAATCCCGGAGGCTAAGGGGTCCGCGAGCCAGACAGTCTTATTGCCTACTCCACCGGTGGTTCCACCACCAGTTCCGCCGCTTGTACCTCCATCGCCTCCGCCACCCGCGGACATCGCCCCGAAAGTCTCGGCGCCTCCTCAGCGACCCGCGAAACCCACTGAGAAGCCGATTGCTAAACCACCTGTCGAACGGATTGTCGAATCTGCGGCTCCAGTTGGGTCTTCTCCAACTCCTAATCCAACTGTTGCTTTGCCCCCCACTTCTCCGCGAAGGGAGATCAAACAACCGGTTCCCGAAGTTTCGATCCCCGAGGCCATGGCGGTTCCAAGGACAGCTCCGCCTCCGAATAGAAAGAAGACCGCGCAAATTGGCGTTTTGGTTTTGTGTGGCGTGGGACTGATTTGGGGCGTAATCCGCATAACTACACTGCTCCGCACCCGTGAGACCGTGTCCACTCCGGCCGTCGCCAAACCGCCTGCCAAGCCCGCGCCAAATCCGCTGGAGGTTCAGCAGCGCGACGCCTTGAATGCAGCAGATAAGCTGGTTGCATCGAATGACCTTGAAGGCGCGCTGAAAATTCTTGCGCCAGCGGCGGATCTGAATGGTCCGTTAACTGCCGATATCAAGAAAAAGCAAGCTGGCATTGAAGAGTCCATGCAGAATCAGAACCTGCGTGACCTTCGGCGCCTGGAAGAGCAGTTGTGGCAGCAGGCAAACGACGATGTCACGGCCGGACGCTTTACGGATGCGGAGAAAAAACTGCATCAGATCCTTGCTCTAGGCGATGGAGGGTTGCGCAAGAACGATGCGCAGCAAACCCTCACGCACACCATTCCCGATCGCCAGGCAGAAGAAAAGCTATTTTCCCAGGCGCGCCAGGCCGCTCAAAAAGGCGATGTAAACAGTCTGCAAAGCGCCTCTGACATTCTTAGCCGACTCGCTTCACGAGACGATCCGCGGAAGCCCGAAGCAGAGAAAATGCTTCAGGACGTGCGCGCAAAGCTATCCAGCGCTTACATAAGCAGCGCTCGTCAGGATATACAGCGAGGAGATTTCCGCTCCGCCCGTCAGAAGGCTGGTCAGGTTCAGCAGAATGGCGGCGATGCTGGGACGCTCACCACTGAGATCGATCAAGCCGAACAAAGCCGCCTCACCCAATTGGAGAGCCAGTTTAACCAGCTTAGGCAAAGCGACGATGACGCCGCGGCCCAGCAACTCAGCAATTTGCAGAGGGGGTTCCAGACAATTGCAGATAGCGCGGGGCCGAAGTCTGAAGAAGCCAAGGGTTTCGTCAATAATCTGCCCGCAGCCATACGCGAAGTCCATGACCGTGCGGCGGGTAAGCGCGCTGAAGCCTCCTATCAGCAAGTCGTATCCAAGTATCAGCAAGCATCGAGCGCTAATGATAAGAGCGGTCTGGATGCCGCCCGCACCAGTTTCCAAACCATAGGGCAGGCTGGCGGTCCTCATGCGAGCGAAGCCCAAAAATACGTGGATGACATAAACACGAAACTTGCCGCGTTAAACGCACCTCGGCCCGCTCCGGTGGCTCCTGTTAAGCCCGAAGTGACTTCCACAACGGCCGATCATGATGCCGTCGTCACCCTGGTCAAACGCTACTCCCAATCGTATGAACAACGAAATGCGGATGCCTTGCGTCAGATTTGGCCAAATATAGGGAAGCGATACACTGGGCTTAAAACCTCATTTGAAAGCGCGTCTTCCATCAAGATGCAGTTGCAATCGGAAAACGTGAGCATTGCTCCTGACGGCAATACGGCTACTGTGATCGCTGAGTTTGTCCAGGAATTTACGCCGCAAGGGAAAAAACCACAGAACATCAAGATCCGAGATGTCTTCCAACTCGCAAAGTCGAACGGGTCTTGGATCATTTTAGACGTGCAGTGAGTCGAAACCCCCTGCCAGCCGTCTTAACTGCTTGACCAAAATAGACTGCGTGGATAAACTCGGCCCAACTGACGATCAGATGATATGAATCGGCCACAATAATCACTATCTTTTACCAAGCTAGTCTAACCAGGCATCAAGCGACGAAGATTAGGCTGAAGAGGTGTAGGACTAGCATAGGGATTCACGGGTTCTGTTGAACGAGAGGGGAAAGTCAAATGAAGAGCTGGAAGCTGGTCAGTCTCGCGTGCCTATTATTTTTCGTCGCGGGAGGCGCCTCGGCGCAAACATGCCCGTTGAACGGCACGTTGAGCAACAAACTGGTCTGCGTAATTCCACAGGTGTATGGTCCGTTTGGATTCGGCACTACCACCGACCCGACCCAGTCGGTGTTGTATTCAGGTGACCATCATCAGGCTCACTTTTCGAGTGATTTCCTTTCCACATTCGCGCCCATCAACGAAGCCGTCGGCATCCAGGCTTCCCAATTGCCCCTCGCTTCGCCTTCGTCTGGTATCACTTTCGTTTATGACCCATCGCTGAAAACATTTGCGCCTTCGACGGACGAAAGTCTTGGACCAATCATCGGCAATCGTGCGACCACCATCGGCAAGCATAGGCTCTTCATCGGCTTCAGCTACCAATATTTTAATTTCGGCTCGATCGACGGACAAAACACCAGCAACATCCCGACCGTCCTCCAGCATCAACCGTTTCCTGTTCCAAATCCCCAAAACATCCCGTCGTGCGACAACCAAACGGGGCTAACTGCCGCCAATGGATATGCCGGGGACCCATGTTTCGTGCGCGACTACATCCAGACGTCGAACAACATCGATCTCACGATTCATCAATACACGATCTATGCGACTTACGGGATCACGAATCGTCTCGATTTTTCGGTCGCCATCCCGATTTTGAATATTCAGATGGGTGTCACTTCGCAGGCCACGATTATTCCTAACTCTGCAGCGCCTGCATCGGCGAACGCTCCCGGCAATGTCTGGCATTCCTTCAATCCCACAAATCCGGTGCTCACTTCCCAATGCGCCACGCAGGTTCCATGCTTGAGCGCCACATTTTCCGACTATAACAGCGCCTCGGGAATTGGCGATGTCGTTCTACGCGGAAAATACACCGTATACAACGGCGAGCGGTGGGCCGTGGCAGCCGGCGTGGATGTGCGCCTACCCACCGGAGACGCTTTGAACTTTTTGGGTTCTGGCGCCACCGGTGTGAAGCCCTTCGGAGTCGTTTCGTACAGGGCCCGTATCTCTCCGCATGCGGAAGCAGGTTTTGAATGGAACGGAGATTCCGCACTCGCAGGAACTAACATTGTGCCCGCAGCTGAGGGCGTCACACCGACTGACACGGGCAAGCTTCCCAACCGGTTCATCTACATTGTGGGTGCCGACATTCGCGTCGTGAAACGTCTGACGGCGGCGTTTGATATCTATGGTCAGCGCCTGTTCAACAGCCCGGAACTCGTGTCTCAACCATACACCGACCTGGGGAACTGCTCCGGCCCTACGGATCCGACCGGCGCCACCTGCGGAACATACACGGCTGGTACGACGCATCCCGACATCGCGCAGCGAACGACGGACGTGAATATCACCGAAGCCTCGCTTGGTCTCAAGTACCGCATAGTTGGCCGGCTAGTGGCAACCGGCAACGTGCTTCTCAAACTGGATTCCGGCGGACTGCGGAGCAACGCCATTCCTCTTGTAGGTCTTTCCTACACTTTCTAATGCCTCAATAGCCTAAGAAAAGTCCTGCGACTCTTAGACGGTAGTTTAGTTCGTCGACATGGCGAATTTGCGAGGGGTTTCAAAGCGGCACTATCTGCCGTAGTTCTTTCCGCAATTAGGAGCATCCAGTAAAAAAGGGCCGGGCAACAGCGCCCGGCCCATGCATTTCAAACCGTAAAGCTAAATCAGAAGTGGCAGGAAGCCACTCCTCGCTTCTGTAGATACTTCTGGTGATACTCTTCGGCGCGATAGAATGTACCCGCTGGCGTGATTTCCGTTGCAATAGGCCTTCTTAGCTTGCCGCTGGCTTCCAGAGCTTCGCGGGATTTCTTCCCGATCGCTTCCTGCTCTGGTGTATGAAAGAAAATTGCCGTGCGGTATTGCGATCCAAAGTCGGGCCCTTGCCTGTTCACCTGCGTAGGGTCATGCACTTTCCAGAATACGTCCAGCAATTGCTCGTAGCTCACTTTGGCCGGATCGAATGTCACTTGCACCACTTCCGCGTGCCCCGTCTCGTCCGTGCAAACATCCTTGTAAGTGGGATTCAGCATTTCGCCGCCGCTATACCCCACGGCTGTCTCGATCACCCCAGGCACCTGCTGAAAAGCCGCCTCAATTCCCCAAAAGCACCCCGCTCCAAACGTTGCAATCTCTGGCATTTACGTCTCCTTGCGAACGAACTCGTTTTTGTTGGCAACCATGGCTAGACCGTGATCAGTCTGTCGTACGTACAGCTATTGGATGCTGGCTCTCTCGCCCAGGTTTCGGCGACTTCTCGAAGCCGATTCCCGCACTCCCGCTACTCAAGATTACGTCGAGTCCGCCATTTGTTCTGTGATTTGCTTCTGCGTCAAGTCTACTTCGCCGCTGTCTTACCCGCCGTCTCAAAAGTCTTGAGTTTGGCCTGCGCCAGCGATTTGTAAGCGCTATTTACCGACGCGGACTGCGTGAACGCAACTTTCGCCTCGGCATTTTTCTTCAAGTTTATCAGCGCGAACCCCAGCCGGTACTGATTCCGCCCGTAGGCGCTGTCATCCGACTTCAGCAGTGGCGCAGCCGCTCTGAAGTTCTCCACTGCTTGCGCGTTATCCTTTTTCTGGATGTTGACCTGCCCCAAGGAGCTCAACGCCAGTCCCTTCTGTAGCGAAATTTGCTGCTGCCACTGTTCGTCCGTAACTCCTTCCGGTTTCTGAGCGGCGCCCAAGAGCGTGATCGCCTTCTTCGCGTAGGCTTCTGCCTTATCCAGTTGCTCTCCCTTTTCGCTGTAATAGTCAGAAAGAAAAAGCAGCATTCCAACATTGTTTGGATCCTTGGCTAACAGTCCGTTCGCCACTTCCAACATTTTCGGCACGTTCTGGGCCTGTTGATAGGCGCTCGCCGCCACGACGAGCGCAGGATCGGCGTAGGCAGAATCTGGGAAGAGTTGCGCGAAGTGCGTCAAGAGCGCGGCCCGTTTTGCTTGGTTCGTCACCCGATAGGCCCCAAGGTACATGGCTTGTTCGATGTAGAGGATATTGTCCTTGTTGTTGTCCAGCGTCTCTTTTAGCTGCCGTTGCCAACTGCTTGCATCGACTCCTTCCGGGGCCGGCGTCGCCTTGAATCGTTGCAGAATGCCGGGCACTTTCTCTCCGTAGGATATCAGTTTATCTACATCGCCCTTTTCGCTTGCCGCGCGGACCATATTGAGAGCGTTGGCAAAATTGTCGGGATCGAGCGCAAACAGTTTGTCGCCGTATTCGAATGCCTTGTCGTAATTCTTCTGCGCAAGGTAGTAATTCACGTAGAGGTCGTCGGCGACGATAGCCATGTCGCCCTGGCCGAGAGTCGTTGAAAATTTGTCGATCAACGCCAGTTTCTGCGCGGGATCGGTAGCAGCGTTGATCTCCGTCAGCGCATGGTCCGCATCGGACCCTGCCGCGATGGGCACGTACTTTCCGATCGTTTGGCTGCCTACCGGTTGGGCCACGAAAACCAGAAGAATGAAAACCCCAATAATCCAGACGATTCGCTTCATGGACACCTCCACAGGAAGGAAATTGCCTGCATCTTAGTGCCGCTTGGCTCTGCACGCAAACGAAATCCTCGGCCAAACTTGCGCTGCCTTCCAACCGCGCGCTCCCTCCCGTGTTTTGGTCTAGAATGGAAGAGAGTTCGACGGCAGTTGCTAGGAGGAGTTCGTGGCAAAGTTTGAGTCGTGTCCCATTTTGTCATCGCGCATGAGGGCGGTCTTTGCAATGACGGCGGTGTGCTTCCTCTTCGGCCACCCGCAGCGGACTAGCGCCCAGACCGCAATGACCTGCCACTCGATGGACATGCAGGAGGAAGTACCGCCGGAAAAGCTACCGCCGCCTCAGAAACTCACCGGCATCGGCAACGCTCACATCCGCATTACTGCGACTCCCGAGGCGCAGATGTGGTTCGATCAGGGTTTGAATTTACTGCATGACTTTTGGGATTACGAATCCGTTCGAGCCTTCGAGCAAACCGTCCGCGTGGATTCACAATGCGCGATGTGCTATTGGGGAATCTATCAGGCGGAGAAATTTCGCCACAGCAACTCGAAATACTATGCCGACCAGGCATTGAACAAAGCTGTCAGCCTGAAGGGGCACGCTAGCAAATCGGAACGCCTCTATATCGACGCGAGCGTCGCGGCCGAGGCCGATGAAAAATCCGAAAAGGAAGACAAAAAAGCAGGCGACTCGAAAGAAGTGCAAACCTACCGCCAGCTGGTTAAGCAAGATCCCAAAGATATGCAGGCGCGCATTTTCCTGGCCGAGGCGGTTGGAGATGGCTATGACGATAACGATCAGCCGCGCGCCGGCCAAACGGAAGCTCTGGCCATATTCCAAGCCATTCTGAAGGAAGACCCGGAAAACTCCGCTGCCAATCACTACTGGATTCATGCTGTCGAAGCCAGTCAGCATCCAGAGCAGGCTTTGCACAGCGCTGAAATCCTCGGTCGTCTCGCGCCCACTTCCGGGCACATGGTCCACATGCCCGGCCATATCTTCTATCGCACTGGCGATTACGCTCGCGCGAAAGAATCCTTTGCTGCCTCGATGCGAGCCGATGAGCAATACATGCAAGCGCAACACGTGCAGGTCGACGACGATTGGAATTACGTCCACAACCTGATGTACGCCATCGCCAATTTGATGGAAGCCGGCGAATTGAGTGAGGCGACGGCGCTCTCCGGTAAAGCGCGAGAAGCGCGCGGCCAGCTAGAAAACACCTTGTATCCGTGGTCGCCGCGTGATGCGATGTCGCGTCTCGACCCGCGTCTTCCGGTCGCATTGCGCGCGGCGGATTGGGCCGCGGTTCTGGAATTACTGAAGCCCGTCGACGTGCCAGCAACGCTTCCGAATCTCCAATTCCTGGCGGGCCAGTTGACTCAATTCGCTCTTGGCATGCAGGCCCTGGATGAGCACAATCTGTCGCTCGCGGAAGCGGCGTCTGCGCAGTTCGATGCGGATCTCTGGCGGCTCTCCAATCGCTTGAAAGATGAAGCAGACGCCAAGTCCAAAGAAAAAAACAAGGACGAGAAAAAGTCGGACGCTGCTCCGCCAAAGTTGCAATTGATGCCAGACGCAATGCCGAAGCCCCTGCTGAGCAACCTATCCATCATGTCCCTGGAACTACGTGCTGGTTTGCTCTTGGCGAAGAAGCAGGACGAGGAAGCAAGAAAACTTTACGTACGAGCCGCACGGGAAGAAAAAGCGCTTGGATACCATGAGCCTCCCGCCTACGTACGGCCCGTTGGCGAGACGGAAGCCGCGGCGTACATGACTGCTTCGGATTGGGCCGCCGCAAAGGCAGCTTACGAAGAAGCTCTTGTTGAGCGGCCGCGCTCCGGTTTTCCGCTCTTCGGCATTGCTAAAGCCAGCGAGCAAGCCGGCGACACTACAGCAGCCGCCACCGAGTACGCCGAATTTTTGGCCGCATGGAAGTCAGCCGATTCTAGCCTGCCGCAACTCGCCCACGCTCGCGACTACCTCGCCGCCCACGGCTCCGCGGTCGCTGCCACTAAATAGTCCACGTCGGCGATCGTTGCGCCCGATTTCTGAAGCGGTCGTTGATACTGCGAACCCGTGTGGAGTGCGGCAGCTCTGCTGCCGCCTTTCCCACACGCGAATAGAGCTATCTGGCGATCCTCAATGATCGCCCCGCGCCTTCGCCCAAAACTCCGCCGAGGTCACCACCGGCACAATCTCAAACTCCACCAGATCCTCCCAACGCCTCACCCACTCCTCCAACAACTCCGCCCGTTCCGCCTCCATAATCTGAAAGCAACGCCCGCGCGCCGCACCCACCCAACTCACGTGATACTCAACCCCCTCAGGCAGCATCCGCCCCTCGCGAGCAAACCGCTCCCCAATCGCCTTTGTATTCCCAATTCGGAACTGCTCAATCACCATAAACAACATGCCGCAAGTCTACCCAATCCTTTCCGAACGGCAAGCCAGTCGCCCGTTTGCGCTCACATCGTCCAATTCTGCGCCACCCATAGGCAGGCTAAGTCCTTTAGGCGCAACGCTTACAAAAAACAGGGGGGGCCGATTATTGTTAACCAAACTCCGCCATCCCCCCCCAGCCGGACGGTCACCTCTCTCTGCCTCTTCGGACTTATGCATTTCAACTCTGCCAGGGGGTAACGATGTACCCTTCCAATTCCAACTCCCGATACTCATTTGACCCTCACCGTATTTCAAGAGACCATGCCAAGTTTGGGCGAGGTGAAAACTTGGATTTGGGCTTACAAGGACGTGTAGCCATCATCGCGGCGGCCAGCAAAGGGCTAGGCCGAGCCGTCGCCGAAGAACTTGCGCGCGAGGGTGCCAGCGTAGCCATCTGCGCCCGCACCGCGTCCGAACTTGAACAAGCCGCCGCCCAAATTCACGCATCCACGGGCAGGGAAGTCTTCCATCAAGCCGTCGACGTGACAAATCCTACCGCCGTCTCTAGTTTTGTTGCCGCCGCAGAAGACCGCTTCGGCCGTGTCGATATTTGCGTCACCAATTCTGGCGGCCCACCATCCAAACTTTTTGTCGACACAAACCCAGAAGACTGGCGCGCCGCCGTTGATCTCTTGCTGATGAGCTCTGTTCTTTTCGCTAAAGAAGCCCTGCCGCGCATGCAGAAAAACAAGTGGGGGCGCTTTATCACCGTCACGTCTTCGGCCGTGAAACAGCCAGTGGATGGACTGCTGCTTTCTAATTCCGTTCGCGCGGCCGTCGCTGGCCTGGCGCGCACCCTCGCGAATGAGTACGCCGCGCACGGCATCACAGTCAACAACGTTTGCCCTGGCTACACGCGCACCGCGCGTCTCGATGGTCTAGCAGCTGCCATTTCCGCGCGCACTAGCGCTCCGTCGGAAGCAGTCTTTGCCAATTGGACTCGCCAGATTCCCGCGGGTCGCATCGGCACCCCTCAAGAATTCGCCGCTGTCGTGGCCTTCCTTGCTTCGGAGCGAGCCAGCTACGTGAACGGCACATCCATCCAGCCGTTTCGGAAGAATGACAGGGGCTAGCCGAGTCCACCCCCTGCATGGTCGCTGTTTTATCCCTCTTCGCGATCCTTCCGCATTAGACTCCTATTTTCGCATTCGCTGATACGACTTGATTTTTACTTCGTCTTATTGTATGTATACATTAAGATGATCCATAAGGGTAATGGACCGCTCGCTTCTCGACTGCGCCAGCGCAAGTTCCAGCTGCTGCGCCGTTTCTCTATCCCCGAGGATGCCCTCCCGGGCTCCCTGGCCCTCACGCATCTCCGTTGCGGCAAGCCCACCTGTCATTGTGCCGAGGACCGCGGCCATCCTGTCTGGTCGTTGACCTTTATGGTGCAGGGAAAAAAACGTGTCCAGCACATCCCCAAGGATTGGGTCGAGGAAGTGCGACGCCGGGTCAAGGCGGGACGGGAGTTTCAAGACGCCGTCCGCGAAGTGTTGGCGGCCAACGCACAACTGCTCGCGCTGGAGCGCAAGAAACCTAAGAAAAAGAAAAAATGAACCGTTCGACGCCACGTCATCTGCTCCACTATGTGACACGGCGTCTTCGCCTCCGACGGTATCTCAAGGATCCTGGAGACGGTCGGCAACAACCGCAGATTCCGGCGCAGGCTCTGCTCTGGGCCCTGCTGATCGGCCAAATCCTCCGGCAATCGAGTTTTCATGCCGTCGAGGCACTGGTACGATCTTCGGCACGACGCACTCTCTCCATCGCCACTCCGTTCTGTGACGATACCTTGGGCTATTTCACCGAGCGGCTCGATCCCGGTCCAACACGGCAAGCCCTGCTCTCCCTCATCCGCGGCGCCAAGCGCAACAAGGCCTTCGATGATTGCCGCTGGATCGGGCTGGCCCTCGACGGCACCGGCGCGGGTTGGCGAACCCAGCAGGGTTGCACCCTCTGTCGGCCGAAGCAGAACGCTGCGAAACAGATCTTGGGCTATCAACATTCTTTCGTGATGATCAGCGTGGTGGGAACCGGTCTGTCTCTGCCCTGCGATGGGGAACCCTACGGACCCGGCGATAGCGAGTACGCCGCCGGGCAGCGCTTATTGCGACGGGTGATCGGGAAGCTAGGAAAACGCTTTGCCCAGTATGTGGTCGTCGATGGAGCATTCGCCACCGCACCGTTCCTGCATGCGGCAGGTGAACTCGGTCTCCGAGTGGTGGCTCGGCTGAAAGACAATTTGCCGGAATTACTCGCCGCCGCCCAACAGCGCTTTCCTTCTGCGTCTCCGACTACGGTCTTTCAGCATGGACGGGATCGCGTGGAGGTGTGGGACGCGGAGGACTTCGATCCCTGGAGTACACTCCGCTGGGAAACGGTTCGCGTGTTCTTCTATCGCCAGCACAAGCCGGACGGCAAGGTGGTGGAAGCCTACTGGCTGACGAATTTTCCTTCTTCCACGGTGGGCCCGCAGGCTCTATTTCGCATGGCCAAGAGCCGCTGGGAGATCGAGAACCAAGGCTTCAATGATGCCAAGAGCCGTCACGGTCTCGAGCATATCTGTCATCATCATGCCAACAGTCTGCTGATCGAATGGCTCCTGGCCATGCTGGCCTTGACCATCGAACGACTCTACCGCCTGCGTTACCTCCACCGTGGCAAACATCGCGTACCCAGCAGTGCCCAGTTGCTGCTGCTTCTGTGGCTCAGTCTTTCCCGCCCCTGTGCTGCCAACAGTAGCTGACGCACAGCAGAAAAACGGAAGGTCCACATTCTGCGCATCAGACTACTCTGCAATGCCAAACCGTTCTCGAGGCTACAAAATTAAGGGAAGAGACCTGTCTGAAAATAGGCCCCTCCTACCACACCCGGCCATCGGACAAGAAATCCTATCGAAATCTAAGGTTCTTTTCCCGACCTCCGCAATAGTTCCGAAACCGCTGACATCCATCGCCGTGGATGGCGGCATGGTACGAAGTCTTCTATAATATAAAGTGATGAATCTCTCCCAGCGTCACTTTCAACTGTCGATTCTGCCCGAAACCTTTGCCATTGTAGGACTTTCGCACGGCACAAGCATTCCGGGCTGGGCGACGCAAGGCTCCTTTTTCTCCGTCACCCGTACCCCCGACGAGCTGTCCATTGTCGTCGATGAAACTCTCGTTCCCACGGGCGTTCAATCCCAAGGTGGCTGGCGTGTCATGAAGGTGCACGGCCCTTTTATTCTGGCCGAAGTCGGCGTACTGGCATCGCTCGCCGGACCTCTCGCCGCGGCCAAGATCAGTGCGTTTGTCGTCTCCACGTTCGATACGGATTACCTGCTCGTGGCCAATGAAAATCTGGCCCCAGCCATCTCCACGCTCGAAAGGGCAGGACACACATTCCAAAAAGGCCCATCTGAATGACCGTCTCATTTTTCGCAGGTTTTCGTAGTCGTCCGCACCGCCGGACGGCGTTCCTCGCCGTTGCCGGCCTGCTCGCGATTCTCCTTGTCACGTTCCATCTTCGCGCCGACGAGCCCTACGCCCGCAGCCGCGACTATGACCTTCAACATTCCCGCATCGCCCTCCGTTTCGATCTCGAGCAAAAGAAAGTCATCGGCGACGTCACACATTCGCTCACAATCCTCCGCGACTCGACCTCGAAAATTATCTTTGATTCCGCTGGCCTAACCATCCAAAGCGTCACTGTGAATAAATCCCCCGCCAAATTCGAGACCAAGGACGACAAGCTCATCATTCCGCTCGCCACTCCTGCCCACGCTGGTGAAAAGTTCGACGTCAACATTCGCTACGAAGGCAAACCCACCAAAGGCCTCTACTTCATCCTGCCCGACAAGGATTATCCCGACCGTCCCAGGCAGATCTGGACGCAAGGCGAATCCGAGGACACGCGTTACTACCTTCCGACATACGACTACCCAAATGACCGCCTCACCACTGAAGCCATTCTCACCGTACCCGCTTCCTGGATCACGGTCGCCAATGGCAAGCTCATCAGCGTCACCGATGCGGCCAACGGCATGAAGACGTGGACTTGGAAGGAGTCCGTTTCCAGCTCGACGTACCTCATTACGATTGTCGCCGGCGAATTCGACGAAGTAAAAGACACCTGGCGCGGCATCCCCGTCACGTACTACGCGCCCAAAGGACGCGGCGACCGCCTCGCCATCAACTACGGCCGCACTCCGCAGATGATCGAACTTTTCAGCAAAAAACTTGGCGTCGACTATCCTTGGGAAAAGTACGCGCAATCCATGGTCGATGACTTCGTCGCCGGCGGTATGGAAAATTCCAGTGCTACGACCAATACCAGCTCTTCGCTCCAGCATCCCAAACTCGCTCCCGAATATCTCACTGGCCAGGATGATCTCATCTCTCATGAACTCGGCCATCAGTGGTTCGGCGACCTTGTCACCTGCAAAGATTGGGGCGATATCTGGCTCAACGAAGGCTTCGCCACGTTTATGGAAACGGTTTGGAGCGAATCTTATTTCGGCAAAGATCAAGCCGATTACGAGAGGTGGCAGGCTGCCCGTGGCTGGTTTGAACAGACAAATCTTTTTGACAAGCCGATCGTTCGCCACGACTTCAACGATTCGGGCGAATTTGATGGCAATGCCTACACCAAAGGCGGCTGGGTTCTTTACATGCTCCGCTACCAGCTAGGCGAAGACGCTTTCTATCGCGGCCTGAAGCATTATCTCGAAGTGAATCGCGGCAAAAACGTAGTCACGGCCGATCTCGCGAAAGCCATCGAAGAAGCCACGCACACCAATGTCGATCAGTTCTTCAACCAGTGGCTCTATGGCGCGGGCGCTCCCAAGTTCGACTTGAGCTACAAGTATGACGACGCGAAGCACGAAGTTGCCCTCACGGTTAAGCAAACGCAAAAGGTCGAGGGCCGCGTCGGTCTTTTCCACGTTCCTACCAACGTCGAAATCACTACTGCGTCCGGCCCAAAGCTTTTCCCCATTACCGTTTCGAGTGAGAAAGACACCGCGATTTTTACGTTTCCTGCCGATTCCGCTCCGCTCATGGTTCTCTTCGATAAAGGCGGGCACGTCCTCAAATCAGCCGATTTTCACAAAGAGAAAAAGGAATGGCTCTACCAGTTGAAGAACGCCACTGACCTAGCCGACCGCGCCGATGCGATTACTGCATTGGGCAAACTCAAAGGTGATGACGATGTCGTTGCCGCCCTCGCTGATGCGCTCCGCAACGACAAGGCTTGGGGTATTCGCGCCAATGCCGCAGATGCTCTCGGTAGACTGGGTGGCCCGGCCGCGTCGAAGCAACTCCTCGACGCGTTAAATACCGCCAAGGAACCGTGGGTGCGCAATCGTATCGTCTCGGCGCTCGCCAATTTCAAAGACGACCCCGCCATTGTCGCTAAGCTGAATTCCATTGCTGGCGATGATAGCTCCTACCGTGCTCGTGGCGCTGCTCTTCAGGCGCTCGGCCGCCTCAAAGCACCAGGCGCTCTCACCACTCTCGATGCTGCAGTCGCCGCCGATTCTCCAGACGGTTTCCTGCGCAACGCCGCGCTCCGTTCCATGGGGCCGCTCGGTGACGATAAAGCCGTGCCGCTCCTATTCAAATGGTCAGCTTTGGGCAAACCCATCGAATCGCGGGAGGCCGCAATCGCCAGCCTCGCTCGCCTTCAAAAAGACAACAAAGACATCACTAAACAAATCGCGTCCTATCTCAACGAGCCGCACTTTCCCATTCGCATGGCCAGCATCTTCGCGCTAGGCGCGCGTGGCGACGCTTCGGCCGTTCCTGCTCTCGAAGCCTTGCTCAAGAGCGACGACCTCAGCATCGAAATGGTCCCCATGATTAAAGGCCAAATCGCGGCCCTGAAGGCCCCCGCCGGCGAAAGACACGGCCCACATGGTGCGCCAAGCGAGGATGAAGGCGCGGACGCCGTGTCATCCACAACGGGAAACGATCAAGGCGCAGTAGCAAAGCGACTCGACCACCTCGAACACCTAATACAGGAAATGAACGATCGTCTGAAGACGATCGAGACACGTCTCCCAGCTCCGAAACAGTAGCTCGAAGTCAAAAAATGGAATTGAGCGCGGAATGGATACTGCTCCCCGCTTCACTGAAGGCGCTCGTCTGAATTTTGCGGCGAGCGAGGGCGGGGCGAGCCCCGCCCCTACAGGAATTGCGAGCTAAGCATTCCCAGTCTTTACGGGAACGTGGAAACACTGCGGCAACACCCCGATGGGATGATGGCAGCCGAGTGTGTTAGTGTGATTTTCTCAATTTCACTAGAGCGGGACGAGGAGAACGATGGCGAAACCGAGGGTGCTGGCGACGCGGCCGCTATTTCCTGCCGCGCAAGAGATCTTGAACTCGGTGTGCGATGCGGAGTATTGGGCCAAGCCGGAGTCCATTCCAAAAGATGAATTGTTCAGAAGGCTCAAGGATAAAGAAGGATTGGTGTGCCTGCTGACCGAGAAGGTGAATCTGGAGTTGCTGAGCGCCGCGCCGAAATTGCGGATTGCAGCGAACGTTGCAGTGGGATTCGACAACATTGATGTGGGGGCTTGCACCAAGCGCGGAGTGGTGGCGACAAACACGCCAGGTGTGCTGGACGAGACGACGGCGGATTTTGCATGGACGTTGATGATGGCAGTAGCGCGGCGGCTGGTGGAGGGCGACACGCTGGCGCGCTCTGGGAATTGGACTGGGTGGGATCTGGATCAACTTGTAGGGACGGATGTGTGGGGCAAGACGCTGGGGATCGTGGGCTTCGGAAGGATTGGCAAAGCTATGGCGCGGCGGGCTCTCGGCTTTCAGATGAAGGTGATTTACGCGGACGAGAAGCAAGCGCCCGAAGCAGTGGAGAAAGAGCTAAAAGCGGAGTATCGCGGAATGAATAGTCTGCTTGCGGAGTCGGACTTCGTGAGCCTGCATGTGCCGCTGTTGCCCGAGACGCGCGGCATGTTTGATGCGCCGAGATTCTACAAGATGAAATCTACAGCCTACCTAATCAATACGTCGCGCGGCCCGGTGGTGGATGAAGCGGCCCTCGTGCATGCGCTGGAGATCGGGAAGATTGCAGGCGCCGCGCTGGATGTGTTTGAGAACGAGCCGTTCATTCATCCGGGATTGAAGAGGCCAAACGTGGTGCTGGCGCCGCACATTGCTTCGGCGTCGATTGAAACGCGGACGAAGATGGCGTGCATGGCGGCGGAGAATGTGGTGGCCATGTTCAAGGGACAGCGCCCGCCGAATATGTTGAATCCGGAAGTTTTGAAAGCTGGTTGAGGAACCCGGCGACTTTTCTATGGCGGAACTGAAGCAACTTGCCCGCCGAATTTTCCAGGAAACCATTTCGGCGATCGACATTCCCGAGGCCATGCAGAGGAAACTGCGGCGTAAGGGACAGGTTTTGTGTCTCAACGATGTCGAAGTAAATCTGCGCCCATTTACGAGAGTGCGCGTGATTGCCATTGGTAAAGCGGCACACGCCATGGTGGAAGGGCTAGCTAGTTTGCTTGGCCGAGAACATCCCCTGGAAGGGATTGTTGCAGCGCCTACGCCTCCTTTGGTTGCCGTAGCTGGGATGAAGTACTTCGTTGGCGGACATCCGACTCCAGATATTCAGAGCTGGAAGGCGGCGGAGTCGATTTTGGCTCTGCTCAGGGAATGCGACGAGAAGACCGTAGTGTTTTTTTTGTTGTCGGGTGGAGGATCGGCGTTGGTGGAGTTGCCGCTTGACGGGAGGCAGACACTCGAGGATGTACGGCAACTGCATCGGGCGTTGGTCACGTGCGGGGCACCGATCGAGGCGATGAACACGGTGCGAAAACATGTTTCGGCGGTGAAAGGCGGAAGGCTCGCGGCGGCTGCAAGGCGCGCGATGAAAATTACTTTGGCTGTGAGCGATGTGCCGGTGGGAAAAGAGTCGGCGCTGGCTTCCGGACCGACTTTGCCGGACCCGACGACTGTCGCGGACATGCAGCCGGTCATCGCAAGATTTGCGCTGAGGGATAAGTTGCCTGCCTCGCTTTTGCGCTGGATGGATGAAGGGCAGATGCCGGAGACGCCGAAAGAGGATGATGCTGCGTTCGCCAACGCCCATTTTTCACTTTTGCTGGGGCTCGATGATTTGTTTCACCCGGCGCATCACGCCACGGAAGCGAAGGGATTCGTGGCATGCTGCGACAACACTACCGATGATTGGCCGGTCGAGAAAGCGGCGGAATATTTATTGGCGCAGCTTGAGGAAGTGCGCCGGGCGAATCCAGGGCAGCGCGTGGCAGTGATTGCGGATGGTGAGGTCAGCTCACCGGTTCGGGGCAAGGGAATTGGCGGGAGAAACGCGGCGTTTGTTCTGGCGTGCGTGAAGAAAATTGCCGGGAAGAAGATCGCTGTACTTAGCGCAGGGACGGATGGAGTGGATGGGAATAGTCCGGCAGCAGGGGCAGTAGCGGATGGGGAGACTTTGGAGCGGGGCCAGGCGATCGGGTTGAATGCACGGTACATGTTTCGGGAGAGCGACTCGTACTCTTATTTTGCGAGGTTGGGGGATACGATCATTACCGGGCCTACCGGAAATAATTTGCGGGATTTGAGAATTTTGTTGGCGGACGCTGAAGAGAAAAAACAGAAGAATCGGGTTTAGCGCAGAGGCTGGGTAGGGGACAGAAACACTGAGAACTGAGGCGCGTGGCAAGTTTTCAGATCTGTTCACCTCGCCTACCAAATTCAATCGCGGAAAACGTTTTTCAACTTGCCCCGTCTATGAGTAGAACGGAGGGCGCACTGTTGAAACGCCTACTCGTGTTCGCGACACTTGTTTTCTCTTCACCAATTTTTGCGCAAGACGCCATGTTTCGCGGCAACCCGCAGCACACTGGCGTTTACTCTGGCCCCGGCGTCGCTCCATTCACGAAAATTAGGTGGCAGTTTCACACCAAAGGCCAGATCTTATCTTCTCCAGCGATCTCCGGAGGCGTGCTGTACATCGGCAGCAGCGATCACTTTCTCTATGCGCTCGACGCCGGCACTGGCGCTCTCAAATGGAAATTTGAGACTGCTGGCCGAATTACCTCATCTCCGGCGGTGTCGGAAGGCCTCGTCTTTTTCGGCAGCTTCGATAGCAACTTTTACGCGGTTGACGCTGCGACGGGCAAGTTGAAGTGGGAATTCAAAACGGCTGGCGAGCGCCGATTCGCCGCCACGCATCTCCACGGCGCGGAGCCTGCGGCTGAAACCATGCCTGACCCTTTCGATTTCTACCTTTCGTCGCCGGTCGTTTCAAACGGCGCAGTTTATTTCGGCAGCGGCGACACCAATATTTACGCGCTCGAAGCTGCTTCCGGCACTCTCAAATGGAAATTTAAAACCGGCGATGTCGTCCACGCTTCGCCCGCTATTTCTGAGGGGACTTTGTTTGTTGGCAGCTGGGACAGCTTTTTCTATGCTCTCGATGCCGTCACTGGAAAAGAAAAATGGCGTTTCAAAACTGGTGAAGATCCGAAAATTCACAATCAGGTTGGGATTCAATCTTCTGCCGCGGTCGCCGATGGAGTGGTCTATTTCGGTTGCCGCGACTCCAAGTTCTACGCTGTGGACGCCGCCGCGGGAAAACAGCTCTGGTACTTCGATAACAAAGGCTCCTGGGTTATTGGTTCGCCAGCGGTTCTGGATGGCAAAGTTTATTTTGCGACGTCGGATTCCGGCCTCTTCCACGCTCTTGATGCTAAATCCGGCGCTCCACTCTTTTCACTCGACAACAAAAATTGGCCTATGTTTTCTTCTCCCGCCGTTTCTGGCGACACCCTCTATATTGGTTCGCACGAAGGCAAGCTCCTGGCTATCGATCTCAAGACGCAAAAGTTCGCTTGGAGTTTTGAGACGGAAGGTCACAAACAAAACGGCTCAACGTACACGAAGTCGGACGGCACGCCTAAATACGAAGCGGCCTTCACCGACTTTTTCTACGATGACATGGTTCACGGCGTTCAGAAAATGATGGCGGTTGGCGCCATTCTGTCTTCGCCAGTGGTCTTCGGTAGCACCATCTACATCGCCAGTACCGACGGCAACATCTATGCGCTTATGTAGGACAGGCACTCTTGCCTGGCCTTTTGTCTGCGCCAACGCATCAACGCCGAGCTATTGAGGTTCACCACGTACGAGGTCGTGCCAGGCAATATGAAAAGCGGCAGCAGAGCTGCCGCACTCCAAATCGCGGCTTTGCAATATTATGCGGGACTCTGCAGGCGCTCGCTATTCGCCTACGCGCCAAATCCTTGCGCGGCACCCACGCGCATCGGATGGATCTCGAACTTATTCAGCCCAGCCAGAACTGCGGGGTCATTTTCGAGAACTTGACGCACTTCCGCCTCATCTGCCACCTCAAACACCGCCATGCCAAAAGCGCCGCCCGGCGCCATCACTGGTCCGTAAATCAGAATCTTCCCGGCGTCAAAGCTCTCCCGAGTGTAGCGAGCGTGCTCCTGCATCAACAACTTCTCTTCGGGAGTGATGTCCATCGGAAACGTGGGCCGTGGCGGAATCAATCTCACAAAAAAGTATTGTTTGCTCATAGTCCAGGCATGATAGCACGCTCACATTTCACTCCAGGTCACCGCATCTTTCTTTTTCGCTCCAGAGACGGCTACGCCCCTTCCGCATTGATGGGGGCAGATGCGGAAAGGGCGTGCCGTCTTCAGGAGAGAAGATCGTTGCTTTAAGGGCGCGGGCTCGTTCTGCAGGAGCCAGCGCGGGGTTGCGTTGATTAATTGACTGTAGGAGGTGCGCCGACTGGGCCGCGGGCTCCGGGACCACCAGGGCCTCGCCCGCCTGCCTGCACAGAGTAGCCTGCTGGAACCGTAAACAAGGTAGCCGCTGGCTCCGTTCTCTGAATGCTGGTCACGGTGTAGGTCGAGGTTCCGGTTCGCGGATCGGTCCGCGTGCTCTTCAATACAATCTGAAGATCCGCCGAATACCACCGCTCGGAAACGATCTGGAGGGCTTTTTCGTTTCCGATCTGCCCGACCGGAATAATGCGCGTTGTCCGTGTGCCTTCTGCGACTACGCCATTGATTGTCTGAGTACCGAGCGATTCTTTCTTCAGCAAACCGGCTGCTTCATCCTTCTGCATCCGCTCCTGCATTCTTCCCTCGAACGCGGGATCCGATTGCGCATTCGCGCCGTTTCCTTCGTGGACGTGCAAGGCGTTCTTGTGCGCTATCTTTTGTTCATCGTCCAGCATGATGTGCACGCCTGCGACTGGGTCAGAAATCATCACCATCTTTTTCGGAGCGCCCGAGGCCGTCAGCGGCCCGAATCCAGTAAAGGTGGCCTCGTGCCGCGACCTGCCCTGGCTGTCGCGATACATCGTGACTTGCGACGTCCGGTGAATCACGGAGCCGTCTTGCAAGGTTTCTGTCGTCTCCGACGTAGCCGTTGCAGAGAAAGGCGCGCCTTTCACGGTTTTCCCACCGTGCATTCCTTCAAAGCCCATCAACTCCATCGGGCCTCCGAAGGGCGGTGGACCATCCGGACCGTGACGCTGCGCTTGCACCGCGGCAGAGCTCAATACCAGCACGCCACCAAGAACCAAACATATTTTGATCTTCGAGTTCATCATTACCTTCTCCTCTTCTCTCCTAGACCGCGATGGCTTGCTCACCGCGGCAATCTCGTTTTAGTTTTCTTCCTCTGCCAGCCGAACGGCTTGCGGCAGGCCGTCGTTTCCAACTAACAAATCCACCTGGATCCATTCGCTGGCGCGCTCTTCATTCACAGGCAATCCCAGAGCGCCAAGCGAGCCGCGCTGCATTCGCACGTGGTAAATCGCGGCTTCTTCGGTTTCATCCAAAGTGGTTCCGGGCAGCGGGGTAAAGTCTCCCGAATCGTCAGCAATGGAGAAATTGCTAGAACCCTGATTTTGCGTGGCGGCTTCGGTTGCGGCCAGCGCGGTTTGCGCTGCGATTTTTTGTTTTTCGGCGTCCAGATGGCGTGACTGCCGCCAATTCCACGTACTTATTGCACCCACAAGAACCGCGGCACCAGCCAAAGCCCATGCCGCCACGACGGCAGTACGCCGCACAACCATGGTGCGGTGGCGCGTGCGAAATTCCTGCCGCAGCCGCATTTCGACACGCGCGGGCGCACGCGCTTCTAAAGTTTCTTCGCTCAGCAGCCGCAACTCTTCTCTTGCCGCTTCCCAAGATTCCTGCAACGCCGCGCAACGCGGGCAATGGCTCAGGTGCGCCACCGCTGAGGCTCTTTCGAGCGAGTCCGCGCCAGCATCGCGGCCCAGGTCCAAAACAATCGCTTCCACTTGTTCGCAGTTCATTGCATTTTTCCCAAACGATTCCAACATTTCCTCACCTCGCCACTTTCATGCGCCGAGGCACATCCCGCAACATCTCCAATTTCGCAAGCAGCAGGGCCCGACCGCGATGTAGCCGGGAACGGATCGTTCCAATCGGGCAGCCGGTCATTTGCGCCGCTTCTTCGTAGCTCATCTCTTCCAATTCGCACATTACAACGGCCTCACGAAACTCCGTCGGCAAATCCAGCACTGCCGCTCTCACCTGGTGCATACGTTCCCGTTTTTCGACCCACATTGCGGGAGTGAAGCTGTCTTGCAAAATAATTCCGGCTCCGGTGCCGTCCTCGTTCTTTTCTTCCAGTGCTACTTCTCGAGGTCTTCGCTCCAGGTGTTTCATAACCCGGTTGCGGGCGATTCCGAAGAGCAGCGCTCCCACTGATCCGCGCTCGGGATCGTACTTTTTCGGAGCGCGGATTAAGGTCATGAAGACATCCTGCACAATCTCTTCCGCGCCCCAGGCGCTTCCGGTCATTCGCAATGCAAACCGATACAACGCACCCTGGTGCCGCCGGTAGAGAAGTGTAAAGGCCTCCTCGTCACCCTTTGCGGCACGTCGCAACAGAAGATCGTCTCTATCTTGCGGAGCTATCCTCGTCTCCCCTGTTACGTTGTCTCGACCATTTCGAGGTGCGTGTTCTGCCTTCTCCCCTATTTCCCGGCCGGGTCGTAAAAAGTTCCCAAGCCGGCCTAGAGCGGGATGCGGCGGATTGGTAAGCTTTGGTTTCACAGTAGTTTAGACGTGGGCGGAGGCTGCCGGGTGTCGGGCAAGGGTAACTCCGAAGGGGAGTGGCCCTCAACTGGAAAGGACTGGATGGAAGCTGGCTGTCCGACCGGAAGTTTGAGGACCCGGAAGATAATTCGCTGGGTCTAGGCTTTTTTTTGCGGCTTGAACATGCGCGCGGCGACGCGGGCTACGAGCCGGCGGGAGACAAGTCTTTGTCCGAGCACGCCTAGATAATTTCCCAGGCCGGAGATGACATAGCTTTTGCCGGCTGCGAGCGCGCGCAAGCCTGTTCGCGCGACTTTTTCCGCGGTCTCGCGATTGGCTCTGGTGGCGGCAATATGCGCTTGTCCGGCGACATCCGCGAATTCCGACTCCGTCGAGCCGGGACACAGCGCGCAGACGCGTACACCGTAAGGCTTCATTTCTTCAGCTAATCCTTCTGCAAATAGTAGGTCGAAGGCTTTGGTTGCGGCGTAGGTCGAAATGTATGCCACGCTTTGGAAGGACGCCGTCGATGCAAGGATAAGTACGTCGCCATGGCGCCGCGCCACCATTTCCGGCAGATAGAGCCGTGTCAAATGGACCACGGCGGAGCAGTTTACCTGTACCATGTCCGTTAGCCTGCGCGGCTCGACCGTGGGGAATTCGCCGTAGGCCCCGAAACCGGCGTTATTAATCAGCAGCTCGACTTCTATTCCTTGTTCTTTTGTGAATCGAAATATTTTCTCGGGGGCGTCGGCCTCGGTCAGATCGGCAACGAATATTTTTGTTTGGATTTTGTGCGAGGCCGTAAGCTTCTGCGCTAATTCTTCCAATCGCACGCGCCGCCGCGCGGTCAAAACCAGATTCGTACCGCCGCGCGCCAGCTCCTCGCCCAGCGCTGTGCCAATTCCTGCGCTCGCTCCTGTGACCAGCGCCCATTTCCCGGCCCACGGTGTCATTGAATGCCTCTCCAAAAGAGAGTTCAGCGTATCACGGACTTGCGAATGAATTGCGCTCGTGGAGAAATACGAGCCAGACTTTGTGTATTCATTTTATCCAGTCGCGCGCGAGGCTTGCGGCAATCCGGCGTCTTCCGCGGCGACACGACCGATGATTGACCAATCTTTGTCCTGGTTTCCTCGCGCCATTGCGGTGATGAAGCGATCACGCACGACGCTCGCGATGGGCATGGGGACGTTCGCAGCTTCCGCCGCCTGGAGCACGAGGCGAACATCTTTCAAACCGAGCGGCAGCGCGAAGCCCGCAGGCTCGTGTTTACCTTGGACGATTAATTCGCCGTAGGTCTTGTACACGGGTGCGTTAAACAGTGTGGCGGTCAAAAATTCCATGAGCGCGGCTGCGTCGACGCCAGATTTTCGCGCGAACGCCAGTGCTTCCGAGAGTGATTCCAGCACCGTGGCGATGAGAAAATTTCCAGAGAGCTTCACTACGTTGGCCATGGATGGGCGTTCGCCAACGACGAACAATTTAGGTCCCATGGCTTCAAAAAGCGGTTTGCATTTTTGAACTGTGGCTTCCTGGCCGCCAACTACCACGGCAAGTCGCCCCGCTTCGGCGGCCTCGGGGCGTCCGAACACTGGCGCCGCCAAATAAGCTTGGCCAGCTTTAGCATGCTCTGCGGCGAGCCTGTCGCTCAAGGCCACGCTGATGGTGCTTAGCGAGACATGCACGGCGCCACGCGGCAGCGACGCCAATATTCCGCCTTCCTCGAACACGAATCCTTCGAGTGCGTCGTCGTCCGCTACCATCGTGAAGACTATTTCGCTACGGCATGCTTCGGCTACAGATGCCGCGACAATGGCCCCATCCGCGAGAAGAGCCTCCGCGCGCGACCGCGTACGGTTAAACACCGTGACGCGGTGCCCAGCGCGCAACAAGCTTTTGGGGATGCCGGAACCCATTTTTCCGATACCAATCAATGCAACTTGCATGATGGACGCCTCCATGGTTTGCTATCCGAACTGGCTATTTATCTCGCGGTGTTCGATAACCGCGGGAGTCCCAGCAGTCTAGCCCGACCGTATATATATGTCTTCATGTCTTGTCGGGTGCTAGGAAAAGCGGCAGCAGAGCTGCCGCACTCCACATTGTATTTACACCGTTTCTTTGGATTCGGGAGAATCCTTGGCGGGTGCATTCTTGTTGGGCCGCCAGACGGCGTCGCGGACTCGTCCGCCCTCGTGTTTGATGCGGTCCATGAGCCGCTTGGCCCAGACGAATTCTGCGGCCAGCAAGCCCAACCCGAGAAAAATCACCAGCCAGCCTGGCCCTGGAGTGACCAGCATTACGACGCCAATCAGCAAAAGCGTGAAGCCGCCTACGATGCGAGAGACGCGGCGGACTTGCTCGACGGTGCGAAGGAACATGAGGCTTTCTGGAAGGGTCCCCTAGAGGAAAAAGAGGAATAGTCACCAGTTTCTTCCTCTTTAATTTTGGACTTTCGTTTTGTCGCGCGCAAGGGTGCTGGAATTCGCGTGTGTCCAACACTCGACGGGCTACTGCTTCGACTGGTTGAAGGAGGACATGCTTTCGGTAGCATGGCTAGCTGGTACGTTTAACACTCATGTGACCCTAGGTTGTGGCGTGACCAAGAGTCGCGACCAAGAGCGTTTGTGCTGCGTCAGAAGCTGGGGTGTTTGGCCAAGCGCCAGGACCACATCAGAAACGATGTTGATGTTAGGTCGATGGCCGGCTCGGTCGTGGTAAAGGACTGCATATTGTCCTGGTACACAGCTTTTTGCGACTTGTCGAATGGCCCAGCGTTGCCGTTGAATTTCTTGAAGGTATCGACGCCGTTTGCCGGACAGAGGATCATGCCGTCGACCACGCCTGAAGTGGCGGAATCGGATGGACCCTCTGTTGCTGCGCCCCAGAGTACTGGAATACCACCGGAAGTTCCGTCGAGCGCGCCCGCAAGATTGGCGACCTGATGTTGGATGCAATTCGGGAAGGTGGTGCCGTCGCCAACGATGAAGGACGAGCCCCAGGAATTCGTGCCGAGAATATTGGCCAGCCATCTCTGCGAGTAGGTGTCGTAGCTCTTCGACCGCGTCAGGTAGTAGGCTTCGCTGGCCATCACGGAAAGACCGGCGCCGTGCGACGTGGTGTCGCCGGAGCTCCACTCGTAGCCGAAGCCCCATGGATCCGTGCCGGCTTGAGAAATGGCGTCAGACACTTGCTGCAGGAACTGTTTGCGAATGCCTGATTGTGAAACGGCCAAGCCGCTAGGATTATCCGCCATTTCCAGAGCGCGATAGAGTTCGAAATGTGCGAGACCGCTTACGTCGTAGAGATTTAGAGTGTCGGTAAATCCTGGATCGTAAATATTTGTGACGTAATTCTGGGCGAACTGCGCGGCCTGCTTCAGATAATCCATGGGATTTGTATGCGGCAGACCGGCGGGAAGATTCCTGGCTCCGCCGGCGGACTCCAAAGCGAAGTAGAGTTCGGTAGCGCCAAGCTCCATGTCATCTTCCCAGACGTTTTCGGGATAGCCGTCGAAGGGAGCGATGGTAAGCAAGCAATTCGTGCAAGAGCCGGAGTCTACAGTGGGCGCAGGGTCCGGGAACGAAGTATCCGCTAGCGCAAAAATGTCCTCCGCATTCTTGAGGCATTTATTCGCCAGGGTCGCGTTCGTGGTGCGGTTGAGCTGATAACAGAGCGCAAAATCGGCAGTCAAACGACCGGCTAGATTGGGGCTGATTTTCGATCCTGCGGGACCCGCTACGTAGACCGGACGATTGCAGATGTAGAAGGTCGCTAGGGGATCACAAGCTTGCGGATCGCCGGGTTGCAGGAAATTGTCGGCAGCCTGGGGGAGCGTCCATATATCGTACTCAGTGATTAGGCAGTAGGGGCTTGAAAACGTTCCGCCACAATTAGGATTGCTCGAACTAGGGTCGCCCTCGCCGTAATAATTCCAGTCTTGCGTGTTGTCGACCTGGTAGTAGAGGGTTTGTGTTTTGTCGTCCCACATTTTCAGAAGCCAGTCGACGCCAAATTCCGCTTCGTTTGTAAAGTCGGAGGAACGTGGTGCTCCCGGCACGCTGCTACCGGCAAAAGAGGTGGAGCCAGGCGGCGGGAGAGGGTTCACTTGAGCGTACTGGCCCATCTGATTTGGAAAGTCACGCACTCCAATTTGCATCAGCGCGGCCGTGTAGCTGACGGTCTCGACATATTTCTCGTAGTCGCCAGCGTCCCACCATCCGCCGGAGGCATCGATATTGGGGAGCTTTGCGGGCAGCAAAGGCGGCGCAGGCGGAGCGTTATTGATGAAGTCGTTGTCGTCGAGCACGGGCGTTTGGTAGACGCGGGCGTTCTCGTCTTTTAGGTGGCCCGGCGCCGAGCGCAGCGAGTTGCGGACAAAGTCAGAGCCGTCGCGCTCCGTTTCGTAGAAAAACAAAGTGTTCAAGAGCAGGCCGGAATAGAGAGCTTCCGGGCAATCCACCGCGAAACGTGGGGATGACGCCGCCACCGGGCCCGACACGGAAATTGTGTAGAGGTCGCCACCAGGAACGGAGAAGTCCAGAGCGTAGACGTCGAAAGTCTCTGTCTTGCTATGGCTCCAGGTGCCAAGGAGCGCGCCGACCTTGCCAGAATAGGCAGCGGTGCCCTTGGAGTTGAGCACTTTGAACGTCGCTCCAGTTTCGACAGCTGAGGACATCAGATAGGCACGAAAAGGAGTCTCTCCGGTTTCGTAGCCGGCTTGACTGACACGCACGTAGGCGGATTGAGCTAGCGCGAGCGGGGCGAATGCAAATAGCGCGAGTAAAATGTTAGCGACAGAAACGAGCGGAAAGCGAAATGAGAAGCGGACGTTGGAAGAGAACATGGCTTTCTCCTGGCCGCGGGGGTGGCCTGTATTAAATGGGTTTAATACAGGCGAAATACTGCTCCTTTGGCTACGGGGTGTCAAGCGCAGATTGAATTGCGTGGGGTTTTCCGCAATCTGGTCAGATAGAGAGAACTTCGCGCATTAGACAAGCTGTTCGGAACAATGTTTGGAATCTACTTGGGATTAGGGTTGGCGGCGCTGGTTTGCGTTGGAACTTCTGTGTTCGCCGGATAGACGATTATCTCGACGGTGCCCCAGCCGGAATCCTGAGTGTCGCCTTGTCCTTTGCCGCGTCCAAGAGTCTTGAGCTGGCTATCGTCAAAGGAGAAATTGTTGACGAGGTAGTCTCGCACCACCATGGCGCGGGCCTGAGTGAGCACCAAGTCTTTTTGTTCATCTCCCGTCATGCCCGCGGAAACGACGACAACCGCTACGCCAAACTCATTGTCCGCAAGAAACTGCCCGGCGACACGCAAGGATTTTTCGTTCTTTGCTTTGGCGGTATCTTGCTTTTCGAACAGCTTCTTGGAGTCGAAAGTGAAAGTCTTGATAGGCGCTGAATCAGGCAGCTTGGGGATTTCGTTTTTCACCAGGTCAGTAGAGTCTTCGTAACCGCGTTTCTTGAAATACCCGCGCACCAGGAAATTCTGCTTCATCGCTTCCATGTTTTCCTCGAAAGCGGTTACGCCTGCCTGAGCGTGAGTGACCGTATCGCGCAAGCCTGCAGTCGTCTGATCCAACTGGTTATAAATCTTTTTGTCGTTCACGAGTGACCCGATCGTACCCTGACCATTATTAATCTTGAGCGTGATGTCACTTACATTCGCCGACGCCACGGTGATGTTCTTCAGGGCTGCCTGGCTGGTATCTAGAATTCCATCAGCCTTTTTGATTAAATCCGCGATGACGAGCGGAGGCTGGCTGGCGATTGTATCGTTGTCTTTTACATTTTGAGCCTGCTCAGAGCCAAAGGAGATGGCAACATATTCGTTGCCCAGCAGGCCTTCGGTTTCGATCGAAGCTATGGAGTCTTGTTTGACGATGGTACGCGTTGATCGTTGCAGATCCATCAGGACGGTGACTTTGTCAGTCGGTTTGCTGGGCAGGTCGATCTCGCGAACTGTGCCGGTATGCACACCGGCAATGCGCACTTCCGCGCCGGCATCGAGCCCTACAACGGTGGCGAACTGGGCCTTCAACCGATACGTGGGGCTAAACAGATACTGTTTGCTGCCGATAATGAAGATTCCCGCCGCCAGTATCGCCAGAGTTGCGACGATAAATGCTCCGAGCCTCGCTGCCCTTGACATATGCGCTCCCTATGAATCGCGCTTCATGAATTCCGAAACAAATTTGTTGTCACTTTTTTGAAGGTCTTCGAAGCTGCCTTCGATCAGCACATTCCCTTCGTGCAGAAGGGCGATGCGATCCGAGATGGTCTTTGCACTAAGTAAATCGTGGGTGACCACGACCGAGGCCATGTTGTGTTCTTCTTGTAACTTGAGAATCAGCTCGTCGATCTCAGCGGAGGTGATGGGATCAAGGCCCGCTGTGGGCTCGTCCAACAATAGGATACCGGGCTTTAGGGCCAGTGCGCGGGCCAGGCCAACGCGCTTCTGCATTCCGCCGGAAATATCGGAGGGCAATTTGTTGATGGCGCTTTCCATGCCGACGCTGGCGAGCAGTTCCTTGACGCGATCATCGCGTTCTGATTTCGTCATTTGTGTATGGCGCTTTAAGGGGAACGCAACGTTCTGTCCGACGTTCAGCGAGTCATACAGGGCTGCACCTTGAAATAAGAAGCCCATTTTTTTTCTGATCTCAATCATCGCTTGGAGATCGAGGCTGCCAATTTCTTGTCCCTGGACGAGGACAGATCCGGCATCCGGTTTTTGCAGGCCGATGATGAGCTTGAGGAGCACGCTCTTGCCGGTGCCGCTGCGTCCGAGCATAGCCAGGGTTTCGCCGCTGTTCACGGTGAGATTAATTCCGTTCAAAACAATCTGCTTACCGAAGGATTTATGCACGCCGCGCAGCACCACCGCGGGGCCAATACTTTCACCGCCAGAACTTTCTCGTGCTACGACCGACGTGTTTTCTTCGGTACCAACCAAAACGGTTTGTTCAGATTGCATCATGGAAAGAACACCAGAATCAATTTCACAAGGAAAACATCGGCAAGGATGACGAAGAGCGAAGATAGAACGACCGAACTCGTCGCGGAAAGCCCAACACCCGCGGTGCCACCCTGCGTGCGCATTCCCTGGAAGCAACCGATCATCCCGATGATCAGGCCGAAGATCGTAGTTCTCAGCGTTGGTGCAAGAAAATCGCTAAAGCTGGTGCCAGCAAATCCGCGATGGATAAATTTTGTGATGGAGATGGGATCGGCCATCGTTTCGGCGAGCCAGCCGAAGACGACACCGAAGAAATCGGCCGCGAGGGTCAATAGAGGAAGCATCAGGACGCAAGCCACAATGCGTGTGAAGGCCAGGTACTTGTAAGGATTCACGCCGGAAGCTTCTATGGCATCAATTTGTTCGGTTACCTTCATCGATCCTAATTCAGCGCCGAGGCCGGCGCCTACTCTGCCGCTGACGACCAAGCCGGTAACGATGGGGCCCGTTTCATGAATGATGGAAAAAACGAGGGCAGCGGGAAGCATGGACTTTGCGCCAAATCGCACCAAGCTGCTGCGGCTCTGCAGCGCGAGCACGGCACCAATGGCTGCACCGGCCAGAGCTACAAGAGGCAACGATTTGGAACCTATCTCATCGAGTTGTCGCATCAATTCGTGGCCCTCAAACGGGCGACGAAACGCAGCCCTCATAACCTGCCATGCAAACATGCCAAGCTCGCCGAACCATTCAAGGAAGCTGTTGAATGGACTCCACAGAGAAGCCAGCGTGGCTCGCGCCAGTGACGGAACTTGCGGCAGGTCCTGGCTGATCAAGCGATGAGGAATATTAGCGTTGTGGCTC
Organism: uncultured Acidobacteriota bacterium; assembly: GCA_963751295.1. GTDB lineage: Bacteria > Acidobacteriota > Terriglobia > Acidiferrales > UBA7541 > Acidiferrum. Next base: position 75,198 of record CAVVUA010000005.1, on the reverse strand, counting down.
ACAATTTTGTTTTGTCTCCTCGGGGGCTCAAAGCGGTCTCCACCGAAAACGTTCACATAGATCGGGGCCGATCCGGCTCACTAAATAACGCGTGTTGAGCACCGTAAATGAATTCACGAGCTAGATTCGCTCCTATAAACGCCAAAAGGACATAGTTGCCCATCCTCAGCACATCTTTGACTTCTTAGCGTTCCGTACGCCATCCATAGATTGCTGTAGTTGTGTCCGCATAAAAACCGATGATGGCGGGAATGACAAACGACGACGGCCGTCTGCGCTTTGGCGCATCCTCTTCATGTCAAACTCTCCTTACAGATGTTTCCGTTTTCGACCGAGGATGGCTGTGACGACAGGCCAGAGAGGGACCAAGTTCCTATGACCTAGGGATACCACGCGGAGGATTTAGCTGTCTGTCTCAAAGGGGACACCTGCCGCCAGCAGCATTGTCTCAGCGGGGAAAAAAGAGGAGTGGCGGAGGATGCAGTCGTGAGCGGACTATTTTTCAGCGAATTTCCCCTTAACAGGGAAAAATACTGCGAATGTTAAAGGATCGAGGCCGGTTCAACGTGGCCGATTTTGAATCGGGGTGGCGAGCCCGCCAGGCCACCAGTTCCAATCGCCTGCTATGCGAAGGAGTGCCGGACCGATCACAATACGAACGAGTGTCGCGTCAATCAACACGGCGACCGCCAACGTAAATCCGATCATCTTGACGACCAGGAAATCTCCGAAGGTGAATGCCGCGAATACCACGATCATGATCGCTGCGGCGCTCGTAATCAGGCCTGCGGTCCTAGCCATCCCCTCCGGGATCGCATCCATTTCACTCAGTCCGCTCCTTCTGGCTTCGAGAACTCGTGCGACCAGAAATACCTCGTAATCCATGCTTAATCCGAAGACGATTGCAAACGAGACGATCGGAACAAGGGGAAACACGCTACCGGTTCCCCCGGGAACTCCCAGCAACCTGCTTCCGTGTCCATCTTGGATAACGAAAACCAACGCTCCGAAGGCCGCAGCGACTGAGAATAGATTGAGTGCGATGGCCTTCACGGCGGCGAAGATCGATCGGAACCCGCACAGAAGCGCGAAGAGCGTACCACCCACTACCAGCGCCATTACAGACGGAAAGCGGTCTCTGATAATCGTTTCATAGTCGGCATTGAGTGCCGGGATGCCGCCAACGAGAAGGGTTGCGCCGGCAACCCCGGTGAGAGCTGGCGCCCCGGTCTTACGCAGATCCCGCACCCAGTTTACCTGGTCGCGCAGGGAGACCGAGCTCGCGGGTAATACCTCAAGCAGCGCTGCTCGTCCGTCACTACTCAGGAACGTTCGACGCGTTTCCCGCGAGAGATCAGTGAGCGAAGATCGGTTGCCCTCCGCAAGCGTAGTGATAGAAATCACGCGGTCACAGCGAGGGTCGGTCGCGAGGCGCTTGCTGAGACGATCCAGCGCATTCCACCCCGCGTCGGTTTGAGCGATGGAATCCGTTGGAAGTTCGACGATGACGCGCAACGATTCAACAACGCCGCCCCGATCCATCCGTTCAAGAGTGTGTAGCGCATGAACTGATTCCGCCGCCTGCGGAAGCCAATCTCCTCGGGGCAGACTAGTATCCAGTCGCCTGACTTGCCACGCGAGCAGAAGCAAAGGAGCACCCGCCAAAAAGAGGGCGAGCCAAGGATGCGCGACAATCGTCTTTCCCCATTGCCGCCAGCGATTTCCTGCACGCGCGGCCCGATGTTCATCCAACTTTGGAGTGAAGGGCAATCGGCCAAGATCAATCCGCGGACCGAGCAATACAAGCGCTGCCGGAACGAGGGTATTTGTAAGCAACACACTCATTCCCGTCACCAGGAACCCCGCGACGCCGATGGAGCGGATTTCGCTGATCGGAACCGTCAAGAGAGCTAGAAATCCGATGGCTACCGTTGAGGCCGAAATCAAGAGCGTGCGACCTGCCTGACGTGCCGCGATCAGACCGGCGGTGGGTCCGTCGTTCCCGGCGGCAATCGCTTCCCGGAAACGGCTGATCATGAGGAGCGCGTAGTCAATTCCCAGGCCAAGGCCAAGCATGGTGGCCAAATTCTGAACCAAAATGGACAAGTGCCAGCGCTGGGCCAGAAATCCCGTGATCGCCAGAGTGGTTGCTATGGCAAGCTGGCCAACTGCCAATGGAATTAAGGCGGCGACCAGGCTTCCAAAAGCCACCAGCAGAAGCGCGAGGGTCGCAGGGATCACCAAGCTTTCGCCGCGATGTACGTCGGCGGCGCTTGCTTTCCGAATATCGAAATTCAGTGGAATCTCGCCTGTGAGTTCGAGCTTCACCGCCGGATACTGGCTCCGCAATTGATTTTCAAGCGAGCTTGCCAGCTGGTGAAGCTCCGGAACAAGCGACTCGACTGGACCGCTGGTTGACGTGAGCCCCACGAGAACAAACGTTCCGCCTCCACGGCCAAGAAAAATCGGATCGCGCAACTCGAGGTAGGACACCACTCCTGAAACTCCGGGTTCCTCCCTCAGTCTCGCCACGATGGTTCCTAACGCTTGTCCGCCTGCTTCCGAATCCGCAGGCGGGAGCCCTTCGAGCACCAGGACAACGCGGTCCACAAACGGCGACCGAAAACGAGTGGCCAGCTCCTCACGGACAATTTCAGCCTGACTTCCTTCAACACGCGTGGCTGTTTCCAGGCGGCGCTCGGCGTGAAAAGAGAATGGAAGAAGTGTGATGGTTGCTGCGAGGACGAGCCCTGACACCCAAAAACGGCGGACATCCATAGCTTTAATATGTCATATCAGCCAAAATCTTCGTCACCAAAACTCTGCGGTGGCGCCTAAGAACCACGCTGGCGAAAGAAGTACCCCATTCCAAACGAGTTCGTACGATTGCGCTTAGGTTCGCGAGTTTACACATCCCCAGGACTCACGTACGGAACTATCTGAATCTGCTAAACTTTCTTCCATCGGATTGGGAGGACTCATTCGTACCTTACTTTTGCTCGCACTGCTTGCCGCACTGCCATCTGAAGTAGCTGACCCACGCCTTGGCTCGTGGACGCTCGTCTCCGCGCAGTCTAGTCTGGATCCGCCTAACCGGCTCTCCATAACACCTCTGCATGACGAGGTGCATGTAGTTATGTCCGGCGAAACTCATCTCGATTTCACAGCAAATCGGAACGGACACGAATCGTCCGCACCAGGCAATCTTGCGTTCAATCAAACTGAGATGCGCAGAATCGATAAGAGGCAGGCGGAGGTCAAGGAGAAAAAGGATGGAGCTGTTGTGGCAACGGTGCGCGAAAAAATTTCGAACGATGGGAACGAACTAACGGCCACGACTGCGACCGCGGGCCAGGCCGATAAAATCACCGTATGGACGCGAAGCGGAGGTACGAAGGTCGCCAACGACCTCTTCGCAGGCGAATGGACGCAAGATCTTAGCAAGACTCGTTTGCGGCAAGGTTTGGTGCTCAAAATCGAGACAGACGGAACCGGTGGGATCCGTTTTCTGGGTGACTTCAGCTATACCGCCCATTTCGACGGAAAGCAATACGATCTGAAGAACTCCCGCAACGATACCGTGACGCTTGAACTTGTGGATCCTCATACCGTGGATGCAAGCTACCGGCGGGACGATCAAGTCACGCAAAAAGATAGGTGGGTGGTTTCCTCGGACGGGCAGCAGATGACACTATCCAGCACCGGCACGCTCGAAACGGGCCAGCGGCTAACGGAGAAGCTCTTGTTTAAGAAGCAGTAGCGGATATTGCATCTGTCAAGACCACGAGCCCATCGCTCGGTGATACCGCGTTGACCTCACGAGCCGCGACCGAAATGATCCCCTTGCGATACATGAATTTCAGAATACCGTTAACCGTATCTTCCAGAGACGGATCGGCTTTACCCCACACGGAGGCATCACGGGCCTGTTGATAAGAAGAGCTGTCGTAGCGTTTGAACTCCATCGCCGAGATGTTGTCGACAGAGCCCACCAAAAAATCCAGCAGCGGAAAGAGAAGATCTTCCTTACGGCATCTGCGGATCAGTTCGGGAACGAAATCGGGAAGCCTGAATGTTTCGAACTGGCGGCCAGTCGCTTTGGTAATAAGCCCGGTAATATCCATCATGTTCGAATAATCGTCTCGCGTGACATGGTAAGTTTTATTCGCTGTACCGCGAGTGGTAGAGATCGCAACGATGTTGTTCGCCACAATGTCCGCCGGAACAAAGCTGACCTGGTTGAGAGTATCAACGCCAATGCCGTGATTCACCATGAAGGCAACTAAGCGAACGGCGATATCAAAATTGTTGCCCCCGCCCGTCACTGAAGGACTCACTAGAGCAGGCCGGAAAATCCGCGCGGAAAGTCCCCGGCTGCGCGCGTCGACAACCACCTGTTCGGCTACCCATTTCGTTTGGCTGTACCCAAAATCGAGTAGTTCCATATTCTCGTTCAGGTCGGTCTCATTCAGAACTGATTTCACCGCCCAGCCAAACACAAAGGTAGTCGAGACATAATTGAATTCTTTGGGCCTACCCTCGAACGCCAGTCTTACGATCTCATTGGTTCCCAGCACGTTCGCGTCACGCATCAGGTCGTAGTTGAAGAGGTAGTTTACTGTGGCACCGTTGTGGAAGACCGTGTCGATTTCACTCGCGAGGAAATCCCACTCGTCCTGCGTCAGGCCCAGCTTTGGCTGCCCTAGATCGCCGCAGACGGGAATCACCCGAGATTCGAACATCTCCATCAGACTCATCTCGCAGGGCCCGATTGACTCCATCGCGTCCCGAAGTCTTTGCTTGCCTTGCTCTTGGTCGGAAGACCTGACGAGAACATAGATTTTCGCCCGTGTCTGTTCGAGCAAGCTTTTCATGAGGAAGGGACCAATGAAGCCGGTCCCGCCAGTGAGCAGCACCTGATTCGGCGCCGGTGTCTCTGGCACGGGCAAAGGCACCGGAGGCTCGAAGATGAGCTTCCTATCGTTGCTCATCATCTGTTTCTCAGCGGCGCGCTGCTCTTCACGGAAAGCCGCAAGGGAATGACGCAGATGAACCAGCGCCTCTTCGGGAGCGTGCTTCAACTTTTCGGCTAGTCCAAAAAGTTCGGCTACGGTGACACGCTGAATCACGCCAATATCAACCTGCCGCGCCAGCATCTCGGCGCCTTTATCTTTCAGGAGTTCCTTGAGCTCGTGAACGAACACAACAAGATCCAGGGAATCCAGTCCGGCTTCGATGAGGTTGTACGATTCGTTGCCTGTCAGGTTGTACTTGGCTTTCAATTCAGCGAAAGAGGAATGCATGTCGGGATCGCACAGGGAGTTCCCGGCGTCCTTCTCCCGCGAAAAGTCCGAAAGAACGGTGAACTGACCTCGCTGCCACATCTGCTTGGTTTTATGGCGCATGATCTTTCCCGAACTCGTTCTCGGGATCGCACGCGGCGCGATGATCGAAATCACCGCCACTTCCACATTGAGATAATTCCGAACCGCAGCGGCAATCTTTCGTGCGTCGGGAATCGCCCTGGGATTCTTGGCTTCGGCGACGATTGCCAGCGCAGGTTCGCTATCTTCCTGAATCTGGAACGCGGCGACGCAGTTGTGCCGGATCTGACCGCATGACTTCTCTACGACATTCTCAATGTCTTGCGGGTAATAGTTTTGCCCGCGCAGAATAATCATGTCCTTGATGCGGCCGCAGACGTAGAGTTCGCCGCCGTGGAAGAATCCCATGTCGCCGGTCCGCAGGTAGCCGTCTTCATAAGGAGAATCGTCCACAAGCCGCGCACGAAACTGCTTCAGAGTTAACTCGGGATTGTTCCAGTAACCAAGGCACTTACCGCTTCCGGCGACCCAGATTTCACCGGTGCGCTCTGGCTTAAGAGGGAAGTGCCCTTCCGGATCCACAATCTTAACGTCGAGACCCGGCAGCGGCGTTCCACAACTAACAATCTGCGTGGCTCCGTCGATTTCAGAGACCTCCGTAGTCATGCGGGCCGTCCCCAACGAGAGGGCACGCTTATTGACGGAAACGATGTTGCGACCGCCCAGTGAGACCGCCAGAGTATTCTCAGCCAGTCCGTAGGCGACATAGAAACTCTCGGACTTCAGTCCATAGGACTGAAACGCTTCCAGAAAACGTCTGTAGGTATCCGGCTTTACGGGTTCCGCGGCGCACATCAAAACGCGAAGCGAGCTGAGATCACACTCCTCCAGGCTTTCCTTGGAAAGCCTCCCGGCGCGCAGGCAATAGTCGTAGGCGAAGTTGGGCGCAGCTGTCGCGGTGGCGCGGTAAGCCGTCATCGCATCGAACCACAGGATCGGCCGCTGAATGAAGTCCGTGGAAGAGAAACCGTACGTTGTGCCACCTTTTAGCGCTGGATATAGGTAGCACCCGATCAGTCCCATATCGTGATACTGCGGAAGCCAGGAAACCACGACCGGCGAAGGATGGTCGATCACTAACGGACACGTATCCAGTATATTTTCGTGCGTAACGATCACGCCCTTAGGCTCCATCGTCGAACCCGAGGTGTACTGGAGAAACAAAATTTCCGAATGAACGGCAGCCGGTCGGGCCGAAATTGCATTCACGAAGTCTTCCGTGACGATCCACGGAAGACTGGAAATGTAATCTACATCAATGCCACACGCCGAGACTCCGCTTCTCGCGAGATTCGTCTTGAGGGATGCCTGGTAGTCTCTGCTCGTTAGAATCCCGGCCGCCTGGCAATCCTTAGCTATGTGCACCATCTTGTACAAAGCGCTCTGGAAGCCACGCGAACTGGGGGGATACACCGGCACGGGGATCAATCCGGCGCGCACGCAGCCAAAGAACGCGCAGATCATTTCGAGCCCCGGCGGATACGCAAGCAGCAGCCGATCGCCTGCCGCGAAACGACCATCTTTCCACAAATATCCGGCGATCGCGTCCACTCGCCGGAGAAACGACGCGTAGGTGTAGCTCTCTATCGGATCGCCGTTTACATCGAGGTACGAATAAAGAAGTTTGTTCGGGTGCTCATCTGCCAGCCTGTCCAGGTGGCCTAAAATTGACGTCGCCATCAATCAGCGGTCCTCCAATGTTGAATAGAGCGCAAGCCAGTAAACGAAACATCTCTCCCCAGCAAGCGAGGTGATCGGCGATTGAGTTTGGAAGCGCAGACCTCAAATGTAGGCCGACTGTACGAATGTTCGCTCAATTTTTTCTCAGCATAAGCGTCCCTCGATACTCTGGGAAATGGATGTCTTCCTTTTTGGCGCACAAGGGCACAACCAGGAATTGTGGAGCTCCACCGACCCTCTATGGACCTTTGCAGGAAGCCCGTTTCATTATGGTTCATCGAAGGCCATATATTAACAAAGCGTCATGGACAATGCCATGCGTCGTCGCTTCCCTTGTTCACACACTGCAACAAGGCATCATGCGTTCCGAATGTCCTTGATTGTCTTTACTGGCCCGCATTAAAATTGTGCTGTGAGGCTGTCGGCACAGCACTAATTTCGCTGAGAGTCAGCGCCCGGATGCGGCGGATGGAACGCGTCGGGCCCAATGGGCATGTCTGCGGAGGCGCTGTTGACGTTCAAATCCGAAGTGTTGATCGCTCAGGATCCAGAGACTCCGGATCTTGTACCATCGGAATCCTCAGCGGCGCCGGCTACCGGACCCGTCGGTGCATCTTCCTTTCCTAAAGTCTTACGTCGCCGCCTCGATAAATTTTTTGCCGACCAGAACATTACCTACAAAGCGGACCGTACGATGTGGGTCAAAATTGCTGTGGGACTGGCAGTGCTCATGGGCGCCTGGATTGCTCTCTATGCTCTGCGGCCCGATTCGTGGAGGTTTGTTGCCCTCTATCTTCTAGGCGGCCTTGCGCAAACATTTCTTTTGCTGAACATTGCTCATGACAGCAATCACAACGCCATCTCGTCCCGGCCGCGCGTCAACAAAACCCTGAACTACGTGTTCGATTTGTGCGGAATCAGCTCGTACATGTGGCGGATCCTCCATCATCGGGGCCATCACTCCTGCATCAATCTCCAAGGCGAAGACGATGCGCTTTCGGGACGCGGCATTTTTCGCTTTACCCCCCATGAATCCCGCGCGCCGTGGCACCGCTTTCAACACATCTATGCGCTTTTCTTGTATGCGATGTTCTCTCTCGACTATGTGTTCTTCAGAGACTTCGAGAGCTTTTTCTTCCCATCCCACGATTATCTGAAACGCGCCAAGCATCCTTTTCGCGAATATGCCATTCTCGTTGCAGGCAAGGCCTTCTACCTTACTTACATGCTTGTCTTGCCGGTTATAGTGCTAGGGAAATCACCTCTGTTGGTTGCCGGGGCGTTCCTTCTGGTCCATTTGTTCGTCGGTTTAGCCGTAACGCTTGTATTTCAGACCACGCACACTATTGACAGCACCTACTTCCCCACGGACCGTGGTGAGTTTGAAAACGGCGTGTATCACATCTTCGCGACAACGGCGGACTATGCGACGGAAAACCCGCTCGTCAGTTGGCTCGCCGGCGGGCTCAACCATCACATCGTTCACCATCTGTGCCCTTTCGTGTGCCATACCCACTATGCTCCGTTGACCAGAATCGTGAAGGAGACCGCCAAAGAGTTTGGGGTTCCCTATCGGCAGCACCCCACCATGACTCAGGCAATCTGGCATCATCTGATACTCTTGAAGCAATTGGGGAGCGAAAACTGATTTTGAGCATTTTATCTTTACTTATAGTTCCGCTATCGCTGCCTACGCCTGACGTGAAATCACCTCTGGTTCGAGTCAATTGCCAGGATCGCTGGGTATGACGTCCTCCACTCCCATCCCCGTTGTTTCCCGATTTCGCTGCTTTGCGGATTCTCGCGCGATGTTTCGCAATCCGGTGCAGGTATTGTCCAGCTATAACAAAATCTTCGGCGACACATTCCGGCTCTATTTGGGTGGTCTCAAAGAAGCGATCGTTACGATTGATCCGGCTGTGATTCAGCACGTGTTAAAGACCAATGCGGAGAACTACCAAAAATCCGAAATTCAAGTGAAGCGGATGGGCCATTTCCTGGGCAAAGGCCTTCTCACCACCCACGGAGAGGCTTGGCGTACGCAGCGGCGTCTCATCCAAAAAGGCTTCGATCGAGCGCAACTCGATGCGCTCTCCTCAATCATGCAAGACTCCCTCGCCGAGTCGCTGCGGGATTTCGACAGACAGGCCCGTAACGGTCCCGTCGATATCTACCCCCAGCTAATGAAAATTACCTTTGCGATGGTCGCCCGATCGCTATTTGGCGCACGGTTGAAGGACGAAGACATTGATCTTGTCAGCCATACCATCTGCACCGTCCAAGAATTCATTGTTCGGCAAACCCTTCAGCCCTATCTGAATCCCTGGTTCGCTGTCTCGGGGGAACTTCGCAAGCACGAAGACATGCGCGCCCGCGCGGACGCTGTTCTGTTCGAATACATCAAGAAGCGCCGCAACGAACCGCCTGGCCACGATCTGTTGCAGACTTTGATGGATGCGCGCTACAGCGATGGCGAAGGTATGAGCGATGAGCTCATCCTCAGTGAAAGCATGCAACTTCTCGTCGCCGGCCATGAGACATCGTCGAATGCGCTATCGTGGCTTTTTTATCTTTTGAGCTCGCGTCCGGATTGTCTCGAAAGGGTAAGGCACGAATTTGATTCCGTTCTAGGCGAAGCATCCCTGAGGTACACTGACGTTCCCAAATTCGAATTTACGACTCAGGTCATTCAGGAGGGGCTCCGCCTCTACCCGCCGTTTTGGATGATCGACCGCATGGCTGTCGCGGACGACCGCGTAGGCGACCTCGCCATACCCCGCGGATCGACCGTCATTGTTTATGTGTACGGCGCACACCATGCTCCGCGCTACTGGCAGAATCCTGAAACTTTCGATACGGAGCGGTTCACCAAACCGAATGACAAGCTGCGCACGCCCTTCACGTTCCTTCCCTTCGGGGGCGGACCGCGAGGGTGTATCGGTGGAAATTACGCAATGTTGCAAATCCTCATGATTCTGAGCGATCTGCTAAGAAAATACGATTTTCAGCTGGCTCCCGGCCAACTGATCGAGGCTCGTCCGATGGTCATTCTGCGGCCAAAGCACGGAATCCGCATGACGTTCACCAATACCATCGCCTCGGCCCCGTGCATCGCATAAGACGCGAAGAATGTCTCTTGGCAATGCCTCTTTCGCTGCGTTGGAGAATCGAATTGTGCGACTGAATGGCGGAGAGGGTGGGATTCGAACCCACGGTACGGTTTCCCGTACGCTCGCTTTCGAGGCGAGTACTTTCAACCGCTCAGTCACCTCTCCGCGGTTATGGCAAGTCCCATCGTAGCAAGGCTTCTGGGTTCGGGCAATCCAGGGTTGCTTGCACAGAGAGGGGCTTTTCTCACCTGGGTATTGAGAATTTATCTAACAGGGACGAGTAGCGAGCAGACGCAATTCAGAGGTAAACGAGCTGTGTTTGCGCTGCCGAGGGAGGTTTGTGCTTCAGTGCGGCGATTTAGCGGCGGGCGGCGAAGAAGGATTGCAGGACGGAGGCGCAGTCAGCAGCGAGAAGGCCAGGAATGACTTCTACCTGATGATTGAGAGTGGCGTTTGTGAGGATTTCGAAACAGGAACGGACGGCGCCGCCCTTTGGATCATCGGCGCCGTAGACGAGGCGTGGAATGCGGGCTTGGATTATGGCCCCTGCGCACATGCTGCAAGGTTCCAGGGTGACATAGAGAGTTGTGCCCGCCATTCGGTAATTGCTGAGGAGGCGAGCGGCTTCGCGGATTACGATGATTTCGGCGTGCGCGGTGGGGTCACAGTCGCGAATTGTGCGGTTGCCCGAGCAGGCCAGAACTTTGCCGTCATGGACGAGCACGGCGCCGATGGGTACTTCGCCCGCAGCGGCCGCGGCGCGGGCTTCCTCGAGGGCCGTTTGCATGAATGCGATGTCCGTTTCCATCTTAGGCGAGAGGATAACATGCGAGGGGAAGTAACGAAGCAAAGACAAAAGGGAACAGGAAAAAGGGGCCACAGGCAGAGTTCGGTTTGCCATCAAAACATTCGCTGATGAAATCGATTTTCAGGTTGCTTGACAATTGGGGAGCAGAGAAACAAACTACGGCGATGCGAGTGCGCTCATTGCAAGCGTTGCAAATCGATTTTCTTGGACACTGCGCGCGGTTTTACTGTGTGCATCACTGCAAGCGCGAGATCTGCTGAAGAAACCTGAATGGAACTGCGAAAAGACCCTATCACCCAAAGTTGGATCATACTTGGCCAGCGGGAAGTCGGCGGCGAATCCCTCGCTGAGTGTCCATTTGAACCAGAAAAAATGGAAAAATCCAAAGCTATTTTGAGCTGGCCGCCGGAAGGACCGTGGCAAGTACGCGTTGTGCCTCACCCTGAGCCGTTGTACCGCGTGGAGGGCGATCCGGGGCGGTTGGCAGAGGGCATGTACGACAAAATGGGTCCGCTCGGCGCGCACGAAGTTGTCGTGGAGACGCCGAGCCACGAAAAACGCCTTCCGCAATTCACGGATGAGGAGATTGAGCGGGTGCTGTGGGTTTGGGCCGCGCGGATAGCTGACCTGAAAAAAGATTCCCGATTCAAATATGTGAGCGTGTTCAAGAACCAGGGTGAGATGGCAGGGGAAGAATGGCCGCACGCTCACTCCGAAATAACAGCAACGATCTTTGTGCCGCGTCGAATTAAGTATGAGCTGCACGCGGCGCATGACTGGTTTAAGGACAAAGAGCGGTGCATTTTTTGCGATTTCGTGAAGCAAGAGGAGAAGCAAGGAAAGCGAATCGTGGACGTGCAAGGGGACTACTACGCGCTCTGCCCGTACGCTTCGCGTGTCCCCTATGAAGTTTGGGTGATGCACCGAAAGCACAATCAGTTATTTGAACAGCCGCGGCCAGGTTCGAACCGCAAACAGTTGGCTGCGCTTTTGGGCCGCGTGCTGCGCAGGTTAGAAAAGGTGGCGCCAGCCTACCATTTGGTGGTGCACACAGCCCCAAACACGAAGAGCAAAAAGGGCGAATTGGCGGGCTATTGGAAAACGCTGGCGGAAGACTATCACTGGCACATCGAAATCATGCCGATCGTGGAGAAGCGCAGCAAGTCCTACAGCATCAAAGAGGTTTACTTCAATGCCGAATTGCCCGAGCAGGCTGCCGCGCACCTGCGAAGCTTGGATCCGAATTCATGAGTCATAGATCCTTGGACGAGATGAGAGTAGCGTTGTTGGAGTAAGGTGCAACGTTAATATAACAGTTATTATAGTCCATGGTTAACTAAGGGAATTGTCGTAAGGATGGCTCGGACTTGATGTCGACAGGGAGAGGCCAGGGCATCAAGTATCGCTATCCATTGTGGATATAGCCGGACTGAAACCACAAAGTATGGTGTAGCGCTTCAGGAAACACGCTAGATTTGCTACCCCGCATACTTGTTTACAGCCGCTAAGTGCTGTACTATCTTCACGCTTCTGAGTCGCGGTTCCTCCCAGCACTCGATCGGCGGCTTCGAAAATCCAATTTTCGTGGTCGAGGTGTCAGATGTGGAAAAAAGAAGACGGTAAGCCCCAAGCAGCGCCCGAGATTTCCACAGCACCTGTGGGCGCTGCAAGTACGCCGGTCCCCATTTCGTCCCCAATCCGTGAGACGCCGAAAGAAGTACCAGTCTCTTCAAAAGCCTCTGCCTGCATCAGCCAAGGAATCAAAATAAAAGGCGAGGTTACGGGGAGCGAAGATCTTTTCGTCGACGGCCAAGTGGATGGAAAGCTGAGTCTTACCAATGGGAGCTTGACCATCGGGCCGAACGGGCGCGTGAAAGCGGATGTGACCGCTCGAGAAGTAATTGTTCGCGGAACAGTGGAAGGAAAAGTTTCGGGACGCGATAAAGTGCAGCTCTGGAGCACCGGGCAAGTGATCGGCGAAGTGCAAACCGACCGCCTGGCCATCGAAGATGGCGCTATGCTGCGCGGCAAGGTTGAAGCTGGAAAACACCCTGGCAAAACCGGAGAGGCTCAGGCGGCCGCAGCGGGTGCTTCGCCTTCAGCGGGGAAGTCGTCTAGCCAGATTTCGATGAGTTCCGGAACGGCGGCGGATTGATCCATGAGCTTCCTGCATAAACTAGGCATTGGCGTAGGTACCGGAACAGCCCGCGAGATTTCACGGCCAATCTCTCAAAACGGAAGAACACGCAACGTCGCCTCTGTCCCGGCCGTAGGCTCGCCTCGCCCGCCAGAGGCGCCGGGATCTACGCGCATTTCGAATGGATTGAAAGAATTTTTGTGGAACTTGGATGGACTTGGCCGAGGAACGTTGCTGGATTTAGGGCCGGCGTGGCAAACGACTCTGAGTTTTTTCATCGAGCGCGGTTTTCGCGTGTCTTCCGAAGATATTTTGCGCGGGTGGAAGGATTTTCTAGGCGAAGAGGAAGTGCTATTAAACCAACCGGGCGTCGTTTCCGGAGCTGTGGACATGACTCCGACTGGGCGGGCCACGCGATTCCTCGAATCTAATTTGCAATATCCGCGGGCGTCATTCGATGCGATTTTAGTCTGGGACTTGCTTGATTATCTGGAACCTGCGCTGGCGAGGCAGGCCGTAGCGAATTTGACGGAGCTGCTGCGTCCAGGCGGAGTTGTGTTTGCTCTGTTCCATAGTAAGAAGCCGGAAGGATTTCAACGCTATCGCATCGCGGATTCTAACTCTCTGCAGATTATTTCGGCCACCCTGCTGTGTCCCGCGCAAAAGGTTTACCAGAACCGCGAAATACAGGATCTGTTCAGCAGATTCCGCACGATGAAGTCTTTCGTAAGCAGGGATCAGCTCCGGGAAACACTTTTCATCAAGTAAAAATTAAATCAGGAATACGAAAATAGACGTTTGTGGAATTTGTGTGTTCGCCCACTCTTTGCTTGCAAAAGGCGTCGCGGGGGAGTACACCGGAGATGAGAGCTCAATGAGCTCCGGAGGGGACATGACTCCACCGGACTTAGAGCTGAACCAAAACTGAGCACACCGCTCTAGCGGTGCGAGTCGCTCACGAAACATACGCGCAGTTAGCGCGCTTCGGAGACGACACAGTAAAATGGCAAAAGGGGGAGCCGCCCGGCTCCCCCTTTTGATTTTGGGTACGCCGCGCATGTTCGACAGCTTGGAGGTGAAAGTCCTCTTCACAACCTGATAGAGGTGAAGTGATAGCGAAGCGCAAGGGCGTCGCTGCGAGGCGGGGTCTGAAGGAAGCGCGGAGCAAAAACGCGAGCCAATGTACAAGAACCGGATCTGAGGCGTGAGCGTCGGGCGAGCGGGCCCATGATCGCGAAGCCCATATCTATCAAGGACGCAAAGCGTAAATCCGGTGGTTGCGCGTAGAAAGCAGTCGAGCTTATCGCGGGAGATCTGCTGCACGTCTCGGACTCGGGACTGAGGGTGGAGTAATTCATCCTGATCCTGCAGCAGAAGTCAGCAGCGGGCGTAGTACTCACGGAAGTGAGGAAGGCCCAAACAGTAAGAGCGAGTAGTAGAACGTCGAACTCACGGGTGGCACTGCGCCAGCCAATCAGCTTCGGCTGAGCTTTACAGGTTCAGAAGACGGTGAAGCCGAAACGGGAACCTGCAGAGCGGCGAAGCCCTTGTGGCGGACGACGACTCGAACCTCCGGCCCATCAGGGCTCAACTTGCTGAACCGCCGTATGCGGACCCGCCTGTACGGTGGTGTGGGAGGGGCGAGCAGGTGACTGCTCCCCCTATCCCGATTGTGCCGAGCATGTTCGACAGCTAGGAGGTGCAAGTCCTCTTCACAACCAGATGGAGGTGAAGTGATAGCGAAGCGCAAGGACCGAACCGCAAGGTGAGGTCTGAAAGAAGCGTGGAGCAAAGACGTGAGCCGATGAACAAGAACTGGATGGGAGGCAGGCAGTGTTCGGGCGAGCTGGCCAATGGCAGCGAAGCCCTAATCCATCAAGGGCACTGAATGTAAATCCAGCGGTTGCGCGTCGAAGGCGGTCGAACTTACCTCGGGAGATCTGCTACCGGTCTCGAATTCGAGACTGAGAGGCGAGAGATCGTTTCTGATCCGGTGGCAGAAGTCAGCAGAGGGCGTAGTAGCTGCGCAAGCAGCGAAGGCCCGAACGGCCCCCGCAAGGGGATAAAGGGAGCGATGAGCACGCGGCGCGACTCAACAACCGACAAGCGGCAGAAAAACCAGTACTGTCTGGCCTTCCCGGAGGAGAGTAGGGGTGCAGCCCCGACGGCCTTCGAGGGAGGGACCGAATCGGAGTTGGCGAAGCGCAGAGCAGAAAGTCCGACTACCGAGCAGTGGATGGAAGAAGTCTGCGAGCTGGAAAACTGCAAGCAGGCGCTACGACGAGTGAAGGCCAACAAAGGCGGTCCGGGCATCGACGGGATGACCGTTGAGAAACTGTCTGGACACCTGAAAGAGCATTGGCCAGCCATCCGGGAACAACTCCTCAGCGGAACCTACACACCACAACCGGTAAAACGGGTGGAAATCCCGAAGCCGGACGGCGGAGTGCGCAAGCTAGGCATTCCGACGGCGCTGGATCGGTTCATTCAGCAAGCGGTAATGCAGGCGCTGCAGAGGAGCTGGGACGGAACGTTCTCTGAACACAGCTATGGGTTTCGGCCCAAGCGATCGGCACATCAGGCGGTGGAGCAGGCGCAGCAGTATCAAGCCGAAGGCTACCGCTGGGTGGTGGATCTGGATCTCGAGAAATTTTTCGACCGGGTCAATCACGACCGATTACTAGCGAAGATCGCCGAAAGGGTCAGCGATAAGCGTCTGCTGAAACTGATTCGTGCGTTCTTGCGAGCCGGAGTAATGGAGAACGGGCTGGTAAGTCCGGCCGAGGAAGGAACACCGCAAGGTGGACCTCTCTCGCCCGTGCTATCGAACATCGTACTCAACGAACTGGATCAGGAGCTGGAGCGGCGCGGACATCGGTTCACCAGATATGCGGATGACTGCAACATTTACGTCCGCAGTCGGCGAGCCGGTGAACGAGTGATGAGCAGCGTGACGCGACTCCTCACGACGAAGCTCAAGCTGCGAGTGAACAGCGAGAAGAGTGCGGTGGCACGACCATGGGAACGGAAATTCCTGGGATTCAGCTTCACGAATCACAAGCAACCGAAGAGGCGCTTGGCGCCGAAAGCGGTGGCACGGTTCAAGGAGCGAGTTCGGGAACTCACCAGCCGGACGCGGGGCATAAGTCTCGCCCAGATGGTCCATGATTTAGCGGAGTATCTCCGTGGATGGATCGGTTATTTCGGGCGATGCGAAACTCCGAGTGTGCTCGAGGAACTGGCGCAATGGCTCCGACGTCGACTTCGGTCGATGGTCTGGCAACAGTGGAAACGAGGAACTACAAGATATCGAGAGCTCCGCAAGCGCGGCATCGTTGCGCAGGAAGCCGCGCAAACCGCTGGCAGCTCCGATGGACCGTGGCACCTCGCAAACACTCCAGCGCTAAAACTCGCTCTGTCGAACGCTTACTTCGCCTCGCTCGGACTTCCCGAGCTCACGGCTCATGGTTAGTTCAACCCGCCGAACCGCCGGATGCGGACCCGCATGATTTCATAACAGTGCTGGCTCCGTCGACCCGAGTAGACTGTGGTTGCATTACGACCAAGGCTCGGGAGGAAGGAGCCAACATGATCATTATAGGAGTAGATTTTCACCCGAGCATGCAGGAGATTGCGTTTCTAGATCAGGAAACCGGGGAGTATGTTGAACGGCAATTGAACCACAGTGATGGGGAAGCGGAGAAGTTCTACCGAGAAATGGCGGCAAGAGGAGTGCGCGTTCGTGTGGGGATGGAGGCCACCGGCTACTCCCGTTGGTTAGAGCGGTTACTGGCCGAACTGGGTATCGAGGTATGGATCGGCGATGCCGCGAAGATCAAGGCCAAGCGCGTCCGCAAGCAGAAGACCGACCGCGAGGATGCCCGACTGCTGTTGAGGCTGTTGCTGGAAAATAACTTTCCCAGAATCTGGGTACCTACTCCGGAGAATCGTGATCTGCGGCAACTGCTTTGGCATCGGCATCGGCTGGTGCAGATGCGCACGCGGATCATGAATCAACTGCAGGCGGTGGCGATGAACGAGGGCTATCGCTGGAAGAAAAAACTGTTTAGCCAGCAAGGACGAGCACTGCTCGAGAAACTGTCGTTGGCTCCGTGGGCCAGTCGGCGCCGAAAAGAATTATTGGAGCTGCTGGACCAGCTGGATCCAAAGATTAGGGAGTTAACGGCAGCGGCTCAGCAAGAAGCCCAACAACGACCCGATGTCCGGTCGTGTGGGAGGGGAGGACGGGCAACCGTCTCCCCTATCCCGATTGTATTGTATGTCTATTGCTGCGGTGACGCAGAATGATGATGGTGATGGTGCTTGCTATGTCGGCGGTGGTGCCGGTCATGCGAAGAAGCCGCATTGGATGATTGTGCCTGGCCATTACTGGCCATCGAAGAATGCGCCGACCGCGCTTGCTGGGTGGTTGCATGCGCAGAAGCCAGAAGAACCGGTGCTGTAGCCAACACGAGAACACTCAAGATTCGTTTCACGGTGTATCCCCCAAGGATTAGAAATCCCCCGCATGGGTATTGAATCACAAGACAGCAAGAAAGTCGTAAGGGATTCTTAAGAGGAGCTTATCAATAACTGAGAGTGTCGCAATGAGGCTTAAGAGGGGAGGCCAGGCACGCGGAGGGAGGCGTGCCCGGCCTTAGCAGGGGCCTGGGCAAAGTCAACTAACCACCAAATTTGAGAGTTTCAAGCCATTGAATGGCTTCACGCTGATTCGCGATGATCTGAGCCTGCCATAGCAGAGCCATCGACATTAGACCCATGGTGACGATGCAAAGCGCCAAAAGAATCCCCATGGAAGATTCAGAGGCCGGGATGTGAAGCTTACGAGTAAGCCATGCCATAGTAGGGGTTCTCCTAGTACTCGGTCCGCTGAATTTTCAGTGCCCATACTAAACCGAGAAATCAAACGCGTATAACTGTGATTGACACTCGCGTATACAAAGGCAATCAAAGGGCCACGGAGGGGGACGCGGAAAAAATCGCTATCATCGCGAAAACAGGAGATTTGGGCGGAGTGCAGGAAATCCAAGATGTGACTGAAATGTCGGGCGTGTGAAAAAGTAGTCGTATTACCGACATTTTGTTTCCAAAAAGTTCTGCTAGCTCAGTTGGCCTCCTATCTCTTCGTAGAGAGAATAGCGAGAACTTGTTCCCAAGTGTCTGCAGCGCGTAGTGGTAGTTCCATTACTCGGTCAGTTTGTGTGGCAGCTTGCCTGGAGGAGATATCAGAAAGATTGCCGCCAGTGTCAGTCAATAGGATCGCGCGATCGCAGGCCGCGAAAAGGGCCTTCTCCTGCCCCGGAGTGGCGATCCCGATCGTGCGTGCGTGGGACCGAAGAGCGCGATCATAGAGTTTGGAAAGCTCTCCGACACATCGGCGAACGTTCGCACCGATGGCCAGGGACCACAGCACGCCCCTCTGGCGGAGCTGAATATTTTGGCTGCGCCCGACCTCCTGAAAATTGTCGATATCGTGCTCAGAAGCGCCTGCGAAGAAAAACAGCTCGTCAAAGTCGCGCTGCCGCGCCAGCTCCGCTTCGCGGGGAGGCAGATTCGCGTTTTGGGCTAACTCCCGGGGCGGAAGAGAGCGCAGAGACACAACAGAGACGCCAGTTTCTTCGGCAAGACTCTCCAAGGCGTCCGAAGCTGCGGGCTGCTGCTCGGCGACAGGCAGGCAGGTGAAGCGGCCCAGGCGGACAGTGGGTATGCCGCGCGGCTGCGACGTGGAAGCATGCGGCCGCAGGTGAAAATAGTCTTCCGGAAGAAAAACACCGCAGCCGTCTTCGGCAATAAAAGGGTGCGTGTGAGCGAGCTTGCGGCGGGGCTCATCCAATTGGAGCCGGGTGCGGCTTGTGAGCCAGACCGCAGGAATGCCGCGGTGATCAAGGGCGGCAGTGAATTCGTCGAGTCCAGGGACGCTTTTTCCGCGGGCGGGGATGAGGTCGTCGATTGCGATGTACAGGATGAAAGAAGTTTGATGCAAGCCATTCTCCGCTTTGCGAGCTTCTATCTTAACGGAGTTTGAGGAGAAACCGGGGAACGGCTCAAAAAAAGCTGGACAAGCAGGTTGTGAGAAGGGGGAAAAAAGAAAGCGGGCAGGAAATCCTGCCCGCTTGGCTGCCTCGACGGCCGAAATGGCCTTTGTAAGTTGTCCTTAGTTTCCGGAAGTGGTGGAAGTGGTCGTTGGCTGCGCATTTGCCTTCGGAATGCTGACGTAGCCGCTAACCGTATCCTTACCAACCTTATTCACAACGATCTCTTCAGGAATATGTGTGCCGGAGATGTAGAAGAAAATGGGCTCGTTCAGAGCACGGTTCTTCTTCTCGAAGCGCTTGTCTTCGACGGTCATGGCGAGATTCACCTGGTTCTTCTTCTCGTTGACGCCCTTGAGTTCGACGGTGACATTGCCGACCTTCTGGGGCTTGTTCTTGCCAGTGATGGTGAATTCGACGTAGTCGCGTTCGCCGAGACGGCGGAGCTGGTCGATTTCATCATGGTTACGCGCGATGAGAGTTCCCATCTCGCTCTTGGCCATCTTCAGGTCTTCCTTGGTGGTGTTGAGGTCGGCGCTGACTGCTGTGACCTTAGTGTCGACCGTCTTCACGTCATCCGTGGCGGCCTTGGTCGCAAGTTCTGTGTGAACGGATGTATCAAGGGCGCTGAGCTTTTGAGTGGTCTCGTCGTTCTGCTTCGCGGCCGCTTCGGTCGCCAGACGCGCCTTCTTCAGCTGACCCTGGGTAATCTTGAGCTTGTCTGTAACAACCTTCAAATCGCCCTGGAGATCAGAATTGGCTTTCTCGTCCTGTGCAATGCGGTCTTTCAACGAAGACATGTCTTGCTGCTCAGCCTGCTGAGACGTCTTTACTTCCGACGTAACAGCTTGCTGTGTAGCGTCAAGCTTTGAAGAAGCGTTCCATCCAAATCCCAAACCGGCAATCGCGACCAAGCCCAATACGATGATCGCGGGCAACTGCCAAGATGAATTGTTTCTCGTTTCCACTATGTGTTCCTCAACCATGTTGGTCTTTTCTCCTCACCCTAATGTGGGCGAACGATTTGTCTTTTTAATCGGCCCGTAACACAGAGGTAGCAAGTTGTGAGCCAAAGGAAGTACAGGGAACAATGGGCGAACCTACCCGTAAATTGATGAATAAATGAGGGTTGCTTCGAGGCGTATCCAGGGCCATTGGGCCAGGGCAGTACTAGTCCTAGCAATCTTTACGTTAGAAACGGCCGTTTTGGACTTTCTTACGCTTGTGGACGGGCTAAGGCAGATCGACGCCCAGGGATCTTAGGTCGGAGGTCAGCTGAGAAGGGGATTGAAACTGTATTCCAGCCAAGCCAAGCCTTTGAGCGGCTTCGACATAGGCTGCAATGTCATCAATGTATACGGCTTCCTGCGCTTGGACTTTGAGGGCGCGAAGGGCCTCGCGATAGATCAAAGGATTAGGTTTGCTGGCGCCGACGGAACAGGAATAGATACGTGTGGGGAAGAACTTGAAAAAGGTGTAGTTGGCTTCGAGATGCTGGACGTGGATGGGGTCCGTATTGGAGAGAAGCGC
Organism: uncultured Acidobacteriota bacterium; assembly: GCA_963751295.1. Lineage (GTDB taxonomy): Bacteria > Acidobacteriota > Terriglobia > Acidiferrales > UBA7541 > Acidiferrum. The sequence continues at coordinate 54,496 of CAVVUA010000005.1, read as the reverse complement.
AAGACGGTAGTTCTTGGAGAGTTTTTGGAAGAAGGCGTCATCGTGGATTGGAGAAGGGTCGAGGACGCGATTCCAGATTTCCGTGAATTGCTCGAACGTAAAGTTGCCGCCGAGTCGTCTGCTTAGATGCAAATACCAATCGCGAGGAGCCATTCGCCCTTCCTGCCAGTCGGGCCAGCGAGGATCCTTCTCTATAGCCGACCAGAGTTCGGTGGGAGAGAGTGAGGTCCCGGAGGAGAGGCCCTGCATGGCCCGGGCGACATCGATCCGGACGAGGACGCGGCCGATATCAAAGATAATGGCTTTGAGTTTGTTGGACTGCATGGGCTAGTGGGCCTTGCCGCTAGTGACGGCTGAGCTGGACACATCACTCGGAGTCTTTCTGGAGCGGAGTATCCCGATAATTGGCGGCAAAATCGAAATAAAGACGACGATTGCAATGACATAGTGGATGTATTGGCCGATATTCGGGATCAAATGGCCGAGGGAATAACCGCCAAGAATCGTAGCGCCAATCCAGAAGACACCGCCTAAACAATCAAAAAGAAAATAGCGCGAATAAGGCATTTTTGCGGCGCCCGCGACGGGTGGACAAAACGTGCGAATGATGGGGACGAAGCGCGCGAGAATTACTGCACGGCCCCCGTATTTTTCATAGAAGTCGTGCGCTCGCTGAAGGTGGCTCCGGCGGAAGAAGAGGGAGTCTTCGCGACGGTAAAGCGCGGCGCCAGCGGAGCGGCCAATCCAATAGCCAACCTGATCGCCCGCGATGGCGCAGAGCATGACTGGAAACAGAAGCCACTTAAGTGGAATAACACCTGCGGCGGAGAAGATGCCAGCAGTGATCAGCAGGGAGTCACCGGGAAGAAAAAAACCTACAAAAAAGCCCGTTTCGATGAACACGATGGTGCAAACCAGAGGAGCGCCGCCGGAGCGGATTAACTCTCGAAGTCCTTCTGGGCTATAGAGCGAGTGGAGAAAGTGGAGGATGGATTGGAGCAAGCGGAACGGTTCCTCGAAAAGTTTATTTGAGAAGCTGGCACCGGGACGAACACGCGTGAGCGCAACGTCGTAAAAGCACCCAGTCCAATACGGTAGCAGAAAACTCCGACATCCTCTCCGCATTCATGCCAGAGAAGCAGTGAAGCGATAACCGCCGCGATCAACGATGCCAGGCGAATCATCGGGATGCTTCCGCGAGCCAGAGATAACTTTGGGCTTCGGCTTCGAGCCGAGCCTGGAATTCGGCATGTGGGTCTTTGGGAGGGCTGAGCAGCGCTTGGATGCGGGGGAGCGCACGGCGCGCAGCTGCAGCGCCAGCTTCGATGGCTTCGTCTGCGCGGTCGAAATCATCCCATGCAAAAGACTGTACGTCGGGCCGGAGAACCAGATCCGCGTGGCGCTCCCAAATTTCAAGCTGATGCTTCTGTGCGGCGCTGACGGCGCGGCAGACCACTTGAAAGATGTTGGATGGAGCGCCGCGATGTCCGTCTTCGACGCCCACCGAAACGGCGATGACGTGCTGGGCACCAAGATCGCGAGCCGCGCGCGTTGGAACCTGCGCGACCAATCCTCCATCGGCGAGGCAGCGAGTGCCGATTTTAACGGGTTCGAACAAGCCTGGGAAAGCGCAACTAGCGCGGATTGCTTCGCAGAGATTCCCGTGAGTGAAAACCACGGGTTCACCGTTGGCCAAATCCGTTGCGACTACGGCCATGGGAATTCGAAGATCTTCGAAGCGACGCGATTCGAAAACTTGTTCGATAAGGTTGCCCAGCCGGTGATTGCTGGCGAGTCCCAAGCGAGAAACGCGCCAGCGGCCGATGTCACGAAAACGAATTTTGCGGCAGGTGGTGATGATTCGAGATAGAGGCGCACCGCTTGCGTAAGCCGCGCCAAGAATGCTGCCCACGCTGGTGCCAGCGATATGGGAAATTGGTATGTGATTTTGTTCGAGGACTTGCAAGACACCCAAGTGGGCGAATCCACGCGAAAACCCACCGCCTAAAGCCAAGCCCAATCCTGCTCTTTCGGTCGGAGCCACTGGCCCATTGGCCAGCGAGGAGTGGTCGGGACGCGTCATGCCAGAAGAATGCCATTCACATCTTTATTACCCAATGGACCGGGCGTCCTGAAAAAACAGTACGTGCGTACTTCTGTACCGAATCAGCACAAATTCTCGCTTAAGAAAAAAGGCAGTACCAACTTACTAGGCTAGTACCCTCGCTGTACCATTGTCGGAAAATGTGCGCTCAGCGATTCTGTTCCCGTCAGCAAGGGCTGAACATCTGCAGGAGGGGGAATGGACAGCGCGTACGAAGCTTGGATGGGGCAGCCTGTGGTGCTGCAAGTAGCGCTAGGCGATATTAAGGTGCCGCTCCGGGGCACGCTGTTGAAAGATGGCGGTGAAACGGTTCGGATGAGGATTGGCGAAGGCTGGGATGTGGACATCTATAAAGCGATGATCCTGGCCGTGGAACAAGATGCTATGGCATTGCTTCCCGCGTGAGGAGGAATGATGAATAGCCAAGTGCCAAAGTATGTGACGCAAGGACGTGCAGCCCTGCTGCTTGGAATTTCTGAAGACGAACTCTCGCGACTCTCGGACGAGTCTGGATTGGGACACCGGGAATGCGCGGGAGAACAAGAAGAGACATTTTTCACCTACGAAGAGCTACGGAAGATTTGCATGCTGACCGTGCACCAGGTGAATTGAAAATTTATCGAGTTTCCTCCGGCCCCCCTCAGCAGTAACCCCCACCCGGGTCGCTCCCCCCAGCGACCCGGGGTTTTTATTTCCCAAAAGATTTGAGAGAACGAGTTCGATTTGGAGGCTGCGTTTTTCTGGGAGCTGCGGCGTTCTCCATTTAGAACGATTCAGATTTCCTTTGACACCAGAGGCTTGGGGAAAGAGACTTAGCGCCGCAAAGTTACAGGGGGATGGAAAAATGCGGCAGGGTTCATCTCGAAGAATACAAACGCTGGCAATCGCAATTATTTTTGCGGCCTTGGGGCTGAGTTATGTGGTTGCGGCAGGGCGCGCGGCCGACGACGAAAGATACGACCTGGTCATCGCGAATGGCCGGGTGATGGACCCGGAATCGGGGCTGGACGCGGTGCGCAATGTGGGGATTAGCGGCGGCAAAATTCGCGCGGTTTCGTCTAGTCCGCTCCAGGGGAAGGCGACGATGGATGCGAAGGGGCTCGTCGTTGCGCCGGGATTTATCGATTTGCATGAACACGGCCAACAGCCTAGGAATTATCAGTTCCAGGCGCACGATGGCGTCACGACTTCACTCGAACTCGAGGCGGGGACCGCTGACGTAGCCGGTTGGTATGCGCAGCGGGAAGGGAAGTCGCTAATCAATTTCGGCGTTAGCATTGGGCACATCCCTGTGCGCATGAAAGTTCTGCACGATACGTCGGGAGGCTTGCTGGCCACGGGCGATGCGGCCCACCGGGAAGCAACTGCTGCGGAACTCAGCGAGATGAAAGCAGACATGGAGGAGGGCTTTCGGCAAGGCGCTTTAGCCGAGGGCATGGGAGTGAACTACACGCCAGGAGCCACACGCCTGGAGATTGTGGAGATGTTCCGCATCGCCGCAAAGTATGGCGCGTCCGTGCACGTGCATCTGCGATATGCGGGATTGAAAGAGCCTACGACGGGAGTTGCGGGGCTCGAAGAAGTTCTGGCGGCGGCGGTCGCGACTGGCGCACCGCTACATGTCGTACACATCACCAGCATGGGGTTGAAGTTCACGCCGGATCTCATTGCGATGGTGGAAGGCGCACAGAAGCATGGACTGGATGTGACGACGGAATGCTATCCGTATACGGCGGGAAGCACGGCGCTGGAGTCCGCGATTTTCGATCCCGGTTGGCAAGAAAATATGGGAATCACGTATAAGGATGTGCAGTGGGCAGCGACTGGTGAGCGGTTGACGGCGGAGACTTTCGAGAAGTACCGGAAGCAGGGCGGAATCGTGGTCATCCACTCGATTCCGGAAGAAGCGGCGCGAACGGCCGTGGCGAATCCCATCGTGATGATTGCCAGCGACGGAATGCCGATCACGGGAGCAAAGGTGCATCCGCGTGGACAGGCTACATTTTCGAGAGTGCTCGGCCACTACGTGCGCGAGGAAAAAGCGCTCGATCTGATGTTGGCGCTGCGCAAGATGACGCTGATGCCGGCACAACGCTTGGAGAAGAGGGCGCCTGTTTTCAAGGACAAGGGACGGATACGCGTTGGCGCTGATGCGGATGTCACGGTCTTCGATCCCGCGCGCATCATTGATAAAGCCACGTTTGACGATCCGCTGGAGTATTCCGATGGGATACAGTTCGTGCTCGTGAACGGAGTCGCGGTTTTGAAGGATGGCCAGTTAGTGGAAGGCGTGTTTCCGGGACGCGCGGCGAGGGCGCCTATTTCGCAATGAATTTTGGGTAGCGGACCAGTTTCCGACTCCGCGACTCACCAGGATATGACTCAAGGTCCGATGAGTTCCGTTACCCAATCCATCTTGACTACGAATTGTCGAGATACATAGGGTCCTGTACAACACGCCTACCTAAGAACTCTTTGTCCTCCAATACGGACACCTCGGGGGATTTCGGGTTGAACCTGACGGTGACCGGCTTGCCCTCCGCTTGCTTCTGCAACTTTTCAGCCGCATCTCTGTCTTCGGCAATGAGAGCGAAAAGCCCCCAATAAGATTGTCCATTTACCTGGTAGGCGTATCCGAGCAGACTGCGAAAAGGAACCTTAAGAAATGTGGTTGCCCCGCGACTCAATATCTCACCCTTTTGCACCGTACCGGGCACAACAGGCCAGCTTTGACTCCGAAAGAGTTTTGACTGGTAGCGAACTGCGCGGGTTATCCCCCATACAGCCAGTGTCCCGCCTACTATGGCAATCACAGAACCTACGATGTCATCGGTTCTCATGTTCGACCGCTCCGAGCTTTACTGAATGGTTTCAGATTGCAAGCGTATGCGACCACGGTTTAGCAGTCCAGTTTGTGCACATGAAGACGGGCGAATCAGTCACATGCTTGATATACGCTGCAATCGGAAACTAGCCGAACGCCGAATTTTGCTGCGGGTGGATGAGCGGCGCATCGCTATGTTAATATTTCTGAACGGCGCGCCCGTAGCTCAGTTGGATAGAGCGTCTGGCTACGAACCATGGCAGTGCCAAATCTAAGCTGTTGAATTGGCTCAAGTTCCCCTGTGCAGCCCTCTCACTAATTGCGCTACGAGTTGCGATACAAAATGTCCCAAGTTTTTTGAGTGTGCTCAGAGCCCGGATGTTGCCTGGCCCCGCCTGGCCATAGTCCATGTTGCGTACCTCTTAAGTCTTGGCTACAATGTAGATACGTTTCTACATTAAGGACGGTTTTCATGGCCACTACCAAACTATCCAGCCGAGAGTTTAATCAGGACACAAGCAGGGCGAAGAGAGCGGCCAAACGCGGTCCTGTCTTCATCACTGACCGAGGACGTCCGTCTCACGTGCTACTTACTGTTGAGGAATACCAGAAGCTTACCGAGGGGCAGAAGAGCATTGTGGACCTGTTGGGAATGCCACAGGCCGCTGAAGTTGAATTTGAGCCGCCTCGCATGAAAGGCAATCTCCACCAGCCGGCAGATTTGTCCTGATGTATCTCCTCGACACCAATGTAGTTTCCGAGTTAAGAAAAGCTAAGAAGGCGGATCGGTGCGTCAGAATGTGGGCCGAGGCGCTTCCCGCTGCGAGCCTTTATCTATGTGCGATCTCAATATTGGAACTGGAGATAGGAATCCTCCTCATCGAACGGCGTGACCGGAAACAGGGCGCGGTTCTTCGAGCCTGGATGGATGGCCATGTTTTGCCCGCGTTCGACGGTCGTATCCTTGCGATTGATACTGCTGTTGCCCAGCGGTGCGCCACGCTCCACGTGCCCAGTCCTCGCTCCGATCGTGACGCTCTCATCGCGGCCACTGCCCTTGTTCACGGCATGACGGTTGTGACCCGAAATGTGGATGACTTTCAGCCCACAGGTGTGGCTGTAGTTAACCCCTGGCAATCCTGAACGCATTTATTCAGGCCTTCGGCTAAATTGATCCTGTGGTTCGCCAAAACTCCAGCCCCCCGTGAAATCAATAACATAGCTACTGCGATCTCACACCATTAGACCAGCGATGTCACATTGTTACATTGGTCTTTCGAGAGCGTTTACTGGAACAGACGGAGTTTTCGATAGCCACAAACGACTTATCAGGCCAGTGAAAGTCAATCGATAAACACGACTGCACCAGTCGTGCGTAATCAGAACCACACTTGGCCTAGTTAATCGTCAGCGTCAGCTCGTTCGACCTGACTTCGATGTGACTGCTGTTTTTCAGCGCCTCCACGTATGGGCTGTTTTTCGACAGCGCGTAATGCTCGGAGGCCAACGAAAAATGTAGGCTCAGCGTGTACACGTCGTGCCTGCGAAAATTCAGCGAGAACCAAGGATCAGCGAGGCTCCGGAGCTCGTACTGTCCGTCGGGCTGCAACACAATCAGATCGGCGTCGCGAATTTGCTTGGGCGCTTGCGTGTCGAGCAGGGACGCCGGTAAGTCTGGCACTGCCCGCATCACGCCGTGCACGTCGCATTCGACCGCGTAGTTTGGTTGCCGATCCAGCCAACGGCCCTTCGGGTCGGCCGCCTGCCATTCCAGTCTGCGCTCCCCGTACCAATCGTTTCGAGGCGGCAGGAACACGACCGGTTCCTTCGAGTGATTGATTAGCACGGCGGTAAAGCGCCGGCGCCAGTCCTTGCGAGGTAGTGGCACCGCTTCAGGACCGGCGATCACCAGTTCAAGCTGCGTCGATTCCTGCGAAACTGCCAACTTCGGCACTGCATTCTGTTGGCCAAGAGCATCCGGCGTAGCGAAGCTCGCAAGCAAAAATGTCGCCGCGAGTGCAACGAGCGCGATCAGGAAAATTAGGAATCGCAGTGCTTTCATGAGCATTCGCCTCCGCTTTCGCGCCTCGTACAGGCGCCACCTCAGGAATTTGACAACCAGGACGACCCTATGAGCTTCGCGAACTACACCATCCTTAGAACGCCTCAGCATGGCTTTCTTGCACCGGCGGGTGGGAATTATGCGGCGCGGGCGGCCACGAGCTTCGGTCTAGCGTACTTTTACGTTGCGGACGATGCCGCGCTAAAAGGCAGCACTGAGCCAACCACAATCGATCGGACACAGATCCCCTGTTTTGGAGGCTTGCTAGTGAATGCTCACGACGGCCGTGAGTGTCCTTCCGGAAGCGTTGGGAGTCGCGGGCACCGTGTCGATGAGGAAAGTCATAACGAAGAAGCGAAGCGACCATAAGTCTGTCGGCACTACGACCCGCAATTCACGCGACGAAACAAACACGGTTTTCAACGCGCGGGCCTCTCCGTCAACGGTCACGGTCACCTGCGCATTGGCTCGGAAGTTGCTTCCCATCAGCCTCACGTTGGCCGGCCGAGCTTCTCTACTCGCCGGCATTACGACGTGACCGTCATTCACTGAATTGAGAACCGGCGGATTCGGACCCGGCGATACATCCCCCACCGTATTTAGAACTGTAAGCGGCAGGGTCCGCGACGCCAAGTCCGAATCGAGCGCCGATTCGAGGTGAATGTCCATGTGCGACGGTCCCGACAACCACCACGCGGGAACCAGCGCCAGCATCCGATGTGCAGAGACAAATCTCGTATCGAGTTCATCTGGAATACTGCTAGTCATGACCTTCGTGTCGCCCTTTTGAAAGTTGTCGCCTTGAAGCATGATCCATTTGTCCGCTGGTTCCCTACTGGACGGAAGCTGACTCGGCGAAATCGAGGTAAGCGTGGGCGTTGGCGGCAATCCTGGCGGGACAATGCGAAGCGCAGCTGGTGGGTAGGAGTTGGAAACGTCGTTTTCAAGAACTTCGACCTGCCAATTAGTTTCCTGGACGGTGAGGCCCGCTGGCAGCAGCAGAATCAGACGATGCGAGCTGATGAAGCGAGGCCTGAGTTTGGCGTCGTTGTTCACTCCATCCCTGCTGAACGTGACCATGGCGTTAGGGACAAAATTTCTTCCGAGAAGAACAATCGAGATCCCCTTCGATCCCTTCACCACACGCCGTGGAGTGATGGAGGAGAGTATTGGGGTCGGATCGTCAGCGGGCGATGGATACTCGGCTTGGGCTTCTACCGGAGAGCTGACTCCGCCGTCGGGGTTGAAAACTTGAAAAGAAATGTCGTTTGGAGTGGCATCCATTGGCTGGCCTTGCGGCCAAATGACTTCGCCAGCGGACTGTATCGGAACCGGCCGGGTAAATATGACTTTTCCGTGAGGGCCATCGGCGATCTCGACCCACGCTTTAGCCACCTGCGAGAGGTCGCCATCGATCGAGTAGTGGAGCGTTACGTCCTGAGCGGAATTCCCGTTGATGTCCGCCACCACGACGTCGGAGCTAACTGACAGTTTGGGAAAGGGCGCCTTGGCGAACTTTGCTGTTGGATCGGGCCGAGTTTGCGCCAAGACATGTGGCGCGGACAGCGACACGCCGTGCGAGAGGACTAGTGTACCGAATATGAGGGAAACTCTCCGAACCATTTACCAAGCATAGCGCGTAGAGAAAGGCACGTAAGCTCTGCAAGCTTTCCTGTAGCCTGTCTGTAAACCAGCGAGTTCTCATGCCCGCTTCGCGGAGGAGCCTTGCTTCATTCGCACTGCTTGCGACGAACTAGCAGTAAACTCTCCTGGCTTTTGCAGTTAACTCCTGATTAACGCAGCTGTTATCGGAGAAGTAGAATTTGTGAATCAGAGCTGTCAGGAACTATGCTGAGCGGGATTTTTTCTATTCTAATGGCGGCAGTTCTAAGTTTCCTGCATTCAGAAGATACGCGCTAGCATGTGCTGCTGCTCTGTCTTTTCCCTGTTCGATATCATCCGCCGGCTCGGAGGGTGCGATCCAATTTTTTGCGGTCACATTGTACACAGATGCTTGTACCCCTTGGGCATTGTGTTCCGAGAATAATCGCAGGTGTTCGTGACCCACTCTGACTTCGGCCCAAACACCTTGGTCCAACATCGAGGAACTCCGGGAAAGACGAGATTTCGCCAGACCCAGTCTACTAGTGACAGGTCTATTGCTAAAGTTCAGTGTCCGGTAAAGCCGAATTATCGGGACTTGTACTTTCACACCGAAACTGATGCGAGGACTTTCCTGTCGATGTCGGTTACACCCAAAGAACGGATGATGCAGGCGTCAGAAAGCGACTGCCCACTACTTCTTCTCCTTCCACACGCTCTTGCCTGTCTTTGACACCAGCAGGATCCCTTCCGCTGGATCTACCGCCTCAAACCATAATCCCGCCGACTGCTCCGGTGATTCTATATTCACCAACGTTCTGTAAAAGTAAGTCTTCCCGGCCTGAGCAGACAGATTCACTGCTCCGTTCAGTTTCTGCCGCGCTTCCAAGCTCGATTGCCAGTCCACACAGATGCGATGGTCTCCCGGGCTTATCGCAAAAACCGCGTATGATGGCCCGTGATTCGCCGCCACCCAGCTTCCGTCCAGTCCTATCCGTGTGGTTACGTCCCCGATTTTCAATGCGTAGTCCGGCCTCTCTTGCACGATCACGTACACCAACGCTTTCCCCGGGTCTAACTGCTGGAGAGTGTGATCGTTCTTGTCCACCTTCACGCTGAATTCCGAGTGCAAGGACCCGCATCCCGCCGCAGTCCGTGGGTCCATTGCTGGGTTTTGCGCCAGAACCGGCGCCGTCCACACCAATACGGCCAGCAGGAATCGTTTCATCGGGAATCTCCTTTTTGACTTCAAGAACGGGGCCATTGTGCCCCTAGCCCCCTGTCCGACATAGTCTGCGCAGTATAGCGCGGTCAACTCCTTCGACGGTTTTGTTTTTCACGGTGGGCGTGACGGCGCTGACGACACTGCTCTGCGGTCTGGCGCCGGCGCTGCACGCAGTGGGACGCGATGTGCAGCCGATGTTGACCGGAAGCGGGCGCGGGACGGCCGAGGATTTCCAGCGCGGGAAGTTTCGAGCAGGCTTGGTGGTTGTAGAAGTAGCCCTGTCGATTGTGCTGCTGACGGGGGCGGGGTTGATGATTCGGAGCTTCTACGAGCTGACTCACATCGACTTAGGATTTAATGCCAAGAATCTGTTCTTTGCTCCAGTGGGTCTGCGGTTGGCGCGCAAAGATGCAGCGCAGCAACAACAAGGCGACGCAAGTAAAACCGTGGAGTTTGAGCGATTGAAGGCCCAGCCTGGCGTGATAGAGGTCGCGGTAAACAATTCGTTGCCGGGCTATAACCCGGGCAGGCGGTTTGAGGCGACCGTACCAGGCTCGACGCGATCGGAGACGGTTGGATTTGACGGCTGCAGCGAAAACTTGATGCGAGTTTTGGAAATGCAGATGGAGAGCGGGAGATGGCTCTCGGAAAGTGAGTTGAATGCGGCGCAGCAGGTGGCAGTGATTAATCAGACGATGGCGGCGCGATTTTTTGGCGGAGAAAATCCACTCGGGCGGCAAATTCAGGCGAGAGGGTATGATGAGAAGGTGCAGCCCGCGCGAGATGCATATTTTCAGGTGATCGGAGTGGTGCGCGACATAAAGGATTATGGGCCGCAAGTGCCAGTGCTGCCGATGGCGTTTGTTCCGTACACGATCAAGGGAGGCGGGCTCCTTTTTCTCAAGACGAAGGGCGATCCGGCGCTGTTGATGAATGCGGTGAGACAGGAAGTTTGGGCGGTAAACCCTGATGCGATTTTTTCGCCGCAGATGGGCCCGTACACTGATGTGTTTTACGGATTGACCTACTCGACGCATGAGCTTGGATTGACGACGTTCACGGGAGTGGCCGGGATTGCGTTGCTGCTGGTTGTGATCGGCGTGTTCAGCGTGATGGCGTATACGGTGTCACTGAAAACGCGGGAGATTGGGGTACGGATGGCGCTGGGGGCGCAGCAAGGGGAGATTTTGCGAATGGTGCTGCGGGGAGGATTTGTACTGCTTGCTGCGGGGATTGCGATTGGCTTATTTGCGAGTTATGGGTTGAGGAGATTTTTGGCGAGCCAGATTTGGGGAGTGTCAGCGACCGATCCGTGGACGTTTGGGGCGGTGGTGGCGCTGGTGGTGGGAGTGGGATTGGCGGCGTGTTATTTTCCGGCGCGGAAGGCCACGCAAGTAGATCCGCTTTTCGCACTGCGGTATGAATAAGACAGATCGACTAGCTGGAGTTTTAAACTCTCAATCTGCCTGAGCGTGCCGTCTGAGCGGCCTGACACATGGTGAAATTGGCGGGAGCGACGGGACTCGAACCCGCGACCTCCTGCGTGACAGGCAGGCGTTCTAGCCAGCTGAACTATCCCCTCGAAAACTGACTAAAAATGCCTTCCCGCTCCTTCCGCAAGCTTGCGGTGTCTTGCACTGCCTTGCACGTCCTTCGACATGACAGGGCAGAATTCTCGACAATGCCTAATCGATGCTAGCCGTTCGGCCTTCACCCGAATGGTCTTAACGCCCTGAGTCTAGTGCCGTCCGGCCAATCGTAAAGTTGGCAAATAGTTGGCAAATTGGTCTTTTGAGAGATATTCCCCGGAAGGGGAAAAGTGAGAATAGCCGCGTATTTACTGGTGATTTGAATGGTGGGCCTGGGTGGACTTGAACCACCGACCTCGCCCTTATCAGTGGGGAGGCTAAGGAGCCTTAAGTAATTGCCAAGTCCTTCTGACATCGTGTTCTTCAGAGAAGGAAATCCTGGAAAAATAGGCGGTCAGAAGAATCCTTCGTTTTCAATTTCGGTTAACGTCCGAAACGCAATCCTGAACCGCTCACTTTTTCTGATGAAGCCTCTTCACAAAAATGTGCTTCACGTGGTGCTGTACGTATAGTACCATAACGAAGGTAGAGTTTGGCCTTATCGCAATCGCGTGAACAAAGCGCCATGCGCAAGGCATCTCAAGTCTTCGCAGTCTCAGCAACAGGGCACACTCGATTTACCAAGCCGCCTGAATCCTTGCATTCGGCTGCGTCCGTTACTACACTCGCCCAATGCACAGGGGACGCCAGTTCGACAGCTACACGGAGAAAATCCATGAGCCGTCGAATCATCGTCACCGCAGGAAACACGGAGCCGGAAATTCGGCAACGTGGGTATGTCTATCAGAAAGGGCGGAAGCAGTCCGACCCGTGGCTTCCCACGCAACGGGCTTACGGCTTCTTCCGCAAGGATGCACCCGGCCAGTCCACGCAAGTCGAAGTTCGTCCGGCGCTTGGATTCTGCCGGGACAGAATGGGCGCAATGCTTAAACTTCATCAAGCCATGGAGAGGCAGGCGTGCTCGACGTGGAAAAGATTCGGGAGCGCATCACGCCCGTTACCACATTCGAGTCGCAAGCTACTTGGTGGCTCGGAGAAATCAAAGCAGGGCGAATCGTCAACAAGAAAACCCGCAAGCTAATTCGCCCTCGCACCATTGACGCCTACTCGACCGCAGTCGGCTATCTCAATGGCATGGTCCGCGAAAAGCCCCTCGCCTCGCTCGACAATCCCGAAGCGAAAGAACTGGTCGCCCGGATGAAAGCCGAGACCGCAGACGGGGAGCCGCGATTCTCCGACAAGACCATCTGCAATTACTTCAAGGTGTTCACCCAAGTCATCGCTTCCGCGAAAGACGACAAAGCGAAGCAAGTCTTTCCTCGTGACTGGGATTTGGCATACATCGCCCTGCCGATGGTTTGCCAGCGGGAACAGCACCGTCCGACCTTGGAGCCGGAAGAAGTCGAGTCCATTCTCTCCAAGTGCAAGCGTTCCATTTACCGGATGGTCGCCGCTCTTCTGGCCGGAACGGGAATCCGAATCAGCGAACTGCTCGCGCTCGAAATCGGGAAGCACATCTCCGCGGACTGCTCGATAATCAGTATCCGCCAGCAACGCGGCAAGTGGGGCGGCATCGAATCAACCCCGAAAACCGACGCCGGTTTCCGGGACATTGACCTTTGCCATCACCTCGCCAAGATGCTGCGGAGCTACATCGGCGACCGCGAGTCAGGCTTCCTGTTCGAGACCGAAGGCGGCAAGATGCTTAGTAAGGAGAACCTTTGGCGGGATGGCTTCGCCACAATAGTCCGGAAGATGGGGCGGGAAGGCGTCCGTTTTCATGCGTTCCGGCGATTCCGCGAGGCGGTCTTGCTGTCGAGCGAATGCCGGGAACTCCTCATTGACTACTGGATGGGTCATTCCAACACGGAGATGGGGAGCCGGTACGCCAAGCAGTTGGTGGAGAACCGGAAGTTTCGCGCAGGATGGTCGGAAAAGGTGGGACTCGGCTTCGAGATTCCCATGGCTGACATTTCGGAGCCGGGCTTAATTGCGCTACGTGCGCTACAAAATCAGGAAGGCGTAGTTGCAGCTTAGCAGCGTATCTCGGTATAGTAGAGGGACTTACGGAACGCGCCCGTAGCTCAGTTGGATAGAGCGTCTGGCTACGAACCAGAAGGTCGGGAGTTCGAGTCCCCCCGGGCGCACCATTTCCTCAGTATTGTTCTCCTCTAGAGCAAATCGAAGTACACTCCACAAGCCGAAATTGAATGGCACGATAGGCTAAACGGAATATGAATGGGATAGATCTTCGTACCACGCCGCACCGGCGCTGGAATCCGCTTTTGCGGGAATGGGTGCTGGTTTCGCCGCATCGCACGCAGCGGCCGTGGCTGGGAAAAGTTGATAAGGTCGCTCCCTTGCCAGGCATCGAATACGATCCAGAATGTTACTTGTGTCCCGGGAATGTGCGTGCGGAAGGATTGCGGAATCCGGCGTACGCCGAGACGTTCGTTTTCGAAAATGATTATCCGGCCATGCTTCCGAATGTTTCTCCCTATGAAACGGACCAGGACGGCTTGATCGTTGCTCGCGTGGAACGGGGGATTTGCCGCGTGGTGTGTTTTTCTCCTCGCCATGACCTGACGATTCCGCGTATGCGGCAGGAAGAAGTGGAGCGGGTTGTTGATGTGTGGACGCAGCAGCACCGGGAACTGAGTGAATTGCCGTGGGTGAAGCACGTGCAAATTTTCGAGAATCGCGGCGCGCTGATGGGCGCGAGCAATCCGCATCCGCATGGCCAGATTTGGGCTAACGGAGAAGTGCCGAATATTCCCGTGAGAGAGCAAGCCGCGATGCGGGGTTTTTTTCAAGGGAATGCAAAATGTCTGTTGTGCGAATATTTGCGGTTGGAAATCGAGGATGGCGAGCGCATTGTTTGCGAGAACGATGGATTTGTGGCTCTCGTGCCTTACTGGGCAGTCTGGCCATTTGAAACAATGATTTTGAGCCGCCGGCATGTGGCGAGTCTCACCGAGTTGGAGCACAAGGAACAAGTTAATCTCGCGGACATTCTTCGAAGATTGACCATTCGCTACGATAATTTATTTGAGACAGCCTTCCCCTATTCGATGGGCTTTCATCAAGCACCCACGGACGGCGACAATCATCCGGAGTTCCATTTTCACGCGCACTATTTCCCGCCGCTGCTCCGATCCGCAACCGTACAGAAATATATGGTGGGCTATGAACTGCTCGCCGGTCCCCAGCGCGATATCACCGCGGAGGGTGCAGCAGCGAGGTTGAGAAACTTGGCTGAAACGCATTACCTCGATGGTCACTGAGTTGGCCAGATGCGCAGTTTAGGTGAGAGCGAAATATTGACGAAGATTGACACGGTCTAAAGGCGGCTTCGGATGGACTTGCAGCTCAAGGAAAAGGTTGTCCTTATTACTGGCGGTGCCAAGGGTATCGGTGAGGCTATCACTCGAGGCTGCGCTCGCGAGGGCGCGATCCCCGTGTTCGTGGACAAGGACGCCGAGGCGGGGAAGCGGCTTCAGACTGAATTGGTGATCGCTGGGGCAACTTGCAGCTTTATCTGTGCGGATGTGCTTTCGGTGGAAAATTGTCGCGTGACCGTCGAGCAAACGCTTAAGGAGTATGGGCGACTGAATGTTCTCGTAAACAATGTGGGCGCGAATGACAATGTTGGGCTCGAGAACGGCAACCCAGAAAAGTTCGTGAGTTCGCTCCGGCTCAATCTTTTCCACTACTACAACATGGCGCACTTTGCTTTGACGGCGCTGAAGAAATCGCAGGGCTGCATTCTGAACATAGCGTCGAAGGTGGCCATCACCGGACAGGGCGGCACTTCGGGATATGCTTCCGCGAAGGGAGCGGTACTTGCGCTTACGCGGGATTGGGCGGCGGAGTTGCTTCCTGCTGGCATACGCGTAAATGCCTTGGTACCGGCCGAAGTGAGTACGCCACTCTACAAGCAGTGGGTCAGTACGTTTCCGAATCCTGAAGCGAAACTTGCGCACATCGTCTCGAAAATTCCGTTGGGCAAGAGGATGACGCAACCCGCTGAAATCGCTGCGATGGTTTTGTTTCTCATCTCGTCGCAGGCGTCGCATATCACCGGGCAGCACGTGTTCGTGGACGGCGGGTATACGCATCTCGATCGCTCTCTAACCTAAAGAAACGAAATCACAGCAGCTTGACCGCCAGGGTATTTGCGGCAACCATTGGAGCTGCAAAGGCGATGAAAAGTGAATAAACGATATTGTCTAACGCTGGATTTGAAAGATGATCCGAAACTGATCGCCGAATACACGCGTTATCACAAGAAGGTTTGGCCCGAAATCACGAAGAGCATAAAAGACTTTGGCATAGAAGACATGGAGATCTATCTGCTCGGCACGCGCATGTTCATGGTCATGGAGGTGAACGAGAAATTTTCTTTTGAGGCGAAAGCTAAAGCCGATCGCGAGAATCCGAAAGTACGCGAGTGGGAAGAGTCAATGTGGAAATTTCAGCAGCCGCTGCCCGGCGCTAAGCCCGGCGAAAAGTGGCTACTGATGGACAGAATTTTCAAGCTTGAAAAATAGGTTGCCGTAGCCGAATATGCGTCGGCTCGATTAGCGTTAAGGCTTGCCTGGGGTGCGCAGTTCAGGAAATGGATACAACTCTTTTTGGAGGGTGATGACATGGGACCAAACCGCATTGCACGGCGCGATTGGCTGTTAGGGACGAGCGCTTCACTCGTCACGCTCGCTGCTACTTCCGCGAGTAACGCGGCCGCGCTCGCGCGGCCCGGGACGCCGGCTCTCCCCACACGGCCACAAGTTACCTCCGAAGCGGAGGACGCTGATCGCATTCGCCGCATGAAATGGTGGCACGAAGCGCGGTTCGGCATGTTCATTCACTGGGGCCTCTACAGCGTGCTTGGCCGGCACGAATGGGCTATGGAGGAAGAAGGCATTCCTGTAAGCGAATACGAGCTTCTGGCGAAACGCTTTCAGCCGCAGCCAAACGCCGCTCGCGCCTGGGTCAAGCTCGCAAAAACGGCGGGCCAGAAATACATGGTGATGACCACCAAGCATCACGAAGGTTTCTGCAATTTCGATACGAAGCTCACCAACTACTGCGCGCCGAAACAGGGTCCCGGCCGCGATCTGGTGCTGGAATATTTGGAGGCGGCACGAGCCGAAGGCATGCGCATCGGCTTCTACTATTCGCTGATGGATTGGCATCATCCGGATGGCGCGCGTTGCGCCACTGATCCGGAAGCGCGGAAACGCTTCGTCGAATATACGCACGGCCTCATTCGCGAACTGATGACGAATTACGGAAAAATCGACGTACTTTGGTATGACGTGGACTGGCCGCTCACCGCTGAGCAATGGGAGTCCGAGCGCATGAACAAGATGGTTTTTGGGCTGCAGCCGGACATCATCGTGGACAATCGCAACGGCTTGCCGGGCGATTTTTCAACTCCCGAACAGGAAATTGTTGCGGAAAAAGGAAGCCGGTCGTGGGAAAGCTGCATGACGCTGAATGATAGCTGGGGCTATCAACGGGCCGATGATAATTGGAAGAGTTCGAAAACAGTCATACGAAATCTGGTCGAGTGTTCGCGCGATGGTGGCAATTATCTTCTGAATATCGGCCCGAAGCCGGATGGGTCGATTCCAGAAGATTCGGTGCGTGTGCTCACGGATGTAGGCCAGTGGATGTCGCGCAATGGCGCTTCCATTTACGTTACTGAGCGTTGTCAGGTACACGCTTCCGAGTTTGCAGGATTTACGCGGCAGGGAAACACGCTCTATATGCATGTTTATTTCTGGCCGGGGGAGACGGTTGCTCTGGCGGGGCTAATGACCAAAGTGAAATCTGCTCGACTTTTTGCTTCAGGCAATGAAGTTAAATTCGAGCAGGATCGCTTCCGTGTACGATTCACGGGCTTGCCGGCCGATGCGCCTGATCATCCACTCACTACACTCGCGATTGAATGTGAATCAGAACCAATCCAAGACACGCGGTATGTACGTGTGCAAAGGCCACGCAACGGCGTTGGCGTGTGACCGCCGCATCCTTCCAATCATCGACTAAACGACGAACCAAGCTCCTTGGAACATAGCTGATGCCTCTTCTAAGAGGCGAGAGACCAGACTAGCTACTTTGCTGCTAGCTACTTTCCGTCGCAAAATAGCTCGTTGTGAGTGAGCTATTCGTTTTTTGAGACCGTCTGATTCTGCGTGTACGTTTTGATTTCTGCGCTCGACCCGTTTACATCCCGAGTCGTGGCAGTGGGGACCTTAGGCCCGTTGTAGTGCCAGACAGCGCCCGATCTGGATAACGTTGTCCGCGATCACTCCAAGGCCAACCCATCGCTGCATACCTTCAAAGCCTCGGTACCGGCATCGATTCAATCCATGACGACGCTTCAACACGCTGATGCGCCCTTCGCATCCAGTCCGCCAGCGCTGCCCAGCTCGGAACCAGCGCGTTCTCTGCAGTTTTCTTCGCTCGCAGCTTTTGGTGCTCCGACTCGGCACCGCGACTCGTGTTACGCCCATTCCCTGGATGATCTTCTCATTCTTTAAACTGTAGAACCCCGCGTCGGCAGCGACTATTCGTGGTGCACGTCCGAACAGACGCTGATGTTGTTCGACCGCGGGAACCAGGAGTCGGCTATCCTCTGGACGTTCGGCGAACACCTCGTAGTGCGTGATGATCTGGTTCTCGGCTTCCTGCACCTTAACCATGTTCCCGAACTCGTTTGGCTTGCTCGCCTTCCCCTTGCGAATGATTTCCGTGTGCGGCTCGAAAAGACTCACGATCTTGTGCGGATACTTGGTGATTCCACGAAACACGCGCGCCTTGGTTTGCCGCACCACCTGTCGCACACGCCCAGTCATCGTTTCCAAGATCTCCCGGAATCCTTTCAGTCGCGCTTGCCGGTGCCGAGCAAGATGCTGCATTTCTTCCAACACTCCTTCCGCTTGATGCACAATCTTTCGCGTTACACTCACCAGTTCACGATATCGCTCGACACGCCGTTCCTCACCTTCCGGTCCCTTCAGCCGCCCCGCCAAGGCGATCGCTATCACCTTCTTGTTTACACTGCGCATCCGATTACGAATCCGCTTTTTCAGCCCGCCGGTAGCCTTCTCGACCTTCTTCATGGTTCGCGTGAGCACGCGCGCTCCATCCCCTAATAAACTGCTGTCGGTCGGATAGTGAACATTCGTCTCCACCACCGTGGTGTCTACCCTCATCTTCCGTCCTTGCACCACGCCCCGCTCACGTGCCAACTCCATCAACCGTTCGTGTAGTTCTCCCATCACTTCGGGCCCGATGGCTTGACCCAATCGCGCCAGCGTCTTGGCATCCGGCACTTTCTCGTCCCCAACGCGGGTGAACGCGCGATAGACCAGATTCGCCCGTACTTCTCGCTCCAGCGTGTCGTAACTCCAGTTCCGCACATGCTTCAAGATCAGTAGCCGAAGCGCCACTTCCGCCGGTGTTTGGGTTCGTCCACGGGTACGGCTCTTCGGATGGCGCTTTCCTTGCGCATCGTACACACTCTCGACCAGTGCTGCGTCTTCCAGAAGTTGATCTACTTCTTTCATCCATGGTTCCCACAAATCTTCGATGTCCTTTGCCAGTCCGCTATGCCACAAACTTGGTTGCCGATGTCGAAGTTGGATCACCCTGCCTCCTTAATTTCTTCAGACGCAGCATCAACAGGAAAAGCTACATTTCAATGTTGTACAGACGAACGAAAGTTCACAAACAGGCACCACGATGCTCTGTATTTTGCGACGGAAAGTAGCTAGGTAGAGTCTTGCACGTATATCTACTAGATTGACCGCCCTCCCCCTCGGGAGTATTTCTACCCGGCCCCAAGCCTAAAGGAGGCTATCCCCTATGCCCCGATTCTTAATTTGTAACAACCCGAAGTGTCATTTTGTGCTCGACCGTCGCATCAACGGCAAATCGCTGGATGGAGCGCAGCTTATCCTAAAGGAATGCCCTGAGTGCGGCGGCGATTGGTCGTCCATCTGCCCGTCGTGCACACAGACCCTGGCCGTGAAGTTAGTGGCTAGGCTGCCCCATTCCGTCTGCTGCGACCGCAAACCTCATGCGAATGCAAGGGCCGCCTAGTTTGCAGGTGGATGTGCTTTTCTCTGTGTCCGGAAAAGACCGTTCCAATCAGAAAGGGAAGCAGAGACGATTTCATTGCCTCTCTGATTCCCTTAGAGATGCGGGATTAAGGTTCCAGCGCCGAGGCTCGTTCGCGACATCCGTCCGCGGCAAAGCTTAGCTCCTAGTCGGCTTGCTTAAGAAGCTCCTCCGTCTGCTGCTCGTGACCACCCAGTTGGCCACAGTTCGCCTCTCGCCCATACAAAAGCAGTGCGTGTGCTAAAATTGTGTTGAGTGGAGAGGAAGCACGTGTCTAGCAAGATTTCCAAGTGTCTGTGGATTGCGGGAGCATTACTTCTATTGATTGCACCGGGTGGCGTTCGTTGCCAATCGGCTGGGGATCCCCCCGCCGGGCCGCCGTCTCAACAGGGCAAGGAGCGTGTGCTCCGGCTTTACAACACACACACTGGCGAGCGGATCGAAATCGTTTACCGGCGCGATGAGCACTACGTTCCAGACGCCCTGGCCAAGCTCGACCATTTCCTTCGCGATCATAACACTGGCGACGTTCGCCACTTCGATCCGCGGCTATACGATATTCTCTCCGATCTCACCGCATCGGTGGGGAAGCCCGGAGCCGAAATCGAGATCGTTTGTGGCTACCGCACTCCGTCAACCAACGAATCGCTTCGTGCCCACACCACAGGTGTAGCCAAGAACAGCCTTCACATTCAAGCGGAAGCGATTGACCTGCGCGTCCCAGGAGTTGATACGCTCAAGCTGCGAAGGGCAGCACTGGCCCTGCAGGGCGGCGGTGTAGGCTACTATCCTCACTCAGACTTCATACATGTTGACGTCGGCCGAGTTCGCCAGTGGTGTTTCCAGTGCCCGGCAAGCCTGCTCGCCGGTGGCGACTAGGAGCGATTACCCTGGATAGGGGTAACCCTTCGCAAGAACTTTTTCAAGCGCCGCGTCGTGTCCATAGATGTCGTCATAAAAGTGGACAACACCATCCTCAGTTACGATCACCGTGGCATAAACGATTAAAACGGGAATTGGCTGCGTAAGATTCACCTGCTGTTGGGTGGTTCCGTTCATGGCGGCCCGAACGCGGTCCATATCCCAGCCGGGATTGTTGCGCAGGACCCAAACTGCCAAGTCGGCGGGCTTTTCCAACCGAATGCATCCATGGCTGAAATCCCGTCGCGATTTCGAAAAGAACACCTGCTCGGGCGTATCGTGGAAATAGATGTTGTAGCTGTTGGGAAAGATGAATTTCACGAGCCCGAGCGAGTTCTTCGGACCGGGCGTCTGCCGGATGAAAAGTTTTCCCGCGCGGAGCTGCGCGAGCACTTCGCTTGTGACCGTGCCCGATGTGACCACACTCTGGCGGTTGTCTACCACCTCGAATCCCTTCTTTGCCAGGTAGTCGGGATCCTTGGCCAACTTAGGAAGGAATTCGGCTTTCGCGATGGAGTAGGGAACGCTCCAATAGGGCCGAAATACGACGTATTCCATGGTGTCCGAAAATACGGGTGTATTGTGGCCGAAGGCTTTGCCGACAACTACATTCATCTGCAAAACAGTCTTGAAGTTTTCGTCATAGGCGCGCAGGTGGAACTCTGGGATGTTCGCAACGATGGGCGATTTTTGATAAGAAACGGGCAACCAGCGCCAGCGCTCGAGCGTGAGTTGCATCTGGCGTATTCGAGCGCTAAGAGGAACGTTCAGATCAGCCAACGTTTGTGTAGTGATTCGTCCATCAGGGGTTCGGCCTAGCCGGCGTTGAAAATTCTTCACGGCATCCACTAGCGGACCTTGGTATACCGTTCCATCGGCTTGGACATTTGCGTCGACCGGAAGATCTCCTACTAGCCGGAGCAATCGTGTCAGCTGAGGGACGCCCGAATACGGATCGCCTGGTGCGATCGTTTTTTGTATGGAGGGAAGGGGCGTGCCGTCCGTTTCCTTCGCAAGCTGCAAATAAGTGTGCAAGCCTTGAATCGTCCGTTGGTAACCCGGATATGGAGGTTCAACCTTCGCTAGGACGGCGGAAACATCGGAAGCATCGACAACATTTTGTTTCAGGAATTCAGGCAAATCATATTTCTTGGCCACAATGTCGAGGTCAAAGTCAAAGTGTTTCGGATTTACCTTACCGATGTGCAGGTCTGAGATATACCTCATTACGCAGACGGTGAGCGCGGCATCGAATCGCACCGCATCGCCCTCTGATGGCTGGCTCGCGGAAGGTTTAAGCTTTGCGAGGCGATCGCTCCAACGCGGCCCATCGTAATCTTCAGCGGACAATCCCTTTTGATCCGCTTGCAAGAGAATCGCAATGATTTGCTGGGCCTCCGGGGTGGGTTGCATCTCTTTCACCCAGGGGAGGGAATACCCATACGACTCGTAAAATTTCTGCACGTGTTTCTGATAGTCGCTGAAATCGGGCCAGCGCAAGTCCGCGAGATTTCCTGCCTGGACGATAGCTCGCAACGAAGCTTGGCCTTCTGCACCAAGCTGTTGGGGCGGAGCCGTAGATTGCGCAGAGTTTTCTGGTTGGCTGCCCGCTTGTTTCGTGCAGCCAATTCCGGGACTCCACCATAGTGCAACCGTTGCGATGAGCGGCACTGCCAGCTTGCTTTTCGATATCCACGATCGATTCACTGAATTCCCCCGTTTCTCTCTGACTGGGCGAATCTTTTCCAAACGCAGTGCCAAGTACCGTTTGCCTGGCGCAAAAATCCACATGCCAAACTTCTTTGCCTTTTCAAGGCCAGTTATGCGGTCCATCCCTTCAGATTAATCTAACACTAAGATGGATACGCATTTTCTCATCTCAAGGGCTAGCGAGATGTCGCCAAACGTAATAATGTCGTAGCACCAATTACATTGATGCCAAAATGGAATCACAAGAACATCTCAACCTTCTGATCATTGGCGCTGGTCTATCTGGTATCGATGCGGCGTACCGGTTGCAGACCGCCTTGCCCGGAAAGACCTATGCGATCCTCGAGGCCCGCGATTCCATCGGCGGGACCTGGGATCTCTTCCGCTACCCTGGCGTCCGTTCGGATTCAGATATGCACACCCTCGGATTTCCTTTCCGCCCCTGGCATGCCGACCAGTCAATCGTTGGCGGCGCCGATATTTGTAACTATATCCGCGACACCGCGACAGAATATGGCATCGACCGCAAAATTAGGCTGGGGCACAAGGTGGTACGAGCCTCCTGGTCTACATCGGAAGCGCGTTGGACAGTCGAAGCCCGCGTGAAAGCGGACGGGCGGATCGTCCGACTATCTTGCAACTTCCTTTACATGTGCAGCGGTTACTACGACTACGACAAAGGCTTCAGTCCGGAATTTCCGGGTATGAAACAGTTTGCGGGACAAATCCTGCATCCTCAGGAGTGGCCCGAGAAGCTGGATTACGCAGGCAAGCAGATTGTTGTTATCGGTAGTGGCGCGACGGCGGTAACCTTGGTTCCGGCGCTTGCGAAGGAGGCAGCGCATGTCACGATGCTGCAACGCTCTCCTACTTATGTCGCAACCCGTCCAGCGAAGGATGCAATTGCCCTCTGGCTCTATCGGCATTTGCCGAGGAGCGTTGCCGCAAGGCTCATAAAATGGAAAAACGTGGCATACGGCATCGCCACGTACTACCTCGCCCGCAGTAGACCTGAGAAGTTCAAAGGATTAATCATCGAGGGTGTCCGGCGACAGTTGAGCGACGGCTATGATGTCGCCCAGCATTTTACGCCAAGTTATAATCCCTGGGACCAGCGGCTCTGTCTGGTGCCCGACGGTGATCTATTTGCCTCCATCCGTAGCGGCCGTGTTTCGATCATCACCGATACGATCGAAACATTCGTTGAGTCCGGCATTCGCTTGAAGTCTGGAAAGACGTTACCTGCGGATATTGTCGTGTCCGCGACAGGCCTTGTCGTCAAGCTGATGGGTGGTGCTGAGATTCTCGTTGATGACGTCATCGCCAAGTTTAACGAGAAAATGTTGTACAAGGGCGCGATGTTCAGCGGTGTTCCGAATCTCGCGGTTGCCTTTGGGTATACGAACGCTTCCTGGACTCTGCGGTGCGATCTCACTGCGCGCTATGTCTGCCGGTTGCTAAAATATATGGATCGCAAGGGCTGGTCGATTGCTTTGCCATTTCTTGCCGATCCTTCCATGGCGTCCGAGCCGCTCCTCAATTTCAGCTCCGGATATGTCCGCCGTGCAGACGGCGTATTGCCCAGGCAAGGACAAAAGGCGCCATGGCGGGTGAAGCAGAATTATGCGAAGGATGTGGCCGACTTTACGTTCGGGTCGATCAGTGATGGGACGTTGAGGTTCTACCAAAAAGCGGCCAGTTCCGGGCACGCGCAAAAATAAAGAGCAGAATTTATTGGAAAGCTCTGGTCTTTCAGTGAACTGACGTAGGCACCGGCGAACTACTGGTAGCGCTTGGCAGTCAGCCTTTTCCGTTGCCTCGTCCCAAGTCCGCGGGTCGTAGGTGGCTCTACTAAACCGACATCGTCCTGACGCTCATTCCGCACGGTCCCCACGTTCAGTTATCGAAAAACTTGATGCGAAGCATGCGGTTTCAACTTGACGTTAGTCAATATTATGTGATACGGACAATCATAATTTTGGATAGCACGTCGGGGCATGGGGTCTTCAAATTCCTGGGACTGAGCAAAAGTCTCTCGTAATGGCTCCATGAACATCGGCGAAGCTGGCATAAATCGGTGCCCGGCCGGGCAATCGCGTTCAAGCCCGGCTGGTCGAAGAGCTACGGTGCGAAGCAGGCTTACGCGGACGATTTCGGCAAAAGTTCCGCGAAGGGTTCGCTGAACCAGGAGGATTTATGAGGGCAACTTTTCTTACTGGCGCATTTCTGTCCTTGGCATGTTTGCTGCCCGCCAACGGCGTGGCGCGCGCGCAAGGCGGCGGTACATCAGGCGAAATCCGCGGGACGATAACGGATCCCACCGGAGCGACGGTGCCGAAAGCCACAGTGGCCATCGAAGATTCCGAGAAGGGAATCCGACGCACTGGCGTGACGGAGTCGGATGGGGAGTATCGCGTGGAGGGACTTCCGCCTGCTTCCTACACCGTGACTATCGAGACCACCGGATTCCGGACTGAGATCCGCAAAGGCGTGGTCCTTAACGTCGGTCAGACGCTTATCCTCGATTTTCATTTGCAAGTGGCGTCGGCGACGGCGGCCGTGGAAGTTACGGCGGAATTGCCGGCCGTGGAAACCTCGAGAGGGAGCCAGGCGGACACAGTAGTGCAGCAAGAGATCGCCGACCTACCCATCGACCGGCGCGATTACCTCACTTTTACATTGCTGATGCCCGGTGTCAGCAATTCAAACACGATTACGGACAATGCCGACTTTCGGGTCAAGCAAACGCCCCAGAGCGGCTTATCTTTTTATGGAAGCAATGGCCGGGGCAACAGCGTCACGGTAGATGGTGGCGAAGCTAACGACGACGCTGGCGGAGTGCGTCTCAATTTGGGTCAGGTTGCCGTCCAGGAATTCCAGATCAACCGCAGCGATTACGGCGCTGATCTTGGCGGCGCGAGCGGCGCCGTCATCAATATCGTCTCCAAATCCGGCACTAACGAGTTGCACGGCAGCTTGTTCGGTTTTTTCCGCGACAGCTCCATGGACGCGCGCGATCCGTTTGCTTTCACGCAAGCATTGCAACCTGGCGACCCCTTCTCGCTTGATGCCCAAGGGACGCCCGTCAAAGACTCCCTCAATCGCCAGCAATACGGTGGCAGCGTGGGCTTCCCAATCAAAAAAGATAAGACGTTTCTGTACGCCGCTTACGAAGGGTTGAACTCAAACGCGCAGGACTCTGTACCCCTTCTGACGAATAGCAACATTTTTGCTCCCACAAACACTCAGCAGGCCATTATTGGCAATCTCGCAGCGCAGCCAGCCACCAATATGGTTCCATGCATTACGACAAATACGGCGAATCCGCTGCTAAATCCTATTATTCTGCCCGCGCCAACCTGCGCGTTTGCTCTTCAGAGCATCTTGTCGATAAATCCGCCCCAAGAGGCCGGCAATCCTTTTGTTCCCTTTATCAAATCCGCGCTGGATCCTTATATCGTGAACCAATTCGAGACTAACGGCGGGCTGTTCCCATTTCCCATCCGCTCGAACGATTTTTCGGCGCGCCTCGATCATCGCTTCAGCGACAGCAATCAGGCTTTTCTCCGCTACAGTTTCGACCACCTCACCGAAAAGGACCCAGACTTACAGGCACTGACAGGTCTTTCCCGCGGTACATCCGAACTCGCGTGGGACAGCACCTTGCAAGGCTCGTGGTTCCATCAGTTCAGTGCCTCGACGCAGAACGAAGCCTTCGCCCAGTGGAATTGGTACCAATTTAACGTGGACACCAATGACCCCGGCGGACCTGGCATGGACGTCGAGGGCTATGGTTTCTTTGGCCGCGGTATTTTTCTTCCCAGCTACTCGACCGGACGCCGCTATGAAATCGGGGACAATCTGACGCTCGTTCGGGGGCACCATACGATTAAGACGGGATTCGAGGAGTTAATCCGCGGCAATAACACCACTTCGCAAACTTTTTTTGCTGGCCGTTTTGAATTTCTCGAATTGCCAGGAGCTTTGGTCAGTCTCTGCCTGGAAGCCCCGGCGGCCTGCGGAGTCAACTCGGCGGCTTCAAGTATCAGCACGCTGCAGTCGTGGAGTCTGGGATTGCCCGCATTCTACGAACAAGGTTTCGGCAACCCGAAGTACACGCAAACCCGGCCATTCACGGCGGGCTATGTCCAAGACACCTGGCAGCTCCGGAACAATCTGACGCTGCATTACGGTCTGCGCTACGAATTGGATACGCAGTATGGAGTCTTGCATACTCCCAAGAAAAATTTTGCACCGCGAGTGTCCATTGCATGGGATCCCTTCAACGATCACAAGACGGTGGTCCGCGCCGGGTACGGGATTTTCTACTCTCCCATTTATGCGCAGATCCCCAGCGTCGTAAATGTGCTCGGCAACGTCAACGGGACGCGCACCATCGCCAATACTCTCGTTTCTATCCTCGGCGCAGCCACCGGCAACCCTACGATTCCCGAGACTAGCTCGGCAATAATTTTCCAAACCCTATATGCAGACGGACTCACAGCAAATCCGGTCCAGAACAGCATCATTGGTTGCGGTACCCCGGCTACGGGGCAATATGCCTGCATTACCCCGGGCGACCTGACGCAGTTTGGGCTCACGGTCGCAAATACCGGCCCGCTGCCTCCGGGCACCGTGCTTTTCTCGGGCCAGCCGGGCTATGCGAGTCCCATGGCACAGCAGGCCTCTCTGAGCATCGAGCGGCAGATCGGAGCGGGATTCACGCTCTCCGCAAGCTATATCTTCGTTCATACCACCCATCTTCCCGTCGCGCTAGACTCAAACCTCTTGCCGGGTGCGCCCGTTTGCCCGACCGCCGGCGTCGTGGACTGCGGTCCGCCGGGCCTTGGCGCAAATGGACTGCCCACCAATGGTCTCCCCTTCCAGAATTGGGGAGCGCCCGAGTGCTCGGCCGACCCTGGCCTCTGCTTTGCCGACCCCACGCACACGATTCTCCAGAACAACGTTTACAGTTCGGCGGCGTCCGCTCTCTATCAGGGCGGTATTCTCGAACTCAAGAAGCGCTTCTCGAATCATTTCCTGGTGCTGGCGAACTATACGTACAGCAAAGCTTTGGACAATTCCACCGACTTCAACAGCGACTATTCACCGTTTAATGCCACGTGCCTGCGTTGTGATTGGTCTGTTTCGGATTTTGATCAGCGCAACAAGGTTGTGATCGCAGGAGTGTTTGAAAGCCCGTGGGAAAAATCTCGCATCCTCGGCGGCTTCCAACTTTCTCCCATGTTCAACTACAACAGCGGCCATCCCTTTAATCTTCTCGCCGGTGCAGACATCAACGGCGACGGTCACTTCACCAACGATCGCCCGCCGGGAGACGGCCGCAATACCGGTATTGGCCCTGACTACTATGATTTCGACCTCCGGCTCAGCCGCTCCTTCAAGCTGTATGAAAAGGCCTCGCTTCAATTCACAGCGGAAGCTTTTAATCTGGCCAACCGCACTAACTACGCCACCGTGAACAATATCGTCGGCTCCGCGATTGCTCCGCCATTCAACGTGCACGGCTTGAAACCAGGCACGGTCCTTAGCGATGGGACAGTGGTCGGGCCGAGCACTCAGCTTGGTTTTACAGCCGCTTTCCCCAAGCGTGAAATCCAACTCGGCGTGCGGTTAACCTTCTAGCACCACGGCGACCAAACAGAGACGCAACTGCAAAGATGTCGCCCACAGAGCAGCGTGGATCAACACGAGTGGACGCCCTCAGCCCGGAAGCGGCGCCCACTCATCCTGGCCCAAAGAGAAGGAGTTTCACTTATGGATTTGAACTTGACCACCGACGAGCTGGCCTTAGTTTGGTAACCCGATATGAGTATTCGCGATATTTTTGATCTTAACGGCCGCGTTGCTGTCGTCACCGGCGGTTCCGTAGGCCTGGGCCGCCAAATGGCCGAGGGTCTCGCGGAAATGGGCGCTAATCTGGTTCTCTGTGCCCGCAAAAAAGAGCGCTGCCAGCAAACCGGCGAAGAGTTGCAGAAACTTGGAGTCCAGACTCTCGCGCTCGCTTGCGATGTAAAAGATCCGGCGAGTATCCGCGCAGTCGCCGACGCGGCTGTCAAACAATTCGGCCGCATCGACATCCTCATCAACAACGCCGGAACCTCGTGGGGCGCGTTAGTTGAAGACATGACCCTTGAGCAATGGAACAAGGTCATCGAAACCAATCTCACCGGCACATTTCTATTCTCGCAAGCGGTGGGCAAAGTGATGATTTCGCAGCGCCGCGGAAAAATTATCAACATTGCCAGTGTCGCCGGAATGCGCGGTTCTCCGCCAAGATTTTCTGCCATCGGCTACAGCTCGAGCAAAGCCGGCATCATCATGTTCACGAAAGATTTGGCTTGCAAGTGGGGTATGCACAACATTCAAGTCAATGCCATCGCCCCAGGCTGGTTTCCAACGGACATGTCGGAAAAAGTGATCGAGCGGAACAAAGAGAGCTTGCTCGCCGGTATTCCGCTTGGCCGATTCGGCGGACCTCAAGACTTAAAAGGTGCGGCCATTTTTCTGGCGTCCGACGCGTCCAATTTCGTGACTGGCCACACACTCGTGGTTGATGGAGGGCAATCCGCCTAATGCGTACTAGAAGCATATCGCAGCGAGAAAAACCATTTCGCTCCGAAACACGAGAGGGTGTTAATCCATGGATTTGAGACTAACCGCCGAGGAATCGGCCTTCCGCGACGAGCTTCGAGCCTGGCTCGCCATCAACGTTCCAAAAGACTGGAGCGAGTGGCGCGAGAAACCCATCGAAGAATCTTATCCGTACCTCCGCGCCTGGCAGCGAAAGCTCCACGACGGCCAATGGGCGGCCGTTTCTTGGCCTAAGGAATACGGGGGCCGCAGCGCCACGCTCATGCAGCAAACTCTCTTCTGGGAAGAGATGGCGCTGGTCGAAGCCCCTCCCATGGCCAACTCCCTCGGCCTCGGGCTCATTGGCCCCACAATTATCGCTTGCGGAACGGAAGCGCAGAAAAGGCGCTTCATACCCAAAATTCTAAGCGCGGAAGAAATCTGGTGCCAAGGTTTCTCCGAGCCCAACGCCGGTTCCGACCTCGCCGGGCTGCAAATGGAAGCCAAGCTCAATGGCGATCATTACGTCGTAAACGGCCAGAAAGTCTGGACCAGCTACGGCTGGGTCGGCGATTGGTGTGAGCTCATCGTTCGAACCGATTCCACCGCCGCAAAACACAAAGGTCTCACCGCCCTTCTCGTCGACATGAAATCTCCCGGCGTCGAAGTTCGCCCGCTGCGTCAAATGACCGGCGAGTCCGAATTCAACGAACTCTTCTTCCGCGATGTGCGCGTCCCAGTGGAAAATGTCCTCGGCAAAGTGAATGACGGTTGGAACGTGGCCATGAGCACGTTGATGTACGAACGTGGCTCCTACGGTGCGCGCCTGCAGCTCACTTTCAATCGTTATATCAGCCGTCTGATCGAACTTGCCCGAACCGTGCAACGCAATGGCCGGCCCGCTAGCGAAGATCCACTGATCCGCCAAAAGCTGGCGCAGTGCAGCGCGGAAATCGAAATCATGCGCTTCAACCAGATGCGCGCCTTCAGCCGCATCACTGCCACCGGGGTTCCCGGCCCCGAAGGCTCCATCCAGAAAATCTTCTGGAGTGAACTCAACCAGCGCTTCCAGCAAATTGCACAAGAATTACTCGGCTCCTATGGCCAGCTTCTCGGCGGTGACCCGCACGCCATCGACAAGGGACTCTGGTCCTACGCCTACTTGCGCACTCGCGGCAACACCATCGAAGCCGGCACCTCCGAAGTGCAACGCAACATCATCGGACATTTCGTTCTTGGCTTGCCCAGAAGCTACTAGCGCCGCGCGAAAGCGCGCGAGAAAACAATTCGGGTGTAAAGAAGGGAAGCAACATGCAATTCGGTCTAAGTGAAAGCCAGGAATTCCTGAAAGACAGCGCTCGCAAATTCTTTGCTGGTGAATGTCCCAGCTCGGAAATGCGCCGCCTGATGGAAACGGACACCGCCTATGACGCCGGGCTTTGGGCCAAACTCACCGACCAGGGCTACACTGGCATCATTTTTCCCGAAGAGTACGGCGGTGTTGGCCTCGGCAAAGTCGAACTCATGTTGCTCATGGAAGAAGCTGGCCGCGCGCTTTTGCCTGGCCCGTTTTTCTCCACAGTAGTCCTTGCAGGATCCGTCCTCGATGCCGTCGGATCTACCGCGCACAGGAAGAAATACCTGGTTCCCATTTGTCGCGGTGAAGCGCGTGCCACGGTCGCCATCCTCGAAACCGGCGCCAGTTGGAATCCGCGCCACGTCCAGCTCACAGCTGCCAACGGCAAATTAACTGGCGAAAAGCTTTTCGTCTCAGATGCCGCGGTCGCCAATTTCATTCTCGTCGTTGCGCGCAACGGTGTCTTCATCGTTGACGCCAAGGCTCCAGGCTTGAAAATCTCGGCCATGTCCGCCATGGACCTCACCCGCAAACTTTATGTCGTCGAATTCAAAGACACTCCCGCCGAAGAACTCGGCCCTCTTACCAATCTTCCGCACGCATTTGACGTTGCCAGCGCCGCTCTGGCTGCGGAACTGGTCGGCGGCATGCAGCGTACACTGGACATCACGGTCGAATACGCCAAAACGCGAAAACAATTCGGCAAACCCATCGGCACGTTCCAGGCCGTGCAGCACCAATGCGCCGATATGTATCTCGAAACGGAAAGTTCTCGTTCCGCCGTTTACTATGCCGGATGCGCGCTCGAAGAAAACGCTCCGGACGCTCCCGTCGCTGTTTCCATCGCCAAAATGTATGCGAGCGACGCTGGACGCACCGTCGGCAACCGCGGCATTCAGATTCATGGCGGCATGGGATTCACTTGGGAGAACGATCTCCACCTTTACTATCGCCGCGCCAAAGCCTCCGAGAACGCCTTTGGCGACGCCACGTTTCATCGTGAACGCATCGCTTCCCTAATAATTGATGCACCTGGCTCCGTCGCGAAGAGCGCATAAAAACATTCTGCAAGGAATAATTTTGAACTCGGAAGAAGCTTTGCACTCCCCATCATCATCACAATGAAAAGGCACTAGACCACCGGAGTCATCATGAGAGAAGCAGTCGTTGTTGCCAGTTCGCGAACCGCTCTGGCCAAATCATTTCGCGGATCGTTCAATCTGACCCGTCCCGAAGATCTAGTCGCTCACTGCATTAGAGATGTCCTAAGAAAAACTCCGAACCTCGACCCCACGGAAATTGAAGACGTAGTCCTCGGCTGCGGCCAACCGCACGGCGCGCAAGGGCAGAACATCGGACGAACATCCGCCATGTTGGCAGGCCTTCCTACTTCCGTCGCCGGCACCACCATCAACCGTTTCTGTTCGTCCGGACTGCAAGCTATCACCGTTGCCGCTCATCAAATCATGAATGAAGGTGTCGATGCCATCATCGGAGGTGGCGTCGAGAGCATCACCATGCTCACGCGAGATAGTAATCCCCATCCGGTGCTACTGGAAAAAATGCCTGGGATCTACATGGTGATGGGCAACACAGCCGAAGTCGTTGCGAAGCGCTACAAAATAACTCGCGAAGCCCAAGACGAATACTCCCTCTTAAGCCAGCAACGCACGGCGCGCGCCCAGCAAGAAGGCTTCTTCGACGCAGAAATCGCTCCCATGCGCGTCACTCGTGGATTACTCGACAAAAAAACCGGCGAGATCACTAGCAAAGAAATTGCCACCATCGGTCGCGATGAATGCAATCGTCCTGATACTACGCTGCAGGGGCTCCTCGGCCTGAAACCGCATTTCGACCAGGAAAGCGGCCAGGGCAGCGTGACCGCAGGGAACTCCTCGCAACTTTCCGATGGAGCATCCGCCACATTACTAATGTCCCGCGAGCGCGCCGACGAATTGCGTATCCCCTACAAATTAATTTTTCGCGGTTTTCAAGTTTCTGGCTGTGAACCCGACGAAATGGGCATCGGGCCTGTTTTTGCCGTGCCAAAACTTCTGAAGCGGGCCGGGCTGAAAATGAACGACGTCGGACTCTGGGAACTCAACGAAGCTTTCGCCGTCCAGGTAATTTATTGCCGCGAGCGCTTGGGCATCGACCCAGAAAAGCTCAACGTAAATGGTGGCTCTATTTCCATCGGCCATCCCTTCGGCATGACTGGCTCACGCATGGTCGGCACTATCGCCAATGAATTGGCCCGCCGCAAGGCGCGCTACGGCGTAGTCACCATGTGTGTGGGCGGCGGCCAAGGCGCCGCAGGCCTCTTCGAGCTAGCGAGTTGAAAGGGCTCACACGTCGGTAAGCGGCAAAACTATTTTCCAGTGAATGAGGGCGGGCGCTTTTGCACAAAATGCGCCACACCTTCTTTGAAGTCCTCACATTGTAAACTAGCCAGCATTTCGCGCTCGGCAATCTCAAAGGATTCCGCCAGCGTTTGAAACATCGCGTCATACACCTGGCGCTTCATCACACGCAATGACCGCGGACTCACCATCGCGGCGAGGTTCGCCGCATACTTCTGCACGCCTTCGGCAAACGTCGCTTGCGGCAAAACCTGATTCACAAGTCCCATGCGAAACGCTTCGGTGGCATCGATAATTCTCGCGCTGAACAGCAGGTCCAGCGCATTCGCATGTCCCACCAGCCGCGGTAACATCCACGCCATTCCGTATTCAGCGATGAGTCCTCGTTGAGCAAACGCTGTTCCGAATCGAGCTGCATCGGAAGCAAGCCGCAGATCGCAGTACAACGCAATAACCAATCCCAATCCCACCACGGGACCGTTGATGGCTGCAATCACAGGCTTTGTCAGCGCCGGGAAGTAGGAATATTTTTTCTGGAAATCCCTTCGGCCACTCGTCTCGCTGGTTGCCAGAGGTTCGAGTGCCTGCGCCCGGCGCGCTTCGTCGACTCCTTTATCCACGATCGAGCTTAAAAGTGACATATCCGCGCCCGCGCAGAATCCACGGCCAGCACCCGTGAGGACGATTACGCGGACGTTTTCGTCCTTCTCAGCCTCTGCCATCGCGGCGCGTACCTCGCGTTCCATGATGGCTGTCCAGGCGTTAGTTTATCGGGACGATTGAGCCTGATGGTCGCGATCCGATCGACCACCTGGTATTGAATTTCTTGGTTTGGCATAGCGAGCCCGATTATATACAATGGCGCCCTCGTTAGTCACTGTCATCTGTGCGTAACCATTGTATTTGCGACCTTTTCTCTGAGGCTCCGTTCACCGCACTGTCTATCGCACGAGGAGGCTTCATGTCCTTCGTTGAAAACCAAGGCGCCAAAATATATTGGGATGAAGAAGGTTCTGGCGAACCTCTCTTGCTCATTATGGGTCTCAGTTATCCGTCTTACATGTGGCATCGCACGCGCCCGGTTCTTGCAAAACGTTTTCGCACCATCGCTCTGGACAATCGTGGCGTTGGGCAGAGTGACGTACCTCCCGGCCCTTATTCGATCGCACTAATGGCCTCCGACGCGGCGCACGTTCAAAGCGCGCATGTATTTGGCGTTTCGATGGGCGGCATGATCGCGCAAGAATTCGCTCTGCAGTATCCGGACCGCGTTCTTTCACTGATTCTGGGTTGCACCACCTCAGGCGGGCCGCATGCTGTTCAGCCCGAACCCGCGGCACTGCAAACCATAATGCGCCAGGGCATGACTCCGGAACAAGCCAAGGAAGCCATCATCCCCTTCATCTACGACGCAGGAACGCCTCGCGAGCGAATCGACGAGGATATGGCTATCCGTATGAAGTGGTATCCGACTCCGCAAGGATACATTGGGCAACTGCAAGGGATCATGGGTTGGGAAGCTTACAGCCGGATCGCGCAAATCACGGCTCCGACTTTGGTTATACACGGCGAGACCGACAGGCTTGTTCCAGCGGCGAATGGCCGGCTAATCGCGGAACGTATTCCCCGCGCCAAACTCGTCCTGATTCCTCATGCCAGCCACATTTTCGAAACCGATCAGCCCGGCGCCACACATCAAGCGGTCCTAGAGTTTCTTGCCCACGTTTGAGAAAAAAGATCTGCGGAGTTTCTGGAAAATCTCATCTCTAATGTGCGATGGCTGCCGCACGCCGAGACTTTTCGGCGAGAGTAATTTAGTCCAAATCTGCTGTGACCTCACAATCGTGTATCGGCGTCGGGCAAATGCTGTCCTAAGGTTAAATTATCGACTGCGCCCGATGAGAATTTCGTCGAATGGCTGGGGCCGGCCGGTGAGGCACGCACGATAAACCGCTGCGGTGAGTACGGGCTGCGCCCGAAGGGGTAACAAGTGACGAGCGTCAGCTCGTCATCAGAGGTGGGAGCCAACTGGCCGACATCTTCGGGGGCAACTACACTGATGTCGCGAACAATGTAGGTTCTAGTTCGAAGGCCGGCGCGCCGAGAGTCATACCATTCAAGCTCGACCGTGTCGCCGAGAGCTACACCCTGGAGCGGCTCAAACCAACTGTCGCGATGGCCGGCGAGTTCCAGATTGCCAGGCTCGCCCAAGGCAGCGCCGCTGAGGAGCCGCGCGGGACCAAACGCCAGCGTGCGCGGAGTTGCACCTTCCAAAACAATTTCATCGTAGCCGAGGCGCGGGATGCGCAAGCGGGCTGTTGGATGAGTGTCCGCCCACGGCCATGGCAGGCGGGGCTCACCAGAACGTGCCGTCACCTGCCAAGCGCGGCGAATGAGAACGCCAGCAAGCTCGGCCTTCGCATGCAGATAAAGGGCGCGACTCGTGAGGCACACGCCTGCCACGAGAATGACCGCGACAAAGTAGCGCAGGGGCTTCACGCGAGCGCTCCAGCTTTGCGAACGAAGCACCAAAGCACGAGGCTCAGGAGAAGCAGAGCAACGCCAAGAGCTTCGAGAAAAGCATCGGCAGTGCCGGTGGCTGGCGCGCCAAAGACTTTTTCCATTTGCATACCCGCCGGTAACTCAGTAGCAACTGGCACGGTGGTAGAAGCACCACTGGTGTTGGCGACGATTTCCTCGACGGCGACGAGCGAAGTAAAGCGTGTGACTAGCCGGTAACGGATGGCATGGGCAATGAGCGTAGCGCGAATTCCGGCGCGGGCGTCCTCGTCGCTAAGCCGCCATTGGTCGATCAGATCCTCGACGCGCTGGCGGGCCCAGAGAGTGGTGATGCCGGGATGAAAAGTCGCGGTGGAAGTGTCGAAAGCGAAATTCGCTTCGTAAGGCTGATCGCCCGCGCGAGCGGTGAGATGCAAACGGCCGGAATGACCCTGGGAAATGCGTCCGTAGAGGAGAAGAGGTTGGCGAAGGAAAAGATCGGGAGGTCGCTGAGGGTAGACATCGGCGACTTGGACGCCTTCGAACGTTAGCTTCACATCGGTGAGAACGGGGCTCTCGATGGTTCCGAGAAGGCGGCTCATCTGCTCGCGGATTTCGCCGATATCGGCAATGTGCGTGAAAGTGCCGCGGCCGAATTGCGCCATTTTGGTGGCAAGGAAGAAGTTGGGGGAGCTGCCGATGGCAACCGTGTAGAGGCGAGCGCCGCCCAAGTGACTGTGCAGAGCCGCGAAGATTTGTTCTTCGTTGCCCAGATCGCCGTCGGTAAGAAGAATGATGTGGCGCAGGTAGCCCGGCGTTTCTGGCTTCTGCATAACGTGAAGCAGCGCCGGAAGCATTTCCGTGCCGCCGCCAGCTTGAAGATCTTGGACGAACCCACGCGCAGCGGCGAGATTCTCCGAAGTGGCGGTCAGGGGCGCGGAGGCAAATTCATGATAAGTGTGGTTGAAGGCGAGGATGCCGAAGCGGTCGTTGGGGCCGAGACGATCGAGAGCCTGGAGAAGCGCTTCGCGAGCTTGCGTTATGGAAGTGCCACCCATAGAACCGGAGACGTCAATCATGTAAAGCATTTCGACGGGGACGCGCTTGACAGGTTGTACGGTAGGAGGAAAAGCACAGAGCAGAAAGTAGGTTTCGCCGGAAGCGGGATCGGGAGAGAGGAAGAGAGTG
Organism: uncultured Acidobacteriota bacterium; assembly: GCA_963751295.1. Classification (GTDB taxonomy): domain Bacteria; phylum Acidobacteriota; class Terriglobia; order Acidiferrales; family UBA7541; genus Acidiferrum. The sequence continues at coordinate 18,331 of CAVVUA010000005.1, read as the reverse complement.
GTCTTGGGCTGTGTGCTTTCGGCCTGTTGGACTTCGAGGACAAAGTCCTTGTTTGGAATGGTGGTGCCCGAGGCAAGTTCCACGTGCCGGCGGCCGTCTGGCAGACGACGGATGGTAATGGCGTGAGAAACCGAGTTAATCGAACCGAATTCGAATCCGGAGTCTAGATCAACCGACAAAGAAATGTCATGGCCGGGACGGCTGTCAGGATTGCGGACCGGCGGAGTGACTCGAGAGGCATCGGGAACGGCGTCGGTATCAACAGCCCAGCCAGTGCCAGTGTGAGAGACGGCCTGTTCGCCGGGAACGTAGCGCGGGCCTACGACCATCGGAAAAACCAAACGCATGCGTCCATCTTCCCAACGGAGAGGTTGAACGTAGCGAAGGCGGACATCAATGTGGTCGCCAGGCATGAGATTCGCGACAGAAGCGGTGAAGATGTTGGGGCGCTCCTCTTCGACGAGAGCGGCGCGCTTGCCTTCGGACTTGGCGGAATCGTAGACGCGCTTGGCCTCTTCGCGCTCATGGATGGTGCTGCGAATTAAACGATTGCCAATGCGGATTTCCAAGTCATAGACCGCGCTGTCGTGGGGCAAGGGAAAAACATACACAGCCTCGATCGGATCTGTGCCGGAGTTCACATATTGCTGCGTGACCGTAGCGGCTGCTGCCAGGCCGCGCACGTCGAGTGTGACGTCGGTATGGACAAGTGGAATGGACTCGAAGCGACCAGAGATGGGTGAGCGGTAAAGAAGCGAGCCCTCACAGACGGGAGGCGGTGTGTTGTCGGCCTGTCCATCCTGTCCGCCGGACAGCCATCCGGCGAAGCCAAGAGTAGTTAACAGGAGCGCGAACGCTGCACGCGCCCACGCTTTGCTATGGAACCAGCCTCCTGAGAACAGTTTCATTGTCTCCTCCTCCACTCGATGTATCGCTTGTATCGGAGTGCAAGAGGGGCGCCAAGAGGGCTTCGTTCGGTAAGAACGGCTCAACTCCCAGACGATCAATTACTTAGCATGAGTGCCGAGTCCGAACTGCGCAGAGCACCCGTGTTGCGGTACCCACAGATGTGGGAGCCCGACAACGCCGGAGCGACTGTTCTGCTTTTCCTCGATTTGCAGGCAAGTCGATGGAAAGGGTTTGTCGAGGCAGTGGGAATGGAATCGTGGCACACGCCCGCCGGCCCCCTCGCTTCGGAAATCCGACTCGACCGGAAAGACTCATTGACGTTACTTACCGTGAGCTAGCAGTTCCTCACATTCCCCCCAATAACAGCGATGCGAGAATTTGCATATGGCGGTTCCGTAGCAATTCTAGTTTTTCATTTGTTGAAGACTGAGCCGAGGCCGCAAACACAATCCCTAGAAACGATGCGGTTCAAAAGGTGAACATTTATGGTCAAAGGCTTCTTACAGCTGTTGACAAGCTGGTCGACCGACTTCCCGTACGCACCGGCTGCCAATTGACGCGCCGACGTGTAGGAGGGCGCCACTATGATTAGAAGGCTATTTTCCGCGAACCCTGCGCGCATAGGACGATTCAACGGGCCACCAAAGAGCGATGCAGTCCCCGCCTCGCTAATCGACGGGGCCCCAGCTAGCTTAAAGTCCGATCTTATCGCCCTTCTCGGAAAAGAGAACGTTCTCCACCGAGCAATCGATCTGGTACGGTATGCCTCCGATGCGAGCCCGTATCGGCTCGTCCCGCAAGTTGTAGTGTTGCCTCGAACGACTGATGACATCGTCAAGCTCTTCCGCTATTGCCGCGAGACCGGGCGGCACGCGACGTTCCGGGCGGCGGGCACGAGTCTCAACGGTCAATCGCAATCCGACGACATTCTGATTGATGTGCGCCGTTACTGGAATGGCGGCAAAGTGGAAGATGACGGCCGACGCGTGCGGGCGCGCCCCGGGATGATCCTCGGCCACATCAACTCGCTGCTAGAGCCGCACAGTCGCCGCCTGGGACCAGATCCCGCAAGCTCGCATGCTTGTACGATCGGAGGCGTGATTGCGAACAACGCCGGTGGCATGCGGTGCACCGTGCAGAAAGACGCCTACCACACCGTCTCCGCACTCACGTTCGTAACTCCATCCGGTGCTGTCATTGACACGTCGAGACCCGGCGCGGAAAAAGAGTTTGCGCTGGCAGAGCCGCAGCTTGCGGAAGGTTTGCTCCAGTTGCGAAGAGAGCTTCTGTCAGATCCGGTGCTGGTGGATCGTACGCGTCGTAAGTACGCGATCAGGAATACCCACGGATTGCGGCTCTGTGCACTTCTCGATGGTGAAACGCCACTCGAGATTTTTCGACGCCTCCTCGTCGGCTCAGAAGGCACACTCGCATTCATCGCCGAAGCGGTACTCGAGACGATTCCGGCACCACGCGTGACGAGTGTGGCATGGATTCCAGTCCCCACGATCGACGAAGCGATCGCTCTTGTTTCTGGCCTCGTCGGCCTTGGTGCCTCCGCCGTCGAGCTCATGGTCGCACCGGCGCTCACCGTGGCGGGTCAGGCCTTTGCGGAAACGCCCTCCTATTGGAAAACCCTCGATCCCAAAGCCGCTGCCCTACTTGTCGAGTTCGGCGCCAAGGACGCGGATTCGCTCGAGGCAACACAACAGAAAGTCCTCGAACTCGTGGGTACCGCGAGGCTGATCAAGCCCGTCGAGTTCACGAGCGTCGCCGAAGCCATCGAACTCGCTTGGCACGTCCGAGAGGGACTTCTGGGTTTGATCGGCAAGAATCGCCCGGAAGGCTCGACGCTTATCACGGAGGACGTCTGTTTTCCGCCCGAGCGTTTGGCACAGGGTGCGCGCGACGTGCAGGAACTCCTTGCCAAACATGGGTTCATTCCTGGTGTGGCGGGACACGCAGCTCATGGGAATCTTCATTTCACTCTCGTCGCGGATCTCGGCGGCGCTGATGGGTTATCTCGCTACTCGGCTTTCATGACCGAGCTCGTGGATCTCGTCGTCAGAAAACATGACGGCTCTCTGAAGGCCGAGCACGGAACTGGTCGAAACATGGCGCCGTTCGTCGCTTCAGAATGGGGTGAAAAAGCCACCGCCATGATGTGGCGTGTTAAACAGCTCGCCGATCCTCACGGGATTCTGGCACCGGATGTAATTCTCACGCGTAATCCCAACCTTCACCTGGAAAATCTTAAATCCTTCCCGCAAATCGAGGGGATTACGGGTTCCTCACAATGCATCGAGTGTGGATTCTGCGAACCTGTTTGTCCGAGCCGCAATGTCACCATGACACCGCGTCAACGGATCGCTCTGCGGCGGGAGATGTCGCGCCAGAAGGCCGATTCCGCCATGCTTGCGCAACTCCAACGGGAGTATCAGTACGACGGGATTGAGACCTGCGCGGGCGACGGCACGTGCTCCATTCCCTGTCCAATCGGAATCAACACCGGGACGTTGATCAAAGAATTCAGAGCGCGCGAGAACAGCCCCACCGCAGAGTGGGTGGCGCTGCGCCTCGCGAAGCACTGGAAAGCGGTCGAACCTTTGGCGCGCGTGAGCCTACGCGGAGCGTATCTGTTTTCCTCCGTGTTTGGAGTGAAGCCGCTTACGGCTCTCACCACTGCTGCGCGAAGTGTCGTCAGCCCGGACCTCATGCCTGCGGTGCCCGGGCCAATGCCACGTGCCGCTTCCAGCCTGCCCGAAACCGAGAGGAACGGTGCCGCGGCAGTCTATTTCTGCTCATGCATCAACCGCATGTTCGGTCGCGATCCCGCCGCGCCCGCCGCGCCCTCACTTGCGGAGACGCTTGTCTCTTTGTCCAGACGCGCTGGTAAGCCACTGTGGATTCCGCCCGACGTCGCCGGCCTGTGCTGCTCGACGCCGTGGAGATCGAAAGGCTATCGCCAAGGGCACAAGTACATGGCGCAAGCTGTTGCCGATGCGCTATGGCGCTGGAGCGATGGCGGAACTCTTCCCATCGTTGTCGACGCGGCCTCGTGCACCCTTGGTCTCAAAGAGGATGTTGCGACCCAGCTCGAAGGAGAGCGAAAAGAGCGGTACGAGAGCCTCAAGCTCATCGACTCGATCGCGTGGTGTCGGGATCTTCTGCCGAAGCTGGCAATCTCGCGTAGGCTGCGCCGGGTCGCTGTGCATCCCACGTGCTCGATAACGGATCTCGGCCTGGTTGGTGGGCTCAAACAGATTGCGGGCTGTCTCGCTGACGAGGTGGAAGTCCCGATCGGTACGACTTGTTGCGGCACCGCCGGGGACCGAGGATTATTGCATCCTGAGCTGGTCCTCTCAGCGACGCGAGAGATCCGATTGGTATTGATTGATCGGCCGTTCGACGCCTACCTCTCGGCGAACCGAACCTGTGAGATGGGACTTCGACAGGCGACCGGGCGACCGTATGAGTCGTTTATTTTTCTGCTCGAGGAACTGAGTCGTCCGAAGGCGGACTAAAGGATCACCTTCATGCGCATCGTCCATTTTGAGGCACGTGGAGTCGCCGGAATTGCCGCCGATGAAGGTGCGGGCTGGCATGGTCTCACGCAGCGGGACAATGGATTTCCGGGCACTCTTCCGGAGCTCATTACACAAGGCGCAGATCTGCTGCGTGTCGGTAGAGCCCTCGGGCAATCGCCGTCAATCGACCTGAGCACGGTCCGATTGCTGCCGCCGGTGCCCGTACCGCCGAAAATCCTGTGCGTCGGCCTCAACTACGATGATCACTTGGAGGAAAGCGGGCTGAAGAAGCCGCACTATCCGGAAATCTTTGCCCGCTTCGCGTCGAGTCTGATCGCTCATCAAGAGCCGATCCGGCGGCCCCGCGAATCAATCGCGCTCGACTATGAAGCCGAGCTGGCCGTGGTGATCGGCAAACCGGGGCGCCGCATCTCCCCGGAGCAGGCCCTTGATCACGTGGCGGGCTACTCCCTATTCAACGATGCGACCGTGCGCGATTTTCAGCTCCGCACACCGCAATGGACGATGGGCAAAAATTTCGATGGCACAGGATCGTTCGGGCCGTGGCTGGTAACGCCCGATTCCGTTTCGCCCGGCGCTCGAGGATTGCGCATCCAAGGCCGTTTGAATGGCCGCGTGATGCAGGATGCTCGCACAGACCAGCTCATCTTCAGTGTCCAAGCGCTGATTGAAATGATCAGCGTCGCGATAAGTCTCGAGCGAGGTGATGTGATCATCACTGGTACGCCGGGTGGCGTCGGAGCGACGCGTAAACCGCCCGTTTTCATGAAGGCCGGAGATATCTTCGAAGTGGAGATTGAGAGGCTCGGGGTTCTGACCAACCCCGTGCAGGACGACTGAAAAGCGAGATACGGAAATGGAGCCACTCCTATGCGATATTCTGAGTACAAATGTTTCCGGTTCAGGTTCGATTCCGGAGTCGCATTCGTCACCATCGATCACCCGCCGATAAATCTTCTTGATGAAGTTCTGTCGCAGGAATTCGACAAACTCGGCAGAGAACTTGAGGGCGATGAGAGCGTACGAGTTGTGGTCTTGCAGAGCGCCCTTCCTGATTTTTTTATAGCCCACTCTGGATTGGGCAGGGTTGGAGCCGCTTCCAAAGTGGTGTCCAACACGCGCAGCTTTCGTCTTACACAGATGATTGGCGAGCGATTCAGGAACATGTCTAAGGTAACCATTGCCAAAGTCGAAGGACGCGCTCGCGGTGGAGGCAGTGAAATCGCGCTGGCCATGGATATGTGTTTTGCTGCGGTCGGCAAAGCAATCTTTGGCCAGCCAGAGGTAGCGATTGGGCTTGTTCCAGGCGGCGGCGCCACGCAAAGACTGCCACGGCTCATCGGGCGCGGACGGGCCTTGGAAGTGCTCTTGGCTTGCAATGATCTTTCAGCGGAGCTGGCAGAACGTTACGGCTATATCAATCGAGCCTTGCCAGCGGACGAGTTGACTCCTTTTGTCGAAAAACTGGCTCACCGCATCGCCTCATTTCCTGCCCATGCCATTGCGCACGTCAAGACGGCCGTGGATGCTGGAGCATTCAGTTCCATGGCAGAGGGGCTTCTGGTGGAAGCCCATGAGTCCGACTTGAGTGTCGCTAGCGACGTGACGCAAGCGCGCGTGATGGAAGTATTGAAGGCCGGCGCCGAAACTTATGAAGGCGAGCTGGAGATGGACTATTTATCGAGACTCTCTCCGGCAAGATAATCCAGCGGCCGAGACCAAAAAGAGAGCAATCGCTAGCTCACCGCATTCACTTTCAGTAGATGCACGCGGAAATGTCGGCTTAATGTCGCCCGATGGTAAGCAGCAAGGACGGACCCGCGAACATTTACGAAACAGAGTGTCAATTCGGCAGATTGAGTTTCTTTAAGAGCGGGGCAAATCGAGGGTCCCTGTGCAAGCTCTTCAGTAGGGACTCCAATATGTTTCGATCAACCCACACTTGCGCAATTCACTTTTGGAGCTTGGCGTACTCAGCTTTGGCTTGTTGGTAGATGGGCACATCCGGGTCGGCGCTCTTCCACAGATCCAAGAAAGTCTCATAGGACTTCCGTGCGGCGGCTTCATCACCTATCATTTTCTGCGCGCGGCCAAGCTGGAGCTGGGCCAGGGGGCCGGCGATAGACTCCAGGCACAAACCCGGATTATCGATCAGCTTTTGGAACTCCCCCGCTGCTGATCGGCCATTGCCTGACTCCAGATAGGCCAGGCCACGGATGTAGGCCGGGTACAGATAATCGAACGACTGGGTGTCCGCGAGGTCGTAGGGGATGGTGCTGCGGAGCAGATCAATGGCGGCGGCGGGATCGTGTTGTTGCAGCTTGACCGCGGCGCGAACTGTGGGAACAAGATACTTCTGAACTATAGTGTCCAATGGCGCTTCTTGGCTGACTTCTTCTGCGAGCTGGCTGGCTTCGTCGGTTCTCCCCGACCGGGCGAGCGAAAGAGCCAATACCATTCTCCTGTTTCGCTCCAATTTACTCTGAAGTGCCTGGTCTTGGGTCTTCCGCGCCTGGATGGCCCTGCCCGCCTCTGCGTTTTGAAGAGCCGAGAAAACCAGGCCCGTGGAAATATCTTCCGGGTCCGAAGACAACTTCGACGCCAGCAGTTGTAAGCGATCTGAGGAGTCAAAATGCCCCTGCTGACCTTCAAATCTCGATCGCTCGCGCAAAAACACAACTCGATTAGGGCCATTCGCTTCGCCACCGAAAATCCGTTCCACAGTGCTCCGATCACCTTCGATGAAGGCCAGTCTGAGCCTTTGGGTCCGCAGTTCGAGGTTGTCAAATTTAAGGGCCTCCGCTTGAGCCAGCCATGAGCTCGCCTCTTTGAACTTGCTACCGATGATGTTGGCCTGGGCTGCAAAAGCAAAATGGATTGGACTCGGCCCCAGCCGTGCCATCTCGTCTTCTGCGGCAGCCGCACGACTGAGCTGGCCGAGCTGAATCAGCGTGTTCGCCAGATTTCTATGAAAGAAGACATCGCGAGGATAGAGTTCCAGCGCCCGAAGTGAAATAGAGTAGGCTTTGTCGAGTTCCCCGGTCACATCGCTGTAATAGATAAGCTCGATATTCAGCCTGTTCTTTTCCGTCATTCGGTCGCGCAATTGGTAGGCGCGCGCGAAGGAAGCTACCATTAGATCGTGTTGACCGAGAGCTCCGTGGGCCGAGCCAATCCCTTGGTGCGTAACCGCAAGGTTAGGGTCAAGTTCGACAGTTCGCTGATAGAGTTTGAGCGCTCCCTCAACGTCGCCCGCCAAGTAGAGTTTGTGTCCTTCAGTGCTGGCTTGCAAAGCATCGAGCGAAGCACTGAGGGCCTTTTCGAGCGGCTGATTGAAGCGCACCAGCGAATCTGCGGGCTCTCCCAGCTTCGCACGAAGGCGTGCGGCTGTGACTCCCAATTCGTGTACGACCTCATTCCGCTTACCGATGTCCGCCTGCTCTTTGGCCAGGGTTGCTCCGGACCCGCAGTCGAGCGCCCGTATCTGCAAATGGTAGCCGTTGCCGGCATCGCCGATCGATTGGGAGATCACCATCTTGCTGTTGGTCTTGCCGCAGATCTGGCGTGCCACGTCGGGCGTCAACTTTGTAGTCGGCGGGAGGTTGAGTTGTGCCAGGGTGCCGAGAACTTTATCGCTGCCCAGAATGTTCAGATAGGGCGTCTGCTCTATTTCATAGCGCAAGGCAGTGTTTAATGCATCGTCGAACACGGGATCGCTGGTCTCATTTATGACGTCCGCAAGAACAATCGTGTCCCTGGGGGAGAGCGCCACTGATCGGGGGAAACTCGAGTACAACCAGAAGGCCGGAGCGATAACGGCCAACAGCCCGGCTGCCGCGAACCAAATGCGCAAGCGGAGACGAGGTGACAGTGATTTGATAACTCTCTTTCTAGTTGGAAATTCCACCGGCCTCGCATCGGTTTTCGAGGTTTCGGTCGCAGCAGCCTGAAACGTGGCATGTTTTGCGATATCTGCTGCCTCGGCGACAATGACATCCGCCGTGAACTGGTACCCCTTTCGAGCAATGGTGACGATCAAGCGGGCGTCTTCTGAGTTGTCACCCAACGCCTTGCGTAAATGGGAGATGTACTGCGTCAGATTCCCCTCTTCTACAAACGTGTCGCCCCACACGGCTTGAAGCAATTCTTCTTTGGTGACCAGACGGTTGGGGTTTTGAACTAGAAAGAGCAGGACATCGAAAGCCTTAGGAGTCAGAGAAACGGGTGAACCGGCGCGAGACAGTATGCGCTTACGGGAATCCAGTGCAAAGGGGCCGAAACGGTACAGATAGCCGTCGGCTAGGCTCGACGTTTTATCCCTACCAAGATGGCCCAATGTTAGACCCATTCAGGATGCTCTTTCACTGGAAGTTCTCCTCTTAAGGCTCTGAATTCAAGTCTATATACTGTCGCCGCGCGACTAACAATTAGCCCAGGAGCATTTCTGAGTCAAAGCATTTAAAGCAATCCGCGTGCTCCTCGCCCTAGATGGCTCCCCACCCTCCGATGTTTGCTTACACGCAAATGATTCGGAGTTTCTTATACTTTTTCATAGTTAGCCGGAGGGCTTCCCCAAAGCCTCCCCTCGAGCATACGCCCAAGCAAGGGACTTGGACTTATGGCCACATAAACGGTAGCTTTTCCAGTGGTCATCAGGCTTTAGGTGGCCCCGGTGTCGCTTCAGCCTTATCCGGGAACTTGAGGGCTCCCGTTTGCCACAATTAGTCGCAGATATTTGGCACCATCTTTCAGGTCAGCAGATTGAGTTTCTTCAAAAAAGCAGCAAATCGCGGGTCGTTGTGCAGGCTCTTCAGTAGAGGGTCCAATTTGGTCTTGATCAAGCCGCTGTGACGTTGGGCATAAGCTCGGTCTAACCACTCGAATGTTTCGTCAGACTGGTCCCGGAAAGCATAAACCTCGGCAGAGAAACGGGTGAATCCGCGCAAGAGAGCATCCGTTTCTGGGAATCCACCGCAAACTGCCCGAAACGATACAAGTTGCTCATAGGAATTTGGTTAGCTTATAGCGCTATTCAGAGTTTTTCATCCCTTTTCATAGTTTTCCGAAGGACTTTTCAAAGGCGGCTCCCTGAGAATGCGCTCTGCAACCTTAAATGGATTGCCTGCGTGGAGGTATTCAATGGCCAAGGTAGCAGATCTTTTGTGGGAAATGCTTCAAAAGGCTGGCGTGAAACGGTGCTATGGAATTGTGGGCGACGCGCTCAATCCCGTCATCGATGCACTCCGCCGGAACGGAAAGGTTGAGTTCGTTCATGTACGGAATGAAGAGTACGGCGTCTTCGCCGCGGTTGCAGAATCCTACTTGACGGGCTTTCCGGTCGCAGTGTGCGGGACAGCCGGGCCCGGCGTAACTCACCTATTCAACGGCCTGATGGACGCAAGGAAAGAACGCGCCTCTGTCATCGCCATTGCCGGCGACATCGAATCGAAGTTGATCGACACGTCTGCCCTCGAAGAGCTAAATCCGTACAAGTTTTTCGACGCCGCGGCGCTTTACATCGGCCGCGTCGTGAATCCGGAGCAGGCCCGCTCAGTCTTCAACACCGCCATCACGACTTCCGTCATCGACCGCGGTCCCACCGTGATTTCGCTCTGCGGCGACGTCGCAGCATCCGACGCGTCGGGGGAATTCCATCCCGTCGCCATTCCCGCCAAACCCGTTCTTCGCCCTGCCGAGGCTGACTTGGAAAAGCTCGCTCAGATGATCAACGATGCCAGGACGGTCGCCATCTTCGGAGGCGACGGCTGCCGTGACGCCCGCATCGAAGTTCTCACGCTTGCCAACAAACTGAAAGCCACTATCGGATATTCCTTTCGCGGCAAGCAATGGCTCGAGCATGACAATCCCCACGCCACGGGTATGACCGGTCTCATCGGCTACGGTGGAACATACAAAGCCAATCACGGCGCCGACCTTCTTCTTATGCTCGGTACGGATTTTCCCTTCTCCGAGTTCTTGCCGGACGGCAGAGTGAAAAAGGTCCAGATTGACACCAATCCCAAGCACCTCGGCCGCAGGACTCCGCTGGACCTCGGTCTCGTCGGAGATGTACAGTCCACCCTCGCGGCCCTCCTGCCCAAATTGCGCGAGAAAAATGACACGAGCTTCCTCGAAAAGCACGTTGCAGAAACACGTGAGTTCGACGAGCTGCTCAATCATTACGTCGACAAAGGTCCGGGCATCAAGCCGATTCGTCCGGAATATCTCGCTGCTACATTGAGCGCGGTGGCTTCCTCCGACGCGATGTTTTTCGCCGACACAGGAACAGCCTGCATCTGGATGGCCCGCCATATCAAGGGCGGCGCGAATCGCCGTCTCTTCGGCTCCTTTTCCTGGGCATCGATGGCCAACGCCGTACCAAATGCATTCGGCGCGCAGTTGGCCTATCCCGGCCGTCAAACGATTGCCCTCTGTGGCGATGGTGGTTTCACGATGCTCGCCCTCGGCGATTTGCCAACTCTTGTGCAACGCAAGTCACGCGTCGTGCACGTCATTCTCAACAACGAATCGCTCGACTTCGTGAATATCGAGCAACAAGAGGCGGGGTTCGTTCCTTTTGGCGTTGATTTCAAGAATCCGAATTTCGCCCGCGTGGCCGAAGCTATGGGTGCAAAAGGCATCCGCCTCGAAGAGCCGGGGGACGTGAAAGAGGCTCTAGTCGAAGCTCTGGCCTACAAAGACGGACCAGTTGTCGTCGATGCGGTTGTCGATCCCTATGCACTTTCCTTGCCGGCGCACGTCCCACTCCGTACCGCGGTGGGCTATACACTGAGTCTCTCCAAACAGGTGTTCGCAGGCCGGCTGGACGAGGTGATCACAACCATGGAACGCAATGTCCGTTTGGTGTAAGTAGCGCGCGAATCCGAGAATCGGCGAAAACAACGATAGGCGGGAACGGTTATGAGGGAACACGCTGCTATCAGTGGACCGATATGCGAAAACAAAATTACCCGAGAAGCGATTCGTGAAGAACTCTCGCGCATTCTGGAGAGCTCCATCTTCGTTCAATCAGATCGGCTAGGCCGATTTCTTCGCTACACGGTTGAAACGACTTTGGAAGGCGATGCGGAGACCTTGAAGGAATATGTGATCGGCACCGAGGTATACGACCGTAAACCTCCCTACCATCCCAGTTTGGACTCCATTGTTCGCAGCGAGGCCCGTAGGCTCCGCACCAAATTAAAGGAATACTACGAGTCAGTCGGAAGAAACGACTCGGTCTTTATCTACTATCGCCCCGGCAGTTACGTGCCTGTATTTCGGCGCCGAGACAAACGGGAGGGTGGCGACTTGGCGGATCGCGCGTTGAGACAGCTTCTGACTGAGGGATTAGTCGCGGAAGCTCTTGAGGTTCCCTCTGTACCCCGAGAGATCGACCTGCAGATCGTATTTGAAGGGACGATACGCATATTGTGCTCAAAAGCAGCATCACCTGGGTCGACGGAATTGAAGCCTAGCCGAACCGTTGCGAAACGGATTCAACTGCGGAAGGTAGTTGGAATGTCTTCAACGAAAGCTGGCCTAGACTGACAGGCAAGACTCGATTGAAAAAAACCGCGGGGGAGAAGGCACTATGGGCAAACCGGTTCTCGTTGTGACGACTCACCACGTTAAAGATGTGGAGAACCGAATAGACCAGGATTACGACGCTCGCCGTAATCCAAACGAAGCTCCATTCAGTCCGCAAGCCTTGCTCACGGCATCGGATGGGGCGGACGCTTTGTTCATCACGCCCGTTGACAGACTCGACTCGGAGTTTTTTAAAAGCATCGCGTCTTCCGTAAGAGTGATTGCTACTTATTCCGTGGGATTTGAGCACATCGATCTGGCAGGGGCTGCGCGTAGAAAAATTGCGATCGCCTATACTCCGGGCATTAACAGCGAAGCTACAGCTGACATCGCGATGTTACTCATGCTCGGCGCTTCACGGCGGGCCTACGAGGCGCAGGAAATCCTTCGCACGGGAGCATGGAAACCAACGAGTCCCAATGTGATGCTTGGCTGGCAAGTCGGCGGAAAAATCCTAGGCATTTTTGGAATGGGACGCGTCGGGCAAGCCGTGGCGAGACGGGCGCGGGGTTTTGGAATGAGGATCCACTATTCGAATCCATCGCGACTGCCGGACGAAGTGGCGGGAGACGCCGTATTTCACCAAAGTTCTCGAGATTTACTTCGTGAAAGCCAATTTCTGAGCTTGCATGCTCCGGAGACGCCTGAAACACATCATTTTCTGAATGCCGAAACAATCAAGCTCTTGCCAAAGGGTTCAATCATTATCAACACAGCTCGGGGTGGATTGGTGGTGGACGAGGACCTGATCGCCGCGCTAAAGAGTGGACAGATTGCGGCGGCCGGACTGGACGTTTTTGAAGGCGAACCAAAACTTCATCCCGGATATTTTGGCCTCAAGAACACATTCCTCTTGCCCCACATTGGCAGTGCCACCATAGAGACTCGGACGGCGATGGGAATGGTTGCCTTGGACAATATTGATGCAGTGCTAGCTGGTAAGACCGCGCCATCACTTGTGATCAGTTAAGATTAGATGGATTTGGGAAAACCAACTGCAGAAGGGAACCTAATAAAGAGAGGGAACCTTGATGCAGAATCAAACCGCTAAGCAAAGCACCATCGCTGCAAAGGCATCGATTTGGGAAGAAGCGCTCAATTAGCCATTCCGCGACGCACGTACCCATTTGGCCTGGCGCTCCCCCATTCTTTGCGGGACCCGCATAAAGAGGACAGTCCAATTTCTGGCTCTTAACGCGGCCAAAAAATAAGGCCGGGCGCCTGTGCCCGGCCTTTGTATCACAAATTGGTTGCGGGGGTCAGATTTGAACTGACGACCTTCGGGTTATGAGCCCGACGAGCTACCAGGCTGCTCCACCCCGCGTCATAGATACTACGCGACTTGCTGCTCTTCTGCAACCGCACCCACATCAGGTGCCCGATAAGTGCCCAGAATTCGAGCACGCTGACGTTCAAACTGCTCCATATGCTCGGCCAAGACGTGTGCGTAAATGTCCAGAGTTGTTGAAATGCTGCCGTGCCCCAGAATCTTGGACACCACAGTCACTGGCACCCCAGCCTGTAGCTGCCGCGTTGCGAACGTATGGCGAAACATGTGCAAATGGCCGTTCGTAACTTTCAGCTTCCCGCGCAGGTGTCTTTTCAACACAAGGTCAGCATTCCACGGTGTACCGTTCTTCGTGGTGAAGACGAATCCATCAGCCCGGTTTCCAATGTGGGTTCTGAGTTCATCCACAATCTGAAAGGGGAGGGGGATTTCCCGAATTGCGTTCTTCGTCTTCGGAGACTGAACCTTGCCGCGCCAAACGGCTTGGCGGACGCGAAGCAGTTTTCTGATCGGGTCAACGTCGCAAACACGAAGCCCGCACAGTTCACCTGCCCGCATCCCGGTTTCAACGGCCAGCCAGTAGAAAAGCCTCACTGCTCCCGTTGATCTGCTGAGAATGTCTTCCACTTCAGCATCCGAATAGGCGCGCACTTCTGTTTCCGACTTTCCGATTTTCTTGGCCGCCTCCCAAACGTTCTCCCGCACGTTCCCCCATGCCCGGCCTTGCTTCAGGATGAGTTTTAACGTACCGAAGATGTTCTTCTTGGTCTTGCGACTGACAGCCAACTTCGATAGGAACGTGTCAATGTCCCGTGTGGTGATTTCCCGAATCTGCCTCTTGCCGAAAAAGGGGAGCAAATGGTTCGTGAGATGTCCACGCATATTCAAAACTGTCGAAGGCTTCATCTCGGGAAACGCTTGGTCGCTCCACTCTTGGGCAAGAGCCTGAAACGTCGTGGTTGATTCGGGAAGGTATCCGGGGTCGTTAACGCGGGCGAGGATGCCGTCAAGCTGCCTCTTGGCCTGCTTCTCTGTAATTTTTCCGACAATTCCAAAGACTCTAGATCGCTTTCTTCGGAAAATCTGGCCATTCGGCAAACGGATATCCTCTTTCCACCGTCCCATATAGCTGTCATGCGCTTTGCCGTGCTTAACCACTATTTCTCCATGCTGGTAACGTGTGCGAGCCATGTCCCTTCCTTTCGTTGGGTCATGGCTCTGCCGGATTCGAGGAAGAATGTTAGCACAACCTTCCTGGGCCGTTCCGTCTAACGGTTCACTTTGCAACCGATCCTGTCTGATTTGCGACATTTCGCTGTGACCGGACACCAACAGCTTTCGGTGATCGGATTTCACACACCGTTTATTCGTTCATCTGTACGATCTGATTCTTCACTTCGTGTTTCCGCGCCAATTGTCCTACGTTGAATGTCTTCCTGGGCCTTTGACACGGTGTGGCGCGCGTAATACACCGGATCACTCTTGTCGTTGGCACGGTAATCTGCTATTCGTCGGATCACCTCTTCTGAGTCGTCACCACGAGCCAGTGCGCGTTTGGCATAGGCCCAGTCATGTTCCGATTGGCTTTGCGCGGTACCGGGAGCGCGATGGTTGCGAGCGGCCTCTTCGTTGTGGGGTCGCGGAGCATCCTGTGAATCAATCGGAACCTTGAAATCCCGAAGGTGGTATGCCTGCGTTGATTCGAAACGGGCCTCCACATAGAAATTGTGGTCATATTTTTTGTTAGCGAACCCGGGCAATCGCAGGACCCTTGTAGAGTCCGTTGCTGCCGGATCGCCCCCGAACTCTCTGACCATCCCACGTTGCAACTCCTCCGCCTCTTCGGGCGTGATTCCCTCAACCTTCCATACGACTTGGAATTTCTCTGGCGATGTGTTCAGTACGTAGTTTGGTTGCGGAACTAGATCGGAGCTCTTAATCGCTTCGAGGGCGGCGGACCCGCCGTGGTCCAGATCAATGTAAAGATGGCGGATTGTCTCGATATCGTCTTTTGTGCGAGTCGATGCATCTTGCTTCAGTGGGTTCATGCCAACATAGATGTCAGCCCCGTTCGCGTTCTTGTAGCGGAGCCATGCCTGGAATTCGGGGCTGGCCGCTTTCTGTGCAGTCGTGATCCGCTGTGTCGTCTCGCGTAGAGACCGATTCAGAACAAGAACGGCGATTCGCTCGGAAGGTTTGAAGTTGTCGTTGATGTACTCCGACGCCGATGGGGAAAACCTTTTGACATTTTCGGTTTCGTTCATCGAGGTTCCTCACGCTTCTGGTAGATGGCGGAGAATTCGTATTCGTCAGCGTCGGGGTCATACCGATGGATTTCGAGTACCTCCGAAATGAAGCGCCTACCGGGCCGCCGTTCGAGTTGCACGACAATGTTAAGAGAATCGCCGATATTACTCTTGATGGCCCGATACGGGAGTTCAACCCCGCTCTGAAGGACGCAGCTCGTAAACCGGGCGAGACCTTGCTTGGCAGACGTTGCATGGACGGTCGAGAGACTGCCCGAATGACCTGTATTGAGAAGCTGCAAGAGATCGAACGCCTCGCCGCCACGTATCTCACCAAGGATGATCCGGTCCGGGCGGTGGCGGAGGGCTGCCTTCAGCAGGTCTCGGATGCTCACTGCCGGAAGGCCGTTCTGTGGCTGGCGCGCCTCAAAACGGACGAGATTGTCCTGACCCATCTGAATTTCCGACGTGTCCTCGATTAGAAGAATTCTTTCGTCCGGGGGAATGAATTTACCTAGGATATTTACGAGAGTCGTCTTACCTGTTCCGGTCCCGCCAGTAATGAGAATGTTCTTGCGGGCCAGCACAAAGTTCTCAAGTTGGTTTGCGAGTGATCTTTCAATCGTGCCAACTTTGATTAGGTCCTCAATCCCAAAGTGGCGGGAATTGAATTTGCGAATGGTGAGTGTTACCCCGTTCAAACTGCATGGGGGAATTACAGCCGCGACCCGGCTGCCGTCAGGCAGGCGTGAGTCGAGAATTGGCTTAGACTCCGAAATATCATCACCGAGACGGCGAGCGATATTCTTTACCGCGACCATCAGGGACTTTTCCCCAATGGAGAGTCCGTGGACTTCCTCGACGAAACCGGCCTTCTCGACGAACACACGATCTGCGCCGTTCACCATGACCTCGCTGATCGAGTCATCCAGGATCAAATGCTCGATGGGCTTCAGGAATGGAAGGATCATCTCGAATCCGTTCATCAGAGTTCTCCGTCTGCAAGCTGCCGAAAGTAGGATTTGTTCGCGTCGTTGAAGTAGGGCTTCAGGTAGCAGAACATCGGCGGCATCGGGTTCGTGCCGTCATACGCAATGGTCACGGATTGTGCGTTGCGCAATTCCGTGAAGGTCTTCATGTCGAACCGAAAATCGACCTGCGTGTTGTAGCTCTTCGAGGCCGTAATGTTGGACTTGTGCGAGAGCGCTTTTCCTGTGAGTAGGCTTACACGGGCGTCGTGCCCACTCTCGGAGAGGTTGTAACTGACCTTGAGCTTGTCTTCGCGTCCGCACAGCTCGCTCGCTGTCCTGGCGGAGAAATCGTCGGAAAGTGCGAGGAATATCTTCGTGCGGAAAGTCTGCAAGAGTGTGCGCCAAGTTTCCCCGGGCAGAGCGGACTTGAGAGAACTGATGCTTTGAGTGGCGACAATTGGAATGCACTTCGGCTGCCGGGAGAGACTGAAGAACTTCTCATCGCCGGTTGGCTCGCTTTCACCGACGGTGGCGAAATGCTGGTACTCGTCGCACATGAATAGGACCTCACGGAAATGGCGGTCGGGATGAGCCTCCATATCGGGGACCCGGTTCAGCACGGATCGTTCGAAGTCCAGTTTCATCATTACACCAATGGCTTTTGCCAAGCCCGCGTTCATGCCAATGGGAAAGTTCAGCGCACAGACCTTGCCATTTTCAATAAGCCATTTGAAGGAAGGCAGAGGCTTGCCATACCTGAAATCAGCATTTGCCTGGGTGTCATAGCACTGAGCCGGTGGGCAGAACGTCCGCTTCACGGCAGGGTTGTCGTCAAATAGCGAAAGAAATACCGAAATCCCTTCGACGATTGATGTACGCAACTTTGGCTCAATCCGTCGCCAATCGTGGTTGAACCAACGCTTGACTGCTTCGAGCTGCTCTTTCTTTTCTGGTGACACCGGCTTGCGTCCGCCGACATTCTCCGCTTCCCATTGAATCGCCTTGTCCTTTAACACAGCGGCCAGGCCGGGCGTCAGACTCGCGACATAACTCTTCGATTCTTCGTCCAGCCGGAATTTGAACGGCTCAAGCTCGCGGGGATGCTTGAGATACTCCTCTTCCGAGACCAGCACAGAATCCGTCTCGGTGAGTCTGCGCTCTGCTTCGTTGATTTTCCTTTCGAGCGTGGCGGGGTCAATCGCGCATTCGTAGACATCGAACAGAGTGACGTAGTCGAACGCTACCTTATGAAGAAGAATGATGAACTTGACCAGATTTGTGTATGCCTGCTGCCAGAAAGGTTCCTTACCCCGCCCGAAGAGGTTGTTGAGCAGTGATGCGATGTTGTATGCCAAGGCGTATGCGTCGAGGTCGTTGTGGAGCGGGTTGTAGCGATAATCAGAATTGAGGCTGATTTCGATATAGTCTTCAGCCCGCCCGTGGCGCTCCAGGATTTCTCTAACCCTGTGGCAGAAGTCGCCCTTCACTTCGAGAACGAGGCCTCCGATCCTCTTATCTTTATCGCTTGCCCGGTACCCAAGAATCTGGTCTGCGTATGGGTACATGCAGCAGCTTGTCTTTCCGGTTCCGATTGCGCCGAGAATTGCGATGCCCGTGAAAAGACCTCTTTCCGGGATCACGAGCCACTGCGGATTTTCTGCGGGTACCTGCTTACGAGGATTGTGAACCTCCCCGAGGACGAGGAAGAGTTCGTCCCTCTTGCGAGGGTCAGGAAAGAGAGGCAATCGACCCGCGCGAATTCGACGGCCCGCTTTAAGA
>CAVVUA010000004.1:0-2137138 GCA_963751295.1 uncultured Acidobacteriota bacterium | reverse complement strand
GGCGCAATCGGGACATCTCGACGAGGCAGTTCCCGAACTGAACGAAGCCCTAGGCTTGGATCCCAAGTACACGGACGCGCGTGTCCAATTGGGTTTGGTTTTGAGTCAAAAGAACGACACGGCAGGCGCCATCAGCGTTTTTCGGGAACTTGTTCATCGCGATCCGAACTTCGCGGAGGCTCATAACAATCTCGGATTGGCACTCTTGCAATCCGGCGACAACAGCGCCGCAAAATCGGAATTTCTAGAGGCTGTTCACCTCAAGCCTTCGTACGCAGAGGCCCATTACAACCTTGGATTAGCTCTACACCAGGAAGGAAAGGAAGACCAGGCGCGCGCGGAGTTCGAGAAAGCCTACGAGATTTCGCCGGAGTTACGAAACGCGCCCCATCCATAACCAATGAAACCCATCCGAAGCCTCCCGCTGATCCTTTTAATCCCGGTCGTCGCGTTTGCGTTGGATGTATGCGAGGTCACATCGCCAACGGCGGCGTTCACCGTCCCTTATGTGGCCAAGGCACCAGAGCTCAACACGGATCCAAACTCAGCAACCTGGTCGCACGCAGCCTCAGCCTGGATCGAGAAAGATTGTACGCTGCAGCTCGACTATCCCAAGCTCAAGACGGAAGTACGCGGGTTCTGGACCGACACCGATCTCTATCTCCTGTTTATCTCTCCGTATAGCGAATTGAATCTCTGGTTGCCCGCTGACAACAGCAAAGATCGCCTCAAACTGTGGGATCGTGACGTGGTCGAGTTCTTTCTTGGCGACGATTGGACCAACATCCGGCATTACCGGGAATTTGAGATTGCTCCTACCGGCGATTGGGTCGATCTGGCCATCGATCTGGATCACGACAGCTATGGCGCGGAGTGGAACTCCGGTTGGCAACGGCAAGGCCGGATCGATGAAGCAAACCATGTTTGGTACGCGGCGGCGCGCGTGCCGTTAAAATCCGTCAGTGATCTACGGGTGAAGGCCGGCACGATTTGGCGCGCCAACCTTTATCGCATCGACGGGCTCGGCGAGGATCCGCAGCGTCACTTTATGTGCTGGCAACAGACCTGCGCTCCAAACCGGGATCCCAATCATGTGCCCGAACATTTTGGAACGCTGATTTTTGCCAAATAGAACGGAAAAATCTCTCGGAGGTACGCATGTCCATTCGTCCAGAATCATCGCGTCGCGGATTCATGAAAATGTTGGCGGCCTCGCCGTTGCTCGCACAGATCGCGGCGCAAAGCCTCTATGCAAAATCGGCCGCCGCGATCGGATTGGCGCCAAGTGATAACGTGTACAGTCGCCTTGGCGTCAAGACCGTCATCAATTGCCGCGGAACATGGACGTATCTGAGTGGGTCGCTGCAATTTCCAGAGGTGCGCGCCGCCCAGGCGGAAGCGTCACACTATTTTGTGAACATGGTTGAGTTGCAGCGTGGAGTGGGGCGAAAGCTCGCGGAGTTGACCGGCGCCGAGTCCGGGATGGTCACCACTGGCGCAGCCGGAGCAATGGCCGCGTCCACTGCGGCGTGCATGGCAGGCAGCGATCCGCAAAAAATTTGGCAATTGCCCGACACCACCGGGATGAAACACGAAGTAATCATGGTCGGTGGCCGCAGTGCATTCGATAGCGCCATCCGGCTGACGGGCGCGAAGCTGGTTCTCGTCGAATCGCCGGACGATATCGCAAACGCGATCACGCCCGACACGGCGATGATCTACACCACCGATCTCGGCGACAAACTCGTGCGCGAGGTCGCCATCGCCAAACAGCACAGCATCCCCATGCTGCTGGATGATGCGGCGGGCATTCCACCAGCGGACAACCTCAAGTTGTACGCTGAGATGAAAATTGACTTGTACACATTTTCCGGCGGCAAAGGCCTGCAAGGACCCCAATGCAGCGGCGTCTTGCTCGGCCGCAAAGACCTGATCGATGCGGCCCTGCGCAACTCCGCTCCCTGGGAGGGAGCGGTCTGCCGTGCCATGAAGGTTGGCAAGGAAGAAATCATCGGTTGCCTCACCGCGGTGGAGACGTGGCTGAAAATTGATCCCAAAAAACTCTACGCGGAATGGAACGCCAGAGTGGACCGCATCGGAAAACTGGTGGAGACCGTTCCAGGCGTTAAGACCGAAATTTACATTCCCGATGACGGAAACCGCTATCCCACACTGAAGGTTTCATGGGATCAGAAGGCGTGGGGCTTCACCATTACCGACTGCGTAACGCAATTGCGCGCAAACGATCCGACGATCGAAGTGCTGGGCGCCGACAACCCCAGCCTCGTGCCGGCCGTGCGCGAAGGAATCCAAAAGCCAAAGCCCGACAGGAAAGAGCGGAGAGAAGTCGATCATATCGAGCTGGTTTCCATGACGATTCAGCCGGGAGAAGAAATGATCGTCGGCCAAAGGCTACGAGAAATTCTTGGCGCGGCCCGCAAAGGAAAACCAGCATGAGGCTCCTGTGCCTCCTTGGCGCAGCCCTGCTTTGTTTCACGCCAGATGCGCGCGCGCAACTGAAGGCCGTCCGGCCTAAGTCATCGGCGGCCACCAGTGATGCGCTGGGCTCCCCCGGAATCGATGCCGGAGACTATGTTTATGTTTCCGGGCAGGGACCTCGCCGCATCGACGGAAGCACACCATCAGGTTTTGCGGATCAGGTTCGCCAATCGCTAGAGAATGTTCGAGCAGTAGTCGAAGCGGCGGGACTGACGATGGAGCACGTCGTCTACGTCCAGGTCTATCTCGACGACATGAGCCACTACGACGTATTGGACAAGGCCTTCGCCGAGTATTTTCCAAAGCTGCCGCCCGCGCGCGGTGTCTTGGGCGTTGCACGGCTCCCTGAACCTGCGGTACAAATCAATGCCGTCGCTGTTCGCGATCTCACAGACAAGAAAGCCGTAGAAGTGCCCCAGTTCCGGCCGAGCAAAGCCTACTCCGCCGGAATGCTGACGCACGACAGACTATTTGTTTCTACAATGCTTGGCAGCGACCCCGCAGATGGCAAAGTGCCGGCAAATCCAGCCGCCCAAGTCGATTTCGCGCTCGACCGTCTGAAAACAGTTGCGGAAGCCGCCGGACTCACGCTCAGCAACATGGTCTTCGTGAATCCCTACCTAACTTCAGAAATCCCGAGCCGCATCATGAATGAGCACTACGCTCGGCGCTTTGAGTTCGGGAACACGCCGGGGCGCGCCACGATTGAAGTGTCGAGTCTCCCAGAAGGCGCGCACATCGCCTACACTGGCGTGGCCGTCCGCGACTTGGCTCAGCGACAAGCAATCCGGCCGAAAAACATGCCGCCGAGCCCGACCGCGAGCCCCTGTGTGTTCGCCGGTGACACTCTCTATTGTTCGGCGAAGAGCGGATTCATCCCGGGACCAAATGGCGGCGTGTTCGCCGCTTCCACTGCCGACCAGGTGCGCCAGACCATGCGAAATCTTCTCGACAACCTGGAAGAAGCAGGCATGAAGTTCGACCAGGTGGTCTCAACCACAATTTACCTGGACGATTTATCGGATTCAGCGGCGTTCGGAAAAGTGTACCGTAAATATTTCAGCGGAGTTTTGCCGGCGCAGACCACGGTTCAGCAGATCAAGCCGAGCGATCGCAAACCTGATGAAGAAGGCCACTATCCCGACTTGGAACAAGTGTCCCTCATCGCTGTGCGCAGCCGCTTGAATCATTGATTTTGCTGGAATCGCAGTCCGCAGCCGAATCACACTTTGCGCAACGCGCGCTGCGAGGGAATATCCTAAGATCGCGTTATCTATGACTCGTGCTGACCATACTCGTGCCGCCCGCATAGCGTCTGGCCTGGGGTTCATGCTCCTATGTGCCTTCGCAGGTACGCAGAGAGTCGCGTCGCAGGCGCAGAAATCGCCGCCTTCCGCAAATAGGGGTGAGCGCGCGAATATGTCGAACGTCGATGGCCAGCAAATTTTCGAATCGCGCTGCGCGGGGTGTCACGGCTTGGATGGGCGCGGCGGCGAACGCGCTCCGGATATTGCCACTAGTGAAAAAACGCAGCGGCGCTCCGACGACGAGCTTTCACGGATCATCGCACGCGGTGTACCAGGAACAGGAATGCCTGCCTTCGCGTCTCTCGGAAGCAGCCTCAAGAATGTCGTCGCCTATCTGCGCCAGCTTCAGGGCAAGGACGATTCCGCGAAGTTCCCGGGTGACGCGAAGAGAGGCCGGGAACTCTTCTACGGAAAGCCGCGATGCTCTGAGTGTCACGCAGTCGCAGGCTCGGGTGGCTTTATCGCCCCAGAACTCTCAGGATTTGGCGCAAATCGTTCTGTGGACCAGATTCTTCAAGCCATCGTCAAACCCAACACTACAAACCGCCTGGGCGGCAAGATGATCGTGAAGACGCGCGATGGCAAAGAATATTCCGGCATCGTACGAAACGAAGACAATTTTTCGCTCCAACTGCAGACACTCGACGGCGCTTTTCACCTTTTTCAGAAGTCAGACCTCGCTGGCTTTTCGCGCCAATCAGACTCGCTGATGCCCGCTGACTACGGCGCAACTCTCAATCGTGACGAGCTGAACGATCTGGTCAGCTTTCTGATGTCCGCTGCTCGTGGAGCGAAGACCGACGCGGCCAAGAGCAAAAAGACCGGGGACGACGAAGAAGAAGATTGAGGTTTGATTTCTTTGCTAAACACGTTTATCGCACTCATAACCCGCGGCTTGCCTTCGCGCAATCGCCGTAACTCGCCCGGATCGTTCGAGAACCACTATCCTCATACATGTGCGCAAACGCCGCTATTCAATCGAATTAATCTTAATCCCCAACTAGTCCCAAGCACGAAGAAGTGCTACAGTCCAGCCACTCGAGCTGCCGGAGAATCCCGATGACGCCACAATTTGGTTCGGCACATTTTCGACGAGCCGTTCAGACCATCGCGTTCAGCAGTTTTGCCATTGCGGTCATCGGCCTCTCCGTGGGGCCACCCTTGGCTCGCACCCATCAAGTGGATGCGCCAGCTACGGATGACGCTTCGTTGCTCGACGGCTTCCGCCACGTGGAAGTCGCCTCGGTTTCCGACGCGCTCGAGCAGATCACTGGCCGCAAGATGTATATGTCCCACCACATGCGCCCGATCTTCCCCACCAAATTTGCGGGCTTCGCTCTGACTGTGCTTCTCAAGAAGGAAACCAACCACGATCCGAACGCACTCGACGGAATGCTTGCAGCCATCGATCACGGCTCATCCAACTCGGTTTACGTAATGGTCGTGGAAGACGGCGCCGACATCGCTGGAATGGGTGGACTGATGGGCACGGCCATGAACTCGCGAAATTTCTCAGGCGCGGTAATCGACGGCGGCGTCCGCGACGTCGCTTATTTGCAAAAAATCGGGTTCCCTGTCTACGCGCTCGGCATCGTTCCATCCACTTCGGTGACGCACTACCGTTTCGCTGGCGCCAATATCCCGGTCGTGTGCGACGGCGTCTCCGTGAATGCCGCCGACATCATCGTGGCCGACGCGGATGGTGTTGTCGTTGTGCCTCGCGCATCCGCGCATGCCGCGCTCAAGCTCGCCCAGCAGATGGATTTCAAGGAGCACTCCATGTACGCGACCATTGAAAAGCTGAAGTCCATTCAAGAAGCTGTGAAACAGTTCGGCCGCCTCTAGGAGCCCTTGACGAGTGACTCGCGTGCCCACTATCGCTTCTGTGACCCTGCTTCGCGCGCTCAGCAAGTCCGTCGCGCTCGCCGCCATTCTTCTGAGCAGCTCCGCGCTCTGCCTTGGGCAAGATAAATCCTCCGCCGTCATTTCCACCTCCATCGATGTCCGGCCCGAGGATCTGCTCGCCCAGCCTCCCGGAGCAAACTGGGTCTCCTACAATGGCGACTACACCGGCCGCCGCTTCAGCAATCTCGCGGAAATCACGCCCGCGAACGTTGGCAACCTCCGTACTCAATGGATATTTCATATCCGCGACTCAACTGGGCTTGAGGTCACCCCCGCAGCCGTCGATGGCATTCTGTTCGTCACATCCGCCAACGATGCTTTCGCGCTTGACGCCCGCACCGGCAGGGCTATTTGGCACTACTCGCGCCCGGTCACTGAGGGCCTAATCGACGACGCATCCCAACACCACAATCGCGGCGTCGCTATCTGGCACTCCAAAGTTTTTCTCGAAACCGACAACGCGCATCTCCTTTGTCTCGACGCTCGCTCCGGCCATCTTCTTTGGGACGTGGCCTACGCCGAAGGCAACAAGAACTACGGCGCCACCAGCGCGCCTCTCGTCGTCAAAGACAAAGTCATCGTCGGCACCTCCGGAGGAGACGACGGCGTACGCGGTTTCGTCGCCGCCTTCGACGCCGAAACCGGCAAGGAAGCCTGGCGTCTATGGACCATCCCCGGCCCCGGCGAATTCGGTTCCGAGAGTTGGCCGGGCGACCTTTATCTTCGCGGCGGCGCCACCACCTGGATGCCCGGCACTTACGATCCCGATCTCAATACTATTTATTGGGGCACCAGCAATGCCGCCCCCGATTTCGACGGCGCGCCGCGCCCCGGCGACGATCTCTACACTGCTTGTGTCCTCGCGATCGACCCTGACACCGGCAAGATGAAATGGTATTTTCAGTTTACGCCCCACGACCTCTACGACTATGACGCCACCGAAACTCCCGTGCTCATCGATGCCGTTTATCAGGGCCAATCTCGAAAATTGCTGCTCCAGGCCAATCGTAACGGATTTTTTTACGTCCTCGATCGCACCAACGGAAAGTTTCTCTCCGCCGTTCCCTTTGTCACCAAGCTGAATTGGGCCAAAGGCATCGACGCGCAGGGTCGTCCCATTCGCACCGGCTTGGAGCCGTCCGACAAAGGCACGGAGATTTGCCCAAGCATGATTGGCGCGACGAACTGGTTTTCGCCTTCCTATAATCCGGCCACCCATCTTTTCTACTTCATGGCCCTAGAAGAGTGCGGCATCTTTTATCGCAAACCGGAAGAATTCGCCGAAGGCCGCACGTACTATTCGACAGGCGTCAAACGCGCACCCGACCGTACGCGTGAAAAAATTCTTCTCGCCTATAATCTTGATGCCGCTGCGTTCGAATGGCGGTATCCCCAAATAGGCGACGGCGGTTCTGCTGGAGGTACGATGACCACCGCAGGCGGCCTCGTTTTCTTCGGTGACGACTCGGAATCGTTCGAAGCCGTGGATGCAAAAACTGGCAAGCCGCTCTGGCACTTCACCACCGGCCAGAGGTTTCACGCTTCCCCGATGAGCTACGCAGTCCTAGGAAAGCAATACGTCGCCATTGCGTCGGGAAACGATATTTTCAGTTTTGCGTTGCCGTAAAAGCAAATATCTCGGAATAAAATCATAAGGAGGAAAAACAAAATGTTTTCCAATCTTTTTACTCGCAGGGCTTTTGGGAGCCGAATTGCCGCGTTGCTTCCTGGCGCGGGTCTTGCCGCAGTGGCACTGCCGTCGGTTGCCAGCGCGCAGGCAACCAGCGGAGTCAAGAAGCTCGATATCGATGGTAAGCCCGCCGGCCCTGGATTCATCACCCCGCTCATCGTCCACAATGGCGTCATCTATATCGCTGGAATCGGCGCACACTCCCACAACAAAGCAGAATTCCCGAAGGACATCACCAATCACACCAAGAGCGTTATGGAAGGCGTCAAGGCTGCCGTTGAAACCGGCGGAGGCACGATGGACTCCATTCTCCAACTCACCGTGTACCTTGGTAGCATCAACGACTATGACGGCATGAATGCTGTCTTCAAGACCTATTTCCCCAATGGTGGCCCGGCCCGCACCACCGTCGCGGTTGCGAGTCTCCCGGGCGACTCACTCGTCGAAATCAACTGCACCGCCGCCGTCGTTCGTAAGTAACGATTTGCCTAGAGGAGAGAAAAACCGATGCCACTCAATCTGAAGTCCACTCGCCGTACCTTCATGGGCAGCCTCGGCGTCATGGCCGGAGCCGTCGCCGGTGCCATGTCGAGCGCCAGAGGCCTTTTCGCAAGCGCCGCAGTCCCAGCCTCTGCCGCCGGCGCTGCAAAAATTTCCGGCTTCGGCGCCTCGGGCAACGTCTACGAAGAACTCGGCGTGACCACCGTGATCAACGGCCAAGGCACCATGACGGTTCTGGGCGGCTCCCTGGCGCGTCCCGAGGTCGAAGCCGTCATGGCTCTCGCGGGCCAGCACTTCTGTAGCATTCCCGACCTGGAAGTTGCCGCAGGAAAACGGATTGCCGAAATGCTCAAGCTTCCGGAGGGTTACACGGCTTTAGTCACTTCTGGCGCGGCGGCGGCCATGCAATCCGGCCTCGCCGGAATTCTCACCGGAGACAATCCCAAATTCATCGAGCAGCTTCCCGATATCACCGGAATGAAATCCGAAGTCATCATCCAGAAATCCCATCGCAACCCATTCGATCATCAACTCCGCGCCACCGGCGCCAAGCTCGTCGTCATCGAAACCACGGACGAGCTCCGCAAAGCCGTCAATCCGCAAACAGCCATGCTGCATTTCTCGAACTTCGCCAACGCGTCTGGACAGATCAAAGTCGATGAATGGGCGAAGCTCGGCAAGGAATTAAACATCCCGACGTTCATCGACGCCGCCGCCGACACCCCGCCGGTCTCGCACCTCTGGGACTACGCCAACATGGGCTACGACCTCTCCGCTTTCAGCGGTGGAAAGGCCATTCGCGGCCCGCAGTGTGCCGGCCTCTTGATCGGCCGTAAAGATCTCGTCGCCAACGCGCTGCTCAACAACAGCCCGCACGAAGACACGCTGGGCCGCTGTGCCAAGGTCGGCAAAGAAGAAATCATCGGCATGGTTAAAGCGCTCGAGCTGTATTTGAACGAAGATCACGAGGCGCTCAACAAGGAATGGCAGCGGCGTCTCGAATCCATCTCGGCCCAAATCACCCGCATCCCGGGTGTCACCACAACTTATTCCGTTCCAGACGTCGCCAATCACGTCCCGCACATGGATATCAAATGGGATCCCAGCCACATTTCTCTTGATCCTAAAGACGCGTACAAGGCACTCCGCGGTGGCGAGCCTTCGATTGTCCTGGCGAGTAATCCCAACGGCCTCGGCATGAATTCCTTCATGCTGCAACCCGGCGAAGAAAAAATTATCGCCGATCATCTGGTCCAGCTCTTCCGCGCCCATTCGGCGTGAGCGTTCGTCCCGAGCAGGGCGCGTCGCTGCTGCGCCCTGCTCGACAAACCCGATCCACATGACCGTCACGTCGTCTCAAACCCCAACTCGCATCCGCTGGCTACTCATCGGATGGCTCTTTGTTCTAAGCGCCGTTGCATTCCTCGACCGCGTAAACCTATCCATCGCCGGACCACGGCTCGCTGCCGACTATCATCTCAGCGACGTTCAGTTCGGCCTGCTCTCTACTGTTTTTCTGCTCGGGTATGCGCTCTTTCAAACTCCGGCAGGCTGGCTCTCCGACCACTGGGGGCCGCGCCGCGTCCTCGCCGGCGGAGTCATCTGGTGGGGCATTTTCACTGCGCTCACTGCCGCCGTGCCCACGGGCCTTCGGAAGCCGCTTCTACTTCTCTTGCTGGCGCGCTTTCTTCTCGGAGCCGGCGAAGCCGTCATGTATCCCTGCTCGAATCAATTCGTCGCACGCTGGATCCCTACCCAAGAACGAGGCCTCGCCAATGGACTGATCTTCGCTGGAGTCGGAGTGGGCTCCGCCGCTTCTCCCTCCTTAATCACCTACATCATGATTCATCACGATTGGCGCACCTCCTTTTGGATTTGCGCACTCCTTGGTCTGGCCGTCGGGCTGGTCTGGTACCTCATCTCCCGTGACTCGCCCGATCAGCATCCACTGGTTTCCCCCTCAGAGTTGGCAGTAATCCACGGTGGTCTCACATTCGCAAAACACTTCCCCGGCGATGGGACACCGCCTTCGGGGCAAGCACAGTCCTCCGCGCCAGTGCCATGGAGCAACATTCTGAAGCACCGCGAGGTTTGGTTAATCACTCTCAGCTATTTTGGTTATGGCTATGTCGCTTGGATCTTCTTCGCGTGGTTCTTTATCTATCTTGCGCGCGTGCGAGGGATGAATCTGAAGTCTAGCGCCTTCTACGCCACACTTCCTTTTCTCGCTATGGCACTCGGCTGCGCTGTCGGCGGCTTAGTCGCTGACTTCCTGACCAAGCGCGTAGGCCGCAGAGCCGGTAGGTGCGGCGTCGCGGTCGTCGGACTCGGTCTTACCGGAATTTTTCTCGCATGCGGATCCATCGTCGATAATGCCCCATTGGCGAGTGTCATTCTCGCTGGCGGAGCCGGTGCGTTGTACCTCTCTCAGAGTTCCTTTTGGGCCATCACCGCCGACATTGGAGGCCCCTTTTCGGGCTCGGTGTCTGGGTTCATGAATATGGGCGGGCAACTTGGTGGCGCCGTCACCGCGTCACTGACTCCGTTCATCGCCATACATTTCGGATGGACCACTTCGTTTCTGGTCGCTGCCGCTCTGGCCTTTCTCAGTTCCGCAGCGTGGCTCCTGGTCGATCCGGATCGCCCTCTCGTGCCTGTCGCACTCACACTCGGGACGAATCCCCAATGATGATCGCTCCTATCGCGGCAGCTTCCCCAGAGGACTCTAAGCATTTCATTTCTCCGGGAAGCGCTATAAATTCAAAAGCGAATTTCAAAAGTACTTGTGGCATAAAATGTGGATTTTCGTAGGAGCTACTTCACTTCCATTTCGCGCAAGGAGGCGGTTATGTTTCAGCGAAGAATCATACACGCAATTCTCATGATCTGTGCCGTATGGCTATCGGTACCCCGCTGCGTTCGCGCGCAGCAAACCTACGCCGTGATCATGCAGAATGGCGTCTCGATGAAAACGCGTGACGGCGTTACGCTCCGTTCGGACATTTACCGTCCGCGCGCTGACGGAACATTTCCAGTCATTCTGATGCGCACGCCGTACGACAAAAGCGTGGGCTGGGCGGCTGCGCCAGCGTATCAAGTTGCCACGCACGGTTACATCGTGGTCGTACAAGATGTTCGTGGGCGTTACGAATCGGAAGGCGAGTGGTACCCGTTCCGGCACGAATCGGCGGACGGCTACGACGCCGTCGAAT
This sequence comes from uncultured Acidobacteriota bacterium, assembly GCA_963751295.1. GTDB lineage: Bacteria > Acidobacteriota > Terriglobia > Acidiferrales > UBA7541 > Acidiferrum. The sequence continues at coordinate 2,126,024 of CAVVUA010000004.1, read as the reverse complement.
GGGCGGCCGCGCTGCCATTCTCAAATGGCAAGGTTGGCATGACGGGCGGATCCTACGTCGGCGCCACACAGTTGCTCGCCGCAATGGCCCATCCCCCGCATCTTGCGGGAATCTGCCCTGTGGACACGGCCAGCAACTATCACGACGGTTGGACGTATCAGGGTGGAGCGCTGGAGCAATGGTTCGACCAAAATTGGACCACGCAGCTCGCGACGAACACTCTCTGGCGATTGATCGAAAAAGACACCAACGCTCTGCTGGGCGCGCCCACGCTCCCGCTCACTCACTACCCGGCGTTCAACTATGCGGCACTGCCAGCGGGCGCCGACTCGACGGCCCAACTTGCGCCGTATTACCTCGATTGGCTCGCGCACCCCAGCTATGACGCGTATTGGAAGCAGTGGTCGATCGAGGAGCATTTTTCGGACATTCAGGTCCCCGCTCTGCACATCGGCGCCTGGTACGACATTTTTTTGACCGGCACGCTCAGGAATTACATGGGTATCAAGGCACGCGGCGGCACGGACGCGGCACGCAACGGCCAGCGCCTGCTGGTGCAGATCGGCGGCCACGCCGGCTTTGGGCGGCGCATCGGCGACCTCGAATTCGGCGATGAAGCGATTAAATTTCCTTCCACAGAGGTTCTGCTTGCCTGGTACGACTATCTCTTTAAGGGCGCGCAGAACGAATTTGCGGACGCGAGCAAGCCCGTGCACGTTTTTGTCATGGGCGAGAATACGTACCACAAGGAATCGGATTGGCCTCCGCCGCAAACTAAATCCACTCGTTACTTCCTGCATTCGGCTGGCTCCGCAAATTCACTACGCGGCGACGGCGGCCTTTCCCTCGCGCCACCAAAAAAAGAAGCGCCTGACAAATTCACGTACGATCCAGCCAAACCTGTGTCGAGTATCGGCGGTTCGCTCTGCTGCGACGCTGAGCACTACGAGCCGGGTCCGCGCGATCAGCGTGTCGCTGAAAATCGCGACGACGTACTTGTCTATTCCACCAAGCCGCTTGCCGAGGATATGGAAGTCACCGGACCGGTCACGCTGGAGCTCTGGGCAAAATCTTCTGCAGTGGACACCGATTTCACGGCAAAGCTCGTGGACGTCTCGCCCACCGGCTTTGCTACAAATCTCACCGACGGAATTCTTCGCATGCGCTATCGCGATTCGCAGGAGAAGCCCGAACTGATGAATCCCGATCAGGTTTACAAAGTTACCGTGGACCTGTGGGCTACCAGCAACGTCTTTAAAAAGGGCCACATCCTTCGCCTGGAGGTTTCCAGTAGCAATTTTCCACGCTTCGATCGCAACCTGAACACCGGCGCGGATCAAGCGACGGGCCGCGAGTTTGTCTCGGCCACGAACACGATCCTCCACGACGCCGAGCATCCGTCGGCGCTCTTGATTCCCGTGATTCCCGCCGGAGCCGCCGCACAATAAGGAATGCGCGTGGAAATCGGCCAGCCGCGCTGAGGCCCAAGCACCAGAGCTTGGAGGAGCGGAAGAAGCGCAGACTAAACCTGCTGAGGGAGGTTGGAACGCAGTGTGAGCGAACCGTCATCGTTTAGCTTCTGGTGACAAGCCCAGCGCACGGGATAGCGCACTCCCTTCACTTCTATCTCAGCTCTAAGTTTTAGTCCTTTCCAATCCGTGACGTTCGGAAGCACGAACTGCGCCTGCCGAATCTTGCCCGGTAACGGGTAACCCGCGTCCAGGCAACCGCTCTGGAGCACCTTTCCGTCATGGCTCTCGACGGTCACCCTCAATATCCCTGGCACACCCGCGATGCCGTCATTTGCGAAGCCTACAATTAATCCCGTGTATCCATCGTCCTTATAACTCCAGAGGAAAGACGGGCGCACGCGATAGCCGATTCGGCGGCTGATCCGGTCGAACGCCGCCGGATAGGCCTGGTAGTAGCTCATCAGATTCTTTGCGTTGATCTGGTGAAAGTTCCAGAGCGACCAGTAATTCGCGCCGATATCCATCACATGAGCGATCATGTTCTCGGCCGGGGATATTCCTTCATAGGCAGCGCTAGAATCGGGAGGTTTACCCGGAAGTCCCTGCTCCAGCAAGGCCGCGATCCAGGGCGGGCGATTGCTGAGCGCTTCAATCTGCTCGTTCTCGATGAAAATGGTATCGCTCCGAATCCAATTGTTGCTGCGGACGGTGCGGTCTAATAGTTCTGAATTACCCACTCGGCTGAAGTCCGGTTGCGTATTGGTCAGTAGAGGAGTCTTCGAAAAGTGCTCGAGCTGGACTTCGAGCATGCTGGTCCAGGTGCGCTCGGCTGTTTGGTAGTTGGGGAAAGGATTGTTGCCAAATGGCCAGGTGTGCCCTTCCCCCCAAAAGCCGTACATGAAGGTATCCATAAACTCGATGAGCGGATTGCCATTGAATTCCGCTGCCAATAGGCCGACCAGCTCTTTGAATGCTTGCTGAAAAAAAGGATCGTCATACCGGGGCTGATAACGCGAGTGCGGGTTCTGTAGGTATCTTTTTGCGGAAGCGCTGTTTTCCTGATCGGCAAGTACCAGATCCACTTTCGGCACTTTCTCGAGGACGAAATCCGGGAGGGCTGGTTCGTGTGTATAGTCCGGAGCGCACATCTGAACTCGGAATCCGATTCGCTTGTTATTCTGCTTCGCCAATGCAATGACGAGCTTCAAATAGCCGGGGAGCTCCAGGCGCCCTGGCCGCGGCTGTATTTCCCTCCATGTCGGACGCACATAAAGCTGCTGGCCCAGGGGAAATTTAACCAGGTCTTCGATCGCCTGAGAAATATTGTCGGACTTGATTTCCTCCGTGCCACTGTCTGCCGTGATATAGGTGACCAGTCCCATGCCGTAGTTGGGCACGACGTCTTCCGAAGAAGTAGTAGTCATAACCACGTCGTCGGTGGGAATGACGGCATCCGGCGGGTATTGAGGGAACGGACCCTGATTGAGCCGATCGGTCACGCGGGGGCCGGAGCCGAAGTCGTAGTTTCCCCAGTTGTGGGCCGGAACGTTCGCGTGCACACGACTCATAGCCAGTTCAGCGGCTACGCCAAGGACAGCAGTACTTTTTATAAAATCTCTACGCCGCAAAGGATTCGTCTCCTCCAACCATATTATTCCTTAGAAAATCGCTTCTAGGCGACTTGAGCTGAGGGCTCCAGGGTCACTTTGAAGCCCAGGCCTTCGAGTCGTTTGGTTAAACGCCTGCGCAGGCCTTCTGGGTTCAGGCGATCGAAGTAGTCTGCGCCGAGGTCGCTGTAACAGGTTCCGTCTCGCAGAATGTAATAGGCAATGACCAGGAGCTTGTGGGCCACCGCGATGGTCGCGCGTTTCGATCCTCTTCGCGCTGCGAGCCGGCGATAGAGAGCCGACAAATAGTTGTTCTTCTTGGTCGAGACGGCCCAGGCCCCTTGGCATAGGCAGCGACGCAACCACAGGCTCCCTTTGCGGATCTTTCCGCTCTTGCGCTTGCCGGCGCTCTCGTGACTGCCCGGACAGAGTCCCGCCCAACTCGCCAGGTGCTGCGCATCGGGGAACTGTTTCATGCTCATCCCGATCTCGGCTAGCAACCCCCAGGCGGTCACACGGTCCACTCCAGGAATCGTGCACAGTCGCGCGACCTCACTCTGGAAAGGGCCTAGGCGCTCTGCGACCTCCTGCTCGATCCGCTGCATCTTGGACTGCACAAAGTAGAGATGGTCCAGCAGCTCGCGCAGCAGAAATCGATGATGTGGAGTAACGCGTCCTTGCAAGGCCTGCTGTAACTCCGGAATCTTGTTGCGCAGCAGCCCCCGCGACATCTCCGCCAAGCGGTGGCTGTCCTGCTCGCCTTGGATGATCGCTTCCAGCATCGCCCGGCCCGAGGCTCCCAACGTGTCCGTGGCTACCGAAGCCAGCTTGATATTGGCATCTTCCAACACCTTCTGGATCCGGTTGGCGATGCGGTTAACCTCCTGTGCCAGGCTCGCCCGATACCGCGTCAGATCGCGTAGTTCACGGATCGGAGTCGGCGGCACAAAACTGGCTCGCAACAGCCCGTGTTGCAGCAGGTCCGCGATCCATTCGCTGTCTTTCTGATCCGTCTTGCGCCCTGGCACTGCTTTGATGTGCTGCGCATTCACCAACAGCACCTCAAACTGCCCTTCCAGAAGGTTCCACACCGGCTTCCAGTACACTCCCGTGGACTCCATCGCTACATGGGTTACTCCACAGGCGCGCAGCCAATCGCCCAACTCCAAGAGTTCTCGCGTAAACGTCCCGAACGCCCGCGTCTCTCGCCGTCGGCCAGAAGCCCACAGCACACACGCCGTTACACTCTTCTTGTGAACATCCAAACCGCAACAGACTTCATGTACAACTTGCATCGCCAAACTCCTTCCGCCGCCTAGCGGAGGACGTCAGCAAATTACCGAAATTCCTTAGCGTGCTCTCTGCCTTACGACAGAGGCAACAGTTCGTTGTGCCCATCGACGTCCAAGTCATATTCGTAGTCGGGCTCTAATCGCGCCAGAATGAATCGGCCTTCGTCCACTTGACGGTCGCTCCAAGATACCTCCTTCTCGAGATTATTTTCATGGTTCGTTGTGGTTCGAAGAACCATGACCTATTCGTAGCGAAGAGCGACTATGGGATCGACGCGCATGGCGCGGCGCGCAGGAACGTAACACGCAGCGAGCGACACTGCGACAAGAAGCGTGAGTACGGAGAGGAATATCAGCGGGTCCGTGGCGCTCACACCGTAAATCATTGTCGCGATAAATCTGGTTGCGAGCAGCGCGAAGAGAATTCCCAGCGCTGCGCCCGCGATTACCAGCTTCAGTCCTTCTCCCAAGATGAGCCGCAGAACATCGCTGGGACGCGCTCCGAGCGCCATGCGCACGCCGATTTCGCGCGTGCGCTGAGAGACAGCGTAGGAAATGACTCCGTAGATCCCCACTGTTGCCAATGTCAAAGCCAGCGCGGCGAAAAGACTGAGCAGAAACATCATGAAATTGCGAAGGGCGAGTGAATGGGATAGCACCTGGTCCATGGTGCGGATTGCGCCTGTCGGAACGATAGGGTCGACGGCGGCAACGGCTTCGCGCACGGAGCGGCTGAGGCTTAGCGGATCAACATTGGCGCGCAGGATTATGCTCCGTGGAAACCAGCCTTCAAAGAGCGCGGACGTGCCGTAGGACGCTTGCGCCGAAGGAATAAAGGTTGTGGGGGGAGGCGGCTGATCGAGGTAGGACTTGACGTCGCCGACGACGCCGACGATTTCGCAAGACGTTTTGCCGAGCCAGATGTGTTCGCCGACCGGGCTACTGGTCGGGAAGTGTTCTCGGACGAACGCCTGATTGACGATCACTACTTTATTGGCAGACTCAGAGTCCGCGTCGGAAAATATGCGGCCCTGGCGCAGAGGAATGCCCATGGCGCGGAAGAAGCCGGGAGTAATCTCGCGATAGTCGACGCTGTAATACTGCGGAGAACTGGAGACGCGAACGCCATTGTTACCACCGCGTTCGAGCGGAAGGCCAGCCGCGACAATCGAAGCGGATTCGACTCCGGGCAGCGACTCGAGCTTTTGGACGAGGGCGCGATTGAAATTTTCTATCCGCGCGGTGGAATCGTACTTCGAGCCAATCAGCCAGAACTGCACGGAGAGCATGCGATGCGGATTGAAACCGGGGTCGCTGTGTACCAATTTTGAAAAGGTGGCGATCATCAGTCCCGCACCGGTGAGCAGTACGAGCGAAACCGCGAATTCTCCAACGATAAGCAGCTTGCGAAGGCGCGCACGGCCACCGGAAGCGCTGGCGCGACCGGCGCCTTCCTTGAGGGCTTCGTTGATGCCCGCGCGGCTGGCTTCGAGAGCCGGCGCGAGACCGAAGAGAACGCCCGTCAACAGCGAAACGCCAAACGTGAACGCGAAGACCCAGCCATCTAAATGCACATCGGAAGCACGCGGCAACTCCGCGGGCGCAACAGCGAGCAGCGAACCAAGTCCCAGATATGCAACGAGTAATCCGGCCGCGCCTCCAGCGAATGCAATGAGCATGCTTTCTGTCAGCAGCTGCTGGAATAGCCGCCAGCGAGATGCGCCCATGGCGACGCGGACGGCGATTTCTCGACCGCGCAAACCGCTGCGCGCGAGAAACAAGTTGGCCACGTTGGCGCAGGCGATCAGAAGCACAAATCCGATAGCGCCAAGCAACACGAGCAGGTAGGGACGCACGTCAAGGCCGATCATTTTTTGGTACGGCGCGAAGCTAATGACGAGTTCTTTGCCGACAACGCCGGGAAACTCGCGGCGAAAATCCTGGGTAACAATCTCCATCTGGGCCTGGAGCTGGGCGGCGGTAACGCTAGGCTTGAGACGAGCGAGGACGTCTATGTTTTCTCCGCTTCCGACGGTGTTGGCAACGAGCGCCAGAGGAGTCCATACGTCCGCTGTTCCGCTATTTGGAAAATCAGGAGCGACCGCGACCGGAGAAAAGCTGCGCGGCATTACGCCGATAAGCGTATAGGGATCACCGTTCAGTAGAATTTTCTGGCCGATCTGCGAGGGATCAGCTCCGAAGCGGCGGCTCCACAGACCGTAACTGATGATGGCGACGTGCTGGCCTCCCGCGAATCCGTCTTCTTCGGTGAAATCGCGGCCGAGCACCGGCTGGATGCCGAGCACGCTGAAGTAGCGCGACGAGACGGGCGCGCCGCGCAGATGCTCGGCGCCCGTTCCGGTGGCGAGGTTATAGCCCGCGGAGGTGTATGCGGCCATGAACTCGAACGGCTTGCTGTAGTCCTGGAGGCGCTTCCACTCGCGCGAGTCGAGACTCATTTCGTCGGTGGCTTGCTTGTAGGACTCGGCGAGTTGGACGATGCGATCCGGCTCGGGAAATGGGAGCGGCCGGAGAAGGACGCCGTAGACGACCGTGAAGATCGCGGTGTTCGCACCGATGCCGAGAGCTAGCGTGAGTATTGCCACGAGCGTGAAAGCTGGGGATTTAGCCAAGACGCGGAGGCCGTATCGAAGGTCTTGCCACAGGGTCGTCATGTTCATGCAACACCTCGCGGAAGATGCGGGTTGCCCGGGCTGATGTCCGGGTCGTGCGCCGACCGATTCTTGCACAGTAAACGAGGAGTGGTTGGGAATTGTTTCAGACCTCCACCCCCGGGTGTCCGCAAGTTAGGAAGTAAACCCATGAGCAGAAAGGAATTGCAGGCATTCCTGCGTGTAATGGAAGGCGCGCATGATGAGGAGCGCGTGCGACCGGCAAGCGGGGTACCCCCGGCGTTTTTTGTAAGCGTTGCTGATAAAGGACTTACGCCTGATGCAGCTCGCAAGGGTGACGAGTAAAGAACTTTCCGAGATTGTGGATGGGATGAAACTCGAAAATCGAAAATCGAAAATAGGCGTGGTAGGGGGTACACCCACTATGTGACGGAAAGTGTGCGCAAGCGATTGAGTGGGTTGAGGTTGCGGGCGATCCTGCGTGTCAGGGCAGGAAGCGAGGAAACAGGGACGTAAAGAAGTGACAGAGCAAAGGCAGAAAACAAAGGGAAAATTCGTCGGAAGGTGTGGAGAATCAGGAGTTTGCAAGCGGGAGAAGATTGGAAAGAGGTTTTTCGAGACAACCATGGGTGAGCGTACCACAGAGCGCTTTTATTGTCAAGATAAATATATACTTTCTGCATATCATTGCAGGGCCGGGAGTTAGCGATTCCGGGTTAGAGTGAAATTTGCTGAAGCTTGGCTCGATGAGATCCCGCGGAGAAATCAAAAGCCGCACCCCAAAAAACCACAGGGATGCGGCACCCCCGATCAGCTATGTTCCACCCGCGGTCGATCTTACCGCCAGAGTACAAAAGCTTGCCGCGGACGCTCCCGAGGCGTATAGATTCATTAGGATATAATTTCTATGGATACTCATCGCCTCACTGTTCCGAAAGCATCGCACGACCTCTTGCCTAATCCCACCGAGGTCATTCCTTTCGGCCGTTACGGAGCAGGACTTTGGACTGGCCATCCAATTGGACTGGTTATTGTAGCTGGTCTGCTTCTTATGGGTTTTGTAGGCTTGCCGGAAGCACGCTTGTTTCTCGCACTCACTTTTCCTTTGGGGTGCGTCTGCGGATTTTTCCTATGGCTCCGCCATCGATAGGCGGTTCTTGCTGCACTTCTCTTCCGAATGCACCGCCATGACAATTCGATTATTCGCATTGCCGAGTGCGTGAAATCCACTTGTACGATTACGGCTCGTTTATCAGGAGCTGGGTTCAAACTGGAAACGCAAGCGCGATGAGCGCGATGGTTCTTCTTTTTATCTTGTAGCATCGTAAGAGAGGAGCATCGAGTTATGCCAGGACCCAGCGAACGGTTGCCTGAAAGAAAAGCTGAAATTCTTGCTGAGGGAGCGAAACTAAAGTTCTCTTTGAATCCGAATGGAGAAATCGAAATCCTTGGGAATCGAAAGGGACTTATCGCCCTGAGTGCTATCTGTTTGGGGCTCAGCGAATCCACAAAAGATGACCATTATCATTTGGATGAGCAATTCTGGCACACGGAATCCGGTTCTGTTCCGGCCATTGTTTACCGCATCGATGAACTCTGAATCTCCTTCCAGTGCATGTGAAATCGCTGGACCGGAAAATTGAAATCCACATGATTTCATAACAGTGCTGGCTCCGTCGACCCGAGTAGACTGTGGTTGCATTACGACCAAGGCTCGGGAGGAAGGAGCCAACATGATCATTATAGGAGTAGATTTTCACCCGAGCATGCAGGAGATTGCGTTTCTAGATCAGGAAACCGGGGAGTATGTTGAACGGCAATTGAACCACAGTGATGGGGAAGCGGAGAAGTTCTACCGAGAAATGGCGGCAAGAGGAGTGCGCGTTCGTGTGGGGATGGAGGCCACCGGCTACTCCCGTTGGTTAGAGCGGTTACTGGCCGAACTGGGTATCGAGGTATGGATCGGCGATGCCGCGAAGATCAAGGCCAAGCGCGTCCGCAAGCAGAAGACCGACCGCGAGGATGCCCGACTGCTGTTGAGGCTGTTGCTGGAAAATAACTTTCCCAGAATCTGGGTACCTACTCCGGAGAATCGTGATCTGCGGCAACTGCTTTGGCATCGGCATCGGCTGGTGCAGATGCGCACGCGGATCATGAATCAACTGCAGGCGGTGGCGATGAACGAGGGCTATCGCTGGAAGAAAAAACTGTTTAGCCAGCAAGGACGAGCACTGCTCGAGAAACTGTCGTTGGCTCCGTGGGCCAGTCGGCGCCGAAAAGAATTATTGGAGCTGCTGGACCAGCTGGATCCAAAGATTAGGGAGTTAACGGCAGCGGCTCAGCAAGAAGCCCAACAACGACCCGAGGTGCTGCGGTTGATGACGCATCCTGGGGTGGGGCCCATCACCGGGCTGGCCTACGTTCAGGTCATCGGGACACCGGACCGCTTTTCCTGTGGCAAGCAGATCGGTAGCTACCTTGGACTCATCCCGTGCGAGGCGTCCAGTGCCGGCAAGCAACGACTGGGGCACATCAGCAAGCAGGGCAATATATTGTTGCGCTACTTACTGGGAGAAGCCTCGCAAGCAGCGGCGCGGTGTAACCCCGACTGGCGGCGACGGTATATGCACCTGGCGATGCGTCGACACAAGAACATTGCCAAAGCGGCGATGGCCAGGAAACTCGGTGTTCGCTTGTACTGGATGTGGCGGAATGGGTGGGACTATTCGCAATTGGTCAGTTTCGGTTCGCACGCGGGAAAGCTCGCTACCGGACATGGCGTGAAGTCGAGCGTCGTCCACATGATTGGGCATCCCGCTCCCTGAAAGGGGAGTTCGCAGTAGTAACCATGGTCGAAGTTTTGATCGAAGAGATGTTTGGGTCGAACTGAATTCGCCCGACAGATTACCAACGAGCCGTGGTCGTCGATGCAGAGAAGTAAGAAAAAGAAAGAGAAAAACTCTTTTAGGTGAAAAGAAAGAGAAAGAGAGAAGTGTGCTCAAAAACAGTTTGACAACGCCAGCATTGTTAGAGATGTCCGGTAACGTTAACAGGACTTGAGCGAGATTTGTAATTTAAGATCAGTCATTCAAAATCTTTAACCCAGAGGCTTAATGTTTGCATCACGGCGAACGATGGGTCCGAGTGAATTTGCACTTCGAGCCCCAGACTGGTCGCGCGACCTCGCGCTCGGAATGTTCTTTGGTGTCGCTTTGTTGTGGGCCTTTTTTGATGCAACGCTTCACTGGGAGGCCTTTAAAACTCATCTTATCGGCGAAATCGTAAGCGTCGTTATACCGTTCACCCTCGCATTGCTTTCGCCTCGCAGAGTTCTCACGGTGTTCTTGGGCTTGTGCATACCTCTGTTCAGGTTCGTATTCCTGATATTCCTTTTCCAGAATTTCTGGTCCTTGCTGGTAACGGCGGCGTGGCTGGTTCTCTTGGTGTTGCTCGGCCGCATGGTTAATCGCCACTACGAGTACTTGAGATTGCCCGAGGGCTGTACCGTCGCCGAGTTTCTGTTGGTTCCGGTCGTTCTTGGTGGAGGATGTTACTTGCTTTACCTGTTTCGAACTTCATTCGGTATCGGCTAGTGCCCACCTTTACCGATTTCGGCGTTTAGCAGGCATCCCACGGCTTGAGGAAACCGCCGTCAACTCCCTGGCAAGTCGCCTGGCCGAACAAGTACCGAGGGTCGACCCGATTTAGCTGCCGTTTCAATTCCAGAAAATTGCTTAACAAGATGATGTAGAGCGTTCCGCGCCGATTTGTCGGGAAGCATCAAAACAGAAAGCGGACACGTCCTGAGCCAATCTCGTAGATTGCGCCGACCAACTGGGTGCCGCGTTTCACCGCTTTCTTGCCCTCGGGGGTCTGCTGCAGTTGGTGCATAGACCACCGCACGTTCGCCTCAACCGCCGCAGCCAATAGCTCATCCTTCGGCAATCGCTTGTCGGAGTCGGGCAGGCCGGGTGCAATATTCTCTACCAGAATTTGAATGCGGGAACGCTGCTTAACGCGATGATATTTGAATTCCAGCGCGGCTTTCACTGCACCACATCCCTCGTGACCGAGCACAACGAAAAGGGGTGTGTGAAGATGCGTGCCAGCATATTGCAGACTACCCATCACCTCGGGCGAGATCACGTTCCCAGCGACGCGCACGATAAATAGCTCTCCAAATTCGACATCAAAAATCAATTCCGGCGGGACTCGCGAGTCACTGCAGCCGAGGATCGTCGCATATGGTTGCTGTCCTTTTGCCAAGTGAGCAAGCACTTCCTTGCATACGGTGGGGAAACGAGCTTGACCTCGCACGAATCGATCGTTTCCTTCGATCAATTTACGCAGCCCCGCTTTAGCAGATAGATGGGGCTTTTTCGTCCGGGGAAATGTCATCGCGCTGGCTCTCGGAAAGAAGTGTGCCGAAGGGGCAAGGTTCTCAAATGCATGGGGCTTAGCTCCATTTTTTGTGTGCCGAACAGCAGGCATTGTACACCGCTTGGGAACTCCAGTTCGGATTCGAACTTCGCGCAAGTGTTGCGCCGGCCAGTTGAGTTCGCGCGACCAATCCGGAGCCATGCGAAAAACTCCAACGGGCTCCTAAAACTTACTGTATCCTCATCCGGTTCATCATTCCTGCATTAGTGATTCGCCAATCGAAAATTAGCTGCGAGGTCGGATATACATGAATCCGTACGATTCGCCAGAAGAATTGAAAATAAAAATCGCGCAGACGGTGAGAATGCCTTCGCTCTCCAGGTCTGCCCACATGTTTGGATGGACCGCCGGCTTTCTGCTACTCATAGCGTGCGTGGCCACTTTGGGCCAAACGCCCGGGAACAAGGCAGAGTACGTCCGCCAGTCCGCGCCCAAACTGCTGACATTCGACGAGTTGGTCCAACTTGAAAAGACGGACGATCCCAGTCCCCAGCTCGCCGCTCGTCTGGATCAGCTTCTGCACATTCCGTTTCTCAGCAATGAGGCGTTTTACTCCGGGGCCAAGCCCAATCGTCCATCGTCTCAAGCCCTCGGCCCCTTCCTGCGCGCGACGATGTGGAACATAGAAAGAGGGATTCAGTTTGGCGGGATTCGGACCAGTCTCGCCGAGCCGGATAAATTTGAAGCCTACATTCAAAAGAAGAAGGACGCCAAATCAAAGCCGCTCACAGCCGATGCCCTTGCCGTCGTCAAGAGTCAACTGGACATCCTGAAACCTACCGACCTCTTCATCTTCAACGAAGTGGACGACGGAGTTACGCGCACGGATTATCGCGACGTTGGTCGTGAACTCGCGCAAGCGCTTCACATGAACTACGCCTATGCCGTCGAGTTCCTGGAGATCGATCCGCTGAATTTGGGCCTCGAACACGTAGAGATGAGCGACAAGGAAGCACAAGCGGACATACAGAAGTCCTTCGAGCCGGACAAGAGTCGATACCTTGGGTTGCATGGAACCGCGGTTTTGAGCCGGTATCCGATCCGCAAGGCCACCATCCGTTCTCTCCCGGTTTGCTACGATTGGTTCCTCGGCGAAAAGAAGGCCATCTCCAAGCTCGAATCGGGCAAGCGAGCGAGCGCTAATCTTGTCTTCATGGAGCGAATCTCACGTGAGGTTCGTCGAGGCGGTCGAACGGCGCTCTTCGTGGAGCTCGCAGTACCGGAATCTCCGACGGGGGCGATAACCGTGGTCGCACCGCACCTGGAGACGAAGTGCGTGCCGGAATGCCGGAGAAAACAAATGGCTGCGATCCTCGACTGGATAAAAGCGGAGAAAAATCCCGTGATTCTCGCGGGCGATTTCAATACTTCCGGGAGCGACACTTCGCCGACTTCCGTCTCCAAAGTCGTCACCAACCGCCTGAAAGACCCCGATAAGTGGGCCGTATCTGCGATCAAGTGGTCAACCGGAGCTCCCACTATCCTGCTCATGCCTGTGAACCTGATGCGAAACAAGAATGATCCTACGGGTTTTGACTTACCGTTGCTTTCGCGCAAAAAAGAGGCAAAACTTTTTGGCGATCTAAATAATTTTCACTTCGATGATGGCTACACGTTTGACTTCCGCGGCGAAGCTGCGCGCAGTACCGATAACAGAGCCGGGACCCTCAGCGATTCGAATCAGCGTGCCACCAAGGGTTTTCGGTACACATTCGCTCTAGCGCGCACCTACGGCGGGCTCGTCGGTGAATACAAGCTCGACTGGTTTTTTGTCAAAGGTTACGCCACCGACTCTTCCAAACCTGGAGGAAACTACAAGTTTTCGCCGAATTTTGGCCGAACGCTTCAGGAAGTGAATGAGGCTCCTGACGATTCACTGTCCGATCATTTTCCAATCACAGTCGACGTGCCTCTCACCCAGCCTCCTGGGAACACGGATCGCCCCTGAAGCATTTTCAGGCCGGTGGAACACAGTTGTGCGCAGACCGCGACGCGTAATCGTGTCCTCGCATTGCTCTTCTATAGCACGCAGCGACTGAGTTTTGTCCCGAGCGCCGAACAGCGTTCACTTTGTCTCCTTCAGCATGAGTCGCGGGCGCAAGACTAACGGATACGTTAACGACGGAACGAGTTCAAACCATGAATCAAAAGAGAATGAGGCGACCGTTGCGCGATGGTTGCAGATTAGCGAATCGATCCGGCGAGGTGTGCTCGCGCATTCTCGGCCCGAAAAACCACTTGTCCGGCACGACTTACCAGGACTTAGCCAGCCTCACTGCGAAGGCATGCGCGAATCATATAGGAGGACCACGTCCCCTGCATAGCTGTGGCGCAGAACGGCTAGCCTCTTACCGTCGCGCGACCAGCGAAAATCAGAAATGAATTTCGATTTGAAGTCCGTCAAGGTGTGACCCTGCGAGCCGTCCAGGGGTTGAATCCAGATATTGTCCACGCCTTTTTCTTCGAGGAGCAGCGCCAGGGCCTTGCCGTCGGGCGTAAAGTGAAGCGCATCGTGTGGAATCGGCGGAATTGAGTGGTAGCTGACGCTGGCACGCGGGTCGGCGTCAAGGTAACGGACGGTCGGCTTGCCTGATGGTTCCAGGTGGAACAACGCGAGCTTGGTTTTGTAGATCCGTGTGGAGGGATCCACCTGGCTGAAGTACGCGGCGATCGTCTCGCCGTCCGCGGAGAGCGTCGCGCCCTGCAGCAAGGCGCCGGGAAGCGAGACGGAAGCCACGAGTTCCGGAGCTGCTCCTGAAGTTGGATACCTCATCAAATCGTCGCTGCGCCAGGCATCGTAGGCATAGATCCATTTTCCATCGGGCGAGCAGCCAAACAAAGTTGTATCCTCCACGGGCGTCACGGCCTTTGCGTCAGAACCATCGGCGTTGGCGCGCCAGATTTTCACTCCTTTCGAGCTGTCATGAAGGTACCAGAGAGCATAGATGGAGCGGCCGCCATCACAGGATGCGACCTCTCGCATCCATGCTTTCGGATCGCTCAGGAGCGTGGTCACGTCGCTGCCATCCGGGGCTAATCGCAGCAGACGGATGCCCTCGGAAATAAGCAGATGGCCGTCGGGAGTCCAATCCATCCCAGCCAAAACTTGCTGCGGAGGAATTCCAGGAATTGCGGTGGCAGCTCCCGTGCCTGACCCGTCCAAAACGTCCGCTTCCGTCGCGGACTGATCCTGCAATGAAGCGAGGGTCTTACCGTCGGCGGTAATGCTGATGGTGTTATGGTCAACAACATCGTTCGTGAGAATACGGAATTTTGCTTCCGGATAAGAAAAGACTCCCAAGCGGGCGTTCACAGTAAACGGCTGGCCGCCAATCGCGGCAAAGATAACGAAAATGTTTCGTCCATCGGGATCCCACAGAAGGGTCAAGATCAATCGGGATAGGGGGAGCAGTCACCTGCTCGCCCCTCCCACACCACCGTACAGGCGGGTCCGCATACGGCGGTTCAGCAAGTTGAGCCCTGACGGGCCGGAGGTTCGAGTCGTCGTTCGCCACAAGGGCTTCGCCGCTCTGCAGGTTTCCGTTTCGGCTTCACCGTCTTCTGAACCTGTAAAGCTCAGCCGAAGCTGATTGGCTGGCGCAGTGCCACCCGTGAGTTCGACGTTCTACTACTCGCTCTTACTGTTTGGGCCTTCCTCACTTCCGTGAGTACTACGCCCGCTGCTGACTTCTGCTGCAGGATCAGGATGAATTACTCCACCCTCAGTCCCGAGTCCGAGACGTGCAGCAGATCTCCCGCGATAAGCTCGACTGCTTTCTACGCGCAACCACCGGATTTACGCTTTGCGTCCTTGATAGATATGGGCTTCGCGATCATGGGCCCGCTCGCCCGACGCTCACGCCTCAGATCCGGTTCTTGTACATTGGCTCGCGTTTTTGCTCCGCGCTTCCTTCAGACCCCGCCTCGCAGCGACGCCCTTGCGCTTCGCTATCACTTCACCTCTATCAGGTTGTGAAGAGGACTTTCACCTCCAAGCTGTCGAACATGCGCGGCGTACCCATGTCATCGAAACTCTGAAAGAGTTTCGACTGTCCTGAAGAGAAATCGAACATCGTGATTTGGCTGCCAAAGTCCCCACGCGATGGCTTGTCCTGCGCGATTGCGATGCGCTTGTCGTCTGGCGACCAGCCTATGAAGTCAGGATCATTCGTACCTTCAGTAACCAGCAATACCTTCTCGTCGCTGCCGTCGGAATTGGCCTGCAGCAATCGCCACTTTCCGACCTCCGGATCGTTCGCACGGACGTAGGCAATGAGCTTGCCTGACGGTGAAAACGTCGCATTGCTGTCCACGTCCTTCGCCACTATGGCCGGTGTGCCGCCCAGCAATGGGGCCCGGTACAAGTCGAGACTTCCAGAGGACTCCGTCGAAATCTGGCGGTAATAGATGTAGCTGCCATCGGGAGAAAATGCCAAAGAAGAAAAGGTCCGGCCGGACGGCGCAACGACCTGAGTGACGCTGCCCGTGGGAAGGTTTCGCAGCCAGAGGCTTTGCTGCCCTTGTTGAGTAACGACCGTGAGTATGAACTTGCCGTCCGGCGAAATCGCCGTGTTCTGAATGTCCCCGGAGTCCGTGACTCTGGAGACGACATATTTTTCGAAGGGCTGCAGGGCCGCGGAATGAACGAGGACATAAATCGCGAAAGTAGCGCCGGCGGCGAGAGCGAGAACGAATAATGCGACGAGAAAGGTCGCTAATTTGTGCTGGCGAGCGACGGCAGCAACCGTACTCGCGCTGGAAACGGAAGCGGGAGATTGACTGGCAGACGACCGGTTATCAATTGCCGGAGGCACGCCGGCGGATTGAGCCGAACCAGCGCTCGATTGAGAAGCTATCTCGGCGGAAGACGGCCCGGTAGCGAGCGCGCTTCGTCCGGATTCGAAATCGCGCTTGAATCTCTGTAAATCGGCGCGCAACTCGGAGGCATGCTGGTAACGCAAAGTCCGGTCCTTCTCGAGCAGTTTGTTGATGATCTCCTCGAGCCGCGCCGGCAAGGCGGGGTTGAGACGCACGGGAGCCACCGGAGCTTTGTTCAAGATGGAATCGAAAAGGGCCGCGGAGCTGTCGCCGCGGAATGGAAGTTGCCTCGTCGCCATTTCATACAGCACCGCGCCGAATGAAAATAAATCCGTCCGTGCGTCCAATTCCTTGCCGAGCGCTTGCTCCGGTGACATGTACGCGACTGTTCCGAGCGTCATCCCCGGACTGGTGAGGTGATCGGGTGGCGAGCCGAGCGTCACTTGCGAGGCGCCTCGCTGTTCGAGGTTCGCGTAGTTCGTAGTGAGCTTCGCCAATCCAAAGTCCAGAATCTTCGCGTGGCCTCGGCGCGTCACAAACAGGTTTGCTGGCTTTATATCGCGATGAATAATGCCTTGTCCGTGCGCGGTGTCCAGCGCATCTGCAAATTCGATGGAGAGCGAAAGGAGAGCATCGAGTTCCAGTGGCTTGTCGAGAAGCACATGCTTTAGCGTCGCGCCATCGAGGTATTCCATAACGAGAAATGGCCGGCCTTCGTGGCTCGAAATTTCGTGAATAGTGCAAATATTTGGATGGTTCAGCGCGGACGCGGCACGCGCCTCGCGTCGAAATCGCTCAAGCGCTTGTGAATCTTCAGAGACGCCTTCAGGAAGAAGCTTGATCGCAACGAACCGCCCGAGTTCCATGTCCTTGGCCTTGTAGACCACGCCCATACCGCCGCCGCCGATCTTTTCGATGACGCGATAATGCGAGATTATGCGGCCAATAAAAGAGGCGGAATCGGACATTGGCGCACATCTTAGGTTGAGTTTCCAAGTAAGTCAAAGAGGTGAGGCGGAGGAGGCGGAGAACATAGACTGACCCCAACTGTCGCGGTAGGGACGACCATCGCTGATCGCCCCCCGCACAGAACCGTACGGGCGCTTCTACGCATACGGCTCCCACCTTGGATGAGTGGCGAGGAAACGAGCTATAGGATAAGGATGCAAAACGCGTGGGGCGGGAATCCACCGCTTGAAGATCCGGGTGGTCCGGATCCACGACGTTGGTCGTTGACTGCGACGGCGTAGAAGGAGCCGCCACAATCGCCGCAAGCGTTGTCCGAAGATACTCAACCGGACGATGTTTCCCGGGACCGCATGGTAGCGGTAGTAGCCGTTCACAACCTTTCGTAGCCATGCACCGACGTCGGCAATCGGCTCGTGCATGCGGAGGCGCAGTTCTGCTTTGAGTGCGTGCAGCTTCGCCACCATGCGTTTCTTCGCCGTTTTCCGCCAGACGATGAACGACCCGTTGCTCCGGCGCTTCCCGCAGTGATGCGTAAAGCCCAGGAACGTGAAGGTCTCCGGCTTCCCTACTCCACGCTTCTCCCGATCTTGGGCAGCGAACCGCCCAAACTCGATCAGTCGTGTTTTCTCCGGATGTAGTTCCAATCCGAATTTAGCCAATCGTTCCCGAAATGCTTCCAGGAATCGCTCGGCCTCCACTCGGTTTTCGAAACCCACCACCAGATCATCGGCGTAGCGGACGACGATCACATCACCCGTGGCCACTTTCTGGCGCCAAGCCTCGATCCACAGGTCGAATACGTAATGCAGGTACACATTGGCTAGCAATGGAGAAACCACTGCTCCTTGCGGTGTTCCTACCTTACTCTCCGACCATTGGCCGTCTTCCGATATCCCCGCCTTCAACCATTTCTGGATCAGGCGCAGGATCCGGCGATCGGCTACGCGGTGCTCAACAAACTTCATCGTCCATTCGTGACTCATATTGTCAAAGAAGCCTCGAATGTCGGCGTCAAGCACCCAGTTCACGCGCTTCCTTTGGAGGCCCACCGTCAGCGCGTCCAGCGCTTGGTGCGGGCTGCGTCCGGGACGGAACCCATACGAGAATCCTTGGAAGTCCACCTCATAAATCTGGTTGAGAATGGTCACCACGGCTTGCTGTACGATTTTGTCTTCCAGCGCCGCAATACCCAACGGGCGTTTCCGCCCGTCAGCCTTCGGTATGTAGACTCTTCGTGAGGGCTGTGCCCGATACGCTCCTCGGTGTACCCGGTTGTGTAGATCGGTAAGCCGACCTTCTAACCCGGTTTCATACTCCTGCCATGTCACGCCATCTACTCCCGGCGCGGCTTGCCGCTTTAAGGCGTAGTAGCTGTCCCGGAGTAAATCCACGCTCACATGGTGTAGCAAAGCTGTGAACCGTTCTTGTCTCCTTTTCTTTGCTGCTTCTCGCACACCGCCCAATCCCTGGGACACTCGTTCTCCGCTCTGTGTCGGGTGAGTGTTGGGTTGAACGATGTTCTCCTTGGCCCGCACCCTTTTCTCCCCAGGCTCCGCCGAAGATCGCTCCTCTTTGTTCGTCTGGTTCATCGATAGTATGGTGCGGTCCGACTCCTCTGGAGCGTGCGCGTCCGCCTTCTGGCTTTGCGCCTTCGCGGACCGGCCTCGTTCCCTTTCGGGCCCAGGCGCTCCAGAGGTCTCCCGGTTCTCGTGCATGTTGTTTCTCAGCGTGCGCGGGTTCTTAGACTACGCAGGACCGACTGCTCGCTCGCGTTTATCGCGAAAACAGCCGTATTGCCTTCCTCCAATCAGGAGAGAGTCGGCGTCCTGGTTTGCGTTTTTCGAAGTTCAATAGCCCGGCCCACCGATACCCCTGTCTACGCTTCGGGCGACACCTCGCGATGTCACCTGCAAGACTGAGGGCCAAGATGGAGTCGCTGTCTCCTTTCTTGTGGGACTCTTTCATTCCCTACAACACGCCGGTTTAACCCGGCGCACCCTGAGTAACGCGGTAACGGGAAAAGTCAACGGCAATGTACTCGCTTGACCTGCCTCGTATTCAGGTCGAGGGAGTAGCATCTTTCTCGTTCGTCTTTGACGGATAGCGCGTTTGGCCCCAATTTCAAATCGGAAATGTAAACCCATTGGTTGTCTTCCTCGCCCTTCCACCAATGCGTGTGTATACGGAACACTTTGGCCGTCCACAGTTCTTTATGAGTGGCGACTTCGATTGCGGCTACCCAAGCGTGAGTGCCGTCACCGTGCGCCGAGTATTCAACGCCACCAGAAAGCACCGGCTTGACGATTGGTGGTGGCAATCGCTTGGCCGATGAAAGTGGCACGATGGCAAGAACGGTCAGTAAGGCAAGATAGCGACAATTCATACTGTTGATAATAAATCTGGTGATTCCTTGAAAAAGAAGTCCAAACCCTCGCGCGTTCCAGAAGGCCACAGCTGTTGCCCTCACCATACCAGACTACTCTGGGATCTTGGAGAGCAGGCCCACTTCGGCGTAGTATCGTGCTTCGGCCACCGGGAGGATATAGCTCATGATCTCTCGTTCCACTTGCAAAGCTTTCGTTTTTTACCTCGCCTGCGCGTTGATGCCCGCCCTTTCGCACGCCCAATCTTCCACGCATCCACATTGGAGTTATGAGGGAAAGGAAGATCCCAAACACTGGGGCGAACTCGACCCCGCTTACGCTGCTTGCTCCAGCGGCCATACGCAATCTCCGATAAATATTGTCAATGCCAAGCAAGCCGATCTTCCTCCGCTGCAATTTAGTTACAACGCTGTGCCGCTCAGCATCGTCGATAACGGCCACACGATTATGGTGAACTATGCTCCAGGCAGCACGTTGACCGTCGGCGACAAGGTTTACACTCTCCAACAATTTCATTTCCATCATCCGAGTGAAGAGCACGTCAACGGAAAAAAATACGATCTGGTCGCCCACCTTGTCCACGCGGACGCAGATGGCCACCTTGCGGTCGTTGCCATACTTTTCAAAAGAGATTCGACGCCCACCCCGCTCTTCGATACGCTCTGGAAGAATCTTTCCACGGAAAAAGGGAAAGTCGTCGAAGTCTCTTCCGTTACGATCAACGCAAAGGATCTCCTCCCACCCACTACCGGCTACTATACGTTCGCCGGGTCTCTCACCACTCCTCCCTGTACCGAGGGAGTTACGTGGTATGTGCTCAAGGCTCCAGTCGATATTTCCGGCCCCGAACTGGAAGTCTTCGCCAGAATATACAAGCACGACGATCGCCCCATTCAGCCAACCAATCAGCGGGTAGTTCTCGAATCTAAGTAACGGTCAGCTTTTTGCAAACTGCGATATAACGACGCTTGCCGACACTCGCCAGAATCGTGCTAATCGGAGGCTTTACGGCGTGGCTTCTGTTTTTTCGAGATGGATCGAATGACCAGCTTGCCTTTGCCGCTCTCAGGCAAGGGTCTTTCCGCCTGCGCGATGGCTGCAGCGATAAGTTCCTCAACCTCCGGGCGCGCCAACGTCGCCGCGGATTCCAGCCTGATAAAACGGTTTTGGCTGCCGCTGCCTGAAAGCAACTTATGAGGGTCGGGGAGCGTGGCTCCGTAGTAGAACGACAGGCCAATTCCATTCGCGGCTGCGGCAATGGACAAGATGCAATCAGACGGCCGCTCAGTCGAGCAGTAGCCAATCACGAAAAAATTGTAGTTGTCGTAGACCAGTTCATTGGCAGTGGGCAGACGCCGGCGCAACACTTTGCGCACGGAACGGATCAATGCTGCGTTCTTCGAGTCAAATTTCTTGATAAACCCTGCAAGTTGCTGCTCGCCTGTCGCACCGGCTTGCGAAACAATTCGTTTGGTCGTCTTCATGGAGAGTGCATCCGCTTTCTTGCGCCAAGTTGGCGGCGAGTATAGCGCCTGGTGACAGATGAGCCAAAGGGAATGCTGTTGTGCGCACAGGTCAAAACTTAGGTACTGCATGTTATAAAAGACGGTTGCGCCGACAGGATTATGCGCCTCGACCCGCGCATTTAAAATGGCTCCTCGATTCGGACCCCAGCATCCGTTGGCAGGTGATGAGGGACCTCACCGACGAAGCTCCCGAGACAATTGCGGCCGAGCGTTCGCGCGTCGCCATAGAAGGCTGGGGAGCCGAACTTCTCGCGCGCCAATCCCCTGCCGGGCAGTGGGGCGACGGGCCGAACTGGGACCTTGTTACCATGTACAGTCTCGTCGCCTTGATGGACCTCGGACTCGACCCCGCCAGCAAACAGGCTCGCAAAATGATCGACCGCGTCGACAAGCGCCTCGTCTTCAAGTGGCTCAAAAACAGGCCTTACCTTCACGGCGAAACGGAGCCGTGCATCAACGGCAGAATTCTCGGTATCGGCGCGTATTTCAAGAAGCCGAACGATGCACTGGCCAAGCAACTTTTGAGCGAGCAGCTCGAAGATGGCGGGTGGAACTGCGAAGCATGGCCCTTCTTGTCGGCGAAGCGCCCGCCAAGCCGGCGCTCTTCGTTTCACACGACCATCTGCGTGCTCGAAGGGCTGCTCGAATACGAACGGGCAGGGGGCAAATCGGCGGCGGTCACGAAGGCGCGCAAGCGGGGCGAAAACTATTTGCTCGAGCGACGCATGTTCCGCTCGCTGCGAACCGGCAAAGTGATCGACCAACGCTGGCTGCGTTTCTCATTTCCGCCGTTTTGGCACTACGACGTCTTGCGCGGGCTCGACTATCTGCGAAATGCAGGCATCAAGCCGGACAGGCGCGTTGGCGAGGCCATCAAGATCGTGATGGAGCGGCGGCACCAAAACGGCCGCTGGCCGCTGAACCTTCTTCATCCTGAACAGATTCCGTTGAAGATGGAGACCGCTGTTGGAAACGCAAGCCGCTGGAACACGCTGCGCGCGCTCCGAGTCCTGCGTTGGTATGACAATTCAACGAAGTAGTTGTGGCTAAGCCGTGCCCGTGCTATCGCTTGGGCCAAAAATCGCTGCTATTGGCCGGCGGGCTTTTTGTCTGGCGGCGGTGGTGGGGGCGGCGGAGGCGCGAATTTGGCGTCGTCGACAGGGACGTTTTGCTTCACTTCATCAATTTGGATGGTGAAGCGGTTGCCGGGGCGGGCAAGCGTCCAGCGGTAGGGGATTTTTACGCCGTCGGCGTCGCGGTAGTCGGCGTAGTCGATTTGCGTGGGCATGCGGCCGAGGGCGGTTTCGGAGTAGCGGACGAGGCGAAGGAGCAGGCCGGATTGTTGATCGAAGTAGAGGTGGAGGGGTGGCTGGCCTTCGTTGCGTCCGACGACGAGGTAGGTGTCGTGGCCGTCAATTTTTTCGCCGGGGACTACGGTGAATTTCTGGAAGAGCGTTTTTACGTGAGAGGCGAAATAGAAGTCGGAGTCGATGCGCGCGGCGTCGTTTTCGGCGGCGGACATCATGTGGGGACTACCGGCGTTGCTGAGCCAACCTTGTTTGCCGTCGAAGGCGGTGATGCTCTCGCCGTTGGGCATGTGCATGATGGAGATGCGCTTGTCCGCAGCTTTGGCGTAAACCTCGATGGGAAGTTGATGGCCGTTGGCGTCGATTTTTCCTTTTTCCACGCGGCTGGTGACTTTTTGCAGAGCCGCCTGGCCGCCGACCGCGGCGAGATACTTATCGAGTAGCTGGTCCGCGGGCGGGAGAACAGGTTTCGCATCGCCGGGCTTTGCAGGTGCGGGCTCCGGCTTCTCGTCACCGGTGGCAACGAGGGGAATGGCGACAGGATCAGCAGCGCCGCGATGGCAGGAATAGCAGGTGACTTCGCGGTGGCCTTCGAAATTGTCTTTGTTGATCGCGAACATCATCTCCATCATTTTGCGGGCGGTGACTTTCGTCTTTTTGTCGTCCTTCTCGAAATCGAGACCCTTGTCGCCGCGGACATGGCAAAACTCGCACTCGACGCCGAGCGAGGCGGTTATGAATTGCATGGACGGAAATATCTGGTCGGCGGGGACGCCCTTTAGAACTTTGATGTTTTTGAACTGATCTTCGGCGAGTTTGGGGGCGGCGGAGGATTGCGGCGCGCCGGATTGTGCTCTCGCGGCAGCAATTGCTAAGCCGGTGCTCAGCACCAATGCGCACACTACGAATGTTGTGTTGCGTCGCTTCAGACTCATCCCCAACCCCCTAGGTGATAATATTCGAGGAAAAGTGTATCAGAAAGCGAGAGCGGTCATCCCCAGAAGGATGACCCTACGTGGATAGAGCAGGCTATGCCGAAAGGTCTCCGCGTTTGGCGAGAGCGCGGATACGATCGCCTGCGCGGAAGGCAAGCGCTTCGATGGTCATGGTGGGCTGGCCGCGGCCGCTGGTGACGAGACTACTGCCATCACAGAGAAAAAGATTTTTTACGTCGTGCGTTTGATGGTCAGGATTTATGACCGAAGTCTTCGGATCATTTCCCATGCGGCAGGTGCCTAGCAGATGGACGGAGAATTCCTGTTCGCCCGCGGGGAACGACCATTGTTTCTGCGCACCGGCGGCTTGGAGAAGTTCCGCCGCGCGGCCATTCAGCCAATTGCTTAGCTTAACATCGTCGGGATGATCCTTGTACGTCATGCGCAGAGCGGGAAGGCCCCAGGCGTCTTTCACGTCGGGGTCGAGCGAGAAGCTGTTGTTCTCGACAGGCAGCGAAGTGCCGTGGCAAAGAATCTCGACGGTGCGGGTGAAGTTGTTGCTGAGGACTTTCTTGAAACCCTTGCCCCAGCGCGGAGTGCCTGGTGGAAGACCGCCCAGGGCGAAGCTGATGGGCGTCTGATCGAAGCGCGCGTCGAGACCACCGCCCCCGTGGAAGCCGACTTTGTCGGGATCGAGTTCGTAAAAATCATGAAGGATGCGGCTGACGGCGAAACCTTTGTAGTCGTTGAGAGGATGCTCGAAAACGCCGACGGAAAGCGCGCCGCTGTTGAACATTAGATTTTTGCCGACGATACCGCTGCTGTTGGCGAGGCCATCGGGAAATTGTTTGTTGGCGGAGAGCAGCAGGAGGCGAGGAGTTTCCGCGCCATTCGCACAAATAACAACGGCTTTGGCTTTTTGGCGCTGGACGTTGCGCTGCGCGTCGAAATAAACGGCGCCGGTAGCGCGGCCGTTGGCATCGAGCTCGATGCGGTGGACGTAGGAGTTC
Organism: uncultured Acidobacteriota bacterium; assembly: GCA_963751295.1. Lineage (GTDB taxonomy): Bacteria > Acidobacteriota > Terriglobia > Acidiferrales > UBA7541 > Acidiferrum. Next base: position 2,101,631 of record CAVVUA010000004.1, on the reverse strand, counting down.
GGACGGATTTCGCAGCGGCCGGTTTTTTCAGCCATAGGGATGGCGGCGGCGAGTGAACTGGACTTCGCGCCGACCTCGCAGGCGAACCCAAGACAGAAGCCGCAATTGATGCAAGCGCTGCGCCCCGGACGCGGTTGCGAGAGAATCGCCATTGGCGCAGGGAACGGATTCCAACCGAGCTTGCGCGCGGCGCGTTCGAAAATGACTCCGCCCGATTTCACAGGCAACGGAGGCATGGGATAGGGCTTGGAACGCGGCGGGTCAAATGGGCTGGCGTTGGCCAAGCCGGAGATTCCAATCTCCCATTCGACTTTTGTGTAGTACGGCTCGAGGTCAGCATACGTGATCGGCCAGTCCGCCAAATTCGCGCCAGCCACCGCGCCGACTTTGCTGCGCTCGTGGAAATCAATTTCGTGGAAGCGCCAGAAATTCGCAGTGAAATGCGTGCTTGTGCCGCCGACGAGGCGTCCATAGGCAACGGCACGCTGGCGCTTGGCCTTTTCGTCGGGGGTTTTGCGAAACGTATTGGGCTGAAGGTCCGGATGATTGGTCAGCAGGTCCTGATTTAGAACTTTAATTTCGTCGTGAACAAAATCCTTCTCAGTGAGATACGGCCCCTGCTCCAAAACTACGACGCGGAATCCGTTTTCGGATAGCTCTTTGGCAATAATGCCACCAGCGGCGCCGGAGCCGATGACAACGAAATCGACTTCGTCTGTCGTTTTATATTTGGGCTGATCGAGCGTCATGTTTTGGTCTTGTCCGCGCTGGCCGGATTTGGCTGCCAGCCCGGATAGTCTTTGTCGTAATAACCAAACGGCGGTTGGAACATGTGCTCGTTGTCACGGCCGATCACTTTCCAGCCGACGCCGTCGCGATTGCCGCGTTTATCGGATTCGGGATCAATCAGAAATCCGGAGACGGTGTGAACGCGGAGAGTTTCGAAAAAAGATTGCGCGCCAGGAATCGGACGGAACGGCCGTCTTCCTTCCCCGCCGGATTGTGCTTCCAAAGATTCCAAGATCTGGTCCTGCTGCTCGGGAGTGGCGGCGGAAAATTTGGTCACGCCTGGAAACATTTCGTGCGTGCGGGCCTGCAATGCCGGCAAGCCCTCGGCGTACTCCTTTTGATTGTCTTTTGCGAAAGTGATAAGTGCGCGGTCGATGAAAAAAACAACTCCGGCCTCGCGCGCGCCTGGCGTTTCCGTTGTGGGAATGATGCGAGCAGTGATGGCGTCGATCTCGGCGGCCTGTTCGGCAGAGAAATATTCAAACTTGGCGGACTCGGGCGATTTCGCTACCTGGCGCGCATGGCTGGCAGCGGAAAGCATGGCTGGCCATTGCGTGGATATCCAGACGGCCGAAATCCCCGTTAAACCATGAGACAGAAATCCGCGGCGTGAGAGATTGTTTTCCATAAGCTCGCGTGTATAGCGCGAAAGAAGTAAAGTGAATGTATGCTGTGAGCCAGACAGGGTCAAGCAGAAAGCGGCTTAGCTCGCAAAGTTTTTCAGTCCGATTTGGCACTCTTGTTTGCGGATTGCCGCGACCCTAGTGTACGATTTCGCTGGCAAGCTGAAAAAATCAAATTCCCGATTGGTCGTAGCAAAAGAATGGCTACCTTTACAGGCGCGATAGGAACCGGAAGCAAGTGGCTGCTGGACAAGATCGTCGGCGTCCTGGCGGCCACGGGCGTCAATCCCAATTTTCTGACGTTTCTCGGCTTGGTTGTAAATTTTGTGGCGGCGGCAAATTTCGCTCTGGGAAATTTCCGGATTGCCGCGCTGATTATTTTCTTCGCTGGTTTCCTGGACATTTTGGATGGGCAAGTGGCGCGGCGGCAAAACCGCGTCACCGCTTTTGGCGCTTTCTACGATTCGACGCTTGACCGCTACGCGGATATGGCGCTTTACATGGGCCTGCTCGTCTATTACTCCGTGAGCGGGCGCACGCCTTACGTCGTGCTGGCTGCCGTTGCGACAGCAGGCTCGGTGATGGTCAGTTATGCCAGGGCGCGTGCGGAGTCGCTCATACCTCTTTGCAAAGTGGGCTTCATGGAGCGGCCCGAGCGGCTCGTTCTGCTGATCATTGGCGGCCTTACGACTCGCATGGGCGCCGTGCTTTGGGTGATCGCCGTGGTCTCCACGATTACGGTGATCGACCGCATCGTGTTCACATGGCAGGAAACCAGAGCGGGGCGCACCATTCCAGGGATCAAGCTTCCGTCATAACATTTTTGATGCGTTTGCTGTTTGATGATTTCGGCAAGAACGAACACCGCGTTCCAAGACTCTAATTAGACGGCATTTCTAGCCCCACGTCGACTGGCGCAGCGATGATTTCGTGAACGCGGTTGCAGAGCGCGGGAACATCTTTCTTGGTCATGCCCTTTGTCTCTATAACATCATGAAGATGGACAGTGATAGTCGCGGGCCATAGCATCCAGTGCCCGGTGCGATGATGCTTGATGGATCCGGCCAGACTGACCGGCACGATGGGAATGCCGAGCTGTTGCGCAACTCGAAAACCGCCTTCTTCAAACACATCCACGTGTCCGTCGCGCGTGCGCTTTGCCTCCGGAAAAATGATCAGACTTGTTCCGCCGTCGATGGCGTCCTGTGTGAGGCGCCACATACGCTTCAGATCGGAAGGGCGGCGCACGTCAGGCACAGGAACGTTTCCGAAGCGCTTCATCAGCCATCCGTAGGCTGGAATTTTGAAGTGCGACTCTAGCTCCCACCCACGAACGTATTGCGGAATGGCGCAATAGAGTATGAAGGGATCGAAAAGATTTACGTGATTCACCATGAAAAAGCAGGTGCGCTGAGGATCGAATCCCGGCGAGCGAACCACTTCGACGCGCGCTCCCGCGAGATAAACGATCCGACGGCAGAAGCTGCGCTGCAGCCAGTCGTGCTTGTGCGGGTCGAGAAAAACGCCAAGGAAAACGAGCAGCGGCGCGAACACGAAAAAATGCAAGCCGCTCAGAATCCATAAAAATCCGCTGCGGAGCGCAAGAAGTCCGCGCTTCATATATAGATGTCCACGGCAGCAGGAATTATATCGAGCGAGACACACTCAAGCGCAGCAATTTCCCCGTCAATCAGCACGTCTACCGGAACGCTCACGCCAAATTCAACGTGGCGTACGGCCCGGCGCGAAGCCAGAGGATGTTCGATGTGCGAGCCGTCATAGAGTTTGGGAAGCATGCGCAGCAATCCGATGCGTCCGATTGGCCCCCAGCGCACAAACTCGATCAAGCCGTCCGTAGGATCGGCTTGCGGCGCGATGAGCATCGTGCCCCCAGTGAATTTGCTGTTGCTGAACGAAAGAAAGAGGCAGCGGCTGTCATTCCATTCCTTGTCATCGTCGCAACGCAAACGAAAAGCGCGCCGGCGCAACTGAACGACGCGTACAAACACGCCGAGCAGATAGCCGAGATAGCCAAAAGGTTTGAAATATCGATTGGTCAGAGCACCCACGTCCGCTGTGAAGCCCAAGCTAAGAAGGTTGAACGAATAGACTTCGCCTTTCGTATGCGTCAGCCGAATCAAATCGACGGCGCGCTTTCGCCCTGCAATTAGAGCTTCGAGCGAAGCGTTCGCGCCGTCCTTGGTAAAGTCCCGGAGAAACGAATTGCCTGTTCCGAGAGGTAAAAATCCCAGAGCGATACGTTCCTTGCCGCGTGCGCGTTCGAAAACGCCATTCAGAATTTCATGTGCGGTGCCGTCGCCGCCGACCGCGATGAAGCGGCGATAACCCTGTTCGAAGGCTTCGCGGGCAAGCTCGACGGCGTGGCCGGGACCAGTAGAGGCAACGACGTCGATCTTCAGTCCTTTTTCGCGCAGACTCGCGAGTGCCGGCCCGGCGAGCTTGGCCGAGCGGCCGCCACCAGCGGCTGGGTTGACGATTGCAAAGAATTGATGCCTCAAACCGTTTCATTCCCTCAAAGGAAATGCTTGTTCCTGTTCGCGCGTGATCCGCTTTATAAAGGCAGAAACGCGGTGGCGCGGTCGAGCTTCGCAAGCTGCTCCGCAAGTACGTTTCTCTTTATCTTCAGCGAAGCGGTGCGCGGAAAATCCTGATCGAACAAAACCACGCCGTGAATGCGCTTGTAGTTCAGCAGCTTGTTATTGCGCGTGGAAATATCGCGGCGCAGCTCCTCGGTGTAAGTTTGGCCGGGCTCGAGATGCAGCGCAAGCAGCAGCTGTTCGCCAACCATCGAGCGCTGCGGCCAGATATAATTGGCAGCAAAAACGCAAAATTCTTTTACCGCAAGACTGTCAAACACCGCTTCGATGTCCTCCGGGTAAATATTTTTGCCTTCCTCGGTAACGATCATGTTTTTCTTGCGTCCGAAAAGTTGCAGGTGGCCTGCGGAATCAAATCGGCCGAGGTCGCCGCTCATAAGCCAGCCGTCCACGATAGTTTCGGCGGTAAGCTCAGGCTCGTTGAGATAGCCGGACATGATTGTCTTGCTGCGAACTGACACCTCGCCGATGCCGTCAGCGTTCGCATTGACGATGCGCACCTCCATGCCAGGGAGTGGTTTCCCAACGGTATCAGCGCGGAAAGGCTTGAGGTCGTTGACGGTGATGGCGGTGCCCGCTTCGGTCAAACCATAGCCATTCGCCACCGGTATGCCCAGATCGTAAAAAAATTGCAGTGTCTGCGGCTCGGTGAATGCGCCGCCGACGATAATCGTGCGAAGCTCACCGCCGAAAGGCTCGTGAACTTGTTTCAAAAGGCGGCGGCTGAGACCAAGCCTCGGGCCGCTTTTCGTCAGCGCTTTGTTGATGCTTACGAGTGCGTTAAAAATCCTGCGCTTGCCGGGAGAAAGCTCGTCAAACCGCGCTTGCAAGCCTTTCTGCAGATTTTTCAACACGAGCGGCACGAGACTCACATAAGTGATTTTGTATTTTGAAAACGCCTCACGCACATACTCGGGTCGCAGCGTTCGCAAATGCACCACTGCCGCCCCGCAAATAAACGGACCGAAGAAGCCCACCATGAAGTCGATGGCGTGGTTCGTCGGCAGAATGCTGAGATACCGCATGCCCGGCGAAAAAGAATAGATGGATGTGAGCGCGACGCACTGCTCGAGATAATTCTCATGCGTCATCAGGCAGCCTTTGGGGCGGCCGCCGGTGCCGGAAGAATAGACGATGCACGCCACGTCCTTGCGAGTGCGGGTAACAAAAGCAGGTTCGCCGCTACCCTGAAATTCTTCCCATCGATGAGCCCCAGCAAGTTCAGCGTTCTTAGGCGCTTCCGTGACGAGAACAGTCGTAACGTTTGATGCCGCAACGCGACTCGCTGCCACGCTCAGCTGGCGCCAGATGGGGTACTCGGTGACCAGAACCTTTGCACCCGAATGCTTAAGCAACTGCCATTGCTCATCCGGCGTAAGTTTGTAGTCGAGCGGCACCAAAACGCCGCCAGTATAAAAAATCGCGTAAGCCGAAATCAGCCACTTGGACTGATTCGTCATGATTATGCTGGCTCGATCGGCGGCGGCGAAGCCTGCGTCTTGAAGCGCTTTCGAGAGAGGATGCGCACGCGCTTTGAACTCCCGGTAGGTGAGCCTCTCTTTTTCTCGCTCCCGGTCTGCTTCGATCAGGCACACTTCGTTTGAGAAATGTTCCAGCGCATCCTTCAGCGCTGCGCCGATGGATTGATATTTCGAGAGGTCCAGCATTACAGGCGGGATTGAATCCGCGAAGCGAGTGTGCGAAAGTCGCTTACGCCTTGCACTTCATAGTCGGGCAATTCAATGCCGAAATGATTTTCGAGGCGGCTCAGCATTTCGAGCGTTTGCAGGCTGTCGATGCCAAGCTTCTTGAAGAAATCGTCTTCCGGGGCAAGCGAGCCCGCCGGCACGTTGAAGTGCTTCGATGCCAGATCGAGGACTTCCTGGGTGGTTTGCTCAAGCGTTCGCATGGAAGCCTAAATTTACCATTTTCCGTACGAAGAAAGAAAATGACGTACCCGCGATGAATCAGATAACTTTCCTAGAACTCTCTACGGCAAATACGGCATCGCGTCGGTGGACTCGACGAATTTCTTGAGCGCAGCCATGACCGTGGGACGCGCAAAAAGATCGCAGAAGAGATCGATCTCGCGGCGCAGCTCTTCGTGCGGGATGGGCTTGATGAACTTTTTTGCGGCTGCCCGTGTTACGCCGTCAAACTTGACGATTTGCGCTGCCGTGGCCCGCGCGATGCGAAGCGCTTCCCCTTCAGCGGCGATCTGTGCGACCAGCCCGACGGCTTGCGCGCGCGTGGCGTTGACGCTGCGGCCGGTCAAAAGAAGATCCCGAATAAACGCATTGCCCAGGTCGCGCTTCAGCCTCGGAATGCCGCCGAATCCCGGGATCAGGCCGAGGCGCAATTCAGGAAACGCGAACCGCGCCATCTTGTCGGCCACGATGATGTCGCACGTCAGCGCCAGTTCGAATCCGCCTCCGAAACATACTCCGTGGACGGCGGCGATGGTCGTGAACGGCGCTGAATCAATGGCGTTAAAAGCGACATGAATCCGCGCAAGAAAATCGCGCACGCCCAGAACGCGGTCTTCTTCCGAAAGTTTAGCGGCGCCTTCGTAAAGTTCGCGGAGATCGGCCCCCGCCGAAAAACCATGCTTGCGCTCGCTGTAAATGATGCACGCCGAGGTTTCCGGGGCCAGCGAGTCCATCGCATCAACAAACTTTTCCAATTCATCCAGCATCGCGAGCCCAATTTCGTTCGCAGGCTCGCGATCGAGCACTAATTCGACAACGCCATCGCGCCATTCCCAGCGAAGGGCCTTGCCTGTGAACGACTTCACGCCTTGCTCCCGGCGGCCGCTTTGCTTTCCAGCGCTTCCGCGTACATCGCGCTGATTTCCGCCGCGAATCGCGTGTTGATGGCTTCACGGCGCAGTTTGCCCATAACCGTGAGAAGCCCGCTTTCCGGCGTGAGGTTTTCAGTGAGCACTGTGAAATTTCGAATTTGCCGATAATGCGGAAGCTCGGGATTCACAGCATCCAGCGCCGATTGCACTGCCGCGCGCTCGGCCGTGCCTGTAACCAGCGCGCAAAGAAACCCACGTCCATTGCCGACCACAACGATCTGCTGCGCACCAGGAAGTAAACGGGCCAGCTTTTCTTCGATAGGTTCAGGAGTAATTTTGTGGCCCGAATTGAGCACGATCAGGTTCTTGATGCGCCCTATGATGCGCCAATTGCCGCGGACATTCACTTCGCCTTGATCGCCGGTATGAAACCAACCGTCCTCCAACACGCGCGCGGTTTCTTCGGGACGGTTCCAATAACCCGGAAAAATGTTCGGTCCACGCACGACGATCTCTTCGTTTTCGCCGATCTTCATCTCGATACCATCGACCGCTGTTCCGACGTAGCCAGGCTCAACGGGAACGCGAGGGTCGTCCAAAGTGCAGATCGCGGTGGTTTCCGTTAAGCCATAGGCTTGCAGCACGGGAATCCCCAGCATTAGGAAAAACTGCTGCGTTTCCGGAGCCAGCGGCGCCGATCCACAAATCAGCGCGCGAATATTCGGGCCGAACCGTTCTTTAATTTTGCTAAAAATAAATTTTCGCCCGAGACCGAGCCATAAGCCATCGGCAGCGCGCCCTCGCCCCACGTGTTTGCGCATCCATGCTTCGCGCGCCTTGGCATAAAGCAAGCGTATTGGCGCGGCACGCTTCGAGAGCGCTTCCTCGACGCCTCGGCGGACCCGTTCGAGCAAGGTTGGCACATTCAAGAAATAGTGCGGCGAAGCCAGCCGAATTTCGTCCGCCAGCTTGCTGAGATCCGTAGATAGAGTCAGAACACTTTCCCGCGAGAGGCACGTCAGTAAAGTGATCCACGATGCCGCGAAACTGAACGGACCATAATGGAAAACGCGGTCGGGCTCTTGCGTTCCATTCATCAGCAGATCAAGCCGCTCACGCGTGCAAGCTAGCATGTGCGTGACGTTGCCGACGTTCAGACAAACACCTTTGGGCTCGCCAGACGTGCCGGAGGTGTAGATGATGGCGGCGAGATCCGTGTTCACACGAGCGTTCGGATCTTCGGGGAAAGCCGCATCCGATGCAGTTTCTTGCAGAACATCATCAAAGAGAACAAGCCTCCGCGCGTTCGACCATTGCGGCGGCAACGCTTTCGCCACCCCCTCGCTCAGCGCCAAATCACTGGTGAATAGAAATCGCGGGAGACAATCTTTCATCATCGCCGCCAGTTCGGCCGGCGCTTGCCGCGCGTAAAGCGGCACGACAATAACGCCTTCCGCAAGCAGCGCAAGATTGAAGGCCACCCACCGTGCGGAGTTCGGCGCGAGCAGCGCGCAACGCTCGCCAGGTTGCAGTCCCGTGCGGCGGAGGTGCGCGCGGACGCGCTGCACCTGTTCGAGCAATTCCCTTCCCGAAACGCTGACGAACTCCCCTCCATGAATTTCGCGCAGCACGACGCGACTATCGGCCTTTTTGAGCTGCGCGAAAATATCCTCGAGGAAATTCGGCATGGTGGATAGGTCGGGCATTAGCGCGAGGCGGTTCCAGCAACAGAATGTTGCGGCGCAGCGGCGGAAGAGTCGTAGCGCTCGGCGAGTTGCACCAACGTGTCGCTCAACGGCGGGAGATAGTCTTCCCACGAAAGGATTCCTGAACGCAGCGGAAATTCCGGATACGTGCGTCGCATCGCGTCCTCGAGAAACGTGCCCATCCGCGCCATGACTTTGAGATTGCGGACTACGGTCTTGCCGATTCCGTCGCGCACCGACTCCGCCTCGGCTACCAGCGTGTCCATCATCTTTATAAGTTTCGGCTCGAGATCAGGATCATCGACGGTCAAGAAAAGATGCTGATGCCCACGCTCGCGCATCAGATTCCGGATGCGCTCGTCCATCGTGACGCCCGCTGAAGCCACCAGGCTTGGCATGCACGTTACGATTCCGTGATACCGCGAAGAAACCATGTAGGTCGCGGCGCGAAGAATCGAGACGAGCTGGAACATGTCGTAGTCGTCGGAAGTAAAAACGGGAATTCCCGGCAGCGCCTTCTCGATATCGCGGCAAGCGACCGCGTCCAGCCTCTCCATGGCGACAAGAATTGGGAAAACATTATGGCGCTGGCGAAACGAGGTGAGCGCCTTAATAAAACTGTCGATATAGTGCCGGTATTTTTTCTCGACTTCCGAGCCCGACTGAAAAAAGTAAACCGTGCGGTATTGGCTGTCCTTGTATGCCCCAGTCGTAACGCGCGCGAGATATTTTCCGACCGAGGCCTTCACCGGCCAGACGAACGGATGAATCGGGCATACGGCCATCACGGGAGTTTTCTCATCCCACCCGGCGTCACGTAGCGCTTTGCGGCCATACGCAGGCGGGTGCGGTTCGAACGTCCAAGCCGTGTCCGTCCCGAGTTCCGTGGGAATGCGTAGAGAACTGAGAAGCTTCTGCGATTCCTCGTTGCGCGTGATCACCAGAGAATCGTGAACGTAGCGTTCGCACATCCACTCGATGAGCCCGTCCATGTGTCCCGCTTCGCCACCATAGCCTAGCGAAAGCTTATTCTCGGCGGAGGCGAGGCCCAGCGAGCCGATCATCATCGTGGTCAACGCATTGGCGAACTTGCTCTTGAACATCGAGCCTTCGCACGCGAGGACGCCATGATTTTTCTTAACCTCACGGAACAAAAATGGCGGAAACACATCCGGCAGATGAACCTGCTGCGTCCCCTCGAAATAACCGCGCGTGCGGTCGAAACTTTGCGTCATTACGCTAAAATCTACTTTGTCTGCGCCGAGCACATGCCGCACCTGCCGTAGCATTTCTTGCACGCGCACGTCCGAGCCAGTATTTCTAGTGCCGTTGTAGCCCGCAAAAAGCAGGCGCAGTTTTTCGCCGGGAGTCCAGCGCTGCCCCAGGCCGAAAGTCCAACCCAATCGCCTGATCTCAATCAGCACGCTCACCCAGGCAACGAGAAGAAAGTCCGTCATGCGCGAGCACTCCCCGCAACTGCGGTTTTTTCTAGCATATCGGCATTCATCTCAGGCCAGGGTTTTGCAGGATAGCGAAACTTATTTTCACGGCTGAATTTCAGAAGCGGAAACGCGTACGTCGAAAACTTTGCCGGAGATTCCCTCAGCTCGGCTACTACGCGGGAATTATCGAACACCGTGTTCCAGTCGAGATAGGGCCAGAAAACTTTCAAGAGCGATGCGCCGTGAGCCACAGCACTCTTTCCGTTCGAAAGCCGGTTCACCGTACCGGAAAACGTACCGCCCATCCAAGGCCAGTAGGCCGGACGCCGCCACCCGCCTGCTTCCGCGAGTGCATCCGTCAATTCCTTGTAAGTCTGCGATCCAGTGCCGGACGACAAGTGATAAATGCCGTGAACGGCTTCGCTCTTCTGGTGAATGGCCACAATGGCTTTGCTAACGTAATTTGCTGGCACGATGTCGATTTTATCCTGAGGACGCAACGGAAGAACAGGCATCCGCACAAGAACGTCGAACGCCTGCACCATATCAAATTGTGAAGTCTCCGGGCGGCGACTATCGCCCAAAACTATCGCAGGCCGGAAAATCGTGTGCGGCACATCAGCAAGAAGCTGGTGCAACATATGCTCGCCAAATTTTTTGGTGCGAGCGTAAGGATCGTAGTCCGAGCGCGCCCAATCGATGGCCGCGTCTTCCGTTACGACTTCGTTCCGGCGCTTCCCCGCGACTGCCACGGTGGACACATGCGAATAGCGCCGCAGCCCGTTGCGATTCTGGGCGCGACGCGCCAACTGAATCACTTCGAGGCCTCCGCGCAAATTCACATTCAAGCACTGCCGCTCCGATTTGCGGTTCAGCGAAGCGGCGCAATGAATGATCGAATCTGTTGTGTCGACCAGCGCGTGGTATTCATCGTCGCTAAGGCCGAAGCGTTCACTCGTCAAATCCCCGCGAAAAATTCGCACGCGCGAGTCAAGGTATTCGCAAAACTCGCGAAATCCGAAGTGAAGTTGAAGTGAAGTCCACAATCGCTCGCGCGCTTCTTTGTCGCTCTTTGCTCGAACCAGAAGATTCAGCGTGTCGCGGTGTTCGGCGAACAATCCCGCGGCAACGTAGCTGCCCAAGTATCCGGTCGTGCCGGTTACGAAGATCGCCATAGAGGGTCTGACGGCGTCGCAGAATTTGACACAACAACGGCCCGGGCGTGTTCAGGAGACCAATCCAGCTCGCGAGGCGCGCGCGATTCGAGCGGGCGGCCCTCCATCAAGGGATAGCACCACCGGCGCAGCGCAGGAATGTGCACGTTGATCCAGTAATCCCACCAGTCGATCGATTCGGGAGCAAAATCAAAAACAGCTTTTTCGTCCGGCGAGAGCGCCGCGGAAAGCAATCGCGCGTTTTCGCATTCGAAGACGTGTTCGTTGTGAAGAATAAACGGCTCGTAGAGTTCGATAAGCTTTTCCGCGCGTATCAAATCGCGCTCCTGCCGCGCGAGTGGAGCTTTCTTCATGTGCAGCGAAACTGCGGCGCGATTGATCCGCGAGATGAGCGCCTTCTGCATCGGAATGGAAAGCCGCTCATACCGCTGCTTCGAAACGGGTATGGTTTCGAATTTCACTTTGAGCCAGTGCTCAATCCCCTGCTGCGTCCTGTAATGTTTTCGGTGCGCAAGGCCGGTGAGTTCGATGCTGCGCCCCATGTTTACCGGATTGATGGCCGAAGTGGCCAGCTGATACATCCGTGCGTGCTTCCGCGAAATCACGGCCGCGGCGATCAGCGTCATGCCGCGGCAAACCATGTCCACAGGAATCACGTCGAGGCACTTGCGCTCGTTCGATGGCAATTGCCTGAAATTTGTTCCTAGCAAATACGACAGCGGTCCAGAAGTATTGATCCCCTCGTTCCAACCGGTAAACGGCGATCGCTCCGAACTTTCCACAATCGAAGGCCGCACAATCGCAATCGGCAACTCGCCAGCGCTGCGCGCAAGCATGGACTCGCCCAGGCTCTTCGTAAACGTGTACGTATTCGGCCAGCCCAAATGCTGGGCACGACGCAGGCCGATGCGCACCAGTCGATTCCGCGCCCAGCGCAGCCGGTTCCGTTTCAATACGCCATCGAGTTCCGTCGCAGGCACCACCGACGGATCGCCGCTCCGCCCAAGCGCCTGCCGCTGCAGCGCTCTCGTAAGTTCCGGGCTTCCTGCGCGCTCTTCAACGTGGCGGATCGTTTCGCGCAGCGAAGCAATTTCCTTTTCCGCGTTGAATGCCGGATCGCGCGCAGGATTGTAGTTGGCCTGCAACTCTTCCGTCACGCGCCCATCGCGCATGCCCACCACGTAACACGTCGAAAGATGCATCAACCCGGCATGGTCGCACTTCCGCAGAAAATCCAGCAGATGCAACGTGGAATCCACGTTAGAAGCGAGCGCATCGCGCAAGTCCGGATTAAAATCTGTCAAACCCGCGCTGTTCACCACCAAATCGAGCGATTTTGCTAATCGCGCCTGCGTCGCCTGATCGAGGCCCAGCCCCGGCTCGCCCACATCCCCTTCGACAACTTCAATCTTATCCTCAAGCAGCGGGCCTAATTTGCGGCCGTATTTCTCCTGCAGCGTGTCGAACGCCGGCGATTCCTCGATGATTTTTTGAAAACGTTTCTGCGCCGAAGTCGTTCTGTTCCTGCGAATCAGGAGCGTGATCTTTCCAATGTTCGGGATGTTTTCGAGCAGATCGACAAGCCACACTTTGCCAATAAAGCCAGTCACGCCGATTAACAGGATGTGACGATTCGCAAGCGTCTCGCGAACCGCCAAAGGACCAGTGCGCGGCGCTCCGTCAAAAAGCGTGACGGATTTGCTTGCAGGAAGCTCAGGACGCACCGCCGTCTGCACGGCAGTTTCAAGTCGCGTCGGATCTTTTTGCCAGCCCAGCTGACGCAACAGTTTCTCGCGCCCAATCCGGCCGTCAGTCGCCCCACTCGTGAGCCAGGCAAAAGGTCCGCGCGGGCGCACGACCGGGTCCAGCAAACGTCCCGTCGCGTGCCCATCGCGAAACTCCATGCGATTAGAAATAAATGATTCGACGCCGAGATGCCGCGCCAGCGGCCGCAAAATATGATCCAGGAGCTGGCCGACAAGCACAATCCGCTCGCCGCTCTGCGCCGCGTCGAGCAACTTCTCGACAGCCTCGCGGCGAAGCTGCGGCTTCAGCACGTAGTGAAAATATTCCTCGCCGAGAAGGTCCAGCCGGTCGCGGCTAACACCTCGCAGCAGCGTGTGCAGCAATCTCGTAGCCAGCGTCCGGTTTATCGCGTAATCGATGGGCCGGGTAATCGTTATCCACGCGATTCCCGCTCGACGCCTCCAACGCTCCGCAAAGCTCTGCGCATTCCACGTAAAAAACCACACCGGGCGCATAGCCCCCAGCTCCAGCAAGGAGCCTTCGACGCGCCAGTACGTCGCCGGACGCGCCGCCGTATCGCCTGTCACGCGTTTCGAGTTGGTAGCTGGGTCCGCCATTAGAAATAACCGGCCATCGTCAGGCCGCCGTTGCAAGGTGAAACATATCTGCGTTGAAAGCTTGAATAATGATTCGCACCCTAAATGATTTCATTCAGGACCGGATGCCAAACAGCCGTCCGCCTCCACACCCATGTGTGTACCCCGACCTGGGGGGCGTCAGCTGCCTAAGAAAGTGTAAAAGTAGCATCCTCAGCGGCTTACCGCAAGCCAAGCCGCTCACTCTCTAGAAGCCAACCTCCAGGCTTCATCCGAATCTGTGCCGCGGCGATCAACGGGAGTCGGCGATTCTCGCAGTCTATGAGGACAAGAAAGACGATCACCGAAGTGCCGACCCAGCATTTGCAGGTAGAATACAACTCCTCGCGGTTCGTTGAGGTTCTAATTGAAAGGATCGAACCATGCCACTCTGGGTCAAAAGACTATTGCCGATGACTTCTCTGGGTCTAGCTTTTCTCTTTTGCTCCGCGAGTTGTGGACGGCCATATGAGGCAATGTCTGCGCCGCCCCCGACCTTCGCTTATGTCCAAGGCGTGTGTGGACCGACCGATGGCCCGGCCATTGAGTTCTACTTCACTAGCAAGCAGGGGCAGCTCGGAAAATACGAAGAGCCCTACGTTATGATTTCACTCAGCGAAAGCCTGCCGACCTCGGGGCCTCGCGACTATTCGATTAAGTCAGGCAGTTATGCTGTGCTTGCCTCACGATGTCAGATGCCCGGACGATGTGATGCCGCAATCTCTGGAACTTTGCACCTTGCGACATTTAGTCCTGGTGAAGGCGCATCCGGACAGTACGAGCTGCATTTCCATGACGGTAAGGTGGAGATGGACCACTTTGACGCTGCTTGGTATTCCGGGAAACCAATCACTTGCGGCTAAGAAATGCTTTGGGGTTGAGCTAAACGCCCCAGCCGTAGCGCTCGGCGTGCTCGAGAGTGCGTTGCATCTCCTCGCGCAACATTTCTGTGAAGACCGATCCGCCGATGGTGCTGGCACCGGGCTGGGCGATGTCCGCGGTACGGTAGCCGCCCGCAAGAACGCGGTGCAGCGACTGCTCGACCCAATCCGCCTCCAGCGAAAGCCCAAACGCATCGCGCAACATCAAAGTCGCGCTGAGGATCGACCCCACCGGGTTGGCAGAATCCGTTCCCACAAGCGACGGCGCCGAGCCATGAATCGGCTCGAAGAGCGGCGCGCCCGTCCCAAAACTCGCCGAAGGAATCAATCCGATCGAGCCCACCAGCGCCGCGGCCGCATCACTCAAAATGTCGCCGAACATGTTGCTGGTCAGCATCACGTCAAACTGCGAAGGCTTCAGCGTAAGCTGCATCGCCGCGTTGTCCACGTACATGTGCTCGAGCTTCACGGAAGAGTAGACGCCGCTCAGCGCCACGACGGTCCGCCGCCAAAGCTGCGAACTCATCAAAACGTTTGCCTTGTCCACCGAGCACACGCGCCGCGTGCGATTCTCCGCATGCGCAAACGCAAATGTCGCGATCCGCTCGATTTCCGGCGTCGTATACGATTCCGTGTCCCAGGCGCGCTCGACACCATTCTCGGTGACGTTGCCTCGCTCGCCGAAATACATCCCGCCCGCCAGTTCGCGCACAATCTCAATATCCAAATCGCCCAAACGCTCCGGCTTCAAGGGAGAAATTCCGCGCAGCGGCTCCAGCACTTTCACGGGACGCACATTCACATAAAGCCCCATGCCCTTGCGCAAGCCAAGCAGCCCGCTCTCAGGCCGCTTCCCCACCGGCAGCGCATCCCACTTCGCCCCGCCCACAGCCCCCAGAAAAACCGCGTCCGCTTTCCGGCAAGCATCCAAAGTTTCATTAGGCAAAGGCGTCCCGATCGCATCAATCGCCGCCCCGCCAATCGGAAACTCATGCAAATCAAACTCGTGATGAAACTCCTGCGCGCACTCGCGCAAAACGGTAGCCGCCGCCCGCGTAACTTCCGGCCCAATGCCGTCCCCCGGCAAAAGCACAATAGTCTTCTTCACTTTCATCGACATCTCCGCTCACCAACTAAGTCCCGCTCTGGAGTGCGGCAGCTCTGCTGCCGCTTTTCCCACCAACTGGAACGGCCCCACATACTTGTAGAGCTTCGATAAGACATCCCAGCGGCACCACTCAAGTTCCGCCTTCTACTCACTACTCACCACCCACTACTCACTCCCTCTCAATCCGCCTCCGCCGCAACTGCCGCAGGCCGCCGCCGCATCACTTCATGCGCAATCGCCACGAGGTCCCTCGGCCGCACCTGCTTCGCCTCATCCGCAAGCGTAGTTACTCGCTTGTAGCACTCCGCCAATTCCTCTTCGCTAGGCTCATAACCCAAAGTCCGCAAACTCACCTTCAACGCGTTCCGCCCCGAATGCTTCCCCAGCACAAACGACCGCGAAGGCACGCCCACCGACTCCGGCGACATAATCTCGTACGTCAACGGATTCTTGATGATGCCGTCCTGGTGAATACCGGCTTCATGCGCAAACGCATTCGCGCCCACCACAGCCTTGTTCGGCGCCACCACCGCCCCGGTAATTTCCGTAAGCATGCGGCTGGAGCGGAACAACTCCTCCAACTTAACGTTCGTCGTCACGCCAAAACTTTCCTTGCGAACGGCCAGCGCCACGGCAATCTCTTCGAGCGCTGCGTTCCCCGCCCGCTCGCCAATCCCATTCACCGTGCACTCAATCTGCCGCACACCAGCGCGAACCGCCGCCAGCGAATTCGCCACCGCCAATCCCAAATCGTCGTGGCAATGCGCGCTCAAGGTAATCCCCTGCGGATCGTCAAGATGCGCACGCACCTGCTCAAACATCGCGCCATACTCATCCGGCACCGCGTAGCCCACCGTATCCGGCAAATTCAAAACGGTAGCGCCCGCGTCCACAGCCACCTGGCAAACCTGGCACAAAAATCCAATATCGGTCCGCCCGGCATCTTCCGCCGAGAACTCCACTTCGCCCACGCTGTTCCGCCCCAGCCGAATCATCGACCCAATCGCTTCGAGCGCCTGCTCCCGCGTCATCTTCAACTTCACGCGCAGGTGCAAATCCGAAGTCGCCAGAAAAATGTGAATTCGTGGCGCCGCTGCTGGCTCCAAAGCCTCAATCGCCGCATTCACGTCTTTCTGCATGGCGCGCGCAAGAGCCGCAATCGGCACGTTCCGCACTTCCCGCGCCACTCGCTGCACCGCCTCCAGATCGCCACGCGAAGAAATGGGAAACCCAGCCTCAATGACATCCACACCCAGCGCCGCAAGTTGCCGCGCCATGCGGATCTTCTCCTCGGTGTTCATCGAGAAGCCCGGCGATTGCTCGCCGTCGCGCAAAGTCGTGTCAAAGATCCTTACGACGGAAGAATCCATATTGAGGGTCCCCCAAGGGTAGTAGTAGGACAGAAGACCGCCCCACGGTCAAATTTATCTTTGTTCTGCTTTTGATAATCTAGGCTTATACTAGCGTAGCACAAGCACTCCTGTTTACCCTGAGGAACGATGGGCCTGTGCTCTTAGTCTGAGCACTTCGGCCAGTGGGCCAAGTCTAAGCAAGGGTCTTATTCAATGGATTTAGGCGAACTCCAAGTATTCCTCATGGTTGCCAAAGAAGGCAGCTTCTCGCGCGCTGCCGAACGTCTCTACCGCACGCAACCGGCCGTTAGCCTAACGATTCGCAAGCTCGAAGATGATCTCGGCCAGCCGCTGTTCGTCCGCGGCGCGCGCCCAGTGCGCATGACCGATGCCGGAACGCTCCTGCAAGATTACGCTGAGCGCCTGATCAATCTCCGCGACGAAGTAAAAAAAGGACTCAGCGAACTCGAAGGCCTCAGCCGCGGCGAGCTCTCCCTCGGCGTAAATGAAAGCTCCATCCACGCTCTGCTCCCCGCCCTAGCCACTTTTCGCCAACTCCATCCCGGTGTCCTGGTCCGCGTACATCGGATGTTCTCCCGCGATATTCCTCACGAAGTCCTCAATTACCGCCTCGACGTCGGCGCTGTCTCCTACGTCCCGCAAGAACCCCAGCTCCAAGCCACCGAAATCCGTAAGGACGAGCTCACCCTCGTCGTTCCACCAAAACACGCCCTCGCCAAAAAACGCGAGGTCGATGTCGCTGATCTTGGCAACGAAGACTTCATCGCCCACAGCGTCGAATCTCCCTTTCGTCGCCGCGTCATCGAACTGTTTGCCCGCAATCGCACAGAACTGAAAATGCCCATCGAAATGCCCACCATCGAAAGCATCAAACGCTTCGTGCAAATGGGCATGGGAGTCGCCATCGTCCCGCGCATGTGCGTCCAATGGGAAATCGAGCACGGCTGGATGAAAGAAGTAAAAGTCCGCCAGATGAACATGCCGCGCCACGTCTACTTAGTCTCGCGCCGCGGCGCCCGCCTACCCCACGCCGCCGCCGAGCTAATCCGCATCCTCCGCGAACCCTGACGAAAACCATCCTTCGTAGGGGCACGGCATGCCGTGCCCGTCTTGCCTTTGTAGGTACTGAGTCAGTTTCCGGTGACCTCGTTAATCAGGAGTTGGCACGCGCGACTGCCACCGCTTACGAGTCCAGCGTTCCAGCAGCCAACAGACTAGGTAATACCAAGCGAAAATCAGCACGGGCATCAGAAACACAAAACTTGAAACCTGGCTAATGCCCAGCCTTCCGAGAACATACACTGCGAAAGCGCCGACGAGGAAAGCTGGAAGCGCAGATAGCACTAGGATTCTCTCTTCTAATTCTGGGTGATCCCACCTGTCCGCAGCCGAAAGGTCCCAGTTCACGCAGTTTACTTTGGCTCCATCGCAGGGTGCCGCACCTTGGCTACCTTTGTTCAGAGGGTCCGAATCCAACCGAATCAATGACCAATAAAAATATCTGCTAGGAGCGCGTTGTTTTTCATAAGAACGGTAACTCACAGTGCTGAAAAGAATGAGGCCTAAGACAGGCAAAACTATTCTCCAATGCTTTCGCATGCCTAATGAGACACCACTTTGAGTACAGATGTTCCGGCGATTCCTGAGGTTATTGCTGAATGAGCCAAGTGTGCGACGGATCGTAAATCCAGGTAAGTCGCGTTACCGGAAAAGTTCCGGTCAGCTATGCCGCATTTTCTAAGAGTGTCACGGGAAAGACCGATGTATCATTCGGCATCTAGCCCGCGCACGTCACGTTCACCGTGCGAGGAATGATCGAGACCGAGGCGCGGACCTTCCCAGATTGGGACACCCACCACTACACGAAATCCCATGACAGATTGGCAAATGCGAGAAAAGCGGCCGCTCCGGGGACCTCGACCGGAGCCAACGGGGCCGACGCTCAAAAACTACATCACGCCCGCCGGATTGCAGCGGTTGAAAGACGAGCATGTGTTCCTACTGAGGCGCGAGCGGCCCGCGGTAGTGGAGGTCGTAGCGTGGGCTGCTAGTAATGGGGACCGCAGTGAAAACGCCGACTACCTCTACGGCAAACGACGGTTACGCCAGATCGATTCGCGGATTCGCTTTCTCACCAAACGCATTGACGCTGCCGTGGTCGTCGATCCCGTCGCTCCGCGGCCAGCCTCAGCTGCCACGCGCGCCTTCTTCGGCGCAACCGTGACCTACAAGGATGCCGCTGGCCTCGAACACGTGGTCTCGATCGTTGGCATCGACGAGGTGGACCTCGACCGCGGCTACATCAGCTGGCGTTCGCCTCTCGGCAATGCACTGATGAAGGCGTCTCCCGGCGACCGCGTGCGCCTGATCGCGCCAGCAAAGTCGGAGCAACTCGAGATCATCGATGTCGAGTACGCCCCGATTCCGATGGATCCTTTCCGCGAACCGCTAGGAGCTCAGTCGGCGCCCAAGGTCGAACGCTCCTAGATCAAGCCGCCCTACTCTCTCGGAAAAGTTCGATCCAGTGCCCACTTTTACCGGCAACGGCGCCAATCGAGACTTCGACGTCCTTCATTTTTGATCTGCACTCTGAATAGCTGATTTCAAGTTTCAGGTTGCTAAGACATGCGAAGAAACGTCGGTGGAACGCGCTATTCCCTTCGCTTGGCCGTCTAAATCCTTTCTTCCAGGCAACCGGATCTATTTTGCATTCAAGGTGGACTTCATGCGGCGCTCCCTTTTGGTCTTCGTTTCGCTCATCCTTCTGGCTGGCTTGGCCCAAGGGCAGCCTCGCGCGAAGCTCTCCCCCGAAGTGCGGGAATTTGTGAAGGTCGATGCCCCTGTCATCGTGCTGAATCACGTGCGCGTCATCGATGGAACCGGAGTTGCGCCCCGCACGGATCAAGCGTTGGTCATCCAGGATGGAAAAATCGTCGCCATCGGCGACGCCACGGCGGTGAAAATACCCGATCAGGCCAAGGTGGTCGATCTCTCCGGTTACAGCGTGATTCCCGGATTGGTCGGGATGCACAACCACCTGCACTACACGGCGGACCAATCAGCGGACGCGCCGGGCCAGTTGATCAACTCGATCACGTTCAGCGCCCCGCGACTGTATCTGGCCGCGGGCGTGACGACGATGCGCACAACGGGCAGCATTGAGCCTTACGCTGAACTAAACCTGAAACGCAAGATTGATGCCGGGCAATCCCCAGGTCCGAAGATCGATGTTACGGCGCCTTATCTCGAAGGGCCGAACGGCTTCTTGACCCAAATGCACGAACTCAGCGGGCCCGACGACGCGCGGCGCATGGTGAACTTCTGGGCGGACAGCGGAGCGACTTCGTTCAAGGCGTACATGAACATCACGCGAGAGGAGTTGCGCGCCGCGGCAGAAGAAGCGCACAAGCGCCATCTGAAAATCACCGGGCACTTGTGCAGTGTGGGCTTCCGCGAAGCGGCAGAGGCCGGCATTGATAACCTGGAACACGGCTTCGTTGTCGACACGGAATTCGTCCCGGGCAAGAAGCCAGATCAGTGCCCGCCTGGCGGCGGTATCGGCTCTCCCGAGTTTCTGGCGCTCGATCCGCAAGGCGCGCAGATGCAGGACTTGTTCCGATTTTTGATCGAGCATCACGTTGCCATCACTTCGACTCTGCCTGTTTTCGAGCAGTTTGTGCCGGGCCGGCCACCACTGCAGCAACGCGTGCTGGATGCCATGCTGCCTGAAGCGCGGTCGAGCTACTTAACCGCGCGAGTGCAGGTGCACTCGGATCCGCAGAACGGTTTCGCGCCGATTTTCAAGAAGGAGATGGAGTTGGAACATGCGTTCGCGCAAGCAGGTGGATTGCTGCTAAGTGGACCGGACCCGTCGGGAATCGGCGGCGTCTTGCCGGGTTTTGGCGATCAACGCGGCGTGGAATTGCTGGTAGAAGCGGGATTCACGCCAGTGGAAGCGATTCGTATTTCTACGCTGAATGGCGCCGAGTTCGAGGGCAAAGCGGATTCGATTGGTTCGCTGGCGGTTGGCAAGTCAGCAGACGTTGTGGTGATCCACGGGGATCCTTCCGCGAACATCAACGACATCGAAAAGGTGGAGATCGTATTCAAAGATGGCGTGGGCTACGATCCGGCGAAGTTGCTGGATTCGGTGCGTGGAATCGTCGGGATACGCTAGCGGCATCCACCTGATATCAACCTTCTAGACTCGATCCTAATTAAGTCGTTACCGGACACGCATGCTGCGCCCCAGCTTGCCCAGGCGTACGGATTTCACCGTCGAGGTATTGCCAGATCGCTGATTGATAAGGCCCCTTTGGGCGCTGCCGAGCTCTAGCTATTGAGAGGCGCCGAACAAGATCGGCTTCACCATAGTTTCAATCTTGGCGGCCATCTCCTCAGCGGGAATCCGGTCGGAGGTCTGAAGCCAGCGACGCGCGGCTCCGAAGACGGCCCAGGCCGCCGTCGTCGCCAGCAATGCCGCATCGACGCCTGGTGCCACCCCATGACGGGCCAGGCCTTCCCGGAACATGCCTTCGACGACTGGGATAATCGAGCCTTCGAGCGGTATCCGAGCCAGCTGACTCGGGCAGTTTGTGCTCTCAGCGAGATAGTCGCAGACGCCGAGCGCAATGGCGCGCAGTGCTGCATCGCAGTCGGTGAAGGAAATGCCACGGCGCGCTATTAAGTCGCGAAACCGGACGTCTGTCATCGCTTGCAGCAACGAGGTCTTGTCCGGATAGTGCAGGTAAAACGTTGCCCGGTTCAGCGTCGCCTCGTCCGCTATCTCCTGAACGGAAATGTCTTCGAACTCCTTTTTCATCAACAGCTTAGCTAGAGACTCCATAAGCATGCGACGGCTGCGCAAGATGCGGGGATCCGTCGTTTCGGTGCAGGGTTGGATGACCTCGGCCATTTACGGCTCGAGTATACGGCTTCTGCCGCAATCGATGCTAATGCGACATTTGTTCATTATCATGTATCGACAAATGCCTATTATGCATCAAATGTCGCATAGGAGGATTTTGCTATGTCCACATTGCTTCATGTCGATTCCAGCCCACTCTACGGTCGGTCCGTCTCCCGCGAATTGACCGCTTCGTTCGTCGCTCAGTGGAAGTCTTCGCACCCGCATGGCAGTGTCATTGACCGCGATCTCAATGCAACCGCAATCCCGCCGGTCACCTCGGAATGGGTCGGCGCCGCCTACACCCCGGAAGAGGCGCGCACGCCAGAGCAGAAGAAATTGCTTTCGCTCTCCGACTCCCTGCTCGCCGAACTGGAACAGGCCGATGAGTACGTTTTCGGCGTGCCGATGCATAACTTCGGTGTGCCTTCCGTGCTCAAGCTCTGGATCGACCAGATTGCCCGTGTCGGCAGAACCTTTTCCTACACGGGCGGCGGTCCGCCGAAGGGCCTGCTTGTCGGCAAGAAGGCGACCTTCATCATCGCAACCGGCGGCATGTACGACGCGCAGACCCAGATGGCCTCTTTCAATTTCGTGGAGCCGTATCTGCGGTCGGTCTTCGGCTTCCTTGGTGTGACCGAAGCGACCTTCATTACGGCGGGTGGAACCGCAGCGCTGAATGGTGGGCATGATCGCAACGCGTTTCTCGCACCGCATCTTCAGGCCGTGCGCACGCAAGCGCAGACCTTTCAGGCAGAACACTCATGAAGATTGCTTCAATTTTTCCGCGCAATCTGCTGGGTCTGATGCTTACGATCAATGGCTGAACGGGTTCCTTCGCCCGTCTCGACTTCCCTTTGTAGGGGCGCAATTCATTGCGCCCTAGCTTCCCCAGGCGTAATGGTCGAAGGTGTCTTCGTCCCAAGTTGTCCAACCAATCTAACGCGGCCGATCCGCCTTCCCCGCCATACACATAATCGTCGCAAGCACAGTCGCACAATGATTCTCCGCCGCGCCCTTCCGCACAAACACATCCGCCATGCAAATCTTCAAAGTCTTCCCAGACCGCACCACCCGCGCTCGCGCCACCAACTCCTCCCCATCCGCCGGCGCCAGCAAATTTATCTTGTACTCCACCGTCAGCACCGAATCCTCCGCCGCCATCAACGTGTACGCCGCATACCCGCAAGCGCTGTCCGCAATCGCCCCCGTCACCCCCGCATGAAAATACCCATGCTGCTGCGTCAGGTCCCCACGAAACGGTACCCGAATCACCGCCCCACCCGGCTCCAACGAGGCCAGTTCAGCTCCCAAATGCTTCATCAGCCCCTGTCGCTCAAAACTGTCCCGCACCCGCCGCTGATATTCCGTATCCCGCAGCTCAAATCCAGTTTGGTTGTTCATGCGCCCGAGTATACCAGCGCATCCAACACGGTCGACAAGAGCGCCGTTCCAATTTGGAACGCGCTCAAACGCCGAGCCGCCGAAACGGCCAGCACCGTGTCAAAGCCGCCACGCCCTGCCAGAAAATGCTGGCATTGACATGTTTACGATTCATGCTATTATAGAAGATAAGTAATCCTACATACATACTTGGGAAGTTCCCTGCTGAGTCTTAGTGCCCGAGCCGATTTTCCGCTAACTTCTTTAGAATGCGCAGTTCCAAATATTCGCCTGTAAGCCCTTTAGAATGCGCAGTTTCGAAACAAACGACTTAAAGTGGCTCTGTTGACATCCTCGGAGACGAAGGCGATGCCTCAAGCGGTAGAGGTTGTAGGTGAGCCCTAGGAGCAGGGCCTGACGGATTTGCACGGGCAAGCTGCGTCCGGGTGCGCGAGAAGAAAGTTTTCGTTTGATCACCGAGAAGATGGTTTCGATCTTGGCTCGTTGTCCGTACTCTTTTTGCGGAAAAGCCCGGTACATCTGATAACGAATTCCCCCTCGCGGGATGCCGCGGCGCGGTTTGGCGGGAATGATGCTACGGGCTCTCCAGCGCTGCCGGATATATTCATGATTCGCTTCGGAATCGAACTCGGCATCGGCCAGCACCTCGCGCACAGGCACCCGTTGCCTGGCGGCGTCGAGCAAAGCAGGCAGTGCTCGCGTATCGCACCACGGTCCTTGCCGCGCGCGCTGCGCCAGCAAAATCTGTTGCTTTACATCCGCCACCACCAGCCACTTTAGATAGTGCCGGTAGCGCAGCTTTCCGCCATTGTGCTGCTCGATGCGGCGAAGGAAGTACGTGCTGACGGCCTGTGGGGATAACCCCGTGCCGTCGATGGCCGCGGAAACGCGCACATGCGTTCTGCCACGGCGCAGGCGGCGCACCGTTTCCCCCAGTCCGCGGTCGATCAAGTCATCGTCCAGCCGCTTCAGAAAACGATACAGAGTGGTGTAGTCCGGCACGGTCTGCAACTGCAAAACTTCTCGCAAGTCGCGATGCTCGCCAAGACGCACCTCGGTTTCGCGAAAGGTCCAGTCTTCGTAACGCATCAGGCAGAGAATAGCCAGCAACTGCGGCTGGGTGAATTGGTGTTTGCTGAAACGGCTGCGGTACGGCGGCAAGACCCGCTCGGCCACTTGCAGGGCCACCCGGGCAAAAGGCAGAAGTCCGACTTCGGCCATCGTCCCTCCTGCTTCCTCAGAGAACACTCTCTGCCCCCTTGCGTCGAGAACTCAAATCGCGAACTGTGACGAGGATGTCAACAGAGCTACTTAAAGTCCTTCAGAATGTGCAGTTCCAAGAAAACAGGGGTAGGGAGTAGGTGGCCTGACCACAAATTCGCTGCAGATCCTGCTCGACGACGAGAGTTAGTTCTTTGCAGCGAGCGCGGCCTCAACAGTAGGAAAGTTCGGCAGCAGTTTCACCAGTCCAGCGACCTGCAGGACCGCCATTCCCTGCCGCGTCAGACCCGCGATCGCAAACGACTTTCCAACATTGCGCCGGTGGACGAAGATCGACACCAGCGCTCCGACTCCCGCCGAGTCCAGAAAGGACACCCCGCTCATATCGAGCACTAGGTGCGCCGCAGGCTCCGGTCGCAGCGTCTGAATGAAGTTATGAACCGTCTCGAGACTCAGTTTTCCATTGAGACGGGTGACGAGATTGCTCTCGTCTGATGACGAAAGTTTTTCCAAATCAAGTTGTGCTGGTTGCATAAGCTCCGAACGGTAACGCAGGAAGCGCAATTCCAACATTAATATTCTTTAACAATCGATCCGCCCTCCCTAACCCGGCTTCCGGCCCGCCAAACACTCTCCAATATACATAATTCAGTTTATTGAATAAGTAGATATATTTTATTGACGCCGTGCTTTTTCCGGCTTACCTTGGATTCGCAAACGTTTCCCTCTCGGATTCATCGAGGCGCCGCTATTTTCGACGGCCAAGGAAGACACATGGCCCCAGCACGCGAATTTCCTGCTCATTCGCACATCGTTCCCAGCTCGCGCAAAACGAATTATTTGAAAACTCTAATAATTTTCGCGAACCTTGTCTTGCTTGTCTTGAAAATCCCCGCAACTCACGCTCAACTGCAGCAGCCGTTAGTCTTCTCCTCCGCGGGCGCCGTCGCCTCTCGCAATGATCAAACCGGTTTGCTCACTCCAGTTGCAGGCTCTCCCTTTACTGCCGCCAATCAAGCTTTGGCGATCGACGTCCAAGGCCGTTATCTTTTCGCCATCGGCACCAGCAGCATTCACATGTATGAGATCACCAATCCCACCACTGGCGCGTATCAAGAGGTCGCCAATTCGCCGTTCGCTTCGTCCGTCACGAATCAGCCCGCTTACATTGCCGTCGAGCCAACGGGACAATTCATCGCTGTAGTCAATCGCGTCGGACAAGACCCCGGCGACGGTTTGGTCGAAACATTTCAGATATCGCCGAGTGCCCCCGGCGGTCCAGCACTCATTCCCGTTGCGGGTTCTGGCACCGAGCTCGACTCAACTGCCATCGGATTCGCCCAGCCGCCAAATAACAAAACTTTTCTCATCTTTATGGGCCCGAACCCTCAGTCCTCAAACATGGCGATTACCCAAGGTTCGGAGTTTCAGGCTCTCTCCATCGATCCATCCACCGGCCTGATCACGGGGTACCAGCAAAACGCGGCGCTTTCGCAACGCGGTCTCAGCTTTGCCATGGATCCGCAAGGCCGCTATTATGTGACTGGTACGCAAGACAATCTTCTCGAGTTCGGCATCATCGAGCTCGTAGGAATTGGCGGTGACGCACTTCTCGGCAACATCCAGCTTCCGGAACACAACTACCCCGAAGGACTCTGGATCGACAGCACGGGAACATTTCTCTATGTCGCCACCTCCGACCTCTCCGGTCCCGATCTTGTGAACATCTATTCTGTAAATCTGCAAACCGGAGTGCTGACTGAAACCGCTAGTTCCCCGCTCCCGACCCTTACTTCCGTTCCACCCTACTTCGCCGACCCTACCGGCTCCTTCAACTATGGATTTGGCACAGACCAAAATACTGCCATCGCCTATACGGTCGATCCGCAGACCGGCTACTTCCTCGAGACTGCCAATTCACCTTTCGCTATCCCTCAGATCAATGGCTCTCTCACCTTCAGTATCCCGCCTGGAGAGCAAGGTGTGAGCGGCCCTTCAATTTTGCTTTCGCCTGCCAGCCTTTCTTTCGTTCCGATTCAGACCGGCGACGCCAGTACACCACAAACCATCACTCTCACAAGTAACGGCGACGAAGCCCTCAGCTTGAATTCCATTTCGCTCACTGGCGCAGACCCCACCCAATTTCAGGAATCCGATACGTGCCAAGCGCCGTCCGCGCTCGCTCCCACCAAGTTCTGTTCGATAAGCATCACGTTCGCTCCAACAACGACTGGCTCGCAACAGGCCACACTCTCCATCGCCGACAATGCCCCTGGCAGCCCTCAAACCGTAGCGCTCACAGGCGCGGGCACCGCCCCACCGCCGCCCGCTCCCGTCGTCACCGTGACGCCGAGCCCTGTCAGCTTTCCCACCACTGCTCAAGGCACGCCCAGCAGTCCAATCGCCGTTAGTGTGACGAACTCAGGCAACTTAACCTTGCACATTTCTTCCGTGGTTCTTGGCGGCAATAATCCCGGCGATTTCAGCATGACGAGTCAGTGCAGTGGATCCTATGCCGCCAACGCCAGCTGCATGATCACCATGACTTTCACGCCTCTCGCTGCCGGCCAGCGGTCCGCCGTCATTTCGATCACTGATGACGCTTCAAATTCTCCGCAGTCCATCCAAGTCAGCGGCACGGCTACATCGGCTCCATCGACCACGCCCGCTGTTTCCCTGTCATCGACCAGCCTCTCCTTTGCGGCGATCACGCAAGGGACGTCCAGCGCCGGACAAAACGTGACGGTAACGAACTCAGGAGGAGGTCCACTCCATATTTCTTCGGTTGTGCTTGGGGGAGCGAACAGCGGTGACTTTATTTTGACAAACGGTTGCACAGGCGCCGCTTACGCAGTGAACGGCACCTGTACACTGGGTGTTTCTTTCGCGCCGCTGGCCTCTGGCGCGCGTTCAGCCACGGTCACGCTGACGGATGATGCTGCAAATTCTCCCCAAGTTATCAATCTCGGTGGCTTCGCCAATCCTGCATTGACCATCGGCGCCGCGCCATCTGGCTCCACTACGGCAACGATTTCAGCCGGTCAGACTGCGCAGTTCAACCTTCAGATAACTCCTGGCCCAGGCTACAGCGGCACTATTTCCCTCGCGTACAGCGGTGCCCCCGTGGGCGCGAGCATTCAGGGACCGGCTACCCTGCAAATCTCGAACGGCAGCGCAGCCACATTTACTGTGTCAGTAGCCACCAGCAGCGGAACCAACACCAACGCCCCGATCGTCACTGTTCCGCGCTCAATTCCGTTTCCAGTTCTACCAGCCGCTCCCGGCCTGATCGTTGCCATTATCCTGCTTCTCTTTTTGGCATTCGGCGCAAAACGCGATTCGGACACGCCACCGCGACGGCGCGCACTTTCCAGCGCGGTGAGTGCGATCATTTTTCTAATGATGTTGGGTGCAATCTGGACTGCTACAGGCTGCGGCGGCGGAAACGCAATGCTAACAATAGCTCCGCCGCAGATCGTGACGCCTCAAGGGCAATTCATAATCATAGTCACTCCGTCAGCAACGTCCGCCAGCGGCAAGCCGCTCCAATTGCAACCGATTCAGTTGACGCTAACAGTGAACTGATTGGGACGACCGCGCCAAATTCGGCGTAGGGGCACAGCACGCTGTGCCCGTCTTACCCGCGTGCGCAGGTATCCATGGTTACTTGGCAACCGAAATGCGATAAATCTTTCCCGCTCCATCATCGGAAACAAGCAACGCCCCAGTCGCCCAGCTCGTCGCGTTCATTTACGCTCGTCCAGACTTCTCCAGTAACCGGCTCGATCGCCAATCCCACTGGGTTCCTCTACCCGGTGGCAAACAAGCGCGCGTTCTTGCCGTCGAGATCGCAAATAGCATAGCCCGGAGGCCCAATGACATGAATCTCTCCTCAGTTCGTTTTTTCAAAGCGCAGTATGATGCCCTGCATCGGCTCTGGCTCCAAGCCCAAATCTATTGCGAAAAGTGGCCAGGCTTCCGCGTTACCCGCCGAATCCTAGCGAAGCCGTGAAACATCCAATTGCTTGTGCCAGGCGTATACTTTAGAAGGAACTAGTTTCCGGAGCCTACACCATGCGTGCTGTACTCATTGCAGTTTTGATTTGTGCCGGTATCGGAGCCTTTGCTTGGGCTACGGCCAAGCCCAATGACGGCCGGGCCAACGCTAAAGCCGCATTTCCAAAGCCCGCCGTAGACGCTCCGCTAGCTTCGGCAAAAGCGCAGGAGACTGCCGTCGTTTCCGGGGGCTGCTTCTGGGGGATTCAAGCTGTTTTCCAACACTTGAAAGGCGTCACTTCCGCAACTTCGGGGTACTCCGGCGGAGCGGCCAAAACCGCTCACTACGAGGAAGTCAGTACCGGTGAAACCGGCCACGCCGAATCCGTCAAGATCGTCTTCGATCCCTCGCAGATTTCGTACGGCCAAATTTTGATGATCTTCTTTTCCGTCGGCCACAACCCAACGGAACTTAATTACCAGGGACCGGATCACGGCACGCAATACCGCTCTTCCATTTTCGTTTCGAGCGAGGAACAAAAGAAAATCGCCGAAGCCTACATTGCGCAATTAAACGCGGCCAAAATCTATTCTCAGCCCATTGTCACGCAAGTGGTCCCGCTGCAAGCCTTTTATGCCGCCGAGGGCTATCATCAGGACTACCTCAAGCACCATCCCTACGAGCCTTACATCATGATCAACGACCAGCCAAAGCTCACCAATATGAAGAAAGAATTCCCTGACCTGTACAAAAATGATTGAGCTGCGCTCCCCTTGATCCCCTCAACTCTGGTCTACGGCTCCATTGCCTAGAGTGCATGCACTGTAGTGCGAGCCTCCAGGCCTGCCATTTGCACCCTATTCAGCAAGTATCTAAATGACTACAGCACAGGGCACAGCCTGGAATAAGCATGCCTCCTGCCGAGTTAGAGTAATTGAGTACTGCTTCCCGCAGTGCCCGGAAGGCCTTCGAAACCTACAATGAGAGAGGTAATCCCAATGAGAGCAATCCTATGCGGGGTGTGTCTGCTTTTCGCCCTCGCTTCTGGTGCCCAGGCCCAGGAGTCTCACAGCCGCACTGCTTCCAAGCCAGTAACCGTTGAGTTCAAGAATACGGACGGCCAGAACGTGGGCTCAGCGCAACTGACCAGCACGCCCAAGGGTGTCAAAATCACGCTCGACATCAAGAATCTGCCTCCCGGCGAGCACTCCATCCATATTCATCAAGTTGCTTTGTGCGACCCGCCCGATTTTAAGACCGCAGGCCCGCACTTCAATCCAGGCGGCGCTGAACACAATCACGAGGGTGCTCCCGCGGGCGACATCCCGAATTTTTCGCTCATCGTCGGCGCAGATGGCACAGCGCACGTTTCCGTAATCGCGCCTAACGTGACACTCGGCACGGACGATCACTCCGTTTTCAGCAATGGAGGGACGGCAATCGTTATCCACGCAGTGGCAGGCGGCACGGGGACTGCGGCTCCGGCGCGCATCGCCTGCGGAATTATCAACAAACCGTAACGAAACTCTCGGAAGGGGCGCCCAGTGCAGTGCTTGAACGGGCGCTCCGTTACCGATTTACCCGCCCTAGCGGCGAGCTTCACGGAATCTTACATCTCAAGCGTACTTTGTCGCTCGTGAGTCGTCATTTGTCCTCGGGACTAACGATCTTGAACGCAGCCGCGGCCGCTGCCGCACCTGCAAAATCTGCCACCAGATAAATCCAAATGTTTGACCACGCGGATAATCCGAGTATCGAGATGCCCACGGCGATCGCGGGATTGAACGCTCCACCGGATACGTTTCCCACCGCAAACGCTCCCACCACTACTGTAAAACCAATCGCTAACCCATAGAACGAATTCCCCGACGTTCCCTTTGCCGTCGCCACATTCAGCACAACGTAAACTAGCGCAAACGTGAACAAAAACTCCGCTAGTAGAGCGGGCAGAGTGGCCACGGTCATTGGAGTGACCGCGGTTCCTGCCCTCAGAAACTTCACAACCATGGCCGCAAGCGCCGCCCCCGCGAGCTGGGCAATCATGTACGGCAGAACGTCCTTCGTATCGCATTTCCCGCGTAGCCAGACTCCCAAGGTCACCGCTGGATTGAAATGTCCGCCCGAGATATGTCCTCCGGCATAAACCATGATCATCAGCACCGAGCCGATGGCCAGCGGTGCGAGCGCTCCTATGCTGTTGCCGATGACCGCGCAGCCAACGGTCAGAACAAAGAAGAACATCCCTATAAATTCAGTGAGGTACTTGTTCATTTCGATTCCTCCCAAGTCTATTTTTCAGGGGTACGACGACAGACCGGGACGCACCGTATCGCGGTTTTTTGCCAATAACATCTGTCAAAAACACCAGTCGCCGGGATTGGGCTGTACCAAATTTGTACCCTCGACCAGTCGTTTCCCACCATCCCGTCTCTCATAATTCCATCTCACAGGGCTCTGGGCTCGAAGGGCCGCATCATTTTTACTCTGGGTTCACTCCCGGCAGGTCTCTCTAGGAGGGCATATCCGTGCGGCGCAACTTCTTGATTCTTCTTTCCTTGCTTGCGTGTTTACAGGCAGGTTGCGGGCGGGTTTCCGGCTCGCCCACGCCACCGACCGCTCCGCCAAACCCTCCGGCCTCAGGTAACATACAGGTTTCTGTTACGCCAAATCCAGTGAACGTGCGCGCTGGCAGTTCCCAACAATTCGCCGCCTCTGTCACTGGCACGACCAACACCGCCGTCACCTGGTCCGTTAACAATGTCGCGGGCGGCAACTCCGCAAGCGGGACGATCACTTCTTCGGGCAACTACACTGCTCCGGCTGCTTTGCCCAATCCCAACGCCATCACCATTCAGGCCACCAGCGCCGCCGATTCCTCCGCGAGCGGCGCAAGCAACGTCACTATCCTCAATCCGACTCCGATCCTCACTGCGATCAGTCCCACTTCGGTGAATGTTGGAGCCTTCTCTCTGACCATAACCGGCAGCAATTTCCTCACCGGATCTCAAGTCCTCCTGGCAGGCGCGCCCGTCGCCACAACTTACGTCTCCGCGACCCAACTTACTGCGGCGGGAACCGCCGCGGCTGCGGGCATTTTCGCCGTGTCCGTCAGCAATCCCAACCCTGGCCAAAGCACGTCCTCCGGCATCAACCTCCAGGTCACTTCCACAACGCAAGCCAGCGCTTGCAGCGGTATGGGAGTTGGCGCTGGAGCGAGCCTCAACGGATTCCGTCCCTTCCCGGCCAATAATGCCTGGAATCAGGACATCTCCTCGGCTCCAGTCGATCCTAATTCCGACTCGTACATCAATTTCATCGGAACCAGCGTGCCCATCCATCCGGATTTCGGCTCCGGCGAATATCAGGGCAGCTACATGGGCATTCCCTACTCTGTTGTGGATTCTTCGCAGGCCCCGGTGAATATTCTCTTCAATGCTTACGGCGACGAAAGCGATCCCGGTCCGATGCCGATTCCCGCTAACGCCAACATTGAGGGCTACCCCAATCCAGGGACCGGAGATCGCCACGTCCTCGTTCTGGATAACAACAATTGCTGGCTTTACGAACTCTACGGCTCCAGCGTAAACACGGACGGCACTTGGAACGCAGGCTCAGCCGCCGTCTGGGATTTGGAAAACTATGATCAGCGGCCGCTAACCTGGACTTCAGCTGACGCCGCAGGCTTGCCCATTTTTCCTGGCTTGATTCGCTATGACGAAGCTGCCAGCGGCCAAATTGCTCATGCCATCCGTTTCACGCTCCAGCACAGCATCGCTGCATACGTTCTGCCGGCAACGCACTGGGCGTCAAACTCAAGCGCGCAGTTCGCCGCTCCCATGGGCATGCGTCTGCGTCTGAAATCCGGCTTTGATATCTCCAGCTTCTCGGCGACCAATCAGGTCATTCTTACTGCTCTCAAGCAATACGGGATGATCATGGCTGACAACGGTTCCTCGATGTACATCAGCGGCGCTCCTGACGATCGCTGGAGCAACGACGATCTCCACAATCTCACCTCGCTTACCGCGTCGGACTTTGAGGTCGTTGCCCTGGGCACCGTCTACACTTCCGCAAACGTTCCGACAGGCTCTGCTCCGACCATCTCCGCTTTCACTGCCAGTACGAGCAATCCCGTTTCTGCGGGAACTGCCGTCACTCTCTCGTGGACGGCCACCGGTGCGTCCTACTACATCATCTCGCCGCAAATCGGCGCTGTCCGTGGCACGGCTGCAGTCGTGAATCCCTCAGCCACGACCACTTACACTCTCTACGCGACCAACCCATTCGGCCGCACCACGGCGACCGTAACAATCACCGTACAGTAATTCTCCGCTGGTCAGTGGCACCGGGCGCAACAGTTGACATGCTCTTGCCCGGAGAGTATCTAATCTGCACGCGGGATCTGCCTCTGCCTTCCTCGTTTCGCCGCGAACGTCCAAAACTGCAAGGAGATCGTATGCAAGACAAAGTTCAACCCATCCCAGAGGGATACCATTCCCTGACTCCGGCCATTACGTGTAAAAACGCAGCCAACGCCATCGACTTCTACAAAGAAGCCTTCGGCGCCACCGAAATCAACCGCATGCCTGGCCCCGGCGGCATGATCATGCACTCCGAACTGCGCATCGGCGATTCCGTAATTTTCGTCTCCGACGAATTTCCGGGAATGTCCGCCGCTCCGACGCCGGGCGCGACTCCTTCCTATTACCTTTTTCTGTATGCTCCGGATGTCGACACCATCTTCAACCGCGCCGTGGCGGCAGGTGCCCAAGTTGCGATGCCAGTCGTGGACATGTTTTGGGGCGATCGCTACGGCAAACTCACCGACCCGTTTGGCCACAGTTGGGGCATCGCGACTCACATGGAAGACGTATCACCAGACGAGATGGCACGCCGATCCGCTGAGTGGACCGCCAACATGACTAAAGCCGCCGCGGCTACCGCCGGCCAAGGCTAACTAACTCCGTGGGACACGGCGGGCCGTGCCCCACTTTTTTTCGCTTTCATGCCACGCCGCCCTTCCTTTCAAGGAAGGGCGGCTTTCTTTTTCATCGCACCTTCTGGAAAACCCAACACTTTCGCCGTCTCTCACTTCCATTACAAATGTTTTGCACACAGGATGAAACAAACGTTGAAGGTGATACTATCTCGGCGCACAAGCGTTTCATCTCACAGCGGCATACTGCCGAGGGAGAAACAGAAATGAATCGTCGCAAGTTTGTGGGAAACTCCATGAAAGGCGCTGCAGGAGCAGCGTTGTTGAACTTCGGCCCGTTTTTGAATCGTGGCGCTTATCGGCTTTTTGCGGGCTCCGACCAAGTCTATTCGGCGCACGCCATCGAGCTCGTTCAGCGCGCCACGGTTATCGACATGCTTGCTCCGCTGTGGATTAGCCCCAGCCGCATGGAAAAAATGCTGGGCAATCCCGAAAATTTCACCGCTGCCGATTTTGCCCCCTTCAAACAATCCGGCATCAACGTTTTCCACATCGCCATCGGCACTGGCGGCCCGGACGCCTACCTCGAAACACTCCAATTCCTCTCCGGCTATAACACGTTTCTCGCGCGCCACGACGACTGGTTCGAGCGCATCGAAACTCCCGCTCGTCTCGATGGCATTAAGGCTTCGGGCAAGGTTGGCATCCTGCTCGGCGTGCAAAACTCGGAGCACTTCCGCAAAGTGGACGACGTTGATTATTTCTACGGACTCGGGCAGCGCGTCTCTCAACTCACCTATAACGCGCGCAATCTTCTCGGTAACGGTTCTACGGAACGCCGCGATGAGGGTCTCTCGGATTTTGGAATTGCCATTATTGAGCGAATGAACAAACTTGGAATGGCTGTCGACGTCTCCCACTGCGGCGATCGCACCACGCTCGAGGCTTTTGATGTGTCCAAGAAGCCGGTCCTAATCACGCATTCCAACTGCCGAGCGCTCAATCCCAATCACCCGCGCTGCAAAACAGACGAGGCCATCAAAGCAATGGCCGCCAAAGGCGGCGTCATGGGGATCACCGAAGTGCGCATGTTCATCAGCGCCAAGGAACCGACGACGATAGAAAGCATGCTCGATCATTACGACTACGTCGCCAAGCTCGTAGGCGTCGAACATCTTGGCGTGGGCAGCGACATCGACCTCCTCGGCTACGACGCCATGCCTCCCGACGAATACAAAGCACTCAAAGCCGGCTACAAAAACAGTTACGGCTTCCGCGACAAGATCGACATCGATGGCTACAACTACGCGAAACGCCCGTTTGATCTGGCCGAGGGTCTGATACGCCGCAAATATTCCGACGCCAACATCGAAGCGATACTCGGTGGCAATTTCCAACGCGTCCTAAAACAAATCTGGACGGTCTGAGTCTTGTCGCTCTGTTTCGGGGTCCAGGTATGATTCTCTGGGTGAGCCGGGATCAGTTCAACCGAAGAGCCATTCGAGAAATGACTTTGGTCGGCGAGGTTTCTCAACTTGGTCCCTCGGGGCCGGTTTTTTTGTGGAGGATCGAACGTTTGGGGAAAGAGAGCGCACACGTCGAGCGTCGGGCGGTTGCCAATAGCCGTAGACGCATCTTGTTCCGCGCCGCGAGCAATCGTGCGTGTCGTGAATCACGCCATCAATTACCGCTGTCAGATGCTTTGACACACTGACGACTAATCGTCCGGGCGGCAATTCATCAGCGCGCAAATGGACGGTGCATCCTGATCCGATCTGCATCGTGGGCGTCCACACCCAGCCCAAGTGTTTCATGATTCGCTTGATCGAGACTTTGTAGACGCCTGTCCTCGCGTTGCTGATCCCGCGTTTCCGTTTGCCGGTGCGTTCGTGAACTGCGGCGCTGTTCACCAGATCGTAGATTTGCTGATACGGCCGCCCTGTCGCAATCGCTATAGCTCGAACTACACAGTCTCCAGCATTGCCCTTGTATCCGGCGGCGCGTCGTCCCCCATCATCCAATTGAAAGTGTCGGTGCACGTTCGTTTAGATCATCTCTCGCGACGATATCTGTTTCTTCGCCCGTTGCCGAGCTGAAGAATGATTCTCACGCGCCGACAAGCTGATGAAACCGTTTTACACGGATTTCTTTTTCTCTCTTGCGCGTTTGCGCTATGTCGTAAGAGGCCTGCATCCTCATCAGGGTATCCATTTTCACTCCAAAGGCTTTCTCAATGCGCAGCGCCATATTTCCGGAAAGATCTGCTTTGCTATTGAGCAAACTCGAAAGTGCCGGGCGCGAAACTTGCAGCGCCACCGCAGCCGCCGTCACCGACAGGCCCGCAGCCTCAGTAATCTCGGTCCGAATAAAATCTCCTGGATGCGGTGGATTCTTCATGGGCATGACGATTGCTCCTCTTCCTTAATGGTATTCTTCCAAGTTTATGTCGCAGATTTCTTGCTCTTTGCTGTCGATACGAAACGTCAAGCGCCGGTTGCGGGTGACGCTAAGGCTCCAAGTGCCCTTGCGATCGCCAGATAGAGTGTGCGCCTTCCATGTGGCGAGCGCGCGTAATTCCTCTGGTTCCTGCATGTCGTCGAGGAACGCCAGCATCTTCCGAAGCTTGTCTGCTGAATCTGGGGGAACGCCCCTCGCGCTATCTTCCGCGTACAACTTATACAGCCCTTTATGAGCAAAGCTTCTTAACTTCACCAAGAAAACTGTAGCCTGTTGCTTAACACTTGTCAATCTGAGACCAATGCGCGGCCATCTTCCATGCGGGGGTTCCGGCTTGACACCAGCGCCGCGCAAGCCTAAGTTCTTCGTTCAGGCAAGTGGAAGTCGCAAGTTCCCCCTGCTCCCAAAATTTCCGCACTGGAGGTACTCATGCCGTTAAGCCTCACAACACTTTCCTTGGTGGCATTACCTGTATCCATGGCCGAAGGCCTCAAGATTCTGGAGCGCGATGACTACTGCTGCAAATACTGCGGCCTCGACGGCCGCGCCAGCTTCGAAAACGCCCTGGTGATGCGCGTGGATTTCGTCCACCCGCGCGCACGCAAAGGAAAGAAAGATCCCAGCAACCTGGTCGCTTGCTGTTCTCCCTGCAACACCATCAAAGGCACAAAGGTCTACGCCAGCTTCGACGAAGCGAAAACCTTCGTCCTCAAACATCGCGAAGATCTGCGCAAAGCCTGGCAATCCAAGACCGCGCGCCAGACTTCGAAACCAGCCAACGCGTAAAGCGCACTCAATCCGCAGGACGCTCCAGTCTCGGTTTTTGAGGCTGGGTCTTTTTCTCGTTCCGCCGATTTCTCGTCAATCTCTACTTCCTCTTCTCACGGTTCGATGTGCTAGCATGCTCGCGCCTTGTCTGAGAAAACACAAAAGAACACACTGTGGTTCTCCGTCGTCGTCCTCTTCGCCATTAACATACTCAATTTCTATGATCGCCACGTGCCCGCGGCGCTCGTCGAACCCATGCGCAAGGAGTTTCATCTCAGTGACACGCAGATCGGTCTCATCGGCAGCGCATTTATCTGGATTTACGCGATCATCGGAGTGCCTCTCGGCCGCATCGCCGATACCGCGAGCCGCAAAAAACTTCTCGCCTGGGGCGTGGTAATCTGGACCGCGCTCACGGCTTCCGCGGGTCTCGCGACCACCTACACATTTCTTCTCTTTTCGCGCGTGGGCGTGGGAGTTGGCGAAGCGGCCTGCGCGCCGACTGCAACCAGTTGGCTCGGCGATCTTTTTCCGCCAGACAAGCGCTCTCGTGTCCTTGCCCTCTTTATGCTCGGAGTGCCGGTTGGCGGTGCGCTCGGTTATTTCTTCAGTGGCCCGATAGCTCAAGCCCACGGCTGGCGCGCTGCGATGGTCTTTGCTGCTGTGCCGGCATTGCTCCTCGTTCCAGCACTTTTGATGCTGAAGGAACCGCAACGCGGCGCTAGCGAACTCCACACCGCCCCGCTGGTGCGAGCTTCCATGTGGAACGTGCTGCGCATCCCCACGCTTTGGTGGATTATCCTTTCGGGAGCGCTGCTCAATTTCAATGCGTACGCGTTTGGAACTTTTTTGCCGGCATTCCTTAGCCGCGTTCACGGCGTCTCACTGGCAAAATCAGGCATCGACACGGGTATTGTCTATCTTCTCGGTGGCGTGAGCGGAGGAATAATCGCGGGTTATCTCGGCGATTTCATTGTTCATCGCCGCAAGGATGGCCGACTACTCTGCGCCGCTGTCTTGGCGCTCGTAGCGATACCCTTCGCCTGTGTTGGAATTCTTCAACCGGCGGGGTCTTTGTACCTGGCTATGGCCTTCCTCGCCGTGACGTACGCTTCTCTCACGACATACTATGGGCTGGTCTACTCCGCCATCCAGGACATTGTCGCGCCGAACCAGCGCGCTTCAGCAATGGCTATCTATTTCATGGCAATGTACATGTGCGGAGCTTCCTTCGGTCCGCTTTTCACCGGCAAATTGAGCGACGTGCTTGCACACCGCGCTGCTGCACTCGCAGGATCGCCTTCGGTTACAGAAACATTTCGTGCCGTTGGCCTGCAACAAGCCATGCTCGTTATTCCTGTTCTGTGCATAGCGCTCGCGTTTGTGCTCTACATGGGCTCGCGCACTATCATTGCCGACATGGCGAAGCGTGAAGCTGCTGCTCACGTCGTAGTCGCCGACGCGTCTTAGTTCCTGACAGACGGATTGCCAGCTGGAATCCCCTATAAAATGTAAAAGTAGAATCTACGAGGTACAATGAACGTGTAGGTGAAGAATGAAAACTGTGAAGCCGCAAACCGAAAAGACTGAAGAAACACTTTCGCGCCGGAAACGCATCCAGCGCGAGGTTGTCGCCTGGATGTGGGTCATACTGATCTTCCTGTTGATCAACGGAACGCTTGGCCAGGCGCGCGTGATTCCCTCCGGTTCCATGGAAAACACTTTGCTGGTTGGCGATCACCTCATCATGAGCCGCCTTGGGTATGACGCTGGAGTGCCGTTCACGAGCTGGCATGTGCCCTTGTGGAGGAATCCGAAGCGACAGCAAATGGTGATTTTCACTCCGATCGTCCCGCAAGAAACGTCGGACATCATCAAGCGTGTTATCGGCCTGCCGGGAGAGACTCTGGACATCCACGATGGGTCCGTGTGGATCAATGGCCAAAAGCTGGCCGAAAATTACACGACTGGCCCCAGCGAGCCGTACGAAATGCACGCGCCCTATAAGATTCCCGAAAACTGCTATTTCGTGATGGGCGACAATCGCGGAAATTCCTACGACAGCCGCTTTACGGGCTGCGTTCCACGCAACCACATTATCGGTACGCCTGTGATGATTTATATGTCGCTGGACGCGTCGCCGGATGCGTGGGGCTCCGGCCAGCTCCGTGAGCGTTTCTTTGCGTACGCCAATGCCGTGCTTCATCCGGGCACGGTGCGCTGGAAAAGGCTCTTCACAACGTTTTGAACATGAAGCAGAGTTATATTCGCTAACGAAATTCTGAATGACTTTTGATAGCGTCTAACGAAGGGGAATTCGCGACATGACCGAGACAGCGCAACAATATTCGCAACGGATCTTGGGACATATCGAAGGCAAGGATGCTCTGAAGTCACAATCCGCTGCGGCGAATAGGCTTGAGCGTCTGACAAAGGGGGTGCCTACTTCAAAGCTGCGCAAACGCCCGGCGCCCGATAAGTGGTCTGTCAGCGAGGTCCTTGCGCATTTGGCCGACGCGGAGATTGTGATTGCCTGGCGCATTCGCTCGATACTCGGCGCGCCCGGGACGCCCATCCAGGCTTACGATCAAGATGCGTGGGCTGCTGTTGGGAATTACGCGAAGCGCGATCCGCGCAAATGCATCGAGCAATTTCGCGCCATGCGTGAGGCCAATCTTGCGTTTTACAAATCACTCCGGCCGGAACAATGGAAGCAATCCGGCATGCACTCGGAACGCGGCGAGGAAAGTATCGAGCGAATCGCCCGTATGATCGCTGGGCACGACATAAACCACATTTTGCAGATTGAAAAAATTCTCGCGCCGAAGAAATAACTGATT
Source organism: uncultured Acidobacteriota bacterium (assembly GCA_963751295.1). Classification (GTDB taxonomy): domain Bacteria; phylum Acidobacteriota; class Terriglobia; order Acidiferrales; family UBA7541; genus Acidiferrum. The sequence goes on along the minus strand of CAVVUA010000004.1, from coordinate 2,062,206 downwards.
TCCCTGCCGAGGGCTGGACGCGGAGGCTTTATTCGTCTCCGCGAACTTGCCACCAATCGAGCTTCTCAAACTCGGCCAGTTTTCTGGCGCCATGGGAGCCATACCAGTTCTTCCAGGCCTGCGGATCGCTAGGAACGTGCGCATCGGTAATTTCGTGCAGCGCCATGTAGGACCAAATGCGCATCTGGGGATTGGTATTTGGATCGGCGACAAGATCGAGGAATTTCGGCACCATGCGCATCCGTTGCGCGCGCGTGAAATTTCCGCAATCGGATAGATTGCAGCCCGCGCGCTCGCGGACGTTGTTGGAAGGGTCTTGAGTGAACGATTCGAACAATTCGTCCAACGCTTCGTCCTTGGCAAGATAGCGCATCCCCTCGACAGCCCACTGCCGCACACCCGCATCCGGATCATGCTTCGCGTAATCAAGCAGAACAGGATAAATGCGTTCGTAGTCCACTCCGCGCCCCGCTAGCATCCCGAGAAAATAAACGGCGGCAGGGCGGTATTGCAGATCGGTGCGCGCTCGGTCGATCAACATTCCCGCTGCTTGCTCATTCTTCTGCCAACCGTCCAAAGTGAGATTAATGTCCGCATTGGCGTAGCGCACGCGCAGGTCGCTGGAAAACTCCGAGCGCTGCTCTAACTGCTTCAAGTGATCGGTCAAACGGATGTGGCCAACCCAGGTTTCGACTTGCTGATCGAAGAGTTCGCGGGCGCGTTCGTCGTGGCCGATGGCGCGTTCGAGCAACTCTTCCGCTTGAGCTTGAGCAGGCAGAGCAAGCACGCGCTCTACATCCGCACTGTTCATTGGGGCCGCATAGACGCGGTGAGGCGCACCCGCGTTCGCGGTCGTGGCTTCGCGTGATCCGTTTGCGTGTACTTTGTTCGCGCGCGCGGCGCTCGCCGCAGCCTTAAACGTTGAGAATCGCCAGACTTGCCACGCGAACATGCCTCCGACAAAAAGTAGGAAGATCGCGATCGGAGCAATTGTCGACGCGCGCGACTGAGGCCGCGACTGTTGCCAGCGGAGACGCAAGCCCGCAGGTCCAAGAGATCCCGGCTGTGAAGGATTGAAGAGCGGCTGGTCAGGCTGCGGCGGCGGACCGTAAAGCGAATCTACTTCAACGTGTGTATCAATTTTCAGACCGGCGAGAGACTCGATTTGCGAAACGACCCAGCGCGCTTCCTGGCGGCTGGCGACTTCATCGGCGAGCGCAACACGGCGGCCATTCTTGGTGCGCAGGCGAACGGCGTACGTCATTTGTCCTTGCGTGCCACTTTGCTGTCCGCTTGTGACAGCGACAATCGCATCGACGTCAGAGACGGAGAAACGTTGCGTCGTCCCGATGCCAAGAATCCGTTTGCTGGCAGTGATTTCTCCGTTGGCGACGCGGATGCGCGCGGTCCCGAACGAGACTTTGAACAAAGCATAGATCAAGAGCAGGTCCGCCAGGCCGAACACAACAGGGAAAATCCTGGGAGCTTTGGAAAAGAAAAGGAAATAAGCAGCTCCACTCCAGATCGCGGTGAAAATGAGAAGAAAGATCGCGCGAGAAGGACTGCGAAAAGCGGGAAAGTAAAATTCCGTGCAACCGTCTTGCGAGGTGATCAGGACTTTTGGATTCGCCGGCGCGGGCACGGTAGCTGCGTCGGACTCGTTGAACGAACCACCTGAGGAGGTGAAGCTTCCTGAGGAAGAATAAGCGGTCGGCGGGTCTGAGGCGGAGGAAGTCTTAAAAACAGGAAGTTCGAAATCGTCGGCGTAACTTATGCCAGGAATATCTGCTTGAGCATGCAGAAGCCAAAGAACCTGATCGGAGGGATTGTCTTTATCCGTGACGTACGCATCCGGAGGAATTCCGAAATCCACGGGAATCGTTCGGCCGAGGGGATCTGCACCGATCGCGCCGAAGGAAACGTTTTGTTCGGTCTGCCACAAAACGGTCTGCACCGTGGAGCGGTCTTCTCCCGAACCTGTGGCTGTCTTTCGAATGCAGGAAAGGCAAAGGTAGACGCCATCCGAGGCATTTGAATCGAGTTGGAGATGAATCCTTCCCGTGAGGCGTCCGCCAGGCGAAAACGGGAGCGAGTCCAACTCGAAATAGGTGTTGCCGAAACGGCGATGCCGAAGAGTGGAGCGCAACGCGATAACAAAAAGAATCACGCCAATAAGGCAAAAGCCGACAATCAGGAATACGCGAGGATCATTGCGACGGGCAAGCCGCGGGATGAGGGTAACAGCGACAGGAATCATCACCAGATTACAAAAAATGCAGGCTACCCAGGCCGTGACTTCGGTTTTCTTGTTCTGACTTTCCGCGCGGCGATTTGCCCAGTCCACGCGCCACAACCAAGGTGAGGAAGGATTGGCCTCTTCGATCGCGGCTTGCTTCTTCAAATGGCGGTAGCCGCCGAACGCCAAAAGCACAAGTCCCGCGCCAATCGCGGAAATAAAGAGTGCGATGGCCGCGCCGACAATCGCGCCGCTGGTACCGGGATTGCGACTATTCACGAGAAACGTGTACAGAGAGAGCAGCCCCGGAATGAGAAACATCAGCCCGAAGCAAATAAAGAAAAGGGCGGCTCCTTTGGAAGGCTTGGTCACACAACAATTTTAGAAGGTACCCCTGCCAAGGAAATGGGCCGGAAGTACAGGTTTGTTCTTGTAGTTACAACGGGCTAGGCGGCCTTCAGGGCGAATCGTGCGGGCGGCTGAAGAACGAAGAGTACGACGCGGAAAAGCAGGACGAAGGAATCCACTCATTTGCGCGGTGTATGCAGCTTGATCGACAGAATCCTGGCATAACGTTTGAAATCGGAGTCGGCGGAAAAGATGGACCAGCCACGCGATTGGGCAATGGAACAAATCAGCATGTCTGACACAGAGACGGATACACCCTGGCTGCGGCATTTGTTGCTTAACAAAGCGGCAAGCTCATAGTCGGATGAATCAGCGGGTTCATCAGGAAAGGCAGCAAGGATATCTCTGAGTTTCACAAACTGTTCGCTGCTCTTAATTCCAGACAACAATTCTTGGCGAACGAGGCCGATTATTTTTGCGCTCCCTTCGTAAATAAGGCCAGCCAATTCCGCAACGATAGCCTTTTCCGTAGTGTTCAAGTTTCGCGAAGTGCGGCGCAGCGCCAGGGACAACACGGAAGTATCGACCAGGACGTTCACGAACGCTTTTTAGCGCGCTCGCTCTTGTAGTCGTAGCGGGCATCGTAGTCAATCGTTCCAAAGAGCGGAACCAGTGCGGCTTGCTTGCGCCTGCGGATATATTCGTCCAGAGCAGCGTTGACAGTGTCTTTCTTGGTGCGATGGCGGCCGAGTCTTTTGGCCTGGTCAATTAGTCGGTCGTCAATGGCCAGGTTTGTTGGCATCGTCAGCCTCCTACACACCATTCTACACATTTTGCTGTGTAAACAGAACGACAAGAACCCGCGATACCTTACGAATTGCGTGCAAGCATCATCGGGCGACTGCGTTTTTCTGGGGAACTGGCGCCGGAGCGACGCCGAGCTGCTCCATCAAGCCTAGATAATCCACGCTGACGTTCGAATCTATGATCTTTCCGCCGGAGACATAATTGATCGTAATTCCGTCAAAAGAGACTTTTTTGTTGGTGGCGGGAATACCGCGAAATTCTCTCTTGTGCGTGCCGGAAATGGTCCAGGAGACGACGACTTTGTCTTTCTCTGAGATGACATCTTCGACGGAGAAACGCAAATCAGGAAAAGCCGCGATGAACTGGGTGACGGCACGTTTATAAGCTTCGGGGCCGACCGCCGAACCTCCCATATGTAAATCACTGAGTGCGTGACTTGGAGAGATTAGTTGGTTTGCGACCTCAAGACGGCGCTTGTTCCAGACTTCATCATAAAGGCGGCGAACGATGGCTTTGGCTTCTGCTGACATACGCGCGCTCCCAAGAGTGACGTGATGCAAGCTCCTCAGAGATGGCCTTAGCCTCGCGAAACCGCGGTCGGGTGAGCGGCGGAGGGAGGCTTGCCAGAGCGTACTCCCAAGAAATGTGGTTTGCAACGCAGTTCAGTCATTTGCAAGGCAGAAGCAGATCTATTCGAGCAAGTATGGTCCTTGAATCATTGCGCACAAGGCGCGAGTTAACTGGGAAAGTTTTTTAACAGAGCCGGATAATTTGAATAGAGTGCGGACAGACGGTTCGGGAACCAACCCTGGGTCGGAGCATTTGCAATTTGTAAGGCATTCCCGCAACGAGATCTCGACCGCGCATTCCTCGATGATGTGCAGTTTTTCCCGGGTCGATTCACAAATCACAGGGAGTCAAATTCTCTCGAAGGGGGAAACACCGATGAAAGCAAAGGCCAGAATCCTCTCACACTTGGGCTGGTTGCTGACACTGGCGGCGATCCTGGTTCCAGCGAGACCGGCGTTCGCACAGACAGACGATCGCGTGCCTGCAGCCTTTATGGGCGCATTCCTTTTCATCTTTTGCATTATTCTCGTGGTGGCTTATGTGTATCACGCTTTGGCGCTTCAGACGATCGCTACGAAGACGAACACGGAAAATGCGTGGTTCGCGTGGATTCCGATTTTGAATGTAATTCTGATGTTGAACATCGCACGGAAACCTATTTGGTGGATCATCCTGTTCTTAATCCCTCTGGTCAACATCGTCTTCATCATTATTGTTTGGATGGGGATTGCAGAGGCTCGCAACAAACCAAACTGGTGGGGAATTTTGCTTATTGTTCCCGTGGCAAACATTATTGTGCCGGGATATCTGGCTTGGTCGGATTAGTCTTGTGGCTTTTGTTCTATAACGCCTAGGAACTCATCACTAAAACAACAGCTACTACACCTGCCTTGGGGCTCTTCGAAAGGAAAAGGGACAAATTCCTTTGACGAGCCCCGAGGCAAGTTAACTTACGTCAGTGCGTTGGTGTGTAGTGTCAGCGAACTTCAGGGAGTGACGTGGACGCTGATCGCAACGTTCGCGCCGTTGTCCGTACGATAGGTGACGTCTGCGGCCGAACCTACCTTCAGTTTGCCGTCAACCGTCGTGTTCTTATCGATCGTAAAGGACATTGTGCTCGCGGCGCTAGCAGCTTGATCAGCGGAAACTGCCGACCCGACCGTCAGCGTGAACGAACTCTGATCAACAGAGGCAATCTTTCCAGACACGGATTGTGTCTGTGGGGTCGTCTGCTGCGCCGGCGCAGCCTGATGCGTGCCTGCCGGTGGAATTGCCAAAGCTCCTGCTACAAGAACCGTACCAGCCAACATCGAAAAACCAAATCGCCATGCGTTCTTCATTTCAAAGCCCTCCTCGGAGATTTGGCTGAGCGCGGGTAATGGTGCAGAAGGCATGCCATACCGGCTTGCGCGGCAAAGTATTTGGGAACTCGAATGATTCTAATGAGTTACGAAAAGAGTCGAGGACTGGGGAGCGCCATGCTTCCTAGTACCAGAACCGGCAAACTCTGCGCGCTGCGTAAACAATCGTATTAGGAATTATTGGGCGGAGACTACAGTTAACTTGGTATTGGCAGATGCACTGGTTTTAGGCAATTCTTTCTGCTCGATTTTTATTGGAGAACTTGCGGCCGATGGCTGCCCTCCGGCGTCGTGGAACGAAGTATTGAGCGAAGCAGTGAGTGGATACGATTTTCCATGGTCGGTGAGTTCCGTTAACAGAAGCTCGTAACGAAAACCGTCAGGATGGTTTTTGCTTCTGAGAAGAACAAGAAGGCCGCGAACTTCGGAATCGGCATGAATCACAATGTCATTGCCGAGGCTGAGATCCGACACGACGGAGGCGTGAAATTCGGAGCCATCGCGATCCGCACTCGAGTCGATGGACGTTAGCATTTTGACGCGAAATACGGTTCCTTGGGGGAGCGTGTCGATAGGATCGGCAGCGTTGGGCCGCAGACGAGTTTGCAAGTGAAACGGGAGAACCGATCCTGCGGCAACGTGGATTGGTTCAATTGTGGAATTGGAAACCTGCGCCGAGGAGGGAATCGCAAACACACTGAAGGTACACAAAACTACGCCGAGGAAGCGATACATCGGGGATTGACCTCTCTGCCTTCAGACCGAACAAGGGCCGAAAGAAAATTCTAGATTTGTGCGAGAAGGCCGTCAATGAAAAATTGACGTGGTGGTGTGCGCAATTTACCCGTACGTTGGGACAGTGTTACAGATGCACCAAAAGGTGCGCGTTTGACCGAGAAGAGCTTCCAAAACAGCTCAATCTCATAAAATTCTTCCCTTGGCGATAAGAAGAGGGGAATGACTCTCAGAATTCTATGTCTTTTTTACACGCCCGCAACCGCAAGGACTATCCCACCCCAGAAGTGCGGCTATGCCTCGCGCTGTGATGAGAAGAAAGAGCATATGTAGTAGACATTCGACGCATGCAAATTGACGGTTAAGAAAAACCCAGACGCAAAACCGACATCTGGGGCGCCGGTCAGCTATAGGCCAGTTTGCCACCAGGCGGCGTCGCCCTCGACTTGCACTTCGACCACACTTTCGTCGGCCAGGCCGAGTAATGTTCGAAAATGCCTTTGTCCCATTAGCTCAAGGTAGCTTTTCCCGTGAAATTGCCCGGCGCCAATTTCGTGCGAATCCGGTCTCAGGATCAGTCCTTTATAGCGGGCAACCAGGCACCTCTGAATCTTTATAGTTTCGCCCAAGTTTGACTCCCGGTTGAACGGATACTCGTCAGGATTTATAACCGCGTCGGACTGCACGATATATTCCTCACAAATCTTGACGTTCAGCGTGCCTGGAGCAAGATTGATTAGACCTGTTCGAGCCTCGATAAGCGCCACGACAGGCGCTAAGTTGGGGGTTGCCAGACCGTAGCCCGTGGTGACAATTCCAATAAAGACCTTCATCGTTTGCCCGATTGAAAGTGAGCGTATCCCCAAAACTTCACTCTGCGCAAGAAATGAAAAAGCTGGGCTGAAGCCCAGCCTCTACATAAACCTAGAAAAAGAAAAAGGGCCCCGACAAGGTCGGGGCCCTGAGACACACTACTGAAGTTGTTTTGTCTTTGACTCGATACGATCTGACAGAATCCGCCCGAATCCTGGATTAAACCAGGTTGTAAACCGAACGTGTATCCCTGCAAATCGTGAGAAGAGCGGGATACATTTGCGCGGCATGATCCGCACACCATAGCGGAGTGAGCCACGACTACTTTAGAAAGGAGGTGATCCAGCCGCAGGTTCTCCTACGGCTACCTTGTTACGACTTCACCCCAATCATGAGTCATACCTTGGGCGCTTGCTTCCTTGCGGTCAGCGCGGCGACTTCTAGTACAACTCACTTTCGTGATGTGACGGGCGGTGTGTACAAGGCCCGGGAACGTATTCACGGCGTCGATCTGATACGCCATTACTAGCGATTCCGGCTTCATGCAGTCGAGTTGCAGACTGCAATCCGAACTGAGCAGAGTTTTCTCCGATTAGCTCCCCCTCGCGGGTTGGCAACGGTTTGTGCCCTGCATTGTAACACGTGTGTAGCCCTGGACATAAAGGCCATGCGGACTTGACGTCATCCCCACCTTCCTCTCCGTTATCCGGAGCAGTCCACGTAGAGTTCCCTCCTTGCGGAGTGGCAACTACGTGCAGGGGTTGCGCTCGTTGCGGGACTTAACCCAACACCTCACGGCACGAGCTGACGACAGCCATGCAGCGCCTCCACACTTGTCCCTTGCGGGAAGGCCATATTTCTATAGCTAGTCAAGTGCGCTTCGAGCCCAGGTAAGGTTCCTCGCGTAGCGTCGAATTGAACCACATGTTCCACCGCTTGTGCGGGCCCCCGTCAATTCCTTTGAGTTTCAGTCTTGCGACCGTACTCCCCAGGTGCAGGACTTAACGCGTTAGCTCCGGGACGACGCACGAACGTGCGGCACCCCAAGTCCTGATCGTTTAGGGCTAGGACTACCAGGGTATCTAATCCTGTTTGCTCCCCTAGCTTTCGTTCCTCAGCGTCAGTAGTGGTCCAGCGCGCCGCTTTCGCCACGGGTGTTCCTGCAGATATCTACGCATTTCACCGCTACACCTGCAATTCCACGCGCCTCTCCCACACTCAAGCACAGCAGTTTCGGAAGCAGTCTCTGGGTTGAGCCCAGAGATTTCACTCCCGACTTGCTACACCGCCTACGAACCCTTTACACCCAGTAATTCCGAGCAACGCTGGCCCCCCACGTCTTACCGCGGCTGCTGGCACGTAGTTAGCCGGGGCTTCTTATACCCGTACCGTCAGTTCCCTTGCGGGACATTCGTCCGGGTCGAAAGGGGTTTACACTCCGAAAAGCTTCATCCCCCACGCGGCGTCGCTGCATCAGGCTTTCGCCCATTGTGCAAGATTCCCCACTGCTGCCTCCCGTAGGAGTCTGGACCGTGTCTCAGTTCCAGTGTGGCTGGCCATCCTCTCAGACCAGCTAACGATCAAAGCCTTGGTAGGCCGTTACCCTACCAACTAGCTAATCGTGCGCGGGTTCCTCCTCCGACGCCTTACGGCTTTGAGTCCCCAAACCGAGGTTCAAGGAATGTTATGCGGAATTAGCTTCGGTTTCCCGGAGTTATTCCCCATCGAAGGGCAGATTACCCACGTGTTACGCACCCGTGCGCCGTGCGCCACCTGTATTGCTACAGGCGCGCACTCGACTTGCATGTGTTAAGCACGCCGCCAGCGTTCGCTCTGAGCCAGGATCAAACTCTCGTTTGAAACTGGTAGCTTGGCGAAAAAAATGCCCTCTGATTTGCATCAGAGAGCCAGCCTGCCAAGCGAATTATTGTCGCTCGATTTACTCAGACCATTCGGGCTCGAAAAGGCCGAATGGTTTCGAACGGATTCTGGCACATCGTATCGATTGTCAAAGAGCAAGTCCTCCCTGTCCAGCAGAAAGGCACGTCCACAGCCAAAGGAGAATACGACAGGCGTGCGAATATGTCAACAGGAGATTATCGATTTCCACAGGCTTCCACAGGCAGACGCTAAGAACACGGCTAAGGTGTTTGTTGGAAATGAGTTGCGGGGTTCACGAGTCGTGATTCTTGCGAATCAGTGCTGTGCGAATCAGTGCTGGACTTATTGCTGTTTTGAAATTAGCCTTGCGAGCTTCGCGAGAGGGAAAAAGCAAATAGGGGTGCGGCGAAAATTCGTAGCGCGGTGTCTTTGAGAGCTTGATAAGCGCGCAGTGAAACTGCAAAAACGCACAGGCAAGATTGGAGAAACACAGGACAAAATGATGACTATGAAGAAGTTCATAACAAGCAGCGGATTGATCTTGTGCGCCGCGGCGCTTATTTCAGTTCCGCAAGCTTGCGCGCAAAACGCGAGCACGCCTGAGCAGACTGGGCCTTATCCGTCGCTGGAGATTCGCGAGGTTACTGTCATTGACGGATCGGGCGCGCCAGCATTTGGGCCGGTGAATATTTTCATCAAGGGGAATCGCATTGAGCGCGTGGTGCCATCGGACTCGATTTCGCGCAAGGAGAAGGACGAAGAAGGCGCGGCAAAGAAGGAGCAGAAGGCGCCGGATCGCGTGATCGAGGGCAAGGGTATGTACGTGATGCCTGGATTGATCGACGTACATATTCATATCAACTCGTCGAAGGATGTGCCGGCGGAATACATCTATAAGCTGCTCTTGGGGCACGGCGTGACGACGGTTCGAACGTTTAACGTGGGGAATGACGATCCGGCGGGCATGGTGGCGGAGAAGAAAAAGATTGCGGCGAATCAGATTATTGCGCCGCGGATGTATGTGTATCCATTCTGGGGACGCGGCGACGATCCGCGCTATTCGAATCCGGAGGGCGCGCGGCAGATTGTTGACGAGTGGCACGCGTTGGGTGTGGACGGAGTGAAGATTATTGGGAAGCCGGGTCTCTGGCCGGATGTGTTTCACGCGATCGCGGATCAGGCGCGGAAAGATGGCATGGGCGTGGCTGTGCACATCGGGCAGGACGGCGTTTATCCAATGAATGCGGTGCAGGTGGCGAGCGAGGGGGCTTCGACGATTGAGCATCATTATGGTTATCCGGAGTCGTCGTATACGAACCAGACCATCCAGAATTTGCCGCCAGGATACAACTACTCGAGCGAGCCAGACCGGTTTTTGGAGACGGGGCGGTCGTGGCTGCAGGCGGACGTGGGCAAATTGCATGGCGAAGTGATTCAATCGCTGCTGGAGACAATGCATCGCACGGGATTCATCATGGTGCCGACGTTCAGCATTTATGAGGCGAATCGCGATGTGACGCGCGCGGCGAATTTGCCGTGGCATTCGACGTACACGCTGCCGGTGGTGATGGATTCGTTTTTGCCGAATCCGGCGCATCACGCTTCTTATTTTTATGAGTGGACTTCGAACAAGGAAGCGGATTGGGCGCGGGCCTACCGGCGCTGGCTGGATTTTGTAAACGATTATAAGAATCAGGGCGGCGTGGTTGCGGTAGGGTCAGACACAGGATTTTTGTTTGAGTTGTGGGGATTTGGGACGATTCGCGAATTGGAGATGCTGGAGGAGGCCGGGTTTTCGCCGCTGGAGGCGCTGCATGCAGCTACGGAGAACGGCGCGAAAGTGGTGAAGAATCCGGAGTTGGGATTGGTACGGCAGGGTTATCTCGCGGACTTGGTCGTGCTTTCGGAGAATCCGTTAGCGGATGTGAAAGTGTTCTATGGAAACGGCGTCACGCGCGTTGGGACGGACCGCAAGGAAGTCCACGAGCAGTGCGTGAAGTACACAATTCGCGACGGCGTGATTTTCGATTCGCAGGCGCTGCTGAGCGACGTTCGCGACTTGGTGAGCAAAGCGAAGCAAGCGCGGCCAACACAAGCTAAGCCGTAACAGGAGGCCGTATGAAGATTGGAAGCGTGACCCTGGTGGGCTGCGGGATCTTGGCGGTGGGTGCATCCGGAATTGGGATAGTACACGCACAAAAGAAAGTGCATGTGGATCGGCCGATTATTGAGGCACGAGCAGAAGATGTGAGCACGATTGAAGGCATTGTGACGGCGAGTTACGAGACGATTTCGGGCGGAGTGGGTGTGCCGCGGCAGTGGGGGCGCGACCGGACGCTGTTCGATCCTAATTCGCGGTCGGTGGCGATACATGTGGACATGAAGACGGGCACGATCAAGACGGAGTCCATGACGGAACAGGACTTTGCGGACCGGTCAGACGCATCGCTGGTGAAAGACGGCTTCACGGAACGCGAGTTGAAACATGTGATCAAGAGGTTCGGGAATGTCGCGACGGTTTTGAGCAGCTATGAAGGCTCGGCATCAGGCAAAAGGATTGAACGCGGCGTGAATATTTTCCAGCTTTATTTCGATGGGAAGCGTTGGTGGATCCTCTCAATGGTTTGGGATACGGAGCGGCCTGATAATCCGATTCCCAAAGAACTGCTATAGGATTTTTCTCGCTCGGACGCAACCAAATCCGAAGAATACGCCAAATGCTCAGTTTGGAGCGTGCTTCCCTGCGCCATTTCTACGATACTAGGCGCATTCTCACTGAGGGGGACAAGATCGCCGTTCGATTCGCGCTGCCATGCGTTCAAGCCTTGCCAGCCGGTTGCATACACTACTAAAAAAACAAGGGATGTTGCGCGCTGGAGAGCGCGTGGGAGTGGCTGTGTCTGGCGGTGCGGATTCGGTGGCGCTGCTGATGCTCTTGCTGGAGTTACGCGAGAAGCTGGGAATCGTGGTGAGCGTGGCGCATTTGAACCACAAATTACGCGCGAAGTCTTCGGAGGCAGACGAGAAATTTGTCGCGGGGCTAGCGGCCAAGCACGGGCTGGAGTTTCACCTTGAGAGCGTGGACGTGGCGGCGCGCGCCAAGCGCGAAAAGGCAAATCTGGAGGAGGCCGGTCGACGGGCGCGGTATGAGTTTTTCGCGCGGCTGGTGGCGGAAGGAAAAGTGGATGTGGTGGCAGTGGCGCATACGGCGGACGACCAGGCTGAGACGGTTTTGGCGCACATTTTGCGCGGGACAGGGTTGGCGGGGCTCGGCGGGATTCATCCGCGGACGGAATGCGTGGTGAGACCGTTGCTTGGCGTGCGGCGGGTGGAGTTGCGAACTTATTTGCGAGCGAAGAAACAGAAATGGCGTGAGGACGCTACGAATCAAGATACAGAGCGGACGCGGGCGAGGATTCGAAAGAGACTTTTGCCGCTTTTGGAAAAACAATTTCAGAGTAGCGTGGTAGGGCATCTTTGTTCGCTGGCGGAGTTCGCGCGGGAGGATGAGGAGTTTCTAGAATTGCTTGCGCGAGAGCATTGTGAGGCACTCGCACGGAGAACTAAAATTGATGGACGAATCTCCGTGAGGGATTTGCTGCAGCCGATCAAAGGACAAAAACTTTACACAGGGGGCACGGAGAGTACAGAGGACACGGAGAAGAAAAACCAAGCGGCCCTGACCAAGCGGATGCTGCGTCGTCTAATTGAAGAGAGGAAGAGCGGGACGGGCCAGATTACCCGGCAGCACATTGCGGCAGTGCTGGAGCTGGCGCGGCACGGGGAAAATGGCAAGGCGGTGCAACTGCCGGGCGGAGTCGACGTTCGGCGCGAACAAAACGAGGTGGTTTTCTGCACAAATTCGTCGCGGCCAGCGCTGCGAACCAGCGAAAAACGAGGGAAGCAGAGATCTTCTGCGGCAGAGTACGAGTACAAAATCGATTTTACAAATACCCGAAATGGCGACGTAAGTTTGTCCGTGCCGCAAGCGCAGTGTGTTTTCCGCCTCAGGGTGATTGACTGGCCCGCCAAGAGGGGGGAAACTAGAGAATCAGGGGCGGTCTTAGACCGCGACCGGCTGCGTTTGCCGCTTGTGCTGCGCAACTGGCGTTTCGGGGACAAGCTGCAACCCGCGGGGCATCAGAAAGCGCACAAGCTGAAGCGGCTACTGAACGAAAAGCGCATCAGCCGATGGGAGCGGGACGGCTGGCCTGTCCTAACAAGCGGGGGCGTTCTGGCATGGGCGCGCGGCTTTCCAGTGGCCGCTGAGTTTGCAGCGAATGAGGGGACCCGAACAGGAATTTTGATCGCCGAGGAAAAGTCTTGATGCGTGACCGCCCAGCGGTCAAGTCGAGGGCTCCAGGCCGTGCGGCTTATTCTGCCGCGCGAATTGGCGCGAGGGTTGAGGCGCTCGGACGAGAAATTTCGCGAGCGTACAAAGGCCGGCGGGTAGACGTGGTTGTTACTCTAGACCGCGGATTTGTTTTTGCCGCAGACCTGATTCGCGAGATTAACACCGCGGTGGTTTGCCACTTCGTACGCGAAGATGTGCGAGACGTAGATGAAGGCGGGCACGCAAGACGCGAAGTTTATTTTGGTTCGCGGCCGGAGCTGAAGGGCCGGGATGTTCTCCTGCTCGATGCGGTCCTGGAGAGCGGCGTAACCCAAGAGTTTCTTTTGCGGCGTTTGGGCGAAAGCCAGCCCAGGTCGCTGCGATTGGCGGTACTGCTGGATAAGCCTGCGCGGCGGCGCGTGGGACTGGAGCCTGATTACTTTGGGTTCCGGACGGCATCTAATGAGGTATGGGTCGGGTACGGCCTGGCTGCGGACAACGGAACGGGGCGGAATCATCGGGCTCTTTCCAGCGGGGCAGCGCAGGTGAAGCGACGGCAAGGCAGCAAAAAGTAGGTTCGAAAGATTTGCCAGTCGCTTCCTCACGGGATGAATTTCCGCGAGGCCAAGGACAAAGGTGAGGACAACGTGAATTCCAGTTCTACGGCAAAAACAATTCTTTTCTGGATCTCCATCGTGTTTCTCGGCGTGATGCTGTGGAAGCTGGTGTCCGCGAATGGGAGCCAGGCGCGGGAAGATACTCCCGGTTACAGCGAGTTCATGGCCCACGTGGACGCGGGCGACGTCAAGGAAGTGACGCTATACCTCTCGCCGAACAGCTACGAGATTCAGGGGGAATATCTTCGCCCGGCGAACCGTAAATTTACCGTGACGGTTTTCAAGGAAGCTGCTCCGGATCTCGTCAAGGAATTGAAAGACAAGGGAGCGGTGATCAAGAGTATGAAGGAGGTCCGCAGCGGTGATTGGATTTTGATCCTGCTGAACGCCGCGCCTTTGATCCTGCTCGTCGGTTTCTGTTTGTTCTTGATGCGGCAGATGCAAGCCGGCGGAAACAAAGCGCTGAGCTTTGGCAAGTCGCGCGCGCGATTGCTATCGGCACAGCAGAAGAAAGCGACTTTTAAGGACGTCGCAGGAACGGACGAAGCCAAGGAAGAGTTGCAGGAAATCATCGAGTTTTTGAAAGACCCGCAGAAATTCCAGAAACTCGGGGGACGCATTCCTAAGGGCGTATTGCTCGTCGGGCCTCCTGGGACGGGTAAGACTTTGCTTGCGCGAGCAATCGCAGGCGAAGCAAACGTCCCGTTCTTCTCGATTTCGGGTTCGGACTTCGTGGAAATGTTTGTGGGCGTCGGCGCGAGCCGCGTACGCGATTTGTTCGAACAAGGCAAGAAGAACGCGCCGTGCATCATTTTCATCGACGAAATCGATGCTGTTGGACGCCATCGCGGCGCGGGCTTGGGCGGTGGACACGACGAGCGAGAGCAAACTTTGAATGCTTTGCTTGTCGAGATGGACGGATTCGAATCGAACGAAGGCGTGATTTTGATTGCAGCCACGAACCGGCCCGATGTGCTTGACCCGGCATTGCTGCGTCCTGGACGATTTGACCGCCGCGTCGTAGTTGCACGGCCTGACGTGAAGGGCCGCGAAGAAATTCTTCGCGTGCACACCCGCAAAGTGCCCCTGTCAGATGATGTGGAGCTGTCCATCATCGCTCGCGGCACCCCTGGCTTTTCTGGAGCAGACCTTGCAAACCTGGTGAATGAAGCGGCGTTGTGGGCCGCCCGCCAGAACCGCAAATTCGTGATGCAGGTCGACTTCGAGATGTCCAAAGACAAAGTATTGATGGGCGTCGAGCGCAAGTCCATGATTCTCTCGGATGAAGAGAAAAAGAACACGGCGTACCACGAGGCGGGACACGCATTGGTTGCGGCGATGACGCCGGGAGCCGACCCCGTTCATAAAGTGACGATCATTCCGCGAGGGATGGCGCTCGGCCTTACGATGCAACTGCCCGAAGACGACAAGCACACCTACACGCGGGAATATCTCGAAGCCATGCTCGCCGTGTTGATGGGCGGACGCTCCGCGGAGGAGATTTTCCTCGGACACATCACAACGGGCGCCGGCAACGACATCGAACGAGCCACTGACCTGGCGCGCAACATGGTTTGCGAATGGGGCATGAGCGAACTTGGCCCCCTGGCCTACGGCAAGAAGGATGAGGCCATCTTCCTCGGCCGCGAGATTACACAGCATCGCGACTACTCCGAAGATACGGCGATTCAGATCGACAAGGAAGTGAAGCGCATCGTCAACAACGGCTATGAGAATGCGAAGAGGCTGCTTTCCACCAATCGCGAGACGCTCGAGCGTATCGCCCAGGCCTTGCTCGAACGCGAAGTAATCGACGCGCTCGAAGTGAAAATGCTGATGGAAGGCAAGCCGCTGCCAGAAAAGCCGCGGACACCGCCTCCTCAAGCCCCGCCAGCGCCCAGTGCGGATCCCAAAGTGGTGCGGCCAGAATTGCGGCCAGCTCCAGGCTTTACCCGCGGGGAGAACCCAGCGAAGGCATGATCACCAGTTCGCAATCAAGTTAACGGTAAAGGGGCGCGAGAAATCGTGCCCCTCTTTTTTGGCCGGACGGATTTGCTGTGAAGTTCGGACGGTTACCACTGCGGACAAAATGGCGTAGAATGCAGTTATGGGAAAGAAGGAACCGGACAATCTGCAGGTGACGTGCCCGTGCTGCCAGGCGAAGCTGGTGGTTGACGCCGTGTTTGGTGCGGTGCTTTCGCACGAGGTTCCCGTGAAGGCGGGGCCAAACGTCGATCTGGAAAATGCGCAGGGGATTCTTGCTGAGCAGCGGCGCCAGCGGGAAGACAAATTCGCCGACTCATTTTTCCAGGAAACCCACAAAGAAGATATTCTGGCCAAGAAATTCGAGGAAGCGATGAAGAAGGCCAAGGATGCGCCCGCCGGCAAGCCGCTTCGCGATTTTGACTTGGATTGAGGTAGGACAGACACTCCTGCCTGTCTGTTTTTGCTTCTTGGTTTCGAGCGAGTGACGCACGCTTCTTTCCGTCCCGCTGAGTTAGACTCCTAGTCCACTCTTCGTCCATCCGATGAACCCGCGCAAGAAATTCCGGCTGAAGCTGCCTTCGGGAACGCTCGTACTTGGAGAACGCACGCTGGTAATGGGCGTGTTAAACGTTACGCCAGACAGTTTTTCGGACGGCGGGAAATACGAGGAACTGGAGATCGCCGTCGCGCATGCGCTTGCGATGGAGCACGCTGGCGCCGACATTCTTGACATTGGAGGCGAATCCACACGGCCGGGCTCCCAAGAAATCTCCGCTTCGCAAGAGTTGGACCGCATTCTTCCCGTGCTGGAAGGGTTGCGGGCCCGGCTAAAGATTCCCATATCGGTGGATACGCGGCGATCCACGGTTGCGGAGCTCGCTCTTCGCGCCGGCGCAGAGATTATCAATGACGTCTCAGGATTAAAAAACGATGCGCGCATCGCGGGGATCGCGGCCAAGTATGGTGTGCCCCTCATTCTGATGCACATGCGCGGCGAGCCTGCAACGATGCAACGCGGGCCGTTCGCAAGAGACGTAATGAAAGATGTGACGCGGGGCCTGCGCGAATCCGTGGCGAAGGCGCGCAAGGCTGGCGTAGCGAAATCTCAGATAATTTTGGATCCGGGGATTGGATTCGGGAAGAGTCATTCGCAGAACTATGAGTTGCTGCAGAAGCTGCCGCAGCTCGCCGTGCTTGGCCATCCACTGCTGGTCGGGACTTCGCGCAAAGGATTTCTTGGCGCCACGTTAGCGCGCAACGGCAAACCTGTTCCGCCAGAAGAAAGAATCTGGGGGACGGCGGCAACAGTCACAGCGAGCATCCTGGGAGGCGCGCACATTGTTCGGGTGCATGACGTTGCGGAAATGGCGCAAGTCGCGCGGGTTGCCGATTGTGTAGTGAACGCGGGTTTGCGCGTTCGCTAATTGCCAGCCCCACCGCAGTTTTTTCAGACTACGGTTTGAGCTCGAGAATGTCTGTCGTTTCACGGTCGACAGACGGCTTGCTGTAGCGCAGTGGAAAATATTGACCGCGTAGCCACAGCAGCAGCAGGTCATCGTAGTGCACGCTGCCGGGCTGGCCGCTTTGTCCGGGAACATTGACGGCTGCGGCGTTGTCCCAGTCGCTCAAATCAAAAATCTCGCGGTAGCTTGCGCCTGCCAATTGGTCAAAGGAAGCACCTCCAAAATACGTAGCGTCCACGGTGCTGCCATCGCCGGGGCGAGAGAAGGGACCGTGATCGAAAAGCGCATCGGCGCCAAGCGCAACGTGACCGAGCGGATGCTTGAACGAAACGCGGTGTAACTTTCCCCAAGCCCAGTTTTTGGCATCAGGGCCGAGCTTGGCCGAGAGCTTTTGCTCCGCCGCCCGGAGCGTCTGAAGCAGCAGAGCGTCGCGCGCGGCTTCGGGATTCTGGCCGAAAACCGTTACGCTCGGATGCGACAACTCTTGCAGGATTTCCGGCAGCGCGACTTTTCCTGCGATCTTTTGCGCTTCCGCAGGAACGGCTAGCTTCGTGACCGCATCGCGGAGCTCAGCGTCCCAGAATTCGTAAAGCGTGGCGGCTGTCGAATCAGCGGCGACGGAACAATCCCAATCGAGCAGGAGTTTGGCGGAGCTGCTTGGCGCGCTGCCTGCAGCATGCTTCAACAGAGCCTGCAGATCCCGCGCGGGCAAAGACACAACATCGTTCTGGAGATTTTCCATGTCGGCGAGGTTGAGCTTGTGCCCGCTCTTTGCCGCGCCGCTGAGCACTTCTGAGATACGCAGGAATCTTTCCGGCGAAGCCCATTGAAATCCGACGGCGTAGCCATAATTTTCCGGAATCATTTTGTGATTGGCTGTGGCAACAAAACCGGAGGCAGGATTGTAGGTATGCGGCAACTCGGCGTTGGGTACAAAACCGCTCCATTCAAAGCCGCCTGTCTCGGGCACGGGGAGAAGGCCTGTCCAGTTTTTGCGTAAAGGTGCGAGGCCTGTGGAATGCTCGCCGATGTTTCCGTCGCGATCGGCATAAACGATATTCTCTGATGGGACTTTCCAGCGGGGCATAGCCTGCTCAAATTCTTGCCAATTTTGCGCGCGGTCAAGCGCTAACGAACCGAGGTATCCGGCCGTGCCAGGCTCCGCGCCCACCCAATGCAAAGCTAGCGCGCGTTTCCCGTCTTCCCAGAGCACGGGGCCGTGGCGTGTGAATTTCAGTTTCGCAACGACAGACGCGCCGCCGCGCACGGCGATGGTTTCCGTCTTTACTTCCATCGGTTCCCAACCCCGCTCGGTTTTGTATTGCTCTGGATCAGCGGGATTTAATTCCGCAAGGTAGAGATCCTGCTGATCGAGCCCGAAAATCGTGAAGCCCCAGGCAATTTTTTCGTTGTGGCCCGCGGCAACTCCCGGCAGTCCAGGCTCTCCTGCGCCGATGACGTTCCATCCGGGCGCCACGAGATGAACGATGTAACGCAGCGAGGGCTCGGCGATGACGCGGTGAGGATCATTGGCGAGGAAGGGCTTGCCGGTGGCCGTCAGCGTACCAGAGACGGTCCAGTTGTTGCTTCCTTGCGTAGGCGTCTCCGGGAAATGGAGCGGCACGTCGCTGCCTACGAGATTTTGCAACAGCGCGGGGGATAAGCCTGAAAAATCAATGGCCGGGGCAGGATCGAGTTTTACCGGCGGATCGAGTTCGAGGAGTGCCGCGGCTTTCTCTGGGCCAAGAAGGGCGACCAGTTGTGCGCTGTGAAGTTCGCTCGCGCCGTTGCCCGTCATCGAGTACGCGGCCAAACGGTTCAGACAGTCTTCAGGTTTCCAGGGCTCGGGTTTGAATCCGGCAAGCTGAAACTCAAGCGGGAGACCGATGCCGCCGGGCTTTTGGATTTCTTGGATGTACGCATTGATCCCGGAGGTGAAGGCTTCAAGGATTTCTTTCGTGTCCAGAGAGTAGCTTTTGTACTCGGCGTCCATGTCGCCGCGATAGAGCAGCAGTCGAGCGCTCGTGTCGCGCTTCACGTAAGAAGGCCCGAGAATTTCCGCTAGGCGGCCCTGACCGGAGCGCTTCCATAGTTCCATTTGAAACAGGCGGTCTTGCGCGACGACGAACCCTTGCGCGAAGAAGAGATCGTGCTGATTTTGCGCGTAAATGTGTGCCACTCCCCATCGGTCACGCCGCACGCGCACACTTTTCTGGAGGCCGTGCACATTGAGTGTTCCGCGAATCACAGCCAGGGCGGATTTTGCTCGCGCATCGAGGCTCGAAGGAGCAGTTTGGACCGCCGATTGAGCAAAGGCCGCGGCAACGAACACCAGATTGACTACAAGAACCGAAATCGATTTTTTCATCGCGAATTCTCTCAACGGAATGGATTTTCCCCACTTATTTCTCACGGGCGCGGCGCGAGCTTATACTACTCCGCGCCAGGATGCACGGCCTCGCCGCTGAAGGAAGCGGCTGCAACGCCGTCTCTTCAGGGAGAGCATGCCGATGCACTACGTCAAAACTTTCTTTACCTCCACACTTCTTTACCTCATTGCTTCGCTATCCGCGTCGGCGCAACTGCCTCAGGCGAAGGATCCTCTCAGCCCCGCGCAATCTGGACAAAGTGTAGCGGCTTGCTCGGCCACAGATGCTTCGAGCTGCGCGCAAGCGGCCGCAAAGATTTTGCCGCAGGTGATGGGCCCATCGCCGATGGAAGAGAATCTGCGCCGCCTCACCGACGAGATTGGCGGACGCGTAACGGGATCGCCGGAAATGGCGAAAGCCGTGGAATGGGCTGTCGCTGCGTTTCGGGCCGAGGGAGTTGAAGTTCACACCGAGAATTACATGCTGCCGGTGACATGGAGCGAAGGAGAAACGCGGCTCGAATTGCTGGGCCCGGTGAATTTTCAGGTGCGGCTAAGAGCCGAAGGCTGGTCGCCGCCAACGCCTGTGGGCGGTATCGAGACAAATCTCGTCGACGTCGGATATGGAAGCGAGAGTGATTTCGCGCGCGCTGGCTCTGCCGTCAAAGGCGCGATTCTCCTGGTACACAGCGACATTGGCTCGACTTGGGCCGATCTCTTCAACGAATATCTGCGCCCGCCGGAAATCATTGATCAGGCGCTCAAGGGAGGGGCTTCCGCGATTCTTTGGATGGGCGCGCGTGAACGGCTACTGCTTTATCGCCACACGAATGCGTTGACGGGCGCGATTGACAAGATTCCTCAGGCGATCGTCGCGCGGGAAGATGCAATGCGCCTGGGGAGGACCGTGGCCGCATATCCGGGCAAAGTGCGTGTGCGTTTCACCATGCCCAACAAAGTCGGGGGCCCGGTCGAGCAAGAAAATGTCGTCGGCGAGATTCGCGGCTACGAAAAACCAGACGAAGTGGTGATTCTCGGCGCGCACCTGGATTCGTGGGAGCTGGGGACAGGTGCGCTGGACAACGGTTGCAACGCGGCGTTGGTGATTGAAGCGGCGCGAGCGATAAAGGCCACCGGCCTCTTGCCGCGACGCACAATTCGCTTCGTTCTGTTTAGCGGCGAAGAGCAAGGCACGATCGGCTCCCATGAATACGTGAAAGCGCATCACGCGGAGCTCGACAAAATTCGGGCGATGATCACCTTCGATTCGGGCAACGGCCGCGTCACCGGCTATTCGCTTGGTGGCCGGCGCGACATTGAGACCGGCGTACGCGAAGCGCTGAAGCCGCTCGAGTCTTGGGACGCGAACGATCATACTTACGACGCTTCATTCGGAACCGACAATCTCGATTTTCTGCTGGAAGGCGTGCCAAATCTGGTGGCCAATCAGGAAGTGTCCAACTATCTAGCGAACTACCACGCCGCCTCAGATACCCTCGACAAGGTCGATATTCGCGAGCTGAAGCTCAACACCGCGCTAGCCGCGCTGACTGCCTGGGGCATCGCCGATCGCATCGAACCCCTCGGCAAACGACTAACGCGCGCCGAACTCGACGTACTCGTCAAAGAAACCGGCCTAGACCAGCAAATGAAGGCGCTCGGCTACTGGGACGCCTGGCAGAGCGGCGCTCGCGGCCGCAAGCCTTAGGGTTCCTTTCTCATCCAAATCAGAGGGCCTGGTGCTCTAGAAGATAGTCCACTCTTAGGCAGCATCGCGCATATACGGAATTGCTTCCCGGTATACTGGAAGTGTGAAGCATCCCTCTCTCGACTTGATGAATGTGAAGACAGTGCGCATCCTGGCGCTCGATTACGGGCGCGCGAGGATCGGTCTGGCCATCGGCAATACGGAAGCAGGCCTGGCGCAGCCGCTCGGCACGATGGACCGCATCAATCGCAATGAAGATATGCGGCGGTTGCGGGAGTTAGTACGGGAGCATGGCGTGCAGCAGATTGTGGTAGGACTGCCGCTGCGACTCGATGGAACGCGCGGTGACATGGCCGAAGAAGCGGCTCGTTTTGGGCAGCGCGTGCACAAACAAATGGGATTGCCCGTCGAGATGGTGGACGAGCGTCTTACAAGTTGGGAAGCAGAGCGCTTGCTCGAAGAACAACAGGGCCGGACCATTCACGCGGCTTCTAACAAGCAGCGAAAGAAAGAAAATCCAAAGCTAGGCGTTGATGCCATGGCTGCAGCTTTGATCTTGAAGGAGTATCTGGACCGGCGGCAATCCGCGCAAGCAGTGCAAGACGCGAAGTAAAATACAAGCACTTGGGATTCGCGAGGGTGATTTGAAAAGGGTTTTGCTCTTCATATTGGTGTTGGTGCTGGCCGCGGCGGGAGTCGCGGCCTGGGGATGGTATTGCATCACGCAGCCCTATCAGGGGTTTGCGAACGGAGGCGTGTTCCTTACCGTGCCGCACGGAGCTTCGAGCCGCGGCGTGGCTCACATTCTCGAGAGCAACGGCGTCGTGTGCAGCGCTCTTGCGTTTGAGCTTTATGCGCGGCGCCATCCACGGCGATCGCTCGAGGCTGGAGAATATTTTTTCGAGCGCCCCATAAGTGGCCGCGAGGTTTTCTGGAAACTGGCGAAGGGTGAAGTCTACGAAATTCCCTTTACGGTTCGCGAAGGCGAAACTTTGTACGACATTGCGCACGATCTCGAAGCCGGTCACTTTCTTCCCGCCGATGATTTTGTGAAAGCCGCCAGCGACCCCATGATGATTCGCGACGTCGACCCGCACGCGCTGACGCTCGAAGGCTATCTCTTCCCTGCTACGTATCAATTGCCGCGCCATCCGGTCGCCGTGGAACTGACCGCCGCCATGGTGAAAAAATTCAAGGAACAGTGGGCGCGGATTTCGCCGCCGATGGCGGGCGACGATAAAACGCGTCTTGCGTCCGGCTACCCAATTTCTTCGATCGTGACGCTGGCTTCCCTGGTCGAGCGCGAGACGCCTAAAAAAGAAGAACGACCTCTCGTCGCGGGAGTCTTTGAAAATCGCCTGCGAAAAGACATGATGCTGCAATGCGACCCGACCGTGATTTATGCTTTGGAACAAGAAGGCCGCTATAACGGCACTCTGACCGGAGCCGACCTGCACGTGAATTCGCCTTATAATACTTATGCGCATACGGGATTGCCGCCGGGCCCCATCGGCAATCCGGGTGAAGCATCGCTGCGGGCGGCGCTGCAACCGGCGGAGACGGACTACCTCTATTTCGTTGCCAACACGCAGGGCGGACATTTTTTTAGCGCGACACTGGAAGAACATAATCGAAATGTGACAAAGTACCGCCGTCTGCTGGCGGGCCTCCCAGCCGACCCTCCGCCTCCCCCGCCGGAGACGCCAAAGCAGACGCAGGCGCATACTAAGAAAAAGGCGCATGCCAAACCGCGCAAAGGCACAGCTTGATGAGTGATTCGGAAAAATCGAAAAAAGACCTGATCCTCGATACAGCCAGAGAAATAGGCGCTTCGAAATGGACGCTCGCGGAGATCGATCAACTGCGTCGCCGCCTCCATGCGGAGCATGGCGAGGCGGGAAAGACCAGCTCGGAATACATCGGGGACGTCTTGAAATCGGCGGGTTGGAAAGTGCTGCTGACATTGCAGGAAGAAGCAGAGGAGCAGTACGAAGAGGAGTTCGAAGACCTGCTCCATTTCAAAACGCTGGAAGATGCGGAAGTCAGCATCATGCGGCTGGACGAGCTGATGCGGAAATTTCAGGCGCACGGCGAACATGCCGCGGTCGAACGAGTTTTGGGCATCGCGCGCCTTGGCAAACGCCGCGCGGAAATGATTTCGCGAAATCATAAAGTGGAACCGCACAAACGCGAGGAAAAAGTGGAGATTGCCAACTGGTTTCGCATTTGGCTCGAAACTCCCGATGCGTTTTTCGACTGGCTCGATGTGCGAAAGCAGTCACCCGATTTTCGAACGAGATTCCCTGAAGTGGAGACGTTGGAATGAGTCTTCCCCCCGGCGCGCCGCCTGGCGCGCTCGAGTTGCCCCCCTTTTCGCTCGACGTGGAAGCGCTCGATCTCGGCCGTGGCGTAAAAGCTGTCGGGCTTGAACTCGTCGAAACGGAAAACCGCGAGCCGGTTCGCGGCAAGAAAGCAGCGGAGATTTGGTCGGCGGTGTTCCCCGCGCTGGCACATGAAGAATATTGCGTTGTGGATTTCTTCAGCCACATCGATCGCGTTGAGGAGTTTTGCAAGGCACGTAAGATCGAGTATCGCAAAGCAGGCGTGCGCTGTGTAGTTCTGCCGCAGCCGCGTCAAGGTCAACTGTTCCAACTTTTCGAGCGTTTCGAAGGCGAAACGTTTGGAATTCGCGCGGGGACCGCTGCGCAAACTCCCGATGCCAAGCTGGAAGGCGACCTTTCCAAGCGCGGTGTCGATGCCTACCAAGCCGCCTATGAACGCTATTTATTCTGCGCTGTCTGCGAGCCTGAGGACGGCTGGGTGACGCTGCTCAGCGCCTCACTCTGGGCCAGCGAAGTGATTCGGCGCGTGCGGCCGGCGGCACTGCCTTTCGATATCTACATCGCCCGCCCGCAATAACTGGTCCCACTCGCGGACGAAGTATTCGCAGTTGTGCCCCGGCCTCTGCGAACTCTGCGTTAATTCTTTATTTTGTTTAAGTTATAGCCGACAGGCACGCCCTGAGATTCCACGGTCTCGATACATAAATCCACGCGTGGCATTCGCAGTCAACCCGCTCCTTCGTTCATAATGAACAGTGGCGCTTGGTTGACGCCTGTAAACATGGTTGCTAGATTGCTTGGTTTGTACCTAAAGGGCGGAAAAGACGGATGCGGCATGGGTTGGCGTGCATGGTCGGGGTGACAGTGGCGGCAATTTGTTGCGGCTGCGGCGGTGCCGTTAGTAAAAAGCAGCAGGTACCTGCCACGCAAATCGTCGTCGCGAAAGATGCCACACGCGAGGAATTGCTCGAAAAATACAACACGATGGCGAAGGGCGTAAAGAGTGTGAACGCCACTGTGGAGCTGAAACCTACGGCAGGTTCAGAGTACAGCGGCGTGATCGAGGAATATCACGAAGTGAAGGCGTTTTTACTTGCGGAGCGGCCAGCCTATATCCGCGTGGTCGGGCAAGCACCAGTTATCGGTAAGACGGTTTTCGATATGGCCAGCGATACGGAAACGTTTCGCGTGTCCATTCCGTCCAAGAACAAATTCCTTGTGGGGCCAATCGCGCTGGAGCGAACTAGCAGCAAACCCATCGAAAATCTCAGACCGCAACATCTCCTGGACGCGCTACTGTGGAGCGAAATTCGCAAGCAAGAAGACGTGCTCTTTAAAGAGTTTAATGAGGAGAAGGCGCGGTATTATGTGCTGACAGTTTTGCGCGGCGGATACCAAAGGGAAATTTTGCGGGAAATTTGGTTTAACCGTGCCGATCTACAGGTTGCGCGATTGCAGGAGTTTGGGCCTAAGGGTGCATTGCTCTCTGATATCCGCTACTCCGATTGGGAGGCGCTTGCCGCCGATCAAGAACAAAAAGCGGCAACGCCGTCTGGCGTTACTTCTTTCCCGCGCACGATTCAAATCGATAGACCACACGATGATTACCGGTTGGCCTTACGGGTGACCAAGCTGATGCTGAATGAAGACATTCCGGCGGAACGCTTCAACCTCGAGCAGCCTGTGGGTTCGGAACTGATTCACGTTGGCGAAGACTCCGCGGTGAAGAAACCATGATGGGCGAGCTGATTCTCCGCAACCTGCTCCACCGGCCTCTCCGCACTTTAATTGGCGTTCTCGCCGTTGCTGTCGAAGTGGCGCTGGTCGTGCTAATCGTCGGCCTGACGTCAGGTTTGCTTACGGAAACGGCCAAACGCATTGAAGGCATCGGCGCGGACGTCATGGTCCAGCCACCCGCTGCTTCCATGTTCATCGGAATGACCGGCGCGCCCATGCCTATAAAGATCGCAGACAAGTTGGCGGAATTGAAATACGTCCAAGCTACGGCCCCAGCCCTTCTCCAGTTCAATTCCAAAGGTGTGATCGAGACTATTTGGGGCATCGAGCCAGAAAGCTTTCGTGCCGTCTCAGGTGGATTCGTTTTCCTGGAAGGCCATGACTTGGAAGGCCCGGATGATCTGCTCGTGGACGACTGGGCGGCAAAAGCAAAACACATCAAAGTCGGCGACACTTACAAAGTCCTGAATCATGATTGGCACGTGGTGGCCATCATCGAGCATGGTAAAGGGGCGCGCTTGTTCGTTAGCCTGGCGACTCTCCAAGATCTGGTGGGTGCGCATGACAAAGCCACCATTTTCCTGATTAAGTGCACGCGTCCCGAGCATGCGGAAGATGTCATGCAGGAGACTCGCCATCTACTGCCCGGCTATACGGTCAGTCCTCTCAGTTCGTTTTTGTCGGTGATGACTTCCACCAACATTCCGGGATTGCAGACATTTATCAACGCCATGATTTCGCTCGCGGTCACCATCGGATTGTTGGTGATCTTTTTGACGATGTATACGACAGTGATCGAGCGGACGCGCGATATCGGCGTCTTGAAATCTCTTGGGGCAGGCCGCGCGTTCATCGTGCGCGCGCTGCTTACGGAGTCGGCAGGGCTTTGCCTGATGGGCATCGTGGCAGGCGTGGGACTGAGCTACGCCGTGCGCGCCGCATTTCTGGCAGGCTTCCCCACCTTGTCTATTCTCATAACGTGGCCGTGGATTCTTCGCGCCGGGGCCATTGCACTGGCTGGAGCAATGCTGGGCGCCAGCTACCCCGCGTGGATGGCCAGCCGTAAAGACCCTGTCGAGGCGCTCTCTTACGATTGAAAATTAGTGGAATGCCGAGGTTGCAGAATTACGAAGGAACAGCACTGTTAGAAAGGGAGAAAACGCTGCGGAAGCTTGCGGCGGCTAGGCAGACATGGAAATCGCAGCTACAATACTGCAACCTGCCGAAGGGCTGATTGTCCCAGGAAAAAAGAGCTTGGAACCGATACTTAAAACAGAAAACTTGTGGAAGCTCTACCGCGCAGGGAAAGTGGACGTCCCCGCGTTGCGTGGGGTGAACTTCTCCGTGGCGCCGGGCGAATCGGTGGCGGTGATGGGTCCGTCAGGTTGCGGAAAATCCTCTCTACTGTATGTGATCGGCGGCCTGGCACAGGCATCCAAGGGCCATGTGCTTGTAGATGGTAACGATTTAACGGCAATGAGCGATGCCGAACGCACCAAGCTGCGGCGGAGCAAAATTGGATTTGTCTTCCAGCGCTTTAACCTCTTGCCGACGCTGACCGCCAAAGGCAATATCGCCATCGCGCAATTTATCCATGGTGATGGTTTTGATCCGCACCGCTTCGATGTTGTGACCAGTTTGCTGGGTCTTGCGGGACGATTGCAACACAAGCCGTCTGAGATGTCCGGTGGCGAACAGCAGCGCGTGGCGATCGCGCGGGCGATTATCAATGAGCCAAAAATTCTGCTGGCCGACGAACCCACTGGCAATCTGGATTCAAAAAACTCGGAAATAGTGCTCCAGATGCTTCGGCAGCTCAACAAAGATTTGGGTCAGACGATCGTCATGATCACGCACAATCCTGAAGCCACGACATACTTTGACCGCGTGGTGCACATGCGGGATGGCGTGATTGTTGACGGAATTCCTGCGGACTGAGATGGCGAGTCTCGGACAGATATTTTCGAGGATCTTTTTCTGGGCCTACGAGCGCGGCACGTGGCAGTACGACGCCGCGGTCATTCTAATTTTGATTTTCGTTTTGGCCACGCCACGCTCGTGGTTCCATGACCAGCCGCAGATGGGCCTTCCCGCCAACACTCCAGGACAAGTGGTGCTTGTTAGCGAGCAGGGCGACAGCAAAATCTACCGCGTAGATGCGCGCATCCTCGCACCTCCCGAAAAAACACCCGCATTGGAGAATGAGCTCCACAACGCGATGCAAAAATCGCTCCCCGAACTTGGCAACAAGCGCTTCACCATTTCCAAAATCGAGCCAGTGCGCGATGAACAAGGCACCGTAATCGCTTATCACGTAGAGATCCACCGCTAGGAATTTAAATTCAGTCCTAACAACTAGCCTGTAGTCAGTCCGCGCGAGCAGACCGTAACCTGGGGCAAAGTTCGTGCATCTCTATCTATATGCTAGGATTTAAGAGAACTTAACGAGCCGCACAACCGAGTACCATTAGGGGCTTCTATTGACCAAAAGGCGTTTGATTCCTTCGATTTTTGCGCTGGGCGCGATGGCCATTGTCGTCGGCGCAGGCGCATCGCAAACAACCGCTAAGTGGACGACCGAGGGCGTGCTCGGGATGATGGATAGGTCCGCAAAAGGTTTCCGCAGCCTCACAGCGGACATTGAAAACATAAAGTACACGGCCGTAGTGAAGGACACGTCGACGGAGACGGGGAAAATTTGGGTCCGGCACGATCAAAAAATGCGCATTGAATTCACCAAGCCCGAGCCGCGCACGATATTGCGCACGGGCAACTCCCTATTCCTCTACAATCCCAAACTTAATCGCGTAGAAGAATACGACCTTGGCAAAAACAGTGCGATGGTGGATCAATACATTCGTCTTGGCTTTGGAACAAAGAGTGAAGATTTAAAGAAAAGCTACCTGGTGACGTTTACTGGCGAGGACGAACTCGACAAGAGGAAAGCTGTTCTATTGGAGCTGACGCCGAAATCCGAACAGATGCGCGGCCAGATCACACGGATTCAGATGTGGATTGACGAGGCTACCTGGCTGCCGATTCAGCAAAAGTTTTATGAGACCGGTTCGGGCGACTACATTTTGTTCCACTACACGAATGCCTTGGAAGACCTCAAGATCAACGAATCCGAATTCAAGCAAGACTGGCCGAAGAACGCCAGCCACGAAAAACCTCACGTCTAAGGCATTTACTTCACCGCGCCACGCTCCGTGGCGAGAAGCTGCTCCTTACGCGCGAGACCCCACCGATAGCCCGCCAGATTTCCGTCCTCGCGAATAACACGGTGGCATGGGACCACGATCGATACTGGATTGGTTGCGCAGGCGCGTGCCACAGCGCGAACGGCCTTGGGATTGCCGAGCGCGCGAGCTACTTGCGAATACGTCCGGGTAGCTCCCCGCGGAATGCGCTGCAACTCCTGCCAAACGCGCCGTTGAAATGCCGTGGCTTGCAGGTCCAGCGGCAGCTCCACTTGCGCAGGTTTGCCTTCGATGCGTTGAACAATTTCGCGAACCCACCGCTGCACACTCCCGGTGGCGGGCGAGATTTCCGCGCGCGGATATTCTTCGCGCAATTCCGCCACGAGCTTGCTTTGCGCGTCTCCCAGATAAACTGCGGACACGCCGCGGTCTGTGGAAGCGACCAAAACTTTTCCGAGCGGTGACTTCGCAATCGTATATTCGATTTTCATACCCTTTCCTCCCTTTTGATAAGTTGCTGGTGTCATTCCCAGTTGTGCGTTGCTCCGTTCATAAACGCGGCTAGACGAACCGTATCCCGTCTCGTAAAGCGCGTCGGTAATATTTTTCCCTGCACGAAGCAAGCTCTTGAACCGTTTGACGCGCAGCGCCTCGGCAAGCTCGCGAGGAGCTAACCCTGTGACTTGCCGGAAAGCGCGGCGAAGAGTCCCGGCGTTTGAATTCAGTTCTCGCGCGACCTCGGAAAGCCGCAGGCTTTCTTCCGACGATTGCGAAAGATATTCCGCGGCGCGCGCGACGAGTGCCGTCGAAGCGGCAATCTCATTTGGCCGGCAGCGAAGGCAAGCGCGGAAGCCTTGTTTTTCCGCTTCTTCACGCGTATGAAAAAAAATTACGTTTTGCCGCAACGGCCGACGGGCCGGGCAAGATGGCCGGCAATAGATGTTCGTGGAGCGCACAGCTAAAACGAATTTGCCGTCAGCTCGCACGTCGCGTTCCAGAGTGGCGCGCCAATACTGTGCAGCTTTGCGCGGTGAGACTTGCACTGTTGCGCCTGCACTCGAATTGTTCATCGTTTGCATGCTATGAAAATAGCGTAGCGTCCGAATCAAATCTATCCGCAAAAGCTCGCCAAAGTGAAATCAAACTAAACAGATGACGGCAGCCGTCGGCGAGATGCGCAGAGACGCGCACCAATTGTAGGGGAGGGGCTTGCCCCTCCCTCCGCATCAGCGCCGGGCATGCATGCAAGACCGAGGCTCAAGCCTCTCCAGGATTGGGCAAGACTTCCGCAGCTTCTACGGCAGTTTTATGCGGCGCAGTAATCACCAACAAAACCGCTGTGAGAATAACGGCCGCGGCAAGCGCCGTGCGCAACGTGATGGTTTCCCCGGCTCCAAGCCAACCGAGAAAGAGCGCCACGACAGGGTTGACGAACGCATACGTTCCGACGCGAGCGGCCGTGCTTTTCTTTAAGAGGTAGACGTAGGCGGTAAAGCCTATCCCGGTGCCAAAAACCATGAGATAGGCGATGGCAATCCAGGAACGCGCAGTAATAGCTGCGAAATCGAGTTGGCGGCCTTCGCCCGCGAGCAAACCGACAACCCAAAGAGCTGCCCCACCCACGAGGCTTTGCATCGCAACGCCAAGCATGGGCGAGCTAGGCAAATCGTTGTGCTTGGAATAAAGCGAGCCCCCAGCCCAAGCAAAGGTTGCAATGAGAAGTATCCCCGCGCCGGCGGGATTGACGCGCTCAGAGCCTCCCAGATGCGCCGGGCCTACCAACAGGGCCAATCCGCCAAACCCCAGTATCAGGCTGCCAACCACTCTCGGCGCAGGCCGCAACCCACCTGGACGAAGCCAATCGAGCAGCACCATCCAGAAGGACACCAGCGCCACGATCAAAGCAGCCACGCCGGTTGGGAGAGTCCGCTCCGACAGGCAAACTCCTCCGTTGCCCACAAGAAGTAGCAGCACGCCGGTAATGGCCGCTGTGCGCCATTGCCTACGTGTGGGCCGAATCCCGGTTTTCCAGCGCAGCAGTGGATAAAGTACAAGTCCAGCCGTGAAGTGGCGGGAAGCCGCCAGCAAAAGCGGAGGAAACGACTCAATCCCCACCGAGATGGCGAGGTAGGTCGAGCCCCAAATGACGTAGACAGCCGCGAAAGCTGCGATCAGAAGTATGGCGTCGCGCTTCTCACGCTCATGCGACAAGGAGGCCGATGCAGGCTTGTTTGCAGCTCGATCGACCGTAGGAGTGGGCATTCCGCGGAGCCTGAAAAATTGAGAGTAGAGGTAGTGGGCGGCGCTGTCGAGGACCATATTGGACGAAGATATTCACAGTGCAGTGAGAGAGCCGCTGGGCCATACCTGGTACTATTACCAACTGTTTGACGTTACGACACTTCGAACGTTTTCCACAGGTTGACGTCCGAGGTCTTAGATGGCATTTTATCCACCCACTCACCAAGTTTGGGAACCGGGGCAAGCTCAAGGGCAAGTGTAGTCGCGGCATTTGCAGTCGGGCCAGGTATGGCAGCGACGATGTGGTATCTCTGAGGGTTAGATGGGCGCGACGAACCGCGCAACATCCATTCGGTCGGGGGAAACAGAAACAGTCAGGGCCAAGCTGGCGCCGCCGTTGCAAGAAGCAGTGGCGCAGCCGGTGCGGGTCCCTGCTCTGCGCGTGACGCCGTTGCTCACGCCAGGACAACCGCGCCGTTTTGTGCGCGTCCCGACGCACGCCGTGGGCGTGAACCACGAGCAGCGCGAATATCCGCGCGCCTCTCTAAAACTTCCTTTGCGTTTGCGCAGTGTAGGTGCCGTCGCGGAAGATTTCCCTGTAACGCTAGTCACGCGGGATATCAGCTCCACAGGCGTGTTTTTCCTTTGCCCCAAAGAGATCGCAGTAGGCGCGCTAGTCGAGCTGGAAATCGTGCTGGTTAGCCGACCCATGGGGCACGGCAGCGTGGTCATCGTCAGCACCGCGCGTGTCCAGCGAATTGAGCCCGCAGCCATGCCCGGTTGGTACGGCGTAGCAGCCGCATTCGATGATGTGAAGTTCGACCGTGATGATGGCCTGCCTTCGCGATTCCTGCGTCCTTGATCGTTCTTCTTTTCGAAATTCATTTAGACAAGCACCGCGTATAACGCACTGTGAATGATCATTCTGTATCCGCTGCGACTATCGTGCGCTTGATCCGTCTTAGCGATGGCAATTCTTCCTCTACTTCAATGATCACTAACTGCCGCGCCAGATTCCCGCAAAGCGAGACGCATTGTTAGTTTTGACGATTACATAGCCAGGGCAGAAAGAAGAATATCTCCATCCTGAGAAGGCGCGCTATTGCGACGCAGAGAGCTTACTCATGTCGGATTTCTTCGCCGCATGCTTAGCGGTGTGTTTACTGCTTTCAACGAAAGCTTGGGAAGAAGTTGAAATGCAAGAAAAAGAGGAGAACGCAAATGAGCTGGAGAAGGAAAGTAAGTCTAGCATTGGCGGGAGTGGCCGCTCTGTTTGTTGCGGCGCGAGCACCTATCGCCAGTGCACAACAAAAGCCAAACATCGTCATGCTAATGACCGACGACACGGGCTGGAACGACTTCGGGGCTTATGGTGGTGGAGCGAACTTCGGCCATCCGACACCGAATATCGATAAGGTCGCCCAGGAAGGCGCTGTCTTCACCAGTTGGTATGGCCAAGCGAGTTGCACCGCCGGTCGAGCCTCGTTCATGACCGGGCGCATCCCCATCCGCTCGGCCCTTTCTGTTGTGGTTGTGCCTGGCGACGAGAACGGCCTCACGAAGAGCACTCCGACAATCGCTGAGTTCTTCAGCAAGAACGGCTATTCGACATACTTCTCGGGCAAGTGGCATCTAGGCGATCAACCCAAGTTTTACCCGATCGAACATGGCTTTGACGAAATGAAGGAGTTCGCCGCCTACTATCCGGGGGTCTACACCTACGACGACACGGAGAACTTCGCCCATCCCTGGTTCCCGAAGTACAACCCTGCTTATTGGGAAGAATATCAAAAGATCGTCAACCTATTCGAATGGGAAGGCACCGCCGGCAAACCCGCAACCAAGGTTGCGCGTATCGACTACGACTACCTGCATGAATTCGACGTCCGTCAGGCTAGCTCGGCCGTCGAATACATCAAATTGCACGCCAAAAGCGGCAAGCCCTTCTTCATGGATGTAAATTTCATGAAGATGCACAACCCCAACATTCCCGCAAAGGCGTTCATTGGCAAATCGCACCTCGGCAATTATTCAGATGCCATGATGGAACTCGACTCCAACATCGGTCAGATTATGGACGAGATCCGTGCTGATGCTCCCAACACTATCGTCATCATCACTGCCGACAACGGCGCGTGGCAGGACGCGTGGCCGGATGGCGGCACCGTCCCGTTCCGCGGAGAAAAGGGCTCGCCGTTTGAGGGCGGTTTCCGCGTGCCCGGCATCATGTGGGCGCCCGGCAAGATTCCGGCCGGCGCACGTTACGGCGAAATGATGTCGCACATTGACTGCTGGTCAACGCTGGCAGCGATGGTCGGCCTCACCCCGCCGCCTCATGGTGCGTGGAAGGACAATGACGGCAAGCCGATCTATTTCGACAGCATCGACAACAGCGCGTACATTACAGGCAAGGCCAAGCATTCCGCACGCGACGGATGGATCTATATCGATGGCGAGACCTTCGCCGGCGCCCGCGCCGACATCGGCGGCGATCCTACGAACCCCGATCTCAAAATCGCCTGGAAATATCTGTTTACCTCCAAGGACACCTGGCTCGGTCCAGAGCAGAATCTCGGTGCGATTGGCTCGGCTTACAACCTCACGATGGACCCGTTTGAGAAATACGACATGACGTTCAACGGCGCGGTGAGCACGCGCACTCCGACCACCTCGCCAGGACGCTACGCCGGCTATGACAATGGCTGGGTTCTCTCGTTGATTGATATCCCGATCATGGAGTTTGACAAATCCATCGTGAATTTTCCGAGCATCAAGCGCTTCCCCGGCGGAGCGTCGAACGATATGAATCCCAATCTTCAGCAGCCGGGAAACCCGTTGCCTTTGATGGACATCAAGAAACTCGTGCAAACCATAGGTGCAGCCGACTAACCCACGCCCAACTTGAACCAGGGTAAGAGAGCGCACTCAAGTGTGTGCGCTCCCTTACCATCACAATCCTGACAAACCCCACGACCAGTGGCTATCCGCCGATGCAGGGCCCGGAAACCTACAACCTGACAAAAAATGAATCGAGTCGAGGGCGCTCCATTTGGAGCGCCTTCCCTTTTTTGTCCTGTCGGTACCCAGCCTCAGAATTGTTGAGGCTAATTGTTGAAAACTCTTGAGCAGATGCTACACGTTCAGCGGAGGATAAAAAAGAGATCAGGGGATGTCCTGCTCCATCCATGGATGGATTGAGGGCTTATCAGACTGGGAGTGTGGCTCTCGGCTCTGTCGCTCATGTGAAGCGAATAGCCGTTCGCCAGATAAGAAGGGATGTCGCGGGAGTCGGTAACCGGAATATATGGGCCTTCCTTACCCAGTTGGACGTGGTATCGGTCGTCTTTGAAGCGATGCGGAAGCAAACGAGTTCCGCGCTTTCTACCACGCGTGACGGTAGCAAACAGCATGGAAATCCTCCCAGAAAAGCAAAACCACGCCTATTCTACAAATGCTAGGCTGCGCGAGTAAGTAGTCTGCCTGTGGAAAAATGTGCATCGTTTTTTGCTGGTCGTATCGTGTACAGCTCTCCTCGACCTCCCGAACCTAAGGCTTTGCTACTCTAGAGATTGATGGCTTCTCTGAAAAATAACAATTTGCAAGGAGTGCTGTTTGATTGGGACGGCACGCTGATTAATTCATACGCGGCAGACTCTTCGGCGTATCTAGCGATGTTTCGCGAGATGGGGATTCCTTGGGGGTTGGAGGAATTGGCGCAGCATTACTCGCCAAATTGGTACCGCGTGTATCGGGTGGCGAAATTGCCGCGCGCGCGGTGGGACGATGCGGACCGGACCTGGCGTGCGCAATATGCGAAGCATTCGCCAAGACTGATTGCAGGCGCGCGGCAGGTGCTTGCGCGGCTTGGACGCGCGCATCACTTGGGTCTAGTTACCAGCGGCGACAGAGATCGTGTGGCGCAGCAATTGCGTGAGTTTCGCCTCACGCGACTGTTTGGAGCGCGCGTATGCAGCGGAGATACCCCGGAAAAGAAGCCGCATCCCGCTCCACTGCGGCTAGCTCTGCAACAACTTTGCCTGAAGCCATCGGCGTGCGTGTACGTGGGAGATTCGCCAGAAGATTTGGAGATGGCCAAGAGGGCGGGAGTGCGTGCCATCGCTGTACTCGGACCCTTTCCAACTGAGAAGCGCCTGCGAGCGGCGCGACCAGATTTTTTGATGGAATCGATTCGGGAACTACCGGAACTGTTGAAGAGACTGCACGGATAGCGAGTGAATCTGCGCCTCGAAAATCCCTTGTAGGGGCCGGGCTTGCCCGGCCCGCGGCCACAACTCGGCAGACCTATCTTCAGGAATTTGGTTTTTGGGGAGTCACGGGTACCGCGGGTGCGGCGACAGGCGCAGGAGTAGAGGCCGATGGTAGTTTGTACTCGGTCCACTTAATCACCAAACGAACCGGGATATTCGCGTCCTTAAGATTTAGCGTGTCGTCGGAACGCATGTAATTGGGGAGCCAGTATTTGCCATCGACGTTTTCCCGATACGTCTCGAAAATGTTGAATGGCATCGTTGCCGAACGCATATCACCCATATCGTTGACCCACTTTCCATAGGTCTTCACGACTTCGAGGTACACAGCATCGACCCAGACGATTCCGTCGAAATAGAAATGCGCGCGCTCGACGGTTTTGGGCTTCGCCTGAAAAATGTAGCAATCGACTTCGTCGACGAGTTCCTTCCCCAGATATTTCAGGTCATATTTCGCGAGCTGTGCGGTCGTAAGCGGGTAGGCCGGCATGCGTGCTAAAGACTGAAAATCTTCGGGGCCCATTTCGAGATAGTGCAGCGTGGATTGCGGCCTCTCGACGGTCTTTTCATACATTTTGCCGTCGGGCCCTGGCTTCGCTTCGATGACAAGTGAAAGCTCTCCGGAAGGTTTGCCGTCGGGACCGAACTCTTGCAGGCGGACTGTCTTTTTATAGGTATATCCGGCGCGCGCCACGATGTATTGATCTTCTTTTTGGGAGAAGCGCTTGATGATTTCCTCTGGGGCCATGGAAGGCGGAGCGGGAGGAACTGGTTCCGTGCCAACGCGGTGTATGTCATGTTCAGGAGGCGGCGTGAGAGGCCCTTGCTGACCAGCGTGAGCGCTGTAACTTGAAAGTGCGAAGCCGAATGAGCTGAGAAGAAATGCGCCACGGAGCAAAGCGTGAGAAAATCTGCCGCGAAAATGAAGGGCGAGCGGATTCATAGCAAATAGGATGCGCCTGGAGCGTCGAAAAGCAGCTTCGGACGCTCCGCCAGTCTGATTCAGTTTAGCGCAATTCAGCGAGAGCGTCTTGCACGTCTAGCTGTGTTGCCGACCTAACTCCCGTGCGGCTTGCGGTTTCAACAGGATACTGAAAGTCTCTGCTACAATTTTGAAGTTTGTGAGCGACGAGAAACAAACCAGGCGCTATTTCGTCTCTGGCATCGTGCAGGGCGTGGGATTCCGCTTTTTTGTGCAGCGCGAGGCGGCGAAGTTGCACGTCGGTGGTTACACCAGGAATCTCTTCGACGGCAGAGTTGAAGTGCTCGCCGTCGGATCTCCGGCGCAGCTGGATGGGATGAAGAAGGCGCTCGAACGTGGGCCACGATTTTCGAGTGTGTCCGGCGTTCGGGAAGAGGAAGCACAGAACTCGCCGCAATATGCGAAAGAATTTGTGATCGAGCCAGATGCGTGAAAAGAACTCTTATTAATAATTCTTGCCAAGAAGAAACCAAGGGGAGCCGTCTGAATGGATGATTTGAAAAAGTTGATTCGCGAAGTGCCGGATTACCCCAAGCCAGGGATTCTTTTTTATGACCTGACAACGCTTTTGAAAGACAAACAAGGATTCCATCTGCTGATTGACCGCCTTTGCGATCACTATAAAGGGCACACCATCGATGTCGTAGCAGGCATCGAAGCGCGCGGCTTTATTTTTGCGCCAGCACTGGCGTACCGGCTAGGAGCGGGGTTCGTCCCTGTGCGAAAGCCGAAAAAGTTGCCGGCAAAAACCGCTAGTATTTCCTATGCCCTTGAATATGGCACGGACACGCTGGAGATTCACGAAGACGCCGTAAAACCTGGCGATCGTGTGATCATTTGCGACGACCTGCTCGCAACGGGCGGCACGGCCGCGGCCACTGCAAAGCTTATCGAGAAGCTTGACGGAAAAGTCGAAGGCGCAGCATTCGCCGTCGAGCTGACATTTCTCAACGGCCGCTCGAAACTCAATGGCCTGGACATTTTCTCCCTGATTCAATACGACAAATAATTTTCGATTGAGGTTTTACTTGGTGCCAAGCCGTAGCTATTCTGGTGGCAAGTGGGCTTCCGAGCTCCACGCAATTGAGACGTTGAGGTAATTTTCTCGCGGTCTACGGTCGCGCTTGGCATCTGAATCGCCGAGCGATATTGAGGGGTTCTGTGCTGTTTTCACCAGAGATAGACGCGATGAAGGCCCGATTGACGGCTATTATTCTGCGGGATTCAGAGGGCTTCTTTGATGATCCTAAAGAGAGCGAAGATCTTCAAGTTACGGTCAGGATTGCCTGCGAATTCTTTGTGTTTTTACAGCGGACAAACGACGTCCCAGAATTGGGTGAGGCCGAATACATGGCTGGCACCATCCGTTCAGGACTGGATTGGTTTTTCTCAATGGCTCAGACGGGGAAAATCCTTACGGGATTAAAGTTGCAGAGCCGGTTCGGTCCGAATCTGCCGAGCACTTTCTCTGAACTGAAGGCGTCTTACGACTCTGTGTTCAATCAACTGCTTAAATCTTCACATAGCATCAAAGCGATTGGGTTATTGTTGTCTCTCGTACGAATGATGCTCCTATTCATGACAGTTTATTTTCCATCCTTCCTCTCTTTCTCGTGCGAAAGTGTCTCCGAGTAGAGGGTAGTTACGCGGAAATGCCAGACAAGTCTAACCACGGGAGACTGGCCGCCTGCGCTATTTCGGACGGCGTTGGCGGATAGCTTCAAAGAGGACGACGCCGGCAGCGACCGAGACGTTGAGCGACTTCACAGGGCCGGTCGTAGGCAGAGAGACGACGAAGTCGCAGCGCTTGCGCGTCAGGTCGTGGAGGCCTTTGCCTTCTCCGCCAAGGACGATGCCTACAGGAGATGTATAGTCGGCTTCGGTGTAACTTTTGTCGGCGCGTTCATCGAGACCGATGAGCCAGTAGCCTGCTTCCTTTAGCTCTTCCATGGTTTGCGCGAGATTCGTGACCTTTGCGACTGGCATGTGCGCAATAGCGCCAGCGGAGGCGCGCGCAACCGTGTCCGTCAGGCCGACGGCGCGGCGTTCTGGAATGATCACGCCATGCGCGCCTGCAGCGAGGGCTGTGCGAATGACTGCGCCGAGATTGTGCGGATCTTCCACACCATCGAGAAGAACGATGAGGCCTTTGCTTCCGTGGCCGGGGCTTTTATTTGCCGCGGCGAGAATGCTGTCGAGTGTGGCCGGTGCGCTCGCCGCAGCCAGAGCGACGACTCCCTGATGATCTTTCGTATTGGCCAGGCGATCGAGTTGTCCGCGGTCCTCGAAACGGACCGGGATATCGCGCGCGCGCGCTAGCTGGACGATTTCTTCGACGCGCGTATCTTGGCGGCCGCGCGCGATCAGGATCCGATCGAAGGGGCGCCCTGCGTCGAGAGCTTCGCGAATGGCATGGATACCAGTGAGTTTATCCATCGGCCAAATAGTGTACAGCACGTAGGGGCACGATATATCGTGCCCTTCCAACGGAGTCGCCGCCGCTAATCAATCGAGAGCGGCGCAGAATTCGAGGATGCGTTCGCGAGCCGACTTGACCGGGACGGCAAAGGAAGCCGCGGCGGCTTCGTCGAGGAGCAAGATCACGCGATCGAGTTCGCCTTCGCCGGCGCGACCAGTGAGCGCCAGGCGGATGGGATGAAAAATCTCCCGGCTGCCAATACCCACGCGGTCCTTTAAGGCGGTGACAATTTCTTTGAATCGCTCGCTGGTGAGAGGAAATCCATCGAGCAAGAGAAGCGCGAGATGGCGCAGCACGTCGCGCGCCGCGTAACGAGAGACGACTGTGTGAGCTTCAACTTTGGCCAGAAGCTCCTGGGCGTTGTAATAAAAAACGGGATGCAGGAGATCGGTCAGTGAGCGGCGTTCGTTGACCTGTGGACCGAGGAGCGCTGCAGCACGTTCGCACCACGCGAATTGCGCAGGAGTGGGGTCGGCGACAAGCCAGCACTGCTCGCGAAGAATCTCAACAACATCGCAGGCCGTGAAAGTGTGCGCGGCCAGGACAGGAGAACCCGAGTTCGGAATTTCTTGCGGAGTCATCGCGAGATTTTATCGCACGTTGACGAGATGGCTTGAGCGCAATGGCATGACTATTTCTGCGAGAGCGTAGCAACTACGTGTGCGGCGATAGCCTCGCCGCGGCCGACGGCGTCTACGCCTTCGTTGGTTTTGGCCTTGAGATGAATCTTGTCTGCGGGGACGCTCAGCGCGCCAGCGAGGGCGTCGCGCATTTTCGGAAAGTGCGGACCTAATTTGGGCTTTTCGAGTATGACGACAGCGTCGACATGCTCGATCTCAAATTTCTTTTCCTCGAGCAGTTTTCGCGCGTGCTGTAAGAAAATCAGGCTATTCGCGCCTTTCCATTTTGGATCCGTATCCGGAAAATGCGTGCCAATGTCGCCAAGGCCCGCCGCGCCAAACAGCGCGTCGCACAGCGCGTGCGCCAGAACGTCTCCGTCGGAATGTCCAACAGGCCCTTTATCGAAAGGAACCTCAATTCCGCCGACGATGAGCTTTCGGCCTTCCGCGAGGCGATGAAGATCGTAGCCAATGCCGCAGCGCA
The DNA here is from genome assembly GCA_963751295.1 of uncultured Acidobacteriota bacterium. GTDB lineage: Bacteria > Acidobacteriota > Terriglobia > Acidiferrales > UBA7541 > Acidiferrum. The sequence continues at coordinate 2,022,627 of CAVVUA010000004.1, read as the reverse complement.
CGCTCATGCTTTGTGACGCTCTTGTTCGAGATAGAAGCGGGCGAGCTCCATGTCAGCCGGCTTGGTGATTTTGATGTTGCGCTCCGAGCCGAGGACGACGTGGACGTCATGGCCGATTCGCTCAACGAGACCGGCTTCGTCCGACGCGTTGACACCATCGGCTTGCGCGCGCGCGAAGGCTTCCTTGATGAGTTTTGTCGCAAAAGCTTGCGGCGTCTGTGCCAGCACTACACGCTCGCGGGGAATCGTTCCGATAATGAGCGCAACATCCTCCGGCAAGCTGGCACGCTTCACTTCTTTGACGGTGTCCATCGCTGGAATGCCGAGAATCGCGGCCTGGCAGCGGCGCGCTTCTTCGATTACGCGGGCGATTTGTTCGCGAGTGACAAAGGGTCGCACGGCGTCGTGCACCAGAACGATTTCGGTGTCATTGGAAACTTCGTTGAGCGCAAGAGCAACCGAGTCCTGTCGCGAATCTCCGCCGCGCACTACGCGGACTGTTTGCATGAATCTTTCGCCGCGGATGCGTTGTTCGAGCGAGTCAACCACGTCGGCGCGCGTGGCGACAATAATGTCGGTCACCAGCGGGCAAGAGGCGATGCGGCGCACGCTGTGAATGACGATCGGTGTTCCATCGAGTTCGAGAAATTGCTTCGGCGTGTCGGCGCCCATGCGAGTGCCGAGACCTGCGGCTGGGAGAATGGCGGCTATGCGGCTCATTTTAGGGGCGACCCGCCTGGATAAGAATAACGTTGGGGTCGCAAACTTTAGAGTGTACCTCAAGCTGCGGTGACTGGCGAATCACGCAGGTGTGCGATTTGAACGACAAGCAGGCACGATTCGAGCTGTCGATTATTTTAGATAGACGCGCGGAACACGCTGGCTGACAGCGCAGAGGAGGTCGGAAGTCACAGTACCAATGCTGCGAGCGATGACGTTAGCGGGGCGGACGTGCGCGCCGTCGCTGCCGTAGATCGTCACAGCGTCGCCAAGCTCGGCATCTGGTACGTCAGTGATATCAATCATCGTGACGTCCATGGAGATGATGCCGACAATGGGCGCGAGTGTGCCGCGCACCAGGACACTGCCGCGATTTCCGAGCGAGCGGTGAATGCCGTCGCCATAACCTGCGGCGAGAACAGCGATGCGCGTTGGGCGCTTGGCGATGAAGGTTTCGTTGTAGCCGACGCCAGCACCTTCGGGAATGTTGCGGATATTGATGATGCGCGTGCGAACGCTCATGACTGTCTTGAGCGGCAGGCGAGCTTCGATTTCCGGGCGCTGCTCGATGGGATCGTAGCCGGGATGATAGCCGTATAAAATCGCGCCAGGGCGGACCATGTCGGCCCACGTCTCGGGACGCGTCGCGATGGCGGCACTGTTCGCGAGGTGCACGATGCCTGGATCAATTCCGAGTGCGCGCAGCCGATCGAGCGCAGCGTAGAAACGCTCTTCTTGCTGACGTGTCTGCTCTCCTACGCGCGTGCTTGTGAGAACTTCGGAGGATGCAAAATGCGTGAAGACTCCGCCGAGTTCCAGATGCTTGCACTTGGCGAGCTGGCGCGCGAAACATTCGACATCGCCGGGCGCGATGCCGAGGCGATTCATGCCGGTGTCCATTTTGAGATGGAACGAGACTCGCTTGCTCCGTTTTGAGTTGCTCTTCTTGCCGTCTTTCCTAGCAAGGAAACGCGCCGCGGCATGATCGAGTTGCTTGAGCTGCTCGCAGCGATGGATGACAGCCGTCAGATCGTGCTCGATGAGGCGCGATTCCTCGCCGGGCCAGAAACTTGTCAGGACGAGAATTGGCTTGCGTACGCCGGCCTCGCGAACGGCAATGCCTTCCTCGGTGCAGGTGACGCCAAACCAATCCGAGCCGGCTTTCTCGAGGGCTTTCGCCACCTGCGGGCCACCGTGGCCGTAGCCGTTGCCTTTGACGATGCAAAGGATTTTGCGCGGCGTTTTGCGCTTCTCTTGTGGCGGATTCACAAACTTGCGAATCGACCGGAAATTTTCCGCCAGCGCGCTGAGGTCTACTTCCGCCCATACCGGGCGTCTTGCTTCTTTGTGGGGACTTTTCTGTGTGCGAGCCATGACCCTTCCGAAAAAATTAGTTTACGACATCCAGGCGCTCCAAGCAGAGAGCCTCTTTGGATGCCGCGAGAATGACAACCCCTTGCTATGCAAGTGCGAGACCTGCGGAAGTCCGGTAACGACTTGTCAAAAGCCCTCCCCCGTTTTCTTGTAAACATTGCTGATAAAGGACTTATGGCGCCTGTAAGCTATTTAGAATCAATACTTGCGAGAAGTGTGCGTAAACACTGATTCTAAAGAACTTAACCTCACTGTGACGTCCGGCAAATCTGGATGAGGGCTGGGCCGCTCCGGGCGGGCATCGCGTCACGTATCGTGGGGATTTTTACACAGAGATCATGGAGACACAGAGTTGACGGAGGGGCTTGCGCCGGATCAGGGTGGGAACCGGTTTCATGCCTAAGAAGAAAGATGGCGGCCTGAAGGCCGCCGCTACGGGAAATTCAAAAACTAGCCCCGTCATCCAGGATTCGGCTCAACTGTTGAGCAGGCATTTGCGCGATTCTCGCGATTGCCTCTACTCGACGTTCGAGCGAGGGGTGAGTCATGAAGAACTCAGAAAATTTGACTGCCTGCATCGGGACTTCGTCAACTTTGTGCAAATTCATCAGACCTCGTATGGCAACTTCTGGAGCGCCAGTAAACTCTACCGCGACTCGGTCGGCAGAGTACTCCCACTGGCGTGAGAAATAGTAAATGACTGCAAGAGGCACGAATATTACGGCAATTTGAGCGAGCGCATGCAACGGCAACGCATATCGAGAAAACCGAAACAGGAGCACGGTCATCATGGAGAATATTCCAAGGACTAATAACAAATGCTTGCGAGCATGCCGAAGTTTGACGTGTGCCAATTCATGAGCGATGACGGAGTCTACCTGTGCTTTGCTTAGGTACTTGCCCAAATTGTCTGTAAGTCCAATCGCATTCGACATTCCGTAGGCATTGGCCAAGTGCCCCTTTCCAGCAGGGACCATATACACTCGCGCGATCGTCACTCCCATCTGGCTCGCCATTTTGAACGCTCGGTTGCGAAGTTCGCCCGACTTTAAGCGGTTGAATCTCATTCCTTCCGCTCGCCTCAAGAATCCCGTTCCGATTTTGGAGACAACGCCAGCACTCAGGAGCCATGCCGTACCGCTAATCTTTCCTTCGAAGATAGCGGTGAAACCCACAGCCACCATCTGCAAAGGAATTACGAAGCTCGCCAATCTCCACCATGTGCGCCGCGCCATTTCAAACAGTGACCATCTTTGCTTGAGTAGGCTGCGATCGATTGCGTAGCAGGTAAGCAGAAATATAGCGAGACTCGTCATGGGTGCGACCCAAAAGAGCAGAATCTCAGCAGAAGATATTCCGAGTGTCCCTGGCCAATTGCGGACGAGAATTGAAGGAAGTTCGGACCGTCCCCGAAAATCCCATTCGATCCACCAACCGGCTACCGTGGCAGCCAAAATGAAACGACCGAATCCGCGGTAGTCTGCCCAGACCGTCCTTCGGTCCGCATCACGGGCTCGAAGTGCGTAACGCCAGAACAACAAAGTCAGGGCGATAGGCAACAGCAGAATGGCACACGGAACCAGCAAAGGGCTCGACGGCACGGCCGCTGAGAGTATCTGCATGTGATTCGTCACGAGAGCGGAGTCTATCCCAAACTTGAGGCAGTAGACATCAGCCACAGACGCAGAGTTGCAGTACAGCGAAAATTACATATCGCCGGGGGAGAATTGGGAGAAGGCGTCGGGGGCGGCTTCTTCGAAACGCGTTAGGCGGCTGCGGAAGACGAATTTTACGTTGTCGGTGGGGCCGTTGCGTTGCTTGGCGATGCGGAGCTCGGTTTCTTCGCGTTCTTCGGGGCTGGCGCCGGCTTTGAAGAAGTGCGGGCGGTAGATGAACATGACGACGTCGGCGTCCTGCTCGATGGCGCCGGATTCGCGGAGGTCGGAGAGCTGGGGGCCGCGTTCGTCGCGCTCGGGAGCGCGGGTGAGCTGGCTGAGGACGAGGACGGGGATCTGCAATTCTTTCGCGAGACCCTTTAGGCCGCGGGAGATACTGGCAACTTCTTCCTGTCGGTTGCCGAAGCGGCCACGCGCGGTGATTAGCTGGAGATAATCGACGATGAGGAGCGAGAGGCCCTTGTCGCGTTTTAGGCGGCGGGCTTTCGCGCCGATTTCGAGGACGCTGATGGAGCCGGCGTCATCGACCCACAGAGGGGCGTTGGAGATGACGCCGAGAGCTTCCGTCATGCCCGTCCAGTCGTTGCGATTCAGGTGGCCGGTGCGGAATTTGTGTGCGTCGATCTGGGCGACGGAAGCTACGAGGCGCTGGAGGAGCGACTCCTTGGACATTTCGAGGCTGAAAATGGCGACCGGCTGGCCGGCGCGAATGGCAATGTTTTCGGCGAGGTTGAGGGCCAGCGCGGTTTTCCCTTGCGAAGGGCGCGCGGCGAGGATGAGCAGCTCGGAAGGTTGCAGGCCGGAGGTCAGCTTATCCAGCTCGACGTAACCCGTGGGAATGCCGGTGATGCTTTTGCCTTCCTTGAAGATTTTTTCGAGGCGCTCGAAATTGTCGCGGACGATGTCCTTGACGGAGATGAGGCCGGCTTTGACGCGGTCTTCGGCGAGCTCGAAGATGGAAGACTCGGCGTTGTCGAGGATCATGTCGGCGCCGTCTTCGCCTTCGAAGGCGCGCTGCTGGATGTTGTGAGTGGTGTGGATGAGATTGCGCAGCATCGCTTTTTCTTTGACGATGCGCGCGTAGTGCTCAACGTTGGAAACTTTGGGCATGCCATCGGCGAGCGAGGCAAGATAGGGCGCGCCGCCGGCTGCTTCGAGGTCTCCGCGACGGTGAAGCTCTTCGGTGAGCGTGATGAGGTCGATGGCTTGCTGGACTTCGGCTAGCGCGATCATCTGGGTGAAGACGCGGCGGTGTTGATCGAGGAAGAAGTCGTCGGCGCGAAGAGTCTCGATGGCGGTGTTGAGGGCGTTGTTGTCGAGAAGGATGGCGCCGAGGACAGAACGCTCGGCGTCGAGATTATTCGGTAATGGCTTCTCTAATGTCGTGTCAACGGGCATATGCGGGCTTCGCTATTCGCCTTTTCTTCGCTTTTGTATCATTTTCTTCGTGAGAGGGCAAGAGCGGAGTTTCCGCCGCGAACTCAGAAGCATTGTGATGCGAATTAAATTTAAATTACATTCGAGCTGATGCGGCATTGTGCGCGGAACAAAGAGACACGTCAATCGTAGAGCTGTGCATCGTTTCGGAAATCGGTGCAAAACTTTTTCGAACTTGTAGAGAAAGGGATTCTTGGACTGCAGAGTCTGCCGAGTATAGAGTGACGGCATGCCTAATGGCTTTCATGGTCCAGTCGAAGAGTGGGACCGGATTGAATCGCCTTTTCAGGAGATCGATCCGCGGCTTAGGAAATTTGCAAACGAACACAAGATGCGCTTACGAAAGAACTCCCACAGCTGGCCGGAACGGTCGCTGCTTTGGCAGAAAGCTAGTGTCGAGAAATCGATACAGATATTCCTTAAAGATGAGAAGGCACGCACATACTGCCTCTGGTTGTGCGCGTGGGAAGATCGCGATCAGTCGAGATATTGCAAAAAGCAAATATTACTGGAGGAGGTCGCTTGGAACGTAGCTGAGCAAGGACTTGAGAGCCTGCTGTTGCAAGCGTATGAAATAGTCGATAGCTGGACGGCGAAGGATTTAGCCCGAATTTCTCATACTAAATTGAAAAAGGCTGTTGCTTCATGGCATAACTCTTTTGCCTAGAAAGATTCTGCCAAGAAGGAGCAACAGCCTTATGACCACAGAGTGTAACCAGTTTGTCTTCGGATTTCATTCCCAAAAGCGACGCGAGATTCGGGCGCAGTTCGACGGCGGAGCGATCACCAGCGACGGCGGTGGACTGCTCTTGCGGGAGGTCGAGAAACGGGTCCGGATTCTGCGCCAGTTTGCCGCCTGCTTCACGGATTATCGGGATCCCGATCTGATCGAACATACGGTGGAGGAGTTGGTGGCCCAGAGAGTCTATGGTCTGGCTCTGGGATACGAAGATCTGAACGATCACGAGGAGTTGCGGAACGATCCCTTGCTGGCGGTGTTGGTCGAGAAGGAGGATCCCGGCAGCCAAGTCTTAGCCGGAAAGAGCACCTTGAATCGGCTGGAACTGACCAAAGAGACGGCCAGTCGGAAGGAGCGCTACAAGAAGATCGTGCTGGATCACGGAGCCGTGGACCGGCTGCTAGTGGATATTTTCCTGCAAGTCCACCGGGAAGCGCCGAAGGAAATCATTCTGGACCTGGATGCTACCGATGATCCTTTGCACGGAAACCAGGAGGGTCGTTTTTTTCATGGTTATTACCGTCACTATTGCTATCTGCCGTTGTACATCTTCTGCGGGGAGTTCTTGCTGTGTGCGCGGTTGCGCTCATCGAACATCGATGCGTCGGCGGGAAGTGTACAGGAGCTGCAGCGCATCGTGGCCCAGATTCGTTCCGCGTGGCCCCAGGTAGGTATTTTGGTGCGCGGGGACTGCGGGTTTTGTCGCGAAGAGCTGATGGCTTGGTGTGAAACGAATCGCGTAGAGTATCTGCTGGGGCTAGCGAAAAACGAGCGTCTGAAGGTGCAGATCAAGAAGGAGATGGAGGAAGCCAAAGGACGCTACCAAGAGACGGGACGCGCCGCCCGGTTGTTCAAAGAGTTTGTCTACCAGACGCGGGAGAGTTGGAATCGGGCGCGACGGGTGGTGGCCAAGGCCGAGCATCTGGAGAAAGGAGAGAACCCGCGGTTCGTGGTGACCTCTCTGAACGGAGAAGCCTGGCCGGCGCAGGCTTTGTATGAAGAGCACTACTGTGGAAGAGGAGACATGGAGAATCGGATTAAAGAACAACTGATGTTGTTCAGCGACCGGACCAGCACGCACTACCTGCGCAGCAATCAATTGCGCTTGTACTTCTCTTCGATGGCCTACGTGTTGTTGCAAATGCTGCGGCGACTGGGACTGCAGGGAACGGAGTTGGCCAAAGCCCAGTGCTCCACGATTCGACTGAAGTTATTGAAGATCGGCGCGCTGATCCGCATCACGGTGCGGAAGGTGTGGATTTCGCTGGCCGGTGGGTATCCCCACGTCGAGCTCTTCCGGCAAATCCATGAAAAGCTGTGCGCCGTGCCGCTAAAGCATTGAAAAAGAAAGATCCCGAACAACTTTTTCTTGGCTTCTGTCGACCGATGGTAAGGTATGCGCCGAAACCGCTTCGGAGAGAGAAAAACTCTCACGCCAAGCGAAAACGGATTAGCTATACGACAGCGCCCTGCCAAACCATCTAGCAATGCCCAAATTGAACAAACTTCAGTCCTCTTCTGCCAAGCTGTGAGAGATGAGGGTTAGAGTTCGCCGCCAAGCTGACTATGCCGGAATAGATCGAGGCAAGGGGTTTGAAGAGCTATTCTTCTTTCGTGACGTGGACGGTTACTTGGGCGGTGACGTCGCGGAATACCTTTATCGTCACGGGATATTCGCCTAGGGCTTTGATGGGCTCGGCGATCTGGACTTGGCGTTTGTCGATCTTGAAGTTTTGCGCGGCGAGGGCTTCGGCGATGTCGGCGGTGGTGACGGAGCCGAACATCTGGTCGTTCTCGCCGGTCTTGCGCGTGAACTTCAGCGAGATGCCATTGAGCAGACCTGCTTGTTTTTGCGCGGCGTCCAGCTCGGTGGCGGTCTTTTTCGCGAGCGAGGTGCGGATGCGTTCGATTGCCTTCAAATTGCCAGCGTTGGCTTCGACGGCGAGCTTGCGCGGCAAAAGAAAATTGCGGGCGTAGCCGGGCTTAACGGTGACGACGTCGCCGCGGTGGCCCAGCTTTTCAATATCTTCCTGAAGAATGATTTGCATGTTCTCTCTCTAAGCTCCTATTTACCTTTACCCGAGCAGGCGTTAAGCCTTCGGGGCCTCGGGTACAGCAACTGGCGCAGTGGCGACTGGGGCTGCTACTGGCGCGGGTGCAGCTGCGGGTGTACCAGGCGCTCCGTGAGCGGCCTGTGGAACGACCTGGCGCGGCGCTTGCGTGCCGGCGGCGCTGCCTGCGAAAGGCAGCAAGGCGATGTTGCGCGCGCGCTTGATGGCGACGCCGAGCCAGCGCTGGTGACGCGAGCAAACTCCGGTCATGCGGCGCGGCAGAATCTTGCCGCGTTCCTGGACGAACTGCGAAAGAATGTCGGCGCGCTTGTAATCGACGAAATCCATCTTCTCGACACAGAACTTGCAGACTTTCTTCTTGCGGAAATATTGGCGCTTGCCGCGCGGACGGCCACCGGCTCCGCCCGGACCACCTCCGCCTGGGCCACCTTCGCGGCGCGGACCACCATGCCCGCCGCCGGGTCCGCCATGACCACCACCACCTTCGCGGCGCGGCGGTCCACTGTGAGACTGTGCTTGTTTCGGATCCTCTGCCATAACGTCCTGCCTTTCTCTCTAGAAACCATTAAGACCAAATTCGAAATTCGAAAAACGAAACTCGAAAAATGACAGCGGAAACTTAGCTCGCTGCCGGTGTTTGTTCCGGCGTCGGAGCTGGTACATGCGCTGGAGCTGAAGCGGGCGCGGCTGTGGTGCGGCGAGGACGCCGTGCAGCGCGCTGTTCGCGCTTGCCGCCGAGCTTCTTCTGGCGCTTCAAGTCTTCGTCGAGGCGGACGGTCAGATACTTGATGACCACGTCTTGAACGCGGAGGCGCCGTTCGAGTTCGGCAATCAGCTCTTCGTGATTCGTGCGGATCTGCTGATAGACGTAGATGCCCTCGCGATGCTTGGCCACGCGATAAGCGAGCTTGCGCGTGCCCCAAAATTCGGTCTTCTCAATCTTCGCGCCCTTTTCCGCGCAAGTGTGCTCGATGCCCGAGATTACTTTCTTGATTTCGTCTTCCGGCGTTGCCGGGCGGGCGATGAAAATCAGATCGTACAGTCGCTCTTGCATAATGACCTCTTTCCTCTTTGCGCCGATGGTATCGGCGGCACTTCAAACTCTGTTGCGAAACAAACTCAGCAAAACTGCCTTACTCTTCTTCCGGCTCTTCCGCTTCCGGCTTTCGCCGGTTGAAAATATTCATGGCCGGCTCGATTCCCTTCGCGAGAATCATTTCCACGGCATCGCCGGCTTTGCCAATCATCTCCGCCGCTTCTTCGAGTTCGGCCTTTTTCATCGGCCGCAGCACGAATTCCTTGCGGCTGCTCAGCGGATGATCTGGGCCGCATCCTAATCGGATGCGCGAGAACTCCTGCGTGCCCACGCCGCTGATCACTGAGTTTGCGCCGTTGTGGCTGCCGCCGCTGCCTTTGCGGTCGATGCGAATCGTTCCAAAAGGCAACTGCACTTCATCCCACATCACCAGCAAATCCGCAGGACCCAGCTCGTACTTTCCCAGCAGCTCTCGTACCGAGATGCCGCTGAGATTCATGTACGTCTGCGGCTTCGCCAGAAGCACATCTTCTCCGGCGATCTTGCCCTTACCCACGAGTGCCTTGCCTTCCGGGCGCTCGACGCGAATCGAACTGCGATTCGCCAGTTCATCCACCGCCATAAATCCGAGGTTATGCGGCGTCCATTGGTACTCCGGATCAGGATTCCCAAGTCCGACGATGAGCCGCATAGGCCTCTGTTCGGCGACTGGATTGACGCCAGCCGCCGCGATTTACAAACTGCCGTGCTACTTCTTCTTCTCGCCCTTTTCGGCCTTGTCCGGTTTGGCTTCGCCCTCGACGCCTTCTTCGCCTTCGACTTCTTTCTTGCCCTTCTTGATGACTTCGGGCTCGGCGGGCGCAGCAGCATCCGCGGCAACGGCTTCGACGGGCTTCTCTTCTTCGACCTTGAGAGCCACGACGTGAGCTAGGACGCGTTCCGGATCGGTAATGAGCTTCATCTTGGCGGTGTCGATCGGCAGTTCTTTGGCACGAAGCTGCTGGCCAAGCATTAAGCCGGTGACGTCCATTTTGAATTCGGTCGGAATCTCCGCGGGCAAGCATTCGATTTCGACTTCGCGGGTGACGACTTCGAAGACGCCACCTTGCTGTTTGACGCCAGCGGGTTCGCCGAAGGTGTGCACAGGGACCTTCACGCGCATGCGAACGTCCATGGCCACGCGGACGAGGTCGACGTGCAGCAGATTTCCGGTGACGGGATCCACTTGCCAGTCTTTCAAGATGGCGGGCTCGTGTTTGCCTGCCAGGTCAACCTGGAAGAGTGTGTTGTGGCCGCTTTCGGAGCGGAGAATCGCGCCGATCTGTTTGGTGTTCAGTGCGAGCGAGATCGCATCGCCTTTGCCGCCGTATAGAATCGCGGGAACTTTACCCGTTAAGCGCAGGCGCCGGGCTTCGTTCTTGCCCCGATCGGAGCGGGGCGCTCCTTCTACGATAATTTGTGGTTGAGCCATACTTTCATTCCTTCCGTGAAAACTTGTGTGACAAAAATCTAAACTTGGTGGTGCTTCCGGTTCCAGCTTCACTTCCAACTTCTACCGCAAGGCGACAGACACGAATGTCTGTCCTACTAAATGAACAGCTCGCTTATGGACGTCTCTTCGTGAATCGAACGAATGCCGCGGGCTAGCAAGTCCGCGACGCTCAAAACTTTTATCTTGCCCATACCCTTTGCGGCTTCGCCTAACGGAACGGAATCCGTGGCCACCACTTGTTTAATTTGCGAGTTCGCGATGCGCTCGATGGCCGGGCCGGAAAGTACGGCATGGGTGCAGGCGGCGAATACCTGGGTGGCGCCTTCGCGAATCAGCGCTTCGGCGGTTTTCACCAGCGTGCCTGCGGTGTCGATAATGTCGTCGACGATGAGAGTGCTGCGGCCGCGGACATCGCCGATCAGGTTCATGACTTCGCTGACGTCCACGTCGACGCGGCGTTTATCCACGATGGCCAGAGGCGCGTCTAGTTTCTTCGCAAAGAATCTCGCGCGTTCCACGCCGCCGGCATCCGGCGAAACAACCGTCAGATTCGGCAGTTGCAGATGGCGGAAGTGTTCGACGAGGACGGGAGAACCGTACAAGTGATCCACCGGAACGTCAAAGTAACCTTGAATCTGCGGCGCGTGAAGGTCGAGAGTCAGGGCGCGGCTTGCGCCGGCTGTTTCTAGCAAGTCGGCGACGAGCTTTGCTGATATCGGGACGCGCGGCTTGTCTTTGCGATCCTGGCGGGCGTAGCAGTAATACGGGAGCACCGCCGTGATGCGCCAGGCGGATGCGCGTTTGAAGGCGTCGATCATCAAGAGCAGCTCGAACAAATGATTGTCAACGGGATAGCAGCAAGGCTGGACGACGAACACGTCGGCGCCGCGCACGTTTTCGAGAATCTGAAAATAAATTTCACCATCGCTAAAGCGTCCGAGTTTTGCTTTTCCCAGCGGGACTTCCAAATGACGGCAGATGCTCTCTGCCAGAGGCAGATTCGCGGTCCCCGAGAAAATTTTGAATCGGTCGTCGTTCACGAAACGAGTGCTCCGTCAGATCAGCTTTTTGGGGTTGCACACTTCCGGGCCCAAATTCGCTTTCAATGCTAAGCAATTCGGCTCTTTGGAGACGCTGCGGATCAACCGAGGCAAAACAGAGGACACAAATCTACGTCAATGAGTGCCCTGCATTTTACGAACGTACCTGTCACGCGAGAGAGTCTCGCAAACAAAGGTCTGATCGTCCGGAAACCCAACAGCGGCTCGGCGCGCCTGCACTGGGCTCGGGAAAACTCCAAACACCGCCGAACCGCTACCCGCCAGCGAGGCTTCTGCAGCTCCTCTTTGAAGCAAAGCCCGTTTGATTTGATCAAGACGGGGCTGACGCCGGAAAACAGGCCGCTCAAAATCGTTGGAAAGGCCGCTTCCCTGCGTGCTCCAGCACAGAGCACAGAACTTCCAAAGTTTAGGGTCTGCGGCGCCTTTTGTCAATGTCAGCGGGCGAGCTTTGAGCCATTTGTAGGCGTCTAGCGTGGGGACGTGAATGTCGCTGGGCGAAACGATAAGGACTGAGAGCTTGGGTATGTCTGGAAGAGGGTAGATTTCGTCGCCGCGACTGATGCCTAACGCGCGGCCTCCTAAGAGGAAAAAGGGGACGTCAGCGCCGAGGGAGGAGGCGATTTCTAAAAGGCGCGGCAGCGGCAGCTTGCGTCCCGTCAAGCGGAGGTAGCCGAGCAAAGCGGCCGCTGCGTCGCTGGAACCGCCTCCCAGGCCGCGCCCGGCCGGAATTGTCTTTCTGAGCTCGATCTCGACGCCGGAATGAATTTTGAGTTCATGGCGGAGTGCATCGACCGCCCGGTAGGCGAGATTTTTCTGAAATGGCTCCCGGGAAAGTATGGCGTTCCCCTGTATGGAGAGCGAAATTCCCCGATGCTTTGAAGCGCCCAGGCGCAACTCATCGTGGAGCGAGATGCTTTGGAAAATTGTGCGGAGTTCGTGGTAGCCGTCGGAACGTTTTCCAAGAATATCGAGGCGCAGATTGATTTTGGCAAACGCGGGGATGCGGACTTCGCGCATGCGGGTTATTGCGGTTTCGCGTCTTGCGGCGAAGATTTTTGGGCCACGCGGTGCTTTACCTGGGAAAGTTTCTTTTCGATCTCGGCAATTTTGTCGTTTTCCACGTCCGCCGGGAGCGCGCGGCGCCATTCAGCCAGCGACTTCTCCCATTCAATCGCGGCTAGGTCGGTCCGGCCCGATTTGGCGTAGACGTCAGCCAGGTGAGAACGAATCGTAGCATCGTGGCTGTCGCGTTCGACGGCTTTGCGAAGCGTCGCTTCGGCTTCGGTGAGTTTATTTTCGCGGTAATAAATCCAGCCGAGGCTATCGAGATAGGCGCCGCTATGAGGCTCTTCCTTCAGCGCGCGCTGCACGAGCGCCTCCGCTTCATCGAGACGGATGCCAAGATCGCCGAGCATATAGCCGTAATAGTTGAGGACCGGGCCATTGCGCGGATTCACTTCCAACGTCTTTTTGAATTCCGTTTCGGCGCGGTCGTAAAACTTTTGCCGTTCGTAGATGGCTCCCAGTAAAAACCAAACCATTTCGTTGTCATGCGGATCGCCGGGGATGGCCTCCGCAGTCCGGGCGGCTTCTTCGGCTTCCTTGTAGCGGCGGCCACGCTCGTAGACCTGCGCAATATTCATATAAATATCGCGGTCCGCTTCGGTCTTGCTGAGCTGCGAGCGAAGAATCTTTACGGCTTCGTCTGTCTGGCCATTCTCACCCAGCAGGAGGGCATCGGATGTACGTAACCCCTGGTCGCTAGGATATTTTGCTAGCGCGTCCTTGCCGGCCTGCAGCGCCTTCGGCAAATCTTTTTCCGCTCGATAGGTGTCCATGATGAGCATGCGCGAACGGCGATCTTCCTCTTCGCCGAGGCGTCCCAGCTCTTCAAAGGTATAAATCGCGGCTTGGAAATTTTGCGTATCGCGGTAGAGCTGGCCGAGTTGCTGGTACAAAATGGCCAGCGACCGCCGGCGCGATGGCTGGACCGGCGATTGCGATTTCAAACCGGTGACGGCGTCGGAGAGGACGCGAATGGCATCTTCATAGCGGCCCTGTGCTTCGTAGAGCATGGCCTCGTTGTACATGACTTCAAGGCTGCCAGGCGCGTACTGACGGGCTTTCAAGAGATTCTCTTCCGCGTGATCGAGCTGGTGCAGTTCCCTGTAAATCTGCGCCAAACGCAGGTATACATCGGAGTCGTCGGGCATCAAATCGGCGAGCTTCTGGTAAACAGTGAGCGCGTCCGCGAATTTTTCTTCGGCGAGCAAAGTTTGGCCCAATCCCCGCACATGGCTCAACTCCGAGGGATCTAGATCCATCGCTTTACGGTAGGCGCCTTCCGCTTTCGCGAGGTCGTGGGTCTGCGTATAGGCGTCGCCGAGAAGATCGAGCAAAGCAGGCGAAGGCGTGCGGTTGGTAACGCTTTCGAGCAGCAAAACAGCGTCCGCAGATTTGCCTTCATCGAGCAGAAGTTGTGTGAGTTGTTCGACCGCGGCTTCGTTCTCCGGGTCTTGCTTTAAGAGGCTGCGGAGAACTTCTTCGGCCTTTTCGTGCTCATTGCGCAGACGGTAGAGGCGCGCCAGCCATAAAGCCGACTCCGAGTCCGTGGGATCCAGGCGGTAGACTTCGCTGTACTGCTCGATAGCCCGTGCCGCCATTTCTGATTGCGCGCTCGAGGTCAGATCCCCCAGGCTCCGCAAATAGATGCGGCCAAGAAGACGCCGGGTTTGCAGGTCGTTAGGGTCGCGTTTGAGAAGCTCCTGCGCCTCCGTTACGGCTTCGTGGACACGTTGCGCTTTCCAATACATCTCAGCGAGGCGTTCGCCTATGACGGGCGACTTTGGATCGAGGGCATAGGCCTTTTTATAGGCATCGATGGCCTGCGTCGCGAATTCCGGTTGATTGGTCGTCTCATACTGCTGCTCGAAGAGGTGCCCCATCGCGTAGTTGTAGTACGCCTCGGCGCGAGGAGAAGGGGCAGCTGCCGCTTCCGAAGGTGGTGCGTCAGCCTTGGATTGAGACTGAGCGTTATTCTCGACTTGTGAGTCTGGAGGAGTCTGAGCGGCAGCCACCACCCCGAGAAGGCAGGTGCAGAGTGCGGCGAGAATGATTCTTCTTAGGTTCATCGTAGCCCCAGAAACAAAAAGTATCCCATGCAGCTGGAACGCGGTCAAAAGCCAAACCTCAGGCGTTTCCAAGGCCCCTATGCGCCTATTACTAGGATGCTGGAAATTTCAAAAGAGTTGAAATGGAATCTTTAATTGCATCGCCGCACGAATTGAGCAGGTACCTTTCTAGTGCAGGAAATGCCGGATGCCTGTAAAGACCATGGCCATTCCCAGGCGGTCGGCGGCGGCGATCACGTCGTTGTCGCGGACGGAACCTCCGGGCTGAATTACTGCGACTGCACCTGCTTTTGCGGCTTCCTCGACGCCATCGGGGAACGGGAAAAATGCATCCGACGCGACTACGCTTCCGGTTAGGGAAGACTGCGCTTTCATCACCGCGATCTTGACGGAATCCACGCGGCTCATCTGGCCCGCGCCGACCCCTAGCGTCGCGCCATCCTTTGCAAATACGATGGCGTTGGATTTGACATGCTTGCAGACTTTCCAGGCAAAGCACAGAGTTTGCATTTCTGCGGCCGTTGGGGCGCGCTTGGTCACGATTTTTAGTTGATCTTCGATGATTTCGCCCAGATCAGGCTGCTGCACCAACACTCCTCCGAGGATGCGCTTGAGCTGCAGTTCGCGGTCCGGATCAAGGCCACTGGGCGGAAGTTCCAGCAACCGCAGATTCTTTTTTGCAGCGAAGATTGCTTTGGCCTTTTCGTCGAATCCCGGCGCGGCGATGCATTCGACGAAAAGCTTCGCTACTTCTTCGGCGGTTGCGGCATCGATCGGGCGATTGAATGCCAATACGCCGCCGAATGCCGAAACGGGATCGGTCGCGAGTGCTTTCAGGTACGCGTCGAGAAGGGTTTCGCGCTCAGCGGTTCCGCAGGGGGTATTGTGCTTCACGATGACTGCGGCGGGCTGTTTGAATTCAGCCGCGAGGCTCCGCGCCGCTTCCAGGTCCACGTAATTGTTGTACGAAAGTTCCTTGCCTTGAAGCTGTTTCGCCGCTGCTAGGCCCGCCGGTGCGGTCCCCGCAGGTATATAGAGGGCCGCAGCTTGGTGAGGATTTTCTCCATAGCGCAGCGGATTCATTTTCTGCAGAGCGATGTGTATTAGTTCCGGCAACGCCGGCTTTGCGCCCAATTCCAAATGACTCGCCGCGGCTGAAAGCCGTTCCAGTTCCGTCGTGATCATCCCGTCATAACGTGAAGTCGTGGCGAAGACTTTGCGGGCCAGCTCGAGCCGCGTAGCATGCGAAGTCTCATGCGCCGTTTCGAGCTCTTCGGCCACACGTCCGTAATCGGCAGGGTCGGTCACAACGGTAACACTTTCGAAATTTTTTGCCGCCGAGCGCAACATCGTGGGTCCGCCGATGTCGATGTTTTCGATAAGCTCTTCCGCCGTTAAGCCCGATTTCGCCGCGGTCGCTTCGAAGGGATAGAGGTTCACAACGACCAGGTCGATTGGGGCGATGCCGTGCTCCGCTGCTTGCTTCATATCCTCAGCGTGCTTACGGCGATACAACAGACCTCCGTGCACCTTTGGGTGCAGAGTCTTTACGCGGCCACCGAGCATCTCCGGCCAACCTGTAAAGTCGGCGACGTCGCGAACGGCAACGCCAGCTTCGCGTAGGAGCTTGGATGTCCCGCCGGTTGAAAGAATCTCGATGCGCAGAGCCGCAAGCCGCTTGGCAAACTCCACGATTCCTGTTTTATCAAACACGCTGATGAGCGCGCGCTCCACTGCCATGAATTCCTCCAGAAAAAGTAAGGCACAACAGTGTAATGCGCCCGGCAGAAAATCGGAAACCGGAATGCCTCGGATGAGATTGGGCTGTTGAAATCGAAAGGCGAAAGACAGGGATCAGAAATCTTAAAGGGATTCTCTTTGAGATGGCAGATTCGTGGTCAAACGGTTAATTCTTATCGCGGTCAAGCTTTGACGAGAGCCTTGAGCTTCACCTGTCCATTGATGACTTCGACGACATACTCGACATCGCGGCAATTCTTTTGCTTCTGCAGATCTTTCGTCTTTTTGAGGACAAACTCGTTGAAACTGGAGCGAGAAAGCTTCCCCGTCTGTTCTCCAGCTTGCTGTTTCGCTTGCAGAAATGCCTGATAGAGCTGATCGACCTTTTCCGATTCGCGTTCCGGTTCGGAGCAGGTCACACGGAATGCGCCCTGCGCCGCCGCTGGTGCGCTAACTGGTGGCGTTGCGGGTGCTTCCGCTGAATGCTCAGGATTTTTGTGCGCTCGTTCCGCTTCGATCGCTTTGGCGGCCGCGCCGAAGTGCCGCTGAATTTTTCCTTCTTCCTTGTTTTGTGTCTTCTTGCGGAAGATGTCTTTATATTTTGCGTAGGTCTGGGTGAGATTGTTCAACCGAAACCGGTGTCCGTATTTCAACTCGCCGCCGCGTTCGGCATATCTCTTTACCACCAATTCAATGCGCCACTCGATTTCCGTCGGAGGGCGCTTTCTGCCGCCGCCGAAATACTGATCGTATTCAATTTTGAGCTGACGGATATCCCGTTCGAGCTGCGCCAGCTCTTCGTCGATGGTCGCCATGGGTGGAAATGCCCCTGAGTATCATGCTAGGAGCACAAAGCTAAGGCGTCAACCACCTGAGTGAATGGCGCTGCGGATTGTGCATCCCACCTGTATTGCGGCGCCAAGGCGCATCAGCCTGCGAGCCGGCCGCAGGAAAGCTTCGTTGCTCGCGGAGAGGCGGTGTGCTGAAATAGGGGCATGGAAGCACGCGCAAAACAGGCTCTTTCCGCCGAGCAGGCGGAATTGTTGCGGCAAATTCCTTCTGTGGACGAACTTCTTGCGCAGCCGCGGCTTGCGACGCTTGCGACCCGCGTGGACCGCACACTTCTCGTGGAAGTGACGCGGACTGTCCTTGGGGAGCTGCGCACGCGCATTACAGATCAACTTGCGTCTGCTCTGCTGGGGGAATTCGCACTGCTGGCTGCCGATCCGGCTTCGCTCGAGGAGCACATCGGTTCTATTGTAGAGCGCATCTTGGCGCACTCGCTTCAGCCGGTGATCAACGCTACAGGCGTAATCCTGCATACCAATCTTGGCCGCGCTCCCCTTGCTGAGGCAGTGGTGGAAGAATTCCGGCGAACGGCGACGCAATACTCGAATCTTGAATATGATTTGGAGGCGGGCGCGCGGGGTAAGCGCGACGTGCACACTTCTTCGCTCTTGGAGCGGCTGACCGGGGCGGAAGCAGCCATCGTGGTCAACAACTGTGCCGCGGCTGTGCTGCTTGTGCTCGCCGCTTTGGCAAAGGGCGGCGAGGTCGTCGTTTCGCGTGGGGAGCTGATTGAGATTGGCGACGGTTTCCGCATCCCTGAAATCATGGCGGAAAGCGGAGCGGTGCTGCGCGAAGTTGGAACCACGAACCGCACGCGAGTGGCCGACTACGAAAACGCCATCAACGAGAAGACGCGGCTCTTACTGCGCGTGCATCCCTCGAATTTCAGCATCACCGGGTTTGCAGAAAAACCGTCGCTCAAGGAACTGGCCGCGCTCAGCCAGCGAACCGGGATTCCGCTTGTCGAGGATCTGGGCTCGGGTTGTCTGGTTGATCTTTCCGCGAACGGAATCTCAGAGCCTGTCGTTCGGCAAAGCATCGACGCGGGAGTATCCATTGTGATGTTCAGCGGCGACAAGCTATTGGGCGGGCCACAGTCTGGGATCATTGCCGGCAAGAAAGAACTCCTTGCTCGTGTGCGGCGGCATCCGCTGTTCCGCGCACTGCGAGTCGACAAGCTCACGACTGCAGCGCTGGAGGTAACTCTCGGCGCGTACCTGCGAGCCGCTTGGGATGAAATTCCCGCACTTCGGATGATTCGAACGAGCGCCGCAGAGCTTAAGCGCCGCTCCGAGAATTTTCTGCGTGACCTTCGGCCGGAGCTTCCGCTCGACGAAGTGGAGATGGAAATTGCGGATGGCACGTCGCTCGCAGGCGGTGGCTCGACGCCGGCACAAGCGCTTCCCACAAAGATTATTCGGATTGCCAGTGCGCGCTATTCTGCGGCACAGCTCGAGCAGAGACTCCGCCGCGCTCCGGCAGGCATTTCCGTCATCGCCCGGGTAGAAAGCGATCGCTTAGTTCTTGATTTAAGGACGGTCTTCCGAGAGCAAGAGCCGCTGCTCATTAAGACCCTCGCTGTAGTTCTACACTGATTCCCAGCTTGCCCTCGGTTACTTTGCTGATTTTGCTATTTCCCACCTTTTTGCACATGCGAGTGCTTCGCGTTCTATTCGTTTCGAAGTGAAACTCGAATTGCCGTTCACGCGTCCTACAACATGTTTCGGGCGAGTGGAGGGATTCTCCCGAATGTTGTGCCACCCCTGGTTGCCCGACTAATGCTGTGAAGAAAAAAGGAGAATTGCGAAATGCGGAGAGATTGGTGCATCCTCGCAGGAATTATTTTGTCATTTGGCTTAAGCACGGCCGCGGCTCAGCAGCCGACGCTTCCAGCAGGCCAACAGCCGCCTCAACAGCAACAGCGGACCCGCCCTCCGGCCGAACAGGCTGCGCAAGGCGAAGGCGCTCAGGGCAAACAAGCGCCGCGACCGGCTGTCCCTGAAGAGAAGTCCTCGGTCACGCATCATTCCGCGCGAATCGGCGGTCAGGTGATCAATTACACCGCGACAGCCGCTACGTACAACATCAAGGCGGATGACGGGACCGTGAAAGCGACGATGTTCTACGTGGCTTACACAAAAGATGGAGTCGCCGATCCTGCAAAGCGCCCGGTAAGTTTCGTTTACAACGGAGGGCCGGGCTCCGCTTCCCTTTTCACGCACATGGGTATGGGACCGAAGCGCGTGGTCTTGACTGCCGATGGCCACGGAATGCCTGCTCCTTATACCACCGTCGATAACGAAGACTCGTTTCTTGATGCCACAGACCTTGTGTTTATTGACGCGATTTCTACCGGATTCAGCCGACCAGCTCCAGGCGAGGCGACGGCACAATTTCACGGCATTATCGAGGACGCGAACTGGTTCGCTGATTTCATCTACCAGTACATCACGCGCACGGAGCGCTGGGCCTCGCCGAAATTTCTGATTGGCGAAAGCTACGGCACGACGCGTTCCGCCGAACTTGCGGGAGTGATTCAAGAGCGCCACCAAATCTATTTAAACGGGATTGCGCTGCTTTCGTCGGTGGCATTCTCAAATTGGGGCGCCGACAATCGGACGATTTTCTTTTTGCCAACATACGTGACTACTGCCTGGTATCACCATTTGTTGCCACCCGACTTGCAGAGTTTGACTGTCGACCAAGTGGCGCAAAAAGCGCGGGAGTTTGCGCATGGGGAATATGCGCAGGCTTTGGAAAAAGGTGACCAGCTTTCCCCGGCGGAGCACCAGAAAGTGGTCGAGGATCTCGCGCACTACACTGGTCTTTCCACGAAATTTATCGAGCAGGCAAATCTGCGCGTCAGCCCGTTTCGATGGTTCAAAGAGCTTGAGCGGGATAAGCGTTTGACGATCGGGCGGCTGGATTCGCGTTTCACGGGCATGGAAGTCGACGCGGCCGGCGAGCGAGTGGAGTATGACCCGAGCGAGGCTTCGTATGAAGGCGCGTTCGTTGCGACGTTCCACGATTATGTGCGACGCGAATTGAAGTGGGACAGCGACGCGTACTACACCGTGAGTGCCAATGTCCGACCGTGGGACCAAACCGGGAATACGGAAGTCGCGGAAGTTTTGCGCGCCGCAATGACTCAGCAAACCTATTTGAAAGTGCTAGTCCTCTGCGGCTACTACGACGTGGCGACACCTTTCAACGGGATTGAAAATACATTTGCTCACATGAACCTGGAGCCGCCGGTCCGTAAGAACGTGAGTTTTGCTTACTACGAAGGCGGACACATGATGTACATCGATGAAGTTCAACATCACAAGCTCCATAAAGACATCGATGACTTCATCAACGCGGGCTATCCGCATTAAACGGACCTAGACGCGAACAACAAAAATACGGCAACATGGGCGACGTGCTCGCCTTTCGCGTTACCGACAGAAAGCTGAAACCGTCGGAGAAATCGCTACCCAAGCCTCGACCGGGATGGGCGCTGGTACGCGTCCGTATGGCCGGGATTTGCAATACGGACGTCGAGATATTGCGCGGCTATCACGCGTTTCGTGGCACGCCAGGGCACGAATTCGTTGGCGAAGTTGCTGACGTTCGCGGCGTTTCCGGCGCGCTGAAGAAAAAATGGCTGGGGCGACGCGTTGTTGGCGAGATTAACGTATCTTGCTTGGCTTACGCGTATCGGCCGGTTTGCGCTTTTTGCCGGCGCGGGTTGAAAACGCATTGCGCGCGGCGCACTGTGCTCGGCATCGTGTCGCACGACGGAGCGTTCGCGGAGTATTTGGCACTGCCGCTCGAAAATCTACATGCCCTTCCTGATTCCATCAGCGATGAGCAGGCAGTCTTTGTCGAACCGCTTGCGGCGGCTTGCGAGATTCTCGAACAGGTCGACACCAAACAATTCCGGGAAGCTGCTGTGCTGGGCGACGGGAAACTCGCGCAAATGATCGCGCTCGTTCTGCGGACCGCTGTGCCGCGAGTAGTGATGTATGGAAAGCACGGTAACAAACTTGCTCTCGCACGCCGCGCCGGGATTAGGACGAAAAAAGTGCGTGGCGACGCCTCAGATATCCAAAACGTGAAGGAAAGTTATGGCTTATTAGTCGAAGCGACTGGTTCACCGACGGGATTCGCGCTCGCCCAACACATGACCGAGCCGCGCGGCACACTCATTCTGAAATCAACATTTCACGGCGCTGCACCTATCGAGACGTGGCCCATCGTGGTCAAGGAACTGACGGTCCTCGGTTCGCGCTGCGGCCCATTCGCTAAAGCGATTGCGCTGTTGCGCTCCGGCAAAGTCGACCCGAGGCTGCTCATCACGCGCATGTTTCCTTTAAACGAGGCGCCTGCCGCGATTCGTTTCGCTCAGAAATCCGGTGTGATGAAAGTCCTGTTGAAGAATGAAAGGGAGAATGGATCTGACAGGTCTCTATAGCGCAGCTAAGCATGACCGTTGGTGGCCTTGCTTCGCTAAGTAAACAGCTTTCCGTCAACGGTACATCGAACTGCGTCGACGACTTCCACACGCGAACATATGAAAGATGCGCCCATCCCGTGTGCGGGATTGAAGTGAACGGCGAACACGGGCGTCGGTCCCCCTGATCGATCCTGGCGGATGATCGACAATCCGAGGATGGCATTCTGATGATTAAACCCTTCCATATGGAACTCGTTGACGTCCTCGAACCGAAGTGTAGTGAGTGTGTGGTGCCGCGAGACGAGAAAACCACCTGGATTCACATCTTTGGTAAGCTCCCATAAATGTAGTTGCGTTTTTAGTAGGGGAAATACATAGCGGCCAGCATCAGGCTCGACATCACCCCGCCAGAGGGCCAATTCGATTACTTCAGCATCGTGGAAGGACGGCCAGTAGCCAAAAATGTCCGTAAGTTTCTTACTGCCATCAATAAACGATTCAATATTCTGCATAAAACAGAAACCAAGCCTGCCAGACACTCAAATGCGGTTGATGCATGAAGCCACGCACGCGGCGCCGAAACCATTATCAATGTTTACGACCGTCACATTCGATGCGCAAGAATTGAGCATGCCCAGCAACGCGGCCACGCCGCCGAAACTTGCGCCATAACCAACGCTGGTTGGCACGGCAATCACGGGAGCCGCAACTAATCCTCCAACGACGCTCGGCAGAGCGCCTTCCATTCCGGCAACGCAAATAATCACGCGCGCCTTCGTCAGATTCTCTCGATGCTCCAGAAGCCGGTGAATGCCGGCGACGCCCACGTCATACAGGTGTTCGGCGCGGTTTCCCATCATTTGCGCGGTGAGTAGTGCCTCTTCGGCAACGGGAATGTCACTCGTGCCAGCAGAAACAACGAGGATCGTTCCTTTCCCCGTAATTTCCTGGCTCCGCTCGATGGTAATCACTCCAGATGAGGCGTGAAACTTCGCTTTGCGATTCAAATGCTTCACGGCCGCAAAAATCTTTGCATCCGCTCGCGTAACCAATATGTTCTGGCGCGAAGCTTTTTGCCGCAGCATCGCACGAACGATACCCGCTACCTGCGTCGGCGTCTTACCCTTGCCGAAAACCACTTCCGCGAATCCCTGCCGCAGCGCGCGGTGGTGATCCACCTTTGCAAATCCCAAATCCTCGAACGGCAGATGCTTCAGCCGCTCGATGGCTTGCTGGGAGGTGACGCTACCCAGGCGGACGGCTTCGAGCAGTTCGCCAAGATGCTTTTCTGTCATAGATTTTGCCGGCGCCGGTTCGCGCCTGAGCCTAAGGCGTGCTGTCGCCCATCAATTTGCGCAGCGGCTGATTGTCCGCGTAAACACGCCATTCCGCAATCAAATCACCGCGAACAAAAGCCCGCCACGCCGCAGGGACTTCCCAGAAGTTGTCCTTGCCCGAGATTCCGTCGCGAGAGTAGGCGCCGCTGGCGCTGCCGAAAACAGCAAACGTGTGATCTGTCTGAAAAAACTCATCGGCTCGAATGCGATAGCCTGGAACGAGCTTGAAGTATTGCTTCCAGCCTTCCCGCATTTTATCGCGGCCTACGAACCGTTTTCCCAACGCGTCCTGAAATATATGGTCTTCGGTCATGAATCCACTGAGCGCATCAGCGTCTCCCGCATTGACGCGCTTGATGAACTCCATTACGACGTCAAGAGCTTTCGTGTTGCCGTTGCCCATCGGGCCTCTCCTTTTGGCCGGAATCCAATTATAAACACAAGCCGCGGCGGAAGAGCGCCGTGTCTTGACTTGCGCTGGGGTGGCTGCGAGACTGAATGTATCCACACAGAAACATGCATGACACGCAAAAACAAGTCGTAACCGTAGGTGTGACCGGGGCGAGCGGCGCCATCCTGGCGCAAAAAGCGCTCGACCTGCTTGAAAAAGATCCGCGTGTTGCGCGAATCCATCTAGTAGTCACTGAGGCTGGACAGCGGCTCTTCTCCGAAGAGCTGGCAATCATTTCCGGTGACTTGAAGCAACTCCCCAGCCGGCTAATCGGCCGTTCCGCTGCAAAAATCGAAGTTCTCCCAAATAAGGATATCGGCGCGGCCATCGCTTCCGGCAGTTACGCGGTGGATTCAATGATCGTCATTCCGTGTTCCATGGGAACACTCGCGGCGATTGCCAGCGGCATCAGCGACGACCTCGTTTCCAGGGCCGCGGACGTCATGCTCAAAGAGGTACGTAAGCTGGTTCTTTGTGTTCGCGACACGCCATTCAATCGCATTCATCTGGAAAATATGCTGCGCGTGCAACAGGCCGGCGCGGTGATTATGCCTGCGATTCCAGCGTTCTATCATCACCCGCAAACGATCGACGACCTGGTCACGCAATACATTTATCGCGTTCTTGCGCAGATTAATCTTCCCCAGGAAAATATGTATCGCTGGACAGGCCAAACCAACGTGAAAAAGGCGGAGGCATAAATCGCGATGGTGGGGCGCATTCGCACCGTGCTCGAAATGATCAAGTTCGAGCACTCCGTTTTTGCGCTTCCGTTTGCCCTGACGGGAGCGCTGCTTGCCGCGCGCGCGACGCATCAACCGCCAAGAGGTTGGCCAACCTTGCGCCAGTTCCTCTGGATCATCGTCGCCATGGTTGCGGCGCGCTCCGCCGCCATGACCATGAACCGCATCGCCGACCTTCGCTTCGATAAAGAAAACCCTCGAACGAAGCAGCGTGCGCTTGCAACTGGCGCTCTTTCAATTTCGTTTGCTTGGGCGTTCACGCTCGGCGCCGTGGCTTTATTTTTCGCTGCGGCCTGGCAGCTCAATTCTCTTGCTCTAAAACTCGCTCCGCTCGCCATCGCCATACTGTTTTTCTATTCCTTCACTAAGCGCTTCACGAACTGGTCGCACATTTTTCTAGGCTTCGCTCTCGGTATCTCGCCGGCCGCTGCCTGGATTGCCATCACGGGAAGTCTTGACGTTCGCATACTCATTCTTTGCGCAGCCGTCACTTTTTGGGTTGGCGGCTTTGACGTGCTGTACGCATGCCAGGACGTTGATTATGACAAGCAAGCCGGGCTGTATTCGGTTCCCAAGCGATTCGGCATCGCCAACGCGCTGCTTATTGCGCGCATTATGCACATCGCCGTGGTCACGCTGCTGTCGTGGCTCGCTTACAGCTTCGCGCTGCCGTGGCCGGCGTGGGCGGGCATCGCCGTCGTTGCCGCGCTGCTGGCCTACGAGCATTCGCTTGTCAAACCCGGCGACCTCAGCAAGCTGGACGCTGCGTTTTTCGCCGTGAACGGTTATATTAGTTTATTGTTCCTGTTGTTCTGGGGCGCTGCGGCAGCGGTTTGGCGCGTTTGAAATTTTCAGCGGATTCAAAATGAGCGAACTGACAATCACGGATCCACGGTTGAAACCCATCGCGAAGAAAGTCCTCGCTGGCGAGCGCCTGAGCATGGAGGACGGCATCGCGCTGTATCGTTCGCCGGATCTTCTTGCGGTCGGCTGGCTGGCGAATTACGTTCGCGAGAAGCGCCACGGCAACATTACGTATTACAACATCAACAGGCACATCAATCCGACCAACGTGTGTGTGGCGCACTGCAAACTCTGCGCCTTTGGCCGCGATCCCAACGCGCCCGGCGCCTATACATTTGCGCTCGAAGAGATTTACGAGCGCGCGGAACAAGGCGTGCGCGAAGGCGCCACGGAGTTTCACATTGTCGGCGGCCTTCATCCGGATTTGAGCTTCGACCATTACTTGGAGATGGTTCGCGGCCTCAAACAACGCTGCCCCACGGTGCACATCAAAGCTTTTACGATGGTGGAAGTGCATTACTTCTCGCGCATCGCCAAGCTTTCCATCGAAGATGTCTTGCGCAAAATGAAGGAAGGGGGAGTGGATTCTTGCCCTGGCGGAGGCGCGGAAATATTTCACCCGCGAGTGCGAAAAATTATTTGCGACCACAAGACCAGCGGCCAGATGTGGCTGAACACCGCGAAGAAAGCGCATGAAGCTGGCCTTCGTTCCAACGCCACCATGCTTTACGGGCACGTGGAGACCGAAGAAGAGCGCGTCGATCACCTGATCAAATTGCGCGAATTGCAGGACGAAACGCACGGCTTCGTTACGTTTATTCCGCTGGCGTTTCATCCGGATAACACAGCGCTCTCACACATTCCGAAGCCCACGGGTTACGACGACCTGCGCAACATCGCGGTCGCGCGGCTGCTTCTCGATAATTTTGATCACATCAAGGCGTACTGGATCATGCTTTCGCCGAGCATGGCGCAGATTGCTCAGCGTTTCGGCGCGAACGATTTGGATGGTACTGTGGCCGAAGAAAAGATTTACCACGATGCTGGCGCCAAGACATCGGAGTTCACGCCACACGCCGAACTCGAACGCCTCATCCGCGCCGCGGGCCGCGTGCCAGTGGAGCGCGATACGCAGTATCACCCCGTGGACCGCTCCAAAATGCCCCCAATTCAGCCAACGCCGCGGGCCGATCTTGTATCGCTTACCTTAAATGTTTGAGCCGCGTGGTAAAATGGGCATGAGGTAATTTACGTGCGACAGGCCATCCTATATCCGGGCGAAGACGACTATTGGGTTGCGGAATGCCCTAGCTTGCCCGGTTGCATAAGCCAGGGAAAAACCAAGGAAGAGGCAATTCAAAACATCCGCGAGGCCATTGAGGGCTATGTCCTTGCTCTTCAGGATGACGGCTTGCCTATCCCGCCAGAACGCTTTGATGCGGTTTTGCTCGCCGTATGACGAAGTTGCCTCGAATCTCGGGGCGCGTCTGTGTCTCAGCTCTCGGCAAAGCGGGCTTTCAAATCAAGCGACAACATGGCCGCCACATCATACTGCGCCGCGACGAGCCTTTTGCTCAGGTAGTCGTTCCTGACCACAAGGAGTTGGACACTGGAACGTTGCGCGGAATACTAAGACAAGCAGGTTTGTCTACTGACGAATTTCTGCTATTGATTTAACCGGCGGTAATCCCAATCTCGTCTCACGAATGTTACACAACTCGCCGCGCCAGGCTCACTCAACGAATCGTTTCCGCTTTCGCCGCCACTTTAGCGAGCAATTCCTCTGGCAGCGGCGGATAACCCTGTTCTTGGGCGATTTTCTCGCCGCTGGTGTACACCCATTTCAAATATTCAACAACCGCGCGGCCACGCTGCGAATCTTTGGCGACCGCCGGGACATAAAACCAGGTGAAACTGCTGGTGGGGTAGCTGTCTTTTCCGGGGGCATTCGTCAGCGAAATCCGGAAATCGTCCGTCGATTTGCTTGTCAGCGCTTTGGCTGCGGCCGCGATCGAATGCGGGGATGGTTTAACAAACTCGCCATCCGCGTTTCGGATGCTGGCCATCCGCAATGAGGCTTTCATCGCCATATTCAGTTCTGTGTAGCCGATTGCCCCCGAAGTAGCAGCCACCTTTTCTGTCATGTCTTGCGATCTGCCCGCGGTTGCGCCCACTGGCCAGCTTGGAGATTCGCTACGCCCGACGCGCGTTAGAAATTCCGGGCTCACTTTCCGAAAAAATATAGCTTGAGCCTTTTCCGGCCGAGCGGTGCAGCACTTGAATAGGCAGCGCCGGAAGTTTTAGGTCGGGATTCAGCTTCGCCAGCGCCGGATCGTTCCAGAGTGTGACTTTCCCGAGGAATATGTTTGCAAGCACAGACCCTGAGAGCTGCAGGTCTCCCGAAACACTGGGCAAGTTGTAGACCACCACGATTCCGATCAACACGGTAGGAAGCTCGATAATTTTGGTGACGGATGCCTTCAATTCCTTTTCCGGGATCGGAGCGTCGCCTCCGCCGAAATCTCCCGCACCCGTCAGAACGCGAGTGGCGCCTACGCCGCTGCCTTCCGGCAAATAGCGCACCTGCACGCCAGGCTGCTGCTTGTGGAATTCGTCGTTCCACTGCAAATAGAGTGGCTCGGGCATGCTCGAGCCTGTGACTACCAACACGGTGGAAGTTTGCCCGTCCGTTGTGACAGGTACCAGGATCGCCAGCGCCAAGAAGAGCACACTAACCTGTCTCACAATCCGTCCCACGAGATCCTCCACAATTAAATGGGCCCAATGTGCAAATCGGATGAGGAAGCCAAACAATCATTCATTCATTAATGAATGTAGCGGAATTCCTCCCGCTGGATGAGCTGGCACGGCGTGCAGGTGTGCAGAATCCGGTATTAGAGATTAGGCAACAGTTGAAAAGTGCACAAGGGGCGTTTCGAACTGGCTTCCACCGCCCGCCAGCGCATCACGACATCTGTCGCAGAATCACAAAATCAAACAATCGATCGGCTAGATTGTATCCTTAGCCTAGAATTCTGCGTCTCAAGAAGAACGCCTTTCACGTAAAGCGAGAACGGAAAAACATGCGAACCATTATCCTACTGACCATCTCGAATATTTTCATGACGTTTGCCTGGTATGGCCATTTGAAATACCGCACTTCCGCGCTTTGGAAAGTCATCCTGGTGAGCTGGGGAATCGCTTTTTTCGAATACTGTTTCCAGGTCCCGGCCAATCGGATCGGTTCGTACGAATTCAGCACGGCGCAGCTCAAGACCATTCAAGAAGTGATCACCCTTTCGGTCTTCTCTGTGTTCTCTGTCCTTTATCTAGGCGAGAAATTAAAGTGGAATCACGCCGCAGGCTTTGGCTGCATCGCAATGGCCGTGTTTTTCGTTTTCCACAAATGGTGAGCGCGCCGGAAGCGAATCAGCGCGCCAATCGCCGAGGCTGCCATACAACCACGTCCTGGCGCTTTGCATAATGAAGCAGTGGTATTGCTGGCGCCAAATAAATTCCCACGGCCTCCGGCATCGTATTGCTGACTAGTTCTGCTTCGGCGGTTTGCAACTGCCACGGAGCGTGATGAATTTCGCCGGAGATAACTCGCCCCTCTCCATCCATCGTATAAAGGCAATAACGCTCCGTCAGAAAGTGTTCGAGCGAACCTGCGGCGGCCAAAAATACTTCGCCTGTCGCTCCATATGGTCCGTTGAACACTCCGCAAGGCGCGCCACGGTGCGAGCATCCGCATTTGTACTCGATCCACCCATCCCGTTCCTCGCAAGACATTCGCGCGTGAAAATACGGTAAGTGAAACCATGCCCGCGCTATCGCGACCGCAATCCTGTTGCCCGCATCGAGGCTGAAGAACCATACTCCCGGTTTGCCATTGGCCACGACGTACGTTCGCACATTTAATTCCGGAAACGCCGAGAGCCAGGGAATCGCAGGCGTGCCGCGCAGACGCACACCGGACATCCGAAATGGCACAACTCCAAGCCATGTCTGTCCTTCATACGTGTCGATTTCCAATTCCGCAGGAATATGCCGTCGCAGTGTCGCCTCTTCCACGCGCCAGTGTGCAAAAAGCAGATCATGCCAGCTCTGCGCCATGATCCAAGGACCCGCAGGCAGTGGCCATGGCCGGTGAGCAATTTGCTCCAGGTTTGCATTCATCGGAATTCGCTCGCCCCGCTCGACATCGCCATTCCGCCAATATACCCTTCTCTATCGCTGGCGAATCGAACTCTCAGCATTCAAATCAAACAAACGTTACAAAAGGAGCGGAATCATGCAACGCAAGGCATCGGCAGTCTGGCAGGGCGGGTTAAAAGATGGCAAAGGCTCGATTTCCACGGACAGCGGCGTTCTGAAGCAAACGCAATATTCGTTCAGCACACGCTTTGAAAATGGTGTTGGCACCAATCCGGAAGAACTCCTCGCTGCGGCGCACGCGGGTTGTTTCACCATGGCGCTCTCTGGGCAGCTCGGCGCAGCTGGATTGACCGCGCAAAAGCTCGAAACGACCGCGACTGTCACGCTTGATAAAGTCGGCGATGGATTCTCCATCACCAAGAGCCACCTCGACCTCGTCGCCACGATTCCTGGCGCGGAGAAAGCCAAGTTTGACGCCGCTGTGAAAGCTGCCGAGACCGGCTGCCCCGTCTCCAAGCTTTTCAAAGCGGAGATCACCGTTAGCGCGACCCTCAACTCCTGATTCATCGCCGTTTATCGACCGCAGGGCGAAACGAGTACAATGCCGCACATGGTTCCAGCTCCAGGCGCCTTCATCGCGGGTGTCGCGATTTTTCTGATTGTTTTGTGGGACGCGTTCGAGGCCATCATTCTGCCTCGTCGCGTCACGCGAAAGTTTCGTCTCGCGCGGCTGTTTTATAGATTCACCTGGCAACTGTGGAGATTCGCGACCAGCCTGGTCTCGTCTCGCAAAAGCCGCGAGGCGTTTCTGGGCTTTTACGGGCCGCTTTCTCTCCTCGTTCTCGTAGGTGTTTGGGCGACCGGGCTGGTTTTCGG
Organism: uncultured Acidobacteriota bacterium; assembly: GCA_963751295.1. Taxonomy (GTDB): domain Bacteria; phylum Acidobacteriota; class Terriglobia; order Acidiferrales; family UBA7541; genus Acidiferrum. The sequence continues at coordinate 1,992,493 of CAVVUA010000004.1, read as the reverse complement.
TTTCGGACTCATGCAGTACGGGGCAGGCTCTGCCGTAGTTATCAGCGGCAGTGAACCAAGCTTTCTCACCGACATTTACCTCAGCGGTACAACTTTTTTCACCCTGGGCCTTGGCGACGTGATTCCCCGTTCCGGCTTGGCGCGAGCACTGGTCGTCATCGAAGCCGGTTTTGGCTTTGGCTTCCTCGCTGCGGTAATTGGCTATCTGCCTTTTATTTACGGCTCATTTTCCAAACGCGAGGTAGACATTTCTCTGCTCGATTCGCGCGCAGGCACGCCACCCACTGCCGGAGAACTTCTTCGGCGCCATAGCTATCCCCACGGACAAGAAGCCCTGCGCGAACTCCTCAAGGATTGGGAACATTGGTCCGCCGAGCTCATGGAAAGTCACCTTTCCTATCCCGTTCTTGCCTTCTTCCGCTCGCAGCATGACAACCAGTCCTGGGTCGCGTCGCTTACCGCCATCCTCGATACTTCCGCCCTGGTCATGGTCGGCATCGAAGGCGCGTGCGAGAAGCAGGCCGAGCTAACCTTTGCAATTTCACGTCATGCGGTCGTCGATCTCTCTCAAGTCTTCGGCACGGCGCCTGCGTCCATGCCCTATGACCGCCTCACCGCCGAACAATTGCGCCACATCCGCGACATTCTCGCTCAGCACGGCTTGAAGCTGCGCGATGGCGAGGAAGCCGACCGCCGGCTCGCTGAACTCCGTCGCATGTATGAACCGTATATTTACGCGCTGGCTGCCTATTTGAACCAAACTCTGCCACCCTGGATTCCCGAGAAAAAAGGCAAAGACAATTGGCAAACAACGGCCTGGGGCCAGACGGCTGGCCTGCTCGAAAAGGAAAAGGAATCGCCCCATGTGCACGCCGACGATCACTTCTAGAGGAGTTAAGATGCCGCGAAGCCACGACGCCAAATTTTCTTTGTAGGGGCACGGCACGCCGTGCCCGTCTTCGGCTAAAATTTCACTCTCGAAAGCAAAATCAACAATCACCAACAGCATCAAATCAACTTTCCCAAGCACAGGAGGCCATAAATGAAAGCCATAGTCGTCCACGAATTCGGCGGTCCCGAAGTTCTAAAGTTCGAAGAAATCCCCATACCGAAACCCGCCGCCGGACAAGTCCTGGTCCGCATCCACGCCGTCGGTGTGAATCCCTACGACACCTATATGCGGAACGGCACTTATGCTGTAAAACCTCCGCTGCCGTATACTCCCGGCTCCGATGGCGCTGGTATCGTCGAGGCGGTAGGCACGGGAGTCACCAAAGTTAAGCCCGGCGACCGCGTCTACGTGGCAAAAACTGTGACGGGCGCGTACGCCGAATATGCGATCGCTCTCGAAAGCCAAGTCCACCGGCTTCCAGAGAAAGCCAGCTTTAGCCAAGGCGCCGGCGTTTGGGTCCCATACGGTACCGCCTATCATGCCCTCTATCACTCCGCACAAGCCCACGCGTCGGAGACTGTTCTGATTCACGGCGCTAGCGGCGGGGTTGGCATCGCCGGAGTCCAAATAGCTCGCGCAGCAGGTCTTACCATCTTTGGCACCGCAAGCAGCCAAAAAGGCCTCGACCTAGCGACTCGCGAAGGCGCTCATCAAGTTTTCGATCACAGCAAGCCGGGCTATCTCGAAGAAATTATGAAAGCAACCGGTGGCCGCGGCGTAGATATCATTCTCGAAATGCTCGCCAACGTGAACCTCGCCAATGACCTGAAACTCCTGGCGACTAACGGCCGGGTCATCATCATCGGAAATCGCGGAGAAATTACCATCAATCCCCGAGACCTGATGGCGCGTCGAGCCTCGGCTCGCGGGTTCACACTCTGGGCACTCACGGCTTCCGAAGAAGCCGACGTCCACGCCGGAATCATCGCAGGCCTGGAAAATGGCACGCTCCGCCCCGTCGTGGGAAAAGAATATCCCTTGGCCGAAGCCGCCCGCGCTCACAAAGAAATCCTGGAGCCCGGCGCTGCGGGAAAGATCGTTCTGGTCACGTAGTAACCGTCACGCAAGTGTTCTGAACTGTCTTACCACTTGCCGGAGCATTCGCCTCAGAAGAACTATCCGCGGACCTTTCGCGGTTTGGAGTTACGCCTTATAATCATTTGTCGGTAGTCAAGCGGTAGCAATTTATCAGCGCATAACTAAAACTGTCTTCATCGTGCTAAACCTGCTCTCCATCGCAAGCGTTTTCGTCGCACAAGCGTCCCTTAGTCAATATTGGCATAAGCTGACCGACCGCACGTTTTCCGGCGTCTATCATGCGGATGCATTCGATCTCGCGATGATGATTCCCTATTTCCTCGTTCTTTTCATCCTCGCTGCCTACGGACTGCACCGCTACTGGCTTGTCTACGATTACTACGTCTATTCCAAAAACGTTCCTGGCCCACCGCCTGAAGTCAAAAATTGGCCGCGCGTCACAGTTCAGCTTCCCATTTTCAACGAGCGCTACGTGATCGAGCGCCTCGTCGAGGCCGTATCTCGCTTCGACTACCCGCGGGAATTGCTCGATGTTCAGGTGCTCGACGATTCCACCGACGAAACTTGCCAGGTCGCCAGCGCGTGCGTTGGACGGCATGCCGCGCAAGGCACGCCGATCGTTTATATCCATCGCACAAATCGCCAAGGCTACAAAGCTGGCGCCCTCGAAAACGGTCTCAAGACTTCGCGGGGCGAATATGTCGCTATTTTCGACGCGGACTTTATTCCCGAGCCTGATTTTCTGCGCCGCACAATTCCGTATTTCGTCGATCCTGCCAACGGGCCCAAAATCGGCATGGTTCAGACGCGCTGGACGTACCTCAACCGCGATTACTCGCTCCTCACGCAGGTCGAAACCATTCTTCTCGATGGCCACTTCGTCGTCGAACATGGGGCGCGCTCCCGTCGAGGTACTTTTTTCAATTTCAACGGCACGGCAGGCGTCTGGCGGCGTGCAGCTATCGATGAAGCCGGCGGCTGGGAGCACGACACGCTCACCGAAGACACCGATCTTTCCTATCGCGCGCAACTCAAAGGCTGGAAGTTTCTCTACCTCCCGCAAATTGAGTGCGCTTCCGAGCTACCTGTCGATATGAACGGCTTCAAAGCCCAACAAGCGCGCTGGGCCAAGGGCCTGATACAAACCGCGAAGAAAATCCTTCCGCGAGTTCTGAAATCCGACGCGCCCTGGCACGTCAAAGCCGAAGCTTTCTTCCATCTCACAGCCAATATCAGCTACCCGCTGATGGTTCTCTTTTCCGTGATGCTTCTCCCCGCCATGATCGTGCGTTTTTATCAGGGCTGGTTCCAGATGCTCGTGGTCGACCTCCCTCTTTTCCTTGCCTCCACTTGCTCCATATCCAGTTTCTACTTGGTCGCGCAGAAGGAGCTGCGCCCAAAAAACTGGTGGCGCACGTTCCTTTACATGCCCTTCGTCATGGCCACCGGTATCGGCATCTCGGTGCGCAACGCGCAAGCCGTCCTGGAAGCGATTGTCGGCAAGAAGAGCGAATTCGCCCGTACGCCAAAATTCAATATCGAAGGCAAAAAGGGCACTTTTGTTGCAAAAAAATACAGAAACAAGGCCGGCTGGATGCCCTATGCCGAAGTCCTTCTAGGTCTATACTTTGCGTGCACAGTCGTCTACGCTGTCGCCAACGAGAATTACGCAACGATCCCCTTCCTGCTTCTCTTTGTGTGGGGTTACCTCTACACGGGGCTAATGTCTCTCGGCCAAACGTACTTTGCGCACCTCCGCTTCGGCGTCAATGCGCCGGAAATGCGCCCTGCCGCCACCGGCGCTCCCGGTTTTTGAGCCAATTTCCGGATTAAAGACAGCCTATTCTTACTCTTCGCCCCCTTTTGACGCCTGTTCAACCCCTGATTTCCACCATTCAATGATTTCCAGTTGAAATAGGACTAATCTTGTCGTATATTTCAGTTGCAAATGCTTTGCAACAACTGCTCTTCTGTCATCTGCCTGAAATAAAGTCTTGCCATTGTTTCTAGGTCGATTGAAAGACAGAAAACACTGGAAGGCTGCGAACTAGATTCAAAACACTTGCCCGTTAGGCGTCCAATCCTGCACTCAGGGGAAGCCAGCGATGGGTTTTACGGGGGAACGTCAGGATGTTTGGCACGAAGTGGAACTACATAAGGAATTTTTCCTTTCCCATCATGAGGCGGTCAGGACGACTTGCCCTGTGTCTCTCTCTTTGCTTTGCACTGCTACTGGCCGTCGATTCGTGGGCTGGTGTAGGTGGAACCATCTCGGGCACCGTGACGGACTCGAGCGGCGCAGCAGTTGTAAAAGCCGACGTCACGGCGACAAATGCTGACACCGGCATCAGTCAAACAACGGCCACCGACGATAGAGGTTTCTATTCGTTTCCGAATCTTCCGATCGGGAACTACGAGCTCCAAGTCGCAAGCTCGGGGTTCCGTTCGTACCGTAAGACCCGAATCGTGATTGATGCCAACAGCGCATTGCGAATCGACGCGGTCTTAGTCGTTGGCGAGAGAACAGACACTATCTTGATCGTCGATCCGCCAATCCTCATCGACACATCAAGCACACAAAATGGCGAAGTGATTTCTGGTGCTCAAATGACAGCCGTGCCTCTAAACGGCCGCAGCTTTACCGATTTGCTGGCCCTTCAGCCCGGAGTTGTTCCCGTTACATCGATCACGGGCGATACCGTGCAAGATGTGGGCGCGAGCGTGCTTTCTCCGTCTGGCGATTTGAATCCCGGCACGATTTCGATCAATGGACAGCGTGAATTTGCGAACAGTTTCATCGTCAATGGAAGCGACGTCGAAGAAGACGTGAACAACGGCGCGTCGGTGATTCCAAATCTCGATTCCATCGCCGAGTTTCGCATTCTGACGAACAACTTTGACGCCGAGTACGGCGAATTCAGCGGCGGCCAGATCAACGTCATCACGAAATCCGGCGCCAACGCGTTTCACGGCGACGGTTTTGAGTTCCTGCGCAACACGGATCTCGACGCGCGCAACTATTTCTCGCCCACCCGTGGGACTTTCGACCAAAACCAATTCGGCGGCACATTCGGCGGCCCGATTCGCAAGGACAAGATTTTCTTCTTCGGCGACTATCAGGGGACGCGTTCCACCCAGGGCGTGGACACCGGCCAAATTCCAGTGCCTTCGTTGCAGGACCGCACGGGAAATTTATCCGATCTAGCCAGTTCGTTCGTAACCACGGATGCCAACGGAAACGCCGTTCCCACCACCGTCAGCGGAGCGGCTTTTGCCACCACGCTTTCGCAAAAATTAGGTTACACAGTCACAGCTGGCGAAAATTACTTCACGCCCGGATGTGCGAGTACCGGCCCCAATCCATGCGTTTTTCCAGGAGCCGTGATTCCGCAGACCGCGTGGTCCACCCCAGCACAAAATCTCCTGAAATATATTCCGTCACCGACCAACTCGAATGGAACATTTTCCACATCGGCATTCAACCAGACTTTGCGCGACGATAAAGGCGCCTATCGCGCCGATGCGAACACGAGATGGGGATTGCTCTCCGCCTACTATTTTCTAGACGATTGGTCACAGAACAATCCGTATCCGGTCGCGCAAGGCGGCGCAAACGTTCCTGGTTTCAACGCGAACTTCTCCGGCCGCGCTCAGCTGATCAGCCTCGGCGATACGAAAACAATCAGTCCTACAGCCGTGAATGAATTTCACTTCAGCTATCTGCGAAACGCGGTGGACTTGGGCAAGCCGATAGGTGGCGTCGGAGTCAGCTTAGCTTCGCAGGGCTTTACCGGAATCCTGCCACTCTCTCCAAAAACAGAAGGCGTCGAGAGCGTCGCCTTCAACAGCTTCACGATTGGCACGAACACAAATGAACTGAACCAGATTGGAAATACGTATCAATGGCTCGACAACTTTTCCAAAGTGATTGGGAGGCACACGCTCAAAGCAGGCGGTGAATTTCACTACGACCAGGTCAACGTCAACGCCATCGCGCAATTCAATGGCAGCTTTCTTTTCTTTGGAACGGAAACCGGCTCCGATTTCGCGGACTTTCTTTTGGGAGCTCCCAGTCAGTATAACCAGAGCCAGCTGCAAGCCTTTTACGGCCGCAACAAATACCTCGGACTCTTTGCCCAAGACAGTTGGCGGCTGACGCGCAATCTCACGCTCAACTACGGCTTGCGCTGGGATCGCATTGAACCCTGGTATGAGAAATACAATCAGATCGCGGCGTTCGTGCCGAATGAGCAGTCTGTCGTTTTTGCGAATGCGCCGGCAGGCATTGTCTATCCTGGCGACCCGGGAATCCCGCGCACGCTGGCGCCTCCGGGGAATCGCGATTTTGCTCCACGCATCGGCCTGGCGTACTCACCCAGCTCTTCGGGAGACGGCTTGCTTGCCAAAATACTCGGCGCTCCCGGCAAGACGAGCATCCGCGCGAGCTACGGAATTTTCTATACCGCGATCGAAGCGCTCTCGATTGGCGTCATGAGCGCAAATGCGCCTTATGGTTCGACCTACACGAGCCCTGCGCCACCTCAGTTCGCTAATCCGTTTGTGACACTCTCCACGGGGCAAGATCTTGGTCAGGCGTTTCCGCTTCAGCTTGCGCCGCTAGGAGCCAGTGCCCAGCATCCGGATACAACCACGGACTTTTCGCAGTTCGAGCCTATTTCTGGGCTTCCCAACTACCTCCCGAGCAATCGCATTCCGTACAGCGAGGAATACATGCTGTCGATCGAGCGTGGGTTGGGCGCCAACACGGTGCTCAGTTTGAATTACGTGGGCAATCAGGGACACCGACTCTTGGTGCTTGAAGAATCCAACCCCGGCGACCCCGCGCTCTGTTTGTTCCTGAGCAATCCTGCTAATCTCGCCCCAGGGCAAGTCCCGTGCGGTCCATTCGGAGAGGACACCACTTACACGACTGCAACAGGCGCGATCCAGCAGGGCACGCGCGGCCCCTTGGGACCGAATTTCGGCAGCGATGCCAACCAAGCCACCATCGGAAATTCCAACTACAACTCACTGCAGGCCACCTTACGGCACACGGGCCGGAGTTTGACCGTGCTGGCTGGCTACACCTTCAGCAAATCTATCGATCAGTCCTCGAATTTGGGAGAAGCAGTCAATCCACTGAATCCTTCGCTCAGCAGAGCGCTGTCTTCGTTTGATGTGAAGCATAACTTCGTGGTGAGTTACAGCTACCAACTCCCTATCGAACGGCTGCTGCACGCCACAAATCGTTGGACGCAAGGCTGGGAACTATCCGGTATCACGCGATTCAGCTCGGGACTTCCGGTGACGCTGATCAACTTCGGCGATAACTCGCTGCTCGGCGCGGAGCCGAACGGCATCAACAACTTTGGGGTGGATGAACCCGACTATCTGGGTGGCCCGCTCAACCTCAACGGCAATCCACGCAATGGCCGCGCGTATTTCAACGCCGCCCAATTCCCCGAAAACGCTTTGGGGACGCCCGGCACCGCGCGCCGCCGCTTCTTCTATGGCCCGGGGATGGACAACTACGACATTGCCCTCCTCAAATCTGTGCGACTGACGGAAGCGAAGTCCCTGCAATTCCGCGTAGAAGCCTTCAACGCGTTCAATCATGCGCAGTTCTTCGGCCCCCAAGCCGTTGACGGCAACATTGACAGCTCAACGTTTGGCGATGTCGTCAGCGCCGCTCCGCCGCGCCTCGTCCAGTTCGGCGCAAAATTCTTTTTCTAGGCGAAGCCACAAGGACTAGCGTTCGCTCGTCTTCGCCTTGCCTGCTTGAACATTGCGCCTCGAACTAGCGAACTTCATTCGAAGCACGAACGCGTCAGCGTTTCCTGCCGGTCGAACTTGGCGGTCGCGCACTCCTTATGTCTTCCTCCCAAAAACGTACCATAGACGATATCAGGCGCAACCACGGTGAGAGCGCTTCTGCTGCCTAAGAGAACAAGGCAAACCAGCGCGACAAGGCAACACACACGCATAGCTACGTTATTGGACACCGTGCGCCATGCGTTTGTTCCGCAGCGATCATGTCTATAACCGGCTGACGCCTCTTTGGGAATGAGCCTAAACCCCTGAAATTCTCACAATCCGCCATTATCGTTTTGGGACCACCTTCACCGCCCCGTCTACCAGCACGCTAAACTATTTGGGCTGCTTCACTTGGAGTGTTCATGCGGGGAAAGACTTCCGCTGCCTTTTTCTTAGCTATCGCGATGGTTCTAGTACTCGGCTGCCTTACTGCACAAGCAAGGTCCACCGAGACGACCCCGCTTTCTCTTCCCCACAAACCGCACTACGTTTTTCAGCGCGTTGGCGAAAACTTTGGCCTGAGTTCATTGACTCCATCCTGCATCCTGCAGGACCTGGACGGCTTCATCTGGATCGGCACGCCTGACGGGCTTCTTCGCTTCGACGGCAATCGCGTTGTGCGCTACGGTATCCAACAGGGCCTTCCTAGCACTAACGTAAACCAACTCGTCTTGGCCCCCACCGGGAGAATCTGGATTGTCACGTCGCGAGGCATCTCTTATATGGAAGGTGGCGCGCTTCACCAGCTGCCCCTCCCCAAGGTCTACAATTTTTTCAGGCAGCCCTCTGCATTGGCCCTCGATCCCTGGGGCACGGTTTATCTCGCGACGGAACGTGGCTTGCTGCGCGTCGATCCGGCCCGCCCCAACGATCTCCGGCTCTGGTCCGTCGCGGACGGCCTGCCCAGCCAGGAAGCAGAGTCTGTCAACATTACCTCCGAAGGTCGCATTTGGTTCGCGTCCGGTCACCGTGTCGGCTGGCTTGATGCCCAGGACCACGTTCACATGTTTCCCGAGCAGAGCGGCCTTCCGCACGAACCTGTGATCAGCATTCTTCAGGATTTTGAGAAAATTCTTTGGGTTCGCACATCGGCGCATCTCTATCGCCTCAGTCCTGGCGGGACGCACTTCGTCTCCGAGCTTCCCGATCTTCCACCTGCGAACGACTATGGTGCGCCGGCACTGGACCGTTCCGGCAATCTCATGATCCCCACAGTCGCGGGACTTTATAGACGCATCTCCGGACAATGGGAAGTCATTGATCAAAGCCGCGGCATGGCCGTTAACGCAACTTTTGCCATTACCGAGGATCGCGAGGGGGCTTATTGGATTGGCCTTGGCGGAGCCGGCATCCAGCGGTGGATCGGCCGGAAAACGTGGTCCAGCTGGACGCAGGGCGAAGGCCTTCCTGACAACGTCGTTTGGTCCGAACTTCGCGATAAACGCAAACGTCTCTGGCTCGGCACCAACAATGGCGTAGCCATGTGGGATCCTCAGGCGGCTCACTGGCGAATCTGGAAATCGAAGGATGGCCTGAACGGCTCCCTGGCCCGCGAAATGATCCTCGCGCCCGATGGTGCCGTGTGGGTCCTCTGCTATCCAGGCGGACTGACGCGTTTCGATCCCGAGTCACTGACCCCCGAAAAAATCAAGACTCCCGAGCCCGTTCCCACCGGCATTCACCTCGGCCCCGATGGCCGCATCTGGGTCGCCAACCATCAATACGTGAAAGCTGTCCGTCCGTCGCAGCGGCCCTTTCAGTTTGTGGATGTGCCATTGCCTCCTGATATTCAACACGGCATCGGCCGCTTCACTTCCAGCACCGATGGTGTCCTGTGGGCCGTTGGCAGGAGCGGCATCTCTCGCTTTGACGGCAAGAATTGGCTGCACTTCACGACCGCCAATGGCCTGTTGCAGGACGAAGTTGTGGAAGCCGCCGCCGTCAACCGCGATGAAGTCTGGTTTCGCTATTCCGATGCTCTGGGTCTCAGTTGCCTGCGCCTCGTCGACGGTAAACCACAAATCACTCACTATGGCTTGGCCGACGGCCTTCCCTCTCTTGACGTTTACATGCTCGGAGCCGATCACGACGGCAACGTCTGGGCCGGCGGCGCTTTTGGCCTCACGGAATTTCAACGTAATGGCCGCGCGCTTCGCTTCACGCAGGCCGATGGCCTCATCTGGAACGACTTAAGCGACAGCGGCTTTTTCGCGGAAGAAGACGGCACGCTCCTCTTTGGCACCAGCGGTGGCCTCGCCCGCTACAACCCTGCTTCTGCCGACGAACGTGTCGAGCTTCCGCCCCGCGTCGTGATTACTTCCGCTCTCCTTGGCGCGCGCGATCGCATTGGCGAACGCAATCCAGAAGCGGCGCGCAGTGAGAATACCTTTCGCGTGGATTTCGCGGCACTCACATTCCGCGACCCGGAAAATGTCCGCTGCTCCTACCGCTTGGCGGGCCTCGAAACCGAACCCAATGAAACCTCTGGCCGCGAAGCGCGTTACCCCGCTCTTCCGCCCGGCAGCTACAGCTTCACTGTTTCTTGCCGCTCCGCGCGCGGCACCCTCAGCTTCCCCGCCCAATTTTCGTTCAAGGTGATACCGGCGTGGTGGCAGACCTGGTACTCGCGCGGTTTTGTTATTCTTCTCGGCCTTTTCGCCCTTTACTTCCTGATGAATTACCGCACGCGAAAGCTGCAGAGTGAACGCGGCCGCCTCGAGGAAGCCGTCGCCGAACGCAGCGAAGCTCTCGCCCAAGCCAACAAAGAACTTGAGGAAATGTCTCTCACCGACCCGCTCACAGCCGCGCGCAACCGCCGTTTTTTCCAGGCCACCATCGCCAGCGACGTAAGCCAGGCCATTCGCGCCTACTCGGCGCCCGACCCCACGACCAGCCGTCGCAACCGCGACATCATTTTCTATCTCATCGACGCCGACCACTTCAAAGAAATCAACGATCGCTTCGGCCATGATGCCGGCGATCAAATGCTCATCGACCTGACCGCCCGCATCAGCTCCGCCATTCGCTATTCGGATGTACTGGTCCGCTGGGGTGGAGAAGAATTCCTAGTGGTCTCCCGTTTTTGCGAACGCAAGGAAGCCGCCACGCTCGCCGCACGCGTCCTCTCCGCCGTCGCCGGTGAACCGTTCAAAATCAAAGGTGCAGGTCTTTCTCTGCATCGCACCGTTTCGATTGGCTGGGCTGCGTTCCCGTGGAATATGAATTCGCCTGTCGATGTTAACTACGAAGAGGTCCTCGCCCTCGCCGACCGCGCCCTCTACAAAGCCAAGAACGCTGGCCGCAATCTGGCGATCGGCGCGCTTCCTCCCGAATCCGCCGCTGAGCCGCACACTTCCGTCGCTCACGGCGATTCCGAAGCTCGCGTCTCAGAAATCGCAGCCACCGCCGCCTACGTCACCACCTACGGCCTCGAAACCACTTCCATCACCTAACCAGATCTAACTACACCCTGTAGGGCGAGGCTTGTTTAACCTGGCAGGGCCCGTCCGATTGCACAATGCAACTCTCGCCGCACTTCAAGGTAAACTCTGCACCGTGCCAGTCGCTCTTGAAGACTTGAGCTTCCACAACGGCGCAATCGAACTCCACGCCGTCGCGGCCGGTCCGACAGACGGCCCCGTGGTCATCCTGCTCCATGGCTTCCCTGAATTCTGGTATTCCTGGCACAAACAAATCGAGCCGCTCGCCACCGCCGGATTCCGCGTCATCGTTCCCGACCAGCGCGGCTACAACACCAGCAGCAAGCCCCGTGGCGCCGCTAACTACACGCTCTCCGAACTCACTTCCGACGTTCTCGCCATCGCCGATCAACTCGGCGCGCAAAAAATCTTTCTCACTGGCCATGATTGGGGTGCTGCCGTAGCGTGGAGCCTCACCCTCCTCCACCCGCAACGCGTCGCCAAACTCGCCATTCTCAACGTCCCTCACCCGAGCGTCATGCGCCGCTACCTGAAAACAAATCGCCGCCAGCTTCGTCGCAGTTGGTACATGTTTTTCTTCCAGCTTCCTTTTCTTCCGGAAGCAGCGTTCTCTGCCTTCAACTTCCGCCTCGGCATCCGCTCTCTCGTCGGCTCTAGCCACCCCAACTCTTTCTCGGACGAAGATATTGCCCTATATCGCGCCGCGTGGTCCGAACCCGGCGCGCTCACCGCCATGATCAACTGGTACCGCGCCGCCTTTCGCCATCGCAGCAAATTCCCTGACACGACCGTCCGCGTCCCCACCCGCATCCTCTGGGGCGAACGCGACGCCTTCCTCCTCTCCGAAATGGCTCACGACAGTCTCCGCTACTGCGATTCCGCCGAACTCTACACCTTCGCCAACGCCTCTCACTGGCTCCAGCACGAAGAACCCGCTCGCGTCTCTGAACTCCTCATCGACTTCTTCCGTGGCCGGCCAACGTAACGCCAAGGCAACTGTAGTGGTGGGGCTTGCCCCACCCCCTTCTACCTAACGCCAAACTTGACCATTCACGCCAAAATTTCGCTCAACCATCAGCCAACCAAACAAATCGTCTCGCACTCAAAAGTGGTACGATTTCCGCCCATGAGATCCCCCATGAAATCAACGCCTACGAGATCAACGACCACAAAAGCTCTAATCCTATTGACCGCCGCCTTTGCGCTCCTCGCGGCGGGCGTCTGCAGTTCATCGCTGCTTTCCCCCAAACTCTCCGCCAGCAATCTCTCTAGCGTCTTCGCGCCAGCACAACAATCGTCGAATGCGCCAGCACCCGATCCCGCTCTCGCTGCCCGCATCGCACGCGTCGAAAACGGCCTCCTCCCCGCCGTCATCATCAAGGGCCAGCCTCCCAAACCGATGGCTATTACCGAGCGCATGGCGCACTACAAAGTTCCCGGCGTCAGCGTTGCCTTCTTCGACCACGGCCAAATCATCTGGACCAAGACTTACGGTTTCGCCGACGTCACTTCCAAAAAACCCGTCACGCCCGACACACTTTTCCAGGCCGCCTCCATCAGCAAACCCGTCGCCGCCCTCGCCGCCCTCCGACTCGTGCAAGACGGCAAGCTCAGCCTCGACGAAGACGTAAACGTCAAGCTTCGCACGTGGAAAGTCCCCGAGAACAACTTCACCGCAAAAGAAAAAGTTACTGTCCGCCGCATCCTAAGCCACAGCGCAGGCCTCACGGTCCATGGTTTTGCCGGCTATGCTTCCGACGAACCCGTTCCAACCGTCGTGCAGGTCCTCAACGGCGAAAAGCCCGCCAACTCCGATCCCATCCGCGTCGACGTCGTCCCTGGCACTCTCTGGCGCTACTCCGGCGGCGGTTTTGTCATCCTGCAAACGCTTATGTCCGACGTCACCGGAAAGCCTTTCCCGCAAATCATGCGCGAACTCGTCCTCGGCCCCGCCGGAATGACTCACAGCACCTACGAACAACCGCTCCCGAAAAATCGTGCGCAAGAAGCCGCCACTCCGTATCGCCCGAATGGTGATCCAGTAAAAGGCGGCGCGCACACTTATCCCGAAATGGCTCCCGCAGGGCTCTGGACAACTCCCTCCGACCTCGCGCGCATGGCCATGGAAGTCCAAGGTGAATACGCTGGAAAATCCGCGAAAATTCTTTCGCAAGACATGGCGCGTCAGATGCTCACTCACCAAATCGGCACCTGGGGCCTAGGCTTCGGCCTCGAATCTCCCGGCGAAAAACTGCATTTCGGCCATGGCGGCGCGAATGAAGGCTTCCGCTGCAACATCGAAACCTACACCGACTCCGGCCAGGGCTTCGCTGTCATGACCAACTCCGACAGCGGCGGCGAACTCACCGAAGAAATCTTCCGTTCGGTCGCCAAGGAATACGGCTGGCCCGATTACAAGCCTATCGAGCACACACTCATCAAAATCAATCCCGCTACCTTCGCCGCCTATCCCGGCATCTACGAAATCCCCGGCGTCGGCAAACTAACCGTCACCACGAAACCGACAGGCCTCTTCGTGGAAGCCGAGCCCTTCGGCCCCGACCCACTAGAACTTCTCCCAGAATCCCCACTCCAATTCTTCGTCCTCTCCGGCGACATCACCTTCACTTTCCACAAAGACACAAGCGGCGCCATCACCGGCCTAACCCTCCACGCCTCCTCACAAACCTTCGAAGCCAAAAAAATCTCCTAGCCCATTCCGGCCTTTCTCTCGTAGGGGCACGACACGTCGTGCCCTCTTCCTCTGCGCGTCTCCGTTAACTCTGCGCCTCTGCGTTATCCTTTCTCTTTTCTGTGCTCCACGTTTCCCCTGATCCGCCGCAGAGGGCCACTCTTCTCCCTAATGACTCGCCACTTCCTGACGCCACAAAAATCGTCACTGCGAGCGCAGCGAGGAATCTGCTTTTTCCTTCCGTACATTCAACATTCAATTTTGCTCCCTGTCGTCACCGGTCCCTCAAAGCTTCCCAACTAAATGTAAAGCGCATACAATGTAATCAGATGTAGTCAGGAGGCATCAATGGCGTCTCAGAAAATTCTTACCCTCCGCCTGGACGGCGGGCTCACTGGCAAGCTCGACAAACTCGCCAAAGCCACGCGCAGGTCGCGCTCTTTCCTGGCCGCGGAAGCCATTCGCGATTACGTGGCCCTCAACAGTTGGCAAATTGAAGAAATTCACAAAGCGCTGGCCGAGGCAGACCGAGGCGGGTTTGCCACAGAAAGCGAAGTAAAGCGCGTGGCGAAGAAGTGGTCTCGCCGTGCGCGTTAGATGGCTGCGCGCCGCGCTAGCCAATCTCGAAGCGGAAGCGGATTACATCGCGGAAGACAATCCAGCTGCGGCCGATCGTCTGGTACAAAGAATCGTGCGCGCGGTAAGCCTGCTCGGCAAGAATCCCGCCATGGGCCGTCCCGGCCGAGTTTCAGGTACGCGCGAGCTGGTCGTCGGCGATACTCCCTACATCGTTCCCTATCGCGTCCGCGCAAATGCCGTTGAAATCCTTCGCGTCTTTCACGCCGCCCGCAAGTGGCCCACTAGCTTCTAAGTGAACAAGAGTCGTTACGCAACTCTCCAGCTTTTCCTCAGAGCCTGCTGCGCGCCGAGAAGCATCCGACCACGCGTTTTCTGTCAGTGTTCCAGTTCGAGACACTGCTCCCACTATCGGACCAACCCCTAACACCATTCGGCAACCCATCTTATTGATTCTGCCTGCTCTACCGGAAGCACGCTGGGTGCCATGCGTGCAAGCTTTTAGATGCAGCTACGAAACACGCCCTCGCAAGACCAGGCTAGTTAATGGAGTCTAAATGAAAAAACACTTCGTTCTCACAGCATCAATTCTGATCATGTCCGGAGCTATCCGAGCGACTGGCGCCCGAGCCCAAGCGATCCAACCTACCGTGTTTCTTGAATCTAAAGACGAATTTGCTAATGATTTTTCTGCGGGTGTCATTCGAAAACACGTGCCAGTAATTCTCACGGGAGATCGGCAGCAAGCGGGCTACATTGCACGCTTTACATGGGCAACCAACGAAGGTTCGAAAACGCGGGGCGTCATGACCGCACTTATGATCGGCGTCTACTTGAGCGGGTCTTACGAACGGGTTTCGATGAGCATCATTGAGCGAAAATCCAAGAATCTCATCTATAGCTATACGTGCCAGAAAGGGGGACGTCACACGCAATCGGTAGCGGAATGCCTTGCCAAGCATTGGAAAGATTCGTTCGAAACCGGAAAAATCAAAATGCAAGTTTTTACAGCCAGCGACTTAGCCGGCATCCAAGACGACATCGACGAAACCGTATCAGTAAGAAAGGCGGGAGACACTCTGCCCGCACAAGTGACCGGGCATCCAGCGCCAGTGGCTTCGGCCTCATTGCAAGACACCACTGCGTCTGAGGTACGTACCGAATCTGTGGCAGATGCCGCCCGGCGTCTGAAGGCAGAAAAGGCGGCGAAAAAGCCCGTCCCTCAAATGTAAAAATGGGGGGACATCCTCCGCTCACGGAAACGATCTTGGCGTGTGGGACACCATTAACGCCATACAACGATTCTGACTTTGTCTTTTTCTAGAGTGCCCCACCTTTTCAGGTTTGGTTTTGAAAAGGTGGGTCCTCCGTCACTCATGCCGCTAACTTCCCATCGTGTCTCTACTGCTTGTCGTAAATCTGCGTACTGGTGGTCTTCGCGCCGCTCGCATTCGTCCCGCTGAGCGTGACAGTGCGCGTCTTGCCATCAGCGGACAGAACGATGCGGGCAGTATTGATCTCTTTACCTCCCTTTTTGCTGGTGGCCAAGAGCGTGTGATCGTTGATGACTTTGTACGAACGCATATCGCTCGCGGGATCACCGGTAAGGGCGAAATCCTTTCCGTCGAATTTGCCCGTCCAGTCGCTGTGGTAGGCCTGGCCCTTGGCGTCGGTTCCATCGATAGCCACTTTTACGTTGTCTCCGTCCTTCGTATACACGACCGTGGAATTCTTTGTCGTGCCGGCAGTTATCTTCGACTTGCCTTCATTTATCTTCCACATACCGATAAACCCGTCGTACCCCGCTGCCGAGGCTATCCCAGCGGCGAGAAACAAAAGCACACCAATACGCACAAAGCTCTTTCTGTTCATGTCATCTCCGTTCTTTCTTTAGGTAGGGCGTTTGAACTACGGTCTTGCCGCGGATTGTACACCAGGACCGCCCCCGCAAGCGCAAGATGAATTCTCCGGCCGAATCTGGATCTATTCGCTACTCACCACCCACTACTCACTTCCCATTCCGTCTCACCAAACTACAAAAACCCCGCCAACTCCTTCTAACGTCTCGACTTCCCCGCGTCTCATTCGAACGATACTACTCAGGTACTATAACTTGACAGTAAGTAGAATTGATGCTACCATTTGCCATGTTCCGGCCACGCCCCGTCGATCTAGCCACTGCCCGGCAACGCATTACACTGGCATCGCTCTCCTCAGCCTCGTCCACTGTCTTTCGTACTCCCCGCTCTCCTTTTTGCCAGCGCTTCTCCCGCACATTCGACTGCTCTCTCACAGAGCAGAAAGAGAGCAAACCTCGAGCAAGTAACCCATTTGTTTTGAAAAAGTTACAGAAGCCCATCCCGACAACTCCTTTCGATTCATATGCTTGCAAATTCAGGGGGAGGGTATTTTTTCTCTGTCTCTATTTCTACGCCAGTCCGCGCCTATCCTTCATTTCGGGCCCGCGTCCATTTCCGCTACAATCTCCCGGCCCTGGCCCCTTCGAGCCTCCCCACGCCCTGTGGGTGCAGCTCAAGAACAGGTTTCGAGGTGAGTGGATGAGTGGTCGTCTGGAGAAACTTTTATTGTCTGCCGTCGCTCGACGCCCTCTTTCTCGTAGGGGCACGGCACGCCGTGCCCTCTTCTCTGTCTTCTTCCTCACCATCTTAGGTTCCGTCTGTACCGCACCACCGACCCACGCCCAGGAACGACGCGAGCGCGAAGCCAACAGCGTCTACGCCGCGCGCCGCGCCAAGCTCGCCGCACAGATCGATTCCCCCATCCTTCTCTGGGGCTTCACTGGCCGCGAAGAATCCGCGCAAACCTACATCTTCGCGCAGGAAGACAACTTTTATTACCTCACCGGCCACAACGAAGAAGCGGCCGGCCTCATTATCATGCCCGCAGCTTGCGCCGGCGGAGGTACCGTTACGGGAGCGACGTGGGATGGTCCGCAGGAAATGCTGTTTCTGCCACCGAAAAATACCTCAAAGGAAAAATGGAACGGCCTCCGCATGTCGCCCTCCGATCCCGGCATCCAGGCCCGAACGGGTTTCGCTTCGGTTCTGCCTTTCCCGGAAATGCGCGCCACTCTCGCAAAGCTCGCGAAACTCTATCCAACCATTTACACCATTCTTCCCTATGAAAAAGAAAATGGCGGCTATCCCCACGAAAAAGAGGTTGTGGATTGGATTCACACCTCCGTTCCGCAAACTAAGCTGAGAGATATTCGGCTAAACATCGAGGACCTGCGCCAAATCAAATCGCCCGGCGAAATCGCGTTCCTCGCTCAAGCCATCGAGCTTTCGGTGGATGCGCAGCTCGCTGCCATGCGCATGATGCGCCCTGGTCTTCACGAGTACGAGATCGCCGCCAGAATGGTAGAAGTTCACGCCATGGGAGGCTCGGAAGCGGAGGGCTACGCCCCCATCGTCGGCGCCGGCCCCAATTCCACCGCGCTGCACTACGACAAGCTCGCTCGCAAAATTGAAGACGGCGACATCGTTGTCCTTGACGTCGGCGCGCAATACGCCGGCTACTCTGCCGACATCACGCGAACGCTTCCCGCGAACGGCAAATTCACGCCTCGCCAGCGCGAAATTTATGAAATTGTTCTAGGCGCGCAAAACGCCGCACTCGCAGCGATCAAACCGGGCATGGACTACTGCCAAAGAGGCTCGAAGAGCGTCCACAAAATTGCCTACGACTACATCAATTCCCACGGCAAAGACCTTCACGGCAAATCGCTCGGCCAGTATTTCATTCACGGCCTCGGCCACGACATCGGCCTCGACGTCCACGATCCCGGCGACTATTGCAAACCGCTCCAGCCAGGGATGGTCGTCACCGTCGAGCCCGGCATTTACATCCCTGAAGAAAATCTCGGCGTCCGCATCGAGGACGACATTCTCATCACCGAAACCGGCTACAAATTCCTGAGCGAACGCCTCCCCCGCAATCCCGACGAAATCGAAAAAATCATGGCCGAAGCCGCCTCCCAGCACGCCAAAGAGCCCAAGCAGCCGTTTCGGAAGAATGACAGGGGCTAGCCGAGTCCACCCCCTGCATGGTCGCTGTTTTATCCCTCTTCGCGATCCTTCCGCATTAGACTCCTATTTTCGCATTCGCTGATACGACTTGATTTTTACTTCGTCTTATTGTATGTATACATTAAGATGATCCATAAGGGTAATGGACCGCTCGCTTCTCGACTGCGCCAGCGCAAGTTCCAGCTGCTGCGCCGTTTCTCTATCCCCGAGGATGCCCTCCCGGGCTCCCTGGCCCTCACGCATCTCCGTTGCGGCAAGCCCACCTGTCATTGTGCCGAGGACCGCGGCCATCCTGTCTGGTCGTTGACCTTTATGGTGCAGGGAAAAAAACGTGTCCAGCACATCCCCAAGGATTGGGTCGAGGAAGTGCGACGCCGGGTCAAGGCGGGACGGGAGTTTCAAGACGCCGTCCGCGAAGTGTTGGCGGCCAACGCACAACTGCTCGCGCTGGAGCGCAAGAAACCTAAGAAAAAGAAAAAATGAACCGTTCGACGCCACGTCATCTGCTCCACTATGTGACACGGCGTCTTCGCCTCCGACGGTATCTCAAGGATCCTGGAGACGGTCGGCAACAACCGCAGATTCCGGCGCAGGCTCTGCTCTGGGCCCTGCTGATCGGCCAAATCCTCCGGCAATCGAGTTTTCATGCCGTCGAGGCACTGGTACGATCTTCGGCACGACGCACTCTCTCCATCGCCACTCCGTTCTGTGACGATACCTTGGGCTATTTCACCGAGCGGCTCGATCCCGGTCCAACACGGCAAGCCCTGCTCTCCCTCATCCGCGGCGCCAAGCGCAACAAGGCCTTCGATGATTGCCGCTGGATCGGGCTGGCCCTCGACGGCACCGGCGCGGGTTGGCGAACCCAGCAGGGTTGCACCCTCTGTCGGCCGAAGCAGAACGCTGCGAAACAGATCTTGGGCTATCAACATTCTTTCGTGATGATCAGCGTGGTGGGAACCGGTCTGTCTCTGCCCTGCGATGGGGAACCCTACGGACCCGGCGATAGCGAGTACGCCGCCGGGCAGCGCTTATTGCGACGGGTGATCGGGAAGCTAGGAAAACGCTTTGCCCAGTATGTGGTCGTCGATGGAGCATTCGCCACCGCACCGTTCCTGCATGCGGCAGGTGAACTCGGTCTCCGAGTGGTGGCTCGGCTGAAAGACAATTTGCCGGAATTACTCGCCGCCGCCCAACAGCGCTTTCCTTCTGCGTCTCCGACTACGGTCTTTCAGCATGGACGGGATCGCGTGGAGGTGTGGGACGCGGAGGACTTCGATCCCTGGAGTACACTCCGCTGGGAAACGGTTCGCGTGTTCTTCTATCGCCAGCACAAGCCGGACGGCAAGGTGGTGGAAGCCTACTGGCTGACGAATTTTCCTTCTTCCACGGTGGGCCCGCAGGCTCTATTTCGCATGGCCAAGAGCCGCTGGGAGATCGAGAACCAAGGCTTCAATGATGCCAAGAGCCGTCACGGTCTCGAGCATATCTGTCATCATCATGCCAACAGTCTGCTGATCGAATGGCTCCTGGCCATGCTGGCCTTGACCATCGAACGACTCTACCGCCTGCGTTACCTCCACCGTGGCAAACATCGCGTACCCAGCAGTGCCCAGTTGCTGCTGCTTCTGTGGCTCAGTCTTTCCCGCCCCTGTGCTGCCAACAGTAGCTGACGCACAGCAGAAAAACGGAAGGTCCACATTCTGCGCATCAGACTACTCTGCAATGCCAAACCGTTCTCGAGGCTACAAAATTAAGGGAAGAGACCTGTCTGAAAATAGGCCCCTCCTACCACACCCGGCCATCGGACAAGAAATCCTATCGAAATCTAAGGTTCTTTTCCCGACCTCCGCAATAGTTCCGAAACCGCTGGAGCCCAAGAAGGACAATTGACCGCCGTGAACGCGCACCTTTATACTGTTTATTCGCGTTGGGCGCGACATTCCGCCCGGCGTGCCTCGAGTCATTCCGCGTGCACCGCATCGCAGAGCGGGCTGCCTGCAGGAATTTCCGAAATTTGCAATCGTTCAGGGAGCTTATGAGCAGCGTTAAAGCCACACAACTCCGCCCCGGCATGGTCGTCCAGCACGAGGGCCAGCTTTTTACGGTTTTCAGCGTCGATCACCGCACGCCCGGCAACAAGCGCGGCTCGATGCAAACACGCATGAAAAATCTTCGAACCGGGATCATGATCGACTATCGCTTCCGCGCCGAAGAATTTGTCGACCGCGCGATTCTCGACGAAGTGGAGTTCGAGTACCTCTACAACGAGGGCGACGAATTTCACTTCATGAACACGCAAACGTATGAACAAATGCAGATGACCCGCGAAGAGCTCGGCGAAACGGTGTACTATCTCATTCCGAACACCACCGTGAAGATCGAATTCTACGAGGAAAAACCGATCGGCGTGGATCTTCCCGACACCATGGAACTAAAAGTTCTCGAAACCGAACCGACACTGCAAAAGGCCACGGCCAGCGCAGTGATGAAGCCGGCGACGCTCGAAACGGGGCTTGTGATTCAAGTGCCGCCGTTCGTCAATGCCGGCGACAGAGTGAAAGTGGATACAACGGAAGCGCGATACGTCCAACGTGTCGAATAAGAGTTCTCTCTAGATTTCGGTTTGTGAATTTCGATTTTCGCGGTTCGAGTTTCGTTCTTAAAGATTTCCGCCTCCGCAGCTAGTTTCCGCGCAAGCGAAAATTAGAAGAGGCGAAAGAGTCCCGGTCGCCCTTGGCGACCGGGACTCTTCGTTTTTTACGAATGGAATCGCGAAATTTCACGTCGGAAAAAAGCGGAGCAAAAAAGCAGCAGCAGAGCTGCCGCACTCCATATTCTTAGGCGTTGTTGGCGGCGGATTTTTCGCCAGCAGGATGCGCGCCGAAAACACGGTCGAAAATGGCGTCGACATAGCGAAGCTGCCGCTGCAAATCAAATGTGTGTGCAAGCGCCTTGGCATCCAGAAACTTCGCGATTCGTGCGTCGTTCGCCACGCGCTCTTGAAAACTTGATTCTGTTTCCCACGCAGCCATGGCATTTTCCTGCACCGCTTTGTAAGCGTCGTCGCGCGGCATGCCCTTCTCCACTAAATCCTGGAGCAGTTGGCCGGAATACACCAAGCCGTGCGTGGATTCGAGGTTGCGCAGCATGCGCTCCGGAAAGACGCGCATGTCGGCGATGATCGTGGTCATTTTGGCCAGCATGTAGTCGATCAGAATTGTGGAGTCCGGCAGAATGACGCGCTCGACGGAGCTGTGCGAAATGTCGCGCTCGTGCCACAGCGCAACATTTTCGAACGCCGCCAACATGTTCGAACGCACGAGCCGCGCCAGACCGCAGATTTGCTCACACGTCACTGGATTGCGTTTGTGCGGCATGGCAGAACTGCCGCGCTGCTCTCCGCTGAATGGCTCTTCCGCCTCGCGTACTTCGGTACGCTGCAAATGACGAATCTCGAGTGCGATTGTTTCGAGCGACGCAGCAATCAATGCGAGCGCGCTGAGATATTGCGCATGGCGATCGCGCTGAATGATTTGGGAAGCGACGGGTGCGACGCTCAGCCCGAGTTTCTTGCAAATGCGCTCTTCCATTTCCGGGCCGAGATGCGAGGCGTTGCCCACGGCACCGGAGATTTTCCCGACGGCCAACTGCGCAGCCGCGGCACGAAACCGGCCAATGTTGCGTTGGTTTTCCGAGAACCAATTGGCAATTTTTAGCCCAAACGTAATCGGCTCGGCGTGCACGCCGTGAGTACGGCCGATTTGCGGCGTATTGCGAAACTGATGCGCTCGCAGGTCAAGTATCTCGCCGAACAAAACAAGATCGCGCTCGATAATGTGGGAAGCGTCGCGAATCTGCAGCGCCTGGGAGGTGTCGACGACATCGTTCGAAGTCAAGCCATAGTGCAGCCAGCGCGCGGCGGCCGGATCGCCGATGGATTCGCCCACATTCATCGTAAACGCAATGACGTCGTGCTTTACGCGCCCTTCCAGTTCGTGAATGCGCGGGACATCCACTTTGGCGCGCTCGCGAATGATCGC
Organism: uncultured Acidobacteriota bacterium; assembly: GCA_963751295.1. Lineage (GTDB taxonomy): Bacteria > Acidobacteriota > Terriglobia > Acidiferrales > UBA7541 > Acidiferrum. Next base: position 1,969,889 of record CAVVUA010000004.1, on the reverse strand, counting down.
AGCGGCATCTTTCGGCACGAGGCCAGCTTCCGCAAGCGTCTCGGTGGCAGCCAGCTCGACGTCGAGCCACTTCTGGAAGCGATTCGTATCGCTCCAGACTTGGCCCATATCTTTGCGCGTATAACGAGAAATCAAACCCTATCTCCTTGGGCATGAAGCGACTCTGACACGATAAGACAGACCCATCTGCAACTAGCATCAGAAATCGCAATATGGATGCCGTGCTTACCGCTCTCCATCATACCGTAACTCGCTACTTGAGAGTCCGGGGGGAGCGGGATGGGGCGGGCGACTTTAAAGGGAGAAGGGGCTAATATCGTTTTCGGGTGGTGATTCCCGTGCGTATAATATACGCTAGGAATAGGAGGACCACCATATGCCTCAGTCCCTTTCGGATTTAGAACAGCGACGGGAAGTGCTTGCTGAGCGCATCGCAGAACTTGGCGACCTTCGCCCCGGCAGCATTACCGCCACTTCGGGTCGGTGCGGTAAACGAGAGTGTCACTGCCATCAACCTGGTCAGCCGGGTCACGGCCCCAATTTCCGGCTTACCTATAAGGTCGATGGTAAGACCAGCTCGGAAGCGTTGTCCACCCCTGCAGCGATCCAGAAAGCCGAGCGAGAAGTGCAGGAGTTCCGGAAATTCCAGCAGCTCACTCGTGAGTTTCTGGGAACCAACGCGGAGATCTGCCGTTTGCGGCCTCTTGAGGAGCAGCCAGAAACGGAGCTGAAAAAAAAACGGTCGAAGCGATCCGGCAAGAGATCACGCGCGAAGTAGAACAATTCTTGCGGGTGGTGTTCCAGGATCGACGCAACACGGGGCGCCTCGATCTCGAAGCGACCGAGATGGCCATGCGCTCGGCGCTACACCGGGCGGGTGCCGCGGCGTTGAGCCAACTGCTCCAATTCCCAGCCCCGAGCGAGGAAGGGCGCACGCTGGCTTGCCCTTGCGGCCAACAAGCCCACTACCGTGAGCAGCGCAGCAAGCCCGTGCTGACCGCCGTGGGCCCGGTGGAGGTTTTACGTCCCTACTATTTATGCGCACACTGCGGCATCGGCCAATTTCCGGTGGATATCGAACTGGATATCGAGAATACGGAATTCTCTCCCGGCGTACGCCGCATGCAGGCCATGGTGGGTCAGGAGGCACCCTTCGATCACGGCCGCGAACAGATGAAAGTTCTGGCCGGCCTGGAAGTGACCACCAAATCCGTGGAGCGTACGGCGGAGGCCATCGGAGCCGACATCGCTCAGCGGGAACAAGCCGAGATTCACAAAGCCCTGCCGTTGGAACTGCCCGTGGTTGTCGGCAAGCCGATTTCCGTGCTGTACGTGCAGATGGATGGGACGGGAGTTCCGGTGGTGAAGAAAGAGACGGTCGGTCGGCAGGGCAAGACGGAAGGCCAGCCGGCCCATACGCGGGAAGTCAAACTGGGATGCGTCTTTACCCAGACGACGTGGGATAAGGAAGGCTATCCCATCCGCGATCCCGATTCCACCACGTATACCGGAGCCATTGAGAGCGCGGAAGCGTTTGGTCGTCGAATCTATGCCGAAGCCTGGGGACGCGGCTGGAGCCGCGCACTCCAGAAGGTCGTGATCGGCGACGGCGCCGAATGGATTTGGAATCTTGTGGCCCTGCATTTTTCCGACGCCATTCAGATTGTCGATCTCTACCATGCCCGCCAGCATCTTTGGGAGGTCGCGCGCAAGCTGTACCCGAATGACGAAGGGAAACAAAAAGCCTGGATGAAGATCCACCAGAAGCGCCTGTTGGATCGCGGGAAAATCGAAAAGCTGGTTGGCGCACTCCGCTCGATCGAATCCGACAACCCCCAAGTAACGGAGAAGATTCGCACCGAGGCAGACTATTTTGAGCGCAATGCACAGCGCATGCGATATCCCAAGTTTCGCGGCCAACACCTCTTTGTTGGTTCGGGCGTGATCGAAGCCGGATGCAAGACGGTGGTCGCTTACCGTCTCAAGAGGTCAGGAATGTTCTGGACCGTCCGAGGAGCGAACGCGATCTTGGCTCTACGCTGCTGCCATCTGAATGGCCAGTTTGAAGATTATTGGGGGGAACGCAAGGCGGCTTAACTTCCACGTGTAAGTCGCGCACCCGCGGGATGCCAGAAGCGCATCGGATGGAGATCGAACGTTCTAGGATATAGATGGTCTATATGGTAGGGTATAGGCGCTCTATAGCCATATGCCAGAGGAGAAATTCGTGCCGTACCAAAACCGGATGGAACTTCTGCAAGGGACGCTGGACCTTTTGATCCTGCAAACGCTCATGTGGGGACCTCGCCACGGCTACGGCATCGCCCAGGCTATTCGCGCGAACTCGGGCGATTTGCTGCAAGTAGATGCCGGGTCGCTCTACCCGGCTCTGCACCGGCTCGAAAAGAAAAAATGGATCGGCGCGGAATGGAAAGTTTCAGAAAACAAGCAGGACGTGAAGGTCTACAAGCTGACGGCGGCAGGTAGGAAGCGCCTAACGCAAGAACGCACGCGGTGGGAACAGATCACGGACGCGATCGCGGGAGTGCTGAACCCGGCGAAGAAGGAGAACTTGCCATGAAGCACTGGTGGAATTGGCGAAAGCGAAGCGACGAGTTGGAAAAGGAGATCCAGCACCATTTGCAAATGGCGGAAACGGAACGCATCGAGAGAGGAGCATCGCCGAACGACGCACAAGCCGGAGCGCGCCGAGAATTCGGAAATGTGGGTTTGGTAAAAGAGCTGGCACGAGATGCCTGGGGCTGGCGCTGGCTGGAAGATTTCTTCCAGGATTTGCGATACGGACTTCGCATGCTGCTCAAAAGCCCGGGATTCGCTGTGACGGCGATTCTGACGCTAGCGCTGGGCATCGGCGCAAACACGGCCATTTTCAGCCTGGTGGATGGCGTACTGCTTCACGCCATCCCGGTGTCCGCACCCCAGGAACTCGTGATGTTTCGCTGGACGGCGCGCAAACAGCCGAAATTCAACGGACATAGCGCGTATGGCGATTGCGACTCAAGGAAGATGGACTGCGTTCTCTCCGGGCCCTTCTATGAAACGGTGCGCGCGCGGGCAACAAGCTTCAGCGGAGTAACGGCAATTGCGGGGCCATTGGACATGGTTTTGAGCGGGAACGGCCCGGCAAGCATTGTGAGCGGTGAAATCGTGTCGGGGGATTATTTCTCGACGCTCGGCCTGCACATGGCTCTTGGCCGGCCTCTTGAGCGGGAAGACGAGTCGCGGGCAGCTCCGCCGGCGATGGTTTTGAGCGACGGCTACTGGCGGCGCGCGTTTGGGGGCGACCGTTCCGTAATTGGACGCACGGTGCGGCTCAACAACACTGCCGTAACGATCGTCGGCGTCACGCGTCCCGAATTCACTAGCTTGACGCCGGGAAAGAAGCAGGACCTTTTTCTGCCTTTCGTGTTGACGGACCGGATCAAGTCGGAATATTGGGGACAGGAAAATCGCTACGTGGATCCCGCTACATGGTGGGTGGTGATTGTGGCGAGGTTGAAGCCGGGTGTGTCTCTGGCGCAGGCCCAGGAGGAAGCAACACTTCTTTTCCGGAATGAAGTTCTGCTTGGAAGCAAGCCATTACTGAAAGAAGAAGATGAGCCGTCCATTAAGCTGGCGTGGGCTCGGGAGGGCCTGGATGGAGAGAGCGGAGAGATCGCTCCGATGGTGTATTTGATGATGGCGGCGGTCGGGTTTGTCTTGCTCATCGCGTGCGCCAATGTTGCAGGGCTCACGCTGGCGCGCTCGGCCAAGCGCCAAAAGGAAATGGCCGTGCGGCTCGCGCTGGGCGCGGGGCGTAAGCGGCTCTTAAGGCAACTGCTGACGGAAAGCCTGCTGCTCTCGCTGCTGGGAGGAACGCTCGGCGTCCTGGCATCCACGTGGATTGTGGGAATCGTGACGAAGTTGATTTCGCGGGGCTTCGATTCAGAATTCCTGTTTGTCATTTCGCCGGACTGGCGCGTGCTGACGTTCACGATAGCAGTAACGTTTGCGACGGGCATCGTGTTCGGGCTGGCCCCAGCGCGAAACGCCTCTCGAGCGGATGTGAACGCAGGTCTGAAGGAAAACGAAGTGTTCCTGCCGGGGCGAACGGGCAGACCGCGGTTCCATCTGGGAGACGCGCTCGTGGTGGCGCAGGTCGCGTTGTCCATAGTGGTGCTGGCGGGCGCGGGATTGCTGGTGCGAACGCTCCACAATCTTCACGAGCTGAATCCGGGCTTCGACACGCGGAACATCCTGCTCTTCGGGATCGACCCGGCCATCGCGGGCTACAAGCATGAGCAGACCGTACAACTGTACCGGGATTTGCGGCAGCAGTTCGCGGCGCTGCCCGGAGTGATCTCCGCGAGCTACTCGGAAGACGCGTTGCTGAGTGAAAGCTGGTCGGGTGGCGACGTCCATTTGGACGGCGCGGCACCCAAGTCGAACGTGAGTACAGCGAAGCTGCAAGTCGGAATGGATTTCTTCTCGACGTTGCATATTCCGCTCATGACCGGTAGGGCCTTCCGGCCGGAGGATTTCGCTTCCGCGGCGGCTACGAATGCGGCGCTCAAGGCAGCGGAAAAACCCGCTGTGGCGCCGGGCAGCGGAATCCTTGCGATTAAAGGGGCTCCGGTCCCGGTAATCATCAATGAAGAGTTCGCACGACGTTTCTTTTCCAATGAGAATCCTCTGGGTAAACACATCGGCGAGCGCGAAAACGACGAGCCACCGGCAGTTTCGCACCCTGGCTACGTGGTTGTGGGAGTGATGGGCAACACCAAGTACGCCGACCTAAGGAAGCACATCGCGCCGATGATGTGTTTGCCGATGGTGGCGCATAGCGCGAACTTCGAACTGAGGACCGCGGGTAACCCCACGGCAATGCTGGGGCTGGTACGCGACGTCGTTCAGCGCGCGGACAAGAATCTGCCGGTGTTCCTGGTGCGCACGCAAACCGAACAAGTGGAACAGACGCTTTTCCAGGAGCGCGCTATGGCGCGGCTCGCAAGTTTCTTCGGCACCGTGGCACTGTTGCTCGCGTGCATCGGGCTGTATGGCTTGCTCTCGTACGAAATGACACGGCGGACGAAGGAAGTTGGCATTCGTATGGCACTAGGGGCGGAACGAAGCAACGTGTTACGGCTGGTGGTGCGGAGAGGAATGTTGCTCGTGACCGCCGGAGCAGCGACGGGAATCGGCATGGCCCTGGTCGCCACGAGGTTTATGGCCAGCATGCTCTACAACGTGCGCGCGAGCGACCCCACCACGATGGCCGGAGTGACGGTGCTGCTCGGCCTAGTGGGGATCGCGGCCTGTTGGTTGCCGGCGCGGCGGGCGATGAGGGTGGATCCGATGGTGGCGCTGAGGTATGAATGAGGATAAGCGAAGTAAGGAAGTAGGAAAGTAAAGAAGTAAAGAGGTTGAGATCCGGGGCATTCCCGCTGCGTGCCTAGGCGAGGGCACGCGTATCGCATGTAGACTGTTTGGTTTCGAAACACTTGCCACATGGGACAGCACTGGCCAGCCTTATGATATTGCCGCACTTACGGCGCACCTTATAAAGTAGCCTCGGTAGTGTCCGAATTCGGACATCCTGACCTAACCGCAAGGCCTGTTTCCTGTCTAATGATTCGGATGAACGAAAGCGCTGGAAGCACCCAAGACCGCGAGGCACTCCAGAACGCGGCCCGAGAAAGCGATGCCATCGCCGTGGAGCGCACGCTCGCGGGCGAGCGCGATGCTTTCCGGGTGCTGGTCGAGCGCCACAGCCAGCAGCTCTTTCGCCTGGCGTATCGAATGACAGGAAATGAGCACGACGCCGAGGAAGTGGTGCAAGAAGCTCTTTTGCGCGCCTACAAGAATCTTGGCCAATTCGGATCGCGCGCCAATTTCGGCACCTGGGCTTATCGCATCGCAGCGAATTACGCGATTGACCGCATGCGGCAAAAGCGTACCGAGGATTCGCGGCGGCAAACGCCGAGCGCTTTGGCTGAAGAACAGGAGCAGGATCCTCTGGACCTGGTGGCGGACGAGAGGCCGACTCCGGACCGTGTCGCGGGAAACATCGAGCTGAGGAAAAAGATGGAAGAAGCGTTGAAGGAATTGAGCTCTTCGGAACGAACGGCATTCGTGATGCGCCATTGGGAAGGTTGCGCGATCGAAGAGATCGCGGCCGTGCTGAAATCGACGACGAGCGCCGCGAAGAACACGGTTTTTCGCTCCGTGCAGAAATTGCGGCGAGCATTGGAACCATACGTGGGAGCGCGAGGCACGTTGCAAGCAAAAGCAGCAGGCGCCGCACCAGAACCCAGGAGAACGGAACTATGAAACACCTGACAGAAGAAGAATTGATTGCTTATCGAGAGGGGGAGCCTACGCAACGCGAAGCCATTGCCAAGCATTTGACGAACTGCACCGCCTGCCGCACGGAGCTTGAGCGCATCGAAGCGGTGCTGAGCGCACTGGATAATTTGCCGGTTCCCGAGCGAGGCCCGGAGTACGGCCGCGCCGTCTGGCAAAAGATTGCGCCGCAGTTACCAGAGAGAGCCGGACGCGGATGGCGCGCGTGGCTCGAACCGCGGCGTTGGGTGGCCATCGGAGCAATGGCGGCGATGGTGATTGCGGCGTTTGTCGCGGGGCGTTGGACAAAGAAACCTGACGCCGGAGCACCGGCCGCCAGCGTGGCCCAAGTTCGCGAACGCGTGCTCGTCGTGGCGGTGGGAGACCATTTGGGCAAATCAGAAATGGTTTTGATGGAATTGGCGAATGCGGCGCCTTCAGCGTCGGGGCCAAAGCAAATCAATATCGCCGCGGAGCAGCAGCGAGCGGAAGATTTACTGGACGCCAACCGCTTGTATCGCGAAACGGCGCAGCAGAATGGCGATGCGGCGCTGGCCGACGTCCTGGATGACCTGGAGCGCGTGTTGCTGGACGTGGCGCACAGCCCGCAGGAAATTACGCCGGCGAAACTGGAATCGCTGCAGAAGCGCATCGAAGCGCACGGCATTTTGTTCAAAGTTCGAGTGGTCGGCAAGGAATTGCAAGAAAAGCAGAACACACCGAATTCCACGCCGGCGGCGACGGAATCGAAAATACGAGAGAGGAACAAGGCATGAGCATGGGACAACGGACAAGCAGAGCAATCAAGGTTTGGGGCATCGCGGCGGCACTACTGATCGCACCTTGGATGGCAAAGCCCGCGGCTGCGGCTGCCACGGAATCCTGGCAGGAACAGAGCAGCGCGGACCGGGAACAGGCAGCGCAGGATCGCGAGCAAGAGAAACGTGACCGCGAAGAAGAAGCGCGCGATCGTGAGCAGGAGAAGCGCGACCGCGAGCAAGAGCGCCTCGAACGGCTGGATGAGCTATACAGCGACGGTCGCGAAGCACTGGACGAAGACCGCTATGACCGCGCCGCCGAGAAATTCAGCGAGCTTGCTTCGTTGAACGGACCTCAGACGGACGCGGCGATGTACTGGAAGGCCTACGCACAAAACAAACTGGGCAAAAGAGACTCCGCACTGGCAACGATTGCCGACTTGGAGAAGAAATATGCGCAAAGCCGTTGGATAAAAGACGCCAAGGCGCTGGAGATCGAGGTGAAGCAATCGACAGGACATCCGCCAAACCCCGACAACCAAAGCGATGAAGATCTGAAGTTGCTGGCGCTTCGAGGAATCATGACTGGCAACCCCGAAAAGGGCGTGCCAATGGCAGAAGGAATTCTGAATGGCACGGGGAATCCCAAACTTAAATCTCAGGCGCTCTTCCTGCTGGCCCAAAACGGTTCACCACAATCGCGAGAGGTGCTTGCACGCATCGCGAAGGGTCAAAGCAATCCGGACCTGCAACGCAAAGCCGTCGAGTATCTGGGAATGTTCGGTGGACAGGAGTCTCGGCAAACACTTGCGACAATCTATGCATCCACGAGCGACGTCTCGGTGAAACGCGCCATTATTCGCAGCTATATGATCAGCGGCGACAAGGAACACTTGTTTGCGGCGGCCAAGAGCGAAAAAGACGCGTCGCTGCGGGCTGACGCGATTCGCCAGCTCGGCATCATGCACGCACCGGAGGAATTGCGGCAGCTCTATGCGGCCGAGACTTCCCCCGAAGTGAAAAAGGACATCCTGCAGGCTTTCTTCCTTTCCGGCGATGCAAAATTCCTGGCCGACGCAGCGCAAAGCGAAAAGGATCCGGAGATCCGGCGTACGGCGATTCGCAATCTGGGACTGGTCGGTTCGGAAGAGGCAAAACAGGCTCTGCTCGCGCTCTACGCCAAGGAAACCAATCGCGAGAACAAGGAAGCCATACTCAACGCGCTTTTCATTCAAGGCAACGCGCACGCTTTGGTGACGATCGCGCGAAGCGAAAAAGATCTGGAGTTGAAGAAGATCGCGGTTTCGAAGCTTGCGTTGATGAATTCGAAGGAAGGCAACGACTACTTGATGGAGATTTTGCAGAAGTGAGTTGGGCAATGATTGGTGATTAGTGACTGGTGACTGGTAACCAGTCGCAAGAGCAAAAAGCCGAGCGAGGTGATCATGAAGACGTGGCGAATGATTCTAGCCGGGCAGACATTTCTGGCAGCAACACTTTTCGCGGCGGGGACATTGAAAGCGGGACAGTCGACGGAAACTCCGCAGGTGATCAATGCGAAAATCGAGACGCGAGCGGTGAACGGTACTCTTGCGGAGGCTCTGCGCGGCATTCAAGCCCAAGCGGACAAACCCGAGTGGGTCGGCTACAGCGTCGCGGAAGTCGTCGGGGACCGCACGGTGTGCTGCGGAAACTTTAACGATAGCTATGGTGGCTGCGGAACGTGCCGGCTCGAAAAAGAAAACGGCTTCACGAGCACGAATTCGCAAAAAGACTCGCAGACGGGGACTGTGCAGCTAGAAGGCTCGCGTCAACTCGTCGTGCTCTTCCGCATCGAAGGCAAACAAGTGATGCGCATTCGCGAAGCATCGGAAAATTGCACGCTGGATGCAGGCGGGTTGCCATTTATCTGGCTCACTGGCGTGAAGGCCGCGGAGAGCGTTGCTCTGCTCGCGGATTTTGTTCACAAAGCAACTTTCGAAGGTCACGGCGAGCACGAAAATGGCCAAGGAGCACTTTCCGCGATCGCGTTGCACGCCGACCCCGCCGCCGATCGCGCGTTTGAATCCTTCGTTGCCACCGATCAGCCCGAGCAACTTCGCAAGCATGCCTCCTTCTGGTTAGGTGCAGCGCGTGGAAAATCCGGTGAGCTGTTGCTACAGAAAATGGCGAAGAGCGATCCCAGTCCCCAAGTTCGCTCGCAAGTAGCGTTCGCCCTCTCGGTGAGCCACGAGCCCGAAGCGCTAAATGAAATGATTCGCATGGCAAAAGATGACCAGAGCACGCACGTGCGCGGACAAGCGCTCTTCTGGCTGGCCCAAAAAGCAGGACAAAAAGCCATGGGCGCCATCACCGGCGCGATCGAAAATGATCCTGACACGGAAGTAAAAAAGAAAGCCGTGTTCGCGCTAAGCCAAATGCCGAAAGACGAAGGGGTCCCAAAACTCATCGAGGTCGCTAAGACAAATCACAACCCCGAAGTGAGGAAACAAGCCATGTTCTGGCTGGGCCAATCCAACGATCCTCGCGCGCTCGATTTTTTTGAGCAGGTGCTGTCTCGCTAGGAATCTAGCGTAGAAGATCTTCGAGCTGGATGCGCGAATCGGTTTTTGCGTCGCGGTATTTCACGATGACGGCGCATTGCAGGCTGAGGCCGTGTTTCGCGCCGACGGGATGCGAGACGGCGCGCGAGCCAGGAACGACGATGGATTCGGCGGGAATGACGAGCGGCAACGATTCGCCAGCGGAAGTTTCGCTCGCGGTGTACACCTCGTCGCGCACGAGATCGTAAACAGGAATCGAGCGATTAAGAATCGTGCCGGTGCCGAGTACGGCGCGATGCTTCACAACGGTTCCTTCGTAAACGCCGCAATTCCCTCCTACGAGCACTTCGTCTTCAATGATCACTGGCATGGCGCCCACCGGTTCGAGCACGCCGCCGATCTGCGAGCCAGCGGAAATGTGGCAGTTGCGGCCGATTTGCGCGCAGCTGCCGACCAGTGCGTGCGAATCGATCATCGTGCCGTCGCCGACATAGGCGCCGACGTTGACAAACATCGGCGGCATGCAAACAACGCCGCGTCCGATGTACGAGCCATCGCGAATGCTTGAACCGCCGGGCACGATGCGAATGCCGTCGGCAATTGTGATCGTGCGCACGGGATAGGTGGACTTATCGATGAACGGCTGGCGCGCGGCATCAACCGACATGTCGACGACGGCGCCCATGCGAAAACCGAGCAAAATTCCTTTTTTTACCCAAGCGTTGACGCGCCAGCCTGTAGGTGAGGCAGCATCCGGCTCCGCCGCGCGAACTTCGCCGCGATTTACGGCGTCCTTGAATTCGCGGAAGAGCCGGAAGTGTTCTTCGTTGTATTGAGCCGGCGGCTCGTCAAACAATCTCTCAATTTGCTGTGGCAGCATGCACTCTCTCAAGCGATTGCGCGGCGGTCTCGTGCGGGGACGCAGCTGAGCCGAGCAACTCCAGCGATTCCAGCACGGTACGAATGCGCGCTTCGTTTTCGGTTTTCGGCGCAACGAGCGGCAAACGCCAGACCGCTTCGAGCAAGCCCATTTGCGCCATGGCCACTTTCACCGGGCCGGGATTCGACTCGACAAAGTTTACTTCCATTAGCGGATGCACGCGGCGATGAATTTCGCGAGCGGCCGAAAAATCGCCCTCGAGAGCGAGATGTGTAAGGCGTGCCATCTCGGCGGGAATTTCGTTCGAGACGACGGAGATGACGCCGCGTCCGCCTAGCGCGATCAGTGCCAAAGTGATCGCATCGTCGCCGCTGAGCACGTTGAAATCGTCCGGCACGGCATTGAGAATCGCCGCCATCTGGGAAATGTTTCCCGAAGCTTCCTTAATGCCGACGATATTTTCAATCGCGGCGAGACGCCGCACCGTCGCGGGTTCGACGTTCACACCGGTCCGCCCTTGCACGCTATAGACAACTATTGGCAGCGTCGTGGCGGCCGCAATCGCTTTGTAATGCTGGTAGAGGCCTTCCTGCGTCGGCTTGTTGTAATACGGCGTTACGGAAAGAATTCCGTCGGCGCCGATTTCGGCAAGTTCGCGAGCGAGTGCGATGACTTCGGCAGTGTTGTAGCCACCTGCGCCGGCTAGAACAGGCACGCGTCCCTTCGCCAGCTCCACGGCGATCTCGACGACGCGCAAGTGCTCTTCGTGCGTGAGCGTGGGGCTTTCGCCTGTCGTGCCGCATGGGACGAGGAAATCTATCCCGGCATCGATCTGGCGCTTGATCAGCGCGCGGAGCGTGGGTTCGTCGAGCGAACCATCGCGGCGAAATGGAGTGACTAGCGCAGTGCCTGTACCGGTGAACATAGTGTTTCTCCTTCTTTTGTCTAAACGTCGTGCTGCCGAAAACCTCATGTAGCGGCGGCCTTTAGGCCGCCATCTTCTAGTTTTGTAGCCGCGGCCATTGCGCCGCCGCCGAATGTGCCGGCCTAAAGGCCGGCGCTACGTAAACCCTTCAACTCAATTCGCTAAGGATCTCCTTAAATTCGTAGAACCCTTTTTTGCCTGCGATCCAGCGGGCAGCTTGCAGAGTCCCACGGGCAAATCCTTCGCGGCTGTGCGCCGTATGGCGCAGCGTGATGGTGTCCGCGACGGAGTCGAAACCGATTTCGTGCGTGCCGGGAATTGCACCAGCGCGATTCGAGCTGAGGCTGACTGGCTGCGCGTACCCAGCGTCGCGCATTTCTTCAGCAAGTTTTTTCAGCGTGCCGCTGGGCGCATCCTTTTTTGCAGAATGATGGATTTCCCAGCCCCAGGCTTCGTATTCGGGATGTTTCGCGAAGAGAGCGGCGGCCTGTGCGACGATTCGTAGAAAAAGATTTACGCCGACGGAAAAATTCGCGGCCCAGACGAGGCCCGTCTTCGCTTGCTCAACGGCCTCTCGCGCGAGAGCAATTTGCTCGAACCACCCCGTCGTGCCGACAACGGAATTGACACCAAGAGCAGCAAGCCTCCGGATATTTACCGGAGCGGCTACCGGCGTGGTGAATTCCACGGCGACATCGATGCCGCGTAGAGTCTCGTGCGACAAGCCTTGTCCACCAGGATTGTCGCTGCCAGAAAATTTCGCACGCACTTCGAAGCCATATTCCGGCGCGAGCCGCTCGATGAGCTTGCCCATTTTTCCGTAGCCGACGATGGCGAGGCCCTGGCTCATGATGGCGCCGCTCCTGTAGCAAGGAGCTGCTTGACCATGCGGGCGTAGATATCGACGGCTTCCGATAATTGTTTTTTCGGAATGCGCTCTTCGGCGGTATGCGCCAGATGGATGCTCCCAGGGCCGATCAAGAACGGCTGGCCCCAGGCGCCGTTGAATGTCGGAATATCCGTGGCGAAGGCAACGACGGTTGTGGGAAGGCCGTCGAAAGCCGTGAGACGTAGCGCAGGCGTGTGCAAAACCTCGCGAGCTTCGGCGCGTCCTGCAACGGCGGCGACTACGGCTTGGCGAATTTCCGAAGGATCGCCAACGGTGCGAAACATAATTTCGGCTTGTGCGTGGTCGGCAATGACATTCGGTGCACGGCCGCCAGCGATAGTGCCGATATTAAGAGTGCTTTGGCCGAGCAGAGGATCTTCCGGCAGTGGGATGGAGCGGATGGCGCGCAAAGCATCGAGCAGCGAATGAATCGCGGAGTGGCCCAGCTCGGGGTAAGCAGAGTGCGCAAGTTTTCCGTGGGCGGTGATTTCGTAGCGCAACACTCCCTTTGTTCCGAGCGCGAGTTGGTTTTCGGTTGGCTCGCCATTGATCAGAAATTTCGCGCCGCGCGGATTCGCAGCGGCGACTTTCGCGCCGGCGCTGTTGCGTTCTTCGCCGACGACGAAAAGAAGTCCGAAATTGGCAGCTTCGGAATCGAGAAGTCTTTCCGCGGCGGCAATCATCGCGCCGATGATGCCTTTGGCGTCGCAGGAGCCACGACCCCAGATAAATTCGGCGTCTTCGACTGAGGGGAAAAACGGCGGAACTGTATCCATGTGCGTCGAAAGAGTGACGATTGGCTCGCCCCAGCATGCAAATATATTGTCGCGATTTGGCTCGACCGCAATGCGTTCGAGGCGGCCGGACGTGCGCGATGCCAGGAACGACAGTTGCGCGAACAGGAAGTCCGCCACGTTCTGCTCGCGATTGGTCGTCGATTCAATATCGACGAGCGCGCGCGTAAGTTCAAAAAGATTCATGCAGACCGATCATTTCTGGAGGGAACGATACGAAAGGAAGGAACCGCGAAGAAATGCTCGGGGCTGCTGCCTCTCGATAGCGCTCCATCCGGATTTAGCACTGGCGGCATTGCCGCCATCTAAACGGATGACAGTGGACAGGCCTTAGACCTGTTCCCCAACCACAGCGGCAACAGCTACCGCTCCGATTTCGGCGGAGTACAACAACCTGGCCCCTTTTGCCTGGCGCTCCGAAGCTGATCGGAACTGCTCGCCGGGCTACTCATGGCCTCCGCACCTCTACCAAGAACAAAAATAGTGTAGATGAGAATACAGAAAGATGCGAGTGAAATTTGGGGTGGCGGCTCAGTGGTGGCACAGCCAATCCTGGCTGTGCGCTGTGTCAACATTATTCCAAAAACCGCACAGGCAGGATTGCCTGTGCCACAAAGGCAATGCCTCAACTTGCCCCAAAAAGCAGATTCCTCGCTGCGCTCGGAATGACAAGTTTGTGCGTTTGATCTGTCTTGTGCGTTAGAGATCGAGCGGCTTGAGAGGACGGTCTTGCGTGGCGATCATCAGTTCGCCGTGAAAGGCGCATTCGGCGGGGCGGCGATTGAGAGCTTCTTCCGCCGAAAGGCGCGCGAGATCGGGATTATTGTTTTCCTGTGACAAGTGCGCGAGGACGAGGTAGCGCGCGTGCGCGTCAAAACCTTCCGGATCGCACAGATATTCGCTGACGGCGTGATTGGAGAGATGCCCGGTACGGCTGAGGACGCGCTGCTTGACGACCCACGGATACGGCCCGACTTTGAGCATGTCCAGATCATGATTCGATTCGAGCAGCAAACAATCTGCGTCGCGCAAATGAACTTTCACAAGTTCGGGCATGTATCCAAGATCGGTAACGATCGCCATCTTGGTGCCATTGGTGCGAAACGTGAAGCCGATGGGGTCGGCAGCATCGTGGGGAATCTGAAACGCGTGGACATCGATATCGCCAATAGTGAAGTGCTGGCCGGCTTGAATGGATTCAACTCCATTTAAACGCTTCGCGAGCCGATCGGGCAGGGCGCGGTGCAGCGCGTCCATAGTCTGTTCCGTTACGTAGAGCGGAGCTTTCCAAAGGCCAAGCATTTGCGGAAGACCATTACAATGGTCGCTATGTTCGTGGGAGATGAGGATGCCGTCGATGCGGTCGATGTTTAGTTCGATGGCAGCGAGACGGGCAAGAGTTTCGCGTTTGCCGAGGCCGCAATCCACGAGGAGTCGGGTGCGCTGCGTCTCGAGCAGGGTGATGTTGCCCGAGCTGCCTGACGCCAGAATGGAAACCCGCAAGCCGATCGGTTGCTCCTCGTTACCGCCAGGAAAAGATGCCGGGCTAAACCCGGCACTACAGAATCGAATTTTCAGAATGATGGCATTTCGATTCCCGCGCGTCAACGCGAAAACACGTTTCGGAGTGGGTGGCGACAGATCGCGTTGCTAGCAGGATAAGCGGGAGCGGTCGAGGGTGAAGCCGTTTAGGGGGCCGAGGACGGTGACGGCGATTTGGTCGGGGCGGAAGAAGGCATGGGCCAGGGATTGGACTTCGGCGAGCGTGACGGTTTCGATGGAGGCCAGGATTTCGTCGAGCGAATAGAAGCGGCCGAAATAGAGTTCCTGGCGGGCTAGATTCGACATGCGCGACGTGGTGGATTCGAGTGAGAGCATTAGCGAACCCTTGAGATGATTTTTGGCGCGAGTGAGTTCTTCTTCGCTTACCGGTGATCCTTTCATGGCGCGAAATTCTTTGATGGTGAGGTCGATGACCTGGCCGACGGTTTCTTTCGCGGTGCCGGCGTAGACAGTGAACATGCCAGCGTCGGAATAGGGCGTGAGCTCGCTGAAGACGGCGTAGGCCAAGCCTTCTTTTTCGCGGATGTTTTGGAAGAGGCGCGAAGACATGCCGCCTCCCAGAAGATTGTTGAGAACCGCCGCGGCAAAGCGCGCTTCGTGGCCGAGAGGCAACGAGGGGACGCCGAGGCAGAGATGGACTTGTTCGAGGTCGCGCTTGGTTTCGAGATGGATGGGCGCTTGCGTCGAAGGAGCGGTGTGATCTTCGAGCATGCGCGCTGGGCGCAGATCGCCGAACTCGCGCTGGACAAGATCCAAAACTTTTTCGTGCGTGACATTTCCCGCGGCGGTGATGACCAGACGATCCGGAGCAAACCAGTCGCGGAAACGCTCGATCAAGTGTTCGCGGTTGAAGCTGCGGACGGTTTCTGAAGTGCCGAGAATGGGGCGACCTAGAGGATGCTCGGGCCAAAAGCCGCGCGTGAAAATGTCGTGAAGCTGATACTCGGGATTGTCCAGGTCCATCTTGATTTCTTCGAGGACGACCTGGCGTTCCTTTTTTACGTCGTCGGAATCGAACTTGGGGCGCAGGACGAGATCGGCGATCACGTCAAAAGCGATGGGCAGATGCTCGTCAAGAACCTTGGCATTGAAACAGATTTGTTCTTTCGACGTGAAGGCATCTAGCATGCCGCCGACGGAATCCATTTCGCGAGCGATGGCTTCAGCGGAGCGGCGCTCCGTACCTTTGAAAACCATGTGCTCGATGAAATGCGCGAGGCCGTTTTCTTCGGAAATTTCGCGGCGCGAGCCGTTGCGGATCCACACGCCGACAGAGACCGAGCGGACGTGGGTCATCGTCTCGGTGATGACGACCAAGCCGTTGCCGAGGACGTGCTTTTGGATGTCACGGACTTCCGTGGCGGTGGGCATAAGCTTTATTGTGACATAGGCGGCTGGGAAAAGCGCAGAGACAGAATTCATCGTGCCAGGTGGGCGCCCTGTTGCAGAGTTTGCCGGCGCGCAAAAAAGTGACAGGCTAAAGCCTGTCGCTACAGGAGCTTTTCGTCGGGGTGGAGCTTGCCGTATTCGCTGGTGTAGTGCAGGGGGACGTCGCCGTAGGTGCCCTTTTCTTTCGCGTAGACTTCGCAGGTGTCGAACGGTTTGGAATAAACGTGGATGCTGACGGCGCGCTGATTGAACTCGGGTAGATTCAAGACCTGGTGGACGGGTTCCAGGGGATTTACGTGGACGGGATGCGCGGCGTCCATTTCGTAGATTTCTGTGGGAACGATTTTGCAGGTGCCGCAACTCGCGTCTTTTTCATCGACACGGAAATTCTGGATTTTCAGGCGGCCGATGGGGGCGGACATCCAGCAGTTTTGATCGCGATGATTGTGGATGCGGCTGTGCTGGCCGACTTCCCAGCAGATGGTCATGCACTCGAAGAGGTCGTTTTTGAAAATGAGATTGCGGGTGTAATTCCCTTTCGAGAAAAAAAGATATTTTTCGAGCGTTTCGGGACGGACAGCATGTTGGATGATGTAGTCCTGGACAGTCTCGAGAGTGAACTCGCGCTCGGGGATTGCGGCGAGGCCTTTGACCCAGTCGGCGATGGCGAGTTGCTCGATGGCGAGTTGTTTTTGCATGATAGGAAAATTATACCGCCGAAAAGATGTGGAAGAATGGGCAAAGAAGAAATTTGTGAGCGAAACACGATATTCTGTAGGGTGATTCGCGTGAAGCGGCGCGAATACTGCGCTGCGGGAATACTTGATGGAACTGCTTGGAAAATCGAAAGACGAGTTGCGCGCAATGTGCGTGGCGATGGGCGAGTCTGCGTATCGCGGCGGACAGATTTATCATGCGCTGTATGCGGAGAGAAAACTGGATTTGGCGTCGATGACTAATTTGCCGGCTGCGTTGCGCGAAAAGCTGGCGAAGGAAGCGACGATTTCTTTGCCTGTCGTGAAACAGAGATTCACTTCGACGGATGGATCGGTGCGGTATTTGTTCTCGTTGAGCGGCGAGGAAAAACCAAGAATTAACGCGGAGATCGCAGAGAACACAGAGGGCGCAGAGAAGAGAAAACCGCTGCGAGCGGCGTCTGTGGAGGCAGTGTTTATGCCTAGCGACGGGCGGCAGACGATTTGTGTTTCTACGCAGGCGGGTTGCGCGGTGGATTGCCAGTTTTGCATGACGGCGCAGCTGGGATTGATTCGGAATTTGACGGCTGGGGAAATTTTGGCGCAGGTTCTGCTGCCGTTGCAGGAGCACAAAGAACGGTTGGCGCCGCGGACGAATATCGTGTTGATGGGACAGGGTGAGCCGCTGCTGAACTATGACGCCGTGATGGCGGCGATGCGGATTTTGCTAGATAACTCGGGAATGGGCATTGCGCCGAGACACGCGACACTCTCGACGAGCGGGATCGTGCCAGGGATCGAGCGTCTGGCAGGCGAAGCGTTGCGGCCGAAGCTGGCGATTTCTTTGAATGCGTCGAATGATGAGCAGCGCGATGTGTTGATGCCGATCAACAGAAAGTATCCACTTAGCGTGTTGTTGGAGGCATGCAAGAAATTTCCGCGAGGCGCGCGCGAGTACGTGACGTTTGAATATGTGCTGCTGGGTGGTGTGAACGATTCGCCGGAGGATGCGCGGCGCGTGGCGAAAATGATGACGGATTTGGGGCGCGTGAAAGTGAATTTGATTCCGTGGAATCCGGGGGCGCTACCGTTTGCGGAGCCGGATCAAGGGCGGGTGGCTGCCTTTCATAAGATTTTGCTGGACCGGGGCGTGCCGGTGTTCACGCGGTATTCGCGAGGGCGCGACGTGATGGCGGCTTGCGGTCAGCTTGCCCTTACTCAGATTGAGAATGCATCGGCGTCGACTCCGATCGGCTGAGAGTCCTCTGAGCGACACCGTGCGGTCGTTATCAGCGCTCGATACCCCACCCCCCGGCTGTCCGCAAGTCATGAAGTAAAGGCATGAAAGGAATGGGGTTGCGGGCGTTCCTGCGTGTTGCACACTTTGCGGCTGCGGAGAAAGATGGAAGGGTTTGGGCACACCGCCCTAAAGTTGCAGACACCCTAAAAGCAAAAAGTCACAGTGTTACCTAAGGTTACTTATACACCTGAAGTAACTAATTGTCAAGGACCAAAATGGGAAAGTGCGGGCCGGGCGAGCCCGGCCCCTACAGGCGGAGGGCATGGAGCAGGGTTGGGCGACAATCAGGGGCGGAGGGCGATTACGGACATTAGGCGGCCGGATTGGGGGCCTTGTTTGCGGTAGGAGAAGAGGAGATTGGGGTGGCAGGCGGTGCAGAGGTCAATGGTGTGGACGTTTTGGGGGCGGAGGCCTGCGCTAAGGAGTTGTGAGCGGTTGGCTTTGCGGAGGTCGAGGAGGACGCCTTTGGGCGGGGGCTGGTGGCCTGGGGGCATCATGTTGAGCCACTGGATGGGGTTGGGCTCGTCGCCGGTGTGGAATTCGTCGAAGTAGGAGGGGGCGTCGGCGAATTGGGAGAGGAATTGGGTGGCGACTTCGGTGCCGACTTCGTAGCAGCAGGGGCCGATGCTGGGGCCGATAGCGGCTACGAGGTCGCGGGGGTTGGTGCCAAAGTGCATTTGCATCTTGCCAATAGTTTTGGCGGCGATCCGGGCCAAGGTGCCGCGCCAGCCGGCGTGGATGGCGGCTATGGCGCGTTTTTGGGGGTCGACTAGGAGGATGGGGACGCAGTCGGCGGTTTGGATGGCTAGGAGGCGGTTGGGGCAGTTGGTGATGCTGGCGTCGCCACGGCAGGGATCGGTGGAGGGCAAGTCAAAGACGTGGATTACGTCGGAGTGGAATTGTTTTAGGGTGATTAGCGGGAGATCTTTGGCGCCTGCGGCGGTTTGGAGGCGGCGGCGATTTTCTTGGACGCTTTCGCGGGCGTCCCAGTCGGTGAAGCCGAGGTTTAATACCTTCTCACTTTCCAAGGGGGAGATACCGCCAGGTGCTGTGCTGAAAGCGTGGATTAGCCAGGGGAGTTTGGAGAAGGCGGGGATTTGGAGGAGTTTGAGACCACCGGAGGCGCGGGTCGTCCAATTGGTTGCAGGCATGGATGGAATGCGAGGCTTGCTGACGGGGCGCTTGGGCGATGTTTTGGTGGCGGGCACGATTGAACAAGTATAATCGCAACGGTAGTGTGTGAAGAAAAGCGGGAAAAAGATTTACGCAGAGGTCGCAGAGACACAAAGATCACAGAGAAGGAAAAAGCAGATTCCTCGCTTTGCTCGGAATGACAATTTGGGTGGAACGGGGGCGAGGCTGGAAGCACCAGCAGTGACGCTAGACGATTAGAGGGAGAAGTGATGCAGACATTTCTGAAAGACCTCCAGTATGCCTTGCGGATGCTTCGCAAGAACTACCTGATGACGGCGGTGATTGTGGCTTCGTTGGCGATTGGAATCGGCGCCAACTCCGCCATTTTCAGCGTGGTTGATGCGCTGCTGTTGCGTCCACTGCCTTATCCTCATCCGGAGCGGCTGGCCGCAGTGTGGCTGCATTCTCCGGCGATTGGAATTCTGCGCGACTGGCCATCGCCGGGCGAGTACATTGATGTCCAGAACGAGAACCATTCGTTCGAGGAGATGGCGCTGGCGCAGGGCCGGACCTTTGTGTTGACGGGCCGCGAGCAGCCGGAGCGAATTTTTGCCGCGCGTACGCAGTCCAGCCTGCTGGAGATGCTCGGGGCAAAGCCTCTGCTTGGTCGTTTGCTGCTTCCGGAGGACGACAAGCCCGGCAAAGCGGATGTGGCGATTCTAAGCGAGCGAATCTGGAAACGTCTGTTTAATGGAGATCCGGGCATCGTGGGAAAGACCATCGTGCTGAACGGTAACCCGTTCATCGTAGCGGGCATACTGCAGCCTAGTTTTGCGCTTACCGACGAAGTAATGCCGTCGGAAACGCCGATGGACAAGATGGATATTTTTGCGCCCTTGCCGCTGGGCGCCGATGCGGAGAAAAACAGGGGCGACGAAAACTACAACATCATGGTGCGGCTGAAGCCGGGCGTTTCCGTGAAACAGGCGCAGGCAGACATTGAGGTGATCGCCAGCAGAATGCGCGAGAAGGACAAGCGCGGCGCCAGCTTCGGCATGCACGTGGTGGGGCTGCAGGAACAGGTCGTTGGAGATGTGCGCCGGGGGCTGCTTGTGCTGCTCGGGTCGGTGGGACTGGTGCTTTTGATCGCTTGCGCAAACGTTGCGAACCTGCTGCTGACACGCGCGGCAGGACGAGAAAAAGAAGTGGCCATCCGCACGGCATTGGGAGCCGGATGGCAGCGGATAGCGCGGCAACTTTTCACGGAGAGCGTTCTACTGGGACTTCTTGGCGGTGCGGCCGGATTATTGGTGGCGCAGCTGAGTATTTACGTGGTGCGCACAATGAATCCCGGAAACATTCCGCGTTTGGAAGACATCGCAATCAATAGTGGTGTTTTGGTTTTCACGCTCGGCGTTTCCTTGGCGACCGGCATTCTGTTTGGCGTGGCGCCGGTGTGGAGAGCCATCAAAGTGGATCTAAACACTTCGTTGAAAGCTGGGGGGCGCAGCGGGCAGAGCGACGGCGGTTTGTATTTGAAAAAGCACAGTTTGCGGTGGTTGCTAGTCGTTTCCGAGCTGACACTTTCCGTGATGCTATTGATCGGAGCCGGGCTGTTGATTCGCAGCTTCGTACGATTGCAGAGCGTGGCACCGGGGTTCACCACGGATCATGTGCTGACGATGGAGGTAGCAGCCGCAGGCAAAAAGTACCAGAACGATAAAGACGAAAAACCGATCATCAATTTCTATAAGGAAATCGAGAGCCGCGTCGCGCATCTGCCGGGCGTGGTAGCGGAAGGAGTGGTTTCGGGACTGCCGTTAACGGGCGAGGTGGGTTGGGGACAGATCAACGTGGAGGGTTATGCGCCGCCCCCGGGCCAGGAATTGCAGGCGGATGTTCGCGTCGCAAGCACGGATTATTTTCGGACAATGGAGATTCCGCTGCGCAAAGGCCGATTTTTCACCGAGGACGATACGGCGGACAAGCCGCAAGTGGTAATCATCGACGAGAAATTCGCACAGCGGTACTGGCCTGACAGCGATCCCATTGGAAAACATTTGTGGTTCCGCGACCCCAAGAAGCCGATCACGATTGTGGGTGTGGTGGGCGTAGTCAAGCAATACGGCTTGGAGACGGACGGCAAGATCGCGACGTATTTTCCGCAACAGCAGTACGCCGATCCTAGGATGTTTCTGGCGGTGCGCACGTCATCGGAAGCGGCAGGGCTGGCTTCAGCAGTGGTGACCGAGATCCATGCGGTCGATCCGGACGTTGTGGTTTACGGAATCCGTACCATGCAGGACCGGTTGTACGATTCGCTGGCGCGACAGCGTTTTTCGACGACGATGCTGGGAGCGTTTGCGGTGTTCGCGTTGTTGTTGGCTGCCATTGGTCTCTATGGAGTGATGTCGCATCTGGTGACGCAGAGTACGCGCGATATCGGAGTGCTAGTGGCACTAGGCGCGCGGCCTGGGAACATTATTCGGCTTGTGGTGCAGCAGGGAATGGGATTGGCGGGTGTTGGAATTGTGGTGGGGCTTGTGGGCGCGGTCGCGTTAACTCGCGTTATGACCAGCTTGCTATTTGGGGTAAGCACGACAGACGCGCTCACCTTCGGGACGGTGCCCGCGCTGTTGGCGGCGGTAGCGTTTGCCGCGACCGTCATCCCGGCATGGAGAGCAACGCGAGTGGATCCGATGGTGGCGCTGCGGGAGGAATAGCGGCGCGAGGGGCGGTTGAGTGCGCAGACATCGGAATAAGAAAAAAAGAAAGAGGGCACGACGTGTCGTGCCCCTACGAGGGAGACTTTGATTATTGGGATGGGAGTGGATTTGGCGGAAGTCGGCAGGATTCAGAAGGCGATTGAGCGGCATGGTGAGCCGTTTTTGCGGCGAGTGTATACCGTGGGGGAGCGGGAGTATTGCGAGCGGTTTAAGAATAAGTATGAGCGGTATGCGGGGCGGTTTGCGGCGAAGGAAGCGGCGATGAAGGCTTTGGGGACGGGGTGGAAGCGAGGGGTGCGTTGGGTGGATTTTGAGGTGGTGCGGGAGTTGGGGGGGCGGCCTACGATCCGGTTGGACGGAGAGGCGAAGAAAATTGCTGAGCAGTTGGGCGTGAAGAGGATTGCTTTGAGTATTACGCATACGGAGGCGCAGGCTTTGGCGCAGGTGATTTTTGAATCTTAGGCGAAGATGTCTTCAAAAACCTCAAGGGCTTGGCTAGCCCTCGGGAAGTGGATTAGTTTCCACAGAACCACGCAGTTGATAACCCAGATGTTTTGAGACCAGGTTATAGGCAAGCGCCGTAAGAAGCCCTGAGATCCAGCCTGTGGCAGCACAGAAAAGAACAAATAACATGGCTTGGACGATAGCTCCGGGAAGAGTCGGCGCTCTGGTGATCGTGAAATTCAAGTGTAGGTCGACGAAGGGAATGAACAGGCCTAGCGGTACCGTGAGATGCACGGCAGCCGAAGATAGAAAAACCATTCCCCCGACCGCACCCCACAAGCTGTACCACAGCGCGAACAGATGCGCTGCGGATCTCAGTCCTAGTGATCGTACGGGCATCATTTCAGCATTCATACTCATACACCTCAAAAAGCAAAACTAAGAGCTGCAGATCCTAAGAGGCCTTGTGAATTCTCAGCTGAGACGTAGATGTCTATCCACTGATTGGAATCGAGCTCGTGATCGATAATGACGCGGAGATAGTTGGAGGAGAGTGCGGGAGTAGAGTCGGCGTTTTTGTAGGAATCGCGGTGGAGGGTTAGGACTCGGAGGGTGCGGCCGATTTGTGTGCGGCGGAATGCGGCGGACTTTTGGTCGGCTAAGGCGCGGAGTTCGCGGGCTCGGCGTTTGATCGTGGCGGCGGGAATTTGATCGGGATGCGTGGCGGCTTTGGTGCCGGGGCGGGGGGAGTAGGAGAAGACGTGGAGGTAGGTGAAGGGGTGGCGGTCGATGAAAGCGACGGTGGCGGCGTGGTCGGACTCGGTTTCGCCTGGGAAGCCGGCGATCACGTCGGCGCCTAGGGCGGCGTTGGGTAGGCGGTCGTGGATTATGTCGATGCGGCGGGCGTAGTGCTCGGAGCGGTACCAGCGGTGCATGGCGGCCAGGATGCGGTTGGAAGCGGATTGTAGGGGCATGTGGAAGTGTTGGGCGATGCGGTCGGTTTGGGCGAAGAGGTCGATTAGGTCTTGGGTGACGTCTTGGGGCTCGATGGAGCTGATGCGGAGGCGTTCGATTTGGGTTTCGTCGAGGATGCGGCGGACGAGATCGATGAATTCGACTCTGGGAGTGAGGTCTCGGCCGTAGGTGCCTAGGTTGATGCCGCTTAGGACGATTTCGCGAGCGGGGGAGATAGAGGAGGTACAGGAAGCAGAGGAAGTAAAGGAGGAGAGAGGCACAGTTAGGAGTGCCTGTGCTACTGGGATTTCGCAAGCGTGGGAAGTTGGAGAAGAGACAGCCATGATTGGCTGTTCCACTTTCGGATTCGCGGGCGGTAATGGATGTTGTGCGGAGAGCTTTTGGATCTCGTGGATGACTTCGTTTGGCGCGAGGCTGCGGGATTTGCCGCGGACGTAGGGGATGACGCAGAAGGAACAGCGGTTGTTGCAGCCGTCCTGGATTTTTAGGATGGGGCGAGTGTGATGGGATTCGCCGCCTTGGATGGGAGCGGAGAGGAATTCGGGGTGGGCGAAGATGTCGCCGGTTAGGACTTGGGCGGGGCGGAACGGGGCGTCGAGCGAGGTTGGAGGAAAAAGCGGATTCCTCGCTTCGCTCGGAATAGCAGTTTGGTGGTCAAGCGCAGAAACGTTAACGACTGGGACGATTTGAGTTATTAAATTGGGGATTTGGGGCTTGTGGGAATTGCCTACGACCCAGGTGACGCCGGGGAGAGAGGCTAGCTCTTCGGGGGCGCGTTGGGCGTAGCAGCCGGTTACGATTACGTGAGCGTGAGGATTTTGGGCGTGGATTTTGCGGATGGCGTCGCGGGCTTGCGCGTCGGCGGCTGCGGTTACGGTGCAGGTGTTGAGGACGACGATTGCGGCGGTTGAGGGATCGGGGGATTGGGTGCAGCCGCGATCGAGGAGCTGGCGTTCCAGGGCGGCGCCGTCGGCTTGGGTGGCGCGGCAGCCGAATTGTTGGATGTGGAAGGTGGTCATGATTTGCCTAAGATGCAAAAAGCTCGGGAAAAGCATTTTACACAGAGTTCAGGGAGGACGCAGAGAGCGCAGAAAAGAAAAAGAGGCGACATTTCCGTGCTCGGGGCCTGAACGGGGGTCCAGCTCCGGCATCATCACCATGAAAAGAAGCAGATAGCATAATCGTTTTGGGAACCTTCGGGAAGGATGAGCGGAATAGAAACAGAGACGCAAATCGTGCCTTTACGAAGCGCGCGAGGAGCCGATACAATATTTTTACCCAATGTGTGCCCTGCGGCGTCACCCCTCTGCGCTGGACAACCCGAAACTATCGGTAGTGATTCCCGTTTACAACGAAAAAGCCACGTTGGAAGAGATTTTGCGGCGCGTCCTGGAAACAGAGATGCGCATGGAAATCGTGATCGTGGACGACTGTTCGACGGATGGAACGCGGCAATACCTGGAAGCCATGATGCAGGCTCAGACCAAAGGCGAGACATGGGCGCCGGCTCATGATGGGGGCGATCCGGTGGATGTGCGGAATTTGCGGATTTTCTTCCAGCCGCATAACCAGGGCAAAGGCGCAGCTTTGCGGCGGGGTTTTGCGGAGACGACGGGCGACATCGTGCTGGTGCAAGATGCGGATTTGGAGTATGACCCGAAAGATTATCCGACATTGTTAGGCCCGATTATCGACGGTCGCGCGGACGTGGTGTTTGGATCGAGATTTCTTTCTGGGCCGCAGCGGGTGCACTATTTTTGGCACTACGTAGCGAATAGAACGCTGACGCTGCTCTCCGATGTGATGACGAACCTGAAGCTGACCGACATGGAGACTTGCTACAAAGTGTTCCGTAAAGAGGTGTTGCAGGGGATCAAGCTGACGTCAAACCGGTTTGGGTTTGAGCCGGAGATTACCGCAAAAGTGGCTAGAGGCAAATGGCGGATTTACGAAGTACCGATCAGCTATGCGGGGCGGACGTATGAAGAAGGAAAGAAGATCACGTGGAAAGATGGCGTGAAGGCTCTGTGGTGTATTTTTTGGTTTAAGATTGCGGATTGAAAGAGTGGGTGGTGAGTAGTCCAAAAGCCCTACAGGATGTGTTCTTCATCGGAAGGCAATAGCAGGAAGTCCGCAGAAAAACCGAATTACAATTAAAGACAAATTATTTTGCAGCTGGACTCGGATTTCAGATTCGTGAGGCGGCTTCGGCGTAGCCGTGGGGGTGTTTTTGTTTCCACGACCAGGCTGAGGCGATGATCTCTTCGAGGGAGGAGTGCTGGGCTTCCCAGCCGAGGGACTGGCGGAGTTTTTCTTTGCTGGCGACTAAAACGGCGGGATCGCCGGGGCGGCGAGGCGACATTTTACGAGGAACTTTGCGGCCAGTGATTTTTTCGGCGGCATCGAGGACTTCGAGAATGGAAAAGCCACGGCTAT
The DNA here is from genome assembly GCA_963751295.1 of uncultured Acidobacteriota bacterium. Lineage (GTDB taxonomy): Bacteria > Acidobacteriota > Terriglobia > Acidiferrales > UBA7541 > Acidiferrum. The sequence goes on along the minus strand of CAVVUA010000004.1, from coordinate 1,944,096 downwards.
TGCCGACATTAAAGGCTTCGCCGGAAACGGTTTCGATGGCTTCGAGGGCGCGGACGTGTGAGTCGGCGATGTCGAGGACATGAATATAATCGCGTACGCAGGTGCCGTCGGGCGTGGGATAGTCCGAGCCGAAAACTTCGAGCTGCGGAATGAGGCCGAGAGCGGCGTCAAGAACTTTGGGAATGAGATGGGTTTCGACACGATGGCTTTCACCTCGCTCCGCGGAGGCACCGGCAGCATTGAAATAGCGCAGTGTCGCGTAATGGAGACCGGTATAGTCGCGGTAATCGGAGAGGATTTCTTCGAAGCGGAGTTTGGATTTGCCATAAGGATTAATGGGATTTTTGGAATGATCCTCAGGGATGGGAACGGTGTGTGGTTCACCATAGGTGGCGGCGGTGGAAGAGAAGATGAATTTTTTTATGCCGTGGCGAGTTACAGCGTCGAGAAGATTGACGCCGGAGGCAATATTGGCGGCGTAGAAGGTGCTTGGCTCGCGGACGGATTTGGCGACGAGAGCTTCGCCGGCAAAATGCATGACGGCATCGATTTTGTGCTTGGAAAAGACTCCTTCGATTTGCGTGCGAATGCCGAGATCGGCTTGGCAGAAAATCGCTTTGGGTGGGACGGCAGCGGCGTGGCCCTCTTGAAGATTATCAAGAGCTACGACCTTGTAGCTACGGGCGAGAAGAACCTCCGCGCAGATGCTGCCGATGTATCCTGCTGCTCCGGTTACGAGAACGTTCAAGGGAGTGACCTCGCCTTCCTGGGGAATATTTGTTTGCGTTTATGTAGTTTATTAAAAGTAGCAGGATAGAAGAGGGTTGTCAGCAAGAAGAGGGCGGGGCAAGCCCCGCCCCTACAAAGATTATTTGAGAGCATTACGGGTGAGAAGGCCAATCAAGGGGCCGACATGCGGCGCTGGAAAGTGAGGAGGATCAGGTCGGCGCGGCGGCGGACTCCGAATTTGCTTAGTAGATTGGAGACGTGAAATTTTACCGTGCGCTCGGCGATGTTGAGTTTGCTGGCGATTTCTTTGTTGGAAAGATTTTCGAGGAGAGAGTCCAAGACCTCTTGCTCGCGGCGGCTGAGATTGGTGACGGAATCGGTTTTGAGGCGGCGGCCTTGATTCGTGAGGATAGAGTCGACGAATCCAGACAAGACGGAGCGTGGAACCCAGAAACCACCGCTGGCTACGAGTGGCAGAGCGCGGACCAACTGTTCGCGGGCTTCCGTATAGGTTAGAAGACCCTTAACTCCGAGGCGCAAAAGCTGATAGCTGTTAGCGTCGGTGTGCTGCTCTCCAACGACGATGAGGCGAGCTTCGGGATGGCGTTCCATCAGATTGGAAAGAAGAGCGCCAGTGGCGGGGCGCGCGGCGTGGCCGTCAATGACGTAAACCTGAGCGACGGGCGGCTCGAGATTGCGCATGTCCGGCGCGAGCGTCGATTCGAGCTGCTTGACGACGACCTTAACTTGAGCCTTGGACAAAACGCGTTCGAACTCGCTCAGCACGAGAGGGTGCGGCGAGAGGATGCAAACTGACAGTTTTGAACTGGTACGTTTGGTAGCCACTGTATGCCAGCGTAGTGAAAATTGTCCGAAGGGGCAAGTCTCTTGGAAAGGTCTGTTCTCGAATTGTTACGTGACTGGTAGGGTGCTTTTTCGATGTGGTCCGGCGGGCGATTTTCGCAGCAAAACCTCGACAATGCGTTCGGCGGCGTGGCCGTCCCAGAATGGCGGGATGCGGCCGGGCTTGCCTTTTCCGGAAAGAACCTCTTGCGCGGCAGCTAGAATTTTCGCGGGGTCGGTGCCGATGAGCTGATTTGTGCCTTCTGAAATCGTGATGGGGCGCTCGGTGTTTTCGCGGAGAGTAAGGCACGGAACGCCGAGGGCGGTGGTCTCTTCCTGAATGCCACCGGAATCGGTGAGGACGAGAGTGGCTTTGCTGAGGAGACAGAGAAAATCTAGATATCCGACTGGAGGGATCAGTTTCAAATCCGGGTGAGTTTTGATACCGGCCTGCGTTAGGCGTTGCTGGGTGCGCGGATGAACGGGAAAGATGACGGGAATCTGGGCAGCGATGGCATCGATGGCGCCAAGGAGTTCGGCTAGTTTTTCGGTGGAGTCCACGTTCGAAGGGCGATGCAGTGTGAGGACACCGAAGCGCTGCCAGTCTGCGCCATTCTTTAGTCCGAGGACATCGCCGATAGAGGACTTCTGGGCGATGGGAAGAAAATGGCGGAGAGAATCGATCATGACGTTGCCGACGAGGTAGATGGCCTCGCGGGGGCGGCCTTCTTTGAGGAGATGCTGGATGGCATCCTCTTCGGTGACAAAGAGATAGTCAGCGAGGGCGTCGGTGAGGATGCGGTTAATTTCTTCGGGCATAGCGCGGTCGAAGCTGCGGAGGCCCGCTTCCACATGGGCGACTGAAATGCCGAGCTTCACCGCGGCTAGCGAAACGGCGATGGTGGAATTGACGTCGCCAACGACGAGAACGAGATCTGGCTGATGTTCGAGCAGGACTGGCTCGATGCGCTTGAGGACTTCGGCGGTCTGGACAGCATGGGAGCCGGAGCCGACTTCGAGATTGACGTGAGGCGTGGGAATGCCCATCTGGCGAAAGAAAATGTCGGAAAGAGCGGCGTCGTAATGCTGGCCAGTGTGGACGAGGATAGGCTCGATCTCCGCGTGGCGCTGCATTTCGCGCATGAGAGGCGCGATTTTAGGGAGATTGGGACGGGCGCCTACAATGTTGATGATTTTTAGTCGGCTGCTCATAAATTGGGTAATTGTGTCAGAAGCCCGCAGTATAGCATTTGAGTTCAGGCGGTTCGTGGCGCTGGAATGACCGTTCGCGCCAAAAAAGCACTAGTTCGCTGCAAGGCGTTCGATTCTGGGAGTAAAGCTGCGTAAAATAGAGGTGTACCCAAACGCGGCCTTCTCTGCTGGTGTCCCCCTTCAAGCAGAAGTCCGGTAAGGAGTTGTTGCTTTCCCGCACATGCGCAATTTGAACGAATCCGCGAAGGCTCTGCGAGAGTTGCTCTCGGAACGGATACTTGTGCTCGACGGAGCTATGGGGACGATGCTGCAGCAACGGAGCTTGACGGCGGAGGATTTCGGCGGGGCGGCGCTCGAGGGTTGCAATGAAAACCTCGTGCGAACGCGGCCGGATGTGGTGCTGGATATCCATAGGAAATATTTCGAGGCAGGGTCGGACATCGTTGAGACAAATAGTTTTGGCGGGGCGACGATCGTCTTGGCGGAATATGGGCTGGCGGCGGACGCGCATTTCTTGAATAGGCGTTCGGCGGAATTGGCGCGGCAGGCGGCGGATGAGTTCAGCACGGCCGGAAAACCACGGTTCGTTGCCGGATCCGTTGGGCCGACAACGAAGGCCATCACCGTGACGGGCGGCGTGACGTTTGAAGGGCTGATCGACGCGTATTACGCGCAGTCGAAGGGGTTGGTAGAAGGCGGCGTGGATTTGCTGTTGGTGGAGACTTGCCAAGACACGCGGAATATCAAGGCGGCCCTGCTGGCAATTCAGAAACTTTCGAAAGAGATTGGGATGCAGGTGCCGGTGATCGTGTCGGTGACGATAGAGCCGATGGGAACGATGTTGGCGGGGCAAACGGTCGAGGCGATGTGGGCGTCGCTGCGGCATGCGAAGCCGTTGGCGTTCGGCATGAATTGCGCGACGGGGCCGGAGTTCATGACGGATCACATACGGACTTTGAGCCAGCTTTCGAGCGAATTTGTTTCGTGCTACCCAAACGCAGGGCTGCCGGATGAAGAGGGCAAGTACTTGGAGACGCCGACTTCGCTGGCTGCGCAGCTCGAGAAATTTGTGGATCATGGCTGGCTGAATTTTGTAGGCGGGTGCTGCGGGACGACGGAGAAGCACATTCAGGCGATTGCGCAGATGGTGCAGGGTAAAAAGCCACGGGCGCGGCCGGGAGAATCGCACCGGGCTGTGTATTCGGGAATCGAGACGATTGAGGCGGAGGACAGCACACGGCCGCTGCTGGTGGGCGAGCGAACGAATGTGATTGGTTCGCGGCTCTTCAAGAATCTTGTAGCGGAAGAGAAATGGGAAGAAGCGAGCGAGATTGCGCGGCGGCAGGTGAAGGGCGGGGCGCATATCGTGGATGTGTGCCTGCAAAGCACGGAGCGGGATGAGAAGAAGGATATTCCCGTGTTTTACGAGAAGCTGATTCGAAAAGTGAAAGCGCCGGTGATGATCGATACGACCGATCCGACGGCGATCGAATTGGCACTGACGTATTGCCAGGGCAAGGCGATCATCAATTCGATCAATCTCGAGGACGGGGAGGAGAAGTTCGAGCGCGTGGTGCCCATGGCGCATGATTTTGGCGCGGCGGTGGTGGTGGGATGTATTGATGAGGATAAGCTGCAGGCGCAGGCGTTTACGAGGGAACGAAAGCTGGCGGTTGCACAGCGAAGTTACAGGCTGCTGACGGAAAAATATGGGCTGGGGCCTGAGGACATCATTTTCGATCCGTTGGTGTTCCCTTGCGCTACGGGCGATGAGAATTACATTGGCGGGGCAGTGGAGACCGTGGAGGGTATCCGGCTGATCAAGCAGGCTTTGCCGGATGTGCGCACAATTTTAGGGATTTCGAATGTGTCGTTCGGATTGCCTGCTGGGGCGCGCGAAGTGGTGAACTCGGTCTTTCTCTACTACTGCACGAAAGCGGGGCTGGACCTTGCGATTGTGAACACGGAGAAGCTGGAGCGGTTCGCTTCGATCCCACAACACGAGCGAGACCTTGCGGAGAACCTTCTCTTTTCGCATCCACCGAAAGATGTGCCTGCGGACCATTCTCACGCGGAATTGCTGCGCAACGTGCCGGCAGATTGGCGCGAGCAAGAGAAAGAACAGCGCGCGGCAGTCAATCAGTATCACATCGCAGCGATCGCGGAATATTTCCGGACGGCGAAAAAGAAAGAGAAGAAACTTGCGGCGGACTTGCCACTGGATGAGCGGCTGGCGAATTACATCATTGAAGGAACTCGAGACGGGCTGATCGGGGATCTGGAGCGAAAGCGTGCGGAAGGCGCATCACCGCTGGAGATTATTAATGGACCACTGATGGCCGGGATGGCGGAGGTGGGGCGGCTGTTCAATGCGAACGAGCTCATCGTGGCCGAGGTGCTGCAATCCGCGGAGGCCATGAAAGCTTCTGTGAATCACCTCGAGCAGTTCATGGAGAAAGCGGACACGGCGAAGCGAGGAAAGATCGTGCTGGCGACGGTTAAGGGCGACGTTCACGACATAGGGAAAAATCTCGTTGAGATTATTTTGAAGAACAATGGCTATGACGTGGTGAATCTCGGAATTAAAGTGCCGCCGGAAGAATTGATCAAAGCTTATTTGCAACATCACCCGGACGCGATCGGGCTTTCCGGGCTGCTCGTGAAAAGCGCACAACAGATGGTGATCACTGCAAGCGATTTGCGTGAAGCCGGGATTATGATTCCGCTTTTAGTGGGCGGTGCGGCTTTGTCTGCGAGATTTACGCAGACAAAGATTGCGCCGAGTTATGGTCAGGCCGTGTGCTACGCGAAAGATGCGATGACGGGTTTGCGGCTGATGAATCAGTTGATGAACCCTGCGACGCGGGAACAGGTATTGCACGAGCACGCAGCGTCGGGAGACGGGATTGCCGTTGCGACAACGGTGGCTGTAGCGGAGATCCCGCAGGTCGCGCGTTCGCCGAAGGTTCGCACGGATCTGCCGATTCCTAAGGTGGGGTATCTCGATCGAAAAGTGAGGCTAGTGCCGGATTTGAACGAGCTGTGGAGCTACATCAATCCGTTCATGTTGTACTCCCGCCACATGGGGTTTCGCGGGGATTTCGAGAAGCGGCTCGCGCAGCGCGATCCAAAGGCGGTCGAGCTATTTGAAAGTATGGAAGAGGTAAAGGGCGACGCGGCGGAGTTCATGAAGCCGCGGGCGGTTTGGCAATTTTTTGAAGCGGAAGCAGATGGCCAAGCGATGCGTCTATTCACACCGGGTGGCGCGGAACCCGTGCATACGTTCCAGTTTCCACGGCAGCGGGTGGGAGATTTTCTCTGCCTTAGCGACTATGTGCTCCCGCCGCAGGATGGGAAACGCGATCACGTTGCCCTGTTTGTCGTGACCGCAGGCGAAGGCGTACGCGAGCGTTCGGAAAAAGCAAAGAACGACGGCTACTACTTCAAGTCACACGGAATGCAGGCACTGGCTATCGAATCAGCGGAAGCGTGCGCGGAATGGCTGCACCGGCGCATTCGCGAGGATTGGGGCTTCCCTGACCCGGCGGAGATGACCATGGCGCAGCGATTTACTTCGCGCTACCGCGGAAAGCGCTATAGCTTTGGCTATCCGGCGTGTCCCAACCTGGACGACCAAGCTGGAATTTGGAAATTGCTACGGCCGGAAGAGATTGGCGTGCAGTTGACTGAGGGTTTCATGATGGATCCGGAAGCTAGCGTGAGCGCGCTGGTGTTTCAGCATCCGGATTGCACGTATTTTTCTGTGGGGGAAGCGAGTGATTTGTAGCCGTTCTTTCCTGGCGGCATCGCTGAATTCTCCGCGTTTCCATTAGTATAGAGGGCATCTGCGCATGCTCGCCAAATGAGAGCTTCAAGGTGCAGGACGGAAACCAGGCTCCTGAGTAAAGGTATCGTTCGAGACCGTCTGAAAGATTCGAAATTCCGGGCCGGATTCGACGAGCCGAAAGGCTCCCGGATAAGCCGCGAGAAGCGCATCCAGACAGTCATCATCGGCTGGAAGATAATAGCTGTCCTCCCTGGTTACAGAGATCACGTACTCAATCTTATGGCGTTGAATTCCGTCCATTAGCAGCTGAGGATTTGAGCTCGGCGGAAACCAAACAACTTTCCGATTTGCGTGGTGGTAGGTAATAGGGACGTGCCTTGCCATAATGATTGCATTCTCGTCAGTATGGGAATGAATCCATTGCGCGGCTTGCACGTCGGGCGGATAAGCATTGGTATGGGAGTCGAGGTTCACATTGCGACGAGCTACCGGAACTTGCATGAAGAGTCCCACAGCGGTCAACACAACCACGGCCGCAATTCCGAGAGACTGTGAAATCCGCAGTGGGCTGACTCTCGAAGAGCCGAGGGGAAGAGAGAACCAACCGTGAAATGAATAAAGTAAAGTCTGCCAGGATTTTTCATCCCAGAGCATACGGACGGCGAGGATCGCCGACAACACCCAGATTACAAAGGAGGTCTCGTCCTGCAATCCGGCATGGGGCTGGTGATCGCCAATCCAAGAACCATGCATCCAAAACCAAGAGCTGATCGCCAAAATGACCGCCAACGGATACCATACGACGGCGAACAAGCGCGGCTTGCTCTGGGCAAGCTCGACAGCCATCTTTCCGCCACGCCAAAGATACAGGAGCGCCAGGGGCGCGATGGGGAGGAAGAATCTGGCTTCTAATTTCCAAGGCCAGAGCAGATAAATGAACTGATAACCAGCAAAATACCATTCCTGAAGACCGCTGGGCGAGCGCCAGAGCGAAGAACCCCAGCCGACAAGGATCAGAACTATCGGGACCATAACAAACAAAGACATCCATGCAATATCAACCCAATGCCGAAGTATCGTTTGGCTGAGCAAAATAGCGTCGTCCGCGGCATTTTTCAGCACGCGAGCGGGCAGATCGGCCACTGTGGCCATTCCTAATTCCGGGTAATTGCCGCTCTTCACCTTGAGCTGAGATAGATAAGACTGTGGGTAACCGGGGACCGGCCATTCCAATGGAGCGGGCTTGCGATGCATCCATCCTATTTGGACAGCTAGACATATGAGGAAGATCGCCGAGTAAAGTTTCAAATGCCCCCAGGCAAGCTGTCGATTGCGGAAGAAAAATACGCCGGCGCTAGCTAAAATGGCGCCCAAGAGAGCCATCGCAGCAGAAGCAAACATCAAGGAGGACGCAATGAGAACTGTAAGGAGGGTGCCCCAGGCGAGTCGTTGAGCGAGACTCTTTGAACCTTCAAATTTCCGGGCGACCAAAAGAGCGCCCATGGATGTGAAAAAATAGGGGAAGCACGGAGAAACCCATTGGCTGGCCAGCAAGAAGTAAACGCGCGAGGAGATTAACAGCAAACAAATGGAAGCGGCAACTATTCGAGGCAGCTGCCGCCGAAGAAGTTCATAGGAAACCAGAAAGCCTAAGGTTTCGAAAACAGTCATGAGGCGAAGGAAGAGGAGGTGAGTGCCCCATCCCGCCAAAGAAAACGTTCCCAGCAGGAATGGCAAGCCGGGAGGCTGATTGGTTTCGGGATGTCCGTTAATGCCGTAAAAACCGTGCTCGACAAGAGAGCGTCCGGAATCGGCGTAGAAAACGTCATCGTGTTGAAAATCTTGAACGCGCTGAGCAGAAAAAAATTGAAAAGAACCCAAACAGAGAATGCATGCGAGAAAGAACACATCTGCAGCGCGAAGAGACGAGCAGGCCTGCTCCAACAGCCCCCAGAAATTTGCCCGGTCAGGGTCTTGGTACCGAATGCCGCTTGCATAACCACTCAAAGCCATAAGAGAGTCGGAACCTCGCAAACGCTAAATAATTTTGAATACCCGTCTTGGCTGGTACGAAAATATTTCACAACTTCCGTCGTGGAGTGAAGTTGAGAACGAGAGAGCTCAGAGCACCTAGTAATTTGGCAAATCTTTATAGACGCTTTATATTTCACGGACGTAAATGAACTGAAAAATCTTTCCGGCTCGATCGTGCCCACCGATTGGAACCACGCCACATTTTGGTCATGACTCAAATTGGTCCCGTTCTTGGTTCCCAAGCTCAGTCTAAAGTTCACGGAATCTCAATGGTTTGGATACACCCCACACCCGAAACTTATGAGGTTATTCCCGACTCGACCAATTACAGTTCCTGTGGGACGATCCTTGACAGTTCATCAAGGAACACAGTGAACCAACCAGTTGTCGCTCTTGCCCAGCGGTCTATACTTCAGTGTTCGATTGTGGGTCCCTGGGTCGAGCCGGACTCTACATGAGTGGAAATGAGGCGCTTCTTCAAGATAGAGGCAAGTACGATTAGGGTGATGCCCACTAGAACCAAGGCCGTAGTGTCGGGGAGAGACGTTAGAAGACTAAGGGTTTCCATGACGAAGAGGTTTATGCAGCTAACAGGCCAAAGAAGGATTATCGTAACTTATTGATTGTGTGTGCTTTATATGGCACCTACAGAGCGATTAGGAGGAACAGTGGAAGATCCCGGACGTGATGTTGCACACGTTTTCCCATTCACTTGCCCCTGATGCGATATTTGGACCCCAGCAATTTGCCGATTTGAAGAAATCCACGAGAAGGCAGCTTAAGTCCGGTAGGTGGCAGGAATTAAGAAAGCTAGAGGGGGTACCCGGGTTAAAAAGGCTTTCAGGTCCGCGGTACAGGTTAAGATTGAAGCCAGTGTCGTAACTGCCCCGTGATCGAGGGTCGGAGGGACAAGTCGACCGAAGAAGAGTAGGCGGATAACCGAGTTGAGCGTCTTATTCCGCCAGGGAGCGCGAGCCGTCCCTCACGAATTGGAGACCAACCAATCTAAATGAGCCCTGGCCTGTTCGTCGGGCCGAGGAGCCCGCACTGCTTTAGCGCCTCTGCCGCTTGCTCGATAGCCTCAAATCTCAAAGTAGAGCGCTCTGCAATGTCGAGGAGGGAATGTATACCGTCGGAGAGATTAAGGGTCCAGAGCATAGCGAGTTCGCGGGTACCGGCGTCGGGGAGGCCTCCCATTAGGCGGTACAGCCCGCGTCTTCCGAGATGGGGCTCACACTTTGGATTCAGATTCAGGTAGGTGAGGTTGTTCTCCAGTACGCGAAAAAGGTCCAAACAGAACCGGAAGGTATCGGCGAGAGCTTCTGGAGTTACGAAAGTTAGATTGTCGGCCGAGGTGTGGTATTCGGGGAATTTCCCATGCTGCGTTCGGTTCAAGCAACCTACCGGGAGATCAAACCCGGGGGAGCAATATTGGCGTTCGTCGTAACCGTAGGGTGAAAAGTCCCGGACATTGTAAAGATTGCCCGAGGTGGCGAGCAAATGGAGGATCGCGCGATCAATCTCTGCGTTTCCGCGGCGGCTCTTTTTGTAAGAGAAAGCTCCCGGGTCACCTACACAGGCCAGCACCAGACCATGTTTGATCAAGGGGACGACTTTTTCATTGCGGCTAAGCCATGTGATGGAGCCGATAGTTCCTGGGATGAATAGGAAGCGGTAGGAATAGCGGCGCTCCATCCCTGCGAGAGCTTGCGCGAGAAGTGTAGCTACGGCCAACCCGGAGAGATTGTCGTTGCAGAGAGACGGGTGGCAGGCGTGACAGGAAATGAGGATTTCGTCTTTCGACTTCCCAGGGATCAGGCACTCGGCATACGTGAGGCTGCCATCTTCAAGCGAGGAATCGATCACGACTTCGTATTCATCTTCCGGGAGAGAATCCAATTGGCGCTGAGCGAGACAAAAACCCCAAGTTTCGCGGTAATAAGAGGTTCGGTAGGGTATCCAATCGGGGCGGTCAGGCAATGTGTGGAGATGCTCCTTGAGTTCATGAAGGGAAAGCTTTGCTCTGACCGGGACGCTATAGTTCACTACATGCAAGTTTGAATTCTTGAAATCGATGACCTTTTCACCGCTGGAGTTGCACACGTAAGCATCACGAATATTCCATTCACGCGGGACCGTCCAATCAAAAACTTGAGTTCCGGTCGGCACTTCATGAATTTGGAGAGGGATGCGTTGGCCTATTCGGCGGAGGATCTCGCGGAGCCCATTGCCGGTGATGCTACTGCAAATGGGATAAAGTTCGGAAACGAGAACGTGGAGCCGACTTCCGAGTTCGGGTGAGTCCAAGTCCATATTAGTTGCCGAGATGGTGGAAATAGTCGTCATGACATCTCAGGCAAAATCGGGATAGTTCTGGTCTCGATCCAGAATAGTTCGATCGGCATCGGGCCAAGGAATGGAAAAGGCGGGATCGTTCCAACGAACGCCACGCGCGTGTTCGGGAGAAAAAACCTGGGACATCTGATAGTAAACCTCGGTGTCGTCCGCAAGCGTTTGGAAACCGTGTGCGAATCCTCTGGGAATGTAGAGCATTTTGCCATTTTCTTGATCGAGTTGGGCGGCAAACCATTTTTTGTAAGATGGCGACTCTTGGCGCAAATCGATGATGACATCATAGATGGAGCCGCGATTGCAGCGCACGACTTTTACTTCTTCAAAGGGCGCTAACTGATAGTGCATTCCGCGAAGAGTGCCTTTGTGATGATTGAAGGAAACGCTGCATTGAGAGACGTGAGGCTCCAAGCCCTGATCAGTCAATTCTTTTGCGCAGTAGGTCCGTGCAAAGTAGCCTCGGACATCAGAGCGGCGGTCCGGCTCGATGAGGTATGCGCCGGGAAGGTCGGTCGGCTTGAAAATCACGGCCGTAGTCCTCTCATGGGATCAGCAATCTTACTGTTACAGACAAGACTATAGCGCGGAGACTGGTACTGCGCTGGTCCAACGAAGTTGTGAGTCTAACTGGCCGGATGCGAGAAGCTTCCGAATATGAGTAATGCGCTTGAAGCGCGGACCATCGAAGTCTTCCAATTTCAAGCCAGCCTGGCGGCAAGCGTCAAACAATTCCTGGGCACCACGGCGGACGTTCCACTGAGGTGCGAATCCGGGAAGATGGTGTTTTATTTTGCTGAAATCGACGCGGTATGAACGGGGATCGGGGCCACCACCGGAAGCGTATTCAAGGTTGCAGCCGGGGACAATCTCGCGAACGATTTCTGCAAGGTCGCGGACTTGATAATTTTCCTCGGTGATGCCGACATTGAAAGCTTGATTGTGAATGGTTGCTTGCGGAGCTACGAGAGCGGCCATGAAGGCGCGGCAGATATCCTCGACATGAACAAGTGGACGCCAGGGTGTGCCGTCGGATTGAATCTTGATGCTTCCAGTGGTGACCGCCCAAGCTACGAGATTATTGAGCACCACGTCGAAGCGCATAAATGGGGAGACGCCGTAGGCAGTGGTGTTGCGAAGGAAGACGGGACTGAAAGTGGGACAGGCGAGTTCGCCGAGTTCCTGCTCGACAAAAACTTTAGACTCGGCATAGGGAGTAACGGGGTGGAAGGAAGCATCCTCGGTCAACATGGCGGAACCAGCGGCACCATACATACTGCAGGAAGAAGAAAAGAGAAATCGCTTAACGCCAGCCTGTTTTGCCAGTCCAGCCAGGCGCATGGTAGCTAGATGATTGATTTCGTAAGTAAGGCGAGGGTTCAGGTCACCAAGGGGGTCATTGGATAGAGCGGCGAGGTGAAGAACGGCGTCGATGCCAACGAGATCGCGATATTCGACGTCTCGGAGGTCCTTGTGCAAACTTGAGATTTCAACGACATCCCCCACAAAGCGATTGTGGGCGAAAAAATCGCTGTCGAGGCCGACCACTTCGTGATCAGTCTTCGCGAGCATCCTTACTAAAACCGCACCGATATAGCCGTGGTGTCCGGTTACAAGTACGCGCATGGAAGGCACGCTCCGATTCTCGCTTTCTATCTTAAACCCATTTAGTACGCAGTTACGGATCTTCCGGCCGAACAATCAGCCAAATGTCGATGATGGGGCCACACCTAGAGTTAATGTCATCTGACTGTCCTGAGTGTTGAGAGCAGGTTCTGTGCCATTTTGTTGATACGCCAGAAACATGCAAACTATTTTGTTTCAAGTAGTTAGGCGGAGCCACATTCCGAGCCGAATAAGACGCACCACCCCCCCTCCTAGAAAGTTCCCATTCGAGTGGAAATGGCTGGGCAATAGCACCGAGTAAGCGCGCTAGATTTGCGGAAAGGTGACGCCAGGGAGCTTGAATGTGAGGTTGTTTGCTATGTAGTTGGCTTCATAGCCCCTTTTGCAACGGGGCTTCGACATTGAACTACCGCAAACATTTTCCTAATAGGGCCGAACGTTTTCTTTTTGCTAATGAACGTGATTACCACCGAGGGCGGGCAATCCAGCTAAGTCAATGACAATAAACGTTTTATTTGGATTTAATTCAGACCCAGCGCTATTGCCTTGGGTATGGAGATTGCATCAGTAGTGATTTGGTACAGACCGTTTCCGGCAGTCCCCGTGCGTCTTGAAGATCCTATGGCGTCGGACGCTAGTCCATTTGACAGATTTTGGCAATTAACCTCGGAGGCTCAATGAGTATGCAGTTTGGAGCGAAAGAGAATCTAGTGTGCAGAATCAGGGCAGCGCTGCTTCTGACGGGTATCCTGCCCATTATGATCATGTCGGCGATGCCGCTTAGCGGCTTACCTGCCGCCGCTGCCAGGCCCGTGGCTCTGTCGCTAGGTATTCCTGAACCTCTCCCTATGGCTTTGCCTGGAGCCGCGCCGCAGCCGCAGACGCAGATCAGCGTCGCCGTTACACCGGCTGAATTCGGGATTACAGTTTCGCAATCAGTTACGCTAACGGCGACAGTTGCAAACGATACCTCTGGTAAGGGTGTGACCTGGACTGTCTCTGGCCCGTCCTGCTCTGGGAGCGCCTGCGGAACTTTGAGTGCAGCGACCTCCACTTCGGTCAAATATACAGCCCCGACAACGGGCGGCGCCTATCTCGTTACGGCAACCAGCGTTGCGAATGTTACGAAGAGCGCGACCGGGACGATCGGTGTGACGGATCTGGCCGGTGTTTACACCTACCGAAATGATGGCACGCGGACTAGCGTTAACGGCCATGAGTTCCTGCTCACTCCTTCGAATGTGAACACTTCTTCGTTCGGCAAATTGTTCTCATGTGCGGTAGACGAGAGCGTTTACGCGCAGCCATTGTGGGTAGCAAACCTCGCTATTGGAGGGGGTACGCACAATATTGTGATTGTGGCGACACAGAATGACAGCGTATATGCATTTGACGCAGACAACGGTAGCGGCACGACATGCACGCAATATTGGAAGGCATCCCTGCTGACTTCAGCATATGGCGCGGGAAGTGGAGCAACACCAATCCCGCCCGCGGATACGGGAGAGACGGGAGATATTCCGACTGAGATCGGAATCACCTCCACGCCTGTAATTGATCCAACGACGAACTACTTGTATGTCGTCTCAAACACCAAAGAGAGCGGACAGTACTATCAGCGATTGCACAGATTGGTCCTGGCGACCGGTGCGGAAACCACCGGTGCACCGGCGGTCCTCGCTGCCAACGTAACGGGGAGTGGAGACGGCTCATCGGGCAACGTACTCCCGTATTTTCCGCTTCACCAAAATCAAAGGCCGGGCCTGGCGCTCGTCAACGGCATTGTGTATATGGCGTCCGGGTCGCACGGCGATATTTCGCCCTGGCACGGATGGATCCTTGGCTACAACGCGTCGACGCTTGCGCTTGCCAGTGCTTATTGCTCGACCCCCAACTCGGACGGTGGTGGCATTTGGATGTCAGGTAGCGCTCCGGTCTTCGATAGCAGTAACAACATCTATGTGATCAGCAGCAATGGAACTTACGACGGAAAGACAGAGTTTGCCGACAGCTTCCTCAAATTGACTACCACGAGCGGCCTGACGCTTGCCGACTGGTTCACTCCCGACGATCAGGCCAACATGGGGGCGAATAACATTGATCTCGGTCAAGGTGGAGCAGTAACGCTGATGGATGCGGTCGCAGGTCCGTACCCGCATCTTATGATCGGCGGCGGGAAGGGGGGCATTCTATACCTCGTGAATCGCGACAACATGGGACATTACAACAGCGGCAGTAACGTCCCCCCGGCCGTGCAGACGTGGTCGTTAGGCAACATGATCGCCTCTTCCGGAACATTTTGGCAGAACACTTTTTATATTGGCGCAGCGAATTCTTCGCTCCAGGCCTACGTTTTCAACACGACGACGGGACTCTTCACAACTTCACCCAGCTCGCAATCGAACGCTTCGGTAGCATTTCCCGGGCTGACGCCGGTCATATCGGCTGCTGGAACCGCGAATGCGATAATCTGGGCCGTTGATTCCTCGAAGAGCGGGACCAATGGCGCTGCGACCGGACCAGCGGTTCTCTACGCGTTCGATCCAAATAATCTAGTGAACGAATTTTGGGACAGCACGCTAGCAGCAAGCAATAGAGACCAGGCTGGAAACGCCGTGAAATTCGTGGTGCCCACAGTGGCAAACGGCAAGGTATATGTTGGCGGAGTTGGCAACCTAACTGTCTACGGATTGTTGAGCCTGGCACCAGCGGCAGATGCCCCAACATTTAGTCCAGCACCCGGAGGATATTCGTCGGGTCAGACAGTCACCCTTTCCGAAACCACCTCCGGCGCAACGATCTACTACACACTGAATGGGATGACTCCTACAACCTCGTCCAGCGTATATTCGAGCCCAATTAATGTACCTTCCACGGCGACGATTGAGGCGATAGCTGTCGCGCCAGGCTTGAGCAACAGTCCTGTTGCAGTCGGCGATTATACGATTCAGTCGCAGACCGGGAACATCAGCTTCGTGCAGTTGAATTCGTCCACGCCACAATCTCCGCAAACCTCAGTCTTGATCCCTTACAATGCGCCACAGTTTGCAGGTGATTTGAACATCGTCGTAGTCGGCTGGAACGACGTTTCGCACACCGTCAGCTCTGTTACGGACACTTTGGGAAACCATTACACGGCGGCAGCAGGCCCGACGCAGAACTCCGCAGGTGGCTTAAGCCAGACGATCTATTACGCCAAGAACATCAGCGCGGCGGGTGCAGGTGCAAACACCGTAACCGTGACCTTCAACGCGGCAGCGGCTTACCCCGATATCCGTATTCTCGAGTACAGCGGCGCAAGTGTAACTGCTCCGGTGGACATTACGTCATCCGCAACGGGAAATAGCGCGACGAGCGCTACTACTGCAGTGACTACTACCAATGCCAATGATTTGCTTTTCGCAGCCAACATGGTTTCCACAGGAACTCCTGGTTCGGGCTCGGGATTCACATCCCGCCTTATCACCAGCCCGGATGGCGACATTGTTGAGGACCGCCTGGTAACAGCGACGGGTAGCTACAGCGCGACGGCTCCCGTGAGTCCGGCTGGTGCTTGGGTCATCCAGATGGTGGCATTGTCTGCGTTGTCTGCTCCAGGACCAACGGTGACGAGCGTGTCTCCGGGCAGCGGTGCGGCGGGCGGAGGGACGGCTGTAACTATCACGGGGACAAACTTTGTCTCAGGAGCGACAGTAAGCTTTGGCAGTGCGGCAGCGACGAATGTGGTGGTGTCGAACAGCACAACGATCACTGCGACCACTCCGACAGGAAGTGCGGGAGCGGTAGCCGTGACGGTGACCAATCCTGGCGGACAAAGCGGTAGCTTGACCAGCGGATTCACCTACGTAACGGGAGTGACGGTTAGCAGCGTTTCGCCGAGCAACGGTCCGCCAGCGGGCGGAACCGCAGTTACGATCACGGGGACGAGCTTTGCCTCTGGAGCGACGGTAACGTTTGGCAGTGCGGCGGCCACGAACGTGGTGGTAGTGAGCGCGACGGAAATTACGGCCATGTCTCCCGCGGGGAGCGCGGGCGCTGTTACTGTAACAGTAACATCCGGCGGGCAGAACGGAAGTCTGAATAGCGGCTTCACTTACGTGGTTCCTCCGTCGGTGACGAGCGTTTCTCCGAATAGCGGGTCAACAGGCGGAGGGACGGCGGTCACCATCACGGGGACGAACTTTGCAGCAGGAGCCACCGTAACGTTCGGAGCTGGGCGGCAAGGCGGCGACGGCAGCGCTTCAGCGACGAACGTAGTAGTCGTGAGCCCCACGCAGATTACGTGTATGACACCGGCAGGCAACGCCGGAGCGGTGAACGTGGCTGTGACGGTTAATGGAGAGACCGGAACTCTTACGAACGGGTTCACCTATATAACTGTTCCATCAGTGAGCAGCGTGTCGCCAAGCAGTGGTCCAGCAGCGGGTGGCACAGCGATAACGATTACTGGGACGAACTTTGCAACGGGAGCGACGGTAACGTTTGGCAGCGCGGCAGCGACAAACGTTGTGGTGGCGAGCAGCACGAGCATTACAGCGACTACACCAGCAGGCAGCGCAGGAGCGGTGACCGTGACAGTGACCGTAAGCGGGCAGGGTGGCAGCCTTGCCAACGGATTTACCTACATCGTTCCGCCGACAGTGACCGCGGTTTCGCCGAGCAGCGGGTCGACAGCCGGAGGCACGGCTGTCACCATCACCGGTACGAACTTTGCCTCGGGGGCGACAGTAACGTTTGGCAGCGCGGCAGCGACAAACGTTGTGGTGGCGAGCAGCACGAGCATTACAGCGGCGACACCGGCCGGAAGCGCAGGAGCGGTGACCGTGACGGTGACTAACCCGGGAGTGCAGAGCGGGAGCTTGACCAATGGATTCACTTACGTGGTCGCACCGACGGTGACCAGCGTGTCGCCCAACAACGGACCAGCAGCGGGTGGGACGGCGGTGACGATCACTGGGACAAACTTTGCATCTGGAGCGACGGTAACGTTTGGGGGTGCGGCAGCGACGAACGTGGTCGTGGTGAGCGGCACGAGCATCACAGCCACGACACCGGCGCACTCATCAGGAGCGGTGACCGTGACAGTAACGGTCAACGGGCAGAGTGGAAGTCTCAGCAGCGGATTCTCCTACAATGCGGCAGTGGCGATGAGTTTCGTCCAAGGAACTTACGCAACTCCGCAATCGTCGCCCACGACCGTTAGCGCAACCTTTGCGGGCGCACAGACGGCGGGTGACCTCAACGTGGTAGCTGTTAGCTGGAATAACACCACCGCCACGGTTAGCAGCATCGCGGACTCAAAGGGTAACACCTACGTCGCTGCGGTCGGTCCGACCACTATCAGTGGCGTGGCTTCGCAGACTATCTACTACGCCAAGAACATCACACCTGCAGCCGCGGGGAGCAACACTGTTACAGTGACGTTCAACGGGGCAGCAGCTTATCCTGACTTGCGCATCCTGGAATACAGTGGGGCTGATCCGAATACTCCAGTCGATGTCACTTCAGGAAGCACTGGGAATAGCACAACGAGCACCAGTGCGGCGGTCACAACTTTGAACGCCAACGATCTGCTTTTCGCCGCAAATTTCGTTCAGACTACGACAACAGCCGCCGGTAGTGGTTTTACCAACCGCATGATCACATCTCCCGATGGGGACATTGCGGAGGATCGGCTGGTCGCAGCGACGGGTAGCTACAGCGCCACGGCAACCGTTGGTCCAGCCGGGCCATGGATCATGCAAATGGTGGCGTTCCGCGCTTCGGGCTCGTCCGGCGGCGATACGACACCGCCATCGGCGCCGACTAATTTGACGGCGACGGCAACATCCTCGAGCCAGATCAATTTATCCTGGACGGCATCCACGGACAACGTTGGGGTAACGGGATACTTTGTCCAACGATGTTCCGGTAGCGGGTGCACGACCTTCGCGCAGGTTGCGAGCGTCGCGGGCACGACCACGACCTACAGCGATACAGGGCTGACGGGTTCAACTTCTTATAGCTATCGGGTACAGGCCACGGACGCGGCTGGAAATTTGAGTGCTTTCTCAAATACCGCCAGCGCAACAACTAGCGCGTCAACCGGAACTCCAGGGCTAGTAGCTGCCTATGACTTCAACGCCGGGACCGGGACGACGGTGAGCGACGTTTCCGGCAACGGCAACACTGGAACGATAGTCAATGCGACATGGACGACGAGCGGCAAGTATGGAGGTGCGCTTTCCTTCAATGGAGCAAATGCGCAGGTCATGATCAACGATTCGGCATCGCTACATTTGACCAGCGCGGTGACGCTTGAAGCGTGGGTGAACCCGAGCGTCGCACCGACCGGTTGGGTAGACGTCATTTACAAGGCCGTTGACAACTATTACCTGGAGGCTGCCTCATCAAACGGAAATAAGCCGGGATCGGGCGTGCTTCTGACGTCTACAGCCGAGCCATTGGCTTACGGTTCCGCGCAACTAGCGGCAAGCACATGGACGCATCTGGCGATGACGTACGACGGAACAACGCTGAAAATGTATGTGAACGGAGTGCTCGCGACAAGCACGACCCAGGCCGGAACGGTCACAACGTCAACAAATGCGTTACAGATTGGTGGCGACACCACTTACGGGCAGTACTTCAAAGGACTGATCGACGAAGTTCGCGTGTACAACATCGCTCTGACTCAAGCACAAATCCAGAGCGATATGGCTACGGCGTTGCCGTAATCTCTTGAGCGCGTATAAGGTCGACAACTACGAAATACGCGGATTAGATTCTCGCCTAAGGCCAGGCTTTCGCGAGGAAACAAGGGTCTGCGATACGCTCAAACACAAAACACACCGTGTTATTCTAAAAAAAGAGCACGCAAGAATAATCAGGCAGATCAGATTTATCCTAAGGAAAAGTTCGAATGAGGAAGAACATCCCAGTACATGACACCGCTTTGAATCTGCGTCCGGGAGAACTGGTAGAGGTCCGCAGCGAAGCCGAAATTCTAGCCACGCTCGATTCGAACGGCAGGCTCGACACGCAGCCATTCATGCCGGAAATGCTTGAAAACTGCGGAAAGCAGTTCCGCGTGTACCTTCGATCAGACAAGACATGCGACACGATTTCCAACACCGGGGCTCGCCGTATGTGGAATACCGTGCACCTGGCCGACTCACGTTGTAATGGTTCGGCCCATGACGGATGCCAGGCGCGGTGTCTGTTGTATTGGAAAGAAGCTTGGTTGAAGAGAGTCGACCCCAGCCAACGGCAAGAGCAAGCACCCTCTGTCTCAACTCCAACTAACGATTCATTCACACGTGAAGATTTGATGCGGGCGACACGCAAACCTGGCCAGGGGGAGAATGCAGGTAAGGTGATCTACACTTGCCAGGCCACCGAGGTGTTGCGAGCATCCACGCCTCTGCCCTGGTGGGACATCAGGCAATACTATCGGGATATCTGTTGGGGCAACGCTGGCGTCTCGGATCTCGTCCGAGCCACTTTTTTGTGGGCTTTCAAAAAGGCTCTAAAAGTCGGAGGATACCGCCTTCTGTTGGCAACCTACAATCGGATCCAAAAGATGCGTGGCGGAGTGCCTTATCCGTTCCTCGGCGGAAGTCTGACGAAAACGCCGAAAGAGGATCTGAACCTACAGCCAGGCGAGCTCGTGCAGATCAAGAGCTACGAGGAGATTCTAGGGACGTTGGATGCACGCCACAAAAACAGAGGGCTTTATTTCGACTCGGAGATGGTGCCTTTTTGCGGCGAAAAACACCGCGTCATGGACCGCGTGGAACGAATCGTCAATGAGAAAACTGGCGAGATGAGCAAATTGCCTGGAGTTTGCATCATGATGGAAGGAGTGATATGCCGTGCTTGGTATAGCGAGGGCCGAATCGCATGCCCACGAGCTATATACTCTTATTGGCGAGAGATCTGGCTAAGGCGGGCCGAGTAGTTCAAAGTCATACACGCACAGACGGGCTTAGGTTCGGAAGACGCGCTGCCACGCCTGTGCCCAAGCCTCCCTCAGAACCGGCAGTTTCTTGGACGGATGGAACACCAGGTAACGAAGCGCCAAAGGCAAACTCCACGCCAATCTTGCAAAATTAAGCGGATGTCCTAGCTCACGCAGGCGCGTCAAATGGTATTGCCAGAACTCTCGCTCCCGGAGGCAAAAAACACTTTCAGCAAGAAAGAAATAGTAATCCCATTGCCACTGTTTTAAGAGCCTTTGCAACTCATCGCTATTCAAAAAGACTGGGCCTTGTCGAAGCAAAGAGTTGAGGTCCTCGAGCAAATGTGTATTAATCTGTCGCGAAAAAGAAGTCCCGGAATTTGCCCTCTCGCGTGTGTAAGTAAGCACCTGGTGTACAAAACCGAAGTCGCAATTTTGAAGAAGATCGAGACATGCTTGATAGTCGCCATGCGGATTCGACTCGTCGTAGAAGGGCTCACGAGAGCGAACGCAGTCCGATCTAAAGAGAAGTGATGTAGGCGATCCCAACGCGTAGGAATTACCTAATAGAGTCTCACGAGCCAGATGGCGACCATCGACCAATGGACTCGGATAAGGCAGGGCCTGCCAAAGTACTCGTGTACCTGCCAATCCGTATGCCCCGACGATTCCCACGGATGGATGGTTCTCTGCCAATGAAACCATTTTTTCCAAACATTCGGGGAATATCCAGTCGTCCGCCAACACCATTTTGCAAAACTTGGATCGCGATGAAGTTCTGCGGAAGGCGTTATTGATATTCTGCATTCTGGGCAAGAAATCAACATTGTCGTGTATCCGGATTCGCGGATCTCTGTCCGCATACTCCTGAGCTATTTCGAGTGTGCGATCCGTACTGTGATTATTTACAATGAGATATTCCCAGTTCGAGTAGGTCTGGGCCAATACACTCTCGATGCACTCCCTAAGAAACTCCTCTCCATTGAATACAGGAGTCAACACCATTACCAAGGGTTCTATTTTTGCTTGAAGTGTTGGCATTTTATTTTAACGATTCAGCCAAGCCACTTAGGCGATTCCAAAGTTTATTGAATGAGGAGGGCGTCTTAGGCGGATGGCAAAGTTCCGCGCCCGATTCGTTGTCCTTAGTTTCAGTTGAACACAAAGATCGCACAGAAGAACCAATAACGGTCTATATGCCTCGGTCGTCATTTTGTGCCCGACCGACACTTAACTCGTCCGCACTTTGGGGCGTGTCACTTGCGCCGGGGATACCTTCAAGGTTCCAGCGCTGAGGAAAATAAACGATTCCCAGCTTACTATCGAGCGCCTTTCCCGACGAATAGACGTTCGCAAGCTCGACCTCAATTTGCGCACAGTGCTCCACATTGTCATGAACTGGAGAACTAGCACCGGTAAGCCAGAGAGAAACAGAATATCGGCCTGGAAGCAAATTGAACATTTCAATGTGTAAATCAATATGACCATCACCTGATGGAACCACTGGAATGTCAAGAGAATGGTGCCACGTGCTGGTATCGGTCACGAGTGTGCCCATTTCGGTGTACAAGCGCAATCCAAAACTCGCAAAGGGAATATCCTTCTCCGCATGATAATAAAAGCGGATCGTAAATTTGTCACCGCTCCGAATCGCCGCGAGCGGCTCTCCAGTGGGTGAAAGAAATTCGATGCCAGTGTAACGGATCTCGCCGGAACCACGCCGATGCTCGACCGCGCGGAGATCGGCAGCTCGACCGGTTGTACCGCCGAACTTTTGCATATAAGCGCTAATTACATCGCGGGGAGAGCCGTCCAATTGCACTTGCCCCCCGTCAATCCAAATGCACCGCGAACAAAGGTTCTCTACTGCCGCCATATTATGGGAGACGAAAAGAACAGTCCGTCCGCCGCTCTGCAGTTCCTCCATGGTATTTAGGCACTTCCGCTGAAAACTAGCATCTCCCACGGCCAAGACTTCATCCACGATTAGAAGGTCGGGATCAAGATGAGCAGCAACTGCAAATCCCAAGCGAAGACGCATACCTGACGAATAGCGTTTGATTGGGGTATCGACAAATCGCTCAACCCCCGCATACGTCACAATGGAATCGAGTTTAGAATCAACCTCACTTTTCTTCATCCCCAAGATGGAACCATTCAGATATATGTTCTCGCGGCCTGTCAGTTCTTCGTGGAATCCGGTTCCTACTTCCAGAAGAGAAGCGACTCTTCCGTTGACCCTCATGCGACCCGAAGTTGGATAAGTGATTTTAGACAACACCTTCAGCAAGGTGCTCTTTCCGGCGCCGTTGCGTCCAATGATGCCAACGACTTCGCCTTGAGCTACTTTGAACGAGACATCTTGAAGGGCCCAAAGAATGTTTTCAGTGCGGGAACGGTCCTTGAAAGGGGAACGCAGCAAGCTGATGAGCCGTTCCCTCAGCATGGTATCTCTCTGGAGAGCTCCTAACCTGAATTTTTTTGATATCTTTTCGACGATAATTGCATCAGTCATAAGGCCGACGGTCTCTCCAAGCTCACAATCTAGGTATTAGACGATGTCCGCGAACGTTTTCTCTGTTTTCCGGAAATAGACGGCGCCGATAATCAAAAATAGGAGTGTGACCGCCCAGGAAATCCCCGCCAATTTCCAAGGCATTTGGCGTGTGGAGAACAGGCAAGCGCGCAGGCCCTCGATAATCCCGGCCATTGGATTAAGTGCCAAAACTTTTTGATACTTTGCGGGCAGATAGGACACCGGATAAATGATAGGCGTCACAAACAACCAAATTTGAACTATGAACGGCAACGCATACTTCACATCTCGATATCGGACATTGAATGCCGCAAGAAACATGCTGATACCCAAGGCCAGCAGCATCATGCTGAGGACGAACAAAGGCACAAAGACCAGGTGCCATCCTGGTTTGACGTGATAGTAGATCATCATGAAGACAAGAAACACGGAGCCAATCAGGAAATCGAGCATCCCGCTGAGGACCGTAGCTGCGGGCAGAAGTACTCGAGGAAAATATACTTTGGTTACCAGATTGGCGTTGCTGACGAGGCTGTTTCCGGCCAGGCTCAACGTTCCAGAAAAATATGTCCAAGGCACGAGCGCACAAAAGGAAAATAGAGGATATGGGATGCCATCGCTCGGTACACCAGCAAGACGGCCAAAAAACAAAGTGAAAATGATCATCGAGAAGAGAGGCTGAATTATCGCCCAGGCGGCCCCGAGGGCAGCCTGTTTGTACCGCAGTTTTACTTCGCGCCATGCAAGAAAGTAGAGGAGTTCGCGATAATGCCAGAACTCAGAAATCCATTGAAACGTGGCACTGCCCGCACTGTCGCGCTCTTGCAAACTGGAATACCCTATGGTAGCCACAAGCTAATTTTCCTTCCATAAAAGGCTTCCGCGAATCGCGTACGTGAATTAGCTTCGACTCCCCGGAGCCTCATCAAAGCGAAAAACGTGCCTTCTGAGAACCAATGTTTCGTCCGTTGTGTCTGGAAAGCCTGGTCCAGCAAGTCTGCCTTTTGCTTACAAACTGATTCCTCCAACGGGACAAATACGTTTGGTGAACCCAAGTCACCATCATACTTTGGGATCTCGTACTCCAGAATGAGGTGATTCCGAAAGGTGTTCCAGGTTAGCTCATTCACCAGACGGTGATCCTGGTGCAGATCGTGACGGTAATGAGTAAAGACTAAGTTCGGATTCATGCGCTTCTTGAGGCGCTCGAACTCTTCCTTGATCCTCGCCCCTTGATATGGAAAAAAACCGTCACGATAGGAACGAACCACAACTTGCTTGGATTTTGCACCCTTCAAAAAAAGATTGCCGCTTCGAAGAGCTTCCTTGCGGCGAACTTTGTTCGAACTAAACACAACCCAATGGAAGTGAGCGGAGGGAAACGCCCGAAGCAGCCGCAGTATAGTGCCACCACAGCCGATTTCGATGTCATCGGAATGCGCGCCCAAAAATAAAACCGTTGGGCTTTTTCCAACTTCACTAGATAGAGTGATACTCAGCACCTTCCACAGCTCCTGAATAGCTCTGCCTAGCGAGATTTCTCTGCGCTAGACTGAACAGCTACTGTTGCGACCTTGCCGGTCTTATCGCCATCGGTCTTCCAAACTTCCCACGGCGCTTTCCCGCTGTTGTAAAGGTCGTCCAACACCTGCTTGTCCTTAAAAGTATCCATGGAAGCGAAAAAGCCGTCGTAGGGATGAGCGATCAATTGTTTCTTTTCGATCAAGCGTTGAAAGGGCTCCTGCACGAGTTCCTCGCCTTTCTGCATGTACTGAAAGATCTCCTTGCGGAAGACGAAGTAGCCACCGTTGATCCGCATGCTAGAACGCGATATTTCCCGAATTTCCTGGACGGTGCCATCAGGGTCCGCCGAAACGACGTGGTAGCTCAGGCTCGGACGCACACTAATGAAGCTCGCCGTCTTTTTCTGCTTCTCAAAATTTGAAACGAGATCCGGAAGGTGCAAGTCGATGAGTCCATCCGAGTAATTCGCCAAAAACATCTCTTCGCCATGCAAATACTTCTCAACGGCCTTCAGGCGCATGCCGATGTTGGCATTGACTCCCGTGTCGGCGAAAGTGATGTTCCAATCATGGATGTCACTATGAAAGAGCTCGAGATGTTTTCCACCCTGAGAAAGAGTGAAATCATTCGAGAGGCACTCGTCATAGTTACGAAAGTAGTGTTTGATAGCGTCTGCGCGATAGCCGAGGCAAAGAATGAAATCGCGATGGCCGAAATGCGCGTAGTACTTCATAACGTGCCACAAGATTGGCCTATAGCCAATCGGCACCATGGGCTTGGGAATATTGTCGGCATAGTCCCGAAGCCGCATACCGAGGCCGCCACAGAAAAGGACGACTTTCATGCTCGGGATTCCTTTCCCAAAACAATGTGTACCCGGAGCATTTGGATTTTCATTCGTAAACCTTCACGGACGGAATCGGAACGATGAATTTGCCACCCCATTCACGGATAAAAGAGAGCTGCTCCATGATTTCGTTCTTCAAGTTCCAGGGAAGAATGAAGACGTAATCCGGACGTGCTGCACGCAAGTGTTCCGGTGGAAAAATGGGGATATGCGTGCCGGGGAGAAATCTTCCATGCTTGTAGGGATTGCGATCTACGGTGAAATCCAGGAAATCCGTGCGGATGCCGCAGTAATTTAAGAGCGTATTTCCTTTGCCCGGGGCCCCATAACCGACGACTTTTTTGCCTTCTCGCTTGGCCTGAATCAGGAATTCAAGAAGCTTCCGTTTTGTTTCCTTCACACTCTCTTCAAATTCCGCGTAGCGTTCGATGCGGTTCAGGCCGGCCTCCTGTTCACGCCGAAGCAACTCGGTCACTGCAGAAGTGACAGGCTTGCTTTGATCCTCGGCATGACAAGCGTAAATCCGCAGGGAACCCCCATGGCTCGCGAGCTCCTCGACGTCAAAAAGCTTCAGGCCATGAGCAGCAAAGATCTTCTCCGTAGTGACGAGCGAAAAATAAGAAAAGTGCTCGTGGTAGATTGTATCGAACTGGTTTTCGTCCATGAGTCGGAGAAGGTGCGGAAACTCCATGGTAATCACGCCGCCGAGCTTGAGCAAGATCTTCATGCCTTCTACAAAATCGTTCAGATCCGGAACCTGTGCAAGCACGTTGTTTCCCAAAAGCAGGTCAGGCTGTTGACCAGAAGCCACAAGTTTCCGAGCGAGATCGACGCCGAAGAATTCGACAAGAGTCGAAACTCCCTTATCCACCGCGACCTTGGCTACATTGGCTGCAGGCTCGATACCCAAAACTGGAATGTTCTTTTCGACAAAATACTGCAGAAGATAGCCATCATTGCTGGCGAGTTCTATTACAAGACTCTTCGCACCCAGGGCCAAGCGTTGGGTCATCAGGTCCGTATATTTTTTGGAATGCTTTAACCACGAATCGGAATAAGAGGAGAAGTAAGCGTATTCGCTGAAAATGTGTTCAGCACGCACGTATTCGCCAAGCTGGGCGAGATAGCATTGACCACAAACGAATACGTGCAGCGGATAAAAGGGCTCCGTCGCATTGATCTGATCGGCCGTTAAATAGCTTTCACAAAGCGGCGACATCCCCAAATCCACAAGATTCACGGCAAGTGGCGCAGCGCAAAAACGGCAGATCGTCCTGCCGCGTTGCCGGATTGTTGCCTCATTGAGGCTGTCTTGCTTCTCAGTGTTTGTCATGACCGCCATCTGCTTCGACATGGTTCCTCGGGTACGGCTAAGACTTTTGCATAGGCCGAATTTGGATATCGGTCACTTCCGCCGTGCGGGGCATGGCTAGCGCATCCAGAACAGCTCTCGCAACATCTTGCGCTTGCAACAAACGCTCTGCTCGGTACGTCTTCCCCTCATGCTCGTGAATCTTTTCCTGTTGCGGAGTTGCAGTCCGTCCGGGATACACCGTGATCACTCTTATGCCTATGTCATTTACTTCCGCTCTCAGAGAATCCGCAATTGCTTTCAGCGCGTGTTTAGAAGCTGCATATGCTCCGACTCCTGCCCGAGCGGTAAGCCCTGCACTGGAGTTGATAAAAACGACTTGTCCACTACGAACGGAAAGCCTAGTCAGCAGGGCCTGTGTCAGGGCGTAGGGAGCACGAACATTGATTCGATAAAGCGCATCGAAATCATCTACCGATGCTTGCGCGATCGGTCCCATGCGAAAAATGCCGGCTGAATGGATTAATACGTCCAGTGCTCGGAATTGCTCTTGCAATTCTGAGGCGACGCGACGAATGTCCTGATCACAACAAAGGTCCGCCTGATAGGACTCAACTCGAACCGAATGTTTACGAGCTTCGGACGAAACCGCCTCGAGACGGTTTACATCTCGCCCCACCAGCCCCAGGGTCATTCCGGTTGCAGCGAGTGACAGAGCGATTGCTCGGCCGATGCCGCTCGTTGCACCGGTTACAATCGCTGTTTGATCGCTCACGGTCATATTAAACAGATGGGGTTCGTCACTGCTAAATCGCGAGAAGTTCGGCAGAGCACTCCGCGCGGTATACAGCCAGATCTCAGCCCTGAAGAGGGATGGGGAACTGGGACATCAGCCACATAACTGGAGCAACTGGGATGCCAAATGCTTTGTTTGCGCCCACGTTTCATTCTCTTAAGTTATTGAATATAAAAGAGATATATTGCAGATAGAATCATGGCTTCTCAACCTGCTCCTCGTTCGTTCCTACGGAAGGCAAAGTTTTTCACTGGGCTTTCCGCATGGAGGCGGAGAATGATTTGCTCGTCACATGCAGGTAAATTACTCAAACTAAATGGTTTACGTGCCTATTGGGGCAGCGTTCGGGAACCGAAGCACCCTTAAACTCCGCGACCTTAGAATGCCAATCCTAAAAACTTCGCCGCATCAATTTCCCTCCATACTCTAGAGATGGTGTCTCAGGTCTGGATTTTATCTCGACGACGTCTTGTCGAGGAATGAAATTTGATCCAAGAGAGCTAATGTGCGCCCAAAAGGATACCAACGCTATAGCTGGCCTGCTTCGACCGGGCGAGCCTCATCTTCACTCTGGGAGCGGCTGGCATGTGAATAAAGATCCACAGGGGAAATCCGCAGTAACGGCGAGTTTGAGTTTTGCGCCAAATGATTTTGGAGCTCTCGCACATGGAGACCCAATGGTTGAAATTCGAAATCTTCAAGGAGACGATGGAATTTCACTTCCGTGCCCCGCAATCCAAAGTAGTGTCGCAGCCGAGCCGTAAGACTGCCTTTCATTCGAGGCTGTTCGGGGTCAAGCTCCCAGGGATGAATGTAGACACATACCGGATAGTTTTCCGACTTGTTAAGATATCGAATCCCCCAACGCGTGTACCAGTAGGGAATGAGGCGCAAGTAGGCTCCGCCCGCCAGCGGAGCTCGTGCGCCAAGGATATGGAGCGTCGTCATGGGAAACTCCAAAATCGAGCCTGCACGAGTCGTGATAATAAAGGGGCTTCTAGGTGCATTCTGCATATCGAAGCTTAAGTGTTTGATCGGGAAAATACTGGAGTCGTAGGAGAAGCCCAATTCTGCTAGAACCTCAAAGGCCCATTCTGCATTCTTTGTGATTGAAAAGCTCGGAGCACGGTATCCTAGGATTGAAACTCCAGCAGCATCTTCAATGGCAGACTTTGCCCGACGAGTATCTTCGTAGAACTGATCCCGAGTAAGGCTGAACACCAGACGATGTGCATAGCTATGACATGCTAGCTCATGGCCTGCGCGAGCGATGCGTTGGATCAGACTAGGGAATCTTTCCGCGATTGAGCCGACGGCAAAAAACGTGGCAAAGCAACCGTGCTTTGCAAGCGCCTCAAGTATCCTTTCGGTGTTTTGTTCAACGCGGCTAATATGCGAATCGCTGGCACCAGAACCGCCCTCGGCCGAGAAGGCCGTGGCATGGTAATAATCCTCCAAGTCGATCGTAAGATCGTTTTTCATGGCAAGAGTCTAAGTGAGGTCGACCACCGAGTCGAGCACCACGAAATGCTGCATTGCATTATGGAGACAATGATTGGCGGCTTTGGCACGAAGCCGTGCTACTACGAAGAAGATGGGAGCACGGGAGCTGCCAAACACCTTGTTAGCAGCGAAATCTATGCCTCTAAGATACTGAAAACAAAACAGATAAATCCAAGTACTTAATACCCCCATACTGGGCACATGCTAGTGCGAGACTTTTTCTCTTAGTGGTAGGGCTATTGACACGTAAGCGTTCGGACCTCACCGTATTTGAGAAACCAGACTAGTCGAGGAAGATGAGTTCCGTGGATACATGCAGTGTGTCCGCGGAGCGGACCGTGGACACACAGGAACAAGGACTAGCGGTGAAGGCGCCGAGGAAGAAGCTACGGCGTCGAAGCATCGAAGAGCGACGAGAGATCGTGGAAGAGACGTTGATAGCCGGGGCCTCGGTGTCTCGTGTTGCCAGACGGCACGATGTGAATGCCAACCAAGTCTTTTACTGGCGAAAACTTTATCGTGAAGGGCGGCTGGGCGGCTCTAAGCAGCTCCTGGCAGTAGAGGTCAGCAAGGATTGGTCCGCGGCAGTGACAGAAGAGGCTTCCGCTCCATCCTCCGGAACCATAGAGATAAAGCTGGCCAAAGGGTCGCTGCGAGTTTTTGGGAGCATCGATGTGTCGACATTACGTGTGGTGCCAGCAGGCACGCGCATCTGGATCGCCGCAGGAGTAACCGATTTGCGGCGTGGATTCACCGGGCTCAGTGGCATGGTGCAGACGGCGCTTAAGGAAAACCCATTTTCGGGACATGTCTTTGTCTTCCGTGGTCGGCGTGGTGACCTGATCAAGATGTTGTGGTGGGACGGCGATGGTCTTTGTCTTTTTGCAAAAAGAATCGAGCGCGGGAAATTCATGTGGCCACAAGCGACGAGTGGAACGGTGGCACTAACACCGGCACAGTTATCGATGCTGCTTGAAGGGATCGACTGGAGACGTCCGGTACGCAGCTATGATCCGCAAATGGCGGTGTGAAAGAAAAGATTTTATTTTTAATTTTGCTATTTTCTGATGCATTTTTAATCATGCTGTAAAAAAAGTGCGGTATGTTTGCGTGCAATGGATGCCGCCACACTTCCTGATCTCGATCAACTCGATCCCCAAGCACTGAAGTCACTCATCCTTTCGCAGCGCGAGCAGCTCGCTTCGCGCGATGTGGAAATCGAACACTTGAAGCTGCTGATCGCGAAACTGCGTCGCCAGCAGTTCGGCCGCTCATCGGAAAAGCGGGAACACCAGATCGAACAACTGGAGCTGCGGCTGGAAGAACTGGAAGCCAAGCGAACCAGAGAAACGGCAGCGGTAAAAGAAGCAGCTCCGGCGAGCACCGCGGCAGCACGACCTGTACGGCGAGCGTTGCCCGAGCACTTGCCACGAGAAGTGCGGAAGTTCCTTCCGAAGCAAGAAGCTTGTCCGGACTGTGGAGGTCAGCTGAAACATCTTGGCGAAGATGTCTCGGAAATCCTGGAGTACGTTCCGGCCAGTCTCAAAGTCATTCAGTACATACGTCCCAAGCTGGCTTGCGCGTGTTGCGATCGCATCGTGCAGGCTGCAGCGCCGAGCCGACCGATCGAGCGAAGCATTGCTGGTCCTGGGCTTCTGGCACATATCCTGACATCGAAATACTGTGATCATCTTCCTCTCTATCGGCAGTCGCAGATCTATGCTCGTTCAGGCGTGGAGTTGGATCGCTCTACTCTGGCGGAGTGGGTCGGTGCATCCAGCCGACTGCTTGCGCCGCTGGTCGAAGCCTTGCGACGTCACGTAATGGCGGCCGGGAAACTACATGCGGATGACACGCCAGTTCCGGTGTTGGCACCAGGGCTGGGTAAAACTAAAACTGGGCGACTGTGGACGTACGTGCGAGACGATCGTCCCGCAGGAGACGGCACACCAGCTGCGGTGTGGTTCGCGTATTCACCGGATCGTAAGGGCGAACACCCGCGATCCCACCTGAGCAACTTTACGGGCACCCTGCAAGCGGATGGTTACGCGGGCTTTGATCAGATTTACGAAGCGGGGCGCATTCAGGAAGCGGCCTGCTGGGCGCACGTGCGAAGAAAGTTTTACGATCTCGAGGTTGCGCACAAATCTCCGGTTGCGGCTGAGGCTCTGGAACGCATCGCGGCGTTGTATGCCATCGAAAAAGAAATACGAGGACGCCCGCCTGACGAGCGGCGTGAGGTTCGCAACACGCGCAGCAGACCGTTGCTGGACTCGCTGAAACAATGGTTCGAGGAGACCTTAGGAAAACTCTCGAGAAAATCCGATACGGCCACGGCCGTTCGTTACGCACTCGGACGGTGGAAAGCGCTGATGCGCTTCTGTGATGACGGGCGCATCGAAATCGATAATAATGCGGCAGAACGAGCGTTGCGGGTCGTGGCTCTGGGCAGAAAGAATTTCCTTTTTGCGGGTTCCGATGGTGGTGGAGAAAGTGCCGCGACGATTTACAGTCTGCTCGGTACGGCCAAGCTAAACGGAATCGATCCCGAAAGTTATCTACGGAACGTGTTGTCCCGCATCGCGGATCATCCGATCAAGCACATCGAGGAGTTGCTCCCGTGGAACGTCGCCGCAAATCTACAACTTCCCAAACAAGAGGCGGCATAGAAGAAGGCGCCGCCACGAACGTTCCCACCAACAGTCTCCCAGAGCTACCCTACATCGAAGAGACCATCGAAAACGGCGGAATCACTATCGGAATCATTCCTCCGCTGAGCGAATGTGTCGCTGTGGCTCACGAGGGGCGCCACACGCTAGCCATGCTGAAACGTCAGAAAGGTGAGTCCCTGGCACAGTTGCTGTCCCGTCTGGATCTCGCCATCGCCAGAGCTCACACCGAAGAAATTTTCACAGACGAGATTAATACGCCGTCAAAATCGCAGCGTCCTTAGCAGTTGCATCCCTTCGACACAAGACGGCCTGAAGCGAACGCTTACATTGACACTTCCATCCCACCGGACGCAGGCATGCTCGTAACTCCTAGGTACGCGCGATCACCATCGGCTAGACCGTATGTTCCCAGAGGGAGACTCACAATTGTGGCTGGGATCGGGTAGGACTCGCTATGGACGTGACAGAAATTAGGAAGGCCTCCACTTCGGCTGCTACGACCTGCCATGTGCGCTTCGCAGCATGTTCGGCTATGGCACGCCGATCCCAATCCTTGATGAGGGCCACCTCGAGCGCAGCCGCGATTTCTTGTACCTCCTGCCGCACGAGCATCCCGAATTCTGCGGAAACGATGACTTCGGGAGCTCCCCACACCCTAGTCGCCACGACAGGCGTGCCACACGCCATGGACTCTTGAAGCACGTTCGCCCAACCCTCCCTCGAGCTCACTAAACAGCTTACGCTTGCTGCGCTGAACCAGAACCGAAGTTGTTCATTGGGAATGATTCCAGCAAGTGTCACTTGGGAATCGATTTTGCATTCTTGAATAATAGCCTTAAGCCTAGAGCGATAGCCGCCCTCGCCCAAGATGTACAGGTGGGCATCGGGAAAGCGGTAAGCAATTTTCGCGAACGCAGGGATCAAGAATTGAAAACCTTTGAGCGGAATTAAGGCTCCTACGCTCACGATAATTTTCCCTGTACAGGGTAACCTGAGGTGAGCCCTCGCATCGGCAGGCCTAATCGGTGCGAAGCGACTCGAATCAATGCCGTTGCCAATCACAGAAGTACGGTTAGAGGGAGCACCGAGTCTAAGCATCACGTCCCGCAGCGAAGCTGAAACAGCAATCAGACCCGCAGCCTGTTTCAGCGTCCATCGAATTAACGGCCGGACTAACCTCAGGGATGGGTAGAGGTTTATGTCTGTTCCTCTAGCGGAGACGACCACGGGAATTTTGAGAAGCTTTCCCAAGAGGATGGCGGCAAAACCGTCGGGGTATACGAAGTGCGCATCAATACAATCAAATTTCATCTTTCTATGGAGGCGTCGAGCTGTGCGCAAGCTGCCCAGGAACATGAGCAGACCATGTAAAGGCATCGAAATCTTTGGGATTAGCAGGTAACGCGGATGATGAATTGTCAGGTTTCCAATTATTTCCTCTTTGGGAATCTGCCCTTCCCTCTTCCATCGCGAAAAGCGAATCCAACGCGGGAAATAAGGTACAGGAGAGATGACTTCAATTTGATTGCCCGGCCGCTCCGCGAAATGAGCCATTCGTTGAAAAACAAAGATGCCTTGCAATGGCTTCTCACAGTTCGGAAACAGGCTGGTGAAAGTCAGAACTCGCACCCATTCTCCTCAGTGGCTATAGAACGAAATCTACCTACTCTAAGCGTGGGCAAAGCCAGACCTGATTCAGCGCCGCGCAGATGCGGACCGAATGGCCGTTGCATAAACTGACTCATAGGTGCGGGCGAGGGTCTTCCAGTCCTTTTCCGTGGCAATTTTCTGCCGCGCACTGGCGCCGAGCAAACTCCTGAATTTGGCGTCTCCCAAGAGTCGGATTGCCTGCTTCTCAAAATCACTAATGCTACCAGCTTTGAAGAGAACTCCCGTGATCTCAGGGTCGATGAGCTCACGGATGCCACCGACATCGCTACCTAGAACTGCCTTGCCAAGAGCCATGGCCTCGAGAGGTTTGAGAGGGGTAACGAGCTCTGTCAGCCGCATGCTGTGACGGGGGTACACGAGGACATCAATCACCGAGTAATATTGTTCGATCTGATCGTGCGGCACTCGACCAACGAAGAGTATGAAACTCTCTGCGTTGTTTTCTTGAATCGCCTTTCGAACTTCGCCGGCATCATTGCCGTCACCAACGAGCAGCATCTTGAAAATGAAACCCTTCTCGCGAAGAGAAACGGCTGCCCTAACTAGCCATGCGATACCTTCCCAAGGGAACAGGGTCCCGATGAATCCTAGAGTCGGAACTCCATCGAGTTCTAACTCTTCTGCAAGCGACATGTCTTTGGGGCGGGGAACAAATCGCGAGGTATCAACACCATTGGACACATAGAAAAACTTGTCTGGCGTAATTCCCCGCGCTTCGAGGTCCAATAAAATGGACCGCGAGATACCGACAACGGCGTCGGCACGCCGAACTACAAAAGTTTCGAGCTGCCTCGCCAGCAGATAACGAAGAGTGATTCGTCGCTTTCTCTGCTGATCAACCGTAGCATCTTCCCAAAAAGAGCGCAGTTCGTAGACGAACGGGACTTTGCGGGAATGAGCCGCTTGCTGAGCCGCGAGACCGCAAAGCGCTGGTGAGTGTGCGTGGACGATATCGAACGGTTCGGTATCGAGGAGCATTTGAATGCGACGACGAAGGAGGCTCACTACGTTCATTTCCCGAAGGACAGGCCAGCCAGCGCGAATAGCGCTTCCGCGGAGACCTTGTGGGACATAGGTTCGAAAATAGCGGATTCCATCGACAGAGGTCTCAAAAGCGGAAGGGTCATCCGATTGATGCAGAGGGCTTGTAAGCACGCTTGGACGGAAACCAAGATGCGCCTGGGCCGAGAGAACGCTTCTGCTCCGCTGGCTGTAGCCGTCGAGCACGGGCCAAGAATGATCAAGAACATGAAGGACACGAAGCGTCAAAGCGAGCAAACTCCAGAAACAGCGTCCTACCTAAACATAAAGCGGTATGAAGGCCATCAACATCACGGCTGGGAATTCTTGGCACTATCAGTTACTTTTTGTAAGACGGCAATAATATTGCTGCGCCACCCACGAAAAAGTGAAAGACGCAGCATTCGAATCCAAATGAGTTCGAGCAGGACCAGAGGACCAAGTACCACAGCTTGGGCGGATGATTCGGCCATGCACAATTGGGTAACGCGAAAGCCGTTTTTCCCGGCAAGAGTGTGAATTCGGGAAGGCAGATTCATCCGGTAGAGCGTGGGAAATACGTCCTCTTCCTTGCGACCTTCAATAACATTAACCAGTTTCTTCTTCCAAGATTCAGGCACACAGGTAGACAAGAAAGTCGCATAGCTGCGCAGATTGGGAGTATGAAAAATCAACAAACCGCCCGGCTTTAGAATCCGGCGGGCCTCTCGAAGGAGGGCATCCGGATCGGCAACGTGCTCGACTACCATATTTGCCGTCAGGAGATCGAACGAATCGTCAGCGAAAGGAAGATTGCTGCCATCACCGGCCACGCGCATAGCGACAATCCGATTGTCTACCAAACTTGCAAAATCCGGATCAATTCCGAAAACCGATCGTGCTGAACGGATGATGCGGGACTCGTGCTCGTCGGCCTGAGGCATCCACTCTGGAAATAGGCGGCGTCCGCAACCGATATCCAGCCATCTGTCAGCCAATTTGACATGATGTTCAAGCACATCTCTGTAATCGAATTGAGCGTTGCGCAATCCGGGTGCGATGAAGGGTTGCACTCGTTCATAAAAGTGAAAGGAAAGTCTTCGCAAGTTTTCGATGCGGGAGCGTGGAGGCATGTAAGTATCGCTTGTGGCGGCGGGCTTCACGTCAAAATTCTCGCCTCGCGAGCGGGTCAGCGGCTGCCTTGGGCGCACTTTCTTCATGCCTAACTGTTTGCCACGTAGATGAAAGCGAACCGCCAAAAGATTTCAGCAGGCCAAGGAAAGATGCAAGATTTACAACACAAAAATAGTACGGAAGATAGACAAGCCGCGGCCCCCTGCCCTTTGTAGACCAACCGATGATGGCCAGAAAGGAGAAGAAAAGCTGCAACAGAACGATCACACGATAGAACATACTCCACGAAAGTGAAATTGAAGAAACCGCAAGAACCAGGAGAAAAAAGGGAGCTGCCCAACGAGAAAGCTTGTGTGATATGAGGCAGAGCCAGTGGCGAAACTGATTCCAAGGTAAAAGTACGGGCCAAGCGCGACGCACTGCGTTAAAGCTGCGACTCACGATACGCACTTTTCTACGGAACTCCTTTTCAAAACTGTCGCCCGCCGTTTCATGGCAAATAGCCTGAGGCTCGTAGACACCACGATAACCCTTCAGGATGATCTGAAGTGGATGAAGTAGATCATTGATATCAGTAGGCCGAAGCAGCTCATAGAGTTGGCCCCGGATTGCGTAAAGAGCTCCATCCCCTCCCACGACGGAACCGAAGTTAGACTCGCGTTCTTTCACCCAAGATTCGAATTTCCAATACAACCCCTCGGAGTCCGCGGAAGAAACCTGGTCTTCGCTATCTCTGTAGCGAGCACTTCCAACCACATAACCTGCTACAGGATCATTAAAATGAACGACAAGCCTTCGGACAGCGTCGGGTTGATAAATCGCATTAGCGTCAGAGAACACCAGGATCTCGCCCCTCGCTTCCTGGAAACCAAGGTTTAGACCAGCGGATTTTCCGCGACGTTCCATTTGCCGGACTAATTGAATCCCGTTTAAGGCATAAGTCTCAACGATTTCGTCTGTGCCATCATCTGAGCAGTCAGAAATTACGATGATTTGCAGAAGCTCCTTCGGGTAATCAAGACTCAACGAATTAGCGAGTTTTTGCCCGATGACGGCGCTTTCATTGTAGGCAGAGATCAGCAGTGTGACAAAAGGAAGTGCCCCCTCCGGGTAGGTCTGGCCGCGTCTCGATTTTGCAAAAAAAAACAAAAATAACGGGTAGCCAAGATAGACGTAGAAGAGCAAACCAAAAGAAAGCCAAAACATTATTAGTAGAAAAGTGTGCATCATTTCTTGAGAAACCATCGTTCATTGCCAGTGTGGCATACCCAGAAGGGAAAATTTAAAGCTTGGACATGCCATTTCATGGATGCTTTTCTGCTCTAGCTACCTTATTACTAGATTGCGAATCACTCGACAATTTGCCGACAGCGAGTTTTAGAGAATGCTCCAAAGGATCCGTGTAGGTGACATAAATGGTGTCGTCTTTTCCCATAGTCATACTGTTGTCAAAGTAAGAGGAAATAATGGCGGGGGCTAGAACGATTTGGATTTTCCACTCAGAGCCATTCCACCAGGCATGCTCCAGTCCCCGCAGGCTCTCAAAGACGATGTGGGGGTTTCCATCTTTGTCCAGTGCGATGTCACTGTGAAACTGCTTCCATCCCCAGTTTCTGAATTGGGGAAGCCGCTCAACGACCTGTTTCACCCATTTTCCACTGACCCGGTGCATCACCATGAGGGACTGCTCGTCATAGTAGCTAATCCATGGATCTTGATTGGCATCAAGTACCATAGCCACGCCCATGCCCTTTGGCCCACCCGGACTGTTCGTCGTCTGGGAATCGAGAGCGGTGTGGGTCCAAGCCTGTCCGTTGTTGATTGCATATCGTAGTTCCCCACCAGGAAAATCGCTGTAGGCAATTTGTGGGTTCCCCTGAGCGTCAAGGACCATCGAATTCCATTTGCCGGCATAGTCACCTCCATTGCCATCAAGAATGAGCGCTAGCCACACCCCCTCTCGAAGAACGCCATAGTGAAAACCTCCTCCCGGCCAATACCAGGCGAGCATGGGCTTGCCTTCTGGAGTAATTCGTATCGAACATTCGTAGTCGACGGTACCAGCCCCTGGATCGACGATCTGGGAAAACCATTTATGACCATCAAACTTCGCATACCTAATCTCTCTCGGCGTATAGCAAACATGAGGATTGTCTTCCGCATCCAACGCGATTCGCGTACTGAAATTGCCAAGATCCTTTTCCAGGTCCATTTTGAACCAACGCGTAGAGCCAGCGGGACGGAATGCATAGCGGAGGAATCCACCGGAGGGCACGCGATATACAACATGGAGATTATTCTGCCGATCAACTGCCGTCGAAGACGACTGCCCGCCCCCCGACTCGATGTACTCGTCCGACCAAGTCCAAGTCTGTGCACAGGCCGGACGGGCCAACAAGAACAAAACGGAGAGGCACAGTCCACGCGACCACTTGACAAGACTTTTTGTAGGAGCCCAAAACATCTCTAGCCCTCCACAGCCGATTCGAAGCTGCGGCACGCTACGCGAGTGCCGGTTCATCTTCTTCAATCGCGACAACGGATGTTATGGACGATTCAGGGGCCGCATTCATGGCCTGCCGTGTAAGCTCGCTGGTATAAAGAATTTTCAGTACGACTACAGCGCCGATCATCTCATAGATTAAATCCAGGTATACGAAGCCCAGAAACGCACCACTGGTCATGAACGCGAGTATGGAGATCTGTATCATCCAAGCGTAATACGCCATCCATTGCCCATCAGGGATCTTTTTGGCTGCGCGACCAATTCGATAAAGGGTCAGAAAACAAAAGCCGATCAAAAGAAGGAACAATAACAGCCCGACAAATCCCTGATCGGCAAGCAATTGAAAATAAATGCTGTGAGGGGCAGTGGACAAAAATCCAAGGGGCAAAGGACGAGGCTCATAGCGTTGGAAAACATTTTCATCGGGCAAGGTGTTAAACCCACCGCCGGTGATCGGATAATCCTGGGCGAATCTCCAAGCGGTCCCCCAGGCCACAAGACGCTGCTCACCGGAGGCGTCGACCTCCCCGTGGAACATGCGGTCCATTCTGTCCATCCAGGTCCCCGGGGCGATAGCGAGAACTGCAACAGCAACCAAAATCATAGCGGCGATGCCGAACAATCTGTGTTTGCTTCGGTAGGCAATCGCCGCCACCACAACCAGGAGACCAAGCAAACCTCCTCGTGAATAAGTAAGAAGCACGGAGATGATTGCGGAAGCGAAACAGATATAAAGCAGCCGACGTAGCCACCGGTTTTCGACATCCCTGGTGAGAAAATAGAGCAAAGGCAGGCTCATGTTAAGGGCGAGACCAAAAGCATTGTTGTCTGAGAGAAACGAGTCGGGGGGACCCCAAACTCGAAACTCTCCGCTCGTACGAATTCCGAAAATGGAGCCTTTCAGCGCCAGGAGACCCAAACTTAAAGCCGTCACAAGGAGCACGCCCTTCAAACGCTCCCTCGTGTTGATAACCAGTATTGTAACGAACGTCATCAACACGATCTTCGTGATATGGGTGAGCTCATATCTTGCACTGTCCAGATGGCCGGCGAAGTAGGGGGTCTCATAGGCGTATAAAAAGGTCGCTACGTACCAAACCCAGAGCGCGAATAAGAGGAAGCTCTCCGTGGTCAGAAGAGACCGAAATGATTTTTTTGTAAAGACTGTTCCCAATAAGGTTGGGACGGCAATGACGAGAGCAACAGGAAAATCATACGCATACGACCACGTAAACCTATGCGGATTAAAATAAGTAACCCAATACCACATCAGAACACCAATATAGGGATTGATGAAGCAGAAGGGGGCTGATCCGAGGATGATGGCCACAACGAGAAAATCGCGCATGGTAATTCTCTAGTTCGCCCCCCCAAGCGATTTAGTCATACCTTCTCTGACTTCGGCACAGTCGCCTGACTGAGCTGAAGTATCCGCAATCGACTCGAAAAACATCTGCGCGACGGCAAAAGAGAATTGAGGCAATGATGCATCCTCGCCGATCTGCAGGCGCCTGAGTTTTAGGGTATTGGAACTCGAGGAGTTGATTCCCTCGGTTGTAGTGACGGCTGAGCGGTACCGGAATTTAGATAGCGCCACCTCCGCCTGCGGTGAGCAGTCCCCTGGTTTGCCAAACGGATAAGCGAAATGGGCAATTTCGGTGTCCAAGGCCAGTTCGAGAAAAGACTTTGTTTCGCCGAGCTCCTGATCCAAAGCCTCGGATGACAACTGGCTTACTGAAGGGTGGGTCCAGGTATGAGCCCCAAAAGAGATTCCTGCTTCAAGCATCTCGCGAATTTGCAGCCTATCGAGCATGCGGCTCTCAAGTTCGCTTTCCCGCACCGGCCTAAACCGTTCAAAGTTTCTGCACCACTCACGGCGAGCCAAGTCATCGAGGCATCGCAAATAGCACACGATTTCCCAGGCGGTGGACGAGCGTTCCGCGTGAGAGTCGATTTTGAAAGTTCGCGCGGTGTCCAGCATGACTTCCAAGTTCGGACCCGGGGCGCAGTGTACCGACGAGAAAATGCGATCGTACCAGGGGACCATGCCAGTTTGCATGCATTCTCCGATCAGATAAATGGTCGCAGGGATTTGAAGGCGACGCAGAATCGGGAAAGCGTGAGTATATAAATCACGGTAACCATCATCAAACGTGACGGCAATTGTAGGTGGCACAGCGAAACCGTTTTCCAATTCTCGACACATCTGCGATAGAGAGACAAGTCGATAGTGTTTCTTGAGATAGCTCATCTGAGATTCGAAGATGCGCGGCTCAAGGCGAGAATGGTACGGCACGCCCTCGACTCCAACTCGGTGGTAACACAGTATTCCGAATTTAGACCCTTCAAAACTCTGAAATTGCGGAACAAGGGATTGGGGTCGAAACCTCAGGAGGTATGCACCTTCCAAACGCCGTATCAAGTGCAACAAATGGGAATGAAACAGGCTAGTGGCCAGTAAGCGCTTACACTTCTGCCGGAACGAAAATTGGGGCAAAGACGCCTGAGCAGCGGCGCCCTTTCCCATATCCTTAACGTCGCTGCGAGCATTAGCGGGCATGAACGCTCTCGCGGCTGTGGTCCATATGTCGGCGATGCCACAGTTCCAGTGCCAGCAAGTACCAAACGATTTCACCTGAAAAACTCGGTTGTTCAACGTGGAGCTTCATCAAGCGATCGAAGAATTTCGGTTGGAAGTAGCCACGCTGGCGGGTTCGGGAATCGCTCATAAGGTCTTTCATCAATTCGTTCATGCGCGGCTCTTGGAGAAGCCATTGCGCTACCGGAACTCCAAAACCGTGTTTCTTCTTGTGCAGCACACTCTGCGGAAGGATATCCTTCATCGCCTGCTTAAAGATGTATCTCTTCTTAAACCCTTTCAGCTTGAGCGAGGCTGGAATGCGTCCCGAAAGTTCAGCCAACCGTTTATCGAGAAAGGGGTACCGCACGTTTACCCCGGCCAATTCGGCTGTTCCCGAAACTTTTCTAAGATCGTTATCCGCCAACGTCATTTTGATGTCGAGGTAGAGAATGCGATTCAGTTCGCTAGTAGCTTTTGCCCGAGCAAAGTGTTGCTCCGGAACTGAGAGCCAATTGTCAGTCCCAACATTCTCGAGAAACCCATCTGCGAAAACTTCCTCCGGTGGATGACTCAGAAAGAACCCGTAAGACAAGATCCGGCGGGGGTTCGGGATGTTGGCGCGACGCACATACTTGCGGGGCAGACTTAACTTGCCATCATTTAAGGGCAGTAAGCCGACCAGTGGTTCAATCAAAGCAGAACGTAGCCAGGACGGAAGTAGATGATAAATGGAAAAGTATTTATCCTGTTGGTAGCGTTCGTTACCCCCGAAGAGCTCATCGCCTCCGTCACCCGCCAAAAGAGTGCGAACGCCCTGTTCGGAAGCCAGCAGAGCGCAGTAATACGAGCCAATCGCGGATGAATTGGCAAATGGCTCATCGAACTGCGCAATTATTTTTTCGATTGCGTTAGAGGCATCCTGGGGGGCCAGGAATTTCTCATAATGCCTCGCACTAAACGCACGGGCCGAGGTGCGAGCAAATTCAATCTCACTATATTGGGCCTCCTGGAACGCAATCGTAAAAGTCTGCGCAGGTTTATGCCTTTCGCTTGCAAAAGCCAGAACCGAACTGCTGTCCGTGCCTCCACTCAAGAAACATCCGGTGAGGAGAGGGTCACACGCCTCCAGATGGCGATGAACCGCACCGCGCATCGCATCGCGCAGTTCCTGCGACCAATGTGCAACGCTAAGATTCTCGCTTTCCAGGTATTCCAGATCCCAATACTGATACTCCTGAACTCGGTTGGGCGAAACCACAAGCGAAGTGCCGGGGCGAAGTTTTTCGGTGCCCCTGTCGCTTGTCATGGGAGCAGGCACGGCCGAGAACAAGAGGAATTGCAGAACAGCCCCAGGGTTCACTTCGGAGGAGGAACTTTGTATTGCCCGAATCGCACCCAAACGTGACGCAAACAAAAGCCGCCTTCCTTCGCGACGCCAATAAAGACTCTTGATTCCCATTGCATCGATAGCAAGAAGAAGGTTTTCCGAGTTCTCGTCCCATAGGGCGATCGAGAACCCCCCATTGAGGCGTTTCAGGAAATCTGGGCCCTCTTTGAGGTAGAGGCGCGCAATAAGCTCGGCTACCGAAATCTGAGATGCAACACCAGACTCAATTGAGAGAACCTCTGCAAGGGAAGGCAACTCCACTAAATCTGCATCCGCGATGACGGTAACACCCTTGACAACAGCCAATTGTTGAAAATTCCAACGTCTGGCCACACCCATAGCAAATGATTTGCCAGCATGCCAATCATGTTCAAATTCACCAGCAAGGGCCTGCGATTTGAGCATGGGCAACAGCATTTCCGTGCTCAGCTCACTTCCCCGTTCGGTTATTCCGAAAATTCCGCTCATATTTTTTCTAACTAGACACCGAAGACTTGCCGCCACTTCCGAAACATCAAAACCGACCAAAGAAGAGCGGATCTGTCGTAATAATTCTTCTGATGCTGGTCCCAGATTTTTCTCAGAAAGTTTTGGTCCAAAAGATCATCTTTAGTTTCCACGACAATGTTGTACGCCATGTCCTTGAGTTCACCCCGGAACCAAGAATCGAGGGGGACGGCAAAACCCTGTTTGGGGCGGTAGAGAATATTGTGAGGAAGGATCGGTTCCAGAGCTTTTTTCAAAATGTATTTGCCGACGCCAGAGTGCAACTTGAGATTGCTTGGAATAGACGCGACGCACTCCATAAATTTATGATCCAGCATGGGAGCGCGCACTTCCAGGGAAACGGCCATGCTTGCGCGGTCCACTTTAGTAAGAATATCGTCGGTGAGATAAGTCTTTATATCCACGTACTGAATCTTTGAGAGGAGATCCTCCGTATCAGCGCGGTCGTAGTAGTGTCGGAAGACGTCCATGGAATCGTACCCGCCAAGACGACGCTTAAAATCGGGAGTGAACAGGTTTAGTTTGTCGTCAGGACGAAAATACGAAATGGAATTGAAATAGCCCTCCAAAGGAGTGCGAGATAGATTTTGGAAAGTAGCCTTGGCACGAAATACGCGAGGAGCCCAAGCAAGGCCTGGATACCAACGGCCGAGGGGGCCAAAGACAGCCCGTCGCATTGCTGCGGGGACGTGGCTTCGCAAACGGTTTTCGTTATGGTCAAGTTTGTAACGACGATAGCCGGCGAGATTCTCGTCTCCTCCATCGCCGCCAAGGGCAACGGTTACCTGACCGCGCGCAATCCGGGAGACGTAATATGTCGGAATCGCGGAAGAGTCAGCAAAAGGTTCGTCGAAGTGCCAAGCAAGTTTGTCCACGATTTCGAGAGCATTCGGTTCCACCACCTCTTCGTGATGATCCGTCGAGAACTGCTCCGATACTTGCCGCGCATAGGGTGCTTCGTTGAACTTTTCTTCGCGGAAACCGATCGAGCAGGTGGTCACGGCGCGCTTCATCAAATGATTCATCATGGCCACG
Organism: uncultured Acidobacteriota bacterium; assembly: GCA_963751295.1. GTDB lineage: Bacteria > Acidobacteriota > Terriglobia > Acidiferrales > UBA7541 > Acidiferrum. The sequence continues at coordinate 1,900,567 of CAVVUA010000004.1, read as the reverse complement.
ATCGAAGACGAATCGATTCCGCCGCTCAAAAACGCTCCAAGAGGAACGTCGCTCATCAGGCGGATGCGCGTGGCTTCGCAAAGTTCGTGGCGCAGACGCTCGCACCACTCACCTTCAGTCCTTTGCTCAATTTTAGAAAAAGACAAATCCCAGTAACAACCTTCGCGGATGCCCTCGGCGGATGCTACGAGATAACTCCCCGGCATCACCTTGCGGACAGCGCGATAGATTGTCTTCGGGGCCGGGACATAGCCAAGTGAGAAATAATCGGACAGCGCTTCGTGGTCCATCTCTTTCGAAACCAGACCGCTTGCCAGAAGAGCTTTGAGTTCGGAACCAAAAAGAATGCGGTTTTGATCGCGTGCGTAGAACAGGGGCTTCTTACCAACCCGGTCACGCGCCAAGATAAGTTTCCGCTTGCGTGAATCCCACAGAGCGATAGAAAACATCCCGCGAAGCTTTGCAAAACAACCTTCGCCAAAATCTTCATAGGAGTGGACGATTGCTTCCGTATCCGACTTGGTTGTGAAGACATGCCCACGCTGAAGCAACTCAGTTCGAAGCTCCGGATAGTTATAAATCTCGCCGTTAAGCAACACCCAGATCGTGCCGTCTTCGTTTGACATCGGCTGATGGCCGCCAGCCAAATCGATGATACTTAGGCGCCTGTGGCCGAGCCCGATACCTGGACCTACAAAGACCCCGCCATCGTCAGGCCCGCGATGAATCATCGTCTGATTCATGTCGTGGATCATGGCCGCTGGTAGATCGGTCCGACGCTCGTATTCAAAAACGCCGCAGATGCCGCACATGTTCCCTAGTTACCTTTCCAAACGCCGCGGCTGGAAGCCAGATCAACGTATGTCTCGCGATAATGCTGCACCATGCCCGAAAGGCTGAATTGATCCACCGCGCGTTGCCGGGCAGCTTTGCCGTATTCACGACGAAGCGAGTTGTTATCTACCAGACGCGCTAAATGCCCAGCTAGTGCGCCCACGTCGCGCGGATTAAAGAGACCACCAACGGAACCATCATCGACCAACTCTGGATTGCCCCCGGCGCGTGAAACCACAACCGGTAAGCCTGTGGCCATCGCTTCGAGGACGGTATTTGACATTCCTTCGGAAATAGATGGAAGAACGAAAATATCCATGGAATTGAGGAGATCTGCGACGCGATTTGACGCAGGCAAGAACAATACGCGGCCTGCAAGTTCCTGCGATGCAGCTGCATAGGTTTGCAGCTTTGGCAATTCTGGACCAGAGCCGACAAGAAGAACATGCACGTCCTTGCCTTGGCGCACCAACATTTCCGCGGACTGGAAGAGAGTTTTGTAATCTTTGATGGGAACGAGGCGGCCAACACTGCCGATGACCATGCGGCCCATGGGAATGCCGATTTCCGTCCGTAGAACCGCCGCAAGCTCTGGGCGGGGGCTGAACATTTCGGTATCGACGCCATTATAAATGACTCGAAACTTTCTAGGAGAAAGCCACGACTGCTTCGAATGATAGTCCATCAGGTCTCGAGTAACGGTGCAAACTTGATCAGCCATAGTGTAAAGAGCACGACATACAAGGCGGCGTCGAAGAGGAAGACCGCCAAGAATTTCAAGTTCATATCCATGCTCGCTGTGGATAGCGACAGGTATACCTGTGAAGCGCGCGGCAGCAATCGCTTCCAAGGCTCCGAAATTACGTGTATGAACAATGTGGGGGCGGAATTTTTTCATGAGGCGCATCAGCCGGAACAGGGGAAACTGAAAACCAGGTTCGGTGCGTCCCACAGCTGAGACTTGCGCCGGAACCCTCATTTGGCGGACAAAATTGTCGTCCACGCCGCGGACAGCGCAAATTTGATGCTCGAATTCAGCGTGCCCCAGGCCTCGAATGATTTTTAGCACGCCGTGCTCGGTTCCCCCCATTCCGAGGCAACTCACGATGTGCAGAATTCGCAAACGCATGACCGGAGAAGCTCCGGTCAGAGTGTGCGAGGAAGCTTGGGCCTTCACGGGGATTTGTTGGAGCTGCATTTGTATTTGTTCCGTTCGACTCACGCTGATTCAGGCGAAGACTTGGTCGACAACGCTTTTCCTCAGGGAAACCATCGCACCACGCGAGGTCCAATTATTCGAGTCAACCCCAAGGGCAGTTTTTTCCAGACATTTGTTGCCATTTCGAACTTGGGGTTAGTGTGGGAGAAATTCGGTAATTCCCTGCGGTGGACCAAATGGACCTGATAATTCAGATTCTCAATCCTTGGATTCCACTTCTTCTTAAAATCAAAGTTACCCGAGCCAATCTTGCTACGGCCAAAATCGAAAGTGCTGGATCCAGTTTCTGCTGCGTGCTGAATGAGCTTCCACCAAAGGAAATTATTGGCGGCCAATCCTTTTGCTTCATCTAACGAACCGAAGTAGTAGGGCTGCATCCACTCGCGAAAGCGGAAAGACATCGCGCCGGCAACGGGTTTGTCTCCAGAGTAGACAGCTGCTATATCGATCTGGTCTCCGTATTCATCAATTAAATTAGAGAAAAGTGCACGGGGAAACGCAGGGGTCCCCAAACGGCGCAAGTTGATGGTCATAAGCTTGTAAAAGCTATCGAATTGATCCATCCCTCTCCGAACCTGCAAACCTGCTTTCTCCCCTTTGCGAATCATGTAGCGAATATCCTTCGGAAATGCCGCATAGAGTTTTTCGGGGTCAGCTACCAAAGGAATGGTGAAACTGGCATAGCGCGTATTTGCGTGGTATCCGAGACGAACGCAGCCGTTTCGATTACGCAGTTCGAGATATTCGAGCTGCTGCTCCTTTGCGAACTGCTCAAGGTGCCCCACCAACGCGTCTTCCGTTTCGGAGTCGACCGCACAAACGCCGCCATAAACCGCGAAAGGAAGAGAAATCAGACAGCGCCCGGAGAGCCAGTTTGAAACAAGAAACGCGGGAGCGATCCCTGTAACTTGACCGTCGCGCTCGGCGAAGAAATACTGGGGCTGGTAACCGTAAGTTCTCACCATCACACGCATCCAAGATGTCTGATGGAAGAATGTGCCCCCAGGGTGGCCGAGAACGAAGCGGTCCCATCGAAGATGGTCGTTTGCTTCCAGCGGTAAAGCGCGGATTCGCGAACGGGGCGCGATTTTAGACTCTGGCTGCGAAATAACGGCTGAAAATTTAGAGGTCGCCATGTTCGATCGCCTTGTTTGCTTCGGCGACTTGGGCCCCTTCTTCTCTCGCGAGAGGCGAAACTACTTCAAAACGCTCAAACAGCCATTCCTCTTCGGCCTCAAGATAGCTGGCTAGAATTTGCCTCTGAGTTGGGGAGGGAACACGATAGCCATGAATAATCTTGCTCAAAACCGTCTCATCTATGCCTACGGCTTTGGCAAGCTGGTTCTGATGACTGCCGCGGCGGAAAATTTGAAGCTTGAGATTAGGGAACATAGCGCTTTACTTCTCTACGCAAAGAAACTAGCAGATGTCGCCTTCCTGTCGGATTGAAATCCTGTACCTATCGTTCTTTCGTTCCAGAATAGTGATACTTGTGATGAGGCCCTTCGGAAAAGTTGTAGACGATGCCGAGAAGCTTTTTTGCGTCGATCTGACTCGCGAACCTCTGGAGTACATCCCGGCGGGTCTGCCTGGCCCGTACAGTGAGGAGAACGCCATCGCAGGCTGCGGTCATTAGCTCCACATCCGACAAGGTCATGATTGGTGGCGCATCTATGAGAGCAATGTGGAAAGATCCTCTGCACCACGCAATGAATTCCTGCCAGCGACGACCCGCATAGAGTTCCGCTGGAGAGAGGTCTGTCGAACCCGCGCCACATACAGAAAGATTCGGGTGGTTGGTTTCAAAAACTGCGGATTCCGCATCACATCGTCCCGAAAGGATATCGGCGAGTCCCGGTGAAGCCGTCGAACCCAAAGCACGAGTCAAGCCTCCCGTGCGGATATCGCCGTCAATAAGTAGCACACGCATGTCTTTTAGTTGAGAGCAACACAGTGCGAGATTGAAAGAAGTCAGCGTTTTGCCTTCGCCTGGTACCGAACTTGTTAAGATTATGGATCGGAGTTCGCGGGTCGAACTCAAGCGAAACAGTCGAGTCCTTAGCGCACGATAAGCCTCTTCGGCCGACTGCAACGAATGGCTTCCCTCAAACTTTCGGGACAAAAGCATCGACTCGGGAATGTCAATTTTCTTGACCTGATTAAATTCAGGAGGTGGGGCCTCAAGCTCGACGTCTCTCAAATCGGGTTGTTCGTCCGTGGGAAGGGTGTCTTGCAGACCGGCCAGTTCAAAGCCGTGTTCCGGTAGGGCGGGATTCTGAATCTTCACGGTTTCGTTAAAAAACTTACTCATACTAGCGAGCTCCCCGCGCGGATCCGCGCATCTGTTTCATTGCGTCTATCATCATGTCCACGGCGGTCTTCTGAGAAGCAACTCGCTCCTTCGAGACGTCAGATGCAGAGTTCTTTTCCAATACCAGTACAGACTGGGAATGTGCGCTCTCCCGGATGGTTTCCCGCCCAGATTCCGCCTTGCTGCCGTTCCCTTGCACGTGAACGAAAGAAGCCTCGGTATCGCCAGTCGCCTCCTCCTCGGCCGACCTCTTCTGCCAGACGGGTGCCCTTACAAGTTCCCGTGCAGAAACAGGAACTGCTGGCAGCCCGAGGCCCAAAGAAGTGGCAACCTCCTCCACCATGGAGGCCTGAATAACAAGTTGTTGCGTCCGAAACCCAAGAACTAGGCAGCCGTCGCCGATAAGATTGATTAGGCGCGGCACGCCGCCCGAAAAGGCGTGCAAGGTTTCGAGCGTATCCGGGGAAAATGGCGAAGGTCCCTGCAATCCAGCGGCTTGAAGCCGTTCAGCAACATACAGTCGCGTTTCGGATACGCTAAGGGGACGAAGATTGGCACGTGCAGCAATGCGTTGCTGCAAGGCACTCAGCTCTTTCCGCTGCATGATGGTCAAGAGTTCTGGCTGCCCACTGAGAACAATTTGGAGCAACTTGCCGTCATGAGTATCGGCATTGCCAAGGAGTCGAATTTCTTCAAGAAGCTCCGGGCTGAGCAGATGTGCTTCGTCAACAAAGAGCACCGCTGTGCCCCGGGCACGCTGGGTATCAAGCAACATCTTGTGCAAGGCTGCCAAGCGACGCGGTTTACTTGTGGAAGAGCAGGGTACCTCGAACTCCTCGAGCATCATTTCCAAGAATTCGTCACGACTCAGAACTGGGTTAAAGAGAAGAGCACTCTTGATCGGCATTTTCCGATCGGAGATGATCTGGAGCGCAGTATGGACCAGCGTCGTCTTGCCAGTGCCGATAGGACCCGTGAGCATTACGAGACCTTTTCGGTAAAAGATACCCTCGAGGACAATAGTGAGGGCGGCCTGATGGGGCTCCGATAAGTGCAGATATCGGGGATCCGGCGTCAGTCGGAACGGTTCATCTTTGAAACTGTAAAATGAGAGATACATTTAGAAAAACCTTCCCGCCACCATCGATAGCAGTAGGCCGAGAGCGAGGGACCCGATGACGGTACCCGCCAACATCCCGGCGACACGCATCCACAGGACCTTGCGCTCTTGAGCAGAGACCAGGCGAGGGATACCGCTTAATACCGGTTTGCCCAAGATTCGCGATACTTCGGTCTCGGAACGAACAGTCTCGTCATTCATCTCCATCACACCAGCTAGGGCTGCCCCAAGAAGAAGTCCAGCAAATAATCCAGCAAAGCTTATCAGCGGACGGTTTGGCGCTGCGGGCTTTAGAGGGGTTTGGGCCGCATCAAGCACGACAAATCTCTCGGCTTTTTGGCGTATTTCCAGTGCATATGACATGTCGGCAGCCTGCTTCTTATCCAGCAAGCTGGCGTATTGCTTCCTGAGCGAATCATTGTCTTGTTGCAGGCGAGATATTTTTTGTTCAAAGACCGGCATCTCCGCCAATCGCGCGGTATGTGAGTCTATCTGTTTCTGTAACGGCGATACTTGCGTGGACAGATCTTTGATGTCCTCGTCGAGTTTCTCTATCTGGGCCTGGAGGACCGGATTTCGAGTGCTGGATTTGTTAGGTTGAATCGCCGGCCTCTGATCTGCAATGGACTCCGGTGAAACAACAGGCGCATTTGCAATCTTCTTTTTGAGTTCATTGATTTCGTTCTGAGTTCTGCGAACTTCTGGATGTGCAGGGCCGTATCTTGTGCGGAGTTCTGAAAGTTTCGCTTCAAGCCTTTGAACCTGAGCCTGATCAGGAGAAACTGATCCAGTACCCGCACCATCATCTGAATCAACGTCAATTGTTGGCGCAGGCCCTTCGGAGAAAAGCATAGACTGCAATATCGCCTTGTCGCGCTGATCTTGATTGAGTTTGTCCTGGATGCTCTGTACTTGGCCGCGAAGAGTAGCGAGAGCTTCCATGTGGTAAGGCTTCGATTCCGGGAGATCAAAGATATTCTGCGACTTAATAAGACGCAGCTGGGTTTCCGTGTCGTCGAGTGCCCGTTTCGTCTCGTCCATCTGATCTTTAAGGAATTGGGCTGTTCCGGAGGTTTGTTCCTCGCGAGCCTTCAGATTCTCTTCGATAAACATCTGTGCTATGTGATTCGTCACTCGCGCGACTTCGTCCCGCTGGCTACTGTTGTAGGCTACGATGAACGCTCCCATCTTTCCCGCGCCAGGGTTCACGACTTGCACGACAATCGCCCTTTGAACAGATTGTATGATGTCGTCTTCGGTTCTTTTCCCAGTTGGATCGGGATAGAGACCCTCAGCTTCGACAAGCTTTTTCAGACGTGTCGGTGACAATACTTGCTGCTGGAGCGTCGTTAGTCTTGCTGATATATCCGAGCTGACTACAGGGGCGACGTAGTTATTGGGGACCTGTGAAGAATCGACAAGTATGGTTGTTTCAGCGCGATAAACGTTGCTAAGGCGATGGGCGACTATCGTACTCGCAATCAACATCGCGAGGGCGCTCAGGATGACCCACCATTTCCTGCGGCGCGCGATCTCTAGGTAATCGCTCAGCTTGAGATCGGTGAAAATGCTTTCAGAGCTAGATTCTTTCAAATTGGTAGGCAAAGTATTCTGATCCTCGTCTCACACAAAAACTGACTTCTGCCAAGAAATTGCCACTATACTTGGATCATGCACGTTTCTTACCATGATCTCACAGGGAAATGTCATAACCTGAATCACATTAGTGCTCTGTCTTCAATGAGTTACAAGAACATGGCTCAACGCCCGCTAGGCTCAGCCGATTGAGGTGCTCCGCTATGGAAATCGTTTCCACAGTCTCGCCGAACTGCTTCTGTAAGCAAAACGGTAAAAATTACACGGGAAGGGGCTTAACCTTCTTAGACTCCCTAGCGGTCTGCGGCGCTACTTAGAGGACAGCCATGGTGGCGACCAGCGAACTCCGTAAACCAGCGTTTTCTCATCCCCGGACAGTAGCTGCAAAGTGCCGGGGTCTTGGTTGGTGTATGCGAACGTGGTGAATAAACTAAAGTTGCCGAAGAATCGGTAAACGAGACCAGTCGTCCCATATTTCCCCCTGGTCGGATTCGTTCCTCCGAGCTCACTGTAGTATCCGACGTCAGACTTCCAAACGATCCGGGAAGATAGTCTTATTCCCAAAGATCCATCCACGCGGTCCGCCCTTTGGCGGGTGACGTAATTGGTAAAAGCTGTTCCGCGAGTGTAATCCAGCGCCAAAGTAACACTCCGGGAGAAAGCCTTGTTCAATGAAGCGCCTGCGGAGACCCCCCAGCCACCCGGTTGAGGTAGCGCTGCGTAATGTTGGTCCGTTGCTCCGACGTTTGCTGTTACCCAAAGTGTTGGTGCAAGTTGTTCGCTGTAATATGCCGCAGCAGTGTAATAAGCCGCATTTTGAGGTATCGATCCGATGGTCTCATTTAAATATTGGTAGGAGCCTGTGAGTCCAACAGTCCTGTGCGGGGTAAGGGCATGGCCAAGGGCAACGGATGCCATATAAGCGTAGCCGTCTGCAGAGTACGTTGTTAGCGGATTTGTCGACTGCATATACTTGAACGACGGCGAAAATGTTATGTTTGTTCGCGGGGTCAGATCGTACTCGACCGTAGCGTCCGCCGAATTAGTGAGGAAATTTCCATTCGCGTTCAGAAAGTAATTCTGGGCCAACGCTCCAATCTGGTTATTCACTGCGAGATAATTTTGCGGGACCAAAGAGTTGTCGTGAATTTGTATAAAGTTGTCTCCCACCGTGAGACTTAGGCGTGGAGTGAGTTGAAATCTCGTACCAAGGGAAACATTGTTATTTGACGCCCCACTTGCATATACCCCTCCATCACCAACCACCAGTTGCGGCAAATACTGAAGGACTATGCGACTCTTATGTCGTAGCACGTAGTGGTCAAACATCACACCAAAACGAAAAATGCCAAGGTCTGTAGTAGTCGAAGTGGAGGATCCAAGAGGAAGAAAATTATCGTACAACCCCATCGCCTCAAACGTATATATGGAAAAACTTCCCCAACGGAGCGGAGTGCTCGAACTGCCGACTAAAGGAAGGCCAGTGCCGAGATCCTTGATAGTGCCGGCGTACGGATTGGGCGGACCCGCGGGAGCAGGTCCGGCGTCTTGGTCCTGGGGGGAATCTCCATTGAGAACCAAGGGAGTACTGGTCGCTGCAGGTTTCGGTTGCTCGTCTTTTGATGGCGGAGGGGGAGGATCTTGTTGAGCCCTAACTTGGGTCGGCCAAAGAAAGCAAGCGGCCGCCGACGCCACGAGGGTACCCCAGAGTTTACCAGTCATTTTCATCTGAGACCTCCGCGCAGGCAGATTCGCCAACCTCTCACTGGGGAACGACGACCTTATCGCCTGATTGAAGCACGGGATCGTCACCCTTTCCCTGTACCGCTTTTTTGTAGTTAAAACCAATCCGGACTTGCTTTCCGTTTACGGTCCGAAGGATGTAAATCGAACCACTCTTCGCGAACGGCCCCAGACCTCCGCCTTGTGTGATGAGCTCGAGGGCGGTGAGCCCGGAGGTCAGCGAGTACATGCCTTGTTTTCCGACCGCGCCAACGAGAAATACGTTGAGGCTTCGAATGGCCTTCACAATGATTGTGACCTGTGGATCATTCACAACCGTCTTAAGCTTATCGGTAACGAGTGCTCGCAGTTCTTCTGTCGACAAGCCCGCAATTTTAATGTCGTTGAGCAAAGGTAAGGTGATCATGCCGTCGGGACGGACTACGACAGTCTGCGAAAATTCAGGTTCGTGCCACACGGAGATCATGAGTTCGTCGTCCACGCCCACTCGATAGCCAGGAGGAGGTTGAATTGGTCCGGAGACCCGAGAATCCGCTGTGGAAGCTGGTTTTTCCGTGGTTGGCGATGCCTGTTCCTTGGGGAAATTGACTGTACTGGTAGCAAGATTTTGCGCCAAAACACGGGGACCAGTGGAGTGAGCAGCCAGCACGAGTACCACTACAAATTGTATTAAAGCTCTCAGATATTTTCGCAAAGTCGCCTCGGATAACTCAGAACTAACCCATTTCTTCCTGATACTGCATAGACTCGCCCAGATTTCACGATTGACGATACCACCGAAAAGTTAACACTTAAGGTAACTTGTCGGCGACCCCTGATCCGTATCGGAATCCGGTTGTTATTAAAAGCAAAAATGGCTCAAGTCTGGAAGCAGACTACACTCTTCCGCTGAGATTTTCACGTTGAAGACTTTCCACGATCTAAACGGACTGAAATCGGCCCTTTTGATTCAAGTCGCCTCAATACCCCAAATATCGACAAAATAACGCGATACGAAAACACCCAGAAACAGAGCAGAAATCTATCTCGCAGGAAAGCACCCAGATTTTGCGTTGCACTGCCACTCACACTTTTCATGGGCATCTATTTCGCCCCTCGTCCTGAAAGCATGACCTTCAAAGTTTCAAACAATACTGCAAGATCTAACATTATCGATAGATGTTTAATGTAGAAGAAATCATACTCAAGCTTCGTTTTCGTCTCTTCAACACTCGCGCCGTACTGATAGCGCACCTGGGCCCATCCGGTAATACCAGGGCGCACGGAGTGTCGCAAGCCGTAAAAGGGAATTTGTTCCTCAAGCATGGTTACAAAATGAGGTCGTTCCGGGCGAGGGCCCACAATACTCATCTCGCCGCGCAAGACATTGATGACCTGGGGCAGCTCGTCTATCCGGTATTTGCGGATCCAACGGCCAACGCGAGTAATGCGCGAATCACTGTCAACCGCCCAACGAGGCCCTTCTTTCTCCGCGTCCTGATGCATTGAGCGGAATTTCAATATGTTAAACGGACGCCCCCGCAGGCCTGTCCGTTCTTGCCTGAATAGGATGGGTGAACCCGATTCCAGCCAGGTCGCGATGGCCACAACAGCGAACAGAGGCAGGCTAAGGACTAATGCAGTCAGAGACACCAAAATATCCAAAAAGCGTTTCGCCCATGTTAGCAGGGGAGATTTGCGAAAACCTTCGGAGAGAATTAGCCAACTTGGCGACAAGTGCTCCAGTACGATACGCCCCGTCATCCGCTCAAGAACACTGTGGGCTTCTTCAACGCGCACGCCAGCAAACTTCAGATGCAGAAGCTGTCGCACGGGCATGTGGCCTCTTCGCTCTCCGAGAGACAGAACAACACGTGAGATATTTTGTTCGCGAACGATTGACTCTAGGTCCGTAGCTGCCCCTATGATTCCAGGGTTGACCAATGATTTGCCGATATTCTCGCCCTTTTCATCCAGAAAGCCAACAACTCGAATCCGAAGCTCTGGGCGGGCCAAAATGTCGCGAGTCAGTCTTATGCCAGCTGGCCCAGTCCCCAGAATTAGCGTACGCTCCACATTGCCCAACTCCTGCAGATGCCGGAGCCAGAGAAGCCTCCATCCCAACGTTAAGGTCAGGATCAATGGCGCCGCCAGCGCTGCGCTTCCCCGGCCGAGACCAATATCAGGAGCAATGAAATAGCAGACAGCGAGGCCGACACATGCGACGCCGAATGCCTGAATAAGCCTAATCAAGACCTCGCTAAAGCTGTTGATCAACCGAAAGTCATACAGGTCGTGAAAGTAAATCGAGATCTCGCAAACAAGGATGATTAGGGCAAAACGGAAAAATGTCTGCCAGGAGGAAAAATATTGACTCGGAGATCCATAGCCGTGAGTCCAGAAACGCACGAAAGTGGCAATGATCAAACCAGCAGCGATCAAGATGCAGTCAACTGCCAGCAATAGCAGCAGAGCAGTAGGGACTCTTTGGCCTCCAATCCTAAGCATCTTGAAACCTCAGTGTTTCGCGCAGTGGTTTGAGCGGTTTCGAGTAATTGATAGGGCTCGTTGATGCCATGATTCCGGTTGGTCGGAAATGAATGAAAGGATCTGCCAGGCTCCACGAACACGCAAACCAACTAAGAACACTTGCTAGAAAGCATGCGAGTGGCCAAATGATTGAATCGCAAAAACCGGCTTCCCGGCTCGAAATTCAACTCACTGATAATAAACATCTTAATGATAGACAGAGCCCCTTCCCCGAGTTATGCAGTCTAGCCCGGCATTTTTTAGAGACCCATTCGCCGACGTGGACGTGCTTTCTGGATGCGTGAACATGCCTCACCATGTACGAGTCTGCTCTCAGGAATCGACACGGCCGCGTCGTCCGCATTCCAATTAAGCCATTTATTTACAGTAATATACGAGAAGGCATCGGCACGAAGTGAACTTGTAGGAACCCAAAGTGTTACGGAAGAAAAAATTTTCCCTATCCCGGTAGCGATGATAACCGATGGACGAATCCACGGGACTTGTTGCAACCCAGTCCAATCCTTTTCCCCTCAAACTCATTTATTTTGTGTATGTTACACACCCCAAACCTAACCGATCCCACCAAGTCTGGCACCCTGCGTGCTACCATCTCTACGAGTTTCATTTGTGAATTGAGATGATCATGGGTAGGGCAAATCTTTACGTATGTCCGTTCAAATACTCGCCGCGTCTCCCGAATCTCACCAGTCTGACCTGATTGTATTGTTCAGGCGGTATTTAACTCCAGACTCCGATGAAAATCGATTCAATTGGCTCTACAAGCAGAATCCATGTGGTGTTGCACGCGTTTGGGTCGCCTTGGACGTCGAAAAAGGAAACATTGTCGGAGCTGCTGCTGCGTTTCCAAGAAAGTTTTACTTTCGCGAAACGGAGAGACTGGGATGGGTGCTCGGCGACTTTTGCCTTGCGGAACAATATCGTAGCATGGGACCCGCACTGCAATTGCAGCGGGCCTGCATGAAATCTGTTGAGCCACCATACGATTTTTGCTACGACTTCCCAAGTAAATCCATGATGGCCATTTACAAAAGATTGGGGATTCGACAAACGTGTGACTTTGTGAGATGGGCAAAGCCCTTACGAGTGGAAGATAAATTGAAATCTGCTGTCCGCTCAGAGTCCGCTGTAAGAGTACTTAGCAGAATCGGGAACGTGGTGCTGCAGTCACGGGGATGGAAAGGTACGAAAGCGGCTTGCGACATTGAACTGCAGAATGGACTCTGTGGAGAGGAATTCACCGCCCTGGATCACTCGCTCCAGAAAACTCCATGGCTCCGGGGAGAACGAACGGCTGCTTACTTGAACTGGCGTTATTTATCTCACCCCAACAAGTCACACTCGATCTTAGTAGCCCGAAAGAAGGGTGCACTCGTCGGCTATGTGGTTATTAGGAACGACTCCGAGAATGCGAGAATCGTAGATCTTGTTGCGTGGGAAGAGCCAGCGGTGGTTGCAAGGCTGATTGACGCCGCAGTGGGAACTCTGAGGCTGGGCGGAGCCAAAACAGTCAGCCTGGCCGCAGGAGATGGGCACCCTTGGGGTAATCTTTTCGAACGCGCGGGATTCCGACGCCGTGAAACTTCGCCGATGGCTGTAGTTTTACGTGGGGGAGCAACCATCAATGAAACTGACTTTAAATCACAATGTCACCTGATGGAAGGAGATCGGGACAGTTGAACAGGGAGAAGAAAATATGATGCAGGCTCAAACTGCTGAAGAGCGAATCAGAGAATTCGTTGTGAAGCATTTTCCGATCGCTAGAAAGAAGGGACTGAATTCTAGTGAAAAATGGCTTGAAACTGGAATGATCGATTCGCTGGGGATCCTCGATATGGTCCATTTTCTGGAGGAGGAGTTCTCCCTGGTTATTTCCGACGATGAACTGCAGCCCGACAATTTCGAGTCTCTTAACGCTGTTGTGGAATTCGTGGGAAAGAAACTCAAAAATACACAATGATAGGATCTCCCCAAGTTGCGCGCTCTAGAGAATCTCGGGGAAAGTGGGTTTTGTCTGCTCGAAGATTCGGGAACGAAATAGTCCAGCTACGATGTCATTTTCGGAAGGCGACCTCGGATTCCAAGAAAGCGACCGATAAATAATGGATTTCTTAATCTGGCATTTATTGCGAAAGAGTGCCGACCGAACTCCCCAAAAAGAGGCGCTTGTACACGGGGAGCAACGGCTGAGCTATCAACAAGTCGCTCGGCTAAGCGCGAATTTTGCGTCGTCTCTGAGAACTACGAATGTAAAGAGAGGCGATCGGATAGGTATTTATCTTGATGCGTCTGTCCCTCAAGTGATTTCGATCTTTGGCATCTCACAGTCCGAGGGCGTATACGTGCCGATAAATGCCCTTCTTCATCCTGCCCAGGTGATACACATCGCCAGAGACTGCGGGATGAAAGGGCTAATTACGACGCCCGCAAAGCTGGCCGCACTGGCGGATGTGATCGCTCAGATTCCTACTCTGGAATTTCTTGTGGTGGTGGGAGCTGGAGAAATTCCCGCAACAAAAATCCCCACTTTTCGTTTCGACGACTTTACGGCCACCGAGCCATCGAGCGTTTGGCGAGAGAGCAGCATCGAGAACGATCTGGCTGCTATCTTGTACACCTCGGGTTCGACCGGCAAGCCCAAAGGGGTGATGCTGAGTCACAAAAACGTTGTTGCAGGTAGTCGCATCGTCTCGACCTATCTCGGAATCACGGACCGCGAGAGGATACTGGCCGTTTTGCCATTCAGTTTCGATGCAGGGATGAACCAGCTCATGACCGCATTCGAAAAAGGCGGAACTCTTGTTCTGATCAATTTTGTTTTCGCGCGGGAAATCGTTCAAACGCTCTTGAAGGAACGCATAACAGGACTCGCTGGTGTGCCAACACTTTGGAGTCTGCTAGCTCAGCCAAGTTCTACTTTAGGGAAGCAGCCGCTTGCTGATTTGCGGTATGTCACAAACACGGGCGGAGCCATGCCTCAGGCCGTCCTTAAGATTCTTCGGCAGGGACTACCAACGACAAAAATTTTTCTGATGTACGGGCTCACCGAAGCTTTTCGCTCGACCTACCTTCCTCCAGAGGAGTTGGATCGGCGGCCTACATCGATGGGCAAAGCTATTCCAGACACTGAAATTCTCGTTCTAAACGAGCAAGGCCAGCTCTGTAAGCCGGGCGAAGCGGGTGAGCTTGTACATCGTGGCCCTACCGTCTCACTCGGCTATTGGAATCGTCCAGAAGACACGGCACGGGCACTTCGCCCGAATCCAATTCTGCCCGCAGAAATGGGTGACTGCGAGAAAGTTTGCTATTCCGGGGACCTCGTGAAAATGGATGAAGAGGGATTCCTGTATTTCATAGGCAGAAGAGACACAATGATCAAATGTTCCGGTTTTCGCATTAGCCCGACGGAAGTCGAGGAAGTGCTTTTCCAAACTGGCAAGTTGCGGGGAGCGGCGGTTATCGGCGTGCCGGACGACATGCTTGGTCAATCGATCAAAGCTTTTGTTGTGGCACGCGATGGAGAGACTTTGGATGTGGATACTTTGCTGGAAATCTGCGCGGACAAAATGCCCCGTTATATGGTTCCGAAAGCAGTCGAGGTACTCAGCGATCTTCCGAAAACAAGTAGCGGTAAAGTAGACTATCCGGCGCTCCGCCGCCGCGAAGGGTTGTAATGGGCGATTTGATCCGATCCTTGATTGACAAACATTTCGGGACTGCGAATGGACAATTGTTATTGGGCTCCATGGGGGTGAGCGCTCTTGCCGAGAAATTCGGGACCCCTTCCTTTCTCTATGACTGCAGAGTGTTCGATAAGAAATTGGTCGAATTGAGAGGCGCTCTGCCTAGAAATTTCCATGTCTGTTATTCCGTCAAAGCAAATCCCAATCCGATAGTTCTCCGCCATTTCCTCTCACGAGGATGCGGATTGGAAATTGCTTCTGTTGGGGAATTCAATCGCGGACTAGATGCCGGATGCCCACCGGAGCTTATGTTGTTTGCGGGACCAGGAAAGACAATGTCCGAGCTTGAGGCAGTTATCTCTTGCGGGATTGGAGAGATACATCTGGAGTCGACGACGGAAGCAAAGCGCGTATCCTCCATTAGCCAACGGCTCAGCGTTCGCACAAGGGTCGCAGTGCGAGTCAATCCCTCTGGAGAAGCCGAGGGTGGAGCTATGAGGATGGGAGGGCGCCCCACTCCTTTCGGGATCGATGAAGAAATTTTGGATGGCGTTCTGGACCTGATTCTTGACGACAGGGCTTTGGAATTCCGCGGGATTCACATTTTCGCTGGCACGCAAATCTTGGATGCAAAATTACTTGCGAATCAGTACCGGCATGGCCTAGGGATAGCTCGCCGTGTTGTCGCACGCGCCGGAGGTCCGATGAAGCGGCTGGACTTCGGAGGCGGCATCGGGATCCCCTATTTTCCGCACGAGAAGGAATTGGACCTAGCCGAGTTGAAGTCTGAACTTTCGAAAGTTTTCGATGAAATCGCAAGCGACCCCGCATTCTCTGGAACGGAATTTCTTGTGGAACCGGGGCGCTTCTTGGTCGGTGAAGCTGGCGTCTATCTTGCTCGAATTAACGACATTAAGGTATCTCGCGGCAAAAAATTCCTGGTCCTGGATGGCGGCATGAATCACCATCTAGCCGCTTCTGGAAATCTGGGCCAGACAATTAAGCGAAATTATCCCGTCGCATTGCTCAACAAGCTCAATCTCGAACCTGCAGAAGTCGTGGATGTCGTTGGTCCCCTCTGCACGCCACTCGACACTCTGGCTCGGAATGTGACCTTGCCACGCGCTGAAATAGGCGATCTTTTCGGTGTCTTTCAGTCGGGCGCATATGGTCTCAGTGCAAGTCCGATAGGATTCCTGAGCCATCCGATTCCTGCCGAAGTTTTCGTCGCCGACGGAATAGCTCGTTTGGCATCCGCAACGCTACCTGGCACCGGTGGCAGCGTACTCTCTTCGGCCGAGCGAATATCTGTGACTTCCGATTCGAGAAATTTATGACTTGGCGATTTCAACCAGCCACACAGAATTTTCCCGCGCTGGCCAAAACCTGGGACGCAATCAACCAATCACGAGGAAATCATATCCTTTTGGACTCGGGATTCGTTGCTCCACTTCTGCGAAATTTTGACGATGGGAAGGCGCTCCTTGGCATTGAGGAAGCTGATTCCAGCAACGGCGCTGCACTGGTCGTGAGAAAGGGTCCCGGACTCTGGGAAACTTTTCAGCCTTCGCAAGCGCCGATTGGCCTATTCATTTTGGAGCAGCCCAGTTCGGGCGCAAAACAGATTCAGACGTTAGCCCGTGCGTTGCCTGGGTTTGCCATGCAGTTCAGCGTTTTGCAGCAAGACCCGGAGTACGCTTCGATGGAGTTCGAACCAGATTCTACTGGGATTGAGCGCCTCGACTATATTAACACTCCGCGGATTACATTGTCGGAAAGCTTTGAAGATTACTGGAAGAAACGTGCGGGAAAATTTAAATACAATCTATCCAGGAGGCGGAGGCGGCTGCAGGAGCTTGGCTTGCAGAGCGAACTTGTCATTCGGCGAAAACCTGAGGAAGTCGAGGCAGCAATTCACGAGTATAGCAGTTTAGAGTCCAGCAGCTGGAAAGCGTCTGGAGGAACTGCCGTAGTTGAGGACAATGCGCAAGGCCGCTTCTATCGTGAGGTGTTCCAACACTTCTGTGAGCGAGGCGAGGGATTGATTTTTCAGTTTCTTGTGAATGGAAAAGTCGCGGCAAGTGATCTCTGCTTGGTTCGCGACGGGATGCTCGTACTGCTTAAGACCACTTACGCTGAGGACCTCGGCGAAATCTCTCCAGCACTACTGATGCGCGAAGATGTGTTGCGGCTTTTATTTGCCGAAAAACGGGTGCGCATTGTGGAATTTTATGGGCGCGTCATGGAATGGCATACAAGATGGACCGACGAAATAAGAACTCTCTATCACATCAATTGTTATCGAAGTTCCTTGACTAAGCCGATTAAGCAGTTAGTTGGACGTTTTAGGTGAGCTCCTGCAAGCCATCATTCCGGATGCCAACGGTGACTCATTCACATCGGCGTTCAGGAGGGTTAATTTCGAGAGACATCTTTCCTAAAGCATGGCAGATCGAATTGCCCACCGGAAAGACTGGACTTCTCAGGCCACGTCACGCTTGTGCAATCGTTGGAGTTGCCCCAGGTAAATGCTCAGTCGCTCAGCGCATGAGGAGTAAGACGGTACTCAGAGAGACTTCTTTCCTAGACTAAAGATTCTATGTCGCAAACTCTTCCTAAGCGCATCCTGATGATCGCGTTTCATTTCCCGCCGAGTAAGGGCAGCAGCGGGTCTCTAAGAACTTTGAATTTTGCGCGCCACCTCCCCAAGCATGGTTGGAATCCCATCATTCTTAGCGCAAATGCGCGCGCATATCAGGAAGTTGGGACAGATCAGTTGAAGGATATTCCGCCGAACGTCCCAGTCTATAGGTCATTCGCACTGGATGCGGCCAGACATCTTGCGATTAAAGGCCGTTATCCGTCGTGGGTTGCGCTTCCCGACCGGTGGGCCAGTTGGATTGCTAGTGGAGTTCCCGCAGGTTTGCGCCTGATCCGAAAGCATAGACCTCAAATCCTTTGGGTAACCTATCCCACAGCAAGCGCACTCTGGATTGGCTATATCTTGCATCGGTTGACCAACATTCCTCTGGTCACAGACTTAAGAGATCCCCTAACGGAAGAAGACCCGCGTACTGGTGTACTCTACCCGACTGACAAAAAGATCTGGCGTGCCCGCAGGGCAATTGAGAGCCGTTCCATCTTGCACAGTTCTCGGACTGTTGTTGTAACAACTGGCTCAAGAAATCTCCATGCGGAACGCTACCCCCAGCTTCCCAGCGATCACTGGGCGGTTATCCCTAACGGCTACGACGAAGAAAGCTTCGCCAAGGTGGAGGCTGAACTAATTAAAAACGGTCGCAAGGGTGAGCCTTTGCGGCTGCTCCATAGTGGGTCCCTTTATCCAACACCAGATAGGGATCCCAGCGCCTTCTTCGAGGCCTTGGCTGAGCTAAGGTCTTCTGGAATCTTAGATCCAGCCCAGATTGTCGTTACCCTTCGAGCGAGCGGCGCCGTTGATCATTATAGGTCCATGATTCGAGCCCGAGGCCTTGAAGAGATCGTTAAATTAGAACCAGCTATTCCCTATCGCGATGCTTTGCGGGAGATGCTTCTTGCGGATGGATTGTTGGTCTTCCAGGGATATACCTCAAATCCCGCAATCCCCGCGAAGCTCTACGAGTATCTGCGCGCGCGCAGACCAATATTTGCTATGGTGGACGCGGACGGCGACACAGCGGCAACTTTGCGTGCGGTAGGTAGCGGCACGATTTCGACCATGGAATCAGCGGAACAAATTCGCAACGGTTTGATTGAGTTTCTTGCGAAAATACGCAGCGGAACTGCTCCGCTGGGCGACACGGCGGCGATTCGAGGTTTTGCGCGGGAAACCCATGCAGCCTTGTTGGCAGCATTGCTAGATGAAGTGAGCGCGCAACACCTGGAGAACATTTCGGCCTGAAAACAATGCTGGCAACGCCACATCCGTCACTGCGTTTCGCCGATATTCATCTTCGGCGTAGAAGCCTTCGTGAGTTCTATTCACCTGGCAAATTGCGTCTCACCTATAACGCGCGGGCTGCGTTTTATCAGTTGCTCGGCTCGCTCCGAACTCATGGGCGTCGCACGGTTCTCTTGCCTGCTTTTCATTGCACGGCCCTGGTCGAACCAGTGCCGCGGGCCGGCTTCAATGCAAGTTTTTATCGAATCCTTCCGGATTTCCGTCCCGATATGGAAGACGTCCGTTGCAAGCTATCGCGAGACGTCGCTGCTGTTGTCGTCATCCATTATTTCGGGTTTATGACTGACCTTGAGCCATTTCTCAGGCTGAGAGACGAATTTGGCTGCCGTATAATTGAAGATTGTGCACATTCTTTCTTAAGTCAAAGGGGCGGATCTTATATTGGTCACGGCGGAGATTTTTCGCTCTTTAGCTTTTACAAGTTCGCTCCTAGCTTGGCCGGCGGTGGTCTCGGAATCAGTCCTGAGCGAGTTACGTCCATGCCGCCACCGGCTGGAGTTTCTTGGCGGGAGCAACTAACTCTGGCAAAGCGTCTCTTCGAACAGTTGTTGGAGAATTCCCCTGGGAATCCAGTAAGTAGGATTTTGCTGAAAGCAGAACGCTGGCGTGTGAGGCGCCGCCGCTCGCAACCCTCCGCTGTGTCGCTTTCCGCGCTTGTGGATGATCCCTATCTTTTTCGGGAAGACTTGGCAAATTCAGGAATGCCAGGGCTGTGCCGCCGTCTGGTGGAGTCTAACGACTGGAATGAGAATTTGGCGGCAAGACAACTCAATTATTCTCTGTATACTGAGGAAATCCAAGACAGCTCTCTCCTGAGGCGCGTCTTTCCTGACTTACCCCCGGGTGTTTGCCCTTGGGCATACCCGATCCTCTTGGTAAACCGAGAACAGCACGACCAGCAGCTTCGAGCTTTGGGCGTTCCACTCTACAGTTTTGGCGAGATTCTCCATCCTCTGCTGGCCGGCCAGAGTGACCAAGCTCGAAGAGATGCCGAACACCTCTCCGGGCAGTTGCTTCTGTTACCCGTTCACGCCCAGCTAGATTCATCGAAAGTAAGGGAAATAGCCAGACGTATCAGAACTTACGTCGATGCCCTGGCAGGGAAAAACATAGAAGTCGTGCGCGGATAGCCCATGAATAAATCGGTAAAGGCAAGTGGCACGCGCCACGAAAACAGATGAATCGAGAAACTCCATTAAGGATAGAACTGTTGAGATCTCAAGAAGAGATCTCAAAATTGCGCGATTCTTGGAATGAACTTGTCTTGGAAAATTCGGGGAATGTCGAACAACTCGATCTAACCAGTTCTTTTGAATGGGTCAAATCTTTATGGGAAAGCCATCTCCAGACGCAGACGCCGACCGTCATCGTTCTGCGGGAGGACCAGAGAATCATTGGCTTGATGCCACTCCGAACATTCCGCCGCAGCATACGCGCGATCTCCTGTAGAAGTATTGAGCCGGTGTCCGAACTCTATTCGGGCAGAACCGGTTTCCTCTTTCGAGGGACGCAACCGGATTTGCTCTTTACTATGCTGAAAGGCCTCAGGTCGGAGCTAGGAGAGTGGGACACATTCAGCACAACTGTTGTACAAGAGAGCGCGCACGAATCTCTTCTCTTGGAAACCGCACGGCGTGGGCATTGGCAAAACGTGGTGCTGGGGCGCGTTTCCTCCCCGTATATAGAGTTTCAGGACGATTGGGAGAGCCATTTTACTGCGCTCCCCAAGAAACTTCGGTCAACCATGCGGAATGGCGAGAAGCGCCTCAGGGAACGAGGAGTGCTGTCATACCGTGAATTCGTCTCTCCCCAAAACGTAAGTGAATTCAATGATGCAGCCAGATTGATTGAGAATGATTCCTGGAAATCCGCAAGCGGGACCGCTATCGCTTCTAATCCGGTTCACGAAGCATTTTATTCCGCCCTTACATTCAAAGCCGCAGAAAATGGCTGGTTCAGCGGCCATGTCCTCTACTTGGACGGAAATCCTATTGCCTACATATTGGGTCTTCTTCAAAACGGTGTCTTCCTTGATTTGAAGGAAAGCTACTGTTCACCCTTTCGCGAAATGTCGCCTGGACATGTGTTGAAAACTTTTGCCTTCGCCACTCTCTATCAGAAACAGACGCGCTGGTACGATTTCATGGGCACCTGTGAAGATTACAAAATGAAGTGGACCGACAAATTCTATACTCGCGTCACATATCTGCTCTTCAACAACACAGTTCGAGGCAGATTGGCGCGCTTCCTGGCTAAAAGCTGGCAACAAGAGGAACAAACTTCCGGCGCTCCGGAGTCGAATGCACAGAATCCAGCGCCGACGACCTAAGGTTAGAACAGACACCGCATCCGATCGCAGAGGGACCTCTTAATGTGTGGAATCTATGGAGTGATGGACTTTGAAAAACGGGGTATCCCACTTGCCCCGACTCTCGCGCTAATGGGCGGCGTCATCGAGCACAGAGGGCCAGACGACTCCGGTCAATATGAAGGCCGTGGAATTGGCCTAGGGATGCGTAGACTTAGCATCATCGACGTGGCCGGCGGTCATCAGCCGATGACTAATGAGGACGATTCCGTTTGGCTTGTCATGAATGGTGAGATCTACAATTACCGCGAATTGCGAGCCAATCTCGAAAAAAAGGGGCATCTGTTCCGATCCAATTCCGATACCGAAGTCATCGTCCATTTGTATGAGGACGAGGGAGTCGATTTTTTCAAATTCCTCAGGGGAATGTTTGGATTAGCTCTATGGGACTCCAAACGGGATCGCTTGGTCTTGGGGAGAGACCGCATTGGGGAGAAACCTCTTTATTTCCGGCGCGAAGCGCAGCGTCTCTTGTTCGCTTCAGAAATGAAATCGATCCTCAATACAAAAGATGTTCCGAGGCAGCTGAACCTAAATGCACTGCATGAATATCTGGCGCTTGGGTATGTACCAGCTCCACTTTCAATTCTCGACGGAATCGAAAAGTTAATGCCGGGCCATTACCTTGTCGCGGAAAAAGGTACGGTAAACACGCATGAATACTGGAACGTGCCATGTGGTCATACAGAAGAGCGCTCGGAGGAAGAATGGATTGAACAAATCCGCGAAAAGCTATTGGAGACCATCAAGACACAATTGGTGAGCGACGTTCCACTGGGTGCGTTCTTGAGCGGAGGGATTGATTCGAGCACCATCGTTTCTGCCATGTCGCGCCTCACTGGCCGTACCGTCAAAACGTATTCCATCGGTTACGGTGGCGACCAGAACTATTACAATGAGTTGCCCTATGCCAAGCTTGTGGCTCAACAGTTTGCCACAGAGCACCACGAAATTGTTGTTCGGCCAGATGTAAGCGAACTCCTGCCCAAATTGATCTGGCATCTTGACGAGCCCATTGCCGATTCTGCCTGTTTGACTACCTACTTGGTATCGCGTCTCGCTCGCGAAAGTGTGACGGTCATTCTCTCGGGCGTTGGCGGTGATGAACTGTTTGGCGGTTACAGGAGATATCTTGGAGAAAATATGCGGCGCTGGTACGGACTCCTCCCCAGCGCTATGCGGCGCACTGTCATTCCTGCTTTGCTTCGGAGAATTCCTCAGGATCGGACCTCGGCTTGGAAAGACTATGCTCGCTATGCCGCGGCTTTCGTGAAGACAGCGGATGCAGATACTGTGACTCGCTACATGAGCTACGTAACTATGTTTTCGCCTGATGTACAGGCTGACCTCCTTGCAAAAAACGTCGGTAACGGCGCTGATGGAACGGTGGCCTCAGAAAGTGCACTCGGGCGCTATTTCAACGATTGTCCGGATTCCGGCGCACTGGATCGTACGATCTACGTAGACCTGAAAACCTCCCTCCCAGACGATTTGTTGGCGCTAACGGATCGTATGAGCATGGCAGCTTCGGTGGAGTGCCGCGCGCCCCTCGTGGACTATCAGCTTATTGAGCTAGCCAGCCGCATTCCCTCTCGCTTGAAGGTTCGCGGATTATCTTTGAAATATCTGTTGAAAAAGGCTGTAGCGCCGTGGCTTCCGAAGGAAGTGACAACTCGTAAGAAACGTGGCTTCGGCGCGCCTGTGGGCGGATGGCTCAGGAAAGATCTTCAGCCACTTGTACATGATCTCCTTTCCGAAGAACAGGTACGTCAGCGAGGTCTATTCCGATGGCCCGCGATCCAGCAACTGCTCAAAGCTCATGAAGAACAACGAAGTGATCACACCGATCACATCTTTGCCCTGATCGCCCTAGAAATCTGGTGTCGCGTATACCTCGACGGCAAAACTCACTAAATCTAGCCAATGGTTTCAGTGTTTAATTTGAGTATTTCGTAAGACCTGAGGAACTCTGGGAGTAGTGAACGGAGAAAGTTCGAGCCTCGGTTAGTGTTGCGTGGTGGCGGAGCCTTCCTTCTCGCTGGAAATACTCGGGGAGACTATCGGATTGGTGGATACAACTAAGTCGTCGTACCAAGTATAGGCAACCGGATGGTCGAGCAGTTCGCTTTTCCCGGTCATATAAGTGAGCAACGTAACAGTGTCGAAGCCCTCTCCTGGACGGTCCACATCGAGCACAAAGTTGGGCATCTGAATCCATTGCTTATAAGGCTTTCCTTCAAGGGCGACCCAAGCATTGATGGTGGAGTCCGGTTTTCCCCAATGACCTATCGAGATCTGGTAATAGAAAGTGATCCACTCTTCAGCGGGGTAATAGAAACAATCCTTAGGGTTGTAGTGGCCGTACCAGCAATTATAGTCTCCCTGTTCGAGTTTTGTTGGAGGTTGTCCGTTGTTCGTATAGAGCGGGCGGCCGCCACAATTTGTATACATCGATGGAAACCCTGCGCTGTAGTACTGAACCGTTGTTAGCTCAACGGCTCCGCAGGTTGCCGTCTCGTTGTGAAAAATGACCTGTTTCCACGTCGTCCCTCCCCAATTGTTCTTCAACATCTCTTTCGAAAAGCGCTGACGGAACTGGACATAGAAAGTCGCTCCTTCGCGAAACTCTTTTCCCATGGGTTGCTTCCAATATCCCGAGGCATTGGCGGATGAGTGTGAAGGTACCTCAAAGCGCAACGAGGCTGCACCCGAAGACCTTACGGATGTGTCCCTCACCCCGCGGATCACACCATCCCAAGCGGGGTACAAACCGACAGCAGGATACTTGGCTGGCCGATAGCCGTCCGGGCTGTCAAATCCCTGACAGACCAGCACGCCCACCGCCTTGCATTGTGCCTCAAAACTGCCAGTTTGTTGCGGTGCTTCTGTGGATCTTATCCTTGTCGCCGGAGTAGTCTTCGGCGCACTAGGAGACTCCTCTCTGTCGAGAGCTTCTCGATAGAAGATTCTGTCAACGGTTTCCTTCCGGGAAGCAAATAGCACACACGCTATCAGGGCCATGAATACGATCAATAGCCCAGGCACCAATAAATTTGTACTTAATTTTCTCTCTGAAGACACCACAGATTGATAATCATACATCACCCAAGGGCATGCAGTAAGCTCGGTTCGTGCGCTCATTCGAGAGAAACTGCAACTCCGGAATCTGATTCAACTGGAGACTCTTGAGCCGCCTACCACGGCCCTTGCAGATGCCCCCTGTCAACAAAGTTGTCCCCCCGGTGAGAATTTCATCGAGAGGGAAAAGATCGAATGTTAAAGCGGCAGCCCATTTGAAAATGGCGAGAGGTGGCGCGGAACAGAAAAAGTGTTCCGATTGTTTACTCCGGGCGCTGCAATTTCTTGCGAAAGACGATGCAAGCCGATGTAACTCATGCGTTTGCAGCAGGTTACAATAAGCATCAAGGCACAGTAATTGCTCAGTTGGATGGGAGGTATTGATTCTAGAGCATTTCCGCCGATGGCCAGAACCTCGAGAGCATCGGAGAGTGGCGTAATAGCCCAGGTCATTGTCTCGATCCTGTTCACTCAAACTACTCAGGAGTATGCGACTGTTTATGAGTTCTAGCCGAAAACAAAGGCTTGATGTCGCTGAAGGCAGATCAGTGGGAACCACAGTATCTATCGGCTTCACCTCCAGCTTAGAGCGCGAGTTCTTTGAACATCCCTTGTATTTTGCAATTACTGTTGGGCCAAGAGTAGATTACTGTTTTATCGAACGGCTAAAAGGACATGAGGATTTGAACTGAGCACGCTTGTGCAGTTTATGGGGTCTCGATCGCCAAATAATGTTCTTTGATTCCACAGCCTATGTTGTCTTCTTGACCCTAGTCGTCCTTCTTTACTGGCGGCTGCCATTCCGTCCTCAGAATTACTTTCTTCTGGCCGCCAGCTATTTTTTTTACGGATGGTGGGACTGGCGTTTTCTGTTCTTAATGGCCGGCTCGACCTTAGTGGATTTTTTTGTCGCTCGCGCTATAGGAGCTTCCACAAACGACAAGCACCGCAAATCGCTTCTCATTTTCTCGCTCGTATTGAACTTCGCGTTTCTGGGTGTTTTTAAATATTTTAATTTCTTTGTCGGTTCGTTCGCGCACGTTGCCTCAGCTTTGGGGCTAAGCGGGATTCCCGTCACCGTTTGGAGCATCATTCTGCCTCCGGGAATCTCTTTTTACACCTTTCAGGAAGTCGCTTACATTGTCGACGTCTACCACCGCAAGCTTGAGCCCGCGGATTCCCTGCTGGACTATGCTCTATTTATCAGCCTGTTCCCCCATCTCATTGCGGGACCCATTCAACGCCCTTCTCATCTTTTGCCACAGGTGCAAAAGCCGCGCTCTTGGAATGCGGAAAATGCTTTCAACGGGCTACTTCTGATTCTAGAGGGACTCTTCCGAAAGGTGGTAGTTGCCGATAATTGTGCGTTGATTGCAAACGCCGCATTTGATGGAAGGCTTGGCGGTCCCAATTTGATGGTCCTGCTACTTGGAACATACGCTTTCGCTTGGCAGATTTATGGAGATTTTAGCGGGTACAGCAGCATCGCGCGGGGCAGCGCTCAGCTAATGGGCTTTCATTTCATGGTGAATTTTCGCCAGCCTTATCTCGCGGAAGACCTACAGGACTTTTGGCGCCGCTGGCATATTAGTCTAAGTACCTGGTTGCGAGACTATCTCTATATTCCACTTGGCGGAAACCGTTTGGGAAAGGTGCGCACCTACTTAAATCTAATGCTTACCATGCTTCTGGGCGGCCTGTGGCATGGAGCGAATTGGACATTTGTAGTGTGGGGAGGCATTCACGGCGGCGGGCTAGCGATCGAACGGTTGATCGCCGGTAAACGTGAAGTGACCTCATCATCCAATTTTCTGGGCAAATGGATTCGGCGCATCTTTATTTTCAATCTCGTGTGCCTGGCGTGGGTGTTTTTCCGGATTCCCTCCATTCGGGGGGCTTACGAGCAGATTCTGGGCGCGAAGACCTGGCAGTGGTTGCCAATCTACGGCGTGGCGCTCCAGTTTCTTGCGCTTTATGCGTTAATGCTCTTCTTGATTGATCTGCAACTGGAAGCCTCTAACGGCGAATATGTACTGGAAACGAAATCGCTGATGTTGCGAGTTACTGCGGGAGTCGCACTCTGTGTATTGATTACTCTCTTTGGAGCAAACCAGGAAAATGCCTTCATCTACTTCCGCTTCTGAGAAACCGAATGCGGCGCGAGCAATGGTTCTACTTCTTGCCCTGTTCATAATATATTGTGGCGCCTTGGAGGTTGTGACCCGAACGAAATTCACGCGTATCAGCCGAGTTCAAAGACGCATTGATAACGACAAGCGGGCCGCCCTCGAGTTGAAGCCGACCGCCAGTGACGGGGCAAAAACATTTCTCTTGGTTGGGAATTCCCTCTTGGTTCATGGCGTTGAGCCAGACAAACTTCACCAGGAAATGGCGTCCAACTACTACTCCGAAGTTTTGGGTATCGAAAATACCCAATACCTCGATTGGTATTTTGGGCTCCGCCGTTTTTTTGCAGAAGGCTCGAGACCTGCCGTGATCGTCCTCAGCCTTACGACAAGACAATTAATTTCACATGGGATCAACGGTGAATACTTCGCGTACCAAATGATGCAGGAGCGAGACATACTCCGGGTCAAGAAGGCAGCGCACTTAGACAACACGATGACTAGCAATCTCTTCTTTGCAAACCAGAGTGCATGGCTGGGAAGCCGTTCCATGATTCGCAACTGGCTTCTCGGGGAACTAATGCCAAGTTTTGATCAGCTCACTGCGTACTTACCCGAGAAAGCTCCGCCACTCCCTGCGGATGAACTTGTCATTCAGCAGAGCTTAGGACGCCTAGAAGAGATGCAAGAACTCTGCAGGAACAACGGCGCTGGATTCATATTTGTCCTGCCTTCTGTTCGGGGCGTAAGCGATGTGGAGGATAGACTTCGCGCAGCAGCGGCAGACGCGGGCATTATCGTTCTGGTTCCATTCCGAGGAGGCGAGATGCCCGCCGCGTATTATTCTGATGGGTTTCACCTAAATGCCCAGGGCGCTGACCTCTTTACGAAGAAACTGGGACTCGAGCTTGTCGGCCCGCTCAGTCAGAATTAAAGAGAGGTGACAGTTAGAGAATTAATAGTGGGAAAGGGAGATTCCTCGCAAGCCTTCACCCTCATGGCCAAGATATTCTGTTCGCCGAGAAATCATCGGCGATTCTCCATCGAGACTTTGCCCTTTGCTATGTGCCTGGATAATCCAGTCTCAATCCGCGCTTGTTTATTAGTTGTTCGGAGCGGCGATCGGCTGCGTTGAGATAATTAGCTCATCGTACCAGGTAGTCGCAGGTCCAGAAGCTCCTGTGTAGCCACCGGTCCAGTAGGGCACCAAATACACGGTATTGAAACCATTCGCAACGCTTCCGCCATCTTGGTTCAGAACCTGATTCGGCATATTGACCCATTCGTGGCCCGCATAGCCCTGCCCGTTGACGGTTGCCCATGCTTGAATTGTGCTGTTGGTTGATCCCCACGTTCCAACTTGTATTTTGTAGTAGAAGGTCATCCACACATTTGGTTTGTATAAAAAGCAGTTGCTTGGTGCCACCAGAGGTGCTTGATAGTGACAGTTGTACCCAGTGGTAGAGGTGTCCCCCTGCTCTAGCAGATAGTCCCCATTGGCAAGGTCCACGATAAAAGCTTCCGCGCCACAGTCGCTGTATGTCTCGGGGAATCCTTCGTTGTTGATGTTGACCGTTGTGATTTCCTGGGCTCCGCAACTCGAATTGTCTACTGCAATAATGTCCTGCTTCCAGTTCGTGCCACCGCCCCAAGTATTTGTAATATAAGCGGCAGTCATCCGCTGCCGGAACTGCAAGTAGAAGGTGGAGTTTTGCCCAAATAGCTGCGCTGTTGCTGGGCCCGCCGTCAGGCTGGATTGCGTCAACTGCCGCCAATAGCCATCTGGGTTCGGTGAGCCAGAGGGAACAGGTATATCGAATCGCAGAGATCCGGCTCCTGATGCAGTAATCGAGGTGTCTTGCGTCGGAAAGGTGGTACCATCATCGGCTGATTCCGCTCCCGAAGAGCCCGAGCCCGTACTGTTTGCTTTTGGGATGCCACCTGCATCATCGAATCCCTGACAAACGATCACACCAGCTGCCGCACACCGGTTCTGGAAGTCCTGCAAGGCAGACGACGTTGAACCAGTATTTGAGACCGTGACGCTCACGCCTACGGCGTTACCAACATTTCCCGCTGCATCCAACGCTTTTGCCGTAAGAGTGTGAGTCCCATTGCTTGCGGTTGTTGTATCCCAACTAGCCTGATAGGGGCTCGCGGTGTCCGCGCTTCCAAGGTTCGCGCCGTCCAACATGAACTGCACGCTGGCGACGCCTACATTGTCCAAAGCGTTTGCAGTAACCGTCACTGTTCCCGTTACTGTCGCGCCGGACGCGGGACTGGTGATCGAAACTGTCGGAGGCGTCGTGTCTGTGCTACTGCTCGTCGAGAAGACCGCGTCGCTGCTCACCGTTTGCGTGCCACCCGAGATCGTGGAAAGTACGGCGTAGTGGTAGGCCGTGCCAGCGGTCAGCCCCGTCAAAGTCACCGAATGGCTCGTCACTTGCGTCGAATTCAGCGTCGTCATGGTCCCGTAGGAGGCGGTTGGTCCGTATTCGACCTGCGATGTTGCTGCAACGTTCGTCGTCCACGAAACCACCGCACCCGTCGTCGTGATGGAACCAACGCTGACTGCGGAGATCACTGGACCAGGAGTTCCGCTGCCCGAGACAGGCGTCATTCGCAAAACCCACGCATTCTGCTGCGAATCGTTTACGAGCGCAAAGACTCCGAGTGCCGGGAAGTAGCGCCAGCGTCCGTTGGTCCCATTTGGTTGCGCCGCACCCGGCCCACCCGTGTAGGTCGAAACCGTCGTGCAAGTCAGGGCTGTCGAGTCGAAGAGAATGACGGAGCTTCCGCCTGTCCAGGCCACAATCTTCTTCTGCACGGGATCGTAAGTTGCTCCCGGATATGGATTCGTGTTCGGGTTTATCAGTGTCGAGCAGCCGGAGGTCTGCGACGTGATGTCTGTCATCGTCGGCTTGGCCGCCGCCATGTTCGCGCGCGCTACGACATTGTCGCCGAAGCACGTAAAGTACCTTGCAGTGTAATCGATGACGCAAGTCGGATGGTCGCTCAGGATTCCACCGATGGAGGACAATTGCGCTTGCGTATTCGTGTGAGCGTTATAGGTCCAGAGGAAGGCCGAATCCGTATACCACACCATGTCCGTCTGTGGATCATAGTCGCCGAAGGTGATGTAGTTGCAGCAACTGATTGTAACGGGAGTGCCGCTCACGGGGTCTTGCTGTTTCCATGTCATACCAGCAACGTTGAAAAGCCAGGTCGACACCGCGCCATATCCCGTCGGGTAGAGCGCTCCACCGTGCACATAAATCTGATCCGTGCTCGGAATGTAGCTCAATCCACCGTAAGTATGGCGGGAATTCGGATTGCCTGAAGGGTCGGCATCGGTACCGTTCGTATTTGGCGGATCGGGATTGTTAATTCTAACCATCGTAAGGGCGTTCAGGTCGAGAGCATAAACCTCATTGCCCGAGTAATCTGTGTGGCCCCCGCCCATGAACTCCAGGCGATTGCGCTTCGTATCTGCAACGCCGCTGCTCCATGCGCTTACCACAGCCGCACAACTCCCCAGTTGCCCGCTGGGACACAAGGGGGCATAGGTGGTATTCGGAATTTGATACCACCCGAGGGAGGACGGAAGTCCTCCGCCACTCGAAGCGGCAAGAGTGGTCGCCGGGGCACTTGCGGATTGGGCGGACGTATTGCCGGCGGCGTCATAGGCCGCCACCGTGTAAGTGTAGGCAGTCGAGGCTGCTAATCCAGCATCTGAGTAAGAAATCGTCGCGCTCGTCCCGACCTGCGTACCGCCGCGGAATACCTTATATCCAGTAACTCCAACATTGTCCGTAGAGGCCGTCCAATTAAGATTGATCTGTGAGGAAGAAGCAGCTGTAGCCGCCAAACCTGTTGGCACACTCGGTGGTGTGGTATCAGTCGAACTATTGTTGACTGTTACGGTCACGCTGGCACTCGTCGTCGAATTATTAGAAGTGTCCGTCGCGATCGCTCGCAGTGTGTGCGTTCCGTTCGTGGATGTCGTGGTATTCCATGAGTAGGTATAGGGAGCAACCGTGTCCGCCGCGCCAACGTTCGCGTTATCCAGCTGGAATTGCACGGTGGCCACTGCAACATTGTCCGTGGCGTTCGCGGAAACGGTCACCGTTTTGGAAACTGTCGCGCCGTTCGCGGGCGCTGTCATCGATACGGTCGGCGGCGTAGTGTCTTTCGCCCCATTGTTCACAGTGACCGTGACGCTCGCACTGGTCGTGGCGTTGCCGGACGTATCCGTCGCGATCGCTCGCAGTGTGTGCGTCCCGTTCGTCGATGTCGTGGTATTCCATGAGTAGGTATAGGGGGCAACCGTGTCCGCCGCGCCAACGTTCGCGTTATCCAGCTGAAATTGCACGCTCGCTACGGCAACGTTATCGCTCGCATTCGCCGAGACCGTCACCGTGCTGGAAACTGTCGCGCCGCTTGCTGGCGCTGTGATCAACACTGTCGGCGGAGTGGTGTCCTTCGTCGCATTGTTGACTGTCACCGTTACGCTCGCACTCGTCGTGGAATTATTCGAGGTGTCCGTCGCGATCGCTCGTAGTGTGTGTGCCCCGTTCGTCGATGTCGTAGTATTCCACGAAAACGTATAAGGAGCGGCTAGCACGGCCGAGCCCACATTTGCGTTATCCAGTTGAAACTGCACCTTGGCCACGGCAACGTTATCGGTCGCGTTCGCCGAAACTGTAACGGTGTTGGAAACCGTCGCACCGTTTGCAGGTGCCGTCAAAGAAACCGTCGGAGGCGTGGTGTCTGCCGTTGTATTGCTCACTTTGAACGCCACCACCGCGCTGGTCGCGCTGTTGCCAGCCGTGTCTGTCGCCACTGCACTCACTGTGTGATTGCCGTTTGAGAGCGACGTTGTGTTAAGCGTGTAGGTGTAGGGGGCGGCAGTCACTGGCGAGCCAGAGCTAGCGCTGTCTATTTTGAACTGAACGCTGGCCACCGCGACGTTGTCAGATGCGGTAGCGCCAAAGATCACGGCTGTGCCGGAGAGTGTGGCCCCAGCTGCGGGCGACGTAATCGAAACCGTTGGCGGGGTCGTATCCGTCAGCGTTGTAACTGTCATATCAGCACTCGTTGCTGAGTTTCCCTGCGCATCCTTCGACTGGATCTGAAAATGATAAGTCGTCCCTGGAGCGAGAGCGGTCACTGGAATCTGGTGTGTGGCCACCATAGAAGAATTAACTCCGGTGGTTGAGCCGTAGGAACTCGTCTTGCCGTAATTCACTTGCGAGGTCGCTGGAACGCTCGTGGTCCAGTCTGCCTGGAAACCAGTCATCGTAGCCGCGGCTGCTGTAGCGGAGCTGATGGTCAGGGGAGTCGTACTTCCTGCGCTCGCTTGGCTCACCACTCCTGCACATCCGTTCAACCCCATAATCATAATCGCCGAGCCAAGCAGAACTAAGGCCAGAAGACCTTGGAACTTGTTTTTCGCATTCGTTGTTGAACGAATCGTCGTAAGCATTATTTGCTTTCCCCCGTGATCGGCCACCTGCACCCAAGCAGGGACCGCGTGCGTTCCCCCACGCATCGTCAGCCTACCTAAGGGGATGAACCCGATGTAACTGGACATCGGGCGAAAAAGAGGACAGGATAACCCCCATGTCCTCAACCTGTCCTTCCGGGCTGCGAGTTTCCTGCCTCGCGCTAAGTTCATTCGGATTCTCACAATCGACTGACATATAAGGACCTACAATTTCAGCTGGTACTTGAATCTAGTGAGCACTATAGGACTTCCGAACTCTTTTCAAAACATTGTTCCAGTCTCAGCACGGGTGCAGAACTGCCGGGACAGATAAGAAAAAGGTCTCTTTACCTCCGCTCGCAGACGGAGTTCTTTGTTCCCGACGCTTTTGAAGCACAGTGCGCTTAGAGCACATGCTTAGGATGTCGATTGCTATTGATAGGTATGCAACGGAGGGCGCTACGGCAGACCATGTGTTCGAAGCGACTCTTTCGGCAAAACCCAAGAAAATCCTGGAAGACCGGGATAATCATCAAGGGCCGGCTCTGCTATCCTTGGAGTCCGTCAAGCTGATGGTTTGCAGAGAAAACAGCGGCAATGCAGGTCTCAGGAGCCATGATGTCAGTAAACCCTACCTCGGTAGCGGTAATCATTCCTTACTTCCAACGGAAACCGGGGCTTTTGAGAAAAGCTATCCATTCAGTATTTACGCAGCTGGTGGACGCGGATATTCAGCTCATAGTAATTGACGACTCCTCACCCATCCCAGCGGAAGCAGAATTGACGGACCTACCCGAGATTTGGGCAAGCAGGCTTACTGTATCGAGAGTCCCGAACGGTGGTGTGAGCCGTGCACGCAATCTGGGACTTGCACAGGTCCGCGACGACAAAACCTTCGTGGCGTTCTTGGATTCGGACGATGTGTGGAGGCCTGGACACTTAGCAAGAGCTATCCAAGCATTGCGGAGCGGTGGCGACTTTTATTTTGCGGATTTCGAAAGACATGATTGGACCACGTCGGCTTTTGCGAGATGCGCGACGTTTCATCCAAAAGAACATATACCGCTGGGCGATAGTCAGGGACTCTTTAGGTTCCGCGGAGATTTCTTCGAGCAGGTGCTTAGAAATAATCCCATCGGGACGTCAACCGTTGTATATCGATTCGAACGGTTTCGGCAGCTTCGGTTTGAAGAAGGACTGACAATATCCGGCGAAGACATACTCTTTTGGTTGGATATTCTGTATAAGAACGAACGAGTTGTATTTTCCGATCAAGTAGAGTGCGATTACACAGCTGGCGTAAATATTTGTTACGACGCGAAATGGGGAACGGAAGCCGGAATTCAAGTCTCTTATAATGACATCTTAATGCTTGGAATTGTTCTGAAGAGATTCCAAGTGTCTGCCGAACTGAAAAAGCGAATACGAAATCAAAGCGAGACGCTCTCAACGGTGCTAGTCGAGCAGGTGCTTCATCGCCTTCTGCGTGCAAAAATAATGAGCGTGCGCTGGCTGGCTAGACATTTTTGGCACAACTGGAGTATTTGTATTAGTTCAATTTTCGAAGTCCTTTTCAGCCGCGTGGCGAGAGCACTGAGATTACAGGCCCACAATAATAAAAGGCCGTCCCCCTAGCATTGCCTTTTCGTAAGCCAAGGTCAGGCTACGGTCCACTCCAAGGCTCTCAATCAAAAGCAATCAATCAACACCAAAGGACCTCGCTCTCGGCCTCTCGATGGTGCTCGCCCCTTTTCTTGCCCCGATTCCGGCTTCACGAATCTTGTAGATAAGCGCCCGGTAGCTGATTTTCAGATCTTGGGCCGCTCTTCTGCGATTCCAATTGTTCGCTCGGAGCGCTTCCATGATCAGTCCGCGTTCCATATCTATCACGGCGTTTCTTGCAATTCGCTTCAAGGAAACAGCACCGTCGGGGCCGGACACTTTAGTAGTTCGCTCACCCTCATTTTGAATCTTCGTGACCATCGCTGCGTCTGTCCCCATAAGCACATAACGCGCGATAGTGTTCGAAAGTTCTCTTATGTTGCCCGGCCAACGGGAACTTTCTAAATCGCAGATCATACGGGCGCTCAACGGCTCGCGTTCCAGGCCAAATTGCTTCGTGTGCAAGTTTTGAAGGTATTCTGCAAGAATGGGAATGTCTTCCTGTCGCTCTCGCAGTTTCGGCATCTGTATTCTCACAACGTTGATCCGATAAAACAAATCACTCCGAAACCGGCCCGCTTCGATTTCGATTTCCAAATTCTTATTTGTGGCGCATATCACGCGAGTCTGTGCAAACTGTTCTTCCTGCCCCCCGAGCATAGAAAAACGCCCATCCTGTAGGAACTGCAAGAGTTTGGCCTGCAGCCCATGATCGATCTCACAAATATCGTCGAGATAGAGTGTCCCGCCATGTGCAAGTTCGACGCGGCCAGGTTTGCGACGGACAGCCCCGGTAAACGCACCCTTCTCGAATCCAAATAACTCACTCTCCAAAAGTGCCCCAGGAATGGCCGCACAATTTACCTTAACGAATGGTCCTGATTTCCACGGAGAATGGCCGTGGATCCATCGAGCTAGAACCTCTTTTCCAGTCCCCCCGTCACCATCTAGTAAAACTGGAATGTCGATTCCAACGACTTTGTTGACTGTTTGTCGGATCCCCTGCATCACGGCCGAGCGCCCAAATACTACCTCGTCGGGAGGCAACTTTCCCGCTGGTGATGTCTCTCTACTTTCATTCCAATCAGCTCGCAACATAGGTAAATCCCCACAACGTCAACTGCTGCCCCTCGTTGGTCAAGCACACGAATCGCCATACCGCTCAACCTTACTCTTGCCAATTTCTCGACAAATAACGGCCTGCGGCTATCCACTAACTTCCGCCTTTTCAGACAACTATGGGAGAACGCTCGACATTGTGTTTTGCTTTGTTCTGTCTATTTATGGCATGCCATCCTCGTCTCCGTCAGGGAAGAGGATTTCTCAAA
The DNA here is from genome assembly GCA_963751295.1 of uncultured Acidobacteriota bacterium. Lineage (GTDB taxonomy): Bacteria > Acidobacteriota > Terriglobia > Acidiferrales > UBA7541 > Acidiferrum. Next base: position 1,865,524 of record CAVVUA010000004.1, on the reverse strand, counting down.
CAAGAAAACGGATTGCCCGGCTAGTCTAACCCAAGAGTTTCCCATCCTATGACTTGCCAATTTCTTGGCAAGTCGAGGTTCTAGCCGTCCATCCCGGGCGTGAAATATCCAAATGCTATTACGTGTGGGCTAAACGCAATCGTAACTTACCAAAGTCCAAATCGTTGCAATTTCTGCCAAGAAATCTCGCAGAGATCTCCAAATGGCTTGAGTGTACTTGATGAGTAATTTTTAACTTATTAATTTAGACTAGGGTTGTTCTTCCCTGTTTCCCTAGGAGTACGTCAATGCACTCTTGAGGATATGGATCGCTTACCTCTCAAAATGCAGGTAGTCCTTTAATCTGTTGTGATCTCCGCGCTCACTGCTTCCTCTCGGTTTGCAATTTCATGAGGCGTACTGTGAAAGTATTGTGAGAGATTTTTAACTCGGCTGTAATTCCGATCATCCGGATGTGTGAATTTAAATTGTTATGTCTTTCGATCAAACTTTGTCGCAAATCGTCCGCCGAAGGATTTCTGGCATCTTCTTTGATTGTTTTATTGGTTTATTGGGGCGATTAGCCCTTCTAAAGCGTGTAATTCCTGTTTCTACAGCTTTTGTGTTCAATTTTATACACACATAAATGTATATTTTAATCGACTTTCGACTGGACATTTTTTATTCCGATGCTAAAATTACTAGCGCGTACTGAGTGGTGCTCTGTTGAGTGACTTCTTTTTTTCTTTCAGTCAGCCTCTCAAACGCATGCTTCGCTAAAGCGTCCTTTGCATTTTTGAGTTGCAAGATTCGAAGGCGTCTCCAGGAGTGAAGCAGGTTTTCTCACCCCACCCCGGGGAAAACCGATAACAGAAACTTTCTAGAATTGGGTTGACGTTCGCCCAAATTCATTAACTTCAAGCCTAGGCCCCTAGCCTCCTGGTCGAAGAAGAAAACATTGGAATCTTAAAGCGCTTATTCGATCACTTAGCCCGGAGGCTGTCTCATGCGTGTGTCTAGGAATCTTTTTAAGCAGTCGGCTCATCGAAATGCGAATCTCTTCCTGGCGGCACTGCTGCTCTTTTCTGCTCTGGTCGGAATTGTTCTCGTACTATCCCCGTCGGCACGCGTCCACGCCTCCAGCTCAGGCCTCGTCGCGTCCTACAGCTTCAACGAAGGCTCGGGAACAACTGCCACTGATTCTTCGGGCAATGGCAATAACGGGACCATCTCCGGCGCAACCTGGACAACTGCAGGCAAATATGGGAGCGCTCTTTCTTTCAATGGGGCATCTTCCCGCGTTGTTATAAGTGACTCTTCTTCTCTGCATCTCTCGAGCGGGATGACCCTAGAAGCGTGGGTCTCTCCAAAGACCGCTCCAACTACCTGGCAGGATGTCATCTACAAGCAAAATGATATCTACTTCCTTGAGGCTGGCTCGAGCGTCTCAAAGAATCCGCCGGCTGTCGGCGCCACCTTCTCTTCTCACGGCGATCAGTTCATGGCTGGCCTATCCTCTCTGCCAGCCCAGACTTGGACTCATCTCGCGGCAACTTATGATGGCGCAACGCTTCTGCTCTATGTCAATGGCGCCCAAGTTGCCAGCCGCTCCATGACCGATACACTTACAAGCTCCACCAACGCTTTGCAAATCGGAGGCGATGCCGCCTTCGGACAGTATTTCAACGGGACCATCGATGAAGTCCGCATCTACAATCGCGCGCTCGCTCCAGCAGAGATCCAGAGCGACATGGCTGCGCCGATTTCTCAGGCCTCTCAAGCCGCTGCTGACAGGCAATCTCCGACTGCACCGTCCAATCTCACAGCGACTTCAATTGGCCCTACCCAGATAAATCTAAGCTGGACGGCTTCCACGGACAACGCTGGCGTCACTGGATATCTCCTTCAACGCTGCCTGGGTGCCGGCTGCACTTCCTTCTCTCAGATTGCCGCGCCAACGGGAACCACTTATAGCAACACAGGTCTTACAGCATCCACTTCCTATAGCTACCGTGTGCGTGCCACCGATGCGGCCGGTAACCTCAGCAGCTATTCCAACGTCGCGACCCTCACGACCCCAGCAGCTCCTGACACAACTCCTCCCACCGCTCCTTCCAACCTATCAGCCACACCCATCAGTACCACTCAGGTCAATCTTTCCTGGACCGCTTCTACGGACAACGTTGCCGTCACTGGCTACCTGCTCGAACGCTGCCTCGGCGCCGGCTGCACCTCTTTCTCGCAGATTGCCACGTCAACGGGATCCACCTATAGCAACACCGGCCTCGCGGCTTCCACTTCGTATAGTTATCGTGTTCGCTCCACCGACGCAGCGGGGAATCTCAGCGTCTACTCCAATATTGTGAGCGCCGTGACCCCGGCTGCGACCACTACTGCTTCTGCTGCAGTTACCTTCGTCCAATCGAATTACGCCACGCCGCAATCCAGCCAAACTTCCGTGACTGAACCCTTTCCTGTAACCCAAATCGCCGGAGATCTTAACGTTATCGTCGTCGGTTGGAATAACAGCTCCGCTGTCGTCAATTCAGTGAGCGATTCTTCAGGCAATGTTTACTCGCTTGCTGTCGGGCCAACGCAAGTCTCTGGAGCAATCACACAATCCATCTACTACGCAAAAAATATCCATAGCGCCGCTGCTAATGCCAATGTGCTTACGATAAAATTTAGCGGTTCGGCTGCTTCCCCGGACATTCGAATCCTGGAATACAGCGGCTTGGACACTGTGAGTCCGTTTGATGTCGCCGTCAGCGCCTCTGGCCAAAGCGCTTCAAGTGCCACGCCATCCGTAGCTGTCTCGAACCCCGGCGACTTGATCCTCGGAGCCAACATAGTTCTCAGCAGCACTACCGGCCCTGGTAGTAGCTTCACACAGCGCATTCTTACGAGCCCGGACGGTGACATCGTAGAGGATAGAGTCGCTTCAACGGCTGGCAACTACTCCGCGAGCGCCCCACTCAGCGCATCCGCTGCGTGGATCATGCAAATGGTGGCCTTCAAGGCCGCAACTTCAGCCGCTCCTACGCCTCCTACCCTTGTTTCTATTGCCGTGACTCCCACGAGTCCTTCGCTCTCGCAGGGCTCTTCGCTACAATTCACAGCGACAGGGACCTTTAGCGACAAGAGCACGCAGAACATCACCGCGAGTGCGGCATGGACTTCCTCAAACTCCTCTGTGGCCACAATTGGAGCGAGCTCAGGTTTAGCCAAGGGAGTCAGTACAGGTAGCTCTCAGGTCAACGCCGCCCAGGGAGGCATTAGCAGCCCAGCGGCAACACTTACGGTGAGCGCCACCGCAGTAGCGCCAACGATCACCACGCAACCAGTGAATCAGACGGTCACTGCAGGCCAAACAGCAACCTTTAGCGTTGCTGCCACCGGCACCACTCCACTCACTTATCAGTGGAAGAAAAACGGAGCAAACTTATCCGGAGCAACTGCGGCAAGCTACACCACACCCGCAACCACCTCCGGAGACAACGGTTCCACCTTCCAAGTGGTCGTCAGCAACGCCGTCGGTAACACGCCCAGCTCCACCGCTACCCTCACGGTTACCTCTTCCGGTGGTGGTCCTGCCGCTGCCGCTCTCGTTCAACATGTCAGCAGCTCCAACACCCGCAACAACACTTTCTCCAGCCCCTTCTGCTATCACTTCCAGCTTCCCAACCTGACCACCGCTGGAAATGCTCTCGTCGTCAGTTTCACTTTCGACGGTAATCCCACTCCCTCTGTCTCCGACGACAAAGGTGATTCCTTCTCGACTCAAGTCAACTTCTATGACTCCGCCGACACCCAATCTATCGGCATCGCCACGGCCTTCAACATTGCCGCCGGCGCTCGTGTCGTCTCCGTTTGCTTCAATGCCGATCCCGGTGGCTACGTCCAACCCATGGCTACTGAATTCGACAATGTCATCGGCATCGACGTTGCCGGCTCTGGCTCTAAGGGCTCCGGCACGTCCGTCACTGCCGGCAGCTTGACCCCCACAACCTCTGGCGACCTCGCCTATCAAGTCGCTTTTAGCCTCTCCGTCAATCAATCCAGCTTCGCCGCCGGTTCCCAGAGCAATATCTCCTGGAACCTCCTCAGCGCCGATCTTCTGGATGGCTGGGCTGCTCAATTCGGCCTCTACAACTCCACCTCCGCCATCAATCCCACTCTCTCCATGGGTACCAGCCAAAAGTGGATCTCCGCTGCCGTGCTCCTGAAAACCGGCTCCTCCGGCGCCGTCCCCTCTGGCATGCGCATCGTTCATCTCGTTCACGAAAATATTCCTGAACATACCGACGCTGGCGGTACCGGCAATCCTTTCCCCAATCCCACCACCGTTCAATTCCCCTCCTCCGGCAATCTCCTGGTGGCCATGATCGGTGGCGGCTACCTCGCTTGCACCGTCACTTCCGTCGCCGACTCCAACAACAATGCCTGGGCTCAGGCCGGTGCCACTCAAATTCAAGCCGGTAACGACGTCACTCAGGCCTTCTATGCCGGCAACGCCACAACCTCCGGCAGCCTCACTCTTACCGTCCACTGGAGCGCCACCGACGGCGACTTCACTTTCTTCCTATACGACGTCACCGGCGCTGCCGCCTCGCCCCTCGACACCACTGGCGGAGCCACTGGCGCTCAATCCAATGCTGGCAATCTAACCATGCCCTTCACCATCACTCCCGCTGGCGCTGGCGAGCTGCTCTTTACCGAAATCATCTGGGACTACAACACCGGCTCTGGCCTCTCGGGCTCTGGCTGGCTCTTCGATACCAACACCTTTAGTGGCGAGAGTCAGAGCGGCCCCGAACCCATCGATCAAAATAACGGCTGGGGCCACTACATCACCACCAGCAATGCCTCCATCCCCATAACCTGGGTCCCCATGTACGCCGGCCTGCCCACCGGAAACTGGTCTTCCGTCGCCGTCGCCTTTAAACCCGCTCCTTAGACCGCACGAATGGCGTCCTCATCCCTGCCTCTCAGGGAGAGGCCAGTAGGTTCCTTGCAGGTCTCTACTGGCCTCTTTTTGTACTTACGGACAGTTAAAGACCCCAGTTCGGCTTTGTATTCTTAGGTCCGCGGGGATGTTCGCTCGTCTTTAGAAGTTCCAGAAAGCGAACTTTTAGGTATTCAACTCATCTAAAGCATGAAAAGGCGAGCCAGGTCCATGCGAGCGTCCGAACCACCAAAGCATATAGCGCCAAATTTGACGTGTGCCGCTCTGTTCATGGCGCTGATCTTCGGGATTTCCGGTTGCGCCGGGGTTATCAGCTCGGAGCCCAAGTCTCTAACTCTCGGCGCTCCAGCCATTTCTGGAGTCACTTCCGCTCAAGTCTCTTCTACTGCCGCGACAATCACTTGGATCACGGATCAAGCATCGGACTCGCAAGTAGACTACGGGACTTCCGCCAGTTACGGAGCTAGTTCCAGTCTCAATTCCACGATGGTCTCTACCCATTCCGTCTCTATCTCCAGCTTGACCCCAGCGACCCTCTATCATTACAACGTCAAATCCAAGAATGCCGCCGGCCTCCTGGCAGCGAGTGGTGACTTCACATTTACAACGGCAAACGGGGCAGACACCGCTCCTCCTACCGTTTCCATAAGTTCTCCAGTCGCGGGCGCGACCGTGTCAGGGACGATCACCGTCTCTGCCACTGCCTCCGACAATGTTGGCGTAATCGGTGTGCAATTTCAGGTGGATAGCTTAAATACGGGTGCCGAGCTAACGGCCGTCCCCTACGCTCTCTCGCTAGATACCACAAAGCTTTCCAACGGCTCCCACTCTCTTGCGGCCGTGGCTCGTGATGCAGCAGGTAACCGCACGACGTCGTCTGCCGTACCGGTAACAGTCTCCAATGCGGCTGCTCCGGTGATCACTTCGCAGCCGACAAGTCAGACTGTGGTCACAGGCCAAACCGCCACGTTTAGCGTAGCCGCCACCGGCACCGCGCCGCTCACGTATCAGTGGAAGAAAAACGGCGCAAACATATCCGGAGCAACAGCGGCAAGCTACACCACTCCCGCAACCACCTCCGGAGACAACGGTTCCACGTTCCAAGTGGTCGTCAACAATAGTGCGGGTAGCGCCCCAAGCACGATAGTGACACTGACAGTCAACGCAGCCGCAGTGGCGCCAACGATCACCGCCCAACCAGCGAATCAGACGGTCACCGCAGGTCAAACAGCGACCTTTAACGTAGCTGCCACCGGCACCGCGCCGCTCATGTATCAATGGAAGAAGAATGGCGCAAATATCTCCGGCGCGATTGCATCCAGCTACACAACACCCGCAACCTCTTCCGGAGACAACGGTTCGACGTTCCAAGTGGTCGTCAGCAATAGTGCAGGCAGCGCCCCAAGCACGATCGCTACACTGACGGTGAGCGCCGCTGCCGTTGCGCCGACAATCACCACGCAGCCAGTGAATCAGACGGTCACAACAGGCCAAACAGCAACCTTTAGCTCGGCTGCCACCGGCACCGCCCCGGTCACGTATCAGTGGAAGAAAAACGGCGCAAATATCTCCGGTGCAACTGCAGCGAGTTACACCACTCCCGCAACCACCTCCGGAGACAACGGTTCCACTTTCCAAGTGGTAGTCAGCAATAGTGCAGGCAGCGCCCCGAGCACGATAGTGACACTGACGGTGAGCGCCGCTGCCGTAGCGCCAACGATCACCACGCAGCCAGTGAATCAGACGGTCACAACAGGCCAAACAGCAACCTTTAGCGTTTCAGCCACCGGCACCGCGCCGCTCACTTATCAGTGGAAGAAAAACGGCGCAAATATCTCCGGAGCAATTGCAGCGAGTTACACCACTCCCGCTACCGCCTCCGGGGACAGCGGTTCCACTTTCCAAGTGGTCGTCGGCAATAGCGCAGGCAGCGCCCCAAGCACGATAGCTACACTGACGGTGAGCGCCGCTGCCGTAGCGCCAACGATCACCACGCAGCCAGTGAATCAGACGGTCACAACAGGCCAAACAGCAACCTTTAGCGTTTCAGCCACCGGCACCGCGCCGCTCACTTATCAGTGGAAGAAAAACGGCGCAAATATCTCCGGAGCAATTGCAGCGAGTTACACCACTCCCGCAACCACGTCCGGAGACAACGGTTCCACTTTCCAAGTGGTCGTCAGTAATAGCGCGGGCAGCGTTCCCAGCACGATAGTGACGCTGACAGTTAACGCTGCCGCAGTAGCGCCAACGATCACCACGCAACCAGTGAATCAGACGGTCACTGCAGGTCAAACAGCGACCTTTAGCGTGGCTGCCACCGGCACCGCTCCACTCACTTATCAGTGGAAGAAAAACGGCGCAAACATATCCGGAGCAACTGCGGCAAGCTACACCACACCCGCAACCACGTCCGGAGACAACGGTTCCACTTTCCAAGTGGTCGTCAGTAATAGCGCGGGCAGCGTTCCCAGCACGATAGTGACGCTGACAGTTAACGCTGCCGCAGTAGCGCCAACGATCACCACGCAACCAGTGAATCAGACGGTCACTGCAGGCCAAACAGCAACCTTTAGCGTTGCTGCCACCGGCACCGCACCTCTCACCTATCAATGGTCAAAGAACGGCGCGAATATCTCCGGAGCCACTTCTTCCAGCTACACTTCTCCCGCAACCACCTCCGGAGACAACGGTTCCACCTTCCAAGTGGTCGTCAGCAACGCCGTCGGTAACACGCCCAGCTCCACCGCTACCCTCACGGTTACCTCTTCCGGTGGTGGTCCTGCCGCTGCCGCCCTCGTTCAACATGTCAGCAGCTCCAACACCCGCAACAACACTTTCTCCAGCCCCTTCTGCTATCACTTCCAGCTTCCCAACCTGACCACCGCTGGAAATGCTCTCGTCGTCAGTTTCACTTTCGACGGTAATCCCACTCCCTCTGTCTCCGACGACAAAGGTGATTCCTTCTCGACTCAAGTCAACTTCTATGACTCCGCCGACACCCAATCTATCGGCATCGCCACGGCCTTCAACATTGCCGCCGGCGCTCGTGTCGTCTCCGTTTGCTTCAATGCCGATCCCGGTGGCTACGTCCAACCCATGGCTACTGAATTCGACAATGTCATCGGCATCGACGTTGCCGGCTCTGGCTCTAAGGGCTCCGGCACGTCCGTCACTGCCGGCAGCTTGACCCCCACAACCTCTGGCGACCTCGCCTATCAAGTCGCTTTTAGCCTCTCCGTCAATCAATCCAGCTTCGCCGCCGGTTCCCAGAGCAATATCTCCTGGAACCTCCTCAGCGCCGATCTTCTGGATGGCTGGGCTGCTCAATTCGGCCTCTACAACTCCACCTCCGCCATCAATCCCACTCTCTCCATGGGTACCAGCCAAAAGTGGATCTCCGCTGCCGTGCTCCTGAAAACCGGCTCCTCCGGCGCCGTCCCCTCTGGCATGCGCATCGTTCATCTCGTTCACGAAAATATTCCTGAACATACCGACGCTGGCGGTACCGGCAATCCTTTCCCCAATCCCACCACCGTTCAATTCCCCTCCTCCGGCAATCTCCTGGTGGCCATGATCGGTGGCGGCTACCTCGCTTGCACCGTCACTTCCGTCGCCGACTCCAACAACAATGCCTGGGCTCAGGCCGGTGCCACTCAAATTCAAGCCGGTAACGACGTCACTCAGGCCTTCTATGCCGGCAACGCCACAACCTCCGGCAGCCTCACTCTTACCGTCCACTGGAGCGCCACCGACGGCGACTTCACTTTCTTCCTATACGACGTCACCGGCGCTGCCGCCTCGCCCCTCGACACCACTGGCGGAGCCACTGGCGCTCAATCCAATGCTGGCAATCTAACCATGCCCTTCACCATCACTCCCGCTGGCGCTGGCGAGCTGCTCTTTACCGAAATCATCTGGGACTACAACACCGGCTCTGGCCTCTCGGGCTCTGGCTGGCTCTTCGATACCAACACCTTTAGTGGCGAGAGTCAGAGCGGCCCCGAACCCATCGATCAAAATAACGGCTGGGGCCACTACATCACCACCAGCAATGCCTCCATCCCCATTACCTGGGTCCCCATGTATTCCGGCCTGCCCACCGGAAACTGGTCTTCCGTCGCCGTCGCCTTTAAACCCGCTCCTTAGACCGCTCTCGCCCCACATGCGGCATCGCTCGCACATTTACTTGCTGAGTATTCCGGTAAGCGAAACGGACTAGGTGCTTTGGAATTTATGATTGAGGGATTTGAACCAGATAGGGATACTGCGCCGCTTCGTCGAATATTTTAGACAACCAGCTAATCCAAAAGTATGACTCGTTCTCGCGCTAGCTTCACGCGCGCAGGGCGGGGCTTGGATCCTCGCTACGCTCGCGCCGCTTCTCCCCGAATAATATCGTAACGCTCTATGACCGCAGCGACGCCCATGCGTGCTGTTCCATCTTCCATGCGCCGCTCGACTCTTACGACTTTGCCCAGAGCCCGCACAAATACTTCCGTGCCGTGCGTAATCTCGGCAGGCAGCGTTAGTGTAATATCCAATTCCGAGCCTGCTTCAAGGTCCTGCTCAATGACGAAATACAGTCCTCGTGTTGAAATGTCCCGCGTCTTTCCTTCCTGGGAATCAACTTGGCGTTCGGTAGGTATTCGAATGATAACTGGCAGGGATAAATCATACCGACGCGTCGTCCGGCGTTCCGTCATTCCCCCGACCTCCAATATTTGCGGCGGTGACGTGCGTTGAACCGCGCTGTCGGCCTGTGAAGTTACTAGAAATCAACAAACTTTGCCAGTTCTCTATTCCACTGAATCGTCAGAAAAAGGAAGACTTAATCGTCCTATTCGTTTCTGGTCCCCACAGCTGCCGGCGTTTCTACCGAGGCTGGCGCCCCAGCCGTGCGCCGCGCGCGAGGAGTATCCAAATTAAACTGTCTCATTTTGTAAAGTAGCGCCTTGTAGCTGATACCCAGCATTTTCGCGGCATCCTTGCGGCACCAACGCGTCTTTTCGAGTGCGTCCGCAATCGCCTCCATTTCCGCTTCGTCTTTCAATCCGCGGACAAGCGCTTTCAGCCCTTGCTCACGTGGCGGAGCGGACTCCTCGCGCGGAGAAGTTCGTTGCCGCGCGGAAGACATCTCCACCAGCTCTCGCAAGCTGCCTTCGTCATCTTCAAGAATTACGTATCTCTTGACGAAATTCTCCAGCTCGCGCAAATTGCCAGGCCACGGATAATTCACCGCCGCATCCAGCAAATGCTTCGATGGGCCAGACGGCGTCTTCCCGAATTTCTCGCTGTACTGCTCCAAAAAATGCCGAAATAGCAGCGGAATCTCAACCAACCGCTCGCGTAATGGCGGCACCAAAATCGAGAGAACGTTCAGCCGGTAATACAAGTCTTCGCGGAAACGGCCTGTCTTCATAGCCTCCTGCACGTCAACATTGGTCGCCGCCAGCACACGCACATCCGTATCGATCAAGTGCCGTCCACCGAGCCGCGAGTATTGATGATCTTGCAGCACGTGGAGCAGCTTCGCCTGCAGGGGCGTCGTCATCTCCGCGATTTCATCGAGGAAAATCGTCCCCTTATTTGCCATTTCAAATTTGCCGGGCTTGCTCCGTATCGCACCCGTGAACGCGCCCTGCTCGAAACCAAATAGCTCCGATTCCAGAAGTTCGCCGGGCAGCGCTGCGCAATTCACTTTTATGAATGGCTGATTGCGCCGCTTCGAGCGCAAGTGAATCATGCGCGCCACGACTTCCTTGCCAACGCCGCTCTCACCGCAAATAAAGACTGGCACATCCACTGGAGCAATCTGCAATATCTGCTGGCGTATGCGCACCATCTGAGGGCTGGCCGCAAGAAAGCTCAAATCTTCTGTCACCTGGTCGCAATAATCGCGCAGCGCCTGATTTTCGGTTGTGAGCTGTTTCTTCTGGCGAGACTTCAACATCGCCGCGTCCAACTCGGTCTTTTCGAACGGCTTGGTCAGGTAATCGTGCGCTCCGATACGGATGGCTTCCACGACTGTGCCCACTTCGTTCGAACACGACAGCATGATGACATTTAGGCTGCGGTCCGCTTGCATTAGTTCTTTCAACGTCTCGATCCCGTTGAGCTCCGGCATCAGAACGTCCAAAATAATGAAGTCCGGCCGTTCTCCGCCGTTCACTTTCGCAATGGCTTCCCGCCCTGAGCTAACCGTCTCCACGTCGTATCCGTCCACTTCCAGCAACGTTTGCAAATACTTTCGGATGCTGGGTTCGTCATCCACAACCAGAATTTTTTCTTTAGCAGCCATCGAATTCTCCCTTTGCCATGCCCCAAGTCCTAAAAACTATCCTTGATCCATCGGCAACAAAAATGTGAATTTGCTTCCCGTCTTCGGTTCGCTTTCGACCCAAATCTTCCCGCGGTGCGCTTGAATCAGGCGCTTCGCGATCGCAAGTCCCAGGCCCATACCCGAAGTATTGCGATCCACTCGCACAAAATCCTCGAAAATCTCCTGGTGATGCTCTGCCGCGATTCCTGGACCCGAGTCCGCCACGGAAACTTCCACGCTGTTCGGCCTCGGCAGCCGGAATCGGCGCCGTTCTTCTACAGGCGAAACCGCCGCCACGCGGCGTTCCCAAAAATGTGGGCCAGCTTTCAACGTCACACTACCTCCGGCCGGCGTATGCTTCAGCGAATTGTCCAAAAGATTCGCAGCGGCCTGCTGCACTTTCTGGTAATCGAACCGGAACGTCGGAATCGACGGATCGAAGCTCGCGTCCAGCTTCACCCCTTTGCGTTGGAAAGCTTCTGACCAGCGCTTCGCCAGTTCATCCAAACAATCGCGAAGATCATTCTCTCGAAGCTGCAGCACCAACTTTCCGCTCTCCAAAGCGGAATAATTCAGGAACATGGAAACCAGCCGCACCAGCCGCTCGCAACTGTCTTTCGATTCTTCCAGAATGTCCCGCTGTTTATCTGTCAAACGCCCCAGCGAGCCTGTCAGCATCAGGTCGTAATAACCCTTGATCACCGCAAGTGGTGTCTTTAATTCGTGGGCTGCTGACGCAAGAAACACCGTCTTCTGCCGGTTCACTTCCTGCAATTTCAAATAGGCCGCCAGTAAATTCCGGTAAGTGATCTCTCGTTCCTGCAACAATTCCTGGACGGTAAGTTGTGTCGCCGAATCGGGTGCGGCTTCGGCGGAGGGCTCTGTCTCCAGTTGAACGATCAAACATCCCGGTTCGGCAATCCACTGAATACGCGCGCGAATCTTCTTCTCCCCGCGCACAACTCCCATTTCCACTTCATGCTCTCCGGCTTCAATCTTCTGGCTGATCTGGCTTGGTTCGACTTTCAGAAGGTCGTGAAACACATTCGACTGGCTAAAATCACCGCCGTTGTCTGGCCCTAAATATCGTCGGGCATTTTCGTTAGACAGGAGGACTCTCCCGCTTCTTTCCGCCACCCAAATGGGTATTTTGGCCGCTTCGAGCAACGCCTTCACGAATCCGAACGGCAAGTCCAGGACTTTCCGGTGATCGTTAACCATAGGTGTGGCAATGATCCCAGGCATTTGGGGGTTTCGACTCTCCACTGCATAGGAAAAACTTTTCCCTAGCTGAATTTCCATGCTCGCAGAGGACTTTCGGACTGTCAATGGCAAAAGCGTTCCATTTGCACATTTAAGGAAACCCAGTGGAATGCGCATGAACAAGAATGGATGGGCTGGAAATTGCTCATCGGCCCTTTCTTGTAACTAAATGACAATAAATAACTTATTCTTCTGCCCTCCCGTGCAAAAGTGGCACTCAATATGCTCAATTCCGTACTAGTTCCCTGGTACTAAGCGAGATATGGCACACACTGGGCTTGTCAAGGATGATCAACGCGTGGATCCCTCTAACCTAAGACGGTCCCCACGCATTCGGCTGCAGATGCCAGTATTCCTGCGCGCCGCTGACACGTCTGGTGCTGAATTTATCGAGCTAACAAAAACGCTCAATATCAGCTCCACAGGCGCCTGTGTGGCCTCCGCCCACATTTTGCGCCCCGACCAGATTGTCCATCTCACTATCCCTGCCCCTTCCTCCGCTTCCTCAGGTGTCGTCCCCAGCGAAACGCCCCCTATCACCGCCAGGGTCCTGCGCCAGGATTCCGCGGGCGAAATGCGCCTCTTTGGACTGGAATTCCTTAAGCCACTTGAGTAAAGTAATGCCGCTTTAGTGGACGGCTTACGCTTAACTTGGGTAAAGACGTCACGTTTATCTAAACCGTTCCAAATCTATTCTCGAAGACCAGGCCCTATATATAAGTTATTAAAGGACTTGCTCAGGGTTCCAGGTTTGTCCGAATAACCCCGGAGCTGCTCCAGACCGATTTCGATTGGTCCCCAGCTTGCTCCTTATAGAAAGCGAAAGCCAAAATGTGCTTTCCCCAAACCCCGCGGGGATAGGCTAGATCAGGTGTACACCGGATATGCCCAGTCCCGGCGCCCCTGCGCCCCCGCGTTTGCCGATTGAGGACTCTTACCTCGAGCTGCTAGCTGACACGCTCGAAGGCTTGGATACACCTGCGCGTGGCCAGTTCCTCCAGCGCTACTTCCGCACCATAACTCACCTCGATCTTCGCGAAGCTCAGTGTGTACAACTCTGGGACGACATGCTCACCCGTCGTCGCGAACTCAGCGAGCATATGGACCGTCAAATCTCCCTTAAAACGGCTCTTATGGATGTGCTTACCTCTGCAGGACTTTTTCGCGTTCCCATCCTCATCGAATACGACGAGCTAAAGAAGTTGCAGCTGAATGCCGTCACCGATCCCCTCACCGGCCTCTACAATCGCCGGCTTTTCAGCGAAGCCTTCGAGAAAGAACTGAATCGCGCCCGCCGTTACGGCCAGCCTCTCGGCTTGGTCATTCTCGATTTGCACCGATTCAAGGAAGTCAATGACAAGCATGGCCATCCGCGCGGTGATGAAGTCTTGCGCTCCGCTGCTACCACACTGAAAAAAGCACTGCGCACCTCGGACTCTGCATTTCGTATCGGCGGCGACGAATTTGCCCTCCTCCTTCCGCAGACCGATGCCGCCCAAGCTCTGGCTCTGAGCCGCCGTGTCGGAACCGTTTTTGAAGAATCCATCGCGCACTTGCAAATGGGCGTTAGCGTCAGCATGGATCATGGTGTCGCAACGTTTCCCCAAGACGGCGATCAAGCCGACCAATTGATCCACGTTGCCGATGAGCGCCTCTACCGGCTGAAGCATGCGAATCACGGCAAGGGCCCGGCTAGCAGCTCTCGCACAGAGCTTGTTTCAGAACCCGCGCCGGAACCCGCAGCGCCAGCTCCTTCCGAACGCCAGTCCTCCGCGCCGAAGCCTATTCCGTTCGAATCCAAGCGCATGCCGGAAAAACCAGATACCGCGATTTCCGCAGCAGCTTCTACGACTGCTTCGGAAATTTCAGGCAGCCACGCTCTCGCCGCACCGCCGCCCGCGCGCGTCTATACCGTGCCGCGCAAGGCCGAACGTGTCACCATGTCCGGCACAAACGCTTACGCAGTTCTTGGCGATCAGGGCATTCGTCGCGCCCGTGTCTTGGATCTCGGTTTTGGTGGCGTTGCTCTGGAACTGGAATCGCAGGAAGAAATTCCGGAAAGCATTCTTGCCGTCTTGCACGTGCCGATTCTTCCTCCGGTGCGCGTCAATCTGAAGCCCGTCTGGTTCCAGCGCACGCCGCAAGGCGCCTACCGTATCGGCTGCGCCTTCGTCTCCTGAGCGTCCGCTCTCTCAGCTACAATCTGAATCTCGCGAGTCACTCCTCAAGGTCAACCACCGTCTTCGCAAGATGTAGCCGCAGAAATCGTGAGCTAAAAAGCAGCGCCTGCTGTATGTGCGTAAGCCCCAAGCCCCAGCGCAGCACGGCCTGTTCAGGCGATTCTCCCTTTGCTGCGAGCCTGATCCAAAGTTCGAGCTCCTTCAGGTTTGGCTTTTCTTGCCTGCCCGAGCTGCTTCCTAGCGTGCTTGTGGACTTCAGACAAAGTGTCGCTTGGAGCGTTTCTCTTGATCCTGCTTCCTTCAAGAGTTCGATCAATTTCTCTATCAAAACAAAATGCAAGCTCTTCTGGGACTTCAGTTCGGGTTGGCGAAACTCCAGAACAATATCTTCGGAGAAAACTCGCCCGCTCGGCGAGTCCTCCGCGGTAGGTCCGGTCAGTGGCTGCGCAACACAAAATAACGAATCGTCGCTTTCAATTGCAGCCAGAAAACTCTTGATCGCAAGGTTGGCGGCCGCATCTCCAGCCACTGCTCCGGACCCACCAGCCCGTTTCGGAATTTCTCCAACCGCGTCCACACGCATGTCTGCGAAGCTACGCGAAGCCAATCCCCCCTGCAAGCGTAAACGCTGGCGAGCGCCGCACATAATCCCCGCTCACTGTACCTTCCCAATTCCCGCCGGATTCCGATCCTGTTAGAATTCGGCCCGTAAAATAGCCGAGCGCGGAGGCACGTGTGAACGAACCCACTCCAAGCCGTCCCTACTGGCCCGATTTCGCCGACATGCCAAAGGATCCGTCCAAGGGTCTCAAGCCCTGGAGCTGGGCCCTCGAGCGCCTGGAAAAATCTCACAACTATTGGATCGCCACCACGCGCCCCGGCGGCCGCCCTCATCTCATGCTGGTCTGGGGAGTCTGGTGGGAAGACGCCTTCTGGTTCAGCACTGGCCCAAATACTCGCAAAGCAAAAAACATTGCCGCGCACACCTACTGCTCGATCGGCACCGAGCAAGCCGACGAAGCTGTCATCCTCGAAGGCGTCCCGCAAGAAATCAAAGACCGGGCGGTATGGAAACGCCTAGCTGCTGTCTACAACAAAAAATACGGCGGCGACATCGAACCTATGCTCACAGCCTCCGGCGGCAACGTCTACCGCGTCGAGCCGCATACCGCCTTCGGCCAGGACGAGCACGCCGCAAATTTCGCTGAATCCGCCACTCGCTGGCATTTTTCTAAAACTTAGATCGGCCGAACCACAACCTTATCTCGACAAAAAAGCACGCCGCATCCTTCAACGCAGTCCGCGCAATTTCTTGATCCACTCACTGCTTCGGCGCTTGGTTCCACATCTCCTGTTTGACCTTCCACTCTCCGTTCGCCTCTCGGTGCAATACGAGCGCCATCTTTCCTCGAGAATCGACGGCCGGCTTTCCATCCGGCGGTTGCACAACCTGATGTTCCGTAGCCCATTCCGATGCCTAATCCCCTGAAATCTGTATATCGTGAAAATCTATTTCTTCTTTCACGACTTTATACCCCTTCATCTGCGAAAGAATATTTTCGACCCACGCCACAATCGATTTCTTCCCGATCAGCGGCGCTTCGCCCGGCATCAGACTCACACCATCCTCCGCCCATGTGCCGTATATTCCCGCGGTATCCATTTTCAAATGCAGTTCCACATATCGCTTGTTGAACGCGTCGATTTCTTCCCTTGGGCTGGCCGCTCTCGCTCCAAACACCCCCATCGCGATCCCCCCAACCGCAACAGCCAATGTCATCCCTCGAATCAAACTCATCACACCTCCAGCCCGCTCTGTCTTGAACCAAAAACCTATCCCAATCCCAAGCTCAACCACAGGAAGGATGAAGTCCCGAGGAATCGTATCGCTCACCCAACCTCGCCCCGGTCTTCTGGCCTTACTTGGAAAAGCCGCCGACTTCCCCTATAATAGACGTTCCTCGCGACCTAGCGACGCGGCTGTAGGTGCACCCCTTAAGGGGTGCGACCTTTCTCCAAGAAAACAAGCCAGCCGTGCAGACCGGACGCGAACGAATGGAGCCTCATGAAACCCGGTATTCATCCTGATTATCACGCCGTAACAGTCCATTGCGCCTGCGGCCACAATTTCTCTACACGCTCGACCATTAAGGGCGACATGCTCAAAGTCGAAATCTGCTCCAATTGCCACCCTTTCTTCACCGGCAAACAAAAACTGATTGACACCGCAGGCCGCGTCGAACGCTTCACCAAAAAGTACGCCGACGCCGCCGCCAAAGTCGAAGCCTCAAAAACCGCCGCCGCAAAAAAGTAACAGCGCGGTTTATCTCAACGTTTCTCTTCAAAGGGACAGACTTCAAAGTCTGTCCCTTATTTTTTACTTCTTCTCTGAGAGTCTCTGCGTACTCTGTGTCTTTGCGTTATCTTTTTCCTTCTTCTTTCCCATCAACTTTCAACTTTTAACTTTCGACTTCCGTGTAAAATGAACCACCAACGTGGCCACTCAATCTCGCATGTTCGACGGCGTCCCCTCCGACGCACAATTGCAAACCTCCGCCCCCCGCGTCACTCTCCGAAATTCCTTCGCCCACCCGTTTGACTCCGCCATCGCCGCCGCCCGCACCTGCTACGCCGACCATCTCATCACCCCGGAAGAAATCACCGACAAGCAACGCCTTAACATCGGCGCCGCCACGTTCAACAGCGGCCACCACACTGTCTTTCAACACGCCACGTTCGAATTCGGCCTGGAAAACGTCAGCCGCCAATTCGTCTGGTCTTTTCTTCACGCCCATCCCTTCTACAATTCCGAGCAGCAAAGCCAGCGATACGTTCGAATGGAGCGTGTCGAGGCTTACGTTCCGCCCGTTGATCTATACTTCAATGCCTCCGCCAAAGAAATCTACGAACAAGCCATCGTCAAAGCCTGGGATTATTACCGTCAGCTTTCCACGCTCCTGATCGCGGACGCGCGCGCCATTCTCGCCGACATCTGGCACGTCGGCCCAAATTCCAGCCCCAAGCACATCCAAAAAATAGAGCGCGCCGCTGAAAAACGCGCCATCGAAATCGCGCGTTATGTTCTTCCCGTAGCCGCTTTCACCACGATGGTCCACACCATCTCGGGCATCGTCCTCCACCGCCTCTGGCGCATGAGCGCCGCTTCAGACACGCCCAGCGAATCCCGCGCCGTAGTCAAAGACATGGTCGAGGAAGTAAAAAAAATCGACCCGCAATTTTTCGAACGCTTCGGAACCGAACCTCTCGAAGAACGCCCCGAGTGGAGCGCCGACACAGTTAAAACGTTGGCTGGCGAAGCCTTTGCCAAAGAATTCGACGCCAAGCTCCAGGGAAAAACTTCCAAGCTCTTGGACTATTCTCCCAAGGCTCCGAGTGTCATGGCCGAAGCCTACCGCGCCGTCATCGGTCTAACCGCCTCCCAATGCCCCGACGCCGAAGCCATCGACCGCCTCCTCAACCCAGCCCGCAATCCCTACCGCCTCGAAATCCTCGACATCGGCGTCCACGCCCCCATGATGCGCGCTCTCCAACATGCCAATTACACGTTCGCCAAAAAAATCAGCCATACCGCCGACTCCCAGGACCAGCGTCACCGCATGGTCCCCGGCTCACGCCCGCTTCTCACTCTAACCGACACGCGCGACCCCGACTACATCACTCCTGCGCTCCTCACACAAAATCCCCGCGCCCAGGAACTCTACGACCGCGCCATGCAAGACGCCTGGTCCGCCAAAAATAAACTCATCGATGCCGGCGTCCAGCCCGAAATCGCTCTCTACCTTCTCCCCAACGCGAAATCCATCCGCCTCGTCGAGTCCGGCTCGCTCCTCCACCTCCTCCACAAATGGACCATGCGCACCTGCTTCAACGCCCAGGAAGAAATCTACGCCGCCAGCATGGACGAAGTCGCCCAGCTCCGCCAAGTCCACCCCCAGCTCGCCAAACACATCGGCCCTCCCTGCCACCTCCGCGCCAACATCACCACCCCCATCTGCACCGAAGGTTCCCACTTCTGCGGCGTAAAAGTCTGGCTCGACTTCCCCAACACCCCCCGCCGCATCTGATTTTCGTTTTTTCGCGCGGTACTCGCTTGTCCTTGTAGGGGCACAGCATGCTGTGCCCTCTTCTTGCCAGCACGCACACATACCACTACCATCCGATTTGTCCGACGCAATTGAGACTATGATCGCCATACGTTATCGTGGACGTTGTAATGACTTCCCCAGAAGACAAAGCCCCACTCTCGCTGCATCGCGCCCTTCACGCGACGAAACCTCCAGAAGAGATCACGCAGGAGCCCTTTGAAGGCAATGACCGACATTTGCGGCGGCTAGTGCAACTGAAGCCCGGCGATCGCGCTGAATCAGAGGATTTGTGGAACGATGCGAAAGATCTGCTTTATACAAAGATCCAATCTTCCTTGCTCGCTTATCTCCTGCCCTTTTGCCTGGAAGCGTGGAGTGAAGATCTGAAAGGAAATTATGGTTACGGTGGTTTCGTCGAACATCTTTACCCCGTCCTCGCCAATCGCAAAATATTCGACGAACACCTAAATACGGAGCAGGCAGCGGTGGTGTCCGACTTCATGAAGCAATCCATCTTGGAAGAAATCGACAGCCAGCAAGGGCTCGCTTATCAAGGCTCCAAAGCAAGACCGTACCGCTGGATTGGTGCGCTCACAACGTATGGAGTCCTACGTCCAGACATCGCTTCACTTTGGACAGAGTGGTGGTCGCTCCAGACCGTCGGTCGTGCAGTCGCCGGAGTGCAGTACATCTCCTGCTTGATGTACCCAGAAAATGAAAATCCAGTATTTGCTCCCTGGACCCCGGACAGTGGCGGCGGTCCTCCCTGCCTCTGGGATTTCGAAGGGCACTTATACGAACATTGTTGGCAATCACCAAATATTCAATTCTTGAAACAAACTCTCAACGTGCCGACCCTAAGCAATGTCCTCGGCCGTTGCGCTCAGCGGTTGGCCGACCAACGCGAAAATGTGGGTGCTCTCCAGGTACAAGCAGACTTGCCGCTTCTAGTCGACGCAGTGGAATCTCGGTGTACTGAACTCCCGCAGTTACTTGAAACCATTCAAATACCAACCGGATCACATCACTGGTCGAAATAAGGAACGCGGATTACGCGGTTGCCGGTCTGTCTCCCCTTTCCGCCGATTCTACGCCCCATCTGGAACCGTTACGGCGGTATCATGCGTCCTACCATCAGGACGGCTCTCCATGCGCACGCGCCTCGGCCCCCTTTCTTGCCTCTTCGCAACTATTCTTCTGATTCCAGCGCCATCTTTCTCCATGGACACGCCTCTCTCCGAAGAAGCCGTCCGCGATGCCTACTTCCTCGGCCAGCACCACGACCAAACCCTGAACGTCTTCCTCGCCAAATACCAAAAGTCCCTCCCGATGCCCAAGACAGGCCCAGACATTTCCTCCATCAGTTTCCTAACCCCGTTCGCCCTGCTCGCCCAAGAATCCAGCCAGCGCACCATGAACTACAGCGCCCAACAAGCCGAAGAAGACCACCGCAAACAGAAAGAAATCGTCCGTATCGTCATCCAGATTCAGCTTACGGAAACCTACGGCGCCTTGATTCCCACTCCGACAGGCTCCAGCTCCGGCTCACCCATTGGCTTCGCGAAACGCCCAGACGACTTCTGGAAAGACTTCGAAATCCAGGTCCACGACAAAGATAAGTCCCTAATCCCACTAAGCTCCTCGGGAGATTCGGTCTATTCCTGCGACAGCAGCGGCGGCTGCATTCTAAGCGGCGCAACTCTCCAATTTGAATTCCTCGCCGCAGCCTTCAAATCCGACTCCCCCACCATCCAAGTCACCCCTCCCGAAGGCGGCCCAGTCTCCGTAGATTTCGATCTCTCCGGTCTCCGCTGAGGCGTTTCACTCCGGAAGCCTGCGATTCACGCGACGGCAATTCCCCTGCAATTGCTACCCAGTTAACCATTCGGATGTTTCGCCGTTCTTAGAACGGTAAAACCCATTCTTCTCAATAACTTCGACGACGATTCGAATGGTAACTATAATTTGACTTGACATTAGATATATACTTCTGCTAAAATCGCTCATGTTCGCTGCTAAACATCCTTCACTGTTTCGCCCTTTCCTCTGCGACCTCTGTTCACTCTGCGTTGAAAAAACTCTTCAGCTACTCTGCCGCGAATCCCCAGCTGAGTGCGCCCAGCCGCTTCCCTCTTTTTCCACAGCGAGTAAACACCGCGCACGCAGGAACGCCTGCATCCCTCGCATTTTCTTGCGCTTCCGCACACTCTCCGTCACAACGGGGGTAGGGGGTCTTATTACTCGGAGTGGGACAGGCATTCCTGCCTGTCTCCGGCCAACAGTGGCACAGGTTTCAGCCTGTGCTTGCTCAGGAGCGCCAGTGCAGAGTCACTGGCCCGTTCATCGGATGCACCATCGCCGCACCCGTCCGCCGCGACTCCAACAAATTCGCCTTCAGCCCGAAATACCACTTCGCCGGCCGGTCCGCATCATCGATCAGCATCAGCCGCGGGTTGTGCTTCAACCCTTCGGCTTGCAGGATCATCGTCTCCTGGTCCTGCCGCAAAAATTTCTGCGCAAATATTCGGAAAATCCAAACGGGCATCAACAGGTTCCACGCCGCCACGAAATCAATCC
Organism: uncultured Acidobacteriota bacterium; assembly: GCA_963751295.1. GTDB lineage: Bacteria > Acidobacteriota > Terriglobia > Acidiferrales > UBA7541 > Acidiferrum. Next base: position 1,844,131 of record CAVVUA010000004.1, on the reverse strand, counting down.
GGCAAAGATCGCGCCGCACCGGCGTCACCGTCGCCCGGCTCGAAAACCACAGCTTCCCGCTCCGAATCTCTTCCGTCCGGATATTTGGCAAAACAAAATCGATCGTCGTAGTAACCGACTCACCGGTGTATTTCTGCAACATCCGGTACGGCGCGCTGTTCGAGCTCGGCGTGTGTGGGCTCATCCGAAAACCATTCGGAATCGGTTCAAACTTTTTTTCTTTTTCGTGAATGCTATGCCGGCTGCGCCAGTACCACGACTGATGCACAAACGGCCCGTGCGCCGGGTCCATCAATCCAATAATCCCCTGGTCCACATGCGAAGGCAGCTCGCAAGCCAGATGCGTCATCCTATATTTCTCGCTGAAAGTCGACAGTTTCGGTACGGTAGGAATCGTCTCGGGCAATCGCGATCCCGGGGCGCTCAGGTATACCCAGAAATATCCGTCGCGTTCCTCGCAAGGATAATGCCCAGCAAAAATGCGTTCGACTTTGAGTTTGTCCTGGCTAGTCAGCGATGGAATTTCTACGCACCGCCCCGTACAAGCCTCAAATTTCCACCCATGATAACTGCACTCCAGCGTATGGCCGTCAAAGCGCCCGTAGGAAAGCGGAATCCCCCGGTGCGGGCAAGAATCACGCATCGCAAATGCCTTCCCCTCAGCCGTGCGCCCGAAGACAAGCGGCACTTCCAGCAGCATCGCAGTCGCCAACCGGTTGCCGCTAACTTCCGTGCTCCGCAAAGCCGGATACCAGAAATCCCACAAAAATCCGACATCATTTTCGTCTACAGTTTCGCGCGCTGCTGCCGCGCCAGTTTGTACCAAGGATTGCACCGCTTCACTCATCGCTAGGGCATCGTAGTACACCGCCTCGCACTGGAGCAACCGGACATCTGGCACTGGGTCAGTCTGCGCGGGAAAGATACCAACTAAAAGGCTAGGTGAGTTTGGTCAGTCGACTAGGATGGAGAGAAGCCGAGTATTTTTCCTTTTGGTTACTAACACGTCGGCGAACGAAAGAAACTTTTTCAGGAAAGCTCCGCCCGAAGTTGTAAGAGTAGAGTGACCTATGAGATTAGGGAAGTACTAATGAGCGATGAAGGCCAGCGCAAGAGACTGGATGACCGCTCGAAGGGCAGACGCTAGCAGTCAAATGGCGCAGAAAAATTCATCATCGGCGTTCCGGCCTGACATCGAAGGACTGCGTGGAATAGCAGTTCTGATCGTGGTCGCATTTCATTGCGGTATTCAGGGATTTTCGGGTGGTTTCGTTGGAGTCGACGTTTTCTTTGTGCTCTCGGGCTATCTCATCACTGGCCTTCTGGTAGCTGAAATTCAGAAGACCTCCAGACTCAGCTTGCTGCAGTTCTACGCTCGTCGTGTCCGTCGCCTGCTTCCAGCCTCCGCGCTGACGCTCGTCGTCACACTGGTTATCGGCGCAAGCATCATGGCTCCCAACGAGCTGACACTCACAGGACGAGCTGCCCGGGCAACTGCGCTTTACGTGAGTAATATTTTCTTCGCAACTAATGCGGCGGATTACTTCGCTCCCGATGTGAAATTAAATCCAATGCTTCACACTTGGTCCCTGGCTGTGGAGGAACAGTTCTACTTGTTCTGGCCTTTACTGATCATGCTGGGCATGCAATTTTGGCGATCAAAGAAAGCTCTCCTGGCGGTCCTATCCACACTGGTCCTAATTTCGCTCGGTACATCGGTATGGTTCACGGCCCAAGGTGGCACCTTTGCGTTTTATGAGTTGCCGGCCAGGGCCTGGGAGTTTGGTATTGGCGGGCTTGCTGTCCTGCTCCCTCGCGCCACTCTCAAGTTATCTCCAGTCTTCTGGCTCGCTTTCGGATGGCTCGGCGTCCTCGTAATTCTGGGGTCTGGATTTTTCATTACGGGTGACACCAATTTTCCGGGCTGGATCGCCCTTGTTCCAGTCTTAGGAACGACTGTCGCGTTGGTCGCGGGCGCTGAGCAACCGCAGCGAGGAGTTGGCGTGGTGCTGGGCTCTCCTCCTTTGCAGATGCTTGGAACTCTCTCCTACTCGTGGTACCTATGGCACTGGCCCTTCCTGGTTTTTGCGGTCGCACTTTTCCCCAACATCTCTCTTCCGGGGAAGATCGGCGCGGCCGCGTCGTCTTTGGCCGTGGCGGCTATCACCCACCATCTCATCGAAAACCCCGTTCGATTCCAACCCTACTTGATAAGACGCCCCGCATTGTCGTTATACCTTGCTGGGGCAGTGACGTTATGCTCTTTAGGTGTTGCCTTTTTAACGATGCGGTTTGCCACCCAGCTGGCGAATCGGCCTGAGATGAAGACGATTGAAGCCGCCGTAGGCGACATCGCTAATATGCCGAGACAGCAGTGCGTCACCCTTGGCGAATCATCGGCCGTTAAAACGTGCGAGTTCGGCAATACGTCCTCTGCGACAAATATCGTCTTATTTGGCGACTCTCATGCCATTCAGTGGTTCAACCCCTTGCTTCAGATTAGTGAGTCACATGGGTGGAAGTTGACGACGGTGGTGAAGTCCGGATGTCTCGTGGCAGACGTCAGAAATCCCAGCTCCACGAACGGATTCGCAGAAAATTGTGCTGCTTGGCGCGCCGAGGCCATCCGGCAAATCGCAGCCTTGCATCCGTCGATCGTTTTCATCGGAAATGCGAGTAACCACCTTGGGCGCGAGGGCGAGCCTGTAGGCAAATCTCGCATTCCACCCGAACAATGGCAAAATGGGACGAGGCGGACACTGGAGGCTCTCACAACTCAAGGTCTTCGAGTGGTATTCGTGCGGGACAATCCATCTTTCACAGTGGATATTCCAACGTGCCTAGCGAGATCTGTGCGCCGAAGCTGGCATCGCGGTAGCTCTTGCGAGATGGATAAATCCAAATCGCTAGATCCTGCGGTCTTCGAGGCGGAGAAAGCCGGTGCGCGCGGTCTGCCAAACGTTTATTTTATTGACCTTACAGACTTGTTTTGCCAGAAAGAAATTTGCAAGGCAGTCGAAGAAGGCAAAGTCATCTATAGGGACGATAATCACTTGACCGGCAGTTTTGCCAACAGTCTGGCCCCTGTGCTCGAGACGAAATTACTCTCGATTGTACACACCCTGCCTGATTTTGCTGCCAATTAGTGCTCGGGCGGTCACCGGTGCTCTGCTATCGCACGTCAATTCTGGTTGGGATCGCAATCTCTTGAGGTTGGCGATAGACATAGATGAAAAATTCAATTTGAACAGCACCAGCCGCCCAACAGCCAATTGCGTGTTTCTGATTTCGGCGGTATTCTTAGTGAAGAGCAAATCGATGTACGCCGCTTTTTATTAGCTGATCCTGCCTCGCTCGCCCCAGTCGCGAGCCCGTTCTTTCTTTTGCTATTCACTGCTCACTACTCACTTTCTTTCGAGGACTGCCATGGCCGTAATGACGTTGTCAGACAAGTTGGATCAGCTGGGTACCCGCTACGACGAATTGACGCAGCAGCTTTCGACGGCGGAAGTCGCGTCGGATTCCGCGCGCTTCCAGAAGATTGCCAAGCAGCACGCCGAGCTGGAAGAAATCGTTGCGAAGCACCGCGAGTTTAAGCAACTCGAAAAAGATCTCGCCGGGGCGCACCAGATGGTCCTCGAAAACGAAGACGCCGAGATGAAGCAGATGGCGCTCGATGAAGAAAAGCAGCTGATCACGCGCAAAGAAATTGTCGAGCGCGAATTAAAACTGCTGCTTCTCCCGAAAGATCCGAACGACGAGAAGAGCGTCATCGTAGAAATCCGCGCCGGGACGGGCGGGGACGAAGCCGCGCTCTTCGCTGGCGAACTTTTCCGAATGTATTCGCGCTACGCGGAAACGCTTGGCTGGAAAGTGGAAGTCCTCGAAAGCTCTCCTTCCAATCTCGGCGGCCTCAAGGAAATCGTCGCCGCGATTCAGGGCCACAAGGTTTATTCCAAGCTTAAATATGAGAGCGGCGTGCATCGAGTCCAGCGCGTCCCTGCCACGGAAACACAAGGCCGCATTCACACTTCGGCGGCGACGGTAGCGGTGCTCCCCGAAGCCGATGAAATCGACATCAAGATCGAAGCTAAGGATTTGCGCATCGATACCTTCTGCTCATCAGGCCCTGGCGGACAATCGGTGAACACGACTTATTCCGCCGTTCGTATTACGCACATTCCCAGCGGACTGGTCGTCTCGCAGCAGGACGAAAAATCGCAGATTAAAAATCGAGCGAAGGCTATGCGTGTTTTGCGAACACGCTTGTATGAAATGGAACTTGAAAAACAACAAGCCGCCATTGGCGCCGAACGCCGCGGCCAAATCGGATCCGGCGACCGCTCCGAAAAAATCCGAACGTACAACTTCCCGCAAAACAGGGTGACGGATCACCGCATCGGCCTGACGCTCCACCAGTTGACGGACGTCATGGAAGGTAAACTCGGAGCGCTAGTCGACGGTCTCGTAAGCCACTACGAAGCCGAGCGCCTCGAACAAGAGCTAGGCTCCGCGTAATTCGCCGAATCGCCGAGGCCTCTCCGCGAAACTCCGCGTCCTCTGCGCTTCTGCGTTATCTTTTCTCTTGGTTGCTTCCGAAAGCGCATTTTGTAGTCGACGATGACTGACAAAACATCGACGCACGCAAATCCAGAAACGATCGACGTTCGTACGGCGCTCAAGCGAGGCATCGCCGAGCTTCGCGACGCAGATGTCCCCTCGTACACGCTCGCAGCAGAATTGCTGCTTATGCACGCTCTCGGCCGCGATCGCGCGTGGCTTTATGCACATCCTGAAGAAGTGATCCCCGGGCTCGAGGCGCATCGATTTCTCTCGTTAATTCGCCGGCGCGCCGAAGGCGAGCCCACGCAGTACATCACAGGTAAACAAGAATTCTGGGGTCTTGAGTTTGAGGTCACTCCCGACGTCTTGATTCCCCGCCCCGAAACCGAGCACGTCATCGAAGTTGCGCTCGATCGTCTGGCCGTAAGGGAAATTCGCGCGGGCCGAAAACAAACTCTCACAGGCGATGGACTGCAAATCATCGATGTCGGCACCGGTACCGGTTGCATTGCCGTCGCCCTCGCGAAAGAACTTCCAGGCGCACGAATTACCGCGACCGATATTTCCGCTGCGGCTCTTGCCGTGGCTCGTCGCAACGCGGCCCGCCACGCATTCAGCGATTGCATTCAATTTGTCGAATCAGATCTACTCGAATACCTAGCTGGACGGGCACGGCATGCCGTGCCCCTACTCGGTAAGACTTCAACGCCAGACAATGCGCATTCGCTGCCGTTCGATCTGATTGTCAGCAACCCGCCATATGTGGGTCGCAACGAAAAAGATTCACTGATGCGCGAAGTGCGCGACCATGAGCCTGAGATTGCGCTCTACGGCGGCGAAGAAGGCTACGAACTTTACGCCAACCTGATCGCTCAGGCTGTCCAACAGTTAAAGCCCGACGGCATCCTCATCCTCGAACTCGGCCACAACAGTCTTGCTGCCGTGCAATCGCTTCTTGATTTGCCTAACTGGACAAACGTGGCCGTGACCAACGACCTCGCCGGCATCCCTCGCGTCATCGCCTCAGAGAAAGCTTGAGTGCCACTGCCGTAACGCGCTAGAATTACACTCGAACTAATTAATCAGTTGACCGTGGAATTTGAGGAAAGTAATGGCAAAGGGACGGACAAAAACCGCGAAGCCCATAGAGCGCATTGTCACAGCGCTGACGGCAAGAACGCAGCTTGGGCAAATCCTGAGGCGCGTCCGCAATGACAATGAGAAATTCGTTGTCGAAAGACGCGGTGAGCCTCAGGCCGTGATTCTCAATGTCGAGGAATACTTGCGTTTGTTTGCCCGGCCGACTCCCACAGTCGCGGCGATTCGGCGCGAAGCCAAAGCTAAAGGCCTTGATCGCATGACATTGCGGGAAATAAATCGCGAGATCAAACTCGCCCGGCGCGAACTAAGAAAAAAGAAGAGCGAATGACAAGTGCAGTTCTGGATACAAATGTTGTAGTCTCAGCCTTGCTGCGACCTGCTGGCGCACCGGCCGCTGTTATCGACCTAGGATTCTCGCGACAGTTTCGGTGGTACATCTCGGATCCGATTCGAGCGGAATACCAAATAGTCTTGGCGCGAAAACAGCTCGGGATTAATCAGCATTCCGTGGCCAAGTTCTTTGCAGATCTGCACCATGCAGCGGTGGTGGTCGCTGCTGCAAAGAGAGTCGACGCATGCACCGACGCAAACGATAACAAATTTCTGGAGTGCGCACTTGAAGCAAGGGCGGACTACGTTGTTACGGGAAATGTGCGCCATTTCCCTTCGCGGTTTCAGGATATTCGCATTGTTCCTCCCAGGCAATTTCTGACAACACTTGCTGCAGAGCCGCGGTGAGCGATTTTAACTGCAAGAAATTGAAAGCAGCTGCGAAAACGGCGTAAGCTATTTTCATGCCAGAGATGGCGCGGTTTCGGGCGAAGCATGGACCGCTGGAGGAGCGGGCGGCGGACGCGGTTGCTGCGATTCTGCATGTGGACATGGACGCGTTCTTCGTGTCGGTGGAATTGCTGGAGCGGCCGGAGCTTCGCGGCAAACCAGTTGTGGTTGGCGGACGGCCCGATCAGCGCGGCGTAGTTACGGCAGCGAGTTACGAAGCGCGCAAGTTTGGCGTGCATTCCGCGATGCCTTTGCGAACGGCAGGAAAGCTCTGTCCGCAGGCAGTTTTTCTTGATGGCCATCATGAGAAATATGGAGAGTGGAGCGACCGCGTCGCCACGATTCTCGCGAAGTTTTCGCCCATCGTCGAAATGGTTTCGATCGATGAAGCGTATCTAGATCTCTCGGGTACGGAGCGTCTGCACGGGCCGCCGTTGGCGGCAGCGGACAAACTTCTTCGCACCATCACGCGGACGACGGATCTTCCCTGCTCTGCCGGTTTAGCTACGACTCGGCTCGTAGCCAAGGTCGCATCGGATCAAGCGAAACCGCGTGGACTCGTGTGGGTTGCGCCTGGGCAGGAAACGCGATTTCTAGCGCCGCTTCCTGTACGAAAAATTCCAGGTATCGGCGAAGTCACGGAACGGGCGTTGCGCGCGCTTGGCATCGAGACTGTGGACCAGCTTGCCGCAGTAGCGCCGGAAAAACTCGAAAAGATTTTTGGCCAGTGGGGCGATGCGCTCTATCGCAAGGCGCGAGGCGGCGATTCCTACGAATTCGTCATCGACGCGGAGCCGAAGTCCATTTCGCACAATCACACGTTTGGCGAGGATACGAACGATACGGAAGCGTTGCACTCCTTGCTTAGCCATCTTTCGCAGAAAGCGTGCAAACGTTTGCGTGAAGCGGGTCTGGCCACACGAACACTCACGCTGACGATTCGCTACGCCGGTTTCGATACACACACGCGCGCGAAAACTCTTTCCGAACCCACGCAACTCGACGCCGACATTTTCCGTGTATTTCAAAAACTTTTTGCTGAACACCGCAACATGAAACGCAAAATCCGGCTACTTGGCGTGAGCCTCGGCGGCCTTACACATGGCGGCGAGCAGCTCGATCTGCTGGATGCCGAGCGGCGTGAACGGCTCGAAAAATTGACTCGTGCCACTGATAAACTGCGCGATCGTTTCGGTTTTGGAAAAGTGCAATTTGGCGGATCGCTGCGCGCGGACGGCTCCAAGAACGAGCGCGACGAACCGAGACTGTCTACCTTAGCAAGGGCAAACCTCAAGAAGTCGAGTGAGTCGTAATACGTGTCACGGCGTTTTAACAGTAGATACCCTATACTTCTCGCATGAGCCCCGTAACACCTCCTTCCGGATCCGCGGATCGCATCCGCAGCGGCAAACTTTCCGGATTCTGGCAACGCATCAGCGAAGGCCGCCGAATTGACGAATTGTGGTCGCAATTCTCGGCAGACGCGCGCTCCAGCTACGGGTTCTACATGACGGACGCCGTCGCGGAAGACATGGTGAACCGTCGCGGGCGGCCCCGATTCTTTCGAATTGCCAAGACTTTGTTCTGGTCGCTGGTGATGAAGCTGACGCCGGCGCGACGGGTGCTTCTGATTCTCGCCTGCGTGCTGCTGGTGGTTTCGGGCTTCCATTTTGAGTTTAGCAATGACGTGAAAGGCGATTTCAACTTCACTTTTATCACTGTGATGCTGCTTCTGTTGTTGCTCGCGCTGGAACTCGCGGACAAAGTGACGATGAAGCGCGATCTGGAAATCGCGCGGGAAATTCAGACGTGGCTTGTTCCGTCCAAACCGCCGCAAGTGGCTGGCGCGGAGATTGCATTTGCTTCGCGACCGCAGAATTCCGTCGCGGGCGATTACTACGACGCGTTCTATCCCACATTGAGTGCTTCAGAAAATGGAAAGCTGATGCTGGTGATCGCGGATGTTGCGGGAAAGAGTATTCCCGCCGCACTGCTAATGGCCACGCTGCAGGCCAGCTTGCGCACGATCGCTGGCGAGGGAGTTCCGCTTGACGAGCTTGTCTTGCGGCTAAATCGGTACGCTTCCGCGCACAGCCTCGATGGACGGCGGTTTACGACGGCGGTGCTTGGCGAATACGATCCCGCGACGCGGCGTCTTGTCTATGTGAACGCCGGCCACAATCCGCCGATTTTGCGCCGCGCCGGGGGAGAGACCGAAAAATTGGAGGTTGGAGGCTTGCCGCTCGGGATCGACGGCGCCGCCGTTTACGATACGGCTGCCATCGAATTAAAATCAGGCGATGCGTTGATTTTTTACACGGACGGGGTGGTGGAAGCGTTCGACGAAAAAGGCCAGGAGTTCGGCAATGCCCGCTGGATTGAGGCCATCCGCGCGCTGCCCGATTGGGGCGCCACGGAATCATTGCAATTTTTGATGAAGCGGGTGGATGATTTCGTGGGCTTGACGCGGCAGTCTGACGACATTACCTGCCTTGTGATTCGCACTAAATAATCCTCTGAAAGCTTTGGAACCTCGTTAAGTATGGGATTCCGCACGTCACCGAGGAAAGCGGCAGCAGAGCTGCCGCACTCCATACCGCTTCTACTGGATTCGCGTTGGCGTGCCGAAAGTCGCATAATCGCGTTGTGACACCTCGCGAACTTGCCAATTCGATTTGTGATGAGTTGCAGCGGAATGGGCATCAAGCGCTGCTCGTGGGTGGCTGTGTGCGCGACTTGTTGGTCGGCCGCCAGCCTGCCGATTATGACGTCACGACCGATGCGACGCCTGAGCGCGTTATGGAATTATTTCCGGAAAGCGTCGGAGTTGGCGCGCAGTTTGGCGTTGTGCTCGTGCCGCGTGATGGACTGAAAGTGGAAGTAGCGACGTTTCGATCGGATGTTGGTTATTCGGATGGGCGACATCCAGACCGCGTGGTTTATTCGAAAACGCCAGAAGAGGATGTGCAGCGGCGGGATTTCACGATTAACGGTTTGTTGATGCGGCATGATACGGGCGAAATTCTTGATTTTGTCGATGGCCAGGCGGATTTGGAGGCTGGCGTGATTCGCGCGATCGGCGAACCTGACAGGCGCTTTGCGGAAGACAAATTGCGAATGATGCGCGCCATTCGGTTCGCAGCGCGCTTCGGCTTCGAGATTGAGCACGCGACGTTTGCGGCGATTCGACGGCATGCCGGCGCGGTTACGGATGTTTCGGCGGAGCGGATTCGCGAGGAACTTACAAAACTTTTGACAGAAGGGGCGGCGCGGGCCGGGTTCGAATTGCTGGAAAAATCCTGGCTGCTTTCGATTGTGCTCCCGGAAATCGCGGCAATGAAAGGCGTCCCGCAGCCGCCGCAGTTTCATCCAGAAGGCGATGTATGGACTCACACTTTGCTGATGATCGAGGAATTTCCTGCAGGCACTTCACCGACGCTTGCATGGGGGGTGTTATTGCACGATGTTGGCAAACCTCCGACCTTTAAGCCGGCTTTGCAGACTGGTGATCGCATCCGCTTCGATCATCACGTTGATGTAGGCGTTCGAATGGCGGAAACGATTTGCCGGAGGTACCGGTTTTCAAACGAAGACACCGAGCAGATCGTTGCGCTGGTCGCCAACCACATGCGATTTATGGAAGTGGGGCGCATGCGGACCTCGACGCTGAAGCGATTCGTGCGGCTGCCCCATTTCGAAGAGCATCTGGAACTGCACCGACTGGATTGTCTTTCGAGCCATCGCAAGCTGGATTCGTATGGAGCGGTACAGCAGTTCCTTGCGGAGACTCCTGCGGAGGAGGTTCGTCCACAGCGTGTCCTAACGGGTACTGATTTGAGCGAAATGGGCTATATCCCTGGACCACTATTTAGCGAAATACTGAGAGCCGTGGAAGATGCGCAGCTCGAGGGGCAGATCACAACCAAGGTGGAAGCTGAGGAATTGGTGCGGAAAAAGTTCGTATTGAAGAGGTCCAAGGCTTGATATAGAAGAATTTCAGGCCGGTGATCCATGCAACGGCTAAGAACTAATCGAAGTGCGGGACTGCGTTGTATGTATATGATAAAAATAGAGTTATGTATAAACTGGCAAGAGAACGCGAGGGATGTTAGAATATGAGCATACCATACTAAGATTTCATGCTACTTGTATTCGCATCTCGTCGCACCTTTTAGCTTTGACGAGCATCTAACCTTTTTAAGCGCTGGATAATATTCCCTGCGCCCGGATTTAGGGGACACTCACTATGGCTGAGAAAAAGTATACGGTGCCAGAAATACTCGCGATCCTGCCAGTTCGGGATACGGTCCTGTTTCCAGGGGCTGTATTGCCTTTGACGGTAGGCCGAGAGAGCTCTTTGGCCCTAGTTAACTCGCTGGAAGGCGAGGAGAAATTGTTGGGGGTTGTGGCGCAGCTGGACCCCCGGATTGAAGACCCTGCCGCTGCCGACCTGCACAAAGTTGGTACGCTGGCAAAGGTTCATAAGACCGTGAAAATGCCCAACGGGAACGTGGTCATCTTCCTGGAAGGCTTGCAGCGCGTCAACGTGCTGGAATTGATCGGCCTGCGGCCGTTTCTGCGGGCGCGGGTGGAAGCGCAGCCAGAAATCACCGGGGATGTGGATGCGGAGCTCGAGGCCCTGCAGCGCAACGCTCAGGACCTGTTTCGCGACGTCGTTAGCCACTCGCCGCAACTTTCGGACGATTTGCAATCCGTTGCATTGAACATTGACGATCCAGGACGCCTGGCGGACTTTATCGCCGGGACCTTGCCATCGCTTTCGACGCTTTTGCGGCAGGAGCTGATCGAAACGCCGAGCGTGCGCAAGCGGCTCGAGATGTTGATCCGCGAACTGTCGAAAGAGCTGGAAGTGCTGGAGCTGCGCTCGAAGATTCACGAACAGGTGCAGGAGCAGGTGGGCCAGAACCAGCGTGAATATTTGCTGCGCGAGCAGATGAAGGCTATTCAGAAGGAACTCGGCGAATCCGACGATTCTTCGCAGGAGATGGACGAACTGCGGAAGAAAGTCGATGAAGCAGGGATGACCGCGGAAGCGAAGAAAGAGTGCGACCGCGAGTTGAAGCGTTTGGCGAAGATGACGCCGGCTTCGGCGGAGTACATGGTTTCGCGCACGTACCTGGAGTGGATGACTTCTTTGCCTTGGGCAAAGTCTTCGGGTGTGAGCGAGATCGACATCGCCAAGGGAAAGCAGATTCTCGACGAAGACCACTACGACCTGGCCAAGGTCAAGGAACGGATTCTGGATTACCTGGCGGTGAAGAAACTGCAGCCAGGAATGAAGGGGCCGATTCTGTGCTTCGTTGGGCCTCCTGGCGTGGGAAAAACTTCGCTCGGGAAGTCCATCGCTAGGTCGCTGGGCCGCAAATTCGTGCGCATCGCCTTGGGCGGTATGCACGATGAAGCGGAAATCCGTGGACACCGCCGGACATATATCGGCGCGCTGCCGGGGCAGATTATTCAAGGGCTGAAGCGGGCGGAGTCAAACGATCCAGTGATGATGCTGGATGAAGTCGACAAACTAGGCCGCGATTTCCGCGGTGACCCGTCTTCCGCGTTGATGGAAGTGCTCGATCCGGAACAGAACAATGCGTTCCGCGATCACTACCTGGACGTGCCGTTCGATTTGTCGAAAGTGCTGTTCATAGCCACGGCGAACTGGATGGATCCGATACCAGAACCGTTGCGAGACCGCATGGAGATCATCGAACTGGCCGGATACACGGGCGAAGAAAAGGTTCATATCGCGCACAAATATCTTATCCCCAAGCAAGCCCAGGAGCATGGGCTGAAGGTGGGAGAGCAGATTGAATTCTCGGACGATGCGCTGCGGGAAATCATCCACAGCTTCACGCGAGAAGCGGGCGTGAGAAACCTGGAGCGGGAAATCGCGACGATCACGCGCAAACAAGCACGGAAGATCGCCGAAGGCAGCTTGGAAAAGATGGAAGTTTCGCCGGAAATCGTGCGCGAGTATCTTGGAGTGCCCAAGTTCCGAGCGGAAAAAGAGGTCGTGGAGCGCGTCAAACAACCTGGCGTGGCTGTCGGGTTGGTATGGACGCCGGTCGGCGGAGACATCGTGTTCATCGAGGCCAGCCGCATGCGCGGAGGGAAGCAGTTCACGATGACCGGACACCTTGGTGAGGTCATGCAAGAGTCGATGACCGCAGCGCTGACATGGACTCGTGCGAACGCGGAGCGGTACGGAATCGATCCGGACTTCTTCCGCAAGCACGACATCCACATTCACGTGCCGTCAGGAGGCGTGCCGAAGGATGGCCCGTCGGCTGGTGCGGCGATGGTGACGTCGTTGATCAGTTTGCTGACAGGGCGGCCCGTGCGCGAACGGTTGGCCATGACAGGCGAGATGACACTCTCCGGCGTCGTGCTGCCAATCGGTGGCGTAAAAGAGAAAGTCCTCGGCGCAAAGCGTGCGGGGATAACGGAAGTGCTGTTGCCGGCAGACAACGAGCCGAACGCGGTGGCTGATCTTCCTCCGGATATTCTTGGCGACATGAAGATCACTTACGTGCGGAATCTCGATGAGGTGCTGGAGCATGCGCTGTCCAAGGAAGCGGTGGCGCCGCCGATCGTGCCGCAGCCGGAACCGAAGCCGAAGCGAGTCGGCCCGGAAAGTCCTCGGGCGATTCATTGAAATGGAAGTGAGTAGTGAATAGTGGGTGGTGAGTAGTGCAAAAAGCCCAGCGAACTGACGTTCGCTGGGCTTTTTGTTTTTTGGTTTGTTTTGCGCGGGCGAGCAGGACACAAAGCAAGTCCTGCTAACATGGGTCTCGGTGAAATACGGCAAAGTGTAGTGGAGCGGTCGGACGGGCACGATGAATCGTGCCCCTACAAGAACGGACGATGGATCGCGAGAAACAGATGATGACGGACACTCCTGCAGAGCTGTCACAGCGACTGGCAGAGGGCTTGCAGCGCGAGCGGATTGTTCCGCGATTTGTGGATTCGTATGTTGTGGAGCACGGACGGCACGCGTTGCAGGTTCACGCTTCGCTTTATCGCGATTTGCTCGAATTGCTGCGGCGAGAAGCTCTGCTAGCGGTGACCGCGCGGGCTCTGGAAATCACCTATGCGGAACCACTGCCTTGCGGCCGGGGCAAGCCTCGGCCGATGTTGCGCAAGGACGGAGTGGCGTTTCGCCGGAAATTCCTAGCGGCGTTGACGCGGCAGCAAAAATGGAGCGCGGGAGACGCGCTGGATTTTCAGACGGATTTGCAGATGTACGAAGATTTGCTCGCGCGAAATAGCTCGACGCGCAGAACACGCAAACCGTTTGAGGCAGCCAACCATCCTTTTGTCGATCGCTGCGCGTTCTTGCTGGATTCGTCTTTTCTTGAAAAGGCACGGATGGCAGCGAGCCGGGCGCTAAACGAATTGGAAAATCTCGCCGGTCATGTGACAGGTTTCGTCTTGCACGGTAAAGAGACAGCGCCTGCGCGCGGCAAACGCTGACAAACGCGTTCTCCGATAACTCTACTGCTCGAACGCCTTCATGGAAAACACGGATTGGCCCGCCAGCGCTGTCCGGAACCCATAAATCGTCAATGCCGCGATCGCCGTCATCCCCACTAGCGAGGGCGCCGCATACCACCGCGACAAGTGAATCGTCGCCGGGAAAATCAGCAATACCTGCTGCACCAACAGCCCGACCACGAGCGCCAACAGCCCGAACCGTTTTAGGACCAACAGAAACGAAAGATACAAAACTACCAGGAAAACCGCGCTGATCCACGGATATTCGCCGCCGTTGCTGCCCAGCGAAAGCAGTGTCCCGGCGGCCGCCACCACAATCGCTGCAATCCACGCGCTCCGCAAGATCCGCTGCAATATGAATAGCATAAAGAAAATCCCGAGCGAATCGATGGTCTGGCCCAAAACGTATAGCAGCACTTGCGCCACCGCGTGCCGCAACCCCAGCAGTGATTCCGTCGAAACACCTCCCGGAATCGGCGGCAGCTTGCCGAACAGCGGCAACAGAAAATTGTCGCTCGCCTCCACCACAAATATCACTACGCCGTATACCGCTCCGATCAGCAGGTCTCGCCCCACCAGGGGATCACGCAGATTCCCCGCCAACAGGCGCGTCCACGAAATCAGGGTTTGCGGTTCCCGCCGCCTTACGAAAGGCTCGAGCGCCACGTAAAGCACCATCGCAAAAAAGCTCCGCAGGGCCGCCGAGGCCACCGCCACAAGAAAGTTGATAGCTTCCAGAAAATTCGGCAGATGATGCGTACTCAGGATCCACAGCACCAGGAAGGTCACAAACACGAATGCTCCCAGGCGCGCCGCTCCCTTCATATCCGCGCGATTCGCTTTAATATTCCAGCGGGCCAACGCCACGCCGCCGACAAACACCGTCAGGATCAGCAATACAAGCAGAACCGAGGCAATCTTTTGCGTCCGCGTCGTGGCCGTCTCGGTGTCTCGGCCCGCTGCCGTCCAGGGATACACAATTCGGTAATACACCGGCTCGCCATGAAACGCCGCAGCTTCCACGCGAATCGGAATGTCTGGCCGCGCTGGGAGCGTTCCCGTCCACGCCGCTCGTGCATCCGTCGGCGCCAGCGGTGTCCATTCCGGCTCGGCTCCACGAAACTCACTTATATTCAAACCGCTCGCCGCAAAAAATCCCGCCCAATCCGGCGCCTTGGCGTTCTGCGGCGGTGCACTCTTCTCCGGCGGCACCACGTCGAACCGCACCAACCGCCCCGTTGTATCCAGCACCACCAAGGCCATTGCTGTCGTGTCCATCGGCGGATCCCAGCGCGCAACCTGCCCTCCGCCTACCGATCCCGGCCCAAAAAACGCCTGCGCGAAGAGTGGGTTTGGACTTTGCCGGTACCAGAACGTCATCGCCGGCGCGTCATTTTTCGCAAGCACATCCCAACGCACTGGACTTTTGTCGTGCGTCTGCAGATAGTTCAAATATCCGTCATTAATCTCGAATCCGTACGCAGTATCCATCGCCGCATCCGGCGGCAGCCCCAGGCGTCCAACGATCTCGCGCGCCCGCGTCGCTAAAACTTCGGGAGGACTATCGAGCGTCACCCGATTCACCAATTGCGTCGACTCCGCGATGAGGAGTGACGCCACCAGCCCCAGCGCCACAATCGCAAGAAGCAACAGCGCCACTCGCGACCGCATCCCTTCATTCGCTCCCGCTGCCGCCACCATCTCCGGCGATGGCGTTTCACCGGCAGCAAGTGCGGCGGCCAGAGGATCGCCTCCCGGAAGCGCGGCGGCAACTTGAAGCGCAGACACGGGGCGCTTCGAGGGATCAATTTCGAGACAGCGAAGAATGACGCGTTCGATGAGCGGATCGAGGTCGCGCACGAGAGTCGAGGGATTCGTGATGGTGCCCTGTTCGCGGAGCTTTATGAGCTCGGGCAGAGTCGAAGCTTCGAAGGCACGTTTTCCTGTGAGGATTTCGTAGAGGATCAGGCCGAGCGAATAGATGTCGCTCTTGGTGGTGACTTCTTTTCCGGCGAGCTGTTCCGGAGCCATGTAGGCGGGCGTGCCTGCGCGAATGTCCGCGCCCTGAATGCTTGCGGCGATTCCGGCGAGGCCAAAATCGGTGATGCGAATTTTTCCGGCGCCATCGAGCATGACGTTGGCGGGCTTGAGGTCGCGGTGAACGACGCCGCGCTCGTGGGCTGCAGCGAGGCCGGCGCAAATCTGGCGCGCGACTTCGGTGGCCTTGTCAGGAGAAAGCCTGCCGATGCGGCGCACAACGGAGGCGAGATCCTCGCCATCGACATATTCCATGGAGAGGTAGGGCGTACCGCTGGCGTCGCCGATATCGAAGACCCGGCACACATTTGGATGCGAAACCTGGCGTGCGATGCGAACTTCGGAGTGAAAACGCGCCAAGGTGGCGGCATCTTGGGAAAGACTCTCGGGAAGAAACTTGATGGCGACGACCTGGCCAAGCGTCAGATCTTCCGCTCGATAGACCTCGCCCATTCCACCGCGGCCAGCCATGGCAACAATGCGATAGCGCTCGGCGATTATCTGTCCAGGCGTGAAGCGCCCGCCGCCGATGGGATCGGAACTTGTTAGCCTAACGCCAGGGCTGCCACTGGAAGGCGAGCGCTGGGGCCGCGTTGGAGTCGGAGCGGAGGAGGGTTTGCGCGGAGTGGCGGAAGGTCCGGGCGGTGCAATCGTCTCTTGCTCAGCGCTTAAATCATTCGAATCGATGGTCGGCGCAGCATTGAGATCGAGAGCTCCGCCGCAAGAAGAGCAGAACCGCCCGTTGGAAGAAACCTGTGCGCCGCAGGAAGAGCAGTACATAGGAAGCGAGATTCTACCATTGCAGGAGGGCTCGCCGCGAACGGACGCGAAGGCTCCCTGTGAAGACTACGAGATGCGCTCGACTTGCACCGCTGTGCCGTAGGCCAGGACTTCGGTTACGCCCTGCATGACTTCTGTGGCGTCGTAGCGCATGCCGATGACAGCGTTCGCTCCATGATCGCCGGCATGCTGCAAAAGAAGTTCGTAGGCGTCTTCACGAGTTTTCTCGCAAAGGTTTGTGAGAATAGTGATATTGCCGCCGACGATGGTTTGCAGGGCCGCGCCGAGGTTTCCGATTACGCTGCGGGAGCGGACGATGATGCCGCGCACAATCCCGAAATTGCGAACGATGCGGTAACCCGGGAGTTCGGTTGAGGTCGTCACCATGCTGAAGTCCACACGATTGGGCATATATTTCTCCTTAAGGGGACGTTTACCGGTGCGATTCTACCCGCACACGCGGACAAGCGCGAGCGTGGGCTGTCTGCTATTCTCGAAAGGCATGGAAAACCTGGAAATCTTATTCTATTTTTTGGCGATTCCGCAGATCCTTCTCGGGCTCTATTTGGTCGGATTAGGAATGCAGTGGCTGGGCTATGCGCGGCGGCGGATGCACACGGATCCCGGTTTTTATTCGCCGAAGGTGGCGGTATTGTGTCCATGCAAAGGAATCGAGGCAGCGCTCGAGCGAAATCTGGTTTCGCTTACGGAATTCGATTATCAAAACTACGAGATATTCTTTCTGATCGCTTCGGCAACCGACCCCGCGTACAACATCGTGAAGCGCGTTGTCTCGTCGTCGCGCGCGAAAGCCCATGTGGTGATTACAGAGAAGCCCGATGGGTGCGGCGAGAAAGTGAATAACCTGCGGGTAGGGATCGCGCAGCTGGATGCGGAATTCGACGTACTCACTTTTGTGGACTCGGACGGACGCCCCGGAAAAAACTGGCTTCACCGCATGGTTGCGCCGCTTGCTGATTCCCGCATAGGGGCTACCACTACGATGCGGTGGTTGATTCCGAACCGGAGCAACTTGGCGACGGCCCTGCTCGCGGCATGGAACGCACCGATCGTCACCATGCTCAGCGAAAAAGGAAAGAATTTCTGCTGGGGCGGGGGCACTGCAATACGACGAAGCGTCTTCGACCAATCCGGAATATTGGAAGAATGGCAGCATTCGGTGAGCGATGATTATTCAATGACGCGGGCGCTGGAGCGGGCGAACAAGTCGATTGTCTTTTTGCCTGAATGCCTCGTGCCTTCTTTTGTCGAGACAGATTTTACGGGCTTGATGGAATTCACGAACCGGCAAGTCTTGATCACGCGCGTGTATGCGCAAAAAATGTGGGGGATGGCCGCCGGCACTCACTTGCTCTACTGCCTGTCGCTCGTCATAGGAACCATATTGACGCTTAGCGATTATCTGGCCACGCGGCCGGCGTTTCATCTGGCGGCGCTTACTTTCTTGCCGGTGTTGCTCTCTATGATCCGAGGAGCGTTGCGCGCCGCAGGCGTGTCGGAAGTATTGCCAGCACACCGTTCACAAATCGCGGGCCAAGCCTGGATTTATGTGTTGCTAACAGTCTTTACTCCATTTCTATACCTGGTGAATTTCATCAGCTCCCTGTTAACGCGGAAGATACGTTGGCGTGGAATTACCTACGAATTGATTGCGCCCGAACAGACCCGCATTGTCTCGTATTGAAGAAAAAAGAATCCTGGTTGTCGGGTGCAGAGAAGATTTCCAAAGTGAGATTTCCACAGGTAGTTTTCCACAGGCGAAAGCGATCCACGGGCTTATACGGATAAATCCTTCAGTTCTGCCAAAGTTCTGGCCTCCGATGCAGCCATCTTTTTGTTCCAAAATGGAGTGCAGCCTTGTTTATTGGAGTATGGGATGCGGAGTCAGGGAAAAAATTCGCCTACCGTGCAATTCCTACCCGGGAATGAGGCCACATCGGTTTGGATGGCCCACCTAAGTACTCCTCTTCTGAACGAGTTGTAATTTATGGCCATTCGGTGAGGAAAATGCATAGATGAAGCGGTTCGGAGAAACAACGCAGGCGAACTGGCAGGGAGCTCCTTCTCGCAGATCGGTGTGGCCTTTCTGAGGGTCCAGGCACCGAGCGCACAGCCCTCTGTATCGGCTTCTTACCTGGCCGCTTGCCTACGCAAATGCAGCTTGCCTCCTGACGGAGGCTCAATCTAAAAATAGCTTCGGTTGTCCTACGAGGCTGCATACTGAGGGGTGCGTGTGAAGCTTATCCGCAGGAGTGAACAGCATCATCATACTTTGAGCAGTCCCCGCCCGGCAATTCCTCGCGATCACTATTATTTTTATGAAAAAAACACTGGCGTAACCCATTTTCACGTGGAGGCAGGCCCTGACGGGTGTTTCCCCGTGGACCAAGCCGCCGGCCTTCTGGCAATGCACTGCATGGTGAGAGGGCAGACGCCAAACGACTACGTGGTAATGGTCAAGGCGGAAAATGACCTTTTGGAAGGCCTTACCGAAAAGGCGGAAAAACTGCTGCAAGCAGGACATTCCGTCGGCAGTCCCGTGAAGCTCACGCGCCGCGAGGAAGAAGTGCTTGGCGGCGTGATGAAGAGTCTGGCCAATAAGGAGATTGCCGCGACTTTGAATCTTTCCGAACGCACGGTGAAATTTCACGTGTCTTCGCTGCTTGCCAAGTTCCGCGTGCGGGGGCGCATGGAGTTGGTGCGCGAAGCCTCGCGCAACACGATTGGACCAATGCCCATGCCAATGCCGCTCGCCACTAGGGAAGCACGGACGTTTGCGCCGGTACCGCAGAGTTATAACAACGGCTCTCGCGTCGGCTCGATTGTCCCGCTGGCAAAACGTCAGTTGATGGCTTAGCACAAACTTAGAGGCAACAAGCTATACAAAACACGAAGGCCCGGTTCGATTTTATTGAACCGGGCCTTCGTGCTTTTTGTGGATGCGCGGCGTTAATTACTTTTTTGCGGCTGCGTAGTGTTGAGTGGCGGAATCCCAATTAACGACGTTCCACCAAGCCTTGATGTAATCGGCACGCACGTTCTGATACTTCAGGTAGTAGGCATGCTCCCAAACGTCGATCCCAAGTACAGCCTTGGCGCCGAGCGAAATGGGCGTGTCTTGATTTGGCGTCGAATCGATGGCCAGCTTGCCGTCCTTGACGAGGAGCCAAGCCCAGCCCGAACCGAAGCGGGCAAGGCCAGCGGCAGCAAACTTGGCCTGAAATTCCGCGAAAGAACCGAAAGCCGACTTGATCGCATCGCCGAGATCACCCTGCGGCTCTCCACCACCACCTTTTTTCATCTGCGTCCAGAAGAGCGAATGGTTCCAGTGGCCACCGGCATTGTTGCGAACTGCAGCGCGAATATTCTCCGGAATGGAATCGAGATTCTTCAGAAGGTCATCAAGCGATTTGGCTTGAAGATCGGCGTGACCATCCAGCGCCTTGTTCAGGTTGGTGACGTAGGCGCCATGGTGTTTGTCATGGTGAATTTCCATGGTCTTGGCATCAATGTAGGGTTCGAGTGCGTCGAATGAGTAAGGCAACGGTGGGACGGTAAATGGCACGAATTTTTCCTCCACTTTGAGATTTAATGCAAATTCTGATGCGGTGGCGGAGCGCAAAAACACAGAAGCGCCGCTGCCCGCTCCAAGCAACCCCGCACCGACAATCCCGGTATTTACCAGGAAACTTCGGCGATTCATGGGGATCTCCTGCGGCGAGAAGGCTGGCCAACCAGGCGACTGTATCATACCGCTCTATCAGCCGACTGTTCCATACCGGTCATTACGGAGACGGAGAGGTCCCTCGGGACGCTCCTCATCGGCAGCGTTAAAGCTGAGAACTCGCCACGTTTCTTAGATGCGCGAAAGCGCCCATTGGGCAGACTCTGCGATTAGCTGCTCGGATGAAGATGAGAGCCTGGTTAGGAGCGAGCAAATTCTTTCGTAGTCGTCCGAGCCACGAGCTAGTGCGGAATTGCCCAGGGCGATGCAGGCGTTGCGTATCAGGCCGCGCCATTTTGTACGCTTGACTGGGCTTCCCCGAAAGAGCGCGCGGAATTGATCTTCGTTCATAGCAGCCAGCCACTCGAGCTTCGGGAGGAAGAGCGAGTCTTCTTCTGGCTCTTTGGTAACGGGAGCACCCAGCTCACTTGGTTGGGCCTTTGAGGGCTGCGGAAAAGTTCGAGGCTGAAACTCCGCAGCAGGTGTCACCGGGGCACGGCGATTCCATGGGCATACATCCTGGCAAATGTCGCAGCCGAAGACGTGGCGACCCATGGGTTCGCGCAACTCTTCGGGAATGGTCCCGCGAAGCTCGATCGTTAGGTAGGAGATGCAGAGGCGTGCGTCCATCACGTAAGGTTCTACGAGCGCCCCGGTTGGGCAGGCATCGATGCATTTTGTGCAAGAACCGCAGAGATCTGGGGCGGGCGGTTCGGCTGGTCCTAGGGTGGGCGGAATATCGAGAGTCGTAAGAATCACGCCGAGAAAAAACCACGAGCCGAGCTTGGAGTTTAGGAGCAGCGTATTTTTTCCCAGCCAGCCTAGGCCGGCGTGTTTGGCGAAGACGCGCTCATGTAAAGGGCCAGTGTCCGCGTAAATGCGCGCCTCGTGCGGTTCGCTGAAGTGCTCGGAGAGGCTGCTGGCCAGGCTTTGGAGCTTCTCCTGGAGTACTTCGTGGTAATCCCGGCCCCAGGCGTAACGAGAAATCCAACCGCGCGGCTCGGAATTCTCTGGAATGAGCGCATTCACAGATCGTGGCGCGGGGGAGTTGTAGTTTAAGGCGCAAACTATCACGGCGCGGATGCCGGGCATTACGCTCTGCGGGTCACGGCGGCGAGGATCGGCGAGATACTTCATCTCGCCAGCGAATCCACGTGCCAGCCACTCTTGCGTCAGGTTTAGCTCGGGAAACTTTTCCGCGCGCACGATTCCGCAAAGATCAAATCCGACAGCACTTGCCCGCTCGACAATCCACGCGGTGTCGGAGCTGGTACGCACAGATGTGGCATCAATGGCCATGAAAGAATTGTGCCGCAGGAACGTGCGCGAAGCGAGCGGCAGAAGCGGAGTTGCCGGCATCTCGCTTAATTGCGGGATAGATCAAGCAGATCGCTGGAAACTGTTCAGAGCGGCGCTCTCTTCGGTGTAGACGTCGAAGACAGTGTAGAGCTTGGTGAGCTGCAGCAAGTCGTGCACTTTTTTTGTCAGATGAAGAAGCTTTAGCTCGCCACCACGGCCCTTCGCAGTGGTGTAGGCGCTGACGAGCTCACCGATACCGGAGCTGTCGATGTAATCCACGTCCGCCAGATTGAGCACGATGTGGACGCGTTTATCGTCCAGCAAACCGCGAATGGTTTTGCGAAGCAGGGCGCTACCTTCGCCTAGCGTGATCTTGCCGCTGAGGTCCACTACAGTAGCTTGAGAAGCATCTCGATGAGTTGCGCGAAGAGGCATAATTTCGTTTAGGCTCCTTGATGCGGGGAAGCGCCCTGGCCACCTTGGCCGTTCGTTCCCGGGTTGTCTTGCAGTGGCAGCTTTTTTGCCATGACGATTTCCGCGCCGCCTGTGCGGCCGGGCACTACGTCGAATTCGTCCATAAATGCGCGCATAAGAAAAATCCCGCGTCCGGACGTGCTCAAAAGATTCTCTTCGGCCAGCGGATCGGGCACGCTGGCGAGCGTGAAACCCGTGCCCTCATCCAAAACGTGGATGATCATTTTATCGCCAGTGAGATCGACAGCCAGGTGAATCTTTTTTTCGGGGCGTTCCTGATTGCCGTAGTGAAACGCGTTGATGACGCCCTCACGCACGCTCATGCCTATCTTATAGCAATCGTCTTCGCCAAAACCCGCAGACTCAGCTACGCGAATACACATCTCCTCAGCGAGATTGACGCTTTCGACCTGCGTCTCCAACGTGATTTCGAGGTGCTTGGGGTCTGTGCCCATTCGCGGCGCCCTTCCAGAGGCTAATTGCACCTAAGAGAGCGCACTTATCGGTAACACAGCGGCTAAACCTAAGTCAATGGAGCACTTGATGTATAGAAGGGGTGCGCGGGTCTTAGGGCGAACTAATAGTTCCGGTAGACTGGCGTGATTAGGCGGCTTGCACGCGACTAGGCCCAATAGGAACGATCCAGGGTGCGGTATTGAATGGCTTCGCTTAGGTGGCGTGGATCGATGTTCTCAGAAGCATCCAGGTCGGCGATTGTTCGGGCGACCTTTAGGATGCGGTCGTGGGCGCGGGCGGAAAGGCCGAGGCGGGTGATGGCATTCTCCAGAAGCTTTTCGCCCTCGGCGGAGATGGCGCAATGCTTGCGAAGCATCTTGGGCATCATCTGGGCGTTGGCGTAGGTCTTTTTTCTGTGCGGAAGCGGTCGAGCTGCTTGTCGCGGGCCGCTATTACCCGTTGCCGGACGGCCGCTGAATCTTCGGAAGACGATGGAGCGCGCAGCTCTTTGTATTTTACCGCGGGCACTTCGATGTGAATATCGATGCGGTCAAGGAGGGGGCCGGATATTTTGGAGACGTAGCGCTGGATCATCGGCGGCGTGCAGTGGCACTCGCGCATGGGATCGCCGAAATAGCCGCAGGGACAGGGGTTCATAGCTGCGGCTAGCATGAATCGCGAGGGAAACGTCACTGAGACGGCTGCGCGAGAAATGGTGACGGCGCCGTCTTCGAGCGGCTGGCGCATGACTTCTAGTACATTGCGCTGAAATTCAGGGAGTTCATCGAGAAAGAGAACGCCATTGTGGCCGAGCGAAACTTCGCCGGGGCGCGGGACGGCCCCGCCGCCGATCAGACCCGCATCGCTGATGGTGTGGTGCGGAGAGCGATAAGGGCGGGTGCCGACGAGGCCGCGGCTGTCTTCGAGAACGCCAGCAACACTGTGAATCCGTGTTGTTTCGATGGCTTCATCCAAAGTCATCGGAGGCAATATTGTCGGGATACGTTTGGCGAGCATGGTCTTGCCGGCACCCGGGGGTCCGATGAATAGAATGTTGTGACCGCCGGCGCAGGCCACCTCAAGCGCGCGCTTCGCTGCTTGCTGGCCGTGTACGTCGCGCAGGTCGACGGAATACTGCGCCGCTTCCGAAAGCATCTGCTTGGCATCAACTACGATGGGTTGGAAAGACTCGGGCGCATTCACCAGATCGACGGCTTGCGGGAGCGTCTTCAGGGCAAATACGTTGACGCCCTCGACGACAGCCGCCTCGCGCGCGTTTGCCTCAGGAACAGCAAGTGATTTCAGGCCACGTTCGCGCGCGGCGAGTGCGGCAG
This sequence comes from uncultured Acidobacteriota bacterium, assembly GCA_963751295.1. GTDB lineage: Bacteria > Acidobacteriota > Terriglobia > Acidiferrales > UBA7541 > Acidiferrum. The sequence continues at coordinate 1,820,050 of CAVVUA010000004.1, read as the reverse complement.
AAAGCGCGCCACGTACGGAGCGAATGCTCCCATCAAGGGACAGCTCGCCGAGGAACATGCACTGGTTGAGCTGCTTGCCGAAAAAATGACCCATACATCCAACGAGTCCTAGAGCCATCGGAAGATCGAACGCGGAACCTTCCTTGCGAATGTCGGCCGAGCGAGATTGATGGTCACGCCTTGGCCGTGAGGAAACTCGAAGCCACAATTGCGGAGGGCGGATTTGATGCGTTCGCGGCTTTCCTTGACGGCATTATCCGGGAGGCCGACAACGTTGAAGTCCTGCATGCGGGCGGAGCCGACGTCGACCTCCACCTCGACGAGGTAAGCGTCGATGCCGTAGACAGAAGCGCTTTGTGTTTTGAAGAGCATACCCCAGGCGGGCCCCAAACGCCGTGGGCAGCATAAATCAATCAGGTACTATACGCCAGAGATAATCTACGTTAGCGTGCCGCCTGCAATCTCAACTGAATCCAAGAACAGGATGCGGTGTATACGGCTCCTCAAGGGATGCAATCTCTTCCGGTGTGAGACGCAGCGAGAGCGCTGCAACTGCGTCCGAAAGGTGATGTTGTTTTGTGGCACCAACAATCGGTGAAGTAATGAAGGGTTTGCTGAGCATCCACGCGAGCGCGAGTTGGGATCGAGGAACGCCACGTTTTTCGGAGAGTTCACCTAAGCGGTCAACGACCTTATGGTCAGCGTCTTCCGTCTTCGAGTACAAGGTCTTGCCGAACTGATCCGTCTCGAAACGCTTGGTGCTTTCGGCTTGCCATGCGCGAGTGAGGCGGCCACGCGCAAGCGGGCTCCAAGGAATGACGCCTATGCCCTCGGACTGGCAAAGCGGCATCATCTCGCGCTCCTCTTCCCGATAGAGCAGGTTGTAATAATTCTGCATGGAAATGAAACGAGTCCAGCCGTGCACGTCAGCGAGATAGAGGGCTTTGGTGAACTGCCAGGCGTACATGGAGGAAGCTCCGATATAGCGCACCTTGCCTGACTTCACGACGTCGTGAAGGGCCTCCAGTGTTTCTTCGATGGGCGTTTCGTAATCCCAGCGATGAGTTTGATAGAGGTCAACGTAATCGGTGCCAAGACGGCGAAGGCTCTGGTCGAGTTCATAGAAGATCGCCTTGCGGGAGAGGCCGCGGCCATTGGGCTCGTCACGCATAACGCCGTGGGCCTTGGTGGCAATGACCACGGATTCGCGGCGTGCGTTTGCTTTGAGGAAACGGCCGACGACTTCCTCGCTGGCACCCGCTGAGTAAACGTTGGCGGTGTCAAAGAAATTGATACCAAGTTCCAGCGACTGACGAAGAAATGGCTGGCTTTCTTCTTCGTTGAGGGCCCAGGCGTGGCTGCCGGGCTTGATTTTGCCGGTCGCTGGAGACCCATAGGTCATGCAGCCAAGACAGATGCGGGAGACTTTGAGGCCGGTCTTGCCGAGGTTGATGTAGTCCATTTTTTCTCCAGAGAGGGGTCATTGGTTCAGGTTATGGTGAATCGCAGAGACTCACGTTCTCAGAGTTGCCGCTCCAATTATGCTTTTTCGGGAGATCCGACACCATAGAGGGCCAAGACATCCTTCAGGGTAACGATGCCTTCGAGTTTGTGGATATCGGCACGGCTGACGACTGGTATCGCGTTGATCTGGCACGCGCCCATGCGTTCGAGCGCCAGACTGAGGGAGTGGTCCACGTGGAGATGGGGGAAATCTCCTCCATCGATCAGCTCCTTCAGCCGTTTAGGCTCAGGAGCGGCCGCCGTCGAGGCTTGCTGAAGCTTGCCAAAACTCAGGAAGCCGATCAAATCTTGGTTGTCGATTACAGGCCATGCGGTGGATTCGCTTGAGTGTATCTTTTCCAGGGCTTCCGGCACCGTCATGTCCGCCGAAAGAATTTCCTTCGCTGGCCGCATGGCGAGTATCACCTGTCTGTGCCCTTCCTGTTGGCGGGTCTCGGCCGTGGGCAGGTGAATGCCATCTTGACGCGCCAAGGCTTCGTAGATGGGTTGCTTCTGCAAGCGCGAAGCGATAAAGAGGCTCACGAGATTAGAGATCATCAGAGGAACGATGACCGCATAGTCGCGCGTGATTTCAAAAATCATGACGACGGAAGTCATCGGCGCGCGGATGATCCCTGCAAAGACCGTGCCCATTCCCACGAGAGCGTAGGCTCCTGGCGTGGCCACATGGTAGGGAAACAGGTTGTGGGCCACGGTGCCAATAGCTCCACCGAGCATGGCTCCAAGGAACAGGCTGGGACCGAAAATGCCGCCGGCGTTTCCAGAGGCATAGCTGATGGTGACCGCAAAAAGTTTCAAAACTAAAAGCAATACCATGAGGCGAAGAGCCATGCCTCCGTTCAAGACGGCACCAACGTGCTCGTAACCCACGCCCATAACCTGAGGGACGAACCAGCCCATAAGTCCGACCAATATTCCCCCGATCACGGGCTGGAATGGAACCGTCTTGCGTGAAAATTTTAGAAGGCGCTCGCGCATGCCGAGCAACAGCTTGGTGAAGGCCACTGACACGAGGCCGCCGGCGACACCGAGGACGGCGTAAATAGCGAATTCCCAAGGATTGATGAGCTGGTATTGCGGCACTTTAAAAAGCGGATCGTTGCCCAACAAAAGCCGCAGGACACCCCACGAAGTGGCGGCTGCGAGAACGACAGAACCCAACACGGGAGCGTGGAGATCGCCTACAATTTCCTCGAGGGCAAACAGAACCGCGGCCAAGGGAGTGTTGAACGCAGCGGCAATGGCCGCAGCCGATGCTACCGGGATAAGTGCCTTCACTTTTTCCGGTCGAAGGCCAAGATGGCGTCCCAACACAGAAGCGATGCCGGCGCCGACCTGCACGGTCGGTCCCTCGCGTCCCAGCGGAATTCCGCTGGCGAGAGTAGCGGAAGTACAGAAGAATTTCCCAAACATCGTGGCCGCGGTGATGCGGCCTTCGCGCGCGTAAAGAGCCGCCTTCGTTTGCGGAACACCGCTGCCGCGCGCATCTGGAAAATAGCGGTACAGCAAATACCCCATGACGAGAGAGCCCACAATCGGAATAAGGACACGATGCCAGGCAGCTCCGCCGACAGGATAGAGCCGCATGCCCACTCGCTCGGTCAAGAGAATGAAAGCGACGGCCATCAGGCCCACCAAGGCGCCGATGAGCAACGTCAGCACAAGGAAGACTTGCTCTTCGCGCTCATTAAGCAATGCGTTCCACTGGCGCGATGGGAATTTCCACCAGCTTGTCTGCGTCTGTAGAGGAACACTCGTCATTTTATTAGCGACTCTCTATACATCTATTCGATGCCTTCTGTGATGGATTGGGCTTTTGCATTGTGCGTTACCTGTGTTTCGTGTTTGCCGCCGCGGTTGTTAGACAAGTTCTTTTTCACGGCACCGCGGGCGTCTCCGCTTCGGTTTCCTCTCGCCTTCCTGGCAGCAGGAACCTTAAATTCAAGGTGCGTTCGCGGCGGCGCTCTTCTTCCAAATGTTTGGAGCGCGCTTTCAGTAAATCATCGAGGGAGATTAGCCCTAGGAATTTTCCCGTGGAACGTTCGACCACAGGCAGCCTGGTCACAGTTTTTTCTGCCATTCGATATACAACCACGCGCAAGATTTCGTCGGGATTTGTTTCGATCGTGCTGGCTCGCACCAGTTCCCGGAGCGGACGTTGCAGGACTGCATCGCCTTCTTGCCCTATCCGTTCGCGGATGTCTCTCCGAGTCAGCACGCCGACGAGCTTGCCTTCTGCATCCACCACCGGAAGCAATCGCTGTTTATGCGGGTGTTCCACGTGAAGCGCGTTCAGTATTTCGCCGACCTTCGCCTCCGCCGGCAAGACAACGACATTGGATCGCATCACCTCGCGGACAAAAAGAATTTCGAGTGGGTCAACGGCATATTCGCGGCTCAAGTGAAAACCGCGCCTGGCGACTTTTTCGGTCAAGATGGACCTTTTCAATGTCAGAACCGTGAAGGCATGCGCGATCACGCTGCCAACGAGGAGCGGTAGAAAAACGTTTGCGTCGTGCGTCAATTCAAAAGCAAAGACGATGCTCGTAAATGGAGAGCGCATCGTCCCGCCAAGAATCGCGCCCATGCTAATGAGGGGCCAAAAGCCCGCGCCTTCGTTGGGCAGAAACATCGCTTCGAGGCCGCCAAGGGCTCCGCCCATCATCAGCAATGGGGCCAAGACGCCGCCCGAGGTACCCGAACCCAGCGATACAGCCCAGATAAACCACTTCACGAGAAGAACTCCCAAAATAACTTTTGTGGTCACGCTGCCTTGGAGCAACGCGCCGATGGTGTCGTACCCAACGCCGAGGGCCTGCGGAAAAATCAAACCGCCGATGCCAATGGCAAGACCGCCTATCGCCGGCCACCACATCCAATGAATCTTGAGGTGTTGAAATGCGTCCTCGGCCGCGTATACCGACAAAGTCAGCAATGCTGATAAAACACCGGCCAAAAGCCCGACTAACGCGCAACCCAACAATGCTTTGGGACCGATGAAGAGCGGGTGTTCGGGCACGGGAAACAGCGGACCAAATCCCAAGATATATCGCCGAGCAACCGCCGCGACTGCGCTGGCTAGCGCAACAGGAATCAAGCTGCGCGGCTTCCACTCAAAGAGCAGAAGCTCGACAGCAAGCAGTACGGCAGCGACCGGAGAGGCGAACGTTGCGGACATTCCGCCTGCCGCTCCCGCCACTAGAAGAGTTTTTCGCTCAGCGCTCGTCAAATGAAAAAGCTGGGCGATCATCGACCCAAACGCGCCGCCCGTCATGATGATCGGACCTTCCGCGCCAAACGGTCCGCCTGAACCGATGGAAATTGCCGATGAGATTGGTTTTAGAAAGGCGACTTTCGGTTCTACACGACTGCCATTGATTAAAATCGCTTCGATCGCTTCCGGAATGCCGTGGCCGCGGATTCGTTCCGAGCCATACCGCGCCATCAAACCGATGATGAGCGCGCCCCCAATTGGCACGAGAACGCTGTAGTAGCCTAAATGGTTGCCAGCAGGCGAAACCATCGCCGTGTTCCAGCGGCCAAAATAAAAAAGGTTAGTAAATAGGCCGATCAAGCGAAGAAGTACCAAGGCGACGAAAGCACAGAGGACTCCGATAAACATCGCGAGGCAGGAGATCGGGACAACGCGCAACGTGGTTGTGAAGTCTCCCAACTCTTCGTTGTGCTTGGGGGGCGTCCTGTTAGCTTTCGTATGTGAGCTGGGTTTTTGGTTGTCTTCAGGCACGCTTGTCTCGCACTCCCCTGTTGGCAGCTTTCTTCAGCTTTTTGACGTCGCGCTGGCCGCGCTCGAGCAGGGCTTCGATTGCGCCGACTAGAGCTTCTCCACTGGTGCGGAGTTCACTGATGCGGTTCTGTGCGACTTGCTCGAGCAAACGCTCGCCACGCGGTAACAGAGTGACGAACACACGGCGGCGGTCGTCCCGGCTGCGGGTCCTGCGCACATAGCCGTTCGTCTCAAGGCGGTCAACGAGTTCGACGGCGCTGTGGTGTTTTAGCGCGAGCCGCTCGGCAAGCGTCTGAATGGTGGCCTCCCTGCCTTCGGGCAGGCCGCGAATGGCGAGCAGCATCAAGTACTGCTGAGGCTCGAGACCGACGGCGCGGGCCTTGGCGTCCCCTTCGCGTAAAAAATGGCGGATGCGGTAACGCAACTCCGCCAGGGCGCGGTACTCGGCGGGAGTGATATCCAGTCCCATAGACTAAGTGTATCGTACTGCGATATACCTTGCCATGCGGCACGGTGGAACTGGTTACTAGCTTTAATTGTTATAGGACGAGGTAGTTCACAGCGGCTTGCGGAAAGCTTTCTGCGTCTTGTAGTGTTCGTACCCCTGCCGTTCGTAGAATTTGTGAGCGCGTTCGCGGATCACGTTGGACCGCACGGACATGCTTGGGCAGGCGTGCTTGCGTGCCCAATCTTCGGCGGCTTCCAGGAGCCGGGCGCCCGCACCGAGGCTGCGTTGATCTTCAGCAACAATGAGCCCATTTAATTCCGCGCGCGTGCCGACCTCGACAAGGTGCGTAACACTGACGTGCGCCCAGCCAACCACTCCTGCGCTGGGAGATTCCGCAACGAACAAGGCGTTTTGCGATGCGGGCTTCAATTTGCGCAATCTTTTTGTCATCTCCGCGGTTGTCGTTGGATATCCGAGTTGGCCGCTCAGCTCCGCCAGACGCAGTGCATCCCTGGCTCGCGCCCGGCGAGTTACGAGGCCTAGTTTTTCTGATTTCTTGGCCATCCCTTAGCCCGCTTTCTTGCGCAGCCGTATTTGCACCGCTTCGCTCTTCAGTTCGCGGAGCGCGTCCGCTGCGATCCATCGTGCGGATCGAGAATCCTGCTGCCGAATTCGCTCTGCAGAGCGAATTGCTGCCGCGTTGAGCTGTAGATTTCTTTTTCCGATATTGCGCAGCGCCCAATTAACGGCTTTTCTTACGAAATTCCGCTCGTCGTGGGCCTCCCGTTCGATGACCAGGAGAAATCGTTTGAAGCGAGCATCTTCCGCGGATTTGTCCTTATAGCTCAGATATGCAGCCAGGGAAAATGCGGCGCGCTTCTCGAACTCCTTGCTTCGACTACTCCACTCGTAGATTTTGTCCCAGGCGGGTGCCGCGTGCGCATAAAGATAGCAACAAACCGTGTCGACCACGTCCCATGAGTTGAAATCGCGCACCCAACGTTCCATCTGCGCAGCAGTGATTTTTTCCGATTCACCGATCAGCGGAGAGAGGATTCTTGCTTCGTGAATGGCGGAGGACCAGAGTTCCTCCGCCAGGGCCTGATCTTTCCCTATGTGTCGCGCGAAGGCGTGTAACACTGGTGCAGAAATCCCATAAGCCTTGGGAACGTTCACGCCGAAATATGCCAGCTGCGCGCGGGCCTTCGGATCGGCATGCTTTTTCAGTTCACTCAGCACCTCGGCTCTCGTCCACTTTCGACGTACCTTAGAGCGGCGCCCAGAGCTAGAACGTTTTGTCGGAGTCGAGGAGGATCGTGACCGGACCTTCATTAACCAGCTCCACGGACATCATTGTTTGAAAAATTCCTGTCGCGACGCTGACACTTAACGCTTGCATCGCTCGCGTGAACTCTTCGTAGAGCGCTTTGGCCCTTTCTGGCGGAGCGGCGGAGATAAAGCTGGGCCGGCGTTGTCCGCGCGCGTCGCCGTATAACGTAAATTGCGAAACGACGAGGGCCGCGCCCTTCACGTCCAGGAGCGAGCGGTTCATCTTTCCTTGGTCGTCCTCGAAAATCCGCAGATTTGCCACTCTCTCCGCCATGGACGCTGCGATCGCAGCGGTGTCCTCGCGTACAACTCCGAGCAAAATCATCAGCCCGTTGGCGATTTCGCCCGTGATGCGCCCGTCGACCGTCACACTCGCGCGGCTCACTCGTTGTACTACAGCTCGCATCCAACTTACCTACCTGGCGGCTTTCTTCGCCGGTTTTCTTGGCAGCGGCAGGGCGACGCAGCCGCGCGGCGCCGGCTGACACTTCGGGCAGAAATAGCTGCTCCGTCCCGCAACAATCGCACGGCGTATCTGTGTGCCGCAGCGGTAGCAGCCCTCGCTTTCTCGCCCGTACGCCCGATGGTGGCGCTGATATTCGCCCGGTTGGCCATCGGCGTCAAGAAAATCGGAAATTGACGAACCACGCAACACGATTGCCTTTTCCAGGATTTCGCGCAGCACGCGGTGCAACTTAGCTGCCTCTTCCTTCTTCAGCGAAGCGCCGAGGCGCGCTGGATGAATCTTCGCTCGCCATAGACTTTCATCCGCGTAGATATTTCCCACACCTCGCAAGAAGCTTTGATCGAGCAGCAGGGCCTTAATTCTTGCTCGGCGGGTTCGCGCTTGCTTCACAAATTCTTCAACACGAATTTCGAGCGGGTCGGCGCCAAATTGGCGCAACTCTTCCGCGAGCGGACCTGCGGAGAGATAGGCCAAGCGGCCGAAGCGCCGCGCATCGGTGTAGCGCAGCTCGCGAGCATCGTCGAGCAGAAAGCACGCATGAGTGTGTTTTGCGCAAGGCTGTGCGGCAGGATTTGGCGCGATCTGCCCGGTCATTCCCAAATGTACGAGCAAGGCTGCAGGAGCCGCATCTCCGTTTGCAGACAGAGAACCGGCACCATGTACCGCCGAAAGCCGCAGCAGCATGAATTTCCCGTAGCGTTCGACGGCTTCGATTTGCCTGCCCGGAAGATGCTGTTCGAGTGCAGCCGGGTCATCGATGAAATCGGTTTTGCCCAGACGGACGGACAAGATCCGCCGACCGACAATCGTCCGCCTTAGCCCGCGCGCTACCGTTTCGACTTCAGGAAGTTCTGGCATGGGGGATCGCAATCAAAATAACACATCCCCTCGCCGAGACGCAGACCAGCCACCCGAATCCTCTAAGATTCGCGCAGCTGGCCTCAATTTCATCAAGTCACTGCTTCTGATAGTTGGGATAGGGTGGAGGTCCGGGGATCACAACCGGATGCGCCTTCAGCGCTTCCAGTGTTACCTGGACGGCGCGTTCGAGTTGTGGATCGTGTCCAGCCGCAACGGACGCTGGATCGTTCTCCACTTCGATGTCCGGCGCAATGCCGTGATTTTCCACTTCATACTCGCTGTGCAAACCAAAGATCGCCACGCGCGGAGCGGTTACACGGCCTCCGTCGAGCAGCGGCGGGTAATTGTAAATGCCAACGAGGCCGCCCCACGTTCGTGTTCCGACCAGCGGCCCTACCTTGTCTTGCTTGAACATCCACGGCAACGCGTCGCCACCCGAGCCGGACATTTCGTTGATGATCATGGTCTTCGGACCATAAATTTGCGCGAGCGGAGAACAGAATTGTTCGCCTTCCCGCGTAATGTCGCAATTGCGGAGCGGCCGTTTGAGCATGTCGATAATATAGTCCGCGATTTCCCCACCGTGGTTGTAGCGCTCATCAATGACGGCAGCTTGTTTGCCTACTTGTGCGAAATAATACCGGTTGAAATTGATGAAGCCTCCGTTGGCGGTATCAGGTACATGCACGTAGGCGACTTTGCCGCCGCTCAGCTGATCGACTTTGCGGCGATTATCCTCTTCCCATGCGAAATTGCGCAGTTCGAATTCACTGGGCAACGGCACTACAGTGACTTCCCGAGCGTCCTTGCCGTCCGCGCTTGGGCCAACTTTAATTTTAATTTGTGTCCCCGCTGTATTTTCAAAGTAACTGTAGACGTCGGTCGGCGGGCGCACTTCACGGCCACCCACTTCCAGCAGATAGTCGCCAACTTTTACGTCGACGCCCGGCTGAGTTAGCGGTGCGCGTAATTCTGGATTCCAATTCTCTCCATTGAAAACACGCGCGAAACGGTAGCGCCCGTTTTCCACCTTGTAGTCCGCACCAAGTAGCCCGCCCTTCACCTTCTTCGGCTGGGGCACATCACCTCCGCCGATAAACATGTGTCCTACTGTGAGTTCACCAAGCATCTCGTCGAAAAGATGATTGACGTCAGCACGGCCTCCGGCACCCTTCAAGTACGGCGCATATTTCTTTTCGGCTGCGGCAATATTCAATCCGTGATGGTTGGGATCGTAGAAGAAGTCACGCTCGATCCTCCAGACTTCGTGGTACATCTGATTCCACTCAGCGCGTGGATCGGTGTAAACCTCCATCGCGTCGAGATTCAGCGCGCCATCGCCCGGCTTGGGCACGACTGCCGCCGGCGCGATGAACCATCCTGGCCCCTGGCGGTACAACACCTTTTCGCCATTGGCCGATACCACGAAGCCGCCCAGACCGCCAAGGAATGGTTCCGTCTTGCGCGTGCTGAGATCAAACTTCGAAACGGAGATAGGCGTCGGTTCCGTCAGGCTCGGCACGCTTGGGATTTCGCTGAGGAAAAGTATGCCGGTCTTGCCGGCATCCAGGCCGATGTAATTGGCTGCCTTGATCGGCAAAGCCACAATTCTCTGGCCGATTCCGTCCAGGTCGATCGTGACCGTTACTTCCTCTTTCTTGTCGCCCTCTTTTCCTTTGTCCGCGCCCTTCGCCGGCTCTTTCGATTTGTCGGCATCTTTAGCTTTGTCATCGCCCGCGGCTTTCTCCTCGTCACTCTGGGGCTCGACGGGAGAAGCATCGCCCTTCTTCAGCACAACCGCGTAAACGCTTCTCGACACCGGGTGCTGATAACTAGAAAGATCGAGCCAGCCGATGGAAAGTCCCAGGTCCGTGCTGGCAGCGAAATAGAGCGTCTTGCCGTTTTTATCGAATATCGGATACCGCGCATCACTGGTGCCGTCTGTGATTTGCGATTCCTTTCCTGTTTCCAGGGAATAAACAAATATGTTTCGCATGTGGTTTTCGAGAAACTTGGCATAGGTCAGCCACTTGCTGTCCGGCGACCATGTTTCTGTCATCGTAGAGGATGGATCTTCGTACCGATCCGCAGTCACCTTTACTGGCGTGCCTTTTGCAACGTCCACATACCAGAGATTCAGGCGCTTGTCCGTGTAGGCGATTTTCTTGCTGTCTGGAGACCATAAGGGTGCATAAAAAAACGACGGGGGATTTCCTAAATTGATTTTCTTAACGATTCCTAAGCCCGTCTGATCGACAATGTGCAATGCATATTCGCCAGATTCGTCTGAAAAAAATGCGATCGACTTGCCGTCTGGCGACCACGCGGGATCGCGTTCCGCAATCGCTGTGGTTCGCGTGAGATTTCGTACATCGCCCTTCTCGGCTGGAACTGTCAGGATTTCGCCGCGCGCTTCGAAGACGGCGCGAACTCCTGTCGGCGAAATGGCGGCGTTCTGAATCTGGGATCCCACCTTTTCAAAGTGCGGGCGCGTCGCTGGCAAATCGCCGGATATGTGAATGCTCACCTTGCTGGCTTTCTCGGTTTTCAAATCGAGTGTGTAGATTCCGCCGAACTGCTCATAGACAAGTGCATCCGGCCCCGCAGAAAGCGATTTCACGTCCAGGCCTTTGTTGTCCAGAACCTGTTTCACGTTCTTCGTTTTCGTGTCGTAAGCAAAGATCGTCACCGACCCTTTACGGTCCGAAAGAAAATAGACGGTATCGCCGATCCAAACAGGCTCATCGTCGTTCGAGTTCTCGCGAGGAATTTTCTCGAGCTGCAAATCGCTCAACCGGAGCACGTAGACAGGTGTCGTTTGGCCGCCGTGATAACGCTTCCATGCGACTTGCCATTTCAGGTTTGGCACATAGGCGATGCGCGAGGCATCTGGAGAATAGGAAGCCGCTTCGCCGCGCCACATCGGCAGCACTTCCGGCACTCCACCTTCGACGGGGATCGTATACAGACGGTCAAAGTCTGCGTACGCTTCGCGGTTTGAACTTATTAATACCTTCTTGCCATCCGGCGTCCATCCGACAGCAATGTCGGGATCGGGATGCCAGGTCAGTCGCTTTGGTTCACCGCCATCGGCTGGCATGACATAGGCATCGACATTGCCATCGTACTGCCCGGTGAAGGCGATCCAAGTTCCATCTGGAGAAAACTTGGGCCTGGTCTCATGACCACCGGTTGTAAGCTGGCGCGCCTCGCCGCCTGCGCGCGGTACGCTCCACAGGTATCCGCCGAAAGCAAATACGATTTGCGTCTTGCTCATCGTGGGCGCCTGCACCAGCAGTGGAGCTTCGTCCGCCGCGTAAGACCGACTCGCCGTGCACAAAAAGGCCAGCAACACGGCCACTATCATCGTCGAGATTCGAAAACGCATCATTCCTCCTGAAGAGTGCAGCATAAACTTTTTAAAACGTGCGAGTCCTGACTAAACCCGCTACTTCTGAGCACCTGCTAGCGGCGGCCAGAAGCCGGGATCGCTGATGGGACGCTGGTCTATTTTGTCGGCGTATTTTTTTACGGCAGGCCCAATGGCAGACGCATTCCCAATAAGCACAAAAACTAAGTTATCCAGCGGAAAGTGTTTCTCGATGGTCTGCTTCGCAATGGCAGGTGTCACCGCGTCCACGCGCGCCTCTAACTGGTTCACCTCGTCGTCGCCAAGACCATAATACTCGTCGACCACGATGCGCCGAGCGAGCTGGCTCGAAGTTTCGATGGTCGGTGGAAACTGCCCCTTGATGTAGCTCTTCGCGGAAGCCAATTGTTCGGCTGTCACGCCGTTCTTGTGAAGCTTTTCCAAGACTTGAAGCGCGAGGTCAATCGCGGGAGTCGTCGTTTCGTTCTTTGTGAAGCTGGATATTTCGAATGGTCCGGGCTCTTTGCGCGAATCGAAAAAGGATCGTGCCCCGTAGGTATAGCCGGATTCGACCCGCAGCGCTTCATTCAGTTCGGATGTGAATCGTCCGCCGAAAATAGTGTTGACCACACGAATCGCGACACGGTCTGGATCGTTTATGGCCGTGCCGACATTTCCAATCGCGAAATAGGTTTGCGTGGCGTCAGGCTTGTCGATCAGCAGCAGCCTTTTCCCTTTTGCAGGTGGAACGGCGGAGACGGATGGTGTTGCCACTGTCCGCGCAGGCCATGCGCCCAGCGTTTCTTCGAGTTTCTTCCGCATTTCCGCGAGATCGAATTCGCCGGCGATCCCGAGGATGGTGTTCCCCGGCGTATAGTTTGTTTCATAGAATTTCACGATGGCATCCCGCTGGATGCGCTTGAGAGAAAGTTCATCGCCATCCGGGGAATGCCCGTAGGGATGCGCGCCGTAGAGATAGCCACCGAAGTACAAGCCCAGCACGGACTGCGGTTCGTCCTTCGCGGCTTTCACGCTGTCCAAACTCTGCGCCAGTACCTTTTCGGTTTCGGCTTGGGGAAACGTCGGGTGAAGCAACGCGTCCGAAAAAAGTTCCAATCCGCGCGCCAGGTCCTTGGTCAGAAATTCCGCGTTAACACTCGTGAAATCAGCGCTGGCATCCGCACCGAACGTGCCGCCGATAAAATCGAAATCGGCGGAAAATTGTTGGGCTGTACGGGTCTTAGTTCCCTTGCGCAAGAGAGCGGCGGAGACGGCCGCAAGCCCTTCTTGTCCTACGGGATCAGCAGCTGCTCCGGTTTTGACGATAGCGAAGAAATTGATCAGCGGCACGCCGCGCTTCTCCATCAGCAGAACCGTTAATCCATTCTTAAGAACGAATTTCTCATGGGGCGGGAGGCGAAGCGATTGCGCAGGCAGGGTTGGGCAAATCAGAATAAACAATCCCAAGAGTGCGAGAAGGCGCACAATGTTTCTTTCGCGTGTCATTGTTTTGCCTTCTCTTCCTTCTCGGGAAGCAGCGTTGCGACTGTACGGTTGTTTGGCCCAAAGTATTTTTTCGCTACGCGCTGGACGTCCTCTTTCGTCACTGTCGAGTAATTTTTTGCCGCGTCGAACAGTTTGGTATAGTCGCCCAAAAAAACTTCATAGGTTCCAATCGTGTTCGCGCGTCCATTGATCGTGCGCATCTCTTTATAAAATTCGACAAGCCGGGTGTTTTTGGCTTTCTCGAGTTCTTGGTCGCTGATCGGCGCGCTCTTTGTTTTCTCCAGTTCCTCGTAGATGGCTTTTTCACAGGCCACTGGATCGACTCCTTGCCGGGGCTGCGCCGTGATAATGGCCAGCGTGGGATCGAATGCCGACTCAACGTAGGAGGAAACATCGAGCGCTAACTGATCCTTGTCCACTAGCCGTTGGTACATGCGGGAGCTTTCTCCTTGAAAGAGCACGCTGCGGAGAATGTTCAGGGCATAGAAATCGGGATCGTCGGTTTTTGAGACGTGGTATCCGATCATCAGCAAGGGCAATTCCGCGGGCTTGTGAACCACCAGCCGACGCTCACCGAGTTGCTCGGGCTCGATGGTGGTTACTGGAGGAGGGGGCGCGTGGGGAGCAATCGGCTCGATGTACTTTTCGCAAAGCTGAAAGATTTCTTCGGGAGAAACATCTCCGACCACCACCATGGTCGCGTTGCTAGGCGAATAACCCATTTCGAAATGATGTTTCAAATCTTCCATCGTCCAGTGCTCGATATCGCTCATCCAGCCGACGACCGGCCATTGATACGTATGGGCGATGAACGCTGTGGCCCAAAGCTGTTCGTCGAGCAGTCCAAAATTGTCATTGTCGACACTGAGCCGCCGCTCGGAAGCGACCACTTCGCGTTCGGACGCAATTTTTTTTGGATCGAATGTCAAATCCCGGATGCGATCGGCTTCAATGTCGTAAATTAGCGGCAGCGCCGAGCGCGGAAACCAGTCCTGGTAGACGGTCACGTTTTGCGTGGTATAGGCGTTGTTCGAGCCTCCGTTGGCTTCCATTACCTTGTCAAGATCGCCGGGCCCGTATTTCTTGGCGCCATTGAACATCATGTGTTCAAAAAAATGCGAGAGGCCGGTCGTTCCAGGGCGTTCGTTGCGAGACCCGATGCGGTAAAAAATGTAGAGCGCTACATTTGGAATGCTATGGTCCGGTTGAACCAGCACCTTCATGCCGTTTTTGAGGGTGCGCGTGCTGACAGGAAACTCTTGCGACTGTGTTTGAGCCCATGCGGGCGAAGCAGCCGCACCAAAAACGCACAACAACAGCAATGCGGACCTGCGGTGTCTGATTGTTTTCATGAACCGACCCTCACCCGAACTCTTTATCTAAGACGTATGTACCCCGGGAAATGTTTACAGCTATCTAGACTTCTTCACGGCAGCAGCGCAAGCATGCGTACCGGCCCGCTGAGCCGTCTTCCAGCTTGACCGGCGCCACAATAAGAAACGCACCTTTTTCCGGCAGTTCGCTCAGGTCCGATAGATTCTCAAAACGAAGATTCCGCCAAGCATCGCGTCAGGGCAGAGGGATGCCAGGCGAAGCCACGATTCCAGCCATGCGCAGGATTTCCTGGTACTCAGCTTCGGTAATCTGCGAAACTAGCACGCGCACATTTTTCAAGAGCTTCATTTTCTTCAAGGCGGGATTGGCGCGCATTTCTGCCAGGGTTACTTGCCTGGGCAAGCGGTCAAACGCTCTCAGGTCCGCCACGAGGTTCTTTTCTTTGTGATCGTGAGGATCGGGATAAGGGTCGCGTGTAATTTCGGCTATCGAATAAAGAGTTTTCTCCGGCGTAGAGTGGTAACAAAGCACGCGGTCGCCTTTGCGAACCTGTTTGAGCGCGCGAATGGCATCGGGCTTCGACTCCGCACCATGCCACATTTCCTTGCCCTTCACGAAGAGCGTATCCCAATGGTAGTGGTGCGGGTCCGCGCTAAATATCCAATAGTGTCGTTGCGAGGTCGGAGTTGCCATCGAGGCGTCGGGTCGGCAGCAATATACACGGGGAAGACCAAAAAGCGAAACAAAATGTTGGGGTTAGCCACGATTTTACCGTGGCTTAGGCGGTGGGGCCGGGAACATCGAGAAAACCGAATTCTAAGCTATCTTATTTGTTTTTAATAATTTAGGAGGAATTTCAAGTAATATCGATGAAGACCTCTTCCCCTCGGACTTCTGTCGCGTAGCACGCCACCCCCATGCTCGAGTTCTGGAGGAGCTTCCCGGTGGTTACGTCGTACTCCCAACCGTGCCAGGGACAGGTGACAATCTTGTCCTGGAGCGACCCTTCGCCGAGCGGGCCTCCCCTGTGCAGGCAGGTATTGTTGATAGCGAAGAACTTACCATCCACGTTAGCGAGCGCGACTGCTTTGCCCGACACCTGAAATTCGTGAACTGCGCCAACGGGCACGTTGGCAATCTTGGCGGCTATCACAAACGGCATACTCGCTCCTTGCTGAGCAGTGATGATAAATTGAAAACTCGGCCGACGAACTCTCTAGAAATCCTTGCGTTGCGCCGCCGAGTATAGCGTCCACGCCTTGCAGCGTCAAAGTAAGCGGGCTTGGCAATTACTTCGCAGCGGGAACCCCATTCGCTTTTTTCGCCATCATCTTCCAATACGTGGCCGGGCGAAAACGCTGAACGATATCTATCATACGAGCGTCGCTGCCGATAAGGATGCGCGGTTCGCGCCGCTCGACGCCTTTTAAGATTCGAGCGGCGGCGGCCTCGGGCGAAGTTGGAGTTACCTTCTCAAAGTAGGCCACAGCAGCTTGACGCTTGCTTTCGGAGGCATGCGCTCCCAGTCGAGCGCGCTTCGCAATCGGGGTATGGATTCCGCCGGGGTGCACGCACGAAACGGAGACCGAAGTCCCTTCAAGTTCGTGCCTCACAGCCTCGGTGAATCCGCGAACGGCGAATTTGCTCGCGGAATAGGCACTCTGCCCCGCAGGAGCAATAATCCCGAATACGCTCGACAAATTTACAATCTGAGCACGCGGCTGTTGCTTCAGGACTGGCAGAAAATACTTCACGCCATGAACGACGCCCCAAAAATTGATTCCTAACAGCCAGCGCAGGTCGTCGAGCGAGATTTCTTCGAAGGTTCCATGAAGCGCTACACCTGCATTGTTGATGAGCAGCGTTACGCGGCCGTGGCGCGCTACAACGTCTTCGGCGAAGCCTTTGACGGCTTCTTCCTCTGAGACATCCAAAACATGCGTGGAAAGCGCAGCTTGCTTGCCGGTCAGCGAAGCCGCCGTCTCGGCTAGTCCCTTCTCGTCAATGTCCGCAATAGCAAGCGCGGAGGCCGCTGCAAAGAGCTGCTGGGCAAGCGCGCGTCCGATCCCGCTCCCTGCGCCCGTAACGACGGCGACGCCACCCTGAAGAAACGACACCTACGCTCCCGCTCCCTGAACTTTTGCCAAGAGCTCCACAAATTTTTGCTTACGCTCGGCCTGATCGTGTCCGCCCTCTGCCTCGGCAAGCTGTGTAATGTTCATCGAGCAGAACTTCGGCCCGCACATCGAACAGAATTTTGCCTCTTTGTAAAAATCGTCAGGCAAATTCTCGTCGTGCATGGCTTTCGCTGTCGGGGGGTCGAGCGACAGCTCAAACTGCTTGTTCCAATCAAACAAAAATCGCGCATAACTTAGAGCATCGTCGCGATCTTGCGCTCCGGGCCGGTGACGCGCCACATCCGCAGCGTGCGCCGCAATCTTGTAGGCAATCACGCCCTGCTTCACGTCCTCAGGATTCGGCAGGCCGAGGTGCTCTTTGGGCGTCACGTAGCACAACATCGAAGCCCCGTGCCATCCGATCATCGCCGCGCCAATCGCGCTGGTGATGTGGTCGTAGCCCGGTGCAATGTCAATCACCAGCGGCCCGAGCGTATAGAACGGCGCCTCGTGGCACCACTCCATTTCCTTGTCGACCTGCTCTTTGATCTTGTCTAATGGCACGTGCCCAGGGCCTTCGATCATCACTTGAACATCATGTTCCCAAGCCTTTTTCGTAAGTTCGCCGAGCACCTTTAGCTCTGCGAATTGCGCTTCGTCACTTGCATCGGCGATACATCCCGGCCGCAGTCCATCGCCGAATGAGAAGCTCACATCATGCTTCTTGAAAATTTTGCAAATTCTTTCAAGATTCTCGTAAAGAAAATTCTGTTTCTTGTGGTGCTCCATCCAGTGCGCCATAAGAGAGCCGCCGCGGCTGACAATTCCCGTAATCCGTTTCCGGACAAGAGGTACGTGCTCGCGAAGCACGCCCGCGTGAATCGTCATGTAATCCACGCCCTGCTCGGCCTGCTCTTCGATCACTTCAAGCATCAAGTCAATCGTCAAATCCTCAGGCCGACGCACGCGTGAGATCGCCTCATATACCGGCACGGTGCCCACGGGCACGGGCGATGCGTTGATGATTGCCTTTCGAATTACCGGAATATCTCCGCCGGTCGAAAGATCCATAACAGTGTCCGCACCGTAATGCACGGCATGGTGGAGCTTTTTCAGCTCTTCCTCAATGTTCGAAGTCGTTGCGGAATTCCCTATGTTTGCGTTGATCTTGCATTTGCTGGCGATGCCGATCCCCATTGGCTCCAAGTTGCGGTGATTCACATTGGCCGGAATAATCATCCGTCCGCGCGCGATTTCGCTACGCACCAATTCCGGCTCGATCTTTTCCCGGCCTGCCACAAACCGCATTTCTTCCGTGATCACGCCGCGCCGCGCGAAATGCATCTGGGACATGTTGCGATTCCCATTCGCCGTCGCGGCCGTCGCTTCTCTCGTTTCGATCCAACTATCGCGTATTGCCATGGAGCCCCCTCAGAAACCGCATTAAATGACTCGGGACAGAAGAGATTCTGTCTTCCAACCCGTGCCGAGTCAGAAGCGTGGATTATGGCACCGGGGGACAGGTGCCGCAACCTGCGTAAAGTAGACATTGCAAACGAGGGAGGTTACGAAACACTGGAGAGGTGGATATGCGTTCAACGTAAACCAGACCCAAAATGACAAAGCACGGGACCATGGTCCCGTGCTTTGCCGATACTAACTTTCCCGACCAGTTTCCCCGTCGAGAACTAAGTTTACTGAAGTGGGGGGCTGGCGACTGTCGGTGCGCTACCGTCTGTTGTGTAACGGATCACACCGGACTGATCCGAGAAGAATCCACGCTGACCGGAGCTACCAACCACAACCGGCAGACCCGTAACGGAATAGTTGACCGAAGGAGTCTGGCCGTCACCGGTCCAGGCGAACGTATAGCCGCTCTTCGTGGCTGCCGCAAGAACGGGGTCAAGCAAGCACGCCGTTGCAGGAGAGGCCGTACAAGGATTTGTACCGCCCATGGCTGCCAGCGAAGGCGGAAAGCCGTTTGACGGATAGGTGGACGAATACGTCACTGCGGAGGTGTTGATCGTGCGGATCGAACCAACCGCAGAAGCTTCGTTGGCCGCCATACGCGACCGGAGCAAGTTCGGAATTGCGATGGCCGCGATGATCAAAATGATCGCCACGACGATCAACAACTCAATGAGAGAGAAGCCTTTTTGCCGAGTACGCATTGATGTAATTCTCCTTTTTTGGGACCTGGGCTTTAGGTCCCACCTTTGGTGGGCCTCCTACTTCGACCATAATGCAGTCACGAGCTAATCGAAACAATGGGACGCACGTCCCAATTTGGGACAGCCCTGACGGTTCAGTTTGCCACAGAGTTTCCCTGAACAAAAGTTCTAGTACTACATTTGCATGGTACCGCTGATGGGAGAGTGGAGGACGGACAAATTCTGCCCCGTTGAGTGTTTCTGGCTTCCCCTGAACGTCCCGTATGTTATTCAAAATAAATAGATTAAGTAGCTACCTAGGTTTAGCTATACCGCCGGCGGATGCAGACGAAACGAAATTAAGGCGCCCAGGGCTGTGAAACCGGCGGCGCGCTGGGTAATGATTTGGGGAGGCACCACTTCCCGATGATCGGGTACCCGGCCCATTCTCCACGATTGGCCTTGATACCATACATGATGCCGAGAACGACGTTGGCCACCCACCCAAGCCCCCAAAACAACCAGAAGACCGGAAAGACAAGAAAAAAAGCGGGTGGAGGACCATTTGGAGTGTGTCCTCCCGAAGCGCTGCTAAAAACAGTAGCGAAGATTGAAAAGAAGAAAACGATCATCACCCCAAAAAAAAGCGCCATGTAACAGAGCTGCCAGATAAGAGATTGCAAGGCGTGGAATTTCACAAAACGGGAATCCTGTTTGACGCAGTAGATGACAAGCGGCGCAATAAAGCCTGTGAAGACTTGAAGCAGATGCGCAAGAAACGCCATGGTGCGCTCGTCCTGCGTAGGCACAGGTAAGGACGTTAGAGCTGACTGATCCGACAAGGATTCACCTCCTCGGCGATAGCTTGAAGGTATCTTGAAATCATCGCCCGCGCCGATAGAATGATCTGGCCTGTGCGCCATCGGAGAACAACGTGCGGCCTGATGCGAGAGGCAAGTTGGGAAACCACAAAAAGTCAGCGAATCGGCGAGGAAGAGGAATGCTTGACAGCGAGAAGAGCGCTCAACAAGACGGATGGGGCATGGAAACTTCCTTCAGCAATAGGCTCGCCTTTATCACGCTTCCCGATTGCGAAAACCGTGAGGTGCGGCTCGGATCCTTGTGGGATAAAGGGCCTGCGGTCGTAGTATTCCTGCGCCACTACGGCTGAATCTTTTGCCGTGAGCACGTCGCGCAGTTGCGCGAACACGAACAGGCCTTTCGTGACAAAGGAGCAGTGCTGGCTGCCATCGGGCTCGGTGATGCCGTTTATGCCCGGGAGTTTCGCAAGGAAACTGCTATCACTTTCCCACTCTTCATCGACGAACAACGTCAGGCCTATCGCGCAGCGGAGCTGAAGTCCGCCAATCTCTTGCATCTCTTGCGCGGCGATAATGCAGAAGCACGAAAGCGAGCGCAGAACGCCGGCCATCATCAGCACAAACTCGGGAAAAATCCGTTTCAGCTCGGGGGAAGCTTTGTTTTTGGCCCAGGCAACGTCGATCTTTTTTCTCACACGAGCGAAACGTTTGGTGACAACGCCAGTACAGCTGCTCTCCTCGCTGCACTGCCCTGATTGACTGTTTGCCGGCCGTGCACGTTTTGTTCTTTCGCGGCAGGGCCAGCTCCGCCTGTAGCAAATGCGATAAGATCAAACAATGTCTTATCGCTCTCACGGAAAGAGACTCCTCGCGCTGGCTCTTTCTTTGAGTGCGGCGGTCTTAGCAGCACTCGCACAAACGAATCCCGCGCCCCCGAATGAGCGCCAGCAATTTCTCGATAAACTCGTGGCAGCAGCGATCGAGCGCACGAATCATTCCGTGACTTACGTTTCCACCTACGTCCTCATAGACTATCCCGGCGGAGACGTCCCCGCGAACACAGGCGTCTGCTCCGACGAAATTATTCGCGCCTATCGAGCCGTTGGCGTGGATCTGCAAAAAGAAGTTCACGAAGACCTGGTGAAAAACTGGCCGGAATATCCTGCGAAAACGAAGTGGCATCAAACTCATCCCGATTCCAACATCGATCACCGCCGTGTGCCGAATCTGATGGTGTTTTTCGCCCGCAAAGGAGAGAGCCTGCCAATTTCATCGCGCGCAAAGGATTATTCGCCAGGAGATATCGTCACTTGGGATCTAGGCGGTAATGTGCCGCACATTGGAATGGTGGTGAACGTAAAGTCCGCAGAGAGCGGGCGGCCTTTGCTCGTCCATAACATCGGAGAGGGGCCCAAGATGGAAGATGTTCTGTTCAGCTGGAAAATTACGGGACACTACCGCTATTTTGGGCCACCTTCCCGGGAAGCACACTAAATCTTTGGGCCGCTGGAATCGGACCGCCACCTCATGCCAATGGCTTGGACATAATAATGTAGTGCCCCGGGACTTTTGACCGAAGAGACGGTGCAAACGGTGCTGTGCCGATTTTCACGTAGCCGAGTCGGCGATAAAACGGCGGAAGCGGAGTCCGTTGGCTAATGACCCGCAGATCGATCGCACAGCAACCTTCGCCGCGAAAATAATCTTCCGCGGCGGCAACCAACTTGCGGCCTAGTCCTGCACCCTGGCGCAATGGATCCACTGCGAGCAAGCCCAAATAGCCGCGGCCGTTTCGTAGTTCGACATAGACGCACGCCGCAAACCCAACAGAGTCGTGAGCTACTAAAAACTTCCCGGTTTCCATGAATGCCCGTGCCTCTTTCGCGCTGATACGATCGCCATCAAAAACGAACTGCTCCACGATAAACGCCGCGTTAATCAGCCGTACGAGCGCGGGAATATCGCCGCTGACCGCCGTGCGGATGGAAACGCTGTCACCTTGAGGAGAAACTTTTGGGGCTTGTGTCATGAAAACACTCGCACAGAAGCTCGGGAGCTGCAGATTTGGATTGAAGCGAGCGCGTCAGTGCTGTGCTCTTAGATGAAGAAGGCCTGCGCCTAGCTGAGCGCAGCCTTTCCGTTGAAACGCGCTGCCGATCCGAGCTCTTCCTCGATCCGGAGAAGTTGATTGTATTTTGCAATCCGGTCGGTGCGCGAAGCAGAGCCCGTTTTGATTTGGCCGGCTCCGGTGGCAACAGCGAGATCGGCGATGAATGTGTCTTCGGTTTCGCCCGATCGGTGAGAAATGATCGAGTTATATCCGGCCTTGCGCGCCATCTCGATCGCATCGATGGTTTCCGTCACACTGCCAATCTGATTTAGCTTGATCAGAATAGCATTGGCAATTCCTTCCTTAATGCCGCGAGCAAATATCTCCGTATTCGTAACAAAAATGTCGTCGCCCACGAGTTGAATCCGCTTTGCCGAAGACTTTGAGCCAGCTTTCTGCGTCAGTTGTTTCCAGCCAGGCCAATCTTCTTCACCCATCCCGTCTTCGAGCGAAACGATGGGATATTTCTCGATCCACTTCGCCCAGTATTCGACCATTTCCGCCGGCGAATGCGTGGATTTATCCGACTTCTTAAACACGTATTTGCCGCTGGCTTTGTCGTAGAATTCGCTCGCCGCGGGATCGAGCGCAATGCTCACTTGCTCGCCGGGCTTGTAACCTGCCGCGCCAATCGCCTCGAGCACAATCTGAATCGCTTCCTCATTAGACTTGCAGCTAGGCGCAAAGCCACCTTCATCTCCGACGGCCGTTGAATACCCGTGTTTTTTCAATGCAGCTTTCAACGCGTGAAATATTTCCACGCCCCAGCGCAAACCTTCCGAAAAACTTGGAGCGCCAACAGGCATCACCATGAATTCCTGGAAGTCCACGGAACTGTCCGCATGAGCGCCGCCGTTCAAAATATTCATCATTGGACAAGGCAGAAGATTTGCGCTCTTGTCCGTGGAGTAGTGCGCCAGATATTTGTAGAGGGGAAGATTCTGCGCAGCCGCAGCCCCTCGCGCTGCCGCCATGGAAACCGCAAGGATCGCATTAGCGCCAAGACGCGATTTGGTCGGCGTGCCGTCCAATTCGATCATGCGCTTGTCCAGCCCGCGCTGATCTGCAGCGTCAAAACCCACAACGGCCTTGGCGATTTCGCCGTTCACGTTGGCGACAGCCTTTAGCACGCCTTTGCCGAGATATTTCGATTTGTCCCCGTCGCGCAACTCCAGTGCTTCATGTTCCCCGGTGGACGCACCCGACGGGACCGCGGCACGGCCCTTGGCGCCGGTTCCGACATAAACGTCGGCTTCAACCGTAGGATTCCCGCGCGAGTCGATAACCTGCCGGGCGGTAACGCGTGTGATATTCGTGGACATATCTGTCTGTTCTCCTGGGTGAAGACGAATTAATGATTTTACAGAAGATTGCCCCGAACGCACAGAGGCAAGGAGAAACGCGGAATCAAAGATGTGGATTGGCCGCTATCTCTGCTGCTATGCAGTTTCAGGTTCCTCTATGAGAGACTCCTGGCGAACGACGACCGCAATCCCTGAATCCGTCACATGGAACCGCCGACGGTCATCTTCGGTGTTAAAACCGATCTCTGTACGCTCGGGAAGGCTGACGTGCCGGTCAATGATCGCGCGCCGAATGCGGGAGTGCCGGCCGATGTTCACGTGATTGTAGATGATGGAATCGCTCACCTCGGAATAACTGTTCACGCGAACGTTGTTCCCGATGACGCACCGTTGCACTCGTCCGCCGGAAATCACCGAGCCTCCCGCCACGATGGAATCAAGCGCGACGCCCATGCGTTCAGGATCGGCGAAGACGAATTTCGCCGGGGGATACTGGTGCTGCCACGTGCGCAGCGGCCAGTGGTTGTCATACAAATTGAAAACGGGCGACACGCTAACCAAGTCCATGTTCGCTTCGTAATAGGCATCCAGCGTGCCTACGTCGCGCCAATACAAAGCGTCTTTTTGGTTTTCGTCCACAAAATTATAGGCGAACACACGATGCTTAGAAATAATGCGCGGAAGAATGTCCTTTCCGAAGTCGTGAGCTGATTTTGGATCTTCAGAATCTGCCAGCAGGATGGGAATCATCAGCTGCGTATTGAAAATATAGATCCCCATCGAAGCGTTGCAATTGCCCGGATGATGCGGAGATTGCTTGGGCCCAGCAGGCTTTTCTTCGAACCCGATGATCCGCCAATCCTTATCCACTTCAATCACGCCGAACTGCCTCGCCGCCTCCGCCACAGGAATCTGGATGGTGGCAACGGTCACGTCCGCCGCGGAATCCACATGCTGTTTCAGCATCTTGGCGTAATTCATTTTGTAGATGTGATCGCCAGAGAGAATAAACACGTATTTTGACCGTTCGCTACCGATCGAATAAATGTTTTGATAAACGGCATCGGCGGTGCCTTGATACCACTCCTTCGAAACGCGCATCTGGGGTGTGAGTACTTCGATGTAATCTCCGAGCCCCGCCAATGGCGACCATCCTGCACGCACGTGCCGGTTGAGGCTTAGAGCTTTGTATTGCGTCAGCACGAACACGCGCCGCAAATCCGAGTTAATACAGTTCGAGAGGGTGATGTCGATGATGCGATACAAAGCGCCGAATGGGACGGCGGGCTTAGCGCGGTCGCGGGTCAGCGGCCAGAGCCGTTCTCCCTGTCCTCCAGCGAGGAGTACTCCGATGGCATCGCTCATCGCCGACATGACTGGCCTCCGGACACACTTTCGAAAAACGGCCCATTCTAACAGCACTTGCAAGGCGGAGTGCAAGAAGCACCAGAAATATAAGAACAGCCAGGGATTCTAAGCAAACTCTGTCTAACACGATGTGTACTTAAAAATTAGCTCAGTAATCACAGGGTTACTAAAATCCTCGCCCTTGCGGCGGTCTGCAAAAGATTACTTGACTTCTATGCCCCTAATTGATTAGAAGATGCCATCTACCTCATCAGGGTGACTCCAGAAAGCGTAATGGTGCGTAAGTCAATAAGTAGTCCATCGGGCTCAGTTTTGTAAAAGGCTCTGTGGGAACTTTTAACAGGATGCCGGGAGCGGTGTACGTGACCGCGCGGCGGTTGCCATGCGATAATGACAAGGGGCGGTGTTCGATCCAAGCAGTAACGCCGCACGTAGCCAATCCGAACCGGATTGGGGGTGAATGTAAAAGTGGCTGAAGTCATTATCCAGGAAAGTGAGTCTCTGGAAAATGCACTGCGCCGTTTCAAGCGCAAGGTGCAACAGGAAGACATCATCAAGGAAATCAAGAAGCATAGCTTCTACATGAAGCCAGGCGAGAAACGCCGAGCCAAAGAAGCCCTTTCGCGGAAGCGACTGCGCAAGAAGCAGCGGCGAGAAGCGGACTAACCTCCGCCTCGTTGCATCTCAGCGCCGCACTTCCGTGATTTAGACCCCAGTTAGGCAGAGACGTTGGGTTTCTGTTGCAGCTTCGCATATGAAGGCCCAAGGGACCCCAGCCCGGTACCCCCGGACTATAGGTTTCGTCACAACACTTGGTACTCATTGCGAAATGTGCCCATCCCCCTCTCTGACTTGGGTAGGGGGAGCGGCTCATGGAATATCACGACAGGGTTCTGAAGTGTGCGGAGTGCAGCGCTGAGTTTGTTTTTACTGCCGGCGAACAAATGTTTTTCGCCGACAAAGGTTTCAAGAACGAACCGAAACGGTGCAAGGGCTGCAAAGCCAAGCGCGCTGAAGGTGGTGGAGGCGGAGGTGGCGGCGCCTCGCAGATGCGCTCCGAAACGAAGACGACCTGCTCCCAGTGTGGTAAGGATACGACTGTCCCCTTCCGGCCCACGCAAGGACGTCCGGTTTTTTGCCGTGAGTGCTTCCAGCAGCGCCGCGCCCTTGGGGCCGCCTGATCCAACAGCTCGCGGTTGAAAATTGACTGTCGGCGTCATAAGCCCGATCGAATGGAATCCTCGGTGAGACAGACATTTGTGTCTGTCTAATTTTTCCTTTCAACATACTGCTAAACGCAGTTTCCTAATTAACCTAATTCGTAGGAAAACCAACTCTTTTGCCCTGAGCTGGTCGCTGATTAAGCGGGCTTTCCAGCTTGTACCAAAACTGTACCTCCGGACAGGTGACATGCTCTGCGAAACGCCGTAACGTCTCGCCCACAGCAACCCAGCCTTACGCTTGGGCTCTCCCCACTCAGCCCTTCTCGACCAGGTTCCATCCGAGCGTTCTGATCACAGGCACGACCAAACAGCTAGGCGTACGTCCTCCTCAAGCCCTAGGGCTTGAGCTCAGGGAGGAGTGCGCTCCCGGTCTGCCTTAAGGAGAGGCTATGTCATCAGGTGCATTCGCACGTCTAGTCGAGAAGTCGAAGTTTGTTCCTATCCGCAAGCTAGTTGTCGTTTTTGCATTCTTGTTTGCGGTTTCCTTTGCCACCGTCACGCTCGGCCAGCATTCCCCGCAAGACCCAGGTGTTCGCGGTGGAACAGTCAACGCCGGTCAGCCGCTATTATCTGTTTCACAAACTCCGGGTGCGCCAGACTTTTTCGCAAACGGTCTCCTCCGATTCCAAAACGTCGAATCCGTTCAGGGCGGCGCAAACAATGGGCTCGGACCCCGCTTCAATAGCAACCAATGTTCCAGCTGCCATTCACAACCCGCCATCGGCGGAACAAGCCCGAGTGCTACTGTCTTCCCCAACGTCGGCCCGAATCCCGAAACTCTGGTTTATAGCCTGGATGGCGCTCAGAACACTCTCCCATCCTTCATTACGCCTAACGGCCCGGTCCGCGAAGCACGCTTCAAATTCTTTCTCAATTCGAACGGTACTAGCCTCAACAGCACGCCCGATGGCGGTGTCCACGATCTCTTCGTCATTTCCGGTCGCGGCGACGCGGGCAATTGCAACATCAAGCAGCCAAACTTCGCCCAGAATCTGGCTTTGAACAACGTCATCTACCGAATTCCAACTCCGACCTTTGGCGCCGGCTTGATCGAAAACATCCCAGAAGAAACTATCTACGCGAACATGCAGGCAAACTCGCGGCAGAAACAGTCTCTCGGCATTTCCGGCCAAGTCAACCGAGATGGAAATGACGGCATGATCACGCGCTTCGGCTGGAAAGCGCAGAACAAATCCTTGGAGGTATTCGCAGGCGAAGCCTACAACGTCGAAATGGGCGTCACTAACGAGCTCTTCGAGAACGAGCGCTCCAGTCCCGATGAGGCCCTGGCCGGCGGTCTTCCCGCAAATTGCAGAATGAATCCGACTCCAGAGGACGCAACGGTCATGAACCCGTCGCAGTACACCGGCGTCCCTAGCGACGTCGTGGCATTTGCCATGTTCATGCGCCTTCTTGCTCCACCAACGCCTTCCACTACCACTCCCGGGGGCTCGCAATCCATCGCCAACGGCAGCCGCAACTTCAACTCGATTGGCTGCGCCATGTGCCATACGCCAACCCTCCAGACTGCGGCCTCCGCCATCACGCCGGGCTTGAGCAAAGTGAACGCCAATCTATACTCGGACTTGCTCGTCCATCACATGGGCACAAATCTAGCCGATGGCGTCTCGCAAGGCGGCGCCGGCCCCGACCAGTTCCGCTCCGCCCCCCTGTGGGGGCTCGGTCAGCGGATTTTCTTGCTCCACGATGGCCGGACTACAGATCTCATGGACGCCATCAAGGAGCACGCCAGCTCCGGTTCGGAAGCCAACGGCGTCATCAGCAATTTCAAACAGCTGACTCCTCAGCAACAGCAGGATCTGTTGAACTTCCTGCGTTCGCTCTAATAGTCTCCAACCAAGCGAGTGGGACAGACAGCCCTGTCTGTCCTACTTTCTTTTTCTGCCCACTAGTCCCGTGTTAAAAGAATTGCCGCGGATTGAAAAACGTAGGAACCCCCTTACACTGTCAAAAGTGACACTTCTCGGTGAAAGTGTGATTGCGTAGCGTGGCCGATGCTGTCCGCGAGGATATTTGGGATGCCTAACAAGGGGCCCCGCGCTGTATTTTGATAAGTTCCCGGCCATTCTTCTGGGTTGAGCTGCCATGGTTCGCAGAATCTGCGCTCAGTACGGCAAAATAGCCAAGTACCCGCAGTACGCATCCACATAAGGGGGCTTCCGAGTGTTCCGCCTAATCCAAAGTCTCATTCGGCCATATCGGGGTACCCTCCTGGTTATATTGATCGCGATGTTGATCCAAACCGCTATGAGCGTAGCAGGGCCGTGGCCGCTGAAAATCATTCTCGATAACGTCGTCGGCACTCATAAACTCTCTGCCGAGATGACTCATTTGCTTGGCCCACTTTTGCGCGGCGAAGGCAAAATGAAAATCGCCGAGGCCGCCGCAATCGCCGCCGTCGTGATCGCACTGATTGGCGCCACCATGTCCTACATCGCGAACTACTTCACTACCAGCGTAGGCCAGTGGGTGGCCAATGATCTTCGCATCAAGACTTACCATCACCTGCAACAGCTCTCTCTTAAGTATTACGATACCCACGAAACGGGCACGCTTCTGAGCACTGTTACCGCCGACGTGCAAACGATCCAAGGATTTGCGTCGTCTTCAACGCTGGGCATCATTGTGGACATGTTCACCATCATCGCCATGCTGGTCGTCATGCTCTGGTTGAATTGGGACTTCACTTTGATCGCCGTGGCCATAACGCCCTTCATGCTCCTGCTCGTGTCGCGCTTCAAGAAAACCGTCAAGAAGGCCACGCACCAAGTCCGCAAAGAGCAGAGCAAAATCGTGGAAGTTGTGGAACAAGGCTTGCAGTCCATGCGTGTAACCAAGGCCTTTGGACGTCAAGAACTTGCTGAGGCTCAGCTTGCCGAGGTCAGTCAGGCCACTGTGGAAGCTTCGCTTAAAGCTCGTCGTATCAAAGCGATGTTATCGCCGATCGTTGCCGTCACCGTTTCTCTCTGTACCGCGTTCGTGCTCTATCGCGGCTCCTCCCTTATTCTCGCGGGAGTGATGACCGCTGGCGGCTTAACTGTTTTCCTTTCCTACTTGAACAAATTCTTCAAACCGGTCCAGGACCTCGCCACGATGACGAACACGATCGCTCAGGCCGCCGTCGGCGTTGATCGCATTCGAGCTATCCTCGAGGCCGACACGATCATTCCGCAGCGTCCCGACGCACGTGATCCACAAACGCTTAAAGGGGAAATCGAATTTCAGAATGTCGCTTTCTCCTACAACGACGAAGCCAAGGTGCTAACGGATGTCAGTTTCAGCATCAAAGCCGGTCAGATGGTTGGAGTCGTCGGTCCCACAGGATGCGGCAAGTCCACCATCGTCAGTTTGATTCCCCGCTTCTACGATCCGACGGGCGGCAGCGTTAAAATTGACGGCGTCGACCTCCGCGATTATAAGTTTCTCGCTCTGCGCGATCAGATTGGCTACGTCCTACAGGAAACCATTCTCTTCGCGGGTTCTGTGCGCGACAACATCGCCTACGGCCAAAAAGACGTGACCGACGCGCAAATCCACGAAGCCGCCAAACTCGCAAATGCCGATGAGTTTATCCAACGCATGCCGCACGGTTACGACACTATGGTCGGAGAGCGAGGCGACACGCTCTCCGGCGGTCAACGCCAGCGAATCGGCATTGCCCGCGCCATCGTCAGGAATAACCCTATCCTGATCCTGGACGAGCCAACTGCGGCGCTGGACACCGAGTCTGAGCAGCTAGTCATGGAAGCACTGGAACGCTTAATGAAGGGCCGCACAGTGATCACTATTGCACACCGGCTTAGCACCATTCGAGACGCCGACAAAATCGTCGTTCTAAAAGGAGGCGTCGTAGCTGAACAGGGTACCCACGACGAATTGCTGGCCCACAATGGTGTGTACGCGGAGCTGTATAAGATTCAATTCAGTTCCCCGCCGCCAGCCTCTTCCACCGATGCTGCGGCTGCAGCAGCAAACCCTCCACTAATCGCAACGGGAGTTTCCCCAGTTGTAGAACAGCCGGCAGGACCATCGCCTAATTTCTAGAACCGATAGCTAGGCCGATGGAATCTCGCAGATTGACTCATCCAAGAGATACTGATAGCTGTTAAACAGTTCTTCGCGAGGTATCCTCGTTTTCCGGACAAAGGAGGGAACCATCCCGGAGAATTGTTGGAGGCCACGTGTTTCGAACTCTAATCGTAATGCCTGACGATTCGGCTAAGCCTATTCTGGATGCCATCAATGGCGCAACGAAGTCG
Source organism: uncultured Acidobacteriota bacterium (assembly GCA_963751295.1). Taxonomy (GTDB): domain Bacteria; phylum Acidobacteriota; class Terriglobia; order Acidiferrales; family UBA7541; genus Acidiferrum. The sequence continues at coordinate 1,790,093 of CAVVUA010000004.1, read as the reverse complement.
CTGCGCGTCAAAATGTTTCTTTTCTCGGATCCGTCCATTCTTAAAGCTGTAATTGACGCGCAACGACGCGGTGTAGATGTCCGGGTCATGCTGAATCCTGCCCGCCGCGATGGAGAGTCGGAAAACAAAGAGACGCACAAAAAACTCGTGGCTGCTGGAGTTAAGGTCATCGACAGCAACCCTGAATATGACGTCACTCACGAGAAGTCGATGGTGGCGGATGACGTAACGGCCTTTGTGAAATCCCTGAACTGGGAAACGAAAAACATAACCGAAACGCGCGATTACGCCATCGTTACTTCACATGCTCACGAAGTTGCCGAAGTCATCGAATGTTTCGAAGCCGACTGGAACCGAAAGCCTTTCATAGTGGACGAAAAATCACATCTAATCTGGTGTTCCGGCAACGGACGAGAACGCATCGCGCAATTTATCGATGATGCGAAGGATTCCATCTTTCTCCAGAACGAACGCTACCAGGACGCAGTCATCATCGAGAGGTTGGTTCGCGCGGCGCGCCGTGGAGTAAAGGTCCACGTCATGGCCCGTCCTCCGCATAAGCTGAAAAAAGAAAAGTTGGTGGAAGCCGTCGGCGGTATGCGGATTATGTCGGATGTCGGAATCAAGGTTCGGAAATTAAAACATCTCAAATTACACGCCAAGATGCTCCTTGCTGACCATTCCCGCGCCATCGTAGGGTCGATCAATCTGGCGCCCGGAAGCTTTGATAGTCGCAGGGAACTGGCCATCGAAGTGAACGACAAAGATGTGGTTAAACGGCTATCGGCGATTGCACACCACGACTGGAAGCACTCCCACACACTCGATCTGACGGACGAAGGCCTTCTCGGCGAGATGAAGAAACACAAGATGAAAGGTGTGAAAGAGTTGGCGCTGGCGGGCAAGAAGAAGAAACAGAAAAAGAAGAAAGACTGAGAAGCGCAATGTTATAGACAACCATTACCGCGCCTTGAGGACGCGTGTATTTTTTTCGGCTGCGGGGTATGATAACCGCTGAGAAGTCCCCAAAAAGATCAAGGCCATCCGGAGGGCCACCCCATGGCTCACCGCTTTACCATCGGTGTTGAAGAAGAGTTCCAGATTATTGACCCCGCAACCTGCGCGTTGCGGTCTCACGTCATGCAGCTTGTTTCGGCTGCTTCCCCAGACATCGTCGAGCAAGTAAAACACGAAATGCACCAGTCCATCGTCGAAACCGGCACCAAAATCTGTGAGAACGTCGGTGAGCTGCGTATCGAAATGCACCGCACGCGAGGCGAGCTGGTGGCGGCCGCAGAGCGCGTTGGATTGCAAGTTGCTGCAGCCGGCACCCATCCATTTTCCAGCTGGATTGACCAGGTCATCTCCCCCGGCGAACGCTACGAACATATCGTCGAGGAGCTCCAACAACTCGCCCGCTCGCTCTTGATCTTCGGCATGCACGTACATATCGCCATGCCCGACAAGCAGACCACCATCGACATGATGAATATGGTCCGCTACTTCCTTCCCCACTTGCTCGCTCTTTCGACGAGTTCCCCTTTCTGGATGGGCCGCAACACCGGCTTGAAATCTTTCCGCACCACTGTATTTCGCCGCTTTCCCCGCACCGGTGTCCCCGAACAGTTCGAATCCTGGAGCGCCTACGAGAATTTCGTCAATCTTCTGATGAAGTTAAACTGTATCGACAACGGCAAAAAAATCTGGTGGGACGTGCGTCCTCACCCCGTGTTTGGCACTCTCGAGTTCCGCATGTTCGATGTGACCACAAAGGTCGAAGAAGCCGTTTCCATCGCGGCTCTCACGCAGGCCATCATTGTAAAGCTCCACCGCCTCTACGAACGCAATCAGAGCTACCGCCTGTACCGCCGCGCCTTAATCGAAGAGAACAAATGGCGCGCCGCTCGCTACGGCATCGAAGGCAAGCTGATCGATTTCGGCAAAGAGGCCGAAGTCCCCATGCGAGATCTCGCTCTCGAGTTGCTTGAGTTTGTGGATGACGTCGTGGACGATCTCGGCAGCCGCAGTGCCGTCGAATACATCCATACTATCCTCGAACACGGCACCAGCGCGGAGCGGCAGTTGCGGGTCTATCAACAAACCGGCGATCTGAAAGCTGTAGTGAGGCATCTGGTCACAGAAACGCGCGGCGTCGCAGAGCCGCGCACGTCATCAGCACACGCGATCAGTTAGCGACATCTGCAAGTCATAGTTTCTGGTTCACCTGTCAGGAGAATCATCATGAAAAAGGTTGGCCTTCTCTGCGGGCGTGAATATAGCTTTCCTCCAGCCTTCATCGTTCGCGTGAATGAGCTCGGAAAAAAAGACGGTGTTGCTGCGGAATTCGCAAAGCTCGGCGGCACGCGCATGGGTGAACCCTCCAGCTACCGCGTCATCGTTGACCGCATCTCGCACGAGGTCGAATATTATCGCGGCTACCTCAAACACGCCGTTCTCCAGGGAGCTTACGTTATCAACAATCCCTTTTGGTGGACTGCCGACGACAAGTTCTTCAATTATTCCGTCGCCTCGAAGCTCGGCATCGCTATTCCGAAAACGGTTCTGCTGCCCCAAAAGGGATATCCCAGCGATGTCGATATCACTGCGGAATCTCTTCACAACCTCACTTATCCTGTGGACTGGGATGGGCTTCTCGATTACGTCGGGCGTCCCGCCATCCTCAAACCTTTTTCCGGTGGCGGCTGGAAGCATGTCTACAAAGTTCACAATAAAGAAGAGCTTCTCGCGGCTTACGACAAGACATCGCCCTACTGTATGACTCTCCAAGAATTCATTAACTTCGATAAATACGTCCGCTGCTTCACCTTCGGAAAATCCGATATCACTCCTGTTCATTACGATCCGAAAGACCGCAAATACCTCGTCGATCACAACTATCTATCATCCGAGCTCGGCTCTCGCATCGTGAAAGACGCTCAAACTATCAACGAAGCCCTTGGCTACGAAATGAACACCATCGAATTTGCCGTGCAAGACGGAATCCCCTACGCGATCGATTTCCTGAATCCTGCGCCCGATATGGAGCGCGACCGCATCACCGAATTTTATTTCGAGCATGTCGTCGACAAAATGGCGCGCCTCGTGATTGATCGTGCCCTCCACGGCATAGCCTCTTTCCCCTGGCCACGCTGGGAAGAGATGCTTGGGGTCGGCGCCGCAAACGGGTTCACCGGCACTCCCAAAAGCGTCGCCGCTACTCAATCATCGGCCCCCAGTCTCCCAACGCGCCCCTCGGCAGGATCAGCCGGATCTAAATCAAAATGACCATCGCTGCGACACCATCGATAACACCTCACAATCCAGCCGAAGAGTGGAACGACATTCTGAAGGCCACGCTCCTCCGCGTCCCCGCTCTTCCAGAAGACTTATTCAAAAAGATGCGCCGCGCGAAACTCACGTTCGGCGACCGAGTTCACTGCCCTTTCCTCCGCCCTTTCTTTCTCTCGCTGGAAGACGAAGAACGTGTTCGCAGCGTCGCCGAGACCATTGCCGATCTTGGCGAGCGTGTTGTTACCGCAGCCCTCGAAGATAAACATCTTTTTGCGCAGCTTCATCTTCGTCCCGAAGAAGAGCGTTTGGCGCGTCTCCCTGCTGCCTACGGCCGAGCCAGCACCGCCTCCCGTCTCGATGCGTTCCTCCTGCCCGATTCCCTGAAGTTCGCCGAGTACAACGGGGAATCTCCGGCTGGCGCAGGCTATGCGGAAACTCTTGCGGAAATTTTTCGCGAACTTCCCGTCATGGGCAAATTCGCGCAGAATTATTCAATCCATAGTTACCCACTCAGCGCCAAACTCCTCGACGCCCTGGTCATGAGCTACGTGGATTGGGGAGGCTCCGCCAGCCCTCCGCAAATCGCTATCGTTGATTGGGAAGATGTTCCCACATTTAGCGAGTTTGAAATTCTGCAGTCGCGTTTCGAAAAAATGGGCGTTCCTACAGTTATCGCCGATCCTCGAGAACTCGAATTCGATGGCCAGAAGCTCGTCGCCCACGATAAAAAAATCGATCTCGTCTACCGCCGCGTCCTCATCAATGACATCGTTGCCAAACCCGCGGAATGCGCGGCCCTGGTCAAAGCCTACACGGCTAACGCTGTCTGCGTCGCAAACACGTTCCGCTGTAAAATCCCCCACGTAAAGGCCTTTTTCGCGGTCCTGACAGATGAGCAAAATGGCGCGCTCTTTTCTCATGATGAACGTGAACTCATTCGGCGCCACATTCCCTGGACACGCGTCGTCGCCGACGTAAAGACCTCGCACTATGGCCAGCCCGTGGAGTTACTCGCATTCATCAGCAAGGAGCGCGAAAATCTCGTCCTCAAACCCAGCGACGAATACGGTGGCTCGGGTGTAACGCTTGGTTGGGAAACCGACGAAGCGGCATGGGACGTGGCAATCGGCCGCGCGCTCTCCGCCAAAAACGGCGCATGGATTGTCCAGGAACGCATTCCCATTCGCCGCGAAGTTTTTCCATATATCGTCAACGCCGGCAAAGTGGACTATCGCGATATGCTTGTCGATTTCGCCCCGTATCTCTTTCGTGGAAAACTATGCGGCTTCCTCACCCGGCTGAGCGCCACTGGCCTGGCCAATGTCACCAGCGGTGGCGGCCAAGTTCCCGCGTTTCGCATCGCCCCACGAAACGCCAATGCGTGAACGCAGCAAACAGTAACACCTTGATTCGCCCGGTTTTGCCAGCTACGATTTAGGTTAGTGACTCACTACACCTATCCGATCTCCATCGAAAAAGAAGATGGGCAGTACTACGCCTACAGTGAAGATCTGCCCGGCGTCTATGGTCTCGGTGAATCCATCGAAGAGGCCAAGACCAGCATGTTGGAAGGTATTCGCCTTTACATCCTGGAGTGCAAGAAGGATGGCAAACCGATACCGACTGCTCGCACGATCTATTCGGAAACCGTCTCCGTCGCCATCGAATGAAAAAACGATGAGGAACGGCTTTGAGCATGAGCGCGACAACACCGGACTAGCAGCACCCTCACCAAGTCCAGACTGCACATTCGAGGAAAATTCAGATTTTGATTCGGACGGCCACGGGCCTTTTCGAGACATGTGCCTCGTTTACGGCGATATCAACCGTTCCGTATTCCTTCAAGAGATCATCAGTTGGTTTGTAAGGTCGGCCAGCAAGACCGAACTCTCGGCCCTCAAAAGGGCCATGTTCTTGCGCTCTCGTCATATTGGTAAAGGAGGCAAAAAAGGACGCCCAAGAGGGCGTGATAACGCAGATTGGCTCGTCAAAGTTAAGACCGCAGCTTGGCGGCGCATCGTGTAGGACCTCTCTTGGAAGAGGACCGCAGAATCCGAAGGTCTGAAACCAAATCAGAAGAACATTCGAACAATTAAGCGGACGCTAAGCCGAAGGCAAGATCAGTACGCCGCGGTTATTTGGGAAGCATCATCTGAAGCTGACGTCTGGAGGTCCACCACCGGGCTTGAATCCAATCTAAGCCGTTTGAAGGATGCTATGGAGACTGTTAAGTTCAGGCAGAGGCTTTGGGTAAAGGCCGGGTTGTTCGGCCCCAGCTCCGACAAAGAATGGATTGAGGGCTGCAAGAAGATGGTGCTGGCCCTAGCTCCCCGCGGCGGAAATGCAGCTGGTGCTGACCTCGTTCGCTTCTTGAGATACCGAGACAAGAAGCGGCAAACCTAGCTTTCTCAGAGTTGCGACAAAAAATCGATTCTTTTGGACATTTTATGCGGGGTTGCTCGGTGCTTTTCAGAGGTTCACGATGCGGCTATGAGAGGTACACATGCCCAACGCACGTGAAATAGTCCGCTTTTTGTGTGCCAACGGCTACGCCGAAGCCCGACAAGCGGGATCTCATCTGATACTGAAACATCCAGAGCGCAAAACGCTCACGGTGCCAGTGCATCGCGGAAAGGACCTGCCAAAGGGATTATTTCTTCGCATCCTGAAAGATGCCGGGTTTACCCTCGAGCAGTTCCGCGAGGGATAATCTGGAAAGTTTCGTGAGAATTGGTAAAATAAATAGATGTACTTTGGCCACCCAGACCCAGAGTTAATGCCCGGCGCTAAGAACGCCGTGGAAACTTGCCTCAGTGTCCGCCCCGGCGAACACGTCGCTCTCATCGCTGACGAAGCCAGCCGCTCTGTCGCTGCCAGCATCGCGGCGGCTATCGAAGATCGCGGAGCACAATACACCGGCCTGCTTCTCGAAGATTTTGGCCCCCGTCCCATGACCGTGGCTCCTCCGGCTGTCCTGCAAGCCCTCGAGACCTGCGACGTGGGCGCGATGTGCATGACGCCGCAACCCGGCGAACTCGGCGCGCGCATGGCCATCGTTCGCGTCGTCGAGCGCCGCCAAATCCGCTATGCACACATGGTTGGCGTAACTCCAGAAATCATGCAGCAAGGCATGCGCGCGGATTACCTCATGGTGGACCGCCTGAGCGACAAACTTCGCGAACGCATGTTGCGCGCGCAAACACTCACAGTGAAAACCGAGGCGGGCACCTCTATCAACGCACATTTCGATCGCGGCCTCGACTGGGTAAAAACCAGCGGCCTCATCAGCCCACGTTATTGGTCCAACCTACCCGCCGGCGAAGTTTTTACGACCCCTGCCACTGTCGATGGCACATTCGTTTGCGATGCGACAGCCGGCGATCATTTCAATGGGAAATATGGCGATCTGCAAACTACACCTCTCGTCCTGAAAATCGAAGGCGCCCGTTTAACGGGCGTGGATTGCGCGCGCAAAGATCTCGAAGAGGAATTCTGGCAATACTGCCACACCGACGAAAACAGCGACCGCGTCGGCGAACTGGCCTTCGGCACCAACCTCGGCCTATCCTCGATGATTGGGATACTTCTTCAGGACGAAAAATTCCCGGGCGTCCACATCGCTTTCGGGGACCCCTACGGCAGCCAAACCCACGCCGACTGGAAATCCAAAACACACGTCGACGTCCTCACCCGCAACTGCGACGTCTGGATCGACGACGATCAAGTCATTTCCAAAGGCCACTATCAACTGGATCACCTCGGCCTAGCCTGATCTCGTTATCCTCCCTTACTCCGGTTGTCAGGGATTGTTTTAGAAGAGACGCGCTACGTATTCTCGCATCTGGTGCTTCCAATAGGGCCAGTCATGCCCGCCTTCAGGACCCCAATTGTCCAGCGAATGACGGATTCCCTTGCTGGAAAGAATCTCGGACAAGCGGTACGTCGGCCCACTGTTCTCCCATTGACCTGTGCCTGTGCTGATGTGGATGTCGCACGAAGCGAGTTGTCCCAGGACCCAGGGATCATTCAAGTTCGCGAGATAATCGACGGGATTGTTGAAATAAAAATTGTTGTCGTACATTCCGTCCATGAAGTTCCGGACGTCGTACACGCCGGACATTGCGAAGCAGCGCTTAATCACATCGGGATGTCTGAAAAGCGAGTTGGCTGCGTGATACGCGCCAAAGGACGCCCCCATGGTGGAAATGGCGATCCCTGGGCTTTGGCAATTGTCCCAAATGAAAGGAACGACTTCTTCTCTAAGGTAAGAATCGAAAACGGACTGCACGTAACTGCGGTGAAACGGATGCGCGCCCTTATTGTAAAAGCTGAGGCCATTGATCGAATTGATGCTGAAGACTTTTATCTTGCCGCCTTCGATAAAATCGGCCAGCGCCCCAATCATGCTCTGGCCCTCTAACTCTGTTTCGTCGCCCGCGCTGGTCGGAAAACCGAGAATCGGCTGTCCCCAGTGGCCGTAGACGATGACGCCCATGTCGATGCCCAGTCGCGGTGAATACCAGCGGTGATATTCGCGTTTCATAAATGGTCCCTCGCAAGCCGTGCGGGGAAAGAGAGTATGCCAGCCCAGCCCGGATGTGGGCAATGGAATTGAACAGCGAAACTGACGCCGAGCTGGGTGTATATTTGAACTGACAAAATCTGCTAAGCAGGGACAAACCGAATGGCCACACCTTCCACTACGAACCGCCCGACACCGGAACGCATTTTCAATCTCATGAACGCCTTCCAACAGACGGCGGCTCTGAAATCGGGAATCGAGCTCGACGTTTTCACAGCCATCGGGGCGGGCGCGAATACACCGGAGCTGCTTGCCAAAAAGATCAGCGCTTCCGAGCGTGGCTTGCGCATCCTCTGCGATTACTTGACGATCATGGGCCTCATCACGAAAGAGAACGGCCATTACGGCCTAACCGAGGAATCTGCGCTTTTTCTCGATCGGCGCTCGCCTGCCTCTCTCGTCGCAGTAACCGGGTTTCTCGGGAGCATATGGCACAAGAAAAATGTCGAGGCTTTGACCGATGCAGTGCGCAAAGGTGGAACCACGGGAGTACAGGGAGACAACTCCAAACCGCAGGATGAAGTTTGGGTCGCGTTTGCGAGATCAATGGCCCCGCTTACAGTCCCGGCGGCTAATTTTATCGCCGAATTAATCGGCGCCAAAGAAGGCAAGCCGTGCAGCGTGTTGGACATCGCCGCCGGACACGGAAACTACGGGATAACCATTGCGAGGAAAAATCCCCAAGCGCATGTCGTTGCCGTGGATTGGCCGTCCGTACTTGCCGTTGCTCAAGAAAACGCACAAGCTGCGGGTGTTTCCGGTCGTTACACAATGCGCCCCGGAAGCGCCTTTGAAACGAATCTGGGAAGCGGGTACGACATTGTTCTGCTGACGAACATTTTTCACCATTTCGATATGTCAACCTGCGAGGCGCTGATGCGCCGCGTTTATGCTGCTCTCAAGCCGGGCGGAAAAGCCGTCACTCTAGAGTTCGTGCCGAACGAAGACCGCGTGACGCCACCAGCGGCTGCAGCTTTCAGCCTCAATATGCTCGTCGGGACTGACGCTGGCGATGCCTATACCTATTCGGAATACGAAAAAATGTTTGCAAATGCAGGATTTTCAAAAACCACTCTGCATCCAGTGACTGGAATGCCTCAGCAGGTGCTGATATCCGGGAAACCAGAATGAAAAAGAAAAAGACCACAAAAAAAACTGGCAAAAAAACAACTCCAAAAACGTTGTTTAAGCCGCCGCGTGCTATCGATCGTGAAATGCGCGAACAAGTGGCCTATTTGCTAAGAGGCGGTGGCGCGCACGTCCACTTCATGGATGCACTGGATGGATTCCCTCCGGAGAAATATGGATCGTTCGCGGACGGTCTGCCGCATACGGGCTGGCAGCTGCTAGAACATGCGCGGCTCGCGCAGTGGGATATCCTGGAGTTCAGTAGAAATCCAAGGCACGTCTCGCCGCCTTTTCCAGCCGGTTACTGGCCCAAAACACCTGCGCCTGCCAATCGTCAGGCTTGGGACGAGAGCGTAGCGGCCTTCCAGCGCGATCTGCTCGAAATGGTCCATCTTGTAGTTAATCCGCGCACTGATTTGTCCGCCAAAATACCTCACGGCGAGGGGCAGACGATTTTGCGCGAAGCGTTGCTGCTCGCCGATCATAATTCCTATCACTTGGGCCAGCTCGTCGCTTTACGCCGCGCCCTTGGCGCCTGGCCTGAGTCATAGCCAAACCAGCCTTGCAACTGTCCGAAATGGCGGTAGGATGTTTCGCTAGAGCTGTTGGCGGAAAACGTGGATAGCGACCGGAGGCAGCAATGATTCGAGTCGAAAATATGTCGAAAATCGAATTGGAATCGGCAAAGGGCCGTCGCGATTTCTTGAAAGGGATTCTTGGGGCGGGGGCTTTCGTGCTCAGCGTTTCCATGATGCCTGAGCAGCTTTTCGCAGAGTCAACGGGCAGCGACGCAGGCGATCCATTTCCTCCTTCGGCAACGGCGCCTCTGCAACCCAGCGTCTATTTGGCCATCGGTACGGATGGCACGGTTTACGTTATCGCGCACCGCTCGGAGATGGGGAATGGAGTTCGCACGTCCTTGCCGCGCATTGTTGCTGATGAATTAGATGCGGACTGGGCGCACGTGAAAGTTGTGCAAGCCATCGGCTCTGAAAAGTACGGCGACCAGGATACGGACGGGTCGCACTCCGTGGTCAGCTTCTTTGTGCCGCTGCGAGAAGCGGGAGCGACTGCTCGGCTGATGTTGGTGCGTGCGGCGGCGCAGCAGTGGGGCGTTCCTGCGACGGAATGTTCGACGAAACTGAATCATGTGATTCACAAAGCATCCGGAAAAAAACTTGGCTACGGCGAACTTGCTACGGCAGCCTCCAAACTGGAAGTGCCCAAGAAAGAAGAGCTGAAGCTGAAGCCGCGCAGTGAATGGCGCTATATCGGAAAACCCGCGGCGGCGTATGACCTGAAAGATTTCTGCACTGGCAAAGCCAAATACGGGCAGGATACGCACACGGCGGGAATGCTCTATGCAAGCATCGCGCACCCGCCAGTGATGGGCAGCACTGTAAAATCGGTAGACGATTCCGCAACGCTTTCGGTTGCTGGCGTCAAGCAGACGGCAACAATCGACACGTTTAAGCCCCCTGTTCTTTTCCAGGCACTCGGCGGCGTGGCTGTTCTCGCGGACAACACTTGGGCAGCTTTTCAGGGCAAGAAAAAATTGAAGATCGAGTGGGAGACAAGTCCTCACGGTGTTTTTAGCTCCGATCCCTACAAAAAGGAACTGCAGGAGACTGCGCGCAAACCGGGAAAGGTCGTGCGCGAACTAGGTGACGTAGATGCGGCGTTTGCCAAAGGCGGAAAGATTGTCGAAGCGGAGTATTACGCGCCGCTGCTCGCCCACGCGTCGATGGAGCCTCCCGCGGCGCTCGCGGTTTACAAGGAAGGAAAAGTTGAGGTCTGGGCACCGTCGCAAAATCCCGTGGGTGCGCGAGATGCAATCGCGGCGGCAGTCGGAGTAAAAAAAGAAGATGTGACAGTAAACGTAACGCTATTGGGCGGCGCATTTGGCCGAAAATCTTTCCCTGACTTCGCGGTCGAAGCTGCCGTTCTCTCGAAGAAAACTGGCAAGCCGGTGAAAGTGGTCTGGAGCCGGGAAGACGATATCAAGTTTGATTCATACCATTCAGTGTCCGCGATGTATATGAAAGCGGCGTTGGGCGAAGATGGGAAACCTACCGCGTGGCTCCAACGTACTGTGTTTCCTCCCATCGGTTCAACTTTCAAGGCTGGCGAAATGTACTCGGACGGAGATGAATTAGGGCTAGGTTTCAGTGACTTACCGTTTGCCATTCCGAATCAGCGTTCCGAAAACGGACCGGCCACTGCGCACGTGCGTATCGGATGGCTTCGCTCCGTTGCCAACATTTATCATGCCTTCGCAATTCAGTCCTTCGAGGATGAATTGGCGCATGCGGCCGGGAAAGATCCGGTCGAGTACGCGCTCCAGCTTTTGGGACCAGACCGCATCATTCCCAAGAGCGAGTTGCCGAAGGACTATTCCAATTACGGCGGAAGCTACGAGCAATATCCGATCGATACGGCGAGATTCAAGCGAGTGGTGGAGACCGTCGCAGAAAAGTCGGGCTGGGGGAAAACAAAATTGGGCAATGGCGCCGGGATTGGAATTGCGTTTCACCGCAGCTTTCTGACGTACGCGGCTTCGGTCGTCCAAATGCACATCGATGACGCAGGGCGCGTGCACATCGATCGAGTGGACTCGGCGCTCGATGCTGGGACCGTCGTGAATCCGGCGATGGTCGTAAATCAGTTTGAAGGCGCTGCTGTGATGGGAACGAGCATCGCGTTTTATGGATCGATTACCGCCACGAATGGCGCCATCGACCAGTCGAACTTCAATGATTTCCCGATGGCGCGAATGAATACCGCGCCACGCGAAGTGCATGTGCACATCGTGCCGAGCGATGCTCCTCCCGGAGGAGTGGGCGAACCCGGATTGCCCGCCTTCGCCCCAGCTCTATGTAACGCGATTTTCGTGGCGACGGGCAAGCGTATCCGCGAATTGCCTCTCTCCAAAGCGGGCTTAGCCTAAAGTGTTCAAAAGGTGTTTGCTTTTTCTTGGTGCGCTCGCAGTTTCAGCCTTCTCCGCCAGCGCGCAGCGCAAACCGGTTCTGCCGCAAATCGATCTGCCGCACCCGTACTATTTCCGCGAAATGTATTTGCCGCAACTGACGAGTGGGCCCAGCAGCGTCGCATGGTCGCCGGACTCGAAAGAAGTGGTGTATTCGATGGCGGGATCGCTCTGGCGCCAGAAAATTGACTCGAAAGAAGCGCAGCAGATCACGGATGGCCCGGGTTACGACTACCAGCCGGATTGGTCGCCGGACGGTAAGAACGTCGTTTACGTTTCCTATCAGAAAGATGCGATGGAATTGTGGCTTCTGGATTTGGGCTCTGGAAAATCGCAACAAATGACGAGCGGTGGCGCGGTAAACGTTGAACCGCGCTGGTCTCCTGACGGAAAACAAATTGTCTTTGTTTCGACCACGTACAACAAGCGCTTTCACATTTTCCGAGCGGACGTAAAAGAAGGAAAACTCGAGAACGTTGTCAGGCTGACAGGGGAAACCAAGAGCGACCTGCCACGCTATTACTACAGTGCGTTCGACACGGAAATCAGCCCAGTCTGGACGCGCGACGGCAAAGAAATCCTTTTCATTTCAAATCGCGGGCACATCCACGGCAGCGGTGGTTTCTGGCGAATGCGTGCGGAACCTGGCGCCACAGCACACGAGATTCACTACGAAGAAACAAACTGGAAAGCGCGCCCGGATTTTTCGCCTGACGGCTCGCGCATGGTTTACAGCTCGTATCTTGGCGGACAATGGCACAACGTATGGGTGATGCCGGCGAACGGCGGCGATGCGTTCCCGCTCACCTACAACGGCTGGGACTGCACAAATGTGCGATGGTCGCCAGACGGGAAGCAACTTGCGTTCATTACAAACTACGCCGGGGCGCCAACCACAAGAATTGAGTTCCAAAGTGTTCCGGGTGGGCCGATGGGCGAGTTACAAATCGAAAAACGTAATTACATGAATCCGCGCGGGACCATAGAGCTGCGCGTGGTGGACAGCAGTGGAAATGACTTGCCATCTCGTATTTCCGTAACCGATGAGAACGGAAAATTCCGTGCTCCAGATTCGGCATGGATTCACGCTGATGATGGATTTGACCGAAGTGAGCGGCCATTCGAGGCGCATTACTTCCATTTAGGAGAGATGGCCAGTCTTGTCGTGCCCGCTGGCAAGATTAAGATCGATGCGGCGAGAGGATTCGAATACAAGCCGGTTGTCCAAACTGCGGAAGTGCGGCCCGGGGATTCCAAGCGAGTCGAAATAAAACTGGTGCTTTTGGAGAACGGTTTGCCCGACGCAAAGAACTGGATTAGCTCCGACCTGCACGTGCACATGAACTACGGCGGTACTTACCAGGATTCCGCGTCCCGTCTGTCTGAGCAGGCAAAAGCGGAAGGACTGCGTGTCGTCAGCAATCTGGTCGTCAATAAAGAGCAGCGGTTTCCGGACATCGCGAGCGTTGGAAAGGACCAAGAAACCTTCGATCCCGGGAGCGTCGCAATCATCAGTGGGCAGGAATTCCACACGAGCTATTGGGGACACCGTGGACTCGTAGGCCTTCAGGGCTCGCTTCTCTTGCCGGGTTATGCGGGATATCCGAATACCGCGGCCGCGAGTCTCTATCCGATGAACGCGGACGTGTACGACATGGCGCACCTTCAAGGCGCGCTCGTGGGAGCGGTGCATCCCTTTGATGCAGAGCCAAACCCATTTGCCAATCCACCGGAGAGGATTACGGACGAGCTTCCCGTGGATGCTGCGCTGGGAAAATTGGATTACATGGAAATCGTCGGATTCAGCGATCATCGTTCGACAGCGGCAGTGTGGTACCGGTTGCTGAATCTCGGATTCCGCTTGCCGGCAGGCGCGGGAACGGATGCGACTGCGGATTACGCCGCTCCCATACGAGGGCATGTTGGAATGGACCGAGTCTACGTGTGGGCGCCTGACCTGCCTCCGACGATTAGTTCCTGGAAAGAGGGATTGAAACAAGGGAGAACCTTTGCGACGAACGGGCCTTTGATCGAATTCAAGCTTGGGGGAAAACGCGTTGGAGACGAATTGAAGTTTGATGACGCGCAGGCGGCTGTGCCGTTTACTGCGAAGCTGCGGTCGATTGTGCCGGTGGATCACCTCGAAGTGGTTTGCAATGGGCGAGTGGTTCAGACGTTGAAGCTCGAAGGTACGCGCGACTCCGCGGACGTCACCGGGACGCTCCCACTGAACGAAAGCGGATGGTGCGTACTGCGAACTTCGAGCAACAAAGCAGAATATCCGGTCTTGGACAACTATGTGTATGCGACGACGAGCCCGGTTTATGTAACGATTGGAGGCCAACCGCCACATTCGCCAGTGGACGCAAAGTATTTTGCCGCGTGGATCGACCGAACAATTGACACGACATCGCATTATCCAGACTGGAATTCTCCTGCCGAAAAGGAGTACGTGTTGAAACGTCTTGCGGAAGCGAAATCGATCTTCGAGAAACTAGAGTAGCCTTTTGGAACACGCCAACAGTTTACAAAAAAACGCCGCAGCTGAAGATTGCCGCGGCGTTCAGAAACGCTAAGCAATTTGTTAAAGACTATTGCACGACTTGAATCGCTTCCTCGATGTGGTGGTGCGCCTTGTCGATGTGTTCGAGTGCGCGCTGCTGGAGTCCCTGGGCGAAGGCATTGTCTTCTTCCTGGGCAACGTCGTTGTGAGCTTTGTTCAAGAGTTCGAGCGAACGGTGGAGACGGCCGCGCCAGTCGAGGCCAGCATCAACCGGAAGATGATCGTTGATATCTTTGCCGTCGTCGATGGAAGCTTTCTTGATTTCGTTGATGGCCTCGTCGATTTCGTGAATGGCCTTCTTCTCCTGATCACGCAATTCCCCACCATCCGGACGCTGCAGATGGGCACGTGCATGACGGAGATCCGTCAAAGCGTGAAGATAAGCGGGATGCTCTTTTGGAGGCTGCGGCTTTGCAGAAATGAACGCAGGAACGAAGAGCAAAAGAGCGAAAAAAACGAACATCAGTTTGTTGAGGCTTTTCATCGTGCGTGTGGCTCCTATTCGAATGAGATTGATCTACAAAAGTCCCCGTTTGGCTGAGTTGCTCAGCCAAACTCAATGCGATTGGAAGACAGCGAGCTCACGGCATGGAACCGTGTTTGATCCACCGTACCGCGAGCGAATAGCGCGGACAAGGAAGCGCTTGCGAACTGCCTCTTGCCGGTTAACTGACGCAACGGACAGGCGAATACTTATCGAAAGGCGGCGGTAGCAAAAGGAACGGTCCGCACAGCAATCGCTGAGAAGGAAAACTCTCAAAATCGTGCGCTCTCGCATTGCTGCTACTCGTTTTATTCTACGCTCGCTTGAGCTTGCCATTGGAACGGCTCGGCTTCCGTTCGATTCGGCGATTTACACGTTCACGACGTTCACGTTCGCCGTTCTCCTCAGTGCGTTCACACTCTGTATTGGATTTTGTCTTTGAATCACCCTTGGACAGCTCACTCATAATCCGACACAGTTCACATTGCCCTGACATCTCAAGAATGGACCTCGCATTCACACCGTACACAGAGGCCAACGAATGGATTTTTTCGCGAGTCTCGCGGTCGACCAACAACACGTAGCCCGCATTCGTTCTAGTCCGACGTGTCAAATTCAAAGAGCTCAAGATGTCGCCGAACTTCCTCTCAGATAAGTGGCCAGGCTCACCTCTTTGTCGAAGAATCACATAACACTTTCCGTCAATTCCATAATCCTGAAACTACCGGCTTTTGGATTGCAATGGATTATTTCATAGAGATAATCCACAGCGGCGGACTGATTAGCAGAAAGAATATTTTGCAGAGATTCACGCTTTTTAAGAAGCCAACATATTCCCTCGCAATACTCTTTTTGTTCAGCAATTGGCAAGGCTAAGGATCGGAAGAGGTCCCTGGTTCGAGGCTGCAACTCCGCTTCGCGCGGAACCTTCGGAAGAATAAGAGTATCGTATTTCGCGAGTCTAAATTGTAAAAGTTGTTGCTGGAGTTTTTCTGCCCGTTGCAAGATTCGTGGATCGGACGGAGCCAAAAGATCCGTACGATTGGAGCTTTTCATTGGAATGAGAATGCATCGGCTGCTGAGAGCTGCGTCGTCTGGCAATTCCAGCCATGAAACTACGCGGACTCCATATGATTTGAACGAATTACCCTTGCGTATTGCAGCGAAGCCTTGGGTCGTACCGGCTCGCAACAGATGAAAAAGTTCACGGCGGTTGGTCACCGTTGCGGCTTCGTCAAACAAGACAGTGGAGGTCATCCGATCACAGATTTCATAAAATGCGGCTGAACTTATATCAGTAGTTAACAAACTCCTTCGACATAACAAACTGAGAATGCGCATTGCCGAAGTCTTTCCACACCCCGGAGGCCTACCAGCGCCAGGTAGGGAGCGACTGGAAGTCTATCTACGAGCCAGGTGCACAGGACAAAGCAGCCGAGCAACAATTTTTCCTCCATTGAAAGATCGAGGGTGAGAGAAAGGATCATCACAATATCTGCAAGCAAAATCTTGACAGACTCATAGCGTTCAACACCTTTCGCCAAGTGCACGTGGCGGATACTGCTTGAGTCTTTAGGGAATGGAACAAACACTTGATTGCCGCGCTCCAATTTCTCCTCAAAGCGGACTTGGCCATTATTGCAAATCGCTAGAAGGGATTGCGTTGAATCATTTGGATTCTCTATCATTTCCAAAAGTGTTCCGTCTGGCAGTTCGAAAAAACTTACTTCCAAGCTCCTTTTTGACTTTAGACTGGTCGCAAAGTCGGCTGATGACCCTGACACTGAACAATTCAGAGATGAGGCATTGGGGACAGTTTCCGAGTCGGAAGGTTGGCTTGCGTTGTTGCTCTTGGTTTGCATTTTTGATCTCCTTTAGAGGTCGCGAGTGCCAACCTCTCGTCTCTTTCAAAAAGGGGCGCTTGACCGTCAAAATCGGGATAGGGGAGACGGTTGCCCGTCCTCCCCTCCCACACGACCGGACATGCGGGTCCGCATCCGGCGGTTCGGCGGGTTGAACTAACCATGAGCCGTGAGCTCGGGAAGTCCGAGCGAGGCGAAGTAAGCGTTCGACAGAGCGAGTTTTAGCGCTGGAGTGTTTGCGAGGTGCCACGGTCCATCGGAGCTGCCAGCGGTTTGCGCGGCTTCCTGCGCAACGATGCCGCGCTTGCGGAGCTCTCGATATCTTGTAGTTCCTCGTTTCCACTGTTTCCAGACCATCGACCGAAGTCGACGTCGGAGCCATTGCGCCAGTTCCTCGAGCACACTCGGAGTTTCGCATCGCCCGAAATAACCGATCCATCCACGGAGATACTCCGCTAAATCATGGACCATCTGGGCGAGACTTATGCCCCGCGTCCGGCTGGTGAGTTCCCGAACTCGCTCCTTGAACCGTGCCACCGCTTTCGGCGCCAAGCGCCTCTTCGGTTGCTTGTGATTCGTGAAGCTGAATCCCAGGAATTTCCGTTCCCATGGTCGTGCCACCGCACTCTTCTCGCTGTTCACTCGCAGCTTGAGCTTCGTCGTGAGGAGTCGCGTCACGCTGCTCATCACTCGTTCACCGGCTCGCCGACTGCGGACGTAAATGTTGCAGTCATCCGCATATCTGGTGAACCGATGTCCGCGCCGCTCCAGCTCCTGATCCAGTTCGTTGAGTACGATGTTCGATAGCACGGGCGAGAGAGGTCCACCTTGCGGTGTTCCTTCCTCGGCCGGACTTACCAGCCCGTTCTCCATTACTCCGGCTCGCAAGAACGCACGAATCAGTTTCAGCAGACGCTTATCGCTGACCCTTTCGGCGATCTTCGCTAGTAATCGGTCGTGATTGACCCGGTCGAAAAATTTCTCGAGATCCAGATCCACCACCCAGCGGTAGCCTTCGGCTTGATACTGCTGCGCCTGCTCCACCGCCTGATGTGCCGATCGCTTGGGCCGAAACCCATAGCTGTGTTCAGAGAACGTTCCGTCCCAGCTCCTCTGCAGCGCCTGCATTACCGCTTGCTGAATGAACCGATCCAGCGCCGTCGGAATGCCTAGCTTGCGCACTCCGCCGTCCGGCTTCGGGATTTCCACCCGTTTTACCGGTTGTGGTGTGTAGGTTCCGCTGAGGAGTTGTTCCCGGATGGCTGGCCAATGCTCTTTCAGGTGTCCAGACAGTTTCTCAACGGTCATCCCGTCGATGCCCGGACCGCCTTTGTTGGCCTTCACTCGTCGTAGCGCCTGCTTGCAGTTTTCCAGCTCGCAGACTTCTTCCATCCACTGCTCGGTAGTCGGACTTTCTGCTCTGCGCTTCGCCAACTCCGATTCGGTCCCTCCCTCGAAGGCCGTCGGGGCTGCACCCCTACTCTCCTCCGGGAAGGCCAGACAGTACTGGTTTTTCTGCCGCTTGTCGGTTGTTGAGTCGCGCCGCGTGCTCATCGCTCCCTTTATCCCCTTGCGGGGGCCGTTCGGGCCTTCGCTGCTTGCGCAGCTACTACGCCCTCTGCTGACTTCTGCCACCGGATCAGAAACGATCTCTCGCCTCTCAGTCTCGAATTCGAGACCGGTAGCAGATCTCCCGAGGTAAGTTCGACCGCCTTCGACGCGCAACCGCTGGATTTACATTCAGTGCCCTTGATGGATTAGGGCTTCGCTGCCATTGGCCAGCTCGCCCGAACACTGCCTGCCTCCCATCCAGTTCTTGTTCATCGGCTCACGTCTTTGCTCCACGCTTCTTTCAGACCTCACCTTGCGGTTCGGTCCTTGCGCTTCGCTATCACTTCACCTCCATCTGGTTGTGAAGAGGACTTGCACCTCCTAGCTGTCGAACATGCTCGGCACAATCGGGATAGGGGGAGCAGTCACCTGCTCGCCCCTCCCACACCACCGTACAGGCGGGTCCGCATACGGCGGTTCAGCAAGTTGAGCCCTGACGGGCCGGAGGTTCGAGTCGTCGTTCGCCACAAGGGCTTCGCCGCTCTGCAGGTTTCCGTTTCGGCTTCACCGTCTTCTGAACCTGTAAAGCTCAGCCGAAGCTGATTGGCTGGCGCAGTGCCACCCGTGAGTTCGACGTTCTACTACTCGCTCTTACTGTTTGGGCCTTCCTCACTTCCGTGAGTACTACGCCCGCTGCTGACTTCTGCTGCAGGATCAGGATGAATTACTCCACCCTCAGTCCCGAGTCCGAGACGTGCAGCAGATCTCCCGCGATAAGCTCGACTGCTTTCTACGCGCAACCACCGGATTTACGCTTTGCGTCCTTGATAGATATGGGCTTCGCGATCATGGGCCCGCTCGCCCGACGCTCACGCCTCAGATCCGGTTCTTGTACATTGGCTCGCGCTTTTGCTCCACGCTTCCTTCAGACCCCACCTCACGGCGACGCCCTTGCGCTTCGCTATCACTTCACCTCTATCAGGTTGTGAAGAGGACTTTCACCTCCAAGCTGTCGAACGTGCTCGGCGTACCCAAAAAAAACGCCGCGATTTAAAAACGTCGCGGCGTTCTGGTCTGAGCAAATCCCTAAAGCAATGATCAAACACTAACCTAAGAAATATAGTTCCACGTCAATCAACGTGTCAAGAATGATTGAGGCGCGACGCCTCGCCCAACTGAACTGCCGCAAATAGTTCTTCGGCCAGTGCGGGCAGAGTCGGAATAGGCAACACTTTTCCGGAATTGGCGGGACGCGAGCCCGCAAAAAGTGACAAATAGGTGCAGGAGAGAAGACCCCAGTTCTTTTGAAAAGCAAAAGGAATTCGGGCCACCTGGCTACTCAACACTCAACTGTCCGAGCTTGGCCTCTCGGGAATCCTTTGCAAAGGCTGCAGACGCATCTCGGTCGGGGTATCTATTCTTCACCCATACGCACCCTTGACGCTACTTCGAAAGAAAACTTAACGACGGGCGGGTGCAGAATCCGCCGTTTTCACTCTCAGCGTCCGTCCGCGCGCAAAATTGCTGGAATTGTCTTGAGTAGGATTTTCAGATCCAGTCCCAGACTCCAGTTTTCAATATATTCTAGATCCAAGGCTAGATTCGTCTCGAATGACGGATTTCGCCGCGCTGTCACTTGCCAGAGACCTGTCAGACCGGGAGTCACATCGAGCCGTCGCAAGTGTTCAATGGAATATAGCGCGCAATCGTCTACTGGGTGCGGGCGCGGCCCAACGAGGCTCATCTCACCGCGAAGCACGTTCCACAGCTGCGGCACCTCGTCTAGGCTGCTTTTGCGCAACCACCGTCCGAGCCTCGTAATGCGAGGGTCATTTTCTATTTTGAAAAACGGTCCGTTCCTTTCGTTCGTACGTCGCAGACTCTCTTTCTCCTGGTCCGCACCTGTGACCATTGTGCGCAACTTATAGCACCGGAATTTGAGACCTTTTCGTCCTACCCGATCCGCGACGTACAATATGGGCCCGGGAGAATCAAGTTTGATCAGAACAGCGGTTAACAAAAGAATTGGCGCGGTGAAAATCAAAGTGCAAGCAGCGATCACGAGATCCAATGCACGTTTCACAGCAAGTCCCACAGAGGGAATCGGTTGCCATTGAAGATCCATCACGGGAAATCCACCGATCGTGTGAAGCGGTGCTCGCCAGCCCAGGCCGTCGTACAGATCGGGCAAGAGTTTCAGCCCGAGTCCCAGATCGCGTGCCTCAATAACGATCTCTTTGACCAATTCCCTGTCAGCAGGTAGGGTGACGAACAATTCATCGGCAAACTGAGTGAGAACTACCTTGCGTAGATCACTTATCGGCCCCAGAACTCTAGGATCAGTTGACGGATTCGAGTCAAGAAAGCCACAAACCTGATAGCCTAAGTGACGATTCTCTTGGAGCCAGCTCGCAAGGGCTCTGCCCATCCGCCCCGCCCCTACGATCAATACTCGTGAAACGCCTATTCCCTCTTCCGACCTACGCAACACAAGGCGCCGCTTGAAATACCGCCACCCGGATAAAGTCAAAATATTAGCAACGCCCGCCGATACTACAACTAGACGAGAGATCTCCTTATTACCAGTCGTGAAGATAAAGAGGACCAGAACCACAGTTGCAAGTCCGACTGCCTTCGCAACCATCAGACTCTCGTCAAAAACGCTTCGATCGCGCGGTGTACGGTAAAGATTCTGATTTGCGCAACCTAGAACGACCAAGACAGCGTATAAGAGAAAAAACCCGCCATACGCCTGACCGACGAGCTGGTCGAAAAACGGCTGCTGTGCGGCGAAAGGAAGTCCCATGATGAAACGAACCCACACTGTCAATCCGCCAATCAGGCACACCAACGTAGCGTCAATCGTAGCGTAGGCGATCTGCACGGATAATCCGCGAACCAGACTTCGTCCGCGCACCCGGCCATTGGGGAGCACTTGAACTGGCAGCACGCCCTCGGTAAACAATTCATGGGGCGGTGGGCCGACTACCCTTGTCGTCGATGTTGTACGGCGTGCGGCCGTGCCATTCATGGATAGGTTCTTCTCCTCAGAACAACTATTCTCCGACAAACGAAAACATCACCGCGCGGTCGAGAGTGTCAGTATCGAAGCGATCCAGGCAGATAACAAAGATTTAGCTAATTAGTTTGATGGCGAGAAGTTAGGTAAGAAAGTAGACCCTCTTCCCAAGTCTTGAAAGAATTCAGACCCAGGACTTTAAGCGCGTTATTCTCCAAAACAGAGTACTTGGGACGTGGAACTTTGGAAGGAAATTCATTGGCCGCAGCGATAGTCAGACGGGTCGTGACTCCCGCAAGCTCGAATATTTTTGCTGCGAATTGATACCATGTGCAACTTCCTTCGGCGGTCGTATGGTAGAGTCCAAAGTTCTCAGTCCGACTGAGCACCAATATCTGCCTGGCTAGCTCCGACGTTGAAGTTGGACTTACGAATTCGTCATCGACAACTCTCAATTCATCTCGTTCAGACGCAAGTTTCAACATAAGCTCGACAAAGTTGCGCCCACCTTTTGCACGGCATGGATTCGTCCCGTATAACGCGGATGTACGCAGAATGAAGTATTTATCGGCGGTGGATTGAATAAACGCCTCACCTGCCAATTTAGTATTTCCGTACACGTTCAGGGGCATGGCAGGATCAGTTTCTAGATAGGGTTCCTTTTTAGAACCATCGAAGACGTAGTCGGTGCTGACATGGATAAAGACAGCGCCAATCTGGCGTGCAGCATGTGCAATATTCCGAGATCCAATCGCATTCACTTCATATGCCTTTAGAGGCTCTTTTTCGCAACCCTCAACATTATGCATCGCGGCAGTGTTTACGATGATTCTAGGCTTAGAAGCCTCTAACACCGCGAGTACCGAATCCGAGGAACAAATCTCGATGTCGGAGTGGGACAGTTGGCACACCTCGTCACCGTTCCGGATGAATTCGCGCGAAACATCCCTTCCCAACTGCCCGTTTGCACCAATTACTGTCACCTTCATTAGCCCGCACCCACTTGCTTTGCTAGCACTGGGCTGTTCATATCGGCCTCTATCGAACGGAACGTCAAGATGTTGCTGTATGCAGGATTATCCCAATCCGAGAACCCGTTTAAATGTTGAATCAAATGTCTTACGATGCATGGTACTTCGTGGCGCGGATGGAAGCTCAGCACGTTCTTCGCTTTTTCGAAGCTTACTTTGTAATTGCGCAGGTCTTGGATATGCTTGATGACCAAATTCACCTTCACGTTGAGCTGATCTTCAATCTCCGATTTGACACGGTCCCCTACCTCGCCGACGGTAAAATTACCGGATGCGATGTTAAAAATTCCTGAAATGCTTTCGTGGGCCTCGATTGCGCGAATATAGGCGCTGATCGCATCTTCAATAGCCAAGATCGGACGCCAGATTGAAGGATTGTTTATTGTGATCGTTCCACTTTGTAAAGCTGACTTGAACATCGTATTGACAATCAAATCGAAGCGCATTCTAGGGCTGTAGCCAGAAATTGTGCCTTTGCGGAGGGCCACGACAGAAAAACTGTCGTCGACTAGGTTTATGGCGGCCTGTTCGCCCTGCAATTTTGAAATCCCATAGGGATAAGAAGAGGACACAGGCTGGGTCTCGTCGTAAAGTTCGTTTACCGTGTAGCCGTAAACGGAGCACGAACTTGCGTAAATGTATCGTCTAACTCCAGCTTTTTTTGCTGTGTAAGCCAAATATGCCGGCGCGGCTGCATTGTAAACGAAATTCTTACTTGGGGAATATTCCGCCATTGGGTCATTTGACAGTCCCGCCAGGAATATCACTTGGTCGTAATCTTTCAAATCGTCCACGGTAACGTCGAATATATCCTTGTTCAAGATTCCAGTCTCTTCTGGTAATGAATTTCCGAACCAGAAAACATCAACCACATCGACAAGATATCCGCGCTCGAGAAGGCGTGGAATTAGTGCTGATCCAACATAACCTGCTCCGCCAGCTATCAGTAGTCGCATCCATATCCTCCAATGAATTGCTTGAATTTCTTATGCGCTCACAGCGTGGCCTGTGTACGCAAAGTGTTGAGCGTCAGCCGAGGCTAACCACTGCGCAAGTGTCGGAGCTTTACGATCCTTCTCAGAAATGATTTGTGGTTGGATGGGCCATTCGATTCCGATATCCGCGTCGTCCCAGCGGATGGCGGATTCGGCCTTCGAGTTGTAAACGGCTGTGCAAAGGTATTGCACTTCGACATCATCCGTGAGTGCACAGAAGCCGCGGGCGAAACTAGCTGGCGCCCATACAAGTTTTCTGTTTTCGGCTGAGGCCTCAAACCCGAACCAGTTCCCAACAGTTGGCGACCCGGTCCGCACATCAACAGCTACAAGAAAGGCTGTTCCTCGAATCACACGCATCAATTTCCCCATCGGGGGGTCCCACTGGAAATGGAGGCCGCGGAGGACTCCTTTTCGAGAATAGGAATGGTTCTCCTGGACGAAGCTCGGAGGAAGTCCCAAGTCCTTGAAAGTGTCGGCTCGGAACGATTCCATGAAATATCCACGCTCATCCTCGAACACTTGCGGCGCCAATACGGCGATTTCACCCAAATGACGCGATTCAATTTTCAGTGGCATGTAATGCTCCTTTGAGATTAGTTGCAAGCACTCCTAAAACGCATCTCTCGCTTGTTTCCATGCGTACAGAACTTCCAAGTCAGCGCGGAAAAATCCCACTGCTTCTCAGTTCGATGGAATCTGCACACTGAATGTTGGGTTTAAAAACTTTTGGACGCACCCGCCGTAGCAGTTGCCGACCTGGACCGGGCTGCATCCGTGCGCTTCAAATTCGAGTGAATTCGCGTTGGATCTTCGCCGGCCTCTAATTGAAGGAAGAGTTCTTCATACTCATCCGTGATTCTTTCCCAGGTGTACGCTTCGCGAATTCGATTTGGTGCGGCAGCCCGGTACTCCGCAGCTTCCTCGGGATGATCTTCGATGTGCTGCAGTTTTCGCGCCAGGTCGCTGGGGTCCCGCTCGAACAAGATCCCGTAGTCTTGCAGGACTTCGCGATTAAACGCGGTGTTGAGGGCAAACGCGCAATTCCCGAATCCTAGCGCCTTCAAGAGCGCCGGGTTTGTTCCACCAAGGCTATGCCCATGAATGTAACCGTACGCGTTGCAATGCAACTCCTTCACGTGCTCTGCATTCCCCACGTGACCTAGAAAACGTACCTGGGGACCGGCGTTCTCCTTCAATCGATCGACAAATTCGCTGCGGTAATTCGCACTGCCGGCAATCGCCAGCACGCGCGTGGTATGAACTTTTTCAAATGCCTTCACGATCAGGTCGGCGTTATTTTCTGGCACCATTCGGCTGGCGATCAGGTAATACTGAAAAGGCTCCAGCCCGTATTCGCGAACGACACTGGGATTTGACGAACTCTCCACATTGGCGCCGTATGCGATGCTCACACTTCGCGCCCCGAACTCCTCCAAATAAATCCGCTGCATCTCTCGCGCGTCCGTCACCACTCCCTTCCGACAAATCCTCCCCACGTTCTTCGCATTCCAATAAAAATATTTTTTGGCCAACGCGCCCCATTTGTCCCGCTTCCAGTCCAGTCCGTCCACATTGATCGCCACGGGCTTCCCCAGCATCCGCGGCAGCACACAATGAAACGCGTTCGCAACATTCACCACGAAAATCACATCCACACTGCGAAACATCACGTCGCACATCGACGCTAGTGTATGCGTCAGCGTCCCCATCGTTTTCGTCTCGATGCTCGGCACGTAGAGCAACCGCACTCCCTTGTACGTCTTCGGCTTCTCCGCAAACAAACTCCTCCTGCAGTACACCGTCACATCGTGCCCGCGCTCCACCAGCCGCGGCCCCACTTCTCCGATGAACGCCTCATATCCGCTATACGTATGCGGTATTCCCCGCGATCCCAGAATCGCTATGCGCAACTTGCGGTTTGCGGGCCGCCGGGATGCACTTTTCAGTTTTTCAGCCATAATTCCGCGCTCTTTCCGATATTGGATCTTGGAAATCAGAGGCTAGGGGTCGGCGACTCCACGATCTCTGATACTTGCTCCTGATTCAGTAGGTCTAAGTACAATCGTTGAAAGTCTGACACGAACCGTTCAGCTCGGAATCTTTCGCTGACCCGCTGACACCCCGCTGCGCCCATGGACACTGCATGGAGCGGGTCGTCGGCCAATTTAAGAATTGAATCCGCAAGTGCGCGCGAATCATTTGGTGGAATCAGGTATCCCGTCTCTCCGTGGCAAACCGTCTCCATTGGCCCACCGTGTGCAGACGCGATGACCGGCTTTGCCAGGGCCATTGCCTCTAGAACTACTAATCCGAAGGGCTCTGGCTGCGTGGAGGGGAGAACAAAAATGTCAAACGAGTTCATAATTTCTCGAATGTCGCTCCTGAAGTCGCTAACGATGAATCTCCCTTCAAGACCACTTCGATCGGCAGCATTCCGAAAACGTTCCATATAAACGACCTCATCATCGAATACCCCTCCTACAGCAATAAAATACAATCCTGGTTTGGCTTGGCTCGCCAATTTTGCAGCCTCTAAAAATAGGAGTTGTCCTTTCCAGCGGCACACTCTGCCCGCCATGCCGACTAGAGGTGCGTTCAATGGCACTCCAAATTCTTCTCGAATCCTCGCATTTCCGGGCTCTCGCGATAAGGGAGCGACGTCAATTCCATTGTGGATCACCTTGAATCTCTCGGCGCAACTGGGGCAGTCTCGCAGAATGTGTCCCCTCACGGCACCTGATATGGTAATGACCGCATCCGACAGATGACAGACCAGAGAGTGCATCATTCTCCGTGCGGGCTTCGGATCGACGATGATCTCGTGGATGTGCCAGACGTGTGGTCTCCGGGTGATCCAAGCTGCAACCGCTCCACAAAGCACCGCAATCGTATTGCTGTGAACAAGCGCGACGTGCCTTCGGCGAATGAGGCGCACGAGACTGAGCGAGCCGAGAACGAGGTCTCTTAGGAAACGAAGCGCACCGAGCAGATGAAAGTACTTCCGCCGCATGACTGCCATTCGAATGAAGTAATGTTCGATTCCCTCCTGTTCAAGGCGCAGCGACAGGCGATTGATATGTCTTGTATCCGTTGGAAGCACGACGATAGGATAGAAGCTACTACGGTCCAATCGCTTCACGAGTTCCAACAAGATTGATTCCGCTCCATAAAAATCGTTGTTGTTGTGCACGAAGAGTATGATTTTCGGCTCGGAGTAGTCTTTCTTCATTGTCCTCCACTGGAATACTTTGATGCACCTCTAGGCCGAGCCACCAACAATTACTGTTCACGAGTTTAGCGGTTCAGTTGTCAATCTCGACTTCAACACCCGCGCTGGGGCGCCCACGACAATAGAGTAGGGGGGTATTTCGCTGCGAACGAGTGAACCAGCAGCGATCACACATCCCCGCCCTACGTGTGCACCATCCAGAAACGTAGTATTTGCGCCGACCCAGCAATCGTCTTCAATCACTATGCCCTGGCGCCGCGTGCCCTGGTGCTTGATGGGAATGTCCACTCGGTCGTAGTTGTGGTTTTCGGCGTGAAATGAAATGTGCTGGCCCATGATCACATTTTCACCGATCACAATAGGTCCGGCCGCGCCAATGTAGGAGAACGCATCGACGGAGGACCCTTTACCCATGCGTATGCCTGCTCCCAGATTCGACAAAACGCTGGCGCGAACCACCGAGTACGGTCCGATCATAACGTTGTCCCCGAACTCGATCCCGTCGCGCGAAAGCCCATCAATGATCACTCCTCGTTCCAGAGTGACGCCCTTGCCGAAGCGAATGAGCGCGGCGTTGCGAAGGTTTACTCCCGGCGCTATAAAGACAATGTGGAACTTCCGCTGCAAGACGAGGCTCTTCAGAGCTCCACGAACCAACCAGCTAGTGCGACGCAACAAAATTCCGACCAAAAGAACAAAGGACACAGAACGGTCAATGACGTAGTCTCTCCCCTTGAGCCTACTCACAGATTTTTGAAGCGTATTAAATATCCAATCAGTAATCATTGACGCGTCTCTGCCCCGACAGTCCTTGCAGAAGAGGGCGCAAATTGTTCAAAATAATAACCCCGTAATAATTTTTCTGAATAGCGAAGCCCCCTCGCAAGGACTCTGAACGCGGTCAAAAGAGTCTTCCTAGAAACTTTGCCAGGCATTTGTTTGAGGACTGGTGAGTACATCTCAGCAATCGAATCGTGTTCCATACGGGCTATTTCCGGGTGAGTTACAGTCTTACTCTCGGGATGAAAACGGAAGTCGGCCAAAAGTTCCGGCACGTGCTCAAACTTGTACCCGCGCGCGTCCAGGCGCAAGAAAAATTCGTAATCCATCGCATGGCTATACTTGATATTGATCCAATTTTCATCCTGGAAGATGCGTCGCTTGAAGAAGGTAGCGGCCGACAGGATATAAAGCATATATAAGTAGCGAAGGATAAAGCGATTGAACTCAATTTCTCGGCGAACCCGCCAGACCTGGCTGTTCTCGTTAATGAACGTAGAATCACCGTACAAAACGTCCGCTTCCGGGGATCGGGCGGCACTCCTCACTATTTTCTCGAAACACCCAGGGCGGTAGCGATCGTCGGAGTTCAGCCATCCAATGATGCCACCGGTTGCGAGCTTGAATCCCTTATTCAATGCGTCGCTCTGCCCTCCATCGGGCTCAGACACCCAGTGCAAATGCTCCCAACCCGGCTGGGAGCTGAATCGTTTGAGGATTTCTACGCTGCCATCCGTTGAACCGCCATCCATGACGATGTGTTCGATCGCGGTATAACTCTGATTCTTCACGCTGAGCAGGGCTTCTTCAAGAAAAGCGGCTTGGTTGAAGGATGGAGTGACAATAGAAATTTTCATTTGTTGTGAAACGGTCATAATTTTTAAGTCTGTAGATTGCTGGTGAGAGAATGCTCAATTTGGGTGCTTGGCACCCTGCCCACGAGCGAGGCGCCAGCCTGTGGACTAGATCGTCGCAGCCGCGCTTGCCACCGGACGCCTAAAAGCAATTAGGTCGGCCTGGAGCAGCCGGCCATTTCTACGATCAACAAATCCCGGAATCAACCCCCAAAGATCAAACTCTGACGAGACTAGATACTCCGTCATAGGCTGGAAAAGTGTGCCGCCTTCATAGAGCGGCATGAAAGAGACCTCAATCTGCAATCCCACCGTCCGCTCGAGAAGTTTGGGCGCGCCGTCGAGGACCTTTTTCTCGAATCCCTGCACGTCTATCTTGATAAATACGGAACTGTCATTCTTCAGGAACTGCTGGGCTGCGTTGTCAAGCCTCGCGATGGATACAGACTCAGTTGCTAAGAATGCGGACCCAGGCTCGGCCGCGCTGTGCGAGGCGAGCATGGGCAACAACGAACTGGAGACCGAATTATTGGCGACATGGATCTCTGTTTGCCCGTCCCAGTCACCGATGGCCGTTCGTTCCGCGACGGTCCACAAAGAATCACTGCGAGCAGCTCGGCAGAGCTGCGAGTGAGCCTCCAAAATCGGCTCAAAGGAGATAATTCTGCCTGGAAAGCCAGCATCACGTAGATTCTTTGCGTACTGTCCCGTATTTGCCCCCACATCGAGAATTAGATCCACTTGATGCGCATGCAGCATAAGTACCAGTTGCGACCATTCAGACGACTCTGGTCGAAATCGCGTCAGCTCCCAACCCATCTTCCTCAGCGTCCTGCGTATCAATCGCTTCATTGCGAGGGGACACTTGCCAGACTCCGCACGAATGTGAGGAATCGTTCAGAATAGTAACCGTTGAACACCTTATCCGTGCTCCGGGGCGGGGCCGCAGTTTCCCGCAACACCAACGGCGTCTGCCTCCCCATCACATCAGAGGAGTACGCCATCTAAGGTGTCTTTAGCGCACTCTTTACCGGCAAGAACTCTCTGAGGACTTCCATGGCGATCGATCCCATGCCCTCACCGGCAAATGAAAGGCCAATATAGAATGCCAAGGATAAAGAAGCGAGGGCACCGAGACCTGCGAGAGAGTTAATCGTAATGAACCGTCCTGCCACAAATACGCACCCAGCGAATATAACCGGTATTGCAAACGTGTAGCTCCGACTCTGTCCCATTGTCTCTGTGTTGCTCATCGGACATAAGGTGAAGAAGCGCCGGAGCACATAGCAAGCGGCAATAAAAAGTCCCGCAAACTCACTCAGAATTGCGCCATATAATCCAAAATGAGGAATCAGAAAGTAAGAGCCAACCACGCAAATCGATCCCTGCACGAGAGCGCAAGTCATCGCAGATCTGGGATGATTCAAACCTTGTACGAACAAGAATGCGGGAATTGTTAGTGTGTTGAACAACCAACCCAGAGAAAGAACCGCCATGGTGAGCGCGGCTAGTGGAATATCCTTGCCGAGCCAAACGCGAATGATCGGCGTGGCAAATCCGGCAAGCACTAAGAACGTTGGCACTGCCGACAGCCAGAGCAGCCTCATTGATCGTGCAAACAGTTTGCGGATCGCTTGCAAGTCAGTCATAAGCAGCGATGCAGCCGGGAGAAGCGGGTACGTAACGTTTAAGAAGAGAGTTCGAGCTTGAAGAGGGATTCTCGATGCCAACTCAAAATAAGACACTAGTTCCAGATTCCCGTACCGCGTCAACAAGCCCTTCACGCTGGGCTCCATGAGTAAAGAAGAAAGGGCTGCAACATAAAGAAAGACCCCAAAACCAAATATGGACCGAAATGCACTCGAAGTTGTCTGCGGCAAGATTGTCCAATGAATCCGGATTGCAGAACGCGCCAGAAAAATGGCAGCTAGCCAGATCACAAGAGCAGCGGCTGCATTGCTGAGCAAGATTGCTGCAAGCCCTCCGTGCATCTTGATCGCTAGAACGCTTCCCACGCCGCTGATCACTGAGCCTCCAATCTGGATAGCATGGACCCAGTCCATGCGGTGCAAACCGCTAAGGATTGCCGTGTAAACATTTCCTAGCAGTAATATCCAAATAACAGCTGCCATTCCGATCAGCAGGATTCTGGCTTCGGGAACCAATTCGGGACTGATGCGCAGCCACCGCAATATTTCATTCTGCAAACCGAGAACAGTGGCCATAAGCGCTACTCCCAACGACGAGAAAATGATCGTGGCCGCACCGGTCAGATTCGCCATACGTTCCTGGTCTTGTCCAGGCAGGCATTCCGAAACCAGCTTGACTAGCGCATTTGAGATTCCCAAATCGCCGAGTGCCAGATATTGGCTGGGGATGCAAAGTAACGCCCACAATCCAAATCTTGCGGGGCCTAAGGATCGAAGCAAAAAAGGATAAATGAACAGGTATATGACAGTCACTGCGCAAAATCTAACGACACCCATGAACGAATTCGCGGCCAAGCGCCGTCTTACAAACCTCCTCGTTTCTTTAGTGTTGTCGGTGGATTCCATAATCAGCTTACTGAATCCGACGGCGAGCACATACAAGCATATGATCCAACGTGGCAGGAAAACTCGGCGAAATCCGAAACCTCGACGCTATCCGGAGTTTCTCTAACGACCAGGTAACACTCAATTTTGCAGTGCACTTTGCAAAATCCATGGCGCTGATTTTATGATGAGTTGCCGGTACAATCTGAACGTCTTCGAATTCCGGAGCAAGCCAGGTTCGCACGGCGGCTTCTGTCAGAAAAGAAATGTGTTCGGCATAATGTAGGTAATACCAGTACCGCCCTAATGCCCTGGCCGCCCAACTGTCCAGATTCCCTGTCAAAAAAATAAAGTATCCTCCGGGTTTGAGCAAGCCAGCGATCTTGCGCTTCCATACAGGCAAGTCCCTGATGTGTTCCGCCACATCAATTGCCGTCACGGCATCGAACGAACATGAAAACGCCCTTTTTTCCAGATCGTTTTCGCGTAGTATTTCGATTCCTTTTTCTTGGGCGGCTGGTATCACAGCAGCGGAAAGCTCGATTCCATATTTCGTCACGCTATCGGGCAGCATAGAAAGGAATTTTCCCGTACCGCAGCCCCAATCGAGCACGCGACGAATTGATGGACGGTCAAGAATGCGGGCGATGGTCTGATATCGCGTGGTATCAATATCGTGGTGGCGGTGGTAATTCCCATTCAGCCTACTGTAATAAGCTAAATAACGATCTGCCTCAAAAGGCTCAACAGAAAGAAAGCCACATTCCTTGCATTGAAAAAAGGAACGCCGGGTGTACTTCTCCTCATTTGCATATGGTCCATCAAACGCTGCCAACGTAAAAGCAAGCTGCGGAATTCCCTTGATGCAGAGATTGCATTCCGGCAACCTGTCACCGCGCGCGGCGAGTGAAATTTTCTGCTTGTTCTTTGCTCTTTGAATTAGAGAGGTCAATAAAAGTTCTCCATACATTTCGCTGTCATAATTTCATGCCAGTTCCGACCAAAGAGCACTGGCAGGCCCTGACAAGTCCAAAGAGGGCGCAGCTCCAAGCTGCGCGGTATTTCTTAGGCTAAATCTGGCTGGCTAGCATCTGTACCGTGTGCCTTTCCTTCTGCACTTCCCAGCATCTCTTCGAGGCCCCGGCCCAAGAACGTGACGATCGTCATTATTTAAAATTTAAATTTTGGCGTCGCACCCACTTGGAAGAAAGCCGATGCACGCTCTAAACGACCACGAGGCTGAAGGACGCTAGCGGTTTCCAATGCCCAATTCTCCGCACAGGCCGTGGCGCTGGAGAGAAGACCCATGTGAACCCAAAAATAAGCGAGCATGGTTCCGTCAGTAGCTTGAAATGAGAAGGCATATAGTAGGCATCCAGCCAGAAGAGTGATAACCAAACGGGCTTCTCTCCCTTTCTTGAAGCTAGCTTTTATGGCTTGTCTTATGACCCCAGCGAAAAATAGCCCCAACAATATGAGTCCAACTGCGCCTGTATCATGGAGAACTCGTACCGGCGCGTTTGAAACCCATGGGCGTTCCCCTAGAATCGATTCGCTATTAGGGTCTGCCAATAGTTGCAGGCTAGCGGTGCCGTTTCCTATTATCGGATGTCTATTAATGTCTTCGATGGCTACGTTGATTGCAACAAGTCTACCCAATGTCGTCGGGTCCTCCACTGGTTGCTCGACGAGAATTGTTCGGAATCGGTCTGAAAGGTAGGGACCCGCGATAAGAGCAACCGTTAGGACCAAAACTAAGCTGGCTGCCGTAAAACGAATGAGCTTCCCAATGTCGAGCGCTTTCTTTCGCAAACCCACGATCATCAACACAAGCAAAATTGCTACGAACCCAACAATCGCAGCTCTAGCGAGCGCAACCGCCATTGCGCCGAGAGCGATTACAAATCCCACCATTGGCCAACGAGACTTACGATCACTCGAAAAGTAATACACTAGTAGCATGATCGCCAAGCATCCAGAGTAACTTCCAAGGATGTTTGGCTCCCATTGAGTTCCGTAAGTCCCTGATATATCTGCCGCGTATTGTCCCACCTCGACTCCAAAAGTGGTTTGGAATATCTGATGAGAGACGAAGCAGGCAAGGGCATACACAGCTTCCCCGAATCCCACGCCGAGGAACACCTTGAATGCCCAATCCATCCTGTTCTTATCGGAAATGAGGAAGCGAACAAAGAAGTAAGGTAGCACCGCCAGCGCGTTGAGCAGCGCCCATCTCAGAGTTTGAGCGGGTTGTGGGGACTCCAACCCGGAGCTTATAAAGTTTATTACGAGGTACCCTATCAAAAACAAGTCCAAGCGCGACAGATGAACTCTAAACTTTCCCCTCGCGAACCGAAGGAAAAGCATTGCCACAAACAAGATGATGACGATATGTTCAGGTCTGGCTTTCCAACCATGGACTTCAATATAGAAATGGGACATGGCGCTAGTCAGAATTAGAGCGAGCAAACCACCGTAAGGCCAACGTATGCAAACAAGGAAACTAATCCCCGCCACGACAACGATTGTGGGGACCCAACTCAGATCTTCGGATCCTATCAACCAGGCAAATAGGAATACGTAAGCAATGCCAGCGGTTATCTTGAGCAACTTTAGAACCATATTTCCAAATCAGCAAGACGCAGACAACTATCGGGGTTCGATGTCCCGCTTCTTAACCGCGATCCGGGTCGCCGAAGCACATGGGCCAGCCCGTATCTTTTTTGGCTACCGAAAGGACGTATTGCTCCCTACAAACTGCGTCGGTCAAGGCCTCTAATTTACGCCTGTTCTTGCAACTGCCGCGATGAGAATCAAGCTGCTCCTCCAGAATCTCTCACACATCATGTTCGACATGGCAGATGATTCGGTCGAGGCTCGACCACCCCTCGGCCTCTTCGCGCTTTGCAAGGCTGAGCGCAATATAAAAAGCCATGTGACGAAAGCAAAGGTTCGGCAAGAATGTTGTCCAGAAAAAGGCTCACGAATGTTTTCGTATTGCAAACAGCAAGCTCCGAATCCCCGTAAACCTTCTCAAATACTCTCCCATATCTTTACGGTGCTCGTCGTTTTAAGTTGTCGGACTTGTGGTAGTAGGGCTCGCAGGGGGACTCCATTGCGACACAGGCGTCCATAGCAAGCCTCCCGTCAAATCATTCCGGATAAATGTAATGGACCCGTTGACTGTCAGTGTGTCGAGACCCATCAGATTGATATTCCCGCCCGAACCGAAGGACACAGGCCCGGCAAACGTAAATAGAGTAACCATTTCTCCGGGGCCTAGCGAACTCTGGATTGTAGTAATTGGTATTGAAGATGGATTCAGACCTATTGAATGAGCCCCTTGAATGTTGATCGAGGTTGCTGGAGCCAACTGGGTTGTGATCCCAGATGTAGGTGGGAGGTTCGACGATCCCAAATACAGATTGTCCTGGTAAACGACGCTTGAAAGATTCATGCCCTTCACGACTGTATCAGGATTAAACAGTTGATTATGAGTGAAGACGACGCCGAACGCTTGCGTTGTTTCGATACTTAACTCATAACCGTTCCCACCGTTAATTCCAACATCGCCAGCAAAATAGGAGTCGGAGATGGTCAAGCCTCTGGTGCCAATGAAGTCGATCTGACTGCTTATCTTGTACCCACCCCAAAGTTTCTCGTGGTGAGATCCGTAAAATGTAATATTTATGCCGCCGTCAATCTGAACTGCTAGATTCGCCACCTGAGAAATCAAGCCTTCGAAGGCGATGCTCAGGGGATAACCGCTGTTCCCGCCGGCGAGACCGCCCAAGAAAATATTCGTTCCGTCACCAATCGATTG
Organism: uncultured Acidobacteriota bacterium; assembly: GCA_963751295.1. Classification (GTDB taxonomy): domain Bacteria; phylum Acidobacteriota; class Terriglobia; order Acidiferrales; family UBA7541; genus Acidiferrum. Next base: position 1,755,378 of record CAVVUA010000004.1, on the reverse strand, counting down.
TCCGTCAAACTCACAATTCCTGAAACGCAATTCAAACGCTGCGCCTTCCACTCTTAAGGCGTTTCCTCCGCCCGCGGTACGGAACACCACAACGTTATTGAACAGCACCCACTGGGTCAATGCCTGAAAGTCGTTGTTCCGTCCTTTTACATGTATTCCGATGCCCGAGAAGCCAGATACATTAATGTCCTCGAAAGTCGAAAACCACAGGCCTGAATTGACCGACGAACTCGTATCGAGTAAGAAGCCGTCCTCATTAGTGTTCCCGGCTGACCCTAAGAGACGGAAGCCGGAAAGTAGAACGTTTGTTGCTGGAGCGTTGCTGGCTTGTGGGATGACAAAGACTGGATTATTCCCGTTGATGGATTGCAGTAAAGTTCCATTGCAAGGTGCCGCAACGCTGCAGGTCACACTCCCACTTATGCCTCCCGACCCGCCCATTCCTATGATCTTAAACGCCTTACGCAGCGTAATCTGGTTCACGGTGTAAGTGTATGGACCAAGATAGATGGTAATCGCCTTGAAGCCAGGATCGATATTTGCCAGATTCAAATTCACTTTTGGCGAAATCGCATAAATAATGCAGCCATTCGTGGGGCAGGCCTCAATAGCATCTGGGACACCGCCGGCAAACCGATCGGCAAACAGGATGTTCGCCAGGTTCTCCATGCTCACTGCCCCGCCTTGATCTGTTATCTGAGAGTTTACAATGGACGCACTGCCGGCAAACTTTGGGAGCGTGTTGGCGGTGCCCCCCGACGTGGTAACCTTTTGACCCAATACATAACTGGCAGCCGGTACCTCGATCACGCCTGTTCCAGCCACCGTTAGCGGAGCAACAGGCGCGGGTGTCGCGTTTGCTCCGGAAATGTCAAGGACGCCGGATGTGGGAGAAGCTTTCGCGAAAGCAGAAGCTGGAAACCCACCCAATGTCTGCGCATCAGCTGCCTCCAAAGCATAGGGTACGCTCACCAGCCGTACCCGCGGTTCTTCTTCTGCCCCCGGCAACAACGCCTGCACTGCCAGCCAGCGCGGCTCGCCAGAGGTGAACAGCTCCATTGGAATTCCTTCGCTCCCGGTTGACCCGAGAATCACTTCATAGTGTCCTTGTTCATCGAGCTGGGCATTCTGCACCTCCTGCCACAGAGCTGTTCCCTGCATGGAATCGGTGTAGATGACGAATCTGACGGCTACGATGCCCCCCCTGGGTGCTCGCGCCGCATTTTTTATCGCTCCACTAAACTTGACGAAATGCGGCACCCCTTCATTGCATGGACTTGTGCCGTTCGTGCACTGAGCGTCACAAGAAAATGGTACCAACGCCAACAAAAGCAAAATCAAAAGTCCCTTAGTCCTAGTTACCATGTCTACCCTCGCGTAAAGACATTGTGGCAACGCTTATAGATTGCGTCGGCTTTACAGTCACACGATAGAACTGCCCCGCAGTTTACAGACCTGAGTCGGTTTACTTGGTCAAATGGCGTCTGCTCCATGATTCTGTGACTTCTCAACGCAAACATGGAATCAATCTTTATGTTTAATTATTGTTCGCCAATATATTTTAGACATGGGGTATAACCCACTCTTTTTTATTATTACAGGAGATAACTGCTGTCACCTTTACACCTCACTTAGGCATGGATTCCACGTCCGCTGCATCGGCATCGACCGCCACGGCACGCTGGATCAGGTCGATTGAGATCACTACACGAAAGTTCCCCTTTCGCCGCAGCAAGATCCCTTGCATACCGGTCAGCGGGCCGCTCCTCAGCCTGACCCGACGCCCCACAGTCAAATACGGATGCGGCTCCGCGCTCACCCCACGCGTTAAGCCCGATCGCAGCGCTTCAACCTCCTCGGCCGGTAGCGCCGCCGGTTTCCCGCCAAATGCCACCAGCCACGCCACACCTGGAACCCCTTGTACTCGCGCCTGCTCCCGCAGCGCCAGTCTCACAAAAACGTATCCTGGGAACAGCGGCAAGTCCAGTTTCACTCTACGATCCTTCCATTTCCTCACCGACGGATACAACGGCAGGAAATTCTCTACTTCCCTCATACACAATTGTTCCGCCACGCGCTTCTCGTGGTTCGCGCTTGTGTAGGCCGCATACCACTGCGCCTCACCGCACTCCGCCTGCAAGTTCATCCCTCCGATCGGGTCAAGGCTGAGACCTGTCGAAATTGCCATTTCGTCGCGCTCCGGTAGAAACTACACAGCTTCGCCCCGTCACTCACAGGGGCGCTTGCGACCTAACTCGTTTGAAATTAATAACCTACAACACCACAAGTGCCTATTTCGATTCTTGACGCTTGTGTCGTCCCCTGCGGGCCCAATTCCAAGTCTTGCGCGTCCCAGAATGATCTCCGGACCCGTTCTGCGCAAATCTTGGAATACTTGCCTTCACCGCGGCAAAAATTTCCTGTCCAAAGGCTTTCTTGGGATCGTTTGCATCAGTTCGATCCCAAGCGGTGCTTCCATATACCCAAGTCGTCGCCAAGCCAAACGCAAATGCGGTCCCCAAGAGCATGATCGCGAGGCGCGGAGGAAACGATTTCTTATCCGGAATGTTCGGAGAATCGAGTACCTTCACGGTTGGGATTTCTTTGGCTTCCTGTACTTTGGCTAGTTCGTATTCCTTGGTCAAGGATTCGAAAACGGCTTCCTGCACCCGCGTCCGGCGATAGAGGTCCGCGTAAGCAACGCCGAGCAGCGGGAGCTTGCGGATGGATGGATAGAGTGAGTCCTGTTGTTGCCCCAGAGGCACCGAGGCATCTTCACCTTTGCCATCCATTTTTTCGAGTTGGTGCTTTAGTTCGTTGATCCGGGCCTGCACGGAGCGGACACGCACATTGTTGTCGGTATAAATCTGTTTAAGGCCTTCGGCTTCTGATTCAGCGGCGATGAGTTGCCCCTGAAGGGTGGCCGCTGCCTCGACCATGGCCTTACCCTGCTCCTTGATGTCGATCGCCGAGTTCTTGCTTGAGAACTGGCTGAACTCCTTTTCCGCCGCCTCCAGATCCAAACTTACAGCCTGTAGACGACCTTCCAGAAAGATCCGCTCACGGCGAGCGGAAGACGTGCTCAATTCGGCGACAAGGCGGTTGAGCTCTTCCACATACGCCTGGCCCATGGCGGCGGCGCGCTTCGGGTCGTGGTCCGTCACCGCGATCGTGATGATCTGACTCTTGCGGTCCACGAAGATTTCAGTGTGCTCAGCCAAGTCCTCACGCGCATCTTGCATGCGACGGTCACCGTAGAGCTTTTTTAGATCGAACTGCTCGATCAGTTTGTCCTGGACCGTGCGGCTCGTGAGGATTCCGACAAAAATGTCGCTGGTACTCTTAAGTCCAAGCATATCCGTTGCGATGCCGCCCAAGCCGCCGGCACCGCCGGATAATGCAGCCGCTGCTATGGCGAGCCCTCCAGATTGGCTGTTATCAGGAGGCATCAGGCGTGCCGTGGATTTGAATCGCACCGGAATGAGAAATGCCAAGAGTGTACTGGCAAGGAGTCCATAGAAGACAACGCGACGAAGCAGTTTGCGGTGCTGCCAGATAAGTCGCATGTAGACGACTAGGGTTCCGCCACTCAGCAACGTTTCCTCAGGTCCAGGCGCGACAGGAAGGTCGTGTTCCGGCAGTTCTGGTACGGGCTGCCGAACTGGAGCGCTGCTCGAGAAATTCACGGCCGATCTCCGTTCCCGGACGTGCTTCCCATTCCTTTTGTGCTAGAGCGCTGAAACAATTTTTGCGGCTCAAACTTAATTTGGATTGAAGCCGTCACGTCTCTTTGAGAGTTTGGTTGAATCACGGGAAAGAGCCACCGTTCATATTGCACCGAAGCGGAAAGACTAAGATTTGAACGCACCAAATAATCGCATTGAGCGCCTACGTCTGTCAGCGTGCCCCCACCTGGGATGAACTCCTGGCTAACCTTTTGGTGCCGGAAATTCAATTGGAGCGAGTTTCGCGGACTGAAATGATACGTCGTCCATGCCTGAGCTCCCTGACTCTCACGACCGATCCAGCTTCCTATCAGATTACCGTTATTGGTGTAGCCACTATTGTAACGGTCGTTCCAGTAGAAGAAGCCGTGACTGAGGGCCCCTCCCGCCGGAAGATCCGTATAGACGCCTTCGACACGAAGGTCGAGCTTGTGAGCTATCGGAAAATGCGAAAGGTAGATTCCTGCGGTCCATGCAGAACGATCCCAATATGCCACTGGGGTGAACTGGTCGTCCGCAAATCCATCGGCATAAAAAGTCACCCAATCGCGGAGCTTCGGCAGGCGGTAGGAAAGATCAAACCCTGAGCGGCGGTCACCGGGATCCTGGGCGGAGCCAGGTTCTCCATTGCCGGACGAGAAAATGCTCTTAATAAAAGTATGCGGTGTGAATGGAACACCAGCTCCGGCAAAGAGAGTCGTGAGCGAAAATCCAAATTCTAGGTTGGATGTCGGTTTAAAGCTAAAGCGCTCGCCTTGAATCATGGGCTGGGGGGAGAAAAGAGCGGCCCAACTTCCGAGCAGTCCTGTATTCACTCCGAAAATAAAGTTCTGCCCCGAGAGCTGACCGAGAAAAAACTCGACACGCATCGGACCCATCCAGCCTAGAATGCTAGGCAGTTTGAACGGAGAGACCCGATCGATTCGAAACATGTTGATGGGCTCTGCATTGTTGCTCAGCATCATCGAGCCCCCGTTTCCCGGCCCCCACCAGAGACTCTGCCTGCCGTATGTGACCTGCCAATTGTCAAGCGTCAGACCGACATAGGTGTCGAGCAGTTGAAAACGGCTCACCTCACTGATGGGCAAAGGAGGTGGCACAGGCACTAGCTGACTCAGCGAGATAAATTGACGAGCTGTCTGCGTTAAAACCGGGGCCGAAGGTGCATACTGGTATTCTCCGCTGACGTAGGCGACTAAGGTTCCCTCCGTTGCCCATCCCGAAAATCCTGTCACATTGTTTAGGCCCTCTTCGTAAGGACGTCCATAGTCGTTTATGAGCGTCTGACCGAAATCATACTGATAACCGTCAGCTAGCGGTTTGCCGGAAATTCCGGTGAAGCGCGTGTAGACAGATTCCACTCGCCCCCTCTCGTTCTCGCCACCGCTTAGCAGTTCAATGTCTTGTGAAAATTCTCTGTTTAGGGCGTCATAAATCTTTGCTGCATCCGAAGTGGAACTCCCACGATCCTCAAGCCCCTCCTCTGCTTCGGTGATGAGCCTTGCGCACTCGAATCGCGTCCACGGGCGCATGGCCAAAAATGCGGAGTTGATGTAACCCAAAGCTACGAGGCGCTCAAAAGCGGGATACACCCAACTGTCGAGAGGCACGTACGGTGAACCCATATTTGCCGAAGAGTGATTTCCGTCTCCTCGAACGTATTGACTGATCGATTTCCATGCTTCGCCTCCAAGCCCTGGGTCATGGTTTCGGCTGTAGATATTCTGTGCGATCAAGTTTCCCATCACGCTTCCGACAAAGACATCGGACGGAAAATGCTGGCGCCCATGAACCCGCGAGAAATCCACCAACGAGGCGAGGCCATAGGCCATGATTTTCACAAATGGACTGGGATATTCGTGTGCGATGACTCCTGCTATGGACCACGCCGCTGCGGCATGCTCTGAGGGAAACGACGTACCGCCTTGAAAGAACGGCCCCGTCCCATTGCCTTGGTAAGGCCGCTCACGTCCCAAGGGATATTTAAGTGACTCGACCAATACCAAGCTATTCAGTGCCGCTTCACCGGCCAAAAATCCGGTCTCGCTCCAGTGTTCGTTGTGCTTGATGTGACCCAGCACCCACATTCCGCCCGCACCACCGATTAGCGCTCCGATTCCGGCATTAGAAAGTGTGACGTAGCGGCTAATCGTCGTGGGGTTGTGCGACAAGCTTTTGCTATAGTCCGCGTCCGTCACGAATAGGCCCGCTGTAATTCCGCTCAGTGGCACCAACCACTGAACATCCGAGAGTCGAAGCGTTGCAGGACTCGTCCAGATTTGTTTTTGGTCTAGCAAGAATTCCTTCCCTAACGACTTAAGGCTCAAAGGTCGGGCCGCGTTAAATTCCGAATCCGGATCCGTAACGATTTTCTTCTCCGCACTCACTTCCTTTGTTTTCGAGACTGAACTGCTTTCTTTTGAAGCCTCCCCGGCTTGTTCCTCTGCCTGAGGAAGCGCAGCCAGAGATGCTGCCGCTGTCAGCGTCAGACTCGACGCCGCCCAGCTAATTGCCATCACGATAAAACACCTCCGCACCATGGGCATCCTTTGTCACGGATGAAGGTACGCCGCTGCCAAAGCTACAGACGAAGCCGCTGAAACTGCTTGCAAAATCAGAGCCCAGTTTGTACCGCCGATCTTGGGCGCCTTTTCGGGCACGACGATTGTGTCTCCTGCTCGTAAGGTTGCGCTCATCGGATCGCCACCCCACCAACCTTCACTGTTGTTTTTCGCCGCGATCACTGAGCCGTCAGCGCGAATCACGAATACTGCCTTCTTATCCGCGATCTGCGTCACACCGCCAGCTTGGCTGAGATACCACTTGGCGCTGTGGCCTGGCCGATAACTAATGGCCGTTGGATTGAATACTTGGCCGTTCACCATTACGTAGCCCGCCCTTTTAGGAACAAAAAGAACATCACCGTCGCGAACCTGCACGTCTGCCGCGGTGTTTTGCCAACTCTTTAAATCGGGCGAAATATGGATTACCACGCGGCCAATCGGAGCGCTCGCTTGCAGTTGAACGAGAGCTGCTTCAGTCTGACTAATTGCCGTCAACTTAGCCTTCTTGTCGTCAGCGGTTGCTTCCGGTAATGCCTTGAGCGTTACCTGCTCCGCCTTCACTCTCTGCACGAGTTCCATATGGGACTTCAACTCGACATCAAGCACTTCGCGCCTCATTAAAACTGCCCCATACGAATAGGCTTCCGAACCAAATCCTCCGCTTCGCGCCAAAACAGAGCTCAACCGCTCGCCTGGCTCGATACCGTAGGTACCCGGGTGCTGAATTTCCCCTCGCACGGTCATCGCGGCACCAATATCCTTCCAGCGAGGAAGCTGCCGAATTGTCAGAATATCTCCGTCGCGGAGAGGAATGTCTGCCTTCGCATCCCCGTTCATGGCTTCCGTAAGGTTAAGCTCCAAGCGATCGTTGGGATTCGATCGCGAGGCGTTCACATCGAAACGCGCAAGATCTGCACTTCCCGTGTAGGCGCTTCTCTTTATTCCACCTGCAACGTTAACGAGATCTTCCACTCGCATGTTTGAGGTGAGCGGGTAACGGCCCGGCTTGGCCACTTCACCCGTGATGTACACTGTTGGCGGATCCACTCGAGCCGAATTGCGATGAATCAGCAAACGGTCGCGCGGCAGAATCAAAATGTTGTCCTTTGGATTTCCAGCAAGGGCCTCGCGCAGATCGACGCTAAGAATTTTCATCGTGCCGTCTGGCTGTGTACGAAATAGCTGAACAGAATCAAGCGAAGCGTCTTGTGTGACTCCACCTGCCAGGTAGATCGTGTCCCGGAGGTATGCTTGGCCGGAGGTGCGATATTTTCCAGGCTCGCGCACCTCCCCGCCAACCCAGACTTCCGGAGCGGGCTCAAAATCGTATCGGCTGAAAACGCGAATAGTATCAAGGGGCTGCAGCTTGGGCCCTGAGGCTGGATTCGCCAGAGCTGCGCTTAGATCAAAACTTTCGACGCTCGGATGAAAATCGGGAGGATTCAGCCTGATGATTTCGGCATAGTGCTGCGCCGGCTCGGGCAACAAATCTTTGTAGGAACCAATAAGGTCAGACAGGTTCATCCCTTGTTTGTAAGAAAATCGCCCGGGCCGGAGAACATGGCCCTGAAGGTAGATGGCGTCTTCGTTGTACGGAGCGATTGGGAAAATATGCACTTCATCGCCGTCGTTGATCTTGAATGCCTCGAGCTGCTTTTTAGTTGCGTCAGGGTCGCCGGCAGGCGAGAGATCTAGCGTGAGCATGGTGCGTTTCTCGTGTGCTTCGACGCGCTGAACCTCAATGTGATGCAACGTAGCCGTTGGAAGGATTCCACCTGCGAGTTCGAGCACGTCAGCAAGAGAATTCTCGCCGTGTAACTCATAAATAGCCGGGCGCCGCACCATTCCGTCCACTGTCACCTGTGGGCCCAAGGCAGGGACAAGCAGCGTGTCGCCATTCTCCAGTCGGCTCATATCGGCCCGCACGCCGTGCAGGAGCAAATCGTAGGCGTCCACCTCTTCCACGAGCTGCTTGCCTCGCAAGTGTTTGAGTGCGCGCAGCGAACCGCGAGGCGTTACTCCGCCCGCCGCAAACAAAGCGTTCAGCGGGGTAGAGAGCGAGCTGATGTCGTACGCACCAGGCTGCTCAACATCTCCGACCACATACACACGAACTGTCCTTAATTTCGAAAGGGAAACATCAGCCGAGACATCCCGATACTCGGTGCGTAGTACCTGTTGCACAGCCAGCTGCACTTCGCCTAGACTTCTCCCGCTCACAAGGAGTGGCCCAGCTTCTGGGAGCGACACGCGCCCTTCACGATCGACGACGCGATACATTCTTTGTGAAACTCCGCCCCAGAGATCAATCTCCAGACTGTCGCCTGGGCCAAGGACGTAATCAGGTCCAACCGGAAGATCCATCGGTATCGCTTCAGGGTCATTCGCGTTGTTGCGGAATACTTCCATTCCAAAACGCTCGTTCGGTTTCTGACGCGTTGATGCCTGTACATACATGTCATAGAGTGAAGGAATGTCGGAATAGGGATTCGCCCGGTGAACCATTCTCACCGGAGAAACGTCTTCTTCAGCTCTTTTTTCACTCGTAGTCCTCGAGCGAGAGGATCGTTCCATTCCGTTCTTATCCGAAGTAAGATGTCCGTCGTTTCGCTCCGGCGCGCTGGGTAATGAGCGCGCGTCTCGATCCATAGGAGCGCCATCTATGGCGCCCTGACCCAAAGCCGGGTAGCCGTTTACCGGGGGATTGGTGTCGCGCCTGACCGAGCCAGAAGTCGATGATGTGAGGTTCAGCGAAGAATTAGCACTGATGCCACCGTCCAAAGGATCCGCGGACTGTGGCAATCCGTCGGCTCGCAGGATTCGAGACGGACTCTGCGATGGTTGTTGATCAGGTACCGGCTGCTGATTCTGCTCTGGCGACAACATCCCGCCGGGAGTGCGCATATTTTGGCTGCGGCCAGGAGGGGGCTGCTGCTGACAATCTTCATCTCGACGAGGATCGCACGTCGCGGTGCGCTCCAGATCCCGATCGTTTTTTTGTGGCCGAAGCGCTTCTGTGTCTTCCTGCGCCTCAATCTGAACCAGCCGACGAGCCCGCTCCTTGAGCACCAGTTCGTTTTGTTTTGCATACTCCGAGTCTGGATTCGGCGTAGGTATCAAGTATCCATATCTCTGCAAGAGCCGTGTAGCGACCGATCGGAACGCGACATCCCTGTCCAACCGTTCGAAGATTGCTTGATCCGTGAGCATCGAATCTTCCACGACCTGGCCGTTATCGGTGGCTTCCTTCGCTATCCAGCGCTTCAATTCGACAAGCAACCCTTCATCCTTAACAAGTACCAACCGAATCTGAATCGCTGAGGCCGCCACTCGGCTCAGGTTTTCCTGAGCGAAGTCTGGTGATTGTTCAACGCCATAAGTATTCCGGCCTTGTTCTCGCGTCGTGGACTGCTTTTCGGTTTGCTGTTGCGCATAGACCTGCGAGCAAAAAAAGAATGACGTGGCCAGCCCCAATAAAATGTTATTCACTTTTTTGAAATTCACCATAATTTCACCTTAGTGCTGGGGCCGGAGTTCTTCAATTCGTTCTGTCCGTGACCATCGAGCCTCGTAAAGCGCTCAGCATTCCTTCTTCAGAGGCTTCGATATCGCTGGAGTGAATATCGAGGGAGGCCCAGTAGTAAACGATGAAATTCTTCGCCGGCGCCACCGCAATGACTCGGACTTCCGGATGCTCACGGAAGAGATCGTCACATACACGCGGCCTTCTGCCGGGTTGATCGAGAGCGATGACTACGAAATTTGGCAGAGTCTTCTTCACACATTCCATAATTTCTGACTCGTCGGCAACCTCACCGACAATTTCGATGTCGGGTTGGTCTGCAAACGTTGTGAGAATAGTCTCCCGCAAGAGACGAGGACGATTCGCCACAAGAACCCGAATGGCTTTTTCCATGGGACGCTCCGTGCGGGAGAAGTATCTAGTTGTCTGCCAATTGGCGAAAGACTCAAAAGAACACTATTGGAGGGGACTAATTCTTGATGGGTTAGGAAAGGTATAAAACGTTGGTAGATACTAATTTTGACCTAATACAACTTATCATAGGCACCGACAGCCAAAGGTGATCCTCCCCTTGGAGACTGCTATTTTTAACAGTGGCAAAGCAACCCTTGCGGGGAAGATACTGCATCCATAGACTAAGGTGCGTATTGCGTTTGCTTTTTTGCATGCGGAGCGCGTCGTTATTCCAAGATTACACGGAAATGATTATCGTTCTTCTTGACAATAACGAGAAATTTGGTTTAGTTTATGCAAGCACATTGGCGACCAGGTTTTTGTATTTGTTAGGTACTTCTCCGTCGAGTGCTACAACCGGCAGCGAGTGATGGACACTTGTGAGCGAACTTGTCCCCAGTTCGTCTATTCGTACCTTCCTACTAATTGAGAACCGATTGCTGCGTGAGGCGCTCGTCAGGCTCTTCTGCAAACGGGCCGATTTTCTCGTTATTGGACAGAGTGGTTGTGCTGAAGCGACGGCACTCGCTGGGCTTGATTCTAACTGTGATGTCCTGATCATCGACTCTTTGCAAATACCGTGGCTCGCTGCAATGGCCGCTCTCGATGGTACAGACCGTGCTTCCTTTAAAACCGTCGTAATCGCACGGGAATCCGACGAAACGCATTTCTTGGCGGCTGTCCGATCAGGTGTTACTGGCTATTTGTTGCAAGATGCGTCTGCTTCGGAAGTCGTAGCAGCTGTACGTGCTGTCTATCGCGGGGAGGCAGTGTGCCCTCCGCAGCTCTGCTCGGCACTATTCCGTTTCGTTGCTCTGATGGCGCGGGAAATACCTGTTCAAAGCGCACCTTCGAAGCCCGATCTCACTTTGCGTCAACAGCAATTGGTAGCACTTGTGGCTAAAGGCCTCACTAATAAGGAAATTGCTTCCCACTTGAATCTTTCTCAATTTACGGTGAGGAATCATATTCATCGAATCCTGAAACAGGTGGACGCCGGTAGTCGGAGTGAGGCTGTGGAAACAATTCGCGCCTACGGCTACTCAATCAGTTCATGAGGACTTCTTCGCTCCTTCCTTGCGGGCTGGTTCTGATTGTGATCTTGTAGGTTTGCACGACTTATACGCGTGATCGAAGTCTGAGGAATCGATTTGCTGATCGCAACTACGACGTTGCTGATTTTGGCGCTTCTACCTTTCGTTTACTACTTGCTTTCCCTTTATTGTGTGATTGCCCATTTCCGCGCTGCCCACAAAGCTTCGACTCCAAAAGTGCCTTTTATGCCTCCCGCTAGTATCGTAAAACCTGTCCGCGGATTGGATCATGAGGCCTACGAGAATTTTGCCAGTTTTTGCCACCTCGATTATCCAGAGTATGAGGTGCTGTTTGCGGTTTCTAATACCGACAGTCAAGTTTGTGGGATCATTGAAAAATTGCGGGTCGATTTCCCGACATGTTCCATCCGCATGATTACCGAGGTGCCGTGTCTCGGCACCAACGACAAAGTCAACAATCTTTCCCAGCTCGTTCAGGACGCGAAATACGATTTCATCGTCATGAGTGACAGCGACGTTCGAGTGGCGCCCGATTACCTCAGACAAGTAATCGCCCCATTCGCCGATCCCGATGTTGGCGCAGTCACGGCGTTCTTCAAGAGTCTCAGCGCTGGAAATCTGGCCTCAAACCTTGGGGCCTTGGGCATGTACATGGATTCTGCTCCCGCCGCCCTGGTCGCAAAAAAAATCGAGGGCAAAATGCGTTTCGCCTTCGGTTGGACCATGGCAACATCAAAGAAGCACCTCGCCGAAATCGGCGGCTGGAAGGAAATGGCAAACTACCACTCCGACGATTTTGAGTTGGGCAAGCGTATCGCACGGTGCGGCCACCGCGTTGAACTAATGGCGGCGCCCGTGTCGATGGTCTTTCCAGACGAAACTCTTGCGAAATATTTCAGCCGCGAGTTGCGCTGGTCAATTGGATTAAGAAGTGTACGCCCCTTGGGCTACTGGGGACTCGCATTCACACACGGCTTGCCATGGGCGCTGTTGGCAGCAGCGGCCGCCGCCTCGATCAATTCAATGGCACTAGCCGTCACCTATTTGGTTTCCTATCTTATTCTGCGGGTGGGCTTGACGTGGACGGTAGGAAACTGGGGAATAGCAGATCGGAACCTTATAAAAATCCTGTGGCTTGTCCCGCTTCACGATGCGATCAATTTCGTCATTTGGCTTTTGGGTTTCTTCTCGAGCAAGATCAAATGGAGAGGACTGACCTACTACGTTAAGCATGGCCAGCTCTTTCAGATTCCGACTCACTCTCACCCCAGTGCGTCTCGGCCGGAATCGATATCCACAGTAGTCAGCAAAGCATAAATATTCCCCTGAAACAGCCGTCCCTAATGCGTGCTGTTGGAGTCAAGCGGTCGAAGGAGATTCGGCAAGTCAGGTTTACGAAGTACGATCTCCGTCACATCGACCTTGAAGAAAAAACTTAGCACCCTTTCGACAATCTTTTTGCCCAATAGTGTCACCTATGGGCCGGTATGTTCTGTTACCCATGTGTCCGAGTTGGACCTGAAATTTTTTTGGTGGGCCCGCCAGGATTTGAACCTGGGACCAACGGATTATGAGTCCGCTGCTCTAACCGCTGAGCTACGGGCCCCGCCTACTTCTCAAGATACTACAAGAGAAAGACTTCGTGCAGCGATTCAGCTCATCGTAGCTACCCCGCCGGCCATCTACGTGTCTAACAGCAGTTTTGAAGCACACAAATAGACTTCGCTTCAAAAAGGGAATAGCATGCGCGATGGATGATTAATCTACAGCTTGATGGAGACCGACTAGGATGACGCAACGTGCGAAATCAGAGGAACTCGTCGCGCACGCGCTGGACAATTTTCAAATTGAATTGCCTTCCTGGGGTTTCGCGAATACTGGCACACGATTCGGCAAATTTCTGCAGCCGGCTGCGGCCGCAACCATCGAAGAAAAATTCAGTGATGCGAGCGAGGTCCACCGACTGACGGGCGTTTGTCCTACGATCGCCTTGCACGTTTTGTGGGACTTGCCGGACGGTGTGGCGGGTGTAGCAAATATCCAGGTGCTGGCCGAGAAGTTTCGCGTGCGGCCAGGTTCCATCAACCCAAACGTTTTTCAGGACCAACTCTACAAGTATGGCTCCGTGGGCAGCCCGGATCCCGCTGCACGAACCGCTGCGATGGCTCACCTTCTCGAGAGCGCCGACTTAGCTAAGCAACTGGGCAGCCGCGACGTTTCCCTCTGGTTTGCGGACGGTTCCAACTATCCGGGTACGGCAAACATACGCCAGCGCCGAAAATGGTTCGAAGAAAGCTTAGCAGCACTCCACGAGCGTCTCGCTCCTGATCAACAAATGCTTGTGGAATATAAACCGTTCGAACCCGCCTTCTACCACACCGACATTGCCGATTGGGGAATGGCATCGATGCTCGCGAAAAAGGCAGGGCCCAAAGCCAAGGTGCTCGTGGACACCGGCCACCACTACCAGGGGCAAAACATCGAGCAAATCGTGGCATGGTTGCTCGCTGACAACATGCTTGGCGGGTTTCACTTCAACGACCGCCGCTACGCGGATGATGATTTGACGCTCGGCTCGATCGATCCCTATCAGATATTCAGGATATTCCATGAGATTTTCTATTTTGAATGGGAAACGGGCCAGCGTGCGGACGTGGCGTACATGATTGACCAGAGCCACAATTTGAAGGGTAAGATCGAGGCAATGATCCAGACGGTGACTACCGCGCAAGAACTGTACGCGAAAGCAGCGATTGTTGATCGCGAAAAGCTCACCGCGTGCCAAGCGAAATGCGCTCTCGTGGACGCCGAGGTCTGTCTCAAAGAAGCTTTTTCGACGGACGTCCGGCCAGCGATCCGGGAATGGGCACGCTCCAAGGGCTTGCCTGGAGACCCCTTGGACGCGTTCCGCAAAAGCAGCTATCTCGAACAGATCACCAAGATGCGCAGCAAGCGAAACGCCGCGTCGGAATCGAGTTATGCATAGCGCTGCGAGACTGCACGTTCTCTCCTGAAAAATATGTCAGAAACATCTGGCGGGTCCACATATCTCGCATTCGACCTGGGCGCTGAGAGTGGCCGCGCCATTCTGGGTAGATTCAATTCCGGACTTTTGTCACTTCAAGAGATTGGCCGATTCCGAAACGACCCGCTGATCAGCAGCGGTGGACTCCACTGGGATGTGCCGCGTTTGTGGCACGAAATTCGATCGATACTGACCTCCATCGGCGCGCGCGGTATAGATTATCTCGATGGAATAGGCGTCGATACCTGGGGCGTCGATTACGCTTTGCTGGGGGAGAATGGCGCTCTGCTGGAAAATCCATTTCACTATCGCGATGCGAGAACCCACGGTGTGATGGAACGCGCACTTAAGATTCTGACGCCGGAGCTCGTTTACCGCGTGACGGGAATACAATTCCTGCCATTTAATACGTTGTACCAGCTATATACGACCCAACTCCTAACACCAAGCGAATTGGTAACGGTCAAACATTTTGTGACCGTCCCCGACTTGTTCAATTTCTGGCTGACCGGAAAAATCGTCTGCGAGCGCACCAACGCGTCCACTACGCAATTCCTCGACGTCCACAAACGAGAATGGTCCAAGGAACTCCTGCACAAACTGGGAATTCCCACCCACATGCTTCCGCCTCTCGTAGAAGCGGGCACAATCCTTGGAAACCTTCTTCCCGAACTGACCGGAGGTAATGAAGCACTCTCAGCCACCTCGGTGATTGCTCCTGCTTGCCACGATACGGCCTCCGCGTTTGCAGCGGTGCATTCCGGCAAGACTGTAGCTCTGATTAGCTCGGGAACATGGTCGTTGCTAGGCACAGAGTTGAGCGGCCCTGTAGTCACGGACGAGGCTCGTCGTTTGAATTTCACAAACGAAGGCGGTGTTGGCGGGACTGTGCGACTGCTGAAAAACATCTGCGGCTTGTGGCTTCTGGAGCGCTGTCGCAAGGATTGGCAGAGCGAAGGAAAAAGCATGGATTACGAGGAGTTGTTCGCGAAAGCCGCCGTCGAGCCAGCTTTGCAGCACTTGGTCAATCCGGATGACAGCTCATTTGTTTTGCCAAAACATATGCCGCAGGCTATTGCGGCGTTTTGTGAAATGAGTGGACAACCGCAACCCATCGGACCGGGCCCGGTGATACGTACGATCTTGGAGAGTCTGGCGCTGAAATACCGTCAAGTGCTGGAATCCCTGGAAAGTTTGGTAGGAACGAAGTTTGAGGAGATTCGAGTCGTGGGCGGGGGTTCGCGCATCGATCTTCTCAACCAATTCACTGCGGACGCCACCGGGCGCCGCGTGCTTGCCGGCCCAGTCGAGGCGACGGCGCTTGGAAATCTTGCCATGCAAATGGTAGCCACGGGAGCCGTCGCCTCACTCGACGGAGCGCGCGACATTATCTCAACGAGTTTTCCTCCCCGTGTTTTCGAACCGAAGGATACGGTTCGCTGGGAAGAAGCATTCAGGCGATTTCGTATGCTTTCGTCCAACTCGACCGGCTAACGCCTCGCCGCGCTCAGCGAAGGAAAGCTTCGGGCAGTCCCCCGTCGACTGGAATGATGTGACCTGTTGTGCAGCGCGCCTGTGCGCTCGCCAAGAACAAAATTGCGCGAGCGCAATCCGCGGGCTCGACAGGCTGATGGGTCAAGGTTCGCTGCGCATAGAATCCCGCCAATAGGGAGCGCAATTCGTCATCGGTTTGTTCTTCTCGAAACGCAATTTTGTACTTCTTGAGGGAAGTGATCACGCGATCGCGCGGAAACATCGTCGAACCTTTGACTACCGCGGCGGGGCTGACGCCATTCACGCGAACTCGCGGTGAAAGAGAAACCGCCAGTTCACGTATAAGGTGGCTGACCGCCGCTTTGCTGACGTC
The DNA here is from genome assembly GCA_963751295.1 of uncultured Acidobacteriota bacterium. Classification (GTDB taxonomy): domain Bacteria; phylum Acidobacteriota; class Terriglobia; order Acidiferrales; family UBA7541; genus Acidiferrum. Next base: position 1,739,166 of record CAVVUA010000004.1, on the reverse strand, counting down.
GTAAGCCTCGCTGCCGCGTTTGGAAACCACCGCGTTGGCCGAACTGGTGAAAACCAGCGACGCGGCGAGATCCTGCTTGGCAAAAATCGCGGCAGCTTCGTCGGCCAGCAAATAGTTGGCGGTGACGTTTAAATCGAGTGTGCTATGCCACTGCTCATCCGAGATTCGTCCGTCAGGAGAAGACGGAAACAGCGCCGCTGTGTTAATCAGACAATCGAAACCGCCGAACGCCGCGACAACAGCATGCAATCGGCGCCGAATGGATTCGCGCTCGCGAATGTCGAGCGCCAACGCAAATACACTTTCTTTACTGCAAAAGGCCCCGACTTCCGCCACAACGGTCTGCGCAGCTCCAAGATCGCGGTCGGCTACCACCACATGCGCGCCGCGCTGCGCCGCTTGCAGTGCAGCTTCGCGCCCGATTCCACTGCCCCCGCCAACGATGACGAAAACTTGGCGGCTAAACTCTTTCTCCGGAGGCTGCCGCCGCAGTTTTGCTTCCTCCAGGGCCCAATATTCGATTCGAAACGCTTCCGAAGGCGGCAACGCCACATAGTTGTGCTTCACACTAAACGCGGAATGCGGAGCCGCGGGTCCAGCTTGCGGCACGCTAGCCGGCGGATTTCCGCCTTCTAGCGCCGTAGCGCCTTCCATCACATGAATGGCATTCGTGTAAAACTCTCCAGCAATGCGTGATTCCGTTTTGCTCTTGCCAAAACTAAACATTCCTACGCCCGGTACGAGCACCACTGTAGGATTCGGGTCACGAATCGCCGGAGAATCGGCGGTAGCGTGCTTTCCATAGTAGAGTCGATATTCCTGGCGGTAATTCTTGATGGCCGGCTGGATGGCACCGTGAAACTCTGCAATATCGCCTTGAGGATTCCAGTCAACAAATAGCGGCCGAATTTTCGTACGTATAAAATGATCGGGACAACTGGTTCCTAGGTGTGCCAACTCCGCGGCCCAATTCGAATTAACGAATTGCAATACTTCCGGAAGACCGCTGTAGCTTCCAATCAGACGTTTCTCTCCCGAGACCAGTCCTCGAATCACAGGAAAGATGGCCCCGGTAATTTCTTCGCGATCTGGACGCGTCGCGTAGCGCTGCCCTCCGAAGACGGAGCCAGTCTTGCCTTCAGCTTGGCTAAGAACAAACTGTCCAATCTGATCGATGATAGTAATCGTGTTGAGATAGCATTCGCGCTGCGTGTTGCCCCAGGTGAATAGTCCGTGTCCTCCAAGTACGATGCCATCGCAATCTGGGTGAGCCTTCACTGCATTCTCCATCATCAGGCCCAACTCAAATCCAGGTCGCTGCCAGGGAACCCACGCGAGATGATGATTGAAGCGGCGATTGAATTCTGCAAGGCGCTCGAGTCCGTTAGCCGTAGCTGCAAGCGCGATGCCCCAGTCAGGATGAAGATGATCGACATGACGAAACGGAAGAAAAGCATGCAAAGAGGTGTCGATCGAAGCGGCCACGCTGTTCTTTCCAAAGGCACAGAGGGGATAAAAATCCACCATCTCGTCTTCGTGGGCGACGCCGCGATAGCGGCTCTTGAGACTGACAAGTTTGTCCAGGAAAAGAGTGGCGAAACCGCCGCGTTGAATACTTCCCAGGTCGCCGCCGCTCCCTTTTACCCACAGAACTTCCGTGGATGCGCCGCTGACAGGATCGGTCTCGACAATTTTGGAACTGGTGTTTCCCCCGCCGAAATTTGTTATGCGAAGGTCAGCTCCCAGAAGATTTGAGCGATAGCGTAGTAATTCCGGCTCGTCAAATTTCCCGGCCAATTCCGCGTCCCAAAGATCTTTTAAATATCGTAGTTCGGGCACCGCGGGCCTGGACGCCTCCATGAACTCCTCCAAATGGGAAATGCAATCTCTACACCGATACTGATCCCAGCTCAGTAGAACGGAGCTATCTTACATGACGCAATGGTTGTGAGCGAAGAGCGTACGCTTCCGAACATCGCGAAAATATTGCCTGGCTGAACTCCCATCGAGTATCATCCGGCGGCGGCCGGGTTCGCGAACTCTCTGGCCGCCCGCAGGCTTCACATGCCTCCTTCCTCATTGCTGGAGATCGACGGAATCTGGAAACACTACGGCGCCACAATCGCGCTGCGTGATGTGTCCGCATCTCTTCAAGCGGGAGAAATTCTCGCGTTGATGGGGCACAACGGCGCTGGAAAGTCGACGCTGGTGAAAATCCTCGCAGGATCGGCGCGGCAAGACTTCGGCGGGATTATTGCGCAAGGCATAACGCTTTCGGGCGGAGTGCGTGAGGCGCGCGCCGCTGGGATTGCTGTGATTTATCAGGATCTGAGTCTCTTTCCCAAGCTTACGGTTGCGGAAAATATCGCCGGAGAACCTGCCGGCCAGTTCAGTTATTCATTTCGTGCTTCGAAACGCGCCGCCGCTGCGAGCCTGGAGCGCATAGAGACAAATTCCCCACTTCTTGCGTGTCTCGACCGCAACGTGGAAGATCTCCCGCTCGCCATGAGGCAACGTGTGGCTATCGCTCGCGCACTTGCCTACGAGTCGCGAATCCTCATTCTGGACGAACCTACAGCCGCGCTCTCCCTGCAAGATACAGATCATCTGCTTACGTATCTGCGCAAGCTTGCCGCGGGCGGGGTCGGAGTGATTTTTGTTAGCCACCGCCTTTCCGACGTGCGACGGATCGCCGATCGTTACTTGGTTTTGCGTGATGGCGCCGTCGCGCTTTCTGCAACCCCAGATGAAGTCAGCGGAAACGCGTTGGCGCGAGCCATGTTCGGCGATGCTGAAGAAAATGTCGGCGGTAAGCCTGATCGCGCACTCGGCCAGAAGCGTAGTAGCGCGCCGCAAGACGCGCTAACGGTGCGCAATGTGGCTCGTCGCGGAGAATTCAGCAATATTTCTCTCACACTGCGTTCTGGCGAGATCGCTGTGCTTACCGGCTTGACTGGATCAGGCCGCACGGAGTTTGCTGAGTCGCTGGCAGGTTTGCGGCGTTTTGACCGCGGCGAGCTGTATATGTCCGGAAAACCACTGAGTTTTTCTGGCCCCCGCAGCGCGATGCGCCATGGACTAGTCTATGTCCCAGAAGATCGGCTGCGCTCCGGACTTTTTGTCCGGCGTAGTACGGCGGAAAACCTGGTGGGCGCAACCGAACATCAACGGGCACGCTTTGGTTTTTTGAGTATAGACATCGGTAGAGCCGCCGCGCGCATTTCCGATTTCGGCATACGCTGCCAGGGACCAGCTTCGAAGCTCGAAACTCTGAGCGGTGGAAATCAGCAGAAAGTCCTCTTGGCGCGGTGGCATATGGCCGACGCTCGTATTTTGATTCTCGATGAACCCACCGCAGGTGTAGACGTCAGCGCAAAGGGAGAAATTCACGAGCGGCTACGAGCGTGGGCCGCCGATGGGGCAGCACTGCTGGTTATCAGCTCCGAAACGGATGAGGTGCTCGACGTCGCTGATCGCATTTTAGTTTTTCATGCGGGTTCTCTGGTCTTAGATAAGCGCCGCACAGAAATAGACCGCGAACAATTAATGGCCGCCATGTTGCACGGCAATGCATCGGTAGAACAAGCGCAGGCGCGGGGTGAATCTTGATGTCTTCGACCTCAAGCGCCTCAGAAAGGCTGCGCCTGATTTTTTTTCATCGTCACGAAACGAAACTAGCCACACTTCTGCTCGTCTTGGGAATTGGACTCGCCATCACCGCGCCAAGGTTTTTTTCTTCGGTAAATCTGGCGCTCCTCGCGCGAAGCATGGGCGTCTTGCTCATTCTTTCCGTTGGCATGCTAAACGTAATTCTGGCTGGAGGAATCGACGTCTCCGCAGGCGCGATTCTGGCGGTTGTAAGCGTCGTGCTCGTGCGCCTCGGAAATCATGGCCTCCCGGCTTCCATCGTACTGCCGCTGGGCCTGCTGACAGGCGCTGGCCTCGGCGCGGTAAACGCCGCCTTGATTGCCGAATTGCGAGTCCCTCCGATCGTAGCCACTCTTGGCACGGCGGGCTTGTTTCGCGGATTGCTCCTCGAGTGGACGCAAGGAGAATGGGAAAGTTCTATTCCGCCCTGGCTAAACGCCATAGGAAGCCCGCGGTGGGGCGGCTTAGACGCTTCCGTGCTGGCAGCCGCGCTGGTGGTGCTAGCTGCAGCTTGGATTCTTCATCGCACGCAGATCGGTCGAGCGCTGTTTCGATTTGGGGATTCGCCAATCGCTGCTGCCCGCACTGGAATTTCTCCCCGCCAACCAATTTACTTCGCATACATCTCGCTCGGGTTACTGACCGCCATCGGCGCGCTGTTTTATGCCGCACAACTCGGCGCCGTCCAAGGCAACGCCGCAAATGGCTACGAACTTACCGTCATCGCCGCCGTCGTTCTTGGCGGCGCGGATATTTTGGGAGGCCGCGGCAGCTTGTTCGGCACATTCCTGGGAGTCTTGCTTCTCTGTTCGCTGCAACAAGCGCTGGTGCTTCTCCACGTCGCCACTTATTGGCAAAACATCGCCACCGGCGCAATCGTACTGCTCGGCGTAATCCTCAGCAGCGCCCCGCGTGTTCAACGAAAACTTCTCCTTCAACAGAGTCCTTCCGCATGACTACCTCCTCGTCTGTGTTTCCAGGAAAATTCGAGAGTCCCCAATCGAAATTCGCCAAGCGAATGATGGAGCTGCGCCTATCAGGAAATTTGCAGCCCGCCGTCGTCTCGCTGTTAGTGTTATTTTTCTGCATCTACGCCGGCTACCGCAGCGGCGACTTTTGGTCGGCGCTGAACTGGCAGCTTCTCGCGCAGCCGCTCGCCGAAGCTGGGTTGGTCTCTCTCGGGATGATGTTTGTCATCGCCTGCGGAGGAATCGATCTTTCCGTCGGGGCTATTGTAGGCGTCGCGGCGGTAACAGCGGGCATCGCCGCGCATCATAAGTTACCTGTTCCAACAATCGAAGCGGCCGCGCTCGTGGCAGGACTACTCTGCGGCGCTTTCAACGGCTTGCTGATCGGCGTTCTCCGTCTCTCATCCATTCTTGTCACTCTCGGCAGCATGATTCTCTTCAGCGGTGTAGCATTGGCCCTCAGCAATGGAAACAGCTTTGCGGGTTTCCCAGAAAGTTTGCTGTGGTGGAATGACGCAATGCTGTTGGGCGTCCCCGTCGAATTTCTTCTGTTCCTCGCAACCGGCGCTGTTGCCGCAATTCTTCTGCGCTACACGTTGTGGGGACACTATGTCATCGCCGTCGGCAGCAATCCCATCGCCGCGAGATATTCAGGCTACCCAGTCGCTCTCACTCTGTTTGGCGTTTACACTTTGCAAGGGCTGCTGTGTGGGATGGCCGGTATACTTCTGGTGGCGCGGCTTGCCAGCGCTCGCGCCGACATGGGGCAAGGTTTAATGTTGATGGCCATCGCCGCAGTAGTCCTCGGCGGCGCACCTATTGTGGGTGGTTCTGCTTCAGTCCCCGCCACGCTGATTGGCGTTGCTGCGTTTTACATCGTTCAAGACGGCTTGCTTCTCCTCGACGTTCCACCTTTTGTTCAATACGCTCTTACCTCGGCCATGCTGCTGGTAGCGGTCGCCGCAGGAAATCTTTTGCGGGGAAACCGCGAGGACCGGAGATGAAGCGGGGCCAACGTAGCCGACTCGCAAGTTTCGTATTGACCACACTTCTGCTGGCCACAAGCTGTTCGCGCCTGCCGCGCAATTCCAAAACGCTCTTCGTGATGGTGCCGAAACTGGTTGGCATTCCATACTTCAACTCCGCACGCGACGGCGCATCGCAAGAGGCAAGTCGACTTGGCCTCCATTTTTTTTACACCGGACCGACCTCAGCAGACGCCAGCCTGCAAGTGGACGTCATCGCGGGCTTGCTGGCAAGGCATCCCGCCGTGCTCGCCGTCTCCTGCGATGACGCCAACGCGCTTGCTCCGGTGCTGCGCCGCGCCCGCCGCTATGGCATCCCCGTGCTGACCTGGGATGCCGACGCGCAACAGGACGCTCGCGATTGGTTTGTCAGCCAAGTCGAGGACGAAACGCTGGGTCGACACGTCATGGATGTTCTCGCCGAACAACTTGGCGGTCGTGGGCAGTACGCCATCATTACCGGATCGTTGACCGCGTCTAATTTAAACGCCTGGCTCTACTGGATGAAAAAACAACAGCAGGAAAAATACCCGGGGATGGAATTGGTTGCGGTAGTTCCTGGGAACGACGACCAGCAGCAGTCCTTCGTGCAGGCGCAGAGCTTGGTGCAAGCCTACCCGAATCTGCGAGGATTCATCGGAAACAGTTCCGCCGCGCCGCCTGCGATCGCGAGAGCCATCGAGCAGGCAGGACTCTCCGGCAAAATTGCCATTGCCGGGCTCTCGACACCCAATCTGATGCGGCACTTTATTGAAAACAAAACGGTGAAGACGATCACGTTGTGGGATCCCGGCAAATTAGGCAGACTGACTACCGCCGTGGCAGCGATGATGCTCCGTCACGAAACTCCCCTTGACGGTATGGACGTTCCCGGCGTCGGACAAATACACGTATTCCCCGAGACGCATAAAATCGTAATGGGTTCCCCGCTGGACTTTACGCGAGAAAATATCGGCCAATACTGGTTCTGAGTGCAACTTCCTCCCGGAATCAGACGAGTCCGAGACGGCGCGCGCAAGACCGCAATATTTCCGATTCCCATACGGGTCGTTCTGGACTTTTGGGATGAGTCAGCTTCGATGGAATTCTGCCGGTCAAGTGTAGAAAAGCCGCCGCCGAATGCTTGTATGCAGGAACAGGCTCGCGGAAAGCCACATTCCCCAAATACTGCAGCGCATCCGAGAGCGCGTAATAGGCCGGGTCGCCTGTTCTCCAAAAACGGTCTCGCTCCGCAAACTTTTCTGGTGCAAATGTTGCAAGTCCCAGCAAATAGTCAGAACCGTATTCAATCATGTTGATGTCCAGATCGTTCCCGGTATAGATCCGAAATTCCGGACGCCGCGCGTCGCGCAGCTCCAGCCGTTCAAGCTCCACGATTCGGTCTAGCGACGAATGTTTTATCCCCTTCAATTCGGGAATGTCCATCAAGCCCATCACGGTGTCTGTATCGAAAATCTCGCCGTTAGGCGCGAACATGCGCCCCAGTTCGAAGCCCAGCACGTGCGGATATCCGTGACACGCTGCTTGATACGCCGCCACTTTTTCTTTCGAAGTTCTTCCGTGCAGCCTCGCTGTTTGAAACAAAATGGGAATGCCGCCAGCTTTGACAATCGCATCCATCTGCTGCCTGTATAGCGCAACAACGTCGCCGTCGCGTCCTTCGATATACGCTCCTGCAACAAATGGCACGCCGTCGCCCAGCGCCTGCCGGGTCCAGCCAAGCACTTCCAGCTTCTCCGCATCGCTCAGATAATTTACGTAACCGGTATCCATGTTGACGGCATTCATCAATCCGGCGCGCTGCGTGGCCACAAGATGCCGCTGAAAAGCAGCGACAGCCACTTGCCCGCTCGTCTCATAAGGCAAAAGCGCGGCCGCGATGCCCTGCACTTCGCGATTTAGTTTTCTCCGCTCCTGTATCGTTTTGATGGTCATCCCAGGATTTTCCTGTCTCGTCTCGACAAACTGCGCCATTATCTGCGCACTTTGGCAATCTTAAGAAGTTCCGCCGACGCCGACTTTTTGTAATACGTGTCCAGGGGATAGCATCCAGATGGCAACCCATTGCGCGGCGCAGTCGTGCAATCGCTGAATGTTCTGCAAACGAGCTTGTGTTGAAGCGCCCGGCCCTCCACTACATCGGAAAGCATTTCCGGATAACTTAGCACCATCCGCCCTAATCCGATCGAATCAACCCAGCCCAGGCGGACCGCCGCCTGCGCCACATTCGGCAAAAAATCCTGCAGGTAACTGTACGCCGTCCCAACGATAATAAGTTTTGGGAAATGCTGCTTCAGCTGTTGAACCACTTCCATCTGTCGCGCTACACCGATCAACGGATCTTCCGGCGGCTGATATCCATCTGAAGGCGGATAAAACGCTGGCCGCTGAATGTGCGGACAATAATAAGGGCTCCCCGCCGTCACGTTCACGAGACAAATATCCAAATCTTCCAGCAAACTTAAGAAGCGCATCGTCTCGCTAAGATCCGGCTGCGTAGGATCGTTCTGGTTAACTCCGAATCCCCACTGGTAAGGAATCAAATTCTGATGTTCCACTGGAATCCCCGGTCCCAACTTTCCCGGTGTCGAAAGCGCAGGATCTGGCTGAAAGGGAATCGCATCAAACGCCGAAAGCCGCACTCCAATTTGCAATCCAGGAGAAGCCGCGCGTATTCCCTGCACCACTTCCCTCAAAAATCGCGTGCGATTCTCAAAGCTTCCGCCGTACTTCCCTTCCCGAGTGTGGGCGCTGAGAAACTCGTGTCCCAGATAACCGTGGCAATGCTTAATGTCCACAAAGTCAAAGCCCAGTTCACTCGCCATGCGCGCGGCGCGGTGAAATTCTTGAATAATTTCTTCGATTTCCGCATCGGTGAGCAGCGGATAGTCTGAAGACAAATTCAACCGGCGGTCCAAAATCGGGTGACGGTACAGAATGCGCGGCTCAGGCCGGCCCTTTTGATTCGGACAACTATAGCGGCCCGAATGCGTCAACTGCAATCCGATCAATAGGCCGTCATCCGAACCCGAAACTTCGCGATGCTCAGCGATGAGCGCCGCCTTCAACCTCGCCAGACCCGCTTCCGTGTGCGAAGCCGCTAGAAGTTGATTCGGATTGGCGCGCCCTTCGTGACAAACTGCAACAGCTTCGCCGCCCCAGATTAGCTTTGCTCCGCTGCGTCCGAATCGCTGCCATCGGCGCAGCGTAAGTTCGCTGGGATTGCCATCAGGCTTTCCGTCCCAGCCTTCCATGGGATTAATCGCGATGCGATTGCCAATTTTGATTCCTTCGCGAATGATCGGCTGGGCCAACGGCGACTCCGACCCGCGAATCGGCTCGGAATCACATGGAATCTTTAGGTGCAGCGCCGCAAGATACTCCCGGAAATGTCCGTCGTCTCGAATGCTGCCCAAACGCTTAATTTCGGTTGGGTTCATGCAGCTCCGCAAGGGGAGAGATCATTTTTATCGGCGGAATTCTCGTATGTCAAATCTAGACATCGCACAAATCCACCGCTTGCCGCAATGAGGTTAGCGGATCGCGCGATGGTACGAACTCGTGCGCCACGTAGCCTTGGTAATTGGTTGCGGCGATTCCGCGCATCACTCCATCCCACTGCACTTCTTGCGTCCCGTCGAGCTCATGCCGGCCGGGAACACCGCCAGTGTGAAAATGACCAATCCACTGGATGTTCTGCTGAATGGTGCGAATCAGGTCTCCTTCCATAATCTGCATGTGGTAGATGTCGTAAAGCAATTTGACGCGCGGCGAATTCACCGCTTGCACCACTTGCACTCCCCACGCTGTGTGGTCACACATGTAATCTTTGTGGTCTACTTTACTGTTGAGAAGCTCGATACAAATTGTGACGCCGTAGTCTTCGCCAATCTTCTTAACGCGGTTAAGACCAATAATAGTGTTTTTGGCGCCTTCCTCGTCGGACATGCCCCCGCGGTTTCCGGAGAAAGTAATCACGTTGGGCACGCCGGCTTTGGCAGCGATCGGAATATATTTGCGAAAACCCTCCTCGATTTTCGCGTGGTTTTCGACGCGGTTCATGGCTTTGCCAATTTCGCCGCCGTCGGCATAGCCCATGCTGCAAACCAAGCCATGACGCGCGGGTACTTCGTACTCATCCGGATTCAGCAGATCGACGCCCTTTAATCCAATCTGCGCTCCGTAAGCGCAGAGCGCATCGAGTTCAATCCCCTTATAACACCAGCGCGAAACGGATTGCTTGATATGGCCCTTGCGCGGGATCGGAGTCTTCTGCTCCTGCCAGGACGTGGATGGGATAGAAGCCACGGTGGCTCCCGAGATAGCAGTCTTCAGCATCGTGCGCCGCGATAGTTTAGTCATGGGAAATCCCCCAAAGTGTACCGGAGAACACCGAATCAGTGCGAGCACAGTTCCCTGCATTTCTACCGACACGATCGATTTTCAGCAGATCGTCCGTCGCGCAACATGAAACGTTTAACCCAAGTTGCGGCCAAATTTTCGTCATTCTTCCCTCCTCCTTGTTGTTCACGAAATATTTCAGGTCATCCAAGAAATCAATTTTTGAAGATCGGTTGGACTGGCCGACTCGGTCCCGCGAGGCATCGAAGGGCCAATGGCCACCGCTTCGCCGTGATTCTCGAACCACACTAAGAACGATGATTGCTCGGCTCCCGTTAGCCGTTGCTGGTTCAACCAGTTGTAATACGCTCCCATATCCGCATCGACTAGCGACCCCATGGGATCGAGTTCCACACGGCTGTCGGCTCCAGCGGCCAACATTTCGTTCATCGGCTTCTGCCTCTGGCGCGGAGCGAAACGGACAAGCAACGTAAGCGGTTGCGCGCGCCTCAGCGCTTCGCGCGCCGCCCATTGTGCGAAGGTTGTGCTGAAAATTTGCGTCCCCGAGCCCTCGGTCAGCAGCTTCACCTGAAAGCGATCCATCACTGCGCCCTGCTCGAGGCCAAGATCCGCAGGCCGCATTTGCGCCAGCAAAGTTCTCAGTGTCTCGGGCCCCATGCCGGGACGCTCGATCTCCACACGTATTTTGTTCGACAACGCCGCACGCGCCGGCCCGAGTTCTTGATAAGAGACACACGTAATCGCGGGATCGTGGGACGCTTCTTGCCCACCATCGATGTACCAGTGGCTCTGAGCAACAGGATGAGTCTTGGCCCGAGCAGCCACTACGTCCAGAATCTGCTTCAACCCGTTTTCCGGCTGCACGCGACTGTAATACACGCCATGCGGACGAAGTTTACGAAATAGCGGCTCCTCTGTAGACGTGACGCCTTGACCGATGACAGTGATTCCCAATCTGGGCATCGCTGGAAGTTCCGGCGGTACTGCCTGCCGCAAACGGTCCGCGTAAGCGAGCGCCGCCACTCGAAACGCATCCAGCTGGTGCGTCGTCCAGAGGTACGCCGAGAGTTGCTCGACATACTGCGCCGGTGCGTTTATCCAATCGAATTGTTCGAGTTGCGAGGAAAGACGGATTTGCGCGAAGCCTTGAAACCAGTCCTTCGTCTGTTCGGGCGAGAGCGCACTCAGATTCGCCAGTTCCCTCTCGAGCGCTTTGCGCTCCGCGGGAAATTTCAAATCGTAATCAATGACCTCTCGCAATAGGCTCGGCAAAAAACTTAATGGCAGCCGCTGCAGCGCTGCAAGATTGGCAGTGGCGAGTTTTCGCGCTTCCGGCGGATAGCCGCTGAATTGCTCGGGCTTGAGGTCGATGGGATGCATAAAGTTACGCAAGCTCAATGATCGGCTTGCCTTGCGCAAGCGACGCATCAAACCCAAGGATCGATCCGATCGATGGCACAAGATCGGTGGATTCCAACGCACGATCGATGACCACGCCCTCGCGAACACCGGCTCCCATCGCCATCATCCACGTAGTGCGAGAGAGCGCATCGCCCGTGCGGTGATGCTGAAATCCGTTGCCGCCGGAATCTTCGTCGGAGTCGCGGCCAAAATCCGGCAGGATGAACAGAGTTGTATTGCCGGCATATTCCGGCTCGGTCTGGATTGTCTTCCAAAGCTCAGCGCAGAGCCGATCTGTACGGCGGATGCCCTCTATATAGAGCGAATACGCACCAGCATGCGCGATATCGATATCGTGCAAGGTGATCCACAAAAGACTGGGCGCGAGTTGCTGCATCAGCTGGCGGGTGATGTAGACGGATAGTTCATCGGGACTCGAAAGTGTGCGCGCATGCTTTTTGAAGTCGTCCACGGAGAGCTTCAACAGCATCTGCAATTGTTGCAATTCAAATTCGCTGCCGCCAAGCTCAGGCGTGTAAAAGGGCGTCTCATAATTGTCGCGCAACAGATGTTCGTAATCCGCGCCGCCGGATGTTGCCGCGGTCAAAAGATGCTTGGGCAAAATCACTCGCGCACCAAAGCCCGGGCCGTAAGAGCGATTATTGCTTTCGCCAATGCGATTGAAACCGTTGCTCGGTGCCACCACCCACGCATCGGACGCGGGACGTTTCAAGTCCTTGCGGAAATACTCGAACGCCGTCGGGTGTTCCGGAGGAAGAGACGCAAAGTTGTTGACCGTCTCATAAACTCCCGTGGCCAGACTAGCGGTAGCCACGTAGTGCCCGAGAATGCCTCGATTGATGACTTGCGTGAAAAAAGTGGATTGCGGAATCAGTTCCCGCATCAGATGTGGAATATTTTCCTGGCCCTCCGGCGCAAACGTTTCCTGGTCGCGTGCGCCACCTCCAAAAGTAATGACTACGACCTTCCTTCTCTTTTGGGGAACCCCGGAACGGGCAAGCATCGCAGACCCCAAAAGGCTGCCGCCCAGGGTTACCCCGGCCGCGCTGCGTAAGAACTCACGGCGCGTGAAGGCAAGTTGCCGGGCGATTTCCAGGGGACTGCGGGCTTGGCAACCAGCTCCCGGCGTTGAGGAACCAGCCAGAATCGATGCCGTTTTAGAGAGGCATGACATGTTGTAGGTCACTGTAAATGCGATGCTTAGCGTAAACTACGCCGCGCAATCATTGAAGTCAAGCATTAGCAAGATATCATTTCGTCGATCAACATTTTCCCCCTATGCGCGGTCCGCTTACTCTGACAAATCGGGCCTTGTATTTAACCGGCTGGTTAAGTACGAAGGGCCCGATCCGCCTTCCGCCCATCTGGATTCAGCCGGCTATCGGCAATCAGGGTTTGCCGGACGGATTGTCCTTCGCCGCATAGACAAATTGACGAATCTCCGCCCTCTGTTTCTCGATATCTGCAAGGTGCTGTTCTCGCAGCTTCTGGTAGATCTCGATCTGCTCCTGGGCGGGCCCCTTTTGGCCGGTGCGAACATAAGCCTGCCCTAAGCGGTAGTGGGCATCCCCAAGGTCGGGATCCAGTTCCAGCGCCCGGAGGTATTCCGGGATGGCTTCGGGATACTTGCTCTGGTCAGAATAAAGATTGCCTAGCTGCAGGTGAGACCCGGGAAGCTTGGGATCGAGCTCGATCGATTTCTTGAGCAAGGTCTCGATTTGGTGAAGGTCCAAGGTCGGGTCCTGAGCCCGTTTCCCCTTCCAGAGGCTCATCGCATAATAGTAGAGGGCTTGGCCATTTCGCGGCTGGAGTTCAGAGTAGCGGCGGAATCGCTGGATGACCTCGTCGGCTTGGCTCGGCGAACTGTCGTAAGCCCGGGACAAAAAAAGGTAACAGCTCGGGTCGGAAGGATTTAGGTCCGCCGCCCGCAGCAACGATTTGACAGCCTCGTCATAGTTGCCATGGGCATAGAGAGCCATCCCTAGGCCAATGGCCAGCCGTTGCGACGCAGGATAGCGCTGAGCGGCATCCTGGAACACCTCTATGGATGGTCCGAGCGTGCGGTGAAGCAATAGCTCACTGCCCCAATCAAACAAGTTGCTCTCGCTGGGGTCAGCGTGAGCGGCAAGTTCGTATTCGTTGGCGGCAGGCACAAACTTGCCATCTTTTTCCTCAACCTCACCCAGGAGGTTGTGGAGTTCGGCGGCGTTCTTGAGTTTTAGAAGTTCCTGGATTTGCCTGCGAGCGTCGGCGAGACGCCCCGTGGAGAGATAGGCGAGAGACAAATCGTAACCATTGTCGTAGGAGGATGGGTCAATACGCTGGGCAACCTCAAGATAAGGCACAGCTTCGGCGATTTTTTTGGATTGGACGTAGAACTCACCGAGATTGTGATTGGTGTCAAAGTTTTGTGGTTCGAGCTCGGCCGCCTTTTTGAACTGCTCTCCAGCTCCCTCAAGCTTTCCCAAGCGAACGAGATTGGCGGCAAGATTGGTTCGAGCGGGCGCGGAGCGGGGGTTCAGCCGCACGGCTCTCTCGAGGTGGGTGTTGGCGGCGGCATCCTTGGATTGCGCGGAGTAAACCAAACCCAGAAGTTCATGAACCTCAAAGCTTTCCGGAACCTGCTTGAGCAGCTCCTCCAGCTTTGCAGCGGCCTCGGGGTAATGCCCTGAGTCATATTGAGCGACAGCAGCCTGGAATTCGTGATCGAGGTGCTGGTCCTGGCTGGCCTGGGCAGTCACCACAGACGCGCACGCCAAGAGAACTAGAGATACTGCCCTGGTAGAACGGCATCCGATGAGCACGGCAGTCCTAGGTTATCACCGCATCACGAGGCGAGGAAAGTTCGAGCAAAAAAGGGGTTCCCCGCAGAGCGCCCTCGACGAGCACTCTGCGGGGAGGGTGTGGCAAATTTAGAAATACAGTTTCAAAGCGAACTGGATCTGCCGCGGATCATAAGGAGCATCGCGCGTAGAACCAATTTCGCCGAAGGTTGAACTGTTGAAATTGCCCGAGTTAGAGATCGCGACAACGCCGTTACCGCCGAAGTTCGGGGCGTTGAAGTTCGGGTGGTTGAATATGTTGAAGATTTCCGCACGGAACTGCAGGCGGAAACGCTCGCTCAACGGGATATCCTTGAAGATTGAAAAGTCCAATCTGTCAAATCCCGGTCCGGCTACTTGCGTGACACCACCGAGGCAAGCTGGGCTGTCACCTACGGTACAGGCGGCCGGCTGAGTGAACGCCCCCGGATTGCCATACCAACTCAGGAGCCCATTCGAGTCATTGTGGAGTCCGAGCTTCAATGGTTGTCCAGTAAAGAGAGCGCCGCAACCCAAGCCAGATGCGGTACCGCTGGGGCAGCCAATGCTGATCGGCTGGCCACCCTGGAAGGTGGAACTCCAGTTTATGCTCCAGCCGCCCACGACCTTATCCACAAACCCAGTGGCACCGGTCATGAAGTGCTTGCCCTTACCGAAAGGCAGCTCATAACCGCCGCTGAAGTGGAAAACATTGCGGATGTCGAAATCCGCCAAGCCATAGTCAAAAGCCATTCCGAGACCAGGAACGGACGGCGCGCGATAACCTGCCACGCTCCCGCCATTTAGCAAGTCGCCTGCATCTGACATGGTCTTGGACCAGGTGTAGGTAAACAGGAAGTTTAGACCGTTTGCGAACCGCTGTTCGATTTTGGTCTGCAGCGAATTGTAAGCGCTCATTCCCGCGGTGGCTGCATAACTCGAACCCCGGCCGAAATCCGGAAACGGCACGAGAGACGCTGTAGGCGTGCTTGGCGGTGCAATGCTGGTGGCATTGTTGGAGTTTGGAAACGACTCCAGATGCCGGGCCAGTGAAGTCACGTAGCCAGCTTGCAAGGACAGGGAAGACGTCAATTGATATTGAACGGTTAAATTGGCACCCATCGAGTAGGGCGTATCGTAATTGAACTGAATTCCGCGCAACGCCAAACCGTTTGCATTCACCAATAGCGGGCTCAGAGGCGTGCAAGAAAATCCAGTTTCAAACGTTGCAACCCCGAGCGGCTGACCACCAGCGGTTGGACAGCCCGCGAATGAAGTGCCTTCACTGATGGGGGAAACGTCGTTATTGGAACTGAATTGGAAGTTGAACTGGAAAGGATAGTTTTCACCAAGGTTTGGTGAAAACCCGCGGTTTTCAAAACCATTGTAGAACATACCAAACCCGCCACGAACAACGAGCTTCGGGGTAAACTGATAGGCGAAGCCGACGCGCGGAGCCCAGTTGTTGTTCTGTGAATGCCCAAGGCCGGCGCCGTATGCATTCGTGCTTTCACACAGGATATTGTCCGTGGCCAGCAAGCTAACGAAGCTCGCAGAGAGGTTCACGCCCGGGGCGCACGAAGTTGAAAGAGGCAGCAGGTACGCCGCCTGTCCGAACGGTCCGCCGGCTGGGATAAAGTTGGCCTGGTTGCCGTGATGCTCGAAGACCAAGCCAAAGAAGTCGTAGCGCACGCCGAGGTTCACTGTCAGTTTGCGGCTGATCTTCCAGTCGTCGTTGAAATAACCGCCGTAGTAGTTCTTGCCATTGTCCGTGAGGGAAATGTTGGATAGATCCACGGCGCTTGCGCCGCCGACGAAATCCACACCACCAGCCACAGTCGATGCGATGGGCGACAGCAGGAAGTCCGCGCGACCGGTGTTTCCGCTATCGATCGTAGGCACTTCGGTGTAGTCGCCGTTGTAGTCAAATTCGCCACGCGACCAGGGCGGTTGCAACGTCGAGAACTTAACGTGTTGGAACTCAAAGCCCATTTTGAATGTATGTTTGCCGTAGATCTTCGTTACGCTGTCGGTAAGCTGGAACGTGGAACTAACTTCGTCCGAAGGCAGGAACGCGTTGCTGCCCAGCGTGGATAGTCCGTTGATTCCGAAGGCGGGAAGTCCGCCGTTCAAAGACTCCTGAGGGACATCCTGAATCCCAAACTGCGAAGGTATGTCCGTCAGATCGCTGGCGGACGGCGAAACGCGCGTCGTGTGAAGGTAATTGAACCCAGCGCGAACTTCGTTAATTAGAGTCGGAGAAAACGTGTGCGTGTAGCCAATCGCGGTCTGTTGCGCGTTGGCAGTTTGATCACCCTGTTGGAAGCCGCCGCCGTCCGCGACGCCACCAAATATGCCGGGAATGAACTGAGGGTCATCCACCAAGCTGAACCGGAAGAACAGCTGGTTCTTCTCGTTAAAGTTGATATCCATCCGGGTATCAAAGGAATTGCTGTGTTCATACAGCTTCGGCGAGTTGGCGTAGTTGGAGAAGAGCGACCCCACCGCATCCGTAGTGGGGTTGGGATACAAGTTCAAAAGCGCGATGGCGTTTGAATCCAAGCGTCCTGCAGGGATCATGTTCAAGCCGCAAGTAGCCACAGTGTATGTGAAACCGGCGGGCTCATTGGCGCAAGTACCAAATGGATCGCGGACGAACACGCCGGGAGAAATCTGCCGGGTGGTGGCAGGATCCAGGATGGTGCCCGAGGGCATGACGCGTCCCAAGGCGTCGGTAACTGTGCCTGACTGTGCAGCAATGAGGTCTTGGAAGTTGGTATAACCGCTGGCTCGCTCAGCCGTGCTGGGAACTGAACCGCTCAGAATCGTTCCTTGAACCCGGCGCAAAGCCTGATAGTCGCCGAAGAGGAACACTTTGTTCTTGCCGTTAAATACTTTCGGGATGTAGAGAGGTCCACCGGCAGTAAAGCCGAATTGGTTCTGTTGCAAATCGCCTTTTGGCACTTGATGTTGGTTTTCAAAGAAATCGGCGGCGTCAAGGTGGTCGTTCCGGAAAAACTCCCACACATCGCCATGGAACTCGTTGGTTCCGGACTTGATGGTGGCATTGAGTACGGCGGCGCCGGAGCGGCCAAACTCAGCGCTGAAGTCCGAGGTTTGCACTTTGAATTCCTCGACCGCATCGACCGGCGGAAGAACGACGAAATTCGTGCCATTCAGAAAGTCTACGGTGTCGGAGTTGTTATCGATGCCGTCCAGCAAGTAGTTGTTCTGCGCGGCGCGAAGACCATTGGCGGTGAAGGCGCCGCTCGCGGCGTTGCCGCGCGTGTCTGCCTGCGGGGAGTTGACGCCAGCAGAAAGCTGGGCCAGGAAGGTAAAATTCCGACCGTTAAGAGGAAGATCGTTAACGCTTTTGGAATCGATAACTTGGCCCACGGAAGCATCTTGCGATTGCAGTACGGGTGCAGCAGCTGTGACCTCAACTGTTGTGGTCACGTTGCCCGGTTTTAGGGTGAAATCTGCGACAACGTTTTCACCGACGTTCACCGTGACGTGGGTCCGTACGATCGTTTCGAACCCTTGAAAAGTGATGTTGAGTTTATAGCTCCCGATTCTCACCGGCGTGAATTTATACACGCCATCGTTTCCCGTGGTAGTGGAAAGCGCAGCGTTGGTTCCTTCGTTGGTAAGGGTAACTGTAGCGCCGTGGACTGCCGAACCCGAGGCATCTGTAACGGTCCCCAGGATGGCGCCAGCGTCCACTTGCGCGCGGAGCGGCGATACGCACAAAAGCATAAGAACAAATACGGCGGTCATCCCCAGGAATGCACGCCCGAATAGCTTCGAACCTTCCAATCGCTTCATGAACTTCCTCCTGGCACCAGCACAGTGCCGTTTATAGCGCAACAAGCACCAACGTGGGCCGATAGCCCACAATGCCCACATGGCCATGCCGTTACTCGCCCTTACGGCAAGCCGTCAGGTCGATCATCCTGATCGAACCCATCGGGCTACAGAGCCCAGCACCTCGCGCCACGAACGTCAATTAATTGGACGATCCCAAAGCCCCGGAATGGATACAAAGCTCACGACCCCAATTAAACGACCGCAAAGCACTTAACCGCTTAACCTGGGTGATACCACGCTATTTTGCGTAGTGTCAAGCACTTTTTTTGATTTATACTCTGAGCCGCCGACGGACTTTCGGTAATCGAGGTTCTAGTTTAACTTCGGAGTTAGTCGAGGAAGCTAAATGCAATTGCCATGGGTCTAACGATTCGCGATGTGGCCAAGGCTGCAGGCGTGTCCACTGCGACGGTCTCCAACGTCTTGAACAAGACCGGAAAAGTGGGGCCGCGCACGCACCGCCTGGTGCTCTTGACGGTGAAGCGCCTTGGCTATTTTCCGAATGCTCATGCGCGGCATCTGGCTTCGCGCGACAGCCGCACGCTGGGAATTATTGTTTCGGACATCGTGAACCCTTTCTTCCCCGAGGTCATCAAGAGTTTTGAAACGCGCGCGCGTGAACTTGGATACGACGCGATTCTTAGCGATACGAATTACGATCCGCGCAGAACGCGTGAAGCCGCGGAGCGCATGATGGAGCACAACGTGCGCGGCGTGGCAATCATGACGTCGGAAATCAGCTCGCAACTCATCCAGGAACTTGAACGTAGAAGAATCGCTGTCACGTTCCTAGACCTCGCGCCTGTTCGCGGCTATGTCAGCAAGCTCCGCATTGACTACTTCTCGGGAATCAAACAGATTGTCGAGTACCTCCACAAGAGCGGACACCGGCGCATTGCCTTCATTGCCGGGCGGCCAAAGCTGAAATCCAACATCGCTCGTCTGGAAGCATACGAAAATTGCATGCGAGATTTGGGAATGGAACCGGGTCCGATCGTACACGGAGACTTGCGCTACGAGGGCGGATTGGCGGCGGGCTTGAATATCGCAAAACTTTCTCCAAGACCTACCGCAGTGATGGCGGTGAATGATCTTACTGCCGTAGGCGTCATCAAGGGATTATTGAAAGGCGGTTGCCGCGTGCCCGAAGATATTTCGGTCACGGGATTTGATAACACGCGCCTGGCCGAATATAGCAACCCCTCGCTTACCACCGTGGACATCCATCGGGATATGCTCGGGCAGATGGCAGCCGACGCTCTGCATGAACTGTCCTGCTCCGCTAACCCTCAAGGCCGGGAATACCACATTCCCGCCGAACTGATTTTGCGCGATTCTTCAGGGCCCGCTCCCGCTGAGAAGTCCTGATTGAAATTCTGGCATTTTGTGATTCGTGCATCTCCCTTGCGCGTTGCAACGGTGGATGCTTCGTAACCTCTAGGTTGCACTTTGGAACAACTTCACGGCGATGCTAGCATGCAATGGTCGAGCAAACGCGGCGGGGAAACTCAAGAATGGCGCGCCAAAAAGATGAAAACCACGCTTTCTCGCGGCGCACCTTTCTGCAACAGATGCGGTGGGCGCCGATGTTTTTGCTTCCAGCGCCTCTCTATTCGTCACCGTTCCGACGGCTAATCTCGGGAACTTCGGGCGACGATGCCCGTGCTTTCGACTTTACTGATTTTCGTGTCACGCCCCACTATCCGGCGAAATCTCCTCTTGATGATGTCCTGCACAAAGTTCTTCCAGGTTCGGACGAATACATTACAGAAAAATACGCGTTTGAAATTATGCGGCGCCTTAATGACTGGAGCCGAGCTCTGAAAGCGCAGCCACCTTCCCTCGATGTCTTGGCAACATTCTTGGACGCCTCGCTGCAGGCCTCTTCCCTGATTCCCAGTCAGCAAAGCACTCTGCGCTCGGGGTATGGGATCGAGGTCTTTCGAAGAAAGTTTGCAAACAATGCGGTCCCGGGCCGCGAGCGATTTCTTCAAGAGATCAAGTCTTACTTTGGTTCCATGTCGAGCGTGGAGACAGCGGAGTTCGAAATTACAGGAATCGAGGAAATGGCCGGCTCTCCATCGCGAGTGCGCATCGACATTCGGTATGACTTTATCGGAACCGGGATAGACGCTAAGCGTGAGCAGCATGTGGGACAGTGGCTGACGCAGTGGTCGCATGATGAAGCTGGCGGATGGCGAGTGCTCCAATGGCTGGCGGCCGAAGAAACCTTTAGCCGGGCGCGCGGCCCGATATTCATCGACGTTACTTCCCAAGCACTGGGGCAAACCGAATCGTACAAAAAGCAGATGCTTCACGGAGTGGACTATTGGCGCACGGTTTTGGACGGAGCCTGCGGCATCGATATTTACGGCAACAACGGTTTGGCGGTGGGGGACTTCGACAACGACGGACTCGATGACCTCTATGTCTGCCAACCCTCGGGACTTCCGAACCGACTGTATCGCAATCGCGGGGATGGAACGTTCGAAGATGCGACAGAGAAAGCCGGAGTGGGCGTTCTGGATGGCACGGCGTCCGCGCTCTTCGCGGATTTTGAGAACAAGGGACTCCAGGATCTTTTAGTGGTTTGTGGCAGTGGGCCCTTGCTTTTTATCAATCAAGGGAACGGAAAGTTTTTGTTGAAACGCGACGCCTTCCAGTTTGCACAGCCTCCGCAAGGAACTTTCACGCACGCTGCGGTCGCGGACTATGACCGTGATGGGCGTCTCGATATTTATTTCTGCCTGTACAGCTACTACGTGGGTCTTGACCAATATCACTACCCCGCACCCTATTTCGACGCGCGCAATGGGCCTCCCAACTTCCTGCTTCACAACGAAGGCGATGCCACTTTTCTGGATCGCACCGAAGTGGCCGGATTGAACGCGGATAACAACCGCTATAGCTTTGCGTGCGCGTGGGGAGACTACAACTCCGACGGCGCTCCGGACTTGTATGTGGCCAATGACTTCGGGCGAAACAATCTTTACCGCAACAATGGCCATGGAAAATTCACAGTGGTCTCCGCGGAAGCTGGTGTCGAGGACGTAGGCGCTGGGATGAGCGCAACCTGGTTTGATTTCGACAACGATGGCAACCAGGACGTGTACGTTTCGAACATGTGGTCATCCGCTGGCATACGAGTCTCAGAGCAAAAACGTTTTCATGAGAAAGATCCGGAGACGATTCGCGCGCTTTACCGTCAACATGCGCGTGGCAATTCCCTGTATCGAAATCTAGGGAACGGGAAGTTTAAAAATGTAAGCCAGGCCGCGGGAGTGGATGTGGGGCGCTGGGCGTGGTCCTCGGACGCCTGGGACTTTGATCACGATGGCTACCCGGACTTATACATTGCGAACGGTTATATTTCCGGGCCACTGGCTCCCGAACAAAAAACTTCACACAGCGGCGCAGATGACGTTTCGAGTTTCTTCTGGCGGCAGGTCGTGGCGAATTCGTCTGAAAGTGCGGCACCTTCACCAAAGTACGAGTTGGGATGGAACGCGATCAATGAGCTGATTCGGTCAGACGCTTCCTGGAACGGTTATGAGCGAAACGTTTTCTATGTGAACAACCATGATGGGACGTTTTCTGATGTGTCGGGCACAGCTGGATTGGATTTTCCCGACGATAGCCGCTCGTTTGTACTTGCCGACCTGGATCACGACGGGCGTTTGGAAGTGGTCCTCAAAAATCGAAACGCGCCTCAACTACGGATCTTGCGCAACGCGATGAAGGACATCGGCAACTCGATCGCATTCCGGCTGCGCGGGAAAAACAGCAACCGTGATGCAATCGGGACCGCGGTAACGGTCGAAGCCGAAGGACATAAGCAGACTAAGTATCTGCAAGCCGGCTCGGGTTTTTTGTCGCAGCACACTAAGGAACTTTTCTTTGGTATCGGAAAAACCGAAGGAACCGTCCGCGCTACGATTCGATGGCCTCGGGGACTCACTCAAGTGTTCGAGCACCTCCCCGTAAACCGCCGCATCGAAATCGAGGAAGGCTCAGGGGACTTTGCGGCGAAGCCGTTCGTGGCTGCTCCTGCGTCCTACGCGCGAGCGGGCGAAATTCAAAAGCCGGAAACGTTGCCAGCGTCCGTCGAGACATGGCTCATCGAGCCTTTGAACGCGCCGGAGTTTTCCTTGCCTGACCTCGCCGGCAATATGCGTGACCTTCACTCGCTTAGGGGCGGCTTTGCGCTGCTTTGCTTTTGGACAAAGGCTTCGCCTGCTTGTGGCGAACAATTGCGCATTTTCCAAAAGCACCAACCAGCTTTCGCCGTAAGCGGGCTTCGCTTTCTGGGTATCAACGTCGATGACGCTGGCGATGTTGCAGCGGTGCGAACCTTCGTCGCCAAGGAAGGGCTCTCCTTGCCGATCCTGCTTGCCACGCAAGATGTGGCTGGCGTCTACAATATTATTTATCGCTACCTGTTCGATCGTCGCAGGGATCTTCCCCTGCCAACTTCTTTTCTCATCGATGCGGACGGCATGATCGTCAAGATCTATCAAGGCCCGGTGAATTCCGAACGCATATTGGAAGACTTGAAAGCAGTACCTCGAACGGCGGCCGATCGTATGAAGAGAGCGCTTCCCTTCGAAGGTGCTCTCTATCAAGACGAATTTCAACGCAACGACTTCACGTATGGCGTCGCGATGTTTCAACGCGGTTATCTCGAACAAGCTGCGGAGTCCTTCGAACAAGTCATTGCAGCCAAACCGCAAGAACCGGAGGCTTATTACAATCTGGGAACGCTTTACCTCCGGAAAAACTCCTTGGCGGACTCGCGGCGATATCTCGAGCAGACGGTGAAGCTCCGTCCAGATTATCCGGAAGCGTGGAACAATCTCGGAATGATCGCTGCGCAGCAGGGCCAGACGGACGAAGCCATTCGCAACTTCCAGCAGTGCTTGTCTTTGAGGCCTGACTACGTCACGGCGCTACTCAATCTGGGAAATCTCTATCGGCGGCAGGGAGCAGTTGAGGAAGCGGAAAAACTTTTAAATCGCGCGCTCGAATTAGAACCGGACAATCCAGAGACTAACTATAGTTTGGGAATGCTCTACGCGCGACAAGATCAATTGCCGCGTGCCTCGAGTTACTTAGAAAAAGCAGTGAGCTTACGCCCGGATTATCCCGACGCGTTGAACAATTTCGGCGTTCTCTTAGTACGTCAACAAAATTATCCCAAAGCAGAAGAACAATTCGAGACTTGCATTCGAGTGGCTCCGAATTTTGATCAGGCCTATCTGAATCTTGCTCGCCTCTACGTCGTTTTGAACGACAAAGAAAAGGCCAGAGAAGTTTTGTTGGCCCTCTTGCGCCAGCAACCGCAGCACAAATTGGCTCAGCAGGCGCTGGAGATGCTAAATTGACCTTTCCGCCGCCGCGTTGGAAAACACTCGGAGGAAAGTTGCGAAATGGCTAGCGGCGTATCACTTCAGCATACATTCAAGAGCGTCGGAAGCCGGTTACAGATATGTCGAATCCTTGCCTTGTTGATGATTTTCGTTTCCGCCACAGGGTTCGCCCAGCAGACCGCTCCCAGCCACGGCAATACGACGCAACCGGCTAGGATTTCGCCGCTCTTACAAGAAGCCGAGGAATTGCTTCGCCAAGGCTCCATCGCCGAGGCCAAGAACAAAATACAGGAAGAGCTTCAGCAGAATCCTTCCAATGCTGAGGGCTATAACCTCTTGGGAATTGCCCTCAGCGACGAGAAGGATTACGCAAATGCCTTGCAGTCTTTCCAGCACGCCCTGAAGCTCGATCCCAAGTCCATCAGAACGCGCAACAACCTCGGCAATCTCTACGTCGCACAGGAAAAGCTCGATCTAGCGGAGAAGGAGTTTGCGACTGTTTTGCGCCAAGAGTCCGGCAATCGTGATGCGAACTACAGCTTGGGCCTGGTCCTCCTGGCCAAGAATTTACCCGCGCAAGCCATACCTCACTTTCAGCGAGTCCACCCTCAGGACACGGCAACACGCTCCAATTTAATCCGCGCTTATCTTCGCGCTGGCAGAACAGCGGAAGGGCTGAAACTGGCCACAGAGCTTTCCACGCAAAGTAAAGACGACGTGAAATCGCATTTCACTCTCGGCGTGTTGCTGGCTTCTGAAAAACAGTACCGGCCGGCTCAACTTGAACTGGAAAAGGCCGACGCTTTGCAGCCTGAGAGTCTGGAAATTCTCTATGCCCTTGGACAAACTTATCTTCGGATCGGCGACCTTGCGAAAGCGGAGCTGACGTTGAATCGAGCGGTGAAACTGAAACCCGATTCGCCAGAAACGCTTTATGTTTTGGCACAGGTGTACCAGAAGCAGAACCGATCGGTAGATGCTTTGGATTTGTTGGTGCGCGCCCATAAACTCGCGCCTGAGAATACCGACATTATTTTTCTGCTGGCGCGTGTCAGCATGAGCCAGAATTATTACGAAGATGCGATCCCTCTCTTGGAATCGGGAGTGAAACTCGCTCCCCAGCGTGCCGATTTCTACGCTGCACTCGGCGAGAGCTATTTCAAAACAGAAAAAACGGAAAAGGCCATTGCCGAGTTCCAAAAGCTGATTGAGCTCGACCCCACGGCGCAATCTTATGCTTTCATGGGAATTTCTTACCGGCGTCTAGGACGATTCGATAAGGCCCGCGAGTACTTTGAGGCCGGACTGAAGCAGGATCCTCACAACGCGTCTTGTTTATTCAACCTTGGCTATATCGAAGAGCGGCAAGGCCATCCAGCGCGCGCTGAAGAATTTTATCATCAGGCGCTCCGGTCCAACCCCGACTTTTCCGAGGCGCTGCTGCAACTGGCGGATCTGCGCATCGCCAGCAAGAGATTCGAAGAGGCCGCGGTACTTCTCCGGAGGTACGTCAAGGTAAGCCATGATCCCGCTGCCGGCTATTACAAACTCGCCATGGTGGAGAAGAGCCTCCATCAAACGGAGGCTTCGCAACGAGACCTGAGCGTATTTCAAACACTCTCAAAAGATTCTGCGGCTGGTCCCCAGCCTTATCAGCATATCTTTGACTACGTTGACGAGCGCTCCAGCCTTTCTCACGAAGCACGGACTCAACAGGACCTCGCCAATCTGACCGAACAGCTGCAGAAAAATCCGGACCATCCTCAAGGCCTCTACTTGCTGGCCCAGACTTATCTGGAACTTGGGAAACCGGAAGACGCTAGGAAAGCCATCGCCCAACTGGACCAGATTAGCGCGAGCGACTTCCGAACTCAGACTGGCGTGGGTGTGCTGCTGGCGCGTTATCGTTTGTACGACGAAGCCATCCAACATTTTCAGGCGGCGCTGACCGCGAATCCCGACTCTGACGACGTGAAATTCGATTTGGCCGATGCGTACTTCCGAAAAGGTGATTATGCGCAGGCACTCGCCACAGCCAATCAGGTTTCAGCACAGGGGCAGCAGGACGATGCGTTTCTCTCCCTGCTCGGAGACATCCAAGCACATCTTGGCGATACTGCCCGGGCAACGCAGATTTTTCTGGACGCCATAAAGCGGAACCCAGATAACGATCAATATTATCTTTCGCTCGCTCTCGCTGAGCTGCGCGAGAGGAATGTTGTTGGCGCGCGCGAGACGTTGCAAAAAGGTCTGGGACGAATCCCCAGCTCGGGGAAAATCTTTTGGGGCCTGGGAATTGTTTCCGTCCTGGAAGGCAAGACTCCGCAAGCCGAGGAGGATTTCGAGCGCGCCATGGATTTGTTGCCAGAATGGCCTGGCAGTTATTCCACTCTGGGCTTTTTTTATTTTCAGACGGGAGAAATCGCCAAAGCCCGGGAAGTCTTGAACCGCTTCAAGGGCAGCAACGCCGCCGGCGGCCTGGACATAAATCGCATCGAAGAAGCGTTGGCGCGAGCGCCGGAGGTGCCGTCCACGATTCGCGAGCCTATGCCGATGGCTGCCAGAGCGCAATTACTTCAGCTGGCGCTCTCGCTCGCCGACCGAACTCTTTGAAACGTGCGGCAGAAACTCGCGGTTGAACGGGCAGATGGCCGGGGCTAGAATGCGTGAAGAGCTCCAACATTTTGAAATATTTAAAAGAAGGTGTTGTGAGCTCTCGTTGCCGCGCCGCTAATAGAACGGACACCTTCGAGATAACCTTGGAATGGGGAAAAAACCGGAGACAAGCAAGCATGATTTCCTCGTGAGTATGTGCGGCGCAATCCTCGCGCTCAGCACGGTGGGTGGCGTGGCCCTCCATCAGAAAGCCCTCGCAACCCAAGTTCCAAATACGAATTCGCAAGACTCTCGCGTCACCGTCCGCTTCACCGACGTCCGAAAAGAAGCCGGAATCACTTTTCTGCAAGACTCCACGCAAACGGAGGAAAAATATTACTTGGAGACGATGGGTACCGGCGTCGCCTGGCTCGACTACAATCAGGACGGCTTGATGGATCTTTTTTTCGTGCAATCCGGCGAAACGGACGCATACAAGCCCGCGCATCCCTTGCGGTCCGCGCTTTACCGCAACAACGGCGACGGCACTTTTACCGACGTCACTGAGAAAGCGGGTGTCGGAGGCGCGGGACATTACGGCCAGGGAGTCGCTGTCGGAGATTACGACAATGATGGTTACTCCGATCTATACGTCACCGGCTATGGGCGCGCGATCCTCTACCACAACAATGGCGACGGAACATTCACCGATGTCACCGCAAAAGCCGGCGTCGCCGATGAAGGCGGATGGTCCACCAGCGCCGGATGGTTTGACTACGACAAGGACGGCTGGTTGGATCTCGTTGTTACCAACTACATCGAGTGGACGCCGAAAACGAATCTATGGTGTGGCGAACGCCGCCCCGGCTATCGCTCGTACTGCAATCCCAATAATTACAAAGGACAAAAAACAAAGCTCTATCACAATAATCATGACGGCACCTTCACCGATGTGAGCGACGCATCCGGTGTAGGCAAGCCTGAATCAAAGGGAATGGGCGTGGTGCTGGCGGATTTCAACGGCGATGGCTGGCCAGACATCGCCATCGCTAACGATACTTGGCCTAATTTTCTCTTCCTCAACAAACATGATGGAACCTTTCAGGATGTTTCGCTCGTTTCGGGATTGGCGGCCAGCGAGGACGGCCGTTACGAAGCCGGCATGGGCATCGATGCCGCAGACGTCGACGGCGATGGATGGCTCGACGTTTATATCACCCACCTCGATTTCGAATTGAATCGGCTCTATCACAACAACCATGATGGAACGTTCGATGACTACACGTATCGCTCAGGAATCGGCAACAAGGCCATCCACCTGAGCGGAGTCTCCACGAAATTTCTGGACTACGATAACGACGGCTGGAACGATATCGTCCAATTGAATGGCGCAATGCTGGACAACGTTACGCTCTACCATGGAGAAGTCTCTTACAGAGAGCCTTTATTGATGTTCCACAATTTGGGAAAGGGCCAGTTCGAAAAAGTATCCGACAATGCGCTTGGTGCTGACTTCTCGCGCCCCATCGCCGGACGTGGCATCGCGACCGCTGACTATGACAATGACGGCGACATCGACATCGTCACTAACAACCGCGGCGATTATCCGGAGTTGCTGCGCAACGATGGCGGCAACCAAAATCACTGGCTGGAGGTTCTGCTGATTGGCAGTCGCTCGAATCGCGATGGCATAGGCGCTTCGCTTAAACTAACCTCCGAAGGGTTTGTGCACGTCGAGCAATCCAAGGGCGGCATGAGCTATATGTCCGCGAGCGATCCGAGGATTTTCTTCGGCCTCGGAAAACGCACCAAAATCGAATCTTTAGAAATTACTTGGCCGAGCGGGCAGGTGGATAAGCTTACGAATCTTCAGGCCGACAGAATCATCGCAGTAAGAGAAGGCGCGGGCATTGTGCCGCGGTCGTTTCCGAGAATAACGCCAAAGTTGGCGGGCCGATGAAAAACCCCCTTAGGCGCCGATTTCTCGGTTCTTCTTCGGTTCTTCTGGGTAGCGCGTTGTTGGATGCGCTTGCCAGCCCACTTTGGAGATGGAAAAACTCCCTGCTCCTCGAAGCAGAGGCTGCGCCGAATCCACAAGCGCCAAAACCGGGCGTTTCCGCTTCACCGGCTGCCTCGCCCGTCGTGTTCGTCGACGTGGCTAAAGAAGCCGGCCTGGTTTCCCCCAACGTGTGGGGCGGCATCGATCAAAAAAAATACATCATTGAAGCCAAAGGTAGCGGACTAGCTTTTTTTGATTACGATCATGACGGCTGGTTGGATATTTATTTGACGAATGGAACACGTTTCAACACCGACTGGCTGCCTGGTAAGGCTCCCACTTCCCATTTGTACAAAAACAACCGCGACGGGACTTTTAGCGATGTCACGGAAAAATCGGGCCTCGCGCGCACCGGCTGGCAAACTGGTGTCTGCGTCGGCGATTACGACAACGATGGTTGGGACGATCTCTTCTGCTGCTTCTGGGGACACAACATCCTGTTTCACAACAACGGCGACGGTACGTTTACGGATGTCACACGCAAGGCTGGCCTGTACGAGGAACAGATCCGCTGGGGAGCCGGCTGCACATGGCTCGACTACGACCGTGATGGCCACCTCGATCTTTTCGTCTGTCACTACATCAAACTCGATCCAGAAAAAACTCCCTCGCCAACCGAGCCTCCCGTTTGCCAGTGGAAAGGCATTCCCACGATGTGCGGGCCGCGCGGCCTTCCTGGAGACACCAATCTCCTGTATCACAACAACGGCGACGGAACTTTTACTGACGTCTCCGAAAAGTCCGGGATCCTGAAGCCAGGACCGCGCTATTCCATCACGCCTGTTTCCTACGATTTCGACAATGACGGCTGGCCGGATATCTATGTGGCCGTCGATTCGCAGCCGAGCATTCTTTTTCACAACAATCATGACGGCACGTTCACGGACGTTGCAGTCATCGCCGGTTGTGCCTATAGCGAGAATGGCCACGAGCAGTCTGGAATGGGAGTAGGTGTGGCCGATTACGACTGCGATGGCTGGTTCGACATTTTCAAAACGAATTTTGCGGATGACACTTGCAACCTCTACCACAACAATGGCGACGGCACCTTCAACGATGTTACGTTTGCCTCGGGAATCGGCGTCAACAATCAATACGTCGCTTGGGGATGCGGCTTCCTCGATTACGACAATGATGGCTGGCAGGATCTTCTCCAGGTCAACGGGCATGTGTACCCGGAAATTGAAGGGCGCGACACCGGCCAGACTTTCAAGAATCCGCGGCTGGTATACAAAAATCTGGGGGATGGGCGGTTTAAGGACGTTTCGTCCGGGATGGGACCCGGCATTAGCGAGCATTTTTCAAGCCGCGGCGCCGCGTTCGGCGATTATGACAACGATGGTGACATCGACGCCGTGATTTTGAATATGAACGACTTGCCTTCCCTGCTTCGCAACGACGGCGGCAACAAACAGAATTGGATCAAAATAAAATTGATCGGCACCGCATGCAATCGGACCGCGATTGGCGTGCGCGTCCGTGTTGTGACCGGCAAGCATGCCCAAATGGATGAGGTTCATAGCGGCACAAGCGTTATGTCGCAGAGTGACCTGCGCTTGCACTTCGGGCTAGGAAAAGCTCAAAAAGTGGATCTTATCGAAGTGAAGTGGCCGACCACGCAGAAACTGGAACGGTTCACCGATGTGAGTGCCAACCAGATTCTTACCGTTCGTGAAGGCAGCGGCATCGTTGCTACTGTCAAACCCAAAACCAAATAGCCATCACTTAAATTTGTTCTCTATTTTTCTAACGAGGCGGAGTAGAGGCCGGCGGGTCTTTCAAAATAATCAGGAATTGCCTGAGTTCGCGGCGCTGGCGTTCGATTTCGGCAGCCTCTTCCTTCTCCGCTTGCTCATACGCTTGAAATTCTTCTTGCGCCTTCACCTTCTCACCTGTTCGCTGATAAGCGAGACCGAGCTGGCGGTGGGCTTCGCTAAGCTGCGGATTTATTTCAACCGCTTTCTTGTAGTTGCGGATGGCCTGCGCGAAATCAGCCTGCGCGAAATAGACAACTCCTAGCTGAAGATAAGCTTCGTCGAGCTTGGGGTCGATAGCCACGGACTTTTCAAGCAGCGTCTCCACTTCTTTTAAATCGACAGGTTTTTCAGATCCCTTTTCGCGCTTCCAAAGGCTTATCGCGTAGTAGTAATTGGCCAGCGCATTCCCGGTCTGCTGCCGTAAAAACCGCGCCAACTTTTGCTCGCTGCATGGTAGCGGCGCCGGCGTCGCCTCTTCAATTTTGCCGAGAAAGAGATACGGGGCCGTGTCAGTCGGCTGCAAGTCGGACGCCGCGCAAAGGTGTCGGGCCGCTTCGTCCCAAGATCCATTCGAATAAAGCGCCGCGCCAAGC
Source organism: uncultured Acidobacteriota bacterium (assembly GCA_963751295.1). GTDB lineage: Bacteria > Acidobacteriota > Terriglobia > Acidiferrales > UBA7541 > Acidiferrum. Next base: position 1,708,703 of record CAVVUA010000004.1, on the reverse strand, counting down.
CCCGTCAGCATTCTTGCTGAGTTCGGATGCGCGGTGGATCCTTTAGCAAAAACCTCCGCCGCAGGTTGAGCCGCTTTGTGCAGGAGCAGCTCCGAACCCCATTCAAAATAGTTCTGTTCGCTGGGATCCATCCGGGCAGCTTTTTCATACTCGCGCACCGCATCCAAAGGATCATTCAATTGTTCGTCAAGCTCACCCAGTAGACGATGTCCTTCTGCATCGTCGGCTTTCGCTAGCGCGTTCCGAACCTGCTGACGAGCTTCCGCTAAGTCGCCCTTGGCTCTGTAAGCTAAGGCCATCTCGTATTGCTTGCCCGACTTTCCAGCGGGAGCAATCTCTGGCTCGCTGGGTTTCAGCGTCAGCGTTTCTTTGGCAAGCGATTCGCTCGTCTTCGAGCTTGCCGCGGAGCCATGCAGTCCCAGATTGCTCCAGTCGGTAACACCTGCGACGGTGAAATTCGGTTCGTCATTGAATTCTATTCCGCCCGGCGAGGCCTTAGGGGGCGGCGACGTGGATGATTCGAGCTTTAGTGACCCCACTGGACTGAGAGCCAAATCTACATGCTTCTTATCTCCCAGCGACAATACCAGGAAGTCTGCGACTGTATGGACCCATCCTGATTTTTCTGCGACCACGGTATAGGTCCCACCATGGGAGGAGGAAAGGACGAAGGTCCCGTCCGCATTTGTTTTCGTCTCGACAATCGCTGAATTGCCCTTCTCTTCAAGCAGTACGGTTGCTCCGGCAATAGGCTTGCCTGCAGTGTCCCGAATTACGCCTTCGATAGTGACGGTATCCGGCGAGGTGGGTGTGGGATTCTGTTCGAACGCCGCCGCACTCGAAAAACTCATAAGCGTGGCAGCCACTACTCCGAGGACCATTGCGTTTCGATTCCGTGCTCTTTCGGGTGATTGACGCACTCGATGCCGCCATTTCCTCACCGGCGCCAAATCCTTTTCTCTGCGCACTGCATCACACTTGTTTTCCATACTTCCGGCCATTCTATCCCCTGTAATAGTCGCCAGCAACGAGTGCGCTCTGCCCCAATCCGTCGGTAAGGTAGGAGTGACGGGTATTTGGCAGCCTGAATGCGCGTAGATGCGAAGTCAATTCGCTGCCAGAGCGCCTTTTGGGCGTTGAGCAAAGCGTGTAGGTTTGTGAGGTCCATCGGGAAGCCGAGGGACGGCTCTTTTCCGAAGCGCTTCCAAAAAGCGCTCTGCAAATCCGTCGATAAGAACCTGTTCCGGGAAATGCTAAGAAGGAAGCGGCAATAAGCGCACTGCGCCCATGCACATGGCGAGGCCCTCGATGGCCGTCCCCAGTCGCAAGCTCAGTTCACGAGCATGATGCACCAGTCGACCCGGCATATGGAAAATCAAAAAGCGCAGTCGCTTCGGGCGGGCCGTCAATAAGTCTGCCGGCAAGGCCAAGCGCTTCAGCGCTGTGAGCACGTTGTAGGCGATCACCGCCAGCCGCAGCCAGGCGGCATTGGCTCCGAAATATTTCGACGGCAGTACCCCGGCCGCTAAATCATTCTTCATCACATCGTGTACCCGCTCGATCGTCCCGGCTTTTTCTCGGTGCCACTCGATCAGTTTCACCGCTTCCCAATCCCAGATGTTGCTCTGCACGGCAAAACGTCGCACGTTACTGCCGTCGGCAAACAACCCTCCCTGCCGTTGGCGCAGCCGGATGGCGATGTAGCGCAGCGGCTGGCTGTCCTTCGGCTCTGCTTGCTGGTTCGACACGAACACTACTTCGGCGCACTCCCGATCTATACCCGGCTCGGGCTCCCCGTAGGCCTTCCATTCCTTTTCCGGAACTTCCAGAATGGCCTCGCGCAACGCCTCGCTCATCCGCACGCTGATCGCAAAACCAATGCATCCTTGCGGCCCTTCTTCACGTTTCTCGTTGCACAGCCAGCGCAACAACTCCTTCTCATGACAGGCCGCATCGCCGCGATAATAGTAGGTCGTCACTGTTTTGGGCAGCGCGGCGAACGCCGCTTTCGCCACGGTCAACGGAGCCATCTGCGCCGGTACGTTCCCATCTCGAAACTCATCGGCCAGCACCGCGTCCATCTCGGCCCACACCGCCAGCATCGGCTGATAGCCTCGCGGCCCTTCGTAGGTGTGCAGGGCTTCTTGTTTGCGGCTCTCGATAATCGTGGTGTCCTGATCCACCGTAGCGATCTTCTGCTCCGGACAACGTTCTCCCAATCGCCGGATCAGATCTTGGTTCACTTTTCCTAGCCCTTCCAGCGCTTCACTCTCTGTGGGAATGTACGCAATTTGATCCGGCAGTCGCTGCTGCTTGGCTTGTTGAATCTTTTCTTCTTCATGGAACGCATACAGGAACTTCCGAGCTGCTTCCGGAGAAGGCACTTCGTGCCCGATTAGTTGCCCTAGCCCGGGGTCCGCCCGCAGTCGCTCAAAATCATCCAGACACTCGCCTCCGGCGGCATTCAGAATCACGAAGCTCTCGACAAAAGTAGCCTCGTCGTAACCCCGCTGGCGTTCCTTCACCACCAGGTGTTGTTTCACACTGCCCGGTAATCCCAGAGAACGAAAGGCTTGCACCACCAGGGGTAAGCCTCCCAGCGCGGTCAGCATCTCTTCGGCTGGCTTGGGATCGAACTCGAACAATAATGGTGATTCGGTCGGTGAGGGCTTCTCGATTTTGCGCATGCACGCCATCGTATGCGAAGGGCGCACCTTCCAGGTGAGAATTCGTAGTCTTCGGTTCAAACAGCCTACCGGCATTCTACGCTGGCGTACGGCCCCATTCAGGCTCCTCGCGCCTGCCACTATGTAAAACACGTCCCGCTATCGACGGATCGGAGTCTGACAAGTGCCTTGCGGCAAGCTGCGACCTCATGTACCCTCCCAACTTTGCGAAGCCAATTCGTAGGATGGATACTCCGCGATAGGGATGGATAAGAAAAGAACCACAAGCCCCGCTTTCCAGGTTCACTGGGCTTTGGTTTAGGTAAAGATTGATGACGCGAAGATCGACCATCGTTGAGCGGTTCCGAGCGCGATTTGGGTCGGATCCGCATGTGTACCGCGCCCCGGGACGCGTTAACCTGATCGGAGAACATACCGATTACAACGACGGCTTCGCCATGCCCGCAGCCATCGAGTTTTATTGTTGGGTCGCCGTCGGCCCCAGAGATGACCGAAAACTCGCAATTTACTCCGAGGAATTCTCCGCAGCCGCCGAAGCGGATTTGGATTCCACCGCGCAGCAGCCTTCCAAGACATGGAGTGACTATCCGGTTGGGGTTGCACTGCAGCTCGAGCAGGCTGGATTCCGGCTTCGCGGGGCGAATCTTCTTATTGAAAGTGAAGTGCCCATGGGTGCGGGACTTAGTTCTTCCGCCGCGATCGAGGTTGCGACTGCCCTGGCACTCGCCGGCCAGTCTGGCCTGTCTCCAGATCGCGTGCAATTAGCGCAACTCTGTCAAAAGGCAGAAAACGAATTTGTTGGCGCGCGTGTCGGGATCATGGATCAGTTCGTCTCCCTACACGGGCTGGAGAACCACGCGCTGATGCTCGATTGCCGCTCGTTGACCTTCGAATCACTTTTGATTCCCGATTCCGTCAAGTTGGTAATCAGCAACACCATGGTCAAGCACGAGCTGGCCTCCAGCGAATATAATCGCCGTCGCGCGGATTGTGAAGAGGCCGTCCGCCGACTCGCTGGAGTTTTGCCCGGAATACGCGCTCTGCGCGACGTGAGCATCTATCTGCTTGAACAACACCGCAATGTGCTATGGGAAGTCATCTACAAACGCGCACTGCACATTGTCTCGGAAAACGCGCGCGTGCTGGACAGCGCGGAGGCGCTCCGTTCCGGTGATATCACTCGGTTTGGAATGCGCATGGCCGAATCTCATCGCAGTCTGCGCGATTTGTATGAAGTCAGCTGCCGCGAACTGGATTTGATGGTGGACCTGGCGTACCAGCAAAAAGGAGTCTACGGCGCGCGCATGACCGGCGGTGGCTTCGGCGGAGCCACCATCAATCTTGTGGATGCGCGTTACGCTGGGGAATTTAAGGAAAAAATGGCCAAGGCCTATCAGAAAGAAACGGGACTTGTGCCGCAGATCTACATTTGCAAACCGGCCGAAGGCGCGGGACCATTTCCAATCTCTGACCTTTGACGCCATCGGAATGGCGGCTGCTGGTTCTTTAGCCTAAGTTGATCTCCACGCGCGCTCGAAACTTCTATACAACTTCTGGAGCACTTGGAACGATTTCGAAACTCAACTGCTGAACGCCCAACACGGGATGCTTGGCCGTAAGCTTCACCGTTCCCGGTTGTTCCTTCGCGCGAATCCAGATCGCGCCCGTTCCGCCAATCAACGCGAAAGGATTGTCACCAATAATTTCCGCGGGCCCTTCCAGCTCCAGCTTGATGGCATCATTCGAAAAAGGGCGGATAGCGCCAAATTCATCGGTCACGCGCAAAACCACTCGGGTTGTATCCGCTCCATCTGCATTGAGGCGCGTGTCGTCGGGCACTAGCACAAATTTCTGGTCGACACCCTTGCCGGAAAGCGTCTTAACGATTGCCTGTTTGCCATCGATATAGCCTTCAATACGCAAGTCTCCCCACTTGAAGACGGCCTGACTCAAATCAGCCACAAACGGGGCATAGCGAAGATGGGCAAACTCGGTTTTGTTTGGATCGGCTTCCGCAACCAGCTTGCCGGCAATATAAAATTTCAAGTGATCGCAGTTCGAACAAACAACCGCTTTGGTAAACCCAATCGATTCGTCACCTCGCGCCCAGTGGAAGGCAGGCTCTAGCACCACTTCGTTGGCAGGATCGCATTGCGATTTGTAAAAGCCGGCAGCGGGCTTCGGCTCGCGAAAAATGTCGGTTACTCCGTGATAGCAGATACGATCGCCGCTGCCAAAGTCACCGTGCGTGTTGTAGTCGAAAGCGCACCAGCCGATGCCGCCAGCGTACTGCGGATCGGATGCAAGCTGGTCGTGAATGCGCGCGTGACGCATGGTGTGCTCGGTCAGTCGCTCGACTTGATCGATGGTCTTGGTGGGGTAGGTGTGGCCCACGAATTCCGTGTTGAGATAGCGCGGGTGATTTGGCTTCTGCAAGGGGAATCCGAAATCGTTCATTGTGAAAACGTCTTCCAAAAATTCAGAAGATTGGAAATAGCGAATCCCGCCGGTCTGGCGGGTAGGGTCGAGACTATGCGCTATTGCATTGGTGCGTGTGTAGAAATCGTGGTCATCCTTCGATTCGTTGATGCGCACTCCCCACAAAATGATGCTGGGATGGTTCCAGTCGCGGCGGATCATGCGGCTGACATTATCGATGGAGATCAGCTTCCACGCTTCGTTTCCAATGTGCTGCCAGCCCGGGATCTCTTCCAGGACAAGCAGTCCCATTTCGTCACACGCATCAAGGAAATGCCGCGATTGCGGATAGTGCGATGTACGGACGATGTTGCACTTAAGATTTTTTCGCAGGATTTGCGCATCGCTGCGCTGGGCGCGGCCCGGCATTGCCTGGCCAACGAATGGAAACGTCTGATGACGGTCGAGGCCACGCAGCTTGATGACCTTGCCATTCAGCTCGAAGCCGTGATCCGTGAACTGCGCCTCGCGAAAACCGATCGTGCGGCTTTCTCGATCAATCAGCTCTGTTCCCTTCAGCAAACGCACCTGCACGGAATACAAATTCGGATGATCGAGGTCCCACAGCTTGATCCCGCTGAGATTGTCGAAGTGCACGGCGTGCGCGACTGGGTCAGGCGCAGCCTCCGACACCGGAACTCGTTGCGTCGCTTTGGCCAGCACATGATCGCCTTCGCGAAGTTCCACTTCCAGCGTGAGCGGCTCATGCGACGCTTCTGCATGTTGAAGAAAGCAGTCCACGTCCAAACCTGGATGTTCGCTGAGCACGGCTTTGGGTTTCGCAAAAACATTTTCGATAAAAGTCGCTGGAACAATTCGTAGCCAGACTTCACGATAGATTCCGCCAAAAGTGAGGTAGTCAATCTGATTTCCAAAGGGCGGAATGTCCGGCCGCTCTGTCGAGTCCACGTCCACCGCGAGCACATTTTCTCCACTGAAATCGATGTGCGGCGTCAGATCGAAAGAAAAAGGCGTGTAGCCACCTTTGTACTCGCCGAGCTGCGCACCGTTGATCCAAACTGTCGAGGCGGTCATGACCCCTTCGAAGTCGACGAAAACACGCTTGCCGCGCGCCTCCGGGGGCAAACGAAATCGCCGCCGGTAAATCGAGACGAACTCATACTGCTTGTCGTCAAAACTATGCCAAGGCAGCCGAACATTCGTGTGCGGAACAACGACTCGGTCAAATGCAGAGTCGTCAAACTCCGTCGCGTGCGCTCCTTCGACAAATGCATGGTTGTACCGCCAATTTCGGTTGATTGGGAAAACCAGCCGGCCATTCGGATTGGAAGCCGCAGGCGAGGAATTGCCCGCAAGCAATCCTGGCGCGAGCGTGCTTCCCGCAATGACAGTGCTGGTGGTCTTCAAAAAATCTCGTCGGTCCATAGTATTCAGTCTTCCTTTTCGATACGCGTCCGCAAAAAAAACGCTGCACGAAGTTCGCGCCGCGCATCTTACCAGTTTCAGCGCGAATCTTTGACGAATCTTCTCTTGTCTGTCTCAGAATTGGATAATGCCTCTCGTTACAACGGGTTCCGGCCAGACTGAAAAATCGTCGGCTATGTTTCGCCAGATGTGTTCGGCTCTATTTTTTGGTTTTTGATTGCTCCGGAGCGAAATAGCCATGACGGGCTTGAACCTTGAAGCCGCTCTGGTCCAGCCTTACTTTCAACCGGTGATACGAACCGTCTGGCTTGAACTTCTCGGGCGAAAACTCGAGCAAGTACACGTACTCAGGACCTTGTGCAAGGCTTTTAAGGCCACCTTCGAGGTCGTTGCTGTTGTGGAAGAAGGTCCCGCCTGTTCCATCCGCGAGCTCCGACATTACATCTTCGTCTAGGTTCATCATCTCGTAGTGATCTTCGGCATGTTGGCCCGTCATCAAATCTCTGGCCGAAGAGCCGCCCCGCTCGCTGGCGTCGATTTCTGTCGTATATAAACCGCGCGCGTCCAGGGCGCTGATTGTGACGTTTGTCTGTGCCGCAAGGTCCAGAATGTGAGATTTCTCTGCCATTGCCGCCGGTGTCAGCGTGAGGAAACCCGGCGAAATCAAGATTAAGGAACGTTGCCCCTGCAGCGTTCCCATTCTCCGCACAATCTCGCTGAGCGTCGCTAGCGCAGACCAAACATCGCGTTCACCAACCGCCAGAGATTGCCCTGCGGCGGATCGCACGACGTTCTCTATCATGGCGGGCGTTGCGCCCTGAAGATGCGCACAAGTCGCATAATCTGCCATGGCTAGTTTCAGAGCTTCGTCATTGCGCTTATTTTGAATCAAGTCCGCTTGGTAATAGTCGATGTTCGGGCAGGCATGTTCATCGTGCCGAAAAAGTCGCTGCACTTTCACCTTCATAACCGCTTCTTGCAGCTTCGCGCGGTTGCGGGTCAAGCCGCTGTTAGTTCCCGAAAGGGAAACTACTGCGGCCATGTCCGAGTCGGCTAGCGATTCGGAGAGGATCTTCATCGCTACCTTTTGAGTTCGTAGCAAACCGCCGGGGTCGAGGTGCAAATCGTCGAATAAAAACACGATGGAACGATCTGGCACTGTTGCTCTCGGAGCAGGCCCATTGGTGGCAGCGATACTGGGGACGACTCGCGACTGTTCGGCCGCTTTTGGTTCACTTTCAACGCTTGCTCGCTTCTGAATGGAGAATCCGGAAATGACTTGGGGCTTGTCCTTGTCGAAGACCTGAAAATCTTCTTTTTTCAAGTTCCCAATGGCGCGACCGTGCGAATCGCGGACTACCACCGGCACAAGCACCGCGTTTACATTTACTTGAATTTTAGCGCTGCTGCCTGAGGCCGTTGATTCATTTGGCTGCTGCGCCGCTAGACGAAGCCACGTAGTAAAAACCAAGGAGCACAAAAAGAACGACACAATAATCAACAATCGTTTCGAGTTCGCGCTCATACAGATGCTTCGATTCTACGCCTTTCCCATTGTTGACGAATTTCTGATTCTCGATCGAGCATCTTTTTTTGTTCAGCCTTGGGTCACTGATCGGCTGTTCTGCGACGCTGGTCACTCTATTGATGAAAAGTTCCAATGTAGGACAATACCTAGCGACGAATTCATTGATCTAATCTTGTGGAAGTCCGGCGGGATACATGTTTATTGGCACTATTTTTTAGCAAAGCTGGAAGCATTGCTCTCCAGCGCTGCGGCTTCGGCACGGAATTTGGCGGCTTGCAACTGCCTATACGTAAAGGACTTAGTCGCTGCAAGTCCTATCCTTATATAGAGTTTTTTGACGCGTCTTCAACACCCCAATAAGTTGCTCCAGGTTGGACAACCTACTATGCTTCTATTGCCGCACTGTACCGCCGAGGGTGCGCTGCGGGGTGATGACCTCATGCAAAAACTGAAGAAGCTTTGCGTTTGCCTGCTTTGCATTTTTCTGTTAAACGCGGTTCCCTCTTCCGCAGGAACCGATCCGAAACCGGCAAATAGCTCTCTCGATCAAATCCGCACTTACATTTCGACGGGCTGGGATTCACTCACTCGTTCGCTTACGGACTGCGCAACGGTAGTGGATACGAAACTTTCCTCGGCTTCGGTGCTTTACCTTCCCACTGATTTTGCGGTGCCGGCCTCGGTCCAGCAGCTTGAGAAACAATGTAATGTGCAGGCTAAGCATTTGCCGGCGGTGATCCACCACATCGGCGAGATGGATCCAGGGAAAATTGATCCCGCCGGGTTGCTCTATCTCGAAAATCGGTACGTTGTGCCTGGGGGAAGATTCAACGAGATGTACGGCTGGGACAGTTATTTCATCATTCGCGGGTTGGTGCGCGACGGCAGAATCGATCTCGCAAAAGGCATGGTCGAGAATTTCTTTTTTGAAATCGAGCACTACGGTGGAGTTTTGAATGCGAATCGCACTTATTATTTGACGCGGTCTCAGCCGCCGTTTTTGACCTCGATGATCCTCGCCGTATACGACGCGCAGAAAGCCGATGGGCACACAAACAATGAGTGGCTTGCAAAAGCATACGACTATGCCGTGAAAGATCACGAGTTGTGGACAAGCGAACCGCATCGCGCTGGATCGACAGGCCTCTCGCGCTATTTCGACTTCGGCACCGGCCCTGCTGCCGAGAGTGTTAAGGACGAAACGGGACACTACCGTCAGGTGGCAGCCTATTTTCTTCAGCAACCTGACCTCAGCCGTAATTACGTTTTGGAAACAACCGCGGCCAAGCCTTCGCCGCTCACGGCGGGCCCGCTTTTTGCGCTGCAGATTTGCGATGTGGCCAAGACCATGGCCCCAGCGGCTTGCGATCCGGCGGGTACCGTCGCGCTAAGCGCCGATTATTATAAAGGCGACCGCGCCATGCGCGAGTCCGGCTTCGATATTTCCTTCCGCTTCGGTCCATACGGAGCTGAAACGCATCATTTCGCTCCGGTGTGCCTCAACAGCCTGCTCTACAAATCCGAAAAAGACCTCGAACAAATGAGCGCGACGCTGGGTCACAAAGAAGAGTCGGAGAAATGGCGACAGCGCGCCGAGCAGCGAAAGGCCGACATTCAAAAATATCTTTGGGACAGCGAGCGCGGGCTTTTCTTCGACTACAATTTCGAGAAGCAGGCGCGCTCAACGTACGAATACGTCACTACGTTTTATCCGCTTTGGGCCGGGGTTGCGACCCCGGAACAAGCGCGCGCCGTAATGCAGCACGTCGGGAGGTTCGAACAGCCAGGCGGCTTGGTGATGAGTCCCTACGAAACGGGCGGACAGTGGGATTTTCCGTATGCATGGGCGCCGAATCAATTGATGGCCATTGAAGGCATGCGCCGCGCAGGATTCAATGATGACGCGAACAGGCTGTCTTTTAAATTTCTTTCGATGGTGATGGAAAATTTCCGGCGCGACGGCACAATCCGCGAGAAATATGACGCCGTGAAACGCTCTTCAGAAACGCAAGTAACCGCCGGCTATCACATGAATATTGTGGGCTTCGGCTGGACAAACGGCGTGTTTTTGGCGCTTTTGCACGAGCTGCCGCCAAGCGAAGTTGCTCGGCTGGGCACGGAACAGGATCAAGCGCCCGGCTCAGCCCATTAAAACTTCTCATTTCGTACTTTGTTTTGGTATAGCTCACACTTCCGCTGAACGGATTAATTCCAGCCGAGCCACATCAGGTGCAGGAGTAGCACCTTTCTGGCCTGCGACCCAAGAACCCATGCGATTGGCCGCTTCGTTCATCGCGGCAAGAGAATCGCGCCGCAGATAGTGATATACGAGCGCAGCAGTGAACGCATCACCTGAACCTACGGTGTCCGCCACCTGCACTCGAATGCCTGGGTGCTCGTGCCTGGCATACTCGCTCACCAACAAACTTCCTGCCGCGCCCCGCGTGATGCAGGCTAGTTTTATGTGAAACGTGTTCAAGAGCCACTGCGCTGCGGACTCTTCATCGTGAAACGGAAAACCCAGCAACTGCACGACGGTGGGCAGTTCATCGCTATTTAGTTTAATGATGTCGGCGTGTTTCGCGGAATCGGCGAGAATCCGCGCGGAATAAAAAGATTGCCGGAGATTGACGTCGAAAATGCGCGTGGTCTCCGGCCGGATAGTTTTCAAAAAGGAGAGGATAGTTTCGCGGGAACGCGGAGACCTTTGCGCCAGAGAACCGAAACATACCGCGTCTGCTTTTCGTGCCAGCGTTTGCCACGCGGGCGTCCATTCGAACGCATCCCATGCGACAGGCTCGGCAATCTGAAATGTCGGCTGGCCCTTCGCATCCACTTCTACCTGTACAATTCCCGTGCGATAGGTCGGATCGAGTTGTATGCAAGAAGTGCCGAGGCCTAGATGCTCGAGGCGATGTTTGGCTTCTTCGCCGAGATCATCGTTGCCTACACGGCTCGCGACGATTCCCTCATCCCCGAGAAGATTCGTCATGTACGCAAAGTTTGCCGGTGCGCCGCCAAGTTGACGGCCCTGCGAGAAAATATCCCAGAGCAATTCGCCCAGTCCGACTGTCGTGAACTTTTTCATGGACGACACGCGTTCCCGTTGCAATTTAGCGCTTTCGCGCAGTTTTTTCCTGGCGTCCTTCGTCCGAGCTAACGCTTTGGGATCCCAAGTGCTATCGCCATATCGAGCCCACTTTCCAAATCGAGAGCGAAAGCACTTTGCCCTGCCCTCCGTTCGAATACAACTCAATTCCGTTGCTGCCGGGTGAAGGGTAGATGCGGTCCGTCAAGACCACTTCGCCATCGTTGACAAAGACTTCCACGCTGGAGCGATCTAGAAAGATATGCAACTTCACTCGAGAACTTTGCTGTAAAGTAGCTTTAAAGCGCCCAGGAAATTCTGGCGCAAAAGAAACTTGTCCCGAACGATTTCGATCCACAAACACTTCTTTAGTTTCAGGAGTGACGCCCAGAATCGTTTCCTCGGATCCGCCTTTGCGAAGGCGGAATCCCATCTCCTTCGCATCGCCTGGTGCTAGTTCCGCTTCTATTTCGAGCGTATCTCCGCGTACATTTGCCAAGTGCATCGCTTGCATGGCCATTGCGATGGAAACATTCGAGAGCTGTAGCAATTCTCGTTCGCGCAACCCTTTTGTTTCGGCGATGGGTTTCTGCACAAGCCGGATTCCATCCGGAGATTGCGCCAGGCTCAGCTCGCGCGGCAACGACTGCGCTCCGCGCCAAACTGATGTGGGTTCTCGGTTCGCATACTGCCAGTTGCTAATCCAGCCGATCCATATTCTTCGCCCGTCTTTCGGCGGAAGATCCGAAAACGAATTCGTCGCGTAGAAATCTTTGCCATAGTCGGCCCAAAGGTCTTGTCCAGCCGGAGTTTCATTCGCAAAGTGCGAGCCGTCAAAGGTTCCCACAAAATACCGGGTCCCTGTGCCGCCGGCAGGAGCGCCCGGATTGCGATTAACTACGAGCACCCATTTTTTATTTTGAGGATTGCCGTCCACACTCAATTCAAAGAGATCAGGGCATTCCCATTGTCCCTTGTCATTGCCTCCCACCTCAAAGGAGCCGCGTTGAACCCACGTTTTAAAATCTCGCGAGTCAAAAAAGACAGCCTTTCTTTCATCGGCGAGAACCGCGACCATTACCCATTTCTTCTGAGCCTCGTACCAAAATACTTTGGGGTCGCGAAAGTCGGGCTGCTTCAAATCCGCGATGGGGTTTCCCGCATAATTTGTCCAGGTGCGTCCCCGGTCATTGCTGAAGGCGAGGTTTTGATTCTGTATGTTTGTTCCGGCCGCGGTGTAGATCGCAATCAAACAAGAGGAATCAGCCGCGTCACCGCCCGTGCACAATCCGCTCGCATTCTTCCAATCCACAACCGCGCTCCCGGAATAAATCATGTACTTCCCCGGCTCTTCGGGAATCGCGAGAGGCAAATTCTTCCAATGCAGCATATCTGAGCTGACTGCATGACCCCAGCTCATGTGGCCCCATTCCGTTCCCTGAGGATTGTATTGGTAGAACAGATGGTATTCGCCTTTATAGAAGACGAGGCCATTTGGATCGTTCATGAAGTTTTTCGGCGGAGTGAAGTGAAATTGGGGCCGCCACGGTTCGTTGTAAGTATTCTGTGCAAGCAGGACGCACGCGAACACCAGAAAACGTGATACTGCCAATATCCCAATCCCGCGAAAAAACGTGGTGGACAATTTCATACGCTGTGGCACAGCCTTCAAGGCCTCGTATTCTGACCTTGCTCCAATTGAGCAGCCACCTTCAGTTCTCGGTCTGCTTCTTCGTTTTTTCCCAAATCTCGGTAAGCCAGTCCCAACAAGTGGTGTGGAACGGGGTTGTTGGGATCCATCGCGAGCGCCCGCTGCAGTGCGCGGACAGCCAGTTCTGTCTCGCCTTTCTTCTCTAAGACTTTGCCAAGGAGGATGTATGGCCCCGTCGAAGTGGGGTCCAACCAAATGGATCGTTGCAGAAGCCGTTCCGCCTCATCGTATTTCTGCACGCGTGAATAGCCATCCGCAAGCTTGTAATACGCCGCGGGATCGCCGGGATTGATTTCCAGCTCCTTCCGGAACTCCGCGATGGCGTCATCTATCTGAGAATGATAGAGGTACAGTTCCCCAAGAAGCTGGTGCGCCAGAGGAAGTTTCGGATCAAGCGCCACGGCTTTGTGCGCATACTCATCAGCCACGGGTGCAAAATCCTGCCGTAACAGCATACGTGCCGTGAACAAGTAGCTGGCTGCCGATTCCGCAGGCACGTCGAACATCTTCGCAAAGGCTTTGCGCGCGTTGGGATAGTCCTTCGTCTGGATGTAGCAAATCCCAAGTATGTACGCAGCATCCACATTCGCACTGGCGAACCACGTCTGCACCTTTTCGAGCTCGGGAATCGCCTCCGCAGGCCGCCCAGCCAGGTAATACGACAAGCCCAGAAGTTGCACCGCCTCCGTATCATCTGGGTTCTGTTCAAGGGCTTTCCTCAGAAAGACGATGGCGTTTACGAAATCGCTCTTTTTGTAATACGCAATTCCGATTTCGTGCGCGAGACCCTTCATCCCTGGATTCTTCGCTTCCATCTCGTGGAGTTGTGAGAGCGCTTCGTCGTATTTCCCTTGCAACAAAAGGTGGCGCGCCTCGCTGAAATCGGCCGAGGCGGCTTGTGACGATTGCCTGGAGGGGTTCGGGGAGTCTGGCAGGGAAGGGTTTTGGGCCGCCCGTGTGAATTCCGCCTGCGCATACGTAGCGCCGAAGAGCGAACTACCCAGGAAAGCGATCGAAAATAAGCGAATGATCGGCATAGGCGTTTTCCTAAGCACATCCCGAGATGATTAGAACATAAAAAACGGGGAGCCCGTGAGGGCTCCCCGTGGGTTTTGGGGTGTTTTGTTTGCTTTGTTAGAAAATGAATTTAATGCCGAACTGCAGTTGACGCATCCCGGTCGGTGAGCCTGGCGAGTTGTCCCCCTCAATGTCGGTGATTTGACCAGCATTGGCGCCGCAACTCGTGTCGATGCACGTGTTACCTTGATTCCCGTTGAAGCCCAGGACGGGATGGTTGAAGAAATTGTAGGCGTCGAAGCGGAACTGCGCCTTGAAGCGCTCCGTGATGTTAAAGGTCTTCGAGAGCGACATGTCGTCGTAGAAGACGTGCGGCCCGCGATAAGAATCGAAGCCCACATTGCCGATCTGGCCGCAAGCGGGCAAGGCGAAAGGACCGGACGTCGGCCGTGCTAAGGTGCAGGTGTCCGTACCTATAGGCGTAGTGGACGCATACTGCAGCGGCGCAACAGGCGTGAACCAGAATGTGCCGTTGGCATTCGTCGTGGCGCCAGTCTTAAGCTTCTCGCCGGCAACCATGCTCGGACGACATATGTCAACGTCCGTGACCTCGCTGCATTCTTGAACGCTCGGCGTCCACGGCAGGCCACTTCCCCAAGTCAAAGTGTTGCTAATTTGCCAGCCGCCAACCACAAGGTCCATCGCCCGGCTGGCATTGCTCAGGAAATGTTGACCTCTGCCAAAGGGGAGTTGATAAATAGTGTTGGCCACAAATTCGCTGTTGCGATTGTCCGGGTTGGGTCCATAAGCAAACGCTTTGTCCACGCTGTAGTAATTGCTGTCGTACGCGTAGGCTCGGGAGAAGGTGTAATGCGCAAGGAACTGCAATCCGTAGCTCGTCCGTTTTTCCGCCTTTATTTGTAGTGCGTTGTAATTATTGTTGGCGTCGTTTCCAAAATAGTTGCCGACGCCCCCTGCGCAACAAGGCGTGTAGCCTGTACCCGTGTACGGGAAGGAGAAAACACCGTTCAAGAAATACGTGCGTCTTTCGTTGGCCGGTGTGCTCGGCGCGAATGCTGCGACAGTGCCGTTCCAAGGAGCGGTGCCCGTGCCTGCGGCAACTTCGTTTGTAGTATAGGAAGGACCTGTTCCGGCAAAAACGTGAGTTCCTTTATTGCCAATATAACTCACGGTGATATTAATTGTCGGCGTGATCTGTCGCTGAAGCGTGGCATTCCATTGATCGATCGTTGGAAGCCGCTGAACCCGCGGACGGATATACGTGGAAGCTGTCCCGTCAGGCCCAAGCAGCGGCAAATAGCCATTCGTGTTCAAGTCGGTTATGAGACCCGCAAATGGGTATGCTGGCGGGCCGTTAACAAGGTTGAAAACCGCACTGCGATTATCTGTAAACCCGGAGTTAATGTTTGAGTCTGAGATGGATTGTGATGCAAGAACTGGCAGGTTTTGCGTGACGGCGTGGCCGAAGTTGGAACCGAACACGCCAATGTCAAACCCGCGGCCGTAACCGACGCGTAGAACGGTCTTAGAATCGAATTGATAAGCAAAGCTGGCGCGTGGAGCGAAGGCTTTGAACGTGTTCGCCACGCCGCCATTGAATCCAACGCCGCCATAACCAGCTACCAGCAGCTCGCCATTGTTCAAGTCCCCAAAACCGGCGTTACCCTTTGCGGTGACTGCCTCTGGATTGTAAATCTCCCAGCGCAGGCCAAGGGTCATGGTGAACTTCGGGCTGACGCGCCAGGTGTCCTGGGCATAGGTGAATTCGCGCCACTGATGACCGATGGCTTGAACATCGGGCGGGCTCACAAAACGCTGGAAGGAAGTCACATCGCCGAGCAGCATACTAGCCAGTGCCATGCCACCGCTTCCCGCGAGGGAAGTGTCACCAGAATCGAAATTCAAGATACCAGTGCGGCTGGAATCGCTGGGAATGCGGAGGTTGGTGGCGTAGCGGATGTCCGCGCCAAACCTGAAGGTGTGATTGCCCCAGATTCGTGTCCAGTTATTCACGAACTGGATCTGGCGTTCTCTTTCCGTCAATGGGCAGTTGCATCGGCCGATGTTAAGACCATCTCCGAAAGCTGAAAGGGTCTGATTGCCCGAAAACTGGAAACCCGAAAGACCGCCGGTAGTAGGCGGTCCTTGGATGCCGGGGCCAGAGTTCAGGCCGGGAAAGTTAAATCCGTCCATGGGGCTTGCAGATGCGTCGGAGTAATGCGTCATCGGATTGTACTGAAACCATCCGACGCGGAAGTCGGTGAGCCAATTCGTGCCGATCGCTTTCGTGAAGCCGCCAGCGACGCTGTAGTCGTGGTTAATGGAAGTGCCATTCAGACCGCCAGGCCCAAAGCCGGCACCACCGAGGTCACCCAAACCGCCCAGGCCCGACAAGTTGAAATAGTCAAGGCTGAAACGCCCGAAAACCTGGAAGTTTCGCGGAGCGTTGTAATCAATGCGCGTGTCAAACGAATACTGGTTGTAGGGCCCGCTGCCCGTCGATACAAAGTTGTTGTTGATTCCCGATGCTGTAGGCGTCGGAAACTCGGCAAGGAGCTGCCCCATGCCAGTCGGAATCCTCCCGATGGGGATCCAATTCGCCTCAGTTGCGCACCCGGCGGGTCCGCAAAATTGCGTGCGGCCCGAGCCATCCGCTGGGCTTCCTGTAGCAGGATCGTAAATCTGAAAGGGATACTGGCTCAAGTTGCAAAAACCCGGCGTGTCGCTCGCGCCGTTCGTCGCGGGATTGCAAGTATTCACTACTTCCGCCGTCGGAGTCGTATAGAGATTCGTAATTCCTTGAATTTGTTTCGTTCCCTGATAGTCCCCGAAAAAGAAGAGCTTGTCCTTAAGGATCGGGCCGCCGATAGAACCACCAAACTGCTTCCAGTTGGCAGCTGCGAGAGGAACGCCAGGCTTGTTCGTAAAGGGATCGCGTGCTTGCTGGTCGCTGTTGCGGTAGTAGAAGAAACCAGTGCCGTGGAAATCGTTTGAGCCGGACTTGATCTGCACGCCTACTGTGCCGGCGACCGCTTTGCCAGATTCGGCGTCGTAATCTTGAAGCGAGATTTTGGATTCGCCGATGGCATCGAGGTTAGGGTTCACCACGATAATGCCGAGGATGGCATCCTGATTGTCAGTACCGTCTAGCTCGAAATTCGTACCTGAGAAGTGCTGTCCATTGACAAAGATTTGGCCGCCCCCCTGCGGGTTTTCGGTAGCGGCGTGGCTCCAGCCCACGAGCTTCTGCGTCCCGGGAGAGAGTAACTCGAAGTTCGTAAAGTTGCGATTGAGGACGGGCAGGTCCTCGATGTACTTTTGACTGAACTGAATGTCCACGTCGGCGCGGTCAGTCTGTAGCTGAGGAACCTCGCCCGTGACTTCAACGGTTTGAGTAACCGCGCCAACCTGCATGGAGGCGTCCAGGCTCGTGGAAGTGTCCGCAGAAACGGTCACACTCGCCACGTCGTACGCTTTGAAGCCTGCGAATTCGATGTGCACCTTGTAGGTATCTGGAATCAAGTGTGTCACGGAGTAGTTGCCACTCTCATTGGTCGTAGCATCGTAGGCCGTGTTCTTGGTGGTCGAGGTAACAGTTACTTTTGCTCCGCTAACAGCATTGCCTTGGGCATCCGTCACCGTTCCGATGATGCTTCCAAAAACGGCCTGGCCCAAAGTTGTGCTCGCGCCAATCCCTAACACGAGACAAATAACCAACACGCACCCGACGATCGCTTGCTTTTTCATCCCACCCCTCCTAGCAGATCCGTTTGCCATATCTCTATGCTTCCTTGCCCAATCGTTCAGAAGCCTGGCCCCCAACTTTGCCAGCCACAACTCTGCCAGGCATCTGCTCACTTTCGATTTGGTTGAATGTAAATAAGGAAGGCTGATCCGAAACTCGAAAAGAACGAGCCAAGCTCAACCGTTAAAGGCACCCCCAAGATACCCTCAAGCGCTCTCGACCTGCGCCTCGCACAAAAGCAGCCAGCTTGTTAAGACCACCGCATTCCGCCCTTGACGCACCTTACGCGTCAGCACCACTGCACAAACGGATGATGCGGCTATATTGATGCGTACTATTCGTTTTTTGGGTTCCTGTTGGAAGTCTCAATGCGTCTGATACGGTTACATCAAATAACTCTCCGTATTGCATGGAGATGCGCGCCTTGTTACACTCCTGTTACTCCGACGTATCAAGGACCTGTGTGACCGAACGGGAACAACTTCTCGAGCAGATTAACCGGCTCGTGGGCAGCCACGCCTTGCATGGCTCGGAATCGTTGTGTAAATTGCTTCGCTACTTGGCGAAGCACGCCGTCGATCACCCCGGCACTCCCATTAAGGAATTCCAGATTGCCACCGAGGTCTTCGGTCGCTCCCCTGATTTTGACCCTCAACTTGACTCCATGGTTCGCGTCCAGGCAGGACGCCTCCGCTCCAAACTTACCGAGTATTACAGCGCGGATGGGCTGGAAGACTCCATCGTGGTGGAACTCCCCAAGGGTACCTACGTCCTTTCCTTTCACCATCGCAGCCCTTCGGGTGCGAAACCTTCCGCCAGCGCGTCGGGTGAGCCCGCCACTAAGGAAGCTCTGGAGAAGAGTACGGAGCGCAGGTGGGGTACCGAGGTGATTTCCCTTTCGATATTCTTAGCTGCGGCCATCACGGTGATCGTCTGGCTCCTCGCGACTCGCACTTCGACTCCTGGGAGTCTTGCTAGCGAAAGCGAACCAGTGCCAGCCGCTTTTCGTGTCTTTTGGAGAGGCTTCGCCTCGGGGCCGGAAGAGCCGTGGGTCGTCTTTAGTAATGCTGCGTTTGTTGGTCGTCCCGAGACCGGTATGCGCTACCGTGATGCAACACGTGATGCCGGCGCCCCTATCCTGGACCACTACACTGGCGTTGGCGAAGTCTTGGCGGTTCACGAACTCGATCGCGTCTTCGGACTCCTTCATCGCCGCATTCGCGTCAAGCGAGGGAGCCTTTTTTCGCTCGATGACGCCAAGAACAACAACCTGATTTTCATCGGTTCGCCCGTGGAAAATCTCTCGCTGCTGGAAATTCCTGGCACCCAGGATTTCTACTTCGAACAGTTGACGGCCGGCCCTCGTAAAGGCGATCACGCCATTATCAACAGGCACCCGCAACCCGACGAAGGCAAGGAATTCTTCGCAAGTCCTTCGGGTACGCCTCTCACCGAGGACTATGCCCTTCTCGGTCTAGTGAAAGGGATGAATCCGGGTCAATCCGTGCTCATCCTTGCGGGGAACACCACGATCGGCACGCAGGCCGCCGTCGAATACGTTTGCAGGCAGAGCTCTGTGGAAGAATTGCTCTTGCGGCTTTCCGTTTCACAAGATGGCGAACTCAAGCCGTTTGAAGCCGTCATTCGAGTAAAAGTGGCTCGCGGCGTGCCGGTAGAAACCGAACTGGTTGCCATCCGCAAATCCGCGATTTAGTAGCCGTATCGCCTCCCACCCGCACATTTTCACTCTTACGCCGGAACTTCTGGCCGCGTCTCCCCTTTTCGATCACTGGCATTTTTGGAATGGCCGCCTACTGGACTGCGGTTAAGATACGACGCTGTGGGATCACTTCTGGCGGCACCTGACCTCCCGCGAGCTATTGGCTTGGCGCTTTCGAATGGGGATCCAGTTCAATCGCTTTCTGAAATTCCTTGGCCGATTCTTCTTTACTTCCTTTTCTCTGCAACGCGATTCCTAGCTGATAGTGCGCAGGAGCATAGGCAGGCAGCGACTGAATGGCCGCTCGGAATTGCGAAATCGCGCCATCCAGATCACCTGCGTTCAAAAGCTTGCGGCCGGAGTTTGTCGCGAACATCGCCGCCTGCTCGCTCGACTTCTGTTTCAACAGCTCCATTCCAGTGCGGCTCTCCGCGGCAGCTCCTTCCGCGTCCCCAAGTTGCCGCAGAACGGCCCCCAGATTTGTGTGCGCTCCGGCAAAATCGGGCTGCAGACGAATGGCTTCACGCAACGCATCGGCTGCCGGCTGCAATTCTCCTTTCTGCTTCAACACGGAACCCAGCGTGTAGTAAGCCTCCGCATAGTCGGGTTTCGCCTGCACTGCCGCGCGCAATTCCTCCGCTGCCGCCGCAAATTCTCCCTGCTGCCACAGCGTCACCCCGAGAGTGTAGTGCGCATCCGCCAGCTTCGGATCCAGTTCCTCTGCCTTCTTGAATTCCGCAATTGCCTCCGGCAAGCGATCTTTCATCTTTAGTGCTAGACCCAAATCGTAATGAAACGTGGCGTCCTGTGGCGCAAATTTCAGCGCGGTCTGAAAATGTGCCACTGCGGCGTCAAAATCTGTCTTCTGCAAATAAGCAGCGCCCAGATTTCCTTCATAACCGGCATCATTTGGTTTCAGTTTCAGAGCCGCCTGGAATTCCTGAATGCTGCTTCCCGCATCGCCAATCTGCAGCAGAGCAAGTCCCAAATCGTTGTGAGCGTCCGCACTTTCGGGCCTGATCTTTACTGCTTGCCGGAACGCCGTTACCGCCTCTTCCCCATTGCCGGAGCGCTGTAGCAGGATCCCCAACTGTTTTTGCGCGTCGGCATTATTGGGGTCGAGCTTAACCGCGTACTGAAATTCCTGTAACGCGGCATCCACCGCGCCTTTCGATTCAAGCGCTTGTCCCAGATAATAATGTGTCAGCGGATTATCTGGGTCGAGGCTCGATGCCGCCCGCAATTCGGACTCCGCTCCACTGATATCTCCTTGCTGCAAACGCAAAACACCAAGATGCAGATGAGCCTGCGCGAATTGCGGCTGAAGTTTCAGCGCTTCTGAAAACTCAACTTCCGCTTCCTCCATCTTCGATAGTTGAACCAAGACCGAACCAAGATCGTCATGTAACTCTGGCCGGTTCGGTTCGATTGCAATCGCGCTCTTTAATTCCCCCATAGCACCGGCGGAATCGCCGGCGTACGACAGCGCTTGCCCCAGGATGCGGTGTGTTTCAGAATCCTCGGGAGTTAGCCGCGCAGCTTCGCGCGCCTCACGCACCGCGCCCTGCACATTTCCTTTCTGCAACAGAGCACGGGAAAAATTCATGTGCGCTTGCGCGAAATCGGGATTCGATTTCACAGCCGCTTGGAATTGGGCAATGGCGGCGTCTATTTCGCCTTGCGCAAGCAAAACCCATCCGAGCGAATTGTGCGGTTCAGGGCTCTGCGGAATTAGCTGGACCGTCTTTTCGAACGCCTCGCGCGCCGCGGCCAAATCCTGCCGCTGGAGCGCGTCCAAGCCTTGACTGTAAAACGAATTGGCTGCCGCAGCGTCGGCGCTGGGATTCGAGTTTTTCGTTTGCGCGCGCGTTCCCGTGCAAACCAGCAGAAACGCCAATGCAAACGCCCCAACTCTCAACCCAGCCATCATCCCGCGAGGAAATTCGAATGAGTGCAATTTAATTCTCGTAGCAAGCTCCAAAGGAATAAACCCGCACGAAAAATCTCAATCCATTTTGCCCAGTAGCATCCACTTAGCGCTTCCTCCGACGCCTTGCCTTGACCCTGTCCAACCCTCACCTTAGTATGCCAAGAGTTCATGATTTCCGGTCCGCCTCATCGTTCGCTCTTCCGTTTCAAGGCCTCTTGGATCTCGCTTGCTCTGCTCCTGCCTTTTTCCATCTTCTTCGGCGAGAGTCAGTTTCCGAAAAGCAATTCGAAGCCCCTAGCTCATTTCACCGATATCGCGAAAAAAGCAGGTCTCACCGACGCGGTGGTGTTCGGCGGCGTGGACACCAAGAAATACATCATTGAAACCACTGGTACGGGAGTCGCCATCTTCGACTACGATAACGACGGCTGGCCAGACATCTTTCTCGTCAACGGCACCAGCCTCGACGCTTCCGCCGGAAAAGCGCCCACAAGCCATCTCTATCACAATAATCACGACGGCACCTTCACCGACGTCACAAAAAAAGCCGGCCTTACTTACACCGGTTGGGGCCAAGGCGTTTGCGTCGGCGACTATGACAACGACGGCTGGGAAGATCTCTATGTCACCTACTACGGAAAAAATGTCCTGTACCACAACAATGGCGACGGCACTTTCACCAACGTAAGCGAAAAAGCCGGCGTCGCAGGCTCCGGCAAGTCCTGGGGCAATGGCTGCGCCTTCGTCGATTACGATCGCGACGGCCATCTCGATCTAATCGTCGCCAACTATGTGGACTTCGATCTTTCCACCGCGCCTGCCCCCGGCGAGCGCGCCTCCTGCATCTGGAAGGGCGTCCCCGTCATGTGCGGTCCGCAAGGACTTCCCGCCACAAAAAATATTCTCTATCACAATCGCGGCGACGGCACCTTCGAAGACGTCAGCACAAAATCTCATATCGATAAAGCTGACGGCCATTACTCCCTCAGTGTCTCCATGCTCGATTACGATGACGATGGCTGGCCAGACATTTTTGTCGCCTGCGACAGCACCGCCAGCATTCTCTACCACAACAATCGCGACGGCACGTTCACCGACGTCGCCGTCACCGCCGGCGCCGCCTTCAATGAGGACGGCCACGCACAAGCCGGCATGGGCTCAACCGTCGCCGACTTCAACGGCGACGGCAAACTCGACATTTTCAAGACAAATTTCTCCGACGACACCACAACTCTCTATCGCAACAACGGCAACGGTACCTTCGACGACGTCACCTATCCTGCCGGCCTCGGCCTCAACACAAAATATCTCGGCTGGGGAACCATGTTTTTCGATTTCGACAACGACGGCTGGCCCGATCTCCTTCTCGTCAACGGCCACGTCTACCCCGAAGTCGATAGCCAGCACCTCGGCAGCACGTTTCAAGAACCCCGCATCCTCTATCACAACAATGGCAACGGAACTTTCACCGACATATCCGCCGACGCCGGCCCCGGCATCACCACAGTAAATTCTTCGCGTGGCCTTGCCATCGGCGACTTGTGGAACGACGGCCGCCTCTCCGCCGTCATTAGCAACATGAATGCCCCGCCCAGCCTCCTCGTCAACGACGTTCGCACTCCCAATCATTGGATCGCATTTCATCTCGTCGGGAATTCTTTCGCCTCCGCTTCATCGCCGATGAAAGCATCCGCGCCTGCCGCGCCAAATTTTAGGTCCAACCGCGACGCCATCGGCGCTCGCATTACCATGAAAGCCGGCGCCCGCCTCTTCGTTGACGAAGTCCGCAGCGGCTCCAGCTACGATTCGAACAGTGACATGCGCGTCCATTTCGGCCTCGGCTCCGCCACTAAGCTCGATTTCATACAAATCCGCTGGCCAAGTGGTCTGGTGGAGCAATTTGATAATCTCGCGGTCGACAAGATTCACACGCTAAAGGAAGGCACCGGCGCCGCAGGCGCGGTCAAGTCACAACCACAAAAGTAACTCGCCGCTTTTTGCCCCACATACTAAAATCCTCTCATTCAACGTGACATCTCGATGAAGCCAAAATCGAAAGCCAAGCCTAAACGAAAGACCAAGCCGCAGCCAAAGCAAGTCAGAAAATCGTTTGAAGCCATTCTCGAACGCCTCCGTTCGAATCTCGGCTGGGTCGTCATTCGCATTCCGTTCGACGTTCAGAAAATCTGGGGAACGCGCGGCATGTTTCGCGTCAAAGGAGAAATCAACGGCTTCCCGTTTCGAACGTCACTCTTTCCCACACGCAAAGGCGAACACTTTTTGCTCGTAAACAAGAAAATGCAGGCAGGCGCGCATGCATCCGAAGGCACAACCGCGGAGTTTCTCCTCGAACCGGACACCGAAGAGCGTGTCGCAAACGTTCCCACAGAATTCGAGCGCTTCCTCGCACAAGACCGCTTGTTCCGCCGCTGGTTTGACGCGCTGAGCTATTCCATTCGCAAGTGGATTTCCGACTGGATCGTGCAACCCAAAAGCGCCGAAGCCCGCGTCCGCCGCGCGGAGCAAGTCGCCGAGCAGCTTTTCTCCGCCATGGAAGCCGAGTGCGAACTCCCGCCCGCACTAAAGTTGGCTTTCACGCGCAATCCTCGTGCCCTCGACGGCTGGAACTTCATGTCCCCTTCGCATCGCCGCGGCCAACTGATCGCCATCTTCTATTATCGCTCGCCAGATGCCCGCGCGCGCCGCATCGAAAAAGTAGTCGCAGAGGCCATTGCCCTCGCCGAAAAAAAATCGACGAAATGAATTGCCTTGCATGCCGCAGGCAGCACCCACCAGTTATTTCAAAACATCCGCCCCAGCTTTAGCACACTGCGCGTCTTGCGAGCTGGCCGCACCCGACACTCCGATCGCCCCAACGATCTTTCCGTCCATCACCAGCGGAATTCCTCCCTCGACAGGCACGGCGCCTCTTACCCCCAAAATTCGCAGACCATCTCCCCCAGCCGCAAGTGCATCTTGGAACGCCTTCGTCGGCCGCTTAAAGAGCGCCGCTGAGCGTGCTTTGTCGATCGCAAAATTCGCGCTCCCCAATTGCGTGTTGTCCATTTTCTCGTAGTACACCAGATTCCCGCTGGTATCGACGATCGCCACCGCCATATTCCAGTGATTCTTCTCCGCTTCCGCCAAAGCGGGTGCCGCCACCTTCTTGGCATTCTCCAGGCTCACGTTCGCACCATATGGACTCGGCGCCTGCGCTGGAGCTGGAGTCGGCGCCTGCGTTTGCGCCCGCCCCATAGCCAGCCCGCAAAGCAAAATCATCGCCGCAATAGCCGACCTCACCACATTTTTTAACGACATCCTCTCTCCTCCTTTAGCTTCCGCAATCAAAACTCTCCGCTTCTCCAATTTTGTGCGCCACTCCTCGCCGTTCAATCCTCGCGCTTGATCGAAACATAAATCGGGCCCGCTCCCAGCATACTCACCAGAAACCAGCTAAATCGTCCAGCCCGGCTCGTCGCCTGAAATTTCAGATGATCCCCTGGCGCAACATCCAGCTCCACCGTCTTCCAGTTCCAGGTATTGTCTACACGCAAGCGATGGTGTCCCGCTGTCACTCGTATCGAAATCGTGTCCCCGTAATACAACTCCCCAACATTTTCTCCGTCCACTTTTACGATAATTTGGCGCTGCTGCACATCCTCCGGCGATTTTCGCCGAATTGTGATGCTTGCCTGCTCGTCTGCGGAGTCCGAAGCCATCTAGATGCTCTCTTTCCCTGGCGATAGATGCTACGCCTCCCTACATCACTCCGATAAAAATTCTGCCAAACTCCGCCCCTCTTCACTTCGTCCAAACCTCTGCTACAATCTCGTCCATGAACCGACGCACACTGCTTCAATCGCTTCCCGCCGCAGCTCTTCTTCCAACCGCAGCCTGGGCCGCTTCCGCGGCCAGCGACGCTTCCTCGGGAGGAAACTCCGCATCGCCGCAATCCTCCACCACCGTCTACGAACTCCGCATCTACCACACCTACGAAGGCAAGCTCGACGATCTCCTCCGCCGCTTCCGCGATCACACCATGCAACTTTTCGAAAAGCACGGGATAAAAAACATCGCCTACTGGACCCCCACGGACGACTCGCTAAAGGGCAAAACGCTCATCTACATCATCTCTCACCCCAGCCGCGAAGCCGCCACCGACAACTGGAAAGCCTTCCAAGACGATCCCGAATGGAAACAGGTCCGCGACGCCTCCGAAGCCAACGGCAAAATCGTCGAAAAAGTCGACTCCACCTTCATGACGTTAACCGACTTCTCTCCGCCGATTCGTTAACAATTCTGCTCTCTAAGAGACGACAACCGGGCGTCCTTAGCTTAGATTGTCATCCCGAGCGAAGCGAGGGATCTGTTTTTTCTTCTCAGTGCCCTCTGCGACCTCCGTGTCCTCTGCGTAAAATCCTTTTCTTTATTTCGTAACTCTCGCAATAAACGCCGAGTAAGGCTCCATCGGCAACTCCATAAACATCCCCTTCAACTGCTTGTGAAAACTCGTCAACAAAACTTCGATCTTCGGTTCTAGAAATCCCGTCGCAGAAAGATCGAACCGCGCCTTCTGCTCCGTCGCGGACATATTGAGAATCACCAGGATCGCTTGCCCCTTATACCGCCGCAGATAAGTCAGCACATTCGGATTATCGTCGTTAATCGAAACATAATCGCCGTCCAAAAGCGCCGCTTCCGTACGACGCAACGCCAAAAGCTTCTTGTAAAAACTAAGCACCGAGTACGGATCGTTCATTTCGTCCGCAACGTTATGCGTACTCGCGCTCACCGGCACCGGCAACCATGGCTTCGCCACGCTGAAACCCGCATTCGCCGTGTGATTCCACTGCATCGGTGTCCGCTCGCCATCTCGTCCTTTTTCAAGTGGCCAGCCAAGTTTGCCGATCGGGTCCTGCACGTCGTCTTTGCTCTTTGGGTCGTTGTTCTCCATCCCGATCTCTTCGCCGTAATACATAATCGCGGACCCGCGAAGCGTCAGATAAAGCGCCGCCATCATTTTCGCGATGTCGTCGTTGTGGATCCCATCCGCATACCGCGTGTACGACCGCACGATGTCGTGATTCGTGATCACATAAACCGGCCAGTGCCCAGCCGCATTCACCGCCGCAATATGTTTCCGGTATTCATCGGCCGAGAGTCCCTTGAAACCTGTCATCATCAAATCCATCGGCATCTGCAATTCGTCGTTCTTGGTGCCGTAGTAATCCTTCAACTGGTCGACGTTGCTCGTCCATGTCTCCCCGATCAGCACCGATCCATATTCGTCCGCCACCGTCCGCAGCTTGCGCATCGCGTCATGCACTTCCGGAAGTTTCTTGTCGTACTTCTCGTCCATATTCGGCCGCCCGAACTTGTCAGTCCCAGGCAACACGGGGTTATCGGTCAAGTTCGGATCCTCATAAAGCGTATCCACCGCATCCAACCGGAATCCAGCTACCCCGCGCTTGTACCAGAACCGCGTGACATCCAGCATCGCCTTTTCCACCGCTGGATTCCGCCAGTTCAAGTCCGGCTGCTGCGGATAGAAATAGTGGTAGTAATACTGATTAGTTTTTGGATCGAAGCTCCACGCTGGCGTTCCAAACGTCGAAAGCCAATTGTTCGGCGGCTTCCCTGGCCCCTTGCCGTCGCGCCAGATGTACCAATCTCGATGCTCCGCCGTCTTCGACGACTTCGAATCGATAAACCACTTGTGCTGATCCGAAGTGTGATTCACCACAAAATCCAGAATCACCCGTATGTCCCTCTTCTTTCCCTCCGCCACCAACTTATCGAAATCCTCCATCGTTCCGTACATCGGATCGATTGCCTCGTAATCCGAAACGTCGTACCCAAAATCCACTTGTGGCGAAGGAAAACACGGCGTAATCCAAATCGCGTTAATCCCAAGCTGTTTCAAATAATCCAATTTCGCCGTAATCCCCTTCAAATCCCCGACGCCATCATTGTTGCTGTCAGCAAAACTCCGCGGATAAATCTCATAGAAAACAGCATGCTGCCACCACTGATGGCCCTCCGCATCCACACTCTTCGTCTGCCCTACCGTTCCGAGAGTCGCACCCGACAACACCAACGCCGCAATCAGGATTTTTAGTCTCACGCGCGCCTCACTCTTCTCCGTGCCTTCTGCGTCCTCTGTTTTAAGAACCCGCCAACTCACGACTCTTCCCGGAGTTCGCATTCACGCCGGTCGACAGATATTCAGCTACGCACGTTTCGATTTCGCGTCTGCAACGCGAATGATCAGACGCTTACCGACTGCTCGCGCTGCCCGAGCCATCGTACCGAGCGTTACGGAAACATTTCGAGGGTCGAGCAATCGGTCCAGTTGAGACCTGCTCGTGCGAAGCTGCTTTGCCATCACTTGTTTTGTTTTCTGCTGCTCACGCATAGCCCGTTCTAGCTGCCAAGCCAGCACGCGCTTGATGGCAGTCGCCTCGACTTCCTCCCGGATTCCTTCTTCGTCCAGAAAACTGTCGAAGGTCGTTCCGCTATAGTCCGTTTTCTTGCGTTTTTTTCTTGCGTTCATTGCGGTCCCCTCATTTGAGCCCCGATTGATGCCGGCTCTTGTTGCTCCTGGCCAGTTCTAAGTCCTCACCCGGAGTTTTCTGAGTTTTCTTCATAAACCCATGGAGCAGGACCATCCGACTTTTCACATCGATATAGAAAAGCACTCGGGCGATTCGGTTGCTCGCTAGGCTCGTCCGCACTTCGTAGACGCCGTCACCCAAGGGCCTGCAAACGGGCATCCCGATCGGCCACCCGAATTCTACTGTCTTAATGTCCTCGCCGATTCTCTTCCGATCTTCCGTGGATAGGTCTTTCAGCCAATCCCGCACCGGCTCTCCTCCCGCCCCCGTCCGAAAGAAGATCGCCGCAACCCTCTTGCCCTGTTTTTCGAGCGCCTGCTTCGTGGAGGATTGGAATCTTTTTTCCACTGGACAAGTGTACCATATACGGTACATCTAACACTATGGGATTTGGTCTTCTAGGTCGGCTATTGTTTCAGAAACTTCCTCGGTACCTTCGGCGGGTGAAAAAAGATCACCACTCGCTGGTGCGGATAATCTTCGCCTGCTTTCCCCGCAAAATGAATTCGCAATTTCGTTCCGCCGCTCGCATCCTTAACCAGCTCCGCTCCACGAACCGATTCGATCATGCTTGGGTTCCAAACCGACAAGTCGTAGGTTGCTCCCGCTCGGCCGGCCGTAACCAATTCCATCGGCGCTGTCACATCTTCCATCTTCTCGGACAGGATGCGTAAGTCGGAGCTCGCGCTTCCCAGCTCCGGCAGCCGGAACGCATACGACACACCAAAATCATTCGTCACAGGGATGTGAACGACGTTTTTTCCTTCATTCAAGGCAACTTTGATTCTCAGGTGATGGTGCTCCGCCAACATTCTTTGGTCATAGGTGGTTGACTTTCCGTTCACGACCACGCGGCCGACTAATGCCGTGTTTGCCAGCGTGGGCTCGAAATCCAGCGAACATTCGCCGCCTGTGCGCGTTACTTCAAGCGTGATTTCGTCCAGCATCTTCTGGTAGCTCAAATTCAGCACACTGTCGCCAACTCTCACGTTGTTGATTTTGAAGTTCGTCCAATCCGCCGGAACATGCGGCACAAATGTCAGCGTCTTTTTCGTGGCGTCCTTCTCCAGCCCAAACATTCCTTTCAACAGTGGGCTCACCACCATCGCCGCAGACCATATCTGGTGCGGCGAACTGGTAGCCAGCGGCTGATAGTAATCCCCGGAAAGCACTTCCGTCACATGCCCCAGCGATCCGTCGAGCGCCAGCAGCGCGTTCGCACGCAAGTTTTCATACGCAGCAAATTCCTGGTGATATCTGTATTCCGCAACGGAAGCCCATCCGGTGAACAGCGGCCACACTGAACCGTAGTGGTATCCGCCTCCGCTGAAAACCGCCGAACGATTGGAAATAATTCTCATACCCCAGTCTGTTTGCAGGTCCGCATCCGTAAGCTGCTGAATCGCGGGAATGGCCGTCGTCTCGTTGGGCAACCCAAACCACATCGGAACGGTCGTCAACACCGTCGGCTCATCCACGTGCTTGTCGTTCTTGTCTAATGCAAACGCAAATCGCTTCTTGTCCGCGATCCAGAAACCGTCGTTCACTAACGGCCATTGCTTTGCGAATTCATTTTCCAGCGTCGTTGCGGAATCCGCTTGTCCTGCGAACCGCGCCAGATTCGCAAGCGCGCGCAGCGCCTCCGCTCCGAGTCCGCTCTGATAGAACTCTGTCTTCACCGGTAGGAGTGGCCCTCCTTCCACCCAACCGTGTCCCACTCCCTGATTTTGCGGCAACCCTCGTGCGTCGTACGTCGATTTCAAAAACTGATACGCCTTCCACAAGCTGGCCCATTTCTCTTTTGCAAAAGCCGAATCCCCGCTGTTCGTCACGTAATCGTTCGCCGCAATGATGTACAACGGTGTCGCATCCGCCGATGCATATGAATAGGGATAATCCTTGAACCAGTTCACAAAATTCGCGCCCTGCGAAATCTCGTGCGGAATCTTTCCGTCTTCCCGCTGAAACTTACTCACAAATTCCAAGGCCGTCTTCGTGTTCGCAAAATCACCTTCTGCGTTCAAAGCCAGCGAAGTCCAAAACGAATCGCGCCCAAAGAACCAGGCAAATCCTGGCCGCTGACTTTCACCCGATGTGCGGTATCCCGCCACCAACCCCGTCCCAAGAAATGGATTGGTCACCATCCCTTGCAACAGACTGATCCGCGACCAGTCGTATGCTTTTTGCAACTGTTCGTCAGGCAGCTCCACACTCACCGTTTGAGTGAGATAGTTCCGGTAGTAGTCCGCCGATTCGCGCAACATTCCGCCGTATCCAGAAGTAAGCCGCCGATACTCGCTCTCTGCATCGGCGCGTCCAGTCATCGATCCCGCAATCAAAATCGCCTGTGTCGTCTTGCCCTTCGCAACGGGTCCAAGCCGGAACGAATTCTCCTGTGACTCAGAATAGTTAGTCTGAAATTCCTCTTCGCCATATGCCGCGCCCGGCGATCCCACAATCGCCGCGAATTTCCTCTGTTCTTCTCCAAACGCAAACGCCTTTAGTCCCGAGTCCCATCCTATATATGTAGCTCCCAGCGCCGCCGGCCACTCCAACTGAAAATCCCGGTGAAATACCGCTTCAATTTCGAGCGGCGTTTCCGTTTCCACTTCCAGCAAGATCACCGCTCCCGGTTCCTTCACCGGCACAAAAAAAGTCTCTCGCACTGAAAATGTATCGCCCGCGTAAACGATCGTGCTCGATTCCGGCCTCGTGATCAACGTTCGCGCCAGCGAATCCGCGGCAAGAGTCTGCCCATTTACTTGAAACTTCAGATGCAAGTCGCGAAGTATTTTCAGCGGATAAACCCACGCTTCCATCCGCCCTGCTTCATTTCCCAGAAGTCCCGCTTTCGTTCCCACCGCCGATAGAAATTCCCACGGCCGAACCGCTCGTGTTAATTCAAGCGCTTTTGGAGCCTCCGCCGCAGGCGTCATGGCCTGCGCGGACACCGGTTCTTTCGCTGGCGCCTGCGCGCTCGCGTTTCCAGGCAAAACGAACAGCGCTATGGCAAGAAAACTTACGCCACACGCATGCATATTTCGAAATGCGGTTTTTCTTTCGGTCACGGTAGGAAGGTCCCGCCACAAGAGAAAACCTCCGATCTCTTGCGGCCCTCAGCTTGAATGGCCATTTGCCGTACAATACGAAGCGGCGGCAAATCTTAGCATGAGCCAAACCCGGGAAGGTATTATTCCATTTGTCCTCTTCACGTCGCGCGTTTCTTAAATCGCTAAGCCGCTCTGCGCTCGTCCTCCCTCTCGAAAGCGTCCTCGCTCTAGCGCGTCCGCTCCATCCGAATCAAACCCCGGCAGCTCAGAAAGACTCGAATCCATATCCAGCTCCGCCACAAGAAATCGGGGTTAGTTTCATCAATGTCGCGCGCGAATCCGGCCTCAACGCAAAAACAATTTTCGGCGGCGAACACAAAAACAAATATTTGCTGGAAACAACAGGCTGCGGCGTCGCCTTCTACGACTACGACAACGACGATTGGCTTGATATTTTTCTGGTGAACGGCTGGCGCCTCGAAGGCTTTCCCAAAGGACAAGAACCCGCCTCGCATCTTTTTAAAAATAATCGCGACGGCACCTTCACCGATGTCACCGCGAAATCCGGGCTCATTCACTACGGTTGGGGGCAAGGCGTCTGCGTCGGCGATTACGATAACGACGGCTACGACGACATTTACATCACGTCTTTCGGAAAAAATGTTTTGTATCACAACAATGGAAACGGAACGTTCACGGACGTCACCGAAAAAGCCGGCGTCGGCACCAACGGCAAACGCTGGAACACCGGCTGCGCTTTCGTCGATTACGATCGCGACGGCCATCTTGATCTTTTCGTCGCGAATTACATCGATCTCGATTTAGCGACTGCGCCGCTCCCCGAATCTGGCCCGTGCGTTTACAAAGGAGTTCTTGTGGCGTGCGGCCCGCCCGGATTGATTGGCGGGAAAAATATTTTATTTCACAACAACGGCGACGGCACTTTCTCGGATGTTTCCGAGCGCGCCGGAGTTCTTCAAGCCAACGGGACCTTCGGGCTCGGCGTGCTCACCGCCGATTTCAACAACGATGGCTGGCCCGACATTTATGTGGCGAACGACTCGACGGCAAGCGCGCTGTATGAAAACAAGAAAAACGGCACCTTCTCCGACGTGGCCATGGAAGCGGGATGCGCGCTGAGCGCGGACGGTAAACCCCAGGCTGGCATGGGCGTTTCCGCCGCGGATTACGATCTCGACGGCAACCTCGACATCGTCAAGACAAATTTCGCTGGCGATACGCCGTCGCTTTACCACAACCTCGGCAGCGGAAATTTCGAGGACGCTACCTTCACCGCCGGACTTGGCAAGCACACGCAGTACCTTGGCTGGGGCTGCGGCTTTTTCGACATGGACAACGACGGCTGGCCAGATATTTTAATTTGCAATGGCCACGTTTATCCCGAGGTCGAGCAACTGCGCACCGAAGCGGGTTATCCGCAGCAAAAAATCTTGTATCGCAATTTGCGCAACGGCCATTTTGAAGATGTTTCTTCGCAAGGCGGTCCGGGCATCATGAATCCGGTTGCGTCGCGCGGCGCGGCATTCGGCGATTTCGATAATGATGGCGACATCGACGTGGTCGTGAACACGGTCAACGATTTCCCCCAGTTGTTGCGCTGCGATTCGCGGCTTGACAATAATTGGCTGAAGATAAAAACGATCGGCACGAAATCGAATCGCAGCGGAATTGGCGCGCGTCTGCGCTGCGTGACGCATCCTCCCGGAGAGACGAAGCCGCACTCGCAAATTGATGAAGTGCGGAGTGGCGGAAGCTATATTTCGCAAAACGATTTGCGCGTGCACTTCGGCATCGGCAAAGCGGAGAAGGTCGAGCTGCTCGAAATTCGCTGGCCGAGCGGCGCGGTGGATACGTTGAAGGATGTGAAGCCGAACCAGATGATCGTAGTGAAAGAGGGCGAAGGAATTGTGCGGTCTGTGAAATTCGAGAAGGTAAAGACGTCCAAGCAGGCGAAGTGAAGAGTTTCTGCGGGACGAAGAAGTGGCCTCTCGGAACTCGGGGCAAACGAGTGATGAGTGGCGAGAGAAGTAGCCCCCCACCCCCGTGTATCCAAAGATTGCTACGTAAGCCCATGAGAAGATTGTGGTTGCGGGTGTTTCTGCACGTTGGATGTTTACTCGCTGTGGAAAAAAGAGGAATTGCTTGGGTTGAATGCAAGCCGGATCCCCGGTTTTTTCGGAACTGCACATTCTAAAGGGTTTTAAGTCCTGTGTTTTGAAACTGCACATTCTACTCGAGTTATAGCCTGTTTTTTCGAAGTGCGCATTCTAAAGGGGATAGTGGCGCGTGACGAGAAGCGAGTAGGGAGCAGGGAGTAGAAAGCAGTGGCGAACGGATTGGATGAGGCAGAGCTGCAGGTGGATTTTGACGCAGAGGACACGGTGTTCACAGAGTTCGGAACGCAGCGATAAGAGATGAGATGGGGCGAGATTGATGTGGTTGTCGGCGGGCCGGATGACGAGGAAAGCATGGAAAAGGTTAGCATCTCGTTGGCGAAAAGGTAAAGTGAATTCCATGGAATGGTAGAAATTTGAGGTTGAACGGTGGTTTTTCGGCAGTGAACGGTTGACCAAGACCCCGGTTCAAACAACGAATCCGGGTCCGCCTTCGTGTTAATTTGAATTGTGAGTGGATTATGCGAGCCTGACCAATAGAACTTTTGTCGCTTATCAAGTTGAGTGAATCGTCCGCAATGTCGCGGGGATATTAGATTTAGGCAAGCCAGATCGGAGACACAATGAAGGTAGAAATTGTTCACTGCCCGACGTGACAAAACAACAAAGTAAAGGTCACGAGTCTCGTGAACCTCATCAAGAATCGCCCAAATATGGAAGTCGTCCTTACGCCGGGAAAAACGGGACAGTTTGATGTGATGGCGGATGGAGAGAAGATTGCCGAACGAGGAGGAAACTGGCTCACACGGAGCTTCGGCGCTGGGTATCCCGATCTCGATAGCGTAATCGAGAAGCTAGAAAAACACCGAAAGTGACGCGGCCCGATTGACCGCCATTCTGACTCTGGGCCGCCGGACAGTTTAGGTGGAGACGAGTGGAAAACTCCAAAGACCCGGGTTCAAACAACGAACCTGGGGCACCTCCGCGTAACTTTGATTTGTGAGCGGGTTAGCCGGACCACCCGGCGACACGCCCGTCACTGAGTTTGTGCCCCCGAAGGAGCGCGACAGGTCCCTTCGCTCCTCAAGACAAGCGGAATGACAATTTGAGGGGACAGCGGGCGACGACTACGGCAAAGGCTTGAGTGCGATAAGAAATCCGTGTGCTTGTGCCTTCCTAAGGGTTCAGGGGAGGAAGACGATCAAGGTATAGATGCCTAGCGTTGTGCCAAGGGGAAGATCGGCGACGGAGAGAAAGGCGGCGACTAGAGATAGGGTGCGGGCGGATTTTCCGGCAAGCAAGGCCAGGCCGGCGAGTAGACCTAAGAGACCCGAGAGGGCCGTTACGATGATGGCAGCGGTATAGACGAAGTGGAAGATGGCCATGAAGGTCTGGTAATCGGTGACGCGGGTTAGGAGGGCCCCGAACATTACCGTGGCCGTGGCGGCGTAAAGGACCAAAAGAATCACCGCTATGAGACGGAGGATAGCGTAGACGATCCAGAGGGCGCCGAGGGTTGTGGAGTTGGCGCGAGGATTTTGTGCGGTTGCGGCGGTGGACATGGGCGCTCCTTCGAGTTGGAACTGTAGCGTATAAGTTTGACATTGCGGGAAAGTAATTCATCTCGGGTAAATGCGGTACGGCGCAGGAATAGGAAAAGGATTTTACACAGAGGTCGCGGAGAGCACAGAGTGCGCAGAGAAGAAAGACAAAAGCGGATTCCTCGCTGGGCTCCCTTCGTTCCTCAGGGCAAGCGGAATGACAATCTCTGAGGCTACCGCTGCTCTCGACGGAAAAGATTACGCGCCGGAGAGGGTTTGCCAGCCGCGGCGGCTTAGGCTCCAGAAGATGAAGTAGCCAGAGAGAGCGGCAATGATTAGGAGGACCGTGCCCATCAGCCATTCGTGGAGGACGTATTCCCCAATGGAGAACATGGCGCAATACACGAGGAGACAGCCAGCGATCCAGTCGTAGGTGCTCGCCGCAAGGTCGCGGACGGGAGTGACGTCGGGGGCTAGGGCGGCGATGCGCTTCCAGCCGTGAATGGTGGGGCGCACGCGGCGGTAGAACTGGATCAGCTTGGCGTCGGGTTCGGGCTTGGTGATTAACGTGGTGAAGAGCCAGACTGCCGTGGTGGCTGCGGTGGTGATCAGAGCAGTCTTGGCGAAGACGACGGAGCTGTTGCCGGCGAACTGGACGCGCGTGAGCGACATGGAAACGACGAAAGCGGCGATCATCGAGGAGATTTCGCTCCAGGCGTTGATCCGCCACCAATACCAGCGAAGGAGAAGGACGGAGCCGGTGCCAGCGCCCATGCCGAGGAGGAGTTGCCAGGCGGATTGGATGCTGGTGATGTTGGCAGCGGCGTAACCGCTGAGGATGACGAGCAAGACGATGATGACTTTGCTGACGAAGACGTAGTGCTTGTCGCTGGCTTTGCGGACGAGGAAGCGGCGATAGAAATCGTTAATGAGATAGGACGTGCCCCAGTTGAGCTGCGTTCCGACTGTAGACATGAAGGCGGCCAGGAAGGCAGCGATCATCAGGCCGCGCAGGGCAGGGGGTAGAAAATCTCGCAGGACCATGACGTAACCTTTTTCGGGTTCGGCGGCGAATTCGGCGCTGGGGTGCAGGCCGCCGTGGGGGGAGTAGACGGCGACAGCGACGAGGCCGGTGATGATCCAGGGCCAGGAGCGCATAGCGTAGTGGGCGATGTTGAACCAGAGCGTAGCACCGAGGGAATTTTTTTCGTCCTTGGCGCTGAACATTCTTTGGGCGACGTAGCCGCCGCCGCCGGGTTCCGCGCCGGGGTACCAACTCGCCCACCATTGGACGGCCAGGTAAAGCGCGAAAGTAATGACCGGGAGAGTCCAAAGCGCGTCGGTCGTCCATCCCAAATGAAATGAAGGAAAGAACGATAGAATCGAGCCGGTTGTTTCGCCGGATTGGCGGGCGACGTCATTGACGTGGGAGAGTTGGACTTTTAGGAGCGCCATGCCGCCGATTTTTGCTACGGCGATCCAGGCGAGGACAATGATCATGGTCATTTTCAGAGCGAACTGGAAGAGGTCGGTGACGAGTACGCCCCAGAGACCGCCGATGAATGTATAGATTCCTGTGAACGGGACCAGGAGTAGGACACAGATCAGCAAGGCCGTGTGTTCTGGCGTTCCGAGAGTATAGGTTGTGAGAGTGTGGCTGCCGAGCCCGATGCTGAGGACGCGGCCTTGCGCAATGGCGTCACCGAGGAGAACTGTGGTGATGCTGATCATGGCTTTGATGACCCATCCAAGAATGAGGCAGTTCATTAACGCGCCGAGATAGATGGCGCGGAAGCCGCGAAGAAAGGCAGCGGGTTTGCCTTGGTAGCGAAGCTCGACGAATTCGACGTCGGTGAGAATTTCGGCGCGGCGCCAGTAGCGGGCGAAGAAAAAGACGGTCATCATCCCGCAGAGACACTGCGACCACCAGAGCCAGTTGCCCGAGATGCCATTGCGCGCGACGAGGCCGGTGACGAGAAGTGGTGTGTCGGCGGCGAAAGTGGTGGCGACCATGGACGTGCCGGCGAGCCACCAAGAGACATTGCGGCCGGAGACGAAAAATTCCTCGGTGCTGCCGGAGGAGCGGCGGCGGTAATAGAGAGAGATGAGAAGATTAAGGAGCAGATAGGCGGCGATGACGATCCAATCGGTGGCGGTAAGGACCATTATTCGTTTTGCTCCGCTGATGCGAATGCTGGTGGTGCGTGAAGCGGCCTAGTATACTGCTATATAGCTCTGGACATGCAAGCTAAATTGGAACGCGGCATTCTACTGCGAATTACGGGAATTCCCAGAATTTTTCGAGAAGATTTGGGCACGCGCGCAGCTTGGTGTATATAGCACCTACTGGCAAAGTGTTGGACAACCGTTTGGGAAAAATGGCGGTGAAATGCTTGTACTTCTGAATGCGAATTATGAGGAATTGAGCCGGGAAGCGGCGCGAATTGTTGCCGGCGCTGTTCGGAGCAAACCGAACGCGACGCTGGGGCTCGCTACCGGCAGTACGACCGTGGGGATGTACAAGGAGCTGGTGCGGCTGCACCGGGAGCAGAGGCTGGATTTTTCGAGAGTGAGGACATTTAACCTGGACGAGTATTTGGGTTTGGCCGCCGAGCATCCGCAGAGCTTCCATTGTTTCATGCAGGAGAATTTTTTTGCCCATGTGAACGTTGATCCGCACAATATTCATATTCCTGATGGAACAATCGCCCGCGATTACGAGGAGTACTGCACCGCATATGAACGAGCGATTCGCGAGGCGGGCGGAATTGATTTGCAGATTCTGGGCATTGGGCGGAATGGGCACGTTGGATTCAATGAGCCGACTTCGAGTTTCGGGTCGAGGACACGGTTGAAAGTTCTGACGAACGAAACGATTGAAGATAACCGGAAGTTTTTTTCTGCAGACGAAGAGATGCCGCAGTGCGCGATCACGATGGGGGTTGGCACCATTCTCGAGGCGAAGAAAATATTATTGCTGGCGACTGGCGAGGCCAAGGCGGAAACAGTTGCAGAGGCGATTGAAGGACCGATTACGGCGTCGGTGACGGCTTCGTGTTTGCAGCTGCATCCAGACGTTACATTTGTGATCGACGAAGCGGCGGGAGCACGGTTGAAGCAGCGGGATTATTACCGGCGGGTGATGGAGATGACCGCGCGGTTCACACCGAACAGGCTTTCCTAAACTCAGGTAGACTGTTTCCTGAGGCTATATCTCAACAGGGAGACGACAACGTCATGGGCAATCGAGATGCACGAGGAAGAGAGAAAAAGAAGCCGAAGAAAAAAGAAGTGAAAGTAACCTATCAGCCAGCGAGACCGGCGACAACTTACAAGCCGACTCCCGCGGTTCCGCCGACGAAACCTGCCGAACCGACAAAACCCTAAGCTTTCGCTCTCTCCGCAAAGCGTGCTCACACATTTTGTGGCGCGGCGTCTATCTCAAATGGGGTGAGAGGACGGAGCGTAAGCCTTGCTTCCGCCTATTTCGTTCGCTACAGAACATTGGAGAGGTGTGTTCATGCGCAAAACGATTGGAATTTTTCTCGGGCTGATAGTAGGAATGGGATGCCTGGCGGGCCAGGCGGACGCGCAATTTAAAAATGGAGCCCAAGCGACGGAGTTGAATCTGCCGACGGTAAGCCAGCGCGCGGTGGTGACGCAGCGAATTGGATTGACGGATATTACGATCATCTATCACGAGCCGATGGTGGGCGGACGCGAGCTGTGGGGCAAGATCATCCCGTACGGCAAAGTGTGGCGCGCTGGAGCGAACGAGAACACGACGATCACGTTTGCGGATGACGTTTCTGTGGAAGGAAAGCCGCTGGCCGCGGGTACGTATGGGCTGCACATGATCCCGAACGCCGACCAATGGACAATTATCTTTTCGAAAAATGCGACGTCGTGGGGCAGCTTTAGCTATGACGAGAAGGAAGATGCCTTGCGCGTGGATGTGAAACCGCAGGCGGCAGAGTTTCGCGAAGCGCTGACGTACACGTTTGACGACATCAAGCCGGATTCGGCGGCGGCGACGCTGCGATGGGACAAGCTGGCGGTCCCATTTCACATTTCCGTGGACGTGAAAGCAATTACCGAGCGCAGTATTCGCAATCAACTGCGAAACACCGGGGGATTTACCTGGGCTGGGTACGACGAAGCGGCGCTGTGGTGCCTGGACGGGAATTGCAGCCTGAACCAGGGATTGAAGTGGGAAGACACTTCGATTCTGAACGAGGAGCGCTTTGAAAACCTTCTGACGAAATCGCAGATTCTGGCGGCCATGGGCAAGAAACAAGATGCGGATGCCACTTTTGCGAAAGCGCTTGAGAAAGCGAGCGGCGTGCAACTCCACATATATGGACGCGGGCTACAGATTCAGAAGAAACAGGATGAAGCATTTGCCGTTTTTAAGATAAACGTCGAGAAGCGTCCTAACGAATGGTACACGCACGGAGAGCTCGCGAGAATGGCTTCGGCAAAGGGCGATTTTCCCACCGCGCTGAAAGAAATGAAGCTCGCTCTTGCGAGTGCGCCGGATGCAACCAAATCACAAATCCAGGGACTGATCGCCCGGCTGGAGAAGAGCCAGGACATCAATCCTATCTAGGGCCGACTTAGGGCGTGTATAGGATCTATATATAGGATGCGGATGTTTCCGGATTGCGGCTTTAGGGAGTGATGCCGCCGAAACAGAGATATTTGATTTCGACGTATTCATCCATGCCGTATTTTGAGCCTTCGCGGCCGAGGCCAGACTCTTTTACGCCTCCGAAGGGCGCGACTTCCGTGGAAATAATTCCCGTGTTGATGCCGACGATGCCGTACTCGAGAGCTTCGGCGACGCGCCACACACGGGCAATGTCCCGGCCATAGAAATAAGCTGCCAGACCAAATTCCGTATCGTTAGCAAGTTTGATCGCATCCGCTTCCGTCTTGAAACGAAATAGCGGCGCGACAGGGCCGAAGGTTTCTTCGCGTGCTACGACCATTTGCGGCGTTACATCGGTGAGAATCGTCGGCTCGAAAAAGCGGCCACCGAGTGCGTGTCGCTTTCCACCGACGAGGATTTTTGCGCCTTTGGATTGCGCGTCGCGGATGTGGCTTTCCACCTTTTCGACGGCTGCGTCGTCAATTAACGGGCCTTGCGTCGAGTCTGCTTCCAGCCCTGGGGCGGGCTTCAACTTCTTTACAGCAATAGACAGCTTTTCGGCGAATGCGTCATAGACGGCGTCTTGCACCAGCAGGCGATTCGCGCAGACGCAAGTCTGTCCTGTATTGCGATACTTGGAAGTGATTGCGCCTTCTACCGCGGCGTCCAAATCCGCGTCTTCAAAGACGATAAATGGGGCGTTGCCTCCAAGTTCGAGAGAGAGCTTTTTCACTGTGCCCGCGCATTGAGCCATCAGGATTTTGCCGACTTCCGTGGAACCGGTGAATGAGAGCTTTCGAACGATGGGATTGGAAGTCAGTTCGGCACCGATTTCTGTGGGCGAGCCCGTGACAACGTTGAAGACGCCTTTCGGAACGCCTGCGCGCTCGGCAAGTTCGGCAAGAGCGAGCGCGGAAAACGGAGTTTGTTCGGCGGGCTTCACGACCACAGTGCAGCCTGAACCAATCGCCGGCGCCGCTTTGCGCGTGATCATGGCCAGAGGGAAATTCCAAGGAGTGATGCAGGCAACGACACCAATAGGCTGCTTGATGACGACAAGGCGTTTGTCGGCTTGATGCTGGGGAATGGTGTCGCCGTAAACGCGCTTAGCTTCTTCGCCGAACCATTCAAGAAACGCGGCCGCATAGGCTACTTCTCCGCGCGATTCGGCGAGAGGCTTGCCTTGCTCGAGGGTCATGAGGCGCGCGAGATCTTCCTGGTTAGCCATCATCAGGTCGAACCAGCGGCGTAGGATGGCGGCGCGCTCTCTTGCCGTTTTTTTGCTCCAAGCGAGAAAAGCGCTGTTCGCGGCTTCGATGGCGCGGCGCGTTTCGGCACCGCCTAGTTTTGGGACCTTGCCGATCATTTCTCCCGTGGCGGGATTGTCGACGTTGAATGTTTGACCTGAGTTGGCCTGGATCCATTGTCCATCGACGTAGCATGCTTCGCGAAAAAGTCGCGCGTCTTTTAACTCACTCGCCGCGCTCGCGGACTTTGCAACGGTGTCCTGCATTGGATGCTCCTCAATCTCTTACTACGTTAGATGCGATTCTCGGGTATTAGGCGCACGCGCATGGACTGACGCGCAATCATGCGTGAGAAAGCGCGGCCTGCTTGCGTTCCGCGACACCCGCTAGCGCGGCTTCGAGCACGTCCAGTCCTTCATTGAACTGCTCATCGGTAATAACGAGGGGAACGAGAATGCGAATAACATTGTTGAACGTGCCGGCGGTGATCATGATGAGACCGTGCTCGTAGCAATATTTGGCGATCTCCTTAGTCTCGGAGTCGGCGGGTTCGCGAGTTTCCGCGTTACGGACGAGTTCGATGGCGCACATCCCACCGAGTCCGCGGACATCACCGACAAGGGACCATTTTTTCTGCCAGCCGCGTGCGCGTTTTTCAAAATGTTCACCGATGGCCGTCGAGCGCGCGAGCAAACCATCTTTTTCAATCGCTTCGATCGTGGCGAGAGCCGCAGCGCAAGAAGCAGGATGGCCGCAGTAGGTCCCGCCGAGAGAGCCAGGCCCGGGCGCGTCCATGATCTCAGCGCGGCCTGTGACGGCGGCGATAGGCATGCCTCCACCAAGCGACTTCGCCATGGTGATTAGATCGGGTTCGATCCCGAAATGTTCGGACGCGAACCACTTGCCAGTGCGCGCGAAGCCGGACTGGATTTCGTCGGCGATGAAGAGGATCCCATGCTTGCGGCAAATGTTTTGTAGAAGTGTGAAGTAGTCGCGCGGCGGAATGACGAAACCGCCTTCACCCTGAACTGGTTCGACGATCAAGGCAGCGACAGATTCCGGGGCGACAGAGCGTTTAAACGCATCTTCTAGATGATGTGCGAAGTCGGCGGAACTCGTGCCAGATGGATTGCGATACGAATACGCAAACGGAATGCGGTAGATGTCACTGGCGAACGGCTGAAAGCCCGCTTTGTACGGATGCGTTTTGCTGGTGAGCGACATGGTGAGCAGCGTCCGGCCGTGAAATGCGTCTTCGAAACAGATGACGGCGGGTCGTTTTGTGTATGCACGTGCAATCTTGATGGCATTTTCAATGGCTTCGGCGCCAGAATTGAGAAGGATGGTTTTTTTCGCGAACTTGCCGGGGGCGAGCGCGTTCAGCTTTTCAGCAACGGCGACGTAGCCCTCGTAGGGCGTGACAGCAAAACAGAGATGCAAATGTTTTTCGAGCTGAGCTTGAATCGCTGAGATGACGAGTGGAGAGCGGTGACCAATATTGAGGCAACCGATGCCACCTGCAAAATCAATGTACTTGTTGCCGTCGACGTCTTCGATGGTTGCACCATCTGCACGCGCCGCGAAAACAGGCGTGGCATTGGCAGGGCCGCGCGGGATAGCAACTTCGCGACGTGCCATCAGAGCGCGTGAACGCGGTCCGGGAATTTCGGTGCGAATCTGAATGGTAGACATTTTCTCATCCTTTTTTCCTGGCCACCAGCCACAGGATAGCGGGCGTCCCGAATGCTAATACCAGCCGATAGGCGTTTCGTCGAGATTGACGAAAACCTGTTTCGTCTCAAGATACTCCTCGAGGCCCCAAGGGCCGAGCTCGCGGCCGAACCCGGATTGTTTGTAACCACCCCACGGCGCTTCAACGTAGGTCGGCTGCATGTGATTGACCCAGACGATGCCGGCGCGGAGAGACTTCACGACGCGGAAGGCTTTGTAAATGTCCCGGGTCCAGACAGCGGCGGCGAGACCGTACGGCGTGTCGTTGGCGATGCGGATGGCATCGGCTTCACCGTCAAAAGGAATCACGGACACGACCGGACCAAAAATTTCTTC
Source organism: uncultured Acidobacteriota bacterium (assembly GCA_963751295.1). Lineage (GTDB taxonomy): Bacteria > Acidobacteriota > Terriglobia > Acidiferrales > UBA7541 > Acidiferrum. The sequence goes on along the minus strand of CAVVUA010000004.1, from coordinate 1,666,087 downwards.
GCGGGCGATGCGCGCGGTGTTGTCCACATCGTAAAAAATAGTTGGCTCAAGGTAGTAGCCTTTGCCGAACTGCTTCGGGCGGCCGCCGCCGATGGCGACTTTGGCTTCTTTTTTGCCAAGCTCGAGATAGGAGCTCACACGGTCATACTGTTCTTTGCTGACGAGCGGGCCCATTTTCGTTTCGCGTTCGCTCGGAGGGCCAAGCTTGATGCGCTTGGCTTTTTCGGTCATGGCCTCTACGAATTTTGAATAGATTTTCTTTTCGACGAGGATACGGCTGCCCGCGGAACAGACTTCGCCCTGATTGATGAACACGCCGAAAAGGGCGCCGTCGATAGATGCTTCCCAATCGGCGTCGGTGAAGAAAATGTTAGGTGATTTTCCCCCGAGTTCAAGTGTGACCCGCTTGAGCGTGTCCGCGGCACTTTTGACGATGATTTTGCCGACGCTGGCGCTGCCAGTGAAAGCGACTTTGTCGACCCCCGGATGCGCGACGAGCGCTGCGCCCGCGGTTTCTCCGAAGCCATTAATGATGTTCACGACGCCAGGCGGCAAACCGACTTCGGTGAAGTAGTTCGCGAACTCCAATGCAGTGAGCGGCGTTTGTTCGGCAGGCTTGAGAATGCAAGTACAGCCAGCAGCAATCGCGGGGGCGAGTTTCCATGCGGCCATCAATAAAGGATAGTTCCACGGAATAATTTGCGCCGCGACGCCGACAGGCTCGCGCAGCGTGAAGCTGAGCGCGTTGGCCGGGACTGGATTTACGCTGCCGAGGACTTTGGTGGCGAGACCACCATAATACTCAAAGCAGGTGGCGACGTCTGCGATGTCGTATTCGGCTTCGACGATGGGCTTGCCAGTATTGCGGCATTCGATTTCCGCAAGGAGAGCGGTGTTCTGGCGGATTTTGTCGGCTAACTTAAAAAGGATGCGGCCGCGATCTTGCGCCGTGGTGGTGGGCCAGGGTCCGCCGTCGAAGGCGGCACGCGCAGCCTCTACGGCTTTATCGACGTCCGCAGGGCCCGCGACGGCGACTTGCGCAATGACCTCTTCGGTCGAGGGATCGTAGACGGGAAAAGTTTCGCCGGAAGCGCTGGCAAGCCATTCGCCATTCACGTAATTCTTGTATGTTCGAACAACCGCTGTCGAACTACTGGACATCGCAGCCTCCCAAAATCGTCTTCGCGAGAGCGCCCATGATAGGAGGCGCTGCTGTTTTTACACTGCCGGAACGGCCTCCGCAAGCTTCCTCGCTGTTTTGCGTCGTCCGTAAACAAAAAAGAAAAACGCGGCAAGCCCGATGAAAAACAATGTTCCTCCAACCATCCAAACCTCGTAAGAAAAGATGGACGTGACCTGCTGCGCTGGAAAAAAAGCCAACGCGATTCCCAGAATGGTGGTGACGAGCCCGCTTGCCCCGGAAAGAATCAATGTCGTCTTGCTATAGACACCCTTCGCAAAGGAATCGCCGAAGGCAATTTTAAGCAGCGCACCAAACATATACAGAAAGGGGATCAACTGAAGCACGACGGCAAGCGAGAGCAGCTTCTGGAAAGTTTCCTGCACGCCAGTCTCGCTGGCCGTCAGATTCGCTACAACAAACCCAAACGACCGCAAGGCGTACGCCACGAACGAGAGGCCAATCAGTTTATTCCAGAGCCACCAGCCGCTAAAATTCAAAACGACGAGCACCATGGATACGGCGGCGTGCACGATCAGCGCGGCGTACGGGGTGCGGTAGCGCGGATGCACCTTGCCGAGCCAAGCGGGCATGTAGGAATCGAGTCCCGCGACAAATGGAATTCGCGCGGAGCCGCCGAGCCAGGCGGACGCGATGCCCGCAATGGACAAGCTCAGCAGAAACGCAAATGGCGCGACGATCCATACGACGCCGACACGGCGAGCCATGTGGCCTACCGCCTGAACAATCCCTTGCAACACGTTTATGTCGCCTTTGTTAATCGCTATGAGCAGTGTCAGCGTCGCGCCAATGTAGAGCACGCCGGAAAGTACGCCGCCCCAGGCCACTGCCCCAGGCAAAGTCTTTTGCGGATTTTCGATTTCGTCTCCCATGACGGAAGCGAGCTCCAGACCTACCAATCCGAAGCAAATCACGCCGAAGGAATTTAGGACGAATTTTGGATTGGGCGGGATTCGAAAGTCAGCCCACGTGACGCTGGTACCGAACCGAAAACACACCACGATGCCCAGGCCTATCAGCACGGCGGCGGCGATGCCAGTGCCGATTGCGCCGAGATTATTGATCCACTTCCCGACACCGAGGCCGACGATATTCAGCATGACAAGAACGATCAGCAGCAAAAGCGAGGCAGTTAACGCAAAAGCTTTGTTGTCTCCCAGCGCTTCATGCCCGGAGCCTAGCGCAAAAACAGAAACGCCAACGAAGTACAACATGACCGTGGGCACATACATCATGTTGTTGGTCCAGTAGCACCAACCGGATAGAAAACCGTGGAAGTCTCCAAAGACTTCCTTGGCCCAGAGGTAAACGCCGCCCTCGCCTGGATACCTGTGCGCCAGCTCAATGACCGCAATTCCCTGCGGCCAGAAAAATAAAAGCAACGAAATGATCCACAGCCAGACCGTGACGCCGCCATTAGCGGCAATCGAAGGAACGACGTTCAGGTTGAAGACGGCGACAACGAAGAGCAGAACGAGGTCCATGCGTCCCAAAACGCGGCGCAGATGCGGCGCGTCCTGAACTACGGGCGCGATCGGCGCGGCGGACGCAATGGCGGCCTCGTTCTGCAATGGAACGGTCTCCTAAAATCAGTGGCCCGTGGCACCGACGAAGTGTGCCCCGCGCTCGAGCTGCGCTTTTGCAAGGCCAGGCGCGACTTCGTCGAACACAGCGAGATGCTTGTCGATGTCAGCTTCGGTGTGCTGGACGGAAATGGTCCACTGCTCGTCCCACCAATAGGGCTGCGGCAAGACGCCACGGTTGACCATCGCGAACCAGTAGTGCCGCCAAAGATCCACGTCGATATTGGTCCAATCGCGATAATTGCGAATTTCTTGCGGATAGAGCATTAGCGCGCCGTTGACTCCAGCGCTTATCACGTAGGCCTGAAGCCCGGTCTTCTTGACGACAGCTCGATAGCCTTCCGTGAGTTTCGCGCTGAGCTTGCCGACATGCTCGTAGTTCTCGCGCGAAAGAACTTCGCGGAATGTGGCAAGCCCTGCGGCCATGGCCACCCGATTCGTGTTGTAGGTGCCCCCGTGAAATACTTTGTGCTGCGAGATAAGATCCATCACGGCGCGGCTCGCGCCAAACGCGGCGAGTGGCAACCCCCCGCCGATGGATTTCGCCAGGCATATCATGTCCGGCTTTACGCCGAAGTATTCGCTGGCGCCGCCCCAGGCGAGTTTTGCTCCGGTTTTCACTTCGTCGTAGATGAGCAGCGCTCCATTCTTCGTGGCGATATCGCGCAAACCCTGCAGAAAACCGGGCTGCGGCATGCACAGCCCAACGTTCATCAAGATAGGTTCTAGGATGATCGCGGCGATCTGCCCAGGATTTTCGCGGAAACGGCGCTCGACGCTTGGCAAATTATTGAACGCAGCAACAACTACATTCGCAACGGCAGCCTTTGGCACGCCGCCTCCGCCGGGGACGGAGTTGGGCGCATCGGGGTCGCCGTAATCTTCGGCCTTGGGTTTCACGCTGACGAGCGCCGTGTCATGCAATCCGTGGTAAGCGCCTTCAAACTTTAGGATTTTGTCGCGGCCAGTCGCCGCGCGCGCGATACGGCAAGCATGCATCGTGACTTCCGTCCCGCTCGAACCGAAACGCACCATCTCGACGGGATAGCGCTTGCAAATTTCTTCGGCAAGTTCCCATTCCATATCATGCGGCATGCCAAAGGTCGATCCCTCATGCAGTTTTTGCTCGACGGCCTTCACTACGGCTGGATGGCAGTGCCCGGCCATCAAAGCGCCGAAACACAGGTTGTGATCGACGTATTCGTTTCCATCGATGTCGTGAATCTTGCTTCCCTTTCCGTCCTTCACAAACAGCGGATATGGTTCGTAGTGGCGATAGTTGCTGGCAACACCGAGCGGGATGCGCTGCAATGCCCGCTTGTACGCGCCCGCGGATTTTGGCGTGCGCTTTTCGTAAGTGGCGATTTCGTTCTTCAGTGCGTCGTGCATTTCCTTATTCCATTTGCTGTGTAGCCGCTAAGCGGCCAACGCTTACAGGTCTGTTCCCTGCAGTCAGTTTGTGCTGATAAAACCTTGGAGAGCGAGCTGCTTCTCTCTTTCTTCGAACGCGCGAAGGCGCCCCGACTGGACCGGGACGCCTTCAAACCGTTTTTGCTAGCAGCTATTGTCTCAGAAACGGAACTTCAGCGAGAACTGGATCAGTCGCGGATCGTGAACGTGCTGCACCTGGCCAAAGGTGCTCCCCTGATCTGATACGTCTCCATCCACGCTGTAGAACTGTGCGTGATTCCAGATGTTGAAGATGTCCGTCCGGAATTCCATCTGGAGCCTCTCACCAAAGTTGGTTTCCTTCATGAAGCTCATGTCCCAATTGTTGATGCCCGGTCCGCAGCACATCGAGCGCGGTGCATTGCCTATCGTGCCGGGGGCGACGGTCGAATTGGTAAAGAGGTTCGGGTCAAAGACGAAACCGTTGTTCTGGCGAATGTTTTGCGTATGGAACGGCGCGGTGAGATTCGGTTCACCAGGAAACTCGAACAGGTCCGTCGAATCCAATTCTTCCACGTCGTCCTCAGAAGTGATTCGAATCGGGAAGCCACTCTGGAAACTCAGAATTCCAGAAAGTTCCCAGCCATCGAGCATCTTTCCCTTGAAGCCGTCGTACTTCGGAACGGGTAGATCCCAAACATAGTTGAAAACAAAACGATTCCGCGCATCGTAAGCCGAGAGCCCGTAGGTCGCATCGAAATTTAACGGATTGAGCGCGCTTTCAAAGCTCGACGCGTTGTCCATCGTCTTGCTCCACGTATAGGAAGCCTGGAACTGAATTCCGTGCGAGAAATTCTTCTGGACCAAAACTTGCATGGAATTGTAGTTGGATTTCGCAACAGTGTTCTCGCTGAAGATTCCTGAAAATACTGGAGTGCCGTCCGCGGGACATCCGACACCCGTCGTCGGCTGACAAAGCGGCGAAGAATACTTGCGCAGTCCAACAAGCGTAATGGGAGCGGGGTTCGGCCCGGTTACGGTTGGGACGTTGCCATACGGAAGGTGAAGGGTTACGCCGGCGGGAATTTCTCCGGCCCCGATCGTATAAGCACTGTCTTCTCCGAAGGGCCCGCAAGCCAAATTGGTGTCGCCTGTGAGATTCGAAATATTCTGCAAATCATTGCAGGTGGTTGGATTTCCAGGATTTGCCTCATAACTTGCGAGAAGGCGATGACCCTGCGATCCCACATAGCCGATTTGAAAGAGAATATCTCCCGGCAACTGACGTTTGATGGTCAGGTTGTATTGGTCCGAATACTGCATGCGCAGATTGGGAGGAAATTCTCCGAAGAACGTCATCGGTCGAAACTGTTCCCAATCAATCGACGAGCCTCGCGGCGGATTTAGGATGCCGTTGAATGGATTCGGAAACGTCTCGCCACTCTGGCTGACGTAGGGAGTTTGTAGAAGCGGGCTGGTGATGAAGTTACTTCCGCCAAAGGGTGGTTCTGCGCTGAACTGTTCGAGCACGAGCTGCTCAATCGGGTTGTAGAAGATCCCGTAACCCATGCTGACGCTCGTTTTCCCAGGACCCCCCGCTAGCTTGCCGAGCCATCCATCTGTCCAGCCGGGACTCCAATTGAGGCCAAGCCGAGGCGCAAAGCCCTTGTAGTAGGTATTAGTCAGCGCCTCTGGCACACCTTTGTCGCCCGGAAAAACCAGCCCCACGGGCGTTACGCCAGCTTCATCGCAATTCGTCACACTGCCGGCAACGTAGAGCGGGCTAGTCGTCGGAAGCGTGCAAGGGTAGATGGTCGAGACCTGGCCAGGCCGGAATGTCTGCACTTTCTGACCGATGTCTGTGAGTGGCGTGTTCATTTCCCAGCGCACGCCGTAATTCAAGGTGACGTTGGATTTGATCTTCCAGCTATCCTGCGCATAGAGGTAGATGGAGGTGCTGCGCACGAGTTCATGTTGCGCGGAGCCCTGGAAAAAGCTGTTGCCCAAACCGAGAAGGTAATTGGGATAGGCATCGGAGTAACCGAGGTCGTCTCCCGTCGGCGAGGAAGCGGAAGAAAGGAAGCCCAGGTCGCCGTTGACGTCAAAATAGAGCAACTGGTTGAACATCTGATAGCGGGTATCGACGCCGAATTTCAGGCTGTGTGTACCGATGATTTTGCTGTAGTTGTCGCTGAACTGGTAGGTGTTGCCGGTCTGCGGCAACTGTCCGTTGAAATTGTTGCCAATGGAAAAGCCGCCGCCGACGCTGATGAATGGAACTCCCTCTTTCGTCGGGCCGAGACCCGAATGGAGGCCATAGTCGGGATTGGTGCCCAGCAAGTTCCCGCTGTCATCGGTAAGCGGCGTATCAGAAGTGCCAGTGAAGCAGAACGCGGCGGCGCCTCCTGTGCCGCACGAGGCCTGAATGGCATTCGTCCGCGTCGGCGAGTCAAACATCAGTTGCCCCTCGCGAAAATAGCTGAAACGGAACTCGTTCACCGCGGTGGAACCGATTGTCGAGGTGTGCGTTATGTTCAGCTGCTGGGTGCGTGTTGCGTAGTCTCCTGGAAAATTGCCGGTCGTGGCGCCGGAGGCCTGAAATTTTGCAAAAGGGTCTAGCGTGTTGTCATTATCGAAATAATAGTAGACCGATGTTTTCTGATTATTCGACCAGTTATGGTCGACCCGAATCTGGAACTGGTCGCCGCTGTCCGTTTTGTTCGGCGTGACTTGTACCCCGCCACTTCCGCCCGATCCGGGAACATATTGCAACAAGCTGAGAGCCACAGGATCGAAACATTGCGTCGGGATCTTGAAGTTGGGAAAAATCGTGCTGTAGGGTTGCGGACCGCCCCCGCTAGCCACAGATTGCACTGCCGCGTTGCCGGCCGCACCCAGATTTGCGCCGCAGCGATTTTCCAGGACGTTAGCGACCGTCGCATCGGATAAGGTTCCGGCAAAACCGGAGTTGCCATTGGGATCAACGACACCGTTGGCGACCCCATTCGCGGAAAAATCTCCGTTATTGAGTTCCGCCCCGGTGGGCACGCTGATAGGCTGCGATACAATTCCTTGAATAATGCGGCGCCCTTCATACGAGCCAAAAAAGAAGGTCTTGTCTTTCTTTATAGGGCCGCCAATGGTGCCCCCAAACTGGTTTTGTTTGAAGTCTGGCTTCGGCGCCGCAAAGAAAGTGAAAGGACGCGCGTTTAGCACGTCGTTGCGAAAGAACTCATAGAAACTGCCGTGAATGTTGTTCGTACCCGACTTGGTCACAACATTTACGACCGCCCCCGAATTTCGCCCATATTCCGCATCGAAGGAATTACTTATCACGCGGAATTCCTCAATGCTGTCCGGCGAAGGCTGAATGGCCGGTAGATTGGCGAAGAGATCGTTGCCGTCGCCTCCGTTCACGGAATAATTGTTCGCGCGGCCACGTCCGCCATTTACGGTCACGACTCCGGGTTTGTCCGAACCGTAGAATGTGTCGTTGCCGAGCTGCGATTGCACGCCAGGTTGCAATTGAAGTAGCTGATAGACGTCGCGCTGATTCAAAGGCAATTGCGTCGAAGCCCGCTCGTTGACCACCGCGCCAAGCTGCGTCGAGCTCGTATCGACAACGGGCGGCGCGCCGGTAACTTCGACGCTCTCCGTCGCTGCGCCGAGCTGCAGCGTAATGTCGACACTTATGACTTCGTTCAAGTCCAGGGCGATGCCCTTGCGGATAAACTTCTTGAATCCTGCCTGCGTGACGTCGATTTCATAGCTGCCAATAGGCACTTCGATAAAGAGATATTCTCCACTGGCGCTGGTCTGCACTTCGTGCGCGGTATGAGTCGCCTCATTGAGAAGGGTGACAGTGGCCGCGGCCACGGAGGCGCCGCTGGGATCGCTTACCGTCCCGCGAATCCTGCCGCCTGTGCTCTGGGCTCCTGCAAACGGTGCAGCAAAAAGCATGGCCAGCACGAGAAAAAGCGAAGAAATAATATTACTGTGGCGGAGCGCGACGCTCCACCAAAATCCGGCAGCCAATTTCATGAACTCACCCCTTGTCTCGAAGAATTCTTTTGGAAGTAGATTCTTCGAGGTTGCTGTGCCCCCGAAACCTTACTATAATCCCGCAAACTTAGAGAAAGCCGGGAGCCGTGTCAAGCGGAAAGAATTTCTCCAAGCCATCAGCAAATCGAACGGTTCGCCGGTTGCTGCGTATCAGCGAGGTGGCACGCCGCGTGGGCATTTCCTCTTCTGCATTGCGCGCCTGGGAAGCGCTGGGTCTTGTTTCGCCGCATCGTACGAAAAGCCGCTATCGGCTCTACGCCGAGGCCGATGTACGTCTGCTGCAACGCGCCGTTTTTTTGCGGCGCGCGCGGGGACTGAATCCCGCGGCGATCGTGCACGTATTAAAACGCCAGGGTGTCGTATCTCCGCTGCCAGAGAGCGCTCCGCTTCCCGGCCAACGCTTTCGGCGGCTGCGCACGCGTCGTGGTCTGTCCCTCGCTCAGGTGGCGCGGGCCACGAAAGTTTCCGTAGGCTTTCTTAGCGCGCTCGAACGCGGGCAGATGCGCTCCTCCATTTCCACGCTGCGCCGCATCGCCCGTTTCTATCGCACGAACATTCTCTCGCTCTTTGAAACCGCGGCCGAAAATCCGCGCCTCGTGCGCCCAAATCAGCGAAAAATCCTGGAAACGACTCCGGGAGTACGCATGGAGCTTCTAGCCTGGGGTCAAACGGCCATGGAACCGCATCTTTTTCGCATCAAACCCGGCGGCGGCAGCGGTGAATCCTACTCTCACGAAGGCGAAGAGTTCTTGCATATCCTTCGAGGTGAATTTGAGATTTGGCTAAACAGCAAGGAACACTACCGGCTCAAGCCCGGAGATAGCCTTTATTTCGAAAGCTCAACGCCTCACCGCTGGAGAAATCCCGGACGTTCTGAAACTTGGTTGCTATGGGTAAATACGCCACCAACTTTTTGAGAGGAAGTGACTGGTGAACGTTGCAAGAAAAACAGCTTCGGAGCCACGAATGAAAGCATTGCCAAAACTAGCGATCGCGTTTGCCTTAGCCCTAATTTCTGCCTTAGCCAGCTCTTCGACCGCGGGCGCGCAGGATGCGAAGACCCAGGCTGCTGACACTATTCTCATCCATGGAAAGGTCTACACCGTAGACGCCAAACAATCGTGGGCGCAAGCCGTGGCAATTCGTGGCGAAAAAATCATCGCCGTGGGCGATGACGCTGAAATCGAAAAACTTCGCGGACCGCAAACAAAGGTAATCGACGCCGGCGGAAAGTTGGTTCTGCCCGGCTTCGTGGATTGCCATATTCATTTTCTTGACGGCTCGATCAGCCTCGGCCAAGCCAATCTCGAAGGTGCCAAAAATCCTGCCGACATCCAGCGCTTCTTGCGCGAATACGCGGCGAAACATCCTGGCGATGGCTGGATTCTGGGCGGCGGCTGGAACTACGCCATGTTCGGCGAGGAAAATCTGCCAAACAAGAAATATCTCGACGAGGTCTTCCCGAACCGCCCGGTTCTGCTTTATGGCTATGACGGGCATACTTCCTGGGCCAATTCAAAGGCGCTGGCTCTTGCAAAAATCACTAAGGTCACACCGAATCCCGCCAATGGCGCGATCGTGCGCGATCCTAAGACCGGCGAAGCCACTGGAGCCTTGAAAGAATCCGCAGGCAGCCTTGTCGGCAAGCTTGTGCCCAAGCCGACGCGCGAAGAAAAGCTTTCTGCCCTACGCGCCGGCTTCCATTGGGCAAACGAAAATGGACTTACCCGCGTGCACAGTGCGGGCGGTGATTTCGAAGAATTCGCTCTCTACGATGAACTGCGCCGCCAGGGCGATCTGACGCTACGAATGTACATCGCGTATTTCCTGGATCCGCCCGAATTGCGCCCCAAAGATATCGATGCGATCGAACAGGCGCGCAAAAAATACACCGGCGACTGGCTCTCCGGCGGCGTGGTGAAAATGATGATCGATGGCGTCATCGAATCGCACACTGCCGCGATGCTCGAGCCGTACACCGACGATCCATCCACAAAAGGTAAATTGTTTTGGGACCCGGAGAAGTACAAAGCGGCCGTCGCGGAACTTGATAAACGCGGACTGCAACTTTTCACTCACGCCATCGGCGACTACGCCGTGCGCACCGCCCTGGACGCTTACGAAAACGCCGAAAATGTAAACCACACGCAGGACCGGCGCCCGCGCATCGAGCATATTGAAACCATCACCGCCGCAGACATCCCTCGTTTCGGAAAACTCGGCGTGATTGCAAGCATGCAGCCGCTGCACGCTTACCCAGACGAAGACACTCTTCGAGTCTGGGCCGGCAATGTTGGACCAGACCGCGCCTCGCGCGCATGGGTTTGGAACAGCATCGCAAAGTCTGGCGGGCGTCTGGCGTTCGGCAGTGACTGGAACGTGGTAACGCTGAATCCATGGGAAGGCCTGCAAATGGCCGTCACGCGCCAAACCTTAGAAGGCAAACCCGACGGCGGTTGGATGCCGGAGCAGCGAGTCACCCTCGCGCAAGCCGTCGAAGGCTATACGCTCGGCGCAGCCTACGCGGGACGCCGCGAAAAAACGGAAGGATCGATCGAGCCAGGCAAGCTCGCCGACCTCATCATCGTTTCGCAAAATATTTTTGAGATCGATCCACACACGATTGCGCAAACGAAGGTCGAGAAGACAATCGTGGGCGGAAGAGTTGTCTATCAGGCAAACGCGAAATAGGAAAAGCTTTTGCCAATTCTGGATCAGACTCGGGCCGGCAACGAATAGACACGCGGGAGGATGCAGATGCAGAGAAAACGGCGGAAAGCATGAACCGGCGCACAATCGCCCTGTGCATTCTGGCGCTCGCGACTCTCTGCGGCGCCTGCAAACAAAAAGAGGAAACCCTCAGCTTGCTCGTCTGGGAAGGCTACGCAGATCCCTCGTTCGTGCGCCCTTTTGAAGAAACGCACCATTGCAAAATCTCCGCATCGTACATGGGTTCGAGCGATGAGCTGGTGGCCAAGCTGCGCGGCGGAAGCGCCTCGAACTACGACGTGATCTCGCCTTCCAGCGACGTCGCTCACTCCATTACGACTGCTGGCTTGGCCGCGCCTTTGGATCTTTCTAAGTTACCTTCCTACACGCAACTCTCGGCGAAACTCCGCGATCTTCCACTGGTAAGAGCCAACGGACAAATTTATGGCCTTCCCTTTATGTGGGGGCCAAATCCTCTGCTCTACGACGCGAAAGCAATTCCTCAACCGCCAGACTCCTGGGGAGTTTTGTGGGATCCCAAGTACAAAGAAAAAATCTCTGTATGGGACGACCTTTCCACCATCTATATGGCAGCTCAAGTTCTCGGCTATGACAAGCCTGATCCTTCGCAGCTCTACAATCTGACTGATGAGCAGCTCGAAGCCGTAAAGAAGAAACTGATCGAGCTGAAGCCCAACATTCGAAAGATTTGGTCCACTGGCGGCGAGCTGACCAACCTCTTCCAAAGTCATGAAATCGTTTTGGCGATGGGCTGGCCGCTCAACACCAATGACCTTCGCAAACTAAACTTTCCAATCGGAGAGACCATTCCCAAAGAAAACACCACAGGATGGATCGACCACTTGATGGTGACCTCCGCAAGCAGCCACAAAGAACTTGCTTATGCCTTCCTCGAATACATGATTGAAGCAAAAACGCAAAAATTAGTGACCGATCGAACGCATTACACTCCGGCGAACCCCGGCGCCTCGCAATTCCTTAGCACCGAAGAGATGAAAGGTCTGCACCTCGACGATCCCGACGCGTACATGCAACGAATTTATTTCTGGCAGGATGTCCCGCGTCGTGGCAAGTACAACGAAATCTGGAACGAGGTGAAAGCCGCGCAGTGAGCTCCGCCGCCATTCCGCAGCCCGCTTCCGTGGACGCCAACGCCCCGCTGCTCGAAGTGCGCGCTGTAGCCAAGCGCTTTGGTGCGCGTGACGTCCTGAAGAACATTTCGCTGAACATCGCCGCGGGGGAATTTCTCACTTTGCTCGGCGAAAGCGGTTCGGGAAAAACCACTCTCTTGCGCCTGATCGCCGGTTTCGAACAACCCACCTCCGGCGAAATCTGGATGTCTGGCGAGCGGCTCGATACGATGCCGCCCTACAAGCGCCGCGTAAACACTGTGTTTCAAAACTACGCGTTATTTCCGCACCTGAACGTACGAGACAACGTCGCGTATGGCTTGCGTGTGCAAGGTGCGCCAAAAAACGAAATTCCTGGACGCGTCGCCGAAGCCCTGAATATGGTGAAAATGAGGGAATTCGCTGACGCGCGTCCTTCGCGACTGAGCGGCGGCCAGCAGCAACGGGTTGCTCTGGCCCGTGCCCTTGTAAATCGCCCGCTGCTTCTGCTTCTCGATGAACCGCTTTCCGCGCTCGATGCCAATCTACGCAAGCAAATGCAAAGTGAATTGAAATCGCTGCAGCGCGAAATCGGCATCACCTTTCTCTTCGTCACGCACGACCAGGAAGAAGCCATGGCTCTCTCCGACCGCATCGCGCTCTTGAGAGATGGCGCGCTAGAGCAAGTCGCTTCACCGCGCGAAATCTACGCGCACCCCGCGACGGCTTACACGGCGCAGTTCATCGGCCAAACCAATTTATTGCGCGGCGAAATTCGCCGCAGCATCGCCACCTGCGGCGTCCTGCGCTGGCCTTTGGAAGAAACCGAAGGCCCCGCCGTCTTTTCTCTTCGTCCCGAAACGATTCGCCTCTCTCCGGACGGTAAACGCCAAGTCAACGAAGTAAAATTTCACGCCTCAGTTCACCAACAGATCTACAGCGGCGCCAGCGAACTCCTCGAAGTGGATTGCGGCACCGATCAAGTTCTGCGTGTGCGATTGCCGACGTGCGGTCCAATCACAGGCGAACACGATTTTGTTTTCTCGATAGCGGATGCCATCCGCGTCGCGGACTAACTTCCCCATGTACTCGCGTGCCTACAAAATGATCGTCTCTGCCCCGCCGCTTCTCTGGGTAGGTCTCTTCCTACTGCTGCCCTACGCGCTGATGTTTGCGCACGGCTTCTGGGCCGTACAAGACGGCACGATCGTCCACCATTGGAATCTCAGCAATTATCAAAAACTGCTCACGAATCCTCTCTACGCCGAAGTTCTCTTTCGCACCATGCGCATCGCCGGCTCCGTGATGCTCTGTTCCCTGCTCCTCGGCTATCCGCTTGCCTACTACCTCTCGTTTCATTCCGGCGCGCGCAAAGAATTGCTCTATCAACTCGTCATCGTGCCGCTCTGGGTCAGCTATCTCGTTCGCGGCTACGCCTGGAAAACAATTCTCGGCAGCGAAGGCGTCCTCAACGGCTTCCTCCAATATGCCCACATCACTCACGCGCCTGTCAGCTTTCTTCTCTACAGCCCCTTCGCCGTCGTGCTCATGCTCACGCACATTTACACGCCATTCGTCTTTCTCCCCATCTACGCTTCACTCGAACACATTCCGCGCCCTCTCGTTGAAGCCTCCCAAGATCTCGGTGCCAGCCCCGCGTCCACTTTTTTCCGTGTGATCCTTCCTCTCTCAATGCCCGGCCTTCTCGCTGGAGCAACCTTCGCCTTCGTTCTCTCTCTCGGAGACTTTCTAGCGCCGCTGCTCGTCGGCGGCTCTTCCGGCACCATGATCGCCAACATCGTGCAAACTCTTTTCGGCGCGGTTTACGATTGGCCACTCGGCGCCGCGATTTCTGTGTGTATCCTCCTCATCACTCTCTCGCTACTTTTCTTTACGCAGCGCCTCGAAAAACGCTGGTCCTTTAAATGAACAAATGAGCCGCCACTCTCCAAACCGCCGCTCTCCCTTGCTCGCGATGTACGCCGTGCTCGTCTTCGCTTTCGTCTATCTGCCGCTCGTTGTGCTCATTCTCTATTCCTTCAATCGCGACGGTGTCGGCGGATTTCCGCCACAACACCTCACGCTCGATTGGTATCGCCAGCTCTTCGCCGACGGTCCCATTTGGGACTCCGTGCTGAATAGCCTCGTCGTCGCCAGCGGCGCTGTCGCACTTTCTCTCACGTTAGGCCTACTCGCCGCCCTCGCTCTCGATCGCGCCAGCTTCCCCGGCAAAGCTCTCTTCCGCAGACTCGTTCTCCTCCCGCTCATTCTTCCTGGAATCATCACCGGTCTCTCACTGCTCATGTTCGCCGTACTTGCCGGATTTCAGCTCAGCCTCATGACTGTCTTTCTCGGTCACGGCACCGCGCTAATCTCCGTGGCCACTACCGAACTTTTCGCCGGCCTTCAAAAGACAGACCGCGCCCAGGAAGAAGCCTCGCTCGATCTCGGCGCCACTCCCTGGCAAACGTTCTGGCGCATCACTCTGCCGAATCTCAAGCTCTCGCTGATCGCTGCCGGGCTGCTCATCTTCACGCTTTCGATGGACGAAATCGCTGTAACCTTTTTCTTGATCGGCCGCGACAACACGCTCCCCCTCGAAATTTGGGGCCGCCTGCGCCGCGGTATCACGCCGGAAATTAACGCCGTCTCCACACTGATTTTTGCCGTTTCCGTTGCGCTTATCATCATCTGGTATCGGATACGCATGCGCAGCGTCGGTCTGGAAGCAAAGCAGATACTCGAAAGGCCGTAGCAACCATGGGGGTACAAATGCCGCACTCGCGCCGTGAATTTATCCGATACGTGGTTGCAGGTTCGGTCGCATCCGGCTGTCCGGTTGATACCGCCCTCATTTCCGCGCCCGATTCCGCGGCGTCAACTTCCAACCCGGGCAGCGCGCCCCTCGTCGATGGCGAACACTACGAAATCTGCCACCAAGTGCGTGATGGCCATCATTTCGAACTTCCGAGCTCCACCTCGAAAGCCGATATCGTGATTGTCGGCGGCGGAGTCGCAGGCCTCTCTGCCGCGTATTTTCTTCGCGGCAAAGATTGGCTACTGCTCGAAAAAGAAGACCACTTCGGCGGCAATGCATATGAGGAAGAATTCGACAGGCAATATTTCGCCACTGGCTCGGCCTATGCGTATCACGGCGACGAAGGTGACCAACTCGCCTCTGAAATGGGCCTGAAACTTCCGATGGTCAACATGCCCGACCCTACGCTCGTAAACAAAACCTACGTCCCGGACACCTGGAAAACGGGAATCACGCAGCTTCCTTATCCCAAAGCTGTCGTTGCCAGCTTCCAGAAATTCCGCGAAGACGTTTTGAAAATGAAAATTGGCGAGCGCATGGCCGAACTCGATTCTCAGCCTTTCTCGAAATACACGTCTGCCTACGCTCCGGAAGTTCAGCAGTGGTGGGACATCTTCGGTCCTTCGAACTGGGGCGCCACTACTCCGGACTCTTCCGCCTATGTCGGCTTGGCCAACGCGCACGATCTTGTCGCCGGTGACGATGCCAAACGCGCCATCTTGCCCGGCGGCCTTGGCTGCATCACCCACAAACTCGTCGAAGTCCTTCAGCCGAAGTACAAAGACCGCATGCTTGGCGAGGCCACGGTGGTCGGAGTCGTCCAGGAAAAGGACGGCGTCAACGTCACATATTTCCTCGAAGGAAAACTCACAACCGTTCGCGCGAAAGCCGTACTGATGTGCACTCAGAAACACATTACCTCGCGCATCGTTCAGGGTTTGCCCGCGGAACAAAGAACCGCGATGCGCCGCACGCGTTTCGCTCCCTATCCCGTCGTCAATCTCATCTTCGACAAGCCCGTCTACAATCGCGGCTACGACAATTGGTGCCCCGGAAATTCCTTCACCGACTTCATCGTCGCTGATTGGACCGTCCGCAACGATCCCGGCTACAAACAAAAAAACAACATCCTCACTTTCTATACCCCGCTCCGCGAAGAATTCCGTTCCACTCTCCTCGACGAAGCGGATTGCAAGACCCTCGCCACCCGCGTTCTAACCGATTTCCAGAAAGTCATGCCGGAATTCAACGTCGATCCCGTCGAGGTTCGCATTTATCGCCGCGGCCACCCGATGTTCATGTCTGTGCCCGGCCAATACACAAAGAATCGCATCGCCGCTGCTCATCCGATGGACCGCATCTATTTTGGCGGCAACGATTCCGGTGGTCCGGAATCACTCACCAGCGAGGCTGTACGCCTGTCGCAAGTGGGCGCGGAATGGGCAAATCTCATTTTGGCAGGCAAACCCGACGCAAAAGAATTAGCGGAGAAAGCTCTCGCGGCCACCACCGAATAAATTCTTCGTCAGTCTTCCCCTTCCCTCCACGCTCCTCGTTGTTATATAGGTAAGGCATGAAACGGTTCGCTCTGATATTTCTTCGAAGAAATCCAATATTTCGCGTGGCCCGAAGCTTGGCTATCCCTACTTTTTTGGTGCTGGCGTTCGCCTGCGTTTTTGGGCGCTCGCAGGACAAATCACCCTCAACGGTGATCATCAATGCCCAGGTCGCCGATGGCACTGGCGCACCTCTGCGCGATCTCAACGTCCGCATCTCCGGCGACCGCATCGTCACGGTTGGAAATTTCAAGCCAAACAAAGACGAACAAATCATCGACGCAAAGGGTCTCGTCCTCGCCCCGGGTTTCATCGACATTCACAATCACTCCATCGAGGGCCTTGAAAAAGATCCCCTCGCCGAAACTCAAATTGCGCAAGGCATCACCACAGTAATCCTGGGCCCGGACGGCGATTCTCCCTGGCCCATCGCACCCTGGCTCGATACGCGGCGCAAAAACCCCGCCTCCCTCAATCTTGCAGTCCTCGTCGGCCACGCCACCGTTCGCGAACAAATTCTCGGCAAGGATTACCAGCGCGCCTCAACCCCCGCCGAAATCGACAAAATGGTTCTGCTCGTAAATCAAGGCATGCGCGAAGGCGCCATCGGCCTCTCCAGTGGCCTCGAATACGACATGGGCACCTACAGCACCACGGACGAAGTCGTCGCGCTCGCAAGCGCAGCCGCAAAACTCCACGGCTTCTACATGACGCACATTCGCGACGAGGCAGACCTCTCCTTCCAGGCACTGGACGAAGAGATCGCCATCGGCGAGCGCGCTCACATCCCCGTTGAGCACTCGCACATCAAGCTCGGCACCGTCAGTGTCTGGGGCAAAGCGCCTCAATACATCCGCGTGATCGAAGCTGCCCGCAAACGCGGCCTCGATCTTCTCGCCGATTGCTACCCCTACAATGCATGGCATTCGAACATCAAGGTCCTCGTGCCCAATAAACAATATGTCGACCCAAAGAGCGTCGCGAAAGCTCTGGCCGATGTCGGCGGACCATCACACGTCACGATCGTTGAATTTACTCCAAACACCGCCTACGAGAATCACACTATCGAGGATCTCGCCACACAGCACGGCATTTCCGCCGTCGAGATGTTCATCCGCATCATCCGCGAAGGCGACGCCGCCAACACCGAAGCCGGGATCATCGGGCAATCCATGATCGAGAGCGACATTAAAGCGTTCTACCAGCAACCCTGGGTGATGGTCGCAAGCGATGGCGGCATCGGCTCACGCCATCCGCGCGGCGCAGGCACGTTTCCCCGCGTGCTCGGCCTCTACGTCCGCGAAAAGAAATGGCTCACGCTCCCCGAAGCCGTTCGCAAAATGACCGGGCTCCCCGCCCAGCGCCTCGGCTGGAAAGATCGCGGCACCCTTCGCGAAAGATCTTTCGCCGACCTCGTCCTTTTCAATCCCGCCACGGTCATTGACCGCTCCACGTTCCAGAAACCTTTCGAGCTCCCAACCGGCATCGAAAAAGTCTTCGTAAACGGCGCACTCGTTTGGGACACCGGCAAAGCCACTGGCGCGCGCCCCGGCCGCGTCCTGCCGAACTAATCTGTTTTAGTCCATAATAATCTTTCCACTTTCGGAGGAACCATGGCGGACCGCCTTGAAGATTTTCAGAAATTCCGTGCCGACATAAACGAGGAAATTCTCAACTGCGGCCATCTCGGCATGAAGCGCTTCTTCGCTCTCGACAATCAGGCTTACGAGCCCGGCGCGCTGGGCACAAAAACGAAAGAACTGCTCGGCCTCGTCGCCTCTGCCGTTCTCCGCTGCGACGACTGCATCACCTATCACATCGTTCGCTGCGGCGAAGAAGGCTGGAATCGCGAAGAACTCATCGACGCTCTAAACGTAGCCTTGATCGTCGGCGGCTCGATCACCATTCCACACGTCCGCCGGGCCTTCGCCCGCATGCGCGAGATAGATTCGTTGAAACCTTGAACCCCTCCGCGTACTCTAAGTAAGTAGATAAGATAAGGAAGTAAGCAAGATGAGCACGGCCCCAGCCACTGCGGCATCTCCAGTAGAAGGAACAGGCGCGCGCCTGCGCAACTTACTGATAGGCGCCTTGTTTGCCGCGGTTCTCCTGATTCCCAAGCTTCTGCACGTCCGCCGCAACGCTCGGTCCTGGATGGCCTTTCGCGTTTTTCTCGGATTTGCTGGCGCCGCGCTTGTCATCCTGCCGCTCAGTCTTTGGAACAGCTGGCTCGCCGCCATCGCCGGTCTTGGCATGTTTATGGCGGCCATTCTGCTGCCTCCGGCCAAGACATATAACATTCCCGACGAGAAAGCGCGCGAACTAGGCGCTCTGGTCATCGTAAACGGCGGGAAATATCAGCCGGGTAATGCTGCTCCCGCCCACGTCCAACTTTTCGTTGGCGCGGAGCATATTTGGGCGCTCGATTCGAACCTCCAGCCGTTACTCGTCATTCCCGCCGGCGAGATCATTTCGGCGAATGCGCTGCAAAAAAAGGATCGCTGGATTTTGCAGGTTCGCTGGTCCGATAACGCCGCCGAATTTTCTTTTCAGGGCGTCTTTGCCGAGCACTTCGCTCGCGTTGCGCAGAGCACCCTCGGCAGCGTAATGCACTCTCCACTTCCAATCTTGCCAAAAAGCCGCGCCGCCAGCGCCTGAGCGCCTCTTCAAACTTTCTCTCTTTTAACGTCCCTCACCTGCTGCAAAATGTGTCAAACTATACGTATGGCGCGAGGATGGGAAAGCAAAGACGTGGAAGCCCAGGTCGAGTCCGGCCAGGCTCCAAAAGGTCACTACGGCAACAACAGCAAAACTGCGGATGAGCTCCGCCGCGAACTGGAACGCAAAGACCTGCAACTATCCCGGATCAGAATTGCCCACGACCTCGAATCCGCAACAAATCCCAATCACAAACGGTCCCTCGAAGCCGCCCTAGCCCACCTCGACAAGAAAATCTCCGACCTGAACTAACCTCCGGAAGGCGACTCTGCCCTCCGTGAACTCTGTGCCCTCTGTGTTAAAATCCCCATTCAGCCACGCCGCGAATTAAGCCGTTTTTGTAAGGCAGCGTCCGTCACCGCACAAAATCCCCCGCCAATCCCCAAAAATCATTCACATAGTAGTGCGACAAAACATTCCCAAACAAATAACAGATCCCCTGGCAAGGCGGAATATCCCCATACATCTTCTTCCCACGCGAAAATATCTTTGCCAGCGACCCGTGCCGTAACAAATTCCCCGCCACCTTCCGCAACGGCTCGCACGGATAAAACACATCCCCATTCGGATACACCCGCGGAAACATCGTCGGATAACACTGAAAATCCCGAAACCGCAGCAAAGTTTCTATGGTCTTTGGCGTCCCGTTGATCGGCTGCACCCCGCTGCGCCGCCGCTCGATAATCGTATCCACCAGCGCCTGATACTTCGGATTCTGCAACAGCTTCAGATTCGGCATCTTTTCCATCTGCGCCGATTGCGCCGCAAACACAAACCCTTCCGCCCCGCACCAATCCAGCAGTTTTTCCACTTCCGCGATGTTCCATTCCTCAATGACGGTGCTGATCGTAATCCGCGCCGGACTTCCCAAGACTTCTTTCGCCATCGCCAGATTCTGCAAAACCTTCGGCAGTGCCGCCGGTTTCGAAAGCGCATTCGACGGGTCCGCCGCCAAAGCATCCAAACTCACCACCAACCCCGTCACCGCCTGCAAAATCCCCGGCTTGCGATCCAGCAAAGTCCCATTCGTAATCAAAAGCACCGACCGAAACTTGCAATGAAACCGCGCCGCCTCCACCAATTCCTCAATGTCCGCTCGCAAAGTCGGCTCGCCACCCGTAATCACTATCGAGTCCGTCTCCTTGCGAATCTTCCGCAGCAACCGAATCGTCTCTCCTGTCGACAACTCGTCGCTAAAAACGTCCGGCTCCTTCTGCGTGCAATACGAGCAAGCCAAGTTGCATTTGTGCGTCACATAAAACGTCACCGCATACGGCGCCATTACATTCGTATGCAAAATGTTCCGCCGCCACCCATTCCGAAAATAAAGCCCAAAGTTTTTCGCCACAAACGGCGCCTGCCGCACCAACCCGCGAATCAACGCCACCTTCGACGGCTTTCTCTTATCCAAGACGCTTGCAGGAACAAAATTAGGAGTTCGCGATCCAGAGGTAGACATAAGCCCAAGAGTGTAGCGCATCACGTCGCGCCAGAACGTTCTTCTCTGGCAGCCATCTCACAAATATCCCTTAAGGTGTCGGAGCGAAGAGTGAAGTACTATTGGGAGGGCACGACTTAAGTCGTGCCGAAAACAACCGCAATAACAGAGGCTTTAGAGTCTGTGTGGCAACCGGGGGTCGGACCTCCAGGTCCGACATAAGTCCTGCAGTTGCACCCCGCCTTTAGGCGCTGAGGAATTGTCTGTGAGGTCTCACGCAGACTCTTTAGCCCCTGAGGAAGCTCCCGGGTTCTTGCATGATCGATGAGGAAACAAGTCCCACCTAGAACAGGAGTGGTTCGCTGTCCCCCTCACTCGTATCGCAAAGCAACCAACGGATCGACGCCAGCCGCTCGTCTCGCAGGCAGCAGACAAGCCGCGAGCCCAGTTATCACCACCAGGACCACCACCGCCCCAAACGTCCACGGATCCGTCGCCGAAACTCCCCAAATCTGGCTCGCCAAAAATCGCGTCAACCCAAAACTAGCAATCAACCCGATCGTAATCCCCGCGGCAATCAACGCAAATCCCGTGCGCAAAACCATCCGCAATATTTCCCGTTGCTGCGCTCCCAGCGCCATCCGCACCCCAATCTCCTGCGTCCGCAGTGAAACCGTATACGCCATCACGCTAAACACCCCAATCACCACCAGCACCAGCGCAATCCCCGCCAGCGGCCCCGACAATGTCGCGCCAAATTCCGGCGTCGCGTACGTGTGCTCCTCCAGAAATTCCGCCAGCGGGTCGAACACCCAAAACACCTCATTACGGTTCACCGCCCACACCCGCTCCTGCACTGCGTGCATCATTGAGCCCGGCTCTACTTTTGTCTTCACCTGCAGAATGAAATCTCCCATAACCATCGGCGGGATGAACGCCATCGGCACAGCTGGCTGCTGCGGTCCGAAATTCTTTACATCGCTCACAACTCCGACGATCCGAAAATCGGCATCCCCCGGCATCGGCGCATATGTTATTCCAAGCGCTCGGCCAAAGTTGGTTCTCCATTTGTCAAATTCTTTCGCTCGGAGCTGTTTGCCTACCGGGTCCTTATCCCCGAACATATCGTGTGCCAGGCGCTGATTGAGCACCGCCGCAAGCTGTCTCGTCTGCACTTCCTCTCTCGAAAGCCAGCGGCCCGCGATCAGCCGCATCTCCAGCGTACCGGCGCAATTCTCATCGCACTCATCCAACCCAGCCATCTCAACGCGCGTTCCTCCAGGCACAGTTACTTGTGGCCCGCGCGACGGTCCGTAACCCGGAATAGTGTTGTTCATGGCAACAGCCTCCACTCCCGGTAGTGTCTTCAAGCTTTCCACAACCTTTTGGAATTCCGCCTCGCCCTCCGGTGATGCAATCCTCGCTCTGTCCGGAGTCTGCCAGGCTCCGCGAGATGGTGCAAATGCAACCACCAAAATATTTTTCGGATTGAAGCCCATATCGATATGCGTGAGCAAGTAGAGGCTCCGCATCATCAAGCCAGCTCCAATCAACAGGACAATCGAAAGCGCTACCTGCATTACCACCAACCCTGCGCGAACCTTTCCGTGTCGGAAACCGCCGCCACCCTTTCCGCTGCCAATGAGTTGTGGTTGCACATCGCGTTTTGTCGCGCGCAACGCCGGCACGAGTCCGCAAATCAGCGTCGTCAGCAAGGTAACTCCCGCCGCAAAAAACAAAACCGGACCGTTCAGTCCGATCACTGCCTCGCCGCTCATCCTCTGCCAGGCCTTCTGATGAATCGTAGCGTCGACTGCCTTCATGGCCGTCCACGCCATCGCGCTGCCTGCCGCGCACGCCGTCGCCGCCAGCACCAAGCTCTCCATCAGAAGCTGCCGAATGATTTGCCAGCGCGAAGCGCCTAGCGCCGACCGCACGGCTATCTCTTTCTCCCGCGTCGTTGCCCTCGCAAGCAACAAATTCGCTACGTTGCTGCACGCAATCAGTAGCAACACCAGCACCGCCGCCAGTAAGTCATACAGAATGCTCTTCAAATCGATCTTCGAATTAAAAACCGCGCCCACTCCGGAAGCCCCCAATAGATAATCGTTAGCCGACATCACTCGCGCACTGAACTTCTTCGGATAATCGCCACCATCCGGATGCAACGCCGCCAGCCGCTTCACGAGCACATCCAGCTCCGCCGACGCGGCCGCATACGTCACGCCGCGCTTCACTCGCGCCAGTACGTCAAACTTCCGTCCGTTTTCCTCCTCGACCCCACTTGGCAACCACCTTACTGGCGTCCAAATTTCTCTTCCTACTCCAAAACCATGGAACCGCTTCGGCATCACACCCACTAGCGTTCGCGGCTCACCATCAATCACGAAGCTCTTTCCCATGATCCCTGCGTCTTCGGCAAACTCGCTCTTCCAAGTCCTGTGACTCATGACAAAAACTGGTGGCGCTCCCGGCTTCCCGTCTTCCGAAACAATCGTGCGCCCCGTTGCCGCCGGTACGCCGTAAGAATCAAACGCATTCGTTGTCACGCGGCCATTGTTAAGCTGAAAAGTCCGTGCGCCGTACTGCACCAGCGAAGTTGCGCCATAGTAACCGACCACGTCCTCAAAAACCTGATTGTGCTCCCGCAAATATTTCAGGTCCGCCCAATGAACATACAGAGAACCAGTGTCGTCCGGCGTCGCCGCGTCCTGCACCACCGGCACCACCATCCTCCCCGCATCCTTGGCCGCGAACGCGTTGAACAACAAATTGTAGAAAACGCTGAAGACAACCGTGCTCGCCCCAATTCCCAGCGCCAGCGCAAACACGGCAGTTACTACAAATCTGTGGTCCTTGCGAAGGCTCCGTACCGCGTACCGAAAATCCCGAAACAGGTTTTCCACGTGAGTCTCCCACTTCGTTTCGCGCACCTCTTCCTTAAAACGCTCCACCCCACCAAATTCGATCCGCGCGCGCCGCTCCGCTTCCTCTCGTGAAAGACTTGACCGTTCCAAATCGTCGGCGCGGTTCTGGATATGCAGACGCATCTCCTCGTCGATCTCGGCCTCAATACGCTTTCTATGAAAAAGGGAGGAACCCAGGGAACGAAGTGAAGCCAGAAATTTCATACTTCCTCCGGCTGAGTACCTAGGACAGAAGTCATGGCAGCAACCAGACGATTCCAATCACCGGCTTCTTGCCGCAGACGCTTCCGGCCCGGCGCAGTCAACTCATAGAATTTGGCGCGCCGATTGTTGTCTGACGTTCCCCAATTTGCCGTCAGCAGTCGCTGGCGCACCAGCCGAAACAAAGCGGGATAAAGCGCGCCCTGCTCGATCAGCAGAGCGCGGCCAGAAATCTGTTCGATACGCAGAAGAATGCCGTAACCGTGAAGCGGCCCGAGTGAAACAGCCTTAAGAATGAGGAGATCGAGAGTACCGGGAAGAAGTTGAGCTTGGACCGTCACATTCCCTCCTAAGATGATTAGGAGTCTAAAACTGCCTCTCCTAAGTTGTCAAGGAGAGCAGCCCTTACATGTTCTTTGCCCGGCACTTTTAGGACATCGAATATTCGGAGACTCGTTTGGTGCTGCATCGCTCCACGGTTCGTGCGAAGAATGTGGGTTTTAACGTTTCCGTGTCTGCTCGCTCTTGCTCTCGTCTTCACGGAAGTCACGGCTCATTCCCCGCATTTGCACGTTCGCACCATTATGGTGCATAATGGTGCCATGAGCTCCGCAAACAAAACTATAAGGCAAAGCGTCACCCTTCCAGCAACCACCGCAGCCAAGGTCCGCAACCTGGCAAGGACTCGCAGGCTTAGCTCCAACCGCATGCTGGTCGAACTCATCGAGAACGGCATCGAGGCCGAGAAGCGCAAGCAGCAGGAGTTTTTCGAACTTGCTGAACGCTTTCGCGACGCAACGGATCCGGAAGAAGCCAAGAGCCTTGGCGACAAATTGGGCCGGATGGTCTTCGGCAGCTAATGCCCAGGATCGAGAGCTGGGACAATCTCCCTGCAAATGTCCGTCAGCACCTCATCGACCGCATGCACGAAAGGACTGTCAGCATAGCCGACCTGAACCAACTGCGTCTCTGGATCGCGACGCAACCGGAAGTGCCGGATCGCGATTGGTACAAAGACTTCGGTTCATTTAGAATTTGCGGTCGCGGCTCGTATCCCAAGACGTTTTTGTTGCGCAGCCAAGCCGCAAAAGGCAAGGCCCTTTGACAAGCAGCTCGCTGTTTTTGTTTTTCGCCACCTGAATAGAGGAAGGCCTCGGCTCCTTCTCGTCGAGAAGATTTTGACTTTGTCGTTTTCCGAGGGTGCCCCTCCTTGCGGGTTTTGGGTTATGCAGGGGTGGGTCTTTCGTTTTCCTGCCAGTTCCGGCGAGAATATTGTAGTGTTGCTCTTGGAAATTAATCCGTGAAAACCACGCCTACCGCGATCTGACCCTTTTCCGCTCCCGCATCGATCCGCACCACGTAACCTTTCAAGCGCATCGACGATTGCGAACCATCTTGGCCGGGCGTCTCCATCGTCACCTGCAATTCCGATTGCAGCTGCGGCATGTTCTGCAGTGAAATCAGCGCGCCTTGCAAAGAAATATCGCGCACCACGGTCTCTTCCTGAAATTCTTTTCCGTCTTCTGTCACTCCCGTAACGTTCGCGCGGAACTGTGCCTCTCGCCGCAAGGACGTCCGCGCCCCGGGCATGTGCGCCTGCACGTTGTCCCCTGTCGCCCCCAGCGTAATAACCATGCCTTCACTGGCCGCGAACACGGAATCAAACTCTTCGCGCGCCTGCCGCAAAATCGAATCCACCATGCGGTCTGTTGAGTCCGGATCGTGGTGAAACAGCACCAGTGTCTTGGCGCCAACTTCGCGCGCCAGCTTCACGCCTTCTTTCCACGACGAGTGCCCCCAGCCCTTGCGCGTCGTCTTCAACTGGTCTGGCGTGAACTGCGCATCGTTAATAAAAATGTCCGCGCCCGCCGCCAGTTCCCGCAAGTTCTCATCCAACTTCGGATCGCCAGGCTCATTGTCGGTCGCGTACACGACTGTTCCCGCCGGAGTCTCGATGCGAAATCCGAGGCATCCCTGCGGATGGTTCAGCCACTTCGCCGTAATTTTATTTTCCCGAATGTTGAAAGTGTCTCCGCCTTCCACTTCCTTGAACTTTCTCTTCGCGTTCATCGCGGACATGTCCACAGGAAAGTACGGCAGCGCCATCTGCGCTTCGAAAACCTGCTTCAAACTGTCGCGCCCAAGAAATTTCGAGCGAAAGCTATAAAAATGAAATTCGTTATTCTCCGCATAGAGCGGCGCAAAAAACGGAATCCCCTGAATGTGATCCCAGTGGTAATGCGTCACAAAAATATGTGTCTCGGGATTTCCGCCGCCGTTAGGCATTCCCCAGCGGCTGCCCAGCATCCTCAGCCCCGTCCCGCAATCCAAAATAAATTGCGTGCCATCCGGCGCGGTCAGTTCGAGGCATGGCGTGTTCCCGCCGTAGCGCCAGGTGGCAGGATCCACCGTCGGCGTCGACCCTCGAACACCCCAGAAACTTAGTTTTGCAATGGGAGCCGTCATTTCCCTCAACGCACGCCCTGCGCGCAGGCCATTCCCGCCGCTATTTCAGCGGAAGGCGAAGCTAGTTCGATGTTGGCAGCCACGGGGAAATGCGTCAATGAATTCGCGCCGGGGACGTGTCAAACTTCCCACTGGTACCACAGGCACTCCTGCCTGTGTTCTTTTGCGGTTTCGAGCACGCAGCGCACAACCAGGAGCGGTTTTCGGCGCGACTTTGCCTTCTCACGAAGGCAGCCCGGGAGGCAGCCCGAGACGCCTGCGCGAGCCGCCGCAAACGCGTAAAATGGAGCGGATGGACCGGATGGACGACCACTTTCACGATCATGATCACGACCCCGAGCACGGCCACCATGATGGCCACTTGCACCACCCCCATTCGCACGATCACCACGGCCACTCTCACCCGCCGTTGCGCCCGTCGGTCCTCGGCTGGGCCATGGTCGCCACACTCGGGCTGGTTGTTGCCGAGATTTTTGGCGGCGTTCTCGGCAGGTCCGTCGCTCTATTAAATGATGCCGTCCACAATCTCTCGGACGTTCCCGCTTTAGGTATTTCCTGGCTGGCGATGCGCTGGGCCGAGCGTCCGGCCGATAGCGAAAAGACCTACGGCTATCACCGCGCCGGCATTCTCGCCGCCTTCACCAACGCGATTCTGCTCGTCCTGCTCTCGCTATGGCTAGGCTATGAAGCCATCGAGCGCTTCCGCTCACCAGTCCATGTAGTCGAGAGCTGGATGATCTGGACGTCGCTGGCCGCGCTAGCCGTTAACGGCGGCATCACGCTGGCTCTCGTTCGTGGCCACAAGGATCTAAACCTCCGGAGCATCCTGGTTCACAACTTCGGCGACGCCCTATCGAATATAGCCATCATCGTGGGCGCGATCGCTATTCACATGACGGGCGCGCTGTGGATCGACCCGATCCTCGGCATTGCCATTGGCCTGCTTGTACTGTGGTCCAGCATCGGGATCCTGCGCGAGTCGACGCACATTCTGTTGGAGGGGCGACCGCGCGAGATGCGCGTCGAGGAAGTAGCGCGTGCGATCCTAACCGTCGAGGGAGTGCAGGAAGTCCACGACGTGCACATCTGGTCGCTCGGCGGCGGGCACAATGCGTTGAGCTTGCACGCGCGGATTCCGGATATGCACTTGGATCAATGCGAGCAGTTGCTGAGGGCGATTCAAGAAAAAGCTGCGAAGGAATTTAAGATTGATCACACTACCGTCCAGCTTGAGAGAGCTGGGCTTCCTGCGGTTTCGGGTTACGTGATGCCTGAGCCGGTGAAAAAATAAACGCGGGCTGCGCGCGCGGATTTTTCTTTTACTTCTTCTTTCTTGTTCTCGCCTCGTACTTCTTGCCTATTTACTTCTTACTTCGTTACTTCCGGCTCGCTACATTCGGCGAAGAAACGAATTTTGGCGGGCGTAAAAAAACTAAACAGGCGAACGGAAATTCAAGCCACGCTGTTCGTTGAACTGTTGCGTAGCATTCAAATCCAGCATGTCCGCGGTAACGGTGCGGCGCAAGCCTTCGCTGGTAATGTAGCGAAGCGTGCCGTTCTCCCACGCGTAGGCCGACGCAAAAAACACAGTGCCATCGCGGCGAACAAAGACATATTGTTCCGCTTCCTTCTCGGAAGCTGTCTGCGGCGCCGGGACGTAGTCGCGCGACGGCCGCGCTAAGCGCTCGGGCTCAGCCGTTTGTGCTACTTGCTGCTGTCCCGTATCGGCTTGTTGCGGGTCGGTCACGGGCGCATCGTCCACATAGTCATCGGAAGAGAACGGCATGTAGTATCCGCCGCCATAAAAGAACGGGATATACGTTCCCACAAACGGGCGATTCCGACCCCGTCCATAAAATCCATTCGGATGGACTGCGGCGACGTGCGCGTAATCAAATCCTAGCCCTGGCACCATGTCCTGCGAAAGCAATTGGCGGCTGGAGCCAACTCGTTGCATCGGAGCAGTCGAACGAGGAATCGGACGGGCCACAATCGTGCCGGAACGGGTGCGCACGTACCGCATCGACGAAACGTAGTGTGTTCCAGAATTTACTTGGGAAGTTACGTGGGCTCCCGCAGGGACCGAAGCATGCATGGCAACGTGTGGGGCGGGAGCGGCCATCGCGGGGTGAGCCATGCCGGCTCCCATTCCTCCGCGTTGGGCGGAAGCGATCGCGGGGAGAACCGCGAGGGAAGCAATGGCAATCAGGAAGCGGCGCATGTCGAGTACCTGGGTTCCCGGGCCGCCGGGCCTTTCTTGCACGTACATGTATAAGGATGCGCCATTTGGAGTGGGGGTTTCAAGGGGTTGGAAGTGAGTAGTGAGTGGTGAGTAGTGAGTGGCGGGAAGTGAGTAGTGGGTAGTGAGTGGTGAGTAGTGAGTAGAAGAAGCCAAACTTTGAAAGCTGTTGGCGTTGGAACCGCCCTGCGTCCTCCGGGGTGTCCGCGAGTTATGGGGTAAACGCATGAAGAGATTGGGGTTGCGGGGATTCCTGCGTGTTGCGCAGGGATATGAGGCCCCTCGCCGCCGACTGGGGGTAAGGGGGACCCCCCTCCCCCTGTTTTTTGCAAGAATATGATTCGATGGGAGTTAAGCGATGGGGGTCTGCGAAAGATGTGATTCTATGGGAGTTAGGGAAGGAGGGGCGTGAGCTAACAGCTGACAGCATACAGTCAACAGCAGGCAGAGGACGAAGCGAAGGACGGTTGAAGGTTGACCCTTCGACTACCCTCAGGGCAAGAAGTTTAAAGTTGAAGGGGGAAAGATTCGGAGAGCTAAACGCCGGGAGCCACTCGGGATGAACTCGGTCAGCAGGACGGGGACGGGGCTGAAGGTGGGTTTTAACGCCCCGACCGGGTCGGGACAGGCGCCGGACACCCTGATCCGGTCGGGGTAAACTCCGTGCGCGGAGAGCCTTTCGCGTTCGCTCGCTTCTGGGCTCCCTTCGAGGCTCGCTTCGGGACTCAGCGTAAACAGGGCAAGCAGCGTAAACAGGGTGAATAGAGTAAACAGGGTAAACTCTTCGTTCCTCAGGGTAAAGGGCAAGAGAGATCTGTGAAGGACTGGCGACGACCATAGGTAATGGTAGCAGTGGTAGTTACCGATTGTCAATAGTTTTCTTGATTACTGAGTTGGCATTCGAACGGGGTAAACAGAAGTGGAAGGACTTTAAGGGATTGGGCGGGGGTTAACTAATTTAATATGCTGTGAAAATATGTGGAAAAGTCAAAAACCCCAGACGTAAGAGCGACGTCTGGGCCACCCTGATTTATTCCAAAGTTTTGCGTCCAGGCCACGCGCCCTAGGCTTAGTCGTCAGGGGCACTGTCTTTCGGCTTCGCCCCACTAATCCGGTCTACAATTATTCCCTTTTCGGCGCAGAATGCAGAAATGACTAGATACCACTGCCGGTCAACAGCATCGTGATCCTCAAACTTTGTGGCAGGCGAAAGAACGTGGCCGATCAACGTCATTTCGTCGGCCAAAACGATGGGGTTTACTCTCGCCTTAGAGGCAGCGTCATAAAAAATACTGAACATTTTACTATCCGGCCCAGAGTAATCAGCCGTGAGTTCAACCAAATAAGTCAGGCTTCCAAAAAGCGTAATCAGCGCCCAGCCTTTTTGCAGCCCCACGCTCAGATAGCACATTACGCTGTGCTGGTGCGCCGTTCTAAGATGCGCCCCCAGCAGTCCCTCATTGGCGAATATCCAAACGCGCAAGTCCCTGTTTCCCGTGGCTTTGTGGGCTTCCCTGATTACGTCGAAACATGGGGCAAGTGCGAAGTCCGAGCCGTATTCAAAAGCCACCGCTGCGAGTGCAGTTTTCGCCGCGACTCGTCGTGCTTCAGCAGAAAATGCAAACTGCATCGTGATCTTGTCCTTGTATTCGGCTTCGATTATGATTTCCTTAGGAAGGTCCCTCGGAACCACCTCGAGTCCTTTAGAGCGCGCGCGTTCAACAAACTTGTCGCCTTCTTCTCTGGTCAGGAAAAAGCCCTGACGAAGTCGCCTTCCTTCATCCGTTACAGATTCTTTGACCACGCTTTTCAGTTTGATCTCGCCAGCGCCATCCATAAAGGCGGGAAGGCTCTTTAGATCCTCCATCCCCCGGATGTTTGCGTGAAGCGGAGCGTTGGGGACGACCCCCTAGCGATTTTCAATCCGCAAGAGGTTAAGCAAAGGTACGGTTGCTGTCTTTAGCGCTCCTTCATCCACGGCAAATTTGCCGTTGCATGTTTTGCAGCTTCCATTTCGCACCTCTAGTTCTCCCCCTAAGAAAGCAGAGAAGACGTGTTCATCGGTGAGATTTTCCTCAGAACGGCAAAAAATGCACTTCATCAGTACACTCCGTTGGCGGGTGGCGCGGAGGTATTTTCTTCTTCTCTACTGTGGCGCACTGGATTAGGGTACCACTTCTGCAATTAGCCGAAGGTGATAGACGGGGGTACCGCACCGTTCCCCTCAAAAAAAGACAAGACTAACTGCACGGATTCCACGCCTCATTTCTGCGCCACCCGGCTAGGAGGCTACTTGGGTTTCGAGAACCACAAAATAACGGCGCTGGTGCTTCTGGTTAAATCGGGTCTGAAGATGTTGCATGGAATTTTAGTGGTGAGGGTCTTATCTTAATCGTACAATGCGCTGCCAGTGGGTCAATCTCCGCACAAGGAATATGTGATGAGACACGTAGAACGAGCCCGAGGAACGCGCGGGCCAACACGGTTGTCTAGTTTGATGAGGCGGAGTAACAAACAACTCTACCTTCTGATAGCCCACGAAGCTGCGAGGCAATCCAGCCAATCGCGGCAATCCAGGACGTCAAATCGAGAAGTGATCATAGAACGTAGCCGCTCAAATTATCGGGGTACCGATATACAACACAAATCGAGCAGAGTCTCCGCTTCATATTGGATTGACCAGTCAATGCTCCAATCGTTCCGCGAGGCATTGGGAAAGAAACCGTCCGTAGCTGTGGGCAAGACACTCTTTGAAACACTCTGGGATAGAGTCAGGGACAAAGTCTGCGACGAATGGGATCTTTGCAATAAATTTAAACCGTCTGATCCCGGATTCTTACTGGGGCTCTGGGCTGTTGTGAAACGCGGTCAACCATTCGGCGAGTCAGATATTTACGTCATCGTTGCGGTTCTCGCAGCGCGTATGGGACCGGAATGGATGTGTGGATGCTCGAAACAGGTAGCCAAGACGAAATCATGAAACAGGAAACGTGGAAAGAAATTCATGACTCTCTGAGAGGTGCCTGGGCCGTCTTGGGCCCGCTTCTGGGTGTATTCATCGGCGCATATATAGCTAATCGCAACCAGAGGAAACACTGGGTAGCTGAGAATAAGAAGCAAGAGTATCGAGAACTATTAAGTATGTTGGTGGAAGCGTCGAGCAGAATGATCTCGCTCTATACCCTGGCTATCCGCAGACTTTGGAAGAAAGAAAAGTATGCGAAGATGCTGAAAGACGAGCTGGGGTGGCGATTCTCGACCGAATTTTTATCGCGCGTGAGATTGCAGCTATAGGCCTCGCGGACAAATGGGAAAAGCTAATTTATAAGGCCCACGACACAAAAAATAGCATGATAATCTCGGAAGCACTCTTGGAAATTCACAGTGCTGTTACGGCGTCAGCTCTGAAAATCATAGAGTAGGATCTTCGTCGTTCACTCCCAAATTTTCCATCGTGCTTTCGTTGAATGGAATTGTCCCTCCTCCGGTGAGCTCATGCTTTGGGTACCCTTGCGGGTTTTGCAAGGGTACCGAGGATGTCGATCTTTTTTTCTACGGCGGCGAAGTCCTGGTCGCTTGTCGCTAGGGAGGCTTTGCGGTGGGCGGCTAGGGCGGCGGCGAAGCAGTCGGTGTAGGGGAGTTTGTGGTTGGGGCGGAGTTCGGCGGCCGAGCGGGTCAGGTCGAGGGTGGCGTCGACGATTTCGATGGGGAGATGGGCAATGTCTTCGATGATTTTGCGCGCGACGCCGGGGCCGTGGGCGCGACCTGTGTGCAGGAAGAGGAAACTGATTTTACACAGAGGTCCACAGAGACACAGAGGGCGCAGAGAAGAGTGGGAGAAAAGCAGATCCCTCGCTCCCTTCGTTCCTCCCTTCGAGGCTCAGGGTAAACAGGGCAAGCGGGATGACAGATTTTTTTGCGGTGGAATATCTGCTTGATCGGCGACCAGACGGATCATAGCGTCTGGCATGACCAGGGTGCATTCGACACAGCTA
Organism: uncultured Acidobacteriota bacterium; assembly: GCA_963751295.1. Taxonomy (GTDB): domain Bacteria; phylum Acidobacteriota; class Terriglobia; order Acidiferrales; family UBA7541; genus Acidiferrum. The sequence goes on along the minus strand of CAVVUA010000004.1, from coordinate 1,633,655 downwards.
AAAACCAGGCGACAGCGCCGTGAGAATTCTATCCACCGTGCCCTCAAAGCTCGATGACGGAGGCGATGTTTATGTAGAACGTCGGAGGATTAACTGCGTTTCCCGACCAGTTATCTTGAAGCGTGACAATGGCTCCTGCTGGACCCGAACCGGCCTGGGAAACGACGGTAAACTGGCAAGAATCACCCGGCGAAAGTTGAGAAGGACAATTGTCCGCGGATATGTAAAACCCGCCGCCGTTTATCGTGAGATTGATGTTCGTCAGTTCGACTTCACCGACGTTTCTAACAGTTATAGTATCTGAGATGAGCAAGCCAATGATCACATTGTTGAAATTGTCTCCTTGGCCGTCGAATGCTCCCCCGTCCTGGACGTAGTCGAGCGTTACCCAATCGGCGTCGGTCTGCGTGGGAGCACCCGTGCCCGCTATGAAAAGGCCACCCTGCCCTCCTATGGCTATGCCGGCCGGTGAATCACCCGCAGGGTCCGCACTATAGCGTTCGGTCCAGATCACGTTGCCAGGAATGCCGAACTTAACGGTCAAGATTTGCGGCACGCATGTTGAGCCTGCGGTGGATGAACTTTTTCCGACGACGTATAAATCACCAAGTGAATTTGCAACGATTGCGGTAGGAGTGTCAGCGTTCCCACTGTCCGTATATGTTGAGCTCCACTGTTGAGTTCCCCCGGTATCGAACTTGGTTGCCACGAAGCTGGTAGCAACCGAGCCGCCGCAACCCGCGGCAGTGGCTGTTGCTGTTGAACCCAGGAATACATCTTCTTTTGGATCGAGCGCGAGCGCTACCGGCTGCGGGGACTTGGGACTCTTCGTCGTCGAGCCAAGATTGTTCGACCATGCCAAGGTGCCGTCTGGATTGAACTTGGCTAGCGTGACATCTCCCGTATCGCCCGCGGTGATTGTCGGCGCAAACCCAACGGCGTAGGAATTGCCTGCCGGACTGACCTGGAAAGCAACGGGATCGCCAATTTGTTCACTGCCGAATGATTTTAAGAGCGTGCCGCTCGATGCGTATTTTAGGATGAGCGAGCTAACAGGTCCACCGCCAGGGGCGGAGCTTTTCACCAGGACGTAGACATTTTCCTGCGCGTCCTGCTGGATGCCGATGGGGACGCTGGGGGGGGTTGAAGGTGGAGGAGCTACCTGTGCCCACACTGTTTTGCCAGTGGTGTCATATTTGATGGTGAGAACGTCTGATTTCGTGTTCGCCGCAATATTCGCGGCCACCGTTGTGACGTAGAAATCGCCGGATGGGCTGACAGACAGTTTTACCGGGGTGCGCGTAACGGCGCTGGTGCTGGAAAGGTAGTTGATCCACTGGCGTACGCCGTCGGCGTTGTACTTGGCGGTGACCACGTCTGGGTCGGTGAGCTCGTTCGAAGAGTCGCGTTTCTGCCACAGCAAAAACAGGACGTAGCTATTGCTGGCTGAGTCGATTCCTATGTCCACGCCTTGAGCAACGCCAACGGGACTCTTCAGCCAGGCCTTCCAGAGAACATTCGAGCTAGGGTCGTACTTAATTGTTAGAGCCTCCTGATCTTCGCAGGAGCTATCGACGCAGGATTGGCCCGTGACATAGACGTCACCTTGTGCGTCAGCCGCGATGGCCGAGGGCGAATCGTTCGACTGAGCCGCGTCAAACCGGGCGGCGTATCGCTGAAATGCTATTTGTGCACGAAGCGGACAGGCGCAGCACAAAACGATTGCAAGCAGAGCGGCTGCCCAAACAGGCCAGATGCATGCAGAAATCCTTGGAGTAATAGTAGAAGCCCGGCCTTCTTCCTTTGCGCCGGCAAGAGTCTTCTTAAAACACGTTGTCACACCTTCCCTGATGCTGGGTTACCTCGCCACGATATTTGATGTCAGCACCGGAGGTGAAACAAACGCCTAAAGTGGGCAGGCGCGCACGAACTTAGGACGACGCGGCCTTCAACGCAATCCAGCAAATTGCTGATGTAGAGGTCAAATATCACCTAGAGAATTTGTGAAACTCGGAGGCCTTATCGAGATTTCATCGCCGTGCACAACAGAATTTACGCAGAGGTCCACCCCGACCCGGTCGAGGTAAACGCCGGACACAGAGGGCACAGAGAAGAGGGGAGAAAAGCAGATCCCTTCCGACCAGGTCGGAACCTTCGGTCGCGTCGCTCCCTTCGTTCCTCCTTCATCTCTCCCTTCGAGGCTCAGGGTAAGCAGGACGAGCGGGATGCCAATTTTTTTGGATGGGGGAAGTGGTGAGTGAGGAGCGGCGAGTGGGCGGGCTGGAGTTCTGTTGCCCGTGACTTCAGAACTTATCGGGAGCCGATCTGTAAGAGTCGGTTGGGTGGGGAGCGGCGAATACGAGCGAGTAGAGAAAGAACAACACGCCCAGGCCGATCAGTGCGCCGCCGATGCACACGAGGACCACGAAGGCGATGGGCTTGGACCAGACGAGACAGAGCGCCTCGACGAACAGCCCGGTGATTACAAAGATTCCCGAGACGCGAAGCTTTCGGCTCATCGGATCAACGGGACGCATCAGCTTCCTCCTTCCCAGAATTTTACTTTGTCTCCCCAGCGGCCCACGTTGTGGACGGTATCGTGGCAACCACTCGAAATGCAGGACAATGTGTTCGCTTTTATTGCGGGCAGTGTAGCCGGGTCGGCGTTGTGAGTGGCGCCTTGCTCGAAAGACCGCGCACCCAGATGGCAGTGGAGACACTCGCGATTGTTGAACGGCTTATAGAGCTTGATATTCTGCGGCAACGGCGGCTTTCCAAAATAGTAGATGTAAAGATGGCGCAAGCCGCCGAGCTTCGCTTCGAACGTGCCAAACATGGCGTAGTCCGTGTGGCAGGTGTAGCAAGCCGCGTCGGCCGGAACGCGATGATTCTGATAGTGCGCGGCGGCGAGATACGAAGGGTCGTCGATATGCAAACTCTTGCCGTAGGGCTCCATGATGTGGCAAGAGAGGCAGAATGTGGTGCTTTCGGAGCGCTGCATCTCATTTTCCATGCCCGCCACAAGAGAAAAGAGAGGAAGAAAGAAAAGCACGCCGAACGCAAGAATCTTTCCGGCGCGGCTGATTGTGATCGCGGGACGCACAACGACAATGCCCGCGAGCACCGCGCTGAATAGAACAAGAATTACGATGGCAAGTGTCGGCATAGCGCCAAAAAAACAAGCAGCGATTCACTTCTTCAAAGTGCGAATGTAAACGACGAGATCCTTGATCTGATCTGCTTTCAGGCTTTTTCCGTATGCCGGCATTTTCCCTTTCCCGCTGCCGATGATTGCGGCGATGGCATCGTCGCTTTGACCTTGGACGTCTGCGGAGCCAAGATCACGAATGTTGTCCGCTTTGCCGACGGCGGTTTGACCCTTTCCGTCCGCGCCATGGCAGCCTGCGCATTTTGATTTGTAAAGAGCGTCGCCGCCGGTTTGCGCCTGCGCAGGCAGAGCTATAAGCCCGAACGCCGCGCAGAGCAAAATAAGGAAGAGCAGATGAGTGGCGCGGCCGATACAAACCCCCTCCCCGAGGTATCAGACGGCAAGACTATCCAGTGACGTTTTTTAAAGATGTTCTGTATTGCACACACTTTGCTCACCAAGGAATTTAGCCAGCGCGTTCCTATTCCGCCGGATTAGCCAAACGCAACTTGCTGGAATTCATGGGGCGGAAGCTTCCCTCGCTGGGCGTGAATCGTTAAGATGGGCGGCATGGAATATCCACCTAATCGTCGAAGTTTTCTGATTGCGGGCGGGCTTACCGCCTTGGCGTCAACGCGAGTGCTGGGGGCGAACGATACTTTGCGCATCGGAGTTCTGGGAGCGGGCGGGCGCATGGGCGATTTGCTCAATGCGGCGGACAAGGCCGGCGGCTACCAGATCGTCGCGGTCAGCGATGTGTATGGGCCGCGACGCGACGCTGTCAAGTTGCGCTCGAACGGCGTCGCCACCGCTCATGCGGATTATCGCGAAGTGCTGCAGAAGGAGATCGACGCGGTGATTATTGCTTCGCCGGACCATTGGCATGTGCGCATGGCGGTGGACGCGTTGGCGGCGGGCAAGGACGTTTATCTTGAAAAGCCTGTGACTCACACTATCGAGGAAGGGGCGACGCTTACGCATGCGGTGCGCTCGGGGAAGCGGATTTTGCAGTGCGGGATGCAGCAGCGGAGCTGGAGCCACTTTCGCGATGCGGTGGAGCTGATTCAGGGAGGGAGCCTGGGGCGCGTGCCGCAGGTGAGGACGTATTGGTGGCAGAACTACTTGGCTGGCGCGGCGCCAAAGCTGATCGACACACAGGCGCTCGATTGGAAGCAGTGGCTGGGCGGGGCGCCAGAGCAGGCATTCAGCGAAGAGAAGTTTTATCGATGGCGCTGGTTCTGGAATTTTGGCGGCGGGGCGATGACCGATCTCTTTACGCACTGGATCGACGTGGTGCACTGGGCGATGAAATCGGATCAGCCGCGCGACGCGCAGATGCTCGGGGATAAATATATTTTTGAGCAATGGGATTGCCCAGATACGGTGCAGGCGGCGTTGCGCTATCCGGGGTTCGATGTGGTTTACGAGGGCATGATGGCGTCCTCGATCGACGACGGCGGGCTGGAGTTCCGCGGAACGGAAGCGACCATGAAGCTCACCCGGAGCGGGTTTGGCGTTTATCACGAGGGCGTGTTCGGCAGAGACAATCCGGTTGTGAGGGCAGAAAGTTTTCGCGACGGGACCATCGACCACATGCAGAATTTTTTTGAGTGCGTCAGGAGCCGCAAAGAGCCCAATGCGCCGGTCGAAACCGGTGTCGCCGCGGCGCGAGCCGGGCATATCGCTAATTTGGCGTATCGCGGCAAGGGTCAAATCGCGTGGCCGGGGAAAAGCCAGGCTTAAGATATCGCGAGAGAGAAAGCTCCGAGAGTCGAGCAGTTGCCCCGAGAGGTGGAGCGCTGGCGGCCGCGCCGTGCAGCATGTAAAGCGTGGATTCTGAGTATTATGATGATTCGGCGTTTTGCTCTCTTCCCTTTGGTGCATACTCACATATGGCTGCGTTCGGGGTGAATATCATGAAAATACATTTGGAAGCGAAGCAACGGACGGCGTTGGCCTCGGTTTTCCGTTGCTCATTTCTCGTATTGGCCGCAACCATGTGGCTTTCCTTCAGCGCTGGGGCACAAACCGTTGATGAAGTGATCGCGAAGAATATTCAGGCGCGTGGCGGGGCGGAAAAGCTGAAGTCAGTGCACAGCTTGCGTAGCACAGCAAAGCTGACGCAGGGATCGTTTCGCGCGGAATTTCTGCAGGAAAACAAACGCGCGGACAAGGTACGGGAAGAATTCATCATCCAAGGATTGGCGCAAGTGCAGGCCTACGATGGCAAGACAGGGTGGCAGATTTCTCCTTTCGGCGGGCGCAAAGATCCGGAACTGCTTTCGCAAGACGATTTGAAAAGCCTGGTGGTGGACGCGGATATGGATGGGCCGCTGATGGAATACAAGGAAAAGGGCCACAAAGCGGAGCTCGTGGGACACGACTCGATGGAAGGGACGGATTGTTTCAAAATCAAGCTGAGCATGAAGAATGGAGACGTGCGCTACTACTATCTCGACAGCGATTCGTATCTGGAATTGAAAATCGAGATTCAAACTACGATACGCGGAGCACTGCAGGAGTCTGAACTGTATTACGGCGATTACGAGCAGGTGAACGGAATTTATTATCCTTTTACCGTCGAGCAGTCGCAAAAGGGCAGCTCTTCGCGCACGCAGATCTCGGTAGAGAAGATCGAGCAGAACGTGCCGCTGGAGGATGCGGTTTTCTCGATGCCCGGCTCGAAGCCGGAAACTAAGGCACGGCCGTCCGGAAAGTGAATCTGGAAGAGAGCATTGATGCGAATGGCTCTCCTCCGCCCGAATATCCAAGATTGATGTCACCTGGGACAGACGTGGCTTCTACTCTGCTTCTGAGGAATTCCTCGATATGAGCAAAATGATGCGTTGCTGCTGTTTCGCAGTGATGATGAGTTTCACTTTGATGATAGTTGCCGGGTCTGTGCGGGCGCAGGAGGCGAAATTCGATTCGGATTCCATCTCCGGGCTCGGCGCTCGAAACATCGGCTCAGCGACAATGAGCGGGCGGGTGTCGGCGATCGCCGCCATAAAAGAAGATGGACGGCTGACCGTGTATTTGGGGTCGGCAAGCGGTGGCGTATGGAAATCGTCGAATGGGGGCACGACGTTCAAGCCGGTTTTCAACAAAGAAGCGGTGCAGTCGATCGGCGCGCTGGCCATCGATCCGCAAGCGCCGAAGACAATTTGGGCCGGCACGGGAGAAGCGTGGACACGAAACAGCGTGTCGATCGGCAATGGAATCTACAAGTCGACGGACGGCGGGGACAGTTGGACCAACATGGGCCTGCCAAATTCCGAGCGTATTTCGAAAATTATTGTTGACCCGAAAGACGGCAACACGGTTTACGCATGCGTGCCTGGAAAACTCTGGAGCGACAGCGAGGACCGCGGTCTTTACAAGACGGTGGATGGCGGAAAAACGTGGAGCAAGATTCTGAAAGGCTCGAATCTTTCGACCGGCTGCTCGATGATTTCCATGAATCCGCAGGATCCCAAAGTTCTTTTCGTTGGAATGTGGGATTTTCGGCGGAAAGGCTGGACGTTCCGCTCGGGCGGCGAGAGTCCCACGGCCACCAGCGGCAGTGGTTTTTTTCAGACCGCGGATGGCGGAGCGACGTGGACCGAACTGAATGAAAAGAACGCGAAAGGACTCCCCGCAAAACCCTGGGGCCGTATCGCGGTCACGATTGCGCCGTCCAAACCAAATGTCGTGTATGCCTTGATCGAGTCCACGCGCAGCGCGCTTTTCCGTTCGGAGGATGGCGGCAAGACGTGGGAAGAGCGGGACCGCAGTAATTGGATGGTTTGGCGTCCCTTTTACTTTGCCAACCTGATCGTCGATCCGAAAAACGAAAACAAACTCTACAAGCCCGATCTTGTCTTGATCCTGAGCGAAGATGGCGGGAAGAGCTTCAGCGCTATCGCCAATGGCGCGCACGGCGATTTTCACGATGTATGGGTGAATCCGGAGAATACCGATCACCTCATCGCCGGCGACGACGGAGGCATCTGGTATTCGTATGATAGCGGCAATACCTGGTGGAAGGGCAACAATCTTCCGATCTCGCAGTTCTATCACGTGAGCACGGACAACGCCGACCCGTATCACGTTTTCGGCGGGTTGCAGGACAACAGTGTGTGGATGGGCGACTCGCAGTATCCCGGCGGGATTACCAATGGACGATGGGAAAATCTCGGCGGCGGTGATGGATTCTGGGCGTTCCCGGATCCAGCTGACGCGAACTACGTTTACGTCGAATCACAGGGCGGATTTATCGCGCGCGTCAATCGCTTCACTTTGGAATCGCGCTTCATTCAGCCAGAGCCCAACTATGGAGAGAAGAAGCTACGCTTCAATTGGAACACGCCCCTCCACATGAGCCCGAATGAGAAGGGCACGATTTACATTGGCGCGCAATTCCTGTTCCGCTCGCGCGATCATGGCCAATCGTGGGAGCGCATCTCGCCTGATCTCACCACCAATGATCCGGAAAAACAGAAGCAGGAAGAATCCGGCGGCGTCACAGTTGACAATTCCTTCGCGGAAATGCACACGACGATTTACTCGATCAGCGAATCGCCGCGCGATGGGCAAACTATCTGGGTTGGCACAGATGACGGAAACCTACAGTTGACGCGCGACGGCGCCAAGACCTGGACCAACGTGGTCGCGAACGTTCCCAACCTGCCGAAAGCTTCGTGGGTATCGTGGGTGGAAGCGAGTTTGTATGACGCCGGGACGGCTTATGTAGCGTTCGATCGGCATACGTTTGGAGATATGGAGCCGCACGTCTTCAAGACCACCGATTACGGAAAGACGTGGACTTCCATAGTGGCCGCTGACAGTGGTGTGCGCGGTTACGCGCACGTCATCAAAGAGGATACGGTGAGCCCCAATTTGTTATTTCTGGGGACTGAATTTGGCCTCTGGATTTCATTGGATGGTGGCAAGGGCTGGGCGCAGTACAAAGGCCATGATTTTCCGACGGTTGCCGTCCGAGACATTGTCGTGCAGCCACGAGAATCGGATCTGGTGGTGGCCACGCATGGCCGGGGCATCTGGATCGTGGACGATATTTCGCCACTGCGTAAATTGACACCCGAAGTCATGACGCAAGAGGCTGTCTTCCTGCAGGCCAAGCCGGCACAACAGCGGCTCCAAGCGAGCGGCGGGTGGGCGGAAGGAAGCGCGGTGTTCACCGGGCCGAATCCTCCCGACGCAGCTTTGATTACTTACTATCAGAGCAAGCGGCACATTTTTGGAAAAATGAAACTCGAAATACTGGATTCGCAGGGTAAGGTCGTGGACACGCTTCCGCCAAACAGCCGCCGGGGAATCAGCCGGGTGGAATGGTCGATGAGGCTGAAGGCGCCGCATGTGCCGCCTGCTGCGACAGCGGCTTTTGAAGCGGCGCAAGGCCCTAGAGTTTTGCCGGGCACGTACACCGTGAAGATGACACGCGGCAAAGAGACATACACCACACAGCTTGAGGTGGTGCTCGACCCGCGTGCGAAATTCACACTGGAAGACCGCAAATTGGAATTCGACGCGGCCATGCGGCTCCATCGTCTGTTGGGAGACATGAGCTTCGATGTCGATCGCATCAACGGTGTGCACGATGCGCTGCTGGAGCGGGCGGCAAAAGCGAAGGGAGACGCCGCATTGAGCAAGCATCTGCAGGAGCTCGCGGGGCAAGTGGAAACGATGCGAAAGAAGATTGTGGCCACTACCGAAGGAGGCGCCATCACCGGAGAAGAACGCATCCGCGAAAAGACCACGGGACTCTATGGAGAAATCTTGAACTATGAAGGGCGCCCTACCGATTACCAGACCGCGCGGATCGACTCGCTAAAGAAAGAGCTGGAGGATGTCGCCACTGAATTCGATACTTTTGTAGCCAAAGAGCTGCCTGCAGTGAACAAATCACTTTCGCAGAAAAAGTTGGAACCCATCCAACCCATCGATCGCAAGGCCTGGGACGCGGCAGATGCCGATTCCGGTTCAGTTGCTCCGGGTGGCAATCGGGACTTCCTGCACCTTGAGAGGACTGAGCGGTAACGCTTGGGAAACTGATTTCCGCGCTGTGGAAGACTGCAAACATGTCTCATCCGCTGCGCACCTGAAGGGTCGCGAAATAGAAATGGTGATGGTTGCGGCAGCCTGGGTTGAAGGCGGAATGGCACGCGGGGCAAACCGAGTTGCATTCGAGGTAGGCGGAGATTGTTAGCTCGGCTCGGCAGGAACCGCAGAGAATGGCTTTCTGGTCCCACTCGGCTTTTGGCCAGATTTCGATAGGATGGCCCGCGAGCACGTCGTGGCAGTCTTTGCAGGCGTAGTAGGTCGCGCAGCATTTCATTTTGATGGCGATGACGTCGTTGGGGCCGTGGTAGTGGCGGCAGCGGGTTTGGGGGTCGAGATTTAGACCGCGGACTTCGGGGGTTGTCGAGGACATAAAACGATTGAAGGAAGAGAATAGCAAAAGAAGAGGCTCAGGAAGAAAAGAGAAAAGATAACGCTGAGGCGCAGAGTACGCAGAGGAGCGCGGAGAATCGGAGTTTAGGTATGAGAAGGAAAGAAAAAGCAGATCCCTCGCTTCGCTCGGGATGGCACACTGTCGGGACACACTATTGGGATGGTAGGAGGCGCCCGAGGCAGAAAATGCGCTGGGCGGGCAAGTGCCAGGATGCCGGGCTAAAGCCCGGCGCTACACAGTTGGCGGGGGATGTGCTATAAACGACGGGCCGTGAATAGTGCCGCGAAACAGGAGCTTGCCCCGGTTCAGCGGGAGTCGGCGGAGGTATCTGTGCTAGATGCCTCTGCGGCGAAAGCTGAAACGTGTGTGGTAGTGGCAGGGGAAGATCCTTCGCGCTATTGTCCGGTGTGCTCGCAGCGGCTGGAATCGCGGCGTTGCAAGTTGATATGCCCGGTCTGCGGATATTACATGTCGTGCGCGGACTATTATTGATAAGCTTTGTGGTCCCGGCCCGGGTTGCCGCCGGTACTGCTATCCGATGAGGAGGAAAACACAGTGGCTTTGAAGATGACGAACCGGGAAGTGGATGGCGTGTCCGTGGTGGCGCTGGACGGCCGCATCGTACTCGGCGAAGAGAGCAACGCGCTGCGCGAGAAAGTGAAGAGCTTGATCGCCGACGGAAAAACGAAGGTGGTCCTGAACATGGCGAACATCACGTTTATCGACAGCGCGGGCTTGGGAACGCTGGTGGCGGCGCATCACAGTGCGAAGTCGCAGGGCGCCGCACTGAAACTGGCGCACCTCGGCAGCAAGTTTCAGGAAGTGCTGCAAATCACCAAGCTGCTGACGGTGTTTGACGTGTACAACACCGAAGCCGAAGCGGTAGCCAGCTTCGCTAAGTAAGCGTTCGCGTATTTGCGAAGCGAGTTGTCGCATGCTTCGCGGAACGAGCCGAACAGGTGGCACGAAAAATGGTCTTTGCGAAAGGGCACGCGTGAGCGTGCCCTTTTGCTTTGGGATCGCATGAGCCTCAAAGCAAAAGTCATTGTTCACTGCATGCTCACGGCCGTCGTCGTTGGCGCGATGCTGTTTCTTCCCGCGGGTACCTGGAAGTTTTGGCAGGGTTGGATATTTCTGGGGCTCCTAATAATTCCGATGGTGGCGGCGTCCATCTATTTTGTCGAGCGCGATCCGCAGCTGGTAGAGCGCAGGCTGCAAGCCAACGAAAAAGTCGGCGAGCAGAAACTGATTATGAAGTTAGCGAAGCTGATTTTTATTGCCGCTTTCCTGATTCCTGGCTTTGATTTCCGGTTTGGATGGTCGCGCAGAACTTTCGGCGCGGTGCCCGTCTGGCTCATGATTTTTTCTGGGGTGATTGCTCTCGCGGGATACTTGATGACGTATTGGGTGATGGGCGTGAACAGCTACGCATCGCGGATCATTCAAGTGGAAAAAGAGCAGCGCGTCATCTCCATTGGGCCTTACCGGATCGTTCGACATCCGATGTATCTCGGCGGGATCATTATGCTTCTGTTCACACCGCTGGCGCTAGGGTCGTATTGGTCGTTGCCCGCTTTTGCGCTGGTCATTCCCATGATAGTTCTGCGACTTCTGAACGAGGAAAAAATTCTTCACCAGGAATTGGCAGGCTATTCCGAATACTGCCAGACCAAACGGTTCCGACTTATTCCGCTAGTCTGGTAAGAGCAAATAGAAACGGAACCTTTTCGTGTCAGTCGACGCGGTACATGGCGATGCCGCTCAACAGCTTGGGATAAAAGTCGGTGGACTTTTGCGGCATCACTTCTCCAGACGTGGCGATGTGCATGACCTGGTCGACATCGACGGGATTCAGGAGAAATGCGATCTGGGCCGCGCCGCGATCGACGGCGTCGAGAGCAGCAGGGGCTTCGCGCTCGTAGCTGAGATTTCTTTCGGCGGTCACGGACTGCAGCGTGATGCCGAATGCGGGCTCGAGAATCCCATCGTGCAGCAAGACCACATCCAGTTCGCGCTGCAGAGGCGAAACGCTGTGAAGAAGTTGTGTAAGGTCCGCGCCACGCCGCAGGGTTAGAACATAATAGGCGCGCTTCGTGTGTTCCGCGGTGGGATAGACACCGATGGCTCTTTGCCCGCGCGCTTGATGGAGTTGCGCGAGAAATTTGGTTTGGGCTTCCGCTTTTTGTCCATCATCCGCGAATGGAAACGCTTGCGCTTCGAACCACGGTTCGAGATAGCGGCGCGCTTCGCTCCAGGAAAAATCGTGCAGGTTCGCGGCCAGGCGGTGCGTCGGGAGAATTGTGAGGCCCTCGCTGCACGTGTTGACAAACGTCATCATCGCAAAATCGTAGGGCGCCTGCGCATACGGAGCCGAGGGATGAACACCACCGGCTGTGAGGCGGCGCTCTTTGCGGTAGGTCAACGCGGTTTCATAACGATGATGGCCATCGGCGATGACGAGCTTCTGTTCTTCCATCGCGGACTTGATAGCGGCGGTGCGGTCAGGATCGGCGATGACTCGCAAGCGGTGCACGACACCGTATTCATCGTGCAGCGTGGTCGCGGGGACGGCGGACTCGGAATCTTTCAGGATCGCGTCGATGCGCTGCTGAGGATCCGAATAGAGCATGAAGAGCTGGCCGGTGTGCATGCGCGTGTGGCGAAGAAGTTCGAGGCGGTCGGCTTTGGGGCCGGAAAGCGTGTGTTCGTGACGGAAGACGATGCCTGCGGAGTAGTCTTCGAGTTTGCCAGCGCCGATAAAACCGCGGCGAATGCTTTGTGCGCCGGTTCCAGGGACGGTGAATTCCTGCGCGTAGGCGTAGAAAGATGGGGAGGGGTCTTGCGTGACAATGGCTTCGCGGATCCAATTTTCCAGCCTGGCAGCGGCGCGCGTGTAAACGTTGTTCTGCGGAGAATCGTCCGGAAAAGTGCGCCCCTTTTCGACGGAGATCAGATTATGCGGATCGGCGGCGTAGTAGTTGTCTTGCATCGCCGGAGAAATTTTGTCGTACGGCTGAGTCAGGACGCGCTCGAACGGGACACGCTGGGGGTTGTAGCGAAACGCCTGAAAGGGGTGAACCTGGGCCATGTCGTATGGATCTCCGGTCGAGAATTGTGCCGATCGCCAAGCCCATTAGTTTACGCGAAGTGAGGGCGATTCTGATAAACGATAGAACGCTTTCTTTAATGCAGCTTTCATGATGGGTTAAAAATCGCGATGCTGGCACCGAAACGGGCTACAGACATAATAAGATGAAAGATTCATGGCTAACCCAAAACTTAGTTCTGTGCGCGCGTTGATTTTCGATCTGGATGGCACGCTGATCGATTCGAAGCAGGATTTGATTCATTCGGTTAACGCGATGCTGCGCGAATTGGGGCGCAGAGAGTTGGCGGAAGAAACGATTTCCGGCTATATCGGGCACGGAGCGCCGCAACTTGTGGCCCGGGCGCTCGGGGAAGGGTGCGTAGAAGAGGAGCGACAACGGGCGCTGGACTTTTTTCTGCGTTACTACGAGACCCACAAAATGGATACGACGTGCGCGTATCCGGGCGTCGCGGAGACATTGGAAAAACTTGCGAGCATGCCGATGGCGGTTTTGACCAACAAGCCGGTGCGTATCAGCGTGCGCATTCTGGATGCGATGGGGCTGACAAAATATTTTCGCGCGATCTACGGGGGAAACAGTTTCGAAACGAAGAAGCCTGATCCGCTGGGTGCAAGGACGATCTTGCGTGAATTAAGTATCGAGCCACAAGAAGTGTTGTTGGTCGGCGATTCCGAAGTAGACGTTCAGACAGCGCGGAATGCGGGGATGCCAGCCGCGGCGGTGAATTACGGATTTGGCGTGCATGACCGGGACGTGCATCCTGCTGACATTTATCTCGATCAATTTGGCGAGCTGGCGACCCTTTTGCGCGACAAATAGCGCGGCTAGTGTGGAATCAAGAGAAGATGCGAGTGAGAAGGCCGGCAACGGTGCCGAAGGCCGCAACAGTGGCGTAGGCTGCGGCGGCTATTTTCCAGGAGATGGTTTTGCCGACGACGGAAAGAGAGAAAACGCTGACGATGCCGAGGGTGCAGAGGATCGTTACGACGTAAGGTAGCGGGACACCTTTGGTCATCGCGATGTAGGCGATGGCGACGTCGAAGGCCATGGGAACAGGAAGGAACGCTCCGACGAGAGCCACGAGAAGGATTCCGCCGATGGTGGCTTGGGAGATGAGAGCCTGCGCGGGGAGAAGTTCGATGACGAGCGCGCCGAGGATGGCGCCGAGAATCATTAGCGGGAAGGCGACGCGAAAAACGTACCAGAAACTTTTCAGGAAAGAGCGCAGGGTGGAAACGAGGGCTTGACCCCAAGCCTCTGAGACGGGGATTTCTATTGGGCAGACGACGGAAGTGACAGAGGTTGCTCGGCGTGAGGCAACAGCCGGAGCAAAGACGAAGATTAGAACGAGAACCGTGGCGAGCTTGAGCAGCGCGATCAGTACAGGAAAAAGAGCGAAGGTCATCGCGAGGACGACGACGTTGAGCGCGGGAGAGGCAAACATGGCGGCGAGAACGGATTCTGTGCTCATTCCTGAGGCGTAGAAACCGCGCGCGATGGGAGCGACGCAGTTCGTGCAGACCGCTAAAGGCATGCCCGCGGCGGCGCCGAAAAGAGTGTTCAGATAGATGGAGTCGGTACGGCGGCGCCGCAGCGTTGCGAGAAAAGTGAGAGCGGCAGGACCAAAGAAGAAAGAGAAGGTCATGCCGATGCGGTTGGCGCCGAGCCAGTTGACGGTAGTGCGCCAAACGCGGGTGGAGAGCGGCATGGTGCGATCTACCGAATAAACTGTGCCAAACGTGAGAGCGCCAGAGGCCTTGACTTGCGTGCCCGCGTGGTAACGCTTAAGCAGAGCTGGATAGCGCGAATCTACCCAGAAGATACCAGCGATAGCAATCATGAGAATCACAGCGAGAGTGCGGCTTCGCCAGGCATTGGTGGTGACGAAGGACGGTTGCATATCGAAAGCGGAAGCTTGAACGGACATGAGTCACCCCTGGCGCCAGAAAAGAAGGCGGACTTAAGAAATTGCGTGGAGGCTATCGGAGACGAGGGGCCTGCGGAATAGTACAAAAGCATTAGAGGCAGATTCGCAGGCGTGGGCGCGAAAAGCGAGTGGATTGTGGTCTAGTGCTGCCGATCCAGCCGCAATGCGGCGGCTTGGAAATCTCCGCGCAGGTCAAGCTGAAGGCCGTGGCGCATCCACCATGCGCCTGAGGCGCTTTCCGGTGTGCCCGGGAGAGCTTTGCCTTCTATCGAGATGAGCTTGTATTCGGCGTTTGGATCGAGGCCTTGGAGTTGCAGCAGAGGAAAGCCGCGTCCTTCCTGAGTGGCGTTGGCAAAAGCGAAAACGACGGACTGATTTTTGTCGGCTGAGACCGTTTGCGTCGCAGAGAATCCGCTGCCATCACGCGGGCTGATTAGGCGATAGAGATCGCCGCGGACAATCGTTCGCTGCACGGAGTGATACGCAGCGATCAGACGCTTGGCGGTCGCAAAATCTTCGGCGGTCCAGTTATTTAGATTGGCGCCGATGCCCAGCGAGCCCTGCATCGAACTGAGCATGCGATAGACGAGAGAGGTCGTGCGCTTGTTGTTGAGCCAGTGCGGCGAGTCGGTGACCCAAGCCATCATGATTTGCGGTGTGTACGCATAGGTGAAGCCATCCTGCATCGATAGGCGATCGAAAGGATCGGTGTTGTCTGACGGCCAGACCTCATCGGTGTAACGCAAAATGCCCAGATCGACGCGTCCGCCGCCGCCGGAACAGCTTTCGATTTCGACCTTGGGATGCTTCTTGCGCAATTCCGCGAGGATCGCATAGAGATTGCGGATGAACTCAACATGGACGCGCTTCTGTTCATCAACAGGAACTTGGTCCCAGCCTGGCTCCGACCAATTGCGGTTGTAATCCCATTTGAGAAAGGCTATGTCGTTTTCGGTAAGCAACTTGTCGAGGAAGCCTTCGACGTAGTCGCGCACGTCGGGGCGAGCGAGGTTGAGCACGAGTTGGTTGCGCGACTCCGAGCGCGGGCGTCCGGGAAAATTCAAAACCCAGTCGGGATGCTTGCGATAGAGATCGGAGTTCGGATTGACCATTTCCGGCTCAACCCACAAACCGAAATCCATGCCGAGCGAATGAACCTTGTCAATGAGCGGCTTTAGGCCATGAGGAAATTTCTCCTGGTTCACGTACCAGTCGCCGAGTCCCGCGTGGTCGTCCTTGCGCTGGCCGAACCAGCCGTCGTCCATCACGAATCGATCGACGCCGATGGACGCGGCCTTCTCCGCTATCGCTATTTGCCCAGCTTCATCGACTCTGAATTCGGTGGCTTCCCAAGAATTGTAAATTACGGGACGCGGCTTGGGGTCCGGCGCTTGCGGCAGGATGTGAGCGATTTCAAAACGATGCATTAAGCGCGAGGCGCCACCCAGGCCGTGATCGGAATAACCGCCGTAAAAAATGGGCGTCTCGAGATGCTCGCCGGGTTTGAGTTTGTAGCCGAAATCGAATGGGTTGAAGCCGCCCGTTACGCGCACCGCATCCAGTTGGGTGTGTTCCACGGTGATGCGCCAGGAACCCGACCATGCGAGCGCGCCAAACCAAACTTCGCCGTGCTCTTCCCCTGCAACAATTGGCCCTACTGACGATTGACTATCGTCGCGAGAAATCGCAAACCACGGATTAGCTTGATGGCTGGTGGTTCCGCGGCGGCTTTCGATAACGCGCTCGCCGCCAAGAATCGGCTCCTGATTCAGGGTCCACTCGCCAGCCCAACGGCCCGTCAAATAGCTCAGGGTGTAGCGGGCGGAAGGCAGAGTCCATTGCGCGGCAGCGGCTTGTTCGATTACGACCGGTTGCTTTTCGCGGTTTTCAATGTCTGCGGAGCGGGCGAGGATGCCGCTCTCCGGGTCAATGGAGTAGCGCAGCGTCACATAAATTTCGCGAGAAATATCCTTCAGCTGCAACTCGACCGATTGCGGACTGTTCTGCGTGGCGCGGACAAAATGGAGGACCAAATCGCGATTGCCATCGGCGAAAGTCACTTTGAGCGCGGGCTCGGTAAATAATCCCGCGCCCCAGCCTGCATATTCTTGCGGCGTGGTTGTATACGGAGAATCAAACGAAGCCACCTCCGGGAACGAATGTGCGGGAGCAAATGTATCGTGCGCGCCGAGACGGCCTCCCCAGTAAAGAGGCTGCAATTCGCGGTGCTCGTTGACACCGAACGCGTATGTGGAATTGCCACCATCGAGACGGAAGACCTGTGCCGTTTGGGCTGTGGTTGAGACAGCCAGGACGGCCAGCAATAGAAGCGTAGACAAAATAGAAGAGAAACGGATTTTCAAAGAGGTTTTCATTTCGCCGTATCCTAACATTGCTGTGGGGCCTTGTCTTGCGCGGAGAAATGCATCTAGGGGTTGATATCTACCCGTGGGCGTTTCGGGAGTGCTTGCCTTACGTCACGACACAAGGCAGACTCGGCGCGTGCTGATTGGACTGTTTACAGAACTAAATGGGACGGGCGGAGTGCAGCGGGCGAGCCGGCATCTTGCGGCCGTGCTCAGCGAATTCGCAGCGAGCCGCCACTTGGACTATCGGCTGATCAGCTTGAATGACACGAGAGAACTGCACCGGATTTCTGTGGCCGGCAAGGAATTCGTGTTTACGGGCTGCGAGAGAAGCAAAGCGCGGTTCACGACGACGGCGATACGGGCAGCGCGGCGTCACGGAGAGGTAGTGCTTGCGGGGCATCCGAATTTGGGACCAGTGGCACAGGCGATGAAGATTGCGGCGCCACGGCTTAGGACGATTATTTGCACGCACGGCGTGGAAGTGTGGGAACCGCTTCCAGCGGTCCGGCGGCTCGCACTGCGGCGTGCGAATGTGGTGCTTGCTCCGAGTACGGACACAGCAAATCATGTGATCGAACAACACGTGCGGCGGGAGCATATCCGTGTGCTGCCGTGGGCGCTTGATCCGGAATTTGAAGCGATTGCAGCGAATGCTCCTCAAGACAAACTGCCTCATGGGTATCCCGAGGGGCGCGTGATACTCAGCGTGGGCCGTTGGCTGGCGAATGAGCGCTACAAGGGGATGGACACGCTGATCACCGCGCTGCCGCGGCTTCTGACGCGCTGGCCGGAGCTGCAGCTAGTCGCTGTGGGCGATGGCGATGACCGCGTGTGGCTGGAAGAACTGGCAGAAAAAAACGGCGTGAATCGTCACGTACATTTTCTAACGGGTTTGAGTTTCAAGGAGCTTTCGGCTTGCTATGAAGCCTGCGAAATGTTTGCTTTGCCGAGCCGAGGCGAGGGATTCGGGCTCGTATATCTTGAAGCGATGGCACATGGGAAACCGGTGATCGGCGGAGCGCACGGCGGTGCTCCGGAAGTGATTGAGGACGGCGTTACGGGCTACCTGGTGCCGCACGGCGACGCAGCGCAACTCGCGACGTCCATCGAGACGCTGCTTTCCGATCCGGCCCTGGCACAAAAAATGGGCGGGCGCGGAAAGCAGCGCGTCGAACGGGAATTCCGGTTCAGCGTTTTTGCCAAGGCGCTGAAGAAAATCCTTCGCGAACAATGCGAATCCTGAGCGTTACGGAAAGCTACTCACCATTCCTGGAATTCGGCGGCCCGCCGGTGAAAGTGCGCGCGTTGGCCCAAGGGCTTGCTCAGCGTAGTAATGAAGTGACAGTGCTTACGCCGGACTGGGGCCTCGAAACGCGCATGACCGCGGCTGAGGCCTCCTCTGCGGAGCGGGGTCCCTTTGGGTGGCGGCTGGTAGAGAACGGAGTCACCGCGATTTATCTGCCGACTTGGTTGCGTTATCGGTCGCTAAGTTGGAACCCGGCGGTTAAAAGATTCTGCCGAGCGCGATTGCAGAATTTTGACTTGGCGCACATTTACGGCCTTTATGATTTTCTCGGACCGGCGGTTGCAGATGCTTGCGTGAAGAGAAAACTCCCGTACGTGTTGGAGCCGATCGGGATGTTTGTGCCGATCGTTCGGAGCCTTCGGCTGAAACGGACTTATCACGCATTGTTTGGCCGGCGGCTATTTGCTGAAGCGAGCGCTATCGTCGCCACTTCCGAGCAAGAAGTCGAGGAACTGGTGAGCGGAGGTGTGCAGCGCGAGAAGATAGTGCTGCGACGGAACGGAGTGGAAGAGCCTGCCTCGTGGCCGGAGCGCGGAACTTTTCGCAAACGGCTGAGAATTGCGGACGATGGGAAAATAATTCTTTTTCTAGGGAGGTTATCGGAGAAAAAGAGCCCGGATATGTTGTTGGAAGCATTTGCTTCTCTTTCCAAAGATACCGAACCGAAGACATTGCAACTCGTGTTTGCGGGGCCAGACGAAGGCGGAATGAAGGCGCGGCTCGCGCAAATGGGGGCGCGGCTTGGCGTGACTAAGCAAGTGCACTTCGCAGGCGCGATTTTTGGCGAGGAGAAGTGGGCGGCCTACCGCGACGCCGATATATTTGTGCTCCCCTCGCAAAATGAGAATTTCGGGAATACCGCTGCGGAGGCCATGGCAGCAGGCACACCCGTCGTGGTGACGGAGCAGTGCGGCATCGCTCCGCTTTTGGCGGACGTAGCAGGAGTAGTGGTGCCGCACGACACCGGCGCGCTAGCTCGCGCAATCAGAGCCGTGATTGGCGATGCGGAATTGCACGCGCGGCTGGCGGCCGGGTGCAATGTTGTGACGTCGCGGCTGGGCTGGGAAGAGCCGGTCCGCGAGATGGAAGCGCTATATAACAAGCTTGCAATTAAGACTGTCCCCAGTGCAGAATTCGGGGCACCGGAGTGACATAATTGCCGACGACGAGACACCTAATCTTTCGTCTTGTGTGGCGAGGCGTGAATCTGCTGCTTGTGGCCGTATTGGTGTCATCAATATATGCAGGGGTTAGAGAATACTCCGTGCGCCGCTATCTCGACGGCTTCTCGAACGCGATTGTCGCCAATTCCATGCCCGAGGAACAAAAGCTTCAAGCAATTTTGGACTGGATGCGCGCCGAACCCTCACGAGCCATCGCCACGGATCCGGACACACTTGCGAAGCGCGATCCGGAAATGACGCTCACCTATCGCCAACTGTTGAACGTCTGTGGCACGGCCACCAATGCGTTCTTGAATCTCGTGCGCAGCTCCGATTTACGAGCGCGCCGGTTGCTTTTGTTGACTCCCGATAACAATACGAAACACGTGGTAGCCGAAGTGTTGACAGCCGGGCGATGGATCGTTGTCGATCCTGCGTACCGTGTGATCATGAAGGATGCAGCGGGCAACTATTTGACTCGCAAGGATCTGCAGAATCCGGTGGTCTTCCGCGAAGCCACCAGCGCCATCCCCGGTTATCCGCCCGAATATACTTACGATCATTTAGCTCACGTCCGGCTGACGCGCTTGCCGTACGTTGGATTTGGGCTCAAGAAAATGTTGGGCACAATCGCTCCCGGCTGGGAGGAAGCTGTAGATTGGAGCCTGCTCCTCGAGCGCGAGTCCTTTTTCTATATGGTGCTGAGTGTGACGGCGATGCTCTTCTTCCTGCTGTTACGCGCGGCGCTGGCGTGGTACGCGGACAGCCGTTTGAGAGTTCCCCGCTTCCACCTGCGCGAGCACGCATTGCGCGCTGGGGTGGCCTTCTTTTCAACTCCGGAGATCAAGCAGTAGCGTGTGTGGCATTTGCGGTGTCGCATTCACATCGCATAGCAAGGATGCCGAGCTTTGCGTGCGTTCGATGGCCGCCGCAATGCGGCATCGTGGTCCAGACGAGGAAGGATTTCTGGCTGGAGATGCGCGGGCGCCGGGGTTGGCGCTCGGCATGCGGCGGCTGAGCATCATTGATCTTGCGGGGGGCCAGCAGCCACTCTGGAACGAGACCCGGGATGTCGCGGTCATCTATAACGGCGAGCTTTACAACTATCGCGAACTCCGTGAGCGCATGGCCCTTCTGGGACACCGCTTCGCAACTGAGTCCGATACGGAAATTCTGGTGCATGCCTGGGAAGAATGGGGCGAGGAGTGCCTGACGGAGCTCCGAGGCATGTTCGCTTTTGCGTTGCTCGATTTACGCGGACGATTTGCTACTGCTCCTTTACTTTTTCTGGCCCGCGATCCGTTAGGAATCAAGCCTCTCTATTACACGCAGACACCGGAAGGTTTTGCGTTTGCCTCGGAAGTGCGGGCTCTTCTTGCAAGCGGCCTAGTGCCGAGACAGATTTCACAGGATTCGCTTACTTCTTACCTGCTTTTCGGCAGTACATCGGAACCGGTAAGTCTGGTGGAGGGAGTTTTTTCGCTTCCGCCCGGGCATCGCATGCTGCTCTATGTTCCGGAACGGCGGCGCGTGCCGCGTGCGCGTCCATGGTGGGATCCGCAGACGAGTTCTGCGGCGCGTGACTCGCACAAGCCGAAGGATTTAGAGACTGCGGCTAAGCGGCTGCGGCCACTTCTTGAAGATGCCGTGCGCGCACATTTGATTGCAGACGTGCCGGTGGGACTCTTTCTTTCCAGCGGACTTGATTCCGGCGCTATCGCCGCGCTTGCGGCACGTACACAGTCAGGAATTCGCAGCTTCACTCTGTCATTTCCTGGAACTTCGTATGACGAAGCCTCGTTGGCGCGCAAGGTTGCAGAACGATGCGGCACGCAGCACACGGAAGTTCCGCTCGATGGCTCTGCGATGCTTGGACGCATCGACGAAGCCGTGGCGGGCCTCGACCAGCCGTCGATGGACGGCATCAACACGTACTTCGTTTCCTGGGCGGCGCGCGAAGTCGGGCTCAAAGTGGCGCTTTCCGGATTAGGGGGCGACGAGCTTTTCGCAGGTTACGCAAGTTTCGCTAACACAGCGATGCTTCAGCGGCTCACCCGCTTGGCTTGGTTTGTTCCTCGGCCGCTACGGCGTACAACGGCGCCACTGCTGGCAAGTATCCTTGAGACGCGCATGTCTCGCGATGCCGCGGGCAAAGCTATTGCCGCGTGGACTGATCCGGACACACTGCCTCATCCCTACTTTTATGCGCGCTCTCTTTTTCCACCGGGACAGCTAAAGCGGCTGATCGAACCGCGTTTCCGCCCGAGCACCGTGGGCTCCGACGGCGTGACGCTCGAACCAACCTGGCTGGGCTGGTTGGATCGCACTGCCAGCGAAGCCGTAAAAATGGAGCCCGTCGCCGGCACAGCCTGGATGGAAATGCGCTGCTACATGGCGAGCACGCTCTTGCGAGACACCGATTCGGTGAGCATGGCGCGTTCTCTGGAAGTACGCGTGCCTCTGCTCGATACGCCGCTGGTGGAATTTGTTAGTTCCCTTCCCGACGTGGCGCGCCATAAGGCGGGCACGCAGAAGGCGCTATTGGTGGAAGCTCTGGCTGGGCTGCTGCCCGAAGAAATTCTGGCCCAGCGGAAAAAGACATTTACATTGCCGTGGGAAGAATGGCTGCGCGGCCCGTTGCGCCCGCGGTTGGAAGCAAGTTTTGCCGACATCGCGCCACCGCTCGCGCCACACCTTCGTGCGGAAGGTGTGCGTGGTGTCTGGGCCGCGTTTCTCGAGGGCAAGACTTCGTGGTCGCGGCCGTGGGCGTTGTACGTTCTCAACGAGTGGTGCAGGCATCACCTCGCGGCATGATCCTCGCTCCTGAGGTAGACTGAATTCCTTTGCTATGAACATTCTTGGGATCAATGCCTATCACGGCAACGCGTCGGCCGCTATTGTCTGCGAAGGCCGGCTTGTGGCCGCGGTGGAAGAAGAGCGCTTCAACCGCGTGAAATATGCCGCGGGCTTTCCGGCCCAAGCCATTCGCTATTGCCTGAAAGAAGCAGGCCTGGAGCTCAAAGATATCGATCATGTGGCCGTGCCGCGGAATCCGTATGCGCGGCTGGGGACGAAGCTTTTCTACGCGATGCGCATGCCGTCGTTCGCGCGCGAAAGAATCAAAGTCCTGGCAAAATTCACGGGAATACCGGAAGCGCTGGCGCAAGCCTTCGATACAGACCCAGCCAAAGTGGCCGCAAAATTTCACCGCGTGGAACATCACAAGGCGCATCTCGCAAGCGCGTTTTTCGTTTCACCGTTCGAACGGGCTGCGTTACTTTCGGCCGACGGTCTTGGCGATTTCGCAAGCACAATGTGGGGCAGCGGGACCGGCAACCGCATGAAGATAGACGGGGCGATAGCTTTTCCGCATTCACTTGGCCTTTTTTATAGTGCCGTCACGCAGTACCTGGGCTTTCTGAAATTCGGCGATGAGTACAAAGTCATGGGGCTGGGGGCCTACGGCGAGCCGGAGCAACTCGATGCCATTCGCAAAATCGTGTGCGCGCACGGCGACGGGTTCCGGCTGGGGCTCGAATATTTTACGCATCATCGCACCGGACCGGAAATGAGCTGGGCAGAAGCGGACAAGACGCCCACGCTTGGCAAGATGTTCTCGGAAGAAATGGAAAAGCTGCTGGGCCCGAAACGCAATCCTCAAGAGCCGCTCGAACAGAGACACAAGAATTTGGCGTCTGCCCTGCAAGCGCGGCTTGAAGAGATTTATCTTGGCATGCTGAAGAAGCTTTCCGAGCGCACAGGTTTAAAAGCGGTTTGCCTAGCTGGCGGAGTAGCGTTCAATTGTGTAGCCAACGGAAAAATTTTCGATACAACGGGGTTTGAGCAAGTTTATGTGCACCCGGCAGCAGGTGACGCGGGACTGGCTGTTGGCGCGGCCTACTATGTGTGGCATCAGATTCTCGTGAAGCCACGCTCGTTCGTGATGGAACACGCTTACTGGGGCCCCGGATATTCGCGAGAGGAGATTAGCCGCGCGATCGATGCGAACGGTCTGGCACAGAATGGTTGCTGCGTCGAAGAGTTGGCGGAGGAGAACCTAATGCAACGTACGGCCGCGATTGTGGCCGATGGAAAAATTCTCGGATGGTTTCAAGGACGCGCGGAATGGGGACCACGTGCACTCGGTAATCGAAGCATCGTCGCCGACCCGCGGCGCCCGGAGATGAAAGAGATCCTGAACCAGCGCATCAAGCATCGCGAAATCTTCCGGCCGTTCGCGCCATCGATCCTTGCCGAGTCGACGGGCGAGTGGTTCGAGAAATCGCATCCTTCTCCGTTCATGACTTTGGCGTATTCCGTGAGGCCCGAAAAGCGCGACAAAATTCCAGCGCCCACACATGTGGATGGCACAGGCAGGCTGCAAACAGTGATGCGAGAAGCCAATCCGCGCTATTGGAGCCTGATTAAAGCTTTTGATCGGCTGACGGGAGTGCCGGTCGTCTTAAACACTTCTTTTAATGACAACGAACCGATTGTCTGTCGGCCTGAAGAAGCACTGGATTGTTTCCAACGCACGCAAATGGATGCGCTCGTCCTCGGCGACTTCCTGATCACCCGATCGTGAACCGCATGGCACGAGCACCGTTCGAATGAGAATCCTGCTCCTGAATCTCTACTATCCGCCGGACACTTCGGCGACGGCGAAGATGGCGGCAACAGTGGCCGAAGCGCTTTCCGCTCACCATGACGTCATGGTGCTTTGCGGCCGGCCTTCGTATGACCCGTCGGAACGGCGACCATGGCGGTTGTGGCAAACGGAGCTTGCAGGTCGCGTAACAATCACACGTATGGGCTCGACAGATTATCCGCGCTTTCAGATGAAGCGGCGCGTGCTGAATTATTTAACCTACGTTGCCCTGGCCGTCCCACGAGCGGTTTTTTTGCAATGCGACGTGGTGCTGGCAATGACCGACCCACCGTTCGAAGGAATCGTCGGGGCCATCGTCGCGCTGCTAAAGGGCAAGCCCTATGTCTACAACATTCGCGATATGTATCCGGATATGGCGGTGGGGGGCGCGATTGTCGAGCCCGGCTTTTTTGCACGCATTTGGGAAAAATTGCATCGCTGGGCTCTGCGCCGCGCCACTCGCGTAATCGTGCTTGGCGCGGATATGCGCGGGCGAATTGTCTCCAAGGGAGTTAATCCGGCGAGCATCGAAATCGTTCGCGACGGTGCGGACATTGTTTCGGAGGATGCGCCGCAACCAGCGCTGGACGGCGAGATCATTCAGACGATTCGCGGCAACTTCAAATTCGTATTGCTGCACGCCGGAAATCTCGGCTTCTATGGGGCGTGGGAGACTTTGATCGCCGCAGTGCACAATTTGGAGGCGGACGGCGTGGGCCTGGTGTTCGTTGGGGAAGGGGCGCAGCGCGAATACATCGAGGTCCTTGCAAGAGAAGCGAGAAACATACGCTTCCTTCCATTTTTTCCAGCGAGCAAAATCCCCTCTGTCCTGGCTGCCCCCGATGCGCACGTCATCACGGTTAAGCGCGGCCTCGAAGGAGTGGTCGTACCGAGCAAAATGTATGGCATCCTCGCGGCCGGAAAGCCGATCATAGCCGTCGCACCGGAAGAGACGGACGCGGCTTCACTTGGTGCAAAATTCGGGTTTGCGGTTTCCGCCGACCCAGACGACCCTGAAAAAATTGCCGCAGCAATTCGATCACTTGCAATGGATCTAGAGAAAGTTCAATCCATGGGACGGGCCGCCAAAGCCGTTGCGCCCGATTATGATAGAGTCAAAGAACTGCAGAAATTTGTGAAAATCATTGAGGGGGCCGTGAACGCGTGACGACTTCTGAAACATTTTGGAGCGGAAAACTCGTGCTAGTGACGGGTGGCGCCTCCTTCATCGGCTCGACGCTGACGGATCACCTTCTCGCACGTGGCGCGAAAATCCGGGTCGTCGATGATTTGACGAGCGGGCATCGCGACAATATCAAGGAACACGTCGCCAACGGAAAAATCGAGTTCACCCAAGCGGATCTGCGCGAGCCGGGCGTTACCCGCTCGGCGATGCAAGGAGTGGATACGGTATTTCATCTGGCGGCGGATCATGGCGGCCGTGGCTATGTCGATTTGCATCAAGCAGGACCGGCTTCCAATTTTTTCCTGGACGGGCTGGTGTTCGCGGAAGCTTTGCGCGCAAAAGTGAAAAAGGTGGTGTTCGCGTCCTCAGGCTGCGTCTATCCGAATTTCCTGCAGTCGGACGTCAAAAAAGAGTTGTACCTCACGGAAGATCTTACAAAAGGGCCTAACGACGCCGACAATACTTACGGTTGGGCCAAATTGATGGGCGAGTTTACGCTGAGCGCCTACGCGAAGGAGCACGGCATGGGGGCAGCCTCTTGTCGCTACTTCACGGTATACGGACCGCGGGGAGTGGAAAATCACGCCGTAATTGCCATGATCGCCCGGGCCTTCCTTGGACAAAACCCGTTCGAAGTGTGGGGAGACGGAACGCAAATCCGCAACTGGACATACATTGAGGACATTGTCGAAGGCACGATTCTTGCCGGCGAAAAAATCAACGATGGCACGGCCATTAATCTGGGAACGATGGAGCGCATCAAGGTCATCGATGCGGCCAAAATGGTCTGCGACTTCACCGGCCACCAAGCCGAGATAAAGCTACGGCCCGACATGCCGACTGGTCCGCTCAATCGCGTTGCTGACAACTCGCTCGCGAAAAAACTGCTAGGGTGGGAACCGAAGGTACTCTTCAAGGATGGATTAAAGCGCACCATCGACTGGTACTATGCGACGAGAAATCGCGAAGAAGTGAAGCGCACCTTTGGCCGCATGCTCACCGAAAGATAGGAACACGGACCCCGAAATAAAACAAATAAGCAGCTATGCGTTTTTGCACACCCAGTGACCCTAGGGCCTACCTTTTTGATTACCCGCTAAACGATCTTTATTGAAGCGAAACAATTTTCCAAGTATCGTGTTAAAGCTGCGTGGGGCAGCCATTTTTGCTTGGGAGCCGGACCCCCAATCCGGCAGAAGACGATTGAGGCACTGACCGTACCGCCCGGGTCAGGTCCTTCAAACAAATCGAGGAAGCATGCCCGCCGGTCTGCTGGCGTTTTTGATAGCGCTATTTGCGTCTCTGACGCTGACGGTACCTGTGCGCGCATTGGCATTGCGTGTGGGCATGGTGGACCTTCCCGGGCCGCGCAAAGTCCACTTGAGACCGATCCCTCTGCTCGGGGGTCTGGCCATGTACGGGGCCGTGGTACTGGCGGTTTTGTTTACCTTTGACGGGCCAGCTCGAGCTCAAATTGTGGGAATCTTGACCGGCGCAACGCTCGTCGCGGCCGTGGGTATTCTCGATGATCGAGGATGGCTGCATCACCAGGTGAAATTGTTTCTCGCGATGCCGCTTGCCGCGTGCATATTGCTGGCTACCGGAATTCACGCCCAGGTTTTTGAAATTCTGCTGGGCGGACGAACCGGCTATATCCTCGATGCAATCCTGACCGTTTTTTTTGTCGTAGCGATTACAGCTTCCTTCAGCATTCTGGATCATATGGACGGCCTTTGCGCTGGGGTGGCCGCCACGGCATCCATATTCTTCGCTTTGCTTGCTTACTTAAACGGCCAGACTCTTGTCACCACGCTCGCCGCCGCGGTCCTTGGGGCTGCAACAGGTTTTCTGCGATGGAACTTCAAGCCGGCCAAGATTTTCATGGGCGACGGCGGAGCCATGTTCCTGGGATTCCTGATGGCCACACTGGGGCTGAAGCTGCGACTCGATCAGGCCAATCACATTTCCGGCTGGTTGGCCCCGCTACTGATCCTGGGAGTCACGATATTCGATACGACGCTCGTCACAATTTCACGTTCGCGACGCGGACTGCTTCCCTTCGCCACGCCAGGAAAAGACCACGCCGCTCACCGTCTAGCGAATCTGGGATTGGGGCATCGCGGCGCTGTGATTAGCATGTATATTTTAGGACTATTGAGCGGCGGTGCTGCCCTGCTTGTGAGTTATTTACAACCGTTTGCCGCAGTCCTAGTCGCAGTGGTTGCGTCTCTTTTTGTGCTGTGCGGGGTGTTATTTCTCGAACGTGCTCCTTATGAACGCCAGGCGCAGAAGCCAGCCACTCTTTCCTGAACTCTTTTCAATCTACAGAGTGCTCCCCCGGGAGCTCGGGCGAGTGGTTTGCTTGTTTGCCCACGCAAATGGATTCGCTATACTTAGCGAGTTCGCGCTCACCCATTTTTGGTGCAAACCTCTTCGGGTCGGGCGGAAAGCAGCCCATACTCTTGAGAAACTTGTGCGTGAATCGACGGGCATTTAGCCGTCAAGGGTGTGCGTGCGACTTGGGAAAGCGAAATCGTGCCAAGCACTGAACAAAGCCCCCGGGCAGATGGTAAGAGTGGTGAGGTCATCGTTGTGGGAGGCTCCGCAGCGGGCTTGTATACGGCGGCAACTGTCGCAAATGGTGGGCGCCCAGTACGAGTCCTGGAATCCAGGCCCGGTTTCGAGCCCACGTCGCGCTCGCTGATCGTTACCGATCAATTCCGAACCCAACTTGGCGCCGCAGCTTCCGAAAGCATCGTCAACGAAATTCGCCGCTTCGAGCTATTTACAGATGGACGCTCGGCGCAAGTCGCGCTGGCGCGGCCCGATCTCATCATCGAACGCTCACGATTGATTCCCGCATTGGCCCGAAGCGCACAGCAGGCTGGCGCTAAACTTTCCTTCGATACGCGCTTTCTTGGGCTCGCTGCGAATGGCCGCGGGCTGCGCGTGCAAGTCGATTCCGGTGGGCAGCGCAACGAATTGCATGCGGAGAGCGTAGTCGGAGCGGACGGCGCTTCCAGCCGAGTGGCGCGCAGCGCCGGTTGGCCTCCGATTGAAACTGTTCCGCTAGTGCAAGCTATCGTGCGCCTGCCGAAGGATCATCCGCCAGACACGACACGCGTTTGGTTCGTTCCCGACGATACGCCTTATTTCTATTGGCTGATTCCTGAATCTTCCGAGCGGGGCGCGCTCGGAATCATTGGCGAAGACGGCCGTGACACAAAGAAGTGCTTATCCCGGTTCCTCGAGAAAAAACAGATGGAGCCGCTCGAATGGCAAGGGGCGCGCATTCCGGTTTATCGAGGTTGGGTACCTGTGCGCAGGCGCATCGGAAAGGGCGAGGTCTATTTGGTAGGGGATGCCGCGGCACAAGTGAAAGTGTCCACCGTGGGCGGAATCGTGACGGGGCTGCGTGGAGCGCTCGGAGTTGGGCAATCTATCTTGCGGGGAGGCAGCAATAAAGAGCTAACGGCGCTGCGACGCGAACTCGGCACACACTGGCTAATCCGGCGTGCGCTGCATCATTTTCAGCAAAAAGATTATTCGCAGCTTGTTGACCTTCTCAACGCTTCCATAAGGGAATCTCTCGGTGAGATCAATCGTGACGAATCTACGCGTCTGCTTTGGAATGTCATCCGCCGCCAGCCGCGGCTAGTGCTGCTCGGCTTGCGGGGACTGCTAATGGGAAGAGGATTGAAGAGCTAGACCAAGCCTCTTTACCGTATGGAAGTGAGCTTAGCGGCTTGTAGAACCTTCTGAATGGAGTGTGTTGGCAGGGCAACGACTAGCGACGAGCTGCTTTCTTCCGCGCTCCAGTTCGGTCAATATAATCAATATAAATTGTCTGCCATGAGTTCGGAACGGCGTCGGATTATTGCGCAAAGCGCTGCCAAGGAGAACCTGATTTGCGTCTCTCTGTGATTGGATGTGGGTACGTCGGATTAGTGACAGGTGCATGTCTCGCTGCAGCGGGGCATGAAGTGACCTGCACGGATATTGATGCGGAACGTATTCGGCGCCTGCAAGCCGGTGAAGTCCCAATTTATGAGGAACATCTGGAGGAAATACTAAAGTCCGCCCGTGAAGCGGGGCGAATTTCCTATACCGCGGATGCTGGCGAAGCGATTCGCGCGGGCGACGCCATTTTTATTTGCGTGGGCACGCCGCCTAAAGAGAGCGGCGAAGCTGATCTCTCCGCCATTGATCAAGTTGCGCGGCAGATAGCCGAGCAGGCGCGTTCACCCAAATTAGTCGTCGAAAAAAGCACTGTACCGGCGCGCACCGGGCTCGAACTGCAACGAGCGCTTGCGGCTTATAGCAGCGGCGGTAAATCCACTTTTCGCGTGGCTTCGAATCCTGAATTTCTGCGCGAAGGTACAGCCGTCGGGGACTTCTTTCATCCCGATCGCATCGTGGTCGGCGTGGAAGACGAATCCGCCGCAGCCGATCTGCGCGAAATCTACCGGCCGATTCTTGAGCGCAAATTCCATTGCCCGGTCCACAAAGGCACTTGCCCGCCGAGCCATGACGCCGCTTTCCTCGTCACCACTATCAACAGCGCCGAGCTCATCAAGCACGCCTCGAATTCCTTTCTCGCACTGAAGATCAGCTATGCCAACGTCATTGCCGATCTCTGCGAAAGAATCGGAGCAGACGTTAAAGAGGTTACTCACGCCATGGGATTGGATCCGCGCATTGGCGGCCAGTTCCTCAGCGCCGGACTGGGCTTTGGCGGCTTTTGTTTTCCGAAAGACGTGCAGGCATTCATTCATCTCGCTGCCACAGTCGGAGTCGATTTCGATCTATTGAAAGCGACTGAGCGCGTCAACAAACAGCGCATCGATCGTTTTCTTGAGAAAATACACAAGGCTCTCTGGGTCGTTAAAGGCAAGCACGTGGCGGTTCTTGGGCTCGCGTTTAAGGCCAACACGGACGATATTCGTTTTGCTCCGGCGCTCGAGGTGGTTAAGCGCTTGCTCGAGGAAGGCGCTGTCGTACACGCCACCGATCCGGAAGCTATATCGAGAACCAAGACCCTCTTCCCGAAGGTGACCTACCACGAAGACCCCTACGAAGCATTGCGCGGAGCGGATGCTGCGCTCGTCTGCACGGAGTGGGATATTTTTCGCAATTTGGATTGGAAGCGCGCCAAGCCGCTCATGGCGCGGGGCCTCGTCGTGGACGGCAGAAATCTGTACTCACCCAAGCATATGCGCGAGCTGGGATTTGAGTATTACTCATTCGGTAGAGCGTAGATTCTCTGCAAAACTCCCTGCAAAAATGGGAGCCGTCGGCGACCCATGCTCATCTTTGCAAGCTTTGATTCGCTCGTTGCTTTGGGCTAAGCGGTGCTCTTGGCCGCGAACCCTTGCTTAAAGTAGTCGAGGGTCATTCGCAAACCCTCTTCTAATCCAACCTTAGGCTCCCACTTTAGAATTCGTTTTGCCTTGCTGATATCCGGACAGCGGCGCTTCGGATCATCTTGCGGTAAGGGCTCATGAACAATCGCGGGAGCATTCTCGAAATGCTTGCGAACCCGCTCGGCAAATTCAAGAATCGTGATCTCCTGCGGATTGCCGATATTTACGGGAAGATGTTCGTCCGAAAGCATCAAGCGGTAAATCCCTTCGATCAAATCCGAGACGTAGCAAAAACTGCGCGTCTGCTTGCCATCTCCATAAATAGTTAGCGGTTTTCCTGTTAGCGCCTGGTGGACGAAATTTGGAAGAGCGCGTCCATCGTTGAGGCGCATTCTTGGGCCGTACGTGTTGAAGATGCGCACGATATGAGTGTCCACATCGTGGTAGCGGTGGTAGGCCATGGTCATCGCTTCCGCAAAACGCTTCGCCTCGTCGTACACGCCTCGCGGCCCGATCGGATTTACGTGACCCCAATACTCTTCGTGCTGCGGAGAAATTTCCGGATCGCCATAACATTCGCTCGTCGAAGCCAGGAAAAACTTCGCCTTCTTGGCAAGCGCAAGCCCGAGCGCATTGTGTGTTCCGAGAGCTCCCACCTTGAGAGTCTGGATGGGAAGCTTAAGGTAATCCACGGGACTCGCTGGAGAAGCAAAGTGCAGAACATAGTACACCGGCCCTGGCACGTCGATGTACTTCGAAACGTCGCACCGCGCGATGCGAAATTTGGCATGCTTGAGCAGATGCCCGACGTTGGAATCAACTCCTGTGACCAGATTGTCGAGAACCAAAACCTCCCAACCTTCAGCAATCAGTCGATCGCAAAGATGCGACCCCAAAAATCCAGCTCCTCCGGTGACCACCGCTTTCATGCATCCTCCTGAAAATGGGCGATTTGTAAGTGTAGCCTGCGCTTGTTGAATTGACCATATCTCCTCCGGGCGATAGGATGCGCGCAGACACTGAGGAATTGCTGCCGATGGCACGTGAGAGCAGTTCTGAAACCACTGTTGTACAACATCAGCGAAAACGCCGAATCGAGCTTGTCCTCGCCGTGGCCGTGCTCCTTGGTGCCGCGGTCGTTCTCCTTTGCATTGGCCGCTGGCTCGTAGTGGAAGACCCGCTCGAAAGGGCTCAGGCTATCGTCGTTCTCAGTGGGCGCATGCCCCTGCGAACCATGGAAGCTGCGAAATTATATCGGGAAGGGTATGCACCCAAAGTATGGCTGACACATTCCACGGAACCTGGAGCAACACTCGAAACGATGGGGATACCTTACCA
The DNA here is from genome assembly GCA_963751295.1 of uncultured Acidobacteriota bacterium. GTDB lineage: Bacteria > Acidobacteriota > Terriglobia > Acidiferrales > UBA7541 > Acidiferrum. The sequence goes on along the minus strand of CAVVUA010000004.1, from coordinate 1,601,643 downwards.
CGGCGAAGATTTTTACGCTTCGCAAGTGTTGATGCGTGAAGGAGTACCTGAAAGCGACATCCGCCTGCTCGAGCCTCCCATCATCAACACCGCGGATGAACTTGCAGCAACCTCCGTCGCGCTTGAAGCAGAAAAAGGCACGACCGTAATCATCGTGACAAGCAAAGTGCATACACGCCGCGTGCGAATCCTTTGGAACCGCCTTGCCGCAGGCCGCGGAAGGGCGATCATACGGGCCGCTTCAGACGATCCCTTCGAACCACGGCGGTGGTGGCGTACCACAAGTGATGCGCTCGATGTCGTTCGCGAATTCCTGGGAATATTGAATGCCTGGGCCGGCATGCCGCTCCGCCCCGCAAACTAGAAGTTTAGAAAAAGAAAAAACGTTTGCGGCGTGGGGGAGTGAATTCATCCGGCAATTCCGGAACATGCGGCAGCTCGCGTCCCTCGAATGCGGCCATCGGATTCTCGACGAACAGGGCGCGAGCCTTGTCCTCTCCAAATTGTTCACACACAACATCGAATGCCGGCTGAAGTTTGAGCGGCCGGCCACGCGTGTTGTGGGCGTCGCTAGCCACAATGTGAACCAATCCGTTAGCCACCCACCGCAAAGCATCTTTTTGCGCACCCGGGCCGAAGACTCCTGTGATAGATCCAGCAGTCACTTGTATGAAACATCCGAGCCGGACCCATTTCGCAAGCCGCTCCGTCTGCAGGCGCAAAATGGCATTGCGCTCGGGATGCGTTATCACCGGCCTCAATCCCAAAAGCTGTATCTCATGCAGCGTCTGGTCCATCGCCGGAGGAATGGAATATTCGTTGAATTCGACCAAGAGGTAGTCGCGCTGGTTGATGCAGAAGCGGGGCGCATCCTCGCGCAGCGCGTCAAGATTTTCGGGATTTAAATGAAAGTCACAGCCGGTGGCCAGAATGAGCTTGTCGCCAATTTTCTCCTGCAGTTCCTCTCGCAGTGTTTGTACTCGCGAGTAGTCGAAGAAATATTGATTGCTCGAATGAGGTGTGGCCACAACATGCGTAATGCCTTCCGCAATCGCGGACTCGGCCATCGCCAGCGAAGTCTCTATGTTTTCCGGCCCGTCGTCGAGCCCCGGAAGGATATGGCAATGCACGTCGATCATGGTCTTCGCAGACTCCTAGCGCGCCCAAGCGGCGGCGGCCTCCCACACTCCCAGAGCTAGCACCAGCCCCGCAAAAAGTTGCCTCATTCGCCGCGGCTGAAGCCGCTTAGCCAGCCAACCGCCTAACATGCCTCCAACAAATACGCCCGGGATCAAAAGCAGCCCGGTATGCCAAGAAACGTAGCCCGCCTTGGCATACGCGTAAAACGCCAGCGCGCCCGTCGGCGGGATCAACGCTATCAAGCTGGTACCCTGCGCGCGATGTTGCCCAAAAGCGAAAAACAGCGCCAAGAACGGCACCAAGAGAGTGCCGCCTCCGATACCGAACAATCCCGAAGCAATGCCGCAGAGGCATGCTGCTCCAAAAATGCCGGCGTCGCGCATCGGGCCATCACCCATGGGCTGGCCCCTCACTGGCGGACGCCATTGTTCGGTTTTCCGGCTGCGGTTTTCGCCATAGCAAGAACGCAGCTAGAATCAGAAAACAACCGAACAGTCCCTTGAGATTCCTCGAAGCGAGGGGGACAGCAATCAATCCGCCGAAGTAGCCACCCACTAGCATTCCCAATGCGCACAGTATTCCAGCGCGCAAATCCACCTGGCCTTGCTTCCAGTATTCGCGCAGGGCACCAAGTCCGACGGGCGGCAGAAGGATAAAAAGTGAAGTGCCCTGAGCCAAATGCTGGTCCATGTGCAGCAGATAGACCAACGCCGGCACCAGCACAACGCCTCCGCCAATGCCCAGCAAACCGACGAGCACGCCAACAGCGAGCCCTAGCAGCAAGACGATAAGTGTCATCGGCGAATGGAAGCTGAGGATTGCACGTTCTTGCTCCCTAACATAGTCGTCTATCTTATCTTCCCGCGTCCCGACCCCTGTCGCAACCACTCGTAAACAGGTGGTAACACGCTGAACGCCTGTGATTTTTTGTTCTTGTGGAACCTGCTATATTGGGATGTCTTTGTCCAATCGGCCGAACGGCCTGCTTTATTGCCAAAAAATGATTAGGAGAGCGACGTAACTCATGCCAATAGACCGGAAACCCGAATTTTTCAAAGGCGCTCAATTGAAGGTCGCCATCATTGGTTGCGGATATGTGGGGTTGCCACTCGCTCTGCGTTTCGCGGAAGCTGGCCACAAAGTCACAGGATTCGACACTGATCCGAACAAAGTGAGTATGCTCAATGCAGGAAAATCCTACATCGAGCATATTCCACAAACCAAGATCCAGCAGTTCGTCAACTCCAAACACTTTAGCGCCACCACGGATTTCGCGCGCATCAAGGAAGCGGATGCCATCATTATCTGTGTGCCGACCCCGCTGGATGAGCGCCGTGAGCCTGACCTCAGTTACGTGGAACAAACCGCTATCTCCGTCTACCCTCATCTCCAAAGGGGCCAGTTGGTTGTTCTCGAATCGACCACCTATCCCGGCACCACCGAGGAGCTGGTGCTTCCCATCCTCGAAAAGAGCGGACTGCACTGCCCCATCGCTGCCGGCCCTGAAAATGAAAATGTCGCATGCGATTTTTTCCTCGCGTTTTCGCCCGAGCGCGAAGATCCTGGCAACAAACAGTTTGGTCTGGCGCAGATTCCCAAAGTCGTGGGCGGCGTAAATCCGCCGAGCGGACGCGCAGCCGTCTCGATCTACGCGCAGGTTGTCGCTCGCGTCGTGCCCGTCAGCTCCACGCGTGCCGCGGAAATGGCCAAACTTCTCGAAAACATATTCCGCTGTGTCAACATCGCGCTAGTCAACGAACTGAAAATGCTTAGCCTGCGCATGGGGATTGACATCTGGGAAGTGATCGATGCCGCCGCAACGAAGCCGTTTGGCTTCATGCCCTTCTACCCTGGCCCGGGTCTCGGCGGACATTGCATTCCTGTTGATCCCTACTACCTTTCCTGGAAGGCGCGCGAGTTCGACTTCTCCACTCGATTCATCGAACTGGCCGGCGAAGTCAACACTGCGATGCCCTATCACGTCGTAGACGCGGTAGCCGCGGCTCTCAACAATCACAAGAAGAGCCTCAAAGGATCGAAGCTGCTGATTCTTGGCGTGGCGTACAAGAAAGACGTCGACGACCTGCGCGAATCACCCACGCTGAAAATTATGCAGTTGCTTCAGGAGCGCGGCGCGAACCTGGAATATAACGACCCCTACTTCCCTCAGCTCCACAAAATGCGGCACTACAACTATGAAAACATGAAGTCCATCCCACTGAATCCGCAAACATTGGCGGGCTATGATGGGGTCATCATCGCGACGGATCACTCGAGCTACGATTACGCTGCGATTGTGGACGCCGCCCATCTCGTTGTGGACACCCGCAACGCCACCCGCCGCGTCATGCGGCATCGCGAAAAGATAGTTCTCTGCTAGGCCCCCGATGGCCTCATCCGCCGAAGAGATACGACGCCAGCTCGAGGAAAGCGCTCGCGTGAAGCAGAGTTTCTCCGACGAGCTTATCGGGCGCATCGCGCAATTTGCTGAAAAAAGCGCGGCAGTGCTCCGCGGCGGCGGAAAAATCGTTTTTTTTGGAAACGGCGGAAGTGCCGCGGACGCTTTACACCTCGCCGCAGAGCTTGTCGTGAGGCTGCGCACCGACCGGCGCGGCCTCGCAGCCTTGGCGTTGACGACCAATCCATCCGTGCTCACGGCGGCGGGCAACGACTACGGATTCGAACGCATTTTTTCGCGTCAAATCGAATCCCTCGTCGCTCCGCAGGATATTCTCGTGGCGCTCTCAACCAGCGGTGCAAGCCCGAACATAGTAGGTGGTGTGGAGGCAGGCCGTGCGCGCGGGGCTTATCTTGTCGCTTTCACCGGGGAAACGGGCGGCGCGCTTGCCGATAAGGTCGATCTTCTGCTCAACGTACCTTCACAAGATCCTCAGCGAATTCAGGAAGCCCATATCACCATCGGCCACATCGCATGTGCGTTGATGGAGCGAATAGCCACGACATAGCGCTCCATGGCGCATCGAGCGGGCGCAACTAGTTTCCACCTCTGATTTGGAAAATGCTCCTGATAATGCAAGCGGAGACAATCTTCTACTTCGCGTGCACCAACTGAACCTGCGCCGTCGCGAACGGCATGATCGCTTCCAGCAAGACGGGAGTACGCGCTGCGTTGTTTGCGAAGTACATCGTGAAATGAGCGTCCTTCATTTCCTGCCCATTCTCAAAGACACGTATCTCAATCTTCGAGGTCTTGAAGCTTCCCGCTGGAACAGTGACTGCCTCGCCCGCGCTGATGAGCTTCGCCCTCACATCGTATAATTTGTGACCGTCGTAGACTGGGCATCGCACTTCCGCTGTCTTCGTCCAATCCACGTTGCGCAGAAATTGCAGCATGCCCAGTGGATCCCGGGTGCCAGGGAGGACTCGCGTTTCGGTGGCATCGGGAGGCGCCGGCTCTTTTCCGGTGGCGGTCATTCGCTGAACGGAGTCCACTTTTTGCCCCCGCTCACTTAAGTGCATTTCGTACTGCAGGCTCGTCATCGTCCCGGCGTCGCTGTACGAGTCAAATTGGTCGTCCAGCTCGAACACCATCCGCAGGGGGCTTTCCGTATGCGCAAACGCCTGAAGATGCCACGCATTCTTGCCAAAAAAATCCTTGTGTTCGCCTACCAGCAATTTCAAATTGGCCACATTCGTCAGGCTCGAAACATTCGCCGTATATTCCAGCACCTCGCCCCTGCGCAAGGGCAGCCCGGGATCTACCGCTGGCTCGCCGGTCTTATCAGGAGTTGAAGTAGATGCGGGTCCGGTTGGTGCGATGGCGGGGAAGTCTGTCGTCGGAGCGCTCCGCGAGTCGGCAGCGCGGGCGGAAGCCCAGGTGCGCGCTAATCCCGCGTTTCTTTCCCTCATCCAGTAATAGCCCCCTGCCGCGCATCCAAGCGCCAGCAGGCCGGCTATTCCAATCGCTTTTCGGTAGCTCATGCTCTTTGTGTGACCTGCCTGGGAAACAGTCCCTTGCCTTTTGGCCTTCCGTCGTACAATACGAATTCGTCCGCAGTAGCCCGGCAGAGTCCGCCGGACGCTACCCGCGAACTTTGAGGTTACCAAAACGCGAGGCCCGCGTCTTCGCCGGCGCCGCGTCAATTGCCGAGACGGCACTCTGCCGTTCACGGATCTAGATCGAGGAGGAACTCCTGAATGCGCTACCTCGTTACGGGCGGCGCCGGTTTCATCGGCTCGAACACAGTAGACGAACTCGTGCGGCGCGGCCACAGCGTGGTCGTGCTCGACGATCTCTCCTCCGGCAAAGAGGATAACCTCGCCGAAATCCGCAACAAAATCACTTTTATGAAGGGCAGTATCACGGACATCGAAGTGGTCCGCAAGGCCATGCACGAAGCCGAATACGTGCTGCACCTCGCCGCTCGTACTTCGGTGCCACGCTCAGTCAAAGACCCCATCGAAACAAACAAAATCAACATCGATGGAACGCTCAATGTCCTCGTTGCCGCTCGCGACGCCAAAGTGAAGCGCGTGGTTTTCGCCGCGTCCTCTTCCGCTTACGGCGAGACGCCGACGTTGCCCAAAGTCGAAACCATGCCTCCGGCGCCCATCTCTCCCTATGGCGTCACGAAATTTGTCGGCGAACTTTACGCGCAAACATTTGGCCGCTGCTATGGCCTGGAAAATGTTTCACTCCGCTACTTCAACATTTTCGGCCCTCGCCAGGATCCCGGCTCGCCGTATTCCGGCGTGCTGGCGAAATTTTGCATGTGCTTTCTGGAAGAGACGCAACCCGTCATGTTTGGCGATGGCGAGCAATCCCGCGATTTCACTTTTGTCGAAAACGCCGTGCAAGCCAACCTTCTCGCCTGCGAAGCCCCCAACGTTTCCGGCAAGACCTTCAACGTCGGGACCGGCGGCCGCTTTACACTGAACGAGACCGTTCAGCTGCTTGCAAAAATCTCAGGTAAGAAACTCGAAGCGAAGTACGAACCCCCTCGCGATGGCGACATCCGCGATTCACAAGCCGACATCACGCAAGCGCGCGAATATCTCGGCTACGATCCTCAAGTTACCTTCGAAGAAGGCCTAAGCCGCACTTTCGACTGGTATCGCTCCACCCAAACCAAACCAGAAGCAAAATCCAAAGAGTAAGCAGTCATCGCAAAGTTGTAGGGGCACGATACATCGTGCCCTCTTTCTTTTTCCGCATCCCCTGTAGGGGAGGGGCTTGCCCCGCCCGATGCATGAAATAGCGCTCACCGATTCTCTACGGTGTTACCGTCTTCCCATAGCTCAAAGGCTCCCCCGCCTTCGGCTTGTCAAAATTCCAAAAGTACAACGGTTCAAGCTTCTTCTGTTCCGGCCACACCTGATCCAACGTATCGCCTTCAAACAGTTCGCCGTTTTTCATGACCCAATGAATCGTATTTGTATTATGGATGTCGTCGAGCGGGCTCTTATCCAGAATGGTCAAATCGGCCAGTTTGCCTACCTCGATCGAACCGAGGTCCTGCGGCCTTCCGATAATCTTGGACCCATTCAGCGTCGCGCAGCGCAGCACTTCCAGTGGCGTCATTCCCCCGCTCGCAAGCATCCACATCTCCCAGTGATAGCCCAGGCCCTGCAGCTGCCCGTGGCTGCCCACTCCAACAAGGCCGCCCGCTCTCAAAAGTTTCGCCATTTGTGCCGAAAGTTTCGGGAACGCGTACTCGTCGGTGCGGAACCAATCCGGCCTCCGGTTGGTCTTTTCGTCGAGCAGGTTGTGCGGCGTAAAATGGTTGAGCTTCGCATTGTCGTGCACATTCGTGTTCTCAAACCAGTATTCCTGCCCAAACGGGCCGCCGTAATTCACGATCAGCGTCGGCGTTTCCGCAATCCCCGATTGCGCAAACATTTGCAGCACGTCCTTAAATAGCGGAGTGATCGGAAGCGTGTGCTCGTTCCCGTGGAAACCGTCGATGACGTGCGTCAGATTGAGCTTCAAGTCCAACCCGCCCTCTGTCGTCGGCATCATTTCCAATTCTTTGGACGCCATCACCATGAACTGCCGCTGTTTGCGATTACCCACGATGTAGCTCTTGATGTTGTGGGTGCCGTAATACTTTCTGTACTTTGTCAGCACGCCTTTTACTTCTTCCATCGACTGAAAGTTGTTGTCGGAGAAAACTCCAGGCCCCGTCGAAAACGCGCGCAGCCCGAGAATGTCTCCGGCGTCCACCAGGTCTTGGTAGGCAAACATGTCGTTCGTACCGGTCTGCACGTCGAGGCCGGCGGTCACTCCATAGGCCAGGTTAGCCAGGAACGCCCAGTTTTGGGTATCCAGGATGCCGCGGCGAATTTCAGTCCAATGCGCATGAGTATCAATAAAGCCGGGCACGATCGTCTTGCCTGCCACGTCGAACACTTTTGCCCCGGAAGGAATCGCGCCCTTTGGTCCGACGCTCTTGATGCGGTTGTCTTCCACCACAATATCCGCATTCTTCAGGACTTCATCACCCTTCATCGTCACGACGGTAGCGCCCCGCAGCACAATCGTCCCCTTCGGCGTCTTCCGTGGAACTTCCAAGTCGACCGCGATCTCCTGGACGTTCTTGTCCTCTTCCTTCAATTTCTTCGCTTCTTTTTTCTCGTCTTTCTTTTCGTCCTTGTTGGCGTCCGTCCCCCCGCCGTCTTTCTTGTCGCCGTCCTTCTTTTCTTCTCCCTTGGGCGGCTCGAAAGAAACGGCGCTCAAAGGCTCGCGGAAAAAGCTGGCTCCCACTGCCCAAGTGATTGTCTTTCCGTCATCCGCCCAATTGAAATAGTCCGCGCCGATATCCGTTAGCCGCTTCACGGGCACGGACGGCGTCGTAACGTCCACCGTAGGTGCTTCTCCGCCGACCACCGGCATTCCTATCACGTAAAGTTGATTCATCACCTGCGCCAGCACCCATTGACCGTCCGGGCTTGCCTTTACGTTCTCCGCCGGAACTGGCTCCTCCGCAAAATAGAGACCCTTACCCTTCACCACAAGATGCGTGCGGCGGTCTGTGCCGTCAAAACGCAGCGACACAAGTCCCTGCGGCGTGTAGATATAAATCCTGTCCTTGTCGTGGGTGAAGTGCGGCGAGCCCGCTCCGCGCGCCGGCAAAATCAAATTCGCATCGCCACCCTGGGCTGGGATCCAGACGAGATCAGCGTTCTGTGTCTGCCCACTGTCAAATTCGCTCATTTCACGGTCATAAGCGTTCCCTCGCAGCGCCACGATCCGAGTTCCATCTGGCGACCAAACCGGATTGCTATACAACGCAGCCGTCTTGGACAATTGTTCCGGTGTTCCTCCGGCCGCAGATACCTTCCAAAGCTGGCCACCCGCGCTCGACCACGTCACATAAGCGATGAATTTTCCATCCGGCGACCACGCCGGTTCGAATTCGCGAGCATTCCCGCTCGTCAATCGCTGCGGCTTGCCGCCGGGAATATCCATGGTGTAAAGGTGTGTCATCGCGGAGAAAACCATCTTCTTGCCGTCCGGCGATTCAACAGCGTCCTGAATCAGGCGCACCTTCACGGGGCCTTGCTCGACGAGTTGCGGAAAATCCAGTTTCGGTCCGATCTCTTGCGACACCTGCGCCGTAAATGGAATTACACTCTCCACCCCGGTCTCAATATTCAACCGGCAGATCTTTCCGTTCTGGTTGTAGACAATTTCCTTCCCGTCCGGAAGAAATGCGTAACCCGGAAAAACGTCGCGAGTGAAAAGCGATTCCTGGTCGTCGCGCGTTACGGGATACCTTATCCAACGGTCCTCCCCGGTCTCCAGATTTCGCAGACGCAGGCCCGTTTCTGTTTCGTAACGGGTCACATACACGATTTCCTTTCCATCCGGCGAGAGGACTGGCCGGAACGCGCTCTCCGGCTGACTGATGATGTCGTCTTCGTCGCCCGTCTTCCTGTCGCGTCGCGCAATATGCCACATGGGAAATTGCGCGTTGTAGTTCAGCGATCCAAGCTTCGTCGCGTAATAGAGGTACTTTCCGTCGGGCGAGGCCACAACTCCCATTGCGTTCGGTCGATCGGCTCTTTTCGTAGTGGGTGTGGGCTTGGACTTCGTGATTTGCACGCCCGAACCACCGTTGATGTGGTACATCCAAACTTCGCTCGACCCGATTCCAAATGCAGCCTTTGAAACAAAAATGTAGTTCCCATCCGGCGACCAACTCGGCGAAACAAATTCGCTATTGGGATCCTTCGAAACCTGTTTCACGCCGCTGCCATCCGGATGCATGATCCAGATGTTTTCACTGCCCTCGCGGTCGGAAAGAAACGCGATCCATTTTCCATCGGGCGAGAACTTGGGCTGGCTGTCAAAGGCCATCCCGGGATCGATCAGCTTCGCAGTCCCACCTTCGATCGGCAGCGCGTAAATGTCCCCCACCAACTCGAATGCGATCGTTTTGCCATCCGGCGACACATCCAGCGAGAGCCACGTCCCTTCGTCCGTCGTGAACTCGATTTTGCGCGTAGGCTTTAGTGGCAATCCCTTCTTTTCGTCCTTTTTCTCGCCTTTCTTATTCTGTGTATCCTGGGCCGCGGGCTCTTGTAACTTCGCCCGAACCGGTCCCGCAATTCCGCCGAGAATCACAGCCGTCGTCGCAAACCACACGACCAAACCGCATAGACTACGATGCTTCGCCTTCATGCTCTCTCCTCCGTATTTGCTTCAGACCGCCGAACAATGCTGCCGCCGGACCTTCAAGATGGGCGAACTGCCCATGTTTTCTTTCCCTTAGTGTGCAAGGCCGGGCATCATACCTCCCCAATGCCGCGAAGTGCATCAATTGTTTCTGGAATGCCCATCAGACCCGTGCTCACAAGGACGCGCCATATCGTCCTCGCGTTTCGCTCTCCCGCTTTCAGCGGCAAAAGGCCCATCCGCGTCCTACCGCCGGCGCCCCTTCTCGACTCTCCTACACATCCCCCCAGCCGCATGCTAGGCTATCCCACTGATTTCATCGCACAAATGTTCCGCGTGAATGGTCTCTTCCATGCCCGGATTACGTCCGCGCTCCGGTTCCTTCTGTCCCTTACGACACTCCTTTGTTCTCTCTTCGGGCCGGCGTTAGCGATCTCCTTTGCGCAACAGGCTGGTCTGCACTCCGTCAAGGCCGGCGATGTCGAGATCTGGTCTCGCGGTCCGCAGCAAAAACGAGGCGATTTGTATATTGCTGACGATGACGTGGACATTCACTATGGAGACCAGCGCCTCCAGGCCGATCACGTCGAATACAACGAAAAAACTTCCGAGTCCGTGGCTCGCGGCCATGTCCGCTTCGATTACAACAACGAACACCTCGAAGCCGATGAGGCTCACTACAATGTAAGCACCGGCCACGGCACTTTCCTCAGCGTTCGCGGCACCGTAAAAATCGAGCGCCGCGCCAACCCCTTAATCCTGATTTCTCAGAATCCTATTTATTTCCAGGCCCCCGAAGTAGAACGCCTTGCCGACGACGTCTACCTCGTCAGCCGCGGCTGGATCACGATTTGCGATCCCCAACATCCCACTTGGCAGTTTTATTCCCAGCACACTCGCATTCGTCTCGATAAGACTGTCGCCTTGGTAAGCGCCAACTTCCGACTCTACCGTGTCCCTCTTCTCTGGCTGCCTTACGCTACGGCACCAGCTGGAGAAAAGATTCGCCAGTCCGGAATCTTGATTCCTGTGGTTGCTCAGAGCAACAGCAAGGGCTTTGTTCTAGGGGATGCCATCTACTTAGCGCCGAAACCCTGGTATGACCTTACGGCGGGAGCCGAGCTGCTATCCAAACGTGGGTCGGCCGAGCGTGGAGAATTCCGCGCCCGTCCTTTCGAAAACACCTCCATCAAATACACATACTACGGGGTCATTGACCGCGGTATTTATGAGCCTGGGCCAAACGGCACCAGCGTCCTCGAAAATCAGGGCGGCCACCAGATGCAACTCGAAGCTCAGTCTCTCCTGCCTAACGGCTGGCGCGCTGTCGCCGATCTTAACGAACTCTCTTCGCTGACTTTTCGGCTGGCCTTTGCTGACACCTATGGCGATGCCATCACTTCCGAAGTTCGCAGCGCCGCCTTTCTCACCAACAACTTCCGCGGCTTCAGCCTAAACTTCGCTTCCCTGTCCGACAAAACTTTCCTCAGCATTCCCGTCACAAATGATACGACTGGGGTCACGACGCCTGCCATCAGCGTTTTGCTGCGCAACGCTCCCGAAGTTCTCTTCAGCTCCGTGGAACAAACGCCCTGGCAAAACCTTCCCATCTATTTTTCGTTCGACGCCTTTGCCGATGCGTCACATCGTCAGGATGACACTCCTCTGGATACTCCCGCGTTCGTGCCGCGCACTGAATTCGCCCCAACCGTGACCGTTCCCCTCCACTTCCGTGACTGGCTTGGTGTCACCACTTCCGCGACCTTCCGCACCGCTTACTATGGTGACTCCTACAATTCCGCCGGACAATTAAGCTCCCAATACCTCACGCGGAACACCGGAGAACTCACCGTTGACCTGCGGCTGCCCACTCTCGAACGCTTTTATGATCGGTCCTCAATCGACAAGAACAAACCTCGCAAAAGGTACAAACACACGATCGAGCCTACGCTCACGTACCACTATGTAGGCGGTGTAAACAACGTTGCAGATTTTATTCGCTTCGACTCCGATGCGACCCTGACCGACACCAATCAGATCGAATACGGCCTCACTCAGCGGCTCTTCCTCAAGACAGGCGACGGCCAACCCGAGGAACTAATTTCTTGGAGCATTCTCCAGGCGCATTATTTCGATCCCACTTTCGGCGGCGCCATCGTGGATGGCCAGCGCAATGTCTTCCAGGCGCTCGACTCCATATCGCCCTTTGCTTTCGCTTTCGGTCCGCGCAACTGGTCTCCCATTATCAGTGATATCAAGATCATGCCCGGCGGCAAATACGACATCGAACAAATCCTCCAATACGATACTCAAATCGATCGGCTCGTCACCGTGGGCACTCTCCTGAAAGTGAAGCCCTACAGTGAATTTTTCGCCACCCTCGCCTACTTCCGCCTGAACGACAATCCGGTGGAAGCCGATCTGCCTCCGGTACCTCCGCCAGGCTTTGTGCCCTTTACGCAGCCGCTCTCCAACCAGATTCGCGCCTTGATGGGCTACGGAAACTTGACGCGCAAGGGCTTCAATTTCACCACCGGAATTAGCTACGATTTCACCAACCAAATCTTGCAAAGCCAGCTCGTGCAAGTCAGTTACAACGGAAACTGCTGCGGCCTCGCCCTCGAATATCGCCGCATCAACCTAGGCCAGGTCCGCACCGAAAACCGCTTCACTGCTACCTTCATCATCGCCAACATCGGCTCCTTCGGAAATCTCCGCCGCCAGGAAAACATTTTCTAGCTGCCAACTCTACGTATTTCCCCTCCTGTCCCTTCCCACACGCAAGTTGAATTGATGAGCCAAAACTTTTGCTCAAGCATCGGCTTTCGGTTTCTTAAAGAGCTTGGTCGTTCACGAGGTCAAACGCGTTGACGATTTTCAAGGGGTGGCGTAGCCTTGCCCGCAGCAAAGTAGACACCCATTCATGTCTTTCCCCATTTACTTGCAGGTCGGGTCCTTGCGGCTCCATCCGCACCTCGTCTTTGAATCACTCGCATACTTTGCAGCGTTCAGAGCGTACCTGTGGCTTCGCGAACGAAGGGGCGACGCGATCGACGATGCCAACCGCTGGTGGGTCATCGCTGGCGCGGCCGTCGGCGCCGTTCTCGGCAGCAAATTGCTCTATTGGTTTGAAGATCCACGCTTGACGCTGGCGAACTGGAACGCTCCGTCGTTCCTGATAAGTGGCAAGACCATAGTGGGCGCCCTTATCGGCGGATTATTTGCCGTTGAATGGACCAAACGGCGGATTGGAGTAGTCCAGAGAACCGGCGACTTGTTTGCCCTCCCGCTTTGCATCGGAATTGCTATCGGGCGCATCGGGTGCTTTCTGACCGGTCTGGAAGACCACACCGCCGGCTCCGCTGCCTCGTTGCCCTGGGCGGTAAATTTCGGAGACGGCATCCCGCGCCACCCGACTCAAATTTACGAAATTATCTTCGTCCTAGCGCTTGCCGCTCTTCTGTGGAGAGTCTCTTGCCAACCATTCCCTGACGGCGATCTGTTCAAAATCTTCATGGTTGGCTATTTCTCGTTTCGCCTGGCGGTCGATTTCTTAAAGCCCGATGTTCGTGTTTTTCTGCGCTTGTCCTCCATACAATGGGCCTGCGTGGCCATGCTGCTCTATTATTCGCCGGACGTTCATCGCTGGTACCGCGCGGAGGTGACGCCGGCCTCCCCCGCCGCAGCGCCCCTTTCGCAATCCGAGGAGACCTCGTGACCGAACTACCAAGCTTCCGCACTGTCGGTCCTCCTCCTCCACCTGCAAGGAAATCCCGCCTTGTTGCCATTGCGCTTACGATTTTTTGCGGAGCCTTGCTCGCCGGCGGCTCGTGCTTTGGATTTATCGGCACGCTCAATGTCAATGGCCACAGCAAGCCGATGAACACGCTGTTTGCATGGGGAATGATTGCTGGAGCCGTTGCGTTTCTAGCAGGGGTCATCTGGGCGATCGTGGCGCTTGTCTTGCATATCCTGCGCTCCAGGAGCCAACAGCTATGACCGACCGCGTGCGCCCCTATATGTTCTACGACGTCGCGCTCACCATCTGTTCGACTTGCTTCCGCAAGCTGGAAGGCAAGATCGTTTTCCAGGACGACAAAGTGTTCTTGCTGAAACGCTGCCCGGAGCATGGCGCCGAGCGCGTACTGGTGGCGGATGACGTGGACTACTACCGTCGGTGTCGCGAAGTTTTCCTCAAGCGGCCGGAAATGCCTCAGGTCTACAACACACCGGTGAAGTGGGGATGCCCTTACGATTGCGGGCTGTGCACGGACCACGAGCAGCATTCCTGCTTGACCCTGGTAGAACTCACCGACTCATGTAACTTGCGCTGCCCCGTATGTTACGCAGGCAGCGGTCCAGAGCGCACGGAACACCGCCCGCTCGCGCTGATCGAGAAAATGCTGGATGCGGTCGTGCGTAACGAAGGCAAGCCAGACGTTGTGCAGCTCTCCGGCGGCGAGCCAACTTTGCATCCCGATTTTTTCACCATCTTGAAAATGGCCCAAGCACGGCCCATCCGCCATTTGATGGTGAACACTAACGGCCTGCGCATCGCGCAGGATGAGGAATTTGTAAAAAGGCTCTCGGAATATCAATCAGGATTCGAGGTATACCTGCAATTCGATTCTTTTGAGCGGGAAGCGCTCCTTGATTTGCGTGGAGGGGATCTTCGTGGAGTTCGGCAGAGGGCACTTGAGAATTTGAATAAATACGAGATCTCAACGACGCTGGTTGTGACCCTGAAGAAGGGCCTGAACGACGGCGAAATCGGCAAAGTAATTGATTTTGCACTCACGCAGCCCTGCGTGCGCGGCGTCACACTGCAGCCGATTCAGGACGCCGGCCGGCTCGAGAATTTCGATCCTGCCACCGACAGGCTCACTCTCACCGAAGTGCGCCGAAAAATTCTGGAACAAACAAATGTCTTTCGAGCTGAAGACGTGATTCCTGTCCCGTGCCATCCCGATTCCCTAGCGATGGCCTACGCACTGAAAATGGGCGGCAAGGTCGTCCCCTTGACGGGAATGATGGACCCTCAGGTGCTTATCAACGGCGCACGCAACACGATCGTCTACGAAGAAGAACCAGGCGTTCGCGATTGTCTTTTCAAGCTCTTTTCAACGAATCACTCTCCTGAGTCAGGCGCTGCCTCCCTCCGCGATTTGCTCTGCTGCCTTCCGCGAATCGACGCTCCTCCCGAGCTTTCCTATCGGAATATTTTCCGCGTTCTCATCGTCCAATTTCTCGACGCTCACGCTTTCGACGTTCGCTCCGTCAAGAAAACCTGCATCCACATCGTTCATCCCGAAGGCCGTCTCATTCCCTTTGACACCTACAATCTCTTTTATCGCGACGACCTCGAGACAACCCGTCTCGCTCCACTCCGCCGCGCTGCGATTTCTGCAGCTTCCCTGGCTTCCGCTTCACCTTTTCCTCTTGCCCCGCACCTGGATCCTTGATTCGGAGGAACTTGCATGAGTCTCACAGCAAGGATATTCGAAAGATTCAGGCGTTTCCCCTTCTGGTCTCAAGCTCTTATCACCCTGGGCTCGGCTGGCATTCTTGTGGTCCTTTGGTCCGCTTGCGGTCTTACTCCACCTCCGCCACATTCTGCTCCTCCGGCGCTGTCCGCTCCTCGTTCGGAATTGAGCGGCGACTTCGGCGCCGTTTTCTCGCTGGCCTTCAGCCCGACTTCCGAATGGCTCGCTGCCGGAACCGACGACAAGCAAATCCACCTCTTCGACGTTTCCAGGGACGAAGTTCTCCGCACAATGAACGGGCACATCCAGATCGTCAAAGGCCTGGCGTTCAGTCCTAATGGCAGAGTGCTCGCTTCAGCCAGCCTCGACAAAACCATAAAGCTCTGGGACACCTTCACGGGAAAAGAAATTCGCACTCTTTCCGGACACTCCGACGGCGTATCAGGCGTCGCTTTCAGTCCCGACGGTCTAAATCTCGCCTCCTCCAGCTGGGACGCCTCTGTCATCATTTGGGACGTCCACTCCGGCAATCTGCTCCAGAAGCTCTCCGGGCATACTCACAAAGTGAACGCTGTCGCCTATAGCCCCGATAGCCGCTTTCTCGCATCCGCCTCGGACGACGGATCCGTGCGCCTTTGGGATCCGCGAACTGGAGAGCTGGTCCGTTCTCTCCCGGAAGTAAATGCTCGCGTGGAATCCATCGCTTTCAGCCCCGATAGCAAGTTCCTCGCCTCGGGTTCTTCTCGTAACCTCAACTCCCAAACGTCCCACCATGGCGGAATTCTTGTCTGGGATCTCGAGGCAATGAGTGCGGTATCCGCATTTGAAAAATACCGCGGGAACATCCACATGCTCGCGTTTAAACCCGACGGAACAGTCCTTGCCGGCGCCGAATGGCCTTCGGATCCCCGCCCGAACTCCTTTGTCACGTTTTGGGATGTAAAGGAGCGAGTTGTGATCAACCGGTTCGATGTGGAACGCTTCGGCGAACTTTACACCATCGCCTACAGCCACGATGGCCGCTGGCTCGCTTCCGGCGGCCGCAGCGGGCGCATCCGCCTCTGGCAGTAGCGCAGCAGCCAGTGTTCTTTATCGGGATCTTCAAGGTCGTGCGTAGGGTGTGTTAGATTCCTCACTCCACCTCACCACCGATGCCCCCAACGACTGACATCGACCTAGCCTTCACCTCCATCGAAGACGTAGCCAGCCCCTTCCGCATGCGAAAGCTCTCTCCCGTTGAACTCACCAAGCTCATCCCAGCATTCATAGATCAACTGATCCCAAGCTCAACGCCTACATTACAGGGACGTCCGATCTCGCACTCGCCAATTGAAAGGAAACTCTAATGCCCTGGTATGACTACATCGCTTGTTTCTTCGCCGGAATGTTTCTTGCCAATGTCGTGCCCCATTTCGTGCACGGCATCTCTGGCGACCGTTTCCCGACGCCATTCGCCAAGCCTCCAGGAAAAGGACTGTCATCGCCCACTTTGAATGTTGTGTGGGCACTGTTTAATTTGGCCGTCGGTTACATCCTGTTTCGCGTCGGAAAGGTTTCGACTGGAGACTACACCGTACTTCTTATTTTCTTCGCAGGCGTCGCCGTACTAAGCACGATGTCGAGTGTGCGATTTGCTGAGAAACTAGCCGAGTAAGCTCCGGAGTGAAACCGGCGCGATGCGGGATACCACAAGCAAAAGGAAAATCCGTGCCACTCACAAAATTCGATAACACCGCGGCCTTAGTGGTGATTGACCTGCAAAAAGGCATCGTCGGCATGGCTACTGTGCACCCGATCAGTGAGATCATCGAGCGCGCTGCCCAACTCGCCCGCTCGTTCCGCGAGAGAGGTTTGCCCGTCGTTCTCGTCAACGTGACCGGCGCGGCTCCGGGCCGGACCGACGCCGGACCTCGCAACTTGTCGTCGCTTGCGGCCGATTGGACGGAGCTCGTCCCTGAGTTGCACCAGCAGCCAACGGATCACCTTGTGAGCAAGCAACGAGTGGGCGCGTTCATCGGGACATCTTTGGATGAATATTTGCGTCAGCGCGGCGTAACCCAAATTTTCCTGACGGGCATTTCGACCAGTGCCGGCGTCGAAGCGACAGCACGCAGCGCCTACGATTACGGTTACAACGTTGTGCTTGTTGTGGATGCCATGACCGACCGCGATGCAACCATGCACCATCATAGCGTCGAGAAGGTTTTTCCCCGAATCGGTGAGACGGACACCACCAGCAACGTGCTGAAACTGCTGAAGGGGGCGACTGCTCAGTAAGGCGGGGACAGCCGGTAAGGTCCCAAATACCGCGACACAAGAACCTCTGTACCTCCAAATTCCGGACGGCAATACCCGGCCTTGCTTCAACTCGGCTTACTCTCGTCGATAGTTGAGTTCAAATGGCTCCGCCCGCAATGGATGTGCTAAATTCCCCACTCTACCTCACCACCGATGCCTCCCACCACTGACACCGACCTGGCTTTCGCATCCATCGAAGAAATCGCCTGCCTATTCCGTAAACGCAAACTCTCTCCCGTTGAACTCACCAAGCTCATCCTAGCCCGCATCGACCAACTAAATCCCAAGCTGAACGCCTACATAACTGTGACTTCCGAACTGGCTCTCGCTCAAGCCAAAAAAGCCGAAGCCGAACTCTTCGCTCCGCGCGGCCGCAAAGGCTATCGCGACCGCGGCCCACTTCATGGCGTGCCGATCTCGCTGAAAGACAACATCTACACCGCTGGCATTCGCACCACGGCTGGCTCAAAAATCTTGATGGATTTCATTCCCAAGGAAGATGCCGCAGTCGTAGCACAACTCAAGAATGCAGGCGCCGTCATCGTCGGCAAAACCAACATGCACGAGTTCGCCTACGGCGTCACCAGCAACAACCCGCACTACGGCCCCGTTCACAATCCCTGGGATCTCTCGCGAATCCCCGGCGGCTCCAGCGGCGGCTCCGCTGCGGCTGTCGCAGCTGGTCTTTGCTATGGCAGCATAGGTACGGACACGGGCGGCTCCATCCGTATTCCTGCTTCGCTCTGCGGTATCGTCGGTTTGAAGCCGCATTTCCGCCGTGTCTCCACGCAAGGGGTTATCCCCCTCTCGAAATCGCTAGATCACGTCGGTCCCCTGGCTCGAACTGTCGTGGATGCCGCTTTGATTCTTCGTGCGATTACCACAGGTGGTTACCTCGACGGGTCAGCCCACAAGACTCCCCACCCATTCGGATTTCAAGGCATCAACGAAATCCGGAAAAAACTCCGTCGGCCCGTTCGCGTGGGACTCCCCGACTACTTCTGGGACCACATTGATAGCGAAGTCCGCACAATTCTCATGAACGCTCTCACAGGGCCAAAACCTAAGACCGTCCATCTGCACGAGTATCGTTCGCCATCCGTGCGCCGCTGGACCCAACCGAGCACAACTATCGCTTTGGTGGAAGCCACTGCTTTCCACCAAAGCTCCGGATGGTTTCCTACGCGCTCAACGGAGTATGGGGAAGACGTAAGAACAAGGCTGGAAATGGGTCTGGAAATTCGCGCGACCGATTACATTGCGGCCTTCGCCAATCGCGAGCTTGCCTTGGTTTTGCTCTTCGATCACCGTTCTGATTTCGCGGGATTGCTCGATGTAATCGCTGCACCCGCTACCCCTTTCTCCGCCACAAAGATCGGCGCCAAAGAAGTCTCCGTCGATGGTGAAAACGAAAAGGTCAGAGCTGGCCTGTTGCGGCTGAACCGTCCAGCGAACTTCGCGGGATTTCCGTCCATCTCGGTGCCATGCGGTTTCACAACCTCCGGCCTGCCAGTTGGGCTCCAACTCATTGGCCACGGCTGGCAGGAGAAATCCCTCCTCCAAATTGCACACACCTTTGAACGCGCCCATCCCCAAAACCGTCGCCCGCTTTTAACCAGTTCAATCTAACCCATTCGGTTGTGAGCGATTTGTCTTGACTTTTAAGACAACACTTGCTACTCTCCGCCTCGGGTAAATCTATGACTTCCAAAGAGCGGCAGCCAATCTGCCGCTCTTTTCTCTTTTAGAGCAGGATCCCGAAGCTTACCCTGCCGTCGATTCGGGGGCGTATTCACACAAAAAACTCAAAACCTGCACAGATTTGGCGCGAATCTAAATGCCCTAGAATCAATACTTATGGAACCACTGATTCTAAATGACTTGCAAGGTCCATAAACCCTTTATTTGCAATGTTTGCAAAAAACAGGGGAGGATCCCCGCTTATGGTTAACCAAGAACTCGGTGGCACAGACTTCAGTCTGTGCTCTGTCTAAACACCACAGCCCTCACCTGGCGCTCCTTCGGTCGTGCAACGCCATGCAACTGTAGGGGCACGATTCATCGTGCCCTTCCCTGCAAGCACCGCCCTGTGTATCTTCTTGCTCTGGCCGCCGCCGCCCCATCAGCCACCTGCCAACGAAATAGCCCAGCGTCCCAGTAATCATCCCTGCGAAAACGTCGGCCACATAATGATACCGACCCCAAATCGTCGAAACGCACATGCACGCCACCAGCGGCAGCATCACCCAGAACAACCACCTCCGATGCTGCCAGGCACCCCAGGTAGCCGCCACCGCCCCAGCCACATGCTCCGAAGGAAACGCCGCCCCGCGCACACGGCCATAGTGCTCAATGAAATTGATCACGGATGTCGCCGCACCGCCGCGCAACTCCCCATGCCACGCCCCAGCCATTGCGAACCACGGACTCTCAATCGGAAAGCAAATCGCAATCACATACCCGATCGCGTACCCCACAGCCGAGTACGTCATCACCGACCAGTACCCGCGCCAATCCCGCCGGTAATACAAAATGCCGCCGACCACCAGCAAGTACGTAAAGTACGTCAAATAAACAAACTGCATGAAGTCATTCCGCGCCGGCGTCGCAAACTGCTCGAGCCAAACGGTGGGGTGCACCCCTGTCAGCCAATGATCGAACGCAATCAATTTCGCGTCCTGCCACCCCGGCTGCACCAAATGCACCAGTTGCCCCAACTCCTCAAAGCAAAACAAAAAGAAAAGATGCGGATACCAATGCCGCCAAAAATGCCAAAATCTCTGCCTCGCGGTAGAACGGACACTCTTGTCTATTCTCGCATCCGCCGCCTCGCCAAACTCTTCGCGACCGGATACACGCGCTTCAGTTCCGCACAAAACCAAAATCACCGCAGCGACCAATACCTGCATCCCGATCAGTCTCACTGGATGCGTCAAATTCTCCGCAAAAAAAACTATCAACGCACTCGAAACTCCCAAGTACCCCAACGCAACAAACTCAAACATCCCGCAAGCAGCCCACGCCGCTACCAATTCGCGCCCTACGAGAGCACCAAGATTCTGTGTCCCTTGTTCGACGCACGCGACGCTCTCACCGCCCCGAAGCGCACCATCACGCCAAGCGATCGCATATTCGCGCCCTTTGTATTCGTCTCTCTGAACGTTACTCATGCCCTGAATCCCGCCTTAGCACGTGCGGTTTGCAACTCGTGGTCAGTCTCGTCCGACCTCTGTGTTCTCTCCGCTCTCTGTGCTCTCTGTGTAAATGTTTTTTCTTTCCCCCAAGTCAAAACCGGCCAATCATTCCTCCGAGCGATACGCGCCAAATCGTTCGATGGATTCACCGCCGCTGGCTTCCCGACCGCCTCAAGCATCCACTTGTCACTCGAACTGTCTCCATACGCGAAGCATCTCCGCAAATCCAAGTTCTCTTTCGCCGCAATTCGGCGGACCGCTCGTGCCTTCGCCTCACCAAACATCGCTTCTCCCAAGATTCGCCCCGTCCGTCGTTCGCATTTTACTTCCAACGGCGTAGCGCAAACACAAATCTTCGTAGCCAATCCGCGTTCACCAAGTTCGGCTTCCAATGCGCGAGCCGCAAGCTCCGCCAACGGCTCCAGCGTTCCGCTCACAATCACAATCAAGTGCCCGCGCTCCGCGTGCCACACCAAACGTTCAATCGCCTCCGGATAAAGCGTCGGAGCCTTGAGTAAGTCTTTTTCACCAACAGAAATGCTTCTCAGGTACATCTTGTTCGCGTGCAGGATCTGATTGATCCCTCGCGGCGCAAGCCTCACCACTTCCGCGCACCAGAGGAAATAATTCCGAATCCCAATGAGCTTGCGGTACCGCAGCATCCGAAAAAATCTCCATTCCAGCGACGGCAGCGGCACCAAGGTTCCATCCAAATCGAAAAACGCCGCAACTCCTCCGCTCTTCTCCTTTACTTCCTCAACCTCCTTTACTTCCTCAACCTCCTTTGCTTCATTTACGTCCTCGCTCATCACAAGGCTCCCTGCGCCGCTCTTTTCACTCTGCGCCCCTGGCCCACACTCGAAACGAAGCGCCATCCCTCCGCCAACACTGGCAACCCACGCAACAAACAAAACGCCGCCGTCATCCACGTCAAAACATGCGCGCCTACGCGGATCAAACCGTGCAAGTCTGCTGTCATTCCTCCCAGCAGCGCAATTGGCCCGCGCGTCAGCGCCAATTCCAGTCCCAGGTAGCAAAAACAAAGACATTTCATTGCGGCATACAGACCGCGGCTCCAGGGCGATGCAACCAACGCTCGTCCCCACCAGGTCTGAAGCATCGCGTTCGCGCCCCAACCGGAATGCCCCGCGCGCATGGCCAGCCCGCGCAGAAAATCCGTCGCCGCTCCGCGCGCAAAAAAGAAAACGGGCAGCCACAGCGAAACCATTCCCACCACGGCGAAATAGGTGAAGTACACATTTTCGATCATGCGATCGCCGAGGATATCGAGCTGCGCCCCGACAGGCGTGGCCAAATTCTTGCGCCGCGCGATGTGTCCATCCAGAGCATCCAGCGCGATGGTCGTCACCGTCAGCACAACTGCCGCGAGATTCGCCCACGGCCCGCGCCCGAACAAACTCACAGCCGCAAATCCCACCGCCACCCGCAAGGCCGTCACTTTGTTCGGTGTCCACTGCATAGTCACCCGCCCGAATCTGCCGGAATGCCCTGAAGGCGCCCACTTGTCACATGGCAAACGCCTTGCCAACCGTGGACCGTGCAAGGCCTTGGCTACCTATCACTTACGGGCATCGTCGTGGATCGAAATTCTTCAGCACGTCGGCGAAACCCAGCATCTGTCGCCTGTATAATGCGGTCGATTCGCGTCTAATGAGGTTGCCGCGGCCCACCCTCGCGTTAACGCGTGGCGCGCTTTTCCCGTCTTTGTGGGAGAATTGGGGAGTTCGAGGAACAAGCAGAATCAGCAAATCAAACTGGAATAACCGCGCCCTGTGCCCGGTCTGAAGTCAGTAACTCAATTTAAGATCGGAAATTAGAGCCAGCTCGGGTTCAGAAATAAAATAATATGACCGACGTTTCTTTAGCAGCAGCGTTTATCGCCGGGCTGGTTTCTTTTCTCTCGCCCTGCGTGCTCCCTCTTGTTCCCGGCTACATCTCGATGCTGTCCGGCATCGGCATGGAGCAATTGCGCCAGGGCCAGCAGCCGCGCGGCGGCCTGTTCGCTTCCGCGCTTTCGTTTGTAGTGGGCTTCTCGGTGGTTTTCATTTCATTTGGTGCTTCGGCGAGCGCCGTCGGCACGTTTCTGTTGAAAAATCGCGGAATGCTGGCACCGATTGCGGGCGCGCTGATTCTGCTATTTGGATTGCATCTGGTTGGCGCGCTGGTAAAACTCAGCTTCCGCACGGGCTTGATCCTTGGCACTCTTCTTGTAATTTTGGGCATCGCGTCGATCCTCCATCACGGCCCGCTTTTCCTCGGTCTCGGATGGGTGCACTTTTTTTCGCTTTCGCTCATTGGTTTCTTTGGCCCGGCTCTCGCAAAGTGGCTCAACCGCGATGTGCATTTGCGCAGCACCAGCACGAAGCCCGGTCTGTTTAGCGGATTTTTTCTCGGTTTCGCTTTTGCTTTCGGCTGGACTCCTTGCATTGGGCCGATCCTGGCCACAGTTCTTGCGCTCGCTGCAGCCAGCGACACGATTGCTCGTGGAATTCTGCTTCTCGCCGTTTACTCCGCCGGCTTGGCGGTGCCCTTCCTGCTGACGGCGCTGGGTATTGGACAATTTCTTAAATTTTATCAGCGCTTCCGAAAATATCTCCACGCCGTCGAACTACTTAGTGGCGCTTTGCTCCTTTTTGTTGGCGCTCTCGTTTTTGTCAACAAGTTGACCTGGCTGGCGGGCAAGCTGAGCTTTTTGAACGACGCAGTTCTATGGTTGGAGAAAGCTCTGACGGGCGTGAAGTAAACAGCCTGCGTTTCTCCTTCCCCAGTCACGAAGAATTCGCGTTCGGGTATAATTGAATTGAGGAATGGAAGATGAAAACGCTGTTGGTCGTTGCTACTGTGCTGGCTCTGGTTGCCGGCACTTACTTTGCGGACAAAGCCACCCGCATCAAGCCAAAGACTGGTGTTCCCGGCGATACCGTCTTGAAGGGCGATAATCCGAACCCCGACAACCTGAAGGCCGATTTACCCGAGCCGGAACTTACGCTCAAAGATCTTGACGGAAAAGATGTGTCCCTCAGCGAATACAAAGGCAAAGTCGTCTTGATCAATTTCTGGGCCACCTGGTGCGAACCGTGCCGCGTCGAGATTCCCTGGCTCATCGAAATGCAGAAAAAATACGGGCCCAAGGGATTCGTTCTCCTCGGCATTGCGCTGGACGAGGAAGGCAAAAGTGCCGTAGCGCCTTTTGTTGCCAAAGAACGCTTTGACGTCAACGGCCAAAAGCTTCCCATGAGCTATCAGATCCTGATCGGCAACGACGAAGCTGCCGATAAATTCGGCGGCCTCTTTGGATATCCCACCAGCGTCCTCATCTCCCGCGACGGCAAGCAGATCAAGCGTGTCACCGGCATTATCAGCGAAGACGAAATGAACAAAGCGATCGAATCGCAACTCTGATAATATAGTGAATAGTGAATAGTGAGTAGTGAGTACTAAGAGCCCTTCGATCAGAGGAGGGGACGACTTGTTACCTGAGCTTCGCGCAGACAATCCTGACAAAAAGAAGGCTTCGCGAGACGATTCGCCGAGCCTTGACGCCCAATCGCAGAATTCACCCAGAAACACTGGGCCGAAGAAGAAGATCGCGAGCTACCAGGATCTGTTGGTGTGGCAGAAGTCGATGGATCTGGTGGCGATGAGCTACAAGGTGGTCGTCAAATTGCCACTCAATGAGCAATACGGCCTTTCGTCACAGCCTCGTCGCGCAGCCGGCTCCGTTCCGGCAAATATTGCGGAGGGTTTCGGACGTTGGTACGCAGGG
Organism: uncultured Acidobacteriota bacterium; assembly: GCA_963751295.1. GTDB lineage: Bacteria > Acidobacteriota > Terriglobia > Acidiferrales > UBA7541 > Acidiferrum. The sequence goes on along the minus strand of CAVVUA010000004.1, from coordinate 1,577,103 downwards.
GAATTCATTCGGTTCCTGCTTATCGCAAATGGTTCGATCAAAGAGCTCGAGACCCATCTTTTGATCGCCGTAAGACTCAGTCTGGTTCAAAGGAACGACATAGAGGCTTCGATGCGGGCGGCTGCAGAGATCAGCAAAATGATTTTCTCGCTCCGTGATAAACTCTCGAAGTGAGTATTCCTTTTCTTGGCTACTCACTGCTCACTATTCACTACTCACTTTTTACTACTATGCTGGAAGAAAAAGATTTTCAGAGAAAAGCGGACGACGCCTTCGCGGAACTGAAGAAACGCTTGCTTGTGGTTGCGGACGAGCATGATTTCGATGTGGAAGGCGAGAGCGGCAAACTCGAAGTCATTTTTGAAGAGCCCGAGGAAGTGAAGTTCGTCGTTTCTCCGAACACGCCGATACGCGAGATTTGGATTTCCGCGCTTTCCACATCCTTCAAGCTCGGTTGGTCGGATGCGAAGAACGCTTTCGTACTTGAGAAAACAGGCGAGGATCTTTTCCAAGTCATGAACCGCGTTGTTTCCCAGCAGCTCGGCATTCAGGTCAAACTATGAGATTCGTTGTTGGCATGTTGGCTGGCATTCTGCTGCTCGTGGCCGTTGCAGCCTTGCCATCTGCGCACCAGCAGGTTCCTTCCCCGAAGGATGTTGTAGCACCCACAATTTATGTTTCGCTTGATCCCGTCGGCCGCGGCAGCCAATTCCAGATTGCTGCGGTGCTGAAGATCCGCCCCGGCTTCCATATCAATGCACGCGAAAAATCCGAAGACTATCTGATCGCTACCGATCTCCGTGCCGAACCTCCCGCGGGCTTTCAATTGGGTGATGTTTCTTATCCCAAAGGCGCGCTGCACTCCTTCACTTTTTCCAAGAAGCCGCTGAACGTGTACGAGGACACCATCAAGCTCTACCTTCCGGTTACCGCGCTGCCGAGCGCGCCTCTCGGCCCGCAACATTTTCCGCTGAAACTGCGCTATCAAGCTTGCAGTACGGAGATCTGCTTGCCGCCGGTCACTCTTACGCTTGAAGCTGCGTTCAACGTCGCTGCAAGTGCCTCCGCCGCCAAGCCCGTTCATCCGGAACTCTTCCCACCAAAATAGTTTGTTTTCGGCAACAGCTACCATGTTGCCTGCTGTCGGTCGTCGCTGCCGGGCCGAGTTTCCCGGCGGCGTCCGGCATGTGCTTTGTACAGTCTTTCCTTGAGTGCATGCGCTGACCGTCTCTGTGACAATCTTCTAATGGCGAATGCTCCCGGCAGTTCGCGAAAGTGGCTGATTGCCCTTGCAGGTTTTTTCCTGGTGGTTGTCATAGCGGGCGGGATTTTCGCCTGGCGCGCGAGCCACATGGACAATTCCATCCGCCTCTGGGTGATTCGTTCCCTCAGTGATCATTTCCAAAGCCGCGTTGAACTTGCAACGCTGCACGTCGCCGGTTTCCCTCACCTGGGCGTTACGGGCGAAGAACTGACGATATATTTCCACGATCGCACGGACGTTCCGCCAATCGTTCATGTCGATAAATTTTCGTTTGAACTCGGTGCGCTCGCTATCCTTCGCTTGCCGCGCCACATCTCCGCCGCGCTCATCGAAAACATGACCGTCACGATTCCGCCTCGGGGAGAAAAAAAGACTCCGAAAGTGAGCGACTCTGGAAAAACGAAGAACGTCCTCACTTCCCTCGTCGTTGATGAAGTCATCTGCAAGAACACGGTTCTTATTACGCTCCCCCGGAAACCCGATCCCGGAAAACCCGTAAAAGAGCCGCTCGAATGGGACATTCACGATCTCGACCTGCGTTCCGCAAGCGTCGACAAGCCTTTCCACTTCCACGGCATCCTCACGAACGCAAAACCCAAAGGTGAAATCGACACGACCGGCGACTTCGGCCCCTGGGATGTCGACGACCCGGGCGGCTCTCCCGTCTCCGGTTCCTACAAGTTCACCGACGCCGATCTTGGGCCCTTCCCTGGCATCGCGGGCATTTTGTCATCGACGGGAAAGTACACTGGAGTGCTTGCCGAGCTCGAAGTCAATGGTGAAACGGACACGCCCGATTTCTCTCTCGATAAAATCGGCAAGCCGGTGCCGCTTCACACCGAGTACTCCGCCACGGTCAACGGCACCAACGGAGATACTCTGCTGCACCCCGTGCGCGCCACGCTTATCCACTCGCTTATCATTGCGGAAGGCAGCATCATCAACGAACCCAATCACGTCGGGCACAGGATCGTTCTTGATGTTGGCGCTCCCAACGCGCGCATTCAAGACATCCTCAGTCTCGCAATGAAATCCGACAAACCACTCTTGACCGGCCCCGCAAAAATCAAAGCGAAATTGCTTCTGCCGCCCGGCAAGGAGAAAGTCCTTGAGAAGATGATTCTCGACGGCGAGATCGGGATCGACGACGCGCGCTGGTCCAGTCCGGAAGTCCGCCAGAAGCTTGAGTCCCTCAGCCGCCATGCCGAAGGCAAGCCGGGGGATGAAGATGCAGGCAGCGCCGTCTCCGATCTTCAGGGCAAGTTTCACATGGAGAAAGGCATCATCCATTTTTCAAGTCTCACGTTCGGCGTTCCCGGCGCGGCCATCGACCTGGTGGGCAGTTACCATATCTTGGGAGGCGAACTCGATTTCAACGGTCACCTTCGTCTTCAAGCGAAACTCTCTCAGACTGTTACGGGCACCAAATCTTTCTTTCTGAAAGCCCTCGATCCATTTTTTAAGAAAGATGAGGATGGGACAGTAATCCCTATCTCCATCACCGGCACTCGGGATCAGCCGACGGTGGGCGTCACTATCTTCCATAAGAAAATCGAGAAAACGGTGGGCGGCACTAAACCCTCATCCAAGTAATGGTTGGACTGGGCTCGACTTATTTAAGTCTGTCGAGCCTTATCGCGCTATGGAGTCTTGCTTGTAGTAGTCCGCGGCAAACTTAGTCATCATATCGGAAACAGAATCTTCAATTTGCTTGTGCATCGGACAAGTTCCGCCAACGAACATCGCGTCTTTAGACCAAACTTTTACATGCTGAATATCGCCGACGTTTCGAGTCCCATCCTCGCTGAGCAATCTGACAGCACGTTCAACGCTAACCTCAACGTAGCAGCCCGAAATATTCGCATTGGCTGCACACGATACCCTAACGTACATAATTCCAAGCAATGGCTGGTTATACGCGTTGTCTCGAGGATGATCGTTGCTGATTTTGATTGCCGGTACATCTCTCTTAATTGCCACGAACACCAGTGAGCTGAGAAGACTGGTATCGATATCAAGCGCCGCTTCTGATTTGCCTACTTGAATCTCGATTAACAGATTGTGCAAGTCTTTTAACACCGTTCGATCATAAGGATCTATATCCACGTCCGATGTACTGGCGATTCTCGAATTCGTTTGGGATTTAGCAGCGACGGGCATCAGAAGCATGGTCGCCGCAAGCAACGCTCTGTAGTTCATCGAAAGCTCCTCACTAGGACAGGACCCGTGGCGGAATCATACCACGCGTCAAAAAGGCATAAATCCAGTGCCTCAGACTGGTATCAGAGCACTTTCGCAAGACGAGCGAAGTCCGAGTCTCGTTTTCTGCAAAATTAGTTCCGCTACTGTTTGTTGTCCCTAAGCAACGACAGCGACCCGTCTGGTCGCAGATGCTCTTATTAGTCCGATAATACTTTTTCTTGTGGGGAAACGTGACTACAGTGGCGGAGACGAGGATGTCTAAAAAACTTGGAGTTTGGGTCTTCGGCCTGCCGCTCATTGCGTTGCTGAATTGGTGCGGGAGGACTGCAGGACGATATCGGCAGCGTGCGCGGAGAATCGCGCAACAATTAAGGATGGTGGGACGAAGAAAACAATTTGAGGCGGCGGAAGTTATAAAGGTCAGCCCTCCGTTCCATGCAGATTTTGCCGGAAGTCCCGTAGAACTCAGGGAATTCACCAGGGTATTGAGTATTGGCGACCGCATCCGCGTGCTTTGCGATGACGGTGTACTTGTGGCGGAGAAAGTTTCTGAGACGCAGTTCAGGGTAATTCATGCGCAAGCGATGGCAGAGTTAGTCCATTGATTGCAGATGGCGAGTAATCCACAAGTCTGATAAACGCTGCCGTAATTGTAAAAGTGAATTAAGACGCCAGTTTTAAATACGTTCGCTAGGCGGCGCGGCTCACCAGCTTCCGCGCTGCAAGACCAAACATCAAACGCGAAAATCCGGTCATCAGCAGGTTCACGCCTACCAGTATCCCGATGGCCCACACCGAGCTCGACGGCCAGTGAAACCAGATCAATCCACCCAACAGCAGCGTGATCAGCGCATTCACCAGTAGCCAACCCGAGCCCTCTTGTCCGCGCATCCGGAAATACGCGATCACTTCGAAAACTGCTTCCATCAGGATAATCACCGCCAAGAGCAGCGTCAGCGTTCCCAACCCCAGTAGCGGGTGCGTCAAGAAGTAAAATCCACCAACGATATACAAAATCCCGATCAGTATCTGCCAGATTACCCGTCCCGCTCCGCCACCGCTGAACGCCGCGACCATATGCGCTCCGCCGCCAAATATCAGCACCCACCCCACAAGAATCGTTACCGCCAAACCCGCAATCCCCGGCTCAATAATCGCCATCATCCCTAGAAGGATGAACACCACCGCCATGGCAATAAACCAGCCACTAGCTTTCTTGATGATCGTACCCGCCCCACGCAATCCCTCGGTTGGATTTGCTGTCGACATCAGACACCTCCACTCGCTCAAATGATCGTGCCCCGAAACGGGGAAACACTAGTGTGGTGCCACACACCAGCACCATTGTCAAGAATGACAGGCATGGAATCGCCTTGATCTGCGCCTCTACTGCCGCGTGAGTGTACCGGTCACCGTCTCGTTCGGCCCGACTTCGAAAAGTGTCGCCGTCAACTGCGTCGCCGTTGGGTTCAAGTGGCCCGAGAATGAAAAACTCTGTGATCCATTCACATTCTCAGCCGTCCCGCCCCAGAAAACAGAGGCGCCCGTCACCGCCCCCAGTGACGCCGCCGCCGGCACCTGCGACTGCGGCAGCGACGCAAACATGGTCGTCACGCCGTTCTCGATTGAAGTTCCCGAGATGTTCAGCGAGAAATCGGGATTCTGGGTGATCACGAACGTCACGACGTCCGCCCCGAACAAACTGCTCGTGAGCTTGCCGCTGTACGTGCCGTTCGCTGGCGCAATAATATTGCCCGTAAGCGTTCCCTTAAAATCCGGCTGGGGAGTTCCAGGCCCGTCGCCGCCCGAACACGACTGCCCCGAGTAGGCGCCATTCGAGAGCGACTGCCCATCCGCCGCGAGCTCTCCGGAAAAACTGGCAAACCGCTGCGACGTATCTCCCCAATCGAAATTACCTTTCACGGCATTGCCGTTAATCTCGCCATTGACAGCGAACGGGCTGCAGTAGATCGGCGTAGTAGTCGGACCGGTCAAGCCCACCTGCGATGGATAAAAAATCATCGCGTTTGTCCCATTGAATTGAAGATTCGTCCCCGGAACATTCTCTTCAAAGTTCAGCGTGGCGCCGCCGCTGTTCGGAGTCACTATGTACTCCCACTGTCCGCCCTTCATCATTACATTGTTTGCTACGTTCACCATGTTTCCCGATCCGCATCCCAACACGACCATGCCCAGACACACGACCAGCGCCGCAGTTTTCATTTGAGTTTCCCCCGTCGCGATCTTAGTGGGCGTCCCCGGTAGGTATTAGGTGCAGTGCCTGCCTGGTTATCTCCGCCCGCAAGCATGGGATGCAAGCCCCTCGTCGCGCGCTGCCTCTAGCCGAACCACAATGCGCGTTTTGCCCGTTTTGGCGGTGGACTTTCAGCGCGAGCGCAAAAGCGACCAAAGCCCTGCTAAGCGCTGCCGCTACAGGAAACTGACCCACAATGATTATTCGAGGAACCTTTTCGCCGCTCTAGCGTCTTCTACGGCATGAACCTCTACGCCTACCTTCGCTCTGCGCTTCGTCAAATGAGGCGCAATCCTGGTTTCTTTGGTATCGCTTTGGCTGGGCTAGCTCTCGGCATTGGCGCTAACACGGCTATTTTCAGCGCGGTGGAGGGAGTGCTGCTGCGCCCGCTGCCGTATGCCGATCCGGGACAGCTCGTGATGCTCTGGGAAGACGCGTCCTACGTAGGCTTCCCGCAGAACAATCTGTCGGCGGCGGATTACGTGGACTGGCTGGCGCAGAACCAGGTCTTTACGGATATCGTGGCGATCCGCTACGCCAATGCCTCCTTCAACGGCGATCTGGCGCCGGAGCAGGCGCTTGGACGGCGCGTCACTCCCAACTTTTTTGATGTGCTTGGCGTTCAGCCCGCTATCGGGCGGCCTTTTACTGCCGAGGAGGATGCTGCGAAGCGCAAGGTCGTGGTGCTGAGCTATGGGCTGTGGCAGAGGCGGTTTGGGGGCGACCCCGCAGTGCTCGGGCGTTCCATTTTGATGGACGACGAGGCCACTACGGTCGTAGGCGTTATGCCTCGCGGGTTTTTCTTTCCAGACAATGCAACCGACTATTGGCAGCCGGCTTCTTTCACTCCCGAGGATCTGGCGCGGCGCACTCGTCACAATCTGGAAGTCGTGGCGCGCATGAAGCCCGGCGTCACGCACGAGCGAGCACAGCGCGACGTGGAAGTGATCGCCAAGCGTTTGCAGCTGCAGTATCCCGACTCCAACACAAATATTGGCGCTGTGGTGGTTCCCATCCGCAAACAATTTGCTGGCGATACCGCGACCGGTTTGTGGGTATTGCAAGTCGCCGCTGTGCTGGTGCTGCTGATTGCTTGCTCGAATCTGGCGAATCTTCTTTTAGCTCGAGCCGCGGGACGCCGTCGCGAAATTGCCGTGCGCATCGCGTTGGGCGCGAGCCGCGGGCAGATTGCAGCGCAACTTGTTACAGAAAGTTTGCTGCTCTCAGTTGGTGGAGGAGTGGCGGGCCTCTTTGTTGGCAGACTTTGCTGGGGCGTCTTCAAGAACCTCGTGCCTTCGCAAATCGCTGGCGATGGCTTTGCTTTGAACGCCCCTGTTCTTTTGTTTACGGCAGCCGTCTCGATTCTTGCCGGCGTATTTTTTGGGCTGGTGCCGGCGTTGCGAGCGACGGATGTTTCTCTGCAGGAATCGCTTAAGGAAGGCGGACGAGCCGGGGAATCTCGAGGCGGCGTGCGCTTGCGGGATACTTTGGTGGTCGCGCAATTCGCCATGGCATTTGCGCTTCTGGTGGGCGCGGCTCTGATGATCGAAACGCTGTGGAATCTGCGCCGTGTGGATTTGGGTTTTCGCTCCGACCACCTTCTGACCATGGGCGTGCCGTTGCCCGACAAAAAATACAACACCAATGAAAAGATTCGCGCGTTTTATCGAGACGTTTTGGATCGGACGCGAACTCTTCCGGGCGTAAAGAGCGTCGGCTTTGGCTCGGACGTGCCGTTCACTTCGATTGGCGACACGGAAGGCTACGCCATCGAGGGCGCGCCGCCCACTTTGCCGGGACAAGACAACGACGCGCTTTATCGCGAAGTGACGGCGGGCTATCTCGAGACTATCGGCGGGACGCTCGAGTCGGGTCGGCTTCTTGAGGATCGCGATATCGAGTCTAGCCAGCCGGTTGTGGTCGTCAACGAGTTTCTAGCGAAACGACATTGGCCTGGCGTGGATCCCGTTGGAAAACGATTGAAGCTCACGGGCTCTAAAGAGCCGTGGCGAACTGTTGTGGGAGTCGTGAAAGACATTCGCGAGCGAGGGCTTTTGCTGGACATGAAGCCGGCGGTTTACCTGCCAGTGAATCAGGTGGATAATCCCACGCCGTATTACCTGATTGCGAGAACTGCGCAGGATCCTGCGAGTCTGGTCAATACGCTGCGCGGCGCGGTCTGGGCTGTGGATAGCGAGAGGCCCGTAGCCCTGATTCGCACCATGGATCAACTCATGGAGGAAAACGTTGCGGACCGTGCGCGGCCCATGATGCTGCTGGGGATTTTCGCGGGGCTGGCGCTGGTCTTGGCGTGTATCGGCGTGTACGGCGTGCTGGCTTATTCTGTCGCGCAACGCACTCGCGAGATCGGAGTGCGGATGGCTTTGGGGGCGAGGCCGAGCGATGTTACGAGGATGATTCTAGGGCGCGGATTGAAACTGAGTGCGGTCGGATTAATTGCGGGCGCGGCGCTGGCGGGAATCTTGGGGATATTGCTGCGGACTTTGCTATTCGGCGTGACGCCGGCGGCTCCTCTTGTTTATGCAGGCACGGCGGCGGCTCTGATTGTCGTTGCTCTCGCTGCTTGCGTGATTCCAGCGCAGCGAGCGGCGCGAGTGGATCCCGTGGTGGCCTTGCGCGACGAATAACCAGCGCGTGCGCCTCTAGAAATTCCGTTTTGCCTTCGATGCTGACAAACCTATAATCACCTAAGTCATGAAAAACATCACTCTTCCCATTGTCATCGAAGGCGATGCCGATGGGTACTTCGTTTCCTGTCCAGCCTTACAGGGTTGCTATAGCCAAGGTGAGACCTACGAAGAGGCCATCGAGAACATTAGGGACGCCGTCCGATTGCATCTAGAAGACCGGACCTACTAATGTCTATGCGAAGGCTTTGCGCAAGCGGTTCACGACGCGCTCCTGACCAAGCGCCACCATCGTGTCGAACAGGGGCGGCGCAACGGCCTGACCCACGATCGCTACGCGGCATGCGTTAATCAACAAACCTGCCTTTACGCCTGCTGCTTCCGCTACCGCGCGCGAAGCATGATCGCAGGGGTCGTGACTCCACTCAGGTAGCGCCGCAAGCGCGTCGGCCAGCTTCGCAAGCAGGTCAGGGACTTTGGGGTCCTTCCAGAATTTTTCCTTCGCCGCGGGATTGATAGGAAATTCGTCGCTGAAAAACGCGAGCGACCATGACGAAAAGTCCGGCAACAAACGGATTCGCGGCCGAAGGAGATCCACTGTGCGGGAAAACCAAGCGTGATCTCGTCCGTCCGGGCCTGGAGCAGCCCCGGCGGCCCATTCTTCCTTCCACAATTTGCTGCGTTTTAATTCGGCTTCCACTTCCGGCAGCAGCTCTTCGATAGGAAGTTTCTGTAAATACTGCGTGTTGAACCATTCGAGCTTGGGCTTATCGAATACGCCGTTCGTCCGGCTGACGCCTTCAAGTGAAAATCTTTCGATCAATTCGTTCGTGCGCAAATACTCGTCATCGTTTCCTGGCGACCAGCCCAGGAGCACCAGAAAATTGCGGAATGCTTCGGGCAGAAATCCTTCCGTGCGGTACATGTTGACGTCCGTTGCGCCGTGCCGCTTCGACAAGCGCTTCTTGTCGGCTCCGAGAATCAGCGGCACATGCGCGAAGAGCGGCGGTTCTGTTCCGAGCGCGCGGTAAAGCAATACCTGCTTTGGCGTATTGGAAATATGGTCGGCACCGCGAATCACGTGCGTGATGCGCATGTCGATATCGTCTACCACTACTCCCAGTTGATACATCGACTGGCCGAACTCTTCGTCACCTTTGCCGGAGCGCAGCAAAACGAAGTCTTCGATTTCGTCGTTCGAGAATTCCGTCTCGCCAAAGACCACATCAGTAAATTTCGTCGTTCCGCCGAGAGGCACTTTGAATCGCACGGCAGGTTTCACACCCGGAGTCGACGGCTTGCCGTCGCGGCAACTGCAGCGCGTCACGCGGCGAGCTCCGCCGCCCTTCGGTTCTTCGTCCTGGCCAGGCTCCGCGTGGTCTCCGCCCGCGTACTTTTCCGCAAGGCAGTAGCACAAAAACGCGGTGCCGTTCGCGAGACATTTTTTGGCGGCCTCGCGATAAAGTTCCGTGCGCTGCGACTGATAAAACGGCCCTTCGTCCCACTGCACACCGAGCCATTTCAGCCCGTCCAGAATCCCCGTAACCAGTTCCGGCTTATTTCGCTCCGCGTCGGTGTCTTCAATCCGCAGAATCATCGTGCCGTGGTGCCGTCGCGCAAATAGCCAATTAAACAGCGCCGTGCGCGCGCCTCCGACATGCAGATAACCTGTCGGAGAGGGCGCAAATCGTACTCGTATGCCCGCGTTCCCCTGATCCACTTTTTCACTCATCGTATACAGATTCTCTCAGGTTAAATTTAATTATTCAGTCTAGCGAATCCGCTCCGCCCCGTCCAACATGCGCGCTTCTGGCAAGGCCTTGCTCCGATTTGAGGACCGCGCAAACTCTATGTGTTGTGCGAGACGAAAGGTGCCGTTCGCAGTACTTGACTTTAACAATAGCTTCAGCCAGAATCCCGCCACTTACCATGTCAAATCTGCCGGCTATGTTCGAGTCTCCCTCTGGAGCTCACTCGGCCCCAGGGCTGGACGATTACATACAGCCAAATCTGGGCCACGGTTTGCGCATTTGGTGGGCTTATTACTGGCCGTCAACACTTATTACCCTAGTTTTAAGTTTTTTGCTCGGACTGCTAGTTCGCGTACTTTGGGAGAACTTCATCGTTTCGGCAAAGCCGCTTGTTCCGGTCACGAGATACGGTCCCTATATAATCAATTACGTGGTCGCCCTTTTCGTCATGCGCTACATACTGGGAAAGACATTTCGCCACTTCCGACTGGGTTTGATCTCCAACGACGGTGCATCTCCGGCTCAGACGCTCGACCCCACGGTAATGCGGACCTTGCGTGTCTGGTGGATTTTTACTTGGCGGACGGTCTTGTACACCGTGCTTTGCATCGTCTTTGTGAATTATCCGATGGCAATGTTTGTTGGTCTTTTTAAGCCCGGCCCTCTCTTCGCAAGTCTGTTTTTCCAATTGCTCGGCTTTCTCACGGGTGGCGCCCTCTCATTGTTCGTAATTTATTCCAACATCTTGGAGGAGAACATCGGCGACTTCCGGGTGGTGCTCCTGCCGCGGCAAAATGCCGTGCCTGCGCATATTCCGCTTGCTACGGACCCGGCACCGTTAGGTTAGTTTTACCTCCTTGGTTTTCGGCCTGTTAGAATGTCTCTAACTTGTTACCCCCCTCCCTGCTGGCTCTTTCGCAACCGGTACCCCGGTACGCTTGCTTCCTGAAAATTCCATCATCCATAATCACAAGTACTTGGCATTGTGCGTCGAGGTGCTACCTCGAACTGCCGCACTGTTGTCCTCGTGTGCGCCGGTCGAGGTTTCAGTTTCATCTTGATGCACAAATCGCTTCACTGTTTTTGTACGATGCAACGGAGCCGTTCGTGTTCAGGACGGAGAATTGACCGAGGCCTTGACCAACCAGAGCTTCATCGCGCTGGCATTGCTTGCGGCTACCTCTTTGGTGGCCGGCTTCTTCGCCTATATTTACCAACTCAAACGCCGGCCCTATCTGCTTTACTGGACCGCCGGTTGGGCGATGGTCGCTCTTAGTTACCTCGGACCAGCTATCTCCCAGGGCATCCATTCGTGGCCGCTGCAGACGGCGCTCGATCAATTGCTCTATGCAGCAGCGGGAATTTTTTTCTTTCTTGGCGCACAGCTTTACGCTGGGCGTCAGCTGTGGACTATTCCTGCTTCAGCTGCCGGCGGCGTCCTCGTGTTTTGGGCCGGCGCCGTTTCTCTGAACTGGTTCAACTTTCCGCTCATTCTTCCAGCGGCCGCGATCTTTCTCGCCGTTGCCTACATCTTCTGGCTAGAGAGTCGCCGCCAGGAAACGCTTGCTGACTGGCTTCTCGCCGCGACTTTTGTCGTATGGGCCATCGTTGGAGTCACTTTCTCCTTCTTTCATACCTCACCGTTCTTTCGCGATATCAGTTTCCAGACCGCCGCCGCTGTTCCCTCCGCGTTCGTCGCCATGCTCATGGTCATGGCGCTCTACGAAGAAGAAAAGCGCCGCGTCGAGCGCAACATGCTGGCACTTTCCAATCTCAATCTCGCCACCTCGAGTTTTGTTGGCGGAGAAATTCAGCGCATGCTTGCTCAGGCGCTCGATCGCGTCCTGGGAGTTGTACGCCTCCCTGCTGGCGCGTTGTTTCTCCATCACGGCGACCCGCAAGGCCCCACGTCTGTCGTCGCGGTTGGCCTAAGCGATAATTTCTGCCGCACCGCACAGGAACAAGGGCTCGACGATTACCTCGTGGGCCTCGTCTCTCGCCTCGGCGGCCTGCTCGGTTTCCGCGATCTTCGCAACGACGACACCGTCGCTGCTCTTGAACGCGAAGAGCCCATCCGGCGCTTCCGGCAGCTCGCTCTCGCGCAAGGTCTCCGCAGCATCGTGGCTATCAGTCTTCAAGCAAAGGAACATGCTTTTGGCGTCCTTCTTCTCGGCACACCGGACAGTCGCCGCTTTACTCCCGCTGAGTACCGTCTGCTTCTCGCGCTAGGCCACCAGATCGGCATGGCCGTCGAAAATAGTTACCTCATCCAGCAGACATCTCGTCGCTCTGAGGAGCTTCACGTCCTCAACGAGATTGGCCGCGCCCTAAGTTCCACGCTGAACAAGGAAGATCTCCTGCGCAAAGTTTGGGAGGAACTCCGACGCCTCTTTGATGTCGAGAATTTTTACATCGGTTCGCTTAACCCTCTTCGCGATGAAATGCAGTTCGATATAGAAGTGACAAGCGGCACAATGAGGACTCCGCGCAGCCGGGCGGCTGGCAACTATCTCACCGAATACATTATTCGGACGCGACAGCCCGTTCTTATCCGCGAAAATTATGCTGCCGAGGTCAAAAAACTCGGAGTCGAGCCGATTATCCGGAACGGCTGCTTCTGCGGGGTTCCACTCGTCGCTTACGACCATGCCATCGGCGCCATGGCTGTTTTTTCCGAAAATGAACGCGTCTTTGATGAAGGGCATCTCGAACTCATGCGCGTCCTCGCCAGCGAGGCGAGTATCGCCATTGAAAACGCGCGGCTTTTCCATGAAGAGCGTACCAAGGCGCGTCATCTCTCACTGCTGAACACCATTTCTCGGAACGCCATTGCGACACTCAATCCAGACGAAATGCTCGCCAAGATTGCCGAACAGCTCGAGGCGGGGCTCACTTACGATCACATTGGCATCAGCGTTCTCGAATACTCGACACGCGAACTCGTCGTGCAAGCCGAAGCCGGCGCGCGGCGCGGAGCACTCGGCCGCCGCATTCCGCTGGGCAACGGACTCATAGGCCACGTCGCTCGCAGCGGCCAATTGGCGGACTACCAGTCCTCCAATTCGGTAGAGTCTCCACACAAACCGCTCTTGCCGGATTCCGCTGCTGCCATCGCCCTGCCGGTGTTCTACGCCGAGCAGCTTCACGGCGTGCTTTATGTCGAATCTTCGTACCACTTGGAATTCTCCGAAGAAGAGATTCTCCTGCTTCGTACACTTGCCGACCTTATCGCCGGAGCTCTGCATAACGCCCTTTCGTTCCAGAAAGCCCAGGAGCAGGCAATTACGGACGGCCTGACCGGCGTCAAGACGCATCGCTTCTTTATGGAAGCTCTTTCCGCGGAGTGGAAACGTTCGACCCGCGCTGGCCGCGCTTTTGCCCTCGTACTCATGGATCTCGACCGCTTCAAATTCGTCAACGATTTTTACGGACACCTTGAAGGCGACCTTGTTCTCCAGCGCGTAGGCCACATTCTCGAAACGAATTGCCGCCGCTCGGATGTCGTCGCGCGCTACGGCGGCGACGAATTCGTCATCCTGATGCCGGAAACAAACATGGAGCATGCCCGCCAGTTGGCCACCAAGCTTCGCGGCTGGGTTTCCGCGGATCCTCTGCTTCGTGAGAAAAATATCAGCGCGAGCTTTGGAATCGCCTGCTATCCGCTCCACGGTTCTTCGCCGCAGGAGCTTATCCAGGTGGCCGATGCTTCCATGTATTTGTCCAAGCATCAGGGCGGAAATGCCGTTTCGACAGCTGATCACTTCGATCCCAACGAAGCGAAGAAGTGGAAGCGCGATGTGCTTGAGGCCTATCTCGGTGTAACGCTAAAACGACTTTTTGCCACCGGGCCGGAAGCTTTTGAAGAAATCTACTCGCGCCTAAAACAATTCACCGAGTCGCTCGCCACAACCGAGATTCCCAATACCAAATCCACGGTGCCCTCGTCGACGCGCGGCCCGGAAGGCCTTCCTCAAGCCGTCCTCGACACGGTTACTTCTCTCGCTTTCGCGATCGATGCAAAAGACCACTACACGCAGGGACACTCGCAGAAGGTTTCCGCCTATGCCGCTCTCATTGCCGAGTCTCTGAATATGACCGACGCGGAGATCGAAGAGATTCGCCTTGGTGGCGTGCTTCACGACATCGGCAAAGTTGCGATCCCGGAAGCTATTTTGAACAAGAGTGGACCGCTCAATCCTGAAGAATGGGAAACCATGAAGGCCCATGTAAAATTTGGGGCCAAAATTCTGGACCCACTTACTCCGCTCGCACGCATTCGCGAAATGGTTCTGCATCACCACGAGTTTTTCGATGGCTCGGGCTATCCCGACGCTCTCTCGGGCGAAAGCATTCCTCTCGGCGCCCGCATCATCGCCGTTGCGGACGCCTACGACACCATCACTAGCGATCGCACGTACAAAAAAGGCCGCAGCTCTATCGAAGCTCTCGCCGAACTCGAACGTTGCGCCAACGCCCAGTTTGACGGCGCCATCGTGCAAGTGTTTGTCCGTACCATGCGGCAGCTCCCGAATCCCATTATTGAAGTCGCCACGACCGCCCCGCGCAACTCCTAGCTTCTCGCTTCGACACTAACGGACTGCGCTCGCTTTCTCTATACACTTCGTGAAAGCCGACTTTCCCCTTTCGGGAATGTGCGACTCCCTCAAGTTTGGCCCTGGAAGTGCCGATAGATGTGGTGTGAATCTGCGGCCATGAGCACGATTGATCTTCAGCCCAGCAGCAAAATGTCGCATTTACGCCGAAGTCAGCGCGTGTGCCTGAGGCTTCCTATTGTGGTGCTCAGAGAGGGACCAGGAACAAATGTGGCCTCGGAAGAGACGCATACTCTGATCGTGAATGCGCATGGGGCGCTCATACAATTGGCCCTGACAGTTGAAATCGGCCAGCTTCTCGGAATCAAAAACATGCAAACTTTGGAAGAGCTCGTGTGCCGCGTGGTTAATCTCGGCCCTGATCAGCCGGGCAAGCGCGAAGTGGGCATCGAGTTTGAACTTGCTTCTCCGCGATTTTGGCGAATCGCATTTCCGCCTTCGGATTGGACTCCTCGAAGCCCCGATGCAAAAGCGCCGACGCCGCACTCACCTGGCGGCAAGCCACAGCAGAAGAAAATCAACGGCTTACCGACGGAGGCCGACAAAAAGGTCCTTAAATAAGTAGCGGAGTTCGTTCTAAGCTGAATCGCTTAGACTGTCCCATTTGTCGACTTCCGTTCCAATTTGGGACTCGCGATGAGCTCAAGTCGTCCGCTGTCGTTTCTCGGAGACTGCTCCTGACCTGCACTCTCCTCACCGCGTATCGAGATCGACGTCCTTAATTGGCAAATCCCAGTGGGCGTCGAGAATCTCAAATCGCCTCTTTTCTTCTTTCTTGTAGGTTTCCTGATCCGGATAGAGTTGTTTGATCAGCGCCGCACTGTCGAAATTGTCGTTGGCGATGGTCGCGTTCTTATAAACGATAGTCACTCGAAAGTCCCAGCGACCGTCCTCCGTAGTGTGATACCTGGGCGCAACCATGGTCACTTTCAGCATGCGTCCCAGTTCCACTTCCTTCTTCAACACTGGATAATGATTTTTCTTGAATAGTGCAAGGAACTCGTCGGCGTGCCCCCATTTCGCTTTGTAGTAATACTCAATCACGAATGGCTGGGAAGTGCCTTCGCTCGCCGCCGCGTTCTGAGACGCCCTTGCCCGGCCGTGCCCCACCCAAAGAATTGACAACAGCACGAGTATCGCGGTTCCGGTCCACCTCATCATCGGATCTTTTCTCATGAGCATGAGTCTCCTCCGTCTGTCTCCCTGCTAGGTCACCTATCCTAACCTCATTTTCCCGAAAGCGAGCCGGCTTACGGCCTCTTCGGGGGGACGGAAAACCAAATTGAATCGGCTCCTGCTATTCTTATAATTCGTGACCGACCAGCAGTCTTCTGGAGGGAAAATGCAAACGGCTTCCATTAAGTGGATTGACGAAGAAAAATTTGTGGCCACCAGTCCTTCTGGCCACGCTATTGCCATCGATTCCGACCGCAGTTCCAACAAAGCTCCCGGCCCGATGGAACTTGTCTTGATGGCACTCGGCGCGTGCACGGCCACCGATGTCGTCAGCATCTTGAAGAAAAAGCGGCAAAAACTGGAGTCCCTGGAAGTGATCTGCTCCGGCCAGCGCGCGCCCGAACCGCCAACGGTGTGGATTAAGCTGGAGATTCTTTATCGGCTACGCGGGCGGCTTGACGAAGCCGCAGTGGAGCGCGCGATTGAGCTCAGCGAGAAAAAATATTGCTCCGTGTCTGCCATGCTTCAAAAAACCGCCACGCTAACGTGGCGCCACGAAATCCTTCCACCCACGGAGTGATTCCGCGCACGCATTTTGGTTTCCGGCCCACCAGACTCGACGCGACGCCACCGCTATCCCTGGTTTCTTACTCTCTCGTCTTGTCACCCCGTATCCGCATCGCATAGAATTTTGGATTCGCTTAGTTTGCGCTAATTTGCAAGGAGTGATATGTCCCACCGCATCGCGGCAAAAATCACGGGTGTCGCAGGCTATGTTCCGCCAAAAGTACTAACCAACGCCGACCTCGAGAAAATGGTCGCGACCAACGACGAATGGATTCGCACGCGTACCGGCATCCGAGAGCGGCACGCTGTGGAGCGCGGCACAGCCAGTTCGCATCTGGCCACCGAAGCGGCTAAGGCGGTTCTTGCCCAGACCAAGACCGACCCCGCCGATATCGACATGATCGTCGTGGCCAGCGTTACGCCGGACATGATGTTTCCAGCGACTGCTTGCCTCGTACAGGACCGCATCGGCGCGAAAAAAGCCTGGGGCTTCGATCTATCCGCGGCTTGCTCAGGCTTTGCGTATGCGCTGACGGTCGGGGCTCAGTTTGTCGGCTCGGGCGCCCATAAAAAAGTTTTGGCCATCGGTAGCGACACCATGACATCCATCCTGGACTATACGGATCGCGCTACTTGCGTCCTTTTTGGCGACGGCGCAGGCGCGGTGCTTCTTGAGCCCGCTGAACCCGGCGAGGGCATTTTGGATTTCACTCACGATATCGATGGTTCCGGCGGCCAATATCTTTTCATGCCGGGCGGGGGGTCTTTAAATCCTGCCACCGCAAATACTGTCGAGAAGCGAATGCATTACGTCCATCAAGAAGGCTCGCAAGTTTTTAAATACGCGGTTCGGCGCATGGCGGAGGTTGCCGTCAACTTGCTGGAGCGCAATGGTTTCACGAGCAAGGATCTCGCGCTCGTGGTGCCGCACCAGGCCAACCTGCGCATCATTCGCGCCATGCAGGAACGGCTAGGCGTCGACGATAGCAAGGTTATGGTCAACATCGACAAATTTGGAAACACAACGGCGGGCACCATTCCTTTGGGCCTTTGGGATGCTGTGGCGCAAGGCCGCTTGCACAAAGGCGATCTCGTCTTGCTGGTCGCCGTCGGTGCGGGATATACAACCGGCGGCGTCCTCCTCCGCTGGGCTTATTAACTTGTTTCAGGCTTCGCAAGGGAGGAACATGCTGTGAGCGCGAAGAAAAAATGCAATATTCCAGCAGACAAACAGGCGCTGTACGACAAGCTTCTCGCCACTAATCCAAAAATTGAACGCAAGGGCGCCGCTAATCCGTACACCTCTCTCAACGGCCATATGTTCACTTACTTGAATCCATCCGGGACTCTGGCGCTGAGGCTTCCTGAAAAAGAGCGGGAAGAGTTTCTGAAGAAATATAAAACTACTCTTTTTGAGGCCTATGGCGCCGTCATGAAGGAATACGTGACCGTTCCTGATTCGCTGTTGAAGAATACAAAAGTTCTGGAGAGGTATTTCGATACGAGCATCAGTTACGTCAAGACTCTAAAACCGAAACCTACCAAGAAGGAGGCTTAACCGAACAACAAGAAGTCACGCCGCATACCTTGTTCAGCGGTGTTCGGAGCTAATAAAACCATAGCAGTGGTCCATCAACCCGTTTAAGACGACCCATCGCTGCGGGTTTCTCATCATTTCGTCGCTGATGCCAAACCTTGCAGGCGCTCTTTGTTGATTTTGAGCACCATGCCGGCATTGCGGTCGGCGACTTCGCTTACTTTGTATTCTGCCGATGTGCCGAGGACTTGTGCGACCTCGGAAGGCGTTAATTTGTATTCGTCAGTGAGCCATTGCGCCATATTTGCCGTGGCCTCGCGCATTGCGTCGTCGAGCGATCCGCTCAGGCCCATCGCCATGATGTGGGTGGCCGATTCCACCCTTGGACCTCTGACGCTCTTGCCGGGAATTACATCCACTGTGAACTCGACGTCCATCGATGTTTCCAGAGCGTTGCCGTTGAGTTCGCCGTCGCCTTGCGCAGCGTGCGCATCGCCCACATAAAGTAGCGCCCCCGGTACGTTCACGGGCAAGTAGATCGTTGCTCCCTCAACGATCTCATTGAAATCCATGTTTCCGCCCCATCGTCCGGAGTCGCCTGTGCCTGGCGCGGCTTGTGCGGAACCCGGAGCGACAGCGATACAGCCCAGCATGGGCCGTAGCGGCACGTTGTATTGCTTCAAGTGCTCCGCGGGCTTGTCGGGAGTCGCCACGCCGCGTTGAGTGTCCAAATGCCAGCGTATTGTCTTGCCACCGTCTTTCATCTTTACGGCAAGCCCGCTATCGACGGCGCGGCCAACCAGAAAGTCATCGCTCTCTGCGTAATCGCGATTCAAGCGCAGCTTCGTGAGATGCACAACCAGGGTGTCTCCCGGCGCTGCGGTTTCGATGTAAAAAGGTCCGGTCTCAGGATTTCCGCCCACCACTCGCGTCACACCCTTTTCATCCCTGCCTCCCGCATCCACAGTCGTCGTGTGGATAGTATCGCCGGGAGAGACGGTCAGTACCGGTTTGTACGCCGCGGAAAATTGACGGTAAAAGATTGTGGGAGTGAAATCGTGGCGCTGCGGAGGTCCGGCCTTGCGCTTGGGAACGATCTTCGCCGTGAACTGGTGCGTGCTTGGCGGTTCCGGATCATCCCCGTTGGCAAATACCAGCGACCCTGAGATTGTATCGCCCTGCACTTTGGCTGTGCATTCTTCGGTACCGTTTTGATCGTCCTTCGCCAAAAAGTGGATAGTACCGCCTTGAATGGTTCCTTCGAGCTTGTCGCCGTCAAAATTGCCAGTGAGTTTGTCGCCGTCCTGCTTCAGCTCCAGCAAAAACGTGAGAGGCGTACCGTAGAAGTCGGAACTCACGACCCATCGTCCGGCGACCGAATTATTCGGGTCGCTTACTTGGGCTTGAGCGTCGTGGGCCTGGGTGGTCTGCGCGGACAAAACTCCGGGGACCAGAAGCAATATAAACAGAGCTCTGAACATTTATTTCTCCTGAGTGGCTCACTTTTGACGAAAAGAGTTATGGAAAGTTAGCGATCTCAACAAATCTCCGCTGACTCTAGATCTAATCGCCCGTGCGGAGATTGTCTCAGATGATAGGTACGGTGTGAGTTGCCAAGATGTTCCGGAAAGCTGATTTTTCCCGAAGATTGTTGCAGCCGCGAAAAGCAATTTATTTAGGGCTGCCGGCCTTGCGGATATAGATCTGTCCCTGAAAATTTGTAAACTGATATTCGGGTCCACCACCGTTGATCGTTCCGTGGACCGTTTTATCGATTTTCACACGATACTTGCCGCCTTTGCCGCGGCCGTCTTCCACTTCCTGCTTTGGGGCCGACGCCTGGAGCTGGACGTCAAAGTCGCTGAACACGTCTCCGCGGTCGGAGCGAATGCTGACATTCGCCTTCACATCCGCCGGAAACGTAACGTCAATATCTCCGTTCAAGGAACTGAACGCCATTGGTTTCTGTGAATTCACTTTTACAAATGTCGCATGCACATGCCCGTTCAAGGCGTGGGCCACCGCACTGCCGGAAACATTGTTCAGGTTGACCTCGCCGTTTATGTCATCGACGTCCAGCTCGCCGTCGACGCCCGTCACGACGATATCTCCGTCATTCACAGCTCGCAGCTTCACCGACGTGTGCACCGGAACAGAAATCGTCAAGTCAATCGTTCGCGCGTAAGACTCCGTGTTGATGCGCACTTCGTTGTTTTCTTCTTCAATCGAGAGACCCGTGGTCGAAACATTTATCCGCTTCGGACCGCTGGAGGGTTTCTCTTTCTCTTCATTCCGAGTGCGCGCTTCCACAATTACTTCTTTGCCGTCGTAGGCCTTCACCGTAATACCGCCGTTCACCATGCTGGCCTTAATGAATGCCGGCCGCGCCGGGTCGCTCAGATTCACGGACACTCGGTCAGGGCTGCTCTGCGCCCCAACCAGCGGAGCCAGCAACGCCGCCCCCGCCATTGCAACCGCTGCAGCTACTGTTCGAAACGAAAGTGATTGGTTATTCATGATTTTCAAGAATGCGAATATCTCCATTTAGATTTTCAATCTGAATCTCTGGACCGCCGGCGTTCACACGGGCGCTTGTGTAGCGATCGGCCCGATAAACAACCTTCCCGCCTTTGTGTTCGGCTTCAATCGCATGCACCGGCATCGCTGTCACGGGAAAATCGCTGTAAATCCCGCCGTTGAACGTCTTGAACCGGAAATCCGCCGACAAATCATGGGCGAAATGAAGCTCGACATTCCCATTCACGGTCTTGAATTCGGAATTTTCGCGAGGATTCAGCCGGAAGGAAACGATCACCGGTCCATTCACCGTTCGCGCTGTTCCTGACCCCGCCACGTTATCCATTTCAATGTCCCCGTTGACGTTGCGCACAAGGAAGCTTCCGTTTGTGTTCTTCACCACCACGCGTCCTTCATTCACCGTCTTCACCTTGATGTCCAAATCGCGCGGCACGTGAACCTTGAAATCCATCTTGACCCGATACCCTTCGTCATCCCGCGAATGCCGGCAATCGTCGCACTGGCAGCGAAACGGTCCGTTTATATAAAGTTTCAACACGCCTTCTTCTTGCGTGATGTCCAGCGTCACTTCCTTCTTCGCCCGTTCGAGTTTGTCTTTCGATTCCGCTTGTGTTGTCCTCACAACCGCTAATTCCACTTTGTCCGTCGTGTCCGCAATAACTTCAATAGAGCCCCACACGTTGTCGATCTCGAGCGACTTGTGCCCCGCAGGCATCGCAAAGGATTTCTGAATATTTTCCTGGTCGCGCACAGGCAAATCCCGGTCGTCGTCATCTCGGTTCTTCGCTGACACGCTCACAGGCTCCAACACCTTGCTCAACAAGCTCTTCCGCGAATGTCCACTAGCCATCTTTACGGTCGGCAATATTGGCAAGAGCAGGGCCACCGCGGCGTACAGCATCAAAATCGCAAAGAAAGTTTTTCTGCGCACGCTCTACTCCTTAATTCAATTTGCTCAAAGCCCAGTCCGCACGCTGCTTCACCGTCGGATTCAAATTCGGTGTTTGCACAAAATTGCGCAGCCGCTGCGCCGCATCCGGATCGCGCCATTCCAGCATCAAGTCGATCAGCGCCACCTGCACCAGCGGCGACTGCTGTTCCTGCAGCGCGTCCACAACACCTTTGTGAACCTGCGGCTGTGCTCCGTGCCTGCTCAGAGCATCGAGCGCCGCCAGTCGCACATCCACGCTGCCGTCGTAACGCAAGGTGTGCACGAGCGCGGACATCACTTGCGGATCGAGCTGGTCTTCTCGCCTGCTGTAGCTCACTCCCTGCAGCCTCTCGCTGGCGGACTGCTGTTGCAACATCGAGAGCACCACCATCTGCTTCATGTTCGACAGCTCGGTATGCATCGTCGCGATTTCGTCCTGGCTTGTATTCGAGTGAGCCGGCCTATTCCCGAAATAATTGCCCGCGCTCAGGCCCGCAAAAACTCCGATCACCAGCAGCGCCGCGCTCCACGCCACCGCCCCTACTGGCGAGCGTAGCCAATTCCACACTGTCGCGCGCTTCGGGCGCGCAAATCCTGCCGAGGCTTTATCGTTCCGACCAGTCTGGTACGCCTGCAGCATCGCTTCGAATCTTTCGCGCGACTCCGCGCTTGGCTTCTCCACCGGCAGCAAAGACAACTTCTTCCAAATCACCACTTCCTCGCGGCAATCCGCGCACTCCACCAGATGCTGCTCCACCAAGCCGTCCTGCTCGGCTTTCAAGCTTCCCTGCAAATAATCCGGCAGGAGTTCGCCAATCTCTTCACATTTCATTTCCAAACCTCCGTGGAGGAATTGTCTTCACCACCGCAGGCCCTGCTTCCCGTGGCGCAAGCCCGCGCTCCAACTGCTTAAAATTCTGCCGCAGCTCCTGAATCGCCCGGTGAATCCGCGTCTTCACCGTCCCAAGCTCACATCCCAGCAGCCGCGCAATTTCGTCGTACTTCAATTCCTGAAACCGGCACAAAATCAAAATCTCTCGTTTCTCTTCCGGCATTTGCATCAAAGCGCGGTGCAGCAACTCCACCTCTTCCGACTGCTGCGCCGTGTCTTTTGGCATCACCGGCGCCACCATCTCCGGCTCGAACGTGATGTGCCGCGGCGTCTTCCGGTAGTGATCCACTCGCGCATTCCTCGCGATCTGATAAATCCACGCCCGAAACGGCGTTCCCGGCTCATAACTTTGCCGGTACTTCAAAATCCGCAAAAACACTTCTTGGACCAAGTCGTCGCT
Organism: uncultured Acidobacteriota bacterium; assembly: GCA_963751295.1. Taxonomy (GTDB): domain Bacteria; phylum Acidobacteriota; class Terriglobia; order Acidiferrales; family UBA7541; genus Acidiferrum. Next base: position 1,554,330 of record CAVVUA010000004.1, on the reverse strand, counting down.
AAGCGTCCGGTCCCCCGTCAGCTTCGAGTAAAAATTAAAAAGCGGCGCGTGATAGCGGTCGAACAACACCCCTAGCGTTTCGCCCGTGCTATTGCGCACTTCGAGCATCAGATCCTCGTCCGGAGCCAACTTCATTGCCTGGTCATTTTCCGATTCGGCCCGTTCTCGCTCTTTCATAGGTGATTACCGTCAAACCCTAAAAAGGTTACACCGCATCGTGCCTTTGCAGAGGCACAGCATGCTGTGCCCCAGATTGCCCAGGCGGACGAATTATGGCGCTGTTATCCCCCACTCGTCGAACAAAACTGGCCCTGTTGCGTGGTGCCGTATTTCTAGATTTTCCTGGATGTTGAAGGAAACGCACACGAATGGCGAAGAGGAAATGAGGAAATCAACTAAATGTGGGAATAAACGAGAGAAACGTACTGGGGAGTCCTATTTGCAGTCTTAGCAAGACCGCAAAGCTGCAGCCAAGGCCAAATTCGCCTGCAACCGCCGATCGATCTGCACTGCCGCAAAACGCGCGCAAATCACGCGCTCGCGTTCGCACCATTCCGCCAACGCAGGCATACGCACGCCGGAGAGTGCGCCAAGCCCTTCGACAATCCGGTAATAAGCCCGGACAAGAGCTAGCCCACCACCACCAGGGCCTAGCTCGGGGGTTAGCTCGTGCAAACCAGCCAATTTCTCGAAATCCCGGCCCTGCATCCGGCCGGCATCCAGATTCGCCGCGGCCAAAACCCGGTCAGAAACCGGTTGAGCGGCTACCCCCGCCAAGATCGCCCGCCAGTAATACAGGGCGAATTGCGAAAGCGCCACAATAGAGATCGCAAGTAGCATAGCGGCGAACATCCCTCAGGTTTGCCTCTGCACACATTCTGCCTGTGGCGCCCTCCGGAGCCAATAGCTCGGAAGTACCAAACAACTAGGACTTGCTGAGTCCCAACAAGGTTAGTCTTATCAATTACTTGGAAAGTACGCGGCGAGGTTTTGCTTACTTCTCCACGGCGCTGGTGTGATCGTGGATGATCTTCCAGCCGTCGGGGAAACGCTGCCAGACCAGCGAGAAGACGCCGCCGACGTCTCCTTTTTCGCGCTTGAGGTGCCAGCGGCCTAGCACCAATGCCGCATCGGGGCCCAGGAAATGGAACTCCAGTTCGGAAAAATCGAGGTGGCCCATCGCGGCTTGATCTGGGTAGTTCTTTTTGTAGCGCGCCATCACGGCATCCCAGCCTCGCGATACTCCGCTGCTTCCGGAGAATGTCAGTTCCGGCGAATGCCAGTAGCCCACTAGGAATGTATCCACATCCCCGCGGTTCCACGCCGATTGCTGCGCGTTCAACACTGAAGTCATGGCAGCTTTGTCCGCTTCGCGCGTCTCAGCCGCCTCCGTCTGCCTGCCGGTTCGCACGCCGAGCGCGAACAGCAGGATAAGCGCCGCGCCTACCGCAACTAGTCGAATGCTCTTCGTCATCGCCATTCCCCTATGCCACGAGCACGGAGCATAGGTCGCTCGCGGGAACTCCGCAAGTCCCATCAGGCATCCGGAAGCGAAAACGAAGATGGAAGAGAAGGCTCAGTTTCCGAATATCATGTAAGCGAGGGCGGTCTGCGTGGAGATGGATGGAAACAAGAGAGAAGCTCTCTTTCGGCGGCGGATTGCGTGGCCGATTGTTGAGCTGCTGCGGCAAGGTGTCACGCCGGAAAAAATGGCGTTAAGCCTCGCGCTGGGCGCGGCGCTGGGAGTGTTTCCGGTTTTGGGGACGACCACGGCGCTTTGCACTCTTGCGGCCTTCCTTTGGCGGCTGAATTTGCCGGCGATTCAAATTGTGAATTATTTTGTTTACCCGTTGCAGATTGCGTTGCTGATTCCATTTTTTCGCGCGGGAGAAATATTGTTTGGTGCGCCGCATTTGCCGTTGTCTCTAGCTCAGATTTTGACAGTGGTGCACGCTAGCTTCTGGGGCGCGACGCGTTTCTTGTGGACCACGATTTGGCACGCGGCGGTGGCGTGGTGTTTGATCGCGCCAATGTTTGTGGCGCTGGCTTATGTGATTCTCGTTGCCTTATTGCGAGGAATCGCACGGAAACAAAACAAAGAAAAGAGAGCGGCCTGAAGGCCGCCGCTACGAAACGAGGAGAAACTCAAAAGTACCACTTACAAAATGTCGAGGACTTCTTCGTAGCGTTTGAACGGCGGAATTAAGTACGCGCCGGCCAGTTCGGTGCGCGCCCACGCTAGCATTTGGCGGGCGACGTCGAAGCCGCGGTCGCGGGCGGCGGCACCGGCGGATTCCATCGAGGCGAGCACCTGCGGAGGAATGACGATGCCAGGAACTTCGTTGTTGAGGCGGAGGGCTTGCTTGTAGCTGTTGAGCGGCCAGATGCCGACGAGCACGGGGATGGATGGCTTGCCTCCGAGTTTTTTGACGAAGGCGTGCCAGTGCTCGGGATCGAAGATCGGCTGGGTCATTGCAAAGTGCGCTCCGGCTTCGATCTTGGCTTGAAAGCGTTCGATTTCGTTGTCGAGATCGTCGGCGACAGGATTGACAGCCACGCCGATGGCGAAATTCGTTGCGCCGCCAAGCGTTTTGCCCGCCCAGTCCGTGCCCTGATTCAGGCGGCTAAGAACTTTTACTAGGCCAACCGAATCGACTTCGTAGACGCCGCTGGTTTCGGGGTAGTCGCCGACGGCCGGCGGATCGCCGGTGATGGCGAGAACGTTGCGAACGCCGCCGACGGTCCACGCACCGAGCAAACATGCCTGCAAGCCGATGATGTTGAAATCGCGCGTGGTCAGATGCGGGACGGTCTCGACGCCGCGCGCTTCGAGCGCACCGGCGGTGATGAGCGCGTCCATGCCAACGCGAGCCATCGCGCCGCTGTTGATGTCGATAGCATCGACTTTTTTCGAGGCCATGATTTTGTCGACTTGCTCGTAGATGCGGTCGAGAGAGAGGCCTTTCGGCGGATCGATTTCGACGCACACCGTAAATTCGTTCGTCTGTAGTTTCTTCCAGAATTTGCTTTCTGGTTCGCGTTGCAAAATGGGCGTCGGTTTTGCGACTGTGACATCGACCGAGTGATGAGCCGCCGTGGATTTTGCAGGGCGCAGCGACTTGACGGCTTCGGCCATCGCGCGGATGTGCGCGGGGGTAGTACCGCAGCAGCCGCCAAGAAGTCGTACGCCAAGAGCAGCGGCTTCGCGCGCAAAGAGTGCGAAATATTCCGGCGAAGACTTTGGATAAACGATGCGGTCGCCTTCGCGCTTCGGCAAACCGGCGTTGGGCATACCGCTGACGCGCAGGTCGTCAACTTCAGTGAGTTCGCGGAGAATTTTTAGCAGTGCCTGCGGGCCTAGCGTGCAGTTTGCGCCGATGACCTGAACGTTTTTTGCTTTGAGTTGAGCGGCGGCACCTGCTGGGCGAAGGTCGCCGTAGGTGGTGCCCTCTTCGGAATACGTGAGTTGGGCGACGATGGGTAAGCCCGAAAAAGAACGGATGGCGTCGACAGCGAGAAGAATTTCTTCGATGTACGAAAAAGTTTCGAGAATGTAGAAATCGACGCCGCGCTCTTCGAGCGCAAGCGCTTGCTCGTGAAACACGTCCTGAATTTCGTCTGGAGCAGGATGACGGGATTGCACGCCAAGTCCAAGTGGTCCGATGGAACCAGCGATAAGAACTTCGCGCGAAGCAGATTCGCGGGCTTCGCGGGCAATTTTTACCCCGCGCGAATTGAGACGCTGGACTTCGTCTGCGAGGCCGAGCGGCGCGAGCTTAAAGCGGTTCGCGCCGAACGTATTGGTCTCGATGATTTGCGCTCCCGCTTCGATGTATGCCTGGTGGACGCGGAATACGGCTTCCGGTTCGGTGGCGTTGAGTTCATCAAAGCATCGCTGCGAGCCGACAGCTTCGTGCAGCATCGAGCCCATTGCGCCATCGGCGATGAGAATCGAATCTTTCAGCCGTTCGTTAAAGTCGAGAATTTTCATTCATTCCTATAGAAATGATCAAGATATAGGCACCTCAGCAAACCCACATGCCTCCGGGAATCACAAGGGCGGTTCCCATTCCTATGGCGTCCAAAGCGTAGGACCATAGGCTTCCTAGCCCAGAAAAGATCAAAAGTCTCGTCCAGTCTGGAGATCTCTTATCAAAAAATAGCCAGAGAACTAAAGACCATTCGCCCAAGCGGACAGGGACCAATCCTAAAAAATACCACAGCGTCGACGGACCGGCCCCGACGCTATTTCTCGTCGCAACCCACCAAAAAACTCCGTAGACGATGCCCGCTACGATGCCCAGTGAGGTACGTGCAGAGCCCACCTTCAGAAAGCTTACCTGCGGAGCTTCATAGGCTCTTTGCAACAGCTTTGCTGCAGCCGTGTAGCCAACGAATTTCACCGCGACAAACGCAGCAAACCCGAGGGGTGCTGGACCCATGGGCATAGAAGCATCCTCCCCTAGCGTTTTTGTTCCATGAGGCTGGCGACGGTGCTCATCAAATCGTACTTCGTAAGGATTTCGAATTTTGCGCCGTCCATTTCGACGAAGACGGCGGGATTTTCGTGGCTGAGAATATAGGTGACGCGCTCGACCGGCGAGCTACCAGGAATGCGCGGAAGCGGCTTGCTCATCACTTCACGAACGACCAGTTTGCGCAAGTCCTTGCCCTGGAGCGCCATGGTGAGAATTTGATCTTCGTAGATCGTGCCGATTGGTAAATTCTCTTCGAAGACGGGAATTTGCGAGATGTCCTGCTCCTGCATAGTCTTCAGCGCATGAAAGACTGTTTGATAGGGTCGCGCGATGACTAGCTCGCGGACTTTGCCAGATTTGTGTTTGGCGTTGACGACTTCAGCGGCCGTAATGCGAACGGTCGCTTCGACGTAGCCGCGCTCGCGCATCCATTCATCGTTGTAAACCTTGCTAAGATAGCGCATGCCGGTGTCCGGCAAGAAAGCTACGACGAAGGCTTCCGGACCGAGGTCTTTGGCGAGACGGAGAGTCGCGGAGATGCAGCCGCCGCCGGAGCCGCCAGTGAAAAGGCCTTCAAGTTTTACGAGACGTCTCGCGAAAACGAAGCACTCCTCATCGTTGACCTGAATCACGTCGTCGAGAATATTCATGTTCATCGTCGTCGGAAAAAAGTCTTCGCCGATGCCTTCGACGACGTACGTCTTGGCTTTCACCGTTTCGCCAGTTTTATGGAAATCGTAGTACAGCGAGCCGATGGGATCGACGCCGATAATTTGTACAACGGGATTTTTTTCTTTCAGATATTTTCCGACGCCGCTGACTGTGCCGCCGGTGCCCATGCCGCAGACGAAATGCGTGATTTTGCCTTCGCTATCTTCCCAGATTTCCGGTCCCGTCGTGAGGTAATGAGCCTCGGGATTCATGGGGTTGTCATACTGATTGGGATAAAACGAATTGGGCACTTCGCGCGCAAGTTTTTTGGCGACGGAGTAGTAGCTGCGAGGATCATCCGGCTCGACTGCCGTAGGACAGACGATAACCTCGGCGCCGAGAGCCTTGAGAAGATCCACTTTTTCCTTGGACTGCTTATCCGTGATGGTGAAAACCATTTTGTAGCCGCGAACGGCGGCGACGAGGGCCAAGCCCATACCGGTGTTGCCGCTCGTGCCTTCGATGATGGTTCCACCAGGCTTGAGCAGGCCGCGTTTCTCGGCGTCGTCAATCATGGTGATGCCAATGCGGTCTTTCACCGAGCCGCCTGGATTCGTGTAGTCGGCTTTGACGAAGATCTGCGGCGCAAGGCCCTGATTGATGCGATTAAGGCGCACCAGCGGCGTGCGGCCAATAGCTTCGAGGATGTTCTTACAGAGCATAAGGTTTTCGTGGCCTCAGCCGGCGAGAACATCGCGCTTGCGCTGTGCCATAATTCTTTCAGTTTAGCATGCAGCCTCGCCGCGACACAGAAAGGTGAGGCCCAGGAGGCCCATTTGGCACGGGAGAATGTTTCAAGCGGAACAGCTTGGGAGCCGATTGTTGGCTACTCGAGAGCGGTGCGGATTGGAAATGCGATAGCGGTTTCGGGAACGACCGCGACGGGGCCAGACGGCAAGATCGTAGGAGTGGGCGATCCGTACGCGCAAACAATGCAGACGATTCGAAATATCGAAGCGGCGCTGGTGAAGGCGGGAGCTTCCTTGAACAATGTCGTACGGACGCGAATTTTCGTCACCAATATTGCCGACTGGGAAAAAATCGGGCGGGCGCATGGGGAGTTTTTCGGAGCGATACGACCGGCAACGAGCATGGTGGAAGTAAGCAAATTGATTTCGCCGGAGATGCTGGTGGAAATTGAAGCGGATGCAGTATTGGAATGAACAAAGAACGAGATTCCGGCTAAGATGGCAGCCAACAACGGAATCATGGCCTCTTCCAGCACAAGCCCGGTGAAAACTCGCTTAAGGATCCACGCCAAGACCGCACTGCGCCTCTCACTCATCTTTGTGATGGCAGGCTGGCAGCTGTTCGCAAGTTCAAGAGTTGAAACTGGAGCGCAAGACGCTTCGCCAGAAGCGCGCACAAAACACATTCCCGCTCAGTGGATCACCTCACCCGGAGCGCCTGCCCGGGATTTGACCATGCTCCATTTCCGAAAAGAATTGGAGCTGGAAAAAGTGCCGGAGCATTTCCTTGTGGATGTTTCTGCGGACAACCGTTTTTTGCTCGAGGTCAATCAAGAACGCATCGGCTCCGGTCCTGCCCGCGGAGATTTGGCTCATTGGAGATATGAGGTCTACGATCTCGCGACTCATCTCCATGCGGGGAAGAACGTGCTGGCGGCAACGGTTTGGAATTTGGGAACGCTGGCACCCGTCGCGCAGATCAGCAACCGGACTGGCTTTTTGCTTCGAGGCGAAGGAGAGATTGAACAAGCGGCAAATACCAATGATTCGTGGTGGTCCGAAGAAGAGCCCGGTTTTCAAGCTGCGGCAGTGTCGATGAGCGAATTACAGGGATACTACGCAGCCGACCCCATCGAAAAGATCGATGCGCGGCTCTTTGATTGGACGTGGGACGCGGAGACAAGTCCATCGACGCACTGGAAGAAAGCCGAAGCCATCGGGCCCGCAGCTGAGCGCGGAATGGGAGACACCCCGAACAACTGGCAGTTGATTCGCGATCCGCTGCCGGCGATGGAATGGCGGGAGATGCCGGGAGGCCGGGTCGTAAGATCCTCGGGGTTGACGACAAATGGAAGATTTCCCGACGGGCCGATTGAAATTGGAGCAAATCAAAAAGTCAGCATTCTTCTCGACAACGGAGAGTTGACGACGGCATTCGCGGAGCTCGCCATCAGCGGCGGAAAAGACGCGAGCATTCGAGTGACGTACGCCGAGGCGCTCAAGGACGACAAGGGGGAAAAAGGCAACAGAAATGAAATCGCCGGGAAAAAGATCATCGGTGTTTATGACGAATACGTGGCGGATGGCGCGGCCAACAGAACGCTGAAGTCACTCGTGTGGAGAACTTGGCGATATCTTCAACTCGACATTGAAACGCACAACGAGGCTCTGCAGCTTCGACGCATGAGCAACTGGTTTATGGCGTTTCCGTTTCAGCAGCGCGCTCGCTTTCACTCGGATGATCCTGCGTTGTCGTCGATTTGGGATGTAGGTTGGAGGACGGCTCGGCTGGACGCGCATGAGACGTATATGGACACGCCGTATTGGGAGCAGTTGCAGTACATAGGCGACACGCGCATACAGGCGCTGGTGTCCTTCGCAGTGGCAGGCGATGACCGACTGGCGCGGCAAGCTGTGGAAGCGTTCGACGACTCTCGCATTCCGGACGGCATCACCCTGAGCCGGTATCCTACCAACCATTTTCAAGCCATTCCCACATTTTCGCTGCTGTGGTTGGGGATGTTGCATGACTTCGCGATGTACCGGTCTGATCCGGCCTTCGTGCGCGAACATCTGCCGGGAACACGTGCCGTTTTGGATTGGTATGTTCGGCATCAGAACGAGAACGGCTTGATTGGACGGCTGCCGTGGTGGAACTTCATCGATTGGGCTAATGGATTTCAAGGCGGCAATCCGCCGCTCGACGAGCACGGAGATTCCGCCGTGATAACGCTGCACTTCGTGATGGCGCTTCGGGAGGCTGCAGAACTCGAATCTTTGTATGGCGACAAGCAGCGAGCGGAAAGATATCAGGAGGTGGCCGCCCGCTCGGTACAGGGCGTGCAAACACTTTGCTGGAACAAAGACTACGGGCTGTTTGCAGACACGCCGGAGCAGAAAAAATACAGCCAGCATACAAACCTGATGGCGGTGCTTCTGGATGTCATACCGAAAGAGCGGCAACAAGAGGTTATGACGAAAGTGCTTTCGGTCAGCGACGCGGGCTTCAAAGCCAACGGAAATGTTCCGCCGATGGAAAAAGCTTCGTACTACTACCGCTTTTATCTCTCGCGCGCTTTGGAGCATGCCGGAATGGGCGACCTCTATCTGGAGCTGCTAAATCCGTGGAAAGAGATGCTGGCTCTTGGTCTCACTACTTGGGCGGAAACGCCAGAGCCAACAAGGTCCGATTCACACGCCTGGAGTGCGCATCCTAATTATGATCTGCTGACCATTGTTGCGGGAATTCGTCCCGCAGCTCCCGGATTTGAAAGAGTTGTAATCGAACCACATCTCGGGAAATTGCAAAACGTGACCGCGAGCTTTCCTTGGAAGGAACAGGAGATTCAGGTCGATTACAAACTGGAACAAGGGACCTGGACAATACGCATAAGCCTTCCGTCCAATCTGCCTGGTGAGCTGGTCTGGCAAAGTAAGCGATACCCGCTTCACAGTGGTTCACAAGTGCTGACGATGGTGTCGGAAGTTTCGTCTGCGCGATAGCGTTCCGATTTGCCGCGTTCTGATTTGCGCGGGATTGATGGGGATGACTTCGGGCGAGGTTAGGAAAACTTCATGAGCAGCGCGCTCTATGACGGATTTATTGCGGATTATTACGACGAGTCGCCGATTGTGCGCGGACGAGTGGGGGATGTCGCGTTCTATCGCGATGCCGTACACGAACACGGCGATCCCGTGCTCGAGCTTGGTTGTGGGACCGGGCGGATAACCTTGGCGTTGGCCGAGGCGGGACATCGCGTTACGGGGCTGGATATTTCCGAGCGGATGCTGGAGCGGTGCAATCAGAAGCGGGCCGGGTTGCGCACGGAGGCGCGCGAGCGGATGCATCTGGTGCAAGGTGACATGACTCGGTTCGATCTCGGCGAAAAGTTTCGTCTGGTCATTATCCCCTTTCGCCCCATGCAGCATCTCCTGGAAGTGGAAGACCAAATGTCTTGCCTCGAGTCCGTGCGGAAGCACCTTTGGGCTGATGGAAGACGGACCGGAGAACGGCGAGGCCGGCTGATTCTGGATGTTTTTCAGACGGACGCGGAGCGCATGCATGATCCGGCGTATCAGAAAGAGGGGTTGGTGGCGGAATATTCGATGCCGGATGGCCGGCGCGTGAGGATTATGGAGCGGGTGACGGCGTTTCACCGGGCGGAGCAGCGGAATGATGTGGAGATGATTTTTTACGTGACGGATGCGCGGGGGAAGGAGGAGCGCCTTGTGTTTGGTTGGACGCTTCGGTATTTCTTTAGGTACGAAGTGGAGCATCTTTTGGCGCGGTGTGGGTTTCGGGTGAGCGCGGTTTATGGAGATTTTGACCGGTCGCCGCTGGTGGATGCTTCGCCGGAGATGATCTTTGTCGCGGAAAGCGAGTAAGTGGATGATGCATCTACTTCCGGTTCTCCGTCCATTTTTCCTTCCACACTTTATAGTGATTGCCATCAAAGTGATAGATCGTCGTACGCGTTTCTGACGGCGACGACCAAGTGTTACGAATGTCCCGATATCCGTTTGTCTTGCCAGTCATTAGTTCGACTGAATTCCCGCCGGCAAAGAGGACGACTTTGGGATCTTTGCGGGCCGACCGCACCACCCAAAACCACCCGTTGTCCGCGCCACATATGGGACAAACACCGACTACAACGAGGTCGACTTCGTCCTGACGACTGAGATGAACCTCCGCTGCGCGGAAAAGTTGGGTCGGGTGGTCTCGTTGTGATTCGTTCGTGAATTCCATTCCTTGCTTCGCTTCTTCTGTTTCCATCAAGCTTCTCAGAACGTCAGACGAGACATTCACCGGGTTCTGTAGAGGTTGATCTTCGGCGAAGCGGTTCTGCTCGCTAGTGGGCTGCGCCTTTTGTCCTCGTGTCGCCAATACGAAGCCAGCAAGAATTACCAGTGCGATTGCGGAGGGTATTCGGCGGACGACTCTCATGGAGGTTTTCCGAACTCACCAGTGGGCGCGGATGCGGTACTTTAGGACGGAGGTCCCGTTTTTTTCTACTGGGACGTTGAATTGGGCGGCGAAGGCGGCGGTCTTGGTGAATTTGTAGCTGGAATCCAGCATTTCCCAATCGCCGCCGATGGGCTCGTTTACCTGGACAGTGATGGCGCTGTCTTTGTGATTCCGCAGAATGATTTCGTATTCCATTTCCCAAGTGTGAGTGTCGATTTTCTTGAAGTCGGTTTGTTTGCGCTCGGCGATTACGTCGAAGGCGTTGCCGATATGGATGGTGACGCTTTCGTCTTTGGGAGTGTGGCCGATGCGATCTTCGCCGACGAAGAGGATTCCACCCTTGGAATCTTTCTGATAAACGCGAACGTTGCCGGCAGGCAGCGGCATGCCTAGCCCGGCTTTTTCTTCATTCTTAAATTTGTAATAGACCATGACCGGATCTTTTTGCGGCTGGCCGGGAGCCTGTGCGCTGCGGTAATAGAAATTCTGGCCATTGACGACGAAGATTTTTTCGACGGGAACGCTCGTGCCTTCGAGGAGGCTGATCTGTTTGGTTTCTTTGTCCTCGACGGAGGTGCGGCGTCCTAGCGTGTAGAGATGATATTCGCTGAAATTTTCCTGCTGGAATTGCGGAGCGGCGGCTTCTCTCGACATCATGGTTTTCTGTGCGACCACACCGCCCATCGCGCCACCCTGAATGCGATTGAGGTCGCCGGCGACGAGCTGGAGACGCGCGTTGTGAAAAGCGGTGCCGCTGTTATTTGTGAGGGTGACCCAACCGTCGAGGTCGGCGGCTTTGTCGTCGCGCCCGACGGTCAAAACATAATCGGAATTCCAGGACAGGCTGTTGGCAAGGTAAGAAGTTTCAATCTGCTGTTTGCGCGCGCCGGAGTTTTCTAGCGACATCAGTAGCGTAGGGCGGTCATAGAGATTCGCAGGAATGTCGGGGAAGCGATAGCTTTCTGCGTAGCCTCCCGTGACGATGTCGTTGCCGATTTTCCAGACTTGGCCATTGTTGTCGGAGAGAAGAGTAGCTTTGATTTCCTCGTGCTTCGTCGTGCCGTTGTCCTGATAGGAGCGGACTAGCGTGACTTCCTTGCCGACGTATTTGTGAAGAAGCTTGGCAGGTTCGAGAAGATCGTATTCATAATTTTGTTCGATGACGCCGAGCTTATCGGGATCGGTGAGCGAGCGGAAATGGACCGTTGCGGGATTCACAGTGGCGGCGATGTCCATAAACTTGAGGCGAAATGCGCCGCTTGGCAAAGTGATATTGCGAACGTCGCGCACGAGGGCAATGTTGGAATTATAGACGGTGATATTGAGATCGGTCTGATCGTTGAGGCTGGTGGATTGATCGGAGGCCGTGGCATGAGGAGCTTCTTTCTCTTGCGCGGCAAAGACTTGTTGCTTGAAGAACGAAGGATAAACAAGTGCGGCAGCGGCCATCAGCGCAACCGTGCCGAATAGAATCCAGGGCAAGCGGCGTTGCACTTTTGATTTGCGGAATTCCATGATGATCACCTCATTCAAGATTTCGCTTCCAGCTTAGAACGGGGGAGCGAGAATTTCTTGCAGGACGGGCGCGTGGATGCTTGCGGTGTACTACCTACTGTCAGCAGGTGTATTACTTAGCGACGTGAAATGTGGAGTGGTGCTGGCTGCGGAGAAAAGCGGCAGCAGAGCTGCCGCACTCCATAATGAGAGTCAGTGGTCGCTGGGGGTTGGGGACCAGGTCACTCCGCCGTCGGCGGTTTGATAGGACCTCATGAGAGATGTCTGCTTGTCGGCCACAAACCAGATCTGCGCATGCATGGCGTCGGTGGCGCGAATACCCGTGACGTCGTTCGTAACTGGCGAGTCCAACTTAGTCCAGTGAGTGCCACCATCGGTTGTGCGCAGGATGGTTCCCGAGGCGCCGACAATCCAGCAGATTTTTGCCGTGGGAGCGGATCCCGCCAGCAGATCGGTATAGACGCCGGTGATCTGTTGCGTCCAATTCACTCCTTTGTCCTTGGAATATTCTAGGGAGCCGGCTGGACCGACGCGCCAAGCTTGCTTTTCGCCGGGGGCCCAAAAGACGTGAGGATTCTGGAGAGCGGCGGCGCGTAGCATGGCGCGTCCATTCAATGGGGATTTCTGATCGGTGGAAACTTCGACGGATTCCGTAATTGTTAGATTTGTGTCCGCGTTCGCTACGTTGGTTTTGGGCACGGCGACGTTTGATGCCGTAGCAGGTGCAGGCTTTGGCGCAGGAGCGGCCGGCGCAGCGCCCCCGACGGAAGCCGGTTGACCGGCAGGGGGCGGCGTAACGCTGCCGTCTGCGACGAAGCTGGGCGCAGAAAGCGAAGGCGGTGGTGGCGCAGGAGGCGGCGGGGCTTGTGGACGATGGACCTCTTCTAGTCGGTCTCCTACGTTAGGAGAGATCTGCGCGTCGAGCTTCTTATTAAGTGAGGCTCCAGCGTTACCCGGAGCGACGCGCATAGTTTGTTGTTGTTCCTGCTTTTGCATGCTCAAGGAAGGCCCGTGAGCGGGTTTGCCTGCAGACTGGAGCGGGGGTAGTTGGGATAACTGGGTTTGGTTTTGAAGTTGATTGGAAGCGAGATCACGACTTGCCGAGGCGGCGCCTGCAGCGGAAGGGGCGTCTGCCAGATCTTTCTCCTTGCGTTCATTCTCCCTGCCTTCGCTGGGGGTGACGCGCGTGACACTCGGGGAGGGCACGACGCCCTGCGGCTGCGTATTTTCCGCAACTTCTACGGCCGTTGATGGCGCGGCCGGCAAAGGCTTCGGTGTTTTTATGGAAACCAAAGCGATCAGGCCAGCGGCGATGGCGCCGACTGGAACGAGCCACAGCCATCGCAAACTGTGAAGAGGACTCGGACGAGCGATGTGTGCAAGTGAAGCAGTTCTACCAACAGAATCAGGCTGCCTTAGCACTGCAAGGCTTTCGCTGCTTTCCAGATCCCTAGGAATTTCGAGAGGCGTTGCAAGATGTGCGAGAACAATCTGGCAACTGTCGCAGCCTACGACATGCTGTTTCCACAGATTGCGTTCTTCAGAAGAGAGTGAGCCATCGTGATAGGCCGCTAGAATCTCGGCATCGGGACAAAGTCCGACTAGAGGATCGAGGGAGCGTTCGACTGGCGTTCCAGCGGCGGCGTTTCCATCTGTGCCGGAACCGGCCGCGGACCGTAGATGGCGGGCGAGCGCTTTTTCAAAGGTCCGGTCGCGATCGTCAGGCGCCATGGTCTTCTCCTTTCTTAGAACGAGGGTTAGCTGGGTTCTTGCATATACATTTGATGTAGCGAAATTTCATGGACCGGGCCTCCCGGGCGTGGGGCTCGAGGGTGTTCGGCGGTCCAGGAGCTTTTCAAGATCAAAGGAGGCGTCCGCGGAGGCGTACTCAAAACAGAGAGAAATTTGCGCGTCGCTGAGGCCGTGTTCGGCGGCGAAACCGTTGACGGCGGGGCAGCCGTTGCGGAGAGTTTCTTCCATGGTGCGCCGAAGAGCGAGGCGAATGCGGTCGAGATTGCGGGAAACGCTGGATTCGTGCTCGCCGACTTCCCGGCCGATCTCGGCGAGAGTTTGTTCCTTCGCGTAGTAAAGGTGGAGCCGCTGTTCATCGCGCGGATCGAGAGCGGCGAGAGCAGCTTGCAAGGCACGCACAAAAAGAGCGGAGTACCGTTCGCGATTGGGATCAGCAGGCTGAACGGAAACGGTGGACGGAATTTTATGCGCGGTGGGTTTTGCCTCGTCGTCATCGAGGGATTCGAAGCGGCGCCCGGCGCGGATGGCGTCAATATGACGCTGGGCGAGAACGGCGCGAAGCCAGGTTTTGAGCGAGCTGCGGCCGTGGAAGTAGCGGAAAAGAGAGCGCTCGCGACGGGCCCCATCCGTGAGGCCATAAAGGTCAGCGAAAAGAGAGTCAGCGAGATCGCAAGCCTCCGGTGAAGCCGAGCTGCAGCGGAGCACCGCAGATGCCGCGGCGCGCAAGTAACCGCGGTACTCACGAACGAAATGCTCCCACGCAGGTTCGCAATTTTCCATGCATGCGGCGGCGAGGGCCAGGTCCTCCAAATGGAGGGTAGAGAGATATTCCTCGAGCTTCTCGGGCGCCAGGGCCCCGCTGGCAAGCCGTTTCTCGGCGCTGCGCTCCAGAGAAGCGGTAAACCGCTCGCGGGAGAGGCCCCAGCGGCCGGCTTTAGATTCCGCATAAAACCATTCGATTTTGGCCGGGGAAGCCGCCAGCGCTTGTGCAGCCCCGCTGCGGGCAGCAGGCTTGCTTACGTGCGAGCGGTCTAGGGGCTCTCGTTTCATGGGGATTTCAAGTGTTCCCAGTATGGCAGAGCATCCAACGCCCTGGGTATCCTCAGCATCTATGAGCTTAATCCAGCTCGTGAGGAACTGTAGGTAAAAGTACAGACCCCAAGGGACAGGATTGCGGTATCCTATACAGGTTGCGTCTCCAACCCCGCAACAAGAACCGCCTCGCCGGGTTAGCAGATTGGGTGCAAACCGTGCGCTCGCGGGACCATTAGCGACTTCGCGACGCTAGTACGAAAGTCCTATTAGGCCACCCTCAGCCCCGTAAGTACCCTAGTAATTGAACAACGCAGGATTCGAAAAAACTGGCGAACTTGGGAATGCAGGGCCTTTCTGATGTCCGAATTCCCAAGAGAGAAACTTATCGAGGCGGCAGCGGATGACAACGATGATTGCAGATCCACCACGGAGTACGACGCGGCTGGGCGTCGGATTGGACGCCGACCGGCGTCGTTCCACAAACCCAGACGCATGGAAGACGGCCATCGGTACGAAGCCCATCGCCGCTCGGCTCGCGTTACTGCCAGACTCGAAGCCCCGCTGGAGCAGGATAGGCGTTAGCGCGGGAGTACAACTTGGCTTGCTGATTTTTTGCGTGCTGATACCGTTGATTTATCCGGACCAGTTGAAAACTGCACTGCACTTTCAAAATGTGGAGTTAGCTACCCCACTGACAGAGATTCCGGTGGCGCCGCCACCCCCGCCGCCCGCAAAGATAGTGAAGGCAAAAACGCCGCCTCCCCCGAAACCGGAAGTGGTGGAACCCATAAAGCTGGATCCTAAGAAACCGCACATCTTCGAAGTTCCGAAGGCCGTCGTTCCCAAGGTGCAAAAAGTGGAAGCGCTGGCGCCCGAGATGCAGGCGCATCTCGAAGCGGCGAAAATCGATACGACGAACAATGGACCGAAGAAGCCAAAAGAAGACGTGAAGCTGAATAATATGGATTCCGGAAGCGCTGCGCCCGCAACGGTGAAGGCGCCGGTGGATAAAGTGCAGACTGGCGGCTTTGGCGATCCGAACGGGATGGCGGGCAAGGGCGACCCGAATCACGCGACGACTGTGAACCGGCAGGGTTCGCCTGCGCTCCCCGGCGGGCCTGGCTATGGCAATGGCACCGGCGGCGACAAGGGTATTAAAGGAACCGTGGCGAGCACGGGATTTGGAAATGGGATTGCGAACCCTCCACCGAGCGGAGGCAAGCAAGGGAAAGTAGTATCTTCCGGGTTTGGAGACCAAACGGTAACGGATGCGCCCAAGAAGAAGGTGGCAGCCGGAGGACCGGCGGACACACCTGTTGACATCTTGGAAAAGCCCAAGCCGGAATACACGGCCGAAGGGCGTAGTCTTAAGTTAGAAGGCGACGTGGTGATTGACGTGGTGTTCCTCTCGAACGGGACGATGCAAATAAATCACGTTGTAAGCGGATTGGGCCATGGCCTCGATGAGGCTGCGGTCCGTGCGGCCCAACAGATCAAGTTCAAACCGGCTAAGCGTGATGGCCAGCCGGTAGATTTTCCGGCGCGTGTGCGGATTGAATTCCGCCGCGCGGACTGAGGGGAGAGAGAAATGCGTAAGCTAGCTATAGTTGTCCTCGGATTCGTTTTGGGTGGATCCGGGACCATCGCCAGCGCCGCTGCGGCAGAACCGCAGCAAGCGCGAACGATGGATCAAGTGATCGACCGTGTGATCACGAACGAAAACCGCCTCGACCAGCAGATTCGGCAGTATTCACCGCTGGTGGAGACGTATATTCAGAACCTGAAGCCCGATAAGGATCTCGGCTATGTGCCCGCGGGAGACAAGTATTTCCTGGGGCGAGCCGATTTCGCGAAGGGCGTCTCGCTCGTGTCTTTGAACGACAGCGAGAGCAAGGGCAAGAAAATCTTCGGGTCGGTGGGAAATTTCTTTTCGTTCGCGATGCAGTTCCTTCCGGACGGTTTCCTGCAGATGATTTTCATCGACACGAACGGGTTCGACAAGCAGCACTACAAGTTCGACTATGTGCGGCGCGAATTTCTCGGCGAAGTGCGCTGCCTGGTGTTCGACGTTTCTCCCCAGGAAAAATCCGGCAAGGGGCGGTTCCTTGGGCGCATCTGGGTCGAAGACCAGGACTACAACATAGTGCGTTTCAACGGCGCTTATAGCGGCGGCGGGCACTCGAGCTGGTACTTCCATTTTGATAGCTGGCGGACCAACGTGCAGCCGGGAATGTGGTTGCCGTCTTTTATTTACAGCGAAGAAAAAGATCTGCACTATGCGATGAGCAAGAAACTGGACTTCAAGGCGCAGACGCGGTTGTGGGGATACAACCTCGGCCACGCGCAGCAGGAGCAGGAACTAAGCAAGATCCTGGTCGAGACTCCGGTGCAGGACGATACGAAGACAGCAAATGATTTGACGCCGATCCAGGCACAGCGCTCATGGGACCACCAGGCAGAAGACAACGTGATCGACCGCCTTGAACGCATCGGATTGATTGCGCCAAAGGGTGAAGTCGATAAAGTTCTGGACACGGTGGTGAACAACCTGGAAGTCACAAACAATATCGATGTGGAACCCGAAGTACGGTGCCGCGTGATGATGACTTCGACGCTGGAGTCTTACACGCTTGGCCATACCATCGTGCTGAGCCGCGGGCTCATCGACGTGCTTCCAGACGAAGCGAGTCTTGCGACCATTGTGGCGCATGAGTTGAGCCACGTTATTCTTGGCCACCGCATGGACTCCAACTTTGCGTTCTTTGACCAGTTGCTGGTCGACGATAAGGAAACGTTCCGCCACTTTGGTTTTGCACGTACGCCGGACGAAGAAAGTGCAGCCAACGCGGAAGCCATCAAACTGCTGAACAATTCTCCTTACAAGAACCAGCTTGGGAACGCCGGCCTTTTCCTTTCGGCACTTGCTGCGCGCCAGAAAGAAATTCCAAACCTTGTCAGCCCACACCTTGGAAACCGCGTACCGGTGATCGGCGATCTGAAGTCATCGACCCCGGTTGACCCGAAACAGAATCCACAGATGATTGCGGCTTTGCCGATTGGCGGCCGCGTGAAGCTGGATCCCTGGAACGACACTCTGACGATGATCAAGAGCAAGCCAGTGGGCACCGTCGCCGAGCGCGAGAAGATGCCGTTCGAGGTGACGCCGTTTATGCCTTACCTAACCCGTTTCGGCAGTGACTCCGGGAAGCCGATCGCGGCTAGCGTCGCCACGCCGGCTGACCCGAAGGCCGCTGACGCGCCTAACAAACCAGACAACCAGTAGATTTTGAGGCTGGAAAAATTTGGCCCGGTGAAGACATCTTCACTGGGCCATTTTCTTTTGCGAATGAGCAAGACTACTTCCCCGCTGCGACTGCCTGCATGAGTTTGAAGTTGAATTCCACTCCATCGTAAAAATCCTGGACTCTTACGCGCTCGTCCTGGCCATGGGCCCTGCGATTGTCAATATCCAGAAACACGCCAGCGACGCCGTAGGTGGGGATACCGGCCATGCGCAAAAAGCGTCCGTCCGAGGCTCCTGTGTCCATCACGGGCATGATGGGAAGCGGGCCCCAGATACTGGCGGCAGAGGTTTCGACGGCTTTCATCAGATCAGGGCGAAGAGGGGAAGGCGGAACAAGTACGGGCGGGGTGAGATTGCCGTCGGCGTCGCGCTGCTCGACAAAGCTCACTTTGATCTGCGGATCGTCCACGACCTTGACCAAAGTATCTTTTATTTTGTTGGGATCTTCGCCGGGCAGGATGCGGCAATTTACATTGGCGCGCGCAGTTTGTGGCAGTGCGTTGGGAGCGTGGCCTCCGGAAAGCATAGTGGCTACGCAGGTGGTGCGAAGAATCGCGTTATAAAATTCGTTTTCGGAGAGCCGGACCAGCACTGCGGCATCTGGGGAAGGCTGCGCCGCAGCTTTCATTTCTTTCGCCAAAGGACCGCCCTCGATGGCGGCGCTTTTTTCAAGCATGGAGCGCGTGATTTCGTTCAGCTCCACGGGGAAATTGAATTTTGAAAGTCTGGCTAATCCCTCCGACAGATGATAAATGGCGTTGTCACGCGTTGGGCGAGAGCTGTGCCCTCCTGGATTTTTCACCTCGAGCTGAAAATCGGCGTAGACTTTCTCGCTTGCTTGCACGGCGCCATAAATTTTCTTGCCTTTGTCGCTCATGAAATCGCCGCCATCGAGGTTTATGCAGTATTCGGCTTCAATCCAATCGCGATGGTGCTTGAGCAGCCATTCGACGCCGTTGAAGTTCCCTCCTTCTTCATCGGCGGTGAGCGCGAGGATCAGATCGCGGTTCGGCGCGAGACCCGCTTTTTTCATGCGGATAAAATTTTCAATCAGAATTGCAGCCCCATCTTTGATGTCCACGGTGCCGCGGCCATAAAAATAGCCGTCTTTCTCTACAAATTGAAAGGGATCGGTGGTCCAGTCTTCGCGGCGGGCCTCGACGACGTCCAGGTGGGCGAGAAACAGGATTGGTTTCTGCTGGCTGGTTCCATGCAAGCGCGCGACGAGATTCTTCTTGCGGTCGTTAGGTCCGGCGACGATGACGTCTTGCTCTGGAAAACCGGCGTCGCGCAACCGCTTGGCCAGAGCTTCCGCCGCCGTTGTCACGTTGCCAACGGAATCCGTCGTATTGATTTCGATGAGCTCTTTGAAAATCTCGCGCGATTGCTGCTTTGTGTCCTGCTGGCCTTGCGCGAGGCCGAGCGGCGCAAAACTCAAGAGCATTCCGAGTAATGTCATCCATCGTTTCCGTTGAAACATTCTTAGCTCCTTGTGCGGGTCATTCTGTTGAACTCGGTGGGCTGACAGTTGGCGCGGACGGCAAAGCAAAGGCTCTGCGGAGGCAGCCTGAGACGTAAGAAGCGGCCAAGAAAAGGAAGATCAAGCCGAGTCCGGGGTCAAACAAAATGCGCAGGACGTATGCCACCAAAAACATAAGGCCCACCATTCGAGGCCTCATCACGGGCTTCCCGAACCTCCAATTCACGAACATCGCGATCTCTCGCGGCCATTTGAAAAACCAGTAGAGGTTGTAGCCCAGAAGGAAATGAAAGCCAACGGCACGTGCCGGCGAAATCGGATGCTTCCAGCCGGGGATGCGCTGCATGACCTCGTGATACCGGTATACGCAAACGAGCCAGTAGACCCAGCCAACCAACAGCAGCAGGAAAAGATATAAAGGTGGAATCGGAAATGCGGACTTAGCCATCTCTGGGTGCAATGAAGCGGCGACTAACTCCGCAATGATGGTGGCAAATCCCAAAAGATAGCCGACCCCAAGCTGAGGAAGCGGCGGAAGGCGTTCCGGCTGCGTCTGCTCCGCTGATGATTCGCCCGGCGAAAAGTTCATTGCATCCTCAAGAAAGCCGAGTAGGCAGCGTAACGGTCGCGGCGCGGAGCCGTCAAACAGTTTGCGGGCGAGGGCTCCAGCAACGATTCCGGCAGGTTGCTTGGCCCATATGCTTTTCATAGACTGGCTGGGTAGCAACGACGGGAGGATGACGTGACATCAACCAAGAAGCGCGTGGCGCAGATTGCTTTGGGCACAGGATTGTTTGTTGCGGGAATCGCAGCGGGTTCGCTGCATGCCAGAAGCGTGGCGGGACAAAACCGGTTCGGCCAGCCGAAAACCGTGCTGCATGTCGTGATTTACAAGTTTAAGGACGCCACTTCGAACAACGATCGAGAAGTGGCCATCAACGGGATCAAGGAGATGGCGGCAAAAATTCCTGGCATCAAGAACGTTTGGCTGAAGACGGAACGCAATCAGGTGAAGGATTTCAGCGGCGTTTACGCCATTGAGTTCACAAGCGCCGAGGCAGCTGCCGACTATGCCGAAAGCCCGATTCATGAGGCTTGGTCCAAAAAGTGGCAGGAGTTGCGAGAGAATAGCCTTTCCTTCCAGATCTCGAATCCTTAGAGACTCAGGTAGTTATCCTGCTCCGGCTGAGTCGAACAGCGATCCGCTCGTCAGCTCTCGCGGACAATTCCGAATCTGCGGCGAAAGATGGCGTCCACCATTCGGTCCGACAAAAGACGCTTGCACCACTTCGCGACAACAGCTAACCCGGTGACCAGATAGCGAATTTTAGGATTCGGCGCTTCTATCGCATGCAGGACAATACGCGCGCAATCTTCAGGAGTCGTTCCAGATTTGGCGCGGGCGCCCGTGACGCTGGCGAGAAATCGCGCATACAGGTGGGCGTAAGGGCCGTTACTCATTCTTTCCAGGTAAGGCTTGGAGAGCTCCGAGGCTGCTTGCTGAATGCCGGTGACGATGTAGCCCGGCTCGATCAGGATTACCTGCACGCCGAAGGGATAGAGTTCGAGACGCAGTGCGTTGCTCATGGCCTCAAGCGCGAACTTGCTGCTACTGTAAGCGCCTTGCGTCGGCGCGGTCACAAATCCGGAGACGGAGCTCATCATCACAATGCGTCCGCGCTTGCGTTCGCGCATGTGCGGCACCACGGCTTGGGTCACGCGCAATACGCCGAAGAAATTCGTTTCAAACTGGCGCCGCCAATCTTCCATGCGCAGGTCTTCGACGGCGGCGGAGAAATTGACGCCGGCATTGTTGAAGAGGACGTCGATGGCCCCGGCTTTTGCGAGAACGGCGGCCACCCCTTGCTGGACAGAGGCGTCATCGCAGACGTCGAGTTCCAGTGTTTCGAGTGGCAACTTTTGCGCTTGAGCCAGCGCGTCGAGTTGTGCGCGCTTTACTGCCGAGCGGCCGGCCGCGAAAACGCGGTAGCCGCGCTGCGCGAGCAACAGCGCTGTGGCTTTGCCCAAGCCGTCCGTTGCGCCGGTGATGAGCACGGTTTTCTGAAGACCTGCACCATTCGTCATTCTTCCCCCCGAGCCAAGAAAGCATTATGCTACCCCGGTTCTTTTTTGAGGCGAGCGTGAAATGGACTCGAAACGAGCATGCCCTAAAACGGCTGAAACGTTTGTTGCGCATGGCCCGTCACATGGTGCAGCGGTCGGTCAAGTGCCAGGAAAAATTCATAGTGAGGCGATGATGAGAATTTCGAGTGGAAACTTGTGTAAGTTTGCTGCGGCGGGGCGCTATCTATTGCGGAGAATTTGGCTGCCGGCCTTGGCGGCCCTCTTTGTCGCCAGCCTCACGGCTGCGCTTGCTGGCGCGCAGGCTGCACCAGCGAACGACGAAGAGTACGGAAAGAAAATCCGCGAGTTTACGACGGAGAAGTTCTTCCTCACCGATCTTGTCGATCACCTCCCGGCTTCCACGACGGTGCCTTCGCCAGACAAAATTCTCGGCCACATCGTAGGTGCGCCGAATTTTCTTACCTATTCGAAAGACATTTACCAGTATTACGACGCGCTCGCGAAAGCCACTCCGCGAGTGAAAGTATATCGCGTAGGCAAGACGGAAGAAGGGCGCGACTTTCTGCTTGTGGCCGTGAGCGACGAAGCCAACATCGCGCAACTTGACCATCTCCGCGACATTACCGCCAAGCTCGCCGATCCACGCAAAATCACGGATGCCGACGCGAAGCAGTTGATCGCCGGGGGCAAGCCGTTTTACTGGGCGTCCGGCTCAATCCACTCGCCCGAGACGGGGTCACCGGAAATGTTGATGGAATTGGCCTACCGCCTGGCGGTGGAAGATTCCCCCTTCATACAGAACATTCGCAAGAACGCGGTTTTTCTGATTACGCCAATCGTCGAAGTGGACGGCCATGACCGCGTGGTGGATTCCTGGAACTACCAAAAGGCCAATCCCGATAAGCCGCTGCCCGGCCTCGTTTACTGGGGACACTACGTTCAACACGACAACAATCGCGACGGCATCGCCATGGGACTAAAACTCTCGCAGATGATGATGCAGAATTTTTTCTATTGGCATCCGCAGGTGCTTCACGATCTGCACGAATCGATTCCGTATCTTTATGTTTCCACGGGCACGGGACCGTATAACGCATGGCTCGATCCGATCGTAATTAACGAGTGGCAGAAGCTCGCTTACAACGATGTGCAGGGCATGACGGAGCGTGGGGTGGTCGGCGTATGGACGCATGGCTTCTATGACGGCTGGGCGCCCAACTACATGTTTTATGTGGCGAACGGACACAACTCAATCGGACGTTTCTATGAAACCTACGGAAACGGTACTCCCGAAACGAAGTTAGCGGAGCTGCCGCCGAGTTCGACTAGCCGCGCATGGTTCCGGCCCAACCCGCCTTTGCCCAAAGTTATGTGGTCGCTGCGCAATAACACAAACCTGGAAGAAAGCGGCGTTCTGCTTTCTCTGGACTATACCGCGCAGCACGGGCAGGAACTCCTGAAAGATTTCTACGAGAAGAGCAAACGCTCCGTTGCGAAAGCGACGACGGAAGGCCCGGCAGCTTGGGCAATCGTAAATGACGGCAGGCGGCCAGCGCTTGCGGCACAGCTGGCGAATCTGTTGCAAAAACAAGGCGCCGAGGTACAGAAGCTCGAACAAGACTTTGAGGTGAAGGAAACAGCGTCACCGGCAGCGAAGTCCGCGGACGCGAAGGGCGCCGATGCAAAACCGGAGAAGCCCAAAGACGACGCGAGGGCCAAGAAAATCGAGGAAGCGAAGAGCACGAAGCTCCCACTGGGCAGCTACATCATTCGCATGGACCAGCCTTACAGCCGCATGGTCGATATGCTTCTGGACACACAGTATTACTCGACGAGTGACCCGCGGCCCTACGACGACACTGGCTGGACACTCGGCCCCCTGCGCAATGTGAAGACGGTGCGCATCACGGACACGGCGATTCTCAAAGCTCCGATGACGCTTGTGGACAGGGCTGCAAAGTTCGAAGGCGGCGGCGTGATTCCTCCGCACTCGGAGAAAGGCAAAGCAGCAGCCTCCGCGAAATTTTACGTGATCAACGCGACCGGCGAACCCAATTTGGCGACGCTGCGTTTTCGGCTGAAGGACGTAAAGTTTTTTGCACCGGAAGAAAGCTTCGATGCCGCCGGCCAGAAATTCGTTCCCGGCACTTTTATTCTTCCGCTCGAAGGCAATCCAGCCGATCTGGATTTGCGGCTGAATACGGCGGCCCGAGAGCTGGGCATTCGCGTAACCAGCGCGGCGTCCGTTCCGGACGTGCCACGCCATGAAATCAGCGTGCCTCGCATCGCGCTGATGCACAATTGGACGGACACGCAGAATGAAGGGTGGTTCCGGCTTGCACTGGAAGAGACCGGCGTGCCGTACTCTTACATTTCCGACATCAATGTGCGCAACACGGCCAACCTGCGCGAGAAGTACGACGTGATTTTGTTTCCTCCAACATTCTTCGGTCTCCAGCAAATTCTGAACGGCATACCGACGCGCGCAAATGCAGATGGCAGCGAAGCCAGCGGGCCGATTCCTTGGCAGAATTCTTTGACGACACCGAATTGGGGCGGAATCGACGAGGCGGCGGACATCCGCGGCGGATTGGGCTTCGATGGCGTAGCTCATCTCAAGAAATTTATCGAGGACGGCGGGCTTTTCATTCCCATCGGCCCCAGCACGCATCTGCCGATCGAACTTGGAATTACCGATACGGTGATCATCAACGATACCCACCAGCTACAAGCTCGCGGGATGATCGCTCGCGCGACCGTTGAAGATAAGGCCAGCCCGATCACGTACGGATACGATGATTCCGTCGGCGTGTATTTCAATCAAGGGCCGGTGTTCAGCGTTTCTGTCGCGGGGAGATTTGGCCGGTTTTTTGCTGACGATGCAGGTGGCTCACGCCCCAGCGGTCGAGGGTCGATGACCGATCCGGACATTCCGCAGGGCCGCGCTTGGACTGAGCCGGAAGCACCCGTACATCGGAGCAAGGCCGAGCAGGAGCTCTACGTCAATCCCGAGTTGCGATCTGATCTGAGCTCGTTTCTTCCGCCGCCTTCGCTTTACCCGCGCGTCGTGTTGCGCTTCGCTGGCGAAAAAGACTTGCGGATAAGCGGAATGCTCGCGGGCGGCTCGGAGTTGGCGGAATCGCCGGCGATTGTCGATGTGCCGGTTGGCAAAGGGCACGTCGTTTTGTTCGCTACAAATCCCATGTGGCGGCAGGAGACGCAAGGAAGCTTTATGCTGCTGCTCAACGCAGCGCTGAATTACGACCACCTAAATGCCGGACGAAAGACACCGGCACCGGCAAAAGCCAAGACTGAGCCTGCAGCGACAAAACCCTAGGCCGGGCGTTCCAAACCGTTAAGCGTCTCGCTTTCGGCACACTGGAACGACGCCAAAAATCCACGTGCAAGAAGGGCTGCTAAGATCGTTCTATCTCAGTAGCTTCCTTTGAGTGCGTGGGTGCGCCTGCATGGCCGACGACGGAAGTCCTTTGATTCGAGAGTCTAACGGGAAGTGGCGATTGGGCTTTTGGAGCCTGATCGCTACGCAGTTTCAGGGCGCTTTTAACGAGAACGCCCTAAAATTTCTCGTCATCTACCTCATTCTTGCTATCGAGCACGACAACGCTCAGCGCGCAAACCATGAATTCCTCGTCGGTGTACTGTTCGCTGCCCCGTTTGTTCTTTTCTCCCTAGCTGGGGGGTATCTCGCGGACCGCTTCAGCAAGCGTAGCGTCACGATCCAGACCAAAGTGTTTGAAGTTGGCGTGATGCTGCTCGCCGTAGTCGCCCTGATTGGCCCGAATTTTTCGCTAGCACTGGCAGCGATCTTTCTTGTGTGCACGCAAGGGGCGTTTTTTGGGCCCTCCAAATATGGCCTGCTTCCTGAGCTTTTGCCTCCCGAGAAATTGTCGTGGGGCAACGGCGTGCTCGAGCTGGGAACTTTCCTCGGAATTATCGCAGGAAGCGTGAGCGGATCGATTCTGGCCGCGGCATTCGCGGGACGACAGGTGTATTCCGGCGCGATTCTTTTTGCGTTCACGGTCATCGGTTTGGTATGCAGCTTTGGCATAAGCAAAGTTCCTGCTGCGGATCCTGCCAAGAAGTTCCATCTCGCCTCGCTGATTGATGTCTGGTCTCCCATGAAGTTGATCCGGGGCAATCGCATTCTTTGGCTTGCGGTTGCGGGAAACACCTACTTTTTCTTTGTGGCCGCTCTATTGCAGTTCAATATTTTTCTGTATGGACAAGATGTCCTCCATCTCGATTCGTCGCACGGAGGGTTGCTGCAAGCCGCGGTGGCTATCGGGATCGGCTTGGGAAGCTTTGCGGCCGGATATCTCTCCGGTGGAAAAATCGAATATGGACTGATCCCGCTGGGATCCTTGGCGATGACCGCGTTCGGCCTTTGCCTATCGATCCACGGATTGTCGTTTCATGCGGTGTTGGGATTACTCGCGTGCCTGGGCTTCTCTGGCGGATTTTTCATTGTGCCGATCAGCGCGCTGATTCAACACATTCCCGAGGAGCAGCATAAAGGCATCGTTCTAGGAGCATCAAACTGGTTGTCGTTTGTGGGGATTGGGGTAGCGTCCGGGGCCTACTATGCGATGTCGCGCTGGTTGAACCTGGACTCGGGAGCCATCTTTCTTTGGGCCTCGCTGGCGACGTTGGCCGCAACCGCTTACGTGCTGTACCTCTTGCCGGATTCTTTGCTACGACTTCTCCTGTGGATGCTCACGCACACGCTTTACCGGCTTGATGTTGCGGGGCGCGAACGAGTTCCGGCGCGAGGCGGAGCGCTGCTTGTTCCCAATCATGTTTCCATGGCCGATGCCGTTCTGCTGCTTGCTTCTGTTGACCGCCCAGTACGCTTCTTGATGTTCAAAGGCTCCTACGATCATCCGCTGGTGAAGCCGTTCGCGAAAATATTGGGCGTGATTCCGATTTCGTCCGATCAAGGTCCGCGCGAAATGATTCATTCGTTGCGGCGCGCTACGCAGGCGTTGCAGGATGGTGAGCTGGTTTGCATTTTCCCGGAAGGGCAAATGACGCGCATCGGACAGATGATGCCGTTCCGCCGAGGTATGGAACGCATCATCAAAGGCGTCGACGTGCCGATCATTCCTGTGAATCTTGACGGCGTGTGGGGCTCTATTTTTAGTTTTGCGGGGGGCCGCTTTCTCTGGAAATTGCCGCGCCATTTGCCTTATCCGGTGCGCGTGACGTTTGGTGCGCCGCTCCCTTCCACGGCGTCGGCGCAAGAGACACGGCAAGCCGTGCAGGACCTCGGCGCGGAAGCGTTCGAGCGGCGCAAGTCTCAAATGCGGCCACTGCCGCGGACTTTTCTCTATACGGCGCGGCGCCATCCCTTTCGCTTCGCCATGGCCGATGGACAAACGCCGAAGCTGACTTTTTTCGCCGTGCTGGCGAGGACATTATTTCTGGCACGCCGCTTGCGGAAAACTTGGCAGGGCCAGGAAATGGTAGGCATTCTTCTGCCGCCTTCGATTCCCGGCGCACTGGTAAATTTCGCGGCGATGTTGATGGGCAAAGTGCCCGTCAATCTGAATTACACAGCCTCGAACGAAACGCTGGAGTCTTGCGCGAAGCAATGCAATTTGAAAACGGTGATCACAGCTCGCGCTTTTCTCGAACGCGTGCATGTGCAGCCGCCCGCGGAGACGGTTTTCCTGGAAGATCTGGCGAAGGAGCCACGTTTCACCGAACGTCTCGGTGCTGCTTTGGCGTTTTTTCTTCCAGCGCGGCTTATCGAAAAGTATGCCGGCGCCGAGCGTGTGACAAAACTCGAAGATATCGCCACGATTATTTTTTCCAGCGGGTCAACGGGCGAGCCCAAAGGCGTGGTGCTGACGCATTACAACGTGGCCTCGAACGTCGAACAGCTCAATCAAGTCTTTCTGCTGCACTCCAACGACCGCATCATGGGCATTCTTCCCTTCTTTCATTCGTTCGGCTTCACCGGCACCTTGTGTCTTCCCGCGGCGACCGGGATTGGCGTTGTTTTTCATCCAAATCCGCTTGATTCGCGGGTCATCGGCGCGCTCGTCAACAAGTACGCGGTCACGATGCTTCTTGCTACGCCGACTTTTCTTAACGCGTATACGCGGCGTTGTGAGCCTGAACAATTCGGCAGTCTGCGCTTCGTGATGGCCGGCGCGGAAAAGCTGCCGGAGCGAATTTCACAAGCGTTCGAAGATCGCTTCGGCCTCCGGCCACTCGAAGGCTATGGCTGCACGGAGTGTTCGCCGGCTGTGACAGTAAACACGATCGATTTTCGTGCGGCGTCCTTTCGCCAGGTGGGCGCAAAACGTGGCAGTATCGGGCACCCACTTCCTGGAATGACCGTGAAGATCATCGATCCCGAAACGCTACAACCTCTGGCCGTCAATCAGCCTGGATTGCTCCTCGTGCGCGGACCAAATGTGATGCAGGGCTATCTCAACCAGCCGGAAAAAACGGCGGCCGTTTTGAAAGATGGCTGGTACAACACCGGCGACATCGCGATGCTCGACGAAGACGGCTTTCTGCGCGTCACCGATCGCCTGAGCCGCTTTAGCAAAATCGGCGGCGAAATGGTGCCGCACATCAAGGTTGAAGACAAACTGCACGAACTGGCTCACTCCACGGAGCAAGTGTTCGTGGTAACGGCAGTTCCCGACGAAAGAAAAGGCGAACGCCTGATGGTGCTGCACACGCTGCCGGAAGATAAGCTGAAAGAAACGCTCGAGCTACTCGCCAAGTGCGACCTGCCTGCGCTTTGGAGGCCTCGCCCAGACCAATTTCTGCGCGTAGAAAAATTGCCCTACCTCGGCACAGGCAAGCTGGACTTGCGCAAAGCGCGTGAACTCGCGCTGGAAGTCGCGAAACCGGCGTGAGCGCACCCGTACAGGTTGGTCCTGCCAAGATCGTAGACTCTCGGCAGATGATCGACGCTGAGAGCGCGCGAAAATGGCGTCGCCTAATCCGCCGGGTTGTACTCACGGCAATTGCGTTGGGAATCTGGTTTTGGACGCAATCGCTGATCTCTCATCGCCCCGCGCCGACCGCTGCCGTCGGTGACGCACTTCACACACTGACTGCTAGCCTCAATTCTTTTTTCTACCATTCATTAAACGCCGCAAACGTACTGCTGATCGTCAGCTCTGCGTTGATCGATGGACTTGCTTTATTTCTGCTAGGGCGCTGGCTTTTCGGTCCAAGCGTACGGCCGTTCTTGGGACTTGTTTTGCTTCTGGGGCTGCGCCAGGTCATGCAAGCCATCTGCGCGCTTCCAACTCCTCCAAATATGATCTGGCATTATCCCGTATTCCCTTCGCTGCTGGTCACCTACAACGTGGGCAACGATTTTTTCTTCTCCGGACACACGGCAATCGCCGTCTTTGGCGGGATCGAGTTGGCGCGCCTCGGAAGGCGCTGGCTCACCATCTTGGCCGTCGGAATCGTTCTATTCGAGATCGCCGCCGTGCTCGTCCTGCGCGCGCATTACACCATGGACGTCTTTACCGGCATTCTCGCAGCGCTGTGCGTTGCACGGTTTTGCACATTGGTCTCGCCACCTATTGACGCCTGGCTCGTTCCTATCGGCAGTAGGCGTTGAATGTGCGAGACGTCTTCCCTCATTCATATCGCAGCGCAACCATGGGATCGACACGCATTGCTCGCCGCGCAGGAATGTAGCACGCCGCGAGCGCCACAATAACTAGCAGGACCGCCACCGCGGTAAACGTGAGCGGATCTGTCGCGCTCACGCCGTAAAGCAGGCTGGCCATCAATCGCGTTAATCCGAGCGAAGCCAAAAGGCCAAGTATTACCCCAGCCCCGGCCATTCTCACTCCTTCGCCAAGAATCAGGCGCAGAACGTCAGAACGTTTCGCGCCGAGGGCCACGCGAACGCCAATCTCCTGTGTGCGCTGCTGGACGAGGGAGGAAATGACGCCGTAGATTCCGACAGAAGCGAGTGTCAGCGCCAGGGCCGCAAAGATTCCGAAGACAACCATGGAAAAACGCTGCGAGGCCAGTGAATCGGAAATAATGTCGTCCATTGTTTGTGTCTTGGACATCACGTGCTCCGCGCTGATGCCTTTGACAGCTGCGCGCAGCGAATCTCCGATGGTTGCGGCTCGCGGATCATAGCGCACCATGACGCCCGTTCCATTCCCCGAGAGCTGCATGGCCTGGTCCGGAAGCTGCATATACGGAAAGCAGAGTTCCGCGCGCAACGTCTCTTTGTCGTCGGAGTCGAGCCCCCACTGTTTGACGTGGCTTACGATTCCGATGATTTCCGCGCGCCCTCCTTTGTTATCAAGAAAAATATGCTGGCCGATGGGATCCACGTCCGGGAAATATTTTTTCGCAAAGACGTCGTCCACAACGACGACGTGCGAAGCGTTTTCATTGTCCTGCGCGGTGAAAAATCGCCCGCGCTGAAGGGGAATTCCCATCACTTGAAGATAGTCCTCTTCCACGACATAACTGATGGACCAGCTTTTTTCGTCGTCAGTTTGCGGCTTGGGCTTCCCTTCTATCCAAAAGAGATCCTCGTCATCGCTGCTGAGCGGTACGGCGGCCCAAGAGAGGGAGATGGACTTCACTCCCGGAACCGCCGCGAGTTGCCGGTCCACATTGCGAAGAGCAGCACGAACTTCAGCAGCGCTGGCATTGCGCATGGATGGCGGGAGGGCAACGCCAAAGGCAAGCACGTTATGTGAATCAAAGCCTGGGTTTACGTTCCAGAGCGCTGTGAGGCTGCGCAACATAAGTCCCGCTGAGATCAACAAAACCAGCGCCAGCGCCATTTCCACGACCACCAAAAGGCCTTGCGCGCGATGACGGGTGCCGCTCTCTCCGCGCCCGCCTTCCTTCAGCGTGTCGTGAAGATTGCGGTTCCGGGTCTTCAGCGCGGGCGCCAACCCAAAGAAAATGCCGCAGACCAGCGAAATCATCACAGTAAAGAGAACTACGCGGGCGTCCAGATGAACTTCGCTCGCACGAGGGAGGCCTTGCGCGAGGAATTGCAGCGCAGCCCGAGTTCCCCATGCGGCCAACAGCAAGCCCAGAGCTCCCGCGGTAAGCGCCAGCAGCAGACTTTCCGTCAGGAGTTGGCGCACGAGTCTTGCCTGCCCCGCCCCCAACGCGGCCCGAATCGCGAATTCGCGGGTGCGCGCTGCCGCTCGAGCGAGCATCAAGTTCGCGACGTTGACGCACGCGATCAGAAGCACAAATCCGACGGCGGCAAGCAAAACCAGCAGCAATACGCGAACTTCCCCGACCATCGTTTGCTTCAATGGCCGAAGCGCTGCGCTAATGCCCTTATTGGTGTCCGGATACGCCGCGGCGAGATTGCTCGAGACGCGGGTCATATCTGCGCGCGCTTGTTCAATCGTCACGTCCGGTTTCAGCCGGCCAACGCCGTGCAATCCCAGGCCAGCGCCGCGTCTTGAAAGCGACGGATTTGTCCATTGGCCTACAGGTGCATAGATATCAATGTCGCGGAAGAGCCCCGAAAAGTCGAAGCTGGCAGGAGTGACGCCGACGATCGTATAGCCGGTGCCATCGAGGTTGATAATTTTTCCAAGCACATCTGAGGAGGAGTTGAACTTACGCTTCCATAGTCCTTCGCTGATCATCACGATTGGCGCGCGGCCGATATCATCTTCGCCGGGCCCAAACGTCCGGCCGATGACCGGATTCACTCCCAAGACGCTGAAAAAGTCAGAAGTAATGAGCCGCGCATACACCTGCTCGGCGTCACCCAGACCGAGAATGTTGAAATTATAGGACCGGTAGAGGGCCATGCCGGAAAACGTGCGATTGTCTTTCTGCCAATCGCGAAAATTCGGAAAGGAAATGGAACCAGTAGCAAAATTGGGTTTGCTCTCGGCCAGCCAGACGAGCTTTTCCGGTTGCGGGTAGGGCAGCGGCTTGAGCAAGACGCCATTCACTACCGAAAACAGCGCGCTGTTCACTCCAATTCCAAGCGCCAGCGTAAGAATTGCCACGACCGCAAAGCCGGGTGACTTGACAAGCATGCGCATTCCGAAACGCAGGTCTTGCACAAGCCGTTCGACGGAAGCGCCACCCCACATCTCGCGTGTGACCTCCTTGATCAGACCAACGTTGCCCAATTCACTCCGTGCTGCACCACGCGCCTGCTCTGGTGTTTCGCCGCGGTCGGTGCGGTCCTGCGCCGCCATCTTCAAATGGCTTTGTATTTCTTCATCTAATTCACTCTCACGTTTTTGACGATGCCAAAAGGAAAATGTCATGCTTCATTCTCCCTATTCGCCGGGTTCAACACGCCGGCGATGGCATCCGAGACCTGCGCCCAGCGTGAGCGCTCCGACTCCAATTGTTTCTTGCCCTTAGCCGTTAGCCGGTACACTCTGACGCGCTGCTTGTTTTCAGACACTTTCCAATCTGCCGAGATCCATTTCTGGCGCTCGAGTCGGTGCAGCGCCGGATAGAGAGATCCGGTGTCCACTTGCAAAATGTCTCCCGAGTTTGTGCGAATCGCCTGACCGATGCCGTAGCCATGCTGCGGTCCCCATCGGAGCGTTTGCAGAATGAGCAGGTCAAGCGTCCCTTGCAGAAGTTCGATGCGGTTCTGGTAGCGGGGACTCATGATCACCTCGGGCTGTAGATGTTCTACACCCACGGCATGTAGGATGTCTACACCCATTAAAAGAGCAAGTGGAAGGCCGCCAGCGAGAACAAGCCAAGTGCTTGACGCACAAGCTCTTAGCCGGAGCGCTCCAACTTGCCGGCACTCCAGACTGGCCGCTGCCGGGAACAGGTGTCGCGAAACCGGTCACCGGACCTCTTTCCCCTTTACTCTTGGTCCGCTTGCAGCCGTTATCAGATTGTCGTGTTGGCTCGCCGGTGCTACGGTTTTAAGTACCTGATGATGAAAATTATGCAGCGTTTGCCGCTTCGAATTTCCCTCTCTCTATCGTTGATCGCGCTCTCAGTTTCTCTCCTGGGATTCGCAAAAGGACAAACTGCCGCGGTCCAAAACGCACCGCTAAAAATCGGCTACCTGATGGACTCTCTCAAAGTCGAGCGCTGGCAAACGGATCTCGACGATTTCCAGAAACGCGCGAAGGAGCTGGGTGCCGAAGTGTTGGTTGAAACAGCCGAGGGAGACGACGATTTGCAACTGCAGCAATCCCAAAAGCTGATGGACTCCGGCGCGAAAGTTCTAGTCCTGGTCCCGCACGACACGGACAAGGCCGCTCGCATCGTAAGTGCAGCCAAAGCCCGACATATACCTGTTCTGAGCTACGAGCGTCTGGTACGCAACAGCGATGTAGATTTCTTTGTTGGCACAAACGCCGAGGTAATCGGCGAGCTGCAATCCTCCACGCTTGCGCGGCTGGCTCCTAGAGGGAACTACGTTCTGATCGGTGGCTCGCCAACGGACAGCAACGCCAAAGTTTTGCGCGACGGACAAATGCGCGCGATCCAAACGCTCGTTGACCGTGGCGATATAAAAATTGTTGGCGATGGTTGGGCGAAAGATTGGGATCCGGCGGAAGCGTACGCCATCATGTCCAAAGCGATCGATTCCACGAAAGGCGATGTCACCGCCGTAGTCGCTTCGAACGACGGTACTGCGGGAGGCGCTATCCAGGCTTTGCAGGAACATAAACTCGCCGGCAAAGTGCTGGTGTCCGGCCAGGACGCCGACCTCGCCGCCATCATCCGGATTTTGGACGGCACGCAGACTATGACGGTCTACAAACCTATTGGATTGCAAGCGAGAACGGCCGCGGAAGCTGCCGTCAGTCTGGCTGCCGGCGCTCCCATCAAAAATGCAGTTTCGATTCCTAACGGGACGAACACTGTCCAAGCAATATTTCTAAGCCCGGTGGTGGTCACCAGGGACAATGTAAAGCAAACAGTCATCAAAGACGGTTTCCAAAACCTCGAAACCATTCAGAAAAGCTTGCCGAAGGACAAATGGCCGAATTGAACATCGGGCAGGGCACAACTGTGCGTGCTTGTACGCAGAAGCTTCCCAGTTTGTAAGCTTGTATGGCGACTGCAGCAGACGCTGCTATCGCGAGCACATCTCAACAACGATCCTTCTCGAGCGACAGATTAAAACTTTACGCCCCAGAAGGAAGGATCAGGCTTAATTAGCTCGAGACCGACGTCCCACGCTTCGTGATCGCGCCATACAACTTGCGCTTCCGCCGTGCGTCCGCTCAAGGAATGGATGAGACGCACGCGCTTTCGTAAAGGAAGTCCCGCGCCTATCACAGCTAGACAGCCGGATTTGCTTATATCTACTGTGACGCCGTTAGCTTGCTGTCGTTCGGCGCCTTCTTCCCATTCAACTTGGAATTTCACTCGAGAAACGATGCGCCTGTGTGTGCGTAATTTCTCCCATCGCTCTTCAACACTTTTGCCTTCGGAGATAGTGATGGTATTCACTGCAGTTTCGGTGGCCATGCCTGCCTCGCAGCTTGTGTGGGTTTCGTACTCGGCCGGGGTACAGCAACAGCAAAAGATAAGATATTTGTCGGAGTAGCCGCAGTCAATAGTACTTCTTACAATTTTTTGGGCCGCTTATCGCGTGTACGTTCACGAGAGGCTACGCCGTGGCCTCCCAGAGAAGTTCTGCTAATCAATTGAAACCATGTATCTTAGTCCCAATCGCCGAACACATCGTTCATCGAGTTTCCCCTTTTATTCTCTGTATTTTCTGCAGAGCCGCAAAGAGGAGCACGGGCATTTGCAAATACTTGCTAGCAAGAAAATGCATGCAAATAGCAATCCCACAAATCTCGGTTCGTGTTAGTTTGTCTGCAGCCAGTTCGCGGCATGCGAGCGGCACATGGAGGTTGATCATGCCCCCGAAAGAAAATCCTGCCTGTCGTTCCCGTCGCTCATTTTTACAAGTTTCCGCAGCCGCTGCAGCGGTGGCCGCTGGATATCGTATTGTTACAGAGCCGATGCTGGCTCACGCCGGCTCGCTTCCTTATCCCCGGCCTTATCCAAAAGATGCGGTGCTCATTAATGCGAACGAGAATCCTCTGGGTCCCTGCGGCGTGGCTTGCGGTGCAATCAATGACGTCGCTTCGCAAGGCGGCCGCTACTCAGACTGGATGACCAGAGATCTCATAAACACTTTTGCGGCCGCGGAAGGGCTCAAGCCCGAGTACATTCGCGCATTCCCCGGTTCTAGCGGCCCGTTGCATTACTCCGTGCTAGCCTTTACATCTCCCACGAAAAGTTATGTCACTGCCGATCCTGGTTATGAAGCCGGGGCGCATGCCGCAAAAATCGCTGGCGCTCGCGTCGTGAATGTACCACTGACCAAAACCTACACGCATGACGTGAAAGCTATGTTGGCCGCGGCGCCGGATGCGGGCATCTTTTATGTTTGCACGCCTAATAATCCTACCGGCACACTCACTAGCCACTCCGACATCGAATTCCTGCTCGCCAACAAACCGAAGGGCTCCATACTTCTTGTGGACGAGGCGTACATTCATTTTTCCGACGCAACTACAGCACTCGATCTTGTGAAAGCGGATAAAGACGTCATCGTTCTGCGCACGTTCTCGAAAATCTACGGAATGGCTGGATTGCGCTGCGGTTTTGCCATTGCCCGCCCGGATCTTCTCGAAAAAATGGGTGCATTTTCCGGCTGGAGCGCCATGCCCATCACCGCCGTGGCTGCGGCATCCGCCAGCCTGAAAGATCTGCAGCTCGTCCCTGATCGCAAACAGATCAATGCGACCATCCGCGAGGCGACGTTTGAGTGGCTTTCTAAAAACGGCTACTCCTTCGTTCCGTCGCAATCCAACTGCTTCATGCTCGACGTGAAGCGCCCCGCGAAAGAAGTCATCGCCGTGATGGCAGCACAAAATGTCTTCATCGGCCGCCCGTGGCCAGTTTGGCCCACCCACGTTCGCATCACCGTTGGCACGCAACCCGAAATGGAGAAGTTCCAAGCTGCCTTCGCCAGCGTGATGAAGAATCCGTCCGCCGCGCTGCATCCAGCTTCGCCGCTCAACAATTCGTATGACTTGGATGGTTTGCGTATTCCGGAGCGAGCGTAGACTCCGTTCCTTCGCGGCGATTCTTAATTACCGCCTCCATCTTGGAGGACAGCTGTTACTTCAGCTGGCACGATGCCCAGGTCTACGTAAATTGGCCGGATGACCTTTCGCACGGCCTTTCGTTGCGTCAGAAACCAAATCGCGCCTAGCAGACAGCATGCGCCACTCACCATCACCGTTTTTGGTGCGCCGATGGCGCTGGCCAGCGTCCCTGCCAGCAAACTTCCAAAAGGCGCCATGCCGACGAAAGCGGCCGTGTAGTAGCTCATGACGCGCCCGCGCTTGTTTTCTTCCACGATGGTTTGGATGACGGTGTTGCTGGCGGACGCTTCCTGCATCATGCCGAAGCCGCAAAACGATAGCACTACGAGCGATAGCCAGTAATTTCGCGAGAAACCGAAAAGTATCAGTCCGATCCCGAGCATGCCGGCGGAGATCGGCATCATCTTGATTAATCCCCGCGCGCTGGGGCGCAGCGCAAGCGAGTATGCCGATGCGAGAGCGCCCACGCCGACGGCTCCCATCAAAAATCCGTAAGTGTGCGGGCCTCCTTTCAATATTTTCAGCGCGAAGATCGGCATCAAGACTGTGAAGGGCCAGCCCATTAAACTGATCACGGCGAAGAGCGAAAGAATCGTCCGTATCGGCACAGACCCGGTCACGTACTTCCAGCCCTCTTTAAGTTGGTGAAACATGGAAGCAGAGGCATGTGGCACTAGCAGAGGTTTCAATCGCATCATCAGCAAGGAAGCAATCACAGGAAGGTAGCTAAGCGCGTCAATCAAGAAACAATAACCAGTGCCAAATAGCGCGATGACTCCTCCAGCGAGCGAAGGCCCCAGCAGCCGCGCCATATTGACCATCGAGGAATTCAGCGCGATCGCGTTGCCGAGATCCTGCTTCTCCTCCACCATCTGCACGAGAAAGGCCTGTCGCCCTGGCATATCGAATGCATTAATCAATCCTTGAAAGGCACTGAGCCCGATAATTTCGTGAATCGTGATGCGCCCGCTGAGCGTCAGTACCGCGAGCGCCAGCGATTGCACCATCGCCAGCACTTGCGTAATAACCAGCACTCGCCGGCGGTCCAACCGATCGACCCACACCCCCGCAAAAGGCGCCACAAGAAACGTGGGAATCTGCCCGGCAAAACCCACAACACCCAGCAGCAAAGCAGAGCTGGTCAGTTTATAAACCAGCCAGCTTGTGGCAATGCGCGTCATCCACGTGCCAATCAGCGAAATGCTCTGTCCCGTGAAAAACAGTCGGAAATTGCGGTGACGCAACGCGCGCCAGACCCTTGCGCTCCGTGATTTTTTTTCGGCCGGAAAGTCTGGTTCGTTGGCGGATTTGCTCAATTCCCGAGTCCCCTGTTCGTCCAAACCATTCTATACGCCATTATTCTTTCGATGCGCGCGCAGCCGCTCCGCCACACTTGGTTGCAACCTGCATTCATGTCGTAACGTGGTGATGCGTTGACTTGCCGCACGGCGAAAGAGTATTTTGCTTGTCCGACGTCCGTAGGTTGGAGGCACGCGTGGCAGATTGGGTAATGTTTAACTGGTTGCTTTCTAAGGCGATCGAGAATGATTCTCCCATCAAGTTCACTCCGAAATGGATCCCCGTACCCGATTTGCCCATGAAGGTGGTAATGGATTTACCGCCCGACACAGAGAGCATGCTGGCAAAAGATCCGTTGCTCATGCAAATGATCAAGGACGATTCCAAACAGGCTTTCACCGCGTCGCTATCAAAAATCGTGCCGCGGCTCCAAGCGCTAGATGCGGAATGTGGAGCGTCTGGCGGCGACTTCTTCAAGTACGCGGAATCGCGCAAACGCGTGTTGCAGCAGATCGATTTGGACCTTCAGCAAGCCAAGACAAGCGCGGTAGCCGCCGTACAAAAGCGCTGGATGCAGGTGCAGCAACAAAAGAAAGAATACAAAAAATACCGCCTAGGTGTGGGCATCAAACTCGTGAAGGGCGCCGCGGGAGCAGTCGCCGCCGCCGCAGGCATTGCCGGTGCGGCACCGACGGGAGGAGCTACCCTAGCGCTCTCCATCGTCGGAGGCTACCGCGCGGCGATGGATGGCGTAAAGACGCTTTGGGATTGTGCGAAGGACGCCGACGGCGTGCAGAAGAGAGTTGAAACTGGGCTGAAGAAGCTGCGCGACTCCTACGCCCAAGGTCAGAAATCGGGAGTGGCCCGCGAAGTGGTGGCGAGCACTGCAAACGCGCTGCTCAAGGAAGCTCCGGTGGCCGTCATCAACAAACTGTCTGGAGGCGCTCTCACCAACGTCGCGACGTTAGAGGACGATAACAAGTTGTGGCGCGGCAAACTCACGCATCTTCGTTTTCTCGCTCACGAACTATCGGAAGAGCTGAACGAACTTCTGGTGAATTCGGACAAACTCGCCACCCAGCTCAGTGCCGACCCGGATTCCAAGAAAAAGCTGGCGTCGCTTAGGGGCTTCCAAGCCGACATCAACAAACTGCTCACCGAGGGATTTATTGTTCCAAGCATGGGACGGCGAGTGACCATCCAAAAATCATACGAAAACACCGAGCGCGGGCTCACGGCCCAGGAGCAAGTGGCTAAAGCAATCGAAGAGCTTAAGGCCGGCCGCAGCCAAGCCGTGGACTGGTACAACAAAATCATCAACTTCGTCACCGATGCCGCGCTCACCGCAGCCGGCTACGGCGTCTCTCCCCCGAATCTTTCCAGCGCTAAAGACGTGGCTGGTGTTGTGTCTGACGGGGCCACCAACCTCGCGGGAATTTACGATATGGTTGCCGACGCCGTGCCACAAGTGAAAGCGATCGAAGAAAAAATAAAGAAGAAGTTCGAGGAGAACGTAACGGATAAAGTCTTTGGTGGAACGGTCGCGCCGCCGCGCCTTGCCTAGCGGCCCGCCGCGATCAGGCCCCCTTTTCTCGAAACTGTTCATTCTAAAGAATTTTAAGTCCTGCGTTTTGAAACTGCTCATTCTGAAGAGGTTACGGGGTGGTTTTTCGTAAGTGCGCATTCTAAAAGAGATAGATGTGAGCGGACGGTGACGAGTGCCGGACGGGTCGAGCAGGGCGGAGGCGTGGCTGGATTTTGGGTGAAGCGATGAAAGAGCACAGGCTCCCGACCGGGTCGGGATAAATTCCGCCTGTGCCACTGGCCCCCACCCCCGTGTGTCCGCGAGTTGTGAAGTAAACGTATGAGGGGATTGAGGTTGCGGCTGTTCCTGCGTGTACGCAGAGAAAGATCGTGGACGGTGGGCGGTGAATCGTGAGTAGAAGGAATGCCGGGGCGTGGAACGGCGCCGAATCATAGAGGATGGTAGCATGGATTTGAATTACTGTCAAGGTACAGTACTGTAGTTTTATCATTCGAACGTGAGACGGAGAAGTGGAGTGGTTGGAAGGAGTTGGCGGGAATTTGAGAGTTTGGTGAGACAGATTAGGTCCCGCCTCTCCCAGTCCCTATCCTTCCATGACCGAGGGTGACTCGGAAGGGGCATGAATGGAAGGGTTGGAGAGAATTCGGGAGTTGACAGCGGATGCGCCAATCTTTAGTCTGGCCGCATGGAAGTACGATTCGATCCCGCGTTGCAAGAGAAGCTGATGCGCACTGCTGCGGAACAGGGGCGCGACAGTGAAGCTTTGGTCGTGGAAGCGGTAGAGCGCATGCTGAGCTACGATGAGTGGTTTCTGGGCGAAGTCGAGAAGGGGATAACTGCGGCCGACCGTGGTGAGTTTGTAGAGCACGACGACGTCCGCAAGTTGATCGAGCGGCGCTATCCCGAGTAATGCGACTACGATGGACGGAGCCAGCGGTCCACGACCTAACACAAATCTGCGATTACATCGAACAGCATGGAAGTCCTGGGAGCGGGCGACGCGTTGCGCTTTCTATTTATGAGAGTGTAGCCGGGCTGACGAGCTTTCTCGAGCGCGGGCGTATGGGGCGCAAGCCAGGAACGCGCGAGCTCGACCTAGTGCGCATGCCCTACTTGGCCATTTATCGTATCCGGAAGGAGGCGGTCGAAATCCTTCGCATTTTGCATGGCGCGCAGTGCTGGCCATAAGACGGGGCTAGAGCGAGCGGATACAGACGCTACCAACAAACTGGAATCGTCCCGCCTGGAAACGTCCCCGTCGCCCCCGTCCCGGTCCGTAGTTTTATCATTCGAACGTGAGACGGAGAAGTGGAGTGGTTGGAAGGAGTTGGCGGGAATTTGAGAGTTTGGTGAGACGGATTACGTCCCGCCTGTCCTCGTCCCCAGTGCTCGAACTCAGCCACAGTTTCAGGCAAAGTGATTCGGAAACTTGCCGTCTGGAACGTGTGAAAAAATCGACTTTCGGGATTTTCGGGGTGATCCAAAATCTATCCGGGAATCGCAAACGTCGCATATGCGGCTTCTAAAAGCGAAATCCTTAAGTGTCGATTTCCCTGAAATCGCGATTTTTGATTTTTTCGCACGTCCCTGTCCCAGGCTTCTGTTTTGCGGAAATCCAGCGCGAATCTGGGGTATATCGTGTATTATTGGGCGGTCTTCACAGGCGAAGGGGAGTTGCGCGCGGTGAGCTTGCGCAAAGAAAAAGAGATGCGCCTGGCCGGCGGCTGGATTTGCCTGCTCGCTGTGGCGCTCATGTATGCGCCGCTGGCGGGTGCGGCGTGGCTCGTGAATTCCGATTGTTGCGCCGACGGGTACTGCAAAGTGCCGGCGCATCATCAGGCCAGACAGGGAACCGCGCACACCCACCAGATGCCATCACCAGATCGGGAGATGAAGTGCGAGCACCAGGGCAATGGGCGGATGGCATGCA
This sequence comes from uncultured Acidobacteriota bacterium, assembly GCA_963751295.1. Classification (GTDB taxonomy): domain Bacteria; phylum Acidobacteriota; class Terriglobia; order Acidiferrales; family UBA7541; genus Acidiferrum. The sequence goes on along the minus strand of CAVVUA010000004.1, from coordinate 1,513,909 downwards.
GCATGTCGTGCTGTCAGGACAGCGTTCGGCCCACGCTGATGCCGGTGGCGTTTATTTTGCCCGTGGCGACGATCGTGTCAGGGCCTGGCACAACGCTTCGCCCGGTGCCCGTTACGGCCGTTAGTGTGTTTCCGCAGTTTGTTGAGCCTCTTTCTCCTCCTCCGCGGTTGTCCTCTTTCGTTCTCTAATCGTGCCCTTTGGGTGCGGTTTCTACTGAAGAGCTGATTCATCCACCTTGGGGTATCGCTCCGCAACCGCTACGTGCTGTTGAACAACAGCCAAGCGTTCGGGGCTTCCACGCGAACGATCCGCGGCAGATTCATGCGGAGTTTCGTTTTCACTTTCACTACTGACCCAGCGTTAGGCAAATTACGCCGAGGCGCAGGGTTGAGTCCGGCTCGTTCCTGTCTCCGATGAGCGAGCCGGGCTCCTGCCTTATCTTATGAAAGGATGGCTTTAGCAATGAACAGGCGAGAACTTCTTCAAAGAACAGCTGCGTTTGGTTTTGTAGGAGCAGTGCCTTCGTCATTTTCTAAAGTGGTGGGTAATCACTTCGAAGATGCCGATTCACGAAATGATCAGAGTTCAGGTCTTTCCGGATCTGTAATAAGTTCGCTGAAACCGCCAGCTCGGGGAAGCATCCCGGTTGCCTTCGTTGTTTCCGACGGGGCCGTGGTCATCGACTTCTCCGGCCCTTGGGCAGTTTTCGAGACCGTGTACGTTCCGGGACGCCGCGAGAATCCTTTCCAGCTGTACACCGTTGCAGCAACCACGAAGGCGATTCGCGCAAGCGGAGGACTGAAAATCATCCCCGACTACACTTTCGAGACCGCTCCTCCGCCGAAGGTCGTGGTAATTCCGGCGCAGGACGGGAGCACTCCGGCAATGCTTGATTGGATTCGCAATTCGTCAAAAAATACGGACGTGACCATGTCGGTTTGCACCGGAGCACTTGTGCTTGCACAGACTGGCCTGCTATCCGGCCGGTCCGCAACAACCCATCACGGTGCCTACAAAACATTCTCGACGGATTTTCCCGACATTCGAGTCAAGCGAGGTGCACGATTCACCGAAGATGGCAATGTCGCCACTGCAGGGGGACTTTCGTCCGGTATCGACTTGGCGCTCCGCGTTGTCGAACGATATTTCGGCCGCGACATCGCTACTAAAACGGCGTACCAAATGGAATATCAAGGCCAGGGTTGGTTGAACCCGGGTTCAAATCAAGTCTACGCCCAAGCGCCTATCTCGACAGAGGAGCATCCCTTGTGTCCGGTCTGCGACATGGACGCGGACAAGACGGCTCCGACTTCGGTTTACAAAGGCAAGACCTACTATTTCTGCATGCCGGAGCACAAAGCCCTCTTTGACAAAGCTCCTGAAAAGTACTTGCAGGCTGGTTAAGCGCAATAGCTTTGATCACTTCTTGAGACTCCCGGACTGAGAGTTTCGAGCTGAGAGGAAGGTATGAACACCATGACTCGCTTTCGAAATCGCTGTGTCGTCGTTTCATCTCTGGTTGGGTTGATGTTCGTGACTTTGGGTTGCGGCAAATCGGCAGTAGTCTCCAGCGCCGACACTTCACCCCTTCGTTTTGAACCGCAGCCCCGCTCCCTCTCGGTCGTGAGTGGAATTACGCCGATCCGGCACCCGAAACTTGGGGTCGATGGTGTGGCCTCCGGTGCGCTAAACCTGTTAACCGTCGTAGGAGAAGGGGATGCATCGCGCCTGGCATTGCTGAATTCCTCGGATGGAGGAGACTCGTTCGACAATCCTGTTTGGATCAGCGAGCCAGGCGCCACCGTGAGCTCCCACGGAGAAAACAGCCCAACGCTCATCGTTACGCCGGACGCAATGTACGCGGCGTGGAATCAAAGCGGCGACATTCGTTTGGCGCGTTCCCTTTCTTGGGGGGCGAGTTTCGAAAAGCCGGTCCGTATCTCCGATAAGCCCGAGAAGGCGTATAGCGGCTACGTTTCTATTGGGGTCGCTCCGAATGGCGACGTTTACGCCGTTTGGCTAGATACCCGAGAGAGCACGCCGGGAGAAAAGGTCTACTCTCTGTACTTTGCCCGCTCCACGGACAAAGGGGCGACGTTTCAGAAAAATGTAAAAATCGCTGATCACGTCTGCGAGTGTTGCCGTCCTAACGTGTCGTTTGGGCCGAACAACGAGGTCCTCGTGTTCTGGCGCCACATCTACCCAGGAAGTATCCGTGACATGACCGTCGCGGTGACACACGACGGAGGAGCTTCCTTCAGCTCGCCAATTCGCATCGCGGAGGACAACTGGAAGCTTGCGGGATGCCCCGACTCTGGCGTCGCTCTTGCTCGGACCGGTAATCGAGTTTATGCCGCGTGGCTTACCGAAGCCTCCCCAGCCATTTCCGGCGTCCGTTTAACGTGGTCCGACGACGGCGGCAGAAGCTGGGCTCCCGCCTTGCTCGCCTCTCAAAAGGTACTCGATGCCAACTATCCGGCGTTCTCCGCTGCCGAAGACGGACGGGTGGAACTCGTCTTCCAGGGCCGCGATCCGCAGAAGCAAGCCGGATGGACGGCGACTTCCGCCTACCTCGTGGAGATCGACAAGGACGGGCGAATTTCGTCGCCGGTAGAGGTTCCAGGCGGTCCTGCAGCCGTTGTCCGCCCCACGGTCGTAGCAGGAACCAACGGTCGCGTATTCACCGCGTGGACGGCGACGATTGACGGAAAACTCACCGTTTTCCTTTCCCGAGCACGCCATTCGTAGCGGTCGTTAAATCCACTCAAAAAACAAAAGGCCGTCTTGATTGCTCAAGACGGCCTTTTCTATTTTAATCCCGGCGACGACCTACGTTCCCACACAGTTACCCGTGCAGTATCATCGGCCCGGCGAGGCTTAACTTCCGTGTTCGGGATGGGAACGGGTGTGACCCTCGCGGTATGATCACCAGGAAACTTTTAGAAGTCGAAAGTTGAAAGTGGAAGGTCGAAAGAGCCTTCAAAATCCAACCACGACTCGCAAACTTTTTTTCCATCGCGACCCGAGAACTGCCGATAAAAAACACCGGCGCTTCCGTGAGCTATGGCGACAACAGAATTTGCGCAGCCGCACTAAGCGGCTTACACATTAAGGCTGGCAATTTACAGGTTCGACTCGAAGTCGAACATTACTGCGAAAGAGAAGGCGATCTTCTCTTACCTCTCTCAAAGACGTTTTGAGAAAGTTTTATGATTAAGCCGAACGGGCGATTAGTACTGGTCAGCTTCACACATTGCTGCGCTTCTACCTCCAGCCTATCAAAGTCGTAGTCTTCGACTGCCCTTCTTAGGTCTTAAACCTTGGGAGAACTTATCTTAGGGCGAGCTTCTTGCTTAGATGCATTCAGCAATTATCTCTTCCAGACTTCGCTACCGAGCTATGCCACTGGCGTGACAACTCGTACACAAGAGGTCTGTTCATCCCGGTCCTCTCGTACTAGGGACAACTCCCTTCAATTCTCCTGCGCCCACACCAGATAGGGACCGAACTGTCTCGCGACGTTCTGAACCCAGCTCACGTACCGCTTTAATAGGCGAACAGCCTAACCCTTGGGACCTTCTACAGCCCCAGGATGCGATGAGCCGACATCGAGGTGCCAAACCTAAGCGTCGATGTGAACTCTTGGCTTAGATCAGCCTGTTATCCCCGGCGTACCTTTTATCCGTTGAGCGATGGCCCTTCCACGCGGGACCACCGGATCACTAGACCCAACTTTCGTTCCTGCTCGACTTGTAAGTCTCACAGTCAAACCGGCTTATGCTCTTGCACTCCACAGCGGGTTTCCAATCCGCTTGAGCCGATCTTTGGGCGCCTCCGTTACAGTTTAGGAGGCGACCGCCCCAGTCAAACTACCCGTCTGGCCGTGTCTCCCCACCCGTCTCGGGTGGTAGGTTAGAGCGACAGATTAGTCAGGGTAGTATTTCACTGTTGCCTCCTCCTCAGCCGAAACCAAGGGATCACAGGCTCCTACCTATTCTACGCAGATCAATCCGTTACTCATGGCCAGAGTGCAGTTAAGGTGCACGGGGTCTTTCCGTCTAGATGCGGGCATCCGGCGTCTTCACCGGAACCACAAATTCGCCGAGTCACTCGCCAAGACAGTCGCTCTATCATTCCACCATTCGTGCAGGTCGGAACTTACCCGACAAGGAATTTCGCTACCTTAGGACCGTTATAGTTACGGCCGCCGTTCACCGGGGCTTCAGTTCAAGCCTTCGCCCTTGCGGGCTGAGCCCTTGCTTTAACCTTCCGGCACCGGGCAGGTGTCACCCCCTATACGTCGTATTCGACTTTGCAGAGAGCTGTGTTTTTGTTAAACAGTTGCAGAGCGCGATTCGCTGCGACCGCTTCGGGCTATAAACCCTACTGCGGCGTCCCTTCTCCCGAAGTTACGGGACTAATGTGCCTAGTTCCTGAGCGAGTGTTCTCTCGAGCGCCTGTGGATATTCACCTCGTCTACCTGTGTCGGTTTGTGGTACGGGCACCTGGACGACTCCTTAGGGGATTTTCCCGACAGCGTGAAATCAGAGACTTTGCGGTCGTGTGACCTCGTCACCACTCTCACCGTTGAATGACCCCGGGGATTTGCCTCCGGAATCCGGCTTACAGTGGCCAATCAGGATATCCATCACCTGACTCTCCTATCCTTCTGTGTCACCCCATCGTGATAACGTCGCCAGGCGGGACAGGAATGTTGACCTGTTATCCATCAGCTACGCCTTTCGGCCTCACCTTAGGACCCGCCTAACCCTGAGCGGATTAACCTTCCTCAGGAAACCTTAGACTTTCGGCGACACGAGTTCTCATCGTGTTTATCGCTACTTATGCCGGCAGGGTCTCTTGTGTAGTGTTCAGTAGTCCTCTCGGTCTACCTTCAGACTCCACGCAATGCTCCCCTACCAAAGATTATTTCCGAAGAAATAACCATTTCGCAGCTTCGGTGATGTGCTTGAGCCCCGTTGGATTGTTGGTGCATATCCGCTTGACCAGTGAGCTGTTACGCTTTCTTTAAAGGATGGCTGCTTCTAAGCCAACCTCCTGGCTGTCCGAGCGAATACACTTCCTTTCCCACTTAGCACATACTTAGGGACCTTAGCTGGCGATCTGGGCTGTTTCCCTTTTGACCACGAAGCTTATCCCTCGTAGTCTCACTCCCGTGTAGTTATCCGCGGCATTCGTAGTTTGATTGGATTCGGTAACCTGAGTTGGTCCCTAGTCCATTCAGAGCTCTACCACCGCGGTAATTCGCACGAGGCTGTCCCTAAAGACATTTCGGGGAGAACGAGCTATCACGGAATTTGATTAGCCTTTCACCCCTACCCTCAGCTCATCAGAGCGATTTTCAACTCACACCTGTTCGGTCCTCCAGTCGCGGTTAAGCGACCTTCAACCTGGCCAAGGGTAGATCATCCCGCTTCGCGTCTAATACCACGTACTTGTCGCCCTATTCGGACTCGCTTTCGCTGCGGCTCGCTTGCGCTTAACCTTGCACGTGACATTAACTAGCCGGCTCATTAAGCAAGAGGCACGCCGTCAGGCTTTCACGGACCGAAGTCCATGCATTGCCCTCCGACTGCTTGTAAGCATACGGTTTCAGGTTCTATTTCACTCCCCTCGCAGGGGTTCTTTTCGCCTTTCCCTCACGGTACTTGTTCACTATCGGTCGCCAGAGAGTATTTAGCCTTGGAGAGTGGTCTCCCCAGTTTCCCACCAGATTACACGTGTCCGGTGGTACTCAGGATGCCGCTTCGAGTCTGATCAGCTTTCGATTACAGGGCTCTCACCTTCTATGGCCCCGCTTTCCAGCAGGTTCATCTAGCTGTCAGTTTGGTAACTCTACTTATGCGGTCCTACAACCCCCAAATGCAAGCACTTGGGTTTGGGCTGTTCCGATTTCGCTCGCCGCTACTTTCGGAATCTCTGTGATTTATTTTCCTCCAGGTACTGAGATGGTTCACTTCCCTGGGTTAGCTCATACCCGCCTATGTATTCAGCGGGCTGTAACGGGAGTTCATCCCGTCGGGTTTCCCCATTCGGAGATCCTCGGATCAAAGCCTGCTTGCGGCTCCCCGAGGCTTATCGCAGCTTGCCACGTCCTTCATCGCCTTCTGGCGCCAAGGCATTCACCGTACGCCCTTAGTAGCTTAATCATAAAACTTACTCAATCCGTCTTCTGCCAGACTCCGCTCCGGACTTTCATCCATTGCGATTCACACGGTGCTTAGTCCGTGCTTTTTAAATCCTGCTATCGACGCTCCGATTTCCGCAGCTCCATATATCCTCGCAACCGATCTTCACGCAACTCGGGCATGAGTCACGAAGAAGTCTTGATGATTTTTTTGGAAAATCACTTCAGGTATCTGTTGCAGGCTTTCGACTCTGTAGTCCTCGGAAAACCGCGCTTGATAACTTGCTTCCGGCTCCTCTTGCGAGTCACCAGTCACTCGTCATCACTCACGGCCTTTGAATAAGCCGCCTTTTCTTCCACAGTATTGCTCGATTCTCGAGCAAAACTTGTAAATAATCCACACCATACCCCCAGCAGGGACCGTAATCCCGGCCAAGTTATCGGCGTGGACTTGCCAGCCTTTCTGTTGTCAAAGAGCAGTGACTCTGATCTTGTCAGAGTCCCCAACATTCCGTTGGGTTTTGGCTGAAGGGTCTTACTCGATCACGTTTCGCGATCTTGCCTTCCAGCTCATCTTTTGTTTCCGTGTTAGTTGAATTCGTGACCGCAGGAGGACTTACTTTTACGCCGCCCACTTCTCACTATCCACTACTCACTTCCACAAAATAAAAAACCCGGCGTCGAGCGCCGGGTACAGTCACCCACATCTGGGTGGCTCCACGCGATGCTCGACAGATTTCTAGCCTGTGCTCGTAAAGAACCTCACTATAGGATCTACTTCTTGGCCTTCGCTTGGTAGTACGCTGGGAAGACGCTTCTTCGACCCGACTGTGATGCCCCTGCCAACTCAGGGATTCCAGAGAACCCCCGAACCATTTGTAAGTATACGCACTTTTCTGTATTCGTCAAGTCCCCCGTAATAATTATTTTTGCCACTTATCCTCAGCCCTGTGGACGCTGTGCAAAAGCTTGCGCGCCCAAACTCGCTAGTGATTTGGGTCGGCACTGACCTGACCGGAGTCTTCCTCTGATCCTGCTAGATCCCCAAAAAGCTACTTGACTGACGGACGACCGCAAGAAAAGAGAACCGCGGCTTGTCAGAGCTATCTCGCTAAACTGGAGTCAGGTGGACAACATGAAAACACTCTCGCTCGTCATCTTGGTTTTGGCGTTTGAATCGAACGCGAGGGCCGCGCAGGATTCGACAGACCCGAAGCCGAGCCTAACTGTCTGCAAAGCCGATCTGAAAGCGTGGTCTGGGGTGAAGACCGAGACCCTGACGATAGATCAAATCTTTGAACGCATGAACATGATGGTCGCTTGCGGAGACCAGGCGAAAAAGGCAAAGAAGAAAGACAAGGAAGTCCTGGCTTACATCGATGAATTTTATCGAACGCATGCCGAGCTAGGGAATCGTTCCCTCGACTTCATCAAGAGGCACGATCTTTCGGCGCAGTTCCGTGAAGAGGAGAACGGCGTCAACACTGTCCAAAGCTCAGAAAAACACTGACGAGAAGTATTTGTGCTTTCTCTACCCTGACTTCTATTCAGAACTTATTGAGACGATTCTTGGCAAAGAGCTACCGCGTGTTTGAACATCCTCCCGAAGCCCTCGGCAGACTCGCGCGAATCAAACTGGATGTTGCTATTCGGTGCGATGTGATAAGGCGGTATAAATCGCCCGCCTGCATATCCGGCTATGATGATGTTGTTGACCCGAGAAAAGGTTATGAACTGGAGTATGGGGGTCTGGCCTACATCGAAGACATCAATCTTTGCCGGGTCGATGTCAGTAAACGACATTACGGTCATGCCTTCAAGACCTCCCTTCTCTCGGTGGATGCTGACCGCGCAATCCTCTTTACCTGTTAAATCATCGTGCTCCTGCCCCTTGAGTATTTCCAGCAGTTGCGCATCAAGTTTCGTGATTATATAAGTGTTTCCGGGTGCGCAGTGTTCGCTCAGGAAATGGTTCATCCACGAAATATCTTTTTGCAAAGGCGTCGTTGGTTCAATCTTCACGGGTGGTTCAGCCTTGGATGGCGCAACTTCCTCCGTTTCATCAGGTAGGCTGGAAAGTGTAGCAGATCGGTTTTCAAGCAAAAGCTTCGCATCGTTAACAGGAATTGCAAAATTCAAGTTTTCGCCGGCATCGATACCGCTGGAAGTGATTCCGACTACCTCTCCATTCATGTTGAACAGCGGGCCGCCACTGCTGCCGTGGGATATCGGCGCAGTAATCTGCAATAAACCGCCCCGTTTGGATGTTCGAACTGCGCTCAGAATACCGTTCGAAACAGTCAGTTCCAGACCGAGAGGATTGCCGATAGCAACGACTTCTTCTCCGATTTGAACGCGATCTGAATTGCCGAGCGCGAGCGTGCGGAAGGATTTGCCGTGTATTTTGATGACGGCGAGATCGCGGACTTTGTCGGCTGCCAGCACACCGTCAACTGGCAGGACAGTGCCGTCAGGAAATTTAACGACAGCGACGCTACCGGTCTTGATGACATGGTAGTTCGTCACGATCACGCCGTCCGAGTTCACAAGAAAACCGGTGCCTAATGCTAAGGGCTTGTCATTGTCCGCCATGACGATAGTCACGATTGCTCCATTGGCGGCTTTGGCTATCGTTGGTATGTCTTTTCGAGGCGATGCCTTTGGTGCAATCAGCACGAGCCGTGGTTTGCCTTCGCTGTCTTGACCGTATGCGGGATTACTCTGCGCGGCAACTCCGGCGGATGCTGTCGATAGCATCAGAACCTCCGCAGTCGGTAGGAATTTCCTCATATCGCCTCTTCTTGGCATGCATGCTCACTGTCGGACATTCTTCCGCTATGCGTCTGTAGGACTACTCATAACAGTTAATAGTCCTTTGGGTTGGTCGGGATAGCTGGCGGGTGACGCCGGTCGAGGCAGGTTATACCGAAGCCGACAACACTGTGCGTCGCCGAATGCGACGTCGGCATGAAACCCTTGCTAGTCGCTCGGAAATGCGGCAAGGGCGCTAGTCATGTTTTTTCTTCCCTCGTTCTTCGAAGACAGGACTGGAAGGACATGGGGTCACTGGCAGACCAAGTTCCCGCTCCATCTCATTTATTTCCGCCCAATCCATCACAATCCCCTGGGTTAAGAACGATCCGTGAAACTGTGGATTCTGGAGCAGCTTGACCATGTTTGGCCAATTCTCGCGCATGTAAGCAGCAGTCTTAGGTGTGTGTTTGTCGTCAGCCATGATCTATCTCCAATGACAACTGGCAAGAATATACCAGAAGGTGCCAGCACCTCAACTCTTGGGTAGCCTACCGTTTGCTATTTTGCCTTCCCGCAAACGGTGGGCTGCTCTTCAATCGCACCTTTAAAGGTGCTACCATAGCTGCGCGAGGCCTTCATGTTCGATATAAAAAAGACATCCAAGCCATGACAAATTTTCGCCGCAATCCGGCGAAGTTCATGAAGCATCTCAAAAAGACGAAAAAACCACTCGTACTCACCGTCAATGGAAAGGCCGAAGCAGTCGTGCAGGATGCCGAAGCCTATCAGCGACTTCTGGATATCGCAGCGCAAGCCGATGAAAAGGAAGGCATCCGTCAAGGATTGGAAGACCTGAAAAAGGGACGCGTGCGTCCGGCGCGCAAAGCGCTGGAAGTGTTCCGGCGCAACCATGCAATACCTCGTTAGGCTGACCGATCGCGCCCTTCGGGTTCTGGAAGCCATTTACGAGTACGTCGAAGCCGACTCTTCCGAAAGTGCGTTCGCGTAGTTCAATGGCCTTGCGTAAGCAATTCATAGTCTGGAGCGATTCCCCGAACGCGGCACAGTCATTCCAGAAGACAAGAGATTTCGCCACTTGTTTTTTGGCAAAAATCCAAGCACATACAGAATCATCTACGCGTTGGACAAACGCAAAAACGCCGTCAACATCCTCCACATCCGTCACGGCGCCAGGGACTTACTCCCGTCCTGAACCTGCCGCCATGCCTCCTGCAAGCCCCACGCGACGATTTGTTGCTCAAGTTCCCTGCGGTCGATCGCGTTGGGCGACGCGTCGAGCATGGAGCGAACGTCACGCAAGTGCTTCTCGGAGCCGCCTTCCCGGTAATACTCCAGCTTGCGCAAGATGACGTACTCCGGCGGCGCCACGACCAGCGCCTGACCTTCCACTTGCAACTGCCGTGCCCGCGCCAGTCCCCAGGCGTGCAATGGATCTCGCCCGCTCAAATAGACGTCCGCCTTGAAACCCGTCTCGTGGTGAATGATGTTGAAGTGCCCGCGTTGTTCGCGCGCCGCTTCCACCGCGATCACCTCTGCTGGCGGGCAATAAAATTCAGCTGAAGGAAATACCTCGGGTAACCGCGCAATCTTCTCTCTATCCAGCACCACGATCAAATCCACATCGTGGGTCAGCCGCGGCTCTCCATAAACGATGACCGCCACGCTCCCGCTGACCATGTAAGCCACGCCCAGCGCATTCAGCCGCTGCGTGAACATGAGGAAAAGATTAGCTTCGGGCATACAGGAAGATTTCGCGGACGGCCTGTCGGATCACTTCTTCGGTCCAATCCGGATGTTCCGCGCGCAAGGCTGCCGCCTTTAGTTGCCGGGCGGAATGATACAGACGTTCCGCCGCGCGCAATTTTTGTGCCGGCGACATGGCTTGCAGCACCTTTTTCACTTCGGGATCCATCGTGGGAACAATTGTAACTGTTTCGCAAGGGCGTGGCAGCGCCTTAACTCTTGGGTGACCTATTGCTCGCAAACGGTGAGAAACCGTCCCCGGCGCTAAACTCCAAATTGCCGCAGGTGATGGTCCAGGTGCTTGTACATCAATATCGCCCACTCGTCCGGTGTTAGCCGCCCAAAGAAGGCATGCGGATGCGTGGTGCACCCTGCGGGCCCGGTCGCGGCAAACCGGTCGATCAATCCGCACAACCGCGCGCGTTCCGTTTCCAGGTCTCGTTCATCTTGCACGATAAGTATCTTCGCCGTCGGCGAATTCAGGCGCAGCGGCTCGTCGTTTTCCATCACCTTCGGCTTTATGATCCATCCCAGAACGCGCCCTATAAACACGCGCGGCGGCTTCTTGTCCCCCAGCGCCGTCTCCATCCCTCTCGAGCAATGCTCCAGCGCTTGCGCAGGATTCATCGTGCCCCACTGCCGCTCACTATCCGGCTTCATCTGCGCGATTCGCTGCTTCACTTCTTCCACCCGAGCCGTTTCAAACAGATTCTTCATACGGAAAGCTCTCTCCTACCCAACGCACTCCTCACAACCAAGTGGCGCGGGGCCGATTCTCAGCCAGATCCTGGCCTTTTTCACTCCAGCGGGGTGTCCTATACGTCGACTTTGCGTGTGGGATCTTCGACTCTGTCGTTCACTTCAGCAGCGCCACCCCAGCCTTCACCGCCGCCGCCCGCAACCCCTTATCCAGCGTTGCCAGCGGCAATCCCTCCCGCCGCGCCAGGTCCAGATACACCGCGTCATACGCCGTTAACTGGAACGAACGAGCATTGCCAAGCGCGTCGCGCGCGGGAACAAAATTCATCTCCGTATCTAGTCTGCTTGCTGCAGTCACTAAGATCTGATCGAGTGCATCTTCAGCGTCGACGGCGCTGAGATCCCGTCGTCGTTCTGCCGTTGCCAGTCCATTCGCAATCTCCAGGTGCCACAACGCGGGCACTAACCCGCGTTTGCCAGAGAGCATGTCCCGCCGTACTTCAAGTGCATATACCGGAATTGGGACGTCAAGCACCCATGCTAGAGCGACCGACGCGTCCAGGACGAACTGGCTCACCTTCTTCCTTCCTCGATCAAGCTCTTAACGCTCACGCTCTTGGGCTTTTTGGAGCGCTTCCTGATTTCATCCATCCTTGCAAATACTTCCTTTAGGTCCACTTGTTCCCCCGCCGGCACAATCTCTGCCGCCACTTTCCCCCGTCGCGTAATCCGGATCCGCTCTCCGCGCGACGCCCGGTCCACCAATTCCGAAAGCTTCTGTTTCGCCTCAAATATCCCGACGGTCCGCATCCTAGGCTCCTCTCGAACAATCTAGGTTATTAACCTAGATTGTTAGTCTAGTGGATTCCTCATGGATTTACAAATTGGCCCTCCGTAGCAGCCTGCTTCCTCTGTGGTAACGCAGGAGGGGGACTGGAACTACTCGCTACTCACTATTCACGACCTACTATCTCGCTACAATATCCGCAGCTGCCATTCGTCTACAGCAAGGGATGGACAAGCCGGTGAGCGTTATCGCGATGACCGAGCAAGACCGTCAAATCTCCCAAGTCGTCGCGGAACAGCGCTCGCGGCTGGGCAACTTCATTCGCCGCCGTGTGCCCGATCCCTCTGACGCCGAGGACATCGTGCAGGAAGTTTTCTACGAACTGGTGGAAGCCAATCGCCTGCTGATGCCGATCGAGCATGTCACTGGTTGGCTTTTTCGCGTCGCGCGCAATCGCATCACGGACCTCTTCCGCAAGAAGAAACCTGAGACTTTCAGCGGCGCGGCGGTCGAGGACGAAACTGGAGAGCTGCTGCGGATCGAAGATCTGCTGCCATCGCCAGATGCGGGTCCGGAAGCGCTCTACTTTCGCGGAGTACTTTTGGATGAGCTGGAATTAGCGCTCGAAGAATTGCCGCAGGAGCAGCGTGAAGTTTTTTTCGCGCACGAAATCGAAGGGCGCAGCTTCAAAGAGCTGTCGGCGAAAACCGGCGTAAGTGTCAACACGCTGCTCTCGCGCAAACGTTACGCGGTGCTACATCTGCGAGAACGATTGCAAAACATTTACGACGAACTTGGAAATTATTGATGAAAAGAAGTGACGTGAAGAAATGGTTTGGAAAAACGATTCAGAGAAGTGAGGAGCAACCATGAATAAGATTCAGAAACGAATAGGGATTGCTATTTTGGCTCCAATAGGGATCGCGCTTTTCATCTGGATTGGCGGCGAACTGGTGATGCATCTCTGGAACTGGCTGACACCAGCGCTGTTCGGATGGCGCCAAATTACTTTCTGGCAGGCTTTCGGGCTGCTGGCCCTCTGCCGGATTCTGGTCGGAGGACATGGTGTTCGCGGCTCTCATCGCTTCGAAGGCCGGCGTCGAATAAAAGAGCGCATGAACGAGCGATGGGAGAAGATGACACCTGAGGAGCGCGAGAAATTCCGCCAGAGTTGGCGCGCACGTTGCGGCGGCTTTGAACCGCCTGCCAGCGAAACCAAGGGGACGGCCTGATATCGCCGCGCTGGCGGCTCACGATGCCACGGCCACCCTTGGCTAGTGCCGTAACAGGCCGTGCTCCACGGATTCCTGCTGAGCTACAATCGGAATTGTGCCTGCCTATGCTTTCGCCGTTCTCGCTGTCGGTTGGCTACTCTGGGTGCTGCCATTTTTTCTTGTTAATAAACAGAAACAGCCGGCGAAGCAAGTCGATAAGCGCGCTCGATGGGGAATTATTCTTGTCGCTGTCGCCTACGCGATCTTGTGGCAGGGACACTTTTGGGAAATGCAGTGGCGGCCCTGGCGCTTAGCGCTTTCCATAATCTTTTTCTTGCTAGCCGCGCTTCTCTCCTGGACAGGGACGCGCTCGCTCGGCCGCCAATGGAGAGTGGATGCCGGTCTCACAGCCGACCATCAACTCGTAACGGCCGGGCCATATCGCGTCGTCCGACATCCTATCTACACGTCTATGCTTTGCACTTTGTGCGGCACGGGATTTCTTTTGACACCTTGGTGGTTGTTCGTTCCGTCCCTTCTATTTTTCATCGCGGGCACAGAGATTCGGATCCATATCGAAGAGAAATTGCTCGCTTCACATTTCGGCGAACAGTTTCTCGAATTCAAGCGCCGCGTTCCGGCATACATTCCATTTCTCAGGTAGTACGTTTCCTTTGCAATTAGTGGAGCAATACATCGGCAATAGGCTTCCCGGCTTTGGAAACATCAGCGGGATAGTCCTCGCCGAGAAGTGCGGCTAAAGTGGCAGCAATTTGATTCTGCGTTACGGCTGCAATGTGCGAGCGTTCACCGAGCGCGGCCGTGTCCGGCCCTAGAAATGCCATCCAGATATACTTTGAGTCCGGTACCTTGGCGCCGTGGTCTCTCCACTTTCCGTGCTGAGCGTTTCCACGGCCGTGGTCAGGAGAAAAGATAAGTGTCGTGCTGCCGCGGTATTCCGGCATCGATTGTACCGTCTCCCACAAAACGCGGACGTAGTCGTCCGCGCGGTGCGCTGCGTTCAGATATTCCGTGTAGTTGCCGGCGTGGGCCCAGTCATCCGTTTCGCCTAAAGACAGATAGAGAATTCGCGGTTTCTTTTCTTTCAGATATTCCAATGCGGTGTAAAACGGAATGGGATCGAAGGGCTCGTCGGGCCAAATGCGCGGTGTCTCGGCTTTAAGTTGGTTGAGCAGTTCCACGCGCGGATCAGCAGAAACAACCAGAAGCGGTTCATAACCCGCATTCACAAGAAAGCCTGCACGCTCGGCATTAAAAATGTAGGGAAAAAGATCCCATGCGCCGAATGCGGCGATCTGTCCCCGAAATGAGGGCTTTTTGTTCAGCCACTCAAGAACCGTGACATTGGGATTTAGAACTTTGTCGTTGCTATTTACACGCGGATCAGCGAATCCGCACATCGTTTCGCTGTAACCCGGATATGAAAAGTTCAATCCATTGGTCACGTAAGCATCCGAGCCCGCCTCGCGGTTCCCATAGATTTGCCCGTCTTTACTGATCACGGTCCACATAAACGGCATCAGTGCGGCGCGCCGCGCCTCCGCAGAACCGCGCCAATAGGCCTTTTTCAGCGCCGCTGAATCCTCCACCTTGCCGTTTTTCTTATTCATCAAACTCTCTTCTGCCCCGCCAAATACTTCCTGCCATCGCAGGCCGTCGGTCATCACAAAGATGATGTTCCGCGTCTTGTGCTCTGCAGGTCTTTGAGCGGCTAACGAACCCACCGTAACGAGAGAAAATATTGCAATCGAACAAAACCATCCGATGGAACTCTTCATCAAACGACTCTCCTCATAGGATTTGCGATCGCTAAATTGACGCGGCCCGAATGTCTTCAATTTGGAAATGCCTTTGCATCGATTCCCGGCACCAGCCTCAACGCATTCTTGTAATACACTCTTTTTAACACTTCGTCCGGTACTTCGAAGCCGTAAATCCGCCAGAATGCATGACGCTTCCGGTAATACTCAAAATACTCGTCGCGCGTTTCCAGGCAACGGAAATACCACTTGTATTCGTCCACTTCGTAAATGTCTTTGCCCATCAAAATCCTGTCCTGATACTTGATCAAAAAATCGTGCGCGGAATACGGTTGCCGTCCCAGCTCCGCCAGGACCGCCGCAATGTCCACATTCACGTTCGAATACGCGTCAAACAATTTTCCCAATCGCTCCAGGTCGTTACCATGAAATGCCAGGTGCGCCGCGATGAAATTTGTTTTCGGATGCTTTGCAAACAGATGATTGCGCTCTGTCATAAGGGTCTCGAACGGAGGGTACTCCGAAGGTGGCCGCGCGCGCCCCGGAAACTGTTTCAATTCCAGCCACCGCTCATTCGAATAATCCCAGGGATCGAAAAACGCCGAAGGCTCTGCCACGTGAATCAGGACGGGAATCTTCAGCTCGGCGCATTTTTCGAAGACCAGATCGAACTGCGGATCGTCCACGTGCACACGCTGTCCATTCGCGTACTTCAACTCCATTCCAAAGTCTTTGAAAATTTTCAGTCCTTGTGCGCCGTTCTTCACATCCTGTTCGAGCCGCGCCGCCACGCGTTTTCCGAATCCCGGCGTGTTCAAATCGTCGTAACTCATGTTTGCAAACACCACGAACCGGTCTGGATAGCGTCCCTTCATCGTCGCTACTGTTTTTCGCAATTCCTCGCCGGTTCCCCCGCTCAGGTTCACGAGAACTCGCAGGTTGATCGAATCCATCCCCTTAATCAGATCCTCCACGTGCTCGGGCGTGGGGTTCCAGTGATGACTGTGGATATCAATAAACGGAAACTTAGCTCTCTCAATCTTGTGCTCTTTGGTAACGAGCGTGGACTTCGGCTGGTATTCCTCAATAGTCGGCGTTCTTTGCTGCGGCGAAGCCTTCTGTAGAGCATGGCTCAGGGATGCCGCCAGCTGCGTCGCTGCCACATGGGGACGAACAAACAGAAAAATGACTGCTGCACAAATGACGGAAAGCAATGCGAGAGTGCGCCAAGATTTCATCATCGTCCTCTGATATGGGATTGTCTGGCTTATCTTCCCACAGGATGACGCGACGACGCTCTTCAAGTATTTCTGTGCTTGGACGGGATAAACATAATTTCTGTGAGGTTGATTCTTGCAGCGGACAACCACGTTCCAAATTGCGGGCGATCGCAGAACACGAGGGGAACGCAACTCTCCCAGAAGCGATCCCCCACGCGTCTCCCGACCAACTACCCCCCACGACTGGCACCTGGAACAAAGGTGCCCCCATTGGTTAGAACAGGGGCATTGAATTGGGAAGGGCCCAACTACCTGCATAGTGTGGAAGGGAGCGAAATCGTTTCATGCCAAGCAAAATAAATTCTCTGACGTTGCTATCCGCCGACCGGCAGATGTCGATTGTCATCTCTGGCCACGATGAGCGTCTTGATACAATCCTCCCGAATGCCAAATTTACGCATGGCTGCGTAGCGCGCTTCCTCTGGCGACATGCCACGGTCGAGGTTGTCCTGAGTCTCCCGAGCGATGTAGTCGCAAATGTCCAGGCCAAGCTCGTCGAGCATTCGCTCACGCCGCCTCATGATTCACCTTTCTCGCAAACTTGCAATCGAGTGGACAAACCGCTCGTCACTCGTATCGCAAGGCCACCGTAGGATCTACGCGCATCGCTCGACGTGCTGGGATGTAGCAAGCTAGGAGCGCGACGAGCGCGAGCAAGACGGCTACGCCCGCGAAGGTTTCGAAATCGGTAGCACTGATTCCATAAAGCAAACTGGACATCAAGCGCGCTAGCCCGAACGCTGCCGCGATGCCGATGGCGATTCCAATACCAGCAAGTTTCAGCCCTTCGCCGACCACTAAGCGAAAGACGTCGCCTCGAGGCGCGCCAAGCGCCATGCGAATGCCGATCTCGTGAGTACGCTGCGTCACGGAATACGAAATCACACCGTAAATTCCAATGGCCCCGAGAACCAGGGCCAGCGCGCTAAACAATCCGAGCAGCACGAGAGTCATCCGCCGCGTCGCCACAGAATTGCGCACTAGTTCTTCCATCGTTGAAACAGCGAAAACCGGCTGGTCCTTGTCAATCGACTGAACCGCCTCGCGCACTGCCGATGTGAGCGCCGCGGGATCGACTCCCGATTTCACGACCAACGCCATGGAGCTTCTGGGGTTCTGCCGGAAGGAAAGATACACTTCGAGCCGCGCTGGATTCGCCAGCCCGTATAATCTCGTGTCGCTCACCACGCCGACAATCGTGTACCACTTCGCCGGATCGGACGCCGGATGGCCAAACATGAAGCGCTTGCCGATGGGATCCTCATTCGGAAAGAAACGCCTCGCCACCATCGCATTAATCATCGCTGCGAGCGGCGCTTTTTCGTTGTCTTGCTCTGTGAAGGTCCGGCCACGAAGTAGGGGGATTCCGAGTGTGGAGACGTATCCCGGGCTGACGACATGAACATCCGGATGAGGATAGTTCCCTGGCGACGGCAGGGCCATTCCCTCGATCGTGACGTCTGAGCGGCTATGGCTGTCCGTAAGCGGAATCACGGTTCCGACCGCCGCGCTTTGAACTCCAGGCAAAGCGCTCACGCGATCGATCAACTGCTGCCAAAAATTCAGAACGGCCGGATCTTGCGAATACTGCTGCGCGCGCAAATCCATTCCCATCGTGAGCACGCGATCTGGCCGAAACCCGGGATCGACTTGCAGCAGGCGGTAGAGGCTCTTTATCATCAACCCCGCGCCGATGAGAAGAATCAGCGCCAGCGAGATCTCCGCAACGGCCAGCGCACCGCGAAGCCGGTTTTGTGCCGCGCCCCCGCTCGAAGTGCGTCCGCCTTCTTTCAATTCCGATTGGACATCGGGCTTGGTCGAATGCAGGGCGGGCGCCAGGCCGAAAATAAAAGCGGCCAGAATTACCACGCCTGCCACGAACAGCAGGACCACGCTGTTTAGATTCACGGTAGCGCCAGACAACATGTCCGCAGGAATCAGCTGCGTCATTCCACGAATCCCGCCGAAGGCCAGCGCCACGCCCACAGCCCCGCCGAAGCAAGCCAAAATAAGACTCTCGGTCAACATTTGGCGGATGATTCTGCCGCGGCTCGCTCCAAAAGCAATACGCAGCGCAATTTCCTTGGTGCGGCTCGCCCCGCGAACCAGAAACAAGTTTGCGACATTCGCGCACGCGATAAGCAACACAAATAGCACCGCGCCAAAAAGAATGAGAATTGCCGTCTTCATATCGCCAACAAAAGCCTCGCGGATCGAGTGGAGCGTCACGCTAAATTGATCGTTGCTTCCGGGGTATTCGGTCGCCAGCCGCGCTGCAATGCCTTCCATTTCCGCGCGTGCTTGCCCGAATGCGACACCCGGGCCGAGCCTCCCGATCACCACCATATCGCCGCGATCGCCGCGCTCCTTGATAGCATCAGCATTCTTCGTGGCCCACACGCCGATCGGCAACAGCACGTCAGTCGTGTCCAGGGCACGGTAGTTCGGCGGCAGCACGCCCACAATCGTGAAGCTGCGGCCATCGAGGGTAATCGTTTTACCGACAGCGTTCGGATCGCCTCCCAGATGGGATTGCCATAAGGAATAACTCAACAGGAGCACCGGAGCCGTTCCGGCTTTCTCTTCCGACGCGTCAAAATCCCGCCCAAGAAACGGGCGGACACCCATCATGGATAGAAAATTCGGCGAGACGGCGTCGCCGCTGATGTTTTCCGGTTGCGTTATGCCCGCGAGATTGAAATCGACGGATTCAACGGCGGCCATCTGCGCGAACGTGTGGCTTGCGGCTCGCCAATCGAGAAAGTTCGGAAACGAAACAGAGACATCCCCGACCTTAGGGGTGGTCTCGTGCAGGACTACAAGACGCGAGGGATCTCTGTACGGCAGAGGCCGGAGGAGAACGGCGTAAACCACGGAGAAGACTGCAGCGTTGGCGCCGATGCCGAGTGCCAGCGTCAGTATGGCCACCGCAGTGAACCCAGGATTCTTGCGTAACAAACGCAGGCCGAAGCGGATGTCCTCGAGCAATTGCTCAAGCCAAATGAGACTCCAGACGTCCCGCGTCTCCTCCTTTACATTGGTTACGTTGCCGAATTTGCGCATCGCCGCGTAGCGCGCCTCTTCCGGCGTCATGCCGCGATCGATATTGTCCTGCGTCTCTCGCGCGATGTGGTCGCGAATATCCTGCTCAAGGTCGTAGAGCATGCGTTTGCGACGGGTCATGATTCGTCCTCCTGTCGCGCCGGCCGGAGAATGCGGGCGATTGCTTTCGCGAGCGTGTCCCACTTGCGAGTTTCCAGCGTGAGTTGGCGGCGGCCCTTGGGCGTCAGTTTGTAAAACTTGGCACGGCGGTTGTTTTCCGAGGTTCCTTCTTCGGCCGAAATCCATCTGCGCTTGATGAGCCGATGAAGGGCGGGGTACAGGGAGCCTTGCTCAACTTGCAACACGTCGTCGGAATTGAATTCGATCGCTTTAGCGATGGCGTGGCCGTGTGCGGGCCCCAGCAGGAGAGTGCGTAGGATCAGCAGGTCCAGCGTACCTTGCAGAAGTTCGATGCGTTCGCGTTCTTCTTTAGTAGACATTCTAGGTGAAGCTACAAGGCTTCCAGTAGAATGTCAAGGTGAAGAAGCATTCATGAACGGAAAAACCGGTGGTTATTGCGGCGCAGGTCCTCGGACGATCTGAACAAGATCATCGGGACGGATATGTTTTGCGAAAGCCGCCTTCACCTGGTCGGCACTCATCGAAAAATAGAGCAATGCGCCCCTGACGGGTTCGTCAAGCGGCAGACCAATTTGAGCGCGTCCGAGCAAGCCTCTCGCGACTCCTGTTTCGCTCGATTCGGCAAGCGGAATTTGGCGCAATAGAAGCGCTTTGGCTTGCTGAAGCTCGCCATCCGTCACATTTTCCTGTTGCATGGCAACAAGATCCCGTCGAATCAGCGCTTTCGCTTTCGATACGTTCTTCGGATCACAGGCATAGGTGACGGTGTAGATCGCTCTTGTTTTGTCCGCGTTCATGTGGACGTCTACGTTGTAAACATAGCCGCTGACCTGGCGCAGATCGTGATACAGGCGCGTGGCATAGAAACCGCCGCCGAGCACATGGTTTCCCAACTGAAGCGGGTAATAGTCAGGATCAAATCGCGTGATGCCAACTGTTTGGGCGAGATCGACCGAATCTTGAAGCTGGCTTGGATCAGGAATATTAGCGGCGGACGCTTTATTGGGAGGAACAGACGGCAGGTCAATTTCCGGTTTAGGGCCGGAAGACTTCCATCCTCCAAACCATTTCTCGATCGCGGTCCTGGCTTCCTCTGGTGTAATGTCGCCGATCACCACAATCGTCGTGAGATCGGGACGAAAAGTTTTGGCGTAATACTGTTTTACGTCGTCGAGCGTGACCGACGATACCGTTCGCGGCGTAGCTTCTCGGAGAGACGGGTCCTTCGCTGGAAATAGCGCCACACTCAGAGCACGAGTGGTCTGATAGCCGGGACTCTTCATTCTGCCCGCGAAATATTGCGCTGTTTGCGGTTTGATGACCTGGAAAGCCTCGTCAGGAAGAGCGGGGTTGAGTTCATTGTCGGCGAGTAGCTGCACTCCGCGAGAAAAATCTGGCTTCAAAACTTCCAGCGAGAACTCGAAGCCCGCGGACTCTTCGGCTGCGATGTCATCAAGCGCTTTTTGAAAGGCCAAGCGGTCCGAACTTTTTGTGCCGTACGAAAACATCTCATCCAGCACGTCATTCACTCCGTCTTTTCCGGGTTCCACTTGAATTTGCGGATTGTTGCGGACCTCTCCTTGAATCGTTATCGTTGGCGTAATTTTTTCCGTTCGAACGATCAGGCGCAGACCATTGGGCAAGGTCAAATCCGATGGCAGCGGCTCGGGGCGCGGCTTCTCAAGAGAGAGAAGCTTCGAGGAGGCCCATGAAGGCAGTTCCACCGGTTTTTTGGGCGCGGCGGTCAATTGTTCACCACCTCCGAACCCTTGCGCGGATACTGGTCCGCCCGTCGCCTGCGGCTTCAATATCGCCGTGATGGATTCCTGATCCACTAAATATTTCTTGGCCACCCGATTTACATCTTCCGTCGTGATCCGCTTCATTGCATCGACGTCGTCGTCGGGCGACTTTCGTCCTTCTGCCGCGAGTGCCTCCGACCACGCTTCCGCAAGCCCTGGGATGGAGTTTCGGCGGAATTCCACTCTGGCAAGTTCCTTGCGCTTGGCGGCTTCGACGAGTTCGGCGGGCACACCGTTTGCCGCGTAGTCGGACATGATCTTGCGCATTTCCACGATGACTGGCGCCGCATCACCTTCCGCAGGCAAAACCGCAGCGCTATAAATAACGCTCGCCTTTGGGAATGTTTCCGCAATGCCGAACCCTGTCTCGAGGGCTTTCCCCAGTGGAACCAATGCATACAAATTTCCGCGCTGACTTCCTAAAACGTCGCTCAGAATCTGTACCGCCGGAAAATCGGGACTCTCTGTTCCCGCGGCGCGATAAGAAACAAACGCCAACAGGTAGGGAAGGTTGCTATCGAGCGTGAAGGACTCCGACTTTACCGGCGGCAGCGTAATCTCCGGGCGCAGCGGCAAAGTTTTCCTCTCAATTTTACCGTACAGCTCCTTAACTGTCGCGAGTACTGCGCTCGGGTCGACGTTTCCCGTGATCACCAGGATTGCGTTGTTGGGTGCGTACCACTTCTTATAAAAATCTTTGAGCATCGCTCCGGTTGTTGCCTCGAAGGAGTCGTGAGTTCCCAGCGCGTCATGGCTATAAACGGTTCCAGAGAACATGTCCTCGTTCAGTCGAGTTATGAACTTATACGTGGGGTTCGAGAGGTCGCGCGCTACTTCCTGCTCGATGGCGCCTTTTTCATTCGCCCACTCCGACTGCGAGTCTTCCATATCCTGCATGCAAGCCGCGTCGAGCCGCAGCGCAATGTCGAGATCGGAGGCGGGGACAGTCTCGAAGTATTGCGTAATGTTCTGTTGCGTGTCGGCATTGCCGGCCCCGCCGAGTTGGGCATAAATCGCGGCCGTCTGATCGGCGTTAACCCCGGCACATCCCCGGAAAGCCATGTGCTCTTGTGCATGGGCCATCCCGGGAAAACCTGCGGGCGTTTCGTTGCCGCCCACAAGATAGTTCTGCTCGACGGTAACGACCGGAGCGAGCGGGTCTCGTATGATCACTACTCTTAGCCCGTTTTCCAAAGTCGCCCTAGTCATGTCCGAGCTTCCCGTTGGCTTTTCTTGCCCAAAGATCAAGGACCCTGCGATCAAGACAGCTATGCAGATGCTAAGTGAACGGACCAAAATGGTTCCCCTTTGTGAGACAGCTAGTTAGTGTAGTCCAGAAATGAGTTCAGTGTTCGTATTGCGATCTCAGAATGTCGACGCATTCTTAGATGCGCTGAGGCCTGCAAATGACTGCCGGGGACCGCGTCATGTGACGGGGCTGAAATTCCAACGACAGACTTACGGAAATAGCAGGAATTATTGCTTCGCTGTTTGCCTGGCCTGCGCGCGGGCTTCCACTTCAGTTCGGCAGTGACGCAGAACTTCGTCCGTGTTCCGGACGGATTTTCCGTCCAAATTGTCCGCATCTTCTGGCAGAAGATCGATGATGTGGCCTAACTCATGCAGAAGTGTAGTCACCTGAGCAGGCAGCGTGTTGCCACGATAGTTTCCCACCGTCAGAAGCCGCATGCCATCCGTTCGCATAGGCCCTGTTTCTTGACCTATCTTTAGCACTTGTCCCTGGGGCCTGTAGAACGCGCCATTTACATTGATCATGATCGTGGTGTGAGCTCCGCCATCCTGCGTCGCTCGCGCCACGTAGGGCTGCCGCATAACAAGGCTGGATTCTTTGTTCATCGACTCGAAAATATCCTGGGGACCGTGGCGGTCGAGCAAGAAATTCAGCGACTGGAACGTAGCTGCGGCGGTCGCCTCCTTAGTTTCAAACCATTCAGCGCAAGTGTTACTGGAACGAAGTATGTCCAGAACTTCTTCCCTGGCACGGGCAATCCTCAAGCCCGCTTTGCCAAGCGCGGACAGTTCAGCCGGAATGGTATCCTCATCATCTTTGCAGGGATATATGCGAGGAACACCTTGGATCCCGATGACATTTTGACGACAAGGATTGTCTGCGAGAGTCCGCCCCGGCGTAGACAGAGGCGCGTCCAGGCACACTTTCTCCGGTGGTACTGGGACGTTCGGTTCACCGGTCTCATTGATTGTTGGCGACGTTTCGACTCCCTCGATAAGCCGCAAAGCGGCAAGCGAATTTGCAGAAGACGCCTCGCATTTCGCGAGCCAGACTTCTGAACCTGTTCTACTCCTGTGAATTCTGGAAGTGTTAAGAAAAGCTGTGCCTTGCGAATAGGTGGGAATCCCAGCAATCGCATTAATAGCCAAAACGAGAAAAAGAGCCCGCAGAGCATGACGAGTGGCCAACATTGCTTCCTCCCCTGCCCCGGCTGCACAACCACCACAGGCCATTTGCAGGGGAGCTTCATCGGGTGGCCACCAACCCAATCGAGCCGAGCAAACGGTTCCATCCCTTGCCGGAGCTAATGGGAAGACGAAAGCTGCCGGCCGAAGTGCCGTCAAATCCTTCTGGATTTTTCAGAAGTGAGAAGGGAAAAGGAATTGAGTTTCTGGCTTTTACATAAATTGCCTAGGTGAAGGCAATATGGCTTAGAGCGTTCGGTGGGTGAGGAGAAAAACTGGGGAGAAATTCACTTGAAACTAAATCATCTGGGTGTAACGAGAAGCCTACGATAGGTCAAGGAAAGGTAGACTAGAAACACGCCGGAGAAAAAGATCCAGCCAGCGGAGAGGTGGAAGCGCGCCACGGCATCAGCGAATCCTCGGTTGCCAAAGATCACAAAGGCGGCGATTCGAAGCGCATTGCCTACAAACATTATTGCCATCCCTGCAAAATAAGCGACCAGGGTACGGCCCTTGCGCAAGCGATTCCAGTCCAGCAGCGCCACGAACGCGAACAGATAATCAAAGAGCTCGATGCCGCTAATACCTGAGCAAGCAAGAAGTATGGTGACATCGAGGTCCGGCCCGTGAAGGGTAGGCGAGAGCGCGCCAGTGTAAGTTAGCCCGTGGACAAAAAGTGTTGAACAAGCGAAAACCAGCTTGCCAAGGACCTGTCCGTACCAGGGCCAAATCGTTGAAAGAATGCGGCTGGGAAAAAAAGTAAAAAGAACGACCAACGCGGCAATAATCTCCGCAGCATAAGCCCGTGCAAGAATCCGCCATCGAGCGAAAGGTAGAAGGAACAGTGTTGGCAGAAGCACCAACAACTTCAAGGCAGCAATTATCCAACCAGCGAGGGAGAATGTACCCGCAATTGGAGTGAGGGAAAGCTGAAGAATTCGCGCCGCCGAAATGAGGGCGACATGCATTGCGGCAAACACGGCCATCCGACCCAAGGAAAAACCAAAACTTCCCGATTCTATCTCTCGTTCGAACGATGAATCAGAGGTGCTTGCCTGTTCGTGCGGGTTGTAACCAACCCCGCCCCGACGCCACACAAGCGCCATGCAAGCAACCACGGCCCACAACGGCGACGAGCTATAGAGCGCTGGCGCCGCGAACTGATCCGCAGCAACCGCACCCAGCGTCAATAGCAGAACGAGAAGGAAAAACTGGGGAACCGCAAGGTTCCCCTGCCGAGGAATAATCTGGGAGCGAAGATTCGATTCCGATGTGAAGGTCAAAGACACTCGGGTCTTTCGTTTTCCGGGCACGTCAGTTCCGAGCTAGACGGCAGAGCGGAAATCGAGGTTTTATCGCGTTTGATCGGCCGAGCCACCTCAAATTAGGCGGTGTTTCGCCGACGCAAAACGAGGTAACCGGCGACACCAATCAGCGCTGCTATTACGAGACCGCCTGTGGCCATCTGAGCCGCGCCGATCCCGCGATGCGGACGGGGTTCGATGGGCCGCCATTGCTGTGCACTTGCGAAGTAGGGAGTACAGAGAACTGCCAAACAAGCAGTAAGTAACAGCCTTTTCATTTTGAACCTCTCCGTGAGTCAGGATCACAGACCTGGGACCGAGTCAGACTGATATAGAGCATGCCAATCGCCAAAGGCAAAAAGAGGTTGAGCTGTTCATAGCGCCTTAATCCTTTATTAACAATGGGATACCAAGATTACCTCCCGGGGTGAAGTGGGCACCCCAGATAGGGCCGTTAAACTATGCCACTTGGGTTCTCTAGAACGGCAAGGCGTTACCCCTGTATAAGCCGTCCCGAGGGTTAGACTTTCTTGCTTTCTTCTGTTTTCGCCGCCTTGGCGGACCATGCCTTTTCGGAGACATAGTAGGGCGAAGATACCGTGAAGATGCGCTCGTTACCCTTCACCAGCAAAGTCCACTCAAGCAAGCGACCGCGCTGGTTATGCAGAAAATACTCGTACCAGTGATCCTCAACCAATTCGGGAATCACCACCACAATTCGCCGATCCGGATATTTTTCGGACAGTTCTAGTACGTACTGCACTAGCGGCAGAATGATAAAGCGGTAAGGAGAAGGCAGAACCACAAACTCCGGCGGTTCGCCCCCGGCTTCGCGGAAGGGCCGCTGGACATAACGTTCCCAGTCGTCATGTAGCAACTCGGAATGCTCTCCTGGCTCCACGTGCACGGCGATAATTTCCGGCGAGATCCGCGAAGCGAATTCCAGCGCCTGTTTGCAGATGATGCTCCAGCGATCGACTGGCACGACCACGATGGGGTGTTGCCCGTAGTTGGCGGGAACAACAACTTCGCTCGTGGTGGTAGCTACCAGAACTTCATGGTAATGCCGCCGCACTCTGCGAAAGAAAAAGATCAAGAGAGGAATGAAGATCAGCGTGATCCAAGCGCCTTCGGCGAATTTCGCCACCAGCACCACAAGGACTGTAATCGCAGTAACAGATCCACCCAGTCCATTGACCAACGCGCTCTTGACCCAATGCGGTCCGCGCTTTTTTCGCCAATGATTCACCATGCCAAACTGCGACAGAGTGAAGGCCAGAAATGCTCCTACGGCATACAAAGGGATCAGATTGTCTGTGATTCCTCCAAAAGCGATTAGGAGGACAGCCGTCATTACGGCCAAAATCACAATTCCGTAGGTGTAAACCAACCGCCGTCCGCGGTATCCGAATGCATGCGGCAAATAATTGTTTGAAGCGATGGCCTTGCACAGCCGGGGAAAATCCGCGAATGCGGTGTTCGCCGAAAGCGAAAGCACTAGAAGAATCGACGCTATCGTCAGGTAATAAAAAACCCCTCTTCCAAATACGGCCGCAATCAACATCGAGAGCAAACTCTGGTAGCCGGGCTGACCCGGGTCGGTAGCCGCAATACCATAGACCTTCACAAGATAGGAAATTCCGGCCAACAGCACAGCCAAAAGAAAAATTATGATTGTTAAAGTCCGCTGCGCATTCTTCACGGCAGGCTCGCGAAACGCTTTCACTCCGTTGCTGACGGCCTCGACACCGGTCAACGCCGTGCATCCACTCGAAAACACTTTCAAGAACAGCCAGAAGCTCACCGCTTGGGTCATGGGCGGAGGCGACGGCAAAGGCGCCATCGGCAAAGGGTGCCCACCACTGAGCAGCGCACGCACCAGGCCGCCACCGATGGTGATCAAGAGTGTCCCAACAAAGAGATAAGTGGGGACCATGAAAATGACGCCGGCCTCCCGAACGCCTCGCAGGTTGATCACGGTAATGATGAAAAGAATCCCGAGACAAATCGCCACCGTGTGCGGCAAAAACGAAGGAACCGCCGAAACCAGCGCCCCAACGCCCGCGGAAATGCCTACCGCGGCGGTAAGAATGTAATCGGTCAGTAAGGCGGCCGCGGCCAACAAACTCGGAAACGCCCCAAGGTTGTAGCGCGCCACGGTGTACGAGCCGCCGCCCGATGGGTAAGCCTCAATCGTCTGGCGGTAAGAGAAATAAACAATGATCAAAAGAGTGATGATGGCCGCGCTGACCGGCACAATGTACCGGACGCCCAAAAGTCCAAGGGGGATGAGCAAGTAAAGCGCGGCTTCCGGGCCATACGCCGCAGAGCTGAGGCCGTCCAAACCAAAAATGGGAATCCCGCGCGCGGGGCCGATTTGTTCGGCGCGTTCGTCGGTCGTTTTGATGGGCTTGCCAACGAGCAAGTCGAGGATATTCATGGGTGGCTAGGTCCGTCTCAGAGCGAATTCCAGAGTGTCCATTTGCAATGAGAACGCGGGGAAAGTCAACTATTGCAGCGGGAACGCT
The DNA here is from genome assembly GCA_963751295.1 of uncultured Acidobacteriota bacterium. GTDB lineage: Bacteria > Acidobacteriota > Terriglobia > Acidiferrales > UBA7541 > Acidiferrum. Next base: position 1,486,229 of record CAVVUA010000004.1, on the reverse strand, counting down.
AACTGCGATTTGTTACTGGCACATTACGCTAGGTACTTCCCTAAGGCGTTGCAAGCGGAAATCGCAGATAGGTAAAAAGGGAGGCAGGAAGCAAAATACGAATGCATGGGAAGCTTCAACCAATAGACGGGCATTGATCGAACTTGTGCTACTCGCTGAGCATCTTATCTGCACAATCTGTTGGCCGCCATCAACAGTGGATGTCCAGTGTTTGCAAGGCCGAGTCGTTCTCGGACATTCTACAGTAGGGTTAATTTAAAAAGGTACGAAGCAAGAATTCTCGAGGAAACGTTTTTTTTAGAGGCATGATTCTTCGAGAGCGCGGTTTGTGATGACCGGATGCCGAAAACAAAAACACCTCACAAACGGCCGGGCAATTCTCCTGACGCCGGCGCCGAGAGCAGCAGAGGAAGTGGGCGGCTCCGGAAGATCCTCGCGATCCTGGGACCGGGCGTCATCACGGGAGCTGCTGACGATGATCCGTCTGGAATTTCGACGTATTCGGTGGCGGGGGCAGCCTACGGATACGCGACGTTGTGGATCGCGTTGCTCACATTTCCGCTCATGTCCTCCGTGCAGCTCATGTGCGCGCGGCTGGGAATGGTTACGGGGCAGGGACTGGCGGCCGCAATTCGCATCAACTATCCGCGCTGGGTACTTTGGGGAGCATGCTCGATCCTCGTGGTGGCAAATGTCATCAATATCGGGGCCGATCTTGGCGGCATGGCCGAAGCCACGGAGCTCGTGACGGGGATTCGCCAGCTCGTCTGGATTCCCTTTTTCGCAATCCTGATCCTTGTGCTGTTAATCTGGATTTCCTACCAATGGATCGCGCGAATTTTTAAGTGGATAACGCTGGTTCTCTTTGCTTATGTGCTGACATCTTTTTTTGCAAATGTGAACTGGTGGCAGGCGCTAAAGGTAACCCTGGTGCCGCATCTGGAATGGTCACGTGGATTTTTGGCAGTGCTTGTAGGAATTCTGGGCACGACGATTTCTCCTTATCTCTTTTTCTGGCAGGCAGCGGAAGAAGTGGAAGAAGACCGGCTAAAGGGCCAAACGACGCTTGCACAACGCAAAGGCGCGTCTCTCAAAGAGCTGAAAGATGCGCGCACCGACACGCTCATTGGAATGTTCTTTTCGAACTTCATCATGTACTTCATTATTTTGACTACCGGCGCTACTTTGCACGCGCACGGACAAACCAACATTGCAACAGCGCGGGAGGCGGCTGAAGCGCTGCGTCCGCTCGCGGGAAATGGCGCCTATCTTCTCTTTACGATCGGCCTCATTGGCACTGGAATGCTGGGAGTGCCTGTGCTGGTAGGATCGAGCGCGTACGCAGTAGCGGAAGGCGCGAAATGGCGAGGTTCGATGTCCGACCGGCCGAAAAAAGCTCACGCGTTCTACGGAGTGATGGCCGTGGCGATGGCGTTGGGCCTGGCGCTGAACTATTTGGGATTGAACGCAGTGAAAATGTTGTTTTGGTCGGCGGTCATCAATGGATTGTTGGCGCCGCCATTGATATTGCTGGTGATCCTTTTGACGAGTAACCGCAAGGTGATGGGCGAGCAGGTGAATTCGCCGGTGCTGCGATTACTGGGTTGGGCGACGTTTGCGGTGATGACCGCGGCAGCGGCGGGAATGCTGATCACCTCGCGGTGAAACTTGTCTCCTCTCGTGTTCTTAAGGTGCAGGCTAAAGGAAAACAGTTTAGAAATCGATGTTGAGTGCATGCGAGAATAGGCGCTGACACCCGAACAGAATGCTCACTGGCCTGCTTATCGCTGCCGCAAAACCGACAGTCGCTCATAGCGTGAGGCGGTGGATTTTCCATCTGGGAGCGCTGGGATTTATTCCGCTTGGCCTGGTGGACAGCTCGGTGATTCCTGTGCCCGGCAGCATGGATGTGCTCACCATCGTGCTTGCGTCTAGGACAGATCAATGGTCATGGTGGATTTATTACGCGGTGATGGCGACGGTGGGTTCGGTCCTGGGAGGGTATTTAACATATCGCCTAGGACGAAAGGGTGGAGAGAAGGCGCTCGAGCAGAGACTTTCAGAAAGAAAGTTAAAAAAGACCTTCAAAATCTTTGAGCGATGGGGATTTGCATCCATCGCCATTCCTGCCATATTGCCACCTCCGATTCCCTTGGTGCCCTTCCTGCTGGTCGCCGGAGCGATGCAGTACTCAGTAAAAAAGTTCTTGTTGGCGATGACGATTGGGCGACTCGTCCGGTACACGATTCTGGCGTATCTGGGAGGACGATACGGGCGGAAAATGCTGCCGTTTTTGACGGCACACGTATATGTAGTGCTGGGAATTACGGTGGGACTGACGGCAGTGGGGGTGGTGGGTTACTTTTTGTTTAGAAAGAAAAAAGAAAAAAAGAGCAAGAGCGGAAAGAAGAATTAGAAATCTGAATTCAGATGCGATTTGTGTTGATTGCTGAGGAGAAGCGCAACCCTTCGAGGCTCAGGGTAAACATGCTGCGTTCATACGGGAGATTAGCGAGATCTGCTTGACAGCGACGGGGACTGGGCCTAGTCTCCAACACCTCCACGGAAAAAACATTCACTAGAAGAGGGAAACTGATGCGTATGAATTTGCGAGACCACTTCAGGGTTGAACGGGGTTCGTTTGCGCCAATTATTGTGTGCATGACTCTGTTCATGACAATAGCCGCAGGAGTGGCGCAGGCGGCGGAGAATTATGAAGTGGTGGTCGAACGGAACGTGGCGGCGAAGATGCGCGACGGTGTGACTTTGCGCGCGGATATTTACAGGCCGAAAGCGGACGGGAAATTTCCCGTGCTTCTGGTGCGAACGCCCTATGACAAAGTGGGCGAGACGAATTTCGGGTTGAAGGGCGCCGCCCGCGGTTACGTGGTGATCGCGCAGGATGTGCGGGGGCGATTTACATCGGATGGTGAATTTTACGTTTTCAAGAATGAGTCGCTGGACGGGTATGACACGGTGGAGTGGGCAGCAGCGCTGCCTTATTCGAATGGGAAAGTGGGGATGTTTGGCGGGTCGTACGTGGGGGCGACGCAGATGCTGGCGGCAATTGCAAAGCCGCCACATCTCGCGGGAATTTGTCCAACGGTGACGGCGTCGAATTATCACGATGGATGGACGTATCAGGGCGGGGCGTTCGAACAGTGGTTCAACGAATCGTGGAGCATGGGACTGGCGGAGAACACGATGCGGCGGCGCGTGGAAGAGACCAACGCACTGGCCGGGACGAAGACTTTGCCGCTGGCGGATTTCGAGGTATTGGCGCCGCCGTCAGCGGTGGGGATCGCGCCTTATTTCAAAGATTGGCTGGCGCATCCTAGCTTTGATGCGTATTGGAAGCAGTGGTCGATCGAAGATCATTACGGCGATATTCAGGTGCCGGTTTTGAGTTTTGCGGCGTGGTACGACATTTTTCTGGGCGGGTCGTTGAAGAATTACGTGCGATTGAAGACGGAAGGCGGGACGGACGCCGCGAAGCGTGGGCAGAGATTGGTGGTTTATGTGGGCGGACATGCGGGCGGATCGTCGAACCGATGGATAGGCGGAGTGGATTTTGGTGAGAAGCTGCCGATCGATCAGGATGAAATGACTCTGCGGTGGTATGACTCGATTCTTAAGGGTCTAGCGAACGGCGTGGAACACGAAAAGCCAGTGAAAATTTTTGTAATGGGCAAGAACGAATGGCGCGACGAAGATGACTGGCCGTTGGCGCGCGCGAAGAGTACGCGGTACTACTTGCACTCGGCGGGCGCAGCGAATGGGCTCGGAGGAAATGGAACGCTGAGCACCGCGGCACCTACGGAAGAAAAAGCCGACCAGTATGTCTACGATCCGAATGACGCGGCGCCCACGATCGGCGGGCCGCTCTGCTGCGGAGCGCTCCCGACAGGGATCGGTCCGGAAGATCAGCGGCCAGCGGAGGGACGTGCGGATGTGCTGGTATTTACGACGCCAGCTTTTGCAAAGGACTTCGAGGTGACAGGGCCAGTGACGCTGGATTTGTACGTGAGCAGCTCGGCGGTGGACACGGATTTTACCGGGATGCTGGTGGATGTCTGGCCGAACGGATTTGCGCAGAATCTGACGAGCGGAATTTTGCGGATGCGCTACCGGAATTCGCAAGAGAAGCCGGAGCTGGCGAATCCAGGGGAGACGTATCACGTGACGGTGGATCTCTGGGCGACGAGCAATGTTTTTTTGGCGGGACACAAACTGCGGCTGGAAGTTTCGAGCAGTAACTTCCCGCGGTTCGACCGAAACCTGAATACCGGCGAAATTCAAGCGCGCGGGACGCGCATGATCAAGGCGACGAACGTGATTTACCACGACAAGGCGCACCCTTCGGCGCTGATTGTGCCAGCGGTGCCGTAAATGGCGAAGACGATTTTCAGTGGCAACCCGGGTGAGAAATCTTGAGTCGTGACGCCGAAACATTTCTGCAAGTAGTCGCTATATTCCTTGGCTTGGGGACATTGTCGACCGCGCTCGCAAGTGGGTGGTATGTTCTTGCGCAAAAAGAACCGCTAGACCGCAATTCAGTCCTGGTCATTGCCAAAATCTTTTTCGGAATATGCGCGGTTGGTATCCTTGGGTACCTGTTAGCGAAATACCTTTAAAAGGCTGATTACGGGGCTTGCTACGGCTTTTTTTTCTGGAGCTTGGTTTGTGCCAGCCGCACGGCGGCGAGGGCGTCCGCGACGTTAACTTTTACGTCGGGCCCGACGCCGAACTTTAGGCGACTTGCGACCAAATGAACTGTGGCAGCATCTAAGCTCCAGTCACGACGCACTAGCTTGACACTCCGAAAGAGCAGGTCTACACTACGGAGTTTTTAGATGGCCCCGAAAGCAGACAGAGGGGGCGGGACTTCCATGGACAAGAAAAGGCTCGATTACTACAGAAAGAAGTTGGCGATACGGCGCGAGGAGTTGATGAAGACAATCGCGCGCACGCAGGAAGAGGGACGAACCGCGGACGAAGATCCGACGGTGGACCTCGCGGACAAAGCGGCGAACTCCTACACCAAGGAGTTCCTCTTTGGCATGACCAATACGGACCGCACGATCCTGAACATGATCGACGCGGCTCTGAAGCGCATTAACACAGATGAATACGGCGTGTGCGCGAACTGCCAGGAAGAGCTGCAGCAGAAGCGGCTCGAAGCGGTACCGTGGGCCAAGCACTGCATCACCTGCCAAGAGAAAATGGAACAAGGGCTGTTGTAAGCCCACACGGCATTCGTGAACATAGCGGCCAGCCTAACAAGGCTGGCCCTACTCATTTAAGGGTCCGCTTGGACTGAAATTACCCTAACGTACATTCTCTCTTTTAATATAATGATGAGAAGAGTAGATTTCTTCCTGCGTTATGGTCGAAGACTCTTCCTTGGCGGCGGCTCGAGCATCGCGCGGAGGTGTGCGCGGTTGGCTTGCGGAAACTGCCGACGCTGTCGTCAGCGTGTTTTTCCCGGCAGGGTGCAGGATTTGCGACAAGCTGCTGCTGCGGGCAAGCCGCGTGCCTTTTTGCCAGGAGTGCCTGGATTCATTCGAGGGACCTCCGGAAAAAAAGTGTGAGATTTGCGGCCAGGCGCTCGGCTGGTTGACGGCGAGGGAGGGAGAGCCGCTCGTATGCTACGCGTGCCGGCAGAAAACCTATGCGTTTGAGCGGGCCAGGAGCTACGGAATCTATGATGGGCCGCTTGTGAGGGCGATCATCCTCCTAAAGTGGGAAAGGATGGAACCGTTGGGTGATTGGTTCGCGGGAAGACTGGCGGAGATGGTTCAGCGGGAGGCTGCGCTGTTGGCTACAGATGTGGTCGTGCCGGTTCCCCTGCATAGAGACCGTGAGCGACAGCGCGGGTACAACCAGGCAAGCCTTATATCCAAGCCATTGGCTCGGAAGCTGGGACTGCCCCATAAGGCAGTCTTGCTGATGCGCACGAGACCGCGACCAGACAAGCAGGTGCTCAGTTTAGAGGAGCGCTGGGAGTCAGTCCGTGGCGCTTTTGCCACACGTCCAGGCAGCCAAGTTGACAATAAACGCGTCTTACTGGTAGATGATGTAATGACGACCGGGGCAACGCTTGATGCTTGTGCACGAGCGTTGTTGGAATCGGGGGCCAAGTCCGTACTAGGACTGACAATAGCTCAGGCGGCGAGAAACCCCCTGCCAGTCCCGGATGGTGGTAACCTGTAATCAAGGGTTAACGTAGCGTAGCTAAAGTAGGTTAGCGCGATGAGCGCAAATCGGCCAAAGTCGGGCGATTTCCGAGGGCGGTATGCCCCCGAAGCGGGTAGCGTGAGTGCGCCCGGGTCCGCGGATCCCGCGGACAGTAGATCCCACAACTCAATATTGCCGAGGCGGGCCTCGTTAATGCAAGAGCCTGTGCTCGTATTGAATGCGACGTATGAGCCGATCAATGTGACGGCGGTGCGGCGCGCCATGGTACTGCTGCTAAAGGGCGTAGCGCAGGCTGAGGAAATGCACAGCGCGGAAGTACATTCCGCGGCGCATGCGCACAAAGTGCCGTCGGTGATTCGTTTGTTGGCTTACCGGCACATTCCGCAGCAAAGCCGGGCGCTTTCGCGGAAAAACATTTTGCTGCGAGACCGGAATACTTGCCAATTCTGCGGGCGAATTTTTCCCAGTTCGGAATTGACACTGGACCATGTTGTGCCGAGATCGCGCGGCGGGCGTTCTTCGTGGGAAAACCTGGTGGCTTGTTGCTACCGTTGCAATAACAGCAAGGGCGACCGTACGCCGGAAGAGGCCGGGTTTAAACTGGCGCGGCGGCCTCGGCCTTTCACGTTGCATACGTCGCGGCAATTGATGAGGCTCATCGGGCACCGCGATGAGCGGTGGCGTAAGTATCTGTTTTATTAGGGGTTTTCAGCGAAGAAGGTTATGCCAAGATTTTTTGAAATATTGGAAACCTTTTTAGCGGGCATGCATCTAAATTAATAACTAACCACTTCGAGGACACACCCCGGGAAGCAGCTAAGGCTCACCGCCTTAGCTGCTTCTCTCCTTTTAACCCGATATTTCCGCCTAGTATGTTTGTACTAGGTGATTCCATCTATTTTTCAGTTTGAGACGCAGGAAAACTTTGCAGTGCAGTTTCTTCGTCGGGGAATTCCGGAAAGACCTGGTAGAGGTGAGTGACCTTCAAAACATCTTGGACGTTGCGGGATAATCCCACAACCTTCATTTCACCTCCCGCCTTTAAAACCATCACGTACATGCGAGCCAGTTCTCCAATGCCGGAGCTGTCGAGGTATTGCAAGCCGCTCAAGTTGAGGACTATGTGCTTGTGACCCTCGCCGAGAAGGCGAGTGACGTTTTCGCGCAGAACCCCCACTTCGAAAAAAGTGAGACGGCCGCGAAGATCGATGAGAGACCCTTGCGGCGTATGCCGGATCGTTGCGGAAAAGTCCAATATGAGCTCCTGAAGGCTGGTAGAGATAATTCTACTGTGATGGAGCAATCCAGAACAGTACATTTCAAGACCAAAAAAAAAGACAAAAACACGGCAAACAGAACGATGGCGCCCAAGATTATCGGAAGGATGAGGCCGGGGCTTCTGCGAACAAAAACTTATTGGCGCATAACAACGCGTAGCCCGCGACGCCAGCTCTCCGCCAAACCGACGCGAGTACTTTCCAGATCGGGCGAGAGAAAACGAAAGAGGGTATCCGTGGACGGGTGGAAGCGAAGCGCCGGAGCTACAAGATAAACGAGGGGAGGAGCCCCTGCAGTTCGCTCCCCGGGAAATATCCGTAGCGGACAAAATCACGCTGTTCCAAGTGATGACGGATGCGAAGCCAGTAGCCGGCAGCTTGCAGCGGGAGGTGAATGTGTTCGCTGGCTTTTAATTCCAGAATCGCGAGGCGGCCGGAGCGAGTAACGGTGAGGAGATCGAGAATGCCGTGCTCGCCGCCGGCATGTGCAAAGACCTGCGAATAGACGAAGCGCGAATCCAGAGCGGCATCGACGCGCGTAACATCTTCGCGAACGAGAGCTTCGAGCCAGCGCTCCGGCTGCGCACGATAAAGAGCGTGACGCGTCTCCGTGGCGAGCGGATGACGATAGTTCTCCAGTTGCTGGAGCAAATTCTTCAGAGCGGGCAGGGATGAAGATTTGAGTTCTTCACGCGTGTCAGGGCAACCGAAGTAAACGCGTCCATCATCCCATCGGGCAAACGCTAATCCACGAAAACGCAGCAACACTTCGCGGGATTGGGCGACAGGATGAATGGTGACAGCACGCGGCGAGAAGGCAACAATAGGTTCCAGAGCAGAGCGCGAAAGATCGAGGAGCGCTTGCGATTCGCGATGCGGGACAAGCCAAGTCTCTTGATTTCCGGCATGGCGCGGGTCGATCTTTTCCAGGGTCTCGCGAACACCGTCGCGCTCGTAGAGTTCAATGGATAAATCCGGAGTTAGCGCAGCGACGCGATTCGCCACATGACGTGCTGCTCCTTTCGGCAGAATAAGTCGAAGCACGTTAATGTTGCCGCGGCGGTTCGAGTTGCGCGCGAGGTCCAGCCACAGCAGTGCAAACGTAAGGCTGCTTTCTACACTGTCCGTGGACTCCCCGTCGGGAACAGCAAGCACAGCGAAGTGCGAAGAGCCACGGCGCAGAAGGCCGCGGGCGTAATTGCCCGAGATGGAATGCTCGAGATCGGGAGAGACGCTCAAAGACTCGAGAGATTCATCGGGAAATTGTTCCGCGAGGATACGGCGGAGAGAATCGCAGAAGGCTTCACGAGAGAGGTCGCGCTGGGCGCGCTCGTATTCGAGGCGGATGAATTCGAGACGGTCGGGTTTGGAGCGCCCGAAACGTTCCACAGCTAGCGCGAGCCGCTGATCGGAATGGTCGGTGATAGCTAGTACTCGGCGGGTTAGATTGTAATTTTCCGACCACAGATGCAGGAGAGGCTTCTCCGCGGCACCGCGAACTTCCCAAGAAAGTCCGGAGAAGGGAGCCACCCGTCCGCCATTTTCACGAATTTCGATAGAGCCATCCGCGGTGAATTCCTTGAGGCAGGCTTGCAGCTCGATAGAGAGGTCCACGCCAAAGAGTATAAAGAAAACAATTACCTTGTACACTATTCTTTCTTTGGAGTAAACAGGATGCCAGAGACGCGAACCAAAGGTTGCTGAATATTCCAGGAAGTGGGGATGTGTTCAAAAGAGACTTCGAAGCCACGGTGTTCGCCTGGAACAAACGGGTTTGGCTCAGCCGAAAAAACGGGACGGGATTCGCGCAAAACGATTTGGCCAAGTTCGTCGGAGAATTCGACGGTGAGCTCGACGTTGGAGAGCGCCAGATCGCCCGAGTTCGTGAGGCGGCCGACCAGCGTGGTGACTTCCTGATTCAGAAAATTTTCAGCGCGGCTGAGAGCCAGATCTTCAATTTGTAATTTTGGCGCGTAAGCCTGTTCGGCCGGGCCAAAGGGCAAATGGGATTCGCGTGTGCTGGAAGCGGACCGTCGCGCTGCGCCAGGCCACATCAGGATGACCAAGGCTAAAGCGATCGTGGCAGCGCCCATCCATGCAACCCAGGAGCGGCCAGCCTTTGGCTGCGGTTGATCGGGCGTTTCGATCTGCAAAGTTTCATGCATGGAATGCGCTCAGAGAATAATGCTGGCCTGAATGCGCCGAGGCGTCAAGCGCCTATGAAGGACGTTCGCGACAGGAAAAAGTTGGCATGCTTAGCGGCCAACGATGAGGCGCTGAACCAGGGGCTCGGGAAGGTTGGCGGCGCGCATGCGCTCCTGGACTGACGAAATATCGTACGGCACGCGCCAGAATTCCACAGTCTGATGTTCAAGATCGGCGATGGCAAAGCCCGCGCGAGGATCACCGTCGCGCGGCTGGCCGATAGAACCTGGATTGAGAAGATAGCGGCGCGGTTGTTCGATCCGCAAAGCGGAAAAAGATTCCGAAGCGCGCGGACGGATCTGAAGCACTTCAAGATTGGAATCCTGATAGGAGAAACCGCCCTGGTGATGTGTATGACCAAAAAAAGTGACTTCAGCGCTGGAATCAAGAAGCCCGTCGAGCGCTTGTGCCGGCGTGAATACGTATTCATCTTCATCTTGAAACGCGCCGTGCACCAGAACGATTCCATCGGTGGCAAGGGGTCCGTGTGGAAGTGCGGAAAGCCAAGCAAGGTCTTCTGGATTTAACTGCGAACGAGTCCAATCCACGGCAGCTTTCGCAACGGGATTGAAATCAGTGGTGTCCATCAAGCCCGCCACAGCTTTGTCATGATTGCCACGAATGGTTTGCGTCCCGAGTTCGCGAAGGCGGGCCACCACTCCATGCGGATCTGGGCCATAGCCGACCACATCTCCGAGACACACAGAAACGTCCCAGCGGCCCTCTGCAGAATCGAGAGCAGCGGCCAAGGCTGTGGCGTTTGCGTGAAGATCGCTAAGTACGAGAATGCGCATTCATGTCATCCGCAAAATGCCCTTGAGTATAGATGAAGCGGGGAGCCGATGCACGTTGCGTGGATAGAGTTGCGCAAAGTGACAAAGAGCGACGGAGCAGCAGACAAAAGGTTTCTCGGAGATTCGGCATATTTACGGAACTTTTATAAAGATAGACGGCAAATTAGACCGGGAAGAAAATTAGCAGTGAAAAACCAAGCAAAAAATCAGGAAGATTAAAGCAGAAAATCTGATAGCCGACGAAACATTAGCGGGGCCCGGCTCGTCTATACATATGCAGCCGGATGGGCTGCGCAGGCAAGCAGAGAATCAAAAGAAAAACCCCGCGGTGGCAGCCGCGGGGCGATGACACGCAGTCTTTCCGGCCGTTAGTCCAGGAAGAACGAGGTGTCTTGCGGGTGAGACTACTCGCCCCGAGAACGCGTGTCAACACTCTGTTCAGCTTGCGCAGCGGAAAGTTTGGCTGACTCGATCCTGACGGAAAGGAAGTTGACACGCATGAAATTCAATTCGATCCTCCGCAGTCTGGCACTGGTAGCCGCTTTGGCGTCGACAGTGCCGCTCCTCGCAAAACCCTATAGTAAGACGATCAACATCGCTCAGTCGGCAAAGATCGGCAAAGCTGATCTGCAAGCAGGTGAATATCGCCTGATGATCGACGGAAACAAGGCCACTGTCCAGAAGGGCAAGCAAACCATCGCGGAAAGCGAAGGGCGTTGGGAAGATCGCGCGACGAAATCATCGAGTGATTCCGTGCTCATCAGCGACGGACAGGTGAAGGAAGTTCGTTTTGCGGGGCAGACCCGCGTTTTCGTATTCAACGATTAAGCGAGGAGTTCTTGTGACTCCTTTCGAATGGACGAGAGGGAGGCTGCGTGTAACTGTGGCTTCCCTTCTCGTAAACTTTTCGGGACAGATATTGAAGTGGCAGGAACCGGCTTCGGCTGCAGCGGAGACGGTGTACCACTTTTTGCGACTCCTCCGGCGGCCTCACAAAGTTTTTCTTCTTTGGGAAATACTCCTTAGCTGACATCAGCGGATTAACATGCAGTCTCCGTAGCTGTAGAAGCGGTAGCGTGATTGAACCGCGTGGTTGTAAGCCGCGAGCACGTTTTCGCGGCCTGCGAAGGCGCAGACAAGCGCGAGCAGAGTCGAGCGTGGCAGGTGAAAATTCGTAAGTAGGGCATCTACCACGCGGAAATGAAATCCAGGATAGATGAACAGGCAGGCATCGGCTTTGCCAGGGAGGAGCAGTTCTGAGGAGCTGGATTCTGCTGCGCGAAGAGCGGCAGCCTCCAGAGCGCGAACGACTGTAGTGCCTACGGCTAAGATCGTGCGGCCTGCGCCGCGCGCACGTTGAATGCATTGCGTGGTCTGCTCGGGAATTTCGTACGACTCAGAGTGCATCACGTGATCTTCGAGCGTTTCGGCGTGGACCGGTTGGAAGGTGCCCAGGCCAACTTCTAGTGTCAACTCGCAGATTTCCACACCGCGAGCGCGAATCTTTTCCAGGATTTCTGGCGTGAAGTGTAAACCCGCGGTAGGAGCAGCAATGGCACCGGGCCGTTTGGCGAACACTGTTTGATAACGCTCGCGGTCCGCGGTTTCATCGGTGCGATGGATGTAGGGCGGCAAGGGAACGTGGCCGAGGCGTTCGAGGTGTTCCGAGACGCCGCATGTGTCACGTGAAACAAAGCGCAGTGTGCGCAACCCCAGTTCGCCTCGGGAAGTCACCTCGGCTTCGAGTTCCCCCTCTCCAAATATCACGCGTTCTCCGGTTTGCATCTTGCGGCCGGGGCGCACCAGGGCTTCCCATGTTTGAGAATCCACCTTACGGGTCAGAAAGACTTCCACTTTGCCGGTGAGGTGCTCTTGGCGTGCGGTCCGAGACGGCAGCTGAGAGTGGACACCTTCGCGGCGGCCAAAGAGCCGGGCGGGAATCACACGAGTGTTATTCAGGACGATGAGTTCATCACCGCGAAGGAGGTTTGGAAGATCCACGAACAGATGATCGCTCGGGCCGCCTCCAGCCCGGTGGAGCTCAAGTAGGCGCGAAGCGTCTCGTCGGCCTAAGGGGCGTTGGGCGATTTGCTCGGGCGGCAGGTGGTAATCGAAGTCGTCGAGGCGCATCAAGGGCGAGTCTAGCAGCATCTGAAGCTGAGAGATAAAGGGAAAGTGAGGAGCGAAAGGGGGAGAATGAGACCGTGAATCTACCAGCGAGAGCTTTGCTCGAAATCGGAGCTCCTCTTGTATTCTATTGTAAATAATAGTGTTAAATCTGAAATGAAAAGCCAGAAACATATTTGACAATCATACGCTCATATAATATTATTTTATCGATGTAAGATAAATCGGAGCTGATTAAAGTTGATTTAGAAGTAAGCGCAGGGACTCCGGCAGTTGCGGCTAAGTAAGCCAGCGACATTGTTGCGGTATGACGGCGGCTGGCCAGTGCGCCAGCCCCTCTTTGTTAAGAAGCGAGGTAAAACATGTTGAGATTTGAAAAAATGACGGTGAAGGCGCAGGAAGCGCTGCAACAGGCGAACGATGTAGCGGCACGCCACGAAAATCAACAAATTGAGCCAGTACATTTGCTCGCGGCGTTGGTGTCGCAGACGGATGGCGTAGTGCCACCGCTGCTGGCGCGGTTGGGAATTCGCACGGAAGCATTGACACAAGAGATTGAGCGCGAGATTGCGCGGCTCCCGAAAGTGCAAGGATTTGCGCAACAACACATGAGCAAACCGCTGAACAGCGTTTTGGAGCGCGCGTTCGACGAGGCGGAGCGATTCAAGGACGAGTACGTCTCAACGGAGCATCTCTTTCTGGCGCTTGCGGGAGAGGAGCGTGATCCCGCCGGGCAGTTGCTGAAGAGGCAGGGCGCGACACACGAAGCGATTCTACAAGCGTTGACGAGCGTTCGCGGAAACCAGCGCGTGACGTCGCAGAATCCGGAGGCGACGTACGCCTCTCTGGAAAAATACGCGCGCGATCTTACCGATTTGGCGCGGCGCGGAAAACTCGATCCCGTGATTGGTCGCGACGAAGAAATTCGGCGCGTGATGCAAATCCTGGCACGCCGTACGAAGAATAATCCCGTATTGATTGGCGAGCCAGGAGTTGGCAAGACGGCCATCGTCGAGGGCCTGGCGCAGCGTATTGTTTCCGGCGACGTGCCGGACGTGCTGAAGACCAAGCGTCTTGTGGCGCTGGACTTGGCGGCCCTGGTAGCTGGGGCGAAATTCCGCGGAGAGTTTGAAGAACGGTTGAAGGCGGTGCTGAAAGAAATTACGGAGGCGGAAGGGCAGATTATTCTCTTCATCGACGAACTGCATACGCTCGTAGGTGCGGGGGCTGCGGAAGGCTCGATGGACGCTTCCAACATACTGAAGCCGGCGCTGGCCAGGGGCGAGTTGCGCGCGATTGGCGCTACGACCCTAAACGAATATAAAAAGTACATTGAGAAAGATCCGGCGCTGGAGCGGCGATTTCAACCGGTTCTGGTGAGCGAGCCTACAGTCGAAGACACGATCGCGATCCTGCGAGGCTTGAAGGAGCGCTACGAAGTTCATCACGGCGTGCGCATCAAGGACGCCGCGATTTTGGCGGCCGCAACGCTCTCTCACCGCTACATTTCCGACCGTTTTCTGCCTGACAAAGCGATTGACTTGATCGACGAAGCAGCCGCGAGTCTGCGCATGCAGATCGATTCTCTGCCGGTGGAGATTGACGAGATCGAACGGCGCATCCTGCAGCTTGAAATCGAGCGACAGTCGCTCCTGAAAGAGAAGGACGCGCACTCCAAGGAACGGCGCAACCAAATCGAAAAAGAGCTGGCGAAGTTGAAAGAGGACTCAAGCGGCCGGAAGGCGCGCTGGCAAGCGGAAAAAGAAGCGATCATGAAAATCCGCAAGCTGAAAGAGCAAATCGATCAACTCAAGACGGAGGAACAGAAATTCGAGCGCGCCGGCGAGCTAGCCAAAGTCGCGGAAATCCGCTACGGCAAGATTGCCGCCGCTGAACAGGAATTGAAGAAAGCGGAAGAGCGGTTTGCGTCGGTGCAGAAAGATTCGCCGATGCTGAAGGAAGAAGTCGACGAAGAAGACATTGCGAAGCTGGTGAGCAAATGGACCGGAATTCCGGCAGGGCGTCTGCTCGAAGGCGAAGCGCAAAAACTGGTGCACATGGAAGAGCGGCTACGGCAGCGCGTTGTTGGGCAAGAGGAAGCGCTGGCACGCGTTGCGAACGCCGTTCGCCGAAGTCGCGCGGGATTGTCCGATGCCAAGCGGCCGATTGGCTCATTTATTTTCCTCGGACCGACCGGGGTCGGAAAAACCGAGCTGGCGCGAGCTCTGGCGGAATTTCTGTTTGACGACGAGAAGCTCATGATCCGCATCGACATGAGCGAGTACATGGAAAAGCACAGCGTGTCGCGTCTAATCGGCGCCCCTCCAGGCTATGTCGGCTACGAAGAAGGCGGGCAGCTCACTGAGCAGGTTCGAAGACACCCCTACTCGGTAATTTTGTTCGACGAAATCGAGAAGGCAAACCCGGACGTTTTCAATATCCTGTTGCAGATCCTCGAGGACGGCCGGCTGACCGATGGCAAAGGTCGCACCGTAGACTTTCGTAACACCGTAATGGTGATGACCAGCAATGTGGGCTCGACGGCGATCTTTGAGCTTTCAGAGAAAAACCCGGAGCGTGCGCGAAAAGAAGCGATGGAAGCATTGCGTGCGGCGTTTCGACCGGAGTTCATCAACCGCATCGACGAGATTGTGATTTTCAATCCGCTGGGCAAAGAACAACTTGGCCGCATCGTAGGGTTGCTCTTGAAGAATGTCGAGAAACTACTGGCGGAACGGCAAATCACTCTAGACCTTACACGCGCGGCGGAAGAACTGCTGCTCCGGGAAGGCTATGACCCGGCATACGGGGCACGGCCGCTGCGTCGAACCATTCAGCGGCTGATTCAGGATCCGCTGGCCATGCAAATTCTGGAAGGCAAAGTGCTGCCCGGCGATCACATTCGCGTGGATCGTGACGGCCAGAAAGACACGATGCGCTTCGAACGCGCGAAGGCTAAACAACCAGCGGCAGCTGCAAGAGTCTAAGTCTAGGGGGAGGAAGTCTTAAAAAGACTTCCTCTCTAAAATTGCTATCGGTGGTACACACGGTGGCTGCGGTGCGTATAAAGTATCGAGGGACGCTATGAGAGTTCTACGAACAACATTTCTGCTAGTGGCGCTAACGCTCTTCTTGATGATCGTTGGCGGGGCCATCGGCGGGCGAAACGGCATGACAATCGCATTGGGAATTGCGATTTGCACTAATGCGTTCGCCTATTTCTTCTCCGATAAGATCGCGCTGGCGTCGAGCGGGGCGAAGCCCGTCACTCGCGAACAATTGCCGCGGCTGTATGCCGTGATGGAGCGGTTGGCCGCTAAAGCTAATATTCCCGTTCCGAAACTGTATGTCGTACCTGACGAAGCGCCGAACGCGTTCGCCACCGGCAGAAATCCGCGCCATGCGTCAGTGGCCGTGACACAGGGTTTGTTGGAATTGATGAATGACGATGAACTGGAAGGCGTCATCGCGCACGAGCTTTCGCATGTCCGCAACTACGACATTTTGATCAGCTCCATCGCGGCTACGCTTGCAGGAGCCATCACCTGGATCGCGCATTGGGGCCTATGGTTCGGAGGCGGCGACGGCGAAGATCGGGAGCGCGGCGGTATAATTGTGGAGCTTGCCCTGATGATTCTCGCCCCCGTAGCCGCGATGCTATTGCAGCTGGCCCTCTCGCGCCAGCGAGAATATGCAGCGGACGCTACCGGAGCTCGCATGGTCGGCAACCAATTCGGCCTGATGAGCGCTCTGCAAAAGCTTGGCTCTTACAATCAAAGGATCCCGACGACGGCAATTTCGCCGTCCACGTCGTCTTTGTGCATCGTTAAGCCAATGTTCGGAGGGGGCGGCATATCCTCCCTCTTTAGCACTCACCCGCCGCTTGAAAAGCGCATAGAAGCCCTGCGCGAAATGACCGTTGTCCCCAATCGGTAAACCTTTTGCGGACGGATTCGGCTCAAATGTTGTATGCCCTGCGTAATGTTTGCCCGAAGGACTTAGACCGTTTCAGTGCTCACATTCCGGCGCGTTTCTAAACCATTGATATTTAGGCAATTAGGATTTTTGCACTTCGGCGAAGCTTTGGTGAATCAAATGCAATGAATGTAGGCATGCCGGGCATCGGCACGGGGCCACGGGGGGACCGTAGTCATGAGCTGTCGAGACACCATCCATTTGATTTGCTGGTACTTAGAGGGAAGACTCTCGCCGCAGGTTGCGAATGAGATCAAGCGGCATTTGGACACTTGCTCCGACTGTCACATGGTTTTGGACGCCGCGATGAGTACCTTAGACCGATACTTTACCCCGATCAAAGGCTCCGATGAAGAGCCTGCCCCTCAAGCAGCCTGATTAAAACTCCGTAAACATTTATTTGAGAATGACTTATGGTAGGGCTGGTTGTTTAGGCTCGACCTAACTCCCTTTTCAGACCCACTTCCTAGCTATGTACGCCCACTCCTTTCAACAACAGCAAAATTTACAGAAGAGCGACCAACAACGTAATCTTTACTGGTACTAGTACGTATAAGACTATCCCCTCATTTGCCTTTTCCCTCCGACAACCTCATGCATCTGCTTGAGTTAAGAGAGGACCACGTCGAAAACCGCATTTGGCGCGAGGGGTGCACGTTTCCCAAGCGCATAGGGGAGAACCCCAAAGGAGAAGAAGTTTATGAGCGATTTTCAGGATCCCATTAACCATACCACGACCGGCACCCCACGCTGGGTGGGATTGGCCGTAGCCGTATTGGGCGGAGTTTCCTTGCTTGGTCTTGGAGTCGGTTGGAGCGCGTTGAACCACGCGAATAGCATCGAGCAGTCCACGCAAGCCTCGGTGAAGCAGTCGAATGATGCGCTGGCCCAGCGGCTGGCGAAAGAAGATGAAACCAATCAGGCATTGCAGAGCGACCTGAAGGTCGTCACGGACAAGTTGAATTTGACGCAGGGCGAACTGATCGCCGCGCGTAAGCAGAACAAGAATGCCACGGCTGCCGTGGACCAGAAGGTTGAAGGATTGGCAACGTCCGTCAAGGCCGAACTCGCCACCAAGGCGAACTCGGGTGACGTGGACAAGCTCAACGGTGACGTCTCAGGCGTAAAGACCGACCTAGATGCTCAGAAGAACAATCTCCAAATGGCCCGCAGCGAGATGGGAACACTGATCGCGCGAAACCATGACGAAATCGATCAGCTTCGCCGTATGGGACAGCGCGACTACTTTGAGTTCACAGTGACGCGCAAAGGTGGAAATCAGAAGGTTGGCAACATTCAGGTCGAGCTGAAAGATACGAACACAAAAAAGAACCAGTACACGATCAACGTTTTGGCGGATGACAAGAACTTTGAGAAAAAGAACCGTTCCGTCAACGAACCGATTTTCTTCTATACGGGTGGAACCCGCGCAGCGCTCGAACTGGTCGTTAACAAGGTTTCGAAGACCACGGCGTCAGGTTACCTGAGCGTTCCGAAAGCACCCGATACTACGGCAGCCAGCAATTCGGGATCGGGACAATAAAAGGTTCGCCACTCACAATACAGTTGTAGATTCTTGAGAGTAGAGTCAAAGGGAGGGCTCCAGAGACCCTCCCTTTTTTTCTTGCGATGACATCCGACAATTCCTTTCGCGCGTATGATGGGAAGTGCATATCTGGACGGGTAACAGGGATTGTGCCAAGCTGGTGTCCGCCCGGCCGATCATCAAACGCGGTGCACTTTTCTTGAGGGAGAACGAAATGAAGACACGATTTACAGTGGTACTGGCGGCAACACTCTTTGCAGCAGGATTGACGATGGCTGCGGACGGAACCTGGACCGGCTATATTTCCGACAGCAACTGCGGAGCAAAAGGAGCAAACGATAATGCACGCGAGTGCACCACCAAATGCGTGAAAGGCGGCGCGAAATACGTGTTCGTCAATGACGCGGACAAAAAAGTGTACGTTGTGGATGCACAGGACAAAGTCGCGGACCACGCCGGGCATCATGTCATCGTTAAGGGTACGGTCGATGGTGGCACGCTAAAGCTCGAAAGCATCGGCATGGCGCCGGCCAGCGGCAAGTAAAAGTTCCCAATACAGAATTCTCTCGACGGGCGGGGCTTCGGCTCCGCCCGTTTGTTTTTGCGGGTTTTGCCTTTACATATTTTTGATTTTTGAAAGATCGCTGTATTCCGCTACGATACAACCTGAACTATGGCCACAACTTTATTGCACGCCGGACGGGTCCTGACTCCGACGGCCCAAATTACTGACGCAGGCATTCTGATCCGCGAGGGCGTGATTGAGGAGCTCGGGCTCCGGGAGGGAATGCGGCTGCCTGACGGCGCTCAGGAGATCTCCGCCACCGACAAGACTGCCATTCCCGGCTTTGTGGATGTACACATCCATGGCGCCGGCGGGCGCGACGTCATGGAGGGCACCGCGGAAGCGCTCGCCGGAGTGACGAAAACAGTCGCGCAGCATGGGACAACCTCTTTCGTGGCCACTACCGTGACTGCAAGTCCCGAGGACACGATTCGAAGCGTCGAAGGAATCGCGCACTACATTTCGCAACAGCACGAAACGGACGACACGCGGGCGGAAGTGTTGGGGATCCATTTTGAGGGCCCATTTCTCAGCCCAGCAAGAAGAGGGGTCCATCCAACGGAATGGCTGAAACTGCCGTCAGCCGAACTTCTCGAAAAATTTCTGCAGGCAGCGGCGGGGAACGCGCAGATTTTAACGATTGCGCCCGAACTGCTCGGTGCTATGCCGTGCATCGATGCGGCGCGAAACGCGGGAATGGTGGTCGCAATGGGCCACACGGATGCGACGTACGAGCAAGCTCGCGCTGCCATTGCCCATGGAGTTCGCCATGCGGTGCACGTCTACAACGCTATGCGCCCGTTTTCGCATCGCGACAGCGGTGTAATTGGCGCCGTGCTTACTTCGCCAGAAGTGACCGCCGAGCTGATCGCAGATGGCGTGCACGTCGAAGAAACAGCTATGAAAGTGCTGCTGCAGGCCAAGGGGCCTGAGCGAATGATTTTGGTCAGTGACGGCACTTCAGCAACCGGGATGCCGGATGGAAAGTACATACTTGGAAAGCTGGAAGTTACCGTGAGCGGAGGAATTTGCCGCAATTTGGAAGGAAAGCTGGCGGGCAGCACGCTGACTCTGGATAGAGCGCTGAGAAATATTGTTGGTTTGGGAATTCCGCTCGTGGACGCGGTACGCATGCTGACCTTGAACCCTGCGACGCTTCTTGGAATCGAGTTCAAGAAAGGTGCGCTGCGGGTTGGGGCGGATGCGGATATCGTGCTTCTGGATGAAGGGCTGCAACTTACGAATGTCTGGGTACGCGGGTCAGCAGTGGAATAAGACCGGCCAAGGACAGGCACTCAAACTTGGTCAGAACGCCCCTTACAAAGAACCCCCCGGGAGATTAGGGATTTAGTGGGATGTTGAGATTTTCGGCCAATTCTTCCGCGTCGAAGGGACTGCAAGCAAAATAGCGTCCGCCGATTTCCAAAGTTGGAACCTTGCGCCTGCCGTTGTTGGCCCTAATGACGATTTCTTCCGCGGACGGATCACTCTCGATATCGACCTCACGAAATTCCACGCCGCGTTCTTTCAAGAATGTTTTTGCGCGCCGGCAATCTGGACACCACATGGTGCTGTACATCGTGATCGGTTCCATGAATTGTCTCTGACTATTAGATGTCGTGGGAGAGGTTCGGTCGCAAAGCAAATACGTTCCGAATGCCTAATGCGTTAAGGAGCTTGCACGATCGCCGTGCGTCGTCTCGTTGCGTACTCACCAACCTTGATGCGGATGAGAGCCCGTTGCAGTGCGGCGCTGGCACGATCCCAATCGATATCGGGATCGCTCGCGGCGATGCGTGCCTGGGCACGCTCTAGAGCTTGTTTCGCACGCTCGATGTCAATTTCTTCGGCAAGCTCCGCCGTCTCTGCCAGCACAGTTACGCGATCCGACAGAACTTCCGCGAATCCACGGATAATAGCGAGATGCACTTCGTCCTTACCGCCAACATCGCGGAATCTCAATTCCCCGATACCTAGCTCGGTAATCAGAGGTGCATGTCCCGGCAAAATGCCAAGCTCGCCGTCGGCGCCGGGCAATACAACTTCCACCACACTTTCGCGTAGCAGTTGGCGCTCCGGTGTGACGATGACCAGTTCGATGGCGTCAGGAAGCATTTATGTCTTTATGCGCTCGCCTTCATTTTCTCAGCCTTCGCCAGCGCTTCATCAATCGTGCCTACCATGTAGAATGCCTGCTCAGGAATGTCGTCGTACTTGCCTTCAACGATTTCCTTGAAGCTGCGCACCGTGTCCGCAATCTTGACGAACTTGCCTTCGAGGCCGGTAAATTGCGCGGCCACGAACATGGGCTGCGATAGGAATTTTTCAATTTTACGCGCGCGCGCCACCGTGCGCTTGTCTTCGTCGGAAAGTTCCTCGATACCCAAAATGGCGATAATGTCCTGTAGGTCCTTGTAGCGCTGGAGGATGGATTTCACGCCGCGCGCGACGGCATAGTGTTCCGCACCAACGATGCGCGGATCGAGAATGCGCGAATAGCTGGCCAGCGGATCAACGGCAGGATAAATTCCACGCTCGACGATCTGGCGGCTCAGGTTCGTGGTGGCGTCCAGGTGCGTAAACGTCGCAGCTGGAGCGGGGTCCGTGTAATCGTCTGCTGGAACATAAATGGCCTGCACCGAGGTAATAGACCCTGATTTCGTCGAGGTGATGCGCTCCTGCAATTCCCCAATTTCTGTGTTGAGGTTTGGCTGGTAACCCACAGCGGAAGGCATGCGGCCGAGAAGAGCCGAGACTTCCGAACCTGCCTGAACGAAACGGAAAATGTTGTCGATGAAAAGTAGAACGTCGAGATGCTCTTCGTCGCGGAAATATTCAGCAACCGTCAAACCTGTTAGTCCAACACGCAAACGCGCGCCGGGCGGTTCGGTCATCTGGCCGTAGATCAGAGCTGCGCGGGACTTCTCCGAATTACCCGGGACAACAACGCCGGCCTCCTGGAACTCGAGCCAGAGGTCATTTCCTTCGCGCGTGCGTTCGCCGACGCCAGCAAACACAGACACGCCACCGTGCTGCATAGCGACGTTATTGATCAATTCTTGAATCAAAACGGTTTTGCCGACGCCAGCCCCACCGAACAATCCAATTTTTCCGCCCTTCAAGAAGGGCTGAATCAAGTCAATGACTTTGATCCCCGTCTCGAACATTTCGAGATTTGTCGACTGATCGACAAGCAACGGCGCAGGCCGGTGAATTGGATAGTTGGTCTTGCTGACGAGCGGCCCAAGCTGATCAACGGGCTTCCCGAGAACGTTCATCACGCGGCCCAGCGTTGGCCGGCCTACAGGAACGGTAATTCCCGATCCCGTATCGAAGGCCTTCATGCCGCGAACAAGCCCTTCCGTCGGCTCCATGGCAACGGCGCGCACGCGGCCCTCGCCAAGATGCTGCTGCACTTCGGCCGTCACGTCTATCGGCTCCGGCACATTGAAGCCTTCGCTCGTAATGCGCACGGCATTATAGATGGCCGGCAAATGCCCCGACTCAAACTGAACGTCGAGCACAGGCCCAATCACCTGCACGATGTGTCCGACGGCTGCGTATTTCTCTGCCATTTGGTGCCGCTCCTCTAACTCGATCGTGACTGGTGATTAGTGACTGGTGACTGGTCTTTCGTGCTCAATCTGCTTCGCAACGAACGGCCCAATGCATTGATCAATTTACCCGTCGAATCACACATGGCATCAACCCGAGCATTCTCATCTTTCGAAATCTTCCCCAAGTCAAAGCTCAGAAGCATAAAGTAACGCGTTTCCTCGAGCTCCCCTCGCGCAATTTGAAGCGACCTCAAGAATTCTTTTGTCGTTCCCCTTCCGAATCCTTCGGCAATGTTTGCTGCCACTGACGAAGCCGATCTCCGGACTTGAGAGACGATCCCAAACTGATCCGTCCGCGGAAACTTTTCGGTGACATTGAAAACCATCAGAACTAGCTCATGAGCTTTCTGCCAGACCTGCAACTCACGATAGCTTTTGATGTCCACTAGTCACCAGTCACTAACCACCAGTCACCGCTAAGCGCCGTACGAGGCGCCGCTGACAATTTCAATAATCTCTTTCGTAATCGCTGCCTGGCGTACTTTGTTCATGTGCAGCGTGCGCGCCTCGATCACGTCGCCGGCGTTTTTCGTCGCCGCTTCCATCGCCGTCATGCGCGCCGCGTATTCTGCCGCCGACGATTCCAGCATCGCGCGAAGCACTTGCGTCTCGATGTAGCGCGGCAGCAATTTTCCCAGCAATTGCTCTTCGGGCTGCTCGTAGATGTAGTCGATCTGGCTAGATTCTTTTTCAGAAGCCGTTTCTTCTTTTTCGCTAGCAGCTTCCACGGGCAACAGCTTTTCCACCTTCAAGTCAGCGACCATCACGCTCTTAAATTCACTAAAGACAATGTAAACCGCATCAATCTCTTCCTTCGCGTACAACTCCGTTACCAGCCCGGCTATCTCGCGGGCCGTCGCAAACTTGACGCGCGCCAAAACGTTTACATATTCGCCGGCAAACTGGAACCCAGCACGCTTGAGCGTGTCCCGGCTCTTCTTGCCCACCGGCACGACGGTGATCTTTTTATCCTTGTTCGCACGGAAAAACTCGTTCGCCTTCTTCAAGATATTCGCGTTGAACGCTCCGGCGAGGCCCCGTTCACCCGCGAGCACCAGCACAAGGACCCGTTTCTCCGGCCGGTGCGCCAGCAACGGATGCTGCGGTTCATCGATGCGCGACATAGTCGAGCGCAGCACTCGCACCAATTCTTGCGCGTACGGCCGCGCCGCCATCGCCGCTTCCTGCGCCTTGCGCAGGTACGCGGCGGAGATGAACTTCATCGCGCGCGTAATCTGCTGGGTATTCTTCACCGAGCGAATACTGCGCCGGAAATCGAGAAGTGTGGGCATCGTTGGTCGCTACGAATTCATTCCTATTTCGCTGCCGCGCCAAGAGCGGCGGTGAAGCTTTCCTTGAAAGTGTCAACTGCCTTCTTGATTTCTGCTCTGATCCCGTCGTCGAGAGCCTTCTTCTCCGCGATATTTTTCAGGATCGCCGGATTGGTGGTTTCCACATATCGCAGAAACTCTTTCTCGAAGCGGCTCACTTCCGGAACCGGAATGCTGTCGACAGCGCCGCTGGTCGCTACATAAATGCTCAGCACCTGTTTTTCGACGGACAGCGGGACGTATTGATCTTGCTTCAAAGTTTCCGTGAGTCGCTGGCCGCGTGCAAGCTGTCCCTGCGTCACTTTATCGAGCTGATCGGCGCCAAACTGTGCAAACGCCGCCAGTTCGCGGTACTGCGCCATGTCCAAACGCAGTGTTCCCGCCACCTGCCGCATGGCCTTGATCTGCGCGTTGCCGCCGACGCGGCTTACAGAAATACCTACGTTGATCGCCGGACGAATGCCCGCGTTGAATAGGTCGGCTTCGAGGTAAATCTGTCCGTCGGTAATGGAAATCACGTTTGTCGGGATGTACGCCGAGACGTCGCCAGCCTGCGTTTCAATCACAGGAAGTGAAGTGAGTGACCCCGCACCAAGCTTGTCGTTTAGCTTCGCGGCGCGTTCCAGCAAACGCGAGTGGAGATAAAACACATCGCCAGGGAACGCCTCGCGTCCCGGCGGACGGCGCAACAACAAGGAAATTTCGCGGTAAGCCTGCGCATGCTTCGAAAGATCGTCGTAGAACGTGATAGCGTGGCGCTTCGTATCCCGGAAATATTCCCCCATCGCGCACGCTGCGTACGGTGCGATGTATTGCAGCGAAGCCGGTTCGGCTGCGGAAGACGCGACGATAATCGTGTACTCCATCGCGCCCGCATCGGTCAGAGTCTTCACGACTTGCGCGATCGTCGAGCGCTTCTGTCCGATTCCGCAATAAATGCAAGTAACGTCGCCGCCCTTTTGATTGATGATCGTGTCCAGAATCACGGCGGTCTTGCCTGTCTGGCGGTCGCCGATGATCAATTCGCGCTGGCCGCGCCCGATCGGAATCATCGCGTCAATCGCTTTGATTCCCGTTTGCAACGGCTCGCGCACAGGTTGGCGGTCCAGAACGCCCGGAGCGATGCGTTCCAAGGGATTCCGCTGCTTTGACGTGATCGGCCCTTTGCCGTCGATCGCCTCTCCCAACGGATTTACGACGCGGCCAATCAGCGATTCGCCCACCGGCACGGACATAATCGTGTTCGTGCGCTTGACGACATCGCCTTCTTTCAACAATTGGGACTCGCCCAGAAGCACAACGCCGACTTCTTCCTCTTCCAGGTTCAGCGCAATGCCGAAAACATCGTGTGGAAACGAAAGCATCTCTCCGGCCATGACCTTTTCGAGTCCATGGACGCGCGCGATCCCGTCGCCGACGCTGATGATCGCTCCGACTTCGTCGACCGAAACAGTCTGCTCGTAGTTCTCGATCTGCTCGCGCAGAATCTTGCTGATTTCATCTGCCTTGATGTTCGCCATGCCTGCTCCTGAATTCTATTCCGCTACTCCGCTGCGAGACGCGCGCGCATTTCGTTCAAACTATTGAGCACCGAACCGTCGTAAATCGTGTCGCCAACACGCACAACCGCGCCACCGAGCAACGACGAGTCCAGCGAATACTTTGCCTGGATTTTTTTACCGGTAAGGCGCTCGAGCGTTTGTGAGAATTTCTTTTTTTGCGCGGCGCTGAGCTCGATGGCGGAAGAAATCTCCGCCTCGGCGGTGCCTTGCCGCTGCCGGATAACATCCTCAAAAGTATTGAGGATTTCCAGAAGGATGTGCGTGCGCTGATGATCCGCAATAACAAAAAGAAAATTGCGAATGATCTTCCCCGCGCCGATGCGCGCCGCAATTTTCTCAATCACTCCATGCTTCGCCTCGCGCGGCACACCGGGGCTAGTCAGAAAATTCTGCAGCTCGCTAGACACCTCAAAAGCAGCCGCAAAATCGCTCAGTTGTTTGAGGGCCGCGTCGGCCGCTCCCTGCGCAAGCGCGACATCCGCGAGCGCATTGGCGTATTGGAGGCTGGCGGACTTCAATTCGGCCTTCCCTCGAGACTTTTCACGAACGTATCCACGAGCGATTCCTGCGCCGCCGGCGTCAACTGTTTGGCAAGCAGGGTTTCCGCGCCGTCAACGGCAAGCGCTGCTGCCAGCGCCTTCAGTTCCAAACGCGCGGCACGCCCCGCAGCTTCAATTTCCGCCTGAGCGGCGACGCCAACTTTCTTCGCATCGCTTTGCGCCAGCGCTCGGATGCGCTCGGCTTCCTCGGCAGTTTCGCGTTTTGCGGTCGCCTCGAGCGCAGCGATTTCCTGCTTCAGATTCGCCAGCTTGGCCTCCGCTTCGCGAACCTGGCGTTCTGCTTCTTCTCTCGCAGCAGTTGCCTTGGTAATTGCTGAACTGATCTTGTCCGCGTTACCGCGGAACCACGCAGGCAATTTCTTCGCAAAAAGCCATATCAAAGCCGCGGCCACAATCGCGAAATTGATCCACTTGAAAATTTCGCTCGGGCGTTCCGTCGCCGAGCTCCCGCCTTCTTCCGCCGCATGCGCGCTAAGAACGACGCAGAAGAAGAGAGCAACTAAACTTGAGATAACGTACGGCCGCCCGGCTTGCCTAATTTGATTTTGCTTCATCGAGATGTGCCTCATCGGGCCTCTCTAGTGGAGCTGCCGGGGCGAGGCGGCTGCAAAATGCGCCGGGCAATTTCAGCGGAAAGTTGCGAGACGGTTGTTTCGATTTCACGGCGCGCCGTTGCCAGTTCGCCGGCGATGCGCTCTTTGCCTGCGGCAACCTGCGTGGTAGCCGCCGCGCGAGCGTCTTTGATCACTGCGGCGCGCTCATCCAGCACCTTTTTGCGCTCGACTTCTTGCTGGGCGTACACCTGTCCGCGCGCTTGCTTCAAGGCGTCCTGGTACTGCTTGGCCTTCTCGATGGCGGCAGCCTGCGCCTGCTCGGCAGCTTTCTGCGCACCCACGGTGCGAGCATCGCGCTCGGCCATTGCGGCCAGCAGCGGCTTAAAGAAAATCGCCCGTAAGATGAAGTAAAAAAGGAGGATGATCAGGACTGTAGGCACAGCCTGAAGGAAGAGTTCTCCCAGTTGGTGAACAATTTCTTGCATTAAGTTGTGTAGCCTAACACTCGCTTTGGGGCCACGGACTGGCCACCGGATTGGCAGCCGCGCCGCGCCCCCCTACCCGGGAAGGGGCTATACGGTGGGCCTGTCGCTGCCTGAATAAACAGTATTTTATAACATCCGGTGCAGGTTTGCGTCAATCAGGTGGCTAAACGCAATTTTTCGAATCTTTCGACTTCCTCGGACAGTTGCTCCTGTAATTTCGCGCCTCACGTCAACGTTTTCTTCCGCTTGCGGCTCGTTCTACCGGCGCTATGCTCCTGAAATTCCGGCCGGGCATGCGCTTTCCAAAACGAGTTCACTGCCCCCTCCGCCAGCCACTCGCGATCCACGCTCGATCCAAAAATATGCCTGTACATCATGGGCCCCAAAAGCAGCGCAACGCCTAGCTCTTCGTCCAGCACGACAGGAAGCACCCCGCGGTCCACACCGCGTCGCAGCAATTTACGCAAAAAATCGCGTGATCGTTCCATAACCCGCGCTCTCCAGGCTCGCCCAAACTGTTCGTTTCTCGCCGAATAGGCAATGAGATGTGGCATCAACCGCTTCTGAATGGCTGCTTTCTTTGGGGACGGCTCATATTTCAAAAACGCTTTCAGGTCCTCGCGCAAGTCACCCGAGTCGAGTTCCGGCGGTCCCTCGTCCAGTTCATGAACATGCACCAAAACTTCGAGGCAAAGCGCATCCTTGTCCGCCCAATGCTTGTAAACGGTTGCTTTGCTGACGCCAGACGCTGCCGCGATCGCGTCCACACTGGTCGCATCGATTCCGCGTTCGGCAAACAGTTTCGTCGCCGCTTCCAGAACCTTATGGTGCGCGCGTTGGCTGAGTCCTCGAGCCATCTTCCTAAATCTCGATCTTCGAAAAGCGCCACGCCCCTAGACAGATAAACGCTGCGGCCACGCATAGGAGAACTAAAGCATCCGTGTACATGCTGAAATGGCTGGCTCCTATTAATGCCGAACGCAATCCATCGACACCATAGGTGAGCGGATCGAGGTGGGTGATGATCGATAGCGCTTTTGGCAAATTGTTCAGCGGAAACAGGGCACCCGACAAAAAGAAAATCGGAAGCACGAGAAAATTCATGATCAATTGGAAGCCCTGCATGTCTTGCAGGCTCGACCCGATCGCCGTTCCCAGCGCCGCGAAAACGGACGCGATCAGGCCCATGAAAAAAAATCCAAGCGGTATGGCCAGCAAACTTACCGGCCGGAACCCTGCAATGACGCAGACCACGAAGATGAGCGTTCCCTGAATCATCGCCACCGTGGTCCCGCCCAGCGTTCTTCCAATCATGACCTGGAGGCGCGGCACGGGCGCAACAAGCGTTTCTTTCAAGAATCCAAATTGCCGGTCCCACAGCAGCGCAATCCCGGAAAATACCGAAGTGAACAGCACCGTCATCCCGATTACCCCTGGCGCCATGAATTGAAGATAGCTTCCGCCGCCAGCTTTCTGAAACACCGGCCCCAACCCGAATCCCAGCACCAGCAAATACAGCAATGGCTGGCCTAACGATGCGATGATTTGCGTTCTCGACCTGGAATATTTTTTCAGTTCGCGCAACCACAAGATGTAAATGGCGCTCATCCCTTATCTCCTCAACATTTTTGCGATTTGGCGCAGCTGGTCCGTTGCTCCCGCGCTTTCGTCCCGAATGGTTGTCCCTGTCAGCGCAAGAAACGCGCCCTCCAGCGACTCCGTGCTCGTCTGCTGCTTCAGTTCCTGTGAAGTCCCCATCGCCACGATGCGCCCGTGATCGATTACCGCAATGCGCTGAGCCACGCGGTCCGCTTCATCCATATAGTGCGTCGTCAGAAAAACCGTCACGCTTTCCGTTTCGTTCAGGTGTTTCACGTGCGTCCACAATTGGTTGCGGCTCTGCGGATCAAGACCAAGCGTAGGTTCGTCCAGAAATAATATTTTGGGTGTGTGCAGAAATCCTCGCGCGATTTCCAGTCTCCGTTTCATTCCTCCCGAGTATTGCTTCACCAGCGCGTCCTTCCGGTCCCACAACTCAAAAAGCTTCAGCAGCGATTCGATTCGTTCTTTTCGGATCTTGCTGGGAACATGGTAAAGCACGCCGTGCAGATTCATATTTTCCCAGCCGGTCAAGTCTTGATCGAGGCTCGGATCCTGAAAAACGATCCCGAAGGATTGCCGTGCCTCATGATGTCTCTTAACCGGGTCCAATCCATTCAGGAAGACCGTGCCGCTCGTCGGCTTCAGAAGCGTCGTGAGCACCTTGATAGTGGTGGTCTTGCCTGCTCCGTTTGGTCCAAGAAATGCAAAAATCTCGCCTTTCTTCACATCAAAAGACACATCGTTCACGGCCGCCAGGTCTCCAAACTTTTTCACCAGATTTTCCACTCGAATCATGCTGCTCTCCATGGACCCACTCCTCCTTCACCCCAATGGAATAGCTGTTCCCGACCTTGCGTCGGCAAGGAATCCGCATACTAAACGGTTTAGTTTAGTATGTCAACAAATTCTTCGTGGCGTTCTTCTGCTGTTCCCTGAGGGTTCGGACTAGTTCGCGTTAATGCGCAGCGGGCATTGTTGGTTCGCTAGCTTTTCCGGCCTTGTCGGCGTTCGCGGCCACCCAGACTTCGTGAATGGCGGCGACGATCGTATCCGGCCGTTCGAACGGGATCATGTGCGTGCTATCCGGAACCATGATTCTCTTTCCCTGCGTGGAAAGATGCGATTCCTTCACTTGCAAATCATTCACCCAGATCTCGTGGAAGTCGTCGAACTCCTTTTTTGGAAAACCAGCAGGTAACTGCGACGCATCCGCGGATTTGCCCGCGGTCAGTACAACGAGCGGTTTATCCCCTAAATTGCCGGCGGCGCGGACCTCATTCGCGCTCTCCGCAAATGACCCCAATTCCGAAGCGCTCGCATCAATAAATTTCGGCTGCATCTGCAGATAAAGCATTTCCTGACCAAACTCCTTCGAAACCCCCGGAGCTTCCCCTTGGTTGCGCTGAGAGAATCGCGCAATGCCAAACCGGATCAGCAACGGCGCAAGCATTTTCTGCCACTTGAGCTGTTCCATGGTTTTTTTCATGAACGCTTGAAGGGCTGGACTCATGCGGTCATTTTGGTCTTCGTGCGATGCATCCACCAAAACCATACCCGCCACATCATTTGGGTATTGCTCGTTATAAACTCGCACGTTGTATCCGCCAAAAGAATGCCCCACCAAAATGTAAGGCCCTTTTTCATTCGCCGCTTCGAGCAGCGCGTGCAGCTCTTTCACGATCTGCATGCTCGTGCGTGGCGCAGAGCTCGCACCGCTCCAGCCGTATCCCGCGCGGTCATACGAACAGACGCGCGTGAATTTGGCGATTTCGGTCTGCACGGGATTCCACCCGACCGCGGGAACGCCCAGTCCGCTGTCTAAAATTACGGTCGGACTTCCTTGTCCCCGGCAATCGATGCTCAATTTCAAATTGTCAAACGCCGGACCAAGCGAAACGGATTTGCCCTGTTGCGGAAATCTGCGCGCGTCCGCCCTGTTTCCGAGCGCCTGATAGCACGCGCCCACAACTGCAGCCGTAATGACGAGCACAAGAAGCCCAAGTAATACTCGGCCAATCCAGCGCTTCACGCGTCCAGTACGGCGCGGCGTGCTTGTTACAGTCTCGTTTTCCAAGGAGTTCTCCTCGCGTGAAACATTTGATGCAATTTCGATGAGCGGATATTAGACCGCGCGGTGCTGCGCGTCAACGAGGGCTGAGGCGCGATGAGAATGTTGGGAAGAGGAGAACTCCTGAACGACCCACTAAGCGCTCAAGCGACTCGTAAAAATCAGCTCAAACTTATTGATTGGGATTCGCGGCGTTCACAGGCACGGCGTCGTAGACGTAGCGGATATCCAGAGGTGTATTTGATCGGCCCATCGTAAGGCGAATCGTTTCAAAAAGCTGCGTGCCATCGGAAGACAATTCAAACGTGCGGCTCATCTTGCCGCCGTGCGGGCTCTTCTCGTCCGTGACCAGCTGCGGGCCGTCCCAATGCGCCGCAATCTCTTGCGGAATCTCGTCCTTTGAATTAGGTTTCTGAATCTTTCGCCCGTCGGTGAAAAGCGCTTGCTTGCGGTTCTGATCGTCAGTGAGATCGACTTCCGGATTCTTCGGATCTTTTTGCGCGAGCGTCAAGAAATTCGCAGGTGAGATCGCATTCTGCGTGCGCAGGCGTTCCTCGTCGCTCTCCCCGCCTCGGCTACCGCCAATTCCTCCGTGGCCACCGATTGGAAACCCGGCAATGCTCACGCCGCTGCCGCCTCTGGATCCGCCTCCCCTATTCGTACTCGCGTCCTGCATCTTCTTCCGCGGGTCGTCGCTCTCGTCCAGGTTAAGTTTCCATTGCCCAAAGATAGATGTCCGAGTCTCCGGCCGCGGCTGCACATTTTGCGGGCTCCCCGCCGAAGCTGGAGAAGCCTGCGGCTGCGCCGCCGGTAAGGGTCCAGCAGGCGCCTGCGCACGAATCGAGCCAGGAATCACTGCCGCAGCGATGCACAAAATTCCGAGAGCTGGAAAAATGGATGAGACACGCAACTTCATGCTGGCCCCCTGCTCATATTGGTGATTCCCACCGCAAGATGCGAAAGTTCCACCGCGCCCCATTCCAGCCCAGCGCTTTGACTCGGAAGAGAGGAAACAAAGCAGAACGAAAACTCAGGCAGGCGGGAGCCAATCGTTCAATGCCAGAATACCCGGCAAAAGAGCGAGCGCGCCCAGTTCGCAGAATTGCGCGGCGCGTTTGCGATACTCAAACGTGCCCGCCGGCAAGATCGCCATGAACGGAACGCGCGCGTCCCGAGCCGCCAGCGCATCATCAATGTTGTCGCCGACGTAGAGCGCCGTATCGGGATCGCGCCGCCCAAGAATTTTCAGCAAGCCATCGGGAAAAGGTTTTTTGCGCTTCACATCATTCATTGTAACGACGGTTCGGAAATGCCGCGCCGCCACCCATCGGTCAAACGTGTACGCAAATTCCTTGCGCGTGCGCCCCGTAAATAAATTAAGCTCAAATCGCCGCCCCCAGCGCTCGATTTGCCGAGGCGTAACAACAAATTTTTCCTTCCGCACATTCCCAGACTTGCCGTCTTTACCCCAGTAGAATTGCTGAAACGCATCCCGCGCCTCTTCATACGTTGTGGGACGCCCCAGCGCGGTCGCCCAGTTTGAAACCATTTTCCAATCGTCGTTATTGCCTGGTTTGCTTTTCCACCTGTGCAGCTCGGGCCATGTAACGCGCTTGCCGGTCAAATAACGCATCGTCTCCAGCCCAGAAAGCCAGAAGGAGCGGCGCACATCCACCAACACACCATCCACATCAAATATGAGGATTTTCGGAAGTGCAATTGTTTTCGAGACGGCCACTTAAGAATTGGAGCAGAAAATTTCCTGTACAGCAACGTGCTGCGTTCACTTGCCGCCTGACTTCTTGGTCGCTAATATCGGGAACAAATGATCGGAAGCAAAATACGAATTCCGCGAGGCCTGCATGCGAGAAAGAGGAATGGACTCTCCGCCAGCCTCATTGCCTGGGCATCGCGGGTTCCGCGACGCTTCGAGCTTCCATACGCCGCGCCACGTAAATCTCGAGAAGTTGGTCTAGCTCCTGCGGACGAATCGGTTTGCTGAGATACCCATCCATCCCGCCCGCCATGCATTTCTCGCGATCCCCTTTCATGGCATGTGCCGTCAAAGCGACCACCGGCTGGTGGAGTCCGCTACTTTTTTCTTTTTCTCGAATGGCTGCAGTCGCTTCGAGCCCGTCCATCTCGGGCATTTGGACATCCATCAAAACAAGATCAAAACTTTCCTTTTCCAACGCCTGCAGCGCTTCCAACCCGGTGCTCGCCACGACCACCCGGTGTCCTCGCTTCTCCAGTAAACGCACCACCAAGCGCTGGTTAACCAGATTATCTTCCGCAAGCAACACGCTCAAATAGGCGTCCGGCTCGCGCGCATCCTGCAAAGAGAAGCGGGTAATCAAAGGAATAGCACCATCGTGCTCGCGAGCTCCGAGCACGCGCGCCACGGCCTCACGCAACTCGGATTGCCGGATCGGCTTCAGCAAATACGCGGAGACTCCCAGCTCCTGGCAGCGTGCCGCATCTCCGCGATGGCCAGCTGAAGTGAGCATCATGATTGTGGCCGTGGCCAATTCTGGCCTTTGCCGGATTTGTTCCACCAGCGCGAAGCCGTCCATATCCGGCATGTGCATGTCCGTCAAAATAAGGTTATAGGGCTCGCCCTCTTCGCGAGCCGCGGACAACTGTGCCAGCGCTGCCGCGCCTCCATTCACCGACGTCGGCTTCATTTGCCAACGCGTCAGCATTCCTTCAAGAATCCGGCAGTTGGTGCGATTGTCGTCCACAACGAGGACTTTTACGCCGCGTAAGATTTCCGGCGGGGCGATTGTTCCCAATTTGATTTCTTTGGCGTCCGCCACGCCCAACCGAACCGTAAAGTGAAATTGGCTTCCGCTGCCCATTTCGCTCTCCACCCAAATCTTGCCGCCCATCATTCGCACCAGACGCGTGGAAATGGTCAGTCCCAGCCCAGTTCCTCCGTATTTTCGCGTTGTCGAGGTGTCCGCCTGAGAGAACGGATCAAAAATAGTTTCACGTTTGTCCTCAGGAATTCCGATCCCGGTATCCGCTACCGTAAATCGACAGACACATTCCGCGCCCTCTCTGGACTCGAGCTGAACTTTTATCGCAACCTCGCCGACGTCCGTGAACTTGATCGCATTGCCCACCAGGTTGACTACTATCTGCCGCAATCGGCTGGAATCTCCCCGCACTATTTCTGGCACTTCCGGCGCCACTTCGCAAAGCAGCTCAAGCCCCTTTTCGTCCCCGCGCAGCGCGAGCGTTTTCAGCGTGATTTCCAGACTCTCCCGCAAATTGAAATCTATAGTCTCCAGATCGATCTTTCCCGCCTCAATTTTCGAGAAGTCGAGAATATCGTTTATGACGGTGAGCAGCGAATCTCCCGACATCTTCACCGTCTCCAAATACTCACGTTGTTCCGGCGTCAGATCTGTATCAAGCGCCAGATCCGTCATTCCCATCACGCCGTTCAGCGGCGTGCGAATCTCATGACTCATGTTGGCGAGAAACTCGCTCTTCGCCTTGCTGGCCTTTTCGGCCAAGTCCCTGGCCCGGCGCATCTCCTCCTCTGCCTGTTTCCGTTCGGCGACCTCTAATTGCAATTCTTCGGTGCGTGCCTGCAAGCGCAATTCGAGCTCGCTTTTTGCGCCCTGCAGCGCCGCGTCACGCTCCTGAATTCTCTCCAGCATTTGGTTGAACGAGCCGATGAGTGCCCCCACCTCGTCTTCGCCGCGCGGGATAGCGCGAACAGCGTAATCTTCGTTTGCTGTGACTCGCGTCGCGATCTGTGCGAGATGCAAGATGGGCTCGGTGATCAGCCGCAGGAGTCTCGAGGAAACCATGTAGGTAACCAGGATGGAAATCAGAATGACCAGGACGGAAATTTGCGTGTATTGCCTAATCCTCGCTTGGAGAGCGCCGAGGTCCGAGAGGATGGCAATGGCGCCGGCCTTCTCGCCTCCCAACGAAACGGTTCGGTAGAGTGTAAGGGAGTCCTTCCCAAACACCGCCTGATCATTGCGACGAGCGGGCATCACAAACGCCGAGTCAATCCCATCGCGCCGGTATTCCGCGAAAATCGCGCCATGGCTGTCATACAAGCACGCGGCCACAATGTGGCGCTCGGCGCGGAGTGCTCCCAACATATCTTGCGCGGATTTTCGATCGTTGAAAGCCAGGGAAGCCGCGGTATTCGCCCCCAATGTATCCGCAAGAACAGAGAGCTCACTGGTCATGGCCGCGCGGAAGCTTGTTCTTTCATAGAGGTCAAAGATCAGGCATGCGAGACTTAGTCCCAGGAGACTTGTGCACACGATGACAAATGTCAGTTTCCGTTGGATCGAAGAATTTTTGAAAAGCGCCATTTCACATCCCTTTTGGGCCTCCGATGACTTTTTTAGCTAGTGTCAGAAGTCTTGCGCTGATCTTCAATTTGGCGCGTTCCGCGGCTTCCAGGTTGATTTCGAAGTGAACCTTGTTGTCCTCCCAAAGGAAACCGATCATCCCCCCCTGTTCTATGAAGTCTTGGGACTCTCCGACGGTCAGGACTGGACTTCCTCCGAGGTTTACCAGCGTCGCGGCAAAGGATTTCTTTTCCGGCGCCCCAAGAAACAAAATCTGGCAGGTCTGAACCTCCTGTGCCAGTTTGAAGTGCAGCACGCGAACCGAGCGCCCGTCGATTGTCTTTCCGCTCATGCTCGCGTCCAATGCACCGTGGAAAGGGTCTTCCCCGACCGTGCAATAGGTAAGTGGGGCGCCCGCATCTTTGAAGGCTTCCGGCGGCCAATCGACAAATTGCGCAAAATGAAAGAGGAATGCCGCCTTTACCTGATATTCGCTTGACGCATTGGATTGCGCCCAAACCCAGCGAACGCAGCCGATAAAGAGCAGGGCCATGAGTACTGCGATAGGGAAACGTAATGGTGCGTGGCAAACTCCTTCGCGCCGAGTTCCATGTTCTGGACTCCGCAGTCCCCGTCGCATTTTGTCCGTAAGTTTCAATGCCTTTTATCGCGCACTCAGAATTGCCATGTAATCTTGGCGTAAGCGCTGCGTTTGATCAGGCTGGACTGCGCTGTCTGGTCCGGTCCGAGATATTCCAGGTGATGATCGCTTAACAGATTTTGCCCGACCACGCTGATGGAAAACCGTTTCGATGGTTGCCAAATCGCGTTGGTATCCAAACGCGTGTATGAGGGAACTGCAGGCGCAGGAAGCCGTCCAACAAAATAGGCAGAGGCATTCCACTGCCAGTGCTCGCTGAGCTCGACGTGCGAACGCAATTGGGCCTGCTGGCTCGGAAAACCTCCCTGTGTGCCTGGGATCGTCGTGGAATCCTGGCCACCCGCGTCTTCGTGCAAATGCATTGCCAGGAAGGAATACCCCGGGCTCAGCGTCCAACGCTTGGCGACTTTCCAATTTACGGACAGCTCGACTCCGTGTGTTTCCCCATACAGCAGATTGCCCAGGTTGTTTGGGATCACCAGGTGCAACGGCGATGGAGCTGTCTCTAAGAAGGGCGTTCCCGGTTCTACGGACACGAGATTGTTGTAATCGTTGTAAAACACCGTCCCGTCGAATGAAATACGTTTACTTATCTCCGTTCGATAACCCACTTCAAAAGCATTCAATCGTTCGTTCTGCCGGGTGGGACTTCCGAAAATGCTAACGAGAACTGGAAGGCCATTGGGCCCGGGGAATACTGTTTCATTGAAGCGAATGTCTCGGTCGCTTTGCGATGGTGTTCTCAGAGCTCTGGACACTGCGGCCCAGAACATGTTTCGCTCATTGGCGATCCACGCGATCCGGACACTCGGCTCGAATCCAAATCCTGTGTAATCGTTATGCTCAAGTTTCGCCCCGACTGTCAGATAGAGCCGGTCCGGCCGGATGGCAATTTCGTCCTGCACAAAAGAGCTAAAGAGTTGCCGTGTTAGATCTGGCGGCGTGAACGCAATCCGGAGAGTCGTCGCCAACTCATCGGAGGTCAAGTAGTAGCCGAGTCCCCAGACAAAGTCCTGCCGCTTGCCCCGGCCAACGTGCTGCTCAAAATCAATTCCAAATGTGTTCAGGCCCGTTCCATAGGTTGAGTCACCCCGGTTGCTGCGATCGAAATTGACTTGAAGACTCGTCTCCGAATTTGCCGAGGCCACATGATTCCAGCGAGAGACTACGTCCCAGCCCGAAAAAACATTGCGAAGATTCAGGATTCCATCGACGGGCGGCCCGATCGAGACCACGGTGTTGACTTGTTCTCCAGCGTCGCCTCTATAGACATCCCCTTCGATGGTCAACGTGTCCTTCGGTGAAGCGTCGGCGTCCACACGAAATCCTCCTTGGAAGGTGCGCCAGTCGTCTTCGCCGTTCTGTCCTGTGGAATCAAGGTTGTGGCCAAAATTGAAACCGCCGCCACTGACGCGATAGGATGTCTCGCCACCAATCGTCCCGCCATAGCGCGCGGTTGCAAATCCTTGCTCGGAAGTTCCGCCACCCGTTGTCAACAATCCGCCCTGCGTTTCGGCGGCTTTCTTCGTCGTGATGTTGATGACGCCATTGACCGCATTCGCGCCCCACACCGTCGCTCCGGGACCGCGGATCACTTCAATGCGGGCGATATTGTCCAGCAGCAAAGTCTGGCTATCCCAGAAAGTGCCGGAAAAAATCGGCGAGTACACCGTTCGGCCATCCACCAGGACAAGCAGTTTGTTCGAGTGCTGGCCGTCGAATCCGCGCGCCGTGATCGCCCAGGTACTGCCGTTGATCTGCGCCACTTGCAGTCCTGGGACCATGCGCAGGAGATCCGGAATATTCGTCGCGCCCGAGCGTCGAATGTCTTCCGGAGTAATCACAAAAACCGCTGCCGCGACACGAGATAGCTTCTGCTCTTTCTTCGAGACCGAAGTCACCTCGATATTCATCAAATTTTCGATACTCACTTGCGTGAGATCATCCTGTTTAGAGGGCGAAGCCTCAGTTACCTGCTGCGCCTGAGGCGTTCGTTGTATTTCGGATCCCTGACATGCTCGTGGAGCGCGCGGCCACGCCTGCTGGCAGCTGAGCAACAAGGCAATTGCGATTGCTCCGCCAGCGGAACAGGTTCGGTACACACGCAGTATTGGTATTCCCTCCTTCGTAGACACATTTTCCTCCCCCTGCATGGCGTGCATCTCTGGGACCGAATCTGGATGCGTTTTTTAGAGGCAACTCGCTTGCTTTCAGTGCGTTAGTCAGCGGTGAGCTTCGAGTACGTTTCCTGAATTGAGCCTCTGACTGCTGCGTGTGCCATAGTGGTGCAAGCGGGATGCGGGCCCCGCCGAAGTTAGCTTCGGATACCGTCTCGCGATGCAATCCTGCTCGTCGAACTTCGGTAGGATTGCCGCAGCCGGAAAGGCCTTGCTACAATCACGCGCGCGGGCGCCGCGGCTCGGAGCTTGGTGAGAAGTTGTTTAGAAAGAGGAATGAATGGCTGGATTTGCCGGTGTGGATTTCATCGATTTTGATTCGCAGCTCAACGACGAAGAAAAACTCGTCCGGCAAACGGCGCGGCGTTTCGTCGACAACGAAATTATTCCCATCATCGAAAAACACAGCCGCGAGGGAACATTTCCAAAGCACCTCGTGCCACAACTTGGAGAGTTAGGATTTTTTGGCGCGAACTTGCAAGGATATGGCTGCGCGGGAATGTCCAACGTTGCGTACGGTTTAGTGACGCAAGAGCTCGAGCGCGGCGATTCGGGCTTGCGCAGCTTCGTCTCCGTGCAGAGCGCGCTTGTGATGTATCCGATCCATGCGTATGGCAGCGACGCGCAGAAGGAAAAGTGGTTGCCGCTGCTTCAGCAAGGCACAGCCATCGGGTGCTTTGGATTGACGGAGCCGCAGTTTGGATCGAACCCCGGCGGGATGCTTACACGCGCGGTAAAGAAGGGCAGCAAGTATATTTTGAATGGCGAGAAGATGTGGATCACCAGCGGGTCGATTGCGGACGTCGCGGTGGTCTGGGCAAAGTGCGAAGACGAAAAAATTCGCGGATTTTTAGTGGAGAAAGGAACGCCGGGATTCAAGGCATGGGATGTACACGGGAAGTGGTCGCTGCGCGCGTCGGTGACTTCGGGCCTGGCGTTCAGTGATTGTGAAATTCCGGAAGAAAATTTGCTGCCCAACGTGGTGGGATTGAAAGGGCCGCTGGGTTGTTTGAATCAGGCGCGCTACGGGATTGGTTGGGGAGCGCTGGGCGCGGCGATGGGCTGCTACGATACGGCGCTGCAGTATGCAAAGACGCGTAAGCAATTTGCGAACAAGCCGATTGCTTCGCACCAGCTTGTGCAAGAAAAATTAGCCTGGATGATTACGGAAATTGTGAAGGGACAATTGCTGGCGTTGCACGTCGGTCGCCTAAAAGATAAAGGCAAAGTCGATTTCTCGCACATCTCGATGTTAAAGATGAACAACGTGGCGATCGCGCTGGAGACGGCGCGGAAGGCGCGCGATATCCTCGGGGCCAACGGTATCGTCGACGATTACTGCATCATGCGGCACATGAACAATCTCGAGAGCGTTTATACGTATGAGGGAACGAACGACATTCATAAGCTGATCATCGGAGAGAAAATCACCGGGATATCTGCATTCGTTTGAGTCGAAGAGTTCGCAGGCTAAAGCCCTCTCAACCACAAACCAACCCAAGAAAGAAAGAGACAGGCTGAAGTCTGTCCCCCCGTAGCCAACCAATCTCGTCTCCAGCCGAATCTTGTATGCTGTATGGAGCAGGCTGTGGCTGCTGTGCTTACGGGCAGCGGTTTGGCTGCAGCGGGCACGGCGTGCCGTGCCCCTACGGGAGAAATTCATGGATGCATTCGTGATCGGTTCGTCTCGCTCGTTCCTTTGCCGCGCTTCGTTGCTGCTGATGTTGCTTGTATCGGTGTGCGGATTGGGGAGAGCGCAAGGGAAAGCCGCGCCGGAGCCGAAACAAAAGATTCGGGCGATCACCGCGTTTGTGCTTTTGGATCGGACGCAGTATCAGCAGCAGATTGCGGATGCGGTGAAGATGCTGAACCGGGCGCGCACGATCTTTGAGTCGCGCGGCTTTGAAGTACAGACGATTCGCATCGCCACGCAACCCTTCCCGGAATACACAAAAGGACTGACGGACTCGCAAGCGCTAGCATTCTTCAAGGATTACGACGCGCTTGCAGCGAAGGACGGGTTCGACGCGGCGATCGGGCCGGCGATGATGACCGCCACGGATTCCCCGGCGCAGGCAGACCTGCTCGCGGATATCCTTCTCAACACGAAAAAGATCAACGGCACTGTAGTCGTGGGCGCAGAAGACGGTGTGCGCTGGCCCGCCGTTGGCTCTGCAGCGCGCGTGATGAAACGGCTCGAAGACACCGAGCACAGCCAGGGCAATTTTCGATTCGCTGCGATTGCCATGGTGCCGCCGCTGACGCCGTTTTTCCCGGCCGCCTATGTCACCGGGTTCGGCCACCAATTCGCGATTGCCCTCGAGTCAGCCAACATTGTGGCCGCGGCGTTCAAGGACGCGCCGGATCTTGCTACGGCGAAGCGCCGCTTGACCGACGCGTTGGGAAAAGTGGCGTTTGAGGCGGAAGCGCAAGCGGGACGGGTCGATTCGGAAACGGGCTGGGCCTACGTGGGAATCGATCTTTCGCCTGCTCCTTTGAAAGATGTTTCGATCGGCGCAGCAATCGAAAATCTGACGACTCTTCCCATTGGCTCCAGCGGAACGCTCACAGCAGCGGCAACCATTACCTCAGCCATAAAGGAAATCCAGGTAAAGCAAACGGGCTACTCGGGGCTGATGCTGCCGATACTCGAGGATTCGCGGCTCGCGCAACGGTGGAGCGAGGGGCGCATTTCGATCGATGCTTTGCTGAGCTACAGCGCGGTGTGCGGCACAGGTCTTGATACTGTACCTCTTCCGGGCGATATCAGCGCCGAGCAGCTTTCGCTCATCATCGGCGACATGGCCAGCCTCGCCGTGAAGTGGCACAAGCCGCTCTCGGCGCGCCTCTTCCCCGTCGCGGGCAAGGGACCGGGGGACAAGACCGAGTTGGACAGTCAGTTCCTTGTGAACGCGACAATCCAGCCGCTCGGCAAACCGTGAGACGGCGGGACCTGGGAGTTGGCTGGTACGGCCCGGTTGGAGACCTGTGGGCGAACCCTGCCTTGGTTAACAATAACTGGGCCCACCCCCGTTTTTTTGTAAACGTTGGATCTAAAGGGTTTACGTTTGGCATTAAGTCCAGCGGAATCAATGGTTTCGGGATTTAATTGTAAGTGTTGCCTCTAAAGCACTTAGGCATCGCAGGCTGGGGACAGCCGCCATACCTTCCGTTGATCCTCTGCGAAGAAGGGTCGTGAGATTCTTGAGCCGTACCCCCACCCCCGTGTATCCAGAAGTTGTGAAGTAAACCATAGAGGGGACTGGAGTTGCGGGTATTTCTGCGTGCGCGCGTAGGGGGTGGGGAATGCGGCAGTGGCGGCCATCGACAAACGTCAAAGAACACAAGTACGCGCGGTCCTCGGAGCGATCCGTAGACATAGAAGCCTCTAAAAAGAAAAGTTTGGGACTTAGGGGAATCTCGCGGAAGCGATGCACACTACTGAACAGGAATAGTGTACCTCAGAGAGTATTACGGTGTCAATAAGCCGGGGGATTGGTTTCCGTTCCCGCCTCACTCCTCCAGCTGGCGTGAGGGTTCACCATTTATTTTCTCGAGCCTTGTTTCTGGCCAACTCCCGAGTAGTCGACCATCTCGGAACTGGTTCGGTTACTGATCATAAGCGCGTATCGGGACCAATCCTGAAAAAAAAGCACAACCCAAGGTCAATAAGTGCATTGCTCTCAATGGGCCATCAGGCCGCCCATTCATCGAATCGGCGCATAATCTCCATGAGTATGCATCCCATCAGAATGACAGAGCCCCACAATATGAAGGGAACGCCATAGAGTAGGAGATGCTTGCGCGAACGGGCTAACTCAAACGCTCCTACCTTCACGATGGCGTATGTATTCGCTGCGAGATAAGCAACCGCCAAAGAGCTCACTACTAGGTTGTGCATCTTCTTAGTCCTCCTTTTACCGGCCTGCATCTCCGCGCCGATACTCTTCGGTTAGCTCATCAAGCGAGGTCCACACCTTAGAGTTGAGACCATCCTCCGTCTACCGGAAACTCGGCGCCGGTCGTGAAGGTCGCATCGAACGCGAGGAAGAGGACGGCCTTCGCGATTTCCTCCGACGTCCCCCAGCGCTTCATGGGAACCATGCCGATCATCTTCTCCCTAAGTTGGGCGGCCGCGTCTTTATCGGGGAACATTTTGCGCAAGATCGGCGTGTCGATGGGGCCGGGCGTCACCGCGTTGACGCGAATCTCGCGAGGAATCAACTCGGCGGCCAGCGTCCGTGCGAATGATCGCAGCGCAGCCTTGGCCGCTCCGTATGTGGCGTTGCCCGGCATTCCCTTCACGTTGGCGATTGAGGTCGTGAGGACGATAGAGCCTCCCCGATTTATAAACGGCGTGAGCTTCTGCATCACGAAAAGCGGCCCTTTGGTGTTCAAGTTAAACATCTCGTCGTAGACAGCCTCGGTCATGCTCTCAAGAGGCGCTCGGATGCTGAACCCGGCGTTGACGAAGAGCAGATCGAAAGTGTCGAACTCGGCCTTCACGCGGGTGGCCAGGGCGTCGATGTCCGTCAACGAACGCGCGTCGCTCGAAACCACGAGGGCGTCCTTTCCAAGCTCTTTCTTGG
The DNA here is from genome assembly GCA_963751295.1 of uncultured Acidobacteriota bacterium. Lineage (GTDB taxonomy): Bacteria > Acidobacteriota > Terriglobia > Acidiferrales > UBA7541 > Acidiferrum. The sequence continues at coordinate 1,444,014 of CAVVUA010000004.1, read as the reverse complement.
CCGAATCCAGACCGGCCTGCGACCGCCCCGTCACCAGAACGCGCGCGCCCCCATCGAGAAGCATCTTCGCCGTGGCGAGCCCCATGCCACTGGTGCCGCCGATGATCACCACTTTTTTACCTTGGTACCGTTCCATCTGTATTCTCCTCGCGAGGTTAGGGTTGCTTTGCTGATTTTGAACTGTTTGGTATGATAATCAGGCGCGGAGACTGCGGTCAAGGGATATTTGAACTATTTAATTCAAAATTCCGTAGGACCCGGTGGACGACCATGTAGCTCCGCAATCGCCTGCTGATTCTAGTCACCGCGACCATTTCGCCGCGACCGGCGATCCTTCAGGACACCGCGCTTAAGGATGCTGGGCTAGACAAGTCGACGCCAGAGACAATGACGACGGCCTGCCACGCGGCTTCCTGGCTGGCGCGATCGTGGAGGTGTGGGTGGCGCTGCGCCTCAATTGGGCCTGAGAATTTCCCTTGAGCCGAGGCGAAGAATTGCCCTGAGACGTCGGTTCCGAACTCCGACGCCTGGAGGTACCGACGGGCCGCGGTCTCCGGCGTCTGATTCATGCCGGGAATGAGGTTCACGATTGGGATAAACAGATACTTCAACAACGGGCCAGCGTTTCGCACCACCTTGGTGGCGGTCGCCCCACCGGGCGAGACAGCGAACACGGCCATGCCGGAGGGTAGCCTGCGCGCCAGCGCCGCGACCCACCAAGCGATAATGAGCTTCGCGTCGGCATACGCATTGTTGGGCACGTACTTCACGTTCGGCCCGTTGCGAATCAGGTCTTCAACAGCGGCGGTTCGGTCACCCTGGTGGTATTTGGCCGCGAAGGCTGGCACGTCGGTGTACTTGAACATTGGGACGCCCCCTCGGGCTGGCTCCGCACCGGCGATAACAATCCGCGCGTTGGGGCTCAGCAGGTTGGCGCGGAGCAACCCGACAGTCAGTTGATGATGGCCGATGAGCGGGGCCTGAGAAGCCTCGACGCCCGCCGCAGTGAGCACGCGCTTCTTACCTGGGACCATCCCTGCATTGAGCGGTAGGAAATCGATCTGCTGACCCCGCTTGACCAGCTCGGCGAGGGCGGACTGAACGCTGGACGGCGAGTCCAGATCCAGCTCCAGCGGCGTGAAGATTTTTTTCTTGGTCTCAGCCGCGAGTTGAGAAGCCGTTTGCTGGACCTGTGCCAGCCTGCGCCCGGTGACGATGACCTGTTTATAGCCCTTGGCGGCGAGCAAGCCGGCTGCCGCATAACCGAGCCCGGACGTGGTGCCGGTGACGAGAGCGATCGAATGTTCCATGGGCGTCTCCGTGGTGAAAGGTTAAGGTAGAGTCGTGAGGCCCCGCGTGGGCAGAGCCAGCTTGCTAATTTCGAACTATTCAGTTATATATTGGCGTATGGAAAGTGTCAAGGAGTTTTGAACTAAATGATTCAAAAAACCGCTAGGCCGCGTGGCCGGCCGCGCAGCTTCGACGAGACGGGGGCGCTGGAAAAGGCGACCCAGGTGTTCTGGTCGAAAGGCTACGACGGCGTTACGATCGACGATCTCGTCGCTGGGATGGGCGTGGGACGGCCGAGCCTGTATGCCGTCTTTGGGGACAAGCGGGCGATATTCTTGCGCGTCCTTAAGGCGTACGCAGAACGGAAGGGCGCAGCAGCCGCGAAGGCACTCCTCTCGCCACAGAGTCTTCGCGACTCGATCGCGGACTTTCTGAGGTACGCCGTCGAAAGTGCGACCGAGAAAGGGTCCGCCCGGGGCTGCCTTATGATGTGCGTTGCGCCGATTGTGAACGACGCGGAGGTTCAGCGGTTCCTGCAGAGCGCGGTCGCGGGCGGCGCGGCGCTGGTGGAAGGTCGTTTCCGGGACGCGATCACCGCTGGAGAAATCCCGTCCGACTTTCCTGTGGCCGTCCGCGCGATCCAAGTCACGGATTTTGCTCGTGGCCTTACCATGCGAGCGCTGATAGGCACGCCGCGCAAGACGCTTCTCAGGGATGCCGAGGAAGCGACCGACTTGGTGCTCCTGCCGCGCCTGAAGGCCATCGGCAAGCAGAAGCTATAACTTTCTCTCGCCGGCGCTTGAGCCGGGTCCTAGGCCTGGGTAATGGCCGCCTACGCGAAGTTCAAAGCACTTCAGGGCCAATCCTCTAAGAAATCTGCTCTCAACATAGTCTGGGGATGTTGAACTTCGGCGAGCCCCGCTCTGAAGGTTTCATATAGATAGTGAGCACGCAAGCATTTGGAGATCACTATGTCACTCATCGAGCCCGGATTGGTATTGAAGTCGGCTTGTAGGAAGCGATCTCCGTGCTTGGCATGGATTCTGGAAGGTTTGCCGCACATCGAAGTTGAGGCAGCACGCGGTGGCGCTCCAATGATCTTGCGGGGCGAACCGGAAGCGGCTCTGCGGGGATGCAGCCACGTCGAGGGATAGCCTGGCTGTCTTGTCGTTGCGTTGAAAAATCCTCGCCTGAAGCGCGGAATACTCACTAACGGTGAGCGCCCTCTCTACCTTTCGGGCTGAACTAACACCACCTGTCAGAAGCAACCCCTTAAAAGGGTAGACAACTTCCAAAGAACGGCGCTTAAAATAAGACAAATGTAGCAGCTGCTTTTCGCTTAGGGCTTCGAGAGATGCTTCTCGTCGGCGATGTGGACGCGGTCGGCGTTGTCGTAGGAGGACATGTCGGAGAGGATGATTTTGTCGCCTTCTTTGAGCCCGTCGAGGACTTCGATGGTGTTTACGGATGAGCGGCCAAGCTTGACGTTGACACGCTCGGCTTCCGCGCCGTCCTTGGCGAGTTTGAATAGTGAGACCGTGGAATTTGCTGTGGCGTGTACGGGGCGGCCGACATAAAGGACATTATCGAGCTTTTCGACGTCAATGGTGGCGTCGATCTGAGTTGGAAACTTTGTGGGCACCGCGTCTAGGGAGATATCCACCGTGACTGTTCCGTTTACAACTTCACGACTCACGCTGATGACATGCCCGGCCGCGAGGGGGCCGTTTTGCGTGGATATAACGGCGCTTTGATTCGCATGCACCTCGCTGGTCATGGATTCAGGCAACACGACTTTAGCAATCAGATTTGCGGAATCCTTAGCGCGGACTAGCGTTCCGAGTCCGCGGACCTGGCGGACCATGGGACCACGCTTTACGGTGTCGGTCCAGATTGAGTTGTTTTCGACGGTGGGTATGTCGCTGGAGAATATTCCGCGAACTGGGGTGCCAACGCCCTCACCAATAACGCCGGCGATTCCTCCGTTGACGCCTTCCGCGGGAGGCGTAGCTGCGCTTTTGTCCGGTACAGTTACCCCGCCGGAAACACCGCCCGGAACGCCTTGCGGGGGATTTTGCGGGAGACGAGGCGCGGCTTTGAGTGGAAATGTCCAAACAGCAAGGACGACGGCTAAGGCGATACAACACGAGATGGCCGTTAATGAAGCAATCAGTCTTGTTCGAGACATACGAACCTCCTTCAGCATGAGAGCTACTCTTTCGGCGAGCTGACGCTCGACGAGAAATGGGGGCGCGGGAATCGGCGCGGCAGGAACGCGGCCCACGGCAAATTCGAGCAAGGCTTGCAAATAAGTTTTGCGCGCGTTTGTGAGCGCTATAACTTCGAGATCGACGACATGCTCACGGGCCAAGCGGACGCGGGCGATGAGCCAGGCGATGGCAGGATGAAACCAGAAGATTGCGCGAATCACTTCTTCGAGCAAATGATGCGCCCAGTCTCGGCGGCGGACATGCAGCAATTCGTGGCAGGCAATCGCGGATTGGAATCGCGCATCCATGGCAGGGAAACGGGCGGGAAGCAGAATGACCGGCGCTGTGAAACCGAATGTGACGGGCGAAAGCACATCGGAGGAGAGACGGAACTCAGCGCGGGCTTTCACGAGGGCGCTCATTTCTTCGAGAACCGCAGCGGTTTCCGCGAATGACGAAATAGAGGAAGAAGATTGGCGGAATTGGCGAAGCTTCAGGAGGCCGAGCGCGAGGATCGCGAATCGGACAGCGATTCCCGCGAGAATTGCGACACCGAGAATTTGGGCGATGAGTTCCACGCTGGGGAAATTCCAGTGTGAGGCGACGGGGATAGGTGCTGCGGCGACGTTCGCCACATCGGGCGAGATCACAAACACGCCGTAGGCTCGAATACGATGCCAGGGCTGGATGACCGGGAGGAGGAAAGCGACGGCGAGAAGCGCTCGCCAGTAGGCGAGGAGCACGCGGGGCTGGCGAAGCTGAAGCAGGCGCGGCAGAAATGCGGCGGCAAGCGCGAGGACAGCGACCTGGGCGCTCCAAAACAGGAGATTGGAAAACCACAGAGGCGTATTCATTTCGACTCCGATTCTTTCAATTCACTCGGACGTTCATTTTGCTTCCTCGATCATGCGGACGATTTTTTGCAAGTCTTTCTCACGAATTTGACGGGACTGGACGAGATGGACGAGGAGCGGTTCCGCTGAGCCGTTGAAAACGCGGTCGATGAACTCACGCAGCATGCCGCCGATGATCTGGTTCTTGGGATGCGCGGGACGATAAATAAAGGCGCGGTCCTGGCGGCGCTTTTTCAGATAGCCCTTGGTTTCGAGGATTTTCATCATGGTCATGACGGTGGTGTAGGCGATTTTGCGTTTGTCCAGAAGGGCTTCGTAAATATCGCGGACGGTGGCAGTCTCGCGGAGCCAGACTAGCTTCATGATTTCGAGCTCCTGGGGGGTGAGGGTGGTGTGTTTGGGTCGCATGGTATTCGATGTTTAGTACTAATTAATTCGTATGTCAAGGAAAAAATGAAAGCCCCTTGGTGTTTCTGAATCAGCGTCCGCTGAGTTCAGCTTTTCTACACCGAGGGCTCCTCTTTTGATCTATACATTCCTATCTATACATTCCTAAATGTCCAAGCGGAGATAGCGGGGACTCAATGCAATTTCCAGTGCATCGAACTTCGAATGCCCAATTACTGAACCAATCCTCACATTAATGGCTGCCCGCACTTACAATATTGGGCACATTCTGTCCCTTTAGAACTAGTGGGCCATAGCTATATGCGCTTTCGCCTGACAGTCTGTTGGCGTTGGCATTTGACTGCGGTGCGTGGCGGAAAGCGGCAGCGGAGCGAGTCGAATCGAGTAGCGAGCCGCCATTCCTTTCCTATCCTTCGCGGTTATTGTCTCTGGAGTTTCTGAACGGGGAGACGCGTCCATGAGCTTTCTAATAAGGGCCATGGTGGGTGCTTTCTTTATGCTCGCACTGCTTTCCTCGGCGCGAGCTCAGGCACCGGTCCAGGCGTCGAGCCAGGCGAGCGCACTGCCGCCGGACGATGACTTTTATTCTGTTCGCGAGCACGCCGCTGCGGGAAATGCGCAGGCGCAGTTCGCCCTCGGGAACCGTTATTTTAGCGGCGCAGGCGTTCCTCAAGACTACGGTCAGGCGCTCCTCTGGTTTATGAAGTCCGCGGACCAGGGCTTTGCTCCAGCTCAAAATCAACTCGGCTACATGTATCAACATAAGTTTGGTGTGCCACGGGATTACAAGCGAGCCGTAGCCTACTATCGTTCCGCGGCGAAGCAGGGCTATGCGTTGGGCCAATATAATGTGGGCGGCATGTTCGAGGACGGGGTTGGCGTCAAGCGCGATTACAAACAGGCCCTCGATTGGTACCGCAAAGCGGCGGAGCAAAATCTGCCGCAAGCGGAAAAACAAGTCGGCTACTTTTACCAGTGCGGATATGGAGTGAAGCAGGATTATGCTCAAGCGCACGACTGGTATCTCCGCGCGGCGGGACAAGGCAACTCCGACGCCGAAAACCAGTTAGGCTTCTTCGCTGAAGAAGGATGGGGCCAGCCGAAGAATTATGCCGAGGCTCTTGCCTGGTTTTACAAAGCCGCGGAGCATGGCAGCAACGACGCCGAGGAAAACATCGGTTATATGTTTCAAAATGGCCTCGGTGTGCAAACCGATTATGCCAAGGCCATGTCTTGGTACGTCGAAGCCGCGGCGCACGGCAACAGCAACGCGGAAAATCAAATTGGATGGATGTATCAATTCGGCCAGGGCGTGCAGGAGGACGATGCCAGGGCCGTGACTTGGTACCGCATGTCTGCCGATCTTGGCAATCGGCGCGGCGCCAGGAATCTCGACCTTTTCAAAAATGTGCTGGAGATTCGCGGCCCGGGAAATTGGTCCGCCGCCAACACCGCCGTCACCGATGTGGCCATCGCCCGCGCTCAGCGCTGGGCGACAATCCAGGATCTCCAGAGCCGCATTGCTGGATTGGAAGGCGACGCACAAAACCAAGACGATCTTGCCAACCAACTCGAACACACCGGCAAAGGCAAGAACGACGCCATGACCAAGCTTTTCAATGCGGTCGGCAGCGTCCCCGCCGTCAAGTATCATGCCGAGGCTGCAGAGTATCGCGCCCAAGCGGCACGTCTGCGCGAAGAACTGGCTCAACTCGAAAGCCAACCTCAACCAACTGCCAGCCTTCCTACACCCTAACGTCTTCCTCCCTCGCGTGCCGGCCTCAGGGCAGAGTCACAATGGTTTTGTGCTTGGTATCAAGGTGCATATAGGGTGAAGACGGAGTCGCGAGGAGCTTTCGCGTGGCAGGGGGCGCAGGTTTTGAGTGCAGCCGCGGTGCCTGGTTTACCGTCTTTATCGAAGTGTGCGTATCCCCAGCCGCCCGTCGTGGCCCATTTTTTCGAATCCTTGACCATGAACTGAACGTTGGTTTGTGGACCGGGAACGAACGATTGAGGATCGCCAAATACTTTGTCATTTTCCGCCGACGCAGTGTGACTGTAGTGCAAAGCGGCGATGATGGTGCCGTCCGGAAAGGGAAGCTTCCCATCGCGGTAGGCCTTGATCGCCGTATCATTGCCTAAAATAATGGCAAAACTGTGCAGGTTGCCTTCCTCGTGAGCCACGGAGACCACTTTCCAGTCTCGATATCCATGTGGAATTTTGATTCCGAAGATCGGGACGGCCTCCCCATCACTTTGTCCTGACGCAGGAGCTGTTAAGGCGATAACGCCGGCGGCCGTTGCAACTGCAATAAATAAGAAAGCGATCCATTTCATGGGGTCTCCATTCAAACGCGCATGTCAGCTTCGCCTGGCCGGTCCCGTCCGGGGGCCACATGCTATCACCGGGCAACATCGCCAAACAACGCCGCATGGAAGTCCCTCGATGAACTGAGCCACATCGACGCACGACGCTTTATTCTTCTCGACAACTCCGCTCGTAGTCGTTTACGAATTTGTAGGACGGGAAACAGTTGAGGCTCGCTGCTTTACTTCGTCCCGGCACCGGCTGGCCCCGGGCCTCCGCCGTGCCACCACGGCTCACATTTTGGAAATGTGTAGAGAGGCGTCGGCTTCTGTGGTTTTGCGGTTTTCGCTTGCTTCACCTTTTCTGGTTTTGTGTTTTTCGCTCCCTGTGTCTTCTCTGGTTTTGTGTCTCCGCCAGCACCACTTGGGTCCTGCGCGCAAAAGCCAGAAGCGGCTGCGATTCCACACAACAAAAGCCCGCACAACAAAGGAACTCGCATTTCAGTCTCCCTTCGCTCCCAATATTCCCGGGCCGGGAATTGAGCTAAGTGGATATTGGAAATTTGATGTGGGCACGTCTACCGTCAGAAGTGACAGTCCGTTTTTCTTGCACCGCACCACAGCAGGGAGACGTTAACGGTGGATCTCGAGCGTTTATTGCACGTTGTCGCCGGGCGATTCGGCGCGAGAAACTACGCGAAAAACGGGAACAAGCCGGACTCCAGTGTTTGATGTGAAGAAAAAGGAAGAGGCGGAATCGAATTCGATAGCGAGATGGATGACCTCGTTGGGAAGAACACGGAAAACACTTTCGGTGCTGGCTCCCGGAGTGATATGAAATTCTTCGACCGCGCCCTCGAATTCCAAAGGCTGCACGGAATTGTGGGCGAAGACGATGCAGTTCCAACCCGCACTGCCACAGGCGTTGCTTTCACGGAGGACGTCATCCGCGGTGGGATGGAGAGGCACAAGCCGAAGCCGCAGCTGACGATATTCATCTGCAGGAATTGTGGCTGCTACGTTTGCGTTGGTAGATAAGCCCTGCAATCGAGAATCGACGTTCAGCGCCAGCAGGTCCACCTGCATCGGACGCGCCGCGAGATCAGGAGCAAGTTCCTCCCAGCCAGGGGAATCCTTGTCTGCCGTCATACTTGGATGGGCTTCAATACCACTGAGTGTGACAAAAATGTGCTGTGCGTCGCCTAGTGACGCTAGTGACGATGGAAAAACCGAGGAGGGCGATGTTGGCGCCACAGCCTCGCTCATCTGAAAGGTAACAGCCCCAGTAGCTTTGGTGAGGGGGCAGGATGTGTTGCTGAAGGCGATGCCGCTTTGATTCCCGTTCCAGGCACCGGCATAGCAGGAGTTGCAGCCAGAGTTGGCCAGGCAGAGGGGAAGCAGAGCGAGAAAAACGCTTCGAAGAACGTTCGCCGGAGATTCCATGGCGCCCGTGCGCTGCATACTGGGGCCTCACGTCTGGGAACGAAGAGAGAATACCACCTTCGTAATTCGGCGGGTAGAGAGTTTATTTTTCCGCGCGATTCGGCCGCCGTCGAAATAACCAGACGCCGGGATTACCAACGTTCTTGAGCTCGCTGAAATGAATAGTCATCCCAAGAGGAAATTTCGCCTCATTTTCTGATGTACAAAACACACACAACCACCCTCCGCCGGCGGAAGACCCATGTGCGCCGAAACATGTGTGAGCCGGGCGCCGCAGATAGCGCAAATTATGGGCACCAATAAGACGCGCGTACGTTAAATGCTTGTTAAGAATTGGCATCGGCAAAATGGTGCCACGATCACACGTCCAATCGTCATCAAAGGCATATGTAAAATTGGAGTGTGTGTTAAAAAATTCACTTTCGAGAAATTATTTCCACAGTTCTTTCGTTACTTCCTGAAAGTTAAACTTTTTCAGTGGCCTTGGTAATTACTGACACTAGCCACGGACTCCGCCATGCGTCAAAAGAACTCTTGCATCGTTGTTGAAAGTGTTGGGATGCGCTGCCTGCATTCGATGAAGTTTGCGGCGGTGCAACTCAATGAAAACCAAATAGCTTTTTGAAGGAGAAATCGATTATGCCAATCAAGAATCCAAAGGAACTATTTGTAACGATACTGAGCCAGGTGCGACATGGCACTGAGCGTTCGGGGGCGATCTACAAGGAACTGGGCGAATTGGCCCAGAATTCCGAAATCCAGGAGGCCCTCGAAGCACGGGCTTTCGTGTCACACCAAACCTTAGAGAAGCTAGACGAGACATTCCGATTGATCGGAGAGAAACCGGTAAATGTTACCGGTCGGCTCCACGATGTTTTTGTCGAAGATTTCCGGAGGGAGCTCGCGGAGATCCAATCCCCTGAGGCAAGGCGGCTCTTTGTACTGGCAAAGGCCAATCACTTGAGCCATATGCGCACGGCGGAATACGTAACGTTGGTGGCGGCCGCTGACCTTACCGGTAACCATGGCGCGGGCGTGCTGCTGGAAAGCTGCCTGGCAGACCATTTGGCATTCGTTGAACGGACGAAGCGATTTATCCATCGCGTTGCAGAAGCGAAGATCGCGGCGAGGGCAGCGGGCTGAGCGCTCAACTAGCAAACTACATGAAGAAGAGTCCGCATGGTCCTGGCTCGCAGAAGAGACAGGACCATGCGCGTGTTTACAGCGAAATAAATTGGGAAACGCTGGGTCGATTCCTGGCGAAGCTCATGAAATAGCGATCGTTCTCATAAACATGCACTGCGATGGAATCTTCAAGAAAAAATCGCGCCGCCAGTGCTGGCTGGCGGCGCGGTCTGTACTGACTACCTCTTGATGTTCGGCTACACGGACCTCCTCACGCTACGCGTGAAGTCGACCCGCGCTGCCGGCTGCGGTTAACGGCGGACCCTGAGACTGATTGTAGTTGTGTGGCTCAAGGAACCCGAAACGCCGGTGATCGTCACAGTTCTTGTTCCAGTTGTCGCCGTGCTGCTGGCTGTCAACGTCAGAGTGCTTGTGCCGGTGGCTGGATTCGGACTGAACGCCGCAGTAACGCCGGTGCCTAGGCCGCTGGCCGAAAGAGTGACGCTGCCTGCGAAGCCATTGGTCGGATGGATGGTAATGGTCGTTGTGCCATGCGATGACCGAGTAATGGTCAAGCTGGCCGGCGACGCGGAGAGTGTGAAATTGCCAGCAGCAACAGCGGTGACTGTCAGAGCGACAGTGGCGTTCTGAGTTATGCCTCCGCCTGTACCGGTGACAGTGATCGTGTAAGTTCCTGTCGCGGTTGTTGAAGCTACCGCGATGCTCATGGTGGAGCTGCCCGATCCTGGTGCGCCGAAGGACGCGGGGCTAAAACTAACAGTGACGCCTGCAGGCTGGCCGGACGCAGTCAACGCTACGGCAGAACTAAAGCCGCCCGAAACGGCACTGCTGATCGTTGATGTGCCATTGCCGCCTTGGACTACCGAGACCGAAGAGGGCGAAGCGGAAATAGTGAAGGTCGGACTCGTCGATGTTGGAGCCAACGCATTGATCAGCCCGGTTCCGTTCGGACTTCCCCAGCCGGTCACGAGATCATAGCCAGTCACCGCCGAGTAGCTGCCGGATGTGCCGCTGGTGATGTCGTGGAATTCCGTACCGTAAGCGGAGGTCACACTCTCCGAGTAAATCGTTGGGTTGATGAAACCGATGGTGGGCTCGCCGTTGTTGGCGAGCTGCTGGTTGACCAGAGCGATGTAGCCGGCCCACATGGGAGCGGCGAAGCTGGTGCCGCCGTACTCGTTTGCGAGGCAAGCGGTTTGGTCGGCGCAAGTGTAAAAGGTGAAGTTGGCGTTTGCCGAAACGTCCGGGCCATTGCGTAGAGTCGTCGAACCCTTGTTGGTGGAGTTGATAACGCCCGCAGCCGATTGCCACGAGGGGATGGCGATGGAGTCGGGCGAGATGCCGCCACCGCTGTCAACCCAAGCGGTTTCCGACTTCCAGGCACCGCCGGCGCTGGCGGTCACCAAATCGGTGCCACCGACAGAAACAACGTACGCATTGTCGGCTGGCCAGGCTTCATTGCTCTTTGACCAGGTGGAAGAGTCGCCGGAAGCTGCGAAGAAGTTCTGGCCCTGCGCCGCCATCTTCTGAAAGTAAGGATTAAGAGTGTTCGGATCGGCTGGTGTCCAGCCCCACGAACAACCGATGGTCGTGGGCAGCGGACTATGCGTCGTCATGGCACTGATGATTGCGGTGTCGGTGGAACCGATGTACATCACAAGACTTGAAAGCCCTGGCGCCATACCGATGGCCTGGGTCATGTCGAGCGTCTGTTCAGTGTCGTCGCAGCTGCCGCCGGCTCTTGTATCCACGCACGACGTGCTGGTGCCGTCGGTGGAAAGAAGCGTGATCGGGACATTGTTGGTTTGACCAACGTTTTTGAAATAGGTGTTGAGGTCGGCGAGATCGGTGCCGAGGTATTCGAAGAGACCGAGATTCTGGCCGGCGCCTGTGAGAGCTGTTCCACCGTAGTAGGCCGCGCGCATGTCGCTACCCAAAAACGAAGCGGACGGGCCGGAGCCGGTGGTGGCATGAGAGACGAGAGCGTTGGCATTAAGGCCATGAGCCGCGGCGTAGTCGCTCTTTTTGACATAGAGAGGATGCGGAATGGAAAAGTTATCGAGGCCGGAGATATGCCAGAGTTGAAAGGGCAGGTCCACCATGGGCTCGCGATCTGGAGCATAGAACGTGCGGCCTTCCGTGGGGTGCTGGTAGAAACCCATGCTGACGTGGAAAGCCGTCTCGATGTTTTCCACCGAGCCTTCGAGCTGCACGTCCATGCCATCGCGAGTGCCACCGACGACGGCGAGGCCGTGAGTTTTCGCGTAACGAATCACGGCGTCGTAGTCGTCCTGGGTGGGACCGAACTTGGCGGTGAATTCTTGCACGGTGAGGAAGTGCCGGTAGGCGGGGCTGGAAGGATCGTAGAGTTCTCGCAAGAAATTATCCAAGTCAGCCTGATTGCGAAGAGGCAGAACGACGTCGATTCGCATGGACTGTCCTGCTGGGAGCCGACCGACGAATTTTGCCTGCCCGTTCAGATTCGCTTCACGAACATGACGCGTCATAAGGGACTGCGCCTGCGTCCGGCTCTCCACCACGAAGAGCAAGAACACTGCGCACAGCACCGCATAGAGGGCGCGTCGAAACACCACTCGATTACTTTTTTCTGATTGGTTCATCGGTTGGCTCCTTTGGTTCTCGGGATCGGGGAATCTCCATTTGGGAGCGGAGTTTGCAGCGGTACTTCCTTGAAACAGGCTTTGGAGTCAGACCCCAGTGGTGCGCATGGTACCCTTCTGCTCTGCGGGACGCAACGAATTTGGCAGCAGGCTAAGGCCTGGCAAGTTCAGCGAAATGTTTCGCGCTGGGAGAGAGCGTCGTGGAAGACCTATCTAAATACCATGGTCCAGTGGGGGAATTATTCGCGCGGCCGACGACGGCTGAGGATTGGGAGAAGTATCGACTGAGCGACGAACAAGTGGAATTTTTTCGCGAGAATGGCTACTTGAAGGGCGTGCGTATTTTGACGGATGAACAAGTGGAAGCGCTGCGCGGGGAACTGGAACAGCTTATGGACCCGGCGCACGCGGGGCGGGAACTTTTTCACGAATATCATTCGAACGAGTCGACCGATGCGAACCGCGTGGTATTTCACGCGTTGGGTGCGTGGCGCGTCAAGCTAGGCTTTCACGATCTGTTGTGGAATCCAGCGTTCCTTGTGCCGGCATCGCAATTGCTCGAGGGCCCGGTGCGCTTTTGGCACGATCAGCTTTTCTGCAAGCCGGCGCGGCACGGCGGAGTGGTCGCGTGGCATCAGGATTATTCTTACTGGACGCGCACGACACCGCTAGCTCATTTGACGTGCTGGATTGGTCTAGACGATTCCACTCGCGAGAATGGTTGCCTAAATTATGTGCCGGGAAGCCACAAATGGCCGGACTTGCCGAAGCCCGTATTGACGGGGGAGATGGATGGAATCCGCAACAGCTTGCCGGATGATCTGAAAGACAAGTTCAAGCCGGTGGCGATTGAGCTGAAAAAAGGCGAAAGCGCGTTTCACCACGCACGGACGATGCACGGTTCTGGCGCGAACGATACGCCAAAGCCACGGCGCGCGACGGTGGTCAATATTTTTCGCGATGGCGTGATGTCAGATACGGATGAACCATTGCTCTCAGGAGTTCCCGTCATTCCCCGCGGAAACAAAATGAGCGGACAGTTTTTTCCGCTGCTATTTGAGCCGGCGCCGAGACGCGATCACCTAGACTGACAGCAGGCGACTGAAGAATGACCGGTACCGGCGCAATGCCAGTCTGAGGTCTTCTGTCGAAACGTTTTCGCCCTGGTCTCATTGGCCCTCAAGATTGCTTCGTTCCTGGGCGAAAATATCTGCCAGCCGTTTCATAGTTCCGGCGACCAAATTATCAGCTTGCTCGACAGACCGGCGAGGTTCATCCACAAAACCAACTTGTATCGCATCCCAGCGAGCGCGAAGGTCTTTCGCTTCGCCGCTGGTAAAAGTCAGATGGCTGAGTTTTGAGGCTTCGATGGAACTATCTTATTCGTGACACAGCGGAGAGGTTGTGTCGCATCGACTGGCGCACCGTGTTTAGACTAGGATAGCGTCCCGCCGGGAGAACGTGCGCTTATGGAAGAACAACTTAGCCTGGAATTTCTGCGCGTGGTGGAAAACGGTGCGGTTGCCGCAGCACGCACGATGGGGTTCGGCGACCGGCACAAGGCCGACGAGTACGCTGTCGAAGCGATGCGCAAAACGATGGATGCCGTGCAGATGGACGGCACGATTGTTATTGGCGAGGGCGAACGCGACGAAGCGCCGATGCTGTATATCGGTGAGAAAGTGGGTCTGGCGACCCATGCGCCCAAGGCGCTTTTCCCGGAAGTGGATATTGCCGTCGATCCGCTGGAAGGCACGAACTTGTGCGCGACGGGCGCCGGCAATGCGATTGCGGTGCTGGCTGCGAGCGAGCGCGGCGGACTGCTGCACGCGCCTGATTTGTATATGGAAAAAATTGTTGTGGGGCCGTCGTGCAAAGGCGCGGTCGATCTGGATGCTCCCGTTACGGATAATTTAAAATCGATCGCCAAGCGGTTGGATCGCGACGTGGAAGATCTCGTAGTCATCGTGCTGGATAGGCCGCGGCACGAGAAGCTCATCGCAGAAATTCGCAGAGCAGGGGCGCGGATACGTCTAATCGGCGACGGCGACCTCTCGGCGGGCATTTCCGCGGCGGTGGTCGGCACCGGAGTGCATGCCGTGATGGGGATCGGCGGGGCGCCGGAAGGTGTGCTGACAGCGGCGGCGCTGCGATGCTTGAACGGACAGATCCTGGCACGCTTGGTGATTGGCAAACCGGAAGATCAGATACGACTCGAAAAAATGGGCGTGAAAGATTCCAAGAGAATTTACGACACGGAGGATCTGGCGCCTGGGAAGAAAATGATTTTTGCGTGTACAGGAGTTACGGACGGCAACCTTCTCAAGGGTGTGCGTTTTTTTGGGGAAGGCGTGCGAACTTCTTCGATGATTCTTACATTGGACGACCGCCAAGTGCGATTTGTGGATTCGGTGCACCTCGATAAACGGCCGGATATCAAGGTGCGCTTTAATTAGTCTCAAGGGGCGGGGCAAGCCCCGCCCCTACAGGTCTTAGGAAAACGCATCCGAGGCTGCCAAGGCGGTTCGCAATAGTAATTCAACTGTACCTGCCCCTGAAAAATGCGGCCTGAACTGTGGAACAGGAACGCTTAGAGCACAGCCCCACTGCATTCTAGCGGGCGTTAGCCGCGTATCTGCCACACTAAAAACAGGGCGAACTCTGCCCGCTTGGGAGAAGCAGGTTATGGCAGAAGCATCCACCTCGGGCAATTCGTCGTCATCCAAGTCTCTTATGTGGATGATGATCGCCCTGTTTGCAGGCCTCGCGGTCCTGCTGGCAGGCGGCTTGTTCGTGGCCAGCCGGGTTATCCGCTCGATGGGACTCACGGCCGCAAACGCGATGAACACAGTGCGAACTCGTGGAGGAAGTCTCCGGCTAGAAAAAGAAGGGGAAATGGGTGCGGGCTTGCCAGTGTACCCGCGATCGTCGTTGATAGTGCCGGACGACAGCACGGCGGCAACGGCCGTCAAACAGGCGCGCAATGGGATCGAGACGTCAACGTATCACACGACCGACACTCGGGATTTTGTGGATGAGTGGTACGGCAAACATTTGAGTCCTGCATTCACGCGGCGCGACGCTGGCGAGAAGCCAGCGCCGGCGATTTTCAACGATGCGAGTGTCTCCGACAGCGACATCGCTTTCGTGGCGGAACGCGGACAAACGGTTGGCATCGTGGCGCTCTCGCTCGACTCCGGCGGAACAAAAATTTCTCTCATTCGATATAGCAAACCCTCGGCAGCCTCAGAGCAAGGGCCGTCTTCTGTCCCATAACGCAAGACTGCTCTCAGCTCCCCTGTTTAGAAAGACAAGGAAGTTCTGCGTGAGCTGGACAATCTCGTCCTGGCCTGTGCGGACTGTTGCCCTGAATGTGTACCAAAGGCCAGTAGCCTAGGGCCCCAATACTGCCTACTCTCCCTTCATCCAGTCCTGCCACAACTTAAATAATTACCCAGGGTTATAGGCGGCCAACGACCGTGCTACGCGTCCTGCCAAGGGTCTTGCACGGATTAGCAATGGGGGATAAGTCGTGAAACGGAATGGTCTTTCACTAGTGGGGACCCTCGCACTCTTTTCGGCGGGTTGCGGGGGATTGGGATCAAGTCAAAATCAGCCGCCACCCCCGCCGCAGACGCAACTCACCATGAATCCGCAGAGTGCGACGGTCGCCGGCGACGACACGCAGCAATTTGCAGCGCAAGCTTCCGATGGTTCTTCGCCGGATCTGGCATGGGCTGTAAACGGAGTCGTAGGTGGGAGCGCCACGACGGGAACGATCAGCACGACAGGCCTTTACACCGCACCGGAGTTTCCGCCCACGCCGAACACGATAACGATCGGTGTATCCGAAACGGCGACGCCGTCGATCAAGACAAGCGGCTCGGTCGCTCTGGACAATCCCGTTCCTCAGATTTCTTCGCTTTCTCCGGCACAGTTCCCTGTAGGAACTTTCACGCTGACGGTCAGCGGCGCGCATTTCGCGACCAATGCGATTGTCTTGTTCGGGACGACACCACTCACAACCACACGTACTTCTTCGACGCAGCTCAGCGCCACCGGAACGGCGACGACAGCCCAAGAGGGCAACGTTTCCGTCACTGTAAAAAATCCGGATCCCGGGTCATCGACGTCTGGGTCCTTGACGGCTTTTGTTGTTGGCGGGAACCCGATCGTTTCCCAATCTGCCGCGGTGCGATTTCTTGAGCAGTCCACGTTTGGGCCCACGCCAGAACTAGTGACTCAGGTACAGCAGACGGGCTTCGATCCCTTCTTGCAAGCCCAGTTTGCAGCGCCTGTTTCGGCGTATCCCGCACCCTTATCGACCGACACGGGGCTGGCAAAAGTCCAAAATCAGTTCTTTCTTAATGGTGTGAATGACGCAGATCAATTGCGACAGCGGATCGCGTTTGCCTTGAACGAGATTTGGGTCGTTGGCGAAAACAAAGTGAATGATCCGACAGGCTATACGAATTACATGCAGGCGTTAACTAACGACGCGCTGGGCAATTACTACGACGTGATGACCGACGTTACCCTGACTCCCGCAATGGGGCATTGGCTGGATATGGTCAATAACGACAAGCCTGCCACTGGGCAGCATGCGAACGAGAATTACGCGCGCGAATCAATGCAGCTCTTCACGATGGGGCTAAGCCAACTCAATACCGATGGTACGCAGGTGCTCGATGGCTCAGGCAATCCGATTCCTACGTATACGCAGAACGACGTGATGGCTTTGGGCCGATCGTTCACCGGATGGACGTACCCGACGATGCCGGGGGCGACGCTGCTTAAGCACAATCCAAGCTATTACGGCGGGCCCATGGTGCCGTTCGAGTCCAACCATGACAGCGGCGCGAAAACGCTTCTGGGACAATCCGTTGCGGCAGGACAATCGGCAGAGCAAGAATTGGCCAATGTGCTGACCATTATCTTCAATAATTCCAATTTGCCCCCATTCGTGTGCCAACAACTCATCGAAAAACTGGTGACCAGCAATCCGAGTCCGGCGTACGTGGCTAGAGTGACAGCCGCCTTTACTAGCGGAAAATTCCAGAGCTATGGCTCCGGCAAGAGGGGCGACATGCAAGCCGTCGCCGCAGCGATTCTGTTGGACGCCGAAGCGCGCCGCGGCGATTCGCAAACGACAGCAGTCGCAACCGACGGCAAATTGCGCGAACCGGTGGTGATGATGGTGGGCCTAGCGCGGGCGTTTCATGCAAACACCGATGGAACGGGTTTCACTAGCCAGAGCGGAAATATGTCGCAGTCCCTTTTCAATTCGGGGAGCGTATTCAACTTCTTTCCGCCACAGAGTTTGATACCTGGAACGACTCTGAACGGGCCTGAGTTCGCCATCTTTAATACAGCGACTTCGCTCAACCGCGTGAACTTCATCAACACGCTCGTCTACGGAAAAATAAGCAGCGCGACGACCGTCGATTTCACGCCGGTCATCAATGCCGGAACTCCAGACCAAATGGTTAGCTGGCTGAACAATCTTTTCCTTCATGGAACAATGTCCAGCCAAATGCAGTCGTCCATCATAACGGCATTGGGCTCGGTAAGCAGCACAGACACGACGAATCTAGCGAAGACGGCGATCTATCTTGTGACCTCGTCCTCGCAATACCAAGTGCAGCGTTAGAGCAAAAAAGGGAGAGACGGTCATGACGCACCACTCGAGACGGGATTTCATGAGGCTGACCTGCTGCTCTGCGGCAACGGCAGCAATGGTCAGCGGGCTGAGCAAATTCGGGCTGGTGAGCGCTCTCGCGCAAGCCAGTACAAGCTACAAAGCGCTGGTGTGTATTTTTCTATTCGGCGGAAACGACGCGAACAACCTCCTAGTGCCTAACGACACGGCCGGTTATGCAAACTATCAGACCATTCGCGCAAACCTGGCGCTGGCGCAATCATCACTTCTTCCGCTGCAAGTCGGTGGGCAGGCAAATTTCGCCCTTCATCCAAATCTCCCGGATATTCAGACCCTCTTCAATGCCTCCAAATCGCCGCTCGCGTTGCTCACCAACGTGGGTACACTTGTTCAGCCCACCACGCGCCAGAATTATCAAAGCCAAGCTAGCCTGCCGGAGAATCTTTTTTCACACTCCGATCAGCAAGAACAGTGGCAAACGACGCAGCTGAGCGGCCTGCCCAATGCGGGTTGGGCGGGAAAAGTTGCGGACAAGATCCAGGGAATGAATTCGGGTGCCCAGTTTCCGCCGATTCTTTCTGTGGCGGGAAATGCGATCTTCTGTACCGGCGACACAACGCGGCCATTCACGATGAGTCCCGGAAGCACGCCGGGACTGAGCGGCTTCAGCACGTCTGCTGCGTCGCAAGCGCGATTCCTGGCGACGCAACAATTACTGACTTTTGATACCGGGATATCTTTGGTACAAGCGGCGAGCGGAGTGACAACCCAGGCGATTCAAGAGGGCTTGGTGCTATCGGCGGCTTTGAAAAACATTCCGGCGATTCAGACTGTCTTTCCCGCCAACAATGGCCTCGCATCGCAGTTGAAACAAGTGGCCCAGGTTATCGCGGCACGCAGTGCGCTGAACGTTCAAAGGCAAATATTTTTCTGTTCGCTCGGCGGCTTCGATACGCACGCTGATCAACTTGATACACAAGTCAGCCTCTTCACGCTGCTGAGCCCTGCGATGGCAGCTTTTTATCAAGCCACACAAGAGCTCGGGGTCTCCAGTGAAGTTACGACTTTCACGCTCTCCGAATTCAGCCGGACATTCCAGCCGGGCTCCAACGGCGGAACGGACCATGCTTGGGGCAGCCACCAAATGATTATGGGCGACGCCGTGAAGGGAAACGCGTTTTATGGACAATTTCCCACGCTGGCTCTCGGCGGACCGGACGACACCGGCAGCAATGGCCGGTGGATTCCCTCGACATCCGTGGACCAATACGCTGCGACGCTTGCCACATGGTTCGGAGTGGCAAACACAGATCTGCCGTCCATCTTTCCGAACCTGGCCAACTTTCAAACATCCAACTTGGGTTTTCTAGGTTAGAAAAAGGTTCATTCTGCCGGGCACACATCGAGGCGCAGAGTCTTGCGCCTCGATGCTTTTTTGTTCGTAATGTGTTTGGAGTTTACTGCTGG
Source organism: uncultured Acidobacteriota bacterium (assembly GCA_963751295.1). Lineage (GTDB taxonomy): Bacteria > Acidobacteriota > Terriglobia > Acidiferrales > UBA7541 > Acidiferrum. Next base: position 1,424,609 of record CAVVUA010000004.1, on the reverse strand, counting down.
CTCTTCGTGAGTGCCACAAAAACACCGTCGTCGACGGCCACGGAGCGCATGAAGAGAGTCGCCGTCGTTCCACCAGCAAGCGCAACATGATCGCCGCCGCCGCTGATTGCGGGACCAGCCGGCTTAGTTGTTCCAGCTCCCGATCCTGTTCCGGTTCCCGTTCCAGAACCGTCGCCAGGTTGCAGCGAAATGCGCGTGGTCTTCGGCGTGCAATTCGCCGTGCCAAGACAAGTGTCGCGCACGAATACCTGGCGGTAACCGCTGTTGTTCACGCTTGCTGCGGACTTGCTCGTTGCAGCGGTTGCCTGGGTTGCCGGGCTCGGTGATGCTGGGCTCGGCGTTACGGCCAGGAACGCGACAAATCGTCCCGAAGCGCTGAGCGATGGCAGAATACCTTCCAGCCCCACCAGAGTTCCGTTGGGATCCGTGGAAATAAGCTGAGTCGAAGCAGTGCACGAACCGGTGACTCCGAAGCAAGTGTCGCGGAGATAGACCTGGCGGCCTGTGCCCGGCGCTGCGCTTGTGCCCGATTCCGTGACCAGATTGGCCGCCACGGAGCTGAATGCTACATGGCGTCCATCGGAGCTCATAGAAGGGGAATGGCTGTCATCAGTGGCAGCAGTACCATCCAGCGCGGAAGAAATGAGAATTGTCCGCTGCTGGCAAGAAGGGTCGGCCCCTTGGCAGGTATCGCGGGCGAAAATTTGTGTGTGACCGCCTTGCGAAGCCGAATACGCCACATAGCGGCCATCAAGACTGACCGCGGGCGTCTCCTCTTCGACAAGAGCAGCGTTCGCGTTTGCGCTATTCCCACCCGCTCCGGTGATGGTGAAGGTTGCGGCGTTGCTAGTCCCCCCACCTCCAAAACCAGTGCAATTGATCTGGCAATCCTTGGGGGGCGGTATTGGAAGATTGTTTACGGTCACACTTGCAGTGCCAGCGGTGGCGAGCAGTGCCGCGGGAACCGTCACTTGAATTTGCGTGGCCGTGATGTTTGTAGGAGTTAGAGTTGTCTGTGTGGTTGTATTCCAGAACACCTGCGAACCGCCCGTGGGGTCCGACGTCAAAAGAAAATTTGTTCCTGTGATGGTAAGCGGTAATGCTGCGTTCCCTGCCGGGGCGCTATTGGGTGCGATCGTGGTAATCGTCGGAACTGGATTGGGAGGAGGAAATACGATGAAGGCTACGGCATTTGAGAGACCGTTCGTGCCCGTGCCGGAGTGAGGCTGCTTGGTCTGGACGAAGTCCGTTCCCGCCTTTGAAATCATCGAGGCAGGGACCACGGCGGTCACCGAAACAATAGTTCCCGTATCATTCGCCGGGGCGCATACGTTCGCCGCGGTAGTCGTCACAACGCATGTTGTGAGTTTTGTTTGATTCCAGGTAACGATGGTTTGCGTTACGAAACCGCTGCCCGTCAGTGTAACTGTAAAACCAGATCCGCCGGCGGTTGCATTAGAGGGCGAAACAAACTGTAAAAATGCGCCGGTATTGGATTGAAAAGTGTTGCCGTAATCATTGCAACCTGTAGCGGCGAAAAACGCCGCAAACGCGACAGCTATGGCTGTCAAAGACCGCTTCATCGAGACTCCTTCATCGTTTCTGGTTACCCCGACACGGCCGGGTTCAACCTGACTGGTCAAACGGCGGGAGACCCCCGGTGCCAGTATGCTTTTCGGATGAGATGCGCAATTCGCGCGGCGCGTTGACCCGCCAGCTTAATCTGGGGCTCATATTGAACCGCCAGCTCTGTTGTAACGCGTACGGTCAACCCTTTAGCAATACCATTCTCCCCGAAGAGCGGTCAATGAGCAACTCCGGACCCGGATTCGGACCAGACCGCCCTGGCAACCCTCCCATTTTCAGTGGGTCGCAGTGGTACTGCCGGCGCCTTGAGCAGCCAGCGAGGCAAGTACAAGCTCCTGAATATGGGCGCGACATTCTGCATCTTGAACGTGGAGCGCCGCGGCGGCCCGGTAGCACGCGAGGGCCTGCTCCCGGCGGCCCAATTTGGCGTAGAGATCCCCCCTGGCCAGTTGAAACAGCGGATTGGTGGGGTATTTCTCGACGAGCGGGCCAATCACCCCAAGCGCTTTTTCATATTGCAGATCATAGCGGTGCAGGTTCAGCGCCAGATAGAAACGTGCCGCGGCTGAAGTGAGAACGCCCTCGGTCATATCCTGTTCCAGCTGCCGGATGCCCTCTTGCTTGTTGCCTCCCGGAATGCCCATGAAGAAACTCAGTAGCTTGGCCAGGCCACTCATCGTGTCTACATAATAATTGTAGAGGCCCAAACCGAACTCGGCATCCACTAATTCGGGATCCAGCTGAAAAGCGCGAAGAAAATGCTCGCGCGCATGGACGCCAAAGCGTGCTGTCGTGCGATTCTCGCCGCGCAGACCGTAAAGCCGCGCGGAAAAGGCATCTCCCATTCCCGCATAAAATTGCATGTCCGCAGTTTCGTGAATTTTGAGCTGAGCCAGCGCAATCGAAGAAGCTTTCGCTGCCAGATCCAGATAGTGCTGGTCGGCGGCAAGTTTTGGCCGGTGCCGCGCATCAGTCATGCCGTACTTGAATTCCGCCGAGGTACAAAAGATCTTCCACCACAGGGCTTCTGCTTCGAGCAGGTAGCCGAGAGGCTGGTCAGGCTGTTCGCTCTGAAGCAGCTGCGCATCGGCAATCGCTTCATCCATATCAAACGAATAGATTTTATCGAGAGTGGCTGACGTTCCATGCGGCAATACCAACTGTTGTGCGTGCGTCCCCGCTGCGAAGAGAGTCGCAGACAAGGTCATCACACACAGCAGTATCGCGCCCGATCTAAGGACACGGAAAAAGTTCATGCAGCTACCCAACGAATCTCCAAATACTTCTACTAAGTCTAACCGCGCGGACAGGCCGCACGCTCGACGAGTTTGGACTGTCCTACCGTGGTTACAAACCGGGCAGGCTTCGATGGCCAGGAATAAGACTGGAACACTCTCGAAAATTGCGCGTTAGCCGCAACGCGACGCATTTGCTATTCTCGGCGGCGTGTTGACCGACCCCAATAATGGAGCTCCCCGCAAGACCGGCGGAATTCCTGCGGAGCAGCCTTCCGGTCTGGAGCGCGGCCTCGGTCTGAAAGAGGCCGTCGCGCTCAACATGATCGAGATTGTGGGCATCGGCCCGTTTGTCGTCACGTCGCTTGTGATCAAAGCGATGGGCGGGCCACAGGCTTTAATCGCCTGGATTGCGGGAGCAGCCCTGGCCACGCTCGATGCCTTCGTCTGGTCTGAGCTGGGCGCAGCCATGCCACGCGCCGGCGGGACGTACGTTTTTCTTCGCGAAGCCTACGGACCGGGACGCTGGGGCCGTCTGATGTCTTTTCTGTTCGTCTGGCAGACATTTGTTCAAGCACCTCTTTCCATCGCGTCTGCCTCGATCGGATTTGCCCGCTATGCCGGATATCTGCACCCGCTTTCAACACTCGAGGCTAAAGCCGTCTCCGGAGGATTGGTTCTATTCCTGGTGGTACTGCTTTACCGGCGCATCACTACCATTGGAAAAATTTCCGTGCTGCTGTGGACCGGTGTGGTCGGTACTCTTCTCTGGCTAATCTGGGGAGGCGCGAGCCATTTCAACGCAAAAATGGCCTTCGATTTTCCTCCCGGGGCGTTTTCGCTTTCCTGGGTGTGGTTCGCGGGCCTGGGGTCCGCAATGGTCAACACGGTTTACAGTTATTGGGGCTACTACAACATCTGCCATCTGGGCGGAGAAATTCGCGACCCGGAGCGCAATATTCCGCGCGGAATTTTCCTTTCGATTCTCGGAATCACAGCGCTGTACCTGGCGATGCAGGTCAGCATTCTGGGAGTCGTGCCGTGGCGTGAAGCACAGAATTCCAAATTTATCGTCAGCACGTTCGTCGAGACGCTTTACGGCCATCACGCAGCGCAGGCAGCCACCTGGATGGTCTTGTGGGTCGCGCTCGCTTCGGTGTTTTCGGTTTTGCTGGGATACTCGCGCGTACCCTACTCAGCCGCGCTGGACGGAAATTTCTTCCCGGTATTCGGACGTTTGCATCCGACTAAACACTTTCCTTACGTCTCGCTTCTCGTTCTCGGCGGTCTTGCCTTTCTCTTTAGCGTGACTTTGAAGCTTGAGACGGCCATCAAAGGCATCCTGGCGATGCGCCTGCTCGTCCAATTCATCGGCCAAGCTGTGGGAGTGATATTGTTGCGGCGCCGTTGGGGAACGGCGCGGCTGCCGTTCAAGATGTGGCTGTATCCCGTGCCCGCCGTGCTTACCATGTTCGGCTGGGCATGGCTTTTCTGGCAGACCGGCACTGCCAGAAAATGGGGAATCGCGGAGATCGCGCTTGGTACGCTCGCATTTCTTATCTGGGCCCGTAAAATGCGACAATGGCCGTTTGCAAAAGTGCTATTTGAAAAGCGGGATGACCCGGAGGCTGCGTGAATCGACTTTTCTTTAGAGTCATTGGACCAACACTTTTCGGCGCCGTGCTCGCTTTTCTTTCCGCGCGACCGGTGCCTGCGCAATTTCCTCCTGCTCCAGGAACGGGCCCCGGCCTCCCGGAAACCATCGAAGCCATCGACAGTGCACGCGTCACCACGCGCATCCTCTATATAACTGCGCATCCCGACGACGAATCTGCCGCCCTACTCACCTATCTCGCGCGAGGCCTGCACGCTGATGTCGCGCTGCTCACTCTTACTCGCGGCGAAGGTGGCCAAAACGATCTCGGTCCCGAGCAGGCGCCGCAACTTGGATTAATCCGCACGCAGGAACTTCTCGCCGCGTCTCGCGGCTACGGCATTAAACTCTTTTTTGGGAGCGCGCCTGACTTTGGATTCTCGAAAACGCCCGAAGAAACGGAAAAAATCTGGGGCGATGCAGTCCTTGGGGAAATGGTGCGAGTGATTCGCACCTATCGCCCCAATATTGTGATTAACGGCTGGGGCGGCGTTCATGGCGGCCACGGCCACCATCAAACTTCGGGGTTATGGACGCCGAAAGCCGTGGAGATGGCAGCCGATCCAAAGGCATTTCCCGAACAAATATCCAAAGATGGATTGGCTGTCTGGGGAAATTCCACGCATCCCATACAGATTCTGGACACGGAGCGCGGCGGTGCAACCGGCGCTTCGTCGAACGGGTATACCCTGCCTGTCGACGACATCTCGGACCTTTGGGGCAAGCCTTGGCGCGAAATTGCGCTTGACGCTTTTTCCAATCACCGCTCGCAGGGCATCACCGGTTTTGTGAATTCACCTTTTCTACGCCGGCCGCTCGTGCTCGTTCGCGAAGACGGAAGCAAGCTCGATCCAGCGAGCTTGGCCAGGCCGCTCCATGATCTCGCTAATGGCTCGGTGCCCGAGGCGACATTCCGGCAAGCGATGAGCGAAGCGGAATCGTCTATTGCGAAGGCGCGTACTTCAGCGCTTGCCCTCAATTGGTCCAAGGCAGCGGCGGGCTTAGCCAACGCCGCGATGCGAATTGACACCATCTCTCCCGCTAAAGAGGACGCGACGCCTTCGCCCCTTTCCTTCGAGCTTGCAAAAGCACATGTGCGGCTCGACCGCGCTCTAAGTCTGGTCGCAGCCGTCGAGGTCCGGGCCGATGCCGACCGCGACACTCTCGTCGTCGGCGAGTCGTTCGGCGTATCGGCCCAGACCATTTGCCGCAAAGAAGCAGGTTGCGAGCTAGGCGCGCTGAATTTGGATCTTCCTCCATATTTCAAAGAAACAAAACGTGAGGGCGATGCCGCGAAAGGCTATCAGTTCACGGTCGATTTTACCCAAGCTGCTCCTAAGTTGAGCCCCTGGGAAAAATTGCAGCCCGAGCCACCGCCGTTGTTTACGGCGCGGCAAGAAGTAACAATCAGCGGCTACAAGTTTTCTGTCACTGTTCCCGTGACGCACATCGCACCAAGCTCCACACGCGTAGACCGCGTAGCACTACGCATCGTTCCCGCGTACACATTAAAAGTGGAACCCAAGCAGGCGCTCGAAGTGCTGGGAAAGCCAGAGCAGCCTTTCGATGTTTTATTGCGAGTCCATTCTTATGCGACCCATCCAGGCAAAGTCTCCGTGGGGCTTGATCTGCCGGATAGTTTTACGGCGAGCGCATCTGTGGATCTTGCCTTCGACGGCGCCGGCGAGAAGTTCGCGAAAGTCACCGTGACCCCGCCGAATAAGCTTTCCGCGGGAAAGTACACGATCACTGCGTTCGCCAAGCGCGGCGAAGAAAAATTCTCCACCACGCTCGAACCGCTACCTTCTCTACCCACTCAATTCTGGAGCGAGCCTGCCCAATGCGTGGTGTATGCCCTCGATCTAAACGTGCCTAAAAATCTACGCGTCGGGTATATCACTGCCGAAGGCGAACCCATCCCTGAAGCGCTGCGCACGCTTGGACTGCAAGTCGAAATGCTGGATGCGCAGGCGCTGGCTTTCGGCGATCTGTCGAAATTCAACGCCATCGTTGTCGGTGTGCGCGCGTACGAACTGCGGCCGGAACTTCCCGGCGCAAATCAGCGGCTTCTACAGTACGTCGCCAACGGCGGCACACTCGTCGTCCAATACAACCGCGACTTCGCCTGGAACAAAGAACAATACGCTCCGTATCCTGCGAAAATCACGAACGGCTCGGGAGGCCAGCTCCCGCGAATCACCGACGAAAATTCTCCCGTCAAATTTCTTAAGCCGGACGATCCGCTTCTCAATCGCCCGAACAAAATCTCGCAGGACGACTTCAAAGGCTGGGTGCAAGAGCGCGGACTCTACTACTGGACACAATTTGATCCAAAATACACCGCAGTCTTGGCCATGAACGACCCCGGCGAGCCGGACCTCAACGGAGCGCTGGTTTATGCGCGCTACGGCAAAGGCATGTACATTTACACGGGCATCGCTTTCTTTCGCCAGATTCCCGAAGGTGTCCCCGGCGCGTATCGCCTCTTCGTAAATCTTCTCAGCGCTACGCAAACAAGCTGACCCGGGCGCATCTTTCACGCCTCCCGGCTTCTCGCAAAGCCCGGCCACTCGACGTACATCAACTGGACACATCGCTACCGCGCACAAATCAGCGTGCTATCCTCTTCAACCGGGGGTCGAAGACGCATGAAAAGTTATTTTTCTACTCATTTTGCCGGCCGCACGCTCAAAACAGTTGTCTCGCTTTTCTTGGGAGCGGCACTTTTCTTTGCTTGCGCCTCACCGGCTGGGGCTCAGAAGAAAAAGAAAACAGACGACTCAGCGGACAAAATGCCCAGCATACCCATGGGCGACGAGCAACAGGTCGATTACACCATTTCGGAAATGCTGGGCGCCTGGCAGCTCGGCGACATCGAAAAGCTGCACAAGGACTATGCCGACGACGTCTCCGTCGTCAGTGGCAATTGGGAACCGCCTATTTTCACGTGGACAAACTATCTCACCGTCTACCAGGCGCAGCACAACCGTATGCAACAGGTGCGCATGGATAGGAGCAACACCTACATCAAGGTCAACGGCAACTTCGCCTGGGCCTGTTATCAGTGGGAGTTTTCAGCGCTAGTGGATGGGCAGCCTTCCGCCGCTCGGGGACAAACTACTCTAGTTCTCGAAAAAAGGAATAACCACTGGGTGATTGTGCACAACCACAGTTCGTTGTCGCCAAACCCTCCACCCAGCACACCGGCGAACACACAACCGACGCCGCAGGTTCCGCCAAAAAGTCCGTCGACGCACTAAACAATGAGGCTCGCCGGCCCTGCTCAACGCATTAAATATTTTTCAGCCCGTTGTATAACCACAGACAGGCCAGAATCAAAAGAAGCGCTCCTGAAGCGATGCCGCTGGTCATGAGCGGCCGCGAAAGTGCGTTTATCTTCGCGACGATCTCCCTTTGTTCTCGTGCCATGTGTTCCTGTGCGGCGTCGAGAAAGATTTGATCATCTTCATGGCTGGCAAGAAGGCTCCGCCGAATCAACAACAACATGAAGATAGCGGTAACAATCCCCCAGGCAATCAGAACGTAGAAAATAGGCCCTGTAGTGAAGTGCTCCATGGTGACCTCCCACTGGAACTGCCGCGGTCTTTTTTTGCAGGTGCAAGGAAGGGGAGAGACCGCGTTCTAGAGCGCGAGTATAGCACCGCGGATTTGAATTTCAACTACTTCTCATAAAGTAAATCGAGGCTTGCCTGCACATGGTCCGGCCACAATTAGAACCAGGCGAAAATTCGATCGATTGCTTTCAAGCCCTCTGTTTGCAAGGGTTTGCACGAGCCACTCATCCTCAGCCGCTTCGCATCTGTCCCACGTCCACTCCGGAGTTCGAGCGAAAGCTCATGGCCACCTTCGTTGACAAAGCGGAGGGCGGCGGGCACAATGAAAAAGCTTCGTTGGAACTGCAACCCCGGTTTTGCAGGGGTTTCACCCACAGCATTTGTGCCCGAATGGCGGAACTGGCAGACGCGCAGGTCTCAGAAGCCTGTGACTTAACGGTCGTGGAGGTTCGAGTCCTCTTTCGGGCACCATCCTTATAATTCTATTTCTCTATTTCACATCTTTGCCGCGCTTATTCCGACTTAAGCGCTCGTATCGGGTCCAGGAGCGCCGCTCTTCTCGAAGGGATCAGCGCAAAAACCAAATTCATGAAGACCGCAAAACCCGCCACCAGAACGGCGCCTGTCCAATCAAAGAAAAACGGAAGTTCCGCTTGGCGCGCGATACTCTCTGTGCCTTGCCAGCCGGCAATGATTCCCGCGAAACAACCGAGGACGCTGATCACCACCGCTTCAAATAAGAATTGGAAGAAGATGTCCGACTTCGTCGCTCCGAGCGCTCTGCGTATTCCGATTTCTGCGACTCTTTCCCCCACGGCGATCCAGCAGATCGCGAGAATACCCAAGCCCGAAACGGCAAGACCGCTCAATCCCACCCACCGCACAAGAAATGTGAGGCGACTGGAAGAAGCGATCTCCGTATCGATCAGGGCTTTTTGGTTCTGAATCTGAAAGTCTTCTGGTAAATTCCCGAGCGCGCGATGCCTCTTGCTAAGAACCTTGCGAATGGTTTCCGTCGTTTCATCCATTTTGTCCCAGCTTGTCACCGCGAAAAGAATGGAGCCGAAATAATCGACGTTCGCCAGGCGGCGCATGGCCGTGCTCAGCGGAACGTAAACTTGGTTGTCCTCGTTTGTCGCGTCGAGTCCTTGGCCGCGCTCTTCCAGCACCCCGATTACTTCGAATGCGACGCGATTGATGAAAATTCGTTTGCCAATGGGCGATTCATTGTCGAAAAGATCATGCCTCACTGTTGCCCCAAGCACCGCCACGCGCGCCGCTCTCCTCATTTCGGGCATCTCATAGAACTCGCCTTCGGTCGTTTGCCAGTGCCGGATGCGCGCGTAGTCCGGCTCCGTTCCCATCACAATGCAATTGCTTTTCGAAAGGTCGCCCGCCTTCACCAGAAAAGATCTGGTGATCGTTGCTGACGATTTATCGATATCGGGAATCTCGCGCAGAATCTCGGCATAATCCGCGGCGACTAGTGTAGTTACAATCGTTCCCGTCTTGGCGCGACCGCCCACGTTGCGGCTCAACTGCGGCGTAACGACCAGCACATTTGTCCCTAACTGTTGAATCCGGCTCAGGACTTTCATTCGCCCTTCGGCTGCGTAGTTGATCGCGGAAATCACACCGCCGACTCCCAACAAGGCGCTCAAGAGGATAAGCCCGGAACGCAAACGAAATCGCCAGATCAGCCGCAGCGATCCAGCGATCAAGAGAAGTGCTTTGCCGATGTGCATGTATTTTTCGGAGAGCTGGATCGATCCTGCGTCAGGTTCGAAGGGCTTTTACTGGATCCACCTGCGTCGCTCTCCATGCCGGATAGATTCCAAAGATCAGACCAAGTCCCACGGAAAGCCCAGCAGTCCATTCCAAAGCTTGTAACGCAAAAATCGGAGGCAGGTGCTGGATGCGCGCAACCACATTCGTACCGCCCAGACCGAGCGCGATTCCAATCAGCCCCCCGAAACTTGAGACCAGCGACGCTTCCAAAATGAACTGCAGCAAAATGTCCCGCCGGCTCGCGCCAACGGAGCGCCGCAGCCCAATCTCTTTCCTTCGCTCGGACACGCTGATCAACATCAAGCTCATGATTACCGCTCCGCCGATGAACATCGCGATCGTCGCAATCCCCTTCAATATCGTTGAAAGCGTGGAACCCATCTGGGTCACCTGCGCCATCACCGCTTGCGGGCTTGTAATCGTGAAATCGTCAAGCGCTGCGGCCGCGATGCTGTGCCGCTGTCGCAAGAGCGCTGTGATCTTCGCCACTACCGAGTCGCTCCTCTCCGGATCACGAAGCTGCGCGATCAGCATCGTCAGAAAATCCCGGTTAAAGAGACGCTTTGATGCGGTGGTAACTGGAATCAGAATCAGGTCGTCCAGACTTCCTCCGCCAGGCCCTGCGCCTCGCGCCGAGAGCACTCCCTTCACCTGAAATGGAACATCACCAATTCGAATCGTCTTCCCGAGCGCATCCCCGTCGGGAAAAAGAGTAGGCAAGACGTCCGATCCCAGAATGGCTACTCGCGCGAGGGATTGCATATCTTCCTCGTTTATAAAATTGCCCTGCGCAAGTTCATCTCCGCGCAAATCAAGCCAGTTCGCGGAAACGCCAAAAATCGCAGGGCTCACGTTCTTGTCCTTATATTTCACATCGATATCAAACGCGTTCTGCAACAGCGCGACTTGTTTGATTTCCGGAAGTTCCGCCGCAATGGCCGCAGCGTCTTCGAACTTCAAGGTCGGAGGAACATTCGTCAGCGACACCATCCCGCGTGTCTTTCCCGCACCGGGACGAATGATGACGGTATCAAACGTTCCGATCATGTTCTTAAACCGCTTCATCGTCTCCCGCTTAGTGTTTTCTCCGACAGAATCCAGAATTGTCAGCGAGCAAATCCCGATCATCACGCCTGCCATCATGAAAAATGTGCGCAGCCGGTTCCGCGACATGCTTCGCCACGCAATTCCTATCCCCGATGCAATCCGCATGGCTTGTTCTCCGAACCGTCGCCAAATCTACTCCCTCACGAGCACGGCAATCTTTCGATCCGACGCAAGCACTCCGTCCTTAAACAAAATCTCGCGTTCCGCATATGCCGCCACCGCATCGTCGTGCGTCACCAGAACCACGGTTCGCCCTTCTTGATGCAGTTGGCGAAGTATCGCCATCACTTCGGCCCCAGCGGCCGAATCGAGATTTCCCGTAGGTTCATCGGCGAGAATAAGAGAAGGATCGTTGATCAACGCCCGCGCAATTGCTACGCGCTGTTGCTCTCCGCCGGAAAGCTCCGTCCCGTAGTGATGAGCGCGTCCCCCAAGCCCCACGCGCTCGAGGGCGGCCATCGATCGCTTGCGATCGACGCGCCCCGGACCATAGATCATCGGAATCTCTACGTTTTCCAGAGCTGTCGTACGCGGCATCAAGTTGAACGACTGAAACACAAACCCAATTTTCCAAGCGCGTACGTGCGAAAGCTGTTTATCGGAATAGTTCGACAATTCCTCTCCGTTCAGCAGGTAGGCTCCTGAGGTCAGCTTGTCGAGACATCCCACGATATTCAGCATCGAAGATTTTCCCGAGCCCGATGGTCCGCGAATGGTCACAAACTCTCCTCGCTCAATCAGGAATGAAATATCCTTCAACGCATCCACCGGCGTTCCATCACCACGGCGATATGTTTTCCCAAGATGCGTCACTTCAATCATGGTTTCCCACCTTTTTTCTCCGAATCCGCCACCTTTGTGACGACCACCTGGTCGCTCGTGCTCAAGCCCTTCTTGATCTCCGTGAACCCCGCTTCCCGTGTCCCAACCGTAATGATCCTTTTCTCCTGTTTTCTGTCCCGCATAAGAAATACGTATCGTTCTTCGCCGTCACGCTGAATCGCGCCATTGGGCACGACCAAGACTCTTCTTTCCTCGGTCCTGATCGTGATATTCGCCGTCATGTCAGGTTTGAGCAGCCGACCGTCTTTCTGTATGGCCGCCATCACCGGATAATTCACGACGCCGGAAATGATCGTCGCGACAGGATCGATCCGCTTCACGATGGCCGGCATTTCTCTTGACGGATACGCCTCCACAGTAAAGACCACGGTGTCGCCAGCCCGCACATTCGCGATATCTGTCTCGTCTACCATCGCCACCAATTCCAAAGCGTTGTCCTCTATGATCGTCACAAACGTGGGAGCTGCAAACGATGCCGCCACGGTCTCCCCTTCTTGTGTCGACACCGAAGCCACCGTTCCCGAAATCGGAGCGCGAATCACCGCGTAGGACAAATCAATTTCCGACGCCGCCAGATCGCTCTTCGATTTCTCTAGCCTCGCCTGCGCGCTTTTCATCTGCCATTCCAGATCTTCTTTCTGCTGCGCCGGCAAAACTCCCTCTTTAAATAGCTGCTGCCCGCGGTTCAAGTCCCTCTGGGCTTTCCCGACGCCCACTTCGTCCATCGCCGCTTGCGTGCGCGCCTGCTCCACGCGCGCCTGCAGGGGGCGTGGATCAATTTCCGCGATGATGTCCCCTTTCTGTATGTGAGAGCCGACCGTCACGTTCAGCTTGCGCACGATTCCCGAGACCTGTGAACCGACGCGCACTTCCGCGCCAGTTCTTAACCGTACGGTTCCACTGGTTGTGACCGTCGAATCGATCTCTCGCATTTCCGGAGAAATCGTGGATACAGCGGCGAGGTTGTTTCCCCCGCGCGGCTGTTTCTGGAACCAGTACGCGGCCACAATGCCAACTACAAGCACGGTCACGACGATGAGCCCAGGCGTGAGGCGCGCCCGTTTTTTGGATCTGCCTGCGTCTCGGCCACGAATTGCCCCTTGCAATGGAATCGCCTTGTCCATGCTCATCACTTCCTGTCGAACACAATGACCATCGGCTCCTTGCCGGCACGCGCCGATTCCAGAAACAATGTCTTTCCGTCGTCAGACAAATAGCGCGTCTCCGTTCGAACCACTTTCGTTCCCGCCACCGCGCCTTCCGACTCCCAAGTCGTCACTAATTTATTCCCCGACCAGTGGCTACTCGTCTGACTCTTCTCTCCCATTGGGGAGTCATTCGGAACAGTTGCGCCGTTCAAGTCGTAGCGCGTCTCATGTGTCTGCTTCTGCCCGTTGAACACGGTGATGTCACTTACCGTGAGCGCCTTTGCAGTCTGCGTTATCGTCGAAGTGTATTCAGCGTTGGCCATCATCCCCACGTTTTTGCTTTTTCCCGCATTGAAGACCCAAGTCCCCGAAAAGTCCGGCGGATTCGCGGCCACCGCCGCGAACGCAACCGCAAGAAATAACAGCGCAATTCTTCGAATCATTTTCGTTTTCTCCCTTCGATCAAATCATTGCAACGAGCTGAGTTGTGTGTTGAAAAGAGCTATGAAATTAGCTTTTTTCTGTTCCACCTGCGTTCTTTACGGAGTGTGAAGTCTGTACCGAGGTATAGAGTCAAGCAGATTTTTTGCGGGGACGAGAAACCGTGGCGGCGTCACTTCGGGCGTGATTTCCGGTCCGTCCCGCGGCGGGACGCGCCATCAAAGAAGCCGGGCAGACCATTGCTGTCTGCGCACCCGGCTGTTCAAGAACAGCGGACAGCGGCTTCTTCAAAACTTTAAGAAATTCGATCTTCTGGTTGATCAACTCCAGCCGTTCCCTGGCGATTCGAAATGCCTTCTCCCATTCCTTCGATTTCGTCTGCGGCCTGCCCGAAAACGATTTCGCTGATTCATGAATCTCCAGCAGTTCCTTGATCTCCTTAAGCGAAAAGCCCAGCTGTTGCGAGTCCTTGATAAACCGAACTCTCTCCAGGTCCGCCTCTTCGAACGTGCGGTATCCAGACGCCGTCCTCACCGGTTTTCGGAGCAGGTTCTCCCGCTCGTAAAACCGGACCGTTTGAACGTTGACGCCCGCTCGCGCGGAAAGCTCTCCGATACGCATGACACTATTCTGAACCCTATACTCAGGTATAGGGTCAAGTTTCTACTCTCAGCGCTCTCCGAAAGCCAGAACGTGAACACAAGCACCCGCCAAGCTCCGAGGGCCAATGCGCCAAACTTGAAATGGAATGAATTCTTGTTTTCTTCCTACAGACGCCCAGACCAGTACAGAAGTAGCACGATCAATATAATCAGCCCCACCCCGCTGATCGGGTAGTAGCCCCACTGCTTGCTGTGCCGCCAAATCGGAAGACTGCCCACAACCGCTACCAGGAGCACTATCGGAAGGATGAACATCAGCAGCATACATGCACCTCACTCTCTTGCCCGCGCCTCAAGTCTAGTCCTTATCCGATTCGCGCAGTATGGTATTGCTCATCTACTCCGCGCGCAGCATCGAGACGGGCTCGATTCGAACCGCTTGCATTACCGGCCGCAACGCAGCCAAAAATGCCCCGGCGAGAATCGCCAGCGCAGGAAACGCTAGCATTTGCATGTCGGTTGCCTTCACCTGATAAAACAGCGACTCAACACACCGCACCGACAACATTCCCAAGCCGATGCCCGCGACAGCTCCCACGAGCACCATCGCAAACACATCCATCGTCACTAACCGTGCGATGCCTCCTGCCTGCGCGCCCACTGCGATGCGAATTCCAATTTCGCGCCGCCGCTGCAGCACGGAATAATGCAACACGCCATACAAACCGACACCCGCGAGCAACAACGCTACAACCGCAAAGAACAGAGCCAGCGTCGCCAACAACCGCTCACGCACCGTCTGCGACTGATTTATTTCGAGCTGCGTCCGAATGCGGCTCACGCGAAACTCCGCTCGTGCCCGTGGGACCTCCTGTCGAAGCACAGAGGCGAGCGAGCGTGGATTCAAGCTGGACGTTCGCACCAGCAAAATCCCCGCACCTCTTTTTCGTGAAACGCCGTTGTTGTCCACTGCGTGAAAGGGAACGTACAGCTGCGGCAAAATCGGCTCGCGCAAATTTCTGTACCGCACGTCTCCCACCAACCCCACGATTTCATATCGTAATCGCACGCCCTCATCCAGCGAGAGATCAAAGCTCTTTCCCACTGGATCAACTCCATCAAAATATATCTTCGCGAACGTCTCGTTCACGAGCGCCGCTCCCGGGTGTGTATCGCCCGGCCGGAAGTCTCTTCCATCTAGCAACCGAATCTTCATCACGTCCAGCCAGCCCGGCGAAACGGCGCGCATGTAAGCCAGCACTCCATTCGGCGGAGCGCCGTTCACGGAAATAAAATTGTTCCAGCCGCTGCCACCGAGCAAGGGAGAATCCCCAATCGCGACCGCTTCGACTCCTTGCACGTTTCGCACATGATCCGCCACTTGCTCCCAGAACTCTATCGGCTGCGGAGTTTTGGTGACGGCATCCACAACAAGTAGCCTGTCCGTCGAGAAGCCCGTAGGTTGCTGCGACAATCGTTGAAACGTTGTGACGAAAAGTCCTGCCACAAAGAGGACAAGAAAACAGAATGCCACTTGCACGGCAATCAGCGCGTGCATCAATCGGCGTTTCGAATGTGGATCTTCGCCGCCCTTCAACGCACTGACTGGATTGACAGACGAAGCGCGGAGTGCGGGAATCAATCCAAAAAGTAAAGTCACAAACAGCGCGAGTGCCAAACCGAATCCCAGAACCTGCCAGTCCGCAGGAAGAATAAGCCGTGCCGGATTGTCCGGCGGATTGATCATGCTTACGACGAACGGCCCCGACCACCACGCGAACAATCCGCCAATCGCCGCCGCCATCAGAGCCAGCCACGCGCTTTGTACAAGCACCAACTGAATCAGACGCCATCTTCCACCGCCGAGAGAAACACGCACAGCCATCTCGCGCGCTCGCGCCGAAGCTTGCGCCGTCATCAAATTTGCAACATTGGCGCACGCTATGAGCAGCACCAGAGCCACAAGTACTCCGAGCACAGCGAGCGGCCGCTTCGTCTCCGTCTGCAAATCCGACACTCCGGTCGCCGCCGGTTCGAGCACAACCTTTTGATCCAGGAATTGATCAATCTCTTTCTTGGACATTCCAAGAAAGCCTTTCGCACGTTCCTCTTCAAACGCCCTGGAAGTGGCTTCCAACTTCTGCCGCATCGGCTCGAGCGCCGCGCCTGGCTTCACCATCGCCAAAGTCCGGTGCCACGTCGAGTCCTTGCGCGTTACCGCCGGATTCATCATCGTCGGCACAAAAATATCCACGATCGTCCCTGGTTCGGTGCCTATAAAAGGCGCTTCGACGACTCCTGCGATTTCGTAAATCTCATTTCCCATCTGAAAGGTGCGACCAATCACGGCCGGATCTTGCCCAAAACGATGGGACCAATAATCGTGAGAGAGCACTGCGTAAGGATGTCCACCAGGTTTCAAATCGTCGTTCTCGGTGAACAAGCGTCCTAACGCCGGACGCAGCCCCAGCGTCGGAAACATCCAGCCGGACACGTATTGCAGGTACGCTTTCTCAATGTCTTCATCCGATTTGTAGGTCAGGTCCACCGAATCCGCGTACGAAACGGCGAATAGCTTGGCCTGATCCTTTACTGCCGCCCGCATCAATTGAAAATCAGGATACGCCCAGCCATCGAAATTCTGCGGCTTGCCTTCCGGACCGATTCCCTGCCGCGACAAATCGTAAAGCCGTTCAGGATTCGCGACGGGAAGCGGCCGCAGAAGAATCGCGTCAATCAATCGAAATGCAGACGTGCAAGCTCCAATCGCCAAAGCCAGCGACAGAATTGCCGCGGCGGAAGTAACCTTCGTCTTGTTAAGCTGCCGCAAACCGAAAATTGCATCCGAACACAAAGACTCCAGCCATGACACAAGCCGCACGTCGCGGCTTCCTTCGCGGTGCCGCAGCGTCGAACCGAACGCTTTTCGCGCTTCAACAGGATTGCGCCCCTGCTCAACTGCCTCCGCAATGTGCGCCTCTAGCTCCTCATCAATCTCGCGATTCAAATGTTCCCCGCGAAAAACATTGGCCAGCCTGGTCCATAGCGACATATCAAGCCTCCCGCAAAACGCGGTTCACCGCCAGAGTCACCGCTTGCCACCGTGATTCCTCGGCTCCAAGCTGCTTCTTCCCCGCCGCCGTCACCTCATATAGCCGCGCCCGCCTCCCCGTATTTTTAGTCACCCACTCCGCGCAAATCCATCCCGCCTCTTCCATCCGGTGCAAAGCCGGATAGAGCGACCCTTCCTCCACGCGAAGCACTTCGCCAGAAATGTCCTGAATCGCGGACATAATCGCGTAGCCGTGTAATCCCGGTCGCCGCGAAAGTATCTTCAAAACAAGCAAATCCATCGACCCCTGCAAAGAGTCAGCCTTAGCCATACTTAGACCTCGCAATACATAGACGTCTAAATAGGAAAAAAGTTCCGTGGGAAAAAATCAATTTAAAGGCGACCCGAGAAGTTGTGTCACAGATTTCTCATCCTCCTGTAACTCCACCGCGATGTTCCTCCGCGAGACTGCAACACGGTGCCCAACGCAACATGCCAGACAATCGGAGAAGAACCGCCATGCCAAAGATTCTGCAGGGACTTGCCTCGATTATTCTCAGCGCTGCGCTTCTGCCCATCGCCAGCGTTCCCAGCTTTGCGGGGGACCGCGAAGGCCGGGTGAGGACAGCTGCGGCCGACGTTAAGCACGTGTTCGTGATCGTGCTCGAAAACAAAAATTTCAGCGATACGTTTGGAACCAGCACACAGGACCCCTATTTGCAGAAAACGCTGGTGCCGATGGGTGCTCTTCTAACGGAATACTACGGCACAGGCCACGTCAGCCTCGATAACTACATCTCTCTAATTAGCGGGCAGGCGCCGACGGCGGACACGGACGACGACTGCCTTCCTGGTTTGACTGGCTCAATTGGAAACTACAACGACGTGGCGCAGACGGGCACGACTCCTGACGGACAGGTGATTGCTACTGGCGGCTGCATTTATCCCAAAGAGATTCGGACCTTGCCGAATCAGCTCACCGACGCCGGCCTGAGTTGGAAAGGCTACATGGGAGACATGGGAAACGATCCTGCCCGCGAAAGTGCCACGTGCGGTCACCCGGAGATTGGCGTGGGGACAGACCACACTAATACGGCGGAAGCGCCGAGCGCCGCGGTCCCGCTGGGGGACGCCTACGCGACGCGGCATGACCCGTTCATGTATTTCCACTCCATTATCGATTCGCCAGGCTGCAACACGCACGTAGTCAATCTGAATCATCTGACCGCCGATCTAGCTCAAGAAAAGACCACGCCGAATTTGGTCTTCATCACTCCGAATTTGTGCGACGACGGCCACGACGGCAGCGGGACCGGAGCCCCCGGCACCACTTGCGCTAACGGCAACCCGGGCGGCCTCACTTCCGCTGACGCTTTTCTGCAAACCTGGGTACCTAAGATCTTGGCGTCTCCCGCTTATCGCAGGGACGGGCTGCTTATCATTACCTTTGACGAAAGCAGTTTCACGGAGAGCGTAACGGTAGGCCCTAGCGGGCAAGAAACCGTGGACATCACTTTCCCCGGCCAGACTTGCTGCAATCAGCAGCCGGGACCTAATCTCAGCGGTGTTCGGCCCGGCACGTTTACACTTCTGAGCACCCCGACGCTGGTCGAGAACATCGTCATCAATGGTTTCGGCGGCGATCGCATTGGCGCGTTGCTGCTGTCTCCCTTCATCAAGCCGGGAAGCACTTCGGAAATTCAGTACAATCACTATTCCCTGCTCCGTAGTCTCGAGGATATATTCCAGTTGCGAGAGCATTTGGGTTATGCCGCTGACAATCCGCGCACGCATTATTTTCTGGAGACGATTGGAGACGATGAAAACGTCTTCCAGGGCGGGCATGACCATCGCGGTTTCGATCACCCAGCTATCCCGTTCAAGTTTTAGCGCAAAGCTCGAAACGACATCGGGCAACACCATTGCTCAGACGGCAACGTCGTCAGCCGTTCGCGGCTTTTTCGAAAGTGCATCAGAGGGAATGCCTCATCCAAATTCGCGAGACCAGCTTCTCTATTGCCAGCCGACCATCATCGCAATCGTGGTGCTAATCGCCGGCCTCCTGATAAACGATCGGACTTCCGTGCCTGCATACGCTTCCCAAATGGGAGCCAATGCGCCGGTCGCGTCTGCGAGCGAGCCAAGTGGCTCCGCTTCTTCCGTCGGTGCCCTCGGCAAGAAGATCTTTTTTGACGTTTCGCTGTCGCGCTCGGGACGCATGTCCTGCGCCACCTGCCACAATCCTTCTTACGCCTATGGACCACCTAACGGCCTGGCAGTACAACTCGGCGGGCCAGAAATGGACCAGCAGGGTGCGCGCTCGGTTCCATCTTTGCGCTACGTACTGAATCGCACGCCGGTTTGGAACAAAGAATTCATTGCAAATCCAGCGGAACGCATTATCGAGGGAGAGGAACCGCCAACTGGCGGCTTCGGCTGGGATGGCCGCTTCAACACACTACATGACCAGGCCGCTTTTCCGTTGCTGGCGTCGAATGAGATGGCCAACACCGGAGCTGAAGAAATAACGGCCAAGTTACAACGCTCGTCCTATGCGGACGAATTTCGCAAAGAGTTTGGCGCGCAGATCTTCGATGATCCAGCCAAGGCGTATGCCCAAGCGCGCCTTGCCCTGGAGCGTTTCGAACTGGAAGACTCAAGCTTCCATCCCTACAACAGCAAGTACGATGACTACCTGGATGGCAAGGTCCCGCTTAGCGAGCAAGAAAAGCGCGGGCTGGACTTGTTCGATGATCGGCGGCGCGGCAACTGCTCGTCCTGTCATCTGGATCGCAAGGGGGCAGATGGCTCTCATCCGCTTTTTACGGACTATGAGTTTGAGGCGCTCGGAGTGCCGCGCAATCCGGAGATTCTGGCCAATGCGGCGCACCATTATTTTGATATGGGCCTGTGCGGACCATTGCGCACGGATCAGACCGGGCAACAAAAGTATTGCGGGCTGTTCAAGACCCCCACGATGCGGAATGTGGCAACGCGAAGCGTGTTTTTCCACAACGGACGCTTTCACACACTGAAGGAAACGCTGCGTTTTTACGTGCGGCGCGACACGGATCCCCGTCTGTGGTATCCAGTATCCCCTTCTGGCACAGTGAACAAATTCGACGATTTGCCTTCGCTATTGCGAGGCAATATCGATGTCATCGACGAGCCGCTCACGCGGCGCGAAGGGGCGTCACCAGCCTGGACCGATGCAGAGATTGACGATGTAATCGCCTTTCTACAAACGCTGACTGACCACGACGCACTACGCCATAATCACTGAGTACTGTCTGACTATTCCGCCCAGCCGCGGCTCAGACCTGCCGACCGTTCTTACTCAGCTATCGCTCGCTTGCGGCAGTAACCCAATCCATTATTTCTTACGGCTTGGATCGTCGTTTGGATTGACGTAGTTGAATTGCAACGGAGCTGTACCGTGGACTTGCACCACGACTTCTCCGCTGGCCATTGCGTAGTGATGCATGTCAGGATCGAGAAACGCAAAGCTTCCCGCTGGGAAAGCTCCCATCTTGCTCTCATCAAAGGAATCACCCATACCGACCTTGAAAGTCCCGGAGATAATCGTGACGTTCTCGCGTTGTGGATGCCAATGAGGCGCGATGCGGTATCCGTCGGGCATCTTCAAGCGCACGGTGTAATCCCCGCTCGCTGCACCGGGGTTGCCCTCGAGCACCGCAAGTTGCGCGCCTGCGGCCACAAATGCCGGTGCCGGACCATAAGGAATGCCGTCCGGCATAAACGTATGTCTCTCAGAAGAAGCGGGTTGCGCGCCAATCGTAACAGCCAAGCCCGCCCCGCACAGCAATCCGAAAATCGCAACCTTAGCATGTACCTTCCGTCTCATGTTTCTACCTCCCTGGTAGAGCTCTACTTCATCATGAGGATATTCCTCCGAATAACACCTGTCATCAATGGATGCCAGCTAACTTTTCCATATCTTTTATATATCTTCGTAAATCGCTCAATCTTAGGGGATAATTCCGAAAGCAAGCCCCATGCGCATCACACAACAAGCGACCACTGAAATTGAATTGGACCTCGGCCGCTATGAACTTCGGCGCCGCGGGCGCCGCGTGAAGCTCGAAAAGAAACCCATGGAGCTGCTGATCTTCCTGGTTGCTCGCAGAGAACAACTGGTTTCGCGCAAAGATATTGTTACGAAGCTCTGGCGTTCGGATCTTTTCATCGATACTGAGCCAAACATCAACAACATCGTGCGAAAAATCCGTTCCGCTCTGGGAGATAATCCCGCTAAGCCCCGCTTTCTGGAAACCGTGGTTGGCAAAGGATACCGATTTATCGGGCCGGTGCGCGTGATCGATGCGCGCTTCCCGCAATCCCATCACGAACGAAGCGCTCCGGATGAGCCCGACCGTGGGCGAGTAAACATGCGAACCGAACGCCCATCGCTGGCCGTCCGGCCCCTCTTTCTCCTCGGAAACATTTCTGATGATCAGGGCGTGTGTCTAGGCTTCGCAGACGCACTCGTAACGCGCCTCGGAAACCTGCAAGGCGTTGACGTTTTGCCGACCTCCGCGATGCTTAATGTGCCTGCAGAAATGACGGCTTCTGATGTCGGTTCGCGCCTCGGGGTCCGCTTCGTAGTTCACGGCGCTATCCAGGAGTCGAAGGGGCAGTGGCGTCTTTCGTTGGAAATGTTTGACACCCACTTGGAAGCTGTCGGTTTCCGGCGGAAGTACGACCTCGACGTCGAGCGTCTGTCCGATCTTGAAGACGAGATTGCCAAACAGATCGCCGCCACCTTGAGCAGGCCTTTGCATCCATTGGGAGTCCAACGACGCCCTCGCTATAGCAAAGATCCCCACGCGTATGCGGAATTCGTGCGCGGCTACCGCCTCAGCTCGTCGGGCGACGATTCACATTTGGAGGAAGCAGCCCAGCGTCTGACCACGGCCGTTACCCGCGATCCAGGTTTCTCACTCGCTCATGCGACCCTTTCTCTCCTCTGCGCGACACGTCATTTCGAGTTTGATCCGGCGAGCATTTGGCTGGAAAAGGCAGAGTTTCACTGCCGCCGTGCGCTGGAAGTGGATCCCGATCTGCCCGAAGGACACGTTGCCAACGCTTTTCTGCTTTGGGGTCCATCGAAAAACTTCCAGCATCTGGAAGCCATTGCCGAACTGCGCCGCGCGCTCGCCCTTCAGAAAAATCTTCCTCATGCGTACAACCGCCTGGGAACAATTCTGGCGCACATCGGCCTGCTGGATCACGCTCGTGAAATGTATGAGAGAGGACGGCCGTTCCAGCCAAAACAGGCGGTCAGCCACAGCATCGTTCAGGTCTATATTTGGAATCGAGAGTACGACCTGGCTCGAGAAGAGATTCGCGCATGGCGAACTGAAAGTCCTGGCAACAAATACCCACTCTATTTCGCGCCGCAATTAGCGATGATGACGGAAGATTGGAGCGAAGCGAAATTGTTGCTCGATCAAGCGGTCGAGCTCTTGCCTCAAGAACCGCTGACCATCAGTCTGCTGGGTGTTTATTATGCTTTAACGGATAAGGATGCGCTGGCGCTTGATTGCCTGACTCGGGCCTGCAGCAGCGCAAAATCCTTTGGACACGCGCACCACACCTACTATCAGGTCGCCTGCATTCTCTCCCTATTGGAGCGCCCCAACGAAGCCTTTGAATGGCTGGAGCGGAGTGTCAGCACCGGGTTCGCGTGCTGGCCATTCTTTTTGAAAGATCCATGTCTCCAAAATCTCCGCCCTCTTCCCGAATTTGAGGTCTTGATCAGTTCTTTACAGGGCAGGTATCCCGACCATCTAGGTTTGCTCTAGCTTCCAATGTGCTCTCTCAAAGCTCCTTTGTTGGGTTGACATCTTACCCGAGTGCGAGCATGGTAGGTGGCATGTCTGCCCAAGAAGCCCATGGCCGTCTAGAACTGCTGCAGGGGACTTTGGACTTGCTGATCCTTCGCACCTTGATCTTTGGATCGCAGCACGGCCAAGGAATAGCCCGTGCGATTCAACAAACATCCGAAGAAGAGCTGCTCGTGGAACACGGCGCGCTCTATCCCGCGCTGCAGCGGTTGGAAGAGCGGGGCTGGGTTTCCGCCAAATGGGGAACCTCGGTAAACAACCGCAAGGCGCGGTTTTATTCGCTGACCACGGCCGGCCGCAAACAACTCGTAAAGGAAACGACCAAGTGGAACCGGCTGACGACAGCCATCGCGCGGATTCTGGAATCTCAAGCCGAAGGGAGCTAAGCCCATGTTCGGACGCAAACGGAAAGAGAACGATTTCAGCGAAGAAATCCAAGCGCACATCCAACTTGAGAGTGAACGCTTGCGCGGGCAGGGGCTGAGCGAGGACGAAGCACTAGCTGCCGCGCGACGGACTTTCGGCAACGTGATGCGAGCTGAGGAACAATTCTACGAATCCCATCGCTGGCTCTGGTGGGATCATCTCCGGCAGGACATTCGCTATGGTCTTCGCATGCTGCGCAAGTCTCCGGGCTTCAGCGCTGTTGCCATTCTCACACTCGCATTGGGCATCGGCGCAAACACAGCCATTTTCAGTCTGATCGACGCTGTGATGCTGCGGTCGCTCCCGGTCGAGAATCCTTCGCAGTTGGTCCTTCTTAAATGGGGTGCGCACAAACCGCCGAACGTTCACGGCTACATGTCCGCCGGCGATTGCCCTAGCAATCTGCGCCCAGGCGCAGATAATCCCGGAGGCTGTTCGTTCTCCGAGCCGATGTTTCGAGAAATCGCACAAGCAAATATTTTTTCGGGGACGGCTGCGTTTGCTAATACCGGGAGGTTAGATTTGACGGGGAATGGTTCCCCCTCCGTGATCAACGGCCAGCTAGTTTCTGGCGACTTCTTCCGCACCATGGGACTCAAGGCCGCCACCGGCCGGCTGCTCGATGCAACCGACGACAAACCAGCCGCCGCGCCCGTTGCCGTGCTTAACTATGGCTATTGGCAGAGCGCCTTCGGAGGTTCTCGGGACGTAGTCGGCCGAACGATTGAGCTAAACAACGTCGCCTTCACAATCATCGGCGTGGCCGAGCAGCGATTCACCGGAATTACTCCGGGTAGCGATTACGACGTTTGGTTGCCTCTCTCCGACGCGCAGCGCATCACCGATCCCATGCGCTGGCGAGACCGTCAGAACGATGTGAGCTACTGGTGGCTTGTCATTATCGGCCGTCTCAAACCCGCAACGCAGCTCGCGCAGGCGCAAGCGCCACTGAGCGGCCTATTCCGCAATGAAATGCTTCATGGAACCGTCCCGCTTTTCCATAGCGGTGAGGCTGCGGGAACACCTGCGCCTCAGACGGGCGTGCTGGCTGGCGGCAATGCTGCGAAACCCATGTCCGCGATGCCGCAACAAGCACCGGGCACAAGCCCAGTTCCAATTCAGAGGGGAGCGGTGGGCGCGCCGATGCCGCCGTCCGCTGGTAACACGGCGGTCATCATGGCCGGACCGTCAGGAGCAGCGCCTGCGGGTGCCCCGCGCGGTTCGGAAACTGCTAACGGCCCAAAGACACTATCGACTGCCGCTGATAATCCGGAAATTACTCTTGCACCCGCTCAGAGTGGTCTGACCGGTAGTCGCACCCGCTACTCC
Organism: uncultured Acidobacteriota bacterium; assembly: GCA_963751295.1. Lineage (GTDB taxonomy): Bacteria > Acidobacteriota > Terriglobia > Acidiferrales > UBA7541 > Acidiferrum. The sequence goes on along the minus strand of CAVVUA010000004.1, from coordinate 1,399,955 downwards.
AACCCTTTATATGTTCTGATGCTCGCTGTCGGAATTATTCTTTTGATCGCTTGCGCGAACGTTGCGGGGCTGATGCTCGCCCGGGCCGCCGCGCGGCAAAAGGAAATGGCAGTACGGCTTGCCCTTGGCGCGGGACGTGCGCGCATTGTGCGGCAGCTTTTCACGGAAAGCATGATGCTCTCGGTGCTCGGTGGCGCGCTGGGGATTCTGTTTGCCTATTGGGGAGCGCACACCATCATTTCCTTTGTGTCGAGCAATCAGCCGCGGCCGCTAGGCTTCGCGACGGGCGTCGACCTGCGTGTCCTCGCATTCACCGTAGCGGTTTCCCTGCTCACGGGAATTCTCTTCGGGATCGCGCCGGCTTTTCGCGGTGCGCGGGTGGATTTGACGCCAGCGCTCAAGGATGGCGAAGGTAGCTCCACGAGTGCGGCACGTGGCAGCGCGAAATGGTTCAGCATCGGAAATGTTCTAGTAATGGCGCAAGTCGCGCTCGCGATCGTTGTGCTCGTGGGCGCCGGGCTTCTGGTGCGCACACTCGCGAACCTCCGCAGCGTTGACGTGGGATTCGATTCGCACAACATCCTGATTTTCGGAATCGACCCGACGTTGATCGGCTACAAAGGTGCGCAAGTGGACAGCCTCTATCGAGACTTGCAGGGCCGGCTTTCGGAAACGCTCGGCGTGAACTCCGCGAGCTATTCCACCATGCCGCTCTTGAGCGGCGGGTTGGCGATCACGGCGTTTCATTGGCCGGGTACCCCGCAAGATCAGAATTCCGAGGCGGATGTACTTGATATCGGCCCGAATTTCTTTGAGACGCTGCATATTCCGTTTCTGATCGGCCGCGCTTTCACCACTTCCGATTTCAAACTGTCCGTTTCCAACGTTGGAACGAGTCCGACATCGGCGCCGACTCCCGTGATTGTGAATCAGGCGTTCGTCGAGAAATATCTCGGAAAGGAAAATCCGCTCGGGAAGCAATTCGGCCAGGCGGAGGCCAGCGCTGACGGACCTGCAAATCCGGGCTACGAAATCGTTGGCGTGGTGCGCGACGCAAAATACAACAGCTTGCGCCGGGAAATTCACGCCATGATGTACACGCCGAAAGGATTTGGCGGAGCAACCTTCGAACTGCGCACCGCAGCAGATCCCCAGGCTATTCTTCCCGCGATACGCGAAGTCGTGGCGCAAGTAAACACGAATTTGCCGCTCTTCGACGTGAAAACGGAATCTGAACAGATCGACCGTTTACTGTTTCAGGAGCGGCTCATCGCGCGGCTGTCCGGCTTCTTTGGTTTGCTTGCGCTTGTCCTGGCGTGCGTGGGGTTGTACGGACTGCTTTCCTTTGAGGTTTCGCGGCGCACCCGAGAAATCGGTATTCGCATGACGCTCGGCGCACACCAGGGAAATGTGCTGAAGCTGGTCCTACGGCAAGGAATTGTGCTTGCGCTGGTCGGAGCTGCCCTGGGCATTGGTGTAGCGCTGGGCGTGACGCGCTATTTGACTTCGATGCTCTACGACGTGCATGCCAATGATCCGCTGACGATGATCGCGGTTGCCATGCTGCTCGTACTGGTCGCCCTTGCCGCGTGCTACGTTCCGGCGCGGCGTGCGATGCGGGTCGACCCCATGGTCGCCTTGCGGCACGAATAGTTTATCCAACCGTCCGGCGCGCCCGTTTAAGCACACAGCAATCGGGTTGCGCACTGCTCACTCTGCGTGAGCGACCTTGTGCTGGCTCACATTCTGACCGTCCCCGCTTTTTAACTTGCTGAACGTAACGGCGGACAAAATCGTGAATCCTCCAAGGACGAGAAGCGCCTTGTGCACGCCGTGAATCATTTCCGCTGGGTTGGAATGCACACGCGGCACGAAAAACGCGGTCGCCAAGCCCGCTGCTGCGACGCCAAAGCTGATCGACATTTGCTGCGTCGTGCTCGCAATGGAGCTCGCGCTGCTCGTCTCTTCTTCGGTCACGTCGGCGTAAACGAGCGTGTTCATGCTGGTGTACTGCAGCGAAGTGAATGCCCCATAGCAAAACGCCTGAATCACGATGACCCAGACTGGCGTATGCAGTCCAATGGTTGCAAAGAGTAAGAGAAGAAGGCCGAGGATAACCGTGTTCGATATCAGCACACCGCGATAGCCGATGCGGTTCAAAATCTTTGGGAGCAGGAATTTTGTGCTCATGGAAGCCAGCGCTTGCGGCATGATCAGCAGTCCGGACTGAATCGGCGTGAATCCCAAGCCCACTTGATAGAGCAATGGCAGGAGAAACGGCACTCCGCCAATTCCCAGCCGTGTGAAAAAGCTGCCGCTCACCGACGCGCTGAACGTGCGAATGCGAAACAGGCTCAGCCGCAGCAAGGGATATGCAATCTGCCGTGCGTGCAGCAGGTAGCCGCCTATAAGCGATAGAGAAACCGCCAACAAACCCAAAATTTCGCCTGTGCTCAGCTCATGTTCGCCGAAGATCTCCAGAACATAAGACAGCAGCGCAATGCCGGAACCGAACAGAATGAGCCCCACGATATCGAGCGGATGCGTTTTCTCACGGTAGTCGGGCAGATGCCAATAAACCATCAATAAGCCGACGATGCCGATCGGAATATTCACGAAAAAAATGAAACGCCAATGTAAATATCCGACGATCAGCCCTCCCGCGATGGGTCCAAGCATTGGGCCGATCAAAGCTGGAATCGCCACGAAACTCATCGCCCGAATAAGTTCGGATTTGGCAAACGTTCGCACCAAAGTGAGCCGGCCCACCGGCACCATCATGGCTCCGCCGCAACCCTGCAAAATGCGGCACGCCACCAGCAAATGAATGTTGCTCGATATGCCGCAGAGAAAAGACCCGAGCGTAAAAAGCCCGATCGCCGATGCAAACACACGCCGCGTTCCGAACCGGTCCGCCATCCACCCGCTGATCGGTATGAAGACTGCGAGGCTCAAGGTATAGCTCGCCAGCACGGACTTCATGCTGAGCGGAGCCACATTCAGCGCCTCCGAAATGGCCGGAACCGCCGTGTTGAGAATCGTCGTGTCCAGCGACTCCATGAAAAATGCCACTGCCACCAGCCAGGGCAAGAGGCGCTTGCTCGAAGCAGTCGGCGCGTCTGGTGCCGAAGGTGATTTGCCGGATTTGTTGGACTTAGGCGGGCTTGGAGGCATGGAGTCGAGTCATCACTCTACTAGCGAACCGCAAGATTTGCCCGAAAGAACAGCGACGATGCAAATCTCTCCCTCCTCCCCGTTCGATTACTTTCGCCGGGCCTTTGGTTCGCTCAGCTCGTAATCATTTGTGCAAACGCGCGCCTCAATCCCTTTCCCTTCGCTCCTTTCTTGCTACGATAAAAAGAACCTAGGTCATAGCTCCCTTTGAAGTTAGGACTGCTCGCACGAAGAGGCAGAGCTGTCTGCGTAGGACATGTCGCCATCAACGGCGACCAAGGAGTCTGACGTGAAAAAGACATATTCTTATCTCGCAGTCGCGGGCATGTTGGGTACTCTTGCCGCGCCTGCGTTCGGCCAAGCCCCATCTGCGGCGAAACCGCAAACTCAAGCACCTACTCAGCAAGCTGCCGCGCCCGCCACAGTCTCCCGCACCACCAAAGCCGTGAACTACCGACGTGCCGGAGGCACTACCAAGATTGATTTTCAAGGCACCGAGCTGATGCGAGGCGCGACGGGCGAAGCAAAAGTCGAAAGCAAAAGCAATCGCATGGAGATCGAAGCCAAATTCCAGGGCTTCGAAGATGCCACAAAGTTTGGCCTCGAATATCTCACGTACGTGATGTGGGCTGTTTCTTCGCAGGGCCGCGCGGTGAATCTCGGCGAAGTCGCCCTAAAAAACGGCAGCGGTCAGGTCAAAGCTATCTCCGACATGCAAACGTTCGGCATGATCGTCACCGCGGAACCGTATTTTGCGGTCACGCAGCCGGGCAACATGGTTGTTCTTGAAAATGTTCTTGGCCCTGCCACGCAAGGGAAAATCGAAAACATCGACGCCCAGTATGAATTGCTGGGACGCGGCATCTATTCTTCTTCCAACACGAAAATCGAAAATGCCATCTTCGGCATCGACCGCAAAACTCCTCTCGAACTTTTCGAGGCGCGCAACGCCGTTCGCATCGCTCGTATTGCGCAAGCCGACAAATATGCCGCCTCCTCGCTAGCTAGAGCTGAGCAGCAACTTCAGAACGCCGAAGATGTCTACCGCCGCGGCAGCGAGAAAAAATCTGTCGAAGCCGCTGCGCGCGAAGTTGTTGAAACCGCGGAAGACGCGCGTGTGATGGCCGTAAAACAAAAAGCCGAACTAAACGCGCAAGCCAAAGTCGCTGCCGAGAAAAAAGCCGCCGAAGAACAAGCCGCCGCCGAAATCAAACGACGCCAGGATGCCGAACAAGCTCGCCTGCAAGCGGAAGCCGCCAAAGCCGAAGCCGTTCGCATGAAGCAGGAAGCGGAAAAAGCCGCCGCCGACGCCGCGCGCCAAAAACAGGAAGCCGAGCAAGCCACTGCCGCCGCGGTAGCGCAGCAGCAAGCCGCGCAGGCCGCAGCCGAACAAGCAGCGCGGGATAAAGCCGCTGCCGTCGATCAACAGCGCGCTGCGGAAGCCGATGCTGATAAAGCGCGACAGGCCGCCGCACGCGCCGAAGCAGAAAAAGCAGATCTGCGCGCGCAACTTTTGAATCAGCTCAATTCCATTTTGCAGACGCGTGATTCCGCTCGTGGACTTATCGTGAATATGTCCGACGTGCTTTTTGATACCGGCAGCTACACGCTCAAGCCTGGCGCGCGCGAAAAGCTGGCGAAAATTTCAGGCATTCTGCTCGCGCATCCTGGGCTCACTTTACAGATTGAGGGCCACACGGACAGCGTGGGCACCGATGAATATAACCAGCAACTCTCCGAGCGCCGCGCCGATTCCGTACGCGATTTTCTCGCTGAGCACGGCGTTGGGGGATCGACAATCACCGCGCGCGGCTTTGGAAAAACGCAGCCCGTTGCGACGAACGATACCGCCGATGGACGCCAGCGCAACCGCCGCGTGGAACTGGTCGTAAACGGCGCGGCCATCGGGAATGCTTCCGCCGCGAACACGGTCGCCAATCAGTAGCACCGCGTCGCGGCTACAAAAACTTCCGTTGCGAACTGAATGATCGCCACTGAACAGAGAAAAGACCCACTTTTTCGAAAACCAAACCCGAAAAGGTGGGGCACCCTCCGTGTTGTTTTGATTTGGTGATGGGCGGACGCTGCGCGGCTTGATTGACGGGGATTTTACAGATTCGGAATCAGATCGCCCCGGCCATACGGCAACGACTTACTCCTTCGAGCTCCATGTGTTTCGCGCTACGCATGCCATCGCTCCTACAATCCCGAACATCATGGCGAACGGTAGGCCCTCGTTGGGAACGAATCCCAGATTCCCTCTCCCTAAGCCTAATGCGTACCCGAGAGCGAGCCCTGCGCCCATGCAAGCCAGGATAATGACCGCGTTCAGGACTTTCCACTTTGCTCCCTGTCCACTTGCGATTGCGAATGCCGAGCCCAAAATCAACGCTACCAGCCAGATTACGGCCATCGCATTTTCCTTCCTTGACCTGAGCATGGGGCTACGAGCGGGTGCGCCGGGTGCCTTTCTCTAAGCCATTTTTCAGTTTTATGATAGGTCATCACGGCGAATATAACATGTTCGCCGTTGAAGGGAAGGTTAGCGTCTTTGGGGGTGTGGGCCCCCCATAAGAGCGTTCCGTCCGCCCCCCCGCAAGCATAAAAACGCGGGGAGACTGCTCTCCGGGAAAAATAATCTGATCAATGAGGCGGCTTCGAGAAGTCTACGAACATTAGGCTGAAGAGAGTGCACTTCCTACTAGCCTTGCAATGCGGACAAAAAACAGTTTTATCTTGCCAGCCTTGGTGGGAAAGAATATTTCGCAGGTCGGCTAATTGCTCGTCACTTTCCAAATCGATTTTTCCAATCTCAAACAGTTTTGCGCACTGGGAACACAAAGTCCCGTAACTCCTAATTTTTCGCACTGTGCCTCCCGGAACGCTAAGAATATCTATTTCGCGGGTGGTCAATAATCGGCTAAATCCAGTATTTTTAGTCCTCCGTCCCTCATGCACGATAATCCATTCGAGCGTGGCCGCAAGAAGAATCCATTTGACAGAAAAATGCACCTCTTGCTAATAAATTAATTAACCGCAGAAGCCCGCCCGTTGGGAGGTGCCATGAGAAGCCACGAGTCTAGTCACGTTCAAATGCAGATCGAATGCCCGAGGTGCCACAAGAAAATGATTCTGCACATTGGATTGATTCCAGACACTACCAACAACATACTCGAATGCCCCAACTGCCAGAACACCCTTGTGCCTTTGGTGCCCGGACCAATTGTTGGCGGACCTTTTTCAGTGGACGCCTGAATATCTCGCAGGTCGACAATCCGGCGAGTATTCAGAATCCAAATTCAATCCCTTGCAATATAATCAGCGAATGGGTTTTTCGTTTGAGGTGGATGAGGGGCATCGCGTCGGGCGTTGGTCTCTTGACGGCCCGGTTACTGACGATTCGTTTCGCGACAGTCTGAAGATCGTCAGCGGGATTCTAATTGGACTAAACCTAAGGGGCGGGATTGTGGACTTTACTGAAGTCACGTCTTTTGATGTTTCCGAGGGTATGTTGAAACGACTCGCGAACACTGACCCAGTTCTGCCGGGCGACATGCTTCGACTAATCGTAGCCCCGGATAACAAAGCCTTTGGAATGTCGCGAACGTTTCTCACGCTCAGTGAAATGTCTCGCCCTAATTTGTTTGTCGTTCGGGATCTGGAGAAGGCGTATCACATTCTTGGAGTCAAAATACCAAACTTCAAACGTCTAGCTTCTTCGGACTGAGTCCCTAGTTTCGCGCTTGGAGCGCCGAGAAAGCGATTTTGACGTGGGAAAGAAAAAGAGGAGGCGGGCCAGGTCGAACCAAGAGAACGTACTGATACTACGTAACTTACTGATTTTATTAACGCTCTAGACGCCTTAAACGCCCCAGACGCAAGTTCATCGTACAAAAACCCGTACAAAAACACGGCAACTGCAGTAGAGCTTGGACAAGTCGGAGTGACTACTCCTCATCTACAACTTCCGGTGACTGAGGCAAAACCGTACTCTTCTTTCTGCTACGCACGATGTTAAATCCAACGGTATAGCAATATATGCTGGCTGGAATAAAATCTAGTTTAATGCCTTTAACATCGCAGCTCAAAGTTTTTGTTTTCGAAGTCACGATCGAGAATTTCAATTTGTTCGCCAGACAAAAACTCACGAGGCTTTTTAGCTCTTCAGGGTTGTCACAAAATCGATCGGACCATTTAACCTCGACTGTCCAATTGACCTTCTGCTCAGCTCCGACCATTACTATATCGACTTCTCCGCCTTGCCATCTCGCATAATGAAGTAAAGCAGTTTGACTGTGAAACCATTGCGAAAAGATAGCGGTCTCGGCGAGGTATGGAATTGCGTGGTCATCGCTTGTTACGGGCGAAAAAAGGGCTGCCCGCATTGAAGGATTTGTTAGATAAACTTTGAAAAAATTAGCTCGGTTGAATCTTTTTGCGGTGCGATCTACGCGATGAACGATTTTGATGAGAAAGGCCGCTTCAAGATACTCGATGTAGCGTTTTATAGTGTTCTTTGCCACGCCAGAGTTTTGTGATAGTTCACCCAAAGAAATCTCGTCAGCGGTGTTGAATGCCAACGTGGTGAACAAGTGGTTTAGCTCTTGAATGTCTTCGATGCCATAGAGACTGGGGAGGTCTCGAAGTAACACCTTATCGATAATATCGCTCTTTATGAATCGAGCCGGATCAGATTGAATTTGCTGTGAGAAAATGACCTCTGGATACCCTCCAAAGTTCAAATAGTAAAGAAATTGTTTGTTGAGTTCCTCGATGTCTTTCGCGAGGAAAAATCCTCTCTTACCCTCGGGGCTTAGACGGGGTTCTTCTAGAAGGTCCGTTTTGTCTAAAAGATCTAGAAACTCATAGAAAGTTAAGGGAGGGAGAAGAAAATCAGTGAAGCGTCCGGCGCCAGACTCTGTGCTTTTTAAACGTAGTGCAGCGGCGGCAGAGCCAGAAACAGTTGATTTGATGTCGGGATAACTATCCACCAAAGATTTCAAGTGTATTTCCCAATCCCGTAGATACTGCACTTCATCAAAGAACAAAAATGCCTTTGCAGTCTTGAGGTCCGTACCGCTCGCTGCCGCATAGAATTCAAGTAGCTTTTCCATGCTGAGCCCGTTGAAAACAGGATTATCGACGGAGAAATAGCAAATTGATTTCGGTTCGACTCCGTCGTTTAGAAGACTTTGGATAGTGTGAAAGAGCATTACAGTCTTGCCGACCCGTCTCGGGCCCATCAAGACCACAGCCCGCTTTACGGCAAGATCTTTTACTAACGGAAAAAAGAGAGCGAAATATGCTCGCGGCTTCATCCGAGAATAGGTGGGGCCTATAGATCGCTCCTCCCACCATGGATTCTCTGTGCGAATCCTTCGGATTACGTCGGCGTCGGAAATCGCCTGCATCCCCTGAAACTACATCCGATACAGTCTAAAGTCAATCAACTGATTCTATTGAGGTATGCTTAACTAAGTCTTTTATTTGTATTAATATACGAATGATTTTTGGAACGCCTTCACTGGATTCAGGGCAAAATAGGGGGAGAAAAGCGAAAATTCGCGTTTGTTTTTACTCGCTACCCGGACTGCTCTCGAATGGCGCTTCTTCGGCTTCGTCTCACGCGCCCGCTTTGAAAAGCTTCTGTCCACCTGGCGTCGACATCAAAACTGACCTGTTGCCCCGACTCCGTCGTGAATGTATCCTGTCCGCTCGTCCCCTCTACCCAAATCAACCGGGGTAGAAAAATGCTGAAATTTGAATTGCCTGATATTATTAGTTGGGTTCAATACTTCCACGACCAAGCTGTAGACAGCCGCGAGTACGTTAAGAAAGTCGCCGATCAGATCCCCGTAGAAATTCGAGATTCGTTGCTTTCTATTGTGACGTGGGCGGAAGCGATGGAACGTAGTTGCGACATGTGGTGTGACATAGTTTTTAAACAGACTGAGCGAGAGATCGACACGAACATGTTCTTGGAGGAGCAGATCAAGGAGTTGTTCGCCTCGATCAGAGCGACAAAGCACGCGGATGGGATTCCGGCGCTGAGAGAAGCGGCGAAGCATAGCTATTTTCGGATTGGAAATTGGAAATACGACCTGGAACAGAAACGATTACAAGAACAAGGCGTAAAGGTTCTTCCACCGCCAGCGCCTGCTGTTCCACATATCCAAGAATAGCTTGGCTGTGGCGGGGCAGTTGAGGTGTCAGTTTCGAGCAAGCGGTGCTCGCACGACTTGATAAGTTCTCAGCAAGATTGGCTCGGCGAACTTCGAGGGCTTGCGTGATTGCTTTAATTCTAGTGCGGCGGGAAATAGCGAGTGTGGATAGCAACACGAGTAGATATAGTTGCCCATAGAAGTTATATCTTCGGGAACGGAGACACTATGAGCCATGTTGCAAAGACACTCGAAGAGCGAAAGTTCGAACAAGAAACAGCCGATAAAAAACGAGAACTAGACATCAAAGAACGGGAAGTAACTGCAAAGGAGCTCGAACAAAAGAGGCTGCGCTGGTCGAGTCCAATCATTATCACAATCCTTGCAGCTGTTGCGGGCATTACGGGTTCTCTCGTTACCATGATTAATAACAAAGCTAACCTTGAATTAGAGCGGCAAAAGGAACAGTCCGTAATAATTATAGAGGCGATCAAAACGGACCAAACACAAGCATGCCAAAATTTGCGATTCTTAGTCGCCGCGGGAGTTCTTGAGGATAAACAACAAGAAATTATGAAAGTTTGTTCTAATCCTGTTCCACCATCATCGCCAACAGGAAAATAGTTTTCGTACGGATCAAGTCTCAATCCAATCGATCTTCGGAATGCCTAGTTGGGTTCGCCGAATTGACGAACACCGGAAGGAACATCTTCGCATTTGCCGAAATGCGCGATTTCACTCTTGTAATGCAAATCGTGGTCTAGTACCTCAACAGCTCGCTTATAACGGAGCGTTTGCCAGTTGATCGTAAGACGAATGCGCATACTGTTTTTCGTGTCGAGGCCGTAGACTGGGCTCAGCCACGTCGAGCCGTCCTTGTCGTAATAGTTTTCGTCTTTGAACGGAATGCCTTTCGCATAACCTCGAACGATAAGAAAATCCTTATTTATTTGAACCTGAATTTTCTTGGGCATTTTCTCAAAAGTTCCGTCCGATTTCATGGTCTCCCGGATATACTTGCTCTGGCCGAAGATGAAAAAGTTCTCGTTCGCGGCGTCCTCGTCGAAACAGACATTACCGTCGGCAAACCTGTCGAGCCCACCCGCTTTATAAAGCTCATCGAAATATTCTCGGGCAGTTCGCGGTGCGGCTTGTGAAAAAAGGACCAGGAGCAAAATAATGAAGCGCATAAACATATTGTAAAAGGAATCGAACTGACGCTCGCGACATGTGACGAAAGGATTACTTGTGGTCCCACAATTCTCTGAAGAGCTTCACAGTCGCTTTGCGGAGTTCGGCGACGGTCAGCTTGCGCTTTTTCGTTCTGCGTTTCATCAATCGGAGCATACGCAGCCATTAGGATGAGAATACACGCAACAACAGAGGGTTAAAGATGTCATAGTACCCTCTATATCTAGTGTTTTTTGGTTGACAGGAAATTCACACACGTTGATACTGCCGAGGTCGATCGATCCTCAAACCATGTCCGTGGTCCGGGGAGCGGTCGATGCGCTGAGCCCTGGTTGGGCACCCGCAACACATGGAACCTTTCACAGGTTCCGGCGGGTGTGGGTTCGATTCCCACTAAGCGCTTGTTAGCTAGGGCCTAGCTGCTAGCCAGCCTAACTGGGCCTATTGTTACCATCTGTAGTCAAAACAAGTCAACACTTTTGTACACTGTTCGCCACTCAATTCCACTCTAGCACTGACAACTACACGCCAGATTTCGCAGTTTCACGACACTTTTGCGCTTCCCACGAAGCCAGTAGATGCTCAGGCTTTCGGGAGTATTTTGTCTTGCGTTCTGTTGTAGACGTGTCTATAATTCTGTCTGTATGGAAAGTCTCGACTACAAGTCTATCATCGACGCAGCTTTCGTTAGCCTCGGGCTTGCTCTGCAAGCGCGTGACAACGCCGAAGTAGAAATCGCGAAGCAAAAGCAATTCATTGCGGCGGCTCTTCAAATGCTTTCAGACGCAGACAGACGGCAGTTCGCAGAACGACTGAGGGAATTTGTACAGAGATACGACAGTCGCTCGGCTGGACTCAGCCAAGCGATCAGAAGGGCTCTCTCAGCGACTGAGCCTAAATATATGACCGTAGCGCAGGTACGCGATCATTTGATGCACTCTGGCTTTGATTTCAGTGAGTATACAGCTAATCCTTTGGCTTCAATTTCTACAACGCTTAGGCGGATGATACCTGACGAAGTCGAGACAACGACAGTCGGAACCGTAACTGCTTACCGCCTCAAGACTCATCGACCACGCATGGCAGAAGCCTTTAAGAATGCCAAGGCTTCCGGGTAATCGAGATGCCTTTGTCCGCCACAGACCGCGATTTGATTAAAAACAATCTCGAATGTATTCGGGATGGGAAGAGACCACCTGTGGTTTCAGTCGGGTCATTCACACCCGCACAATTGGCTGCTATCAATGACTATCGAAACAAACATGAGCTCCCGCCAATATCCGGAGAAATATTCTTTGTTGGGAGACACCTTTATGAGAGTCGAATTCTGCAGGATGGATACACAATTGAGGATGTTTTAGACCAGATCGTGAGTGCATTTGATTCAGGGTCGGTGGCTGTCGGTAGCCAGAAACTGACGGCAATCAGAAACCCCGAGAAGAGAGCGGACCGCTACGGAAACCACGTGAGAGACGAAGTCGCTTTCGAATGTTGGAAGCACAATCCGAAGGCTCAGTTGTATTCGGTTATACCCAGAGGCGACGACAACAAGCCTTCTAAAATGAAAGAAGCCGCCAGTTTAGTAGCGGCTTCTTCCGTTTCTTCTACAAGAGATTGAGCGGCTCGCCCGGGTAACGTCCTTCTAGTCCGGAGCCCCAGTCGCTCACAAAGGAGTATACTTACCCCCTAAGTTTTTGTCAAGCAAAATTCTATAATTCCCTTATGAATCAACAGTTTAAGACGACCGCGCGAGTGCCTTTAATTTTGAAGCGAGGCTAGGTATATGAAAACTTTTCCAATACAACACGCGAGAGCATTTCGGTGCAAACCTTTGTTCGCTGTGATGCCAGAAGAAATAAGCCGTCCGATGCAAATTTTTCTCGACGAGTACCCCGGTCTCATCGCTAAATACGGCACAGGGGCAGAGGCGGACAGACAGACATCAAAAGAAGTGGAAGAACTTGTCAAAGCGAGTGAGGCTGCGTTCAACCTCTACTTCGGGATCGATGGGACCACTATATCGATACAAGGGTAAAGGCCAGCCCCGAACTGGAGACCGGCCGCACTGAATACGGGAATCACGAAGTGGTCGCCCTTGTCTTGGATCTGGCCAGCGACTATCCACTGACCGCCCGTCTCTACTGCGAGTCAGGCTGCGGCGTCTGCGGGGGTATTTCCGCAATCCTTTTTAGCTACTTTTCTGACTGACATTGTTCTCTACTTAATCGATCGGTATAACGCGATCGTCGAACGAGCTCTTCACACCGTACTCGTGAAGGATGGTGAGCACCGCATTTTCTACGCGGGTTTTTGTGGCTTCATCCTCAAAGTGTTGTGCCAAAGATTCACGGACTTCCTTCCGAAACTGATCCAGTTCGCGGCGCAGACTCTCGCTGCGTTCTTTGCCGTAGCCGCTTTCGCGCTTGGCGTACTCATCCACTCGTGCAAAAAGACTCTCCAGCTTGTCATCGACAACCTTCTCCGCATTCGCTACGGCCGCGGCTATGTCGCCCGCGCCTCCCCTCGGTCCTGGGGGTCCGGTCTTTAGGTTCTTGAGCTCTGCGATCTGCTTCTCCAATTCTTCGATCCTTTCCGTGTCACTCATCATTGTCATTCTCCTCGATTTGATCTTCTTCAACTTCATCCGGCTCAATATCGTCCGGACGTTTCCTAGCCGATCGACCTTTCGGTGATCTCTTCAAGTCCGCTTTGTGCTCATCTATCAGACGTTGCAATTCCGTTTGACCTCGCATCGCTCCTCCTGCTCTGCTAGGATCTCGACCTTCGCCGCGGACGGGGCTAAGGGCATTCCGTGACCACGCTGCGTTTTTCTTAGCTTAGGATTTCTGAATCCTTCAACAGCATCTTTCAAAATTCCCGCTTCCAGATCCCGCTTAAATTTTTGCGAATCATTCTTCCGCTCGAAGCTGACTTTCATACTTTCTTGCGGTAGACTTCCTGGTTTGAAATCGTAAAAACTGAAATACCAAACCCTCTCGGAGCCTGCTTCCGTTATAAATCCAAACCCTTCCTTGACGCTCGTTATCGTGCCAATCATGCGAAATCTCCTGTGAAAAAAGAAATGCCGCGAGAGCCTGGCTGACCAAGGCACAGAGCTCTCGGCGGCTTGACGGCGACAACCCGACACTGTTCAGGTTGTGGCCGAACTGTGTTGAAAAATTTTAAGGGATCAACAGGAAGGAGTGGAATCCGTTGATCCCCCTAACGATTGCGCCCTTGTGTGAATCAGGACGGCAAGCGAACTGTTTGTGGTTGTTTGGCTAAGTCGGCCAGTGCTGTAGCGAAAGGGTGCTCGGCGATCGTCTGGCTCAACGAGTTGATCAGGCCAGCGAACAGCTGCTTGGCTGGCTTCGGTTTGGCAATGCGCCGATGCGCGCCTCTTTGGCGTTTCATTCGCGCCCTGTGGTTGGAAGGTTTATGGGACATTACATGTTCCTCCCATCGTGGCATTGCGTGATCCCCGAACTTGTCGTATTTCCGTCGAGCAAGCGCGTGAGCTCTTTCCGATATTGTGCGGAAGCAGCCTTTTTTGCCTTGACCTTGTCGAGAGGCAAATTTTCCCAATCCCACTTGACTTGGTCGCTGAAAGAAAGAACTGGAACGACCGGCGCTGCGGCTGGACGCTGTTCTAGGCCGCAGGCGTAGCGAAGCTCAAGCTGCTGCTGATCGGCTTCATCGGTTAGCTTCATGGCCAGTCGCAGAGTGCCGTTGGCCAAAAGATTACAGAACGCTTTGGCGATCGCGGCGTAGACGGTCTTGCGAAATTCTGCTCTCGCAATGTCTCTCGCGTATTTGTTTTCTTGGTCTAAGTCGGTAGAGAAGAAAGTAAGATCTTCCCGAACGCTACGGTCGAGCGAAGCTGCGGCAGCAGTCCTCTCGAAAATGGATTCCTTCGAATCCTTCATGCAAACTAAAAGATCTCGGCAATTGCTTTCGAAGTCGCTCATAGCCTGTTGCGTTTCTTTTTGCGCGGTATTCATCGAATTGCTCCTGCGGCTGTAGCCGCGGTTAACCAACCTTGGTAAGTGGACCAGGGCATCTGCTCCCCGGCTAAGGTTATGAAACCGCCCTTGGGCTTGAGATTTGCGACGGGCTCTTTGGCATACTTACTCGCGAAATCAAGCAAGGACTGCGCGGGGTTTGTGTTTCGAGCCACGGTGACTTGTCCTTCTGGTGTCACGCCGTCACCTACTTGCGTGCTGGACATTTCAGCCTGCAACGCCTTTCGAACGTAACTTGCGTAGCCGGGATCTGACTGCTTGCGCATGTTCACTTCGGCCGAACTTGCTTGCTCACTCCATACCCTGTATTCCTGGTAGCGAAGCTGTGATTCGGTAAGCGCCTTGCCATTCTTGTCCCGCGGGGTTGTATCGATCGTAGGTGTTTCCAACGGCTCCTCGACTTCCTTATCCTTGGGTTGGATCTGCCCGGAAAGAATCAAATTGCGCAGAGCTACAGCAAGTTGGTTGACACTAACGTTGGAATCACGAAGATCGAAAAGTGTTTCCACGGCCGTAAGAATCGCGATACGATCGTGCTTGGTTTTATCCGCGTCACCTCGGTACAATTCTTCGTACTGCTGTCCTTCCTTGGTTTCCGTGAAGAGGGTGTTAAAAGCGTCGTTCCGCTCTTCTTTCAAGGACATGTCAAATAAAAGTTCCTGCGTTTTTTCGTTGCGTTGCATGGTGTTGCTCCCTTGTCCGCTACCGGCGGACTCGGTCAGCTGGCCTTACCACTGGTCCAGTGTATTTCGGTTGAACAGGCACAGGCGCTTGCTGCTCCGCTGGAGCCTTTTCTGCTTTTTCTTGTAAATTCATTTCGAACACTCGATCAACTACAGCTTCGGGCGAACTGCTACTTATGCTTTCAAGCTGTGAAGGACCGTCGAAAACTTTTACGTACCAGCATCGGATTCCCGATCTGGTGTTGATGCCGGGACGCGCAAGCAGTCCGCGGTAAGCCATCGGTGCTCTGGTGTCCTCGCCTTGTGCAGTCGATCCGTTGGGCTCTTCAACGTATTCACTTGAACCTGCACTTAAAGTGAAATGAACTTCGGTGTTCGTTTCAGAAAGGAAGCGGCGACGATATATAGCCGCAAGTTCAAGCGTAGTTGACTTGGCTTCTGCTGGACTGCCCCACTGACCTTGCAGAACCAGTTGGCCTGTGCGCGCATCCTTTTGGTTCGCTGCGCTTATGAGCCAGTACTTGTTGCCGGCATGGTGCGCAACGATGAAAACTTTTGTGTCGTAACTTAGCGACATTTTTATATCTCCTTACGCTGAATCAAGCGGTCAACGCTCGCCTTGAAGACCTTGTCAGTCATATACTTTCTCGCCACCTGGCTGGCAGGTATGAGTCTATAGGCTTCCGCGGCCAAGACTTCTGGCTTCTCGACCAGGGGCTCGACCAGTTTCTCAGTAACGAGAGAAATTTCCCCAGCTGCCAGCAAAATTCTGTAGGCTTTCTCGAACAGACTGACACATGGGAGCCCGCCAATTTCTGCGGCCTTCTCCATAACTTTGGCTAGGTCGGCCGTCGATGGCTGGCGATATTTTAGAAGCCACTGCGCGCCGTATTTGTCGAATTCAGATTCTTCTTGAACACTGTTGAATTGCATTGTCATTCCCCTTAATCGAGCCCTGCGAATATATCGAACTTTGGATCTGTGCCGTCGTAGTCGCTCGTGGCTTTGAATTCCGCCATCTCAACATCACCTACTCCGTTGCGGCGAAGATATGACTCTACGGACTCGCAAATAACTTGTTGCAAAAGCGGACTCATGTCGGAAGATCCGACGATGCGGTGCAACTGTTGGGCACGCGCTTTGAATTCAGACGTGAGCAGTTCTTCAACTGTCTTCCGGTCGTTCTTATCGCGATAGGCGTACTCGCTGCCAAGTCGAAGCAAAATACACGGCAACATGTACGGATTTCCGCAGAGGCCAAGACCGTCGGCGAGTTTGGCAATGCGTTCCATTTCTTGTTGCTGCTGTTCTGTTTGGGGTGTCATTATTTCTTCTCCATTGATGCCCAAAGAGCGTCTTGATCCACTGGCGCTTGTGGCAAAGGTTCGACCGGCTTTCGACGGCCGTCAACTTTTGGTTCGGGACCCTTCGTTCTGTCTTCCCCGGCCGCCGGTCGGCCTGCTGGATATTTGCCAGTTGCAGTGACGCCTTGAATAAGGCGGCGTTCCTTTCGTTTTTCTTCCCTGTCTTTGCAGCGTTGTTCCGCTTTAATCAACATTTCGCTGATCACGTTCAGGCTTTCTTGTTTGCTGGGATTCTTCCAATGTTGCCGTGCGTATGCGATTTGCTTGGCTGCGAAGCGTAGATAGAAGACACCGATAAGCCTGATCGAAAGCATCGAATTGGCTGCGGCGGTCCAGTCCTCAAAACCACAAACAGGGACCATTGCTCCCTCGAAAGATTCGCGGAAGACCAACTGACTTTTAAGATGCTTTAGGGCTAGTGATTTTGCGTTTATTCCGCCGCGCATGATTGATCCTGTTTAGAGAACAGAGTGCTTTCTGTCTCTGTTGTTGGTTCAGCCTTTTTGGCTGCCTCTTCTTTTTGCCGCTTGATCATGGCTGCTGGTGACTCGGGTTTTGTTGCTGGACCGAATGTCCAAACACCGTAACGGCCTGTTGTTCTGTTCCACCCGAGTTTCTTTGCTATCCGACGTGCGGCGTAAATCGAAAGACCTAATTCTTTCGAAATTTCCTCCCGAGAAATAGATGAGTCCTCAGTAACGAGTTTGGTGAATTTTCTTTCTGTCTCAGCTATGACTGCTTCGGGATGAACGATTTGAATGTCACCGGTCTCGTCGATATAGCTAGCCAAAGTGCCGTCTTCCTTCTTGTAGCGAAGAGCTACCCGAAAAGGCTGAGGCGGATTCTTTAGATCCCGGTCTTTTACGCAGACCACCTCAAGCTCTTCCGGACCGTTCTTGCTGTCATATAAGAATGTGTCGCGGCGCAAAGCGTAAACCGCATCTGCGAGTGCAGCAATATCCCCCGACCCTCGAAGGCAACTTTCCAGAGTGATCTCACCAGTCGCAAAGGTCTTGACGCTATGGTGCAACGCGATCACAGCAGGGGCTCCGGCTGCTCGCAGATCGAGAATGTTATTCGCGATCACTCTATTTTCCGCAGCTGAGTTTTCATCGGCAGCCTCAGAAAATCGAATCATGGTGTCCAGAATCACGATCGGCTTCATCTGCTTAACTGCCTCAAGAGTGATCGGATCATCCAGTCTCAGAATCTTTCCCTCTGAAACTGTGCGGCAGAGAAACTTGTTCTCATCATCAGGGATGCCGAACGCCTCAAGTCTCATACGAAATGCGGCACCGCTCGATTCAGGGATCAGATAAAGGACCGGATAATCTCCCATAGGCTTGTACTTGCCTAAGAATGGAGCGCCGGTGGTAAACGATTTACACAGACTCAAGGCAAGCTGCGTTTTCCCTTGACCAGCAAGGGCTCCTAGGAAGGTGACACCTTCCGGAATGAAATCCTTGATGAGCATTTTGACGCCGCCTGCTTCTAGCTGATTGCGGCTTCGAAAACTGTCACGCCAGTTCTTGACCGACTCTTCTTTGGCCTCGTACTTGGCTGTCAGTTCTTCGATAGCTTTCTGGAAACCTGGATTGCCTAGACTCTTAAAAAGCCATTGAGATTCGGGGCCGTCTGGAAGGCGTAACGAAAATTTTGGATTGTACTCTGTCATGACACCCTCGGCCGGATCTCGACCCGCAGCGTCGCGCTCGGGTAATAAGATGACTCACCTAGAATTCTAAAAGTCCATGAGTGCCGTGCACTAAGGGACGCGATCTGTTCAACATCGTTTGAAGTAAGAGCGTAAGGCTCCGTGACGAGAACGTCTTCAACGAAGTCACCGTTGCCGTCATAAAGCTCGCACCAGCCCCAATGATCGAGCCATTTGTTGGAGCCCACTAGAGACACAGCCATCTCGCCTTGGAGATCAGGCTCTACGGTAGAAAAATATTCCGCGTTGTCTTCCTTGATGGCTTGGACAAACCAGGATGGCGGGCAGTCAAAATGATCGCGCGGCCCGTTAGCTACTCGGATTTTCACTTTGCGCGGGCAATCTTGCAACCCATCAACGAAGGCTGGGAGGAAAACTTCCGGCTCTTCGGCGATCGGCGGCTCACCAGCGAAGAATTCCACAACGCTGTCGTGGAGCAGTCGCGAGCCAATGTCGGTCGCGCGGATCAGTTCCGAGACTTCTCTGGTATCGCTTATGGACTCAGTGTCCGCGAAAATCTTGTCCACGCCGTCGCGGCTGACTTGTATATTAAGAATGGCTCCCATGCTCGCTCTCCCGGGGAGGATTGCTCACCTCCCTATACTTCTACCGGAAAAGGCGACAAACCTGTCGTTCGCGGCTTCCCGGGCAGGGGAAATCCTCTCCCCTTACTTCTACCGGAAAAGGCGACAAACCTGTCATTCGCTGGCCAGTTTTGCTAGGATGCCTGCCCAGACTGGCTTCTGCATGATGAAGATATTGCTGGGGTTAAACACTTCGTCGTAGCGATTGATTACCTCAATAGCCGCCATCTTTTGCTGAGCCCTGGTGCCGCTGCGCCATTCCTTATTCCTTTTCAGAGCTCTCGTCTCCTGTTCTTCTCGAAGCGCTGCCGTGGCACAGCCTACGGAGCCGTAGGTCTCCAGGTCCAATTTGTACCAAGTCCACTCGTTAGTCTTGACCAGGAGGTAAGCTGCGCCCCTGTACTGAATGTCTTCCCATTGCTCTGCGGTAAGCTCGGGAGCGTCGGCGGGAATTTTACCGATTGCTTCTGCGTCCATTCTGAACCTCCTAATCTGCGTGCTGATGGTCTTTCTCTGCACACCTTGTCTCTCTGCTTCTGCATCGACCGCAACGCGGGTTGCGTTCCTAACTAGATTGATAGAAATTCCAATTTTATGGGCGAGCCCGGTCCACGCCTGCACTTGTTTGCTCTCCGGAGGATTCTGCGTTTTCTTGACGAAATCCTCGTACATGGGCAACAAGTGATCTGGACCTTCGTTCGATAACTCTTCGTCGTCTTCTCCTCCGTGCGTAGTCTCGTCGTCAGCGCCTGCAAAACGGCCTTCAACTTGCTTGGGTTTAATCCCGCGCGGCTCCGCGGGGAGACCTGTTATCTCATTTGCTTGAGCACGCTGCTCCTTCGTGAGCTTTACTTTTTTGAGTGGACCTTTGATTTGCTCCGGAGGAAGATCCGGCTCTGGCTTCTTCGGCGCATAGTTCGTTCGCTGATCTGAGAATTGGGTCCAGGGGGCTTCGTGCAACTCCTGCTCTTTCCTGATTCGATCGTATTCTTCTGCTTCAACGATCCGTATGGGCGGCAGTTCGCGATGCCCGAGCCCGAGTTTTTCTGCCGCACGATACCTTTCAGCTTGCTTGATCGCAAGATCATGAAACATCATATCGATCTCGCAGCTTTCTTCGAGCGTACGCGGCTTGAGATCTATCTTCACTAACTCCTCGTGCAAAACGCGCAAGGCTTTTTGCTCTGCGTTTGGGTCCCAGGTGTCGGCAGATCCGAAGAACCAGACACCTGGGTCACGCTCGCCGGGCTCCAAGCGCTTCTCGGTGTAGTACCATGTGCTAAGGGCAATGCGTCGCTCGGTTGGAAACGAAGGCATAACGCCGAATTTATCTTTGTCCAGTTGCGATTGAAGGGTTTGCTCGCGATCGTGACGCTCCACCTGCCTCTTCCAGCTTTCGTCTTTCTCCTTCGCTCTACGCTTGCGAAGGCCGAGGCACCCAATCGCCAGAGATTTTGTTTTAGAGATCGATACCGACACTCTAAACCACGGCTCCGTAACAGAGATCCGTCTGTTTTCTGGTGACAGGTCTCGCAACCAGGTCTCGGGCTCACGCTCAGTCGTGGGCCACGGTGCAATCAGCTTGAAGCTGCGCCCCTTCAGCAGGAAATAGTTCTCCCGCATCTCGATTCGATCTTCGGGATGTAGACGAACTGCCGCAGGGATTCCGGCCGGCAGCGTGAACACGTCGGGCGCAACGAAGGGCTCGATCCCCTGGAATATGGCCAGGGCGCTCATCTCTTTCTCTTTTTTGCTTCTTTCTTGCGCTCTGCGTCGAGCTCTGCTCTGATCTCCGCGTTGATCTCTTTCTCTATCGAGGGTCCAGCCATTTTCTTCAAGAAGCGATCAACAGGCAGCCCTTCCGCTTCTCGCAAGCGAACGTATTCCTCGATTAGCAGTTTAGATTCAGCTTGCAAGAAAATCGCGGTCATCAACAGCCCCAGGCCATCCTTCCCTATTCTCTTTTCGTCTTTCACGATTGCTCTCCGATCAGGCCAGTCGGTACCTTAAATCCCGGTGGCGCCAGGTCGGGCCCACTCTCGTCAGGAAACTGGACCGCGGCTGCGTCCGGTTTCGCGGGCGAAAGCGGCAAATTACCGGTTTGGGAAACTGCGGACTTCGTGTCCGTAGATGCAGGCGCTGGGGCTGCGCCGCGCGTGCGGATCTCCAAACCCTTGGTGGGAGCTAGGTCGTCGAGACGGAAGATGGGCTGCTTGACGCGCGCCGGCTGCTCTTCCGCGGATTCTGACTGACTTGTCGCCACAGGTGCGGGTTGCGCGGATTCTGGCTTTCCTTGGCGTAAAACTTCTTCCGCTGGCCTGTAGCTGGGGTCTTTTGACAAAATACGGTATGCTGCGTCATATACGCGCGCCTGGTTTTCAGGCTTCGCTAGAGCAAGCTCGACGCACTCCGCGATCACCCAACTCACGGATCTCTTTAATTCTAAAGACAATACCTGGACTCTTTCCCGAGAACCTTTTCGTAAGACAACTGAAATCGGTTGGTTCCGTTTCATGCTGAATCTCCTCTGCAAGACGGTGTAGTGCCTTGTCTGTGAGCATAATTCGTCACATGGCATGGAATGTCAAGAAAATAATTTGCAAACTATGTGGTACGTCGGCACCAGTACCCAAAGTGTGGGCGTGGTGCCACACTTGGCTTACGTTATGCGTGGGATGCGCGACGACGAAGGCGCAGGAAGATTTCGCCGGCCAGGGCAACGGCGCTGAGGGCTGTGCCGAAGGCTACTGCCGGCCAGTGCTGATACTCGGTGAAGGAGGGGGTGCGGCTCTTAGGGCAGGATGGGCTCCGTGGACTTCCGCGAGCGAAGGCGAAGAACGGACCCAGGGACCGGTAAGCTGGAAGCCGGGGTCGGGCCTTAGGACGGGAAAGGCTCGGCGCGGATAAAGAGTAGATTCTTTGGTTTTAGGGGTCCAGTGGTGTTCCAACTTTCATCTGGCGAAAGGCCGTTCTTAATAAACGGCCCTTTTTCGCCAATTGAAATTGGAGTTTGGCAGTTCATCTGGTTTTTATCTGGCGGTCAACCGGTTGATCAACCAGTTGAATTTTGCCTTACCCCTGGCCAACCCGAAAAGCACAGGGAGCTCCCTGGAGCCCCGATTTCGGAGGTGTAAGAATTACACACATCCCTGTTCCCGATCGTAGATCCTGGCCGGCAGGATCAAGGGAATCAAGGGTTGTAAGCCGTACCTTGAATACGATTTCAGGTAACGGCCTCACTAGGAACACCCCCTACCGGCCTAGAGGATTTCTCCGTAATTCTCGAAAAAATATTGTAGGTGCGCTTCGTCCTGGCAATTTGAAATCGAACAGCCAGGTACGGGCGGCCCCTGCCCCTACCCCTCGACCGGAATTCCCCTAAGACTAATAGAATCAATATGATCGAAGACTAAGTCTATGACTCTCACGCGACACTAGACAGATCGAAGGGGAGTACGCGCGACCGTCCAAAAGAGAATCTAATACGGGATAATAGCAATGCCCCGTTTCCCAAGCTTGCCAGGAGGGTGACCCTCCTCTTATTTCAAATCATAGCAAACAAACGAGTTATTGAAAGTTTTTGCGCATCATATAGCAAACTTTTCTGACCGAGTGTCAGAAAAACCCTCCGCTCTTCGCAGATCGGCCGGCCATGCGAATAATCCAGACATGTGCTGGCATTACCTGTGCATTGCCGTGCGACACATCGCGGCACTTATGCGCGATTTGTCGCTGTTTGATTGACACTTTCCGGCCATTCGCAGTCCTTACGCTCGCACGATCTCCGGAAACAAAGCACTTGCATGCACAGCACATATTGGCACAGCACATGCAAGTATGCTCAGCGTTCGCAGCAAGAAAGACCGGAGCAAAAACCGGAAGAGTCTGCGAGCAGGCACGAACGCTGCGCAATGATATGCCCGCGTCCCGCGCCAAGACCTAAGCCCGAACGGTCCAGCGAAACAAACGCGGCCACAAAGGCAGGCAACACTGCGGGCTCGAATGAATGAGCCAACGCGAGACGGAGACAACCCCGCGCAACACTGGCCGGGTGAAACCAAAGAACGCGGACGGAAAGAGTCTCACTCTTTGCGGTGTCGGATGGCAATTTCACTTTCCTGTACAAACCAAAAGCAAAACTTTGAAAGCAACACTGTGGCCCCGTGCTACTTCGGACGGGCTCACGCCGATGTTTTCAAAGCAAATCAAAAGAAAGGCAAACTCAAAATGTCAAACGTCTACGAAATAGTCACAGAGAAAATCCTCCAGCAGTTAGAAAACGGCGTCGCACCTTGGCGCAAGCCTTGGCGTACTGAAATGCCAGTCAACCTAATCTCTCAAAAAGAGTATCGCGGCCTGAACGTGTTTCTGCTTGGCTCGCTGGGATACGGTTCGAAATATTGGCTGACCTACAACCAAGCCGCGAAGCTTGGCGGCAACGTCAAGCGCGGTGAAAAGTCTTCCCTTGTCACGTTTTGGAACATCGGCGAAGAGAAGAAAATTCGCAGATCAGACGGCACAGAGAGGCTTTCTAAACCCATTTTGCTGCGATATTACAGCGTCTTTAACTTGGAACAGACAGATGGAATCGCAGAGAAACTAGGGTTGTCTTCCGTTGCCCGTCTTGCAGACATCGAAGCTTGCGAGCGAATCGTTGCAGAAATGCCGAATGCTCCAGCGCGAGAACAGTCAGACAGGGCATGGTATCGGCCCTCTACGGACACCGTAGGGATGCCTGCAAAGTCTTCTTTTCTTGGCTCGGAAGAGTATTACTCGACTCTGTTCCATGAATTGACGCATAGCACGGGCCACAAATCCCGTGTTGGTCGCGACGGTATCGAACACCTAAACACTTTCGGAAGCGAATCCTACAGCAAGGAAGAACTGATCGCCGAAATGGGTGCTGCGATGCTCTGTGGCGTAACTGGCATTTCTCCCGCCGTGATTGAGAACAGCGCGGCCTATCTCCAATGCTGGATTAACAAACTGCGCGGAGACTCCAAGCTTCTTTTGTCTGCCGCGTCGCAAGCACAGAAAGCATCTGACTACATTCTAGGCCGCAAGGCTGTGGCGGAAAGCGAGGTAGCATGAGCCTCTTTACTGCTCAGGCCGGGTTAAACTTCCCGGCCTCACTGTCTGAGAAGTACCGTCCGCATGATCTCGCAGACTTTGTTGGCTTGGAAAAGCCTAAGAAAGTGCTCGTAAAGTTTGCCGCGAATCCGTTTCCGAATGCTGCCTTTCTCTTTGTCGGTCCATCGGGCACGGGAAAGACTTCGATGGCTCTGGCGCTGTGCGAGGCTATCGGAGGGGAACTGCATCATATTCCGTCCCAGTCTTGCAACGTTGAAACCGTCAATGACGTGGTGCGCCAGTGCCACTATGTACCGCGCAACGGTCAACGATCGTTACACGTCGTTCTGGTGGATGAAGCGGACCAGATGACGGCGCAAGCCCAGCTTGCTTTTTTGTCCAAGCTGGATGGCACTGCATTTCCGCCAAGTACTTGCTTCATTTTTACGGCAAACGACACACAACGATTGCAAGACAGATTCTTGTCGCGCTGCATGACACTGCAATTCTCTTCTCACGGCATGGCGAAAGAGACCGCGTCCTTGTTGGAAAAAATATGGATTGCGGAGACAGGCACAGCAGAGAACGCGCCTAACTTTCTCCGCATGGTCCAAGACGGTAAGAACAACGTTCGCGATGCGGTGAACAGTCTGCAAGTGGAGTTGCTTGCTATATGAACCGGAGACTGCTTTGCCTAACTAACCCTCACGTTGCCGCAGACATTGACTGGCCGGCCTTTGTTGCGTTTGTGCGTGAGTCCTACCCAGGGGATACCGAACAGGACATTAGAAACTGGCTCGCAGAAAGAGCCAAAGATTAGAGAGAAAGAAGGAAAGTATGCCTAGCGTTCGCCACCATCATGGTGATTGTGTCCCTCTCGCAGTGGTGACATTGGCTTAGGTGTGTTGACAAGCACATGCAACTGTGCTAGTTTCGTTTGAGGAGGAAATTTGATGGCCGGTAAGAAGGAAGATACACAAGATCTCGGAAATCGGCGTCTCGAACGGCTTGTTGTTTTGATCTCAGGCAAAGAGAAAGCCGCGCTTGAAGCTCTTTCAGAATCCGAGCGCCTATCCAAAGCTGCGCTTGTGCGGGCTGCCTTGGAAAAGTTCTACCCCAAAGTATTCACGCCGAGCGAGTAAACAGAGAGGAGGACCGATGGCAGCCCAAGCACAACCATACGTGGCAACGGACGAAGACGTTCCGCTTTTTATCACTGGCATTCCAGCACCGAAGCCTGCGGTCCTGCCTCTTGACCTGGTGCCACAGCAGTTTCCCAGGGAGACCTGCACTCTTCTCAATCAAGCTAAGCGTTGGCTGTGGTCCCTGGAAAATCGTAAAAGTAAAAAGTACGCGCCCTCGACTTTTGCTAACTACCGGAGCAGTCTGCGAAAAATATTTGAGATCATTCACGAGGACACCTTGCTCGCAGATATCTCGAATTTAACCTTTCGCGACTTTGTTGCTAAAGCTTCTGAGCCTTATTCAACACGCAAGAGTTTGCCAACCTTCGGTATGAAGCCGGAAAAAGCAGACCCAGTACCGACGAAAAGGCTGTCCCCGACTTCTGTCAGGCAGTTGACGGTCATTCTGAAATTGGTGATAGCGAGTGCCATCGATTGCAAAGGTAACAAACTGTTCCCCCTCGAATACAACTCAGACTTTATTGATGCGCCCGAGATCGGGCAGCAACATACACCGTGCCTAACCCCAAGCGAGATTGAGAGTTTGATTACTTCCGCTAGGTCAGATCAGGAACAATTGATCTACCAAGTTCTTTGCTCGACCGGCCTACGCATCGCGGAGCTTCAAGCAATACGCATTGGGCCACAGGAAGAAACCCGTTCGACTTGGGACCACGGAACCTCAAGTATATTTGTGCGGGCATCATGCTTCCGAGACAGGGAGATTCCCCGGTTAAAAACAAAAGCAGCCAGGCGAACAGTTCACCTGCACTCAAGCGTCAACGAACTGATTGCGCAATTTGTTGTAAAGCATGGCAGGCAGCTTGGCAGCTACCTGTTTCAAGATGCCAGCGGCAAAGGCCGGCCAGTGCGTGCAGCCACGGTGCGACTGAATATGTCCAAGCGATTATCAGGTACAGCACCACATGCGGCCCGGCGCTACCGGGTAACGTTCTTGAGGGAGTGTCGCTTGCTAGAAGATATCCTCAAACTCGAAATAGGCCATGATGCTGGAAAAGATATCACTGATTTGTATTCCAAGCCGAGTGATGAAGTGTGCGCAGCAGCGATCGAAGCTGTGGGAATTGGATTTGATCTCGAAGGCCGCAAGCCCTAGTAAAATGACAGTCACAATGGTTGCAAGTCCTAACCGCGATATATTTCTTCAGCGGTTGTCAGAAGTTTTCTGCCAATTCTAAGTAGGTTACCTGAAGATCGTAAGCGTGACCTGCGCATCGGTCTTGCACGGCACTACGGCCTCGTAGATTTGGAACGCAAGTTTGCAGAACAGAAAATCAGCTAGGTGCGTCCTTCCCGTAAGCGCCACTGAAACGGCACTCTAAGTGGCGATCTAAGCCTCATATACCCTTCGTCGCCCACCGCAGTTCAGGCAACACATCCCGAGGTTTTCCAACCAACAAGAAATTGAGGTGAGGCGAAGCCTTGCCCAGAAAGGTTTGTTCGCTGTTGCTCCACAAATCCAAAACACGAGGTGAACCGATGATGCAAATCAATCTGATCGAGATTGTTCGAGCGAAAGCTCGGAAGGTGTTGAAGGTGCTACCAGATCGGCAAGAAATCTTTCCATGTTTTTGCATTGCGGCGGGCATAATTCTCGGATTAGTTCTTGTTGCTGTTCGAATTTGTTAGCAGCAGTTTTCCGCTGTATCGCCCTACCCCCGCGGGGCGATACGGAGGCGAATTGCTCTTGGTGTGTGCACTAAGAGTTGTGTTAGGTCGGCGAGGACCTGCGATCTGCATCTCGATCTCGCCTAACTCAGTGAATTGCCGGAAGAGCTCGGACCAGAGGAAGAAGTGGAGCTGCCCACCGAGCATGAGACCTGGAGTCCCACCGTATTGAGATGTATAGTATGGCTTGGTTCTCCTATGTTTTGCCCCCGATGCAAAGCCGAGTATCGACCCGGCTTTTCCCAATGCACGGATTGCGAACTGGATTTGGTGGAGCACCTTCCGGTAAAACACTCCGCTCTTGCGCCCTCGGACGGGTCGGAGGGACGCGTTTGGTCTTCTGATGAACAAGAGTCGTGCGTGTACGTTTGCGCTGGGTTAAGCGCAGTGGGAATCCCCTTCAAGATCAAGGAGGACGGCCACTATGAGATTTGGGTACCGGCCGAGTTTTGCGACAAGGCCAGGGCGATTGCGGAGCAAGGGTGTGCCGATTTCTCGGACAGCTGCGAGGATCAAAAAATTATGGGATTGCCGGATGCGGGTCCCGATCTTGTCGAACACGACAACCATGATTCGAGTTGGTGCGCGGAAGATGCGAGTGTAGAAGTCTGGTATGAAAAAGTGGAAGAACGACCTTGGTACGCGCCAGTGAAAGGACTAGCTTGGATGATCGAGCTATCGTTGCATGAGAACGGGATTGGTACTCGCACGAATGTAACGGAGGATGGGTTCCGAAGGATTCACGTACGGCCCGAAGATGAGATTCAGGCTCGCGAGATTGTACGCGAAATTGAGACTGGCGCACCGCCGATGTGATTTCCAGCGGGCGTATGAGAATACTATCGTTCTAAGTCAAACTACCGCCTTGTTGAATGGTTTTGGGTTTTCGGGCAGCCCACAACGCTCCAAGCGAGTAACCCACCGAAGTGTAGAATGGCTCCGTGAAAGTCAGCTGGTCATAGCATCGATAATCTGCTTGGCATCCCCACCCAAAGTAGTGCGTCAGAGGACTCGTTTCAGGGGCTGTTGACCATGGACTAAACGTCGGAATCGCGATGACGGCATAAGCGAGCAGTGCGCCGGGCAAAATCCAGACCCAAAGCATCGAACGATGCGCCCAACGGAGGTACAGTTGACACCCGAGATATGCTCCCACCGCTATTTGAATAGGAAAGAAGGGCGTGTTGGTCAGCAGCCAATGTATATTTCGCATTAAGGCAGAATGCGCCCATGTCTCATGCACTTCAGCTATTGATGTTGTCAGCAGAAATGCAGCTAAAGTTGTCAGCCAAATTACGCCTTCGGTCGCGAAGATTTGGTGCATCAGGAAAATCAGTCCTGACCTCACCCAGTGAGTAATGCTTCGTTTACGGGTGCTGGTTCGCGACATTCTGGACACAATTCATACCATCAGTGACGAACTCTAATATTCCGAGAGGTCCGGTCACGCTCGGAGTCCTCTTTGCGCCTTTGATATTCGGGATTATCCGTTTATTGTTGCCTGGATATTGTGCTGGTTTCCCATTGGGTTCGTGTACTTGTGCAATAGCCTGTCCCACATCTGGTGGTTCGAGGGTTTCTCCACCATATTCGCCCCCCGTTGCCATGCAAGCCTGTACGTTTCCATGCTGCTGCGGCGTCTGGTTCCAAAAGTCAAAAGGTACTGTTATCAGGGACCTTGCGACGGGTGACATGGGGTAGGGGTCCGCGCTCATCGTAGGCGTGGCATTCACTTGGACAGTGTCTGAGGGACAGTTGCCAACGCACGCATAGCCCGTTGTAATGCCATCTGTCCGCGCGTACGAGACAACTCCCACACTGCCGTCGTTGCTTAAGGTCACATCAGAGCTCTGTACAGGCCTGTTCGCAGCGTTGTCCACGAAAACGCCGCTGTCCTGATCGCTTTTACAATCTCCGCGAATAACTGTTGCGCTACCGTCTGCGTGCGAATCAGGATTATCCACGGCGCCTGCAGTGTAGACGCAGTCGAGCCCAGTGGGGTCGATAGCGTTCAAGGGATTGTTGAGAACGTAGGAATAGGCATTCCAAGATTGCGGTGATTGAAGTGTGGCTCCTGTGTTGTCCGGGTCGGGGGACATGAAGCGGCCGACGTTTGAGGAGTAGTAGCGGGCGCCGAAGTTGTCGAGGTTGGATTCGGAGTCGCGTTCTTTGCCGGTGAATTTGTGGGTGTCGATTCCGCTGTCTGTGGAGTTGAGTTCGCCGAAGGGCAGATAGTCAAGGTTTTGGGATACGGATTGATTCAAAGCGGTCATGAGGCGGGTCGAGCCGAGATGATCCAGGTGGGCGAAGTAGGTGGTGTTGCCATAGTATTTCGCGATAGATCGCCCGCCCAGACTTATGTAGAAGGCGGACCCGCAAGGACTACCACAGCTATTGTTAATTTCGGAGACGGAATTTCCAGCAAGATCGTAAAGATAGTCCGTCCAGACGCCCCCTGTCGTCTTGCGGACTCGGTGGCCGTCACCGTCGTAGACGTAGGCCGCGGTTGATCCACCATCGACCTGAGTAAGGCGATTTTCGGCGTCGTAAGTGTAGGTATGGGTACCGTCATAGGTCATGTTACCTGCGGCGTCATACAGGTAGGGCGAGGGAAGCTGGTTTTTGGTACTGAAGGTGATGGAGGGCTGCTGGTAGCAGGATCCACTCGTAGTGGTCTGACTGGTACGATTGCCCCATGCATCAGCGGTCCAAGAGAGGCCACGACATTGCTGCCCGGTGTTCGAGTCAGACAATGTAGCCAGGCGATTCAGCGTGTCGTAAGAATATGTCCGATTGAACGCCTGCTGACCGACGGCGGTCCAGGAAGCGACGTTTCCATTGTTTGAGGCCCCCGAGTTGAACCCATAGCTATGATCTAGCAGGTTTCCCGAGGGAATGCTATCGGCGCAAGTGTTTAGTGTTGTTGCGGAGGAGTTGGTGTTGATACGGCAAGGCTGGAGGCGATTGTTGAGCATATTCGTTTCGGTTAGGCCGTTTCCGAGCGTCACGAGTCGAACTGCGCCGTTCGGAAAGTAGCCTTGTGAGGCATTGACGGTGATGAGTGTGGCGGGATGTTGTGAATCCACCCAATTGCTTGTCACGGATGTCGGCCTTTCGGCCGCATCAAATGTTTGGGTGAAAACGATTCCAAAGCCGCCGCTGTAGGAAGTCATGTCCCCCGCTAGATCGTAAGTGTAGGTCACCGGATAGCTACTAGTGCCATAGACAGAGGGCGTGGCCTGGTATGAGTAAGTTGTCCGGCCCATAGGGTCGTAACTGAAGTGGTTAACATCCTGGCCGACAACCATGGAGTACACTAATCGCCCCTCTGTGTTTTGTATCGCCGGACTGAAATAAGGGCAGCAGCTCGCGTTGTCATAGTAGAGAGAAACCAACGGCGTGGTGCCGTCTGAGTAGCTTTTCTGGGTAAGGCGATCAAGGGCGTCGTAGGAGTAAGTCGTAGTGACCGTAGCGGAACCTGTTTGGTTGGGAGCGGGAGCGACTTTTGTGAGTAAATTGCTGTTGGCGTCGTAAGTGTTATTCACGGTGCCGGATTCCGGATTCGTTGCGCTCGTCAGGCGCGAGAGCCCGTCGTATACGAAAGAGCGCTGGCGAGAACCGTTTTGGACGACATTGGTAAGATCGGTGAGAGCGTCGTAAGAATAGGCGGTGATATAGCCCAGCCCGCCAGGGTCTTCCGTGACTTGCGTGACGCGTCCTAGACTGTCCGAGCAAGCCGTGCGCTTCTTGATTGCAGGATCGGTTACCGTGGCGCAGTTTCCGGAGTAGGAGGTGGTCATGACAGAGCCGTCTTGCAAGGTGTCAGAGGTGGTTCTGCCAAGTGCGTCGTAATAGATTGACCCGAAACCCCAAGTGGATTCGCCACAATTGGTCGTAGGGGTGCTGCATCGGGTTGGATTATAAGTGCGGTACGGCCTCCCAAGAGCGTCATACATCGTAACAGTGTAGGTAGTGCCCTCGGGATCAGAAGTAAGCGCCGCTTGAACGGGGCGGCCCAGACCATCGAAATTGGTCTGAGTCGTGAGTGCATGTCCGACGTTGTCAATTAGCTGGGCTGTGATGACGTTAGCGGGACTCGCTGTGTCGTTGTAAGTTGTTGTGGTCATTCCGGTGTCGGGATAGGTGACTCGCATCAGCCGCCAGAAGGGGTCGCCTATCCCAGTCGAGGGATTGATATACGTGTAATTAGTTGTCTGCGAGTTTGGATCAGTGGTGGAGGTTATGGCCCCGCCATTGCAGTCCCACGTCATGTATTCGGACAGCCCCGCCCTAGTGATTTGTGTAGGGTACGAACCGTTGCAGTCGCCGTACGTGTAAGTGGTTGGGGTTTGTTTAAAATCAGTTTCTGTATTTACAAGCCCTGTCGAGAAATACGTCAAACTCCGCGAAACGTATGTGGTCCCTGAGACCCAATTCTGTATAGTTTCTAAATTCCCACGCGAGTCGTAGGTAGGATAATTCGTGATTGAGTTCGTCGTGCTTGTGACAGTTCCGCAAGTTGTTGGTGACGCTCCGGCCGTTACCTGGACACAGGCCGGACGGTTCTCGATATTGTTTCCTATGCTGGCGTAGCTCGTGATAGTGGCCTGCAGGGGCGTGGTAGTGGGTGCCGCGCCGGTATTGACTCCAAAGCCGAATTCATTGTCATGTGTTGTTCGTCCCAATGAGTCGTAGAAGGTTTCGGACAGTGACGGCTGCGAGAGACCAGCAAGATATGTATAGGCATCCCTTCTTGTGACGACCAAAGGAAGATTTCCCAGCTCGTTATAGGAACTCGCGCAGTTTGTGAAATTGCCGTTGTAACAAGTTAGGACAGTCTTCAGCAATGTCCCGGAGGTGTGGGACCCTTGGTAAATCAATCGTTGATCTTCGAGTGTGTTGGTGGCGGGAGTGCTAGTAGTTGGAATGCTGCCGAAAGTATAGACAGTGTCATTCCCTGCTGGATCTGTCACGATAGTAGTCCACAATCCGCTCGAATTTACCGTAGGTGTAAAGTAGTGATTGTAGGTCCAAGTGCCGTCCGGGGTTTGCTTTGTCAAGATGGCGGGGCTTCCATCCTGACAGTTAATTCCGTTAGTTCCTCCGGAATAGGTATAGGTAATCGCTGCGCCAGATGGAAGTGTGAGCGAATGAATGCGGCCTGTTACGTTGCTTGAGGGGTAGGTGCCTGTTGTGGACTCATACACTATGCTGTAAGAGGTGCCGTCAGGAAGGCTGATGCCGGTGGTGAGGTTTATGGAGGAAGGATTAAACGAGTCGGGAAGATGGGGACAACGAAAGTTGGTTTTGAGGGTAAAGGTGCTCGTGGTAAGGGTGAGAGGTTCAGAGACACCGCCCGTAGGATTAGGAAAGTTGTAGGTCTGGGAGGAAGTTGTGGACGACTCTGTCATAACGGTGTTCCCCGTTGTGTCAGTAACCGTAGCTGTTCCAGCGGCGACCCCGCTGATGTAGTTGCCGTTAGGATCGGTAAGTGTGTTTGCTAGCGCGTCAAAGATGTTGCCAGCTGGGTCCGTAACTTTCTTAGTCGTGAAGGCTCCGGAGGTTGGATTGATCGTAACGGAAAGGAGATATCCATCCGCGCTCTGGGCGCTAGTGGTTTGAGGAGAGCCACAAGGGGCCGGAAATGCAACGGAGGCGCTGGGAAAGCCGTGCGAGGTTCTGTTTGCATCGACAAAGACAAAATTCGAGTAAGTAGTAGGCCAATAGTTCTGACCATTGTAGTTGCAAGGTTGTGTGGCCGACGTTCCCGTATAGAAAAGATAGCCACCGTTCGAGGTAATGCTCCAAGGTAAGTACTGCGAAACCTGCCAAAAATAATATGGTGAAGCACCGCTTGTCCGGTAAGGAGTGTTGTCATGCACGATATCCGCGAAGAAATCTAACCCTCGCCCCTTCTTGGCAAAGACAGGAACCTGGAAATGGACATTGAGATTGCCAACATTGATAGTGTCGATGGCGTCTCGATTGAAGCTGCCGAACGCGGGAAAACCGCTGCCCGGGTCCACTTGCCCTGAGGCGCGTGAGCCCAAAAGCAGGACGAGGGAAGTGGCCAAGAGCAATCGTGTTAAAAGTCGGACTAGGAACATGGTGCCTCCTGGGCAGAGGATCCACGGACCGTTCGGGTCGTAACCGGTAAGAGCGTGGGTGATGATTTTTAAAACCACCAGCCGGTCGATTGGTAGGTTGGCCGGAGTTTTTACTAGAGAGGATAATTGTTTGTCAAGGGTATTCGTAGGTGATAGCTCGCAAGTTTATGGCGAGGACTTAGTGGCAATTCTGAGTAATAAGGGCGGTATCGGTAGCAGTCTCCATTAAACACAGGTGGGGGCGGGAAGAATCGAACCCAGAATAGGTATTGATACTGCGTAACTTCCTGAAAATGTTAGCGCTATAAAAGCTGTGAACGCTTCTGACGGACTTGGGGGCACAAAAATAATAGCCGTTTCTTTGGGTCTGTCTGCAATGCGAGCCGCTGGCATGGCCCAGCGAGAGCCGCAGCCCTGCCGCCGATTCAAGCGCATGTCAGGATAGATGCGGGGAAGCTTCCTACCGCGCCATCTTCTTGTAGCGTATACAAAATCAGCTTGCGGTCGTCCTCGGTAGACTTGCCCATTAAACGGCGTAGTTTGCGGAGATACTTCGTGCACCCTATTTCATATCTATTAACGTTCCCGCCTGTTTTACCAAAGCCCCAACCCTTGTAGGTCTTATGCTCGGAACAGGCTCGGTCCCCCGAAAGAAAGTCTCTGCCGCGAGTGTGCAAATTAAATGCTCACGCTGCGGGGAGAAAATGCTTGTAGATGTCAAACCAGGAACGTACATCATAGTCTTGGTCTCGTTGAACCTCCCCGCGTCCGCGATTTCACCCTAGCGCAAAGGGAACGGGTGTATACTCGCGACCCTCTAGAAGAAGGTCATTAACAAAAAAATGAATTTGACTCGATGGTATAGGGAGGACCCAAAATGGCGAAGATCGTGAGTCATCGTTCCGCTGTGACTTCCGACCGGAGTAAATCGATGCAAAGCCGTGCAAAAGATTCTGCAGATATCTTCTACTGGACAAGCGTGTTCAGGCTCAAACGGGTTGCCTGTGCAATCCTGTCGCTAGTGATCTTGCTGGGCTCGCTGTCAAGCCCAATCCCGATCTCTGCGGGAGCCGGGAAGCATGGAGCCGAGGTAGAAATAGGAGTACCGAAGATACTTGAGTACTCGAGAGTTTATCCGCTTCTGGATGGTCTATTTCAAGATGTCGCGGCAACTCAGTTAGCCTCGCTGACGCTGAATCCCAATGCTCCGAACGCCAGCGCCCTGGACGCGTTGCAACAGGTCTTCCAGCTCCAATTGCAATACAGTGCGACGGCTGGAATTCAAAACAATCTAGCCGCGCAACAGAGTGCCAATGCTTCTACGTTTGCTTCGTTCCAGAACGCACTGTTACAGCAACAATCGCAGCTCGTCGCGACTCAATTCACCGCGCAGCAGCAGGTTGGCGCAGCCCAACAGGCGCTGGACTCGCTTACCAATACCACCGCCAATCAGACGGCCGCAGCCCAGCAGCGCCTCCAGGTGGCGACCGACAACCTCAATTCGATCACAGCGCAACTTACCGGCGTGCAAACCGCGCTGGGCAAGAATGTCAGTACCAGCGCCAGTTTCAATCCCGTAGCTCCGAGTCCGCAAACCACCCCCCCCACACTGCCATCCCTACCCTCACCTGCGCCTCCTTCAGGCCCAAGTGGCTTTTCGCCTAATTTTCCTGCCACCAAACAGATGGACAACCAGATCACCCTGCTTTGGGAGCGGTTGGCACGATTGGTCGAAACTTTAAACCAGGGAAACAATCCCGACGAGAACTTGTACTTGGTCGAATTCGACACGAACATCATGCCGCACGATCGCAACCACCAGTTGCTCAACATTCGATATCCGTTGAGTGGCTGCACTGGAGAGCAGCAGCCCTACGTACTGGATATGTATCCCAGAAATGCGGCTGTCAATGTGCTGAACGAGAAATACAAGGAGACGCGTTTTGGTCTCGGGGCTTTGATCTCTTTTTTCAGCGTTGGTCTGAACGCATCCTACAACCGCGATCACCTGAAGATTTCACAAGCGCTAAGCCAGTCTTCCTACATTACCGGTTACGGCGTGGGACAAAGCACCGTAGGCTGGCTGTATGGAATTAGTCTGGGCGATGACTCGATTGCCGCTGGCGTAAGGAGCGTTTACGCCCTGATTGCCGTCCCACGCGGCTGCACAGAGGCTAAGATTTCTCCTCCGATAGTGGAATGGACCAAAGATCCAGCGATGACCGAGGAAAAGAAAACGAAGGCAACAAACGAGAATGTCGTAGTGGGCTGGGATCCGAAGCCCTTTTTGGGAAAGGAGCCCGCTGCTCCCAGGTGCCCAACCGCGGGGTGCGTTTCGAAAATCATGTACTCGCCTGTGGACTATGCAACTACGGACACTCAGGCACCCGTTATGGTCACCGCAACCTTCGCTCCTAATACGGCCACGTTAGATAAGGAAGAGATGATCAACGTGAATGGCCGGTATCTCCAGCGCGCGCGTGACAACTTCGGGCGAGCAGTGGTTGCCACCGGTATTACCGGAAGCGGTGGAATTCTCGAAACCGGCAGCTTAAGCGTGAACACTTGGTTGCCCGTCAGTTCCACAACCTTTGTGATGAACATCGATGGTCTCCTGTTCAAGAATAAATTTCCGAATATCCTGCTGCAGTCTCCCAGAGGTGTAATCGACTTGACGAACAGTTTTGTCCCGAACGCCGAGGTAGTGATTTCCGGTCTTGGTTGGGATTGCAACACAGTCTGCCGTTACATTCTTCCTCAGCTGGCTCGGCCGAAACAGTCGGAAGGGAAAATCGAAATCGCACGCAGGGCCGCGTCTGGTCCGCCGGAGGATCCCAGCGATTCGAACAGTACGCCTATGGACCAACTGTCCATCACTGTTCTCGAGACTTCTCCCAACCAGCCGTCAACTACGCAATCCACAGCGACTTCCGCTTTGCAGATCCTTTCTGACACGGACTCGAATGTCTGGGGACCTCGCCCCGGCGTCGTTTTGGACTATGACTTGGATACTGTCGAACGGATGTCTCCTTTACCTGTAAGTGACTGCCAGGCCCAGGGAGCACGCTGGGTTTGCAATATCAAACAATCCTGGAGAGACCGGAATATGGACGTCCGGATAGAGGATTTAGACCACCCCGGCGGGTCTTTCGTGGGCAAGGGCAGCTTGCCTCCCTGCGAAGGTGATCAGTGTACGATTCCTTTTGTCTGGCGAAATCCGGCGCCGGTGTGGAATGACCCCGATGGTACCCCGAACGCCTGGACTCTCACATTGCCCATGGCAAATCTCCAGGAGAAGGACAAGGCAACTTTGAGCAATGCTCAGTGGTCCTTGCCGGCGGAACCTCTCAATTGCAAGGATTCGTCCAAAATCTGCGACGTTCGATTTACTATCCCGAAAAACCAGTTCGATAAAATTCGGGGAACAACCTTGTTGCGGATCATCGGCGCCGATGGGAAGCCTCGCGGTACTCTACCGAACCTGGCTCTTCGATCGGCCATAAGCCCGGTCGTTACGCTACTAAGCGCGGATCAACTCACCTTTTCAGGCAGAAATCTCGTCTATGACAAAATCCAGATCGGGGAGAACGGCAAACCAATGTCGATCTTGTGCAATGCTGCGGCGGACGCCACGCAATGCTCTCTGGCTAAGTATGACCCTGATGCAAAAGGCTTTCTATACTTCGTGGGTTCGTCCTCCCTCGTGCCAGTGGTCCGCTCTTCCGACGGGACGCAGATATTACATGACCCTGCCGCTATCAAAGCTGCTACCGCAACCCAGCCCCCGGCCGGAGGCCCTGCTCCACCGCCTTCAGCACAAACGGACAAGAAGCCTTCAGTTCCGGTTTCACAGAGCCAGCCCAATTAGGCGGTGTGCCGCTCATTCACCACTGAGTACAGTCATGGAAGCCGAAACTAATAAGAGTGAGAAATCGCTGGCCGGCCACATCGGACAACCGTAGTCCTCAGCCTCTTTGCGGTTGTCGTGGCAATCGGGTCGGCCACTATCGCTGGAATATCGGTTCGCATTGCGCACCTTCAATACGAGCTTGCGAGGGATGTTAAGGAAAAAGCCGATGCAGCGGCAAAGTAACATGAAGTCCAGCAGGAGCGAATGCTACAGTGACACCGCGTTAGTGCCTTACCTACCCTTGATGCCGATAATCCGAAACTTAGTTCATTGGCGAACAGGCAGGCTCTTACTGAGGAAGGAATCCGTGCGGGATTTCTAACTGGAGATCGGATGGACAACTACTCGACTCTACGTTCTCTTTCGCGTTCTTCTATTCTCTTAAACTCCGCTTCTTGTCGCTTAATCTCTTCTTTGCGATGGAGTTCCTCGTCGGAGAATCTGCGAGCTACATCTTGACGGCTTTCAAAGACATGATTCTGCGTGAACTGAGGACGAAAGCTTCCAAATGATTGATGGACTTCAGATGACACTTTGTCCTGCACCAGATGGAGTTCCTCGATTGAATTTCCTCGAAAGCCTTGCTTGAACATAAAGTCCACAGTGGGTCGAACAACCCACTCAGCAATCGCATCGGTTAGTTCCTTTACATATTCCGCAACCATTCGCTCGCCAATGTCAGGCACCAAGGAAGCTAGGGCCGCAGCAAAAGCCTCCGTCGTCTCTTTTCTTTCTTCTTCCGCCCATTTCTCCATCGTGTTTACTCGTCCCGCCTGTTTGTTTCCAGTTTCCTGATTCCTGTAGAGGTCTGACTCCGATGTTGCTCTCTTCGTTAGCTGGACCTCTGCCGCATCATGTGACGAGTCCAACGGAACGTCGGCAACATCTGTTTTCCCAAAATGTGAAATGCTTCGGTTTAGAGAGAAGTACCCAGCACTCCAGCGGGTTTGCAACTCAGCGGGCAGCTTCTGCCTCAGCTTCTCCTCTCGGATCACGTCGATATCGACCGGATTGAAATGTTGATAATCAGCTTGCGCCTTCTCGTGGATGGTCGTCATCAACGCTTCCCACGAGGCGTTGCGGCCGAGATATGCGCTATAGCCATAGCATTCTCGGATTTTGCACGCATCGTTCAATCCCTCGAAAAACGCGGCAAAATTCTTCTTCGATTCCTCATCTAGGTCAGTCAACGTCTCCTTTAGCTCTCGTGCTGCCATACCCTGAGCGATTGCTTTTTCCTCGTCAGCAATTTCCATTTCGTAGACACCGACAGTTTGCGCCCTATCGTCTTCCAAAATCGTATCCACGCCGTGGTGTCGAAAAAAACTAAAGGATGAAAGAATGAGAATGAAGACGGAGACAAACCTGAACACTTCTCTGATTTTGGCAAGCGCGGCACTGTACTTCCAATTTCCAACAGTTAGGCAAAGAAATGCCACGGCAAACGTGACACTGAGCGGTATAACATACCCAAGCCTGCTCTCAAATCGCTCGATTGCAAAGTGTACATCGAGGATAGTTCCTTGAAAGGATTGAACGCGATCGGGTGTGAAGTATGTACAGAGGCTGAATAACAGTTCGAGCGCCATCAAAGTTGTGAGGCCAGCCGTGATCGGCACTAAAACTTTTTTTGTGGCTTTGAAGAGCAGGTTCTCTTCGTAGTGCCTTGCGATCAAAAGAAGGACGATCGCCAGAATAAGAAATCCCCACGTTGGCCAACTTGCTTTGACGAAATGCCAGAAGGGCGGGGCCAACAGGAAAAGGACGATAACCAACAATGCCCCGCAACCGCAGCCCCCAGACTTATTTTCGCTCACGGTTTCTCCACCCACTCGCCCGGTATACGCGACGGTAGCTTTTCGATGTCCTTCCCGTCCACAACGACCGCTATGTACGCGCCGTGCTCCAGGAATTGCATAACCGCTTTGCCTTCTCTGGCTAATTTCGCCCACCTGGATTTGGTAGTCGGATTCTGTTCCAGTCCGCGTAACTCTCGATCTTCAAAGCGGAAATCGATCTGCTTTAATTTGCTCTTGGATGTTTGGCGGACGGGATAGGATTCGCCGTAGAGATCGACGGTCTTCTTTTTGTCGATCAGGGATTTTTGCCAGACAGAGAGTAAGGCGGATTCGAGGCTAGCGAACATAAAATGAGGATAACAAACTGTGACAATTATTTTTCTGGCTTTGACTCTCGGCTACTCCAACACAATCATTCCCGCCACGGAGTCTCGACTGACCTCCATTGACCGCTCCTTGGGATCAGGTAACAACACTACGTAGTATTTGTCCGTTGAGAGCACAAGCTTGTACGCTATGGACCGTTTCGTCGAACCATCGCGTTGAATTTCGTCTGGCATTTTCTTGTCGCCTTCAAAGAAGACCACGGTCAACGGTCTGCCGCCACCTAAAGAGGTTGGAATTAAGGGGTAAATTCGCACGGAAAACCAAACTGCGAACACCATAAGCAGGATGCATAGCGTCGTGAGGTAAAAGGGAGCGGCATGACTCCGATTCGTCCACCATTTCTCAAGCCCAGGACGAACTCTCCAAGACATCCAGATTAAACCAGCGAGTTGTATCATTGCGTTGTCAAACAAGAAATATCGAATGCCGGTTCCCCATGTCATGTTTTGTATGACACCGGGAATTAGGCCGATTAGAACCATAAACAACAGCGAGGGGACACCTGAAAATACCATTGAGAATATAAAACGACGCCAGTTAAATTTTCCTTGGACTTCAGCGACGACGTGTTCATCGAATCTGCGCTGCGTTTGCAGAATTGTTGCATGGAGTATCGGCGGACCGAGCAGCCAGATTCCCGCAAGCAGGTACTGGAGTTGGAGGACAGAAAAACTAGAGACGCCAAACTGTGAAAGATATGCAGCCACAACCAAAAAGCCTAGAAGGTACAGAATGCCAAGGGCGACGGCGAACATCTTGGATAATGATTCAACGAGGCTAATCTCGTTTACTAACGACGTATCGGTCATATTATTTGCAATTCTACCATTCGGCAGGCGCTTGCAACCACAGGTGGGACCCAGCGCGTCGCAGTGGCTACGTGCGTGTAGTGTGTGAATTAATCGACTCGGCGAAACGCCGCCTAACTTCAGCCTCGATCTCTTCCTGCGTCATTCCCTCGAAATCTTTGTAGTTAAATGAATCGCGTCGGGGTATCCCCATCTTTTTACAAATATCTTCCAGATTGTGCTCCTCGTAGAGACCCCAATCTTCCATCAGATGGGGAACCTCTTCGAGCTTTCTCAAGGGGTATCTCAAATCATCGAAGTCCGTAACTCCACGTTCGAAGATATCTCGAATTCCTAGCAAGGTCTCGTATGCCAATAAATCAGCCGCTTGTAACGGAACAGCCTCCGCCGCAGTCTTAAACACTGGCTCAAACTTCTTGTCTCTCAGGATGCGCTTTTCCAAAAATCCTTTGTGTTTCGCACCGTCCTCAAAGACGTGGGTGATCTGATTTTGAGGAATCCGGTTGCGGTTGGCCCAATCGGTCACACTCTTCACAGCAGTCCGACCGCATAACTCGTACGGACGCATGGCTCGAAGAAAATACACCTCATCAACCTTGTGATAGGAAGCCATTCGGACTGTGTGGGAATAGCACAGGCGACACCGGAGCTTGATGTGGGCGATTAGCTGGCGTAGGAAGCGCTGACGCGTCTCAGCTATTTCAGAATCACTGCGATGGTTCGCCCATTGTGCGAATTCACCAACTGAATGGAAATATTCCTTTGCATGAAATCCACTCACCCCAAACTGGTGCAGAGTGTCATTCCAATTGCGTTCGAACTCCGCCCACTGCTTATCCGAAGCCACGAATCCCGCAACGACCAAGGCTTTTTGTTCCGGGTGGCCGCTCTCATCGTTGTAAGCCGTAAACATAGGTGAAATTCTACGCCTCCGTAGCTGACGCATCGCTGATCGGCCCTACAGTCCGCGCTCAACTACGATTTGTTCTGGTTCTGCCGACTGCTTCTTCACCGATCTGAGTTTTGCACGAACGTGGGCGGCGTCGAGGGATAACGAAAGCAACGCGTCCCCCACATGGCGAAGCGCCCACCCGAGAGCGAGAAACAGCAGGGTAAGTGCGGAAGCAAATTCAATAATGTAGAGGGAAATCCGAACAAGTAAAGCGCTCATAAGCGCAAACCTCGCCCGCAGATTGGCTCGCTATCGTCCTCTCCTAACGATCCGAGCGCGGGTAGATTTGGCCTACCGAACTGGTTTACTTCGTTTACCATCGCGCCGGAGAGCTATCGCAGCCACGATGGAACCCCGATTAGGGAGCATCCCGATTAGGGGACGTACTGTCGTTCGCGTTCGACGAGGCAGATACGAAACTTCACGCTTCTGCTTCGAATTTCCGACGACGAACAACGTAAGAATTGTATCACGGAAAACAGGCTTGCCGATGGAAGGCGTACAGGAGGGGCAGGCACGACTTGGTGTCTTGGGCGGGATCCAGCACGCGACATAGATTAGCGGCGCATCTGGTAAGAGCTGAAGGAGTACGCTGCGCAATAGCCTGGACTCCGGCTCGTTCGCACCAACAGTCAAGGGACTGTCCAGTAGGTCAGTTAACGCCCGCAATAAGTCGGCAACAAGTCGCCAAGAAGAGACTCACCATTCGCGAGAAACTAAAGGCAGGCCAAAATCTAACCCAGGAGATTTGTCATGAGGATTGTCCGCATCGCAAGCATCGCGTTGTTGGCCGCGTCAGCTTCTGCTGTGTTTGCCCAAACCAATGCTCCGTTAGCTCCAGGAACCGCTCGCGTAATAGGAGTCAGGACTATGAGCACCTACGAGGAATCGAGCAGCAGCTACACCGATAGCAACGGCAAGGTGCAAAGCAGCGGCTCCGGTGGGACAAGAATTCGCCAGGTCTACAAGCTGGAGACGGACAAGGCGTTCATGGAAGTGACGGGATATGAAAACGCCTTCAAGGCGCACGGCCGACCCGCTCTACAGATCGGAGACGTTGTTCCTTACGAGATCGATCAGAAGCACGGGCAGTATGTCAAGATTCAGCTCGTCGAAGGGAAGAAACAGAAAACCAAGTGGCACGATTTTCTGCGTGTTTCCGCAGAGGCCAAGCCTAATGCGTGAAGGGGCTAGTATTTTGATGAGAGCATTTCCCGGGTGGCGGCAGGGCTAAGGAGTCGCTCGTTTCCAGAAGGTAGGTGTCGCATCTATCTCAATCAAAGTCCGAAAAATCTTTTGTAGAAAGACTTTTTCGCGGGCGGAAGTGGTACCGGATTCCATGCAGGTTCGTAATACGGTTTCTTTAGTGCATGCTCTTCACCAAAAGCTACCAGGGTGTGCCGGGCAGTTTGAGACATATCCGCTATGCCCTGCGACAGTAGCTTGGCTTCCTCAAAAGTTTTTACCTTCAATGCTTCTTCGGCATGACCGCCCATGCGCCAAAGATTGTTATATAGCCCCTGATTATAGGCGCGTAATGCAATCCGAAGTGATTCGAGTTCTTCAGATTGAAGTAGTGACCGAACTCCAAAATAAAAAGTTCCCGCAACGCCAACAGCCCCCCACATCGAATATTGTCGCCATGCCAGCATTGTCTACCATCTCTGTTGTCATACGCAGTCTAATTTTACCTTTGCTTATCACCGGGCACTAAACTCTTGACTTACATTTGTTCACTATGTTACATTTGTCCCATGCCGGAAGATAAAGGAAGCCTCAACCTGCGTGCAATTCCCGTCTCTGTAATTCGCCGCGCCAAAGCGGCGGCTGCGCTCGAAGGTAAGACCATGCGCATCTGGGTTATAGAGGCAATCCAAGAGAAAATTAGGAAGGCGAAATGATCGAACCACGCTGCCCCACCCACAACACCGACATGGTCCCTGCTACTCACTGGATTAAGTTAGACGGAAAATCGTTTCCGAAGCCGGTCCACGTTTGTACCGTGGCAGACTGCCTCTGCGCTTATGCGACGGAAGGCTACCACCTAATTCCGGCCACTGAAGCCATTGGCAACCCCATTCAGGAAATTTTAAAGAGGACGAAAGCACTCTAACCGTATGTTCTTAACACTCAAACAAGCCGCTGATTTGGCCGGCGTCGAGCCCCGTCAGATTCTCGCCCGAATCCAGATCGGCGAGCTCAACCCTGCAAAGTGTGGCACCTCAATCACGACCAAGGAAGTGACCTACTATTTTTACGAAGCCGACATGGTCCGCTTGAAGACTCTTACCTGGGGTCCCAGAAAAAAGAATGAGACATTCGTAGACGTTGGCGAGCAGACAGATTTAACGGTCAAGCAGATCGCCCTGATGTGGCAGCTATCCACGGACACAGTGCAGCGATTGTTCCAGGACGAGCCTGGTGTGATCGCCCTCGGTAACAAGAATCCCCGAGGCAGACGGAAACGAATCACTCTCAGGATTCCTCGCGCCGTCATGGAGCGTGTCAAAAAGACGCGCTCGAACTCAAGATAAATGCTCGCAATATACAAACGTCACAGCGCCGACTGCCCGCAGAAATCGCGGAGTTATCGGCGTTGCGATTGTCCATGCTGGGCGGAAGGGACGATAGAAGGCAGGTACATCAGGGAGTCTCTCAAGACTCGAAACTGGCAGAGAGCGACGGAGATCGTCAGGGATAAAGAGGCGGGCAAGAAAGACGCCCGAGTAACAATCAAGCAGGCAACCGAGGCGTTCATCCGGGATGCTGAAGCGCGACAGTTGCGCCCGCCGAGCATTTACAAGTACCGCCTGCTGTTTAAGCAGTTGAATGAATTCAGCCAAGATAAAGGGCTGGTTTACATCACAGAGTGCGATCTTGAAGTGCTCCGCGGTTTCCGCGAATCTTGGAAGAATAAGAATTACAGCGCCCGCCGGAAGCTCGGCAATCTCAGAACGTTTTTTAACTTCGTCAAGGAAGCCGGTTGGCTCGAAACTAACCCGGCAAAGATCATAAAGCCGCCAAAGGTCGAAGACCCGCCGACTTTGCCGTATACAAAGGAAGAGTTTGAACGTGTCATCAAGGCCTGCGACAAATACCCTCGGAAACAACACGCTATCAAATTGAAGGCTCTGGTTCTTTTATTGCGGTACTCAGGCCTTCGAATCACGGACGCAGTCACCCTGACTAACCAGCGGATAACGGATGGCATTTTGACCTTGCGAACAGCCAAGACAGGAACGTCAGTTCGGCTGCCTTTGCATCCCGACGCTCTGGCTGCCCTGGATGCCATCCCGACCGGTAATTATTACTTCTGGTCCGGCCTCGGAAATACGAAATCTTGCGTCGGAGATTACCAACGGGCCTTCAAAAAGCTTTATGAATTGGCCAAAGTGGAGAACGGACACGCGCACCGGTGGCGGGACACCTTCGCGGTCGAACTCCTGCTCAAGCGAGTGCCTATAGCGGATGTATCTGTCTTGCTGGGCCATCAATCGGTCAAAATCACTGAGAAACATTACTCGCCGTGGGTGCTAGCCCGCCAAGAACAACTTGAGGAC
Organism: uncultured Acidobacteriota bacterium; assembly: GCA_963751295.1. Lineage (GTDB taxonomy): Bacteria > Acidobacteriota > Terriglobia > Acidiferrales > UBA7541 > Acidiferrum. Next base: position 1,355,595 of record CAVVUA010000004.1, on the reverse strand, counting down.
ACCGTCAGGAAGACTTTCTGAGACGTACAAAAGCACGTACAGTTGATTTCAGACATCAACTCCAGAGCCACAGTATTGTGGAATACTAAGAGGAGGCGGGCCAGGTCGTCCCGCCTCCTCAAATCCCCTTTCGGGGATGTCCGGCCAGCCTGACGGAGGGCGGCTGGCCGGTCGTGTGTTGGCCTACCTATTAATCCCGGCTGAAAGAAAAAAGTTCCGGTAAAAATGAAAAAAATGACTAGAATCTCTGTGGAAATGTAACCCTGTGCCGGGGTGAATCCAGCCTATGCCACGTCCTTCATCGCTTAGCCCAGATAACATACTGCGTTTTCTGCAAGTTGCAGGAGATGCCGCGTCTGCCAACGAGATTGGGTCGGCCCTGCACGTGGGGAAGGCTGGCCGCAAACCCCTATTTAACATGTTGATGAAACTGAAGAAGCGGGGGGCGATTGCGGAATTGCCGGGCGGGCGCTACCGGCTCGCGGGACGGAAAGGCGGGGAAGAATCGCGGATCGGGGCTGCTCGTACCGGTGGGGATGGCAGGGCGATTGCCGGATCGGGATCGGCGGGGAGCGGCTCTGGCGGGACTGCTTCTACTGGACATGGTTCTGCAGGGAACCTTGCGCGATCGTCGGATTCGCATTCTTTGGCGCGCGATGAAGTGCGGGGGCGGCTCGTTTTGCATCACGACGGTTACGGATTTGTCGTGCCGGATGTGCCGATGCCGCAGCTGGATGGGGATATTTTTATTCCGCGCGACGCGGTGGAAGATGCGATGCACGGTGATCGGGTGGTGGCGAAGTTGCAGCGCGTCAGCGATTCTCGCGGGCGGGATTTCCGAGTTGCGGGTTCGCGTGGCGGACAGCGCGCGGAAGGGCGAATCGTGCGCGTGCTTGGGCGGGCGCATCCCTCGGTCGTGGGATTGTTTCGTTACGGGCCGCGCGGAAATGTGGTGCTGCCTTATGACAACCGGATCCAGCATGAAATCCAGATTCCTGCTGGCGATGAGCTGACGGCAGCGCTGCGAGAAAAGTTGGGCTTGGGGGGCGATGCGAAAGACGGAGACGCGCGAGGCAAGCGGTTGCCTCAGTTGCCTGAACTCGATGGAGCGGTCGTGAATGTGGAACTGTTGCGCTATCCGCGCGGGGGAGCGGCTGCGACAGGACGCGTGATCGAAATCCTAGGACGGCCCGGGGATCTCGGTGTGGACATCGAGATCATTATTCGCAAGCATCATTTGCCGCATGAGTTTTCTCACGCTGTTTTGCAGGAAGCGGAGCGGCGCGCTGAGCCGGTGAGCGAAGTCGAGCGCGAAGGGCGGGAGGATTTTCGTCATCTGCCGATTGTGACCATCGACGGTGAAACGGCGCGCGATTTTGATGACGCTGTTTACGTGGAGAGGCGCGCGGACGGCGGCTGGAGCCTTCAAGTGCATATTGCTGACGTGGCGCACTACGTTCGAACGGGGACGGCGCTCGATCAGGAGGCGCGGCTGCGGGGGACTTCAGTTTATTTTCCGGATCGGGCCGTGCCAATGCTGCCGGAGGCGCTTTCGAATGGAATGTGCTCGCTGAAGCCGCGCGAGGAGCGGCTGGTGATGAGCGCGCTGATGGAATTTGATGGCGCGGGCAACATGCAGAGGTCTCGGATGACCTCAGGTGTCATCCGCTCGGCCGAGCGGATGACGTACACCGACGTGAATAAAGTGATCGAAGGCGACGCAGATGCAACGGTGCGCTATGCAGGCGTGGCTGGACATTTTCGCGATATGAAAGAGTTGGCGCTGCTGCTCAATAAGCGGCGCAATGAACATGGCTCGATTGATTTTGATTTGCCGGAGCCAGTGATTGAGTTCGACGAGCAGCAGCGCATGACGAATATCGTGCGGAGCGAGCGCAACATCGCGCACCGGCTGATTGAAGAGTTCATGCTGGCGGCGAACCGCGCGGTGGACGGTTATTTGCTGAAGCGCGGGATTGCGGCGTTGCATCGTGTGCACGAAAAGCCGGATGCGCGCAAAGTGCTGGAGTTCGAAGCACTGGCGGGGGCGTTTGGTTATTCGCTCGGCGTTGCGGATTTGCATCAGCGTGAGGTTGCGGTGCGGCATGGGCGTGTGCCGGCGCCGGCGAAAGCGGGAAGGCCGGATTCGTACGGTCACGGGCGCGAGCGTGGAATGAAAGTGGCGCTACCTGGGGCTATGGAACTGAAGATTACGCCGCAGCATTATCAGAGACTGCTGCGCAAATTAGCAGGCAAGCCCGAAGAACGCATCATTTCTTACTTGATGCTGCGCTCACTGAAACAGGCGCGCTACGCCGCTGAGCCGCTTGGGCATTTTGCGTTGGGCTTTGACGAGTACACGCACTTTACCTCGCCGATTCGGCGGTATCCCGACTTAGTTGTTCATCGCGTATTGAAGTGGGCTCTCGAGCATCCGCAAGTGACTGCGCCCGCGGCCAGCCATGCGGCGCGGGGCGTGGAAGCTACGCTCTATTCGCAAACACAGCTTGAGGAGATTGCTTCGGAAACTTCGGAAGCGGAGCGCCGCGCTAATGGCGCGGAGCGCGAGTTGATGGATTGGAAGACGGCGCAATTTATGGAGGCGCATCTCGGCGAGGAATACGATGCGCTGATCATTTCGGTGCAGAAATTTGGATGTTTTGTTGAGCTGTTTGAGGTTTTCGTGGAGGGGTTGCTGCCTATCAACGCTCTTGAAGACGCCGCGGGCACGCGCGTCGTCTTCCGCGAACGCGACCACGCCATTGTCGCGCTGCCGGGAGGAGAAGGACGGCGAGGTGCGCCTGGATCGCGGCGAGGACGGGGCGCAAAACCGAAAGAACTTGCATGGCATCATGGCGATCGCGTGCGTGTCCGAGCCGAGCGCATCGACCCGATGCGGCGGCGAGTTGAGTTCGCCATTGCCGAAGGCGTGTAATAGGGCGTTAGAGACGAGGCGAGGGATCCGAAGGCTTCTTTCTGCTTCTGAAATCCTTTGCGAACTGCCGGTACTCTTCATCTGACAAATGGTATCTGAATAAATTCTCAAACCCTTCGAAAGTTGCCAGCGACATCCAGCGATGCAAGTCTTGAGCTACGGACTGATCGAGCGGTAGGTCTTCTATAAAGGCGAGCGAGACGGCGTTCGGCAGATCGGTGTTCACGTCGCCGGTTTGGGGCTGAGCCAGACACCAAGCAGCGAAGTCGTATATACCACGTATTAAGTCTTGGTTCGGAGGCGAAGCGTCGTAAGCATTGACTAACTCGAGGTGCAGTTCAATCCAAAGAGCCATTGGCCCAGGAATCGTCTCTTCCCTCGTAAGCAAATCCTCAAGGCCGGGGAGATATTCAGCGGCCTTCTCGAGCCAGTTTTCCAAGGTGCGGCTCCTTCGGAGAGACCCGTTAGGATTGAAGCGTCGTTCTGATATTCTTAAGGTTCAAGTATAGCCTTCGCGTGACTGCTACCAAGGCACGACGAGACTTCTAGTCCATAGAGAGGAACCATCCATCGTGAGTACGTCTACAGCTTCAGAGCGCGCTGCGAAGCGTGTACACAATTTCAATGCGGGGCCGGGGGCTTTGCCGCTGCCTGTGCTTCAGCGCATCAAGGAAGAGTTGCTGGACTGGCGCGGGAGCGGCATGTCCGTGATGGAGATGAGCCACCGTTCGCCGGAATTTGAGGGCATCAATGCGGCAGCGGAAGCGGGCTTGCGTAAGCACCTCGCTATTCCTGACGACTATGCCGTGCTGTTCTTGCAAGGCGGCGGGAGCATGCAGTTTACGATGGCGCCCATGAACCTGTGCCTGCCCGGGAAGCCTGTCGATTTAATTCATACGGGGACTTGGACGGCGAAGGCGCTTGGCGAGTTGAAAAAAGGGATTCTGCACAACGTGGCCGCGTCGACAGAAGCGGACAAGTTTGCCCGGCTTCCGCGCAAGGAGGAAATTAAATATTCGCCGGATGCTTCTTACGTGCATATGTGCACGAACAACACGATTGAAGGCACGCAGTGGACGGAGATGCCGGGGACTGGTGGCGCGCCGCTTGTCGCGGACATGTCTTCGGACATTGCTTCGCGGCCGATCGACGTGAAGCAGTTCGGACTCATCTTCGCCGGCGCGCAAAAAAATCTTGGGCCGAGTGGTGTCACGGTCGCGATCATCCGCAAAGATCTCGCGGAACGTGCGAACAAGAATTTGCCGACGATTCTGCAATACCGCACGTTTATCAAGGAAAAGTCGCTGTACAACACGCCGCCGACGTTTGCGATTTACATCGTCGGGCTGGTGATGGAATGGATCGAGGCCGAGGGCGGCATCACTGCGATCGAAAAGCGGAACAACGCCAAGGCGAAGCTTCTTTACGATACGATCGAGGCGAGCAAGGGCTTCTACCGTTGCCCCGTGGAAATTTCTTCGCGGTCGAAAATGAATGTGGTTTTTCGCGTTGCCGACGGGAATGAAGATATCGAGAAGCAATTCGCCGTGGAAGCCGCGGAGGCGGGGCTTGTCGGCACACCGGGGCACCGGTCGGTGGGTGGGATGCGGGTATCACTCTACAACGCGGTTACGGTAGGTGCCGTCGAAGCGCTTACTTGCTTCATGCACGAGTTTCAACGTACGCGTGGCTAGGCAACGCGGGCGGGGCCCTTCCAGGATAAACAAGCCGCCCCTGCAGAGTTCCACGAACGGCCGAAGCGGGAACCGCAGACCTCGAGCAACTCCTCCTCAAATTACTCTTTCCCCTTGCACTTCGACAAGAGCAGGTATATTCTCTCTTGTCGAAGTGACAGGGGAATTCTTGACGAAGTTATAGGGGAGTCCGTAGATGGCGCAAAAGAGAATTGAGCTTCCACAGGGCACGCTGGACCTGTTGATACTTCGCACGCTGGCGCTGGAACCGCAGCACGGCTGGGCTATTTCCGAGCGCATTCATCAGATTTCCAGCGATGTGCTGCTGATTCAGCAGGGCTCGCTGTATCCGGCTTTACACCGTCTGGAGCGGCGGGGCTGGATCAAAGCGAAGTGGGGGACGTCCGAAAACAACCGCCGCGCGAAATATTACGAACTCACCAAAACCGGGCGCAAACAGCTCGAACTCGAGAAAGATTCCTGGAAAAAACTGGCGGCTGCGGTCGCGCAGATTCTGGAGACGGCGTAGGAGACTCCATGTTCAACGATCTATTATTCCGTCTTCGTTCGCTGTTCCGGCGTGATGCGGTCGAATCCGAAGCGGACGCGGAGTTGCGTTTCCATTTCGATCAGCAAGTTGAGAAGTATATCAAGGCAGGGCGCACGCGCCAGGAAGCCATACGCCGCGCTCGCCTCGAATTTGGCGGACACGAACAGCTCCGCGAAGAGATCCGCGACGCACGCGGCGTGAATCTTATCGAGACACTGTTTCAAGATATTCGTTATGGCTTACGAATTCTCGGCCGCACGCCGGTTATCTCCTGCGTGGCGATCCTCTCGCTCGCTCTCGGTATCGGCGCGAACACAGCCATCTTCAGTCTGATTGACGCCGTCATGCTGCGAATGCTTCCCGTGCAAAAGCCCGAGGAGCTGGTGCAAGTAAAGATGCGAAGTCCCCGCGGGGGAACCGACGAATTGAATCCCTCGTTCACAAATCCCATTTGGGAAGAAGTGCGAAACCGCCAGGACGTGTTCTCGGGCATCTTTTCTTGGAGCTCGACACAGTTCGATCTTTCGCAGGGCGGGGCCGTGCACAATGTGAAGGGCATTTTTGCAAGCGGCGACTACTTCGCGACGCTAGCTGTCGCCCCTGCCGCGGGCCGCATGTTCACCTCCGCGGATGACAAGCGTGGTTGCTCCGGTGTAGCGGTATTGAGCTACGGCTTCTGGCAGGAGCACTTCGGCGGAGCGGAGAGCGCCGTCGGCAGCGCGTTATCTCTGGACAATCACTCCTTCGAGATCGTCGGCGTAAGCGCGCCAGGATTTTATGGCGTGGATGTCGGCAGCAAATTTGATGTGGCGATCCCAGTTTGCGCCGCTGCGCAATTCGATGGCCCAACATCGCGGCTCGACCGGCGATCCTGGTGGTGGCTAAAGGTGATGGCCCGCAGCAAGCCCGGCTTCGGCCCAGACCAAGTGAAGGCGCGCCTTGGAGTTATTTCGCCTCAGATCTTTGTGGCAACGTTGCCGCAAGACTACGATCCTAAAGAACAGAAGGATTACCTTAAAAGCTCACTCGAGACGGTTTCGGCCGCAACGGGCACTTCTTATTTGCGCCGCCAATTTCAGGAGCCCCTAAATATTTTGATGGGAGTCGTAGGGCTCGTGCTGCTTATCGCGTGCGCCAATATTGCGAGCCTGATGATGGCGCGGGCGACTGCACGTCATAAAGAAATTGCCGTACGAAAGGCTCTGGGCGCTTCGCGAGCCCGGCTGATTCGCCAATTGCTAACGGAATGTGTCCTGCTCTCGACGGCAGGCGCAATCCTTGGTGTTTTCTTCTCCCGCTGGGGGACATCGCTACTGGTACGTTACATTTCCACGGGCGATAACAAAGTCTTCCTCGACCTGTCCCCTGATTGGCGAGTCTTGAGCTTCACAGCTGGGATTGCCGTGTTTACCGGACTTCTCTTCGGCGCGCTGCCAGCCTTACGCTCGACTCGCGTGTCCTTAACCTCAGCGATGAAAGGGAGCCAGGCAGCCGACCCCGAGAGCCATGCCAGGTTCCGTCCGGGAAAGTGGATTGTCGCTTCGCAGGTGGCGCTGGCGCTCGTCCTGCTGGTGGCCAGCGGGCTCTTTCTGCGCAGCCTCGTGAAGCTGGTCACTCTGGACATTGGATTCGACCGCAACAACGTCCTCATCGTGCATGCCAATATGCACAACGCCAAAGTGCCACCAGAACGGCAGCCTGCGATGTTCGAAGAAATCGAGAATCGACTGAGCACGCTTCCCGGCGTCGTCTCTGGGAGCCGGTCGATCATGACGCCGTTGAGCAATTTCACGTGGAACAATTTCCTTCAGGCGGACACTCCGAATCCGCCGACAGGAGACAATGCGCTCGCCTTTTTCAACTACATCTCGCCGGCCTACTTTGAAACTATGCGGACTCCCCTTCTCGCGGACCGAAATTTCAACCGCCATGACATCCAAGCGGCGCCTCTGGTGGCCATCGTAAATGAATCTCTCGCCCGGCGATTTTTTCCGAACGCTGATGCACTTGGCAAGTATTTCAAAGTACAGCCGGACCCGGGAAAATCCGCTCCGTCCATTGAAATTGTTGGTGTGGTGAAAGATGCAAAGTACGAAACGGTCCGCGAGGATAACTCGCCGACCGCGTTCTTTCCTGTTGCGCAAATACCCGAGCTCGCGGATGAACAATCGTTCGAACTGCGAACCGGTGCGCGCCCTTCGGCCTTGATCCCTTCCGTGCAGGATGCGATTTCTGGCGTGAGCAAAGCGATTCCGCTGGAGTTCGGCACCTTGGCGGAACAAATTGACGATTCATTGATTCAGGAAAGGCTGCTCGCCACGTTGTCGACATTCTTTGGCGGCTTGGCTTTATTGCTTGCGATGATCGGGCTTTACGGCGCGCTAAGTTATCTCGTGGCGCAGCGGCAGCGTGAGTTTGGGATTCGCATGGCTCTCGGCGCGCCCCAAAACTCCATTCTAAGTTTGGTGATGCGCGACGTTGTCCTGGTGCTCGCGGGTGGCGTAACGGCAGGTGTATGTATTTCGCTGGCGACCGTGGGAATACTTCAGAAAATGCTGTTCGGGCTTGCCGCACGCGACACGGTGACTTTGCTCGCGTCTATCGGCGTGCTTTCAGCGGTGGCGTTTCTGGCGGGATATCTGCCCGCGCGCCGCGCGATGCGCGTCGATCCAATGGTGGCTTTGCGTTACGAATAGACCGTCGACGGCGGGTGAGTCTTAGAATGAGCAGGAGCTAGTTCGCCATGTTCAGTGATTTGCTGTTTCGTCTACGCGCGCTGTTTCGACGAGGTGCGATGGAGTCTGAAATGGACGAGGAACTGCGTTCGCATTTCGAGAACCAAGTCGAGAAACTTGTCGCTTCAGGATTGTCGCGAGAAGAAGCCCTCCGCCGGGCGCGCGTCGGATTCGGCGGCTACGAACAGCTCAAGGAAGAATGCCGTGACGCGCGTGGCGTGAACCTGATTGAAACGGTGCTTCACGATGTGCGTTACGCGCTGCGGATGCTGCGCGGTAGCCCAAGTTTTACGGCTGTCGCCATTCTTACGCTTGCTCTTGGTATCGGCGCGAACACGGCCATTTTCTCTGTCGTTGATTCTGTTCTGCTTCGGCCGTTGCCTTACCGCGACCCGGCTGGCTTGGTGATGCTTTGGGAGAATAATTCGCAGCACAAAAACCCGCACAACACGGTGTCGCCGCCGGATTTTCTGGATTGGGAGAGCCGGAATAGTGTGTTCACGGAGATGGCGTCCATTTTCGATGAACACGCGAATTACACGGGGAACGGGCTCCCACAGGAAGTCGTTTTGCAGGATGTTTCCGCAAATTTCTTTTCTGTCCTTGGGGTGAACCCGATTCTGGGTCCTGGCTTTACAGCTGAAAATGGCAAAGCCGGCCATGACAACGTCGTCGTTCTTAGTTACGGCTTCTGGAAAGAACGATTTGCGGGTGACCCAGCGGTCATCGGAAAAAGCATCCTGCTGGATGGAAAAGCGCAAACCATTGTCGGCGTGACTCCGGAAAACTTTAGTTGGTTCATCAAGGATGGTTCGTTCACAAACGCGAAGCCACAGATGTGGACGCCGTTTGTCTTTCCGGCGCGCTTTAGTGACCGCAAGGGCATCGGCCGATTTTTGACAGTCGTCGCACGTTTGAAAGCCGGGGCAACGGTTTCACAAGCGCAATCGCAAATGAATACCATCGCGGGGCAGATCGCCGACGAATATCCGGACTTCAACCGCTACTGGGGAGCCAATGTTGTGCCGGTGCGCGATCAAATCTCTGGCGATCTGCGCACGGCGCTTTTGATTTTGTTCGGGGCCGTCGCTTTCGTGCTGCTCATCTCTTGCGCGAACGTTTCGAGCTTATTGCTGGCACGTGCGGCCGCGCGCGAAAGAGAAATTGCCGTGCGCACGGCCATCGGTGCGAGCCCATGGCGTATCGCGCGGCAGCTTCTTACGGAAAGCGTTTTGCTGGCGCTGATTGGCGGTGCGATCGGTGTGGCGCTAGCCGTTTGGGGAACAAACCTTTTGCTTGCGGCGAGCCCGAATAATCTTCTCGACTTGCGCTCGATTCCGATTGACTGGCGCGTCCTGGCATTCGCCGCTGGATCCACATTGCTCGCAGGTATGCTCTTCGGCGTCCTGCCTTCCTACATTTCATCGCATTCGGGTATTTCGGAAACGCTGAAGGAAGGTGGCCGTGGCTCGTCCGCCGGAAAGAGGCGGCAAGTCGCGCGCGGCGCGTTCGTGGTCGCGCAAATGTGCCTCGCGCTCGTCTTGCTCGCAGGATCTGGTTTGCTGATTCGCAGTTTCGTTCGCTTGGTGGGAGTGGACCCTGGTTTTGACGCCAGTCATCTGCTCACCTTCAAGGTGTCGCTGCCTTCCTCGAAATATGGCACTGACAAGGCGCTCCTCACGTTCTTCCATGAGCTTCAGCGACGGATTTCACAGCTTCCCGGCGTGCGTTCCGCCGGCCTGTGCAGCTTTCCGCCATTCACCGGGCTCGGTTCGGCCACAGGCGTTCACGTGCTCAGCCAGCCAGAGCACTCGTTGATGGATCTTCCGGTCGCCGCAGTCCGTGTTGTCGGGGCGGACTACTTCTCCACGATGCAAATTCCCTTGCACGCTGGCCGCACATTCAACGAGCAGGAGGTGACAGAAGAGCGCCATGTGGCCGTCATCAATCAGGCGTTTGCGGACCAGTACATCAAAGGCGTGAATCCCCTCGGGCAAAAAGCCGTCATCTATATGAAGAGCCTCGAAGAGAGTAAGAACGCTCCGTCGGAAATCATCGGCGTGGTCGGCGACGTGCGCCAAATGGGGCTCGATACACCGGCCGAGCCGACGGTTTACTGGCCGCATCCCGAGTTGGTGCTTTCGGAGCTGACCTTTGTTGTTCGCACCGCGAATGAGCCGCTCGCGCTGGTCTCCGCAGTGCGGAACGAACTTCAGCAAATGGACCCTGCGCAACCGATGGCCGCCGTTTCCACTATGGATCAACTTCTTGCGGGCACGCTTTCTCGCTCACGTTTTACAATGCTTGTACTCGGCGTGTTCGCAGCGGTTGCACTCATACTTGCATGCGTTGGGATTTACGGCGTGATCGCCTACAGCGTCACGCAGCGCACTCAGGAATTCGGCATCCGCATGGCGCTCGGCGCGAATCGCCGAGACGTTTTTCGCCTCGTCCTTGGCCAGGGTACTCGGCTCACGCTTCTGGGTATCGGGCTCGGGATTCTTGCAGCGGTCGTTGTCACTCGGCTCATGGCAACTCTGCTATACGGCATTAGCGCGACCGATCCGCTCACATTTGCCGCCGTAGCGTTGCTACTCGCGCTCGTCGCTCTTGCCGCTTGCTACATTCCGGCGCGACGCGCTACACGAGTCGATCCCATTGTGGCCTTGCGCTACGAATAATCAAGGCACATAAAAAAACGCGAAGGAACTGCTTCTTACGAGCAATTCCTGCGCGCTTTAGCCTCGTCCAAATCAGCTCCAGCTCATGCCAGGTCGAAGAGCAACACTTCGGCGTTGTCGACGCCGGTTAGCTCGACGGTCTTTTCCGCTGAGATGGCTGCGCCATCGCCCTCTTCGAGCTTTGTACCGTTCAGTTTTACGCTGCCACGTGCGACTTGCACGTAGGCGTGGCGCTCGGGCTTCAGTTCATGCTTCACGGCTTCACCCTTGTTCAGCAACGTCGCGTAGAGTTCGTTGTCCTGCCGAATTTTTACGGAGCCATCGCGCCCATCTGGAGAGGCAACTAGCCGTAGCTTGCCGCGCTTTTCTTCTTCGCTGAAGTTCTTTTGGCCGTAGACCGGCTTCAGGCCTTTCACTTCCGGAAACATCCAGATTTGCAGCAGGTGCACGGGCTCAGTCTTGGACGCGTTAAATTCGCTGTGCGTCACGCCAGAGCCTGCGCTCATGTACTGCACATCGCCAGGACGTATCACGGAACCGGTGCCCATGCTGTCGCGGTGTTCCAGCGCGCCATCGAGCACATACGTAAAGATTTCCATATCGCGGTGCGGGTGCGTGGGGAAGCCCTCGCCGGGCGCGACACGGTCGTCATTCAAGACGCGCAGCGTGCGGAACTGGACATGCTTGGGGTCGTAATAGTCGGCAAACGAAAACGAGAAATAAGTATCCAGCCAGCCGTGGTTAAAATGGCCTCGTTCCTGGCTTTTGCGGATATCGATCATGGTCCACCTCCTTGGTTTGACAAACACATAATACTCGTTATAACGACTATTGTCAAGAGGTACATTTAGACTCGCCGTTTCCTGGCAGGCGGCCTCTTTCTCTTTTTCCACAAGGCCCGCATCTGCTTGCACTTAGAGGTACTTCCGTCCCATTCCCGGCGGCCTCCCTTTGGTATAGACTTGTCTTGTTACAGCCATTCGCTGTCTCTGTCTCCGAGGGTCGCCCAATGGATTCCGCGCCGTCCGCAACGCAAACGAGAAAGCCCGAAGGTGCCGCCGCGCCCCGCGAAACGATCACCGTCACGGACAACCGCACCGGCAAGTCCTACGAAATTCCCATAACCAACGGCTCCATCCGCGCCATGGACCTCCGCCAGATCAAAGTGGATCCAACGGAATTTGGGATGATGAGTTACGACCCCGCGTACAACAACACGGCGTCCTGCATCAGCAAAATCACTTTTATCGATGGCGACGCCGGCATTCTGCGCTACCGCGGCTACCCGATCGAAGATCTCGCCGAAAAAAGCACCTATCTCGAAACAGCTTTTCTGCTGTTGCACGGAGAGCTGCCCACCGCGCCGCAACTTAAGGAATGGACGTACAACGTCACGCATCACACCTTCATCCACGAAAGCATCAAGAAATTCCTGGATGGGTTTCACTACGATGCGCACCCCATGGGGATGATGATCTCCACGATCGCGGCGCTTTCGACCTTCTATCACGATGCGAAAGATATTTTTGACGCCGAATCGCGCCGCAAGCAGACCTATCGCTTGGTCGGCAAGATGCCCACGATTGCGGCGTTTTCTTACCGGCACACTCTGGGCATGCCGTTCGTCTATCCAGACAATGAGCTCAGCTATCCCGGCAATTTTCTGAACATGCTTTTCCGGACTACGGAGACGAAGTACCGTCCGAATCCCACTCTCGAACGCGCTCTCGATATTCTTTTTATTCTCCACGCGGATCACGAGCAGAACTGCTCGACAAACACTATTCGCGGAGTCGGCAGCTCGCATGTCGATCCTTATTCGGCTACGGCGGCGGCCATCGCAGCACTCTATGGGCCGCTCCATGGCGGCGCCAACGAAGAAGTGCTTCACATGTTGCTGGAGATCGGCTCGGTCCAAAAAGTGCCGGACTTTATCAAGCGCGTGAAAGCCGGCGAGACCAAGCTCATGGGCTTTGGCCACCGCGTCTATAAGCATTATGATCCGCGCGCACGCATCATCAAGCGCGTGGCTTACGAAGTTTTCGAATTGATGGGTAAGAATCCGCTATTGGAAATTGCTCTGGAGTGCGAACGCATCGCGCTCGAAGACGAATATTTCGTCAAGCGCAAGCTGTATCCCAATGTGGACTTCTATACAGGATTGATTTACCAGTCCATGGGATTCCCAATCTCCATGTTCCCGGTACTCTTTGCGATTCCGCGCACTTCCGGCTGGATCGCCCAGTGGCAAGAAATGCTCTTGGACCCCGAACAGAAAATTGCCCGCCCGCGCCAAATCTATCTCGGCCACGACACGCGCCACTATGTGCCCATGGACGAGCGGAGCTAAGAGCCAGCCTCAAATCCAAAACCAAAATGGGCCCTCAAGAAAAGCAACTTGCCACATCACGATTTAGTACCTATTCCGGCGTTGTCGCTCGACAATCTGGTTTGGCCGGGTATAGTTGACCGAGAGAGGTGGCATGTCGCAACCCCCCAATACGACTGGAACACCTGCGGTGCGTCGCCGCAGCCAGCGAGTGCTGATGCAAGTAGCCGTCCGCGTTCGCGGAAAGGACTCGCAAGGCAATGCGTTCGAGGAAGAAACCGAGACGCTGGCCATCAACGCGCATGGCGCCTTGATCCTGGTGAATGCCCGCGTAACCAGCGGTAGCAAAGTAATGATGCAGCACAAGCGCACCCAGGAAGAGCAAGAGTGCCATGTGGTGTTCCTTGGTCCCGTGCGCGGAGGCAAGGCCGAAATTGGGCTGGAATTCTCTGAGCCGCGCCCTGCCTTCTGGCGCGTTGCGTTTCCTCCCGAAGACTGGTCCTCGAAGCATCCCGATGCCCGCCCGCTCTCAACCTCCCGCATTACCAAATAGTAGTTAGTTCTCCGCCGGGCCCAGCCGAACATTCAGGCAGGATTCTCGCGTTTTCGCAAGGCTGGCGCCCGGCAATGTCATTCCCATGAGAGAATCTTTCCGATTTTTGGGAGAAACTGAAGCGCGTGGAAAACGTTCTGCGAAGAGCTGCGACGTCTTTGTTGCTTATCCTCGTCGTTGCGATGGTGGTGCGCGTTGCGTTCGCATGGTATGAAGAACGCCAAATATCCGGGCGAGTATTAAGCGTCGTTCCGTTTCAAACCGAAACCGGCCACATCGCGTACTCCATTGCCAGTGGGAAGGGATTCTCCTCGCCTTTTCAAAGGGATTCCGGCCCAACCGCATGGCTTGCCCCGGTTTATCCTTATCTTCTCGCGGGTATTTTCAAATTGTTTGGCATCTACACCCTACCTTCTTTTTTCGCCGCGCTTTCTCTCAACATTCTGTTTTCCGTTGGCGCATGTGTGCCGATTTTCTACACGGGCAAGCGCATCGCTGGAATTGGCGTCGGCAGCGCTGCCGCGTGGCTGTGGGCTATTTTCCCCAACGCTGTGATCATTCCATTTGAATGGATATGGGACACGTGTTTATCGGCGCTATTGGTGGCAACTCTACTGTGGGCTACGCTCGAGCTTGCGGAATCGCGGCGGGTCCGCGACTGGTGCTTCTACGGCCTCTTGTGGGGCTTCGCGCTGCTTACCAATCCCGCCATCGCTTTGCTTTTTCCTGAGCTGCTGGTTTGGGCTGCTTACCGCAGTCGCGATCGAGTTCACTCAGCGTCGTGGCTCATGCGGCCAGTTCTAGCCGCCGCCCTTGCTCTGCTCTGCTGTTTACCCTGGACTATTCGCAACTACGTTCAATTTCACAAGCTCATCCCGTTGCGTTCCAATTTTGCGTTCGAGCTGTACATCGGAAACAACGAAAACTATGACGACCAGCACAGATCTCGGCCCAGCGCGATCACCCAAGACCGCGAAATCTTTCGCTATCTTCACATGGGCGAGACCGCGTTTATGGAAGAGGAAAAAAGAAAAGCTGTAGCATTTATTGTCGAGCATCCACGAATCGAGCTCTGGCTCGTTTCGCAGCGATTTGTGGACTTTTGGACAGGTACCTCAACTCCGCTGGCTGCATTTCGCCAAGCCGATTCGCTTTGGCTCCGTATAATCCTTCTGTGCAATGACTTGGCGCCGCTCTGCGCGTTTCTCGGCGTCATTGTGCTTCTCGCGACAAAGAATAGTTATGCATTGCCGGTCGTGGCTATTCCCATTCTCTTTCCGCTGCTCTACTACGTGACGCACACATCGCTGCGCTACCGCCATCCTATCGATCCGGTAGTGCTGCTTCTGGCAGTCATCGGCGGCCACGGACTGTGGCGCTGGTGCGCGCACAAGATCAGCAAAGCACGCGACACGGAATCTTCTATCGCCTAATACAAATGAAAATAGCCGTCGTGTTGTACAAGACGGACAAGCACGTCAAAGAGCGACGATAAATTTTCCGCCGTCAGAATTTCCTGTTTCCGGCCGTCGGCCAGAATACTGCCCTCTCTTAGAAGTACTATGCGTTCGATTTCCGGAATGATTTCGGCGACGTGGTGAGTGACCAGCAAAATGCCGAGCCCGCTTTGCGCAAGCTCCCGCATCGTGTCTCGCAGTTGAAATTGCGCGGCGATGTCCAGCGCGTTGCTGGGCTCATCGAACAGCAGAGTTTGTGGATCGTGTACCAGCGCCCGCGCAATCAGCGTGCGCTTGGCTTCGCCTGAAGACATTTGCGAAACAGCCCGATGGGCCAGATGTGCAATCCCCAGCCGCTCAAGAGTAGCTTCCGCGCGCGCCAGGTGTTCGGGGTCAGGATGGTGGTGGGGAAAAATCCGTGTGCTGCTGAAAAATCCGGAAAGCACAACATCGCGTCCGGTAGCGTCCGTAGTACAGGAGGCGAGGAGATCCGGTGAGACAATCCCCAGCAGCGAGCGCAACTCGAAGATGTTCCATCGTTCGCGGCCCAGAATCGAAATCGAAGACCCTTCACGCGCCACGGGGTAGCACTCGCGCGTAATCGTTTTAATCAACGTGGATTTGCCGCAGCCGTTGGGACCGAGGATGCAAACATGTTCGCCGACCTCGATGCGGAGCGATACGCCATCCAGAGCCGGCCGTTCGACGGAGCTCCCGCGCGCCACAGTGACATCATGCAAAGCTAAGAGAGGTGGCAGTGTTGGCATCCCTGATTCCGGCAAAGCGGGAACTATATCTTAACCAAGCGGCAATAACAGGCAAGGACCTGCCGACTTTTACCACTGCTATGCATCCATCTCATTATCTGTCGACTTGTGTGCAGAAATGTAAATTCGGTACGCTTATCAGGCGAATCGGCCGCTTTGAATGTTTGGTAAGGTTATCGCCGGATTGGGTTTAAGAAGACTGGCAAGCAGTACAGGTAACTCATAAAACGTCAGGCTTGCCGGGAATCCAAAATCCCTCGGTTGAGCATCATAATGGACGCACAGCGACAACTATGCCTAGATTCAAGAGCAAGGTGGCAGCGGTTAGCTTGGGTATTCTGCTCTGCGGCATTGCGTCTCGTGCCCAGTCTCAAGAGCCCCCTCTCGCTGCTGGAGTTGGGAGCGGCGTAGCTGGCGCATCGGCAACTGACGGAACAACCCGCGGGTCGTTGGCTGAACCGCAGTCCTTTGGAAGCATCCGCGGAAGCGTTGTGGACGGAACGGGCAACATCATCGTCGGGGCTTGTGTGAAGTTGACGCGTGACGATGCCTCCCAAAACCAAGAAGTGTCCTCCGACGGCGAAGGGCAATTTTTCCTACCCAACGTTACTCCTGGACTTTTCCAACTCACCATTACATTGCCGGGTTTCGCGACCGAAACAATCTCCGGCGTTCTGAGTCCGGGCGAGATCTACACCGTCCCGCAGACTACCTTGGCGATTGCCACCGCCATCACTGAGGTCCGGGTCGTGCCTAATACGGTTGAAGTAGCTGAAGACGAGATCAAAGAGCAAGAGAAGCAGCGCGTCCTCGGCGTCATTCCAAATTTCTATGTCAGCTACGTTTCCAACGCAGCTCCTCTCTCACCGAAGCAAAAATTCGAGCTAGCCTGGAAGACGTCCGTGGATCCAGTGACGTTCGCCCTGACCGGCGCCATTGCAGGAATTCAACAGGCGCAGAATGATTTCAGCGGTTACGGACAAGGCGCCCAAGGCTATGCGAAGCGGTACGGCGCTTCCTATGCAAACCTAACGATAGGTACCTTCATCGGAGGAGCAATCCTGCCGTCGCTCCTTAAACAAGATCCGCGCTATTTTTACAAGGGAACAGGCAGTACGCGATCGCGGATTTTGTATGCGATTGCCAATGCCGTGATCTGCAAGGGCGACAACAAACGCTGGCAAGCCAATTACTCGGGAATTCTCGGAGGTCTCGCCGCAGGCGGGATCTCGAATCTTTACTATCCACCGCAAGACCGCAACGGAACGGCCTTAACGTTCGAAAACGCGCTCATAGGAATTGGCGAAAGCGCCGCCGCCAATATCTTTCAAGAATTTGTTGTCCGAAGGCTGACTCCGAGCGCTTCCAAGGGCCAGCAGGCCCGACCTTAATAAAACCCCAATCGACGAAAAATAGGCTACGCTCGCCGCCGGAGAAAGCTAGGGGACCGGGATTTAATACTGCCGAAGGTTTGTCGGAAGTCTCAGAGCAAAGTCGCCGCCCAATTGTTGGAAAAAATAAAAGGAGGTGAAAACCTAGGGTTCTCACCTCCCGGGGTGGGGTGGGGTGTTACAGGACAATCCCTAGGCGGCCTTGCAGCCCTGCCCTGCCAGGCAGGTCTGCGGCCTCACTCGCTGATTCAGATGCGCTAGGAGACTCACCACCAAAGGGCTTGCCTTTCGGGTTTTGTAGCACTGCGCCGCGCAGGTGTCAACGTCAAAAGCAGGCTACACCTGGCCGACGCCACCTTCCGTACAGTTCTGCGAAGTGAAGCGCAGGGGCCAAAGCCCCCGGTGCGCTATCTTGCCGTTCCGGCGAGAACCGAGCGCGCCGGTACGAAAATCTCCTCGATTTTTTCCGCGAGCACGAAATCGTAGTCACTGATGCCTTTTACGCTGTGCGTGGTGAGGTCGATGATCACTTTGTTCCAAACGTTGAACCATTCGGGATGGTGGTTCATCGCCTCGGCAACGAGCGCGACACGAGTCATATTGCCGAAAGCCGCGACGAAATCCTTGCATTCGTATTCCTGGTGCAGCTTGCCGTTAACGATTTTCCAGCCGGGCAATTTAGGAAGAAGTGTTTGTATTTCGGCATCGGACAATTTCTTTGCTGGCATGATGTGGTCCTCCAGAACCGCGCGTGAGGGGCATCTCATTATGTGCCGCGCGGCTTGCATCGGCAAGATTAGGCGACCTCGATGACGTTTCTCGTCTACCACCCTTAGAACCGAGTGTGTTGGGCTCCTTCCAGCGAAGTGGACATCTCTGACATTCATTGTGCGTTGGATCCGCAGCGTTCGTCGTTGAATGCCTGCGCGAATTCCATTATCGTAGAGGTTTCTTTTGCTGCAAAAATGCGCGGTGTGCGCCGCGCGCTGCGAACTGACGGGGGAAATCGTGAAAAAGAAGATTCGAGTAATCCAATACGGCATTGGGCCGATCGGCGCGTCGATCGCGCGGCTGATGCGCGAAAAGCAAGCCATTGAAATTATCGGCGCCATCGATACGGACCCGGCAAAAGTGGGCCGCGACCTCGGCGAAGTAACTGGGGCGACGGATGCTCCCTGGGGCGTGAGGGTTTCCGCGGACGCAAAAGAAGTGCTTGAGCAGGCCGCCGATGTCGTGATTCACTCCACCTCGTCATCGCTGCCGAAAGTGATGGACCAGTTGCTCGCGTGCCTCGAAGCAGAGGCGTGCATCGTTTCAACGTGCGAGGAACTGTCGTACCCGCTGCGGACCTACCCTGACCTGTCCGCTCAGCTGGATAAGGCTGCGAAGGATTGGGGCGTCGCACTCGTGGGAACGGGCGTAAACCCGGGCTTTGTGATGGACAAGCTGCTCATCACGTTGGCGGCGGTTTCGCAGCGGATCGAACACGCGAGGGCGCTGCGCGTCGTGGACGCGTCCAAGCGCCGTCTACCCCTGCAGAAAAAAATCGGCGCGGGCATGTCGGAGGATGAATTTCGCGCGCAGGTGAAAGCGGGAGTGATCAAGCACGTGGGATTGCCCGAGTCGGTGGCGATGATCGCGGACAGCTTGAATCTTCCGGTGGAGGAGATAACCGAAACGATTGAACCGAAGATTGCCACGGAACGCGTGCAGACAGAGTATTTGACGGTCGAGGCTGGACAAGCAGCAGGTGTGCACCAAATCGCGCGCGGAGTGGGCGGCGGAAAAGAACTCGTGTACCTCGAACTGCAAATGTACGTCGGCGCGAAAGAGCCCGCTGATACTCTTGCCTTGAAAGGCCATCCGAACATCAGCCTCGTGATTCCCGGCGGAACACACGGAGATATCGCCACCGCCTCGGTAGTGGTGAATTCGATTCCCGTAATTCTGGATGCTCCTGCAGGCTTGCGCACCGCCCGAGATTTGCCAATTGGATTTTTCTCGCCGAACGCGAGGCCGTGAAGAAAAGTCGCAACGTCACTCATGATTTGTAGAGATGATGCTACGCTCTTGCGGCTGCGAGATGCGCCTGACAATCTGAGATTGCGGCGACGAACGTTTTTCCTTCAGAGGCAACCATGAAGAAATTCTTATTGGTTTTATTTCTCGCTGCGGCGGCATGTTCTTTTCTCTCCCGAACAGCCGTGGCACGCGCGGATGCCTCGCAGACACCTCCTTCGAAAACAGCGAAAAGCCAGGAAACGGTGCGATGCGAGCGCGAGGCTGCAAACGTGACGATTATGCGAGATGATTGGGGCATCGCGCACGTTTACGGAAAAACGGACGCGGACGCAGTCTTCGGGATGATTTACGCGCAGGCGGAAGACGACTTCAACCGCGTGGAGACCAACTACATCAACGCTATGGGACGGCTAGCGGAGGCAGAAGGCGAAGGAAAAATCTACCAGGACTTGCGTATGAAACTTTTCGTCGATCCGGAGGCGCTGAGGAAGGATTACGCGGCGAGCCCGAACTGGTTGAAGAAATTGATGAATGCGTTCGCGGATGGCTTGAATTATTACCTCTATAAACATCCGGAGGTGAAACCGAGGGTCATCAAGCGATTCGAACCGTGGATGGCGCTGAGCTTTACAGAGGGCAGCATCGGCGGGGACATCGAGCGGGTAAACCTGGCACAGCTTGAGGCTTTCTACGGGAAAGTAGCCGTGAGTGCGGTGCCCTCCGCCGATGACGACGAGGTGGAAGAACCGAAGGGTTCGAACGGAATTGCCATCGCACCCTCGAACACTTCCGATCATCACGCACTGCTGCTGATCAATCCCCATACGTCGTTTTTCTTTCGTTCTGAGCTGCAGATGGTAAGCGAAGAAGGTTTGAACGCGTACGGCGCGGTGACGTGGGGCCAGTTCTTCGTGTACCAGGGATTTAATGACCATGCGGGATGGATGCACACGTCGAGCGGAGTGAATGCCATCAGCTGGTACCTGGAAACGGTCGAGAAAAATGGCGAGAAGTATTTCTACAAGTACGGCGCGCAGGAGCGGCCGATCGAAGCGAAGGAAATCACGGTGCCGTACAAGACCGCGAACGGCATGGCAGAAAAGAAGTTCACGGTCTACCGTACGCAGCACGGTCCGATCATCGCTGAGACGGACGGAAAATGGATGAGCATCCGGTTGATGCAGGAACCGGTGAAGGCACTGACACAATCGTACACGCGGACGAAAGCGAAAGACTACAAATCGTTCCGGCAGACGATGGACCTGCACACGAATTCATCGAACAACACGATTTTTGCGGATGCCGATGGCGACATCGCGTACTTTCACGGGAATTTTATCCCCAAACGCGATACAGGCTTTGATTGGACAAGACCGGTCGATGGAAGCAATCCGGCAACAGAGTGGAAGGGTCTTCTTTCTGTCGACGAGACGCCTCATCTGCTGAATCCAAAGAGCGGCTGGCTGTACAACTCCAACAATTGGCCTTGGTCGGCAGCGGGTCCGAGTAGCCCGAAGAAAGAAGATTTTCCTGTTTACGTGGAAACCGGAGGAGAATCGGCGCGCGGCTTACACGCGATTCGAGTTTTGCAGGACAAAAAGGACTTCACAGTCAGCTCGCTGATTGCCGCGGCGTACGACAGTTACTTGACCTGGTTTGAAAAGCCAATTCCGTGTTTGCTAAAGGCGTGGGATGAAACTAGCACGGACAATCCGTTAAAAGGGAAAGTGGCCGAGCAAGTTGCGGCGCTGCGCGGATGGGATCTACGTTGGGGAGCGGCCTCCGTGCCGACTTCTTTGGCGGTGTTTTGGGGCGAGGACATTCAGAAGCGCGTGGGCGCCGACGCGAAAAAAGCGGGTATCTACATGAGTGATTACATCTGCACAAAAGCACCGCCAGACTTATTGTTGCAATCGCTCGCTGATGCGTCCGAGCGACTCGCCGCGGATTTCGGAACTTGGAAAACGCCGTGGGGCGACATCAACCGATTCCAACGCCTGACCGGAGACATTGTTCAGCCATTCAACGATGCAGGGCCAAGCATCCCCGTGGGTTTCACCTCGGCAGTGTGGGGATCGCTTGCATCTTTCGGTGCGCGCCCGTACCCGGGAACAAAAAAGTGGTACGGCACGAGCGGAAACAGCTTTGTTGCGGTCGTTGAGTTTGGAGAAAAAGTACGCGCGCGCGCCGTAACGGCGGGCGGCGAAAGCGGCAATCCCGCGTCACCGCATTTCAACGATCAGGCCCAACGTTACAGCACGGGAGATTTGCGCGAGGTGTATTTTTACCGCTCCCAACTGAAGGGCCATACCCAGCGGGAATATCATCCCGGAAATTAATTTTCCGCGGACCCAACGCGTATCGTCCACCGAATTTGTGGTAGCTGGGCTTGCCCGGCATGTCCACTTCTGAACAAATATTTTCTGAAGGTAGCCCGCGGCCAGACCCTAACCCAACTTGACCACTTGCGGACCTTTTTCGGCTTTTTTGCAATACTTTTCCTTGTTAAGTTGTGCGTTTCCTTCGCCGCGGTCTGAAAAAATGGTTGAGTGGAGACCAAGTGTCTTCCCTTAGACCCCGGAGTTCTGGCAGTCTGCTACCAGCATGTTTCTGCGTAGCAACACTCGCAAAAAAGACGGCAAAGAGCATCGCTACTTCAGCATCGTAGAAAACCATCGCATCGCCTCTGACAAAACCGTGCAGCGCACGGTTCTCTATCTTGGCGAGATCAACGATCAACAACAAGCGGCATGGCGCAAGACACTGTCCGTGTTTGATGAACAGCAGCAAGAGTATGCGAACTTGAGTTTGTTTCCCGATGACCGCGAGATTCCCACCGATGCGATCGACAGCCTGCAAGTAAAACTGAGCGGCCTCGAACTGCGGTGTCCTCGCCTGTTCGGCAGTTGCTGGCTGGGGTGCGAGTTGTGGCGCCAACTGGGCCTCGATGAGTTTTGGGACTCTCGCCTTTCCGGATCGCGGGAAGACGCCCCTTGGGAAAAAGTGTTGCAACTCCTGGTCGTGAGCCAGTTGTTGGATCCGGGAAGCGAGTTTCGTATACATCACCAGTGGTATCTGACCACCGCCATGGATGCGCTGCTCGGGACAGATTTTTCTGTGGCGGAGAAAAACCGCTTATATCGTTGCCTGGATCGCGTGCTGGAGCACAAGCAAGATCTCTTTCTGTGGCTGCGACAGAAGTGGGCTGATCTGTTTAAGGCAGAGTTCGAAGTTCTGCTCTACGACCTGACCAGCACCTACTTTGAAGGCGCAATGGAAGAGAACCCCAAGGCCAAGTACGGTCACAGTCGCGATAAACGGACGGACTGTTTGCAGTTGGTGATTGCGCTGGTGATCACCACCGATGGTTTCCCGTTGGCCTACGAAGTGATGGACGGCAATACCAGTGATCGCACCACACTGCGCGGTTTTCTAGACAAGATTGAGAAGACGTACGGGAAAGCCAAACGCATGTGGGTGATGGATCGCGGGATTCCCACCGAAGAGATCCTGCAGGAGATGCGCGATCCGGCACGAGAGATTTTCTATCTGGTGGGGACAGCGAAAGGCAAGATCCAGCAGTATGAAAAGAAGTGGCTGGATCTGCCCTGGCAGCAGGTGCGAGATTCGGTGGACGTGAAACTGTTTGAGCAGGACGGCGAACTCTACGTGTTGGCCAAGAGTGAAGGAAGAAGAGCCAAAGAGACCGCCATACGACGCAAACGCTTGTCTCGCTTGCTCAGAAAATTCCGTGCCATGCGCCGAAACCTTCCTTCACGCGACCAGTTGTTGATGCGTGTGGGCGCCGCGAAATCGCAAGCGGGCCGCTCGTTCCATTTCGTGCAGATGCAAGTACCCGGGGAAGGCCAGGAGGTCACGCGGGAGACCTTCCAGTTTCGTGTGGATAAGCAAAAGCTGCAGGAGGCGGAATGGCGCGACGGGCACTACTTGTTACGCTCCAACCTTACCGCCGGAGATCCCAGTGTGCTGTGGACGCGTTACGTGCAGTTGACCCAGATCGAAGCGGTATTCCGGTCGCTGAAAAGCGAACTTTGCATCCGTCCGATCCGCCATCAACTGGAGCATCGCGCCGACGCGCATATTCTGATCGCCTTTCTCGCCTACTGCTTGCAAGTGACACTGAAGCAGCGCCTATTGCTGCACGCCCCAGGGTTGACGCCTACAGCGGTATTGGAGAAGTTAGCGGAAATCAAAATGATTGACGTGTGGATTCCTACGGTCGATCAACGTTGGTTGATTTTGCCACGCTACACACAGCCCTCTGTCGACACCAAGGTGCTGATCGAGAAGCTGAAATTGCAGTTGCCGAGCCAGCCACCACCACGCCTGGTGGGGCAAAAAGAGAGCTATGAAATCGAGGTACCAACCGTCCGGTAGGAGGCTATTTTGTGGTGGAGACCTTTCTCTAACCTCGACTGATTCCAAAGAACTTAACTAGCTCAGAAGCACCCAACTGAGAAAGTTCGGCTAACATCGGATAGTTTTTCGCTTCTTCCCAGATCGGCCGGCGGCTTCGTTTTTTTCAATGTACGCGGTGGCAAGCGGCACCTGGCAAGCCGTCTCGCCCACGTCCACCGAAACCTCGCCGATTTTCCGAGCTGCGTCTTTCGCTTGTTTCGCCAAGGGCTTGACGTAACTTCCTACGGAAATCACAAACCCGTTCATCGTGTAACGCTCGCGATTTTGCGCGCTCTTGATTCCTTTGACGACCGTGCCTAGGAGCTTCTCGATTTCCGCGTGGTCCAACTCGTCATCCCGTTTAGTAGCGACAAGCCCTGAATACGTACACCAACCCGACGAAGCGACATGTTCCTTCATTGATTTGATCCATTGCATGGCCAGGTCGCGCGCATGTGGATTTTCGACGGTCACCCAAGGCACCGTATATTCGGCAATCATCTGCAAATTCGCCGCACCCTCGGCCCACGCGTTCAACTGCTTTGCGGTCATCTTGGAACCGTCAGCCACCATTCCGGCGAGGTACATCGCATCCATATTTCCCGTCGCGTAAAGCTCGCACGCGAGAGCCTGCTGTCCTTTGATGGTTTTCGCTATGACTTTGAGGTCTGCGACGCTCACACCGAACATATTATCCGTGACCATGCCGTGGCGCGCGTAAATCTTCCGTGTGCTCTCTTTCCCCTTCTTTTTCAGCTCGGCCATGATGGAGGCAACCGTAGGCATTGAATTCCTCTCTCCCAAGACAGCTGGCTATTTTGCCGTGGCTGTTTCTTCGAGCTTTACGTTCGAGAATATGGCTGTTTCGAGAGTTGTCGCGACATGCGAACACACTCCGAGCCCCACATAAAAAGGCTCTTGCACAGTTACAAATTCAACAGGCCCTGAACTCTTTAGTTCCTCACCCGGCTTGCCAAAATACATTGTGAAGCGGCTGCCCTTTTTTACGATCCGTAGCCGCGACGGTCCATCTTCGGCAGCGACGATCTGATAGGTCTGCTCATTCGCCGCGCCGCGAAATTGAAGCGAGGTCAGCCCATTGCCGTGAGAAACCGCGTCCGCGTAGGGCGAGCCTGGATCGAGACTTTGGCGCACAATAAGGACGGCTTTGCGATGTTCAGCGGCACTCGCCCCAAACCACTGAATGTCAGCGCTCAGACTGACATCGCCAGAAACTCTCTTCCAGACGAAATAGAACGCGTCAGTAGCACCCCACATATTGGTTCCGCCGCCGGTGATTCGGTATTCGCCTTTGGCCGCGTCGTACTGAGCTTTGCCGCCCGGCGGGGTCTGCCCGACGCTGCCTTCATTCGTAAAAATTCCCAATCCGTTTGTCTGTAGCCAAGCCGCCGCTACACCCATCGCCATCACGATTGAGAGAGCGCATACCATCAAGAACGATATTTTTCTTCGCATCATTTTCGTAGCCTCGATCCCAAACTCGCTCGCCGAAATAGCTGAAGCGCGGAAGCATAGTACATCAAGCTCGCGCCGAAGCAGCGCAAGCTTGTGAACAACTAGATAGGCAACTCGATGGCAGCAATACTCGGAACCCGCCCCCGGAAATCCTGGAGCGATTGTCGGACAACTTAGATGGGGACTACTGCTGGAACTACCGTATTTTTGGTGGCGCGCTTGTTCGCATACAGCGCTTGATCGGCCGCGGCCAGCATGCTCTCGGGCTGGTCGCCAGACGCATATTCTTTCCAGCCCACGGAATACTTGATGGGAAATTTCCGCGCTTCCCAGGATAGCTCGAGCGGGCCGAGCCGGTCGAGAACAAGCTTCAATTGCTCGTGATTACATTCAGGGAGAATCAGGACAAATTCGTCGCCGCCCCAACGTACGGCCAGATCTCCTCCGCGAATAGCGCGATTCAGAGCAGCAGCAAATTCCTGAAGCACCAGATCGCCTGCGGGATGGCCATACGTATCGTTGATGTACTTGAACTCATCGAGGTCCAGCAGCACGACAGTGAGGGGATGGCCTTTACGAGCAGACCGAGCCACCTCCGCCACAAGCCGTTGCTCGGCAAACCGGCGATTGTAAAGTCCGGTCAGCGCATCAATCATGGCGAGTTCGCGCAAGATCATCGAATGGTGCTGCTTCTCCGCAAGCTGGCGCCGCAAGCGCTTTATGAGCACTTGCTGGTAAATCGTGTAAACGTTGAATAGGACGATGAGCGCCACTAATCCAAAAATGGCCTCCGTCACTTTAATCCTGAAGAGCGGTGTCGCTCCCTGCGACAGCGATGGCAGAGTGAAGGAAATCAGCGCCCCGGTGAGGAGCAGCATGACAAAAATCGAGTTAGCCCAGATCCACCAATCCCGCTTCTCAATTCTGCGCAGATTCGCGGCGATCTCTTGATCGCTGGTGGTCTCGAGTGGCAGATTGTGCAGATTCTCTTGGACGTCCATGTGCTGGGCAGCCGGCGTAAGTTTCGTTATTCCCACCCTAAAGTGAGCCCGTCCAGCGGTCAATGGTAATTGCTGGAATTGCGGCATGGAAGTTACTTACGGGTTAACGACTATCCTCGAATGAGGAAGCAGGAAGGCAGCGGTCCGGCATCTCAGGCTGGAACGAAAAACAACCTCTCCTGTCCGTGCGAACGGTACCTGTACAGTGGTACGGGGGTCCTATAGATGGCCGCGAATTCCGCTGGCACAATTATCGAGTAAACAACCACTATGACTGCCGTCTTCATTCTCGCCTTCTCCGTCGTGGCTCTCGCCCAATTCGCCATTAGCCAATGGCGAATGATCTGGCTGACGACCGCTAACCAGCCTCTCTCGGATTCGCTGCGCGCCGCTACCGGCATCGAGGCCGAATCCATCGGACCCAATGATTTTGGCAAGCTCCTGGGGCTTTGCGACGAGATGTCTCCGCGCCTTACGAATGGCACTCCGTGGCTGCGCGAAGTGAAGCGCTACTACAGCGTTGTGGCCAAGCTGGAGAGAAGCTTCCGATCAATCCAGCCAGCCGTTTCCACATGGGCGGCTTCCGAGATGAAGACCTGTTCGCGCTATGTCGCGGTGGTTCTCGACCAAAATCTTGCGCTCGATCTCGATCAACGAGCGGCAGTCCGTTCGGTATAGACGCCAGTCCGCCTTTCGATATGGCTGACGTCGCGCTTTTCCCTCTCCTTCCCTCGGTCGAGCGTGGCAAACAATTGATATCAAACGACTTGGACAACCATCTAGCGCTGCCAGAACTTCATGACAGCGGCGTAGTCCAGGTCTTCCTTTGCGGCGGCTTTGACAGCGGAATAGGTCGAATACGCGGCTGCGGCAGCAGGCAGCGTCACGCCAGTCTCCTTGGCCAGATCCAGTGCCAGCCCCACGTCCTTGTGCATCAGCCGCAAGGGGAAGCTTGGCGGGTATTCGCCCTTGAGCAGCAGCGGAGCCTTTACATCCAGGACGGCGGCTCGCGCCATGCTCGACTGGAGAACTTCGACAAGCTTCTCTCCCTGTAGTCCCGCGGCCGTTACTAGCGCAAGAGCCTCTGCCAAGGCGTCCACCTGGAGCGCTAAGATGAGGTTCATAGCCAGCTTAATGGTTTGCCCGGCGCCGTTCGGCCCAAGGTGAAACCACCGCTTGCCCATGACGCTAAAGACCGGCTCCGCATCCTTCAGAACTTGCGCGTCCCCTCCCACCATAAAGACCAACTCCCCTTTTTCCGCACCCCAGGTTCCGCCTGTAACGGGAGCATCCAGAAACGCGACCTGACGCTCGGCGCAAGCCGCCGCAATCTTGCGGGCCAGCACAGGCGACACAGTGCTGGAGTCGATATAAATGCTACCGGAGCGCAGAGATCCCAGAGCGCCTGAGCCCTGCCCCGAGCCGCCCCATAGGACCCCCTCCAGGGCAGGCGGATCGCTAACGATGGTGATGAGCACATCAGAGGCAGCGGCCACTTCCTGTGGGGAACTAGCCAGCTTGGCACCCGCAGCGACGAGCGAATCAGCCCGAGAAGCGGTGCGGTTCCAAACGGTCAAAGAATAGCCTGCCTTCAAGAGATTAAGTCCCATGGGCCGCCCCATCAGACCTAGCCCGATCAATCCGACTTTTGAGCCGGGACCAATGTTTCTGGCGGGGCTGGCATTTGCTCCGAGTGCTACGCTTGTTTTGGGACGATCATCTGGAGTCACGAAAAGCCTCCTGCACGCAAAGCCCGCGGAACGGGGCCACTGCGGCGAATTTGTTGGGTCTGCAGCGGGTCGATTGTAACCGAATCGCTGTGACCGAGTCGTGCGAAGGGTGATGTAGGTCGGAGAACGCTAGGCAGTCTTAGGACGGTTCTGCAGGGGAAGAATCGCAGAAGCACCACCAGACGCGGTTGTAGCGTTGGACGGGCCCTGGACTTTGGTTTCAGCCGAAGCGGGCGAGGTTTCCGCGCTTGGAGCCGCAGATGCTTGAGAGCTAGCGCTAGAGTTGGAAGCGGTAGCCTGGGTGGGCTCCGATTTCTCTTCAAGGCGCACGATGTATTGGTAGGGAATCTCCCAACGGAAATGCTTCTCTGAGCCCCGCTGCTCGAAATGCTGCTCCAGAAAGATGGAGCGGCCCGAATCCGCAACAAACGTGCCGGACGCAGGCAAAAGGATGTCTCCGGCGCGGTATTGGACTTCAACCCTGCGCCCAAGAAAGGCTGAGTAGCGGGCCATACTGTTCTCAGTTTCCGTAGCGGCTAGTAACATCGTCAATGGTACGGAAGGACTCCCCCGAGGTAAGTGTGGAAAACTGAGGAATGCCAGCGATTCGCTCCACAAGTCAGCGGCTGGAGAGTTTTACGACGTTGACGTTATGGTTGAATTCCGGACAAGCGTCAGTCGCAGATTATTCTTAGCGAAGGGATCGCCCTCCAGCGCTCATCAATCCAGTAACGCTATCTGCTTCTCTTTACTTGAAAGAGACTTGCCCCTGATAGTTTCAGCCTCCAGCACTGCTTGACACAATTTCCTCCTCATTGTTTACTCCCCGCAGCGAGGAGGTTCCCACGCATGAGATTGAAGCTACAGGTATCTGTATTGGCTACCGCTGCAGTTCTTTTCTCGGTGCATCCGAGCACTCTGCAAGCGCAAGAATCGTCACACAAATTGACAGTGATGGATGAGTTTCAAATCCAACTCCCCACCGATCCCCAAATCTCGCCAGACGGCAAGAAAATCGTCTACGTGCGCCGCTTCGCAGATCCCATGACCGACCGTCGCTACTCGAATCTCTGGATCATCAATTCCGACGGCACCGATCATCGCCCTATCACCACCGGCAACCACAACGACGCCTCTCCACGCTGGTCGCCCGACAGTGCTCGTCTCGCTTATCTCTCCGACACCGATGGCAAGCAACAAATCTATGTACGCTGGATGGACTCCGGACAAACCGCCCGCATCACCAATCTCGATCAATCTCCCGACGCCATCGAATGGTCCCCCGACGGCAAAATGCTCTCCTTCTCATCACTCGTTCTCGGCAAGGGTCCTCACCTCGCCGATCTTCCCTCGCCGCCTGCCGGAGCCAAGTGGGCCGAGCCAGCCACGGCTTACGATCGCCTCGTCTACCGATTCAACGGCGCAGGCTATTTGAAACCAGGTTTCATGCAGATTTTTGTCGTCTCCGCGGAAGGCGGCGCTCCACGCCAGGTCTCCAACGGAAATTTCCCGAATGGCGGCAACGAATACGGCCCCACTCGCGCGACATGGACGCCCGACGGAAAATTTCTCCTCATCTCCGTGAATCGCCATCCGGAATCCGACCACGAGAATTTCGACACCGAAATTTACGAGTTCAGCGTCGCCGACGGCTCTCTCCGCGCTCTCACCAATCGCAAAGGCCCCGACAACAATCCCTCTATTTCTCCTGACGGAAAATGGATCGCCTACACCGGTTTTGACGACCGCTTTCAGGGCCACCAAACCACCAAGCTCTACCTTATGAATCGCGACGGCACCGGCGCCCATTCCATCTCCGATAAGCTCGACCGCGACATCCAGAATCCCGTGTGGGCCCCCGACAACAGCGGGGTCTATTTTCAATACAACGAGCAAGGCGATACAAAAATCGGCTTCCTTTCCCCCGACGGAACTCCCAAGAAAATTGCCGATCACGTCGCGTCCACGACAAGCGCCGGCGGCGGCGGCTCTTTCTCCATCGCTCACGCCGGTCCCATTGCCTTCACGTACGGCCTCACGGACATCCCCGGCGATGTCGCCATCAACACCATGGGCGCGATGAAAGTGCTCACCTCTCTCAATCAGGAATTGCTCGATCAGAAAAAACCTGGCCACGTCGAAGAAATCCACTACAAATCCTCAAAAGACAACCGTGAAATTGAAGGCTGGATCATCCAGCCGCCCGATTTCGACGCCACGAAAAAATATCCACTCATCCTCGAGATTCATGGCGGCCCTTTTGGCGATTACGGCGACCGGTTCGATTTTGAAAAACAGGTCTGGGCGGCGATGGGCTATGTCGTGCTCTACACCAACCCGCGCGGCAGCACCAGTTACGGCGAAGAATTTTCCAATCTCATCCACCATGCCTATCCCGGCGACGATTTCGCCGACCTGAATAGCGGTGTCGATGCCGTCATCGCCAAAGGTTACATCGACACAAACAATCTCTTCGTTTCCGGTGGCAGCGGCGGCGGCGTCCTCACCGCCTGGACCATCGAGCACACTGAACGCTTCCGCGCCGCTGCTTGCCTCTATCCCGTCATCAACTGGTACAGCTTCGTCCTTACCAGTGACATCCCTTGGACCTCAAAATATTGGTTCCCTGGCGTCCCCTGGGAAAACACCGATCAGTACATGCAGCGCTCGCTCACCAATCTCGTCTCTAAAATTAAAACGCCAACTCTTCTCATGACCGGCGAAGCCGACTACCGGACCCCCATCTCCGAAGCCGAACAATTCTACGCGGCCCTCAAGCTCCTTAACATCGATGCCGTGCTTGTCCGTGTACCCGAAGAACCACACGGCATCAGCCGCCGTCCCAGCCATCACATCGCCAAAATGCTCTACGTCGCCGGCTGGTTCCAACAACACAAATCCACAAACTAACAACACCACTCCTGTAGGGGCCTGGCTTGCCCGGCCCGCTTTACCTAAACGCCACGCTTGTACCGCCGTATGTCGTTTATCTTGGGTTTAGGTCGAGGCCTGTATAGATGAGTTCGCCCGAACTCACTCAAGGGCGAAGAAATTCAGGAGAGAAACATGATGCGTAAGAATTTTGCAGTCCCAATAATCTTCGGCTCCCTCTCCCTGGCCATGGCCTTTTGCGTCGGCCTAGTGTCGCGAGCCGCAGCGCCCGCTCCGGGCCCGTCTGGTTATCACGTCATTAAAACCGTCCCGATTCCCGGCGACGAAGGCTGGGACTATCTCAACGTCGACGCTGCCGCGCGCCGCGTCTACATCTCGCACGGCTCCCACGTCGTCGTCATGAACGCCGACACTTACGCTGTGGAAGGCGATGTTCCCGACACGCAAGGCGTCCACGGTATCGCCCTCGCCCCCGACCTCGGCCGCGGTTTCGTCAGCGCTGGCCGCGCCAACATCGCTGTCATCTTCGACATCAAATCGCTCAAAACTCTTGGCGCAGTAAAAACAGACGCCAATCCCGACGCCATCGTCTACGACGCTGTTACCAAGCGCGTCTTCACTCTGAACGGCCGCGGCCAGAACACCACCGCGATCAACGCCGCCGACGGCACCGTAGCCGGCACTCTCGCGCTCGGCGGCAAACCAGAATTTGCTCAAGCCGACGGCAAGGGCAGCATCTTCGTCAACATCGAAGACAAGAACGAGCTCGTGCAATTCGACGCGCAAAAGCTCACCGAAACTCATCGTTGGCCGCTCGCGCCGTGCAAGTCTCCTTCCGGCCTTGCCATGGATCTCAAGAATCGCCGTCTCTTCTCTGTTTGCGATGAAAAAGTTATGGCCGTCGTGAACGCCGATACAGGCGCAGTCGTCGCGACGCCCACCATCTGCGACGGCCCCGATGCCGCCGGCTTTGACCCCGCCACGGGTTACGTCTTCGCCTCCTGCGGTGATGGCAATCTCACCGTCATCCACCAAGACTCACCTGACAAGTACACTGTCGTCGAAAACGTCCCCACCAAGCGCAGCGCCCGCACCATGGGCCTCGACCTGAAAACGCACAACATTTTTCTTCCGTCCGCCGAATTTGACGCCCCGGCTGCCGGTGAGCGCCGCGGCAAAATGAAACCCGGCTCCTTCGCCATCGTGGTCGTCAGCAAATAGCTATCAAGAACAAGTGCGCGCGCCGCTCGAGCCGACGCAGGCGACCGCAATCGGGATAGGGGAGACGGTTACCCGTCCTCCCCTCCCACACGACCGGACATGCGGGTCCGCATCCGGCGGTTCGGCGGGTTGAACTAATCATGAGCCGTGAGTTCGGGAAGTCCGAGCGAGGCGAAGTAAGCGTTCGACAGAGCGAGTTTTAGCGCTGGAGTGTTTGCGAGGTGCCACGGTCCATCGGAGCTGCCGGCGGTTTGCGCGGCGTCCTGCGCAGCGATGCCGCGCTTGCGGAGCTCTCGATATCTTGTAGTTCCTCGTTTCCACTGTTGCCAGACCATCGACCGAAGTCGACGTCGGAGCCATTGCGCCAGTTCCTCGAGCACGCTCGGGGTTTCGCATCGCCCGAAATAACCGATCCATCCGCGGAGATATTCCGCTACCTCATGGACCATCTGGGCGAGACTTATCCCCCGCGTCCGACGCGTAAGTTCCCGAACTCGCTCTTTGAATCGCACGACCGCTTTCGGCGCCAAGCGCCTCTTCGGTTGCTTGTGATTCGTGAAGCTGAATCCCAGGAATTTCCGTTCCCATGGTCGTGCCACCGCACTCTTCTCGCTGTTTACCCGAAGCTTGAGCTTCGTCGTGAGGAGTCGCGTCACGCTCCTCATCACTCGTTCGCCGGCTCGCCGACTGCGGACGTAAATGTTGCAGTCATCCGCATATCTGGTGAACCGGTGTCCGCGTCGCTCTAGCTCCTGATCCAGTTCGTTGAGTACGATGTTCGATAGCACGGGCGAGAGAGGACCGCCTTGCGGTGTTCCTTCCTCGGCCGGACTCACCAGTCCGTTCTCCATTACTCCGGCTCGCAAGAACGCACGAATCAGTTTCAGCAAACGCTTATCGCTGACCCTTTCGGCGATCTTCGCTAGTAATCGGTCGTGATTGACCCGGTCGAAAAATTTCTCGAGATCCAGATCCACCACCCAGCGGTAGCCTTCGGCTTGATACTGCTGCGCCTGCTCCACCGCCTGATGTGCCGATCGCTTGGGCCGAAACCCATAGCTGTGTTCAGAGAACGTTCCGTCCCAGCTCCTCTGCAGCGCCTGCATTACCGCTTGCTGAATGAACCGATCCAGCGCCGTCGGAATGCCTAGCTTGCGCACTCCGCCGTCCGGCTTCGGGATTTCCACCCGTTTTACCGGTTGTGGTGTGTAGGTTCCGCTGAGGAGTTGTTCCCGGATGGCTGGCCAATGCTCTTTCAGGTGTCCAGACAGTTTCTCAACGGTCATCCCGTCGATGCCCGGACTGCCTTTGTTGGCCTTCACTCGTCGCAACGCCTGCTTGCAGTTTTCCCGCTCGCAGACTTCTTCCATCCACTGCTCGCTAGTCGGACTTTCTGCTTTGCGCTCCGCCAACTCCGATTCGGTCCCTTCCGCGAAGGCCATCGGGGCTGCACCCCTACTCTCCTCCGGAAAGGCCAGACGGTACTGGCTTTTCTGCCGCTTGTCGGTGGTTGAGTCGCGCCGCGTACTCATCGCTCCCTTTATCCCCTTGCGGGGGCCGTTCGGGCCTTCGCTGCTTGCGCAGCTACTACGCCCTCTGCTGACTTCTGCCACCGGGTCAGAAACGATCTCTCGCCTCTCAGTCTCGAATTCGAGACCGGTGACAGATCTCCCGAGGTAAGTTCGACCGCCTTCGACGCGCAACCGCTGGATTTACATTCAGTGCCCTTGATGGATTAGGGCTTCGCTGCCATTGGCCAGCTCGCCCGAACACTGCCTGCCTCACATCCAGTTCTTGTTCATCGGCTCGCGTCTTTGCTCCGCGCTTCTTTCAGGCCCCGCCTCGCGGCGAGTGTTATTTCACCCTTGCGCTTCGCTATCACTTCACGTCCATCTCGTTGTGAAGAGGACTTGCACCTCCTAGCTGTCGATCATGCTCGGCACAATCGGGATAGGGGGAGCAGTCACCTGCTCGCCCCTCCCACACCACCGTACAGGCGGGTCCGCATACGGCGGTTCAGCAAGTTGAGCCCTGACGGGCCGGAGGTTCGAGTCGTCGTTCGCCACAAGGGCTTCGCCGCTCTGCAGGTTTCCGTTTCGGCTTCACCGTCTTCTGAACCTGTAAAGCTCAGCCGAAGCTGATTGGCTGGCGCAGTGCCACCCGTGAGTTCGACGTTCTACTACTCGCTCTTACTGTTTGGGCCTTCCTCACTTCCGTGAGTACTACGCCCGCTGCTGACTTCTGCTGCAGGATCAGGATGAATTACTCCACCCTCAGTCCCGAGTCCGAGACGTGCAGCAGATCTCCCGCGATAAGCTCGACTGCTTTCTACGCGCAACCACCGGATTTACGCTTTGCGTCCTTGATAGATATGGGCTTCGCGATCATGGGCCCGCTCGCCCGACGCTCACGCCTCAGATCCGGTTCTTGTACATTGGCTCGCGTTTTTGCTCCGCGCTTCCTTCAGACCCCGCCTCGCAGCGACGCCCTTGCGCTTCGCTATCACTTCACCTCTATCAGGTTGTGAAGAGGACTTTCACCTCCAAGCTGTCGAACATGCGCGGCGTACCCAAAAATAAAAGCGCCCCGACCGAATCGGGACGCTTTTTGATTCTCTCTAATCTTTCAGCGTGTTAGTTCGAAGGCACCACGCCAACGTTGTGCGCTCCCGCGAACAAGGACATTCCCGTCCCCGCCGTCTGCGGCAGCCACCACATTTTGCGCAGCAAGGGTTCACGGCTGGTCATCATCTTTCGTCCAATGAAATCCAGCACGAGTGGGCTAACCTGCGTAGCCACGTAAATCGCATTCGAATGCGAGAAGGGACGCAGAAAAGGATTGCCTTCCGTCCCATATCCGCCCGAAACCGCTCGCCGCGTGGACCACGCATCAAACGCCGCCGCCCCAGACGAGGCAGCAATCAATCCATACCAGATCTTCTTTTGCCGCTCCGAAACGTCTTCTGGGTTGAAAGCCGGCTTACCTGGCCGGGTGGCCAGGGGTGCGCTCCCCGGCGCAATCGGTTGAGCCGCTAGACCGGGCGTTACACTCGCGGCATTCGAAGCAGACGCAATCTCCGCGTCCGTCTTTATCTTGGGATCAGGCACCGAAGGCAGCGGCTTTGAGAGGGAAGAATCTTTCGCTGAATCCATGGACACGCCTGCGGGGCGCTCCGTTACTGCCTTTGCTACCTCTACGCTCTGCGGAAAGGGGTAGAGCAAAAGGATCGTTGCGAGCAGCATTGTTTGACCTCAGTAGTTAAGAGCTATGCATTCCGGTCCCCACTCTCAACTACGGAGAATATACTGCCCAAAAGGGCAGGTGGCACTGGCCCGTTGGTCACATTCTTATTGGTACCCCCCGCTAGCACCTCCGTTTGCCCCTTCCAGGACTCCCGTACCAGCCCTCAGTGTGAACACTTTTTCACATTTACGGCACGCCATTGCCGCCTCTTTGGAGTGCGGGAGCCCTGCTCCCGCTTTTCCATTGCCATTTAACAGTCCGGCCAAAATCCTGCGTCTCCCCGTTCGCAGCTCGCATCACTCTGCTATAATCCTGTTCATCAACCGCGGCCCCGTCGCGGCTTCTCTAAAAATGGCGGCCAACGAATCCACCGCAGCTAAGCGCGCTCCCAAACCCGAGCGCGGCCCGCAATCCCCCCGCTTCATCGTCATCGAAGGCCCGCTTCGCGTCGGCAAAACCACTCTCGCCAAAATTCTCGCCGAACGTCTCCACGCCCGCCGCATCTACGATTGCGAAGACAATCCCTTCCTGGCCGATTTCTACAAAGAAAAAGCCGGCGCCGCCTTCCGCGCCCAAATGTATTTCCTGATCGAACGCCAAAAACGCATCCGCGAAGCTCTCGCCGTCGAAGCTCCCGGCCCCGTCCTCTCCGATTTCCTCCTGGAAAAAGACCGCATCTTCGCCAATCTCAATCTCGACGATGAGGAACTCAAACTTTACGACCGCTACTACGAATCCCTGACCGCCGAAATTCCCGCTCCCGATCTAGTCATCTATCTCCAAGCCAAGCCCGAAGTCCTCCGCGCCCGCATCGCCAAAAAAGCCTCCCGCGACGAATCCCAAATCTCCCCTGAATACATCGAAGAAGTCGCCGCAGCCTACGAACACTTCTTCTTTCGCTATGCCGCCTCCGACCTCCTCGTCATCAATACCTCCGACATCGATTTCGTCGAGCGCAGCGAAGATCTCCAACAACTCCTCCGCCGCCTCCAAGAGCCGGTCAAAGGCACCCAGTACTTCCTCCCCCTAGCTGCTTCCGAATAGCCTTTCCCTACATCGCGCACATTTCTCCGTCTTGTCATTCTGAGCGAAGCGAGAAATTTACTTTTCTATTCATCTTCCGACGTACCATCCGTAGGGGCACGACACGCCGTGCCCGCTCTTTGTGTCTTGCCGGTTGTAGGGGCACGATTCATCGTGCCCTCTTCGATTCCAGCCCACTCGCATACCGCAACCGAACACTCCGAACTTGTTCCTACTACGTATACAAATCCCCCGCGAGATACTTGAATCCCGTATCCACCGCCACGGTAGCAACAGTACTCCCGGGCCCAAGCTCCCGCGCCAACTGCAGCGCCGCCGCAACATTCAACCCCGACGACGTCCCCGCAAATATCCCCTCTTCCCTCGCCAAACGCCGCGCCATCGCGCGCGCCTCCGATTCCTCCACCGTCCGCACTTCGTCGAAATCGCCGTCCTTCAAATGTGGCGGCCGAAATCCCGCAGCGATCCCCTCAACACGATGCGCCCCGCCTTTTCCCGTCGTAAGCACTGGCGAACCCGCCGGCTCCAGTGCCACAATCCGCGCTCTGCATCCAGCCTCTTTCAACGCGCGCGACACGCCCACAATCATTCCCGCGGTCCCCACGCCGCCGCAAAACGCCGTCAACCCGTCACCCGCTTGTTCCACCAACTCTTTGCCAATTCCCATGTAAGCGTGAATCGCGTCCGCGTTATTAAATTGGTTTGTGTAAAACGTCCCCGGCTCCTGCGCCAGCTCTTCCGCCCGCCGCTTCATTCGCTGATAAAGCTCCGGCACCAGCTTGCCGCCCTCCGCCGGAAAAATCTCCAAGTCCGCGCCAAAGAGCCGCATCGTCCTCAGCTTCTCATCCGAAAATCCGTCCGACGAAATCGGCGTAAACCGGTACCCCTTGATCGCGCAAACCATCGCCAAAGACGATCCCGTACTCCCACCCGTCCACTCCACCACGCGCATCCCCGGACGCAACTCGCCCCGTTCCTCAGCTCCTTCAATCATCGCCAAAGCCATGCGATCCTTGTACGACCCGGTCGGATTGTAGTACTCCAGCTTCACCAAAACTTCTGCCATCCCCGCCGACACAATCTTCCTCAACCGCACCACAGGCGTATTCCCAATCGCCCCCAAAACCGAATCCCGCACCTGGTTTTTCTCCAGCATAGTTCTTCTCCCCCTCTCGCCGTAGATTTAGTCCATGCCATTGTAGAGGCACTGCACGCCGTGCCCGCCATCCGCCTGCAACTGTCAAACTCCGATTCACGTTCGTGCATTGGATCGTAATAACGCATTGATGGTCGCAAACAGGCAGCCATGCCCCCTGCGAACGTGTCGGCCTGCGCAGAGAGAAATCTCTCTTCGATATGCTCTTCCTCTGCTCATCAGCTTAAGCCCGCCAGCAATCCGCTCAACGTGGCATGCTGGCCACCCAACCAGATCCCGTGTGGAAATGTGGACGCGTATACACATCCTCCTGACACGTCAGTCGCAGCCGCGCTTCACAAGCTGTCCGCTAACCCTAGTATTTGCTTTGTTTTAGTCGCCAGCCATCGCGCGATTTCTCATGGCAACCCATCTGCCTTCTACCTGCTTGAGTATGAGCCTTCACCGCGAAGAAGAGGGGCTGCAGCCATGTCAGCCAAAAAACTCACCAGCAATCTTCTCTGTCCCGCCGCGACGATATTCTTTTCCGTACGCACGCTATCAGCGCTTGCGCTCACGGCACTTGCCCTAACTTCGTGGATCGCCGATCGCCTTTGGCCACGGCATATGCGCGTCGACGCACAGCATCGCCATTTCGCTCCGAAGGTCCAGGGTCGAAATATGGCGCTCCCATTTTCCAACGAAGTGGCTTGCGCCGAAATCGCTTCGTTCGACGACCAACTCGAAGCCTTTTTGCGCTACGAATACCTGCGTGGGCGCGACCCGGACGATGCTGCGAAAATCTTTCTGACGGCGGGTCGCACTGGCAAACGCGCAAACTACAAAATCTATATGCTCGTCGAAAACGATCAGCTCACCGCCGTTCCTCGCCTCAATCGAATGGAACTTCATGGCCTCATCGCGCATTACGAACTCGTCGCCTGGACGCGGCAGGATCTCTCTTTCGCACAGCAACAAAGCCGCATGTTCGAGAACGCTTACAATGTTCCAACCGAACAAAAACTCGAAACGCTTCCCTCGTTCCAATTGCTTCCCGCGCTTGCGGACTTTCTCGTTTTCAAATCGCAGACCGATTGGCGCGTTGTGGGCCAAAGCACGCGAGCGCCTCTGCCGCTCACGCATCATCAGGCGCTGCGGTTCGCTTCGGACATTATCGACGTCGCGCATTTTTACAATCTGCCGCTGGATTATTTCCTTGGCGTCGGCGCAATGGAAAATAATTACATGGACGTGAACGGCGATCTCACCCACGCTGTTTGGAAAAAACGCGCGGAACGCGGCGACATCGTTCTCCAGCACGGCCGCAAACGTGTCCTCATAAGCGACTATTCGATCGGCGCGTGGCAAATTTCGCGCGAAACGCTGCGAGCAGCTCATCAGCTCTATTTGAAGGACAAGCGCAATTACGATCAGTTGCCGCCGCGCCTGCGCCCTTCACGCGATCTCGACATGAATTCTGTTAACAGCGAAGTCCTCACCACGTACGCCGGACTCGTTCTCCGCGATCTGCTGGACCGCTTCGGCGGCGACGTAGACCAAGCCATCGGCGCGTACAACGGTGGCATTCGCAATCCCAACCCGGCTTACGCCGCTGGCGTGAAAAATGTCGCGCTCTATGCGCGCAGAGTTCTTGAACACGCGCCACTACCAGCTGCAAAATCTCCTGCGGCCGCTCTGCCAAACGGCACGGTCTTGTAGTCATGTGCTCCAGCTGCGTGTTTTGTGTTACGGATTTTTCGGCGGCTTCACTACGCCTGACCGGAGGGTCAGGTTCTAGAATCGTGCGAACCTGTACGTTTTCGCTGTTGCCTCCGTTCGCCGCACGCTACTAGAGTGATGGCAGCCCAGTTCCACCGTTCGCAAAATGAAATCTGTCTTGGAAACATCCGTAAGCAAGCCAAAACCCTCGCCTCTTGAGGGCTCTGGCAATTTCCGCGTACTGCCAGACGGCTCCAACATGCAACAAGTTTTGCGGCGCGAGTGGTGGCTGTGGCTCTCCGCAGTATTCGTCACCGCACTCTCCAGCGTCGCTTTTCTGCTCTCGTCGTTTACGTCTTTCTTCCGCCACGCCGATCATTTCTACGAAATCGGTTCAGATCAAGCGCGCTGGGCCACGCTTTGTTTGCTTCTGATTTTCAATGGCTGGCTGATCTACCGCCAATGGTCTTTCCGGCGTTTGCGGAAGCAATCCTACGAGCAATCTCTCGACGCGCAAGCTATGCCTCAGCAATTTTCCGGAGCGGCCGGGCTCGACCCGATCACGGGATTGTACACGCGCTCTTCTCTCGAACAACATCTTGGAAAAGAAGTGGCTCGCGCGCGGCGCCAAAACAGTGCGCTTAGCCTCGCCACTGTTCACGTGGATGAATTCGCGCATCTTAGCTCGCGATACGGCAAGTCCGCCGTGGACGCGGCGCTCAAGGAACTTGCGCGCCGTTTGAAAAAAGCCAGCCGCGGCTCGGACATTGCCGCCCGGCTTGGCGACGACGATTTCCTGCTTTTGCTGCCCGAGTGTGGATTGAACGAAGTTAAACAAGTTTTGAATAGACTTGGCGCCATCGAAGTCAGCGCATCAGGCGAAAGGATTCCTCTCAACTTCACTACCGGCTGGGTCGATTACCAGCCCGGAGATTTGCCGGCTGACTTGCTCAAGCGGGCCGCCAATCTTCTTCATCTTTACGACACTGCGGCACACGAAAGCTTTTCTACGACTCTCACGCCTCACTAGTGCGCGGTCTCGCGCAAAGTCTCTGATCTCGTAAACCGGCAACTCGGGCCGGGCAAGCCCGGCCCCTACAAATTCATCCAGGTTGCGTTAACAGCTCGGCCCTTCCAAACGTCTTGCACTTCAGCAAAATCAAATTGGGGGCGTGCTATGAACTTTCGTTATGCAAAGACGGCTGGCTTTTTGCTGCTCTCGCTGATCCTTGTGCCTATGGTTTGCTTCTCGCTGGCCAGCGCTCCCTGGCCTTCGGGAAACGGCGCGGTCTCAGAAATTGCGGCGATGCACATTGCTCGTGCGAGTCATAGTTCCACGCTGCTGCCGAACGGCAAAGTGCTGATCGCCGGAGGGTTTGCTGGGAGTGGCGGAGAGTACAGCCCCTACCGGACCGCGGAACTGTACGATCCGAGCTCGGGAACGTTTCAGTCGGTCGGCGAGATGAGCATTGGACGCTCTGGCCACACGGCAACGCTTTTAAAAAATGGCAAAGTGCTGATCGTCGGCGGCTGGACCGGCCGCTATGATCTTCGTGGCTCCGCTGAGATTTACGATCCCGTGGCGAATACATTTACTCCGACTGGAAACCTGGTGATTGAACGCGCGGGGAACACGGCGACACTTCTCGCGGATGGGCGTGTGCTCATCGTTGGCGGCGAGGATCGCCAGGAGAATAAAATCGCCAGCGTTGAAATCTATGATCCATTCACCGGAAAATTTGCCCAGACAGGGAGCATGGCTGACGCGCGCGCCGCGCACACCGCTACGGTTCTCAAGGATGGGCGAGTCTTGATCGTAGGTGGCAGCTCAGGACATTACCCTTCGCAGAATGTGTTTCGCTCGGGGGAGCTTTTCGACCCGGTCACGGGTAAATTCAGTTCCGCGGGCCAAATGACGATGGGTCGCCACAAACACGCAGCGATTCTCCTTCATAGGGGAAAAGTACTCATCGTGGGCGGTTCGGACAACCACGATTGGCATGGCGAATATGCGAGCGCGGAGATTTACGATCCCGCTACAAAGACATTCGCTGTTACCGGAGCGATGAATACTACGCGGTTTAAAATCCCCGCGGCTGTGGCGTTGCTCCCCAACGGGAGAGTCCTCGTTGCTGGCGGCGGCCCATTTGCTGAGTTGTTTGACGAAACTACAGGCACGTTCAGCAAAGTTCCAGGCTCGTTGGGAGTTGCTCATTTTTTCGCTTCTACAACTCTTCTCCCTGGTGGCAAAGCACTTATCACCGGAGGCTACGTCGAAAGTGGCGGCAGCCTTCCCGCCACGCCGGCCGCATGGCTCTATCAGCCGTGAAGAAACGCACCACTTTTTAGTTGATAAAATGATCCGTGAGCTACCTCAGCGGGACGAACTCGCATGGAAGAGTCCCCCAGTCCTAGTTTTACTGGCGAATCCATCCGCGAATTTCCTTCGCTGAATGGCTTCTTCCCTCTAGAATTCTCCGTGCGTCGAAAGACGCTGCGCATCGCATCGGGTGATCCATCGGAGGAGCGGCCATGAAAATGAAGCAACCAGGAAAATCTCCGAAAGTTCTGGTGATCGACGTTGGCGGGACGAACGTCAAGCTGCTGGCGACGGGACAAAAAGAGCCGCGAAAATATCCTTCTGGCCCGACGATGACGCCGCGCAAGATGGTGAGCCTGGTAAAGAAGTCCGTCGCGGACTGGAAGTTTGACGTTATATCCCTCGGCTATCCTGGGCCGATCATTAATGGGCATCCGCTGCGCGAGCCGCACAATCTGGGACACGGCTGGGTGGGATTCAATTTTCATAAAGCATTTGGCTGCCCCGTAAAGATTCTCAACGATGCCGCAATGCAAGCAGTTGGGAGTTACAAAGGCGGGCGGATGTTGTTTCTCGGATTAGGC
Organism: uncultured Acidobacteriota bacterium; assembly: GCA_963751295.1. GTDB lineage: Bacteria > Acidobacteriota > Terriglobia > Acidiferrales > UBA7541 > Acidiferrum. The sequence continues at coordinate 1,313,697 of CAVVUA010000004.1, read as the reverse complement.
ACGGGATTGGGATCCGCGATGATCGTCAACGGAGTTTTGCAGCCGATGGAACTGGCTCACCTTGGCTACAAGAACGGGAAATCCTATGAAGACTATCTTGGCTTGCGCGGGCTGAAAAAAATGGGTAAGAAAAAATGGCGGCGGTACGTGGCGAAAGTTACAAAGAGCCTGAAGGTCGCGCTCGATGCGGATTATGTAGTGCTGGGTGGCGGAAACAGCAAGTTGCTAAAGAAACTCCCTATTGGGGCCAAGCTTGGGAGCAACGAGAATGCGTTTCTGGGCGGCTTTCGAATGTGGCAGAAAAATCAGGTAGAGAATCCTTTTTGATCGCTTCGTTTCCGGTTTGACGGGCGAGAGCGCCCGCCTCTCCAACAGCAGTCGGGGATAACCGCCAGGCGGACCTCACAACTTCCAATCTTGCTCTTCCGCTTGTATATTGCAGCCGAACTTCGAGGAGGCTTTAGCCATGGAACTCTGGTCACGCCGAAAATTCTTTCTTACGTCGCTTGCGAGCAGTTTTGTCGCAGGCGCGGGCAAAGCTTTTGGGCGCACGCTCCCGGCGGATAAAGTGGAGCTGCCGATGCCAATCGCGCCGGCGCAAGGCACACGTCCGATCATTATTTCTAGCGCAAACGGACTTCACGCGCTCGATAAGGGAATGGACATTCTTAAGAAGGGCGGCGACACACTGGACGCGGTTGTTGCGACTGTCACTATCGTCGAAGACGATCCGAACGATGATTCCGTCGGCTTCGGCGGCTTGCCCAACGAGGAATGCGAGGTGGAGCTGGACGCCAGCGTCATGCATGGACCGACGCATCGCGCCGGGTCTGTCGCTTCAGTGCGGCGGATCAAGAATGTCGCGCGGCTGGCGCAAACCGTGATGGAGAAGACGAATCACGTGATGATCGTTGGCGAGGGAGCACATCGATTTGCCGTCGATGAAGGTTTTGAAGATATGAGCCTGCTCACCGAGCATTCACGCAAGATTTGGCTGGCGTGGAAGGCGGCATCCTCGGTGAATTGGCGTCCTGGAATTGATAGCCCGGAATGGAAAGAACACGTTGCTGCCATCTTCGATGGTGATAAAGAGAAAATCGCTTATGCCGAACGCGTGATTGCGCATCCCCCTACGGGGACAATTCCGTGCATGGCGGTGAATGAAAAAGGAGACATCTCAGCTACAACGACCACGTCAGGACTTGCGTGGAAAATTCCTGGGCGGGTGGGGGACTCACCGATTATCGGGGCAGGCTGCTATGTGGACAATGAAGTCGGCGCGGCGGGCTCGACCGGGAAGGGCGAAGAGAACATCAAGATCTGCGGCGGACACACGATTGTCGAAATGATGCGGCTGGGAAAGTCGCCTCAAGATGCCTGCCTAGAGGCGCTGGCGCGCATCGCACACAATTACAACAACGACAAAAAAAAGCTCGCAACGTTTCACATTTTCTTTTATGCATTGAATAAGGACGGAGTGCACGGCGCGGCTTCGCTTTGGCGCAATCACTACGAGGAGCCGCAACACTCGGTATATGCGGTTCACGATGGCACGCAAGCGAGGTTGGCGGAATGCAAACCGTTCTTCGACGAAATCAATACGCATGGATAACTTGCACAGATAAAATGGATTTATGGACCAAGCGAACATTCTGATCATTGGTGGTGGCGTCGTTGGCTGCGCGATTGCACGCGCGGTATCGGCGCGATGGGGAGATGTATTTCTCGTCGAGCAAAATCCCAAGCTTGGGATGGCGACGAGTTCGCGCAATAGCGGGGTCGTGCATTCCGGCATCTACTATCCGAAAAACTCTTTGAAAGCGCGGCACTGCATCGAAGGCAACCGTCTGACGTACGAGTTCTGCAAAAAACATAATGTTCCGTTTCGGCATACGGGGAAGCTAGTAGTGGCGGCGAACGCGCATGAAGAGGCCGATCTCGAGGCGCTGAAGAAGAGAGGCGAAGACAATGGTGTAGAAGGACTGCGCACCATCGGGACGGAGGAGATTCGCAAGCGCGAGCCGCATATCCGTGGATCGGCGGCGATCGTTGTGCCTTCGACGGGGATCGTTTCGGCGGAGGAGCTCGTACACGCGTACGCGCGGATTGCCACTGGGCAGGGGGCGGAGATTGTTACGCACGCGCGCGTCGTCTCGTTGGAACCTGTCGCTGGTGCGATACGCGTTAGACTTCTCATCGGTGATGAGGAAGGTGCGCAGGACGAAACGATTGAAGCGCGTTGTGTGATTAATGCTGCCGGGCTGTACGCGGATGAAGTGGCAGGCTTGCTGGGGAACAATTCGTGGAAGATTTATCCGGTGCGAGGGGAGTATTGCGAGGTGCGCGGGCCGCGAGCTTCCTTGATCAACGATCTCGTCTACCCGTTGCCGCATCACGATGGGCTGAGTCTTGGCGTACACTTCACCAAAACTTTGTGGGGAACGTTTCTGCTTGGTCCTACGGCGACGTACGTGGACGGAAAAGAAAACTACGAGAAAAACCGGTTGCCGATTGCGGCATTCGCCGAAAGCGCGAAGACCCTTTTGCCGGAAATTGAAGAGAGCGACTTGCATCTTGGTTATTCGGGCCTGCGGCCTAAGCTGGTGCCGCCTACAGGCCACGGCATCGCGGATTTTGTGATTACGCGCGATCCAGCGGTGCCGCAAGCGATTCAGTTGGTGGGGATTGAGTCGCCGGGATTGACGGCGGCGCCGTCGATTGCCGAGCATGTAGCGGGATTGGTGGCGGAGATCCTAGCGTAGGGCGAGGACATCGTTATGTGCCGACGATCAGCCGGAAGAATTGCTTTTTCCCCAGCCGGACTAAAGAATTTCGACTTTCAGCGAGATTGATTCTGGCTGTTGGGTCTTTTAATAGGGTTCCGTCGACCTCTAGAGCACCCTGTTTCATAAGTCGCTCCGCTTCACTCGCGGAGTCAACTCGCTTTGTCTGGACTAGTATCCTTGTCCACTTTTCGCTCCCACTCGGCCCAACCGCCAGCGGCAACCAAAGGCCGAGTTCCCTGATATTTGGGTCCTTCAAATCTTCGCGCCACTCGCCGCCAGCTTGTGGGTCCCATTGAATGTAAATTTCAACTGATTGCTCAGGTGCCTGACGATCGCGGAAGACGCGTTGAAAATGTTCGGCCGCTTTGCGTCCGGCGTCTTTACCATGAAAGTCAGAAACGATGAGTTCGGCAAGTTCCATCTTTCTTTCCATCGGGTGCGGATCGAGCATTTTTGTCAGCTCGTTCTGCGGGCGGTTCGTTGGGTACCCTTGCGCACCAAGCATTTGGTCGAGCGCAGAGGATCTGTCGGTCAATAAATCTGTATAGGTTGGAATCAGCGCATCTGGAATCGACATAAGTTTGCCGAACATCTCGTTCGGCGTTTCAGTGATACCAACGTAGTTGCCGAGGCTTTTGGACATTTTACGCTGGCCGTCGAGGCCAACGAGGATGGGCATGGTGACAGCGACTTCGCCGGCGAGCCCGTAGGCGCGCTGGATGTCGCGGTGCACAAGGATGTTGAATTTCTGCTCGGTGGCGCCGAGCTCGACGTCGGACTTGAGGGCGACGGCGTCGTAGGCCGTGAGGAGCGGATAGAGAAGCTCGTGGACGGAGATGGGCTGGTGTTGTTCGAGACGAGAGCGGAAATCTTCACGCTCGAGCATGCGAGCGAGGCTGTAGTGGCCGCAGATGCGGACGATGTCATAGCTGGAAAGTTTGTCGAGCCATTCGGAGTTGTAGCGCACTTCGGTTTTTTGCGGGTCCAGGAGTTTGAAGACTTGCGCGAGATAGGTTTCGGCGTTGGCGTTGACTTCTTCGCGGGAGAGCGGTGGGCGCGTTTCGGAGCGGCCGGTGGGATCGCCGATCATGGCGGAGAAATCGCCGATGAGGAAGATCGCGGTGTGGCCGAGGTCCTGGAAATGTTTTAGTTTGCGGAGGACGACGGTGTGGCCGAGGTGGATGTCGGGGGCGGTGGGATCGACGCCGAGATAAACGCGGAGTGGTGCGTTTGTTTTGAACGAATGTTCGAGTTTCGCTTTCAGCTCGGCTTCGGGAATGATTTCCGCGGTGCCTTTCTTTAGATAGGCGAGCTGCTCTTCGACGGGTTTGAATTTGGTTTCGGACATTTTTTCAGTTCGATTGAATGACGCGGCGGCCTTCGATTTTGTAATGGCCTTCGAGTACGATTCGAACAGCTTCGGAATAAATTTTGTGCTCTTCCAGCAAAATACGCGCTGACAGCGTATCTTCCGTGTCGTCGTCGCGCACTGGCAAGACGGCTTGGAGAACGATGGGGCCTGCATCCAGATTTTCGTCCACAAAATGAACCGTGCAGCCGGCGAACTTCACGCCGTACTCGAGAGCTTGGCGCTGCGATTCGAGACCGGGAAAAGAGGGCAGCAACGACGGGTGAATATTTAGAATACTATTCGGAAATGCGGCCACAAAATAGGGCGACAGCAGGCGCATATAGCCCGCGAGGCAGACAAGGTCGACTTTTTGCTCGTTTAGGACTGCTACGACCTGGCGGTCATACGTTTCCCGTTCCAATCCTTTGGAAGGAATCGCGCGTGTGGCGATGCCACGCGATTTCGCGAGTTCGAGGCCGGGCGCGCCCTCGCGGTTGCTGACGACTATCGCGATTTCCGCATTGGGAATTCGGCCGGAAACGATGCTCTCTGCGAGCGCTTCGAAATTCGAACCGCGGCCGCTCAACAGCACGCCTATGCGCTTCTTCATAAACAAAAAACGTTAACACAACCGTGGGCATCGGCAAAACTTGTGCTGTACCTGAGGCGAGTCCGGGCCGCGTCCTTTGTGACAGGCAATGACATCGCAAAGTGGGCGGCATCGCGCTAGAATGCCCGTTCGCCGCACGCAAATTCATTTCGAAAGCGTACACCATGACCAATCGCACCAATCTGTTTCGCCGGCACTTTCTCAATACAGTGATGATGTTCCTTTTGGCGCTTGGCTTCTGCGTTGCCATTTCTTATGCGCGGCAGAGCGCGCCGGGAACAACGAAGAGCGCTGTGACACGCGGGACGACGGGTTCTCACGATCCGGTCGAGCCGCCGCCAAGCCCACATCCGCAGATCTTGCCACGGCCAGCGGGTGCGATTGCGCGCGCGAGCATCAACGAAAAAACGATGCGCGACATTATTCATGAGCAGGTCAGTTGCGGAACGCGGCTGACGCTTTCTTCGTGGACCGATCCAAAACGCGGAATCGGCTGCGGACGCGACTTTATTACAACGCGATTCAACGAGATAGCGAAAGCATCCGGCGGAAAACTGGAAATCGTGGTGGACAAGTTCGAATCGAAGTCGGAACGGACGGGGCCGAATCCAGTACACCTGGAAAATGTCTACGGGATTTTGAAGGGTTCGGATCCAACTCTGGCGAAGAATATTTTCATTGTCGTGGGCGACTTCGACTCGAGACCTTCAAATGTGATGGATCCCGAGGCAGACGCACCAGGGGCCGACGACGATTCTTCCGGTGTCGCGGTGGTTCTGGAGTCGGCTCGCCTTTTGAGCAAGGCGGCCGCGGCCGGACATGGGGGCCGGGCGACGGTCTTGTTTGGCGCGCTCTCCGGTGAAGAACAGGGACTGTTGGGAGCGTATCGGCTGCTGGAATGGACAAAGGAGCAGGGGTACACGGTGGGAGCGATGATGGACAACGATATCGTCGGCGCGGATCCTGCGCCGGGGGGACCGCATCGGGTGCGCGTATTTTCGGAGAATGGCACGATCGAGGATTGCGATGGGCCGCAGCGCGAGTTGGCGCGCGCAATCGAGGAGATTAACGGGCGCTCGGCGATACGTATGATCTTCCGGCTGGACCGCTATGGACGCGGCGGAGACCACTACCCGTTTTCCAAGGCGGGATTGCCGGCGGTGCGCTTCACGGAGCCGCTCGAAAATTACAATCACCAGCATCAGACGCCGAGGACCGAGAACGGCATCGAATACGGCGACTACGAAAAGTTCTTAAATTTCGCCTTCATGGGAAATGTGGCTCGGGATAATGCGGAAGTGTTGCGGCAGCTCGCGCTGGCTCCAGCGCCGCCTACGGCCGTCAGGCTGACCGGGGCGGTCACCCCTGATGCGAAAGTGTCTTGGGCAGCGGACAATGATGCGGAGCGCGCGGGATTTGAGATTTTGTGGCGCGAGACGACCGAGGCTCGATGGAGCGTTTTTGATTTTGCGGAAAAGGCCGGCCAGGCGGTCTTGAAAGACGTTTCGACCGACAATCACTACTTTGCGGTGCGCTCCGTCGGCAAAAATGGAGCGCGTTCGATTGCAGTGATCTCCGAGGCGGAGCGTCGTGGACCGCCGACGCCAACGCCCACCGCGCCAAAGCAATAAATCGTAGGTGCTGGTACGCTAATCCGCCTCGGAAATGACCGATTCAGTGAATCTTAAGAGTTTTCTTACATTCGCTTAGGAGTTTTGCTTGGTCACCCGTGACGTCATTCCTCAGTAGTTCAATCGTGCATCCCAACTTCACAAGCGCGTCTGGATAGTATCGGTGTGACCTTCGCGCCTCTTCAGGATCGAATGCGACTACTTCAACCTTCTGCTGGCTTTGGGTGTGCTGAAGAGTGATATCCCATGAAGTCCCAGCGTCGATTACATCCCACCTTGATGGATACTTTGGCTTGAGGTTGAGCACGCTTGGTTGATTCAATAACGATTCAAGTCGCGCGAAATTCCCTTGTGTCAGGATTTTCTTTAATTTCGTCGGGCTGGGTTTATCGGACCAGGCAGGTCCCATTGCTTGGAATTCGACGGAACGATCGGAATATATCGCCAAGTATAGGTATTTTTCAGAGGGACCGATGTCGAACTTTGTCGCGATAACTTCGAGAACCAACTTTGTAAGAGGCGCCTGCTGTGTCGACAGCGGGGAACCATGGTCTTGTAGCCACGCCTCACCGCGGAGACCGCCGATTGCTATTACTGTCAACAATCCTGCTCGAAAACAAGCCCGAATTCCAAGAGGCACAACGCTTCTCATGTCAGGCGCTCCCACGTGGCTGCTACCCGAGATAATAGACTCACTCTCGCTTTTTGACACTGCAAGCGATTCGGCGGCCTATTCTCCAGAACCAATCTAATGTTTCACAGCGTCAGCTAGCTGGGCGAAGGTGATGAAGTGGCCGGCTGGATCTTGGACGGCGAATTCGCGCATGCCGTAGAAGGCGGTGCGCTCGGGCATGACTTTTTGCACGTCTTCCATGGCGGCTAGGACGGCGTCCAGGTTGTCTACCTCCAAATAGAGATACGTGGGACCTTTTCTGGCAGCGGCGGCCATGGCAGTCGGGGCGTCGTGTTCGACGCTGACGTAGGTCTGATACATCACTTCGACAGAGCCTTTTTGGAAGGCGACGAAGGCGAGTTTGTTGCCGTCGGGGACTTCGATGGTTTTGGCAAAGCCGAGGCGGTCAATCCAGAAGGGCAAAACCGGCTCGATTTCATTGACTAGCAGGACTGGAGTGATTTTCTTCACGTTCATGGTTTCTTCTCCTCAATTTGATTGGCTTACGGGGATGGCCCGATGAAAAACAGGGCGAGCGCGAGAGTTGCGAACTTCAACGCAACAGGACGCGAAGCTAAAAGCAGATCCCGCGCTCCGTTCGGGATGACAAAAGAAGAGAGAGCGGCAGAGATGAGGGCGCGCATGCCTAAATTCTCCTTGCGATGCATACTAGTCTTATTTAGACTACATAAGGTAAGGAAGGCAAATGCGGTTGTCAAGGAGGTTCTTATGGCAGAGAAAACCCGAAAGCTCGGGGATTTGATCTCGATTGGGCCAGCGATGCTGCGCGATTTCGAGTCGCTAGGAATACGGAGCGTGGCGGAGCTGGCGAAGCGGGATCCACAGCGGATGTATGAAAAGATGGGGCGTTTGACGGGGCAGCGGCAGGATCCTTGCGTGCTGGATACGTTTTGCGCGGCGGTGGCGCAGGCAAAGAATCCGCGGTTGGCGGCGGAGAAGTGCCAATGGTGGTGGTGGAGCAGGCAGCGGAAAAAACGAAGCAAGGACGTAAAGAAGTAAAGAATCGAAGAAGAGAATTTTACAAAGGGGACACAGAGAGCACAGAGCTCGCAGAAAAGAGTACGAGCGAAACGCCGGGCGATGACAAAGAAAGCGAAAACACAACTGACTACGCCGGACTTGGTGCTTTTGAGTTTGCTAGCGGAGCGGCCGATGCACGGGTATCAGGCAAACGCGGAGCTCGTGAGGCGCGAGATAAAAGATTGGGCAGGGATTTCGCGGCCGCAGGTTTACTACTCGCTAGAAAAACTGGCGAATGCGGGGATGATTCGTTCGCTGGAGACGGATGAACCGGCTTCGGGGCCGGAGCGGAGCAGCTTCGAAACAACTGCGAGGGGACGCACTGCGCTGGCCGATGCTCTCGAACGAGAAGAGTGGTCAACACAAAGGGATCGGCCCCCGTTTCTGACTTGGGTCGCGCTCTCTTGGCAGGCACGTCCCGGCGTAGTGAAACGGCAGATTGCGAGGCGCCGGGAATTTTTAGAAAAAGGAATCGCAAAAGAGAAAGAAGTGCTGCGGTCTATTTTGCAAGAAGTGGGGCATGCCTATCACGAAGCCGTTTGGATGGTGAGCCTGATGATCGAGCAATTCAAAGTGGAATTGCGGTGGCTCGACAGAGTGGAAAAGGAGCTTCGCCGACGTGGACCCGCGAAGCGGCCCGAATACGCAGAAGAAGAAAAGAAAACGTAACGCATAGACATGGAGTGCGCAAAGAAGAGTAAAGGCAAAAAACAGGAATCGGGGAGGAAGGATGCGGGAATTGGAGCGGTATCGGATGCGGCAGCATGTGGTGGTTTTTGCAAGCTTGGTTTTGGCGGCAATCGCAATCAACAGCCAAACGGCTGGGGCGCAGGAGAAGCGGCCGACTGCGCGAGAACTAGTGGCAGCCATTCAGGAGCATATTGGAATACCCTGGCAAAAGGGGACTGTGGACACTTTCAAGGCTGGCAATCCGGATACGCCGGTTACCGGAATTGCCGTGACGATGATGGCGACGATGGATGTGCTGCAACGCGCGGCGGCGAACGGGCAGAATTTCGTCATCACGCACGAGCCGACGTTTTACAACCACCTGGACGTGCCGGACGGAATGGCGGAAAGCGATCCGGTGTGGAGAGATAAGCGCGAATTCATCGAGAAGCACGGAATGGTAGTGTGGAGATTTCACGATCACTGGCACGAGAGAAAACCGGACGGAATTCTGGCGGGAATGGTCCACGCCATGGGGTGGGGAAAATATCAGCAGGAAGGAAATCCTTATTTGTTCACGATGCCGGAGAAAACGTTGGAAGCGCTTACAGCGGAGGTCGCAAAAAAGCTGGGCTCGCCCGTCGTGCGTGTCGTGGGAGAGCCCAGCATGAAGGTGACGCGGATCGCCTTCAGCCCCGGATCGGCGGGATTTGTGCGAGAGACGCATGCTCTGGAAATGGATGACGTCCAGGTGCTTTTGGTGGGGGAGACGCGGGAATGGGAGACGGTGGAGTATGCCGCGGATGCCGTCTCCGAAGGGAGAAAGAAAGCTTTGATTGTGATCGGGCATATTCCTTCGGAGCAGGCGGGGATGGAGGAGTGCACGCGATGGCTGAAGACATTCGTGAAAGATGTGCCGATTGAGTTTGTGCCGGCGAAGCAGCCGTTTTGGACTTTGGCGGAACGAGAGAAGAAAAACTGAGTCTGAGAAAAAAACTTACACAGAGAACACGGAGAGCGCAGAGGATGTAGAGAAGAGAGGACAGGCAGGAGTGCCTGTCCTACTACAGATTCAGGGAGCCGGAGTGGGCTACGCGGGATTTGCCGGCGTCGCCGCGCTCGATGCGGCCGATGCGGAAGAATTTCTCGCGGCGGCGCTTGAGGTCGGCTTCGACAGATTTTACATAGGCTGGCGGCACGACGAGGACCATGCCGATGCCCATGTTGAAAGATTGCAACAACTCGTTAGTTTCGATTTTTCCGAGTGTGGCGAGAAATTTGAAGATCGGCGGGACCGGCCAAGAGGCGAGATCGATTTGCGCCTTCACGCCAGCGGGGAGGACGCGCGGCAAATTGCCAGGAATGCCACCGCCGGTGATGTGCGCGAGGGCGGAAACCCAGCCGCGCGCGACGATATTTCTAAGCGCGGGAGCGTAGCACAGATGTGGCTTTAAAAGCTCAGCGCCAATTTTGTTCCCCACTTCGGCGACGTAGGTGTCCGGCTTCAGCTTGGCCACTTCGAACACCAGTTTGCGCGCCAGCGAGTAGCCATTGGTGTGCAAGCCGGAGGACGGAAGAGCCAAAAGCGCATCGCCAGGTTTTACGGCTTTTCCAGTGAGAATTTTTTTTCGCTCGACCACGCCGACGATGAAGCCCGCTAGATCGTATTCTCCAGGAGGATAAAATCCCGGCATCTCGGCAGTTTCACCGCCAATCAGCGCGCATCCAGCCTTACGGCAGGAGCGGCTCATGCCTTCCACAAGCTGCTCGATGACCGCCGGATCAAGTTTCCCCATCGCGAGGTAATCGAGAAAAAAAAGCGGCGATGCACCCTGTACGAGAATATCGTTGACACAATGGTTGACGAGGTCGCCGCCAACCGTGGAGTGCACGCCCATGGCCATGGCGATTTTCAACTTCGTGCCGACGCCATCGGCACTCGAAACGAGAACCGGTTCTTTCCACTTTTTGTTGTCGAGGGCGAAGAGCGCGCCGAAGCCGCCGATACCGCCGAGGACGCCGCTGGTGAAAGTACGGTTGGCGTGATGCCGGATGCGCTGCTTCACTTCGTCGGCGACAGCGATGTTCACTCCGGCGTCGGCGTATTTCATCGAGGGCGATTCGCTTTCGTTTTATCCGGACGCAGAATCGCGTCCGTCGTGCAATTTGCGGAGTGACCTGTAACCTGCCGCGGCGGGCTCGCGGCGAAATCCTCAGACTAATCGCGCTCGCCGCTTACTGGAGACGCGCTTAAACACGAGCTTTAAGACCACACACCCGGATCAAAACGTCCGGAACAGGCGCTTCCATCGCACGGTACTTGGATGGATCACAGCATTCGCATAGGCAGCAAATCTTTCGCGAATCTGTCCGGGCTCCCAGGCATCTTGCCCGACATCGAGTGACATATAAATCATCACCGGCGTGCCGATAATGTCATTTCGCGGAACACAGCCCCAGAAGCGGCTGTCGTAGGAATTGCCGCGATTGTCGCCCATCACAAAATAACATTTGTCGGGAACCGTGAAAGGCAGTTTCAGGTCGCCTGGCTCGCTGCGGCCGAGCGTGTAGTTTTCGCTGAGCTTCTGGCCATTGATCCAGACGGCGCCGTCGTGAACGTCGACAGTCTCGCCGGGAAGACCGATGACGCGCTTGACGTAGTCCGGCTGATCGGGCGCGAAGGGCGGCTTGAAAATAATGATCTGCTGGCGCTTGGGATTGCGCCAAAGCGGGACATGCCAGTTAGTAAAAGGGACGCCAGCGTCATAGCCGATGCGGCTCATGATGAGGTGGTCGCCGATGAGAAGCGTGTTTTCCATCGAGCCGGAAGGAATGACGCGTGCCTGGCCAATAGTGCCGTTGATCAGAAGAAATGCCAGTCCCACCCAGAACCAGGCCAGGGCTTCGCGTTGAACGCGCTTGCCCATGGGGAGCTTGGGTTCTTCGGTGGCGGTTCGTGTTTCTTTGCCGACCTCTTTGCCACTCGGTTTTTCTATTGCGTCAACCTTCACGTTCCACCGCCACGGGCTTTTCCATAGGAGCGTCGTCCGTCGAATTGCCGTTCTTTACGTCTGGAACGTGCCCGTTGCTCTCGCGGACTTCGAGCTGCACGAGATCGGTCGGATAGACGCCGGTATAACAAGACGTACAAAACTTGCCTTCGGTGTCATTCACAGCCTGACGCAGCGCGGGGAGAGAGACGTAACCGAGCGAATCCGCGCCGAGAAACTTGCAGATTTCTTCCGGCGTGTTTGAAGAGGCGATGAGCTCTTCCCGCGTGGGCGTGTCCACACCGTAGTAGCACGGAGAAATCGTCGGCGGACAGCTGATACGCACGTGGACTTCGCGGGCGCCTGCTTCGCGCACCATGCGGACGATCTTGCGGCTTGTTGTACCTCGGACGATGGAGTCATCGACAAGGATGACGCGCTGGCCTTCGATGAGGCCGCGGATAGGATTGAGTTTGAGCTTTACACCGAAATTGCGGATGGCTTGCGAAGGCTCGATGAAGGTGCGGCCGATATAGTGATTGCGGATCAAGCCCATACGGAATGGGATTTTCGATTCGAGGGCATACCCGACCGCGGCGGGCACACCGGAATCAGGAACGGGGACAACGATATCGGCATCAACAGGATGCTCCTGCGCGAGGAGGCGGCCGAGCGCTTCGCGGCTTTCGTTGACGCTGCGGCCGAAAATGATGCTGTCCGGACGCGCAAAATAAACATGCTCGAAAATACATTGCTGCATTGGCTTTTGCGGCGCGAAGTGGATGGACTCGATGCCAGAGCGCGAGATGCGCACCATTTCGCCGGGCTCGACTTCGCGGATGTATTGCGCGTTGAGCAGATCGAATGCGCAGGTTTCGGAAGCGACCAGCCATGCTTCGCCACCCGTAGGCAAAGGCAGCCTGCCGAGCACGAGCGGGCGAAACCCACGCGGGTCGCGTACGGCGATGAGTTCGTCCTGCGTCAGAACGAGTAGCGAGTACGCGCCTTCGACTTGATTGAGCGCATCGCCCAGCGCACCGGAAAGATTGCGAGCTTGCGAGCGCGCGATGAGGTGCACGATCACTTCGGTGTCGCTATTAGTCTGAAAGATCGAACCGCGATGTTCCAGTTTGCGCCGCCATTCGGCCGCGTTGGTGAGATTGCCGTTGTGGCCGAGCGCGACTTTGCCCTTGTTGCAATCAATCATGATGGGCTGGGCGTTGAGGAGCGCTTTGTCGCCGGCGGTGGAATATCGCGTGTGGCCGATGGCGAGCATTCCCGGAAGCTTTGCGAGTTCGCTGGGCTGAAAGATTTCTTCCACGTCGCCCATGGCACGGTGGAGGTAAAGCTCAGTGCCGTCACTCGAAACGATACCGGCGGATTCCTGGCCGCGATGCTGCAGCGCGTAAAGGCCAAGATAGGCGAGATTTGCGGCTTCGGGATGGCCGAAGACGCCGAACACACCACACTCATCGTGGAAGTGATCGTCCGCGTAAGCGAGTTTTTGCGTCATTTTGAAATTAACGTCTGCTCGAGCGAATTGGCCCAGATGCCGCGCAGTTTGTCGATGGGGGAATCGACTACCACGCTCCCCTTGTATTGGATGCGCAACGCGTTGTTAAGTTTCACTTTGCCAATCTCGCGCGCACCCACGCCATATTGTCTCGCAGTTGCGAGGACAGCGGCAAGTTTTGTGGGAGAGACGGAGAGGACGCAGCGGGCGCCGCGTTCGTTGAAGAGGGCGTGTTCGGCGGGACCATCGGGCTCCAGGTTCACACTTGCGCCTAGGAGGGGCACGGCATGCCGTGCCCCTACGGGGGAAGCGGCGAAGCACGATTCGGCGATGGCTACGGTGATGCCGCCGTCGGAAACGTCGTGAGCGGATTGCACCGAGCCGTCTGAGGCAAGCGCAACCAGGCAATCGATCAGGTGTTTTTCGGCGGCGAGATCGATGGCTGGCGGTTCGCCCGAAACAATACCCGCAATCGTTTTGGAATATTCCGACGAGGAAAATTCGCGGGCAGCCTCAGACGGTTGATCAGATTGTAGGGGCACGGCATGCCGTACCCGTTCCGACGGGGCATCGAAACTTGATCCGTCGAGCAGGACGATAACGTCGCCATCGTCGCGAAAGGCAATTTTCAGGACGCGGGAAGCATCGTCAAGAATGCCCAGAATCCCAATGACCGGCGTTGGGTAAATGGATTTGCCGAGCGTTTCATTGTAAAAGCTGACGTTTCCACCGGTGATGGGCGTACCGAGTTCGGTGCAAGCAACGGTCAGGCCGTCGATGGCTTCGCTGAATTGCCACATGACATCCGGTTTTTCGGGGCTGCCGAAATTGAGACAATTCGTTGCGGCGATGGGGCGCCCGCCGGAGGTGGCGACGTTGCGCGCGGCTTCGGCGACGGCATGCATCGCGCCAACGCGGGGATTCAGTTGGCACCAGCGGCCGTTGCCGTCGGTGGCGAGCGCCAGAGCGCGTTTCACGATTCCGGTCTGCGGATCCTTGATGCGCACGACGGCAGCATCGCTCGCTCCGGGGCCAGCGAGCGTGTTGGTGCGCACGCTTGTGTCGTACTGCTCGGTAATCCACCGTTTCGAAGCAATGGCAGGTGAAGCCAGGAGCTTTGCAAAATTTGTGTTGAGATCTGTGCCATCCGGCGCGAATGCAAACCAATCTGCTGATGTTTCATGCCGGAGAGGAGGCTGCGCGATGGGTCGGCGATAAACCGGACCTTCTTCGGCAAGCGGATGCGCGGGGATTTCGGCGGCGATTTGTCCTTGATTTAAAACTTTCGCGATACCGCCGTCCGTGACTGTGCCAACAACGACGGCATCGAGTCCCCACTTTTTGAAAACGTCGAGGACTTCGCGTTCGCGGCCTTTTTCCGCAACCAGAAGCATGCGCTCCTGCGATTCGCTGAGCATGATTTCGTAAGGCGTCATGCCGGTTTCGCGCTGCGGAACTTTGGCGAGATCGATTTCGATGCCGGTGCCGCCGCGCGAGGCCATTTCCATCGTCGAGCAGGTGAGGCCGGCGGCTCCCATGTCTTGAATGGCCACGACTGCGCCGGTCTGCATGGCTTCGAGGCAGGCTTCGAGCAGCAGTTTTTCCATGAAGGGATCGCCCACTTGCACGTTCGGGCGCTTTTGCTTGGATTCTTCAGTGAATTCGGCCGAGGCGAGCAGCGATGCGCCGTGAATGCCGTCGCGACCTGTTTTTGCGCCGACGTAAATCACGGGATTGCCGATGCCTTTCGCTTTAGCGAGGAAGATTTCTTCTTTCCGTGCGATACCGAGAGCGAGGGCGTTGACCAGTGGATTTTGCGAATAGCACGGCTCGAAGCTGACTTCGCCGCCGATGGTTGGCACGCCAAAACAGTTCCCGTAGTGTCCGACTCCGCGAATCACGCCGTCGAGAATTCGGCGATTCTTGGCGGCGTCTTGCTCACTCGTACCTTTGCCTGGAGTAATTTCGCCGAAGCGCAGCGAATCGAGAATCGCGATCGGGCGGGCTCCCATCGTAAAAATGTCGCGGAGGATGCCGCCAACTCCGGTCGTCGCGCCCTGAAACGGCTCGACAAAGCTCGGGTGATTGTGCGATTCGATTTTGAACGCGGCGACCAGGCCGTCGCCGATGTCCACGACTCCGGCGTTTTCGCCAGGTCCTTGCACGACAAGTTTGCCGCGTGTGGGCAGTCGCTTCAGATGGACCTTGCTCGATTTGTAGGAGCAGTGCTCGCTCCACATCACGCTGAAAATACCCAGTTCGGTGATGTTGGGATCGCGGCCGAGGATTTGCTGGATGCGTGCGTATTCGTCGCGCGTCACGCCGTGTTCGGCGGCGATTTCTGGCGTCACTTTGATTTCGGCGCTTGCTGTAGCCATTTGTGCGGTTCGCGGTCCTTCAGTCATTTTTCGGTTCGAGATAGCGATCAAATCCGGCAGGCCACTCGGTAGCGGGAATGCCGTCTTCTTCGGCGTTCATAACCGGCTTGCACATTTCCAAATCGCTCGAGACTCCTAAGAACGCGCGAAATTCTCCCCAGACGGCAAGCCCGCAAGCAGAACCATCCACCGCCCAGCCAATATCCACCACATCCTCATCAACGACAACATTTGCTCGGTTGTAAATGTCGGCGCACCTCAAGATTTTCTTCTTCTGCGCGCTGTATAGGTAAAACCAGCCGGTTTGGTCAGAATCCTCAAATACGGCGAAAAAACCCTCTGGGCCTGGCGCATAGAGCATGAAATTGCTGGCATCCTGCGCGGCTGATGTTGTACCCCGTTCCGTTGAAACAACGCCCTTCCCGGCACTTTTCGCTTCTTGCTGCCAATGCAGCTCCCGCGCGCGAACAAATTCCTCGTAGCTTAGCTCAGAAAGTTCTTCATTCATCGAATCGCTCAAAACGAGAGAGAGCTGAGGATCCCCGGAATTCTTTCCACAAATCTACTGCGACTCTCACGCCGTGGCCTTCGCCGTGCCCACGAGCGCTTCCACCATCGATTTGAAAATGACCAACCCATCGTCGGAACCGAGAGCGGATTCGACCGCACGCTCAGGATGCGGCATCAGACCGGCGACGTTGCGCTCGCGATTGCAAATACCGGCGATGTTGTTCATCGAACCGTTAGGATTGCCGGACGCATCATCCGATCCATCCGGGGTTGAGTAACGGAAGACAACCTGCCGGTTTTTCTCGAGATCCGCGAGCGTTGCCTCATCGCACGTATAGTTGCCATCGTTGTGCGCGATAGGAACGGTAAGTATTTGGCCGGCCTTCGCAGCGTGCGTGAATGGAGTATCGGTCTGCTCGACTCGAATGTGGACGGGCCTGCAAATATAGCGGAGGCCACTGTTGCGCATCATCGCGCCAGGAAGCAAACCCGCTTCGAGCAGAATCTGGAAGCCATTGCAGATGCCCAGGACCATGCCGCCGCCATTGGCAAACTTTTCGACGGATTTCATTACCGGGGAAAAACGCGCAATGGCTCCGGTGCGCAAATAATCGCCGTGGGCAAATCCACCCGGCAAAATGACAGCGTCGCAATTCGCGAGATCCTGCGACTGGTGCCAGATAAATTCGACGGGTTTGTGCAGCACGCTGCCGATGGCATAAAACGCGTCGTGATCACAATTTGATCCGGGAAAGACGACGACTCCGAATTTCATTGCGTGTTAGCTCCGTAGGTCATTCGGGAAACTTCTATTTTAGCACATGGTGGCGATTTCAAACCGAAGGTGAAAACAAGATAGAAGATGACGCAAGGACGCAATGGAACTGAGCAAGCGGAGAGAGCAGAAGGATCTAACGACGTTTCTTCACGCTCTTACGGGCTCTTGCTTTCTTGCGCGGCCGCTTCGCCTTTTTGGGATTTTCGGCGGCAGCCAATTCGCGGCGTTTCTTGGAAGCCCAGCCTGGTTTATTCACCTGACGGCCGCGCGCGATAGCCAGGGCATCGGCGGGAACGTTCTCCGTAATTGTGGAGCCGGCCGCTACGTATGCGCCATCTCCAATGCGGACTGGCGCCACCAGTGCGCTATCGCTTCCAATAAACACCTTGTTGCCGATCGACGTGGGAAACTTATGAAAACCATCGTAATTGCAAGTGATGGTGCCAGCGCCGACATTTGATTTTGCGCCGATCTTCGTATCGCCCAGGTACGTCAAGTGCATGGCCTTAGTGCCTTCGCCGATGGTGCTCTTCTTCAGCTCGACGAAATTGCCGATGCGCGCGCCAGCCTTCAGGTGATTATCCGGGCGCAAACGCGCAAACGGCCCGATAATCACGCGATCATCCAGGCGGCTCTGGGCAACGACACAATGAGGCTCCACGGTCACATCATCCCCAAGCACCGCATCGGTCAGCACGCTGCCGCTCCGAATCATGCATCGTGCGCCAATTTTGGTTTTGCCAAGAAGCTGCACGCCGGGGTCAATCACCGTGTCTTCCCCCACAGTCACTTCCGGATCAATCAGGACGGTCTCGGGCAGCTGAATAGTTACACCAGCATCCATCAGCGCGGCGCGTTTCCGTTCGCGAAACACACGATCCACTTCCGCCAAGTCCGCGCGCGTGTTGCAGCCAAGCACTTCGCGCGGGTCCGGGGCGACTTCTGCAAGTACGGTGTCGTTCTTAGCGGTCATCACGCCGATGGTGTCTGTGAGATAAAGCTCGCGATGATGATTGTTCGGCTTGACGTGCGCTAAAGCCGGCCAAAGCTTATCCAGCGTAAAACAATAGATCGCGGAGTTGATTTCGTTTAGCTCGCGCTGGTCAGGCGTGAGCTGCGACTCTTCCACAATGGCCGCGACGGCAGTCTCGGATTTTCGCAAGATACGACCGTAGCCGGACGGATCTGCGAGCACAGCGGTCAATATCGTGGCAGCGGCATCTCCAGCGCGATGCGCAGCGATGAGAGCCTTGAGCGTTTCCGTCCGCACCAGCGGGGCATCGCCAGGCAAAACAATGGCAAGCTTTGCTCTGCCCAGGGCGCGGCGCGCGACTTGCATCGCATGCCCTGTGCCGTGCTGCGGCTGCTGCAACACAGTCTCCGCACCAAGTGGCTCTACCATGGACGTCACCTGCTCGGCTTGGTGACCTACGACGACGAGCGTTTGTTTTGCCCCGAGGGGCGCGCACGCGCGGACAACGTGCTCGATCAGTGTGCGTCCCCCTGCGCGGTGCAATACCTTGGCGAGGCTTGATTTCAGCCGCGTGCCTTTTCCTGCGGCGAGGATGACGATAGCTAGATCATGGTTGGACATGGTTTCAGCCCATTCTGCGGGAGCACCAAGGATTTCGCAATTGCGGGATGCTTGGGACGAGGCGAATGCCTAATCAGTGGCCGATGCAGGAGTAAGCGTGGTAAGGCGAACTTCGCGTTCTACCGGTGCTGTTTCTGCTGTCGTTATCGTCCAAAGGGAGGCGTCGCCAAGAAGCCGGCTGACAAGCTGGGTGTGAAGGGCATGACCCGCTTTGTAAGCCTCGACGCGCGCCAGCAACGGCAAGCCCGCCAAGGCCAAATCGCCAATCAAATCCAGCGCTTTATGCCGGCCAAATTCGTCCGGAAAGCGCAGCGGTCCATTCATCACTCCGTCATTGGTCAAGACAATGGCGTTTTCCAGTGAGCCGCCGCGAATCAAGCCCATGGAGCGCAGCGGATCGATGTCCCGCTCGAAACAAAAAGTGCGCGCCCGCGCCAGGAGGTGCCGAAAAGTCTCCGGGTTTACCACCATATCGACTTCTTGTTGACCGACAAGCGGGTGAGGGAAATCGACATAGCAGCGCACGTGAAATTCGTCCGCGGGGTAGATGCCGATGCGCCGGTCACCGTCCTCCACTTCCAACGGCTTCAGCACCTTCAAATAGCGGCGCCTGCGGCGCAGTTTGCGAACGCCGGCATGCTCTAGCATCTGCATAAAAGGCTCGGCTGAGCCATCCAAAATGGGAATCTCGATCGAGTCGATGTCGATAAAAATGTTGTCGATGCCGCAGGAATAGATTGCTGCGAGTAAATGCTCGGTGGTGGAGAGCAGCACGCCCTGCTTCATCAAGCTAGTGGCATAGCTGACGCGCGCGACGTTATGTCCCTGTGCCTCAATGGGAAAGTTGTCGAGGTCGGTGCGGCGGAAAACGATGCCGGTGTCGGCGGGAGCAGCAAGCAGGCGTACGTGTCCGAAAACGCCGGTGTGAAGGCCCACACCTTCAGCAGACGCCTCTCTCGCTATAGTGGTTTGGAACATTGCCCCTCACTAAGATACCATGTTGTTTGCCATGGTTTCCTGGCTTTGTCCATATATTTCAGTAACTTATAAGAACACGAACGCGGAATCTTTGTTTCGGTGTGTCAATTCTGCATCATTTTTACTGTTAAGCGTGTCTTACGCCCAACCCGGCTCACTTGCCCTGCTCACAAATCGAAATTCCCAGGCTTCCTTTATCATTCCCGGCGCGTCCCATCTTCTGTGAGTGCTATAATTGTAGGTCTGTTTCTGTAGCGGCTTCGCGAATTCAGAAGGGGACAGGTGAGGCATGAATCGAACGGCTCGCATCGGAGTTCTTTGCGCATCGGTAGTTATCTTCTGTTACGCCGGGCTGGGCCATGTCCTCGGCCGCACGCCGGACGACAAAGCCTATAAGTCGCTCACGGTATACAGCGAAGTGCTCCAAAAAATCCAGCAGGATTATGTAGACGAGCCGAATCTCCATTTGGTGACGTCGGGCTCGCTCCACGGAATGCTCGAATCTCTCGACCCACAATCCAGCTACCTCACCGCGCGCGAGTACACGGAATACAAGCAAAAGCAGGCAGCGAACGCGACCGGTGACGCCGGCCTCACACTGAGCAAGCGTTTCGGCTACATCATCGTGGTTTCTGTTTTGCCCGATAGTCCCGCCCAAAAAGCAGGCATCCATAGCGGAGACATTTTTGAATCCGTCGCGGGCTTCACGACACGGGATATGTCCGTTGGCCAGGCCATGAACTTCCTGCACGGCCAGCCGGGGACGGGCGTAAAAGTTGGGGTCATCCGCCGTGGCAAGGCCGATCCCGACGAAGTCGACCTTGTGCGTGAAAAACTAGGTGTACCGAAGATCATCTCGGAAAAGGTAGACCCGGACATCCTCGTTCTTCGCCTACCTTCGCTTGATCCGGGACGCGCCGACGAAATTCGTGCCAAGCTGCAAGAGGCGGAAAAACAGGGCATTCACAAAGTGATCCTGGATCTTCGCGAATGCGGGCGCGGGCCGGTTTCAGAAGCGATTGCCGTCGCCAAGCTATTCGTTCCTTCGGGGACTTTGACGACGCTCCGTGGCCAAACGGTTTCCACGCAGGTTTTCTCCGCTGATCCGAGCAAAGTGGTCTGGAAAGCGCCGGTTTCCGTATTGATCGACGCAACGACCTCTGGCGCAGCGGAAGTGCTGGCTGCCTCCATGGTCGCGAACCATCGCGGCGATGTTGTTGGTGAACGCACCTTCGGCATGGCTTCCGAACAAAAGTTGATTTCGCTCGATGACGGAGCGGCTCTCTTCCTGACCGTCGCCAATTATTACAATGGGGATGGCAAGTCCATTCTCGAAACAGGCGTTGTGCCCTCCGAGGTCGTGCGCGCTTCCGCGGAAGACGATGC
Organism: uncultured Acidobacteriota bacterium; assembly: GCA_963751295.1. Classification (GTDB taxonomy): domain Bacteria; phylum Acidobacteriota; class Terriglobia; order Acidiferrales; family UBA7541; genus Acidiferrum. Next base: position 1,292,809 of record CAVVUA010000004.1, on the reverse strand, counting down.
CGACGCTGGCGATGACGACAGTGGTTCTGCCGACGCGCAAAAAGAACCGGCGCTTCCTCGCCCCTTGTCACCCGAAGATCCGATCTTCCGCAAAGCCCTCGAGCTCTTGAAGGCTCCGCAGAAAAAAGCCGCCTAGCGTTCTGTGTTCGTTCGGCGCGGGGAAATAAATCAAGTAATTGTGTCCCGACATCGGCACCGCACGCGGTGCCGAACTGCGTTTCCATTTGTTTTCTTGTTTCTAGTGGCTCTTTTCACTTGGGGCTGCAAGAGCGAACATCCCAAACGACTCTCGCCCAGCCAAGTCCACGGGATCACCCGCGAAATGGTGCATGTCTCCGCTGGTTTCAGCAAGAAACCGGGAGACATTTCGACTCAACTTCAGTTTGACGGCACGCATGCGGATCGCGTCGATCATCTTTTTGTGGCGCTGCCCACAGGCGCCACCGAACAATCCCAGAGAGAATCGATGGCACGCCTCATCCAATCGCTGGATCGGGTCGCCACTTCGCACAATCTTACGCGCGACGAGGGAACAAGCTCCGGAGCACTTTTGCGGCTGGATTATCGCAGCGCCGGTGTAATCACGAATTCGGTTCACATCGTAGCTCCGACGGCCCGGGCTGCTTCTTGGCCGGCTCTGCGGCAGGGCGAAGAGAACAGCGGCGCGCGGTTGGCTATCATCCTTGACGATCTCGGCAGCGATCGCGATGCCGCTGATGCGATTTTTGCTTTGCCTTATCCCTTAACCATTTCAGTCCTGCCGAATCATGCGCATTCCTTTGAGATCGCAGCGGAGGCACATCGCCGAGGCTACGAGGTCATGCTGCATCTCCCCATGCAATCCGTCGGAAACGAAATGGCCGAAGCGCAAGAACTCCATCCGGGCATGCCGGCCGGCGATATTCCCGTGCTCTTTGAACAGATGATGCAAAGCGTTCCAAACGCGGTGGGCGTCAACAATCATCAAGGCTCTCAGGCCACCGCCAATGCTGCACTCATGGAAGAGCTGATGCCCGTACTTCAGAAGTGGAATCTTTTCTACGTGGACAGTCGCACCACCGCGGCGACCGTTGCATACGACACAGCGCAGCGACTCGGCGTGCGCTCCGGTTTCCGGAATGTTCCGTTCCTCGATGATGTCGCCGAAGTATCCGCTGTTCGCAAGCAGCTCGAGCTGGCTCTTCGCGGCGCGAAGAATAAGGGAGAAGCCATCGCCATTGGGCATCCCCATCCCGCGACCCTGCAAGCGCTACGCGAAATTCTGCCGCAAGCCGAAGCGCGAGGCGTGCACCTCGTTTACGCTTCCGACCTTGTACACTGAGACTTTTAGTTCGCAGGCGGGACGTATTTCTGTACTTGTCTCGCGGGATACAAACGGTCAAAGACGAAAAAGAAAACCGCCAGAATCAAAAAATCAAAGACGCTACCTTCGGGTCCAGGTGTGCCTCCCGTCAGCCAGTTCGGCCCATGCAGCGTCGCGTTCGAAAGATGGCCAGGAAAAATCATTCCGCTATCCGGAACGGAGAAGAGAAACGTTTCTCCGAAATCGAAAGCCGCGTGCATTCCAAGCGCGAACCACAGGCTTCCCGTTCGTTTCACCGTGAAACCCCAGAATACGCCTACGAAAAACACACCGGTTACCCCGACCCAATTCTCGCCAGGATTATTCTTGTGAGCCCATGCGAACACACCGGCCAGAAGAACCGCCGCCGGCCAAAAACCGACCCCGTCGGCCAGAGTGTAAAGAGAGTAGCCGCGGAATAGAAATTCCTCAAACAACGCAACCACGAAGAAAAAAACGCCCCAGAGCAGCGCCCACTTGGCGATATCTGTCCCACGTTCAGCAAGGCTTCCGAACGAATATCCGTGGAATGCTGCTATAAGTCCCACCAGAGCAAGAATTTCCCCCAATCCAAAGAGACTGCCCTGCCAAAACAGTCTTCCGAATGCGCCTCGTGCCGGCAATCCGTAGACGCCCACGGGACGTTGTTCGATCAACGACATGACCCAGGCCCCAAAAAACGCAGCCAGGAAACTCACGAGTCTGCCGAGGAACTGAAAACGGAGAGAAGATGCGCCGCGCTCTGGCCTGAAGAATTGGCCGAGAACAATGATGGAAAAGCTCCACAATACAAGAAATATCGTCGCGTAAATCAGCAAACGCCAGACCGCGCGCAGGCCCGTTTTATTCAGGAACACAATTTCCGGAAACCCGCTCGGGGACGAATTTACTGTCCTTTGCGGCTCAGGCGGCGTGCCGAACGACTGGTCATCCATTCATTGCTCCAACAAAACTCGCACCAGCCGCTTTACTCTCTGACGCCCGGGCGAGCGCCCGGTAAGCAAGGGCGCGCAGGGCACTTACTGAATGCAGCGGCCAGAACTCAATCTTGTCAATCTGATGGGAAAACAAAATAGCACAGTGCCACGCAGGTGTTAGCGTATCTCTTCGCTAAATCTAAATTCGTAGTCGTTTCGTTATTCTTTAGTGCGATGTTGGTCTCGCTACGTAAGGTGAAGCACCGCGGCTGCCAGGATCCGCCGGCTCTTTCTTTCTTGTACGAACACGCTTGCTCGCAAATTTCCCACGTTCCATTTCGAATCTAGTCTTACAGTGGGTTGCGCGCTGAATCCTTCCTGACCATTCTTTCCGATGACCCCGATCACTTTCAATTCCCGCAACACCGGCGAGTGTTGCAATTCTTTTCCGACGTTCTCCCCGCCTTTCACTGAAGTGTGCAGACCACTCTCCGTGATGGCGAGAATAACTTCCGCACTGTCTTTGGAGCCGATGCTTAAAAGCTTCTCCACACTTATCCTGAATGCGACCGAATTGTTCTGTACGGGCGAAACTTCGCTGATCTCCACTTTAGCTTTTCTTGTTCCTGCAGCTTTTTCAATTTCCTTGCGGGCTGTACTTCCCCGGCTGCCGACAAATTCGGCTGTTCCGTCCACCACCATTTCCGGCGTGTAGGGATTGTCATTGTGGAGCGCGCTGGCATAGTCGTACTGGCGCGTGGTCCAGGCAGAGGAAGAAAAGGGGTCCTTCCAGCCCAGTTCATCCCAGTACGTCACATGCTCCTCAAGGGCGATAATCTCTGCATTCCCTAACGGTTGCCGGCTTTGAAGCTCCGCCAAGAGGGCGTCCGCAGGTGGGCAACTCGAGCAGCCTTCCGAGGTGAAAAGCTCTACAATGACGGGCTCACGAGTGACCGCCCCTTGAGAACTCTGGGCTTGCACGGCCGCTCCGGCTTTCCATTCCCAAATCAAAGCTGTTGCGAAGACTACCAAAACCGCTGCGGCCACCAATCTCATAAGAACCAGCTCCGACTATTATTTAGTTCTGATGCCAGGAGCAAAAGCAAATAAGCTTACTTTAGGCCAAATACAGGCTGACACCACCTAACTTGCTTGTTATAGTTAACCGGTTATGCAAACTTCCATTCCACGGATCGACTTTTAACCGGTTTAAGGGGCAAACACCATGCCTGACACGCCCGCTTCCCCTAGCCTCATCGGTGGCCGCCTTTCCATCGATTTCTTGAACGAGCTAGGCTCCTCTTCCAATTTCTCCTGGGAAGAGTTTCTTCGTTTTCTTCTGATTACCCGAATCATCTCCTCGGAACGCAGTGCTCAGCTGCTCGCCCTCCCCAAAAATGACCCTCAAAGCGCTGGCGCTCTCCTCGGCAAAGCCCAGAGACTGCATGCTTCCCTGCACGATTGCTTCAATGCGCTTATCCACAAAGAGTCCCTGTCACGCGATTGGGTCGAGCCCATCAATGAAGTACTTCGCATTACGGAAGGGCACGACGAACTCCTCCACCAAAACGGCGCCTGGGGTCTCGACTTTGTCGCCCGCGAAGGCGGCTTGGAGTGGCTCCTCGCCGCTATCGCGCGTTCAGCCGCGGAACTCATCGCAGAAGGCGCAAGCGCCCGCCTGCGCGTCTGCTCCAACCCATCGTGCGGTCTCTTTTTCTATGATAACTCACGTACGCGGCGCCGGCGCTGGTGCTCGATGTCCAGTTGCGGCAATCGCCATAAGGTCGCAGCTTTCTCCCGCAGGCATGCCGCAGGCTCCCACTGACCCAAGCATGCAAACGGTCAAAATCCCGCCGTCGCTATTTCACGTATTTCGGCGATTCGCCTTTCGACCACGGATCATAGCTATGCGCAAAGACCAGCCGGTCTGCCAGCGGCGGGTGCGAGTACAACCAGAAAGTGATAAATTCGGGCGGATTCGGGTCCGCCAGATCAATCTCTCCCAGTATTTGAAAAGTTTGCGCCGCGACCTCGGATGAATTCGGCACTATGCCGTGCGTAACTTCCAATCCATAGACATCCGCGGCATGTTCCTGCATCCGGGAGAAACCGTTCGCCACCGGCGACACCAGAAACATTCCTATCTCCACCAGTAACAGCAGCACAGCGAAGGAAGCCCAATCTTCAGGTCCGTAGATTCTCCATTCCCCGCCCCAGCGGCCTAGCGCCCAGTGCAGACCGCGAAATAGCGCGTAAAACCCGATTAGCAATAGAACGGCGGCAAACAAAAATCCTTTCCAGACATGACCGAGAACATAGTGTCCCAGCTCATGACCAACGATAATAAGTGTCTCGTCAGTCGTTGCCTTCTGAATCGTGGTGTCCCAGACCACCACGCGCTTCGACGCTCCCAGTCCGGTCACGTACGCGTTGATCTCATTGGTCTTTTCGCTGGCCTTCATCAAAAACATGCGCTCCGGCGGAATCGGGACACCCGCATGTCTCGTCAGATTTTCGATGGCCGCGACCAAGTCAGGATTTGTAACCTGCAAGGGTTCAAATTTATTGAAGAGCGGATCGATGAACCACGGGCTAATGAACACAACGAAAAGCACGATAGGCAACGTCGCGACCCAAAAAAGCAGCCACCATCGCCGTGGGCTCCTGTGCATGACGGCCGACAGGATCAGCGCAAGAATCAGCGCGAATCCCAGCATCAGCAACTCTCCTTTGGCCCAATCCAGCGCCCAGGCTCCCCAATTTTCCACCGACATTTCGTACCGCAGCGAAAGTACGTGCCCGTAAACACGCAATGGCAGAGCAACAAAATCCACTGTCAAAACCAGCATCGGCACAAAAATCAGCGCCTGAATCCATCTCTTGTCGCTAACACTCTCCGCCCAATCCCGATATTTCGCGGCCATTCCCAGCCGCAAGAAAACGACGAGCGCCAGAACGTCGAGTCCAACCGAAACGAAGTACATGAGGTAAGACGCGCGAGAGTACGTGACCGCCTTTTCATATCGGGCGCGCGAAAGAACATATTCCCCGTTTTTTTCTTTCTGCGGAACCGCAGGTGAAGTGGATTGTGTTTCAGGATGAAACGAAGTCGTCGCGGCGGCTTGCGCGGAAAGCGCCTGGGCACTCGCCGTTACTGCCGCCTGCATGGATCCGCAAATACACGCCGATAGACACAGGACTAGACAAAGCGCTGCACCGAAACGGTGAAAATAAAAACACCGCTCCATTCAGACCTCCTCGCAAACTACTCAGCAAAACTACCCGTGCGTTACCGACCAAGGCCGCACGCCGCGGGAGTATGCCCCACGAAGCGCCGGCGCACAAGACTTGAGGTGGTGAATAAGGGATTGCGAGAAACCGCAACGCAGGTAGCCTCCCCAGCCCACCGAGAGGCTCTATGGTGTACCAGGGGCCGGCGCGGCATGTGCCGTCTTCAGGCAATAATTTCGAACGGCGCCCGTCGTGGTTAGTCCGATGTGCGCGATCGATGTCCAACGTTCCAGTTTGTGATGGCCATAACGATGGAACAAATACGACGCTCCGATGGAAACCCCCGTTGCCGACGCTTCAATCATCGCGAATGCCGCGTGATTGTCGACAATATCGTTCGTCAGAAGAATTTCTTGCCGTCCACGGCTCCGCATATTCAACGTAGAAAAATAATCAAGCGTTCGCGACGCGCCGACACCAGCAAACAACCAGTCGTTCTCTTTATCCCAAAACCGGTGCGGGCCCTCCGGCAATGCATTCCTTTCTTTCTCTGAAATCGACGAACCAACTACAGCAGACGCCCCGGTTGCTGGCGCGGGCGACCCTTGCCCAAATGTCCTGCTTGCGCAAACACCAGCAGCTACTACAATCACTAGTATCAGTCCGAGTCTAAGAGCTCTGCTCATCGCTTTTCAATCCTCACCCTCATTCATCTAATCCCTGAATCTAGTATAATCGCAAAGTTCTTAGCCGATTCGCTTCACTCATCAAGGAGTTCCTCCATGTCTCGCTGGCTTTCTCTCTTTCTGCTTCTCCTTGTCGGTTTTTCTGTGGCGGGCGCAGCCGTAAGTGCTGACCACAGTACGGCGGATACCTCATCGTCACAAGCCGCCTCGCGCTCGTTCGAATTCACCTATCAGGTTCATTTCCCCGCTACGGAAAATCCCGCAGGCCCTGTGCGCCTCTGGATCCCTTTGCCGCAAGCCGACGGCTACCAGGACGTGAGCGGCCTGCGTATTGACAGCCCCGTATCCTACTCGCAAGGCCGCGACTCCGAATACAAAAACACGTTTGCCGAGTTTAAGCCTACGCCTCAACAGGCTGCGACTGGCTTTGACGTTACTCTGCACTTCACCGCGACGCGCCACGAGCACAAAGTAGCTCTCGTCGGCGCTGGCGCGAACAATGCGTCGGTTTCCCCATCCGATCCGATGTTCGCTCGTTATCTCGAGCCCGACAAACTCGTTCCACTGAACGGCACGATCGCCGAGCTCGCCAAAGAGCACACCGCGGGCGACACGACTCAGATCGAAAAGGCCCGTCATATTTACGAGTACGTCGTTGCCACGATGCGCTACGACAAAACCGGCGAAGGCTGGGGCCGCGGCGACGCCGTCTGGGCCTGCACCTCGAAGCGCGGCAATTGCACCGACTTCCATTCTCTCTTTATCGGCATGATGCGCTCCTCCGGTATTCCCGCGCGCTTCGAAATTGGTTTCCCGATCCCCGAAGGCAAGACCGAAGGCGATATCGCAGGCTACCACTGCTGGGCCGAGTTTTATCTCAGTGGCGTAGGATGGGTGCCCGTCGACGCTTCGGAAGCCTGGAAAAATCCCGCCAAGCACGATTATTTCTTTGGCGCACACGACGTGAACCGCGTTTTCTTCACGTACGGTCGCGACATCCGCCTCTCGCCCGACCAAAAAGGCGATACCCTCAACTATTTCATCTACCCTTACGCGGAGATCAACGGGCAGCTAGTGAAAAACCTGCAGACCCACTTTTCGTTCCACGATGTAGCCGCGACACAACAGGCGGCTGCCCGCTAAGCTCGAGCCTCTACTCCGGCGGGACTCCTATCCACGCCTCAACCCACCCAGGACCGGCGAGAACACTTGCCGTTGCTCCATCTAACCCCCCTGGCTAACACCAGTTGCCACATTCGCATCATCCGGCCCCACAGGAATTGTCGGTAGCCAATCGAGGAGGTATTCTTGCGGTTGACCCTGCCCGTAGCCTAAAGAGGGATAAAACCATGTCACGATGCATCTCTTTGCGCTTGGCACTTGCCACTCTGATTGCCTCTGCCATCATTCCGCTGACAGCGCGCGCGCAATCGCAGGACTCACAGACTCAGTCGGTTGCCGATGCCGCACGCCGCGCGCGCGAGCAAAAGAAAGCTGCCGATAAGCAGCCATCTCCGGTCATCACCAACGACACTTTGAAGCCAGCCGCTCCCGTCGCCGACACACCCGCTCCCGCACCCACGCAATCCTCGGAAGCAGCTCCAGCGCCCGCGTCGGCCTCTTCAGCCCAATCTCCTGCGGATTCCTCCAGCTCGGCAGACGCTAAGGCCGCGCTCGCTCCAGGTTCACCCGCCTCGGATGCCGACCCAAAAACGAAGGATTCCCCGGAGGTAGCCCGCGAGAAGCAGCAATTGGCCGATGCCCAAAAAGAGTTAGACCTCCTTCAGCGCGAGCTCTCGTTGGAACAGGATAACGTTTATTCCAAACCCAATTCCGCCAGCGACACCGCCGGCAAGGCCAAGCTCGACGACCTCACGCAACAGCTTGCGGGCAAGCAGCAGACCGTCGAAGCTTTGAAAGCGCGCCTCGAAGCCCTCTTGGGCTCAGCAGGCACCGCCGCTCCAGCAAAACCATCAGCTCCGCCGCAACTCTAATCGGCAATAATCTGGATTCTCGTCGGCCCGTTTTTTCTCTCGCTACTCTCATCTCAATTTCACTATTCCCGTAAACTTTTTGCCCGATTTCCGCGTATTCTCTCCAGAACGAGCGGCCGGTTCTCTCCGCGGGACGGATTCCCATGCAATTGACGATTGAAAGTCTGAGCAAGAACTATCGCGGTGGTGTGCAAGCGCTGCGCAACGTGCAGCTTTCGCTGAAGCCAGGAGTTCTCGGCCTACTAGGCCCCAACGGCGCCGGAAAATCCACGCTCATGCGCATCCTCGCCACGATCACCCAAGCTTCCTCTGGCCGCGTCTTGTGGAACGACAAAAACATCGCGCGCGATCCCGATACCCTTCGCGGCGTCCTCGGTTATCTTCCGCAAGACTTCGGTGTGTATCCCAATCTCAGCGCCATCGAATTTCTCGACTACCTCGCCGCTGTTAAAGGCATCCCCGCCGCTGCAGCACGCGAGCGCATCTCTCAGCTGCTTGCCCTCGTAAATCTAGCCGACGCCGCGAAGCGTCCTCTCGGCGGATATTCCGGCGGAATGCGTCAGCGTGTCGGCATTGCGCAAGCGCTCCTCAACGATCCGCAGCTCCTTATCGTCGATGAACCCACCGCGGGCCTCGATCCCGAAGAACGCGTCCGCTTTCGCAATCTGCTCTCCGAACTTTCCGGCGAGCGCATCGTCATCCTCTCGACGCACATCGTCTCGGACGTCGAGGCCGTTGCCACCGAAATCGCCATTCTCGCTCACGGCCAGCTTCTCGCTCACGCAGCGCCGGAAGAGCTCTTGTCCCAAGTTGCAAGAAAAATCTGGGAAGTGATCGTTCCCAGCGCCGAACTTCCCGCGCTTCGCGAAAAGCACCTCGTCAGCAGCACCGCCCACCGCAGTGACGGCGTACACGCGCGCGTCGTCGCCGATGCTGCGCCCTCCAACGCGGCCCGCCAGCTTGAGCCGTCACTCGAAGATGCCTACCTCGCTGTCCTCGCCACACAGCGCAACTCGGCTGCGACCGCTGGAGCCGCGGCGTGAACGTTCCGCGCGCCATCTTTGCCATTGCTCGCGCCGATTTTCTGGAGCGCACGCGCCGCTACAGCTTCCTTCTCACCTTGTTGTTCGCCGTCTTCCTCGGCTATGCCGCGGCCACCGGCAGAATCACTATCCACCTTGGCGACTATCGTGGCGTCTACACCTCTGCATGGATCGGCGCGCTCGTAACCGTCGTCACCACTTGTTTCGTCTCGCTCGTCGGCTTTTACATCGTCAAAAACGCCATTGACCGCGACCGCCAGACCGGCGTCGGCCAAATCCTCGCCGCCACGCCGCTCTCAAAGATTTCTTACACGCTTGGAAAATTCCTCAGTAACTTCGCGATTCTCTCCTCGATGGTTGTCGTCCTGGCCCTCGCGGCAGTCGCCATGCAGTTTTTTGCCGCCGAAGATCCACATCTGGATACCCTCGCCCTGCTCGCCCCATTTGTGATTATCGCTTTGCCCGCAATGGCCCTCACCGCTGCGCTCGCTCTCTTGTTTGAAACACTCCCGCTTCTGCGTGGCGGCCTCGGTAACGTCGCCTGGTTTTTTGTCTGGTCCATCCTGGGCATCGGCCTTCCGGAAATCACCGGAAAGCATTGGCTCGATCCAATGGGCATAATGACCGTTGCCGACAGCATGATCGAAGGAGCCAAAGCCAATATCCCAGGCTACAAAGACAGATTCTCTCTCACCATCGCCGATGCTCCCGCCAAGATCGTAGACACGTTTCGCTGGCACGGCGTTCCGTGGACCAGCCAGATGATTCTCCTGCGCGTGGGCTGGACAGTGGCTGCCGTCGCTATCGTTCTGCTAGCCGCGCTATTCTTCGATCGCTTTGATCCTGTAAGTTGGTTCTTCCCCGCTGGACGAAAATCGAAAAAGGCTTCGCCCGCGCGTCTCGCCGAACAATCTGCCGCCGGATCCGTGGCTGCAGCGAAACTTGGCGCTGCCGTTCACCTCACGCCTCTCACAGCCAATGCGAACACTACTGCCTTCGGGCGCATTTTCGTCGCCGAGCTGCGCCTCGCTCTAAAGGGTCTCCGCTGGTGGTGGTATGCCGTCGCCGCCGGACTTCTCATCGCGCAGTTCGCATCGCCGCTCGAAATATCCCGAGGCCCTCTTCTCGGCGTGGCGTGGATATGGCCAGTCATGGTTTGGTCCGCCATGGGTTCGCGTGAATCGCGTTTCGGCACACGCTCGTTGCTTTTTTCATGCGCCAAGATTCTCCCCCGCCAATTGGTAGCCTGTTTTCTAGCCGGGCTGACAGTCGCCGTCCTAACCGGTGCTGGCGCCGGCATAAGGCTACTCCTCGCCCGCAGTTTCATCGGCCTCTTTGCATGGAGCGCTGGCGCGCTTTTTCTTCCCGCTCTCGCCCTCGCTCTCGGCACACTGAGCGGCACAGGCAAGCCCTTCGAAGGACTCCTCACCGCCGTCTGGTACGTCGGCCCGATGAACCACACGCCCGGCATCGATTTCACCGGCGCCGCCAGTGGTCCCCATTCCATTTCTTACGCTTTCATCTACATCGCCTTCGCCGCCGCACTTCTCGTCTTCGCCTACGCCATCCGCTCCCGCCAACTCCGCTCGATCTAGCTGCGAAAACTTCGCGGACTCTTGCCATTTTCAGCACCGGCTCGTCTCCAGCCTAGGGCAATCTTGCGGCTCCGCGCACCAGTCACCAGTCACGAATCACCAGTCACCGCCTCTCGCAACCCCACCACAATCCCTTGTGCTCAATTCTCTTGACACCACAGGATCCTCGCGGCAGAATCCACGCCAACAACTCTGTCCGGGCCGCCCAAGGGAGCTTCTGTCGCACACGCGGTACGTGCGCCACAGAGCTGGCGGCCACTGAGGGAGCGCCAATGCAGTATCTGCCAGGTTTCACCGTGCAATGCATCAATCCAATGTGTGACCTTCGCGGTCACTGGCTCCGCGCCGATGCCACCGGCCCCATCGCCGACGACGGTCGCTGCCCCTGCTGCGGCGACTTCCTCCGCAACGTCCCTCCGCCGCTCAGCCCGCGCTTCCGCATGCGCCCTCGCCCGCTAACCGCGCGCCCACCTCTGCGCCCTCGCCCCCGCTAGATTCGACATCTTGGGCCACTACAGCTTTCACAACATGACTTGTGCTTGGCGATGGGCAAAACTTGCTAAATATGTCGTTGCCGTACAAAATGCGGCCGTGGTTGCCACTTCCCGCGCAGCTTTGTTACTCGCGATTGCGTTCCTTCATATAGGCGTGGCTTGTTCGTGCGCCCAAATGTCTGCCGCCACGCAAACTCCCACGAGTCCCACCAACCCCATGAAACTGGACTTTCCCGACTCAACAAGCGGGTTGGAACATCTCGCTAAGGAAATTCTCAAGGCACAGAAGGATGGCGACTCCGCTCGCGCGTCGGCGCTAGCTCAAACCATAATTCTTCCCGATCCCGCTGCGTGGTACCTGCAGACCTTTGGTCCGGGCATCGCTAATGACGAAGGCGCAAAATATGCCGCCGATCGAAATCGTCTCCCGGCGGAAATCCTTACCTTTTTCTTCGGAGCCCTCCAAAATCACAACACGGATGTAGCCGCCGCCCGTTTCACCGAAACTTGTGACGACAATGCTGGCGAAACCGCCTTCGGTACACTTCAGTTACGCATCCAGCCCATCCCGCTCTATGAACTCCGCTTCCGGAACGGCGACCATTTCCTGCGTATGTTTGCGATCGTCTATGTCGACGGCGGCTTTCGTTTCGTTTTGGCCCCTAAAATACCAAACCACTTTCCGTATAGTCCGCGCCCCGCTCGCAGTCCCGATGCGCCAGGTGGCTCGAGCGATTCCGATCCTCCTGCTACGCGCATCCGCCAGGGCGGTAGTGTGCAGGCCGCAAAGCTGGTGAACAGGGTTCAGCCCCAATATCCTCAGATCGCGCGCGAGGAACGCCTTCAGGGTACCGTCCGCCTCCACGCAATCATCGGCAAAGACGGCTCCGTCAGTCATCTGGTCGTTCTACAAGGCTATTGTTCACTGGCCAAGTCGTCCGTGGACGCGGTCAGTAAATGGCGTTACACGCCCACGTTGTTCTCGGGTCAGCCCGTTGAAGTCGACACCACCATCGACGTCGTTTTTTCGCTCAACCATTGATTGCGTTTTTCGCTGCTGGGCTACACTTCCCCGAATTTCACAATTTCCGAGGCACCGCAGTTTCGCAAACGGCGCCCGGCATCCTCTGCAATTTTCTTGACTTGGTACTACCCGCTATGGTAATCTTTGCCTAGAAAATTTCTGGACTGCGGCAGCTCTGCTGCCGCTTTTTTCTTTCTCCCCCTTATTTTCCTGCTGTGGCCCAGCAGCAAGCCCACTGCTCGCCGTTTGCTCTCTCAGCGAGCAAAGACAGAGCAAACAAATCATTTATTTTCATGTTCTTACAAGCACCACGGGCAGGGAATACGCTCGCAAGTCTTTCACAATCAATCAGTTGCGCACATTTTTGCAAAAACAGGGGGGGGGTATTTTTCAGCAGAGCAAAAAAAACGCCAGAGACTGGCAAGCCCTCCGGCGTCTCTACGTTCTTGGTCGTGGGTCTGGCTCTCTAGCCCTCGACGAGTCCTTTTTCCAGTATCTCCTCATCGCTGAGCCACAGATCGGGGATATTGGCTGATCCGAGCCGAAGAATGTCTTCCAGCGCCCCGCGCACTTCTTTAAGGTGGAAGTCCACCCCGATGCGCTCCAGGAGTTCGATCAAGGCTTGCGCACCCTCGGCCAGCGCCGGCTTGGGATGTGCAGGCGCGTCCTGCAGGGCGCTCTCTAGCTGGCTTTCAAGTCGATGGTAGGTAACGACATAAATAGCGCTGGGTCCGCCTCCATGCCGAACGATGTGCAGAAATCCGCGCGTCGTCGGTTTTTCCGGGGCCAGTCTTGCGGCCAGCCCTGAACCGGAGGAGTGTACGCTCATCGTGTCGTGTCCCTCGGCCTGGTGAATGTCCTCAACTGCAGCCGCTCGTGCTGCCGCAGTTTCCGCACTTGTAGCACGCCCCGTTCGGCACCATCAGCATGCCGCACTCGGAGCAAGTCGGTGCACCTTCATGCGCGTCGCGCAGCTTGGATGAAGTGTTCGCTGCCGGCAGGGAAGCCATCGCGGCGTCCATCATCGCCTGTACGGGCTGCACGGGAGCAACGGTGACAGCCTGATCGGTGTTCAGCTTGAGGTAGTCGGTCGAGATGAATCGCCCGCCCAGCCACCGTGCGAGATAATCCAGCACCGAAGAAACAAATCGGATATTCGGATTCGCCGAAATGCCCGACGGCTCAAACCGCGTGTTCACCAGTTTGTCGACGAACACTTTGAGGGGCACGCCGTATTGCAAGCCCAGCGAAACGGTCAGCGCGAGCCCGTCCATCACTCCTGAAAGTGTCGAGCCTTCCTTGGACATTTTGATGAAGATTTCGCCGGGACGTCCGTCCGGATACATGCCCACGGTGATGTAGCCTTCGTTCGCGCCCACGCTGAATTTGTGCGTGATGGACGCGCGTTCTACCGGCATTTTCTCGCGAACAGCCCGCGCGAAAAGTTCGCGTTGCATCGGTTCTTCGGGTGCCGCTGTCGCCGCCGCGGTTTCAGCTTTCTTTTCGTCTTTCGAGCCGCCTGCGTTGAGCGGCTGCGAGCGCTTCGAGTTATCCCGGTAGATGGCCACGGACTTCAGTCCCAATTTCCAGGACTCGATGTACGCGTTGCCGATATCTTCGATCGTGGATTCTTCCGGCATGTTGATGGTTTTGGAGATCGCGCCGGAAAGGAACGGCTGCGCTGCCGCCATCATTCCCACGTGTCCTGTCCAGGCGATGGATCGTCCGCCACCCAGAGGTGCCAGCGAGCAATCGAACACCGGCAAATGCTCCGCCTTCAGGTATGGCGCGCCTTCGATTTTTCCCTGCTTGTCGATGTACGAAACGATTTCGCTGGTCTGCTCTGGCGTGTATTCGAGCCTCATCAGCGCTTGCGGTACGGTATTGTTGACGATCTTGATTACGCCACCGCCCACCAGTTTCTTGTGCTTCACCAGCGCCAGATCCGGCTCGATTCCCGTCGTGTCGCAATCCATCATGAAGCCGATCGTGCCCGTCGGCGCCAGCACGGTGACTTGCGAATTTTTGTAGCCAAATTTTTCCCCGTGGGCCAGCGCGGTGTCCCACGACTCCTGCGCCGCCATGAAGAGTTCTGTCTGCACGTGCTCCGGCTTGATGCCGCGCATCGAGTCGCGGTGCATGCGCATCACGTCCAGCATCGGTTCGCGATTCACTTCGTAGCCGGGGAACGGACCCATTCTTTCCGCGATGCGCGCGGATTGTGCATACGCCTCGCCGCACATCAGCGCGGTGATCGCTCCGCCCATATCGCGCCCTTCGGCGGAATCATAAGGCAGAGCGAGCGACATAAGCAGCGCGCCCAGGTTGGCGTAGCCCAAGCCAAGCGGCCGGAAACTGTGCGAATTCTCCGCAATACGCGGCGTTGGGTAGCTGGCGTTGTCCACCAGAATTTCCTGCGCTGTGATGGTCACGTCCACGGCATGCTTGAATGCAGTCACGTCAAACTGTCCGCTGGCCCCGAGAAATTTCATCAAGTTCAGCGAGGCGAGGTTGCACGCCGTGTCGTCGAGGAACATGTACTCCGAGCAAGGATTCGAGGCGTTGATGCGCGCCGTGTTTCTCGAAGTGTGCCAGCGGTTAATGGTCGTGTCGTACTGCATGCCCGGATCGCCGCAATGCCAAGTGGAATCCGCAATTTTGTAAAGCAGGTCGCGCGCGCGCATCTTCTCCGCGGGCTGGCCATCTGTTACGTTGCGTGTCCACCAGTCGCGGTCTTCTTCCGCCGCACGCATGAAATCATCGGTCACACGGACCGAGTGGTTGGCGTTCTGAAAGAAGATCGAAGCGTAGGCGTCGCCGTCGATTCCAGCGTCATAACCCTGTTCGATAAGGACTTGCGCCTTGCGCTCTTCCTTCATCTTGCATTCGATAAATTCCACGATGTCCGGATGATCGATGTTTAGGATGACCATCTTGGCCGCGCGCCGCGTCTTGCCGCCGCTCTTGATCACGCCCGCGAAAGCGTCGAAGCCCTTCATGAAGCTCACCGGGCCCGATGCGATACCGCCGCCAGAGAGAGTTTCCTTGCTCCCGCGCAGCGAAGAGAAATTCGTGCCCGTCCCGGAGCCCCACTTGAAGAGCATCCCCTCGGTCCGGGTGAGGCCCATGATCGACTCCATGTTGTCTTGCACGGAATTGATGAAGCATGCCGAGCACTGCGGCTTCGGCTGCACGCCCACGTTGAACCACACCGGCGAATTGAAAGCCATCTTTTGCTCGACGAGCAGGTGCGTCAGCTCGTCGCGGAAGGCGTCGCGCGAAGCGTCGGAGACGAAGTAGCCGCCTTCCTGGCCCCAGCGCACGATGGTGTTCACCACACGGCTGATCAGTTGCCGCACCGAGCCTTCGCGCTCTTTCGAGCCGGGCTTGCCGTGAAAATATTTGCTGGTGACGATGTTCGTCGCCGTCTGCGACCAGCTCTTCGGCACTTCGACATCTTCCTGGCGGAAGATCGTGACGCCCTTTTCGTTTCCGATCAGGGCCGTGCGCTTCTCCCATTCGACCGCGTCGAATGGAGAAACCTTTCCGTCAGTAAAATACCGTTCAAACGGCAGGCCTTTGTGTGTTGCCGCTCCCGTAGTCTCCGGAGTCGTATCCGTGATCGGGGAATTCCCAGTCATTGCATGTTTCACTGTCGCCATCCCGTTCCTCCACTACTTCGGGCTCCCACTCTTCGCGGGGAAACCCCTTATTTTAACTCTACTTAGCCGCACTCTGCAGGGTGCTGGGATGCCCCTGCAGTTCACTTCAAATTGAATGCATGGGCCCGTTCACTGCATTAGAGAAAAAGGCGACCGCTCGGCAGCCGACCTTTCCATCGACCGCTTAGCGGCCAAAATCAAAAGTTGTACGAAACGCCAATGCTCTGCCGCTGGCTGGTGGGTCTCACACAGCCGCACAGCATATCCCGCGCCTTAATTACGGGCGCGGAGCTGAACTTCGCGCTCGATTTTTTTGTTTAGAACCCGGCTGGCTACGTGGAGTCATTACGGACCTATTCAACATCCCCGACTCGGTCCGCCTGGCGCTTCCACGTTCCCCGAATCTGGAATCGAAGTATCAACGTGTGTGAATTTCCTGTCAAGAGAAAAACGCAAAATGTGGTTGACGTTTTCGTACCACGTCTATTTGTAGTGGTGCCCTTTCTGAGCAACTACTTGCCTTGCAACGACTTTCGCGCATTTTCTTCGCGCGCTACACTGACTGCATCGAACCAAATATGAAGCGCGCTCGGCTCCTCATTTCAGCGTTTTTTGTTCTTGTTCTTCCCGCGTTGCTCTCCGCGCAGAAAAAAGTCCAGCCATCCACTCCGTCCGAGATGCATTCCGCGTACGGCGAAAAACTTCACATCCCCGGCGTCCCGAACGCTGGAAAGATTAACGACCATTTGTATCGCGGCGCACAGCCAAGAGATCCGGGATTGCTCGAGCTGAAGAAACTCGGCATCACCACGATCGTAAATCTTCGCAGCGAAGATCCGGCAACATTTGGTTGGGAAGAAAAAAGTGCCGAATCATTGGGCATTCGCTTCGTTCACATCCCTGTGCCAGGCTGGTCTCCGCCAACCAACGAACAGGTGGCTCAATTTCTCGCAATTTTCCGCGATAATCCGCAGGACAAAGTTTTCGTGCACTGCCGCTACGGCGATGACCGCACCGGCGTTTTCGTCGCCACGTACCGCATGGCATTTGAAAAATTGCCGCCGGATCAAGCTCTGAAAGAAATGTACTATTTCGGATTCAACGGCGCGTGGCATCCCTCGATGGCTGCGTTCGTCCGGGATTTTCCCTCGCGCCTGAACACTGCGCCGGCTCTCGTGCCGTTCAAAAATAAAGAGTGAAACTGGATTCTCGCGCCATTCCTCGGTTTCTGGAAGTACTCGGTACTCTTACAATTTATCTTCCCTGAGAAATTCCCGCTTTTTCCTTGCGATCGCGCGAAGCTCCGTTGCGTGCTTTTCCGCTTCCGAAAAATGCGACTCGCGGACACTGGACGTTACGCTTTGCAAGTTAAAATCTGCTTATTTAAATCTTTTGCTCTAGTACCTTCGTACTCTTCTCACTAGCACGGTTGCTTCATTTAATAGAACAGCCCCCTTCGATATCCTCCCTACATCTCGGCAAGGTAATACTGAGGGAAAGGCCATCATGCAAGTAGGCCGTTATCAGGTTATCGACGTAATCGGCGCCGGCGCGAACAGCAAAGTCGTGCGCGCGCACGATCCCATGATTGGGCGCATCGTCGCCATCAAACTCTTTTCGCCAGCACTGGCGCAAGGCGCGGGCCGCGACCGCTTCCTGCAAGAAGCGCGCGTTGTTGGCCAGCTTTCGCATCCCTGTGTCGTCACGCTGCATGACATGGGAATCGACGAGCCAACGCAAACGCCCTATCTCGTGATGGAATTCATGGAAGGGCAGCCTCTCGATAAAATTCTCGCCAAGGGGACTGTTCCCCTTCCGCGCGCATGCGCATGGGTCGGAGAGATTTCCTCGGCTCTGCATCTCGCGCATCGCAGAGGCGTGATTCACGGCGACATCAAGCCCGCGAACATTTTGATTCTCGATGATGGCCGCGTAAAACTCACTGACTTCGGCATGGCCCGCCTCGCCAGCCACGACAAAAAGGACACGCCGCTGCTCGGCACTCCGGCTTACTGGTGCCCAGAACAGATTCTGGGACGGCCGCAGGATGCGCGCTCCGACATTTTCTCGCTAGGCGTGGTTCTCTACGAGATGGTGACAGGCAAGCGCCCCTTTGATTCCGATTCGCTCCAGGGAATCTGCACGCGAGTGCTTTCCTCGAAACCCCTTCCGGTTTCGCAGGCAAATCCTTCCGTTCCCACGGCATTCGACGCGATTGTTGCGAAGACGCTGGAAAAAGATCCTGCGCATCGCTATCAGTCCGCCGATCTGCTGGCCACCGAATTGTATCCCCTGGCCCGCCGCAAGCTTGCGGCACCGGTGCAGGCACAGCACACTAGTTTTCGCGAGCGTGCCACTCGATTGCTGCGCTCCGCATGAGCCCTACGCTCCAAACTGGCCGGTATGAAATCATTGAGACTCTCGGTGGCGGCTGGACTAGCCGAGTCGACAAGGCACGCGATACCCTCATTGGCCGCACCGTCGCTCTGAAATCGTTTCTGCAAGGCTTCGGCAAGAACAGCGAGGAGCAATTCCTTCGCGAAGCGCAGACGATTGGTCGCCTTTCGCATAGCTCGATCGCGCAACTCTATGATGTCAGCACGGATACCGGCGGTACTCCATTTCTCGTGATGGAATTTGTTTCGGGGAAAAACCTCGAAGAATTGCTGGCGCAATCGCCGATACCTTTTTCCAGTGCGGCTGTGTGGGGCGCCGATCTCGCATCAGCACTTGGCTACGCTCATCGAGCGGGAATCATTCATGGCGACGTCAAGCCCAGCAATATTCGCATCACCGAAAATGAGCAAGTGAAGCTCGTGGATTTCGGTGTAGCGCGATTTGCTTCCCAGGTTTCCGGATCCGACCGCGTGCTTGGCACACCGGCTTATCTATCGCCGGAACAGATTGAAGGACAGAAGCAGGATGGGCGCTCCGATCTATTCTCGCTGGGTGTCGTGCTGTACGAGATGATCACAGGTGTGCGGCCATTTTCTGGAAATTCGCTCGGAGAGGTTTGCGCGCAAATTCTTACCGACAACCCCGTTCCACCATCAAAGCGCAATCCGGCCATTCCGGCCGCTTTCGATCGAATCATTGCGCGATGCCTTGCGAAGAACCCTGATGAGCGCTATCAGTCTGGGAACGATCTGGCGCGCGCGCTTTATCTGGTCGCTCGCGCCGGAGACAAACTCTCTGCGCAGCCGAAACGTCCCTACTGGTTCATGCGCCCAGCGCATCCGCGCGATCTGCTGGCCATTGCGTCGGCCGTGCTGCTGCTCGTAGGCGCTGTAACCGCCGCAGATTCTCTCCGCGATTGGATTCGGACTTGGTCCACACCGGCCATCGCTTCGGTGGTTCCGAATTCCTCGAAAGACGCGGGGTTGGCGACGCATGACCTGAGTCCATCGAATCCGCAAGATCCCACCTTGAACGAGAGCGCTCCGCAGAAACCCATTCGCAAATCCCCAACCCAGAAGCGCAATTTGACGAACCCGGTGCCCCAGGCGCGCGAGGATTCGTCCATAGATCCTCTCTTGGAGCGATCTCCGCTTCGCTAAGCAGTCCAATATGTCTGAATTGTAAAAGCCTTCGATTATCTCGGTGAAATACTAGTATGAGGCGTTGCGCGCTATTCGTAACGCAGCGCTTCGACGGGGTCGAGCTTGGCCGCTTTCATCGCGGGCCAAACTCCAAAGATTAAGCCGATGCTTACGCTGACGAGAATGCCGGTGGCTGCCGCCCATATCGGCACACTGCCGGGCCACTTCAATCCGAGACGCACAAGGATCACCAAGCCGTTCACCAGAACGAGCGCAATAACGCCGCCGGCTCCGGTAAGCGTCATGGCCTCGAGAAGGAATTGCCAAGTTATGTCTTTGCTCTTCGCGCCGATGGCTTTGCGAATGCCGATCTCGCGCGTCCGCTCCGTCACGCTAACGAGCATGATGTTCATCACGCCGACGCCGCCGATGAGCAAGCCGATGCCGCTAAGAACAACAGTGGCGAGAGCAACCATGCCGAGGATGCTGTGGAACTGCTCGATTTCCTGCTGCGAGGTGTTGATCGAAAAATTATTTCTGCCATCGTAGGGAACGTTGCGGCGGCGGCGGAGAACTTCTGTTGCTTGGTCTACCGCTTGATCCAGTTGGTTCGGGAAGGCTTGAAAACGGATTTGATTCTCGTAGGCGCCGGGATAAATTTTGCGGAAGGTGTTGTAAGGAATCAGGACGCGCTTGTCTTCATCGTCCGCGCCGAACATGCCTTTGGGTTTTTCAACTACCCCGATCACGCGAAACGGCGAGCCATCGATCATGACATCTTTTCCGACAGGTGAGCCCTCGGGAAAGAGCACCGGCGCGGCGTTTTCACCGAGCATGACGACTTTTTCACGATGCAGGTCATCGCCTTCGCTGATGAAGCGGCCTTCGAGCGTCGAGGCATTCGCGTAGACCTGGCCGAAATTCGGTTGCACACCGCGGAAATCGATGGAAGTTACTTCGCCGGATTTTGTGCGTACTTTGTGGTCTTGTTCCCACCAGGTCAGAAAAACTGTGACATCTTTCACTGCTGGGCAGCGCTCTTGAATGGCGACGGCATCTTCGAGCGTCAGTGGCTTGCGCTCGCGTTCTTCCTTCGGACGGCGGCCGCCATTGTGCGGGCCTTGCTCGAAGCGCGAGACAAATCCCGTGTCTGCACCGAATTGCTTTATGTTTTCCTGAACTTGCGCGTCGAAGCCGGTGATTAAAGCAGCGACCAGCATGATCACGCTCACGCCGAGGACCACTCCAAAAACGGTGAGACAGCTGCGCAGTTTGTGCGCGCGAAGCGTGTCCATGGCTTGCTTCAAATTTTCGCCGTGTTGCTGTGCCATTGTTGTTTTGTGTGACCCCAGTTGCAGGAGTCAACGTTCCTCAGCCATCTGCCCGAAGTGCTTCGATGGGATCAAGCTTTGCCGCGCGCATCGCAGGGTAAATTCCGAAGAAGAGGCCCACCCCAGTCGAAACACTGAGCGAAAGAACCACAGCGCTCATGGGCGTGCGCATGGGAATCGAAGTCGCTGCGCGGGCAGCAGCGACTATTATGTAGGCCAAAACAATTCCGATCATGCCGCCCATGGCGGCTAACACCGCGGATTCCGTCACGAATTGAAGGATGATGTGTTTCTTTCTGGCGCCGAGAGAGCGCCGCAGACCGATTTCCCGGGTGCGTTCGGTGACGCTGGCGAGCATGATATTCATAATCACGATTCCGCCAACGACCAGGAAGACGGCCGTCAAACCCACGGCGACCATGAAGATGTTTCCCGTCAGTTGTTTAAAGAGGCCCATGATCGAGTCAGAGCCGATGATTCCGAAACTATCCGCTGAATCCCAAGGTTGGTGGCGCCACGCGCGCAGGAGCATGCGCGCTTCGTCTTCAGAGGAGGCCATCATTTCAGCGTTGCCTGCCTGCATAAAGAGCGTGAGTGAATCTCTTTGGTTGCCCCATTCCTTGGAGTAGGTGCCAAGGGGGATATACATGAAGCGGTCCTGCGATTGTCCGAAGGCACTGCCAATGACCGCCGCGACCCCAACGACCGTGTAACTGTGAGAGCCCGCGCGGATGGTCTTGCCGATGGGGTCGGTGTTGTAGAAAAATTTTCTTACCAAGTCTGCACCGATGAAAGCTACCGGCGAGTGATGTGTTTCATCCGCTTCTGTGAGGAATCGGCCCGAGGCGACGATCACGCTGCGAACATCGGAATAGTTGGGAGTAACTCCTTCGACGTTCACATCTTCGAGGAGTTCGTTTCCGGAGCGCACATCAGAAGAGGTGCCGAGCACCGCGGCGATTTGGCTCGTGGTGCGCATGCCCTCTTTGAGCTTGCCGAACTCGTCCATGGTGATGAGCGGTCGCTTTTGCGCTTTGATCCATTCGTCGTTGCTGGTGATGATGCCGAAACGGGTTAGAACATAAACATTTGCACCCAGGTTGGCGACCTTGTCCGCGACATAGAAGGTGAGGCCGTTTACGACGCTCATGACCGCGACGAGGGTGGTGACTGCCAGGATGACGCCCAATAAGGTCAAGAAACTACGTAGCTTATGGGCGCGGAGGGCGTCGAGAGACAGTTTGAAAGTCTCCATCACGGTGACAGCCGCTCTGCGGAATCGGCCCAAGGAGAATGGCGCAGTAGTGGTCTGCGGGATCAGCCGCCCGATGCTGCCCAGTCGTTCAATAGGTGCTACGCCCAAACAAACCTCCGCTTGCATAAGGTAATACGGGGAAGAGGATCGATTCGTTCCCGCTATATAGACGTGTGCAAGGGCTGTTTGCTTTCATTAAATCTTGGCAACTTTGGATTTTGACTCATTCTAAAAGACTTAGACGGATCTCGCTAGAAACTGTTAGAAGAACCGTCGGGCCATAATCTGGGTACAGCGGCCGAAAGGAACAAGTGCGGCAGATTTTCTTTGTTTTTGGGGACTTACTGATAATTCGGAGAATGATCCATTCCAAGTTTGGAGTGCAACAATTGTCTCGGCGCAAGAATCAGAATTAAGATGTGCTAGCGGGCCTTTTCCCGCGTGCCAGTATGCGTTCGCGAACCCTCATTCTCGTCACCGTCCTACTCCCGGCTTTTGCAGCCACCTCTTTGGCTCAGGAGACCGCTGTGCCTACCCCTCCTCAAACGGAGGCGGAAAAGACAGCCTTGTTGGACCTGGTTCTGGTGAATGAAAAAAAGGGCGACCAGGCAATGAATTATTACGAGCGCATGGAGCGCGTGGAACTGCTTAAGAACTTGGGTGATCCGCAGCCTGGCGATATCAAGATATCCCGGGTCGTTCCCGCAGGCACCGGTGTCGACCACATTCCCATCGGGCCGGACGGCAAACCTTCAGACCCTGACACTTATCACGCGGAGCTTGTGAAGCTCGAGAAGGCACTTTCCTGGGCTGGGGACGATGGACACGCTCAGCATGACGCGTACGACAAAATTGCCAAGAAGCAAAAGGAGCGGAACGATCTGATTGACGCCACACGCACTGCTTTCCTCTACACCTATCTATCCACGGAAACGCGGGCGGGCCGCGTGCTTTACAAATACAGCATGGAACCGAATCCAGCCTACAAGGCCACTTCGCGAACGACTGCTATTTTTGCCAAAGTGCGGGGGTTTGTGTGGATCGATCCGGAAGCCGGGCAGCTCGCGCGTGTGGAAGGCGAGGTCACGGGGGACATCACGGTCGGAATATTCCTTGCGAAAGTGAATAAGGGCAGCCACTTTATGCAGGAGCGTTATGAAATGCTTCCTGGCTTATGGATGCCCTCATTTTCTCAATATGACTTCGACGGCCGAAAACTCTTCAGCACTATTTCCATCCACGAACGGACCTTTTATAGCCAGTACCGTCGCATCGGACCTCCCAAAGAAGCACTGGCGATGATTCGTGCCGAATTGGGCAAGCCAGGTAGCCCTGTCGCAGATCGCTGAAACTTTGTCCTGTATACTGGGTTTAAGGTACTAGAACTAGCCCCAGCCCTCGAAATATCGGAGGCTTTATGACCCGGTTACACAATTTTTGGTGTGCTCTCGCGTTCTGCGGGGTGATTAGCTGTTCCACGTGTTTTGCGCAGAGTCCTGCTCCTGCGAACTCTTCGGCGTCGAGTCCCGCCCCGGCAATTTCGCCAACCCCCACGACGGATTCAACTGCGCCTGTCGCACCTGACCCGAAAAAAACCAAGAAAGTTTGGACGAATGAGGATGTCAACGGATTGACTGGCCCTATTTCGGTGGTCGGAAATTCGAAAAACCCTGGGAAAACAGGTACCGGCTCAAAGGCGGATCCACAATACATCGCGAATACGAAGAAAGAACTTGCGAAGCTGCGGTCGCAACTCGATGACGCGGACAAGCAGCTCGCAGATCTCAAAGACTTCAGCGAGGGGAAGACGCCAGCAACTTCCGGCGGCTACCAGATCAATAAAGGCTACAACCGCGAGCCGGTCGACCAGCAAATTACCGGCCTGCAGGATAAGAAGAAGCAGCTTCAAGACAAGATCAATACGCTGCTCGATGAAGCGCGCAAGAAGGGTGTAGAACCGGGCGACCTGAGGTAACCGTTTCTGCGTTCTCGTAACGAGCTGGACCAGCTTCGCTAATCTCTTCGACAACGGTTTCATGGCGCAGTAAAATTTGCAGGCCCGATTGGTGCGGGCAACTATGAGCCGCCGTTGGCACGTTTTTCGAGATTTTCCCCTGCCACTTATGGTTATTGCTGCGGTCTGGCTAGCTACGTTCGCTTCAAATTCTGCGGGTGCGCAAAACACCGCTCTTGATCTCGCGGGAAATCCTGTTGATCCGCTCAAATCGTCCAGCGGCAAAGTTGTCGCGCTGGTCTTTGTGCGCACGGATTGCCCAGTTTCAAATCGCTATGCGCCCACAATCCAGAAATTAAGTGCATCGCTGGCGGGTAAGGTGGCGTTTTGGTTGGTTTATCCGAGCAAATCGGAATCCGCGGAAATGATCCGCAAACACGAACTGGAGTACGGCTACAAAATTCCGGCGCTGCGCGATACGCAACATGTGCTGGTGAAAGAAAGCCAAGTGGAAATCACGCCGGAAGTTGCAGTGTTTGATGCTAGCCGGCGGTTGGTCTATCACGGCCGGATCGATAATCTTTACGAGGATATTGGGCGAGCGCGCAGTGTTGCTACAACGCATGAGTTAGAGGATGCGATTGCCGCGGCGCTCAGCGGTAAGAGTTTGGCTGTGGGAGCGACTCACGGCGTGGGATGTTACATTTCGGACGTGGAATGACGCGCGCGCCGCAAACCCTTTCTGGATTGCTGCTTGTGTTCGTCGTGGCTTCGGCTGCGTTTGCGGCGCACCGCGGCGCAGCTAAGCGTCAATCACCGCTGAAGCCTGCCTCTTCGCAGACGCAAGTTACGTTTAACCACGATATTGCCCCAATTGTTTTTCGGAATTGCGCGCAGTGCCATCATCCCGGCGAAGCGGGACCTTTCTCGCTGCTTACCTATGCGGACGTAAAAGCGCACGGGCGGCAGATTGCGTTCGTCACAAGCAAACACATCATGCCGCCGTGGCTTCCGGAACCGGGCGAGCTGAAATTTGCGGACGAGCTTCGTTTGACTGACGCGGAAATCGCGACGATTCAAAAATGGGTGGACCAGGGCGAGATCGAAGGCAATCCATCGGATCTTCCAACTCAGCCGGCATTTAGCGCGGGCTGGCAGCTTGGCAAACCGGACGTGATCGTTAGGGCCACGAAACCTTATTTGCTTCCAGCGAGCGGGAGCGATTCGTATTGGAATTTTGTGTTTCGGACCCCGGTGCACAGCTCGCGATGGCTAAAGGCAATCGAAATCCGGCCCGGCGATAAGCGGCTTGTACATCATGCGAACGTTTTGGTGGACCGCGAAGAAAATGGGCGCAGGCTGGAAAAAGAGCCAGGGGCGGGCTTTGGCGGAATGGAACTCGTCATTGAGTCGGAAGCGTTTGATCCGGACAGCCATTTTCTTTTCTGGAAGCCGGGCTCTCCACCGTATGTCGAGCCGGACGGAATGGCGCTTCGGCTGGACACGAACACCGATTTGGTTTTGAACACGCATTTCCAGCCTTCCGGGAAGCCTGAATTGATACAACCGACTCTCGGACTCTACTTCACGGACAAACCGGCGACGATGCATCCCATCCTGCTGCAACTCGACAATGACCGCATGCTCGACATTCCAGCTGGCGAGAAGAATTTTCTGGTTTCTGACGATTTCACTTTGCCCGTGGATGCCAGCGTTTTGGCCATTTATCCGCACGCGCACTATCTTGGAAAAGATCTGCTCGGGTTCGCAACTCTGCCGGACGGCACGAAGAAAACGCTGATTCACATCGGGAACTGGGATTTGAACTGGCAGGCGGTCTATCGATATGCCGAGCCCGTGGACTTGCCAGCGGGAACGACGATTTCGATGCGCTTTACGTACGACAACTCGGCGGACAATATTCGAAATCCGAACCAGCCGCCGAAACGCGTGGTGGCTGGTAATCGCGCTAGCGATGAGATGGCGCATTTGTGGCTACAGGTGCTGCCTAAGGAATCTAGCGACGGCACCAGCGATCCGCGCGTGGCGATCCAGGAAGCGCTGGCCCTGCACCACATCCAAAATGATCCAGGGGATTTCGAGGCGCACTACAACCTCGCGGCTCTCTTCCAAATGAAAGGGAATCTTTCCGGAGCGGTGCTGCAGTTCACGCAAGCTGTTCGCCTGCGCCCCGATGATCCGACCGCCAACAATGCGCTGGGCGCCGTGCTTTTGGCGAGCGGCAACGTGGACGGAGCCATCGGTCATCTGAATACCGCTCTCGCAGGTCGCCCCGATTATTTCGATGCGCACTATAACCTCGGGAATGCGCTGGCGTCGCAGGGCGACTTTCCGGGAGCTCTTTTGCATTTCCGCGCCGCGGTGCGGCTGAATCCTCAGGATGCAGGTGCCGAGGCAAATCTGGGTAGCGCGCTGGCGGAGACGGGAAACTTGAAGGAAGCGCGACTGCATTTCGAACGTGCCTTGGTGATCGACCCAAAGAATGAACTGGCCCGCGAAAATCTGGAACAACTGAACCGCGACTCGCACGATCATCCGAATTAGTTTGCATCTCTCATCAGGCGCGAAGGGCGGGGCCCTTACAGGGTGAACAATCCCGCCCCTACAAGAGTTTCGTGATGCATGGCTCTTTGTTGGCCAGAAATGCGTAGGAATAGGTGGGCCTACAGAGATGAACTGGAGAACGGCCTACATCTCCTAGCCAACTCTTTTATGCGCTTCGTCGTCAAACTGTCCAGGCTGTTATTATTTCCGGGCGCTTGGGGCATTTGCCGAACAAGTCACGCAACCTTTTCTGTTTGAGTGTGTTTCGTAAAGATATCGAACGCGGAAATCATGAAACACGTGCTGCCCAGCTTCGTGTGTCGTAACGCGATTCTCGCTGTCCTGATGCTCGGCCAAGCCTCCTCGATGGCGACGAGCGGGGCTTCGCACCACCTTTCCCCTGTGGACCAACAGCAAATATTTGAAAAAGTCTGGAAAGACATCGATGTGCATTATTACGATCCGGAGTTCGGCGGCGTGAAATGGCAGGAAGTTCACCAGCATTATTTGCCGTTGGTGAAGACGGCTAAAGATGATAAGGATTTTTATTCTATAGTTGACCGCATGACCGCGGAACTGCACGACGCGCACACGCGTTTTAGTTCACCGGAACAATGGGAAAATCGGAAGAAGCATCAGGGCGTAAGCATCGGTTTCCGGGCCGGTTATGTCGAAGACAAAGTCGTCGTCCTGGACGTATTCCCCGACAGCAACGCTGCGCACGCGGGCATTCAGCCGGGAATGATCGTGACAGCGCTGGATGGACAGCCGATTGCGGAACGCCTGGCGGAAGCCACACCGAAAGTGTTGCCCTCTTCCACCGAACGAGTAACCAAGCTGCGCATCCTGAGCAACGTATTTGCAGGTTCACTCGAGACGCCATTTATTGCGAGTCTTGAGCGCGCTAATGGTTCTTCCTTGGACGTCAAATTTGCACGGCAGACTCTTTCCACGGAACCTCGCGCAACAGCTGCAAAATTATCTTCGGGCTTCGGATACATCCGTTTCGATGAGTTTCACCCTTCGCTGGTGAAAGATTTCAGGGCGGGCGTGGAAAATCTGCGCACTACACCAGGGTTGATTCTGGATCTTCGCTGGAACCGTGGCGGCGTTGGGGCCACATTGGAAGCCATGGCGAGATTATTTTTCGATAGTAGAACTCTGTTTGAACGGAGAATGAGCAGGAAACAGGTTACAGCTTCCGAACGCGACGGCCACCGAACCAGAGAAACACAGGTCTTCGTAGGCAAGAACGGAGGACAAATCTATTCCGGCCCGGTGGTAATTCTCGTGAGTGAGTATTCGGCTAGCGCTGCGGAAGTTTTTGCGGCGGGAATGCAGGATTCCGGGCGCGCGAAGCTTGTGGGAAGTCCATCGTGCGGCTGCGTGCTGGGCATCACGCATGACAGGGTCATGAAAGGCGGCGGGGTCCTGGAAATCAGCGAAGTGCTCTGGTTTTCTCCGAAAGACCGCAAGCTCGAGGGCGAAGGCGTGATTCCGGATAGGGTGGCCGTGCCGACCATTGCTTCTTTGCGAGAAAAGCGCGACTTGGTTTTAGAAGCAGGCGAAAAAATACTGCAGGAGCTGGTGGCTGCGCAGCGAACTGCCACTTCGCACTGACCTGGTCTTGCGACGATTTGCAATTGCGAACAGCTATTCCAAGCGCAAAGCGCGCATGGGGTCTATGGAAGCGGCGCGCCATGCCGGCAGAATGCAGGCAATTCCGGCCACGAGAAAAAGGATCGAAGCGGCGACGATCAACGTAAACGGATCGCGCGAGCTTCCTCCTGCCCACGAAGCGACCAGGCGGTTCAGGATCACGCTCAAAGTCAATCCGACGGCGACGCCAATGCTGAGCATGGCTGCGGTAGAGCCGAGGACGAGTTTCACGACAGAAGCGGGGCGAGCGCCGAGGGCCATGCGAATGCCCAACTCTTGGGTCCGTTGGGTAACGCCAAAAGAAACCACGCTGTAGAGACCCGTGGCGGCGAGCACGAGCGCGAGAGCGGCGAAGATACCAAAGAGAGTGGCGATAAAGCGCTCGCGCCCCCAGCCATCCGTATCGAGCCACCAGCCGAGCGTGTGGTCGCGTCCAACCACGAGCTCGGAATTGACTTCGCGCAAGCGCTCTTTCACAGAACGAATGGCTGTGTTTGGATCTCCGCTGGCGCGCACGATGAACGCTTCATCCGTTGGCAAAATAAAACTGTAGGGCAGAAAAATCGCGGGCTTCACGGGATGATCCAAGCTGTCGTTTTTTGCATCACCGACCACACCGACGACTTCGAGCCAATCGTCTGGAGATTGCGCCGAGAGCAGATTGCCTTGATCGATCTTGAGCATCGGGCTGCGAACACTTTGGCCAATGGGATCGAGATCGCCGAGATATTGCTTCACGAAGGCTTGATTGACCATGGCGAGATGAGCGGCGCGCTTGGACTCGGCATCGTCGAAGATTCTTCCGCGTAGCAGAGGAATTCGCAGCGTTGAGAGCAACTGCGGACTGATGAGCGTTAGGACGGCCTGGGCGTCCGTGAGGGTCGGTTTGCTTTGCACTTCAATTTTTCCGTTGAAGCCTCCGAAACCGGGGAACCACGTTGTGGAAACGCCTGCTTCCTCCACTCCTGGCGTTTGCGCGACGACCAAGCGAATCATTTCGTTCTCATTGATGCGCTCTTGCCAGGTTGTTGTGGCGCCTTTCGGTAAAGCGACATTCATGGCAAAAACATGATCGGGGTCGAAGCCGAGTGGCGTGTGCACCTTCGCTACAAACGTTTTCATGGCTCCGCCAGCGCCCGCGAGCAACAAGAGAGTCAGTGCGACCTGACCGGCGATCAGAAGGCGGTGCGTGTTTCGGCTGTGCGTGCTGCCGGTGAGCTTTGCGCTGCTTGCTTGAATGAGAGCGCCAAGCTGGGGACGCGAAAGTTGATATGCCGGTGAAATGCCAAAAAGAATTCCGGTGAGCAGGGCAATCGCAGCGCTGAAAATCAAAACCATGCCGTTGACGTGAATCGCGGCCTCGTGTGGGAACGAATAGTACGGCAACATAGTGGAGAGAGCTTTGACTCCCCAGTAGGCAGCAAGAACGCCGAGCGCGGCGCCCGTCGCGGAAAGAAGCACGGATTCCGTGAGGAGTTGGCGGATTAGGCGGCCGCGTCCAGCTCCCATGGAAGTGCGAACGGCAAGCTCGTGCTGGCGCGCCGTGCCACGCGCGAGGAGGAGGATCGAAACGTTTGCGCAGCCGATGAGCAGGAGCACGACGACAGCTCCAAACAAGAAAACGAGTGTCCCTGCGAAGCGGCCCAGGACTTCTTCATTGAGCGACACAATCTTGACGCGCCTTTCCTGCGGATAATTCTTTGGGTCGTCCTTCGCAAAGCGGTCCACCAGCGACTGCATCTCCGCCTGCACAGCGGGATATTTCACGCCAGGCTTCAGCTTGATGAAGGAATTCCAGTAATAGTGAGGATCGGCATTGGGAATGGCGGGGAGATAGACGTCATCATCGCCCCAGGTGAAACGCGGAGGCACGACGCCTATGACCGTGTAGCGTTTGTGATCAAGTTCGATCGATTTTCCAATCACATCGTGGCTCGCGCCATATTGGCGCTGCCAGAAGAGATAGCTGAGGACCGCAACAGGCTCGGGGTTGCCGCCTGGGGCGTCGGCAGGAGTGAATTCACGGCCGAGCAATGGCGGAACGCCCATGTAGTCAAACACATTTGGGGAATACAGGCCGACAAGGACGGAGACGGGAAATTTGTCGCCAGTAAGATTTTCACGTTTTTCATCTTGCAGAAAGGCATCCTCGACGGAGGAGGCTTTGAGGACTTCCTGGGCTTGCGTGCCGTTGACGATGAGCAGAGGACCGCGGCCATTCTTATCTTTCAGCTCGACGTGGACCATCCGCTTTGCGTCCTTGTAGGGGTAGGGATCGAGGAGCACACCGTAAATCACGCTGAAGATAGCGGTTGTTGCCCCGATGCCGAGCATGAGGGAAAGGACGGCGCTGGCGGCGAAACCAGGCGATTTGAGGAACTGCCGAAACGCGAAGCGTAAATCTTGCACTAGGGTCCGCATACTCACCTCCACACGGAGATATACCTGTTAAGACGGTGCGAAGGAGGATTGGTTCCCTGAATGGGCAATAATTACACGAACTTTATTTTTCAGGCGGTGCGCGCTACCTCGTAGAGAAATTCCACATGGGCACGGACGGCGTCGTCCATCCCGGCGACTTTGGGGTTGCTCGATTCAATTAGATAGTACTCATCGGGGGCGTGGGCGCCGTTGCCATGGCCCATGCCGAAATGGCCTGCGGGAAGGTGCAGAGGTTCACCTGTAAAGACGAAACCAGGCCAGGAACCGGCGAGACGCGGCAGGAGCACGGGATCGATTCCGTTCTTTTTGTAAACCGCGATGGATGCGCGAATGATGGACGAATCGGCGGGTGTGCTCGTGGGATCGTAGCCGCCGCTCATGTTGACTTCAATATCGCCGAAGCCTTTTTTGATGAGGTGAGATTTGAGCGCGGCGAGGGATCCCGCGGCGGTCATGTCTGGGACGAGACGCATGTCGATTTTTGCGAGGGCTTTACCCGGCAAAATGGTTTTGCCTCCAGGCCCTGTATAGCCGCCGACCAAACCTTCGATATTAATTGTGGGACGCGAGCAAAGGAGTTCGAGCGATTCTTGCCAGCTCACGTCGTGAACCCAGTGTTCGACGCCCATCTGTTTTTTTGCGTCAGCTTCGCTGAGACGGCGCGCGGCTTCCGCGATCATTTTTTTGTCGGCGGCGGAGAGAGGGAGTGCCTTGGTGGCGAAACCCTCGACCACGGGGTCGTTTCCGTCCGGCGAAACGAGCGATGCGAGCGCTTCGACCAGATGCCAGGCCGGGCTGTCCACACGCGCTTTATTGCTGGAGTGCAAGTCCTTCTTGGGGCCGCGGCCCCAGCGTGCGCCACTCGAAACCAGTTCAAGCTCTACGACTCCTTTCGCGCCAAGGGTCATGGTTACTTCGCCGTTCAGGCCCTGTGCTGCGTAGGGCATGAAGACGGAGGTGCACTTTTTCAAGGCAGTGGCGATTTCGGGCTTGTGCACGACTTGCGGAAAATGCGGGGAGCCGATTTCTTCTTCGCCTTCCGCGACAAAAACAAAATTCACGGGCATTTTCTTTCCCGCGCCGCGCATGGCGTGCAGTGCGGCGAGGAACGTCGCTTCGGGGCCTTTCTGGTTCACGGCGCCGCGGCCGATGACGACTTTACCGAGGCCGGGTTTATCGACCAGCGCCGCGGCGAATGGTGGCGAGGTCCACTCCGCGGGATCAGCCTGTTTCACGTCGTACATAAAATAGAGGCCGACGGTGCGCGGTGCGCCGGCATCCAGCGTTGCAAAAATTCCGGGTTGGCCGTCGGTGGGAACTTTCGTGACCTGGTCGAAGCCCGCGTCGCGTAGCATCTGCATGGTCAGATCGCAGCCTTCGGTCATACCGCGATTTTCCGCGGCGATGGAAGGCTGCTGGATCCAGTGCTGCAAACGCTGGACGGATTCGTCATGGCGCTTCTCGATCTGCGCGCGGATGCCGTCCATTTCGTCGGCGGGGATGGCTGGGACCGCTGCCGCGTGCGCCCACTTCGGCAGAGCGAGTGCTGCGGCGCCGGCCACTGCGTTTTGCAGAAACAATCGCCGACCGGGTACAGCTTCGTTCTCAGACGCGCCTGAACTCCGCTCGGACCCACTGCTCGTGGACTCACGGCTCTTATCGTTCAGGCGTTCGAAGTCAGATTTATTTCCCATGATTGCCTCCAGCTATCTAGAGTTTTTCGTGCAATCTTGCGATCGAGTCGTTCTTGAATTAACCGTGTGTCTTATTCGTTTGTTCGGCGGCTTCCGGCAGCCACAGCCGCAAAACTTCTTCAGATTTTGGCTGAACTTCGCGAAACTGCATCCCCATGCCCATGAATGCGTGCGAGTAAACCACTTTCGCTGGCGCTTCGAACGAATGAGTCTCTGTAAATATTCTCAAGTGCACGAGCGTGCCATCCGGCAGGGGATTCACGGTGTCGACATAGCAACCGTTCAGACTCAAGTCGCTGATTCGCGATTTCATTCGCGCGCCTGAATTCTCTTCCAAGAGTTCCGCCGAGGCGATGAAGGGATACCTTGGCTCGCGCCTTTGCTTTTGTTCCATGACTCCTCGCCTTCGAAAGCAGGCGCGTATTTTATCCCCAATTGACCGCGCGGCGGGCCAAAAACTTATTACCAGCATGGTCAGACGAGGCGTTGAGCAAGCCCGCTGACGATGCAGGTAAGACGCAACGCCGGACTAAGTAACACATTCACCAACGAGAACGGATAGAACACGAGGTGGCAATTTCGAATCCTGCTTTGTCTCTCGTCGTGTAAACTGTCACTCCATTTCCGACGGAGGGATTTCTTACATGAAGCTATTGTTGCGGTTGATGGTGTGCTCGGCGGTCCTTTTCTTTGCGACAACTCTGCGCGCTCAGGACCCTGACGCGGAAGGCTGCAAGGATTCGCCGCTTGTTACGCGGTTTCCCGGCAGCCATATCGATTCGTGCGATAACAAGGAGTTTGATGAAGCGGAGCTGCCCGTCAGCAGAAACAAGAACGGCGAAGAGGTCACAAAGACATTCGAGGGGGAAGTTCACTCGTGGACGTACGAGACTCGGGAAGGCACGAGTAACCTGCAACTGTTCCGGAATTTCGAGGCCGCTCTGAAACAATCAGGTTTCGCCATCGATTTCGAGGACAAACCGGAGCGCATTACCGCGCACAAGGGCAACGCCTGGGTCTATATTTATGCGCGCGTGACTGCCTATGAGCAAAAGACCGTGACTATCAAAGAGATGAAGCAGGAAGTCACGGCAGACGCATCAAGCCTCAATGACGAAATCAACAAAAGCGGGCGCGTGGCGGTCTATGGAATTCACTTCGATACCGGGAAGGCCGCCATCTTGCCGGATTCGGAGAATATCCTCGGCGAAATCGTGAAATTACTTCAACAGAATGAGGACCTAAAGCTCCTGGTTGAGGGACACACGGACAATCAAGGCAGCGCCGCCGCTAACCAGGCTCTTTCGGAGAAGCGCGCGCAAGCCGTGGTGGCTTGGCTTACCGCTCACGGCGTCCCGGCAACCAGGCTATCTGCCAAGGGCTTTGGCCAGACGAAACCACTCACCGACAATGGAACCGAAGACGGACGGGCGAAAAATCGCCGCGTCGAATTGGTGAAGCAAGAGTAGCTCTCTCGTTTCGGCATACTGCAACGAGCGCCTAGCGCAGAAAAACAACAACAGGCAGCGATACTTGACTGTGTGCTGGCCTGCCGTGGCGCGAGCTTGCGCAAAAGGCCGACCTGCCCTTTCGGCCAGTCTCTTTCCGACCACCTTGCACCACGACGAATGCATCGTTCTGGAAAAGCCACTCATACTCAAGGATAGATTCACTCACACGACTTCGTGTGTTGGAGGAGATTATGAAGCGCAGGCTCGTGTCCCTCGCCGCCTCAGCTGTCATCGGAACGCTGCTAGCTATTCATTTGGCGGCGCAGAGTCCTTCGCCCGTCGTTGCGCCTGTCACGCCGGTGAGCTCTGTTACAAAAGTGGAGGCAAGCCCTGCAGTTCTGCCCAGCACCAAGGATTTGCTTGAGAAATTTGAAACGGTCAGCGGAGGCCACGCTATTTGGTCCGGATTCACTACGCGCTATCTGAAAGGAATCTATCAGACCGAAGACGCTTCCGGCTTTGCAGCGATTGAAATTTTCAGCAAGGCGCCCAACAAGACTTTGTACAAAATCACTTTTTCCAACGGAATGGCGATCCGTGAGGTGTGCGACGGCAAGATCGCGTGGATCGAGGACCCTTCCGGCGGCATGCATCAAATCACGGGCGCTGCTCTGGAGAGCCGCATCCGCCAGTCAAATTTCAATGACCGCGCGGATGCGCTGTTGCTGGCCGTAACCGGGCACGTTCTGGGCATGGAAAAGGTCGGCGTGCACACGGCGTATGTGGTGGAGTTCACGCCGCAAAAGAAACTTACATCGAAGATTTATTTCGATACGGAAAGCGGCTTCCCGGTGCGGACTGACGATACATTGCACCGCGAAGATGGCGACTACCCCGTGGAGAACTATATGGAGGACTATCGCGCCGTCGACGGGGCTTACTTCGCGTTTCGGCTGCGGCACGTTGAAAAGGGAAACGTGTTTACGCTCCGGCTGACGCAGATCAAGAACAATGTTCCAGTGGACGATTCCATGTTTTTGAAACCGGCTTCCGCGCCAAAATAAGATTCGTGAACGGACTCGCTGAACCTTCTTACAGACAAAGCAGAAATCGAACGGGGCGCGATTGTTCGCGCCCCGTTTCGCTTTTGGTGATTCCGTTTTAGGAGAAATGGCCCTTAAGGAAGCGGCTCGGGCGTTATTTCGTGGCTGCGGCCGAGATTTCTTTTTCGATGGGCGCGCCGATCAAGTTGCCCCACTCAGTCCATGAACCGTCGTAGTTGCGCACGTCCTTGATGCCCATGAGGTACTTGAGAACGAACCAGGTGTGCGAGCTGCGCTCACCGATGCGGCAATAGGCGATGACTTCGCGGTCGCCGCTGATGCCTTTCGCCCCGTAGAGCTGCTTCAGGGCGCCGCCGCTCTTGAACGTGCCGTCTTCGTTGACAGCCTGCGCCCAGGGAATGTTTGCTGCGCCGGGAATGTGGCCCCCACGCTGCGCGGTCTCGGTCATGCCGGGAGGCGCGATAATCTTTCCCGTGAATTCGTCTACCGAGCGCACATCGACAAGCTGCGCGCCGGACTTTTTCTCGACAGCGGCGAAAACGTCGTCTCTCTTTGCGCGAATCGCGGCATTCGCTGCCTTCACTTTGTAGGAAGTCGCAGCGACCGAGGGCTTGTCCGTGACGAGCGGGCGCTTTTCTTCAAGCCACTTCTTGCGGCCGCCGTTCATGATGAGCACTTTTTCGTGGCCGTAATATTTCAATTGCCAGAACGCCCACGCCGCAAACCAGTTGTTGTTGTCGCCGTAGAGGACGATGGTGGTTTCCGGAGAGATTCCGGCTTTGCCGAGCAATTCTTCGAACGCGGTCGGGGCCGCGAGATCGCGGCGGATGGCGTCCTGCAATTCGGTTTGCCAATTCCAGGAGATGGCGCCGTCCACGTGGCCTTGATCGTAGGCGGTGGTGTCGACGTCGACTTCTACGACGCGGAGGCCCGCGTCTTTCGAGTGGGCAGCCACCCATTCGGTAGTAACGAGTACTTCTGGATGCGCATAGTCAGACATAGTGTTTCTCCTTCACGTTAGACGTGGGTAGAAAAGATTAGCGCAGATGAGGCTGCAAATCACCCTCTTTTTTATCGACATTCCGAGAGCTGCCTCGCGCGTTCCGTTAGGCCAACTAACCTATTTGTTTAGATTGGCTTACAGGATACTAGTCGGCAATTTCCAGCTTGCCGTTGCGCGTTTCCCACTCGATCCGCACCACCCAGTCGTAGTGCATTCCTTCTGCTTTCAGCCACGATTCGAGCGCTTCGCGGGAATCCGAGCGGAACTCAGCAAACATCTTTCCTTCGAGCATGTTCAGGAGAACGCGCTCAGCACAAGCCGGGCCGCCGCCTTGCATGCGTTGGGCAAGCGTCTCCGCGCCTTGGCGCGTGAGGCAAGCGAGTGTGTGTTGCGATAGGTAGCGTGGCATGGAAACTCCTAAGCGTGAGTTGGAGACCAAGTATTCCATAAAAAAGAATTTCACAGTATGTGCGGCACATTCCCACAATGTTCTCGAAGGCATTCTCTCTGGATTTAAAGCAGCGGCTTTCATTGGCAGGATTCGCTCGAGGAATTTCCCACCCAACCACCTACTCGCGACGGCTGCGAAATGGAGTCTCCTCAAAGCTTGACTCCGCGTGCGCCTCCATCCGTGGGTTCGTTTTGCAAATTCTGCTTTTTCTGCCCCGTCGTGATCGATTCCGGGCATCCTGGTCCGCTGCTCGCGCGAGGGACGGCGGCAATTTATTCCTCGGCAAGAATCTTGCCAGTGACGGCGGCGGAGTTTGTTCCGCTGGGGGGCTGAGCTCCCAGGAGGCGAGCGGAAACACTCCTCAAAATGAATCCAATGCCATCCGTTCCGTCGGAGTGAGGAATAGGTTCGGCTCAGAGTGACCTCACCGTTGATGCTTGCCTGAGTGGAAGTTGGAGGGAGAAATTGAGGAGGTCGTGGTGCATCACAGGCACATTTACACGTATCGGAGCGAATTTTTGGGCGATATTGTGCATTTGATTAGGCCCACCCATCCATCAAATTTTGTTGTTTTTTCTCTCCTTAGCCCAGCGCGCTCGCGCTGCCTTGCCCGCGATTTCACGCCGCTTTTCGGCTGTCAATTTCACTGCACGTGCTTTGCCACCCCGTCGGCCCAGATCGACGGCGTGTGGATCCTTGTCGTTCTTCTTAGTCATCGAATTAAAACGTTATCTCGACCTCTCCTACTAATCAAGGAATCACTTGGCATACGCTAAGCGCTAAGCATATGCTTGGCGCTTAGCATAAAGAAAACGTGACTATGACTAAGCTGACGAAAAACTCTCCGGTAAAGAGATCAATCCTGAAACTTGCTAGCACGATTTGGCAAAGACTTTCAAAAGACAAACTCGATGAATTAAGAGCATTGGTCGAAAGGTATTCTCTGTCCGTTGCATTTGGTGATGTCCGATTCCACAACCCATATTGATCAGTTAGCGGCATTCGCTTCCCCCAGAACGGTTGCCTTAGCTGCAGCCATCTGGGGCTGTGCCTCGATAACCAGCAACTAGTGGATGCGAATCTTATTCGCAATGCAGGAGCGAGCGATCTTGATTGGCTTGACGATCTTGTGGACTAACGGACAAAGGCCCGTGTTACCAGAAATCAATCACCGCCGAGCGCTCACCGTCCTGAGCAAAATCGACGAGATCTTGTCCTGGGAGAAAACCAAAGACCAGGAGAAAGATGTTCATTTTGTCGAATTGGGCCAGTATCTATGCGAGGTTCGCTCGAAGCAATACTGGAGGGTTGAGAGTCTGAAGTCGTTTGACGAATTCCTCGAGAGACGATTTCCGGGTTCGCGCCGAAAGGCCTATTACTTGATGGCGATTCACGAGAAATTATCACGAATCCCGAAGCAACAGCTCCGCGAGGTTGGATGGAGCAAAGCAATAGAGCTTGTCAAAGTGACACGCCGAGAAGGCAAAGACTTTGACAGTGCAACCTGGTTGCACAGGGCCAAAGGGATGCCCAAGGAAGTATTTAAGAGCGGAGTCCAACGACACCTTACTGGCAAGGCTACAGAAGCCTGGGAAATCATCTATTTCAAACTCTAGAAGAGTCAGATCCCGGTGGTTGAGGAAGCAGTGGAAACTGCTGGGCGGATGTTGGGTACTGACAAGTCGCGCGGATATTGCATTGAGATAACTTGTGCTGATTTTTTGGCGGGCGCTACGCTTAGCGAGGATCAAACCTAAGCTTGGTCATCATGACTTAGAGCAACTTCAGCCTCCCGCCAAAGGAGCGCTACCCAGCTGGATGGCGAAGCCAAGATTGCGGCAGCGCACAAATGCTGCAAGTCCATCATTCTGAATCCACGGAGTAAGCTGGGCCATGATGCTTTGGAAAACCTGATTACGCTTTGCGTTGACTGCCATAGACGGCGACATAAGCTCGACCGATGAATTCTCATCACCACAAAGATTTAGCTTCTTTCCTGTTAGGGCAGGCGATTCAGGGATCAAGCGGTCTTAGTTCGGGGGGATTATCAAGAAGGTGAGATATTACAAAATTAGTCTAGGAAACGACGGCGCAGGTGCTAATTCTTGCGTGCGAATGCACCACAGGGAAGGCAGCCAAAAAGTTGAAAAGTTCGCCTTTGGTTCCGCTCGACTTTGTGATTTTCTGGTACGCTTTGCTTTGCTATCTCCTTCAACGTTTGGAGGGATTCAGTCTTACAAGGATTTTCATTTGAACGCGAATATTTGGCTAATGTTCGGTTTGCTATTCCGGCTTCCCACCATCGCGCTTTCGACGGAATTCGCGGCCAACGCTCCCGTAATTGAGCCTGCGCGCCGCTGGATAGTCTGACTTGCGGCTCGCGGTTGTTTCGCCATTCGTCGACCGCTGGCATGGCACGGAGCGCGCACTTGCAGAACTGCTCGAACGGCTAGCGGGGGATTACGGCTGCGAAATACATCTTTATGCGCAGCGCGTCGAAGATCTTCACATCAGCGACCCTAAATTGGCCAGATCGGCGGGCTCTATGGAATCGGGCGCCATCTTCTGGCACAAGGTTCCTCGTATTCCGGGGCCGCATGTCGCGCAATTCCTCGCTTGGATGTTCTTGAACGGATTCCTGCGATGGTGGCACACGACACTTGGCGGCGCCTCCTATGATGTGGTTTTCTCACCCGGGATTAATTGCCTCCATCCGGATGTTGTAATTGTTCACGCGCTTTTTCATCGATTGAAAGAGCTCGTGTGGGAAGAGAATGAGGATTCCGGCGCGCAAGCAGATTTTCTTCGGAGGGTTCACCGCCGGGTCTACTACCTGCTGCTGACCGCGCTAGAGCATCGGATTTACACCGATCCGGGTGTCACACTTGCAGCCGTCTCCGGGCGCACGGCGGGCCTGCTGAAAGAATACTTTCAGCGGCAAGATGTCTCTGTAATTCCGAATGGTGTGGACACGAGTCATTTTTCTGTGGCGGCGAGGCTCGCACGTCGCACGGGAGCCCGGCAACGGCGAGTTTTTTGCGATGAGGATTTCGTTCTGCTTCTGATTGGAAACGATTGGCGCAGCAAAGGCCTGCTAACCATTTTGGAAGCGATGGCGGCTCTTTCTCTTTTGCCGCTGCGATTACTGGTGGTGGGGAACGATTCGGCGGAGTCTTTCCGTGCGCGCGCCGTGCAGCTCGGATTGCAGGACCGCTGCCGTTGGGAGATTTCGAGTCCCGATGTCCTCGATTTTTACGCGGCGGCGGACGTTTATGTCAGTCCGAGCCGGGAAGATTCTTTCGGGCTTCCCGTGGCGGAGGCGATGGCATGTGGCTTGCCGCCGATTACATCGCTCTGTGCCGGTGTCTCTGAAATTATTCACGACGGTGTTGATGGTTTTGTTCTTCGCGATCCGGGGGACACAAGAGCTCTGAGCCAACTAATTGAGCGGCTTCAGGCGCAGCCAGATGTGCGGCGCAAGATTGGTGAAGCCGCTGCCAGTACGGTTCTTGAATGGGACTGGAATCGCAATGCCGCTGCTGTATGGGAGCTCCTCAAAGATGCCAAGACGAAGAGTCATTCGAGCGGTTAGCGTGTAACCTCTGTCTCAGGATTACTCTTCGGGTTTGCCATGACGGCTTTTCGTGTGGCATCGAGCGTGAAGACGAGCGTTTCCTTCGGGATGCTTGTTACAAAAGGGCCAACCAGCCAGCCAAGACCGGTAGGAATATCGCGTGTGAGCGAGGCAGCCTCGCTCTGTACGTAGACGCCGCCATCGCGTTCTTCCATGCGCCACCAGGTTTCCATGCGCCACAAAAAGCCACCGTCGTCGCCGGGCTGTTTTTCGCGTTCGTCGCTCTTGCCGGCGTTTTCGACTTCGGCGATGCGCACGGCGGAGCTGCGGCTGTGCGCACGTCCGGGAGCGTCGTGAAAATAGTGCACATCGTGCTCTGTGTTCAACACTACGGTGATCACCTTGTGCCGGCGGAAGCGCAGGAACACGCGAAAGTGGTTGCCATCGCGTGATTCGATCTTCGAGCGTTCCACGTCCGGAGAGTAATACGTGGATTGATGATCGTAATCTTCGAGCACGGCGAGCACGTCTTCCAACTTAGCAGCAGGAATGAAAACCATACCCACCCAGTGATGAATCATCCCTCCGGGGCAAATCATGGGCTTGCCGTTCTCAAGGGTAGTGAGTTGCTGGATCTGCACCTCGCCGCGCTTGAGGACGGTGTAAGCCTCAGTGCGCTGAGCGGGGGCGAGAGAATCAATCCACAAAAGGGCGGAGCCGCGCTTCAATTCGGCTTCATTACGTTCCTCGGTCAGGCGCACGTAGCGGTCGAACACTGCAATCGTTTCGGGGTGCAATCTTATGGGGACTGGAGCGCTTGCTGGAGAGGATTGCGAGGATGAAAAAGATACTGCAAGTGGAAACAACAACAAGAACCGCATAGTTAGAAGAGTGTCGGCAAGTCGCCTCGCGTGTCGTCTGAATCGTTCACCCAAGGCCGATGACCCTCCGCAAGTCTATGATGGCGCAACTCTTCTGATTGGCAAACGAGAACCAGAAATACTGAGTTGCACGAGACCTGCCCATGTATGCTCGGGCTTTGAGATCGTCAAGAATTAATAGGAAGACTGAATTTGGCTAGTGGAGATAAGGTGAGGAATGGACCCGATTGAGAGTGGCGGGTTGGGTAGCTCGCACACGACCCCTTGCGGAGCCGCTGTCCCCGCGCGGCCCCCAACCCGTTCTTAGAAGCCTACGCGTCGCATGTGGGGCCCTCAATGGGCCGCTAGAGCCACTGGGAAGGGTACCGTGGTTGTGGTACTAGGACATAGCTTCTCCTAGAGGCAGATTCCTTAGATATGCCTTTTATTTACAGCATTTTACAGGCGCGAAAAGGAGATTACGCGGCTCGAAAAAGTACTAGTTGGGGCCATTCACACCACTGAGAAATCCGCCAAGATGCCCTGTGAGTGCAACGATGGCGATGGCCACAGTTTCCAGTCCGAGGCGGAAGATTGGGTGGTTCCCTTGAAATTTATTACGTGACCGCAGATGCAAAGCCCATGCAACCCAGATGAGCATTGCCGAGGTGCAACCCAGAACCAAATGCAGGAGCAGAATGCCTTTAAGTTTTTGGCCTTCGAGCTGAAACTGCCAAGCAAGAAGTCCGGTGGCGACCACAGGCACCACGGAAATCGCCGCTCCAAGCAAATTGAAGTAAGCCGCCTCCGCGAGGGCTCGCCACTTAGCCTTTTGCGCAAGGAAGTCGAAGATCACGCCGGCGATGAACAACGCGATGGGGAAGTGAATCAGCACAACGTGTTGCGCGTGTTTTGCCAGCAATGCAGCTCGGAGATCAAAGGGGTTCAAGTCCCATCCTCCGTTTGGCGGCAATCATTGGACGACTACTTTTCCCGTCATCTTCGGATGGATCGAGCAGAAATAGGGATACTCGCCGGGCTTTGTGAACGTGAAAGAAAACTTTTCGTCGGTATCGAGCACTTTGGACTTGAACACTTTTTCGGTGCTGACGACGGTATGCGGGATGTCGTCGCGATTGATCCAGGTAACCGTTGTTCCCACGGCCACCGTGATGGCCGCCGGACCGAACGAAAAATTATCAATTTTTACTTCGGCCGTTGAGGCGGATTTTTCCTGCGCGCTCGCCGTGAAGCTTTCACGCTGAGCAAGGATTCCGCTCAAGCCCATCGCTATCGTCACCACCAAACTTGCAAAGAACACACTTCTCCTCATGATTTTTCTCTCTCTCTTTGAATTTTAAGAATCTACTTCCTGGTTTGTTCGCGCGTTCTCTTTTCGATCACGCTAGAGTGGAATCCACAACCCCCAGCGCATGTTGGCCCCGCACATAGCTCACATCCGTAATTCCCAAGACGCTGCGCAGTTGCTCCGCCGGCACTTTCATCGGCCCCGGGGAAGGCGCTTCGCCTGGCTTGGGTTGCGGAAATGCGGTGGAGCATGCAGTGTGAAACGTGACGTTCCCCTCCACCTTTTGCATGGTTTGATGAATGTGGCCGTTGAGGACGGTGACAGATCCAAACTTTTTCAAGTACGAGAGCGCCTGCGCACTGTCTTCCGTTCCCCATCCCCAGTCCGGGTACACCGTCCATAACGGAATGTGTGCAAACACAATAATCGGCGTGCTGGACTTCAAATGCTTGACATCCTTATCCAGCCACTCGAGTTGCTCGCGCCCCAACGTACCAAGCCCGCCCGCTTTCAGATTCATCACGTTGACCAAGCCCACGAAGTGCACGTCCTTCTTTTCGAAGCTGTACCATCCGCCCGCCTGAGCGCCTTTGCCGAAGCGCTCGAGATACTCTTTGCCGTCGTCTTTCAGAACATCGTGCTCACCGGGAACATAAAAGACATCCTTCGCCGATGCGCTCTTTAGAATCTGCTCGACGCCATCGAATTCTTCTGGCTTCGAGAGATGGCTGATATCTCCTGTGTGCAACAAAAACGCCGGCGGCGTTGGCAGAGCATTAATTTTATCGACAGCGGCCCTGAGCGTAGCCGCGACATTCGGGTTCGCCGCTTTGTTGAAACCCATGTGGCTGTCGCTGATCTGCACAAAGCTCAACTCGCCCTTCGTGCTCTCGGGGTTCATCTCCGCCAAACGACTCATGCTGTAAGATTTCAGTACGCCGCCCTGCATCACGCAGAACGCACCGGTTCCCGCCCAAGCCATGCACTTCAGAAACCCGCGGCGATCGATTCCATCATGATTGTGATCGTGCAAAATTTCGTCTTTTGTGTTGCCAGCCATTTTTTCTTCCTCCAGTGAACACACGTCTCCCCAGTGCATGCGTATGCATGCAACTCCCACTGCTGTGCTTATTTGGCAGGAGCGGCGCGGGTTAGAGAGAGCCAAGGTTCCCGCGCCGCTATGGAA
The DNA here is from genome assembly GCA_963751295.1 of uncultured Acidobacteriota bacterium. GTDB lineage: Bacteria > Acidobacteriota > Terriglobia > Acidiferrales > UBA7541 > Acidiferrum. Next base: position 1,249,484 of record CAVVUA010000004.1, on the reverse strand, counting down.
CGTGTTTCATTTGTGCAGACCGTGAAGCATCGCGAGTTATTCCAAATTTTTTCGCGTTCGCTTCGCCGTGATTAATTCCTCACAAGTAGGAGATAATCGGGAATAAAATTGGTTGTGGGGTGGTTTTCATCCATGAGTTCTACGGGCCAGGGGAAAGGTTGGGACGTGTTGGATTCGCAGGACCGGGCTCGCTTCGAGCAGGTGGTGTTGCCTCATCTGGATGCTGCATTCAATCTTTCGCGTTGGCTGCTGAGAAATCGCTCCGATGCAGAAGACGTTGCGCAGGAAGCGATGCTGCGCGCGTTTCGTTTTTTCCGAGGCTTTAATGGGGGGGACGCTCGGGCGTGGCTTCTGCAGATCGTCCGCAATACGTGCTATACGTGGCTGGAGAAAAATCGCCAAGTGGAGCTAATGACTGAATTTGACGAAGACTTGCACCAACAATCCTCCGCGACGCCGGAAACTTTGGCCATCGTGGGCGACAATCGCGAACGGCTGGCGCGAGCGCTCGAGACGCTTCCTGTGCGCTTCCGGGAAGTAATCATTCTGCGGGAACTCGAAGGTTGTTCGTACAAAGAGATCGCCTCGATTACCAGTGTCCCGATCGGTACCGTCATGTCTGCGCTCGCACGGGCGCGCCAACGTCTGCAGCGTGCGCTCACGCAACCTGCTCAGCAGGAGGCGCCCCATGAGCTGTGACTTCTCCGGGACGCTTCTGCACGCCTATCTGGATGGCGAACTGGACGCCGTGCGCGCCGCCGAATTCGAGCGCCATCTCGAGAGTTGCCGAGATTGCACTGCAACTCTTGGCACAGCAGAGTCGCTGCGCTCTACTTTGCAACGTGTGCAGCTTTACGAAACGGCCTCGCCGGATTTGCGCAAGAAGATTCGCGCTGAGCTCAAAGCCCCAGGAACCAGAGGCAGCGTTTCGTCGGTTGCCGCGTGGCGGTGGCTTGCCGCAGCCGCCGCAATCCTCTTAGTGACCGGAGTGGCATGGTTTGCCATACCCGGCTTCCACGGCATGGGGTCAGAGTCGGCTAGTTCAGTGACTTCAGCGGAAGTCATCGACGCTCACATTCGCTCGCTGCAAGCCGGACACCTCACTGACGTGGCGTCTAGGGATCAGCACACTGTCAAACCCTGGTTCGATGGCAAATTGGATTTCGTTCCGCCTGTTCACGATTACATGGAGGAAGGTTTCCCACTGATTGGCGGCCGCCTGGATGTTCTTGGCGAACGAAACGTCGCGGCGCTTGTCTACGGACGGCGCAAACATTTCATCAATGTCTTTGTATGGCCGACCAAAGGAGCCGATACGCCGATTCATCCGCCAGGTTCACGACAAGGCTATCAGTGGGTTCACTGGCGGCATCAGGGCATGGAGTTTTGCGCCATCTCGGATGTCTCGGCACAAGACTTGCACGAGTTGGCGCAGCTCTTCGTGCAGTAGACGAAGCCTTTTGCTTGGCCTCTCAATGCGTGAGTATGAGTCTGGATGCGGCTCAGGATACGGGACACGCCGACTGCATGGCTGGGCCTATTGTTTCGGTTTTGGGCTCGAAACAGACTTAGGCATTTCCTTCGCGTAGATCAGATGCAGCTCCACGGACCGAGCTTGCCCCTTGCGCAGCGGGATGTTCCTTTGCCAATCGGAAAAAATACCCTTCGCTGAGGCGCGAATGTCGTAACTATCAGCTTTGAGCTGGGAAATCGTGAATCGGCCGTGTGCATCCGCGTATACGGCATGCGGAGCGCTTCCGTCGGAGGATTGATATGAGACGCTGGCATGCGGTGCGGGTTTGTCGTTAGGACCGATGACAACACCGCTGAGGGTGGAGTTTCCTTTCGATTGCGGCACAGCCAGAACGCCGCTCGCCGCTACCAGCGCCACCACAAATATCGCAAGAAAAATGAGCGCGCGTTTCATCTTCTCCGTCTCCTGGCACAAATGGGCTAAGTCTCGACGTCCCGAAAGAACAAACAGGCCTATCCACACGGTGTTACCTAGATTAAGTGTAGGGCTGGGTGCGCCTGGCTTCGACAGAGTTTCGTTCTTTGTGACCCACGGCGTACCTGCCTTTTCGGACAGGTCAGGAGTGCGCTTGGCGGTATACCCTCGCATGGGCTTCCAGCATGCGGCGAAAACCGTAAAAGTCGAGCGCACGTTGTCTAGCAATTTGCGCGAGGCGGGCAGCAAGGACAGGGTCATCGAGAATTCGAGCGAGCTCTCGTGTAAGCGCCCCGGCATCGCCAGTGCGGAATGTAAGGCCGCCTTCACCGAGCACTTCGACGAACGCGCCGAGGTCGGACGTGATCACCGGCAGACCTCGCGCCATATTTTCGGCAACAACCAAACCGAAAACTTCTCCGCCGAGGGATGGAACGATGACCACTGACACGTGCGCAAGCGCGGCATCGAGTTCCGCTCCCAAAAGGCGCCCCGCAAACCGCACATGCCCTGCAAGAGGAACGTTCTGTGAAAGCTGCTCAAGTGACGCGCGCTCGGGTCCCTCGCCAACAATAAGCAGTTCGAACGCGCGATTCTCCGCGAGAAGAGTGCGCGCGGATTCAAACAGAATCCCAAGGCCCTTCGTAGTAACCAAACGACCCTGAAAGGCGATCACGGGCGGAACCGAAGCTGAGCCGGGATACGCCGCTGGCGCGTTAATGAATTCCAATCCGTGAGCAATTGGCACAACTCGCGGAAGTTGGACCAGTCCTCCAAGCCATGCTGTCGGAGTGATGTTGCTTGCAATCCGACGGCAAAGGAAGCGGCGCACGAAGGTCAGGAGCCAAAGCTTGCGCGACGCCAACCAGCCTTGGCCGGAATTGCAGCGCAGGCACTGCCCATGCTGGCCTGCCATAAAATGGCCGGGACACGGAACCCCAGCCGGTTCGATGAGAAGTTGTCCGTTCGGGCAAATCGTCTGAAAACCGTGATGCTCCACCACGACTGGCTTCCGTGCCAGCAGTCCAAGAAAAATAGGTGAGAGTGCGGGTCCTGCCACATGAACGACATCGGAAACGCGGATTAAATCCCACAAGTGAATGAGATTGGGTTGCCGGACAACCTTGAATGGAAGAGACAGATCATCAAAATTGTCCGCGGGAGTTTGCGTCGCAAGCGTGACTGCGAATTCCGGATCGCCGTCGAGGCCGCGAGCCAACGACAGAACGAGCGTCTCAACGCCACCGACACTCGGCGCAAAAAAATGAGAATAGATAAGCAGCTTCATTCGCGGAGTTTTTGCGGCGCAGCTGGCGCATTGTGCGAGCTTGTGGAATCGGCGAGCGAGGGCTTGGCGGGGCGGCCTTTGCGGGCTACGGCAATTTCAATCGCTTCGAACGTCGCAGCGATGTTTCCCTCTGGGGACCACGTCTGAATGTGCGCAACGGCGGCCCGTCCTAAGGAGGCGAGAAGCTCACGATCGGCTAGTGCGCTTTTTAAGAGCGCCGCCAGGGCCGCTACATCGCCACAAGGATAAACTAATTCCCTGCGCACCGGCGCAACCAAATCCCGCGCCGCGCCGACATGATCGCTGGCCGCCACGGGACATCCGCAGCACATCGCTTCGTTCACAACCACGGCAAACGGCTCGTATTTCGAAGGAAGCACCATTAGGTCGGCGGAAGTATACACAGCTGGAAGCTGCGACTGATTCACGAAACCGAGAAAGCGAACGCGCCCGGCGATGCCCAAAACAGTAGCTTCCGACTCGAGTTCCGCGCGGAGCGGTCCTTCGCCCGCAATGACGAGCAGCGCATTCGAAAGATCGGCTTTGGCAAAGGCATGTAACAAGTCCCCGGGCCGCTTCCAAGGCTGTAGCTTCGCACAGAAAAGAATCACGGCATCTGAAGCCGAAGCCCCCCAGGATGCACGGACCGCGGAACGGTCCACGCTTGCGGATTGCCGCATCCACCAATCGTTGTCCACACTGTAAGGCGTTAGTGTGACGCGCTCCGCGGGCAATCCAAGGGAAACCATGAGGTCGCGCGCACCCGAAGACGGAACAATCACCTGATCCGCCAGACGAAATAATCGAGGCCATAGAATTTTCTTCACCGTGCTCTTCCACCTGCGGCCGTCCCGTGGTGCTAGCGTGGTTGTGTCCGTGCCAAAAAGAAAAGCTGCGTTGGAAGTCTTCGCTGCACGCCACGCAATCCAAAACGTCGCGCGAACATACCCAACAAAACAAAGCACTGCGTCGAAATCACCCTCTCGAATGAGTTTTGAGAGTTCTGGATTGCGCAGCCCAAAGAAGGATTCCTCGCTCGAGCCGCGATTGGGAATGTGAGACCATGCGTAGCCTTCAAGCAACGGAACATCCCACTGAACAGTGGCTCCAAACTCGGGATCGTGCCCAGCTTCCGCGCCGCGAAGACTGCAATATGCCACATGCAAATCAAAGCCAGGATGAGCTGCCATGCGCCGAAAGATCGGCGCCATGTATTGGACGGGGTGTGCAGCGACAGCCAGAACTCGGTAACGGCGGTCAGGCATAGTAAGACCGTGCGATTGACGGGTAGAACCCGGCGAAAATAGGGAAGGGTAGCAAGCGCAAACAGGTGCCCCGGCAGCGAGTATACCCGGTTTCGCGGGCGCGGCGGCTGTGCTAAACTGGCGCAGTTCCGCAGGGGTTTGCGGTTTACCCTAAGTCTCCGCACAGTTAAGCCCCGCCTTGCGGGGTCAAGTCGACTAACCGCCATTTATGTGGCGCGCAGCCGCATGAAATTTCACCCAACGTGAATCCCGCAGGCCGGGAGCACGCAAAAAAGAGGATCCGTTATGTCTGGGCACTCAAAATGGGCCACGATTAAACACAAGAAGGGCGCGACTGACGCCAAACGTGGCCGCGTGTTCACGCGTATCATTCGCGAAATCACCATCGCCGCACGCATCGGCGGAGGCGAACCGAATTCCAATCCCCGGCTCCGGACCGCGATTCTGGCGGCCAAGGGCGCAAACATGCCGAACGAAAACGTCGAGCGCGCCATCCTGCGAGGTACGGGCCAGCTGGAAGGCGAACAGTATGAAGAAGTAACCTTTGAAGGCTACGGCCCCGGCGGGGTCGGCTTGCTCATCGCAGCCGTTACTACGAACCGCAATCGCATCGTTGGCGAGTTTCGCCACCTGCTCGGCAAGAACGGCGGAAACCTCGCCGAAACTGGCGCGGTCGGCTGGATGTTTCACCGCAAAGGCGAAATCGTGGTGCCCAAGGAAGCCGCCAGCGAAGACAAAATGATGGACATCGTGCTGGAAGCGGGTGCGGATGATTTGAAGGATGACGGCTCCGACTGGTACGTAGTTACGCCCCCGGAAGCGCTCGAAAAGGTAAAGGAAGCGCTGGCCAAAGCGGCTATCACGCCGACTTCGGCGGAAATCAGCATGGTGCCGCAAAATTACGTCAAGTTGACTGGCGCGCAGGCCACACAAATGGTGCGTTTGATTGAAGCGTTGGAAGAACACGACGACGTGCAGCACGTTTACGCCAACTTCGACATCGATGAGTCGGAGATTCAGGCGGCAGTGGGAGCGAACTAATTTGAACTAGAAGAAGACAGACACGGATGTCTGTCCCACTTTGTAACGGCCATTCCACGGAATCGGGATGGCCGTTTTTCTTTTGCCAAGAAACTCGCAGACAAAGGTCTGGCAGGGACACGGGGAACGCCGTAGACTTATGTCGATGAAAGCGGCAATAACAGCGGCCACTTCAGCCGGCAAGGAACTATGTTTCCGCGTGCTGGGAGTGGACCCGGCATCGGCGGGCCCCACTGGGTACGGCATCATCGAGAGCGATGGCCGCCGCTGCCGAATGCTGCATTATGGTGCACTCAAGGTCGCGCCGAAACGGCAGAAAGAGTGCCTTGGTGCTGTGCTGCACGACGTCCACGCCTTGCTTTGTCGTCTAATGGACGAATTTTCGCCGGACGCCCTTGCCGTTGAATCTGTCTTTACCGCGCTTAACATGAGGACGGCATTGCGCCTCGCCGAAGTTCGGGGAGTCGTGCTCTTGGCAGCCGCGCAACGTGGCGTCGCGGTGCACAGCTACTCGCCACGCGAAGTAAAAGCCTCGGTAGCCGGTTACGGCCATGCGGACAAGAAGCAAATGCAATTGATGGTGCGAGCACTCCTCGAAATGAACGAAACGCCGGAGCCTTCCGATGCCGCGGATGCCCTGGCCGTGGCGCTGTGCCATCTACAGGCGGAACAAGCCCGGCAGCGCTTTGGACTTCCCGCGGAACCAGCTGGCGCCAAGTTGCGAGCATCGTCTCGCCTCGCGGGACCGGCAGCCCCGCGCGGGGGCGCAACTCAAAATGTCCTTCCGCGCATCGTAATTTCACAATGAAGACTTTCCTTTTGCGCTTCGGTTTATTGGCGTGCCTCGCGAGCGTATTCTTATTTGCGCCCGCAAAGGCGGCTGCGTCTGTAGCAGCGCCCTCTCCAGCCCCAGCCCACGCAAAACTCAGCTATCGCCGCATTTTCAAATCCAGCTCGCCGGAATTTATCGAGATCATCGTCCATGACGATTCCGACGCAGCCACTTTCGAAATCCGCCAGCTGGATGAAGATCCCGGAGCGACTCCCTTCGAGGTGAGCGCCCCATTGCGCGAGAAGATGTTCGGTCTGGCTGCGGAACTAAAAAATTTCCAAGGGCAGGACCCGACCTACCTGGATGTCCACCGTAGAATCGCCAATCTGGGTGAGAAGACTTTTCGCTGGGAAAAAGGCGCGGAGATCCACGAAACAAAATTCAATTACACGCTGAATTCGGCGGCAACTCAATTGATGCAGATTTTTGAAGGCTTGGCGCGCCAACAGGAATTGGTCACCCTACTCGAGCGCCGCATGAAATACGACCGCCTCGGCATCAACGACGCTCTGTTGCAATTCGAAACCGACCTGAACCACAAGCTTCTCCCTGAACCTCAGCGCGCCTTGCCAACACTCGATCAAATCGCCAGCGATTCGCGTTTCGTCGAGATTGGCCGCCAGCGAGCTCGCGCTCTTGCAGAACGCATCCGCCATCCCAGTTAAGCTCTCCGAGTTAAACATCCAAAGCTAGTTGCCGAGGCTCCACTGTCTCGGCCCGCGAATGGCGTTGAGCTCTGGCGACTCCAAAAGCAACTTCAGCGGCAGCAAAGCGGTCTTCCCGTAGTGCTCGCCCTCGAGGATACGGGCGTGGCAGCGAGAATTCTGCGATTCAACTTCAATAATTCTCACGGGCGTCCCTTCAGGCACCATGACCAGCCTCTGCGAGGCAATCAAGAGCGACAAACCCACATCATCATTCGCCGCTTCGAGTCTTTGTCTCTCCGCAGCGGCCGCCTCATCAATCGACACAACGGCAAATGAGTGGCCGTGCTCACAGCAAACCTTCGCCACTCGCCCCACCCACGCTGACACAGCCGCATCTTTCGTAGCAATCGGCGTCGCAACGTGCGCCTCCGCAGCGGCAGTACTCGTGGCGGGCTTTTTCACGCTAGCCAGAAATCTATAACCGCGCTTAGGGAGCGTTTCTACAAACCGCGGCTTATTCCTGTCGTCACCTAAAGCCTGGCGCAGCTTCTTGATCGCAGTGTTGACGCTATGATCGAAATCTACAAAAGTGTCGGCGGGCCACAGTCTCTTTTGCATTTCCTCGCGCGTAACGACTTCCCCGGGCCGCTCCAAAAGCATCGCAAGTACCTGAAACGGCTGGACTTGCAACTTGATTTTGCGGCCTGCCTTGTACAATTCTTGCGCGCGCAGGTCCACTTCAAATCCCTCAAACCGAACGACATTCGCCGAGCGAATAGGCTGCGCCATAGGAATTCCTATTGAAATGACTCCGAGACTATACCACTCCTTCTGAAAATAGTGACTGCCCGCGGGCCTTAAACCCTCTATTTCCCTGTACTTACTTGTTCACCTACAGTCGCCTGGCAGTTCACCCCACGTGCATTGTCCTCCGCCAGGGAATGCGAGAAAGTGTGCAGCATGTTGAGGCGCTGACACGGTAAGCGAACCAAGCGAAACGAAGTAAAGCTTGGACGCCGGCAGCGAACTAAAAAAGGAGTTGTCCCATGAAAACGAGAGCTTTGGTTATGGCAGCTGTGATGGCGCTGACCGCAATGGCAACGACGCGAGTGGCGCAGGCCCAAGACGCAGTGGCAGTGAACGTCCCCTTCGACTTCGTTGCCGGCGGCAAGGCGCTTCCTGCCGGAGAATATTCCGTCCGAGCTTCTGGCGCAGGCAACACGCTCATTTTGATCGATCGCAAGGATGCATCCGTTTCAGCGTTAATCATTACTCATGCGGTCGTCTCTCGCGACACACAGACAGAATCAAAACTTATTTTCAACCGCTATGGCGATCGTTATTTTCTCTCCCAGGTCTGGTCGGAAGGCAACTCCCAGGGTCGCCAACTCTTGAAGACCGCCCGTGAAAAGGAAGCTGCGCTGACCGCCAATATTGAGACCGAAGGCCAAGTCACCCTGGTCGCCGAACTCGCCCGTACAAACCGCTAGCCACCCCACCCTAACCCCTGCAACGCCCCCCAGGAATCCGGAACCCCGCTCCGGATTCCTGGACCCTTTTTAGGGACCTTGTTTTTCATGCCCTCCCGGAAGCTTCCCACCCGATACTTAACTGGCTTTCCGCACGTATACTAAGGCAAGACCCTTCCATGGCTCAGGCGACCACAATGAACTTCAAGGAGGCCGTGGCGATCGCCACAAGTAGCCTCTGGGCGCACAAGTTGCGCAGCGTCCTGACTCTCATCGGAGTGGTCATCGGCGTGGCCGCCGTGATCGCCGTAGTCAGCTTGATCAACGGCGCGAACCAATATGTCGCCACCAGGGTCTTCCGCCTCGGCGCTGACGTCTTCGGCGTCGCGAAGACTCCCTCGATCATTACCAACGTCGACGACTACCTCGAATTTCAGAAGCGCAAGCGGATTACCTACGACGACTACCTTTCTGTCCGCGAACTCTGCAAATCCTGCAAGGAAATCGGCGCTTCGTTCGCCGGCCGTCTGGAAGTAAAGAGCGGCTTGAATTCGCTGAAAGACACCAACCTCCGCGCCTGGACCCCGCAGATGGCCGAGCTCTACGACGTCGACCTGGCCGCTGGCCGGCACATGACCGAGACGGACCTGCAACAAGCCGCCCCAGTTTGCGTCATAGGCAACGACATTGTCGAAAATTTGCTCCCTGGTGTGGACCCCATCGGGAAAGAAGTTCGATGGCGCAATATCCCCTGCCAGGTCATCGGCGTCGGCAAAAAAGAAGGCTCCGCGCTCGGGACATCGCTGGACAACTGGATCATCCTTCCACTAAGCACGTACAAAAAAGAATACGGCAGCCAGGATGACTCGCTCCGCATCACCGCACGCGCAGGTTCGGCAGCAACCATTCAAGAAACGGTCGACGAAGTCCGCCAGATCATGCGCGGCCGCCGCCATCTCGCCTACGGAAAGAAAGACGATTTCTCCATCGAAACCAGCGACTCTTTCCTGTCTCTGTGGAAAGACATCAGCGGCAGCTTCTTTTTCGTAACCATCGCGATTGCCTCCATCTCGCTGCTCGTCGGCGGAATCGTCATCATGAACATCATGCTGGTCTCCGTCACGGAGCGCACTCGCGAAATCGGCCTGCGCAAAGCGCTCGGCGCGCGCAGTGGGGACATTCTCCGCCAATTCCTGATCGAATCGTCGACTATCTCACTTTTCGGCGGCGCACTCGGCGTGATCTGCGGTGTACTCCTCGCGCAGCTCGTGTCTGTCGTCTCGCCGCTCCCCAGCGCTGTCCAACTCTGGTCCGTAATCGGTGGCCTGTTAGTAGCGCTGAGTGTCGGCTTGTTTTTCGGCACATATCCCGCGTCGAAAGCCGCGCGCCTGGATCCGGTTGTCGCGTTACGCTCGGAATGATTTGGAGTGCGGCAGCTCTGCTGCCGCTTTTCGCAGCAATCGCAAGACTCTATATTTAGCGGGAACTCAATACTCGGAAACGCAAGTAAAATAGGCGCAAGGCACGCGAAAAAGAAAAATGGCAACGCTAGGCAAAGCACTCCCGCAAACGCAAACCACGGTCCTCCCGGTCCGCCGCTTGGCCGGCAAAACGACCGCGCTAAAATTTCGCGACGAAGTCCTCCTCGCGCTGGACACTCTTCGCAAAAATTCTCTGCGTTCCGCGCTAACCATCCTCGGCATCGTCATCGGCATCACCACGGTCATCACGGTAACCGCCGTCATCAACGGCCTCAACGACAACGTCCTCGGCGGCATTCGCGAACTAGGCTCCGACACCATCATCGCTTACCGCTTCCCCTGGGCCTCGCTCTCGCGCCCGCCCAGCGACTGGTTCACGCGCAAAGAGCTCCAGCCCGAATGGGCAGACGACATCGCGAAACTGCCGCACATCAAAGCCGCTTCGGCCTCGATGCGTATTTTCCAGCCGATGTTCGGCTCTGGCACCGAAGACGTGCGCCGCGGCCAGTACCGCGCCAAAAGCGTCATCCTACAAGGTAATCAACCGTCCATCGGAGAAATCTTCGACCTGAAAATCGAATCCGGCCGCTTCTTCAACGAAACCGACGCCGAGCACCGCGCCCCTGTCGTTCTCCTTGGCTACGACACAGTACGCACTCTTTTTCCCGAGTCGCCCAGCAATTCCATCGGCCAGGAAGTCACCATCGACGGCCAACTCTTCACCGTAATTGGCATTCTTCAAAAGCAGCGCCAAGGCATCTCGGGCGGCTCCAACCCCGAAGATAATTCCGCCTATATGCCCGTCACCACGCTGCGCAAGCTCTACCCAAATCAGAAAGACTACGTGATCTTTGCCAAAGCCAGCGATCCCAATAATGTCAACGAGTCCGTCGACGAAATGCGCGACCTTCTCCGCCGCAAACGCCGCCTCGCGAACGACAAGCCCGACGACTTTGCGATTTTCACTCCTGACTATTTCCTCGAGCTCTGGCAAAAAATCAGCGGCCTGATTTTTATCCTGATGTTCGCGGTCGCTTCCGTCGGCCTGATTGTTGGCGGCATCGGCGTAATGAACATCATGCTTGTCTCCGTAACCGAACGCACCCGCGAAATCGGCGTGCGCAAAGCCATCGGCGCCAAGCGCAGCAACATCCTCGTCCAATTCCTCATCGAAGCCGTCACCCTGAGCGCCATCGGCGGCGTAATCGGCGTCACCTTCGGCTCCGGCATCACTCTGCTCCTCAAATACGCCGCTCACTTTCCCGCCGCGCTCTCCGTCTTCTGGATCGTTACCGCCCTCGTTCTTTGCGCCCTGATCGGTATCGTCTTCGGCGTCTACCCCGCATGGAAAGCTGCTCGCCTCGACCCCGTCGAGGCCCTCCGCTACGAATAGGTAGCACAGCTTCAGTCTGTGCTCTTGTCCAATTATGCGAGGCCATAATGCGGGGTTGCGGCGACCAGAACGATCGCCAACTGATGCGGTGCTTGCCACTACGCTAGAGCTTGTTTTAGATCTGCGATCAAGTCTTCTGAATCTTCAAGTCCAACGGAAACTCGTACCGTGCCAGGACTTACGTTCGCGCGCCGCAACTCTTCGGCGCTCATGTTGTAGTGGGAACTGTAGATGGGGAGTATAACGAGCGACTCAACACCGCCGAGGCTCGCCGCGAGCAAGAACAACTGGACGCGATCGCAGAAACGCCGCGCGGCGGGCAAGCCGCCCTTCAAGTCAAACGCCAACATCGTTCCGAATCCGCGCATCTGTTTTCTTGCAAGCTTATGATCCGGGTGAGACGCGAGCCCCGGATAATGAACGCGCGCGACCTTGGGATGTTTTTCCAGAAATCTGGCGACGACCATGGCGTTTTTGCACTGCCGTTCCATGCGCACTCCCAGCGTCTTCATTCCGCGAATCAGAAGGTAGGCCGCCCCCGGGTCCATCGAACCGCCAAGGTAGATGACCATGTGGCGGATGCGGTCCATCCAATGCTTGTTGCCGACGGCAACGCCGGCAATCACGTCGGAGTGCCCCGCGAGCGCTTTCGTGGCGCTGTGCACGACGATGTCGTAGCCCATCGCCAGAGGATTTTGCAGGACGGGTGTAGCGAAAGTGTTGTCGATAATCGCGATAAGTTTGTGTTTTTTCGCGAAGGCAATCGCTTTGTGTAGATCGACGAGCCGGAGCGTAGGGTTCGTCGGCGTCTCTACATAGAGACACTTCGTGCGCGGCGACACTAATTCTTCAAGTCCGGCGAGGTCGGTGCCCACTTGATGCACCTTGATGCCCATGTCTGGGAAAACGTCTCGCATCAGCCGGTAGCTGCCGCCATAAACTTGTGAGGTGGAGATCAACTCGTCTCCACACTTCAAGACACCCAGCAGCGCGGAGGATATCGCCGCCATGCCCGAAGCGGTGACCACCGCGGCTTCTCCGCCTTCAAGCGCAGCGATTTTCCCCTCTGCAACGCTCAAAGTCGGGTTGCCATAACGCGAATAGATGTATGCCTTGCTCTTGCCTTCGGCCCACAGCTTCATCTCCGCCGTCGAGGAAAAGGTGAACGTCGAGGTGCGGCTGATGGGAGTGCCTACGGGTGCGCCTACGCCGTGCCGCGGCAGCTCTCCGCCATGGATGGCGATCGTCTGAGGGCGGTGTTTTTGTGTACTCTGTTTGGTGGCGGGATTCTTTTTCATTAGGACACCATTTTGGACGCGCATTTCGAACCAACAAGCACCAATTTGGCGCCAGTCGGAATGAAACAATACGTCCGCACTCGGCGCAAGTACAGTGACAACAAGATATGACGCGGATAGCGTTTCCTCTGGCCGTATGCTGCTGGATTATTCTGTGGGCGTATTGGTTTCTCTCCGCGCGCAACCAAAAGACTGCAAAGGAGCGAGAATCTGGCTCCGAGAGAATGCGGCAGATCCTTCCGATGGCGGCTTGTTACATCCTTCTCTTTGAACCGCTCGTGGGTTTCGGCTGGCTCGGATGGCGCTTTGTCACGAAACGTCCGGATGTGGAACTCGCGGGACTTCTGGTCACCGCGATGGGAGTAGCGTTCGCGATCTGGGCTCGCGCGCACCTCGGTGCGAATTGGAGTGGCGCCGTAAGCATTCGAGCGGGCCATGAGCTCATCCGCACAGGTCCCTACAGGCGAATCCGCCATCCCATCTACACGGGAATGCTTTTGGCTACAGCTGGCACGGCGCTCATTGTGGGCCAGCTCCGCGGACTATTAGCCGTCGCGATTTGCTTCACCGCATTTTTTTTGAAAGCCAGCAAAGAAGAGCGCTGGCTAGCGAAAGAGTTTGGCGACGCGTTTGAAACCCACACTCGTCGCACTGGCATGTTCCTGCCAAAGTTTTCCTGAACTCTGGACTAGCGTCAGAGTCTGTCATTCTAACGAAAAACTCGAAGAGTTATGCTTCCTCTTCTGCGGCTTCGCCGTGAGCGGGTTTGTGCGCGTCGATCACTTTTTGCGCCAATTCATTGGGCACGTAGTCGTAGTGGGAGAATTCCATCGAATATGTCGCGCGCCCTTGCGTTTTGGAAATGAGATCGTTGGCGTAACTGAGCATTTCCGAAAACGGAACTTGCGCCTTGATGACGACGTTGTGGCCGCGCGCTTCGCTTCCCGCTATACGGCCGCGGCGAGAACTAAGATCACCCATCAAGTCGCCAGAGTATTGGTCCGGCGCGTAGACTTCGACGTGCATCACAGGCTCCAGCAACGCTGGCTTGGCCATCTTCATGGCTTCTTTAAACGCTAGTGATCCAGCGATTTTGAAAGCCATATCGGACGAGTCCACGTCGTGGTACTTGCCATCGTAAAGCACGGCGCGGAAATCGACGACCGGGAAACCGGCAAGATAGCCGCGCGCCGCCGCATCGCGAATCCCCTTCTCCACCGAAGGGATCCAGTTCCTCGGAATCGCGCCGCCAAAAACGTCATCGACGAACTCGACGCCTTTGCCGCGCTCAATCGGCTCCATCTTGATGCGGCACACGCCGAACTGCCCGTGTCCGCCAGACTGTTTCTTGTGCTTGCCCTCGGCGTCGGCCCTGCCTCGAATGGTTTCGCGGTATGCCACCTTGGGCGGCTTCAGCGTGAGATCAACGTGATAGCGTTTATGCAATTTCGCGACAACCACCTCAATATGTTGCTGCCCGGACCCAGCGAGCAAAAATTCTTTGGTCTGCGGATCACGCATGAAGTGCAACGCGGGATCTTCCTCGATAATTTTGTGAATCGAGATGCCGATCTTGTCTTCGTCGGCCCGCGTTTTTGGTTCGATCGCGAATGTGATCGATGGTTCCGGCAGTTGCGCCGGCTTGTAGTAGATAGGCGAGGCTTTGTCACCCAGCGTTTCGCCGGTCGTCGTTTCTTTCAGTTTGGCGATTGCGCCGATGTCGCCCGCGTGCAGATCCGCAATTTCACTGAACAGCTTGCCCTGCACAACTTGCGTATGTTGAAAACGTTCGAGCGTGCCCCGATTGTAATTCGTCAATGTGGCATCGTTTTTTAGGACGCCGCTCTTCACTTTAAAATAGTTGATGCGCCCAGCGAATGGATCCGCGAGCGTCTTGAACACGAAAAGCGAAAGCGGCTGGCCGTCATCGTACTTGCGTTCCACGCGTTCGCCCTTACCGTTTGGCTCCGTAAAGCCGACCTGAGCGTGTTCGTCGGGATGCGGAAACGCATCGGCCAGAAAAGTCAGCAGGCTGGCGGTTCCCACGTTGCGCAACGCAGAAACCATCAGCACAGGGAATATTTTTTCGGCCACAATGGCTTTACGGACACCCGGAATCAAATCCGCAATCGGGATTGTGCCTTCCCTAAAAAACTCCTCCATCAATTCGTCGTCGCCTTCCGCGACCATTTCGACGAGCTTTTCATGCGCTTCTTTTGCTTCATCGGCAAGTGCGGCGGGAATTTCTTCCGTGGTGGGCTTCCCATCTCCATCTGGCTTGTAGATGTGCGCCTTCATCGCGACGAGATCGATCACGCCGCGAAAGCCCTTTTCCGAACCAATCGGAAGCTGCAGCGCAACAACGTTGCGGCCAAAGACCTGCTCCAGTGATGCCATCGAACGTTCAAAACTGGCCAGCTCCCGGTCCATCCAGGTCAGCACAAACGCACGTGGAATATCGTACTCCGTGCAATAATCCCAAACTTTTTCCGTGGTCACCTGCGCGCCGACGTGCGCATCCACGGCGATTAGCGCGCAATCCGCCGCAATCAGCGAAGCTTTTGTTTCGGTGATAAACGTCGAGTAACCAGGGAGATCAATGAAATTAATTTTAACTCTTTCGGAACCGCCGGGGTGTCCACCGGAACTGGGCCACTCGGCGTAAGCCAATCCCGTTTGAATCGAGATTTTGCGTGCGATTTCTTCTTCGTCCCAATCGGTCGTTGTGCTGCCTTCCGCAATTTTTCCCCAGCGCGGCGTCATGCCCGCGGTGAAGAGCAACGACGACACCAGTTGCGTCTTCCCGGTGCCGCCGTGGCCGACAATGCCAACGTTTCGTATGTCCTTGGTGAGATAGCTCTTCATATAGACCTCCCTTTGCGTGGCCCCGGCAATGCCGGCGCCAACAGGCGAGGTCCGTCCCGAAGAATTCAGGCGCGGGCCTGCGCCTGGGTGTGCGATTCAGAAGTTGATGGAGAGCGTGGCCCCGATGCCGGCGTTCTGCAGAGTGAAGCGCCGGACCAGCTTCTACCCCTGGTCCGTTCCCCAACTCCGCGGATGCTAGCACACGCACTCGCTTTCCGGCAATCTCGCTTCCCAACTTGAGGCCGCCCCTTCTTGGCCGCGTAATGCGTGTCGAAGAAGGTTCGTGGAAGCAATTCGCGGGGCTTGCTGATCTGTTCCAAACATCCCACAGAAAAGGTCTGCTCGTCGGTTGCTCTCAAAAAATAGAAACTAGATAATTCCTTCGCTGGCCCCGGGAGATTATTCTAGGACTAGTACCGCGACAAATCTCGCTGGCAAACACGTCGGTTCTTACTCTCTGAAGATAAACAGTTTAATTCTTCGGAGACCGGGTCCGCTCGGCCCTCCGCGTGCTCATCCAACCGTGTGGATTTCTGTCTCCCGACCTACAATAAGAGACTTTCCGCCCGAGCGCACGACGAGAGTACGGCAGGGCCTTTGCTTCAGTGGCCTGCGGGTCGCTGCTTTGAAATGTAAGTGATCTAGGAGGGTAATCATGGACGAGTACCAAGAATCGAACGATCACAATGGGGCTGGGTGGTCGGCCGCACAGGCCGGCCCAAACCGCCGGCTGGTGATGGCAGTCGTGGTGCTGCTTGGAATCGCAGGGGTGGCTTTCGCTTATGGCCTCCGGCAACAATCGATGGTTCGCGAGTTGACCGCGCAAACCGAAACGGAGAACGCGGCGATGAATCAAATGCAAGTTCAACTCAATGCTGTGACTGCCAAGCTAAGCGAGTTGAGAACCGCGCAGGCCTCATCCCAGCCCGCGGCGACGTCCACGGAGCCTCCCGACGCGACTACTCCTGGATCCGCGGCGGATAGTCCGGCGAAAACTCCCGAGGTAGCTTCCACATCGACGCCACTCAGCATCAAGCCGGCCCCCTCGAAGCCGCACGCTGCCAAGCGCCGCTCTCCTGTTGTCGACAAGAAATACGTGCAGCTCCAGGCTCAGTTAGCCGAACAGGAGAAAAAGCTGCAAGAGACGCAAAATGAAGTCGCCAAGAACCGTTCCGATCTTGAAGGAACCATCACTTCCACCCGCGATGACCTGAACGGTTCAATTGCCAAGACGCACGATGAACTCGTGGTGCTCGAGAAGCGCGGCGAGCGCAGCTACTTTGAATTTGAGCTCAACAAGGAAAAACAATTCCAGCGCGTCGGGCCTCTCACACTTTCCCTTCGCAAAACGGATACGAAGCACAAGAGCTACGACGTGGCCATGATCGTGGATGACAATGAGCTTCAGAAGAAAAAGGTAAATCTGTACGAGCCTATCTGGATCCACACCGAAAACGATTCGCAGCCCGTGCAGATCATCGTAAACCGCATCGACAAAGACACTGTTCACGGCTACATCAGCGCACCAAAATACAAACCATCCGAGTTGGCCGCCGTGGGCTCCGCGAGCGTCGCACCGGTCTCCACCAAGTCGCCGGCTAGCGCGCCGGTTCCGTCGCAGCCGCAGCAGCCTCAACAATAGATTCCGGCTATTTTCATAGGAGGGCATCCTTCAGGGTGCCCTCCCTTTTTTGCGCCTTCTCGAATGCAGAAGCCTCAAGGTGCGCGATCGAGAACCGGTTTCAGTGTGACTTGACTATCCTTCAGGATTTCGAGTGTGCGCTTCCATTCGGAGAATCCTGCAGCTTTCATAACCACGATGTGGCTTCCAGCCGCTAGTTTCAATTTGGCCGGAGCATTGCCCACGAATTTCTCGTCTACGTAAATTTCCACGTCATCGGGTTCAGAAGTAATCGCCACGGTGCCAAATCCACGCGGAGGCTGGCTCGCGAATGGTACCGGGGACGCACTCGCCGTCTGAGCGTCGGACAAAGAGGTGCTCGAATCTGGTTGCGTCTTGCCCTCACTGGCAATTGCTGCCATCGCGGCAGAACCATCTACGCGCGTCGACGAAGCATTGTCAGGAGCCGCAACGTGAGCAGCCGGTGAGCCACCGCTCTCGGAAGCACCGAGCGGAGAAACATTGGGATAAAAACGGTGCAGCACTTCCAGAAGATCCGTCGCGCTGAGGGCAAACCCGATTCCCGTCACATTTTTCTTGATGAGTTTTTGCGTGTTGATGCCGATCACTTCGCCGCGACCATTCAGCAGCGGCCCCCCGCTGTTTCCCGGATTGATTGGCGTGTCCGTCTGGATCCACATCCCAGGCCCGGCGTTCGCAAATTTTCCAACCGCGCTGACGATGCCTTTTGTAACGCTGAACAACATGGCATCTCCAGGATTGCCGATCGCCAGCACGTCTTCCCCTTGCCTCACGGTCGCGGCATCGGCCAGCGCGAGGTGCGGAAAGTCCTTGCCCTCGACTTTAGCGAGCGCAATATCCAAGTCGCCGTCAATGTACACAACTTTGGCTTCGAGCTGTTCGCCTCCTGGCAGGACCGTCAGCAGAGACTCTTCGCCGCGCGCGACATGCGCGTTCGTCGCAATCACTCCCGTCTCCGTCACGAAAAACCCTGTACCCGATTTATCCAAGCCTTTCAAATAAACAACTGCGGGCTTGGCCTTCCGCACCAACTCTTCCAGAGAAAGCTCGGGCTGCAAAACGACGCTCCCAGCTCCAGGCAGTTTTGCCGTGACTCCGCCAGTAAACACCTGTGAGATGGCTTGTAAGCTCACCTGAAAATGATCGCTCTTAAGCAGCCAGTATTCCCCGTGATTGCGTCCATTGACCGAAATCCAGTTCATCGGGCCGTCGGTCATCTGCAACTCTTTGGTGGCAAAACCCGTCAGGCTGATGCGCGCGACCATGGGATGCTCCAGACGCGAGCCCATGGATGTCAGCGTTTTGTGGAAATAGCCGCCGGGGTAATCCTTCTCGAAAGGCGTCGTACCCACGAGCACGCCGTCAATCTCAACGGTCGCACCTGAGGGAATGCTCGTAATCTTGAGAGTTTCCGCCGCAGCCCAGGCCGGGCACAGGAGTAGAAAGAGAACTGCTGTTAGACGAGGGATCGTGCCGGACATCATGACGCAACCTCGCCGGAAGGATAAACCCGGCAGTTAATATATCATAAGAATAAACTAAGAGAGGAGGGATTCTAAGAGTGACCGGCTTGTTCCTCATTCTTTTCGTAACCGGTGCAGAAAAGCACGGGCAGGCGCGGGTATTTGGTAAAACGGGGATCGCTGCGGGATAGTTCGCAAAGCAGAAAGATCGAGCCGCGGTCGGACTCGATGCTGCGTGCGTGGACACAGTCTGCGCAAAGGCCCGCCCGTTCTTTCGTCGCACCAGCATCGCCAACATTCGCCATGCGTCCAGAATAACGCACACACTTGCGAGACCGCGAGCAGCCAAAATCGCGCTGGTCTAGTGGCTTTTCTGAATTCTCTTCACTCCGGCCATTTGTGCACGCGCTTTGCTTACAAAACGCACAAACCTGCGCGCCAATTCATGGATTCGCTCCTCTTGGCGAAGCCGTATCGCTTCCTCGGGCACTAGCTCCCCTCCAACGCCGATGGCAGCCGCTCCCGCAAGAATGAAATTTGCGGCTGTCACTTGATTTACGCCGCCTGCTGCAATTAAGGGCACATGCTGAAACGGCCCCTTCAACGCTTTGATGTAATTGTCGCCACCAACCAGCGAGCATGGAAAGACTTTCACGAAGTCCGCACCCGCCTTCCAAGCCATTGTCACTTCCGTCGGTGTTAGCGCTCCGGCCAAAACCACGATTTCTTTTCTTATCGCAAATTCGACCAGCCGAAGATCGAGACCGGGACTTGTCAGGAACCTCGCTCCGGCATCCAGGCAGCGGCTGGCTGTTTCCGTATCGAAAATTGTGCCAGCACCCACAATCACGTCCGGACGATTCCGCGCCAGATCGGCAATCAACTCAATCGCGCCAGGCACAGTCATGGTGATTTCGACGATCGGTATTCCGCCATGAGCAACCGCCTGCGTGGCAAACCGCGCATCTCCCGCCGAATGGAAACGCACGGCAGGCACGATCCCGATTTCCTCAATACGCGCTCGAACTTCTTCCTTCTTCATGGAAATTGAGTCCCCTCGCTACTCAGCGCCCTGCATTATGCGCCTTCCTCGAAACCCGCCTCTGGCTCGGGGAGCTTATCGCGATCGCCCGCCACCCATACGTAAAGGGTCGGCAACAAATAAACACTCAAGAACAATGCGCCGAGCAGACCGCCAACGATAACAATAGCGAACGGCCGTTGCGAATCCGATCCGATACCGCGAGACAAGGCCGCAGGTAAGAGCCCAAGTATCGCCACTAGCATGGTCATCATAATCGGCCGCAATCGTAGCACCGCGCCTTCCACCGCCGAATCCTCGATCGAGTGGCCGCGCACGCGAAGTTGATTGATGTACTCCAGCATGATCACACCGGTCTCCACGGACACGCCGAATAGAGCAAGAAATCCGACACCCGTAGAAACGCTAAAGTGCGTTCCGGTTATCACCAGTGCCAGCAGTCCGCCGATGGGCGCCATCGCTACGTTCGCAAGAATTAGCAAGGACCATTTTGCCGAGCTGAACATCGAGTACAAAATTACGTAAATGACCAGGATCGTGATGGGCAACACAATTAAGAGCCGTCGCTGCGATCTCTTCTGGCTTTCATATTCGCCTGCCCAATCGATGTGATAGCCGGTTGGAAGTTTCACTTGCTGCTCCACCAGCTTCATCGCCTCCTCGACCGCGCCTCCCAGGTCGCGCCCGCGGACGCTGTACTTGATAGCGACATAGCGCGAATTAGATTCACGATAAATTTCCGACGCGCCATCATGCACTTCGATTTTCGCAAGCTGCGCCAGCGAAACCCGCTCCCCAGAAGGGGCCAAAAGCCGGATATTTTCAATCGCCTCTTTCGTGTCGCGGTAGGGCGCCTGATAGCGAACCACCAAATCGTACCGCTGCTCGCCCTGCAGTACTTGGCTTACCGCTTTGCCGCCAATAGCCGTCTCCACGGCATCCTGCACATCTGTGACGTTGATTCCAAAACGCGCGGCTTGCTGACGGTCTATCACCAAGTTCAAGTTGGGCTGTCCCAGCACACGAAATAGCCCAAGATCCTCGACGCCATTCACCTTTCGCATCACACTGACGACTTCATCCGCCTTCTCCTCCAGCAGCTTCAAATCGTCGCCATACATTTTTACGGCCAGTTCGCCTTTCACTCCGCTGACGGCTTCCTCCATGTTGTCCGAAATCGGCTGCGAAAAATTCCATAACACTCCGGGAATCTTGCTAAGCTCGCGGTCCATCGCGGCAATCAATTCATCTTTGTCTTCGTGAAACACAGGCCGCCATTCCGATTTTAGTTTCAAGTCCACGAAATATTCCGTATTGAAAAACCCCGTAGTATCCGTTCCGTCGTCGGGACGCCCAACTTGGGAAACCACTTGTTTCAGCTCGGGAAATGACGCGAGTATGATTCGCGACTGATTCATTACGCGAGTGCCCTCCGTTGGTCCAGTGCTTGGCGCTAGCGTCCCGCGTACCCAAATCGCGCCTTCGTCAAGGTGCGGCAGGAACTCCGACCCAATGACGCCGCTTAGAATCAAAAAGGCCGCCGCCGCAAGCACGAGCGCTCCAACGGTTACGGTCAACTTCCTGCGCTCGATGGCCCACAGCAAGGAAGACTTGTACTTTGCCCGCAAGAATTCCATCACCGGGTTTCGCCACTCGCGCACGCCGTTCCGGAATTGCCAAAGCGCGAGTACCGGCGCAATCGCAATCGAAAAAATCAGCGCTCCCAATAGAGCGAATGACACTGTCCACGCCATCGGTTTGAACAGCCGTCCTTCTACGCTTTGCAGCGTAAAAATCGGCAGGTACGCCGTGATGATGATTGCGCGTGCGAAAAACACCGGCCGTAGCACTTCGAACACCGCGTCTCGGATTCGCTCTATCGGCGATTTGAACGAGTTTGTTGCCGCACTGAAGTGCCGCACAATGTTTTCAATAATCACCACGCTTCCGTCCACGACCATCCCAAAATCCAGCGCGCCCAGCGAAAGAAGATTCGCTGGAATATTGCTTAAGTCCAGACAGATCGATGCAAACAATAAAGAAAACGGAATCGTCAGCGCCACGATCATGGCACCGCGTACGTTGCCAAGAAAAAGAAACAACACCAGCGAGACAAGCAGAATCCCATCGATCAGGTTGTGTAACACCGTGTGGGTCGTGAGATGAACCAGGTCGCTGCGGTCCAGAAATGGGACTATCTTCACGCCGGACGGCAAGATGTGCTCGTTCAATTCCTTTACCTTGTCGTGGATGGCCGCCAGCGTCTCGTCCGCGTTTGCTCCCTTCCTCAACAGCACGATGCCTTCGACCACGTCTTCATTGTCGATGATTCGCCCATCCTTGCTTGGAATTGCCTTGCCTATTTGCCCCAGCCGGATTTTCTGGCCTTGCGTGACGGTCCCAATGTCCATTACGCGAAGCGCAGTTCCGTTTTGCGTCTTGATCACCGTCTGCTCGATGTCCTGCACGCTCTTAAACAGGCCGACTGCCCGCACATTGATCTGTTGCAGGCCTTCTTCCACGAAACTGCCGCCGGCGTTCACATTGTTGTTAGCGAGTTGCTGCTCCACCTGCCCTATGCTCAATCCGTAAGCGACCAGCTTGTTCGGATCGATGCGCACTTGGTATTCGCGTGTCGTTCCGCCAAAGCTCGAAACGTCTACAACATTGGGTACGGACTTGAATTGCTTTTCGAGCGTCCAGTCCTCGATGGATTTCAGCTCCATCAAGTCATACTTCGGATTTGTACTCCTAAGCGTGTACCAGAAAATTTGCCCTACCGGGCTCCAGTCTGTGCCCATCTGTGGCGTGATACCCGGGGGCAGCGTGACTGCGGAGAGTCTTTCCAACGCCTTCTGGCGGTTCCAATCATTGCTCGACTGGTCATCGAAAATAAGCATCACGCTCGAAAGGCCAAACAGTGACACCGAACGAAGATGCTCCAGGTGCGGCATTCCGTTCATCTGGATTTCAATGGGTACGGTGACTTGCTGCTCCACCTCTTCCGCCGCGCGCCCCGGCCATTGCGTAATGATCTGCACATAGTTATTCGCTACGTCGGGGTAGGCTTCCACTGGCAGATTATGAAACGAGATGGCACCCCAGAGGAGCAGAAGAACCGTCACCATCATGATGATGAAGCGATTCTTGAGCGCGTATTCGACGAAGCCGCGAATCATCGGCTAATTCCTGCTTCCCCTCTTCGAATTCCGGATCGCTCTGCGTCTCATTGTTCGACCGTGTTCTGTAGCACCAGGGCATTGGTCACAACCTGTTGCCCGGCCCGCACTCCGGTGATGATCTCCTGCATCTTGTTCGGAAGCGTTTCGCCCGCCGTGACTTCCACGCGACGAAATGTTTTGTTTCCCGCTGGCATGTACACCCACTCCCTGTCATGCAGGTGCAATATTGCGTCCGCCGGAACGGCGGCGTGCATCTCCTTTTTCTCGCTATGGAATGTCGCCGTCACGAACATCCCAATTTTCATCAATCCGGAATTCTCCACTTCGATTCGCACTTTGGCCGTTCGGAGGTTGGGATCAAGAATTGGCCCAATGTTGGCGATTCGCCCTCTAAATACCTTGTCGGGATACGCGTTCAACCGAATTTCGGCCGTTTCGCCGACACGCACGTCGGCAAGATCATTCTCGTAAACGTCGCAGAGAATCCACACGTGGCTCAGGTCGGAAATCGTAAGTGGATTTGGCGATCCCAGACCGGCCACCCCCGCTGCGTTTGTAACCTGTTGGTCGGTAATCACTCCGGAGATAGGCGCGCGAATGTCCACCACTCCTGTCGGATGGTCCACACTCCCCCCCAGGACACGGAGCCGTTCGGCTGCGGTTTCCACGTCGATTTTTGCTTTGTCTTCGGTGTCCTGTGCGGATTCCTTGTCCTTGAGCGCGAAGGCTCCTCTTTCATACAGTTCTTTGGCACGATCAAACTGTGCCCTTGCTACAACTTCGTCTGCAACGGCCTTGCGGTAGTCTGAAAATGCCGAGGAAATATCCGAGCTCTGCACGCGAAGCAATATCTGGCCCTTCTCGACGGTATCGCCCAACCGCGCCCTAATTTCCACGACTCGCCCCGAGGCTATGGAGATAACCGGAACCGTTCGCGCTACATCGGGACTCACCACTCCCGTCGCCACCAACTGCGTGGTGGCCGCGTGCTCAATTGCTGTGAACAGCGGAAATTGTTCTGGGTGATCGACCGTGACCACGTTCACGTCTTGCTCGTGTTCGACCTTCGCCGCCGGCGGTGCTTCCGCCTTCGGATCACCTTTGTTTTCGCCGCAGCCAGCCGCAAAACCCGCTAGAGCAAGCGTTAGCGCCATATATTCAGCGCCCATCCGAATCATTGTCTTACCTCACATCCTGCGGCGAGATTCGCTAATCTCGCCGCAGTAAAATAAAAAGCGAAATCATTAAATGGCTGCTCGATCGAAATGTTCCTGCCTTGGCTCTTCGAAGTAGTTGGATAGGGATACGCCCGGACAATCGAAGCACTATATAAACCGCTCCGGGTTCGTAAGTTTACGGCCTCTTTAACAGAATGTTTAAGACTGAAGAACGAAGGATGGAGGAGCTCTGCCCAGGAGCGAAAATAGAGAAGGCCTTGCAGATCCCTGGCTATCAAATGGACAAGCGCTCTTAAAATAGCTTTGTGGTCCGTCGAACTTGCTCTCACAACCCATCTCGCCCGCAGGATACTCAATCCGAATAAGGGCGGATCTATCGCAGAGCAGAATTGTTCCAGAATTCCAGCGTCTGCCATTTTCCTGAATGGCCGCCGGAAACTCGCTGGCATCCGCCAGCCTGAATCTTCCGTGGCCGTCGTTCAACAATACGGCAACTTGTTCGTGCTGCAACGATGTGGTGACGAGCACATCCAGTGCGTTGTCGCCGTTTACATCGCGTGCCACGATCTGCAGCCCGCCGGAGGGCGCAGTTACGCCAAAGACCTGCGAAATACCTGCGGTCAACTGGAATCGAATCGAATACTTGGTGATCCTGGAAGAACTGCCCTTTTGAACTTCTACAGTCGCCAAATCCGGTTTTTGGTCGCCGTCGAAGTCCGCAATGGCGAAGTATGAGTTGATTCTCGGCGAAGAAGCCTGCGAGTGTCGTGTCGAATTGGTCTCGGCATCCGCACGGCAAGCCATAGCAGCAACAAAACTCAGTATCAGAAGGGCTCGGCCGGTGGCTTTTGCTAAGCTCGAATTTTGACGGAACTGGAAGAACATAAATTCTGGCTATCAGTGCAGCTTTTTGGCGCGACCTGCGCGGTTACGCTCTGTCAGGATACCATTCCCGCCCCGAAATCGGTCTGTTTCGGTCCCGAAAATATTGCGAGTCGCTAGCGTTCGCTCGGAGGAGCGGCCGCGGGAGCGGCGGCAGGTGACGAGTGGGGGCTTGGCGGCTTCCCGAAACGCGCGTCATCGATTTGCGGATCAATTTCGACCTTTTCCACGATTATTCTCTGCGTAACATCCGTACCGGGCGAGTTCGAAACAAGCTCGAACGCGAACTTCAGCCCTCCGACATCCCGGTAATCGTGAAAGAGCGTCTCCCGCGTGACCGCTTCGCCATTCACGCTATCAACCCCGCTCCACTTGACAAGCAAAAATGTCTCTTTGTCGAAAAAGTAAGACGAAACTTGGCCGTCCTTGTGCGTGACCTTGAGAACGTAAGTATCCCGGCCCTCTACCTTCGACGTGCCAATTAGTTCAATCGTGTTTCCTTTGGCTTTGGCGTCCACTAATGGGCCATCGAAGTCCGCTTCATTCAACACATCCTTCACTTCGTCCGCCGACATCGGCTCCGCGGCCTCTTTACCGGCAAAGGGGTTGATCACCCATCCCACGTCTTTACCGTTGAAGGCCCGCACGATGGTCTTATTTTGGATGGTAACTTCGTTGTGCATTTTTCCCGGCCGTTTGAACTCGGCCAGGAACGGTCCGTACAATTCAGGATTGAAATAAAGTGTGCCTGTAATGCGTTCCGATTGAACGGCCTTGGCCTTTTCAAGTCCGCCGCGCGCGGTCAGTACTTTAGCGACGATCTCATCGGCGGTCTGCCCCGCCGCTTTTGCCGCGCAGCCGAGTTGAATCCCCGACAAAAGAGCAAACTGGATCACGGTCAGTAGCAGTGCGCGCTGGATGCTTTCGTTCGGCTTCCTGTTCATCGGTATCCCATTTGAAAAACGTGGCCTTTCATGGCGGCATCCCTTTCATGCTAAGTGCAGAAGCATTCCAGGTCAATTTCGTTGCCTGGACGGTCTCTTCCACCCTACCCCCTCTCATGAATAACCTCCAAAAACAAAAGGAACAAGATGGTCTTGACGGAGTATAGATGGACGAATACCCTGCCGCACCAGGCAGTCCCGAGGGTGCCAAGCTATTAAATGTAAGGCTTGCGCCAGTTATGGCATGCCAAAGAATGAACCTGGATGGGAGAGACAATGAAACGGATGCGATGGAGCGTAATTCTACCAGCCCTCTTACTGATTTCGTGTTTGGCGAAAGCTCAGACTCTCCCGCCGGATGTCACCAAGCAGGTGGATAAGGTCTTTGAGAAGTGGGACAAGCCAGACTCGCCTGGTTGCGCGCTCGGAATCTACAGAGATGGACAAATCGTCTACAAGCACGGCTATGGAGTGGCCGATCTGAATGACGACGTGCCCATCACTCCCGCGACGGTGTTCCACGTGGCATCGATGTCCAAACAGTTTACGGCCGCTTCCATCGTCCTACTTGCCCAGCAAGGGAAGCTTTCCCTCGATGACGATGTGCGCAAGTACATTCCGCAGCTGCCAGATTTCGGCGAGCGCATTACCATCCGCCACCTGGTCCATCACACCAGCGGTCTTCGCGATCAGTGGAATCTTCTTGAGCTCGCGGGATGGCGCTATTCGCTGGATTTGATAACGGATGACGACGTTATGTCCGTGATGACCCGCCAGAAAGATCTGAACTTCAAGCCCGGCGATAAACATGTTTATTGCAATACGGGCTATACGCTGATGGGACTGATCGTCAAACGCGTGAGCGGCATGTCGCTGCGTGAATATACGACCAAGAATATTTTCGAGCCGCTGGGAATGACGCACACCCATTTCCGGGACGACCACGCGGAAATCATCAAGCACGATGCGCTCGGTTATGAACAGGAAGGAAAGGACAAACCTTTCCGCATGAGCTTGACTAACTTCGACACCGTCGGAGCAACGAGCCTGCACACTACGGTAGAGGATCTGCAGCTCTGGGATGAGAATTTTTATCATCCTCGCGTGGGAGGCCCAGCGTTTCTTCAACAGATGCTCGAGCGCGGCAAGCTCAATAGTGGCGAACAGCTCGACTATGCGTTTGGCCTGGTAGTCGGCAAGTACAAAGGGCTGCCAACGGTTGACCACGGCGGCGCCGATGCCGGCTATCGCTCGGACCTGATACGTTTTCCGGAGCAGCATTTTTCCACGGCCGTGCTTTGCAACTCCGCGGAAACCAATCCGAGCGCGTTGGCGCGCCAGGTCGCCGACATCGTACTTGCGAAAGATCTAAAACCCGCTGAAGCAACTCCGGCGAAAGAGCCGACAAAGAGCGCCGCAGCGACTCTCACGGCGGAGCAGATGGCTGCGATAGCGGGATTGTATTGGAACAAGGAAGACGATGATTTCGAGAAAGTCCAAGTGAAAGACGGCAAGCTGCAGGTGCAACTTGGCAGCGAGTTTCGCACTCTTAAACCCGCGGGAGAGGCCCATTTCCACGTGGCTGACGTTCCCTGGGGCGATGATGTAGACATTCACTTCGTCTCGGCCGCGGCGGAAAAACCGAAGCGTCTCGAGCAGAGCTTTGGCGGGGGAAAGCCAGACATCTTTGAATCTGTCACGGGATATACTCCCACTGCAACGGAACTGGCAGGGTATGCGGGCGCGTACATCAGCGAAGAAATCGACCCCGTTTACCGCATGGCCCTTCAAGACGGCAACTTAACCCTCACGCGGCTGAAGAACAAACCCGATACCCTTCGGCCAGAGGTGCGAGACGTCTTTACTGGGGAAATCGGCACGGTGCGCTTCACGCGCGACGCGAATCAGCATATTTCCGGATTTATTCTAAACGCCGGACGCATCCAGAACTTCCGCTTTTCAAGAAGGCCAAACTGAATTTCGCAGCGAGCTACACCGCAGTGAATAAGGAGCCGTCCGCGGCAACGTAGCCATAAGCCATGCGCGGCGTGTTAAACGCGAAGCCAGGATTTCCTTCGCAGTCCAGCAAGATGAGTCCTCCAGTGGCATGGGTACGTTTTGCAAGAAGGTGAACAGCTTCGCGTGCAGCGAGCATGGCCACGTCTGCCGCACATGAGTGCGCTGCCAGGCTGGATGATTCTCGAGAAGAATCGGACACACAAAATGAGTTGCTGCCGGAGCGGAGGAGATCGGTAGCGGTTTTGGCCATGACGATCTTCATGATGGCTTCGCCGTAGCCGGTACAAGATACGCCGCCGACGGTGTAATCGGCGTAGCATCCGCATCCAATCAAGGGCGAATCGCCAACGCGTCCAGGAAGCTTGCAGCACGTCCCGCCGGTGGATGTGGCTGCAAACAGCTTACCGTGCGAATCGATCGCGACGGCCCCCACTGTACCCTGCTCGTGCCCGCGATGGTGCGCCGCCGCGTGTTTATCCTGGCTGCAAAGCTGCCAAGCCTCGCGCTCTGCATCGCTAATGAGTTCTGCGGGATTGCACAGCGCGAAGCCATTGTCTCTGGCGAACCGCTCGGCGCCCTCGCCAACGAGCATCATATGCGGGCAGTGCTCCAAGACGGCGCGCGCGAGACGGATCGGATTGCGAATTCGTTGCAAAGCAGCAACAGCGCCGGCGCGCAAGGTCGCGCCGTTCATCACAATCGCGTCGCACTCCACGCGCCCATCGAGATTCAGATGCGAGCCAAATCCTGCATCGAACACTGGCTCGTCTTCCAGCACAACGATAGCCGCTTCCACCGCGTCCAGCGCGGAACCGCCTCGCGATAGAATCGA
Organism: uncultured Acidobacteriota bacterium; assembly: GCA_963751295.1. Taxonomy (GTDB): domain Bacteria; phylum Acidobacteriota; class Terriglobia; order Acidiferrales; family UBA7541; genus Acidiferrum. The sequence continues at coordinate 1,220,752 of CAVVUA010000004.1, read as the reverse complement.
CCAGCCCGCTTCGAGCGCCCCACGGCACCCCAAATTGCATGCCTCAACGGCTTCATCGGGAATATCCCAAGCCCCGCCATGCACAATCAGAGAAGGTTTCATCGCGACGAGGATGGCAAAGCGAGCGGAGTTTGTCCAGAACGGGGAAGCGCGACCGTATTCATCCCCTAGATGAAGAAATCAAGAACGAAGAGAACCGCTCCCAGAAAAAGCAGTATGAAGGCAGGATTGATGTGACGGCGAGGAAATCGGCTAAGCGATTGAATAAACTGCGAGGGCACGGCTTTAAGCCGGGACTCTTCCCGAACGCTGTAAAACGGCCCGATGACTATGTATCGCGAAAGGCTGCGCCGGAAGGCCCCGAATTCATCGTGCACCCAAATAGAAAAATCATCACGATTGCGCCAAACAAGAGCCGCGCCGATCGTGAAGGCGACGTATCCAAGCACAGTTAAAAGCCCGAGCGCCGGGCCAGCTCCCCAATACATGGTGCCTCACACACGACCCACCAAATTGGTAGGACGTCAAAAAAAGCCGAAAGGTTACTCGTCCTCGTGAATCGTAGTCAGCCGGACGATCTCAAATTCTTTTTGCCCTGCCGGCGTGGTCACGTGCACTTCATCGCCAACCTTCCGATTCAGCAAAGCCTTGCCAATGGGCGAAGTGGTCGAAATCAGCCCTTTCTCGACATCCGCCTCTTCCGTGGTGACCAGCTTGTACTCGATTTTCAACTCTTTGTGAATATCCAGCACCACTATGCGCGAACCGTACCCCGACCGGTCTTTCGGAATATTGCTCAGATTTAGCATGCCCAGGTCGCCCATCCGCTTTTTGAGCTGCCCAATGCGCGCGTTGACGTACCCTTGCCGCTCTTTGGCGTACTTATACTCCGCGTTCTCGGAAAGGTCGCCGTGCGCCCGCGCCTTGGCGATCTCCTTGGGGAGGTCGATGTTCAGCTCGTGCTCGAGGTTGTCGATTTCCCCTTGCAGGCGCTGTTTGATCTTCGCGAGCGGGTCTGACATGGTCAAAAAGTCACCGAAAGTGGTTTCCAAAAATGTTCGCGGAGTCCGGTTTAGCAGCATGGCTCGCCGGACTCCGCGCGAACAAGCATTATAGATGCGTCTCATTTGCCGCCACAAGGGGCAGCCCCAGATAGTTTTGAAGCGCGCCCAGATGGATTCGAACCGTCCTCCAGCGCAAAACTTGCAGGGGCGCAGCACGCTGCGCCCCTGCTAGCTCAGGCTCTGTGGATCCAGGTCAGTGAACTTCAACCTCGATGTCCTGAGACTGCGTTTTTCCAGCAGCGTCTTCAATGGTAAGAGTGTATGTTGTTGACTTTAGAGGATTTACATCAACACAGCGCGCCCCCGATGGCCACACCGGCTCGGATTGAGGCTCCAACTTCACGGTTTTGGCGTTCGCTACACCGTAACAAAGTCGCGACGATTCGCCACGCCGAATCGTCGTGGGACTAGCGTAGAAACTAAGAATCGCCAACTGCTTACCACCAAGCTGCTCGACGGCCAGACGATCCTGTTCGTGCTGCTTCTCAGCGCGTTCTTGCGCCGCTTGGCGGTCGATATTGCGCCTATCCTGCCAGCGCGAATACATAACAAACACAACACCGAGCAACACCACGACGAGCACGGCGGAAGAATATGCCAGCGGGTTCTTTAGAAGAGATCTCGGTTCAGAAGCCGGGGCAGACGCCATGTGCATGCTCCAAAAGGAACGAGGCTACTGAAACCAAAATAACTTGGATGCTAACTCGAGGAAAAAAGCTAATGACTTTCTATTTGCACGAGCCGTAGAAAAATCTTCCCCAAAGCAATTCACTTTGCAGCGTTGGCCAGTTCGCGCCAAGTGACCAGCTTAATGTTCTGCTCTCGCACCAACGCTCGGAACTTTTCGCTGGTGAAGTAACTGAAATCGCGCTGCCGCCACGCCGCACCCCACGTATCGCGCTCGCGCGTGGCCGCCCGCATTTCGTCGTCATCGTAAGCCAGATGAATAATGAAGACAGTCACCCCCGGCTGAAGATTCTTCAATGCCGTGGTGTAAAAATCCGCCCATTTTTCCGGCGCCACTCCCGGCTCAATCGTCACGGTATGATCCACCACGAGATCATCGGGACTTAAAGAACTTTCCAAGTAAGGGCGCTCCGCAAACCAATCGCGCACCATAAACACCGGCAATTTATATTCGTGCGCAACACGCAAAACGCTCTGAAAAATATCCTTCCCATTTTCAAAGAGCCTGTACTGATGAGAATCGAGGTGCGTCGGCCGGACGCCCATTGCTAAAGCTCTCTCAATTTGCGCTCGAAGCTCGAGTTCCGCTTCCTTTGCGTCGATGTGCGTGGTATCCGTCCAATTCAGGTGGAAGTAACCATTCGCATCCACGAGGCTTGGCACTTTGTCGCGCGGAGCGACGGGCCCCCAACGATAGAAAACGCGTTCGCTCGTCAACGTCAGATGAAGTCCGAGATCCGCCTCCGGATGCGACTTCGCATAATCCGCCATTTCCGGAAACCATGGACACGGCACCATGATGCTCGCCGAGGTGACCAGCCCGCTTTCAAGCCCCTTTATCGACGCCGCATTCACCGAATGCGTCATGCCCAAGTCATCGGCATGAACGATCACCAATTTCGCGTCCCGTTCGTAACCGAGCTTTTCCGCCAGCGATTTGCCCGCGGTCTGCGCGTGCGTCGTGCTGGCGGCGGTTACCAGCAGAAAAAAGGCAATCCCCAGGAATTTGTGCATGATTGTAGGCAGCGCGCGCAAAACACTCAATGTTGCGCCGCAGCCGTAGCGGGCGGCGGATTCTTCACATACGTATTCAGCCAGTTGTTCATCTCCCAGAACATGTGCAGCACCGATTCCCGTCCCTGATATCCATGCGATTCCAAGGGCAGTAACACGAAACGCACCGTCGCACCATGTCCCTTCAACGCGCTAAAAAGCCGTTCGCTCTGAATCGGAAACGTCCCGGAATTATTGTCCGCCTCACCATGAATCAACAAAATCGGCGTCTTGATTTTGTCAGCGAACGAAAACGGGGACATTTTGTAATAAACCTCCGGCGCCTGCCAGTATGTCCGTTCCTCATTCTGAAAACCAAACGGCGTCAGCGTCCGGTTGTAAGCTCCGCTCCGCGCGATGCCCGCCTTGAACAAGTCACTGTGCGCCAGCAAATTCGCGGTCATAAAAGCGCCATAGGAATGCCCCATGACCGCCACGCGATTGCGATCCACCACGCCAAGTCGCACGCCCTCATCAATCGCCGCTTTGGCGCTGGCCACAAGTTGTTCTACATATGTATCATTCGGCTCCGCATTACCTTCGCCGATGATGGGAATTGTGGCGTTTTCCAGCACCGCATAGCCCTGCGTCGCAAAGGGTACCGGCGATCCCCAATACAAGAACGTGAACTGGTAAGGCGATCCTGTAACTTGTCCCGCAGCCGACTTCGTTTTGTATTCCGTGGGGTACGCTTCCATCAACGCAGGCAGCGGACCATCCGAAGGCTTGTACCCCGGCGGCAAATAGAGATTCGCGCTCAAATCGACGCCATCCGCACGCTTGTAATGCAAAACCTGTTTCTTGGGCAACGGGCCATTCCCGTATGGATTCGGAAAAAAAGTCACCTGTTCCGCGGATGCACTCCCGATTTTCTGAATGTAGTAATTCGGGCTCTGCTCCTGCGATTCTCTGCGCATCAAAATTGTGCCGGCAGCCGGATCAAGAACGGCGGCCGCAGTCTCAAAATACGGAGCAACCGATTGCCAAAGCCGCTTTGAGTCTCCATTCGCCGTGCTCATCACAGATAGAAATGGTTTGTCGCCTTCCGCAGAAGCGCCCTCACCCTTGAAGTAGATCCCTTTGCCGTCCGGAGTTGTTTGGATAAGAGGCTTGCCCGCGGAATTGTATTCCTCGACCGCTGTGCCCGGATCGTGATAGCGGTCCTCGAACGAACCTTCGAACAATTTGGCCAGCCCCGCCGGAGCGGAAGGCGCCATCGCCAAAATGACGCGCTTGCGGTCTTTCCATCGGAGCTCTTCAACAAGTGCCAGGTGATCGTTGCCCCATGCCACGCGTCGGTAACGAACCGGAAGCTCCGCCAATTTGCGAGGCGCACTTTCAAATGGCGCATCTACAAGGAACAAAGTATCCCGCACAGCGGCATCCTTCCGCGGATCGCCGCCGTCCCCCGCTTCCACCCAGAAAACGGAAGCCGGAGCATCGCTTCGCCATTCGTAATCCCGCGGTCCAGGCGCAACGGCGTCATGAATATTTGGAATATTGTCTTCGAGCGGCTTGTCCACTAACTGCTTCGCCGTTCCTGTCTTCAGGTTGACGGCGGACACGCGCTCCGGAAACGCATAAAACGGCAACAAATACGTATAAGGATGATGCCGCTCAAACAAAAGCACCCATTTCCCATCCGGCGAAGGCGTCGCCTCTACGAAAACGCCAGCCTTCCCCAGCAGCACCGACCCGCCATCCAGACGCACGATCGCGATCTGCGACTTCGCGTAATAATCAAAAAAATGCTCATCCTCCGGGTTCTTCAAAAGATCTTCGAACGTAGCACCAGGCGTTACGCGCCCGAGATTTTCCTGCACCACCGGCCCTGTCGGCACTTCGCTCCGCACCGGCGCCGCGCCGCGCTCCGCCGGAACCGTTCTGCACACCAATCCCTGACTATCGCTCAACCATTCACACGGCGACCCAAAAATTCCGTTCAGGGCAATTCCTGGCAATCGCCGCGCCTGCGCAGTCTCCACATCCACAACCCAGAGACTCAGCCCCGCGTCTTCCTTCGCGTCGCTAATGTTCACAAACGAAATCTTCCGCCCGTCCGGCGACCAATCCGCAAATCTGATTTTCGCGTGCTCAGGCAATCCGGAGACGGCAACCGGTTTGCCGTTAGGCAGAATCTGCAACTCGAGCGAAGTGTCATAGCGCCCTCTGCTCGGACCATCCGTCTTAGGATTGAATCGCAACCCCGCCAATCGAAGCTCGGGCTGAGCTAGCTCCGCAATCGTCGGTAACCCAGAAAAATGTTCAATCAACATCCAGCGCTTTGCCGTCGCGCTGCCCGCGGGAGATAGCTCGACCCCCGGAGTCGGCAAAGCATCGACAATATCCACGATGGCTTTCGGGGGCTGCTGATACTGCAGATTGGTTTGCGCCAGCCCTGAAGACCCTGTCAGCGCAAAAAATATAATTCCAAAACGAAAAGAGATCTTGCGAACTTCGGAAAGAACTGGCATGCCCGTACCCCCTCGCCAACCTGAACCCTTATTGATGGGCGCATTTTGGCGGTAAATTCGGCGGTGGGCAATAGCAATTTAAGAAGTTGCGAGAACGTCCTTACGCGTCGTCATAGTCTTCCGTCAGCGAAGCCAGAAACGCCGCCAGCGCCGCTACGTCATCCTCGGTCAGCGACATCCCTTGAAATTCCGGCGGAGCATTTCTCAAAGTGCCCTGATGGGCCAGTTGCGAACTTTTGATATAGAACTCCACCGCGTCGGTGAACTTCGCCGCGCTTCCGTTGTGAAAATACGGAGCCGAATCCTCCAAGTCGCGCAGCATCGAAGTCTTAAACTGAGCAATCGTCGTCGCAAGCCCTTGATCCACCGCGCAATTCTGCACGATCGCGCACACCACCGTGCTCAGGTTTGCCTGTGGATTGGGAATGTCAGGATTGAGATATACGTTCCAAAGTCCCAAGTCCGCATAAATCGGATTTCCTGGCACGGCAGTGTGGCGGAACGTCTCGATAGCGTTCGGATGGTTAGCCGAGGCAGGCATGTACTGATTGAAATTGGCAATGCGATCCGCCTGATTCGGCACCACGAGCGCAGCAAACGCGCCCGCGCCGTTAGCTGCGTCATACTCCGCTTGGGTTACGCCTGTGTTGTGAAAGGTGAAGTCCGTGAAGTTCGGCGCCACATGGCACGCCGCGCAGTTCCCGGCGTGTTGCGAACCATCCGTCGCATTCACGGCCACTTTCAGAAATATTTTCAATCCAGCCAGCTCGAGCGCCCCAAAAACAAACGGCTGAGCATGGTACTTGAAGCTCCCGTACGTACCATCCACAAAAATTGGGTTGCTCAAGTTCTGCAGTTGCACCAACAGCTTCTGATTGTATTGGGCAAGCGTCTGCCCCGCGATCGGCTGCACGGGAAGGTGATTGATGCGAAGAAAAACATCGTAGGGCGAACCGATGTATCGCCCATTCTCATCCTGCTGGAAAAGCAATCCATCCAGATACTGCCCCAGCATCTGCGCCATGTCCTCGACAATTTGCTCGTCGCTTGCGCTCGTCACGTCCAGTCGATACGCAGGCGGCAAATGGCAATCCACGGGAATCGTCGGGTCCGTCCCCAAAAAAATCGCCGCATACGAAAACCCGCAACCGAATTCCGTGGCGGGATCATTCTTCCCATTGTCATTTCGGATCACATTGGCGATGTGCGCGATGGCCTGCTGGTATTGGTCAGGGCCCCATCCGAAATTGCGTCCAGTCAGCGTGCTCTTTGCCAGGTCTGCCGGATCCGTGAACTCGCCGTCAAAATGCAGAAACGATGGCCCTTCATGCGATTGCATAGAGCCCACCATGTGCATGGAATTTCTTGGTGTAGCCGTGAAACCGGTCAGCATTCGCGGGATCGGACTGTGATCTATAAAGTCGGCATACGTGCGGTTTCCGGCTCCCGGCACCCCTTGCATCTCAACGACGAAGTGGCACGAGCGGCAATTAATGGATTGTCCCGCAAACGGCCCGGGCAGCGGTCCATTCGGAGTCTGCACCGTTGCCACCACCGGATCTCCCACAGCCAGCGGGGCATTCACATCCGTCATGTTTGCCGCAAAATATTCCGCGAATCGCGTATCCACAAAAATGCGCTCCCCAATGTTCTGTTCCGCGGGCGTCACATCCTCGTCCGTCTCGAATTGGGGAGCTTTTCCAGACCCGCATCCCGATAACCACGGCAGCAAGGCCGCACCCAATCCGCAAATCAAAATTGCCAACCTCGTGCGTCGCATGTTCTCCCTCATTGGCCGTCTCCCGTGGCGGGCTGGCCGGCGTAACTGAACAAACCGCTCTTTCCCAAACTCTTCACATACGCAATCACTTGCCAGCGCGTCTGCTCCGGCAATTTGTTCCAGGTGGGCATTCCTTTCGGAAGGTTCCCGTTTTTTAGCAGCCAGAAAATCTCGCCATCGGTTGCGTCTTGCACTCGTGAGCTTCGCAAGCTGGGTTTCTTGCCGCGTCCCTCTCCATCCGGTCCATGGCACTTCGCGCAATGATCTTGAAAGACTCCTTTACCCGCGGCGACAGCATCTGCTTGTCCCGCAAAGGGATTTGTCCGGGTTCGATCAGCGTCAGGCACATGTTTTAGCCACGAACCATCCGCCGTCGCATAAACCGCTGCTGCCGAAGCAAGCGCGAATGCGAACGCCAGCAAATTCTTCCGATGAGTCGATTTCCCCGGAACCATTAGTTCGCCCCCTTGTGGTTTCGGCTGAAAATCTGCTGAATTTCGTAGGAAACCTTGAATCGGTAGATCACCCCCACGCTGTTGCTGTTCAAGCCAAAGCTCGGCGAGAAGGTAAGCGTCGGGCCTTTCGGAATATCAAAACTCACGGTAGGGGCCAGATATTGAGACGTTTGCTTCCACCCGAAGCTGTAGCGGTCACCCAACCCTCCGTACATTTCAGCGCCGACAGCGAAGTTTTGCCGGCAAAAAACGCAGGGTCGCGCGCTCGCTTTGAACGCCAAAGGCCTGCTGGTCCCCAACGCGTAGCCGAACTCCCACGGCTCGTTGCTCAGATTTTTTTCGGCGATGAAATTCTCGGAGACGTTCCAGCCCTTAATGGTGCTCGATAGAATCAACTTCAGTTCCATCGAGCGCTCCACCTTCTGGCGCGCCTGTGCATTCGTCAGCAGCAAATCCGAGACGCCGTGATGCCCCGTAATTTCCAGAAAGCTGCGATCCGCCCCGTTCACATCCTCGTATTCCGCGTAAAGCACGGGATTGATGAAGTGATCCCGCATGAAGGGTCGGACTCGGTTCTCCCAGCGAAATCCGGTGAACACCGTGCTGTCGTTCTGCGTGGTCTGGCCGGAAAGGTAGACTTCCGTGGTCCACCAGCCCTTTGCGCCGTACTCCAATTCCAGGGTGGCCGACCTAAATGAGTTTCCATACTTTGGGGTCCCATTCGCTGTTTTGACGGCGACTTCAAGATTCCCCGGCTCCTCAAGGGCATCGGAATAAGTCACAAAGTAGGGAGGTTCCTGTGCTCGCATGGGCCGCGAACAAAATCCCGTAAGTCCAAGAGCAAAGACGATCAAGGTCGCAAGCCGAATTGGCTTGCCCCATCTAACTGGGTAGAGAATAAGGACTAAGCGCATCTATACTCCGTCATAGTTGCAAATGATTTACAACAAGAATGGATATGAGACTAGATTAGTCCTAGTTCAGATGCAAGTCATTTTCATGTAAAAGTTTTGTAATCAACTATCTATTGTAGTAGTTACCGCAGCCTCTACCTTTGCCCTGAGTTGTCTGCTACGCGCGGGAAAGGAAGCTCGGGTTCTTGCCTACCTATTGCGCGTCGGGTGGTTTCGCGCTGGAATTGCCGTTCAAATAGCGGTCAAACCAATAGAGCTGCCAGTTCAGGCTTTCAACCAGATGCTTGGGCTCGCCAGTTCGCGTGAGATTGTGGTTCTCCCGCGGAAAAAAGACGATCTCCGAGGGTACGCCATAATGCTGCAGCGCGCGGAACCATTGTTCGCCCTGCTCGATGGGAACGCGGAAGTCATTGTCAGAATGAAGAATGAGCGTGGGTGTGCGGACGTTGCGCGCATACTTTAGAGGCGAAGCGTCCCAGTATTGGTCGAAGTCGTCGAAGATAATTCCTTTGAAATAATCTTCGTGGCCGTAAGCCGCATCTCGCGTGCCGTCGTCGCTGATGAAATTGGAAATCGACCGCAACGTCACTGCCGCCTTGAAGCGGTTGGTATGCGAAACGATCCAGTTCGTCATATAACCGCCGTAACTTCCGCCTGTCACACCCAGGTCATTCGCATCCACCCAGGGATATTGCTTCAGCGCGGCGTCCACTCCAGCCATGATGTCCTGATAATCCATGACGCCCCAGTTGTTGATCTCGCCGCGCTCGAACTTCTCTCCATAGCCTGTCGACCCGCGCGGATTGCAGAAAAAAACCGCGTAGCCATTGGCTGCATAGACCTGGAATTCGTGGTACCAATCCACGCCAAACATGCCTTCCGGCCCGCCATGAATCACCAGCACCATGGGATATTTTTTGCCGGCTTGCCAGCCGAGCGGCTTCACAAAAAACCCGTCGACGGCCCAGCCATCCGTGCTCTTGTAGGTCAATCGCTCGACCGGCTGCAGCTCCAACTGCGCCCACAATTCGCTGTTCACATGCGTCAACTGCCGTTCGCCCGAGCCATCCAAATTAGAAATGTACAGATCATCGAGATGCTGGAAATCATTCGCCAGATAAGCCATTTTCCCCGAGCTCTCGTTCACATCAAATGCGTGAATGCCCCGCGGCCCTGAAGTCACCGCCGTAAAGGTGCGAACACCTCGATCGGGCACGCTTGGATCAGCGCGAAAAATATGAGTTTCGCCCTTCACGCCGGCCGTAAATAAAACCGTGTTGGCAGTCTGCCAGCGCAGTTCCCCCGGTATGGAGTCGAGATCTTTCAATACCATCTGCGAAGCCGCGCCCCCGGAAGAATCCGCCACGTAGAGTTTCGGAAATTGGTGCACCGCAGTCTGCCCAGTAAATAAAATCTGCTTCCCATCCGGTGACCAGCGCGGATTTTCGTCCTCAAACGCATGATCCGAAATCTTCGTCAGCGTGCCGCCCGCCGCAGGAATCACCCAAATGTCAGTATTGTGGCTGTCGTCATAAGCCTTCCCAGTACGGTCGGAGACAAACGCAATACGCGTCCCATCCGGAGACCATTGCGGATCCGTGTCGTTCCAATCCTGTCCCTCGGTAATCTGTTTTGCTTCTCCACCCGAGACACTCACAACCCACAAGTGGCGCCGCTTGTCGTCGAACCACCCGCTGTCATTGAATTTGTACTGGATGTGTGTGTAATGCCGCACATCGCTCTTGCGATCGGCAGTCGCCACGCCATCCATCGGTCCGGAAGTGCTGACCACAACGATGCGCGATCCCTCCGGCGACCACTGATAACTCTGGACGCCGTTCTTCAATTTTGTCAGCGCAATCGCTTCGCCCCCGCCGGCAATCGAGAGCAAATAAATCTGGGACTTCGGCGTTTCCCCCGCCGGAAGGTCCACGGACCGCGCCGAAAGAATCGCCAGCGTCTTTCCATCAGGACTCCATCGGGGCGAGTTGGAACTGTATCCCTCCGCGCTCAATCGCCGCGGCGCTGCCGAGCCGTCTGCAGGCACAACCCAGATCGAGGATTCGCGCCGGTTCTTCTTCGGATCGATGACCGTCAAAACATAAGCCACAACTTTCCCATCCGGCGAAATATGCGGATCGCCAACAAATTTGAACGAGAGATAATCCTCGGGAGTAACGCCGCGCTTGGTCTGCGCCCGCATTCCTTCTGATCCGAGGATGCCGAGGCAAAAAAAGCACGCAGCGGCAAACAGCGCTTGAAGTTTTCTCATAGTGCCGCAGACTCTAGCACAAGAATTAATGCGCACAAAAGATTCCGCTCCTGACGTATTCACGGGTGGCTACTGAGGCAGGGGTGGCGGGGCAGCGGACATCTTGCGCGCGACGTCTTCTTCGGATTTGTCGTGGAGTTCGCGGACCTTGGCGAACTCTTTTTGCGCGGCAGCCTCATTCCCGTTGGCCTGGTAGGCACGCCCAAGGCGGTAATGCGCATCGGGTTGTTCCGCATCCAACTCCACTGCGCGCTTTAGAGCGGTGATCGCGGCTGGATACTCTCCCCGCTGCGTAAGAATGGCTCCGAGGTCAAGATAAGCAATACGAATGTCGTTGTGCGCCTGCAAAGCCTTCCTCAGTAAAGGAACGGCAGCATCCGGATTGTTCCTCTTCATTTCTATATCGCCAAGATATGCCAGGGCTTGCGAGTTATCCGGGTCAACGGCCAGCTCCGCCTTGAACTCGATTTCCGCCTCGTCGTATTGCTTCAGCTTCCAGTGTAGGTAGCCCAGGCCAAAATGCAAGTTTGGTTCCTGAGGGGCGGCTTTCACCGCTTCCTGGAACTCGGCAATGGCTTCCGAAGTCCTCCCCAGGCCGTCCAAAGCCTCGCCCGCAAGGACGTGCACTGCAGATGAATTTGGATCGTGCTGCTCGATCTGTCGAAACTCTTCCAGCGCACAGTCGAACTTTTTTGCCCAGAGACAGCTCTGCGCCAGCACTTGCCCGAGCTGGACATTGCCCGGATCAGCCTTCGCCGCTAGCTCAAGATGCTTCGAGGCCTCCGCAAACCGCTTCGTTCCGTAGTAGCTCAAGCCAAGCAGCGCGTTCGCCTGCATACTATCCGGCTGGTCGGCCAGAGCGGCGTTGAGCGGGGCTATAGCCGCCTCAAAATGCCCTTGCTTGAATTCCGCCAGCCCGAGATTCAGTTGGATTCCGGGGAGCTTGGGATCCAAGGCCAGCGCCTTTCTGTAGGCGGAGACTGCTTCCGAATACTTTTGCTCTCTGGAGAAGTCCACCCCCAGGCTAGCGAGGGCTCCAGCATCGTGCGGGTTCTGCGCGATCACCGCCTGCCAGACCCGGATGGCGTCGTCCAGTTTCCCTTGCTGCTCGAGCGCGATGGCTTCCGCTGGGCTAGGCGATTGTGCAAACGCAGAACCTGCCCACAGGAGCGCGGCAGTCACGAGAAATACGAGTCGAGGTTTTGGGAGCTGTTTGGTTAACATTTTGTCCCCCTCCCCCCGTTTTCCCGCAACTGCACATTCTAAAGGGTTTTAAGTCCTTTGTCTTGAAACTGCGCATTCTAAAAGAGTTAGGAGGTAATTTTCGTAAATGCGGATTCTAAAGGAGATGGAGCTGAAATGCCAGAAAGTGGGATGCACGCGCTTCGACCAAAAATCAAGGGATTTGAAGAGATGGAAAACGGACGAAACCGTACTAAAGCTGGGCGGAGAAGTCAGCGGATCTAAATATTCGCCATTGCCGAGGCGAAGAAGAAGCTGGAGTGACCGAAGCATAGGAGATGGTAGCAAGATATACAGCATTAGTCAATTATTCTTTATGTATCGTTCGAACAGGTTGTGGGAATCTTCGACGAAGAGTTCAGTCTCTTTAAGCCACACCCTTCATGCCGTGACAAGCAGCGCGGAAAAGAAAGGCCCCGCTCGCAGTGCGTGCGAGCGGGGCCAGGGTGCTGCTTCCGGGGTGATTAGAAGTAAATCTTGCCGCCAAGCTGCAAGATTCTCGGGTCAAAGGCTGAGGTGACCGCGCCGAAGTTCGAAGAACCAAGGCCAGTGCTTACGTTGTTAAACTGCGTATGGTTCCAGGTGTTGAAGGTTTCCAAACGCAGTTCCAGATAGCTGCCGCGTGATTCCCAGAGCGAGAACCTCTTGAAGAGCGACAGGTTCCAGTTATCGCGCCCAGGTCCACGCAGGTCATAGTGTGGCAGAGTGCCCCAAGCGCCGATGGCTGGGGCCGAAAACGCGCTCGGGCTGAACCACTCGTTGACGTTATGTGGAGTTGTGAGCGTGCCTGTCAGGTCTGGCCGGTTATTGCCGCCTACGCCGTTGCCCTGTTGATTGCCGGTGAGTGTGATGTTGATGGGCAAGCCGGACTCCATCGTGACGATGCCGGAGATTTGCCAGCCACCAACGACTGACTTCAGTAGCTTGCTCTCACTGTGGCGGAAGAGCGGGATGTCGTAGATAAAGTCCACGACAGCCACATTGGTGCGATCGTAGCCGCTTAGTCCGACGTCATATTTCCAGCCGGCCCAGGGATTGGACACATTGCCCAGATCGCCACCACCGTTGCCTGCCGTGGTCGGGTCGTTCGCGCGCGAAAGCGTGTAGATAGCGCGAAGGGTCAAGTCATGGCTAAGCTGCGAGTTCAGGTCCATTTGCAGGCCATTGTAGTCCGTGTTGGCTTCGTTTTCGTACATGACAATGGTATTGAAGCCCGGGTACTGCAGGCCTGGAGCGATGTTGTAGTTGACAGACGGTTGGCCGGGGATCAAACCAGCAACTTCCGGTATCTGGGTCTCGTTAAACAGGTTGATGTCCCGTTGGTCACTCTGGTGACGGCCCTGGTTGCCAACGTAACTTACCGACAAAACCGACTTGGTTCCGAGGGCGCGTTGCATGCCAAAGCTCCACTGGTAGCTGACCGGCGGCTTGTAATCGCTTATATCCAAGCCCGTGATGCCAGCAGCGTTAATCGGTAGGGTCACTGGGGTGCCGTTAGAGAGCGCGATGCTCGGATTCTGCATCGTCACCTGGGGAGTATTGACCTGGAGACTGAACGGAATATTCGGACCGGCGTTGTACATGTCGTTGCCCTGAATGCGCTCGTACATGATGCCGAATCCACCGCGGACAACGGTCTTGCCGCTTCCCGTGAGGTCCCAGGCAAAGCCGATGCGAGGACCGAAGGTGGCCCAGTAATTGTTGACGAGGCCCTTCGGGACGCCAACCTGACCAGGGATGCCGATGCCGTTCAAATAGAGCGGAACGCCGGCAAGAATGGGATTGGGGCTGGTGCCGAGACCGGGGCTTATGCCTGCGCAGCCTGGGTTCGCACCGGTGGCTGGATTGAAAGCGCCGCCGCAGATAGTGCCGTTTGTGGCCATAAGAGCGGTATTAGCTGGGTTATAAAGCTGGGGATAAAAATTCCCCATACGGTCGTTCGCTTCATAGGTGTGCGGGATGCCGTCCCAGCGCAAGCCGAGGTTGAGGGTCAGCTTGCGATTCACGCGCCAGTTGTCCTGCGCGTATGCGGCCCAAGAAACGTTATTCCACTGACCGCTGTCTTGCACGGCTAGCTCTTGATAAGAGTTAGGCATGCCGAGCAACATGCTGGCGAAGCTGTTTCCGCACTGGGTGTTGGCCGGGCAGGCTGCTGTCCCGGAAGTAAACGTGTCGTTGAAGCCGAAACCACCTTGAGTCTGACCGAAGAGGTCCTGAGTCTTCTTGTAGAGTGCCCAGCTGCCACCGAATTTGAACTGATGGGCACCATGAATCCAGGAGACGTCGTCGCGGATCTGGTAATCGTCGGCTTTGTTTTTCCACGGCCAGCTGGAGATTTCGAAGTTCGCGCCGCTCTGGCCGCTCAAGTCGATGTTGGGAATGCGGTTCAAGTTATTCGGTCCAGAAAAGAGCCTGGAGTTGGACCCATCGTAACCAGCTGGGAGGGCCAAGCTGGTCAAACCGGTGGCCGCATAAGGGATGATGTTGATGCGGTTCCCGTTGTAGTTGAAGGCAACTTCGTTGATGAGCGTTGGGCTGATCGTATAGGTGGTATGGATGACTGCGCTATACGACGGGTTGCCGAAGTTGTCGCCAACCGTGGGGACATTGTCTCCGCTCCATTGACTGATTGCATAGCCCTGCGTGACTTGTTCGGCGATATAGTGTCCGAAGACGGAGAACTTGCTGCTGAAGTTATGGTCGATGCGAACGACCTCTTCCCTCAAACTGGTGTCAGAGTTGGCGCCGCCGTGGAACTCGGCATTTCCACTCCCGTCAACGGTGTTGTTCGCCGGGAAAATGCCGGCCGCGACCAGAGCTGCCGAGTTAGGATTGATCATACAAGAGGGTATGACGTTGCCAGGGAACTGCTGGCCCCCCACGATTCCTGCCGGGGCTTGCTGACCGGGGCAATTTGCAAAGAGAATGTTGCCTGCAACTTGGGCATTCGACCCCGTACAAGCAGGCGTTCCCGCAGTACCGCAGAAGGTGGGAACGAAAATGGGGTTGGGCTTAGCAAGCGAAAGAAGTGAGCTGAAATCTCCGCCATAAGTAGCTGTGCCAGGCACAGTCTGGTTGACCGAGGCACCCTGAATCAAAGGGCGCCATTCCATATTGTAGAAGAAGAACGTCCTCTTTTTGTCAGGGTTATAGAAGTGGCCGAGGGTTACCGGGCCGCCGACGTTGAAGCCGTAAACGTTGAGGCGCAGCGCGCTGTTGGGCACGAAGTAATTTTGCGCGTCGAAATAATCGTTGCGGTTGAACTCCCACGCGGAAGCATGGAACTGGCTCGTTCCAGACTTCAGAACCATGGTCATGGTGCCGGCCGAAGAGAGACCGTAATCAGCGCTGTAGTTGGAAGTAAGAGCGCGGAACTCCTGAATCGCGTCCGAGGACGGGGCAATGCTCATGCCGCCCGCACCGCCGCGGTCATCGTCTTCGCCGCCGTCCAACAAATAGATGTTGTGGTTCTGGCGCATGCCGTTGAATTCCACGCTGCTGTCGCCGCCGACGGGGGTGTTCACGTAACTGTTAATCTGGCTGGAAGCGCCAGGCGTCAAAGCGGCAAGCTGATAAATGCTGCGGCCGTTGACGGCGATCTGGCTCATCTGCTGGTCGGTGATGAGGTTGCTGCGCTCGCCGGAATCGGTTTGAACCTGGACGGCATTGGCTTCGACCGTCACGGTTTCCTGCGCCGCGCCCAATTGCATCTGGAAGTCGACGCGGATGCGGGCGCCAATCGTCAGAACGATGTCTTTTTGTTCCGCGACCTTGAAGCCCTTGGCTTCGGCTTTGACTGTGTAATGACCGACCTGCAAATCGACAGCGGCATACTGACCGGAGTCATTTGTAGGGAACGTTCGGGCTGCACCCGTAGCGACGTTGGTCACAGTGACAGCCACATTCGGGACAGCGGCACCCGAAGGATCAGTCACGGTACCAACGATGGTGGTTTGCTGGGCAAAAGTCGAAGAAGAAAAAGCAATGATGGCAACCAAAAGAACTAATAGAAAACGCAAACGAAACTGCTTTGACACAAAAACGATATTCTTAACTGCACACAACGGCAAATTCATAGTAATGCCTCCACACCCCACGGCGATTGGAAACGCCGTTAACGTAAACGGAGCTTTTCATTGGAGTGCTGTTAATGTCAAGCACTTTTTTTGATTTGTAGTAGCTGTGCCCCTGATGCTCAACGTTGTAACAAAAGGGATTAAGGGGGAAAAGGATCACCTCCTAGAAGCGCAGGACGGAGAGTTTGGCCCTTCTGACGGAAATCCCGCCACTAAATCCATTAAGCTAGCCGTATCAACCAGGTCGGGTTTTTGAGGAAGCGCAGAACATGACTCCGGGGCACGAGTCGATATAGGATTCAAGGGTGACCATTCCAAGCCCGAAACGGGAAAACGCACGCCGTCCCAAATTGCTTTTCGCGTCGAGTTTGCTGTTTGCAGGGCTCTCCGTTTTACTACTTGCGCTTGGCTCAACGGGGCAGCAGCCCGCGAATCCGCCGACAAAACAATCTTCTTCCGGGATGGGAGTTGCCACAGGCGGCGCGCATCCGGCAGTGAAGGACTCACTTTCGCGGCCGATTACAGCTGGCGGATTTGTGGACGGCGCAACGGTCGTATTCAGCGACATCACGAAACAAGCCGGCCTTGAAAAATTCCTGCATCGCTCTGGAACTCCGGAGAAGAGCACGATTCTCGAAACCATCGGCTCCGGTGTGGCGTTGATCGATTACGACAACGACGGCTGGCTCGACATCTATCTTCTGAATTCTTCCACCATCGCGGCATTGAAGGGGAAAGAAGCTCCTCCTCGATCCATGCTTTTCCACAACAATCACGACGGGACTTTTACAGACGTGACGGAAAAGGCGGGTGTGGCCAACGAGCGATGGGGAGTTGGCGTTGCCGTCGGGGATTACGACAACGACGGCTGGCCGGACATTTACGTGGCGAACTTTGGCAAGAACCGTCTTTATCACAACAATCATGACGGGACGTTCACGGACGTGGCCGAGAAAGCTGGAGTAACTGTGGGAGGCTGGTCGGCGGGGCCTACCTGGGGCGATTATGACCATGACGGCCTGCTGGATTTGTTTGTTCCTGGCTACGTAAAGTTTGATATCGACAATCCACCAATCGCCGGACAAGGGCGGATCCCGCCTAATTTCTGCCAGTTCCGAGGAATTGCTGTGATGTGCGGGCCGCGTGGATTGCCGGGCGAGAGCGACCACCTGTTTCATAACAATGGCAACGGCACGTTCACGGATGTCAGCGTCAAGGCTGGAGTATCTGATCCAAGCGGTTATTACGGCCTGGCGGCGGCTTTCGTGGACGTGGATGATGACGGCTGGGTGGACCTGGTTGTGGCCAATGATTCGACGCCGAACTATCTTTATCGCAACAAGCACAACGGCACCTTTGAGGATGTGAGTTACGCGTCGGGATTTGCCTTGAGCGAGGATGGACGCGAGCAGGCTTCCATGGGGATCGGCATAGGCGATTACCAGCGGAATGGAAGAATCGATCTTTTCACTACAACTTTTTCCGACGACTACAAAACGCTCTATCGAAATGACGGCCAAGGGAGTTTTTCGGATGTCACCTACCAGGCAGGACTAGCGGGGCCCACCATTCCTTTTCTCTCGTGGGGAACCGGCTTCCTCGATTTTGACAATGACGGCTTACTCGACCTCTTTATCGCCAACGGACACGTCTACCCGGAGGTGGACAAGCAAGACTGGGGTACCACCTGGGCGGAACGGCCGCAGCTATTCCGGAACCTGGACGGAAAGAAATTCCAGGAAGTGCCGCCGGCGACGGGGAGCGGACTTGCGGACGTCATCCCCGCCCGAGGCGCGGCATTCGGCGATATTTTCAATGATGGCGCGATCGATGTGGTGATCAATAACATCGATTCGAGGCCCACGCTTCTGCGCAATGTGCTGAAGACCGGCAATCATTGGCTGGAGCTTAAACTCGTCGGCGGGCCCAAGAGTCCGCGCGATGCCAATGGGGCAAAAGTTTTTTTGACGATAGGCGGAGTCAGGCAACGGGGAGATGTCTATAGCGGCGGGTCTTACAGCTCGAGCTCCGATCAGCGCATCCATTTTGGATTGGGGACGGCGACTGCCGTGGATTCGATTGAGATTTATTGGCCGAGCGGTGCGAAAGAGAAAGTTACGCCACCGGTCATAGATCGCATCATTACCGTCCAAGAGGGGAAGAGCGGCGGCGGAGCGAGCAAACAATAATTGCGAAACGAAGGCTCAGCTTGCCAGGCGCCTGGCGGGCAAATTCCTCAGGGATTCTGATTCGCGGGCACATTGCGGTTGGGTATGACTTCCAGCGCGTCGCGATTCAGCAGGTAAGCATCGGCCTCGACAGACCCTTCTGGACCATCGTGAGTAAAGGTCGTGGACGCCAGAGATTCAGGCGGGATGTTCACATCCTTGCCAGCCCCAACGCTTTCACAAACAGTGCCCTTCGCAGGGATGGAAAGCGTGATGGATGCAGGCTGGAGCGCTTTCCCGGGGACAGGAGTTGCATTTAAAACTCCGGTGATCAGCAAGTCAGTTGTGTTCGTAAAACAGTAGGACTCTTTAGGGGCGTGGACTTCCTCGGTGCTCTCCGTCGAAAAAACCTTGAAATTGCTGAAGGAGTGGCGGCGATAGAAGCGGTGCCCATTCCACTCGACATAGAGTTCGGCCGTTTGCGGGAGCCACAGTTCCTGGTTGCCCGTGCGGAACCGGACGGAAGCGAACTCGATAGCAATATGCTCGCGCGTCAGGTGGATCTTCTCGACGGGCTTGAGCAAGTCCGATTCAAGGCGCAGCACTTGATACGTGCCGGCGTCGATCCAGGCGCGGCCGGTTAGTTGGAGCGGATAACTGAAGCCGTTGATGACGTACGAACGAAAGGGATTGAGGTCGTTCTTTTTCTCTTCGAATTGGACCAGCCAGGTTGGGTGGCCTTTCCATTCGCCGAGGCCTTCGCAGGTGAAATGGAATCCGGGCGCAAGCAGCGGATGAAAGATCAAACCGTGCTCCGACAAGTTCGCAGTACGAATTCCCGACGGGAACTGTTCGGAATGGACGATGCCGCCATTGCGATATTCCTGCATTTGGAAACCGCCCTGCGCATCGTGGGTGACGGAAACAATGTAATCAAACGAGCGGACATCGGCGGGGCCCGGAACTCCGGCTGCGTTAAGTTTGTAATGCTCCACGCGCTCCGAGGCGTTGAATTTTTGAAGAGTGCTCAGGAGCTGCTCAGCGCGCTGGCCGGCGCCGTGCAAAACTGTCGGGAGTGAGCATGGCACGTCGACGGCAACTTCGGGAACGGTTTCGTCCACGCGCAGGGGGATCACGGATTTTGGTTCGGGAGGGGAAGCGGACTTCGGTGCGGAAACAACAGGGGCTTCAACCGTCGCCCTGACAGTTGCCGCCACCGGCGGGGCAGGCGCTGAGGATGAGTTAGCTGCGGGAGCTGCCGGAACTGTGGCAGGCGAGGGAATAGACGGCTGAGCAGCAGCGGGTGTGCCGGCGGGTGCTGTCGCGCGCGCAGCGGCAGGTTCCACGACGAGACCGTCAACCGGAGTAAAATTAGAATCAGCCGCGGGGGCAGAGGCGGCTGCAGGGCGGACGACAGACGGTCCCTCGGCAGGCTTGGCATCGGAGGATGGACCTGGAGTGCCTCCTGAGGCTTGCACTTCTTTCTGGACTTGGTCCTGCATTCTGCGGACGCGGTCGGCGGTGGCGCCATCCGGCGCGAGCTTCAGGTAGCTTTCTGTATCGTGCAAAGCACCGGGAAAATCCTCTGTGCGGATGTGGAGATTATAGAGCAGCAGGTAGATTGAGGGATTTTCCGGTTTGAGATCGCGCGCCGCAGATGCGCTGGTTACCGCTTCCTTAAAACGGTGCTGGCCGGAAAGCGCAACCGCCAGTTCGAATTGGCCGCGCCACGACGAAGCATCGACGGCAATCGCTTTGCGCAGAAGAGGCTCGGCGTCAGAGAAACGTTTCTGGACGTTGAACATCGCGGCGAGGTCAACCATCGCCTGGGGATATTTTTCCGCGCTCAGCTCAATGGACTTTCGGAGCGCCGCCTCCGCCGCGGTGGCATCGCCCATCCTGTTTTGCGCCAGCCCCATCGCCGCGTAGGCTTCGTAGTAGGTTGGATACTTGGCGATGGCCCGCGCAAATTCAGCAACGGCACCGCGATAGTCGGACTTATCCACAATGAGCTGAACGCCTTTCGCGAAGAATTCGCGCGCTTTGGGCGGAACGCTGAGCTCGTGCTGGGATATTGGATTTAGAGACTTTGATCCGGACGCGCCGGCCACCGGACGCAAGAGAATGTCTTTGTATACGTGTCCCGACCCGTCTGGCCGAATATACTCGCGCACAGACTCGTAACCATCGTGCTGAACCGATACGTAACAATCGCCGGGAATATCATCGAACTCATACGTGCCGTTCCCGTCCGAATAGGCGAACGAGATCGGCGTGCCCATGGCATTTTGCAGTTCTAGGCGAGCCTCACCGAGGATATGGCCTGAGGCTTCGTCTCGGATGTAGCCGGAGAGGATTTTTTTCTCAGGTATTTGCCCTTGCCCAAAGGATGAGGCTGGGGCTAAGAGAAACAAGGAGAACAACACGCGTGCGTACCGTCGCTGCATAAGCCGATTGCCTGCCGAGATGATAGCAGTAGGATACGCATAGCACCACGGTAGTCTAGGAGTAAAAATGACAGTCCTCCGCTTTGCCTAGGCACTCCACTGAACGACGGTGTAGGAACGAGGCGGCAGTTCGACAGTCGTGCGGCTTCCTGAGGTCGAAGGCTTTTCTGCCTTTTGGGGCGTCACTCTCGCTGGCGCATCGAATGTGTTTGTCGCTTTCAGGTCGCTGCCAGTAAGAACTACAGCTTCGCCGGCGCGCGGCGAAGAACCTTCCCAGACGATTTCCACCTGATGAGGTTTCGCTAGGTCTCGGTTCAACAGGAAGAGCGCAATTTTTCCCGTGTCCGTTTGCTGGGTAGCAGCCGCATCCACGTAGCCAACCGCTCCCATCCCGGAAACATCGTAGGTCGGCGATTCCACCAATAGCTCCAGCGCCGAGCCGCGAGCAAACTCGAGAGCCCAGCTGTACGGATAATAAATCGTCTGCCTCAGCAGACCATTCGCGTTGGTCATGATCGGCGCGATCACGTTGACGAGCTGCGCCAGACACGCGAGCTGCACTCGGTCTGCCTTGCGAATCAGCGTATTGATGAGCCCTCCGACCAGAAGAGCATCTTCAAGGTTATAGACTTCTTCTAACAGGTGCGGCGCGTTTTGCCTGTGGCCGTTCACCGCGTCGCCGTTGCGTTCCCGGTACCACACGTTCCATTCGTCGAAGCTCAGCCACAGCTTTTTTGGCGAGCGTTTATGTCCGCGTACCATGTCGCACACTGCCGCTACTTCGTCGATTTGCCGCTCCATGCTGAGGTTCAAAGCCAGAAACTTCGAGCTCTCCCCTCCCGTTTCCTCTTTTGTATTGCCGAAGTAACGATGCAGAGAAATGGCGTCGACGTAGTCGTAGCACTGCTCCAGAACTTCGCGGTCCCATTCCAAATAGGTTGGCATGCCGGGGCCGCTCGACCCACACGCTATGAGCTTTAGCGAGGGATCAACGTAGCGCATCTGCCGCGCGGCGTCTTCCGCCTTCAAACCGTACTCCGTGGCCGTCATGTGGCCGATTTGCCAGGGGCCGTCCATCTCATTGCCGAGGCACCACTTTTGGACTTTGTACGGTTCAGCGGTTCCGTTCTTGCGCCGTAGATCGCTCCAGCGCGTGCCTTTTTCCAAATTGCAATATTCCACCAGGGCGGCCGCTTGCTCGGGAGTCCCCGTGCCCAGATTCAAGCCCAACAAAGGTTCCGTCCCCACGAGACGGCACCAGGAGAGAAACTCATCCGTTCCAAACTCGTTCGAATTCATGGAATTCCACGCTTTGTCCAGCACCGCGGGGCGGCTTGTTTTCGGCCCGATGCCGTCGAGCCAGTTGTATCCAGAGACAAAATTTCCACCGGGATAGCGAATGATGGGCACGCCGAGTTTCTTTATTTCGTCGAGAACATCCTTGCGAAAACCGTTGGAGTCCGAAAGCTTGGACTGCGGGTCGTAGATGCCCTCGTAAATGGCGCGCCCGAGATGCTCGAGAAAGGAACCAAACACGTCGCGATGCAGGGGAGCGATCATCCGGCGGGAATCGGCGTAGATGCGTGTCGGCTGGCCCGCGTTCGCCGCAGCCGATTGACCAAGCAAATGGTTACCGAATGCCAGGTTCGCGCCCAGTGCGATTCCAGTTTTAGACGCGTCTTGCAAGAAATTCCGCCGCGAGACAGAACGCATTTAGAAAGCTCCTCAGAAAACTTAGATTGGTGCCGAAAACGGTTCGCTTCCAGCTTGAACCATAAGAGGCCCGGGCGCTTCTAATTCTGGGCGATGCCTAACTTGGCGAACAGGCCGGCGGCGATTGTACTCCCCAAGTCAACGAACTGCGCAAGCGCGAGATTCTACTCCTCAAATCGTGTAAACCGATTGTTCTTTTCCTCTACTTCATTAAATCGTGTTAACGTACGCGGTCCGCGCGTCCCGTGTCCTGAGCTTTCCAGGGGTGGAGACTTAGGGTGGGTGCACGGAACTGCTGAAACTAATCGGCCATTTGTGCAGTATCCAACGTTTGATCTTGCGTGGCAGCGCGAGATTACGCATAAATTCGCGCTGCAAATGGGGCGCGGAATGGCGGAGCGCGGTAGATGAGTAAGGAAAAGCACGGAATCCACCGGATCGCCGAAATGGCGAACGTCTCCATCGGCACCGTGGATCGCGCTTTGCACGGACGCGGCGGCATCAAGGAAGCCACTCGCAAGCGCATTCTGCAAATCGCCGAGCAGATCGGTTATTCGCCGAATCTTGCGGCTCGCGCCCTTTCGGGTGCGAAAGCTCACGTGCGTATCGGTGTGTGCATCCCCAAGGAAATTCATTTTTTCTATGACCAGCTCTGGGGCGGAGTTCTGGATGAAGAGCATCATCTGGAACAGCTCGGCGTCGAGTTCGACAATCGTCCCGTACAAACTCTGGGCGAAGGCGACCTCGAAGTTTTCAAAGAGTTAGTGAATAGCGGCGTCGATGGAATCGTGCTCACTGCCGGAAGCCCAAAAGAATTAACGCCGCTAATCGATGAAGCCGAGGAAAAGGGAGTAACCGTTGTTTGTGTTTCCACGGATGCTCCGGAGAGTCATCGCTCAAGCATCGTTTGCGTTGAGCCTCGCTTGAACGGTTGCCTCGCTGGCGAATTGATGGGCAAGTGCGTGGCGCCGGGTTCCAAAGTGGCTGTCGTCGCAGGGATGCTTTCGACCGAAGATCATCGCAAGAAAACAGACGGTTTTACCGAAGGGTTTCTTCGATACTGCCCCGATGGGAAAATCATCAGCGTGGTGGAAGGCCATGAGGACGAAGAGGAAAGTTTTCGAAAAACATCCGATCTAATTCGTCGTTTCCCGACGCTCGATGGCCTCTATGTGAACACGGTCAACTGCCTTCCCGTTTGCCGCGCCCTCGGTGCGCGCGGCTTCGAAGGAAAAGTAAAACTAATCACCACAGACCTTTTCGCCGAGATGGCTCCCTACTTTCAAAAAGGAATCATCACCGCTTCGATCTACCAGCATCCTTACCGCCAAGGCCAGATCGCCGTTCGTCTCCTCGCCGATAACCTTACCAACAAAGTCCACCTCCCTCCGGCAGCGCATCTCAGCCCCGGAGTTGTAATGTCCACAAACCTGCACCTCTTCCGCGAAATGCGGCAGACGGATTCGAAATCGAGTGAGCCTGCACTCAAAACCCGCACCGTCTTGCAAGCTTAGAATTGGTCCTGCGGGGAAACCGGTTCGGTTTTGCGACGAGCTCGAAATCATCAATGGCAGCCGCGGCGTTTAATAAACAAAAAGCTTCCCGTTACTTTCCTCTCTTAACGACCGTTCCGCCTTTCATAACGAAACTGGCGTGTTCGAGAACAGTCACGTCGGTCAGGGGGTTTCCTGGAACGCCAATGATGTCCGCGAATTTCCCCTTCTCAAGAGTGCCTAGCCGGTCCCGAAGCCCGAGCAGTTCCGCCGCACTGCTCGTGGCAGCGCGGATAATTTCCAGAGGGGACATTCCTTCGGCGGCGTACGCTTCCAGCATTAACAAGCTGGCTTGGCCTCGGTTTTTGCCCGGCATCGTGAGGTACATGTCCGAGCCGGCGGCGATGGGAACTCCGAAGGCACGGGCTCGACGCAGGCGTTCCTGATTCCCAGTCACGTAAGGTTTTATCTGCGCCGCGAATCTGGCACGTTCTTCCGCGCTGGGATGGCGGCCACCAGAAGTCATGTCGATGTAAGTCTGCTCTGTTCCGTCAGTGGGCACGAGGAAGATGTGCTTTTGCGCCATCATTTTTAAAACGTCGTCGGAAACCGTATAGGCGTGCTCAATCGAATCCGCTCCGGCTTCCGCGGCAATTCGAGTGGCGTGGTCCCCAATCGCGTGAGCAGCCACCTTGACCTTGTAGGTGTGGGCTTCTTCGACGATGGCTTTCATCTCGTCCAGAGTAACGTCGGCAGGGCTGCCATTAACGATAACCTTGATGCAATTGGCGCCGTCATAGAGCGCTTGGCGTACAGCCTGCCTCGCGCTTTCCGGGCCATTGAGGACCACGTATTCTTGTTCGATGATCTTCTGCGCCTCGGGAATGAGGCGCCCAAACTGGCCGCCGGGAGCAGCTAGAGCGCGGGTCGCTGCAATGATGCGCGGCCCGGGAAGCCAGCCTCGATTTATGGCATTGCGTAGGGCCACATCGCCATTTACGCCCGAATTGCCAAGGTCACGCACCGTCGTAATGCCGGCCTCGAGATCTTCGCGGCCAAGTTTCGCTCCAAGGAGTGCGCGCTCAGCGGTGCTTTGCGTGGCCACAATGCGGAGCATCTCCACATCCTGCAGAGTCAAATTCTCGCCATTCATTTCGCTTAAGAGATGGGTATGAGAATCGATCAGGCCCGGAAGCAGTGTTTGATCGCCAAGGTCGATCACTTCCGTGCCGGGCGGGATCGCGGCCGCATTCCCGGAGGCTATGGAAACAATCTTGTCCCCTTCAATAAAAACTACCGCGTTTGTGATCGGAGTATCGCTCTTACCGTCAATTAAACGCGCGGCGCGAAGGGCAACTCGGTGGGGCGCATCGGGAGACTGCCCTAATAGAGGGCTGGCCAGTAATAAGGAAACGAGCAAAACCAAGATCGAGAGTCTTTTCATTTTGTCCCTTCCGAGTCCACTTGACTGACACGTGGACGCCATCATGCCACGGGTTTACGGCTGGGGCGATTCGCGGATTTCGATGTAATCCAGGGCCGCGTGTTCCTCACCATCGGGAACGCCTTCGATGCGGATGGTGTCGCCGGGGCGAAGCATTAGATTAAGGATTCGTCGTCGTGTGGATGAATCGCCGCCCGGCTTCGTTGCCGGCAAATGATCATCAGCAATCCACTCATCCACAACTCGATCGCCAACTAGTACGCGAAACTTTGACCTGCCGTTGTTCTGGTCAAAATACTCGACATCGACTTCATACTTACCAGCGGCACCATCGAAAGGGAACCTGGCGGAACATTTTTGCGCGGGAGGGGCGCACTCAATGGCCTTTCCGCCTGAAGCGGTTTCACGTGGAACAACCTCGAAAGGTACATAGCCTTGCAGCTGCATCGCTTCCGCCTCGATGCGGCCGGGATAGTGGCCCACTCGGCCGAGCTTGTCGGGTATGCCGGATATTTGAAAAAACCAGTTGCAAACGGCATCGCGCCAGACGATCGCATGTCCGGCCTGAAATTCCAAGCGGTTCAATACTTCCTCATAGCGCTCCCCATCTATTCGGCCTTGGAGCGATTTCCATTGCTGCACAAGATTTGCCGCTTGCTCCGCGCCTGCGTAGTGCGAATCGTAGATGTACTGGATGACGGTCTTTCCCGAATGCAAGACGTAGGTGTATGGCACGTGGTGAAAGAAAAGAAGCAGCTCGTCGGGCGTGGTTGACAGTGATTCGTACATCTTCGCTACTGGCGCGCGGTACTGATCGACATATCCAGTGCCCGTGGCTGCCGTGCGGTCCATTCCAACGCCATCGTGGTCGGCACGGTGCCATTGTCCCCAGCCGTTTCGTTCAGAAGACTCGACTCCCGGTCCGAAGTGGGCGCCCACAATATCCGTAAGCGTGCCCGCGCCTAATGGACCGGTGTAACTTTCATAGATAGGCCAGGACGCAAGCAGCATCCCGGAAATTGTTTGCACCACACTCGGATCGTTTCCAAAGCTGAGACGAGTCCACTCCTCGGCGAGCGTCTTCGAATCGAGATCCGGATTCCACGCCAGCCGGCCATATCCATAAAGATTCGCCATCGCCAGCGGATGGCCTAGCCAGTTCGCATCCATCCCGACATTCACCACCGCAACGAATCCGCCAATGGGACGGTGAAAAGTTTTTCCGGCCACAATATCTTTGACCGGCGAGGGTTGCCCGCCGGCGTGCATATCGAAATCGAGAACTTCTTTCCACATCGGCGGAAGAAAACATAGATGCCGCTGCTGGCCCGTGTATTCCTGCGTGACTTGCAGCTCGATGGCCTCATTTGTTTTTTCCAGTCCGCTGAAGAGCGGCGAGATCGGTTCGCGTACCTGGAAGTCAATCGGCCCATGCTTGATCTGGATGATCACGTTGTCGTCGAACTTGCCGTCGAGCGGATGGAAATTGTCGTACGCAGCCTTTGCGCGATCGTTCTTGGGATTGGTCCAATCGAGATGATGGTTGTAAACAAACGCGCGATAAAAAACGATTCCGTGGTGCGGCGCAAGTGCACGCGCAATCACGTTGGCGGCACCGGCTGGCGTGCGGCCATACGTTGCAGGACCGAGGCGGCCCTCCGAATCCGCCTTAACCACCACACCGGCAAAATCTGGAATGAGCCGGTACACGTCATCAAACTTTTTTCGCCACCATTCGGCGACACGCGGATCCGAGGGATCAAAAGTATCCAGGCCGCCCATCACTTTCGGGCTGCTCAAGTCGATGGAAATGGAAAGCCGGACTCCCCACGGACGAAATACATCGGCAACACGTGCAAGCTGCGGCAAAAAGTCATCTTCCAGAACGCGCGGATTGGCGTTCACGTTGTTAATCGCGCATCCGTTGATTCCGATGGATGCAAGCAAGCGCGCGTATTCGCCGGCCCGCGTTAAATCGGCTCGCACATTCCCGTTTTCGAAAAAGATCGACGGCCCCGCATATCCCCGCTCAATTCGCCCGTCGAGATTGTCCCACTGATCGACCCAGCGAATCGGTGCGGACGGCTGCTCCGTCACGTGCAAAGCGGAAACGCTTTCTTCTCGCGCGATTTTGCTGAGCAACGCAAACACTCCATAAAGAACGCCGCGCTCCGTTGTCGCCGTCACGATCAGGCAGTCGACGCCGTGGAATTTTTCGGTTGCGAGCAAGAAACCGTCTTCGTGAAGATCGGCCTGCTCGAAAAGCTGAGGCGAATCCGCGCGCAACGCGGAAAGCGTGCCGAGGATGATGGCGGGCTCACGCGATAGATTTTTGTCCTCGCGCAACGTCCGCGCCAGCATTCCTCGAATGCCGCGAATCAGTTCGGCTTTAGCGGAATCGAGCACCGGCGAATCGCCGAGCACGACCGCACTCGCGGGCAAAGCTGAATATTTCTGCGCAGCGCTCTTGTCAAGCGGCGCATAGCGCAGCCATGCCTCAGCCCCAGTTTCCGCGCGCGCGCACGTCGCTCCAAACCCACAAAACAGCAGCGCGCCGCAGATCGTTATGTGCAGGAACCGGTGCATGGGATTGCCAGTCTATAGCATTCGAACTGCGTGGCCGTCTTGCGTGTGCAGCCGTGGCGAAGTCTCGATTTCCTCAACACCGCACCGAAAGATTCGCCGTGTACGTTAACGGCCGTGCTATAGTACCAGCCGTTTTTCAGATTACAAGTATCGCTATTTTTTCTCGGAGGTTTTGATGAAGTTTTTTTCTCGCGCCCGGCTAGCAATCGCCGCGTCTGCGGCGCTCCTCATTTGCGCGCCAATCTTTCTCCGCAGCCAGGCACAGGATGTTCCCGCCTACCGCAATCCGAAGCTGCCCATCGAAGCACGCCTCGCCGATCTTCTTTCGCGCATGACGCTCGAAGAAAAAGTCGCGCAGATGGAAGGCGTCTGGGAAAACCCCGCCTTCATGAAAACTCCCGAGTCCCGCTTCGTCGATGACAAGGGCGCGTTCCTTCCCGACCACGCAGCCGTTCTGTTGAAGGACGGTATCGGCCAAATGTCGCGTCCCAGCGAAGTCTCCCACGGTCCGCGCGAAGAGGCGGAGTTCACCAACACGATGCAAAAGTGGATGAAGGAGAACACGCGGCTTGGCATTCCCGTGATGTTTCACGACGAATGCCTGCACGGCCACATCGCCGACAAGGGCACGTCCTATCCCGCGGCAATCGGCCTCGCATCAACCTGGGATCCGGAATTGCTGCACGAGGTTTTCACCGCCAATGCGGCGGAGGCGCGCGCACGCGGCGTGCACGAATGCCTCGCGCCCGTTCTCGATCTCGCGCGCGATCCGCGCTGGGGCCGCACGGAAGAAACCTACGGCGAAGATCCTTACCTCGTGTCTCGCCTCGGCGTCGCGGCCATCAAAGGCTTTCAAGGCGACGGCCCAGGTGTCGACAAATCGCACGTCATGGCTACTGCGAAACACTTCGCCGTGCACGGCCAGCCCGAAGGGGGCACCAATGTTGCGCCCGGCAACTATTCCGAGCGCGTCATCCGCGAATATTGGCTGAAGCCGTTCGAAGCCGCCGTAAAAGAAGCTCACGTGCACACCGTGATGGCCTCCTACAATGAAATCGATGGCATCCCCTCGCACAGCAACAAGCACCTGCTTACCGACATTCTGCGCCACGAGTGGGGATTCAACGGCGTCATCGTCTCCGATTATTTCGGCATCATGGAACTCATTCGCGTGCATCACGTCGTCGCGGATAAGGACGCCGCCGCGCGCATGGCTCTCGACGCGGGGGTGGACATCGAGTTGCCATTTCCGGACGCGTTTCCCGGTCTCGTTCAGCAGGTGCACAACGGCACGGTCTCCGAAGCGGCGGTAAATCGCGCCGCCGCCAGCGTGCTCCGCGCAAAATTTCTCGCCGGCCTTTTTGATGATCCCTACGTCGATCCTGCGTACGCCGAAAAAATCACCAACAGCCCCGAACACCAGAAACTCGCGCTGCAAGCCGCCCGCGAAACCATCACTCTTCTCAAAAATGAAAATAATCTCCTGCCGCTCGACACCGCTAAGTACAAACACATAGCCGTCATCGGCCCCAATGCGCACGACATGCACCTCGGCGGCTACAGCAACAAGCCCGGCCGTGGCGTCACCATTCTTGACGGCATCAAGGCTCGCGTCGGCTCCAGCGCGGAAGTTCTCTATGCCGAAGGCACCAAGATCACGGAAACTGTTCCCGATTGGGACGCCGACAAAGTCGAACTCGGCGATCCCGTTAAAAATGCGCAGCGTATCGCGGAAGCGGTCAAAGTCGCTCAGAAAGCCGATGTCATCATCCTGGTTCTCGGCGAAAACGAGTCTACGTCCCGCGAAGCTTGGGCGCCCGAGCACAAAGGCGACCGCGACGATCTCACGCTGCTCGGCAATCAAGACGATCTCGCCAAAGCCATGCTCGCCACGCACAAACCAGTAGTTGTACTCCTCCTGCATGGCCGGCCCAACGCCGTCACCTACATTGCGGAAAACGCTCCCGCGATTCTTGACGGCTGGTATCTCGGCCAGGAAGGGGGCACTGCCGCTGCCGAAGTCCTCTTCGGCGACTACAATCCTGCGGGCCGGCTGCCCATCACCGTGCCGCGCACTGTCGGCCAAATTCCCGACTACTACTACCAAAAGCCCTCCGCCAAACGCGAGTATCTCGACGACACCACCAAGCCGCTATTCCCTTTCGGCTGGGGTCTGAGTTATTCCACGTTCAAATACGACAACCTCCATCTGGCACCTGACTCGATCGGTCCCGAAGGCACCACGCACGTCAGCGTGAACGTAACCAACACTGGCAAAGTCCGTGGTGACGAAGTCGTTCAACTCTACATCCGCGACGAAGTCAGCTCCGTGACGCGCCCCGTAAAAGAATTGCGCGGCTTCCGCAGGATTTCGCTCAACCCTGGTGAAACAAAAACCGTGGAATTTTCGCTCGGCTTCGAGGAGCTCTCGTTCCTAAATCGCGACATGCACAAGGTCGTCGAGCCAGGAACGTTCAAGATCATGGTTGGTGGAAATTCCGTCGACTTGATCGATACGACTCTGACGGTCGCAGAAAAGTAATGGCGGTTTCGTTGGTTCAGATCGTAATCAGTAACCTGAAGTATTCGCAAGGCGCGCACCACAGTGCGCTCCGAAAGCAATCGTAAATTGAATTTAAAAGGTGAACCATGGCCCAAACTTCAAACAAACCGATGACACTCGGCATCATTGTTGGAAACCGGGGATTTTTCCCCGGTCATCTCGCCAGCGAGGGCCGTCGCGATATGATCGCCGCACTCAATGCCAAAGGCATCAAGCCGATCGCGCTGGAAGAGAGCGATTCGAAACACGGCGCGGTGGAGTCTCTCGAGGACTCCAGAAAATGCGCTGACCTCTTCAAAAAACATCGAGAAGAAATCGACGGCGTCGTGGTTACGTTGCCGAACTTCGGCGACGAGCGCGCCATCGCCAACACCCTGCGCTGGGCGGATCTCGGCGTTCCCGTCCTGATGCAGGCCACGCCGGACACGCCCTCGCGCATGCTGATCACCCATCGACGCGACAGCTTTTGCGGAAAAATGTCGGCCTGCAACAACCTCGCGCAGTATGGAATCCCCTATTCGCTAACCACGCTGCACACGGAAGCGCCCGATTCCGAGACCTTCGCCAAGGATTTGGATTGGTTCCTGGCCGTGTGCCGCGTCGTCAAAGGCCTCAAACGGCTTCGCGTCGGCGCCATCGGTGCGCGTCCCGCTGCCTTCAACACCGTGCGTTACAGCGAAAAAATCCTTGAAGCAAACGGAATCTCCGTCGAAACGCTCGATCTCTCGGAAGTCATGGGCCGCACCGCTCGCCTGAAAGACGACGACCCGAATGTCACCAACAGAATCGCCGCCATCCGCAAATACGTCTCGACGCAAAGCATCCCCGATGCTTCACTGATCAAGATGGCCAAGCTCGGCACCGTCATCGATACGTGGATGCGCGATACCGAAGTCACCATTAGTGCCATCCAGTGCTGGACCTCTCTCGAAGAATTTTTCGGCGTCGTCCCTTGCACGGTCATGAGCATGATGAGCGACCAGGGCCTCTCCAGCGCCTGCGAAGTCGACGTCGCCGGCGTTATCGGCATGCACGCGCTGCAGCTCGCTTCGCAAACGCCCAGCGCGCTCCTCGACTGGAACAACAACTACGCCGACGATCCCGACAAAGCCGTCTGCTTCCATTGCAGCAACTTGCCGAAGCATTTTTTCAAGGATGTCCGCATGGACTTTCAGGAAATCATCGCCGGCACCGTCGGCAAAGACAACACCTTCGGCACCTGCGTCGGCCGCGTCAAGAGCGGCGCCATGAGTTTCGCGCGCTTCTCCACCAACGATCTCGCCGGGAAAATTTCCGGGTATGTCGGCCAAGGCGAGTTCACCGACGATCCGCTCGAGACCTTCGGCGGCGCCGGCGTTGTAAAAATCCCGCATCTCCAAAAACTCCTCCGCTAC
Organism: uncultured Acidobacteriota bacterium; assembly: GCA_963751295.1. Lineage (GTDB taxonomy): Bacteria > Acidobacteriota > Terriglobia > Acidiferrales > UBA7541 > Acidiferrum. The sequence continues at coordinate 1,188,927 of CAVVUA010000004.1, read as the reverse complement.
ATCTGCGAAAACGGCTTCGAACATCACGTCGCCGCGAATTTCTCCACCGTAGCCTTCGCCGTCCACGAAGCCACGACCCGCTACCTCGGCTGGGACGTCCACTCGCATTCGGCCTAGGCGCAATAAGTTTCCTTCGCGAATTGCGGCAAACTCGAGGACGCCGACAACTCTCTCATCGCGGGGATTCTCTGCAATATCGGAACAATTACCGAAAGGGTGTACCATCGCCCGCGGAGCTCCTCACGCCTTCATGTCGTCCACACTTCCGTCCGAGCAAGAGTCGGCCCTCACCGGCCACCGATTTTTTTTCCTTTTCCTTCTTCTCCTGGCCACGTTAATTCTCTTTCCCTATGCACAATCCAGCCGTTTCGGTCACTACACTTTTCTCGTAATCGGAAGCTCCGCCATCCTCATCAGCGTCTACGCGGCAAAAATCCACCGTGGACTGCTCGCCCTTGCCATTCTTCTTGCCATTCCCACGCTGTTCCACCGCATCTTCCTTACTAAGGCCGAGCTGAGCTCATTTTCCATATTTAACGTGGTCGTCAGCTTGATTTTTGACTTGCTCATTGTCGTGGTCATTTTCCGCCACGTCTTCGCAAGGGATCGCCCCAATTCCGAAACCATCTTCGGAGCGCTCTGCATTTATCTGCTGGTGGGATTCAGTTTTGCCAGCCTCTACGAAATGGTAGCCGCCGCGCGGCCATACGCCTTTTATTTTGACCCACACACCAACCTTCACGCCGTTCCCGCCCGCTTCGATTTCATATACTACAGTTTCTGCACCATGACCTCGCTCGGCGCCGCGGGCATTACCGCCGTCTCGCCGCAAGCCCGTTCCATCACTGTCCTCGAAGCCATCCTCGGTGTCCTCTACCTCGCCGTCCTAATCGCCCGCCTAATGGGCGCCTACCGCCCCAACCTCAACTCCTGAGCAAGCTCGGTGACAGCTATCCAAGCCGTGGTCTTCTGCCTCAATCCTTCGCGAACAGAAGTCCAACTTGGATAGTGTGTTAAAAGTGTGTATAATGTGCCATGAGTAGTCGTGAGGTCATCCAGCGCCTGCGAGAAGATGGCTGGTATGAAGTTGCGCACGAGGGTAGTCACAAGCAGTTCAAGCACACTACGAAAAAGGGAAGAGTTACCGTCCCGCACCCGGTCCGCGATATCCCCATCGGCACGCTTAGCCCTCATCTCTCACAGCTTGGCAGAAGAGGACTGAAGTTTGTTCAATTTGGGCATTGCTAGATGGTTTGGCAGGGCGCTGTCGTATAGCTAATCCGTTTTCGCTTGGCGTGAGAGTTTTTCTCTCTCCGAAGCGGTTTCGGCGCATACCTTACCATCGGTCGACAGAAGCCAAGAAAAAGTTGTTCGGGATCTTTCTTTTTCAATGCTTTAGCGGCACGGCGCACAGCTTTTCATGGATTTGCCGGAAGAGCTCGACGTGGGGATACCCACCGGCCAGCGAAATCCACACCTTCCGCACCGTGATGCGGATCAGCGCGCCGATCTTCAATAACTTCAGTCGAATCGTGGAGCACTGGGCTTTGGCCAACTCCGTTCCCTGCAGTCCCAGTCGCCGCAGCATTTGCAACAACACGTAGGCCATCGAAGAGAAGTACAAGCGCAATTGATTGCTGCGCAGGTAGTGCGTGCTGGTCCGGTCGCTGAACAACATCAGTTGTTCTTTAATCCGATTCTCCATGTCTCCTCTTCCACAGTAGTGCTCTTCATACAAAGCCTGCGCCGGCCAGGCTTCTCCGTTCAGAGAGGTCACCACGAACCGCGGGTTCTCTCCTTTCTCCAGATGCTCGGCCTTGGCCACCACCCGTCGCGCCCGATTCCAACTCTCCCGCGTCTGGTAGACAAACTCTTTGAACAACCGGGCGGCGCGTCCCGTCTCTTGGTAGCGTCCTTTGGCTTCCTCCATCTCCTTCTTGATCTGCACCTTCAGACGCTCGTTTTTCGCTAGCCCCAGCAGATACTCTACGCGATTCGTTTCACACCAAGCCATCAGCTCTTCGCGACAAAACCCGCAGTCCCCGCGCACCAAAATACCTACCTGGGGCCACGCGGAACGAATCTGGGCCACGATGCGCTGCAGCTCCTGTACACTTCCCGCCGACGCATCGATGTTCGATGAGCGCAACCGCGCACACAGCAAGAACTCCCCGCAGAAGATGTACAACGGCAGATAGCAATAGTGACGGTAATAACCATGAAAAAAACGACCCTCCTGGTTTCCGTGCAAAGGATCATCGGTAGCATCCAGGTCCAGAATGATTTCCTTCGGCGCTTCCCGGTGGACTTGCAGGAAAATATCCACTAGCAGCCGGTCCACGGCTCCGTGATCCAGCACGATCTTCTTGTAGCGCTCCTTCCGACTGGCCGTCTCTTTGGTCAGTTCCAGCCGATTCAAGGTGCTCTTTCCGGCTAAGACTTGGCTGCCGGGATCCTCCTTCTCGACCAACACCGCCAGCAAGGGATCGTTCCGCAACTCCTCGTGATCGTTCAGATCTTCGTATCCCAGAGCCAGACCATAGACTCTCTGGGCCACCAACTCCTCCACCGTATGTTCGATCAGATCGGGATCCCGATAATCCGTGAAGCAGGCGGCAAACTGGCGCAGAATCCGGACCCGTTTCTCGACCTCCCGCAAGAGCAGTCCACCGCCGTCGCTGGTGATCGCTCCGCCGTCGAACTGCGCCCGAATCTCGCGTCGCTTTTGGGAATGAAATCCGAAGACAAACTGGTTACACTCTGTGGTCATAAGGCTGTTGCTCCTTCTTGGCAGAATCTTTCTAGGCAAAAGAGTTATGCCATGAAGCAACAGCCTTTTTCAATTTAGTATGAGAAATTCGGGTTAGAAGCATTGAAAAACAAGCCGGTATCAGGCTGAGGTAAAAATGGACTACATCGCTTATCTACACAAAGACAGCAAATCCGATTTTGGTGTCAGCTTCCCTGATTTTCCCGGCTGTGTAACCGCAGGAAAGTCGCTCGACGAGGCTCGCCGCAAAGCTCCGGAAGCACTGGCTTTTCATATCGCAGGCATGATGGAAGACGGCGAAAAAATTCCCAGGCCATCCAAGATAGACGACTTGGCTGCGGATCCCGCCAGACAAAATGCAGTAGCTTTTCTAGTCACCACAGAATTCCCAAAATCAAAAACCGTTCGCGTGAATGTCACCGCCCGTGAGAATCAGATCGAGCTGATCGACCGCCTGGCCCGCCAAGCGGGCATGACGCGCTCGGCATATATGGTCCAATCCGCAACGTCAGGAGTCACCCACAAGGACCACGGCTCCAGACGCCGACTATCAAATGCGTTCGCAAAGCGGGTGAAACCCACCTGGACGAAAGCGAAGTAGTCAGAGCTGGGTACCCTAGGCATCCCTGAGCGTAGTCGAAGGGTCAACTCTTCAAGTACAATCCCCGCGCTCCATTCAGTGGTCCCGAACTTCACTTTGGCGACCCAGTTCACTCCGGGGGATCGATGAGCGCCAGCCTACGGCTCCAGGAAATCCGCGACGGTTTCGAGCGTCCCTTTTGGGTCGCCAACGTTAGCGAAATCTTTGAGCGCCTATCTTATTATGGCGCGTTTTCTTCGCTCGCCGTCTATCTCCAGGAAAAGCTGAGCTTTTCCACCGAGCAGACCGGCACTCTCACTGGTCTCTTCGGCGGAATGGTGTGGTTCCTCGCGATTTTCGGTGGCGCCGTAGCGGACAAACTCGGCTTTCGCCGCGCTCTGTCGATGGCCTACCTCATTCTGGCCGCGGCGTATTTTCTGATTGGCTCGATTGGTGCGTCTTGGCTCGCGCCAATTCGTGGCGCGGTTCCGCTCAGTTTGTTTGTCGGCGTGATCCTGATTCTTCCCGCACTTGGCATCGCGCTGGTAAAGCCGTGCGTCGTCGGTACTACCGCCCGCGCTTCCAAGCCGAATGTTCGCACGCTCGGCTACTCCATCTACTACACCATGGTGAACATCGGCGGCACCGCCGGCCCCTTCGTCGCAAATTGGGCGCACACGCACTTTGGACTCGAAAGAGTTTTTCGCATTTCCGCGCTCAGCGTCTTCGCCATGTTTTTTCTCATCCTTTTTTTCTTTCGCGATCCCCGAAAACCAGGCGACGAACCTGCCCCAAGTGTGCTCCAGGTTGTGCGCAACTTTCGCGCCGTTATCTGGCCGCCGCGATTTCTTATCTTCCTGCTGATCTTCACTGGCTACTGGATCGTTTTCTGGCAGCAATACACCAGCCTGCCGGGCTTCATTCACACGTACGTGGATGCCAACGCCCACGTCGAGCTTATCCTCATCACCGATGCAGCCGTCGTGGTGTGCCTCACCTTCATCGTTAACTATTACGCCCGAAAGATTCCGCCATTCCATGCAGTCATTCTCGGCACGGTCATTTCTTCCATGTCGTGGCTTGTACTGTCAGTCTGGCCGACAGTCGCCGGCGCGGTCGCTTCGATTTTTGTTTTAGCCGTCGGCGAAATCATTCAGCAGCCGCCTTACTACGCATACATCTCGCGTCTCGCGCCTCCCGGCCAGCAAGGCACCTATATGGGCTTCGCATTTCTTCCCATTGGAATCGGCTCTCTGGTAGGAGGTTGGTTCGGCGGGACGATGATGCATCACTTCGGCGAAGTCGCCCATCACCCCGAGCGCGCCTGGTGGGCCATCAGCGCCGTCGGCTTCGTCACCGCGCTGCTCCTCTGGATCTACGACCGCACCATCAAACCCGTCGCGCAGGAGCCTTCTCTGCCAGAGGCAGCTCAATGAGCCTGAAGCACATCCAATCGCGCGATGTTCCCGTTCCGCCGCTTGTAGGGGCACGATTCATCGTGCCCTCTTTAGATTTCGCACATGGCAATCGAGTGGTACGATTCTCGAAGGCTGAACGCAAAGCCCAAACTGTTCTTCAGGATTTTTCTTACTGTTGGCTGTCAGCTGTCGACTTTCCGCAACCCATTCTGCTCGCGCCCTACTCACTATCCACTGCCTTCTACTCACTCTCTTCTCAATTCACCATGCGCCGAAGCGAAGCCAGCGCCTGCCGTGCCAGCGAATATCGTGGCTCGACTTCGAGCGCCTCTTGAAAACACTTCATCGCGCGCGCGTACATCTCTTTGCCAAGATATGCGCGTCCCAAATTGTAGTGAGGAAAATGGCGCGGCTCATAACGGCGCGCCTCGACGGCGCGTTCGAGCCACGGAATCGCTTCATCGAACCGGCTCAGCTCGATCAAATACGCTCCGATGTCGTTGTACGGATTGCCAAACTCCGGATCAACTTCGATCGCGCGCTTGCACTCGGCAATGGCGTCTTCGATGCGGCCCTGAAAATGATACGTCCAGCCAAGAAAGGTATAGGCTTCGGCGGTGGGGTGCAGTTCGAGCGAGGATTGATAGAGCTCCACGGCCCGGTCGTAGTCGCCCTCCATTTGGGCCTGGTAAGCGTCTTGCAGGATTTCCCACGCCCTCGTCAGGGTTTCCTGGCTCATGGCTTAAATTGTTAACACACGGTTTTGGGGGCGTCAAAAGTACGACAGTCCCATCGGTGCATAGGGGGAACCTGTACTTTGTGCCGGGTCTTGGGAGTGGAAATTGCGGCCATAAAAAGAGAAGATGGGTGCGCACTTTGCACGCCGCATTACACGCTACATCGCACGGTACTTCGCATGGTGGTTTGCACGCGAAGATGTTCGTACTCAGAAATTTTTGCACTTAGAGATTTTGGCAGTCAACGATGAAGGGGGAGACGTGAAGCGAAATTATTTAGTTCTTGGGTTCGCGCTGTTGGGCATGTCGGTGGCGGTTTTGGCGCAGGATCCGGCGGCCAAGCCGGCTCCCAAAAAGACCACAGCCGCAAAAGGCTCACCAACGAAAGGTAAGGAAGTGTTCGATCAGAAATGCGGTGTTTGCCACTTTGCGGATAGCGACGCGAAAAAAATCGGCCCCGGACTAAAAGGAATTTCCAAGCGCGGCACGTTTACCGTGAACAACAATAAAGTCACCGACGACAATCTGAAAACCTGGATTGAAAATGGCGACTCGCTGATGCCTCCGTTCAAGGATGTTCTGGATGAGCAACAGATCAAGGACGTCATCGCCTACGTAAAGACGCTGTAGCGCTTTTGAAGGATTGCTTCTCGCCAGTTTGTAAGCTAGCAAGCGAACGTAAAATCCTGCGAGCGCGCTTGGGGTCTCGCAACAGAAATTGGTTGATCGCGGGGGAATCCAGAAATTCGCGGAAATAAAAAGCCCCTGATGGCCTGAGTGATCAGGCCATCAGGGGCAAACTCAACCGGGACACCCACCCAGGCACCTAGCGCGGTCTGTAGCGGCGGCCGACAACTTCTGGGAAAGTGCCAGCCGATTTCTATGCGCTGTGTCCGGGCCCATTCTCTGCGAAGCAGAGAATCTACTTCAGGACGGCGTCCTTGAACGCCTTCGCCGGGCGCAGGCGAACTACGGTCTTGGCCTTGATCTTGATCGCTTCGCCCGTCTGGGGATTACGGCCCATGCGCGCCTTGCGGTGCGCTTTCACGACGCGGCCGATGTTCGGAATAACGAACTTGCCCGCGGCGCCCTTGGCTTCTTTCACCGCAAGCTTGAAGAGCTCTTCGAAAAAGAGCACTGCGGTTTTCTTTGGTGTGCCGCACTTCTCGGCGATGTGCGACACGATCTTGCTCTTGCTCATTGGCTTGGCTGCCATCTAGTCTGCTTATCCTCCTGTATTTACTTTCCACCCCGAAACGAGCGGGGCAGGCCGCGAGCGAAAAACCCCTGTTTTGCTGCGGAAAAACTCGGGCCGTTCGGCACTATAGCCAAGCTGAAAGGAGAACGCAAGGAAAAATCGCAAAAAAGGCTGGAAAAATGCGGATTTTTTGAGAGGGGCTTGTGAATAACCCGCCGGAATGCGCCTTCCAGCGATTCGCAGCGTAAAACTTTCCGCAATTAGAGAGCAGCGAGGCCGGAATAGAAATGGGCTATGGCTTTAATGCCGCCGAAATAATTTTCGAGGGCGAGATGTTCGTCGGGAGCATGAGCGTTTTCGTCGGGGAGGCCGAAACCAATGAGCACGCAGGGAACTTTGAAGGTGTCATGCATCTGCGTGACGAATGGAATCGAGCCGCCTTCGCGAATAAAAGCTGCCTTTTTTCCAAAGCCTTTTTCGAGAGCGGTCTGAGCGATTTTGAAAATAGGTGCATGGAACGGAGCCACCCAGGGCTTGCCAGTGCTGAGCACTTCGAATTTGCATTTTACGGACTTGGGCAAAAGTTTACGGACATGTTTTTCGACGAGTTTGGCGATGACGTGCGGATCCTGATTGGGAACCAGGCGCGTGGAAAATTTCGCGTAGGCTTTAGATGGAATGACCGTCTTGGCGCCTTCACCTTGATAGCCGCCCCAAACGCCGTTTAGTTCTAGGGTTGGCCGTGTCCAAAGCTGTTCGACAATCGTGAAGCCTTTTTCGCCGAAATAGCCGGGTGCGCCGACGGCTTCTTCGAAGGCTTTTTTCTTCCAAGGCAACGCGTTCAATGATTTGCGCTCCGGCGCGGAGACTTTTGCGACTTTGTCGTAGAAGCCGGGGACAGTGACGCGAAAATTCTTGTCGTGAAGCTTGGCGAAGAGTTCAGCGAGAATCGTCAGTGGATTGGGAACTGCGCCGCCGTACACGCCGGAATGGAGATCGCGCGCGGGGCCGGTGAGTTCGATCTGGTAGTAATTCAAGCCGCGCAAACCGTAGGTGATGGAAGGCACACCTTTCGCGAGCATCGAGGTGTCAGAAACGACGAGCGCATCAGCTTTGAGCTTTTCTTTATTTTTTTGCACGTAGTCCCAGAGGCTGACGCTTCCGACTTCTTCTTCGCCTTCGATGAGGACTTTTACGTTGATGGGCAGCTTGCCGTTTACTTTCTGAATGGATTCCAGCGCCTTTAGATGAATGTGGACCTGGCCTTTGTCGTCCGCGGTGCCGCGACCGAAGAGATTGCCGTTGCGCACGGTGGGTTCGAAGGCGGGGGAAGTCCAAAGATCGAGCGGTTCCGCGGGCTGCACATCGTAGTGGCCGTAAAAGAGGATGGTGGGTTTGCCGGGAGCTTCGAGGGATTCGGCATAAACGAGGGGATGAAGATTTGTGGGAACGATTTCGATTTTCTGGAAACCAGCGGCGCGAAGATTGTCCGCCACCCAGCGAGCCGCACGTTCGATGTCCGGTTTGTGTTCGCTCTTGGCGCTGACACTAGGGATCCGCAAAAATTCGCACAGCTCCGCCAGATGCTTGTCGCGATTACCTTCTATAAATTCAGCAAGGTTCGTCATGGGGCTCCCGGGGGCTATGAGTCCTTTCGAATCGAATAAATCAAAAACTTGAAGCGTATGAATGCGCAGCGGAATGAGTGCGGACCTACAAGACTGTCCTCGGCTGCTAATTCCTATTCTAGAACCACGCCTGCCTCGCGCACAAGCGTATGAGGCAAAGTGAGTCAATTCAAATGGTCGCTGGCGAAGCTGCAAATATAAGGAAACTCAGAGCGGATTCACGTCCACTCGCAGGCACTAAAAGCTGGTGCGGAAAAACTCAGCCGGTTCAAGTTAATTCCCAAAATGGGCTGTAACCAGCTTTCATGTTGGTTATTTACTTGTCTTAATCAATTTCATTAACTATAGTAAATAACCAATGGAACTAGGGGACGCACTCAAGAAGGCGGGACTGGCTCAAGCAGCAGGCGGGCGAGACTATTGTGCAAAATCCGGACTAACTATTGTGGCGCTAACAAGTCTTGCGATCTTCTTAGTTTTGGTTTGCCTGGTTCTTCCGACCAGGACTTTCGCGCAGGGGGAAACAACTAGCGCAATCGTGGGGCAAGTGAGCGATGCGAGCGGGTCGGACATTGCTGGCGCAAGCGTGACCATCGTTAATGTAGCGACTGGATTGAAGCGGACCGCCACAACTGATGAGGCGGGTCGTTTCAACTTCGCGCAGTTGATTCCCGGCACGTACGTGGTAAGGGTAGAAGCGGTGGGGTTTGAAGCGCAGAAGGATGAGGCGGTGCCTGCCGGGCTGGGACAGAAGCAGACAGTCCATTTCACATTGAAAGTGGCGCAGACGCGAGAAAGCATCGAGATACGAAGCGATACCGCGATTCTCAACCCGGAGAATGCGAACACATCCACGACACTCAACGCAAAGACACTGGAGAACTTACCCAATCCGGGAGGCGATTTGACCTATCCGCTGCAGTTTGCGGCCGGGGCGCTGATAAACACAGCGGGAAGCGGGAACGATTTTGTGGGGGGTACGAATGGATACGGGAACGTTGAATTCAATGGGCTTCCCGCGCTTTCAAACGGATACATCGTTGATGGACTGGAAACGAACGATCCGCTAACGAATTTGAACAGCGGGCTTTCAACGAATCTTGTACTGGGGCTGAATTCGATCGCGGAAGTGACGGTGAATACGCTTTCCTATGCGGTGGATCAGGGGAGGTATGGAGCGTCACAGATAAATTACGTTACGAAATCGGGTTCGAATGTATTTCACGGGAATATTTATGAGCTTTGGAACGGGTCCAAGCTTAACGCTGCAAACTTTTTTACGAACGCGACGCCGGGGAACCAAAAGCCACGCTCGACAGTGAATCATTTTGGCGGAAGCTTGGGCGGGCCGATTGTTCGGGACAAACTGTTTTTCTTTTTCGACAGCGAATGGGTGCGGATTGCACTACCGATCGTCACGCCGGCCACAGTGCCGACGCCCACATTTCAGAATTATGTTTTGCAACAACTGCCGCTGGGCGGAACGGATGCGGTGACGGGATCTGTTTATCAACCGGCGCCACAGTTAGTGCCGTTCTACCAGAAGATGTTTTCGCTTTACGGAAACACGAACGGCACACCCCTTGCGGTGTTGGGATGCCCGTTCGACGCGGGAGGAGGCGCGCCAGCCATTCCGAATGATGGGAATGGGTGCGCGAATCGGCGCAGCGTATCGCACTCGAGCGACGATCACGAACAGGTGCAAACGGCGCGGGTGGATTACGATATCAACGAGAAAAATACAACGTGGTACCGCTTTCAGACGGATAACGGTTTGCAAGCAGCGTATACCGATCCGATCAATCCATTGTTCAATGCAATTTCACCGCAACCTTTGTATTCCTTCGCGGCGGGATATACACGTGTTTTCTCGCAGAACCTCGTCAATTACTTCAATCCGGCATTTTCGTGGTATGCGAGTTTGTTCGGACCAAGCAACTTGCAGCAAACGCTAGCTGCTTTGCCAATCGTTTTGCAGGGAAGCGGCGCCAATGCACCCTTCAGCACCCTGGGAGGACTGGACAACACATGGGTGCAAGGAAGGAAGGCTACGCGCTTCTTTATTAACGACAACCTGGCGTGGACTCACGGAGCGCACGAATTGCGCTTTGGGACGAACACGAGGATCTTTCGTCTCAATGATTCCGACTTTGGGGAGGGATCGGTGCCGACGGTCGTCTATACGACCTTGCCGCAATATATTTATGGAGTGGCTTCGACGGCTACGGAAACTTTTCCAACTGCAGCGAACGAGCCGTTTAATTTTTTGAATCTCGACCTGTATGCGCAGGACACCTGGAAAGTGACGAGGAAGCTGACGTGGACGTTTGGGATACGGGACACATTCAATTCGAATCCATTGAATCCTCACGAACAGATCGCGCGGGTTGGCGGATCATTTGCTTCGATTTTGCATGATGTGAATCAACCGCTGGATGCGGCAATTCATACTCATCTTGGGAACGTGTTTTCGTCGACGCCGCTGGCGATCCTACAGCCCCGAACGGCAATTGCGTGGCAGTTTGAGCCCAAGACTTTGCTGCGGGCTGGCTTTGGACTCTTCAGCGACATTTTACCGGGAAGCATTGCGGATGTCGTGGGCGTGAATCCGCCGTACGTGAAAACTTTTCAGGGAGGATTGCTTGGAACTGCCGGAGGAACGGCCATCGCGCCGGGAGTTCCGAATAGCGCGGTGGACGCGACGGTAGCGGCAAATCAGATCTTTACTGCGGGATTTCCGCAAGGGCAACTGTCCTGCGCTTCTTCGCTGGCGAATTCGGCGACGTGCCTTCCACCGGTGGCAATTACGGCGGTGCCGGATGGAGAACTTCACGCCCCGTATTTTATGGAGTGGAGTCTTGGGCTGGAGCGTCAGTTGGGTACGACAGGAAGTCTTCACGCGCAGTACGTGGGCACGCGGGCGGTGAATCAGCCTTATCTGACGCAGGTGAATGGGTATCAGACGGTTTGCGGCGGTTGCTTCGTACCGTTTCCCTACGCGCAATCCATCGATCCACGATTTGGAGCGGTGACGCAATTTGCGACCGGCGCAAACAGTCATTACCACGGGCTGCAGATTACGGCGGAGAAGCGTTTTGGAAACGGGTTGACAGGACAAGTGAATTACACCTGGAGCCGCTGCATGGATACGGTTTCGAACGGCGGCTTCTTGCAATTTTCCGCGGGAGGAATTCTTTCGCCGCTCCCGGGAGATCTGGCGCGCGACTACGGTCCTTGCGATTACGACATCCGGCAAAATCTGAATGCTCAATATGTGTATGCGCTGCCTGTGAAAGTCCACAACCGCGGCTTGGGATATGTCGTGAACGGGTGGCAAATATCGGGAACGCTGTTTTGGCATAGCGGGATTCCGTTTTCGGTATTGAGCACGCCCTACTCGGCGAATGGAGATGGGATTGTGAATGGAAGCGGGCCGCAATTTGCGAGCGTGGTTCCGGGCGTGCCGCTTTACGAGCATGCGCCGATTGCGGGCGTGACGCAGCCAGGCACGGTGCAGTGGTTAAATCCCAACGCATTCGTTTCGGCGGTTGACCCGAGTACGGGAGCATGCGCGGGCGGAGACAGCGCGAAGAATTGTCAATTCGGCAATCTTGGGCGCAACGCGCTGCGAGGACCGGACTTCACGTGGAGTGACTTTTATTTGACGAAATCGTTTCCGTTGACGGAACGGTTGAAACTCCGGTTTGACACGCAGTTTTTCAATGTGTTCAACCATCCGAATTTCGCGCTGCCGAGCATGGTGCTAGCCGGAATCCCCGGAAAGCCTTCGACGCAAACCGGGTTTGGAGCGCTTACTTCGACTACGTCTCCACCGACTGGATTACTCGGGGTCGGCCTGGGTGGTGACAGCACGCCCCGGATGATCGCGTTTCAGATGCGGCTGGAATTTTAGCGTTGGAAAGCGGGCCCTGCTGGACCACGAGCGTAGGGCCGGTTGCTTGTGGGGAACACCTGTCCCGCGGGCCAGTTTACGGTGTTTGCGGAAGAGGCCGATGATTGCGGTATGAACGGAACAACCTCTCCAACCCACCGTCGCAGCGGGCGGGCGTTTCACAAGATGCGATTGCAGGCGCAAGGCCGCGCGCACAACGGGAAAAAGTTCAAGGAGTCGTGCGAGACCGTGGTGGTCAACGCGCACGGCGGTTTGTTGATGATGAAGCACGAGATTGATAACGGGGAGATGCTCGTTTTGACGAACCCGGAGACTTTGGAAGAGCAAGAGTGCCGCGTGGTGTACCAGGGGGAGCCCTGCGAAAGAGGGCAGAGGATTGGCGTGGAGTTTTTGACGCCAGCGCCGCGGTTTTGGGGATTGGAGTTCAGCGAAATGGCTGCGCGGGGAGACGAAGCGGCAGCGGTTCATTAGGATTTCGGCAATTTGCCTACGCGAACGGGACCCTCCGAAGACTTAGGGTAAACAAGCCCCGCCCCTACAGAGAATCTGCCCCGGGAAGTGATTCCATTTAAAATTTTGATTTGTTAGGAATTTGCAGAGGCGCGCTGCGTTTTGACGGCGGCTGGGATGGTGCGGCCGCGACGGATGAACCAGTCTCCGACGCGCCAAAGCAGGAGAACGGCGACGATCGCGCCGTAGGTTAAGGGGCGAAGGACTGCGGATTTCACCAACCAGTAGTAGTGAATCACACCACAAATGGCGCTGATGTAGATGAGGCGATGGAGCATTTGCCAGCGGCGTCCGCCGAGTCGGCGGATCCATCCAGCGGTGGAAGTGAGCGCGAGTGGAATCAGAAGAACGAAGGCGGCGAAACCTACGGTGATGAACGGGCGCTTGTAGACGTCCTTCCACATGGCGGCGAGGTCGAAGCTTTGGTCCGGGCCGAGATAGGTGAGGAAATGCAGGCAGGCGTAGAAGAAGGCGAAGAGACCGAGCATGCGGCGAAAACGAATCAGTTCGGGGAGCTTTAGGAGTTTGCGGAACGGCGTGATGCAGAGGGTGATGATGAGGAAGCGGAGCGTCCAATCGCCGGTGGCGTGCTGGATGAACTCGACGGGATTCGGCCCGAGATTTGAGGTGACGGCGCGCCAGATGAGGATGCAGAACGGAACGAGGCAAAGAAGAAAGATAGAAACTTTGGTCCACTTGTTGGCGAGGAGCGAGGGCACGCTGCGAATCAGCCTCAGTAATATTTCTTCAGGTCCATGCCGGTGTAGAGGCTGGCGACCTGGTCTTGATAACCGTTGAACATGAGCGTGGCGCGCTTGAAGATTTCGCCGAGGCGGCGCTCTTTGGCCTGGCTCCAGCGCGGATGATCGACGTTGGGATTAACGTTGGAGTAGAAGCCGTACTCGTGGGAGTTGGCGAGATTCCAGGTGGTGGGCGGCTCCTTGGTGACGAATTTGATTTTGACAATGGACTTGATGCTCTTGAATCCGTATTTCCAGGGAATGACCAGACGAACCGGCGCGCCGTCCTGATTGGGAAGTGTGTCGCCGTACATGCCGACGCAGAGAAGCGTAAGCGGATTCATGGCTTCATCGAGGCGGAGGCCTTCGACATAGGGAAATTCGATGCCGCCGTATTTTGCTTCGGGCATCTGGCTGGGGTCGTAAGCAGATTCAAAGGCGACGTACTTTGCTTTTTCTGTGGGCTGGACGAGACTAATGATCGCGCTGAGGGAAAAACCGATCCAGGGAACAACAATGGACCAGCCTTCGACGCAACGATGGCGGTAGATGCGCTCTTCGAGCGGAGCGAGCTTCAAGATTTCGTCCATGGTGAATCTGCGTTTGGTTTTGACTTCGCCTTCGACGGAGACGGACCACGGAGAAGTGCGGAATTTTTGCGCGTTTTTGGCGGGAGCGGATTTGTCGATGCCGAATTCGTAGAAATTGTTGTAATGCGATACTTCTTCCAAAGTGTTTTGTTTTTCTGTCGTGCTGAAAGGGCTTTTTGCCAGGTTGGTGAATTTCGCTCCGGCGTACACGTTGCGGGACGGGGAGACGAGGTTCAAAAGATTTTTGCCGAGAAAGGCAGCGGCTCCGACAAGTCCGATGGCTTGCAGGAACTTGCGCCGGTTAAAATAGACTTCTTGGGGCGTGACGTCGGCGTAGGTCAGTTCGGGTTTGCGTTGCAGCAGCATTTGCCTTGTGCCTTCCGGGGTGAGCGCAGGACCTTGCTTATCCTTATATATAGTACGCAGCTCTAAATACATTGGATGCACTAAATTTATTCCAGGATTCCAGACGAAAATATGCATTTTTTCGTGCTAACGGCGGCTGCCGATGCGCTTCAGCGCGGTTTGAGCTGCCAGAACGCCGTGGTATTGGGCTTCTTCGAAGATGGAGATGGCGCTGAGGTCGGAATTGGCGAAGAGGACGCGGGAGTTGGCGTTGGCGCGCGGTTCGCGGCGCGTTAGGCGGCGGCGCTCTTCGGAAAAAACCGAGCCGACGGCGGGGCGGATCATGGCGTGGCCCATGCGCATGACGTCGATGCGCGAAACGCATTGGCGAATGTCGGCGTGGACGCGTTCGAGGTCGTGGAGGATGGCTTCTTTCCAGTAAGTCCAATCTTTTTCGAGGAGGAGCTGGCGGTTTTGCGCGGGAGTGCCTTCGGCTAGGGCCCAGTAAAAAGTCCAGACGGTGCGGTCAATGTGGGTGCGAAGGCTTTGATGCGTGGCATCAACGTAGCCTAGCGTGGGAGAGTCGAGAAAAACGGTGTCCCAGGTGGGTTCCGCGCCGCGGGAATCTGGGAGGCTTTCGAGTGTGAGATTGGCGGTGAGCCAGGGAGAGTAGACGAAATCTTTGAGACGGGGAAA
Source organism: uncultured Acidobacteriota bacterium (assembly GCA_963751295.1). Taxonomy (GTDB): domain Bacteria; phylum Acidobacteriota; class Terriglobia; order Acidiferrales; family UBA7541; genus Acidiferrum. The sequence goes on along the minus strand of CAVVUA010000004.1, from coordinate 1,173,802 downwards.
ACCTTCGATGAGATAGGGAGCAAGGAATGTGGGCGCGGCGAAGATTGCGAAGTCGGATTGAAATTCGGTGTCGCCGGCGAAGATGCTGACGCCGCGTTTTGTTTCTGCGATGCGATGAACCATTTGGTTGGTGCGGACGTTTTCGCCGACACGCTCCAGGAGGCGGCGAGTGATCCAGCCGTTGCCTTCGGGCCAGGTGAGTGGGCCTTTTTCTTCGGCTTCGCGCGAGGAAAAATAGTGGACTCCGGCCCAGGCGGATGTGTCTTTGGCGAGCGCGCCGTAATCATCGCGGCAGGCGTAGTTCATGTACCAGTTCACAAGACGCGAATCGCAGCCTTGTTGCTGGAGCCAATCGGAAAAAGACAGGCGATCTAAATCCTGATGCTTTGCGGAGCGGCCGAGTTCGAGAGGGATTGTGAATTCGCCGCTGGCACGGAATTTAGCGAAGAGATCTTCGAGATGATGGAATTGGTCGCGATCTTTTTGTGTGAGACCGACGGCGGGTTCGAGGCCGTCCTGCCAGCGGCCGTAGAGGAAGAGGCGCTCTTGCGGGGCAAAACAGAGAGTACGCTCATCCCACTGGTCATTTTTCAGCACGCCTAGATCTTCGAAGAGTTCGCGAACGTATTCGGCTTTGGGTCCCGGGACGGGGACGTAGTGGGCCGCCCAGGGATAGGCAGTGATTTCGTTTTCGCCCCAGCGGGCGTTGCCGCCGGCTTGCGGATTCATTTCGAGGAGGACGAAATCGGTGAAGCCGCGTTTGCGGAGCCGCCAAGCGGCGCTGAGACCGGCGATGCCTCCGCCAACGATAACGACTGGAAATTTTTCTGTGCGCTTCGGCGGTGGAAAAGAGGCGCGGTCTCGTAAGAGATGGCCCATCTGGAAGGAATCATTGACGAACGACCCGGCTATGGGACGATCTGATTTGAACGAAAGTCCAACGAGGGCTGCGCTGCTGGCGCAAAGAAATTTTCGGCGTCCAACCTTCAATGACTGATGTCCTTCCAGTCGTTTTCGTAGGCGCGGACGAGGACCTGGCTGTTCAACTGATTCGGAGGCATAGGGAGCGGAGCCATGTCTGGTGGGAATTGAAAGAGGGCGGGCAAGCCTTCTACGTTGATGAAGCGGAGACCGCTCGGAAGTGAAGTCGGCGGAATATATTCGTGCGTGCCGGCGAGTACGAAGCCCCATTCGCCGAAACTCGGAACATAGACGTGATAAGGATATGTTTCGAGGCCGGCCTGCTTGAGCGTTTGCGCAATGCACCAGAAGGAGTCGCGGGCGAACATCGGCGAAGTGCTTTGGACCACCATCAGCCCTTGCGCGCTGAGATGGCGAGCGACGGCGCGATAAAACGCAGTGGTGTAGAGCTTGCCGAGAGAATAATTCGTGGGGTCGGGAAAATCGATAACGATGAAGTCGAAACTGTCGGTATTCGAATCGACCCAGGGAAAAGCATCGGCGTTGATGATATGAACGCGAGGTGAGAGGAAAGATCTGTCGTTGAGCTTGGTGAGCATGGGATGCGTGGAGAAGAGTTTGGTCATCTCGGGATCGAGATCGACGAGCGTGATGTTTTCGATTTGCGGATATTTCAGGATTTCGCGGACGGCGAGGCCATCGCCACCGCCGAGCACTAAAACTCGGCGCGGCGCGGGAATGGCCGAAAGGCCCGGATGGATAAGAGCTTCGTGGTAGCGGTATTCGTCGCGAGAGCTGAATTGGAGATGGCTGTTGAGGAAGAGGCGAAGATCGTCTTTGAAGCGAGTGAGCACGAGATGCTGGTAGCGCGTGTCGCGGGCGAAGATGATGTCGTCGGCGTAGATGTTGTCCTCGGCGGTGGCGGTGATGCGGCGAGCGTCCGCCATGCCGATTCCGAGACCACAGATGACGACGACGCAGGCAATGCGCAGAACGCGCGTGCCGGGGAGTTGCTTCGAAAACAGATACGTTGTCCAGAGCGCGACGCCTGCGTTGACGAGACCGAAGAGCATGGCTGAGCGGACGAGGCCTAGTCGCGGCACGAGGAGAATGGGAAAAAGCAGAGAAGCACCGAGAGCGCCGAGGTAGTCGAAGGTGAGGACGTGGGCGATTACGTCGCGAAACTCATAGCGGTCGCGCACGATGCGCATGAGCAGAGGGATCTCCAAACCGACGAGCACGCCCATAACGATGACGAGCGCGTAGAGAATCAGTTCGAAGCCTTGCGTGAAAGCGAAGGCCATCATCAAGAGAGCAGAAGAAAAACCGCCGATCACGCCGAGCAATAGCTCGATCCATACGAAACGATAGACGAGGCCGCGATTTAGATAGCGCGAAAGAGCGCTGCCGATGCCCATCGCGAAAAGATACGTGCCGATGATGGTGGAAAACTGGAAGACGCTATCGCCAACGAGATAGCTCGCAAGCGTGCCCGCGACAAGCTCGTAGATGAGCCCGCAGGCCGCAACCAGCAGCACCGAAATGAAGAGCAGAATGCCCATGCGCTAGTGGATCGCCGCAGCAATGATGATGCAAATACCGAGCGACATGGCACCGACCAGGATGGCGAGCGCCATGTTGTGCTCCTGGACGATTTCCTTCCAGAGATGGTACGGCGTGAGCTTATCCATCACCACGAACGCGATGATGAAGATGAGCATGCCGATCAGAGCGAATACGAGTGCAGAAACGATGTTGGCGAGCGGAACGAGGTTCATCTTATTTGCCTCCGGTGTAATGGTGATAGAAGCCGTAAACGGAACGATAGGAGCCGGGATTGTCACGAACGGACTTGGGAACGTTTTTCATTTGGTTGATTCTGTCAAGGCTCCAGCCGTGATATTGCGCGAAGCTGGCGCCTCCGAGGACCAGGAATCCATACGCGAGATAAAGTTTTCTGAACATTTGTGATTACTCCGTATTTCCGATTTGCATGGGCGGATGATCGCTCTCGGACCAACGCGCGCGTTCGAAACTGATGGTACGCCAGGTGATAGCGATGGCCGGAAGCAACAGCGCCAGAAAAGCAATTCCGAAAAAACCTGGGACGGTGACGTTTCGTTTTACTGCCACCGAATAAGAGATGGGACGGTGATTGGGATCGACTTCAGGCTCGATGCGCAAATAATAATGACCTGCGGGAACGCTGGGGATTACGACAGAATCTTTTGTGCTGCCTTCCGACCAAGAGCCGTCGCTGTCAGAACCGTAGTAGTAGCTGACTTCGCGACCGAAATCCCAGGCTTGCCCGGAGTCTTGATTTATCAGGGCATAATTAAGATAGATCCAGGAGTTCGAGACATTGGCGGAAGTGGCGACTTCGACATTGGAAGTGCGACCTTCCAAATCGAATGGCTGGGTGACGAAGGAAGCTTCACCCTTCGGCTCACCGGTGTTTAGGGAGTAAGTGGATTCGAAAGCCGTGCCTTTGCTCGAGGCGAGGTCGAATCCAACCATCAGTAGGAACAGTAAAATGGCGAACGCGAGAAAGGCGCCCCAAATCCCTGTGACATTCTGGCTGACCGGCGATGGCTCATTTTCGTAGACGCCGATCGCTTCGGGCGGGCTCCCTGGCAAATTGAAAGATTTCCAGATGTCTGTGCCGTAGGTGTATTCGCCGAGGGACCATGTGACTTCATTCGCCGTCTTTTCCGCCGAGAGAACGCGCGGGGGCTTGACGTACTCGGTTACGGCCGCATGTTCTCCAACGCGCACCTGCCAGGGGAATTCCCCAAGGACGTAGTTCGTCGTGGCATCGGAGGATTGGAAGTGCTTGTAGACTTCGCCAAGATAATTGGCCGATGCGAACTGGACGATAGGAAGTTCCTTGCAGACGCTGATGTCGTTCCAGTGGCCATTGTATTCGGTGAGATAGCGGATGGGTTTGTACGGATTGAAGAGGACGTATTCGTGCCAGTAATAGCTGATGCCCTCGACATTGATGCCGCGCCTCTGGAAGCCGATGACTTCGTAATCCGTGCCGCGAAGTTTGCCGCGCGTGCCGAGGGGAATGAGCGGGGGAACTTCGCCGGTAATGACCTGAAATTTCTGCAGGATCTGAAGGTTGGGATCCTTGGCATCGAGAATAGAATGGCAACTTTCACAAACTACAGTTTCGGCGTGCCCCAACGCGCGAAGCGTGATGGCCGCGCCGCACTGCGGGCAGTTCAAAGCTTTCGCTTGAGGCTTCGGTGGAGTCGAGAGCGGGGGGGTGCCTGCGCTCATCACCAGCCCTCGAAGCTGCGGAGATTTTTGAGTTTGAGATCATCGAACTCGACGAATTCACCGAGATAGAGAGCAGGCTGGTCATCGCTGAAATCAAGCGTTGCGAATTTGCCTGTCTGGCTACGAAGGTCGGCGAAGGTGACGTCGGTCTTGTCCCAATATTGAAAAGGCAGCTCGCCTTCGACGCCGCGGTAGTGCGCCTGGGTAATCACGCTCACGGTGTAGCTCTGATTGTTCCACGTATATTGTTGGCCAGCCTGGACCTGCTGGGCGGGCGGTAAACCGGTCGTGCTGCTGGCGAAAGAAATCGCGTATTCATTCTGAGCGTCGGAGAGCCAAGCGCTCGTGCCGTCGTTCATCGTGATGTGCCATTCGTTCCAGCCGCCCTGGTCGTACTCATAAAGGATGCGGCCACCGACGACGAAAGCTTTATTGCGATAGATGCCTTCGGTGTTGAGCTGAATCGGCGAACTGTCCGGCGGAAGATCGGCTACCTGGCCCACTTTCTTGAGATCGACGTCGGTGCGCACAAGGATGCTTTTGCAATACTGGCAAACCGTCTGAACGCTGCTGGACCATTGGAAGACAATTTTTGCGCCGCAGTTGGGACAGTTCGAGACGGGCTGAGTCATCTTCCGTTGCTCACCTGTTGCAAAACAAATCCTCGCTCGAAAACACTAATCGCTGGCCGTTTGATGGCGCGCCGCTTCATACGGGCGCGCAAGACGCCTTACGGAAACACTCCGCGCATGAAACAGCTGCTGGAGCGCGGCTTCAAAATTCCATTCGTTGCGCGGAACGCAGCAAAACAGATTCAAGCAAAGCGAACTGTGCTCGGGAAAGGTGTGGCAGGCGATGTGGGATTCGGCGAGAAGGCAAAGTCCGGTGATGCCGCCAGTCCCGGGGAATTGATGCCACTGCGTTGCGCCAACGGGCCGCAGCTTCATGCCGCGAATCATGCCATGGAAAAGCGTTTCGACAGCGCGGAGATCACGCAGCGAATCCGATGAGCAACCGAAGGCCTCGACGACCCACTCGACTCCGCTCATGCGCGCGTCACCACTAAACCTGGGGCTTCCCGCATTCCGGACAGAATTTGCTGGTGCGTGGGATAGGCTTGCCGCACTCGCTGCAGAATTTTGTGGTCGCGGAAGCTGCTGCACCTGCCACCGGAGCCGCGCCACCGCCGCCCGGGGTACCTGAAGTGGATTGCTTCACGGCATCCATCATCGCCTGGCCCATGGCGACGCCCGCACCAAGCCCGGCGCCGATGCCAACTGCTCCGCCACCTTCATTCCCGGCGGCAATCGGGATCGCTTGCGCCACTTGATACTGCGTGAACTTGCCCATGTCGCCGAGCACGTTCATGCTGATGCGTTGATCGAGGACTTTTTGCAATTCGTCGGGAAGCGAAAGATTTTCGACGACGAAAGTATCGAGCGTCAGGCCATAGTCGGTAAACGCCGGCTTGAGCTGCTCGGTGATTTTTTCGGCAATCGCGCCCTGGCTCGCGGCCATATCGAGAAACGGCACCTGGCTGGCGGCAAACGCATCCGTCATTTTGGCGATGATAGTGTTGCGCAACTGGCCTTCGAGATCGGCTACGTGATAGATGTCACGCGTTCCGCTGATTTTCGAGTAAAACGTCTTCGCATCGGCGATGTGGTAGGAATAAATTCCGAAACCACGCAAGCGAATCGCGCCGAACTCTTTGTCGCGGATAGTGATGGGATTTTGCGTGCCCCAGTGCTGGTCAGTCTGAATACGCGACGAGAAGAAATAAACATCTGATTTGAAGGGCGACTGAAACTTTTTGTCCCAGTTTTTTAGATAAGTGAGGATGGGGAGCGTGTTCGTGTTAAGAGTGTAGAGGCCGGGAGGGAAAGCGTCCGCGACTTTTCCTTCGTTCACAAATACGGCTAGCTGCGAATCGCGAACGGTGAGCTTGCCGCCATTCTGGATTTCGCGGTCTTGCATCGGATAGCGGTAGGCGAGGATGCTGTCTTCCGGCTCCGTCCAATCGATTACATCAATCCACTGTTTGGAAATAAAATCGCGAAGACTCATGAAGGACCTCCGCTTCAGGCACGGCTGAATTGACGCTAAACCATCAGGTAAAAGCGATGCTACGGTGCGGCCCGGGGCATGTCAATGCCAATCGAAAAGTGAGAATTGCGAATTATTGCGATTCGTAATGAAGAATAAATATTTCGAGATTGGAGTGTTACAAAATTGTGGCTTACTCGTTGGAAGCATCCTTAGCGGATTCCATGATCCCCGCCGCGTGCAATCCATTCGCGCCGTCCAGTTGCAGGTTCACCGCGCCGCTCGCAGTAAGAGCAAAGCGGAAATCTGCTCCGGGGAGCGCATCTGCCCAAAAGCTTCCCTGGTTTTTGGCGCTCGATGTATACCTGCCTGCGAACGCCTGCCCCACGCAAGAAGCTTGTCCGCGGCAAATACTCATCTCACCGCTGTGCAACTGCCCCGCTCCGTCGGCCACAAACGTACCAGCCACCGACAATGTACCGTCAGAGTCAGAGCCGTTCACTAGAAAACTGTAGGTGCCCCTCAAGTTTTCCTGAGACTCGACCGCAGGCATGATGGTCACTTGCGCTGCGCCTGAAGCGGACGTATCGCCTTCCGTGGAAGCTGTGATAGTGATTGGATTCGGGTTGGGCAGGACGCCTGGACCGATGTAAAAACCTTTCGCGCTGATCGATCCGCAATCCTGTCCGGCTGCACAGGCTGCGCCGCCCAGACTCCAGGTAACTTGGGTGTCAGAGGTGCCGGTAACGGTTGCGCTAAATTGTTGCGTGCCGAATACGGGAAGGCTGGCACTGACGGGAGAAACGGTCACGGTTGTCGTTGCAACTTTGCCGGCTTCAAGATCTCGCAGCAAATCCTTAGCCTTAAAGTGACAACCCGAACTGAACAGGGCTAAGCCTGCCAGGAGAACTGCACATTTTTGCATTCCCGCTCCGTCTTCGATCTTAGGTGGGCAAATAGCGAGCCTGTTGAAGCGTAACTCGGATTTTCACCAGCACACAGTGATTCCGGAACAGCATGCGCAAGTCGCCACGTCCTCACCGTACGCGCAGGGTGAAAGAGATCCTTGACCACCTTGATGTAATTGTGACTATGCGCTGCGCTTACCGGGACGACCTGGATTCGAAGATTCGGGCAGTCAGAAAGCTTGCTGAGGACATCTGCAATCCAGCCGCTGCGCAAGAACGAAACAATCCGCGTCGGAATGCCGCAATTTGGTTGCTAACTCGCAGAGTACGCTAGAATTAGTATAGGGGAGAGAATGAATTGTTGAAACCGGCGGCCTTGAAGAATTAAGCCGCCGATTTGCTCTGTTTGTAAATTCACCGAGATTCCCTTGTCAGCTGCAGTGTCAGATGTTTGGACTTACGATGCCGAAACGATTCTCTGAACAGCGAGATTTAATGCGCGGAGAAGTTGCATGATGAACAGTGGAAATTGTACGGAGTCGTGCTGCTTTCCTCTCCTTCTGTTTCTTTTCTTTCTTCCCGCCCCCGGTTCACTAGCTCAGACCGTACCGGCACCAATACAACACCCGGCGAGCGACGTTGTAATGGTGTCCCTCGAAGCACTAAACCCTCGTGTGGAGCACAGCCAACACGTGAGAAATAGACTGGTAGGCCATTCCGACCCGGCACTCAACGTGGAGAAGCGTCTTCTTGAGATTCAGATGAATATTGTCCGGGAGACGGCTAAATTCGGACCGGTCTTGCTCTTGGCTCCTGACGAAAGCACTCAGAGTGCCATCTATCAGCGATGCAAGGAATTTCAGATATGCGAGCTATTTAAGATCGATCGACTCCGCATCAAGGTTGTGCCACATGACGGTCTATGGATCCGCGACTTCGGGCCGCAGATTGAGGCAATCGGAAATTCGGCATACGTCGTGCACTGGCGGTATTTCGATATTCGAAAGGAAGAGGCCAAGCAGGAGAAGCTTCAAGAATTGGAGACGGCCCGGCTAAAGTTGCTGGAAGCCCGGCAACAGGAAGATCAGCCAGACGAATTCTCTCAGGAATCGACACCTGACGATCGCAAAGCGGTGGTCTCCTCCATCGACGCTAAAATCTATCTCCTTAAGGAGTATTCGCAGCTTCTGAGCGAAACTTCTCCGCAACGGTCCAACGATGAAAGCTCTGCATTCGATATAGCGGATGCGGTCCTGGCCGCTCCTGACTTTAATTACAAAAGTTCGAAAGTTGCGCTCGACGGAGGAAACCTTTTCAAGCTGGATGATGGGCGATGCCTTACAACCCGTGTGCTGCTCTCCCGCAATAAGGAACAAGATATCGATCTTGATCAGGAGCTCGAAAAAATCGGCGGATGCAAGACTGTTACTTATCTTGATCCTCTGCCAGGACCGGTCATAGAGCACATCGATGAGTTCGCGCTCCCAGCCGGCGGAAAACGGATCCTGCTAGCTTCGTATGACCTGTCGAAACCTTTCGCGGCGGAATATTGGAGCAAATTGAGCGATTCTGAACGCGATTTGGCCTTGAACGCCGAGCTTGCAATGGAATTGGACGCCGATCGCCTCAGACACCTTGGTTACGAAGTGGTGCCAGTTCCTTCGCCATTTCCCAGAATTCCCGCGAACGGACACACCTACTATCCGACGGTATTAAACGCGTTGGTGCGGGAAAGCATGGACGGGTTCAAACAGGTCCTTGTTCCATCCTATAAGGATTATGAAACGGATATACAGTCTTCAGCTGTGAAGCAGATTGAGGCCGCGTTTGGTCCCAAGGCAGAAATTGTCACCATAGAAGCTACCGAGGCAGCGATGTCGCAAGGCGCGATTCATTGCTTGACCTTAACAGCACCGTTGCGTTTATCGATCTTCGGCGATTCCGCCGACGCTACCAGGCGAATCGAATACCAGGCTCAAAAAGATAAACTTGATCGGAGCGTAGCTGCGGAAATCGCTTCTCAGATTCCCGCCACCGGACTGCAAGGATCATGGGCGATTCTTGAAGAAGATGAACAATCGGATCAAACCCCGATCGAGCTCTACCCACAAAAAATCTTCTTCGGTGAGAACGAATTTCAGAAGGGTGTCTTTGACCATTTAGAATCCAAGGGCACGTACAAAATAGACGCGCGGAATTCTGCTTCGTGGTCACTGCATTTCCAGTTCTCGGATCAAGATGTAACGTCCGGCGTGGTTCAATGGCTAAGCAAGGACGAAGTCAAACTGGTTCTCGGGGACAGCGACAATATTGTGGTTCTAAGACGAATTGGTTCCAACCTGGCATCGCCATTTAAGCCTGAGGAACACGGCCCGCGCCAAACAGGGGCAGTATCGGGAAGCCCGGGTAGAAAGCACCCGACAAACAAGAAGCCCACAGCGCTCGCGGGACAAGGGACGGCGGCCTCACCGCCCGCTAAGCCGTAAAATGGGAACTGCCTATCTGGCCGTCGAGAAACCCGCGCGATACAGCTCCATCCAGTTACCCTCGAATCCAAAATGTGGCAATTGGCACGAAACTCTCAGAAATTGGCCCCTAATTCAAAGAGTAGGCTAGAATTAAAAACGGAGGAGTGGGTGAGTGGTTGAAACCGGCGGTCTTGAAATTTGCTAGGCAGTACTCCCACCTGATACAAATCAACAACCTTACGGCACACGGTACTACATCAAAATGGCGTGTTTTGGGCGGTCTTGGCGAATGTTTTGTGCAACAGCGGCTTACTTCTTCTTCTTGTCAGAATCTACTCCAAAACACTCCGATAACGCCGAAACCGGACAAGTCCGATAATCACGCGCGTTGGCAGGTGACAAGAAGATTTACCGATGGTTAGCCCTAGAGAACTGATTTGGCGTTCTTGCCTGTCGCTACCAACATAATCGTGCTCTTGCCCTTAGCGTGAGGGGAAAAAAAGCCGATCACGTCGTCATCGTAGAACGTTAAACCAGTGGCACTAAATCGTTGAGCGTATGCGGCGAGATACATCTTGCCGCTTAAAATGCCAGCTTCGAGCTGCACAGCGCGATAACCGCGATTACCCAAGCGCCCCAATATTGTTTCTAAGTCCGCCAGAAAGAAGATGTTCGCGGCGGCATCGGCCGGCAACTCCTGGGCCAGCCCCAAATAACCAGCCTGAGCGCGGAAGTTTCCTGCTTTCAGGCATTCGAGCACATGCCCGTCACGATGGTATACGTAAGCTCCAGGTTCAAGACCTTCGACTGCGTTCACAATCAAATACAGGTCGTTAAGCTGAGTCCCTTGTGGATCCAGGAAGTCCGTTGGGACCCCACGGGTAGCGCGGTCCAGCATGGTTGCGAGCTGTCGCAGTTCGATGGGTACTTGCGCAAACTTGCGCGCGGAGCCACGACGAAGGATGACCTGTTCGATCGGATCACGAGGCATTTCCGCATCTGAATAAGGTTGAAGTGCAACGATCGCTCCCGTTGGCGCCGGCAGTTTAGCCAGCTGCGCGTTACCAAGCCAAGTCTCAACCTCCTTGGCCGATCGGAGCGAAGAAGCAGCGTGAATTTCATTCATGGCGGGGTAGACAGTCTCGCTTCCAGAGAGCGGAACGGTTTCCAAATGGAGAACGGACAGCTTGGGCGGTAGTTGCTGCCCCAAAGCTGCGACATGGCCGAGGGCAACCAAAGAAAAGGACACCTCACGCTCCGGGTCGACATCAAGCAATCGGTTCACATCTGCGTCCACGAATCCGCAGATCACCTTGGCAGGCATTCCAAGAGCCGTGGCGACCGCCAACAGATTGGCTAGGAGAGTGCCATTATCCCAGCCAAAGTGGCGATAGGTGCGGGCCTGGTACTTCCACGCATTGCGCCAATAGGTGCAGGTGCAAATGATGGTGAGCGGAGCATGGATAACTGCCGTTTCGCTCGCGGTTGCCTCACTCAGTACACTGCGATAGTCTCCAGTTCGCAGTCTGCGCAGAGCGAACTCTGCGGGCGCAAAGTGGTACACGCCTGCTTCCAAATCAACAAGATTTCCACAAACAACGTAGAGCTCGACTTCGTAGAGTGCCCCGGTGCAGGCTGCGGCGCGAAAATAAATATCGCCGCCGGGATTCTTCCGATGCCGAGTGATGCCGGCACTCAGATACAGCATTTGGGCCAGCGCCTCGAGGTCTGGTATAGCACTAGAGTCCGTGTGGATGCTCTCAGCGATCGCGGAAAGGGCAGCGACGCCAGTTTGGTGTACCTCTCCGGGCAATGGCAACGGGTCTAGCGCGGTGTAAACCTTGAATGGCAAGGGTCGATTGGCCCAATCCAAGAAATGCAGATTGTTATGGACGCTCGCGTAGGAATGCTTGGTAGTGTTGTGGTACCTCCAAGCTGCTTTAACATTGCTGTTGACGGTCATTTGTGAGAGACCAGCCGGCCACCAGCATACTACCGCCATGTCGAGAACAAGTCGCGAGTCACTGTTGATCGCTGGACTTTCCCAACAATCAAGCGAGTCGTCATGAAATGCGGTTCTAGGAGGTTGAGAATGCAGCGGCCAGCTTCAGTTGGACTGTGCCTCTCGAAAATCTCGAAATGTTTGAGCGGATGGGGGTTATTTTTTTTTTATAATTCTCGCCGATGCTCATTTCTCTCACGACACTCCTCGCAACTCTGTCTTCGATCTTCCGTTCGCGTGCTGCCCTCGGGCTCGAAAACCTGGCTCTGCGCCACCAAATCGGCGTGCTTCAGCGATCTGCGAGAAAACGCCCGAAATTACGTGTTTCTGGTGTTGGCCCATGACCGGCGTCGTATTCTGCACTTCAATGTGACGGCCCACCCAACCGCGGAGTGGACGGGACAGCAACTGCGGGAGGCATTTCCCTTTGACCAACCCCCGCGTTACATGCTGCGGGACCGCGATAGGATCTTTGGGGACGACTTCCGAGAACAAGTGCGAGACATGGGCATTTGCGAAGTCCTGTCCGCACCGCGCTCGCCTTGGCAGCGAGCCTATGTAGAGCGAGTGATTGGATCCATCCGACGCGAGTGCCTCGATCATGTGATCGTGTTCCAGCAAAACGCGTTACGACGAACCCTCAATTCGTATTTCAATTACTATCACCGATCGAGAACACATCTTTCATTGGCGAAGGATTCGCCGGAGCCACGAGCGATTCAGCCGCCGGAAATGGGATCGGTCGTTGCGCTACCGCAAGTCGGTGGACTGCACCACCGCTACGAACGACGGGCCGCCTGAAAGAGCCCCAATCCGCCACACGATGCGCTGCCTTTCCTTGAGCCGTTGAAATTTTTGTCCGAACTGTGGTCTCTTGCACACGCGTGCATCGGCGGACTTCGTTCACCAAACTCAGACAGGACCGCGAACTGCTTGAGCTTTGCAGTCCTCTTCGGGGAATGACATCTGCGATGGGCCGCACAGAATTTTCGGGAGGGACAAGATCTCTCGTCCGTTTCTTTCTCTTGTCAAGCGAAGCGGAGTTTTTTGCGGGCGATCACGCATCTCGTTCGCGAAGCAAAACGTATGCCGTGCTCCTTCCGCCCGCCTCGTCCTGTTTCAGGATTCGCTTTTCGATCAGATCCTGGATGTCCCGAAGCGCCGTGTCGTGGGAAGTCTTCGCAAGCTTTCCCCATTTTTCCGTCGTCAGTTTTCCTTCGAACCCGTCGAGCAACATATTGATAATGTTTTTTTGCCGTTCGCTGACTTCGATCGATTCTTCCTTGAGATGACGCCAGAATGCGTCTTTTTCAAGCACTGCCGCCGTCAGCGTTTTTGCTTTCGCGATCGCCCGTCCCAGGCAATCCAGAAACCAGACCAACCATTTCGTAACATCCATTCCGGCTTTTTGCGTCGCTTCAAGAATCTCGTAGTAGGCTTTGCGTTCCTCTTGAATCTGTGACGACATGCTGTAGAAACGCTGCGGACTATTTTCAAGACGTGCCAGAGACATTTCGGTGATCGCGCGCGCGATTCTTCCGTTGCCGTCTTCCAAAGGATGAATCGTCACAAAATACAGATGCGCCAACGCTGTCTTGATGAGCAGTTCGCTCACCGCATTTTTGTCTTCATACCAGCCCAAAAACTGTTTCATTTCCTGTTGGACATGCTTTGGTTCCGGAGCTTCGAAATGAACTTTTTCCTTTCCTTCTGGTCCGGAAACAACTTCCATCGGACCTTCCCGCCAGGCACCCGTTTTTATCTTGCGCATTCCGCTGCGCCCAGTCGGGAACAATGCCGCGTGCCATCCAAAAATTCTTTCTTCGGTAAGAGGAGACGCGTAGTGCTGTGTGGCATCGAGCATCATCTCGACGACTCCTTCGACGTTCCGGTCGGCGGGTCGCGTGCCAGCGGCTTCGAGACCCATGTGACGGGCCAGCGAAGAACGGACACTTTCTGGATCTAGTTCTTCCCCTTCGATGGCGGAGGATTTGACTGTTTCTTCGGTTAAGGCCGCGAGCGTCGCTTCATTCTTGAGTTGATAGCCCAAGCCTTTCATCCGCCCTAGCAGCAACCCTTGCTCGTACCGAGTTGCGGACAGACGTGGAACGACGAGCTCCGCGTTCCAAGCGAACTGGGGCCAATCGGTGGACAGATAGATGTAGGTCATATTCGACGCTTATTCTACGCATTATTCTACGCACTGTCTCTAGCAATCTACGCATAAGCTACGCACTATTCGACGCATGTTTAAAGCCTTACCCTACAATTAGATACAAGCATTTTGCTGCCACGGAGATTAATCGCACCCCTCCAGATCGACTGCGAATAACCTTGCTAAACCTTCGGATTCCTCAGTTGGCGTTCTTCGATTGCCTTCAAAGCGCTCGCAAACAGATCCTGAAGATCGTTCATAATTGTATTCCAGAAAGTGACCGCACTGCTATCGTCATCGTCGGGGCGATGCATGAACGGTCCCTTATACTGTTTTCCGTCCACTGTGGCTGGCAGATGTAAGTAGAATCTGATTCCTCTGAGCTTTCTCGATTTTTCGCGGCAAACTCTGCAACGCAGCGGCTTTCGTCTCTTCTTCAACCTCAACGTAGTATTTCAACGTCACTTCGGAATGCGGTACAAGAGACGCTGAATATCGGCTGTCGTACAAGTCGAAAGCCGGAGCCCGCCAATGCGCGACTGAATCTGTGGGCGTTGTACAAGTTCACGTACCCTTTCACTGTGGACGGACTCTTTTTGGTCTTAATGTTCGGGAAGTACACCGCTCCGCGTACTGTTGCAGGGTCATAGGCCCGTTGACTTGCAGGCCTTGATTCAGCGGGTCAAGAACTTCATCGGCCAGTGGACGGACACTACGCTTCGTGCGATATTGGTCGTTGTAGTCGGCCAGCTTGCGCGAGACCTGCTTACCGTCCACACGGTAGCGGACATGCCAAGCGCCGTTGGTCTGGTAGATGTATCCCTTTTGCATGTCGAAAATCTATCGGACCAAGGGTGAATGTGCAACAAAATGTGCAACGCTGGTTTACACAAGTACAATAGAATCAATGCGGAGGAGTGGCAGAGTGGTTAAATGCGGCGGTCTTGAAAACCGTTAGACCCGAAAGGGTCTCGGGGGTTCGAATCCCTCCTCCTCCGCCAGACTCAATTTTCCCGAGTGCGAGCTGTCGAAGACACCTATCGGGTTCGTTTATACTTACGTAGTGCGCGCCGAATGCGGCGCTGCCCTCGCAGCCTCTCCCCTCTAAAATAGATTCTCTTGATCTTATGTCTTCATCCAAAACTATTATCCGCATGGCGGGCATCTGGTTGTTGTTCCTCGTTGTCTATGCAGGCATCTCGCTAGTTCTGCCTAGGGGAAGCCAGGCTCTCACCGCTTTCGGGGATTTGACGCAGTGCATTGTGCCACTGCTCGCTAACGCGGGCCTTCTCCTGAATGCGGGAACTCCGCATTGGCGCAGAAATCTCTTCTGGATGTTGCTCGCTATGGGTTGCACACTCTGGATGATCGGGCAATTCCAGTGGACGTATTACGAACTCTACCTGCACCGGGACATGCCCGATACCGATCCGGTCGACATCGTATTCTTTCTCCGCGGTATCCCCATGATGGCTGCGCTGACGCTGCGCCCCCACCTCAAGCGCGGCGAGTTGCGCCTTCGCTTCGGCTATCTGGACTTTGCACTGCTGCTTAGCTGGTGGATCTTTCTTTATATTTTCATCGTGCTGCCGTGGATGTACGCGGTCCCTTCACTTGCGGAATACAACTACAACTACGTACTGCTTCACAATATCGAGAACATGATCATTGTCGGTGGCTTCGGCTACCTCTGGCTCCGCTCGTCAGGAGCATGGCGAGTAGTCTATGCCAATCTCTTCGGCGCCTCCGCGATGTACATGCTCTCCTCCCTCACCATCAACATCGCTCTCGAGTTCAACCGCTACTACACAGGCAGCTTGTACGATCTTCCGATGGTTTCCTCTTTTCTTTGGTTTGCTCTCGCGGGCTTCATCGCTTACCAAAAGCGCGCAGCCCTTGACGCGCCATCGGAAAACGATTTCGACTCGGAGTCGGAGGGCTTCCGCGGAGAGAGTGTTGTACCTGCGCGTCTGGCCATGGCTGCCGTAATGTCTTTGCCGTTGTTTGCCATCTTCACGCTGCGATTTGCGCACGAAAATCCTGCAGTCCGCGATTTTCGCTTGCTGACTGTTCTTCTCGCCTCCATTCCCTTGGCTCTGCTTGTCTTCCTGAGGACCTATCTGGCCGACGCCGACCGCACGCGCCTGCTCTCCCAATCCGAACGTTCCATCGAGAATCTGCAAAGGCTCCAGGCGCAAATCGTGCAGTCGGAGAAACTCGTCTCGCTGGGACAATTGGCCGCCGGCGCGGCTCATGAAATCAATAATCCACTGACGGCCATTCTAGGCTTCTCCGACCTTTTGGCGGACGATTCAACCCTTCCCGAAAAAGCGCGCCTTACGGCGTCGAAAATTCGCGACCAGGCTCGCCGCACGAAAACACTCGTCGGGAATCTGCTCAGCTTTGCCAGGCAGGTCCCCACGGAACGCACGCTTCTGGATATCAACACGGTGGTGACCAACGCCGTCCAACTTCGCACTCTCGATTTGCGTACGGGCACGGTGCGCATCGAGCTCCAGCTCGAATCGGTCCTCCCGGGCGTTCGCGGCGATGGAAACCAGTTGATGCAGGTCTTCTTCAATATGATTAGCAACGCGGTCGATGCCATGGAAGCGGCGCAGGGCGGCGTGCTTACTGTCAAGACCATGCGCGATCGCGCCTATGTCGTTGTGCTTTTCATGGATACCGGGCCGGGTGTCAAGGAGCCTTACCGCGTTTTCGATCCTTTTTATACGACGAAGCCGGTTGGAAAAGGCACCGGCCTGGGTCTCAGCATCTGTTTCGGCATCGTTCAGGAGCACAGCGGCAGGATTGTTTGCTACAACCGGCAAGAAGGCGGCGCCGTGTTTCGCGTGGAGTTGCCTGCCGTCCTCGCGGCTTTGCCCACAAAAGAATCGCTGCTCACCGCTTCCACCTTAAATACGCTGAAGCCCTCGTGACTTTGCATCTCGTCGGGACACGAACACTTTCGCTCGAGCGACTCGGCCCGTTCCAGGCTCATGTTAGAGTCTTTGTTTCGAGCTAAATTCCGCAAGTGGGAGAAGCGATGACCGACGCAGCCATCGTGACGCAGAGACTTACTCGGCGCTTTGGCAATTTGACGGCGGTCGACGGTGTCGATCTCACCGTTGCCGCCGGACAGTTCTTCGGTTTTCTCGGCCCCAACGGCGCGGGCAAGTCCACGACCATCAAGATGCTCACCGGCCTGCTGGCTCCTAGTTCCGGACGAGCAGAACTGCTCGGGTTAGACTTCGCGACGCATCCCGTCGAGGTCAAGCGGCAAATCGGGGTCGTTCCTGAAGGCATGGGCCTCTTCGAGCGATTGACGGGCGCCGAATATCTTCAATTCGTCGGCCGCATGTACGGCCTCGATCGATTCACAACTCAGCGCCGCTCCGAGGAGTTGCTCGATTTCATGCAGCTCTCGGACCGGCCAAAATCTTTGATCGCGGACTATTCTCACGGCATGCAGAAAAAACTCGCGCTGGCCGCGGCTGTGATTCATGGTCCGCGCATTCTTTTTCTCGACGAGCCGTTCGAAGGCGTGGATGCTCTTGCCGCAGGCGCGCTCAAGGCTCTTCTGGGCCGCATGACCGAGCGCGGCGTCACTATCTTTTTGACTTCGCATGTTCTCGAAATTGTCGAGCGTCTGTGCAGCCACGTGGCCATCATTCACAAAGGCCGGCTCGTCGCGCAGGGCTCGCTTGAAGAATTGCGCGCAGGCATCGCCGGCGAAGAAGGAAGCAAGACGACGCTCGAGCAGATTTTCCTCTCCATCGTGGGCCAGGACGGCTCCCAGCGGCCACAACTCGAGGAACTATCGTGGCTGATGTAGGTCACCTACCAGGCGTTTGGGAACAAATCCGGCTCGTCGCCGGGCTTCGTTGGCGGATTCTGGGAAACAATCTCCGCAAGAAACACAATCAGTGGGATTTGATAGGAATGATTTTTGCTGGCGTTTTCGCCGGACTGTTCGTGATCGGTCTCAGCGTCGCTTTTTGCTTTGGCGCATATGCATTTATGTCGCGTGGACGCGAAGGCTGGATTGCATTGCTCTTCTGGGGAATTTTTCTTTTCTGGCAGCTCTTCCCCATTTTCACCGCGGGCTTCGGCGCAGGTTTTGAATTTCGCACTTTGCTGCGATTTCCGCTTAGCCTGCGTGCGTTTTACGTCATCGGCCTCGCCTATGGAGTCGCGGACTTTGCAGCTCTTGCCTCCATCTGCTGGCTGACGGCCATGATCATCGGCGCAACCGTGGCAAACTCGGCTGTGCTACCCGCCATGCTGCTCATCTCCGCCCTCTTCCTGCTGATGAACATTACACTCGAGCGCATGATCGGTTCCTGGCTCGAACGCATTCTGGCGCGCCGCCGCGCTCGGGAAATGTTTTTCGCACTTTTCATCCTCTTTGCCATCTCCGTTCAGTTCATTAATCCGCTGGTGCAAAGATATGGCCGAACTGCGCAGCCTTGGGTCCGGCAGGTAGTCCCCTATCTCTCCGTTTTTCCTCCGTCGCTCGCGGGACGCGCCATTTCTGGCGCCGCCCAAAATCATTTCTCGGACGTGCTTGTTGGCGCCGCGGGTATTTCAGCCTACGTGCTGCTTTTCAGCGTCTTCCTTTGGCTGCGCTTTGCCGCCCAATACCGCGGGGAAGAACTGAGCGAATCAGCGGCCCCTGCTCGCGCCGCCGTTCGCCCTGTTTCGCGAATCGGTGAACAGCCGGACGCGCTCCGCTTGCTCACGCCGCAAGTCGCTGCCGTCCTTCGCAAAGAGTTCCGCTACCTTACACGCAACAGCTTCGCCTTTTTTCTGCTGATCATGCCTCCTGTTTTTGTTCTGCTCTTCACCACGCAGTTTGCGGGCAGGCATCCTACAGCCATGAAGCATCCGATTTCGACTGAGTTTTTTTTCCCGGGCATGATGGCCTATCTCTTGTTAATTCTGATGGCGCCCGCGTATAACAGTTTTGCTTACGACGGCAAAGGCATCCAAATGTTTTTCACCGCGCCGCTAAGTTTCCGCGAAGTCTTCCTTGGAAAAAATCTCTTGCAAGTCGGAATGCTGGTCTTCGAATTGACGCTTTCCATAGTCGCCTTTTCCTACCTGGTGGGGCTTCCTTCGCTGCCCGTTCTATTGGCCACGCTGGCTGCGATCGTATTCAACGTCACGGGGCAATTGACCATCGCCAACTGGTCTTCGCTGTCCTTCCCGCGCAAACTGAATTTTGGACAAATGCGGGGGCAGCGCCAATCTGGTATGGCTGTGTTGGTTTCTTTTGGCACGCAGATTCTTTTGGGCGGCATCAGCATGCCTATTCTTTTTATGAGCCGCTGGACTGGCGACAAGTGGCTTCCCGCGGAAGTATTTGCATTTCTTGCCGCTGCGGCAGTCGCCGGCTACGCGTCCTCGCTCGATCCCCTGGCCGCGCTCGCGGAAAAAAAGAAAGAAACTCTGATCGACGCGCTGTCCCGCTAAAAGTTGATCTGTCTGCAATTTATTCGAACCACTAAATCACAGGTCCATCCGCAGAATGTAATGCCTCCGCATAACGCGCAGCTATCGCTTTCCAGGAAAAATAGTTCTCCTGTGCTCGGCGGCTGCGTTCAGCAAGCAAGGCGCGATACTCCGGATCGGAAAGCACTTTGAGCAGCGCTTCTCCTAATCCTCGCTGCCGTTTCGGATCAGCGAACACCACTCCCGCTTCGGTGATCGGCGACGCCGTTTCCGGACCGTCGAGCGCAACAATAGGGAGGCCACAGGCGATTCCGGCAATGGCACTGCCGCGCCGCGAAGAAATGCCTCCTCGCACAAAAAGCAATACGTCGCACGACGCCAACTGCCGTACAATTTCCGCGCCTGGCAAAATTCCCAGAGCAGAAATCGCAATCGGTTGTTTGTCCATTAGGTTACGCAGCGCTTTCTCCGCCGTGTCCGAATGGCGTCCCATGACGACCAGCCGCAGTTTTCCCATGCTTTCCGCCACAATTTGCAATGCCTCGGAAATGCTCGCGATCTCCCAGATGCCGCCTTCCCCGCCGGTGATCCCAAAAACTGCAATTGCCGGCAACCGATTCGCTCTATCAGGATGGATCTTCCAGGCGCTTTCCGGATCGGGCAGATTCGCGCCTACTGGAATAAAAATCGCGCGCGTGTGTTTTTTTCCGATCCAGGGAATTTTGCTGATTGGCACAGTCAAGATGCCGAGATCGCAGGAACGCAGCGCCTCGCTCATCGCATGATTCTGAGCACGGCGGCGCAGCTTATCTATGGTGCGGTTGCCGTGGTAGGGCAGAACGTCGTGATAAACCATCGCAACGCGCGCTCCTGCTTGCCGGAGAATGCGCAAGACTCGCAGAAATCGCAGGGGAAAACCGCGCTCCGACCAGGACAACGCCGTATATTGCACCATCACCCAACACCCGCGCCATTCTTTCGCCTGACGCTCGAGTTCGCGCATCGCCACAGGCCAGCCGTCTGCAAGCCACGCAACGCGCACAAGCTCCAACGCAATATTGTGCGCGCTCAATGCTTCACCGAGGTATTGGCAATATTCTTCGATGGCGTCGGTTGGTGCGTCGCGGCGTCCGAGTAACGCAATGGCGCGATCGCTGCTCACGCCGAGACACTCATTTTTCGACGAGGTCGCTGCAGATGATGAGCGAGTTCATGCCGGAGCTGAACTAAGCATCGACTGCATAGGGTGAAACGCCGTTCGCATCTCTGATTGTCGAGAGTCAAGGAATCAAACATTTTTCGTCCTGTTTGCGAGTCCCTTCAAGACTATCAATTTTTGGAAAGGTTAAGCTGCTATGTTTATGCATGGCAGTTATCCCCACAGTTGGGCCGCAAAGTTGGAGTTCCCAATACCCCCAGGGGAAAAGGACAGCCCCCAAGACTGCCTGTCGAAGAGCCCCGTCATTAGCGAACGCTTTTCCATAGTTAACAGGGAAAAAATCAGGGAACCGTCCCACCCTCGGGAAGGGCAGATCTCCACAAACACTTCCTTACTGCGCACACTCGAGTCAGATCACTGCTTCAGCTTGGCAGCGGATCAGGGAATTAACAGGGAAGTGTTGCCTGGCAAGCTGCGATTTCTGTCTGAAAATGCTCTCCCCTCGCTCAGTACTCCTCGGTGCTCTAAAATATTCTCTCTTCAATTTCACGATTGAATTCTTACACAAGTCAGTAGGTTCGAGTCCTACGCGGGAGCGATTCTTTTCATCGATGTGCAAGCGTTTATGACCGAAGGATGCTGGTGATTGGATCAGTCGATCTCAACTCGCCAGAAATCCATTCCGGCAATCCGTACGATTCGCGCCTTGCCTTCGAACACGCAGAGGAACTCCGCCGTGTCCGGCATCCACTCCTCGTCGCCCAAGCGAAAGAGCGACCCTCCGATGCGCTGCAACGTGTTGCCATCGAGCGTGAGCTGGCCTTTCAGCACGTAGACCAAAGCGTCGCCCCCCCACGCGCTTTCGCTGCGGTATCGGCCTGCGAAGGCTTGATATTCTTTGGGCGCAATGAAGCTGGGCGGTCCCGAATACTTGGCGTTCATATACCAGTCCGAACCGTAGCTGACTTCAACCACTGGCCCGGGCTTTTCATGGGAATCATCGTTGCCAATTCCAGAAGCGCTCGCAGGCTGCGTTCCTGATTTCGCGGTCTCGGCCCGAGCGCGGCCAAACAGGAAGGTGCGATCGGCGAAGACGCCTTCGATGGTCGAGATGAAGTTGTCGCCCTGCGTGTGCTGCAAAGGAATTCGCTTCCCTTCCGCTGTCAAGAAAAGTTGTTTGCCTTCGACGGCGAACTCCAACTTCCGTCCATTGCCATCAGTGAACGGCCCTGCATAATCCACCGCATTGTCCACCTCGAGCGGGTTGGCGATCGTCGGCGCCCCGGGCAGTGCCTTCGACTCGCGTTCAGCGCGAAGCAATTGCACCGCATACTCCGTTATAGCCGTCGGCCGGTAGCCCTGCATGGCGTTGATCGAAGCAAACGCCGCCACGCCGCCTTCGAGGTCAATATGAATCGAAGATGCGAATGCAATCATGCCGCCGGTGTGCCGCAGAATTTTGTGTCCATCGAGCGTGTCGACCGCGATGCCGTAGCCGTAACTCGCTGTCGCGCTGAAGTCGGGAGCTTTGATGTGAGGCGTCGACATCAGCGTGAAGCTTTGTTCGCTCACGATACGACCGTGCGGCCCCTGTCCGTGGCTTAGCAGCATGCGCGCATATCGCGCCATGTCGCCCGGTGTGGAAGCGATGCACCCAGCGGCATTGTCCATCACCAGGTTCGGCGCGGGCGATAGCCTCCCCTGGCGCGGATACACCTGCTCGTCCCAGAATGCCCTGTAGCCGATTGCCGTGCGTCCGCGCGCTGCTGTGCTGATCACACCGAGCGTCTCGGTCATGTCGAGCGGCGTGAAAATCCGTGCCCGAACGCACTCGCGCCACGGACGACCGTCGAGTTTCTCGGCCAGCAGTCCGAGCATGTCGAAGCCCGTATTGCAGTAGTGAAAGTGTTCGCCCGGTGTGAAGCCCTGTACCATCCGTGCATCCGGGTCGCCGAGAAAGACGCCCAGGTTGTCGGGCAACCCTGAGGTGTGCGTCAGCAGGTGGTGAATCGTGATCTGGCCAAAGTGCGTGTCGATCGGCAGCTGCGGCAAATAATCGAGCACCGGCGTCTGCAGATCGAGTTTGCCTTCGTCACGCATCTGCAATAGCACCAGGGCCACAAAAGACTTGGTGATCGAGCCGATCTGGAAAAGATGCCGCTCGTTTACGGCAATACGCTTATCTATATCGGCAAAGCCATAGCCGGCGGTTCGCAGGGTCTTGCTGGAATCCGTCAAGGCGAGCGTCATGCCCGGCGCGTTCATGGCCGTCATGTAGCCAGCGATGTAGCCGTCGAGTTCTTTTTCAACGGGTGATGCGGCAGCCGGCTGCGGCATGGCAGCGCGCATCGCGGCCGTCCAGAACAGCGGTGTAGCCAGGGCGGCCTCAGCGCCGCGCGTGACGAAGAGACGGCGGGTCATACGTTCGATAGACATGGTGATGGAACCCCAATTTTCCCCGTGAACGGCTGCCCCAACGAAAGCGCGATGCTACACGTTGGAGCCATTTTCGTCAAAGATTCCGCTGACCGGCGGTTTGGGTTTGCGCTGCTTGTATTTGGGAGGCTTGAAGGTTTCCGGCGCTGCTATACATCTCGACCGGAGCGGCGTTCGGCAGGGCCTCAGTTAGCGGATTTGGCGGCGCGGACGGCGGCGAGGCGTTGACGAGCAAACGTCGACCAAGGCCCGACAGGATCTAGATTGACGTATACGCGCCAGTGTTCTCGGGCTTCGGAAAAAGCGCTAAGTTTCTCGCAAACGAAGGCCAAATTGTAGTGAGCGTCGGAATAGTTGGGGTCGAGCAGAACCGCCTGGCGCAGGTGACGGCGTGCCTCTTCGAGTTTGCCGATTTCTTCAAGGACACTGCCGAGATTAAAATGCGCCAGCGGATTTTCTTGCTGCGCCGCAAGAGCACGCTGGAAATAATCAGCGGCCTTCTCGAAATTTCCGTCCTCGTAATAAAGAGTTCCGCAGTTCAGAAGTGCATTGGCATTTTGAGGATCAACAGCCACACAACGATCGTATGCCTCAATTGCCTGGGATTTGGTTTCACTGTTCGCTTCGTAAGAGAGAGCCTCGGCCAGCCAATCTTCCGCGCTGCGGTGACCAATGAACCGAATGCTTTCGGCGAGTTCACGCGTTTCAAAGTTCAATACGAACTGGCCCGAGAGAGGTTCTAAGCGTGTCGCTCCTTGTTCCACCAGAACATGTTTGCCATCCGAGAGAATGCGCAACTGGGAAAGCGGAATCTTGACCTCGGAGAGTTTTTCGTTGAGTGCAGAGAGTGCGCGCTGCAAACGACTCGCGGTTACGCCCTTTTCCAGAAGCTGCTTGATGGTTCGCAGCCCAATCAAATCGCGAAAGTCGTAATATCGCGTACCTTGCTCGTCTCGCGGAGAAACAAGCTGTAACCGGTCCCACTGGTCCAACTGTTTTCGGGTCAGACCTATAATGCGTTGCACGTCTTCGGGGCTGAATCTATCCGTGGCTTCCATCAAGAATTAGCCGGCTGCTTTCTTCCCCCGTTTTTGCGTTACAGACTCTGGTTGAACCGCGCGAGTGGGCGGTTTCTTGCCGGAAGACACGGCGACAGGTCCAGGCTGAGTCGCAGGAGGAGTCTTCACCGCAGATGGGGCCTGCTTTTCGGCGAGGCTCTTTTTCAAGGCCTCCATCAAATCGATAACCGGAGCCAGATGCGCCTTTGGCGCCTCAGCAACTTCCTGGCCTTGAAGCTTGGCGGCAATCAAAGCGCGGACATTGTCGCTGTACTCATCGCGGTATTTATCCGGCTGGAAGGGAGCAGCCAGGCTTTCAATGAGCTGCTCTGCGAGTTTCTTTTCCTGACCCTGTACTTCGATCTTGTCGGTGGGAACCGCTTCCGCGGCACGAATTTCACTGGAGTAAAACATCGTGTGCAACGTCAGGTTCTTGGAGCCGGGACGAATAATGACGATGTGCTCTCGCTGGTGCATGGTGATCTTAGCGATGGCTCCGTAGCCGGTCTCCTGCATAGCTTTCATCAACAATGTGTAGGCTTTTAATCCGGGGTCCTCTGGAGTGATGTAATAAGACGAATCGAGGTAGAGCGGATCGATCTCTTCAAGCTTGACGAACTCCATGATTTCCATTACCCGTGCCGAAGGTGGCTCAATCTTGTCGAGCTCTTCCTCATTGAACAGCACATATTGATCTTTGTCGTATTCGTAACCTTTGACGATCTCGGAGCGCTCCACATTGCGGTTGCAGACCGGGCAAAAGAGCGGCATTTTCAGGCGTGAATGACAAACGTTGTGGAGTTGGTTAAAACTGACGCGTTCGCCCCGGGCAGCTGCAAACAGGCGCATGGGAATCGAGATTAAGCCGAATGTCAGGTGGCCTTTCCAGACCGTAGTAGCCATGGCAATATCCCCTCCGTAGAGCGACTTGGCGTAGAAGAGTTTCTAAGGTTAGCGAGCACTCTGGCCAGATGCAAGCTGAAATCCTATATGAAGCCCCGAAAAAGTACCCATAAATGCTGTAGGACGGCCTGAGTTAGAATGCGCCAATGACGAAGATGCAGAAGCTCGAAGAGTACCGCAAAAAGCGGCAATTTGAGCGCACAACGGAACCACCCGGGACGGAAACAGCGGCCAAAAGTGAAAATACCTTTGTCGTACAAAAACATGCCGCGCGGCGACTGCATTACGACTTTCGATTGGCTATCGAGGGCACGCTGAAGTCATGGGCGGTACCAAAGGGGCCCTCACTCAATCCTAGTGACAAGCGACTGGCGGTTCAGACCGAAGATCATCCTCTAGACTACGCCAATTTCGAAGGAAACATTTCGGAAGGCAACTACGGCGCGGGCACTGTGATGGTGTGGGATCGAGGAACATTTCAAGTGGAAGGTAAAACAGATGCCAATGAGCAGTTGCGGCGCGGTGAAATCAAATTCGGACTGAATGGAGAAAAACTCCGCGGCAGTTTTGTGATCGTTAAATTGAAAAACAGCGAGAAGCAAAACGAATGGCTGATGATCAAGCATAAAGACTCTTCCGCAGATCCGGACTGGAATATCGACCAGCACGATGGCTCGGTTCTAACGGGACGCTTGCTGACAGAAATTAAGGCGGAGGAGCCGCCTAAGCATGGACCGAGTCCCTTGCACGCTGCGGAGCTGGAGGGCGCGCGTAAAGCAGCTATACCCACGCGGATGGCGCCAATGCTGGCAACGCTTTCAGAGAGACCTTTCTCGGATCCCGGATGGCTATTTGAGATTAAGTGGGATGGAGTTCGCGCGTTAGCGTGGATCGAAAATGGCAAATTGACTTTGCGAGCGCGATCGGGATCGGACATAACCTCACAGTACCCAGACTTAGCCGGTCTTCCGGAGGCGCTCAGCTGCCATCAAGGGATTCTTGATGGAGAAATTGCGGTTTTGGATGGCGGTGGTCGCAGCGATTTCGAAAAACTGCAAAGGCGCCTGCATGTGCACAATCCATCTCCTAAACTAGTTTCTGAATATCCCGTTGTCTACTTCGTCTTCGATCTTTTGTACTGCGACGGATATGACTTGCGCGCGGCACCGCTCTTGGAACGCAAACGGCTCCTGCAGCGGCTCTTTCGCAACTCCGATAGAGCTCGCTTTTCAGATCACCAAATTGAGAAAGGAAAAGAATTATTTGAACTAGCAAAACAAAACGACCTCGAAGGAATCATCGCCAAACGAATCGACAGCCAGTATGTCAACGCACGTAGCCCGAATTGGCTGAAACTTAAGACATCGAAGACCCTCGACGCCGTTGTGGGTGGCTGGACCGCTCCACGCGGGGGCACACCGTTTGGTTCCTTGTTGCTCGGATTGTACGCAGGCAAGAAATTACAGTTCATAGGACACGTGGGAAGCGGATTTGACGCGCAGTCTCATCGTCAAGTTGCGGCGACACTCAAAGAGCTGGTAACGAAAAAATGTCCATTTGAACAAATCCCGGAGACCAATGAGAAAGAGACCTGGGTTACGCCAAAGCTGGTGGCCCGTGCTCGCTTCAGCGGATGGACTCAAGAGGAGCGCCTGCGGCATCCCGTTTTTCTGGGCCTGCGGGGAGATGTAAGTCCAGACGACTGCCGCAAGAAAGAGGTATTGGCAGAACCCGCGCAACCGCATGTCGTGACTGCGCCGCCAATGCTGGGAAAAGTGTTGGCCACAAAGTCTCAGATCGAGGAGGAATTGTTCAACGGTCGCGCGGAAAATGTCACGTTGGAATTAGACGGCAAACGATTCAGGCTCAGTAATCTGAATAAAGTCTATTTTCCGGAATCCGGCTATACAAAGCGTGCCCTTATCGCCTACTACTACCGGATGGCGGATTATGTGCTCCCGTTTCTGAAAGATCGTCCTTTGGTGTTGCGGCGATATCCCGATGGGATCAAGGGGCAAGCGTTTTTTCAAAAAGATATGAGCGAAGTACTCGGTCTGCCGGATTGGTTCGAAACCCTGCCAGTGGATTCTGAAACCAAGGGAAAACAGATTCACTATGCACTTGCTAATGATCGTGCCTCCCTGCTTTATCTGACGGGACTCGGGTGCATCGACCACAATCCCTGGAGCAGCGGCCGCGCCGACCTTGCGCATCCGGATTATTTCTTCTTTGATTTAGACCCTTCAGAGGGCACGGACTTTTCTGTGGTGGTAACAATTGCAAAGGCGCTGTACGAGAAGTTGAAAGAATTACAGATGAGCGTATTTCTGAAGACTTCCGGCGCAACTGGAATGCACCTGTATATTCCCTTGGAGCCGGTGTATACCTACGAGCAGGTTCGAACGTTTGCGGAAATCGTAGCGCGCATGGTGACCGCCGAACACCCAAACCTAGTGACAAATGAGCGAACTGTGGCGAAGCGCCCCACTGGCAGGGTGCTAATTGATGTACAGCAGAATGCTCAGGGGCGGCCGCTAGCCGCACCTTACGCAATTCGAGCCTTTCCTAGAGCGCCCGTGTCCACTCCGGTGCTGCCCACTGAACTGCGAACGAGCCTTAAGCCCGACAAGCTGAACATCGCAACGATGCCCGAGCGGCTGAAAGAAAAGGGTGACGTGTGGGCAGATTTCTGGAAGCGACGCCAAGGATTGGAAGACTCGATTAACCAGCTCAGTGACAAAATCGGGCCCGCAACCCGCCCGGCCACAAACGGGCTGCCCACAAGCCCAAAGCTCGTTAAGTAACCGGCCTGAAACGAGACAATTCTGATTGGAATCGCGACCGACACGATTCCTATGGTTTTGGGCAAGCACAGAGCACATCAATTTCCTTCGGCGGGAACACAACGTGGCGACCCTACATCGGTCCTCGCTTAATTCGAAGCAGAGTCCAGACGCCGACCTTGCCTTGCGCGGCACAAGTTCTCGAATTATTGCGCCGCGTTTCGATTGTAGTTTGGATACTGCGGCTTGTGCGGTTCAGGCACAGGGTGCTTCGCCAGTTCCTCCAGCGCCAGATTCACAGCTTTTTCCAGCTGCGGATCGTGCCCTTCGCTGACTGGCTTCGGTTCCATGTCCACTTCGTAATCTGGCGGCACGCCGTGGTTCTCCACATCCCATTGTCCCTGCGGATTGAAGAATCCAAAGCTGGGTGATGTGACCTGGCCGCCGTCCATCAGCGCAGGGATGCCGCCAATTCCGACCAGTCCGCCCCACGTGCGTTTGCCTACCAACGGGCCAAGTTGCGCTTCGCGGAAGTACCACGGCATCGCGTCGCCGCCAGAACCGGCGAATTCGTTGATGATCATCACTTTTGGCCCCAGGATTGAGGCCTGCGGAGTCCGGTAAATCGCTCCGTAGCGCGGAGCCCACCAGCTCATCAGCGTGCGCTTCATCGCCTCGATGATATAGTCCGCCGCCTGTCCGCCGCTGTTGAAGCGCTCGTCGATAACCGCTCCCTGCTTGTCGACCTGCGCGAAGTAGTAGCGGTTGAAATTTGTCAGGCCACCCAGCGCCGTGTCCGGTAGATACACGTAGGCCAGCTTTCCGCGGCTTAGTTCCTGCACTTTGCGGCGGTTGGCCTCAATCCACGCGACGTTGCGCAAAGCGAGATCATCGGCGATCGGCGTCACCGCAACATCGTGCGCATCTTTGCCGTTCGCGTCCGCGGCGATCTTCAGAACCACCTGCGTTCCCGCCGTGCCCTCGAGCAATCGTTGAATGTCATCCGAGCCGCTCAAGCCCTGGCCACCGACGGCGAGGATGAAATCTCCTTCCGCTACTTTCACTCCCGGCTCCGCTAGCGGCGCATGCGCCTGCGGATTCCAATGCTCGCCCGTGTAGATCCGCTTTATCCTGTACTTCCCGTTTACGATCTCGTAGTCGGCGCCCAGCAGACCGCCTGGCACGCGATTCGGGTGCGGAATCGTTCCTCCAGAGCCGCGCAGATGGCCGATCGAAAAGTCGCCCAGCATTTCCTGGAATAGATAATTCAGGTCGCTGCGGGCGCCAACCTCGTCAAGATATGGCTTGTACTTCGCTTCTTCTGCAACGGTGTCCACGCCGTGATAGTTCGGATCGTAAAAGAAGCTGCGCTCGATTTGCCATATCTCGTGAAACATCTGCCGCCACTCGGCGCGCGGGTCCACGCGGACTTCCATTTTGGACAAATCCAATTTGCCTTCGCCGGGCTTGACAGGCGCGTCGGCCGGAACGATCACAAATGACGGTGCGGGACCACCCGCCGCTTGCGGGCCTCCACCCTCGCTTCGTCCCATTTCCAGCAGCATCTTGTTCCCGTCGAAGGAAAGATCAAATCCCGCGACATGTTCGGCGAGCTTCTCGGATTTCTTCGTCTTCAGCTCGAAGCGAATCAGCGTTTGGCCTCCGCCTACCTGGAATCTTCCTCCACCCTCAAGCAAATAAAGCGCGCCTTCCTTGCCCGCCGCCAAGCCTGTATAGCTGCTGGGAGGCAGCGGCAGCGAGACGGTGCGATCCTCGAGATGCTCAAGATCGATTTTCACCGGCTTTGCCTTCTCGGGCTTTTCTGTTTTTTCCTGCGCGCCGGCATCATCCGGTTTCTTTGCAGTATCGGATTTGTCCTTATCGGCGCGCTCGTCGCTTGAGTCCTTCTTGTCCCTTGCGTCGGGTTTCTTCTCGTCTTCACTCAGCGGCGCAACAGGAGAAGCCGTATCCGCCGCCAGGACGAGTCCGTACACGCTACGCGTCACGTTAAACGCGTCGCTGCTCATGTCCAGCCCGCTCGTGGACGTGCCGTAATTCGTGCTTTCCGTGAAGTAGAGATACTTCCCGCCGCGGTCAAACGCGGGGAAGCGAACGTCGCTCATGCCGTCGGTGATCTGCCAGCTCTTCGCCGACGCGACGGAGTACACGAACAGCGCATGGAACCGGTTCGAGATCGTCTGTGTGTACGCGAGCCACTTTGAGTCCGGCGACCAAGATGCGTCGTAGTCTCCATCATTGACAACGGCCTTGTCGATGACCGCAGCCTTGCCCGCCACCGTATCCAGCAGCCAGACCTCCATCTTGTTGTCATGGAAGGCGATCAGCTTTGAGTCTGGTGACCACGTCGGCCGGAAATAATAGGTCGCGTCGTTCGCCAACGGAAACTTCTTCACTTCTCCCGCGCCGGTCTGGCCGCTGATGTGCAGGGCGTACTGGCCTGACTGGTCGGAAAAATACGCAATGCTCTGCCCGTCCGGAGACCACGCCGGTTCGCGCTCCATCACACCGGGCGTGCCAGTGATATCCCGCGTAGTGCTTTCTTTTGCGGGGACGGTGAGAATGTCGCCGTGCGCCTCAAAGACGGCGCGCACCCCGGTGGGCGAGATGCCATAGCTCTGGATATCGCGATCTGCTGGCGAAATACGCGGTCGCACGTCAGGTAAGTCCGCGCTTAGGTCCACGTTGAGCTGGTGCGTTTTGCCGCTCGCCGTGTCATACAGAAAGAGCTCGCCAAACCGGTCGTAGACGATGCCACCCGGTCCAGCGCTCGCCGAGCGAATATCCGCTCCGTCATTCTTCACCGCTTGCGTCACGGATTTTGTCGCCGGGTCAAACCGAAACAGCGATACCACTCCATTGCGGTCGGAAAGAAAATAGACCTGTTTGTCTACCCAAACTGGATTGAAATCATTCGATTTTTCACGCGGGACCTTCACCACGTCCAGCGTCGCCATTTCGGCAATCCATACCGAGCTTGCCAGTCCGCCGCGGTAGTTTTTCCACGCAACATAGTTGGAATAATTGAAGGTCGATGCGCCACCTACAGGCGAGTAGGCAAAATATTTTCCGTCCGCTGAAAAGCTGCCGAAGAACGCCATCGGCAGAGGCATTGCCGTGGCCAGCCCGCCATTCACCGAGACCTTGAACAGTTTCGTATACCGCGGGCTTCCGCTTTCGCGGTTCGACCGGAAGATTACGTACTTTCCGTCCGGCGTCCACCCTACGGCTGAATCCGCTGCCGGATGATAGGTAAGGCGCTTCGGAACTCCGCCGCCCGCCGGGATAACAAAGACATCCGTATTGCCATCGTATTCGCCGGTGAAAGCCACCATGCTGCCATCGGGCGAGAAAACCGGGTCGGTCTCGATGCCCGTCCCTGTTGTCAGGCGAGAAGCGTGGCCGCCAGCGCGGTCTACGGTCCACAAATCGCCGGCGTAAGAGAAGACAATCAGATTGCCGTTGAACGTCGGCCGCTGCAACAAAGGATGCGAGGCTTGCGCCGGAAGGACAAGCGGGTAAAGCGCTGCCAAAATTATGAAAAAAAGTAGGCGAGTCACACGCATTTTTTTGCTCCATGGCTTATTCGCGGGCAATAATATACCAACCGGCGCAAGTTGTCGTGACTTGTAGTCCTCCAGCCAATAAGCGGTATTTCTGCAGAGTTAGCCATCTTCGAGCCACGCAACACGCGCCAGCTTCAACTCAAAATCGTGCGCCCTCAATACCGAGCCCGGGGATTGGCAATATTCTTCGATTGCTTCCGTAGGTGCGTCGCGCCGACCGAGCAGCGCGATGCTACGGTATCTGCTTACGCTGGGTTGCTCATCATTCGACGAGGTAGCTCCCAATCATTATTGAGTCCAAGCTGGACCTGAAGAAAATGCGTGGAACAAACACTCAAGTAGAGCTCGTTTCGCTGCTGCAAACTAAGTAGTCAAGCATTTCTCGCCGAATATAATAATCGTTTCAGACGCCGACACGGGATCAAATTTTGACCCCCTTCTGGCTAAGCGATGTGTGTTGGTGCCGAAACTCAGGGCAACGTATTCCAGTAGCTGCTGCTGAGACGGCAGATCATTTCGGTGAAAATACGACTGTCTTGCGTGGAGCTTAGCACCCACATGTTTTATCATGGAAGGCCTTATGCCACTAGCTACTTAATCTTGATTTATACAAATTTGCTTTGCTGAATGTACATACTCTCGAACTCCCATCTATTTAACTCTTGTAAAGCAATCCATATTTTCAGGAGAAAAAGAATGCGCCGGAATGTAGTTAAATCCGTTGGAACTCACCAACGTTGTGAGCCGAGGATAATCAACGATCGTTGGATGAAACTCAATAATTATAGCGTCCGTTCGTGCCAGCCACTCTGTAGGACCGTCGAATAATTCTTGTTCACCGCCTTCAATATCGATCTTAATCAAGGCAAAGGTTGTCACTCCACATTTCCGGATAATTGTGCCAACGCTAATCATTTTCACCAAAGACCCATTTTCCGACAATCTTCCCAAGTTGGAGAGTTCGTTAAATTCGAATCGGACCATTGCCTCCTTTGGTCCGATGGCAGCTTCTAAGGTTTCGCTAGCGACCCCGTTCAGTTCAAGATTCTGGCGCGCAAGCGCAGCATTGTTCGGATCAGGCTCTACGGCGATCACTCGTGTGAACGAATAATTTTTGGCCAGCCATAAACTTGCCATGCCTATATTTGCTCCAAGATCTAGAAGGACACCGGACGAGCCCTGAAAAGGTAGGCGATACACCTCTTGAAACCATATTTCCCGAATACTGTGGAGATCGCCTTTATTCAGGCGGTAACGAATTTTGATGTCCCCGCGAAGACGAACCTCTCGCACGCGGTCACGCCGGACCCTGGGAACAAGGCCGATAAGTCTTGAAAGCACATAATCCATACTTAATCGAAAACGAGATCGCGCGTCAGCAGCAAGCCTAGCACTCGCCCGTAAGTCACTCACGAGAATGCTAAGAACGCTTAGGGATCTACTCTGCGGCATCGGTCCCACTCGCTGACCCGCAGTTTGTTCTGAAGGCCTTTGCCGGTCGGCAGATCTCTATGAACGTAGAGCATTTTGACTGAAGCAGGCGGCTTTCTTGATATATCTTCACAAGTCAAGTCTTTCAGCATTGAACAAACAAACGGCAGAAAGGGAATAGGTGGCAGCGGCTGCTTGTTTGGCCGCTGCCCAGCGAACTAGCATATGTCCCGTTCATTAGTGAAGGCACTTTGAAAAGATACTTCAGGATTCATCTAACTGCGATTCAAAATCGAAAATTCCAGGTCGAATCACGGTCCTTTTTCTACAAGGAAGTTGCCAATCACCAGCGCATCCATGCCCGAGCTGAAGAAAGTACGCACCGCGTCCGTCGGCGTGTGCACGATGGCTTCGCCGCGCAGATTGAATGACGTATTCATGAGGACCGGTACACCGGTGCGTTTGCCAAATTCGTCGATCAATCGCCAGTAGAGGGGATTGATCTCTTTCTCCACAGTTTGCGGCCGTGCGCTTCCGTCGATGTGGGTGACGGAAGGAATCACGCTGCGCTTTTCCTGGCGGACCTGTGCTGTCAATACCATAAACGGAGAATCCGTCGCGCTCTCGAGATATTCGCCCGCGGCCTCCTTCTTGAGCGAAGGAGCAAAGGGTCTCCACCACTCGCGAAATTTCACAGCGTTATTTACCTTGGCGTTCATTTCCGGATCCCGGGGATCCGCGAGGATCGAACGGCTGCCTAGCGCACGCGGACCAAACTCCATTCGTCCCTGAAACCAACCAAGAATCTTCCCCTGGGAGAGCAGCTCTGCCGCTGTCGAGGCTGGATCTTGCAGTTTCATATATCGCAGTTTGTATGTTCCCAAGATACGCTCAATCGCGTCATCGTCGAAAGAAGGGCCAAAATATGCGTGACGCATCGGTTTGTTCGGCAACTTGTTCCCCCCATCGAGATACGGCGCGAGCGCTGCGCCGAGCGCCACACCATCATCCGATGCAGCGGGCTGCACGAACATTTTCGCCACGAGGCCAGCAGCTAGGATTTTCCCATTGGCTTTAGAATTCAGCGCAACCCCTCCTGCGAGACACAAATTGCGGCAACGCGTTTTGTCGATAGCCAAACGCACCACATTCAACATCGCGGTTTCGCAAGCGTCCTGAACGGCGTAGGCAATGTTCTTGTGCCTGTCGTTAATGTCGCTTTCCGAAACGCGAGGCGGACCAAGCAGTGAAGTCATATCGGCAAACGGAGCCACTCCGTTAGCCACGAGTTTTCTAGTGTGGACGCGGTAAGGCACAGCGCGAAGATCGATGAACGCACTGAGGTCCACCCCGGGTTGCCCATACGGCGCAAGCCCCATCACTTTCCATTCATCGCTATTTCGTTGAAAGCCAAGAAACTCTGTGAACTCGCTGTAGAAATATCCCACCGAGTCGGGGAACGGGATCGTCAATACATGATCAATTCGCCCATTGTGTCCTCGCCAGATTGATGTGGCTTCCCAAGCACCTCGTCCGTCCATGACCACTACGGCGGCGTCGCTATAGCCAGAGTAGGCGTAGGAGCTAAGCGCGTGCGCGAGGTGGTGATCCACGAACCTCATGCGTGCCTTCACTGCGCCGAAGCGCTGCGTGAAAAGCTTGGCGCCACCGTTCTGGTGCCACATGCTTGCGAAGTAACGACTAGAATTCAATAGATATAGATAGTTCAATGGCATGCGGCGTGTCGCAAAGCATTTAAGATCGTGCCGGAAGAGCGGTCCAGGGGCGGGCCAGCCGAAGCATACTTCGTCCAGCTGGTCAGGGTTGGATTTAGCAAAAGCAAGACATGCAAGGATCGCAAGATTCGGAAAACTAGCATCGTGCTTTAGTCTGCTAAGGCGCTCTTCGGCAACCGCGAAAAGCAATTCACCATCTCGCACGATACACGCTGAAGAATCGTGCATTTGGGAGTAATTGATCCCCAGGGTCAGCATCTCGGCTCAGGTCGCGCCATCTTGATTCCGCAGCACCACGTCATCGGAGTATTCACACCTGACATTTCAAGGATTTCTCCAGCGTTCGATTGCACAATGTTTCCGACACGGCTCGCCGCAATCGCTGCCCCACGCCAGGTCTTGCCGGCTGCCGCAGAGTCTAGACCAAATAAAGAGGCTAGGGCGTGGCTCATCCAAGTCAGCTTGGCGGACCAAAGCGTGTCCACTATACCCCATGCTATTCGCCCTCGCAGGTTCATCGTCGCACTCGCGCTGCCGTTAAATTGAAAGAGAAAGGCACCGCCAGGTTGGAGGACACGCAGAATTTCACGGATGTAGGCAAAAACGAGATCTTCATTCGGAAGATGTTGTAGCACAAGATAGCTGAAGACAAAGTTGGCAGAATCGTTTTGGAGACACGCCAAATCCGCACCGCTCGCGCGTAGCCACAGAATGTTCTTCTGCTCGGAGTGAACTCGCCGAGCACGCTCAAGCATTTCAGCGGAGAGATCCAGCGCTATGACGCGTTCGTAGTGCAATGCGAAATTCGGAGTCATGCGTCCAGCGCCACAACCCAGCTCAACCATTACATTACCGGAAAGAGCTATATGGCACCGTTCAAGCATCGGCAAAACAAATCTCTGATAATCCTCTGTGCCAGACGATAGGAATGAGTTGAGGTCCCATTCTTTTCTCCAGGATGCGATGTAATGAAACGCGTTTTTCTTTGCACGCTCATCCCAATCTCGTCGCATCATTTCTGTCGTTTTCACGTGCATTCTCCTAGAGCTCAGCATCCCTCTATCCGACACTCATGAAAGTCAAACATGGACGCTGCTCACTCGAGCGTCTACTGACCAGTGCTCCTTTGCCGGGAGGAAGATGGCTCTTCAAGGTCCTGATTCCTGCAGAAAATTCAGTTCCTAGCACACCAGTCACAGGTTCTATGCCCGCAGACCACGTCGTCATTTATGCCGAGTATTGTGCTACAGATTTGATTGATGACTCACAATCGTCCCGACTTTTATTCTACAACATCGTTAAGAAGTGCACGCACTCTCAAGACTTCGTTAGGTAGAAATTGGAGAGTTACGAGAAGTGGGATTCGGGAGGTGATGAATCAAAGTGCAATCAGCCTCGAATTGATTTCATTTGCTCTCAATCGTAAGCGTTTCAAAAATGTGTGAGTCTCGAAACATCGGAGTCGAAGAAGGACAATCCCCATATCGCCCAGCGCGAGAAACACAGATCAGAAAAGTGCACATTTGCGCTTTTGATGGGAAGGGTGTTTGAGGACCAAGTGATTGCAGGCCTCTCGGATTGCAAAGCCGTGCGGCCAAACGAAAAAATCCTAGAATGCTGCCTCCTCTGCGCCTGCGATATACTTGGGATTCTTATTCATCACTTCTTAACTGACCTCGACTGGCGCACGCGCAAACGCTGTTGACCGCGGGAAAGTGAAAGGGTCATGCCGAACGCGAAAGAGCTTCTTCGTCTGAACCTTGGGTGCGGACTTCAAACGCCCGATGGGTGGGTGAATGTCGATGGCTCCTGGAATGCGAGACTCGCCAAGCGCCCGCTTCTCAGGCGCCTGCTCACGTCTATGCACTTCATATCGAAGGACAAGTCCTATATACCGTGGAGCTCAAAGATTTTCATCCATGACATCCGCAAGCCTCTGCCATTTCCCGAGGGTTCAGCGAGTGCCATTTACGCTTCTCATGTTTTCGAGCATCTGTACTTTGAAGAAGGCAAGCGACTGATGCACGAGGCATTTCGTGTGCTTGGTGCGGGCGGCGTTCTGCGCGTAGTGGTTCCTGACCTTAATGTAATCGTCCAGGAATATCTCGGAGCGCGTCCATTTGGAGAGCTTTCGGCTGAATTGGGCTCGCTTAGACCGGCGGACCGGGTGAATCACCGTCTTCTGATGCACTCGCCGAACGGTCCCAGCGGCAATTTGCCGTATCGAATCTACAATGCATGGCAGGATTTTCATTCCCATAAGTGGATGTATGATGCCGATTCGCTCATCACTTTGTTTCAGGCGGAGGGGTTTGCCGACGCTCGGCGTATGGGATGTCGCGAGAGCCAAATAGCAGATATCGACAAAGTCGAAGACCAGAGCAGGATTCTCAATGGGGCGGGGGTCTGCGTCGAAGGCGTGAAGCCAATTTCCTAGGGATTCAAAGCAACTCGTCAAGGTTCCCAAGTTTGCAGCTGTTTGAGGAATTTCACACGCCGAAGTGACGCTAGTTAGCCTCTGTCCTTGCGGGGCATAACAGAAACCGGATGCGGCTTGCTTCCCCAACGGTAACGATGCCCAGGGGCCTTCGGCCCAAATCGGACAGCGACAGCGGCGATATTTCCGCCCCGCGTTGCAGTGAGCACTGCCCTTATGATGTTGGCGGTAAACGGTGAGCACGGTTCCGGGATTCTACACCCTGGATAGTGGTCGGGGAACCCACTGCGCGGCAGATTCTGGAATCCGCAGAGTGAGATTGCGGTTTCGAGTAATTGCGAGGAACATCGCTGGTGAGAAAGACCCCCGGCACATATTCGAAAGCCCGCTGATGGTGTCTGAACCGGGTCGCCTCGTTAGATTGTCCAGGCTGCACGATCTCATTTTCAGTTCTCGCAATGAACTTGGTTCCAGTAACCGAGGCCGAATCGCGATTCTCTCACGCAGTTGTAAATCATCTTAGCTACTTTCCGTCGCAAATATAGAGCATCGTGGTGCCTGTTTGTGAACTTTCGTTCGTCTGTACAACATTGAAATGTAGCTTTTCCTGTTGATGCTGCGTCTGAAGAAATTAAGGAGGCAGCGTGATCCAACTTCGACATCGGCAACCAAGTTTGTGGCATAGCGGACTGGCAAAGGACATCGAAGATTTGTGGGAACCATGGATGAAAGAAGTAGATCAACTTCTGGAAGACGCAGCACTGGTCGAGAGTGTGTACGATGCGCAAGGAAAGCGCCATCCGAAGAGCCGTACCCGTGGACGAACCCAAACACCGGCGGAAGTGGCGCTTCGGCTACTGATCTTGAAGCATGTGCGGAACTGGAGTTACGACACGCTGGAGCGAGAAGTACGGGCGAATCTGGTCTATCGCGCGTTCACCCGCGTTGGGGACGAGAAAGTGCCGGATGCCAAGACGCTGGCGCGATTGGGTCAAGCCATCGGGCCCGAAGTGATCGGAGAACTACACGAACGGTTGATGGAGTTGGCGCGTGAGCGGGGCGTGGTGCAAGGACGGAAGATGAGGGTAGAGACCACGGTGGTGGAGACGAATGTTCACTATCCGACCGACAGCAGTTTATTAGGGGATGGAGCGCGCGTGCTCACGCGAACCATGAAGAAGGTCGAGAAGGCTACCGGCGGGCTGAAAAAGCGGATTCGTAATCGGATGCGCAGTGTAAACAAGAAGGTGATAGCGATCGCCTTGGCGGGGCGGCTGAAGGGACCGGAAGGTGAGGAACGGCGTGTCGAGCGATATCGTGAACTGGTGAGTGTAACGCGAAAGATTGTGCATCAAGCGGAAGGAGTGTTGGAAGAAATGCAGCATCTTGCTCGGCACCGGCAAGCGCGACTGAAACGATTCCGGGAGATCTTGGAAACGATGACTGGGCGTGTGCGACAGGTGGTGCGGCAAACCAAGGCGCGCGTGTTTCGTGGAATCACCAAATATCCGCACAAGATCGTGAGTCTTTTCGAGCCGCACACGGAAATCATTCGCAAGGGGAAGGCGAGCAAGCCAAACGAGTTCGGGAACATGGTTAAGGTGCAGGAAGCCGAGAACCAGATCATCACGCACTACGAGGTGTTCGCCGAACGTCCCGAGGATTCCCAACTACTGATTCCCGCGGTCGAACAGCACCAGCGTCAGTTCGGGCGTGCACCACGAATGGTCGCTGCCGACACGGGGTTCTATAGTCTAAAGAACGAGAAGACCATCCAGGGAATGGGAGTGAGGCGAGTGGCGGTGCCGAGTCGGAGCACCAAAAGCTGCGAGCGAAGAAAACTGCAGAGAACGCGCTGGTTCCGAGCTGGGCAGCGCTGGCGGACTGGATGCGAAGGGCGCATCAGCGTGTTGAAGCGTCGTCATGGATTGAATCGATGCCGGTACCGAGGCTTTGAAGGTATGCAGCGACGGGTTGGCTTTGGAGTGATCGCGGACAACGTTATCCAGATCGGGCGCTGTCTGGCACTACAACGGGCCTAAGGTCCCCACTGCCACGACTCGGGATGTAAACGGGTCGAGCGCAGAAATCAAAACGTACACGCAGAATCAGACGGTCTCAAAAAACGAATAGCTCACTCACAACGAGCTATTTTGCGACGGAAAGTAGCTAGGAAGACCGAGCATAATGACGATCAGCAATACGTTGTCCGATTAAAAGACGCTCACGGCACAAAACACAGCTCCACTGTTTTACCTAGAGAGTCTGTACGAGGCCGTGATACGTGGCTTGAAAATGCTAGAACATGTCGGGTGGGAATCTGATCCGGACGAAACCATCAAACATGTAGAAGTTGAAATTCACCACGAACCGACGCGCCATGTGGTCGATGTTCCCAAGCTCTTAAAGTGGGTTGGGGACACTTCCATGTCTATGTCCCCTGCACAATATTACAAGAAAGAAAAATTGAGGAAGTTACTCGGAGTGGGGAAAGCCCGGAACCGCAGTCATCCTTAATAGACGAAGGAAGCAGGCCCTTGTGTTCGGTCAAGGACCTGCTCTGGTGTGAGTGTTAAGCTTCGGCGGAATGGTTCGAAAGGCGGCGCGGCTGGCTTCCTGGGCAAATGCATAACAACAGAGGCATGCTAGATTAACTCAAATCTATGCTTATATTGGCTCTTCAGTTGCAAGCTGGCACAACCGAATGGCTATAAAATCGGACCGAGAAAGCAGCTACCAGCCCGACGTGGATGCCGTCATTCCTGTTTACGGCGAACGCTCGGAAGCACTTAACACAACCCTCTTGGCTTGCGTTAAGCAGTCGTATCCCGTAGCGCGAATTTTCATCGTAGATGATAGCTCCCCCGAGCCCGTTCAACTTCCCGATTGGACGCAGTCCCGCCCAGAAACGATTTTGCTCCGTCTCCCTGAAAACCTAGGAATTTCGAGCGCTCGCAATGCTGGAATTGCGCGTTCCAAAGCGCCCTTTATCGCATGCATTAATACAGAAGTCCTTCCAGACCCGGCGTGGCTCGCCTCGTGCATAGACTATCTCCTGACACATCCCAATGTAGGCGCTTGCTACACTCGCCTCATTTCCGTCACTCCGCATCGAATTCTTACGCGATGGCGTATGCGTTTTCTAGAAACAAAATTTGGGGAACAGTCCGGCCCTACTGAATTCGCTCCAGGACACGCCGTGCTGTTTCGCAAAGAAGCTCTTGATCTTGTCGGTGGCTACGATGCCGGCCACCGGTTCCATCATGAGGATTCGGATATCTGTAAGAGGATGCGCGAATCTGGTTGGGCAACGCACTACCTAGCAGATAGCCAGTGCATTTCTATACAAGAAGACAGCTTGAAACAACTCGCCGCAAAAGAACTTCGGGAAAGTTACTGGTATTCCCCCGCGGAGAGTTCACTACTCCATCTGTACTTTCATTTAAGCAAATGGACACTCATCAGAGCAGCGCGAAATTTTGTGAAGGGCCGAATTTATTTTCTTCCTGTCGATGCCGCGATTTGGGCATCTGCATTATGGACCGCCACGGTTCGTACTTTGCACTATTCGCGAGCCCCTAACAAGAAATAGGGTGGCTTCACAGAGCAGTTGAACTTCCCGTCTGCATATGGTGTTTTCGCAAACTTAGAATCACATCTCAAATTGTAGATGCGATCCGAGTGGAAACCTACAACTTGGTTGCGCTGCTCAAAACTAGACTTCGGACAATTAAACCATTATTCATCGCGGCAACGATTGTCTTGCCTGTACAGCTTTTAATGCACTCGGACTCATTTCTGATATCGGGAAAAAATCGAAAGATTCAGCACTTCGAATGACTTTGAGTCGCTCACCGTAAATGAACACCATCATCCAGACCGAGTCCTGACAAACGCCCTCCGCGACGGACATGTTAGGCTCTGTCCAGAGAACGGAAAAGAAGTCCGAAAAACTAGAATAGACCGAGCAGATCACTACAATGCACCTTTCGGAATGCACCAGACTCGGTAATAATTGAGCACAGCGCTCGATCAACAATGAAGACTGCCGACATTCTGTCTACAAGTCACTTTCGCAGACGCGTACTAATCCCCTTCGCCTTTCTCGTCGTGGGTGCCATTGCTGCCTACCAAGCGGCTCAATACGTGATCAACGACGACATGATTGGCTTGGCCTACGCTGTCTTGTTCCTCATTGGCGGAGCAATCGTAGTGGCGATTCTCAATAATTGGCGCACGGGTGTGTACCTTTTTTTAAGCTGGCTGTTATTCGAGGATTTTGCGCGGAAATTTCTCGGCAATAACATGGCAATTTACTTTGTTAAAGACTTTCTGGTCCTGGTCGTATATATCTCGTTTTTCACGGCCTCTCGCCGGAAGAAAGTGACGATATTTCGGCCGCCTTTTCTTATGCCGCTGCTCATTTTGATCTGGTTTGGCTTGATGCAGATATTCAATCCGGCTTCTACACACATTATGTACGGATTGATGGGTTTCAAAATATTCTTCTACTACGTCCCTTTGATTTTTATAGGCTACGCGCTTCTAAATTCCGAAGCGGAGCTCCGCCGTTTCTTCACGGTGAATTTAGTTTTGGTGCTTATCATCGTTTCTCTAGGTATCGCTCAATCCATTATCGGGCCATCCTTTCTTAACCCCGCGGTCCAGGCCGAAGAGCTCCGTCTGCTGAGCGGAATGTATCGTGTATCTAACACCACGGGCCTGATCTCCTACCGACCCACGTCCGTCTTTGTCAGCGCAGGCCGCTATGCGGATTTCATCATGGTGGCCTGGATACTGGTTCTGGGATTCAGTGGTTACCTTTTACTCCGCCATAAGCGTGGAAGATCTCTCGTATTTATCGCGATCCCCGTGACGGCAGCCGGAGCTTTCTTGACTGCGTCGAGAGGTTCTTTCATGTGGGGGATGATCAACGCTCTTGCAACCAGCGTCGCATTTATCTGGGGCGCTCCCTGGCGGCAGGGGGAGGCATTACGCGTTTTCCGTTCCGTTCAGCGAGTTGCGATCGGTATCGGCCTCGGAATCGTTTTGCTTTTTTATGCCTATCCAGATGCCCTCCTGTCACGGCTCGCTATCTACGAAGAGACTCTTTCACCTAATAGTCCGACAAACGAACTTAAGCATCGAGGTTGGACGTATCCCGTGGATAACTTTCTCGCAGCATTCGACTATGACCGCTGGCCCTACGGCTATGGCATCGGAACGACCTCGCTGGGGGGGCAATATGTCGCTCGCTTCTTTAATGCGAAGCCCCCGGTTGGCGGACTGGAGAGCGGCTTCGGGACCCTGATCGTCGAGATGGGGATCGGAGGGTTGATCCTGTGGATTGTCATGAGCGCGGCTATTTTATTCTCAGCGTGGAAAGTGGTCAAAAAGCTGAAAGGTTCGCCTTGGTTTCCACTGGGCTTTGTGATTTTCTGGTACGCATTCTTTTTGCTGATCCCTGCCACCTTTGGGGGCATAGCTGCTTACGAAGATTTCCTGCTCAATGCATATTTTTGGCTCTTGCTTGGGCTGCTGTTCCGGCTTCCCACCATCGCGCTCTCTGCGCAGTTTGCGGCTAACGCTCCTGTCTCTCAAGCCGCACGCCGAGGGATTCGCTGAGTTGCTGCTGCCCATTGCCACGCCCATCCTCTACCGCCAGACGCAGAATCGAGTGAGTTCTAGCAGAATTGGCGAAGCACGGTTATGTCAAGTTTTCGGGCTTTGGGATCCCCTCTCAGGCACAAAGTATTTAGAAATTGCAAAACACAGGCGATCTGCCAAAGTGGCGAATCACAGCAGTGGTTGAAAGCGCCTCCAGCGTTGGTTAGCTGCTGCATCCGGATCTGCAGGATGCACTGGAGCTATGCATCGAGTCGCCACAGGCTGTGCGGTCACAGGCCAGAGTCTCGACAAACTACCGCCAAGAATACGGACGAGACTCAGCGCTGCCTCATTCTACTTCAGAAAAGGCTGCCACTGAGTGCCATGTTTCGCCGAGACTAATTCTGAAATCGGCGCTTCGGTTCTCTCGACGACGGTCACGAAAGGATAAAGGTGAATTGAGCGCACGGCAGACTGAAATGGCGAAACCCCGTAGACAAGGCGTCTTTCGTTATTTTCTCCATTTTCCTGGCCTCGGTCACAGGCGTTGAGATTTTGTGCGGCACCATAGATGTAAGCAGCGAAAGCGTTGAGAGTGCCGTGAATATCCTCGCAGATATAAACCCCCCCAGGTTTTAGGTGCGGGAGCAACTCCTCAAAAGTCACGATTTGCTGCTCAGGGAGATGGCCGCCATCGTCGATAACGATATCAACGGCCTCAATCTCTTGTTTGAATCTTGTCCAGAACTTACGGTCTCCTTGATCGCCAATAAACACCCTGACCGAATCGCTCTCGTATGCCTTACAAGCAGGCTCGATATCTATGCCATAAATCTCGCAACCAGACCCGAAGTAATTCCTCCACATTTGTAAACTTCCACCGCTGTAGATCCCGATCTCCAGCACGCGGACAGGTTGATCCCTAAATCGGCCAAGGTGGCGGTCGTAAATGTCAAAGTAATGACGCCACTTCCAGATTCCTGGGCCCGTTGTATGCGCATCAAAGTAGAGCCGCAGCGGATTCGATTGGTCGGGCGCGTCTTTTCCTTCGTTGGTCACTCTCCAGGGATTGCTGTATCGCCAGGTTGCGTAGCCGCGCCAGAATCCGCGCATCTGCCGCAAGACTGTAGAAGCGTGTAAGAGTCCACGAGTGAATAATTTCGCCCTGTTGGGCATCCGGCTGAACTCCTAAATTATGACTTTCGGTCCATCATGTTTTATCATGATTAGGCACGCCGGACTCTTCCACAAAGCATTGCGTTGTGCTCTCGCAGCACACTTTTTCTTTCGAGTGAATCTTTGTGGGCGCCAGACGGAAAATGTAAATACTTTATGGTTGATAAGTTGAAAAGCCATTCTTAATTGTCTTTTGGCCGCTGTTCAATAATTGGGGCTGCGCTGGTTGGTTTGCCTGTCACATCGCGGAAGCGATGAAGTCCGTTCGATCCATACCATTGCTGAAGTTTGTAAAAACTGCGCGGAGGCAGAACAAGGGTAGCAGCCAGAACGAGGCTTTTGAATAAACGATAACCGATTGGCCGATGACTGTAACCGTAGTGATAAGCCGCTTTCTCAATGCGATACGTCTCCCAAGGCATGCCCCCATCCAGCCCCAGGCGCATGCGGCCAGCATCGACCCAAATAGGTTCCATGACGGCAGCAATAATGTCGTCACGAATACCTAACGCATGAAGACGAGGCGGCAAACAGTGATGTAAAACTTCCAGAACTTTCTGTTTACGTCTTGTCTTTTTATCGTCTTTTTCAGAATACTGGAAGAGATTTCCCTCGTGTAAGCGGTAATAAAACAGCGGCTTATTCAACACGAGCACAGGAGCAAGTGCAGGAGCAAGTGTAAACATGTATTCATCGGCTTCGATGACTAATTCCTCGGGGAACGGGAGGATCTGATCGAGCAGTTTCTTGCGAATTGTGAACCTCGCCGTCC
The DNA here is from genome assembly GCA_963751295.1 of uncultured Acidobacteriota bacterium. Classification (GTDB taxonomy): domain Bacteria; phylum Acidobacteriota; class Terriglobia; order Acidiferrales; family UBA7541; genus Acidiferrum. The sequence continues at coordinate 1,129,481 of CAVVUA010000004.1, read as the reverse complement.
CAAGGAAACAACGCAAGTGAGTGAAAAGAAGAGCGGTTGGCAAATCCTGCAAATGGAGCAATGTATCCCTTTCCGCGACTACAATGCCGAGTCGACGGCCGTCAGAATACACTTCATAGTAACCGTGGCCGACTGCTCCTAGTGTCGGGTTCTTCTCGAGCTCACATACAGCAAGTTGGAGTTTGTTGGGAACCCACCAATCGTCGCCGTCAAGAAATGAAACAATTTCGCCCTTACATTCGGGAATTCCCACGTTAAACGCCGATGCTTGTCCTCCATTTGGCTTGCGAATCAACCGCACCTGCGGCTCAAACTTTCGAACGATTTCCGGGGTGCCATCGCTCGATCCGTCGTCTACAACAATAATTTCCCGCTCCGCCGCCGGAAAATCTTGCTCCAACGCGCTGACGATCGCCTGCTCGATGAACTTTTCGTGGTTATACGTATCGATGAGTATGCTGACAAAAGGTTTTGTCATCTGCTAGTAAACGCCGTCTGGCCACTTGATTCTCTTCAGGAAAGGTCGCGCCAGCGCGCGGATGTTCCCCCGTCAAGTCTACGACATCTTCGCCATTCTGGTCTTTTCTTTGGCATCGGTATCCGGACCAACTTCTAGCGAGCAAATCGGCAAGAACGGAGATTCGTCTGGAAAGTTCTCTCAAACTTCACACCGCGCTGGTGCGCGATTTGCTGCCCACTTCTTCCTCATACCAGGCAATCGTTTTCCGCAGACCATCCCGAAGCGGCGTCTTAGCTCGCCACCCAAACTCGGCAAACGCCCGAGAAGTATCCAGACAGCGCCGAGGTTGTCCGTCAGGCTTCGTCGCATCCCATCGCACTGCGCCCTCGAACCCTACCAGCGAGCCAACTAATTCCAGCAGATCGCGCACACTTATCTCTTCGCCCGATCCCAAATTTACAAGATCCGGTTTCTCGTACTTCTCGGCTGCGACAACGATGGCTTCCGCGGCGTCCTCGACATACAAAAATTCCCGTGTCGCGCTGCCCGTCCCCCACGCCGTGATTTCCGCCGCCCGCGTCTGTTTCGCTTCCCAGCATTTCCGGATCAGTGCTGGAATTACGTGCGAGCTCTCCAGATCGAAATTGTCCCGCGGCCCATATAAATTGACCGGTGTGAGATAAATGCCCGCAAACCCATACTGTTGCCGATAGGCCTGTAACTGCACGAGCAACATTTTCTTCGCGAGACCGTACGGCGCGTTCGTCTCTTCCGGATAACCATCCCAGAAATTTACTTCGCGAAACGGCACAGGCGTAAACTTCGGATACGAACAAATCGTCCCCGCGCAAACAAATTTCTCAACCCCGGCGATGCGCCCCGCTTCGATCGCGTTAATTCCCATCACTGCGTTATCGTAAAAAAATCTCCCCGGATTCGCCCGGTTCGCGCCAATACCTCCCACCACTGCGGCAAGATGGATAAAAATATCCGGCCGCAAATCCGTATAAAGCCGCAGCGCTTCGGATTTTTCGCGCAGGTCGTAGTCCCTGCTGTGCGGAGTGCTGATCTCCTGGCAACCCGCCGCGCGCAGTTTGTCCACTACAAAGGAGCCAAGAAATCCGTTTCCACCGCTTAGCACTACCCGCCGTTTCTCCCAGAAACCCATTCCACGCTCCTCAATTCTGCGAAGCTTGCCCTTCCAGGGCTTCCATCACCCGCGTCACCGAATTGTGCCAATGATTCCAGTGACTGAATTTCTTTTCCAGAATCGCTTTCCCGCGCCCCAGCGGCGAGAGACCTGCCGCCTCCATATCCGCATCCACCATGATCGCCACCAGTTCGCTGAAACCAATCCGTGCTTCCCAGCCAAGTTTCTCGCGCGCTTTGCGAGTATCCGCAATCAAGCAATCCACTTCCAATGGGCGCTTATATCGTTCCGACATTTGTACGTGCTTGCGCCAGTCCAGCCCCGCGTAGCTAAAAGCCTCCTCCACAAACTCACGCACCGAATGTGCTTCGCCCGTACCAATGACGATATCTTCCGCCGTATCCTGCTGAAGCATCTTCCAAATCGCTTCAACATATTCAGGTGCGTAGCCCCAATCGCGCCGCGCATCCAGATTTCCAAGGAACAGAGTGTCCTGCTTGCCCGCAACAATGTCCGCGACGGCGCGCGTAATTTTTCGTGTCACAAAGGTCTCGCCTCGCCGCGGGCTCTCGTGATTGAACAAGATTCCGTTGCTGGCAAAGAGCTGATATCCCTCACGGTAAATCCGCGTCATCCAATAGGCGTACAGTTTTGCGACCGCATACGGGCTGCGCGGCTCAAAAAGCGTCGTTTCGCTCTGCGGCGGCTTGGCCGAGCCGAACATTTCCGAACTCGACGCTTGATAAAACCGCGTCTTGCACCCGGCCCTGCGGATCGCTTCCAGCAACCGCATCGTGCCCAGTCCGGTGATGTCGCCGGTGTATTCCGGCATGTCAAAACTCACGCGGACATGACTTTGCGCTGCGAGGTGGTAAAGCTCATCGGGCGCAAAGCTGTAAACCAGATTGAGCACCCACTCTGTGCTCGAAAGATCGCCATGATGCAGAAAGAGCCGTGTGCTCGCCTCGTTCGGGTCTTGATAAATGTGGTCGATGCGCTTCGTATTGAACGTGCTCGCCCGGCGGATGATTCCGTGAACTTCGTAGCCTTTGGATAACAGCAGTTCCGCGAGATACGAACCGTCCTGCCCGGTAATTCCCGTGATGAGTGCGCGTTTCATTTTTGATCCGTTTCGCCTCTAATTTTCCCACGACCCAAGCGTCGCGTTTTGTCATTATCTTCTCAGGATACTTTCTTGTCGTATGAGCCGTGCTAGCAAATATACTTTGCTCCTGCGCGCAGCGACATCCAAGTGTTTCTTCCGCACTTTTAGGGGCGCGTTCCTCGGATTAGCCCAAACCGTTTGCGCGCGGAATGGGTCTTTTGAACGAAAATCTTCCATATTAAACTCTGAACAGCAAAAATCTCTTTGCGAAAGAAAACGCGCCGGATTGCTCCCTCCTCTGTCAGTAAATGAGTGGCGCTGAGAATTGTATACGTGTGCGGGCGCTCGCCGTAATAAACAAGATTTTCATTGGCTTCGGCTCCGCCGTAGACCCACTGTTTACCGCCCGCGACGTGGCTATAATCATGGAGTTGATGAATGATCGGCGCAAAATCCGTCAGATCGACAACTGGGAGTTCTTTTTTGCGTGCGTACTTGATACACCATTGATCAAACCACACACGGCCGATTGCCAATGGTGGCACCTGTTCATACGTTCCTCGCCGAAAAACAAAACAATCAATACCTGTATGACTTTCAAGCTGGCCTTCGCAGCTCATCCGTTTCTTAAGTTTGTCTTCCCATCCCTCGTTGAAGTCCAAAGGGTCGCGAACATCAAGATTTGTTCGGCGCCCAACAGCAAGGAACTGCGGAAATGTTTGCTCGATTTTCCTCACTCCAACTGTGAATTCAGCAGGCAGAATAATATCCGCATTAACGTAAGCTAAGAGATCGTGCCTCGCACGCCGCTGGGCAGTAGCGAAAATACCAGCCAGGAGCGGAGTACCGTAGCGGTTGCGGGCCACGTCAGAAATATGACTGAGCCCGAGATCGCGTGCGCATTCGGCGGCACCTTCCTCATGGCCAAAAAGGATAATCTCAGGTCGCGGTTGCAACTTTGTCCAGCTGGTGATCGCGTTGCGCTGGATGGTACCGATGTGTCCGTGAAACGGTTTCGGCACTGCCAGAATCGTTATGGCCGCCGTCTCGCTCAAGCGTGACCGCCCGTCACGCGGCCTTTTTTTTGTTTTTTTAAGCGTTTTCTTCTCATTGCAATACCTTCGCCAGATGATCTGCTGCTTTTCGTGATCTGCAATTATGCCGGATCGGCCTGATCACGCCAAGGGACACAGCGTTTGGACGCCACACGCAGAAGCCAGTGACAAGAATAGTTATCCTTCCCAGTCGTGGTGATTTAACGGCGATGAATCGATCAAGAGCTGGTCTCGCTGTCTTTCACAGCCATAAGTGATCGCTTCAGATGTGCACGCCATTCGTCGAGCCGCTCGTAGTGTTTATATCCCACTAGGAGCGACCCTATCGCATTGATTCCATTAACTGTCTGAATGCGCCTACTTAGGCATGGATTCATGTTGCGCATAGCCCGCAGCAGATGCCGAAAAAAACGTAGGCGTCCCGGCGCTTCGAGCAGGAATTCTTCTTTTTCGAACAGAAGTCGCCATCTCCTACGAAATGCAAAAACTTCACGTTGGTTGAGATCATACTCGTGCTGCACTAACCATTTGTCCATCTCATCGAGAAGGATCTTTAAGGTTTCGAGGCGCCGAGACTGTCTCACTTTGTCGATTCCTGCAGACGAGTGATAATATAGGTTGGAACTATGGATTCGATAGACGGCGAGAGGCTCTGGAATGGCAATGATTGGCCCTAGAAAAATGATCAATGCCGCTAATAAGCCATCCGACTGAATAGTCATTCCTTCGTTTAACGGAAGTAATTTCTTTAAGAGACGGGTTCGAAACGTGAGGCCGGAGGTTTGACACGCCGTATATGTGAGGATCTTTTTCATGTCACCCGGCACAAAGCCCGAAACCGCGTCAAAGCCTCCATCTCGCCATTCGCCTGTTTCAGTTCTAAATTCACGAAAGGGATGATAAACAAGACCGACGTCTGGATGGCAGTCAAACTCCGTCACAACTCTCTGAACCTTCGAAGGCAACCAATAGTCGTCCGCATCCAGAAGGGCCACAATTTCCCCTCGGGCCCTTTGAATCCCAAAATTAAATGCGGAGGCTTGTCCGCCATTGGGCTTATAGAGGTATTCGACGCAGTCAGCATATTTTGACACCTGCTCTCTCGTCTCGTCCGTAGAGCCGTCGTCTATGATGAGGATTTGCATTTTCTCGGCGGGAAAGTCCTGGGCGAGAACACTCTCAACCGCTTCACCGAGGAAACGGCCATAGTTGTAGGTGTCGATCAGAACTGTGATGTAAGGTGAAGCCACCTTGGTCATGAAACTATCGGTAGAACTGCAATGCAATCTGCGGGGCAACTCTTGGGTCCATCAGCCTTGCGTGCTTTGTTAGCTGTAAATGAAGCATCTCTCTGTTCATTTGAGCCTCTGGCATCTCTTCTTGCGGTTGGTTATTTTAATCCGCGCTGATTTTCACCAGCTCGACCAAACATCTTCTTCCATCTGCGCCTGCGAATCCGGAGGCGAGCTGCGCTGTGGTAAAAATCGTGAGCATAGGTCTCGTGTTAGGTGTTCAGCTTATAATCATACTGAGAGCTAGCCCGTTACAAGTAATCCCACTCTGATTCCAACAGCTGCAGATTAATTAGATCCGCGCAATCGATGCCATAGTAGTCTGATGTTCAGCGCCAGTAAACCCGGAACAGCTCGGATGTTCGGGAGCCTTGCACCTAAAGATTCAAAAAACTAAATTCAAATCTCGACGTTGCGTACATCCCGACGATTTGTACTCGCTCTATTCCCGCTTCTCGGAAGTTTGTGCTGCCAAAACGTGGACTCTTGTTGAATGTATGGGTTTGCGACAAGATAGTAAATTCGTGGCATATGAGGAATAGAGCCTACAACGGCTGTCACGCGCCCCCAGCCCACCAACTTTGCAGACTGGGAGGATGCCAATACGCGACCCGCGGCCAAACCCCTCCTGCGGTGCTCACTCATCCTGCAGTATCGCTCGTGGAGTCGGTAAAAGCCGATATTCGCCATGGCGCTCGTATCGTGTGATGAACCCCGAGGTCCCGTCGATAGAAACGAAGTCAGCTGCAATCTACCCATATTTGCGTTCGGGCAAACTGAGCTTTCGCCCCACCATCGCATGAACTCAAAGTGGCCCGGCTCCATCATCGAGCACCTTTGAAAAGTCTCGTCGCCGCCCCATAACAAGTGCGCTCTTTGGGTGGAACACCGGCTTCATCCCGCCAACCGAGAGCTGCATCGTTTCTCTTCGCCCGCCGTGATTCGTTCCCTATGCGCGGGCCGGTCTAACGACGTCAGCCTTAGCATGAACTCGGTGATGATGCTCGGTTCAAGATTCTCGACCGGGGCGGCATCCTTTGTGTCATGGACATGGGCTGGACTCCATACCGGGTCTTTTCCCGAGAAGGCTATCGGGCTGGCCGGACTTTCGTGCACCTCCCTGGATCCGTCGCGCGCACAGCCGCGAAAGCCCTTCCCGCCGCTAAAGTGCACAAGGAACCGTCGAAAAACATAGAGATACTATAAAGTAAAAAATGGTAATCATGTGAGGCTGAAAATGCAAGATTATTTATGTATAAGTATACTACAGCAACGTAACCCGGACACGCTGTAGCGCAAATCCGATCCGCTTTGCAAGAGAGAAGTCTCATTCTTTATCTATCCGCAGAGAGACTACGCCGGATGGTGCGGCGGCTTCTCCGCGTGATGCACCGGCAAGCGCAACCGGAAATACCGCTGATCGCACCTTTTGCATCGGTACGGGCTTACAAACAGAACACTGTGTAGTAACTGCTCAAGAAGCCCTTTTCGTTTGGACCTATACATTGCGTGGCTGGCACAGTTCGGACAGAGGGAAGACTTACGGAGGATGAACATAGTCCACTTCTCCCGTTCTGGCTGGGTCCACTACTATACACCTAAGTTGGCGACCGCAGTGCCTCTGAAATCCAGTCTCGGAAGGATGCCAAGAGGTCTCACTCTCAAGCGGCCCGAGTGGCGCGCGAGTTGCAAAATAACCATCCCATAAATTTACCGGGCCACACAAACAAAAAGGAAAAATTACCGGAACTTTTCCTCTCAAATGTGTTACTAATCGACGGGGCTCCCAGTTCTGCCTACACCTTCTCTCGTGGGGAAACTCAAGTGTCCAAATATCTGCTGTCGGGAAAATACTCGCGCTATACGTATGCCTTACTGCCTTTGATTGTCTTCGCGGCTGGTTGTGGCGGCGGTTACTCCGCGCCCCCCACAACTCCTGCCGCGCCTTCCGTTTCGCTTTCGTCCAGCTCCGTCACCTTTCCAGCCATCAACCAGGGCATGTCCAGCGTTGCCATGATGATCACCGTCACGAACAACGGCATGGGCGCTCTGAGAATCTCTTCCGTCACCGCCGGTGGCAGCAACCCCGGTGATTTCACCAATACGAATACTTGCACAGCCGCGGTCAGCTACCTCGGCACGTGCACTATCTCGGTGACCTTCGTCCCCACCGCCACCGGCCCCCGCTCGGAAACCATCACTCTCACCGACAACGCCCCCAACTCTCCCCAGGTCATCAACGTTTCCGGCACCGCGAATCCCATCGCCATTACCCTAACTCCGGCGGCCTCCGCAATGGGCGTCAGCCAAACCATCCCGTTCGTAGCCACCGGAGATTCCGCCGGCGTCACCTGGTCAGTCGCTGGCTCGCCTTTCCTTGGCAGCCCTTCCTTCATCGCCTCACCCGGCACGATCGACTCCAGCGGCAACTACACTGGCCCAGGCGGCATGTCCTGCCTTTATGTCACCGTCACCGCCACCAGCAAGACCGACCCCACCAAGTCCGCCTCCGCTACCGTCAACGTCGTCGCTCCCGGCGCCTTCACTCCCACCAACAACGTCCAGGTCGCCCAGTACGCCGTCACTCCTCCCTCTCCCGCCAATGTCAGCGTCCAGTTTGGTCTCGACACCACCTATGGCCTCAACACTTGGACCCAGCCCAATTCCACTCTCGGCAGCCCCGTCAGCCTCTACGTTGCTGGCATGAAGCAGTCCACTCCCTACCACATGCGCGGCGTCCTCCAGTTCGGCGACGGCACCTCCTTCGACGACTCCGATTTCACCTTCACCACCGGGGCACTGCCGACGGGAACCGTACCTAATCTGACCGCCACCACCACAGCCGGCATGACGCCGCAGCCAGGCGTCGAACTGCTGGACTTGGTGTACATTGGCGCTAAACTAGGCCAGGCCCCTGTAGCCGTGACCGATTTAGCAGGGAATGTGGTCTGGGCTTATAGTCCCCCGGGACTTCCGGCAGGAGCCTTGCCAAACCCTATCAAGCTCCTACCTAACGGACACTTTCTCGTCGTTTTCAGCGGCCAGCCTGACGGTGTCAACACTGCCCTTCAAGAAGTAGATTTGGGGGGGAACATCATTTGGCAGATGAATACGACAGAGCTCAACACGGCTCTGGCCGCAGCCACCTGCGCGGAATGTAATGTCACCGTGATCGGCCTGCATCATGATTTCCAGCTTCTTCCCAGCGGGCATTTGATCATGCTTGCCTCGCTGACGAAAACTTTGACGGACGGAACCACCCCAACAGGAGACATCGTTGTCGACTTGGGCGACATGGAAAACATCGGCGGCAACAATCCCAATCATGTGCCTCAGCCCGTTTGGGCCTGGAATGAGTTCAACCACTTTGACACCAATCGCCGCCCCTACAGTTATCCGGACTGGACCCACACCAATGCGCTCCTCTATTCGAAGGACGACGGAAACCTCATCATCTCCAGCCGCCATCAGAATTGGCTCGTGAAAATCGATTACAACAACGGCGCCGGCGCCGGCGACATTCTCTGGAAGCTCGGCGCAGTGCTTCCCTCCGACACCACGCCAGAGGACACCGCCGATTTCGCCCTACTGAATGCCGATGGAACTCCGGACACCAACAATGAAGACTGGTTCTTCGCCCAACACGGCCCATCCTTCGTTTCCTCTAACACCACCGGAAAATTCTCGCTAGTCCTCTTTGACAACGGCGACGACCGCGGCGTTGTTGACGTCGTCGGAGGAACCTGCGGCGTCACCGGTCAGCCCGCCTGCTTTAGCACCGTTCCGCTCTTGAATATCGATGAGACCGCCAAAACCGCAACCTTTGTTATCAACCCGACCACTCCGGACTACTCATTCTTTGGTGGCAATGCCGAAACCCTCCAGAATGGCAATGTCGAATACGACGAATGTGCGTCTGTGGCTTTACCCGCAAATGACGCCTCCATTTTCGAGGTTACTCAGACCTCAACTCCGCAAACCGTCTGGCAAATGCATGTCACGGGGCAATTTGCCTATCGCGGCTTCCGCATGCCCAGCCTGTACCCTGGCGTTCAGTGGTGAAGCGAATCGGGAGCCGCTGGCACAGTCTGGCCCTGCTCTAGCGGCTCTGATTGAACGGGGGGACACAGCAACCTAGGAAGGCGATTTTATATCAGGGAGTTTATTTGCCTGCTCTTCGCAAAGTCCTGTAGTCTTGCTCGTCGCGAAAACGGGCGCTTTCTATTTCTCTGTCAATGCCAGGATCCGAGGAAATCCACGCGAAAACCTCAGCAAAAGGAGCAGTGCCGCTACGCCGCACGCCAGTAAGAAACACCAGAACACGATATCGTCCCTCGCCAACTACGGAAGCGCGTCCCTGAAATCCAACCATCAACGTTACCCGACGGCAGCTCCCGCGGCAAGCCTCAAACCCGCTCCCGGCCACTCAATCCAAGACGCTTCCTCACCCCCAGCGTCTTACTCACGAACACTTCCCACAAAACTCTCTTAATCTCGGCTGCCTCTCTCCGCCAAAACACCCTTCGGATCGCGCCGTCGCGCGTCATGGCATGTGTCGCGCTCAGAATCGTATACGTATGGGGCCGCTCGCCGTAGTAGTCCAGATTTTCCGCCGCCTCCGCGCCGCCATACACCCACTCCCTCCCCCGGCCACGTGGCCGTAGTCATGGATCTGATGAACCATGTCAGGATCTTTATCTCATCAGCCGGGGCAAAACCCGAGACAGCATTGAAACCACCATCTCGCCATTCACTTGCTTCGGTTTTGAATTCACGAAAAGAATGATAAACGAGGCCAGCGTCTGGACGGCTGTCGAACTGCTCCACAACTCGCCGGACTTTCGAAGGCAACCAGTAGTCGTCCGCATCCAAAAGGGCAACGAGTTCGCCCCTGGCTTTTTGCAGGCCCAGGTTGAAGGCCGAAGCCTGGCCGCCATTCGGCTTGTAGAAATATTGAACTCGCGAACCGTATTGCTTCACGCGCTCGGCCGTGTCGTCGGTAGAACCGTCGTCTACAACGATGATTTCCAGCTGCTCCTTGGGAAAGTCCTGATCGAAGACGCTGTGAATGGCCTCTTCGATGAAACGGCCATAGTTATAAGTGTCAATCAAAACCGTAATAAGAGGGGCAGTCACAGTGATGACGCGGCTGATCCAAGTATCCGCCGGACAGAGCGGGTAGTCCTCAAGCGCCACTGGTCGAGGAGGTAGAAGTGCCTATAGCCCATGGCGAGGGAGCCCAAAGCATTGATTTGGTTTATGATGCGGAGGCGCCCGGACGTCAGAGGGCCATAACAGGAGTTGCAGGCGCAGAGGTGCCGGAAGAATCGTATGCGGCTTGGAGACTTAAGCATGAACTCTTCGCTCTCCATATAAAGAGTCCAACGATCGAGAAAGTTCCTCACAGCCCGTTGCCTCCTAGTGTAGCCGTTTTCGGCAAGCCATTTGCGGATGGCGTCTATTAGGATTCGCCACTTCTGCAGTCTGCTTTTCCTGGTCTCCGCGGGCATTTGCCCGTCGTCTGCGTAAAAGCAATTCTTTCCATGGAGGCGGTAGACAGCGAGAAATTCGGGGATGGCACGGACTGGGAAGAGGAATGGGGTTAGAATTGTGAGGTAACCGTCTGCCAGCATCCGGATGTTCTCGGGGATGGGGAGGAGCGGCTCCAAAGAGGTTCGGCGGAACGAGATGCCCGAAGTGGCGGTGGGAATGTACCGAAGAAAAAAATCGGGTATCGTACGAATGTCGCCCGATAAGGGGACAAAATTTGACTCGCCGCGTTCATCGGTCTCCATGTGCCATTCCTGCAGGCGGTGATAGACCATGGCGAGGGAAGGGTCTTGCTGAAATGCTCCCATTACGCGGACGAGCTTGCCCGGTAGAAAGAAATCGTCTGCATCGAGCAAGGCGATGATTTCGCCTCGGGCTCTGGCGATGCCGAAGTTCAAAGCCGAGGCTTGTCCTCCGTTGGGTTTGAAGAAGTATTCAATGCGGGGACCATACTTTTTAACGTACTCGGGAGTGTCGTCGGTGGAACCGTCGTCTACGACGAGAATCTGGACCTGATCGAGACGAAAGTCCTGCGACAAAATGCTATCGATGGCCTGCCCGATGAACTGGCCGTAGTTGTACGTCGTAATCAGCACAGTGATTAGGGGCGCGGTCATCAGCCTTTAGCCTTTCCGACCCAATCTCGGGCGGCATAGAATCGGCGAGGGGACATCAAAAGCGTCGCCGCTCCAATGACAAGGTGCTTGAATAACGCAAAGAGTATGTTCGGATTCTCATAGTCTGAATGAAAGGACCGCATTTCCGTTCTATATGTTTTCAGGCGGCTGCCGCCGAAAGTCCGCAGGCTGAGGCGGCTGGCACTTACCCAGGCGGGATCGAGTAGCACGGAGACGCACTTTGGAGAAACCCCCAGACGAATAAGCCGCGGTCCGAGAAGCTCAAACATCAGCTCGTCCATGTCGCACCTCCTTCTGAGCCCCGTCATATTTTTCGGGTTAACCGCATAGAGATTGCTCGAGTGGCGGCGATAGTGACAAAGCGGTTCTGCGAGGATACGGACGCCCCTCGCCATCAAGGCCACCGCGATAGGGGCATCGGCCGAGAATATCAATGCTTCCGGAATAGGGACGACTTCTTCTAATGTTTCTCTCCGCATCGTGATAGTGCTCGTCCTCAGAAAAACCCAGTGGAGTGCAGCCTCGTGCGCCGCAACCGGGGTCCCCAAATGCACTTCTTTTGTTTCCTGCGGAACGCAAATCTGGGTGCTTCCGGTCGCTTCCTCAACCTCATAGAACCCATGGGCTGCTGCCGAGATCTTTGGATTCTGTTCCAAAGCATCGATCACAGCGGAAAGTTTTCCTTTGACCCACCAGTCGTCACCGTCCAACAGGGATACAACTTGGCCGCTTAGTTGCGGGAACGCTGCATTGAAGGCTGAGGCTTGGCCGCCGTTTTTTTTCCTTAGATACTTCACTCGAGGGACGAACTTCTGAACAATCGAAGGTGTCCTGTCCGTAGATCCATCATCAACTACCACGATTTCCAGCTCCGCGGGCGATAATCCCTGGTCCAGAGCACTCAATAGCGCCTGCTCGATATACTTCTCATGGTTGAACGTATCGACTAACGCGGAAACCAACGGTTTCATTCGAGGATTCCTTCTTCCGTACTCTGATCGCCCCTGTTAAAAAGTCCTACATCGGTGATCTTGGAGTGCTCCATCCAGGAAGAAAAAATTGTTCCAGGCTCCCGCTGCCGCAATATCCCTGTCCTTCACGGCTTCTCGCGGGATCGGCGCAGGGCTTCGGACCTGAGACCCAGGACTTTCCTCACGGGACGGGTGATGTCCAGAAAAAAAGATCGGAACGGAACCCAAACTTTATAGACAACGAACCGCCCTGCCGATGCCGCGTCACGTTTCGCGGACAACCAGTGGCGCCTTCTATTCGGTCTGAGACCCCGAGGGCGCAAGACTTCGGTGGCGTCTCCGATGATACGTAGATGGTCCCATCCTCCAGCCAATTGGAGGTTCCGCTCTGCTTCTGGGCCGCCCCAAACTCCTTGCTTTCCCATGGGGTGGTGGCTGTAGTCGTGGTTCTGATGCACCGCGACGACGACGGGAGAAATATCCACGACAGGTTTTTGGGACTGAAGCCCCTTCCATACCATCCAGTTATCCCAGCGGATGCGTCCGACGGCGAGAGGGGGGATGTCTCTTCCGAAAAAGCCTCGTGAAAACGCGAAGTAATCGACGAACCACTCGATTTGCTGATGGTTGGCAGCCAGGGCTTTCCGTCTTGTCTCTTCCGGCCAGGTCGGGGACGAAAAATCGATGGGCTGCGTGATTGGCGTATCCCATCGGCGGCCGATGGCCAGAAATGCGGTATGGGCTACTGTTAAGCGCTCGATGGCGCGACAAAAATCCGACATGACAATGATGTCACAATTGAGGAAGCAAAGAACGCCGTGGCGCGCGATTTCCTGCGCCTTGATGAACATGTAATCGACTCGGTTCGTGCCAAATTCGTTGCGCTCGACGCGGGGCTCGTGCCGGATTCCCAATTCACTTGCCACGCCGGCAGCGCCTTCGTCGTCGCCAAACAAGATAACCTCTGCGTATGGGTGCACTAGCGTCCAGCTCTTCAAAGCATTTCGCTGGATAACGTTACTGTGACCTATAAACGGTTTCGCGGTGGTGAAAAACGTTAGCATTTTCCCCCGTACCGAAGCATCCTGCGGCAGTCGCTCAGGTTCCAATCAGGACCAACGCGGACGCCCCATCCCCATAGGAAGAATAGCAGCATTCGCTCTCTTTGAACTCGGAACAGCTATATCCGTTTAAGTATTTCGCCTCGGAAGAATGGAAGGCGCGAAGCCGCCTCTCCGTTATTCATAATTCGTCGCGGCGTCGAAGAGCGGGCAGTCATTCCTAAGAAATGCCATCTCGCACACCCACAGCACCCCGTGCTTGAGGCTGCGATTCAGGTCGGTAATATCCACGAGCCGGTATCCCGCTCCCGCCATGAAATGAATCACCTTCGCCGCGGAGTTTTCGTACCCCGCACAAACCATCGCTTCCACTAGGAACACGTCCGTCTTTCCCATCAGCTCGGAAGCTCCCGCGAGCACTTTCAAATCCAGTCCTTCCGCATCGATTTTCACCATGTCCGGCAAATCCCCACCAGCTGACGCTGCGATTTCATTCACCGTTTTTACTGGGATGGCTGTCTGCTGCAATCCGCCTGCCCGCGCCTGGGCTGCCGTAAGCACAAATGTGCTGCTGTCGTCCCGGTTGGCGATGGTAAAGCGCAGTATCCCGGAGCGGTCGCTCGCTCCCGCGTTAATCCACTGAATTTTGCAACCCCGCTCGAGCAGGTCCTGGATGTTGATCTTCAGGTTGTCCTGCGGCTCGACCAGCGTGTAGCGCGCGTCGGGGAAAAAGTTGATGGCCTCGCGTGTCCAGCGCCCATGGTTCGCGCCGATATCCATAATGTGTTTCGGCGCAAATCCGAAACTTTTCAGCAACGCAAAAAATGGACGGAGTCCAGCTTTTGGACTCGGACCATCTTCAATTCCCACTATCCGGTATCCGAGTTTGCGCAGAACGAAGTGGATGCTCTTCACGCTGCGCCCATGAACTGCTTCGCGGCCTGGAATATCGCTGACACTCCTGTCAATTTCTCCCCACAAGGACTTCGCCTAACAACTCCGCAGGGACGGCGACAAAATTTCCGTCGTACTCTTCCGCTCCAGTGTCTAGCCGATCCAAGCGTCCCGCGTCAAGGATACGAAGCCAAACAAAAGTTCTCTCATGTAAGTGGTTTATGATATCTTTCGCGCGGTATCCCCAGGGCTGAGTGCGGATGTCCTGCACCTCTGCGAGTATCACTGGCCTCTTGCTGCCCGCCAGGAATCGTTCCGCGCCTTTGAGGAATTCCAACTCCCCGCCCTCCACATCAAGTTTGATGAAGTCGGCGTGCTCCATGTGGTGCTCCATTGCCCAATCATCAAGCCGCCTGACCTCCACTTGAGTTGTGGACATCGTGCCCGACGTTACGGGGGGTCGGAGGCTGTTGCAGCCCGTTTCCTGATGATCCACAACATAGAGTTGGGACTGGGTGTTACTGCTTCCGAGGGCAATCGCCTCGACTCTCACATTCTTAGTTCTGTTGAGCTTCAAATTCAGAAGCAGGGCCTTACGTTCTCTTGGCGAAGGTTCAAACGCAGTTACCGTTCCGGTCTTGCCCACACGTTTTGACGCCAGCAGCGTGTAAAGACCATGATGCGCGCCAACGTCCAGCACGGTCATCCCAGGTTTCAGAAAGTTCTGCACGAATGCACGCTCATCGGTCTCAAATCCATCGTACGTAAATTTTGAGCCAAAAAAATCATCGCGCGCCACAAACCAAGCCCCATACGGTAAGCGTACGGGAACAGGCCGCGTTGGAAACCTTCGCCTCCATCGGGCATAGAAGGATCTGGATTGGTCTGGCAGGGGTTTTCGCAGGAACTTGTAAATTCGAGCCGAGCTTCGGACAAGGCTGCTAAGCCGCCGAGCTAGTTTAACCTTCGTGGGAAGCGGCTTATCCCAAGGATTCCCCGTCTCATGAGGCTCGGCCAGTGGGACTAAATCAGCTCGAGCAAATGGTTCATACGCGGCCAGCAGAACCGTTCGGCGGCGAGTGTGATCCTTCGTTTCTCTAAAGTCATCATGATCGGGCAGCGAAGAGAGCCGATATACGGAACTAAAACCAGAGCGATAGAGCATTTTTACAATGCATCCCTCACTCGCGTAGAAAGCCAGGTCCGTGAGGCTCTGGCTGTCGTTGCGCGGCTCATCCCTGAGCAACATGTAGGCGGCGTCGCTTGCAACACACATGCTTTCTAACAATAAGATCTTACCTGTAAGTGCGCGTAGGTGACGAATGGCGCGCATCGGGTTTTCAAGGTGGTAGAGCAATCCGAAGCACAGAACTAAATCGTACGTCCCAAGCCCGAGAATGGACGAGTCCTCGATATCTCCCTGACTAAAGGGAATCCCGGGATGGCGGACGCTGGCTTCTTCAACATTGTTTTGACGTCCGTCGAATGCACGCACCGTCAGGCCGCATTCTTCGAGCAGACTTGAGAAGAATCCAATCCCACATCCTGCGTCCAGGGCCGTCTTCAGTCCCAGAGCGGACCTCATCTCCGGAACGAACCGGCTGATCAATTGGCCGCGAGCCTCGATATGCCTGAGGTACAGAGTCTCGTCAAATATGGTCTGTGGTGATGCGGTCACTTTTTCTTTCATCCCCTGCCGCAAACTCTGACGGCAAATTCAGAATCCCGTTCCATTCGTCCAGATGGTGTTGAAGGACTTCGGTTGCGATAGTCATTTCCGGCTCGCAGTCCCATTGATCAAGCATTTCGCCATCATCCCAGAGACTGACCTGCCACTGGTACGGGCCCGGCCGGAGAGGGAGCGATGGGAATGAGTGCGAAAAGACGTGGACGCCGGGAGAGAGAGAGAGCTGCTGGGCAGCGCGCGCCCACATCAACTGGCGTCCAGCATTGAAGAGCGCCACGCCGTGCTCGCCGTTGACAACGGTTTGAGAAAGCTCGACGACGAAGTTGACAGTGACGGGGCCCAGCGTGGAGAGCACGTGCGGCTGGTCTGGTAGCGCGCTAACGACCTCCCACTTCACGAAGCGGCCCCTGCTAGCCGGGCCGCGTGACAGGGAGCGGCCGCTCCCCTCGCTGCGGCCCATTTCCGACTCGTAGGCGGAGACGACCTCCTGGGTATCTCCATTGAGCCGGATGGACCCGCCATCCACCCACACCACCCGGTGGCAAAGCCTGCGAATCTGATTGAGTTGATGGCTGACAAGCACGACCGTTCTCCCGGCCCTCGCCACATCTCCCATCTTCCCCAGGCATTTTTTCTGAAAGTTGATATCCCCCACCGCCAGCACTTCATCCACCAGCAAAATTTCCGGCTCCAGGTGCGCCGCCACAGCAAACGCCAGCCGCACGTACATCCCGCTCGAATAATGCTTCACCGGCGTGTCAATGAACTTTTCCAGCTCCGCGAACGCTACAATCTCGTCGAACTTCCGCGCAATCTCGCGCTTGTTCATTCCTAGGATCGCGCCGCTCAGAAACGCATTCTCCCGCCCCGTCAACTCGGGATGAAACCCCGTCCCCACCTCCAGCAGCGACCCGACGCGCCCGTGAATCTCCGCCCACCCTGTCGTCGGCTTCGTAATCCGCGAAAGAATCTTCAGCAGCGTCGTCTTGCCGGCGCCGTTTCGCCCGATCAATCCAAGTACTTCCCCTTCTTTCACTTCCAGCGAAGCATCTTTCAGCGCCCAGAAGCTCTCGTCCTTCTTGCGGCGGAACGCCGCCATCGGCGACTTCACGAGCCGCTCCAACGCATGCCGCAAGCCGGGATCAGCGGCTAGCCCGCGTTTGTACCGCTTCCCAAGCCCCTCGCCACGTATGACCGCTGCGCTCATTACCAGCTCAGACCCGCTTTCATTGTACCCAAGTTCATCCGTGCGGACAGTTCTCAAATTCATTCTAAGCTGCAACACCTGCTGGCGCCATGTTCGGCCGAAAAGATTTGAGGAATGCGCGCGATAACGCTATCGTGTCAACTATTGAGTCCGCCACCTCTCGCTTCCGACATCATTTTCGAGCCTATTTTGCGGCCCGTCATGCCCGAACTGAACACGGTCCGCGGGATAGCCGTCCTAATGGTGCTGGTTTACCACGCATTTTACTGGGGCATGGATCTATCAAAGTTTGCTCCCTCCGAGAGACTCTTTTTGACCGCCGCGTGGACAGGCCGGCTCGGAGTAAATCTGTTCTTTGTCCTCTCCGGCTTTCTCATCACGGGGATACTGATCGACGCGAGAACTCGAGAAGACTATTACAAGCGCTTCTACATTCGACGGAGCCTCAGAATTCTTCCTGCCTTTCTTTTGACGCTGGTGGTCCTCCTGGCAGCGCGTGTTGCCCCCCTCCAGTTTGTCCTTCTTAGCGCTGCGTACCTCGCCAATTTAATGCCCCTATTTGGCGTGGCCATTGCATATCCCGTTCTGTGGTCGCTAGCAGTGGAGGAGCACTTTTACCTGGTGTGGCCCGCGGTGGTCCGCAAACTATCGAGCCGCGCCATCATGGCGGTATGTGTCTCCATCGTCGCGTTGTCTCCCGTAACGCGTCTCGTTTCCTTTTTTCTGGTTCGTCGTAATGGTTGGGTCTCCTACGAAATCTTCGATTACACGTGGAACTCAGCGGATGGTCTGGCTTGCGGCGCGCTTTTGGCCATTTTTCTTCGAGAGTTTAAGCCTTCGAGAAAAACTCTAGCAAGAATGTTAGGACTGCTGCTGGGTCTGGCCATTGCCATCTGGACAGTGGGAATTCCGTTTGGAATTTTCTCAAGGCGCCTACCCTTGGGGGCGGCCCTGCAAATTGTGCCCTGGAATTTCGGATTCGTGGCCCTGCTCGGATTCTTCCTTCTACTCGGCAGCGGTCCGCGGAGGCGATGGAGTCGCTCACCCACGCTGGAGTTTTTTGGCGACATCAGTTACGGGCTCTACCTTTACCATCTCTTCTTTCTCGATGGCCTTGGATGGCTTTATGGCCATGGGTTCTTCGCGAAAGTTCACTTCCCCTTATTCCTGGGTCTCTGGATACGCTTCGGCCTGCTTCTGGGCATTGCCGTGCCCGTTGCGTACGTCTCCCGCAGGTATTTTGAGGAACCCATCATGCGCTTAAAGGATCGGTGGACCTAAGCCCATTCTCCGCGCCCCTACCGCTTCCCAGCCCCCGCCGCGTATCACCGCCGTGCTCATCTATGAGTTCATTTCTTCCAAGCCATAACTCCTTTACAATCCGCACTTACAAAAGGACCGCCCGCAACCCCTTTGGAATCCGCACTAACAAGAAAACCGAACGATTGTTCGGTGACCATATTAAAGTTTATTCCTCGCCCTTTTTGTCATGTAGAAAGCAACAATATCGTTATCCCGTTGTGCAAATTCCTTCCGTTGAATCAACCACTGTGCGATTTTTGCGAGTTTTGACATCTGATACACTGCGGGAGTTCAACCGCGGCTCGGCACTTAGAGGCTACATGCGCGAGGCGGTGGAAAAGAATCTGGTCCTTTGTCATGGGATTGATTCGGAAGTGGCAGCCCCGCTGGGAATTCGTCTGGGAATTGCCCCGTCGAACCATCGCTTTTCGAAAACTTTCCGCGACGATTCACGATATTGCCTGGCATCAGCAGCCGTATATTTCCAGGCGCTATGGACGCAAGGCGCGAATCTTGAACGCGCTTGGAATCGATTGGCGTCCTAAACCAAAGCACTAGTCTGAAGAGCTCAAACCCGATCCGCGATCGCCCCTTCCATCCGCTGAAAGAAGAACAGCCCACCAAGTACGACCACCGCGACCATCCCGGACGAAGCGAGCAGCAGTGCACCGGGCGGCTGCCCATGCCCCGTCAAAGCCCACCGGAATCCGTCAATGACCCCCGCCATGGGGTTCAACCCATACAGCCATCGCCATCTCTCCGGCACCAGCGAAGGGGGGTACGCCACCGGCGACGCAAACATCCAAAACTGAATCAAAAATGGCACCACATATTTTACGTCGCGATAAAGCGCATTGAGGGCGGACATCCACAGGCCGACGCCAAGCGCGGTAAGCACGGCGAGCAGCAGCAACACCGGGAGCCATAGCGCCGCGAGGCCGGGCCGGATCCCGTAAATGGCCAGCACAATGCCGAGCACGATGAAGCCGATGGCAAAGTCCACCAATCCAGAAACCACGGCGGATAGGGGTAGTACCAGCCGCGGGAAAAACACTTTTGTGATTATGCGCTGATTATCGACGACGACCGCTGTACAGGATTGCAGCGCGGTGGAGAAATAATTCCAAGGAACAAGCGCAGTAAAGTAGAAGACGGGATAGGCCAGCCCGTCAGAAGGCAGCTTCGCTAGCCGGCCAAAAAAAAGCGTGAAGACTCCCATCGTAAGCAGCGGCTGCAGGACCACCCACGCGACGCCGATGACGGTTTGTTTGTAGCGGACTTTTATGTCGCGCCAGACGAAAAAATAAAGCAGTTCGCGGTAGGCCCACACTTCACCTAGGCGCAAATCGAGCCAGCCGCGTGGAGGTTCAATGCGCACGATGACGGGCGCGGCGTTCTGCACCGGAAGCGGCGACGCGGGTGCGGTTAGCGAAGCCATTAAGTCTCAGCGAAACTCCAAAAGAAAATTGGTCCGGCAGACTAGAACGGACCTTGATTAGATTAGCAGAGATGCCTGCGCCACGGCGGTTCGTCTTGGCGGGAGAGTCACTCCTGACTGTGCGCGGTTTCACTGCCACGGCAAAAAATCGCACAATCAGCAGTGACCGTGCTACCTGGAATCCGCGTTTATCAAAAACGTGGGCATGAAAATCATCGAGGCGGGAGAGGGTTGTTCTCCATCTGCTCCAGATCGCGCTGCTCGATCTGCTGCATCATGGCTTTGCGGCCAAACAAATATTTTTCGAACTGCATCGTAATCTGGCGCGGGACGACGAGAAATTGGTTTTGAATCATTTGAGGAAACGAGACCGGGCCGCGCGCGGGAATCAGGTGCGTGCCCCACTGAAACATCAATCCGGCGTTCCACAAAACGAAGCATGCCAGAAAAACACAAGATGCGGCGAGGGCGGCGCCGCGTTTTCTAAAGATGCGCGTGAAACGGTCCAGAAACACGGCGAGCCCCAGGACGAAAAGCGCGGTGAGTGAAATAAAAAAGCGGCTGCCATACGAAGAGATGCCGGCCCAATCCGGATAAGAAGCGATGAAATAATAAAACGCAATGGCCGCGAGCAGAAAGGCTCCGCCAACGCGCGGCACGCTGCGCCAGAAAGCAAAGAGCCCGACAATGGCGAAGAGCAGAATCGGCGTCCAGGAAATCATTCCGTGATTCGAGGAAAACAGGACCGACAAGAGATACGGAGAGCTCCAATTCCACTGGCTGACCGAACCGTAACCTGTTTCGAATATGCCGCCGTAAATGATGCGGTGCGCAATAAATGTTGGGAGCAGACAAAGTAGGAGCGTCACCGCGAAGGCGGCGTGCCGCACCAGTAGTTGCGCAAGGCTAGGCGTGCTGGGCGTCGATTTGCGAAACGCGGCGCCGTAGTCGCGCAGAGCCTCGAACGGCAGAATGGCGAAGAGCATGAGATTGGGATAGTAGACGTTTAGCATCAACCCCGCGAGCGCGCCCAGCAAAATCCACTGCCCCAGCGAGCGGGTGTCGCGCGTTTCGTGCCAGTACCACAAAAAGAGCGCGACAACAAAAGCTGAGTGCGCGTGCGACCAGGACGGATTGAAGTACATGTAAACAGGAAGCGAGCTGGCCCACCAAATGGCTAGAGTGGCTAGCAAGGCCCAGGTTTCGTCGACGTATTTTCGGGCGATGCGAAAGGAAATGAACAGGCCGAGAAAACCGTAGAGCGCGGTGGCGAACGCCATGGCGATACGGTACGGCGTGGAAAAACCGTCGGCGGGAATCGTCGAGCCGAAGGAACGCGCGAGAAGAACGCCGGCGTGAGTGACAAGCAGAAACGGCGCCCAGAGAATGGCAGGGCCGACGGTGAAGTGATTTTCAAGATGGTCGGTGCGAGTGCGAAATGCAGCGGTAGGCTGGCCGTTTTCGTCGAGGCGATTTTCGCGAAAGCTAATGTTTGCTTGCTGATAGTCGTGAGTGAAATCGAGATTGTGCTCGATGAGCGGAGCGCGCGCGAACGCGTAATAGCCTACGCCGTCTCCGCGCACCCAGGGATTCAGTATGGGCAGAGAAAGCAGGAAGAGCACAAGGAGAAGGAGTTCCGCTTTGCGTGAAGCTGGCTGAGGCGAAGAGGTCAAACCTTAGGACTCCGAAAAGACCACTCTGAATAACGAGCACCCCGGAAACGGGCCGTGCGCACCCCGAAATGCGCGGCAATAATAGGAACCTGCCCGAGACATTGTGTTTTTGCTCCGAGCAGCAACTTCGTCTGGGTTGGAAGCATTATCTCTTTTTGAATTTACTTTGTCTTGCGGACAGTTTGTTTGCCTGTGGAGGGAAAAGTGGGCACGGCATGCCGTGCCCCTACGGGAGGGCGTGGAGCCGGCCTCCCTTACGGGAGTCTGATAAACGATAGGCCGGCCCTACGCTTGGGAAGAGAAACGATCAGCAGCCTTTGAAGGAGATGAAATCTCCGAGGGGGTTGGGCAGCTTGGGAGTGAAGGGCTCGAATGGGAATGATTTTGAGACGTCGAAGCCGGCGGCTTTGGCGGCGGTGATGTCAACGAACGGAGTGAGTGCTTCGACGGCTTGCTCGATTTTTGTCCAGCAGAGGGTACGTTCGTAGCCGTTGTTGTTGGGAGGCGCGACGCTTTCCGCGACGCCTTGGGCACCCGTGATCGTCGCGATTGGTCCGCCATCTTGCGCGGCAACATCGGGTCCGATGACGCGGGCCAGAGTTCGATGATCGCTTTCTATGCCCATGATGCGAGCAGCAGTGACGCGCAGGCGAGTAGTGCTGAAATTGCGGACGCCGACCAGGTACGCGGCGATGAAGGCGTCTTCGAGTGTGACGAGCGCGTTGAGCGTGGTTTGCGCGCTGGCGAACATATTTTTTGGATAGAAGAAGGATGTGTACGGAGAAGGTTTTTCTGTAACGGATTGTTCGAGAGCGTAGTGGGACATTTCTTCCTGCAGGGCGCCTAGGAGATCGCCTTGATCGTCATTGGGAAGGAGGCCGAAAAAGGGCGCAGTGTTAATGATGTTGGAATAGGTGGTGACGGCGAGCGCTTCGGCGATTTCCGCGACGACGAGGATATCGATGTCTTCGTGGCGGAGTTCTTTGTCGTCATCGCGATAATCGTCGTGATCGTGGTCGCGAGAAGTCAGGCTGCGGCTTGTAGTTTTAGCAGAAGCCACTTCGAGTAGGCCGGTTAGTGAGAGTGCGCCGGCGGCTCCTGCGAGGGAAGCTTTTTTCAGGAACGAGCGTCTGTCGGATTGGGGCGTTTGCGCTGCGGACGAGATTGCATCGGTGTGGTCAGGTGTCTTGCTCATTTTTTCTTTCCGTGAATTAGAAGTAAGAAATCCACCGAGCGTGGATAGCGCTCGCGAAACGCTGCTGGTTCGGTGCATTCCCCTTGAACTGGTAGGCGAAAAACGCGGGGGTGGATGAGAGAGATTGCGATTGGGAGGGGAGAAGGGAAAGTTAGAGTCGACGGGAATCGGGGAGAGTGTGGAATGTGATTTGGTGTGGGAAGGAAGAAGTAGAAGAGGAAAGAAAAGAAAGGAAAGAAAAAAGAGAAGAGAAAGAACGGGCACGATGTATCGTGCCCCTACGGGAAAAACAAATTCCACGTTGGAAATAAAGGTAGAATCGCGGCGCCGCGGGTTGGCGTTGTAGTGTGGGGCGCAGAGCGAAAGAAGAAGAGGAGCGGGCTGAAGCCCGCCCCTACATGTGCGTTACAGGTGCTTTAGCGGAGGGGATTGTGAAGAAGAAGAAGATTTTTGTGATGGTGATAATTGCTGGTGGATTGTTGGCGGGCGTGGCGTTGGCGCAGAAGCCGCCGCTTTTGCCGGAGAAGGATGTAGCGGCTTTGGCGAATGAGTTGAGCGGGGAGACGGCGAAGAGAAATTTGGAGGTGATTGCTACGTTTCACCGGCAGCGTGGATCGCGGGGATTTCATTCGGCGGCGGAGTTGGTGGCGGACCGGGCGCGGGAGTATGGGTTGAGCGATGTGCAGATTTTGCAGTTTCCAGCGGATGGGAAGATTTTTTATGGAACGCAGAGGTCGCGGCCAGGGTGGGATGCGGAGGTGGGAGAGTTGTGGGAGGTGAAGGACGTAAAGGAAGTAGAGGAGGCAAAGGAGAAAAAAGAAAAAAGTGTTTCTGGAGAAAGAAGTGGCGAGTGGCGAGTGACTAGTGGCGAGAAAAAGATTGCGAGTTATGCGGCTGAGCCGGTGATGTTGGCGGAGGATAGCGAGTCGGCGGATGCGACGGCGGAATTGGTGGACGTGGGCGAGGGGACGAAGGAGAGCGATTACGCGGGCAAAGACGTAAAGGGAAAGATTATTTTGGCTGGCGCGTCGCCGGGGTCTGTACAGGATTTGGCGGTAGGGAAATTTGGGGTGGCGGGGATTGTGAGTTATGCGCAGAACCAGAAGAACGCGTGGTGGGGTGAAGATGAAAATTTGATTCGGTGGGGACATTTAGAGACGTTTACGGAGCACAAGACGTTTGCGTTTATGGTGTCGCTGAAAACGGCGCGAGGGATGCGGGAGCGGTTGGCGCGCGGAGAGAAGATTACGCTGCATGCGGTGGTGAAGGCGGAGCAGCATGCGGGGAATTATGAAGTGGTAACGGCGACGATTCCGGGGACCGACCCGAAATTGAAGGAGGAGGAGATTGCGTTTTCGTGTCATCTGGATCATCAGCGGCCGGGAGCGAATGACAATGCCAGCGGGTGCGTGACGATTTTGGAGGTGGCGCGGACTTTGCAGAAGTTGATTGCGGAGGGGAAATTGGCGCGGCCGGCGCGGACGATACGGTTTATTTGGCCGCCGGAGATCGAGGGGACTTTGGCGCTACTGAATGGCAAGCCTGAGTTCGCCGCGCGGATCAAGGCGGCGATTCACATGGACATGGTGGGCGGCGGGCCGGTGACGAAGGCAGTGTTCCACGTGACCCGCGGGCCGATGAGTTTGCCGTCGTTTGTGCATGACGTGGCGTGGGCGTTTGCGGAGTTTGTGGACGAGGAGTCGTACAAATTTGCAGCGACGGGGAAGGCGGAGTATCCGTTAGTGGCGCCGGAGGGCGGTAAAGAACCGCTGCGGGCGGAGTATTCGGCGTACACGATGGGGAGCGACCACGATGTGTATCAGGATTCGTCGTTCGGGATACCGGCGATTTATATGAATGACTGGCCGGACCGGTACATTCATACGAATTTTGATACGGCGGCGAGTATTGATACGACGAAGTTGAAGAGGGCGGCGTTTATTGGGGCGGCTAGCGGGTATTTCTTGGCGGGGCTCACGTCCCACAGTACAGGGTGGAATGGTGAAGCACTCTCGGTGGGGGAAACCCTAAGAGTTGCTCAGGAGACAGCCAGGCAGGTGACGGTGACCGATAGGGAAAAATGTGTTTGCCTGAGGGAATACATCATTTATCAGAACGCGTTGGCTGAATCGCTCTTTCGATTTGAAGCCTCGCCCGCGTCCGGATTTCCACGGCATCCGGAAGAGTGTCCCGAAAAAGTCGCGAATCCTGGAGGGACCCTGCAGTTCAAGCGCGCCGGTCAGCCGAAAGGACCGCTCGCAGTGTTTGGGTATGACTATTTTGTGGATCATGCGAAAGCGGCAGGAGTGCCGACGCCGAAATTGTTTGGTTATGAAAGATTGTGGGGCGGCGGTGAGGAGTATGCGTATGAGGTTTTGAATTTTGCGGATGGGAAGAGGAATGCGCAGGAGATCCGGGATGCGGTGTCGGCGGAGTATGGGCCGGTGCCGTTGGAGATGGTGCTCGAGTATTTGAGGGCGTTGGAGAAGATTGGATTGGTGGCGGAAGTGAAGTGAGTGGGTAGGGCGCAGCATGCCGCGCCACTACAAACCACGCGTTGTGGCGGCGAAAGGCAAAAGCAGATTCCTCGCTTCGCTCGGAGTGACAAGTTAACAGAAAGAGGGAGGGGCAAGCCCTTCCCCTACAGTTTGACGGAGTAACTTTGCAGGCGAAACAACTGACGATTGCGGAGAGGATTGAGCGGTTGCCGCTGGGGAGGTTTCACCGGCGGTTTATTGCTTTGGTGTCGCTGGGGAACTTCTTCGATCTATACGACATTTTTATTGTGGCTTATATCGGGGCGGCTTTGCAGCAGTCGGGGTTTCTGACCTTGCGGCAGTTTACGTTTTTTGTGGCGGCGGGATTTTTGGGGATGTTTGTGGGGACGGTAGTGTTTGGAATGGGCAGCGACCGGATGGGGCGGCGGAGCGCGTTTATTTTGCTGCTCTTGATTTATTCGGTGTTTACGTTTGTGGGGGCATTTGCGCCAACGGCAGCTTGGTTGATTGCTTTGCGGTTTTTTGCGGGCGTGGGGATTGGCGCGGAAATTGTGGTGATTGATACGTATGTGACGGAGGTGGTGCCGGGGCGGGCGCGAGGGCGGTATGTGGCCATAACGCAGGTGGCGGGATTTTGCGCGGTGCCGGTGGCGGCGGTGCTTTCGCGGCTGCTGGTGCCGACTCATTTTTTGATGAGCGGGTGGCGGTGGGTGATGGTGATTGGGGCGTCGGGGGCGCTTTTGTCGTGGTGGTTCCGGAGGAGATTGCCGGAGTCGCCACGGTGGTTGGAGAGCCGGGGGAGAGTGGCGGAGGCGGATGCGATTATGTCCGCGCTCGAGAGTGAATCGTTTTCAAAAGAAGGAAAAAGAGTTTACACAGAGGACACAGAGAGCGCAGAGGGCACAGAGAAGAAGGAGAGTGGATCGTTTTGGGAGTTGTGGAGAGCGCCTTATCTTTCGCGGACCGTAATGCTTGTTATTTTTCAGGCTTTGCAGACGATTGGATTTTATGGGTTTGCGAATTGGGCGCCTACGTTTTTGTTGAAGCGGGGAGTTTCGCTTTTGCATTCGCTGGAGTACACGTTGTTGATTGCGCTGGTTTCGCCGCTGGGGCCGCTCTTGGCAGCGTTTACTTCGGACCGGATGGAGCGGAAGTGGACGATTGTTGTTTTGGCTTTGCTTGTGGCGGGACTTGGATTGGGATTTGGGAATTCGATTGCGCCTGCGGCGGTGGTTGGATTTGGCGCGTTGCTCACGCTGGCGAATTATTGGTTTTCGGCGGCGTTTCATGCCTATCAGGCGGAATTGTTTCCTACGCGGTTGCGTGCGACCGGGGTGGGATTTACTTATAGTTGGAGCCGGTTGAGCGCGGCGTTTACTTCGATTTTGATTGGGGCCGTTTTGGTGCATGGAGTGCCGGTGGTGTTTGCGCTTTTGGCGGTGGCGATGATTTTGGTGGCGGTGGTGGTGGGGGTGATGGGGCCGCGGACGAATGGATTGGTTTTGGAGGAGATTGCGCGGTAGGGAAGGAAATGCGAAATACGAAATTGGAAATGCGAAATTCGAAACGCGAAATTCGAAACACGGACCGCGGTGGGCAAGCCGCTGCAAGGGGGAGTCGAAAGTGCTGGCTGTGCTAGCATCGAAGATTGTGCGTTAAGCGAGGATTCGAGTAGATGGCTGCGACTATGAAGGCTTTGCGGAAGATGAGTGCGGGGCGCGGGTTGTCGTTCGAAACGGCGCCAGTGCCGGCGATTGGGGCGGCGGACGTTTTGGTGCGGGTGAAGACGGCTTCGATTTGCGGGACGGATTTGCATATTTATGGATGGGACCGGTGGTCGCAGGGGCGGATCAAGCCGCCGGTGACTTTGGGGCATGAGTTTTGCGGCGTTGTGGAACGCGTCGGCGAAGACGTTACGGCCGTGAAGGTTGGGGACTTTGTCAGCGCGGAGATGCATGTGAATTGCGGGCATTGCCACCAGTGCCGGCTGGGCGAAGCGCATATTTGCCAGAATTTGCGGATTATCGGGATCGATCAGGATGGCGCGTTTGCGGAGTTCGTGAAAATTCCGGCTTCGAATATCTGGAAGCTCGATCCGGCGATTCCGGAGCATTACGGGGCGATTCTCGATCCGCTGGGGAATGCGGTGCATACGGTGCTGGCGGGGCCGATCGCGGGGCAAACGGTTTTGGTGACGGGGTGCGGGCCGATTGGGTTGATGTCGATTGCGGTGGCGAAGGCGTGCGGGAGCTCGACCGTGTTTGCCACGGAGACGAACGAGAACCGGCGCGCGATGGCGAAAAAAATGGGCGCGGACGTGGTTTTGAATCCGGCGGCGGAAGATGCGGTGGCGCGGATTTTGGCGGAGACTGGCGGGACGGGTGTGGACGCGTTGCTGGAGATGAGTGGAAACCCCACCGCGATCCAACAAGGATTTAAAGCGTTGAGAGCGGGAGGGCGGGCTTCACTGCTCGGGATACCGACGGAGAATGTGCCGCTGGATTTGGTGAATGATGTGATTTTTAAGGGCGCGACCGTGCAGGGGATTTATGGGCGGCGGATGTATGGGACTTGGGTGCAGATGACGGCGCTTTTGAAGGCGGGGCGGCTGAATTTGGAGCCTTTGTTTGGGGAACGCGAACCCCTGGAGAAGTTTGAGGATGCGTTTGCGAAATTGCAGGGTGGGTTGGCGGGGAAGATTCTTTTGTATCCGGATGGATTGCCGCGCTAGGCGAATTTTCTTTTCCACTTTAACTTAGCCCCCGAATGGTTTGCCCTCAGCCGTCAGCTGACGCAGAATAGTAGTTCCAGCAGCCGAGTCCACTTCAGGAGTTTAGGCATGTCTGATACCGCAACGATGGCAACGAAACAGAATCCGACGCAGTACATTTCCGACCAGCTGAATGAATTGCGGGCGAAAGGGGTGGCGCCGAAGCTGCGCGTGCTGGAGGGCGAGCAGAAACCGGTTTGTATTTTTGATGGGCGGGAAGTGATCAATCTTGCTTCGAACAATTATCTCGGACTGACCACGCACAAATCGCTGCGCAAGGCGGCGCTCGATGCGATCAAGCGATACGGCGTGGGAGCGGGGGCAGTTCGAACCATTGCCGGGACGATGAAGATTCATATGGAGTTGGAGGAGCAGATCGCGAAGTTCAAGAATGTGGAAGCGTGCGTAGTGTTTCAGTCGGGGTTTACGGCGAACGCGGGGACGGTTTCCGCCTTGCTGGGCAAGGAAGACCTGATCATTTCCGATGAGTTGAATCACGCGTCGATTATCGATGGGGCGCGGCTTTCAAAAGCGACGATCAAGGTGTTCAAGCATAAGGACGTGAAGGATTGCGAGCGGATTCTGCAGGAGCACCTCGAGTTTCCGGGGAAGAAGCTGATTATTACGGATGGCGTGTTTTCCATGGACGGCGACATTGCACCATTGCCGGCCCTTTGCGATCTGGCGGAGAAGTACAACTGCATCATGATGGTGGACGACGCGCACTCGAGCGGTGTGCTGGGGCGCGGCGGGCGCGGGACGGTGGATCATTTGAATTGCCATGGGCGCGTGCATATTCAGGTGGGTACTTTGAGCAAGGCGATTGGCGCGATGGGTGGATATGTTGCGGGATCGCGCGACTTGATTGATTTCTTGTACCTGCGCGCGCGGCCGTTTTTGTTTTCTACTTCGCATCCGCCGGCTACCGTAGCGGCCTGCCAGGCGGCGTTTACTCTGCTGGATTCACCGGAAGGCGAACGATTGGTGAAAAAGCTTTGGGCGAACACGAAAATGTTCAAGCGGGAATTGAAGAAGCGAGGCTTCCAGTTCAAGGTGAGCGAGACGCCGATTATTCCTATTCATGTGGGCGATGCGGCGAAGGCGTTTGAATTTTCAAAGAAATTGTTTGAAGCGGGTGTGTTTGCTCCAGCGGTCGGCTTCCCGACGGTGGCCGAAGGCAAGGCTCGGCTGCGCGCGATTGTCAGCGCGACTCACAAGAGAGAACAACTTTTGCGAGCTGCGGACATTTTAGCGGAAGTGGCTAAGCCGCTTGGAATCATTTCATAGACAAATCATCGTCAATCCGGCAAGTGCGTTCCTACATGAAATCAAGTATTTTGGCCGCCGCGGCGCCGAACTACATTCATAGATAGTGTTACTAGTGCGGCGAAAGCAACTGTTCGCCGCCGGGAAGCGTCCCCTTATATATAGGGAAGGTTTCCCAATGAAGTTGCCCAACCCGTTCGCGTTTGGAGGCACAAATGATACGACATGGATTTGCAGTTTTGATTGGGGCCATATTTGCGGCAGGAGCCGCCGCGCAAGTTCAAACAAATCCGCAGGCGCCAGGAACGCCCAATATTCCGGTGCGGTCAGAAACGTCGGCGGCTAGTCTGCCTAGCGGGACGGCGGTGAATGCCGAGCTGAATTCGTCGGTGGATTCGAAGAAGGCCAAGGTAGGCGACAAGGTCGAAGCGCACACGACCGAGGAAATAAAGTACGCCGGCAAAACGATTGTTCCGAAAGGAGCGAAGCTGGAAGGGCACGTAACGGAAGCGACGGCACGTTCGAAGGGCGATAGCGGGTCCACACTGGCCATTCAGTTTGACAAGGCGATGCCGAAGAAGGGAGAGGAGATTCCGTTGAATGTGGCGATTCTGGCGATTGCCGCGCCGCAGAGCGATTTTTCCGGCGGTGCACCTGGATCTGGCTCTCCAATGAGCGGTGGAGCCTCACCGGCTGCTGCCGGATCGCCGATGGGTACCAGTCACTCGCCTGCGGCGACGCCCGGAACGGCGAGCAATCCGGGCGGCGGCGCTGATTCAACGATGGGGCCATACGGTGGGACACAACTCTCTGCAAAGAGCCGTGGCGTCTATGGATTGGGCGATTTGAAACTGATGGCAGCCTCATCGGGCGCAGGCCAAACAATAGTCATAACTTCGGGCGGCAAAAATGTTCATCTGGACGGCGGAACGAGGCTCCTGCTCGTCGTGCCAGAGCAAGTAGCCGTGGCACCTAGTAAATAAAGCAAACCAAAATAAGAGCACAAGAGGGCGCAACGACTTGCGTCCTCTTTTTTATTTGCGGAGCCAAGTCTGCTTCCACGGAACTGAGGTTGCTTCCACTAGCGTTTGCTATACTCGCCGACATGGCTGCTGCACCGAAAAAACTATTTCTTGTGGATGCGATGGCGCATATTTATCGCGCGTTTTTCGCGCCGATGCCGCAGCGATTGACTGGGCCGGGAGGCGTGCCGACGAACGTCCCGTTCCTTTTCGGCAATATTCTTCGCAGGCTCATCAAGGATTATCAGCCGGACTACATCGGCATCGTGTTCGATCCTCCCGGAGCAACGTTTCGCGACAAGCTATTTGAAAAATACAAGGCGCAGCGCCAGCCGATGCCGGATGACATGCGCGTGCAACTGCCCTTTGTGCGGCGATTGTGCGAGGCGATGCGGCTGCCGATTCTGGAAGTGCAGGGATACGAAGCGGACGACGTGATCGGCGCCATCGCCTTGCAGGCGGCGAGGGAGAATCTGGATGTGCTGGTGATTTCGAATGACAAAGACATGATGCAGCTGGTGGGAAAAAATGTGCGAACGCTGCGCACGGGATCGGGAGGAGCAAAGGCGGACATTATTGTCGATGCCACGAAAGTGGAAGAGATTTTGGGCGTGCCGCCGGAGCGGGTTGTGGATTACATGGCGCTGCTGGGCGACAACATCGACAACATTCCCGGTGCGAAAGGTATCGGCGAAAAAGGCGCGGCGGAGTTGATCAAGAAATATGGGAGCGTCGAGAAGGCACTGGACAATGCCGATGAGGTGACGAACAAGCGCTATCGGGAGGCGCTGCAGCAGCAACGCGAGCAAGTGATGATGTCGAAGCAATTGGCGACGATCGCCACGGATTTGCCGTTGGAGCTGGATTTGAAAGCGCTGGAAAGGCGCGAGCCGGATGTCGCGGCGCTCGGCACGCTGTATCGCGAGCTGGGCTTTAATTCATTGCTAAGAGAATTGAGCGCAGAAGATTTGGCGTCCTCAGCGCCCGCGAGCGCGGAACCCAGCGTGAAAGCGGACTATGTGGCGTTCCCTGATGTTGCCGAATTTCGCGCATATCTTGGGAAGCTGCCAGCGAAGCAACCGCTGGCGGTTTGGCTGAATCTCGAACTCGGTGAACGGGAATCGGAAGGATTTGGGACGCGCATCGCATCGATTGAGGTTTCTTCGAAAGCGGGCGAGGGGCGTTCCGTCTGGCTCGATGAGAAAGGAGAAGCACTGAAAGCGCTTGCTCCGATACTGGCAGATGTGAAGCGCACGAAAATCGTTCACGATCCAAAACTTTTTCAGCTTCTTACCGGGCGAGCCGCGAATGTGAAGGATGCGACGCAACTCTATTCCTATCTTGTGCGGCCAACAACGGCGAACCACAACTTCGCCGACGTGTTGATGCGCCAGTCCAACACGATGCTCGGCGGCGGCCCGGGAGAGCGCGCCGATTACCTGCAGCGCCTCGCCCCCGTTTTGCGCGCACAGATAGAAGAGCAGGAGCTTGGTGGCGTCTACGAAAAAATCGACTTGCCGCTCGCCCCGGTGCTCGCGGACATGGAACGCATCGGAATCCGCGTGGACCCGAAAGAACTGGACAAGATGTCCAAGTCCATGGAGAAGGAAGTCCGGCGCCTCGAAAAAGAAATTTGGAACCTCGCCGGGAATGAATTCAACATCAACTCGCCAGCACAGCTTGCGGAGATATTGTTCGACAAGCTGAACCTGCAGCCGCCGATGCGCCGCGGAAAAGGGAAAGTGCGATCGACGGCCGCGGATATCCTGGAGGAGATGGCGGCGCAGCATGCGTTGCCGGCAAAAATTATTGAGTACCGCGAGATCTCGAAGCTCAAATCGACATACGTAGAAGCGCTTCCGAAACTGATTCACCCGGAAACCGGGCGGTTGCACACAAGTTTTTCCCAGACGACGGCGGCCACGGGCAGGCTCAGCTCAAGCGATCCAAATTTGCAGAATATTCCGATTCGCACGGAGCTGGGGCGGGAGATTCGCGCGGCGTTTGTGGCGGAGAGAGGCAAAATTCTGCTCTCTGCGGATTATTCGCAGATTGAGCTGCGCGTAATGGCGCATTTCTCAGGAGACCCGGTCTTGATCGACGCATTTCGAAATGGGGAAGACATTCATGCGCGCACCGCGCAGGAAGTTTTCGGCGTGGGTCCGATGGCACAAAATGCCGAACACCGGCGCGCGGCAAAGGCAATCAATTTCGGAATTATCTACGGACTGTCGGCGTTTGGACTGGCGCAGCAGCTCAGTATCGGGCAGAAGGAAGCCGCGCAATTCATCAACGCCTATTTCACGCGCTACAGCGGGGTAAAGAAATTTCTGGATAAGATTCTCGTCGACACACGCAAGACCGGCGTGGCAAAAACGCTCTTTGGAAGAATTCGGCCAATTCCAGAGATCAATTCTCCGCAGGCACAACTTCGCAGTTTTGCCGAGCGGACAGCTTTGAATTCACCCTTGCAAGGCACGGCCGCGGATCTCATCAAACTGGCCATGATCAGTATCGACCAGCGCCTGACTGCCGAAAAATTCGAAGCGAAAATGATTTTGCAGGTCCACGACGAACTGCTGTTCGAAGCTCCTCCGAAAGAAAAGGCCAAGCTGGAAAAACTCGTTCGCGAAGAAATGGAAGGCGTGTACAAACTCGCTGTCCCACTGGTCGTTGAGATCTGTTCCGGGCCCAATTGGCGTGACCTCGACTGAACATCTTTTGCCCCCCATTTTATAGTGTCCAAGCTGTCTTTTCTCTCTCCCCGGGCGTAGAATCCAGTCAAAGAACGACGCCGATACCTCTCGCTCGGCCGGCCCTTCCTCTCAGGAGGCACTTATGAGCAAAACTTGGTTAGTACTGGGCACGGTTCTGGTTGCAAGTCTTGGAATGACGCGAGCGAAACCGAACGCTGCGCAGGATAAACCGCAGGACCCCCAAGCCGCCACCGATGAATATAAAATCCCCCAGGAGGCCATCGACAAGAAAAATCCCGTGAAGCCCTCGCCGGAGGGCCTGGCCGCCGCGCGCAAAATCTACGGCTACGATTGCGCGATGTGCCACGGTCCGAAAGGAAACGGCAAGGGTGACATTGTCGACTCCATGAAGCTGACCATGCACGATTGGAACGATCCGGCATCGCTCGCGGGCAAGACCGATGGCGAGATTTTCTTCATCATCACTAAAGGCAAGGGGAAGATGATGGGAGAGGGCGATCGCTTGCCCGAAACCGCGCGCTGGAACATCGTTAATCTGGTGCGGTCTTACTCCAAGAAAGAAGCGGGAGACAAGCCTGCGTCTTGAAGCCCAGATACAGGCTTACGGCGTCGGCTACAGCAAAGTTGAGATGTGGCTCGCCGCGGATTTTTCTCGATCACCTCTGTTCGCCATAGCGCTCTTCTGTTGTGTTACGCTTTTTCGCCTGAAGAGATTCCGGAGGATCGTATGGCACACTCGTCACAATTTTTGAAACTTGTGCAGGACGCCAAGCAGCGCGTCAAAGAAACGAATGTTCCCGATGTCAAACGGCGCATGGACGCGGGCGAAAAATTGATTCTGGTGGATGTGCGAGAAGACAACGAATGGGCCAAAGGGCATCTTCCTGGCGCAGTCCATATGGGCAAAGGCATCATCGAGCGCGACATCGAGCAGCAGGTTCCAGAAACGGGGACCAAACTTGTGCTTTATTGCGGTGGCGGCTTCCGTTCCGCTCTGGTGGCCGACAATCTGCAAAAAATGGGTTACACGAACGTGGAATCAATGGACGGCGGGTGGCGAGGTTGGACCGAAGCCGGCTTGCCGACGGTCCGCGACTAGAAATCAGCGACCATGACTGCAAGAATTTGGCTGGGGCGGGAGGATTCGAACCTCCACCGTCCTCATTAACAGTGAGGTGTCCTACCGATTGGACCACGCCCCAGCAGCCGACGGGGTAGGCTCCGCCGCATGCAAAATCCACGGCGAAGAGTCCTTCTAAGATAACACGGCTGAACGTTCCGCAAAGGGTCTTCCCGAAAAAAAATGTATCGGCCGGGCCTTTCCGTGTGTCAGAAGCATGGAGGCAGCAAGTTTGTCAGTCGCGGCGAGCGGCGCCGCTGCGATGGTTTCAAATTGTTTGAAGGCGTTGTTTAGTTGGGGAACGCAACATCACGAAATTTTTTTAAGAAATCTGCGCGAGAAGGTTGCATTCCAGAAAGTTTTGTCGGAAACTATGCGGTCAATTACGAGCCGGGTGCGCACTTCCCGGCCATGACGCTGCGGAGCCTCCAGGCTTTTGCTCCTTCCGGGAGAGGCCTTCGCAAAAGTGCAACGCTGACATGGCCCAGATTTTTCATCGCAGCACAAATTTCATCTCTAAATTCAGCCTGTTTTCGGCTGTTTTTTTGGTCGGACTGGGGCTCGCGGGCGTTCTAGGGCTGGCGCGTTCTCCCTATTCGACGAACCAGAACGTTGTGCGTGAGCAACCCGTACAGTTCAGCCACAAGCACCACGTTGGCGATGACGGACTGGACTGCCGCTATTGTCATACCTCGGTTGAGACTTCCTCCTTTGCAGGCATTCCGCCCACAAAAACCTGCATGAATTGTCATTCCGTGCTGTTTGCGGACGCTCCGTATCTCGAGCCGATCCGCGAGAGTTACCGGACAAATGAGTCGATCAAGTGGGTGAAGGTTCAGCGGCTTCCCGACTTCGTTTATTTCAATCACAGCATTCACGTCAACAAAGGGGTGGGCTGTTCCACGTGCCATGGCTCCGTCAACCAAATGCCGCTGATGTTTCAGGCCTCTCCTTTGCTGATGGAATGGTGTTTAGACTGCCACAGGAATCCCGAGAAGGCTTTGCGTGCGACCAAAGAAGACGTTTTCGACATGAATTGGAAAGCGCCTAGTAATCAGGCGGAACTCGGCAAACAATTTGCTGTGGAACGAAAGATTCGCACGACAGCGGAACTAACGAGCTGTTCGACTTGTCATCGTTAATGGACGGTATGCGCGAAAACGACTCTATCGACAGCCACAAGCACGATCACGACGCACACGAGGCTTCCGTGCACGCAGACGATCATTCTGAGTCGCACACCGAAGATTCGACGGTGCACGAGCACACTCTGGACCTCGCGACCGTGCGCGCGAAACTACGCGAGAAGAGCGGCAAGCAGTATTGGCGGACGCTCGAAGAGCTGGCCGGCGATCCTCATTTCGAAGACCTTTTACATCGCGAGTTTCCGCGGCAGGCTTCGGAGTGGGATGAAACGGTAGACCGGCGCAATTTCCTGAAGCTGGCCGCGGCGTCGCTTGCTCTCGCTGGGATTTCCGGTTGCCGTAAACCGGAGCAGTTGCTTGTTCCTTACGTGAACCAGCCCGATGGAATGATTCTAGGCAGGCCGCAGTTTTATGCTACGGCGATGCCGTTCGGCGCGGATGCTGTCGGCCTGCTGGTTGAGAGCCACGAGGGCCGGCCTACGCACGTGACGGGAAATCCGGATCATCCTTCGAGCCTCGGCGGCACGGACGTGATTACCCAGGCTTCCGTATTGAACTTGTACGATCCCGATCGCGCGCAGACGGCCACATATCTTGGCGAGATTCGGGCCTGGTCGGACTTCCTGAAGGCTGCGAGTGATTTCGTTGGCAAGGCAAAAATTCTCGGTGGCGCAAACTTTAGGATCCTGACCGGGACAGTCACTTCGCCGACATTAGCCGCGCAAATCGAGAGCGTGTTGAAGCAAATCCCTGGCGCGAAGTGGCATCAGTGGGAACCGGCCGAGAGCGACGGCGCACGGGAAGGCGGCAAGCTCGCTTTCGGACGCTATGTCAGCACCGTGTATCGTCCTGAAAAGGCAGACGTTATTCTTTCGCTGGATGCGGATTTCCTGGCCAGCGGGCCAGGCCATATCGGCTACATGAAGCAGTTTTACCGTCGCCGCAAGCTGAGCGGGCCCAGCGACACGATGAACCGGCTCTATGTCGTTGAGCCGACGCCTTCCGTCACCGGATCGAGCGCGGATCATCGGTTGCCGCTGAAGGTGTCCGAAGTTGGGCAATTCGCTCGCGCCTTAGCGGCGAAATTGGGCTTGGGTGGTAGCGGAGCGCTTACGCCAGCCGTTCAAAAGTGGCTCGATGCCGTAGCCGGCGACCTACAAAAGAATCGCGGTAAATCTCTGGTCGTTGCCGGAGAGTTCCAGCCCGCGGAAGTGCATGCTTTGGCTCATGCCATCAACGCGTCGCTCGGGAATGTAGGGACGACGGTCTATTACACGGAGCCTGTTGAAGCGAGTCCGGTGAATCACCTGGAGTCGTTTACCGAGCTTTGCGCCGACATGGACGCGGGCAAGGTCAATACGCTGCTGATTTTCGGATCGAATCCCGTGTACGACGCGCCGCATGACTTCGATTTCACTACGAAGCTGCAAAAGGTCGAGGCGACCGTGCTGGTCAGCACTCATTTCGATGAGACAGCCCAGTATTGCAAGTGGCATGTCGCGGAATCGCACTATTTGGAAACCTGGGGCGATGCGCGAGCCTTCGATGGAACGATCAGCGTGATTCAGCCGCTTATCGCACCGCTTTACCACACGCGCTCGGCTTTTGAAGTTCTGGCAGCCTTCACGGACAAGCCGGGGCTGAAGGTTTATGATGCGGTTCGCGACCGCCTTAAGACCGCGGCAGGCAGCGGCGATCCTGAGAAGTTCTGGCGCAAGACTTTGAATGACGGAGTGGTTGCCAACTCCGCATACGCACCGATATCCGTTGCGCCGAAATTTAGTGTCGCGAGTTTGCCGCCAGCGAAGGCGATTCCTGCGGGTCAACTTGAATTTATTTTCCGCCCGGATGCGAACGTTTACGACGGGCGCTACGCAAATAATGGCTGGCTGCAAGAGCTCGCGCGTCCGGTCACCAAAATTACCTGGGATAACGCGGCTCTTGTAAGTCCGCGGCTTGCGGAAAAACTTCAGCTCACGCAACGTGCCGCGGCTCGCGGCGGTGAGCACGGCCAGATTGTCACCAACGTTATCGACATTTCGATTTCAAACAGCAAAGTTACGGCCGCCGCATGGATTTTGCCGGGGCAAGCCGATGACACGGTTGTGCTTCCGCTGGGCTATGGCCGCAAAAACGCTGGATTTACCGGTACAAACAAAGGGTTCAGCGCGTATGTCGTGCGTGCGTCCACGGCGTTATGGACCGTCAACGCGGGCACGGATGTCGTCAAGAAAACCGGCGACGAATACCCGCTGGCATGCACGCAATATCATTTCAACATGGAAGGCCGCAAGATCCTGGCCACGGGGACACTCGCGGAATACCAGAAGAATCCCAATTTTGCGCACGAAGGCGATGAGCAGCCGCCGAAAGAAATGTCGCTGTACAAAGAGTTTGCCTATCCGGGTTATGCCTGGGGCATGGCCATCGATTTGAATAGCTGTAACGGCTGCAATGCTTGTGTGGTCGCTTGCCAATCGGAAAATAATATTCCGGTCGTGGGCAAGGATCAGGTGATGCGAGGGCGGGAGATGCACTGGATCCGCATCGACCGATATTACTCGGCTGAAACACCTACTAACGATCCTTCTACCAATCAGGGGGACGCGCTCGATAATCCGGAGACATTCTTCCAGCCGGTCCCGTGTCAGCAGTGCGAGAACGCGCCCTGCGAACAGGTATGCCCCGTCGGTGCCACGACGCATAGCGCGGAGGGCCTGAATGATATGGTCTATAACCGCTGCGTGGGCACGCGCTATTGTTCGAATAACTGTCCCTATAAAGTGAGGCGCTTTAATTTTCTCCGATTCCAGGACTGGGAGACGCCCTCGCTCAAGCTGATACGCAATCCGGAAGTCACGGTGCGCAGCCGCGGCGTCATGGAAAAGTGCACGTATTGCGTGCAACGCATCAACAATGCGCGCATCGATGCGGAAAAACAAAATCGCCCTATCGCAGACGGCGAAATTGTTACCGCTTGCGAATCTGCCTGCCCTGCCCAGGCCATCGTTTTTGGCAATGCCAACGATAAAAACAGCCGAGTGGCAAAACTGAAAGAGCAAACGCGCAACTATGCTCTTCTCGGTGAGCTGAATTCTCGTCCCCGCACCACTTATCTCGCTGCCGTTCGCAATCCTAATCCTGAATTGGAGAAGGCATGAGTTCCGGGCAGCCACCACTGAATTCTCCCGAGATTCGTCGTCTCTCTCCCGTACTTGGGCCCGGGCATACGTACGACTCGATCACCGACAAGATCAGTTCGATCGTACTGACCCGACCGACCTCAATGGGATGGCTGTTGGGGTTTGGGGTTTGTTTCTTCTTCATAATGCTTCTCAACCTCGCCATCGTTTATTTGATTGGCAAAGGTGTGGGAATCTGGGGCATCAACATCCCCATCGGCTGGGGCTTCGCCATCGTCAACTTTGTCTGGTGGATCGGCATCGGCCACGCTGGCACGCTTATCTCTGCGATCCTCTTCCTGCTCAACCAGAAGTGGCGTACTTCGATTAATCGATTTGCCGAGGCGATGACACTTTTCGCAGTGATGTGCGCCGGCCTTTTCCCGCTTCTCCATATGGGTCGGCCATGGTACGGCTTTTGGATGTTTCCCTATCCCAGCGTGATGGGCATCTGGCCGCAGTTCCGGAGCCCGCTTATATGGGACGTTTTCGCGGTATCTACCTACTTTACGGTTTCTCTGCTCTTCTGGTTTGTAGGGTTGATCCCTGACCTGGCTACGCTTCGCGACCGCTCCACGAGCAAGGTTAAGCAGATCATTTACGGAATGCTAGCTCTAGGCTGGCGCAATTCTGCTCGCCACTGGCAGCGTTATCAGTCCGCTTACCTGCTTTTGGCGGGCCTTGCTACTCCCCTAGTGCTTTCCGTGCACACGGTTGTGAGCTTCGATTTCGCGATTGCCATCGTTCCCGGCTGGCACACCACGATTTTCCCGCCTTACTTTGTCGCTGGAGCGATTTATTCAGGTTTTGCGATGGTCATCACAATCGCGATTCCATTGCGCAAAGCCTACGGCCTTGAAGATTTCATCACCATGCGCCATCTCGAGAACATGGCCAAGGTGATGCTCGCGACCGGCTTAATCGTGGCTTACGGGTACTTTTTTGAATTTTTCATGGCCTTGTACAGCGGCAACAAGTGGGACGTATTCCTTGTCGAGCAGCGTCTGCACGGGCCTTATGCGCATTACTATTATGCGTTGATCCTTTGTAACATCATGACGCCCCAGCTCCTATGGTTCCAAAAGATCCGTACCAACGTCCTTATCCTTTTCTTGATGTCACTGGTGATCAATACCGGTATGTGGCTCGAGCGGTTCGTGATCGTCGTCATCAGCCTCAGCCGTGATTTCGATCCTTCTGCTTGGGGACGTTACTCCGCGACATTCTGGGACTATGCCGTTTTAATGGGCACGCTCGGGTTGTTTGCCGGACTGCTCTTTTTGTTTGTTCGTGTCTTGCCCGCGATCTCGATTGCGGAAATGCGTGAATTGGTTGCGCATAACTCGAAGGAAGACGAATGATTCAGCATCGCTCGCATATTTACGGCGTGGTGGGCGAATTTGAAACGCCACAGAAGCTCATTCAGGCGACGGAGAAGGCGCGCCTGGCCGGTTATAAAAAAATGGACGCGTACTCGCCGTTCCCTGTCGAAGGCCTTTCTGAGGCCTTGGGACTCAAGCGCACTCTTGTGCCGTTGGTGACATTGATTGGCGGCCTATTGGGTGGTCTGGGAGGTTTTGGATTTCAATATTGGGTTTGCGTTATATCCTACGCGGAAAATATTGGTGGACGCCCTTTGAACAGCTGGCCTGCGTTCATTCCCGTTACCTTTGAAATGACTGTCCTTGGAGCATCCCTCTTTGCAGTGTTCGGAATGCTGGCGATGAACCGATTACCCCAGCCTCATCACCCGCTCTTTAACGTTGATCGTTTTCAGCAGCATGCTTCTAATGATCGCTTCTTCCTTTGCCTGCAATCAAACGATCCAAAATTCAACGTTGTCGAGACTTCGCAGTTCCTAAAAGAGATCGATGCGCAGCATGTTAGCGAGGTTCAAGATGACTGAATCCTCGTCAGCGCGATCGATGGCGAAGGCGTTCGTCTTCTTGTGCGTAGCGGTATGGCTACCTTTGGTGGGCGGGTGTCAGATTCGCCAGGATATGGCGGACCAACCTAAAAACACGCCACTTTCTCCCAGCCCGTTTTTCGCCGATGGCCGTTCGGAACGCCCTCTGGTCGAAAATACGGTCGCTCGCGGCTCGATTGCGGACGAAGACTTGTTCGTTCCTAAGGAATCGAATGCGTTCCCGCTTCCGCTAACGCAGGAGTTACTCAAGCGTGGCCAGGAGCGCTATAAAATCTTTTGCTCGCCCTGCCATGGCGTTCAGGGTGACGGCAACGGCATGATTGTCATGCGCGGGATGAAACGTCCGCCCAGTTTTATTGATCCGAATGATCCACGCCTGCGGCAGGTTCCAAACGGCTATTTGTATGACGTGGTCACGAACGGATTCGGTGCCATGCTCAGCTATTCCCAGCAGATTCCGCCGACTGACCGCTGGGCCATCATTGCTTACGTCCGCGCGCTCCAGCTTAGCCGCAACGCGCCGGTTTCTGAACTTCCGCCCGCTCTGCGGGAGAAGTTGAATGAGGGAGGCTCCCCGAAATGAGCGCGCAGGAATACATGGCGCCCGAGAGCATTAGCCGGCTGCACCAACGTGCACTGGCTGTCGGCGGGATCGGCGTGATTCTTTGTCTCTTCGGTTGGTAT
Organism: uncultured Acidobacteriota bacterium; assembly: GCA_963751295.1. GTDB lineage: Bacteria > Acidobacteriota > Terriglobia > Acidiferrales > UBA7541 > Acidiferrum. The sequence goes on along the minus strand of CAVVUA010000004.1, from coordinate 1,088,472 downwards.
CGTTCGCCGTCGCAATTTTTTCAGTCCTATCTCATTGCGTTTCTTCTGGTTCTTGGCCTGTCGTTGGGCTCCATGGGATTGTTGATGCTGCAGCACCTTACTAGCGGGCACTGGGGCATTATCATTCGCCGTCCGCTAGAAGCAGCGACGCGCGCATTGTGGCTTGTGGCCGTTCTATTCATACCCGTCATCCTGGGGATGAAGTATCTCTACGGCGCCTGGCTGGACGCCCCGGCCGCGGGAGAGGGCTCGCTTTCCCACTTTCAGCAGAGCTACCTCACGACTCATAATTTCATCATTCGCGCAATCATATATTTCGCAGTTTGGCTACTGATGGTTGTCACGCTCAACCGCTGGTCGCGTCAACAGGACTCGGATACGGAAAATCGAGCGCTGCGCCGCAAATTCAAACTATTAAGCGGCCCCGGTATTATTCTTTATGTCTTTGGCGTGGGATTCGCATCGATCGATTGGGCTATGTCCCTTTCGCCCCACTGGTTTTCCACTATATATGGGTTCATTTTCGTCGTTGGTGAAGTCATTTCTTCCTTGTGCCTGGTAATTGCCGTTTCGGTTTTGCTTTCTCGTACTGCACCGATGGCTGGCCTCATTCAATCGCGTCACTTAAGCGACCTGGGCAAGTTGCTGCTCACCTTTGTTATGCTCTGGGCTTATTTTTCTTTCTCTCAGCTGCTGATTATCTGGTCGGGAAACTTGCCGGACGAGATCAGCTTCTATCGCAGCCGCCTCTATGGAAGCTGGGGCTATGTCGCGGTCATCGTACTTATTTTTCATTTCTTCATTCCCTTCTTCATGCTGCTCTCGCGTGATCTGAAGCGCAGTGCCAGCCTCCTTCCCAAGGTGGCCTTTATACTTATTTTTATGCGCCTGGTTGATCTCTACTGGACGACGCGTCCAGAATTCACAGCTTCCGCTCTGCCCAGTTGGCTTGACCTCGTAGTGCCTGTTACGCTCGGAGGGCTCTGGCTCGGCGTCTTTGCAAGAAATTTGAAGAGCGAACCGCTTCTACCGCTGGGCGACCCTAAACTTGAAGAGGCGATTGGAGTTCATGAGCACTGAGCATCACAACACGGGCCAGCCGGGCGATCCGCCAACGAACCCAGACGTCGCGTTCGAGTCGTCGGACATCGACACGCGTACGATTTTGGCGTACTTGTTCTACTTGGCTGTGTCCGTCGCGGCTGCCTTCATCGTCAGCATTTTCATATTTCGGTTTTTGACAAATATGGCCGTTGACTCCGACACTCCCATGGCTCCCGTTCACCGCGGCGTCGGGCCGACCGTGCCGAATGGGCCGTATTTGCAAGGCGTGCCTTACTCTCCCGATGATCCACAGCAGGATCTGCGGAACAAACATGAGGCGGATCAAACCGCGAACGATAAGTACGGCTGGATCAACCAACAAGCCGGTATCGCGCAAATTCCGGTGGACGAAGCTATGAAAATTATCGTTTCCAAGGGCTTGCCGGCTTTGCCTACGCCGGCTGCGGAGAAGAAAAAGTAAGATCATGCACGGGACGCGCCCCATCTTCGGAGTTTTCACGCTGCTGCTAATCGCCAGCGCAGCAAGCGCTCAAGCTGTACCCAGCAGCACTGGCCTTGCGGCGCAGAACATGCCATTGGCGCTGCGAAATGTCGGTTTCGAGCCGCCGCTCAACGGGCATTTGCCGCTCGATCTCGCTTTCCGGGATGAGGCTGGCCGCAACGTTCAACTCCGCGAATATTTCACGCAAAAGCCCGTACTTCTTGCGCTTGTCTATTACGGCTGCCCCATGCTCTGCGATCAGACGGAGCAAGGCGTAGTGGGCACACTGCGCATGCTTTCGTTCAATCCTGGCCGGGACTACGAAGTAGTCTTCGTCAGCTTTGATCCCCGCGAAAGTCCGGACATGGCCGCTCAGAAAAAAGAATTGGCCATGACCCATTTCCGCCGCCCCGAGACGGCCAGCGGCTGGCACTTCCTCACCGGCTCGAAGGAGTCCGTCGACGCCATCACCAAAGCCGCAAATTTTCGGTATTCCTTCGATGAGAAGTCCAACCTCTTCGCGCATGCCGCAGGCATCATGCTGCTGACTCCCGATGGGCGCATCTCCCGTTATTTTTATGGCGTCGAGTATCCTTCGCGCGACGTCCGTCTCGGCCTTGTAGATGCTTCCGAGGGCAAGATCGGCACGCCCATCGACCGCGCACTGCTTTTCTGTTACCACTACGATCCCACGTCAGCACGCTACAGCGCTTCCATTCTCAAGATTATTCGTTTGGCAGGTGTTCTGACGATTCTGGCCCTGGTCGCGGGAATACTAATCTTCCGCCGCCGCGATATCGCCGCCGCGCGAACGAAATTACAAGGAGCCCACTAAGCCGTGCAGGCGCAACTGCCATTTTATCCGGATCAGGCTTCCAACTTCGCTCCCAGCGTGGACTCGCTGATGTCGTTCCTGATCCTCGTGTCCCTCTTCTTCGCTGTTGCAGTCACCGCAGCGATCGTGATTTTCTTCTTTAAATACCACCGCAAGAGCAAGGACGAAATCGGCGTTCCGATTCACGGCGACATGCGACTGGAAGTCATGTGGATTGTGGTTCCATCGATTCTCTCCCTTGCCATGTTTGGATGGGGCGCGGTCGTCTATGTTGATTTTCGCCACGCGCCGCAAGACACTCTGGACATCTACGTAATCGGCAAGCAGTGGATGTGGAAAATTCAGCAGCCCAACGGCCACCGGGAAATTAACGAACTTCATGTCCCTGTGGGTCGCGACGTCAAGCTCGTGCTCGCCAGCGAAGATGTCATCCACGACTTTTTCGTTCCGGCGTTCCGCGTAAAGATGGACGTCGTGCCCGGCCATTACAACACCATGTGGTTCCGTCCCACTAAGGCGGGCCGCTATCAATTTTTCTGTTCGCAGTATTGCGGCACAAACCATGCCGTCATGGGCGGATGGGTTACCGTGATGAAGCCCTCCGATTACGCCGCATGGCTTTCCGGGTCCACCGGTGAAGATGCCAATCCTGTCGTCGCCGGAGAAAAACTGTTTACTGAGAAAGCGTGCAGCACCTGCCACCTGAGCAATGGCACCGGCCGTGCACCTTCCCTCAACGGAGTCTATGGCGGCACGGTGCGCCTTGCCGATGGATCCAGCGTCACTGCCGACGAAGCTTACATCCGCGAGTCCATCCTGCTTTCGAACGCGAAGATCGTCGCCGGTTATCAGCCGCTGATGCCTTCGTTTCAAGGACAGCTGACAGAAGAACAGATTTTGAGTCTGACCGCGTACATCAAGTCGCTGCAATCGCAACCGGTGCCTGCGACGGGCGCAGGCGTGATTGTACCGGGGAAGAAATAGGCTATGAGTACGACACCACTACAAGCGCCGGTGTATAAGTTGCCGGAGGAGCATTATCTGAATGCCACTTACGGCATTCGCTCCTGGCTGCTGACCACCGACCATAAACGTATCGCGCTGCTTTATCTCGGTTCCGTCACTTTCTTCTTTTTCGTTGGCGGCATCTTCGCCACCATGATCCGCATTCACCTGCTTACGCCTGCGGGTTACCTGGTTACACCGGAGACTTACAACAAGCTCTTTACGATGCACGGCGTGGCGATGATTTTCTTTTTCCTGATTCCTTCCATCCCCGCTGTCCTTGGGAACTTTCTGATTCCCCTGATGATTGGCGCGAAAGACGTCGCCTTTCCCAAGCTTAACCTCCTGAGTTGGTACATCTACATTACCGGCGGCTGCTTCGTCCTCTATTCCTTCGCCACCGGCGGCCTGGATACTGGTTGGACTTTCTACACGCCGCTCAGCAGCGTCTATTCGAATTCTGCTGTGACGCCCGCCGTCCTCGGCATCTTCATCAACGGATTTTCTTCCATCCTGACCGGCTTGAATTTCGTCGTCACCATCCACACCATGCGCGCTCCCGGCATGACTTGGTTCCGGTTGCCGCTGTTCGTCTGGGCGCAGTATGCCACCAGCATCATCTTTATCCTAGGAACACCGGTCATCGCCATCACGCTTCTCCTCGCCGGGCTCGAGCGTATGTTACACCTCGGGTTCTTCAACCCGGCCCTTGGTGGCGACCCGATTCTCTTTCAGCACCTTTTCTGGTTTTACTCGCACCCTGCTGTGTACATCATGATTCTTCCGGCGATGGGTGTAATCAGCGAAATTATTCCTACCTTCGCGCGCAAGCCTATTTTTGGCTACACATTCATCGCGGCTTCGAGTATCGCCATTGCCGTCATCGGTTTCTTCGTCTGGGCACACCACATGTTCCTGACCGGAGAGTCCACCTACGCCGCTCTGGCTTTCTCGCTGCTCAGCTACCTGGTGGCCATTCCTTCCGCGGTCAAAGTCTTTAACTGGACCTCCACCCTTTATAAGGGTTCTATCTCCTATGACACGCCGATGCTTTACGCCCTCGGCTTCATCGGTTTGTTTCTGATCGGCGGGCTAACCGGCTTGTTCCTGGCTTGCCTCGGGCTCGACATTCACATCCACGACACCTATTTCGTCGTCGCGCATTTCCACTACATCATGGTGGGAGGCGCGGTGATGGGCTATGTCGGCGGTTTGCATTTCTGGTGGCCGAAGATCACCGGAAAACTTTATCCGGAGTTTCTGGCGCGGGTCGCCGCAGTGCTTTTGTTCTTTGGCTTTAACCTTACGTTCTTCCCACAGTTTATTCTTGGTTATCTCGGCATGCCGCGCCGCTATCACAACTACCCCCCGGAGTTCCAGGTGCTCAACGTAATGTCCACCGCGGGGGCTTCGATTCTGGCGCTTGGTTATCTCTTGCCGATGATTTATCTCACGTGGTCGATGCGCTACGGCAAAGTGGCTGGCCCGAATCCATGGCCCGCAACAGGACTTGAGTGGACCACTGCATCTCCCCCACTGACTGAAAACTTTGATGTGACCCCAATAGTCGATTGGGAGCCGTACGATTATAAGAACCGGCCCGATCTTGGGCTTGGAGCAGCGAGTGCGACGTCGCTTTCGCCGGCTCACGGAGACGACTAGCGGTCTAGTTTTTTGTTCTTGGGCTCGTCGGACCTGAACTTTCGAGACGGGCCGCCCGTGCCGCGGCATTCAGCGCGGCGCGAAGTGAAGTCAAAGGGGAGTACCGAGTGCATCGCACCGGAGAACTATCAGGGCAGTTTCAAACGCTGGAGCAGCAGAAGGAATCCGCCACGCTTGGCATGTGGCTCTTTCTGTCCACCGAAATTTTGTTCTTCGGCGGCCTCTTCCTTACTTACACGATCAATCGCCACACGTATGCGGACGTTTTCTCTTTTTCGAGCCGCACCATCAAATTGAGCTGGGGTGCGATCAACACCGTCGTTCTCATCGCTAGCTCCCTGACCATGGCCATGTCGGTTTGGTCCGCCCAGGTCGGCAAGAAAAAGCTGGTCACCCTTTTTCTTATTGCCACCTTGGTTTTGGGCAGCGTCTTCCTGGGCATCAAGGGAATCGAATATCACGACAAGTTCGTCGAGCACCATGTCCCTGGGCTCAGTTTTGACATGTATTACTGCACGAACCATCCTGGAACCTGCACCAATATCAGTCCCGAAGACCTCGCAAAGGAAAAAGTTGAACTGGATGAATTGACGAAAAAGATGGGCGGCGAGACTGCCGTCAATGCAAACGCCCAGCTTTTCTTCTCTCTTTACTTCGGTATGACGGGCCTGCACGCCCTGCACATGATTATCGGGGCGGGGCTGCTCCTCTGGTTGATCAAGCAATCCATGGCGGACCGCTTCACGCCGCAATACAACACGCCCGTCGAGAACGTCGGTCTCTATTGGCATTTTGTCGATATTGTGTGGATTTATCTTTTCCCGTTGTTATATCTGATTGACCGGCATTAGCAGCGTCACTCAGGAGAGGTACGCGTGTCCGAACATATTGTTTCGCCAAAAATCTATCTTTTGATTTTCGCCGTGCTGATGATTCTCACCTTTACGACTGTCTACGCCGCGACCGTGGACCTCAACGCGCATTTCGCCGGCCTGAACGTCATCGTGGCCCTGCTGATCGCCACCTGTAAAGCCATTCTCGTTATTCTCTTTTTCATGCACGCCTACTACAGTTCCAAGCGCACCAAGCTGATTATCTTTGCTGGCTTTTTCTGGCTCGCCATCATGCTGTCTCTAACTCTGGGCGACTATGCCACTCGCTCCTGGGACGTGCGCTAGCATTTCTAGAGGCGCAGGGCTCGGATAGCTCCAGGGGTCATGTCCCGTCCAAGGTGACCGGCAAGCATCTCGTTCTCAATGTGACACACGTCCTCAAGTTTGCGATATCTAAGTGAGCTTTGATTGGGTAGCGACGAATCGGAAGAACATCCGCGTCAATGCTTGGCGAGAAAAGATAGGGGGGAGAAACGAACCGGCCCAGCCCTCAATCCCCTAAAGGGATCCTCGGTTCGCCTCCCCCACTGCCTTTACTAGTGCATCCTCAAAGCCAATCCTAACTCTTTTATTTTCAGTCGCTTGTCGCTCTATTGCCGGGTAAAAACGCTCTACCCCCCGCGAAATTTTACCCGTCAGGTAAATCCTCTACAGCCAGAATTGCGCGGTTCGGTCCCTCCGAGGGCGGTTTTAGCCCTCTGGCGGGCGGCCCGTAGATACCAGCGTTTTGCCCTCGGGCGCCGCGAAATGCCCCTTAAAACGGGCTCGGAGGCCAGGGGATTCTCTCAGGCATTCTTGACCCCACTGAATTCACCCTGCTATTGTTGAGGGTTATTCTGGCCTCAGTGTCCCCACTGTGCGCCGGAGCTCCTGTGGAGGGAGCGTCTTCGTCTCATGGGCCTGACCAAACTGGTTATTCGGGGCGCGCGGCAGCACAACCTTAAGAATATCAGCGTCGAAATCCCCCGGAACACCCTGACAGTGATCACCGGCCTTTCCGGGTCCGGTAAATCGTCACTGGCCTTCGATACCATCTATGCCGAGGGACAGCGACGCTACGTCGAATCGCTCTCCGCCTACGCCCGCCAGTTTCTCGACCAAATGGAGCGCCCGGAAGTCGACGTGATCGAAGGCCTTTCGCCCTCGATAGCCATCGAGCAAAAGACCACCACGCGCTCTCCGCGTTCCACGGTGGGCACCATTACCGAAATCTACGACTATCTCCGCGTGATCTACGCTTCCGTCGGCGTACCGCACTGCCCCCAATGCGGCAAGCCCATCGCCCGGCAGTCCAGCGAGCAGATCGTTCAAGCCATCTTAAATGGCGAGCTGTGCCAGACCGACGATCGCATTATGATTTTGGCGCCCATCGTTCGTGGACGAAAAGGCGCTTATCGCAAGGAGTTCGAAAAGCTGGCGCAAGACGGCTACGTTCGCGTGCGCGTCAACGGCGAGCTTTTCCCGCTGGACGTTCCCCCCGTCCTCGACAAACGCAAGAACCATACAATCGAAGTCGTTGTGGACCGGCTGCTGGTCAAACAGGGAATTGCCGCGCGCCTCGAGCAGTCCATCGCCACGGCGCTGAAGCTTGCTGGAGGCCTCGTTACGGTCGCCATCGTCGGCGGCAAGGAGCATGTCTTCTCGGAAAAGCTCGCCTGCCCGGACTGCGGCATTTCCGTTCCGCAGCTCGAGCCGCGCTCTTTCAGTTTCAATTCGCCGTATGGCGCGTGCCCGGCCTGCAATGGCTTGGGCTCCAAGTACGATTTCGATCCTGCCCGAATCATCACGGACTGGACGCGTCCTCTCTTTGACGGCGGCCTTGGTCCCGGCTCCAGCTCCGCGATCCTCAAGCGCACGCTCGAACTCGCCGCCTATGCGTATCACATCGATCTGGAGACGCCTTTCGAAAAATTCCCTCCGCGCATCCAGAATTTGCTGCTCTATGGCTACCCGCCTTCGAGCGGGCACGGCGGTCCTGAACAAAAAGAGCCGGCCGGCAAGAAGGCTCAGGGTGAAAAGGCGTTTCGTTTTCCCGGCATCCTGAAATTCCTGGATCGCAATTTCACGGAGTCCAATTCCGACTCTTACCGCGAGTGGATGACGCAATACATGTCGGCTACGCTTTGTAACGTTTGCCACGGCAAACGTCTCCGTCCCGAATCGCTCGCGGTCAAGCTGACTGGCTACTCCATTGCCGATTTTACGGCGCTCTCTCTCGCCGCTTCGCGCCCGGCAGTGGACAAGATCCTCTCGCAGTTTACTTCCCGCCAGCGCGAAATTGCAGGCCGGCCGCTCGAGGAAGTTGCCGAACGCATCGATTTTCTACTGGCTGTGGGTCTTGGCTATCTCAGCCTGGACCGCTCAGCCGCTACACTTTCTGGAGGCGAAGCCCAGCGCATCCGGCTTGCCACGCAAATCGGCTCTCGTCTTCGCGGCGTACTATATGTTCTCGATGAGCCGTCTATCGGCCTCCACGCGCGAGACAACGATCGTTTGCTTGGCTCGCTCGAGCAGTTGCGTAATCTTGGCAATACGGTCCTCGTCGTGGAGCATGACGAAGACACCATACGACGTGCGGATTTTGTCGTCGACCTCGGTCCCGGCGCTGGCAATGCAGGAGGTTACCTCGTCGCTCAAGGCAAGCCCGAACAAATTGCCGCAAGCTCTGAATCGCTGACGGGCCGTTACCTCAGCGGCGCCTTGCGCATCGCCATTCCCGAAAAGCGACGCAGCCCCAACGGCAAAGCCATCCAGATTCTCGGCGCAAGTGCAAATAACCTGAAAGATGTTGATGTAACGCTTCCGCTCGGCTTGCTAACCGTGGTCACTGGAGTCTCAGGCTCTGGCAAATCCACGCTCGTGAACGACATCCTATATCGCGCGCTCGCGCAAAAACTCTATCGCTCGATGGAGCCGCCTGGCGCCCACCGCGAGATCCTCGGCGCCGATCAAATCGATAAAGTCATCGAGATCGATCAAGCTCCTATCGGCCGCACCCCGCGTTCGAATCCCGCAACCTACACCGGCGTCTTCGCGCCCATCCGCGAACTCTTCGCCATGCTTCCGGAATCGCGTGAACGCGGTTACCGTCCCGGCCGCTTCAGTTTCAATGTCAAAGGCGGACGCTGCGAAGCGTGCCAGGGTGACGGCCTGCGCCGCATCGAGATGAATTTCCTGCCCGACGTTTACGTGATGTGCGAAGTCTGCCGCGGCAAGCGGTACAATTCCGAAACGCTCGCCGTCCGCTACAAAGGCCACACCATCAGTGACGTCCTGAACCTGCCTTCTTCCGACGCGCTAAAGCTCCTCGAAAATATTCCGCAAATTCAGCAAAAGCTCTCGACGCTCGTTGAAGTCGGGCTCGGCTACGTAACACTAGGCCAGTCCGCCACAACTCTCTCTGGCGGCGAAGCCCAGCGCATCAAGCTCGCGCGCGAACTATCCAAGCGCCAAACCGGACGCACTCTCTACATCCTCGATGAGCCCACCACCGGCCTCCACTTTGACGACGTGCGCAAACTCCTTGATGTCCTCCAGCGCCTCGTCAGTCTAGGCAACACCGTCCTCATCATCGAGCATCATCTCGACGTCATCAAGCAAGCCGACTGGATCATTGACCTCGGCCCCGAAGGCGGCGAAGGCGGCGGCCGCATCGTCGCCCAAGGTCCGCCCGAACTTGTTGCCCGCACCAAAAAATCCTACACCGGCCAAGCCCTCGCACGCGTCCTCGGCATCTCCAACAACGGCCACGCGAACGGCAATATCCCGGTTATTAAATGACAGCGCTAACTTTTTCATCTGTAGGGGCGCAGCATGTTTACCCTGAGCTTCGAAGGGCTGCGCCCAATCACGGCAAGGCTCATCCGTGCTTGGTATCAAGCCAATCGCGCGCTAAAGTATGTAAACCTCAATGAGCATCTATTCCACGCCGCCTCTCACTTTTGGTGCCGTCCATACCTATCCGCTGTCCTCCCGCAAAAGCAAAGTCAGCGTCCGCGATTTCGCCAAGCCAGCAACCGGGAACGTTTCACTTACAAAATTCCTCGATTCTCTCCCAAACATTCTTGCCGCCCAGGATTTGCGTAATCTCCTCACCGCCATCCATCGTGCCCGCAAACAGCGCGCCCCCATCCTCTGGGGTATCGGCGGCCACGTGATCAAAGTCGGTCTTGGCCCCGTCCTCATCGATCTGATGAAACGCGGCTTCGTCTCTAGTATCGCCATGAACGGCGCCGCGCTCGTCCACGATTTCGAAATCGCTCTCGCCGGCAATACTTCCGAAGACGTCGAGGCAGGTCTCGGCGCAGGCCAGTTCGGCATGGCCAGCGAAACCGGTGAGTACATCAACGAATTTTCGAAACTCGCTGCGCGCCTCCACATCGGCTATGGCGAAGCCGCCGGCCAATTTCTCAACAGCGGCGTCCTGAAGGTAAAATACGCGAACTCCAGCGTCCTCGTCGCCGCCTACAAACAACGCATCCCCGTCACCATTCATCTCGCCATCGGCACGGACATTCCCCACATGCATCCAGCGGCCGACGGTCCTTGCCTCGGCGCCGCCACCTTTCTCGATTTCCGTCTCTTCTGCGCGCTCGTGAAACAAATGCATCCTGGCGGCATCTATTTAAATTGGGGCTCAGCCGTACTGCTTCCCGAAGTTTTCTTGAAAGCGGTTAGCGTATCCCGCAATCTCGGTGTGCCCTTGCAGCCAATCACAACGGCCAACTTTGACTTTATCCAGCACTATCGTCCGCTGCAAAATGTAGTGAAGCGTCCCACTGCATCCGAACGCGGAGCTCGCAAAACGAAATCGCGCGGGTACGCCATCACCGGCCATCACGAGCTGCTCATGCCTTTAGTTGCCGCCGCGCTGGCCGCAGGCTGGCCAAAAACTCCGCGCCAAGGCAAACGCAAACGATGAGCCTTTTCGACGATAACTCTCTTCTTCCTCCGGATCAGGAGGAACCGGTTTCGCAATCTCCCGCTGAACCCAGCCCCGGCGCGGCTCAACCACCGGTCACTCCCGCCGAACTTCCCCTCGCCGGAGATCCCATCAGCCTCGCTGCCAGCGTTCCCGCACCTGTCCCTTCCTACAAGGCTTCTCTTCCAGCGGATTTGCGTATCTCCTGGTCCTGGTTGCATCTTGTTGTGTTTTCCTCTTTTATTGTGGTCAGTTTTTTTATCGTTCAGATAAGTTTCATGGTTTATTACGCGGCGCCTCTCAGTCATCTCTCAGACAAAAGGGACTTCGAGCGGTTTGCCCTGTCAAAGCCGGTATTTGCCGTTGGCAGCATGGTTCTCTTGTACGGCCTCGTCTTGCTGTTTCTCTACGTCACGCTCTCCGTCCTCCCCGGCTTGCCCTTCTGGCGTACTCTCGGCTGGAGAAGGATCACGCGCCCCAATGGCGGCCGCCCGCGAAGCCCATGGATCTTTTTCTTTGCAGGTTGCGGTCTTTCCCTTGCAGTACTCGTCGCGACGTACAAAATACAACCGCCGGAAGATGTTCCCATCGAAGAACTTTTCCACTATAAAAACACGGCGATTCTCTTCATGGCCATGGCCGTTTTGGTGGCACCGCTTGTCGAAGAAACCGTATTTCGCGGCTATCTCTACCCGCTGTTTGCAAAATCTTTCGGCGTTGCCAACAGCGTGGTCCTTACCGGCGTCCTTTTCGGATTGATGCACGGCGCCCAGCTCGGCTGGACTTGGAGCCTCGTTTTCGTGCTCGTCACGGTCGGTATCGTCTTTACATTTGTTCGCGCACGCACCGGCTCTGTCTTCGCCAGCTTTTTGCTTCACCTTGGCTACAATTCCGTGATCGCGCTGATCACCATTCTCGGCACGCAAGGTTTCACAAAAATGACGCCCACGCACTGACGATTCGTCTTCTACGCCGTCGTTCGCTACAATCTCTTATTCTGAGGAATCGCGAAAATGTACGTAGCCCAGCCCATTGAATGGACCGACCGCGGCGTCGTCATGCTTGACCAACGCCTCCTTCCCGGCGAAGAAGTCAGCTACACCTACACCAATTACCGCGAAGTCGCCAAAGCCATCCGCGATATGGTCATTCGAGGCGCGCCGGCGATCGGCGTGGCCGCGGCTATGGGAGCCGCGCTGGGCGTTCTTCATTCCTCAGCGAATTCAGTCGAAGACTTGCGCGTCGAATTCACGGAAATCTGCGACACCCTAGCCAAAACGCGCCCCACCGCCGTTGATCTCTTCTGGGCCATCGAACGCATGAAGCGCCGCTTTGCCGAACTCACCGCGCAAACCTCCGACCTCGCGAAAATTCGACAAGGAATGGTCGAAGAAGCGCAGCAGGTTCATCTGGAAAAGAAATCCACCGACGAAGCCATCGGCCGCTACGGCGCGGAATTCATGCCGGCCGACGGCCAAGTTATGACGCAGTGCAACGCTGGAGCCCTCGCAACCGCAGGCATCGGCACCGCTCTCGGCGTCATCCGCGTCGCCTTTCAACAAGGGAAAAAAATCCACATCCTCGTCCCAGAGACGCGTCCCTATTTGCAGGGCGCGCGCCTGACCGCTTGGGAACTCCATAAGGGCGGCATCCCGCTTACGCTCATCACCGACAACATGGTTGGCCATTTTCTAAAGACTGGCAAAGTCGGCGCCGTCGTCACCGGAGCTGACCGCATCGCCGCCAACGGCGACACCGCCAACAAAATCGGCACATACCAGATCGCTGTCCTCGCCAAAGAAAACAAAGTGCCCTTTTACATTGCCGCGCCCGTCTCGACTTTCGACCTCACTCTGCCCGATGGCGATCACATCCCCATCGAAGAGCGCTCCGCCGCCGAAGTCACCAACTTGCAAGGCATTCGCATCGCGCCCGACGGAGTCCACGCCGCGCATCCAGCATTTGATGTCACACCATCTCGTTACATCGCCGCCATTTTCACCGAACGCGGCGTAGCGCGGGCTCCCTACACTGAATCTTTGCGCGCCCTCGCCAACTCCGCGCAACTCGCCGCTCCAGCCACGCGGTAGACACTGCCGCATATTCGAATGATCAACGCACTTTACAAATTCATTCGCGCAGCGGCGCTCATCACACTTCTTCTTCCAACGGCTCAAGCGATTCCGCAAGCGAGCACGCCGCAGGCTGCCAAATCGCCGCCCATCCGTCTTCATCCCAAGAATCCGCACTACTTCCTCTTCCGCGGAAAATCGGTTGCCCTGATAACCAGCGGCGAGCACTACGGAGCGGTTCTGAACCGGGACTTTGACTATCACCGTTATCTCGCCACGCTCGAAGCCGACGGCCTGAACTATACGCGTCTATTCACCGGCTCCTACGTCGAAGTCCCCGCGAAATCTTTTGGAATTTTGCATAACGATCTCGCTCCCGAGCCTGGACGATTCCTGGCTCCGTGGGCGCGCAGCGACACTCCCGGGTACGCAGGCGGTGGAAACAAATTCGACTTGGAAAAGTGGGACGTCGATTTTTTCTCGCGCTATCGCGATTTCTTGTCAGAAGCCGGCAAACGCGGAATCGTTGTGGAAGTGACTCTCTTCTCCGCTCATTACGTCGAAGCGCAATGGCAAATGAGCGCGCTAAATTCCGCCAACAATGTTACCGGCACCGACGCCATCGACTGGAAGAAACTCAACACTCTCGAAAACGGCAACATCCTCGGGTACCAGGAAAAATACGCGCGCAAGTTGGTCAGCGAAGCCAACGGCCTCGATAACGTCATCTTTGAAATCCAAAATGAACCCTGGTCCGATCGGCCAGTGCTAACCGACGTGATCAACCCGTACCTCCGCCCGCCCGGTCGTGACACATTTCCGAACTCGGTCGATTTACCGGATGAGCTTTCCATGGCCTGGCAGGCGCGCGTAGTCGAGTGGATTACGCAGGAAGAGTCCGCCCTCCCGAACCGCCATCTCATCGCCCAGAACTATTCCAATTTTCGATTGCCAGTACGCAAACTCCTGCCAAACGTCGACGTGGTGAACTTCCATTACGCCTATCCCGAAGCCGTGCTCCTCAATTACGACCTCGGCAAAGCGATCTCTTATGACGAAACCGGCTTTCTTGGCCGTGAAGACAACGCTTATCGGCGCCAAGCTTGGAACTTCATGCTATCGGGCGGAAGTGTGTTCGGCGCGCTGGACTACTCTTTCACAACCGGCCACGAAGACGGCTCCTTCTCCGAGCCAAATGGGCCAGGCGGCGGAAGCCCCACGCTGCGCCACCAGCTTCGAGTCTTAAGCGAGTTCTTGCAGTCATTCTCCCTGGTTGACCTGCAGCCTGACACTCATACCGTGAAACATGCCGCAGGAACTACTGCTCGGATGCTTTCCAATCCCGGAAAGCAATATGCAATCTTTCTCGATGGGAATGGCCCCACCGAATTGACCCTCGAACTGCCACGCGGACAATACTCATGCGAATGGGTGAATGTAAAAACAGGAACCATCGATCAGTTGGAAGGCTTTATCCACAAAGGCGGCAAGAAGCTTCTGACATCGCCCGCCTTCCAGAACGGAATCGCGTTGCGTCTTAAGAGGACTGCGTCCGAAGTCCCACGATAGCAGGCTCCGCCGAGAGCTGTGGTCGGCGGAACTAGTCTAAGTCCTTTTTCGCGGTCTTGTTCGCCGTAGTTCGTGGAAAAACATTGTGCTGCGGCGGCGGCATCGGAAGATCGCCCATGCGATCCTTCCAAAGAATTCTGTTCAGGAACGTCGTATCCACCGCGTCGGCGTGGCTGAAATCCAGCTTTTTCCCCTCCTTCCATTCCGCCGTATTCATCTGATAGATCAAGCCGTTATCGCGGTTGCGAAAATCGGCAGGAAACGCCGGCTGCTGTCCATTCCCGCTGAAAAGCGGCGCCATCACTGCCGCGCGCGAATCGTTGGCGTTCATCGGTGGCACACCCAGTAGCGATTCAATCGTGCGTACAACATTGATCGTGGTGTAAAACGAATGATCCACGAAGGACACCAAACCGTGCGCTACTCCTTCCGGCATCGGCGAATACTTGCTGATCACGAGGCAGAGGCTTCGATGCGAATCCACATGATCGGGCCCATCCTGCGCGTCGTCCTCCAGAATCAAGAAAGCCGTATCGTCCCAATAGGGACTGTGCGACACCGCGTCAACGACCCGTCCGATTGCCAGGTCATTGTCGGCAACCGACGCCGCAGGCCGCGGTTTGTTTTTCGAGAGGCCCGCTGTGTGATCGTCCGGAAGCCGCAAAAGAATGAATTGTGGCATCGTCTCTTTGCCAGCCTCTCGTGCCTCGACAAATTGATGGAACTCGTTCAGAAATTCGTCTGCGCGCAGCTGATCCGGATACGCCACTTCAAAATCGGGAAACAACGGATCGAAATGCCCGCGCAATTCCGCTTCGCTCGCCACATTGCTCGCCAGGACGGGAATCGCCCACGGATAAGGACTCGGCCCGCCCGGCGGCTGTCCCACATTTTTCTCCAGTGGTTCGCCTTTATTAATCACACTGCGAGCACAGGCATCGCCTTCCGTCTTTGGTGGACCGTTCTGCGGCTTTGCCGTTTCTTTTTTTTCGTTGCACCAGCGGCTCACGATGTACTCCCCGTAATGCCGGTAAGAAACTCCGTGGCTCGCAAAATTCTTCCAGAGATAGCCGCCCGTTGGCTCTCCCGCATCCGGAACCTCATCTTCCAGCGACACTCCATTCAGCAAAGTACCCTCGGAATCGTAGGTATGCTCGCTGCCGCGATAGCCGATCGGCCACGTTTTTGCAATGTAGTCCGAGATTGATGCGGAGGTCGACCACACATGCCCGTCACCCGAAACATCTCCACTGTCGTAAAAATTGTCGAGGATTCCAAATTGTCGCGCGAGTCTGTGCTGATTCGGCGTGATGTCCTCGCCATACATTGTCAACGAAGCATCGCCGTTGGCGCCCGCGATGTCGCCAAACACCTGATCGTATGTCCGGTTTTCCTTGATGATGTAAATCACGTGACGGATTTTATTTTCACCATCGGCAAAAGGCACACGATCGCCGTTTCCGCGCAAAGCATTGGCTTCAACCACTTGTTTTGTAGACTCCGCCAGATTTGCCTTCACATCTGCGAGCGGAATGCGCGCCAGCGAACCGTGGATCATCGCCGGCCCGTATGGATAGTTGGGACGGTCATCGTCTTTCTTCCCAATCGCATTGGGATTGGGTCCGGAACCGCGTCCCTTCGCGCTCGCAATCAGCAAATCATTTCCGGAGGCAGCGACCACCGTGGGATACCACTCTGTGGGAATGAATCCAACGGCTTGCCTGTCCTCTCCTACGCCTGGTTTGCCAACCGTTACATCCGTAACATCAAACACGGCCACGGAATCTGAAATGGCATCCGCTGAAAAAAGCGTCCTTTCGTCCGGCGAGAGGGCCAGATATTCCGGATCGCTGCCACCATATTTTTGTCCGGGAAGTTTGGTGGAAAAATAAGAAACGACTTTTCCCGAGCCAGTATTGAGCTCCGCGATTTCGTCGCGATTGGTAAGCGCCACATACAGCCGCGAGTCGTCTCGATTGAGAAGAAGCGCCGTTGGATGCGACCCTCCGGCGACAGGCGAAGCTGGTCTGCGCAGCGGAATGATCTGCAAGACGCGCCCGCTCGTTAGATCCAACTCCGCAACCGACGAAGCATTCCACAGCGAAACAAACCCACGCTTTCCGTCCTTCGTCATCACCGTTGTATAAGGCAGCGAGGCCGGAATCCGCTTCATCGTCGAAAGATCAAACCGGTAAATTATCTTGCCGTCGCTCACATTCAGAAGCACAGCTTCGTCGGAGTTATTGTTCGCGACAAGCAATCGCTCTTTGCCCCCACTCCATCCAATACTCAGCCCCGCCGGATAGGTAACGTCCTTGAACTCAGACCGGCGTTTTTTTCCTGCGGGTATTTTCGTTCGTGGTGCCAACGCCATGAATCGCTCTGGAGCGATTCGCCCGTTCTCAAAGCCGTAAACCGCAATCCCGTTGCCCGTACTCCCTTTCTGCTTCCCAAGCGGATCCGTAAGCGAGGCCATGCTTGCAAAAATGTGCTTGCCGTCCAGGCTGAATGCCAACCCAAGAAAATAAGTTTGCTTGGCGTCACTCCCGAGCCGCGCGTCCGGAAAATCGGTGAGCTCATCAGTCTCAATATTGAGTACCGAAAGAGACTGCTTCTCTTTCGAACTGTAAGCCCCAAACCCGCTGTGCAGCAGCACGGCAAATCGGCCATCGGGAGAAAGGGCGATCGCCGTCGGCAGATTGTTGATCTGTCGCGGCCTGCCCGGAACATCCCCAAGCAATTTGCCGTTCGGAAGTTGCACCGTCTGTGCCGCTTCTTGCGCAAAGAGCGCCGGCGCCAGGACGCAAAGAAGAAATAAACTGAAGGAGCGAATGCCGCGAATCCGATTCTTCATCGCGCGAGTATAACGTCTCTCTCTCAAAAAATGTAAACGCAGCCTTGGTAGTGGCGCAGCATGCTTCGCCACATCTTGCCAGAGCGCCAGCATCCACACCCGGATCTATACTTGACGCCGGCGGGCACCTGGCCTATGGTCTTGCGCGCAGCTAGAATAGAAATCGCACATTCTGTGAAAGCGTTGCGTTTGCGCCAAGATATTTGCGCAAAAAAGTTCACCCAAAGAAAGGCCCCAAATGCCCGCCGTCGAGGCCAAAGTTTTTTCCATAGAAGCCCTGCGCGAATTCAGCACGCGCATCTTCCTTCATTTCGGCGTTCCCAAAGAAGATGCCGCCCAGGCCGCCGACGTTCTCGCTTCCGCCGATCTCCGCGGCATCGATTCGCACGGCGTGGCGCGCCTCTATAGCTATGTTGGCATGCTCAGCGAAGGCCACATCAATCCCAAGCCAAAAATCAATATTGTGCGCTCCACGATGAGCACGGCAACAATTGATGGCGATAACGGCCTCGGCCTCGTCGTCGGTCCTCATTCGAATCGTATTGCCATGGACATGGCGGATAAAGCTGGTTCCGGCTGGGTCAGCGTCTGCAACACCAACCATTTCGGCATCGCCGGCTACTACGTGCTACAAGCGCTCGAGCGCGACCTAATCGGCTGGGCCATGACCAATTCCACCAGCTTGGTCACGCCGCTGTGGGGCATGGAACGCATGCTCGGCACCAATCCCATCGCTATCGCTTTCCCTGGCAAAGAAGAGCCGGCCATCGTAATTGACATGGCCACTTGCGCCGCCGCCTACGGAAAAATTGAAATGGCTCGTCGCAGGGGCGAACCAATTCCCCTCGGTTGGGGTATCAACAATCAAGGTCGCAACACAACAAATCCCGACGACCCAGTGAACGGCGGCTGTCTGCTTCCGTTGGGTTCCGATCGCGAACGCGGCGGACACAAAGGCTATAGCTTGGCTGTCATGGTGGATGTGCTGTGCGGAGTGCTCAGCGGAGCAAACTGGGGCCCGTTCGCCCCGCCCTTTGCGCTGCGCCAGGAAATGCCAAAGCGCAGCGTCGGCAAAGGCATCGGCCATTTCTTTGGTGCCATGCGCATCGACGGTTTCATCGACGCTGACGAATTCAAGCGCCAGATCGATGACTACGTGCGCACCTTCCGCGCCACCAAACCCGCTCCGGACACCAACGGCCCGCTCATTCCTGGCGATCCCGAGCGCATCGCAGAACGCGAGCGCCGCAAATCCGGTGTGCCGCTGATCATGCCCATCGTCGAAGACCTGCGCGCCATCTCCAAACAGACGGGCATCCCATTCGAGTGATGCTCTCGCTGGGCACTTCCTGTCACTTCGCCCCGCGAATAGCAAAGCTCCAGAAAAAATCTAAACGCGAATTTTTCCTCTTCAGTGATTTGAAGCCGTGGACGCAGGAGCGCTTGTGACTCTCTTCAAATCTTGGGTAAGAGCCGTTAGCGCCGTATCGAAATTATTGTCATGGGTCTTTTGGATGTACGCAACCATGATCGATTCCGTGAGCGCCCAGAGCACATAATGTGTTTTCCGGTCGTAAATGACGAGCCGGAACATAGGCAGCGGATCCGATGCGCCGTTCACCTTGTTTCCGCTGCTGGGACCGGGAGGTGCGATCAATTGCAGTTCGATAACAATGTCCGCTTGCGAGGGATCGCCAACAATCTCGTAGCGCCCCCAACTCTGCATAGCGGAATAAAATTGATTGTACGGACGGTCCGGATCGCCACTGAACGGATGTGGAAAAAGTCCGCTGTCGGCCCCAGCATTCGAGATGAAAACTGTCTTTGCGTTCAGGAGTGCTGGCGGCACGGGCGCTAACGACGCGGCGGGCGCCGGCGGTGCTTGAGCGTTTGCCGCGGCGCCGAACAAAAGCGCGGCACAGAGTAACTGAAAGAATCGCGTTCGGGTCAGGTTTAGCATGGCTTCCTCCGGTTACGGCAACGTCTTCGCTGCTCTCTAAGTAAGAGACGTGCCGTGCTCGCAACCAGTTTCCATGCTACGTGTTTTGTGTGTTGAGTTAAGCGTGTGGGGCAGCGACCCGCATTCCTTCATCGCGTGCAAATGCGCTATGAATCTATTGTGCTGGCCGAATCGACATGACAACTCGTTCGCGCCGGCTGAAAAGCGCAAAGAAGCCCAGAATTTGCTTCAAAGGAAAATATTTTTTGTTCAGTAGTTTCAGGCCCTGTGAGGCCACTTCTCCAGTCACAATTTCGGCTTTAGCATCGACGAATTCGCCAAGCGGAACGCCCTTCATCGTGCAGGGAGCAATTTTCACGTGGCCGTTGTTGCGGATGCGTTTCACCTTTCCCGTGTTTCCAATCGTGTACATATAAAGCAGTGCTCCCTCTCCGGCGATATCCCTGGCTGGATCGGCTGCAAACCATACCGGCGTCTTCACACCTTCGCCGTTCTTTTTGAATGTTTCGAGGCTGATGTATTTGTGATCGCGGAATGCCGCAAATCCCATGGCGTTGCTCCTGAACGTTCGATGCACCCCATCATAAATGCGGCACAAAAATGTAGGACAGACATTCTTGTCTGTCTCCCTCCAGCCAAACGCGCAAAGGGCAGGCTCACGGTGAGCCTGCCCTTGCACGGATTTACGATCTTTGCTTTCTCTCCCACGAATCGGCGTCGCGTTCTTGTTCCTCGACGTTTATTTCGAGCGGACGTAGGTCACGTCTTCTGTGAAGGCGTCTTTCTGATCCTTGCGGAACGTCCAAGTTGTCTTGAAATGATCGTTGTCAATAAAAGTGTAAACGGCGTGATGCATGTGTCCGTCGTTCGGGCTCTTCAAGTTTGTGGCGCTCTCGAACTCAAACGTTACCGTCTTGGTGTCCGGCGCATACGTCGCGTGCATCGTGGGCTGGTTGCCGGCCATGCAGTAGTGCGTCAATTTCAGCTGATCCCCGTCCAGATAATAGAGGGTAATCATCTCCACCGTTTTGCCCGCCTCCGTCACGTGTGCCCTCTCGATCACGGCCGTCCCGCCGGAAGTCACCTCGAGGTCCAACGTTGCTTTGTCTGTATTGGACTTCTCCGTCTCCCAGTGGCCGGCCAACGATTTTAGCTGCTCGAAAGCCACTGTACCGTTTCCGCCCGCCTTCGCCGGCGCGATCACAAAAACTAACACCGCCGTTGTAACTACCGTCAAGATTTTCGCTCCCATTCTGCCATTCATGATTCTCTCCTCCTTTGTTGACTGACCAACTCAACTACTCGAAACTCACCGCGCTGACGGTGGCGCCTGCGATTGCTTTCCAAATTTCTGTGTGGTGAATCCGACCACGACGCCGAGCAACATCCCGGGTAGCATGATGTCCCAGAGCAAGGCCATCCCCGCGCGCAGGATCACCAGAAGACTGAGCGCCGCGGCGATTCCGATTCCCGCCAGAATTCCCACTAACATGGAATGAAATCGCTGCGAAACGTACCCTATGGCAATTCCGGAAACCAGACCCTTCAACAGAGAGAACGTGATGACGCTGGTCATCACCGGAGCGAGGGACGGCGCCAGGAAACCGCTAAGGCCGTCGAGCAGTCCCAGCGTGCCTCCCACAACCAGTCCCAGCATCGGTTTTGTCACGTTCATGGTGTTCCCTTGCTCTTGCGCCGTCTGTTTCAGCGCAACTTCCTTCAGCCCGACGCCTTGCAGTGCAACTTCTCTTGGCGGGACTCCGTGCGCTGCGACTTCACTTCGCATTTGGGTCGGCTTGCATCACACCGAACACATTGCCTTCGGTGTCTTCGCAATACGCGAAGTAGCCAACCGTCGGAATCGGCGTTTTTGGCATGATGTTCTTTCCGCCTGCTTTCAGAACTGCAGCGACAGCATCATCCACCGAAGCAACTCCAATCGTGTTGGTCGTCGAAGTGATTCCGCCAGGCTTTTTCATCATGCCGCCGTTGATACCCGGCTCGCCGTCCTTGCCGGTTGCAACCATCCAGTACTCCATCGGGCCGGGCCATTTATCGAATTTCCAGCCGAAGACCTTTCCGTAGAATGCGGCGGCACGGTCCGGCTCCGCTGCGGGTATTTCAAAGTGAATGACTCGAGACATAGTTCTCCCTCCTTGGATTTACGATCGAAACTTTTGACATTTTTTGCTTCTGCTTAACGAGTAGCCGGCGCGGTGGCCGCGGGTGCCCCGTAGCGCTGCGTTGCGAAACCCACAATCATTCCCACGATGCTGCCAGGAAGCATGATTTCAAGGTAGTAGCCATGCTGCATGTAAGCCACGAGAAATGCCAGCAGGCAGCCGACCGCCAGACCGAACAGGATTCCCAGAGGCACCGAATTCACTTTACGAGCAAAGATTCCAGCGGCGACGCCGGCGATGAGACCCTTGATGGTGGACCCGATGACGATGCCGACGATCTGTGCTCGCACGGCGGGAGTGAACCAGGCGGTGCCTCCGTCAATGGCGCCCAGTAAGGCTCCCAAGAGCAATCCAAGAAGGATTTTGTTCATTTGTCTGCTGCTCCTTTTTGTTCTCTGATGTTCTATACAACGGGACCCGGAATTCCTTTAGATTTATCTCTTCAAAACCAGCAACAGAATGACGCGCATCGCCAAGTAGGCCAGAATCAGCAAGATGAAGAAGCGGTAGCGGCGGTAAAAGCGGGCTGCTTTTTCGAAAATGCTTTCGCGATGCGCTCCCACAGCGAGGCCGTCCAAGTAACGGGAAACATCTTGCCCAAGATCTTGGACGGCGGAATAACGCGAGTCGCGCTGTTCCGCGGTGGCCTTGTCGCAAATGGCTTCGAGCGAGCGGTCCAGGCGCGGTGCCAATCCGGCGGGCGTTTTATGCGTGAGGATGAATTGCAAGAGTGCTCCGAGCGAGAAAATGTCGCTGCGAGCGTCCAGGACTTCTACTTCTCCGCGAGCTTGTTCGGGAGACATGTAACCGGGCGTGCCCATCACTGTGCCGTGGCCGGTGATGACGGAACTCTTCGTGGAGTCGCTAGCGTCGCCTGGCTGCTTTGGCTTTTCGAGAATTGTGACTTCCGGATCGGTGGAGCTTTCCGCGCGGGCTGTTTTATCGCGCAGGATTTTTGCGAGGCCCCAGTCCATCACTAGGACTTCGCCGAAAGGGCCGACCATGATGTTGGCGGGTTTGAGGTCGCGATGAAGGACGCCGCGTGCGTGGGCAAAAGCTACGGCTTCGCAGATGCGCAAGAAGAGGCGGAGCCGGTCCTGCACGGACTCGACGCCTTCAATGAATTTGTCGAGGCGCTGGCCTTCGACAAATTTCATGGTGTAGAAAACGCGTCCATCGGCAAGCGTGCCGACGTCGTGGACGGGAACGATGCCTGGATGTTCGAGTCGCGCGAGGACGCGGGCTTCTCGCATCAGGCGGTTGGCCAAATCGCCTTCCGTGCCTGGCACATCGAGAACCTTCAGCGCGACGCGGCGTTCGAGTTTTTCGTCTTCGGCGGCGTAGACGACGCCCATGCCTCCGCGGGCGATGCGTTCGAGCAGGCGGTAGCGAGTGCCGGAAAGATCGGGTTCGTCGGCGCCGGCGCGGAGGCGCTCGATGGCTTTGTCCGACAGAGATTTCATTTTGCTTGCCAGCCAAACACGGCGCGGGCTTCACGCTGAAATTCTTCGTCGCTGCCGCAGATTTCGCGGAGACGATCGAGGGCGCCGCGGCGAAATTCGCGGCGCGCCCAGGCGAGCGCGTTGGTGACATCGGTGACGGCGATTCCGTATTCTTCGGCGAGTTTGTCGTACGAAATGGATTCGTCGCCGGCAAGATCGTATTCCTCGAAGAGGCGAAAAGTTCTTTCGCGTTCGTTCGCCTCGCAATGCTTGCGCAAATCTTCGACGGCCACCTCGAAGAGGCCGCGAATCCATTCTTTCTCGAAAAAATCTTCGAGCGATTCGGGAGAAGGAATGGACGCGGGATCCATTACAGCGCCGCCAAGTTCTTCTTCGGCTCCGGCGAAATCGAGCGCGACGTGCCCGACGTTGCCGCCGCGTTTGAGCCGCTTGGCAGCTTTTTCTTCGTTCATGACGAAGCTGTCGACGCAGACGCGGAGATAGGTGCGGAGGCGGCTTTTGGCGGGATCGAATTTTTCGAGGAGGCCACGCTCGATGATTTGGACAAAAAATCCCTGGGTGAGATCCTGCGCGTCCGCAGTCTGACGATTCCATCGAAGGCGGACGTATTTGTAGACGGGTTTCCAGTAGGCGGCGCTTAAGGTGTCCATCGCGCGAACGCGTTCGGTTGCGTCGCCGCTGCGCGCGGCGTCGATCACGGACCAGCGTGTCTGCGGGAAGCGGTCGCCGCCTTGATTGGATTTGTCGTCCTTCATTTTCACTTTTCGCGGCCGGCCTGTGTCGGTATTGGCAGGCCGACCCTCGTGACGGAGGAGTCTATGCAGGAAGGGGGAGGCTGACAACCCCCACCCCCGGGGTGTCCGCAAGTTATGAAGTAAGTGTATGACAGCCAGGGGGTTGCGCGGATTCCTGCGTGCGCGCGGAACTGCGGATCGTTCGCGGCGGGGTTTACGGGGGATTTTAACGCAGAGGGCACAGAGTCCACAAAGAAGAGACGGCTTTGGCGACAGGGAGATGTCTGGCGACGAAATCACGGGGAATGGTAGCAGGAATATGGATTGTTATCAATAAGATAATAGAAAGATGTAGTGACTGTTCGAACGACGATGGCTGGTTCGAACGGGAGCGGGCAAGTGGAATGAGATGAGGGGGATGGCGGGGAGCGATTGGATTGTTACGGTTGTGGAAAATTGTGGAAAAGTTTGGCCATCTGATTCGTGGATACGGGGGCGATTAGAAAAGCGGCAGCAGAGCTGCCGCACTCCATATGAATTCGATATGAGTGCTAGCTGAAGATATTTGTGTTGAGGAAGTCGTTGCGGAATTTGCCGTTGGGGTCGAGCTTTTTGGCTAGGGCAATGAACTCGGGGAGCTTTTTGTAATGCGTGTGGAGTTGTTGCGGGGAAATGGTGAAGAGTTTGCCCCAGTGGGGCCTAGCCTGGAACGTGGCCAGCTCCTTTTCGATTACGGGGAGGAGTTGGCTAATGGCGGGCCAGTCTTGTTTCCAGGTGAAGTGGATGGTGACGCAGGGTTGCTGGTAGCAGGGGCTCATCCAGAGATCGTCGGCGGCGATGGCACGGATTTCGGTGATGAGGAGATGCGGGGTGATTTGGTCGCGGAGGCGCTCGACGGCAAGGATGGCTTCGACGGCGTGGTGGCGCGGGACGAAATATTCGGATTGCAGTTCTTTGCCGGCGCTAGGAGTGAAGCCCATGCGGAAGTGGGGCAGGCGTTCGTACCAGGGGCCGGGGACGCCCATTTGCTCGGTACAGTTTTCGGCTGAGAGTGCGGCGATGGGATGGAGATTTTTGGTGGCGAGCTTGGCGCCGAAAAATTCGGGCTTGGCGTTGAAGGCGTGGCCTTTTTCAGTGCGGCTTTTTAGCCAGACTTCGCTGAAATTGTGGTTTTGCCAGTCGGTGAATAAGCTGACGCTGTAGGCGCTGGCCTGGACGGCGTCGAAGTGATCTTTCATGGCGGTGAAGGAGAGATTTTCGTAGACGTACTGGCGCATCTCGTAGGTGGGCTGGATATCAAGCGTAATTTTTGTGATGACGCCTAGCGCCCCGAGGCCGACGACGGCACCTTGGAAAAAGTTGGCGTCTTGCTGGCGCGAGAGTTTTACGATGTCACCGGAGGCGGTGACGATTTCGAGCGCGGAGACAGCCGTGGCGAGATTGCCATTTTTTTCGCCTGAGCCGTGGGTGGCGGTAGTGCATGCTCCGGCTACGGAAATGTGCGGGAGCGAGGCGAGATTGTGGAGTGCGAAGCCTTTGGCGTCGAGGAGCGGGGCGAGTTGGCCGTAGGTGATGCCGGCATCGACCGTGACAGTGCGGGCTTGGGGATCGAGAGAGACGATTTCGTCGAGCGGCTTGAGGGAGAGGAAGGCGTCTTTGCTGTCGGCGATGTTGTTGAAGCAGTGACGCGAGCCGAGGACTTTGAATTTGGCATGAGCTTTGACGAAGTCTTGGATTTGTTCTTGGGATTTGGCGGCGTAGAGATTCTCTGTGCTGTATTCGAGGTTGCCGGCCCAGTTGGTGAGTTTGTCGGGGGCCGCCCAGGCCGAGAAATGGGAGATGGCGGAGGTGGCGACTGTGGCGGAGGAGAGTTTGATGAAGGTGCGCTTGTTCATGCGGAGGTGGAGGATTCCTTTTGTTTTGAAATCGGGGTCATATTACACCCTCGGGGACGAATCACGACATGGAAGAGGGTGGTTGCGTCGATATGCCCGGGCAAGCTGGAGCGCAATGAATTGCGCCCCTACAAAGTATTAGTCGGTGCGGAGGGCGGGATGGGTCGATGGTGGGTGCTACAAAAAACAAAAACGGGCGGGACGCCGAAGCGCACCGCCCGTTTCATATTTTTGTGAAGTGGAATTAGAGGGGTTGGACGTTCGAGGCCTGCAGACCCTTGGGGCCCTTGGTCACTTCGAATTCAACCGCTTGGCCATCATTCAACGACTTGTAGCCATCAGCCACGATCGCGGAGAAATGGACGAAAACGTCCTCACCGCTCTGGCGCTGGATGAAACCGAAGCCCTTGCTGGCATTGAACCACTTCACTGTTCCTTGTTCTTTACTCACTGCTGTACTCTTTTCTGTCGGTTGGGTTGCAACCGAGCATTACTAAATTGAGCTATTTGGTGCCTCGAAATCCGAACCCCTCTTAAGAGTTACGGCCGCTTTCAGACGTAAAAAAAGGCCGCAAGTTTGACCTTGCGACCGCTTTACAAATCCAAAGGCGATACAAGAGCAACAAACGCAAGAACAGGATACCACTTTCCCCTGAAATTGCAAGTGGAATTTTCGAAACGTTTGTTTCGCGTGACTACGGACAAACCCCAGGGAGGATATCAATCCGGCAGTGTGGCTTCGCTGGTGATTGTGAATTGCGTGGCAGCACCAGCGGGCTTGGCGAGGCTGGAAGTTGCGATGGGCTGGCCGCCGCCAATCCAGGCTTCGACTTCGCCGGGGAGAATGCGGTGCTTTCCCGAAACGTCTACGATGCTCAAATCGCGATCGCGGAGGACGAACTTCACGGTTTTCTTCTCGCCACGGTCAAGATGAACCCGTGCGAATCCGGCTAACGAACGCAGTGGCGCACCATCGAGGCTGACGTGTGCGAGATATAGCTGCACGACTTCATCGCCGGCAACAGAGCCTGTATTTTTAACATCGGCGGAAATAGTGATTGGCTCCGTGGCGGAAATGCTTGCGTGATCGACGCGCGGCTGGCTGTACGCGAATGACGTGTAACTCAATCCAAAGCCGAAGGGATAGAGTGCCTCGCCATCGAAATACCGGTACGTGCGCTTGGCCATCGAATAGTCGTCGAAGGCCGGAAGCTGGGCCACAGACTTGTAGAATGTGACGGGCAAGCGGCCGGCGGGACTGAAATCTCCGGCAACGGCTTCGGCGACGGCTGTTCCCCCCTGTTCACCGGGATACCACGCTTCGAGAATTGCGGGAATATTGGGATTGGCGTCGGCCCAATTGACGGCGAGCGCGCTGCCGTTCGTGAGAATAAGAATAACGGGTTTGCCTGCGGAAGCGATGCGTTCGAGAAGTTGCTCTTGCGGAGCGGGCAAGTCGATGCGTGTGCGGTCGCCGCTCGAAAAACCCTCGGCGCTTACTTTCATCTCTTCGCCCTCAATGCGCGGCGAAAGGCCCATGACGGCAATGACAAGATCGGCGTTGCGCGCCGCGGCGACGGCTTGTGCTTCTTCGCCTCCAGGCAGGCTCCAGATGAGGCGAGCTTCTGAGATGCGAATGTTTTGATAGTATTCGATCTTCAGCGAATACGGATGGCCCTTCTCGAGGTGGAGTTGTTTGGTTTCGGTGTTGGCGGGGCGATGAAGAGTCCAGTCTTCGACGAGCAGAGCGCCATCAAGCCAGACGCGAAAGCCATCTTCGCCGGTAAAGCCGAGCAAGTAGTCGCCGGATTCGGGCGGGACGAGCACGCCGGTCCAGCGCACCGAATATTTGTTAAGCAGTTGCGGCGAGACGCCGGAATCGCCCCAACTGAAATCGACGGCCGCATCGACGCGGCTTAGAATGGGAGAGCCTTCGAACGTCATGTTGGAGAAATAATCCGCTTTCAAGCCGTGCTGGCTGCAGGATGCGGTGGTGCAAAGGGCGCCCGAGGGAATGGATTTGGTGACGGGGCCGACGAGGCCTGTGCCTTGGACGAAAACGATTTTGGATTGCGAAAAGCGATTGCGAATGCCGGCAAGTATCGTAATCGGATTGGAAGGCGTGCCGCTGTAGTTTCCTTCCAGAGCATCGAGGCTGTCGGCGTCGGGGCCGATAACGGCAATCGTTGCCGGCGCGTGTTTCAGGGATAGAAAATTGTTTTTATTTTTCAGCAGTACAAGCGATTCGCGCGCCATGCGAAGCGCGAGCTGACGATGCGCTTCCGTGTCGTTGTCGGCTGCTGTCAGTTTGGAAAAAGGAACAGAAGAAGGCGGATCGAACAAGCCGAGCTTAAAACGCGCGATAAACAAGCGGCGCAACGCGCGGTCAAGATCGGCTTCGGAAAGCAGTCCTTGGTGCACGGCCCCCAGAATCCCCTGGGGATCCGCATTCATATTGTTGCGAGAGTCGCCGCAGATGAGATCCATGCCGGCTTTAAAGACCGCAGCGGCGGCAGCTTCGGGAGTGGGCGTGAATTTGTGGCCCTTGTAGACGTCAGCGACGGCGCCGCAATCGGAAACAACGTAGCCCTGGAAGCCCCAATCTTTGCGGAGATGCTCCACAAGAAGAACGGAATTCGCGCAGGCCGGTTCACCGTTCAGGCGATTGTAAGCGCACATGATGGATTCGGCTTTGCCTTCGATGATCGCCGCTCGAAACGCAGGCAGATACGTTTCTTCCATATCGTGGCGAGAGGCTTCGACGTTCACGCTGTGCCGCGTGGACTCGGGTCCGCTGTGAACCGCGAAATGTTTCGGCGTCGCGATCGTCTTGAAGTAGTCCGGATCGGTGCCTTGCAGGCCGGTGATGAACGCGACGCCAAGACGCGCGGTAAGGAATGGGTCCTCGCCGTAGGTTTCCTGGCCACGTCCCCAACGTGGATCACGAAAGATATTGATGTTTGGAGACCAAACGGTGAGGCCGCGATACCAATCCGTCGAGCCGTCCGAGTGAACTGCAGCGGAATACTTGGCGCGAAATTCCGTGCTAATGGTATCGGCCACGTCATGCATCAGCGGTTCATCGAACGTGGCAGCCATGCCGATGGCCTGCGGAAAAACCGTGGCGATACCCGCGCGAGCTACGCCGTGAAGACCCTCATTCCACCAGTTATACGCGGGAACGCGAAGCCGCGGAATCGCGGGAGCAATATGCCCGAGCTGATCGACCTTTTCTTCGAGTGTCATGCGAGAGATCAAGTCGTCGGCGCGCTGATCGACAGGAAGTTTGGGGTTTAGATAGGGCGCGTCCGCAGGCGCTTGCTGCGCGTAGAGTGCCGGCGGCATTAAGGCGCAGAGAAATGCGCAAGCGAAGAAACTTGCTTTATTTTTCATGCTTCGTCCATCCGATAAGCGATTTGCAGTTGGCACGAACCGACGCAGAACTCATCGAACACATATCGATTCGATGGGACACTACCATCGCAGAAGAGCGCGTGTAAACGGGAATCGAACGCGCTGAGGACTAGAGAGTTCGCGCCAGCACGTCGAAGCAGCCGTTCCAGCCGCGGTCGTGTTCCTGGCGATCCTTCTCGGTAAAGAAGCCAGCGTGCGTGAGAACAATTTCTGTAGAGTCACCCCGGGTGAAGAATTCCACAGTGACCTGGGTTTCAGGGCTTTTGGGATTTAATTTAGTGCGCGACCCATCCGGCTCTTCCTTGGCCCAGGACCAGCTGAAGACAATCTTTTCGGGAGGTCGGACTTCAAGATATTCGCCTTGGCCCCAGTACGTCTCGCCTTTGCCGGGATCGCGAACCTCCATGAGATACCGGCCGCCGGTGCGGATGTCCTGCACGTGATGCGTGATCACGTGCGCGGCAACATCTCTGCACATCCACTTCTCTAGCTGTTCGCGCTCGGCCCACGCGGCGAAGACTTTTTCCCGCGGCGCCGCGAACGTCCTGCGGATTTGGAGTGTGAAACCGGAGCTTGTTTGGCCTTGCTGTGCGCTTGCCATGACTGTTTCTCCTTGCTGACATTCGTTTCCAGATATTTCGCCAGGGCATCAAATTGCAATTCCCAGAACGCGCGATATTGCTCGATCCAGGCAGCCGCGTTCTTCATCGGCTGGGCAGCCAATCTGCAGCGGTGAACTCGGCCATCGACTTCGCGTTCGAGCAGGCCCGCGGCTTCCAGGACGCGAACGTGTTTCGAAATGGCCGGCAAAGAAACGCGGAAGGGCTCCGCGAGTTCCGTGACCATGGCTTCACCCTGTGCAAGGCGGGCCAGAATGGCGCGGCGAGTGGGATCAGAGAGAGCTCCAAACGTGGCATTCAGCCCTGCTGTTGAATAGTTAACCATGTGGTTTAATATCCTCGGAAGTGCGGGGAATGTCAAGGCGTCCTTACAGAGGGACCTTCCCTGCGTCTCTGAAACGGCAGGAGAAGACGGCGAATGTTTATTCGGGTTTGTCCTTGAGATCGAGCACGATCTTCAGAATTTCGGTCGAGAGCGCAGCTGAATTGACGTTGTCCATGTTGGCAAGCACAACGATCCCGGCGCGGCGCGTCGGCACGAGGAGGATGGAGGTGCTGGTGCCTTGCTGGCCGCCTGTGTGCTCCACAAGCGTGAGGCCATATTTCTTTTGCGTCTCCCAGCCTAAGGCGTAACCGTTCTGCGAACCATCCGCCGCCTTCTGCGGCGTCCACATCACTTCGCGCGTCGCTGGCTTCAGGAGTTTGTTGGCCAGGATGGCGATTTCAAACTGGGCCATGTCGTCCGCGGACGAGATGAGACCGCCGCCAGGGATTTTGTAACTGGAGTCCAAAACGCCCGCGTTCTGCACGACGCCGCCTTTGTCCTTGTGATACCAGCGCGAGCGGTGAGGAACAATCGCAAAGAAATCGTCAGCTTGCGTCTCTGCCATCCCGGCGGGCTCGAAAATGTTTTCCTTCACGTAGTCCACGTATTTTTCGGAGGCAGCGCCTTCGAGGACACAGCCGAGCAGCGTGTAGCCATAGGTTGAGTACTGAAATTTCGTACCGGGCCTCGCAACCAGTGGGTCACTGGCGAAGATTTGCAATGATTCTTCCATGCTGGCGAAATGCTTTGCGCTGTCGTCGGAGATGTCGCCTTTGCCGTCTGGATTGTAGTGCCGGATGCCTCCTAAATGGCCGAGTAGCTCGCGCGTGGTGATGGGCCACTCTTTCTTAGGGAAGGCTCGGCAGTACTTTTGCACCTCGGCATCAAGATCCAACTTTCCGCGTTCCGAAAGCTGGAGAATGGCGGTCGCCGTGATGGGCTTGGAAATCGAGCCCAGCCGGAAAAGCGTGAAAGGCGTCGCGGGAACGAAATTTTCAAGATCGGCCATTCCGAAACCCGCGGACCAGATAAGCTCGCCGCCCTGGACGACCGCAACGGAAATCCCCGGCACGCTGTTGGCGGCCAGGAAACTTGAGGCGGCTTTTTCGATCTGTGCGCGCTTGTCAGCGGAAAGACTATTGGTCTGTGCGTGAAGCAGCGCTAAGCCGAAAGAAAAGACTACCAGCACGGCCGTGAACAGCTGGACGGACCATGTTGCCTTCGGAAGTCGGGCCATGGGAGTAGGTTTCACGTGAAACTCCTCGCGTGAGAGTCTATCTCGGACTTGTCGTGCGAGGAACAGGCTGGAGGTGGATCGCTGGCCCGCGGGCGTGTATTGAGTAGGTCACCCCTCCCCTAGCGGAAAGCGTTGACCTGGACTGTAACAGCTACTTAACATAAGGGGATGCGCCTGAAGCTCCAGACCTTGCTGAGTACCGCCCTGTTTACCGGAATTGCCGTGGCCGCGGGCGGCTGTGAGGATGCGGCGAAAAACGGTGTTCAAGCGCGCGTCCCAGCGCTGGCCACCGCGCATACCGCCACTGCTCAAGTTCCTGCCAGCATCGGAGAACTTCCGCTGCCCAAACTTTCGCCCGAATGGCTGGCGGCGATGGCGCTGAGAGTTCCCGGTCCCAAGGATTACTTGATTGCGCAGGTGGAAGCCAAATTCGCTTCCGGCGAGCAGAACTACAAAGCGGGACATTTGGAAGCCGCGCGGCACGATTTTGACGAAGCCGTCGACTGGATGCTGACCAGCGGCTACGACCCGAACAGTGACCCCAAGCTCAGCGAACTGTTTCATCGCGTGGTGGATACGGTCTACGGCTACGAATTGCAGGCCTTCCGAGCGGGCGACGGCTTTCAGGAAGCTCCTGCTGTGCCCGCGCCGATTGATGAAGTAGCGGAGATGACCTTTCCCGTCGATCCGAAGCTGAAAGCGCGGGCGGAAGAAGCCGCCCAGAACATCTCGCACGACATGCCGCTCACGGTGAACGACGAAGTACTCTCCTTCTTGAATTTTTTCCAGACTCCGCGGGGCCGCGCCATTGTCGAGACGGGGCTACGGCGCTCCGGGCGCTATCGCGAAATGATCGGGCGAGTCTTGCATGAAGAAGGCGTTCCGCAAGACTTGATTTATCTGGCGCAGGCGGAAAGCGCGTTCCAGCCGCTGGCCCTCTCGAGAGCCGGCGCGCGAGGCATCTGGCAGTTCGTGGCCTATCGCGGCATGGAATACGGTCTCCGGCACACCTGGTGGATTGACGAACGGCAGGACCCGGAAAAGGCCACGCGCGCGGCCGCGCAGCATTTGCGCGATCTATATGGACAATTCGGCGATTGGTATCTGGCAATGGCCGCGTACAATTGCGGCCCGGGAAACGTGCAGAAGGCCATCGAGCGGACGGGCTATGCTGATTTTTGGGAACTCTATAAACGGAACGTGCTTCCCCGCGAAACCAGAAATTACGTGCCCATTATTCTGGCGCTTACGCTGATCGCCAAGGACGCCGCACACTACGGTATTCAAGTGGATCCGGAGCAGCCCGTGCCGACGGATGTCGTGAAGCCGGGCCGCGCGATCGATCTACGATTGGTGGCCGAGACCATTGACGTCGATGTCGACACTCTGCGAAATCTGAATCCCGCGCTGCTGCGATTGGCGACGCCGGACGATCCTTCGTTCGAGATGCATTTGCCCGTGGGCAGCGCAGAAAAATTTTCCGCGGAGATTGCGGATATTCCCGCGGACAAATGGGTGAGCTGGCGGCGCCACCGCATCGAAGCCGGCGAGACGCTGACTTCCATCGCGAAAAAATATCGAGTGACGCCGGCGGCAATATCCGACGCAAATAATCTGGATCGCCACGCGGCGCTGGATGTCGGAGAGAAATTAATTATTCCCGCCGCGGCTCCGGTGGAGTCCAAGAGCCGCCTGGTGCGTTATCGTGTGCGCAAAGGCGACACGCTCGGCGGAATTGCGGATCGTTTTAGCGTGCCCACGGAAGACGTGCGCAAGTGGAATCACATGAGCACCAACCACGTAAGCCGCGGGATGGTGTTGCGCATTTACACCGTCGGGGGCGCGCCGGAAATCGCCCCGGAGCACAGCCGGTCGAAAACAAGCTCCAAGGCACGCGCTCCCCAAGCGGCTTCCGCTCCCAACCAGGCCGCGGCCGCTAATCGGAATTAAGCCTTTTATATACAATAAGTTACCTGCAAAGAGGAACGGTCTAAGGCTCCTGCGGTTTTCCAACCGGCTGAGGCCTTTCTAGACTCGGACACCTGTCTTCCGCACCGTTGCAGCAGAATGCTTGACAACTTTGCAGGAGTACGATAACAACTTCGCTGCGGCGGAGGGGAGTTGGCGACTCCAGCTGATGCAGCGTCCCGCAGGCCATAGGCTTGTGGGTACCCCTCGGGAGGATGGAATGGATTTCGAGAAAGACAACTTCGAAGACGACAACGAGCTGTCACGGCTGGACGAAGAAGATGAGTTGGCCGGCGGTGAAGAAATCGTGGAGACCGAGGAAGAAGAGATCCTCATCACCGAGGAAGAGCCTGTAGCGGCGGCGCCGGCGGCAAAAGCTGCCTCCAAGCCCGCGGCTAAACCGGCCAAGAAGGCGGCTCCAAAGAAGAAAGCCAAAGCGGCCGCCAAAAAAGCCAAGCCTAAAGCAAAGGCTAAGGCCAAAGCCAAGCCCAAAGCAAAACCGAAGAAGACGGCGAAGAAGGCCGCCAAGAAGAAAAAGCGCTAAGACTGCGCGCGGCACTGAATTTTTGAGAACGCGAAGGGGCTTGGGCCATCGTCCAAGCCCCCTTCCTTTTTGAGAACGAAAATAGTTCGCTCTGATACGCGAAACACGGGGGCGCGCTCCCATTTAGACAACGCTCCGCTGTCAAATCGGGAATCCCTCGCATTTACGAACAGAATGCTTGACGAAATATGTAACCGCCGTTAGCATGACCGCCGTATGTTACGGGCGCTAGAACAGATACGCCGGATGCGCGGCGGGGCGCAGTCTCATCTGATGCGCTGCTCGGACGGACACTACTACGTCGTTAAATTCCAAAATAATCCTCAACACCGCCGGATTCTGGTCAATGAACTGCTAGGAACGAAGCTAGCGGCGCGGCTGGGGCTGCCGACGACGCCTGTGGCCATTGTCGAGGTGTCCGAAGAATTGATCCGCTTGACGCCTGATCTAGCGATGGAAATGCCGCGCCAGCGGATTCCATGCCAGCCCGGGCTGCAATTCGGTTCGCGTTATCCCGGCGATCCCCGCCGGCTATCGCTGCACGACTTTCTGCCCGACGAACAATTGCGCCAGGTCGCAAACCTGCATGATTTCGCGGGCATGCTGGTTTTCGACAAATGGACCTGCAATACCAACGGCCGCCAGACGCTCTTTTTCCAGCAGCAGCTCGGCGGCGGACGCGTGGCTGCGGATTCGTCCGCCGGAGAGAAAACGGTAACGCCGTACTCCACGCTGATGATCGATCAGGGCTTTTGCTTCAACGCCGGAGAATGGAATTTCCCGGACGCGCCGCTGCGGGGCCTATACGCACGCAATCGCGTATACGAAGCTGTGACCGGCATGGAATCGTTTGTGCCCTGGCTTGACCGCCTGGAAAAACAGATGACCGAGCGCTCCGTGGATGAAATCACGAAGCAAATTCCACCGGCCTGGTACGAGGACGATTTCGACGCGGTGCTGCGGGTCTCCGAGCAACTGCTGCGGCGACGCGCGCGCGTCCCTGATCTTATTCTGGAAGCCAAGAAATCCAATCGCCAGCCCTTTCCGAACTGCATATGAACCGAACTGGACGTGACTTATGACCGAAAGCTCTGTTGAATCCATGCAACCTGAACCAACCTGCGCGTACCGTATTCTGCGCTATACACCAAATCTTGTTCGAGACGAGTGGGTGAACATCGGCGTCCTGGTTTACGACCCGCAGTCGGGCGAACGCCGACTTCGCCTCATCGAGGAGCAGGAGGAATATGCGCGCCTGCGCCGACTGCATCCTGAAGCTGATGAATCTCTTCTGCGTGCCCTGCGTGACAATCTCGAAGACCGCTTCGATTCCTTCCGCAGCGCAAACGGCGGAGGTTCCAACGGTAGCGCGCTGCAGGAACTTCTCCGCAAATGGGACGATACGCTATCCAATGCGCTGCAACTCACACCGCAAAAGGGTGTGGTCGCCAATGATTTGGACGCCGAACTCGAGCGCCTCTACGGAGACCACGTTGCGCTGCCGCGCATGCCTAGCCGCGTCGGCGCGCCCGGAGGCCGCGCGCAAATGCGCTCTTACTGTTCGCAGGTTTTTCGTCAGGCTCGCATTTGGGACCGCATCCAGAAATCTGTCCGCGCCTCGGAATTCACTTTTCCAGGCGATCCCATGCGTATTGATTACAGTTACCGGCGCAACGGCACGCGCGGATTCATTCAGACGCTCTCCGTGTCGCGCGCGCCCGGCGACGCCAAGGGAATTGCCCACACATTCGAAGCCATCACCGCCAAATCCACACTCAAAACGGAATTTGCCGCCATCACGGATATCGACCTGAAGGAAAACAACGATCGCAATCGTTTCGTGGACCGCACGCTCCGCGACGCGGGCATCGAGCCGGTTCCGCTCGATCATTTCGCGGTGTGGGTTGCAAAACTGAAACCGATGATTCAGTGATTTTCATACTGCGTCAGCTGAAGCTCAGAGAGTTTGAAGCGCGTCATGGCGCATATGTACAATTTCCGCTAGGAAACGGCTAGAACCAGCAGTGTCGCATCGTCATGCCAGTGCCCCTGGCTGAATTCACCCGCGACAGCCAGGATTTTCTCCTGCAATGCGAAAGCGGTCGCCG
Source organism: uncultured Acidobacteriota bacterium (assembly GCA_963751295.1). GTDB lineage: Bacteria > Acidobacteriota > Terriglobia > Acidiferrales > UBA7541 > Acidiferrum. The sequence goes on along the minus strand of CAVVUA010000004.1, from coordinate 1,052,664 downwards.
CGCGATGCTCCTGCAATAAACGCAGCAGCCGCACTTCGCCAAATTCTTCCTCTACGGCATCGCAAGCTTCCGTCACGCCATCCGTGAAGAGAATGAGGCGGTCACCGGATACCAGCCGTGCGGCCCCTGTTGCAAATTTCTGTTTGGGAAAAACGCCGAGCACCCCGCCGCCGGCCTGCAGCCGCTCATGCGATCCATCGCTGTGCAGCAGGATAGGCGCGTTGTGCCCCGCGTTCGCGTAGTGCAGGAGCCGCCCAGGGCCGTCAAGCTGCGCGTAAAAAAAAGTGATGAAGCGGTCGTTGCCGGTGTTGTGACAAACCAGCGAATTCAGCCGTGCACACAGCCCATCGGGCGCCATGGCGGGAGAGGCAAGACCGCGCACAGCAGCCTGGAGGTTGGACATCAGCAGCGCCGCTGGCAACCCCTTTCCCGCTACATCCGCGATGCACAGGCCCAGCGTGGCCTCGTCGAACTCCAGGACATCGTAATAATCGCCGCCGACGCTTTGCGCCGGCTGCCACGCGCCTGAGATTTCATATCCCGCGCGCTGAGGGATACTCTTTGGCAGAAGCCCCTGCTGGATGGACCGCGCTTCGGCGACTTCCCGTTCCTGCTGGTGAAACTGCAGCGCGATCTCCCTGTGGTCCAGGTTTTCCTGCGCTGTGCGGCGGCGAGCTGCGCGGCGCTCGCGGCCCAAGCCAATTTGCTTTTGCAGAATTTCCAGTAGCCGCGTGTTGGTCCACGGCTTCTCGACAAAATCAGCCACGCCGTACTGCATGGCCTCAACCGCCAGCCCCACTGTCGCCCAGCCGGTCATCACGACGATGGCCGGCGCGTCCGCAATCTCTTTCAGGTCGTTAAGCAGCTCCAGACCTTCGCGGCCCGAGGTGGTGTCCCGCGCATAATTCAGATCCATGAGCAGTAGATCAAACTCACGCGCCTCCAGCGCCCGCAGCATCTCCGCAGGCGAGGTCACTCCTTCCGTTTCGTAGCCCTGACCCTTCAACAGCAAGCGCAGCGCGTTCAGCACGTCGGGCTGGTCGTCGGCAATGAGTATTCGTGGGGGCGTCGTAACCATATCGGTCGTGGTCTCACGAAGGAAGGCGCAGGCCGGCTTCCACCTTTAATCAGATGTAAGCCCTTTGTTCTAGATACATCGGGACGTACGAAATTGGGGTTAGGCTAGAAGTTCGACCAGTTGCGGGAAAAGGCGTCCCACATCCGGACAGGTGTCCGAATCTAATACAGGCTCCGGGATTTGGCACCATATTATTGCTGCTGAGGCCAGAATCTCTTGGGCTGTACATCGCTCGAAGCAGTTTTAGAAGAGCACCCTCTAGAGAACCGGTTCCGACCAGTTCTCCAGCGTGTCCTTCACTTTGTGCAGGAACTGGTGTGCGACAGCGCCATCGACCACGCGGTGATCGTAGCTCAGCGTCACGTAACACATGGAGCGGATAGCGATCGAGTCGTTGATCACCACGGGACGCTTCTCGATCATGCCGAGCCCCAGGATGCCCACGTTTGGCTGGCTAATTACCGGCAAGCCAAATAGCCCGCCGAAAACGCCCGGATTGGTGATGGAAAAGGTGCCTTCCTGCACTTCCTCGGGCTTCAGTTTTTTCGAACGTGCCCGCTCCGCCAGGTCGTTCAGCGTGCGCTGGATACCGAGTACATTCTTTTCGTCCGCGCCCTTCACCACCGGCACGATCAGGCCCCAGTCGAGCGCCACGGCAATGCCGATGTTGATCTCTTTGTGCAGAATCACGTTCGTTCCGTCGAGCGACGCGTTCATTGTCGGAAACGCTCGCAACCCCGCCACCGCCGCCTTTACGAAAAACGGCATAAACGTCAGCTTGGTCTCGTAGCGCTTTTCGAACTCGTCCTTGGACTTCGCTCGCAGCGAAGCCACTTTGGTCATGTCGATCTCGTCCACCGAATAAACGTGAGGAGACACGCGCTTCGAGGCCACCATGTGCTCCGCAATGCGTTGCCGCATGTTGCTCATGGGTTCGACGGTGTAGTTGCCGAAGTACATCTTCTCGCGCGGAACGGCTGATTCGAACGCGACGTGGACCTGTCCGCCGGAAGTCGCTGGAAGCGCTGGTGCCGCGGACGGAGCCGACGGCGGCGGCATAGCCGGACGCGCTGGCGCAGTTGCTGGAGCTGCCGCGGGAGCGCTAGGCGGAGCCGCTGCGGGTGTACCGCCAGCAGCTATCACCGCCTCTATATCCTGTTTGCTGATCCGCCCGCCCGCGCCCGTTCCCGGAATGGTCGTCAGGTCAATCCCGTGTTCCGCAGCCATGCGGCGCACCAGCGGCGAGCTGTGAATGCGCTCGCCTGTGCGTTGCGGCGTAGTAGCAGGCGCCGCCTGAGGGGCTGCCTGAGTTGGCGCTGCAGGGGCTGGAGCAGCGGGTCTCGCCGGAGGAGGTGGCGCTGTCGTTGCAGCGGCCGGAGCAGGAGCGTGTGCCGGTGCAGCTGCAGTCGCCGAACCTGCGCCGTCAATCACCGCCACGACCGTCTGAATCGGTACGGTCTGCCCTTCGTTGACCTTGATCTCCTTCAGCACGCCAGCCGAAGGCGACGGAATCTCCGCGTCCACTTTGTCCGTCGAAATCTCAAACAAAGGCTCGTCCCGCTCGACTTTGTCGCCGGGCTTCTTAAGCCACTTAGTAATCGTCCCTTCAAAAATGCTTTCGCCCATCTGCGGCATAACGACGTCTGTGGCCATGGATCTCTCCTCGGTGCTTCGTGCTGCAATTCCTTAAAGAAAAAGCTCACTGCTGACAGCTCACAGCCAAAAACAAATCCTCAGCGAAATATCTTTGGCTGCTCTTTCTGGCTGACAGCCGTCGGATGGCAACTGTAAGCTCCCTAGTACCGCGCCAATTCCTTCGCAGCGTCAAAAACCTTCTTCGCATTCGGCAAAAAATATTCCTCGAGCGGCGGTGAATACGGCACTGGCGTATCCAGGGCCGTTACGCGCATCAACGGCCCATCCAAATCGCCGAACGCCTTCTCGCAAAGAATCGCTGCAATCTCTCCAGCGATTCCGCCCGTCTTTGTGTCTTCGTGTACCACCAGACACCTGTTGGTCTTCTTCACTGATTGCAAAATGGTCTCTTCGTCCAACGGAAGCAGCGTCCGCAGATCAATCACCTCGGCCTCGATGCCTTCCTTCGCCAGCGCATCGGCCGCCTCTAGCGAAGTGTGCATCATCGCCGCATAAGAAATGATCGTCAGGTGCTTGCCCTCGCGCCGCACGATGGCCTTCCCAATCGGCACGGTGTAATCCTCGGCCGGAACCTCGCCTTTGATCCGCCGGTAAAGAAATTTGTGCTCGAAGAAAAGACACGGATTGTTGTCGCGCACCGCCGCCTTCAGTAATCCTTTTGCGTCGTAAGGCGTCGAAGGATAAATCACTTTCAGGCCCGGAGTATGCACGAAATACATCTCCGGGTTCGCCGAATGAAACGGCCCGCCGTGCACAAAGCCGCCCGAAGGCCCGCGCATCACCATGGGTGCAGGAGCATTCCAAAGGTAATGGCCTTTGGCCACGAAATTCGTAATCTGGTTGAACGCGCACACAATGAAGTCAATGAACTGCAGCTCTGCTATCGGTCGCAAACCCGCATAGCTCATCCCGCAAGCCGCCCCGATGATCGCGCTCTCGCTGATCGGCGTGTCAATCACGCGCTCCCAACCGAATCGCTCCAGCAATCCCTCGCTCGTCTTAAACGCGCCGCCATAAACACCAACATCCTCGCCGAGCAGCACCACCGCCGGATCTCGCTCCATCTCTTCAAACATCGCCTGCTTGATGGCTTCGAGAAACGTGATTTGTGTTCCGTTTTCGGTTTTGTTATCGGGCGCCATGGCTACCTCTTCACCTTTCTCGGTGCACCGGAGGTAACCGCTGTCTTGGCCAATTTTTTCACCGGCGATTTTGCCGCGGACTTGGATCCGTTTGATTTCGTCGCTGCTTCGCTTCCCGGAATTTCTGGTTCCAACGCGTTCTTGGTGTCTCCGAAATGGATGGCGGCGTTCGCCGTTGAGCTTTTACCGGAGCCGAAGCCCGCGACGGTCCACACCGGCTTGACACTCGATTTCGGCGGCGTCACTTCGGCAATCGGCCGCTCCCATTTCGCCTGAATGTTATGGCAGTCGTCGCCCGTGCAATATACGCCCGTCGCGGCAAATTCCGGCGGCGGCATCGGCGAATTCTCCGCGAACTCGCGCTCCGCAGCGAGCAGCGTGTCGATCTTCTGCTCAACTTCCTTCTTGCCTTTGGCATCGAGCAATTTCTCACCCATCAAAAACTTTTCGTAGAGCGCGATGGGGTCGCGTCCTTCCCAGTAAGCGCGCATCTCCTTCGGAACATATTCGGCCGGATCATGCTGTGCGTGACCCAGCCGGCGGAAGCTCTTGGCTTCGATAAGGATCGGTCCTTCACCGGCCCGCGCCCGCGCTACTGCTTCTCGCGTCGTTGTGTAAACCGCAACCACGTCGTTTCCGTCCACGATGTAGCTCGAAATTCCGTAAGCCTTCGCGCGGTCCGCCAAATTCTCCAGCGGCACTTGGCGCTTCACCGGCGTCGAATACGCCCACAAGTTATTTTCCAGAATGAGCACGAACGGCGCCTTCTGCACAGCCGCAAAATTCAACCCCTCGTGAAACACGCCGGTCGAGCTTCCGCCATCTCCAATCCACGTCATGGTTACAATTTTCTGCCCGAGGTAACGCCCCGCCATGGCCACGCCAGTCATTACCGGAATCAAATCGCCCAGCATCGAAATCGGCGAAACGATATGCAGCTTCTCCAAGTCGCCGAAATGGCTAGTCCCGTCTTTGCCTTTCGTTGGCGAATCGTATTTCGCCATGTGCTGCATGAAAACATCACGCGGCGGCACGCCTTTCACCAAAAGCGCCCCGATATTCCGGATCATCGGCGCCAGCCAATCCTTCTTTTCCAGCGCGTACGCCGTTCCGACCGAAATCGCTTCTTGCCCCAGGCTCGAGTAAAGCCCCCCGACAATTTTGTTCTGCCGGAAGAGCTTCACCATCGTGTCTTCCACGGCGCGGTTCAGCCGCATGTAGTAGTACAAGTCCAGATACTGCTGCCGCGTCAGATCCTTCTTCATTCCTACTCCCTAGGCTGGCACCGCGATCATCTGTTCCGCGATCTCCAGTTTCTTCAATAACTCTTCCCGCGATCCCAGCTTCATCTCCAACCCGAATACTTCCCCAAAATGCCACATCATCTTCGGCTCGACTTCCTTCAAACTCACCGCTCGATCCAGCAATTTCTCCAGCGAAGTCGCCTTCCGCCCCGCAATCCCGCAAGGCACAATCAAATCAAAACTCCGCAAATCCGTCGCTACGTTGTACGCAAATCCGTGCGAAGTCACCCACCGGCTGATATGCACCCCAATCGCCCCCAGCTTCTCCGCCGCGCGCTCTTCCCTCTGTGAACTCTGTGTCCTCAGCGCACTCTGTGTAAAATCTTTTTCTCCGCCTGCCACCCAAATCCCTGTCTTCCCCTCTTCACGATGCGCGCAAATCCCAAATTCCGCCGAAGCCCGGATCATAACCTCTTCCAACATCCGCACATACCAAACCACATCTTTCCGAATCGCCCCAAGCTGCAAAATCGGATACCCCACCAGCTGCCCTGGCCCGTGGTATGTAACATCCCCTCCGCGGCTAGTCTCGAAAAACTCCACATTTCTCTGCCGCAGCACATTTTCCGAAACCAAAAGATGTTCGCGTTTCCCGTTCCGCCCTTGCGTAATCACCGGCGTATGCTCGCAAAGCAAAAGCACATCCCCAATCGCATCCGCCTTGCGGGCCGCCACAACGCGCTTTTGCAGCGCGGACGCTTCCGCGTACCCAATCAATCCGAGGTCGATAATCTGACAACTCTTCACCAGTCACCAGTCACGAATCACCAGTCACTACACGTTAATCTGCAATCCTCTTACGCTAGCAAACGCGTCTCCCATCCCTTCCCAAACCGTCGGATGCGCATGAATCATATTCATCATGTCGTCGACCGTTCCCTCGAGGTTCAACGTCGCCGCCGCCTCCGACAAAATCTCCGTCGCCAAGGGCCCGATAATATGAATCCCCAAGATCTCTCCATACTTCTCGTCCGAAACCACCTTGATGAACCCGTTGTGATTCCCCAAAATCGTCGCTTTGCTGTTTCCCACAAAAGGAAACTTGCCAATCTTCACCGCGTAACCCGCCTCGCGCGCCTGCTTCTCCGTCAATCCAATGGAACCGATTTGCGGCTCGCAATACGTCGCATTAGGAATCCGCGTCTTCAGAATTGGCTGAGTCTTTTTTCCAGCGATGTGCGTCACCGCAACAATCCCTTCCATCATCGCCGCGTGCGCCAGCTGCGGCATGCCCGCAACGATGTCCCCGATCGCGTACAAGCCCTTCTCATCCGTCTCGAAATTCTGACCGGTAGTAAGTACAAATCCGCGGTCCAGCTTTGCCTTCGACTTTTCCAGCCCGCAATTTTCCGTCATCGGCTTGCGGCCCACCGCCATCAGTAATTTTTCCGCCTGCAGTGTCTGCGCTTTTCCGTCCTTATCCTTGAACGAAACCGTCACGCCATTGGCGTCCTTCTTCACCGAATCCACTTTGCTGCTCGTGAAAATCTGTATCCCTCTCTTCTTAAAATCTTTTTCCAATTCCACCGAAACATCTTCGTCCTCGACAGGCACCACGCGGGGCAGTGCTTCCAGAACCGTCACCTGCGTCCCAAACGTGTTGTAAATAGACGCGAATTCCACTCCCACCGCTCCCGCACCCACGATGATCAGTGTTTTCGGGATTTCCGGCAGCTCCAGAATCGACCGATTCGTCAGAATCGTCTTGTGATCGGGCTCGATCCCCGGCAGAGAGCGCGCCTCGGATCCACTCACCAGCAAAACATTCGCGGCCTCGATCTCGCTCTTTTTCCCATTGTTGTCTACGCTCACGCGCCCTGGCCCGGCGTAGCGCCCCCAGCCCTGCACCCACTCCACCTTGTTCTTCTTAAATAGAAACTCGATGCCCTTGGCGTGCTTCTTCACGATCTTGTCTTTGCGCGCCAGAATATTCGCCCAATTGATCTTCAGCCCGCTCACCTCAAACCCCAGCTCCGCCCCATTCTTGAAGTGATCGTAAACGTCCGCGTGGTGCAGCAAAACTTTCGTAGGAATACATCCGACGTGCAAGCACGTCCCCCCAAGAAACGGGTCCTTCTCCACAACAACAGTCTTCAATCCCAATTCGCCCGCCCGGATCGCCGCCACATATCCGCCCGGACCGCTCCCGATAATCGCTACATCATACTTTGCCACTCGTAATCTCCCTTCCGCGGGGCCCCGACCTTCTCAGACGAGCGTTCTCACGCCCGCCTCTTCTACTGGTTTCTCCGCGGCTGCGCATTATTTGGAGGCTTTGCGCTTGCCTATACTATCGGCCCGCAAGCAAACGCCTGCAATTTCTGTGGGATACCCATCCGGCAAATAGCAGGTAGCCTTCAGCACGACTGCCGGCAACCCGGCAAATCAGCAATTTTAGCAGCCGCTCGCGGCCCCCGCAACCTAACCCGGAAAGCATGCTCCGGCAACCGTACATTACCTCGAATGGCAAGTTCTCGCCCACTAGCAAGGAAGCGAAAGAACCGAAATGCTCCAGGTCGCACCCTTTGCCGCGCCAGAAAATATATGTTAAGTTATCTATATGGTACCGTCGTCTTATTGGAATCTTTTTCTTGACTTTTGATTACCGCCCTATATAGTCCATCTCCACTTGCTGTTGTCCCAGGCTCTAGCTGTCTTCTGGGCGACCCCAGCGAGCCTGCGGTCAAGGAAGGAACGGCACTATGATCGTGAACTTTGGGGAACAATCGCATTGCACGAATCCAGCGTGTGACTGCGAAGTCCTGGTTCCATCCAAAAACACAATCGAGGGAAGTATCCACCCTGTGTCTGCCGCGCACCCGTGAAGAAGACCTATCCTTCGCCAAACTTCGCTTATCTCGAGTTCTTGCGCGTCGCAGATCCCGTTGCCGTTCGGGAGGGTTCGCAAGGGGTGAGCCATGCGTGCAGAAACACTCGTCCGCGCCGGCGCGCACCACGTCGCCAAGCCCTTGGTCATTCGCGGAGGGCTGGCGCGAACCTTCGGAAGTTTGGTCATCTTCCTGGCGGTGCTTTTCTTGTGCCTGGGTTCCTACCTTCTTGGAGACGCCTTCGTACACCCTCTGGATGCACAAGCACTGGCAGTCCTCGGAGCGGCGTTAAGCATCACGCTGGCGTCCATCCTGCTTTATTTTCTTCTTAAACCCCGTCACGGCCAGCGGCCGCGAACTACTCGTTCTAGGCACGTGGGATAGCCGAAAAATAGCGGTCCTCGAGAATCTGCCGGTGGTGCAGCTCGTGCCCCGCCGTGATGAACGCCAACGCCCTCACGCTCACCTCGTTCTTGTTAGCCGTACCGCGCCGCAACCACGCATCTTTCCCAAGCGAACGAAACAACGCCAGGCTCGCGCTTCGCACATATGCAAATTCCTCCACCAAACTCGCCAGCGGCCGTTCGTTGAATCCGCCGCTGCGCACGTAATCGTCTTGTTCGAATCCCTCCATGGGCGTCTGGTCACCTCTGGCAATCCGCAGCGCCCGGTACGTAAAGATTCTCTCGGAATCGCTTAAGTGCCCGAGCACTTCCTTCACCGTCCACTTATCCGCCGCGTAACGGAAATTCCCGTCCCGCTCGCTGCGTCCCGCGAAGAGCTGCATCGTCTGCACACGCTGCGCCTCCAGCGCGCCGGTAACGTCATTCCCGGGAACCAGCGCAATGTACTTCTCATAGTAAGCCGCATACTCACCTGCCTCAGGCTTGGCCAATTTCATTTTCCGTCTCCCTTGGCGAAGTATACCTCGCCTTCCCACGCCGCAAACGCGCTTCTGCAATGCCACACTTTCGCAGCCGCAGCCAATGTGGATTGCTTCCGCGGCCAGGACATCAAAGAAAACGCCGCACCCAGTCCCTGTGCTGAGGAGTGCTATCATCCTTAAAATGCGCGTAGCTTTCCAAGGCGAGCCCGGCGCCTTCAGCGAAGAAGCCGCCGTCCAGCTCCTCGGTGACGACATCACCACCGTCCCTCGCCCTACCTTCGACGCTGCCTTCCGCGCCATCAGCGACGGCCTCGCCGACGCTCTCCTCGCCCCCGTAGAAAACACCCTCGCCGGACCCGTCGTGCGTGTTTACGATCTACTCCTCGAAAGCACCCTCACCATCACCGCTGAAACAATCCTCCCCATCAAGCATCACCTGATCGGCTGCCCCGGCGCGACGCTTGATTCCATCCGCTCCGTAGCCTCGCATCCCATGGCTCTCGCTCAATGCGAACGTTTTTTCGCGACGCATCCGAACCTCAAGCGCGTCCCTGCAGAAGACACCGCCGGCAGCGTTCGAGAAGCACTGGCCCGCGGCGACAAATCCAGCGCCGCCATCGCCGGCCGCCGCGCCGCCGAACACTACGCCGGTGTCATCCTCGCTTCCGACATCCAGGACAACGCTGAAAATTTCACCCGGTTCGTCCTCCTTCGCCCCGCCAACGTAGAGCACCCACCTGCTCCCGACGCTCACAAAATGTCCATCGCCATGCGCCTGGCACACCGCCCCGGCGCGCTCCTCGCCTCTCTTGAACCCTTCGCCAAACACGGCGTCAACCTCCAAAAAATCGAAAGCCGCCCCATCCACGGCCGCCCCTGGGAATACCAATTCTTCCTGGACGTCGAAGCCGACTCCTCCTCCCAACTTGAACGCGCCCTTGCCGAAGTCCGCCAAGCCACCAGCGACCTCCGCGTCCTCGGCCTCTACCCCGCCGCCCGCACTCCCGCGCTAACACCCGAATCCCCGCAAAAGGGTAAGCCCTGAAAACCAGCGAGAGAACTAGTACTGAGTCAGTTTTTGACAACACGATTTTCGCGCAGAATGGCTAACGGACCGCATCATAAGGATCAGACGATCCGCCTGAATCAGAAATCGCGATCCTTCGAAGCGCTTGAGAGGTCTGGTAGTCTTACTTTGCGATGTGACCGCGGACTGAGAACGATGGTGGCTGTATGACTGATCTTTTCAAAGAGGCTGTTTCGCTTTCCCTCTTCACGAAATGCGTTGCTGCCGTTGTTGGCATCCTTCTGATTCACGCCACGTTCCGCGTGTTCGAACGAGTCCTGCCCCGACAGTTTGGCCAGGCCGATGCACGGTATAGAGTTCGCAAGTTCATTATCTTCGCTGGTTACGTCGTCATTCTCCTTTTTCTTGCCATCCTCTTTGAGGACCGCTTGGGCCGCCTCAGCGTTACGCTCGGTGTCGTCGGCGCGGGCGTTGCAGTAGCCCTGCAGGACATGGTGGCCAGTGTTGCCGGCGCTTTCTCCATCGGTTTTTCGAAACTTTACACTGTGGGAGACAGAGTTCAGATTGGCGACACTCGCGGTGATGTGATCGACATCGGCCTTCTTCGAACCACCTTGATGGAAACGGGGAACTGGGTCAGCAAGGACTTGTACAACGGCCGGATCGTTCGCATCCCCAACAACATCCTCTTAAAAGTACCCGTCTTCAACTATTCGCAAGGATTCCGCTTTATCTGGGACGAAATTAAAGTGCTGCTTACAACCACCAGCGATTGCCAGCTTGCCAGAGAGATGCTCTCGCGGTCCGCCAAAGAGGCGATTGGCGAGTATTTGATTGAAGCGCAGGCCTCCTGGAAAGCGATGAGCGACTACTATCGAGCCGCGAATCCTCCATTGGATCCTACCGTCGCACTCGTCGTAAACGGCGGATCGCTGGAATTCACGGTCAGCTATGTGGTTGACTATGCGAAACGCACCGCCATGCAAGATCGGTTGTTCTCGAAAATCGTCGAGGGAGTCGCGAGTAGCAACGGACAGCTCACCTGGGCGCCATCGGGCGTTACCAACATAAATCTCCCGCCCACCCCGGACGCCGCCAGCCCGTCGCCAACCTCCTCGCCCCTCGGCACCGCGCACACCGCCGGCTCCCATTAACCTCCCCGCCTTGTTCCTCGCTTGCGGCTATATAAGTAGTGGCAGTTATCGCCAACCGCCGAGCCGCGGAACGCCACCGCGATACAAGAACCTATCGAAACGCCCGCCTCAGCGCTTCCGACCCGGCAGAATCCAAACCTTCAGCTATCACTCTGCTCAAACAACTAGCCGAACAATCTCGGAATGGCGCCTATAGCGCGCGCGCTTCCGCCGGAAATCCCTGCTTTCGCCGCTCCGCTTCCTTGGGATAGTCGCCAAGCCACGTGTACTCTTCGCGCGTTTTCAAAAGCGAGAGCTTGCGGTAGTAGACATGCGACACTGCGGTGGCGAAGTTCTTTTGTTGCACTGCTTCGCGCATCTCCGTGACCGAGAGTTGTACTTTTGCGATGTACGCTTCGAGCGTATCGTCGCGCATCGGCGAAATCCCCAGGTCGTGGCAGACTTGTTCGCGCATCTGCAAAAAGGCTTGCAGAACTCCCGAAGCATCGGTTCCCGGCATACTTACACCAAGAGCCTTCCTTCGCCGAATCAGCGAACTCGCGGCAATCGGTTTGCGGTTCGAAAACGATATTGTCCATCCTTCTTGCAAAACGCTTTGGATCGAACATGCCAGCGGCTGTGCCGATTTTCTCGGCGGGAACACCTGGCTGACCTCTCCAAAGCAGTGGTGCCGGCTGCTCACGAACAGCCGGCAAAAGCTCGGAATGCGCACGCTCCCATCTGAAACAAGAGAAAAATCCAGCAGTCGAACGAATCCCATGCCCTCGAACTCGCGCGTGTACTTCTCCAGCACCGCCACATCCAGAAGCGGAAATTGCGCGGTGGTGACAGGAGGAAACGAATAGGACGTCGGCATGCTCTTGAGGACTCGGCCCTTCAGTCGCAGCATGCTAAACAGCAGATGGCCCCAGGTTCCGAACCGCCAAAGCGTCGCCACCAGGAATATGGCCAACCACACCAGTCCATTGATTGGCGGTCGTCCAATCTGGCCGGTTTGGCTAACGCGCCGCTCATACTCCGTTTTAGAAATCGGTTGCCAGCCCTTCTGGCTCCAGACTGTCTGCTCCGATCCCGCCTGGCCGCTACGCGAAAGCTCCAATGTCTTTGTTCCGAACTCCAGCAGATCGAAACGGAGCGTCGCTCGCGTCGGCGGCGGAAAGTTCGTAATGGTCAAGTCGAACGAAGCGTTTCCTAGTTGTATGGGAAGTGTCGCCTGCAAATCCTTGGTCTGGAAGCCGGTCAATTCCTTGTAATGCCAGCCCGCGGTCTTGAACGTCGTGCGCGCCTCGGCACTTAGGAACCCCGTGTTATCGTTGTCTTCGTCATCCGCGTCGTCCGGGCTAAGCTTCGAGCCCGTGCTGGCAGCCGTCGCCGCCTTTGGCTGGGCTGGAACCGGCACGAACTTCTCCCCGTTCCACCGGAATCCTTCGCGGCGGTTAGCTCCAAAGGAGAATGGCGTTGCTTCCAGCTTTTCGTCTTCCAGCGTCCAGCTGCGAACCGTCGTCGATTCGTCCGGCAGAGGTTGGCTCTGCAGCTCCCCGGACGGAAGCAGGCGATAGGCCGTCAGTTTGCGCTCATAAAATTGCGAATTGCCGCCCAGGAGATATCCCCAATAGCCGTATTTGTTTGCGCCGAGTCTGTCCGAAAGGAAGTTGCTGGACCGTCCTGTCGTGCTGCTGCTTAAGAAGAAAAACGCTTCCCGGTCATTCCAGAAAACGACGGTTTGGGACAAGCTCTGGCCAAGGACGTAGCGTTTCGGCAGCAGAGAATACCCCGCCACAAGGCCCGCGATAACCACCACAATGACGATTAGAGAAATCGTCCGGCTCCGGTTCATGCTCTTGTCCCTCTGAGCCGACCTTACCAAGTGCCTCCACGGCGGACAACAGTACTTCGATAACTGATACGACAAGTACCCCGCCCTGCTAATAAACTATAAGCGCCTCGTTTCCCCCTGTCTTTCGCTGCCAAGGCGCACCCCGGCAGGTCTAAATCATCCTCGGCATCCGGGGCTGCGATCCGCACCAAGCCGCTCCTAAAAAGCGGACATTTCGCGTGCTAACAAAGTGGACATATTATGTGCAAACGACACGGGCACCACTTTTCCTTGACAGAAAGTGGTTACCAGCGTATAGTGCTGGTTGGGTAATACTTTGTCCCGTGTCTTGCAGCGCCAGCGTTCCTGCTGGCGTTTTTGTTTTAGTAACAACTTTTGACCCTAAACTCTTTAGAATCCGCAGTTCCGAAAAAACGCCCGTAACCCCTTTGGAATGCGCAGTTTCAAAACATGAGACTTAAAGTGGCTCTGTTGACATCCTCGTCACAGTTCGCGATTTGAGTTCTCGACGCAAGGGGGCAGAGAGTGTTCTCTGAGGAAGCAGGAGGGACGATGGCCGAAGTCGGACTTCTGCCTTTTGCCCGGGTGGCCCTGCAAGTGGCCGAGCGGGTCTTGCCGCCGTACCGCAGCCGTTTCAGCAAACACCAATTCACCCAGCCGCAGTTGCTGGCTATTCTCTGCCTGATGCGTTACGAAGACTGGACCTTTCGCGAAACCGAGGTGCGTCTTGGCGAGCATCGCGACTTGCGAGAAGTTTTGCAGTTGCAGACCGTGCCGGACTACACCACTCTGTATCGTTTTCTGAAGCGGCTGGACGATGACTTGATCGACCGCGGACTGGGGGAAACGGTGCGCCGCCTGCGCCGTGGCAGAACGCATGTGCGCGTTTCCGCGGCCATCGACGGCACGGGGTTATCCCCACAGGCCGTCAGCACGTACTTCCTTCGCCGCATCGAGCAGCATAATGGCGGAAAGCTGCGCTACCGGCACTATCTAAAGTGGCTGGTGGTGGCGGATGTAAAGCAACAGATTTTGCTGGCGCAGCGCGCGCGGCAAGGACCGTGGTGCGATACGCGAGCACTGCCTGCTTTGCTCGACGCCGCCAGGCAACGGGTGCCTGTGCGCGAGGTGCTGGCCGATGCCGAGTTCGATTCCGAAGCGAATCATGAATATATCCGGCAGCGCTGGAGAGCCCGTAGCATCATTCCCGCCAAACCGCGCCGCGGCATCCCGCGAGGGGGAATTCGTTATCAGATGTACCGGGCTTTTCCGCAAAAAGAGTACGGACAACGAGCCAAGATCGAAACCATCTTCTCGGTGATCAAACGAAAACTTTCTTCTCGCGCACCCGGACGCAGCTTGCCCGTGCAAATCCGTCAGGCCCTGCTCCTAGGGCTCACCTACAACCTCTACCGCTTGAGGCATCGCCTTCGTCTCCGAGGATGTCAACAGAGCCACTTAAAGTCTTAAAGTCCTTTAGAATGCGCAGTTTCAAAAAAACAGGGGTGGGGGATCCGCCTTCGCGGGTACAAACCGGGGAGGATCGCTGGTACCGCGCACGTAACCTGGTAACAGGACGAGGCAGCGTCCATGGCAAAAAAAGGCCGGCAAACATCCGCCGGCCCTTATCATTGAAAGTCCTTACGTCGTTGCTTCATTACATCATTGCTTCTAGCAGTAGCTGCACTCTGCGTCGCCCATACCGCCGGCCATGTCGTCCTTGATCCGGCGCAGACGCTGTCCAAGCCGCTCGGCCAGTTGATGCCGCGCGCGCCACAACCGCGCCTTCAAGGTGTTCTCGGTCACTCCGAGTTTCTTTGCCGCTTCGCCTGTCGAGTAGCCCTCGACTTCGCGCAGCACAAACGCTGTGCGGAGCAAGGGTGACAGTTCGTCGAGGTTTTCGCTGATCATCTCTCGCAATTCCGTTCCGGCAAACACTTGCTCGGGATTCGGCCCTTCGGCTGCGAATCGCTCCGAAATCGGCAGTTCATCTTCACGCGGAGGTTCGTCCAGCGAAACCGCTGGCCGCGCCTTTGCGCTACGCCGCCTCATTAGAGCCGCGTTGATCACGATGCGCGTCAGCCACGTGGAAAATTGCGACCGTCCCTCGAACCGCTTCATGTTGCGGTACGCGGAAAGCAGCCCATCTTGCAAAGCGTCTTCCGCGTCCTCGGTGTTGCCCAGGACGCGCAGAGCCGTCTGAAATAACGGCCGCTGATAACGGCGGAATAAAGTCTCCACCGCCTGCGAATCGCCTCGCTGTCCGGCGCGAATCAGCTTGCTTTCATTGAACTGCGGTGCCACTGCCGTTTGCGTCGCTACTGCCGCTTGAGTTGCCATTGTTCCCCCCAATTACTGCACAAACTTGCTGCCATCAGTCACTGCAAAAAATCGCTGCGATAAGCTCGTTGAACGGACGCATGGACACTTGCGTGCCTCAGTGCACCGGTACACCTCCGGCCGGCACTCTCGGTTTCCTCATTAGCAATAAAACCGGGATGACTGCCAGGAACACCACGCCCAGCATCTTGAAGTTGTCGATGAACGCCAGCATCACCGACTGGCGCTGCACCAGGTTGTAGACCATGCCCTTCGCCTGCATCGCTGCATGCGAAGCATTCGACCCATATGAAATTAGACGCGCCGTGTTCCCGTTCGTCATCTTAAGCAGCGCCGGATTCAAACTGTTCACACTCTCCACCAAATGGTTCTGATGCAATTGAGTGCGCCGCTCCAGCATCGTGGTTACGGTCGCGATCCCCACGCTCGCTCCAATGTTTCGCGCCAGATTGATGATTCCCGTCCCCATGTTCGTCTTTTCTTTCGGCACGTACGCAAACGCCGCCACGTTGATCGGAATAAACAGAAAAGCCAGTCCGAAGCTCTGTAGCATTCGCGCGCGCACCGCGTGACTGTAATCGAGACTTAAATCCCAACCAGCCATCCAGAACAGCGCAATCGCCGACACCGTGCAGCCAAACGTAATCAGGATTCGCGTGTCTACTTTCGACACCAGAAACCCGACGACGGGCATCATCAGCATGATCACCAAGCCGCCCGGAGAAAGCGCCTTTCCCGCAAGCTCCGCTGTGTAACCCAGCAGCTCTTGCAGAAACTGCGGAATCAAAACCGTGCTCGAATACAGCACAAAACCCAGGAAAAACATGGCTACCGTCGAGATCGCGAAATTCCGGTCCTTCAGCATTTTCAAATCTACGACCGGATCTTTGTGCCTCCACTCCCAAACGATCCCAGCGATAATCCCGATTAGCATCAGCACAAAGAAAACGCGGATAAATCCGGACGCTAGCCAGTCGTCGCGCTGTCCTTTGTCCAAAATAATCTGCATGCTGGCCAATCCCAGGCTGATCAATCCGATTCCGATGTAGTCGATCCGGAACCCGCTCTTGACGCTCGCCCGCTTCATGTACGGCGGATCCGAAATCAAGAAGGACGTAAGAATCAGCGAAATAATTCCCACCGGCACGTTGATATAAAAAATCCATCTCCACGAAAAATTGTCCGTAATCCATCCGCCCAGCCACGGCCCAATCGTCGGCGCCACAACAACCGCAATCCCGTAAACCGCAAATGCCATCCCGCGCTTCGCTAGCGAGAACGTATCGTTCAAGATGGCCTGCTCGCTTGGCTGCAATCCTCCGCCGCCCGCGCCCTGCAAAATCCGGAAAAACACCAACACACCCAGGCTCGGTGCCAGCCCGCACAAAAACGAACTCACCGTAAACAGTGCCACGCACGACATGTAAAACCGCTTCCGCCCAATGAGTCCGGAAAGCCATCCCGAAAGCGGCAGCACAATCGCGTTAGAAACCAGGTACGAGGTCAGCACCCACGTCGATTCGTCTGCGCCCGCTGATAAATTTCCTGAAATGTGCGGCAACGCTACGTTCGCGATCGACGTGTCCAGCACTTCCATGAATGTAGCCAGCGTCACCGTAACGGCGATCACCCAGGGGTTGATCGACCCATCCGGCATCCTCAGTTTGGCTATCAGTCTGTTTCGCATCTGGCGTCGATCTCGTTCGTTTGCGTTCTATTCAGCTCCCAATCGCTCTACCTATTCATACGTACAAACACTTCACGGACTTTCTTTATTCTAGGCGCTACTTGGTGATGACCGTCGCGTCCACATTCATCCCCGGCCGCAACACGGCCTTGTCCGGCGGCACCGGATCCAGCACGATCTTCACCGGTATCCGCTGCACTACCTTCACGTAGTTCCCAGTCGCGTTTTCCGGCGGCAGCAAACTCAGAACTCCGCCCGTCGCTCCGGCAATGGAATCCACATGCCCGCTGAATGTCTTTCCATACGTATCGACGCTCACTTCAGCTTTTTGCCCCGGGCGCATGTTTCTCAGCTGCGTCTCTTTGAAATTCGCCGTTACCCACACATCCTGCAGAGGCACCACCACCAGCAACCCCTGCCCCGCCTGCACGATCTGTCCCGTCTCCACTTGCTTGTGTGTCGCCACGCCGTCCACCGGCGCAACCACGTCCGTGTAACTCAGATTCAGCTGCGCTGCGTCCAGGGACGCGCGGGCTTGCGCTACTTTCGCCACTTTCGCTTGCGCGTCCGCCGTGCGCATGCCCACCTGTTTTCTATCCGCCAGCGCGCTTTCTACTCCCGCCCGCATTTGCAGCACGCGCGCTTTCGCAGCGTCGAGTTGCGCTTTCACGACTTCCACATTCCGCTGCGCCTGCGCCAATTTTTCCTGGTCGGCCTTCAAAGCGCTCGCTGTCGCATCTGCGTTTGCCTTTGCTGCGTCGTACTGTTGCTTCGAAATCTCGTCTTTTTCCATCAGCGGCTTGTATCGCGCCAAATCCGCTTGCGCCAGCGCGGCGTTCGCCATGCTCTTGTTTACGTTTGCTTGCGCAAATTCCAAATCCGCAGTTTGCGCTTCTTCGTAAGTCGCCTGCGCGCGCGCCACGTCCGCCTGCGCTCCCAGCAATTGCGCGTCCGCGCTGGAAGTCCCGCTCGCCACGTTTTCCGCCGTCCTCGGCACGTCGACTCCCGCGGACCGTGCTTCGCCTTCCGCCAAGTCCAGGGCCGCCTTGGCTTGATCCACGGCCGCTTGGTAATCGCGCGGATCGATCTTCACCAGTAATTGCCCCGCCTTCACAGCTTGGTTGTCGTTCACTAAAACGCTCGCTACTTTCCCGTAGATCTTCGAAGCGATGGGCGTGATGTGTCCGTCGATCTGCGCGTCGTCCGTGCTCTCGCGATCGTGGTAGTAGAGAAACAGTCCGAGAACCGCGACAATCAGCACTATCCCGCCAACAATCGCGAGCCGTTGCACCTTTGGATTCGCAAATCCCTTCGGCGCTTCTTTCTCTACAGGCACGTCAAGGAATGGCTGTTCCTTTGTCGTGTTTTCCGGCACTACTTCGGTCTCAACGCTCATCGTCCCCTCACTTCGAGTAAACCTTTTCCATCTGCCCAATCGAACGGGCGTAGTCCGCACGCGCCTGATTGAAACGGTAAAGCGCCGCAATCTGGTTGTCGTTCGCCCGCGCCAGCGAATCCTGCGCCTGGATCACTTCAATATTGTTTGCCACACCCGCCCTGAACCTGTCCCGCGCCTGATCCACTTCTTCTTTCGAAAGCTGCATGCCGAGATTCGCCACGGTCACTTGGTTCCGCGCCGAATCCAGATTGAGCAGAGCCGTCTTAACCTCGAGAGCGATCTGATTTCGCAAGTCGTCTTCCTGCTGCTGTAGCCTCTGAATTTCCAGGTCCGCTCGAACGACTTCCGCGTGAATCCTGCCGCCGGTAAACAGGGGCACCGTTACCGCCGCTTCGTAGTTGTATGTAGGTATGCCCGTGGTCGAAGATCCTCCCAAGTAGGCCCAATTACCGTTGAAGTCCAGTCTTGGCAGCCGCGATTCCGATGAAGCTTTCTTTTGGAACCCTGCCGATTTAAGCTGCTCTTGCAGCGCCTTCCACTCTTGGCGCTCCGCAAGCGCGGAATCAATGCTCGCCACGACCTCGGGTTGTGGGGTCTCGAAGAAGCTCAGCGAGTCACCCAATTCGATCACCTGCCGCGGATCCAAATTTAGTAACCGGCTCAATCCAAAAAGGGAAGTATCGCGGTCGGCTTGCGCTTCAAGCAGCCTCTGTTTTTCGTTTTGCAGCTCCACGTTCGCGCGCAGCGTGTCGATTCCGGTGCCAACACCTTCTTTCTGAACGTCCGCTGCCTGGTCGTACAGCGCCTGCGCCAATTCGACTCGCGATTGAGATGCTTGCACGTTTGCCACGGCGCGCAGCGTCCCGATGTATTGCGACACCACCAGCAAAATCACCTGCTCACGCGTGGAAAGACTGTCGGACTTGCTAGCGTTCGCCGTTTCTCGCGCCGCCTGGTACCGGCGGAACAGCGTCAAATCGAAGACTGGAGCGCTAAATGTCGGACCCGCCGAGAAAACCTGGAAAGGACCAGCATGCTGAGGAATCCCCGGGAACTTCTTGCCGAAAAATGCTTCCACGTTGATGCGCTCAACGGAGTCCGTCACGCTCAAGTTCGCCTGTGGCAGCAGATCCGCGCGCACCACGTTTTTGTCTTGAACGCTTTGCGCGGCCGTTATGATTGCGATCTGCGCTGTCGGATTCTGCTTCAGTGCCAGGGCTACCGACTGATCCAGCGTTAGCCGCATCACTCCGCTCGGCGCATCGCCGGGCAGCGGATTCTGTCTCCCAGTTCCTTGCGCGCGCGCAACCATCGGCGTCACTACCAGGCTGAAAAACGCCACATAGAAAATAATGTGCGAGCCTTTTTTCCGGCCCCAGCACCCGCCCTTACCGGTCCGTTCGCGCCCCTCAATTTCCTCTACGATCGACTGATTCAAGCACCCCTCCGCGATGAGTTTCCCACCTTGCTCGTGGATCTCCTTCAACAACACCTTGCCCGCCGCGTCAATAAAGCTCACGCCGCACAAATCCACGCTGAATTTCTCTTCTTGTACGCGTTCCCGCCAGCACTGCTCGAGCGTCCCCACCCACGCCCCTGCTAGGCGTCCTTCGACGCTCATAACGGTCCTGCCTCGCTTCTTTTCTGTCGTGATGCGCAACATGAGTCCAGTCCTTATCGACGTGAGTAGATGCATTAGCGTCTCCATTGGATGTTAAAACTTATCCATAATTAAGTTATTCATTTAAAATGACTTAATTTAAAAATGCAAGGCGGGGCGGCAAATTTATAGACCTTATTTGGGCAAATGCTATTAATTAAGCAAATTCTTTTGACGTTATTCGGGCATTCCCGCAGCGGGTCCCTCATCCCTTAGATGAGACTCGCTGTTCTCTTGTTCGTGAGTCGCTACTTCCAAAGGTCAACTGACTATCAAAGGGGGCCCAGACTGGGCCCCCTGGTTGGTAATGTCCACTAGCGGAATGGCAATTCAGAACTGCAGTGGCTCGGACAGAAACTTGTCCCGGGCTGTTACTTCCAGCTTGTCAATTCGTCGTCAGGCTCTTCCGGTCAAACCTGCAGGACGCATCTCAGTGGCGAACGGCAATCGCCTGTAGCTCGAAATGGCCGCCGCGTAGAAGCGCCGCCGCGCCAATGAATTCCCGCGCGGGGTAGTCCTTGGTCTTGAAGTAGCTGGTATAGATTGGATTAAATTTGTCGAACAGCGACAAATCAGTGCAGGCAATCTGCACATACACCAGATCGTCCATCGTCATTCCTGCCTGAGTCAAAGTCCCCTTCAAGCTGTCGAGCATCAGCTTGATTTCATCTTCGATTTCCGCTGGCGGCTTTCCGGTTTTCGGGTCCAGCCCGATTCTTCCAGCCAGATACAACGTGTTCCCGGCCAGTATCCCGTCACTGAAAGGCGCCTGCACCGTTTTCTCCGGCGCATTAAAGACCTTGCGTACAGTCTGCGACGTAGGCTGCGAAAATGCCCCGCCCACACTGAGAATTCCTGCAAATACGAGTGCTATGGCCAAAAAAGTAGATCGGCGATTCACGCGTTGCCTCCATTCGAATCTCTTTGAGAATTAACTCCAGAATTTGTGGCGCGAGTGTATCCCGCATTTCACTTCGTAGCAACCAGTCAGTGGCACAAACTTCCGTCTGTGCACTCCGCCATGCAGCTGAACCGAAATGACTGGCTATCTTCACCTCCAACCAATGTTAAGATGCCGCTTCCTTTTCGAGGTGATTCAATGCGTTTTGCAATCCGTACCGGCGTGTTTTCGCTCGCGGCCGCAATCTGCATCTCCGTGCCGGTCTTCGCCCAGAACGATCTGGACCAGCACATCAACAAAGAAGCCGACTCGCTCCTGGCCACTTACAAACACCTCCATGAAAATCCCGAGCTTTCTACCCAAGAAAAGGAAACTTCGGCGCTGGTCGCCGCGGACCTCAGAAAATCCGGCTATGAAGTCACCGATCATTTCGGCCAATACGCCGATTCCGGTCTGACCGCCTACGGCATCGTCGCTGTCCTGAAAAATGGACCTGGTCCCGTTGTCTATGTTCGAACGGACATGGACGCATTGCCAATCATCGAAAATACTGGCCTCCCTTACGCCAGCCACGTAAAAGTGGCCCGTGCGGGCGGCGGCGAAGTCGGTGTGATGCACGCCTGCGGCCACGACTTGCACATGACGGTTTTTCTCGGGACCGCCCGTATGCTCGCGCAACTCAGGGATCGCTGGAGCGGCACCGTCGTTCTGATTGGCCAGCCCGCCGAAGAAACAGTGGGCGGCGCACAAGCCATGCTTCGCGCCGGACTCTACACCAAATTCCCCAAGCCGGACTTCGTCCTAGCGCTCCATGACAGTTCCGCAGTCCCGGCCGGCAAAGTTTCCTGGCACGCGGGGCCGCTTCTCGCCGGCGCGGATTCCGTCGACATCACTGTGCGAGGCTATGGCGGCCACGGCGCCGCGCCGCAAGCGGGAAAAGATCCCATCGTCATCGCTTCGGAAATAGTGGTCGCACTGCAAACGATTGTCAGCCGTGAAATGGATCCCCAGCTTCCAACGGTAGTCACGGTCGGTTCGTTTCATGCCGGCACAAAACACAACATCATTCCCGACGAAGCGCACCTGCAGCTCACCGTTCGAACCATGAATCCCGAGCAGCGCGAAAAAGTGCTCGCGGCAATCGCAAGAATCGCGAACGGAATCGCCGCCGCCGCGGGCGTTCCGGCCGAGCGCGCGCCCATTGTCGTCGTTGCCGAAGATCACGTTCCGGCTACGATCAACGATGTCGCACTGACGAACCGCGTTGGCGCTTCGCTCGAACGCGCTCTGGGCAAAGATAACGTGCTCGCGGGCGAACCCATTATGGCCAGCGAAGACTTCAGTCTTTTTGCCCTCGAAGATCCCAAGCCTCCTATCAGCATGTTCTGGCTCGGCGCTGCCGATCCCGTCAAGCTAAAGGATGCGATGGAAAAAGGTACGCGCCTCCCTGGACCGCACTCGAGCGAATTCGCTCCGCTCCCTGATCCCGCCATTCGAACGGGCGTCAAAGCCATGACTTCCGTCGTGATGGATCTACTGAAGAAATAGCCGCTAGAATAAACTCGCGAGAATCGCGTGGATTTCGTTACAGAGCGATCCAGCCGATGCGAATGAAGTAAAGTGAGGTAAGCCCCACCACGGCCCAGAGAAGCACGCCCTGCAGCAGGGGCCGCCAGCCGACTTCCTTTATTGTGGCGCGCGAAATCCCAGTACCAATCAAAAAAAGCGTGGCCGTGAGGCCCAGCCTTCCGAGCGCGAAGAGCGCATGCGAACCATGCTGGATCTCGGGTACGTAAGTGTTAAAAACCGCAGCGAGGCAAAAGAACAAAATGAACCAAGGAAAGGGAATTTTTGATATGCCACTAATTTCGGATTCGGCGCCTACTTGGGATTTGCGGCGCTTGAACGCGGCTGTGGCAAGCGCGAGAGGAACGATCCAGAGAGCGCGAGCCAATTTTACAGTGGTGCCGACGACCAGAGCTTCTTGTCCAAACTTTGCGGCGGCGCCGACCACAGAACTTGTGTCATGGATCGCGAGAGCAGCCCAAAGTCCAAATTGTGATTGCGAGAGGTGAAGCACGCCGCCAATCGGCGGAAAAATCAGGAGCGCAACGGAATTTAGAATAAAAACTGTGCCGAGCGACACCGCCATCTCTTCATCATCGGCGCGAAGAATCGGGCCGACCGCGGCGATGGCGCTCCCTCCGCAAATGGCCGTGCCTGCGGTGATCAGAAAGGAAGAATTGCCGCGAACCTGCAGCACCTTGCCGAGCGCAAGGCCCACTAAAAGCGCAAACGAAATTCCCAGCGCGGTGTAGACGAACCCGCTGCGGCCAGCTTTCAGCACTTCGTGCAGATTCATTCCGAAGCCCAGTGCGACGACGCATACCTGTAGGAGAATTCTTGCGGATATTCGTGTGGCTGCGGCATAAGGATGCGTGAAACACAAACCAAACAGTATTCCGATAGTGAGAGCCACGGGAGGAGAAAGAAGTCCCGTGAACGATAGGACGAGCGCCAGAAAGAAAAGAATTTTCGCAAGCAGGGACATCGACGGAAAAAGAGTAACAGGGCCAGCGCCGCAGCGGGTGACTGGGACGGAATAGAGTTATGCGAAATTCACCCGCATTTTAGTAGGGTATTCCGCAGCCGAGATTATTTTTGTTTCTCTAGTTGTGGAGGCGCAGGAGTGGAAGGCGTTTTCGCTGCTGGCGCGGCGGGCGTAGGCTGCGTCGAATCGCTAGGTACGGAGGGAGCCGCAGAAACTTCCGCGATGATTTTTTCCGTGGCGGCTTTACTGACGGCGCAGCCGGAATCCCAGATGCGGCATTGAGCGAGAGTGAATTTGCACCCGCACGTGCACGTATCGGCATTGAAGCGGTGAAGAACCAACTTTTTTTGCTCGGGCGTGAGTTTGGAAAGGTCGACGCCGGGAAGTTCGGTGGCGCGATCGGCATGCGCCAGAAAAACTTCGCCCTTGTCCTCAAAGGTTTCGACTTTCGCCATGATGGGCATGCCGAGCAGCGCGCGAATTTCGGTTTCGTAAACGGCAGGATTCCAGAGACCAACATGTTTCTGGACAACGCGGCCTTCGGTATCTAAAACGAAAGACGTCGGCAGCGCGGGGATGCCGCCAAATTGCCTGCGCACCTCGTTAGAAGTCATGGCGACGGGATAGTTGATCTTGGTTTCTTTGACGTACTGCTGAATATCAGCCTCTTCGTCGTCGACATTGAGTCCGATGATTTGGAGGCGGCCGTCGTAGCGCTCCTGTAGAGCGACAAGGTCAGGAATTTCAGCTCGGCAAGGCCCGCACCACGTCGCCCAGAAATTCAGAAGGACAACCTTGCCTTGCAGGGCGACCAGGGTGATCGGCTTACCATCAAGCGCTGTGAGTTTGAAGTCCGGCGCAGGATCGGGGTTGCGGACGAAGCGAATGACCGCCTCGTTGTCCTGATCTTGCTGCGCGAAAGCCAAAGAAGGCGCAACGAAAAGAAGCAGCGGGGCAAGGAGCCAGCGAAGTGCGGGTCGCGGGCGGCCAGATTTTGGTCGGATAAGTCGCATGGCGTCCTTAATAGAAGAGCACATTGAGTGGCGCGCGCCAAGTGCCCGCTAGAAGAGTTTTTCCGCGCGCGGTCGAAGGCCGCTCTGGAGAGAGCCTTTTATTTATGCGGCGTTAGTAGTTTTTTGGCTGGCGAGGCGGGGCGCTCGGATCGGCGTTCGTGTTCCACGTGTTGGGTGCAATCGGCGATTTCATCGTCGATCTTTTTGATTTCTAGAGCGAGATGAAATTCTTCCGGATGTTTTGCGTATTTCTCGAAAAGCGAATTTCGTTTAGCTTTCAAATCGTCGCGTTTTTTCTTCCAGACCCCTGCAACTGCGAGCATGTGATTGTCTCCGCGACTAGTGTGCACGTATTTTTGGTTTATCGATATAGGGGAATGAAGGTTTGTGCTGATGCTGATCAATACGGCGGCGATTTTCCGCCGCTTGCAGAACCAATACTGGCTAATGCGGAGAAAATGTTGTATTTCCTTTGGGCTTGTGCGGAGGCGAAATGAGAGAGATTTTGGTGAAGAGTAGCGTGATGTTGTTTTGTGCGGTGTGGCTGGCGGCTGGTATTTCCTCCTCGCCTGCCGATGAGAGCACAAAAGTGGACGCCTATGTCCGTGGAGAAATGCAGCGGGAGCAGATTCCCGGGCTGGCATTGGGGGTATATCGAGACGGCAAGATCGTCAAAGCAGAAGGATATGGCATAGCCAACTTGGAATGGGACGTGCCTGTGAAGGCGGATACGATTTTTCAATCCGGATCGGTGGGAAAGCAATTTGCAGCAACCGCGGTGATGATGCTGGTGGAAGAAGGCAAAGTCGGGCTTGACGATCCCGTCCAGAAATATTTTCCAGACGCGCCTGAAACGTGGAAGGACATCAAGATTCGAAATTTGCTGAGCCATACCTCCGGTCTTGGAGAATACGAAAGTGGCTCCCGCACCAAGCCGGACGGTCCGTTTTATCTCCGGCTGGACATGACGGAAGACGAGCTCTACAAGAAAATTGCGGCGATGCCGATGGATTTCAAGCCCGGGGAAGATTGGAGCTACCGCAACACGAATTATGTCTTGCTCGGAATCATAATTCATCGCGTGACGGGAAAATTCTATGGCGATTACCTGCAGGAGCGGATCTTCCAGCCGCTGGGGATGACCTCGACGCGAATCATCAGCGACAGAGACATCATTCCACACCGCGCGGCAGGCTATGAACTGGTCAAAGGAGAGCTGAAAAATCAGGACTGGGTTTCGCCAACGTTTAATTCGACGGCGGATGGCACGCTCTACTTTACTGTTTTGGATTTGGAGAAATGGGACGCGGCGCTGTACACAGAAAAACTGCTGAAGCGATCGAGTCTCGACAAGATGTGGACGGTAATGAAACTCAATAATGGCAAGCCCAACAAGGCCAACTACGGATTTGCCTGGGAAATCAATCAGATCAACGGGCACAAGGTGATTGAGCATGGAGGCGCCTGGCAGGGATTTACTTGCGATATTTCCAGGTACGTGGACGACAAGCTGACGGTCGTGGTTCTGACGAATCTCGACGCTGGGCATTCTCAACCTGGCAAGATTGCGCACACCGTTGCAGGACTCTACGTTCCGTCGCTTATGCCCGTGGAGATCAAGCCGATCGAGGATAAGGACCCGCAGACGACCCTGCTCGTGCGATCTCTACTGCAGGAGATCGCCAGTGGGAAAGCGGATCAGGACCGATTTACACTCGAACTGCGAGCGAAGCTCTTTCCCGAGGCGATGGAAGGAATGAGCGGCTATTTGAAGGAGCTCGGTCCTTTAAAATCATTGGACTTGATCAAGCGAGGCGGCGAAGGAGGGCAGCGCAGCTATCAATACCGTGCAAACTATGAGCACATGACACTTTTCTTGTCGCTTCAGCTCACCAAAGATAACAAGATTGCCGTGTTGGATTTTTCGCAGGAGTGAACCTTAGGCGAAGGCGTCAGCAGGTGTAGCAACTGCCGTGCAGAAGGCTGCGTTCGTGATAATCTTTTCTTATTGGATGCATACTTCTCGCGACTCCTCCGTGGGCGGCGAAAGCCATTTTGAAATTGTGCATCATGGGCGAAGATCCCTATGAATACAGCCATACAGCGGAAATTGAGCTTCGCGGCATGCGTGATCGCGGGAATCGTTGCAGGTGGCTGGCATGCGGAAACCAGAGCGGCCGCGAACTCGGGCGATTCAGGAGCTACGGCTACTTCTCCCGCCCAACCTGACGCGCACGCTGCGAACTCCTGGGATCAGAAGACTGCCGCGGCTTATCTCGATCAGAGGGCTGGTTGGTGGATGGGCTGGCAGCGGGCGGCGCGGGATCACGACACTTTTTGTATTTCATGTCATACGGCCGTGCCTTATGCGATGTCACGGCCTGCGCTTCGCAAGGCGCTCGCGGAACAGGGCCTCTCGGCGAACGAACAAAAACTGCTCGACAATGTGACCAAGCGCGTGCGGCTGTGGAAGGAAGTCGAGCCGTTTTATAAGGATGCGGATCGCGGCGCGTACAAGTCCGTGGAGTCTCGCGGGACGGAATCGGTTTTGAACGCGCTGATCTTGGCGAGCCATGACGCAAGCAAGAACAACGGCAAAAATACGCAGAGTTTGCGTTTGAGTGACGACACTCGCCTCGCGTTTGAAAACATGTGGGACGAGCAGCAGACCACAGGCGAGCAAAAGGGCGCGTGGCTTTGGCTGAGGTTTAAAAACGAGCCGTGGGAAGCGGACGACTCGGGCTTTTATGGAGCGTCGCTCGCGGCTATTGCTGTCGGAACAGCTCCAGAAAATTACCGCACGCGGCCGGAAATCCGAAACAATTTAAAAATGCTTAGCGAATATTTGAATCGCGAAAGCGCGACGCAGACTTTGAGCAATCGTGCCGTGTTGTTGTGGGCATCCGCGAAGGTGCCCGGCCTGATTGATGCGGAGCGGCAGAAGGCGATCGTCAGCGAATTGCTTAGCAAGCAGCAGCCGGACGGAGGCTGGAGCCTGACTTCGATGGCTGGGGACTGGAAGCGACATGATGGAACGCCGCAGATAGCCCAGAGCGACGGATATGCGACAGGACTGATTACGTTCGCACTGCAACAGGCGGGGATGTCCCGCGAAAATGCTCAGCTGCAAAAAGGGCTCGCGTGGCTGACGGCAAATCAGAACCGCACGGAAGGCTTCTGGCTGGCCTACTCGCTAAACAACAACGAGGAACATCACATCAGTCCGGACACCGTGCGCTTCATGAAAGATGCGGCGACGGCTTACGCCGTGCTCGCGTTGAGCGAGTCTAATAGTCGCTAGACTTCAAGCATCACTGGCCAGTGCCGTGCCAGTGTCCGGCTACTGCCAGCCGATACGGATGAGCGAAAGACCTTGGCGCGGCAGGGTAAATTGCAAGTGCGCCGTGCCGCGCTCGATCGCCAGAAATGAAGGCGACTCCAGAAGCTGCAATTGCCCGGCACTTTCCAGTTGCTCGTATTGATGATCAGAAGGTGTTTGAGGCGAGCCCATTTCTTTCCACGCCGTGAACGCATTGCTGTGATCGGAATCAATTCGAAAGTGTTCGAGCTGGGCTTTGCTGACGTGCGCGGGCAAGCCGCTGACGGAAAGTTCAATCTTCGCTGGGTCGACGGGCAAATCAGCATCGTGATAATTCCAAATTAGAATTTCGATTTCGTGATCTTTGCGCGTGGCGATGGCGTTGATGTCCGGTTGGCCGCGGACACCGTCTCGCAAAATCACATCGGATGAAATTGACGCTGAACTTTCCGCCCTCACCCGCTCGCTGCCAAGTAAGCCAAACATTCGAAACGCATTCAACACTGGCTTGTCCAAGCCATTTGTCGCGAGCTCGCGGTAGCCTTCGAAATACGGCTGGTCTTCGAATTCGAAGGACCAGGTGACGGCACCGGCGAAATTGATTTGTTCTCGGCGAGACGAATCGTAGATCGCGTTGAGGATTTCTGCTGTGTAGGAGGCAAACTGGGCGCCGTTGCGATACCCATTTTGCGGATGAGTCCGCGCGGTACAGGCCGCACAGCCTTCCGGGTCAGATTCTCCAAGAATTATGGGCGTATTCTGCCATTCGGGAAAAGACGCCACAATTTTGAATCCTTGTTCAATGGAAGCCAACTGTCGCGCGACGCCCATTTGTACGTGGTCCTCGCGCCACTCGGTAGCTCCTTTCGGATGAAAACTGATGAACGCCAGCGGCGAACCGATTTTGCCCGTGGCGAAATTGTGTTCGTGTGCGCAGTGCTCAAGAAACTTTCGCAAGAAGTCCGCGGCTTTGGGGGAGGCGGGACCAGTCGTGTCCGGTCCGCCGACAGAAGCGCCTGGCAGAGCTCGCAAAATCGCGACAGCGGCAAAATCATACAGTTTGAAATATTCTTCCGCAGTTCCTTTCCAATAATCGATGTCCGGCTCATTCCAAACTTCCCAAAGCCATGTTTTCGTTTCGGCTTCACCATAGCGATCGCGCAGATGAGCAGCAAAGTGATACACAACGTCTGCCCATTTCTGATAGTCCTTAGGCGGGTAAGCCCAGCCGGTGAAAATCGTGCCCTGAGGAAAGTTGTGGCGATACGGCTGCGGGTGGGTTGAGAGAGCTTCTGGCATGAAACCAACTTGTACCAGCGGCTTGATTCGCAACGCGCGGTACGTGTCAAAGATGCGGTCGAGAATCGTCCAGCTATAGACCGGATTTCCCTGGGCGTCCTCGGTGTAAACATTTGTGGAGCCCCACTTGAGCGAGGCCGAGCCGTCGCCGGTCGTCAGCAGGTTGTGGACACGAATGTGGACCGGGACAGGACTCAGCGCCGCAAGTTCGCCGAGCAGTTTTTTGCCGTTGGGCGCGTAGGTGTAATTGGGCTCGTCGTAGCCGAAATAATTCCAGATGGGTTCAAGTTGGCCGTCACGCTGATCGGCGTGGACCTGAATATTTACGTTGGGAGTGGCTTGTTGTCCGGCGCACAACGCGCCGCTGAACAGCACCGACACAAAGATGAGAACTGCCTTGGCCATGCGGTGCATTCTAACCGAAGCGCAGGCTTAAGCTCGACCGCGATAAGACACAAGTCTCTATGGACTAGTCGGGGGACGGAAGATTACGAGGGCCCGACCCAATGCGATGTATACGAATAGCGGGTTAGAGAATCTAATAGATCATGAAAATCCGAGCGGGTTTAGTGGTGTTTATCGCTGTGTTTCAAACGGTGCTCTTCTTAACGCACTTTTTTCTGTATGAGACTTGGACGTTTTCACCAGGGAACAGCGATGCGGTCGGTCCGCTCTGGCTCAAACTGATTGTCGGCGCTTTGTCGGTGAGTTTTCTAATCGCTTCCCTCCTGGCGTTTCGCTACACCAGTGGGACGCTGCGTTTGTTTTACCGGGGCGCAGCAGTCTGGCTCGGTTTGCTGACTTTTCTATTCGTTGCTGCGGTTTCCTCGTGGCTTGTTTTCGGAATTACGTGGGCGGCCGGATTGCATGCGAATTTCCATCTGATCGTGGAAGTGTTGTTTGGTGCGGCGGTAGTCGCCGGATTGTACGGAGTTTTCAACGCAAGCTGGACCCGTATCACGAGAATTACAGTGCGGCTGGCGAACTTGCCCGAGGCCTGGCGCGGGCGGAAAGCAGCGCTGATCAGCGATCTGCATCTGGGTCACGTGCGAAACGGCAGTTTTCTGCGGCGTATGGTCGCGAAGATTCTAAAAGAAGAGCCAGACGCAATTTTCATCGCGGGCGATTTGTACGACGGAACGGCAATTGATGCCCAACGAGCAGCCGCTCCGTTGAGCAAGTTAACGGCACCGCAAGGCGTGTTCTTTGTCGCTGGCAATCACGAGCAGTTTGGCGATGACAGCAAATATTTGCGCGCCGTCGAGGCCGCCGGCGTGCGCGTGCTTAGCAATGAGAAGATCGAAGCGGACGGCTTGCAAATCATTGGTGTGCCTTACCGGCACGCGACGCACGACGCACATTTTGCGTCTGTGCTGGAGGGCGTCGGCGTGGATCGCCAACGCGCGAGCATCTTGTTGACGCACGCCCCGGACCATCCGGATGTCGCTGAGGCGGCCGGAGTTTCACTGCAACTTTCCGGGCACACGCATCTTGGACAATTCATTCCATGGAGCTGGATGGCGCGGCGGATCTACCGCCAGTTTGTTTACGGCCTAAGCCGAATCGGAAAGATGCAAGTGTTCACATCGAGCGGAGCCGGAACATGGGGACCGCCGATGCGCCTCGGCTCGAATCCCGAGATAGTCGTCCTTCAGTTCGAATGAGGCCAGCAGGCACGGGCAAGCGTAGGGGCACGGCACGCCGTGCCCGTCCAACGTAAAAGGAAACCGCATCGCCATGCGAGCGAAAACGTCAAAGAGACAGTAGAAAAGTAAGCAAAGCCTTCTTTTCTCCAGGTGTCAGCTTTTCAAATTCCTCGGTGACATGCGAAGCTTCGCCGCGATGGCGCCGAATGGCGTCCGTGAAAGTGGTGGACGCGCCGTCATGCATCAGGCGCGAATGAAGCCGTACCCCCCACAACGGCGCCGTGCGGATCTTGTTGGCAGTGCTGTGGAATTTGGGGAATGTTGACTTTTTCAAGTCAGGATGCTCCGCGATTCTTTTGCCGTAGTGTTCGGGAATGGCCTGAACGATGCCGTCGCCGGTACCGACGTCATGCATGAGGAAGTCTCCGTATGGATGAAACGTTTTGTCGCCGAGCGCTGCCGGAATGGTGAAGTTGCCGCCGTTAATCGCAGTCCCCGCCGCGGCCGTCGTGAGAGTTGCAACGTGGCAAGTCGCGCAGCCAACTCTATCAAAAAGCGTTTCGCCGTTTTTGGCTTCCGGAGTTTGCGAGAGCGTCACATCGCGCGCGGGCGCTTCCGACGCGCGCATGAATCGCGCAAAATGATCGATATCGGCTAGCCCGTCGGCATCCGTCTTATCGTTGGGTTCGGTGGCCGTGTTACAGATATTGGTGACTTCGTCGGGCTGAAGGCGATTGGTGATGCCCATCTCGTTCAAATAAGCGTCGGCTGCGAAGGAAAGCAGACTAGCATGTTGATCTTTCCAGCCGAAGCGGCCCACAGCGGTCTTACCCGGAACCTCCACGATGGGAACGTAGAGCGCTTGGCCGCAAATCTTGCCATGGCTCTTCTTACATTGATCCTTGGCGAGGTCGAGCAAGGTTTGGTCCGAGAGCGCTTCGACGAAGCCATCCCCGAGCAAATTTAGAGAAACGCGGAACGTACGAATATTCTCCGTGTTCGGCACATGCTCTTGAATTTCCGTGCTCGGGAAAGCGCCGCTGGGGCAGATCGCGCGGTCGTTAATCAAAGAGCGGCCTTTGACAATCTCCGCGCCATGATTGATGGGAACTTCCGGATTTTGAAACATGCCATGAGCATCCTTGTGGCCAACGCGCAATTCGCTGACTTGACTGGAGCCGCCGGAGGTAGGGTTCTGGTGGCACTCTCGGCAGGATTGCGCGTTATACAAAGGTCCGAGACCGTCGGAGAGGTGCTCGACCTCTTCGAACGTGTTTTGGTCCGTGGTGTGGGTAGCGTCGTCAACAAAGCCGTTGCTCTTGTTATCGAAGCCCGTCGGAGCTTCGGAAACAGGCGGAGCAAAAGAAAGAAGCCCGAAAGACAAAAAAAGAGAAATGCCGGTAAGCAACTTCACGGGGACCTCCTTGCAGGGGGCTGGTTGAAAAGGAATGTACTCCCTGGATAGAAGAAAACCAAATTAAATAATGGATAAGCAGCGGCAAGAATTTTTCGCAACTTATGGCTAGACCGGGCGGCGGATACCAAGCTTGCGCATACGCGCCTGAAGAGTGGTGCGCTTCATGCCGAGGATCGCGGCGGCACCTTTAGGGCCGGCGATGCGCCACTCGGTTTGGCGCAGCGCGCGGAGAATGTGCTGGCGCTCGGCGTCTTCGAGCGTAGCGATAGGTGTGTTAACGGAAGTAGAAGAAGCCAAAGAAGCCGAGGACGAAGAAGAATCCGTCGCGGCGCCGGAGTCAGCAGCCACGGCAACAGGTTTCAACTCAGAAATAGTGACACGTAGTTCTTTGCCAGGAGATAGCAGCACCGCGCGCTCGATGAAATTTTCGAGCTCACGAATATTGCCGGGCCAGGAATAGCCTGCGAGAGCTTCCATAGCCTCAGCGGGAACGTAGGAGACGGCTTTGTTGAGGCGGCGGCTGAACTTCTGCACGAAATAGCGAACGAGAAGTGGCACGTCTTCCGGGCGCTCGCGAAGACCGGGAATGTGAATGGGAAAAACGTTGAGGCGGTAATAGAGATCGCTGCGGAAAGCGCGCTCCGCTACGAGCTTCGCGAGGTCGCCGTTGGTGGCGGCCACGATGCGGACATCGACACGCTGCGTGTGATTGCTGCCCAGCCGCTCGAATTCCTGTTCCTGCAGGACGCGAAGAAGCTTGGGTTGCAACTCAAGCGGCAAGTCCGCCACTTCATCAAGAAAAAGTGTCCCGCGGTCGGCAAGTTCGAAGCGGCCTATCTTTTGCGCAAGAGCTCCCGTAAAAGCGCCGCGTTCGTGGCCGAAGAGCTCAGATTCCAGAAGCCCGCTGGGAATCGCAGCGCAATTGATCTTGACGAACGTGCGCTCGCGGCGCGGGCTAAGGTTGTGGATAGCGCGGGCGATGAGCTCTTTACCAGTCCCAGTGTCTCCGGTGATAAGGACCGCTGTGCCCGCGGGAGCCACGAGTTCCACCTGGGCTAAAGCGCGCTTCAGCGCCGGGCTGTCGCCGATGATTTCCTCAAAATTGAATTCACTACGAATTTCTTCCTCGAGATACAGCTTTTCTTCCGCAAGCTTGTCTTTCAACTTGTCGATCTGTTTGAAAGCTAAAGCGTTTTCCACCGCGATGGCGATTTGCGTGGCGACTTGCTGGAGCAGCTCCACGTCCTGATGTGGAAAAGCATCTTCGCGGCGGCTGGCAAGATTGAGAGTGCCGAACGTGCGGCCTTGCGTGATAAGTGGAACGCAGCAGATGGTTTGTACGCCCTCGGCCCGGAGCGCGCGGATAATTTCATTGGAGAAGCGGTCGATCTCTGCACCTCGCGCGAGGAGCGGCTGCGCGGTGGTAAAACAAATACCAGACGGCGTACTTTCGAGAGGGACGGTGATTTCTTGATCGAACAGGCCGGGGCGGCTGGAAAAATCGAGCGCATGAATTTTCAAGAGACCAGAAGCGGAGTCACGGAGAGCGAGGCTGGTGTAGTCGTGATGGATCACTTTCTCCAGAGACGTGACGATGCCGCGGAAAAGTTCGTTAAGCTCCCGTGTGGAGACGAGGATATTGTTGACGTCGAGAAGCACCTGCAGCCGGTCGCGCTCGCGGGCTAGCTGGATCTGATAGGCCTGCGAAGTTTGGAAATTGAGCGCGTTATCGACGGCTACGGCCACCTGGCTGCCGACTCGCTGCATGAATCGAAGTTCCGTATCCGTAATGAGCTGAGGTACGAGCCGGCCAAAACCCATCGCACCGAGCCGATGCTGCGCGGTGGTGAGCGGCACCATCGCCAAGGAGCGAACACCGACTTCACGAAGGCGCTGTAGAAAATCGGGGAAGCGGTGATCCTCTTCCGTGTCGGTGACGACAAAGGTTTGCTGCGATTGCCAAACCCACCCCGAAGGATGACCCTCCACCGGCGATTCGCTGCCGGTTTTGACAGGCGTCGGCAGTCGAGTTTCTAGAATGTGCAATCGCATGACATTGCGATCGGGGTCGTGAAGCACGAGCGTCAGGAAATCGAAATCAACAACACAATGTAGCCGCTCCGCGAGATCGTGAAAAAGGGCCGCAAGGTCGCGATGCTGCGCGATCGATTCCGCCACTTCGAGCAAGGCTTCGAGTTGGCGCCGGGAATGTTCGAGCGGCGCTGCTGGCGCTGGTTCGGGCGGGGAGATAGCGGGATCCGCCATAGAAATCAGAATAGCACCAGGCTTGGCAGAGGCTCAACCAAAGGCGCGATGGCGGGCCGCCCAGGCCAGATATGAGTAACTAGATTGCCCGTGCCGCGTTCATCGTTCTTGACTCTGCCGGGCAACGCGTCACAATAAAACTCCCTTCCGGAATTGTCCTCTGGCAGCCGACTGCCTCTTCAGTCCATAGCCAAGCGCAATACTTACGCAGGCAAGAATTTAGAATCGTTTCGCTTTGGTTCGCGACAACGGAAAGGAATTTAAAACAAATGAGAATGATCATGAAGGTGACAGGCATCGTGCAATCCAGTGACAGTCATCTATCGGTTGAGCTTCACGGTAGACACGGAAAGGCGCAGCTAAATCTGCCCACTGGTCAGCGGGTAGGCCTTAGCGTGGGCAGCGAATTTACTCTGTCGCTGAACGGTCCGGGATTCCTCGGGGCCATCGACGAATCCGTGCCGAGTACCGAGCCCTTGGGCGAGATCGCTCCTCCGGTTACGCTCTAGGTGAAGAGAGCTTCTAGACGGAGTCCGAGAAGACTTGTCCGAAGTGTGCGAATTTTCCCCGAATGGACAAAATAGACGGGATAAAGACGGTGATCCCTGCAATCGCAGGCCATCAAAACGGTTTTATAGTCAGCGGCACGGTCGGAGTTCTCGTGGAAGTTTACCGCTGCCCTCAATGTCATCTCGTCGAACTGTACGAAGTAAACGATGAATAGTGTAGGTCCAGCTTGGGCGCGATCTGGTGGATTAGCTCGCGAGCCGCGACAATGCTGGCTTCGCAAACGCTTCCTCTTTGAGGCTGAGTACGACGCGCCCGTTTACTTGGCCCTTTTTGAGGCGGCTGAACACATCATTGATGGATTCCAGCGGCAACACCTCAATCGTGGCCTTCACTTTGCCATCCCCGGCGAATGCGAGCGACTCTTCCAGATCGAGGCGAGTGCCAACGATGGAGCCTCGTATCGTGTACCCGTTGAGAACGACGTCGAAAATCGAAACGGGAAATTCACCAGGCGGCAGACCATTCAGCACGCAAGTCCCTCCGCGGCGAAGCATGCCGACAGCTTGCTTGAACGCGATCGGTGAAACCGCCGTCACCAGTGCTCCATGCGCCCCGCCGACCCGTTTTTGGACTTCCTTTATAGGGTCCTGCGTTTTCGCGTCAATCGTCACTTCCGCTCCGAGCTTTCGCGCCAGCGCCATCTTTTCTGGTCCCAAATCCACCGCTGCGACGTGCAGCCCCATGGCCTTCGCGTATTGAATGGCAATGTGGCCTAGGCCACCCACTCCGGAGATCACAACCCATTCGCCAGGCCGCGCCTCCGTCATTTTTAAACCTTTGTAGGTGGTAACGCCCGCGCACAAGATTGGGGCCGCATCAACAAACGAGATGTTCTTGGGAATTCTCCCCAGGTAATCCGCTTGCCCTATTGCGTACTGTGCGAAAGTTCCGTTCACTGAATATCCGGAGTTCTGCTGCTCCGGGCAAAGCGTTTCCCATCCGGCGAGACAATAATCGCAATGTCCACACGCGCTGTGCAGCCAGGCGATTCCGACGCGATCACCTTCTTTCAAGTGCGTAACCCCCGGCCCGAGTGCCGCGACGATTCCTGCTCCTTCGTGGCCTGGGATGAGCGGCATCATCGGTTTGACCGGCCAATCGCCGTCCACCGCATGCAGGTCAGTGTGGCACACGCCGGTCGCAAACACTTGCACGAGGGCCTGTCCGGGCCCAGGCGTTGGGATAGGTACTTCGCGCACCACCAACGGCTCACCAAATTTGTCCACTACGGCTGCTTTCATGGTTTTTAGGTTTGGCATTTCGTATCTCCTTTTCTCCCCAAGTGCTGCCAATGTAACTCCGGCTCGCAGTTCTGTATGTGGCATTTGGCACAGTTGGGTGTGACGTGAATCACGGTCCAGTGCGGCAATGCTCTGGACCGATTGCCCGTGTGGAGAGGCTGGAGTAAACTTCGTGCCGAGTGACGGATACTTCTTCTATTGTCGGCCGTACCATCTCCCATTACACCGTCCTTGAAAAGCTTGGCGGCGGAGGAATGGGCGTTGTCTACAAAGCGGTGGACACACGGCTCGGCCGGAATGTTGCGCTGAAATTTCTTCCCGAGGACATTTCGCAGGATCCGCAGGCCATTGAACGCTTCCGCCGCGAAGCGCGTACCGCGTCCGCGCTGAACCATCCAAACATCTGCACCATTTATGACATCGAGGAATTTGAAGGCCGCCCGTTTATCGCCATGGAGCTGCTCGAAGGTCAGACGCTCAAGCGCCGTATCGCGAGGAAATCCATCGAAATTTCGGAGCTTCTGGAAATTGGAATTCAGATTACCGATGGACTGGAAGCCGCGCACGCCAAAGGCATCGTCCACCGCGATATCAAGCCGGCAAATATTTTTCTCGTGGATCCCGGGCCGGCAAAGATACTGGATTTCGGGCTGGCCAAGTTTGCAGCTTACCGGCAACAGGCGGCGGATTCCGCGGGCGAATCGTCAATGCCCACGCACAGGCATGTGCTGGACGACGGGCTCATCACGAGTGCGGGCAGCTCGGTGGGAACGGTTGCGTACATGTCGCCCGAACAAGCGCGGGGGCAGGAGTTGGATGCGCGCACGGATTTGTTTTCGCTTGGCGTTGTGCTCTATGAAATGGGCACCGGCGTGGTT
Source organism: uncultured Acidobacteriota bacterium (assembly GCA_963751295.1). GTDB lineage: Bacteria > Acidobacteriota > Terriglobia > Acidiferrales > UBA7541 > Acidiferrum. The sequence continues at coordinate 1,015,566 of CAVVUA010000004.1, read as the reverse complement.
CCCTTTGGCGGCTCTGCTGTTGCCCTGATTTTTGATGGCATCCTGAATTCCTCTGCTGCGCCTGCAAGGAAGCTGAATTCGAACTTGCCCCCGGGCTTGGAAAATATTTTAGCCAAGGCGCTCGAAAAAGATCTGGGGCTCCGTTACCAAACGGCCGCCGAACTTCGTGCGGACTTGAAGCGGTTGAGACGCGATCTGGATTTGGGACACTCGGGGACGAGCCCTGCTGTGCGCGCAGCGCTGGCAGACGTTCCTGAAAGGCATCCGGCTTCCCGCTGGCAGACTTGGGCGCTGGTAGGCGGCGCGCTCATCACTCTCGCGGTAATTCTTGGGTACGTGCCGGCGCGGGTCACGGTGCCGCCTCGCGTGGTGAGAACTGTCCAACTCACCAACACGAACCGCCCGAAATCGGATCTCGTTACGGATGGTTCGCGGCTCTACTTTATTGAAGGCCAATCGCGCCTTTCCCAAACGGCGGTGACCGGCGGCGATACTTTTCCCGTACCCAATTCCCTTGAGGACACCGGCTTCGCGAACATTTTCGATATTTCCGCGGATGGATCTGCGCTCTTGATGAATACCCCGCGAGGAACCGCTCTCGAGGGCCCGCTTTGGAGTGTCCCCATCCTTGGCGATTCGCCTCGTCGACTGGGAAATCTTGAAGGCCACGCCGGAGTTTGGTCGCCAGACGGCAAGCAAATCGCTTTTTGCAAAGCCAACGAGATTTTCGTTGCCAAAAGCGACGGCGGCGAGCCTCACCGGCTCTTGGCTGCAGGAGGAACTGCCAACGATATACGCTGGTCGCCCGACGGATCGATTTTGCGTTTTACGGTGGACGATCCCAGGACGAATTACCGCGCGATCTGGCAAGCTTCCGCGGACGGCAGCAACCTTCATCTCTTGCTTCCCGGCTGGAGTGATGCACCAAACGAATGCTGTGGCCAGTGGACGCCGGACGGAAAGTATTTTGTTTTTCAGGCACGGCGCGACGCGACAATGGACCTCTGGGCCATCAATGAACGTGGTGGTTTTTTTCGCGCCACACCCCAGCCGCCGGTCCAGTTGACGACCGGCCCCATGAACGTAGGCATTCCTGTCCCCAGCCGCGATGGGAAAAAGCTTTTCGCTCAGGGCTGGCAGCCTCGCGGCGAATTATTGCGTTATGACGCGAAATCAAAACAACTCGCGCCTTACCTTTCAGGAATTTCGGCGATGGGGCTCGATTTCTCTCGCGATGGCGAGTGGGTCGCCTACAACGACGCCTCCGACGGCACCATGTGGCGCAGCAAGGCAGACGGAACGCAAAAGCTTCAACTCGTTTTTCCGCCCATGCAGGCGTATTTGCCTCGCTGGTCTCCGGACGGCAAACAAATTGTTTTCTTTGGCCATCCACCCGGCAAGCCCTGGCAAATTTATATGATTCCCGCGCAGGGCGGCTCTCCCGAATTGATCTACCGAAGTGCAACCAACTCGGCGGACCCCACGTGGTCGCCGGACGGCAAATCTCTGGCCTTCGGAGAAAATTCTCTGAACAATCAGGGATCCGCTGTCTACGTGATGGATCTGAAGGCGCGAACACCGGTGAAGTTGCCGGGCTCCGATGGACTGTATTCGCCGCGCTGGTCTCCCGACGGACGTTACTTGGCTGCGATTCCGCTGGATTCGCTAAGGCTCATGCTGTTTGATTTCACTACACAGAAATGGAAGGAGCTCGCCAATCTCTTCGTCGCGTATCCAACCTGGTCGCGAGATGGTCACTACCTGTATTTTGACGGAGTTCTCGAAAACCAAGAGAGCATCTTTCGCGTGCAAGTCAGCGACGGCAAACTCGAGCGTATCTTCAGCCTGAAGGGATTTCAAGCCGCCGGCGGGGCCTTCGGAAACTGGAGCGGCCTGGCGCCAGACGATTCGCCGCTGGTCGTTCGCGACGCCAGCATCCAAGAAATCTACGCCCTCGATTGGGACCACCCCTAGTTCGTTCCCAACCAACCCCAAAGTGTTTTGTGAGAGAACGGGAGTGGGCGTGGGATCAGTTACCAGCAGGGATCAGGAAAGCGCGAGGAATTTTTGCATCCAGAGTCGCAAGAACACCATTGTGCGCGGTCGCCAAGCTCACAAGATGGCCATCCGTGACTTGTTTTGGCGTTCTAACCCACAGGGGAAGGTGCGAAACGTCATGCTGATCGGGAATAAATGCGAATCTCATGGGTTCATTCGCCTTTAATTTCAACAAAAGCCCCCGTGCGTCCGCAACTGTGGCTCCATATTGCGTTGTTTGCGATAGAACTCGGACGAAACCCAGTTCCGTGATGGAGCAGGTGAGGAACTCCGTCTCGGGAGCCCCAGACAGGTCTCTTACCCATCTCGCCATCCGCGGATGAAATTCGTGTTCATGGAATCCGAACGCAACCAGGGCGCTGACGTCGAGAAGATACCTCATGGAAAATCAGCCAGGATTTCCTTAACTTGCTCGGAAGTCAGAATCGGAGCATTTGGACCTGCGGTAAGTACCGGAAGGCCGGTAACTGGATCCTTGATGATCCGTACTTTTCTCCCGCACTTTTTTCGGGGCGTCAGGACGATGCGGCCGCCCTCCACGCTCGCATCCAGTGGATCACCGGGGCGAAGGCCCAATTTATTGCGAATGCGGCTGGGAAGAACGACCTGACCCTTCGTTGAAAGCTTGGTCTGCATAGTAAGACAATCTTACCTCCCTTTCCCGGGGCGGGCAACAACTGCGATTCCGCTAAGATTGCGCAATTGCCTCTCAAGGTAAACTGTAAATTGAGATTTCAGAGGAAGTGGGGAAGGCCTAAAGAAATGAAAGCGCGTTTGCAGGTGATGAAATTTGGGGGCACGTCTGTTGGCGATGCGGCGTGCATCGCGAGAACGGCGCAGATTATTGCACAGGGTGCACGGGAGGGTGGTTGCGTCGCGGTGGTTTCTGCGATGAGCGGGGTGACGAACCGGCTGATCGAAGCGGCGAAGAGAGCGGCATTCGGAGAGAACGGGCAGGGGGCAACTGTTCTGGCGGCGTTGCGCAACCAGCACGAAGAGGCGCTGAAGAATTTGGTTCGCGATGAGAATGCGCGAAAGTCCATCAAAGAAGAGATGGAAGAGGTGTTCGCAGAAGGAAGCCGGCTGTTTGAAGGAACCGCCCTGCTGAGGGAGTTGACGCCTCGGACGTTGGACGCGATATCGAGTTTGGGGGAGCGGCTATCCGCGCCACTGGTGGCCGGGGCTGTGCGCGAGCTTGGCTTGCAAAGCGAGGCCGTGGAGGCGACGGAAGTGATTATTACGGACGCGTTCCACGGAGGTGCGGAACCTTTGATGGATCGCACGCGAGAACAATGCGAAGTGCGCTTGCGTCCGATGATTGGGAAGGGAATCGTCCCGATCGTGACCGGCTTCCTCGGTGCGACTACGGAAGGAAATTTAACGACACTCGGCCGCGGGGGCTCCGACTATTCGGCCACAATTCTGGGCGCGGCGCTAAATGCAGATGAAGTGATTATCTGGACGGACGTGGATGGCGTGTTGACTGCTGATCCACGGCTCGTGCAGGAAGCGCGAACCATTCCCGTGATCTCGTACCGCGAAGCGGCAGAGCTGGCCTTTTTCGGTGCGAAAGTTTTGCATCCAAAAACTTTGAAGCCAGTGATGCAAGCGGCAATTCCGGTTTGGATTCGCAACAGCTTTGCACCGGAACGGCCGGGCACGAAAATAACGCCAGAAGGACGAAGTATCGGTGGCGGCGTGAAAGCGCTGACGGCGATCCAAGATGTGGCGCTGATCAGCGTGGGCGGGCCGGGGATCGTGGGATTGCCGGACGTTGTGGGCCGGACGTTTTCGACAACAGCTGAGGTGCGCGCGAATGTGCTGCTGATTTCGCAGTCATCTTCGCAGAACGATATTTGCTTCATTGTGTCAGCTGCGGATGCGCAGAGAACTGTCGAGGCTTTGCGAAAAGAGTTTGCGCAAGACCTGGCGCACGAGAAGGTCGAGCACATTACGGTCGATCCGAATATTGCCATCGTGGCTGTCGTGGGTGAGAACATGCGCGGGACGCCGGGAGTTGCAGGAAGAACGTTTAATGCGCTGGGCCGCGAAAACGTGAACTTGATTGCCATCGCGCAAGGATCTTCGGAATCAAATATTTCATTTGTTGTGGAAGAGAAAGCGGCGAAGACGGCCTTGATTACTGTGCATCGCGAATTTGGGTTGGGCGTGCCCGCGAACTAGGTATTTTTCACCTGTTCCACAATTTTCAAAACTTTTTAGCACAAGAGCCGGCTGAAAAAGCGGGCACAGCAATGCTGTGCCCCTACAAGGAATTCGCCGCACGACCGAGCGTTTGTTAATTTGGTTTTTCGTCGTCGGGCGGAATTTTTGTCATATCGCTGATGTCGGTGATGTCACCGATGGAGCGAGGGGAGCTGCCGGGATCTTTGACCATGCCATCGAGCGTGGTCTTGGCGTGTTCATCGACAGCGCCGACGGCGGCCACCAAGCATGAATAGAGAAAGGCTTTGATGCCGGAGCGGAATTGCTCGGTGGATTGTTCGGTGGTGCGGATGACGTCGTCGATCATGGTGCGGCGGCGATTCTCGCAGGCGGTGCGATTCTCTGCGTCGAGCGCAGTGAGCGCCGACCGTACGCGCTCCGTGGTTTCCGTGATGGCTAAGTCGACTTGTACTTCTGCCTGACGGCGGAATTCTTCGAGAGTGTTTCCGGCTGCGTTGTGCAGGAGCGCGCGAGACTCGGCGACGCGAGCGTCCAGTTGCGCGGCGGCTTCGCGGGTGACCATGCGCGTGGCTTCCATCACTCGAACGAGCTGGCGATCGGAAATACGGTCAGCGGCGGCCTCGAATTGTTCGGTGGCTTGGCCCAGAGACTCGTCCAAACGGCCGCGCGTTTGCGGCACGATTTCGCCAGTGGCTTTCTCCACAAATTTCTGAGTCTCGCCGAGATTGCGTTGCGTGTCGGCGGCGAGTTTTTCGAGGCGCTGCGCAATTTCTTCGGCTTGGGTGCGGAAGGCGATGTGCTGCTCTTCCCAGCGGCTTTGGACTTCGCCGAGGCGCGACTCGAGATGGCCGAGAATTTCTTCGCGAGAAGAACGCATCAGGGATTCCAGACGCTGTTCGGAGAATTCGCCCAACTGTTGGAGGTTTCGTTCACGGACGCCTTCCACGCGAGCGAGGGCCGCTTCAATAGCTTCATCGAGATGCTCGGCCAGGGCGTTTTGAACGACCTTTTCGGCGGCGGCCTGAAGTTTGCCTTGCATGGCAGCAACGAGTTGGTCGATGGTGATGGCGACGCGCTCCGGTTTTGAAGGAGTGTTTTCTTTACCCGGCTGGGCGGCGGATCCTGCAGGAGACGGCGATGGGAATTCCGTTACCTGGCTCGCTCTCGCTTCGCTCGCACTGGGCGAAGAAGAAGACGGATTCGCTGCGGGCGCGGCTGGCGGCTCAGATGGTTCCAGCGCGGGAGCGACGGCTGTGGCCATGCCCGCAGGCGATGCGCTGCCTCCCAGCAAGCGATTCCAATCCGGCGGCGGCGAAGATAGGTTCCAGATATTTGCGGGAGATTCCAGCTCGACGCCGACCTGAAAGAGTTCGCGAGGACTTGCGGGCGGGTGAACGGATTTCACAAAAGCGCGAATGACGGGAGAGATGGTCTCGCCGTCCGGTTGGAGAACGCGAAGGCCGACGGATGCACCGATGGGATATTCATGGCGCGACGGATAGCGGCAACCGTGAAGATTGAAACTGACCGTCGATGTTTTCTCCTGGAAAGAGAGGCCAGTTTTGGTTTGGCCGAGCACGACGAGGGGAACGTTACGGTCGATGCGCGTGCTGCGGCGGCCCTCCAAGCCGGAAAGAGAATGAAGATGATCTGGGGGAGCGGCTAGACTCACTTTCTTTCCTCCGAGCTACCAAACGGGAAGCCTACCACCGGAGAAGGTCGGCAGTCGACAGTTGAAAGTCGAAAGTAAAACTTCCGGGGAGGAACTTGGGCACGAAGCGGCTCGTCCCTGGCTTCGTGGTTAGTAGGGTGAAGCTGTGGCATGTGAATTTTAGCGCAGAGATCATAGAGTTCACGGAGGACGTGGCTTGCGACGCGGCTTGTTAACGGAATGCGTCCTTTATTTGCTTTGCCGGGCTGGCGGTTGATTCGTTGGGGCCGCCTCTGCATTGACTGGGGGATGGAGTGAAAGTCTGTCCTCCCCGCTGGGTCTACCCCACCCCCCTGTATTTTGTAAGAATATCAAAGCATGGGGGTTAGGGGTGTGGGGTATGCTAAGAATATCATTTTACAAGGGTTAGAGGCCTTTGCTTGGCCCTATGAGAGCTGTCCTGGCAGATTGGCCAGAGTGAGGCCTTACCCCAGGGGTATGCAGAGAGTTGTAAGTAAGCGTATGAAAGCAATGGAGTTGCTGGCATTCCTATGCATCGCAGGTTTACTCGCTGTGGAAAAGAATGGAATGGCTTTGGCGGCTGTTCGACGCGGACGCCCCCTAAAAACAAAAGCGCCAGCAAATTGCTGGCGACCGACGGAAAGAATAACAGTATTACCTACCAATACTTATACACCTGAAGTAACTAGTTGTCAAGAACCAAAATGGGAAACCTTATTCGCCAGCGGCGGTTAGAGGTTGGTGGCGTTGGGTATGCTTGCTCCACTCGTGGTAGACCTCGGTGGCGTGTTTCGGGGTGAGGCGATGAATGGACGCTACCGCGGATATGAGGTGCTCTGGTTCCTGGATTTGCTCGGAGAGCCGCTCAAACTCGCCAAAATAGATTCTTGGATGGCCGAACATTTCTTCTCCCTGGATCGTGCACAGTAAGCATAGCTGGGATGTGGAACGAGGAAAGTTTTCATTTTTTTGCATGTTCCAAAAAATCTCGACATAACTAGGGACAGTGCTTCGCCGATCTCTCCGCACTCAAGCGGTCGGGATTGTAAACCACCGACGCCAGGCCTATGTGAAGGTCGTCCGGGCTCCGATAGTGGCGCGAATAAGCGACCCGCTATGTAGTGTCTTGTTTTAGCGAGGCAGGTGGAAATCGGCGGTGCGCCGCGCGACTTCCACCCAAGCTCTATCTTAGCGTCTATCTCCATCATGTTCATGGTCATGGTCATGATCATCTGGCTTGTGGGGCAGGCGAACGACGCCGTGGATGGGGAAGCTTCCGAAATGCTTAATTGCGGGAGCGCCGGTTTGGAACGTCATGGTCATGTTGGAATAGGTGACCTCCGTGCCTCCGGTGATGCAGACCTGCAGCGGGGACAGGGTGATAACCCCTGAAGGTGGTTTCTGAAATGGGGCTGCGGTCCCGTTGCCGGTGATGTCGGCTTCGCCTGTGAGCACGAAACGAGGTGTGGTGGCGGGGCTGTCACTGGGGCAAAGGGCGAGGTCCGTCGGTTCGTAGCTGACTGTGGCATCCGTCATAGTGAGATGGTGAGTGTGAGGATTTCGTAAGCCTGGATTGTCAACCGTAGGGCTAAGAGTGGGGGCAGGGGGCGTAACGGGGGGAGTGGGGTTTGCCAGAACCCAATAGTCGGGATGCTCCATGGTCATAACGACTGAGAAATCTGCTTTACCGTCTCTTTTTAGCTTTAGCGACCAAGTAGCATGCATTTCCCAGGGTCCACCAATGCCTGTCGCGGCGGTATAGTCATTGAGGATGCCGCTAAAATGATCGGGCGTAGGCGCCTGGGCCTGAGCTCCAGTAACGAACACCAGCACTATGACCGCGACGATGCGTACGGCCCACGAGATTGCTTTGCTATTCATGATAAAAATCCTCCAGGAATTTGAGATTCAAGTCTTTTTTGCCGAGGGCTGCTGGGGACGTCCGGGCCCGCCAGGGAGATTTGCGGCCCACGAAGTGCGTTCAGCGATTGCACACCCAACACGTGAGTGGACCATGAGACATCCGGGTGGGTATGGTCAAACGGCAAGGTGCAGAATTGCCCAAATTTCTCAATTTGCCGTCGAATGCTGTGCTTTGCCGTGGCCGGGCCGGTCAGACGGGGGTACAATTCGGCTCCCCGGGTTCGTGACAGCCGCGAACCTAACAGGAGAGCGCGATGGGTGAACCATCCTCTGGCACGCCTCCTTCTGTGAGTCCACCTGAAGACCGGCTGGATTCGTGGAAGGAAATTGCTGGATACCTCAACCGCGACGTGACGACCGTCCAGCGGTGGGAAAAGCGGGAGAAAATGCCCGTTCACCGGCACGTGCATGACAGGATGGGGTCGGTTTACGCTTCCCGGGTAGAGTTGGACGCATGGGCGCGCAGTCGGAATCTTCAGGCAACGCCAGAGAACGAGAACAATGCTCCTTCATCCAATCCCCAAGTACTGGCGCCACGGGTAGAGCCAGCGACCCCTCGAACTAAATGGAAGTTGATCCTGACGCTTGCGATGGCGGGAGTTGCGCTGGTGATTAGCGTGAGCCTGTGGTTGCGGCGGACGGAATACTTTTGGCGTAACCCGATCTCTAACGCACGATTCCAGACAGTCACTGACTTTGATGGAGTGGAACAGGCAGCTGCGGTGTCGCGGGACGGTCAGTTCGTGGCGTTTTTGTCGGACCGGGATGGACAGATGGACGTCTGGGTCACGCAAGTGGGCTCTGGACAATTCCACAACCTGACTCACGGGAGCGCGCCGGAACTCGTCAACCCATCGATCCGCACGCTTGGATTTTCGCCCGACGGCTCTTTCGTTACGTTTTGGGTTCGCAAACCAAGCACCTCGAGCGGCGGCGAAATCGGCATCTGGGCGGTGCCTACATTGGGTGGTTCGCCCAAGCCTTACCTCGAAGGCGTGGCCGAATTCGACTGGTCGCATGACGGCTCCCGACTTGCGTACCACACGCCCGGACCGGGAGATCCTCTTTTCGTTTCAAACAACGGCCAACGCTCGGAGGGCCGCCCCATTTTCACGGCCCCCGACGGGCTCCACAGTCACTTTCCGCTGTGGGCACCCGATGCGTCATTTATCTACTTCGTGCAGGGTTCGCTCCCGGACAAATTGGACATCTGGCGAATCGCACCGGCTGGTGGGACTCCCGAACGAATCACTTCGCAGGCAGGGCACGTGAGTTATCCGATCTTTTTTGATCGGCGAACGATGCTTTACCTCGCTAACGATACCGATGGTTCGGGGCCTTGGCTCTACAGCGTGGACGTCGAGCGGCGCATTCCCCACCGGTTGACCTTCGGCGTTGACCGGTACACGTCGCTAGCCGCCAGCGCGGACGGTCGCCGTCTCGTTGCCACACTGGCGAGTCCGAAGACAACACTGTGGCGCTTGCAGATCGCTGATTCACCCGCTGAGGTGCCGGCGGCGGCTCGGATTTCCCTAACGACAAGCACGGGGTTTTCCCCCCGATTAGGACCAAATTATCTTCTTTATGTTTCCGTGACTGGCACGAGCGAGAGTATCTGGAAACAGACGAACGGATTGGATATGGAATTGTGGAGTGGTCAAGGAGCGCGAGTCTTAGGCGGCCCGGCAATATCTTCCGATGGTAAATACATCGCGTTCTCGGTTCGGCAACACGGGCAGACGAGTTTGTACGTGATGCAGGCTGACGGGACGAACGCGCGAGTTGTGGCCGATTCGCTCGACCTGCAGGGCGCTCCGGCATGGGCACCCGATGGGCTATCGATCGCCACGGCGGCGATCGATCATGGAGTGCCACATCTTTTTCGATTGCCGGTCGACGGTGGGCCGCCTGCACTTTTTGTGCAGGAGTACTCTGTCGATCCTGCGTGGGCACCTGACGGACGCTTCGTTGTGTATTCAGGACCCGACATTGGAACTACATTCTCGGTGAAAGCTGTCACGGCTTCGGCTGCAGCCCATCCCTTGCCTGCCCTGACGCTGACTCGGGGGGCTCGACGCTTGGCATTTCTGCCTGGAGGAGAGTCACTTGTGCTGTTGCGAGGGGAGATTCAACATAAGAATCTCTGGCTGATCGACCTGGAGACGGGCACTGAGCGGCAGTTGACTAGCGTCGCTCCCGATTTCGACATTCGCGACTTTGATATTTCTCCTGACGGCCGTGACATGGTTCTCGAACGAGTGCAGGAGCACTCGGAAGTGGTGCTGCTGGATCTTCCCCGGCCATAATCCAGAACGTCGAGCCTTGTCCGTCAGAAGGATGCCGAGATTTGGAGCGCCGATGTTTTTCACTACGAGGTCGGAATTTGGCCTGGATTCGCGGAGCAGAGCGTTTTCTTTTGAAAGCTGCGGTGGCGTGCTCTTTATCTGACACAAGACTCTTCTCGATTTAAGACTAAGACGAGGCCGAGTTATCGACCTGTGGATGAACGTGTGGATCGAAGGCGTGGCGTGGGATGCGGACGCGGATTTGCGTGCCGTGCGACGAGTCGGATTCGACGGAGAGGTGGCCGCCGACGAGGCGGAGGCGCTCTTGCATGCTGATTAAACCGAGGCCAGCGGCAAGTTTGGGGGAGCTGGGGCTGAATCCGATACCGGAATCGGAGATGCAAAGCTCGAGGCGATCTTCGTGAGAGGAGAGTTCGACGGTGGCGTCCGGCGAACCGCTGTGCTGGACGACGTTTTGCAGGGCCTCCTGAGCGATTCGAAAAAGGCAGAGGCTGACGTCCTTCGAGAGCTGGCGGGGAACGGCATGGTGGACGAATTGAATCCGCAGTTTGAACTGATCGGAGACTTCTTTGCACAAGGCGTCCACGGCAGCAACCAGACCAAGAATTTCCAGCCTGGAGGGATGGAGCTGCTGGGAGATGGTGTGCAAGCTGGAGGAAACTTTGGTGGCGACCTGGGCGATGCTACGGAGTTGATCCCGGGCATGCGTAGAAAGGCCGGGCACATCCTGCTCGAGCTGACCGAGACCTATCTGGAGGAGGGCCATCCGTTGATTTAAATCGTCGTGTAATTCTCTGGCGACGCGACTGCGTTCCAGCTCGTGGGCCTGAATCAGTCTGCGACTAAAACTGGAAAGGGAATCTTCCGTATTTTTGCGCTGAGTGATGTCACGAACCACGGCGACAATGTAGCCGCGGCCGAGATGGACGTACTTAATATTCATTTCGACGGGGAAGACGGAGCCGTCCTTACGACGGTGTTGAGCCTCGATGATGACGAAACCTGCTTCGCGCAGCCTCTGGTCCACGTGGTTGCGGACGGAGTCATCGAGGTTGATATTGATGTCGTAGGCTGTCATGGACAACATTTCCTGGCGAGTGTAGCCGAGGTCGAGACAGGCTTTGTCGTTGACGTCGAGGAATTGCAAGTTTCCGGGGTCGAGGACTTCGATGGCGTCGTTGGAACCGTCCATCAATTTTCGGAAGAGGCGCGTGGAATCCTCGGCGAGCTTGCGCGCGGTGATGTCCACGCTGACGCCGACCAAGCCACTGGGCACGCCCTTTTCGACGATGACGTTGACGATCTCCTGCAGCCAGACGATTCGACCATCGACGGCAATCATGCGGTACTCGAGCTCGTGATTGCGGTGTTCCTGGATGGCCCTCGCCGTAAAGACCAAGGTGCGCTCACGATCCTCGGGATGGAGGTGCTCGACCCAGAAAGTGGGATCTTGCAGCCAACTCTTGACGGGATAACCGAGGATGTTTTCGACCTGCTTGTTGACGAAAGTGGTTTGGAAAGTAACAGGGTCTGCGCGGCGCAGGATGGCGCGAACCGTTTCAACGAGCTCGCTGTTCAGAGTGTCCAGTTTGCGCGCGTCGCTCTTCAAGCCAGACTTGGCGAGTTGCTCTCCCAAAAGGGCGAGAACCGCGAGGAAAAGGCCGAAGGTGAGAATGACAATCAGACGAAAGGTACGCAGGCTGGGAGTTTCATCCTGTCGAAAGATTTCCCATACGCCGATGACGGGGATCGCGATCACGGCAAGCATCACCAACAGCGAAATGTACTTGCTGTCATCGGCGGTCCGGAAAGTACCAGGGTCCGCGTGACGCAAGATGGATCGAAGCATTTCAGCGAGATCACTGTTAAAAGTTTCCAGCTTCCTGACATTGCTCTTCAGGTTGGCTTTGGTGAGTTGCTCACGTAGAAGGGCCAGAACCGCGAGAAAGAGTCCAAAGGCGAGGACCAAGAGGAGGCGAAATGTGCGGAGGCTGGGAGTTTCATCCTGCCGAAATACTTCCCACACCCCGATTAGGGGGACAGCAACCACTACGACCATAGCCAAGAGTGAAGTGTACTTGCTATCGTCGGGCATCGAGCTCCTCCATACCGATTCGTGCGTGAGCAGGCTGCCGCGCGAATAGCGGCACCCAGAGAAACCAGCAAACAGCAGCGTTTTGTGCCAGAGAATACAGACTTCCGTTGTAAGGCCTTCCGGCGTCGATGGCCATGTTCGCCAGCGTGGAACTTAACGCGTACAAGGCGGAGGCTCCCAACAAATGGTAGTAGATGGAGCGCCACGGAGCTTGCGCGCGATGGATGACCATGCAGAGAATCAGAACCAGCGCGGCATTTTCCACTGCGTACAGCGTGGTAAACCGCGGGCTGTAGACAGTGGGGTTCGGGAACAAATATTGGTAAGGAAAGAGAAAGTACGCATAAAGAAAGACCCAGAAGACCAGTAGGAAAAGAAAGTTTAAGGTCGCGCGGTAGGATTTCCGATCGGGCCGCTTCAGGTGAGGCAGCATGGCTATTGCCGCCATAAGAGGCACGAGGTGCAGAAAGAGTGCGGGATCAGCAATGGAATTATCTGGAACGTCGATATGCCAAATAGCCCCGTAATAGATATAGAGCCATTGGTCCAGGGACCAAAGTCCATAACCAATGGAGATGAACACCCAAAAGGGGCGGCGCCCCAAGGTTTTCTCCACCGCGTTCAGAATTGCGAAACCGGTGGCGAGAAGAAGAAGAAGGAAATAGGCGCCACTGCCATATAAAGCTAACTTCTCGCCCAGGCCCAAGCCCAGCGAAAGGACGGCCTTGATTACAAGAAATCCCACGAGCACACTGGACCACAGAGAAAGCGGGAATCGCAGTCTGCGGGGCACGGAGGGCGTGACCATCATTGCGTTTCTCCAAGAGGAGTCGGGGACAAAACCACAAATCTGCAGCGCTACACCGATGCTGGAGACAACACCTACAGCGATCTGGCGGTCGAACAAGACTCGCAACTTCGCGTATTTTTGCTCGACAGAATTGTTAAAGCAATTTGTCTATCTTCCTATCGAGCTCCGGTTGGTTCGCATCCTGGAATCTAAAATTCAAAATAGATTTTGTGAAAGCCGACTGTAACACCGCCCGTAGCGCTGGTCTATTGCTGTTAGTGGTGAGCTTAGGAATTCCAGTGCGCTGGGTACATTACTTTCATTTGTAATGCATTGCACGTTGAGGTGATGACTAGAGGTAACGGAAATGAGATTTGAAAGGGTATAATTGCGGTCAACTATGGCCCTCGCTCCAGGCAGCAGGCTCGGTTCCTTTGAAATTATTGCTTCGCTGGGCGCTGGTGGTATGGGCGAAGTTTACCGAGCGCGGGACCCGCGGCTTGATCGCATTGTGGCCATTAAACTTCTGCCGGCCGCATTCTCCGAAAACAGTGAGCGGCGGCAGCGCTTCGAACAGGAAGCTCGTTCGGCATCTGCCCTCAACCACCCCAACATCGTTACGATCTACGAGCTCGGACAAGACGGTTCCAGTCACTACATTGCGATGGAGTTAGTAGAAGGAAAGACGCTGCGCGAGTTGCTTGTCTCTGGATTGCTGCCGATGCGAAAGGCGATTGAAATCGCGGCGCAGATTGCAGACGGTCTGACCAAGGCTCATGAAGCGGGCATCACGCACAGGGATCTGAAACCTGAGAACCTAATGGTTTCTGACGACGGATTTGTCAAAATCCTCGATTTTGGACTGGCGAAGGTCACGGCGCCCAGCGGAGAGCGGCCGGAAATCCACAGTACGACAACATCGGTGACTGATTCGGGTCTCATCGTAGGGACAGTTGGCTACATGTCGCCGGAGCAGGTGGGCGGCCAACCACTGGATTTCAGGTCAGACCAGTTCTCCTTCGGCTTGATTCTCTACGAGATGGTGACGGGAAAGCATCCCTTTCCGAGAATCACTGCCGCGGAAACTATGGTTGCCATCTTGCGGGAGCAGGCCGGACCGATTGGAGTGCAAAATCGTGAGGCTCCGGCTCCGCTGTGTTGGGCTATCGAAAGGTGTCTGGCGAAAGAACCTGAAAAACGTTACGTCTCGACCCGGGATCTGGCGATGGAACTTGCAGCAATTCGAGATCGCTTCTTGGAGAAACCAGATAAGCAGATGGAGATTCGCCCGACAAATCTTCCCGTGTCGCGGACGGGGTTTGTGGGGCGAGAAAAAGAAGCGGCTGCCGCCAAAGAACTGTTGCTGCGCCAGGATGTGCGCTTGGTGACGGTCACTGGTCCAGGAGGGATCGGGAAAACGCGTCTCGCGGTGGAAGTGGCCAACGGATTGATCGAGCAATTTCCAGGAGGGATCCATTTTGTCCCGCTCTCGCCAGTAAGTGATCCCGGCTTAATTGCTGCAGTGATCGTTCAGGCTCTGGGCATATGGGAAGCGGGAGGTCAATCCCCGATCGAGATACTCAAGAAAAATTTACAGGATTCATTCAGCGCACCAATGTTGTTTCTGCTGGACAATTTTGAGCACCTGGTCCGGGGATCCGCTGTCGTGTCGGAATTGCTGACCATGGGCCCCAATCTTAAAATCCTGGTGACAAGCCGCGCGGCGCTGCATGTATATGGTGAACATGAATTTCCAGTGCCACCGCTTGGGCTGCCGGATTCGCTTTCCGCTTTTTCTGTGGAGATCCTATCAAACTGCCCGGCGGTCGCTCTGTTCGTACAACGCGCGGTTGCTGCCAAGCCAGATTTCGAGCTCAACCGGGAAAATGCGAACGCTGTTACGGAGATTTGCGCGCGATTGGATGGTCTGCCCCTCGCGATTGAATTGGCAGCCGCGCGGGTGAAAGTTCTTTCTCCCTCTTCCCTGCTGACTCGGCTGGAAAGCCGCTTGCAGGTTTTGACGGGTGGAGCGCGGGACTTGCCGCAGAGGCAGCAGACGCTTCGCGCAGCCATGGATTGGAGCTTTGACCTCCTGAGCCCTGCCGAGCAGAGACTTTTCCGAAGATTGTCGGTGTTCGTGGGGGGTTGCACTCTGGAGAGTGCGGAAGCAGTGTGCGACACCAAAGGCGACCTGGATTTGGACTTGCTCGACGGTATGGCATCGATGGTGGACAAAAGCCTGCTGCAGCAAGCTGAGCAAGCGAACGGTGAATCGCGGTTCGCGATGCTCGAAACGATTCGCGAATACGCCGTAGAAAAACTGGAAGCGAGCGGGGAGAAGGCGCAGACGAAGCGGGCCCATGCCGCTTACTGCCTGGTGCTGGCAGAAGAGGACGCTTCGGAACAGGGTGGCGTGAAGGGAGCGGAAAGGCTGGAGAGCTTTGCATTGGAGCATGACAACATTCGCGCAGCTCTCGAGTGGCTTACGGAAACCGGAGATGCGGAGTGGGGTCTGCGTCTTGGCGCAGCGCTCTTTCGCTTCTGGGAGACGCGCGAGTATCTCGCCGAAGGGAGGGACAGCCTGGGCAAGTTGCTAAAGCTTGCGGGCGCGGCAGCTCCCACGAAGGCGCGCGAGCGAGCGCTTTTTGCGGCGGGCGTGCTCGCCATCGCGCAGGGAGATTACGCCGCGGGGAGTTCCCTCATGCGGGAAAGTCTAGATATCGCGCGCCAGTTGGGGGACGGGCAGGGTGTCGCCGTTTCTCTAAACGCGCTGGCGGTTATCGCGCGCGATCGGGGCGAGGTCTCGATGGCGCACTCTCTGTTCGAAGAAAGCCTCGTGCAGTGGAGAGAATTGGGAGACCTGAAGGCTGTCGCGCGCTCTCTCAGTAACCTGGCGAGTGTTGTTAAATTGCAGGCGAACTACTCTCTGGCCAGATCACTTTACGGGGAATGTCTCTCTATCTTTCGAGGACTGGGAGACAGCACAGGCGTAGCTTGGTCGCTTAACTATCAAGGGGATGTCGCGCGCGACCAAGGCGACACGGCAGCCGCGCGGACATTGTACGAACAGAGCCTGGCAATTTTTCGAGAACTCGGTGACCGCTGGGGCATCGCCGGCATTCTGGCTGATCTGGGAAGCTTGGCGAGGGAACAGCGCGACTTTCCCCGAGCGCATTCTTTATATCGTGAGAGCATAATTATTTTCGAGGAACTGGATCACAAGCGGGGAATGGCCCGCCTGCTGGAATGTTTCGCGTGCTCAGAAGCTGCTCAAGATCATGCAGAGCGTGCTCTCCGGCTGGCGGGCGCGGCAGCTGCGTTGCGCCAGAATATTGGCGTTCCGCTGACTCCAGCGGAACAAGTTAAGTTGGAAGCAAGTTTGGATCCTGCACGGCGGGGATTGAGCAACGCGGCTGGCGCGACGGCGTGGTTGGAAGGTTGGGCTCTGCCAGTGGAAAAAGCTATAGAGGAAGTTCTCCTACCGGAGGCAGCCTCCCCTTCGCGTGAGGAAACGAATAGTTCAACGAGTTGATTCTTACCGCAGGTAAAAAGGGATGAGGCCTGAACGTTCAGCCACTACTTATTCTGCGGTTGACGGATCGATGAGACGGCGGACTGCAGAGACGCGATTGGCAGGAAGGCCTACACGCTTGGCGTGTTCATGGATGGTGGCTTCGTCCGGAGCGAGATAAACGCAGTACACCTTGTCGCCTGTTACGTAGCTATGGAGCCATTGAATTTCGGGACCCATTTCCTTCAAAACTTTTACAGATTTTTGGGAGATTTCCCGCAATTGAGCGTCTGTGAGATTTCCTGCTCCCGGGACTTCGCGTTCGATGACGAATTTCGGCATGTGCATTCACCTGGTTTCTACGCATGCTAGCATGCAGATGGGGTGGCTTCAAGAAAGGTTGGCCTAGCCACTTCAGTTAGTAAGAACAACCAAGCATAAGAGAATGAGGTTTCCATGGACCTTCGATCTGTTCAGAAGCCGCTGAAAGAGCAATACCGCAGCGACCCGAATGCTTCGCAAATCACTCTTATCGCAAAAGGCACGCAGACGGATGTGCCGGTTTCATGCTCGATCGATATCGGACGCGCCGTTTACAATGCGGAGGCCCATAAGGGAGTAGGGGGCGCGGGGACTGGCGCCTGTAGCGGTGACCTGTTGCTCGGCGCTTTGGCGGCTTGCGCGCAGATCACCTGCCAGATGGTGGCGGCGGCGATGGGAATAGCTACTGAACGTATTGAAGTCACCGTTAAAGGAAACTTGGATCTTCGAGGGACCCTCGGTATATCAAGAGAAGTCCCTGTGGGTTTTGAGAGCATCCATCTTCATTATGAGATTGCTGCGCCTAAGGCTACTCCGGAACAACTGCGTGGATTGCGGGAGAAGACGGAACAGTATTGCGTGGTGATGCAGACCTTGTTGCACCCACCGAAGGTCGAGACCGAGTGGAGTGGGCAGGAATGAAAGCACAGCCACTTATACTGTTACGAAAGCTTCCATGCGCCGGGGGATTTGACCGCGTCGTCGCGGACTCCCAGCGCTTGGCCTAAGATCGATTCGTTTGTCAGCGCTGGCGCGCTGCTGTATTCTGCCTGTTGAGTCCCGCATTGGGAGGCCCAATTGACCCTCACACCTCTTGAGTCGCTGCTTTTCAACATAGTACTCGCCACCCTGGCCATCGGCCTGCCCATTCTGATGGTGTTGTCCATACGCTTTCTGTGGGAGCGCAGTCTGAACCTTGGCCGGTCGAAAGAGCTAGAAAAGCTTATCTGGCAGTTGCACAGGATTGCCAGCGCCATGGAGCACCAAATGAATTTGTCATTCCCTGCCGTGCAGCCGGGTACGGAAGAGGCGCGCGATCTTGCTTACCTGCAACAGGTTGCTGTCCAACCAACGGCTGCTACGCCGAATGTTGCCGCAGCAAGTGCTGGCGTTGCGGCTTCAACGCCAAGCGCAGAGCCGACGGCTTTACCCGCGCTGGAACGCCGAGAAGCGTCCGCCCAGGATGCCCGGGCGGGAGTCAATTCGATGTTCGGGTTGTAGATTTTTTTCTTGCCGCTATAGCTTCGGGAAGTTCATTTCTGGCGGACTACTCCGAATAAACCGCCTCCCGAATTCCTCGAGAAGAGCTCACTTGCTTTGAGCTTTATCTATTCGCAGAAATCTCGCGGCGTTGTTGTACAGGATGTCGCGCTTTTGCTGGGGCGTCAGGTAGTCGGCGTTCTGGATGATGCTGATCGAATAGGCCATCAACTTGGGCCAGAGGAGTTGGTCGGTTCCGAACATCACGCGGTCCTCGAATCCGGCGTCTACTAGCCGCTCGATATAGCGATTTACTTCCTTGAGGGGATAGCTCCAGATCAGTCCCGCAACGTCCACGTAAACGTGAGAATTGGCCTGCAGCAGCGTGAGCATCTCTTCGATCATCGGATAGCCGGCATGCATCACCTGAAGACGCAGTTTCGGGTGACGCGCGAGCACTTCCTCGAACAGCAGCGGGTTCCCCATCGAACCACGGAATTTTGGCATCGCCACGTTTGCGCGTCCTGAGCCGCCAGTGCCCATATGAACCGCCACGGGAATATCCAGTTCCTCGGCGAGCGCGAAGTAGGCGTCGACCGAAGGATCGCTGGGTGAAATGCCCTCATATTGAAGTCCGATCTCGCCCATCACTTTGAAGCCGCCGCTAGTGAAGTCTTTTCGCAATTCGTCGAGCGCCACGTGCTGGCCCGTCCCCATCCCGCCCGTGAAGGACGTGCCCGGGATGATCCTCGCCGGCGCTGCGTCTTTCCATTTCTGCACACTCTTCGGATCGCCAAACACCACTGCCGTCACGTTGAGCCGCTCCATCTCGGCGAGAACGTCTTTCATATATTCACCCGGAGCGGACGGATAGAGGGCTGGAGTGCAATCCTCTTTTGCCCAGCCGAATGGAGCTTCCTTATCTTTAGGATCGGACGCTGTGAACTTGGAAGTGTTGGGGCACATCGGTGCGACGCCAGGAAAGTTCCCGTCAATAGCGTGAACGTGCACATCGATAACCGGCGGAGCTTTGCCCTCCGTATTCTGTGCAAGAGAAACCGCTGAACAGAACGAAACGACTAAAGCACAACACAAAAATCGCCAGAGGTGGTTCGAGGACATTCAGAATCTCCTTTTGCGCAATTGCATATCTTCGATTCGTCAGAGGTATATCACAGCTCTTGACCTATTTCCTGCCAATGAAGCGGACTCGAAGGGTGAAGGCAAGGCCTTGGCCGCCAGCGAAGGTTCCGAAATTGGGGGCGTCGATATTGTTGACTACGGTGTTGGGGTTTTGGCGGTTGAGGATGTTGATGGCTTCGACGCGGACTCCCCAGATATAGCCGCGGAAAGCGAATTTCTTTTCGAGGCCGATGTTGAGACTGGCATAAGCGGGGAATCGCGAGGAGTTCGGCGGGCCGACGAGTTGCTGCTCTAAATTGATGACGCTGAACGGGTAGCCGGTTCTGTACTCGAAGAAATAGCTGAGTTGGATGCCCCAAATGTGCGTGGGGGCCCAGCCCCAAATGACGAGGCGGTTCGGAGCGTCCCAGAGGACGGGGCCGGGTTGTTGCGCGACATAGAAGATGGAGCCGAGCGCGGGATTGAGGACTTCATTGGAATGGGCTACGGAGCGGGTATAGGCGCCATAGACTTCCATGTCCTCGGAAAATACGTGGCGCGCGGAGACGGTGGCGGAACGATAGCGGTCTTTGCGAGTGTCCTCAAGGAGGAAAATTCCGCCGGGTTGCGTGGGTTGTTGATCGACGTAGGCAAAGCCGTGAGAGCCGTTGCGTGCGAGGAGTTGGAGACCGAAGAGAGTGTTGTGGATTAGTTTCTGCTGTAAACCGGCGCTGTACATTGTGAAGCGGGGTTGTTGCAGGCCGGTTGTGGGGACGACGAATTGGCTGACTACCGTGCCTGGGGAAACGATTGTGCCAACGGAATTGTAAAACGTATCGAGCTGCTGCTGGTCGTAGGCTTGGGTAATTTGAGAGAGATTTAGCGGAACGTTGTAGATGCCCCAGCCTAGCGAGACCTTTGAGGTGTCATCTCCGAAGGGAAGAATGTTTGCGTGAATGCGTGGTTCGGCCATAGCGCTTTGCGTGAAACGATCCCAGTCCGTGCGTAAGCCCGCCTGTACGACGAAATACTTTGAAATGGACCAGGTGTCCTGAACATAAGCGCCGAGCTGGGTGTTTGAGACGTAAGGCGTTGCGGGGCCGGAGAAAATTGTTTGGCGCACCAAGCAGCCGGGTTGAAGTGCGGAGTTGCAAGTTGTTTCGTCTATCGCGAACGCGTTGAGCGCCTGGATTTCGCCGCGGTCAGCCAAAAGGAAATAGTTGAGGCTAGCGGCATTGGCACCGGCAGCAAGCTGATGGGTGCCATGCCAGTGGCGCGTTGCGGCGGGCATGCCGGCGACAGCTTGCAAACGGCGGCCGCGCTGGCTTAAGCGCTGGAAATAGTTGCCGGAGGAGCCGTTGACGAGAAGGATGTAAGTTTGCGCGCCTTGCGGGATGTAATCGAGGATGCTTTCATCGGCGGCAACACCGAAATCGAAGAGCGTATCGGCGAGCCAGACTTGATCTTTGAGAGAGGCGAAGTAGCGCCGCCCGTCGCCGGTGACCGTGGTGGAGACAGGATCGAGAGCATCGAGGCCGAGATTGGTGCCGCGCGCGATGTTATAGAGAAAGCCGGCGTGGAGGATGTGCTTGGGAGTGATGTTGTATTGGAGGCGGAGGAGATTGTCACCGGCCCATTCCTCCCAAGTGTTCGCGCCGGAGGGTTGGCCTTTGACGACGGCGAAAGTGTGCTGAATGCTGATCGAATTGGAAAACCAAAAGCGACCGCGCTTGATGGGTCCCGAGAAATTGAAGCGCGGATACCAGTTGCCGAGATGAACGCCTTCCTGGATGTTGATGCCGGGAGCGGGATTGGTGGTGCCGAAGCGCCAGCGGTCGTCGCCGTCGGGAGTGTCGAGGCTGAGAATATTTGCGCCGGCATGAGCGTAGCCTGCACCAAAGCCGCTGGATTGGACTTCGGCGGTGCGCGTGGCGTCGATGTTGAAGCGAGAGGTGAGCTGGCCATTTACGGGATCGCCGATTTCGAAGCCATCGAGTAAGTATTGCGTTTCGCCGGAACGCGCGCCGGCTATGTGCAGATTGCCCTGATTGTCCTGGGTGATCTCAGGGAGAGCGACAAGGCTTTCCGCGAGAACGTGCGGGCTTGGCACGGGGATGTCTCGAATGTCGCGAGTGGTGAGCGTGTCGCGCTGGGCCGTATCTTGCGGATCGATCTGGTTTGCGCGAGCGGTGACTTGGACTTGCTCGTGAACTTCTTCGGCGTGGTTTATTGTCAGAGTGAGTTCGTTGGGGCCGGGTTGAAGGGTGAGAGCGCGGCCGCTGATGACGAAGAAGCCTTCCTTGCGGGCTTCCAATTTGTAATCTCCGACGGGAAGATTTTTTAAGGTGAAGCGGCCGGCTCCGTCGGATTGGGTGCGATAGACGTGAGCCGCGGCGTCTTCCAGCTTTATTTGGGCAGCGGCGACCGGGACGCCGTTTTCATCGAGCACGAAGCCGGTGAAGTTGGCTATGTCCGCCGCACGAGTTTCGATGGACGCAAGAATGCTAAGGCATGCCAGAAAAGAAATAAATTGGCGAGCGAACCGCATTCCACACCCGTTTTGCTTGGGCCTGGAATTATTAGACTACGGATTGTTGAGGTGGGATGTCTTTTAGGGATTGAAGGTGCTAAGGCGGCGATGAAAATTGGCAGGCCCGTGCAGACTCAAGTCGGCGCCATAGCCACACAGAGACGTTGTGTGGCCTGCCCACGGACTCCATCACTCGTGTTAAACTAAGGCCTCCGTAGGCTCGTAGCTCAGTTGGTTAGAGCGCCACCTTGACACGGTGGAGGTCTGGGGTTCGAGTCCCCACGAGCCTACCATTCTTCCGTTTCTGTAAGTTGCGTGATGGTCCCCATTTGCGTACTGTGAAACGAAATTTCCAAAGTTCACCTGCTAAAAATCATGAACGTGAGTATTGAAGCAGAATTGAAGGCGAAGTGCCCTCGTGTTGCGCTGGCGTGCCTTAGGGCGGAAGTGGAAACCGGCGCGACGCCGGAAGGCTTGGACCAAGAACTGCGTAGTTGCGAAGAAAGAATTATGAAGCTTCCGGAGCCGAAGGCAGTGCTGGAGTCGGCGGCGATTTTGGCGACGCGGGCGGCTTACAAAGCGCTGGGGAAAGACCCAGCGAGGTATCGCGGATCGGCGGAGGCGCTTTTGCGGCGAGTGATTGCGGGGAAGGGTTTGCCGCGGATTAATAATGTGGTGGACGTGATCAATTTGGTGAGCTTCGAGAGCCGGTTGCCGGTAGGGCTTTATGATCTAGCGCACGTGCAAGGCGACATCGTGTTTCGAGCGGGGCGCGCAGGAGAAACATATAAGGGAATTGGGAAATACGATTTGAATTTGGAAGGGTTGCCAGTCTTTTGCGATGTGGTGGGGCCGCATGGGAGTCCAACGAGCGATTCGGAGAGAACTATGGTGACGCTCGGGACCAAACAGGTGATTGCGATCATTATTTCGTTTGGCGGAGCTGATGGGCTTGAGCGCTGGGCGCAGAGAATGACGGAGTTGCTGGCGCTCTATTCTGATGCGCAGAACCAAGAGACGTATTTGATTCGTTGAGTTTTAAAAATCAATTCGCGATCCTGTGAAGTCACTTCCCTTACGGTTAGGATTTCTTATGCTTGATGAACTCGCCGATTTTCTGAGATCCTCGGGCAAACCTGAAGATTCCAAACGCCAGCATCGCGATTCCAGCAAGCACCAATAGATAAAAGTTCAGCACGTTGAGAGTTTGCAGGGTTGCCGTGTCGGCGTCAGAACGTGAATGCCTTCGGGATAGCTCACTTGCTCGCAAGGGCTTCGTCTGCCGATTGACTCGCAGCGTCGCGCGCATGAAGGAAGCCGCGGGCGGCGAGGAGTTCGGCGTTTAGGAGAGCGGCGCCGGCGGCTCCGCGAACGAGATTGTGGGAGAGTAGGGTGAGCTTGATGTCGAGGAGCGGGCATTCGCGGACGCGGCCGACGACGGCGGCCATACCATTTCCGGCGTGAACGTCGCGGCGAGGTTGCGGGCGGTCGTCGCCGTCCAGGACGATCACGGGATTGCGTATGGCGGAAGGCAGTGAGGCGAGTTCGGCGTCGACTTCAAAATTGCGCAGCGCTTCGCGGACTTCTTTTAGGCAGGCAATTTTTTTCAGGCTGACCGAGATGCATTCGAGATGGCCTTCGAGGACGGAAACGCGATTGCAGTGAGCACTTATGCCGAGGCCTGCGTCGATGAAGCGAGAGCCGTCCCATTTGCCGAGAAGCTTTTGCGGCTCGGACTCCATTTTTTCTTCTTCGCCGCTGATGAAGGGAATCACATTGGCGTGGATGTCCATGGAAGCGACGCCGGGATAACCTGCGCCGGAGACTGCTTGCAGGGTGACGGCGAAAACTTTTTCGAGGCCGAAGGCGTCCGCGAGTGGTTTCAAGACGAGGACGAGACCGGCAGTCGAGCAGTTCGGATTAGTGACGATGAAGCCGGTGTCGTAGCCGCGATTTTTTTGCTGCGTGCGAATGGCTTCGAGATGCGCAGCGTTAACTTCTGGAATGAGTAAAGGAACATCTGAATCCATGCGGTGATTCTTTGAGTTGCTGACGACGGGATATCCGGCGCGGGCGAAGTCTTCCTCTGCGCCACCGGCTACGCTCGAATCGAGCGCGGAAAAAACGAAGTCGCAATCGAGGCTAGGGTCGAGGCTCTTGACGACGAGGCTGCGCGCAGCTTCCGGGATAGGACCGTCGAGATGCCAGCGGACGGCTTCGGAGTAGCTCTTGCCGGAAGAGCGTTCGGACGCGGCAACTTCGGTTAGTTCAAACCAGGGATGATCCGCGAGAAGTTTTACGAGGCGCTGCCCGACGAGGCCTGTTGCGCCCAGAACGCCCGCGCGCCATTTTTTTGCGGCGCTGCCTGGCAAGGGACGTCCATCGTGCTGTGACATGCCACTCTTATCGCCATTATCTGAGGAATGGCCGCTCATGCTGCACCTCCGCGCTGCGCGCGGTCATTTGGATTTTGAGGCAGGCCAATGCGAGTTCCTCGAACGTGCGGCTTGAATGTATTGCGAATCCAGATGGTCATTTCCGTTTCCGCGGCTAGCGGCAAAACGTGAGGGTGAAGGACCTTGGCACCGCTGGCCGCTAGAGCGTGCGCTTCATCATAGCTCAGGTCGTGGAGAAGTTTGGCTTCGACGGAGACATGTGGATTCGCAGTATAAACGCCATCCACATCGGTCCAGATCACAAGCTCTTCCGCGTCCACCACGTGAGCGATGATCGCGCCGGAAAAATCGGAGCTGTTGCGGCCGAGGGTGGTGATACGGCCGTCGGGAGTGGCGCCGATGAATCCGGTAACGACGGGAACAAGTCCGGCTTCGAGGAGCGGCAGAAGAATTCCACGGCCACGCTGTTTTGTTTCTTCCAGCTGAGGCCTGGCCTCGAGGAATGTGTCGCAAGTGAGAACGAAATCGGAGGAGGAAACCGGAACAGCGGGGACTCCGGATTTTTCGAGCGCGGCGGCGAAGAGACGCGCGCTGAATCTTTCGCCGAAAGAGGCGAGACGATCGGCGAGCTCCGCATTGGCGACGACGCGACCTTTTATAGGAACTTCGTGGAGAAGGTCGCGGCCGAGAAGCTGGAGGCCGAGGCGGACGCGGTCGTGCTGCTGTTCGTCAAGTTGAAGATCCTGGAGCACGTCAAGGTGGAGATGAATGACCCCCTCGGCTTCGTTGCGCGCGTGGGAAAGTTTTCCTTCGGCAAGGGAGCGAGAGATGGAGAGTAGGCGGTCCGTGACGCCCTTCATCGCAGAGACAATGACGATGACGTTCGAGGACTGGACAGCCGAGCGAACGAGCCCTGCGGCGTGCAACATGCGCTGGGCCCCTTGCAAAGAGGTGCCGCCGAACTTTAAGGCGACAACGGGTTGGTCGGGGATTTCGCGAGTGCTATTGCTAGCGAGCCCAAAGGGTTCGACGAGACAGCTATCCGCTGCCACTTCTTCCTGCAAGTATTCCGGGCTCATCACATCCGCTCCTGGTTGCCGCTGGAGCGTCTCTGGCGGGGGTTAAAAGAAGAAACCCACCGCCAGGTTCGCTTCTGGCGGTGGGTTGGAAACTTTTTCTAGTCTTGCTAGCTGTTTCTCCACGCGCCGGAAGCGAAAATAGTCTTCTTCGCCTTAGTCGAGGTAATCGACATAGACGTCGGAGTGGTAATTCGCTTCGTCGCGATGGAAATCATGCCGGGGAAAAGAATAGCACAAGAAAAACCGGACGCATAGCAAAGATTGAAAAAGAGAGCCTGAACGAAGTCCAGAAGAGTCAGAGATAGAAGACTTGGCGCAAACTCGAGAGAGTCGGTGGCGGGCTCGCAAACTCCAAAGCTGTCTATAACTTGCTTACAATCAATAATTTACAGAGAGCGACTTAATTTAGTATAGCGGGTTAGACGGAACAAGGGTCGGTGGGCGCGTGGTGCGCCTCCGGGGTATTCAAGCACGAAAGGAAAGAAAACGATGAATCCGAAGAAGTGGTTAAGTGGACTATTTGCGCTTGCGCTGATCGCCTTCGCAGTGGGATGCGGGGGAGGAAACACAACCATGCCGGTTGCGCAGCAGCAGGCAGGGACGGTCTTTGTATCCGGCGGTGACGCGCCCTTGCCGAGCGTTGTTTCGTTTAAGGTGGTTATTTCCGGGATTAGCGTGGCGCAGGGAACGCGTACACCGGTGACAGTGACGACCGGTCCGCAGACGGTGGACTTCGCTAAGCTGAACGGGCTCCATACGCTGCTGGATTTGAACACGATTCCAGCGGGGACTTATGACACGGTGATCGTGACACTGGCGAATCCGGAAATTGACTACCTCAATGTGACAAATCCACAGACAAATCCGCCGACGCGTCCGACGATCAGTGCGCTGACCTCGACGAGCACGCCTCCGGCGACGCTTTCGATATCGACGGTGCCGATTAGCCTGACCAATCCGTTGGTGGTGAGCACGGGCAACGTGATTGGGCTGGGTTTCGAATTCGACATCCGGAAGTCGCTCGCGCTTGATATGAACGGCCAGATTACGGGAGTCGTGAATCCGACCATCAATGTGAATGCGATTACGCCGAGCGATGCGGACGCCTATATCGATGAATTTATCGCTGGCGTGACGACGTTCAACCCGACGGGGAATTCTTTCACGATTCAAGGGCCGCACGGGCACGCGTTCACGGTGAACGTGAACGATCAGACAGAATGGGAAGGCAGCGAGACGATCAATGACCTGACCAGTTCGTCGATCGTTTCGATCTCCGGCACGCTAGACAAGACCGACGGAACATTTCTGGCGGACACGGTGGCCATTCTTTCGCAAGACAAATTCTTTGTGGGAGGCTTGATCACCTACGTGGACCCACCGACGGGCACGGCGCAGGACTTTGATCTGTACGCGCGCGATGTGCTGCCGGCGGGAACGGGATTTACTTCCGGGCAGATCTCCACGATCGATCTGACGGGCAACGAGAAATACTTCATCTACTGGATGCACAACTTGTTCGTCAATCCGAGGTGGAGCAATATTTTCTTCAACTCGGCGCTTCTGGTTCCTGGGCAGCACGTGAGCATCGGCGGGCCATTTTCGAATGGAACTGTGACGGTTAAGCGCGTGGTACTTCGGCATGAGGGACATACGGGCACGCTGGTGTCTGGCAGCACGAATGTGGGCGCCAGCACTTTCCAGTTCAATTCGAATGGACTGGCAGGCGTGTTGTTCAACGGGCCGGTGACCGTCTATGTGACGCCGTTCACGAAGTTTGGCGGCGGGCTGACGAGTCTGCAGGACCTGACGAACAATCCGACGAATACGTTGCGCGTGATCGGCGTGGTGCTGAAGGATCCTATCAGCAGCCAGCCAGTCTTTGTGGCGCGTAGCGTGACGGAACTGACGAACTAAGGGCACGAGCTAAAGCAAGCATCTCAACCGAAACGGCCACTCCGAGAAATCGGGGTGGCCGTTTGCTCTTGTAGGCGGTGTAAGAATGAAGGTCTGCGCAAATCAGAAACTAGGTTTCGAAGAGGAGGCTGGAGCAGGTGAGTCCGGACTCGGCTTTCTGGAGTTCGGAGATGTCGAGGGGAGTGACGTGGAATCCTGAGGATTCAATGCGAGCGCGCGTGCGGGGGAAGGATGCGGGAAAGATCACCGTGTTGGCGAGCGACAGGGCGTTTGCCGCGTGTGGTTCGGCGGGATCGACTTCGATCCAGTTGTAAGCGGCAAAAGGAGCGGCGTCGAACCAGGAGCGGTTGGCAAGGAGCGTATCTCGGCCAAGAAAGGTGACGGCGGACTTGAGGTGTAGGCAGCCTGTGACGGGTACGGCGATGACTTCGTAATCGTGCGGCGCGAGAATGCCTGCGAGTTGGCGAATGCCTTCGGCGTTGCTGCGTTTGGTAACGCCGACGAAAAGTTTGCGACCGATGCGGAGAATATCGCCGCCCTCAAGGGTGCCAGGAAGGGTCACACGCTCGAGTTTGCGAAATTTGGAAATAGCTTGCGCGAGCGAGGCGGCTTCTGGGCGGCGGGACTCGGTGCCGAGCGGAAAAATGACAGCGAGCTCGTCGAGAACGATAGCGGGGTCTTCAACAAACATAGAATCGGGGAGATCAGGCTCGGCGGGGAGAGAAACGATGCGAGCGCCGAGCTTTTCGAGCAGCTGCTCGTAGGAACGATGCTGTGCGCGCGCGATTTGTAGATCGATTGGCTGGCGCGGAATAAAACTTAATTCGCAATTTACGATGGCGGGGCTGACGGCGCGCGTGATGGCTGTGAGCATGGCGCAAGAGCGAGTTTACACGAGAACCGCGCGAAGGATTGAAGCACGGGTGCGAAGAAGATAGACTCGGCGCGCAGGAATCGGCCAGGGGGATTGCATGGACGTTTTGCGGAGAGTAGGAAGCGGCATTGTTGCGTGTGCATTGGTGGCGGGAACATGCAGCGCTCCGCGAGCGAGCCGTGCACAGGATAAAGCTTCCGCGGCTGTGGACGAGGTCTTTGCGGACTTTACAAAAGCGGGTTCGCCGGGATGCGCGGTTGCGGTCTTCAGAAATGGCAGGATCATTTACGCCAGAGGATATGGCCTTGCGAATATCGAAGAAGATGTTCCCATCATGCCGCAGAGCGTCTTCGACATTGGCTCGACTTCGAAGCAATTTACGGCGGCGAGCATTCTGCTGCTGGAAAAACAGGGAAAACTCTCCGTCAACGATGACGTGCGTAAGTACATTCCTGAGCTACCGGACTACGGTCCGAAGATCACCATTCTTCATTTGCTGAATCACACCAGCGGGCTGCGCGATTACTTGACGCTGATGGACCTCGCGGGGATTAACACGGATAGCGTGACGACAGATGAAGATGCGCTGCAAATCATCACGCGGCAGAAGGCGCTGAATTTTGCGCCGGGGAGCGACTGGCTCTATAGCAACACGGGATTTTTCTTGTTGTCCATCATCGTAAAGCGCGTGAGCGGCGAGACGCTCCGCGAGTTTGCAACGGCGAACATTTTTACTCCGCTGGGCATGACTCATACGCAATTCCGCGACGATCACACGGCATTGATCGCCAATCGTGCGATGGCCTACGACCCAAAAGAGAGAAAGGATGGTTACACGCTGAACATTTCGTACTTCGAGCAGACGGGCGATGGAGCGGTGCATACCTCGGTCGAGGATCTGCTGAAATGGGACGAGAATTTTTATTCCGGACAGGTCGGCGGAAAGGAATTTCTGGCGGAAATTCAGGAACAGGGCAAGCTGAACAACGGCAAGGTGCTGGACTACGCGAAAGGTTTGTTCATCGCGGATTACCGCGGCTTGCACACCGTGAGCCATGGCGGCTCGTGGGGCGGATACAGAGCAGAACTTTTGCGCTTCCCGGAGCAGCATTTTTCTGTGGCATGCCTGTGCAACCGTGGGGACGCAAATCCTACGAGACGCGCGCATCAGGTTGCGGATATTTATCTGGGCAGCATGATGAAGCCGAAGGAAGAGAAAAAGGCAGCCGAACACGAGGCGACGGAGAAAAAGGAAATTGCGCTGACTGGGGAACAACTTCATGCCTACGTCGGTGATTATTGGAGCAACGAGTTGGGGGTGACGTACAGACTGGGAATTGTTGACGGCAAATTAAAGATCGTAAGCATGCTGGATGGTGGCGGATTTACGCATACGAGCACCCTCCCTCCAGATGGGTTTGCAGCGACGGGTATAGATGAGTTCAGTTTGAGCAAGATGGGAATCACGATTCAATTCGAGAGAGATTCAAATCAAGCAATTAACGGATTCAAGTTGAATGCAGGACGAACGCTGGGCATGGTCTTTGCGCGCCGAGATGGCGCAGGGAAGTAGGAGGGCTTAATGGAAGCAGAAGCTGGAACGAGTTCTATAAGGCGAGCGGCGGCGATTCTGGTTGTCCTTTTGGGTGGGGTCGCGCTTTGGTGGCTAGCAAGCGATGGATCGGGCGTTGTCGCTGGCAACGGAGGCTCGTCAGCGACGATTCTGTCAGGGCGTATGCAAACAACCAGCGGTAATGATCCACGACTTGCGGGCGCGCATCGCTTCGAAGATGGCGGTTGGATTTATGTGCATCTTGAGGGCGATCCGGCAACGGTGGGTTTTCAACACGGCTACTTACTGGGACCTGACATTGAGGATGGCTTCGCGGCAGTCAGCGCCGGAATGATGCATGAGTCGCAGCGCGATTGGGCCTTCTTCCGAAAGGCCGCACACGAAATGTT
Source organism: uncultured Acidobacteriota bacterium (assembly GCA_963751295.1). Lineage (GTDB taxonomy): Bacteria > Acidobacteriota > Terriglobia > Acidiferrales > UBA7541 > Acidiferrum. Next base: position 985,623 of record CAVVUA010000004.1, on the reverse strand, counting down.
GTGGCCAAAGATTGACCTGGAGTATCAACAAGAGTTGCAGGGAATTGTGGACGGCTTGCGCGCGCGAACCGGCTCAAAGCTGGATGTGGACGACATCGTGGCAATGAACGCGTTTGAGGAGCTGCCGGATTACTACGTGCCCTGGTACAACAAACAACAGAACGTGGCGCATGCGCCTAACTTGAAAAGTCCGGGAAATTGCAGCGCGTTTGTGGCGACGGGAAGCTGGACGAAAGACGGCAAGATCGTAATGGCTCACAACAACTGGACAAATTACGCGAACGGCGAGCGCTGGCGCATCGTGTTTGACATTGCGCCGAAATCCGGCCACCGAATTTTGATGGATGGATTCCCGGGAGTGATCGCCAGCGATGACGATTTCGGAATCAATAGCGACGGCTTGATGGTGACGGAGACGACGATCACGCAATTTGAAGGATGGGACCCCGACGGGAAGGCCGAATTCGTGCGCGCGCGAAAGGCTCTGCAGTACGCCGGATCGATCGATGAGTACACGAAGATTATGCTGGATGGCAACAACGGCGGTTACGCGAATGATTGGCTTCTGGGCGACAGCAAGACCGGCGAGATCGCGCAGCTCGAACTAGGGCTCGCGGCTTACAAGCTGTGGCGGACGAAAGACGGAGCGTTTGCGGGATCGAACTGGGCGCGCGATCCGAAAGTGATCAAAGTGGATGCGCCACAATTCGAACCCAACAATCTGGAGACTTCGCCAAATGCACGGCGCGTGCGGTGGGACGCGCTGTTGAAAGAGAACAAAGGCAAGATCGATGTGAATCTAGCAGAGAAAATGCTCGGCGATCACGTCGATAGCTATCACCAAAAACCGGAAACGAACGAGAGAACATTATGCGGGCACGTTGATTCGTCACCACGGGGCGTGGATGTGTGGGGATGGACGCCGTATTTTCCCGGAGGCGCCGTACAAGCTAAGGCGACGGATTCCAGCATGACGAAAGAGATGAAGATGGTGGCGCGGGCTGGGCATCCGTGCGGAGAAGATTTTCTTGCCAAGCCGTTTCTGGCAGCTCATCCGGAGTATGCCTGGCAAGAGCCTTACCTGCGGGACATGAAAGCGGGGCCATGGACGGAGTTTCATTCCGGAGAAACGGCGGCCGCGCAAAAACAGTAATTCGTCAGCGCGAGAGACAACCGTGCAGTCGGCTCAGGCACAGTCGCAGTCGCGCTATCTTGCGAAGTTAACTTTCTCTTTGCTTCTTATGGCCAGCGTGTGACTTGCGCGAAATGACCAATCAATAGTGTCGTGATCGTAATGCCGGCGCCGAGAAGCATTCCGGCAAGGATAAGCCCGACAACGCTGAGAGGTATCCAGAACCCGGAGCGCACTGGTGCGGGCTCCGTGGTGAGAACCGGAGCGGCGATTGCGGAAGCGTTCTCCGCTAAGACCTCTGGGACGAGCGGCGCGCCGGAAACATCGGAGCCTTCGGAAGGCACCACAAGACAATATCCTTTGCGCGGAATCGTTTCTATATAGAGTGGCTTTTCCGTGGAATCACCAAGTACCTGACGAAGTTTGTTCACCGTCGTATTGACGTTGGCGTCGTAATTTACGTGTGTGTCGGCGGGCCAGAGACGCTGGCGCAATTCTTCGCGTGTTACGACCACATGCGGTTTTTCCAGAAGCGCTACGAGGACTTGATACATCTTTCCTTGTAGCTTGAGACGCGAGCCATTCTTGCTTACTTCTTGCCGCTGTTGATCAACCTGAAAAGGACCAAAACGCACAAAACGAGGGCCTGAAGGAGGCGCGAAGTTTGATCGTTCGTCCCTCCCGGTATCCAGTGTAGAGATAACGTTCGGAGTCATACACCCCATCCTATATATAGATTAGACGCGCAAAGCGTCTGGGTGTTTGCTGGAGAATACGGAATTCCAACGAAGAAGTTTCCTTTTTTTCGGGATAACAACTTCGAGCAACAAAGAACAGACGGAAATAACTTTCTAAAAGTTACAGAGGGCCTAGTCAAAATCGATGTTTTATATATTTAGAAGTTATTGATAAAAGTAGACCAAATATGAACAGTTGTCCGCTATTGGGACAGTCTAGTCGTCCGAACACAATTTAATGGAATCTAGATGCATTTTCTTGGATCTGGGCCCGCAATTGTTTTTTCTTATGTGGTGAAGCGCTCTCTCATTGATGGCGAACCGGGTGCGATTAGACTTCCTGCCCGAAAGTTTCTTGGAATATTTAATTCCCTGTGCTTGCCCTGTCCTGAGGCAGAGTCATGATTTCGACGCTTGAGGGAAATCGCTTGGAGCGATAAATGTGCTGGGTGGCCTTCTGGTAATCGGAATCATTCGCCTCGAAAATGTTGGGAACAAATTTCTGCGGATTGCGGTCATACAAGGGGAACCAGCTGCTCTGCACTTGGACCATGATTCGGTGGCCTTTCTTGAAGACGTGATCCGCAGTATGGAGATCTATCGTGAAAGGTGTCACTTCGCCCGGCTTGAGCGGCTCCGGCTTCTCAAAGGAATTGTGGTAGCGGCCGCGGAAGATTTCGTCGGAGATCATCAGTTCGAAGCCTGACAGTTTCCAATCATCCGGATATTTTTGCGGATAAACGTCAATCAACTTAACAATCCAATCGCTATCGCTGCCGCTTGTGGACGCAAATAATTTTGCGGTGACCTGGCCGGCGAGGGTGACGTCTTCCGTCAGGTCCTCCGTTTGCCAGGTCAACACGTCAGGGCGGTTGTCGACAAAACGCTGATCCTGTACAAGCCAGGTATACCAACTGCCTGGATGGTCCTCGGGATAAGTCATGTCGATCGGGCGATGACGATACGGAACGGGATGCGCGGGATCGCTGATGTAGCTATCGGAGGTATCAGCGGAATCCGTTTGCGGAGCATCGAAAGAAAGTTTTCCATCCTCTCGGAAATAGAGATTTTTGGTTTGCGCTTCGCGCGGCGGCCAGGAATCAAATTGGACCCAGTTGTCGCTGCCGGTTTGAAAGAGCAGCGCTTCTTTGAGCGGCAGTGTGCCTTTGTCTTTGAGCCAATATTCGAACCAGGGAGCCTCAATCTTCTGGCGAAAATAAACAGCGGTGTCGCTGCCGAAAGGAATCTCGCCGAGAGATTTGCCCGGGCCGCCGCCCCATCCACCATGATTCCACGGCCCGGCGACGAGATAATTGAGATGTTTTGAATCGGATTTTTCCAGACGCGCATACGTTGCCATCGGTCCGTAAAAATCTTCCTGGTCCCACCAGCCGGCGACATTGAGATCCGGGACGGTGGGTTCTTTTAAGCCGTAAGCAACCGCGAGGCGCTTCCAAAAATCGTCGTAACTGGCGTGGGCGACGAATTCGTTCCAAGTCGGCAATTTTCCGTGGAAATATTTCGCGTTCGCGTTGGAGAGAGCGCCAAGGCGAAGATAAAAATCGTAAACGTCGAAACGATCGAAGGCAAAACTAAAATTTTCGTTCGAGGATTCCAGCAGGGCGGTGTATTCGAACGCATAGCTCAGGCGAAAGGCGCCGTTGTGAAAAAAGTCGTCCCCGAGCCAGGTGTCTCCCATGCAAGCCTGCTCCGAGACGGCTTTGAGCGCGGGATGCGGGTTGATCATTCCCATGGTTACAAGAAAACCGTCATAGGAAATACCGTCGAGGCCAACGCGGCCATTATTGTTGGGAACATTTTTCACGAGCCAGTCAATCGTGTCGTAAGTGTCTGTGCTCTCGTCCACACCTTTCGCGTCGCTTGGATCGTGAAGCGGCCGAAGCATTACGAACTTTCCCTCGGAGCCATAGCGCCCACGAATATCCTGAAACGCGAAGATGTAACCGCCCGGAATCATATCGGAGTAGCGGTAGATGATGCTGCTGATGCCTTTGTCCGCCGCGGCGATTCCGTAGGGGGTGCGATTCATGAGAATCGGCAGCGGCGTTGCAGCGTTTTTCGGCGTGTAGAACTCGGTGTGGAGCTTGACACCGTCGCGCATGGGAATCATTACATCTGTTTTGGTAAAGAGCGACGAAAGATCGGGGCGTTGGCGCTGAGGAGCGGCTCCAAAACAAGGCACGAACACAAGACCTGCTATGGCAAATAAGACAAAGGTGCTGGTTGTCTTGCAAACAGAACGCATGGAAAGTCTCCAGAAGTGATGCAAGCGATCGGATTTTTGTGCGAAGTTGAGAATATCACAAGAAATTCGGAGCAACATTCCTGCGAGCAATGATTTACGCGCAGGAATGGCGTCCGTGAAAAAAGTTAGTTGCCCGGCGTTGCCGGCACGAGCGAAAGCACAACTCCCGAAGGGTATTCCTTCGAACGATAGATGCGATGAGTCGCCTTCTGGTAGTCGGATTCCTTAGCTTCAAAAATGTTCGGAACATATTTCTGCGGATTACGGTCGATGATGGGGAACCATGTGCTTTGCACCTGTACCATGATGCGATGGCCCTTTTTGAAAACGTGATTGGCGGTATGAAGATCAATATTGAAGGGTGTTATCGCATCCGGTGTGATGGGTTCCGGCTTTTCGAAGGATTTGCGGAAGCGTCCGCGGAAAACCTCGTCCGCAACCATCAATTCGTAGCCGGAAAGCTTCCAGTCGTCGGGATATTTTTCCGGATAGACATCGATTAGTTTAACGATCCAGTCGGCGTCGCTTCCGGTAGTGGATGCAAAAAGTTTCGCGGTCACACTGCCCGCCACGGTCATGTCCTCAGTGAGTTCCTCCGTCTGCCAGGTCAGCACGTCCGGGCGATTGTCCACAAAGCGCTGGTCCTCGACGAGCCAAGTGGGCCAGCCGCCTGGATGATCGTCGGGATAGGTCATATCAATCGGGCGATGACGGTAAGGCACGGGATGAGCGGGGTCGCTTACGTAACTATCGAATGATTGGGGAGTGGCAGCTTGCGGCGCGTCGAAAGAGAGCTTGCCGTCTTCGCGAAAATAAATTTCGCGCGCTGTCGCGTCATGCGGAGGCCAGGAATCGAACTGCACCCATTTGTTGCTGCCGGTTTGAAAAAGCAGCGCTTCTTTGAGGGGCAGGCTGCCTTTGTTCTTCAGCCAGTAAGCAAACCAGGGCGCTTCAATTTTTTGGCGGAAATAGAGGGAGGTGTCGCTACCAAAGGAGATGGCTCCGAGGGACTTGCCGGAGCTGCGAGCCCAGCCGCCGTGATTCCACGGGCCCGCCACGAGATAGTTCAGATGGTCTGGATCATTTTTCTCAAGCAGTTCATAAATCTTCATCGGGCCGTAAGCATCTTCCTGATCCCACCAGCCAGCCACATTCAAATTCGGCACTTTCGGTTTTGTCAGGATGTATGGCATGGCCTCTTGTTTCCAGAAGGCGTCGTAATTCGGATGCGCAACGAAATCGTTCCAGGTGGGCAGAGCGCCGTGAATGTAATTTTTGTTGGCATTGGAGAGCGCGCCGAGGCGCAAATACCATTCGTAGGTGTCGAATTGATCGAACTGAAATGCAAAATTCGTTTTGCCGGTCTCCATCATGGTGGAATATTCGAAACCGTAGCTTAGGCGGAACGCGCCATTGTGATGAAAATCGTCGCCTAAAAACATATCGGCTGGAGAGGCTTGCTCGGATACCGCTTTGAGAGCGGGATGCGGCTCGAGCATTCCCATGACGGTGAGCCAGCCGCCGTAGGAGATGCCGACAAGACCCGCGCGACCGTTATTGTGCGGGACGTTTTTCACGAGCCAGTCGATGGTGTCGTAGGTGTCCGTGCCCTCATCGATCGCTTTCGGATCTTTTGGATCACGAATCGGGTGCTGCATCACAAAAGTTCCCTCGGAACCGTAGCGGCCGCGAATATCTTGAAAAACAAAAATGTAGTCGTCGGGAATCATCTCGGCGTAGCGCGCGAGCTTGCGGCTATTGCCTTTTTCATCGTCGGCGATACCGTAGGGAGTGCGTTCGATGATGATCGGATGCGGCTCGGCGGAATTTTTCGGCGAATAGATTTCTGTGTGCAGCTTGACGCCATCGCGCATGGTGATCATTACGTCGGTTTTATCAAAAAGGAGTGAATAGTCCGGTGGATTTGGCGCTTGCGCGCGGCCGGTAAGTGCAAATAGAAGCAAAATCACCAGAACCCAAATATAAAATCTACTTTTCCACAAGAGACGCGCGAATCGCATTGGAATTCCCTCCAACATGTCCACCTAAGAATCAGGCGACCCAACCTGGCTGAGGATAGTACACGAAATGCGTGGAGAAACAGATGTTTCAATTTTCTCTTCGGCGCCATACGGTGATTCAAGAAAGCGACAGCCAAGATTGGCTGTCGCACGTGGGGCCGGTCTGCTAAACTATAGGTTGCTCGACCACACCTGAGAACAGAGGAGATTCGTCCGGGCTGCTGGTTGTTTCAGCAGCTATTTTTGTCTTTGCAGTGACTGCCGCTGAGTAGTCCGAAGACCGACGTAGAAATCATGAGCCAAAATATTCGTAATATAGCCATTATCGCGCACGTAGACCACGGCAAGACGACGCTGGTCGACGCCATGCTGCGGCAGAGCGGAATTTTTCGCGCCAACGAGGCGCTTGTCGAACGAGTAATGGATTCCAACGACCTTGAGCGCGAGCGCGGCATCACCATTCTCGCCAAGAATACGGCGCTTTTTTTCCACGATACCAAGATCAATATCGTAGACACGCCTGGCCACAGCGATTTTGGCGGTGAAGTCGAGCGCGCTTTGCGCATGGTGGACGGAGTTGTGGTGCTGGTCGATGCCAGCGAAGGGCCGCTGCCGCAAACGCGGTACGTCCTACAGAAGGCGCTCGCGGCAAAGCTACCGCCGGTGATTGTGCTGAACAAGATCGACCGCACGGATGCGCGCGCAAAAGAAGTGCTCGATGAAATCTACGACTTATTTATCGACTTGGACGCCACAGAGGACCAGCTCGATTTTCCAGTGGTCTACACAAACGCGCGCGAAGGAATTGCACACCGGCAAATCGGAGACGACTCGAAGGATTTGCTGCCTCTGTTTGAGACCATAGTGAAAGGCATTCCTCCTCCTCCGGGCGATCCCGATGGAGTGCTGCAGATTCAGGTTATGAATTTGGACTACAGCGATTTTCTTGGACGCATTGCGATTGGCCGCGTATTTAACGGCACGCTGAAGCGCGGCGAGGATGTCGGCATCAGCAAGCTGGATGGAAAACTGATCTCCACCCGGATCACCAAGCTCTACACGTTCCGTGGATTGGAGCGCGATGAAGCGCAGGCTGTTGGCGCGGGCGATCTTGTCGCCATTGCCGGCGTGGAAGGAATCCAGATCGGCGAAAGCATCACGGATCTTCTGAATCCGTCTCCTCTGGAACCGCTGCTGATCGACGAGCCGACGCTCGCCATGATTTTTACCGTGAATAGCAGCCCGCTTTCCGGAAAAGAAGGCAGCTATCTGACCTCGCGCGACTTGCGGGATCGCCTGGCGAAGGAATTACTGACCAACGTTTCGATTCGCGTCGAAGATACGGACACGCCTGAATCTTTTCGTGTGCTGGGGCGCGGTGAACTTCAACTGGCCATCTTGATCGAGACCATGCGGCGCGAAGGTTTCGAGCTGATGGTTGGCAAGCCGGAAATCGTAGTGCGCACGGAAAATGGCAAGAAGCTCGAACCCCTCGAGCGCCTGGTCATCGACGTACCCGAAAATTTTATTGGAATTATTTTGGAGACGTTGGGCAGCCGCCGCGGGGAAATGCTCAAGATGAGCAATCACAACTCCGGCCGCGTGCGTATGGACTTCAAAATACCTTCGCGCGGGCTGATCGGTTTGCGCAGCCAGTTGCTGACGGACACGCGTGGCACGGCGTTGATTCACTCGATTTTTGACGGTTGGACGGATTATGCGGGAGAAATGGCGCTTCGGCCGACGGGTGCGCTGGTCGCGGACCGTTCAGGACCATCAACGGCATTCGCGCTTTGGAATATTCAAGAACGCGGCGAATTGTTCATTGGTCCCGCTGTCGAAGTCTACGAAGGAATGGTCATCGGCGAAAACTCGCGCGAGCAGGACATGGAAGTGAACGCCACCAAGGAAAAGAAACAGACGAACATGCGTTCTTCGAGCGCGGATGAAGCGATCCGGCTGATCCCTCACCGCGAACTCAGCCTCGAACAGGCGATTGAATTTATCGCCGACGACGAATTCGTAGAAATTACGCCGAAATCGATCCGCCTTCGAAAAAAGGTTCTGCAAGCCAACAAGCGTCCGCGCCGCTGGCAGGAAATTCGCGCCAGCCACGAAACGGCGCGCTGACGAAACGTTCGACACAATCAGGAACTTCCCATGGATCCAGTTTTTCTTCTTTGGTATGTCCGCGCGCCAGACAGCGTCGATAAGGATGAATTATTGATTGGTGTGTACGGCACTGAAGAAGAGGCAATGTCCGCTGTAGTCCGCCTCGAGGATAAGCCCGGATTTGTAGGTGCCATGGACGGATTCCAGATCCATCCCTATGAGATGAATCGCGATCACTGGACAGAAGGCTTCATCACCACAGATTGAAAACTGAAAATGGGTGATTGCAGCTTTTTCTAGTGGCCTGACTTCTCTAACAACTCCGCAAGGTATTGCTTCCAAAGCTCCGCCCAGGTGTGCGTGCCGTGGCCGTGCGTATTTTCGCTGGCGGAAATTAGGACGAATTTCGCGTTCGGCACTTTTTGGATCTCGCGTTCGGCGATGCCCAGCTCCGGCGGATTGATGAAGTCATCGCCGGAATTGATGTACATCACGGGCGCCTTGATTTTGCCTAGCTGATGCGAGGGATCGTAATTACGCGAAGCGTTGACCTGATAGAGGAGATCGTTGGCATCCAGCGAAGCGAATCGAGCACGGAAATAGTCGTTGAGGTAATTGTCCGCGGCATCGCGGGTTGGCAGCGCTTTCTGCATGGGGATTGGCGCGGCTCCGGCGATTAGCAGAAAATCTAGCGCGGTCCTCAAAGCCTGCTTCGGCTCTTCTTTATAATCGCCGCCCTTCCATTCGGGATCCTCGCGGATCGCATCCATCACCATTTTGCGCCAGACGCGGTTGCGCCCTGCGATTTGTACCGGCACGCACGCCAGCGGCATGAGCGCATCCATAAAATCAGGGTACGTTTCGCCCCAGACGAACGAATGCATACAGCCCATTGAGGTGCCCATTACTAGCCGCAGATGATTTACGCCGAGCCCTTCGCTGACGAGCCGATAGTGCGCCGCAACCATGTCGTCGTAGTCGTATTGTGGAAAGTGTGCGTGCATGCCATCACTGGGCTTGGACGATTTGCCATGGCCGATGCCGTCGGGAAGAATAATAAAATAGCGCGACGTATCCAGAAGCTGGCCCGGGCCAAAAAGAACGCCAGCAAACTGCGGCGCGAAAAACTGCAGCCCGGTACCGCCGGTTCCGTGAAGAATGAGCACGGCGTTGGTCGTACGCCCTGCCGAATCTTTAACCGGCTTGCCTAGCGTCGTGTAATGTAAACGCAATTCCTGCAGCGACTCGCCGGAATGAAATTGAAAATTGTGAATGACAAAATCGCCTTCCGTGGCCGAGGCGCTGATTGGCTGTTGGGCGGCACAAGGCATAGCCGCCAGAACTATCGCTAGGGGCACCGGACCAAAAAACTGTTTGAAAAATTTGATCATCTCTCACCTCTGCGGACGAAAAATCTATCACAAACTGAAGAGTGCAGCCCCACGTGAACGTTTCCTATGAACCCTTGTGTTGCCGTGGTCCTGTGAATAGACTGCAACGCGCTAGTAAATTCCAGGTGCGCGAGGTGGTTCGATGCGAAGAATTTTTCTATCCGGCGTGTATTTCCTGCTCCTGCCTTCTCTCGCCTGGTGCCAAGCGAAGCCCAAACTTTCGCCTGCGGTCAGCGCATTTGTGAAAGAAGACGCCCCGATTGTGGCGCTCACGCACGTGCGCGTGGTGGATGGCACCGGAGTCGCTGCTCGCGCGGATCAAACGCTCGTCGTCGCGGACGGAAAAATCACCGAGCTCGGTGATTCCGGCACCACAAAAATTCCCGACGGCGCTAAGGTGCTCGACCTCTCCGGGCGGACTGTAATTCCGGGTCTTGTCGGCATGCATGACCACATGTTCTACCCTGCTCCCGGTGGGGGGCTGCCGCTCTATCCTGAGCATGCTTCAAGTTTTCCCCGGCTCTATCTTGCGGGCGGCGTCACTTCGATTCGAACGACAGGAAGCCTCGAGCCCTACGCAGATCTTGAACTCAAGCAAGCAATCGATGCAGGAAAGCTTGCGGGTCCGAAAATTCACGTTACTGGCCCGTATCTCGAAGGCGAGGGTGCCTTTGCATTGCAAATGCATCAGTTGAAGGACGCAGAAGATGCGCGCCAAATGGTCGAATTCTGGATCGCGCGCGGCGCCACTTCGTTCAAAGCCTACATGAACATCACGCCGGATGAACTCGCTGCCGCCGTAAAAGCCGCGCACGCGCACGGAATCAAAGTCACAGGCCATCTTTGCTCGATCGGTTTCCGCGAGGCAGCTGCCCTCGGCATAGACGACCTGGAGCACGGGATTGAGGTGGACACAGAGTTTCTACCTGACAAAAAGCCAGGCGTCTGCCCCAACCCACAGGCCGCCGCAAAAGCCTTACTCACCGTCGACATTGTGAGCAAGCCGATGCAGGACATGATTCACGACCTTATAGCGCATCACGTCGCGGTCACTTCCACGCTGCCAGTGTTCGAAACCTCCGTCCCGGGACGCGCGCCGCTCGACAGCCGCGTGCTCGACGCTATGACACCTGAAGCGCGGCTCGCCTATTTAACGAGACGCGCACGAATTTCCGATAACGGGGCGACTTCCGACGCGCCAGCAATCTTCAAGAAGGAATTGGAATTCGAACACGAATTTTCAAAACAGGGCGGCCTACTTCTAGCAGGTCTCGACCCGACGGGATACGGCGGCGTGATCGCCGGGTTCGGAGACCAGCGCGAAGTCGAATTGCTCGTGGAAGCAGGTTTTACGCCGGTGGAAGCTATTCACATCGCCACTTCCAATGGCGCTCAGTTTCTCGGCGAACTAGATAAAATTGGGACGGTTGCGGTGGGCAAGGCCGCTGACATCGTCGTCCTGCAAGGCGACCCTTCGGCCAACATCAAGGACATTGAAAAAGTGGAGTTTGTCTTCAAAGATGGAGTTGGCTACGACTCTGCCAAACTAATCGACTCCGCAAAAGGCATGGTAGGCCTGCGCTAAACCGCTTCGCTGAGGCAACGTAATCTTATCGCGTGGAAACGGGCCAGCCTGTGCGCCACAACTACGGCAAGAGGATTTTTCCGTCCGCGCTCGGCAAACTTAATCCCACTTCGTGTGCCAGCGTGGGAGCAATGTCGCGCATGTCAATCGTTCCAAGCGACTTGCCGGCTGGAACACCCGGACCAATCAAAAAGAACGAGGCGTGCAAATCCGTAAGGTCCGGCATCGCTCCGTGTGTACCGCCAACTTTTGGTAGTTTGGAAAGAACGGGTCCATCAAGGGCCGCTCCCGTCCGCCATCCCGGCTTGAGTCCCACAAAAAATGAAGCCGTCGGATATCCTCCTCTCTTATGCAGCTCCTCAGCTTCCAGAATACGGTCAACCCCGTTGGCCGGGTCGCTTGCTACCTTAGCAAGTAGCTCGCGCACCTGCGACAACGTCGCGCTATCCCTGGGATCCTTGAGTACAATCGCAGCCGACCCGCCTGTTGGCCACGGCATCGCCTTCCAATCTGTAATTTTCCCCTTATCGTTGACGGTAATCAGCTTCGCCTCGCGAAATAAAGGGAATAAATCCAATTGCGCATCCGTTCGAACAAATCCGTGGTCAGAAACAATCGCGATATACGCATGGCCAGGAGCAAGTTTCTCAGCCGTCGCTCGGATTTTTCCGATCGTTGCATCAATAATTTCCAAAACGGCTATGTCTTCAGGACTGAACGGCCCTGTTTGGTGCTGGATGTGATCGAGCGAGCTGAGATGAAGCGTCAAAAGCGCGGGATGTTTCTTCTCGAGAATCCACTCCGCATAACGTCCCAGGATCTCGTCCGCTTTGGCTGACGTATCGGTTCCGTCGCGAAATGCGCCGATCTCACCTTCAGCTTCTTCTAGCAACCCGCGGGTCGAAAGCGCGCGCAGCAATTTGGCATCGTCGGGGGTGTTCGCGCGCCAATACTCGGGAATGTTCCAGGTAATGTGCGCGCCAGCTGTAACCGGCCACTGGATGCTCGCCGTCGTCCGTCCCGCCGCCGCCGCAACATCCCATAGGGTGGGCACACGGATATCTTCCGTGTACCAATACCAGCCTTCTTCGTTCTGCCGGAGCGGATCAAAAGTAGTATTTGCAAGAATTCCGTGCTTTGCCGGCCATACTCCTGTAACCAAAGTCGTGTGGCTCGGATACGTTACGGTCGGCACAACTCCCACTACTCCATTGGCATATGTTCCCTCTTTCAAGAAGCGGCGCAGGTTCGGCACTTTCGCCCCGTGCGCGTCAGCTTCGGTGACGTAGTCCGGACGCATTCCGTCCACGGAAATCATCACCAGCGGCGGCGGCTGCTGCGCCAGAGTGTCAGCCGCGAAAAGGCAAACAATCGCGAGCCCAAGAATGCCAAAAACAGCGCTGGTTCGACGCCAGTTAGAAATACGAGAATTCCCGCAGATAGGCATGATGTGCAAAAGAATACCCTAAACCTCTATGAGGATTTTACAAAGTAGCGATAGAAGGATAAATTAGATAGGAACAGCGCTGGACCATGCGGGTGACCGGGTGTCTCAATTCGACCTATTCCCCGGGACAGGATTGTTGTAGAGTCTAGCGCTCATGTGCAGCCCGCCGCTGATCCGTTTTGACGAAATGGCTTAGCTAATTGGTAGTGCTCTCTGGCGGAGTCTTCGCGCAGAATCGACAGGTGGATTACGTGGATATTGGACCCTCGAACGGGGCCTCAAACTCGCACTGCACCATAGCTGCAACAGCTACGGCTTTGCCTCCGTATACGATGACTCGCGAGGAAGTAAAGTATTACCTGGGACGAGTGTTCGAGATACCGGATCGGCGCCTGGAAGCATTGTTGGCTATCGCGGATAACGCGCAGGTGCACAAACGCTACTCGATTTTTCCGATCGAATATACGGTTGAGCCGCGCCCGCTCTCAAAGACCAACGAGGAGTACATCGAGCATGCTGTGAAACTCGGCCGTCAGGCGGCGGAGGAGTGTTTGCAGAAAGCCGGTCTGCGCCCGGACGAAATAGACCTCATCATCACCGTCTCTTGCACAGGGTTCATGATCCCTTCGTTGGACGCCCACCTCATCAATTTGATGGGATTCCGTCCAAATGTGCGCCGCATGCCCTTCACCGAGCTTGGATGCGCTGCAGGAGCGATGGCCCTCAGCCGCGCTGCGGATTATTTGAAAGCCCATCCCGGCGGAAATGTGCTGATCATCTCGGTCGAGCTTCCTTCGCTCACCTTTCAGCGCAAGGACATCTCCCAAGCGAACTTGATTTCCTCGATTCTGTTCGGCGACGGAGCAGCCGCGGTCGTGGTGACGGGAAGAGAGCAAAAAGGTCCCAAGATTCTTGTCTCGGAAACCTACACGTTCCCGGATTCTTTGGGCGCGATGGGTTTCGATTTGCGCGACTCGGGCTTTCACATTTTGCTCTCGAAAGATGTGCCCGAAATGATCGGCTTGCAAATTAAGGGTCTGGTGGATGGATTTCTCGAACGTCACGGCCGCAAGCAGGAAGACATAAAAGGCTGGATATTGCATCCCGGTGGCGCGCGCTTGCTGGGAAATGTGGAAAAAGAATTGGGACTCTGCAAGTGTGATACGCAACCCTCTTGGGATATTCTCAGCAACGTCGGGAACCTTTCCAGCGCCACGATCCTCTTCATCTTGCAGGAGTGGATGCAAAAGCGACCGCTCAAACCGGGTGAATATGCCTTTGCAGCCGCTTTCGGCCCAGGATTCAGCGCCGAATTTCTTCTGCTGCAATGGACCTAAGCGTCATCGCGTTTCTCGGCTTGCTGGTGGTCGTAGCTCTGCTTCGGGTTGTGGAGCTGCAAATTTCGCGCCGCCATCAGGAAGAGATGATTGCGCGCGGCGCCGCGAAGGTGGATGAGCCCAGATTCCGCTGGATGGTCCTGCTTCATACAGCGGTGCTGATCGGTGCAGCGCTGGAAGTAGTGCTTCTTCGTCGTCCGTTTATTCCCATTTTAGCTGGTGTCATGTTTGCTATTTTTTTGGCGGCGAATGTTGTCCGCTGGTGGGTTATACGCACGCTGGGGAATCACTGGAACGTGCAGGTGATGGATTCGACTAGCCTCGGTGTCATTTCCTCGGGGCCGTTTCGGTACGTACGCCATCCAAATTATGCTGCGGTCTTTGCGGAGATGCTGTCGCTACCGCTGATCCACACGGCGTGGATTACTGCCGTCGTCGGATCGCTCGCGCACATCCTCGTGCTGTCGATGCGACTTTCCACGGAAGAGCGCGTGCTTTTAGCCAATCCCGAGTATCAAGCCACCATGGCGCGCAAGCCGAGATTTATTCCCGGTGTTTTCTGAGGAGAGTGTCGCGGCCTTTCTGTTGTATCCCAGCGTTGGCCGTGTTTGTTTCGCTCGCACCCGCCGTGTCCCGAGCACAAACAGCCAGGGATGGCAGCGATTCCGCATTCACTGATGTGCCGGACCTGAAAGAAGGGTTCCGCTTGCTCTACGTACAGAAGTATCCCGAAGCACGCGAAGAATTTTCTGGGTGGACTTCCGTGCACCCCGAGGACCCGTTTGGTTTTGTAGCCACCGCAGCAAGCTATCTTTTTGAGGAGTTCTACCGCCAGAGCGTTTTGACCAGCGACTTCTTTCTAGATGATAAAAAATTTCTTCGCGGCATCGAGGGCAAGCCTGATCCTGAGCGCCTGAAACATTTCGACATAGAGTTGGCGCAAGCCCGCAAGCTCGCCGACGCACGGCTCTCGAAGGATAAGAATGATGCCGCGGGGCTTTTTGCCTTGACCATGGCCGCCGGCATGGAATCCAACGCCGACAGCATTCTCGAAAAAAAGCACATTGATGCCCTTAAGAGAATGAAAGAAGCCAACGAGCACGCCAAGCTGCTGCTTGCGCAGCGCCCTGATGCGAACGATGCATGGGTCGCGCCCGGCTCCGCCGACTACATCATCGGTTGCCTCTCTGGCGGCACTCGCATGGTTTTGTGGTTCGGCGGCATTCACGGCGACAAAAAGCTTGGTATGGAGCTCGTCGGAAAAACAGCCGATAAAGGCCGCTATCTCGAGCCCTTTGCGAAAGTTCTTCTGGCGCTTGCAGCGCGGCGCGAAAAACAGGATGCCTTGGCGCTGAAACTTTTGCATGAACTGACCGAGGAATTTCCGGATAGTCCACTCTTTGCCGCGGAATACGCAAAAGTCCAGGGCCGGCCCATTCCAGCAGAAATGAAGCCAAACTAGATGCTGCACTTCGCTGGTTGTTCCTTTTGGCGTGATGCAAATTTCGCCGCGCCGTTGCAGGAATGAATTAGAATTGAATCCCCGGAGGCCCCGAGCCGGCAATCGTTTTCAAAAGGTGGTGGCGTGTGTTTCAACAGGACCTTCTTAAGGGCCGGGCGATCTTCTTGACGGGCGGAGGAACAGGTTTGGGCCGGTCGATGGCAATGCGTTTTGCCGAACTTGGCGCTCGCATGTACCTCGTCGGCCGCCGCGAGGAGCCACTGAAGGAAGTTTGCTCCGAAATTCACCGTGCGGGCGGCTCGGCGGCATTTACCACCTGCGATGTGCGAGACTACGGCGCGGTGGAAGCAGCCGCGGAGAAAGCCGAGCAACAATTTGGCCGCATCGATACGGTTGTCAACAACGCCGCCGGAAATTTTATCGCGCGCACGGAAAAACTCTCTCCCAACGCTTTCAACACCGTTGTAGGAATCGTGCTCAATGGCTCGTTTCATTGCACGCAAGCCTTCGCCAAGCGCTGGATCGCGCAGAAGCTTGGCGGGAATGTCCTGAGTATCGTAACCACTTACGCCGCCGCCAATAGTGGCTCCGGATTCGTTGTGCCTTCGGCGTGCGCGAAAGCCGGCGTGCTGGCCATGACCACTTCTCTGGCCGTCGAGTGGGCCAAATATCACATTCGGCTGAATGCCATTGCGCCGGGGCCGTTTCCCACCGAGGGCGCTTGGTCCCGCCTCATGCCCTCGCGACAGTTTGAAGATCACGCAAAAGACAAACACCCGATGAAGCGCTTCGGTCGTCACGAAGAGTTGGCAAATCTAGCGGCGTTTCTCGTCAGCGATATGGCGGAATACATCAACGGCGAGTGCGTGGTGATCGACGGCGGCCAATGGCTGCGCGGCGCGGGTGAATTCAATGATCTTCTCATGTTGCCGGAAGCTGCCTGGGAAGCGCTCGAGGCAGCGCGCACCAAAAAATCCTGACGCCGACTATTCCGGCAGAGCTTTCTTGCGCAATTCCACTCGTATCTTCACGTCTCCGATCGTCTGGCCGTTGGATTCGGCGCGCACGCTGACGTCCTGAGGCTCGGGATTTTTCGGCGCCGGATCGCTGAGCGCAGGCAGATTCACTTCTATGCGCGCTGCTCCCGTCTGCCTCGGACCGACCGTGAATTTCAGAGGGCCAGCTTGTAAGCTCCAGCCGGGCGGAAGTTTCACGGAAAGCGTGAATTCTCTCGAGTCTGCCATTTCATTATGCAGCCACAGAGGAATCACAAATGTGCCGCCCGCTTGCTGAGCGATTTCCGGCGGCTCGGGGTGAGGCAAGTGTGTCAAACCGTACGTCCTGCGAAAATCCGCGTAGTAATGCCACGGACCGGCTAGCTCAACGGAGACTTCGGGCTGTGATGGCGCCGGTGTTGCTTCTGGTCGCACAAAAGGAATCGGCCCGGGGATAATCCCCTCAAAAACATCTCCCGTCACGCTCCCACCAACCAGCGACTTCCCAAGCACGAAACTTATTCCGTTGCTCCAGAAACTATCCGAGGTGGCCATTTTCTCGATTTGTGCCTCGTCCATTTTGGCGAGCGTATCAATGAAACTCTTCGCCTGCGTTTCATGCCTGCGAAAAGACTCCAGAGCAATGCGCCAATAGGCCTGCTTCGCTGATTTAGAAATTTCTTTTACGGAATATTTGGGACCTTTGTCCTGAAAAATTTCTTCTTTGTCCGCATCTGGAAAGTAATAAATTTTCTTCGTCTGCCAGGGGCGCAGATTCTCGAGGTATGGTTCCAGCCGCCGTAGTGGTGCCGCAACCTGTTCGGGAAACACTGTGGGATCGCCGGCCATGTCAAACGCTTCGGTCGCCAGTACGCCTGCTGCTTGATGATCCCCGTGATCCTCTCCGATAAAAGTTCCCGGCAAGAATGTCAGAATCACTTCGGGCCGGGTCAATCTCACGATCCGCACAAGATTTTCCAGCGCCATGCCGTGATCCCAGTTCGACAGAGATTGCAAAACGTCCTGCGAGGCTGTGTCTTTCCCACCCAAGAACCAAACTTTGTCGATTCCCAGCACGGCGGCTGCACGGCGTGCTTCGATTTCGCGGATGTCGCCAAGTACGGCTGCTTGTTCCGGGCCCGCCTCGTTGGCTCCGCTGCTTCCGCGCGTGCCGTAAGCTATCGCGACGTGTTTACCCTCATCCATCGCCCGCGCAAGATAGGGAGTCGCAGCCCCCTCGTCGTCCGGATGCGCCACGACAAGCAGAATGTCCACTTTGTATCGTTCATCCGCCGGCAAAATCCGCACCGGCGTTTGCGCCGAGACGATCCGCGAGACCGATAAACAGATTAAGAACGCAATTAGCGGCAGCCAACTTAACCGTTTTGCCGCAAGCGTTCCTTTAAGCTTCGGCTGTTGTGCACACTTTTGCACAATGGAACGGTAGAGTTGGGAAGAACAGATCATTTCGAAGGATGGGCACATCGAAGAATTCTATATCGAACAGGTCGAATCTCCCACCAACCCGTTGCTTCAAATTTCGCTTCTCATCTGGCAAATTTGAGGTTCGCTGCCGACTCTCCTCGGTGGGTTTGAGGCGTCTATACTAGCGCGATGAGCAAGTTCACCTTCCTTTGCGGTGCATGGCTAGCTTTTTGCGCTCCGGCTCTGGCGCAAGAGAGCGCTCCTCCGGATGCCACGACGGTGGAGTTGAAGCCTGGCGTGGTCACACCCAAAGTCATTTGCGGGGTGCAGCCCGAGCAAAGCTATGCGCTCTATCTTCCCTCTCATTACACTCGCGAAAAACGTTGGCCGATTGTCTACGACTTCGATCCTGGGGCGCGCGGAAGCATGCCTGTCGAATTGATGAAAGACGCTGCAGAACGATACGGTTACATTGTGGCGGGCTCTAACAATTCGCACAACGGCGCCTGGAAACCGGAGGCGGACGCCGCCCAGGCCATGTTTCAAGACACGCATACGCGCCTCACTATTGATAACAACCGCGTCTATTTCGCCGGGTTTTCCGGCGGCGCTCGGCTCGCATCCTCGCTCGCCCAACGATGTAATTGCGCTGCCGGTGTTCTGTTGAACGGTGCTGGTTTTTCGCTTTCGGCTCCGCCGGCAGCGAACGCAACGTTTTCTGTTTTTGCTGCCGTTGGCACTCTCGATTTCAACTATGGTGAAGTCCTCGAACTCGACGCGACACTCGGCTCGCTTCATTACGCCCACTCGTTGCGCCGGTTCGATGGTGCCCATCAATGGGCGCCATCCAACGTAATGGATGAGGCCTTGGCCTGGTTTCGTCTGATCTCTATGAAGGGTGGCCATGAAGAACGCGATATGGATTTCGTGAAAACGCAAGCCACAGAAGTTGAGAAGCGCGCGAAGACTCTCGAAGACTCGGGCGATCCGTACGGTACTTGGAAGGAGTATCGACAGGCCGCAGACACGTTTGACGACCTCGGCGAGGGCCCCGCCTTTCGCGAACGTGCTGTCGCACTGGAAAAGGAAAAGGCCGTCCGTGATGGTGCGAAGCGCGAGGAACATGACATCGAAGAACAATCCCGCCTGAGCGCGGATATTTCTTCAGGGCTCGCCGCTCTTCGTCAGGACAGTCCCAATCGCGCCGATACGCGCACCGAGGTCGAACGGCAAATCTCCGAACTCCGCAACCGTGCTGAACACGAGAAAAATCCCCAAAAGCTTCGTGTGGCCAAGCGCGCCTTGGCTGGCATGCTCGTCGAGGCCATGGAGACTGGCCAGGAGCGCTTGGAGGCCAAGGACTTCTCCCACGCACGCACGTATTTTGAGCTGGCGGCTGTTGCGGACCCCGACTCCCCTCGGGCTCTCAGTCAGGTAGCGGCAGCGTGCGCCCTGGACGGCGACCGCAAAGGGGCTTTGGACGCTCTTCGCCGCACAAAAGAAAAGAGCAAAGACCCCGCTGCTTTCTCCGCATGGCTGGGAAACGAGCCCGCCTTCGTCAGATTGCGTGAAACGCCAGAATTCCGCGCGCTTATTTCGCTAGCACCAGATCCCCGCTAAGTCTTACCAATTCAGATTTTTAGCAAACATTCTTCTCAACGTCGACCAACTTAGACCTGTATCGATAGATATGTTGACATACGCCTTCTCGTATCGATAAGATGAAGTGGGAGTAAACTGATGGATACGGTCAGAGTCTCACCCAAATTCCAAGTCGTAATCCCAAAGAAGGTTCGCGAAAGCCTCAAGCTCGAGCCAGGCCAGGAGCTCAACATCTACGCTCTGGATGGGACCATACGGCTTCACCCGCCTCGTAACATTAAAGAACTCCGCGGCGCGGCGAAGGGAATGAAATGGAAGGACGACTACCGTGACGACAACGACCGTCTCTGACCCGGTCATTGTCGATTCGTCGGGCTGGTTGGAATACATCACGTCCGACTCGAAGGCGGAGCTCTTTGCCTCCTATCTAGAAGGCGAACGGTCCGTCCTGGTTCCGACCATTGTCCTATACGAAGTTCGGAAGATCCTCCTCCAGCGGCAACCAAAAACCGTCGCTGACCTCTTTGTTTCGGAAGCCCTGCGCCGCACGGTCGTCGCGCTGGATCAGGAGATTTCGCTTTCTGCCGCCGTGATTAGCATTCAGCATGAGCTGCCGATGGCCGATGCGCTGATCTATGCAACAGCGGAGAGAAACGGAGCAGAGTTGGTCACCTCTGACGCGCATTTCAAAGGATTGGCTCGCGTCACATTGCTCTAGCATTCGCGAGTCTTTCCGCGACCGCCTTGACCCGGATGGGACGCGCCGATAAGCTTAGAGTTTCTCCTTCCAGGTGAGCTAATCATGGAGCAAGTGCAAGTCACATTGCCGGATGGCAAAGTCCAAGAGGTGCCCAAGGGCACAACTCCGGCGGATATCGCGCGCAAAATTTCTCCCCGACTCGCAGACGCTGCGCTCGTAGCTCGCGTGTCCGCGACCAATGGTGCTCCACTGCCAAATGCTCCCGACCTAGGCGAACTGGTAGATTTGCGCCGCCCACTCGAGGAAAACGTCAAACTGCAAATCCTCACGGAAAAAGATCCCGATGCGCTGTACGTCTTCAGGCATTCTGCAGCGCATTTGCTTGCCGCCGCGGTTATGGAACTTTATCCCAACGTCAAGCTCGGCATCGGCCCACCCACCGATACCGGTTTTTTCTACGAATTTCTGCGTGACGAGCCGTTCACTCCGGAAGACCTCGCGAAAATTGAAAAGAAGATGCACGAGCTTGCCGCGCAAGATTTGCCGAACGAGCGCAAGCTCATTCCGAAGCCGGAAGCCCTCGAGCTTTACAAGAAGAGTAACCAAATTTTCAAGTGTGAGCTCGTCGAAGAAAAAGCCAATGAGCTGATGGTCTCTTTTTACACCACCGGAAAATTCATCGACTTTTGCCGCGGTCCGCACATTCCTTCGACCAAGCGCATCACTGCGTTCAAGCTCATGAGTGTCGCCGGCGCCTACTGGAAGGGCCAAGAAGGCAATCCGCAACTCCAGCGCATTTACGCCGCAGCCTTCTTCACGCAAAAAGAGCTCGACGAATATCTAAACCGCCTCGAAGAAGCCAAGCGCCGCGATCATCGCAAGCTCGGGGTGGAGCTCGAACTCTTCAGCATCCAGGAAGAAGCCGGCCCCGGCCTCATTTTCTGGCATCCCAAGGGCGGTCTCATTCGTAAAATCGTCGAGGACTGGCTTCGCGAGGAACTTCTCAAGCGCGGCTATGACCTCGTCTACACCCCGCATATCATGCGCCTCGACCTCTGGAAAACCAGCGGCCACACTGGCTTTTACAAGGACAGCATGTTCGGCCCGGTGGAAGTGGAAAAAGCCGATTACCAGCTCAAGCCCATGAACTGCCCGGGCCACATTCTCATTTACAAATCAAAGCTACACAGCTATCGCGATCTTCCCGTCCGCCTCGCCGAACTAGGCACCGTCTATCGCTACGAACGCAGCGGCGTGCTCCACGGCCTCCTCCGCGTCCGAGGCTTCACTCAGGACGACGCGCATATTTTCTGCACGCCTTCGCAAATCGAAAGCGAAGTAGAAGCCTGTATCGACTTCGCCTTCGCCGTAATGAAAAACTTCGGCTTCGACAAATTCGAAGTGGAGCTTTCCGATTGGGATTCCGCTCATCCGGAAAATTACGCCGGCAAGCCCGAAGACTGGCAACGCGCCACCGCCGCGCTCGCCGAAACCATGAAGAAGCTCAACATCCCGTATAAGACCATCACCGGCGAAGCCGCGTTCTACGGCCCCAAAATCGACGTCAAGCTCATCGACGCCATCGGCCGCCCGTGGCAACTCACGACGGTCCAGTTCGATTTCAACTTGCCCGCACGATTCGGCTTGGAATATGTCGCTGAAGACGGCGCCAAGCATCAACCGCTGATGGTCCACCGCGCGCTGCTCGGCTCCGTGGAACGCTTCTTCGGCATTTTGATCGAGCACTACGCCGGCGCATTCCCGCTCTGGCTCGCGCCCGTGCAAGTACAAATCTGCCCCGTCAGCGAAAAAGTCGCCGACTATGCAAAGCATGTCACCGAAACTCTCAAGCGCCACAACATTCGCGTCCATCTCGACGACCGCAACGAAAAGCTCCCGGCAAAAATTCGCGACGCGCAGCTCCAAAAAATTCCCTACATGCTGATTGTTGGCGCAAAGGAAGCCGAAGCCGGCACCGTGTCCGTCCGCCATCGCAGCAAAGGCGACCAAGGCCCTAAGCCCCTCGCCGAAGTCGTAGCCGCGCTTCAAGAGGAAGTCGCCTCTCGCGCGCTGGCATGATCTAGAAGTGGCACAGCCAATCCTGGCTGTGCTACGACGCTTTAAGAATTATCCAGGATTAGCAAGCGACGACGGAGCAAGGGTTGAGATGATTTCACGCCGATTCTTTCTCGCAGCCACGGCCGGCTTCGCGCTGACTCCCAAATTCGTGGCGGCAAGCGATGAGGTCCCCAAGATGCTCGACCACGTCCTTCTCGGCTGCAACAATCTCGATACCGGTCTCGACTTCGTCGAAAAACACACGGGCGTTCGCGCCGCGTTCGGCGGCGTCCATCCCGGACGCGGCACGCGTAACGCTCTCCTCTCTCTCGGCGAAAAACATTATCTGGAGATCATCGCACCAGATCCCCAGCAACCCGGCGCGCCAGACCACTACGGTTTGCTCAAACTAACCGAGCCACACGTGGTCGGCTGGGCGGCCCATCCCGGCGACCTCGATTCATTCGCAACTCGGCTCCGCGATGCAGACATTGCCTTTGATGGTCCGAATCCCGGTTCACGCAAGCGTCCTGATGGTCGCCTCCTCCAATGGAAAACTCTAAATCTTAAGGACGATCACGCCGGCTTGCTCCCCTTCTTCATTGAGTGGAGCGCCGACACCGTCCATCCCTCCGCCGACTCACCCGCGGGCTGCCGCATTGTGCGGTTTGAAATCGAGACTCCGGAGCCCGAACAGCTAAGGAAAACAGTGGCAATTCTGGATCTCGGCGTGAAAATCGCAAAAGCCGAAAACGCGCAACTTCGCGCAACCATCGCCGGCCCGAAAGGTGAGCTTGTCCTCACCAGCTAAGGCACGCAAATGCATACAACGCAGGATGCGATCCCTCGCGAGTTTGGGTATTGCCGGGCAACCCGCTGAGCATGCTATACTTTGAAACCCGTCCCCGGCTCGTTTTCAGCTGTGCGGACGGACTTGTAACGGATTCGAGGCCCAGCCCGGCGAGGCGGGCAGCAAGACGCCTTTTAGCAATTAGGGGGGAATATCGCAGAACGCAGCTTCCGGCAGAGTGACCGTATCCGAGTTAACGAAAGGATCCGGGCGCGTGAACTCCGGGTGATTGATGAAGACGGCGGCCAGCTTGGCGTCATGCAACCGTTCGAAGCGCTGAAACTGGCGCGCGAGCGCGGGCTTGACCTGGTGGAAATCTCGCCCACGGCGGATCCTCCAGTTTGCAAGATCACCGACTACGGCAAGTACCTCTATCAAGCCAACAAAAAAGCGCACGAGCAGCGTAAGAGCAGCCGTGGCTCGCAGCTCAAGGAAGTAAAGTTTCGTCCCGCTACCGCGGAGCACGATTATCAGGTTCGCAAAAACCAGATCATCCGCTTCCTCGGCGACGGTCATAAAGTTCGCGCGATGATCTTTCATCGCGGCCGCGAAATGGCGCACCAGGAAGTAGGCCGCGCCAAGATGAACCGACTTTTGGTGGAAATTGCCGACCAGTGCCAGATCGAAACGATGCCGCGCATGGAAGGCAATGTCTTGGTGGCTTTACTTGCGCCGAAAAAAGGCGTTTCGGTAGCCAAGCCCAGCGGCCAGTCCACGGCCAACGCGCAGCAATCGCAGTAGAATTTGAATTTGTAGGGGCACGGCACGCCGTGCCCGTCCGTAAACGAGCGGAGAAATTGAGAATCGCAGCGGCGGTGAAGGTACCGCCCGTCAAGGAGAGTATTTCAAGTCATGCCACGGAATTCGACGAAACCAAAACTGAAACTGAAAACCCATCGCGGCGCCCGCAAGCGTTTCAAGATCACCGCGAATGGCAAGATCAAACGGATGCATTCTGGCAAACGCCACCTCATGGGCACAAAAGCCCCCGGCCGCATGCGCAAGTTAAAGAAGCTGACGCTGGTCAGTCCCAGAGACGTAGCCGCCGTCAGGCAAATGCTCCCCTACGGCTAGAGCCGTAACAGTTTTTGAGCGCGCGCGATCACATTTCGCACGCGCCAAGATTTTCTTCGTAGGGGCACGGCACGCCGTGCCCTTCCGATCAAACGCAGGACGCAAGTCCTACGCATCGTGCCAGGCAGCGCTTCACGGGTGCCTGCCGGCCGATAAGCCGCAAAAATGTTTGCCGCGAGGCAAACAAAAGCGGCCAGCAACAAATCAGAGACAAACCCGCTGCCTGACGCGTATTTTCTCGCGTGAGCGCACCGTATTTGTCTCCCAACTTAAGGAGAAAAACCCATGGCACGCGTAAAACGCGGCACAAAACGCCGCGCTCGTCGTAAAAAGTATCTCAAACGCACAAAAGGCTTCTTTCTAACAAAAAGCAAGCTCTACCAATCCGCGCAAGAAGCAGCGAATCGCGCCGACCGTTACGCCAAGCGCGATCGCCGCGTAAAAAAACGCGAATATCGCAAGCTGTGGATTCAGCGTATAGGCGCAGCCGCCCGCAACAACGGCCTAACCTATGGCCAGCTGATTCACGGGCTGAAAGCCGCCGGCGTCTCGCTAGATCGCAAAATCCTGGCAGACATCGCGGTGAAAGACGCCGCTGCTTTCACAAGCCTGGTTGCCAGCGCAAAAGCCGCCGCGCCGCCCCAAGCCAAGAAGGCGTCGTAGCCGTTTCGAACTCTGTGGGGGCGGGGTTTACCCCGCCCTTTCCGAATCTAGCAAGGTGCCAAAACTTTCTCTTGTAGGGGCACGATTCATCGTGCCCTTACGGTGTAATGTATCCTGCGAATCATGCCGACGACCGACACCTCGACCGCGAAGACGCTCACTGCACTAGGCGCAACGACTGCCCCCGCGGTCGCGCCGCTCTTCGGCGAAATCCGCTCGCGTTTCGACACCGATTCCGCTTCCATCCA
This sequence comes from uncultured Acidobacteriota bacterium, assembly GCA_963751295.1. Taxonomy (GTDB): domain Bacteria; phylum Acidobacteriota; class Terriglobia; order Acidiferrales; family UBA7541; genus Acidiferrum. Next base: position 960,518 of record CAVVUA010000004.1, on the reverse strand, counting down.
CGACGAATCCGCCTGGAAAATTTTCCGCGATGCTTGGCTAGGCCGAAAATCCGGCGTCCTCGCCCAAATCACCGACAACTGGCTCAAGCCCGCTTCGCCTGATCTTAAACGCGCCGTCGGCGCTGGCCTGAACGAACTTCGCGCCCACGTTGAATCGCAAATCGAATCCCGCCGCCAAGCCATCGAATCCGGCGCCGACCAATCCGCCCTAGCGCACGAACACATCGACCTCTCCCTCCCCGGCGTCACGCGTCCCGTCGGCTCGCACCACCTGATCCGCCAGGTCTTCCAGGAAATCGAAGACATCTTCGTTTCCATCGGCTTCTCCGTCGTCGAAGGCCCCGAAATCGAAACGCCTTATTACAATTTCGAAGCCCTCAACATTCCCGAATTTCATCCGGTCCGCGACGACATGGACACCTTCTATCTCGACCTTCCCAAAGGTGCTCCGACGCCGCTCCTTCTCCGCACGCACACATCGCCGATGCAGATTCGCACCATGGAAAAGCGCAAGCCGCCCGTTCGCGTCATCGTTCCCGGCAAGGTCTATCGCCGCGACAATCCCGACGCCACGCACTCTTTCATCTTTCATCAAGTCGAAGGGCTCGCCGTCGACGCCGACATCACCTTCTGCGACTTCACCGGCACCATCGAATATTTCGTAAAACAATTCTTTGGCCCCGGCGTGAAAACACGTTTCCGCCCCAGCTATTTTCCGTTCACGGAACCAAGCGTGGAGTTTGACGTGTCCTGCATCTTCTGCGGCGGCAGCGGCACGAGCGCCGGAGGCGGCACCTGTTCCAAATGCAAAGGCGCCGGCTGGATCGAACTCTTCGGCGCAGGAATGGTCGATCCCGCCGTCTACGGCTTCGTCAACTACGATGCCAAAAAAGTCAGCGGCTTCGCCTTCGGCATGGGCATCGACCGTCTCGCCATGCTCAAATACCAGATCGACGACATTCAGGTTTTCTTTCAAAACCACGTACGATTCTTGAAACAATTCCCATGATTCTCCGCGCAATCACAAAACTGTCATTTCGAACGGAGCGGTCCGACGCTTTTTCTTCCCACTTCGCTCCTGCGAAGTGGTCGGCCCGCGCAGTGAGAAATCTCTCTTCGATTTCAGCGGTCGCGCCGATCTCGGTCCACTGGGTGGATTCCTCTTCACTAGTCACGAGTCACCCGTCACGAGTCACGCCCTCATGACCTTCACCGACGCCAAGCAACGCTTCTCCAACCGCGTAGCCGACTACATTCGCTACCGCCCCGGATATCCGTCGGCCGTCCGCGACGCCCTCCGCAGCGAGTGCGGTCTGAAATCAGGGCATGTGGTCGCCGACATCGGCTCCGGGACGGGTTTCTTGAGCGAACTCTTCCTGAAAAATGGCAACCGCGTCTTCGGCGTCGAACCCAACGAAGCAATGCGCCAGGCAGGCGAAGAATATCTTGCCTCTTATGACGGTTTTGCAAGCGTCGAGGGTTCCGCGGAAACCACCACGCTCGATGACGCAAGCGTAGATTTTGTCACCACCGGCCAGGCGTTCCACTGGTTCGACCAAAACGCCGCCCGCAGCGAATTTACACGCATGCTCAAGCCGAATGGCTGGGTCGTCGTGATTTGGAACGAGCGTTTGACGGACACGACGGCTTTCCTGCGCGACTACGAGGCTTTGCTTCGAAAATTTGGCACGGACTACACCACAGTAAAAGAAAGCTATCCAAGCGAGCAGCATATGCGCGATTTCTTTGGTGCGGGCCACTACCAGTCGCGAATGGTCCCGAATTTCCAGGAATTCGATTTCGATGGCCTCGCCGGACGCCTGCGCAGCAGTTCCTTCATCCCCGCAGCCGATGCACCGAATTACGCATCCATGATGGAAGAACTCCAGCGAATTTTCGCTGAGTACAATCAGATTGATCGAGTCCGCATGGAATATTCCACGCACATCTATTTCGGCCACCTGGAAGGCGCCCGATAATGCGACCGTTGTCCATTTGCGCAATTTATTCTCGTAGGGGCGCGGCATGCTGTGCCCCAATCGCAGGGGCGCACACAAGCTCGTCGTCAGTTTTGCAAATTGAGGACCACGCATGAAGGTCATCTACGATTGGCTAAAAGAATTCGTCGACGTGACCGCTCCGCCAAACGACGTAGCCTCGCGACTGGCTCTCTCTGGCACCAACATCGGAAGCGTCGAAAACGGCCCGCACGGCGCGGTTATCGATGCCGAAGTAGGTTCGAATCGTCCCGATTGCCTCGCCCATTACGGAATTGCGCGCGAATTGGGTGCTGTCTATAAGCTCCCGCTAAAGCCGGTAGCGCCGAAGCCCGCGGAGGGCACAGCAAAAGCAGTCGACGCCGTAAAAGTTGAAATTCAATCTCCCGAGCTCTGCGGCCGCTTTACCGCCCGCGTCATTCGTGGTGTAAAAATCCAGCCATCTCCAAAATGGCTCAAGGATCGTCTCGAAGCCAGCGGCGTCGCTAGCATCAGCAACGCCGTCGACGTCTCCAACTACGTTATGCTCGAGCTCGGCCATCCGCTTCATACGTACGACTACGACAAAGTCCGCGATCACCGCATCGGTGTCCGCCGCGCAAAAGCCGGCGAAAAAATTCGCACTCTCGACGGCCTTGAGCGCACCCTCGATTCCTCGCTGTCGGTCGTTTACGATGGCGACGGCTCCCGGGCCGTTGGTATCGGCGGCATCATGGGCGGCACCGACACGGAAATCTCGTTCTCCACGAAAAATATTCTCATCGAGTGCGCTTGGTTTGAACCGATCGCCGTTCGCAAAGCTGCGCGTTCCCTGAAACTTCACACGGAAGCCTCCACACGCTTCGGCCGCGGTGTTGATCCCGAAACGGCCGAACTAGCTTCACGCCGTGCCGCCGAACTCATCCTGCAACTCGCGGGCGGTGAACTGCTCGCCGGCGTCGTCGATGTTTATCCCGGCAAACGTGCCCCGAAAAAAATCCAGTTGACGCGCACCGAACTGCTTCGCGTCATGGGCGCCGACGTCCCTGACAAAGAAATTGAATCGATTCTTGGTTCACTCGGTTTTGCGCCCGTTCGAGTTGGCGAAAATCGCGGCGCTGAAGGCTCGCTCCTCGCCGCCTGGGAATGCACGCAGCCGAGTTGGCGTTCCGAAGTGGAACGCGAAATCGATTTGATCGAAGAAGTCGCTCGCATCTACGGTCTCAGCAAATTTCCGCCGCGCCTGCCCGCCGCCCGCCAGGGCGCGCAGCGTCTGCCAAAGTTCGAACCGGAGCTGCGCGTGCGCGAACGCCTCATCGGCCTCGGCTATCGCGAAATCCTGACGATTCCTCACGTGGCCGAGGAACGCGACGCGCTCTTCCGCCCCGAAGGCGTAAGTCCCGCGCGCCTTGCGAATCCACTCTCCGAAGAAGCCAGCGTTCTCCGTTCGAACGGCTTGGTCACTATGGCCGCAGCTATCGAATGGAATCTCAACCACGGCCAGCGCAATGTGCGCCTCTTCGAAATCGGCCGCAGCTATCGCCTCGAAGGACGCGCTTCAGTGGAGACTCCGATCCTAACCATCGGTGCGACCGGTGAAGCCCGCGAAAAGGGTATCTACGAAAATCCTCGCGAGTACGAATTCGCCGACCTGAAAGGCGACCTCGACGCCATCGGCGCGCTCGCCGGCGGTTTCGAATGGCAAGATGGCGGAGCCACCTGGACCCACGCCGCTCGCCGCGGAACAATCCATTTGCAAAACGTTGATTTGCAAACTGGCGCTCCGACGCAATCTGTCATTTCGAGCGAAGCGAGAAATCTCTCTTCGATTGGAACCGCTGGACAACTTGCGCGACGCGTTGCCGACAAATTCAAATTGCGCCAGGAAATATTTTTAGCGGAAATCGAACTCGATGCGTTGTACGCGCAAATTCATGCGGCGAAAGAAGCACGGCGCTACGAACCGCTTCCGCGGTTTCCGGCGGTCGAGCGCGATTTCTCTCTGCTGCTTGCCGACGGCACAGCCTTCGCCGACGTCGTGAAAACAATTCACTCGCTCAACATCAACGAAATCACATCCATCGACGCAGCCGATCTCTTCCGCGGCAAAAATGTACCAGCCGGAAAATACTCGCTGCTAGTGCGCGTAACGTTTCAAAATCGCGAGGCCACGCTGACGGACTCGCAGACCGCCGATTTCTCCGCCAAAATTATCGCCGCACTCGAAAAAAATCTCGCAGCCCAGCTCCGTGCAAGCTGACAAGTGTAGGGGCACGATTCATCGTGCCCAGCGGTTGAGTCGCCATCGCAACTTTGTAGTGGCGCAGCATGCTGCGCCACCTCAAGCAAGATGTGCTATCTTCGGCTAGTCGATACCCTATGAGCACACCAGTAAAAGTCGAAATCTTCGGCCAGATGTACACGATTCGCGGAGAACTGGATGAAGCCTACGTCCAGAAACTAGCGCGATACGTGGATGAAAAGATGCAAGCCATCGCCGCGGGCACTGCCACGGTCGACACGCAAAAAGTTGCCGTGCTAGCCGCTCTCGCCATCGCCGACGAACTACACAGCATCCAAAAAGATCGCGGCGACCGCGAAGACCTGATGCGGGAACAAGCCGAGCGCTGCCTCACTTTAGTCGAACGTGCATTGAAACAAACCGCGTAACACTTTCTATCGCCCTGCGATCAACAAGCAGAAGCCAAGGTTAATTAGAGGAACAAGAAAAAACAGCAGGACCGAAATTCCCGCATAGAGTCGCTTTCGACTTCTCGGAAATAATCTGGCGTGCTCATCCCAAAACCAATGAATCCTCCAGCCTTGGCGCGAGCGCTCTCTCAAATCGTCCCAAGTTCGATAAGGCCCCCAGTTGGCCCATTGCCATTTGAGACGCTCCCCTTCAGGCCGAGTGGGATTCACCTCTTCAAGAATCATCCTTAGCCAATACAGCCAAGATGCGGCGCAGCCAACCATTATTGTAAAGGCCAAAATCCCGACCGGCTCGCTACACGTCATCGGTTTGCATTTCCAATCATTACTGGCTCCAGGTAGTGGGCGTGCGGTCCCAGCGGTGGGGACGGAGTTGCGCGTGGAGGGCAATGGGGAGAGGACCTTTTTCGCTGGAGGCAATGTTGGACTCTACGTTTTTGAGTTTGCGCATGCCGGGAATGATTGTGGCGACGTCTTTGCTGCTGAGGATGAAGCGCAGAGCCATTTCCGCCATGGTCATGCCGTCTTTGAGAAGGGGCTTGAGCGCGTCGGCGTGGGCCACACTGCTTCTAAGATTTTCCGCGACGAAATAGGTGCTGCGCCAATCGTTTTTGGGCCAGGTGCTTTCGAGTGTGAGGATTCCCGCGAGCGAACCTTCATCGAATGGGCAGCGCGCGATGACGGCGACCTCTTTTTCGCGGCACGCCGGAAATAGTTCGTCCTCGGGATTCTGGTCGAAAATGTTGTAGATGACCTGCACGGCATCGACGACGCCGTCGCGCACGGCGCGGATGCCGTTCCACGGTTCCCAGCGATTGAGGCTGATGCCGACGGCGCGCACTTTTCCGCTGCTACGCAGGTCTTCGATCGCGCGCGGCAAGCGCTCATCGTCGAGCCACCCGTCTTCCCAAGTGTGAAATTGGATGAGATCGAGACTCTCGACACCGATGTTCGCGAGACTTTTTTCGACGTACTCGACGATGTATTCGGGCGGGTAACAATCGTCGAGAGAAAATTCGCGGCGGCTGGGCCAGCGGCGATTCTTCGGCGGAATTTTTGTGGCAACGTAAAGTGTTTTGTCGGGTCCGCCGAGAGCGGAATTGTTTTGGTTGGCACGCAGAATTTTTCCAAGGAGCTGCTCGCTGTGACCGTCGCCATAAGCCCACGCGGTATCGAAAAAATTGCAGCCGAGATCGACGGAGCGCTGCAGCGACGCGAGCGATTCTTTATCTTCCGAACCGGTCCAGCCTGCCATGCCCCACATGCCATAGCCAACTTCGCTGACGTTCCATCCTGCGCGGCCAAATCTGCGGTAGTGCATCGTACGCCCTCCTGGAATTGAAGGCACATTATACGGGGAAAAGAAGGTGGGTGGTGGAGCGGCGTCGCTGTGGGCTGGCTTCAGACCTCACGAAGGAATCAAGAAATTCGTTGGCGTACTTTGGCTGAGTTCCACTTCGGCTGCGTTTATTGGATCGCGGTGCCCGTTAGTTTTACGAATTGGGGGCTGCCGGCCCAGGGATCCTTCACTTCTAGCTCGCCGGTGATTGTGCCGCTGGAGGCGGGTGCGAAGGTGACGGATATGGTGCAGGATGCGCCAGGAGCTAGACTGGCCGGGCAGTTGTTAGTTTGCGGGAAATCGAGACTGGCCGAGATGATGTTGAGGATGGCGAGCGGTTGTTCGGCGGTGTTTTTGATGGTGATGATTTGCGCGGAGCTTTGAGTGCCGACGGCCTGTGCTGGAAACGTCAGGCTTAAGGGCGTGAGCTTGGCGGCATCCTGCACGTAGTCGATCGTCAGGGAAGCTGGTGCGCCGTTGACGGAAGTCATGCCTGTAACAATGAGTCCGCCGCCCGCGGTGTTGATTGCGATGGGAGTTGCCGGCTGGTGAGAGGGTCCTTCGAACGGTTGCTGCCAGAGGAGATTACCGTTAGGGTCGTACTTAGAAACGGTTTGCCCCGCGACGTAAACGTCGCCAAAGGAATTTACCGTGAGGAGACCAGAGTTCTGCACCGTCCATAATTGGACGCCGGTGGGACTGAACTTTGTTAATCCAGCACCTCCGGGAACGGGCGATACGAACACACTTCCGTCCTGGTTCGGCGCGATGCTCGAATTCCCAGTGAACGGGCCACCTGTGGCGATAACATCCTGCCAGCTGGCGCCAGCGCCCTTAAATTCCGCCATCATGGATTGCGCATTCTCGGCAGGAATGGTGGGGGTACTGCCAGCGACGTAGGAATTGCCCTGGGCGTCGGTTTCGATGGCATTGGAAAATCCACCGGCAGCTGTGGTGCTTAGCAAAACTCCGTTCGCGTTATATTCGTAGATATAACTTCGGTTGTCCGTTCCCGTGACCACGACTTCCGTTACCGCCCAATAGACATTTTCCTGTGTGTCTATGGCAATGTTAACTGAACCAATCGCGTTAAAATTGTCGACGGATTGGGTCCACGCCTGCGCACCGTTGGAGTCGTATTTGATGGCAACCGCCGAAGCGAGACCGGTAGTATTTTCGAAGGAAGAGGTGCCCGCTACGTAAGCGTTTCCCGCCGCGCTCACCGCGATCTTTGCCGGGATGTTTTGGCCGTCATCGGGCCTGAAGAAATAATCGACCCACTGGCGAACTCCATTCGTGTTGTATTTGGCGGTTGCGAATTCGAGACCGCCATTTTGAGTGGCCATAGAGCCCAATGCATACGCGTTACCGGCCGCATCCACGGCAATCGCTACACCTTGTGCGGGATGGATCGCATCGCCCAGCCAAGCTTTCCAGAGAAGATGTCCATCCGCGTCGAACTTAATCGTCAGCATTTCGTGATGGGAGCTCGAACCGCTGGTGATATTGACAAAACCTGTGATGTACGTGTTTCCGGAAGAATCCGACGCCATGGCCTTAACAGGGTACTGATTTCCGACCTCGTCAAACTCGATGGCGCTAGTTGTGAAGTTATTAAGGGTCGCTGTCCACCTTGGGAAGACTTGGGTTTGCGCGGGGGTGAAAACTGGGGTGAAGGTGAAAACAGACAGGAATAGGGCAAGTTTTAGGGCTGCAGGTTGGAGGAGATGTTCTTGCGCGAAGTGGGCAGAATGAAGCGCGCGGAACTGGATGCTGTTCATGTGGTTCTCCTCGAGTTGGCGCACTGCCGCTAATTCGAGGAATGTTGGCAGCTATGCGCGAGTCGGGCTGCCGACGTTAGGTGGAGCTGCGGGCGACGGCAGTGAGCATGAAGCGAACGGGAATGGGAGTCAATACGGGCAATCAAGTAGGAAGAGCCTAGGGGCGTTGGAAAGGAAAAAGGGCGCGATGAATCGCGCCTTTACAAGGGAGTAAAGCCGGATTAGTAGCGCCAGCTTGTGGTGTCGGTGCCTGGTGGCGCGGTCTTGAGCATGTGAGACTCGGATTCTCGGAGGACGCGTTGGGTGAAGGTCAATCCGCCTTCGCGGGTGGTGCTGCCTGGGGGGCCGGTGTAGCAGTGGGGTTGGTCGACGCCGTAGTCGAAGGTGGCGTCGGAGTGGGGCGCGGTCGTGGATTCCAGGGCGTGTTGCATGAGGTGGACGGCGCCATCGAGGAAGAAGGTGTCGGCGGTGCCTACCATTACATGGAGTTTGCCTTGGAGCTTGGGGCCGAGGGTTTTCCAGTCGCGCTGCATGATAGCGGTTAGGTCGTAGTGCTCGCGCCAGTAGGCGGCGACTTCTTTATTGATTACGCCTGTGCGCTGGTTCCAGATTTCGGCGGGGTAGCCGTCGGGGCCTGCGGGGCTGAAAACGGCTTGCCAGATGTCCCACTGTTCGCCGGAGCGGCCGTGCGTGCCTAGGACCAGTTCCCAGCGATTAGTGCCTTCGGTGGTGGCCAGAATGATGCCTGGCGGAGTGCGCATTTCGGATTGGGCGATGCGGCCGAAGGGGCCAATGGTCCAGTAGGCGTTGGTGTCGTCATAGACGTTGACGGTCTGGTAGGCGTGGAAATCGACGGGGTCAGGACAGGCGCCGTAGGCGCCGTTGAAATCATCGGGGTAAAAGATTTGGGTGGCTAGCGTTTCCCAGCCGCCGGTGCTGCCGCCGTAAACGGCGCGGGCCCAGCCCTGGCCGATGCCGCGGAATTGCTTTTCGATGGCTGGGATGAGTTCGCGGTTAATGGCTTCGCCGTAGGGGCCGACGTTGGCGGAGTCGACGGCGTAAGAATCGTCATAGTAAGGATTGGCGTGCTGGACGAGGAGGAGAAGCATGCGGGGGAGCTTGCCGGTGGTCCAGTCCTGGTAGAACTTGTATTGGGACTGGGCGCGATCGAGTTGGTAGCCGGTCATGCCGGGGTCGGGCGGCGTGGTGCGGAAGCCGGTAAAGTCGTGGGGGAAATGGCCGTGATCGAGGAGAAGAGGAAAGTGAGCGTTGGGATGCGAGGCCCAGCCTTCGGGGAGGACGACGATGGCGCCGAGATACATCGGGCGGCCCCAGAATTTTGTGAGAGCCGGGCTTTGAATTCTGATGTGCTTGATCCAATCGGTATCTTTTGCGGGCTCGATGGGCGGGACGATTTTTGTGAGATGAATTTGGATGACGCCTGCGTTTGCGGCCGCGGAATCGATGTGGATTTTTTCGGGCACGCTATAGAAATTGCCGGGCTTGGTGTCCCAATGCTGGCCTTCGCCTTCGTCCATGGGGAGCTTGACAGTGTGGCCATCGGCGCGATGGAAAGTGGTGTATTTGTTGAAGACGCCCTGGACCCAGTAATCGCCAGCGGGGAGATCACGAAAATTGGCAGTGGGGTAGCCGAGGGCGTCATCGGAGATGATGGCGTTTTGGCCGGGGGCGAGGGCGTCGACGTCAGCGCCGAAAACTTGCTGCGAGTTCACTTCTACTTCGAGAATTTGCGTGCGCGGTTCAGGGTCGTTTCTTGTGGCGATGACGACGTAGACGCGGCCGTCGAGGGGAGTGGAGCTGAGTTTCGAATCGAAAGAGATGGCGAAGCGAGGTTGCGCGGAACTTTTTGCGGCTGGAGCTTGCGGCGCAGCCTTGAGAATTGCAGGGGACGCAGCGAGGGCGACGAACGCCAAAAGCCACACCAGCCCGCAGGCGAGAAACTTGCTGGTGGTTTTGCCGGAGACGCTGCGATTATTTTGTGAGCCAAGCGGCATCTGGATTTTCCTTCGCGAAATTTGGAGTGTGTTTCTGGAGCCGCGCCATTGTAGCGGAGAGTTCCGAGAATGTCTTTGTCAAGCGCGCGGAGATCCCTAGAAAAAACAAAAAGCGCGCGGCCGAAGCCGCGCGCCTACAGAGAGCTAGAAGGGCAAGCGAACAGAGCCGCCAGCGGAGACTAGGCTGCGGCTGCGGCGGTTTTCTTTGTGGTTTTGCGACTCTTCTGAAGAATTTCGCGTTCGGCGCGTACCCAGTCTTCGAGAGGGTTGCCGGGAGCGCCGTTGCGCTCGAGATAAATTTCGTAGGCTCGCAGCTCAATCTTCCGCTCGGGGGAAAGCTTCTTAGTAGAGGGAGATTTGCTTTTCGCCGATGTACCATTTCCGTTTGTTCTTGCCATAAGCTCCTCGTTCGGGCCGTGACCCTCGGCCCTGTTTCCAACCTTTCGAGAAATGCCAGCCGCGTACGGCTAGATCGCTGATTTAAAATTGACTCGAAGCGAGACGCCTTGCTTCGAGAGATGCAGCATCTATTATGGGTGCCAACTGGCACAGGAAGTTAAACGAAATTTGAATGGAGAGTATCGAATTCCACAATAATGGTACTCGTGATGGGGCCCGCCGCAAGAATGAGGTCCTGTTCACATCCACGTGCGCGGTTGCTACGTAGAGTCTTATGGAGGCGGGGACGTGGTACGGGGAAAGCTGCTTGTGGCGTGTCGGCAGGTGGGGGTAAGCTGTGGCGGCTTCCGGGAAGGTCTGGAAGAGAACTGCCGCAGGGCTTCGCGGACTTCGTCCTGCGCTACATTTTGGTTTATGCACAACACGACTGAGGGAGGGACGACAATGAGGAAAATCGGCGTGGTGATTGCGGCGCTTCTGGCGACGGGAGTGGCTTGCACGGCCCAGGATGCGGCACCGGCGGGGCCGGTGGCGAATCCGGTGAGCACGATGGTGAAGAGTCAATTGACGCGCTACGAGAAAAACATGGTGGCGGCGGCGGATTCGATGCCAGCGGAGAAGTATGGTTTCAAACCGACGCCAGAGATGAATACGTTCGGGCACGTGGTGATGCACATAGCGCAGTCGAACTATTTCTTGTGCTCGAAAATATCTGGGCAGGCGGCGCCGGATGTGAAAGTTGCGGATACGGATGGGAAGGACAAGCTGGTGGCAGGGTTGAAGGCTTCGTTTGAGTTTTGCTCGACGGCGCTGGCAGGGGTGGACGATTCGAAACTGAGCGATCCTATGACCGTCTTCAACCGGCAGACTTCGCGGGCGGGGCTGTTGATTATTTTGAGCGACGACTGGTATGACCACTATGCAGGTCAGGCGATTTATTTGCGGTTGAACGGGATTTTGCCGCCGACGGCACAGCCCGCGCCGGCGAAGTAGCCGCGACGGATTCTCAGTTGGGAGGATCTCAACCCAGGTGGGCACGTCGCAATGCTCATCTCAAAGTGAAACGGCGCTTCGAGAGATGCTTGAGAAAGATCCATGACAATCTGCTACCTCATTAGCGGAAGACGATAGGGGAGTATACGTTGCTTCTCGCTAAGCTATGTATCTGCAATAACTTATCGTTATGGAGGGTACGCTATGCGCTAGTGGAACACGTTTGGAAAATGCCCAGAAAGTTGGTAGCAAGCCTGCAACATTAGTGCGGCAAAAGGGAGTGGCTAAGGTGTTGGTGGTCCCTGAGCCAAGTCCCCGACAGCAGATTTAAGGCCGCACGATGAATACACGTAACCGCAGGACTAGCGTTGCCGCAATATGCGGCTGCTTACTTTTTGCTCTGCTTGGCTTAATACCCGCCCGGGCCCAAGACACTGACCGCAAGGTAGTGAAAAGAGTGGAACCGCAGTATCCGGCCATCTTGAAGAGAAGAGGTATTGGCGGGACAGTGCGGCTGAAGGTCACAATTCATGCGGACGGGACCGTGAAGGATGTTGAGGTGCTTGGCGGAAATCCGGCATTGGCTGATTCCGCGGAGAAAGCAGTGCGCCAGTGGCGATTTGCGCCGGGTGGTGAGAGCACGGTTTCGATGGCTGTTAACTTCGACCCGAGTTCTTCGATGATATAGGTAACACCTGAAAGAATTCCTCTCCAACGCTAACGGGACCTATTGAGGTTTAATGTATACAAGTCCCGCCCACACCCTTCGGTTTTTCTACAACTAATTCTGAGCAACGTGTGCGCGCCGTGTGGCGCGGGAGTACGTCAGACCTGGAGGACGTCGCCTTCACGGGCAACGATTTCGTAGAGAACCGGGTTGACGAAGAAGCCCAGGACCAGGCGAGAGACAAGGCCTGCGACGACCACAATGGCAAAGGGTTTTTGCGTGTCGCTGCCGACGCCGGTGGACATGGCGGCGGGCAACAAGCCGAGGCAAGCCACTAGCGCCGTCATCATGATGGGCCGGAGGCGAAGGAGCGAGGCTTCGAGCGTGGCGTCGCGGACGCTTTTGCCTTCGAGACGAAGCTTATTGATGTAGCTGACGAGAATGACGGCGGTTTCGACGGAGACTCCGAGTAGGGCGAGCAAACCAAGGATGCTCGATACGCTGATGGGCGTATGCGTAAGCTTGAGGGCAATGAGCGCGCCAACAGGTTCGGTCAGGATGACGCCGAGAGCGATGGTGATGGGAAATTTGAAGTTGCCGTAAAGCGCGAAAAGAATCATGAAAATCAGCAGAAGCGCAAGCGGGCCAATCACCATGAATTGCGCCTTGGCTTCGAGGAGCTCGCTGTATTCGCCGCCCCAATCGAGGCGATATCCCTCGGGAAGCGTGACAGCTTTTTTGACGGCGGCCTGGCCGGCGTTGACGGTTCCTTCCAGGTTGCGGCCTTCCACGGAAAACTGAATGCCAATGTAACGGGAATTGTCTTCGCGGTAGATGAACGATGCGCCGGAAGCTTCCTTGATGGTGGCGAGTTCGGAGAGCGGAATCTGCTGGCCGGCGGGAGCGGGGACAAGGAGATCGCCGATGGCGCGGGCGCTGGAACGGTATTGAGGCTCCATGCGAACTACGAGGTCAAAAAGTTTTTCGCCTTGAATCACCTGTGTCGCGGCTTGACCGCCGATGGCGGCTTGCACGACCGCTTCGACATCGGCGACGTTGATGCCATAGCGGGCAATTTTGGCCCGGTCTGCGTCGATGAGCAGGCTGGGCTGGCCTAGCTCGCGCACGACTGTGAGTTCCTTGAAGCCGGGAGTCTTGGCGAGAATGTTGCGAATTTCTACAGCCTTTTTCTCGAGAATATTTAGATCCGGGCCGAAAACTTTGACGGCCAGGGATGACTTGAGACCGGTGAGAGCTTCGTCAACGGCGTCTTCGGCGGGCTGGGTGAAATTAAAAATAACGCCGGGATAAGAGGCGAGTTTCTTGTCGAATTCGCGGCTAAGCTCTTCCTTGGTGTGAATGGATCCGGTTTTCCAAGAGGGGTCATCGTAGGGTTTCAATCCAACGTAAAACTCACAGTTAAAAAATCCGGTAGGGTCCGTGCCGTCGTCCGGGCGGCCAAGCTCGGACCCGACCACAGTGACCTGGGGATATTTCGAGAGGATGTCGCGGACCTGAGGAGCAAACTTGGCGGAGTCCTCGAAAGAAATCGTATAGGGCATGGTGGCGCGAAGCCAGAGAGCGCCCTCATCGAGATGAGGCAAAAATTCGCCGCCAATAAAGGGGAGAAGAAGCAGGCTCGCACCAAAGATGAGAGTGACGACAATCAAAGTTATAACCGGATGATTTAGACACCAACCGAGCTGCTTTCCATAACCGGTTCGGACGCGCTCGAAAAGGCGATTGGGCTTTTCCCTGACGCCATTCTTGAACCAGTAAGAGGCGAGGACGGGAACCAAGGTAAGCGTGAGGACGAGTGCACCGACAAGAGCAAAGGCCATGGTGTCTGCCATGGGGTGGAAAAGCCTTCCGGCGGGACCGGTAAGAGCATAAATGGGGAGATAACCGGCGATGATGACAGCTACGGAATAAAAGATAGGTCGGTCGACATCGCGAGCCGCGGCGAGGATGACGTCGTTGATTTTGTATTCCTGGCCATGGCGCAAGCTGAGCTCGCGGTAGATGTTTTCGACCATGACGATGGTGCCGTCAATGATGATGCCGAAGTCGATGGCTCCGATCGAGAGCAGGTTGGCGGCTTCGCCGGTGGCGTGAAGAAAGATAAAGGCGAAGAGAAGAGCGAGAGGAACGGTGAGCGCAGTAATGACAGCAGCGCGAATGCTTACGAGGAAAAAGATGAGGACGATGAGAACAAGCACCATGCCGCGTACGAGATTCCATTCAACGGTGTCGGTCGTCACTTTCACGAGATCGCTGCGGTCATAGTAGGGGCGGACTTTGACGTCGGGCGGAAGAAGATCGCGATTGATTTCGACGGTTTTTTTCTCGACGCCCTGGAGCACGTTTTGCGTCTGCTCGCCGCGGCGCATGAGGATGACGCCTTCGACGGCGTCGTCATTGTTTTTCCCTTTGTCCTGGAAGCCGAAAATGCCGAGCCGCGGAGCATTGCCGATAACGACGCGGCCGATATCCTTCACGCGGATGGGAGCGCCGTTGCCGCTGCCGACAACGACTTCACCGATGTCCTCCGTGGTCTTTACGAGGCCGAGACCGCGGACGTAGTAAAACTGGCCGCCCTGCGAGTAGAAACCGCCTCCGGTATTGGCATTGTTCGCTGTGAGGGCGTTAAGAACTTGCACCACTGGCAAGTGGTAGTTGTACAACTTCACGGGGTCGAGCAAGACGTGATATTCCATGGTGGGACCGCCGAAACCGGAGTCATCAGCGACGCCTGGAACGCTGCGATAGGCGCGCTCGATGATCCAATCTTCATAGGTATGGAGTTCCATCGGAGACCGATCGGGGCTTTCGATGACGTAACGGTAGACGAGGCCGCTGGGGCTAAAAAGCGGGGCCATGCTGGGCGTAACGCCGGTAGGCAGAGTGGCGTCGCTAAGGCGCTGGAAAACGACCTGGCGCGCGAAATAGGAATCGGTGCTGTCTTCGAAGGTAAGAATGACGTCCGAAAGGCCGTAGAGCGAAATGGAGCGCATCACCTTCAGGTTCGGCGTGCCATTCATGGCGAGCTCTAGGGGGAGAGTGGTTAGGCGCTCAACCTCTTCGGCAGCGTGGCCTGGCCACTGGGTGATGAGTTCGACCATGGGCGGAGAAAGGTCTGGATAGGCGTCGACGGGCATGCGGCGGAAAGATTCGGCGCCGGCAATCACGATCAACAGCGTGATGATAATTATGAGGAAGCGCTGGCGCAGGGCAAATTGGACAATGTGATGGATCATCGTGATTTCTCTCTGCCGCGTCTCCCTTTAGTGCTCCAAAGAATTCTTGAATTGCAGAAAGAGGCTGCCGTCACCAATGACGCGCTCGCCTTCCTTCACACCACCGGCAATCTGCGTTCGGCCGCCATTGCTGTCTCCGAGCTGGACCAAGCGACGCGCAAACTCGTTTTGTTTCGTGGATGATTGCACGTAAACGAAGGGCTGATTTTCGGAGTCGCGCAGGACAGCAGCATCCGGAACCGTCAGGGCATTAGCGATAGCGCCGGCATTAACCGTTGCAGTGACATACATGTCTTTCTTGAGCTTATCGCCGGGATTTTCCGTGACGATGCGCGCCTGAAGCGTGCGTGTGTTGGGATCGAGCGCCGGCGCGATATAGGAAATACGCCCGTGGAATGTGCCGGGGTAAGCGTCAGTTGAGATGTTCACGCTATCTCCAGACCGCACGTAGGCGACGTCACCCTGGTAGACATTGACGAGCACCCAGACAGTGCTCATGTCAGAAATGGTGAAGACTTGCGTTGTGCCCGCCTGAAGCAATTGACCGGGGCCGACGAGGCGTTCGACAATTTCTCCGCCGACAGGAGACAAGACCGGGACTTCAGAAGTGGTTTTTGGAGCATTTTTTTCGAGTGCGGAAAGATCGGTGATACCCAGGACACGAAGAGCGTCTTCACTGGATTGGAGATCCGCTTGAGCCTGCATACGCGTGGATTCGGCGTTTTGAAAATCGGCCTCGGCAATGGCTCCATGACTGAGGAGATCTTGCGCGCGGACGTAGAACTTGTCGGCGAGAACAAACGCAGTGTGAGCTTTGAGGTATGCGGAGCGAGCCGCCGAGTAATCTGGGCTATTAACTGTGAGAAGCGGCTGGCCAACGCGTACGTTTTCGCCAGGCGTAACGAGAATTTCGCGGACAGGCCCGCCAATGGCGGCAAAGACCGGCGTCGTCTTGAAAGCATTGTAGGCCACAGCACCGGTGAGTCGCAGCACTCGCGGGAGGGGAGCTTTTTCGACGGGCACCACTTGAACGTGCGCCAGCTGGTCCTGAGGAACAGTGAAGAGCTCGGCGGATTCTTCTTTGGACTCACTCGCCGAGTAAGAAGTCATCTTGGACTCGGAACCGCCCGAGCTGCATCCGGCGAGCGAAGAAATCAGAACGCCTACGGTCAAGAAAGCGGCTTGAACAACAAAGACACGACACTGGGTTTTGAAATTCATGGCAGATTCCTCGTTCCTACGGCTTGGCGCATCTGTTCGAGCGCCGTCATATAGCTGGCGAGCGCCTGACGGTATGCAAGCTGGTTGGCGCGGTAGGTGCGCTCCGAATCTAGAAAATCGAGCAAACTGGCGGCACCTTTTCGGTAAGCGTACTCGGTGATATCACGCGATTTCTGTGCCTGATCGACGTATCCGCCGCGATAGAGCTGAATAATTTGGTCGTTAGAATGAAGAGCCTCATAGGCGTCTACGACGTCAGTGAGAACTTGCTGGGCGGCTTCGCTTTGCAATTCCTGAAATTGGGTAATGGCGTAACGAGTACGGGCAATCTCTCCCTGATTGCGGTCGAAGATCGGCAGATCGATATTGAAGAAGAACGCTCCGCTGTTGATGCCCCCTGTATGCGTGTAGTCAAACGTGACGTTTACATCGCGCTTGCCGTTGGCCTCTGCGAGTGACTCCTGGCTATGAGCAGCGGTTACGCCCAAGTTCGCAGCTTGAAGATCGGGGCGCGTGCGCAAAGCCAGGGCTTTCAAATCGTCGATACCTCCATGAACTGGGGTGTAGTCGAGAGAGCCCTCAACATCGTAATTATCGGGAACGGATTCGAAACCGAGGAACTGACGAAGAGCGGAAAGAGCCTGGACTTTGGAGAGCTTGGCGGAAAAAACGTCCGACTGGAATTGCAGCAATTGCAGTTTGATTTTGAGCAAGTCCCCTTCGCTCATGTCTCCCGCTTTATAACGGGACTCACTAATATCAACGGTTTTCTGAAAGCTGTCGTAGTCCTGCTGAGCGAGGTCCAGAGTGGATTGCGCGAGCAAAACGTTGATGAACTGCTGGGAGAGGTTGAACGTGAGCTGGCGCTCGCTGTCGCTCACCTGAGCTCGTGTTACGGCAGTCGCATCTTTCGCGGCCTGCAATCGATGCTGTCGTTTCTTGCCGCGTTCGAAGGTGTAGCCAATGCCAACATCGAACTGGGCCACATTGTCTATATAGTTCGCGCTGAACTCGCTGGGATTAAAGAGTGGGAAGAATTGCGTATCAAAAGACAGGGTGGGATTCGGGCGTAAATTCGCCGTGATTTCCTGAGCCTGGTTTTGAAGAATCGTCGAGCGCGCGGCGAGCAAAGCGTGATTGTGCTGTAAAGCCAGCCGGATAGCTTCATCGAGTGAGATGCGGGTAGGCAGGGGCTGGCTCGTGTCCGCGCGCGGCGGTGCAGCCTGTGCAGGAGTTGCCGGTGGCGCAGGCGTGGTGCTCTGCTGGGCCGGCACGCAAATAGGCAAGGCCAAAAGCGCCGTGGCCAATGCCGTTCCTTTCCTCATGTTAATACTCCTCAAGAGTCCCATGCGATAGGGACAAGTCGATGCAATTATGAAGGGACGAGCAAAATGGAAGAGCCGCGGAGAACTACAGAGCCGGAGGCGCGCGAGGAGAGGTGGAGCGCTGAACTTCTACAGACGGAGAGAGAAGGGTGATGAAAACTTCCAGCCGGTTCACGACGGGAACCACTGCCAGATCGGGCGTTTGAGTT
This sequence comes from uncultured Acidobacteriota bacterium, assembly GCA_963751295.1. Classification (GTDB taxonomy): domain Bacteria; phylum Acidobacteriota; class Terriglobia; order Acidiferrales; family UBA7541; genus Acidiferrum. The sequence continues at coordinate 942,624 of CAVVUA010000004.1, read as the reverse complement.
GTAACCGCGGAGCCCGCTGTCGAACAAAGCTGGCATGGATGCGAGCCGCTAGGCCCTGAATTCAGATCAGCACAAAAGTGGAACTGCGCCGCCAGGAAGATGATTCCGAGCAGCAAAGCGCACAATCGGGCCTTATTGGGGTTAGCGAACATCTTTCTACTAAGACGAAGCTTAGGCTGGAATGGTTGCGGGGTCAAGCAACGGATAGGGGCTAGAAGTACCTTTTTGCACCAAAGCCCCTGCCTCCTGCGTCTAAGGTGCTAGGCTTGCATACAGCTCTATGCGCCTGGGTAGGACTATATTCGGACGGAAAATTGCCAGCCGCGCGCTGGCGATATTGGCTTGCGCCGTTTTGCTGTATTTTGCGGCGGGCGGCAGCCTCCTCCACCATCACACGGGTGGTCCTGAAACCGCTTGCCACATCTGCCAGTCGCTGCACATGCCCGTGCTGGCGCCGGCTGCGCTTGACCTCTTCGCCGCTCCCGAACTAATCGCCCGCCATACGTCGCTTCCACAGCAGGCTTCGCCCAGCAATACATTTTCTCTTCACCGCGCGTCTCGAGCGCCTCCTTCCGCGTAGTTTTCTTCTCCTGCTAGTGAATTTCCTGACTGCGTGCTGACCCTTATTAATTGGGGCAGCGCCACCGCCGTTTTCCAGGCGGTCTCTATCCACAAGAAATACACAACCCGCAAAGGGATGGAGAAAAAATGTTAAAGCGTTTGGGGAGCTACTCGATTTTGGCATTGGTGTTGTTGTTTTCGGCAGCATCCAGCTGGGCACAAGCAGGGAATTCGGGAGCCATTGAAGGAGTTGTGAAAGATCCGTCTGGCGGGGTGGTTGCCGGCGCAATTGTAGAAATCTCCTACCTCGTAAGCGGCTACCAAAGACAGACAATCACGGGAAGCGATGGCGCGTTTCGCTTCACGAACGTGCCCTTGAATACGTATCACATGGTTATTACGGCCCCCGGCTTCGCGAGCTACACGCAGGATGTTGATGTGCGCTCGAGCGTTCCTCTCAGTGTGGCGATCAGCCTGAAAGTTGGCTCCGCTGCGACGACCAGCGTAACAGTGGAGGCTACGGGTGGAGACCTGGTGGAAAATGAATCGACGTTTCACACCGACGTGGATCGCAATTTGTTCGACAAGCTTCCGCTAGAAAGCCAATCGTCTTCTTTGAGCTCGCTCGTTACGCTCTCGACTCCTGGAGTCGCCGCGGATTCAAACGGCCTTTTCCACGGGCTGGGGGATCACGCGGAGAACTCATTCTCGCTCGACGGCCAGCCGATCACTGACCAGCAAAGCAAGGTCTTCTCGAATCAGATACCCCTCGATTCAGTCCAATCGCTCGAGGTTATCTCCGGCGCGCCGCCGGCGGAATACGGCGACAAGACGAGCCTGGTGATTAATGTCACCACGCGTTCGGGACAAGGCCAGACAACTCCACATGGCAGCGTGACGGCGTCGTATGGGAGCTTCGGAACGTCGAACGGGGGATTTGATTTGGCATACGGCGGCGAGAAGTGGGGCAACTTTATTGCCGTGGGCGGACTGAATAGCGGGCGGTTCCTCGATCCGCCAGAGTTCAGCGTCATGCACGACAAGGGCAATATGGAAAACGTGTTCGACCGCCTGGACTATCAACTGTCGGCAGCGGATTCGCTTCATCTCAATTTGAGCTACACGCGTTCCTGGTTCCAGACGCCCAATTCGTTTGATGCGCAAGACGCGACGGCGTGGAACGGAGTGGTAGTCGCAAACAACGGTCTCGACCCCGACGGCAATGTTGTGGGCCCCACCGACCAGCGCTCGAAAATCGGAACGTTTAACATCGCGCCGACGTGGAATCATTTGATTGGCTCTACCGCCGTCTTCACCCTAGGTGGTTTTGTGCGACGCGACGCGTACAACTATTACCCGAGCGGCAATCCATTCGCCGACCTCGGCCCATCGAATCTTCAACAGGAGACCGTTGCGCAAAACCGTAGACTCACCAATGGAGGCGCGCGCGCGAGCTTGTCCTACGTGAAGGGCATTCACAACGTGAAGGCCGGAATCGTTTACGAGCAAACGATCCTTACAGAAAACGATGGTTTTGGAATCGTCGATCCCACTTTCAACTCACCGTGCTTGGATGGAGCCGGACTTCCTGTATTTGTCGGTGATCCCGGACTGAACAATCCAAACCAATGCGCTACGGCATCGTCCACGAACCCTGCTCTTTATCCAACACCTTTTGTAGCGAATCCTAATTTCGTGCCGCTTCTGGGTTGCATCGACCTGACGAGGCCGACGCCATCGCCCGCGGATGGCTGTGGCAGTTCCTCCGCCGCTAGTCACTTGTTTCACGGGCACGAGGATGTGAAACAACTCGCCCTCTACATCCAGGACACGATCACTGTGAAGAACTGGTCCTTCAACCTGGGAATACGCGGTGACATTTATAACGGCTTTACCTCACAGTCCCAGGCGGAGCCTCGTCTTGGTATTGCCTACAATATTAAGCGGACGAACACAGTCCTTCGTGTTTCTTACGCGCGAACCCTGGAAAGTCCGTTCAACGAAAATCTGGCGCTCTCCAGCGTGGGCTGCCGGGACGCAGTTGTCGCCAACCTTTTCGCTCTAGCAGGTGAAGGCTGCACGGACCCAAATACCGGGCTTGTCAGTACCGCCTCCAGCGTATTGCCTGCGGGGTACCGCAATGAGTTCCATGCTGGATTGCAGCAAGCCTTCGGAAAGTATTTGGTCGTGGACGGCGAGTACATCTGGAAGTACACGCATAACGCCTACGACTTCAGCATCCTCGGTGCGACACCGATAACCTTTCCGATCGCATGGAATAATTCGAAGATCCCGGGCTATGCCATCCGCGCGAATGTGCCGAACTACCACGGTTTTACAGCGCTCGTCGTAATGTCAAGCGTAGCCGCGCGGTTCTTCACTCCACAAATTGGCGGTGTCGGTGCGGTCCCCGTCACACCGGGGAGTTTCTCGGTGTTCCGTATTGACCACGACGAGAAATTTAACCTGACGGCCCACATGCAATACCAGATCTTGAAGCGCGGGCCTTGGGTTGGCTTCAATTGGCGATACGACAGCGGCCTCGTAGCCGGACCCGTGCCTTGTGCAGGGGGCAACTGCGCCAACGGACCGCTAGGTACCGATACGCTAGTCGACGCATCGATCTTGTCTCCCGACCAGCAGTTTCAGGCTGGGCTCTTCTGCGGGACGGTTCATGCTACACCGACGACGCCGATCAGTCCCAATTCTCTCTGCCCTGCATCGCAGTACGGCTCCACATTACTGCAGATCCCGGGTGCGGGAACCGAGAATGACGACAAGAATCCGCCGCGCGTGGCCGCGCGAAACTTGTTTGACGTGGCCATTGGGCACGACAACCTCTTCCACGGCGACCGTTTCAAGTGGAGTGCGCGGCTCACGGCGATCAATGTGGCGGATAAGACTGCGGTATACAACTTTCTCTCCACCTTCAGCGGAACTCACTACGTGACTCCACGTGCGCTGACAGCGGAGTTGGGGTTCCATTTCTAAATGGATTGGAATGAGCAACTTTCACTTTTGACCCAGGAAATCGCGACGGTCAAATCTATGACGGAAAATACCACGACCGGGAAAAACGGGGGATTCCTTGGGAATCCCCTTGCGACTCGGGAGAAATCTGGCCGGGGCTACGTGAGCGTCAGGGAATGGCAAGCAGAGCTTTCCATTTCGCGGCTCTTTCGAACCAGCATAAGACTGCAAACAGCCTTCGATCGTTGTTTTAGCAAATTCGGGATGACGGCGCAGGAAGCGGCAGTGCTCGTGCATTGCGCGGAAGAAAGAGAGACCTCAGCCGGGAAACTGGCCAAGGTCATGGGCCGGGACAAGGGCAAGATCACAAGATTCGTGGACCGGCTTGAAGAAGGTGGTTTTATCACCCGGCGAAGCGATCCACAGGATCACCGGCTCCTGATTATTAAGGCGACCAGCAGGGGACGGCGAGTTGTACCGCAGCTGAAGTTGAGATTCGAGGAAGTTCGCAGGCAGTTCTTCGAGGGGGTCCTGAATGTCGATATCGACAAGCTGGAGACCTTGCTCTCGCAGTTGCATGCGAACGCCGAGCGGCTTTGTGTGGAGAAGGCTCACAAGGACACTCACGGCTAGAAGATCAAAGGCGACAAGATCAATCTAGCTGCTATGGTCGGGCGGAATGAATGTTATTTGTGTGTCTGAACAGGCTTTTCCTCGCGGGTTGGCTTTCAGAATATCTCTCTGTGTCATCCTGCTCTTTGGCAGCCCCGCGCTCTTCAGAACGCATCTATATGCGACAAGCGTAGTCGCCTTGATCGATCGCGCTAATCATAGACTCGTGATTGCAGCAGACTGCCGGGTCAACCGAGGGATACGTCCGGTCTCCGCCTGCAAGATCATTCAGGAACCGGGCTGTACGGTAGCCATGGCTGGTCTTTACGAGGAGAGGAACTCTGGCTTTCATTTGAGGGAATATGTCCGTGTGGCTTGCCAGGAACCAGGGGATTTGCGAGCAAAAGCCGAAGCGTTTGTGCGAATTGCGCGAATACCCTACGTGCGGGCCGTTAAGGGGATGCGCGAGAGCCAGCGTGCGGACTTTCTGAAAACGATTGCGAATAAACCAACCGAGGTGGTCTTCGCCGGTATCCAGAATGGCGAACCTGGTTTGATCGTCCGGGGTCTGGAGGCGGACTCCGCAGGGAGGATCAGCGTCGAGCGCTTGGAGAGCACTGCCCCGGACTACGCCCGGATGGGTTACTTTATCGGGCTCAATGGCCATATCCGGGCTTACATTAAGTCACATCCAGATTGGCAAAAAGATGACTATGCCAAGCTTGCGCCCAGATTCGTGGAGTTGGAGATTGAGGCACACCCTGACCTCGCCGGGCTTCCTGTTTCGGCACTGGAAATTGACAATAAGGGGGTTGTAGTCTGGCTGGAGAAAGGCGTTTGTGACGCTCGCCAATCCGACTGACCCATTCACATTAAAGAAAGAGCTCGCTGTTCAACAGAGTTATCATCGTCCCGACCATGAAATTATTTTTGAAGGCAATACTCAGTTATCCAGCAAGTCTCGTCTCCACTGACAGTCCATCGCGGCGGCTCACGCAGAGCTTGGCAAGATGTTTCGCTTGGCTATTAATGATGGCAATTGCGGCTTTCCCGGCACTTGGACAAGGCACGCGCGCTGGCGCTGAGAAGACGCAGACTGGGTCCATCCACGGCACCATCTCCACGGCTTCCACGGCGCAGGAAAACGCAGGCTCGGGCCTATCTGGTCTCAGCGTGAAACTGACTACGGTACCGCCCGACGGAAATACGTTGAGCGCGGATACGGACGACGCGGGACATTATGAGTTTAAAAGTTTAAAGCCCGGTTCCTATACGATTTCGATCACGCAACCAGGATTTAAGCCGGTAACAAAAACGGTTTCAGTAGCTCCAGGGCAGGCAGCAGTTCAAGACATCAAGCTGGAACTAGAGGTGGTGACCGAAAAGGTCGAGGTCAAAGAACAAACTCAGGTCATCTCGACGGAGAGCGTTTCGAACCCGGAAGCTACCATAACCCACACCGATCTGGTTGCTCTGCCTACGCCGGAAGAAAAGATCCGGGAAGTGATCCCGATCACTCCGGGAGTTATTAAAACGATGGACGGAAAACTCACGTTTAAAGGTGCCGACGAAAATCAGAGCCTCTTCCTGGTGAATTCCGCGCAAACCGCTGATCCAGTGACCGGAAGTTTTTCCATTGCAGTGCCCACGGATGCGGTGCAATCGTTCGCGGTCTATAAGACGCCCTATAACGCGGCCCTCGGAAGCTTTTCGGGTGGGTTGACGACCATCGAAACCAAGCCTCCAGCAGAAAAATGGAATTTCTATCTAAAGAATTTCGTGCCTTCCATTCTTGGCAAGAACGGCTCCATTGTCGGCATCGCGCAAGCGACACCTGGCGTTGACTTTGGGGGACCGCTTTGGGGCGACAAGATCTTCTTTTCGGAAGTTTTCCAGTACGACATGAAAAAGACCACGGTTCGCGGACTGCCGTGGCCGGACGACATTACCAAAAAACAGGGTTTTAACACTTTTACGACCGTCGAGTTCATTCTCTCGCCCAAACAAATCGTGACTCTTACAGTCAATGCCTTTCCTCTCCGCACGCGGTACGTGGGCATCAATGCTCTCGTTCCAGAAACGGCCGCGAACGACTTGGATCAAAAGGGCGTCGCCATACATTTGTCCGATAAGTACCAGCTGGATTCCGGAGCAATTTTCAGTGTGATTTCGCAGTACACGCGGTTCGACAGCAATGGTCACGGCGAGGGATTGGATGACATGCTGATTACGCCGCAGGGCTGGGGCGGGAATTTTTTCAACCGGTGGTCAAGGCGAGGGAAACAGTTTCAGCTGCTGCCCAGTTATCAATTTGCGGAGAGACACTGGCTGGGGAAGCACCAAATCCATGTGGGCCTGGATCTAAACTACCGTGCCTATGCCGGTGTGAACACAGCCAATCCAATTCAACTCCTCCAGCAGGATGGCACGTTGGATGAGCAGATCAACTTTCTGCCTACGACGGCTCAGAGCACGTCCGATACCGCCGTCGCCGAGTTCGTCCAGGATCATTGGATACTGAATTCGCACTGGACGGTCGATGCGGGGGCGCGCTTGTCGAGCGAGACCTCGGGCTGGTCCGCAGCGTTCGCGCCGCGCGTAGCCATTGCGTACTCGCCGGGCAGCGACGGGAAAACAGTCATTCGAGCCGGAGCGGGCTTGTTCTATAGCATGCTGCCTCTGCTCGCATCCGACTTTGACGTGAACCCCACTCGCGTGGTGAGCCTTTTTGATCCCACAGGCCAATTGATCGCTCCGCCTGTAACCTACACCAATGCCTATGTGGGTGGTGTGAATCCCCTGAACACCGGCATTTTGCCGCAGGGGCCGGGTACAACGCCGCGCAATTTCACCTGGAACGTCGAGGGAGATCGCGAGTTGCGGAGAAATGTGGTCTTGCGGGTCGGCTACATCGACAGCCATACCACCTACTTATTTCTCGTTAATCCCTTCACGGGCGCGCCGGGCCAGAACTCGTTCCTCGGTCTCACCAACACGGGTTCCTCTCATTATCGCGAAATAGAAAGCACCGTGCGCTTCACCGTTAAGGAACACAACGAGGTGAACGCGTCTTATATATGGAGCCGCTCGCAAGGCGATTTGAATAACCTTTCCGACGTAGCGATTCCGTTCCTGGAACCTGTCATCCGGCCGAACGTCTACGGTGTTCTGCCTTCTGATGTTCCCCAACGAATGGTCACCTGGGGTGTTTTCTCTTTGCCGAAGAAGTTCATAATCAGTCCCATCCTCGACGTGCATTCCGGTTACGACTATTCGAACGTGGACGTCCTCCAGAACTACGTGGGCACGCCAAACGGGCAGCGCTTCGCCACCTATCTTTCGCTGGATCTGAAAATCTACCGCGTCTTCAAGGTTCCTTTTCTCAGCTCGAAGAGCGGCAAAATGCACCATATTCGCCTTGGATTCTATTCACTCAACATCACCAATCACGGCAACTTCAACGCCGTCTACAACAATGTGACAGCGCCAAACTTCGGCCAGTTCGTCGGCTTCCTGGACCGCCGCGACGGCGCCGTTATCGATTTCATCGACTAGATTATTCCCAACGAATTCCAAAGCCGCGGGGACTCGTCCCCGTCGACCGATTAGTGCAAATACGTTCGGGTTTGAGACCAGTTTGACGGGCGCTGCCGCCTTCGCCTTTCTTTGAACGGCCATCCTGCTAGAATATGAACCGGAGCGGTCCTTCGAAGCAGGTGAGGGAGCGAAAGCTGTTTGAACCAATGACGAATCTCTGAGGTGCTGCGGATAGACAGCCTGTGTGCACGGCCTGTCCCGCTGGCAGGTCTTTGTCGCTGAGTTGATGCAAGCGAATCGAGACGGGCGAGCGGGGCAGGAAAGCCTAACGGTTGGCTCGTGGCGCCCACCTAATTCAGAGGTTCACGGCCTAGCTCCCCACGGCCAAGCAGTCCGCTCTTTTTTCGTTTCTATCGGTTGTGTTTTCGGACAACCGGAGTCCTCATTTCGTCTTTAGAGCAGGAGCAAAGTGACTTGTGACTCGTGACTAGTTCCAAGCAGCCCTAGTCACCAATCACCAGTTACCAGTCACCAACGAATGCGCGTACTTTTCATCGGAGACATCGTCGGTTCACCCGGGCGGCAGATTGTCCACGACCGGCTCGCGGATATCGTTGCGCAGCGCCAGATAGATTTGGTGATCGCCAACGGTGAGAATTCCGCTTCGGGCTTCGGGATTACGCCGCGGCTGGCGGAGGAACTCCTCGGCCTGGGGATTGAAGTCTTGACCGGCGGCAACCACAGTTGGGATAAGAAGGAAATCGTCGAGTTCATGCCCCACGAACCGCGCCTCCTGCGCCCGGCCAATTTTCCCGATGGGAATGTAGGCAGCGGGCTCTATGTCGGTACCGCCAAGAATGGCGTCAAGTATGCCGTGCTCAACCTGCAGGGGCGCGTTTTTATGACGCCGATTGACGATCCCTTTCGCAAAGCGGATAGCGAGCTGGCCAAACTACCGCCGGATGTCGCCTTTGTTTTTGTCGATATGCACGCAGAGACGACCAGCGAGAAGATAGCGATGGGCTGGTACCTCGACGGGCGAGTCACGGCGATCGTGGGGACGCATACCCACGTGACGACCGCGGACGAGCACGTTCTGCCTGGAGGCACCGCCTACATCACGGACGTGGGCATGAGCGGGCCGCACGGCGGCGTGATCGGCATGGACCGCGGCGGCATTATCAAAAAGTTTCTCAATGGATTGCCCGCCCGCTTCGAAGTCGCTTCCGGCGACGTCCAAATGAATTGCGTCCTAATCGAAACAGACGACGCCGGCCCACGCAACGCCGCGGGCCGGCTCCGAGCGCGCTCAATCGAGCGCCTGCGCCTACGCATCGACTGACCGTGGAGTGCGGCAGCTCTGCTGCCGCTTTTGACACCTATATCGCTACGCCCTCGACGCCCCAAAGAGCGGCAGCAGAGCTGCCGCACTCCGAGAAAGTGAAAGAAGGACGCGCTGAAGCGCGCCTCTACAAGGGCAATGATCCGACCCCCGCCGTACTCGCAAGCGCCGGCTTCAGCTTCCCCGCAGCAAGCAATTCCAGCGCCTCGAAGCGCCCTCTAAGTTCCGCCGCGCCCAACCGGTGCTCGCGAAACAACCAGCGCAGATACTCCTCGGCCGGCCGCTCTCCTTTCTGCGCGTTGCATTCCATACACGCCGAGACCAGGTTGCGATACGAATTGCACCCCACTCGCGCCCGTGGCACGACATGGTCGAGGCACTCCAGCCGTGGAGGCACTCGCCGCAAGCAATAGAAGCACCGCCCGCGCTCCCGCGCGTGAATCGTCCTGCGGAGTTCAATTGTCTTCATAAAATCCACCTGCTCGATGTCCGAGCGGTCAGCCCGTGCCGCGGCTCTGGCCCGCACACGCACCCCGCGCACCTCGTGCGGCAACCGCACCTCCGCCACATGCCCTTGCTTGCTCCGTTCCACCAGCCGCACCACGCCGCATGCAGCCAACCGGCGAACCGCTTCGCGCGTCGGGCATGTGGAAAGGTTGATATTCTGCGCCAGCCACGGAATCGAAAACCGCAGCCTTCTCTTTCCTTCCAGGTGGCTGTGTCGCAACAGGTGCATATACACCACGTGGTCGATCACCCCCAGCCGCAGCTGCGGCACCACCACATCTTCCACCTGCCTCCAAAGCGACCTCGCGTCTACTTCTCTCGGCGTGCGGTTTGTCCCGCTTGTCCTGTTTACCCTGAGCCTCGAAAGGAGGAACGAAGGGAGCGCCAGCGAAGGGCCGCCTTTCTCCCCAGCTTTTCTTAGCTGTCGACTGTGAGCTGTAGACTGTTGACTGGGTTCAGACACACCTATCCCATTGCATTTGCTGTTTTTCATGATCGGAGATCCTGTAGACGCGTTGAGCCGCGCCTTTTTGGAGTGCGGCAGCTCTGCTGCCGCTTTTTGTCATCGCCCTGTAGAGGCGCGCTTCCTTGGCCTGAGTCTCGAAGGCAGCGCGTCCTAAAACAGAAAAAGCGAACTGCGCCAAGGCGCAATTCGCTACAAGGAGGCATATCATTTCTTCCACTTAAGGTTTCAACTGTGAACTGTCAGCTGTCGACTGTCAGCTGTCAGCTCAATAAACCCACTAACCCCTGCATTTTCAATACGGGGAAAACGACAAGGAGGGCCTAAAAACAAAAAAGAGAATCACGCCTCAGGCGCAATTCTCTACACCCATAGTCTACCATGTTTTACGACTTTGTCAAGTAAAATCTGTCTATCCGATGAGCATAAGCCATCCTGAATTGCTTGGAGATATCAGAGGCACCCTGAATTTCTCGCCCTCGAAAAGAAAGTCTAGACCCAAGACCCGCCCTCAAAAACCGAGGACGGGGCACCCTCCGCATAATTGGGAGCCCGGGCCACCCGGCCTATTTTACCGTATTACGTTGTGCATCGGTCACAATTCGCGAGCGCACGATGGCCAACCTCTTCCGGTAGCATAAGAACAGAGGAGCTTTAACATGAAATTCGCAATTGCACTAGCGTTATTGGCTTTAATCCTCGGAGCATCGTCAACTAGTGTGCCGAGTGATCCCTTGACAGCAGGTGAAGTTTTTAACCATGACCGCAGGATAGAGGAAGATAATATTGTTGGAAAATTGACTGCTAAGATACAGCGGGAGGAAATAGAAGATTATGATAACAATTCAAACCGAACCCGCGATGTTCAATCGGTCGCTCCCGGTTTATACGGTGACTGGCATAGACAGAACTGCTGGCATTGTTAACTTGCGCGGTTCGGACGGCTCTATGCAGCAAGTATCGCTGGATTCTTGGGGAACGCTTAGAGATGCTCAACCCGCAGTAGGCAGTAAAATCCAGTTGCTACCCTAAGGCTACTAGCTTTTTACATTCGATTGCTCCTACGAGCTGTTAGACTGCGGTCGAAATGTGCATCTTAGATTGGCTCACTAAATACGAGTCCGTTGCTGTCTGGCTTGAGGGTGTCGCTCTTGTCTTCATCCTAGCTGCGGACATTTGGACCGCAAAAAAGGGTCACAAAGAAACAGCCGCCCAATTAAAACTCACCCAAGAACAAGTCAAGCTGTCGCAAAACGCGGAACGAGCCTGGGTGATGACGGAACTTGTTTGGCCGCAGAACGAGTTGAAAGTAGTGATGGGATCATCACGAGAAGGCAACGAGCCGCAAGTGGACTCCACCACCGTCATGTTGAAACTCATATGTAAGAACGAAGGCCGCTCGCCTGCTTGGGTAGACAAAATTGTGGGATACGCTGAAAGGGTGGAAACCCGGCTCAACGACTTAGCGTCTCCGACCGGGCATCAAGCTGAGGGATTTCATTCATTTGGTCCAATCGGGCCGGGCAGTGAGAATTCGCGGCTTCTCCGTCTGGTAGCTCCCGGCCAACTACAAAAGGACCAACTAATCTCCATCTTCGTGGCCGTAGAGTATCGCGACATCTTTGAGCAAAAACGGGTCACGACTTGCGGATACACAGTGAGCGGCACTTATCTTGACCGACAGGAACAATTTCCAGAACGGAACATAAACAAATAGCGACAGGAGGGTGGCCCGGACTCTCAGTTATCCGGAGGGTGCCCCGTCCTCGGTTTTTGAGGGCGGGTCTTGGGTTTGGGTTCTCTCTAGTCGATCACCAAATCCATCGGAAGCAATCGTATCCGCACCAACTTTCTGGATTTCACCGGTCCTGAAAGTAGAAACTCGAGCTGCTCCATGTTAGGTACGCCTGATTAAGGATTTTGTATTTTCCACGTCGCCATTTTTTCAAACGCTCGCTTGTTCCTATCTAGAATTTCTTTACATTCAGCGTGGGATAGCCTGGGCTTTACTCGATAGTCGCGCATTAACAAAAGGACAAAATCCTCCAAACAAACCCGCGATGTCGGAAAATGAATCCTGTGAGCCTCAACGATGTGCAGGTGCGGGAAATGGACTCCCGGGTCTTGGGGGTGCCAGTGATAAGCAAGCACCTCACTTTTCTCTCCGGGTCCCAACAATAGACGATAACTGTATTCCTGAGTCTTGGCCTTGAATTGACCGGGCATATCGGGGTGGGAGACTACCCTGAAAACTTGGGTGAATGAGAGCTGATATTCCGGGCCATCCCTTGTTGTTACAGACGCGTAAGGATCGTAAAAGACTTTAAAAAGCTTAGGCGACTGCTGGTAAGCACTGAGGTAATGGTCGGTTATACAGGAAAGTGTTTCCTTCAGAAAATGGACGAAATTATCTGTGGCCTCTTGTGGTGTTCTTCCGGCCACTCTTCTGCCTCGGGAGAGGTGCGAGGATTGCTAGTTCAACGGCCCCAGGACACGTATCGGCATCAAGTTTACGGTATTTGCCCTTTCTCCATCCACTAATAAATTGATCGCCTGTAATTCCAAGTACACGCCTGGCGCGGGAGTCCACCATTGTTGTGAATTCGTCTTTGCTGAGCCATCTTACTTCCACTGTTTTTCTCTTTTTGGCAGGCATGTGGCTTCTCCTGGGGGTCGAGAAGTCGGGCTCAATGTTCAGTATATGTCAAGTAGAATTTCGGTGCACACGTTTTTCCACGGTTTTTAAATAGACGGCAACGGGTAGCCAGTAAGAGCGTTTTCTAGGGCAAACCCTTGCCCCCCAGCGTGAGTTCGCCCACAAGGTGATCGAGCGGGTGCGTCTTAGGATTGACTGATCGGCACACCGAATCCTCTGAAACGGGCAACCCACACTCTTCCGTCGTACTCTGATGACTCAGCATAAATGGGGGCAGTGCAAAGGGGTTGTGCTCAACGTGAGAATTCTTGCGGGGTTGTGTCTGTTGGCGTGTCTTGCCGGGTGCGCGATTGGCCAGGACGAAGATGAATTGACGGCCAAGAAGCGGCTATTTCCGGGAATTGGGCCGGGGCTGCGGGCGCTGAAGCATGGGGCGGATGGAAACTATTATATTTTGAGCGCGCCGGGATCATCAGCCTCTGTATTCGATCCAGCCGGGAAGCTACTGAGAAGAGTTCCAGCCTTCGAAGAAGGCAAGAGCCCCAATCCCCAGTCATCGCAGTTGGCGGCCATCACCTATGGCGAAGACCTGGACGTGGACGCGCAAGGAACCGTGTACGTGGCGGATCGCGGCGCAAACGCCATCAAGATCTGGGACACCAAGGGAAATGAGCGCGTCGTGAAGATCAATGGACCGGTGGCGGTGGCCGCGCTTCCGGATGGGGAATTCGCCGTGGCAACGACGCACGAACAACATTTGGTCGTGGTGTTCGACAAGAATGGTCACGACGTGCGCGAGTTTGGCGATCCGGAAACGATTTCCGACCGGCCGGAAGTGAACCGCTTTTTAAACATCGGAATGCTTGTGACGGACGGCGCAAGCCATCTGTACTTCGCATTTCCCTACTTGCCGGAAGCGACCGTACGGCAATATGACCGCTATGGCTACGCTGGGCAGGATATCCAGTACACCGGAGTGGATGCCTGGCCGGCGGCGCAGGCCACTCGCAAAGAGATTGAGAGGCAGGAGAAGCGTGGAGACGCTCCCATGTTCAAGCGCATCCTCACGGCGGTTGGCGTGGAACGCTCCAGTGGAGAAGTCTGGATGGCGCTCGGCGATAAACTGCTGCACTTTGACAAAGAAGGAAACCGCCGCTCAACGTACCTGATCTACACGCCCGCAGGAGCCCGGCTTGAAGCAAATACGATTCTCATCGAGCAAGACCGTCTGATCATCGGAAGCGATCCGCTGGGCGTCTACGAATTCGAACGGCCTGATAAAAAATCTCAACAATAGATGAATTATCCTCAGGGCGATTTGGATGGAACCTGTGCAAAGAAGTGTGCGTGCACGAAAATTTCTGGAAAATTCCCATACAAATGCGCCTTGGCAGGCGGAGTTGCACAATAATGGTGCTTGTGGAAAAGCTGTGCAGGGTGTGTGCACCGCGGTCGGTCCCTTCGCACACTTTTCGCTTGCCCCAGTCGGCCCAATCGGCGACAATCCCGCGCTGTCTGATGGAAGTAAGTTCGAGGGGCCGGCAATTCCATAAGGGCCGCGCACCGGGCGCCAGGGGAAAGCAAGACGCTCCGGTACGGCCATGATTTCCCGAAGCCTGAAAACGATAAAGAATACGAAGGGACCTGCTTTCCACAGCTTATTCACATCTGTGGAAATTGCCGGGATAGATTTTCTCTTGCGATGACTACTGCGACGAATTCCTGGGAGCGGTTTCTTGAGCGCGTGAAGTCCCGGGTCAGCATCAACACATACACCACCTGGTTTCAACCCACCCGGCTGAATCGCGCCGAGGGTGAAAATCTGTTTATACAGATCCCCAGCACGGTCTTTCGGCAGGTTCTTACGCGGACTTACGGCGAGATCGTCAAAGCCGTATTCCATGAGCTCGGTACGCCCAATGTGAAAGTGCAGTACGTCTGCACGGAGGAAGAACCCGTGCCCGCCGCCCCCGCAGCTTCTGGCGTGAAACAAGCGAAGCTTGATTTTGAAAGCAGCGATCATCAACTGAATTTGCGCTACAGCTTCGACTCGTTTGTCGTCGGCAAGTCCAATGAGTTTGCGCACGCGGCCGCGCGCGCCGTGGCTGAGCAGCCTTCGAAAGCCTACAACCCGCTGTTTCTCTATGGCGGAGTTGGCATGGGCAAGACGCACTTGATGCATGCCATCGGGCACACCATCAAGAAGCGCAATCCCGCCATGCGGCTGAGTTACGTGAGCGCGGAGAAGTTTACTATCGAGGTAATTAACTCCCTTCGCTTCGACCGCATGACCAGTTTCCGCGACCGCTTCCACACCGTCGACGTCTTGCTGGTAGACGACATCCAGTTCATCGCCGGAAAAGAACGCACCCAAGAGGAATTTTTTCACACATTCAATGCCTTGTATGAACAGCAAAAGCAGATTGTGATTTCCTCCGACTGTCTGCCGAAAGAGATTAACTCGATCGAAGAGCGGCTGCGCTCGCGATTCGAATGGGGGTTGATCGCGGACATCCAGCCGCCGGATCTGGAAACCAAAATTGCGATTCTGCAGAAGAAAGCGGAGAACGACCGGTTTGGTTTGCCGGACGACGTGGCGGAATACATCGCGCGGGCTATCAAGTCCAACGTGCGCGAGTTGGAAGGCGCACTGACGCGGCTTATGGCCTATGCGTCCTTGACCGGGGCCACCATCTCCCTGTCGACCGCCCAGCAGGTTCTGCGCAACATCATCGCCTCGCAGGAAAAGCGCGTCACTATCGACCTGATTCAGAAGCGTGTGAGCGAGCATTTCAATATGCGCGAGCAGGATTTGAAGGTGCGCAGCAACACGCGCGCGATTGCGTTTCCGCGCCAAGTGGCGATGTATATCGTCAAGCAGCTCACCACGGCATCCTTGCCGGAAATTGGGCGGCAGTTCGGCGGTAAGCATCACACCACGGTTCTTCACTCGATCAACAAAATCGAGGAAATGCGGCGGTCAGACAAAGATCTGAACCGCACCATCACACGGTTGATGGATACTTTGCAGTAGCTATTGCCCTTTCACTCAGCCGATTTGGTCCCTGCCACGTAAAATTTCTCTTCAAATTTGCGAGATGAGTTTCTCGCAGACTCAGACCCACTGTGTCCAAATTGTTTCGCCAGCGTACAAGAGTCTAAATTTTCGCGCGCAAAGACCTTGTGAATAGGCATTGGAGAAGATGCGGAAAACCTGTTGAGTGTGGAGGAAGATATTTTGGTTTATCGAGTTGAGTGTGAGTCTGATGCTTCCTTTTCACCGTTTCCCACAATTGGCCACTTGGAACACTCAACGCCAGGCCACTGGGATAAAAGTGGTTGCCAAGCTTTCCACAATTCCACCGCACTCATCACAACAACAAGCTTTATAGTTCCTAGAAATTATTTAGTGCTGTTGTGTTTGTGATAGTGGGTTTAGTTGTGGATAAAATGCAAGCGCCACCGCATTCTGGTACTGCGTAAGAGAGTTCTGATTCCGACGCATTTCCACAGGTTTTACGTGGCTTGTGGGCTTTATACTTTGGGCAAAAGCGAGTACAGTACGGCAGCGGTGGAAAGTGGCGAGGAACCCGAATGAGCGCACCAGGAACCGCACGCGAGGAACATCAATCGATGGAATTCAGCGTTACAAAATCAGCGCTGTTGAATGAGTTGAGCACCACGCAAGGTGTTGTAGAGCGCAAGACGACGATTCCGATCCTTTCGAATTTGCTGGTTGAAGCCAAGGGCAGCCAGCTGACCATCACGGCGACGGATCTTGAGCTGAGTGTCCGCACGTCCTGCGAAGCAAAGATCAAGAAAGAGGGCGCAGGAACCATCCCCGCAAAAAAGCTGCTGGAGCTCGTGCGCTTGCTGCCCGAAGGCGAGATCAAAATCAGGCTACTCGAGAATCATTGGGTGGAGATAACCAGCGATAGAAAAAAATACAAGCTCGTCGGCATGGCCAAGGAGAATTTCCCGGCGCTCCCGGCAATGCCGCATACGCTTGTAAAGATTTCCGCTCCAGTCATGGAAAGCCTGATCGCCAAAACAAAATTTGCTATTTCAATGGAAGAGTCACGCTACACGTTGAATGGCGGCTTGCTCATTCTGAAGCCGGATACTTTGGCAATGGTAGCTACAGACGGCCACCGCCTTGCACTTGCGGAAACGGACCAGAAACTCGCAGGCTTGAACGGCGAAGTGAAAGTCCTCATTCCGAAAAAGGCGATGGACGAAGTGGAGAAGCTTGCAAGCGCCGCCGGCTCGGATGCATCCATCGAATTCGCTAAAGACGAAAGCCATTTGTTCTTTCAGGTTGGCCACCGTCTGCTCATTTCGCGCATTCTCACCGGACAATTTCCAAATTACGAAGCGGTCCTCCCGCGCGACAACAACAAAACAGTCGTCCTTGAGCGCGCCGAGCTCAGCGACGCGGTCCGCCGCGTGTCGCAGCTCGCGGATCAGCGTTCGCACGCCGTGAAACTCGCCGTTTCGAAAGAGGGCATCGAAATTTCCGCCTCAAGCCCCGAATATGGCGAAGCCAAAGAAAACATCGAAAAAGATTACAAGGGCGACGCCATCAGCATCGGATTCAATTCTTCCTATATGCTCGATTTTCTTGCCGCCGCCGCCGATGGGCCCATCAGCATCGAGCTAAAGGACGAACAGTCCGCCGGCCAAATGCGCCCGCTGGCTGACGAATCCTACCGCTACCGCTACATCATCATGCCCATGCGAATCTGAATCGATGCAGCTTAGACGGCAAGCCGTGCGCATTCCGGCGAATCTTTTACCAATAAATTATCTACATCTTGATTTAACTTAGCCAACAATATATGCTGCCACTTGCCGCATTTGAGGTTCCAGTTTGGAACCTCAAACTGGCGCCTTGACGCAAATGCCTTCGCAAAACGCCATCGTTCCAACCGCTCTCATTAGCCAGAAAATCTTTTTTGTTCGCGGCACTCGCGTAATGCTAGATGCCGATCTCGCCCGCCTCTATGCAGTAGCCACAAAAAACCTGAATAAAGCAGTCAAACGAAATGCAAGCCGGTTTCCTTCTGATTTCATGTTTCAACTCTCGCCCAAGGAATTACAAAGTTTGGGGTTCCAGTCTGGAACCTCAAAACCAGGCCGAGGTGGCCGTCGCTATGCTCCCTATGCTTTCACGGAGCAAGGTGTTGCGATGCTTTCCAGCGTGCTCCGCAGTTCGCGTGCCGTTCACGTAAATGTCGCGATCATGCGCACATTCGTTCGGCTTCGCGAAATGCTTGCAACGCACGAAGAATTACGCAGAAAAATTGACGCCATGGAAAAGCGGTACGACGCGAGATTTCAAGCCGTTTTTGAGACGATTCGCCGGATGCTGGAAACGCCTATTCCAGCGAAGAAAGCGATTGGATTTCACACCAGACTTGAGCTTCCCGCAAAGTCTCCTCAGCCCGGCAAGGCAAGTGTAAATAACACAAAATAAATGCCTTACAGAACGATCGTCACCTCTTCTGGCCTTGAGAAACTTAGTCAGATCGGGTACACTTTGTTGGCTGTCGATTCGCAGTTCGGTAACCTTCCATCGGCACGTCGGCCAAGCAAAATTCGGCTTTGCAATTTAGCTTCGCGCCAGGAGCTAAGGAGCCGATAGCTTGGAGTTAAGAAGTCTTCGCCACGTCTCGCTGCGCGAGATGGGATGGAGCAGGAACCCTACGAGTTCTGGATTTGCTCGATGAATCCGGAATCAAAGGGTAAGGCGACGTACGGAGCAGTCCGCGAGCACGCCTTTCCTCGCTTCACAAAAATTTTGGGCAATTTTTTGAGCCGCAAGCATGTCGATATCTGCGCACATAGAGTGCAAGGATCGCGCTCTTCGGCTGAGAGCCTCGGCTAAGGGAGAATTCATGGGCGAAAAAGAAGACGCGGGCGTAGCGCCGCAAGCCGGACACAAGTACGACGCCAAATCTATCAAGGTGCTCGGCGGTCTGGAAGCTGTGCGCCTGCGGCCGGCGATGTATATCGGCTCGACGGGCGATATGGGCCTGCATCATCTCGTGTGGGAAGTGGTCGACAATTCCGTCGACGAAGCCATGGCTGGCCACGCAGACGAAATCAACGTGACTGTGCACGCCGATGATTCAGTCACTGTAGTCGACAACGGGCGCGGCATTCCTGTCGATATGCATGCCACGGAAAAGCGTCCCGCTGCGGAAGTTGTACTCACAGTTTTGCACGCCGGCGGAAAATTTGACAGCGACACCTACAAAGTTTCCGGCGGTTTGCACGGCGTCGGCGTTTCCGTCGTCAACGCTCTCTCGGACCGGCTCGAATTGGAAATCTCGCGCGATGGCGCGGTGTGGGAACAGTCCTACGAAAAAGGTAAACCCACTACGAAACTGAAACAAACGGGCAAAACGCGAAAGACCGGAACGAGTGTCACGTTTCATCCCGATCCAACAATTTTTGATAAGACAGTCTTCAGCTTCGATACGCTTTCTCAACGCTTGCGTGAGCTGGCCTTTCTGAACAAAGGCTTGAAAATTACGCTCACCGACGAGCGTTCCGAAAAAACCGCCGAGTTTCGCTTCACGGGAGGAATCGGCGAGTTCGTAAAGCACCTGAACCGCGGCAAAACCACGCTGCACGATTCCCCGGTCTACATCGAAGGAAAGCGTGGCAACGTCGAAATCGAAATCGCGTTGCAATATAACGACACTTATGGTGAAAACGTTTTCGCCTTCGCGAACACCATCAACACGGTGGATGGCGGCACGCACCTTTCCGGTTTTCGCTCCGCGCTGACGCGCACGATTAACAACTTCGCGTCGTCGGCGGGCATGCTAAAAGAACAAAAAGATGAAGTCACTATCACTGGCGACGACGTTCGCGAAGGCCTTGTCGCAGTCGTTTCTGTGCGTCTGCCGCAGCCGCAGTTTGAAGGGCAGACCAAGGGCAAACTGAACAGCGACATTAAAGGCGACGTCGAGCAACTCGTGAACGAAAAGCTCGGCGAATGGTTCGACAAGCATTCCACGGTAGCCCGCCGCATCATTTCCAAGTGTATCGATGCTGCTCGCGCTCGCGAAGCCGCCCGCAAAGCTCGCGAACTGACGCGCCGCAAGTCTGCCATGGATTCAAGCGGCCTGCCTGGCAAGCTAGCCGACTGCCAGGAGCGCGATCCTTCTCGCTGCGAACTATTCGTAGTCGAGGGAGAATCTGCCGGCGGCTCGGCGAAAATGGGCCGCGACCGCAAATTCCAGGCAATCCTGCCGCTCAAGGGAAAAATTCTCAACGTCGAAAAAGCGCGCTACGACAAAATGCTTGGGCACGAAGAAATTCGCGCCATCATCACTGCCCTTGGTACCGGCATCGGGAAAGACGACTTCGACGCGGGCAAACTCCGCTATCACAAAGTGATCCTGATGACCGACGCGGACGTCGACGGCTCGCACATCCGCACCCTGCTGCTCACGTTTTTCTTTCGCCATATGAAAGAACTAATTGATCGCGGCCACATTTATATCGCGCAGCCGCCTCTCTACCGCGTGAAGCGCGGCAAAACCGAAAAATATATCCGCGATGAACGAGAATTCGCGCACGAACTGATGAAGCGCGCCACGGAAGATCATGTCGTTAAGGCGAAAGAAGGCGTGTCGCTCGAAGGCGCGGGGCTAACGAAGTTTCTCCTCAATGTGCAGGAGTACGAAGCCGCCGCGGCGAAACTGGGCCGGCGTTTGCGCGAACATGGGCTGGTCGAGTTGCTTGCGGAAAGCGGCCTCGAGAAAAAGACGGACTTCGAGGACAAGAAAGCGCTCGAAAAACTTCTGAAGGAAGTGGACAAAGCCAAGCTCAAACTCGAAGGCAAAGTGGCTTTCGATGAAGAGCACAGCCTTTACGAAATTCAATTCGGCCCGCCGCACAATCAAAAAATGAATTGGGCGCTGGCTTCGACCGCGGACTACAAACGTCTGCGCGGATTGGCCAAGCAAATCGAGGAGTACAACAAGCCGCCTTTCACCGTGGCACGCAACGGCGACAAGGCGAGCATGGAAAACGTGCACGACGTTCTCAACTACGTCGTGGAAGACGCGAAGAAAGATTTCACGATCACGCGATTCAAGGGCCTGGGCGAAATGAACGCCGAGCAGCTCTGGGATACAACCATGAACGCGGACACACGAACTCTGCTCCAGGTGAAACTGGAAGACGCCGTTGCCGCCGAGGATATTTTCTCTACGCTGATGGGCGAAAACGTTGAAGCGCGGCGCAAGTTCATCGAAGAAAACGCGCTCGAAGTCGTGAACCTGGATATTTAGTCCGTGGCCGCGCAGGACAACGCGGATGCGGGTTCCATTCGAAACGCCATCCGTTGGGGTTTGCTGTTGGCGGCAATTGCCACCGCCACGTTTCGTTTACCGCGGCTGGTGAATGAATTCCGAGCGTGGCGAGGTGCTCTTGTTCTCGGGGATCCCGCCGCAGCAGAAGGCTGGCACAGGGTTCTGAACGTCGAGCTCATCGGTGTGCTGGTCGTGCTGGCCATTGGCATCGCCGCTTTTTATGTATTGCGGCCGAAAGCGAAAGCCGCGCAATGATTTATCAGTTGGGTTGGGCGACGTTGCCGGGGCTTCGTGGATTGAGCGTCAGCGAATTCCGGGCAACGCTAACAGACGCGCCGGACAACGAACGCGGCGTGGCGATCGAATTTGCGAGGGATGCCGAACGCGACAGTTTTTTGAAGCAACTTGAAGAGCACTTCGCGCCACGGCGTTTTACGAACTCAGCCGATGCGTTCGACACGGTAAAGGCTTACGTGCTGGAGTACGCGGCAAAACGATAGATATTGCTTGTAGGGGTGGGGCTTGCCCCGCCCTGCAACGAAGAACTAGAGCCACAGCGAGGATAAATGGCGGACGAAACAAACAAGTCGATACTCCTTCCGGTCGATATCGAAGCGGAGATGAAGAAGTCTTATCTCGACTACGCGATGAGCGTCATCATCGCGCGCGCGCTGCCCGATGTGCGCGATGGCCTCAAGCCCGTTCAGCGCCGCATCCTCGTGGCCATGAACGACCTCGGCCTCGCTTCGAATCGCGGCTATCGCAAGTGCGCCAAGATCTGCGGCGACACTTCCGGAAATTACCATCCCCACGGCGAAGCCGTCATCTATCCCGCGCTCGTGCGACTGGCGCAAGACTTCAACATGCGTTACCCGTTGATCGACGGCCAGGGAAATTTCGGATCCGTCGACGGCGATCCTCCGGCGGCCATGCGGTACACCGAAGCGCGTCTCGCGAAAATTAGCGAAGACATTCTCGCCGACCTCGAAAAAGAAACCGTCGATTTCGTTCCGAACTTTGATCAGACACGCGAAGAGCCGTTCGTCCTTCCTTCACGCATCCCGAATTTGCTGGTGAATGGCGCAAGCGGCATTGCCGTCGGCATGGCCACGAACATTCCGCCGCACAATCTGCGCGAAATCGTGGAAGCCGCAATCATTCTGCTCGACAAGCCTGATACGCCGCTGAAAGAAATCATGAAGATCGTGCCCGGCCCAGATTTTCCGACCGGCGCGTACATCGCCGGCCGCGAGGGCATCGAAGCCGCCTACAAAACGGGACGCGGCAGCTTCATGATGCGCGCCAAGGCCGCCATCGAGGAAGTCGGCAAAGACCGCGAAAATATCGTGGTCACCGAAATTCCGTATCAGGTCAACAAATCGCGGCTAATCGAGCGCATCGCCGAACTTGTGCAGGCCAAAAAGATCGAAGGCATCTCCGACGTCCGCGACGAATCTTCGCGCGAAGGTATGCGCATCGTCATCGAAATCAAGCGCGGCGAGGAATCGCAGTTCATCCTCAACAATCTTTTCAAATTCACGCAGATGCAGGAATCGTTCGGCATGATCCTGCTTTCCATCGTGGCCGGCCAGCCGCGCGAGTTGGGCCTGATTCCGCTGATCAAGTTGTTTCTCGAACACCGCCGCGACGTTGTGCTGCGCCGCACGCGCTTCGAACTGCGCAAAGCCGAGGAACGCGAGCATATCCTCGTCGGCTATCAAGTCGCTCTCGATCATTTGGACGCCGTCATCCGGATCATCCGAGGTTCCTCGGGCCGCGCTGATGCCAAAGAAAACTTGCTCAACTATTTTTCCGAGCAAGACGTCACCATCACAGAGAACGGAAAGTCCCGGAAGATCGAAGGCGTCAAGCTCGATGGCAGGAAGTATCGCGTCGCCGCGCTCGAAGGCGAAATCACGCGGTCAGTGTCTGATGGACTGACGCCGGTTCAAGTCGACGCCATCCTCGAACTGCAACTCCATCGCCTTACGCAGCTCTCCGTCGATGAAATCCTCAAGGAATTGAAGTCCATTCGCGAGCAGATCGCCGAGCTAAGGGAAATTCTCTCTAGCGAGAAAAAGCTGAAGCAGGTCATCACCGCCGAGTTGCGCGAAGTCCAAAAGGCTTACGGCGACGACCGGCGCACGCAAATTGTCGATAAGGTCGATGAGATCAAGCTCGAAGACCTGATCGCCGATACGGAGATGCTGATCACCGTGAGCCATGCCGGCTACATCAAGCGTACGGCGGCGGACACCTATAGGCATCAATCGCGCGGCGGCAAGGGCCGCATCGGCGCGCGCACGAAGGAAGAAGACTTCGTCGAGCACATGTTCATCGCTTCGGCGCACAGCTACATTTTGCTCTTCACATCGAAAGGCCGCGTTTACTGGCTCAAGGTGTACGAACTGCCGGAAGCTGCCGCCGCCACCAGGGGCAAAGCGATTTCCAGCCTTGTGAAATTCCAGGAGGACGAAAAGCTGACCGCTCTCGTTGCGGCGCAAGACCTCGAGGAAGAGGGCCGCTTCGTCTTCATGGCCACGAAGAGCGGCACGGTTAAAAAATCGACATTGACCGAATTTTCGAATCCGCGCTCGACGGGAATCATCGCCATCAATCTCGATGGCAAGGATGAACTGATCGGCGCCAAACTTACCGACGGCAAGCAGATGATTTTCCTCGCCAGCCATGAGGGCCAGGCGATTCTCTTCCGCGAAACGGACGTTCGCCCGATGGGGCGCAACGCCGGCGGCGTGAACGGAATGGACCTCGACAAGGACGACTACGTCGTTAGCATGGATGCCGTCCAGCCGGATTTCGAAATCATCGCCAAGGAACACAAGACCACCACGCAGAATCTTGAAGAACTCGAAAACGAGCAGATCAAGGACTCGCTAGTAACCCTGATGCTCACGGTTGCGGAAAAGGGTTTTGGCAAGCGCACGCCGCTGGCGGAGTACCGCATCACTTCGCGCGGCGGCAAGGGCGTCGTCAACATGAAGACCACCGACCGCAACGGCTCCGTCGTGGCGACGCTTCAAGTAACGGAAGAGTCCGACGTGATGATCATCACGCACGACGGAAAAGTGATCCGCGTCCACTCGAACGAAATTCGCGAAGCGGGCCGCTCCACCCAGGGCGTACGCCTGTTGCGCCTCGAAGAAGACGATTCCGTCGCGGCTGCCGCTGTGCTGCAGGAAGAGCAGGAAGAAGAAAAGAAGTAATTGGGCCGCCATCTCTGCCTTTGTATGGGCGCAGCATGCTGCGCCCATACAACTTCGACCGTTAGTGTTAGAATCTTTTCCCTTATGAAAACTACGCGACGGTTCTTTGCAGTCCTATTCCTTCTCTCTGCGCCCCTGCTTTTGCTTTCTCGGGCGCAAACGCCGGCAAAACCCGCGGCGGCGGGCCAGTACATCGCCTACGTCGGCACATACACGTCAAAAACAAACAGCAAAGGGATTTACGCCTTCCGGTTCGATTCGGAGAAGGGCCAGCTCACCCCTATCGGCGTAGCCGCGGAGACCACCGATCCTTCGTTTTTGGCCGTGCATCCCAACGGAAAGTATCTCTACGCCGTGAATGAAATCGGCAATTTCAACGGAGGAACCAGCGGCGCGGTCAGTGCGTTTGCCATTGATGCGAAAACCGGCGCGCTCAAGTTTCTGAATCAAGTGCCCACGCGGGGCGCCGGACCTTGCTACGTTTCCCTCGACAAAACTGGCGCATTCGTCCTGGTTGCGAATTACGACAGCGGCAGCATCGCCTCGTTTCCCGTCCAAGCTGATGGCAGTCTCGGCACGACCAGCGGCTTCGTCCAGCATTCGGGCTCCGGCCCCGATAAAGAGCGCCAAGCAGGCCCGCACGCCCACTGGATCGGCACCTCGCCCGACAATCGCTTCGCTCTCGCTGTCGATTTAGGGCTCGATCAAGTCATCGTCTACGGTTTCGACTCCAGCAAAGGAATTTTCACGCCGATGCTCTCCGGCTTCGCGAAGGTGAAGCCCGGCGCGGGCCCGCGACACCTCGCGTTTCATCCCGACGGCAAGTTTGTTTACGTGTTGAGTGAAGTAGAGTCGTCGGTGACGGTCTTTTCCTACCAGCCAAAGACTGGCGCACTTACGTCCCTGCAAACCATCTCCGCGCTGCCAAAGGATTTTTCCGGCCACAAAGAAGCCGCTGAAATTGCCGTGCATCCCTCCGGAAAATTTCTCTACACTTCAAACCGCGGCCACGACAGCATCGCCGTTTTCGCAATCGACGAAAAAAAGGGAACGCTGAGATCTCTTGGGCAGGTCTTGACAGGCGGCAAAACGCCCCGCCATTTCGCCATCGATCCCACAGGCGCATACCTTCTCGCCGAGAATGAAGATTCGAACAACATCGTCATCTTCCACATCGACGCCGCAACCGGCAGCCTCACGCCGACGGGACAAACGGTCGAAGTACCTTCGCCGGTGTGCTTAACATTTGTCGCCGCACCATAGCAGCGTTACAATCCGCCTTCCACTTCATAACTTCGGGGGAACCAAATGATTCGCAATGAAGAAATTCGTACGCACTTCCTGCGTTGTCTGGCCATGGTCCTGTTTCTTTGCGTGGCGGGAACCGCGGCGCTAGGTGACGGCGAAACCGCCCCCGCTCGCGACGCCAAGCAGCCAGTTGACGACGCCTACACGGCGAAAATCAAAAAGTATACGACGCAGCCATTTTTCACTTCGCCGCTCGTCGACTATCTCCCCGCTTCAAAAACGGTTCCGACTCCCGAAGCCGTACTCGGCGACGTAGCCGGCGCGCCCGGAATCTTGCCCTATGCGGAAGACGTGTACAAATACATGCGCCTTCTCGAAAAAGCCAGCCCGCGCGTAAAGGTTTTCTCGATCGGCAAAACGGAAGAAGGCCGGGAAATGATCGCCGTGGCCGTTTCCTCGCCGGAGAATTTGAAAAACCTGGAAGCGAACCGCGCACAACTGGCAAAGCTGGCAGACCCCCGTACGATAAAACTGGATGACGCGGAGGCCGACCGCATCGTCGCGCAAGCCGTGCCCGTCTACTACATCACCGGAACCATTCACTCGCCCGAAACCGGCGCGCCCACGGCGTTGATGGAACTCGCGTATCGCCTCGCCGTAGATGAAAGTCCCTACATCCGCGAAATCCGCGACGGCATGATCACGCTCATCACGCCAGTCGTTGAAGTCGACGGCCGCGACCGCATGGTGGATATCTATCGCTGGCACCTCTCTCACCCCAAAGATTTTTATCCGCCGCTCATTTATTGGGGCAAGTACGTCGCACACGACAACAACCGCGATGCTATGGGCGTAACACTCAAGCTCACCGAAAACGTGCTCAACACGTACGTCGGCTGGAAAGCCCAGGTGCTCCACGACCTGCACGAATCCGTCCCCTACCTTTACGACAACACCGCCGGCGACGGTCCCTTTAACGCCTGGGTCGATCCGATTCTCACCGACGAATGGGAAATGATCGGCTGGCGCAATGTCTCGGACATGACCAAGTTCGGCATGCCCGGTGTTTTTACTCACGGCGTATTCGATACTTGGTCGCCCGGCTATCTGATGTTTATCGCCGCTATGCACAACGGCATCAGCCGCCTCTACGAAACTTTCGGCAACGGCGGCGCCGACACTCTGTCCCGCACACTCGACGCCGATGAATATTCGCGCACCTGGTACCGCCAAAATCCTCCGCTCCCCAAGGTTCTCTGGTCGCAGCGCGACAACAATAACTACGAACAGACCGGCCTGCTCACCTCGCTCCACTATTTCAACGAGAACAAACGCCTCTTCCTGAAGAATTTTTATCTCAAAGCAAAACGCTCCGTCACCAAACCTGGCGCGGAAGGCCCCTCGGCGTATGTTTTGCCTGCAGATGATCCGCGATTGGCTTCGCAAGCCGAGCTGCTGCGAGTCCTGCAAAAGCAAGCGGTCGAAATCTCGCGCGCGACCGCCGCATTCTCAGTAACGCTTCCTGTAAAGAAATCCGCGAAGCCCAAAAAAGACGCGAAAGATGTAAAGGATGCTCCGCCCGCTCCCACAACTCGCGAATTTCCCGCCGGCAGCTACATCGTCCGCATGGATCAGCCTTACTCGCGCATCGCCGACGCGCTCCTCGATTACCAATATTGGAGTCCCGACGATCCCCAGAAAACGCCTTATGACGACACCGGCTGGACCTTCGGCGAACTCTTTGGCGTGCAAGTCACTCGTGTCGTCGATGCGAAAGTCCTCGACGTCGCGATGGAAAAAGTAAAAGAAATTCAGGCCCCGTCAGGCGTAAGCGGCGAAGCCACAATCTACGCGATCAACAACAACGCCGAGCCCTCCCTGGCCACGTTGCGCTACAAATTGCACGATGCTTCCATCGAAGCTGCCGAGGAGCCTTTCGAAAGCGGCGGCAAGAAATTCAGCCGCGGTTCTTTCTTGATTCGCAACGCCACCCGCGCGCAGCTCAACGACGCCATCTCCAATCTGGGCTTGCAGGCGACTCCCGTCTCCGCGATGCCTAGCGTCAAAACGCATCCCGTCCGCGCCGCTCGCATCGCCTTCGTCCACACCTGGCTAAGCACGCAGGCCGAAGGCTGGTGGCGCATCGCGCTCGACAATCTCGGCATCCCCTACGACTACATCAGCACGCAAACTATATCCAAGGCCAGCGACCTCAACGCCAAGTACGACGTCATCCTTTTTCCCCCGGTCGGCTTTTTTTCGGGCCCGACAGCCATCATCAACGGTCTCCCCAGCGCATGGGGCAATCCGCTTCCGTGGAAGAACACTCCCGAAACTCCGAACCTCGTCGGCAAAAATGATTCGACGGACGACATGCGCCCCGGTCTCGGCTGGGAAGGCGTAGCCAATCTCCAAAATTTCGTGGCAAAGGGCGGCGTTCTTCTGACCGCAACCGACACTTCGCGGTTTGCACTGTCCATCGGCCTCGCCGATGGCGTCAGCGTCGGCAACGCTCAGAAAATGAAAATCGTCGGCTCCGTAGTTGGCACGCGCCTGGTCGACGGCGCAAGCCCTATCGCCTACGGCTACGACGAAAAGCTCTCCGCTTACTGCGACAACGGCCCGATTTTTTCCCTGACTAGCGTTTCTGGTGCACGCGGCGGGCGTCGTTTGGGTGCAGAGTCGCGCACGCGTCCTACGGGCCGCGGCACCATGGACGATCCAGATTTTACGATCGGTCGCCCCGGCACCGAAGTCCCCGAGGAGCCGAAGGCCGAAATCTGGGAGAATCCTCTGCTCACCGACGAGCAACTTCACAATAATTTCCGCGTGATTCCTCCGGCGAACCGCGCCCGCGTCATCTTCCGCTACGCGGATAGCAAGGATTTGCTCATCTCAGGACTCGTCGAAGGCGGCGATGAAATCGCCCAGCATCCCGCCGTCGTGGATGTCCCCACCGGCAACGGCCACGTCGTGCTTTTTTCCATCAATCCGGTGTATCGCGGCGAAACGCGCGGCACGTATTCACTCGTGCTCAACACCATCCTGAATTTTGACAGCCTCAACGCTGGCCGAAAGCTAGCGGAGAAGTAGAGCGACATCGTGAACCGCAATTGGTACCGGGTGTTGTGTGTTTTCGAGGTGGTGGCAATTGTAGTTGTTATCTTTGCTTTGACGATTCCCATCCAGGACTACGCACTCAGGGAGTACAAGGAATGGCAGTCTCGACCCTCCCCAGAAACACTGAGGGCCTTTCGGGAGAAACATGACGAAGAATTCCAACAACGTCTGATTACAGCAGCCCCTTTCGCCCTAGCAGCGCTTCTTCTGGCTATCCCCCTGTTTCGCTCCCGCCCAAAACCTGGAAAGTCAAACTAACCCAGCACCGACAAGTAGGCAGCGTGCGAATGCTGCGCGGCGTTTGACGAAATGTCTCCTGCTTAGCGAATTGGGATTTTTCGGCCCTCTTGGAGTAGAATCCCGCCCACTATGCCCAAGCGCAAAACAAAGAAAAGGTCTATCCGTCCCCGCAAATCCAGGAAGGCCACGAGCACGAAACTTCCGAAAGACGCCGTAACCCTCATCGTGCAACTGCGTCCGCGGGAAGGTCAGGAAACCCTGTTGGAGGCCGAACTGCGCGCTCTGGTAGGCCCCACACGCAAAGAAGACGGCTGTCTAACCTACGACCTGCACCGCTCCGCCGAAGGCCCAAGCGCTTTTCTGCTCGACGAAGTTTGGGCCAGCCGCGAAGCTCATTCCAAGCACACTAACACGCCACACTTCCTCCGCTGGAACACCCGCAAAGACGCGCTCCTAGCCTCTCGCGATGTCACCTATTGGAAGCAAGTGGTTTGACACCGCTGAAAACGGCGATTAATTCTCTGGCGGCGCCACGTAATACCCCGGCCGCGTCCGCACCTTCAAATTCTTTCGATCCACATCCACTTTAATTTCGTGATACCCGACGGCGTCCGAATCCGACGGCGCGTAGCTAATGGTGTACTGCGAGTGCAGCTCGCCCCCGATTTCATCGATCACCTTCTCAATCGTACGGTCCTTATACGTAGAAAGGTGCATTCCGCCTGTCGCTACACACGCCACATCCATCGCGTGATCCTTCACCTTGTTATCCGCGTGTTCCACGGCCCAAATCGCCAGCCCCAGCAAATCGACGCCACTGGCGTTGGCGATGTCTTGGCCCGCCGGAGTTTGCACCGTTCCCGGCGGTGCCGGCAGCGTCATAATTCCCGGTGGTGCTATCGGCGTCGGTTGGTTGTCTCTCGGTTTGCCTTTCAATTCCGAGCGCGTCGTCGAGAGCCCGACGCTGTAGATCGTCACGTTCGCAAGCTGCGCCTTCCGCAAAACTTCGCCCAGCTTCGCTTCGCTGCCCACGTCCACCGTCTCGGACATCACGAGCATCACGCGCCGTCTCCCCGGCCGGTCCGCTGTCGGCTGAGGCATCCGGCTGCTGAGCATGTCCACTCCGACCGCCATGGCGTCGTAGAGCTTCGAGCCGGAAGTTCCCGTTTGCAAGTGCGCCACAACATTCTCAATCGCATCGCCATCGCTCGTAAAATCCTGCAGCTTGTCCACGGCATCATTGAAGCCCACCACCGCTGCTTCGCCTTCCGGCCCCATCACCGTCTGCGTAAAAAGAATCCCGGTCTTGCGCATCCCCGGCAGAAGTGGATCAATGCGCGAGCTCGTCTCAATCAAAATCACCAGCGAAAGCGGATCGCCTCCCAGATCAAAGTGCGAAATCTTCTGCTCAACGCCGTTATCGGTGATGCGAAAATCCTTGGCGTCCAGGTCGTTCACCATGTCGCCTTTCGCATTGCGCACCGTAACCGGCATATTCACCAGCGCTACTTGAACCTTCAGCTTGGCCTGCGCGTTCGGCGGCACTTGCTGCACCGACTGGCCCGGCTTGGGCGCCATGGGTCCTTCGGGAGCCTGCGCCCGCAATGCGCCCGCACCCGCAAGCAGAGCAGCGAGTAGCAGTGCGCAATGTCCAGCGATTCGCTTCATTCCATCTCCCCGAACGCTCACCGATAGAAAAGGCCCGATTCCGCAGTGTACTCAATTCGACGCACCCTCGCCGGAAGACGTTGCCGCGAACCTCCCCGATTCCTACAATGATTGTTTACATCGTTCGGAGAGAACAGCCCATGTCCGCAGGTCAGCCCAAGCTCAAGCCCCAGCACGCGCCAAAGGCGCCCCATGAGGATCACCGGTTTCTCGAAAGTACCCCCGCGCGCCCACTCCGCATTCTGGCGGAGTATCTTCACCCTCTCGTACAGCTCAAGAGGGAGGGAATCGCTGACACCATCGTTATGTTCGGCTCGGCGCGCATCGAATCGCACGAAACGGCGCAGGCGCGCGTCACGCGTCTAAAAAAGGAAAACGTTAGAAAACTTTCTCCTGTGGCGCTAACCAGGCACCGTAGCGAACTGCGCCACGCCAAGAGCCTCCTCGAAATGTCCCGTTATTACGAAGAGGCGCGCCAACTCTCGCACAAAATTACCTCTTGGTCGCTCACTCTCGGACCTAAGCCGCGCCGCTTCGTCATTTGCTCGGGCGGTGGTCCCGGCATCATGGAAGCTGCCAACCGCGGCGCCAGCGAAGCCGGCGGCAAGTCCATCGGCCTTTCCATTGAGCTGCCCCACGAGCAATTCGCGAATGCCTACATCAGCCCCGAGCTCAGCTTCAATTTCCATTATTTTTTCATGCGCAAACTCTGGTTCGCGCAAATCGCCAAGGCTCTCGTCGTTTTTCCTGGCGGCTTCGGCACCATGGACGAGCTTTGGGAAATGCTCACGCTGCTGCAAACCGGAAAGCTCGCCAAACACAACATCATCCTCATTTACGGCCGCAAGTATTGGGACAAAGTGCTCAACTGGAAGGCCATGGTGAACTGGGGCACTATCAACGAAGACGAATACAAGATGCTGCAATTCGCCGACAGCGTGGACGAAGCCTTCGACCACATTCGCGCCGGCCTCGAAAAATACCACATGGAAGTCGATCCTTTTTTGCAGGCTTACTGAGCGGCGAATTCGCTTTCTTCCACTAGAGTTTCCTTCTTCCTTCGCTAAGGTTTTTACCCGATGGGGTGCACAACTCGCGTTGAGTATGCTGGCGGGCAGTTCGAGGGAGGAAAAACAATATGCAATTTCGCTGGAAATTTCCGTTGTTCGGCAAATCGCTGTTGGCCGGAACAATACTTGCCGGTGCGCTGACACTCTACGGTACGCCGCAATTGCGGGCGGAAGATTGTCAGGATCGCATTATTCACGCGGATCATGATTTACACGAAGCTGCCGCGAAGCATGGCTGGGACAGTCATCAAGCCGCGAAGGCGCGCGAACGCCTGAATTCCGCCCGTGCGTGGTGCTGGGATCATGGTCATCGCTGGTGGGACGAAGATGCCAAGGCGTGGCGCACCGAGCGGTGGGACGATCACGACCACGATCATCCACCTCATTGAGATGGAGTTTTTCACTTCAGAGCGCAGCGGGATCCCGCTGCGCTCTTTTCTTGGGTACGCCGAGCACGTTCGACAGCTTGGAGGTGAAAGTCCTCTTCACAACCTGATAGAGGTGAAGTGATAGCGAAGCGCAAGGGCGTCGCCGTGAGGTGGGGTCTGAAGGAAGCGTGGAGCAAAAGCGCGAGCCAATGTACAAGAACCGGATCTGAGGCGTGAGCGTCGGGCGAGCGGGCCCATGATCGCGAAGCCCATATCTATCAAGGACGCAAAGCGTAAATCCGGTGGTTGCGCGTAGAAAGCAGTCGAGCTTATCGCGGGAGATCTGCTGCACGTCTCGGACTCGGGACTGAGGGTGGAGTAATTCATCCTGATCCTGCAGCAGAAGTCAGCAGCGGGCGTAGTACTCACGGAAGTGAGGAAGGCCCAAACAGTAAGAGCGAGTAGTAGAACGTCGAACTCACGGGTGGCACTGCGCCAGCCAATCAGCTTCGGCTGAGCTTTACAGGTTCAGAAGACGGTGAAGCCGAAACGGGAACCTGCAGAGCGGCGAAGCCCTTGTGGCGAACGACGACTCGAACCTCCGGCCCGTCAGGGCTCAACTTGCTGAACCGCCGTATGCGGACCCGCCTGTACGGTGGTGTGGGAGGGGCGAGCAGGTGACTGCTCCCCCTATCCCGATAAACAAATCGCACTCAAAATAAAGCCGTTTCAAGCGCCAGCTCGAAGCATTGTTTCCAATCGCCTCCTCCAATTAGCCTCTATGCAAGGATCTTCTTCTGACTGTCAGTTGTTACCTGTCAGCTATGAGCTCTCTTCGGCTCGCAACATTTCCCACCCCAACGTGTTTGAAATCATATAGGGCGCAACCCGAGAGCAGTCCTGGAGACGCCCGGGAGGACGCAATGTTTAGCAATATTTTGAAGTCCATGTTTGGCAAAATAGTTCTAGCAGCTGTCGTGTTGGGTGGCGCTCTATCTTTTGCCGGCGCGCCTAATGCACAGGCCGCCGAGCGCATCGTTCGCCGTGAAGTCATTGTCCATCGCGACTTTCGCGACGCGCGCTTCGACCACCGCTTCGAGCGGCGCCCAGTGTTTGCCCGCGGCTACTATGATCGCTTCGGCTGCTGGCACCGCTACTAAATTTCAGTCAATCCCAAAGGAAAAACGGGGCGCAATTGATAGCGCCCCGTTTCCATTTTCAGACTTTCTCGATTTCAAATCGTCGAACGAATTAACTCAACGAATTAATTCTTCGACGCGGCCGCCAATTCGTCCGAAAAGACCGCTTCAAATCGCCGCTCTTCGTCCTGGTCGTGCAACAGCACCACCGGAACCACGCGCAGCGATCTCTTGCAGGAATGGCACTGCGTCACTTCGCCTTGCAAATCCTGCAGAAAGCCGTCCGTGAAATGATAAAGCATCCGCTCGCGTCTGGCATTTTTCTCGTCCCGCGCACCGCAGTACGGACACACAAATTCAACCTTGTCCTGCTGCGGATCGCGGTCTAGAGCAGCCCAACCCGTGCGGCGCACACCTATTGTCTCGACATTACGCCCATCCATCGGGAAACCCTCCTTCAGATCCACGTCCACAAGCATGGGATGCGCCAGACCCTGTTTTCGGTTCATCCAAATAAGTGTATTACAATCAATTTCTTACAGAGACAAAACCAGCCGCCTCTGAACTCCCAACCACGCTCGTGCACGGTCGCCCCGATCACCGAGCCCGTCTCCCCTAATCCCGTAGGGGCACGGCACGCCGTGCCCGTCTTAGGGTCGCAACTTGACTCGCCCCCCGCGTTACAACCGATGAAGTCCTTTTCCCGCAAGACGCAAGAATGGTCGCCGCGTCCTCCCGGGAACTTGTCCACCATCCTGGTGTCCAATTACTGAGGACGCGCGCAACCTCACATCCCTGCGAGCGCGGCGCCGGTCTCCTGCGGTAGTTGAGCAACCCAAAGGAGGCCGGCGTCGCAAAAATCTCCAGTTCTAACTCGCAGAACTTTTTTGTGGAGGTGTGTGATGTCTATCGAACCCGGCCCCAGTCCCAGCGCAAGTCCGCAAAATGATTTCGGTTCCCTGCAAGGCTGCTTCGTCGAAGGCAGTCCCGAGCAACGTAAACGCGAACGCCGCATTCGCCGCCGCGCGCTGATCATTTCCGTCGCCGCGCAAGCCGCGATTCTTGCGGCCATTATTCTGGTTCCGCTTTTCGGAAAACCGCAACACATCGCGTTGGCCAACATGACGCCAATTCCGCCGTACTACCCGAGCAGGCCGCCTGCACGCCCCGACACTCCTGCGAGACCAAACATCCCACACCAGCGAATTATTTCCGACAACGTCTTTTCTCAGCCGACGGGTATTCCTGACCGTATCGATGAGACCCCTGAACCTCCATCTTCAGAGCTGCCCGGAATTCCAACAACGGCAGGACCAGGCACCCCGTGCGTTGGATGCATTCCAATAGTTGACAGTCGACCTCAGCCAGCCCCGCCTCCACCTCCACCAACGCCGCATCGCCTCCTCGTGGCGCATCTGGAACCGGCCATGTTGATCCAACGCGTCGAGCCCATTTATCCAGCGCTCTCGAGGCAAATTCATCGCGAAGGCCAAGTGGAATTACGCGCTGTCATTGCCACCGACGGAACGATCCAGTCCTTGCAAGTAGTCAGCGGCGATCCACTCTTCGTGCGCTCAGCCACCGACGCCGTGAGCCAATGGCGTTACCGGCCGACCGTTCTCAACGGCCAGCCCGTCGAGATCGAAACCTACATCACGGTCATTTACACGCTCCAGCACTAACCGTACGCGCATTTGCGCTGCACGCGTTCGCCTCCACAAAACAAAAAGGGCCGCCCAGCAAGGCGGCCCTCAGTTTTCTTCGGTCTGCACATCAGCGCTCACGAATCCCGATATGGAGTGCGGCAGCTCTGCTGCCGCTTTTCTCGCCACGCCGCCAGCACCAAAACAAATCCACCCTTCCGAACTGTAAGCTGTCGGCTGTGAGCTGTCAGCCGCGCTTTTCCCCTCAAAAGGTGCGTAGGGCCGCGCCTGCCTTTACGTATGCGCGACCCCCTGCCTGCACCGGACAACCGACTCTTTTGCAACGGCATTTCCTCACGCACGCCAATTGCAAATTCTGTGTGTTCTCTCAGTTTTCAGAAGTGAACCACGATCCCCGTCGACGCCCGCAAATTATTCTGCGTTTGATTGCTGGTTGTCCCCTCTTGAAACCCCGTCATCAAGTAGTCCACTTGAAGCGGCCTCAAAGACAGTCGATGATTGATCCGGTAATCCACGCCTCCTCCGACCGTCATCGCAAATGCGTTTTGCGAACCAGAGGTGCCTCCGGCAATACTCTCTCCCGCATGCGCCCCGCCGAAAAGAATTTGAGCGAAAGGAGTAATTCGTCTATCGCTGTGGTAAGAAATCCGGGGACCAAACACATACGTCGTGAGCGTTCCGTCCACGCCAGTCCCCAGGATATTTCCGTTGTGATAGGCGCCGATATCTCCGACCGCGCTCAGCCAATCCTTGATGTGATACGCGAACGAAGCGCTTCCTCCGTTCAAGCTAAAACTATCAATCCCAGAAGTGTCGGGATTTTCACGCACGTAGGAATAGCCCGCGAAAATATCCACCTTCGCGGTGTCCTGCGCATACGCAGCTCTTCCGCACAAAGTAAGAAAAGCCAATAGAGACACCACTATTCGCATCTTCATGAACCCTCCAATAGTTTGAATTCTCCGCGCGATCCGGCGTGTTCCATGCACGGCTTCGCGTCCGGCGGTGTGCCTAAGGCAGGAAGGCAGCGACCCGCATTTTCTCTTTTGCGTTGTTCATAAAGATGCGTCCCCGCTGCCCAAAGTTGTAATCACGCAGAAATAATTTGGGGAAGAAAAGTTACGATGAGACGAGCTGCAGAAACCGCCACGAAAATATACGGGAACGGCGGGAAATGTAGGGGCACGGCACGCCGTGCCCGTCTTTACGATCTTTCAAAAATCGCCGGGAAGCGGCTGTTGCCATCCTCCAGAAACCTTACCGGCTCCGCGGTGAGGGGCTAAGCTTTCCGCGAAAGCATATGGATCTGAACCAAGAGGAGTTAGCCAAGCTGCTTCGCGTGAACAAGACCACTCTCTCGAAGTGGGAAAACAACGAGGACCCTATTGGACTGCAGAGTGACCTCTTGGCCAGAGCTATCGTGATCTCCCGCGACAAACGGCTGGAGAAGCGTGCCGCGGACCACATTCGAGCCCTCGAAAAGATTGCCAACCAGCAGAAACGCGTGCGCGTCGAAGTGGATCCCGAGAAGCTCGAATACGAATACGCGTGAGCGAATTGGAATCGAGCCTTGCGCCTTCAGGAAATACAGGAAAGAAAGGAAACAGCAAGACCCAAGTTCGAAAAATCTGAACCTGGGCCCACCCTCCGGCGCCTGGGGCACCCCCAGTCTGATAGCCGAACTTGGCTGTTGTTTTACGCCACGAGCTTCAGGGCCCTCGCGCGTTTGAGGCTCAGCCGAACGTTGAATATGGATGTACTTGCTTTTGTGGCGAGCAAAGAAAGAGCTTGGTCAATCAGGTACGGCGCGATTCCGACGCGCTTCCCGAGAAAATTCCTAAGTTTTTGGTCATTCTCTAACCGCACCGAAGGTATGGGTCCGCCACTCCCTGAATATGGTGCAAAAACCGCCGCATATTTTGGATGACCGTTGTTCGCGGTATCTCTAATAATGTGAACTGACCCCTCACTGGTGGTCTTGATTTCCTGAACCAACTTTTTTGCAATGGGGTCCTCGGGGCTTTTCACGAATAGCCTTCGAATAGGCACACTTTGGTAGATGCCGGCATCTGAAAGTGCAGCAATTATGCGCGAATATGTCTGGTGAGGCCCTTTTGTGTCGTGGAGTGATGTCACCACGACTAGCTGCCACTCATCAAGCTGCGGCATCCAAGCCCAATCCACAGCGGTCACCGGTATCTGGGCGCGACTGAGGGCTGCAATTACCGCACCTTCGATTTCAACGTCATTTGCTACCAACGTTTCTTTATCCATGCTAGAACCCCATCAGCACCCGTGACAGCATTATACAAGTCTGTGCCGTTCAATCCCGATCCTTTGTACCGGCTTTCTTCGTTCCAGTCCTTTACAGTATTCCAATTCGCAGCGAATGCTAAGTTGGCGTTGATATCTGTTTGAAGTTGGCCATCGAGTCCAGCAGCATTTACAAGAGAATTCAAATTATGCGAATAGATTTTGTAGATATATTCCTTGTTCGGCGGGAATTGATACAGCCTCATGGTTTTGGCGATACATGCCTTCAGCGCGCATTCGACAGCATAACCGCAAAGATAATACGCGCCCTGCTGCCTGCCACTTCTTAGGAGCAACCGCGCATCTTCGATTCGCAAATCAGCGAGTGATTTGAAGTCCCGTCGATAGATAGGAACCTGGGCCATACGCTGCTACAGACAATACTCCTTAGTTAATAACAGAACAAGTCTTTGCCAAAGGGGACGACCGAAGCGTTCTCCTAACGTCGAACGACCGCTGCTCGACTCAGCCACAGTTTCAGGCAAAATGATTCGGAAACGCCCCGTCCGTCCACGTGTCAAAACGGCGTCTGGCGCAGAATGCTAAAATAAGCAATGCCTTATCCGACCAGCCGAGAAGTTCTGACGCAGATTGAGAAGCTAGAGCAGTTCATCAATGGCTGGCAGATGATTCCTGCCACGGTCGCACTCCGCAATCAAGTGCTTCTCGCTCTTCTCTCCAAGTTGCTCACGGTTGGTCGCGCCACTTGCGCCCTTGTGGATTCTGGCTTCCCCGCCGAAGCGTTTGGGTTTTCCCGCACACTCATAGACCTGTTTTTTTCTGTGCGCTACATAAGCAACAACGACACGGAAGAGCGGGCCACGACCTTCGTGGAGTACAGGGATAGGATTCGGAAGGAGTTTCTGGACGTTCACAACAAACATTTCCCCAATAAACTAGATGCCGCCAACACGCTCGGAACCGAAACGGTCCAGATTGCCGGAAAATTTAAGAGCAGAGGCCACTGGACAGGTCACGGGGGCCAAGCAAAACTGATGGCCCTGGAGCCGGACGAATTTGAAACGAACGAATCGCGTGAGCCTCTGACGGGCGCGATAGATTATGACGCTTTCTATTTCTGGACCAGCCAGTTCGCGCATGGAACGATAAAGGCGCTTGACGCGCATGGAATCGCGCCTGGAGACGTGTTCAGAGTACGCTGCGCTCCCGAGCGAGACTCTGACTATGGGAGACTGGCACTTTTCAATGTGCTTGTCTACGTAAACAAGACCTTCATTCACGCGTGCCGCGCAATGCGGGAGGATCAGCCTGACGAAATTCTCCAAGACATCTTCAGGTTGATGAAACAATGCGGACGGGTGGCCGCCCCTTAACGCGCCGAGATGGTTTTGACTTTATTTTTTCTGGGGGTCGCCTACCTTTTGCGGTTTTCTTCAAAGGTGGGCGATCTGGGGTCCATATCCGGATGAATACTGGCGTTGGCGCGATCATACAAACACTTACTCAGAGTTCGAAACGGAAATGATGTGTACGGCATTGGCGCCGCCAAAAGCAGGTTCCGCTAGAGCAGCGGTTCGCCGGAATAGCGCGCGATCGTTTCGCGCGTGGTATCACGAAGGCGAATCAGTTCATGCCAAGCCGAACCTTCTTTGGTTTTCGTTGTTTCGTTCACAACAAGGGGAAAAATTGGCGGAGACACGGTAATAGTCACGCTGCTCAGCCGTGGCAAATATGTGCCGTCTCGCAAAATTTTTCGAGTTCCTGACAGCGAAACCGGGACAATCGGCACGCCCGCGTCCACAGCAGCTTTGAATGCGCCTAGTTGAAACGGGCGCACACCGTCTTCCTCAGTAAACGTTCCTTCGGGAAAAACAAAAATCGATTCGCCCTCGCGCAGCAATTTTTCCATCTCTTCCGATTGCCGCAGCCGCGACTGTGGATCGCTGCGGTCAAACTTCGTGTGCCCCATCTTCCGCAAAAACGTCCCGATAAACGGCATTCCCCCGACTTCCACCTTGGCGATGAAGTGATACGGCACGCCGAGACCGAGCATCAACGTCAACACGTCAAAATAGCTCGTGTGATTCGACGCAAAAACTTTTGCCCCGGGCGCATCCACGTATTCTTTGCCCACAACGCGCACGCGGCAGCCCACCAGCGCAAACAAAAGTTTGAGAGCAGCGGAAGTAAAGCGGCCCGCTTTGCGATAGTCGCTGATGAAATTCACGATCGTCCAAGTCGGGACGATCCATAAAATAAACACGACGACAAAATACAAACCGTACAGAATCTCCAAGCCACGCCGCACGCCGGACCAAATCGCCGCACCTATGGTGCGCGTCGCCCCAGCCGCGGCAAGACGTGCAATCTGTACCCATGCTGGCGCCTTGCCCGCGGACAATTTCCCCGCGAGATAAAGCTGCTTGGTTTCCTCGCGTCGCAGCTTTCCGCTCGATGTTTTCGGAATACTCCCCGGCGGTATGAGTTCCACGCGATCCGGTGGCAGGCCGAGCCCCTGCGAAACTTGTTCCGTCACCGCCGCCACAATCGCTGCGCGCCGCGCTGCTTCGCGCTCGCGCGATTCCGCGACTACGATCAATTTCTCCGTTCCAGAAGTTTCATCCTTTTGCCCGAACGCCACGATGCAGCCTTTGCGAATTCCTTCTGCGCGCGCTGCCAACTCTTCCACTTCATGCGGATAAAGATTCCTTCCGCCTTTGATGATGATGTCCTTCACGCGCCCGGTGACGTAGATTTCTCCGTCCGCACGGTACGCGCGGTCGCCCGAGTTCACCCACGCATATTCACCATCGGCCGCCGCAGGCCCCATGGGCAATAATTTTTCCGTCGCCTCTGCATTTTGATAGTAGCCGCTGGTCGCCGATGCTCCGCGAAACCACAGAAATCCCTCGGTCCGGTCGCTCACTTCCTTTCCGCTCGCATCCACAATGCGCACTTCATGTTTCGGGATCGGCCTGCCGGAAGATACGAACGCGATCGCCGTTGCCTCGTCCGTTCGTGCTGGCACAGCGCGACCCTGCGACGCGAATGTCTCGCGCTCGATACGGTCGACCAGCGGCCTGCGATGCAGCGGCGGGAACGTCACCGCCAGCGACGCTTCCGCGAGGCCGTACACCGGCAATTGTGCCTCGCGCCGAAATCCATACGGCGCAAAACGTTCCGCAAAGCGTTCCAGCGTATCGGGATTCACCGGCTCCGCA
This sequence comes from uncultured Acidobacteriota bacterium, assembly GCA_963751295.1. GTDB lineage: Bacteria > Acidobacteriota > Terriglobia > Acidiferrales > UBA7541 > Acidiferrum. The sequence goes on along the minus strand of CAVVUA010000004.1, from coordinate 902,410 downwards.
CCATTCAGCGCCGCGCGCAACTTGCTCAGATCCAGCCCCTGGATATCCTTGTCGGCAATCTTTCGTACGCACAGCTCATACGCAAAATTCGGAGCCGCGGTAATCGTTCCGCCATACTTCTGAAACGCCTTCAGCCATTTCTCCGGACGCGTGAGAAAGGCGAGCGGCGACATCACTGCGAGCGGCACTCCGAAGTGCAGCAAGCACAGCCATGCGCCTATCAGCCCCATGTCGTGATATAGCGGAAGCCAGCTCACGCCCACATCGCCAGGCCCCAATTCCACGACTTCGCCGATCGCGCGAATGTTTGCTAGCAAATTTGCATGCGTGAGCACCACGCCTTTGGGATCGCCCGTCGACCCGGAGGTGTATTGCAGCAGCGCAATGTCACCCGCCTTACGAACTCGGCTGCCAGTCAGATGCAACGGCAACGCGCCCGGTGATGGAGGCGGCGCTTTATCCGCGGCGTCGATCAGTTTTTCTGCGTCGGCCACTTCCGTGAGCGAATGCACGCGCGGTTTCAATAATCGCGCCACGGCTTCCGCTTGACGAAACGTCAGCAGCAAACACACTCCCGCGTTTTTCAAAATCGCCGACTGCCGCGATGCGTACTCCTCGATGCGATCCGCGCGGAACGGCGGATAAATCGGCACAGGAATCGCACCCGCCAGCAAGATTCCGGCGTATGAAACAAAAAACGCGCGCGAAGTCGGCAGCATCAGCGCAACACGGCCGCCTGCGGGCACGCCACGCCGCGCCAATTCCGCCGCACAACGCTGCGCCGCGGCATACAGTTCGCCGAATGTCAGCGTCACGCTGCGCTCTTTGCCTTCCGTCTCTTCGGTGATTAACAGGTGAGTCCGCTCGGCGTTGTGCGTGGCCCGATAGCGCAAGACGTCCAGCAAGGTCTCCGCCGAGAAAACGCCGGTGTCTTGCGCCTCGCGATGTAGTTTTTGTGTTGTGATTGCGGCGCGCAAAGCGGATGCCGCTTCGTCGTTCTGAGTCTCTGCTCCCGGCGCCACCAAAAGGGCCTTCGCCAAGTCTTCCGGGGTATTTGCTTCCGCTACAACGCTATCCGCGAGCCGCACGCCAAACGCGGTCTCTAACCGCGCGAGCAATTCCACGCGCTCCAGACTGCCAAGTCCCAGGTCGCGATCGAACTGCGACGCCCCACTGAGCATCGGCAAAGCCCCGCGGCTGCCCAACTCTTCCAGCAGGCTGCGAATCACCTCGAGTACGCGTTCACGTACTTCAGAGGCATCGAGTTGGGTTGCAGGAGTCGCCACAGGTCACACGAATCACAAGAAGAACTCTTTCGCTTCCGCCAGAGGCTACCACGCACACCCGCGATTTGCCATCAAGCGAGCCGCCCGCCGCTTACTTAGCCGCGATCCCTTCCGCGATGATCCAACGGTAGTTATCACCCTGGAAGTGGTGTTCGCACGCGGCTCTTTTCGCGCGTGATCACGGCGTAGCCGGCCATCGCTTCTCGCTCCCAATTACGCTTCGAAGCTACGCGCTTTTTTGTTTCGTCTGAGCTGCGACGTAACCGCGCGGCATGAGCGTAGTCGTAAGATCCACGCCCGAAAGATCAGCTCCGGTCAAATCCGTTTCTCGGAGAATCGCTACTCCCATATCCGCTCCAGTAAATTTTGCTCCATTCACATTAGCGAGTCTCAAATTCACGTTTCGCAAACGGGCCCGATGAAAAATAGCGTTCGAAAGATCACAGCGAAAAAATTCCACGCCACTCGCCTGAGCTTCCGTCAAATCCGCTCCCGGCAAAATGGATTCGGTCATGTCCGTATTTCGCAAGTCGGCTTTCCGAAGATTAGCTCCAGACAAATCGGCTCCCGGCAGCTTGGCTTTCCGCAAGTCGGAGCCTTCGAAATTAGCGCCGCGCAAAATAGCTCCGCTAAGATTAATGCCTTGGAGGTCGGCTCGCGAAAGATCGGCGCCGGCCAAGTCCGCGCGCGCGCCGCCTTCTTTCCCGCGAAAAAACAATGCGTGCGCCTCAATAATGTCCAACAACTTTTTGCCGTTGTGCTTGATGCTTTTCGCTTTTCGCAATCCCATGGCGTGCTTTCCGCTCCTTGTTCGAACGCTCTATTTTACCTGCTCCGCGCGGCCCTGACGAGCGCTTCCGCGAATTTCGTCTCGCGCAGACGCCTTCTGCAAGAACCCCCGCGCTCACCGCCGTTTGTGATAACTTTCTAAAAATGCCCGGGTGCCCGGAAGGTGAGCGTTCCATTGAGGTCTAGAAAGTTTCTGCTCCCCCTGCTGCTCGTACTTTTCGTCGTCACTTCTTTCTCGTCGGCGGAGCCTACTTCGCAGCTGGCCATCACCCATGTCACCGTCATCGACGCTACCGGCCGCGCTCCGCAAGCCAACCAAACTGTTCTCATCGATGGCGGCCGCATCACTGCCGTTGGCTCAGCCGCAACAATCAAGGTCCCGAAAACCGCGCGCGTCGTTGACGCCACCGGAAAATTTCTGGTTCCCGGCTTTTGGGACATGCACGTACATCTTGCTGGCATCAACGCTGATCCTTCCTGGAGCAAGCAAGTTCTTCTCCCGCTGCTTCTGGCCAATGGCATCACAGGCGTACGCGACATGGGCGGTGATCTCGACGCACTCCTCGCCTGGCAGCGCGACATCGAGTCCGGCGTACTACTCGGACCGCACATCGTTGCCTCCGGGCCATTTCTTGCTGCCAGCGGCAAGAAGACTCCAGAGCAGTATCCCGTTCACAACGCCGAGGAAGCCCGCGCCGCCGTCGATGACCTCAAAAAGCGCGGCGCCAATTTCATAAAAATTATTACGATGCCGTCGCGCGACGCTTTTTTCGCCGTCGCTGACGAATCCAAAAAGCAGAACATACCCTTTGTCGGCCATTTGCCCTTCGAAATCGGTGTCATCGAAGCCAGCGACGCGGGCATGCATAGCATCGAGCACCTTCTTTACAGCGCCTTCGCGCTCTCTTTTTCCTCGAAGGAAGCCGAGCTTCGCCCGCGCCTCGTTTTGGCCGAAAAGAACGGCGACGCCGCGGCCTGGGAGCAGATTGCCCACGAAGCCGACGCCACTTACAGCCCAGAAAAAGCCACGGCTCTCATCCAGACGCTAAAGAAGAACGCCACTTGGGTCACTCCCACCCTCGCTTCTTTGGATATCACTTCTCATCCCGGGAACTGGAACACCGATGACCCTTTGCTCGCTTTCGTTCCGCCGGCAATGGCTAAACAGTGGCGTGAATCCTTCAACGACGCTGAGATGAAGCAACGCGCGGCGTGGCTGGGGCGTCAGGCGTCCAATGACTGGAAACTAACCGGTGAACTGCACCGTGCCGGTGTGTCGATACTGGTTGGTTCGGATTCGCTCGACCCCTTTGTCTTCCCCGGCGACAGCTTCCACCATGAACTCGCCGAGTTGGTCCGGGCGGGCTTTAGTCCGATGGACGCTTTACAGGCTGCGACCCATGGGGCGGCGCTTTTTCTTGGCCGCGAGAAAGAGTTTGGGACGATCGAAACGGGCCGCGTCGCCGATCTCGTCGTGTTAAGTGCAAATCCGGTGGAGAATATAGCCAACACGCGAAAGGTTTGGGCCGTGATTCGCAGTGGCGGCTACTATGACCGTGCGTCTCTCGATACACTACTTGCACGGGCGAAAGAGGCTGCCGCCGCCGCTTCAGAGGAGCAGCCTTAGGGGTTCAGCGATACGAACCACCGTTCAGGGGGAGTGCCGGCTTTCGCGCGAAGTATTTATGAAGGTTTTGACTACCTACTGCCGCCGATGGATGATCCCAATTTCGCTGCCTCTATGCCTATTGATGTGCATCGCCCCTTCTCGAATGTCTCCTGCCCAGGACCGCGAGCACGCCGACGAAATCGTAGCCAATCTCGCCGGAGGCCGCGTTATCGTGCACGTGGCGCGCGACAAAATCGTCTTCGCGGCCATCGATCTGCCGGTCGAACCTAGCTCCATCCCTCCTCGGGTTTTGAGCATTGACCCAGCACACATTGGCATACTTCTGGGAGCTTCCGAATGGCGCAGCCCCGCCGATCCAAAACCTGTGAGGCTGGACAAGGATTTCCCCCGGCTTTCCGGTAAGGATCCCCACTTTGAAGTGAATCCCGACGAAGTCGCGCCGGATCTGGATGTTATCGGTGTCGCGTTTCTCGAGCGGCTGCGCCCGCTCGTCTCCCAGCTTCACCACAAAATCGAATTCAAACTCGAGGAGCCCATCTTTGAAGTAGTTCTCATTGGCTTTGCGCCGAATGACTATGGCCCTGAAGTCTGGACCATTGAATACCGCATTCAGCAAGATGAAATCGCCACACGTGGCGATTATTGGCAGACCCGTCTTCTGCGCCCGCGTTTCATTCAGCTGTACCCCCCGGAAAAGCATGCACCAAAGACTCTCGTCGAAATTCGCTATCCAAGCACGATTCAGGGACCGACGTTGCAACAACTCATTCAGGGAAACGATCCGGAGCTCGAGAACGTCTATCGGAGGGACCCGAAGCTCAACAAAGTGGCTGAAGACATCGACCGTGGTCAAGCCAACAAGGCGGTTCCGGAGGACGCCACGGAATTTATGCGCGATGTTCTTCCGCTTGTGGCCGAGAAGGCGACTTTCATTCTGGGGACGATGACGGAGCGCGGATTTGACTGGATCGTTCCACCGGAAGAACCGATTGAAAAGGCCAAAGAAGACAAGAACAAACCGCCAGAGGCTCCGTCGTTGCGGAAAAAGCCGAATCCGTAAATTCGAGATCCTTAGTCTCCTGCAGCTTTTACATGGCCAGCGTTTGCGCCAATGTCTTTACGATAATGCATACCATCGAAATGAATTTTTTCGACCGCCTGATAGGCTAACTTCAATGCTGCTCGCAAGGAATCTCCGGCAGCTGTCACACCCAGAACGCGCCCGCCACTGGTTACGATGGAATCGTGTTCTTTCTTCGTTCCCGCCTGGAATATTTCAACACCGGTATTATTATTTGTAACGGTTAGTCCATCGATCCTCTTCCCGGTCTCGAATTTTCCGGGATAGCCGCCCGAGGCAAGCACAACGCAAACGCTCGCGCCCTTTTTCCAGCGCAATTTGGCGGGATCGAGTCGCTTGGCCGCGACATCCGCCAAGATCTCAGCGAGGTCGAAGTCCATGCGCGCGACAATCGCTTGTGCTTCCGGGTCGCCTAACCTGCAATTAAACTCCAGAACCTTAGGCCCATCTTTGGTCAGCATGAGGCCGATGTAGAGGAAGCCCTGGTAGGGAATACCGTCGTAGGCCAGGCCTCGGAGCGTGGGTTCGACAATCGTGCAGATCACGGTTTCGCGGAGGGCCGGCGGCAACAACTCGTCAGAAGAATAGGCGCCCATGCCGCCGGTATTTGGGCCGCGGTTGCCGTCGAAGACTCGCTTGTGATCCCGGGTCGGCACCATCGGCGCATAGCGTTCGCCATCGGTCAAAATAATAAAAGATAGCTCTTCGCCCTCGAGCGTTTCCTCCAGCAACATGCGACGCCCTCCGGGTCCGAGTTCATTTTTTTCCATCGCGGATTCGAGGAATTGTTTGGCAGCCTCCGCGTCCGGCGCGAGCACGACTCCCTTGCCGGCGCACAATCCATCCGCCTTGATCACCAGCGGCCAGTCGACACTGTTCAGAGCGGCATACGCTTTCTGCGGTGAGTCGAACGCGCCATACATTTTTGCGGTCGGAATATTGTGGCGAAGCAGAAATTCTTTCGAAAAAATCTTGCTGCCTTCGAGCTGCGCCGCTTGCTGCAAAGGGCCGACAATAGGCCAGTTTCGCTGCGTGAAGGCGTCGGAGATGCCGTTTACAAGGGGCAACTCCGGGCCGACAATCGTCAGGTCTGGCGCGTTCTTTTCGGCCAGGGCCACGAGACCGGCAACGTCGCCAGCGTCCAGCGCGATGCACTCCGCGTCGGCGGCGATGCCGCCGTTGCCTGGTGCGCACCAAATTTTTTCTACGCGCGGGTTCTGCTTCAGCTTCCAAACCAGCGCATGCTCGCGCCCGCCGCCGCCAATCACCAAAATCTTCATCCAGAAGACCTCTCGCAAAATTCAATTCGAACGATAGTCGCCCGATAACATGGTGTCAACTCACGGCAGTTTTCGGCTGCGGGTCAGTTTCCGATTACTCGACTAAGCATCCAAGCGGAACTTAATCAGCAGTTCTTTCCTTCCGAGAGGTGCGTGCATCGGTTAGGCACAGACCTGTTTCCAGATACATTACTCGTAACGCAAAGCCACCAGGGGATCGACTCGCGCCGCCCGCCGCGCCGGAATGTAGCAAGCGGCTAGCGCAACTGTAGTCAAAATCACAGCGACAGCCACAAAGGTCAGTGGGTCGTAGGAATTCACGCCGAAAAGCATGCTGGCCATCAAACGGGACACTCCAAGCGACGCGAGCAAGCCAACAACGACACCCAACGTCACCATCTTTCCAGCCTGACGCAATATCATAAGGACAACGCCTTTCCGCTCGGCGCCCAGCGCCATACGCACACCGATCTCCCGCGTCCGCCGGCTAACCGAATACGCCACTACTCCATACAGCCCGACAACTCCCAGAATCAGCGCCATGGCTGCGAATCCCCCAACCAGCCACGCGGAAAAATGGTGCAGCAGTGCCGTTTGCGTGTCCTCAATCTGTTGATTCATGGTCATCTCATGGAGTGCGCCTAGCCCTGGGTCGATCTCGTGCAAGGTGCTCACCAGCAGCGGCAGCACGGCTCCGGCATCTTGCCTCGTGCGCACGGTCAGGCTGAAATAAGAGTCCTGTGTCTCGTTGATGGAGAAATATTCCGCGGGCCAAATGTCGCTATCCAATGGCCCCTCGCGAACATCGGCCACCACGCCGACTATCTCCCGCTCCGACGGACGCCCGCCCTCGTAATCGGCGATTCTCTGGCCGATGGGGTCTTCGTCGGGGAAAAATTTTTGCGCCAAGGTTTGATTGATGACGACAACTTCCGGTTTGGAGGCATCCTCGCTGTCGGTGAAGAATCTTCCGCGCACCAGTGTGGCCTTGATCGTCGTCAAATAGTTCGCACTCACGTGGCGCTCGTCGACGGTGTTGTGTTCGCCGTGGAATGGCCTGCCGGGGAAGGTGATCCAGTCGACGGGGCAGTTGCATTGCACAGGAACCATGCTGCTGATTCCTGCGGACTCCACGCCCGGCAAGCTTGTGACTCGCTGCAAAATCTCCCGGTAAAGGGCCACCGTATGCTGATTTTTCTCGGCGCCTGTCGCGGGAACTTCAACCTCCACGGTCGCCAGATGACCTGGATCAAATCCCAGCGGTACGTTCAGCAGCCGATACAGGCTCTGCCCCAGCAAGCCCGCGCCAGTCAAAAGTACGACAGCGACAGCCAGTTCCACGGCTACCATTCTTGCTCCGAGTCTCTGCCAGAGCTGATTTGCAGAACTGCGGTCCCCGTTCGCCAATCCGTCGCCTTCCTGCTGCGAAATCAGGCGAAGACTAGAAGCCGTTGTGAACAGCACCGCGGCCATCAATGCAATCGTGATGGCAAATGCGCATGTGTGAGTATTCCATCCCACATCGCCCAGAAAGGGCATGTCCGCCGCCATGTCTTTGGGCACGAGGCGCCACAGAATTTTCGTCAGCCAGTCGGCAAATATCACGCCGCTTAAACTGCCGACTACGGCAAGCAACAGTCCTTCCGTGGCGAATTGCCGCACCAGTCGCGACGGAGACGCTCCGAGCGCTCCCCGGACGGCAATCTCGCGCCTGCGGTTTTCGGAGCGCACCAGCACGAGGCTGGTCACATTGACGCACGCAATCAACAACAGCAATCCCGCTCCGCCCAACATTGTCAGCAGAATAGGTCGCACGTCGCCAAGTATGACCTCGGAGAGCGGAACCACGCTGGCGCTCTCGGAGCGATCGGACGTGGGAAATTGCATCTGCAATTGCTTTGAGATGGCGGTCATTTCCGCCAGAGCTTCCCGCGCTGTCACTCCGTCGCGCAGCCTTCCAATTCCCCAAAAATTATAGAAAGTCCGCATCTGTTCGTGAGGACTCAAGGTATTGATGGGTACCCAGAACTCCGCGTCGCCGGCTCTGGCGAACGAAAACGTACGCGGCAGAACTCCGATGATGGTATAGGTCGCTTTGTCCAGGTTGACCGTCAACCCCACCGCATCGCGTCGCGCACCGAAGTAATGAAGCCACGCACCATAACTGAGGATCGCAACGTTAGGCCCGCCGGGTCTGTCCTCGTCGAGGGAAAAGTCCCGCCCCAGCATGGGACGCACGCCCAGCGTTCGGAAAAATCCGCCGCTCACGCGCTCTGCCTGCACCGCTGTCGCCCCGGACGGAGTCTGCAGCAAATAGCCGCTGCCGTTGTAAATATCGAGCGAGCGGAAGGATTTATTCAGCCGTTGCCAATCCAGATAATCCGGATACGACAGCGGCCAGCGCGGCGATTCCGCGTTGCTCTCGTTAACCGACATCAGTCTCTCGGGATTTACGTAGGGAAGCGGCTGCAGCAAAGCCGCATCCACGAACCCGAAAATCGTCAGGCTCACCCCCATGCCCAGCGCCAGAACCACCACAGCACTTAGAGCAAATCCCGGATTCTTCGCCCATTGCCGCAGCGCGAAATGCAAGTCCCGTCCCACGGTTTCTACGTACGATTCCCAGCCCGCGGAGCGAACCTCTTCTTTTGCTACATCGAGACTTCCTCGCTCCAATCGCACAGCTCGAAGTGCGTCCTTGCGGCTCATCCCCTGTTTCATCTTTTCTTCGGCTGCCATCTCTAGGAAGCCGTATAGCTCCTCGTCCAGCTCCCGGTTGACCTGTACCTTTCGGAACAGCGATCGGAGACCGATCAATATGTTTCGCGGCGAGGACATAAGCCTTTATGACGCCTCCAAAATTCTGGCGATCGCCGCCACTTGCCTTCCCCATTCTCGTGTCTCGCTGTTGAGCCTCTTTCGGCCTTGCTCTGTTAAAGCGTAGTACTTTGCTCGCCTGCTGTTCTCCGTGGCCTTCCATTCGCCTCGGATCAGGCCATCACGTTGCAGCCGCTGCACAGCTACAAACAGCGAGCCTGCATTGAGGCGGAAAACGCTTTGACTCATCTGCTCGAGCCGCACTGCGATCCCGTAACCGTGCATAGGTTCGAGAGCCAGCATTTTTAGAATGAGCATGTCCAGAGTGCCTTGGACTAGATCACTCGGCTTATCCGTCACGATTCCTCCTGAGCGTCAGGAGGAAGAATATGCTTCTCCTACTGATTGTCAAGAGGAGAAGGGGGCGAAGGCTCTTAGCCGAGAAGACCATTGAAATCTGCCAGTTATCAGGTGTATATATGTAGCACAGTCGTTACCAAGCACCGATCACCGAGGGGCTGTTTATTCGCTTCCATTAGGCCGGGAACGATTCACGCGGCAGCGGAGGTTGGCCATGGAAACCGGCCCAAGTCGGCTATCCTGGAAAATAGTGAGGGCAGACTCCGCGTTTCATACAGTGGTCCTGGCGTGCCTTGTGGCCTTGCTGTTGTACCTGGCCGCAACACTGGCAGGGGCATTGTTATTGCATCCCCAAACGGTCTGGCCGCTTTGGCCAGGTTGCGCGCTGCTGGTGTCCGTGTTGCTGCTGGTGCCGCGGAGGGCCTGGCCGAGCATAATCCCCGCAGCTTTTGCGGCGTTCCTTCTCTACGACCTGCAGGCAGGCGTGCCGATCGGATCGGTTGTTTGGTTTCTTCTGGCCGATACGGTCCAAGTCCTTATAGCTGCACTCTTGGTAAGCCATTTCTTCGACGGGGTGCCCCGGCTCAATAGTGCAGAGAACCTCACCAAATATGCATTTTTCGCTGTGATCCTCGCACCGTACGTTGCGGCACTTCTCAGCGCGTTTGGCATCCCAGGCGACTATTGGACCAATTGGAGAGTTTCGTTTCTATCTGAGGCACTTGCTTTTATCACCTTGACGCCGACCATCCTGAGTTGGGTTAGCGAGGGACCTGCATGGGCGCGAAAATCACTGGCCTACCATTTGGAATTTTTCGCGCTAATGACGGGGTTGGTTCTTTTGAGCTACGTCACCTTCACAGCGTCGGAGACCAGCAGCTCGCCGGCATTGCTTTATTCTCTCGTTCCGCTTCTGCTCTGGGCGGCATTGCGTTTCGGGACCTTAGGCCTCAGCACCTCGGTCTTAGTAGTTGCCTTTCTATCGATTTGGGCTGCAGTTCATGGCCGCGGTCCCTTCACCGAGGGAGGGCTTTTCAACAGCCTGTTCTCGCTGCAGCTATCCTTGGTTTTCACTGCGATACCTTTCATGATTCTGGCCGCCCTCGTCGAAGAGCGTAAGCAAGCGGAGCGTGCATTGCGGAAGAGAGAAGCGGAATTGAATGAAGCCCAGCGCCTGGCACAGGTAGGCAGTTGGCAATGGGATCCAAACACGGACATTGCGACGTGGTCTGAGCAACTTTATCGAATCGTCGGCCGCGATCCCTATCTGCCGGCTCTCAACTTCAGGAAACAGCGGCACCTCTACACCGCGGAGAGTTGGAAACGGCTGCAAGGCGCAGTAGAAGAGGCGGCAAGCGCTGGGACACCATTCGAATTGGATCTGGAGTTACTCGGCCCTGGTGGCACTTCAAAATGGGTAATTGCTCGTGGCGAGGCGCAGCGAGACGCCGCGGGGCGCGTCGTGCAACTCCGTGGCACGGGTCAAGACATTACTGAACGCCGGCTTGCACAAGCCGAACTCCGTGAGAGCGAAAAACGATTTCACCTTGCGGCTCAAGCCGGAAAGATGTTCGCCTACGAATGGGACGCTAGCACCGATGAGATCGTATGTTCGGCTGAGAGCGCTCAGATTCTCAGGATGCATGAGGCGACGCCCACGACCGGCCAGCAAGTATTGGCGAGGGTCCACCCAGAAGATCTAGAAAGACTTATGGCCGCAGTTGGGAAGCTTTGTCCTGACATGCCCTGCCTTGAAACCAGCTTTCGGGTGACACGTCCGGACGATACCGTGATCTGGGCGGAAATGAGCAGCCGGGCGCACTTTGACGAGCAGGGCAAGGTGTTGCGGATAGTAGGCATGATAGCGGACATCACTGAACGAAAGCGGACCGAGCAAGAGCTGCGAGAAAGCGAGGAACGGTTACGCCTAGCGGTCCAAGCGGGAAGGATGTATGCGTTCGAGTGGGATGCGGTAAGCGATACGATAGTGCGATCGGGACGGTACTCAGACGTTCTCAATTGGTTGAGCGATCCAGCGCGCGACACTGGTCAGCAATTTATCGAGAGAGTTCACCCTGACGACAGCGAGGCGTACGTCGCTACAGCAACTCGGCTTACTCCTAAACATCCTTCCTATCAAACCAGCTATAGAATGCTACGTCCCGACGGCAGTGTGATTTGGCTGGAGGAGAGCGTTCATGGTTTCTTTGACGGCAAGGGTAGATTGCTGCGGACGATCGGCATGGTAGCCGAGGTTACCGAGCGCAAGCTTGCAGAAGAGGCTGTCTCCAGCGTGAGCCGCAGGTTGATCGAGGCGCAAGAGCAGGAACGCGCGCGCATTGCCCGAGAGTTACACGACGACTTGAGTCAAATGATGGCGCTCCTGCAAATTGGACTGACGAAATTAGAACAGGACACGCCCGGCCTTTCGTCTCAGACACGGCAACAACTACACGCCCTTACGGAAGTATCCACGGAAGTTTCGTCCAGTCTCCACGACTTGTCTCACCAGCTTCATCCATCCAAGCTGGACGTTCTGGGTCTCACGGCATGCATAGGGAGCTTTTGCAGAGAATTCTCTCAGCGGCACAAGCTGGAGGTCCGGTTTGTTCATCACAACATTCCGGGGGATATTCCGAAGGACGTGAGACTCTGCCTGTTTCGGATCGTGGAGGAGGCGTTGCAGAACGTCGCGAAGCACAGTGGCGTCGAGGAGGCCAAGGTTGAGCTGTCTGGTCACGCCAATCGAATTGATCTTTGCGTCTCAGACAACGGCGCGGGATTCACCCTTGAGCCTGTGAAGAGAGAATCCGGTCTTGGTTTAATCAGCATGCGCGAACGGGTGCGGTTGGTTGGGGGGCAACTTTCCATCGAATCGAAGCCTTCGCATGGAACGCAAATTCAGGTTCGAATACCTCTATCCAGCGCGACCGGGCAAAGAGCCAATGAACAAAGCAAATATGAAGAAAGTGCATGAGGTAGTCCCGTTCTTAGAAGTTCCAACCGCCAAGCGCGTCGTTGAACATAGCCGTAGAATTCAAAACGGCGGAAGAAGTTGTCTTCCTTCGAGGATAGTTAGCTTATGACAGACTGGTTCGCGCGGCCCGTCCTACACGTGAGAGACGTTGAGGTCTCGCTCAGCTTTTACGTTGACCGGCTCGGCTTCACGAGCCCATGGCGCTACGAGGAGGACGGCAGAGCGCACGTTGCACAGGTCGAGCGACAGGGCTGCGCGCTTATCCTGGCCGACACGTGGCCTGAGAAGATTGGCAAGGGGCTGATGTTCATTTCGCTGAAGGCCGAGCCGGAGAAGCAAGTCGCGGCGTTGGACGCGCTACGCGCGGAATTCGAGACCAAGGGTGTTGCGGTCAAGGAAGGTTCGTGGGGCTACCGAGTGCTGGTAGTCGATGATCCCGACGGCAATCAGCTCTTCTTCAATTACCCGAAGGAGACTGACCCTTCGCTGTCGGACGTCCACGCGGAGTAAGCCTAAATGGCGAGCGGTCCTGTACTTGTAGATTAATATATATCTATTAGTAACTAAAGAGGTTGGCGGCGCGAGAGTTGTATTGCCGCACGAAGAAGGTCCTGGAGGTTCGCAGGACTTCTGCCGACTCTATGCTTGGCCGACTGCTCGGATAGGAATCGTCACTCCCGAGGCCGCATCGGACGACGCCAGCATGTGGCATCGACCATCAAAGATTCCGCCTGGGTCTATCACCATGCACGGCGAATGTACTTCGCCAGTAACCACGCCCTTTGCTTGAATCTCGACGCGGCCCTTAGCGAAAATCACGCCATCAAAGCGGCCGGAGATCACCACGCGGTTTCCTTCGATCTGTCCTTCAACTTTGGCGCCTTCGCCCAGAACAACCGTCTGCTCGGAGATGATATTTCCGCGTACGTTGCCGTCGATGCGAAATGTTCCGGTGAGCTGCAGCGTGCCTTCAAGGGTCACACCCTGGTCAATAAAGCCGGTCCACTCTTCGCTCACGCCATTCTTTGAGGAACCGGGCCACTTCCATGCCATGACTTTTCTCCTAAAGCTAGAGCGACTCTCCTACTCTAGCGTCCGGTGCGCACAAGTCAACGCGCGGCGCAGGCTGAGTTGTCCAAAGGATACGGTGGAACGAATGGACAGGCTTGATTATCGCAAGAACTGTGGCTCTACTTCATCAATCGATCGTAAATTCCCATTAGCTGCGCGTCGTCGTAATATTCCAGGACGAGCTGTCCTGGACGCATTTTCGTCTTCTGACGGAGGAGGACTTTGGTTCCCAGGTGACGCTGGAGTTCGTCGATCGCGGCTCGAATATTTGCGTCGGCATGAACTTGCGCCGTGGGGCTTGCCGTGCGTGAGCGCCGCGACGCGAGCCGTTCAATCTGCCGGACTGTCAAGCCGCCGCGCGAAGCTCGCTGGGCATAGCGCATCCTCAATGGCGAATCCGCTACTGCCAGCAAAGCCCGCCCGTGGCCGGCCGTTAGCTTGCCTTCTTCAATCCAGTCTTGAATCGTTGGCTCGAGTTTCAGCAGTCGAATCGAATTGGCAACTGTGGCGCGATCTTTGCCGGTGCGCTCTGCCACGGATTCCTGGGTAAGTTGGAATTCGTCCATCAATCTTTCAAACGCTCGCGCAGCTTCGATAGCGTTTAGGTCTTCGCGCTGGATGTTTTCTACCAGCGTCATTTCTAAAGCCAGCTCGTCCGGGACTTGCCGTACGATCGCAGAGACTTTGGTCAGGCCTGCCCGTTGCGCCGCTCTCCAGCGCCGCTCGCCGGCTATCAATTGAAAGCGGCTGCCGATGGGACGAACCACCAATGGCTGGATGATCCCACTGGATTGTATGGATCTTGCCAATTCGTCGAGCGCTTCTTCGCGGAAGCGTGTTCGTGGTTGGTAAGGGCTGGGTTCGATCAAATCGATGTCGATCTGATGCGGGCCTGCGTGCACTGTTTCTCGTGCTGGTGCGGCAGCGGCGGCACCGCTGTTGCTTGTGGCGTGAGGTTGAGCTGCTGGAGCCGGAGTCGGTGGCGCAGGAACCTGCGGCTCAGGCTCCCGAATCAGCGCTCCTAGCCCTCTTCCCAGAGCGTTTCTCGTCATTGGCAATGACCTCCTGGGCGAGTTGGGTGTAGCCCTCCGCCCCTTTGCTATGAATATCGTAAAAAATGATTGGTTTTCCGAAACTTGGCGCTTCGGCAAGCCTAACGTTGCGCGGAATTACGCTCTGAAACACCTGCGTGCCGAAGAAGCTGCGCAAATCCGTGGCTACTTGTCTCGATAAGGTTGTGCGCTCGTCGTACATCGTTAGGAGGATGCCTTCGATCTCCAGGCTAGGGTTGAGCGTGCGCCGGATCCTCATGAGCGTATCCAGCAATTCGGAGACACCTTCCAAAGCTAAATACTCGCATTGAATCGGGACAAGCACTGCACTGGCAGATACCAGCGCATTTAAGGTTAGAAGATCAAGCGCTGGAGGGCAGTCCAATACAATGAATTTATAGCGATCACGAATCTCATTCAGCAGCGCTTGCAGCTTATATTCGCGATTCTCCGCTAGAACCAGCTCGACGGCAGCTCCCGCAAGGTTTTTGTCGGCGGGGACGACATCTAGACCGTCAACTTGCGATTTCTGGACGATTTTGTCGAAGGGTTCGTTCAGGATAAGGCATTGATAGAGGGTTCTGCGGGAAGGATCTTTGGGGAACCCGATGGCGGCCGTAGCATTGGCCTGCGAATCGCAATCCACTAGGAGGGTTGATTGTTCAGAGGCAGCGAGGCAAGCCGCCAGATTTACTGCGGTGGTTGTCTTTCCTACTCCGCCCTTTTGATTTGCAACTGCGATGATTCGCGCCAACAAGCCCTCTCAATTCGCGAAAAGTTAGCAGAATTGAGTTAAGGATGCAACTCGTTTCACGTGGAACAATCGTCGTCTGTGGAATTTTTATGGTAACGTTCCACGTGGAACAGTCTCAATGCCCTGCCGTTCCGACATTTGTGTTCCACGTGAAACAACCCTTGGCTCGCGACAGTGAAACTGTTTTGTTCCACGTGGAACCACCGGCGAGGCTTATTTCTGTTTTTTCCGGGAACACCGCCAACTCTCGGGCTCGGAATGTTTCACGTGGAACTGTCGCGGTCTTCCATTTTGATGATATGGGCAAATCCAGACAATTCCAAAACTGAATCGTTCCACGTGGAACATAGGCTCCTCGCATTCGGCTTCGTTCGCCATTTGCCGATGTAAAGAATGGGCGACAATGAGAGTGAATCGCGCGAAGTGGCTTGTTCCACGTGGAACGCGTGTGTATGCGTTCTGCCTGTTAGACCTAAGCACCTCGTAGCGTCAAACAGATCAAAAGGCCGAGCATCTGCGGGGTCTCTTTCCAATGCGTTATCGATTCGGCTTGTGTGATCCGATTGAGCAGCGAAATAATCTGCGATGGATATGAAGAAGACTTTAGGAACGTCGCAAGTCTTTGTATTTCAAGTCGTTGCGCCGACACTTTTAATTTTTTCGGGCCCCGACCAGGAGGTATCGCCGCAAGGACTGCGGGACGGGGATTGGTTCCCGCCATTCCCAGTCTGTTCCATGGCGCGCCTGATCCAGGTCGCGGCCGCCTATCCACAAGATAACTTGTTTAGCTGCAACACGTTCGGAGGCTGCCCACGTCAAAAACGGTTCAAAGTCTCCCACCGCTCTTGAACACACGAAATCCAGGGGCATAATTTCCTCACCCAGCTCCTCATAGCGGCTAACGAGCACTCGGGTGTCCGGAAGTTCAATGTTTCTAAGCACTTCGGCGAGAAAAGTGGCCTTCTTCATATTCGACTCGACCAGAAACACATTCAAGTTCGGTCGCATGATTTTGAGCGGAATACCCGGAAATCCGGCTCCAGAGCCAACGTCGGCGAGCCGACCGTTTTCCACAGGCACGGCCACCGCCGCATACATACACTCGCAAAAATGACGATATAGTATTTCTAGAGGGTCGCGGATGGCGGTCAGATTTATCTTCTCATTCCAGGTCAACAAAAGCGTCATATATTGTTGAATATAAACGATTTGCTGGTCACTAACTTCCATCTGGAATTCGCCAAGGGCGCGGCGAATGGTCTCCGCTGATAGCACCGCCGGGGTTGGTGTTGTCATAAGAGTAACTAATTTACAATTGGACTGTGGATTTCCATTTCCGCAGTCGTCGGTACTGCTCTAACCAGGTATCTCGGCCCTGCCACTCCCGCTACGGCATCCACAGTGAAGTGCCAGAGCATCACGGGAAACAACCCATCGTACGCGATTCGCGCCGTTCCGAACACTGTGCCAATGACCAGTGTGCTTAACAACCCACCGCGCCCCTGGTAAAGGTGCGCTAACCCAAAGAGAACAGAGGACAATAGCACAACGCTCCACACGGGGAGTCCCGCCCTGGTCAAAGCCGCCATCGCAAATCCGCGGTATAGAAATTCCTCGCAAAGCCCAGCCGTCACCGCCAGCGCCAGGAAGGGAATCAGCTCGGCACGGGATTGGGGCAGAATTCGCTCGGCGAGCACCTGCATGAACTCCCGCGCCTTCGCCGAAGATCGCCCCATTCTCCTTAAGTTGAGCCATTGCAACCCACCTAAAGTCGCTGCGCCGACAATTGCACCAATTAAGACCCGCCAGGGCCCATGGATCACCAAACCCAATTGCGCAAAGCTAAGACCTCGTGCCCACGCCCGCCAGGCAACGGCTGCGGCGGCCAGCCACTGAAACCCGATGGTCGAAGCATAGAGCGAGAGGCGTTCTCGGGTTCCGACCTGTGAAATGACCATCAATTTTTGCAGACGCAGCCGGCCTCGCAGGGGCAGTAGCACGCCCAGCACAACAAAGATTAGCCAGAAGTCCCAAGGCATCCGGCGATGAGACCACGTTCGCGAGTTCGGCGCAACTCTTCGGCACCCCGATTTCACATCCCAGTTCGTCAGGAAGCACGTGTTACCAGCGCAATGCTCTGTGCATCGTTATAATGGACTGCGAATTAGCGAGGTGAATTCTTGGCGACACAAGTGAAACTCACGTCCATGGCCAAAGCGGCCGGGTGCGCAGCAAAGCTGAATCCCGCCACGCTCGACGCGGTCTTGCGCAATCTCCCACGCCAAACGGATCCAAATGTGCTCGTCGGCTTCGATACCAACGACGACGCGGGAATTTACCTGATCAGTGAAAGCCTCGCACTCGTCCAGACCGTCGATTTTTTCACGCCTATCGTGGACGATCCATTCCTCTTCGGCCAGATCGCGGCGGCTAATTCGCTCAGCGACGTTTACGCTATGGGAGGCCGTCCGATTTCGTCTCTGTCCATCGTCGGTTTTCCAGAAAAGGGCGACCCGGCGATTCTTGAACAAATTGTTCGAGGTGGTCTCGCCAAAATGACCGAGGCAAAATGCAGCGTGATCGGCGGCCACTCGATTCGAAATGAAGACATGCTTTTCGGCTACGCGGTCACAGGGACCATCAATCCTCAACGCGTTTGGCGCAACGTGGGTGCCAAGCCCGGAGACGTACTGCTCTTTACCAAGCCGCTTGGGACCGGTGTTATTACCACTGCGCTGAAAAAAGATCGCGCTTCAGCGGAATCGCTCGCAGCTGCCGTTGCTGCGATGAGCACACTCAACGCGGCCGCTGCAGCAGCTCTCCAAGAAATCGACGAAAAGGAGCAAACTGCAAAACCCATTCATGCCGTCACTGACGTAACAGGGTTCAGCCTTCTCGGCCACGCTCGCGAGATGGCGCTAGGCGATCCAGCTCACGGTCTCGAGCCCGTCTCTTTCGAAATCGATCATGCATCCTTCTCCTATTTTCCCGGCGCCGTGGAAGCCGCACGCGAAGGCCACCTTTCTGCCGGCTTAAAAAACAATCGCGCCTTTGTCGGTGAGTGCGCGGAATTCGAACCCAGTGTTCGGTCTGAATATCAGGACCTCCTCTTCGATCCGCAAACGTCTGGCGGTTTTCTCGTCGCCATCGCGCCGGATTACGCGGACTCAACACTGGCAGCCTTTGCGCGTCACGGGGTTAACGCCCGCCGCGTCGGCCACGCCATTCAGAAAACAGCTCCTTTGATTAAAGTGCTCTGAAACTGTGGTTTTTTCTCGCCGTATTATCAGGGAGAATGCTGCCGCTCGACGGAAAGGCTTCGTCTAAACAAAACGAATGGACACCATCACTCACGGCATCGCCGGGGCGTTGATCGGCAAAGCGGTCTTCGGCGGCGAGGACATGTTCGCGTCCAAGCCCATGAATCGCGCCCGCATCATTACCTGGACGGTGATGTTCGGCGCGATTTTCCCCGATTCGGACATTCTTCGCGACTGGTTCTCAAACAATCCGATGCTGATTTTGACGTGGCATCGCAGCTATACACATTCGCTGGTCTGCATGCCGATCTTCGCTCTGCTTCTCGCTGCGCTCACGAGATGGTTCGCACGCTGGCGCAAATGGGACGCGCCTTCGTTCGCTGCTTTGACGGGCCTCTACGCCATCGGCATTCTCAGCCACATTTTTCTCGACCTGGTCACGAGCTTTGGCACGATGATTTGGTCGCCGGTCCAATGGTCGCGCCCCGCCTGGGATTTAATCTTCATCGTCGACTTCACGTTCAGCGCGATTCTCCTGGCTCCGCAAATTCTCGCGTGGGTCTATCGCCAAGCCGAAGGCTTGAAGAATCGCGCCATCATCACATGGTGCGTACTTGCTCTGGCGTCGCTTGGCGTCGCGGCAATAGCGAAAAATGTCGGCGCGCCGATTTCTGAACAAACTGCCGTCGCCGTTCTTGCGTTACTGGCAGTATTTTTTCTACTGCCCACTCTCGGTGGCAAAGGACTCCGCGTTCGCTACGCTACGTGGAATCGCGCAGGTCTCGCCGTGGCGATCCTCTACCTGGCTGCAGCTTTCTACGCCCACCGCGTCGCGCTGGATCGCGTCGAAAAATTCGCTTTGCTCTTCCAACTTCAGGTGAAATCCCTGGGCGCGCTCCCGCTGCCGCCGTCCCTTTGGCATTGGGATGGGCTAGTCAATACGCCGCACGGCGTCTACGAAGTCCGCGTGGATCTAAGCGAACGGCCCGATCTTGCATCCGTCGAGCATCGCTATTATCCCGACGCTCCACCGAATCAATATATCGACGCAGCCAAGCGTTTGCCCGAAGTGCAAAAGGTTTTGTGGTTTTCGCGTTTCCCGGTCACACGTTTTCACAAGGAAAGCAATGTAGCCGTTGTGGAGTTCTTCGACGCGCGATTTTCGTCGATCCGCCGGAATCGCCCCGCGTCCTTCACATATCGCGTAAAGATGGATGAAACCGGCCAAATCGTTTCAAAAGGATGGGCGCGGGATTAGAAGGGAATAAATCGGTCCAGCGGTTGCACTACTATCTGACAGAGCAAAACTACTTCGGCTTCGCGGGATGGATCACCACCTGGCGCTCTTCTCCCATGCCTACGCTTTCGGTGCGTACACCGGGAATCTCTTTCAAAGCCAGATGCACGATGCGCCGTTCACGCGAGGACATGGGATTGAGTCGAAACGGCTGGTGCGAACTCTGCACGCGTTCTGCTGCCACGCGCGCGGTCATGCGCAACTCTTCAAAGCGCAACGCACGATAGCCGCCGCTATCCAGATGAATTTTTTCGTGAAAAGTAGGTTCCAGCCGCAGCGCGCGAAACGCCAGATGCTCAAACGCTTTTAGGACTTCTCCGTTGCGCTCCAGCAAAATCTCTTTATCACGCCCATCGAGATCAGCAATCACTTCCGCTCCGCCCGAAACATCCGCAGCGGGCGCATCGACCACCTGCACCTTCACCTTCAAATCCAAGCCAGACACGCGCACAATTTCTTCCAAAAACTTTCGCAACGCTTCGCCGGCTGCCTCCCGGTCGAGCTTGCCGTCGCGGATAAAGTCCTGACCCATGGACCTCCGTAGAAACTACAATCTTGCTCGCCAGCCTTGGGCGACCTTTGCAGGACTTCCTATTTCTTGGCGCGCGAGATCTGTTTCGCCGCCGCCGGAGCAGGATGCGTCTTATTCAGATACCACTGCTGTCCGATACCCACCAAGCTGCTGGTGAGAATATACAACGCGAGTCCGCTCGAAAACGGGAAAATAATGAAGCTTCCCGCGAACATGATTGGCATGATCTTCATCATCTGTTGCTGCTGCGGATCGGCGGACGTCATCGGCGTCATTTTCGAAACGAGATACATCGAAACGCCTACCACGACCGGCAAAATATAATAAGGGTCTTTTGCCGCCAGGTCGTTAATCCATAGCCAATGCGCGTGCCGCAATTCAATCGACCCGCGTAACGCGCTATTCAACCCGAACCAGATCGGCATTTGCAGAAACATCTGGAAGCAGCCGCCTACGGGGTTGATCCCCTCGCGGCTATAAATGGCCATCACTTCCTTGTTCATCTCCTGTTTCTTCGGGTCGTTCATCTTGTACTTCTTATAGCGCTCCTGAATTGCTTTGATTTCAGGCGCGACCCGCTGCATCTTTAGCGTCGTTTTGTAGCTCGAAATTCGCAACGGGAAGAGCAGCATGTTGATGAACAGCGTCATCACGATGATGGTCCAGCCCCAGTTGGGAATGTACTTATGCAGCCACTTCAACCCGTGGAACAGGGGCTCCGCGATAATTTCGAGAAATCCAAAGTTCACCAGAGATTGCAGCGGCGGCTTCATGGCCTTCAAGTCATCGTAGTCTTTCGGCCCAACGTAGACGCGTAAAGCCAGCGGTTGCGAAGGTGTTGCCACCGCCACCTCTGCCACCGGTTCTTGGGTATCTTTTCCTTCGACCTGGATGGTGCGCATCACCTTCCAGTACCGCGTTTCCAGCGAACCGGAAGCGACTCCATTTACGGGCAAAAACGCCGCCGTAAAATAACGGTCCTCAATTCCCGCAAAATCCTTGTTGCCTGACCAACCGCCCGGGCCCCATTTCTCCGGGCCCTCAAGTTTCTTGTGGAGCAAATCCGTAACCTTGCCGCCTTCGCTGTAAAACGTCGATACCGTCTCGACGGGGATCGGGTTCTGCACCGTCAAATCCCCGAATCCTCCCAGCCATGCCAGCCCGGACTTGAGAGGCGCTCCGTTGAACTTGACGTTGGTTTCTACGTGCACAACATAAGAATCGTCGAATCGAAATCGCTTCGTTACCTCGAGGTGTCCATCGCTCCAAACGAACTGCAGATCGGACGGGGCTTGCAGCGGATTGGCCGGGATGGCCCCGTAGTTTGCCCCATCGCCTCCCGCATGGCCGCCTGGCTCAACAAAACCAGCAACGTACAGTGCGGAATTCGCTTGTGCCTCCAGTTGTGGATCGTCGAGCACCAGCGCGAAAGGCCAGCCGCGAACTTCTTCCGCAGCCTGTGGATGAACCACATCCAGCACGCGCTGCGGCTTCGAATCGTCCATGTACTTCTTGAGCTGCCAGCTTTTCACCACTCCGCCGCGGTTTGAAATCTCCACGCGATAAAGCGTGTTCTCCACGACAATCGTGCGCTCTTGCGCGTCGGCCTTCGGCGGCATCGCTGCTGCGTTTGAGGGTGCGAGCCCGGTGGCGACTCCCGCAGGCGTTGGCGTGTTCGAATTATTTCCAGAGGTCGAAGGAGAAGTGGAAGACGACGTCGCTGCTGAATTTGTGCCCGCCGGCGACGTGATCGCCGGTCTGTTGGCTTGCGGCAAATTCGCTGGCGGTTTCGGCGCGAAGAACTTGGCCCACAACAAAATCACCGCCATCGAAAGTATCGAGGCGATCAAAATGCGCATTTCTGAAGAAAGTTCTTTTTTCTTTTGCGGCTCGCTCACGAATGAGCCTCTCTAGAAGTAACACTGGATGGGACTGCGTCTTGTCCAATTCCATCCGCACATGCCGCCGTCGTTTCCGTTTTCTCCGGCACCGGATCGTAACCAAACTTTCGCGACAAAGGATGACACCGCAGCAACCGCTTCAAACCCATCCACGACCCCCGCATCACACCAAACCGCTCAATCGCCCCATACGTATACATCGAACAAGTCGGTTCGAATCGGCAGCTCCCCGCAAACAAAACCGACAAGTGCACCTTATAAATACGCACCGCCGCCAGCGCCGCTTTCACTGCCGTGGATTGCTTTTCCAGCGCTCCGGAGTCAACAGACCACGGTGGGACAGACTTCAGTCTGTCCTCTTCTTCTCTCACGCTGTTTTCACCACGCATACTCATGGATGTATTCACGCGCTCTTCATTAACCGCACCAAATCCGCCGTCAATCCCGCAAACTCCGCCCGCACCACGCCACTCTTCGGATGAATCACGATGTCCCATCCCGCGGGTATTTCCATGCGATGGCAGCGCACGATTTCTCGCATTCGCCGCCGCATGCGATTGCGCACCACCGCCCCGCCCAGCGCCTTTTTAATGCTGAAACCGAAGCGGCTCACCGGCAATTGGTTGGCGCGGAAAAAAACTGTGAAGTGGGAACTGGATCGGCGTTTCCCGGCGCGATACACGGCATCGAAATCTCCGCGCCGCACCAGCCGCGCCTCGCGCGGAAACTCCAGGCGCACAGCACTACTAGGGCGTGAGGCGATGGCGTCCCTTCTTGCGGCGTGCCGCCAGAACTTTGCGGCCACCTACTGACTTCATGCGCGCGCGGAATCCGTGCGTCTTCGCGCGGCGTCGTTTCCGCGGTTGAAATGTGCGCTTTGGCAAAGCAATCCCCCTTTAGTTGCGCGGCCCCATACTTAGATAGTTGCGGCCGGTTCTTCCCGCAGACACAAAGCGACCGTCAGGCCGCCTGAGCGACAGGTATCGAATTTATTAGTGTAGTCGACCGCCGAGCACAGGGTCAAGAAAACGCGGTGCGTGCAATTCGCCTGCCTCGGAAGAACGGCTCAAGGCCACTCTTTCGGATGAGGATGCTGCGGGCTCTCCACGGAAACTTGTGCGTCGATTTTCAGTTTGCTCAATATTTGTTGCAGAATTTCCGGCATGGTGGAAGCTGGCGGCAGATAACTCAAGTTCAGCGTTGCGAGTTTATCCGCGAAGACAAATAAATTTTTTCCTGGGATTTTCTTCCAATAGTCATCGGGATTCACCGAAGGGTCCAAATCCTTGTCCTTGAGGTAGGACCGCCGGTCAAATCTTAGGGATTCGTTAATCAGCACTCCGCGAAGATTCCCATCTATGTCCACTTCGTGCCCGACCACCTGTCCGCGGTACAAATGATCGTCGGATGTAAGCAGATCAACCATGACCTTTCTTTCCGGTTTTGGCGGCCACATGAATGGCGTGAGCAGGAAATACCACGGCGAAATATTCGGAAGGAGAAATTTGTTTGCGGCGAAATCATAGGGTTTGAACTTGTGGAATCGCCCGAAATTCTTGCCCAGCCAGCCAAAAAGCAAAGCCTCTGAGGCCGTGAAGAAATACAGCCACACGAGGATTCGAGCTTGACGGTGCTCTATTCTGGAAGCTGCGCCCCAAAATTCTTGTTGGTGCTGCGAAAAATAGGTGTCGCTGTAAACGGATGAAAAAGCAGTTTGATAGTCGCTCGTTGTCTGAGCGGCAGAATCGGGAAAAAAGAATGGATGATTTCCAATCCAGCCGGCGCTGAAGACCGCGAGAAACGTCAGGGCTAGCGGCAGTAGCGAGGCGAATGCGCCAAAGGTGAGCTGTTCGCTTCGTGTCCGGTGAAACTTGTCCAGCGGAATGAACAGCGAAAACAGGCCCTTGAAAAGAATTCCGGGTACCAGCAGGTAGAAAACCAAACCCGCCGATGCGATGAGCGCTAGCATCCCTTTGGGGCCGTGAGGGTTCTACTTGGTTGAGGCTCCGTGGCCGTTGTTGGATGTGATGTGATACTCGTTCCCGAATTCGTCTCTCAAAACATATTCGCCCGTTGTTGCCAGCGCCTGTTTGATTTCCGGGGCATTCTTCAGAATTTTGCTTGCCAGGAGGCCGTCCGGAGTCGCTTCAACAAAGGAATCCGCCAATTTCGAGAGGTTTTCAGTCATGCTTCCGCCGTCCTTTATCATCCAACATCTTCCTCTTTAGAATCGGCCAATTCGTGCACTTCGTCAAGTTTTACTCAATAGGGAATACACTTAGGCCGAACTCCAGGCGTTGGCCGCTGATCTAAGACCCTCTCAAGCCGATATCTTCATCTTTCGATACTCGTCATAGGCCGCCAAGTAGCGGTCCACATCTTTCCGAAGCAAGTAATATGGCGTCGATAGTCGTATCTTGGAAGGCGCGCCCCCGCGAATCCTGATTTTCTTTTCCTTCCACATCCACGCTTCCAGTTCTCCGATTAGAATTGGCGGCACATTCACCGACACAATCGCGCAGCGCAGCGCCGGGTCCGGAGACGCCCACGATTCCGCCCCCCGCTTCACCATCTCTTTCAATATATAGTCCGCCGACTGACGGTGCCGCCGCTCAATCCGCTCCATCCCAATCGAATTCGCAAGCTGCACCGCCGCGCGCAAACCGTACAGCGTCGGCACGTTCGAACTTCCGATTTGCTGGAATCGCGCCGCCTTCAACTTCGGATCGTCCCACCCACCCGTCACAATCGTGTTCCACAACCGGTCTTGCACTTCCTCGCGCACGTACAAAAATCCCGTGCCTTTCGTGGCCTGAAGCCATTTGTGTGGGCTCGACGAATACATGTCGCAACCCAGATCGTGCACATTCAGCTTCATCATTCCAATCACGTGCGCGCCGTCCACTGCGCTCAAAATCCCTTTCGAACGTGCCAGCGCGCAAATCTCTTTCACTGGCAAAACGACGCCCGTCACCGTAGTAATGTGGCTGAAGAAGATTAATTTCGTGCGTGGCGTGATCGCATCGCCAAAAAGATTCAATACTGCCGCCGCGTTCGGCACCGGCTTCGGCAGCGTCACTTTCTTCACCACAATCCCATGTCTCTTTGCGCGCAAATTGAAACCTTGCTCGCCGCCCGGATGCTCCTGATCCGTCATCAACACTTCGTCGCCCGCCTTGAAATCGAGTCCATTGCAGATGTAACTGTTCGCCTCCGTCGAATTGCGCACCAGCGAAAGTTCATCGCGCGTGCATCCCACGAATTCCGCCAGCGGATCGCGAAACTCGTTCCAAATGCCGTAACCCCAGATCGGATAGTCTTCCGGGTCGCTTTGGTCCATTTTCTCCGTAGTGTTGTACCCCTCGAAAATCGCTCGCAGTACCGGCGCCGGGGAAGACCCCACCGTCCCGTTGTTCAAATAGACTTCGTCCGCCGGAATCAAAAATTGTTTGCGTATCTCTGTCCAGTAGGCTTCTTCATTCGAATCGAAGAGCGCTTTATCGGGAAGTTGCGCGGGTGCCTGCTCCAGCAATTTTGGCCAAGCTGGCGATAAGCTTAGCGTACCTGCAACACCCGCAGCCCCTGCCAACGACGAAAGAAATCCACGGCGATCCAGCATCATTCCCTCCAAGGTCAGTCTGCGCGGATTCTACTCGCGACTTCGCAACTCAACAACACATCTTCCAGAACCTTTGTTCTAAATCTTCGAACCAAAGCTTGCGGCTCATCCTCAAGCGGATTAAGGTATTCGCGCACACAACCACAGCTCTCAAGAGGAAGCACACATGACTTGTTTTCGAGCAAGGCTAGCGATCGCCGCGTCTTCATTAGTTATTCTCTGCGGTTCGCAGCGATCTTTCGCTCAAGAAACTCCTCCGCAAGAAACGAGCGGCACCAAGCAATCCGCCGAAGCGCGCCTTAAAGCCGTTGCAAAACCCAAAGCCTCCGGCGCAGCGCAAGACGTCATCGATACCCTCTCCGCCACGCACCGTTTCGAACAAACCGCCATCTCCCCCGATGGCAAAAAAGTCGCCTGGGTCGAGGACATCATTACGAAGCGGGGCGTCTCCACAGGCGATACGGTAATTTACGTTGCGGAGATCGGCGGGAAAAATCCGCCCAAGCGCATCAGCGCAGCCGTCGCCGACGCCCTTCACGCGGAAAGCAGTGTCGCCTGGTCACCCGACAGCAAAAGACTCGCATTTCTTTCCGACGCGGCAAAAGCCGGCCAGCTTCAACTTTATATTATGGATGCTGCTGGCCCATCCGGCTCCGCACGAAAACTCACGCAAGTGAAAGGCTTCCTCTCCACTCCAGGCTGGTCGCCCAGCGGCAAAACCATCGCCCTCCTCTTCACCGAAAACGCCACGCGCGCCGCGGGCCCCCTCGTCGCGGAAACTCCCGAAACCGGCGAGATCAAAGACTCCTTCTTCGAACAGCGCCTCGCGCTCGTTGACGTCGCCACCGGGAAGCTCGATCAAATCTCTCCCGCCGACACTTACATCTACGAATACGATTGGTCTCCCGACGGCCTCCGCTTCGCCGTCACCGCTGCTCTCGGCAACGGCGACAACAACTGGTACATCGCCGAGCTCTACACGCTCGACGCCGCTACTGGCCTGATGAAATCGATCTACAAGCCGCCGCTACAAATCGCCAATCCCGCATGGTCGCCCGACGGCAAGAGCATCGCTTTCATCGGCGGCCTGATGAGTGACGAGCCCAGCGTCGGCGGCGACATTTTCACCATCCCCGCCACCGGCGGCGAAGCGACCAACACCACGCCCGACATGAAAGCCTCCGCCAGCTGGCTCGCGTGGACTCCCGACGCAAAAATTATTTTTGGCGAATATCTCGAGGGCGATTCCGGCATCGCCACGATCAATCCGACTGACGGCGCAAAAACTGAACTCTTCCGCGACGCCGGTCAAATCTCCGCCGGATCTTGGGGAATCAACCTCTCACTTTCGCGCGATGCCAAATCTTCTGCCGTTATTCGCAGCTCGTTCAGCGCCCCGCCCGAAGTTTGGGCCGGCCCCACAGCCAACTGGACGCAAGTCACGCAACGCAACAAATCCATCAAGTCCGCTTGGGGCGAAGCCAAAAGCATCCACTGGAAAAACGGAGGCTTCGAAGTCCAGGGCTGGCTTCTCTATCCGCGCGATTTCGATCCCAACAAAAAATATCCGCTGGTCGTCCGCGTTCATGGCGGGCCCGGAGCCGCCGTTCTCTCCGAATGGCCCGGCGCATCCGATTACTATTCTCCCCTCGCCGGCGCCGGCTATTTCGTCCTGCAACCAAATCCGCGCGGCAGCTTCGGCCAAGGCGAGGCCTTCACCCGCGCCAACGTCAAAGATTTTGGCAATGGAGACTTCAAGGACATCATGGCCGGCGTCGACGAAGCCATCAAAGTCGCGCCCATCGATCCAAACCGCCTCGGTATCTGCGGCTGGAGCTACGGCGGCTACATGACCATGTGGGCCGTCACGCAAACCAACCGTTTCAAAGCCGCCATGGCCGGCGCAGGTCTTTCCAACTGGCAAAGCTACTATGGCGAAAATCTCATCGATCAGTGGATGATCCCGTTCTTCGGCAAATCCGTTTACGACGACCCCGAGGTATACGCCAAAAGCTCGCCGATCAATTTCATCAAAAAAGTAAAAACTCCTACGTTAATTCTCGTCGGCGACAGCGATGGCGAAGTCCCCGCCCCACAATCCTACGAGTTCTGGCACGCCCTAAAAACGCTCGGCGTCGAAACGCAGTTCGTAGTCTACGAACACGAAGGCCACATGTTCGCCAGTCCCAAGCACCGCCGCGACGTAGTCGAGCGCACCTTGGCCTGGTTCGATTCCCACCTGAAATAGTGGGTGTGTGATTCGGGCCGTCCAAATATTTTTAATGTAACCGTTCCGCGTTCGCACGCGTCCCAATACCCAATAGCGGGTGTTGGCCGACCTTTTTAATCAGCCACTCTGTCTCGGGATCGAACACCAGATTGCCAGGCGCATTCTTCCTTGGCCTCGATCCCGAGACATCTTTTCATTCAACTCGTCTCTGTCTTCCTCTCGCTCAGTTTTTTACTCGTATCGCAGCATCCTATCCTCCCCTCGATCCGAATCGAAACCCATCAAGCGACGCGCGCTGATTAGCACTATTGACGCATATAGATATAAAAGGATATAGATATTGACATGACCATGATGGACCCCAATAAGTTCCTTCCTCTGAAGACTCACTGGTTTCACATCATGCTTTCGCTTGCGGGTGGCGAGCAGCACGGCTACGGGATCATGCAGGAAGTTCTGAATCGCACCACCGGGAAAGTACGGCTGTGGCCGGCAACCTTATATGGCTCGATCAAGCGGCTCATCGAGGCGCAGCTGATCGAAGAATCCGAGGAGAGGCCCGCGCCGGAATTCGATGACGCGCGACGCCGCTACTATCGGCTGACCGCTCTCGGGAGACGTGTCCTCGACGCAGAATGCGATCGCCTCCAGGAATTGGTTCGCACCGTTCGGGTGAAGCAAGGCCAACCCATGGTGACAGAATGAATTTCGCATGGCGGATCTACCGGCGTCTGGCGCAAGCGTTTCCGCACGAATTCAAACTGGCGTACGGCACAGAAGTCCTGCAGCTCGGCGAAGACTCCATAAAAGATATTGCCAACAGACATGGCACCGCCGGGCTGATCCGCCTAATTGCAGACATAGCGATCCGAGTACCGCTGGAATATCTGAGCGAATTGCGCGGCGATATGCGGTATGCAATGCGAGCGTTGATCAAATCGCCCGGCTTTGCGCTAGTCGGTATCATTTCGATGGGGCTCAGTATCGGGCTAACGACAAACGTGTATAGCTCGAAATGGGCGTTGCTATTCCGCGATCTGCCCGCTGCCGCGAACGCCAAAAATCTGGTGATGCCCGAAAAGCCAGTCTCCTACTACTACATCGAGCAATTCCGCGAACAAAAAAATCTCTTCGCCGGCGTCGCCGCATTTCAAATCGGCGTTCCCTTCAACGTCACCTTCCAGGGCGCGGAAAACGCGAAACCGCAGCGCATCTTCGGCCAGCTTGTTTCACCCGATTATTTTTCCGTCCTTGGTGTTCAGCCGCAGCGTGGTAGAGTGCTCAGCCCCGCACTCGACAAGCCTGGCGACGCGCCCGTGGTCGTGATCACAGACCGTTTCTGGCGCAATCACCTCAACTCCTCTCCCGATGCCCTGGGCCAGATTCTTCGCCTCAATGGCCAAATCGCAACCATCGTTGGGATCACGCCAAGAGATTTCAATGGCGCCATATCCATAAATCCCGCTGAGCTTTTCGTTTCGACCAACGCCCCGGCCGCGCTCGCTCCAGAGCTTGCCAATGACGTCCTGCATCAGCGCAACGCCAAAGAATTTCTAGCCATGATGTGCCTGGCTCCGGGCGTCACGATTGATTCCGCGGAAGCCGCTCTCGACTCCATCATGCGCCGCCTCGACGAGCAGGATCCTTCTTTGCCGCCGCGCACGGACAAAGGCCGGCGCGTCACGTTGCTTATGGCAGGCACGCGTGTTCCCCTTCCTCGGAAATTGCGGCCGGTCTTACTCGGCTTTTTTCTCTTGCTAACCGGCCTGGTCATGATGCTCGCCTGCACGAACCTCGCAAATATGCTGATCGCTCGGGGCGCAAATCGCCGCAAGGAATTGGCGATTCGACTGGCGATCGGCGCAGGCCGTTTTCGGCTCATCCGGCAAATGATGGCCGAAGGCATTTTGCTCTCTCTTCTCGGTGGCGTCGCAGGATTTGCTATCGCATACGTTCTCATGGTGCTGGACTCCCGGTTCAGCCCGCCCACGGGCGTTCCCGTCGAAACCTTCAGCCTGGATTGGGGCGCTGCCCTTTTCGCATTCAGCCTCGCGCTCCTCTGTGGCATTGGATTCAGCTTGGCGCCCGCGCTCCAGGCGACGAAAGCCGATCTGACTCCGGCGCTCAAAGAAGGCTCGGCGCTTCAGTTGCCCGGTTACCGTCGCTTCGGTCTTCGCAACTTGCTGATGGTGGCGCAGGTTGCCGCGTCGCTCATGCTTCTCCTTCTCACCGGCTTCCTGGTCATCGGCATCGGAAAAGAAAGCAGCGTCCAGACCAAATTCGATCCCCACGCCATGGTTCTCTTGTCCATCGACCCGGTGCGCGATGGCTTCTCGCCGGAAAAAGCAATAGCTCTCTTTGAAAAGCTTCCAGCTCTGCTCAAGTCCGCCGCGGCTTCGCGAAGCATCGCCTTAGCGGCTCAGCCTCCCTTTTCCGCCATAGATGATGATGATGCCAGGCAGTTGACTGCGGAAGATGCGGAGCACTCTCCGCGTGTGCAGCTGCCCGCGATCGAAGAAACGGTGGGCCCGGGTTATTTCGCCGCGCTAAGCGAGCCGATGCTCACAGGCCGGGAATTTCTCGATCGCGATCAACGGATCGAAGCCGCCGGATCGAGTACGTCCGCTCTGCCCGCGGTACTGCCCGTCATCTTGAATGAGACCGCCGCTCGCGGATTTTTCGGAAATGGCAATGCCCTCGGAAAGCGCCTTCGAGACGATCAACAATCCTACGAAGTCGTCGGTGTCGTCCATGATTTGCAGAACGGAATCGGTATTCGCCAGGCCATAGCCTATCTGCCGCTAACTCCACGCGACTTTGTGCGCGCGCCGGCCGACGGCATCACCATCATGGTGCGGTCAGATGCGGGGCCGCTTGCGGGAGATGCGCTAGCCAGCATTCGCAATGAAATCGCACTCATCGATCCCAGTCTCAATCTCTTTCACGTGCAAACGCTCAGCGAATTCCTGGATCGCAGCCGTGCCTCCACGCGATTCGCCGTCCAAACGTACGGCGGAATTGGAGTGTTCGGCCTGGTGCTGGCCGCCATCGGCCTCGCGGGGATCACCGCCTACTCCGTCGCGCAAAGACGCAAAGAGATCGCCATCCGCACAGCGCTGGGCGCAACTCGTGCGCAAGTCTTGCGATTGGTGTTGCGCGAAGGCGCCGCGCTGGTCCTCTCCGGAACGGTTTTGGGATTCTGCGGTGCGATCGCCATGGCAAGAATTCTTTCCGCGTTGACGGACGTCTTTGTCCAGGCGTTTAGCGTCGGCACCGGCGATCTGCGCCTTCTCATCGGCGCACCCCTGCTTCTCGCCGCCGTAACCATGCTTGCCTGTTACCTGCCCGCGCGCAGGTCGGTTCGGCTCGATCCGCTAAAAGCCCTCCGCCAGGAATAGGCTGACAGCCTCGATAACCTGCTCTCGATTGTGGCGGCTAGCACAGACGTTGAGGATAAAATCTGCATAGCTGGTTTTGGTATCGAGGCATGCCGCAACTTTTGTTCTTAAAAGTGCGGATTTCGCCTTCTCCTTGAAGCCTTTGTTCTCGCGTCGGCGCCCATCGAGTCCCATTGGCAAAGATTGACACACTTTGCCATCAGCGGTATTCTTGGAATTACCATACATCCGAGGTTCCCCATCATGCCCATGAATATCAGCCTTACTCCTCACCTTGAGGAAATGATTCGCCAAAAGATCGCCTCCGGGTCCTATAACTCCGCCAGCGAAGTCGTCCGCGAGGCGTTGCGCCTCCTGGAGCAAGAAGATCAATTGAGATCTTTGAAGATGCAAAAACTTCGCCAAGACATACTGGAAGGCTTGGAAAGCGGGCCGTCCATCGTGTTCGACCCAAAAGAAATCAAGCGCATTTCGCGCGAGAAGAAATCGGCGAAGAGTGCAAAGTAAGTGTCTCAGCCCCGCATTAGCCCTCGGGCAAGCGAAGATCTAACCGAGATTTGGAACTACATTGCGGATGACAGCGTGGCGAATGCGGATTCCTTTATCGACAACCTCTACGAGACAATGCAAGTGCTCAGCCGCCAGCCTGGCTCGGGACGTCATCGAGAGGAGTTGGCTTCGGGGATTCACAGTTTTCCCTTTGGCCGATACATCATTTTCTACCGGGCGGTCACCAGCGGATTGAAATTGCGCGGGTCCTGCACGGATCACGGGATATAGAAAATATTTTCGAGGGCTAAGGGCGATATTCCAGTCCGGGTAAACCAAAACGCTTGAACCGACCCACGCTTCAGATATCCCCGCCATTGACGCCGGTTTCTTCGATCCTCGCTAAAACGTGATAATATGCGTGCTTCGTGATTCGTTTCCTCAAAAATCGCATCCATCGCGGTGCCAGCCCGAGTCAGTCCTTGGCCCTCGGCACTCTTGAGTTCGAATTGATGGAAATTCTCTGGTCCAACGGTCAAAGCAGCGTCCGTGACGTGGTCTCCAAACTGAGCCGGCCGCTCGCGTACACCACGGTAATGACCACTCTCGATCGCCTTTTCAAAAAAGGTCTCTTGGACCGCCACAAATCCGATCGCGCCTTCGTCTATTCACCGAGTTTTTCACATCAGGAATGGGAACGCCGACGCGCGGGGAATTTGGTGGCCGGCTTTTTATCTGGCCCCAATCCTTCCCGCGAACTCCTGCTTTCTTGCTTGCTCGATGCCGTCGGCGAACATGACGCAACGCTCCTCGACGATCTCGAAAAGAAAATTCGCAACCGCCGCAAGGAACTTCTGCGCCAGGGGCAGCCATGATTCTCCCCTATCTATTGCGGTTGCTGTGCTTGTGCTTCGCTTCCTTCTTTGTGCTGAACGCCGTTGCAGGCTTATTTGTGCGCTTCTCGTCCAAGTCCGCGATTCGCTTCGCGGAATCGAGGGCATCCGGCACAGCCGCGCGGTTTCTGTTTGCCCTGCGCATGTTTCCGCTTGTGCTGGCCGCTCTCTTTGTCATTGGGCTCTGCATCCCCAGCTATTTATGGCTCGAGCCTGGAGCCACTGCCGAGCGGGTCGGTTTGCTTTGCGTCGTGCTCGGACTTCTCGGCGCTGCGATTTGGTTCGCGTCCATCGCTCGAACCGTTCATTCTCTCGTCGCTTCCTTGCGCCACAATCGCCTTTGCCGATTGGCGGGCCAGGAAACACGCCTGCTGGGAGATTCTTCACCAATCGTGCTCGTGGAAGACGAGGCTCCTCTTCTCGCCTTATCCGGTTTGCTCCGTCCGCGGCTGCTCATTTCGCGGGGCGTGCTCCGCGTGCTCTCTACGGAAGAACTCGACGCTGCCTTCCGTCATGAGCACGCTCACCGTACTTCGCGCGACAATGCCAAACGCCTTCTTCTTCTTCTCGCTCCGGATATCTTTCCGTTTGTCCGTTCGCTTCGCATCCTGGAGCACAGTTGGTCGAAATTTGCGGAGTGGGCCGCGGACGATCAAGCCGCTGCGGGAGATTCTAGCCGCGCGCTTTCTCTTGCTGCCGCCCTGGTTCATGTTGCGCGCTTGGGTGCTGGCCCGCGCTTGCCTTTTCTGTCGACTCCACTTCTCGTAGGCGATCGCGATCTCTCCGCTCGCGTGGACCGCTTGCTCCGAGCGGACGCGATGACTCTGCCCCACGCCTCAAAAATAAGGCCTGGCGTGCGCACTGCCGGTTTATTGTTCGTTGGCGCCCTCGCCGCGTTGCTTCTTGCGCCTTCGGCTCTCTCTTCCGTTCACGAACTTCTAGAATTCCTTCTCCATTGATTTTCAGGAACACGCCCACGCCAGGAGCCACAAGGAAACCGCGGTAACCCGCGCGGATTTAGAATTGCAAACGAAGCGAGAACTGGAAGGAACGCGCCGGCAACTGGTTGGTAATGCCGGTGAGTGGCTGTCCAAATCCGGGGCCAGCGGTCGGTCCATTGCCGTAGGTTCCGCTGTAGCCGACGAAATTTGCGTGATTGAAGATGTTGAAAGCCTCTGCGCGAGCTCGCAGCCGCAAGCGGTCGGCTATGAGAGTAAAGTCCTTCTCGAGAAACGGAGAGAAATCGTAAATATTCCGTCCTCGTCCAGTGTTGCGGCCCACAACGACTCCATCGATGACCGGCCGGTCCGTGGTCGCG
This sequence comes from uncultured Acidobacteriota bacterium, assembly GCA_963751295.1. Taxonomy (GTDB): domain Bacteria; phylum Acidobacteriota; class Terriglobia; order Acidiferrales; family UBA7541; genus Acidiferrum. The sequence goes on along the minus strand of CAVVUA010000004.1, from coordinate 868,376 downwards.
CCAGTATCACCGCTGTTCGTTGTGCCAGTGACGAAGTTGTATGGCAAACCCGACGCCAGCGTCGCATATCCCCCCATTTGGAAGCCGAAGGGCGCGCTATAAGTGCCGCTGAGCACGAAGCGGTGCCGCTGGTCGAAAATGGCGTTGCCTTTCTCCTGGACGCCAGTGAAATTGGGATCATTGGGGTTCTGTCCTGTGGCATCCGGATCCACGTTGTCGATCGAGTGGGAGTACACGTAGCTTGCGAGCAAGGCGAAGTGGTTGGAGAACTGATGGTTTAGGTTCACGTTCAGCGCGTTGTACAGCACATAGCCGTCGTTCACATCCGACGTAATCACCGAGTACGCGGGCTGCGGAAGAGTTGGCGCTGCCGTATTGCACGTAACTCCTTCATCCGCATAGAACTGAACCCAAAGCGGCCGGGTGCAGTTGGCGGCTTGCGCGGTCCGTATCTGGTTTTGCGCGGTGCGAATGAACGGCGTCGGAGGATCGACGTCAAGTGGACGGACGACCTTTACCGTGTGTGACCCTACATAGTCAACGCTCAAAACCCAGCCTCTCCCTAGCTGGCGCTCCACACCAAATGTCCACTGTTCCGAATATGGATTCAGCAGCGCGTCGGGATACCCGATCAGATCCCCGACCGGAAAGAACTGGTTGTAGTAAGCGCTGCGACCCGGCCGTATATAGATCGTGCGCACGGGCGCCAAAGCTCCGACAGGGAAGGCAGGCAGCGGAACGTCCGCGACGCTCGTTGGAAACCCGATCTGTCCTGGAGTTGCGGAGTAATTGAAAACACCCGTCGGCCCGGCGAGGGCGTAGTTGGCTTCCGAGTTGTCCACCACTTGCGCATAGTAGATGCCAAAGCCGCCGCGAATCACCGTCTTTCCCTGCCTGCGCAGGTTGTAGGCAAATCCCACGCGCGGCGCAAAGTCTTTTCTCGAGTCCGTGAACGTCTGCTGCTCGTATCGCAAGCCGAGGTTGAGTGTCAGGTCATTGCGAACGCGATAGTCATCCTGCACAAACAACGACCAGAGCGTGTCATCCACGGTGTAATTCGCGTTTCCGTAGCTTTGCGTGTAAGTGCGCACATTGGCGATGTTGTCCAGATACGTCGAGCCTTCGCAAATGCTCAGAGCTTGCGTGCAGGTGTTGTACGTTAGTTGTCCAAGGAAGATGGGGCCGCCAAACTCCTTGCTGTCCCCGCCGTTGTGCGCATACACCATGTCCGCGCCGAACCTGATCTGATGCGGTCCGATGGTCTTGGAAAGAGTATCGCTGGCGGCGTACTGCCTATTCTGAAGCATTGCAGACTGCGAAGTTCCGGACGTAAAAGTTCCGCCCGTGGAAATAGGAACCACAAACTGGGTGCTATTGATGACGGGATCAAATTCCGTGATCGGCGAAGCCAGCTGAAATTGGATGCGCGCGGTGTTCACCAACGATGGTGACAGCACGGCGGTGTCACCCAGTTCCGTAGTGTACGTCCGGCGCCGGAAGACTCTGTCCACCGTCGGCAGGCTGTTTCCTCCCACAGCTCCGTTTGGATTGGTATCGTGGAAGCTGTCTGTATCCGCGCGGAAGAACAGTGTGTTGTTCTGCGTGATCTGGCGATCGATCCGCAGGAATGTCATCCAATCCGTGTAATGGCCGACAAACACTCCCGGATCGATGGGCGAGGTCACTGGAGAGCCACGGTCCTCCTTGCTGTATTCTCCTGAAAAATAAAAGTAGGTTTTCTCGGTGTGTGGAATCGGGCCTGAGAAAGAGGCGCCGCCTTGTCCGAGGGAGTCCGTGACGATCTGGTTGCCGCTCGTCGCATTGGCCGTGGTGAAGCCAGCCAGCTTTGCGCCCAGATCGCTGGGCCTCCACACCCCAAAGAGATCGCCGTGATAAGCATCCCCGCCGGACTTGGTCACGATGTTCACCACGCCGCCCGTCGTCGCTCCGAATTCCGCGGAGAAGGCGTTCTCCAGCACGGTCATTTCCTGCACTGCGTCTCGCGGAATGTTCGTAAAAATTGTTTGCCGACCCCAGCTGTCATTCGCCGTGATGCCGTCCACGACCCACGCGGTTTGTCGGCGCCCGGAACCATTGGTCGTGAAGAGGTTCTGATTCATGAACACATCGCCTTGATTGATCGCGGGGCGGTTCGCCGCGTTCAGCAGCGGCAAGTAAGTGATCCTGGAATTTGGCAGTGGCATTTCTTGCAGTTGCTCCTGCCCCAGGCGATCGCCAAGCTGTGGCTCGTCTGTGCGGATTTCTCCCGCCGCACCGGTCACCTCGATTTCCTCTTTCACCGCGGTGACCCCGAGTTGCAATTGCACATTGGCGCTTGTACCGCCGGTCAAAGTAATTTCGCGCGTGACATCGGCAAAATCTTGCTTGTGTGCGAGAAGCGAATATGTCCCGATCGACAGTCCCGAGAAGGCAAAATTTCCCGAAGAATCGGTTTGTGTCGTGCGCACGGTCCCCGCCAGCTTGTTCGTGATCGTGACGTCCACGCCGGCAAGCGCTGCTCGGCTTTGATCGGCCACCTGGCCGCGGAGGCTTGCGGCATCAGGAGTTTGCGCTTTCAGAGAAGCAGCAGCAAAAATGACGAAAAGAAGAACTTTCCACATTCGGACCATTGGCACCGGACCCGCCTAGGATTTATGAGAATGGCAAACGGTGCAAAATATCCCAAAAGGTCCAGCTACTACCATAAATAGTACGTATCGAATGGACTTGGAAGTCGCGCTGCACGCTGGGCCAGATTGTTTTCTGAACACGCGGGGTTTTGCCTGGATTGCCTAGCCGAATTAGCTTTGGCCAGAACATAAAAATCAAAACTCCGTTTATCTACGACCGTTGGTAGTAGATGCTCCCTTCCAGTAGCCTATTGCTTAAAATGAAAACCCATTTACTTTCAAAAAAACTTTCTTCATTTCTGGGAATGGCGGTCTTGAGCTTTCTACTGCTGCCACTCACCCTACTCGCGCAAAATCCTCGCGGCTCGCTCCGCGGCACTGTGCAAGACAGCAGCGGCGGCAGAATTTCCTCCGCCAAAATTGTCGTACAAGCGTCCGAATCCACTCTGCAACGCGAAACCGTCGCCAACGATCAAGGCGACTTTCGCATCGATAACCTTGTCCCTGGGAAATATCTGTTCACTGTGACCGCTAAGGGCTTTGCTGACGCTAGTTCTGAAGTGCAAGTCAATATCAGCTCCACGCAAGAAATGACTGTCGTCTTGCGGCCTCAAGCCGTCCAGCAAACCGTGAATGTTCAGGGTCAAGCTTCCTCGATTACCACGGAACAGATGGACACTTCTAGTGCTGTCCAGCAAGCCATTATCACGGCTCACGACCTCAACACGATTCCTTTGCCCGCGCGGAGCTTTGCCAATATTGCTTACATGGCGCCGGGAACCGAGCCCGTCGAGCCTTCCGATCCCACCAAAGCTCGCATCACGGCAGTGTCTACCGGCGGCAGCTCCGGTCTGAACAACGAATCTTCCGTAGACGGTGTTGATAACTCCGACGACTGGATCGGCGGCTTTCTGGAGAATTTCTCTCCCGAAAGTATTCAAGAGTTTGCGATTCGCACAGCACAGGAGCCCGCGGACACAGGACGCACCACGGGTACTTCGGTGGTCATCACCACGAAGAGCGGCACCAACCAGTGGCACACCGATGACGCCGTCTTCGACCGCGCCGCCGATCTCAACGCGCGCTTCCCGATCGACAATCCTGCGCCGAATCCGAAGCAGCCTTTCTCCCGGCAAAACTATGTCTTCACAGGCGGCGGACCCATCGTAAAAGATAAAATTTGGTTCTATACGTCCTTCGAATATGTCCGCGAAAATGCCAGCATCGCGTACAGCAACGCCAGCCAAACGCAATTCCAGGCGCTGTCTCAACTGGCCTCGGAAGGACTCGTCGACGTAAACGGCACGACTGTCGATTCCATCCCCGTTCCTAGTTCCGTTGCCGTCCCTTTTCGCGACTATCTCGGCACCACTCGTTTCGATTGGCAGCAGTCAACTCGCTCGCAATGGTTTCTGCGCTTTTCCGCGGACAGCTACATCACGAACAATGCGCTTGTTCAGCAAGGGACGCTTCCCTCCACGGGCGCCACGTCGCACAACAACTATTGGAGTTTCGCGATTGGCAATCAGTTTGCCTTCAGCCCGGATTGGATCGCCTCGTTCGTTTTCGGCGGCAGCGGTTTGCACCTGACCCAGACGCGCAATTCTGATCTCGGTTTCGCGCTGGCGTTTCCGTTCAGTTCTACGACAGCAACCACGTCGGGCCTGGAAACTTACGGCGACAATCAATTTGTCACCGCGATCACGGCCTTCCCAGTTTTGCGAAATCAGCAAAAATACCAGGTGCGTTATGACGTGACGCACACGACGGGGAAACACGCACCGCGTTTCGGAATTAACTTCATTCACGAGCCGGTCATGAGCGGTGCGCTCACCGCAAATCCTGAAACGCTGGCTGCGTTCGTCCTCGACCCCACGGATTACGCCGCGGACCCCGCACAATTCACGACCGATCTCACTGCCTGCTTGGCCACGCCTTCTCCGTTCATCACGCCCGGCACAACTTGCAGCGTCACTCCGGCCGGCGACGGCAGCTTTTCGCAAAATGTCCAGCGATTCGGCGTCTACGCCGAAGATTCCTGGCGCGTCACGCGAAACCTCACCGTCAATTACGGCCTCCGATACGACACAACGTTTGGTCTCTTCCAAGCTTCGGGACGCAGCCAGTCGCTAAATCCCTTTCTGCTCGCGCTTGATCCCACCATAGCGCCATTCATCAGCGGTGCGCCGCAGGATTATCGCAAAGCGTTTGCTCCCCGCGTCGGCGTTGCGTACGCGCCAGGAAATTTGGGCAACACCGTTTTCCGCGCGGGCTTCGGGATGTACTACGACGATCTCGCGCAGAACGGCTGGGTCAACGCATTTCAAGCCGTGAACGATACAAACGTCTCAACCGGCGGCGGCATTATCCCGCCATCGATCATCGACCCGAACTATCACACACCGTATGCGATTCACGTGACGGCCGGGGTGCAACACGCATTCAATGCTAACTGGATGCTGAGCACGGACTTCACTCTGGAAACCGGCATGCACGGTTACCGGCATTACGATTTTCCCAATCCCACATTTGGAAGCATTGCCGTGTTTCGCAGCGACAATCGTTCCAGCTACAAAGCGCTCAAAGTCCATTTGCAGGGGAACGTCGCGAAGCGCCTGAGCATCGTTGCCAACTACACGCTATCGAGCGCAAAAACCTGGGGCTGCGTGCTTGGCGAACTTTTCGATTACGTCAATGGCGTTTGCAATCCGTTCGATGCGTTTGCTCCCGGAGATTATGGTCCATCCGGCGAAGACGTAACGAGCCGCGCCGTGCTCATTGGCACGTTCCACGCGCCCGGCGGTTTCGAGGTAAGTTTTCTTTCGCAAGCGGAAACCGGGAGGCCTATCACCCTCACGAACGCCGACGGATCGGATCGCGCCGTTGTGGATGGCGTCAAAACCACGCTCGACGAATTCCGCGGAACACCTTACATTCAGACCGATATGCGCGTGAGCCGGCCGATTCATTTCAAGGAACGCTATACGGTTATTCCGTTCATTGAGTTCTTCAATCTGTTCAACCGCAACAATCCCGGCGCGAACTACGTCACCAATGTCGCCATTCTTCCCGTGAACGATCCCGATAACGTCACGGCCGTCTGTTTGAATCCGGCTTGTACGTCAACGGCGCCTGTGACGAGCGGCAAACAGTTGCTCGTTCCAGCCGGCGCGCTCGGAGACTTCTTCGGGCCGGGGACCACTGTCGGTATTCCGTTTGCCGCCCAGCTCGGCGTGCGCTTCACGTTCTAGCGACAGCAAGAAGCTAACAGCTAACAGCTAACAGCTAACAGCTAACAGCTAACAGCTAACAGCTAACAGCTAACAGCTAAGACATCACCAGGCGGCCGGGCTAAAGCCCGGCACCTGCAGAGCGAGAGGGCCGCGAAGTTATCGCAATATCCTGCTCCTGCGCGACTCACAAGGATTCGCGGTTGCGCAGGCCGTGGATGCGCAATTCGATCAGGTCGTCGATGGACGGATCCTTGTACCCGTGCTCGCGGACTTCCTTTACAAAAGAGGCGTCGACGCCATGAATGCGCATGGCCACCAGTTGATCCGGTGAGATCTTCGCGTAACCTGCTTCTTTCATGCTCCTCACAAATTCTGGGCTGACACCGTGAATGCGGAAAGCTACCAGGTCGTCTGCCGAAATATTTTTCTCGACGAGATTCTGAATCTCCTTCGCGAAATCGGGGCTGACTCCATGAATGCGGAACGCGACGAGCTGGTCGACGGGAAGATTACGGCCCATTAGAGCGGTCATGGATTTTACGAATTCGGGGTCGGCGCCATGGATGCGCATGGCCACGAGATCATCCGCAGAAACATCTTTTGAGACGGATTCATGTACCGCGCGAACGAAATCGGGCGAGACGCCGTGGATGCGGAAGGCTACGAGATCGTCGACAGGAAATCTTTTGCCGAGCAGCGCATTGATTTCCTTGGTGAACTCGGGGCTGACGCCGTGAATGCGCATGGCGCCGAGGTTATCGGGAGACGGTTTTTCAGGGAGAAGCTCGATCATGGCGCGCGTGAATTCCGGTGTGACGCCGTGAATGCGGAAAGCCATGAGATCGTCGGTGCTGAGATTGCGATAGCCGAGATCGTTCATGTCCTTGACGAACTGACGCGAGACGTCATGAATCGCGAAGGCGAAGAGCTGCTCCTGGTCCAAGCCGGAGTAGCCGAGCGCTTTCATTCCCTGCACGTATTCGGCGCTGGCGGTAAAGCTGAATTTGCCGCTGCCTTCGCCGTTGCGGAAGCGGCCGTCAAAATTCATGATTCCGGCGTCGCGGCGCAGCTCGAAATGGACGGGCGAGTCTTTCGCAGTGGCCAGGCTCGCATCGAGGCCTACGAAGTCACTGAGTTTGTGCGTGTTGCCCCAAGTGTTGTGGTGGCCCCAGCTGGAGCGCTCAACCTCGAGATCGATGCAGGCCGTTTCGCAGTGCGACATGAATTTGGCGGACCAGTCGCCGTGAACGGTGTCATCGGCTGCGCTTCGCGAAACGCGCGTGGTCAGAATCCCGGTCATCAAGATTGCCGCTGCCAGCCACATCGTGAATTTATCCATGAATTTCACCTCTGCACCTGTGAAGACGTGGGAGCGAGGGATTTGTTCCATGCGAGGATAGAAGAAGTAGGGGGATAACGATATCCTCTCGAATAGAGATGGGAGTTCATGGCTTGAAGCGTACCAGCCCTCCCCGGTTTTTTGTAAGGATATGATTCGATGAGAGTTAGGATAAGAACCTCTAGGCCAGCCTCCTAGAAGGGGTCGGTTTTGAACGCCCAGTGGAGGGGACCCTTCGGAAAAAGTCAGACCTGCACGTAAAACCGACATGTGGGCACCCACAAACGGTGTTCGCTTGCCGAAGTGATGATATCATGATATCATGACGAATATGGCGCAACTTGTTGTTCGGAAGATTGAGGACGAAGTGAAGGACAAATTGCGGCGGCGCGCGAAGCGGCACGGGCGAAGCGTGGAGGAAGAAGTGCGTGAGATTCTGCGCGACGCCACGAAGCGCGAAGGAAAAAGAAGCCGGATGCTCGGAACAGAAATTGCGCAGCTCTTCCGGCGTGCCGGGCTGAAGCCTGGCGAAAAAATTCGCGAGCTGCGGGAGATCCAGATCGAACGAGCGGATTTCGAGGAATGATCGTTCTCGATACAAACGTGATCTCCGCCCTGATGCGGACGGAGCCGGAAAAACCTGTCGTAAAGTGGCTGGACTCGCAGCCTGCGGCGTCGGTCTGGATCACGGCCATCACGGTGATGGAAATTCGCTTTGGCTTGCAGACCATGCCGAGGGGGCGGCGCCAGGAAGCATTGATCCGGGCGTTCGAGTTGATGCTCAAAAGCATGATTGAAGGGCGCATCGCTTCGTTTGATGCCGAAGCCGGACTGCATGCAGCGGAGTTGATGGCCCAAAGAAAACGCAAAGGCCGTCCCGCAGAGGTGCGCGACACGATGATCGCTGGAATTGTGCTTGCGAACCGCGCGACGCTAGCGACGCGAAACACACAACATTTCGAAGATTTGCCAGTGACTGTTATTAACCCGTGGAAGATTTAGTGTTGCGTCGATTCGAGGTATAGTCGGCGGGCGGACTATCGGAAATGGCTGGCACAAATTTTCAAGGATTGACGGTTCTAACGCTGGAGAGCCGGCGTGGGCAGGAGATCAGCCGGCTGATTGAAACGTATGGCGGTAAGGCAGTGCATGCGCCGGCGATGCGCGAAGTGCCGCTTTCTTCGAATCTCGAAGCGTTGAAATTCGCGGACGCTTTATTCGAAGAAAAATTCGATGTGGTGGTGTTTCTTACCGGTGTAGGAGCGCGGGCGCTTTCGACGGTCGTGGAAGGAGTGCATCCGTCGGAGAAGTTTCTTGGAGCGCTGCGGAAAGTGGCGGTTTTTGCGCGCGGGCCGAAGCCGGTGGCGGTGCTGAGGGAATGGGGGGTGCCCATCGCGCTTACAGCGCCGGAGCCGAACACTTGGCGCGAACTGTTGCGGGCGATTGACGACAACAATCAGGATTTGCGCGGCAAACGGGTTGCGGTGCAGGAGTACGGTGTTTCCAACCCGGAGCTACTTGCAGGATTGCGCGAGAGGGGAGCGGAGGTTACGGCGGTGCCCGTCTACCAATGGGATTTGCCTGAAGACACGGGCCCGTTGCAGCGAGCGGTGGAAGAAGTCATGGCGGGGCACATCGACGTGGCGCTTTTTACGACGAGCGTGCAAATCCATCATTTTTTTCAGATTGCCGATCAAGCCGGAAAGAAAGACGCGTTGAAAACTGGCATGGAGCGCGTGGTGAAGGCTTCGATTGGGCCGACGACATCGGAAGTTCTGCGGAGTTACGGATTATCGGTGGAGCTGGAGGCTTCGCGTCCGAAGATGGGATTTCTGGTGAAGGAAGCAGCGGAAAGTTCGCAGGCGCTTCTCCGCTCGAAATGACGCGGTCGGGGTCGGATGGACGAGCACTAGCGTCGTGGGTATTGAGATAAGTGGCGCGATGAGCCGTGCTAGTAGAAAAGCTCAGCCCAAAGGAGGGCACGATGTATCGTGCCCCTACGGTTTAGATTTCTTCGGTCACGACGTAGGGTGCGCGATAGGTGCCGCGGAGGAGCGTGTTGGCTTCGTCGTCGCCGATGACTTGCTCCGTGGCAGGGTCGAATTTTAGTGTGCGGCCCAGGCGATAGGAAGCGTTGGCCAGGTGGACCAACGTTGTGGAGATGTGCGCTTCGAGGATCGGTGAATGAATGTCTTCGGCGCGCCGGCTGCGGACGCACTCGATGAAGTTGGCGTAGTGATCGCCTGAGGCTTTGCCGTGAGGACCGGGCTCGACTTGATCGGTGATCCAGGTTTTGTAGGCATCGTAGCCGTCGATGGCTAGATAGCCGTTTGAGCCGTAGAAAATGTTGCCGACGGTGTTGGTCTTGGCGTCTTTTGGACCGAGCGACGATTGCGCGGCTGCGGGTTTTTTGGGGGCGTTGGCATCCGGAGTGAGACCGGCTGGCGGAACGGCGCTGGCACCGTACGCGCCGGTGCCGATTTCGGCTTCGTGGTTGGTGATCCAGGGGCGGACTTCGACTTCCATCATTTTGCGCTTTCCGGTGCTCTGCGGAGCGTCGAAATAGAAGACGGCATTCAGCAGGTTGGGAGTTTGCTGGTCGTCGTCGAACATGAAGTGTCCGCCCATGGCCGAGACAGAAACGGGGAAGCCGACGCCCAAACCCCAGCGTGCGATATCGATTTCGTGAATGGCCTGGTTGCCGACTTCACCGTTGCCGGTGTCCCAGATCCAATGCCAATTGTAGTGGAAACGATTGCGCGTGAAGGGTTTCATGGGGGCGGGGCCGGTCCAGAGTTCGTAATTGACGCCAGCAGGAACGGGTTCTTGCGGAGCGTGGCCGATCGTAGGGCGCCACTTGTAACCGAGCGCGCGGGCCATGTAGACGTCGCCGATGGTGCCGTCACTTAAATGATGAATGGCTTCGAGCATGCCGGGGTTGGAGCGGGACTGGCTACCGTGCTGGCAAATACGGTTGTATTTTTTTACAGCGCGGACGAGTTGGCGGCCTTCAAAGGTGTTGTGCGAGCAGGGCTTTTCGACGTAGACGTCTTTGCCGGCTTGGCAGGCCCAGATACCCATGAGCGAGTGCCAATGATTAGGAGTGGCGATGGAGATGGCGTCGATGTCTTTGTCTTCGAGCAGCTTGCGAATGTCGACGTAGGATTTCGGCTTAGGCAGGCCCATTTTGTCGATTTCGGCGATGCGCTGGCTGGAGACGTTTTCGTCGATGTCGCAGATGGCGACGATTTCTGTTCCAGGGACATGCGAAAAGCCGTGAATGTGATCGTTGCCGCGGCCACGCACGCCGCAGATGGCTACGCGCACACGTTCGTTGGCGCCGAGAATTTTGCCGCCTAACGCTAGAGTGGCTGCGCCTACTGTGATTGCTTTGCCTGTGGTCTTCAGAAAGTCACGCCGCTCGATTTCCATTGTTGCCGCCTTTGTGTGGAACGCGCTTGTGCAAGGCGCATTGTATATCCAGCGGGGTAACTATGCATATTATGTGAGGTGCGCTTGTGGCGTGAGAGAGGCTACAGGGCGGCTACGCGTTGTGTTTAGGATTCGTTCCGCGGCGTAATCGAAAACGAGCGGGAAGGACGCAACATCAGAGAAAAAAGGGAGTGTTGATGACAATGCATGCGAACGGGACATTTGAGGTGAAGCTCAATGTTCAGAAGGCAGACAATACGGCGGCGGAAAGCGCGAGACTGGGCAGGATGTCCATCGAGAAACAGTTCCACGGGGATTTGGAAGGGACGAGCGCGGGGGAGATGTTGAGCGTGGGCACAGAGGTGAAGGGCTCGGCGGGCTATGTGGCGATGGAGCGTGTCAACGGAACATTGCACGGACGAGCTGGCACGTTTGCGCTGCAACATAGCGGGACGATGACGCGGGGTGAACCGCAGTTGAGCGTTACCGTGGTGCCGGACTCTGGGACTGGGGAATTGGTGGGCATCGAGGGAAAGATGATGATCAAAATCGTCGAGAAGAAACATTTCTACGAATTCGAGTACACACTGCCCGAGACTCCTTGAGAATTCAGAACCGCTCGAATTTCTGTGGGCTGAGGAGGAGAACGGCGCGTCTCGCGATTTGACGTGGAATCGGCAGTCACCAAAAAGAAAGAAGGCCCGATTTGTGGTCGGGCCTTCCAGTTTCTTCAGTAAGTCGGGGCAGCTACCTCGCGGAAGCGGCGACGGCCTTGGCGCGGCCGAGTTCGGGGACGACGCCGAGCTGCTGCATGAGGCCCAAAGCGTCCCAGTTGACATAGCCTTCGAACATTTTGCCGTTCGTGAAGCGGGCAATGCTTACGCCGGTGATGTGGAATTGCTTGTTGGTGGGGGCGATACCATTGAGTTCGCCCTTATGGGTACCGCGGCAAGACCAGCGAGCCACAACGGTTTCGCCTTCCGTGATGAGATCCTCGACGGTGAAACGGATGTCGGGGAAAGCATTGCGGTATAGAGTGACTCTCTTTTTCTCAGCTTCGGGTCCGCGGCCGACATCGGGCGTGGAACTGTCGTGGTGAGTGTACGTTGGCGCGATGAGCTCGTCTGTTACTTGCATCTGGCCTTTGTTCCAAACTTCTTCGAATAGACGACGGACATTAGTTTTGTTTTGTTCAGACATGATGAATCTCCTTTTTTTTAAACGCGGACTTCCTACTCGCTTGCAGCGAGTTGGGCTTGAGCGATGTGACTTGAAACCGCTGGCGTCTGGGTGTGTAAACCTGTACGTCGAACAGGAGGTCGGGCCCCGCGCGAGAGAATAAAAAGAACCTGATAGGTTCTGCCCTGTTGGCGCTCGATGCGGAGCTTGTCCTTAAATGAAACTGCGAATGGACTGAGAAGCGGGAGTCTCGCCTCAAACAGCGAAACCACGATTCATACTGTTCTTTGCAGACAGATGTGTCAAGGACATTCGAGAGTTTCTTTTGCGCGAAAAAGACATGTGGACTGGGCCGAGGGAAACGAAGGCAGAAGTTTTTGGATGCGGAGCGTGTCGTGTAGTAGGCTCTCGGCACCGGTGGGGGAGCGAAATGAAAATGAACATTGGAATGAGAGTGATTGGGATGTTGTGCGGAGCAGTTAATTTGCTCGTGGCGAGCACGCACGCCGCGCCAGCTCCGCAAGCGGCAGAGGAAAAATTCGAGGTTTCGTTTCCAGCGGCGGCGCATGCGGGGACGATTACCGGGCGCGTGTTCGTGGTGGTCAGCACGACGGATAAGCCCGAACCGCGCCTGCAGGCAGGAAGTTGGGGCGACTCAGGGCCGTTCTTCGGAGCTGACGTGGACGCGCTGGCGGCGGGTCAGAACGCGGTGATCGATGCGAGTACGCCGGGGTCACCAGTGCGAAGTTTGCGCGAAATTCCTGCGGGAGACTACTTCGTGCAGGCGGTGGTCAATATTTATACGGAGTTTCATCGCGCGGACGGGCATACCGTTTGGCTGCACATGGATCAGTGGGAGGGGCAGCATTTCAATCGTTCGCCGGGGAATTTGTATAGCGAAGTGCAGAAAGTGCATTTGGATCCGGCGGCGGGGTACGACATCAAGCTCAGTTTGACGAAGGAAATTCCTGCGGTGAAGGTGCCTGCGGATACAGCGTGGGTGAAGCACATCAAGATTCAGAGCGAGATGCTGACAAAGTTCTGGGGACACCCGATGTTTATCGGGGCGACGGTGCTTTTGCCGAAGGGCTACGAGGAACATCCCAGCGCGCACTATCCCGTGATTTATGAGGAAAACCACTTTAGTCTGCGGCCGCCGTTGCGATTTACGGAGGAGAATCCGCAGGTGAGTCCGGAAATGCGAACGCGGCTGGCGGATTTGAACATCGAGACAGGGCACGAATTTTTTGAGGCTTGGACTTCGGATAATTTTCCGCGAATGATCGCGGTGTCGTTTCAGCACCCTACGCCGTATTACGACGATTCGTATGCGGTGAACTCGGTGAACAACGGGCCGTATGGCGACGCGCTGGTGAAGGAGATGATTCCGTATCTCGAGGCGCATTTCCGGATGATTCCGAAACCTTACGCGCGCGTTTTGACAGGCGGCTCGACCGGCGGGTGGGAATCGCTGGCGGCGCAGGTGTTTTATCCGGACTTTTTCGGCGGGACGTGGACGCTTTATCCCGATTCGATTGATTTTCGGCGCTACGGATCTGTAAATGCGTACGAGGACGACAATGCGTTCTTTGAGCCGGGGCACACGTGGGTGCAAGTTCCGCGCTATATCATGCGGACCGCGGAAGGGCAGCCGGAAATCACGATTCAACAGTTCAGCCAGATGGAAGATGTTTTGGGCAGCCATAACCGATCTGGAGAGCAGATCGAAATTTGGGACGCGGCGTACGGGCCGGTTGGTGACGACGGTTATCCGAAGCCGCTATGGGACAAGAAGACGGGCAAGATCGATCACACCGTGGCGATTTATATGCGCGACCACGGGTACGACCTCACCTACAACATTCGAACGAATTGGGCGACGCTGGGGCCGAAGCTGCGGGGGAAGATTCATGTGTACGTCGGCGACATGGACAATTTTTATTTGAACTTGGCGGTATACAAGTTGGAAGAGGAAATGAAGAAGCTGACGAATCCGCCGTGCGATTGCGATTTTCAGTATGGAAGGCCAATGAAGGGGCATGGATGGCAGCCGACTTCCAATGCGAATCTGGTGAAATGGATGGCGGAGCATGTGGAGAAGAATGCGGGTGGGGAGGATACGAAGCAGTGGCACTATTGAGAGGAAAGGATGATCGCGAACTTAAATGCAGACTTCGTATCGGGATCGAGCTTTTCAATTGTGGGAATACAAGGTCAACCTCGGTTCTCTTCTCATCCGTAGCCCTAAAGCCCCGGGAGTGTCTACGAACATAGATCTCGTATGCTTTGGCGTCGAATATCTTGCGGTTCCTCGTCACATGGAAGGCCTCGAGTTGGTTGAGCCCTCGACGGAGGAAGTCGGCCATCTTTCGGAGTTGCTGGGCAAACCGATCGAGGCCTCTCGCGTTCGCCTGATTTTGTCCAGAGGACATCGATTTCCAATCGTTGCAGCGAGCTTTCGTATGTCCGAAAATGAAGATGACATCTTCGCGAGCCCGTTTGACTGGGCGTGGGGGGAAACGAAGCAAGGCAAGAACGGATAGCACGAAGCCGGAGGTGGTTCGCTACAATAGAGGCGTAAGGTAGAAAACGACGGAAAGTTAAGAACAATCGAGACGAGAGAAAAGAAAATACGTCATGTTTGAAAACCTAACAGAGAAGCTGCAACGAACGTTTAAGAATTTGCGCGGGCAGGGGAAGCTCACCGATGAGCACCTGGACGTGGCGCTGGGGGAGATTCGCGAGGCGTTGCTGGAAGGCGACGTCAATGTTGGCGTTGCGGACGAACTGCTCGCGAATATTCGGAAGCAGGCGCTTGGCAGCGAAGTGATGCTGCAACTTTCTCCGGACCAGCAAGTGGTCAAAGTGGTTCGCGACGAGTTGTCGGCGATGCTGGGTAAACATGCGAAGCCGCTGTTTGCTTCGCGGCCACCTTCGGTGTGGATGATTGTGGGCTTGCAGGGTTCTGGTAAGACGACGACCACCGGCAAATTGGCGAAATGGCTGGTGCAGCATGGGCACCGGCCGCTCGTCGTTTCGACAGACGTGTACAGGCCGGCGGCGCGGGAGCAGTTGGCGCAAGTGGCGAAGGCCGTAGGCACGGCGCTGTGGCCTGGCGCTGGTACAGACAAGCCGCTCGAAATCGTCAAAGGTGCGATCAGGGAAGCGAAACTTTCCGCTAGCGACGTGATCGTCGTGGATACGGCTGGGCGATTGCACATCGACGACGACTTGATGAGCGAATTGAGCATGCTGAAAAAAGAGCTTCAGCCGAGCGAAATTTTGTTCATCGCGGACGCGATGATCGGCCAAGACGCGGTGCGGTCGGCGGGAGAGTTTCACAAACGGCTGGGACTGACCGGCGTCATTCTGACGAAATTGGACGGTGATGCGCGCGGCGGAGCGGCGCTTTCGATTGGAAAAGTGACCGGCGCGCCGGTGAAGTTCGTGGGCCTCGGTGAAAAATACGACGCGCTGGAAGGATTTTATCCGGAGCGGATCGTTTCGCGCGTGCTGGGCATGGGCGACATCATGTCGCTGATCGAGCGTGCGGAGCAAACGGTCGACAAGAAAGCCGCCTTAGAGCTCGAACGCAAGCTGCGCAAAGACGGATTCACGCTGGAAGATTTCCGTGACCAGTTGAAACAGATCCGCAAGATGGGGCCGCTGGAGCAGCTTGTGGACATGCTGCCAAAGATGGGGCCGCTGCAGAATTTGCCGAAAGACGCGAAGGTGGATGAGGGGAAGCTGAAGCAGGTTGAAGCAATCATCAACTCGATGACGAACCAGGAGCGGCACGACCACAATATTATTGATGGCAAGCGGCGGAAGCGCATCGCGAAGGGTAGCGGCACGACCGTGCAGGATGTGAATCAGGTTTTGAAGCAATATCTTCAGATGCGCACTATGATGAAGCAGTATGGCGCGATGGCGGCTCGGGCGAAGTTGAAGGGGCTCGGGAAGCTTGCTGGTTTAAGCTGACGCTTGCGTTTATTCCTTCGGATATAAATTCAAATAGAGGTCGGCGGTGTGTCCGGCGAGCCGTTCGGGATCGAGATCCGTACGATTGCACAGGATGATGATCGTTAGCTGTTTGGTGGTGAAACGTTCGATGACCGTTCGGAAGCCCATCGTGCTTCCGGTGTGCCACATGCGTGGAATTCCCCAGTAAGGATCAAGGAACCAGCCAAAGCCGTAGGCGACAGGCTTGCCGGGATGCAGGTTGTCGTCGTTGGGTGCGATGGGCCAAAGTGTGGGGGAGCCGTTTGCCAATTTTGCGGGGACGAGCGCGGGGCTGAATTCGTCTGCGCTGAGCAGAGTGTGATTGCGCAGAGCGTCGTCCCACTTCGCGAGATCTTCGAGATTGGAATAGATGCCGCCGTCGCCTAGCGTGGCGGATGTTGAGCTTTGGTCGGTTTCTTTTAGCGCCTCACCTTCTTTGGAGTGGCCGAAGGCGCGATTCGTGACTTCATTTTTCCCTTTTTGATAGACGATGGTGTGATCCATGTGCAGCGGCGCGAAGATACGAGCTTGGAGAAAATCTCCGTAGGATTGCGCTGAGGCTTTGGCGACGATGAGGCCGAGTACGACGTAACCGGAATTGCTGTAAGACCAATTCGTTCCTGGAGCAAATTTTCCTTTGGTTTCCTTTTCTAGGAGAGTGAGGACTTCGTCGTCCTGGATTTGGTGTTCCGGCGACCAGATGGGTCCATTGAGTTTTTCCTGGGCATCCATTAAATCTTCGTAGTCGGGCAAGCCGCCGGTGTGGCTGAGGAGATTGCGGACCGTAACATTTTTGCCGTAGGGCGGGAAATCCGGGAATACCTCGGTCAGAGTTTGGTCATAGCGAAGCTTTCCGTCGTGGACGAGCATCATAACAGCCATGGCGGTAAACTGTTTTGTGAAAGAGGCGAGGCGGAAGTTGGTGCGCTGGTCGATTTTCGCGTGAGTCCGCAAATCGCGGACGCCGTATCCTTTTTCAAACAGTGTGCGTCCATCTTTGCGGACCAGCACCGCCAATCCAGGCGCATTTTCTTGCGTGGCGGAAGAAAAAATAAAGTCGGCTTGGCTATCCAGGGATGAGGGCGGGGTTTGCGCCCCGGATTCGATGGCAAGAGCAAAGAACGCGATCGCTAGAAGGGTGAGAGTTAACCTCATCGGGCCTCCTGTGGGTGCCCCGCAGGATAGCATTGCTTTCGCGCGTTTATCTGCCCGTAACACACCTGCGGTATCTCTTTTGGTTCCCTGAGAGCTATATGACCCGCACTGCGCTTGATGATCCGCGCTTTTATCTCAACCGCCACCTGGAGTGGCTGGAGTTCAACCGGCGTGTGCTTGAGGAGGCGCGGGATATAGGCAATCCTCTGCTCGAGCGTGTGAAATTCCTTGCCATCACGGCGAACAATCTCGATGAATTTGTCGAGGTGCGGGTGGCGAGTTTTCTGCAACGGATTGAGCACGGTTCGCGCTCGCTCAGTCCGGACGGCTTGACCGTGGAGCAGGAGCTGGAGAAAGTGTCGGCCGCGATGCACGTATTGGTTCGCGACCAGTACAAATGCTGGAACGAGGAACTGCTTCCCGCGCTCGCGAAAGTCGGGATTCGCGTTTTGCCGACGAGCCAGCTCGAAAGGAAAGCCGCGCACGCCGCGAAAACTTTCTTTGATAGGCGCGTCTCTCCGATGCTGACGCCGGTCACGGTCGATCCTTCGCATCCGTTTCCGCACGTGCTGAACAAAGCGCTGTGCATAGCATTTCTACTGCGGCGCCGGCGGAATGGAAACGGGAAGCCGTATTTTGGAGTTGTCACTGTGCCCCGCGCGTTGCCGCGGCTCCTGCGCGTGCCCGCGCCGGACGGCGGTATTCACTATGTGGCGCTGCAAGAGATCATCTCCGCTTACGCCGCGAAGCTTTATCGCGGATATGAAATTCTCGCTTCCGCGCCGTTCAGGATCACGCGGAACAGCAATCTTTATCTGGAAGAAGAAGAGACCCGAAGTCTCCTCGACGCTGTAGATGCGCAATTATCGCAACGGCGCAAAGGGGACGCGGTGCGCCTGGAAATTGCAGCCGACGCGCATCCGGATATCATCGACCGGCTTGTCTCGACCTTTGAGTTGGACGAATCGCTCGTTTTTCGCGCGCAGGGCCCCGTAAATTTGCAGCGGCTCTTTCATCTTTACGAAGAGACGCCGCGCCCGGATCTGAAGTATCCGGCCTTTGTGCCGCGCCAGGTGCGCGTAGGGCACGATGCGGATTCCATGTTTGAAGCGATTCGACGGCAGCCATTTTTGCTGCACCATCCCTACGATTGCTACGACACTGTGGTGAATTTTCTTCAGACTGCCGCGCACGATCCGCGGGTCTTATCCATCAAACAGACGCTCTACCGGACGAATTCGGACTCGCCGATCGCGCATGCGCTGCTGGACGCGGCCGGCAAAAAAGAAGTGACGGTGGTCGTGGAATTGAAGGCGAGCTTCGATGAAGCAACCAATATTCATTGGGCGCGGAGTTTTGAGGATGTGGGCGTACAGGTTTTTTATGGGCTTGTAGGGCTGAAGACGCACGCGAAGCTCATGTTGATCATTCGGCAAGATCCGGACGGCAAGATTCGCCGGTACGCGCATCTTGGCACGGGGAATTACAATCCCTCGACGGCGCGGTACTACAGCGACTTGAGTCTAATCACGAACGACGAGGCGATCACCTCGGCGGTACACGACGTTTTCAATTTTTTGACCGCGTATGCGGAGCAACCGAATTACAAGCCGCTGTTATTGGCCCCGCGCGATATGGCCAAGTCTTGCCTCGCGTTGATTGACAGGGAGACTCGCCATGCTCGCCGAGGCCGGCCTGCACGGATGATCGTCAAAATCAACGCGGTCATCGATCCGCCGATCATCCAGGCCTTGTACCGCGCCTCAGCCGCTGGCGTGGAGATTGACCTGATTGTGCGCGGCCAATGCGGGTTGGTGCCGGGGCTTCGCGGTGTGAGCAGCCGTATTCGCGTGCGAAGCATTGTCGGGCGATTTTTGGAGCACAGCCGGATTTTTTATTTTGAGAATGGTGGGAAGCCGGAAGTCTATCTGGGAAGCGCGGACTGGATGCCGAGAAATCTCTATGAGCGCGTCGAAGTGTTATTTCCGCTGAAAGACCCGCAGCATTGTGAACGAGTCTGCAACGAAATTCTTTCCTCGTATCTGGCCGACACACGCAAGGCGCGCATCCTTGGCTCGGATGGAAAGTATTCGCGTCCGCGCTCCGTGCGCAACGGGCACGGATTTTCCGCGCAGGAGCATTTTATGCGGCGTGCAGGCGGCGATGGAGAAACTCAGCAAATTCCCGCGCTTCGAAAGCAGAGCGTCGTTTATACTCCCAGCACCATGATTGCCCCGCTCGGTGAAGACCCGGAAGAAGAAGACTCGTTGGAATCGTCAAATGCAACCGTATGATCTGATCGTTATTGGCTCCGGACCGGGCGGACAGCGCGCCGCCATTCAAGGAGCGAAGGCCGGCAAGCGCGTCGCGGTCGTTGAGAAGCAGGCCGCAATCGGCGGCGTGTGTATCAATACCGGAACGATTCCTAGCAAAACGATGCGCGAAGCCGTGTTACATCTTTCCGGTTTCTACTCGAAGAGCTTCTACGGATCGAATTACAACGTAAAAGAAAACGTGACGATGGCGGACTTGAATTTCCGCGTGCAGCGCGTGATCGAGAACGAAGTAGCGGTCACCCAAGATCAGCTTAAGCGTAACGGCGTGGACGTGGTCCACGGCTTCGGCAAATTCACTGATGCGCATCACCTCCGTGTGCAGAACGGTAACGGCTACGTAGAATTGGAAGGGCAGTTCTTCGTGATCGCCACAGGCACAAAGCCGGCCATCAATGCGAAAGTGCCCATCAACGGGCGAAACATTATTACCAGCGACCAAATTCTGACCATGCCGCAGATTCCTCGGACACTGATCGTGGTGGGCGGAGGCGTGATCGGAGTTGAGTACGCGTGCATGTTTGCGACGCTTGGCGTGCGCGTGATTATCGTGGAAAAGCGGCCGCGGCTTCTGGAATTTGCCGATACGGAAATGGTCGAGGCGCTGATGTATCACATGCGCGATCACCGCGCCACACTGCGACTGAATGAGGAAGTCGAGAGCGTAGAGGAAACGCCCGAAGGTAAAGTGGCAGCGAACCTCGCCAGCAAAAAACGCATCAACGCCGACGCGTTGCTGTACGCGGTAGGCCGGCAAGGCAACGTGGACAAACTGGATCTCGCCGCTGCCGGCATCGAGTGCGACGACCGCGGGCGCATCAAGGTCGACGAGGATTTTCGCACCACGCAAGCGCACATTTTTGCTGTTGGAGATGTCATCGGTTTCCCAAGCCTCGCGTCGGTCTCGATGGAGCAAGGGCGCATTGCCGCGGCGCGGGCGTTCGGACTGCAGGTGTACACGGATCCCGAGAGTTATCCGTACGGAATTTACACGATTCCGCAGATTTCTTTTATTGGGAAGACGGAAGAGCAGCTTACCGATGCGGATGTTCCGTACGAAGTTGGCGTAGCGTATTATCGCGAGATCGCGCGCGGGCAAATTTCTGGTCACACGGATGGCCGATTGAAACTTCTATTTCACCGCGAGACGCTTGAGCTGCTTGGCGTGCATATTTTTGGCGAGGACGCGGCGGAATTGCTTCATATTGGGCAAGCAGTCTTCAAACTGAAGGGCAAGATCACCTACTTCATCAACACGGTCTTCAATTATCCGACGCTGGCGGAATGCTATAAGACGGCTGCGTTCAACGGCCTCAACCGCCTGAACTGAGGCGGCAACTCACAAACTTCCGAACTCCAGAACTTGCCCCTTTAAGCCCAGCCCTGGCGGTAGTCCCGGCGCAGGAAATCGTTGGCCGAGGCGACGTTGGTGACGCGCATGTTTGCGCCGTCGTAGTTGATCTTTTTTCCCGCGCGTAGAGCGACGATGCCGAGAAGCATGACCTCGGTGAGGCGCGAGGCGTACTCGAATGGACAGGAAGCTTCCGTTTTGCCTTTCGCAGCATTCACCCAGTTCATTTCGTGGTCTTCGTTTTCGATGCGCGGCAGCTTTCGCGGCGGCTTGCCGTAGGAATCGTGAAGAGATTTGGGCAATAAGCGAGGGTTCATTCCGTAAGTATCGTGAAGCAGTTTGCCTTTGCTGCCGATGAGCAGCACGCCGCCGCCTTTGTTCAGCTCTTCATCGCCGAGTTCCTCGGGTTTGTCGGGCATGAGGCCGCCGTCGTACCAGATCATCTTGACGGCCGGCATGGAGCCGCGAGCGGGGAATTCGTAAAAAGTTTGCGTCGCGTGCGGGTAGGAGACGCCGTTGAACGGCGTCGAGACGGTCTCGACGGTTGTCGGCAAGCCGAGATTGAGAGCCCACATCGAGTGATCGATCAAGTGCGCGCCCATGTCGCCGATGGCGCCGACACCCCAATCCGACCAGCCGCGCCAGTTGAAGGGATGATAGATGGGGTGATACTCGACGTGCGGGCCGACGCCGAGGAAAAGATCCCAAGAGAGTTTATCGGGAACTGGGTAGTCGCCTGCCATTGCGGCGGCGAGGCGAGCGTTGACTCCTGGACCATTCCAGCGAAGCGTATCGGCGGGTTCTTTTAGGGCTTCGGGGCGCGGCACGCCTTGTGGCCAGAAGCCGAGCGGGCGGTTGGTCCAAACGTGGACTTCGCGGACTTCGCCGATGGCGCCAGCTTGAATGTATTCGACAGTCAGGCGAGCGTCGTCTAGAGAATGGCCTTGATTGCCCATTTGCGTGGCGACTTTGGTTTCTTTGGCGCGCCTCGATAGCTGCCGGGCTTCATCGATGGACCAGGTGAGCGGCTTTTGAACGTAAACATGTTTGCCGAGAGCCATCGCCGCGAGAGCGATTGGCGCGTGCATGTGGTCAGAGGTGGCGATGAAAACGGCGTCGATATCTTTCTGGTGCTCGAGCATGTCTCGATAGTCTTGATAGCGCTTGGTTTTCGGCAGTTGCTCGTTTTTCAGGCGAATCATTCCGGCAAGGTGGGCTTTCGCTTTGACGCGATCGAACTCCATAGGAGGCTGGCCCGGAGTGGGCTGTGGATCGGGATTGTCGAGACGTTTTTGCAGATTCGGAATTTCGGTGTCGAGACGGTCGAAACCTTTGTTGGCGTAGCCCCAGTCCACGTCGCAGAGCGCCACGATGTTTTGGCTGGAGAGATTGATCAAATTGGTGCGGCCCATGCCGCCGACGCCTACGCCAGCGATGTTGAGCATGTCGCTCGGAGGAGTGAATCCGCGTCCGAGGACGTGACGAGGAACGATGGTCATTGCGGCGCCTCCTGCGGCGACGTTGGTCAGAAATTTGCGGCGCGACAAATCGTTTTTCTCAGTCATGGCTGCTCCCTCGGCTATGCGGGCATTATCGCGCTGTGGCTCGTACTTTGCGAATGCTAAGTTCGCCGGTGGGCGTGAGAAAAAGAAAGAGGGCACGATGAATCGTGCCCCTACAGCCATGGAATACCCGCGTTCTCGACCCGCGGCAATTCCCGGAGAAGAAAGAAAAGAGGGCACGACATGTCGTGCCCCTACGGACCGATCAGGCTTGGAGCGGGGAACTCTGACGATGGAGGAAGGGCCGCCATCCCCGGTTTTTTTGAAACTGCGCATTCTAAAGGGCTTACGGGCACATTTTTCGGAACTGCGGATTCTAATGGGGTTAGTTGCCATTGGTTTGCGCACACGCGGATGAGCGGACAGAAGGGGACCCCCCACCCGGGAGGTATCCGCAAGTTATAAAGTAAACGTACGAAGGCAATCGAGTTGCGGAGTTTCCTGCGTGCGCGCGGACGTTCGGCTGTGGAAATCGCGGGAAGAGATTGGGACGGAGCGCCGGTTGCTTTCGGAGTGTGGGCTGGCTAAGGGAGTACACCCCATGGGTGATGGAAAGTGTGCGCAAGTGCCTGATGGAATTGGGGTTGTGGCCGATCCTGCGTGACCAGCAGGGTGATTCGTGGGCAGTGACGACTTGCAAAACTTTGGTGCGGGAAAGACGATGCCCTCCCCGCTTTTTTGTAAACGCTGATTCTGGAGGAGTTGAAGTGGAGCGGAATAAACACTTCTGCAAATGTTGATTCTGAATGTTTTAGGAAAACGGGGCTATTATAAAATGGTAACCTCGGTGGGACGGAAGATTCTGGTGGGATTTTAGGGACCGCGCAGCGGGGGCGCATGACATGCGGGAGCGACGGTAGATCTCGTGCTCCAACAAGGCATAACTATATAACGAATGGGTACTAGTTGTCAAGTATAAACTGTAAGCCGTTTGTTCCGTGTCAGTTGACAGATCGTACGGGGCAAATTATCGGGAAACGTTTCTGTCCCCGATCTCCGTCCCGGTTTCCAAGTGAGTAGTGGGTGGTGAGTAGTGAGTAGCGCCTGCGCCTGGAGGTCTCAAAGTTGGCGGATTCAGTCGGCTGAGACTTGATTTGCAGCTGGAGGAGCAATCTCGTCAAAAAGCAGTTTCACTCGGTAATCGTTTCCAGTTTACGTTCCCGGTCCGCGGCAAAAGCGAGACACGCGCGAATATCCTCTTCCGTCAGATAGGGAAACTCCTGGAGCAATTGCTCGTGCGTCATCCCGCTAGCCAGGTTTTCCAGCACATCATAAACAGTTATTCGCAGCCCACGAATACACGGTTTGCCGCCACGTTTACCGGGCTCCACCGTAATAATGCCCGAGTATTCCATACGCTTCACTCTAGGGAAAAACCCCTCCGAGGCAAAAAGAAATCCCGCTTTCGTGCCTCGCGCCCCACTCTTGCAAAACCAAAACCTCAAGGATGGGCTATCCTCCCCGCGCTAGAATGTCATACGCACTGATCGCCGAAAGCCATGTCCAACACATACGGCATCTCCGAGGAAGATGAACGAGCGATTCGAGCAAGAGACAAAGTTTGTGTATATTGCCGTGTTTTGATGAAGCAACCTCCGCACACGATGGGCCCGCTAGGAGCAACCATCGAACACTTCAATAACGACGGGCCAATGCGGAAAAAGTTCAATGTCGCCATTTGTTGCAGGCGCTGCAATTCCAGCAAAGGAATCAAGACGTTGTTGGCTTGGTTTAGGACGGCTTACTGTTGCGAGAACAAAATAAACTCGCGAACAGTTATGAAGCCTGTCAGGAGATTTATGCGATTGAAAAGGATGCGAGAATTGTCAGCTTAGAAGATTTCAGGGTCAAAAGTTCAAAAAGCTGAGGCCGCGAGACGCGATCGTGGGGACAGGTTGGCCGCCGCTCAAGAAAAGTCAAAACCCGCACCCTGAAAACCGCAGGGTTGCGGCACCCCCCCGCAGCCTCGAGGCCACCCGCCTATAGCGGATTCAAAGATTCATCCCGACGATTTTCTCTCGACGTGTGAACGTCTCAGGGGATTCGGCCTTGGAGCGGAGGTGCTGCGCAACACGAGTCACATGGGACCAGAGGAATTTTGTTATCGGCCAACCCGTCGTGGACTGTTGTTATTGGACTACCTCAAGGACATCGCCAAAGTTACGCTATGACCCGGGGACGGACTGGGCGTTTTCTAATGCATTGTGCGAGGTTTGTGTCGCGGCGGTGATTTTCTCAGGAAGCGAGAACGTTGCTGTCTCCAATTCTGGTCCAATTCAGAAGTGAGTAGTTAGTAGTGGGTAGTGAGTAGCGCTTTTACGCTGCCTTGCATTGCCACGCCGCGTCTCGCGGGTGGCCCTCAGGAATGGCTCCTAAGAGCTTCCCCATTAGCCATAAATATGGCAAAATAGCTTTCATGCGCACCACGGTGGACATTCCCGACGCCCTGTACCGAGAACTGAAGTCCAAGGCCGCTCGTGAGAAGCGCTCCGTAAAGGAACTCATCCTGCGCGGCGTGGAAGTCGAGCTCCGCGTCCGGCGAAAAAAGGGCGCCCGGCGCGTTACCTTGCCGATTATTTCGTCGAAAAGCCCTGGCACCCTCGAGATCGACAATGCCCAGATCTACGACCTCATTCCTTTTCCCTGATGTCAATGTATGGCTGGCGCTCTCTTACCAGCGCCACGTCCACCACCCCGCAGCGAAAGCGTGGTTCGAGCGGCTGGACGAAAATGCCCGCCTGTGTTTCTGCCGCTTCACCCAGCTTGGCTTGCTTCGGCTGCTCACTACCGACGCCGTAATGGGCGACGACAGGGTCCTGAGCCAGGCAGAGGCGTGGCGGGTCTATGACCGCTTGAACGAGGACGAACGCATCCTTTTTCTGGAAGAGCCTTCCACAATGGAGGCAACTTTCCGCGTTTTCTCTCGCGACACGCGGCCCGCGCCGAAAGACTGGGCCGATTCCTACCTCATGGCCTTCGCCGACGTAGCAGGGTTGCGCCTGGCCACCTTTGACAAAGCGCTCCATGCGAAATTCAACGACGCTCTCTATTTGGGCTGAGCGACCCCTAGGCAGCCGAGACGCGTTTCTGGTTTGCATTGGGCTTGATGGTCTATTCGGAGATTGTCAAACGGACGGATGACGTTTCCGCTGAACTTGAGCCGAGGAGGATGTCGACGAGTCCTGGCTCAACTGTCTTTTTCATTTGGGCGTCCAGGATGGATAGCTGATCGGGGCCTACCTGGAAGGTGACAGTGGTCGAAGTTCCAGGCTCGAGATGGACGCGCTTGAAACCACGCAGCGCGATCACGGGTTGGACAACGCTGCTCACCACGTGGTGTACGTACATCTGAACGACCTGATCGCCGGCGCGATTTCCAGAGTTTGTAATTGTGACGGAGACTTTCGCGTTCTCGTTCGCAGAGATCTTTTCGCGATCGAGTGCAGGCTTTCCAAAACTGAAGGTCGTATAACTCAGGCCGTATCCGAAAGGAAACAGCGGAGAGTTATCGTGGAAGACGTAGCCGCGTCGCGCGGCGGGTGTCTTGTAGTAGTACACCGGAAGCTGACCTACATTGCGCGCGATGGTCACAGGGAGATGCCCTGACGGATTCACGTCCCCGAACACTACGCCGGCGATGGCGTTGCCGGTTTCCTGGCCGAGGTACCATCCCTCCAGAATTGCGGGTACTTCGGAAGCGAGTTGCTCGATCGCGTATGCCTTGCCGTTCAGCAGAACGGCGACCATCGGTTTTCCGAGCTTGGCAATCTCATGCACAAGTTCGCTCTGACGTCCGGGGAGTTCCAGCGTGTCCGAGTCACCATAGGAGGGCTTGGGCATGCCGAGATTTCCGATGGATTCGCGCGAGACTGTTTCGTTTCCACCAAGCGCGAGCACAATCATGTCAGCCGATTTTGCCGTTTCCACAGCCTCTTGAATGAGTTTCTGGTCAGCTTCGTCGTTCGGCGCTTCATACGGCGAAATTGAATTCAGATTCGGGGCTGTGTCAGGTTCTGAAATTTTGCAGCCTTCCGCGAACACGACTTTGACGTCCGCTCCAGCTCTTTTTTGAATTCCGTCGACAACTGAAATGTAATAAAGAGGGAGGCCGCTGTAACCGCCAATCCTTTCCTTTTTTCCGTTTGGACCAATCACAGCGAGAGTCTTGATCTTCGCGGCATCAAGCGGAAGAAGATTGTCCTTGTTCTTGAGAAGAACGATCGCCTCGTCGGCCACCTGTCGGGCGAGCTTCGCATGATCCTTGTTGCCGACTTCAGCTTTGGCTCGGGCTTCATCCACATAAGGGTGCTCGAACAAGCCGGCCCGGAACTTTGCTGTGAGCACTCGGCCGACGGCCTCGTCGAGTTCTTTTTCTGACAGTTTGCCGGATTGAACCGCAGCTACCAGAAACGGAAATCCGGCGGTTGTGGGGAGTTCCATATCCAGTCCGGACTTAAAGGCAAGCAAAGCCGCCGCGGAAGTGTCTGCGGCAACGTGTTGCAGGGAAGCAAGCTGTTCGACGGCCGTGTAATCCGAAACCGTAAGGCCCGAGAATCCCCACTCTTTTCGCAGAATATCTTTCAGCAGCCACGTGTTGGCGTGCGACGGAATTCCTCCATTATTTTCGTTATAGGAGGGCATGACCGCTTCGATGTGCGCGTTCTTGACGACTTGTTCGAATGGATAGAGAAAGATGCTCCGCATGGTGCGCTCAGAGAAATCATTGGGGCCGACATTCGTTCCGTTCTCGGGCTGGCCGTGGACGAAATGCTTGGCTGTGGCGAAGACATGATTCTCCTCGAGTCGTTCTGTCGAACCTTGCAAACCTCTGACAGCGGCAACTCCCATCTGCGCGACAAGATACGGATCTTCGGAATACATTTCTTCGACGCGGCCGTAGCGAGGATCGCGGCTCAAGTCGAGAACCGGCGCGAGGACAAGCGCGTTTCCAGCGGCGCGCGTTTCGAGCGCAACGGTCGAGAACATCTTCTCGAGTAGCTCGGGATCCCAAGTGCTCCCCAAACCTACGGCCGCCGGAAAAGACGTAGCGCCCGGTACAACCGCGCCGTGCAGAGCCTCACCATGAAAGAGAACCGGAATGCCGAGGCGAGTATTCTTGATGACCCACGATTGCAACAGATTCCTGTGTTGCGCACCCAAGGCAGGATTGGCCGGACCGCTCGTTCCCAGGAATTCGTCAAGGAAAACGTAGGTGCCAAGGCCGTTGCCTGCCATCTGTTTGACCATGGCGTCATTCAGATGGTCTTGCTCGAAGATGATTGGCGATTTGAAGGACCCGAAACCTGGCAGATTCCACCCGCTTTCCAGCTGGGCGACTTTTTCCTCAACGGTCATCCTGGTGAGCAGGTCGTGTACACGAGCGGGGATCGCGGCGTTTGGATCCTTGTAAATAGCTTTCGCATCTTGCTGCGACCGAACGGGCGACACCAAGATCAGGAATAAGCACAGAACGAAAAGCAGGACCCTCTTCATACACTCTCCTCGTAACGATTTGCTCGCAAAGTTGTGCGACTTGTGCCAATATAAAAACATACTGACTGGTCAGTTTGTTGTCAAGCGAAAATGGGCGGGGAATGTTTAAAATGAGGGAATGCTATGGAGCCGGTGAGTAAACAAGAGCTTCGAACCAAGGAGACACGGGCGCGGCTTCTGGATGCCGCGCAAAAAGTGTTTCTGCGGGACGGGTATGAGAGCGCTCAACTCGATGAGATAGCTGCGACCGCGGGCAGAAGTAAAGGGGCGGTTTACACGCACTTCAAAAGCAAAGAAGATTTGTTCCTTGCTCTCTACGAGCATCGAACCAGGTCCTATATTGACCGGCTGGCGACGAGTCTTCAAAGGTGCACCAATCGGAAGGAGAGTTTGGAAGCGTTTCGTGCGTTCTATGTCGGACTTGTACAGGACAGGATGTGGCCGACTTTGACGCTGGAGTTCAAACTCTACGCACTCCGCCATCCGGAATCGAAAGAGCGGCTCCGGAAGGGCCTCGAACTGCCAAAGCCGACGAATGATGATGCGTTTTATAAAAAGCTGTTCGGACAACTGACTCAGGACAAGAAAAGGGACAATGACCTGTCTCTGATCGCGCTCGGACCGATTATCTCGGGTTTGGTACTCGAAAGCCACTTCGAGCCTGAACACCTCACGGAAAAGGCCCTTCGCCGGATATTAGGCCGGATATTCGACGCTCTATTTCCAGCCCGCTCCAGGCAGACCTAATGGCCGACAAGTCGCGTGGCCGGAAAGTGGCCCAGGACCCCGAGTCTCCGATTGCCGCAGGCTGCCCGGACAGGCTAAGATATCTGGTGGAGGCATCTGTTAGTGCTCACTATTCGTTTATCCAGGATTGGCAAGAAGAAGAAGCCGTTCTACCGCGTGGTGGTGATTGAAAGCAGCAAGCCGCGGGACGGGCGCGTAGTTGAATTGGTGGGAACCTACGATCCGCTGAAGAAGCCGGCGGAGATCAAGCTCAACGCCGAACGCATCAAGCATTGGCTCGGAGTCGGTGCGCAACCCAGCGACACCGTTCGTAGCTTTATCCACCAACAGAAGATCGCGTAATCCCTGCGAAGTATCCATCCCTTGCGCGTCCCCGGCCAGGCCGGGGCGCGTTTTCCACGGCCCAGGGGAAGATCGAGCACGTGGAGGTGGAAGATGAAAGAGCTGGTCGAAAGCATCGCTAAGGCTCTGGTGGACCATCCCGAGGAAGTGCAGGTCAAGTCTGTCGACGGTTCACAGGTGACCGTGCTTGAGCTACGGGTGCATCCGGAGGATCTGGGCAAAGTGATTGGGCGGCAGGGGCGCACGGCTAAAGCGGTACGCACGCTGCTCGGCGCTGCGGGCATGAAACTCAAGAAGCGCTACACGCTTGAGATACTTGAAGATTGAGCGCCGAAGGCCAGCGTTGGGTGATTGTCGCGCGGATTTTGCGGCCCCGCGGCAATAAAGGCGAAGTGGCTGCGCAACTCCTCACGGATTTTCCCGAACGACTAACAAAACTGACGGAAGTTTTTCTTGGCGCAAGTGGCCGGGCAGGAGCGGAGCCGCGTCTTACCGCGTTGAAAGCCTGCTGGCTCAGCCAGAACCACAAGGGACAGGCCGTGTTTCACTTTGAGGGATGCAATTCGATTTCCGAGGCGGAGAAATTTCGCGGGCTAGATGTACTGCTGCCAATCGAAAGCAGGACGAAGCTTTCCGCGGGCCAATACTTCGTGGATGATCTCGTTGGATGTTTGGTGTTCGAAAATTCTGCAGAGCCTGCTGTCGTTTCTTCTTCACCTTGTTCGCTGGCGAGCGCGCCGGCTTTATTGGGCGTGGTTAAGGAGGTGCAAATCCCTGGCGAGGGTTTGGCTGGAACTCCTCTCTTGGTCATCGATACTTCCGCTGGAGAGCTTCTCGTTCCGCTCGCGGAAGATATTTGCACGCGCGTCAACACTGCCGAACGACGGATCGATGTTGTGCTGCCCGATGGTCTCCGCGATTTAAACGAAAAACCCTGATTTCAAAATGGCTCGCTTGGCGTCGTTAGTGGACGTCGATGGTCGTGACGCTCAGCGCTGGAAGTGTGATCGTCAGAGACGAGCCGCTTACTGCCATTGTTCCGATCGACACGGGCGCGACGGGGCTTTGCCCTTGGGTTGAGGCTGCGGTCATTTGGTACAAATGAGCGGTGCCGGAGAGAGTTGCGCCGTTGATGGCCGTCACTTGCGCGGAAGCTGAGCGATTGATGGCTACAAACACGGTGCGGCCCGGCGTCGTGGTGTCCGTGCTGGCGTAAACGACGACATTTTGCACGTTGCTCGAGGTGGATTGGAGTGAGGTGTCGCCAAAGCTGGCGTTTGCGCCATCGAATCCGCGGAAAGCGCGGAATCCCGCGAGAGCGTAAGAGTAGGTTCCATTGGGAGGCCAGAAGTTGGCGGCGAAGAGGCCTTGGCTACCGAAAATTCCAAGGTTGTCCGCTTGGGCGATAGTACCCGCGATGTGATTCCATCCGCCGTTCTCATATTCCGTGATGGAGATTTTCATTCCGGGATTTTCGGCGTTGATTTTCGCTTGCAGGCGGCCGAGCAAGTTAATGGGAGTGTTGCCGAGTTCCTGATAGATCCAAGGATTGCTGTTGGTCGAGTCCGTGAAGATCGGGTCCCACAAGGCGCGAGGGCTCTGCACGATTAACTGGATCTGCGCGTCGGTGAGCGTCGTGCTCGTGAGATCGAGGGCGCGGGTTCCATTGGGGTCGTACTCCTCGACGTACCAATGGAAGTCATACACATCGACGAGTGGCTTACCGTAGGTCGTCGAAGCAGTCTTCAGGGCCTGGAGATATTTATCCGGGAACCAGTTGGAGCCGTTGGGGGTGGCGCTCAGCTCGCCTTGCCAGTTGTAAATACCTTGAAAGCCGTAGTGCACTGGCCCGAATATCACGACATCGGGGAATTGATCCTTCAAGGCTTTCGAGAGATTGATGGTCTTGGTGATGTAGTTGTCCGAAGTAACGGCCGTGGAGCCTTGCACTTCGAGATGCGTAGAGTTCCAAAGCTCGGGCTCGTTATCCAAGCTGATAAAGGTTGGATGTGAGGGATTCGCGCCGAAAATTCCCATGCCGGAGAATTTCTGATCTAGCGCCCAGATGAATTCGTCCATATAGACGTTGGCATCCGTCGTTGGAGGAGTGAGCGTGAAGGGAACGCTGGAGACGGTGCTCTTTTTGTCGATGACGGTTTTAAAGCGAGTCATGTCAGGTGGATTCGTGGTGCTGACTGGGCCGCTTTCGTCACCCGAGACGAGGCCTTGCAGTTGGAAAGTCACGAGACTGGCTACATCGTTGGTTTGATCATCAGCGATGAAACTTCGCACGGCTTCCGCAGGCACGGTGCTGGAACTGAGGTAGTCGTCATTTTCGTAGAGGTAGTCGCTGCCGGCGTTGGAAGCGTTGGTCTCCCAGTTGTAGGCCGTCCAACGATTGCCGCCGTCGCGGTCGAAGGTGAGCAGCGTCGGGGCGCCCGTAACGCCGGAATAAAAATTGATCCCGTAGATGTAGGGAGAAATGGGCTTGCTGATTGCAGGATTGACGGTGATCATCACGTCGGCTGTGGCGGCGACCGGCGTGGCAGATGCTTGAGCAGAATTTGCGCTTTCGCCCGCGGCATTCAACGCGGAGACGACGTAGTAGTAAGTCGTGCCGTTGGTAAGTCCGGTGTCAGCGTCGCTCGTTGTAGTCGGCGCAGCGACTTGAGTGTACGGACCGCCATTAGTCGTGGTGCGCTTAACGTGATAGCTCGCTGCACCTACGCTGGCACTCCAGGTGAGGTTCACTTGAGCGTTGCCTGCCGTGGCTTGGAGTCCGGTTGGCGCGGCGGGAGGTGCTGCGGGGGCGGCAGGTGTGGCGCTCACTTGAGGGGAATTGGCACTTTCACCGGCGGAATTCAATGCCGAGACAACGTAATAGTAAGTCGTGCCGTTGGTTAGACCCGTGTCGGTGTCGCTGGTAGTTGTCGGTGCCGCAACTTGCGTGTAGGGACCGCCGCTAGTCGTGCTGCGCTTAACGTGATAGCTCATTGCGCCCGTGCTGGCGGTCCAGGTCAGGCTCACTTGGGTATTGCCTGCGGTGGCTTGCAGACCGGTTGGCGCGGCGGGAGGTGTGACTGGAGCGACGGGCGTTGCGCTTACTTGAGATGAATTGGCGCTTTCGCCTGCGGAGTTTAGCGCGGAGACGACATAGAAGTAGGCTGTCCCGTTTGTGAGGCCGAGATCGGTAAAGTTTGTCGCTGTTGGCGCTGAAACTTGTGTATACGGACCGCCGTTGATCGTCGAACGCTTTACGTGGTAGCTCGTTGCCCCTGCGCTTGCAGTCCATACGAGACTCACTTGCGTATTTCCAGCGGTGGCTTGGAGCCCGGTCGGCGCGGTTGGAGGCGTAGCGGGGGCGATCGGCGTGGCAGAGGCCTGACTGGAATTTGCGCTTTGGCCGGCGGAGTTGAACGCCGAAACGACGTAGTAATAAGTCGTCCCATTTGTCAGGCCGCTATTGGTGTAGCTGTTCGCGGAAGGCACGGCGACCTGTGTGAATGGGCCGCCGCTCACGGTGGCGCGCTGGACGTAATAGCCCGTAGCGCCTGAGCTTGCGCTCCAAGTAAGACTGACCTCGGCATTTCCTGCTGTCGCGAGCAATCCAGTCGGCATCGGAGGAGCCGTCGTTCCACCTCCGCCGTTGCCTGTGGGACCATTGCCCGTGGAGCTCAACCCAGCACATCCCGATAGTTGGACAAACAGCAAGCCAAGCAACAAGATGCGCAATTTTTCGGGAATCCGACAAAGGAACGCCATCGCGTGACTCCTCAAGCTGGCTGGATTCAGGCGGTAAATGGGTATGACAAGATTACGAAGCGAAGCAAGGTGGTACAAGCTGTTCTGAGGTACAGAAACCGACCCTGACCTTTGCTGTCAAACGATTGCATCTCTGGCTCTAAATTGGATTTGAAAGACTCAATGGCAGGCGCTTCCTTCTTTGGCTACACTGGCTGAAGATGCGTTTCGATCTCGTTACGATTTTTCCAGAATTTTTCGCGGGCCCGCTCGATCATGGCATTTTGCGGCGCGCTCGCGAGACTGGCCTCGTCGAGGTGCAGATACAAGACCTGCGTGTGTTCACCAAGGATCGCCACCGCAGCGTTGATGACAGGCCTTTTGGCGGTGGCGAGGGGATGGTGCTGAAACCTGAGCCGCTTTTCGAGGCGGTCGAAGCGCTACTTGGGCGGAGTTTAGGCAGTGCCGAGCAGCCCGCCGTTCAGGATCCGAAGACGGCCATCGTTTTGATGTCGGCGGCGGGAACACTTTTTCGCCAGGAAACCGCACGACGCTATGCGCAGCTGGATCGTATTGTGCTTCTATGCGGGCGTTACGAAGGTGTGGATGAGCGCGTGGCCGAGCATCTCGCCACGGAAGAAATTTCCGTTGGAGATTATGTGTTGAGTGGCGGGGAGCTTCCGGCCATGCTGATTATTGATGCGGTTACGCGGCTCGTTCCGGGCGCGCTGGGGAATGAAGCCTCTTCGCAGAATGAATCGTTCAGCGCAAATATATCTTCAAGCGATGATTCCTCGTCCGGACGGGCACGGCATGCCGTGCCCCTACAAGCTGACTCATCACCCGCGAGCCAGCTCCTACTGGATTTTCCGCATTACACACGGCCGGCTGATTTTCGCGGGTGGAAGGTGCCTGAGGTTTTGATCGGCGGCAACCACGCCGAGGTGGCCAACTGGCGCCGCGCCGCGGCCCTCGAGAAGACTCAGCGTAACCGGCCGGATTTACTTTTGCTCTGAAAAGGGCTCGCGCTATACTTAGGTTTCTGTGAAAGCGGCGCTTCAGTTCGATGATTTGCGCACCACGCAAGGCTTTTGGGGTTGCGGGCGGGACTTCGCCTGTCCATGCTGGGCTTGTATGTGTACCGCTGCAAGCGGCATGGGAAGTCCTTCGGTCTAGCGCAAGACTAAACCTAAAAGGAATCCAGGGCCGCTCGGAATAAGCGGCCCTTTTTCATTGTTAAGTGAATGAGGAGCAACGTGCCATGAGCAACGCGGCAAGCGGAAACGGCAAAGAGCACGGCGCGGGGAAACCCATCGCCATCTATTACGAGCAGCAGCACTGGTTCAAGCCGCTATTCGATCAACTCGATGCTAAGGGTGCGAACTGGGTAAAGGTTGATGCACGGAATCATCAATACGATGTTGCGGCGAAGGAGCGCGAGTATTCGCTGCTCTTCAACCGCATGAGCCCTTCGGCGTGGCAGCGCGGTATTGGCCATGGGATCTTTTACACGCTCAATTATTTAGCTCATCTGGAAGAAAAAGGCGTTCGCGTGGTCAACGGCTCTCGCTCGTTCACCCATGAGATTTCCAAGGCTTTGCAGTGCACGGTGCTGGAAGCGCTCGGCCTGCAGTATCCCAAAGCGCGAGTGATCAACCATCCCTCGCAAGCGCTGAGCGCCGCTGAAGCCATCGGATATCCGCTGATCATCAAGCCGAATATAGGCGGCAGCGGGGCTGGGATAAAGAAGTTCAATTCGGCGGACGAATTGCGCGCGGCGGTCGAAGAGAACAGCTTGTCGTTTGGAATCGACAACGTCGCGCTGGTGCAGGAATTTTTCAAGGCGCGCGACGGTGTAATCACGCGCGTCGAGGTTCTCGGCGGCGAATACCTCTACGCGATTCAGATTCACATTACGGGCGATACGTTTGATTTATGTCCGGCGGACATTTGCAAGAACACCAAGGGCGAAGAGTTGACGCGTCTGGCCTGCCCCGTTGACGCGCCGAAATCAGGGCTGACTGTCGAAGCTTACGAGCCGCCACGGCAGATAATTGACGACGTCGAGCGCATCATGGAAGTGGCCGGCATTGAAGTCGGCGGCATCGAGTACGTTATCGACGACCGCACCGGGCGGCTGCTCTATTACGACATCAACGCGCTCTCGAATTTTGTTTCCGATCCTGAACGCATGATTGGCTTCAATCCCTACGCGCGGCTGGCGGACTATCTCATCAGCGAAGCGCGGATTCACGAAGCCAGCCGGGGCGAACGGCTCATTTCCAGCGGGAGCATTCGATGAGATACGGCTACTGGCTCCCCGTTTTTGGCGGATGGCTGCGCAATGTCGCGGACGAAAACATGCCCGCGACTTGGCCTTACGTGAAGAAGCTCGCGCAGCGCAGCGAACAGATCGGCTTCGACCTTATGCTGATCGCGGAATTGAATTTGAACGATATTAAGGGGGTGGAGGCGCCATCGCTCGATGCGTGGTCGACGGCGGCTGCACTGGCTGCGGTCACCGAGCGGCTCGAATTGATGGTTGCGGTGCGCCCGACGTTTCATTTGCCTGCGTTGCTGGCGAAACAAGCCGCGAACATTGATCACATCAGCGGCGGCCGGCTCACTCTCAACGTCGTTTCATCGTGGTGGTCAGACGAAGCGAAGAAATACGGTGTGGGATTTGAGCAGCACGACGACCGCTACGCACGCACCAACGAATGGCTCGATGTGCTACACGGAGTCTGGGCGCAGGATCATTTTTCCTATTCGGGGAAATATTATCGAGTCGAAGACAACGTCCTCGAACCAAAACCTGTTTCCAAGCCAAACCCGACGATCTATGCCGGAGGCGAATCAGTCGCGGCGAAAGACCTCATTGCGGAAAAATGCGACGCGTACCTGATGCACGGTGATCCACCGGAGCGCGTCGCCGAAAAAATAGCCGATTTGCGCGAACGCCGCGCGCGGCATGATTTACCCCCGCTGAAGTTCGGCGTCGCGGGCTACACCATCGTTCGCGAAACGGAGCGGGAAGCGCAGGACGAGCTGAAGCGAATTACCGACGTCAACCAGTCCGCGGCCGGGAATGCGAATTACCAGCAGTGGCTCGCGGGAACGCAGCTCGAGCAGCGCGTTTCGCTTGAGGACTATTCCGTTTCCAATCGCGGACTGCGCTCGGGTTTGGTGGGTACGCCAGAACAAGTTTCTGAGCGGCTCGCACAATTCGAAGCCGTTGGCGTCGATCTGGTCCTGCTCCAATTTAGCCCGCAGCTTGAAGAGATGGAGCGTTTCGCGACAAGCGTCATTCAACGAAACGTTTCTACAGGCGCGCCCGCGTAGGGCCGGCCTTCCCCTTCACGCAGCAAGCTGTCTCAGAGCGACCGATAGCGCTAGGTAAATTGTGAACATTTGGCTATAATTAGGGTTTGCTTTTGAAGAGCTGGCCCCGCCTGAGTGGGTCTGCAGGGAATACGAACATGAATCTGGTTATAGCAAAACTACATGAAGCGCAACTGCGCAAAGACCTCCCCGAATTTCGCCCCGGCGACACGGTGCGCGTCAACGTCCGCCTGAAGGAAGGCGAGGGCGAGAAGGAAAAGGAACGCTTGCAGGCGTTCGAAGGGGTCGTGATCTCCAAGAAGGGACGCGCTTCGGGCGCCACGTTTACCGTGCGTCGCGTGAGCTTCGGCGTTGGCATCGAGCGTATTTTCCCGCTGCACTCGCCTTCGATCAGCTCGATTGAAGTGGTCGGCAAGGGCAAAGTCCGCCGCGCCCGACTCTACTACCTGCGCGATTTGCGTGGAAAGGCCGCCCGCATCAAGCGCGCTGCCCGCGAAGAAGTGGCCGCTGTCGCCACCGCTGGGTCAGAAGCCAAGTCCTAAGCGCAGCTTCCAGATTCGAAATTCGAAACACGAAATTCGAAATGGTTTCACAGAAGAGCCCCGGTTCCATCGGGGCTCTTTCTGCGTTTGTCAGTTTCTGTGGCTCGGGCGTTAACCGATGAAGCCACCGCTTCCTTCGCCGGCTCCAATCATGGCTGGACGTTTGTGATGCCTTCTGCTCCCGCTTTTGCAAAGTGTTTCTCGTACCAAGCGATAGACCGGTCGGTCCAGTCAATCACATGCTTAGTTTCCCGGATGCCGTGGCCTTCGCGCGGATAGCGTACGAAGACCGCTTCGGTTCCCACGTCCTTTAGCGCGATGAAAAACTGTTCCGCTTCAGCAATGGGCACGTCGTTGTCGTTTTCGCCGTGAATGAGCATGGTGGGCGTGTGCGCTCCGGCCACGTGTTTCAGCGCCGAACGCTCCCAAGCCACGTCCATCAAATTGCCTTGATGCAAGAATTGGCCGAATTCCATCTCTTCATATTGGTTGTAGTAGGTCATGTAGTTGTAGCTGACCAAGTTGGCGATACCTGCGGTTGGAATCGCAGCCTTAAACTCATTCGTCTGCGTGATGAGCCAATCCGTGAGCTGGCCGCCGTAGCTTACGCCTTCAATGCCCATGCGCTCGCGGTCGATCCACAAGTAGCGGCGCACCGCCGCGCTGACGCCGTACAAAACATCCTGGCCTTCGTTGCCGTCTTGATCGGCGAAGACCGCATCGGCGAATTTCTGCCCGTAGCCGGTCGAGCCGCGAAAATTCACGTTGAGCGTCGCCCAACCATGCGCGGCGTAAACCTGATTTCTAAAGTTGAATCCCGGACCATTCTGCCCGTGCGGACCACCGTGAATGTTCACGATCAACGGGTGCTTTGAAGTCGCGGTCATTCCAACCGGTTTCGTAAGAAATGCTTCGACTTCAAATTTGTTGTCATTGCTCGTGAAAGTAAAAGACTCGACCTCGCCAATTTGCTTCCCAGCGAAAATCTCGGTGTTCAAGTCCGTCAGCTTGCGAGCTGCCGCGCTGCCGGTCTTGACGTAGAGCTGCGCCATGTCACGCGGCGTCGTGAACGTGTAGGCCAGTGTCCCGTCCTTCCCAATGGAAAATCCACCCACGTTGCCCGTCTCTTTCAACACGTATTCCGGCGCGCCACCTGAAATTGGCAATCGCACCAGATGATTGCTTCCGCGCTCCTGCACCGTGAAATATACCGCGCTGCTGTCGGGCGCCCATTTCGGCGCACCCTGCCGGTTATCAATTACCGCACCAATCTCGTGGCGATCGCTGCCGTCGGCGTTCATCATCCAGACGTGTGTGTCTTCCATGGTCGTCTCGCGATCGGTCAAGCCGCGCTTTGTGCCGCGATAGACGATGTGCTTGCCGTCGGGCGACCACAGCGGCTCGTATTCGTTGTATTCGGTAGCAGTCAGGCGGCGAATGCTTCCGTCTGCGACGTTCAGAGCGAAAATGTCATAGTTGAAAAATTCATCCTGGTTCGGCTCGTGGTTCGACGCAAAGAGAATCTCTTTGCCGTCCGGCGACCAGTCAATGGAGTGCTCATCGTAGATTCCCTGCGTCAATTGGCGGACCTGTTTCGTGGCCACATCCACGGCAAAAATGTGGAGCCGCTGGTTGTCGTTGAAACGCGTCATGCCTTCGCCGGCGTCGGGCTTGTACAAATAGCGCGTGATGACCATGGGATCGCCGCTGGCTTCGGCGGCTCGTTCGTCGGGCGTCGAAGAAATGAAAGCGATTTGTTTGCCGTCGGGCGACCAGGTGACATCCTGACCTTCGCCTGGCAGCGGGCTGTTGGTGCCGCTCATCTTCTCGACGAGAGTCGTGATCTCAGAGCCATCCGGGCGGGTGAGAAGCAATCCGTGTTTGTCTCCTATTCTGCCCTGAAATGCTAGCCATTTCCCATCGGGCGACCAGCGAGGATTAGCCGTCACATCCTTTTCGCCCCCGATGCGAATGGGTTTTTGCGTGGCGAGATCCATAATCCAAAGCTGCGGCGCGGTACGGCCTGGACGGTCGTACGAAATCACTGGATAGGCAATGCGATGGCCGTCCGGCGATAGAACGGCATCGCCGACGAAGCGAAAGCGCGAGAGATCGCTGCTTGCCAAACCCTGCGCTCCGCCGAACGGAGTCAGCACGAGAAGAGCGGCCAAACTCAAGAGACAGCGGCCTACGCTAAGCCAAGCGGACTGCGTCCGTGAATACATGGAATTCTCCCTCAGAGCGTTTGTGCTTCCCAATTTGCCCGGTCATGGTAGGTCTCCCGCCCTGCCCCGGTCAACGAGTCTTGTTTGGAACTGGTCATAAGCTGATTTTCTGGGAGGGTTTGTCCGCGGCTTTTGAGCCGACAAGAAATTCTCAGGATTCTCGGAACCTTTTCCTCTTCGCTTCGTCTATACAGGAGACCACCTGTTGACAATCAACAGGAGCAAGTGTAGCTTCCTGTTGACCGTCAAAAGGAGAATGGCGATGGCGCAAACGCGCGGCGAAGTGTTGCAGGGCACGCTCGACCTGATCGTGCTCAAGACCCTGGATGCTCTCGGCCCGCTGCACGGGTATGGCATTGCCGTGCGCATCCAACAGGTTTCGTCGGATCTGCTCAAGCTCAACCAGGGCACGCTTTATCCAGCGCTGCTGCGCCTCGAACAACGCGGCTGGATCTCCTCGAAATGGGGCGTCTCCGACAATAATCGCAAAGCTAAATATTACTCGCTCACACGCAGTGGGCGAAAACAGCTTTTGGCGGAGACAGAAAGCTGGGAGCGTATGGCCGCGCTCATGACGCGTTTACTCGGACGCGCCGAGGGGGCCTGAGATGGAGTGGCTGCGTATTTTCGTGGCGCGATTAGCGGGAATCTTCCGCAAGCGGGATTTGGATGAAGAACTCGATACCGAACTGCGTTCTCATATCGAAGCGCTCACCGAAGAAAATATGCGGCGCGGAATGAACCGGGAAGAAGCACGTTACGCCGCCCGGCGCGAGTTTGGCGGAGTTGAGCAAACGAAGGAATCCTATCGCGATCAGCGCGGGTTGCCATTTTTCGAAACACTCGCGCGGGACTTGCGTTACGCGCTGCGCATGCTGGTGAAAAATCCTGGGTTCACTGCGGTAACAATTCTGACTCTGGCGCTCGGCATTGGCGCGAATACCGGCCTCTTCTCGCTGGTCAATTCCGTTTTGCTCGGCAACCTCCCCGTACGCAATCCGCAGGAACTCGTAGTGATCAAGTACACGGATGCCCGTTCTCAGGAAGCAGAGGAAGACTTTTCCTATCCGATGTACCAGGCCATCCGTGACAAAAATACGGTCTTCGCAAATGTCTTGACGCGCTCCGGCGTCGATTTCAACGCCGGTTACGGTGGACAGAGCGAACGTGCCGTCGGCGAAATGGTTTCCGGAAATTATTTTGAAACGCTCGGAGTGCAACCATTTCTTGGCCGCCTGATCGGGCCAGAGGACGACCGCATACCTGGCGCCCATCCCGTCGCAGTTCTCAGCTACGGCTACTGGCAGCGGCGATTCGGAAGCGACCCTGCGATCGTCGGCGAGAACATCATCCTGAACGACAATCCGATTCGCGTCATCGGCGTCACGCCACCGGGATTTTACGGAACGGAGATGGCTCGTAATCCGGATATTCGTGTGCCCATGATGATGGCCACGGTTTTCCGCCCCGTGCCAGCAAATCGCCTGCAGAATCCGCGGCACCGTTGGATGACGATTCTGGCGCGCCGCAAGCCGGAAGTGAACGTCGCCCAAGCGCAAGCCTCGCTCGACATTCTCTATCACCAGGTTCTTTTGGCGGAGCTGCAAGAACTCGGAGCGAGCGTCAACGCCCATGACCGAGAGCGCTCTCTGGCGAGCAGCATCCAATTGGTGCCAGGCAATCAGGGCTTCGCTCATCTGCGCACGGAAATGGAACGCCCGCTTCTCCTGATGTTCTGCGTAACAGGCATTGTGCTGCTAGTTGCGTGTGCGAATCTCGCGAATCTTCTTCTCGCGCGAAATGCGAAGAGAAAACAAGAAATCTCCGTGCGGCTAGCCATCGGCGCCGGCCGCGGAAGGCTCATCCGCCAATGGCTGACGGAGAGTCTGCTGCTCTCCGTCCTAGGTGGCTTTGCCGGCATTGTGGTCGCCTATTGGGCTAAGACAGCATTACTTGGTTTTCTTCCGGCGGACTACAGCGCTAACGTTCACGCTCCACTGGATTTGCGAGTTCTGGGTTTCGCGTTGCTGGCATCCTTGGCTACCGGGCTGCTCTTCGGGCTTGCCCCCGCCTTGCAACTTTCGCATACCGGCGTGTCCATCGCGTTGCGCGCAGACGCTCCCTCGATCGCGTCCGGCGAACGGCTCTTCAGTTTGCGTAGCGCGCTTATTTTTCTACAAGTGGCACTCTCGCTGCCGCTCTTAATTGGCGCAGGTTTGTTTCTCCACAGCTTGAGAAACCTGCGCGGCGTCAATACCGGCTTCACTAAAGAAAATGTTTTCTTGGCGACGCTCAATCCAGCCATGAACGGTTATCCGCAGGCAAGAATCAAATCGCTTTACGACGATCTCCTGGGGCGCGTGCGCACACTGCCTGGCGTGCGCGCTGCGAGCTTGACCACGAGCTCCGTCATTTCCGGCGGCTGGGATCAGGAGGGCGTCAAAGTGGAAGGCTATCAACCCGGCCCTGACGAAAACATGAGTCCCAACGCTGCGGTCGTTTCGCCGGGCTATTTCGCAACCATGGGCATTCCATTTGTGGAAGGCCGCGACTTCACCGAGCAGGACACGGCGGCGCGCACGAAAGTCGTCATCATCAACGAAACAATGGCGCACTATTTCTTCGGAAACAAAGATCCGCTCGGCAAAAAAATAGGAACCGACGACGATCCGAAAGTACCTCCGGACCGGGAAATCATCGGCGTCGTGAAAGATGCGAAGTACGTCCACATCTCGGAAGCGCCGCGCCGGCATTTCTACGCACCGATGGCGCAGGAAGAGCGCCTCTTTGACATGACGCTCCAGGTGCGCACATCCGGCGACCCGGAAAAAATCGGCGACCTCGTGCGAGCGCAAGTACACGACCTCGATGCCAATCTGCCTCTTTACGCAACCACGACGCTGGAAATTCAGATTGATAATTCTCTCGTCCAGGAAAGGCTCCTCACCTGGCTTTCCACTCTGTTTGGGCTGCTCGCCACGCTGCTGGCATCGCTCGGACTTTCCGGGGTAGTGGCCTTCTCCGTCGCGCGTCGAACGCGTGAAATTGGAATCCGCATGGCGCTAGGCGCACAGCCAGGCGACATTCTTCGCAACGTCGTGAGTCACATGGCTTTCCTGGTGATCGCGGGCATGGGCGTAGGTTTGGCTGCCGCCTATGGGTTGAGCCGCTTGCTTGGCAGCATGCTGTTCGAAGTCGGTTCCGCGGATCCTCTTGCGTTCGCCGGAGCGTGCTTCCTGCTCGGTGTAGTCGCGGCCTTAGCGGCATACCTGCCGGCGCAGCGGGCGACCCAAGTCGATCCCGTCGTGGCGCTACGTTATGAATAGGTTCGTAAGCAGGCCTATGATCCGCCTGTCAGGAGTAAGACTATGACTTGGTTGCGCATCCTGGCACTTCGAATTAAAGGTCTGTTTGGCAAAAACCGCCGCGAGCTCGAACTCAACGCTGAAGTTAAAGCTCACCTCGATGCGCTTACTGAAGAAAACATTCGGCGTGGCATGAAGCCAGAAGAAGCGCGCTACGCTGCGCACCGCGAATTCGGTGGCGTCGAACAAGCGAAGGAGCTCTATCGCGAGCGACGAGGCCTCCCGTTCCTCGAAACGCTGCTCCAAGACATCCGTTTCGGCACGCGCATGCTCGCGAAAAATCCCGGCTTCACCTGTGTCGCCATCCTCACCCTCGCTCTCGGCATAGGTGCCAACGCGGCAATTTTCAGTGTCGTCGACGCCGTGCTGCTTCGCCCGTTGACTTACAAGGATTCCGATCGGCTGGTAACTCTCTTGCATGACGGCACAGCTCCCGTCTCAGCCGGCAACTACATCGACTGGCGAGACCAGAGTCTTTCGTTCGAAGCCATGGGCGTGGCGGAATACTGGTCGCCGAATTTAACCGACGTCGATTCACCCGAACATATTCCAGGACTCAAAGTGACGCAGAGCCTTTTCCCCATGCTCGGCGCCAAGCCACAATTGGGCAGGGTGTTCACAGTGGAAGAGGACCAAAAAGGCGCCGAGCATGAGGTCATTCTGAGCTACCGGCTCTGGCAGCGGCGTTTCGCCGGAGATGGCAACGTCATCGGGAAGGCCATCAAACTCGACGGCGAGCTGTACACCGTCGTTGGTGTTATGCCACGCGAATTCAGGTTTGCGCCCTTTTGGGCCACGCACACGGAGTTGTGGGTGCCGATTGCGTTTGGCGAACGAGTTAACAGCCGCAGCGGCAACAGTTTGCGAGTTTTCGCGCGGCTTAAGTCTGGTGTCACGCTTGCGCAGGCTCGCGCTGAGATTGCAACACTCACCGCGCGCTTGGAGCGGCAATTCCCAGGCACAAACCGCGACGTCGCGGTGACACCTCTTATGGAGCAAGTCGTCGGAAAGATTCAAGCGCCACTCCTCGTGCTCTTGGGAGCGGTGGGATTCGTGCTCTTGATCGCTTGCGCCAACGTCGCGCACATGTTGTTGGCTCGCGCCGCTGCTCGCCAAAAGGAAATTGCCGTGCGCGCTGCTCTTGGCGCTCCCCGCGCGCGTGTGGTCCGCCAGTTCTTGACGGAAAACCTGCTGCTGACGGCCATGGGGGCTTGTGCAGGCCTTCTGCTTGCGACTTGGGGAACTCATGCACTGGTCGCGCTGAGCCCCGCGGACATTCCTCGTGTCGGGACCGTGACGATTGATGCTCGCGTTGTTGTGTTCCTGCTCGCGGTCAGCGTGATGACCGGCGTGGTGTTTGGATTGGCCCCGGCGATGCAGGCGAGCA
Organism: uncultured Acidobacteriota bacterium; assembly: GCA_963751295.1. Lineage (GTDB taxonomy): Bacteria > Acidobacteriota > Terriglobia > Acidiferrales > UBA7541 > Acidiferrum. Next base: position 824,976 of record CAVVUA010000004.1, on the reverse strand, counting down.
CCGTCAACCTGAGCGACGTGCTAAAAGAGGGCGGCCGCGGGGCCGGCGAGAACGTCGGCCGCAATCGCCTGCGCAGCTTCCTGGTCGCGTCCGAATTCGCGCTCGCGCTCATGCTGCTCATCGGAGCAGGTTTGATGATCCGCAGTTTTTTTGCGCTGCAATCGCTTGACCCCGGATTCAACCCGCATAACGTTCTCTCGATGGTGGTCTCAGTCGCTGGATCGAACGAGGCCGACCCAAATCGGCGAGCGATCTTCTACCGGCAGCTTCTCGAACGTGTTCGAGCTCTGCCTGGCGTGGAAGCAGTCGGCGGGATCAATCACTTGCCCTTGGCAGGTGACACATGGGGCTGGCCGTTTTTGATTGAAGGTCGTCCAAAACCTCGCCCGGGAGAAGCACCCTCTGCCGTCTACCGTATGGTGACGCCAGGGTATTTCCAAACGATGAGGCTGCCCTTGATACGGGGCCGCGACATTTCCGCTGCCGACAATGCCACGGCCCCCGGCGTTGTGATCATCAACGAGGAGGCGGCTCGCACCTACTGGCCTGGGCGGGATCCGATGGGCCAACACGTCTCGTTTGATTTTGGCGACAGTGGCTCTCCAACGTGGTTGACGGTCATTGGTGTCGCGAAAAATGCCAAACAGGAAGATTGGGCGACACCGCCTTCCCCCGAAGCCTATCTTGCAGCATTTCAGAACCGGGATTTCCTGGGAGAAGCTGGCACGAACGGTGAAGTGAAGGTCCATGTAGCGTACATCACTCTAGTCGTGCGCACGACGAGAGATCCGGGTGCTCTCGTGTCCACCGTGAAAAACACAGTGTGGTCGCTCGACCGCAATTTGCCGATCTCCCAGGTTTTGACTATGGATGCCGTCGTGGCCGATGCCAATGCACAGCCGCGCTTTGAGATGCTTCTGCTCGGCATATTCGCTATCGTCGCTCTGGTGATGGCTGCAGTCGGAATTTACGGCGTTATGAGCTATTCGGTTTCGCGGCGCACACACGAGATTGGAATCCGCATTTCGCTTGGCGCGAGCCGCAATGATGTGTTCCGGCTCGTCGTAAGGCAAGGAATGGTGCTTGCGTTGGCGGGCTCGGCCGCAGGCATCGCAGGAGCTTTGCTGCTTTCAAGGCTGATGGTCAAAGTGCTCTACGGCGTTCGGCCGATCGATCCAATCACATTTGCCGGCGTCACTTTTCTGCTGACGATCGTAGCGCTCGCGGCAAACTACATTCCAGCCCGCAGAGCCATGCAGGTTGATCCCATTGCCGCGCTTCGTCACGAGTAATCTTGTCCAGCCCGCGCGCCGTGCTAAAATCTTCGCGCAATGAACCGACTCTGCTCTTCCCGTTTCGAGCGAGAGGCGCGGCAACTTGGCTGGATGCGCATCGCCGGTCTCGATGAAGCCGGCCGCGGCGCGCTCTTCGGCCCAGTCGTTGCCGCCGCGGTCATTCTCAATCCCAAGCGCCGCATTGTTGGTCTCGATGACTCGAAAAAACTTCCCGCTGAACGCCGTACGGAACTTGCCGTGCGTATCCACGAGCACGCTCTCGCTTGGGCCGTCGCCGAAATTGATGCTCAGCGAATCGACGCCTGGAACATCTACCAAGCTAGCCGTCAAGCTATGACCGCCGCTCTGCAACAACTCTCGATCCAGCCGGATTACTTGCTCATCGATGCCATGCAGCTCGATGTCCTCATCGAGCAGAAGTCGCTTATCAAAGGCGATGCTCGCAGCGTTTCCATTGCCGCTGCTTCCATCCTCGCCAAAACTCATCGCGATGCGTGCATGGAAAAATGGGACGTCGTCTACCCGCAATACGGCCTTGCCCGCCACAAAGGCTACGCAACTCCCGATCACTTGGAAGCTCTTCGCCAGCATGGTCCGTCGCCGCTTCATCGCCATTCGTTCGCACCCGTGCGCGAATCAAATTGCTGGGCTGCTGGAGCCACACAAACTCCGCTACCGCTTTCTTAATGCGTCACATAAAATCTCCGCCGGATATTCCAGAGGTTAGCCCAATGTTTTGGAAGATGTGCTCGAACTGGACCAGGCTCCGCGGGGCCGCAGTTTTTACGATGGCATGTTCAATTCTTTGTATTTGGATTCTTGCCGCGCAATTTGGCGCGAATTCCACGGAAGCCGATGCAGAGACTTTGCTTGCTCCCACCCCGCCCATGGGCTGGAACAGTTGGGATGCTTATGGCGAAACCGTCAGCGAATCCGACATCAAAGCAAATGCAGCCTGGATGGCGGAACACCTGAAATCTTATGGATGGGAATATATTGTTGTGGACTCCGGCTGGTACGTGACGAATCACTCCGCTGGAACAAACACCGCCGCCGCCGAGTTCAGTCTCGATGAATACGGCCGCTACACTCCTGCCGTCAACACTATTCCTTCCGCCGAAAACGGCGCCGGCTTCAAGCCGCTGGCCGATTACGTTCATTCGCTTGGCCTGAAATTCGGCATTCACATTTTGCGCGGCATCCCCAAGGAAGCCGTCTTCAGAAACACACCCATTGCGGGCACTTCCTTTCGTGCGCGAGCTGCTGCGGATATGGCTGATACTTGCCCGTGGAATCCGTACAACTATGGACTTAAAGCTGGCTCGCCCGCTGCGCAGGCCTACTACGATTCCATCGCCAAGCTCTACGCTGGCTGGGGTGTCGACTTCGTGAAAATCGACTGCATTTCCAGCCATCCCTATAAAGGCGACGAGATTCGCATGATTAGTGCGGCGCTCCGCAAAGTTCACCGGCCCATTGTGTTAAGCCTTTCACCCGGCCCGGCGCCTCTCGACAAGGCCACGGAGTTGCGCCGCTACGCGCAAATGTGGCGCATTTCGGATGACGTTTGGGATGTCTGGAAAAGCGACAAGGACTTTCCGCAGGGCGTCGGAAATCAATTTGCCCGCGCTGCGAAATGGGCGGCGTTCTCTGGCCCCGGCCACTGGCCCGATGCGGACATGCTCCCCATCGGACGCCTGGAACCGGCCGCTGGCTGGGAAAAGCCCCGCACAACGCGCCTCACGCATGACGAACAGCGCACCCTTCTCACCCTGTGGTCCATCTTTCGTTCGCCGCTCATCATGGGAGGCAATCTCACTTTGAGCGACGAATGGACCGAAACTGCGCTCACCAATGCAGAACTGATCGGCGTCGATCAGCATTCCACCGGCAGCCATGCTGTCATTTCGACCGATAAGGCAGCGGTCTGGTTATCCACTCCGGAATCGGGCGATGGCGCCTACGTCGCCGTCTTCAATCTCGATGCGGCACCGCAATCGTTTCACTATTCCTGGAAAGACCTGGGACTCGAACGCGCCAACTACAAACTCCGCGATCTTTGGGAACACGAAGACTTGGGTTCGAAAGAAATTGTCGACGTCACGCTCCCGGCCCATGGGTCCGCGATTTATTGGGCTTCCGAAAAGTAGCGAGCTCTTTTGTTCTTCGGCATCGCGTCATTCCTTTAGCAAATTAGTGCCGATGCGTTTATCATCGTCCCCGCCAGCAGCCCTTCGCGGCTCCTTCTCCACACAGGCCAGAAGAGGTAAGCGCTGACGCCAGCACATGCTCTTCAACAGCCTCGTCTTTCTTTTTCTTTTCTTGCCGATTGTGTACTTCGGTTTCTGGCGTCTCCGCACAAAAAAGCAGCGCTACATTTGGCTCACGGTCGCCAGCTACATTTTTTATGGCACCTGGAACTACAAATTCTGCGCTCTCATGGCTTTTTCGACCGCTGTCAGCTACTTTGCAGGCCTTGGCATGCTTGGCGCCGCCAATCCTCGTCGTCGCAAACTTTTTCTGATCGTCCCCGTCACCATCGACCTTCTCCTCCTCGGCTTCTTCAAATATTTCAATTTCACGGTTTCCAGTTTTGCTGAGCTCTCTGCGTGGCTGCATGTGCCCATTCACCCGCCCGCGCTAAATATCATTCTTCCCGTTGGCATCTCCTTTTACACCTTTCACACCATCAGCTATATGGTGGACGCCTATCGCGGCGTCATAACGCCCACGCGCAACTTCTGGGAATTTTCCTGCTATGTCTCGCTCTTTGCTCAGCTCGTCGCTGGGCCGATCGCGCGCTTCCGTCAGGTCGAAGCCGATCTGGACAACCTCGATCAAGCGAGTCGGACGCGCTGGCTCAACATCGGCTGGTCCTTCTTCGCCGTCGGCATGATGAAAAAAGTTCTGCTTGCCGACACCATCGCCGCCGTCATCAACCCCGCCTGGAAGGATGTAGCGCATCTCTCCAGCCTCGGCGCGTGGCTCTGCGTTCTCGGCTATACCTATCAAATCTATTTCGACTTCTCCGGCTATAGCGACATGGCCGTTGGCCTCGGCTATCTTTTTGGCATTCGCCTCCCGCAGAATTTCAATTCGCCTTACAAAGCACTCAATATTTCGGATTTCTGGCACCGCTGGCACATTTCGCTTTCCACTTGCCTGCGCGACTATCTATACATTCCGCTGGGAGGTAACCGTGTCTCCGCCAGCTGGCTCGTTTACCGCAATCTCATGATCACCATGCTTCTCGGCGGACTTTGGCATGGCGCCAACTGGACTTTTGTCTTTTGGGGCGGCTTTCACGGCGCACTACTTTGTCTCTACAAACTGTTCGGAGAATTCTGGGATCGGCTGCCGGCCGTTGTTCAGCGAACTGGAACATTTTTTCTCGTCCTGATTGGCTGGGTCTTCTTTCGCTCGGACAATTTCTCCACTGCTTCAGCGATGCTCGCCCGCATGTTCAGTTTCTCGGCCGGCGCTCTTTTTCCCGGACTCGTCGGCCTGCTAGTGGCCTTGTCCATTGCCGCCGCCATCGCGCACTTCGCACCCAATACCTTTGAAATGAATCACGAATGGAATTCTTGGACGGTTGCAGGTCTCAGTCTTGGGTACACGGCGGCGCTTCTGGCCATCGCATCCGGTCAGCAATCGCCGTTTCTTTATTTTCAGTTTTAGCGGTAGGAGCAGGAATTTTTCAAATGAACGATACACGAGCCAATCAGACAAGCATCTGGAGCATCGGGCGCCTGCTGCCGCGTCTAATGCTTCTGTTCTTCCTCCTGGATCTGATCCTGCGTTTCGTCCCGTTGGACCCGCTGACGTTTCGCGCTTGGGAGGCGATGCTCCGCCACTATCCAAACGCAGTTGGCCCGTTCATCCCCAACAAACACTACCACCGCGACAATTCTTACGGCGGCGTAGCCGGCATCGGTAACCTCCCCGCGCTGCGCCACTATCACTCCGTCGATTTCACGACCGATGCCTATGGCTTTCACAATCCACCCGCGCTAGCACAAGGCAAGGCCACTGGCATCGTGGTAGGAGACTCCTTCGCCGTCGGCAGCGAACTTCCCGAAGGCCAGTCTCTCTCCGCGCAACTCACCGAACGCTTCGGCAGATACTTCTACAACGCCGGTTCACCCCAACCGCTCCATCTGCACAGTCTCAAAGCCGTCGCTCAACGCCTCAGCCTTCATCACGGCCTCGTCATTTTCGAGTTTCTGGAATCCCGCGCCCTGCGAGATCCGCCGCCCGCCACTCCCGATGGTGCGCGTGGCACTGCTCAGACATTTCTCTTTCGCGTCTTGGGCCAGGAATGGACGGACCGTCTGGGAACTCCGCTGAATGAGCTCCACTCGTCTCCACTGCAAGCTCTTTCCGCCAAGCTCGTAAAGAAAGTCCAGGACGATGTTCTGCTGCCCAACTCTTTCGCTTCGTTCGTAATCCAGGAAAAGCTCGGCAACGGCGAGCCAATTGTCTTCTTGCCCGCTGAATTCAAATCTCCACTCGATCCGCGCAAAACAGCAGAGCGTTGGGCAGGTTATTTCGCCTGGTATTCCGCGCAATTGCGGAATGACGGCCTCGATCTCATTGTTCTACTGGTTCCCAATCGCACCACAATCTACGCCCCGCTTCTCGCCCAACCGCGCGACGTCTCAGCCTCTCGTGCAACCCTGGAAGACTTCGCAAGCGCGCTTCAAAACGCAGGCGTTCCCTGCGTTTCTCTCGAACCACGCTATGCTCACGACGCAGCAATCCTTCTCGAACAGAAAAAATATCTCTATTTTCTGGATGACACCCACTGGAACGGCACCGCCACGGCCATCGCCGCCGACGAAATCTTCAATTTCCGCATGTAGTAAATTATTTCCCGTACAGTTCTTCTGCGATCTCGCCGGAATCCCAATTCACTCTGACCACCTCTTTCCCGATCCTCCTTCCGTACAAAACAGCGAAAAACGCCTTTCCCCCGCTTCGCCTTGTCTTCGCCGACTAGTTTCCTAGTCCTAACGGGGATAACTGGCTGCTCACACTCTCTTCTGGGTTCGTTGACTTGCCTTTTCCCCGCCTGCTAGCGTTAGCAAGCACGGCTTCTGTCTGCCTTTCCAACTCTTGGGACGGAGGGTATCTCCTCCTGCAGGCGTCGGCCGCGTATTGTCTGAGAACACGAATGGCCTATACCAAGAGCAAATTTGTCGAATCCGCGCAGAAGCTGCTGAATCAGGGCAAGGTCCCTCAGGCCATCGCCGAATACCAGCAAATTCTCAAGTATGAGCCGCGCGATCAGGTCACGCTCATGACCATCGGCGAGCTTTACATCCGCCAGGGCGAAACTTTTCAAGCCATCGATTATTTCGAGCGCCTCGCCCAGATTTTTGTCGGCGACGGTTTTCTCACCAAAGCCATCGCCGTTTACAAACGCATCGCCAAGCTTGCCCCCGAAGAGATTCGGCCCCTCGAAAAGCTGGCCGACCTTTACGTCCAGCAGGGGGTCATGAGCGAGGCTCGCCCGCTCTTCCTGCAACTCGCGGAAATCCATCTCAAGAACAATCGCCAGCCGGAAGCCGTCGGCCTGCTGAAAAAACTCCTCCTCGCCGAACCGGACAATCTTCGCATTCAGGTTCGTTTGGCCGATCTCTATCAGGCCATGGGACAGTCGCGCGAGGCTGTTGATGCCTACGTTTCCGCCGCGCAGCGCGCTTTGGCACGCGGAGACCAGGCGGAATCCGATAAGCTTGCTGACAAAGCTCTAAAGATTGACGCAAATTGCCTAGCTGCCACCATTGTCAAAGCCCGTTCCTTTTCCTCCCAGGGAAATCTCGCGCAAGCAGCGGAAGCCCTCGAGCACGTTCCCGATCTTGATAAAGGCGGCGAACAAACCGAGCTGCTCCTCGATCTTTATCTCAAAAGCGCTAATTGGGACAAGGCCACCGCTCTTGCGCTCCGCGTTTTGGGAGCCGACAGCAAAAATTTTGGCCCCGCGCAAAAAATAGTCGAAGCCCTTCTGGAGTCCGGTCAGGGCGACCGCGCCATGGCCATCATCGGCCAGATCCGCGTCCCCATGATCGACGCCGGCGAGCACGAAGTCATTGGCCGCATGCAAAACGAACTGGCGGGCCGTATGCCAGGGCGTCTCGAGCCTCTCGAATGGCTCGTCGATTTCTATGGCCGCACCAGCGACTCCTTCCGGCTTCCAGACGCTTTGGCCCACTTGGGTGACGCCCTGGTCGCAGCCAATCAGCTCGAACGCGCAAAAGCCATCTTTGAGCAACTCGTGGACCGCCAACCCGACAGCGATTCCGCCAAGCGCAAGCTGGATAACTGCCTCCGCAAAATGGGCTTGCTTGCCGAAGAAGTAGCAGCGCCTGTCGCTCCCGAAGAAGATCTCCAGGCCGAAATCCCCAAGGCTCCCGCGCCAAAATTGCGCCCCGATGTGGAGCCAACGTTTGCACCTGTCGCCGGCGACAGGCCCGCGGCTCCTGCGGCTCCTTCAACTCCCGCGGAGCCTCAGCTTGACGAAGAAACCCAGAAGTTCATCGCTCAGTCTTTGACGGACGTCGATCTCTTCGCCAGCTACGGTCTCACGCAAAAAGCCATTGGCCTTCTCGAAGCTATTTTGCGCCGCGCTCCTCGCCACACTCCCACGCTCGAAAAGCTTCTGGACTTTGTCCTCGGCGCGGGCGACGACCGACGTACCGCCGAGCTCGCTTCTCAGCTCGAGCAAATCCATATCGAACGCTCCGACTTGCGTGGCGCCGAGCGCTTCGGCGAGCTTCGCCGCAGATTCCAGCGCGCCGCGGGTCTCACCGACGCGGAATTGGCAGCCAGCGCTGCACCTCTTCAGCCGGAACCTCCGGCGGCGACCATCCCGGAAGTCCAGATGATGGAGGTTTCCGCCGAGCCGGAGCCCGTCGTCGAAGAGGCAGTGCTTGAATTTGAAACACCAGTCGAGACTGAGCCAACTCCTGCCGAGACAGCACAGGCCGTTACTTCTTCGAACGCCTCAGAGGCTCACGAGGAAGTTGACCTTTCCGCCGAATGGGACTCCATGCTGGAAGATTCTCATCCAGCGGAACCCGCGGAAAAGGCGCCCCCCGCAAGGCCCGCTGCTCCCGCTCCTCCGCCTCCTCACGAAGTTGCCGCGGAGCCTGTCGCCGACGAAGAGTTTTCGATTGCAGAAGAGCCAGTTGCCGCTGCACCGGTTGCCGCCGCAACTCATACGTCCCACGAAGTCTCGGAATTCGAACTGCCAATGGAAGAACCCGCAGCTCTCGAACAAGAATCAAATTCCTTTGCGGACATTTCCGCCGAACTTCCTTCGGTCCACGAGCCGGAAAACATCCCTGCACCGGCCGAAAAGAGCCACGCGCCAGCGGTACCCGAGAAGCCGCCTGTTCCCGAAAAGCCCGCCGTTCCTGAAAAGGCGGCAGCGCCTGAAAAACCAGTACCTCCCAAGCCGGTCGAACCGGAACCCGAATTCGAACTTGATCAAGATTTCGAGCTGGTCCTCGAGGCGGAACCGCTTGTCCCGGCCTACGACCAGAAACCGCCCGAGACACCCATTATTGTTCCCGAGCGTGAGCCCGAACCTGCGGTTTCCGCGAAGGATTCCGCCCCTGCACCGGCCGCTGGAGGTTTTGCTTCCGACCAGTTTCTTGCAGACTTGGCAAAAGAAATCGACGACCTTGGCCTCGACGCGCTGACTCCTTCCCATTCGGAAGCTGCGCCCCATGCAGCTCCGCCTAAACCAGAAGAAAAACCATCTGGGCCGGTTGAACACAGTCCGCTTAAAGAAGTCTTTGACGATTTCCGCGCCGAGCTTGGCGAAATGGGAGCCGAAGACGAAGACCTAGAGACCCACTACAATCTCGGCATCGCCTTCCGCGAAATGGGCTTGGTCGACGAAGCCATCAGCGAATTTCAAAAAGTGGCTAAAGCCACCGACAGCGGCAAGCCCTTCCGTTACGTCATGCAGTGCTGCACTCTGCTGGGTCTGGCCTTTACTGAAAAGGGACAGCCGGGCATCGCCGCCATCTGGTACGAGCGCGCCCTCCGTGTGCCAGGCATCGAGCCGGAAAGCATTCTCGCGTTGCGGTATGATTTAGGTGTTGCCCAGGAATCCGCGGGTGAGCCGGAAGCGGCGCTGAAGAGTTTTTCTCAGGTCTATGCGATGAACATTGATTATCGCGACGTCGCTGATCGCATCGCTGCTCTCCAGAAGCCCAGCCGTTGATGGCCGGCATTCACTGATGCAGGCGATTCCCTCTTAACCATGAACCGTGTCTTCCGCGCGCTGCTGGTCGTCGTTTGCTTCGAAATGGGGGCTTTGCTTCTCTATCTCCCGTGGTCCGTCTTCTGGGAACAAAATTTCTTTCTCAACCACTTTCCATCGCTCATTCACGTTGTGCTCCATCCTTCGTTTCGAGGCGCCATCAGCGGTATTGGTGTACTGGATATACTGCTGGCTCTAAGCTTCATTGGTTCTCGACCGAGTCCTTCCAGTGTCCCTCCGCAATAGTTCTGGGCAGGGCATCAGGCTCCGCCCCGATGGTAAGCCCATTCTTTGCTACGTCACTGATCGCCGCAGTTTGTCCGTCACTCCGCAACTCGATTTAATCCGGCCACTCTTGGAGAGAGTCGCAGTGATTGCTGCCGCAGGCGTCGATTGGATTCAAATACGCGAAAAAGATTTATCCGGCAAGCAGACTGCGTCGTTGGTGCATCAGGCGTTAGACCGCGTTTCGAAACAAGGAAATCACTCTAAATCCGAAACGCGAATTATTGTGAACGACCGCCTCGATGTGGCCCTCGCCGAACAAGCCGGCGGCGTCCATCTTGGCGAAAACTCACTGCCTGTCGATGAAGCGAAACGTCTTCTGCTCTTATCCTCCGCCGCGCAAAAGCCCGCCCGCGATTTTATCCTCGGCGTCTCCTGCCATTCGCTCGAGGCCGCCAAATCCGCCGCCTCCTCTGGCGCCGACTACATTTTCTTCGGCCCCGTCTTCGCCACGCCCTCAAAAGCCGCTTACGCAGCGCCTCAGGGCCTCGATCGTCTCGCTCAGGTCTGCAGCTCCGTGAACATTCCTGTACTGGCCATCGGCGGAATCACTCTGGCAAACGTTTCCTCATGCCTGTCTGCCGGCGCATCCGGCATCGCCGCCATCCGCCTGTTTCAGGATTCCGCCGATCCCGCCAGTATCGTGGACGCCATTCGCCACTCAAATCTCTAGCGCACCGCCAGCTTGCTCTGCGCCTCAGCGATCCATCAACCGGCGCAGCAGCCGAATTTGCCTCGCGTGATAAACATCATGAAAAGCCACGCCATAAATCTGCTTCAGAAACTTTACTCCCCGCGGCGTATTCAGAACTCGCTCGACAATCGCCCGCAATGCGTTATGCTCCCGCTCAAGCAACTCCTTATCTGCCTGCCAGTCCGTGTCGCTCGTCTTGCCCCTCTCCGGCCGCGGAAAGAAATTGCTCCCTGGGAGCGCGAACGATCCTTTTTTCCCGCCTTCGATTCGATTCCGTACCGTGTATTTCCAATAGGCCGCATGTAGTGTCTCTTCCCAGATGTTATGCCGCCCCGGACCAGGGCGCCACGCAGCCTGCTTTGCGCTCACTCCGCGGATCGCTTGTCTGAGGTTGGGTCCATGCCAGGTTTTCTTCTTGTACGCTTCGTCGAGCAGTCTCAACACCAGTTCCTGTGCCTTCACCGCGTTCTCCCTCAGGCGAGACCTCTTCGCCGGTTCTCCATCTTTCTTTCACAAGTTTAACTCCCTCCTCCTTTCCCCAGGGTCGCATAATCCTTTCGCTGATCATTTTCTATTTTGGAAAATGTCCTCTACCCGACCGCCACTTTCCGGCGTTGCAAGAGTTTCTTCCGCCGGTAAAGTTGCCGGTCTGCGGCCTCGAGCAATTCGTGCGCGGTTCGTCCATCCGCGGGATATATCGCCATGCCGATGCTCACGCTGAGGCGTGGCTCTTCTTGCTCTTCCCGCACACGAGCTTCAATGCGCTGCGCCACCTGCTGTGCCATGCCTCGGTCGGATTCGATAAGCACCACTGCAAATTCGTCGCCGCCGTATCGCGCGGCCAGATCGGTAGCACGGCACTGCTCTTTAGTGACCTTTGCCAGCCGTTTCAGCGCCTTGTTTCCCGCCAAATGTCCCAGCCGGTCGTTGATTCGTTTCAGGTCATCCAGATCCAGCAGCAGCACCGTGAATGCGTGGTGGCCGCGCTCGGCGCGCCGCAGTTCGCGTTCCAGTGTGTCCATGAATTCCCTATAGTTGGCCAAGCCTGTCAGCGCGTCGTGTGTGGCCTGGTAGCGGACCAATTCCTCACTCTGTTTCCTCACTGTTATATCCAGCCCAACTCCGATGCACCCAATGGTTTCCCCCGAAGGTGCGCGCAATGGATCCAGCTGAATGTCCAAAATCCGGTCTTGGCGCTTGTACTCGAAGTGCGCCGACTCTCCCCGCAACGCTGCATGGTGATGCGCTATCGGGCCTGTATTCGTATCATTGCATTTCAAGTACTCAGACACCGTCCGCCCTACTAGGTCTCCCGCGTGTACATCGGAATGCTGCAATCCCGAGCCCCAATTCGATGTGATCCGCAAACTCTGATCCGTCGTCCAGAGCAGCACCGGCATCTGCTCCACGAGCAGCCGCAGTTGTGTTTCTGAAGGTGTATCTTGGGTTTTCTGGCGCGTGGCCCGGCCAATCTCCAGGATGCCGGTTACCGCTCCCGCCTCATCCCGCATGGCTTGCCGCCTCACCCCTACGCTCAACTTTGTGCCTCTCTTGTTCAGCCGCTCGACCCTCTCGCTCTCGGTCATCTTTCCTTCGCGCGCTGCTTCCAGAACAGCCCGTAGCGACGGCCCTTCGTAAATGGGCAACAACGAGATCAGGGCAACACCAGTGACCTCGGCTGCCGTGTATCCATACAAATCCTCCGCTCCACGGCTCCATAATTCAATCGAACCATCGAGCGCTATACCGATGATTGCTTCTTCGGCGGATTCCAAAATGGCAGCGAGCACTTGCTCGCACCGCGGGCTAGGCAGCATGAGAACCTGATGTTCTTTCAGAACGGAGAGGGCGTTCGCGTCGTAAGGCTGGGTTTCTCGCAGACGAGATGAGGGATCCGCGAGTTTCTTTTTCAACCAGGAACTATTACATCCACCGCATCTCCGAGATTATCACTCCGCCCTGGAGGTGCAACAAATCCGATCAGAGATGTTCCATAACGCACACCTGCAGATTGTGATGTTAGAGCTCGCCGTCAGATACATCTACGGATTCGCCTTCGCTGCATCATTAAGGATCATCGCCAGCCGGATCCCGCCCTCGGTAATCCGCTTTTCTGCCACTGGGGCCGCTTTTTCTTGATACGCCTCGCCCGCCACGATGTTCTGGTGTAGCAACCGTTCGCCGATATTGTTGTCGTCCGAGCAACTGTGTACGGCCACATTAGGTTCGATGGCGATCTTCGGCATCAAGTCCCCGTACACCACGTTTTCCGCAAAATCGTAGCCTTCCCAAACCCAGTCCTCGACATGAATCCCAGCCTTCTGCCAGCCTTCGATGTCCGCCGCGAACAAAGCGTCGAGCGTGTCGGCATACTCTGCCGAATCTGCACCCTCAGCGTCGCGTTCCGGAATCGCCGTATCCCAAATGCTATGCAAGTTTGGCGAAAACGAATGATTGTGCTCATGTGCGTTGCGCCGGAAATATTTCAGCGGCACGCAATTTCCGCCCTCATCGGCATTTGTAGTCGTGTGCAAGGGCTGGTGCAAATCCCCAACGAAATGGATCACGTAGCGCAGCGCGTCCGCGCGCTTGGTCGCATCGGCTTTCGAATCCTTCAGAATAGCCAATTGCTCGCTGAGCGCTTTCGTTACGCATCCGGCTGCTCCGCAAAATGGCTCGATCGGTCCGCGCTTCGAACCGCGCGGTATGTCGATGTAGTGCCATGGCCCGTTCTTGCGCTCGCCGCGCACGTCGTCCGCCCACGTAGATGAATCCGCCATAGCGTCGTGCACTGCCCCTCCGCAATAGCGATTCAATTTCGGATCGATCGGATTCTCGCTTAGCAGCTTCTCAACCCATTGCCGCGTTTCCGGCGTCAAATGCTTCTCCGCGATCAAAGCCACCGTTTGGTGCCCCTTGCATCCCCACGCCTGCGCTGCGATTGGCCAGAAGAGCAACACGAGCACGTATAGCAAACACAAATAAATTCCAAACCGCTTCATGGATAGCTCCCATTGCTGGCGTTCGATTTTGAAGAGAAAGTTTCCAGCCTCAACGTTCTGCCTCGGGATCAATAGAAAGGTAGATTAAAAGGGTAGCCTAGAGAAGATTTCCTGCGGAAGAATGCACCAGCTCCAGAGTAGCGAATTCCGTCTATTCACTACTCACCACCCACTACTCACTTCTTCAAGCACTCAGCCAGCGCCCAATCGGCCGCCAGGACTCCGTATGATCGCAAATCACGCGCAGCGCCGCGGTGATGGGAATCGCCAGAATCAATCCCATCCCGCCCCACACCCAGCCCCAAAAAAGCAGGGAAATCGTAATCGCCACGGCGTTCAGGCGCACGCGGCGTCCAACCAGTTGCGGCGCCACTAAATTCAGCGCCAGCACGTGGATGGTCATCAATCCGCCGGCAATTAGCGCGAACTGCCCAAACGTTCTCCATTTGGCCAGCGCGATGATAAACGCCGGCAGCCACGCCAGCACCGCTCCGATGTACGGCACCATATTCAGCAAACCAGATGCAATCCCCGTGAGCACCGGATAATCCAGCCCTAGAAACCAGAAGAACGCGCTGCTCGCCGCAATCACCATCACCGTCAACAGCGTCATTCCCGCCAGATAGTCTCGCAGCACTTCTCGCAAATCCTCCAGCGTCTCCTTCACCTGGGTTCGTTTCGAAGCCGGAAAAAGTTGCAGCGTTCCGTGCCAAACTTCCCGTTTCCCCGCGAGCATGAAAAATACCAGGAACGGCACAAAGGTGACTTCCAGAAAAAGCGCGTAGAGAGACCCGATTCCACGGAATAACATGGAGCGCACGGCCGCTGTCTCCGGGTGCTCTGTTCCTGGTTGCTGGGCAACGGCCCCGGGCTCTATAGGCGTGACCTGTTTTTCCAGCCCGTTAATTCTGCCTTCCACTGCTCCGGCCGCTTGTCTCACAAGCCCGCTGTATTTCGGCCAATTCGCCGCAAAATCTTCCGTTCGTGTCCCCAGAGCGTATCCCACCGCCACTAAGACCGCGATCAACAGAAGCACCATCACCATCGAGCCCACCGTGCGCGGCAAGTGCATTCGCTCCAGCAATTCCACCGCGGGATCGAGAAAGTATGCCAGCAAAATCGACAGCAGCATGGTAATCACGACTCCCGCTGCGTAATAAAAGAACAGCAGGATCACCGCCGCGGCGAGAATCCTCAAACTGAAGCTGGATCCATCAATTCGAACTGCGGATGTTGGTGTTGGTGTCTCTATCTCGGGCACGAAGCACTCCGTTCCCTTCACGTTAACATACTCATGCAAGCTCATGGCCACTTCGCTCGCCCCCGTTTCGTATCTCGAATTGCCCTTAGCAGGGGTCACGCCGGACTGCCGCGGAAGCCTTGCTCTCCCTATTTACCCAAGCGAACCTCTGCAATGCACTCGCCCGGCCACTTTTCAAGCGTGTGCTAAACTTTCCTACGGTCGGTCCTTCAGGTTTTGGCCGCTAACCTCTCATGCCCAAAGAACTTTTCGGAACAGATGGTATTCGTGGCGTTCCCGGCACTCCGCCGCTCGATGATGCCACTCTTTATGCCACGGGTCGCTCTCTCGCTTCATATTTGCGCCGCGAGCACTCCGCCGCCCACGTCCTCATTGGCATGGACACACGCGAATCCGGTCCTCACATTGCCGCTCTTCTCGCCGCCGGAATCACGCAAGCCGGTGGGTCTGTAGCTTTTGCAGGCATCATCACGACGCCAGGCGTTGCTTGCCTCGTTCGCCAAAATGATTTTCAAGCTGGCGTCGTTATTTCCGCCTCCCACAATCCATACCACGACAACGGCGTAAAGCTTTTTTCGCATGCCGGCATGAAGTTCCCGGATTCCGTCGAAGAAATTCTTGAAGCGGACATCTTCAAGCATCGCTCCGATCCTCCGCCGAAAAATCCGCCTCTCCTCATCGCCGACGCGTCTCTCGACGCCGAATATCTCGACTTTCTTCGCAGCCGCATCATTCACGGCGCCAAGCTTTCCGGTTTCCGGATCCTTCTAGACTGCGCCAACGGCGCCGCCTACAAGCTCGGCCCCGAACTCTTTCACTCTCTCGGCGCGGAAGTCGTCTCGATGGGTGTTTCCCCCGATGGCCGCAACATCAACGCCGGCTGCGGTTCGCTCCATCTCGACGGTTTGCAAAAGCGCATGCTCTCCGAGCGCGCTCAACTTGGTGTGGCCTTCGATGGCGATGCCGACCGCGCCCTCTTCGTCTGCGAAACGGGGAAAATCGTCAACGGCGATGGCGTTCTTCTCGCGGTCGCGCGCTACCTCAAATCCCAAAACAAACTCAAAGGCGATCGCGTCGTCGCCACGTCCATGTCCAATCTCGGCCTCGAACGCGTCCTGGCCCGCGAAGGCATTTCTCTCGCCCGCGCTTCCGTCGGCGACCGCTACGTCCTCGAAGAAATGCTCCGCAGCGGCAACGTCATCGGCGGCGAGCAATCGGGCCACGTCATTTTTCTCGAAGACAGCCCCGCGGGCGACGGCCTTCTCACCGCCCTGAAAATTGCCTCGCTCGTTTCCATGCACGGCAAAATCGAATCCCTCGTCGAAGGCCTCAAGGACTACCCGCAAATCATCGTCAACGTCAAAGTAAAATCCAAGCCTCCGCTCGAAACTCTCCCCGAAGTCTCCCGCGCGCTCGCCGAAGCCCAATGCGCCCTAGGCGAAAACGGCCGCGTTGTCCTCCGCTATTCCGGCACCGAGCAGCTTGCCCGCGTCATGGTCGAAGCCGAACACGACGCCGACGTCCAGCGCTTCAGCCAATCCCTCGCCAACGCCCTCCGCTCCTCTATCGGCGCCTGATCTTTGCGCAGTGGCTCGCGCTTGGAGCCCTAAAGCAAAACCCCGCGCCAAGCGCGGGGTTGCACAAGCCACCAGTCACCAGTAACCAATCACAAGTTACCAGTCACAAGTCACCAGTCACCACTCACGTCTTCGCCGCCTTCACCTCAACGATGTTGCTCTCCGGATACCGGTCATGATGCCGCACCCACGACATTCCCTTCGCGCCTTCGTCTCGCCCTTTCGGCACGCGGTCCAGAATTGCGTAGAAGCCCATGAAGTCCTCCAACCCGCGTCCATACACGGAGAAGGTGTGGAAGATTTCGCCGTTCGCATTCTTGTAGAAAATGCTCATGCCCGGCCGTTCCTCGCTTGGAAATTTCATCACTGCGTAGTTGTAAGTGCTCTCTTTGTCCTTGTCTTCCTTCTTCACCGACACTTCGTAGTCAAAATTGAAGTCGCTTCCAAACGACGAAGCCCACGGCAGCTTCCATCCCATCCGCTTCTTGAACTCCTCGATCTTCGCGAGCGGCGCATGCGACACAAGCACGAGCCGCACGTCTCGCTGAGCCAGGTGAATCGCCATCGGATCCATCTGGTCCGTAATCAGCGAACAGCTCGGGCACCCCGCCTCCCAATCCGGCCCCAGCATGAAGTGATAGATCGCCAGCTGGTTTTTGCCTCCGAAGAGATCCGCCAGCGGTTTTTTCCCGGCCGGCGTGTCAAACACATAATTCTTCTCGACCTTCAACCACGGGAACTGCAAGCGTTCCTGCGCCAGCGCGTCTCTCTGCCGCGTCAAAGCTTTTTCTTTCGCCAGCAGTTGCTTCCGTTCCGCGATCCATTCGTTTCGTGTCACCACTTTCGGGTGTTCCACAGTGCTTGCACTCATGACCAATTCTCCTTAACTGTATTTTTCCTCGACCACTCCACCGAAGCGGGACCGCTCCGTTCAAGCGAGAAACTCCCGCACATCCAAACAACTACTTCTTCTCTGCTCGTGAATCTCTAAACACGTTTCGCGAGATTTTTTTCGCGAAAAGTTTGTTCGCCAATACGGCAGTCACTCCGCCAGCTGATACTGCCGACGCGATCAGCATTGCCGTTGTCGCTATGCATGCAGGACACATAGGTTCCTCCTGAACGACGGCCGGCTAGGCCGATCGAGCCTTTTGCATGAAAGCCGGAGGTTCGTCTCCGCTCGGTCCCCAGCTTGCCGGTACTGCTACGTTGAGCATTCGCAGGTACACACTGAATTGGCCACGGTGTTGGTACAAATGGCTGAACATGACATCACGCAAGAACTCTGCTCGCGGTTGCGCCAGCACTTCTCGTCCGCCCGCATTCATCCGCCAGGTTTCCTTCATGGCCGCGTCGTCGAACTTGGGTAAGAGGCTTCGCACTGCCGCGACGCTTTCGTCAAACGCCTTGAGGATCTCCTGGCGGTTCGCCGGCTGCGGAAAGTTGAAAGACTCTGGAGCCTGCGCCGGATTGTTTTGCACGAAGCGAATGATTCCGCTTGGCACCGCGGCGATGTGATAGGCAAGCTGCCCCGCAGTCAGCGATCTCTCGTGCGGCTTCCATCCCAGCTTGTCTTCCGGCAACCTCTCCAGAAACTTCCGTGTGACCGGTGTTTGTGTTTCAAACTCCGCGAGCATTGCTTCTGCAATCGACATGTTAATTCTCCTTTCGTTCCGTATGAAATTCCCGATTCGCCGAAAGCCGATCAGAAACCCGATCTCTCTGCGTTACTGCTTCTTCCCGCCTCCCGCTGCGAACGAGCCCTGCGCTTCTGCCGCCTTTCGTACGCGCTCGTTGATCGTTCCCCACCCGCCCGTCACGCCCTTTCTATGTTCGTCCAGAATCAATCCCAGTGCCGTGTGATGAAACTTGATCAGTGTCCCGCCATCCGTCTCGCTCAACCGGTACTGCACATTGGAACTCACCGGATAGGACATAAACATCGGCCCCGTAAACTCCAGCAGCGTCGGCCGCTTAATCGCCTGCACGTGCCCCCAGAAGTGCCCGTTCCCATCGCCCAAATCGCGGAACCATCTCCCGCCCGGCCAGGCTTCCAGCTTCATCGGCATCGCGGTCCCGTTCATCACCTCATTCCGCGGCCCAAGCTGCTCCAGTAGCGTCTCGAACGTCACCTCCAGCGAAGCCCTCACATGAATTTCCTGCACAATATTCAACGTCAAGCTATCCAGTGCCACCATTGCCGTTGCCATCGAACTCATCGTTCCTCCTCGAAAAAGTTAATTCTTCCAAGCCTGGCCCGAAATCCTTCAATCCTTCTTCACTACACCGCTCTTCTCCTCGGCCCGTTCCTTCACGCGGATCAACTGATGCTTCCAATACCGCTCAAACGTGCCCGCCCAGTCATGCAAAGGCCGGATCGCCTCTGCATTCGTCCGGTAAAACATCTCCCTGCCGTGCCTTCGCGCATGGACAAGCCCCACTTCCTTTAAGACGCGCAAATGCTTCGAAACGGAAGGCTGCTCCATCGTCAAAGCATCCACAATCTCCCCAACCGGCCGCTCCCGCAGCGCCAGATAGTTGAGTATCTCTCTCCGCCGCGGCTCCGCCACAGCATTAAAAGCATCCGAAGTTGTCGCCGCTCGTGCCATAGCCGTACAATATATTCCTATATGGGCATATGTCAAGCCCTATTTTTCTGCAATCGTTCCTTGTGATTTCTCCCTATCCGTCCGTTATCTGAAAGGCCATTTGTTAGAATGGCCCCATGGATTCCCGGGACGCCGTGGAACTCATCGAGTTCTTTGAGCAGCACGGCCTTGAGGTGTACGTGGACGGCGGTTGGGCCGTGGATGCTCTCCTCGGCCAACAGACGCGCCCGCATGCAGACCTTGATATTGCCACGCCTCACAAGCACGTTTCACAGATCCGCGAATTGCTAGTCGCTCGCGGCTATCGAGAGCAGCCCCGCGATGACAGCTGGGAATGCAATTTCGTCTTGGCCAATCCCCATGGACTCGAGGTCGATGTTCACTCCTACACTCTGGATGGCGCTGGCAATCATCTCCACGGGGTGCCGTACATGAGCGAACAACTCACGGGGAACGGCTCCATCAACGGATATCCAGTCCGCTGCATCTCGCCCGAGTGGCTGGTGAGGTTCCATTCCGGCTACAAGCTGGACGAGAACGATTATCATGACGTCAGAGCGCTCTGTGAACGCTTCGCGATTCCCCTCCCAGTTGAGTTTCTCAAGTTCAACAAATAGCCCTGGCCATCCAAGTCCCCTTCCTCTCCGCGCGGCTCTGCATTATCTTTTGTCTTTCTCTGAGGGAACTTTTCGAGCCATCGTGACATTACCGTTAGTGGAGGCTCAAGCCGCCCTTCATGCAAGACGCACCCGCACACAATCTAGTAGGCTCAACGGATATCCCGAGCCGTTCGCTAAACTTCGAGTACTATGTCGCCATCCCTTATCTCTCATATGGCTCCCGGATTAGGAGCACTCAAATGGATAACCGAATGTTTCAAGCGACATCTCCTAACCAGTCGGCGAGGCCTCGCGTAAGCCAAATGATCCATTCGTTCTGTGCCCTATTATTTCTAGTCATCATCCCGGCGATGGCCCGGGCCCAAACGGCCGAGCAGTCGAAGTCAACAGGCGCAAATCCAATTCCCGAGCTTGCTATTCCCGCCATCCTTGCTGCCTACGACAAATACGAAGTTGTGGGCATAGACGCAGCCCACGGGATGAAGGATGTGGATGATTTCATTCTTTTGTTGATCCGCACTCCCGCGTTCTCAGAAAAGGTCAACGATATCGCCGTCGAGTGCGGCAACTCGCTATACCAACCCGTCCTGGATCGTTATATAGCGGGAGAGGATGTGCCTTTCACCGAAGCTCGAAAAGCCTGGCGGAACACATCGCAATTCATGTGCAGCACGTCGGCATTTTTCGAGCAATTATTCCCGTTGGTGCGTGCTATAAATCAAAAAAGTCCGCCGGGAAAACGCCTCCGCGTGCTGGCTTGCGATCCTCCCCTTGATTGGGACCAGATCAAAAGCGGCACCGACTTTCAAAAAGGTTTTGACCGCGATATCAGCGCCGCCACCGTGATGGAGAAGGAGGTACTCTCTAAGCATCGCAAGGCGCTCATGCTGTTCGGCGTATACCATCTCACCCACGCGACTGACCCGAAAAATCCTAGCGCCGTCTTAATCTACGAAAAAGACTATCCCCACCTCACATTTGTAGTCAGCGACCTCGGCACATTCGATACGGACTCGCCAGCTCTGTCTAGCAGCCCTTTCGTATCTTGGCCGATCCCGTCGTTCGCGCGGGCCAAAGGCACGTGGCTGGGGGCATTGGATTTAAGTGAATTCCTACCTCCAGGTCTCTCGATAGATGGTGACTGCAATGTGCGCATTGTCATCTCCAAAAGCATGCAAAGACCGATGGAAGACTTTGTCGACGCCTTCCTTTACTTTGGCCCTCAGGATTTAAGATTAAAGGAGCAAATGCCCGCTGATATTGCTTTGGATGTCGACTACATGACGGAATTAATTCGACGAGAAGGTATGTCGGGATTCTCAATGATCGTGACGTTAAAGGAATTCGACCAAAAAATCTTGAGTAGTGCTGAAAACCCCCTGCTTGCGTTTAAGCAGGCGGATACCAAGGCTATAGCAAAAAGATGCCTCGATCGAAAGGCTCAAAGCAGCGCGCCAAAATAACACGGAGAAATGAGTGGCGTAGCGCAGGCGATCCGTCCACATTTATTCCTTGCCGTAGACATGTGAATGCTTGTCGACACACCGAACTACCTCTTAGAGTTCGACTCGCCTCAGCGCCAGTAATTGTTCGCCGCTGCAATTGTCTGGAATTCAATCGCCACAACATGTCCCGCGGCGATGAGCCCTGCCGGGTCCGTAGAGTATTTTGGCCGTCCCGCTTTAAGGACATCGAGATCGGGCTGCATGCTGTGGATCGTGTGGCGCGCGATCATAAGTGCCAGCGCACGTACTGCCTCGGGGGTCGCGGTAATCAACGTTCCTCCCGGTATAAGAACCAACTCTGCATCGGGCAATCGATTCATGAAATTCCTCCTGGTTCGGCCGGCTGGAGCGCCCTTTCAAGCGCGCTGCATCTTGTTCTCCGCAATCGCCCTTTTGAACGATGGAGTGCGATGGAGAGACTCTTTGGTGAGACCAAAGTGTATCCGAATAGCGTTAGGACCCCTATCTGCATTCCCAACCTCTCAATCATCGCGATTTCAGAGAAGTACAAATCGTTTGCGGTAACGTCAACGGTTTTGCGATCAGCCTTATCCCATGACTCTGAACATCGTTTTTTTCGATGCAATACTCCTAAAGAATGTAGGTGATTCCCCGTATTCTGTGAGATTTTGTAGATGCCCCGCGCCCTTTTTTCTTATCGTAATTTGAAAATTCCCGTAAATTCTTTTGAATCATATACCTCTGCAAGACTGCAAACTCGCCCCTCCCCTGGCACAACTATTGCTCTCTTCTAGTGCAACTTACAAGATTGGCTTCCCGGGGTGGCCGGAACCGAACCTCGACTCGGTTCTGGTTTTTTGGGGGGTCAGCTTAAAAAAGGGGGCTTGCACCAGCCCCCTTTTTCATTAAGGCCTTTTGTTCTGCCACTGTTAATCGTGGCGGCGGGCGGTGCGGGAAGTTTGCTTTCGCGAGTGTGTCATCGAAGTGGTTCAGTTCAGAGGGCCTATCCGTTAGGCCCTCTTTTTATTTTGCCGTCCCATCTTACTCGGCTTCGCGGTGTTCCTCGGTTCGTAGGGGCACGGCACGCCGTGCCCGCTCTTCAGCAAGTCACAAGCTTTCATCAAGGCCCATCCCGATCCCCACCATGTCCAACCGCCTGAATGCGAAACAGGTCCCGCGTACAAATCTTGCACACCCACCCCTCCCGCTTTAACTCTTTGACTTTGAACTTTCAACTGTGGACTGTGGACTTCTTCTCAAAAAAATGAGCGGCCGGTGGGGGGACCGGCCGCTCGGGCGTGGGGGATGGAGGGTCTTTGCAACCTGAAGCCGGTCCAGTTCTTCCGATCGTTCCGCTGCGCTCGCGAGCAGCAGAACGTTAAACAGGAGCAATCAGGCCCAAACCTTTTTACTCCGGAAGCCGCAACCAACTCCCGATTACAGTTACAATTCTGCGCTCCACCCTCTCCCGCGTCGATAGGCCGACCGGTTCAATCTTCACAGTACTTCCCGGTGTCCCTGCGAGGCTCTTTTTAGTACCTACGTACCTATTCCAAGCCATTCCACGCTTCTCCCCTACGTACAAAGCTGCAAAGATGAGCAGTCGAAGGAATAGCGGGAGCCTGAGAAAAATCAGGAAGCCACTAAACCTCTGGGGAAAGCTGCTGACAAACCTACCGCCACTCTCTCCAGGAAGAGCGCGCTGCCCGTAGACCAATGCCACGAAAACGCCGAAGCGGACGCATCACAAAAGAAATACCCATCGTCCTGCTCGGGACTGACGCAACTGGAAAAGTGTTCTCGGAAGAAACGAATACCGTCGTCCTTAGCCGCCACGGCGCTGGAGTTGTCACGCGATATCGATTTTCGCCAGACGAACTTTTGACGCTGCGGCTCCCCGGGACTGCCAAGGAAGCTGCGATCCGCCTCGTGGGGCAGATTGGCGGTGAACCCGGCCGGTACATTTACGGTGTCACCTTCGTCGATCCCGATCCTGTCTTCTGGCCGATGGAATTTCCTCCACCCGATCCGTTCGAACCAGCGAGCGAGCTAATTGCGCTCGAATGCAGCATGTGCCAAACCCGTGTGGATATTGAACAAGGTGACATCGAAGAGGACGTTTACGCCGTCAACGGAAACATCCTCCGCTATTGTGATGATTGCGGCACATCAACGCCCTGGAAAAAAGCCGAAGGCGAAGTTCTTCCCGGTCCGCTCGCGCGTCCTGCCAAGCCAAATTTCAACACCCCGTCGCTCACGTCCGCGCCGAAAACATCAAAGCCAACTTTGGGAACGCACGCGTCCGCAGAGTCTTTTGAGCCTGTGCTCGACGAATCGCGCAGTCCTGGTTCAATTGAACCGTCGTCGTACTCCGCCTCATCAGCGACATCGGAATTCGCTTCACTTTCCGATATTCAGAGTTCCACTGTAGTGGCCAATGCCACGGCCGTGCTGCAGGCGCCCGAACCTCTGAGTGCTCCGCCCTCCACAAAAGTTGCGCATCCCGTGGCCAAGCTCCAAGACATTCCCGTGCGTGAAATGGATCGCAATGGACGGCCTGTAAACAAGCGGCGCAACGTGCGCATTCGCGTGAGTTTTAGCGCGTGCGTTCGACACCCAGCGCACGCGGACGAAGTCGTAGAATGCGAAAACGTGTCAAAGGGCGGTGTGTGTTTTCATAGCTTGCAGCAATATCCTCTGGATTCGTTCATCGAAATCGCGGCGCCATTCTCTCCCGGAGAGGCGGCGCTTTTTGTTCCAGCCCAGATCAAGCGCGTTGAACCACTCTCTGGCGGCCTGGTTTTCCGCTACGGCGTCGAGTACACAAAGTTCTCGTCCACTCAACCATATTCGCAATCCTCCTAGCTCGAACGCTTGTCGAATCACGTAGCTAACTTTCCCCATGGAAAAAGCTTGGACACGGTGAATTGCTAAAGGTTTCGCATGACTTGTTGAAGCAGGTCGAGCGCTGCGCGGAGCTGCTGTTGCTCGTTTTCGTGAAGTCCCGCAACGCCATTGGCCAGTGACTCTATGCGGCGTTTGCGCGCTTCCCACATGAGGTTGACGCCTTTCGGCGTCGCCTCGAGGCGTAAGCGGCGGCCGTCTTCGGTGGCGTGGCGTCGGACGAGGCGGGTGCGTTGGAGGCTGGCGACGACGCGGCTCATGGTCGGCGGGCGTACTTGTTCGGCGTCGGCAAGTTCGCCAAGCGATCTGGGACCGCCAAAGACGAGGACGGAGAGCGCGGAAAGTTGGGCGGGGCCGACGTTGGTTTCGCGGTCTCGGACGCGCAGCCGGCGGAGTAAGTGAATGGCTGCGGAATGGAGTTGGTCGGCGACTTCGGTCGCTGTCGCGGTGGGCTGTAATACGGGCGAGGCTTGCGGAGGAGAGAGAGTTTTTTGTGGGGGGATTTTGCGCTTGACAGGAGGCATGGAAGATAGTTAGCTATGCTAACTAATCTTCTGGCGGAGGTAAAGGAAAATGAGCGCTGCGGCGGATACTCTGGGAATTCAGAATATTGGGCAGATTTCGATCATCGTGAAGGACGTGGACCGGGCGACGGCGTTTTACCGCGATGTGTTGGGGTTGCCGCTCCTCTTCACGGTGCCAAGTATGGCTTTTTTTGATTGCGGCGGAGTGCGGCTGATGCTGGGGACAGCTTCGTCGCCGGAATACGACCATCCAAGTTCGATTTTCTATTTTCGCGTGCCGGACATTCAGGCGGGATACCAGCGACTGATGCAGCGCGGCGTGGAGATTGTTGCGCCGCCTCGGCTGATTGCGCCGATGCCAACGCACGATCTGTGGATGACGGCGTTCAAGGACAGCGAAGGAAACGTCCACCAGCTCATGAGCGAAGTGCCGCGCTAGAGTTAGAAATACGCGACAGGATCCACCGGGCATAGGGCCGTTGCAATGCGGTGTAATACAGCATATTATTATGTAATACGGGAGCGAACTTATGAGCGCGCTAAAGACAATCAGTTTCCGGATTCCGTCCGACGCCGTGGAGTCGCTGGACGAGCTGGCCGAGAGCATGGATCGAGACCGCAGCCACGTGCTGAACGAAGCGGTGGAAAATTATCTGCGGCTCAATGAGCATCACATCAAGCTGATCAAAAAGGGTTTACGCGCGGCGGAGGAAGGAAAGCTCGTCTCGCACGCGGACGTGAAGAAAATGATCAGCAAGATGAGCCGCTCCAAGTAGCGCCGAGCAAATGCTCATCTGGTGGAGCACACCCGCCACGCAACAATTGGCTACCGCGCGCGAATACATCGCTGCCGATGACGAAGCGGCTGCCATCAGAATTTCGAACCATATCTGGGATACCGTGGATATCCTCGCGCGCCACCCGTTTGCGGGGCGTAAAGGACGTGTGCTGGATACACGCGAGTTGGTTATTTCGGGCACGCCGTTCGTCGTGGCGTACCGGATTGAAAAGAGCGAGGTGCGGATTCTCGCGGTTCTTCATGCCTCGCGGGAATGGCCGGAAGAATTTGAGTAAGGTTTCGCGAGGAAAAGTCAAAACTCGCAGTCTCAAAACCGGAGGCTGCAGCACCCGGCATGGGAGCCGCTGTCCTTCTGGCTGGTTAACCATAAGCACTGTCCCCCCATTTTTTGGAACTGCACATTCTAAAGGGTTTTAAGTCTTGTGTTTTGAAACTGCGCATTCCAAAGGGGTTACAGGCGCTTTTTCGGAAATGCGGATTCTAAAGAGTTTAGGGACGGCTGCAGCACCCGGCTGCCACCCCCACCCCACCCCCTGTTTTTTGCAAAGATGTGATTCGATAGGAGTCAGGTGTGTGGGGCGTGCAAAGAATATGATTCCAAAGGAGTTATAAGTCATTTGTTTTCAAATTCTTGCGGGATCTGGTAAGCCTTGCGAAAAGCGCGCTCCAGAAAACAAAAACGCCGACGGAATGTCGGCGCTATGAAGCAAAACGTGTTTTTGCCTGGCAAACATTATAGCAGAAGTTACGGGTTTGTCAAGTAAGACTTCAGCGATTAAAAATGGGGGAGAGCTGGTGGAGGGAAAGTCAAAACCCCCACGTGTAAAGCCGACACGTGGGGCAGCCGGCATTGCGGTGAAAGGTTGTCTCTGTCTCCCTTCGTTCCTTAGGGCAAGCAGGGTAAACCGGGTGGAGATTAAATTGGTGCCCAGGAAAGGGACGAAGGTGGGGCGGCGGGATGGCGGAGGAAGAGTCAAAACCCGCAGCCTTTAACATCGAAGGGCCCGGCAACAGTGATTATTTCTTTTTGGGCTCGTTCTTCCGCTGGGCATCCTGTTCGAGCATTGCGGCCATCAGCCGGTGAGGTGAGCGAAACGTTGTCTCGCGCAAGCGGTCAAAGATAGCCGGTAAGTCGAGCCATCCATGAGCGGCGGCTACATCTAAGACGCCGAGAGTGCCAATTACCCTCAAGTTGCGCGCACGGGCAGCATCGGCACCATCGCGTTCGTCCATGAGGAGAAGACTGGCTTGTTGCTCCGTTGCGAGAGCGATGGCATCCCGTTCGCCAGGATCGAGATGCGGCAGAGAGGAATCTGCAGGCTTGCGCAGAGGCACAACCTCAAGCCAAGTATGAGGTTGCATTATCCAATCGCGGACTTGGGCCGGGGCTTGGGGATCAGAAAGCTCGGCGAGTACCGCGGGCGGAATAAGGATGCGCCCGTAAAGTTGAGGAAGAACGTTGATCGCTTCAATCAAGACAAGGTAATTGATGGGCGTTGTGTCGGCGACGATCGGCGACATTTACAGTCCGAGTTGGCGGTGGGTCTCGCGGTCGCGTTCGAGGTCTTCGACGGTGTATTCCAGCTCGACGCCGTGGTCTTTTAGGAAGGAGTCGACTTGCATGCGGGTCTGGAAACCCAGCAGCTGACGCAACAGAGTGGTGGAGATTTTTCGGGTGCGGTAGGCCTCGATGGCAAGGGCTTCCAGGGCGGCGCGGGAGAAATCCTGGCCCTGCGCTGAAAAGGCCGCGAGAAGTTCGTCTGGAAGCGAGATGGTGACGTGCGGCATGGGTTCAGGATACTGGAAGAATCGGTGAAAAGCACGGGTTGTAAGAGTTGAAGGTCGAAAGTCAAAAGTTGAAGCGGCGAGGGTAAATAAGTGCGCCGAAGATTTCGGCGATGGAGAATGAGCCGCGGAATCTGACGATTGGGACGTTGATTCGGGTGGCGCATGCGTTGGGGGCCCTCGAAGCTCAAGGTAAACCGGGTGGAGATTAAATTGGTGCGCAGGAAAGGGATGGAG
Organism: uncultured Acidobacteriota bacterium; assembly: GCA_963751295.1. Lineage (GTDB taxonomy): Bacteria > Acidobacteriota > Terriglobia > Acidiferrales > UBA7541 > Acidiferrum. The sequence continues at coordinate 797,643 of CAVVUA010000004.1, read as the reverse complement.
GCGGTGCGGCGGAACTACGGGCGAAAGGTCAAAGCCCGCAGCCTTTGACACCGAAGGCCGCGGCACCCGGCTGCCTAGGCCGTATCGATGGTTGGCGGAACGATCTGTTCGTACGGGCCGCCGAAAGCTGATTCACCGTGAGAGTTTCAGAGCTTCGGTCCTCCACCTCTCTGAGATCCAAGCGGTGCTGGAAAGCATTGCGGTGAAAACGTGTCTCTTGACAACGCCTTCGTTCTTATCGAGGGGCACCCGCCCGGAGCGCAAGAGTCGCGCTTAAAACCGAAGGCTGCGGCGAAATGACCGAAGAAGAGTCAAAACACCCACGTGTAAGACCGACACGTGGGGCACCCGACGACTCTGTCCGTGAAACGAACTAGAAAATTCCAACACAATATGCTGTGGGTATCGGTGCAGCTCTGAGATTTCAGGGGTGCTCCAGGTTTGCGGTGTAGTGCGCCTGGCGACGGATAGGAGAAAAAGGAAATGGCGACGAAAAGCGTAACCACGAAGCAGAACTTGAAGATAGAGGAGTTTTTGCGGCTGGGAGGCACGACGATTCCCACTGGCTTTGCAAACAAGGCTGCGGCGGCAACGAAATCCATGTTGCAGAAGCAGCTTGATGGGCAGAACAGCCGGCTGAAACAGGCCGCGAAACTCTACAGCGGGCTGAAGGGCGCGTCGGCGGTTGCCGTGAACGATCCAGCGAACAAGAAGGCGCTGGACGAACTTTTGGGTTTGCATAAGAAGATTGCGGGCAAGAAGCTGGCGTTTCCCAGAGTGCCAGTGGGAATAGGGGGATTCCTGCCGGGGACGATTTCAGGAACGATCGTGCCACCCTTCAATTTCGCGGACTCGATCCCCACGTTGTTGGGTGAGGTGGCGGACGCGACGATATCGGCTTCGGCGAGCGTGAACGGGCAAATCAGCGCGAGTGCGGCGAGCTCCGCGACGCCGGGATTCAATGGCGGAAGTGAGTATGCGCGGGTTGGATTCTACTTCCACCCGACGACCTCCGGAACGCTGACCATTTCGTCGGCTCCCACGTATTCCTTCGAGTGGATAACAAATTCCCTGAACACAAGCTATGTGGGGTCGTCGGGAACAGTGGGGTTGACGATCTACGGCTTGACCGATCTGTTCCAAATCGGGGGCACGGCTGGAAGTAATTACGTGTCGTGGCAAGAGTATACGACCGGCCAAATCTATCTGGGTTATGAATTCAACGTGACAAAATCGCTTTCCGTTTCCCTGGAAGTGACCCCAGCACAGGTCTACATATGCTTCGTGGAAGTGGACGCGCTGGCGGTGGGGTTGGGCTGGCCGGGGAGTCTGGCGTCGGCGATGGTGTCGGCAACGGTGCCGTCGATCAGCTATGAATTTACGCCGAGGCTGGTGGTGGAATTGTAGGCTGAAGAGCGGCAGGTGCAGCCGTTGAGTTTGGTGATTACTTCATCTGCCCGAGCGGGCGGAGTCCAACACCGAGACCAATTGATTCGCGAGTAGGGATTCCAATAAGCGCTCCATCTCGGTGAGGTCAAGTTTTCCGGACGTGTTCGCGTTGTCCGCAGCTTCCAGTGCTTGGTAGTAGGGGTCTTTATTCCGTGAAATTTGCTCCGGGATGGTGATTGTTCCTGGCAGTCTGTAGCCCAAGCGGACACAGAGGATGAGATATGACACCGCACGGGAAGTGCGTCCGTTACCGTCGACGAATGGATGAATCCAATTCATGCGCCATAAAGTGTAGGCTGCAAGATGGAGTGGAGACGTTTTCGTCCAACTTTCGTTGACGTAGTCGCACATCTGCTCAAGATTTTCGGGGACGAGGTGGGCACCCGGCGGGTTATGCTTGCTCCCTTTAATTTCAATTCCACCCGGGCGGAACACGCCTGCGAACGAACTGATCCTTTCAAGCGCGCGACGATGAAGGGTTAATATCGCTGAGACACGAAGTTTAAAGGGTCTTTCGGGGTGTAGCCAGTAGTCGATCATCTCGACGACTTCATCGAATTGGCGAAGGCCGTTTTGAGCCTCTTGGCGAGCTTTTTGTTCGGGGTCTGAGATTAGCTCAATTTCTAACGCTTTGCTGTGTCTCTCCTCATCCAAAGGCATAGGTGACTCTAGCTGGATTTTTTGAGTCGTTCCGCTTCCCGGTCGACTGTTTCTCGAGTGATCCGAGAGTTTTCAATGTTCGTATTTCCGTAAGCAAAGCTTCGGCGCTGCTCCTCTTTCTGCTCGGGAGACAGTTTCACGTTTTTCGCCTTTTCCAGAAGCTCGTTCAGTTTCTCAGTCATTTGCAAACTCCCCTCGCATTGAAAATTTACGGGGTAAGTATCTAGCGTCAAGCTTATCATGTGGCGAAGCTGCGGGCGGCGGAGAATCTGAGCCAGACAAAATTGACGGCGCGGGCGGAAAAGAGCGCGCCGAAGATTTCGGCGATGGAGAATGAGCCGCGGAATTTGACGATTGGGACGGTGATTCGGGTGGCGCATGCGATGGGGAGCCCTTCGAAGCTCAGGGTAAACCGGGTGGAGATTAAGTTGGTGCGCAGGAAAGGGTCGAAGGTGGGGCCCCGGCGCAGTGGCGGGGGAAAAGTCAAAACCCGCAGCCTTTAAAACCGAAGGCGGCACCCAGCCGCTCAATCTTCATCGAAGTAGTCGGACACCAACCGCTTAACCTCGTACGACGCGATAGAATCTACGCCCACATTAAAGTCGATCATATAAGTAGCTAGAAGTTGTCCGTCGATGAGCACGACTTTTGGTTCGATGTTTTTCACGTAATCCAAAGCATCTGCCGAGAACTTACTAGTGGTTATAAACACACCCTTTCTTGCTCTCTTGCCATGCAAAGCCCCCACGAATTTATGTATTTCTGGCCTGCCAACCGTTCCCTCCCACCTTTTAGCCTGCAAGTAGATGGTATCAAGCCCTAACCGGTCTTCATTGATGAGTCCGTCTATTCCTTCATCGCCCGATGAGCCGATGGCTTCGCCTGCCTCTTCTCTGGAGCCTCCGTATCCCATCTTAATGAGCAACTCAACGACAAGCCTTTCAAAAAATGCCGGTGAGCATTTCTTGACGCGGTTGAGAATATCTGAAGCCAAATCAGTCCGAAGTCTCAACTCAGCAGCTTCAAGCATTTCCTCAGGTGTTTGCCCCTCGGACTCTGTTGTGTTTTCAACGGGTGGAGTTTTAGGGCTCTTAGAGGCTGACCGAAATTCAGCAAATTCGGGGAATTTTTGAAGATATCCGATTGTGATTCGTTCGGGTGCATCCTTGATGGCCTCTCGGCCTCTATCTGAGATTTTGAACCGGCCCCTCTGGGGCGATTCTAGAAGCCCGGCATGATGGAGATATACTTTTGCCCAAGCAACCCTGTTAACGAAAACGGTCTGGCGGCCACTTGGGAGCATCGCCTTCTTCTCATCTTCAGTGAGTTTAAACCTTTCTGCGAGAGCCTCTCTCGCCTCGCCTAAGGAGTGTTCCTTGCGGTCCGACGCAAACTCTAGAAGCGGTCGCATAAGGGTTTGAAAATCGGGAATAGCCACGCGTAACCTCTCTATTGATCCGATAATTAGATCATGCCTAGTGTCGCGGAGATAAAGTTCTCAGAGACGAGTGTCGTTAGAGGATCTAGATAGCTGCCTTGAAGGCACATGGGGACGAGTATCTGAAGCAATTTGCACCGACTGATAGCACGCGGCCCAAACGTCATCACTATGGAGGCTTGGCGTTGTGGAGTTTACGAAAGGTAGATGGAGGTTTCGGTTTTGATGATGAAGAGGGCTTCGGAGTCGGAGCGGCCTGATGCTCGGTATTTTGCACGCGCGTCTTCGAGAGAATCGGCCAGCACCGTGAAGATGACGCGACGGTCCACGCGCCCGATGAAATAGAAACGGAGTTCTTGTTGGACTAGTTGGAGTGGTGGAGACAAGGCTGCGTTTTTTGGCCGTGGCGAAATCGAAGAGAGGTCCCTCCACTTCGGTCGGGATGACAGACCGTGGGAGAGTGCACAGGGCGGATCTGATCGATCCACGGAAACGGTTGGCGGATCAACTGAAAACTGCACGGATGCTACAGAAAGATCCACTTGTACCAGATTGGAACAGAGGCGACGGAGGGAGAGGTTGATGTAGTCGAGAGAGAGTTCGCAGCCGATCGCGTGACGAGCTAGGCGGAATGCGGTGACTAAAGTTGTGCCGCCGCCTGCGAACGGGTCTAGGACTGTGTCGCCTTCGTTGGTGGAGGCTAGAAGGATGCGTTCCAGGAGGGCGACGGGTTTTTGGGTGGGGTGTTTGCCGAATTTTTTCTCCCAGGTTTCGGGTGGCTTGATTTCCCAGACGGACTTCATTTGTTTGCCGCGATTGGTTTCCTTCATGAGCTTGTAATTGAAAGTGTGGCGGGACTTTTTGTCTTTGGCGGCCCAGATGATGGTTTCGGTGGCGTGAGTGAAATAGCGGCAGGAGAGATTGGGAGGAGGGTTGGGCTTGATCCAGGAGATGTCGTTGAGGAGTTTAAAATTGAGCTGCTGCATAGCGAAACCGACGCTGTGGATGACGTGGGCGGTGCCGGAGACCCAGATGGCGCCGTTGGGTTTGAGGACGCGTTGGCATGCGGCTAGCCAGGATTTGTTGAAGGCGTGATTGGCGTCGGGGCCTTGGGAGACGTCCCAGGAGCCTTTGTTGACGGAAACCATTTTGCCGGCGTGGCAGGTGATGCCGCCGTTGGAGAGGAAGTAGGGCGGGTCGGCGAAGACGAGGTCGACGGAGGACGGGGGGATTTGGGCGAGGATGTCGAGGCAGTCGCCTTGGTGGATGCGGAGGTGGTGTTTGGGGTCGTCGAAGGCGGGGGTGGGAAGATTGGACACGATAAGTTAATCGATCGGGATCGTTGATCAGATGGGTATAGGAGTCAAGGAGGAGGAAGTGAGGAGGTGAAGATAAAGACGGGGAAAAGGATAACGCAGAGGCGCAGAGTTAACAGAGATTCGCAGAGAAGAGGAGAAAGTCAAAAGAAGGAATTTTACGCAGAGGGCCACAGAGACGCAGATGGCGCGGAGAAGAGAGAAAGTAAGGAGGAATGTGATAAAGTAAGGAAATGGGAGTACCGGTATGAAGAGAGAAGCAAAGGGCATGAAAAGACAAGCGAAATTGACCAGCAAAGGGCAAATTACAGTGCCGCGGGACATCCGGCGGAGGCTGGGAGTGCGCGCTGGGGATAAGCTGGAATTTGAAGACAAAGGCGAAGTCGTGCAGGTGAAAGCAGTGCGAGATGGGAGTGTGTTTGAGAAGTATGCGGGGATTGGGAACCCGGGAATTGGGAGTGGACGAAAAGCTATACGGAAGTGGATCAGGGAGATCCGCGGCCACGAGGACGACGAGTGACGGTTGCTCTGGACACAAACGTTATCGTGGCGTTGTGGGATGCGGCGGACGCGCTGCACCCGGTGGCGCGAAAGGCTCTGGAGGAGGTGTCTGGCCGGGAGGCGCTAGCGATTTGCGGCGTGGTGTATGCGGAATTGATTGGGGCGCCGGGGAGGACCGAGGCGTTTGTGGATCGGTTTTGCGAAGAAGCGGGGATTGCGGTGGAGTGGGTGCTGGAGGAGAGGATTTGGAGGCGGGCGGGAGTGGCGTTTCAGGAGTATGCGACGCGGCGAAGGAAGCAGAATGGCGCGGAGCCGCGACGGCTGTTGGCGGACTTCCTGATTGGGGCGCATGCGCTGGAGAACGGATACAAGCTGTTGACGCTGGACGGAGGAATGTACCGGAAGGCGTTTCCGGGCTTGAGGCTCGAGATTGTGTGAAAAGGAATATAGCGCGGGAAGAGATCTAAACACGGAGACAGGTAGCGGAGAAGAGAAGACGGGCACGATGTATCGTGCCCCTACGGGGTGATGATATTCTGCTACGACTATGCATGACCTAAATTATTTTCGGGATCATTTGGATGTGTTTGCGGCGATGGCGGAGAAGCGGGGAACGCCACTCCACCTCGACGCGTTTCGCGTTTTGGATGCGCAACGGCGGGAGTTGATAACCGCGACGGAGCAGTTGAAGGCGCAGAGGAATAAGGCTAGCGACGAGATTGCGCGGTTGAAGAAGGCGAAGGAGAACGCGGACTCTCTAATTGGGGAGATGAAGACGGTTTCGGAGCGGATTAAGGAAGCGGACGAGCGGATTGCACAGTTGAATGCTACGCAGAGCGAGTTGATGTTGACGATTCCGAATGTACCGCACGAGTCGGTGCCGGTGGGGCATAGCGCGGAAGAGAATGTGGAGGTGCGGCGGTGGGGCGCGGCGCCGAAGTTTGATTTCGTGGCGAAGCCGCACTGGGAAGTGGGCGAGCGGGCGGGGATTTTGGATTTGAGCGTCGCGACGAAGATTACTGGCGCGAGATTCGCCGTGTATAAGAGTTGGGGAGCGCGGCTCGAGCGAGCTTTGGCGAATTTCTTTTTGGATGTGCACACGCGGGAGCATGGGTATACGGAGATTTTGCCGCCGTTTTTGGTGAATACGGCTTCGTTGATGGGGGCGGGGCAATTGCCGAAGTTTGCGGCGGATTTGTTTCGGGTGGAGGGGACGGATTTTTGGTTGACGCCGACTTCGGAGGTGGAACTGCACAATTTGCACCGCGACGAGACGATTGCGGAGGAGAAGCTGCCGATTTATGTGACAGCGTGGACCGCGTGTTTTCGGAGCGAGGCGGGGGCAGCGGGGAAAGATACGCGCGGGATTTTGCGGCAACACCAGTTTCAGAAAGTGGAACTGTTTAAGTTTACGCATCCGGAGAAGAGTTACGAGGAGCACGAGAAGTTGCTGGCGAATGCGGAGACGATTCTGCAGAAGCTTGGGTTGCACTACCGGACGATGCTGCTGTGCACGGGGGATATGGGATTTGCGTCGGCGAAGACGTATGACATCGAGGTGTGGCTGCCGGCGAGCGGGGAGTTTCGCGAGATTTCGTCGTGCTCGAATTGCGAGGCGTTTCAGGCGCGGCGGGCGGGGATACGGTTTAAGCCCAAGGGCGGCGGGAAGAGCGATTTTGTGCATACGCTGAACGGGTCGGGGTTGGCGGTGGGGCGGACGTGGATCGCGGTGGTGGAGAATTATCAGCAGGCGGATGGGTCGATTGTGGTGCCGGAGGTTTTGCGGCCGTATATGGGGATTGAGAGGATACCGGCTGGGGGATGAGGTAGAGGAAGTAGAGGACGTTAAGGAAGTAGAGGAGAAGTGAACCCCGCGTGGCGTGGGTTGGGCGGTCGGGCGCTGAGAATCGATTTTTGGGGTTAGATTTCCTGCAACACATTGATAATAGGATATTTACGTTGGATTTAAGGTTGAAATGGCGTCCGGGAAGAGGCTTTTAGGGCGCGCAAGCTGTTGAAAGTACGTGTTTTCGTTTGACCTACCTTTTCGCCTTGCATACACTCGCCTGAGGGACATGTTCGACTTTTTAGCGCGCATCTTCAGGTTTTTGTTTTGGTTGGTGATTGTGTCGTGGAGCGTAGCGCTCTTGCGGCGGGTTTTGGCATGGATGGTGCGTGGGGCGATGCCTGCGGAGACGGAACAGGCTGCGGCGAATTCGGCGGCTGGCGCGGGAGTTGGGTCGGCGGCGGGGGATTCGCAGAGCGGAGTGGCGGCTCGGCGATTGGTGCGCGATCCGGTTTGCGGGATGCATGTGGCGGAAGTTTTGGCGGTGCCGCTGCGTGAGAGCGGGGAGTTGGTGCATTTTTGTTCGACCGCGTGCCGGGACAAATATGTGAATAGCACGCAACGAATGGCTGCGAACGGGTAGCGCGAGCAGCGAGCGGATAACAAAGCTTTGGACCCCGGGTAGTTGAAAAGATCTTAATTTTTAAACGTTAGACGATCGAGAAGTCGAGACTAGCGCGTAGAGGAAAGGACCGAAGCCGATGGCCACGGTCGTAAAGCCGACAGGACCGCTGAGACAGATAGGTGCGCCGCCGATGGTGCCGCGCATTGCTCCGCGCGAAGACTTGAATCCGTTTCGGATTGCGCAAATTCAGTTTGATATGGCGGCGGAGTTTTTGAAGCTGGAGCCGGGGCTGCGGCAGATTCTGCGGACGCCGAAGCGCGTGCTGGAAGTTTCGATACCGACGAAGATGGACAACGGGCAAGTAAAAGTCCATACCGGGTTTCGCGTGCAACATAATATTTCGCGCGGGCCGGGCAAGGGGGGGATTCGGTATCACCCCAACGTGACGCTGGATGAAGTGAAGGCGCTGGCGGCCTGGATGACGTGGAAGACGGCGGTTTTGAACGTGCCGTTTGGCGGCGCGAAGGGCGGAGTGATTTGTGACCCGAAGCGCATGTCGAAGACGGAATTGGAGCGGATGACGCGGCGGTACGCGAGCGAGATTTTGCCGATCATCGGGCCGTCGATGGATATTCCGGCGCCAGATGTGTACACGGACGCGCAGACGATGGCGTGGATCATGGACACGTACTCGATGACGGTGGGCCACTCCGTGCATGGAGTGGTGACGGGGAAGCCGGTGTCGATTGGCGGGTCGGAGGGACGAAGCGAGGCTACGGCGCGCGGGTTGTTGTTTGTGGTGGAAGAGGCTTGTAAGTTGAAGAAGATTCCGCTGCGCGGGGCGACGGTGGCGATTCAGGGATTTGGAAATGCTGGGGCGACGGCGGCGCGATTGTTTGCGGAGAAGAAGGCGAAGATTGTGGCGTTGAGCGATACGCGGGGCGCGGTGACGAATTCGCGAGGGATCGATCCGATCAAGGCGATTCGGTATAAGGAGCGGTCGGGTACCGTGGTGGGAATGCCGGGGGCGTCGCGCATGACGAACGACGACCTTTTGACGATGAAGTGCGACATTCTGGTGCCGGCGGCGCTGGAGAATGTCATCACGTTGCATAACGCGGAAGCGGTGAAGGCAAGGATTGTGGCCGAGGCGGCGAACGGGCCGACGACTCCACACGCAGATGAGATTTTGGCGCGGCGCGGGATTACCGTTTTGCCGGATATTTTGGCGAATGCGGGCGGCGTGACGGTGAGCTACTTCGAATGGGTGCAGAACATGGAAGGGCTCATGTGGGACGCGGAAGAAGTGAATGCGCGTTTGCAGAAGAGCATGGTGAAGGCGTTCCACGAGATGGTGGAGACGATGCGGAAGCATCATGTGCCGCCGCGAGCGGGGGCGATGATTCTGGCGGTTGGGCGAGTGGCGGAAGCGACTTTGGTGCGCGGTTTGTTCCCCTGATTTTTATTTTGAAGATTACTTTTGAGCCTCGCTAAATATATAGTTGTGCGAGTTGCTGAGAAAAGCGGCAGCAGAGCTGCCGCACTCCATATCGCTACATCCCAATAAAATGCGGGACTAAGTGAGGACAACTTCGTGACAGGATTTCAGGTTTCTGTTCGCTGGTTATATCTTCCGATATGCGTTCTATTTGTGACTTCATCCGCTATGGGGCAGCAGCGGGCGGAAGTTGCCATCACAGTTGACGACCTACCTGTTCATGGTGATTTGCCTGCCGGAATGACGCGAGCTGAAATTGCGAAGAAATTTGTTGAGGCGTTCAAGGCCAAGGGCGTGCCGGGCGTTTACGGGTTTGTGAATGCGAAGAATATCGGGGTCAACGGCGACACGGAAAAAGACAGCGTGCTGAAGATATGGGCGGATGCCGGATTTCCGCTTGGCAATCACACGTTTTCACACATCGATTTGAATACCGCGAGCGTGCAGGCGTTCGAGGACGAGATTGTGGCGAATGAATCGGTGCTGAAGGGGTTGATGGGCGCGCGGGATTGGCATTGGTTTCGGTATCCCTACTTGCATGAGGGCGACACTCTGGAAAAAAGACACGCGATTCGTAAATATCTGAGCGATCACGGATACAAGATCGCGCAGGTAACGCTGGATTTCGGGGACTATGCCTGGAATAACCCTTATGCGAGGTGCGTGGCAAAGCACGACACGCAGGCGATTGAGTGGTTGAAATCGAGTTATCTCCAGACCGCGAAGGATGACATTGCGCTGGACCGGAAACTTTCGGTGATGCTCTTTGGCCGGGACATCAAGTATGTGCTGCTGATGCATATCGGCGCGCTGGACAGCATTTTGCTGCCGGACCTGCTCGATCTTTTCAAGAAAGAAGGATTCGATTTTGTGACGCTCGAGGATGCGGAGAAAGATCCGGCTTACCAGAGTGATCCGGATGCCGCGCTGCTACATGGCGGCACATTCCTCGAACAATTGACGGAAGCAAAGCATCTGAAATATCCGCAGCATGTCGATAGGCCAATGGACAAACTCGACGCGATTTGCAAGTAGTGGGGACTTCTCTCGACCAAGCCAACAATAGCGGGTGCCGCCGCTTACTCTGTAAGCGGGACGTCCAGGTTTTTCCCCAATCAAACTAAATTCTTGTTGCGCGTGGCGAGCGAGGCGCGTACATTCGCAAATGCCGGTGCGCCGACGTGGCGCAACCGGCAATTTTCTTCGAGGGTGCAGCGAAGCGCAAAAAATGAGCACGAACGGACATACACAGACCGCGCCACCAATTTTGCTGACGATTTCTGGATTTGATCCGTCTTGCGGGGCGGGTACGGCGGCGGATTTGAAAACATTTGCGGCGCATGGATGCTACGGGGTGGCGGCGATCACGTCGTTGACGGTGCAAAACACGCAGGGCGTGGAAGATGTGCATAACATTCCGAGCGCGACGCTGAAGGCGCAGCTCGATGTGCTGGCGAAGGACTGCAATATCGCGGCGGTAAAAATTGGAATGTTGGGAAACCGCGGCAACGCCGTGACCGTGGCGGAATTTTTGGATGCGCATACGTTTGCGCACGTGGTGCACGATCCGGTGATGAAGTCGTCCAGCGGGACAGAGTTGCTAGACGCTGGCGGAGTGAAGTTTCTTGCGACGGAATTGCTGAAGCGCGCGAGCGTGATTACGCCGAATGTGCCGGAAGCGGAAATTCTGACGGGAATGACCATCAAAGACGTAGCGGACATGGAAGCGGCGGCGCGGAAGATTGTGGATATGGGCGCGCGAGCGGTGATCGTCAAAGGCGGGCACATGGGCCGGCCAACTGACGTGCTGTTCGATGGGACGGAAATGGTGGCGCTGCCGGGCGAGCGCGTGAATGAAGAGCAACTGCATGGAACGGGTTGCACATTTGCTTCGGCTCTCGCGGCGCATCTGGCCGTGGGCCGTGGGCTGCTTGAGGCTGCAACGCTCGCGAAGGCTTACGCTACGAAAGCGATTGAGAAGGCCTATCCCGTTGGTAAGGGCCGACTGCCGCTTGACCATTTTTACCGGCAGAGAATTGAGCCGCCTGCGCGGGGCATCCACGAAGTGCCGCAGCACGGAATGCATCCGGCGGCGGAGCCTACGGCGCATTGACCTGATTTGGCCTCGCCAAATGCAGGGTTGTGCGAGTCGCCGAGAAAAGCGGCAGCAGAGCTGCCGCACTCCAAATTGCTACGTTGCGATAGCATGCGGAAGTCAGTAGGGTCTGATTGGATTTGCTACTCGCGTTGTTGGGGCGCGAATTTCCTTCCTTGGAGAAATACTTTGGCGGGTACGACTGACAGCAATGAGGGGGTGTGCTTATGAAAAGAAAGTATCTACGCTGCGTAATGATTTTGCTGACGGCGATCTTGGCGGGGACGGCGTTGCGGGCGGGGCAGAGTCCTGAAGAGATGGAGATTCGCAAAGTCGAGTTGGGTTTGCAGGAGGCGTGGAATCATCACGACATGAAAGCCTGGGCGAATCTGTTTACGGAGGATGCGGATTTTGTGAATGTGGCGGGCTGGTGGTGGAAAGGGCGCGCGCAAATTGAAAAGAAGCACACGGAGATCCACGCCTACATCTTTCGAGACAGCACGCTGACCATCGACGAAGTAGATACGAAATTTCTGACGCCAGAAATTGCGATTGTTCACAGTTTATGGTCATTGACTGGAAACAGGAATCCGGATGGAAGCGACGGGCAGCCGCGTAAAGGGATTTTCACGCAGGTGCTGCAAAAGCAGAATGGAAAATGGTTGATTGCCGCAGCGCAGAATACCGACAGCCGGCCCGAAGTGCCGATGCCGACGGGGCCACCGAAGAAGTAGCGCGAGCGCGTCACTCGCCCGATAGCTATGAGCTGGTGACGACCTTATCACGATACGCTGTGAAAGCTTGGAACGACGGACGGCCATGCAAGCTCGTAGGGAATGCGCTTCGACGGCAAATACACGCACTTATTTATGCTCACTCTTTCAATGAACGCAAAAATTCGCACTTGATCGCCGCGTGCGTCGCCTGTGCCACTCCCGTTACACGAACGGATTTCGGCCTGCTGGCCCGCGCCAAGACCTTCCACTTGACTTGGGCCACTGCTGAATCCAGGGCCGGCTCCAAAGCCGTGCGATGAAACCAACGTCATTACTTCAAGGCCGTTCGCAGTCTGGCCGCTTCGATTGCGAACCTTCATGGTCCAGCAATTCTCAAATGTAAATCGTCCATGAGCTACAGACAAAACGTAGCCAGTCAAGTCCATGGAGACGATTTCGACGGGGGAATCGGGCTGGTCGACGATATAGACAAGCGGCGTGATGTCTTCCGGTCCTGTGATGGTTGGTTTGGTCGTTTCTTGAGAAACCGCGAAGTGACAAGAGTCAGCGGGTTCGGGCTGCTGATGGGTCGGCGGAACACCAAGAGCCAGCGAAGCGAGTCCAACAACAGCAAAGAGGAATTTCATAGCGGTCTCCTGGAGGGGGAATTCTCAGGGCCTGAAGGATTGTAACGCAATTTCAGGTCACTTATGTTTAGCGGCGAAAGAAGCGGCTATGCGTCGGTATGCCCGTGCTTCGCTGAATTGGAGTGGATCGATGGTGTTTTGCCTGGAGATTCGGTACCGCATACTCTGGAGCTGTTGACCTCTTGCCGGGGCGCCTCTGCGTGAAGCGACCAAGAACGGGCGAGCGTCTGGCTGATTCATGGCGAAGTGCTTCGGAGCCGTCGATCTGTGGGACAGACCTCGGCGTTTTTCGCCGTAGGTGAATTGGTACAAGACATACAAAAGAAAGTCGCATCCAAGAATGCAAAACGCGAGAAATACTGTGACTGACATATTTGGCTCACTTCGCGCGGACGGGAATAGGATGGCCGCGCAAGAAGCAGATTAAGAGCAGAGGGGCGAGAAAATCCTGAGGGGTTTGTTAGGAATTTATTAAAACATGCAAAAAAATGCCGGGCTGAAGCCCGGTCCCTACAACTTATAGATGATGCGGCCGGCGACGATGGTGGCTACGGGTGCGCCTTTGAAGGTGCGAGCGTCGAAGGGAGAGTTGCGAGATTTGCTGGGGGATTGCTTTACGTCGTAGGTCCACTCGTGAGTGGTCGAGAAAATTGTCAGGTCGGCGGGTTGACCGGGGGCGATTTTGCGTTCGAGGCCGAGGACGCGGGCGGGACCGGTAGTGAAGAGTTCAACCATGCGCATGAGCGAGAGACGGCCCGAGTGGAATAGTTGCTCGAGCGAAAGAGCAATGGCGGTTTCGAAGCCAAGGATGCCAAAGGGGGCTTTGTCGAACTCGACGTCTTTGAGAGCGGGTTCGTGCGGGGCGTGATCGGTGGCGATGGCGTCGACGGTGCCGTCGGCTAGACCTGCGATGAGGGCTTCGCGGTCTTCAAGGGCGGCTAGCGGGGGATTCATTTTGTAACGGGAGTCGTATTGAACGTCTTCATCGATCAGCGTGAAATGATGCGGGGTGACTTCGCAGGTGACGTGGAGGCCGCGCTGTTTGGCCCAACGGACTTGTTCGAGAGAAGCTTTTGCGGAGAGATGCGCGACGTGAAGGCGCGCACCGGTAAGTTCGACGAGTTGAACGTCGCGAGCAACGCAGACGGATTCGGCGGCGGCGGGCATTCCGCGCAGGCCGAGACGCGATGACGTGACGCCTTCGCGCATGACGGCGCCGGCGGCCAGGGAAACATCTTCGGAGTGTTCGATGACGGGAATGTCGAGCGAGCGGCAATATTCCATCACCTGTCGAGTGAGTTTTGCGGTGGCGATGGGTTTGCCGTCGTCGGAAACCGCGACTATGCCCGCTTCTTTCATGGCGGCGATTTCGGCTATAGCTTCGCCTTTGCTGCCAACGCTGGCAGCGCCGATGGGCCAGACGCGAACGCCGCCGGCTTTTTGAGCGCGATCAAGAATGAAGCGTGTGACGCTGGCGTTGTCGTTGACAGGTTTCGTGTTGGGCATGCAGCAGACGGCGGTGAAACCACCGCGAGCTGCTGCGCGCGTTCCCGTCTCGATGGTTTCGGAGGATTCCTGGCCGGGCTCTCGGAGATGCGCGTGAAGATCAATGAAGCCGGGGGCGACGATCAAGCCAGTTGCATCGAAAACTTCGGCGTCTTTGTGATCTCTCGTAAGTTTGCTGGGCGCGGCGAGTTCAACGATTATCTCGCCGTCGAGAAGAATATCCTGCGCGGCATCCGTTTTCGATGCGGGGTCGATGACGCGGCCGTTTTTAATCAGAAGCATGCTGTGGATCCTTTTTGTCGGTGGAGCGGCGGTTTCTCGGCGGTTGCGATTCTTCGGCGCTGGTACTCGCGCCAGGGCTTGCGGCATCTCGGCCATCTTCTGTGGCACCGGAGGTTAGTAAGAATAAAAGCGCCATGCGCACAGCGATGCCGTTGGTTACTTGTTCGAGAACGCAAGACTGCGGGCCGTCCGCAACTTCCGACGTGATTTCGCTGCCGCGATTCATGGGGCCAGGATGCAGAACAAGTGCATTGGCCTTCGCGTGGCGGAGACGTTCGGCGTTGAGCTGATAACCAAGAACGTAATCTTCGTTGGAAATGGATGGTTCGTGCATGCGTTCGGTTTGCACGCGGAGGACAAGGACCACGTCTGCGTCTTCGAGAGCATCTTCCAGTTTGAAAACGCGGCGGATGGACACGCCGGGGCCGGCAATCTTTTCGAGTTCGCGCGGGACCCACATCGCCGGACCGCATAGCGTGAAGCGGCAGCCAAATTTTCCCAAGAGATGAATGTTGGAGCGGGCTACGCGGCTGTGCTGAAGGTCGCCGAGAATTGTGACATTGAGATTGTCGATTTTGCCGAGGCGGTCGCGGATCGTAAGCGCATCGAGCAGTCCTTGCGAGGGATGCTCGTGTGTGCCGTCGCCGGCGTTGATGACGGGAATATCTAGGTGACGCGCCACGAAATCGGCCGCGCCGGAAGAAGCATGACGCATCACCAGACAATCGGGCTTCATGGCATCGAGCGTTTGCACGGTGTCGAGAAGGGACTCGCCCTTTTTTACGCTCGAAGATTCGGCTTGGAGGTTCATGGTATCCGCGCCGAGGCGAGAAGCGGCAGTGCCAAAACTGATGCGCGTGCGTGTGGAGTTCTCAAAGAAGGCGAGAGCGACGGTTTTGCCGCGGAGAGTGGCGAGTTTTTTGAGCGGATTGCGCTGGATTGTTTGAAAGGGCCTGCTTTGGTCTAGAAGAAAAGTCAGCTCGTCCGCGGAGAGCGGCTCAAGCGCCAGGAGATCGCGGAAGTGAAAGGTCACATTTGCACTCTTCGAATAGTGAGTGAGAAATCCTGATTCAACTACGGCTCCTGCCGGTCGACGAGAACGACGCGCTCTTCATCATCAATTTCGCGGAGACGCACTTCGATGATTTCGGTGTCGCTGGTCTGCACGGTGCGGCCGACGAACTGTGCTTCAATGGGCATTTCGCGATGGCCGCGGTCGATGAGCACGCAAAGAGAAACGCGCTGAGGGCGGCCGAGATCGAAAAGGCCGTTCATGGCGGCGCGAATGGTGCGGCCGGTGTAGAGCACGTCGTCAACGAGGACCAGGTCCATCTGGTCGACCCCGAAGGGAATGTCAGAGGACTGTAGAACGGCATGGGTCGCGACTTTGGAGAGGTCGTCGCGGTAGAGAGTGATGTCCAGAGTGCCGACGGGAACATCGACGCCGTCGATGCCGCGCATGGCTTGCGCGATGCGCTGGGCAAGAGGCACGCCACGGCGGCGAATGCCAATCAGGGCGAGATGCTTGGTGCCCCCGCTTTTCTCGACAATTTGATGGGCTAAGCGGCGCAGGGTGCGGTCGATCTCCGAGGCAGACATCAATTGAGCTTTTTCGACGATGCGCATGGTCGGGTAATCCTAGCATAGTGACTGGTGAGTCGTGACTAGTGACTGGTGGGCGACCGCCGCATGGACCCACCGTGTCCTTTGAGGGACTAGGTGCCGTGATAGACTGCGGCACGAAACATCTGACGAGGTGCATATGTATGTTCCAAATAAGCCGCGTGTGAACTGGAGAACCGCGATCGTGTTTTGCGGGTTGGTTCTGGGTATTGGGGCTGGAACACCTCTTGCGCCGAGTGCTGGAGCCCAAGCACCGAAGACGGTCGTGACTAAGCCAGCCGCGCGGCCGAAGTTAGTAGTAATGCTGGTGGTGGACCAGATGCGTGCGGACTACGTGGACAAGTTCCAAGGGCAATGGACGGGGGGACTGAAGCGGCTGGTGGAGGAAGGCGCCTGGTTCCGCGAAGCAGCTTACCCTTACGCTGCGACGGAAACCTGCGTGGGGCACTCCACGATTTCGACCGGCGCCTTTCCGGCAACGCATGGAATGATTTCGAATGAATGGTGGGATCGTGAGCAGCAGAAGGGTGTGACGTGTACCTCTGATCCGAGAGTGAAAAACATCGGCTACGGTGGGGCAAGTGTGAAAGGTGGCGATAGCGCGGCGAGGATGCTCATGCCCGCGTTTGCGGAGGAATTGAAGTATCAGAGCGGAGGCGGCACGCGGGTGGTGACATTTTCGTTGAAGGCGCGCGCAGCAATCACAATGGCCGGCCATCAGGGGGACGCGGTGACTTGGTTTGACCCGGCGACCGGGTCGTGGACGACGTCGAGCGCGTATCCGGTCGCGGCATTTGTCGAGGAGTACGCAAAGGCGCATCCCGTGTCGAGCGACTACGGCAAAACATGGACGCTCCTGCTTCCGAAGTCTTCCTACCTATATGAGGAAACGGCGGTCGGCGCGGTGCCGCCAGCGGGAGTTGGACCGGCTTTTCCGCATACGCTGCGCGGGAAGCCTGACAGTACGGCGGCGGATGCGGCTTTCTACCAGCAATGGCAAGGGAGCCCCTATGCGGAGACGTATCTTGCGGATATGGCGGAAGACGCGGTGGACAGGCTCGGGTTGGGAAAAGGCACGGGCACGGATTATCTGGGAGTGAGCTTTTCGTCGGTGGACTATGTGGCGCACGCGTTTGGGCCTCGAAGTTGGGAAGTGCAGGATGAACTGGCGCGGCTGGACCGCGACCTCGCAGGCTTTTTTGCGCATCTCGACAAAGCCGTGGGGCGCGGGAATTACGTTGTTGTTCTGAGCGCGGACCACGGCGGTGCGCCGATTCCTGAGGATCTTCAGAAAACAGGAGTGAATGCCGGCTGGTTGAATCTGGAAGAAGTGAAGGAGCGGATCGAGAAGGCTCTCGAGCCACTCAATTTCCCGAAGCCAGCCGTCGCGGATATCGGCGGAAGCGACGTGTACTTTACGGCAGGAACGTACGACAAACTGAAAGCGGATCTGGTTGCGCTGCGCGCGGTGATCGAGGCGATTGAGAGCGTTCCGGGTGTCGCCAACGTTTATCGCGCGGAAGAGCTTGAAGACCGTCCAGCAACAGACAGCCCAATGCGAAGAGCAGAAGCGGCGAGCTTCTTGAAAAGCAGGAGCGGCGATTTGCTGATAGTGCCCATGCCTTTCTGGCCGTGGGATTTTTCATTGCCTGGAAACCCGCGCAGGTACGGGACAACGCATGGAACGCCTTACTATTACGACCAACGCGTGCCCGTGTTGTTGATGGGCTTTGGGATTCGGCCCGGTGAGTATTATGGGACGATTACGCCCGCGGACATTGCCCCTACACTAGCTTTACTCTGTGGGATTACGCTGGCTCCACGGGATGGGCGCGTGCTGGGTGAAGCGCTTGCAAATAGGGACCAAGCTCAAGCGGCAAGAAAGCAATCTGTTCCGGCCAATGCCGAAGCGAAGCGCTAGACGCGCCATTTCTTCCACAGGGCTGATGATCGCAACGAGATTCTGGCAGAGCCGACTCGGCTTCATGATATTCTTTGGGTGATGTGACGAGCGCAAATGCCGTTGATCTGACCGTGCATATCGGCGCGGTGCGCCTGCGGAATCCCATTCTCGCAGCTAGCGGAACCTTCGGTTACGGCGTCGAATTTGCCCACCTAGTAGACCTAAACCGCCTTGGCGGCATTGTCGTCAAGGGCCTGTCCCGTGAGCCCATGGAAGGCGCCCCCGCGCCACGGCTTTGCGAGACTCCCGCCGGCATGCTGAACGCTGTGGGGCTCCAAAATATAGGGGTCCGGGCGTTCGTACTGGAAAAACTACCAATATTAAGAAAATACGATACAGCGATCATAGCTAATGTATTCGGCTACAGCGTCGAGGACTACGTCGAGGTCATCCGGGTCCTTGAAGATGCCGAGGGGCTGGCGGCCTATGAGCTGAACATCTCCTGCCCCAATGTGAAGAAGGGAGGGATGCAGTTTGGAGGCGACCCAGGATTAGTAGCCGAGGTGGTCGGGGCTGCTCGCAAGGCTGCGACCAAGAGGCCTCTGTGGGTGAAGCTCTCGCCGATGGTGGCAGACATTGGACTTATAGCCAAGACGGCGGAGAGTGCTGGCGCGGACGCACTAACGGTGGCGAACACCTATCCGGCTATGGCGATCGACCCTTGGACTGGGAAGTCATGCCTCGGAAACCAAACGAGCGGCTTGTCAGGCCCGTCTATTAAACCGATGACGCTGCGGTTGGTCTGGGAAGCGTATAAGGCGATAAAGTCACCAATCTTAGGGGTTGGCGGTATAGAGACGGTCGAGGACGTGCTTCAATATCTAGCAGTAGGAGCTACTGCGGTACAGGTCGGGACGGCCAGCTTTACTGACCCTACGGTCAGTCAGCGACTTGTAGAGGGATTGGAGAGGGCTCTTTTCAGAGCTAAAACGTTTACTGTCAATGAGATAAGGGGTAAAATTTTCGCAGATTTTGGTTGACATAACGACGATTTTGCGATACACTTTTTTGGATATGAGTAGCACAAAGAACACACTATGAGACGACCACTCTTTGTTTTCTGGGCCGCATTCCGTTGGGTGCTCCTAATGTTCCTCATCGTTCCGGTAATGGATGCTCCCCTCGTCGCGCACCTGAGCGCACCGGTTAAGCCGGTGAAGACTTGGGTCGGTAACGCCAGCTGGTATGGTCCGGCATTCAATGGAAAGAAGACCGCCAATGGGGAGCACTTCGATTGCGAGGCCTTGACGGCAGCGCACCCAAATCTTCCCTTCGGGGCCATCGTCCGGGTGGTGAACCCCCGGAACGGGAAGTTTGAACTAGTACGCATCAACGACAGAGGTCCCTATCAAGAAGGACGCGAAATTGATGTATCCTATCGCGTAGCACGTAAGATCGGTTTGATCAATTCGGGTGTGAGCCAGGTTCGGCTCGAATTGATGGAATTGCCCGAGAAGCACTGACCCCGCCGAAACCGGGGTCTCACATGACCTTGAGCTTCGACGCCCATCCCCGCAGCAGTTTAATCGTGGCACTAGATTTTGATTCGTTATCCTCTGCCCTAAAATTCGCAAAACAGGTTTCCGACCTTGTTGGGATGTTCAAAATCGGCAATCAGCTTTTTACGGCTGCCGGTCCTACAGCGGTGAAAGAGATTGCCGCGCTGGGTCCGGGCATCTTTCTTGACCTGAAATTCCACGACATTCCAAATACAGTTGCGGGAGCGGTACTCTCCGCCGCGGCTATGACCGGTGTGCAGCTCGTTAATGTGCACGCCCTTGGGGGGCACGCGATGATGGCGGCGGCCGTCCAGGCTATCAGCGCTGGAGTTCCGATGGGCGCCGACCGGCCGCGCTTGCTGGCGGTAACGATTCTTACCAGCATGGACCAGAAGGCGATGCGCGAAACCGGCATTGGTGGACCTCCGAAGAGCCGTGTTGTGAAGCTCGCTCGGTTAGCAAAAGAAGTGGGCGTCGATGGAGTTGTAGCTTCCGTGCAGGAAGCGAGAGCTATCCGCAAGGCTTGCGGACGCGACTTCTTGATTGTGACGCCAGGCGTACGCCCCGATAGCCAAGAGAACGCGGATGATGCTAAGCGCGACGATCAGGCGCGGACGGCGACACCTACGGAAGCGATCAAGGCTGGGGCGGATTATCTGGTTGTAGGCCGGCCAATCATAGCCGCGGCCGATCCTCGAGCTGCAGCCCAGGCCATCGTCGAAGAAATCGCCGCGGCGAAGTAGGGATACTTTTCACCGGGCGTGGTCACTCTGTTGATTTCTGAAGTTTGACCCTTCCTTCTTCTCTCCAGTAGCATCGCAAGTGATACGTTTGAGTTCGCATTCAAGAGCGGGCACGGCGTGCCGTGCCCCTAAGCAGACGAACTGCAACGTTCCATATGCCTACCCAAAACAAAAGCGTGATTGTAGGAACCGCGGGGCATATCGATCACGGTAAATCTGCGCTCGTTGAGGCGTTAACTGGCACGCACCCGGACAGGCTCGCGGAGGAGAAACGGCGCGGGATTACGATTGATCTTGGGTTTGCTTTTCTGGAAGAAAATGGCGTGCGATTTGGGCTTGTGGACGTGCCGGGGCATGAACGGTTTGTGAGCAACATGCTGGCGGGCGCGGCGGGGATCGACCTCGTGCTGCTGGTGATTGCGGCGGATGAATCGATCAAGCCGCAAACTCGCGAGCATTTCGATATTTGCCGGCTGCTGGGAGTGAAACGCGGCGTCGTGGTGTTGACGAAAAGCGATTTGGTGGATGCGGACATGCTCGGGCTGGTACGGCTCGAGGTGGAAGACTATTTGCGCGGCTCGTTTTTGGAGCGGGCGCCGATTGTTCCGGTGAGCGCGAAGACGGGGACCGGGCTCGCCGAGTTGAAGAAAGCACTGCACGCCGTCGCTAGCGAAATTCCTGGAAAAGATGCGGCGCGATACTTCCGGCTTCCGATCGACCGGGCGTTTGCGATGAAAGGGTTTGGAACGGTGGTGACGGGCACGCTGATTTCGGGAAGTATCGGCGCGGAAGATGAAGTCGAGCTGTTTCCCGGAAGCAAGCGGTTGCGCGTGCGCGGCGTGCAATCGGGCGGAAAATCTGTGGAACGCGCTATCGCCGGACAAAGAACGGCGGTAAATCTGGCGGGTATTGATCACGTCGATGTGAAGCGCGGGATGACGCTTGCCGCGCCGGGGCATTTCCGCACGACGCGCAGGATCGATGTGCGGCTCACGCTACTGCCTTCCGCGCGCAAGTTGAAGCATCGAGCGCGGGTGCATTTTCATGCAGGGACCGCGGAGACGATAGCAGAGGTTTCTCTCTACGAGGGAAACGTGCTCGCACCCGGGCAGAGCGCGCTGGCACATTTACGTTTGAAGGACGAGGCGTTGCTTCAGCCCGGCGACCGGTTCATTGTGCGGCAATTTTCGCCGGTTGTTACGATCGGCGGCGGCCAAGTGCTGGATTGCCTGGCAAGGCGGCCCACGGTTCGAGATTCTGGGCGGCCCGTCTTCCTCGAACTCATGGAACGAGGAAATCGTGACGAAGTGCTTGTCGGGATGACGGAGCGTGCGGTAACGGGTTTGGAATTCAGCGAAATTGTGGCACGAACAGGGTGGTTTGAAAAAGAAGTTCGAGAAGTCGCTCAGCGTCCGAACTTGGTTGAGAAAATCAAGATCGTTTCGCCGGAACCACTGATTTTGCTGGGACGGAAGGCATTCGACGAGGTGCGCCGGAAAATCGGCGAGCGGGTGGGACGTTTTCACAAGGAGAATCCGCTTTCTCCAGGCATTGCGAGGGAGGATTTGCGCGCAAGTCTGGGGAGACGCGTTCGAGAGGAGACGTTTCGGACGGCGCTCGAAGAGCTGGCGAGTGAGAAGAAATTGGATGTGCAAGGCGAGATCGTCAAGCGCGGTGGATCTCAAATTTCGCTGTTGCCGGAAGAAGCCCAAGCGAAGGTAGAAATCGAAAAGGCATTTGCCGAGGCGGGTTTAGCGGTGCCATCCGTAAAAGAGGTGTTGGCGAAGCTCTCGGTGGAAGCCAAGCGGGCGGAGAAGTTGCTGCAAATTCTGCTGCGCGAGAAAAATCTTGTGCGCGTGAGCCTGGAGCTTATTTTTCACCGCGAAGCGCTGGCTCATCTGAAAGTGCAGCTTTCTGTGTATAAGAAAGCGAAGGGCGAGCGAATATCCGTGCCGGTTTTTAAAGAGCTGACCGGGATTACGCGGAAGTATGCTATTCCATTGCTTGAATACCTGGACCGTGAACGGGTGACGCGGCGGGCTGGGGATGAGCGTGTTATACTTTAGAATGATTGCAGTGCGTAGCCCCTGCGTGCGGGTGCGTTCATCCCGACGCGAAAGGTAGGTGCCCTATGTGGGACAGCCCAATGCATTTGTTGATCGTGGCGATCGTGATTCTGGTGCTTTTCGGGGGGCGCAAGATTCCTGAGTTGATGCGCGGGCTTGGCGAAGGCGTGCGCGGATTCAAGGAAGGTATGTCTGGAGCGCAGGCGTCGTCGACGGCACCTCCTCCGCCAGCGGCTGCTCCGGCTGAGAAGCCTGTGGAAGACAAGAAGGCGTAAGAACGGTTTTTGCATAAGGCTTCAGAATGTATTTTTTGAGGCGTCCCGACTTAGTCGGGGCGCCTTTTGGTTTTTTAGGATTAACAGTTTTGTCCGAGAACTCCCGGGTCGATGAGACACCTCCCCCAGAGGCCAGTTCAGCCATATTGCTCAATCTTCGGACCAGCCTAGTTCGGCTAGGGCTTGCGTGACGTGCGAGAGAGGCAAGCCGACTACGTTGAAGTAATCGCCTTCGATGCGGGGGATGTAGCGGCCTGCACGGCCTTGGATGGCGTAGGCGCCGGCTTTGTCGTGGGGCTCTTCGGTGGCGAGGTAGCGCGAGATTTCTTCGGCGGAAAGCTGGGCGAAGTGGACTAGCGTGGATTCGACGAAAGTGCGGCGCTCGGCGTCGGGGAGGCGGATCAGTGTGACTCCGGTTACGACGGCATGGGTGCGGCCGGAAAGATTTTCCAGCATGTGGCGAGCGTCGTCGGTGGAGCGGGGTTTGCCAAAGATGCGGCCTTCGAGAGTTACGACCGTGTCGGCGGCGAGGACGATGGCGGGGCCTACGGCGCGGGCGGCGGCGAGTTCGGCTTTGGCGTCGGCCAGACGTTGAACGAGTTGGCTGGAGGATTCGCCAGGTATGGGAGTTTCGTCAACGGCGGAAGCAACGACGGTGAAGGAGAAGCCAGCGTCGTGAAGAATTTCGGCGCGGCGCGGTGAAGTGGAGGCAAGGATGAGCTTCATGGATTTGTGAATCGGCGAAGGATACTACAGCGCAGGCCTGGAAAGAGCGCTGCGCCACTTCGAACTCTTAGAGGGTAGTATCCCGTTGACACCTACGCTGTCAAACATTATCGTGGCCCGTCTTAATCCTCTTCTGCCCCTGTTTCGATGACCCAGGCACTACAAGCGTCGCCGTTGCCTGCCACTTGGCTGAATGGGGTTCTATTTCCGCTCGCTCTCTTCATAGCCGTACTGAGTTATGTCCGCAGGAAACAAGATATCGGCGGATGGCTCATGTACTTCTACTACTGGATCGGCGCGATGCTTGTGATTTATGTGAAAGAAGCCCTAGGCAACTACAAGGTTTTTCTGCCCTCTTCGAAACTGGATCCCGCCACGCACGTGGCTCTTATCGTTGCTGTTTATCCGAGGCTTCTCGCCTTGCTGGGAGTTGTTGTGGCCGCTGTTATGGTCGTGAAGCGTCGCGAGTGGTTTTTGATCGAAAGACTGAGAATGATGTTGGGAGTGACAGTGGTCATTGCCGGGATTTCCGTTGCTCTTGATGCGATATATTTCCGACGAGCATTAATGGCAAACCTAATTCGATGCGTGATGCTGCTCGTGTGGATTCTCTATTTTTACTTGTCCAAGCGCGTACATCATGTGTTCCGAACAAAGGATTGGGAAAAACTCGGCGCCGAACAAGTATTGGGTGCTACTGACCTCTAATAGTTCCACAGATCAGATAACGACAGATTCCTGGTATTCGCCGAAGACGCAGCGGAGGGCGTCGGAGATTTCGCCTACGGTGGCGTGGGCTTCGACGGCGTTGAGGATGGCGGGGAGGAGGTTTTCTGTGGTGGCGGCGCGGCGTTGAAGTTCGGCGAGCGCGGATTGCGTTTTGGCGGAATCGCGTTTGGCACGCAGTGCGTTTAGGCGGGCGATTTGGGAGCGTTCAATTTCGGGTTCGATGCGCAGCGTGGGGATGGTGCGCTCTTCTTCTGCGATGAAGTCATTCACGCCGACTATGATTTGTTCTTTGGATTCGACTGCGCGCTGAAAGTCGTAGGCGGCTTTTTGAATTTCGCCTTGGACAAAACCGGATTCGATGGCGCGCAGCATTCCTCCCATCGCGTCAATCTTCGAAATGTATTCAACCGCGCCCTGCTCTATTTCGTCGGTGAGATGTTCAATGGCGTAGGAGCCTGCTACGGGATCGATCGTGTTGGTGACGCCTGTTTCGTGCGCGAGGATTTGTTGGGTGCGCAGGGCGATTAGCGCGGCGTCTTCGGTGGGTAGGGCCAGGGCTTCGTCCATGGAATTGGTGTGTAGAGATTGGCAACCGCCGAGAGCGGCGGCCAGGGCCTGGATGGCTACGCGGATGATGTTGTTTTCGGGCTGCTGAGCGGTGAGAGAGGAGCCGGCGGTTTGAGCATGGAAGCGCAGGAGGAGCGAACGAGAATCTTTTGCGCCGAAGCGGTCGCGCATGACTTTTGCCCAGAGGCGGCGGGAGGCGCGGTACTTAGCGATTTCTTCGAGGAGATCGCTGTGGGCGTTGAAGAAGAAGGAGAGCTGCGGGGCGAATTCATCGACGGCGAGACCTGCGTCGAGAGCGGCTTGGACGTAGGCGATGCCGTCGGCTAGCGTGAAGGCGACTTCCTGGATGGCTGTGGAGCCGGCTTCGCGGATGTGGTAGCCGGAGATGGATATGGTGTTCCACTTGGGGAGATTGTCGCGGCACCAGGCGAAGATGTCGGTGACGATTCGCATCGCGGGACGGACGGGATAGATGTAAGTGCCGCGGGCAATGTATTCCTTGAGGACGTCGTTTTGCACCGTGCCGGAAATTTTTGTGAGATTTGCGCCTTGCTTTTTGGCGACGGCTACGTAGAGGCAGAGGAGGATGGCGGCGGTGGCGTTGATGGTCATCGAGGTGGAGACTTTTTCGAGCGGGATATTATCGAAGAGAGTTTCCATGTCTTCGAGGGAATCGATGGCTACACCGACTTTGCCGACTTCGCCTAGAGCGAGCGGGTGGTCGGAGTCCATGCCGATTTGTGTTGGGAGATCGAACGCTACGGAGAGACCAACTTGGCCTTTGCTCAGGAGATAGCGGTAACGCTGGTTGGATTCGACGGCGGTACCGAAGCCGGCGTATTGGCGCATGGTCCAGAGGCGGCCACGGTACATGGTGGGGTAGATGCCGCGGGTGTAGGGGAATTCGCCGGGGTAACCGATGGACGATTCTGGATCTGAGGCGAGGAGATCGTCTTGGGTGTAGAGGCGATTGATGGGAAGGCCGGAGAGAGTTGCGAAATGCTCTTTGCGTTCGGCGGAGGGCTTGGTTTTTGTGTCGGACATTTTCGCGTCAATATTTTGAGCAAATAAGAACAAGGCAACAGCAAAAGCGGGCACGGCGTGCCGTGCCCCTACGAGAATAGATTACAACTTGCGGGCGCGGCGGAACGAACTTAGTGCGAAAAAAAAGAATACCAGGGCGATGGCAACGGCTGTGGCGATGAGCCAGTGGGCCACGTCGCGGTTCCAAGAACGGAGAGCTGCATTGAGCCAGAGGATTCCAAGAAATGCGAACATGGCGCCGGCGACTTCGAGGAAGAGCTGCTTCAGGGCACGCCAAAAACGTTGAAAGCCTCCCTGTCGGGGAGGAGCTGCCGGTGATGTTGCTATCGAAGACATGAATACATCCTAGCGCAAAACAAGGCGTGAAATCCGGCGAGGAATGGAGTAGAAAGGCTGCGGAAGGGGCTCCAGACCTGCACTAACGTACTGTGAACCTATTGGAGACAACGCAAAAGGAGGTGACTTGTATCCGAAGAAATGCGGGCCTAGAATGGCAAATGTAGTGAGGGAGAGCCGCCCTTGCAACTCGACGATCACCTGAAGAACTTGCTTCGTGAATTGGGACACGCAATCAATGACACGGTGTCCGACTCCGACCGGATCACAGGCGCCATTGCGGGAGTGCGCGCGCACGGGTACGATATCGTGCTGAAACTGGACGCGACGATTGGGTTGGCGAAGCGAGATGCGGCCGCGGCGGAAGCGGCGAAGCTGACGACGCAGGACCGGCGGTTTCTGGAATCGTTGAGAATTCAGGTCGATCAGGAATCGTTTGATCAGATTCCAGACAAAAAGCCGGCTGCACGGCTTACCATGACGCCGCAGGATGTGCGCTTTTTGAAATCTTTAAGGATTGCGACGGACGACATCGAATGAAAGCACAGATAAAATTCGCGGGATTGAGCGCCGCGGCCCTGGTGATGACGGGGATTTTCAGCGCGCCAGTGCGGGCGCAGATTCCCCTTCCCATTCCTACCACCGTTCCCGAAGTAGTTGCTCCCATTATTGTGGACACGGCCGTGCCGATTATCGTGAATACGATCAAGCCGAAATCGAAGACAGACGGGCTTGGCAAGTTTGAAGGGTACGTGATGCACGCGAACACTGCTCAGATCACAGTGCGCGCGCGGGGAAACGATATGTCGATGCAGTCGTTCGCACTCTCCGAGCGAGCGTCAGCGGAAATGCAGACGATTGTCGATAAGGGTGGCTACCAGTATGGCGATAAGGTCACCGTGTATTACGACCAGACGACGTTGAAAGCGCTCAAGGTCAAAGGCAAACCCTCCAGGCCACTTTGATTTGCGGAGTGGAGTGATGCTTCGCTTGGCTGCAGTTTCCGGCCGATTTTATCCTTCCGATCCAACTGAACTTGCCACACTGATTCGGGAATACACCAAAACTGACAAGACCGTGATACCGGTGCGAGTAAAGGCTTGCCTGGTACCGCATGCGGGTTATGTGTATTCGGGGCATGTGGCGGGAGCGGTTTACGCGCGAATTATTATTCCGAAAAAAATTGTGATTCTCGGCGTGCGACATTATCCGCGCGGGGAAAATGCCGCGATTCTATCGAGCGGAGCATGGCGCACGCCGCTTGGAGATGCGGCGAGCGATGAACCGTTGGCGGCGGCGTTGCGTGCGGCTTGCCCATGGCTGCGCGAAGACAGTGTGGCGCATAGCAGCGAACATTCGCTGGAGGTGCAAATCCCGTTTCTGCAAGCACTGCAACGGGATTTTACGTTCGTGCCTATTGCGCTCGGAACAATACGCTTCGAGGATCTCGTTGCCGTGGGCGAAGCTATCGGTCGCGTGATTGCAGCGTCCGACGAAGAAATTCTTCTGCTGACTACCTCCGATTTGAATCATTACGAAAATGACGCAACGACGCGCGTCAAGGACCGCAAGGCAATTGCCCAAATTCTAGCGCTGGACGCGCGCGGGCTCTACGATACCTGCCGGAATGAGGCGATCTCGATGTGCGGATTGGGGCCGACCGTTGCGATGCTAACCGCGCTACAAAGCCTTGGAAGTACGCGGGCAGAATTAGTGCGGTACGCGACGTCGGGGGATGTTTCCGGGGATCTTGGCGCCGTTGTGGGCTACGCCGGAATGATCTTTTCCCAGTAGTGTTTTAGGTCTTGAGGGCCACGCGATCTTCCTGAAAAGAAAAACGGCTCCAATCCGAGGAGCCGTTTTTCTTTTTGGAAATTTTTTCAATGAAGAACGGCTCAGTGCGGTCGGCCGCCTCCACCTCCTCCGCTGGAGGAAGGGGCCGAGGCGTGAGACGAAGATGCGGCCGACGAAGATGACGCATGCGAAGACGCGCCTCCGCCTGAATAAATGCCCCCGCCGCTGCTAGCGCTCGAGCGAGCTGCTGGTGGCGGAGCCATGGAGCGAGATGGCGGAGCTGCCGAGCGCGCCGGTGCAGAAGCATTGGGGACACGAGGAGCCGTTGCAGATGGCGGATTGTTTTTGGAACCTACCACAATGTGATCGTTTCTAGTCCCACTCAGCCCATTTTTTTCGGCAAGCACTTCTGCCTCTCGCTGAGACGCCGCAGCCGCGCTTGCGTTCACAAAGCGGTGCTCGTGTGCATCGTACGTGATGGAAGAATCGTGGTTAAGGGAAACGACGCGCGTTCCATTGCTTCCTTCTACAAGCGTGCGCGAAGTGCGCACAGGCGCGGTGGTGGCAACGAGACCACTGGTAAGCGCCTCGCGCTGCGGAGACTTCACGGTTTCCCATTTTTGTCCTGCTGAAGCGGCGAGAGCTGGCCCCTTGGCGTTTCTGGCCGGATCGACAGAAAAAATACCGTGCTCCAGATTCAGCGGAGGCTTGCCATCCTTATCGAGCGGGTGCATGGGCACGATAGCGAGCTGGCCGTTTTGGCGAACGAAGACAGCTGTCGTTGCGCGATAGAGCGGGCGAGGCGGATGGATGATAGGCGGAGGACGTTTTACCGGGTACCGACCGTAGCCTCCATAACCTCCGTAGCCGTAGTAAGGCGGCGGCGAATAAAACCATCCGCCACAGGAGGCGTCAAAAAGCCAGCCTCCATAATGATAAGGAGCCCAACCCCACGGCTGGTAGCTGGCAAAAGTCCAGCCGAAACCGGGATCCATAATCCATTGGCCCATGGTGAACGGCGACCACCCCAAGCTTGCGCCGAAGGGCCGCCAGCCATAGCCGTAGCCTCCGCAGGATGACCAAGCGCCATAGGTATAAAGATCGGCGTAACCGGGTGCGTAATACGGAGTGTTCGTGTACTGGAGAGAAGCGTTCGTCGCCGAGGAAACTGTATCAATGCGACCGGAGACCCAATGGTCGAAATCATCGTCGGAGGGAAGGCGGCCGATACTCACGGAATTTTCTCCAGCCTTCATGGAGAGTGACTGGCCTTTGCTGAGCTGCGTGGTCTCCTTCTTGTGCAGGACGGAGGCGTGGCCCATCAGGACGTCCACATTGCTTCCATCGTCGTAGTTGTTGAGGCGGAAAGAGCTCTTGCCGCTGGCCTCGACCGTGAAGTCGCCGCCTGTCACGCTGAAATAATCGTCGTTGGCGGGATTCACGTAGAAAGAAGCGGAGCCTTGGCGGAGAACCAGACGTGTGGTGCGCGCGCCATCATCGAGAGAAAGATCGAAGAATTCGAGAACGGTGTTCTCGTTGAGGAACGCCATCGCGCCATTTTCAAATTCGACTTCGGCGCGGCCGTTGTCGGTGGCAACCACGTAGCCCTGACGGATTGGCAAGTTCGCCTGGGCTGTTTCCCATTGTGCCTTTTGATCCGCGAGCGGATCACCGTGGGCTTCTCGAGTAAAGCGCACATCGCCCTGGACGAGACTGAGGCGAATGACACGGGCGTGACTGGAGTCCGCGGCGGCCGGATGGATGCCCACCAAGAAGACGAAAAACGAGAAAGATAGGAGCGGACGGAACATAGAGCTAAAAGTCATGTGTCACCCCCCATCGGGGACGCTGGTTAATCTGCTATTTCGTTAGACGGATGGCAAGCGAGACAGGTTGCGCCCGTGTAACCCTGGGTAATGGTCTCGCCGGGTAAAGGCCGCGTCAAGTGCCGAGTGCGGGCGCGCAAGCAAAACGAGCTGCGGCGAGAGGGTTGATGACGCGACGGATGATTTGGATCATCAAGAATTTTTATGAACACTTTACAAAAATATGTGCCTCCGCGGGTTGACACACGGAAGCTGTATCGTTAGTTTCAAAATAGGAATATTCACTGGCGCGCGCCGTGTTCCGGGGGATACTGGCGCGATTCGAAGCAGTACGTACACGCTGGGATCGTTGTTGTTCAAGAGTAAGACAGATCTTAGGTTTGATCACCTGGGGGGTGAATCATGTGGGGCATCAGTAGATTGTTTGCGGGGGTGTTGTTGCTCGCTGGAATGCTGGCGGGTGTGAACACGTACGGACAAGGCGGAGCGACTGGCGCCATCAGCGGTGTGGTCGTTGATACCAGCGGCGGGTCCATCGGCGGCGCGGATGTGCAAGTTATCGAGGCGCGGACGGAATCCATCGTGCGCAAGCTTCCCTCGAGCAGCGAAGGGATTTTCGTAGCCACGCTATTGCCGCCTGGGAATTACACCGTCGTCGTAAATAAATCCGGATTTGGAGAAGCAAAAGCCACGGACATTGAAGTGCGCGTCACGGAAACGACGCGCGTGACGATCACCCTGAAACCCGGCGCTGTGACAGAAAAAGTAGAAATCTCCGCCCAAGTAACGGCGGTGGAAACGAGCAACGCCACGACCGGCGAATCCCTTGGGACTGCCACAATCCGCGAGCTTCCTCTTGCGACGCAGAATTACCAGCAACTGCTGACGCTTTCCACCGGCGCACAGAGCGAACTGAACGCCGCGGCGCAGCTTGGACGAGGTTCGGTGAAACTCTTCGTAAACGGCCAGCGCGAGGACAACAATAACTTTTTGATCGAAGGAATCAGCGCCACGGACTACAACGTTGCGCAAGCGACGTATGTTCCTCTTCCCAATCCCGATGTAATCCAGGAGTTCAAGGTGCAGACGTCGCTGTATGACGCCAGCCAGGGGCGGGACGGCGGCGGAAACGTCAACGCGATTCTAAAGTCAGGCACAAGGGAGTTCCACGGCGACGCCTACGAATATTTCCGCAACACGGTTTTGAACGCCAACGACTTCTTCCTGAATGGCCAAGGTCTGGCGCGTCCCGTGATCAATCAGAACATTTTTGGTGGAAGCCTTGGCGGACCGGTTGTAAAAGAGAAGTTCGGCTATTTTTTCATGAACTATCAGGGAACTCGGCAGCGCAGCGGCGATTCGCCGGGCACGCTCATCAGCACGACGATTCCGTCACTTCCAGAGGTTCGAACACAGGCATCGATTTCGCAGGCATTTTTCGGGAATACGACGACCCCGATTGATCCGGTTGTATTGAGTTTGTTGAATTTTCAGAGCAACCAGTTCGGCGGGACGACCAACGGGTTGTTAATTCCGAGCAGCGACCCTACAACGGGCGCGTTCGCCATTAGCCGGGCGGGGAAATATACCGACAACCAGTTCACGACTAACTGGGACCGCGAATTTCGCAGCGGCCAGGACAAACTTTCCGCGCGGTTTTTCTTTTCCGATTCCGAGAGTTTTCTGCCTTTCGGCGGAGGCGACCTGCAGGAATCCTTGGGCAGCACGCTAGCCAGTAGCGTGAGCTCTTCGTCGCTCAACTTTCCGTTTGATACGCCGGTGAATGCCCGCTTCCTGAATATCACCGAGACGCATC
This sequence comes from uncultured Acidobacteriota bacterium, assembly GCA_963751295.1. GTDB lineage: Bacteria > Acidobacteriota > Terriglobia > Acidiferrales > UBA7541 > Acidiferrum. Next base: position 766,117 of record CAVVUA010000004.1, on the reverse strand, counting down.
TTTTTTCGCCGACACTCGTGAATGAGTTCAGATTCGGCTTCGTGCATATTAACGACGATCTGACCAACGTTCCGCCTGTCACCACGTCGGACCTGGGGATTGACCGGCCGACGAATAGCGTGACGGACTCCATTTACAAATTCATTTTCGAGAGTTCGGGATTCGAAATCGGACCTGCTCCCTTCGGGAACCAGACGCAGGACCAAAACAACTACAACCTTGTGGACACCGTGAGCTGGGTAAAAGGCGCACACGTGTTTCGCTTCGGTGGCGACTTTACGCGAGTGAATTTGAATAAGAACTTTCCTCAAGTGTTCAACGGGGAACTGTTCTTCACTAATACACCGGTAGGATCGGGACCGCTGCCTGGCGTTGCGACGACCGACTTCCAGAACTTTCTTTTGGGCGCGCCACAATTCAGCTTTGGCGGCGGCGGCCTTTCGAATCACGAATACCGGTCAAATAACTACGCGGTGTTTGCGCAGGATGACTGGAAGATCCGGCCTAATCTGACGCTGAACCTGGGCGTGCGAACGGAAATATTCGGCGCGTTTCATGATGATCTTTGCCATATCGGCAATCTCGATCCATCGCTTGCAAACGCTGGAGAGTTTCCGTTCATCTATCCTTCCTGCGTGAACAACCTGCATCTGGCAGGCCTGACGGGCAGCGCGAATGGCACGACGTTTAACAACAACTATTCGACGAATGTTGGACCGCGCATTGGCCTGGCCTATGATCTCTTCGGTCATCACAATACGACGATTCGCGCGGGATACGGCATCTACTACGTGCGCGAAGACGTTGGCACGGCGGACCAGTTGTCTTTTGAGACGCCTTTTCTTCCGGTGGCGTTCGGCGGCGGCCAGGCTGGATGCCTCGGGACCTATTTCTCTGCGACGCCGCTGGCAGGGTGCCCGAATCCTAATCCGAACGCGTTGCCGCAAGCCGGCACGCTGGACCCGGCCTTTGTTCCCTGCTTAAACGTTTTCCAGGGCTTCCCTGGAGGAGATACCACGCAAGCAGCGAATTATGGGCAGGCTGGCGGAACGGGCTGCCCCGGACCGCTAAATACGCTCGGCATTTTCGGATTGGCTGTTCCGCGCCACTTTGTCGTGCCCAGCACACAACAGTGGAATCTGACTGTTCAGCGTGACTTGGGGAAGCAGTGGGTGCTTGAGGTTGGCTATGTGGGCACGCATTCCATCCATTTGCGCGAAACGCGTGACGCCCTGCAATCGCAGGACGCCACACCGACGAATCCAGTGGATATTGCCAGCCCGTTTTGCAATCCCAGCCCGTGCGTCATAACGACCAATACGTTCGACAACGCTGTCGCTCGCTCGCGAGCACAGGGCATCAACGGCTACGCAGGGTTTCAGCTGTTCGCAAATGACGCGTACTCGCACTACAACTCGCTCCAGACCACAGTCTCGCGGCGCTGGGGAGCCGGGTATTTCCAGGCGGCATATACGTTCTCGAAGTCGACTGACGCGACTTCAACGGGCAATACTGCCTTCAATACCGCCTTCAACGATGAATCCACGTTGAACGATTCGCGCGGACTGTCTGATTTTGACCGCACGCACCGGCTAGCCGTGAGTTACCGCTACGATTTGCCGTTCTTCAAATCCGCGGAGGGTTTGACTCACAGGCTGCTAGCGGGATGGGGGATCAGCGGCATCACTATCATTCAATCCGGTGCGCCGTTCTCGGTCCTGGATTCCGGAGCGGGTACCGGGTTTCTCGGAGCGGGTTCCGCTCCTGGTGTGCTGACGGCGAGTCTGGCGCCAGGGGCTACGCTTTCGAGCGCTATGACCAGCGGAAGCATCGGGTCACGCGTCAACGGCTATTTGAATCTCAGCGCGTTCACACCGGCACCGCTTCTCTACCCGGGCCTGTGCGACCCCGTGAACAATCCCAACTTCTGCACGACCGGCTTCGGAGACCTGGGGCGCAACACCTTCCGTGGACCAGGGCAACAGAACTGGGACTTCTCGATCATCAAGAACTTCAAGATTACCGAGCGGCAGGAACTGCGGTTCACTACCGATTTCTTTAACATTTGGAACCACGCCAACTTCGCCAATCCGGCTTTCACCGATGTGGAAGGCGGCAACTTCGGCAAAATCACCAGTACGGTGGGAGCGCCGCGGCTTATCCAATTCTCATTGCGGTATGCCTTCTAGGCAACGGAGTTCACACAGGTTCTGACAGTGGGGGCACGGCATGCCGTGCCCCCTTTTCATTTTGGGGCGCTTTACGATGAAAAGAGTAAGGCTCGGCGATGCATATCTTGCGACCGCAGTCTTCTCCCTCATTCACTGAGAGGGAATTTCCGCGAGAGTGGAGTAAATCTTTAGGCCTAGGCTGCGCCCCACGCGGACCATTTCATCCGCGCCAGCCGACGGTCCGCCGACGCGAAGCACCGCATCGCACTTTTCTAAAAGCCTGACCGCTATGGGATGAAAAATCTCGTTGAAAGATTCGTCGCCGATTTTCGTAGATCCAGCAAGGGCCACCAGCGGTAATGCCAGCCATTCGCCAAGAATCGGGATATGCCCAGCGCGAAAGATGGGCAACGCGTAAGACTCCATTTCTTCTACATTTCTTTTTATTAACGCAGGATCGTCATTCGTCCCCGAACGATAGGGGCCGGCAATTAGGATCACCATTGGTCTGTTCGAACTGGGCGTCATACGGTGCTTGTCGTTAGGTACGATACGACGCGTTGATGCGGACATATTCCGCCGTAAGGTCGCAGGTCCAGTAGCGCGCGGTGGCGTTGCCCGCGTGCAGATGCAGGACAATTGGAACGTGTTCGGCGAGCAGGCGGTTGCTGGCGGCGCGCTCGTTGAAATCGAGCGGACTGCCACGCTGCAAAACCGGAATGCCTGCCATCGTGATGTCGACGCGGGCGGGATCGAATGGGACACCGGCACGGCCTGCGGCGGCGAAGACGCGGCCCCAATTGGGATCGCCCCCCGCGAAGGCTGTTTTGACGAGCGGGGAGGTCGCGATCGTTTCGGCGATGCGTTTAGCCGCGGCTTCAGTTTTCGCACCGCGCACTTCAATTTCGATGACGCGTTGCGCACCTTCTCCGTCGGCTACGATTTGCAGCGCGAGCGAGCGACAAACGTCTTCGAGCGTAGTGGTGAACGAGCGATGCGCCGCGCTACCGGCACGAATCGCGGGCGCACCGGCAGCACCGTTGGCGAAGACCGCAAGCGTATCGTTCGTTGAAGAATCGCCGTCGATGCTGATGCAGTTAAATGTGCGCGAGCAAACGTCGCGCAAAGTTTTTTGCAGAAGTGCTGGCGCAATGGCGGCATCGGTCACCACGAAGGCAAGTGTAGTAGCCAGATTGGGATGAATCATCCCTGCGCCCTTCGCGCAGCCAACCACGTGAATTTTCTTTCCGGCCATTTTGAACGAAGCACCAGCCGTTTTCGGGCGGGTGTCGGTGGTGCAAATGGCGAGTGATAGCTCCGCGAAAGACCGCGCGGAGGGGCGTCGATTTCGCGTGAGCTTCGGCAGCGATCGCAGGATTTTCTCGACGGCTAGTGGCACGCCGATTACCCCCGTCGAGCAGACGATGATTTCGTTGGGTGTGCAGCCGAGCCGCTTGGCCGTTTCCGCGACAGTTTTCTGCGCGGCGGCATGGCCTGCAGCGCCTGTTGCGCAGTTCGCGTTGCCTGCATTCACAATTACGGCGCGCATGCGGCCTTTCGACGCGCGCAAATGCTCCTTGGAAATGGTGACCGGAGCGGCGACCACAAGATTTTGCGTGAACACCGCTGCGGCGGAAGCCGGAACATCGCTCGAGATAATCGCGAGATCGAGCGCGCCGGTTTTTTTCAGTCCGCAGGCGATGCCTGCGAACCGGAAGCCGTGCGGAAGAGATGCTTCAGAGAGTGCGTGCTTCATCAACGGGATGTCCGTGTGACTAGCGCGCCGTCCCCGGAAGCGACCTCCTCTCCTCCGAGACGGAGGTTAGATTGTTTAGCTGAATTGGGGTTTGCGTGCTCATGGCGTGGCTCCTAGTTTCGTGGTTTTTTTGTTGAGACGTTCTTCCAGATCGGAAATGGCTTTTCGGACGGAATCCAGCGCGGTTCCCCCAAGAACCTTTTTGGCCGCGAGCGCCGCGTTAATGTTCAGTCCATCGGAAAAATCAGACTCAAATGCCGGAGAGATTTTGTTCAAATCTTCGATCGGTAATTCAGTCCAGGCTTTTCCTTGGCGCTCGGCTTCGCGGAGAACTTTGCCGACGATATCGTGTGCTTGGCGGAATGGGATGCCTTTGTGAACGAGATAATCGGCAGCTTCGGTGGCGAGCAGGAGTGGATTGGAAGCAGCGGCGCGGAGGCGGTCTTCGCGGAACTGCGTTCCGGCAAGCGCACCAACGGCGACAAGTAGCATGTCGTTGATTTGATCATGCGAGGCGAAGAGGGCTTCTTTGTCTTCCTGCAAGTCACGTTGATAGCTGGTGGGCAAGCCTTTGAGCGTAGTGAGCAGGCCGACCAACGCGCCGGTAATTCGGCCTGTTTTGCCGCGAATCAGTTCCCAAGAGTCGGGATTTTTCTTTTGCGGCATCAAGCTGCTACCGGTGGAGTATTCGTCGGGCAGAATGACGTAGGAAAATTCCTGCGACGCGAAGATTACGAAATCTTCGGCGAGCCGCGAAAGATGCGTGGCAATACCCGTAAGCGCGAAAAGATAGTCGAGCGCGAAGTCGCGGTCGCTGACTGCGTCGAGACTGTTCGCGGTGATCTTAGAAAAACCAAGTTCAAGCGCGATGGCATTGCGGTCGATACCGAAGGAATTTCCGGCGAGAGCTCCGGAACCCATGGGGCAGGCGTCGGCGCTAGCAGCGGCGTGCTGCAGACGCGTCACATCGCGGAGAAGAGCTTCCGCGTGCGCGAGTAGAAAATGGGACAGCAGAATCGGTTGCGCGTGCTGCATGTGCGTCATGCCAGCCATGGGCACAGAGATTTTTGCCTTGGCCTGCATGAGCAGCGTATTCAAGAGTGCCGACAAGCCCTGCTGAGTTTCTGACGCCGCGTCGATAACAAAGAGACGGAAGTCGGTCGCGACGAGTTCGTTGCGACTGCGGCCTGTGTGGAGCATCCAGCCGAGGGGGCCGAGCTCTTCGACTAGGGCTTTTTCGACGAAGTGGTGGACGTCTTCGGAGGTTGCGCCGAAGGTATCGACCCAGGCGGGGTCGTTTTGGGCGCGGGCGGAAATTTTATCGAGTGCGGCTAGGGTTTGCTTCACTTCCGTCGCGTTGAAAATGCCAATGGGCAGGAGGGCTTTGGCCCAGGCGCGGTCAACGGCGATTTCGTAAGGCAGAAGGCGGCGATCGAACGCAAAGGAGCGTTGGAACGCGTCGAAGCGAGCGTTGGGCTCACGTTCGAAGCGTCCTCCCCAGAGGCGGTCATCTTTGCGTTCGGTCATGGGCATTCTTCATCAGCTGCTGAGCAGAGGGCACGGCGTGCCGTGCCCCTACAAGATTAGTTGTTGCTGCCTTCTGCCTTTGCTTTCGGGCGAACGGTTACCGGCAGAGCAAAAAGGTTGATGAAGCCTTCGGCGTCCTTCGGGTTGTAGCGGCCCATGGTGAAGCTGGCCAGGTCGGTGCGATAGAGGGAGAAGGGGGAGACACGCTTGGTGACGGTTAGCGTGCCTTTCCAGAGTTTCAGGCCGACGGTGCCGGTGACACGCTGCTGCGAGACGTTGAAGAAACCGTCGAGCGCGGCGCGCAGCGGAGAGAACCACAAGCCGTAGTAAACGAGTTCGGCGTAGCGGAGCGAGAGGGCTTGCTGGAAGTGAGTGGTCTCGCGATCGATGGTCAGCGCTTCGAGTTCACGATGCGCGGTGACGAGCAGCGTGCCACCTGGGGTTTCGTAAGCCCCGCGGGATTTCATGCCGACCAGGCGATTTTCGACGATGTCGGTGCGACCGATACCGTGCTTTGCGGCGATCTCGTTCAACGTATTAAGGAGATCAATTGGACCCAGCTTTGCGCCGTTGACGGAAACCGGCGTACCAGCTTCAAAACCGATCTCGACTTCTTCGGATTTGTCCGGGGCTTTTTCCGGCGAGACAGTCCATTGCCACATGGCTTCGTTCGGAGAGTTGGCGGGATCTTCGAGTTCGCCGCCTTCGTGGCTGAGGTGCCAAATGTTGCGGTCGCGGCTGTAGATATTCTTTTTGCTTTGCTCGACTTGCACGTTGTGTTTTGCAGCGTACGCAATGGCATCTTCGCGGGAATCGATGTCCCATTCCCGCCATGGAGCGATGATTTGCACGTTGGGCGCGATGGCTTTGTAAGCCAGCTCAAAGCGGACTTGATCATTGCCTTTGCCAGTGCAGCCGTGCGAAAGGCCGTCGGCGCCGAGTTGGAGAGCGAGTTCGGCCTGGCGTTTGCCGAGAATGGGGCGGGCCATGGAGGTGCCGAGCAAATATGTGTGTTCGTAGACCGCACCGGCACGGAGCGTGGGCCAGATGTAGTCGCGGACAAATTCTTCGCGAAGGTCTTCCACGTAGGCTGTGGATGCGCCTGTGGCCAGCGCTTTTTTGCGGGCGGCTTCCAGGTCTTCCTGCTGGCCGACGTCGCCGATCATGGCGATGACTTCGCACTGATAGTTTTCTTTGAGCCACGGGATGATGATGGAGGTGTCAAGACCTCCGGAATAGGCGAGTACGACTTTCTTTGGTTTTGGCAATTGCGTTTTCACGGTTCCTCGTTTTTAAAAAAGTTTATTGGTCTAAGGTTCAAGAATTCAAAGACGGGCACGGCGTGCCGTGCCCCTACAAATGCAAATTTGCGCGATGCGATAGCGAACGTCCATTCATCAGAAAAGAGTATGCAAGATGGCTTTCTGCACGTACATGCGGTTTTCGGATTGGTCGAGGACGACCGATTGCGGGCCGTCGAGGACTTCTGGGGTAACCTCGAGGCCACGGTGCGCCGGAAGACAGTGCATGAAAACGGCGTCGGGAGCGGCCAGAGCCATAAGTTCCGGGTTGACTTGATAGGGTGCGAAGACGGTGCTGCGGACTTCGCCTTCGGACTCGAAACCCATGCTGGTCCAAGCATCGGTGTAGACGGCTTGCGCGCCAGCTACGGCGTCGCGCGGATCGGTCATGAGTTCGATTTTGGCGCGGGTTTCCTTGGCAACACGTTTGGAGTCGGCGACAACCTCGGATGCTGGCTGATAGTCGTGCGGTGTGGCAATGCGCAGATGAACTCCGAGGCGAGCGGCGAGATACATCAACGAATGGCAAACGTTGTTGCCGTCACCGACGTAGGTGAGTTTGAATCCGCGAAGCGCGCCGAATCTTTCTTCGAGCGTGAAGAAATCGGCGAGCGCCTGACAGGGATGAAATTTATCCGAGAGCGCGTTGATTACGGGGATGCTGGCATTGGCGGCCATTTCTTCGAGGACTCTTTGTTTGTACACGCGGGCGACAATGCCATGAACCCAGCGATCAAGATTGCGCGCAACATCGGCGATGGATTCGCGAGCGCCGAGAGATGCAGAGGCTTGGGTATGGTCAAGAAATACGACCGAGCCGCCCATGCTTTGGATGCCGACGTCGAAAGTGACGCGGGTGCGCAGGGACGGTTTCTCAAAAATGAGCGCGATGAATTTGCCGGTGAGCGAGGAAGCGTAGCGGCCCGGGCGCGCTTTGATTTCGGCGGACAGCTGGAGCAGGTCATGCGTGTGCGAGGGACTCCATTCCGCTCCGGTGAGCAAGTCATTCGACAAAGAAATAGGCGTAACGAGTGCAGATGTAGTCATTATTTCACCTTGCCGCGGCGAGGGCAGCATGCGACGGAGGCGCGGATTTCGCGGGCTCTGGGGCGGCGGCCTTTTGCGGAGTAGTTACAAAGAGTTGTTCGAGTAGACGCAAGAATTGACGCACTTGCGCCCGAGTGACGAGGAAAGGCGGAAGCAGCCGAAGCGTAAAGTCATGCGTGCAATTGATCAGCAGGCCTTTAAGCATGGCTTGTTGAACGAACGGAGCGCCATCAATGGAAAGCTCGATGCCAATCATCAGGCCTTCACCACGGATTTCGCGGATGAAAGGAAATTTTGCGGCCAGCGCGGAAAGGCCTTCGCGCAATTCGGCGCCTCGCTCGCGGATATTTTCCAGAAGTTTTTCGTCTTCGATGATGCTGAGAAACTCGAGAGCGGTAGCACATGCCAACGGGCCGCCGCCGAAAGTGGTGCCGTGCAAACCGGGCGACACGCGCTGGGCGACAGCTTCGGACGTGAGAATCGCACCCAGTGGGAGTCCTGCGGCGAGCGGCTTCGCTACGACCACGACATCCGGCTTCGCGGAGAATTTCTGGTACGCGAAGTAACGGCCGGTGCGGCCTAAACCACATTGAATTTCGTCGGCGATCAGCAGAGCGCCGTTCTTTGTGGTTAGGGCGCGCGCACGATTCCAGAAATCTTCGCTGACGGGATAAATTCCACCCTCGCCTTGAATGGTTTCTAGGAGGATGGCGCAGACCGTGTCATCAAATTTGGATTCGAGATCGGCGACGTCGTTGAAGCGGACGAATTCGATGCCGGGAACAAGAGGCGCAAAGGGGAGGCGATATTTTTCCGTAGCGGTGACGCCGACGGCGCCAAAGGTACGGCCGTGGAAAGAATTCTCGAGGGCCAAGATGCGGTGCTTGCGAGCCGGGGACCCAGTCATATCGGCGGGAGTGCGTCCGTAGAGACGAGCGAGCTTGAGAGCGCCCTCTATGGATTCCGCACCGCTGTTGGAGAAGAAAACACGGTCCATGCCGGAACATTGCGCGAGCTTGCGGGCAAGAGGGCCCTGGAAAGAGTTGTGAAAAAGATTGGAAAGATGAATAGCGCGCGCGGATTCCCGCCGGATGACTTTGACGATGCGGGGATGAGCGTGGCCTAGAGCGTTCACGGCGATGCCGCCTAGAAAATCGAGATATTTTTTGCCACGCGAGTCATACACGTAGCAGCCACGTCCATGCGTGAAAACAATGGGCTGGCGCTTATACGTGGGCATAAGAAACTGATTCGCATCGCGCAGAATGGACTTCGTATTCGATGCGCGAGGAGAGAATTTCTTAGGCGATCGGACAGCGGATTTTGCTGTCTTTTTTGTGTCGACCTTGCGCATTAAGCCGCCGAAAGAGCCGCTTGGGCGTTAGGGAAAGACTCGCGCAGAATACGCGTGCCAGGAATTGGCGACGAATGATCTTCCGTGGCGTGATCCGCCGAGTGGAATGCAAGGAGAAGCGCGTCTGGAGCCGTGCCACCGACGATGCGTACCTGGCGGACGCCGCCTTCGAGAGCGCGCTTGGCCGCTTCGAGCTTGAGAATCATGCCACCGGAGACGACGCGGCATTGGACGAGGCGCTCGCTCTCTTCGCAGGTGATGGCGGAGAGAACTTTGTCGCCGTCGAGAACGCCGGCAACGTCGGTGAGATAGATCAACTGATCGGCGTCGAGAAATTCGGCGCAGGCAGCGGCCATGTGGTCGGCGTTGATGTTGTAAAGCTCGTTGTCGGGTCCGAGGCCGAGGCAGGGGGCGACAGGAATTAGGCGTTCGCGCCAAAGAGACTCAATGAAAGCAATATTCATGCCGGTGAGATATCCAACGAAGCCGAGGCTGCCGGCAACTTCTCCAACCGACATAGGCTCGGCGAGAAAACACTGTGCGTCGGCGGCGGAGACGCCAATCGCGGGGTACCCTTCAGAGGAGATAGCGGCGGCGAGGCGTTTATTCAACAGGCCCGCGAAAACCATGACAGCCGCGTCGCGCGTCTCGCGGTCGGTAACACGAAGCCCGGAGACAAACTTACTCTCAATGCCCATACGTTTGAGGGCTTCGGTGAAAGCACGGCCGCCACCATGGACAACAAGAATTTCGTGCCCCTCAAGGGCGAGGGCTGCCACCTGGTGCGCCAGGGAGCGCATCGTGGGTTCGTCTTCGAGCAAAGCACCTGCGAATTTGATTACGGTTTTCATTGAAGTGCGGTTTTCTCCTCGATGCCCAAAAGGTGATTGAAATTCTGAACGGCCTGGCCTGCGGCGCCTTTGCCAAGGTTATCTAGGCAGGAGACGACGATGAGACGCTGGCCGGATTTGTCCAGAGCAAAGCCGATGTCACAGAAATTGGTATGCGCGACGTGCTGCAACTCAGGGAGCGTGCCCGCGGGCCAGATGCGGACCATGGGGCGTCCGGCATAAAACTTGCGAAAGAGGGCTTCGATAGCGTCGGGCGATTGTTGGGCGGAAAGCGTGACGTAAATCGTCGAAAGAATGCCGCGAGCGAGAGGCAGCAGGTGCGTCGAAAAAATCAGTTGCGATTCGCCGATGCCGGTGTGCTCGAGAATTTCCGGCGTATGGCGATGTGAAAAAAGATTGTACGCTTTGAAGTTTTCATCGACTTCGACGAATTGTAGATCCCGGCGCGGATCTTTACCTGCGCCACTCGCGCCGGATTTGCAATCGCAGATGACGTTTTGATCCGGAGCGATAAAACCCGCTTCGGCAAGAGGGCGCAGGGCGAGAATGACGCTGGTGGCATAGCAGCCGGGATTTGCAACCAAACGGGCTTTCGCGATTTCTTCAGAATAGAGTTCGGGAAGGCCGTACACCGCTTCGCCCAGATAATCGGCATGAGGCGTGGGCAGCTTGTACCAGGAAGCGAATGTTTCTGGTGCGCGGAAGCGGAAGGCGCCGCTTAAATCAACAACACGCAAGCCAGCTTCGAGAAGCGTGGGGGCGAGTTCGGCAGATACTTCATGAGGCGTGGCGAGAAACGCGGTCCCCGCGTTGGAGGAAGTAATGGAGTCGAGAGAAAGGGGACGGAGCGGAGCTTGTCCCCAACCGCGGAACTGCGGAAAGAGTTCGGCAATACAGTTGGCGCCTCGCGTTTCCCGCACGTAAAACGTGTTAGAAGCAACCGCAGGATGGCGCAGCAGAATGCCGGCGAGCTCAAGGCCGGTATATCCGGTGACACCAACGACAGCGACTTGGCGAGGGTCTCTCATTTCACCAGGGCTTCAATCTTCTTTTGTAGAGAATCGCGAGTTCGTTTGTTGGGAGTGATGATGAGGACGGTGTCATCGCCCGCGATCGTGCCCGCGATTTCCGGAAATTTCGATGCGTCCACTGCGGCGGCCAGAGGCTGAGCGCCGCTGGGGGGCGTCTTCAGAACAAGCAAATTTTCCGCCGGGCGAATATCCAAGAGAAATTCACGAAGCGCACGGGCGAGCGGCGGAAGCGCGCCGTTACCATTTTCTTCAGGAAGAGCGGTTTCGGGTCTGTAGCCCTCCTGAGTCTTAACGAGACGGAGCTCTTGAAGGTCGCGTGAAAGAGTGGCTTGTGTGACGCGCATCTTCTGCTGAGCGAGACGACGACGAAGCTCTTCTTGGCTGACGATGGGTTGTCCGCTGACGAGCCGCAGGATCTGGCCGTGTCGAAATGTTTTACCGATACTCATGGCTCGTACAAATATACAGCCTCTTGCATTTTTATACAATTGTTTTTGCATGTTGGCAATTAATTTTTCGCAAGCAGCCGATGGAAGGGATTGGCGGGAAGGATACGGGGTGCGGAAAGAGGCTATGCAGGATTCGCAACCTTCGGTGGAAGGAGACTGGATTTTATAGGCCGGGAGTGGTTACCTTTCTTGTTGGCCCCAGTTTGCGCGCTACATGGCTATACCTTGCAAAGTAACGGGATGCAAGAACGACTCGCCGCCAGCCCTCGCCGAGCAGCAGCAGGTTTGTGTTTTGCACTTCACGCTATCCATTGAGGGAAGCTGCGCGGAGATGAGGCGCGAGACCGCGCTGGGAAACGCTCCGCACGAGCGGCAGCGCGAAATTATGCGGTTTATTACGGAGAGCGGCGAACGGCTGGCGCGCGTGGCGACCAGCGGCTTGCACCTGACCGATGATTTGAAGGCGAGAATTCTGAGTACGTTTCTGACGCTGATGAACCTGCGGGAAAACCTGGATCGCGCGAATATGCGGAGTTCCTTCGGACGGACTGGGCAGACTCGCTGAAGCAGTGCTGGCAGTAATCCACTCTCAAAGAAGAAGAGAATCAGGCTCCGATGTAGCGGGCGTATAGGGAACGCGCTACGGAGGGATCTGTGGTGCCTTTGAGAATGGCGCGGCCATCGGCGAAAACGGTCATTTGATACGGGTCGACGCGAAAGCGGAGTAAGAATTCGTTGTGGCGGACATCGGAGACGGTGGCCGCAAGCCTCTTCTGCAACGCTCCCAGATCGAGAGCACGCCCCTGCTCGTGAATTTGGACGGAGTCTCGGCCGCATAGGGTGATGTGGGGCTGAACTTTTCCTTCAAGATAGGAGAATTCGCGGAACGCGCAGGCACGGCAGGCAGCGTTTTGGGCCACACGGACAGACTGGAAGTGGCCGGTCCAAACGTCGCAGGAAATCAAGCGGTTGTGGAGCGATTCTTCGCGGCCTGCGAGAAGCTTGAGGGCTTCCGCGACTTCGAGAGAGGCGATGAGATTGACGATGGGCCCGAGGACACCAACAGTGTCACAGGTTTCTTCAAGGCCCTGGCCGTTTGTGGAGGACTCGAGGAGGCAAGCGAGACAGGGAGTCAGGCCTGGGCGGACGGTCATGGTTACGCCGTAACTGGCGACGGCAGCTGCGTAAATCCAGGGTTTCGCAGAATGGACGGCAAAGTCATTGATGAGAAAGCGGGTCTCAAAATTGTCGGTGCCATCGAGGATGAGATCGAAATCTGACAGCAACTCCTCTGCATTGTGCGGGTTTAAATCAGAGACCAAGCCTTCTACGGCGACGCTGTTATTGATTGCACGGAGCTTACGCTCGGCGGCAACAGCTTTGGGAAGGGCGGTGCGTGCGTCGTCCTCGTCGAAGAGCGTTTGCCGCTGTAAATTGGAAGGTTCGACGAAATCGCGATCGAGAATTCTGACGCGTCCGACTCCGGCGCGTACTAGTAAGCCTGCGGCTGCCGCGCCTATCGCCCCGCAGCCTACAACAACGGCGCTGGACGCGAGAAGGTGCTGCTGGCCTTCTTCGCCAATTCCGGCGAAGAGCATCTGACGCGAATACTTTTCCTGGAGCGAATCGAGCAAGCGCGGACCTGGTGCGGTGGCGACGGTCATCGTCCCCCTTGCATCATCATAACGCTAGAGATAGCGGGATGGGCAACGCCCTTGTGCTACGCTTCGTCTGAGCGATAGTGGGCATGAATTTGAGTCGGGGAAGAAGGTTAACGGGTATTGGCGTCTTCGCGCTGCTGTTCGTGGCGGCGAGGAGTTATGGACAGGCACAGGTGGAAGGACATACGCAGACGACTGCGGCCGGAGCGCCAGTCGTTGCGGTAAGGATTGTCACGGAAGATGGGCGGGTGCTTTCGGAATCTCCTAAAGGTCTTACGATTGAAATAGGGAAACCGTTGAATAGAGAGCAGGTTGCGCAGAGCCTGCGCGCGCTCTATGGGCTGGGCGATTACACGGATTTGAAAGCTCTCGTGAGTTTCGTGGGCAGCGGAGTACGGCTCGATTTCGTGGTTCGACAAGGTCTTTTCTTCAATAGAGTTCTGATAGATGGATTGACGCCGCCTCCTACGGATACATCTGCCGCTGCTGCCATGCAGATCACGCTGGGACGGCCATTTCGACAAGAAGATGTGGATGAAGGGCTTGCGCGTCTGCGCGATGTATTGAAGGAAGAAGGCCTGTATACGGCGCAGGTCTCGGCAGAAAACATTCCGTACCCTGCTACACATCAAATGGACATTTTGGTGCATGTGAAGTCGGGGCCGCGGGCACGGGTAGCATCCGTGGAATTGAAGAACGGCACGGAGTACCACGACGCGGAGATTCTTTCGCGATTAAAGATGAAGCCTGGACAGCAGGTGACGACCGCACGCATACAGCGAGGGACCGACCGAATCCGAAAATTTCTGGTGAAGAAAGGGCGATTGAGCGCGCGCGCGACAGTCCGGCGAGGCGAGTACGATGCGGCGAAAAATACGATCCCGCTGACGCTCGATGTCACTGAGGGGCCGCAGGTGGACTTGGCGGTGACGGGAGCGAAATTCTCGAAGGGGGATTTAAAGAGGCTCGTCCCCGTGTATCAAGAAGGCGCCGTGGATACGGACCTTCTGGAGGAAGGGAAACGGAATATTCGTGAACGTCTTGAGCGTGACGGATACTTTGACGCGCAAGTGAATTACACAACGGAAACAAAGGAAGTGGAGGTCAAGGAGCAGAAATCGAAGGGCACGGAAGAAGTGATCACTTACCACGTCGAACGAGGCGACCGGCACAAGCTTGTGGGAATTGAAATCAGCGGAAATCAGTACTTCAACACAGAGCTGCTGCGGAGCCGCCTACAGATATATCGCGCCGCTTTTGGTTCGAGGGGACGATTCAGCCGGCGCCTGATTGATTCGGACGCACAGTCGATGCAAGGCCTATATGACGCGAACGGCTTCCTAGATGCGAAAGTGGATGGGCAGATCCTGGACAATTACAAAGGGAAAGAGGGAGACATTTACGTACGATTTGCGATCCAGGAAGGCAAGCAAACGCGAGTGGCGTCGCTCGCGATCGAAGGGATCCACGCGTTCACGGAAGAGGAATTACTTGGTGTGGTCGGGTCGAGCCCGGGGCAACCGTACTCCGATTTCAACGTGACTACAGACCGGGACAATATTCTGGCGATGTATTTCAACGAAGGTTATCCAGAGGCAACTTTTACGTCGACCGCAGAACGGGTAGCAGCAGGAACGGGTGAGGCAGGCAAGGATTCAAAGACGGAAACACTCGAAGACGAAAAGAGCCAGAAAAAGGAGGAAGAAAAAGAAAGGAAGTCGAAGCCGGAGGCGGCCCAGGCGCCCCCAGTGGCGCTTGTCTATCACGTCACGGAAGGACCGCAGACGCGGGTACGACGAGTTCTTTTGAGCGGGTACAGCCGGACACGGGTGGGTGTGATTCAGCGAGAAATCCGGGTTAAGGTGGGAGCGCCACTGCGCGAAGGAGACGTCGTGGATTCGCAAAGGCGCCTGTACAACCTGGGCGTATTCAACCGCGTGACGATCGAACCACAGAATCCGGATGGGTCAGATCCTGACAAAGACGTCGTCGTTTTGGTGGAGGAAGCTAAGCGATACACGATGGCCTACGGCGGAGGGTTTGAGGTGCAACGCCTGGCGAGCTCCACAAACCCAACGGCGGGCGCGATCCAGGCAGCCCCGCGCGGAATTTTTGAGTTGACGAAAGTCAACCTCACGGGGCGGGCCGATTCGCTTTCGCTGAAGTTGCGTGGAAGCACGATTGAGGACCGGGCGCAGTTAGGATATTCCATCCCCAATACATTCGGGAATTCGCACTACAGCACGCAGGCAAGGGCTTACACGGAAAAATCGCAGGACATCAACACGTTCACGGCAATGCGTTACGAAGTATCGATGGAATTGACGGACCAAGTGACGCCGCTAACCAGCGTCCTGTACCACTATGCGTTCCGCAAGGTGCTGGTTTCCAATTTAAATCAACATATTGCTCCAGAGGAGATACCACTCTTTGAGCAGCCGACGCTGGTGTCCCAGTTCGGCGTGACCTGGTTGCGCGATGCGAGGGACAATCCGGCGGAAGCCACCAAAGGCAGCTTCAATAGCGTGGATTTCAGCATCGCGAGTACGAGTATTGGTTCGAGCGCGAGCTTTATGCGCTTTTTTTTGCAGAATTCAACCTACTACCGGATCAAGAGGCGGTTCAGCTTTGCGCGCTCAATTCGGATAGGGATTCTCGAGCCGTTCGCGAATACCGAATCACTCACATTTCCGCCTCCCACCCCGACGCAATGCACTGAGGCGGCGCCGCCGGGCCCGGTGCCAGAAATCATCCCTCTGCCGGAGCGTTTCTTTGCAGGTGGGGGGACGTCGCTTCGAGGATTTGCGTTGAATCAAGCAGGGCCCCGCGACCCATGCACCGGCTTCCCGGTAGGTGGCCAGGCAATGCTGGTGCTCAACCAGGAATTTCGCTTTCCGATGCACTTGCCATTTGTTGGGACTTCGCTCGGTGGAGCGCTGTTCTACGATGGTGGAAATGTCTATAGCCGGCTGGATCATTTCACGCTGCGGGCGTACTCACCGAAGCCCATTTTCGCGCTTCAGGATCCTTCACAGCCACCCAGCGCGACCAATCCCACACGGTGCGTCTACAACTGTACCAACGAGTTGAATTATTTCGCGCACACGGTGGGCTTCGGGATCCGGTATGCAACGCCGGTGGGTCCGATTAGGATTGATTTGGGTTACCAGATCAACCGTCCGTTTTTCGTCTTGCCATGTGTCCCCATCACGAGCAGCGCGCCCGCGAGCACGCAGTGTTTCAAAGGAGCGCAGCTTCCTCGGCTGCAAATCTTCTTTAACTTGGGGTCAATTTTTTAATGCGTCGAGGATTTATTGTCGGAATCTGCTGTCTAGTTCTTGCGCTGGCAGCAAGTTCGTCTGTGAGAGGGCAGGAAGTTGTGGATCGTATCGTGGCGCGCGTAGAAAACGACATTATTTTGCTGAGCGACGTCTGCGAGCTGAAAGAATATCAGGAGCTGGTGAACGGAAAATCGGAAAGCGAAAGCGCGATTGTAGACAGGCTGATCGATCAGTGGATTGTACGGTCTGAGGCGGAGCTGTCGCGCTTTCCCCAACCGAAGGACGAGGAAATCGACCGTGAAGTCTCGCGAGTGGTGAAGTCCTTCAGCTCCGCCGAGGAATATGAAGCGCGTAAGAAGCAGAGCGGGTTGAATGACGCGGAAGTGCGAAGGATTGTGACCGCACAGTTGTACCTGGACAACTACCTTGATTCGAGGTTTCGCCCGTCCGTCCAGATCGATGAGAAAGCCGTTGAGGATTTCTATCAGAGTGCTGTCATCCCGAGGGCGAAGGCGCGAGGTCAGGAACCTCCCACACTGGAGGCCTCCCGTGACACCATTCAGGATGTTCTGGTGCAAAGTGACATCGACGAGCAGGCGGCTCGCTGGCTAAAGGAAAGCCGCGACCGGTTGCATGTACAAAAGTTTTTGGACGAAGGGGCGAAATGAAAGCACGGAAGCGACATCCGATATGGAATTGGGTGATCCATACGCCGTGGGTATTGACGGTCATCGGAGTTTTGTGCGTGATTGGCTTTTTCACCAGCGGCGCGGGGAATCCAATTCTGCAGCGGTGGATCGTACACCGGCTGGAGAAAGCGACGGGCGGCCGCGTGGAATTGCGATCGATTTCGATCCAGTGGCTTTCGATGCGAGCCACACTAAAGGGATTGGTTATCCATGGGCGCGAGCCGGCTGGGACGCAGGCATTGTTTTCGGCGAAAGAGGTGGACGCGGAATTGCAAGTCGACTCCTTCTGGGGCCGAAAAGTATCGTTGAGCGACCTGGTGCTGAAGGAGCCGGAGGTGCACATCCATGTGGCAAAGGATGGGTCAACGAATGTGCCGACTCTGCCGCGAGCGAGCGGTTCGAAGAAGTCACTGCAGGAATCGCTTTTCGACCTCAGGGTGCGACGGGTCAACATTGAAAACGGATGGTTGCTGTACAACGAAGTGAAAGTGCCGCTGGCGGTCGAGGGCGGCGAGATGAGCCTGACGTTGGACGCTGGCGGGACGCCGGAGCGTCCACTGTATCTTGGAAATCTGGAATGGCAGCGCATACGATTAACCGCGCGGGGAATGGCGCCAGTGCCTGCAAATCTCTCGGCGAAATTTACGTTGTGGCGTGACGGATTCACACTGGAGCAAGGGGTCTTGAGCGCGGGGCGGTCCCACCTTGATGCGCAAGCGGAAATGTCCGACTTCACAAAACCCACATGGAGTTTCCGTTATCGGGGGTGGGTCGAGCTACTCGACTTTCGCGAGACTTTTCGCGCGCCGGACGTACCAACCGGGCACGTCGATGTGCGTGGTGAGGGAACGTTCGCGAATGGCCTCTATAAGGGTACAGGCAGCTATGCGGGACGCGACATCCACCTGAGCTATGACATTTTTCATGCTGCGGGGCTTACGAGCCGCGCCAGCTACAGCATAAATAATGATGGGCTTGTGGCGCCGGATTTCGTCGCGGAAGGTTTTGGTGGAAGCGCGAAGGGAAAAGTGACGCTGCGTTTCGCCGGCCTACAGTTTCGCGCGGAAACTCACTTGGAGAATATGCACCTGGCGAGAGTATTCCCGGCGATTGAGCATCCGGGTTTTCCCATTGATGAGCTGGAATGGGACGCGTTGCTTAGCGGAGACACGATTGAGACTTGGAGCAATGCATTTGCGCACTTTGAGATAGGCGGGAAGATGGAATGGGCGCCCGTCGACACTTTGGCAGCGGGCCATTTGCCGGTGACGGCGAGGTGGCAAATTCACTACAGCTACGATACGGCGATTTTCGCGATCAGCGCCGGAGAATTCGAGACGCCATCCTCGAAGGGTACGATTACTGGTGTTCTGGCGCCGCGCGGTTCCACGCTTGACGTACATTTCGAAACGGGAGCATTGGAATCTTACAAGGATTTCATCGACGGGATTCGCGGCGCGAAGCGGGGCTCTGCTGATGCAATTAAGGAAATCTCTGGGAGCGCGCAATGGGACGGCAAGATTACAGCTCCCGGCGGCCGTACGACGTTCAGTGGCCATGTTCGTGGGGAGCACGTGCGCTATGACGGCACACCTCTCGACTTCGTCGAGGGCGACATCAGTTACTCGTCCGCGGAATTCGCACTCGCCAGGGGCAAGTTGCAATTCGGCGCGATGTCCACATCGATCGAGGGAACCCTGGATCTGACGGACTGGAGCTTTCTGCTGGACAACGAGTGGACGGCGGATGTGAACTTCGATAAAGCTTCGGTCGAGAATATCCAAAAGCTCTTTGGATCGACCTATCCAGTGCAAGGAGTGTTGAGCGGCCAATTGCATGGGCACGGAACGCGTGTGGCGCCTGGCATCACGGGACTCTTCGATCTCGCAGAGGGAACAGTCTATGGCGTGTCCTTCAATCGGTTGCGAGGCCAGCTGAATCTCTCGCCGGACGAAGTTCGCATCGCAGACGCGGAGTTGCGCGTGTTCGCACCGGGTAAAGAGAACGGCCGA
Source organism: uncultured Acidobacteriota bacterium (assembly GCA_963751295.1). GTDB lineage: Bacteria > Acidobacteriota > Terriglobia > Acidiferrales > UBA7541 > Acidiferrum. Next base: position 746,987 of record CAVVUA010000004.1, on the reverse strand, counting down.
GGCGCGGGCATCGTGACGGGGACGGCGGGCTATCGGTTCACGGATCAAAGGATAACGGCGGACCTGGTGGGAGCTTCGCTTCCGCTTGAAGACATTGAGAGGTTGCAATCGGTGCGGCTGCCGGTCGGAGGACTGGTTACGTTTCGAGTGAAGGCCAACGGACCGCTTTCGGCTCTACAGAGCGATGGGACATTCCGAGTGGTGGATTTTCGCATTGGCAAGGATGTGATCGGAAGTTTCGATGGGAGTCTCACTTCCGACGGCCATATCGCGAAGCTGGAACTTGGTTCGGCGATGACGACAGGAGGCATATCTGGTGAGGTCACGCTGGGTTTAGCCGATCCATATGCTTTGAACGGAAAAGTCTCGATTGCGAACATTGATCTGAACCCCTTTTTGATGACCGCTTTGCATCTCACACAGTTCAATGGGCACGGCGTCGCGGATGGCGACATCACCGTGGCCGGCGAATTGAAACATCTCGAGAACATCGTGATGGACGCCAAGTTTTCACGGCTGGCGCTGAATTACGCGAACGTGCAACTGGAAAATGTGGGACCGATTCATCTGCGCACTTCGAAGGAGAGCGTGGAAATCGATCAAGCCACCTTTAAAGGAACGGATACAAATATTGCAGTTGCAGGCTCGGCGCGATTTGCGGGGCGGGGCACTCTCGCGCTGAAACTGAATGGCGCCTTGGACCTGCGGCTATTGACGGGGTTTTTGCCGGCTGTGGAAGCGAACGGTCCGGCACAAATCAACGCGACTTTTGAAGGGCCGTTTGACCGGCCGCGCATCACTGGAAAAGTCCACATACAAAGCGCCTCCGCGCGAGTAGCTGATTTTCCAACTGGTATGAGCAACATCACGGGTGATCTAGTCTTCGATTCGACGCGGCTGTTTTTCGAAAACGTCACGGCCGAATCGGGTGGAGGCACGATGTACCTCACCGGGAGCGTCAACTATATCGAGAGTCCCCTGCGGTACGACGTGACAGTGCGCACGGACCGCGCACGCATCCGATATCCCGAAGGAATGAGCTGGCTGGTCGGTGGCTCCCTGCGACTGACGGGAACTCCGTCTTCCGGGGTACTTTCAGGGAAGGTAGTGATTGAGCGCGTGACGATGACGCAAGGCCTGGAGGTCGCCAGTATGCTTGTATCCGCTAAGGGGGGCATTTCGGGACCATCGACCAGTTCGACTTTCTTGCGGAACTTACAATTTGATATCTCGGCCCTGTCCTCGCCGGACGCTCGCATGGAGTGGCCCAGTGCGGAGCTGGAAGCAGAAGCGAATCTACGCGTACGCGGCACCTGGGAGCACCCGATTCTTCTCGGGCATATTCACATTCTCGCAGGCGAGATGACGTTCCACGGAGACAGGTATAAGGTGACACGCGGCGACATGAACTTTGCCAATCCATTCCGGCTGGACCCAGTGTTGAACGTGGAAGCCACGACGACGGTTCAGCAGTACGAAATCACGCTGAATTTTAATGGACCGGCAAGCAAGTTAACTTTAGCGTATCGCTCTGATCCGCCATTGCCGGCGAACGACATCATCACACTACTAGCGCTGGGGCAGACGAGCTCGGAATCGAGCATTCGAGGCGGCGGAACAGGTGCCAACCAAAGCGCCTCGTCGGGCGCTTCGGCGATACTTTCTGAGGCGGTCTCCAGTCAACTGGGTGGGCGAGTCGAGCGATTGTTTGGCATAACGAGGTTCCGGGTTGATCCCGGCCTGGCAGAATTAGGCTCGGCGAGCACTTCGCAGAACGCTGCCGCGCGGGTCACTGTCGAGCAACAGGTCACGCGAGATTTAACGATTACGTATGTCTCGAACGTGGGGTCGACACAACAGCAGGTCATTCAGGTGGAATATAACTTGAACCGGAATGTGTCGATCGTGGCTTTGCGGGACTACAACGGCATATTTGGAATCGACATCAAGTTCAAAAAGCATTTTCAATAGAAACAGCAGAACCCGCTCGTTCTTTCAAATTTGCGCTTCGAAATCGAGCCTTAGAATTGCGGGGGATCGGATTGCTGAGCCGCTTGCTGGGATTGGCCTGATTGTGCGTTTTGTTGTGCGCGGGCGCCGGGCTGCCAGCGACGAGGGCCATTGTTCAGGCGTGCGGATTGGCCGATTTCTGGATTTTGTGCTTTCAATGCCTGCAGGGCCTCTTTGGCGGCCTTGGCGCCGGTTGTGCGGCTTGCCGCCTGAATTTCGCGAGTAATCTTGGGCATTTCCGCGGCGACCTTTTGTCCCACAGGCGATCCATAGAACTGCAGTAGAGTTTTGATCTCGTCGTCGGTGTAGTGCTTGTCGTAAATGACGACGAGCTGCTCGGTCAACTGGTCGACGTCGAATTTCTTCTGATAGCTCTCGATGAAGGAAGTTACAAAGACCTGGCCTTTGTCGTTATTGGGGACAGTGGCCAGCAGCTTCTCCCGGTACTGCTCACTGGAATTGTTGACGGCGTCCTGTACGAGATCATGCGCGCCAATTAGTTCCATCAGCGAGCGAATGTCTGAGTCCTTGGCGGGATCAATGGGCTTCGCCGGCGCCGAGTTTGACTGGTCTTGCGCGGGTGCACCCTGCGGTGCGGCGCTTACCGGATTTTGAGATGCGCCTTGGATGGCAAGAAAAAATGTTCCGACATAAATAATGACAAGGGCTAGGACGGCCTTCATGACTTCACTTCCTCCGCGGCGGAGCTTTCAGAGCCTTTCCGCCACTCCTGAAATTGTAGGAAAAGCCGTGACAGGGCATGACATTGGCACGGTACAGGCGTGCTTCTCGTTTAACTGTCCGTTCGTTCAGGTGAGGCCCGATAAGGGTAGCTGGCGCCTCCTACTAACGTGGTGGGTTCCTGGTCTTCGCATCACGCTGAAGGTGGGAGTTCCCTGGCTTGTCTTCATTTCGCTGTGCTACCTTGTGTGGAGAAGGGTCGGTTCCCCTAAATTTGCCGATGGATCTTTGCAAGATGGATGAACTGCTGAAGTGGCGCGGCGAATTTCCGATCCTTAGGATTGGTGCGATTCGCGAAAAATCCATGCGCATGACAGCGCGCCTTTTCGAGGCAGCTAAGGCGCACGGATGGCCTGTTAATACGTCGGAAAATCCAGAGGAGCGAGCCGGAACGGTGTCGGTTGATTGTCCGCATGCGGCCGAGGTATGCCGCGAACTGCTGGCGCGGGAGATTCTCTTGGACTACCGTCCCAAAGTTGGCGTCGGGCTTTCTCCGCATTTTTACAATCGGGAAGAGGAGTGCGACCTGGCGATCGAGCAAATCGCTGAGATTCTTGAGACGCGGGCTTGGGAAAAACACGCGGCTGCGTACTCGCACGCCTGACGAGCAAAACGTATTTGTAGGAGCTGAGGGAACGGGGCGACATAGATGAAACTGTTTCGCGATTACGCGGCGAACGAGCGGCCCATTGAAGGCTCCGGCGAAGACGAATTCGCTGTGCAGCGCGTTGAAATGATTGAAAGGCAATTGCGCCGCCGCGGTGTTCATGATTCTGATGTGCTAGCGGCGATGGCTGCCGTGAGGCGCGAGGAGTTTGTACCCGCGGAGTTTCGTCAACGAGCTTACGAAGACATACCGTTGCCGATCGGCGAGGGCCAAACGATTTCGCAGCCTTATATCGTTGCGGCGATGACTGTTGCGCTGCGCCTTACCGGCAACGAACGAGTTCTCGAGATTGGGACGGGCTGCGGTTATCAAGCGGCGATTCTTTCGCGCTTGGCAAAGATTGTTTTTACGATTGAGTTACGCTCCGAGCTTGCATCCTCGGCAACGGCTCGGCTTGAGCGTCTCGGATACGAAAATGTGCATGTTCACTGCGGCGACGGCACGATGGGGCTGTCGGAGCTTGCTCCGTTTGACGCCATACTCGTTGCTGCTGGCGCGCCCGCGGTTCCAGAACCGCTTCGTGCGCAACTCGCGGAAAGTGGCCGGATGATTCTGCCGGTGGGTGATGCGGAAAACCAGGAATTGCTCTGTCTTGAACGGCGGGGAAATTTCTTCGAGACTCGCACACTGGATGCGTGCCGGTTTGTGCCTCTCATTGGGTATTACGGATGGAAGGAACCTCCGGCGCGATGAGTTCAGGAACTCCTGACCTTTCGATTGTCATTCCGTCCTACAACGAGGAGTTGCGGCTTCCAGCCACCCTCGAACAGATTGCAGCGTTTCTGCCCAGTTTAGGGAGAGAGACGGAAATCCTCGTTGTGGATGATGGTTCGAAAGATCGCACCGCGGAAGTGGCGGAATCTTTTCGGAAAACATTTCCAACCCTGCGGGTCATTTCCAATGGTGTGAATCGAGGGAAAGGGTTCAGCGTTCGCCACGGAATGCTTGAAGCGCGCGGCCGTAATGTGCTTTTTACGGATGCCGACCTGTCTGCGCCGATCGAGGAAGCTCCCAAACTTCTGGACGCTCTAGCAACCTACGATGTTGCTATAGGCTCCCGGGCTCTCGATCGCAGCCTCATTACCGTCCATGAGTCACGATTTCGCGAGTTCGCAGGAATAATCTTCAACAAGATCGTTCGGGTGATCCTGCGGCTTCCTTTCGTCGATACACAGTGTGGCTTCAAAGCGTTCCGTCGCGAACGATGCCAAATCCTTTTCCAGCAGCAGCGCATCGAGCGGTTCGGCTTCGATCCCGAATTGCTCTATCTGGCGCGGCATCACGGACTTCGCACGATTGAGATTCCCGTTCGCTGGGGGCATTCCCCTGCAACGAAAGTCAATATGTTTCACGACAGCATTCAAATGTTTCTGGATGTGTTCACCATCCGCTGGAACGCGATCAGGGGGCGCTATCCGAGACGGTCATAAATGTTTTCGAGAGACAACTTTGTAATACAAAGTACTTGACAGAAACTCATTTTTAGAATAGGCTCTTTGCATGGTAGCCGCTGGTCCTCTTCGTTCTAACAAACGCGAACCCATCCCGATTGACGCCCGCGCCGTCGATCATCTCAAATACATTCGCGAAACCATGGAGAGCGCGGCGGAGTTTACCGCCGTGCCCGGTTGGGGCGGCGTGGCGATGGGGATTACGGCGCTCGTCGCTGCTTTTGTGGCAGCGCGCCAGTCTTCACCTCGCGCCTGGCTGATGGTTTGGCTGGTTGAAGCTTTTGTTGCCGTGGCGATCGCCGCGCCTACAGCCGTCACGAAAGCGCATCGCGCAAACTCAGCTCTTTTCTCTGGTCCGGGGCGCAAATTTCTGTTTAGCTTTGCCCCACCGATCGTCGTTGGAGGCTTGTTGACTTTCGCTCTGTATGCGGTTGGGGCTGCGGCCCTACTGCCAGGCGTTTGGTTGCTGCTTTATGGGACTGCTGTCGTCACGGGTGGAGCGTTTTCCGTGCGCGTGGTTCCGGTCATGGGATTTTGCTTAATGAGTCTCGGAGGTGCGGCCCTTCTTGCGCCCGCTGCGTGGGGCGATGCGTTCATGGCCGCGGGATTCGGCGTTTTGCAGATCGGTTTTGGTATTTGGATCGCGCGGCATCACGGGGGATAAAGAGAATTTCATGGCGAAGTCATCCTCAGCGCATCAGGACCGGATCCAGCGCACGCGCGAGCGTGACAACTCACTGGCGACCGTGCGGGGCTCCGTGCGCGAGGCCGTTTCTCCGGACCTGGACCGCCTGATCCACGAACGTATTCGTTTGGGGATTGTGAGCGCGCTGGCAGTCAACCGCTCGCTGACTTTCAATGAACTAAAGGCGCTGCTCAAGACCACGGACGGCAATTTGAGCGTGCACGCGCGCAAGCTCGAAGAAGCTGATTACATCGTCTGCACCAAGTCGTTTGATGGACGGCTGCCCAAGACGGAGTACCGCCTTGCAGCAGCGGGCCGGCGCGCGCTGGAGCGCTACCTGAACCACATGGAGGCGCTGATTCGCGCAACGCGCGAAGGCTGAGGGCGCCAAAATTTTTTGCGCATCTACTTTACATCACAGAGTAGTTTGTAATGATTTTTCCGGCGGCGGAGAAAGAAGTAAAAAATATGCAGCATCTAACCACGCAAGATATCATGACCACGAAAACCAAGTTGTCACTGTCGCCGGGCTTGCACGTGGCCATCATCTCAGACGGCAACGGGCGCTGGGCTACGTCACGCGGATTGCCTCGCTCTGCCGGACACCGCGCCGGTGCTGAATCCGCCCGCCGTATCATTGAAGCAGCGCCGCGCTTCGGAATTCACACGCTGACCCTCTTTGCTCTTTCGTCCGCCAATTGGAAACGCCCAGCAGCGGAGGTCAATGCGATCCTTCGCCTTTTGCACGAATACCTTCTAGTAGAAACATCTCACTGCATCGAGGAAGGCGTCCGCCTTAGCGTCATTGGGCGCCGCGACCGCATTCCCGCCACTCTCCGCCAGGCCATTGTTGATTCCGAAGCCGCCACGGCAAATGGCACACGGCTTCATCTTCGCCTCGCTATCGATTACTCAGCGCGCGAGGCGATCTACCACGCCGCCTGCCGGTTTTACAAAGTCACCGAACTCTCGCCCGAGTCCTTTTCAGATGTCCTCGCCGAGGTTCTTCGCGGCGGCTCCACGGAGGTCGACTTGCTCATCCGAACGGGAGGCGAGCAGCGCCTTTCCGATTTTCTGCTGTGGGAGTGTGCCTTCGCCGAGTTCGTCTTTTTGCCGAAACGCTGGCCCGATTTTAGCGCCGCCGACCTCGAAGCCGCTGTGCAAGAATTCGGCAGGCGTGAGCGAACGCGAGGAGCTCTACCCGACGCGATAGCCGGATAACCAGCTTTTCGACCTAAAATCTGAGGAATAGAAGAACCCGTCTTTGAGTCCGGCACTCATTGCTGTTTTGTGCCCAATAAAACCCATCTAATCAGTCCATTGCCAGATCAGAGCCGAGGCCTTACAAGGGCCGTTGCGGGTCCCTGCCCCTGACGATTCGACCTTCCCAGGCGTCTATACCCCAGGAGCAAAGAATGGGAACTATGGGACTTGCGCTGCCCTGGGAGACTAGAATCTCTTCCGTGCCGCGCGAACGGGAGAAGCGAGTGGAACCTTCCGAAGACCTACCAGGCCGCCCCAGCGAGACTGTGGCGCCCGCCGCTGCGACTACGGTGCCTTCCGAAGACGCCGAGCTGGCGGAGCGTTGCCGGGCAGGCGATATGGGCGGATACGAGCGCCTCTATGCCCTGCATGGTGCCCGCATGAAGAACGTAGCGCGCAATCTACTGGGCAACCCGGTTGACGCCGAAGACGCCGTACAGGAAACATTCTTGAAAGTGCAGCGAAGTATCGCCGGCTTTCGCGGTCAATCCAGCTTTGTCACCTGGACGTACCGGATTCTTATCAACACTTGCTACGACGCGCGCCGCAGCCGGGTGCGCAAAAAGGAAGTGGCGAACGACGACAGCGAAGATTCGCCGAGGCCGGAGCCACGCGCACCCGGAGCACATCCTTCGCTCCGAATGGCGCTGGAACGGGCTCTGGCCGGATTGACAAAGCATCAACGCGACGTCTTTCTGTTGTACGAAGTCGAAGGCTTCCATCACGCGGAGATTGCCGGGATGCTGGAGATTACAGAGACGGCTTCGAAGAACACACTTTTTCAGGCGAAGCGAAACCTTCGCCAGGTGCTTGAGCCTCCGCGGGGCAATTCGAACGCGGGAGCACGGTAAACGACGATGAACATTACATGTGAAGATCGCGACAGAATTTTCGAGGATGGCACGCCCGCCGAATGGGCGGCTCTCGAAGCGCACAGCGCAAACTGCGCCGCCTGCGCAGAAGAATTGCGTGCATGGAAGGCCATCAGCGTCGCCGCGAAGGAAATGCGCGACTACTCCGATTCGCCTTCGCTGTGGCCGCGTATCGAGCAGGCGCTCGCAGCAGAAGCCGCCGTCAAGACTCACCGTGCACAACGTTGGAGCTGGCTCTCACTGGGGTTCGGCCTCTCTCTCGGATGGCAAACCGCAGCGGCCGCTGTCCTCGTCCTAATCTTGACAGTTTCCGCCGCCTGGATTTATTTGCATCGCGAGCCAGCGCCCGGTCGGGACCGCGACCAGTCGCTCTTGAAAATTCCAGCTCTCGCCGAAGTGGAACGCACACAGGCCGCATATGAGCAAGCCATCGACAAGCTGGCTGCGGATGCCAAGCCGCAGCTCGAAAATCCGGCGACTCCTTTGCAAGCGAGCTACCGCGAGAAGTTGCTCGTGCTCGATAGCGCTATAAACGATCTCCGTGCTCAGGCCGGGATGAATCCGTCCAATGCGCATCTTCGCCAGCAACTGCTGGCGATGTACCAGGAGAAGCAGCAAACGCTCGAAGATATTTTGGAGGAAAAGCGATGAAGTTGTTTTTGTCGAATAGGAATAGAGAGCGTTTGCGCAGCGCGCGATTGGCGGGCGGCATTGCAGCCATCCTCCTAGTCACGGCATTTCCTGCATTGGCTGATGGAAACTGGCCGCAAGACGAAGTCACCCGCAATTTTGACAAGACATTGACTCTTGGCGCGGGCCAGTCTGTTCGCGTCGAGCACAAGTTCGGCGAGATCAAAGTTCACGGCGAATCCGGACGCGAGGTCAAAATCTCCGCCGTCATCCGCGCGCAGGCCAGCTCCCATGAGGAAGCCGAATCCTTCGCGCAAAAAATCCAGATTGAAGTGCAACAGACCGGTGAAGGCATCAGTATCCGCACAATTTATCCGCCGGAAGAAAACAAGTGGTTTCACATCAGCAAACATTCCTCCTGGTCCGTGAGCTACGACATTGCGGTGCCCACAGACGCTCCGCTGAATATCCGCAACAGCTACGGAAGCGTCAACATAGCCCGTGTCCACGGTGCGGTGGAAGTCGAAAACGGTTACGGCTCGCTCACCGTCCAGGACGCCGGCCCCGCGCGTCTAACCAATTCCTTTGGCAGTATCGAACTCACTGGGGCCGCGGGCAACAGCGTCGTCAACAATAAGAACAGCTCCGTGCAGGTCTCTGACGTGAAAGGCACTCTCGACGTGCAAGACCGCTTTGGCAGCATCACCGTGCGCAACATCCAAGGCGGCGCGACCATCACGGGAGGCAACGGAGCGATTACGCTCGATGGCGCTGCCTCGGCCAACGTCACAACTTCGTTCGGCAACGTGGACACGAAAAACATCCGCGGCGATTTGTCCGTTCACGACAACAACGGAAACGTGGATATTGTGACCATTGCAGGCTCGCTGGACGTCAGCGATAGTTTTGGCAACGTGACCTTCTCCGACGTGAAAGGCCGCGTAAACTGCACAACCAACAACGGCCGCGTCACAGCAAGCGCACTATCGGGAACGTCCGTAACCATCCGCGATTCCTTCGGCAACTTAGAACTCGAGAATATCAACGGCTCGCTGGATGCGGACACTTCCAACGGAAAAATTACGGTGCACGATATCCGAGGCGTTGTCACTCTCAAGTCTTCCTTTGGGGCCATTGAGGCGACAAACATCCCGAAAGGCATCCGTGCTGTCACCGGAAATGGAGCGATCACGCTCACCGACATCGGAGCCGACGCTTACGCGAAAACCAGCTTTGGCAGCATCGACGCCGAGCGCATCAATGGCAACTTGACAGCCGAAGACAGCAACGGCTCGGTCACCGCGCGTAATGTGAAAGGCGACGCCACTGTGACTACTTCTTTTTCCGGCGTAACTCTCGAGTCCATAGGCGGCCGCATCCGCGTGGACAATCAGAACGGAGGAATCTCCGTGACCGCTCTTCGTCCGGCCAGCGGCTGCCGGGATATCTCTCTCAAGACCTCCTTCTCGTCCATCCACGTTCGCATCCCTGAGGGCATCGGCTACAATCTTGCCGCGCGCACCTCGTTCGGGAGAGTTTCTTCGGAGCTGCCTGTCACCGCCACGGGAAACATCGGAGGAGAGTCGCTGAACGGGACAATCGGAGCGGGAGGTTGCCAGTTGCAGCTCACCAATTCGAACGGAAGCATTGAAATCGCAAAGGCTCCTTGATAAGGAATGGATGGGGAGTGGCCCCTGCTCCAGGCTGTAGGTATATTGTCGCGCGGATCAGCGCGCCAAACCTCGCTCACGAGCCATGGCAAAGGCCTTTTTCAGCACGCGAGTCGCGGTTTCGGTTAGGTGGTACTGCGCAAGCTCGTCTTCGCTGGCAAAAGCCACGTCGGTCACATCGCTCCCAGCGCGAGCTTCCCCGCCAATGCGCTCGCACAAATAATCTACGATGACGAAATGAAAGCGCGGACGGTGCCCCTGCTCTGTAGTCTTCGCGATTTCGTCCGAAAAAATGCGGTCAAAAACTTCAATGAGCTCAAGTACGCACACGTCGAGCCCTGTTTCTTCGCGCAACTCACGCGCCACCCCTTCTTGCAGGGATTCTCCGAGCTCCAATGTTCCACCAGGGATAGACCATTCGCCGCGGAGGGGCTCGCTGCCTCGGCGAATCAGCAGAGCGCGGCCATTCTCAATGATCACGCCCCCAACGCCCACGATGGGACGCTCGGGATATTCGCGGGAAGAGGTCACTTTAGGAAATTTGCCCCGGAGCAGTTTACAATCCAAGCAGCCGCGTCGCGCATTAGAGTTGACTTAGGACAGCGCGGTATATAATACGCCATGGTGGCGGCGGCACTATCTGTAGGGCCCCGCCCTGCGAACATTTCTACGGAGGATGGAGCCGTGATCCGCTGCCCTGAATGTTCCACTGAAATTGATGTGGACGAAGACGAAGTCGAAGAAGGCGAAATCCTGAGCTGTCCGGAGTGTGAGTCCGAACTCGAGGTTTCGCAGACTCATCCCGTGCATCTGAACCTCATTTCCGACGACCTCGACGAAGAAGACGACGATGATGATGAAGACGAGGCCAAGGAAAACGGCGATCTCCTTAAAGAGGATGAGGAAGACGACGAGGAAGAAGAAGAGGACGAAGAGTAACTGGCTGCAATCGCCCGTCCAACATCCCCTAACTCCACGCAAGCATCTAATTTGACAGGAGTGGACTTATGAAAAGTCCCCAGTGGTTTGTGTTTGTGGGAATGGCAGCGCTATTCATTTGCTTTGCGGCGGCTCTTTTCCGAGCGCAGGAACCCGCCCCTCAAGCGCCGCAAGCCCCAGTTGCACCTCAGCAGCCGGCTCCCGAAAAGCCGCAGAACCCGAAGTATAGCCATGCCAACGATTTTCTGATCATCGGGACAATATTCGACCCCAAGGGCTATGCGTTTCCTGGTGTGGAGCTGCGGATTAGACGCAGCAACGAGAAAAAATATCGCTGGGATAGCTATACAAATTCACGAGGTGAATTTGCGGTACGCGTGCCACAGGGTTTGGACTATGAGATGGTGGTCCACGCGAAGGGATTCGCGGATCAAACGCGCGCACTGGATGCTAAGACAGGCGTCAGCGAAGCACGTATAGTGTTTCGTATGGTAGCTGCAGAGGGAGGGAAAAAATGAAGGCACATAAACGTTCTCTCTTTATAGTCGCGATTCTGATTTTGGCGAGCATAACAGCCGTAGCGCAAGACGCTAAGCGCGAAGCTCAGCTTCGCACGGTCCACGGGATAGTGCAGGACAAATCTGAAAACCTCGTTTCGGAGAGCGTGGTTTTTCTAAAGAACACTCGAACAAATGTTGTTCGTAGTTCATACACGGATACCACGGGTAAATATCGATTCAGCGGGCTTGACCCAAATGCAGACTACGAAGTCCACGCGGAAAAAGAGGGCTCCAAATCGTCGACTCACACGGTTTCGAGTTTTGACAGCCGCAAGGACATCACGCTGAATCTGAAAATCGAGAAGAAGAAAGATTAAGAGCGATCGAATAGAGCATGAGTTTCTCAGGATCGTTGATTGAACCCCTTTGCTTGGCCAGAAGGTAATTGTTGTCCCGCGGAATTACGCTGGTCGATTGCTTAATTGCAGGACTCATCCTTCCCAATAGTAAAAAAAACAGTAAAAAGCGATTGAATCCCCTGATGAAACCCTTTTGAAGAGCGAAGAATCTAAGTAGGGAGCATGGCTTTCTGGAACCTCGGTCAGCCCATTTTTCAAAAATCCCTTCTCCGAAAAGAGAACTGGAGTTCTGAGTGCATAGAATTGTCGGGAGGCCGAGCCATTTCTTCTTGAGAATTTTTATTGCCGTGATCTTTATAGTTCCGGCAACGCTTGCGCAACAGCCCCAGCCGCCTCCACCACCACCTGCCCCAGCCGAGTCACAGGCAGATAAGTCTACGGACGCGAAAGAAGAGCAGGATAAGAGAACGGGCGACGATCAAATTGGGAAAAGCAAGCTAGAGAAAGAAACCGGCACAATAAACGACCGGATCTTCGAAGTGATGCCGAATTACGGAACCGTAGAAACCTCTCAAATTCTTCCGCCGCTCACGACCGGGCAAAAATTTCGGCTTGCAACCGCGGGCGTATTTGATTGGACCGCCTATCCTTTCAACGGTGTACTTGCAGCGGTAGCTCAAGCGAAAAATGATCCATCATCCTGGGGACAAGGTTGGGGGGCATATGGAAAACGGTACGGAGAGTCATTTGCCGACAACAGTATCGGCACATACATGACCACGGCTATTTTCCCGAGTTTGTTGCATGAAGATCCCCGCTACTACCAGATGGGAAGAGGCAGCTTCGTGCATCGCGCCTATCACGCCGTCAATCGCCTTTTCGTTATCCGCACGGATTCGGGCCACGATCGGTTTAATATTTCGGAGTCGCTTGGCAATGCCGTCGCGGCAGGCATCTCCAATATTTACCACCCAGCAGAGGATCGGACAGTTTCCCGAAATCTCGAAACTCTGGGCATGCTGATCATGTGGGACGGAGTGGGGAACGAAATGAAGGAATTTTGGCCAGACATTCGGCGCAAGGTGCTTCACAAAGGCACGCCCCGAGAATGAGGGCCCAATATCTCACCATCTCCGTGGGGCACCGCGGGCTACTTGGCTGCGAAAAAACGATCCGCTTTTACTTCTCATTCTTAGTTGGAGCCGCGATATCCGAAGTTACAGAAGCCAGATTGTTTTCATTGAGGGCGTGGTTGAACGCGGGAAGATCTTGTTCAATAAGCTTCTGATAGTCCGCGACTGCTCCGGTAAGTTCACTTTCTATTGTCTGAAGCAAGTCTAAAGCCGTATCAGTCGGAGCAAAGTCGGCTCCTCCGGCGACGTCTCCGCCCCCAGTGCCAACCTCAGCGTTGAGCCAAATCAGATTGAGATATACCTTGTCGGCCTCAACGAAATATTTGTCGTCGCTATTTATTTGTGATGGTGTTACGAGCTTGAACTCTATGGCCTGGAGTTTCTTGTCCATTTCCCCGACGGTCTTCAGAAGTTCAGCCTTGCGCTTGGACTGCGCTTCGTCTTCGGCCGGCGCGGGCTCTGGTTCGTCAAAGTCATCCGGTTCGGCGGATGGCGGTCTTTCTTTTTCTTTTTTCTTAGGCGGACGAAGCATTGTTTCAATGACCTCGATTTGCTTTCGCAACCACTCGATCTGATTGAATGTAACAGATGCGCGGGTGATGTCATCACGGATTCGAAGCAGTGTTTTCACGGACGACTCAATGTCCGCTTCCGGAGTTGGAATGCGCGGATCCGGTAGTACCGTCAGCGCCTGAGTGAAGGCCTGACCTGCCACCGTCAGACGAACGGAGTACTTACCGGGAGCGACCATCGGACCGACTTCTGCTGAACTAATCCCCCAGTGTGTTATGGGCCGCGAGTCTGCGTCGCGGAAGCGCGGTTCCTGCCAAATGTGCGGATTATCGGAAGTCGCCGTGCGGAGGGCGATCAATCTCGGCGACTCGTAATGCATATCCCACTTCAAGCGATTGATGCCCACATGGCCCTTCGTCTTGAGCTTGCGAATCATTTTTCCATCTGCACCAAGGATTTCGATTTCGATCGGATCTTTGGGCACGGATTTCAGCGAAAAATTGAGCATGGCTTGCCCGCCACGGACAAAGCGGTATGCGGGACGCAGTTCGAAAAGTACGGTCGGAGCATCTGAGTGGTTCTTAGCAAGCTGTTCCAGGGGCGTAATGTCGTCAAAAATGTATAGCCCGCGTCCGTAAGTGGAAATCACCAGGTCGTGAAATTCTTTCTGCACCACCGCCCAAGTCACCGGAGCGTGCGGAAGACCTGCTTGCAACGCAGTCCAGTGTCCTCCATCATCCAGCGAGTAATACAGACCATTCCCCGTACCCGCAAACAACAAACCGGCGCAATTTGGATCTTCGGCGATGGTTCGCACGTAAGCCAAAGGATGCTTCGGCAAATTGCTGCTAATCGGTTTCCACGTCTTGCCAAAATCCGTTGTCTTGTAAATGAAAGGATCTCTGTTATCCATCATGTGAAAATCGACGGCGATATAAGCCGTGCTGGGATCAAAACTGGAAGGGGCAATGCTGCTGATCGTTCCCCATGGGGGCAATCCAGATATATTTTTGGTGACGTTTGTCCAGTTGGCAGCGCCGTCTTTCGAATACCAGAGCTGACCGTCGTTCGTGCCAGCCCATATCAGTCCCTTTTGGATTTTGGAAGGAGCGATGGCGAAAACGACTTCTCCGTAAAACTGCCCCAGGTTGTCTCCGACAACTCCGCCGGAGGAGACGATGCGGCTCGGATCTTGCGTCGAGAGATCGGGACTTGTGACGGTCCAGCTTTGGCCGCCATTCGTCGTCTTGAAAATCACCTGGCAGCCGTAATAGACAATGTTGTGATCGAAGGGATCGACTGCGAGCGGCGAGGTCCAGTGACACCGATATTTAATGTCGGTTGGCGGTGCATCGAGAGTATGGAGATAGGGGCTTACAGAGCGCGCTCTTTTCATTCGCGCGTCCCAACGGGTCACCTCATCCCCATAACATGTGGCCCACACGATATTAGGATCGGCCACATCCGGAACCGTGAAGCCGGATTCACAGCCTCCCATCGCGCGGTCCCATCCCGTTTCCTGTGAATCGATGGGCACGCTCGGGCCCCGCATGTTGCCGTCATCTTGCATGTTGCTATAGAAGTAGTAGGGAGTCTGGTTGTCTACGGCCACGTGATACATCTGACCGATCGGCAGAGTGACACGATGAAAGCCACGGCCATGCACAGTGGTAATAATCAACCCCGCGTCATCTGTAATCACAAAGCGATCGGGATTTGCAGGGTCAATCCAAATGTCGTGAGTGTCCCCGCCCCAGCGGACCTCTTGAAAATTTTGCCCGCCATCCAGCGATTGGTGAAACGAGCTGTTCGCCACCAGTACTTCATTATCATTTCCGGGTGAGACTGCAATTCGGATGTAGTAGCCCGCGCGCCCGATCAAAGCTCGCTGATAGTTGACGGCTTTCCAATGCGATCCTGCGTCGTCCGATCTCCAAACGGAACCTTGGTCTTTAGTTTGAATCAACGCGAAAACGCGGTTCGAATTTGTCGGCGCGACCGCCACGTCAATTTTGCCGAGCGGCGAATGAGGCAAGCCGTGCTCTTCGATCCGCGTCCACTTCGTTCCCCCATCGCGCGATACGTAAACTCCGCTGCCGGGGCCACCGCTAAACTCAGCCCATGTGTGCATTTCCAATTGCCACATTCCAGCGAACAGCACCCGCGGATTGTGCGGATCCATGGAAAGGCCAGAGCAGCCGATGTTCTCTCCGGCAAAAAGTACGCGTTCCCAATGCACTCCGCCATCCACCGTGCGGTAAACGCCGCGCTCCTGTTGCGGCCCCGTCGCCCGTCCAAGCGCGCAGGCAAATACAATATCTGGATTCGATGGGTGAACAAGAATCCTTCCTATGCGGCCGGTTTCCTGCAGCCCCATATTGGTCCAGGTCTTCCCGGCATCCGTGGATTTGTAGATTCCGTTTCCGATGACATCGCTATCGCGTATGACCCAAGCCTCACCGGTGCCTGCCCACACAACACTTGGGTCAGTTGGCGCGACGGCGAGTGCGCCGATTGCCGCAACGGGTTGTTTGTCGAAGATCGGTGTCCAGCGATTTCCGCCGTCCGTCGATTTCCACACACCGCCGGAAGCAGCTCCAGCGTAATACGTGCTCGGATCTCCAGGCACTCCAGCCACGGAAGCAATACGGTTTCCAACGCGCGGACCAACAAAGCGGAATCGGAACTGCGTATCTTCATCGGAATCTGAATCCGGTTGTTGCGCAAAGGCCGCCGACGCCCCAATCAAAACCATCATCAATGCGAAGCTGACCTTGCCGCATCGGGTAAGCGCCACGAAGTCCTCCAGCAAATAAGAATCTTGGATTTCGATGTCCCAGCGCAGACTGGATCACGCCGAACGCGGAGAGTATACATTATCCGTCGACTACGCTCCGGCGAGGCCTACAGCTTAGATTGATTTGGATTAATGTTTTGAGAGCTGTCGCGGAAAGTATGGTGCCGGCGGAGGGAATCGAACCCACGGCCTAGGGATTATGAGACCCTCGCTCTACCACTGAGCTACGCCGGCACAAAAACAATTCTTAATGCTACGAAGTCGGTCGCAAAGGTGTCAAGCATTCCTCACCCAAACGAAGTATGAAGGCCCTTGGAATTCCGCTTTCCATTGAGATTCTCTAACAAAACCCCTTTCTGTCCTGAATTTTCAGTCAAATCGCCTTATTGGGAGTCCCATGGCTCTAGTACTACCGTACCGTTGACCCTACAAGTCCCATTACCTATCCTGAGCGGGTAGTGAACTGACGGTCCCGTCTCACTGGGCGAAAGCTTGGCGAAGGGGCGGGCCGGGTAGGTGTGTACCATTACGGTACAGGTCCGCATCGCGAGCTACTTGACATCCCTATAGTTAGGGATAGAGTGTCTCCGGGTGTTATTCATCCCCGGAGGCAACATGTCCAGGAAACTCGTGGTGGTATTTCTTGCCATGCTCATTTTGGTGGCAGCAATGGGCTTGAAGACAGTGGTTACGACGCACGGCGACGGTTCCATCATTATGGCGAACGGCGCAGCACCGGCACCACCGACGCCTTACAGGAACGGCGCAGCGCCGGCACCACCAACACCGTACCGAAATGGCGCAGCACCAGCACCACCAACGCCCTATTGATAGCCGCACTAAATCCGCAGAAGTTGAAGTAACTTTTTGCGGGGGCGCGGATCAGGGGCGTAGATAGGTTGGAACGTGCCTGGTCCATTTACATACTTTGTATGGCTCTTGGGCTTCTTCTGCGAAGCTGCCGTACTGGTGTGCGCATTCAAGCGGAAGGCTTTTCGGCGCTATCTCCTCCTCAATTTGTACATGGCTGGAGCCATCCTCAGTGAGCTAGGGAGATTCAAAATCCTTAGCGAATACGGCTTCAATTCCAAGCAGTACATGTACTTCTATTTTTATTCCGATGCTGTCCTCACGATCTTTCTTTATTTCGCCCTGACCACTTTATACGCGCACGTTTTCAGCGAAATGAAGGCAGAGCGCTACGTTAAGATGGGCGCACTCCTGTTGCTCGGAGGTACTGCGGCGTTTACTGCGGCCGTTGTTCTACAATCCTCCGCAAAGCTTGTCACTCATTTCGTTGTAGATCTCTCCCAAAACCTTTACTTCGTCGGCTTGGTTCTCACCTACGTTTTATGGGGCGCCATCCTAAAGCTGCGTGAGACACGTACGCGGCTAATCCAACTCGTCCTCTCATTGGGCGTCTATTTCAGTTTGTTTGCCGCCAACTACGCCATTCGAAACTTATATCCTCCGTTGTACACAGTGTTCGTACCCCTAATACAGCTTTTTGGGGTATTCCTCCCAATGGCCTGGGCATATGCCTTCTGGCGTTTGCCTGAAGATGCCAAGCTTGTGCCTGCGCGTCTTGCGGTGATCCCCCGATGATGGCCGCAATCATCCTCGTCTGTTCCGTCGTTTTCTTGCTGCAGTTCTTCGTGTCCTATTGCCGATCCTTGATTGCGGCTTCCATTAAGCACCCTCTTTCAGCGGAAGTTCAGGACGTCACTGGAATCAAGACTTCTGCGACTGGCGATGATTTTGCCCGGGTTGTTCAGCTCCTTCATCTCTGCCCGGACCGCCCAGAAGACCGGAGTGGGATACAGGCTATCGGCGCTTATTTCGGCCTCTTGGGTTTTGTGCGCTCCAGCATAGCGCGGCTTATACCTTCCCTACGGGCTTGGACAGAAACCGAACGCGGGCAGTGTACCTATTTTGCTGCCGTGACTCTCGAGCGCCGCATTGCGTTCAGTAGAGACATGTTCGCCCAGCAGCTCGAAACTTAACGAAGCATCCTAGCCGTTATTTCCGTTCCCCCGCACTCCTATCTGATTAGCCACATACACGCCTCAATCTCGGCTTGACTTTCCTGAGTGCGTGTTAATCTCAACTGGTTCTCTCCTCACCGGAGTGGACGCGTCCGCAGCGCAAAAACAACCGGTGACAAAAACATGTCTGCAATGTAGTGCCGTACTGCCATCGAGCGTACGTGTCTGCAATTTTTGCGATTCATCCCTAACGCTGGATCTTTCTTCTGAAGCGGCTATTTCTGCGTCTGGTGACAGGGAAAAACGCGGATCACTGACTGGCCAAACTCGCGAGAATGCCTCGCCAAGCCGTGATTCTGATCCTGCCTGGCGTGGCGAGCTAGCACAGCGTCTCCAAACCTATCGGGTCCGGCGGCGAAAGGTTGCTCCTAACCTTGCGCAGTCTGCGCTACCGTTCGAGGAGCCTGCTTCAGATCCGGCGGTTCAAGCTTCCGTTAGTGTTGCTGAACCTCCGGCAACGGCCGATGAGGATTTTGCCTTCACGATTGCGATCGGCCGAAACGCTGCAACGCGTGAAGACGCACGAATGGTTATTGACGTATCTCTGCCTCCGGCTGCGGAGCAGGGCTTCGAACAAACACTCGCGCGAGATCCGCGCTCCGAGCAGAGCGGCTTGTACCCAGTTGCCTCGATCGACGAACGCCGCATTGCCGGCTTGATAGACGCGGGCTGCTTGCTCTTCGCGTATGGAGCCTTTCTCACCCTCTTTGGTTCGCTTGGTGGGCAATTTACATTCAGCAAACTGAGCGCAGCTGTGTGCGTCACGACGTTCGTTATCGTGTACCTGCAATATTTTGCGCTCTTCACTGTTTTCGGCGGCACTACTCCAGGCATGATGCTGCGAGGCTTGCAAGTCTCCGGCTTTTCTGGTGAATCTCCCACGCCGCGGCAAATGCTTTGGCGCAGCGTGGGCTACATGCTTTCCGCTGGCACTTTTTTCATGGGCTTTCTATGGGCCATGTGGGACGAAGATGCTCTCACCTGGCACGATCGTTTGTCGCAGACTTATCTTTGCCCAGCGCGAACGTTTGCCGACATAGACGTCACTCGCCCTGCTCATAGCCGCTGAAGACGGTGCTATAGCATTTATTCCCCGAGAGCGTTTTACGCGCGGCACTCGCGTGCAATGCGTAAGATCGCTTTTAGACTGAGTTGCACATCAGCTTCCGTCGTAGCCCACGAAGAAACGCTGACGCGCATCGCGGATTTTCCTCGCCACACCGTTCCGCCACACCAACATGTGCCGTCCTCCTGAACGGCACGAATCACTTTCTCCGTGATTTCCGAGGTGCCAAAAGAAACAAGCACCTGGTTGATGACGACGTCATTTAGAACTTCAAAACCTGCGGCGCGAAATCCCTGAGCGAATTGTTGTGCGTATGCGCAAGTCCGCTCAATTAATGAGCAAAGACCTTCCTTCCCCATCGACTTCAATGCTGCCCACAATTCCACGCCGCGCGCCCTTCGTGACGCCTCAGGAGTGTGGTACATAGGTTCACGCAGGGCGCCCGCCTCAAGATAAGCGGCCGTCATAGTCATCGCCGCACGTAATGCAGCGCCGTCTTTCACCAGGACAATCCCGCTGTCGTAGTTGGCGTTTGGCCATTTGTGGGCGTCGGTGGCCCAGGAGTCCGCCAGTTCGAATCCGTCGGTCAGGTGCCGGTACTTCGGAGACGCGGCTGCCCACAAACCGAATGCGCCGTCCACATGAACCCAGGCTCCTTGCTCCTGCGCTCGAGCGCAGATTTCGGCAGCCGGATCGAATGCTCCGCTATTCACGTTGCCGGCCTGGATACAAAGAATGGTGCGTTCACTCAACCGCGGGAGTTTGCCAGCGCGCATTCTTCCTTGATCGTCCGCCTCAACGCGCGTCAGGCGCTTTTTGCCAAACCCTGCAAGGCTCAGCGCCTTCAGAAGCGAAGCATGCACTTCGTCACCCACCACGACCTCGATGGACGGCGCTCCAAACATCCCGTCATCCGCGACGTTCCACCCTGCGCGCGCTAGAAGAGCATGGCGCGCCGCCACCAGCGCCGTAAAATTCGCGGTCGTCGCACAGGTTACAAGTCCACCTTCGCATTCCTGCGGCAGACGCAGCGCCTCGCATACCCAGCCCAGTACCACCTCTTCGAGTTCTGCCGCTACAGGTGACATCACGCGCAGGGCCGCATTTTGATCCCACGCTCCCGTTTGCGGCAAGGGACGCAGGCAAGGTCCCGCCGATGACGAAGCCAAAGTATCGGCCGCCGGTGGTCGCGACTGTCGCTGGGGAGCCGATCTCATTCAACTTCTCGAGGACCTGTAGAGGATCGCTCGTCGCGTTTGGAAATGGTTCACGGAATTTAGAGAGGCCATCCAAATCTTTTTCAGTTGGTACGACCCGTCGTTCACCGATTCCTCGGACATATTTGCGTGCAGTCTCCGCTGCGCGCCGCAAGAGTTCATCTCTCTTGAACAATTCATTCGGATCTGTTTGCGTCACCATTTAGCACCTTTTCACATGGCCGTGTATTGAGTAGCAACACACAGGCCAGATCAGGCGCGAACAGCGCCTGTCTCGTAAACAGGAGTTCAGACTAAATGATTGAAGCAGGAAGGAAAGAGCCGAATTGTCCGCTACCTCTTGATGACAGCTTCGTCGGAAGCGATCTTGCCATCACGAATAAAGATAATGCGGTGCGCATGCTGCGCAATATCATTCTCATGCGTGACAAGAATGATGGTGTTGCCCTGCTGGTAGAGATTCTCGAAGAGCGCCATGATTTCTTCGCCGGTCTTCGAATCGAGGTTGCCGGTGGGCTCGTCCGCCAGGACAATCGACGGTGAATTAACGAGGGCTCGGGCTATAGCTACGCGCTGTCTTTGGCCGCCGGAGAGTTCGTTCGGTTTATGACCCATCCGGTCCACTAGATCCACACGCTCAAGCGCCTTCTTTGCTTTTTCAATACGCTCTTCTGCCGGCGTCCCGTTATAGATCAGCGGAAGCTCCACATTGTGCAGTGCAGTAGCGCGGGGGAGCAAATTAAATGTCTGAAACACGAAGCCGATCTCTTTATTTCGAATATACGCCAGCTCGTCGTCGTCCAAATCGCTCACCAGCCGTCCAGCAAGCCAGTATTTTCCAGCGCTTGGAGAATCTAGACATCCAATGAGGTTCATCAGCGTGGACTTCCCCGAACCGGAAGGTCCCATGATGGCCACGTACTCGCCCTTGCGAATTTGCAGGTCAATACCGCTGAGGGCGTGCACCTGCTCCGAGCCCATTTCATAAACTTTTGTGAGGGCTTCCGTTTTGATTACGATACCGGAGCTCACCAAATCCTCGCGGTACGAATCGGTTGCTGTTGTCTCCACAGGCATTCGAGTTTTCCTCGTTACTCCGGCTTCGTCAGCTCTAGCTCTGCTGATCGTCCTGTTGTTTCTTGGGCGCGGAGTTATCTATCTTCACGCTCGCCTCTGGCTTCAGCGTTCGCAGCGCCTTGTAACTGCCCACAACAATCTCGTCCCCGACCTGCAAACCCTTGGTGACTTCGATGTCGGTAACGCCCGTGATTCCTGTTTCCACCGGCCTGAAGAACGCTTTTTTGCCATTCACGACAAAGACGCCCTGCACCTCGTCCTTCTTGGGGTCGCCGGCCGCAGCTGGCGGAGGCGCAGCTAGTGTAACTCCCGAGTTTCCCTGGCCCTTTGCATTCTTGGCAGCTTCCTCGAGATCCTTGCGCGTGCGAACTGCCAGCGCTTGAATCGGAATGGCAATCACACTCTTCTTCTCAGCTGTTTTTATCTTCGCAGTCGTGGAAAGTCCCGGACGCAAATTGTCCGGTGGACTGTCGAGTCTCACAACTACCTTAAAATCCTTGGCTTCTTGCGTGCTCGTCGTGGATTGCGTCGTAGCCAGTCCGGAGCTCCGCAGCGTCGCTTGCGAACCAATCTCCGTTACTTTGCCCTTGAATATTTTGCCCGGCACGGCGTCGATGGTCACATCGGCATCTTGTCCGAGCTTCACATTAACGATATCCGTCTCGTCGACTTTTACCTCCGCGGTCACGATGGACATGTCCGACAGCGTCATCAAGAAACTACCGTTGGAATTCTGAATACCCGGCACGACGTAGTCACCAACGCGCTCCGGCAAGTAGCTCACAATGCCGTTGATCGGCGATGTGTAAGTGGTCTTCGACAGTACGTCCTTTGTTCGCACCAGCATCGCCTCATTCTGATTGACCTGCGACCTTGTCTGATCCAGTTGCGCTTTCAGCGACTGCACTTTTGCTTTGGCCGAATCCACTGCACCAACGGCGCTGTCATACGTGCTCTTCTTCTCATCGAAATCCTGCTTCGCTATCAACCCATCTTTAAATAAGCCCTGTCCGCGATCCCAATCGAGCTTGGCCTTTTCCATGTTCGCTTGCTGGGAAACCAGGTCTGCCTTCGCTGCGTTATAGCTCGCTTCAGCCGCCTGTACGCCGGACTCGGCAGAATGGATTGCAGCCGCCTGTGCCTGGACGTCCGCGCTTGCCTGAACATTTTCCTGCAGCAAAAGGCGGTCGCCCTTCTTAATGTGGTCGCCTTCTTTCACGAGAATTTCAGTGATTCGGCCGAATCCCTGGGCCGTCACGTTTGTATAAGTGGTGGGTTTGATCTCACCCGAGGCTGTCACCAGCGAAACCAAATCGTCTGAAGTCGCCACTTTGGCCGTCTGAACCGTCACGACACCCTTGTTCGCCTGGTTGACGCTGAACACCACAATCCCTATCAGCACCCCGGCGACGACCACCCCGATTACTGCTTTTTTCCACGTCTTCATGTGATTCCTCTTCAATCCACCCTGGAAGGGTCACTTCTACCGTCCCCGGGCAGGCCACCCGAACGGGGACACGATTCCGTTGATTACTTGCCCGTCCTCTACATTACATACGCCCGTGTGGGTCGAAATGTTTCGCGAGAGGCTGCTGTGCACTGCGCGGCTTGAATCCCCCGCCGGGAGCGCCTACGGCCGGCGGACTGCTCAATTTGATACAACCTACGGAAGTCAGGCGCGAATCTCTCTTATATTCTAGATTCAAAACAGCCTAAAGGAAAGAACTCCTCTCGGGAGTTCCCAGATAACCATCGCGACAAACCGACCTACACCCTTATGACGTACCACTACGCATTTTGTTAACGGTAAGCCCAGCTTTCGAGGCACTTTTGGCCCTTTATCTGAGCTACTTTGGTGCTATACTTCCGCTATTCATCGGGTTGGCTTCTCCGAAGCAGAACTCATTTCGGAGGAAATTCTACCCATAAGCCGCGGAGAGGTGGCAGAGCGGCTGAATGCGGCGGTTTGCTAAACCCACCTGCCCTGTTTGCACTCGCTGATTTTCACGTCTTTTCAGTAATTTAACTTGCTCTGAGTTGCACCCAGATGGCCTCATTTGCAGGTTATAGTGCACCAAGAGTGCACCAAGAAAACGGCATCTACACTTCCCCGAACGGGACTAGCCCGAATAACTTCCCGTTAGCTAACGTCATCCGCCCCCGAATCAGGTGCCACGCTGTCAGGTGCCTTGGAATCGCGCACCGACCAGCCGAAGGACGCTTTGCCTCAGACCAACCCAACTCTTTGGGTTTTGCTTGCTCCCACGTTTCGAAAGTTCAAAGGAAGATGACGAGCCTCAATACGAAGTTTTCGATAGGTCAGTTATTCAGGCGTGTGGCACGAACTTAAACTCACGAAGCGGCAGAGCGGCGAAGCTGTCCACGAATTCATTCTGAAGTCGTACTAAACTCTTCTAATGTCCAAGAAGCCAGAACGCCAATTCATGTCGGCCAGCCTATCCGCATCAACCTTCACAGCGGACCACAAACTTGCGCATTCTCGCGGCGGTGGAAATGCGGAGGACAATCTCCAGGTTCTCACCAAGAAGGAAGAACCGTTCAAAAGGGACGAAGGCGCGTTGGAAGGATGACGAAGACGGTTAGACGCTGTTAGAATCCCCGCCATCTGCACTCAGCGGAGGCGGAGCATGCAAACGGCGTCGTTCAAATACAAGAGCGGTGAGCGTAAGGTTACACGAAGCCAAATTCTAGAAGGAATGAAAAAGTTTGACCGCGACTACCGAGGTCAACCGGGCGTAAAGGATATTGGCCAACAATGGTTCATTCAAGAAAATGGACAGCGATACCCGCCGAAGTGGGCACTTTCTCTTGCCACTGGTGTTCCCAGAAATGAGTTCCAAGGCGGCGAGCCAACGAACAAAATTCTTCGTGCTCTTGGGTTTGACCTTAGGGACGTAGACGATGAAATCACAGATGAGCCTAAGGTCGAACAAGTGGTGGAAATCGATAAGGCGAAGTTCAAAATCGAAAGCGACCTACAATCCGCTCTTCGTTCACATATCGAGCAGCTTGAGCAGGGATTGAAAATCATTGATGGGGGCAAGGAACAAGTAGTCGAATCGGGCCGAATTGATATCACAGCTGAAGACAAAAAGGGTGCTACGGTTGTGATAGAACTGAAAGCAGATAAGGCTGACCGTGACGCTATCGGGCAAATTCTGGCTTACATGGGCGACTTAACCACCGACAAGAATCCTGTTCGAGGCATTTTGGTTGCCGGAGAATTCCCGACACGTACTATAGCGGCAGCGCGTGTCGTGCCAAACCTTCAGTTGAAAAAGTACAGTTTCAACTTCACTTTTGAACCTATTGGTTCGAAGTAGCCAAGCAAACGCAGAGATTAAAATGGATTAAGTTTATCATAGGTTATCTTTGCGAGAGCATATTCATTGATTCAGCTAACAGGTCGTTTTGCGTCTCCGGGTCCATCGGCGTATCGGTCCCAAAGAGTGAAAGCATTTGTACGGCAGCCTTTTGCCGTTCTTCTGGCGACATAGTAGGCCGCCGTCTCCTAAAATCCGCGACAGCACGCCGCAAGATTCTCTGCCTCACGTCGAACGGCATTTTCTCTTTGTCAGCCCACACTGTTAAGTACCATCTAAATCGAAGCCAACGGTAAATAAAGAACATTGCTGCGAGGCCCAAGACTAGGCCGATAGCGAATCCGATGCCGTTCCAGATCGCATCCATACTTTACTTCCCGGCAACCCAGCGCTCGCGGAATTTCTCGCAATACTCGCTAAATTTCTCAGGCGACTTGACGAGTTCGGTCTGATACTTGGCGACAAATTCCTACCACAACTTCGCACGTACAGCAATCTGCTCTGGCGTTTGATTCACGGATTTTTCCCTCCGTATCTGGAGTTTCGCCAAATCCTGTTCTGTCCAGTCTTCTGGCAATAGCATGTCTAGCTAGATGCATACCACACGAGTATGCGAGACTGAGCCATATCTGACAATGGAGCGCAGGTACTAATGTGTCCATTATTCACAGGTCCGAAGCTAAGGATTGAACGGGCCAGGCAACACATCAATGATCTTCAGGTTCGATTCACGGCTTTCTCCGCAAGTGACTACTACAGCTTTGGAGTCGAGAAAGATGTGAATTCCGGAAAGAGGTTTTTAAAGTTCGAGGTAACTAAGCCCCTTCCAAGTGACGTGGCTCCCATCATCGGTGATGCCCTTCACAACCTAAAAAGCGCGCTCGACCTTGCCGTCAATGACGTTGTTTTCCTCAAACTCGGAAGGTACGACGCCCATACGAGATTTCCATTCCGTGAAACCAGGAATGAACTTGAAGCCGCCATCAAAGGCGCTTTGATAACACAAGCCTCCAAAACAATCGCTGACCTCATCGTGAATGTCGTAAAAGCCTACAAGGGAGGGAATGATGCCCTCTGGACTCTGCACGAATTGAACATTCTCGACAAGCACAGGCTCTTGCTTCCAGTGATCCACGTTGGAGTGTTGCATGGGGTGGGCTTGGAGGACGATAGAGGCAACCAATTTACCGGACTCACGATGCTCGTTGAGGCTGGAAGAGTCCATATTCCCAGTATTCCCGGCCACGCCGGAGATAATTTCAAGATTACAAACAAGGGCAAGCCTACTCTCTCGGTATTTTTCGCTGAGGGATTGCCCACGGAGGGTCAGTTTGTTTTGCCAACGCTCATTTACTTCGTGGAGCTTGTCAGCAACAGTTCCGCGCAATTGAAGGCAGGTGTCAAGGCTGCTCTGCCGTGAGATTCGGGAGTAGAAAACATCCTCATTCCAATGCGAAGTTTCAGCTGGCCTAAGGCTCCGCCTGGACTTAAATTCTTAAGTTCAGGCGAGAAGGCATCGCTGGTAACTTGGACTCGCTCATAGTTCAACCGCACGCCCTCTGCGTACGGAAGTGCTGGTGCCATTGCTTTTCTCCCTTTCTCCGGGAATTTCGTCGACCGCCGCTACCAGGGTGCTATTCGCACGCTGAACCCAATGGAAAAAGATGGATGGTAGCTCCAATTGATGGGTACCGGACCGGCGTATCCTGCCGGAACAACGCTGTTCAGAGCGAAACCACCTCCCAGACTCTGAGTCCGACCAAAATGGACACCGGGCTGGATCATCAACTTATTGAACCCGAACGCCATCCCAACGAAAAACTCCGGTTCATTGCTTCCGGTATTCGGATTCACTCCTATTCCTCCACTCAAGTGATAGGTGACATTTAGTTCGTCTTCAGGCCTTTTGTACCAGTGTGTTTTCGTGTAACCACGGAACCTGTAGTTGAAGAATGCCATCGGGAAGACCTGTGCTCTCGCATAGTTCGTTACGGCAAATATGGTGTTGAAACCCGCCGTGTTGTTGGCCATGGTGGTCGTAGTCCCAATGACCCTCAACTCTTGGAAGGTCGTCAGCAGACCGACTGAGGTGCTGAGAACGGGGATGTTTTGATACAAAATCGAATAGTCGATCTGGTCCGTGGTTGCCGTCTTCCCGTCTACATCGCTCACGCACGACACATATCCGGTGATGGTAGTCTTGCGATCCGTGCCTAGGTTGAACACCTGTATAAGAAAGGCATCGCCCGGCGACTTCGTAATTATGCCTTGGCTGACTAGGCGCTGGAAGTCATTGTAGACCTTCAAGAGTAAGTTGTACCCCGTTCTCGCATTGCCTTGTGCCGTCTTTAAGGCAGCATTGTAATCAGTAAGGACCGACATGGAGGCCTTTGATTGATCAAGCGTCACATCAACTCTATTTAGCGCGGCAACAGTATCTGGATCAGTGTCTTTGTCATACGATTTATGCAAATCTGTAGCCCAGCCGCTCATCTCATCAAGAATTGCTTGCGTCGGAGCCGCATCGGTTATTGTAATCAGCGGGCTACCAAAGTCGGACCGGACCTGATCAAGCTTTGCGTCATCCTTTGGGCGAAAGGATGACCATTTTGCGCCTCGGTAATCTGCCAGCGCGTAATTGGATAGCAAGGTCATGTCCGACTCGAGAGAAAGCTGCGCTTTTTTCTGTTCCATGAGAACTGCCTGCCAAGAATTGTTGAAGCTGATGGACGCATCGAGAAATAGTTTGTACTTGGGATCATCCAAAATCGGTTTTGGGTTCGCCGCTCTCACCGCATTTGTTCTCGAGGCTACCTTTAGGGATTCGAGGGATAGGGTTTGGTTCATCGTTGTCATCGATTGACTTGTGCCGCCTGCACTGAGACTTGACCCTTCGAGTGTGCTCAAGCTCGTTACAAATGCTTCGAAGGGGTTCGTTTCCACCGTAGGCGTCGGCGTTCTTCCCCCAAGTGAACAGACATCGATTGGGCTCAGATTTACCAAACGGAGCCGGACGGGGGAGCGATCGTCCACTCGAATACTGGTGGGTTCTGCGACAGGCTCCATGTTGTTTGGAGCATTTTGTAATTGGATCGTGCAGACTTTTCCGCGGGGCAGGTTTTCACATGTGTTTTGGGCGTGTGCAAGTTGACCAGCAATCATGGTGGCAAGAAAGCTAACAATGAACAGTTTGAATTTCCGCATTTCATGTTCCTCCAGTGCAACCAGTCATCCTATAAGGCGTGAACTGCCAGCAAAATGGGACAGTACAACTACAGCGATCCTTTCTGCTTGGTCTCTGCTCTCTCGTGCTCACAAGGCAAACGAGCAAGTACAAAGCAAGATTTGATCTCGAAAGAGCAGTCCGACCCTGTAGGGATCATCGCAGGGGACGGCTTTGAATCTCTACTTCGATTTTCCGTTGGGGAAAATTATGGATTGAGTAAACGAAGCTGAGCTTCCGGCGCCTCGGACTTCCTACTGGCCGCCTCGGCCTTGCTTTCTTCTTTCTTGTAGTTGACAAATTTCAACAGGCTGTTGAAGCCCTCTGTGCCCGCGCTGATAAAGATTCCGGTGAAGACGTTGTCAATCCAGTCAGGCAGCTTCGCTGCCGCCGGGAGTTTCAGTGCGTGGAAGATTCCTAGGTCGAAACAAGCCGACAGTATCCAACCAATGATCAGCGACGCGAATCCCAACACGATCCTTTTCACTCCAGGGTCCTTAAAGAGCTTAGCGGTGAGCGGGTCGACAATCTCGAGAAACCGCTGCACAATAAATCCAGCAACAAATGGGATCATAAGTGCCTTAACTAAGTCATCCATGGGTCCTCCTGAACGAACGCGCGACTCAAACGCGACAAACGAGCGGGATATATCCCCCGTTCAATTAATAAAGCGAGAATTGGGCAACGAAAGGGACAAGGGGGAATCCCGCATATCCATGCCCCGCGCTGTCGGAGCAGGTTCAGCACGGAGACATCCTTCTACTTCGCGAGGTGGAGCTCCAGTTCGTTTTAAGCTGCTTGTCGAGCAGTCCCAAAGCGCCGTCGTGACATCGAGCGCGCCGGAAACCCTCACATAAGGTAATTTCCCGTTCGTAAAGTAGCTTGAATCAGCGTTTCAGGAGAAAACGTGAGAGTGAAGAGCCGGCGGGGCTAAGACGCTGTGAATCGCAGGATGCCGGCGCGTTTATTCAATTAGTCAGGCCCTGGTCGAGCGACCGACGGCCGCAGTAAACTCGATTTTAAATCAGAATTCCCACACGACGCCGGAGTGCGCTGGAAAGACCAGCAAATATGGGAGTCGTGTGGCCATCCCCTACCCAGGCTAGAAATCTACGAGATCAGCTTATTGTGTTTGGAGTTGCAGTTGGCTTTGCACCTTTTCGATAAACTTTCCGAGATCGTTTCCCGGATTCACCGGGCTCAGACTCCATAGATAATCGACCTTCATCACTCTTTGCTGGGCCCCCAACTCGCTCTGTCGGTCGCCAAAACACGGATCGTCCGAACTCAAATATCCTCGTTGAGGAACACCACGAAGATCTGGTTGCATCGCCGGGTACGTCGCTTGTCGGTGGCAGTTCAAACAGTTGGATAACTCGCCGTTTTTCATGCCGAGTTCCAGGTATGGATTGAAGCACACTTTCGCAGTTGTCGAAGGCGCCGCTTGGCATCGTTGTGGTGGTGGAATATATGAGGCAGTTCTCGGTTTCTCTTCGGGCGTCACCATGCTAAGAGTCATATCCATTACGTAATTGCGCCAATATCCCTTTAGCACTCGCCCATCCGGCCGTTCCCGGGCATAAGCTCCATTGTCTGGATCCTTCTGCCACCAGAACGTCGACCACGTCCAGTCCCGCATCTCCTTGGTCGCAATGTGTAGACCGAACAATACGAGTCGATATCCTGGCTTTGTCGTGTCTGGCACGTTATAAAAACAAGTGCTCAAGACAGGAGCGGACGAGACCGGGAGGTTACACGGCTGATCAGGGGCAGCGAGTTGCACCGTAACCAAATTGCTGCACCCGTACTCGCATCCTGTCACCGACTTGTTCGGAGGATCCCATGCGGTCAATATTTGCGGACTCTTCGGTCCCACGGTCAGCCACATCGCCTTAATCACAATCGCTGAAGCCGTAAATTCTGCGATTGAACTCTCGGAAATCGGAGAATTCAAATTCTTCAGCATGTTCCAACGCTTCATCAATGCCCGCTCATCGTTCAACCCGTTTCCTCGGATGTGGCTGACCGCGCTCGGATTGTAGAGAACCTCCGGTCCGACTCCGCGTTCCTTGATGTAGGCCACGGCTTTGCTCACCGCATCGTCTTCATTTTTGTTGGCCGCTCTTATGGACGCGAGTACTTCAATCGGCAACTCAATCTCTCGCCTTTGGGAATGGTCAACATTGGCAGGCGGCCCACCGCCAAACACTTCGCCCTTATCTTCCCAGGTGTCCCATATCGGCGGGCTGTTTGGATCTCCGGGGAGGGAGGGTTTGGTCAGTGCTGTGAATACACCCCAGGCGTGATTACGCATTGCTGCCACATCCTGGCGATTCCGCATGTCAAGAAGTTCCGACTCGGAAACGAACGGTATCGTGCCCGGAACAGGAGCGACCACCTTATGTCGGCAGGCGAAAATCATGCACATACTTGCGGCGAGTATGCCCAGCATGAGGCGAGATGCGACACGTGTTTTGGAATAATTGTGCACGACCATCTCACATCAATGGGAGTCTGCTTTTAGGGTCACCATCTGGTGTTTCCGCTCGTCGTTCGGGTCCAGGCACGCAATACTCAGTATTGATTTCCCGCCCTGGCATGGCCGCGCTCCATACAATCCTTGGTTGCTGGTCACGTCCTGCCACGCGCTTCGTATGTCCTCAAACGAGTCGAACTTAGTTTTGCCGATTTCCCACAGCTTCTTGACATCCATGAGGTTGATCTTGAGTGCATCTGACAGCCCTTGAAGAAAGTCTTTTTCGTTGTCAGGGTTTTTGGGATCGCGGTAAAACTTGGTCCAGTTCTCCGTTGCGAGCATCAGCCACATCGCTCCTAGCCGATAGACTACGGGATTGTCACCGTTCGCGTACTTCGTCGCGCTGAGGTCGTTACAGACCTTCGTGAAGACGCTTTCCTTCGGTAACGTTTGTGATCCACAGCAAGGCGCATCGTCTTTTTTCGTGCTCTGAGCGACGCTGGCCTTGCCTAGAATAGCTGCGCCCACCGCCGCCACACTGACTCCTCGCACGATCTCACGTCTCGTGAACCTTCCATTGGTTTTGTTTTTCATGCTCTTCATTCTCCTTTTGGTTTTGTTTTACTCAGCATCGTCAAAACGCCAGAAACTTCCCGTAAACCAGCATCCGCATGTCGACGGCGTTCGGAATACTCGAAAAGCAGCTGGTTCGCCTCCGGCCGCTTCAGTTGAAAGGCAGTCTTCGCATGCAGATACAGTAGGTCGGACGCAGCACCTGGAGCGTACAGTTCCGCTTGATGCCATACCTGTCCTGCGTGCTCGCGAAGCTGTTCGAGCGTTTGAATCGCTTCGTCCCACCTTTGGTTCGCCATGAGGGCTCGCACCCAATAGTCACGCAACAATCCGCGTTTTTGATCGAGACTCCAGGCCTTTTGTAGATCCGAGAGGGCTTTCCCAGCGTGACCTTCCGCCAGGAGAATCTCTCCTTTCAAGCGCGAGCGTGAGACGTCCGCGATTGGACTTTGTACTGAGGCATCTAACTCTCGGAGTATTTTCTTGGCATCGGAGACGTTGCCTGTGCGAGACAATATTGATCCCGCTTCCGCAGCTCGCTCCGGACTGTAAGACGTTGCCAACGACTTCAGGGCCGCATCGCGGCTCTCTCGCCGTGCGCCTTGCTTCCAGTACAAGTACGCCAGTGCAAGAAGTTTGTCGGCGCGATCCGCAGAATCTCCGGCAGGCAGGTCGCTCTTCGCCCCGTCACTCAGAATCACGATAGCTTCCCTGTACCGGCCTTGCTCTGCTAAACTACAAGCCTGCAATTGGTAGCTGACGCTGCGCAGATACGGATCTCGCGAACCGTGAAGCCGCGAGAACGAGTCTTGTGCTCCCTCATAGTCGCCCTGAAGAAATCGTTTTTCTCCTCCAACTTGATCGGCATTCTCGGGGCGTTCCAGCTGACGCACACGAGTAAGGTAATGTTCGGCAGTAGAAAAATCGCCCACAATTAGGGAATAGCGTGCCAAGTGGTCCGCTATTTCATAGGACTGAGGAGCCCTTTTCTCGGCTGCTTGCAAGGCCGCTATGGCCTCCTCAGTCTTACCAAGAAGCATTAACGGGTAGCCTTGATAGAAGTAGCCCAGATAATCGTTGGGATATTCGACAGCGTATTGCCTGAAGTACTCGACAGCGCCGGCAAGATCGCCTGTATCGTTCGCAAACATTCCTTTGATGCGAAGCTCTTCTCGAGCACTGAGTCTGCGATCTCCGGATACCGCTAACGCTTTCCGCCAATATGCGAAGCCTTCGCCAGACTGGCCGATCGTATCGAGGGTGTCACCGATCCGCATCCAGCCCATCGCGAATTTCGGATCCTTCTCAACTGCCTCCTTGAATACCAGTACGGCGTCCTCCAGCCTGTCCGACGACGCCAGCTTTTGCCCCTTTGCGTAAAGCGTAAGAGCTTGCCAGTTCTCGGTAGTCACCTCTTCAGGTCGTCTGTCTGTGGTCTGAATTTCAGCTTCCGCTTCGCCCACGAGACGTCGAACCCATACCCCACCACGGTGAACTACGTCCAAGAACTCCCGTTTGCTCGCCGCAGTTTCGTCGAATTTCCAACTGCTTTTTGGGTGTGCCGGATCGCTCCCTACTCGTTCCAGTTTCAGATCCAGCTTGTAATCCTCAGCCACTTTCGAGACCGTTCCAAACAAAACAAGCGGAGCACCATCCCGCAGCGCCACTTCGCGGGCCGTTACGGGATCGAGACTCGCATCCGTCGGACGAGCCATCCGGGTCAAGATCTCGCGTATCCTCGCTGTTTCCATGAGATTCATGTACTTTGACTCGGACAACTCACTCCGAAGCATCTCGGTCACTCCGCCAAAATCCGCATCGCCGGATTGATTGGAAATTTCTGCGAGGAGGAGCCCTGCTCCTTCCGCAACGTTTACGTCTTTTCGGTCCCACTTATACAGGCGTAAAGATCCCACGAATAGGGCCACCACTATCACGAGCAATCCTGCCGTCAACACAATATTGCGACGCAGAGCTTGGCGCCCGCGCTTTAGGGACGCCCCAAGGAAACTCTCCTTGAAAGTTCCAGCCGTGTTGAACGACCCGCTGCCTCGCCCGGAATGTTCAAGTGAAGCCACTATTTGTTCTGCATTTGCGAAACGCGCTTGCGGCACAACCTCAAGGCAGCGTTGTATCGTTACTTCCCAGGCTTCAGACAGTTGTGGGCAATAGTTGCGGGCAGGTGGCGGCTTATCCTTCAACCGGCTCAAGATTTCGGCGAAAGGATGGTCCGAAGCAAAAGGACGTCGGCCCGTAACCATTTCGTAGATGACGAGGCCTACGGAATAAATATCAGTAGCGACGGTGGCTTCACCCCGTTCCAACTGTTCGGGTGCCATGTAGGAGACCGTCCCAATTAATCCCCTGTTGCTGATAATGGAATTGCCCGACCGTTCCGCCGAGACGTCCCCCTCGATCATCATGGCGTGAGCTAGTCCGAAGTCCGTGACTACAAGACGAAGCCCAGAATCCGAAGGAACGAGAACCAGATTCGAAGGTTTGAAGTCCCGATGGATCACGCCCACTCTGTGAGCTGCGCTGAGCGCCCCAACCATCTGGCGGACAAGCGGCAGTGCTTCGTCCTCACCAATGCGCCCTTGACGATGAAGTAGCTCCGCTAGAGTTTCGCCTTCCAAAAGTTCCATCGTAAGGAAAATAAAATCCTTCTCGATGCCGTCCCCAGACGCTGAAGTGTGTCGTTCAATGTCGAACGTGCGGCAGACATTCGGGTGTGTAATCCGCCTTGTCAACTGAACTTCTCGCCTAAACCGTGAGAGTATGCCCGGGTCAGAAGAAATCTCTGGCCGTATCGTTTTCAGCGCTACCCGTTCTCTTAGTTCGAGATCACGGGCTTTATAGACTTGCCCCATGCCGCCCTGACCAATGAATTCTAGAATTTCGAAGCGTCTCGAAATAAGTGTGCCGGACGCGAGTAAGGACTGCTTCTCAGTGGAGGATGGCGCAGGCAAGGCGCTCAGCGCTAGTCGTTCGAGGAAACTGCCGGCAGCTTCGTCTGCTTCCAAGAGCTTAACGACTTCAGCTTCAAGTTCCGTGTCCCCGGCACAAGCCTTTTTGACAAACTCACGCCGCTGGCTCTGGTGCTTCTCGAGCGCAGCCTCAAAGATATTGGTTATTGCTTGCCAGCGGGCGGAGGTCATAGACAACTGCTGCTCCATCTGCGTCTCGCACACCAAAAACTCGGAATCAGGTCACAGCTGCTAAAAACGCTCGTTGTTCACTTCGTTGTACAGCCAAGCTTTGGCAACCCGCCAATCGCGCTTTACTGTGCGCGCGGAGACTCCGAGAACCGCGCCGGTCTCTTCTTCATTTAATCCACCGAAGAATCGGAGTTCCACAATCTTGCTTCGCCGGGCATCAACTTTCGCAAGCTTTGCGAGAGCGTCATCGAGCGCGATCAGCTGAGCGGAGCGTTCGAGTGAAACGACCAGCGCCTCGTCAAAACTGATTGCCTCCCGGAGCGCTTGACGCTTTTTGGCCCGTTGTGCGCGTGCATGATCCACCAGAATCCGGCGCATGATGGTCGCCGCTGTCGCAAAGAAATGTGATCGGCCCTGCCAATCCACCTTTTGCATCTTCGTTAAGCGGAGAAACGCCTCGTGAACCAGAGCCGTCGGCTGCAATGTATGGTCGCCGCGTTCTCCTCGTAAGTATCGCGCGGCCAGGCGTCGAAGCTCGGCATACACCAGCGGAATCAACTTTGCCTCCGCCTCGCGTTTGCCGGCGCGGAGTTCGACAAGTAGCTGGGTTACTTCGCCCGGACCTGGTTCCATGTTCCAAGACCCCCAAGAATGTCTGGCATTCTACCTTAATGGTTGTACCAAAATCGCAACAGCGGTCTGACCCTTAGCCACACCTGAGTACCCACATTCGACGCAACCCTTCCAGGTCTTGTCCCCTTTCTTGGCGCGAATCCGCCTATATGGGTGGAAGTCAAAACAGCGACGAAGGAGTTCAAATGAGGTACCGATTCAGCACCGTAGTTTGTGCGCTACTTGCCATTTCCAGCGCGGCTTTTGCAGACGACGTGATTCTCACGGGTAGGCGAACACTCGCCCAAGATACAGTCATTTCGGCAGACACGATCACCTTCAAGCCCGATGCAGTGGTCGTAACAAACGGCTTTAGACTTACGATTCAGGCGAAGAAGTCCATCACTTTGGAAGGCACACCAAGCTTAATTTCTTTTGAGCAGAGAACTGGCCGTCCTGCGGGAGACCCGGGGAGAAGCGCGGGTCCTATCTTCATCGACAGCCCAGTTTTGGTGGGCAACATTCTCAAAATTGAAAACACAGGTGAAGACGGAACCAAGGGTCCAGACGGCCTGA
The DNA here is from genome assembly GCA_963751295.1 of uncultured Acidobacteriota bacterium. GTDB lineage: Bacteria > Acidobacteriota > Terriglobia > Acidiferrales > UBA7541 > Acidiferrum. The sequence continues at coordinate 711,390 of CAVVUA010000004.1, read as the reverse complement.
CCGGTCAACCCGGGCCAAACGGACGACAAGGAACTCAACGAGACTGGAATCCCTGGAACGGTTGCATCGGTGGCAGCAACGGAACACCCGGCGGGCAAGGAGGCGATGGCGGAAACGGAGGCATCGGCGGAAACGGTGGTACCGGAGGAACAATCATCATCAATATTAAGGGCGGATTCTCTCCCTTAGGCACACCGCGCTTGGACATGACTGTGACTGGGGGACAAGCCGGCACAGCAGGAGCTCCGGGCAGTGGCGGACAAGGCGGACAAGGCGGCCTAGGGGCACCCGGAACTGCCTACTGCGGAGGAACCGATGCAGGTCCGTCCGGTCCTAGAGGCCGTGCGGGGCTGGAGGGTATCCCGGGGGCCTCGGGTAATGCGGGACTGATCATTGATGTCAATCAGAATTCTCACCCTTCCAACTTAACGGAACGCGAGAAAGCTCTCTACAAGCGTAGCGTTTCACGCTGAGATTCAGTCCCCGGAAACCCGATACGGTGCTCGTTACGCATACCGGCTCACACAACCCCGTTCAGCTGCTAAGGGCGTCGGTATTTGAAGATTTTCTGAAGACTCACACTAGGAGGAAGACCGTGAAAAAGAGCGAACGCTATTTTGTACTGACTGCTACAACAAAATGGAATGACTTGCGAGAAGCAAAGAAAACGTATGCAGAGAGGCTGCTTCACACACCACGGATGGATGCAGCGCGACGAGCTCAAGGAGCTTATGCCACTGTCCTCCGTGGGGTCACAACGGCCATAAGCCCGTCGCCCACCGAGAACGTCGTGGGTGTAGGTATCGGTGAAAAGATCACCGACGGCAAACAGACCGGGGCGCTTGCAGTGAAATTCTTGGTGCGGATGAAGTACTCGAAGCTCGACTTGGGCACCAAGGATTTCCTGCCGAAAGCGGTCGACGGATTGCCTACAGACGTTGAGGAAGTTGGAACCTTTAAGCGATTCGCGAGAACGGCCAGCGCGCGCAAGCAAGACGCCCCAATGCCCAACCCCAGAACCAAGATGCGCCCGGCTCAGCCCGGATCTTCGATCGGTTTCCGTGACCCCAATAACCAGTTTGTTATGGCCGGGACGTTCGGTGCTCTGGTCAAAGACAAAGATGGGCTCTACGTTCTCAGCAACAACCATGTTGTCGCCGACGAGAATCGTTTGCCGCCCGGCGCTGCAATCTTCCAGCCTGGTCTGCTGGACTCCGGCAATGCGTCTACAGATCAAATTGCGGCACTCACCAAATTCGTCACCTTACAGACGCAGCAGCCGAACACGGTGGATTGCGCCGTTGCAAAAGCGACGATCCAGAATCTTGTTTCGAAAGACATTCTCTATATTGGCGCCCCTCAAGGAACCGCCCCGGCGGCCATCGACATGACCGTTCACAAGTTTGGTCGGACCACAGGCTACACCGTCGGCCAAGTGACAAGCGTCGATACCGACGTCACCGTGCAATACGACATCGGCAACATCACGTTCACCGGGCAAATCATTATCGTCGGTTCGGGCGCACAGCCGTTCAGCAATGCCGGCGACTCGGGTTCGTTGATTCTCGAGCGCGGAACTAATAAGGCTGTCGCCCTGCTCTTTGCCGGATCATCCACCCATACGATCGCAAATCACTTCGACGATGTTTTGAAATCACTGGGTGTAACCCTCGCCTAGAATGGTGGTAAGATCGCTGTCGAGAAGTGATGGCCACCGAAGATCAGGTTCGAGCGGTAAAGAATAGACATTCTGCGAGGCTCTTATCTCTACCGGGAGTCTCCGGGGTGGGTGTGGCGAAAGGAAAAAGCGGCGAACCCGTCCTTGCCATCCATCTTGACACCCAGGATCCTGAGCGAGAAGCACTTTTGCCCAAGGAAATTGACGGTGTTCCCGTCGAAATCGTTCACAGCGGTCCCTTTCGCAAGCTTGAACAAGAATAGCTCACTCCAGTTCAAGGGCGGCGGTTTTCCCAACCGCTAAGTGCAAAGTTCAGTCGGAGCCGGGATTGATTTCGCAGGACTTACGCCGCCAACTTTCTCGCGAAGCACACACTTTCGCAGTTATAGTGCACCAAAAGCACACCAAGCAAATTTTGAGAACTGTGCTAAGCCATTGAAAACACGCCGCGGAGAGGTGCCAGAGTGGTTTAATGGGTCGGTTTGCTAAACCTACCTGCCCTGTTTGCACTCGCTGATTTTCACCTGTTTTCAGTAATTTACGCTGCTCTCAGTTGCACCGTAATGTCCACATTTGCAGGTTATAGTGCACCAAGAGTGCACCAAGAATTCGTCATCGCTATACTTCCTCGAACGGGACTTCTGGACCGGATAACTTCAGCTTTGCCCGTCATTCGGGAGGAACGACCAGAATGTTACCGAATCTCTAGATGTTTGCCCAAGATTTTTCCGAGGGAAGAGTTGCGCGCGGTCAGGGCTATTCGTACCTGAGCGCCTCCATTGGATTTATCTTTGTCGCCCGTCGACCGGGAAAGTAACCTGCGACTAGCGCCACGATGGACAGTGCTGCCACTGCCACAACGAGAGTCACGGTATCGCGAGGACCGATCCTGAACAATAGTTGCTGAAGCAGTCTTGTGACTGCCAGTGATATGGCTATACCCGCGAGGAGACCGAAAGCAACAACGGAAAAGACGTCGCGCATGATCAGCCGGAGGATTGAACCCGGTTCCGCCCCCAGTGCCATGCGGATTCCGAACTCTCTTCGCCTCTGCGCCACCAGATAGCTGACCGTACCGTAAAGACCGATCAGGGCCAGCATTAATGCCAAGGAACCAAAGAAGCCGGAAAGCTGGGCGAGCAGGCGCTCCTGGACCATCGAGTCGCTTACCTGCTGCGCCAGCGTGTGAAACTCAAGAGAAATCCCGGAGTTCACAGACGCTACGGCCGCCTGGACCGACGAGATGAGCGCTGTGGGTCGTACTGCAGTGCGCAACTCGAACGCATCCGCCACCAAGAGGTCGGGAGCCTGAGTGGCAGGGAAAAAGACCGTGGGATGAATCTGCTCGCGCAGTGACACGTACTTGGCATTCCGGACGACACCCACAACTTCGATCGGCGGTCCGGGTTGCCCCGCAACGCCGTCAATCGAGAATGTTCTGCCAACGGGATCCAGGCCTGGGAAAAAGTGGCGTGCCGCCGTCTGATCAATGATCGCCACCATGGGAGAGGTGGCTGTGTCGCCGCCATTGAAGTCCCGGCCCGCCACGAATCGCATTCGCAACGTTCCAAAATATTCAGGCGAGACGTTGACGGACATAGACAGAGATTCCGCATCTGTGAAGCCTTTGGACCACTCGGTGTGAACGTCATGGGTCCCGGCGCTTACTTCGGCAGGTGTCACGGATGAGTGGCTCGCAGAAAGGACGCCAGGAAGAGCCCGCAGCCGGTATTCGATTTGATCGAGTGCGGCAGGACGCCGATCTCGAGGCACTTTCGCCGACGATAAGTTGGTATAGACGATCAATACATTATTTCGATCAAAGCCGGGATCGAGCGTCGCCAGCTTCGCGAAACTACGCAACAACAATCCAGCGGCCACCAATAGCACAAGCGAAAACGCTACCTGCGACGCCACGATCAACTTGCGGCTCCGAAACCGGGCCGGACGGTCGAATTCGATCGTTCGGCTGCCTTTCATGGCCGAGGTCAACGAAACACCTGTGGACCGGAGGCTGGGCAGAATGCCAAACAGGGCCACAGTGAGAATGGCAACCGCAGCGGTGAATCCAAGAACACGGCCATCGAGCGAGAGATCGAGAAACACAGGGATGTTCCCGAGCGCGTAGAAACTGTGAAATGAGATACTGCGAATCAGAAGAAGGGTGCCCCAGCGCGCAAAAAGAAATCCGACGATCGCGCCCATCAGAGAAATCAGCATGCATTCCGTAAGGAGTTGCTTAATTAGCCGCCACCGGCTTGCGCCCAATGCGTACCTTACCGCGATTTCCTTTTCACGGGCAACGCCGCGGGTCAGCATCAGGCTGGCAATGTTTGCGCAGGCAATTAGCAGCACGAGGCCCACAATGGCCATCAGAACCTGCAAGGGCTGGTCGAACTGCTGCCGCAAGGTAACGGAAGTTCCTGTCGCAGCCGAAGTCGCCACCAGCGTCTCCTTCACAAAGTTCCGCTGCTCGTCGGCGGGCCAGTATTGGGACAAAGCGGCAGTGAATATACGAGGGGAAAGTGCCTGGAGTCGGGCGATCAATTGGGCTCGGCTGATGCCGGGCTTGATCCGGCCGGCCACGTTCAGCCACCACATGGAGCGCGCTTCCAGTGATTGTATACCAGAGATCTCCACAGTGCAGATCGGCACAAAGACTTCGGACTCTCGACCCACGTCCATTCCATTAAAGCCAGGCGGAGCGACGCCGATGACTTCAAAGGGGTGGTCATCGAGCGACAGGGCACTGCCAACGGCGCTACTTGCGCCGCTATAATGACCTTGCCAGAACCCATAGCTTAGGACAGCCACGGGCGGGCAGCCGCGGTGGTCGTCAGACCCTGTAATCAAGCGTCCGGCAGCCGGACGGAGCCCTAACGTCGTGAAGAAGTCACCACTCACAAACGACCCCTCAGCGGGCTGTACTGTTCCACCTCTGGTGAGATCGAAACGGTTATTACTCCAAGCGAACACGCCCGAAAAAACATTCTGTTGATCTCGTACTTGTTCCCACAGAGGGTTACTGAAGGAGGGCGAGGCTCCGCCGTCCCACAGAAAAGAAAGGAGATTGCTGAAGCTGGCCGGACCTCCGCCGGCGTAGCGGGGATCTTGCCTCTTTAATTGCAGCAGCTCGTCAGGCCGCTCGACCGGCAGCGTTCGCAACATGACTGCGTCAATGAGGCTGAAGGCGGACGTATTAGCGCCTATACCGAGGGCCAGCGTGAGAATCGCAACCGCCGCAAATCCAGGGCTCCTCCGCAGCGTGCGCAGGCCGTAGCGCAGGTCTTCATACAAATCTTCCAGCCAGCGCCAGCCCCAGGCGTCTCGCGCCAGCTCTTTTACCAAACCCATATTGCCGAATTCGCGTCGCGCTCCGGCCTGCGCTTCCCGCGAGGATGCGCCGCGCTCCATGCGTTCCGTTGCCGCCATCTGCAAATGGTGCTGGATTTCTTTCTCCAGCTCCTTCTCGCGTTTTCGCCATCGCCACCAGAGTTTCATGGTGCACTCTCTCACTTCGTGGGGTTCAGCACCCCACTGATCGCTGCGTTTCGTCGTTACCTCATTACTTCCTTACTTCTCTTTTTTCCTCACTCATATCTCAGCGCCACCACCGGATCCACCCGCATCGCCCGCCGCGCGGGCACGAAGCACGCCAGCAGCGTCACTCCGAGCAGCAGCACGATCACTCCTGCGAAGGTCAGCGGGTCCGCGGCCTTCACGCCAAACAACATATCTTTCGCGTAGCGCGTTAAGACCAAGGCAAGAAGTAGTCCGATTGCCGCTCCTGCAAGCGCCAGCCGCATTCCTTGTATCAGCACAAGCCGCAGCACATCGCTCCGTTCGGCGCCGAGCGCCGTACGGATTCCCATCTCCTGCGTTCGCCGCGCCACCTCGTAGGAAATCAACCCGTACAATCCGATGCAAGCCAGCAGCAGCGCCAGCGCTCCGAACAAACCTGAAACACGCGCTACCAGCCGTTCGTTGAAAATCAAACGGTCGATCTGCTCCGTTTCCGTCAGGATCTTTGTTACCGGCAGATTGCTGTCCATCTGGCTTACGATTGCGCGCACGCCCGGAACGAGTTTCATGGGGTTCGCTTCCGTACGCACCGAAAACGCTGCGTCTCTGACGATGATCGGAACATAAACAGTCGGGTCGACCGTGTCCCGCAACCTCGCAAATTTTGCGTCGGCCACCACTCCAGTAACCTCGAAGCCGGAGCTTTTTCCTATCCCGACGGCCGGGTCTCCCTCGTGCGCGCCGAAAATCTGCCCCAGAGGATTCACCGGCTGCAGATAGCGCCGCACCATCGTCTCGTTCACGATTGCGGGAGTTGGCGGAAGCTCCTCGCCTGGCCCCGCGTTTGCCGCGCCCGCCGCTCCAATCTTTTGCGCCGTGGCAAAATCCGCGGCATCGAAATCCCTTCCCGCTAGCAATGGGATTCGCATGGTGTGGAAGAAGTCTGGCCCCACGGGCATTACGTCAACGACCGCCAGCTCGTTCTTCGGTTTCCCCGGCACTGGATACCCCAGCTTATTCATGCCGCCTGCGAGCAACGGCATCCACGAATAGCTCACGGCCGTCACTCCCGGCATCTTTCCAAGCCTCTCCTGCAGCTCGCGGAACAAATTGTTCGAACCGGCCCGCGTATATCCCAGGGGGTTGGTGTCGAGGCTGAACGTCAGCACATTTTTGGGATCAAATCCTGGATCAACATTCTTGAGATTCTGCAGCGTCCGCACGAGTAGCCCCGCACCCGCAAGAGCAACAATGCTCAACGCCAGCTGCACCACCACCAGCGAATTTGCTGCGCTGAACCATCCTCTCTTTGCTCTCGACGATGGTGCGCTACTTCCTGTTCCTTCCTTCAATGCTGGTGTCAAATCCACGCGCAAGCCGCGTAGAGCGGGCGTCAGGCCAAACAGTATTCCAGCGATGATGGTCACGGCGCCTGTGAATAGCAGCGCCCGCGCATCGATCCCCGGCGTAAACGGCAGGTTGCCGTGCTGGCTCGCCCAGAGGAACCCCATGATCGATGGCAGCCGCCACGCCGCGAAAAGCATTCCGATGGCGCCACCGGCACAGGACAGCATCAGGCTCTCCGTCAAAAGTTGCCGGAGAATTCTTCCCTTCGAAGCACCTAGGGCAAACCGCAACGCCATCTCTTTCTGCCGGAATGCTGCGCGAGCGAGCATCAGCCCCGCCACGTTCGCGCAAGCAATAAGCAGCACGATCCCCACCGCCAGCATCATCATGAACAACGGCCTGGACAGTTCCGTTCTCGATCCCGTTAGCCCTTGCCCGAGTGGCTCGAGTTCAATGGCTCCGCCGCCTTCGGGCTTAAGCATCGGCCGCCCCTCAACGCCGTACGCGCCGTGGGCCATTTCGTTCAGGAAGAGGGTACTTAGCTGTGCGGCCGCCGCCCCCGCCGGCTCGCCTGGCTTTAGCCTTCCGACCACCACGAGCCACCAGTAAGAAGCATCAAGATTCTGGTTGCTCCAGAAGGCCTCGATCCGCGGCGCTAAGGCAAGCGGAATCCACAGATCGATCGGCCTACCCGGCGTAAGCGAATCGAATTGCTTCTCCGCCACTCCTGCAACCGTGAATGGCACGCGGTTCAGAAGTATCGTTTTTCCGACAATGTCTGCCACTGCGCCAAACTCGCTGCGCCAATAGCTGAAACTGAGAACTACAGTGGCCGGGGCGGAGGCCGTGTCGTCTTCGTGGCTGATCAGTCTTCCCAATGCGGGCTTGATCCCCAGTGTTTCAAAATATTCTCCAGTCACATATTTCGGTCTCCGCACTGTGCTTGCCGCTCCGCTGCCGCTCAAAACCAGCGGAGATGTGCCCGCAAAGGCAGCAAAACTGGCGAAGGCATTCGTCCTCTTCTGGATCTCTCGAAAAAACGGCACTGAAAACGAACAGTCCGACGTCAAGGCTTGTTCGGACGACGTAACGCTATTCGCAAAATATGCTTCGCAATCTCCAAATTGGCCGAAGCCGGCGTTTGGCTGCGTTCGCGCCTTCCATCGCAGTAAAACGAGTTGTTTGGCGTCCCTGACTGGTATGGGCCGCAGCAGCGCTGCGCTGATGAAGCTGAAAATCACCGTGTTTGCACCGATGCCGAGTGCCAGCGTAAGGATCGCAGTGGCCGCAAAACCGGGACTCTTCCGCAGAGTACGCATCCCGAAGCGCAAGTCTTCGTACAAATCTTCCAGCCAGCGCCAGCCCCAGGCGTCTCGCGCCAGCTCTTTTACCAGTCCCACATTGCCGAATTCTCGCCGCGCTCCGGCCTGTGCTTCGTTCTGCGATGCTCCTCTCTCGATGCGTTCCGCTTCCGCCATTTGCAAATGGTGCTGGATCTCTTTTTCCAACTCGTCGTTTCGCTTCCGCCAGTTCCACCAGTGCTTCATGGCTGGTTCTCCTTCTTCGCCGGATTCAGCACTCCCGCGATCGCGTCCGTGATCTGTTCCCACCGCGTGCGTTCTTGCGTTAGGCGCTTCCTGCCGGCCGCCGTCAGCTTGTAGACCTTCACGTCCTGCTTGTTTTCCGAAACTTTCCATTCCGCGCCGATCCATTTTTTCTTTTCGAGCCGGTGCAGAGCGGGGTAGAGCGATCCGGCATCGACTTGCAGCAGCTCGCCAGAATTCGCGCGAATGGCCTGGGCGATGCCGTATCCGTGCCGCGGGCCCCACATCAGTGTCTGAAGGATCAAAAGGTCCAGCGTCCCTTGCAGCAATTCCATCCGGTTTTGATACGGCACGAATTTCCTCTGGCGTATGGCTATAGAGCGCCTATACCCTACCATATAGACCCTCTACATCCTAGAACGTTCGATCTCAAACGGATGCTGCTTCTGGCTTCCCTGGATTCATAGTCGCAGGAATCGGTTGACATTTGCTTGATTCGGGCATATATGTCGAGTTCCTAGGTATCGCGATGACCGAAAGCAAACAAGAACTTCTCCGCGGCACTCTTGATATGTTGGTCCTGAAAGTTGTCGCCCTGGACCCGAACCACGGCTACGCCATCGCCCAACGCCTTCAGCAAATCTCCAAAGAATTCTTCCATGTCCATCAAGGCTCGCTCTATCCTGCCCTCCATCGTTTGGAAGACAAAGGCTGGCTGCAAGCCGAATGGAAAGAATCCGAAACCGGCCGCCAAGCGAAGTTCTACTCGCTCACCAGAAAGGGCCGCAAGCAAATGGAGTCCGAAGTCGTCAATTGGGAACGCCTCTGCGACGCTGTCGGCCTAATCTTGCGCGCAGAAGAGGAGTCCTGATGCTAGGCCGCATTCGCCGCCTCTTTCAAAAATCCCGCGCGGAGAAAGAACTCGATCAAGAGCTCCGCTCCCATCTCGATCGCCAAATCGCCGACTATGTAGGTGCAGGCATCAGCCCCGAGGAAGCTCGCCGCCGCGCCAAACTCGAATTCGGCGGCCTCGAACGCGTCAAAGAAGAAGTCCGCGACACGCGCTGGGAGACTTACCTCGACAACCTCTTCCGCGACTTCCGCTACGCCATCCGCAACCTTCGCAAAGACCGCCGCTTCACCTTCGTCGCCATTTTTGCACTGGCCCTCGGCATCGCCGCTTCCACTGTGGCGTTCAGCGCTTTTTACAATCTTCTTTTCAACGCGTTTGCCGCGAGAGACGCGAGCCGCCTCGTTGTCTTCTCCCTGCAGAACGCTGAGACAGGGATACTCCCCGAGCTCAATCTCCAGCCTCTCGGCGGACCTCTCTCGGACCTCGACACCATTCGCTCCCAAAACCATGTCTTCGAAGATATCGTTGGCTTCGGGCGCGACATCACGCTGTTGCGCGACGGCGACGAGAATCATCAGCTCTACGTGGCGCCTGTAACGCCAAACTCCTTCGACTTCTATGGCGTCCCTCCTCTGCTCGGGCGAGGGATCATCACCGGGGATGGAGCCCCCGGAGCTACGCCTGTCTTCGTCATGAGCTATAAAACTTGGGAAGGCGAGTTCAACTCTAACCCGGGGATCTTGGGCAAGAGCTTTTTGGTGGATGACAAACCGCGAACGCTCGTCGGTATCATGCCTCCGCGCTTCCAGGCCTATGGCGCACTTGTGCAAATCTGGATACCGATTCCCAGCGCCCCCGGCCCGGCCGCAAACGATCACGACGCGGCGGTCAGCACCATGATGGCGCGCCTAAAGCCCGGCGTGTCCCTCGAAACGGCATCGGCGGATCTCGATGTGATCGTCAAGCAATTGGCAAAGAATCACCGGGATGATTTTCCAAAGCATTTCTCTGCGCGGGTTCTATCAGCCACCGACTTCCTCATGGGACCTTACGGGATCGGCAGCGCCGGCGGCCCAGAGACTCAGCACTTCGATATCAAACGCATGCTTTACGATTTGCTGGCCGGAGCCCTCATTCTGCTTTTGATTGCATGTACGAATGTCGCGAACCTGCTTCTAGCTCGCGCCACGGTAAGGGAGAGGGAGATTGCCGTTCGTTTGGCACTGGGCGCCACTCGAGGCAGGCTGGTTCGGCAGCTGTTTGTCGAAAGTTCGGCCCTCGCGATAGGTGCTTGCGTTCTTGGCTGCGGACTTGCGTTCTTCGGAATGAAGGGTGTCGCTGCTCTGATCCCGCACAAAGGCGCGAGCATCGGCGGCGAAGCCGTGATCAGCCTCGACTGGCCGATATTGCTTTTTGCCTTGTTGGCCGCTTCCTTAACGACGGTACTCTGCGGCTTGGCTCCCGCCCTCCAAGCGGTGCGCCGCGATCTGCAACCCGCTCTCGCAGGCAGCGGCAAAGGGTCGGATGTAAGCTTTCACCACGGAAAGCTTCGCTCCAGTCTCGTTATCGGCGAAGTGGCGCTTTCCATTCTGCTGCTGGCGGGTGCCGGCCTCATGATGCGCAGCTTCTTCCTCCTCACGCATATTGACCTGGGTTTCAATCTCGACCGCATACTGTTCCTCGTGTTCCGGAATCCCCACGCCGGTAACTTCCCACCGGGACAGCAGGAAATCATCTTTCAGAAAATCGTCCAAAACCTGAAGGCGTTGCCTGGCGTGTCCGAGGTCGCGATCAACAACTCTCTGCCCGGATACAATCCCGGCGCGCGGCACGAGGCCTCAGTTCCCGGTTCAAACCACGTCGAGCGCGTCGGGTGGGATGGCTGCAGCGAGAATCTCTTTCAGACGCTGCAATTGCAATTGCAGCGAGGCAGATGGCTTTCGCAAGGCGATATCGACTCGGCGCGGCAGGTCGCGGTGATCAATCAAACCATGGCCGTTCACTTTTTCGGTGGAGAAGAACCGGTCGGCCGGCTGATACGAGTGAAGGGCTCGGCGCAAAAAGGCCAGCCACCCGGCGAAGCAGATTTCCAGATCATCGGCGTCCTCCGCGATGTGAAGGACTACGGTCCGCAGGTTCCAGTGATTCCGATGGCCTTTGTTCCCTACACGATCAAGGGCGCCGGGCTCGGCTTCGGTCCCGGCCTGCTTTTTATAAAGACCAAAGTGGCTCCGGCCTCGCTGATGCATGCGGCGCAGGAACAAGTGTGGGCTTTTGATCGCAACGTGATCTTTTCCCCGCAATCCGGCCCTTACCGCGACACTTTTTACACCCTCACTTATTCCGCACACGAGTTTGGCCTGATGACGTTCGCGCCTTTGGCGGCGGTAGCGCTGTTGCTCGTTGTCATCGGCGTATTCAGTGTGATGGCCTATAACGTCTCGCTCCAAACGCACGAAATCGGCGTCCGCATGGCCCTCGGCGCACAGCAGCGGAACATCTTGAAAATGATTCTCGCGAAAGGCGCGCGCCTCGTCGCGGCCGGAATAGTTCTCGGCCTTTTCGCCAGCTGCGCTCTCACACGCTTTTTGGCGAACCAGATCTGGGGCGTCTCGACGACAGATTTCTGGACCTTCGCATCCGTGGCGGCACTCGTCACGCTCGTCGGCGTTGCCGCTTGCCTGCTGCCTGCACGTCGCGCCGCGTGCGTCGATCCCCTCGTTGCCCTACGTTATGAATAACGAAAACAGAAAAGCCATGACGCTCGGAACGGCAGAACAGGAGTTGCGACAATGAATTGGCTAACTCGACTTTTTCGCAAAGAGCAAACCGAAAAACACCTCGACGCCGAACTCCGTGACCACCTCGATCGCCAAATCGCTGACTACATCGCCTCGGGCATGCCTCTAGAAGAGGCTCGCCGCAGCGCCAAACTCGAATTCGGTGGTCTAGAACGCGTTAAAGAGGAGGTCCGCGATACGCGCTGGGACACACACCTCGATAATCTCTTCCGCGATTTCCGCTACGCCATCCGCAATCTTCACAAAGACCGCCGTTTCGCCATGTTCGCCATTTTCGCTCTGGCTCTCGGCATCGGTGCCTCGACGGTCGTCTTCAGTATTTTCTACAATTTATTTTTCAATGCCTTTGCCGCAAGAGACGCGAGCCGGTTAGTTGTTCCCGTGATTCAGAACACGGAAAACACAGGTCAGGCGGATAGCAATCTACAACCTCTAACTTTTCCTTTGGCCGATCTCGATGTTATCCGCGAGCAAAATCAGGTCTTCGAAAATATCGTTGGGTACATCCCGAGCGCGTTTGTGCTCGCCAACGACGGCTCCCAGATGTACCAGTTCAACGGTACACGCGTGACTTCCGATGCCTTCGACTTTTATGGCGTGCCGCCGCTCCTCGGCCGCGGCATCGCTCCGGAAGATGGCAAGCCCGGAGCGCCTCCCGTTTTTGTGATAAGTTACAAAACGTGGAAGGGCGTTTTCCACGAAGACCCGAGAATTCTCGGCAAGATACTTACCATCGATGGGGAGCCGCGGACGCTGGTGGGCGTCATGCCACAGCGCTTCCAGGCCTATGGTTTGCAAGCCCAAATCTGGATCCCGGTCACCCGCTCTCTTGATACGCCACGCGCCGAAGAGGAATCAAAGGCTGCAGTGTTGGCCCGCCTGAAACCTGGCTTAACTCTAGAGACCGCTTCCGCAGACCTCGATCTGATCGTCAAACGCCTCGCTCTTCTTCATCCGGACGATTTTCCAAAACATTTCACGGCGCGAATCCAGTCGGCCACGGACTCCCTCTTGGGACCCCAAGGAGGTGCCACCACATTCCATTCCGACATGAAGCATCTGCTTTATGATTTGCTGGCGGCGGTCGCGATGCTGCTTCTAATCGCGTGTAGTAACGTCGCGAATCTTCTTCTGGCTCGCGCTACGGTGCGAGAAAAAGAAATGGCGGTACGCGCGGCTCTCGGCGCGGCGCGCGGGCGGTTGGTTCGACAGCTGTTGGCGGAAAGTTCCGTGCTGGCAATGGCCGCTTGCATTGTGGGTTGTGTCTTCGCGTGGCTCGGAATGAAATTCGTCCCGGCAATTATTCCCCGCGCGGGAGACCTCTATGGGGGCGGGCATCTCGGCTCTGAAACAGCCCCTGGGCTAAACGCGCCCGTTCTATTCTTTGCTCTAGCCCTTTCTGCCCTCACAACGCTGATTTGCGGCTTGGCCCCAGCTCTTCGTGCAGCGCGCACGGACATACAACTTCAGTTGGCAGGCACGGGCAAAGGCGTAAACGGCGGCGGGCGCCACGGAAAGCTTCGCGCCGTACTGGTCGTCGCTGAGGTAGCTCTCGCCATTGTCCTTTTGATCGGCACAGGCCTGATGATGCGCAGTTTCTTCCTCCTCACTCACGTCGACCTGGGCTTCAATCCTAAGAATGTCTTGTTCGTCGTTTTCGCGCCACCACCAAGCCATCAGAAGATTTCCGTCTCGCCTCTTCAAAAATTCGCTTCGCCGCGGGGACTGGCCCAAGTCCGCGATGTCGCCGAACATTTGAAAGCCTTGGCGGGCGTGGCCCATGTTTCGATCGAGGACGCGATGCCCGGTTATAGCCCGTCAGCGGGATACAAAGTGATCGTGCCTGGGGCGACTTATAGTGAAGAAGTTGGCCTCTTTGCTTGCGACGAAAATCTCGCTCCAACGCTGGAGCTGCGCACGGTCCAGGGCCGGTGGCTCTCCGAACAAGAAGTGCGATCCGCGCAATACGTCGGAGTGATCAGCCAGCGGCTGGCGCACGACTTCTTTGGCGATGCGAACCCGATCGGACAACAACTCCGTGTGAAAGCCTTCAAAGGCCCGTCAGCGACAACCCAAGATGCCGAATTCCGAATCGTCGGTGTCGTCAAAGACGTGATCAGCGCCGGCCCGCAGCAGCCCACCATGCCCATGATTTTTCTTCCCTATACGGTGCGTGGCGGATTCTTTTTTCTTTTGAAGACAACCGTGGAACCGGCTTCCTTGGCGCGCGCCGTCCAGGAGCAAGTTTGGACCGTGGACCGCAACGAAATTATTTTGCTGACCACTCCACTTGAAGAGTTCCTGCAAAAGTTTACATACGCCACGCCGGAGTTTGGTCTGCTGATCGCGACGCCGCTCGCGAGTATCAGCCTGTTGCTTGTGATCGTCGGCGTGTTCAGCGTAATGGCCTACACCGTCTCGCTGCAGACGCAGGAGATTGGCATCCGCATGGCCCTCGGCGCTCAGCAAGGCAGCATCTTACAGATGATTCTCACAAAGGGCGCGCGCTTGATTGCGGCAGGTATTGTCCTCGGCCTCTTCGCAAGCTACTACCTCACACGATTCTTGGCGAGTCAAATTTGGGGTGTCTCGGCAACGGATCCTTGGACGTTTACGTCGATGGCCGCCCTGGTCGTCACCACTGGGCTGGGAGCCTGCTTTTGGCCGGCCCGCCGCGCAACTCGCGTCGATCCCCTTGTCGCTCTGCGTTATGAATAACGAAATCAGAAAAGCCATGATGCCCGGAACGGCAGAACAGGAGTTGCGACAATGAATTGGCTAACTCGACTTTTTCGCAAAGAGCAAACCGAAAAACACCTCGACACCGAACTCCGTGATCACCTCGATCGCCAAATCGCTGACTATGTGGCCGAGGGCATCAGTCCCGAGGAAGCTCGCCGACGCGCGAAACTCGAATTCGGCGGCCTCGAACGCGTCAAAGAAGAAGTCCGCGACACACGCTGGGAGACTCACCTCGATAACCTCGTCCGTGATTTCCGGTACGCTATCCACAATCTTCGCAGAGATCGCCGCTTCGCTCTCGTCGCGGTGTTCGCGCTAGCCCTTGGCATCGGCGCTTCTACTGCAATTTTTTCCGTTGTCAACGCTGCTCTTCTTCGTCCGCTTCCTTACAGGGATCCCGCGCGTCTCGTCTGGGCCGATGAATTCGTGCCACATATCAACGATTGGGCCGTCCCTAACCCGGAATTCACAAATTGGCGCATCCACAACCACACCTTCGAAGTCATGGGCGCCTACGATGGAGGTAGCCAGGCCAACCTCACCGGCGCCGGAGAGCCCGAGCGCATCGAAACCTCGGGTGTCACCACCAATTTCTTCGCTGTTCTAGATATCCAACCCGCACTGGGCCGTGTATTTCTCCCGGACGAAGAGCGGCCCGGCGGTCCACTCACAGTTCTTCTCACTGACTCGCTTTGGCGTCGCAAATTCAGCGCTGACCCCGGCATCGTTGGAAAATCCATAGACCTCGATGGTCGCAGCTACGCCGTCGTCGGCGTCCTGCCTGCGAGCTTCCATTTCCCCACCAAGCGCGAGGCTCCTCAATGCTTGTTTGCCTTCCAGCTTCCTCCCGAAGTCGACTGGGCCGCGCAAACCCTTAGACTTACGAGCGTAATTGGCAGGTTGGCGCCCGGCGTTTCGCTTAGTCAAGCGCAAGCTGATCTCACCACTCTCGCCGCGCAATCCAATTCAGTGATGCCCGCCGCATTCGTTCGGACTCGTGACGGTTTAAAGGTGCAAGTAACACCTCTGCACCAAAAGATTGTCGGAGATGTTCGCTCTGCGCTCCTCATTCTTCTCACTGCGGTTCTACTCGTCCTGCTTATCGCGTGCGTGAATGTCGCCAATCTCCAGCTTGTTCGCACTGCGGGCCGCCACAAAGAGATGGCGGTCCGCGTTGCCATCGGTGCGGGCCGTGCCCGACTCATTCAGCAATTAGTCACCGAGGGCGTGTCCCTCGCCACACTGGGTGGCTCCGCAGGACTTCTACTTGCGGCCATCGGCGTTCGACTTCTTCGCAGTTCGTTGCCGGCCAGCATAGCCCAGATTGGCGTCTTTTCTATCGACCGCCGAGTCCTCCTTTTTGCGCTCATCATTACTTGTCTCACCGCTATCCTCTTCGGCCTCACGCCTGCATTCCGCGGTTCAAAACCGGTCGTGAACGATGCCCTGAAAGAGGGCGGCTCCCGCACTACCGGCTTCTACATTCGTCGCGGACCTCACGGCGCGCTCGTGGCTGTGGAGTTCACGCTTGCATTTTTACTGCTGATCGGCTCAGGACTTCTGATTCGCAGTTTTATTCGTTTGTCCAAGGTCGCTCCTGGTTTCGATCCCGCGAATGTGCTTACTGTCAGCACGGAGATCCCTCACTCGAAATATTCTACCGACGAGCAGCGTCAGGCTTTTTTCTCCCAGGTACTGGAGCGCGTTCGTACTCTACCCGGCGTGCACTCCGTTGGTCTAACTACTCAGCTCCCATTCAGCCGTCTTTGGGGATCGTTTTCCTTTCTCATCGAGGGCCAGCCTGAACCTCCGCCGGGCACTGCGCCCATGGTATTCGCCAACGAAGTCAGTTCGGACTATTTTCAAACGATGCGCATCCCTTTGCTCACCGGACGATCCTTCACTCCGTCCGATCTCACTCCCAATTCCCACCCCATCATCGTCAGCGCGGCGTTCGCCCGACGTTTTCTTCCCCCCGATACTCCGCTCTTAAAACGCGTCCGCCTCCGCGGGCCCGAGAGCCCGTGGAGCACTGTTGTCGGTGTCGTGGGTGACGTCCACTATACTGGCCTCGACCACGACTCTGATCCTCAGGTCTACGTCCCTTTCTATGGCGAAAACGCCGCCTCGGTCGTCATCCGAAGCGACCAAGACCCCCGTAGGCTCGTCTCTGCCGTTCGCGCCCAGTTTGCCGCCACCGATCCACTGCAGCCTGTTTTTGACATCACCACCATGCAGCAGCGCGTCGAAGACTCGATCGAAATTCCACGCTCCAATATGACGCTCCTCTCCATCTTCGCCTCGCTGGCCTTGGTCCTCGCCGCGGTTGGTATTTACGGCGTCATTTCTTACCTTGTCTCGCAGCGCACTCACGAAATTGGTATTCGTATGGCCCTCGGCGCGGCGCCCTCCCACGTTTTTCGCCTCGTCCTGGGACAGGGCATCGTCATGATTCTCATTGGACTTGCGCTTGGTCTCGCCGGTTCGCTCTTCCTCACGCGCTATCTCGCCAATCTTCTCTACGGCGTGCGCCCTTTCGATCCACTCACGATCATCTGCGTTGCAGTTGTGCTTGTCTTGGTCGCACTGGCCGCCTGCTATCTGCCCGCTCGTCGCGCCGCAAACGTCGACCCTCTTATCGCCCTGCGTTACGAATGATCGCTCCGTCGCCTTTCACTGACCAGAAACGGAGTTCGGGGAGATCAAAGAGCGACTCACACGCCCCATGCGTTTCACGTATTTTGAATAACTTAACGCGCTGCCAGTTGCGGTAGATAACCCCATTTGCAAGCTAGAGTGCACCAAGAGTGCACCAGAATAGGGGCGAAATTTGCCAGACGCTTTGACAAAACGGGACAAGCCCGATTCACGCTCTCTTATCAGTTCTTGTTCAGTTTGGCGTAATTTATCGCAAGGGGCATGACCCCGTCATGACCCGATCGGAGCCATTGATTGCCGGCTACTTGTGCGGTTTCGCTTCAAGGGGCTCCCGTTTCCGAATCAAGCTGAGCGAAAGAAGGACGTGGAAAACTCTGTCAGCCAGGGGCTTGCTTAGGTAGCGCTTCTCCGTCAGGCCATGCGAGACCCTGTTCCTTAAGTTCTGGCCGCGCGGATCATTCAAAAACGTCTGGAGATATAGAACTGTATCGTCACCCAGGACTGCTTTGACGTTCGCGTCACCGAGCATATCATTCAGGTTCTTTGCCTGCATCACGCCCTTCGACGACCGCATCGGCTTGTTCGTGGGAAGACCTAAGAGACCAAGCAGCGCCCGCAAGGCCGCTTCAATCCGGGGGATCAGGACATGGATTGCCTTGACATGATCGCCCCCGAGATACGCCTCAATACCTTCGACAAGTAGACTCTCGCCTTCTTCAATAAAGACCGGTGACTCCTGGAGTATAGAGACAATTTGTTTTGCATCGGGCTTGTAGATTTCGCGAGTCTTATCAAGCGCTGTCGTCAGGAATAAGGATTCCATTTCAATGATCTGCGCCAGTTGCATGACCAACCGGCCATTCGGGTCACTTTCGACGGACCCAGCTTGAGCTGCTATATGGCCATCAGCGATTTTCTGAACTCCGATCATCGAGACCAATGGCGCTTGCGTTATC
The DNA here is from genome assembly GCA_963751295.1 of uncultured Acidobacteriota bacterium. Classification (GTDB taxonomy): domain Bacteria; phylum Acidobacteriota; class Terriglobia; order Acidiferrales; family UBA7541; genus Acidiferrum. The sequence goes on along the minus strand of CAVVUA010000004.1, from coordinate 693,289 downwards.
ATTTGTTTCATGAACTCTCGTGCATCAGTTGCCTTGGTTACGAATCTCACAGCAATTCTTTTGTAGGCCAGGTCCAGGCTGTCGGCCGTGATCGCAGCGACAAATTTGTCCATCTCAGCCGCAGACACTTCGACGCGCGCTGAAATCTGCTTCATGTCTTCGTGGGCTCGTTTGCCCTTTTTCTCCGAGGCGACTTGGACTCGTTCCGCGTCCTCCCTCATTCCCGCATTCCGATAGGCCTCATACACCGGCTGTAACCACCCCACAGCCAGAGTCGGAGAAGCTTCCTCGGCCAGTTTCTCAAACGCCATTCCGTAGCTTCGGATGACTCGTGGAATTTGCTCCTTTGCTCCTGACTTACGATAAATTCCCGCCAGGCGTTCCGCCGCAGCTTGCGCGCCCCAAGGATTGAACTCTTTCGGAACGGTCCGATCGGCCGATTTCCGCAGGATCTCCTCCAGTGAATGGACTATTCGCTTTTGCTGTGATTCCGTCAGGATGATTTTTTTGTTGTCCAGCAGGTTGTCGAAAATAAACGGCCACGAACCACCCAACTCTGGCTTTGCGACGCGCTCGTAGAGAACGAACATGGCGTCAACGACTGTTTGCGTTCGTTCCTCATCTCCGATGCTGATTGCCAGTTCCAGCGCTCTTTCAAGGTAATGGATTGGCTGAACGACGATTTTGTAGCACAACGTCGATGCCTGCACGTAGGCATCGACAGCGGCTTTTGCGAACGAAACGTCCGGCTTTTGCTTGGCGACAACAGCCGCGAAATCCCATGCGAGATCGGAATACCGCGCTCGAAGAATCGGATGTTTCGCTTCGCCAGTACGCTGTTTCCAGTATTCAATCGTGTCTAAACTCGCCTCCGCGATATCAGGGGAGTAAAAGGGCGTCCCGTCATTCCTCGTTGCGCTCATCATAGGACCGTACGTCGTACCCCAAACGCTCACTTCGCTATCAGCCCGCCGATAGAAACTCATTGCTGCTGACTCAGCCCACCAAATGTCACGGTCAACTTGACTGGAAGGTGGTATTTCCGCAGGCAGCGGGCGCAAGGCATCCGTGACCGCCACCTCAAAAAAAGTTTCAGTGGCGGAATCGAACTTATCCAATACGCTCCGAACGGCTTCTTGCAATTTGTCAGGCATGAAATTAGCTTGGAGCGTTAACGCGCGCTATTGCCAGCGACACTCCCGAAGTTCCAGTAGATTGTCCTTCTTCGTATTGTCCGCCGTCGTGGCGATGATGTCGTGGCCGTCGCTGCAGTGTGGGCACCTTCGAACAATGACGCTCGCCTCCGAACCGTCAGATCCCACGACGTAGTAGCTATCGCCGGAAACCGATTTGATATTCCGGATAACGGTCGCTACGTCCAACTTCTCGGACGCTTTGTCGGCATCTGTTCCAACTCCGACGTGCGTGATGCGATGGTACCTGTCCTGATGCGTGGGGTGCTTAGTAATGCAAACGATACGACGACTCGCCATCGCTTCCTCCTATTTCCGCTGCCGCAAGTATTCGCTGAGCGACGATGCATTTATCTCGTCCAGAAACGTGTCCAGCCTCATGTCGCTCCGCATTCCTTCGGCAAAGTCCGGCCCGTACTCTTGCCGCAGTGTGCCCAAAAGCGTGTCGCCGCGCTTGCGGCGAATGCTTCCATCCTCGTCACGACACCGCCCGTCCAGACCTTCCTCACACCGATTGCTCATTTCACTCCTCCCCAAAATCGTCCCAAACTCGCGGCCACGATGCAGCGCCCGCCGCGACCATCTAGATACACGGCAAGCCTTTTGGGGTATGCGCATCGGCGACCAAATGGCTGTAAAAACCAAGGGAAATCAAGTGAATTGCAGCTCGCGTCTCTGCTGGCATTTGCGTATTCCGAGAAACATGATGATTCGCGTGCGCCAGCAATGCAGTAGCGGCATAGCTGTGAAAAAACCGCCGATGATTCGGGTGGATCGCGGGCTCCAACAGGTCCGGGAGCAACCCACCGATCATCCCGACACCCGCCGCAAGCACTACCTCCCCAACTTGAATCGGACGGTCAACAAGCTTGCAGTACAACAACCAACAGACAGCCCCTACCCCTGCGCCGATCACCGCGTGCTGCTTTGCGTTCGCCATCCCTTGGTCCCCCTTTTATCGGACCGCCACTACGGCACAACCCCAGTTGTATTGACTTTCGCCTTTCGCCCTGTTGTTCTGCCACTGCAGCGGCTGAAGATTCGAAATGTCGTCCGTCCCGCCTTTCGAAACCGGAAGAACCATAGGCGTTCCGCTCAATCCACGCCCCGCATCCGTCCTTCCGAAAAAAGCGAGCATCCACGCCGGCAACGATCGAGCCCTTCTCCCACACCGCTTGAATGGTCCACGGATCGAACGGCGTCCCCGTCCGCTTCGAGCTTTCACGCCTTAGATTGGTCAGCATCGACCGCACCTCGTTAGCGAATATATTCGTTATAGCGAATATCCACAACCGACGCAAGTCTTTTGTTTACGAATCTTCTCGCAACTGGTATGCTCCGCCCGTAACCAGCCTCTACCCTGGGGGTGGCATGGCCACTGTTGGCGAACGCATTAAAGAGGTACGTGAGGCTAGGAACTGGACGCAGGAAAAGCTGTCGGACGTGTCGGGAATCAGCAAGAGCTTTCTGAGCGAGGTTGAGAACAAGGGCAAAAACATCGGCTTGGATATGCTTCTCCGGATTGCTCAAGCTCTTGGCACCACCGTGCAGTATCTGGCGACCGGCGAAGGCGAAGAACCCAGCGTCCGGAAGCCGATCATGATTCCAGTCGAGCTTTCACAGGCTGCAGAAGAACTTCATCTCAGCCACCAAGAAGCGCTCGACCTGCTGGGAGCTTACAACTCGGTGGTCGCGCGCAGAAGCAAGCAGTCCAAAGGGGTCGCGTCCGTGGATGACTGGAAGGAATTGCACAACGCGCTGAAGAATGTTCTGAAAAAAACCTACGGATGAGCCGCCTCGACTCCAAACCGCAAATCGGCAAGCTGGCCAGCGACCTCGGACTGAAAAGGTCGGAGAGGCCTGTCTCCGAAATTGTCGATTACGTGCGGCGCCGGGTCGGCAAAGTTGTGAAAAGCTATAAGTGCGGAAATCTCGCGGATTTGCTTAACGCAGCGGCGCATGATGCCAAGACCCGCTTCCGGGAAGTCCATTGCGACGCGGATCTGGACCAAATCATCGAGGAGTTCGTCCCGCAGGGCGAGACCATCTTCGCGAATCTCCGCAACGAACTGCGCGACCAGGACTACGCCATCACGCTCAAGCGGCAGAACGCTGCCAAATTTGATTTGCCCTTCGTTTCCATCATCGACTGCCGCGGACCGAAAGTCTTCGCCTCTTACTTCACGAAGTGGCATGAGCTCGCTCACCTCTTCACCCTAACTCCCCAAATGCGCCTCATGTTTCGCCGCACGCATGCCGCGGCAGTCCTTGACCCTGAAGAATCACTCATGGACGTCATAGCGGGAGAGATGGCGTTCTGGCCGGCCTTCCTCAAAGCAGATCACGATCAGGAGATTTCGTTCGAACTCATCGACCGCATCCGCAGGGAATTCTGTCCACAAGCCAGCGTTCAATCCTCGTTGATCGGAATCGTCAAAGCGCTTCCAATACCGTGCATCCTGCTCACGGCGCAGCTCAGCCTAAAGAAGTACCAGAAACTGGGCGTAGCCCAAATGAGGTTTAGTAACTGCCCAGCGCCGGCGCCGCAATTACGCGCCGTGCATGTGTCCGTCAATCGCGCCGCTCGGGAGGAAGACATTCTGATGTATGCTCACTGGCGCGTTCCTGAGCGATCCGTAATCTATCGATCATTCGAGCAGGGCGCGAACCTTGAAGCCGTCGAAAACCTCGATTGGTGGAGGACCAGCGACGGCAGCCGACTGCGCTCCTGTACGGTCCTGGTAAAAACAAAGTACTCGCCCGAGTCGGTGGTCGCCTTAGTCATCCCGCAACTGGCGCAGCCGAATCGGTCATAACCAGGTCTTGTACTGGCTTATGTCCTGTGGGAATACATCATGCCTGGCCGTGCCAGTTGAGCAGCCGCTTGCAGATGCTACACGCAAACAATATATTGAAAAGTGAAGGGCAGAGGCCGCGGCGAACTACTACACCATCGCCGCACGTTATGGATCGTAAACCAGTTCTTATTTTTGACGGTGATGACACCTTATGGCGCACGATGCCCCTTTACGGCCAGGCAAAAAGAAGCTTCTTTCAACTGATGCGCCTGCAAGGTTTCGCAACAAAGAAGGTCGAAGCCCATTTCGAAGAGGTGGACCGAAGCAACGTAAAGACCCTCGGCTTTTCAATGCGGCGTTTTGGAATTTCCATGCAGCAAACATACCGGCATTTCTCCCGGTTAGCTCGTCGACCGGTCCGACGATCTGTCGACAAGAAGATTCTGGCAATCCGGGACCACATATTTGAAGCACAACCCAAGCTGGTTCCTTTTGCCAAGAACGTGCTTCAATCGCTCGCGTCCAAAAACCGCCTTGTCTTGTTGACCAAAGGCACTACAACGATCCAACGTCACAGGGTGTCAACGAGTGGTCTGAGTCATTTCTTCGAAAAGATCTTTATCGTCAAACACAAGGACAACGACACGTTCAAAGAAGTCCTGCAAAGTCTGAAGATCAAACCTGGGAATGCCTGGTCTGTCGGAGACTCCTTGAGATCGGATATTAACCCCGCACTCCGACGTGGACTTAATGCGATTTGGATTCCGAATGCAAACTGGAAATACGAGGAAGATGTTCTTTTTCAAAGCCAGAGATTTTATAAGGTACAATCCCTCAGGCACGTTTCGGGTATCGTTAATAAATTAGCTAGTGATTAAAAGAATGGTTTATTTATTTAGTTCGACCAGCCGCGAACTTTATAAAAGAAGCGTGCTCGACGGATGTTGCTATCCCGAGGGTCACGTACTTCGCTTCCGGTACAGCGAAAACTTCGTCCAGGAATCTGTCAAAAAAACACCCAATCTTCTATTACAGCAAAAAGGGCTGATGATCTTTGCTGACCCGCCAACAACTGCTCAACAAGATCGACCATCAACATCTAAAGGGCCTGCCTCTGTTACACCCGCCCTACCCGAGTTCCGCTTCTACCCGATCAGAGAAGTTCGAATCGTCAAGGTACTTTCTGTCGCAAACCTCCTCTTCGTCGACGCCGAACTTGGACAATTCGTCAACTACGGTACTGGTTCTGTGAATGAGCAGCTTTGGAGTGACTCAATTAGAAATCTCGCTGATCATCCACGTCCCGAGCCTCACAGTGGCAATTCGTTCTTTGTCTACTGGAGTGATGCACCAGCCTTCGCATATTCGGTTACCGAAGATCATACCCACGATGCGTGGCGAAGTGTAATTGATCGAATAAATCAATCTTCGCTCCAAGAATGCATTACCTATCAGATCTCCGGTTTCTATTACGTCGAAGGCAGACGCGGCCGAGCCAAAAATTGGTGGACGAATCAGAGAGCGTTGCTCGCGATTGCCGTCCGGACTAAATCTCGAATTCGCAAGTGGCTCGCATATTGTCTAACCCCGCAGTCTGAACCAATAGGAAAATCCATTAACCCCAGCTACGGCGCGGGCAATTGTGTCTATGCCTTCAAGACTGGTCGTAGTGTAGTGCTGCGAATGCTCTTCTATCGGAAAACTGAGAAAGATTTGAAGAATCAAATCCTAAAGTTGATTTGGGATAGACAAGTCTTCTCTAGCGCCTCAAAAGACGAGTTCAGGATACAGTCGAGATACAATCAGGAAGACATCCTACTTACCTGCAGCCGTTTGTCAGAACGAACGCTCTCTACCTTGCGCATTGTCCAGGCGGAAAATCCCAATGATGCGGCATGGGCTTCACAACCCTCCTTTCTCGTCCAGGTTGCACCTCCCCGGGGATACATAGCGCTAGTTTGTGTGTTGTTTGGCGTCGGCTTGTTACTCTTGAATACTTCCACCCCAGACCTAAAAGCATTCCTTGGACCGTATCTTCCGAGGCTTACCTCAACCGTGAGCCCTTGGATCATCTTCTGGACAATCAGATTCATTAAACCACTCGGCACTCTCCTCTGGATCGCGGCTACGTGGATGTTTCTGCGGAAGTTCCCACTCAAATAGGAGATTCCAAGGAGCCGCCAATGCCCAGATGGACGAGATCGCGAATTGCTAAGTTTGGCCGAGAGATACACAAGGGCCGCCGTGGCTCGACGACCTTCAGAACGCGGAGTCATCCTACTGCGCAAATCGTCTGTCGTCTTCTGGCCTTTGCCTCCGCCCGCAGCGCCGGCGTTGATACTTGACAAGGCGCTCCGTTCGAGCTCTACTAAGTGGGAGGGTCAAGTTGCATACGGTAGCTCCCAGCCAATATTCGATTATTTCAAGTCAGAACTTCATTGTCGCTACGCGTGACGCCGGATACCGGAACTTAGCTACTGCTTTGGCCGAACTCATCGACAATGGAATCCAAGCAGGCGCGACAAACCTGCAGATATTCGTCGACGTTACTCCCCCATCGCCTCTGATTGCCGTCCTCGACAACGGCAGCGGAATGGAGCCGGATGTCCTGCGCAAGGCGCTCCAATTTGGAGGCAGCACGCGGTTCAACGACCGTACTGGTCCAGGCCGCTTCGGAATGGGCTTACCCAATAGCTCCCTAAGTCAGGCACGTCGCGTAGAAGTGTTTACTTGGAAGAACCGACGTCGAATCTTCTTCTCATATCTCGACCTGGACGAAGTAGTGCTGCGACGTCTCCTCGAAATCCCAAAGCCACAGAATCGCCCCCTTCCTGCCTTCGCGACAAACCACGTGAACCACTCCGGCACTCTCGTTGTCTGGCGACACTGCGATCGTATTCCGAACCTCGACGAGGCTACGCTACTTGACCATCTACACGCGAACCTTGGACGTATGTACCGGCATTACATCTGGAATGGCATCAGACTGTTTATCAATGATCAAAAGATTTTCTCCATCGACCCGCTGCTTCTTAACTCACGTGCGAAATACACTGGTGCGACAGAATTCGGCCGTTCTCTCGTCTATCGCATGAAGATTCCCAGGCGAACCGAACAAACAGCAGAGGTGACTGTCCGATTTTCTGAACTGCCTATCTTGAAGTGGCGCGATCTTTCCCAGCAGGAAAAGCGGGTCAGAGCCATTACCCGCAATCCCGGCGTTTCAGTTGTGCGAGGAAAACGAGAAATCGCCCTTGGATGGTTCTTCATGGGGTCCAAGCGCAAAGAGAACTATGATGACTGGTGGCGTTGTGAGATTGCATTCGATCCCCAACTAGACGAATTCTTTGGCGTGACGAACACGAAGCAGCAAATCTCTCCAGTGCCCGAATTGCAAGAGGCACTCTCGAGGGACCTTGAACAAATCGCCAGGACTCTCAATGCTAGAGTACGATCGACGTTTAATACTCTTGGTAGAGACAGCAAGGCGATCCGCACCGCTGACCGTCGAGAACGGCTCCTACCTCCGCCAGCGATCAAATACCACTTCCGTAGCAAATCGACCGAACCTGATCGCTACGACTCCGGGACACTACGATACAAAATAGAGCCGGTCGCTTCTGGCGATGACGCATTTTATTCATTTCGACTTGCCGGCCAGCGGCTCACTTTGTTTCTCAACACGGATCATCCCTTTTATCGGCGCGTATTCCACCCCGATTGCCATAACCCTGCTCAACAGCGATACCACTGGGAGTGTCTGCTCCTCGCACTGGCAAGAGCCGAGGCCGAATCGAAAAGCGAGCGAGAGATCAACTATTGTCGCCGCAAACGAATCCGGTGGAGCAACGCGCTCGCGACTTTCTTGGGGAATTGATGTGCTGCCGGATCAAAACGAACTGATCAACCTCCAACCCCGCCTGCGCAAGCCGGCGACAACGTTAGTTCGTCGCTTTGCGCGACAACTCCTGAATCATCATCAGGAGGACGCCCTCGAATCACTGAAACAAGACTTCTTCCTGAAGGCAAACGCCCGTGGTCGTCAATCTCAGGCGCTCCGTGTCGCCTTTTCTATGCTTGTGGACCTCAAACAGCAAGGATGGACGCTTCAGGTTTCTCGATCCGGGATATGGGGGCAACGGCCACAAACGCACACCTGCTCTCCTGAAGACGAAAAGCGCAGAGTCCGCGCAACTCATCTTCATGAACGCAACAATCAACTGCGTCAACCGGCGACACGCGAATTCATCAGAAAGATGGAACGGCCACGCTTAACGCCCAAGGGTTGGATGTCCATTTTCTCCCTAATGCGTGACGGGAAAGAATTTGCGGACAGGTTGCGACACGCAGTTACCTCCTCAAGTGACGAAAGTCCGCTTCAACGATTGCAGTCCTGTATATCTCCCTATATTCAGATGGTCGAAAAAGATTCCATTTGCCAATTCACAGGCTTGAGGCTTGGAGACATCTGGAGATATTTCCGCCACACATGGACAACCCCATACAACAGCACACCTGGCCGAAAAATGTGGATCCTTGTACGCGACGCCGCTGCGCGTAACCATCCAATAGTAGGCATCGGCGCAGTCGGGAGCGCAGTGGTCCAACTTTCAGCCCGTGACTCGTGGATAGGATGGAGATCGAAGGAATTTTTCGAACGATTAAGTCTGGACCCACCGGCACAGTGGGCGAAATGGCTCAAAACCTCCCTTGCCGCGCTCCTGAAGGATATTTACAAGGAGGATTTCCTAAGCGAAGGCGTTCTTCGTCCGAAGGAATTGAGATCACCTAGCCAAGCAACAATCTCCAGACTTCTAGCGGTGTCCGCCAAAGCCCGAAGTCGACATCAGAAATACCCCCAATCTGATCGACACAAGGGACAAGGCAACCGGTCACGAGTTACCTGGAAAGAGCAAACGTCCCTTAGTCTGTTCCGGGCAAAACGTGCCGAGAAACTGGCCGAACTGCTCGGCGCAAAACGTAAGCTCTCCCGGATAGGTTTCCGATCCGGCAGTCCGGACCAGTTCCGCACAGCCATCACGACCAGCCAAGGTCATCGCGCAATCGAAACCGTACTAAAGCACGTTAAAGCGTCCCGCGTTGGAATCGATATGCTCGATATCACTGTTTGCGGCGCCGTTGCGCCTTATAGTTCTCTCCTCGGCGGCAAACTTGTCTCCCTTCTGCTCACAAGCCCCGAAATTGTCCGGGCGTATGCCTCTCGATATTCGAGCGCCCCAAGTGTCATCGCATCGTCAATGGCCGGACGGCCCATATGCCGGACACCGAGACTGGTTTTATTGGGAACCACCGGACTCTACCGAGTCAACCCCAGCCAATACAACCGCCTACGCTTAGACGCACTGGAAGTTGGCGCAAAGAAAGGCGAAACGATCCGATTCGAGCACCTTGGCGAAAGCGAAGGATTTGGCTCCTACCATCTATCGTTTGACACTTCGCGCGAGATCGACGCATTTTTGGCGCAGAGTCATCCAGGAACGAGAGTGAATAGTATTTTTGGAGAGGGCGTAAACCCAAAACTCCGCAAACTGCGTGCGGGGATCGACCTCCTCGGTCTCGATTCAAATGTGCTGCTCAACCATCGTAGTTCGCGAGTAGTTTATGGAGTTCCGCTTGCATCGAATTTTCGCGATGTGCTCCTAGGCCTAACAGACCGTGCCCGATACATTCTTCCTCAAGCTCACCCGCGCAGAGTTACCGAGAAGATCGCACAATTCTGGATGCGCAGGTGGCTCACGCATCGCATTCTCAATCACGCCGTGCTTGAAACCGCCGCCATCCATTCGTTGGCTCATCCGATTTCTCACGGCGCTCGAGTTGTGTTGCCACCTTGTGCCGAAGATGTTCCGCTATTTACAAGTAACGAGGACGGCACAACACAGACCTTCGAGACCAGCCGGTTCCCATTGTCCGGCCTTAACATGGTTACGACTCCCTGCAGTACACAGCGCTGAAGACGGCTCACCCTGTCTCTGGCCTGCAACCTCTTCCCCCCAGAGGAGCAACGACCGGTCATGTCTTCGAGTCTGCTGGCTTGGCAGGAACGCCTGGAGCACCATTTCCTGGCGCTCCGAAAACAGCGCTCCGACGCTCTGGGCGACCGACCTCTCTTTGCTCTGGAACATGACCTCACAGAGTCGGAAATCTCTGACCTGTCGAGCATCGTCCGCAAAAGCGCACCATCAGATCGATACTGGCTTGTCTGGACTGTTTATGCCACCGAACTCGGCTATCAATATGAAGGAGTCGAGTACTGGCCTTCTTTTGAAGAAAACACGCCCGGATGGGCACTGGGCGGTGACCGTGGATGGTTGAGAGACTGCTTTTGGAAGTTCGCCAAGACCTACGGAGGCGCTCGTCCATCCGGCCCTTGGGCCACACATTTCTCCATCATCTGTTGGCCAATCACGCACGCCATCCTGTCGGAAGATCTCCAACGGCAGCTCGCAGAAATCCTGTACCAGATTCGATATCTGTTCCGAAAGGAACTCTTTGACTCCCCGGAATTGCTGGGAAATGAGATCGCAGCGCGCAGTTGGACAACGACCAGACGCTTCCAAATGGTTGCTGAGGAACCGCTCCTATTGGGACAAATCGCCGCAGCCCTACTCATCGGGGAGAAAGACCGCGCTAAGAGTCTGATCACGCCCGATACATTGCTTCGCATCGCAAAAAACCTCAACAAAGAACGCCGGGAAAGAGAATGGCTGAAAGATGCTCGATCCGCTGCAAAGGCCAAGCTGACCGGTATCTCCCTTCCTAGTGCGAGGTTGCCCGTCAGCAGCGGGCCAGGCTTGCGACAAGAACTACGCAACTTAGGGATTGAACCGCGGGTCTATCTCAGACCAACCCTTCAAGGCTCTTGGAATGTCGTGCTGGAAATACCGGATCTCGGCCCACTCCTGTCCAAATTTCCAGAATTAAATGAGACATTGAACGGGACCTCCGTGGTGACAGGGTCCAATGGACGTCCACTCGCCCGCGGACGCTTGCTCCACTACGGTCCCCAGTCCGTCATTCTAAAACGATGGCCAGACCCTTCCGAGGTCCTGTTGCGCTTTGAAAACCAGTCTCCCGAGTTGGAGTACATTCTCAGTGCCGAGTGTATGTTGCGGCCCAGTTCGAATTGGCTCTTCAAGGTCTTTTCCGATGGAACAGCCCGAGAAATAAGAGGCGGAACTGTCCGTCCCGGAAGTCGATACATTTTGCTCAGTCGTGATGAGATTCCACCACACGCTGACGCACGAAGCTCGCCTGTGGAGTGCGAAGGAATTTCCGCGACCTATCTCGATATAGACCCCGTCTTCTCTCTGGATGGACTGAAGTATTTTGAGAGTCTCGGGCTTGCACCCGCCAAGCAAGTCGATGTCAGACCCGCAGGACTCCCGCCCGTGCTGTGGGACGGCGAAGGCTACGCCGAGTGGTTGTCCACCGATCAACCTTGCATCTGTGTTTCCAGCGACCATCAGGTCGATGCCATTACCCTCAACTTGGAAGGGCCGGCTCCAGCACGGTTGGACCTCATTCCACAGCAGCCAGGTGAACGCATTTTCGTTGAGATCCCCCAGCTCCCCACGGGCAATCATCTTCTCCACGTCCTGGTGGGGTCCGCCGGTCAAATCTTGCTCGGGCAACTCGAAGTCGCGATCCGCGACCCTCGGCCATGGAAACCGGGACTTTCCGAGCAAAATGCCCTGCTGGTCATCGCCGACCCGCCCAACCCTTCTCTAGAACAGGTGTGGGAAGGACGGGCAACTCTACAGGTACAAGGACCTCCGGCAAGACAAGGACGATGTGAAGTGGTTCTTACACCCGACGTGCACGGAACCTCGCACACTTTTCGAAAGCAGCTGCCTCCGTTCGTTTTGCCTCTGCCCCCCGGAGCCTGGGAAAAGTATTTTGACGCTAATGTTCGGGCTGACGACGTGATTCAGAACATTTACGATGCAGCGGATTCGTTAGAGATTCGGTTTGCTGCTGAAGAACTTGGCCAATCTACAGTGCATTGTCGGCGCGAGTTCGCGCCATTGCGTTGGCTCGTGAAGTGGGAAAACCATGGATACGTCGTACGACTAAGAGATGATACCGGACTCTCCCAACCTGCGAGCCTCACACGATACGAATTCGAAAGGCCGGATGAACCCATTGCTCTTCAGATACCCTTAGGGGATCAGCCGTTCAGAGTATCCGAGTCCGGTGGCCTATTTTCCGCGCGTTCTGGCGATCTAAAGCGCAGCGTAATTCTCCCCCCATTGGTACGCTCGCTTTCACAACTCCGAACAGACTGTGTGCTCCACCCGCACACGAAATCCGCAGAGGATCTCAACAAATTCATAAGCCTGTACGAGCTTTGGTCGTCCGCTCGAATCACCGGAGCCACGCTTTCCGCCACAAGGCGTGATGACGTCCTTGCGGCCTTCATGCAGGCGCTCGTTCAGCTTACCTGTGGGAACGAGTGGGTTTCTGGTGAAATAGAATTCGAGCGCAGGACAAACGATCTCGCCACACTCAAATCAACTATTTCACGGAGTCCAATCCGCACAGGATTCGGAGCTGCGATATGGCTCAAACGAGATGAACTTACGGACCAGACAAATGCCAAGAGAGTCTGCGTATTCTGTCAGGTCGCCAAAAGCTATCTTGACTTGCCTCCGCTCGGCAACCTTCCTTCATCATTGAGCGACCCATATCTCTGGATCGCTGAATTTGCGTTACGCCTCATGACTCGACCTGATGCACTCACTCGCTGGGCTGCTTCTCAACTCAACATCGGCCTTCAATATCTGCTCACGACTCCGACCCTAGCACGCGGAGCGCGTTTCCTTGGGCTTGCCGTTGCATACTCCAAAGCGCATGACCGGTCGCGCCTAATTAATCTTCCAAATTGGGAGTGGCAATGAAGCGCATCTCCGCCCAAGAACTTCATGAACGGTCCATTCGCAGTCTGGCGATGGACTCTTCGAGCCTTGACCTCACAACGATCGAAGGAATCGCCGGGTTGCTCCGCCGTGCCGCAGGGTTTCTTTGCCCTTGTGCAGAAACAGAGTTGAGTGATGCAGTATTTCAATCTCTCCGCGATCTTTCGAACGAACCAGAGCACTTATTCGAACTGATTCATACCACCCTCGCGAATGTCGTCGCGTACGGCGACTTCATAGAATCCCCAGTGCCCCAAGCTCAAGACGAAAATAGCCCAGGGACATTTCTCTACCTAACCCCTCCGAGTTTCGTAATGCGAAAGGACGGGAGTGCTTTTCTCCTCGGAATCACGCCAGACAACCTGTTCCCTCTCCCGGAAGACTATGCGAAACGCGTCGAAGTCGATGGCCATGTGAAACGCATGTTCCCGCTACCTGATGAAAATCTCCGCACTTCTCTTTCGCAGTTTGGCCTATTCGAACTGCCGATGGAACAATGGGTGCGGACTCCTTTCCAGGAACCAGCCCAAGAGCATGTCCTCCGATTCAACAATCTTCTCGGTCTTGCTCCATCATCTGGCGATCTTTCCGGCATTCGCATTCTTGAGCCATCTAAACCCGTACGTTACTATCCTGGACGTTGGACTGAATCACGAAACCATACCGGGAGGTTTGTTGCTAGGCGCCCGCAAGCGTACGGAGCTGATCTCTGGTGTTACTTCCAATTGGAAAACGGGCATCCCCAGAAGTTCATTGATCTCCCTGCTTTCGAAAGGCGTTGGCGAGCGTGCGATGAGGCATGGAGGCTGCAAGCGGCAATCGATGCCTGCAATTCGACACCACAGCAATTCCGGGTTCGCCCGGGACCCGCAAAAACCACATCTGTCCTCGATCTATTCTCACCCGTTCCAGCTTGGGCTCAGCGCCGATGGGACCTTGTTGGCCGTTCCGTCCCGCGCAATGGAACATTGCTTTCTTATGTCCTTCCGACGTCCGCTATCAAAGAGGAAATTGATTTTATGAAGAGTCTCCTTTGGCTCATCGATCTGAAAGAGGCAGGCTAGTTCATGTCGGAAACAATTGGCCAAACAATTCAGCAGCTTCACCGCTCACTACGAGACTACATCGAAGCGGCTTACCATATCAGCAATTCTAAGCTCATCGAGCAACGAAAAGCCCTGCTGGACCAATTAGGCGTCATTCACCAGCGGCCATATTTGGAGAGCACGCGTAGGTACCAGACCAACGAGAAGTTCGGCGCCATAAAAGGCCTACACGAGGCGGTGCTCGAAATAATAGCAACCGTATCTGCTCCCTCCGATGGCCTGCCGCTGATCATCCATGATCCTCCGTTTGCTCACCAGGCCGAAGCGGTGCGCCAAACACTGGTCGAAAAAAAGAGCCTCGTAGTCACTACTGGTACGGGCTCAGGTAAAACGGAGAGCTTCCTTCTGCCGATCCTTGGAAAAATCGCCATCGAAGCCAAGACCAAGCCTAGTGTTTTTCAATCGTCCTCTGCAGTAAGGGCGATGATTCTGTATCCGATGAACGCGCTCGTAAACGATCAGCTCGGCCGCCTGAGATTGCTCTTTGGCGATCGTAGATTGGCTGGGAAACTTACGGAATGGACAGGTAGGCCGGCACGATTTGCCCGATACACCAGCAGGACGCTCTATCCCGGCGTTCGCACAGCCAAGAAGGATCAAGATCGACTGGCACCAATCTCCACCTACTACGTCCGCAACCTTGAGAGAGCACAAAACCCGTCCGACCCTCAGCATATTGCTGCAGCGAGACTAGTAACTGCGCTCCGAGAGCGCGGTAAGTGGCCCTCCAAGCCGAACCTGGTTTCATGGTTCGGTACAAGTGGCTCCAGGTGGCAAGAGTCGAAGTCCGGAAAATTCCTGCGCTGCGTTACTTTGCTTGACGACCCCGAGCTACTCACAAGGCATGAGGTACAGGAAGCTCCCCCGGATGTCCTGATAACAAACTATTCGATGCTCGAATACATGTTAATGCGTCCTCTAGAACGCCCGATTTTTGATCGAACAGAGCAGTGGCTCGAAGATAATCCTGACCAAACCTTTCTCCTTGTTCTCGACGAGGCGCATCTCTACAACGGCGCCGCAGGAGCCGAAGTCGCATTACTCATACGTAGATTGCGAAAAAGGCTGGGGATCGACGACAACCGTCTTCAAGTTATCTGTACGAGTGCTAGCTTCAAAGACTCAACCTACGCGTCTGCGTTTGGAGCGCAACTATCTGGGAAGAAGACCGCTAGCTTTGTCACGATACGCGGAGAACTTCTCCTGCGAAATCCAGCGAACGGGGGCACTCTCACCGATGCTGAAGCACTTGCCGGAGTGGATTTAGGTCGATTCTACGAAGCCTCTGACTCACAGCGGCTCGAAGAGGTGAAACCGTTTCTCACTTATCGCGAGACCCCCCCTCACGGTGACTTGGAGCTTGCTCTGTATAACGCCCTAGCTTTTTTTCCGCCGATGAACCGCCTCATCAATCTGACAATGAACGAGGCGCGGCCAATCGACACTCTGGGTGAGGATGTATTTCCAGGTATCGACTCGACGCTTTCTGCGAGGGCACTCACGGTCCTTACTGCGCTGGGGAGCCTGGCGCGAAAAGCCAAGAATGAACCGAGCCTTCTCCCCTGTCGCGTCCATTCTTTCTATCGAGGGCTGCCCGGCTTGTGGGCCTGCTTGGATCCAACATGTTCTCAGCTGCCCCCTTCGGAACGAGGGGGTCCCACGGGGAAACTCTACGCACAACCCCTGGAAACCTGCCCATGTGGATCTCGCGTGCTGGAGCTTTACACCTGTCGAAACTGTGGCACTGCGTACGCCAGAGCCTACACGGATAGTATTGCCGAGCCGAACTTTCTCTGGAGCGAGCCAGGCTCCGAGTTTCGGTCGTTTAAAGGGGAAATCGCCGAGCTCGAGCCCTTGGACCTCTTGCTTGAAACTCCGATTTCAGAAGAGGTCGAACCCGCAGACTACGATTTGGTTACGGGAAGGCTCAATCCTCAGAATCCTGGCGAACGCCTCCGACGCGTTTTTCTCAGGAAGAATCGTTCTGCCTTAGTCGCAACCGATGACGAGGGTGAGACCGAACGAGAAACGCAGCCCGGGGAATTCCGGCCTTGCGGTGTATGTGGACAGAATGCCGCCTATGGCAGAACTTACGTCCAAGACCACCAGACAAAAGGTGATCAGCCGTTTCAAGCTCTCATCGCAAAACAAATTCAAGTCCAGCCCCCGGGGCAAGCTCCCGCAACTCGATTGGCCCCCCTTCGCGGACGAAAAGTTCTCATTTTTTCGGACTCGCGGCAAACAGCTGCACGCTTGGCGCCTAACCTGCAAAAGTACTCCAATCTCGATACTCTCCGTCCTCTCATCTTGGTCGGCTACCGCACCTTGCAAGAGATTCAGCCACTGAAGCAAGCTCTGTCCCTCGAGGATTTGTATTTTGCGGTTCTTCTTTCGGCAAAGTTACTCAAGGTGCGGTTGCGACCGGAATTAAAGAGTGGCGAGCACTTCAACGAAGAAGGGCTCGTCGAAGACGCGCTTAACAAGGGCGCTCTTAATGATCCAGCGCAACTTCTAATACTTTGGGGCAATCTCCGGTCAGCCTCCATGCCCGAATCTCTCCTCCTTGCTATTGTTGATGCGTTTCAGGACAGGTACTACGGGCTCGAATCGCTTGCACTCGCATCGGTCATTGAGCGAGCGTCCCACTCAACGAATATCGCAAGTTTGCCGAACATACCCGGCGTTGCGACCGAAGAGGCCAGCAAGCTAGGCGTTGCAAGAGCGTGGTTTCGAGGTTGGCAGCGCTTGGGCTTTTGGCTGGGAAAGATGCCTGCAGGCTGGTGGAAACTTTACGTTCGCCCTCACAGCACCGGGAATTTCACTTTCCTTACCAACTTCCTCCGGGACAAAGCGGCGAAATCTTTATTTCAAAAGGAATGGTTGCCCCAACTCCTTACTTGGTTTGCTGAACCAGTCCCAGGCAACCAATTCCGCCTAAAGGGAAGCGAACTGTCGCTACTCATTTCACGTGAATGGTCCTATTGCAAAGTCTGCCGTACAACTCAGCGCCCCATCGTGGGCCTCTCCATGTGTATCAATTGTGGAAAGGGCAGCGCCGATCCTATCAATCCTGATAGCGACCCTGTATTCGCTGCCCGCAAAGGATATTACCGCGCCAGTTCAGTCGAGGCGCTGCATGATCCGCCCATCTCTCCGATGTCACTAATTGCGGCTGAACACACCGCGCAACTGAATACCGCACAAGCTAAAGAGGTCTTCTCCAAAGCTGAGGAACACGAGTTGCTCTTCCAAGATGTTGACCTCGGACCAGATGAGTCCAAACGCGAGCGGCCAGCGATTGATGTACTTTCTTGCACCACAACAATGGAGGTTGGAATTGATATCGGAACTCTTTCCGGCGTTTCTCTTCGCAATATGCCACCGGCCAGAGCTAACTACCAGCAGCGAGCCGGCCGTGCGGGGCGTCGTGGAAACGCGGTCGCCACGGTTACGGCGTTCGGTAGTGCCGACAGTCACGATGAGCACTACTTCGCTCATCCCGACCAAATGATTCGCGGCGAAGTAGATGACCCTAAGCTCACACTCGATAATTACGAGATCGCGCGGCGCCACGTAACCGCGTATCTGTTGCAGCAGTACCACTCAGAGCGCCTGCCAGATATTCAGCCCGAGGATCAGCCACAACTCTTTGCCGTATTGGGTACAGTTGCTAGCTTCAAGAATTCAAATTCCATTCTGAATCGCAACGACCTCGAGAACTGGCTCACAAACAATCTCTCGGACATCAGAATAGCCATCAATGACTGGCTACCATCCGAACTGCAGTCCGAGGACCGCGAAAGGATCCTCAACTCCCTGGTCAGTGAAACCATGGCACCGATCGACAGCGCCATCGACTTCGATACCGCAACTCCCGGCACAGTTCCTCAACCGGATCCTCAGCCAACCTCTTCTTCCCATGAAGACGAGGCCGACATGGAGGTTGCAGCCGAGGAAGGCGAAGAGAAGCCCGGAGGCGATCCCGCCGCCGACAACCTACTTGATCGATTGCTTTACCATGGAGTTTTACCACGCTATGCGTTTCCAACGGACGTTGCGACGTTCTACGTTTTCGATGTTGACCGATCGACAAGATTCCGTCCTGCCTTCCAATTCACTCCGTCACAAGGTCTCTCGGTCGCATTGAGTCAGTATGCCCCTGGCAAAGAAGTGTGGATCGCAGGAAAACGATATACGTCGGGAGCCATCTATTCACCAGTTTCAGATGACCGATTCCGAGCATGGAAGAACAAGCGCCTCTATTACGAATGCAACGTCTGCCACTATGCATGCGCAGTGTCACTTGAACAGGGTGTACGAGGTGAATTTCTTGACTGCCCAGCCTGCGGAGGGGCCGGCACCTTTGGTGCCGCACGTTATTGGCTCCGTCCACCGGGATTTGCCCATCCGGTTGATTTGAGCGAACAAACCTCGCTCGATGATCAGCCAACACGGAGCTATGCTACTCGAGCCAAACTAGTCGCGCCAAGTCCTGCCGAGGAAAACAAGTGGGCCCTCATTAACGACAAACTCAGAGTGTCGCACCTCAAGGATCGCCTTCTCGTCACTAATCGTGGTCCTCGACAGGAAGGGTACAACTACTGCACAAAGTGCGGCCGCGTTGAACCCACTGTCGCCACGGTGAGCACAGTCTTTTCCGCGCATCGAAAGCCCTTTCCAGATGATCGTGAACCGAACTGCCCTGGTGGAGGAGGAACCAGAAATATTGTTTTTGGGACCGATTTCATCACTGATGTCCTCTTGATTCTGTTGACTGTCGAGAAGCCAATCACATTGAAACCCGGGCTTCTCGGCACTGACATCGTCCTCCGCACGCTCAGCGAAGTTCTAGCTAAGGCCGCATGCGCGATCATGGAACTCGCAGCGACCGAAGTCCAGGCAGAATATAGGCCCGCCCTCACGGAATTCGGCCAAGCTGGTCGGCAGTCGGAAATCTATCTCTACGACACGCTACCCGGCGGTGCAGGTTTCGTGGCGCGAGCGGGCCGTCTCGGAATTCCTCTGTTCAACAGGGCCCTGAACATCCTCGAAGACTGTGCTTGCGACAGCTCCTGCTACCGATGCTTGCGCAGCTACAAAAACAAGTTTGAGCACGACTTGTTAGACAGACATTTGGGAGCAAGCCTTTTGCGACACCTCTTGACAGGTGCTCCCGCAGTACTCGATGAAGCCAGAACAGCCAAGTCCACTGACCTCTTGTTTCAAGATCTCGAACGCCAGCGAATGCCCTCGATTGCAGTTGAACGAAATGCTTCACTGGTAGTACCGGGCTTAGGAACTCTTACGGTCCCGATTCTCGTAAGGCACGCTGGCGGCGATCTACGGGCGATAGGTATTCATGCCTCCCTAACACCGGATGTGCCAGTTAACGATGTCCTTCAGCAACTCAAGGAACATTCAGTTATTCCAGTTCGACTTGTTGACGAAATTGAAGTACGCCGCAATCTGCCTAGGGCGACCAGTGACTTGCTTCGCGAGTTTGTTTAGGTAAAGCGATGGTTGAGGGAAACATGCGCCCAATCATTTGGGCTGACGAACCTGCCGAGTGGCCCACTGTGCCTGATTGGATGAGTTTCTATCGTCTTTTGGAAATTGAGCGCTGCCCCAGGCGCGCTGCTCTTCGTGCAGCGAACTACCCTGACCTCTGGGCACGGCATGGTTATCCTCCAAAGCTCCGTCTTTCCAATCTTATGGGGCAGGTCGTTCACTCGTCTGTGAGAACAATCGGCACGAATCTCGCGAATGGTGGCTGCCTTTCAACCTCGGACGCTAGAGCAGTTTCCCTGCTGACTCAATGGGGCGGGCTTACACAACTGATCCAGAAGTCCGTAGAGATTGTACTGAACGAACAATCAACAAATCCACGCGGTATTGCCAGGCGGCGAGCGTTGCACGAAGCCTTGGAGCGACGCATCCCAGCTATGCGCGAGCAAGTCCAAATCGTGTTGAGCCGGCTGCCTCTTGGCGCTTCTGTTTCCGCACCTCGCGACAGGTCCAACCCAGCTGCCGTTGATTCCAAATTGGTCAAAACGCACAGCGAATTGGAACTGCGATCGCCAGCGCTTCATTGGGTCGGGGTCGCCGACTACGTGAGCGTCAGCGAGAACCATTGCGAGATCATCGACTTTAAGACTGGAGAACCCGATGAGGAGCACAAGCTCCAAATCCGCATCTATGCCCTCCTCTGGGCAAACGACCAAAGACTCAATCCGGCACGCGTCCTGGCAGATAAACTCACACTTTCCTACGGCAGCCGCAGCATCGACGTGCCGGGCCCTCACGAAAGCGAACTTGAGAAATTGCACCAAACTCTTGCAGACCGAACTGAGACCGCACGAAATGTTATGCGATCACAACCTCCACAAGCTAAGCCCAGTCTACAAAACTGCACATTTTGCGATGTCCGACATCTTTGTTCTACGTACTGGACTCCGGAAACGCAGCGGCAGCTATCAGAGCACCTCTCACCTACAACTGAATTCACCGACCTTCAGTTGAGAATTACCTCGCGCCAGGCTGTGAAGTCTTGGAAAGGAGTCGTATCTTCGGCTTCAACTTTGCCGAAAGACGCGCCCGTGATTCTCCGCACATCCGTTTTTGATAGGTCGATCGACGACGCTTTGTTGGCCAATCCGGCCAAAGAACTGAGACTATTGGACGTGCGCGTTAGCAATGTGCCCACAGATGGTTCACCAGCCATCCTTACCGCTTCCGACAGAACTGAAGGATTTCTGCTTCGTTAGCGTTGTTTTAGGCCGTCGCTCGCGCAACGCGTTCGATCTGTATTTTGCCGTTTTTCTTGATAGGGCGATTTTGCGAACCATTCCCTCAATCACTTTCACCGTGGCCTGAGCGTGGCCCGCGTAATGATCGGACGCGTGGGGAAGATTGCACCTGCGCTCTGTGCCTCGGTTAACTCCACATGCTTTACCCGGCGCAATATAGGCCGTAGTCCGCTCCCACTGTAAAGCCCGCTTGTGCAGCTCCGCTCGGTACACCCCCACCGTACTCGCTTCCGCGCCCCTCCGGGCTCCGCTGAAATGCGCTCCGTGGCTTGACAGCCGCGAACCACGGCCAGAACCCGCCTCCAGTAAAGCATGTTGTTTTTTATGCCCTGAAAGGGCCTGAAAACACTAATTCACACTGGAGGGAATGCAATGCCTAGCGTCTACGAAATCGTCACCGAGAAAATTATCAAGCAGCTTGAATCCGGCGTGACTCCCTGGCGCAAGCCGTGGACCAGTCAGACTCCCGCAAACCTGCTCACGCAAAAAGAGTATCGCGGACTCAATGTCTTTACTCTTGCTTCGCAGGGGTTCCCATCACGATTCTGGCTTACTTACAATCAGGCAACAAAGTTGGGCGGGAGAATCCGCAAGGGACAGAAATCTTCGCCCGTCATTTTCTGGAACATCGGCGACGAGCAGGAGACGACAGCTCAGGACGGCGCGAAAGAGACCTCTCGGCCATTTCTGCTCCGTTATTACAGCGTGTTCAATATGTCGCAGGCGGAAGGAATCGACATCCCCGCGTCCCTCCTGCAAGAGACGCGCACCAACGATCCCATCGAAACGTGCGAACAGATCGTGACAAACATGCCGGTCCCGCCAGGGTTCGAACAATCCGACAAAGCGTGGTATTCATCGAGCAAAGACGTAGTCGGTATGCCCTCACGCGGTCTGTTTCACTCATCGGAAGAATATTACGCCACCGAATTCCACGAACTAGCCCACAGCACGGGGCACGCAAAGCGCTTGCACCGGGAGAACTTTGACAGCCCGGTTTCATTTAGCTCGGAATCCTATTCGAAAGAGGAACTCATCGCGGAGATGACCGCCGCCATGCTCTGCGGCATCGCGGGAATCGAGCAGCGGATTCTTGAAAACTCAGCAGCCTATCTCAAGACGTGGATTGCACGCCTCAAGTCGGATTCGCGCTTGCTTGTTTCTACTGCCTCACAGGCACAGAAAGCTGCGGACTTTATCCAAGGCAAAGCTCCGCACCAGGTGGCCGAAGCATCGGCGACTCAAGCTTTTAACGGAGGGCTTGTTGGCTGACCGTCCCACACCGCTCGCAAATATAAGACTCATTCCACTGAGCGTACTTCTGCTCGTAAGCTGAATGATTGTGACGCCATACAATTCCAACGAGTACAAACAAAACAAGGGGAGCAAATACCACGTAGAGCTTAACAGGCAATGAAGATGCAGGTACGGGACTCGCCATGACATGTTGGACGTAAAGTACGAGCGCGATGAGAGTCACAACTCCCGACCACCCTACAAGCTTTACATACGACCACTTTGTGGGAGGGCTAAGACGCTTTGAAAGGGCGGATTGCTGCGACCCGCGCGTGCTCGTTCTGCCGACCAAGATACCTGGTCCCCCACCGGCAAACAGAAGACCTCGCATTCTGGATCGCACGTCTATGTGGTAAGTGCCTTCCTGGTAGGCGAGGGATACCCTTTTGAGATAGTTGCTATTGCACTTCGGGCAGCGAAAGTCCATCTTTTCACCTCTTGCAGCCCCACTTCGGTGTGGCTATGAATCCTTTCTGGCTGCGATTCGCCATGACTTTGCCTAAATCAAACCCCGGCCCCCGGAATTAGTTGCTTGCTCCTGCCCGACGAGACTTCGTTCCTGCCATTTTCTGGGCCATGTATAGAAGGAGCTTGCGATCTCCGTCCTCAGACCTGGCCAATAGACGCCGAAGCTTACCCAAATACCGTGCATCCTTCCCCGAACTGCCCCAGGCAATGTCGTCAGACGACTTCCGTTTAGGGAGATTCGGCAGTTTGGGCGGTTCCTCGCCATCGTAGAAAAGCTGGTACATGGGGATTTCCATCGCGCGGGCCAACTTCTCCAACGTTTCGATGGCGGGAACGGTGTGCCCATTCTCCACGCGGGAGATGTAGCAGCGAAGCAGTCCCGTCCGTTTCTCGATGTCTCCCTGAGAAAGGTTCTTTTCTTCCCGTAACGCGCGCAACCGGTCCGCAATCACCATGCTCGTTTTACCTCTCTGGAGTCATACATGGCACATTTAACGAAACTCTAGACTCAAATCTAATCGCTCGCAACTATGAAAAAGTCACAACAATCAACACACTCATGGCGTCAGATGGTCCAGGTTGCACCCAAGAGCCGCGCTTGGCGCTCTCCCTCCCACGCTTCCGTTCAAGGCTGACGGCGGCGGGATCTTTTTTCTTCGCCAAAATTCAGATGGTCATTAATCTCCTAACCGTATTATGCCCGAGCAGCATTCGGGATAGACACAGGGCCCTCTTCATTGCTTTGTTTCACCGGCATCGAGAAAATTCCGAATCAATGCTACGGTTTCGGTCGGGCGCTCCTCCATCAGCCAATGCCCCGAACCGGCAACCACGGCCTCCCGAACGTTGGTCGCCACATGCCGCATGATCTCTGCCTGCAGCGAACCGAAAGACTTCTCACCCCCGACGGCCAGGACAGGCATCGGTAGCTTTACTTGCTCAAAGACTTTGTTGTCCTTCGCGTCTTGCGAGAACGCGGAAAACTGCGCAAACCCCGCCCGCATTCCTCCGGGCTGCGCGTACGTAGCTGTGAAAAAATTCCGCGTGGCTTCGTCGGGCTTGCTGGGATCTCCTGTGAAGTCATCCCATATGCGGTCAAAATAGATTCGCTCACGGCCCGCGACCAACCTTTCCGCGTCAGGTCCATATCCATGAAAGTTAAAATGCCAAACACCAGGATTGAGAAGTAACTTCAGCCGGGCACACATGTAAGTACGGCACTCCGCTTCAATCTCGTTCCACGGTTCGATTCCGGGAATGGGAGCATCCATGACGACTAAGCGTTCCACTTTGTCGGGATACATCGCGGCGTACGCATAAGCCACCATGTTCCCGATATCGTGGGCAACTACGAGCGTGCGGTCATACCCCAGCCCCGTGACAACCGCCCGGATGTCCTTCGCCTGGGTTTTCTTGTCATACCCACTCTCTGGCTTCGACGAACGACCGATGCCCCGAAGGTCAGGAACGACCACACTGTGGTCTTTCATCAAATCCGCCGCTAGCGGCGCCCAGGAATCGCTATTCTCGGCATATCCATGCAGCAGAACAACGACCGGCCCACGCCCACCCGAACGCACGAAGATGTCCGCGCCTTCTGGGCTGTGAATCGTAGTTGCGCGGAGGCTAGATGGCAGTGAAGGATGATTTTGGCCGATGCCCACTGACGCCGCGAGTAGCGTCACAGCAAGCGCGACGATATTTCGCAAGAAGACACCTCCCAGTGTGAAGCGGATTGTTTCAGAGAACGTGACACGTATCCAACGTCCGCTGATATTGCTCACTACGTCGCGACCATCAACACAGAACGCTAATCAAACAGCGAGGATTGCCGTGCCGCTTGCTGCGCACGCTGAACCATTCGCGGTACTTCCATGCCCCAAAGCCTACGGAACATCTCAACAGACGAAGGACCATGTCCAGCGTATAATGCCGACTTCCGAATTATGCCGAATTGAGTCTCGTGGCCAACCGTGTTTCCTCTTAATAGCCGACTGTCGCAGTCCAGCGATGCTTGATTAAGTCGGCATAATCCTGCGTAACTTGATCCCAGTACAAACTCTTTCGCATCGAATCCATTTGTACGGTAAGCGCGTTGGGTGTATCAGTTGAAGGGAGACCCTCTTACCTGAGGGTAGCTACTGGATGCGGTGCTAATGGATTAGTTTCCGAGATGGCGTTCGAGCAATGGTTATCGATCCCGCGACACAGAAACTAGCTGGCGATATGCGATACGTATAATTGGGAAGTCGAAACTGAAAATCTGGAGTTTCCATTTATATGAAACACACAGTGTTAAGCGCGTTGTTCGTCACGGTGCTGATGTGCCTGGCAGGATATGCCGCGCTGTTCGTCGCGCCGGATGAACGCACGATGCATGCCGCGCAGCGCATCTTTTATTTCCATGTGCCGAGCTGGATTGCAATGTTTGTAGCGTTTCTCATCGCAGTAATCGGCAACATCGCCTATTTGACCACGCGCTCACCGAAATGGGATTGGCTCGGTGTCGCAGGCGCTGAGGTCGGCGTGGCGTGTTGCACGATTGGCCTAATAACTGGGCCGTTGTGGGGTAAACCGGCCTGGGGGATATGGTGGACGTGGGATGCGCGGCTGACGACGACCTTTATCCTCTGGCTGCTTTACATTTCTTATTTGCTTCTCCGTGGGATGATAGAAGATTCTGACCGGTGCGCGAGGATGTCGGCGGTATTTGGGGTTTTTGCGTTTATGGACGTCCCATTGGTTTATATGTCGAATCGTTTATGGCGGACTCAGCATCCTGCTCCTGTCTTCTTCGGCGGCCCCAATGCCGGAGTCGATCCGAGGATGGGGAGAGTGTTGCTTTTGTGTGTGATTGCGGTACTCGGAGTCGCCATCGCTCTCCTTCTTGACCGCTATCGTCTTGAGCGTCTGCGGTATGAGCTAGGTGAACTGCGTCTGACGATCGAATCTCGTAATTTGGATAAGCAATTAAGCGTTTCAAGGGAGCGTATATGAAAAACTTTGAGTACTTACTTTCTGCGTGGATTGCAGTCTGGGCGGTTTTTTTCTTTTATCAAATTAACCTTGGTCGCAGGTTTGCCCAGTTGCGGGACGAAGTGGAGCGGCTCAAGCAGCAGATCCACTAGACTCTAAGAAGGCGCTGTGTGGCGCGAGCTTTTGAACGAAGATTGGCCGTTGCATTGTTGAGGGGCACATCGAGCCATACGGGGCGGGTGCCGAATTTGACTGTCTAATTCTTCCGTAGCGACCGGGCTGAAACATCTCTTTTGAACAACCCGCAAGGACGCGAACCACAATAACAGCACCAAAACGCGTTCGCATATCACGCTTCTGATTATAGCTTTCCTTGAGCGGAGTCCAGAGAAGTGGGTGGGATTATGCCGACTTAATCAATCATCAGGGTGCGTGGAAAGGCAGGAATGCAGGCGGAACTGTGTTGACGACATGAGGGGATTCGGCATAATTCGGGAGTCGGCATTATGCCGACGTCGGCATAACGCGTAATGATTGTTAGCAAATGCCAGAATCATGATGCGCCGATCTTGGATCTTCTTGAGAAGACTGACCCACTCGGAGAGATCACCTTGGCGATCAAGAATCACCTTGTCCCAAGTTGTCGTTTTTTCCTCGATCCCTTTCCGGTCCCCCAACCACCGAACGTAAGTGAAGTCAGCGGTAATGAGATCGAATCTGTCCTTCATCTCCCAGTGCCGTGGCATCCAGCCTTGGTCAATCAGCGTGAGAGCGACGCCGTGCTCTCGCAACACATCTGCGAGTTTAGGAACCAGCCAGTCCTTATTGCGAATCTCGACGGCAAACTTGTGCTCCTTCGGCAGCTTTTTCAGAAACGGAACTAGCCTGACTAGAAAATCGTCCAGAGACTTGAACGCGTATTTGTCAAACTTGCCGAATTGAAACAGCAAGGGCCCGAGCTTTTCGCCTAGAGCCTCCATTGTCGTTAGAAAGACTTCGAACTCCTCATCACAATCTTTGAGGACCCTCTTGTGTGTGATCTCCTGTGGCACTTTGGCCGCAAAAAGAAATCCTTCCGGGGTTTTGGCATTCCAGGAGCGCACCACGCTCACATTCGGAGTTCCATAGAAGGTTGAGTCAATCTCTACAGTGTCGAAGTGCTGCGCGTAGTAACTGAGGTAGTCGGCGGGTCGCAAGCCCTTCGGATAGAACGATCCTTTCCATCCTGTGGCAGTGAACGACGAGGTCCCGAGAAGAATCGGCGGATGGTTCACGCTGGAGAGTATAGCGAACCCCTGTCGTATACGGCTCGGTCCGACGGCAACCTCTGGGTTGCCGACCATCCCGGAGTTGATTGGTTCGCGACTGTCGCCTTCGGCGTTGTGTGAAGCGATTTCACATTCATCGAACCGAAAGCGATGCTTTCGCCGTCCGAAGCGTTCCCTTACAAAACGGCAGAATTCCCCTCAGGCCCGACTCTAACTCCACGATGCAATTCACCAAGACCACTCGAAAAAGCCGCTGACGGAGTGACTGGCTCTGCCCCCCGTCTCGCGTAGACTCGTGATGCTGACGAGCTCTGCCAATTCGCGTTCACCTCGATAGTAAACCCCTTCAGCGGTCCCACGTTTTCTAGTGCGAGGTCCGTCGACTATCACGCTATGACCCATCCGCAAGCCGAAATCGGCCCCTAGCCACAGAACATCGTCTTTGTAGTCCCAGAATGGACCCTGTACGCAATCATGAGGCGGCTTGCCTCTCGGGATTCTAAAACATTGAATCCACTGGCCCCTGTGCAGCTTGCTTATCGTCCTGGAAAGCTTAGCACTTGACATTGCCTTTGGCAGTCGAACAGCTTTTTCGTCGGCGATACCATCCCGCATCAATCTAATGAACTCTGAATGCCACCAATCGAGGTGAGCCTGACACACTTCATGGGTAGGCCATACCACAGGACCCCAATCCCCATGGATGGTCTCGACGGAAGGCAAGCAACGCCGGAGCGCCCATGCAACGTCCCACGGTTCCACCGAGGGTTGAACCGAGCCGCTTCGGAAAAGATCGACGAGGCCCTCGGCATCGATTGCTACTAACTCGATCCCGAGGTCCCTTAAGCGAGCATTCAACACTAGATGGTGCACCCCCCTCGTAAACGCGCTCGTTGTGACAAAGACGCCTTTTACGAACCCGCCTACAATCATTGCGCCCAAGAATTGATGAATCTCGTCCACCCGGATCTTTCTGTCTCTCCGATACCGCTTCACCTGGACGGCGACCGGGCGATTTCCATGCTCGAATACGATCACATCGACACCGCCATCTTTGCTGTATGCCGTCATCTCTGCTTTAAAGCCGTGCTCCCTAAAAATGGCCGCGATCAACTCTTCTAATTTGCGCGAATGGATATCAGTCATCACTTCTGGATGTGAAACGACGTACGTTCTCAGATGTGCCAGCGGGAGCTCTTTGTCACCGATGTCGAACGTTCTCTCGACAGAGAACGTATACCCATAACAATACGCCTCCTCTGGTGGCACAAAATAGGATGCGTCGTACCTAAGGCTCCACCATTTGCACGCATCGCAACAAAAAAGGCGATACCTATTATCCCAATAGCCCGTATCGTTGTCTTCGGGGTCCCTGTCTGTGAGTCGGCATTGCACAGCTCCGTTACACAGCGGACACAACCAGGCGTCCCTTGTAAAGGCGAACTCGTCCTGCGATTCGAACGTCAACGAACAGTCGGACGGTAAACAAAAGCTCGGTGGATTCCCTTCGCCCACGCTGGTACCTCTCGCACGCTCGAACGTCAAGACTTCAAGGCTCGCCGGCTTGCTCCTTGACTACGCTTCGAGGATTCTTGTCCTCGCGAAGTCCGACAAACTTCGAATGTCGCAGCCTGTCTCCTTCGGTCCATTCTAGGAATTCAATCTGTGCGACGGCTTCTGGCCTCAACCATACTGCCTTCTTCATTTTCTCAGCATTGAGTTCTGCCCCAAATCGTGATCGCCTCGTCTCCGGCAAATTTACGAATGAACAGCTTGGCGTCACGAGATGTTTCAATTAGCTCGCCTCACCAAGCTTCCCATTCAATACGCAGCGCGGACGACGACCGGTACCGGCATTTCCTACATGCAGATGGAACTCGCCCACCGCGATGGCGTGCTCATTCCCGAGCAGAAAGCGGAACCGGAAGATCCCAAGCGGCCCGACGAACTATTGGTAGCGGACCGCGGCGGCCTCTTCCTGCGCCCGGCAGCTTAACGACTTGTTGTACCTCGGTTCTTTCACCTCCTGTGAGACTTGTTTCGGTGCATTGCTCCGGTTCCCACCCTCTCCATTGGGCACAGCTTCGGGATAATTCCTGCGCCCGGCAGCTTCGCGTCCTCTGCTTTTCCGGTTCCTCCCAACAAATCTTCTGAAACAGCGCCGAAGATTTCTTGTGTCCCTCCCAAAAAGCGGCCGCTCACTTTGGGAGCAGTATCCACTCGCTTCCGGGTGTCCCAAATACAAGGGCAGAAACAGGAGAAAAATCATGCACGTGATAGTTCATCTAATCGGTTATATCGGCAAGAACCCGGAGCACAAGTCCGTCCAGGCGTCAGACCGTAAGTACGCGGTTATTTCGCTGGCGACTCAGCGGTCCTGGAAGGGTGCCGACGAAGAATGGCACTCGAAGACGGAGTGGCATCGCGTCGTAGCCTGGAACGGCCTCGGCGAGTACGCGGCGACTAAGCTGCGCAAAGGCGATCACATCTACGTCGAAGGCACGCTGGTGAGCAGCACCTTCGAGAAAGAGTTCGGCAAAGGCAAGAGCAAGATCACCGTGCCGTTCAAGGCTTGGCAGGTGAAGGCGGATTCCATCCGTAAGCTCAACCGCGCCAAGAAAGAGCAAGTGCCGGACAGGGCTCCGGTTGCTGCTCAGCCGGAGGAGGTGCCGTTCTAGAATTTCAAGTTTGAAAAGGGCCTCTTTTGAGGCTCTTTTCGCATTTGTTTGGAAACTAGGTCGGCACAGGAACTCAGAATCCTCCAAGCATCGTCTGCTCTAGTGGGTACTATGGCCTTTCTTGCCTAATCGGTGATAAAACCTCTGGACAATATTGTGCATCGACTTCGACACAGCCCAGCGAGCGATGAACACAGAGGTATTAGTCCGTGCGGATGCGCGTCTCAAAACGCCGGCTGGTCGCTTGCCTCTTCCTCTCTTTTGCACTAACCATTGTTGTCGCTTCGCGTCAATACATTTGGCTCTACATAACGCGGACGCGCGATCCCAGGCCGCAAGTCGCTGACTTACTGCGCGACCCCACAGCGTCAAGCAATCCTGAGATTTTGCTTAAAGAAGCAAACCGCCTTGCATGGCTTTTCAATTGGCCAAAGGCTGAGCCTCTCTATATCCGCGCAGAGCAACTCTTCAAGGACAAAGGCGACACGCGCAACGAAGTCTATTCACGAGTGGGCAGAATTCGGGCGCAATCGGAAACCATGTCTTGGGTTGATGTCTCTGAGATTCTTGGAAAAGAGTTAGACCTTCCGGTTGCGAAGAGTGACCAAAAACTCAGACTGTGGTGTCTGGCGGCAAAGGGATACACGGACCTGGAGATCAATCCGGTGTCGGCCAAGCGTGTGTGGACGGAAGCTCAAGGAATCGCCCATGCCTCGGGAGAACCGGAGTGGGAATCGCGAGCAGAAGGGGAGCTCGGGTTCGTCGCATTTCTGGAAGGAGATAGCCGACGCGCCGCGATAATGGTTGGGGACGCATTCCTATCCGCCAAAGCAAGCGGGGACTCGGGTAACCAGGTTCGACTACTTGAAATGATGGGAAATGGGTTCAATGAAGCGAAGCGTTATGGGGAGGCTCTTGCGTTCTTTGAAAGGGCGATAAGAACAAGCAGCTCCAACCCTGACGCGGGGTTTCCGTTCATGGCGTATGAAGGTGCGTCTCAGGCTCAGGCCGCGCAAGGCAAAATGTCGGAAGCGGTGGATAAGCTAAACCGCGCTTTGACCATTGCGAGAGCAAATCAGAAGCGCGGGCATGAAGCCATGATCTTACTAAGCCTCGGAGAACTCGCGCTTCAATCGGGAAATCGCCAAGACGCACTGAATTCTCTTGAGCAGGCAGGTCAGATCGCACGAAGATACAACTTCTATCGGACTGAAGGGCAAGCCATGATTGATCTGGCGGGCATCTATCGAGACGCCGGGGACCTCAAATCTGCGGAAGAACGCGCGACTTTAGGCGTCGCGGCGAGCAAGCGAGTCGGCGATAGATACTATCTGCCGAGAGACCTTACGATTCTGGCCGACTTTAAGGCCCAGCGTCGATCTACGGCAGAAGCTGAGGCACTCTATCAGAACGCCGAGGACATCATTGACGGAATGCTCGTCAACCTGCATGAGGCGTATTGGTCCAGTTCCCTCGCCGGCGCGATGAGCGCGACGTATCTTCATCACTTTGAGCTAGAGGCAAGAGCCGGCGATGTGGAACGGGCACTCAACGTGTTAGAGCGAGTTAGAGGACGAACAGCAGCAGCGGTGCTTGAAAACAAGGTTTCGTTCAGCAAGAACGAGTCAGACGAGGTGCGAGCCCTCGAAGATGCTGTCTCCGATCTGCAACTTCGATTGATGCGCTCGGAAAGCCCTGAGGAACGGGCTAGGCTCCTCGACCAGTTGGTCGAGTACGAGCGGCGACTGGAATGGACACGGACCGAGCGCAGAGATTCGAAACCCGGATGGTTTGAGAAGCCATCGTCCTTGAAAGAAATCCAAGGCAGCCTGCGCTCCGACGAAGTTGTGCTGGAATACGTGCTCAGCGAGCCGAACTCATATTGCGTATGGATTTCCAAGGAGCGCGCGGGCCTCCAGATTTTACCCGCTGGACGAGGCCGAATTGAGGATTTGACACAGCGATACCTCAACACAATACGCGCGAAGCGCGATGACCTGGTTCTGGCGAAGCAACTCTACGATTTCCTCCTTGGGTCGTTACCGCCCGAAGCTGGCGCAGAATGTCTCATCGTCGTGCCGGACGGAATCTTGAATTTGTTACCCTTTGACACTCTGCACGACTCAGAAGGCGCCCTGTTATTGGATAGGCGCACTATCAGCTACGCACCAGCATCAACAGTTTTGACTGTTTTGAGGAATACAAAAAGCTCGCAAAACGCGACGCGTGTGTTCTTGGGAGTTGGCGATGTGCCCTACAAAGACCAGGGTGGGGTCTCGAACAAGATCGATAAGCCCACAGCAGTAAAGCAAAGGCTTCTCCGAGGCTTCTCGGATGCCCTCGGGACGGCACTTCACGACCTGCCACAGACCCGCGAGGAAATCATCGAAGGGAGCAAGATTCTTGGCAAGGACGGGGTCGTCCTCCTCGGTTCTAACGCGACCGAGACCGCCTTCAAATCTGAGCCTTTGTCGGATTTCAAGATCGTTCATATTGCTGCGCATGGATTTTCGGATACTCAATTTCCAGAGCGATCTGGTTTGGTGCTCGGAGTTGACCCGAACTCACGTGATGATGGCCTTTTGCAGGTCCGCGAGATCATCCGACTTCATTTTAATGCCGACCTCGTGACGCTCTCCGCCTGCAACACAGGCGTCGGAAAACTCGAAGGAGAGGAAGGCGTCACGAACTTGGTAGAAGCATTCCTTGTAAGCGGCGCTAAGGCAGTCGTGGCGAGCTTGTGGAGTGCCGACGACATCTATACGAGTGCTCTGATGGAGCGGTTTTACACCCACATTGCGGAAGGACAAGACAAGGCCGCTGCGTTGCGCCACGCAAAGCTTGATTTGCTGGCAAAATACGGTCGCCAGGTTTCACCTTACTATTGGGGAGCCTTTATTTTGGTCGGAGACGGAGGGTCTCCGATACCTCTGGGGGGCCAATGAGTCTCGATTCGCAAACCAAAGAGAAGATTTATTCCCGCGTCTGTGAGCTTGTGACGCGGAAGCACTTCGATCCCGGTATGAACGGCGCGAATTGGGAAGAATTGTCCAAAGCTAGGAAGGATCAAATCCTCCGAACCACGAGTGAAGAAGAGTTCGAAAAACAGATACAGGAATTGCTGAACGAACTGAAAACTAGTCACACGGGATTTCGACACTCGAAAAGTTCGAAAATACCTGGGCGCCACGCAATCAGCGCAACGTTCATGCGTTGCAACTTCGATGGCACGCAGCGGTGGATGTTTCAGGATGTTCACGAAGGTGGGCCAGCACATGTGGCGGGACTTCGTCCGGGGGATATTCTCCTGCAAGTCCGAAATCGTGAAATAGCACCGCCCGAACCACCGATTTTCCCGGTGGGCGACGACTCCCAATATGTCGTCCAAAAACCAGACGGCAAGCGCGTCACGGGGACCTTGAATGTACCGTCTCCTAAATCGAAGAATCATCCCGTCATCGTGCCCAAAGCTGTTGTTTGTTCACAGTTGCCCGAAGGGATCGGATGGCTGAAGGTGACTATGTTTCCCGGAGCGGTCGGGATTGACCTCGCCAAGATGTTCGATACGGCCTTCGCTCATTTGCGGGATTCCACACGCTTGATTGTTGATCTCCGTGGGAACACTGGCGGAGGCATCGGTGGATTGCGTCTTATGAGCTATTTAACCCCCGATAAGAAAGAGGTGGGATACAGTTTGACGCGCGCTCGCAAGCAAAAGGGATATTCAAGAGAAGAGTTGCCACGGTTCGGTCGGATACCGTCCCGCAAAGCGACACTTCTTTGGTTGGCTCTGCGGTACGGATTCATTGACAAATCGATTCTGGTGGTCACGGAAGGCTTCGGTCCCCAAAAATTCCACGGTCGCGTCGTAGTCCTCGTGAACGGGCACACAGCCAGCGCGGGCGAAATGGTTGCTGCGTTCGCGGAGGAGAATCAGCTTGCAACTATTGTTGGAACGAAAACGCCAGGGCGGCTTTTGAGCGGCAGTGCGTTTAAGGCGGGCTTTGGCTACATCGTGGGACTTCCAGTTGCTGCCTATCTGACATGGGAAGGAAGGCTGATCGAAGGCAAGGGAGTGTCGCCGAATATCCCGGTTGCATTGTCCCCTGAACAGCTTCTGGCAGGCGAAGACCCTCAAATGCAGAAAGCATTGGAACTTGTGCGCGCGCTTTGACCCAAGTTGCCACCCAGGCTGTAATAGCTCAAGGTAGACCTTGGACGCCTTCGCGTCGGATTTAGGCCAAGAGTCTCAGAGGTGCTGCTCCAGGTTCGTAACTTCCGGCTCGTCATCCGCTAGAAATCCGGTTTTCGAGTGCAAAATCAATGAGTGACTTGGCGATTTATTAACAATTGACATGAAGGAAATGGGGACCCCGTGAGCGAATCAGCTGAACCCGCCGAAGACGCAATCGCCCGGGTGGCAGTTCTCCTTGACGGGAAAGGAGAGAGCGTGTACTCTCCTTTCCCAGATAGGGGAGAGCCTTTGACGAAACCGGTTGAACTCCCGCAGGGCACACTCGAGATGCTCATCCTCAAGGCGGTCTCGCTCGGTCCGCTGCATGGCTACGGAATCCTGCTGCGCATCCAGCAGATCTCAGGCGAGCGCCTCGAAATCCTGCAGGGATCCTTTTACGCCGCCATCTACCGTCTTGAGCGCCGGGGCTGGATCAAAGGCGAGTGGGGTGAGTCGGAGAACAATCGCCGCGCCCGCTTTTACTCGCTCACCGCTGCCGGTACGCGTCAGCTCAAGGCCGAGACCGCCAAATGGACCGACATGGCCGCTGTCGTCGCCGGCATTCTCGACAAGAAGGCGGACGAGATATGAGTCTCCTCGCCGCAATTCGCAAGCTCTGGCACTCCATCGCGCCACGCACCCGCAGCGACGTCGAAGAAGAGTTTCGTTCTACCCTCGACGCCTACCAGGAAGATTTAATCCGCCAGGGCCTCTCCGAAGAAGAAGCCCGCCGCAAAGCTCGCATCGACCTCGGCCAGCCCGCCGCCCAAAACGAAACTTACCGCGACGCCGTGGGCCTCCGCCTCTTCGATGAGTTAGGCGGAGACGTCCGCTACGGCCTCCGCGCCCTGCGCCGCAACCCTGGCTTCGCCGCCGTCGCCGTGCTCTCACTCGCTCTCGGCGTGGGCGCAAACATCGCAATCTTCGCGGTCATTAACTCTGTGCTGTTGAAGCCACTCGCGTACCGAGACGCCGACCATTTGATGATACTCACAGAAACCGCTTCTGGCGTCCCCGAGCCGAGCCAGCTGTCGTATCTGAATTACGAGGACTGGCGCGACCAAAACCACAGCTTCAACGAGATGTCCATCTTTCGGGACCCTCAATTCCTGAACCTCAGTACGTCTGATGGACCTAAAATCATCACTTCTCGAATGGTTTCAGCCTCTTTCTTTGCGACACTCGGAGTCGCTCCGATGATTGGTCGGGACTTCCGCTCAGATGATGACCGGCCAGCTACCGCGCCGACGCTGATTCTGAGTTATGGAGCTTGGCGGAGATATTTCGGCGGCGACCCATTGATTGTGGGGAAATCCCTCGCGATTAGCGGTGCGAATTACACCGTTATCGGGGTAGCACCTAGCGAATTCGCTTTTTATAGTAACCCAGACGTGTACATGCCAATTGGACTGGCCCGCCAGCGCTTGACCAGTGCTCGGGAATACCGAGCCGGGTTGAACGCCATCGGGAGACTGAAGTCTGGCGTGTCGCGCGCGCAGGCTCAGGCCGACGTAGGTGAAATCGCTGAACGTTTAGCGTATTTGTACCCGCAGGCAAACACGGGGCGCGGCGCCTCAGTAGTGCCGATTTTCAAAGATGTGGTGGGCGATGTCGGATCGACGCTATATCTTCTGTTTGGAGCCGTCGGATTTCTATTACTAATTGCGTGTGTGAATATCGCTAACCTTCTGCTTGCACGAGGAAGTGCGCGGCAAAAGGAAATCGCGATTCGAACCGCCCTCGGTGCGGGAAGTTGGCGCGTGGGTCGTCAACTAGTGACGGAGAGTCTGCTGCTGGGAATCGCAGGCGGAATCGCTGGAGTGGCGATTGCAGCGATAGGGACCCGAGCGCTCGTTGCTGCTGTGCCGGGAAGCCTGCCACGCGCTGAGAGCATCGGGGTAGACTGGCGGGTACTTGCATTCGCGTTTGCCATTTCGATTCTTACCGGAGTCGTTTTCGGACTCGCTCCCGCGATACAAGGGCTGCGGGCAGACGTTAAAGATCGACTTCAAGAAGGCGGGTATGGCTCGACTTCAAGCTCAGGTGTAATACAAAACGTGTTGGGAGTGACTGAAGTGGCGCTTGCTCTCATTTTGCTGACCGGAGCCGGACTAGTTTTGCGCAGCACCGTGAAGCTGATTGGAGTAGATCCTGGGTTCGATCCGCGCGATGTTCTGATTTTCAAAATCTCCGCGCCGCCTCGCGAATTCACCTCAGGCGAAGCCGTCCTCAATTTCTATCGACAGCTGGAAGAAAAACTCCGCGCAATCCCGAGCGTCGAAGCGGCAAGCATGGCCATGGGAGATCTTCCGATGCAAGGTGGACCACACTTCCCATTTTATGTTGCCGAACGCACGAAGCCCAGTCTGGCGGCCATGATACAGGGGTTGGGCTACAT
Organism: uncultured Acidobacteriota bacterium; assembly: GCA_963751295.1. Lineage (GTDB taxonomy): Bacteria > Acidobacteriota > Terriglobia > Acidiferrales > UBA7541 > Acidiferrum. Next base: position 657,129 of record CAVVUA010000004.1, on the reverse strand, counting down.
CAATGATCCTGATTATTTGCGTACCATGCACATCCGCCTTTTGCGTGGGAGATACTTCGATTCGCACGATGTTTTTACCTCCGCGCCCGTCATCGTGGTGGACGACATTTTGGTGAAGATGGTGTTTGAAGGTGAGAACCCTATCGGCAAACACCTGGTTCTGGCCATGCCCGGGTTTGACCAACCACGCGAAATCATCGGAATCGTAAACCACGTGAAACACTGGGGTCTTGACGGGGATGAACACGCACCAGTTCAGAGCCAGTTCTATCTGCCTGCAGGGCAGTTGCCACCCGAAGTTTATTCCGGAGCACCCCAGGGACTTATGATGGTGATGCGCTCTGGTTTGCCGCCCTCCGCCCTAATTCCGCAAGTGCAGAACGCAGTCTTCCAACTCGACCGCAACCTGCCCGTTTACCGTGCGACGACGATGAGCGATATCGTGATGGCGTCGATTTCAGCGCGGCGCTTCGCAGCCCTGCTCCTCGGCCTTTTTGCAGCGGTCGCGTTTATTTTGTGCGCGATTGGAATATATGGCGTCATGGCGTATTCCGTAGCTCAGCGAAGGTATGAGTTCGGTGTCCGGACTGTACTCGGTGCGCAAACGCGCGATATCACTCGAATCGTTGTTGGTCAGGGAGCGAAGCTATGCGTGGCAGGAATCATGATTGGGTTTGTAGCTTCGTTTGCTCTGACGCGTTTCATAACCAGCTTGCTCTACGGCGTCAGTGCTGCCGACCCATTCACTTTGGCGACCGTTGCTTCGATGCTCTTGGTCGTTGCCCTCGCCGGTTCGTACATTCCGGCCCGTCCTGCGTTGTTTGTTGATCCTCTTGGTGCGCTCCGTGGTGGGCGGACAGAAACTCAATATCCGAGTCATACGAATCGCCGCTCAAATCGCCCTCTTAAACGATTTTCGTCGGCATCGTCAGAGACAGTGATGGTGATCGAGACGTGCGAGCTCACGAAGACCTATAAAACCTTTCGGCGAAAGGCCGTCCCGGCGCTGGATGGTGTTTCGTTGTCTGTCGGTCGCGGCACGATCTTTGGCCTCATCGGCCAGAACGGAGCTGGCAAGACAACTCTCGTGAAGATTCTAATGGGCCTATCGCCTGCGACCGCCGGCTCCGCCCGGCTAATGGGCCGTTCTGCCGGCGAGCCGACTACTCGGCGTCTTGTCGGCTATCTGCCCGAGCAGATGCACTTGCCCGACTTCTTCAAGGCAACAGACTTTCTTCATTACATGGGTCGACTGAACGAAGTAGATTCGGCCACGCTGAAACAGCGTATCCCCGATTTGCTTGAGAAGGTCGGTCTGTCAGGTGTTAGCAAGCCGCTGAAGGCATATTCAAAGGGCATGCAGCAGCGGCTGGGCTTGGCACAAGCCCTCTTGAACGATCCGGAAGTCCTCTTTCTTGACGAGCCGACGGACGGGCTGGATCCGCTGGGGCGCAGAGACGTGCGAAACCTATTAGTTAGCTTGCGCGCGTCGGGAAAGACGATACTGTTGAATTCGCATTTGCTCTCGGAAGTTGAACTGGTTTGCGACCAGATAGTCATCCTCAATAAAGGCAAGATCGCCTGTAGTGCGACACCGAAAGAGTTCACGCGCGGTACCGGCGAGTACCGAGTGCGTGTCGCGGCGGTTGATAACGCCATACGCGCTGCTGTCGCCGCGGCCATGTGCCCCGGCGATTGGCAGGACACGACCTTTCGATGCCAGCCGCGTGACGGCGCTCAACTCAACGCAGTAATAGACAAATTGCGTGGGGTTCACGCCGAGATCGAATTGGTTGAGCCTGTCAAGTTTTCCTTAGAGCAGTTCTTCGTGAATATCGTAGGACAGGATTCCTAATGTTGACGACGTACTGGTATTCGCTGCGCGAGGGCTTTAGTCGTCGAGTAGTCTTGGTGTTATTTGGACTCGCCGTCTTGATCGCCATAGGCTTCAACCTGATCGTAAGCGTCAGTCCAAGTGGTTCGGTAGTCCTTGGCACACAGGCGCTGGGGCCCGCCGGTCATGCCGTGCCCGTTGTCATCGGTGGTCAAGTGGCCGCTACAGGAACCTTGTTGCTTTTATTGGCACTTTTTGCTGCGGTTCCGCTCCTAACTGTGACGCTCGACAAGGGCTGGCTCGAACTGACTTTCTCTAAAGCCCAGCCGCGGTGGAAGATTTTCATGGGACGCTTTCTGGGCGGAGTGACTTTCTACTCGATGACATTCGCCCTTGCCACCTTTCCACTTGCCCTGCGACTGTGGCTGACGACGCGCGTTGAAACATGGCAAGTGGTCGTGGCGCTTCTAATCCAGACACTTAGTTTTGCAGCTCTGCTTTCAGTAGCTGCACTCGCAACACTGCCTCAGAAAGGCGTGGCCTTGCCAATTATGGTGTCTGTCGCGATTCTGTTTCTGTCGTCTCCATTGGCAGGGCGGCGAGAAACGTACTATCGGATGTTCTCATCCCATTTCGCAAGAGGACTCGTGGACTGGGCCTACGCCATTTTTCCAAAATGCTCTGAGCTCGAGCATCTCTGCGGGTCTTTCATTCACAAAGGTGACGTCGCATCGTGGTGGTGGCTGCTCTGGTCGACAGTCGTCTTCACGTCGGCCACGCTCGGGATAACACTGAGTGTGCTCAATCGCAAATCGTTCTAGATGCAGAAAAGAGCGATACCCATGACCAGGCATTCTGGTTCAGTCTGGGCTGACCGCTGGCTGCACGTCTCAAACGCCTCTATTCTCGTTCGCATCCTACCCCTCCGCCCCCAATCAAGGCTTGGGAGAGTAAGCAAAGATGGGTCCTTTGAGAGCGATGACCTTACGTTTTGGGACGTTTGTCCTGGGCTCTGCCGGGACGTTGTTCCTCTAGCTCATGAATCCTTTTGAGCTGCTCTCGATAGCAACCAGCCTCATGCAGAATCTCGCCGTCGTCGTTGTAAATATAAATCCAAAGATACAACTCGTCATTGCTCGCAGCCAAATCTAGTGCCTTGTCGAAAGTTTCGCAGTCTTTCCGGAGAGGGCCGCTTGGCCATGTGAGGGTGTCTACTGGATCGAGTCCGATTACCCGGTATTGTCCCTTGGGTGCACGTACTTCCATCGCTCACCTCGTTGGCTGGGATCTTCTCTAAGTACGCTAGCCTCGGCTCGAAAGCAAGCAGAAAACCCGGCGCATCCCAGTGTCGTTCCAGATCTCTGCTTGCTAATGCGGCCGTTCAGTCTCCTCATCGCAACTTAACTACATAGGAACTCTCTTGAGCCCCATTTCGTGTCAGTCGCAAAACACACTGCCCAGGGGAACGGGAGGACAAATCCACCGATATCTGAATCACAGCAACGCCGTCTGTCAATTTCGCGTCTGCTTTTGTCGACACGAGTAATTCTCCTGAGCCCGCCAATAGACGAATGTCGTACGGACCGTCGTTGCTGCCAAATGGGAGAAAGATGTTCCAATGCGCGGCGGCGCGACTGACCACCAACGGCGGCTCAACTGGATTCGCTTCAGTGCCTCGGGGTAGGGAGCGATTCCTTAAATCCAACACGGCGGTTTGAGCCACCAGAGTTTCGTTATGCCTTTGCAACAACACCCAACCGGCGATTCCAATAGCAATCAAGATGCTCGCGGCAATGGCTAAGAGCCTTTGCGTGCGTCGGCGCTGGTGGACAGCCTGGAATTGAGAAAAATCGCCGTAGCAGGGGCTGCAGGAGGTCACGTGATCGAGCCATTTCTCCGCTTCGGGGAGCCTCATTTCATGGTAAGCGATTCTCTTGAGAACATCAGAGCCAGGGCACCCGGCACGGTCAGGATTCGGGAACTCCTTGAGCAGACCACGGCCCAGCGCATCCAGGATGCGCTTTTCGTCTCGCTCCGAATACCCTTTCGCGTTCAGATCTGAGTCCCTTTGCAAACTCTATCCCCTTTCAGCGAGAAGATACATCTGGTTGACTTCACTTAGACTCCTTCGGCTTTCCCGCCTTAACCACTCGAACGATACTTTGGCGCGTTTTCTCCAATCCGTATTGAAACTTCATTTTTGCTTGCTGCTCGGTGACGCCTAACCAGGATGAAATCTCTTTCCAGGTATATCCCAATTGTCGCGCCCGCCAGACCTTCCTCGTCCAGCCATCCATTCGGCTTGTGATTTGCCGGATGGTAATTGCGCGCTCAAGTTCCGATACCCATTCTGTGTCCAGGGCACCCTCGATGAGGCCCAAGTCAAGGCTCTCAGAGACAGACTGAAACATGTCACGCCGCGCGTGTTCTATTTTCTGGAATCTATGAAATCTGTGGTGGAACGCAGCGAGGAGGTAGGACTCAAAGTCCCCTACGGAGGAAGCAAATTCTCCCTTTCTCTGAAGTGCTCTTGAGACAGATCGCAATACTGCTTCCCAAATTTCTGCGGCAAGAGCCTCGCATTCTCGGCTTGAACCGTCGCGTCCAAATTCACGTGCGGCATGAGCTAGGGCGCGAGGCCAAGCCACCCGAGCGGCGGCTATAACCTCTGCGGGAAGTGGGCTTGGATTTCCGGCTGTCTCTTGCCGAAACCTGCCGATTACCCAGTTGCCGTACGGGTCCGGTTTCCCCATGGACTCCCTTGGTCGACAAGGTGGACTGGAGAATTGGAGCGTGTCATTCCATTGCGATGCGCGTCAATGGTACTGAGATGTATTGCCACATGCGCTTGACGGTCTGCGGCCAAATCCATCGCAGCGAAAGATTTTTTCTTACTTTTCCCTTTCTCAAAGCCTCTTTATAAGAGAGGGGAGTTCTCGCCGAATGTTCCCCTGGGAGCTTGGTGAACCTGATTCAGTCGGGTGACTCGCCAAGCGTCGTGGACGGCCGAAGGACGACGCGCCGCACGCGAAGGTAGAAACCCACTGCATGGAGCTAATGCTCCAAGTGTGCCTTGGCACTGGCCAAGCAGGTTAAAGCAGGGACTCGGTTCTACATGTCGCGTCAAGGTGTCTCCTGGCGGCAACAATCCCGGCGAGAACTCTCCAAAAGAGATCGATCTGCTAAGCAACGCACAAAGGAGATACCCAAAATGACACGACTTTGGAGCAAGGCTCTCCGACTCAGAAATGTATTCCGGCAATTGACGATCGCCGCTCTGGGCCTGTTGTTGGCCGCACCTGCCTTCGCCCAGGGTGCTTCGCCTTGGGAGAACGCCGTCAGCGTCCTCCAGCAGGCGTTCACCAGCACCATCGCTCGCGGCCTATCGCTCGTTGCCATCGTAGTGGCCGGTCTCACCTTTGCCTTCGGTGAAGGCGGCTCGAAGCGTGTGCTTGCCGGCGTGCTCTTTGGCGTCGGCATGGCTATCGCTGCGGTGAATTTCCTGTCGTGGCTTTTTCCTGGAAGCTGAAACTCAGGCGTCCTGAAGGGAGAATCACATGGCGGAGGCCAGACGAATCAACCGAGTGCATCGGTCGGTGTCCCGGCCACTGACGATCCTCGGCGCCGAGCGAAAGCTCTTCTTCTTCGCAATGTGCCTTGGCGCGGGCACCTTCAACCTACTCAATAGTCTCCTCGGCGGGCTCATGATGTTTCTGTTGCTCTACTTCCTGGCTCGCTGGGCCACCGAGACCGATCCGCAGATTCTTCGATTTCTCCTGACCGCCGCAAGACTCCGCGCTCAATACGACCCGATGAAGTTCAGCCCGATTGCAATCCGAAGGGAAGACCATGCTCAGGCTTAGCCGCGTTTTCAAGAACTACTCCGAGACGGGATCTCTCAGCGAACAGATCAATCTCTATGGCTTCATTGGTCCGCACACGTTTCTCACCAAGACAGGTGAGGTGGGCCTCATCCTCGAAGTTCGCGGCGTCGATTATGAGTGTCTCGATGGCGCATCGATTGATGGCTTCACCAAGCGCCTCGAATCAGCCTTGAAGCTGTTCGACGAGAACTACCGCATTTACCAATACCTCTTCAAGCGCAACAACGAGACCATCCCATACAAGCTTTACGGCAATCCGATCGTTGACACCGCAATCACAAACCGCATCGCCTACCTCGGCAGCAAAGCCGACACCCTCTTTTCACTGTCCGTCTATTACGTGTTCCTCTACCAGGGTCTTCAGACCTCACAAAAGCTCGGGAGCGCGCTCGCCGAGTTTCCCAAGAATCCGAAAAAAGCGCTTTCGGACCTGCGGGCTCACTTTTCGGGTCAGAAGCAATTCGTCATTTTGGGGCGGCACGTCAGCAACGCTCAGGCAGCGCTACTCCAGAAGGCTAGCAGCTTCATCCTCCAGGTCAGCGACTTCCTGCCCGTACGGATGCTCGACAAACAAGAAGCCTTTCGCGTTTTGAAGCGAACGCTCAACTTTCATCCCGACAAGCTCGAACTCGCCAAACTCAAATATGACACCTTTGTCGATTACTACCTGCCCGAATCTTCGCTCGAATGTCATCGCGGGCATCTCCGAGTGGACGACTACTACGTCAAGGTTCTGACCCTCAAGGAACCTTCCGCCCAGAGCTTTCCGCTCATCTTCAAACGACTGCTCGAAGTGGAAGCAAACTATTACGTCGTTACGGAATGGAAAAAGGAAGATTCCGGCAAAATCCGCCGGGTCATCCAGGCCAAGCGCCGTCATTTTCACAACACCAAGCGGTCCTTCGCGAGCCAAGTCAGTCTTAACGATGCACACACGCAAGACGTGCTTCTCGACGATTCCAAGGAATCGCAAGTCCGGGAACTAGGCGAAGGCGTTAAGGAGATCGAGCTCCACGGAAATTACTTTGGTCAGTTTTCCCTTACCGTCGTGATTTACGACCTCGACCTGGGAAAAGTGGACCGAGCGTGCGCCGACTTCTATAAGGTGTTCAGCGTCCATGACGCCCAGCTTTACGTAGAAAACTTCAACCTGTTAAACGCCTTTCTCGCGGCGGTCCCCGGCAACCACGTCTTCAACCTACGTTCCCTCTATCTGCTTAACACCAACTACGCCGATTTCTCGTTTCTGTTCACCCTTCACTGCGGTGAGCCTCGCAATAGTCATCTCCGGCAGGAATATCTCGCGGTGCTGGAGACCAACCACCACACACCGTACTTCTTGAATCTTCATTACCGCGATGTGGCGCACACCATGATCCTCGGTCGAACCGGCGCGGGCAAAAGTTTCCTTTTGAATTTCCTCATCACCAATCTCCAGAAATACGATCCGCACACCTTCATCTTCGATCTCGGCGGAAGCTTTGAAAGCCTAACGCAGCTATTTGGCGGCTCGTATGTTCGCGTGGGCCTTGAATCCGAAGGTTTCAAGATCAACCCGTTTTCGTTGCCACCAACGAAGGAAAATCTCGATTTTCTTGCTCTCTTCCTGAAAGTCTTGATTCAGGGGCAAAGGGCGGGCGAACTCGACCCCGCCACCGAGCGCGAGCTGTTCCACCAGGTCGAAAACCTCTATGAGGTCGACCCGGCGTTGCGCACGCTGAGCGTGCTCGCGAACACGCTGGGGCAAAACATTGCAAGCCGCCTCTCCAAATGGACCCGCGGCGGCCAGTTTGGATTTCTCTTCGACAACGCCGAGGACACCATTTCGTTCTCACGGTTTCAGTGTTTCGACTTCCAGCGCATGGGCCAGTACCCGGAACTTTTGGAGCCGTTGCTCTTCTACATCCTGCATCGCGCCAACGCCGTCATCGCGGATCGGCAGATTTCCTCCGTTTTCAAAGCGTTCTTCATCGACGAAGCCTGGGTGTTTTTGAAAAACCCCGCCATTCAACGGTACGTGGTCGAGGCCCTCAAGACCTGGCGCAAGCACAACGCTGCCATGGTCCTCTCGACGCAATCGCTCGACGAGCTGAAGCGCTCCGACATCCTCGACGTAATCATCGAAAGCTGCGCCACCAAAATCTTCCTTGCGAACCCTGATATGGACCGCGATCTCTACCGCCGCCAGTTTCACTTGAACCTAAACGAGGTCGAGCTGATCTCCGGCCTCATCCCCAAACAGCAATTGCTGATTAAAACGCCTGAATTGGCGAAAGTCGCGAATCTCACGGTCGATGCCAAGAGCTATTGGCTCTACACCAACGATCCTTACGACAACAAGAAACGGAAGGAAGCTTTCGAAACCTACGGTTTTGAGAAAGGCCTCGAAATTTTGGCGGGAGCGCAACCGTGATTCCTCTTTATTGTCTTTTCGAAAAAACGGTTCTTCGCGATTCGCTGTATCAGTTCCTGCCCCTCCTTCTATGCGGAGTCTGCACTGCGCTCGTTCTCGCCACGCAGTGGTTTGTCGGACTTCTTTCCGATCGCAATCAAAGTTCCCAGCAACACCAATCCATTTCAAAAGGAGCACGTCGATGAAACATATGTTTCGCATCCAGCCGTATAGCCTTTTTGTTCGCGCCTTCGCCGTTGTTGTTCTTAGCTCAGCCGCGTTCCACGCTTCGCCCGCGGACGCTGCGACAGATGCTGCGGCACGTGTCGTGAAGTATGCGAAGGAGGACATTGTCCCCGTTCGCGCGCAGCTCCGCTTTTCGACACTCATCGTTCTGCCGGAGGACGAGGAGATCCTCGATTTCACCACCGGCGACAAAGAGTTCTGGGTCATCAACGGTGCGCACAACCTTTGCTACGTCCATCCGGCCCAGGCCGGCATTCGCAGCAATTTGAATCTCATCACCGCGAGTGGCCACGTCTATTCTTTCTTGCTCACCGAAATCAGCAACCAGCCCAATGCCGAGCCAGACCTCAAGATTTTCGTAGAGCCTAAGGAAGGCTCCAGTATCGCGGCGAACAGCGGGCTGCGCGGCTATGTCAGCGCGGGTGAAGCCGCAGCGTACAAGAAGGAACTCGAAACGCTGCGCTCCCAGACCGCGGAGCAGATACGTGCGGCCCTGGCCCAATCCACTGAGCAGATCAACCATTTCCGCTCCAGCTACGCAACGAAGCTCCAATTCGACTACCCGCTCGACGCGAAGGCGGACCACGAGCCGTTCCTCGTCTCCGCCATCTACCACGACGACGCCTTCACCTACATAAAGTGCGACGCACGTGAAAAGCCCGCTCTTTATGAAATCAAGGACGGCAAGCCGAACCTGATCTCTTTCCAGGTCGAAAACGGCGTCTACATCGCACCCAAAATCATCGACACCGGCTACCTGGCCATCGGTAACAAGAAACTGCCGTTCGCTCGGCACGTCTCGGCGAATTGAGGACCGCGTGATGAGCCAACCGACCCAACCTGTTCAAGTTCAGGATAAAGCGCCGAAACCCCAAGGCCTTCTCCCAAAGAACGTCCAGTCCTCGCTTCTCGTCGGACTGGCGTTTCTGATGGTCGCCATAATGTGGCTGACCGGAGGCAAGAAACCTCCGACGCCGGCCAAAGCAGCGTCCTCCGCGTCCGCACAGCCAACCCTCGAAATCAACGAGAGCAAAATTGCGGAGATGCAGAACCGCATTCAGGATTTGCAGCGTCAGCAACTTCTCGCGCAAACCGCACTCGCGCAGCAGACGCGGCAATTGGGTGTCCCAGCGCACGACTCCCCGGACTCCCAACAATCCGGCGCCCTCGTTGCGGGCGAGCAGCGCCAAGAAGAAGACCCCATCCGGGCCGAGCGAAAGAGGCGAGCCTACGTCTCACTGTTCGCCTCAAATGTTGCTCTGACTTTCCGCAAGACTTCGTCACCGCCGCCGAGCGCCCGAGCGCCTGAACCAGATGCAACGGCTGCCGTTCAGAATCTCGTCCCCGTGGGACCGGACTCCGCACAGGTCGCGCAACTCTTGAGAGACATGCAACCGAATTCGATTTCTCCCGTGCCCGTTCGTAACGATTCCGCGGAAACACCACATGATCGAAAGGAGGAACCAAAAAATCCTGCCGCCGTGTCGGCCACCTCCGCCAATGCGGCGGCAGGAAAAAACTACGTTCTGTTTGAAGGAACCATCCTCGAAACCGTCCTTATCAACCGGCTCGACGGGGGCTTCGCTGGTCCCGTCGAGTGCCTGCTCTCGACCGACGTTTACTCCAACGACCGCCAGCACCTGCTCATTCCGGCAGGCTCGAAGTTCCTAGGTGAAACCAGGAAGGTGGACACCTTCGGCCAGACACGTCTGGCCGTCGTGTTCCATCGCGTGCTCATGCCCGACGGATATTCCGTCAGCCTCGATCAATTCAAAGGCCTCAACCAAATCGGTGACACCGGGTTGCGGGATCAGGTCAATAACCACTACCTCCGCATCTTCGGAGTGTCGCTCGCCATCGGCGCGCTGGGAGCAGTGAGCGAAGGCGGAACAGCAGGCGCACTCAACGCGACCGGAGGCGACCTCCTGCGCCAGGGATTTGCGCAAAGCACCGCGCAGTCTTCCGCGCAAATCCTCGACAAGTTCCTCAACATCATGCCCACGGTGACCATCCGCGAAGGCCACCGGGTCAAAGTCTATCTCGCGGGCGATCTCGCGTTGCCCGACTACCTCAACCACAAAATGCCTTCGGATCTCTAGAAGGCAAGAAAGAGAAAAGAAAGGACGAAAGTTCGATGAAACAGAAAATTCTGGCAGTTCTCTTGGCTTTGATTCTTTGTGCCGGTACCGCCTCAGCGCAGTTGGGAAGTGGGATCGTGTACGACCCCACCAACTACCAAAACGCGCTGCTTCGCTACCAGCAGCTCCAGCAGCACCTCCTTCAACTCCAAAAGAGCTACAACCAAATCACGAACCATCTCAACCTTGCCCTGCAAATGGCCCAGTTCATCAAGAACATGCCTGCCCGTTACCGCGCCCTATTTTCGCAATGGCGGAACGTAACCTCGCTCAACACCTTCGGGAACACGGTGTCGTGGATTAACGGCATCAACACCGGTGTACTGCCCAGCATCAACACCGGCTACCAGAAATCCACCACTCAACTGCTGCCCTACAGCCCGGACCACCTTTCAGGCATGGACCCTTTTGAGCTGGAACGAGTGCAATCCCAGTATGCGTCCGTGCAGCTCGTGGACGGCGCAAACATCAACGCGATGGCCACCATCGGTTCGATCCGGGGCAGCGCCCAGGATATCCAGACGCAGATCGGAAACCTCGAAAATGACTCGTTCTCAACCGACTCGACCCTCAATACCGAAGTCTCCGTTCTGAACAAGATCAATGCCGCCGGCGTTTTGACGCTCCGCACCGTTCAGGATTCCAACAAGCTCCTGGCATCACTTCTCGAACAGCAGACCATCCTCGCCAAGCAGCAGCGCGAGGCCACGACGAACTCCATCAACGCCGATATCCAGCGCCAAGCCAACCTCGTCGTAAACATGACGCAGGTGACCGGCACCCTGACCAATTCACTTCAAACCTTCCGCATGCCGTAGGCGTGTGGAGAAAGACGCCCGAGCGTCGAAGGAGCTGACGGCAGTGCAAACCGACTATCTGCAGTACATCTTCCAAGCCATCAACACCTTGCTCACCCAGAACCTCGGTTTCTTCGACGCTATGGGCCAAAATCTCTTCCGTTCGTTCGCCACGATTCTCGTGGTTTGGTATGGAGTGAAATCCGCTCTCTCTGCCGCCAGCGGCAAGTACACGTTCCAGTTCGACAATTTCGCAAGCCTGCTGCTGACCATCAGCTTTGGCTTTGCGATGGTCAATTACTACAGCGCGCCCATTCCCGGCATCGGAGTCAGCTTCCATAACCTGATCACAAATGAAGCGCAGTTTCTGTCGGGGCAGATCGATCAGGCGCAGCTCCAATCGCTCGTCACGCATGTTGCGGACTTTGAATCCCGCATGGACTCCCCCACTTGGGGAGATATTCTCGGAACACTCATCTACGTCATCGTGACCATTCTGCTCGCCGCGGCCCAGGCCGTGGCCATTGTGGTCATCGCCTACGGCTTCATCGCCACCGCGGTTTGCGTTCTGGTCGGCCCGGTTTTTATCCCGTTTTTCATCGTTCCGGAAATGGAGTGGCTCTTCTGGGGCTGGTTCCGCTGCTTTATCCAATACGCCTTCTACCAAGTCATCGCAGCGGCAGTAGTTTTTGTCATCGGGAATCTCATTCTCGGCATTCTCCAGCTTCCCCCCGCAGGGGCACTGTCAACCGTGCAGCTCATTGCTTGGTTTCCAGTCCTTTTTATTACGTTTCTCGCTTCGATCTACGCATTGCTCAAAGTGCCCGCGCTGACCAACCACATCTTTAGCGGCACAGCCGGTGGGTCTTCCGTTGGGATCGTCGAAAGGGTCTTCCAATGAACAACGACGAGAGTTTTTACGACGCCAAGCGGCTCTACCTCGAACAGTACGGGGATCCTATGGTGACCAATACCTATCTCAAGATTGCTCTCGCGTTGCTGTCCGTCGTCTGTGTGGCCCTCGCGCTCATCGACCTCAGGACCATTCGCACCTTCCAGAATTTCCGTCCGCTGGTGATCCGCATCAACGATCTGGGCCGCGCCGAGACCATCAACTACCACAACCTCGAATACAAGCCGCAAGACGCCGAAGCGAAGTATTTTCTCTCCGAGTTTTGTAACCTCTATTACCGCCGCAACCGCTACACGATTCAGGATGATTTCTCGAAGTCTCTCTACTTCCTCGACGGCAAGCTCGCCAACGGCATTTTCGATGCCTACCGCAAGGACGACATCATCAAGAACTTCATCACCAATACCGCCGCGCCTGAGATCGATGTGGACGTACAGAAAGTCTCGCTCGAAGAGATGCAAACCCCGCCCTTCCGCGCGCGGGTGGACTTCTACATGGTCTATTACTCGCCCGCCGACCATACCGAGTTGAAGCGCGATCTCTACACCGCGAATTTCGTCTTCGTTTTCAAGTCCCAGGTCCCCAACGAATTGATCCCGATCAATCCGCTGGGAATGACCGTGACCTACTTCCGCGAAGACCAGGCGTTCAAGTGAATACTGTCCTCGAAATCGCAAGAGAAGAGGTCGCGGTCCGGCACCGGGCAACATCGGCCCAACCTCCGCGCGCCACGCCCGTCTTTTCCCAGAACATTTCCTCTTCGCACACGCCAAAGCCCACTCGATCGTTCTTGCTCGGGGATACCCCAGGCGCGCTTCTGGAGGGCCTCCGTTGCTTTCCGGCTGCCTGCCCGCTCCCCTTGAGGTTTGAAGGTTACGGAAAACTCCCGGCATCGCCCGAAATCGATGCGGATCGGAAGAAAAACACGCTCGAAGTAACGCCGACGCTCTCCGGCGAACGGGAGGTTGTTACATGCAAAACATGATTCGCACTTTCCGTTTGGAGAATGGGTGGACGCAGCAAATTCTGGCGAACCGCGTTGGTATCTCCCGCCTCATGATCAGCCTCTTCGAACACTGGCGGCGCGACCCAAGTTTGGCCCTGGCTTACCGCTTGGCCGATGCGCTCGGAAAGAGAATTGACGAGGTATTTCCCCACCAACGACAAGCTTTCGCACCCGACGAGCCAAAGGCAACGGCATCCGAACCCGAAACCTCTTCGAGCGAAGCCATCCGGCTAACCCAAAACCAAGTCCGCACGTCCCGCGTTTCCAAACGCTGGTCCCAAAGGGAATTGGCGGAACGCGTAGGCGTCGCCATTGGAACGATCAACGCCATCGAGCGCGGTTCCTGGAAGCCCAGTCTCGCGCTCGCCTACGCCATCTCCCAGGTGCTCGACCGGAGCGTCATGGATCTCTTCCCGCTCGATGCTTTTCGCAAACTCACGCCACTTGGACCTTCCACCTTCGAGGAATCGGATTCGACGGCAAAGGATGCGTTGAACCCCGGCGCTCTCCAAGAGGTCTCGCGGGAGGCGGACGGCCCAACAAATCCCGAAGCCCCGTCGAGCGGAGAGGCGGACTGAAATGATCGCCAACGCCCTGCTGTTCACCATCGTTATCTTGCTCGGCTACGGATTCTGGCTGCTCGACCAATTGAAGTTCATGGCCCGTTACAAAGCGACCTTGTACCACGCGTACGGAACAACGATTCTGATTTTTCTTGCGGTCCTCTTTGTGAACCTGTTTGGCGCTGCGCTCGCCTTCGGCCGTCGCTTCTTCCTCAAGAATACCGGGCGCAAACTTTCGCATCTCGACAAGCAATTCAACGTCAGCCATTCGGACATGCCCGCTCCCGTGAACGAGGAGGACTTCAACTAATGTCGCGCGACGCCTTTTCTTATGATCCGCAGGACGCTGGCGATGTACGCGAGGAGGCTCCGCGTCGCCCAGCCCGTCAGCACAGACCGGGTCCTTCCGATACGCGAGAGGGCAGGAATCCGGCGCCGGAAGCCCCTGGCCGCGGCGATAGCACCGAAGCCCGCAAGCAGCATCCGACCCGCGACGAACGCAGCGATTCTCCGCGCGCCTATTACGTCCGGGACCGCACCTATCTCCTCCGCAATTCCGAGATGCACTCCCTGACAGAAATCGGCAAGTTCCGCGTCATTGCTGTGTCGGACCTCGCGAAGTCTGCATACGGCGGAGACCGCGAACGGATGGACAAAGACATTCGGCGCCTCGCCCGGCAGTCTCTCGTCACCGACAAGACGGTTGAAATCTCACACAAAAAGACCTTGCGTGTCGTGACCCTTACGAAAGCCGGGCATCGCGTTCTCAAGAACACGAATCAAGTGCCCGACGACCAGCCCATCTACCACGGCTTGGTGAAACCCCGCGAAGTCAAACACGACGCCGATCTCTACCGGCTCTATCAGAAGGAAGTTGCCCGCATCGAGCGCGGCGGAGGCCGCCCGGTCCGCGTGCTCCTCGACTATGAACTCAAACGGAATCTGAATCACGATCTGGCCCTGCTGGGAGCGGAAAAAGACGATCTCGACCGCAAAGGCGAAGTCGCGGAAAAGCACGGCCTGCAGCTCGTCGACGGAAAGATTCCTGTCCCCGATTTGCGTGTCGAGTATGAAACCCCCGAATTGGAATTGCGCCATGTGGACCTGGAACTCGCCACGCGTGATTACCGACCACGCGCTATGGCGGCAAAAGCCGCGGCGGGCTTCTCGATGTATGCGCGATCGGAAGACGCATCGCGTTTGCGTCGCGTTCTCGACGAACGTGAGATCACCGCAGGAATCCTCAATTTATGAACATTGCACCCACCCATCTCGACGCCCTGAAAGCTCTCGGCTACACCGAAGCCGAGGCTCGGTTTCTCTACATCGTAGCAACGCATTCCGGTTACTTCGTCGCGCGTCAATTCCTCGCATTTACGGACGCCCATTGGGGCAAGCGCACGACCCTCTTCTGGAACAAACTTCAAACCAAGCGCCACGCTCGAACCGAATGTTTTCCAAAGAGCGGAACGGTCTATCACCTCTTCTCCCGGCGTCTCTACCGCCAGATCGACCGCGAGAACATCCGTAATCGCCGCGAACACGAAATCGAACACATCCAGCGGCGCATCGCCATGCTCGATTTCGTTCTGCTGAATCAGGGGTATCAGTACCTCGAAACCGAGCCCGAAAAAATCCGTTTTTTCTGCAGTCAATTAAAGGTCCCGAATCAGTTCCTACCCTCGAAGATCTACCACGGACAAAAAACTTCCCACCCCACCGTCCGCTACTTCGTCGATAAGTTTCCAATGTTCGTTGCGAGTGACGCCTCTTCGCCCGTGGTGACGTTTACCTACCTCCACGGGGCCGAGGCAAACCTCCGAGAATTCGTGCACCATCTCGAAACCTACCTCCCTCTGTTTCGGCAGCTTTCCGAGTTCCGATTTCTTTATCTGGCGAGAATCGATTCGCACTTCGAAAACGCCAAAGAACTTTTCAATTCTCTGGTGACCATTCCACTCGGATCGGACGTATCGGCGGATCTGTTGCGTTACTTCCAAATCCGCAAGACCTGGGACCTCAGCCGGTACGCCTCTCTGACCGAGGCGGACTTAATCTTCCGTAACCAGGCCAAGACCCGCTTCGCGGGGCCACGCTTCGAACATCTCTATCGCGGATGGAAAGTCGGACGCGTGACCGAATCCGATATCCGCCAGGACTTTCGCGGTAGCGAGCGTCACGCCACTGTGCACTTCGCTACCGAAGTGCTTTGCCGGTTTGCGGTTCCTGCACAGGAACCTGAGGGAAAAGGGTGCAGAAGGTAAGGACTACACACTCCACCTTCGTCTTCACCGGTTTCTTCACCCTGTGGCGCAAGCAATTTCTTTGAGGAGAGTCGGATGCAGAACGCAGCGCAAGCAAGAGTCACCGTGGAGAAAACACCAAAACGGGCGGGAGCGACCCCGCTTTTTCGGCTTTCAGCCGCCCAAAAAGTTCGTGGGGTCGCTCCCGCCCTTCGGCACGGTAAATCGTGCCGGCCGTTTTTTCCACGGTGACAGGGAGTTCAGAAGAAACACACATCACCAGAGGAGGAACAGTATGCCGCTCGTTAAGAAAGCACCAGGGATCATGACTCGGGAAGTAAAACTCGAAGAGCCGGTCAACGAACTCCTCGAAGACTACGCCAGGTTCATCGAGAGCAACACCGACCACGTCATCAACGCCGTCCTGAAGAAAGTGCTTTGGCGGGATCAGGACTACCGCAAGTGGCGCGAAGCGCGCCGCACGGCCCAGTCCGGCACTGACAAAGCCCAACCCACCGAAACGCGAGCGAGGGCCTAATGCAACGAGCACTCGAATCGCGCGTCTTCATCTCGGCCATCCTTGCAATGGCCGCGGGAGCGTTCCTGTTTTACACGCACCCATTCCCCGACGAGCAAATCTTCCTGCGGGTCATTGCCTTGCGCGCTCCCCATGCGTTCTTGAGCTTCAAATACCTCTATTACGCATTCTTGTTCACCACCCCCTACCTGGCCTGCTCGGCCGCGCTTTCCGGTCTCTACATCTTTACTCTCAAAGCGCGCCAGACGATCTCCCCAGGTCGCCTTCCCAAGTACCCCGATCCCAGTAAAAGAGACGACCTCTTTCTTGTCGTCGGCGAAGTCCACAACCCGCGCAAGCCGGTGCCAGCCAAGGCCCCCTACTGGCTCACAATCCCCGAGCGCGGTCTGTTCACGGGAATCGCCATCTTGGGCGCCATTGGGTCGGGGAAAACTTCGTGCTGTATGCTCCCGTTCGCCGAGCAGATTCTGGCCTACAAGGCCGCTGACAAAGAGAAGCGCATCGGCGGTTTGATCCTTGAGGTAAAGGGCGATTTTTGCAGCAAGGTAAAAGACATCCTCGCGCGTCACCAGCGGGCTGAGGATTACATCGAAATCAGTCTCGATTCCGAATACTGCTACAACCCACTTCACAACGACCTCGACGCCTACGCCCTCGCGTACAATATCGCCTCGCTCCTCAACAATCTCTTTGGCCGTGGCAAGGAGCCTTTTTGGCAGCAGGCGTACACCAACCTCGTCAAATTCATCATCCTTCTTCACAAGGTCGCCTACGACTACGTTACCTTCTTCGATATCTACCAGTGCGCAATCTCTCCGTCGCTCCTTGAAGAACGGATCGCGGAGGCCGAGGAGATCATTCTCGGACGCCACTATGTGGCTCTCACCCCGAAGGTCTTTGGCGAGCGCACTGCCGACCTCGCGGGCCTCGGTTTCGTGCACGACGCGAAGGAAGACCGCTACCTCGCAGCCGCTGTCCCAGAGCTGCGGGACATATTGAGGATGCGGGGCATTCCATCCGAGGCTCGCACGGTCCATGACACGGCCCAGGCCAATCCCGAAAAACTCGCGCAACTCGAGGCCGTCAAGCGCTGGTTCAATGACGACTGGCGAAGGATCGAGCCGAAGCTCCGCACCTCTATCGTCGAAGG
Organism: uncultured Acidobacteriota bacterium; assembly: GCA_963751295.1. Classification (GTDB taxonomy): domain Bacteria; phylum Acidobacteriota; class Terriglobia; order Acidiferrales; family UBA7541; genus Acidiferrum. The sequence goes on along the minus strand of CAVVUA010000004.1, from coordinate 639,425 downwards.
TGTTTCCGTTTTCCTTTCGCTCTTCGATGACAACCCGAAAGTGAAGCGAGTCTTCTGCCCGAAGAAGGAGTATTACGACCCCCAGAACAATGCCAACAACCAGTTCGGCAAGCTCCTACCTTCGTTTAGCTGGCTTATCGAGCATGGTAGCGTCGCCGCACTGAATTTCCCCATCGGCATGAACGCCGGGCTCGCGAAAGCCATTGGCGTGATGATGAAGCTCGATTTCGAGCGCGCTGTGCTCAATCGCGTTCCGAAGATCGAGGCGCACCCCGACCAGTATTTCCGGCAAGTTCTCTTCCTTTGCGACGAGTACCAGCACTTCGCTACCGTGGGCGAGAGCGACCCCACCGGCGACGAGAAATTCTTCAGCCTTTCTCGCCAGCCGAAGTGCATCCCGATCATCGCCACGCAAAGCATCAGCTCCCTGCGATCCGCACTGCCCGGCGAAAGCTGGCGCACGCTTCTGCAGACCTTCCGTACCAAGATTTTCCTCTCGTTGTCAGATGATTTCTCGGCGAAGACGGCGAGCGATCTCTGCGGACGCGAAGACCAGCTCAAAGTCAGCTACAGCTTGTCGGAAAGCGGGCACGATACAAAGATCAGTTGGCTCACCGGCAAAGCTCTCTCCCACAAAGCCAACATCGTCGCCTCCAAGAGCTACAACACGCAGAGCGACTACCGCTTCGACATGAAGACGTTCATGGAGCTGCGCAATGCCCAGTCCGTCATCATCGCCTACGACGGAATCGATCCGAAGCCAGCGATGTTCTGCTACCTCAAGCCCTACTACAACGACCCGAACGAGTCGTATTTTGTCCAACTCGCGAAAGGAAAACTCTAATGAACGGATTCGAAATGATTCTCCCGTTCTTGAAACCCATCGAGCACCTCATTCTCGACGATTCGATTAGCGAAGTGATGGTGAACGGTCCCGACCGGGTGTTCATCGAAAAACAGGGCTTCCTTCAGCATGTGCCGGGCGTGTCCATCGGCGAAAAATCGCTCATGGTTGCCGTGAAGAATATCGCCCGGCGTCTTGGTGACGACATCTCCGAATCGAAGCCCATTCTCGACTCGCGGCTGCCCGATGGCAGCCGCGTCGCCGCGATCATCCCGCCGTGCAGTCTGGGCGGTGTGACGCTCACGATCCGCAAGTTCAACAGCCGCCACTTCGAGATGGAGGATCTGATTCGAGCTGGAACTCTCGACCGCCCCCTCGCGAACCACCTGGAAGACTACGTACTCGCGCGCAAGAACATCCTCATCAGCGGTGGAACCGGGACTGGCAAGACCACCCTTTTATCGATCCTCGGAAAATTCATCCCGCCGGATGACCGGGTGCTCGTCATCGAAGACACGGCCGAGATTCAACTATCGCTAGAAAACCTCGTCCGGTTTGAAGCACGCCGGGAACAGAATGGTCTTCCGGCAGTGGCCATCCGCGATCTCCTCAAAGCGGCCCTTCGCCATCGCCCGGACCGTATCGTCTTGGGGGAGGTTCGCGGCGGCGAGGCCTTCGATCTCTTGCAACTCCTGAACACCGGACACTCTGGGACTCTGTGCACGATCCATGCGAATTCAGCACAACAGGGCCTCGCGCGATTCACCAGTTGTGTTTTGCAAAGCGGCGTTGAGCTTCCTTACAGGGCCATTAAGACGAACATCGCCGATTCGCTCAACGTCGTGGTCCACGTCGAGCGCCGGCCTGGCCACAGATACATTTCCGAAGTTCTCCTAGTCAACAATTACGACCCCGATGCCGACCTGTTCGACTACGGCGCGGTGTTCCTCGCAAAGCAGGACCGCCCATGAGCACCGATACCAAATTTGCGCCGCGATCTCTGACCGCTTCCGAGTATGTCCGGGAACTGTTCGGGCCTGAGGATAGCGCCGCGATCCTCGTGCGTAATCGCTCCACCGGCCACACGGTTCAGACCATTGCCAAGGCGGAAACCATCGCGAGCCCCGACTTTCAAACCTGGCTCGCGGGTCAGAGTGCCAGTGGCTATGACGTGTTCATGGGAATGAATCCGATTAAGGACGGCGCGTACAGCCGGACCAAGGGAGATATTAAAGATATCCGCCACGCCTATCTCGACCTCGACAGAAAGGGCGACCAAGCTCTCGAAGAGATTCGCAATTCAAGCGAAGTCCCAGCGCCAAACTTCGTCCTCGACACCTCTCCCGGCAAGCACCAGGTCGTGTGGAAAGTGAGCGGGTTCAGTCAGGATGAAGCGGAATCTCTTCTTCACAACCTTGCAAATAAGTTCGGCGGTGATCTGGCGGCAACCGACTCGACGCGCGTGCTGCGCTTGCCGGGATTTGCAAACCACAAACTTCCCGAAGAATTCATCGTTCGGGCGCGCCAGGAAAGCGATGCAGTCTACACGCTCCGCGATTTCACAATTGACGAAGACTCACCCGAAGCGCCCCGGCACTTTGGCGACTACCGGCAACGCGGTCGGACTGCGCCTAGCGACCACAAAAGCCAATCCGAGCACGATTGGGCTTACGCGAAGCGCGCCCTCTCCCGAGGAGACGATCCCGAAGTCGTGATCCAGCGCATCGCGGACTATCGCGCGGAAGATAAAGACAATCCGAATTACTACGCGCGCCTTACCGTAAGCAAGGCGCAATCCCACCTTGCGGCATCCAGGACCTCTTCCCGGCCAGACCTCCAGGGGAAATCTGAGCCGCTCGATACGTCTCAAAGGGAAATTTGACTGCGCGGCTTTGATTCGGTCTAAGGAAGTACGTTCATGGATCAAAATGAAGTGGAAGTGATAGACTCAGCTGAGTTGGCGAAACGGCTCAACGTGCCTGAAACTTGGGTACGTTCACGGACCAACGCGAAGCGCACACGTGATCCGATTCCGCATTTCCGGCTCGGACGCTACGTACGCTTCCCGTGGGGTAGCGAGGAACTCCGTGAGTGGCTGGATCATCAGCTGGTGAGTGCGAACAGGGCAGGTCATTAAGGAGGACATAATGACCAAATCTGTTCGTTATCAAGATGGGCAGTTGTACGTTCACCATGGAGCGTGGTTCGTCCGATACCGTGTACGCGTGCGGCAGGAGGACGGATCGACCAGACTCCAGCAGAAGGCAAAGAAACTGGGAAGCGTTGCAGATTATCCGCTCGAATCCCAGATCATGCCTCTGAAAACAGAATTCATGCGCCGGCTAAATGCAGGAAAGTTCACCCCGGAAAGCGGCATGGTTCTGACGGAGTTCGTCGAGAAAATCTATCTGCCTTATATCGAGGAGTTGCGCGAGTCCACGAAAAAGGGTTATCGGGAAATCTGGAACAACCACATCCGCGATCGTGCCGGGCATATTCGTATGCGTGAGTTCAGAACGGTGGATGCCAGCAAGATGTTGAAGGCAATTGCCGAAGACAACGATCTGAGCAAAACGACGCTTCAGCATATCAAGAGCGTGCTGAGCGGTGTTTTCACTCATGCGAAGAATGAAGGCGCATTCGACGGTGCCAATCCTGTTCAGGATGCCCGAATTCCCAGGGCGGCACGCGAGCCTGGTGAGACCTATGCGTATAATTTGACCCAGATTCATTGCATTCTAGAACATCTGCTTCCGTTGCCAAAAGCAGTCGTCGCTACGGCGTCCTTTGCAGGACTCCGAAGAGGCGAATTGCGTGGTCTCGAATGGCCGGACTTGAAAGGCGAATCTCTCACCGTTAATCGGTCCATTTGGAAAACGTTTGTTAATGGACCGAAGACGCGAGCGAGCGCACAAGCTGTACCGGTCATACGTCAGTTAGCAGAGATTCTGAACGCATATCGGATCTCCATGGGAAATCCCGCAACCGGCGTGATATTTCACTCCGGGGATGGCGATCCTATGGACTTGGACAAGCTGGCTCTGCAAGTCATACGTCCACTCGTGAGAAACATCGGGATGGAGTGGTATGGCTGGCATGGGTTCCGACGTGGCATTGCGTCGAATTTGTATGCATTGGGTGCGGACGATAAGATCGTTCAACGCATTCTTCGTCATGCAAAATCGCACGTGACCAAAGAGCGCTACATCAAAGCGTTCGACCCCGCAGTTCTCGCTTCGATGAAGAAATTAGAGGCAACTTTGGACGCCATGAGTCAGAGTGCACCAATAGTGCACCAAATAAACTAGGGTAGTGTGGTAAGCTGTTGAAAGCACGCCGCGGAGAGGTGGCAGAGCGGCTGAATGCGGCGGTTTGCTAAACCGTTTTAGGGACTAAACACCCTAACGGGGGTTCGAATCCCCCCCTCTCCGCCATAGCAAAAACACCCAATGTTTATGAGGGTTTGCGCGCCTTGCTACTACTTTTCCCATGATTCAGGCGATTTAATTTATACGTTTAGTTAATCTTAGAGAACTTAGAATTGCACGATCTTGAAGAAACCCGACAGGCCCGAGAACCGTTGGGTTTCTGGTTACAAGAATTTTACGCGGTGTCCCAAGCAGAAGGCCGCAAGTCGCAAATAGGGTCACTCCATTACCCAGATTCGGGCGGCGGTTTGGACAGCGGTCCGAACCAAAACACGGGACTCCTATTCGGGCAGCGCCAGCTGGCCATCGATCCGGAAGTGGCCGCTGACCGTTGGCGCCCCAGTATCAGGCTGACCGCCACCAATGCTGATGGTGTACTCACCACCGGCAATGATGGGATTTCCATCTTCGGTAACCATGACCAGATCGCGGTCCTTCAGGTCGAAGTGGACCTTCTGGCTCGCGCCCGGCTCCAGATGGACTTTCTGGAATCCGCGGAGAGCGATCTGCGGCGCACCCTCGACTGCGGGGAACTTGATGTAGACCTGGACGGATTCGTCTCCTGCAACTTTCCCCGTGTTGGTTACCGTGACCTCAGCGGCGACAGGTTGTCCCGCAGCTACAGCCTGCGTCGGGACACTGAGGTTGCTGTACTTGAAGGTGCTGTAGCTGAGTCCGTAGCCAAACGGATAGAGTGGCTTGCCTTTGAAGTACCGGTAAGTCCGGCTTGTCATCTCATAATCTTCGAAGTTAGGTAACTGGCTGACGTCCTTGTAGAAAGTAATCGGCAGCTTTCCACCAGGATTGTTCTTTCCGCTCAGCGTCTCAGCAACAGCCGCGCCACCTTCTTCGCCTGGGTACCATGCTTCGAGAACAGCATTGGCGTGATCGTTGATCCAATTGACAGCCAGGGCGCTGCCATTCAACAGAACGACGGCGAGTGGCTTGCCAGTGGCTGCTACTGCTTCCACCAACTCTTCTTCCGGCTGGGGAAGATCGATGCTGATGCGATCTCCACCGAGGAATCCAGGTATGGTCACCGGCATCTCTTCACCTTCGAGCCTGCTGGTGATTCCCACGACTGCAATCACGATGTCGGCGTTCTTTGCCGCGTCGATTGCCTCAGGCGCAACCGCATCGTTGACCTTCGTCCAGATGAGTTGCGCCTGCGGCTTGGTGCCGTTCATGGTGCCGAATGCGAGGCTCAGCGCGGCCTTTTCGCCCTTTACAAGGTGGGCACGACCTACGGCTGCGTCGACTCCTTCGACTCTGCCCAATTGCGCGATTTGCTTGTCGTTAATTGATAGTCTTCCGAAGCCATTGGCGCGGACGCCGATGAGGTAGTCGCCGGTCTCAGTGGCCGTGATGAAGCCCGTCCAGCGCACACCAACAGTCTTTTTGCCGGCAACCTCTGCAGGCAAGTTGCCGTCAGTGAGATTGATGTTTGGCTCGGTGCGGCTGACAAGCACCGGCGGTTCCGGTCCCCTGCCAAACCGACGCATGGACTCGCTGTAGTCCGCCTTCAGGCCAGGCTTGCCGTCGGGAGTGGTGAGCATCGCATCTGGAACCGGATTTCCCTCATTGCGCAGGAACTGGATCCCCGGTACATATGTGATCGTAGCGTTCGGGAACTCCGCTTTAAGTCCTTCCATCACTGTAACGGTATGCGTCGTCGTTCCTGCATAGTTGCCGAGCAGCACTGCGGTCTGGTCAGCAAGCGGGCCGACAACGGCGATCTTCTTGATTCCGGTTTTGAGCGGCAGAATTCCATCGTTCTTCAGCAGAACCATGGACTCATTCGCAAGCTTGCGAGCCAGGGCGCGGTGTTCCGCACTGTCAAGTTCCTTCTCGTCAATCTTGGTGTAGGGAACCATCTCCGGCGGATCAAACATGCCAAGCTTCATGCGCGCTGTGAACAGGCGAATGAGTGCTGTGTCCAGCGTGCCCTCAGACAGGTAGCCTTGCTGCACTGCATCGATATAGGCCTTGCCGACCGGCTCGCCAGGCTGGTCAGAGAAGCCGCATTCGTTATCCATGCCGCGGATTACGGAGATGGCCGCACCTTGTGCCTGGTTTGGGCGGTAGCGATGATTGGCGGCAATGTCCCGGACCGCGCCGCAGTCCGAGACCACATATCCCTGGAAGCCCCACCTGCCGCGCAACAGGTCCTGCATCAGATACTGGTTGGCGCATGCCGGCTCGCCATTAATTGAGTTGTATGCGCACATGACCGAGCCAGCTTTGCCTTCCACTACGGCAGCGCGGAATGCAGGCTCGAAGGTATCCACCTCGTCATGTTTGCTTACGTCCACATCGGCAAAGTGACGGGTTGGCTCCGGTCCACTGTGCACGGCATAGTGTTTCGGTGTAGCGATTGCGCGGTAATACTTCGGATCGTCGCCCTGCATACCGGTGACGTAGGCAACGCCCATGCGTCCGGTGAGGAAGGGGTCTTCGCCATAAGTTTCCTGTCCACGGCCCCAGCGCGGGTCACGGAAGATGTTCAGGTTGGGGGACCAGAAATCCAGGCCTCCGCCAATAAAGGCCGCTCGTCCGGTACGTGCATCCTGCACATATTTAATGCGGCCCTCAATACCGATCTGGGTCGCCATGACATGGATGTTCGACGCATCGAAGGTCGCAGCCAGACCGATTGGCTCTGGATATTCCGTTACACCCGGGTCGATGACGCCGTGGAGCGCTTCACTCCACCATTGGTACGCAGGAATGTTGAGCCGTGGAACTGCGGCGGATTGGTTGAGCATTTGCGAAGCCTTCTCCGCCAGGGTCATGCGATGCACCAGGTCAGCAGCACGCTGTTCCGGTGACAAACTTGGATTCATGTAGGGGAGTTTCGCGGTATCCTGCGCAACTGCAAACTGCATAAATGAGCCAAGGAAAAGCGATCCCGTCCACGCGACCAAGACTGCAACAACTCGTGTCATACGTATCTTCATGTTGTATCTCCAGATTAAGTGTGGCCACCGCAGAGCTCCACCGCGAGGAATTCCGATGGAGCGCAGTATCGGATTCTTTTTACAGATTGCGCCCTGTTTCATTGGAGTCCGCCCGACGGATGCGGTTTTGTCTCAGACCCAGTTGTAGATGACTTTGAAACCTGCGCCATCCTTAGAGTGCAAGCAAGAATGACGGGCCCTGCCAAGCCATACGGTCGTACCAGACCGCGTTTCGCGAATGCGTCGTCAGTCTTCAACAGACGCGAAATGCAGGAGCGCATTGGCCGAATGACGGGCGTGCGAGGGGAGAATGTAATTGAGTTGGAGCGTCCTGAGGTTGGCTTCCGATCAAGGCAATGGATGATGATTTCATTGGTGGCCGGGTTCCTCCAGACTTTGAACCTCATTGCAACGGTTTCGACCCAATGTGTTGAATCTCGACAAGGTCTCGCCTTTCTGTTGGTCCCACAGGGACTGGGAGGAGCCATTTCCAGGTGGTGGTCTCCGAATGAATCCGATAGAAAATTCGTCAGCATTATAACGGTCGCGACGAATCGTGCCTTAAAGCAGGTGCGCTGTGAAGTGCATAACGGAGAGTTTCCCTGTTAGGTTTTGTTAGCCCATCTAAAGTGCTTGAAATCAACGATGTTAGCACCTTGGCTGCAGGCAGGATTTCCGACAATCTGATCGGCTGTAGGATATACTTCGGTTCGCAAGCTGACGACGACATCTTCTATAGCGGGATTGAATGCAGGATCCGTATGCCACTCCTCAATATCGACAATCTGGAAACGCCATGGACCCCAGCCAGCGAAGAGGACTTCACCAAAGTCCAAAGGCAGCTTGAGAGAATCTTGGAGGATCCGCATTTCAAGGGAAGCAAGCGATATACGCGCTTTCTGCGCTTCATTGTCGAGGAAGCCCTAAGCGGAAATTCGGGCGGAATCAAGGAACGCTCGCTCGGCATCGCTGTGTTCGACCGCCCACTAGACTACGACACATATTCTGATTCCATTGTTCGGGTAGCGGCTTCGGAGGTACGGAAGAGAATAGCGCAATATTACGACACACCGGGTCATAACCATGAATTGAGAATCGGGCTGCCCTTGGGCTCGTACACACCGGAATTTCGGTTGGGCAGGCACCACGCTTCTGGCGCAACGACGGTCCATGCAGATAACGGCTTGCGAACTCTCGAATCAGGATTGGCGTCCTGGACGGAGGACGTATCGAAGAAAAGTGAATCTCAAGCTGGAAGACTCCTCAATCGCCGAACCTCGATTTACCTGCTGATTCTGGCCGCGGCTTGTGTTGGCGCCGCACTTTTGGGGCGGGTCGCGCTTCGTACTCCCGAGGAAACCGATGCCCTTTCCGCGCTTTGGGGACCGGTCGTTGAGAAGACGGATTCCGTTGTGATATGTGTCGGGCAAGTCAGTTCACAAGCCCCACGGGCCGCCGCGGAGTCAGCTCAAGTGGCCGCACCGACCGAGACCGGCTTCTCGCCAGACATTCTTTTAATTCGAGATGCTGCCTCGGCCTCCCAGGTTAGCGCAGTACTCGGCCGCATGGGTGGCAATCCTCGAATGCTCGGGGCTGCCTCGACTAATTTCACCGATCTTCAAATTACATCCGGGGTATTCATCGGTGCATTCAACAATCCATGGACGTTGCGTTTGCAGGCTCCTCTCAGGTATCAGTTTGTTCGAAACGCAACGGATCAAACCTACCGGATCGTTGACACACAACACCCTGACTTGCGTCTCTATCAGATAGACAAAACCAAACCTTATAACCAGTTGACTCAGGATTACGGAATAGTTGCCCGATTTCTGAGCCCAACGACGGAGCGAGAAACAGTGATCATCGCCGGGATCAGCGCCAACGGAACTCTCGCGGCAACCTCGATGGCTACCGATGCGCGCTTTTTCGAAGAGTTGGCCCGCACCGCGGGCAACGGCGTGGCGAAGAAGAACTTTGAAATTCTCGTGTCAACACAAGTAATCGATAATCGCACCGGTCCGCCCAAAGTCCTCGATATTCAGTATTGGTGAACAGGTTCATTCAGCGTTCGTGCTTCCAGTTAAAATCACTGATTATCGCAAATAAGCTAGAAACGTTTCGACACACCTTTCCTTGATAAGGGCCTGAATACAGGCAATCTAGCGATTGAGAGAATGACGACACCCAGATTAGGTCCGGCCACTCAATTTACAGAGAGATTCTGGTGCCGGGAGGGGCGCTTATGCCGGGAAAAGCATCAATGTAACCCAACCGTCTGAACGGTTTGCCTGTAATCCACCCGGAACAAAAAAAACAGAAAGACTTCTCGCGATGACCGCATCGACGATCCCTATCGAGCGAATTTTCCCGGATTGCTCAATGGATTAATTTCCACGCTCTCTGGTCGATCAGAAAAAGGGACAACGCAAGGGAAGAAGCTAACTACTCGGAGAGAATTTCTCTGGTGGCGCATTCGGATTTGGATTAGTTAGAATGCGAATCGAAATAGGGCCAACCTACCGTGATCGTTAACCGCCAAACCAAATTCTCGGAAGAGGTTTTGTGGCAAGGAAAGCAAGCAATCTGAAGCCACGGCGTGAATTTCTCAGGCTGGCCGCGTTTACCGGTGCGGCGGCGCTCACGGGAAAGGGAACGGCAGCCGCGAGCGAACAAAATGCCGGTCCACAATCCGCGGACAGTCATGAGGGGGATGACAAGATGGAGTTCCTTCGTGTCAGCGGCCGTCACATAGTCAATGCGAAAGGGAAACAGGTTCGCTTGAGGGGAACCTGTCCGGGCGGCTGGATGAACATGGAGGATTTCATTAATGGGCATCCGGGCGCGGAGCATACTCTCCGAGCGCAAATGGTGGAGGTACTTGGTCCGGCCAGAGCACAGTTCTTCTTTGAGCGCATGCTGGACTACTTCTTCAATAAAGACGATGTGATCTTTCTCAGGAGGGCCGGCGCCAGCGTCGTCAGGATACCTCTTAATTATCGACACTTCGAGGACGATGCCGCTCCTTTCAAATACATAGAGGCGGGTTTTGCCCGTCTCGATAAGGTGTTAAGCCACTGCGAAAGGCATGGTCTTTACGTCATTCTGGACCTTCATTCGGCGCAGGGGTGGCAGAATGTCCATTGGCATTCTGACAACGCATCGCGCATCAGCCTTTTGTGGGAGGTTGCGTTCTATCAGGATCGCTTCGTTGCCCTTTGGCAGGAGTTTGCGCGGCGCTACAAGAACAGGGCTGTAATCGCCGGCTACGATGTGCTGAACGAGCCTTGTGCGAACAACTCCCTAGGCGACTATCCATGGAACGTGGGTTCCAATTACAAGCCCAATTTTGACCGCATGAATGCTGTCTACCGGCGCCTGGTTACAGAGATTCGCAAGATCGATTCCAAACACATTATCTTCCTTGAAGGTGATGAATACGCAAGGAGCTTCTCGGGGCTAGAGAAACCCTTCGACGATAACCTCGCCTACAGTTCACATAACTACACTGTGCCTGGGTTTGGACCTGGCCAATACCCTGGCACCATCCATCCGCGATCGGCTGCGGCGGGCAGTGCTCAGGACTGGGATCTGGCAAAACAGGAGCGCAACTTCCTAGATGCCGAGGGAACGAAGTTCACCCAGCAGCATAACGTTCCGCTGTGGGTTGGCGAGTTTGGGTCTGTCTTTAACGGGCCTGCCAATGAGAGTGGCGCCCGGCTTCGGGCGTTAGATGATCAGATTGGCATCTTTGAAAGTCACGAAACGCACTGGACAACGTGGAATTACAAAGATGTTGGCGTGATGGGTATGCTGACGCTCAACCCTGCATCCCCGTACATGGAGCGCATCAGCGACCTTCTTCGTAAGAAGGTTGCTCTTGGCACCGACGATTGGATGAAGTGGCTACCACCAACGCAGGTAAAGGACGCAACGGCTCAGCTTGCTGACCAGATACGTCAAGTGGTTGGTGATCCGCAGTTGGATGCGCGACTCAATGTACGGTGCATGAGTCAAACCCTGTTGTGCTTCTACACGGGAACCCTGATGCAGCCCCTCTACGCCAGCCTCTTCAAAGGCCTGTCCGAGAATGAGCTGGATCATATCCTATCTTCCTTTTCGGCAAAGCAGTGCGTGCCAAACCAAGGTCTGGTGGACGTCCTCAGTAAATACATGGCCACGCCAGCTTAGGTGCTGAGTACCGGCGGTTGATTCCCAGCGGCTGCAATGCCGAGAACACGATATTCAATGGTGACTCGCTTAACTTTGCTGTGCCAAGAAGCACTCGGTGATCGATGCCAAGATTCAAATCCATAGAGTGGTTCGGATTATTGGAATCCTGTTAACACAACTCTATATATGTGATCTAAATCACAGCGAAAGAATAGGTCGTCGGTTGAGCGCGAATTCCTAGCCGCCCAGGAGAGCCGGCGCGATTTCCCGCCACTCTGCTAACGGAAGTGACCGCGGGTTTGCTGAAAGAACTTGGATGCAAACGTGGTCCGCGCCGGCGGAGTGATGGGCGCGAATGCGGTTGCGGATTGCGTTCAGATCGCCCCAGGCGATAATGCTATCGATCAGGCGATCACTTCCACCATTCTTGATGTCCGACTCGTCGAAGCCCAACCGGAGGAAGTTGTTCGTGTAGTTCGGTAAGGCGAGATAAATGCCGAGGAAATCCCTGGCAATCTTCCGTGCCTTCGCGGGATCTGTCTCCAACACGACCGCTTGCTCTGGACACAAGTATGGACCCTGACCCAGTATCGCGCGGGCCTGAGCGGTGTGCTCCGGGTTCACGTTGTAGGGATGTGCGCCGTCAGCGCGTTCCGCGGCAAGCTTCAGCATTTTTGGTCCGAGTGCCGCCAGAAGTCGGATTGGCTTGATGGACGGAAGCACCGCCTGGTAAGGAGCTTTATCCATGGCATCCAGATATGCCAGCATGGTGGAGACGGGCTTCTCATAACGATGTCCGCGTAATTTCTCGACCAATGGAACATGGCTGACGCCAAGTCCAAGGACGAATCGTCCGGGATAGGCCTCGGCTAATGTATTCTGGCCCGCCGCCATCGCGACAGGATCGCGAGCATAGATGTTCGCAATTCCAGTGGCGATTACGGTTCGTTTTGTTCCTGCCAACAGGACACTCGCATGGGTGAGCGCTTCACGTCCTGCGGCTTCTCCAAACCAAATGGCTCCGAAGCCGAGTTGCTCCAGTTCCGCAGCCGCTTCTTGCGCCTTGGCAGCCGGGCAGTGCTCGAATTGGAATGTCCAGATTCCGATGGATCCGAGTTGTATCGATGTTTGCGTCAACGCTCAGTCCGCGGTACCCAAGATGGAGTCTGTTCTCGGCGCTGTTTAGTATAGACGACTCCACGCCTCCTCATAAGCCCGCGTACGGTCGAAGAGATCTTCAGGCGCACAATGCCAGAAGTTTAATCCAACGAGGTCGAACTGTGATTGAAGACCCATCCAAGAATTCGTGACTCTACTTGCTACTAGTTTTGGCTGATTTGAGGGTATTGGATCCCCCATGGAATCTGGCGATTGGAGAAAATGAAAAATGCGTGTTGAAAACAAGAGACATACCAACGCTTACCAACCCCTTACCTCCCCGTCACACACGGAGGTTTCAATCCCCCCTCTCCGCCATAGCTAAAATCATCAGTAAATATGCGGCTATTTGCACCTTGCTACTAATTTTTCGAGGATTACTTTGATTTTATTTATCGTTCTTGGCATTTTAAACCAGACACGGAATTTAGCTGTAGCATGCGCGTCACGGATATCTTTGGGTGTCGCAGTTATTTTAGGGACCATAGCTGGACGCTAACAAAGTAAGGGTTCGGATTAAGAAACACTTCCTACCTGAACACAAATCTGAAAATTGATCCCTAACGTCTCTGGCGATCGCTCAACTTAAACGCGACGAGTGTGGCTCCCTCGCCTTCGCCAACGGCAATCACAACAAACTGTTCGCGAGCAGATGTGAGATAGGTAATCGGTGTACCTTTGGCTGGCCCAGGCAGTGGCCCCTGCCAGAGATCGGCCCCAGTTTTCTTGTCAATAGCATGAAGCGCCGTATCTTCCGATCCGATGAATATCAATCCACCCTTGGTGACGATGAGCCCCGCATTGCCCGGAAGGCCGAGCTTAGCGGGGAGAACGACATCTTTCAGCGCGGGGTTTTTCCGCAGATCAGGCCAATCCGCGAATGTCTCGTTCCACGCCATCGTCGCCTGGTTCAAATCGACCGCTGTCAACTGACCGTAGGGAGGTTTTGTTAACGGGATCCCATTCGAAAAAGCCGCGTCCATGTCGAGCACGTATCCGCTCCAATCCGCGTCCACTTCCGCCGCGCGTGGATTCGCGGACGATTTATCTGGTTTGACGATCCGCGCCAGGTGCGGCAAGTTTGAGGTCCTCACATACAACAGTCCGGTTTCAGGATCGAATGCTCCACCACCCCAATTAGCCCCGCCAATGATTCCGGGGCGCATGATCGTCCCTTCATAAGATGGCGGCGTAAACATCGGGCCTAGCCGATGCTTTCGCATTTCGACCTGCGCTGCCGCTTTCAGTTCGGGCGTGGCGTCAAAGGCGTCATCGAGATTCACACCCTGCGGCGTCAATATTGGAAAGCGAGTAGGAAAAGGCTGAGTGGCGGAAGCAGCCTCGCCTTGTACATCACTTGCTGGAACTGCGCGTTCTTCGATAGGCCAAACCGGTTCACCCGTGACGCGGTCGAAGACAAATACATACCCTTGTTTTGTAAGCTGAACAGCAACATCCACCGCGCGCCCGTCAACCTTCAACGTAAGCAGTATCGGCGCGGCTGGCAAGTCGTAGTCCCACAATCCGTGATGGACGATTTGGTAGTGCCATTTCCGAATGCCAGTAGCAGCGTCGAGGCAAACGATACTCTCCGCAAACAAATTGTTGCCTGGCCGTTGGCCGCCGAAAAAATCGTTACTTGGAGTGCTCACGGGCAAATACAGCAGCCCTCGGCTTTCGTCCAGACTCATCGGTGCCCACACATTGGTGTGCCCTGTAAATTTCCACGAGTCCTTGCCCCACGTGCTGTTGCCCAGCTCTCCCGCCTGCGGAATCGTATGAAAACTCCACACTTGCTTCCCAGTGTGCGCGTCAAAAGCGCGTACTTCCCCTGGGGGATCCCGGTGATAGACCAGGCGATCTCCGACGCAACTCCCGAGAACCACGAGATTCTTGTAGATAACCGGAGGTGAAGTCTGCGTGTAGTCCTTCTTCTGTATTGGCCAAATCAGCCCTTTGCTGGTATCAACGGTCCCCATGTCGCCGAATGATGTCACAAGCTTTCCCGTTTTTGCGTCCAGACAAATCAAGCGGTAGCGAGTGTTCAGAAATATCCGGAGGTTTTTGCCGTCGCGCCACGCAGCCACGCCGCGGTGCGTGTAACCCATGCCATTGGTGGGCTGCCCGTCTTCGTACGATCTTGGATCGTAGTCCCAAATCACCGCGCCGGTTTCGGCGTTGAGCGCAACCACTCTGTTGTAAGGCGTGACGACATACAGAACGTCATCGATCATCAATGGCGTGTCTTCAAACGTACCCGGATGCGTCCCGAACTTTTGCAGAGCTGTCTCACCGGTTTTAAAGGTCCACGCAACGCGAAGTTGCGCAACGTTGCCAGTATTGATCTGCGTAAGCGGCGAATATTTTGTCGCCGCCTGATCCCCACCATAAAACGCCCAATCGTGAGTGTCTTCGCGCGAAGAACTCACCGCTACTGACGAGGGTAAAAGGAAGACATAAACGCCGAGAACGATCCAGGAAATGCAGCCTTTTGCACTCTTCGATAAAAGTGCGATCAAACTCTTGGCCATTTTGACTGCTCCGAATGTGACTACGGATTCGAATTCGCGTTTCACCCTAAGTTTGCAATCTATGACCCGGTCAAGGCGCGTGAATCTTTTCCGCTCGGAACTCCCTTGCGCCATTTTAGTGGTTACCATTACGCTTAGCATTGTCGGACAAATTTAGTCAATGCCCAGCAAATCGGCGAGTAGCGTGCGAAGCGTCATGATCGAATGCTCAGACTCAGATCTTGAATTCGGGAGCCGAGATCAGGCCACATTTAATGGTTCAAATGACTGTCATACCAAGCAAGCATTCGCTCCAGCGAATCTCTCTGGTGTTCCATCTCGCCAAAAATATGCGGCTCGCGAGGGTATCGAAGCATCTGTGCCTCCCGCCCCCGGAAGCGAAGCCCATAATAAAATTCCTCGCCTTGTGAAATCGGCACACGAACATCCGCTTCTCCGTGCACCACCAACGCAGGCGTGTGGCAGTGATCCAGATAGCGCACCGGAGAATGCTCGTCATATAGTTTTTCGTTTGAGGCTATGTCTCCGAAGTATCCATCGTAGTAGCTTGGCGCGATATCCGTGGTCGTAGCCATGGAGTGCAAGTCTGTCACTGCGGCTCCCACGATGGCGACCTTAAAACGGTCCGTGTGCGTTATGGTCCAGGAGGTCATGAAACCTCCAAAGCTCCAACCGCCGATTCCCAGTCGATCCGGATCAGCGATCCCCTTCGAAACCAACATATCAACGCCATCCATGACGTCCTGAAAATCGCCGTTGCCCCAATCGCGGTAATTCGCTTCGGTAAAAGCCGTGCCCTGACCATCGGAGCCGCGCGGATTCGGAAGCAGAACAACGTAACCATGCGAAGCCAGGATCACGCCCCAGTCGTACCACGAACCGTGAAATCCTGAGAACCACGCTTCTTCGGGGCCACCGTGCGCATGAACAATAGTCTTGTAGCGCTGCCCTTTTTTGTAATCCGGCGGCAGGAGCATCACACCGTAGATTGTTCTTCCGTCCTTGGAACTTTTCCAATTCAAATCTTCAGACGTGCCGAGCTTCCAGTTGGCGACCTGCGGATTCGTATTCGTGAGCCCCCGCGCGTGACCCTGAGATTCGACGTACACTTCCTCGGGATGTTCTGGCGTCTCCGCTGTATAAGCCAGTTTCTGTCCATCTTTGCTCATCGAAAACGCATCGAACCAGCCGAACGGGCCCGGAATGCCTTCTATTTTCTTCACCGAGCCTGTAGTCGCATCAACGTTCAAGAAAATGGGATGCGTCCCTTCCACTGCCGCTGCGGTGAGGCTTTTGCCGTCCCGATCCCACTCCATTCCGTCAACCGTGATCGGGGCAGCGTCACCCACCACCGTTTCCTTGCCTGTCTGCAAATCATAGAGAACGCGGACCCCGGTAATGTTCTTGGGAGAAGCCTTGCCGAAAGCAGCGTGCTTCCCATCGGGCGACCAGCGAATCGGGCTGGGAGCGGCGTTTGCCTGCAACGTCTTGTCCACAATTCCCGTTGCGCCATCGATGGTCACGATCTTAGACACGCGCCAGTAATCATCGATGCGCGGCGTCGGCGAGACGCGAGCCAGAAACCGTGCGCCATCTGGCGACCAATCGAAATCATCGATATTTATGTCCGTCTTGGTAACCAGTCGCGCTTGCCGGGTCGCCATCTCATACACCCACAGGCGGTCGAACTTGTAATTTTTGTCGACCTCGATCCGATCATCCTTGCGCTTCTTGCGTTCCTCTTCTTCCTTTGTATCCTGATCTTTTCGAACAAAGCCCAACGATTTTCCGTCCTTTGACCACTTAAACGTCTTGACGCCACCAGGTATATCCGTCAAAGGAGTCGCTTCGCCGCCGTCCAGCGAGATGATCCAAATCTGCGAATCGCGTTTGGCCGCGTCCTTTTCCCCGGGCTCTTTATCTCGCTTAAAGAGGTCCTGGCGCCTCTCCGCGCCCACAATCGAAAAATGAAACCCTTTGTCCTTAGCCAATGGGTTTTCTCGATCCGAGAGAAACGTCAGCGATTTGCCATCCGGCGAAAACCGCGGGTGGGTATCGGAGCCGCTGCTCAAAACAAAAACGCGCGCCGAGCCGGTACCTTCCGTGGGGACCAGCCATATGTGAGCGTTGCGGTGCTCCGCTGCGGGGACGGGTGTTGTAACGACGTACGCAATCACGCTGCCATCCGGCGCGATCTGCGCGTCGCCCACTTGCTTCAAATTCACCAGATCGACGGGATCAACGACTTTGCGCTCCTGGGCGGAGAGGGTTGCGGTTCCTATCAGCACGAAAAAAACAAGAAGCACATTCATCCGCCTCATCGCAGCCCCTTTGCATCCAGCATTTTGATCAACTCTTTCATAACTGCGTCACGCGTTCACCGCTGCTTCCGTTGCCTTGTTTGCGAGTCATCTCCGCTCAAAAATTATCTTGCCGTCGAAAATGGTCATATCTACTTTTGTGTTTTGAATCTCGACGGGTTCGATGTGAAATATGTCCTTCGACAAGATAGCAATGTCTGCGAGTTTCCCTGGCTCCAGCGAGCCCTTGATATCATCTTCCATGGCTGCGTAGGCAGAACCCACTGTGTACGCGTGCACTGCTTCCGCCACCGAAATTTTCTGCTCAGGCACCCACCCATCCGGATGTTTGCCGTCCAGCGTACGCCGCGTGGTCGCTGCATAGATCCCCATGAGCGGATCCAGCGGTGCGACGAACCAGTCCGAGCCGAACGCCAGTACCACATGAGCATTGAGCAACGACCGGAACGCGTAGGTGCTCTTCACTCTCTCGGGACCGATGCGTTTATCGGCCCATCGCCCATCGTCGATCGCGTGATACGGCTGCATCGAAGCGGTCACATGTAGTTGCGCAAACCGCGGGATATCCGCAGGCCGCAAATGCTGTGCATGCTCGATGCGCAGCCGGCGATCCCACGATGGATTTTCTTTTTCGAGCCTTTCGAATAAATCAAGAATGCTCTTGATCGCGCGATCGCCGATAGCGTGCACAGCGATCTGCAGCCCGGCGTTATCGGCGTCGCGCATGTGCGCGTACATTTCGTCCGGATGCAAAAGCTCTGGACTGGGAATCCCGTTGGTGTCCTGCGCATCTGTGTACGGCTCAAAAAACCATGCCGTAGTCGACCCCAGAGAGCCGTCCGCGAAACTCTTGAGCGCTCCAACGCGTACCAGATCGTTTCCAAAGTTCGCCGTCACTCCGGCGGAAGCGTCCCGCTGCCAGTCCGGCAACGGAATGTGCGTGGAAATGCGAATCTTTAATTCTCCGCGTTTCTGCAGAAGTTGATACGCCCTGATTACATCCACCGTCGTAAACACGCCCTGGGCGGTAAACACGCCCATGTCCTGCACGCTGGTAACTCCATTTTCTGCGGCAAGTTTCTGCGCCGCCAGGATCGCGGAAAAAATGTGCTCCATGCTGGGGTGCGGCTGCACTCGCTCAATCAAACCCTTGGCCGCATCTTTGAAAATGCCAGTGGGGTTTCCATCCGCGTCGCGCACCACCACGCCGCCGGGAACATCCTTCGTATTTTTATCCACGCCGGCAAGTTTCATCGCCAGCGCGTTGGCCAAGCACATATGGCCATCGGAGCGATTCACGAACACGGGATTGTCCGGGGTCACATCGTCGATCAGCTGATGAGTGGGCAGCTGGGCAGGAGTCCACTTTTCGTGGTCCCAATTCCCATTAAGAATCCATTCGCCCTTCTTCTGGGTGCGTGCAAAGCTGGCTATTTTCTGCCGAAATTCTTCAGGGCTCGAGGCTTCGTGGAGATGCACGCTGGCAAGGCCGTCTCCCCCCATGTAGAAGTGCACGTGAGCGTCATTGAATCCCGGAACCACAAGCCGCCCATTGAGTTCCACCACTTTTGTTTTGGGGCCTGCAAGCTTGAGAATCGCATCGCTGTCACCAACAGCCATGATGCGGTTTCCTTCGATGGCTATCGCTTGTGCTTCTGGTTGCAGCGGATTTTCAGTCCAGACTTTTCCATGCACCAGAACCATATCGGCATAGCCCTGCGCTTTGCTGGCAGGTGGCGCCAGACCCACCAAGACCAGCACGGCGCCCAAAACCAAAAGTAAATGCATCGCGTTCTTGTCCCATTTCTTGGGACGATCTGGCCAGTCGCCGTGAATCACGCCATGGGTCGATTCTGCCGTATCAAAACCACTTTTACTCATTTTAAATCCTCGAGCTAATCGCCAAGTGCGTGGCCTAGGGTTGATCGTTCGACCACCAGAATGGGCCTGAAACTTGCTGCTTGGGCCACACCTCGTTCAACGTGTCGCCTTCATAGAGTTCCCCGTTCTTCATCACAAAGCGGATGCTGGTGCTATTGCGGATGTCCTCGAGAGGATCCTTGCTCAGAATGACCAGGTCGGCCAACTTCCCGGGCTCTATACTCCCGAGATCTTGCGCCAGCCCTATCGCTTCGGCGCCATTCAATGTTCCAGCGCGCAGCGCTTCCAGATTGCTCATGCCGCCCGATTGCAGCGACCACAATTCCCAGTGAAAGCTAAGCCCCTGAAGCTCGCCGTGACCGCCCACACACACTTTGCCGCCGGCTTTCGAAATGGCGGATGCGGATGCGGCTCCGGCTGGATACACGTATTTGTCTTTTCTGAACCATGGCAGTCCCGTAGTCTTCGCTTCGAGGATATCCCGCGGAATGAAGCGCCGCAGCTTGGGGTTGTTATAAATCTCCGTGTCCTCGAAATATTGTGTTTCTGATCCTGGGCCGTCGTAGTAGCCGATAATAAATGTCGGCGTGTAGTAGATTCCGGATTTCGCGACTAATTCGACGACGTCTTTGTATAGCGCGGCAATCGGGAACTGATGTTCGTTTCCGCCATATCCGTCGATCACATGAGTAAGGTCGAGCGTCATTTCGGCCCCGCCCTCGGTCGTCGGGATCACCTGCAACTTCTCGCATGCCTCTACGACGAATTGCCGCTGGCGTCGGTCCCCCACCTCGTAGGACTTAACAAGATTCGTCCGGTAGTAATCCTTGTATCGGGAGATTACTTTCTCGGCTTGATCTTCAGATTGAAAGTCGTTCGTGGAAAAGATTCCCGGGCCCGTGGAAAATGCTCGCGGACCGATGATCTCTCCAGCGTCCGCAAGGTCCTGATAGGCAAATATGTCGTTTGTATAGGTTTGCGGATCACGTCCGGCCGTAACTCCGTAAGCAAGAGTCGCAAGAAAGTTCCAGTTCTCAAGATCCAGCACGCCGTGCCGTATGTTGAACCAGTGCGCGTGTGTATCGATGAACCCCGGGACAATCGTATCTCCCCGTACGTCGATCACTTTCGCATCAGGAGGAAGAGCGACTGTGCCGCTTGCTCCCACCGATTGAATTCGGTTGTTGTGAATCACGATGTCCGCGGAGTTTAATACTTCTTCTCCGCGCATCGTAACCACTTTGGCGCCCTGCAGTACCACCGTCCCGTCGGGCGTTGATCGTGCCACCTGGACAACTACGTGTTGAGTTTCCGGATGTACTTTTCCAGCGGCCTCAGGGGAGTTTGGCTGGACCTGCCCTTGCTCCACATTGTTTTTCGCACCATCTTTCTTTGGTTCCGTGCTTGGGCCGAGGGCCGTCTCCGCCTCTGCCAATGGCAATCGAAAATATGTCGAACCCAGACTCCACGTAATCATCTTCCCTGCGTCTGCCCAGCCAACGAAATCCGCTCCGATCGATGTCAATCTTCTCGTAGCGACCGCGGGCGAACTCAGGTCTAGCGTCGGCGCCGCTCCTCCTGCCGCCGGAAGATCGAAGACGTAAACTTGGCTTCGATATATAGCCAGCGCTCGCTCCCCGTTTGGAGACACCTCGATTTTGATTGGCGGAGTTGCATCACCGCTTCCAATATTCTTGTGGGTCAATCGCAGCACGGTATGTCGCTCGGATCCATCCGGCCGCATCGATACCAGCGAATAGTCCACATTCAGCAGATTTGGTTTTTGTAACTCCGTGACAAACAGTAGCCCATCCTTGCCCGCGAAGTGTGGAAAGGTGTAGTGCGGTGCCGGTAGGATCATTTTCGCAGGACCGCTGTCGGCCGGGATTGAGACGAGTTCCAGGCCGTCCACCGGCCGGAGCCACTCGTCAGGCTGTTCGAGCACCACGCTTTGCGGTGCACGCAGCGCCACCACGCTCGATCCGTCCAACGTCCACACCGGTTGGCAGTAATAGGCCAACGCGCTGGTCAATTTGATTGCTCCTCCGGTTCCGTCGGCAGCGATCTTCCAAACCGATCCACCTGCCGCTGACCAGGTAACGTATGCCAACCACTTGCCATCGGGCGACCACGTAGGCTGAAATTCTCGATCGTTGCTCGAAGTAACGCGGTGTGGCTTCGCATCCTCCTGACGCGCTACCTTATATAAGTGTCCCAATGCGGAAAACGCAATCTGCGTGCCGTCTGGTGATTCCACCGCGCCCTGAATCAGTCGCGCCTCCACTGCGCCCGTCGCCACCCGACCCGGAAAATTCAACTTTGGTCCAAGTTCCCTCGAAACCGTTGCTTGAAACGCAATCGTCCGGTCCTCGCCGGTCGTCACGTTGAGCTTGTGGATCTTCCCCCCGAACCCCACCACGATGCTTTGGCTATCCGGCGTGAACGCGTAACCTGGCAACAAATCACGATCCGTCATTCCCGATTCTTGACCATCCCGTTCAACCAGCTTTTTGAGCCAGCGCTCTTCACCCGTCGCCAGGTCTCGGATTCGAAGAATTGCACCAGAATCGCCGTGAATTCCGTAGACTAATTTCGTCCCATCTGGAGAAAGAAGCGGCCGAAACGCGCCTCTCTCCTGGTTCGTCAGCGTTTCTTCTTCGCCGGTCTGCAAGTCCCGGCGCGCGATTTGCCATTTGGGTGTCTCTGTAAACGCAGCCGGCCTCGCTTCATAGTAAAAATAGCGCCCATCGGGAGATGCCACTGCACCCAGCACCTGTTCAGTGGGTTTCTCGTCCGGCTTTCCCTGTGACACCAGGATTCCGGATCCGCCTTGAACGTCATACATCTGAAGTTGAAATGGCGCGTCGTACGCGCGCGGCATAAGCCGCGAAACTAAAATAAACCGGCCGTCACGCGTCCAGGTGGGTGATGTAAACATCGCATTCACGTCCGACGTCAATCGCCGGGAGCCCGAACCATCGGCGTTCGAGATCCACACGTTTTGCGCGCCAGAGCGATCGCTCACATAAACAATCTGCTTGCCATCAGGGGAGAATCGAGGCTGACTGTCGAAGGGAAATCCGGAAGTGATGGCAACTGCTTTTCCTCCGTCCATGCTTAGAACGTACAGATGCCCTGTCAAATCAAACACAATCTTGCGGCCGTCGCTTGAGACATCCAGAGAGATCCATGTACCTTCGTCGGTCGAGAATTCAATCTTGCGGGCGGCCTGCAAAGTAAGTCCATCGTGCTTGGCTGGGGATGCTCCTTGCTTCTCTTGGGCAGATTGGGCCCTCGCTTTGCCAGGGATTGCGATGAACATGAAAGCCAAGATGATCCGGAAGGCCAAACGCAAACCGAGGTGTGATGTTTTCACTGGATGCCATCTCCGTTCAAATTGGGTTCTCAGGGCCGTGAAGGCAAACACGTCGCAAGACTCTGCTTCCACCTTTGGCGGAAGAGTCCACAAAACCACTAACATCATTAATCCAAAGAAAAGGCCGCTTTAAGCCCGGAGAAGCATCTCGCGATACATTCTCCGGGCTGGACGCGTTATCGGCTAGAAGTTGAACCGCAGAGCGAATTGAATCTGCCGGGAAGTTCCGACCCCAAGCGTACGGCCAAGAGTGTTGAAGACTTGACCGAACGAAGGAAAGACTGTATCGGCCGCGGTTAGACCCCATGTCGCATTCGGTTCGTCGAAGTTCGGATGATTAAACAGGTTAAAGAACTCAGCACGGAAATCCAGGTTCGTCCTTTCCGTTAGAGGAATCTTCTTAATAATGGAGAAGTCAATTTGGCTGTAAGACGGCCCATAGAACGTATTGCGCCCGAGATCTCCAAACGTGCCTGGGTCGGGCATGGAATAGGCCGCAGGGTTGAGGAAATTATCGGGTCCTGATCCTGTCCCGTATTGCGATACTCCAGCCACTCGGTTGGGTCGCTGGTTTGTATAGTCGCCATTCCCATACGTGTTTGTGCCGATGTAGACAGTGGAAGCGACTCCAGTCCTTAGAATGCCCAAAGCCGCGACATTCCAGCCTCCGACGATCCGTTCCACGGCTCCGTTTTTATTGTTCAAGAAGTGTTTCCCTTTGCCAAAAGGCAGCTCATACATAGTATTGAAGGAAACGTTATGGCGGATATCTCCGCTGCCGTTACCTCGTTCCGCCGGAATGTTATTAAGGTTTTGCGGATCGGAAGCAAATAGCCCCTGGTCCTGCACATCATCGATGCCGTGGCCCAGGGAGTACTCCAAGTCAAACATGAAGCCCTTGGTCATCCGTTGCTTGATAGATACCTGGAGGCCGTTGTAGGAACTGAATCCGGAGTTGCCCTCGAGCAGAACGTTTCCATATTGCGGTTGTGGCCGCGCGCCAAGAGTTGGATCAAAGTAATTTGTATTATATTCGCGCCATAGATTCACGCCGTGATTGCCGAGATAAGCAATCTGAATCGCCAAATTGTTGGTCACCTGACCCGCCACACTTAGGTTGTATTGGTTTACATAAATGTCAGGCTTATGGTAAGGAAATCCGTAAACGTTCGGCGGAAATACTGCCGTCTCCGACAGGAAGGAATCGTACGGATAAGTTAGAGTAGGTATCTGTTGTTGGAGCAATGTGACATTGCCTGTCACCGTATTCGAAGGGACGTAGTAGGATCCAAATCCTACGGGATAGGCCTGGAAGTAAATTCCGTATCCGGTGCGCACAACAAGGCGTGGGGTTGGCGACCACGCTATTCCAACACGCGGACCAAAATCCTTGCCGTTGATGCCGAAATAAGGGGCCCCCGCAGCCGCAAGACAAAGGCAATTTGTATCGTACGGTCTGGTGGCATACTTCGAATCGTGTGGAACGGTTTCGATATCGTAGCGCAAGCCGTAATCAATAGTCAGGTTCGGTCGAATTTGATAGGTGTCCTGCGCAAACAAGCCTGTCTGCGTAGCGCGCACACCGTTCCCGGGCGTTGCGGCGGAAATGTTAACGACGGCGACGCTGTCATTGATGAAGTCTTGGATCGAATTGAATGTCATCGACGGGAAATCGGAGCTGTTCGCGTTGATCTGAATCCTGTAGATGGTGGCGCCCCACTTGATCGTGTGACGTCCTTTTACAAGACTCATGTTGTCGCCGATCTGAAAGCTGTTGTTGTTTTCGAGGAAGTACCCCTGAGTTCCGGGATTAACGGACAAGCCTACAACGGTCGTGTTCGGATAGGGCTCCTGCGAATCGATGTTACTTGCCCATCTTTGCATTCCAGCCAAAAAGTCGTTGATGAAACCGGGGTTGAAAATATGCGCCTCGTGAATGGCGATATTCGTGGTGCGCACGGGCACGATTTGATGATCCAGAACGCCCAGTGAGTTTGGATAAACGCCAAATAACGGGCCGTGCACGTAGGAATTATTGATGTTGACGCGCGCGAATGCAGAGTCGGCGCTGGTGAACATTTCGTCCACGCGCACGGATCCGGTGTCTTCCTGAATCGCGGATACGGATGTGGTGGTGTAGTTGTCAACATTCGGATCCGATGTGGGTGATGTGCCTATCGGAAACATATTAAGGATGGGGGTCAACTGCGGTGACGTGGCCAAAACCTCGTCGCGCAACGCCTCGCTAGGCACGGTTCCCGACCCCGTGATTCCGATACGCTGGCGCGATCCCTCATAGTTCACAAAGAAAAATGTCTTGTTCTTGTAGACTGGGCCACCGACGTTTCCACCAAAATTGTTGTAGCGAAATTCGGGATTTGGCTGGGTTTTGACGGCGAAGAAATTTTCCGCATCGAGGACATTATTTCGGAAGTATTCAAACGCGCTCCCGTGGAATACGTTGGTCCCGGACTTGGTCACGATGTTGACGTACGACCCGCCGGCGCGGCCATATTCGGAGGTGTAGTCGCTGGTCTGTACCTTGAATTCGGAAACCGTATCCAGGCTGCCGGTCAGCAATCTCGCTCCTCGTTCGAACCCATTCGACATATAAGGCTGATCGACGCGCGAGGCATCGATTCCGTCGATGGAAAACTGGTTGTGCACCGTATGAAGCCCGTTAAAACTCAGATCCGCTATAAAGTTACTGCGCAGCACGGCGCCAGGCGTCAGCAGGGCAAATCGCGCATAGTCGCGACCATTAATGGGCAACTCGCCGAGTTGCTCCGTTCCCATCGTGGTTCCCGTCGACGCGTCACCCTTGTCCAGGACGGGCGCATCCGAAGTAACCACCACTTCCTCATTTACAACTCCCACCTGCAACGTAAAATTCATCTCGATGGTTGCGGTAACCGTCAGCAGCGCGCCCGTCTTGATTTCACGCCGAAACCCCTGATGTTCCGCCGAAACATCGTAAGTCCCGATACGCAGTTCCGTAATTTTGTAGTGGCCTTGGCTGTCCGTCTGAACTGACCGAATCTCACCCGTCCCCACGTTCTTTGCGGACACCATCGCACCCGCGATAGATGCTTTCGAGTTGTCAAAAACCTGTCCCGTGATTTCTCCCGTCGTTTGGGCTTGCGTCGCCGACGGCATCAGAAGCACAACCACAATCAGCAGAACACTTGCAGACAATAAGGCACTTCTACCAATTCTCATGATTTTCCCTCCCTGTTTTATGAACGTCGTGCGGACTCGTGGCTACAACCTAGTCCCTCACTCCGCCCCCGTCCAATGCAAGTTTCTCGTCTTCAATATCGTTTTTTGTGCTGAGACCTTTTTTATCTCGCCACGTGTACAGGATCTTTCCTGCGACCGCCCGAGATCGGTTAGCCCTCAACACCAAAGCGCTGGCAAGATTGAGAAAAACTGAATCTACCAGCATCGAAAGTCTTTCGGATTTCTTGCACGCCCGCTTCGGAGTCACCCGCCGCTAAGCTATTTCCTCGCCGACCTATTGTTGGGGATTGTTCAATTTGTCTTCCCTCGATAGAATGACAAAATATGTCGAAAAAACGACAGCCTGGCCGATTTGATCCTGTGGGTGCTCCTGGCGCACTTATCACTACGTTTCGCCGTGATTATCCAGATGGCTTTGTATTTGGTGAGCACTATCACGATCGCGATCAAATTGTTTTTGCCTCTCAAGGTGTCATGACGGTCGAAACCTCTCAGGGCATGTGGGTACTTCCCGCCTCTCGTGCCCTCTGGATCCCTTCAGGGATTCCTCACGCTGTTCGAATGTCAGGCGAAGTATCGTTGCGTACCTTATATCTTCGACCCAAACTTGCCCGCGGCATGCCAAGAGAATGTACTGTCGTAAACATTTCTCCGCTCTTGAAAGAGCTGATTCTTTACGCTTGCCAGTTCGGAAAACTGAATAAACGGATGCAGTCACGGCGACACCTCATTGAATTGATTTTGGACATTTTGCGGGCTTCGCCCACAATTCCTCTGCAACTTCCTCATCCGCTGGATCCCCGAGCCCTAAAAGTGGCGGATTATTTGCATGCTGATCCGGGAAGCGGTGTTTCCACCGAAGAAATCTGTACCCGCACTGGCGCTTGTAAGAGAACTATCGAGCGGCTTTTCCTGCAGGACACGCGGATGACGCTCGGGATGTGGAGGCAGCAGTTGCGATTGATTCACAGCATGCGGCTAATGGCCCAGGGAATGAAAATCAACAGCGTCGCTTTGGAGGTCGGATACCGTTCACCGAGTGCATTTATCTTGATGTTCAGAAGCATCCTGGGAACTACGCCGGGGCAGTACTTTCGATGAGTGCAGTCTCCCGAACCACATAGCCTTTGTCAACGGGGCGATATCGAGGAACAGGCTTCTTCTTCACTCGGCACAGGTAAGTCGCGATAAAAGCGCGAGTCGAACTCTGCATCCATACCAAGCTCGAATCATGCGCGGTTCTATCTCACACCTTTGATTTTCAAGGAGGTGGCCTCGAAAACATGGTCTCGTCGACCGGAACATTCTGCTGCACGTTGTCAATCTGAATGGTGGAACTGCTCGTTGGCTCGGATATGGTGATTCGGAAGGGCACCTGCACGCCGCTGACATCGCGATAATCCGAGTAATCGATTTGCTGGGGATCGAGGCCGAGTGCAGACTCTTTGTAGCGCACCACCCGCACCAGCAGGCTCGACTGCGCGTCGAAATAGAACTTGGCTGGCGGCTGGCCTTCTCGCACGCACGATAACACATAGCTTTCGCGCTCGCCGATCTTCTCTGGATATTCGATATGCAATTCGGAGTAATACTGTCGAATGTGCAGTGGAAATTCAAGGTCGGCGTCCAGCCCTGCAGCGTGAAGATCTGCTCCGTGCAGATCGCTTGCGGGGCGCCCCGGAGCGCTGAACCAACCTGCGTGGCCGTCAAAAATAGTAACGCTGTTGCCATGTGGATAGTGGCGGACCACGGCCTGTTTGTTCGGCGCCATCGTAAAGATTTCGATGCTCGTGGATTGGCCGCGGAAGTTCTCGCTGCCCTTTGCTTTCCGGCTCTTGACGTTTTCGATCGCCGTGGCGCCGCCGACAGCGGCAACGTAGTTTTCAAGCAACTGGGATACCGTCGGCAAATTTGTAGGAAGCTTTTGCGTTTCGGCGTTACCGGCGCCGCCGCTCGCACGCATTTCGCCGTCAACAATCGGTGTGTCAACGGGGTTGCTCGCACCGCGATGGCAGGAGTAGCAGGTCACTTCACGCTGGCCTTCGAAACTATTCCTGTTTATGGCGAACATCATTTGCATCATTTCGCGCGCGGTTCGCTTGGGCTTCTTATCATCTTTCTCGAAATGGTCCTCGACGTGGCAGAAGCTGCATTCCACTCCCAGGGACGACGAGATGAACTCCATCGAGGGGATCACTTGGTCGGCCGGAACGCCTTTGAGCAGCCGGATATTCTTGAAGACGTCTTCGGCCTTTTTCTGTGCGCTGTCTGCGGAGGAATCCTGCGTTGTTTGGCGCCCGCCGGCCGTTTCGTTCATGGCTGCTTTGATTCTGCCGGAGAGTTCAGAGGCTTCCGCGGTCTTTCCTTGTTTTTGGTACAGGTCAATCAGCGTGCTTGCAGCGGGTAGATACAGCGGATCAAGCGTGACGGCGCGCTCCAAATGGGCAATCGCGCTCTGCGCGTCTCCTTCCTGGATGTAAGGCGAAGCGGCTCCCGCTTCCGTGACTGGCGAATTGGGATCCAACTGCAGGGCGCGTTCGAGGGCCAATTTCGCATCGGATGTTTGTTTTCCCACGAGCAGGGCTTCGCCAATCCATTTGAAAAAGTCGCTGTCATTTGTGAATTGCCTTTGCACTTCCGTCAGCGTTCGGTAGCCCTGGATGACGAAGGACGACGAGTGGCGTTGCATGCCGACGTCGATATAAGCGATACCGAGATTCCTTTTTTGTAGCTCGGGCCGCGGTTCTCGCCACGCGGCAATGCCGGCATCCGCGGAAAGCTCGGCTTGCGCCGTCTCCGGGCGGCGCTGAATCCGGTGATCCGTAAAAACAGTGTGCCCCCCGTCTTGCGCATTCCGGCGCGGCATGTGGCAGCTCAGGCAGTCCGTGTCACGGCCGGGATGGGCAGCGGGGAAGTTTGCTGTGTGGCAAGTGAGGCATCGTGCGCGGTAATACTGCACGGGCTGAACCGGCTTGTCGTGTGGATCGTGGCAGGTGCCGCACCACAGGCGCCCGCCGCTATTGCGCGCGCAGGCGCTCAGGGCAAGTTGCTCGACATGACTAATCACTTTGAAACTGCCGGCGGGTGCGCCTGGTGGCAGGGCATTGTGGTAGATCGTGAATGTGTCTTCCAGTCGTTGACCTGGGATAAAGTCGCTCAGCTTCTTGCCAGGGTTGGCTACGCGTGCCGCTCCGAACAAGTGACATTGCTCGCAGACGCTATCGCGCGCGGCCGGCTCCAGCTTCGCCGGATTAACGATCGTACCCGCGCGTGGATCGGCAAGATGGCTTTCCACAGGTCCATGGCATCGTTCGCAGTTGATCGATTCCGCGGCGAAAATCGGCGGCCGATATTGATTCAGAGTGCCCGACACGTGAAGAGCGGTTCCGGAATGGCAGAGGACACACTCTTCGCTGACGGGACGCGTAAAGTCCGGATCGGATACATTTTCATAGCCGGGGGCCAGGTCATAGGATTTGCGGGTGGTGTAGAAAGCAACGGGTGACTGGAACAGATGCTCGCCGATGTCCACGAGATAACCGCTGGCGTGGTTTCCGGAGCCAACGACATAGTCGACGCGATAGTCGCTGCTGTCGCCGCTATTTTCCCAATGCTGCCAATACCCAGTCGGCGAAGAACGCATGGTGATCTTGGAGCCATGCGCGCTCACAGTGCCGTCAGGCTCCTGGCCGGCGCGCCGCAGCGAATGGGCCATAGCCGAGCTAGCGTAGCCCTCGACCTCGGCAGGGTGGCAGAACATGCAACGATTCGCGCCCGTGGGCGTGGGCGTGCGCGGCAGCGGTTGCGCGAGAGACGCCGCGTCTTGTGTGGGCGCCGCATTGCTTGCGGATTGGCCTCGCCCGAAAGTATCTTTGCTGAGAAGAATTAGAAAGACAGAAAGGCCCAAAGCGAGAATTTGCGCCGTTGGCCTGAGATGTAATCGCCGGACCATTCGGCGAGCCTTAGCGCGGGGAGAAAAGGCGTTTCACTCTTTGCCTTCCGGCGCGGGCTGCGAGAGGCGTTTCGGTGTCGAACGCGATTTGACCTGATTGTTGTTCGGAGGAAACGTTGTCGAGTTGCGAAGAATCAACTGTGTCTTGAGCACAAATTCCGTTCCGTTTGGCGCGGGAGCTTCTCGCTTCACTTCTTTAAGTAGAGCGTTGAACGCCAGTGTCGCCAATTCCGCCTGCGACATTTGAATGGTCGTCAGCGGCGGAATCATAAAGTCCGCTAGCCTCGTGTCGTCGAATCCAATAATAGACAGTTCCTGAGGAACGCTAATTCCCAGATCGAACGCCTGCCTCATCACCCCGATTGCGGTCATGTCGTTCGAGCACATCAGAGCCGTGGGCTGTTCCCTCAGCTTGGAGAGTTCTTGCAGGGCAAGCTTTCCGCCTTCCAGTCTGTGATCTCCCTCGACGATAAATTCCGGCCTCACTTGCAGGCCAATCTCCCGCATCGAAGCTTCGAACGAGTCTCTCCGGGCGACTGCCGAGCGCAGGCGAAGCGGTCCCGTTACAAAACCGATGCGTTCATGCCGCATCGCGGCCAGATGCTGCACGGCCTGGCGGATTCCGTGCGCATAATCGACGCGGATATTGCTGACGCGTGGTGCCTTCGGACCCACGTCAACGAAAACGAGCGGCAGATTTCGAAATCGCAGATGTTCCAGGAGCTCGTCTTCCAATCCGAAAGTAAGAATCGCGACGCCATCCACGCGTCCCTCGATCATTCTGCGGACCGCGAGTTCCATTCGTTTAGGATCGTGAACCGTGGAGGTGAGAAGGATTTCGTAGTTCTGTTCGACGGCCAGCGTCTCGAACGTCTGAACGATCTCGGGGAAGAAAGGGTTGGTGATTTCAGAAACGATCAACCCGAACACGCGGCTGCGTCCGGAGACCAGTGCCCGGGCTTGGCGATTGGGGTAGTATCCAAGCTCGGCGATGGCCTTCCAAACGCGTTTTGCCAATTGTGCATCGACTGTCGCGACTTGGTTGACTGTACGAGATACAGTTGCCGTCGATACCCTTGCTCGCCTGGCGACATCCCGAATGTCCACGAGTCCTCTTTTGCCCTCAGCAAAGGTGGTCAGTCACAGTATACGCTATCCCAAATATGTGACAACCGCTGTCCTATCTGTGTGAGCCTTGCGTGCGAACTTATAACGAAGATCCAGCCTTGTTCCCACAGTGCGGTTGAAGCAAAAGTGGTGTTTCAGGAGGGCGGCCGGTCGCACCACGTGACTTCCAAGCCTCTTGCAAAGCTGGCACCATCGTGGTAAACGTTTACTTAACTTGCCCGGTAATTTTGATGCTCTCAGGTGCTTCTAGGGGACGATTCATGAACAGATTTCCCATCATTCTTTTCGTCTTTTTCCATTTGTCATTGTTCAACATCCCCTCTTTTGCAGCAGCAGCAGAGCACAAAATGCAGGTTTCGGATTTTGGCAAGACGAGTGACGGCACACCCGTCTCCCGGTTCGTTCTGACCAACAAGCAAGGGGTCGAGGCCGTCGTCATCACCTACGGGGCAACTCTCGTTTCGCTAAAAGTACCCGATCGTGCCGGCAAATCCGCAGACGTGGTACTTGGATACGATACCGTGGAAGGCTATGAGCAGGGCAAATCCTACTTTGGGGGCACCATCGGTCGGTACGGAAATCGGATCGCGCGCGGCGAGTTTACTCTGGACAGAACGGCATTTCATCTTCCGAAAAACGATGGGCCAAATAGTTTGCATGGAGGCACCGTCGGATTTAGCAAAAGAATTTGGACGGGCGTGGATCGTTCGAGCGCGGATGCCGAAGTTCTTGAGTTGAGCTACACGAGCGCCGATGGCGAAGAGGGCTACCCCGGCACCCTGAAGGTAATGGTCACCTATACGCTGCCAGCGGAAACCAACGAATTGCGCATCGATTACACCGCGACGACGGACAAAGACACGGTCATCAATTTAACAAATCACAGTTATTTCAATTTGTCTGGCGACATGAGCAAAGAGATTGTGAATCATCAGGTGCTCCTTCGCGCGCCTAAATTTACGCCAGTGGATGCGACGCTGATTCCGACGGGCGAGTTGCGCGCGGTGCAGGGCACACCGTTTGATTTCACAAAGTCCACGGCGATCGGTGCGCGTATCAATCAGGATGACGAGCAACTGAAATTCGGAAAGGGCTACGATCACAACTGGGTGCTCGAAAGAAATACAACGGGGGGGCTACAAGTTGCCGCCGAAGTTTTTGAGCCGACGAGCGGAAGGGTTCTGGAAGTGCTCACGACGGAGCCGGGAATCCAGTTTTACAGCGGGAATTTTTTGGATGGCACGGCAAAAGGCAAAGGCGGCCAAACCTATGCCCATCGAACCGGTCTTTGCCTCGAGACGCAGCATTTTCCGGATTCGCCGAACCATCGGAAGTTTCCGTCCACGGTTTTGAAGCCGGGGCAAACGTACCGGACGTCGACAGTTTTGCGATTTTCAACGCGGAAATAACGCTGGCCGTAAGTCGAGGGCAAATGCGGTTAGCGAAGTTACGAGAACAAGTTCTGGAAGCGAATCTGGACCTGGTCCGCAGAGGCCTGGTCCTTTCGACGTTTGGCAACGCCAGCGGTGTGGCGCGAAAAGAAGGTCTGATCGTGATCAAGCCGAGCGGCGTTCCCTACGACCGCATGAAACCAACCGATCTTGTCGTGACGGATTTGCAAGGAAAAGTGGTGGAAGGGAAGTTGCGGCCCTCTTCGGATCTTCCGACGCACGCGGCGCTGTATCGCGCCTTCCGGGCCATCGGTGGAATCGCTCATACGCATTCGGAATATGCGACGGCGTGGGCGCAGGCGCGCAAGTCCATCCCATGTTTCGGCACGACGCACGCCGATTACTTTCACGGTGAGATTCCGTTGACCGAAGCGATGACGGACAGAGAAATTGCCGGCGAGTACGAAGCAAATACGGGAGAGTTGATTGTTCGCGCATTTAAAGGCCTCGACCCGATGTCGATTCCTGCAGTGCTAGTGGCAAATCATGGGCCATTCGCATGGGGCGCGGATGCACATGAAGCGGTGGAGAACGCGTGGATGCTGGAAGCCGCGGCGCACATGGCGTATTTCACGGTAGCGATCAACGCGAGTGCGAGCGCGATGGGCAAGACGCTTCACCACCGACATTTTTTGCGGAAGCACGGCGCGAAAGCGTATTACGGGCAAAAGCAGTCTAAGAAATAATTTGTGTCTTCACTGAACGTTAACGAGCCTGTTGGGCATCATTGAACTGGAGTGCCTGAGAGAAAGCGACCTAAGGGACCATGGCCAACAAACGAAAAATGACGATGGGAGTGATTGTAGGGAACCGGGGATTTTTCCCGGCGCATCTGGCGAAGACCGGGCGGGAAGAGATGACGCGCGTCCTGCAAAACGCTGGCATCGATGTGGTTGTGCTCGGTCCGGAGCAGAGCAAGCACGGAGCTGTAGAGACCTACGAAGAAGCAAAGCGCTGTGCCGAGTTGTTCAAATCGAAAGGCGAAGCGATCGACGGCGTGATTGTAACGTTGCCGAATTTTGGCGACGAGCGCGCGATCGCCGACACACTGCGGCTGGCACGACTGAATGTACCGGTGCTGGTACAGGCTACGCCGGATACGCAATCGAAGATGAC
This sequence comes from uncultured Acidobacteriota bacterium, assembly GCA_963751295.1. Classification (GTDB taxonomy): domain Bacteria; phylum Acidobacteriota; class Terriglobia; order Acidiferrales; family UBA7541; genus Acidiferrum. The sequence continues at coordinate 605,872 of CAVVUA010000004.1, read as the reverse complement.
AATCACGGACCGGCGCGACAGTTTTTGCGGAAAAATGTCGGCCTGCAACAATTTGACGCAGTACGGCATTCCGTATTCGCTGACCACGCTGCACACCGAGACGCCAGAATCGCCGGAGTTTGCGAAAGATCTGGAGTGGTTCGCGGGAGTCTGCCGGGTGGTGAAAGGTTTGCGCAATTTGCGCATCGGCGCGCTGGGTGCGCGGCCGACGGCGTTCAACACGGTGCGCTACAGCGAGAAACTGCTGGAGCGCAGCGGCGTTTCGGTCGAGACGCTCGATCTTTCCGAAGTTCTTGGGCGCATCGAACGGATGAAGGATACCGACGAAGCGGCGGTGCAGAAACTGCAATCCATCCAGAAATATGTTTCGACGGCGAATATTCCACAGGCTGCGCTGATCAAGATGGCGAAGCTGGGAGTGGTGATCGATCAGTGGATGAAGTCGACCGATTTGCAGATCAGCGCAGTGCAGTGCTGGACTTCGCTGGAAGAAAACCTTGGCGTGGTGCCGTGTACTGTGATGAGCATGATGAGTGAGTCGCTGCTTTCGAGCGCTTGCGAAGTGGATGTGTGCGGCGTGCTGGGAATGCACGCTCTGCAACTGGCCTCGGAGACGCCGAGCGCGCTGCTCGACTGGAACAATAATTACGGAAACGATCAGAATAAGGCGGTGTGCTTCCACTGCAGTAATCTACCGAAGCATTTCTTCAAGAGCGTCCAAATGGATTACCAGGCGATCATCGCGGGGACGGTCGGAAAAGAAAATACGTTCGGAACGTGCGTCGGACAAGTGAAATCGGGAGCGATGTGCTTCGCGCGATTCTCGACGGACGACTTTGCTGGGCGGATTCGCGGTTACACCGGCAGCGGAAGATTTACAGACGATCCTCTCGAAACATTTGGCGGAGCGGGCGTGGTGGAAATTCCCGGACTGCAGAAGTTGCTGCGCCACATTTGCGAGAACGGATTCGAGCATCACGTGGCTGCGAATTTTTCGTCGGTGGCTCCCGCGGTACATGAAGCTGCAACGCGTTACCTCAGCTGGGATATGTATGCCCACGACGGGTAGCAATTTCTTTAAACGGATTACTTGTATAGAGCGAGTGCAAATTATATGGCCATTGTTGCTGGCGTTGATTTTGGAACCTTGAACGTTCGCGTTTCCATTGTGGACAGTGAACTAGGCTTGCTCGCGACCGCACTTGCCGAATATCCGCTGCACCGCAAACGCGAAGATCCGGAATATGCCACACAATCGCACGACGACCAGATGCGCGCTTTGGCGACTGCTACGCGCGCGGCAGTACGGAAAGCGGGCATAGCCGGCGATCAAGTGCAAGCGCTGGCCATAGACACCACCGGTTCTTCTGTCATCCCCGTCGGGAAAAACCTGGAACCGCTCGACGAATATTACCTTTGGTGCGATCACCGTGCCAAAGGAGAAGCGGCGGAGATCACGGAGGCGGCGCATCGCGAAGAGCTCGCGGCGATTCAGTGGTGCGGCGGCGTGTATTCGTCCGAATGGGGCTTCTCGAAGCTGCTGCACTGGTTGCGGCACAATCCGGGAAAACGCGCGCGGTTTGTTTCCGCTTTCGAGCATTGCGACATGGCGGCGGCGACGCTGTGCGGCATCACGGACGCACGCGAAGTAAAGCGGAGCGTCTGCGCGATGGGCCACAAGTGGCTCTGGAACCGCGAACTGGGTGGCCTGCCTTCCGAAGAATTTCTCGCGAAAGTCGATTCATTGTTTGCCGGCGTTCGAGAAAAACTTCAGGGCGAATATGTCACTTCGGATCACATTGCTGGGCGACTCTCCTTTGCCTGGGCAGAAAAGCTCGGGCTGAAAGCGGGTATTCCGATACCGGTTGGTGCATTCGATGCGCATTGGGACGCGATCGGAGCCGGTTGCCGGACCGACGACATGGTGAATGTCGTGGGAACATCGACTTGCATCATCGGCATCACGCCTTCGGTCAATCTGGTTCCCGGTGTTTGCGGGGTCGTCCAGGGAAGCGTGCATCCGGAGCGCACCGGAATTGAAGCCGGGCTCTCCGCGGTGGGAGATATTTTCAACGCCATTGCCACGCGCGCGGGAACTGATGTCGCGACGCTGAGCCAAGGACTGGAAAAATATCAGCCGGGGCAGACGGGCCTATTGCGCATGACATGGGATAACGGCGACCGGACTGTTTTGGTGAACCCCAATCTGCGAGGGATGACGCTCGGCTGGAATTTGCAAAGCACCGCGCAGGACGAACTCTTTGCGGCGATCGAAGGCACTGCATTCCACACGAGAATCATTTTGGATCGCATGGCGGAGCATGGCGTTGAGATAAAACGCGTAATCAATGCGGGTGGCATTCCGCAAAAAAACAACGTGCTCAATCAGATCTACGCTAATGTGCTAGGGCGGCCCGTGCTGGTGCCGAGCAAGAGCGTGACGAGCCTAGGCTCCGCGATTTTCGCGTTTCTTGCCGCCGATACGTTTAAGACCGTGGAAGAGGCGCAGGATAAAATATGTCCAGGCCATACTGTGTTTACGCCTGAGCCTATGGCACAGAAGGTCTACAATTCGTTGTACGCGCTATATCACCGGATCTATTTCGGGTTTGGTCAGCCGGGCACAGGGAAGTTCGGAGACGTGCTGCCGACATTGATTTCCGTCGCTGAGAAGGCCAATTCTCAGACTTGACTACGCTCTATCCCCACCTAGGGTATCCGCGAAGCATGAAGTAAAGAAGCATCGGCGGCATCGAACTCAGACATCAACGGCAGCGGGGAAGCGCCAGTAAACGCAGTAGCGCTGGTTGAACAGGCGATAAAAGGGACTGAGGGTGACGTCTTCAGGACGGCCCGCGTGCACGGTGTGAAAAGTGAGCGGTTTATCTTTCGCGCTGAGCGGTTGAATCCATTTCTCGAGGGCATTACGGTCGCCGGTGAGTTCCGGCACGGCAATGGCGGGAAAGCCGCCATGCAGAATTTTGTCTTCGGAATAAATGCGCTTGGGATCGAGATTATCGGTGCCGAGTTCGCCGGCGAGGACTACCGGACCGTACATAATCGCTGCTCGTTTTGGGTCATCGGGAATCGTCTGCAAATGCAAACGCATGGGTAGCTTCACTTCCACGTGGTCACCGTTCTTCCAGGTGCGGTCGATTTTCGCGTAGCTCGAGGGCGTCAGCTCTTCGCTTGGCTGCCGAGGCTTGCCATTGATCGCGACGCTGGCGTTTTCTGCCCAATAGGGGATGCGTACGTTCAGGCTAAAGTGGGCGGGCGATTTCGCCTGGATGATCAGGCGAGTCCCTGCTTCCTCGGGGAAATGCGTTTCCTGACGGATGGTGACGCCTTTTTCCTTCCAATTCACTTCGGAAGCAAAGAACAGGTTGACCCAGAGCGACGGATTCTGCTCGTCATGCCCACTATGAAAGTAGAAACCTTCGCCTAGCTTCGAGAAATTTTCCAGGCCCGTGCCGGAGCAACAGAAGAAGCCCTCGTGCGGCACAAAGTGAACTTTCCACTGGCCGGGCTGCATTCCGAGGTAATAAAGCGGGGAGCCTTCCGCCGGATTGGGAGTAGCGAGGATGTGGTTCAGGAAAGCGCGTTCGTAATAGTCGGCGTATTGAGGCTCGGCGTGCCAGCTGAAGAGATGGTTGGTCAGCTTGAGCATGTTGTAGGTGTTGCAGGTTTCCTGCGTGAGGTCGGTGAGTTCGGAGGCGAGCACATCTGGCGGCGTGCGGAAATGTTCGCTTACGCTATTGCCGCCGGTGACGTAGCTGCGGTGCAGCACGACCTGCTGCCAAAAGAACTGCGCGGCGTCGCGGTAATACGGGTCGCCAGTCAGCTCAAATTCGCGCGCGGCGCCGATGAATTTAGGAACCTGAGTGTTGGCGTGGAGGCCCGTGAGTGTGTCGCGGCCCTGCGCGGCAGGATCCATCACGACGTGATGGTCGAAGCGTTTCGCGACTTCGAGATAACGCGGATTCCCTGTGACGGCGGAGAGGTTCGCCAAGGCTTCGTTCATGCCGCCGAATTCGGTTTGCAGAGTACGCTGCATCTGTTCTTCGGGGATGCGGCCGGTGCGCCAGTCCGTCCATGCGGCCATGCGTTGGAGCACCAGAAGCGCCTGCGGATTTTGCCAACTCTCGTAAACATCGAGTAGACCAGCCATGATTTTATGGAGCGCATACCAGACCACCGCGGCGGGCCGGCCCGCTTCCAGATCGTCGAAGCCAGATTCGGGGAACGCGGAAAGGTAGCCCTTGTCGCCGAGCTGCGCCTGACATTTTGCGAGTTCCGTTACCATGGCGTCTGCATTGGCCATGATGCGGACGTCGCCAGTGGAGGCGTACATCTGGGCGCAGGCGGAAAGAAAATGGCCAACATAGTGGCCGCGCCAGCCGTTGGTGGGGGACTCGCGGTTATAGAGCGGCTGGGCAGACGACGGCAGATTGGCGTTGACGCGGAAGTTGTGCAGCAGGCGGTCCGAATCCAGGGCCAACATATATTGTAGGGTTTGACCGCGCATGCGCAGGAGATCGGGGTCGAGAATTCTTACATCTTCGAGGCTAAATGGAACGGCGGCGGGGCTCGGAAGCGAATGAGTGCCCGGCAAGTCCATGCCAGCTGCCTTCGTGGCGGCAAGCGCGGTGCTGCCATAAAGCACGCGGCGGAGGAAGTCACGTCGGATCATAAAAGGATCCTTTCGCGGAAGCACGGGGCGATGGCCCGACCTCCCTGCGGAGTATACTTCTTGAGGAACGACGGTGGCCGGACCGTCAGGTGTACCAGGTTTGGCGGTGAAGGCGCGTCAGCCGACAGTTGGAAAAGTGATTGCATGCATCTACGAGTATGATTTATCGTGCAGGGCGTGTAAACGTTTGCTCCAGAGCGCAGGCAATCTCACTATTCGGGAAGCCACTATGACGAAGAAAGCGAAATTGACGCGGCGGGAATTTGTGGGGGCGGCTGCTTCGGCGGCAGCGATGAGCGCTGTGCCTGCTCGCAGATTGTTTGGGGCGTCCTGGCGCGCCGACGCGACTGCGGTTAGTGCTGATTGGAAAGACGAGGGCGTACTGTTCGTGGATAAGTCGCCGTACGCGAAGCTGCACAATATTCCGGTGCACGCGGTGACGATCACGTCGGGATTTTGGGGGGCGCGGCGAGAGACGAACGTCGAGAAAAGCATTCCGTCGATGGAGAAATTGCTTGAGAGCAACGGACGAATGAACAATTTCCTGCGGCTCGCAGGCAAGAGCGACGCGGCGCAGCACGGGCCGGTGTATTCGGACTCGGATGTGTACAAGTGGACGGAGGCGGTAGGGTTTGCGCTGCAGTCCGGGGACCGTCCTGAATTGCGCGCGCAGACGGACGCGATCATCAAGGAAGTTGTCGCGGTGCAGGAGCCAAGCGGGTATTTGAATACGTACTACGTCGGCGAGAAGGCGAAGGATCGCATGCTGCCTGAAGTGCAGCGATGGGGGCATGAGCTTTACAACCTGGGACACATGATTCAGGGAGCGATTGCGTACTATCGTGCGACCGGCGACCGGACGTTGCTGGATGCGGGGATCAAATTTGTTAACGGCTATTTGTTGCCGAATTTTGGGCCGGGAGCCGACAAGAGGCCGCTTCTTTCCGGGCATCCAGAAATGGAAATGGCGCTGATCGAGCTTTATCGCACGACGGGAGAGAAAAAATATCTCGATCTCGCGGGCTATCTTCTTCAAGGCGATGAGCGAATCAAGCTTCCGCTGCGCGGGTACGTTTATCATTTTTGCGGGATTCCGTTCACGACGCGAACGCATCTTGAGGGGCATGCGGTGCGTGCGATGTACGCCTGCTGCGGCGCGACGGACTATTACCTGGAGACCGGTGAAGCAACTTATTTGAAGACGCTAAACGTGCTTTGGGAAGACCTGGTGTCCTCGCAAATGTACGTGACGGGAGGAGTCGGGGCACGCAGCGAGGGCGAGGCGTTTGGCGATTCGTACGAGTTGCCGAACTTTACCGCGTATGGAGAGAGTTGCGCGGCGATTGGAAACATGATGTGGAACTGGCGGATGCTGGCAGCGACTGGTGAAGCGAAGTACGCGGATGTGATCGAGCGCGCTTTATATAACGGCATCAATTCGGGCATGTCGCTGGACGGGACGATGTATTGCTACCGCAATCCGCTGGGATTTGATCCGTCGGGCGGAGACCATATTCGCAATCCGTGGTACGACACGACGTGCTGCCCGCCGAATCTGGAGCGAACGTTTGCTTCTTTACCTGGATATTTTTACAGCACGAGCAAAGATGGGCTGTACGTTCATCTGTACGACAATTCGCAATTGGATTGGCACTTGGAAGATGGGACCGGTTTAAAGGTTGCGCAGAAGACGAATTATCCGTGGGATGGCGCGACGGAGATTACGGTGACGCCAGCCAAGCCGACGGAGTTCACTTTCTATCTTCGCGTGCCAGGATGGTCGGAGGGCACGCAGGTTTCGGTGAATGGCAAGGCTGTTTCGGGTGCGACGCCGGGGCAGTATCTGGCGTTGAAGCGGAGCTGGGCTGCCGGCGACGTGATCAGCGTGAAATTTGGAATGACGCCCCAGGTGATTGAGGCGAATCCGCGCGTGGTGGATGACTACGGGCGGGTAGCGGTGCAGCGTGGGCCATTGGTTTATTGTCTTGAGCAATTGGACCAACCGAATGGCGTGCGGTTGTTTGATGTTTCTTTGGATGTACAGCAGAAGGGCGGGGCGGCGTTCCACGAGGAAGTTCGCAAGGATTTGCTTGGCGGGATCGTGGTGTTGAAACACGTTGGCGCGGTCAGCGAGAAGGCCAGTTCGCAGGGTGCGCTCTATCGTTCTTACAGTGCGGAGGCTGCCAAAGGACGGCAGGTGGAGTTGAGTTTTGTGCCTTACTACGCTTGGGCGAATCGTGCGGGAACGCCGATGCAGGTTTGGACGCCGGTGGTGAAGGCGTAGGAAATTTAGGGGCGCCCAATGGCAATTAGTTATCGGCGAGGAGCAGACCAGAGGAAGGGGCCCTCGGAAGCTGCCTTCGTTCCCCAGGGCAAGCAGAGTAAACAAGCCCCCTTACAAGTGCGGTTAGGCTTTTACGGTGTGATAGAGGCGGTAAGGCTCGTCGCCGACGGCGCCGAATGGTTTGAATGTGATTTTTCCGGCGTCACCTTGGACAAGCCAGTTTTCCGAAGACGCAGAAGCGGCGGACGCGGCTAACAATTGAGCGCGCGAAAAGTTTGCAGGTAGATTTCCTACGCCAAAGAGTGCGAGTGGGCCACGGCGGAGCGCGACGATCTTTGGGTTTTCTGGATCGACGGCTTGCAGGCTGAGCGGCATTCCGATTTCATACTCGACGCGATCGCCTGTTTTCCAGGTACGCGATAGCTCGAAGAATTTTCCTGCGACGACATCCCCTTCCACTTTTTTGCCGTTGACGGAGATGCGCGTTTTTGCGTCGGCCCATGCGGGAACGCGGAAGTAGACTGTGAATTTTTCGGGGCGCGCCATTTCCAATTCAAGTTGTGTGGTGTTCGCGGTGGGGTAGCTGGTTTTTTGCGTCAGGGTGCATTTCGTGCCGCCTTGCATCCAGCTCACGCTAGAGGGCAGGAAGAGGTTAACGTAGACGCCTTCTTTGGAGGGGTAGTAAGAGCTGATGCCGTAGTCGGCGGCGAGCTGCGGGAACGTGCCGGAGCAGCAAGGCCATTTGTCCTTGTAATAGACCTTTTTCGCGGCGTCGGAATTGTAATCGGAATAATAGAAGCTGGTGCCGTCGGGAAGAATCGGCTTGGCACCGCCGACGGTGTTGTATAGAACTTGTTCCATGCTGTCGCCGTAACGAGAGTCCTGCGTTACGCGCAGCAAATAGCGAGTGATCTTGAATTGTCCGTAGGCGCCGCACGGGGTTTCGAAACTGGAGCGGGTCTTGCCAAGGCTCGCGCCGAGCAGTCCCTTCCCAGGTACAACAAACGCTTCGTCCGGTCCCCATCCGCCGGTCGCGTAGCTTTGCTCCTGAACCATGCGAAGGCCATTCGTTGCGGCGCGGAGATATTTTTCATCGCCGAGAACCAGGTAGGCCTGCATCGCCGAGCTGAACGTATTCACGTGACTGTAAGCGTGTTTGCCTGGAAGGGCATTTTGATTTGCCGAGAGCGCATCGTAATACTCATGATAGATAAAGCGCTCTGCCAAATCCCGGTAGCGCTTATCGCCGCTGCGTTGATACGCAAGAAAGAAATTTTCAGGCAACGTGTAGGTTTCGTCCCAGGTGTAGGCGATGGTTTTGTGCGGCCGCGCTTCCTGTTCCGCGCGGCTCAAGGCTTTTTCTGGCAAATGCGGCAAAACCGCGTCTGTGGCTCGCTTCAGCACGTCGAGAGCGCTGGGATCCGCTGCGAATTCGTGGGCATCGATAAGGCCGCAGCACGTTTTGTCAAAGGTGTAGGCGGGGAGGCGATAGTCGACGTAGAACTTTCCGGCAGGCTCGACCGTTTCGCCAAAAGCACGCACAAGTCGGTGTACTTTTTCTTGCGTGGGCTTGGAGCCGGTGACGGCGTAGGCGCGAGCGAGACCCGAAAGATATTGGCCGAAGGAATGGCCAGCGATGAAGGCGTGAAAATTGTCCTTCTCGTTAAAATCGTCGCCATCGTCGTACCAGCCTCCCATGTCGGGGCCCGGAGCCGGCATTCCCTCGCGTTTCCGAAAAGGTTTGAGTAGACCATCTTCATCGAGATTTAGGAACAACTTGTGGTTTTGGTCGAATTGAGCGCGGAATGGGCCGTCCAGTAGTTGCACTTGCGAATAACCGAAAATCGAAAGTTGGGGCGTGATGGCTACCGTTGCCGAAGAGCGGGGCCACGCGGGAAGAGAGCGTGTGGCAAGTAAGCCAGCCGTTGAAACTGCCGCGGATTTGAGGAACTGACGTCTGGTCTTATTTTGCATCACGAAACCTCCGGAGATCGCTTAACGGACAGCCTCCGCGGATTTCGGGAGGTGCGCTTGGGAGAGACGCCCGAGCTAGAATTCAAGTAAGCGTTATCTCGAATTACCTATGTATAGCGCGCCTGAGGCTCGGCGTCAAACACTAGCTGTCATCGATTTCCCGGATGAAGTATCCTGGGTTCGAACAGATGATGCGTTTTCCTGAACTGTCGAAAGTCATCCGCGGAATTCTTGGGCTCGCCGTTCTTCTCATTGCTTGCCATTCTGCAGCTTTTTCTCAGAGTTCTGAGAGCCAGATTGAGCCGATCACGTCGGCTCTGCGTTCCAGAGACTATGATAGAGCAGTTGAGTTGAGCCGCGCAGCGCTCAAAATATCGCCTAACAATGTGCAATTGTGGACACTGCAAGGCATTGCTTTTGCAAGCAAGGGAGACAACAAAGACGCGCTGACAGCATTTCATCAGGCGCTGAAAATTTCTCCAAACACGATTGCGGCTCTGGCGGGGGCGGCGCAGATCGAGTACCAGGCGGGGAACCCGACCGCTGTGCCGCTGCTGAATCATTTGCTCCAATTGCGTCCCGAAGAGCCGACGGCGCACGCCATGCTGGCCGTGTTGGAATATCGAAAGGGAAACTGCGCTGCGGCGGTTTCGCATTTTGCGAAAGCTGGCGAACTGCTTGATCCTCAGGTCGACGCTCTGCATGCGTACGCCACTTGCCTCGTGAAGCTCAAGCGGATGGATGAAGCGGTGGCAACTTTTCAGAGGGCTCTGGCGCTTCGGCCGGAGGATCCGCGCGAACACCTTGTTCTTGCGTCTATTCAGCTTATGGCGAAGAAGCCGCAAGACGCGCTTGCCACGCTGCAACCGCTGTTGCGAGCCCCGGATGTGAATGCGGACACGCTGCAGCTCGCTTCGACGGCTTACGAAGATGCGGGTGATACTCCCCAGGCTGTGAGTACGTTGCGGCAGGCTCTTTTGCTGGCGCCGCGGAACGTCAGCCTGTATTTGGATTTTGCCAACATTTGTTTTACGCACGAGTCTTTTCAGGTGGGAATTGATGTGATCACGGAGGGCCTGTCGTTACAGCCAAAATCAGACGACCTTTACGTCGCGCGAGGGGTTCTGTACGTGCAATTGGCGCAGTATGACAAAGCCGAGGCTGACTTTGAGCAGGCTTACGAATTGAATCCCAACCAGTCTTTGAGTACCGCGGCGCAGGGTTTGGCGGCTGTGCAGGCGAATGATCTTGATCACGCGCTGGAGTCAGTGCAGACAAAACTAGCCCGGAAGCCCAACGATCCGCTGCTGCTTTACTTGCAGGCGGATGTTCTTTCGCAAAAGGGTGCTGAGCCTGGAACACCGGAGTTTAAGCTGGCGATGCAGTCGGCGAAGAGAGCAGTGGCGTTGCAGCCGACGCTTCCTGCGGCTCGCGGGGTGCTGGCAAAACTATACATGCAAACCGGACAGTACCCGGAGGCGATTGAGCAGTGCCGAAAAGCGCTGACCATCGATCCTAAAGATCAAACCGCGGTGTACCGCCTGATTCAGGCGTTGCGCAAGACCGGCGACAAAAAAGAGATCCCGGAGTTGCTTCAGCGTTTGGCGCAGCTGCGGGAACAGGCGACCAAAGAAGAAAAAGAGCACTACAAATACAAACTCTTTGAAGAGGACACGGCGGCGAAACAGCCCTAAGCAGAGCGACTATTTGTTGTGTTGCGATTGTATTTGTTTAGGCCGCGAGACGTTACTGGCCAGCGCTAGGAGTGGTTCACCATTGGAAGTTGGAAGCGCAATTTCAAAATAAGGGATTTCGTCCAAATGAACTATACGCGCCGCGCATTTATGGGACTGTCCGTCGGATCGGCGATGGCCATGACTGCCGAGCGATTGCTTGGACAAGGCGTGGCGGCGCACCAAGCTAAACCTCTCGCCAGGCAAGCTCCGTCCGGGCGGCCGTTCAATGCGCATTTTGTCGATGTGGGGGCAGCCGCGGGGTTGCATGTGCCAACGATCTATGGCGGCGTAGAGAGCAAGAAATACATTCTGGAATCTACTGGATGCGGCTGCGCGTTCATTGATTATGACAACGATGGTTGGATGGATATTTTCTTGTTGTGCGGCACACGGCTCGAAGGCGCTCCGCCCGAGGCGACGAACCGACTGTATAAGAACAATCGTGATGGGACGTTCACGGACGTTACCGAAAAGGCGGGCCTGCATGCCGTTGGCTGGGCTTGCGGCGTTTGCATCGGGGACTATAACAACGACGGGTTTGAAGATATTTTTTGCACCTATTTCGGGCAAAACATTCTTTACCGGAACAATGGCGATGGCACGTTTACTGACGTGACGAAAGCTGCCGGGTTGTTGAACGAGCAGCCGCGGTGGGGCGCCGGGTGCAGTTTCCTCGATTACAACCGTGATGGGCACCTCGACTTGTTTGTCTCGAATTATATTCGTTTTTCCATTGAACATGCGCCGGTCCCCGGAGCGAACACGAACTGCAACTGGAAGGGGGTTCCTGTGGAGTGCGGACCGCGCGGGTTGCCGACTGGACGGCATTCGCTCTACAAGAACAATGGCGACGGGACGTTCACCGACGTCAGCCAGCAGGCAGGCATCGCGAAGGCGACGAATTGCTACGGCATGACGGCGGTGGCGGCCGATTTGGACGAAGATGGGTGGCCCGATATTTATGTGGCCTGCGATTCGACCCCCAGCTTGCTTTTTATGAACAATCATGACGGAACGTTTCGCGAAGAGGGGGTGTTGCGGGGGGTAGCACTCAGCGACGATGGAGAAGAACAGGCGGGAATGGGTATTGGCGTTGGCGATTACGACCTCGACGGGCACTTGGATCTTTTCAAGACGCACTTCGCGGACGATGCCAACGTGCTCTACCACAACGACGGAAAAGGGAATTTCGACGATGTGACCCGAACGTCTCGCGTTGGAGTGGAGACAAGGTATATCTGCTGGGGCGCAGGAATGGTGGACCTCGATAATGATGGGCATCCAGATTTGTTTATGGTCACGGGTAACGTTTACCCAGAAGTCGAACGAACCTTACCTCAATACGCAAACAAGACCCCGCGGGCGGTTTTTCGCAATCTGGGAAATAACACGTTCGAAGAGCTGATCGAAGCCGCAGGCTCAGGCATCGCCGAGGCACACTCCAGCCGCGGATGCGCGTTCGGGGATTTCGACAATGACGGCGACATCGACATGCTCATCATTAATTTGAATGAGAACCCGTCTTTGTTGCGCAACGATCTCCAAGGGAAACAGAATTGGATAAAGGTCAAACTCGAGGGCGTCAAGTCCAATCGAAGTGCGATAGGAGCCCGTGTTCTGGCCCATTATGGCGGGAAAACGCAGGCTCAATGCGTTTTGAGTCAATCCAGCTTCTACTCCTGCAATGATCCCCGGCTGCACTTTGGCCTCGGAAACAACACCATAGTAAGCCTCGAAGTGCACTGGCCTAACGGGCTCGTAGAGTCCTACAAACACCTTCCCATCAATCAGCTTGTCACCCTACGAGAGGGGGCCGGACAAGTGGCAAACCGCGGTTGGTCGAAGACGTAACGCCAGCGGCGGAAAACGCGGGATACGTTTCCTTGGCCCGTCTAGTATAAAACTACTAGAAAATGCTTGACAGTCGATTTCAGGTGGCATATAAATTTCGGCAATCGAGAAAACGTTTACAGTGAAATCGTTCTGTGAATGTTTGCTCTCCATTTTTGGGGGTGAGGCAAATGCAAGCGAGATCGTTCGTGGGAAAGTCCGTCCGACTGCTCATAGTCATTTTGATGACTGCTGGTTCGACGTGGGCCCAGTACAACGCAAATATTCAGGGGAACGTAACAGATCCTAGCGGTGCAGCGGTGACTCAAGCAAAGGTCTTGCTTGAGAACATGGCAACCCACGTTTCGGCGGCCACCACGACGAACGCCGAGGGTGTCTACCGCTTTCTTAGCTTGGCCCCCGGTTCCTACAAAATTTCAGTAGATGCAGCGGGTTTTTCCAAGGCTGAAACGATTGTCACTCTGGAGACGAATCAAAATCTGAGCGTTCCCATTTCGGTAAAGGTTGGAGTGACGACAGAGACAGTGACAGTCAGCGCGGAAAATCCGCTCGTAAACACGACAGAGACGCGCAATGAACAGACTCTCCAAACGCAAGAGTTGTCGACAATACCGCTTGCGGCCCGCAATATGCTCTCACTGACCACGATTGCCCCAGGCGTTACGGGACTGGGGCTTGCGGGCGGCCCGGGCGTCGCTTCGGGCACTCCGGGATCTAATGCCGGCAACTTTTCCACGGAAGAAGCTGTTGACGTCAGCGCTAACGGTCAAGGAACCGTCGCGAATATGTGGATCATTGACGGTCTGGACGTCACGAGCAGCGTGAGGCAAGGGGTATTGAATCTCACTCCCAACCCCGACGATATTCAAGAAGTGAGCAATCAGGTCAACACCTATTCTAGCGAATACGGACGTGGGAGTGGCCTCCAGAACGCCATGACCACGAAATCCGGTTCCGATCAATTCCACGGTTTGGCGAGCGATTATTTCAACTATCAATCGATGTATGCCAAGTATTCTCTGCCTGGCTCCGATCATTCGTATAATCCGTTCCATAGCAATAACCTATCCGGAACGGTTGGCGGCCCGATTATTCCACATCACCAGTTTTTCTTTTTTTTCGGCATAGAAGCATTACGTTCTTCTGCTTCTACCGGAAACAATGTCATCACTTTCCCTGACCCGGCGTTCGCAGCTTTTGCTCAAGCGAATAATCCAGGCACATTCGGAACAACAATTTTGAATACTTACATTCCTACTCACGTAGTAGGCGTTGCGGTATCGAAAACGGCCAATGACATTTTCCCCGGAACGTGTGGGACTGTGACAACGGAGAACTTGCCTTGCTCTACACCCATGATTGACAGCGGAATATTCAATTCCGCAAACGTCATCAACGGCACACAGTATTTCGTTCGCGTGGATAAATATTTCGGCAAGGATCGCATTTACGGTAGTTTCTTTCGTACCCTTCAGTCAAATCCTGCGCCGAATGTCATACCTCAGTTCTCTACCACGAATAACTACTGGCAGCGGGCCTTGCAGGTGAATTGGACGCATGATTTCAGTCCAACGACACTCAACGAAGCAATTTTTGCCCAAAATCGCATCCAGGGGAAACTTGGCGAAACTGGTGACTTCACTATCCCCGGAATTGGCGTCACCGGGCAAAGCGTCGGATACGGTGTAGGGTTCGCGCAAGGCGATTTCATTCAACACAACTATCACTGGCGCGACGTTTTGACGCACGTGCGTGGCGCTCACGTCATAAAAGTAGGCTACGAAGGGTTATATGGCGATGACGTCGAGCCTTTCCAGGGGCCGTGGTCTCACCCCTCATTTAGCTTCAACAACTTGTTATCGCTGGCTCAAGATGCGCCGCTAACGGAGAGCGGCGTCATGTACAACCCCTTAACCGGAGTTCAGCAGCTTTGGAGCTGGGACGCTGCCTCCAAGACTTGGGGCATTTTTGCCGAGGACACTTGGAAAGCGCGACGCAATCTGACTTTGACGTTTGGTTTTCGCTTCGACGATCAAGGGAACCCATATTCCAAGTCACCCACAACGGTTTTTGGTAACTTTTACCTCGGCTCAGGTTCAACGTTTCAAGACGAGGTTGCAGCTGGCGTTGCCAAACCGACGCACAACGCGCTGGCTAGTGCGCCTAAAGCCTATACACCGCGGGTCGGTGCTGCGTGGGATATCACCGGAAAGGGGGACTGGCTGGTACGCGGCGGATTCGGGATGTTTTCTAATTGGCTTACGCCCGCCAACATTCAGGAGGAATTCCGAGGCAACCCACCGGGGCTAATCAATCCTACATTTTTCGCAGCAAATGCGCCTGGGAACCAACCTGTATTCGTCCAAGGTACCAGCAGCACACCACCGTTTGGGTTCGTATTCCCGCAACTCGCCGGCACAACCTTGTGTCCTGTGGCTCCCTGTCTTGACGCAGCTGGGGGAATCGTTGGAGCAGGCCTAGGCATCGGTGGAATCGACCCCAACATTGTTTCGCCTACCGCCTATATTTGGTCGGGTACCCTGGAACATGGGATTGGTAGCCACTTTGTTGCTTCGGCACTCTACAGCGGGTCGCACACCTCAAACCTTGTCGGAAACGGCAACGCAGGAGGTTTGGTCTCCTATGGTGTTGACATCAATCAACTACCGGGAGCCCTGATAGGGTTGCCTCTTGGCTCTGCGCCACCGCGGCCCAATCCGAGTTTTGGCCAAATCGCCTATACCCAGAACAATCGGTACGCCAACTATGAAGCCGTGACGTTTGATCTCAAGGCTCGGGCAAGTCGAGGGTTCTTCGATGTTTCCTACACGCGCTCTTCTTCCAAAGATGACGCGAGCAGATACCCAACGCCGGAGAATCCCGGAACGTTTTACGGACCTTCGCCATGGGACGCTCCCAACCGCTTTTCCGCGAGCTTCAACTATGAGCAGCCGGGCCTGAACGGCGGCCAAGGCTTCGTAGGGCACTTGACCAGCGGATGGGGTGTGAGCGGGACCAGCATTTACCAGACTGGTTATCCATTCACTGTGTTTACATCCGCAGCCTACAACGGCGCAAACTACCTTGCCGGCGCCAATGCGCAAACTACCCAGACCGGAGATTACCTTGCCAACGGTGACAACTTCAGCTTCCCGAATGTCACCAGCTATCAGCAGGGAAGCTCAGCGAGCGCTTACACTACAGGTGTCTTCCCGGCCGGGCAATTTACGGTGCCTACCGCGGGCACGAACGGCAACGAGAGATTTAATGCGTTTCGAAATCCGTCGTTCATACAGACAGATATGAGCATTTACAAGAACACGCATATAAGTGAGCGCCTGGTATTTCAATTCCGGTTTGAGTTTTACAACCTGTTCAATCATGCCAACTTCCAGAATATTCAGGGCGACATATCACAGGGAAACTTTGGCCAGGTGACCGCCCAGACTCTGCCAAGATGGTGGCAACTGGGAGGGAAGCTCTACTTCTAACCTGATTTAGGGTCGCGACATCCGGGACCGCCATTCCACACCCCGAGTGGCGGTCCCGTGAGCCCTTGGATCGGGGCTATCTGTCCGGGGCGCCTTAGAAACTTCACAAGTTACCTTTGCAAGCGTGTAGGTTTTGCAGAACGAAGGCGGGTGCTGTGAAACCCCGCTTTTTTTGATGCCTGCACGCTCTCAGTGGACGAAGCGTCAGGCGCAGTGAGAATGAAAAGTTGCAGTTTACGTTCGCTCCTTTGGCCCGCCGTGACTGTCTGTAGCAGGACCCCGTCCCGGTTTATCGCGCTCGCTTGTTGCTCCACGCTGGTCCTGCTCGCGAACCTCGCGGCTACAAGAAACCTATCAGCCGGCTATCCTCAAGAAAAAGAAAAGAAGCCACACGCGTTGCGATGGGATCCTCCCCGCGTGGACGCTTCGATCCTGTCTTTGTCCGCGATGCCGCCTTGCATACTTCCCGACGTGCTGAAAATGTCTGGCGACCGGGCTGTGGAATTAGTCGATCACCTTCAAAATTTTATCGCTCACGAGCAGATTCGTTACGAGCAAATACCTAGTGTGAGTATGGCGGGCCCAACTGGCATCACCGGCGTTGGGCCGATTCCCGGACAACCGGAAAACATGTCGTTCAGCGGGAAGTTTGATTACATCGTTGACTTCGGAAAAAGGTCCGAGCCGCTCCACGTTCGCGAGCATCGAACACCGCTTAAAGGCACCGCCGACGCGAACCTCGACGCCATTGTCGGCAAAGGGCTGGCGGTTCTGGCTCTGATCTTTCACCCCTCGATGCAAGGCGACTATGAAATGCGCTGTGAGGGTTCTGCTACGTGGAACGACCAACCTGCGATAGTTGTTTATTTTAGCCAGAGGAAAGGGAAGCGTCCCCGCACGGTGACAATGGAGACGGCTTCGGAGCTCGCGCTGCACGACCCGAACGCAAGAGAGATCAGGCCGCTAAGACTCAAGGGCCGCGCGTGGATCGCCGCGAACTCCGGACAAGTCGTGCATCTCGAAACGAATTTGCTAGAGAAGCTTCCCTTGATAGAGCTCGAGGAGAGTGCGTTTTCGGTGGACTACGCTCCCGTGAAATTTCGAGCGCAGAATGTCGAGGTGTGGTTACCGCAGTTCGCGTTAGGCTACACGGATTACGCCGGTCGCCGGATGATCGTCGAGCACACGTTTTCTGATTTCCAGCTCTTTTCCGTCCAAACGCAGGACGCCATTCAAAAGCCAAAGGAACCGTGATCGCTGGCGGCGTCTAGTTCAGCTGGATGTTCAGCGCTACCACGGACGCTAGCCGAACTTTCTCAGTTGGGTGCTTCTGAGCTAGTTAAGTTCTTTGGAATCAGTCGAGGTTAGAGAAAGGTCTCCACCACAAAATAGCCTCCTACCGGACGGTTGGTACCTCGATTTCATAGCTCTCTTTTTGCCCCACCAGGCGTGGTGGTGGCTGGCTCGGCAACTGCAATTTCAGCTTCTCGATCAGCACCTTGGTGTCGACAGAGGGCTGTGTGTAGCGTGGCAAAATCAACCAACGTTGATCGACCGTAGGAATCCACACGTCAATCATTTTGATTTCCGCTAACTTCTCCAATACCGCTGTAGGCGTCAACCCTGGGGCGTGCAGCAATAGGCGCTGCTTCAGTGTCACTTGCAAGCAGTAGGCGAGAAAGGCGATCAGAATATGCGCGTCGGCGCGATGCTCCAGTTGATGGCGGATCGGACGGATGCAAAGTTCGCTTTTCAGCGACCGGAATACCGCTTCGATCTGGGTCAACTGCACGTAACGCGTCCACAGCACACTGGGATCTCCGGCGGTAAGGTTGGAGCGTAACAAGTAGTGCCCGTCGCGCCATTCCGCCTCCTGCAGCTTTTGCTTATCCACACGAAACTGGAAGGTCTCCCGCGTGACCTCCTGGCCTTCCCCGGGTACTTGCATCTGCACGAAATGGAACGAGCGGCCCGCTTGCGATTTCGCGGCGCCCACACGCATCAACAACTGGTCGCGTGAAGGAAGGTTTCGGCGCATGGCACGGAATTTTCTGAGCAAGCGAGACAAGCGTTTGCGTCGTATGGCGGTCTCTTTGGCTCTTCTTCCTTCACTCTTGGCCAACACGTAGAGTTCGCCGTCCTGCTCAAACAGTTTCACGTCCACCGAATCTCGCACCTGCTGCCAGGGCAGATCCAGCCACTTCTTTTCATACTGCTGGATCTTGCCTTTCGCTGTCCCCACCAGATAGAAAATCTCTCGTGCCGGATCGCGCATCTCCTGCAGGATCTCTTCGGTGGGAATCCCGCGATCCATCACCCACATGCGTTTGGCTTTCCCGTACGTCTTCTCAATCTTGTCTAGAAAACCGCGCAGTGTGGTGCGATCACTGGTATTGCCGTCCATCACTTCGTAGGCCAACGGGAAACCATCGGTGGTGATCACCAGCGCAATCACCAACTGCAAACAGTCCGTCCGTTTATCGCGACTGTGACCGTACTTGGCCTTGGGGTTCTCTTCCATTGCGCCTTCAAAGTAGGTGCTGGTCAGGTCGTAGAGCAGAACTTCGAACTCTGCCTTAAACAGATCAGCCCACTTCTGTCGCAGCCACAGAAAGAGATCTTGCTTGTGCTCCAGCACGCGATCCAGGCAACGATATAAGCGGTTTTTCTCCGCCACAGAAAAATCTGTCCCGAGCAGCGCATCCATGGCGGTGGTCAGATACCACTGGTGATGTATACGAAACTCGCTTCCCGGATCCAACAACTGGCTCACGACCAGGAGTTGCAACACTTTTTCCCAAGGGACGTCTTCCCGCGATCCGGAAAGGCGAGAGTCCCAAAACTCATCGAGGCCCAGTTGGCGCCACAACTCGCACCCCAGCCAGCAACTGCCGAACAGGCGAGGAAGCTGTGAAGAAACCCCGTGAATTTCAGCCTTGCAAAATAAAAACTCTGCCGTAAGCTCGCGGCATGAGCCAAGAAAATACAACCAGCAAGCAGCCTTTGATTCGCTACGCGAACCGTCAACAGATGAGCTGGCGCGCAGTGGATGTCGAGCAGTTAATCAGCGAGGACCATCCCGCACGCGCTATCTGGACGTTGGTCGGACGCTTGGACTTGCGCCGGTTCTACGAAAATATCGAGAGCAGCGCGGAGGAAGGCGGCCGGCCGGCGATTGATCCGCAACTGTTAATCAGCCTGTGGGTGTACGCCTACAGCCGTGGAATCGGATCGGCCCGAGAGATCGAGCGGCGGTGTGAATACGATCCAGCATTTCAATGGTTGACGGGGATCGAAGCGGTGAACTATCACACGTTGGCGGATTTCCGGGTGGAGCAAGGGAAGGAGTTGCATCAGTTGTTCAGCGATTTGCTGGGGGTGTTGAGTGCGGAAGGCCTGATCACTCTGGAAGAAGTGATGCAAGACGGGACGAAGATTCAAGCTCAGGCGAGCGGTAAGACGTTTCGTCGCGAGAAGACTCTGCGGGAACATGTGGAGCGAGCGCGACTGCAGGTGGAGGCGTTGCGAGACCCGCTGGCGGAGCCGGCGGTGAATCGGCGCCAGCAAGCGGCGCGGGAGCGAGCGTCACGAGAAAAGCGAGAACGGTTGGAACAGGCTTTGGTGGAACTGGAAAAGTTGCGCGAGACGAAGAAGACGGCGGAAGAAAAACGCGAGACACGCACGAGCACCAGTGATCCCGAGGCGCGTGTGATGAAACAGGCCGGCGGCGGTTTTGCGCCGAGTTACAACGCGCAGATATCGACGGATGGAAAACACGGATTGATCGTAGCCGTGGATGTCACTCAGGCTGGGAACGACTGCCATCAGCTGGCGCCGGCGGCGGAGCAAATCGAACAGCGGTGCGGGCGAAAACCGCTACGGATGGTGGCGGACGCAGGTTACACCAGCCGGGAAAACATCCAGGAGCTGGCCGAGAAGAATATTGATTTCGTGGGGAGCCTGGCGGACAACGCCGCCAAAGCCAGAATTAACCAACAGCGGTTTGCGGCGACGCAATTTGTGTATGAGGCTGAACAGGACCGCTACATCTGTCCTGCGGGCAAGCCGTTGCTCTACGAAGGCCGTGACGAGCGCAGCGGCATCAGCTATCTCAAATATAAAGCGGCCGCGGAGGACTGTAAAAACTGCTCATTGCGAGCGGCCTGCTGCGGCGGCAATCAAAAGCACAGCCGATCGATTGTGCGCAGCAGGGAGAGTCCGGTGATGAACGCATTCCGGGAGAAGATGGCCACCGAGCAAGCTCAGGCTGTCTACCGCCGCCGCGGACCCATCGCCGAGTTCGTGCATGCTTGGATTAAAAGCAAGCTGGGGCTGCGGCAGTTCCATGTGCGGGGCCTTAAGAAGGTGCAGATGGAAATGCTGTGGGCTTGCCTAACCTACAACCTGCAGTTTTGGATCCGCCTAAGCAAGCCACGCACAACAGCCGTGAGCTGAGAGAGTAAGAGAACATCGAAGAGGATCGAGACACTCGCCGAGTAGCAACTCACGCAATCGCAATAAACTCATGCTCAACCCTCAGCCCATTATTAATTGAGGTTTCTTCACAGCTTCGAGGACACCGCAGTTCGAGGCCGCTCAGTTTTACTTGCAGGCTGTCGATCGCATCGGTGGGAATCTCGCGGTCATCGGGAAACAAACTCAAGTTCGCATACTCTTGCTGCTGTTCATCAAACACGGACAGTGTCTTGCGCCATGCCGCTTGTTGTTGATCGTTGATCTCGCCAAGATAGAGAACCGTGCGCTGCACGGTTTTGTCAGAGGCGATGCGATGGTTTTCTACGATGCTGAAGTAGCGATGCTCTTTGCCGTCTTTTTTGCGAGTGTTGCTACGCAGAAACATGCTGGTAGCAGACTGCCAGAACTCCGGGGTCTAAGGGAAGACACTTGGTCTCCACTCAACCATTTTTTCAGACCGCGGCGAAGGAAACGCACAACTTAACAAGGAAAAGTATTGCAAAAAAGCCGAAAAAGGTCCGCAAGTGGTCAAGTTGGGCTAGCGGAAATTCAACAACGAGAGTTCCTCCGCTCATGCTCAACGGCTTTGTTTGAGGAACAACCACATCTCGCTGCTCGAACGTATTGTGAGCGTGAATGTCGGCATTGCTCAAAAAGCGCATGCTCGCTTCCTTGACGGTTGCACCTCGCAGCGCTATTTCCACCAGGCGAGGCTCGCCGGTGCTCGGATTGACGGCGGTGATTGTCAGGTTCTTGTCGCGCACGGATGCGGAACCCTTCAACCCCCAGTAAGTCGCCGATTGTCCGTCGCGGTCGTAGTGCACGTTGGGCGCTAAGAATACCGTGCGCAATGCCTCTCCGCCTTGATGGCTCGAGTACAAATCGAAAACATGCCCGACTGGGGTGATAACGAACTTATCTTCGTGAGCGAGATAAAGACTGTTGAGGCAGTTAATGAGCTGCGCGCAGTTTGCCATCGCCACTTTTTCGGGATTGCGGTTGAAGATGTCCAGCGTCATGCCGCTGAACACCGCGTCGCGCAGCGTGGGCATTTGCTCGAGCTGGTCGCCGGGAGTGGTCTCGCTTCCGGGCCGGTACCACGGGCCCCATTCATCAACCACAAGCTTCACGCGATGTTGATGGTCGAATTCACTGAAGACCTGCCAGTGGCCGGTGATCAGGCCTTCCATTCGCTCGCCTTCGCGAAGCAGTTCGTACCAATCCACGGTGTCAAACTTTAGCGCTTCACCTTTGCCGGCGACCCAGTCCTGCGTTTTGCCGCGGCTTAGGTTCCAGGCGTAATGATGCAAAGCCATTCCGTAGATACGGCGCAATTCGCCGGGGCCTTTGCGCAACACTTCGGTTAGAAATTCGCGCGTCCAGCTCCAATCGTCCGTATTCGGTCCCGAGGCGATCAGATTCAAGTTGTCGCCGTACGTTGGCAGCCATGTGGAATAGCGCCGGAACTCCACGGCATATTCCTGGGGCGTGAACTCGCCGCCGCAACCCCACGATTCGTTGCCGACACCCCAGTACTTAACACGAAACGGATCCGGATAACCGGCAGCGGCGCGTGCATCCGCAAGCGTAGTGCTTCCCGCTGGCGAATTGCAGTATTCCACCCATTGCTGGAAGGCCGAGGCGGGCAGGCTTCTAACGTTTGCGGCCAAATAGGGCTCTGCGCCGATGAGCTTGCAGAAGTGCACGAACTCATTGGTTCCGACAGCGTTGGGATCGTAGCGATGGCTCGCCGGTGCTTTCTCGGACTCGCCCATGGCCCAGAAGTTCGTGCGACGGGGACGTTTGTCGGCGGGGCCAATTCCGTCGCGCCAGTCGTAGCTGTCCGCAAAACAACCGCCTGGAAAACGAATTACGGTGGCCTTGATCTTGCGCATGTGTTCCATGAGACTCTTTCGAAGGCCGTCGATATTTGCGACTGGGGACTTCTCGCCGAGCCAAATACCGTCGTACAGCACGCCGCTGAGATTTTCCACAAAGTGGCCGTAAATATTGGGAGAGATCGTGCCCAGAGGTTCATCGAAAAGAACTTCTATATGCGAATCAGCCGCGCGTGAGTCGGCCGCAGACGCCCAGCCGCTCCCATCGCTCCCTGCTGCAAGAAATCACGCCGATTTATCATCGCGGTCTCCTCCGTGGTCACGTCTTCAGTCGAGATTCTTAGTTAAAAATTATGCGGCTGCGAGTATTTGGCAAGCCAACGTTCAGTTACCGTTTCTCATTCGCCGCATCGCCATCTAACGCGGCGTGAGGCCAGCCGCCCGTCCATGTGAGTGTCGAGATTTGTAGAGAGGGAACCCCGGTCTTCGCGTCGTATGCGTGATACACGATGATGTCGCCGTCTTTTTGGAGCAAGATCGATTCGCCGCCAGGACCAAGCCATTTCTGATTTGCGCTGAGAAGTGGCCGCGCGGCACCTTCGCTCATCTTTTTTCCATCGGCATCCAGATAGGGTCCTGTGACTTCGCGCGAGCGTCCCACCATGATTCGGTAGTTGCTCTTCGTCCCGCGGCAACACAGGTCGTACGAGACAAAGAGATAGTAGTAGTCGCCGTGGTGAACAATAAAAGGCGCTTCGATGGCCTGGTAGTCGGGCGGCAATCCTGGTTTCGGCGGATCGAAACGCTCTGGTTTGCTGCGCGTTGCTAGCGAGTAAGTCTTCGTGTCCTCAGCGGAAAGTTTGCCTGTCTTTCGGTCGAGCTTCCGCATTTTGATGCCGCTCCAGAAGCTGCCGAACGATAGCCAAGCTTGTCCTTTTTCGTCGAGGACCAGATTTGGATCGATCGCATTGAAATCGTCTTCGGCGCGCGATTGCAGAACCAGGCCTTCATCTGCCCAATGATAGTCGGGGCTTTGCGGGCTCAGCGTCTTGTTCGTCAGGAGAGCGATCCCGGAAGTGTTTACTCCGAATGCGGAATACGCGTAGTAGAGATGAAATTTTCCGTCAAAAAAAGAAATGTCCGGAGCCCAAAGCTCTTTCGATTTCGGGCTAAACTGCTTGATCCACGCGGGGATCTCAGAAAAAACATAGCCGCATGCTTTCCAGTGAGTCAGGTCCATCGAGCAGCGGATAGGGAATTGATCGGGCGCTTTCGAGTCTGGCGGAG
This sequence comes from uncultured Acidobacteriota bacterium, assembly GCA_963751295.1. Lineage (GTDB taxonomy): Bacteria > Acidobacteriota > Terriglobia > Acidiferrales > UBA7541 > Acidiferrum. Next base: position 582,245 of record CAVVUA010000004.1, on the reverse strand, counting down.
TGGTTGCGAACAGGTACCAGGTGTCCCCCTCTTTTATGATCGAGGGATCGTGCGCACCGACGAGGTCGCCTTCCACATGAAAGGCACGGGGCTCGTCGGCCGCCTTCGGCCCCACGCCTAAGAACAGGGAGAGAAGGAGTCCTGCGATGTACGCGCGCAGATAGCGACTCCCGGAATGAAAACGAATCATGAAGTATTTCCCTCGAGGGCCATAGATATACACCGAGCAAACGTTTACTTCAACACCGGAGTTAGCGTTTTGTGCCAGAGCTATCGCGCTCCAATAGGTTGAAAGCGTGGAACTCTTTTCTGCCTGATCAGCTCGCTAAAAAGGACACCTCAAGCGGACTTCCGTCGAAAAACACGGAACGAGTTTGTTGCTCCAACTTTACGTCCAACTTTCTGCGCGTTGGAGGCAGCATCCGCGATCCTGCCGCGAGCCGCAGAGTCAGGGCGCGTGTCCCGTCATGCCAATCCATTTGGATCCCCATCCACTCGCCCTTGCGATAGTTGAAGGAACTTCCGTCGTCTTCATAAAGCAAAAAGGAGGCATCGCCGCCCGGGTAGATCGAAATGGAAAGAGGCTGGTCCACTTTTTCGCCAACGAATTGCTTCACGGGACCGAGCGGCAATATGGACCCCGCCCGCACATAAAGTGGCATAGTCTCGAGATCCACGTTCCTGCTGATTTCGCGGCCGCCTTCGAGGCGTTCCTGCGTCCAAAAGTCGTACCAGCCTCCGGCGGGGAGATAGACCTTGCGTGCATCCGCGCCTTTTTCGACGACGGGCGCCACGAGCACGTTCTTCCCCCACAAGTATTCGTCACCGCACGCAACGGCTTTCGGATCGTTCGGATGCTCCAGCCAAAGCGCGCGCATGATGGGCATCCCGGTTGTGGCGCATTCATGCACCGCGCTGTAAAGATAGGGAAGCATGCGGTAGCGCAGCTCGAGATACTTGCGGCAAATATTCTCAACTTGTTCGTTGTGCAGCTGGCTGGAATCTGGAATCGCCGCGCCATTGTAGTTGTTGATTTCGACGGGGCCGGGATCGCCGGTATTCCAACCCCACGGAAGCCGAAGCTTCCAAGCGCGTCCGTGACTGCGGAACAGCGGGCAAAAAGCACCAAACTGAAACCAGCGCAGATAAAGCTCGGCGGTGAATTCTTTTGTCGGCACGAAGCCGCCAATGTCCGTGCCCCAGTAGGGAATTCCGGTGAGAGCCGTGTTGATGGCGATGGGGATATGAACCTTGAGTGTTTCCCAAGTGGAATAAACGTCTCCAGACCATAAGAAAGAGCCATAGCGTTGCATGCCTGCATAACCGTTGCGGTGCAACGCGTAGGGGCGCTCATTTGGTCGGTCTAGTTGCGGACCTTCCCAGTACATGCGATTGCGAACCAGTCGCGAAGCGATATCCAGCGGATCGCCTTCATCTGGCCACCAGCCATCGACTCCGAGCGCGAAATCCTTGCGATGCGCGTCCCAGTGACAGCTCGCCAGTTCTTCATCGAAGCGCGGAAGTTCGCACGCGTCGCGGACGGTGCCACGCAGTTTGTCGGATAGAATCACGGCATGAAGCGCCACGCGGAAATTGTTCTTGTGGAGTTCACCGAGAATTTCTTTCGGGTCAGGAAATACGCGCGAGTTCCACACGAAGGATCCGTTTTCCGTGTTCCAGCCGGAAGGGCAGAATCCTGTTCCCAAATAAATTAGCGTGTCGCAAGGAAGTTTCTTTTCTCGAAATGTTTTGGCTTCCGTCAGGACTTCTTCGCGGCTGGCCAAAGTGCGATGAGATTGTTGATAGCCGAAGCTCCATAGCGGCGGCTTCTCGGCGTGTCCCGTAAGCCGGGCGTACTCGGCCATAATCGTCGAGGGATCGCGCGACGCAACGAAGAAAATATCGAGCGGCAGAGCGGTTTGCGGACTAGTTGGCAAAAATCTGCTCTGCGCTCCCGTGAAGTCAAATGTGCCGAAGGGCTGATGGAAAAACATCGCCCAGCCGTTCGTGCCAATCAGCCACGGAATGGGCACGCGGCCTCCGTGCGTCGCCAGTTGGTAGCCGCCTTGGCCACTCTTCATACTGTCGGTTGAGCCGCGGCGGTCGAACTGCGGACCGCCTTCTCCGAGGCCGAGCAACGGCGAATCCCCCGTCGAAAACGAAACAGCACTAGTTTCTTCGTCGATGGAGAGTTGCTGGATTGTTTGTCCTTCAAGGGTTGTGATGGAGAACGCGAGCGGTCGAGAGGAAAACAACACTTTCATGTTCCCGCATTGGATCGTTTGTGTCTTGATCTCGCCACTGAGCTTGGTGACAGAATTACCCCAGGAGGTTTTCACGAGTGACCCATCGGATGGCACGCCGATACTACGCTTGACGGGAAGGACACTGAGGCGAATGGTTTGACCACTTATGGACGTAAATTGAACTTCGCAGTCTTCTCCAGCGACTCGCAGACTAACTCTCGCCAAAACGGCGGCGGGGGCCAGCAGCATCCCCACAGAAGCTCCAGCCAGTTGCGTCAACAATTCACGGCGGTTCCGCTTCCTTGTCATTCGGTTCACACCGCTGCGTACCACATCAAACGCAAAACCAGTCTCCCTGCCACAACGAGAAATGCAGGACGGAATCAATCATACCGGACTGCCGGTGCTAGTCTCCTGAGTCACTGATTTCTTGCATATTGTTTGTGCCATGTGCAGCCAAAGTACGGGAAGCAAACCGTCCAATGCTGTTAAGAATCGCATCGGCACTCTTGGTCCACACAAAGGGTTTGGGCTGCTCGTTGTGCACCTCGATGAATTCCAAGATGGCAGATTCCAGTTCACGCACGCTGTAGTGCGAACCTCGTTTGATCTGGCGTTGTGACAGTAAGGCGAACCAGCGCTCCACTTGGTTCAGCCAGGAACTGTGCGTGGGAGTGAAGTGCAGATGGTAGCGAGGATGCCGCAGGAACCACGCCCGAATTTCCCTGGTCTTGTGGGTGGCATAATTGTCCAACACCAGATGGACGGTAAGATCGGCAGGAACGGCACGATCGATCTGATTCAAGAATTTGCGGAACTCAATGGCCCGATGGCGTGGCCAGCACTTGCCGATCACCGATCCCGTGGCAATGTCCAAGGCCGCGAATAGGCTAGTGGTCCCATGGCGCTTGTAATCGTGAGTTCGACGCTCCACCTGGCCGGGCAGCATCGGGAGAATCGGCTGACTGCGGCTCAGCGCCTGAATCTGACTCTTCTCATCCACGCACAGCACCAGCGCATGATGCGGTGGATTCAGGTACAAGCCGACGATATCTCGCACCTTGTCGACCAACAGCGGATCATTGGATAACTGAAACGTTTCGCTGCGATGAGGACGCAACCCGAAGGCTCGCCAGATGCGACTCACGGTGGATTGACTCAAGCCCATCCTCGCTGCCAACCCGCGACTGCTCCAATGCGTTGCTCCCTTGGGAGCCTCTTCCAGGGTCAGGCGTACGGCCCGCTCGATACGGTCATCGCCGATCTGCCGTGGCGCTCCTGGCCGCATCTCGTCACCCAAACCAACCATCCCCTCGCTGATAAAACGATTCCGCCACATTCCCACAGTGAAACCGGTGGTGCGCAGCTTGGCGGCCACCGCGGCGTTGCTCTCCCCGCTGGCACACTCCAGAACGATGCGAGCGCGAAAGGCCAGCGATCGCGAACTCCGCGGTTGCTGCAGCAGTTGCCGCAAAGCTATCTTCTGTTCTGGGCTGACAACGAGTTCTCGCTGCTTAGGACGCCCTCGTGGTTTCGACATGATCCACGATAACCCCTTTCCCTATTTTATGCAATCTATTTATGACTCAGGAGACTAGAGCCGTTCTCAATTCTGTGCTACTCCTGTGCTACTAACCAACGCCCATTTGCTCAGTTTACGACCGCTCTGGCGGCCGCGCCCTGTATAGTGATTTCACGCTCTATCTCAAATCAATCCAACATCTTAAGGGTAAGTCACACTGCAAACGTCTGCAAATCGACGCGAATCAAAATCGCCATGGGATACAATCCCCTCTCCGCCATGTCAACTAAATTTTTCCAATTCTATTGGGAAATCTAAATCCTTCAACTACTTGGGAGCTTTCGTTTGTTCGGCTAAAGTCTCCCTGTTCTCTCCATTTCCCTCTTTTCTCACAATTTTTCGAGCTAAATTCGAGCCAAACGACGGGCTGAAACTATCTCTTGAGCAGTCCGCTTACGGTACGTGCCGTGGTTCGTCTCCGCCAACCTCCACGTGAACTTCGAACGCACCCAAGTGGTCAACTAAACGAATCGAACGCGCTAGATTGATTTGTGAGAGCCATCAATCGGTTGGGTCGGAGTAGCCTTTTCCGTCGCAAGGTGCTGCTGCGCTTTGCTGACGGTTAGCCGCGCGTAGTAAAGCGGGTCGCTTTTCTCACTGCTGCGAAAATCCGCGATCCTGCCGATGATTTCTTCGGGGTCGTCGCCGCGGGCGAGGGCGCGCTTCGCATAGATCCAGTCGTGCTCGGACTGGCTCAAGGGTCGCCTATCAGAAGACCGTTGCGTTAACAGCCTATAGTGCGCGCGGAGGTCGTTGTCGATCGGCTCAGTGCGTAGACAAAAATCCTGTAGATAATGAATGCGGTCGGTGTGCTTCTCGGCTTGCACCCGAAACTCGGTTTGATACTTTCGGTTGACGAATCCCGGGAGACGCAGAACGCGAGTGGAATCGGTGGCAGCAGGATCGCCTCCGAGTTTGCGTGCCATGGCACGCAGCAGGGCCTCGCCGTGTTCCCGGTCAATACCCTCGACCCGCCACACAATCTGGAATTTCTCAGGCGATGTATTTACCGTGTAATTCGGCGGCGGCACCAGGTTGGATTGTCGAATCTTCGCCAAGGCCGACGGGCCATCGTGATCGATGTCCAGGTACAGATGACGGATGGTCTGAATGTCCTCCTTAGTTCGCGTGCGGGCCTCGGGTTTCAAGGTGTTCATTCCGATGTAGATGTCGCATGCCTCTTTTTCATTCTTGTGCTGGAGCCACTCCTGAGTGGAAGTTCCCGCGATCCGTTCAGCAGTCGCGATACGCTGGATCGTTTCGCCCGTACCGCCGTTGCGGACCAGGAGGGCAATCCGATCGGCCGGATGAAAGTTTGTGCTGATGTATTCGCTGGCTGAGATGTCCTTCATGAGTTTCGACTTTCGTCCGTCGTCATTGGGATGGCTCCTATCTCTGGTAGTTTGCACAGTAATCGAAGGGGTCGCCGTCGGCGTCGTAGCTGTTGATTTCGAGGACTTCCGAGATGTAGCGGCGTCCTGGTCTGCGCTTGATCTGAATCACGCCATCGAGCGAGTCAGCAATGTTGCTCTTGATAGCTCGGTAGAGGAGCTCGACGCCGCTTTGCAACACGCGACTCGTGAAGCGGGCGAGGCCCTGCTTCGCCGAATTGGCGTGAATCGCTTCGCTGATGAAGTCATTGAGAATGAGATGTCATACCCTGTAAAACAGAATCCGTCCTGACGGACCGAGTTGCCGAAGGAAGTGGAAATCCGCCGCGTTACGCATCAGCCATGGCTTCTGAGAGAGCAGCCAGTCCGGAAAGTAGTCGGGCAGGGCTAAGTTAGCGAGAGCCGTTTGGATCGAGTCCGAATCCGATCCAATTCCCGTCCGACCTCTTGCTTTCGCAACGACCGCCTCCGGCATTTTCCTTGGATCGTCTTGGCACAGGTGCGGAAGAAAATCCCGAAGTGCTCCTCACGGGAGAGAGTCTCTCTCTGCTCTTCCCAGTGGGGGTTCTGCCTATTTCGCTATGTCTACGGACACGCTGACCGATGTGCGGTCTCCGACGAGTGCTCCTTGCGGCTGGTCCCATGTTTAAGGGCGGGCTAGTCCTTACGCCTGGGCAAATACGATCCGTTTCTCCCCTTGCAGGGAATCATGAAGAGCAGCTGCCACAGCCATGCCGTCCACAATGCCTTCCAGGGCTTTTGCTTCTTCTCGCGTCACGCGAAAATTCGTGGCCCGCGGGCGCCGCAAGATGCTCAAGGTAGCGAATTCCGCCCGCGATGAAAGATACGTCCGTTGAATCGCTGGTTCGATCAGCTTGAGAAATCGGATCTTTACGCGAAGGCGGTCTCCTCGGAACTTTTCACTGTTCCGGATGAAAAGCAGTTGTTCTTTCGGCTCCGGTTGAATCCGAGGCGGCTCGGATACCTCCGCCAGTCCGATGATCCCTCCCCGCGGACCCGACTCCCACACATACACCCTGTCTCCCGACTTAATCTGTTCCTTATGCTGCTGGACGAGCCAGGTATGTTCCCTAAGGGTGCGAACTGCACTCCGAACGTCGGAGAATTCCGAGCTGGCTTGAAAGATCCAGGTGTTCCGGCAGCCTGCCGTGGTACCTATCGGCTCTTCCTTCTTCTCTTCGTGTTGTGCCCCGTCTTGAGTCGGCCCTTTCCCGGAAACATGCGCATGAGAAACGCACCAAGGAGGAACCCCGTTTGTCCCACTGGTTTCCTTTCCTGTGCGAGTCGTTGCTCTGTGGGGGTCGATTCCATTGCCTGCCAAGCCGCCACCGGGCTTGATGACTTCAATCCCGATGCATTCCACGCAATCACCACGAACCTCTAAAACCAAAGAAATGTTTAGTTCCAACGCCTTGTCCGATATCACAGTCCATCTCCAAAATCCGCGCCCTTTCTTGGGGCACGCAATGCTCGAATTCAGCTCCAGGGCTGATACCGTCAGAGCGAACCAATCTCGCGAATTTGGGTGTTCCGAAAGAAACAATATTCCTGCGCGTGCGTGGCCAGAAACGATCTTTTACTTCGCATACTGAGTATTATCCTGGTGATTCTGCTGGCCCATGCGTGTTAGAACCGTAGACTCCCCCCGGTTAGACGGCTGTCATCTCGGCGCCCGAGGTTTCTTCTTGGAAGCACAGCAGAGCCTGGATTTTGAGGAACTAGCCCATCGGCTGACCGCTTTTGGGCTGCGAACCTTTAACGAGTTTGGACTCGGTGGGCGTAACTCTACAGTCGCCGGCGTCGGTCTGTCCGTCGACGACTTTGTCTCGGCAGTCTTGGTGGAATATATGGAAGGCAAGCTTCAACATCAAGCCTCCCGTGGCGATTTGTTCTCCCTGCTGGCGACCGCCTTGCGCAATGACATTATCGATTCCCTTCGTAAGGCGGCACATGCCCACGAGGAGAGCCGATCCTCGCTTCCTGTCAAACGGGAAGCCGATCCTGCTCCCCTGTCGCTCGACGAATTGCCGGGATCAACCATAGATTTTGCGGGGTCCATCGATGAAGAGCGGTACGGCGAACGCGCACGGACTGCCTTTGCCGGGGAACCGGAACTAGCGGAAGTTGTGAGGGCGGTGCTGGAACTCAACCTTTACAAGCCCCGCGAAATAGCAGCTGAGTTGGGCATTACTGCAGCAGAGGTGCAGAACAGAAAGAAGAGGCTGCAGCGGCAGCTCATCGATCACAACTTGGTAGAGAGGAAAACCGCATGAGCAAACAGAAGGAAAAGGATCTTTTTCCGCAAAAGGCGCGGTTGGCTCAACTGTCCGACAGCTTGTACGGCAGCCCGAGCGAACTGGTTGCCCGGGAGGCCCGGGAACTCTTGCGGCGCGCAGGAGTTGATCCGGAAGACCTCAAAGCACGCCTTTATCGAAAGTTTGATGCCCTAGCAAAACAGTACGCGGCAGCAGGCCGGCCCGTTCCGGCGCTCTTGAAACAGGCGCTTAGTGACTTGCGTCCAGGCGCACCCGGTTCCCCAAAGGAAAGAGCATTAGTTCGCGAAGCCCGAGCGGCCATCCGGAGTGTCATCGACCATGCTCAGCGTATGCAGGAACGACTCGCGAGGCTGCCGCGTGTGACTTTGGCTACCGCCTATCGCAACAAGAAGGAACTCTCGGAACGGGACAAGAAACTCCTGGACGACCTCGCCGAGGAGCTTTTGAAACACAATAATCGCAGCCGCCCGAAAGACGGTCGATGAGCGGGTCGCAAAAAGGCGGCGCCTATGCTCGCGCCCTCGCGCGCGAACTGCCGCTCGAACATGGCGATCTGCGGGCAATCGCTTCGCGACTCGGACTCCAAATTCGCGAGGTGGACGCTGATGGGTTTGACGGCGCCTTGATTCGAGCGCGCGAGATTCCTTTGGGAACGATTGCGATCCGGCAATCGATCCGCGAGGCTGGCCGCAAGAATTTCACGCTCGCCCATGAAATCGCTCACTTTTTGCTGCCCGATCACGACCTGACGGAGCTCGTTTGCACCAAGTCCGACATCGGGAACTGGGGCGACTGGTCGCGAGAACTCGAGCGCGAGGCCGATGAATTTGCCGCCGAGCTTCTCCTGCCCGCTTCCGCGGTCCAGCCGATCGTCGAGTCCGCACCGCCTTCTCTGCAAGTGATCGAAAAAATCGCCCAGCGATTTCATACTTCTCTTTCGGCAGCGGCCTGGCGGTACTGCGATCTGTCGAAGCAAAGCTGCGCGATCGTATGGGCCACGAATGACCGAATCGATTGGTCGAAACGCTCGAGACACTTTGGCTTTCCGCTCCAAAAGGGGGCGCCCCTTCAGCAAGGCACGTTTGCGTTGCAATGCTTTGCGGGAACACCTGGTCCAAGCAAACCGCAGGAGCTCCCCGCGCGTTTGTGGATCTCCGCAACCGGTTTTCCAGAAGATGCCCCCATATGGGAGGAGTCCAAGGCGCTGCCCGCTTACAACAGTGTAATTTCGCTGCTTTGGATCAAATCGTAGGTTCAACGAAGGCCGTGGTAGAGCCTGGCGTTGGTGCAGGCGGGCAAGAAATCATCTAGGAAATCAATCGAAGGAAGCTTGGGGCTAGTCCAGACTGCAAGCCCGCGATAGCCCCAAGTTCTCGGTCGTTGCTAATCGCCGGTATGCTCGTCGGCGAGCTCGCTCCCGCTTTGCGCTCCATTGCTTGGAGCCGGCGTAAGGAAACGCACATCGCTTGCCACCACTTCTGTGGAGCGGTGCTTCTGGTTTTGCTTGTCGATCCAGTTGCGGATGATGAGCTTTCCTTCGACATAGACCCGCGCACCTTGCCGCAGGCTTGCGCTTACCGTTTCCGCAAGGTCTCCCCACACCTGAACCCGGTGCCACGCAGTCTTTTTTTGCCACTCGCCCAAACGGTCTTTGTACGACTCCTCGGTTCCCAAAGAAAAATTCGCCACAATCTGACCGACTTTGGTATGCCTCACTTCGGCATCCCGGCCGAGTCGCCCCGCCAACATGACTTTGTTGACGGCGTTCTGTCCCTCGAGATCCAGTTGGTTCCCGTTAGGTTGGGCCGAGCTCGTCGGCGAAGAACGCTGCGGCGTCTTACCGCGACCGTTTTGTTCCGCCGGTGTTTCTGCGGGCTGCCCGGGCGGTCTCGGCGGAGAGACCGGTGTGCCGGTCCCGCTCGGGGTTTGCGCCTCCTTTTCAAACGTTGCCTGCTTTGCACCCTCGGCGAGCGCACCATTCACTTCCAACGACATATTCGATACCACTTTACATCTCCAAATTGAGCGCCCTGTACAGCAGCACCCAATCCATTTGAATTTCAGCAGCAAGTGCTGATATCTCTGAAGCGGACTGCTAGCTCGGATTTTGCCATTTCGGTGGGCGCAACATCTTTCCCACGCACGGCCAAACCGGTCTGCTATTTCGCTTACGTAGTGGATGTACCTGGCGCTTGAAAACAGATGTCGCTGCGTTCTTCTCACAACCAGAAGTCAACACACGTGTCGCACGCAGAACGGCGATGCGCATCGGCGTCGGGTCAAGGGCCCTCTGACTTGACAGCGCAGGTAAAATGAGTTTACCCAGATGGAAGGGTTCACTGCTTCGTTTTTCTATCCTTGAGCAAACCGCGACAGGAGGTAAATTTCATGTTTGAATCTATGGCCTCTCACTCTCGTTTGGCATCCAGCGCCGCATGGACCATCGCCAGCTCCGTTAACCGCGTCCTGCCTGAAGGGGCGCTGCCCGCACCAAGCTGGGCGCCGGGTCGGCTTCTGAAGAAGCACCAACGAACGCCAATGAGGACGGGGGTTCCGAGGCGCACCCTGTCGCTCTGCCCGGATTGCAACCGCGAAGCAGTCGAGGCGGTCATCAGGGGCCAGAGCGATGTAGCCAGTTTTAGGGAGCGTCCGGGGATCATTGACGCCGAGATCCTTGAGGAAGGCGGGCGAATCCTCATGCGAAAGGCGTGCGAGACGCATGGTCCATTTGAGGACGTGCTATCGAACCATCCCGATTTCTTTCAGAGAATGGAAGCGCAGTCCTTGGGGGGCGACTTCGATTGCGTTGGCGACCGTGAGGTCCACGACCACGGCCCTAACAGTATCCGGGCAGGCCGAGGGTCGTATTTGATCGTGGATCTGACCAACCGATGCAACATGATGTGTCGACCTTGCTTCATGGACGCTAACGGAGTTGGTTACGTCGACGAAACAGATATGGAAGGCCTGAAGACAATTTTTGATCGGGCGGGCTCTTTCAAGCCTAACCGCGAAATCAACGTCTTGTTCTCCGGTGGCGAGGCCACACTCTCTCCGATCTTCCTTGACGCAATTCGACACGCGAAGAGCATGGGCTTCCATCGTCTTCACGTTTCGACCAATGGTATTCGTTTTGCGGAAAGCCGAGATTTTGCGGTCGAGGCGAGCGCCGCCGGGTTGCACGGCGTGTACTTGCAGTTCGATGGCGTCTCCGAGGAGAAGAACAAACATCGCGGGCTCGGAAATTACATTGAAGTGAAGCTCCGCGCCCTGGAGAACATCGCTGCGGCTGGAATGCAAACCACCTTGCAAGTTACCGTGGTCAACGGTCTCAACAATGATTGCGTGGGAGAGATCGTGCGCTTCGCTCTCCGCAACGCCGATCAAATCCACGGCGTAATTTTTCAGCCCGTTATGTTCACCGGCCGCGACGAGCGCATATCCACTGAGGACCGCTATGCAGAACGGTATCCTCTCTCTCAACTCGCTTACGACCTGCAAGCCCAAACCTCGATCGACTGGAGGCCCATGCGGGATTGGTACCCAGCTTCGGCGTACGCGATCTTCAGCCATTTAGATGATGTCCTTGACCGGGGTTCAGAGCGCGGAAGTCTCTTTCCTGACATGCATCCGGACCACGCGATAATGAGCCCCTTGCTTGTGGATACTGATAAAGGGAAGGCGATTCCGATTCCAACGTTCTTCGATCTCGGAAGGTTCATGCAAGACGTTGTACAAATAACAGATTCCGGTAGGCCGCCTCGGGTGACCAGGGCCATGGTTTTGCTTTCACTTCTTCGGAATTTCAACCAGGCGAAGGCTCCTTCGGGATTGGGACCCTATGAGCTCCGTAGTCTGTTTGAGGGCTCATTGTATCGTTTCACGAGAAGCGACGACGATTGGTCGCGGCAAACATCTGCGAAAACCGCGCACTGGAGACTCATGTTTTTCAATGGGATGTGGTTCCAAGATGCCTACAACTACGACTTTGCGACGATCTACAATTCGAACACGCCGGTAGCAACTTGGCAGGGCGAGATCAGTTTTTGTGCCTACAATGGTGGTGGCTGGCGCAAGGTACTCGAGAGCGTCCATCATACGGCGACCGTGGCCGATTGGTACAGAGACCACGGTCGGCACCAAATCTATGCGGCAGGCAAGAAGGTACATCTAGTGGAATCGCTGAGCTGCCGCCCTGAACCATTGGTTCAGATTGAAGCCGCCCCTGTCGGTACCTTCTTCACGCGCGGATGTAGGGATCTAGAGATAAAGCGGCAAGTGCGTTCCGGAGGGTAGTGGGGTATCGCGGGTGGGATTGAGTCCCCGAGACTCAACTGCTGGAGAAATGGCTGTTGCATAACCTAATACAGGCTCCTGAAAAGAAGGTAGTTGAGTTTTCTCAGATGAGAGATAAGCAAAGTCAGCAGCGCCGAAGGAGGGCCGGTGGCCCGGTCGGGTCCGTTGCTGACGGAAGTGCAGTGGAAGAAAATCGCTCCCTTGCTTCCCAAACCGCGCAAGCACCGCAAGGGCGGCCGTCCGTGGATCGAGAACCGTCGCGTGCTGGATGGCATTTTGTGGATTCTGCGGAGCGGGGCCCGCTGGCAGGACTTGCCCGAGGAGTATCCGCATCCCTCGACCTGCTGGCGGCGGCTGCGGGACTGGGAGGAGCAGGGCATCTGGATGAAAGTCTGGCGCGCGTTTCTAAGCGAATTGAACGAACGCCAGCAATTAAAGTGGAGCGAATCGTTTCTTGGACGGGAGTTTTGCTCCGGCGAAAAAAGGGGCTGCGGAGTCGGAAAAACCAAGCGGGGCAAAGGGACGAAGTGGATGGTGGTGGTCGACGGCCGCGGTCTTCCTCTGGGAGAGTACCTTCACTCTGCATCCCCGGCGGAAGTCCGGCTCGCGGAAACCACGCTCGCGACGATCCGCGTAAGTCGGTGTCATCGTGCCGGGCGTCCTCGGCAGAAACCGATGCGGGTGATCGCCGACAAAGCCTACGACAGCGATCCGTTGCGCGAGCGGCTGGCACGACGCGGATTCGAATTGATCGCGCTGCATCGCGCCAACCGCAAGAAACCGGCGACGCAAGATGGCCGAGCACTGCGGCGGTACCGGCGTCGCTGGATCGTCGAACGCACCAACGCCTAGCTCGGAAACTTCCGCCACTTGGTGGTGCGCTACGACCGCTCGCTCACGATCTATCGCGCGTTCTTTCATATCGCCTGCTTCATGATCGTCTTACGGAGGGTTGTGCAATAGCTACTCAACCTAGTGCGAACCCCAAAAATTTGTTCGCATTCCTTCTCGGAATGCTCACTTTGACTCAGGGACTTGTCCTTCCCACCGAATCACTACTCCTGCGTCGAGCTGCAAAAGTCCAGAAACGTAACCAATTCCCGATAGCCAATGGCTTTACGGGATCATTGCAGAAAGCTCGGCGCCACGAGGAAGTTCTCCTCGAGAGCCCAACCCGTCCTGCGCGCCACCAAACTCCGGTGTCATCCAAGCGTGCGGCCCGTTCCGATCTGGACGCGGCAATCTCTCCGCTTCTGTCCCCTGTTTCGCTTCCTTGCTCCCTCGGCTGTGGAGGTGAGGTATCCCAACCCTACTTCATATCGTGGAGCACACTTAGAGCACAGTTGTTTCCGGATACGGAGATCGTGGCCCGAAAACTGGCTCAGCGTCCTACGTAGTCTATTGACACCAAACAACAGGACCTGGGACGGTTCCTCTTTGCCAAACCGTTGTACGCGCTAAAACGTAACGCGGGGCGGCATGGGGCTCTCAAATAGATGGTTTGCACTTTTACGCTGCTGGACTCTGGACTGCAAATGAGGTGTTTCAGCGCAAATGAGAATGCGCTAACGCTAACCCAACTTGACCACTTGCGGACCTTTTTCGGCTTTTTTGCAATACTTTTCCTTGTTAAGTTGTGCGTTTCCTTCGCCGCGGTCTGAAAAAATGGTTGAGTGGAGACCAAGTGTCTTCCCTTAGACCCCGGAGTTCTGGCAGTCTGCTACCAGCATGTTTCTGCGTAGCAACACTCGCAAAAAAGACGGCAAAGAGCATCGCTACTTCAGCATCGTAGAAAACCATCGCATCGCCTCTGACAAAACCGTGCAGCGCACGGTTCTCTATCTTGGCGAGATCAACGATCAACAACAAGCGGCATGGCGCAAGACACTGTCCGTGTTTGATGAACAGCAGCAAGAGTATGCGAACTTGAGTTTGTTTCCCGATGACCGCGAGATTCCCACCGATGCGATCGACAGCCTGCAAGTAAAACTGAGCGGCCTCGAACTGCGGTGTCCTCGCCTGTTCGGCAGTTGCTGGCTGGGGTGCGAGTTGTGGCGCCAACTGGGCCTCGATGAGTTTTGGGACTCTCGCCTTTCCGGATCGCGGGAAGACGCCCCTTGGGAAAAAGTGTTGCAACTCCTGGTCGTGAGCCAGTTGTTGGATCCGGGAAGCGAGTTTCGTATACATCACCAGTGGTATCTGACCACCGCCATGGATGCGCTGCTCGGGACAGATTTTTCTGTGGCGGAGAAAAACCGCTTATATCGTTGCCTGGATCGCGTGCTGGAGCACAAGCAAGATCTCTTTCTGTGGCTGCGACAGAAGTGGGCTGATCTGTTTAAGGCAGAGTTCGAAGTTCTGCTCTACGACCTGACCAGCACCTACTTTGAAGGCGCAATGGAAGAGAACCCCAAGGCCAAGTACGGTCACAGTCGCGATAAACGGACGGACTGTTTGCAGTTGGTGATTGCGCTGGTGATCACCACCGATGGTTTCCCGTTGGCCTACGAAGTGATGGACGGCAATACCAGTGATCGCACCACACTGCGCGGTTTTCTAGACAAGATTGAGAAGACGTACGGGAAAGCCAAACGCATGTGGGTGATGGATCGCGGGATTCCCACCGAAGAGATCCTGCAGGAGATGCGCGATCCGGCACGAGAGATTTTCTATCTGGTGGGGACAGCGAAAGGCAAGATCCAGCAGTATGAAAAGAAGTGGCTGGATCTGCCCTGGCAGCAGGTGCGAGATTCGGTGGACGTGAAACTGTTTGAGCAGGACGGCGAACTCTACGTGTTGGCCAAGAGTGAAGGAAGAAGAGCCAAAGAGACCGCCATACGACGCAAACGCTTGTCTCGCTTGCTCAGAAAATTCCGTGCCATGCGCCGAAACCTTCCTTCACGCGACCAGTTGTTGATGCGTGTGGGCGCCGCGAAATCGCAAGCGGGCCGCTCGTTCCATTTCGTGCAGATGCAAGTACCCGGGGAAGGCCAGGAGGTCACGCGGGAGACCTTCCAGTTTCGTGTGGATAAGCAAAAGCTGCAGGAGGCGGAATGGCGCGACGGGCACTACTTGTTACGCTCCAACCTTACCGCCGGAGATCCCAGTGTGCTGTGGACGCGTTACGTGCAGTTGACCCAGATCGAAGCGGTATTCCGGTCGCTGAAAAGCGAACTTTGCATCCGTCCGATCCGCCATCAACTGGAGCATCGCGCCGACGCGCATATTCTGATCGCCTTTCTCGCCTACTGCTTGCAAGTGACACTGAAGCAGCGCCTATTGCTGCACGCCCCAGGGTTGACGCCTACAGCGGTATTGGAGAAGTTAGCGGAAATCAAAATGATTGACGTGTGGATTCCTACGGTCGATCAACGTTGGTTGATTTTGCCACGCTACACACAGCCCTCTGTCGACACCAAGGTGCTGATCGAGAAGCTGAAATTGCAGTTGCCGAGCCAGCCACCACCACGCCTGGTGGGGCAAAAAGAGAGCTATGAAATCGAGGTACCAACCGTCCGGTAGGAGGCTATTTTGTGGTGGAGACCTTTCTCTAACCTCGACTGATTCCAAAGAACTTAACTAGCTCAGAAGCACCCAACTGAGAAAGTTCGGCTAACCAAATGAATCAAAATCGGTGAGCACGAACAGGGCAGGTAGAATTAGCAAACCGCCGCATTCAGCCGCTCTGCCACCTCTCCGCGGCTAACGTCTTGCGACATTGTAACTTGTTACCGCACTTGGTGACAGTCCCTCCTTCGGTTGCTGCATTTTGGTGCACGAAGTGTCGCCAAGTAGATTGTCTCAATGAGGGGTCCGCCACCATTTGGTGTAGATGGAGGGACGCGCCTGCCTCGTGAGCAGGTGCGTGGACCAATTCTGTCCCTGGATTAAAGATCAGGCATTTCAGTTCGTGGAGAGTATAAGCCAGATCCTGTCTGCGACTCCGACTCTCTAGTTTGTGATTGCAGCGGCGGGGGTTGAGAACGTCGCGCTGGCTCAGGAATGTTTTCGAGAACGCGAGACATGTCGTGCGACGTTGTCGGCCTTCCAGAGGAGGGCAGGATGTTGGCGGATGCGCTCGATGATCTCCGGGTCTTTCGGGAATAACAACTCAGGTCGATACCTTCCATTAGCTATTGCCTCGAGATAAGCCTCTTCGCGGTTATGGTCGAGAATTGTCTGGAGAAGAGGTATGACTGCCTTAACCATTGCGGGGACGGTCGGGCGGTCGTCGGCCTTGAGCAGAGGATAGAGAAGTCGTTCGAGGTCCTTCGGGTTGATCGCCTCGACACGATCCGCGTGATAGGTGCGGAAGTCCCGATCCATGGTGCTTGAAAAAAGCACCGCGAGTTTGCGGAGAATTTCAGGATTGTGGTCAAGATGGACACTTGTGAAACGGAATAGGTCGTAGAGGTCGCGAGGATGTCGACGGTCGATCAAGGCCTTGATCTTTCCCCCGAAAAGCTCTTCCGTTTCGAGGACGAGAAACTGGCAGGGCGGCATGCCTGCGAGAGGCGCGGCGGAGAGTACCCTTGGCGGGAGCGCACAAGCCCGCATGAGGAAATTGATTTCAATTTGGATTCGATCGGGTTTGCCGGTGTGATTTTCATAGTTGAGGTACCATTCACGCAAGGCATAGTCGTCCGTACCGTTTTGCAATTTGTAGCCGAGGCCTGAGGCAACTTGCTCGACCGCCTTGATGATGTCCGGGCGTTCACGGAGCGTAGCATCACGGCCGACGTGCGCGATGTAATTCAAGTCAATATCGACAGAGAGCCTAGCGAGACCGAGGTAGAAGAGGTTGAGTGCCGTGCCACCCTTCAGGACCAGCTTGCCTTTCAGGAAAGGATGTTTGTGGAGTTCGATGAGCAGCTCGCGCAGGCGCGGAACTTTTTCGAGATTGTCGGCGAGAAATCCGGTGTCACGGGCGAGCCTTGGGATTTGTGCGGCGTCGAATTTCATGTTCGCACCGAGTCTTTGCGCGAAGGGGAAAGAGCTTCGGGCACCATAAGTTTCCAAGTCGGGACCCAGTGGTTCCCGGGTCGTTTGTCAGCCAGGTAAGCAACGCCCGGTGGGAGATTGCGTAGGAAGCGATCGCGCACTTTACCGCGAAAGAAGAGTTTGTCAGAGTGACGGTCCAAGAGAAATCCGAGACGTGAGTAAAGCCACGGTCGACGAAGGAGTTTGAGATAGTCGAGCGCGGCGTCGAAGTCAAACGAGGGAAACATACCCAAGCACTTATCCAGTTCCTCGACGCCGCCGCTGTAGTCGAGAAATAAAAGGCAGTCCACGAAGGAGCGCTCGCGCTGTGTCACGAGGACGTTGTCGGCACCAAGTTCGGTTTGGAAAAGACGTCGGGAGGGTGCTACGAGGGCTTTGGGAGGAGTGACCCGATGATACGTGACTTGGCCGAAGACGACATCTTTGCGCGCTCGCGCTGAAAAGTAGTAGACCGTTTGAAGAACTTGGTTAGTGACACCGTGTAGTTCAAGGGCCGAGTGGAGCGCGAGGACAGCGTCGTCCCGGAGGGCACCCGGCACTCTATAGCGGTTGAGCGGTGTTGCCGCGAGCGCGCCAGAGTAGACCCCGTTAGCAATGAGCCGGACGCGGCCCTGGAGTTTCAGACGGTGGAGCAGGTTCAGGATCGAACGGCTGTGTGCGTCCTTCCTATATAGGTCACGCGCTTCCTTGACCGTGAATAGGGGGGTAGACTGCGCGTACTGGGTGAATGGAACGTGGATCTCCATAAATTCTCACATAAGCTAATGATAACACACTTTTAGTATGTATCTATAGAGTCCCATGAGAATTCAAAGCAAGGAATTCTCACAGAATTAGAGAATTACACACTATAAGCATGTAAAAGCGTAGACCTGTGAGAATCTGGGTCCATTGATCCGGCAGTCTTAATGCCGCACACGAGTTCTGATTGCGTGGGCGCGATGCAGCGAAAACTCGGCGCCTGGAGCCCGAGGGAACCGACCGCTAAAAATGACCCAGATAACATAACTATGACCAAAACCAGCAAAGTAAATCTAGAGTGCGGCGCTCGGCATGAGTCGGCGCACATCGTCATTGCTGCTGAGGAGGGGTTGCGGTTGAAGCCGGAGGGCCTCATGGTCGATCCGTCAGGCCGGGGGCTTGCGTGCTACCACGATGCGCCGGAGGAAACTGATGCAGCACGGGAGCGAAATATCCTCGCTGCATTGGCTGGCTTCGCGCTTGAGAATCGGTTTCGAGAGGAGCGCTCGTACCCACCAAGAGACTATCTGGACGTGCCTACTGAGGTTCGGGCGGAGGGATTTGCGGATCGACGAGCGCTCCGTCCCAAATCTTGGTAGTGTCCTAATTTGAATTTCCCTTCTCAAAGAACGGCATGAATCGTGCTGCGAATCCATTCCGACAAACTCTGATTTGCTGCCTTTGCCTTCGCTTCCATCGCCCGTAAATCGTCTGGAGCAAAGCGCACAGGCACGATGCGGCCCATAGCCTCGCCCTTTGGCAGTTTGGGGCGTCCGACTTTCCTAGCTTTCTTCTGCTGTGCCACGGTTTCTAAACTCCTGAACGATAGCTGCTCTGACTGCCTCAACTGCCGATGTAATAGGCGCGACGTGCAGGACGGTCACGTGTCGTTTCTTCGGACCGTCCGTGGCGTGCGACCACGCATAAACTCTTGGCGCTTTAGGATGGCCGTGCAGGTCAAAAACTTCCACGATGCCTTCCCATACGGTTTGCCCTTGGAACTGTTCTTTGACTGGAACGCTTTCCACATGCGTAGCAGAGACACCGTGCAAACGGTGAATCAGTTGTCGCAGTTCTTCGATGTGCCCGCTAGTCATGCGAAGTAACGCGCAAATACAAATTAAAATTGGCGTTCGCCAGCGTCTCGCGGAATCCTCGAAGTGCATGCAAAAGTTCATCTAGGTTTTTGCGCCGAGAATCGAACTGTGGTTCAGAGAACCATTCGGTGTTACATCCAGGGCAGTCATTTACGCGGAAATTACCAGTCTCCTCTAAAGGCCAAGCGAATATCACTTTGCATTTCTTACAGCGAAACTCAATCTCTAGCAGATCGTTGACCGTGATGTAGACGCGCTGTTCGGTAGTCATACTGTCGCCTCCACCAAGTCTCCGATTGTCCAGAAAGACTTCTCAACTCCGGCTGCCATCGCAGGCGTGGCGCGAAGCGTGATGTGGCGCTTCACGAAATTGTAGTAGGCGAAGTGTAACGCGACCGCTGTCTCAAAGTTTTCGAGTTTCTTGCTGAATGCGTAGGTCAGGCGAGTCAAGCGCCGCATGTGCAAGCGTGTCGTACCGTTCAGGCGTTCAATGTGGCTTGTGGACGCCTTTCGCAAATCAGGAAATCCGCTGACCGTCTTTTTCTCGGTAATGACTATCTCCGGTGCGCTAAACCGCCGTTCGGGAACATGCGAATCGTCCGTGACGTAGGTCTTGATGATTTGCGCGAAGTCCACGTCAGCACCGAAATTCATTTCGATTGCGTCTACGTAGGCTCTCAGAGCATCGCTGGAGATTTGGACACGGTTGCGGACGCGGGATGCGACATCGGAAACAAAGGCATTCGCGGTCACCAAATCGCGCTTGCCACACTTGAAAGACGGCACCAATTTCGTTTCCGCGTCGATAGCGCAGAACGTCCAAACGTCGCCAAGCTCTAGGCTATCGTCCGGCCTGCAATGGCGCTCTTTCTTGCCGATGAATCCCCAAATCTCATCGAACTGGAGATGCTGGCAGGATAAATCGCGCATCTTGGCATCTAGGAGCTTCGCACAGCCTTTTCCGGCCCGAACGCCAAGCCGCATGATGGTGTCGCGGTGAACACCCGTAATGCGCTCTATCGAGCGAATGCTGGAGCCTTCTGCGAGTGCCCCGATTACCGCGATTTGCTTGTCGGTGCTGAGTACGTTTGCCATGTTCTGTCTCCCACTGACAATAAGTGTATTACAATAATCTAGCGTTGTCAAGAGTTTTTGTGTTACATTATTGCCATGAAGCGGCTTAAGAAGTGGTGGGTGCTGATTGTAGTCGTCCTCGCAATCACCCTCGTAATAGGGTGGAAAGAGAAACGCTGCCAATCCCAAACCTACCAATGTAGGGCCACCTATACGGCGCAACTTCCTAGTCGACTCACCGTAGAGCAGCAGGCATCCGAACAACAGGCAATAGCAACCGCCTGCGAACCTAATAGCTACTTCTGTCGCCTTTTTAGTGCCACAAACTTGCCATCGGTGCTCTTGGTCCTCGTTGGAATCGGCGCGTTTTACATTGGTATGAAGACTCTGTGGGTTATCGAAAAACAAACTAAAACTGCTATAGACAGTGCTAACGCACAGATTGCGATTGAACGGGCATGGATAACCGTCGATGAAGCTAGTCTTCTCCAGAAAATGGGCCGGGAATGGTTTATTCGGCCATCCGTAAAGAACCTGGGTAACACCATAGCCAGGGTTCGTAAAATTTCGCTGGGCGGCCAATCTCTCCGGAGGGAAGGTAGATTCCCAGACGTTCCTTCCTATTCCCAATCTCGTCGCTATCACGATTTTGTTTTGCTTTCGGGGCAGGAATTTCCGATTGATGAAGTCCTTGTTCTCCCTACCGAATGGGAGAGGGTCAAAGACGCCCAGACGGGTATTTTCACAATGTACATCTTTGGCTCTGTCGACTATCTCGATCTTGCGAATAATGAAAGAATTACAAGGTTTGTCTTGGTATTTGGCTTGGATGGCCCATACAGGCTCATCCCCTACTTGCAGGCTCCCGCCGCATATTACGAAAATAAATAGCAGAATCCACATACGCCATTGGATTCCCGCCCGAAACGCCCCGACTTTGGCCTGTATCCTCAAATTAGGACACCACCCAAATCTTTGGGAATGCGGCCCAGCGCGCTTCCACTTCAGTGTCTCAACCCAGCTTGAAATACTCGTTTACGAGTCGCACATGCGGCACGGTGATACAGCGTAAACGGGTCAAAGTGAATTAGCAAAACGCCGCCAGTCTTTGGAAGACGAACCCTTCGCTTATCGACAGCCAAAGCCGTCCTTCAGCCTCCTAAGCTTTTCCTAAGACTTTGAGCAAGATCTCACACCTCAGATTTCCCAATTAAACTGGCAAAATGGTTTTTCATCAAATCGGACATTGATTCTATTGGGCTTGCGTTTTACCATCACCACTGAGAATTTCTTAGGGTGCTCGGACAGAATCCCCCCCTCTCCGCCAGACCTTTATTTTCAGTCGGTTGGATTCCTTCCTGAGGCATTTTCTAAGAATTTCTCAAATATCAGTATTGGCCAACTAGGAATTCTTAGGCGCGGCAAAATTTTCGATCTGCAAATTCGTGAAGCCTCAAAGCAAGGGCTAGTGAAACGGGAAACGCATTTTCTTCGCATCTCCCGTTTTTCGGCTTGCTGCGAACGCTACTCGACCGGCGACCAGTTCTCGTCCGGGTTATATTCCGTGATGGTAGCAGCGAGCTTGAACGTATCGGGGCCCAGGTCCTGTTCATACACGATGCCGTCGCGGCCGATCAGGAACGTCATGATTCCGGTCTCACCGTACTTGACGGGTGTTGCAAGTATGGCGAATCCGCCAGTCATTTTTCCATCTACGAGGTAGCTCTTTGCTCCGCCTGGGGCGTCGTCGCCTTGAGCGGTAAGCACGCGTAGCGTGTAGCCATCGATGACCAGGGGATCGTCGGTGGGAAACGAAGCGAGGGAAGACTGTGGCAATTGGCTGAGGTGGCCGAGCGGACTAGAATCCCTCACTTCGGGCGCTGGCCAATACAGTCCATCTTCCTTACCCGGAGTACTGATGATGCGTTGCGCGTACTCATGCGCGTCGCCGATGTTGGAGTACGTCTCTTGTGCGTTGGCGAGCGCGGAGCAGGCATCGATAGCCAATAGTTCGTTTCTGCCGATGTCCCGAGCCCTAATTTCCTGGGCTCCAGCCACCGCATCGAAGTACCACTGGCCAGAAGCGTTCTTTGCGAGAGGCACCGGAAAAGCAAAGTTGTCAGCGCCGATGTAAAGAACGCGGCTGCCATCGGTCATCTCAACCCAGCGATTCATCTTTTGGTATTTGGAGGCAAAGGTGTCCGTTGCCGCTCTGTCAGTTTCCGAGTCTCCTGTAGTAAGCAGGGCTTTTGCCTCGACACCCAAGATCTGCGACAGCGCGGTTTGATCGCCAGTCTTTGCGGCGTTGGCCAGTGTGCTGCCAGCCTCCGCCGGTGTTTGAAATGTCTCCGGAGCGAGCGTCTCGTTGGCCGTGGCCGCATTGCTCGATTGAACGACTCGAACTGCTACGCCGATTCCGGCGACAACCACAACTCCGACTAAAACAATTTGCTTCCACTTCGCTGTCTTTCTTGTATTCGATGTCATTTTCAATCTCCTTTATAGTTCTGATCTGCCTTTCTTTCTGCATTCGTTCTTTCGATTAAAGCTTTCTAAACTTTTAGCGACGGCGTCCACCACCGCCGGAAGAGTGATGCTGAACGGGCGCGTGTTGTCTGACCGCGTGCTGCTGAGGAGGACGTCGAGCCATGCTGGCGTGACCTCGATTGCTCTCAGCGCGATTTGCTGCACCCTCGCCGCTCATGCGCGAGCGGTTCTGATTGGCACCATCGGAGTGATTGCGGTTGTTGCTGTCGTTGTTTTGCGCGCGACTCGGATTACTAGCGGTTGCATGTTGCACTCCTCCCTGACCGCCAATCATTCCGTGGTCCCCGTTGTGGCCGCCGTTGGGTGTTGCACCCGCGTTTGGATTCTGTACTCCACCGTTACCGCCAATCATTCCGTGATCTCCGTTGTGGCCGCCGTTGGGAGTTGCGCCCGCATTTGGATTTTGAACTCCACCATTACCGCCAATCATTCCGTGATCTCCGTTATGACCGCCGTTGGGCGTTGCGCTCGCGTTTGGATTCTGTACACCGCCATTACCGCCAATAAGTCCATGGTCGCCGTTGTGACCGCCATTAGGCTGATCGTTTGGATTGGTGCCAGGAACGTCGTGGTGAAAGCTGCCGTTCGGGCCGTAATAGCCGTTCGGGTGATAGTCGCCGTTCGGACCATAGTGGGTGTCCGTGCCAGGGCGATACCCGCCGGGATTGTTCGGTCCCCAGGGATGGTAGCCGTTATAATTCGTGTTATTCCAGGTCCGGTTGTTGATGTAAGTGTTGTTGTTGTAGATGACCGTTCCACCGCCACCACCGCCCCAGCCACCCCAGTTCACATTCCATGCATGCCAACCCCAGCCGCCTCCTCCACTCCACCCGCCGCCAAAGCTGGCCCCGATTGTGACGCCACTTCCGAAGTAGAGACCAACCGCGGCGACGGGCACTGGTGGCGGCACGTAAAGCGGCACCACTACAGGGGCTCCGTAAACCACGGCGGGGTTGTACTGCGGAACGTAGACCACCTGCGGGTTCGCCGGCTGAATCACTATCGTGGAAGGACTCTGTTCCTGAACGGTGACCTGCGAAGAGGATTGCAGAGTTCCCGCGGCCATTGCTTTGGCGCGCATCGCTTGCACTGCGGTCATCACATCTGCTTGTTGGTTCGCGAATGCCTGCCCGAGGCTGGATGTCCACGAGAGGTTATGCGCCAAGTTATCCAGCACGGACGGGAACTGCGTCAGAGCCTTAATACTTGGATCCCACGATTGATGGTCTACAACCTGCGCCAGTGCTGTGCCAGTCAGGCTTTTGTTCTGCGCGAGCCAGTCGTCCGCATACGCGACCTGGTCTGGATTCGCGGAGGCCGCGAGCACCTGCGCCACAAGCGCATCGGGATACAACGCGATGGGCGCAACCAGAGCATTTAGCTGATCCGACGAGAGAGGCGCCGGAGCTGGTGCCGGTGCAGAATTGCCTTGCGTGCCAGAGTCCGTCGAAGGCTGCGCGGCAGCTTGCGTCACGGGTATGGCCGCGGGCGCGGGTGATGGCGGAATCAGCACAGGCTGTGAGTAGCTCACGGATGCACTTGGAACTGTTTGCGTCACCGGCGGTATGCGCTGGGCTTGCCACTGTGCATGCCGGCCATGAATCCCGTACGTTCCGCTCATGCTATCGCCGTAGATTTGTCCCATAAACGTCAGAACATTGGGAGTCACCGTACTGAATCGTATGTGATGGACATCGATCATCCCTTGAATCGGACCCGACTGGTTCGGACCTTCGAAATATCCGGTGATCCTGTTTCCGTATTGTGCGATTTGGACGTGCTTTATTTCCGTCTCGCCGTTCCCGGCGTTCGTGGAGTAAATCGTCCAGTTACCTTCAACGTTGTCCGGTGGATGCTGGGCCAACGTGGTCTTGCAAAAAATCAGCGACATAAGAGCAAAACCAGCCAAGCTCAGCGTCGCGTTCATTCTCTTCATGACACTCTCCTATTTGGTTGCGACCTGTTTGCTGCTTCCGTCGCGTGCAAGAAAAATACAGTCAATCATGGAGAGAAAGAATAGAGGTAGCTACACAAACAGCCGTGTGGTGCCACACGTATGGAAAGATGGGAATGGCGACCTTCAACTGCGGCCGCAAGTCCGGCGGTGAGCAGCCGGTACAGAGGAGCGCTTGCTTTCCTCCGGTGATTCTTAACTCTCATAAAACATTCTCCTGATTCTTGCGCATTGCGCTTGATTTCTCTCTGCCAGTCGACCGGCGTCGCAAGACGATGGCTCCTGAAGTTCGGCTGTCACCCATCTAAGAGGACGACGGTCAACGATGGATGAAAAGTACGGCAAAAGTTTGGGAGAGAAAATAGAGGTAGCTATACGAAAGACCTACGTGGTGCTACACGGGTTGGAGTACGCGTGTGCGGTTAAGGTGATTTGAACCGAACAAATTGTTTACGAGATGTCTGTTCGAATGCGGAATTCAGATACTGCGGATTACCAGAGATTCTTGTTCTGTAGAGCGAACCGGAGAAGGGCATTTGCGCCTTCGCCTTCAATGGCGAATTTTCGGCAGATATTCGTGCGGTGATTTTCGACAGTGCGGTAATGGATAGAAAGCTCCGCGCCGATGTCTTTACTGGACTTACCCTGCGCGATCAGTTGCATTACTTGGCGCTCCGTAGGAGTAAGCCGGCTCGTGAGTTCTTCTCCTGCTTTTTTCTGCGGTGCTTCTTTCTTCTGCAGCATTTGCGCCGTAATCGCGGAACTAAGATACGGACGGCCAGCGGCTACTGCCCGCACTCCTGCGACGATTTCTTGCGATGCGCTGTCCTTCAGGATGTAGCCCTTGCTTCCGATTTCCATCGCGGCCCGAAACAAATCTTCGTCTGAATGAAACGTGAGAAAAATAGTTTCTGTTTTGAGTTTTTGCTTTGCGAGTTCGCGGCCGACCGCGAGACCGTCCATCTTGGGCATTTCGATGTCGAGAACCGCGACGTCCGGCTTCAGCTTCTTGATCATCGCGAGCGCCGTTTCCCCGTCTGAAGCTTCACCAATAACAATAAGGCCAGGATCTTCTTCGATGCTTAGGCGCAGTCCTTTTCTGACGACCGGATGGTCGTCGGCGATCAGAATCCGAATTTCGTTATCCACCGTGCTTTCCTTCCACCACGATTTCGACCGTAAGCATGGTGCCACGCTCCGTCCCAGAACGTACCTTAAATTCGCCTCCCAGAAGGCTGGCGCGTTCCGCCATGCCGGTCAGGCCAAAGCCCCCATTGCTGGAGGATGAATTTTTGTTCGCAGAGGACATGCCACGCCCATTATCGTTTATGGTCAGCACCACGCTCTCCTTGTCGCGCTTCACGGTGATTTCGGCCTCGGTAGCCTTCGAGTGTTTCATGATATTGTTCAGCGATTCCTGCACGATTCGATAAAAGTTGATGCGGAGATCCTCTGGGAAGGCGTCATCTATATCGTCGAGTTTCGTTCCAATCCGAACTCCGGACCCAGTCGAAACTTTACGGGCCATAGCTTCGATCGCTTTGGTAAGGCCAAGGCGATCGAGTTGAAACGGCCGCAGATTGTAGGAAATTTCGCGCGTTTCACTAATAGCGGAGCTTGCTTCTTCGCTGATTTCTTGAAATGCCTGCGTTTCGTTTTCTGCCGTGGCGGCCCCGTTCTTCGCCTTCATGGCGAACAGCGCGAGATTCTTGATGACGACCAGGCGTTGACCGAGACTATCATGCAATTCCGCAGCGATGCGTTTGCGTTCATTTTCTTGTGAGGCGATGAGTTGCCGAGAAAAAACTTGTTCGGCGGCGTGAGCGCGTTCGAGTTGCAATACCCGAACTCGCCAAGCCGCGAAGATGATTGCGGCGGCTGCGAACAGAAGCAATGCTTGAAACCACCAGGTCCGATAAAATGGGGATTCGACCGTAAAACTCAGCGACTTTCCTTCTTGATTCCATACCCCGTCGCTGTTCTCGGCAATCACCCGGAAAGTGTAAGTGCCCGGCGCAACATGCGAATAGTAAGCAGTGCGTCGTGCGCCTGCGTCGGTCCACTCCGAATCGAGTCCTTCCAAGCGGTACTTGAAGTGGATTTGCTCTGATTTGATGAAACTGAGGGCCGTGTAGTGAACTTCGAAGTTGTGCTTGCCGGGTCTAACTCTTATTGGCTGATCAAGGGGAACAGAAACCTGATCGATTGTGAACCCTTCAACCACAAGTGGTGGCGGCTGCGGATTTATCGATACCGCTTCCGGATTCACGACTGCGACTCCATCTTGCGTGGGAAACCAGAGCTTTCCGTCTTTAGCTTTGATGCCAGCGGGACAAAAGCCTCCGTTGCATTCAACGTTGAGCATTCCATCAATTTTTCCGTAAGGCACGGATGTAACGGAGCTTAGTTTTCCCTCGGCGAATAGGTTCAGTTCGCGCTTGCTGACGCGGTAAATTCCACGGTTGCAACCCATCCAAAGATTGCCATGCGCGTCTTCGAGAATCTGGAAGACGCCATCGTTGAACATTCCCTGGCGAATGGTGTAACGGACGATTTTTCCATCCCGCAGTCTACCGAGGCCGCCATCGTAGGTGCCGATCCAGACGACGCCATCACTATCGATGTAGAGCGCGCGAACATTGTTACTCGGCAGGCCGTTGCTTTCGGTCCAGCGCGTAAACTGTCCATTCTGCATTTGTGTCAATCCACCGTAGCCGCCAATCCAAAGTTCACCGGAACTCCCTTCGACGAGCACGCGCACATCGTCAGTCGCGAGGCCATCTTTCGTCGTGATTTTTTTCGTTGCACCGTCTTTCAGGGAAACAAGACCTGTCGAGGTGCCAAACCAGATCGTTCCTTGCTGATCCTGGAACATCGCTTGAACGACGGTGCCCGGAGGAAAAGTTGGTTGAGCAGGTCGGTCGAGTTTTCCATCGTGAAATCTGCCGACGCCGTCATGGGTTGCCACCCAAAGCGTGCCTTGCCGATCCTCGAGAAAAGAAGTCGCGAGTTTGCCGGCGAGATTATCGGAAATGACGTAGTTCGTGAACTTTCCATTTGCGAAACGGCTCACGCCGGTGTGCCACGCACCGATCCACACCGCGCCAGTGTGATCCTGATAGATCGGGTAAACATTGCGGTCGATCAAACCTTGTTCTTTCGAATAAACCTGAATGGATTGTGGCTGGAAGCGCAATAGCCCTTGGCCCTCGGATCCCAGCCAGAGATTTTGTTCGCGGTCTTCGTAGAGTGACGTGAACGTCACGGAGCTGGCCTGTCCGGAAGAGAGATACTCCATCGATCGCGTAAGGCGAGGTCCGATGCGAATCGTCCAGGTATGTCCGTGACGATCGGAGTAGCTTGTGGATGCGTCCGCGTTCAAAGCACGAGACGCCTTTCCATCCGCAGTGATGCTGGTGCGTTTACCATCGACAGTTTCGATCCAGAGCGTCCCAGCTTGATCGCTTGCGGCCCCCCATATTGAGTTCCTGGGCAGCCAGGCCGGCAAAGCATAGGTGACGGACTTCCCTTTGATGAAGCAATGCACGGTGGATTGATCGGCAGCCCAGAAACCGGCCTCATCCCAAAGCAGCGGTTCGTACCTGGCCGAAGATAGGTTTTGCAGGTTTGCAAACCGGTGCGCCCTGTCGTTCCACTCGGCGATGGCTCCTTCAGTAAGGATCCACACGTGCCCCGCGTCATCGCCGGTGATGCCACGGATGATGTTGCCTTGGATCCCTTCGGCTGCACCGTATGTTTCGAAGGAACCGTGTCGATAACGCGTTACGCCACTGGCCTCCGTGCCGAGCCAAAGATCGCCGTCGGGGGTGCCCTGCATGGAGCCGATACGGTTGGTAGTAAGTCCAGGGGTGTTGCTCTTGTTGAAGACGGTGAAGTGGACACCGTCAAACCGCGCCAGGCCGTCGAAAGTCGCGATCCAGATATACCCGTCAGAAGTTTGGTGAATGCCGCGAATAACGTTTTGCGGAAGTCCATTGTCAGCGGTAAAGGCGTCAAGGCGATATTGCGACCGAACGGGAGTTGCGATCACAGAAACAAGGAAGAAGAAGCCAAGGAGAAAGCGCAGTTGATGCTCGCGTCGTGGACCAGCAGCGTTACATTGGATTTTTGCCGACTGTGGGCGGCAGACTGCCATGGAAGTTCCTACTCCTGGGTTTGGCGATCAACTTTTCTTGGTTCACGGGCAGAATATCACGTTGTGGATGATTGAAAAGAAAAGACTTGCTGCTGGCTGAGTGGGCCCGTGTGGTTCCACATGGGTGGTGTGTAGCAGCCTCTATATGCTTGTCGAGCCTCCTGCCCTATCTTGGATTTGCTTCTTGCTGACGTGCTTGTTATTGCAGGGGGTGTTGAAGGTTGTCGGTGCAATGCAGCGTCCGAGGTCTGCTGAGGTCGGGCTAGCCAGACGGCAGATTGCGGTGTCGCGAACCTCGTGGCTTGGGCCCTGCTGGGCAAATTTGATCTAGAGAAAACTATGACGGTAATGATTGTGGACGACAACCCAAGCGTAAGGCGACTCTTGCGAAGGGCAATTTTAGAAGACGCGAGCTCAATTTGGGAGTGCAGCGATGGGGCCGACGTAGAGAGCGCCTTTGCCGAAAACAAGCCAGACATCGTGCTGATGGACGTGCGCATGCAGCGGATGGATGGGTTAGCGGCAACACGGATGTTACGTCGCGCGGATCCTGCTGCAAAGATTGTAATCGTCACCGATTACGATGATGACGACGTACGCAGAGCGGCAAGTGAAGCGGGGGCTAGCGGCTATGTCCTGAAGCAGAATCTGACGGAACTCGCCCAGCTTGTCCGGTCGATCGCAGACAGTAACAAGTGACAGCAGTCTAATTCAGCTCGTTCTTTTCTTCAGGTCACGAATCCAAGAAAGACTGGACGATAACACGCATTCGAATGGCCGAGTATCCGGATGGTGGTTTTGCATCTATGGATTTAGTTTCTTCTTACGTGGTTTTTCAAGCGTTCGCAAATCGCTTCTCCGATTCCAGCACTTTGGTGCGACTTGCACAGAGCCAACTTAGTATTACTCACGTAATGATGCCAACCCGGCTCGAATCCCATAGTCTTTCGATGACGGGCTGACCACGCAACATCGACTTTTTCCTTGTATCCGCACAAGTCTCACTTACATCTAAGTGGCTCTAACGGCGGTGTCGAAAGAAATCGTCATTTTGAAGGCATCGCCGCGCGCCCTCGAGATTTGCCGTTTTGAATGAGGCTGGATGTCACCCATCAAAACTTAGGAGGGGTGTTCCTTTGCTCGTCGCGCAAGGAGTATTAATGTCGTTCGAACTCGCTGGACCCGGACCGATTGGTTTATTTTCCCACCAGAGGCAGCGATTCCATTACCATCGAACCACCTTCCCCGCTGGTCCAGCCGCACTCCTCATGACCGTCGCTCTTCCGGTCCTCTTTTTCTTTGCCGGTTGCGGTGGAAAAGCCGCAGCGCCTTCCGCGGCTCCGCCGGATGTCAAAGTCACCGCTGTGGTGCAGAGGGATGTCCCCATCGTGAGTGAGTGGGTCGCCACTCTGGACGGCTACGTCAACGCCCAGATTCAGCCGCAAGTCACAGGGTACATCGTCAAGCAGACTTACAAGGAAGGATCACAGGTTCAAAATGGTGCTGTTCTGTTCGAGATTGATCCGCGTCCTTTCCAGGCTCTGCTCGATCAGGCTAAGGCTCAACTAGCGGAAGCTCAAGCGCAGCTGGGCAAGACCCAGCTGGACGTTGACCGCGATACCCCTCTCGCCAAAGAGCGCGCCATTGCACAAAGCCAGCTCGACAATGATATTCAGGCAAATCTTGCGGCAAAGGCTGCCGTTCAATCCTCAGAAGCACAAGTAGAGCAGGCTCAGCTAAATCTGGGGTTCACTCATGTCACGTCGCTCTTCGAAGGCATTGCCGGCATCGCTCAAATCCAGCTCGGTAACCTCGTGAATCCCAGCACCGTCCTTACTTCCATCTCTCAGGTCAATCCCATAAAGGCTTATTTCCCCATAAGCGAACAGGAGTATTCGCGTCTCGCCGTTCGCATCAACGAGCCACAGGATCACTCTGACGTTCCCAGGGACTCTCCTCCGCTCGAACTGATCCTCGCCGACGGAACCGTTTATCCATCCAAGGGCCACGTTCTTTATACCGACCGCCAGGTGGACATAACCACGGGAACCATCCGTGTCGTCTCCGCGTTTCCCAACCCCAAGAATATCCTGCGTCCCGGACAATTCGGTCGCATTCGTGCCTCCACCTACACCCGCACCGGCGCGCTACTCGTTCCCCAGCGTGCTGTTGTTGAACTGCAGGGCAGTTTTCAACTTGCAGTTGTTGGCAGCGATAACAAGGTCAACGTTCGCATGGTTAAAGTCGGCGAACGTGTCGGGACGGAATGGATCATCGATAGTGGCGTGAAAAAAGGCGATATGGTCGTCGTCGAGGGTGTGCAAAAAGTGCGGGACGGATCTACCGTCAATCCCCAGCCACTGACCGCTGCAGCGGGAGCGGACTGATCCATGTCAAAATTTTTCATCAACCGCCCGATTGTCGCCATGGTGATTTCCATTGTCATGGTCATTATTGGTGCCATCACTATTCTCACTCTGCCCGTTGCCCTCTTCCCGAACATCGTTCCCCCCGAAGTTCAAGTGCTTGCCACGTACGTCGGCGCCGACGCCGGTACCATCGAGCAATCCGTCGCCACGCCCATCGAGCAGCAGATGAGCGGCGTGGACAACATGAACTACATGTATTCGCTGAATTCCACCGCCGATGGCGGCATGCGCCTGATCGTCGATTACGACGTAAAAACCGATCCGAATACCGACTTAATTCTCACCCAGATGCGTCAGACGCAAGCTGCATCGCAATTGCCCGCCGACGTCAACAACTACGGCATCACCGTCCAAAAAACCGTCACCGCGCCGCTCATGCTCATCACTCTCTATTCCCCAAACGGCACTTACGACGCCCAATTTCTTTCTAACTTCGCCTACATCAATCTCAGCGATCAAATCACGCGACTTTACGGCATCGGCAGTGTCCAGATTTTCGGCGCCGGCCAGTACGCCATGCGCCTCTGGGTAAAGCCCGACCAATTGGCCAAGCTCGCCATCACGGTTCCGGAAATCGTCAATGCCATCTCATCGCAAAATACTGTGAATCCCGCAGGCCAGGTCGGCAGCGAACCAGTTCCCAAGGGTCAGGAATTTACGTACTCCGTCCGCGCCCAGGGCCGTCTCTCTTCTCCGGAAGAGTTTGGCCAAATAGTCGTGCGTGAAGATACTCTCGGCGGCGTGGTCCGCGTCAAGGACGTCGCGCGCGTCGAGCTTGGTGCGCAAAACTATAGCGTCCTTGGCCGCCTCAACGGAAAACCGGGTGCCATCATCGCGGCTTATCAATTGCCGGGCTCCAACGCCGTGCAAGCCGCTGACGCTCTCAAAAAATTGATGATCGAAGCCAAATCGCGCTTTCCCGGCGATATTGATTACGTTGTTTCCCTCGACACCACGCTGGCCGTGACCCAGGGCATCAAGGAAATTGTCGAAACGCTGTTGATCGCCATTGGTCTCGTCATCATCGTCGTATACATTTTTCTCCAAGGCTGGCGCGCCACTCTCATTCCGCTTCTTGCTGTGCCCGTTTCTCTCGTCGGCACCTTCATCTTCTTTCCGATATTCGGCTTTTCCATCAATACGCTTTCTCTCTTTGGCTTGGTTCTAGCCATCGGTCTCGTGGTCGACGACGCCATCGTGGTCGTCGAAGCCGTCGAGCGCCACATCGAAGACGGGCTCTCGCCAAAAGAAGCCGCCCTCAAAGCCATGACTGAAATCTCCGGCCCTGTCGTCGGCATCGCGCTCGTTCTCTCCGCCGTCTTCATCCCAACGGCGTTCATTCCCGGCATCACCGGCCGGCTCTATCAACAATTCGCTGTGACCATCGCGATCTCTGTCGCCCTCTCCGCTTTCAATGCACTCACGCTTAGCCCTGCGCTTTCCGCATTGCTATTGCGCCCCAAAGACACGACTCGCGGAGGTTTGCTCAAGAGATTTTTCGGCTGGTTTAATCGCACCTTTACTAGCGCCACCAACGCCTATGTTCGCGTTTGCGGCTTCTTAATCCGCAAGAGTGCTATCGCTCTCATACTTCTCGTGCTTTTCGGAGTCGCCGCCGGTTTTTTCAGCGCCAAAGTCCCTTCCAGCTTTCTTCCGGATGAAGATCAGGGCTACCTCTACATCAACCTGCAATTGCCAAACGCCGCCTCTCTTCAACGCACCGATGAAGTCGCACGCAAAGTCGAAGACGTCCTCGCTCACACCCCGGGCGTCCAGTACACCACCAGCGTTATCGGTTTCAGCCTTCTCAGCTTTGTCCGCACCAGCTACAACGGCTTCTTCTTCGTCACTCTCAAGCCTTGGGATGATCGCAAATCCCGCCAAGAACAGTTCCAGCAAATCAAACAGAACATCAATCGCGACCTCAGCAAAATCCCCGAAGGCATCGCTTTCTCATTTTCCCCTCCCGCCATTCCCGGTGTCGGCACTTCCGGCGGTTTCACCTTTGTCCTGGAAGACCGCGCCGGCAACGACGTCGAATTCCTAGCCGACAATTTAAATAAATTTCTTGCCGCCGCGCGCAAACGCCCGGAAATCGCCAACGTCAGCACCACCTTCCTTCCCAGCGTCCCTCAACAATTCGTCGACGTAGACCGCGACAAAGTCATCAAGCAAGGTGTCGCCGTCAAAGACGTCTACCAGACTCTTCAAGCCTTCATGGGCGGCCTTTTCATTAATTATTTCAACCGTTTCGGCCGCCAGTGGCAGGTCTACATCGAAGCCGAAGGCGCCTATCGCACGCGCGCCGAAAACGTCGGCCAGTTCTTCGTCAAAAATGCTAAGAGCGAAATGGTTCCGCTCGCCGCCGTCACAAGATTTGAGCCTCGCCCCGGCCCCGAATTCACCATGCGCTTCAATGAATACCGCTCTGCCCAAATCAACGGTGCCGCCGCTCCCGGTTACAGCGCCGGCCAGGCCATGGCCGCCATGGAAGCGGTATTCGACCAAACCATGCCCCGCGAGATGGGCTACGACTACCTGGGCATGTCTTTCCAGGAGAAAAGAGCCCAGCAAGGCGTTCCTGCCTCCGCAGTTTTCGCCTTCTCTCTCCTCTTTGTTTTTCTAATTCTTGCCGCGCTCTACGAAAGCTGGACCTTACCCTTCAGCGTTCTTCTTAGCACTCCTGTCGCTGTCTTCGGCGCCTTCTTCATACTCTGGCTGCGGCGAACCTTGCTCTCCTTATTTCTTCCCACCTACATGGTGCAGATCGAAAACGACGTGTATTCGCAAATCGGTCTGGTCATGCTGATCGGTCTCGCCGCCAAGAACGCCATTCTCATCGTCGAATTTGCCAAGGATCAGTATGAAGAGGGCAAACCGCTCGTCGATGCCGCTCTCGAAGGCGCCCGCCTGCGATTGCGTCCCATCCTCATGACCTCCTTCGCCTTCATTCTCGGCTGCGTCCCACTCTGGACCGCCTCTGGTGCGGGTTCCGTCGCACGCCAAATCATGGGCACCGCCGTAATCGGCGGCATGCTCGCAGCCAGCGCCCTCGGCATCTTCTTCATACCCGCCGTCTTTTACGTAGTCGAGCGCCTCTCCCTCGGCAAAGCTGGCCGCGCCGCCATGGTCGCTGGAACTCCACCTCCACGCCCAAGCCCAGCGGGAGGAGACGACTAAAATGAAACCTCTCCTCGCATCGTTTCTAATCACCTTGCTTATTTCCGGCTGCATGGTAGGGCCTGACTACAAACGTCCCGCCGCCGTCGTTCCCACGGAGTTCCGCGGCGTTTCGCGAGATGCAGCCGTAGCCGAGGCCGCCTCGTTAGGCGATCAAAAATGGTGGGATGTTTTCCGTGACGAGCAGCTCCAGTCCCTAATCCGCACCGCGATTCAGCAGAATTACGATGTCCGCATCGCCGCCACCCACATTCTCCAGGCACAAGCGCAATTGGGCATCACGCGTTCCAATCAATTCCCCAGCGTCAGCGGCGGCGCAGACATTGCCGCGCAGCGCACTGCGCAATCCATCGTTTTTCCTGCAGGGGAGCAATCCACCGGACAAGTGTTTCTCTCCGCCGCCTGGCAACTCGATTTCTGGGGACAATATCGCCGCGCCACGGAAGCTGCTCGCGCCTCCTTACTCGCTACGGAGTGGGGCCGCCGCGCCGTGATCAGCTCGCTGGTGTCCAGCGTAGCCTCCGCATATTTCCAGCTTCGTGCTCTCGATCTCCAGATGGAACTTTCCCAAAACGCTCTCACCGCGCGCCGCGAATCCCTTCGCCTCACAACGGTCCTGGCCAATCACGGCAATACCTCGGAGCTGGATGTTCGCCAGGCCGAACAGCTTGTCTACACGGCGAGCGAAGAAATTCCCGATCTCGAACGCCGCATTCAGCAGCAGGAAAATCTCATTAGTACGTTGCTAGGAAACAACCCGGGCCCGATTACGCGCGGCCTCCCACTCACCGAGCAGCCTCATCCTCCTGAAGTTCCGGCCGGCATTCCTTCTGAACTTCTCGAGCGTCGTCCCGATATCCGCCAGTCCGAACAGGTCCTCGTTGCCGCCAACGCCCAGATCGGTGTCGCGCGCGCCGCTTACTACCCTCAAATTTCTTTGACCGGCTCAGGCGGCTTTCAAAGCGACGCGCTTGCGCGACTCTTCGCTGGCACTGCGGGTCTCTGGACTGTTGCGGGTTCTCTCGCTCAGCCGATCTTCACCGCCGGGAAAATTCGATCCGGCGTTCGGCTTGCCGAAGCTCAGCAGCAGGAAGCTGTCCTTTCCTATCAGCAAACCATCCAGCAATCCTTCCGCGAAGTTTCCGACGCCCTGATCGGCTATCGTAAACTCCGTGAATTTCGCGAGCAGCAGGAACTTCTCACCGCCTCCGCCCAAGGCGCCGCCCATCTTTCCAATATTCGCTACAAAGGTGGTGTGGCCAGCTACCTCGAGGTTCTCACCAACGAAACCAACTACTTCTCAGCCGAGCTTAATCTAGCGCAAGCTCAGGCCAACGAACTCCTCTCACTGGTTCAGCTCTACCAAGCCCTTGGCGGCGGCTGGCAACTATAAACGGCTCCCACGAAAGTAATTCACCATCTGCTTCGTCCCGGTTTCGAATCCTCTCGACATAGCATCGTCGTAAATGCCATTCTTCCCCGCGTGTACGACGCACCTTTTCATGTGCCTCTCAAAGGTTTGACGCGTGTCTGTCGTTTCAATCTTCTTCGTAAATTCACCCTCCCGAACGCCCAAAAACCATGATCGATCGAATAGACGCCCACCACCATCTATGGCGCTATTCGAAAGAAGACTACGGCTGGATCACCGGCGATATGGCGCCCATCGCCAGAAATTTTCTTCCGCAAGATCTCCAGCAAGTGCTTACAGCTTCCGGAATCCAAGGAAGCGTCGCCGTTCAAGCAAGGCAATCGCTTGCGGAGACCGAATCCCTGCTGACCTTCGCGGAAGAATTTCCCATTATTCGCGGAGTCGTCGGCTGGGCGCCCATCGCCAGTCCCGAGTTTCCGCAAGTCCTCGAACGCTTTCACCATTTTCAGAAATTAAAAGGCTTCCGCCATGTTGTTCAGGACGAGCCCGACGATGCCTTTCTGCTGCGCCCGGATTTCAATGCGGGTATCGCGCAATTCAAACGTTACAGCCTCGTCTACGACATTCTGATTTTCGAACGTCAACTGCCCGCGGCTATTTCTTTCGTTGATCGCCATCCGTCACAGGTCTTCGTTCTGGATCATATCGCCAAACCTCGCATTCGCGATCGCGTACTCGAACCCTGGCGCACAAACATTCGCGAACTGTCACGGAGACAAAATGTTTTTTGCAAGCTGTCTGGGATGATCACCGAAGCGAACTGGACCGAATGGAGCTTTCCGGAGCTGCTGCCTTATTTCGAGACCGTCCTGGACGCTTTCGGTCCCAAACGCCTTATGGCCGGCTCGGATTGGCCCGTCTGTCTCTTAGCAGCAACGTATCAAACGTGGTTTTCCACTCTGCGCGAATTCATCTCTAAGTTGTCAGGTGCGGAGCAGGACATGATTCTTGGTGGCGTGGCCACTGAAGTCTATTCTCTGAGTCGAACCGCATGAATTCGCAAACGATGCGAGCTCTAATCATCAAACAACCGGGCGAAGCCTTCATCGAGTCTGTGCCCCTGCCCAAGGTAGAGCACGGCAAAATGTTGCTTCGCGTCCGCATGGTCGGCCTCTGTGGTAGTGATCTGAATTCCTTCCGTGGTAAAAATCCCATGGTTCAGTTTCCGCGAATCCCTGGCCACGAAATCGCCGCCACGATTGTCGAAGGAGTCTCTTCATTCCCGGCGCTGGCTGCCGGAGCAAATGTCACCATGTCCCCCTACACCAATTGCGGCAAATGCGCCTCTTGCCTTCGCGGTCGCCCCAACGCCTGCGCATTCAACGAAACTCTCGGCGTCCAGCGCGATGGTGCGCTGACTGAATTCATTACCATGCCGCCGGAAAAACTCCATCCGGCCACGCTCACGATCAAAGAACTCTGCCTCGTCGAACCGCTCACAGTGGGTTTTCACGCCGTCGCCCGTGGCCGCGTGACTTCCGCCGACATAGTCGCTATCTTCGGCTGTGGAGGCGTAGGCCTCGGCGCCATCGCCGCCTCCCATTTCGCTGGCGCCACCACCATTGCCGTCGACCTCGACGATGATAAGCTTCACCTTGCCAAAAAGGCTGGCGCTGATCACATCGTGAACTCCGCCAAATCTCCGCTTCACGAACAGTTTTTGGAATTGACTGATGGCCGCGGACCAGACGTCATCGTCGAAGCCGTCGGCCATCCCCAAACCTTTCGCGCCGCGGTCGAAGAGGTCGCCTTCACCGGCCGCGTCGTCTACATCGGCTACGCCAAAGAACCCGTGGCCTACGAAACCAAACTCTTCGTGCAAAAGGAACTCGATATTCTCGGATCGCGTAACGCGCTGCCAGAAGATTTTCGTACTGTCATCAAAATGCTCGAGGAGCACAAGTTTCCCGTCGAAGACACTGTCGGCTCGATCGTCTCCCTCGACGATGCTCCGCGCATCCTGGAAGCCTGGAGTTCCAATCCGTCGAAGTTTACGAAAATCATGGTGCAGCTCGACTAATCGAGAAAAACGCGCGCCAGTGTTCCGCTTTCACGGCGCTTTATGGAAAGTCATAGGAGAAGACGGACGATGGCACAGCATCAACTAGAAAACTCCCCAGGGAAAACAGCATTGTCCGCCCGTCATTCCTTGTTTCCCGCAGGCCAGATCGTTCCATTCATTCTCGTCACCGTACTCTTCTTCCTCTGGGGCATTCCCAATAACCTCAACGACGTCCTCATCCGCCACTTCATGAAGTCCTTCGCCATCTCTCGCTTTCAGGCCAGCCTCGTGCAAACGGCTTTCTATCTCGGCTATTTTCTCCCGGCTATCCCGGCAGCCCTTTTCATGAAGCGCGTGGGCTATAAACCGGGTTTCATCGTCGGCCTCCTGCTCCTCGCTTCCGGCTGTTTCTTGTTCTGGCCGGCCGCACTGCAAAGCAGCTATGCTTTTTTCCTTTTCGCGCTCTTCGTCATTGCCAGTGGGCTTTCTTTTTTGGAAACCGCCTCCAATCCATTCATCGCCCAGCTTGGTGATCCGGACACCTCGGAGCGCCGCCTGAATTTTTCGCAAGCCTTCAATCCTTTCGGCGCCATGACCGGCGCACTGATCGGCACAGTCTTCATTTTCTCCGGCGTCGAGTTGACCTCCGCGCAAATCGCCGCGCGCCAAGCTGACAACACGTACCAGGCATACCTTCAGTTCGAAGTGTTGCGCGTTGTCCGCCCTTATCTCGTCCTCGGCGTCGTCGCGATAGTCTGGGCGCTGCTCATCTTGCGCACCAAATTCCCGGCCATCTCAAGCGAAAATGAAGCCGCCGATGGCGATCACGGCAGCTTCAACCAGCTCCTCCGTCAAAGACATTTTCTCCTAGCCGTAGTAGCGCAATTCTTCTACGTCGGCGCTCAGGTCGGCACATGGAGCTATTTTATTCCTTACGTTCAGGAGTACGCGCACAAGCCTGAAAAAACCGCCGGATATTTTCTCATCGGCACTCTTGCCGCCTTCGGAGTCGGCCGCTTCGTCTCCGCCTGGCTGATGCGCTTCGTTTCGCCAAGCCGCCTCATGGGTTTCTACGCCTTGGCAAATATTGTCCTCGTCTCCATCGGCGTTTTCTTCCCCGGGTGGGTCGGCATCTGGTGCGTCTTCCTCACCAGTTTCTTCATGTCGCTCATGTTCCCCACAATCTTCGCTCTCGGCCTCAAAGGTCTTGGCCCAAACACAAAACTAGGTGGGTCCTTCCTGGTCTTGGCAATCGTCGGCGGCGCCGTTCTTACGCCAATCATGGGCCTGATTTCAGACAAGTTTCATAGCTATGCTCTCGCCTACTCCATTCCCTTTCTCGCCTACATCTATATATCTCTCTATTCCTTCCTGGGCTCGCAGCGAGTCGACAGCACTCCCGCTCTCGTCGAATCCGCGAGTTCAACTTACTGAGTCCCACATAATATTGGCCGCTGGGGATGTGGAGTGCGGCAGCTCTGCTGCCGCTTTTCTCAGTCACGAGCACAACTCCATATCCGGCGAGACTCGACAGAGGAATATTCATTTTCGTTTGCTCCTTCGTAAGGCACCGAAACCCCCACCGAGCCAAACAAAAGAAACATCAAATCGAAAGTTTGACGCGCCATCATTCGTCTCCGAACCATAAATCGCTTGTGCCGGCTGCGCAGACTCTATATCGTGACCGCCATTGTTTCCTGGCTTGCTAAGGAAATCGCAGAAGGGTTCAGCTCCGAAAAAATATGTCGCAAACGCTTCCCCAAGCAGGCAGTTATGGATTGCGGCGCGGAGTCCTCTCGCCGATGGAGACCCTCGCGCAGTCCGTCTCCACAATCGCGCCCACCACAACTCCGGTCGCCACCATTCCCCTCGTCTGCGCCCTCGCAGGCAATGGCACCTGGCTCGCGTACGTCCTTGCGACCGCCGCAATTCTCCTCGTCGCTGTATGCATCAGCAAATTTGCCCGTTACTCTTCGTCGCCAGGCTCGCTCTACACCTACGCCTCGATGATTCTTCCTCCATCTCTCGGCGCCACGGCAGCGTGGAGCCTGCTCCTCGCTTACATCGCCACAGGCTCCAGCGTAATCGGCGGGTTCTATCACTTCGGTATTCTTCTACTGCGCGACGCCACAGGCCACGGCACCTCCGCCGTTTTCCTCGCCATCCTCGTCACGGCCATCTCCATTTGGATTGCGTGGCGCGACGTAAAAATCTCCGCCCGCCTGATGCTCTGGATCGAAGCCGTCTCCGTCTCCTTTATTTTAATCGTCGTGCTACTCGTCTTGTTCCGCCACGGCTGGCATCTCGACTGGGAACAATTCCAATTACGCGGCATGACCGGCAGCGGCCTGCGCCTCGGACTGGTATTGGCGCTCTTCAGCTTTGTAGGTTTCGAAAGCGCCACCACCCTCGGCTCAGAAGCCCGCAATCCTCTAAAAACAATTTCCCGCGCCGTAATCCAAAGCGCACTCCTCGCCGGCGCCATCTTCATCCTTTGCGCCTACACCGAAGTCCTTGGCCTGCGCGCCGCAGGTCAAGATCTCGCCACCAGCACGGCCCCCATGCGCGTCTTAGCTAGACTCGCTGGCCTCCCGATTTTTGGTCTGCTCATTGACGTCGGCGCCCTAGTCAGTATGTTTGCCGGAACCTTAGCCTGCATCACCGCCGCCGCACGCGTCTTGCTCCTCATGTCGCACAACGGCCTGGCCCACGGCTCGCTTCGCAAAACCCACGTGCGCAATGAAACCCCCGGTCTCGCCATCGCCGTCACCGGAACCGCCGCAGTCTTACCTGTCGCCATCCTCGCCGCGCGCGGCGCCAGCGGACTCGACGTCTACGGCTGGATGGGCTCTCTCGCCACCTACGGCTTCATCGTCACTTACGCTCTGGTCTGCGTCGCTCTCCCCCGCTACCTGCGCGCACACGACGCCTACCGCGCCGGCGCACAAATCATCCCCTGGCTAGCCTGCGCCGCCATGCTCCTCGCCCTCATCGGAAATCTCTACCCCGTCCCCGAAGGCCCCTACGGCAAACTCCCCTACATC
The DNA here is from genome assembly GCA_963751295.1 of uncultured Acidobacteriota bacterium. GTDB lineage: Bacteria > Acidobacteriota > Terriglobia > Acidiferrales > UBA7541 > Acidiferrum. The sequence continues at coordinate 541,776 of CAVVUA010000004.1, read as the reverse complement.
TACCTTGCCTATCTTGTGATCGGCCTCTCTTGGTTTTTCTTCCGCGCCCGCCATCAGAAGCCAATCCTGCCTCAAAGCAGTTGAACTCTCTGCTCGCGAGTGCCGTATAACAATGCGAAGTGGCGATTTGGAGTGCGGCAGCTCTACTGCCGCCTTTCTCGGTGGCTCGCACGGCTCTATATTGGGCGAGACTCAAAAAGTTGTCGTCGGCGTTCGCCTACCTCGGTGAAATTAAAAAACAAATCGACGAAAACAAAAGTTTGCGTTTCGGTTCTACGCCGTTTTGGAATACTTTCCTGCAACCTTATCGTCGCACGGGCACAGCCAAGCGGGGTGAAACCGACTTCCTTTGTAAATTTTTTGCTTGGTTTGCATCCGAAAGACGACCAGTTGGGTGTGCTCACAGAAAGTGGGAGGCGTCGCGGAATGACCAAGCCATCAGGCAGAGCTTTTCTCTCTTTCGCATCTTTTCTTTGTTGTTGCGTCGCACTTCTCCTCCCGCTTCGCGCCTTCCCTCAACAAACTCTCGGCGGCATCACCGGCACGGTCACCGACTCCTCCGGCGGCGTCCTCGCTGACGCCACTGTCACCGTCGTCTCGGATAGCACGCAACTCACCCGCACCCAAAAAACCACCAGCGTCGGCAGCTACGACTTCGTAAACCTCCCCATTGGCTCCTACACCCTCACCTTCTCGCACGATGGCTTCGAGACCCAGAGAATCCCGTCCATCGTCCTCCAAGCCGATCGCACTGCCACTCTCAACGCCACGCTCAAAGTCGGCCAAGTGGGCACCACCGTCACTGTCGAAGCCACTCCCTTGCTCAACGCCGTCGACACCACAAACGGCTACATCCTCGAACAACTTCAGATCGAATCCGTTCCACTCCCCACCGGTAGCTTCACCGGCCTTGCCATCCTCTCTCCCGGCGTTAACGCCGAACTAGCCAGCGGTTCCGGCGTCAACGCCGGACTCGGCAATCTACCCATCTGGGCCAACGGCCAGCGCGACACAAGCAACACCTTCCTCCTCAACGGCGTCGACGCCAGCAATCTCTTCAACGGTAAAAGCACGAGCCAGGTGGCCAGCGCCCGCATCGTCAACAACACCGGCATCGGTGGCGCCGCCAGCATTTCCAGCACGACCGCCGAGCCTCTTCAAAGCACCGCTTCTCCCTATCTTGCCATCGGTCAGGCTCTCCCCACTCCCGCCCCCGAAACCATTGAAGAATTTCGCGTAAACACTTCCATGTACGACGCCCAGCAAGGTTCCACCAGCGGCGCCCACATTGACATGAGCACCGCCTCAGGCACCAACAGTCTCCACGGCAGCGCTTACGTCTATCGCGCCTCGGACGCTCTCAATGCCGCTCCCTTCTTTTACAACGCCGACCCCAATATTCCCGCCAGCGACAAAGTTCCCGGCCTTCACAACTACACCGCCGGCGGCACAGTCGGCGGCGCTGTCGTCAAGAACAAGCTCTTCGGCTTTCTCTCCTATCAGCACGTCGAAAAATCCGACGCCGAAATTGGCAGCTCTCGCGTCTCTGTCCCTCCCGGCCTCACCAGCGATCGCAGCCCCGCCGCCTTAGCTGCCCTCGTGAACGGCAATTTCCCCGATTCCGCCACCGTCAATCCCACCATCGGCACAGCCCCCGGCGACATCAGCCCCATTGCCTACGGCCTCCTCAATTACAAACTCCCCAACGGCCAATTCCTGTTCCCCTCCGCCAACAGCTTTGTTCCCACCATCAGCTTCCCCGAAAACACATTCACGCCCGGCACCGCCTACTTCAAGGCGGATCAAGTGGTCTCCGACCTCGATTGGATTGCCACTTCAACAGACACTGTCGCGTTCAAGTATTACTATCAGCACGATCCCAGCATTGCTCCCTACGCTTTTTCCGGCTCTCCCGGCTTCACCCAGAATCTCGACGCCGGCAGCCAGGTCGCATCCATCACCAACACCCAGGTCGTGAAACCCAATCTCAGCGTCGTCGAAGTCTTCGGCTTCATCCGTGAAAAGATTTACAGCACCATCCAGCAGCCCTTCACCCCTCAACAATTCGGCTCCTACGTTCAGGGTCTCACCGGAGCATCCGCCGCCGATTCCACCATTAACACCTTCGGCTCTTCCTTCTTCCCCGGCATCTCCATCGTCGACAACTACGGCAACTCCGCTCCCTACAACGAGAACTTCGTCTTCAACGCCGCCACCAACATCGGCAGCGGCGCGGCCTCGCAAGGCGCTTGGACCGGCGTCTTCCAAAATCGTTTCATGCCCAGCGCCAACGCCATCTGGACTCTCGGCAAGCACACTCTCACCTTCGGCGGCAACTTCGCCTACACGCAGCTCAACACCCGCGATCAGCGCACAGACAAAGGCACTGTCGGTTTCGCCGACTTCTCCCAATTCCTACAGGGCCTGGTCGTCCCCTACACTCCCGACGGCTTCATCACCACCGCCTTTCTTCAGGGTGACGCCAACCGTTACTATCGCTCCAACGAAACGGGCATGTTCCTGCAGGACAAGTACCAGATTCTCCCGAACCTCAGCCTCACCGCTGGCCTTCGCTTCGACTACCACGGCGGTCTCACCGAAAAATACGGCCGCCTCTACAATTTCGATCCCTCTGAATACGACTACAACGACGCCACCGACACTATCGTCAATACCGGCTTTCTCATCGCCGGCAATAACAAACAATTCCCCAGCAAAGGCGTCAGCGATTCCACTCTCACCGGCCGGCAGTGGAGCCTGGGCCCGCGTCTCGGTGTTGCCTGGAGTCCCGAAATGTTTCACAACAAAGTCGTCGTCCGCGCCGGTTGGGGCATGTACTACGACCGCGGCGAACTCTTCACTTATCTGTCCCCTGGCTTTGCTGCTGGCGTCATTGCTGGCGGCCCCTTCGGCGTAAATCAAGCTCCTCCGTTCGTCAATTCTCAGGTTTGCAGCGCCATCGGCACCTTCTACCAGAGCTTCATCCCCACCTGCGACCCCACTCAGCCAACCGGCGGCTCGTTCTCCAATCCTTGGGGAGCGACTCTGCAACCGCCTCCCACCGGCAATCCCGCCAGCATCGTCCTCCCCAATGCCGCCGCCATCGAAAGTGGCGCCCAGCTCTTTTCCTTCGCCGACTACAATCGCGCCAACAAACTCCCATACACTCTTAACCAGACTCTCGACATTCAATGGCAGCCCCGCAAAGATCTAGCCATCACCATCGGCTACGTCGGCAATCTCGGCCGTCATGAAATCATTCCCGTCCCCTTCAACCAGGCCGGTATCGCCAGTCCCAGCCATCCCATACACGGCCAGAGCTATACCTATGGCTATACCGTTCTCGCGCCTGCCGGCTGCAATCCCACACTCAATCCCGCCGCCTGCGCCTACACCTCCACTTGCAATGCCAGCGGCGCCAGCTCCGGTTGCGTACCTATGGGTCTCCCCGATGGCACTACCATGATGGAGAACTACGAAGGCGGCAATAACGACCTGCGCGTCCCGTACATTGGCTACTCGTCCGAGTCAGAGTCCTACACCGCCGCCGGCATCTCCGCCTACAACGCCCTTCAAGTCCACGTGGAAAAACGTATAAGTCACGGCTTTCAGGCAGGCTTTTCTTACACCTACTCCCACGCCACCGATGAACAAAGCGCCATGGGCCTCTTCTACAACGGCAACAATGCCACCGACCTTCGCAGCGGCTACGGCCTCTCGGACTTCGACCGCACACACGTCATCAACTTCACCTATCTCTACGAACTCCCCAAATTTTACGAACTGACCTCATGGCGCGGCCGCTTCGCTGACGGTTGGGCCGTCGCCGGCCTGGCTATCATTCAAAGCGGCCAACCCTACAGCGTCATCGACTATTCCGGCGCGGTCGGAAGCATTTACTACGGCACCAGCGACGGCATCACGAATCCCATCGTCCCACTCGCACCCGGCTGCACGCCCTCCAATGCTTATACCGGCGCCAGCGGAACAAACCCCGGCCAGCCAGCCCTCAATCCCAATTGCTTCACGGTCCCGCTTCTCAATCCCGGCGACCTCGGCGGCGCCATCCCCGCCGGCGACACCTTCGAAACCACCTACACCACTGGCCAGCGCAACATCTTCCGGCAACCCTGGCAGCGCCGCACCGACCTCTCCGTAATCAAAATGACCCAGATCACCGAACGCGTCGCCATGAAGTACACCTTCGAAGTCTTCAACCTCACCAACACGCCCAGCTTCGACATCCCCATTAACAACGTCACCCAAAACCTAAACTTCGACGATTTCCCGATCTACGGCGCCCCGCTCTATTCCTCGCCCACCCTAAGCGGCATCGGCATCGTCAACAAAACCATCGGCAGCCCCCGCCAAATCCAAATGTCCCTAAAATTTACCTTCTAGTCGAGCGAAGTCATTCCACCGTAGGGGCACGATATAGACGAGAGTGTGTGTGAGACGCTTTTCCTAGATCCGGCACCTGGATCGGCCACCGCGAGACGGTTTATCTGATAGGATTATGCAACCTTCCGAACTGGGAGAGCCCACGGTGGCGGATATCGCAGACCACGTTCTTGTCAAGCTCTCGCGCCCTAAAGACGCCTATGCCCTATTCGCCGACCAAGCAGACATCGCGGTTGTTTTTGTTCATGGTTTTCTCGGTAATCCACGTTCGACCTGGATTGATTTTCAGCATCTCATAGACCGACAGCAGGATAGGTTTCCGCTCTGGGGCAAATGCGACCTGTTTTTTTACAGCTACCCAAGCCACGATCAAATCAAACCGTTAGCTGAAGACTTGCTAGCCTTTCTTAAAGATGAGGTTCTTGTTGTCGGACTGCGAGCCGGGCCCAGAGCTTTCGATTTCCCGTCTGGATTCGCGCTTGCCCCAAGAATAGAGAGAAAGGAACCTTACAAGCATCTAGTCTTTGTAGGCCATTCGACTGGTGCGGTTATAATTAGACACGCAGTACTCGAAGAGCTCGGAACTCTTGACGAGTCTGGGCAATTAGAGTTGTGGAACACAGCTAAAGACAAATCCTCAAGTCCCCTCATCGTAAGGGCACTTCTCCGATTCTTTGCTCCCGCCCATCGCGGGGTTTTGGGAGCTGGTTGGTTAGGCGTCGCGACAAAGCTACCATTTCTTGGCCTATTCTCGACCGTTTGGCTTCATTCGAACCCTCTGTTCGGGAGTTTGAGCTCCGGGAATCCCGTTCTCGAGGACCTGAAGACCACAAGCGAAAGACTTCATGAAAAGTATCCCAGCATTCCGTCTCTAACTGCTCGCTCGATTTTTGGATCAAATGAGGCGGTGGTCATTATTGGGGGCTATCAACACGATAAGATAGATCCAACGGTGCCGGAACAGAGTCACACTTCAGTTTGTAAACCAACATTCGCTTACGTGAAGCCCCTGGAGTTCGTCACAGATGCCTTATTCGGAACAGCAGCGGGAGTCTAATCTCGTTTTTTTTCTGCACGAATTTGTACAACCAACGGCGGAAGCGGTGCGGAATTTCAATCTCTTAGCACCCGCCACTCGGGACTACTCCACGTTCGCCCTCCTCGAATCTTTTCTGTGGCTTCACTTGGGCGTAAAGCTAGACTATTTCTCGAAGGCCCAGTCGCGTCGCGTGGTGTACGAATTTGGGAATCTGTGGCTCGCTGCATATCAAAGGACCATCAACGCGAAAATGCTTCAGAAATTCAGTCCGCCTCTGCAGCGAATACTGGAAGCGGAGTTCAGCGGAAGGGTTGAACTGTTTGGCTCTGCTGAGGAAACGCCTGCACCATCCGACGAATTGGCATCGGCATATCAAACTACCCTCGTCCTTGTTGGTGGATTCTCACAAGATACCGAAGCGCAGCAATTGCTCAAGATGCTTATTTTTGCAAACGTACAGACATGGGAATTAGCAACCGGAAAAACCCCCGCTGCTCAACCGTCAGGAGTCCAAATCGAAACTCTGCCGCAGGAATGGACTCGCCCAGGCATATTCAAATTAGTGCAATTCATGGAAGCCTTTCGACAAATGACGAGCGATTTTGACAGGCTTTATCCAGCCACCTCGACAAGATTGAGTAGCCAAGTGTTTCTTCTAAAGAGATACCTTAAAGAAATGCAGCAATGGCGCCTGAATTTCAGTGATCAGACGCCTCGCGAACGATTTTTGCAAGTTGCCAGTGAGGCAATCCGGGTAGTTCAGGAAGAAATTAAGAAGGATGGAGAGTCCCTAAATCACAACGTCGAAACGCATTCGCTGATAGCCAGTATCTATGATTTATTGACGGACTGGGGAGCGCCACCGCTGACAAGAAGTGCGGAAGGCTTGTGATAAGGGCGGATGCGAGCGCCTTAACTCTTGGGTGGCCCGCTGTTTGCGGTCTTGCATCTTGCACAGGCTGGGTCGTTCGGCTCTACTCACTACCTACTATTCACTACTCACTGCCTCTCCCCACTTTTCCACATATTTTCACAGCCGTAACAAATCCATGACTCCCCGCTCAACTCCTTCAAACCTCTCGACTTCCGTTTACCTCATTCGAATCCGCGTCCTCCGTTCGAATAAGCATCCAGTAAACTAATAAACTACTAGACATCCGCTTCTTCTGCCTGCTACCATTCCCTATGGTTCAGCCGAGCCGACCGCACTCCCTCCCCAACATTTGTCATCCCGCTTGCCCTGAGCCCCGAAGGGAACGTAGTGAGGGATCTGCTTTTCTCTCTTCTCTCTCTGCCGCTTCCTCCGTGTCCTCTGTGAACTCTTTGTTAAGAAAAACCCTCGCCCGCACCCCAACCGCCCCGTCAACCACACTCGCCTGCGTCCCCGCCGATTTTCAATCATCAATGATCGCCCAGCGCTCGCAGTCCTCTTTCCTCGCCACTCGTTTACCCCGAGTTTCGAGGGGACACTCACCACTCGCGACTATCCCCTTTAGAATCACATCTTTTGCAGACCCCCACCATCTAACCCTCACCGAATCATATTCTTACAAAAAACAGGGGAGGGGGTGGGGCGTCCTTCATCCAGCCCAAACCATTCCACTTTTTTCCACAGAGAGTACACATCCAACCCACAGAAACGCCCACAACTCCAGCTTTTTCATGGGCTTACTCTATAGTTCTCTAGACACCCGGGGTGGGGGCATCTGGCTTTCTCTGCGCGGCACTGCGTACTCAGCGCCTCTGCGTTATCCTTTTTCCCTCTTCGCCTCTCCTCCTTGGCTCAACGCAAGAGGTCCCCGATGAACCTTGATCACGCCCTATTGAAAAGTCTCCCCAAGGTGTTACTCCACGAACACCTCGACGGAGTCCCCCGCCCCGGAACCGTCATCGACTTGGCCAAGACCGCCGGCTACCACGGACTTCCCACGAAAAATCCCGAAGAGCTAGCCCACTGGTTCCACCAGGGAGCCAACCAAGGAAGCCTCCCAAAATATCTGGAAGGCTTTGCGCACACCATCGCGGTAATGCAAACCGAAGAAGCCCTCGAGCGAGTCGCCTACGAACAAGCGGAAGACCTGGCCGGCGACTGCGTAGTCTATTTCGAGACGCGCTTCGCCCCGGTTTTTCATACGCGCACGGGCTTGAGCCATCAGCAGGTAGTCTCCGCCGTCCTAAAAGGTTTGGAGCGCGGCAAACACGACTTCGGAATTTCCTCCGGCCTGATTATCTGCGCGATGCGCAATATGGACGTGTCGCTCGAAATGGCCGAACTCGCCGTAGACTTTCGTGCGCGCGGTGTTGTCGGATTCGATCTCGCCGGTGAAGAAGGCGGATTCCCTCCCAAAAAACACGTCGACGCTTTTCACTATATTCAACGCCAGAATTTCAGCATCACGATTCACGCCGGCGAAGGCTTTGGAAAAGAATCCATTTGGCAAGCCATCCAATATTGCGGTGCACACCGCATCGGCCACGGCACGCGCCTCATCGACGACATCGCCGTCGCCGAGGACGGAAAAGTAGTGAAGTTCGGCGACCTCGCGCAGTACGTCCTCGACAAAAGAATCCCGCTCGAAATTTGCCTGCTGAGCAACGTGCAAACAGGCGCCGCTCGCAGCCTCGCGGAACATCCGTTCAAAACTCTCTATCAGGAAAAATTTCGCGTCACGCTAAACACCGACAACCGCCTGATGAGCGACACCACAATGACCAAAGAATTCGAGGCCGCTCGAGACACCTTTGGCCTCGGCCTGGACGACTTCGAAATCCTTACCGTCAACGCCATGAAAAGCGCGTTCTTGCCCTATCACCAGCGCTGCGATTTCATCTACAAGATCCTCAAGCCAGGCTACGCCAAAATCCGCCGCTTCCAGCAAGAACAATGACTCCACAAATCCTCAACATGTACCTCGTAGGGGCACAGCACGCTGTGCCCGTCTTGCTGTGGCGTGCCGGTGAACATTTTTTTTCCTGTTCATCTCCGTTACGCATTTTCGCGCTGCAAAGTGCGCGTCTTAGGCAAGGTCAAGAAGTCAGAGTCGCCAGCGTTTCCGCCAGCACAAGCACTCCGCGCGCAATGTCTTCCGGCGACGCATATTCATCCGGCCGGTGGCTGTACCCGCTGCGACAAGGAATAAAAAGCATCCCGACAGGAGCGACCCGCGACATAAAAAGTGAATCATGATAAGCGCGGCTAACCATCTTTATCGAAGCCAGCTCATGTTCCGAGCAAGCTTGCGAAAGCGCTTCGTCAATCGCAGGAGCGCACTGCGCCGGCGCATCAGCGTTGACGATCTCTTCGCGAATCATGACTTGCCGCTTCAACGCAATCGTTTTCTGTGCAGTTTCAATTTCACGCATCACTGCATCGCGCCGCGTAAGATTTGTATCGCGAATGTCGAGAGTTAAATGGACGCGGCTGGGAATGCTGTTGACCGCGCCGGGGAACACATCGCAAATGCCGACAGTCGCCACAGTATCGACAGCGCCGCTACTCCGCGCAGCGTCCTCGATCGCGAGGATCAACTCCGCCGCAGCGCACAGCGCGTCCCGCCGTTCCGGCATGAGCACGGCGCCAGCGTGCCCGCCCGCGCCTTCGATCGAAATGCGCAGGCTCGCCGGAGCCGCGATACTTGTGACGATGCCGAGCGGAATTTGTTGCTGTTCGAGCAAGGGACCTTGCTCAATGTGCAGCTCTACAAAGGCTTTGTAGTAGCCGTCGCGCAATTTCACTTCTTCGAGCGGCGCGTTGTATCCTGCTTTGCGGCGAACTTCTTCCAACGAAGATCCCTCTTTGTCGACGAGCTTCCGCGCGGCATCGGGAGTCATCGTGCCGGACAGCAGCCTGCTACCTAGACAACCGATTCCGAAGCGCGTGGGTTCTTCGGAAGTGAACATGAGCAACTCGATCGAATGCCTTGGGCGCGCGCCGCTGCGCTGCAACGAGCGAATCGCTTCTAATCCACCGAGGACACCAACAACGCCGTCATATTTACCGGCGTTCGGAATCGCATCGATGTGAGAGCCAGTTCCCACCGCCGGAGCGTTTGGCTCGGAACCGTTCCAGCGCACAAAAATATTTCCAATGGCATCCTGGCGAACGGTGAGCCCTGCTTTTTCGCAGCGAGCGATGAGCCACGCGCGCGCCTTGAGATCCGTCGGTGAAAAAACAATTCGCGTTACAGCCGGCGGCTCCGCTTCGGAAATTGTCGCCAACTCTTCGATCTCCGCCGCCAGGCGATCGGTATCGATTTGCAAATTCATCGCGGTTTGCCGGACGGAGGTGTGTTGGAAGAGGAAAGGCTCGCCAGCGGATGCCGGTTCCAATCTTTATAAATAAGGTATTTGGCGGGGACTTTGCCGATGGCGCCGAACCACTGCGGGCACCACGGCGCCATCCAGATAAAATCACCGGCGGTGACCGGATACCACGAATCGCCGAGACGATAGATGCCGCCGCCTTCGAGCATCAGCAGGCCGTGCTCCATGACGTGCATTTCGACCATGCTTAATGCGGTTCCCGGCTGATACACCATCGAGTTCACGGCGAAATCGAAATGCATCGTATCGGGGAGCAAGTGTTTTACTTGCAAGCTCGCATCACCATCAAGTGGCTCAGAAGCGATTGCGTCTTCGCTGGAAATGATTGCGCGCGGCGATTCGAATGAAGCGAGGGGCTGGTAATGTTTTTCGATGACCACGGCGCGGCTGGTTTTCGTTGCCACCACATGATGTTCCTTGCCTTCGGGCAAGTACCCATAACCCCGGGCTTCTAGCTCGCTTTTGCGGCCTTCTACTTCCAAGTTGAGCTGGCCTTCGAGGACGTAGAGGAAACGCTGCGCGGTAGTTGCACCGAGTTCGCCGCCGGCTTCGAATTCAGCGTTGTACTGAGCGAAGCGTGCGCCGATGGCAGGGCCTGCGTGCACGATGGCGGCGCAGGCTTTCATGCCGGGCAATGGCGTTCGAACGAAGGTGTCTGGCGTCAGTAAGAGATGATTGTGTTTTTGGGCGCTTCGCGTTTGACCAAGATTGTGGAGGGGATTAGGCACGGCACATCCTTTTTTGGAGCTCTGTGGAATTGGCAAGCTGGTCGAGCAAATGCATGCCGCAGTCGAGCGCTTTGGCTACGTCTTCGATCTCGACTGATTCTGACGGATCGTGGCTGATTCCGCCTGGGGATCGCAGGAAAATCATGGCGGCGGGAATTTTCTCGGCGAGGATCATCGCGTCGTGGCCGGCGCCGCTGGTCATGCGGTGCGGTTGGCAGCCAGTGCTGCGGATGGCTTCCTGAATTTGATCGACGAGAAATGGGTCCATCGCTACCGCTCTTTGACTCAACAGAACTTTTTGCTGCAGCGCCAGGCCGCGGCGCGCAGCAATTTCTTCGGCCATTCGAACGAGGGTTTCCACTGCGCGATCGCGAATGTCATCGGACTTGTGGCGCACATCCAAAGTAACGCGAGCTGTCGCCGCGATGACATTGGTCGCACCTGGCATTGCTTCGATTCGACCGACCGTCGCTACCAGGCCCGGATGGTTGTGGGCAGTGCGTTCTACCGCGACGATCCACTCGGCGGCTGCGGCGACAGCATCGTGTCGCAGGTGCATGGGCGTTGTGCCCGCATGGTTGGCACGGCCGACAAACACGAACTCCATGCGTGTTTGAGCCGCGATAGCTTCCACGGCACCGAGCGATCGCCCGAGCGATTCAAGGACTGGCCCCTGCTCGATGTGAAATTCCAGATAGGCTAACGTATCGCTGCTTAATGCCGCGCGCGGAATTTCTGATGGATTCAGTCCAAAGCTTTTTATGGCGTTGCGAACGGAGATTCCGTGTGTGTCCTGGCGATTCAGGAGTTCTTCATCGAGCTTGCCGATTAGAGCGCGGCTGCCGATGAAGGGTAAACCGAAGCGGACTCCTTCCTCTTCGGAAAAACCCACGACCTCGATGGCGAAAGGAAGGCGGCGACCTTCCAATGATTCGACAAGAGCGACCGCGATGACAACTCCGAGAACGCCGTCATAGGCTCCAGCATTCGGAACCGAGTCGAGATGCGAACCAATAAGCAGTCGCGGTGCATTGGTTTGCGCAGCGGAGTAAAAACCGCGCAGATTGCCGGCTGCGTCGACGGTGACTTCGGCTCCGGCGTCGATGAGCCACTTTGTGATTTCACGGTGACAATCGCGCATCGGCGGTGAAAGGAAAGTGCGGCGCGTACTGCCGGCGTCTTCGGAGAATAACGCCAGCTGCTTGCAGCGGGCGATCACTTCTTCCGCGCGTATTGTTGTGCTCCCAGCTGTGGACACAGAAATTCAACCTTGACGGCGAATGCGTGCCTCGATTGTGCCGTGAGGTTCATCGATGGGCACAAAAATCTCGTTGGGGTTGTCCTGGCCAAAGCGCGAAAGGTCCGCCAGCAAATAGTGCCGGTTGGGCATCGTCAATTCAATGTCCGTGATTTCAGACACATTGGCGAGAACGCGTTCCCCCATAGCATACAGAGTGTGCTGGACGGACCTGCTCGAGTGACTGGCAAACACGCTGAACAAAATATCGCGAACAGCGGAGCGCAAAGAGACAAAAGGTAAATCTGGGGACGAATAGTTCCAACGCACGCGAGCTGAAGTGGCGAACAACCGATCGGTCGTCTCCGGCAGAGTGGTCAAGGAAGTTTTTAGGAAGCCGGCAAATTCCGAGTCTGATGTTTTCATGATGATGAGATTTTCGAGACCGGAGCGAACCGTGGGCGCCACGTTGCGAGCCGCTGTGACGTCCGCCGTTTGACGCTCGCCGCTGGATTGCACAAAGGTCGTGGGATGCGGTTTTCCGTTAGTGTGAAGATGCTGCCAGGATTTTTCCGAGAGTGAGACTCGGGCCGCCGAGACTTGCGGGTTACTTTCCAGAAGGAAAGCGGCCAATTCCTTGCCAAATTCTTCCATGCAGTCCGCCGAAGAGGTTCGGGCCAGCGAGTACACGGTATTTTTCATCGTGTCAGTGGGAAGAATCTTGCTGTTATCGCCAGCGACGAAACAGGACTCGAAGTCTCCTTCAAGGAGAATGTCGATAGCCCATTCGCGAAAATCGTGACGGTCGGGATGCCGTTTTATTTTTGCGAGGCGGACTCGCGATTTGCCGTAGCTGTTTTCCGCGAGCGTAATCATCAGATCAGCTCCCCCGGTACGTGGTGTAACCGTGCGGACTCAAGAGCAATGGAATATGGAAGTGCGATTCACCGTCGCGCACCTGAAACGTAATCTCGACGACTGGATAAAGTCCTTGGATCTTTTGAGCAAGGTAATGGCTCGCGGTGTCAAATGCCAAACGGTAATTGCCCGCACGAAGAGTTTCGTTTTCGGGCAACAATTGAGGGCAGCGGCCGTCTCCGTCAGTTCGGGAAGAAAATATAAGGCGCCATTCGCCACCTGACTCTTGCCGTTCGAGCCGCACAGGGACGTCATTCGCAGGCTTCCCTTGAGCTGTGTCCAGAACATGGGTGGAAATTCGATTCATGAAGAGAGCCATTTTCTCAGCCGAAGATGTGCAATCTGCCGCTGCTGCTCGGCTGCTTCGCGGAGCTCCGTCGCCTCATCGTTCGACAAACGACGCCGGAGAATTTCGAGGATTTGCGGAGCAGATTTGCCTGTGGCGCAAACGATGAAAATGTGGTTGAACTTCTGTTCGTACTTGCGATTGCCTGCGGGGAGAGCCAATTTAACATCCTCGCCTGCAGCTCCAACTCTTTGCTGTTCTGCGCTAGACCAAGCAGCAGACTGGGCCGGCGCGGAGATCGGCGCATGCGCATCGCCGATCCGCGGGTGGCTGCGAAACGCTTCCAACCAATCGGATTCCGCGAGGCCTTTCCAGACTTCGTCAGAAGCAGCCAATAGAGCCGATTCATCGAGGAGTGGCCTTCGAGCTGCCATTTCGAGCGCCCAAGCTTTTGAGCCACAGCAAGGCAATATTTCTTCAGCGGCTTTATCCGGCTGCAGAGCATTCCATTGCGCGAGCACCTGTCTCATACGTTCGCTCTGCGCATTCATGGCGCCCAACTGCTCCAGAAACTCAGCGACCAAATTGCCGACGACAGCCGCGCGATAGCGCGAAGTGGAGCGAACGTCATCAATCGGGCGGACTTCCGCGGATGCTGCTGTTTTCGCCAATTGGATGAGATGTGAATCGATCCGATTGCCTTTCACGATTTGTTCCGTCTCGGTCAAACGCATGGGAATGGGCGCCACGCTTCCAACCGCAAAACGAAGGTCGTCGATAATACCGCCGGCAAGACGACCCAACCCTGCCAAACAGACTTTGGCAATCGCTTGTGCATTGCGTGCTCCGACTTTGCGCGCATGGGCATAGTAACCTGAAAATTGTCTTTTCAGGCAGATCGCGCGAATGAGTTCATCGGGAGCGAGCTGGGTCTTGCGGTAACTGGTATGGAAGTTCGCGTAGGGCAGGTGGCGTTCTCCTCGTGCGGAAACGAGAAGCAAGTCTGTGTCGTAGAGCATGAGCGCGGGAAGAGAATCCGCTGCCGGCGACGCATTCACGATATTGCCGCCGAGAGTTCCGCGATTTTGGTTTGCGATTCCGCCGGTCCAGCCCGCAGACATGGATAAGAGAGAGAACTCGCGGTTGATAAGTTCATGTTCGCGCAAATCGGTATACGTGCATCCCGCGCCAATGCGGATTTCGTCCGCGGAAACTTCAATTCGGCGCAGCTCAGGCAGATTCCAGATACTGACCAGTTTGCGAGCGGGAAGTTTTCCAGCGGAATATTGGACCATCACGTCGGTGCCGCCGGCGATGGGAAGCCACTCGCCGGGTTCATGTGCGAGGAGCGATAGCACAGCGGGCAAAGTGGGCGGGGCGAGAAGCTCAAATTCGGCGGGATGAGCCCTCACGTTGCGGCTCCCCGGCGTGCGGCTTGCTCCACGGCTTCAAAGATTTGCATGTAACCGGTGCAGCGGCAAAGATTACCAGAGAGCCCTTCGCGAATTTCTTCAAGAGTGGGTTGCGGCTTTTTCTTTAAGAGGTGAAAAGACGCGAGAATCATTCCTGGAGTGCAGATACCGCACTGGGCACCGCCGCAATCAAGAAATGATTGCTGCAACAATTGCAGGCTGGCGTCCATGGCAAGGCCTTCAATCGTGACGATGGTCGCGGCGTTCGCTTGAAGCGCGGGAACGAGGCAGCTATTCACCAACATTCCGTCGATCAAGACCGAGCAGGAGCCGCACTCGCCCTCTCCGCAGCCTTCTTTCGTTCCCGTTAATCCAAGTTCGTGCCGAAGAACATCCAGGAGGCGCTCCATCGGATACACATGCAGGGTTTCCAGTTTTCCGTTTACCGTGAGAGAGATTTCACATTTTGCACTCTGCAACAAGGGCTGGCTCATTCTCGCTCTCGCGCCGTTGAGGCTACAGTCTCGGCCGTCGCACTGTCGGAGAGTGCGGCGAAGATATCCTCTGGAAGCAACGGAATCGAATGGAAGGAAATGTGCAGTGCATCTTCGATAGCGTTGACAATCGCCGGGGCAGGGCCGTCCATCGGAAGTTCACCGATTCCTTTTGCGCCATAGGCGCCGAGAACGTTGCCAAGTTCTTCGAAGTACACGCGGATAGGAGGAAGGTCGGCGGAAGTGGGCATGATGTAGTTAGTCATCTGGCCGTTTTGCATGCGGCCATTCTCCCAAATCACTTTTTCGTATAGGGCAAAGCCGATGCCTTGGGCGACGCCGCCGATGATTTGGCCTTTCGCGAGAACTGGGTGAAGGACTTTTCCTATTTCTTGGAGGGCGACGAAATCATCGACCGTTACGCCATAGGTGGTGAGATCGACGGTTACCTCCGCGATGTAAACGGCCCAGGCAAACGCGGCATACGCCTCGCCGCGATATTTTTCATCGTCCCAGAAAATGCCTTCGGGTTGTTCATACTGCGCCAGGCTGCGGATTTTGCCGTGCTTTGCGACATAGGCTCGGCAGGCAGCGCGGAATTCTTCGGGCGTGTAAGAATCGGCGAGCATGCCGCTCGCGATAAGTGTTTTTCGGATTCCGACGGCAGCGGATTGTACGAGTTTGCCGACGACCATGACCGTGCGCGACGCGACGGTGGGGCCGCTGTTGGGCACTTCGTGCGTGTCGGGTTGAGCGATGCTCACGTCTTCGTAACGAAGGCCGAGCGCTTCGGCGACAATCTGGCACAACACGGTGTTCGTGCCCTGACCGAATTCGGTGCTGGAGACGAGGATGCGCAGGCTACCGTCGGCGATAGCTTCGACACCGACAACCGAGCCTAGAAAGCGCTCACCGGAGCCGGTGAATCCCGCGCCGTGCAGAAAAGCGGCAATGCCTATTCCTTTTTTGTGGACGCTCTGCTGGTTGTCCTGCACGAATTGATTTTTCTTTACGTGATAGTCCGAGAGTTCGAGGGCGCGGTCGAGAAGTCTGCCGAGATCGATCTCTTCGTTCACTGTTTGGCTGGTTGTGGTGGTCTGCCCGGGCTTGAGGAAATTGCGGCGGCGGATTTCTACTGGCGAAAGGCCGACGACTTGGGCGATGCGGTCCATGTGACGTTCGAGCGCGAAGAGGGATTGCGGCGCGCCAAATCCGCGGAACGCGCCGTGCGGTGGCATATTGGTGGCGACGGCTTTGGCGCGAATGCGAATGCTGGGCCAATAGTACGCGCCACCGGCATGAATGGCGCCGCGCGAAAGAACGACAGGCGACAGAGTTTTGTAAGCGCCGCCATCAATGGTGAAGTCAATTTCTCCAGCGAGAATTCTGCCGTCTTTGCTGACCGCGGTGCGATGGCGAGTTCGGGAAGGATGGCGCTTGGTAGTGGCCGCCATGTCTTCCATGCGGTCATAGATAATTTTTACCGGCTTGCCGGATTTCATGGCGAGGAGCGCGGCGTGGGCGGCGATCATGGAGGGATATTCTTCCTTGCCGCCGAAAGCGCCACCGGTTTCCATTTGAACGACACGTACGCGATCTGCGGGAAGGTTGCAAAGCTTCATCAGGGCTTTGTGAATGTAATAGGGGCATTGGAGCGAGCCCCAGACGGTTAGGCCTTGCCGGGGATCGAAGGCGGCGATCATTCCGTTGTTTTCTATGTAGAGCTGTTCCTGCGCGCCCGTTGTGTATTCGGCCTCGACGATGTGGTCCGCGTTTTGCCACGCGGAATCGATATCGCCTTTTTCGATGAGATAAGTTTTGAAGATGTTGTCTGTGCCCCAGACGATTTGTTGCGAAGTCTCGCTTTCTTCCATGCTGAAGACGGCGGGAAGAGGTTCGTATTCGACGGACACAGCTTTGACGGCTTTCGGGAGAAGATGGCGGTCGGGATGAGCGAGTAAGAGAATAGGTTCTTCGGGATGATTGATCAGGCCATCAGCGAGACACGGCTGATCATCTTCGATGAGGGCGATGCAATTTTTCCCGGGGATGTCCGCGGGCGTGACGATTACAAATTCGTTCCAATTAATGCCGGGGCCGAAGGTGAGCTTTTTAATTTTGCCGCGGGGAATGCGGCTGCGGACGGTAGCGCCGTAGAGCATGTCCGGTAAAACCATGTCGTCGACGTAGCGAGCTTCTCCGGTGACTTTGCCGCGGCCTTCCATGCGGGGGACTGACGTGCCGACAATGGGGGCGTTTTTCATTCGAATGGCGGAATCAGCAGATCTTTTGCAGGCTCTTGCCTGCTTGCTTTAGTGTATGACAGACAAATCGAAACGTGGTGGTGCGAGTGGTGCTCAAGGGAATTAGTCGTTGCCTTGCACGCGTTTAGAAGGGCGGGGCCCTTACAGGGTAAACAAGTCCCGCCCCTACAAGCCGGGGAGAGTGCGGAGCTTTTCTTGAGATGCAGCATTAGCAGCGATACTCCTCGCCGATCGGCTCGCCGGGGAACTCGCTGTCGCTGAATACCCTTCTGCTTCGAAGATAAGTGGCTCTCACTACGCCGCGCAATTTTTCTCCGAGATACGGCGAAACTGGATGACGGTAATGCAATCGGTCTTCGGTCACTTCGAACTCGCTTTCGGGCTCGAAGACGACGAAATCGGCTTCGTAGCCCGATGCGAGGCGGCCTTTGTGTGAGTGGCAGCCGGCTAATTTTGCGGGCGCTTCCGACATCCAGCGGGCGACGTCGGTCAGCGCAAATCCGCGCGTAGTGGCTTCCGTGTACATCACCGGAAGCGCGATGGAGAGACTTGCAACGCCGCCCCAAGCGGTGCGGAAATTTCCTTCTGCGAGGCGCTTCATTTCTGGCGGGCAGGGAGAGTGGTCGGTTGCGACGAGGTCGATCGTTCCATCGCGGAGGCCTTGCCAGAGTCGATCGCAATTTTCGCGGCTGCGAATTGGAGGGGCGCACTTGAAGAGCGTGGCGCCTTGGGGGATTGTTTCGGCGGCGAAATGTAGATAGTGGGGGCAGGTTTCGACGGTTACGGAAAGACCTGCGGAGCGAGCGGCGCGCAGTTCGGGAAGCGCGGCGCTGGCGGAGAGATGGACGATGTGCAGGCGGAATTCGTATTCGCGGCAGAGGGAGAGGAGCATTCGAATCGCGGAGAGTTCGGCTTCTTCGGGACGCGATTGGAGATATGTTTCGTAGAGAGACCAGTCGGCTCTGGCTAGATTTGCAGTGGCGGAATCGATGGGAGCGGGAAGTTCAGCGTGGACGAGAAGGGGCAAGCCTGTGCGGGCAACGTGGGGTAAAGCGGCGCGTAACTGAGGTTCCGTGACCATCGTGAAGCCGTCGATGCCGGGATGAACTAGAAAACATTTGAAGCCGGGGACTCCGGCGTTGGCCAGCGGGACGATGTCGAGGGGATTGTCTGCGACGACGCCTCCCCAGGGCATCCAGTCGACGCGGCAGCGGGCTCGGGCGGCTGTGCGTTTGGCTTCGAGCGCGGCGACATTTGTTGTGGCGGGCAAGCAGTTTAATGGCATGTCGACCAACAACGTGTATCCGCCGGCGGCGGCGGCTCGTGTGGCGGTTTCGAAACCTTCCCAATCGGCGCGACCGGGATCGTTGATGTGAACGTGGGAATCGACTAGGCCGGGAAGAACTGCGGCGTCGCCAAAGTCGTGGAGTTCTGCTTGGTGCGGGACTTGTTCGGGAGGCACAACGTCGAGAATGCGATCTCCTTCGACGAGCAGAGCGGCGGGGCGCACTGCGTCTGGAGTTACAACACGTCGAGAAAGAAAGGCGCGCAAACTCATAGTGAAAAAGCGGATCCAGATCCGGAGAAAAATTCGTGAGAATGAGACCCGAGCGTAGACTTATATCTGCAGGTTTTCAAGTCAGCAAAATCGATAATTCAAGACGAAAAAAGTGCTAGGAGGCTCGTTTGCGGGGCATATACTTGCCGGTTGGCGCGGGGTTCTGCGTGCTTTTTTGCGAGGCTCTCCGGGATGGCGTGGGCGAATGCGTCAGGGATAACCAACGAATGGAGTCGGGGCGATAGGGCTTGAGCAATCCGTTCATGGAGCGGGCGATTCAGCTGTCGATTGAAGGTGTTCAATCGGGGCGTGGGGGACCGTTCGGCGCGGTAATTGTGCAGGATGGAAAGATTATCGCCGAGGGTTCGAATGAAGTGACCTCGACGAATGATCCGACGGCGCATGCGGAAGTTTTGGCGATCCGGCGGGCTTGCGAAAAATTGGGCGCGTTCGAATTGAAGGATTGCGAGCTGTACACTTCGTGCGAACCGTGTCCGATGTGTTTGGGGGCGATTTATTGGGCGAGGCTGTCGCGCATTTATTTCGCGAGCACGGCAGAGGATGCGGCCAAGGCTGGATTTGACGATTCGTTTATTTACGGGGAGTTGAAACAGCCTCTTTCGGAGCGGCGAATTCCTACAACTCAGATGATGCGAGAAGAGGCGCTCGCGGGATTTCGCGCGTGGGGCGACCGGCCTAATAAGATTCCTTATTGAGATTTCTGTGCAGTGGTGGAGTTGTTTTTCGCTGAACCCAGGGAATTATCAGGCTCGGCAGGGGACAAGCGTGTCTGTGGCTTCTTCTATGGCTTCTTCTATGGACTGTATGAGTGGGTTCGTCCGAAAAGCTTTTGCAATCGAAGAAGGCCTTGCGGTTGGTTGAGAGGGCGGAGGGACGATTGATCAGTCGCTACTTCAAATTTGCTGAGAATCAGACGTCGGTGAAGCAGGAGCTGCTGGGCGGGCTTACTACGTTCGTGACGATGGCTTATATCGTCGTGGTCAACCCGCAGATTCTTGCGCAGGCGGGAATGCCTGCGGATGGCGTGGTGTTTGCAACCTGCCTTTCGGCGGCGGTTGCAACGCTGGTGATGGGATTGTATGCGAACTATCCGATTGCGCTTGCGCCGGGGATGTCGCTGAACGCCTATTTCACGTACTCCGTTTGTCTGGCGATGCATATTCCGTGGCGAACCGCGCTCGCGGTCGTCTTTTTTTCGGGTGTGCTGTTTCTCGTGCTTACCGTAACGAAGGTTCGCGAACAGATCGTCAATGGTATGCCGGATTGCTTGAAGCATTCGACGGCGGCGGGAATCGGGATGTTCATAGCATTTGTGGGATTGCGAAACGCAAAGCTGGTGGTGGCTAACTCCGCCACGTTTGTAGGCTTGGGAAGCTTCGCGGATAAAGAAGTGCAGACCGCGTGCTTTGGGCTGGCATTAACGCTGATTTTGATGGCGCGGAAAATTCATGGCGCTATCCTGATCGGCATTATTGGAACTACCGTGCTGGGAATGCTCCGCGGCATTTCGAGCTGGCCTACTACTTTCTTTTCGCTGCCCCACCCGTCCTCAACTTTCCTTCAGCTCGATTTTCGAGGAGCTTTGCATCTAGGATTCCTGGAGATTCTCTTCGCATTTCTGTTTGTGGATTTGTTCGACAACGTAGGGACGCTGGTGGGTGTCTGCGAACAGGGCGGATTTATCAAGGATGGCAAGATTCCGCGCGTTGGCCGTGTATTGTTGGCGGATTCCGTGGGGACGATCTTCGGGTCACTGACGGGCACTTCCACGGTCACGAGCTACATCGAAAGCGCGGCAGGCGTCGCAGCCGGGGCTCGGACTGGTTTCAGCAATATCGCCGTGGCGGGACTTTTTCTTTTGGCTATGTTTTGTTCGCCGCTGGCGACGGCAATTCCGGCTTACGCGACAGCTCCGGCGCTAATTTTGGTGGGCGTCTTGATGTCGCAGTCCTTGGCGATGGTGGTTTGGAATGACTTCAGCGAGGCCTTACCCGCGTTTATCACCATGCTGGCGACTCCGCTGACCTTTAGTATCGCGACCGGTTTGAGCCTCGGGTTGATCTCTTACACCGTGGTGAAGCTCGCGTCGGGCAAATTCAAGGAAATCAATGCACTCGTTTGGATACTTACCGTCCTTTTTATTCTGCGTTATGTGTATCTTGCTACCGCCTAGATGTTCTTCGAAGAGACACCGAATGAGTCTCGCCAAATATAGAGTCGTGCGGGTCATTGGGAAAAGCGGCAGCTGGGCTGCCGCACTCCAAACAGCTTCTTCGCAAGATTAAGCGAGATTTAGCGAGTCTTGGCTGGTCCCAGCGGTTGACCTGCATTTTGTTGACAGGTGGGAGGGGTTGCCGCTACAGTGCGCGACGCCGACCACGAGAGTGCCGACGACCCCGCCCATAGATGGTTTTGCTCGAACAGAGTGAGACCCGGAGAGCATGCGATGAGAAGACCAAAGAGCGACGCTCGAAGCGTGCTGAGAATTGCGAAAGCGACAGCTGCGTGTTTTCTGGTATTCGCATGGAGTGCAGCCGCCCAATCGGCTAGGCCAGTAAAGCTTGAATGCGAATCGCTAACCACACCGCTGGGAATGGACACGGCGAAACCTCAGCTGTCCTGGAAGTTGCAAGATGCTCGCTCCGGCGCTCGGCAGACCGCATATGAAATACAAATCGCTTCGAAGGCGGAAATCCTTGCAGGCGACAAAGGCGATGTCTGGGACAGTGGGCGCGTAGAATCCGACAACTCGATGGGTGTGACTTATGGAGGCCCAGCTCTCGAACCGAGCAAACGATATTACTGGCGGGTTTTCGTGTGGGACAAGGATGGTAAAGCAGGCGCTCCCAGCGAACCGAGCTGGTGGGAGACGGGCCTTCTGCAGCAGGAAAACTGGAAAGCAAAGTGGATCGGCTATGAAGAACCCGAACTGCGGCGCGTGCGGGAATCGGGCGCAGAGTGGATCACGGACACCGGTGGGGAAGCGCCCAAGGAGGCCACGACCACAAAGCATGCATTTCGATTCCATTTTAATCTGGCGAAGCCGGTCGGGCGCGCCACGCTCTACGCGACAGGGCAGGACACGGTCGGCGCGTGGCTCAATGGAAAGCCGGTGATGGAAGCGGCGCCATTGCCTCCGTGGAAGCAGATGCCCTGGAAGACGTACGCAATTCGGGATGTTTCGGGCGAATTGCGCACGGGACAGAACGTATTGGCGATCGAGGTGGTTCATTATCTAACTGGTGGAGGCAATCGGCCGCGTGTAAGCCAAACCCCCATGAACGCAGTGTTGTACGTGGAAGCGACGGACGGCCCTGTCGAATTATTTAAGAGTACTCCGGAGGGTTGGCGAGCGGCCTTGGATGCAAGCGGGAACTGGCAGGCCCCCGAATTCGACGATTCTTCTTGGACCGGAGCGAAACGTTACGTTGCGCCGACTTCTGGATTCGACACCGGCGAGCTGGGAAATCCGTGGCCTACTGGAGCCGTAAAGTCTCTACGTCAAACATTTGAGATCGCAAAGCCAGTGGCTTCCGCACGCATTTACGCAACAGCTCTTGGCGCGTACCAGCTTTCGATGAACGGGCGGAAGGTCAGCGACGAAATTCTGGCGCCGGGATGGACGGATTTCCGGGAACGCGTTATTTACCAGACGTATGACGTGACGGCGGACATCAAATCAGGCAAGAACGCGGTCGGGGCGTTGCTGGCACCAGGCTGGTATTCAACACCTTTGCAATGGTATCGGCAGGGATACAACTACGGGGATACTCCTCCTGCGCTGCGTGCACAGCTGAGGATCGAGTACAAAGATGGATCCGTGGACTGGGTCATGACGGACGAAAAGTGGAAGGCGGACATCTCGCCCATTCTTTTCGCGGAAATCTATGATGGAGAAACGTACGACGCGCGAAAGTTACAAGCGAACTGGAACACGGCGGCATTCGACGACGGCAAATGGAAACCCGCGGAGACGGTTCAGCCAAAGGAAACAAAAATCGTTTGGCAATATTTCCAGCCGATTCGCGCGGAAAAAGCGCTTGCCCCTAAGAAAGTGACGAGTCCGTCTTCGGGTGTTTACATCTTCGATTTCGAGCAAAATCTTTCCGGAGTTGTGCACATTCGAGCACAAGGTGCCGCGGGAACAGACGTGAAACTCAGGTTTGCGGAAATATTGAATCCGGACGGGACGCTTTATGTCGACAACCTACGGACAGCGAAGGCGACGGACCATTTTATTCTCGCGGGCAAAGGGACCGAAGAGTTCGAGCCGACGTTTACCTTTCATGGGTTCCGTTATGCGGAGATTTCCGGATTGAAGGCGGCGCCGAAGCTCGAAGACATAAAAGCGGTTCCTTTCCATACGGATGCTCCGTTCACGGCTACGCTGAAGACCAGCAGCGCGATGCTCAACAAGCTGTGGAGCAATATTTTATGGGGCCAGCGCTCGAACTTCGTGGGAGTTCCGACGGATTGCCCGCAACGCGATGAGCGACTGGGTTGGTCGGCGGATGCGCAGGTATTTTGGCGGACAGCGACGTACAACATGGACTTGACGACGTTCTCGAGAAAATTCGGAACGGATTTGCGCGGTACGCAAGTGGGCACGGACATGTATGGAATCTTCGCGCCGGGAACGAATACTCCGAACCCTGGTTACGGAACGGGATGGAGCGATGCGGGTGTCGTGATTCCGTGGACGTCATGGATTCAGACGGGCGATAAGCAAGTGGTGGAAGAAAATTGGGCGGGGATGGAAAAGTATCTGGCCGCGATTCAGGCGGCGAACCCGGACTACCTTTGGAAAAAGAACTACGGCATTCCTTTTGCGGACTGGCTCGCACCCGAAGGAGTGACGCCCGTGGATTTGATCGCCACAGCTTACTGGGCTTACGACGCGACACTGATGAGCCAGATGGCTCACGCCGTGGGAAGAACAGATGACGAGCGGAAGTACAGTGAACTGTTTGAAAAGATCAAGGCTGCCTTTAACCAAGCCTACGTACGTGGCGATGGTTTCGTTGGGGGTGTTCCGCCACCTCCCGTATTCGCTTCGGGTACTGCAAAGCCGCTAAGCGACAAGCCAGTCGAAACACAGACTGGGTACGTACTTGCGCTGCACATGAATTTGCTTCCTGATTCGCTGCGCAGCGTTGCTGCAAAGCGTTTGGTGGATCGGCTCGAAGCCAACCAGTGGCGGCTTGGCACGGGATTCCTGGGAACTCCCTACTTGCTAAGCGCTTTAACGGATAGCGGGTATGCCGACGTTGCCTATCGCTTGCTGCTCAATACGGAGTATCCGTCGTGGGGATATCTGGTCGAGCATGGGGCTACCACGATGTGGGAGCGGTGGAATGGCGATCAAATGCGCGGCGACCCCAGCATGAATTCCTACAATCACTATGCGTATGGTGCGGTCGCTGATTGGATCTATCGTTACGCAGCTGGGATCGATACGGTATCAAGCGATCCGGGATTTCATGTCATCCGTCTTCATCCCAATTTCGATAAACGATTGGGGAGTCTCGATTTTTCCTACGAATCTTCTTACGGAATGATTCACTCCGCATGGTCGATTGCTGGAGACAAGGTTGTCTGGAATTTGACGATCCCCGCAAATGCGACCGGGCGCTTGCCGCTTGGAGGAGACCTGGCGCAATCCTACAAGCTTGACGGGCAACTCTTGTCGAAGAGCAGCAAAGTGCACGCCGCTGGGGGGGGCACCATAACTGAATACGAGATCCCCGCAGGTAGCTACCGATTCGAGATCGCGCTGCCATAGATTGGCTCAGCCACTTACAGATAGTTGGGAGCAAAGTATAGAGAGTTGCACAGCGTGCGAATGAAGGCGAGCGCCGGGGCGTCGAACGAGAAACCTCCATTTGCAATTTCGTTTGTTGGTCCGCAGTGAACCGAAGGATTGCAACCTATTCGTAGCGCAGGGCCTTCATGGGGTCGAGGCGGCTGGCTCGCCATGCTGGGATATATCCAGCTGCGCAGGCCACGAACGCCAGAGCAACCGTCGCGATCAAGAGAGTCGCGGGGTCATGCGGCGAGAGGCCAAAGAGTTGGCTCTGCACGAGCTTGGTGAGAGCCAGGGAAGCAGGCACTCCGGCGGCCACGCCTATGGCGACGAGAATCAAAACTTCGCGCATCACAAGCCAGATGACATTGCCTTGAGCGGCGCCGAGCGCCATGCGGATACCGACTTCGCGAGTGCGCTGAGCGACGGTGTAAGCCATAACGCCGTAGAGGCCGATGACTGCGAGAAGCGTCGCAAGAAAACCGAAGACAGCGGAGAGGCTGGCGATCATACGTTCGCTAGAGAGCGAGTTGTTGATTTGCACTTCCGTGGTGCGCATGGCGTAGACGGGGACGTTGGCATCGAGATCGCGGACCTTGGAGCGGATCGCGGTCATGAGCTGATTGGGATCGGCGGTGGTGCGGACATAAACAACCATGCCGCCGAGGAAGCGGTCCGCCATATAAGGCACGAAAGCCTGCGGGGGAATTTCATCGCGGAGGCTTGTGTACTTGATGTCTTTCACGACGCCGATGATTTCCATGTCGGTGGGAGTCCCAGGATCAGAGCCGAAACCGAGGTGGAGGCCGACAGGGTCGCGGCCGGCAAAGTATTTTTTAGCGAAGGTCTCATTGATCATGATGACCGACGGCTGCCAGCCCATGTCGCCTTTTTCTTCGGGATTGTGTTTGACTTCGAGAGTGTCGGTGGGCCGGAAATCGCGGCCGTTGACGATGGGAACGCCGAGAGTGGCGAAATAGTTCGGACTGATCTGGTTCATGTAAGGCTCAGGGTGCGCATCGGGAGTGGGAGGACTGAAGCCTTCGGCGGTCATGCTGCTGTCCCATTCGTTGTCTTCGAGGATACGCACGCTGGCCAAGCTCGTGGCCTGAACGCCGGGAACGGAAGACAGAGAGTCCAGCAGCTGAGGATAGAAGCTCTTCAGTCGGGCGACGCTATAACCGCTGTAGGAAGGATCGATCTCAAAGGCGATGAGATTTTGCGGCGAGAAACCTGGGCCGAGGTTGCGTAAATTGCCGAGGCTGCGGGTAAAAAGGCCAGCGCCGATGAGAAGCAGAAGAGAGAGCGTGACCTGTGCGATGACGAGAGATTTTCGGAGAGCGCCGTGGCCACCGCCGACAACGGCTGCGGCTTCGTCCTTGAGAGTGCTGGCGACATTAGGCTTGGTGGTTTGAAGAGCGGGAAGGAGTCCGAAGAAAATGCCGGTAGCGAGCGTGACAGCGAGCGTGAAGAGCAGGATGCGAAGATCGGGAGTTGTGGAAATGTGCAAGCCGCCCGAATCGGAGGGCAGGTACGCAGCCATGAGGGCCTTGTCCGCCCAGTAAGCGAGCGCTAGACCAGCGAGCGCGCCGAAAACGGAAAGCGAGAGACTCTCGATCAGAAGTTGCGCGATGATGCGAGGGCGTGTGGCACCCATGGCAAGACGAATCGCGATTTCTTTTTTGCGCGCGGAGCCGCGGACGAGAAGGAGATTGGCGAGATTGGCGCAGGCGATAAGAAGGACGAGCCCGGTGGTAGCCATGAGAACCCAGAGCGGCGTGGAGAGAGCCTGGCGTGTATAGGAACGGCCCTGCGAGCCGGGGAGTACGTCGATAGTGCATTTCAGGAATTGCTCGCGATCGTAAGGCGAGGCGTGGGCGAAGGCTTTATCTTTCACTTCCATTTCGAGCACGGAATGCATGAAGGGCTGCAGCGAGGCTTTGGCTTGCTCACGGGTGACGCCAGGCTTGAGGCGGCCAAAAGCGTTGACCCAGCGGTTGCGGCGCTCGTGGAGCATGTCTGTGGGATTGCCGACGAGGACTTCCTTTTCCATCATGATCGGGACAAAAAGTTTCGGTGAGTGGCCAAGCTCGACGCCGTCAAAGCCGGGTTGGAGGACGCCGACGATGGTCATGTTGTAGTTGTTGAGAGTGAGAGTCTTGCCGACGATTTGCGGATCGGACGAGAAACGAGACTGCCAGTAGGCGTAGTTGAGGACGATGTAGGGGTAGGCGTCGGGGACGCGGTCGTCTTCGGCGGTGAAGACACGGCCGAGATACGGATTAAGGCCGAGGGTGGAGAAGTAGTCGCCGGAAACCAGCTCGAGATCAACGCGCTCCGACTGGTCGTTGAAAGAGAGGCTGCCGGAGAAAGCAAAACGGGCGAACATGTCGGAGAAGACTTCGTTGTGGGCAGCGAAATCGCGGAACATGGGATGAGAGATGGCGTTGCCGCCCCAATTGCTGCCGTAGTGGCGGCCGTGCATGGTGAGAAGGACAAGTTCCTGGGGATTCTTGACGGGGAGAAGGCGGAGGAGGATTTGATCGAGAAGGGTAAAGATGGCGGTATTTGCGCCGATGCCCAGGGCGAGCGTCAGGATGGCGATGACCGTGAAACCGGGAGTGCGGGCGAGGGTGCGAAGAGCGTACTTAAAATCGCGAAACGCGGTGTCGAGGGATGCGATGGTATTCATTTCGCGGACCTTATCTTTCTTTCGAGGTTGGCTGACTACTGTGAATACGGTTTTTGGCGGGAATTGTTCCCGTGAAAGCGCAGCCTAGCCTCCCGGATTGACACCTCTAGTTGGCATAAGATTGAGACGAATCTGAGGGGAAAACGTCTCGTCGACTAGGGATGAAGAAAGGCGTGGTGGAATGGAGTGCCACACCCATGACGTGGCGGCACCTACATAGCTGGATTAAACGGCGCTGCTTGCCGCCGCGCGTGGGGTAGCGTCTTCCTTTTGGCGGAAGAAAGCGGTGACTCGGTCAATGATATCGTTCAGTGAAGTTTGCGGTCGGAAGCCAGTTAGTGCGTGGAGTTTATCAACGCACGGGACGCGGCGCATCATGTCCTCGAAACCGGGCTCGTAGGCTTGATCGTAGGGGACGAATTCGATGGAGGAAGAGCTTCCAGTGCGTTTTTTGACTAATTGAGCGAGGCCTTCGATGGTGATTTCCTCTGTGTTGCCAACATTAACGACCTCGCCGATGGAACGATCGGTGTCCATCAGACGAATGAGGCCTTCCACAGTGTCGCGAACATCGCAGAAGCATCGAGACTGCTGGCCGTTGCCGTAGACGCTGATAGGCTCGTTGTCTAGAGCTTGTTTAACGAAATTTGGCAAGACCATCCCGTAACGCCCGGTTTGCCGCGGGCCGACTGTATTGAATAAGCGAACCACGATGACGGGAAGTTTTTTTTCTTTCCAATAAGAGAGCGCTAGAAATTCATCGAGAGCCTTGGATGCCGCATAGCTCCAGCGGCCTTTGGTGGTAGGCCCAAGGACGAGGTCGGCATCTTCATGAAAAGGTACATTCGTATTCTTACCGTAGACTTCGGACGTGGAAGCGGTGAGCACGAGCTTTCGTTTTTTGCAGGCGGCTTCGAGAATGCGCTGCGTCCCGTTGACATTTGTTTCAATGGTGCGGACGGGACTCTCGACGATGAGCTTGACGCCGACAGCGGCAGCAAGATGAACGATGACATCGGCATCGTCGACAAGTTCCGCGACAAGTTGGAGGTTTTCGATGTTGTCCAGGTGATATTCCATCTGGCCGGAAGCTTTGAGGTGGCGGATGTTATCCATACTTCCGGTGGAGAGGTTGTCGAGTAAAACGACGCGGTCGCCGCGGGCGAGAAGCCGCTCCGCCAAATGAGAACCAATAAAGCCGGCGCCGCCGGTGATTAAGTAACGCAAAGTGCCTCCTTACAATGACTGATCGTCGTCGCGATGGCGCGGGGAGCTTTCGGAGACGGATTCAGCAAGATCGTCATGTTCCTGAGCAGACTCGAGCGCTTCCTGGGGGCCATAGCCGTAGGAATAAGGATAGTACCGATAAGAATAGTAGTAGTCCGGAGCCCCGGAATCCACCGCATTCAGAACCACGCCAAGAATGTGGCACTTCACGCTGACGAGCAAGTCGCGAGTGCGCGTGAAGGCCTCCTTGGGAGTCTCGCCGCTGCGTACAACCAGAAGGACGCCATCGGTTTGGACAGACACAATAACTGCGTCGGTGGCGGCCATGACGGGAGGCGAATCGATCACGACAAATTTGAATTTGGTGCGCAATTCGGCGATGGCCTCGGCCAATTTGTGAGAGGACAACAAGTCGGCGGGATTGGGAGGTAGCGGGCCCGTGGGAATCGCCGCGAGATTGGGAATGTCCGGGTGCGGCACAATAACGAGATCGAGACTCGAAACACCGGCGAGGTAAGAACTTAAGCCCGCATACTTCCCACTCGTCATATTGAGCAAGCGCCCTACGCCTGGTTTGCGCAAGTCCGCATCGACGAGAACGGTGCTGTCTCCGAGCTGAGCAAGAGTGACTGCCAAGTTAGCCGCGGCAGTGGTCTTGCCTTCGCGCGGGAGAGCGCTGGTGACTAGAATGACTTGAGGCGGCCGGCCGGGCTGAGAAAGCAGCAGCGAGGTGCGCAAAGCTCGGAACGCCTCGGACATTTGAGATTTAGGCAAGTGCTGTGCAACGAGCTCAATACGTTTATCGTGACCATTCGTGGAAATGCCATGCAAAAGGCGCTTGCGGGTACCATTGCCGTTGGAGCCGCCAAACTGCGGCACAACAGCCAAGGAAGGAAGACGGGCGAGGGTCTCAATGTCATCGGGAGTCTTGACAGTGTTGTCGAGGTACTCGCGCATGAGGGCAAGACCGATGCCGCCAACCAGACCGACAAGAAACGAGAGTGCGATGTTCCTCGCCTTGGCGGGACGCGAGGGATAAGTGGGAATCATGGCCGGATCGACGACCCGGATATTAGAGGATTGCAAAGCCGAGGAAATGCCCACCTCTTTGAGCTTGGTCATCAAGCTGTCATAAAGAGTTTTGGAAGCTTCCGCCTCGCGCTTGAGGATGTTGTACTCGACCATGCGCTCGGCCATCGTATTCGCTTCCACTTTTTGCTTGTCGAGAGCTTGCACGAGCATTGCTTCGCGCTGCACGGCTTCGCGGTAATCGAGTTCGATATGGTTGAGGGTTCCAACATTTTCCTTCTGGATCAACTGATCCATTTCCTTCACTTGGGCCTGAAGTCGCAGGACCTTGGGGAAATTAGGGCCATATTGGCTTAAAGCATCGCTGTATTCCTCTGACACGGTTTCCCGTTTCTGAATGAGAGACTGCAAGGCTGGGTTGTCGCGAAGCTGGGGCACATTGGCAATGTCACCGGCTTTGGCAAACTGAAAGAGCGCTTCCTTCTTCATGCGGTCTTCCTGGGCGTCGGTCAAAGCCTTGTTAACATCGGCGAGGCGCTGGGTGGTGATGTTAGACTTGTCGTCTAGTGTCCAGATCTGATTTTTTCTCTCGTAGGCTATACGCTGGTCTTCGGATTCCTGGACTTTAATCCTTAGCTCGTCCAACTCCTTGCGCAGCCAGGTGGTGGCACGCGTAGTTTCATCGTAATGGCTGCTAATGTTTTGGTCCTGGTAATTCTTGATGTGTTCGTTGACGATACGCGCGGCGAATTGCGGGTCCGTTGACTCGAAGCTCACATCCATAAGCCGGCTCATAGGGACGCGTTTTACGCTGAGGCTGCCAAGGAAAGCACCGAGCTCCGGGGGGCGCTTCTGATTTTCCAAACTGCCAATGGCCACAGCTTCGGAGGGACCATTAGGAGAAGCGTACTCCGGCCGCACGCCTAGGCCGCTGCTGCGGATGGTCTGCAAGGCCAAAGTTTCACTCGTCAAGATTTTGGACTGCGTCTCGATGTAGTTCTCGACATCCATTTCATAGCCATAGGGATCCATGCCTTGAAAAGGCAGGATAGAGGCATTTGCGGGGTCGATTTCGATGCGGGCTGTGGCCACATAGACGGCTTGCATGCGGAAGGTAGAGATGGTGACAATCGTCACCACAGCTACCAAGAACGACAAGATCAGCCATTGATGCTTGCGGAGGATCAGCAGGTAATCATAAAGATGCGGCTCGCGCGGTGAGAGATCCCAAGCCGGGAGAATTGAGGATGGCGGAATCAGCTCTACCTTGCCATTGGAGCCGTTGTCCCGGTGAACGAGTTTGTTGTCTTCAGACATTTTCTAGTGGTAGGCCACACGATAAAGCGCGACGGCTGTGCCGAGGGCGAGGGCAAACTCAATCGTTCTCAGAACGGCCTGCTTGGCTCCGCTCTGCGGAACGTACAAAATGTCGCTGGGCAGCAGCTGCAAATCCTCGGCTTGACTGTTCTGAATTTTCTTCAGATCGAGGGGGACTTCGTGCTGCTGACCCTGGGCATCTTTGCGGATGACGACGGCGTGATCGGTCTTAGCAATGTTTGTGTAGCCGCCGGCTAACGCGAGAACTTTCAAAGCGGTCATTTTCTCGCGGTCATTGCTGAGCACAAATCCGCCGGGCCTGCCAACCGCGCCCAAAACGTACACAATCCCGGCATGGGGCACAGTTACGACATCGCCCGCCTGCAGGAGGATATTATTCGCGGTATTCCCAGCTTCCATGAGCTGATAGAGATTAACGGTGATAGTGTCGACCGGATTTGAACCCGAGGGTGCGCCGGCTCCGTTAGTCGATTTCTCCGCAGACGCATTGGGCGCCGGCAATTCGGGAGGATCCGCCGTCGCCCCACCTTGTGACGAAGGAGATGGAGGTGCGGTTGGTGCCACGGGTTTTGTTTCCGATCTAATCGGTTGAGAATGCGCAGGGGCGGCTTCCGCCGGTCCGATGGGCGGGGGCTCCGATTCATCGAAGGACATCTGCGGAACGGAGCGCGTTACGATGACCTCGTTCCCGGCATCGCTCACAAGCCCCCCGGCTTCGGCAAGGACTTCGAGAAGCGTGACTTGGCGATCCGCCTGATAAACGAGAGGATGCGCAACAGCCCCGACTACCGTAATAGGCTTGCTCTTTCTTTCTTTGATAGTGATGCTGACTTCCGCGTGCGACACCAAACCGTTTACTTCCAGGACTTCGGAAATTTTCTGTTCCGCCTGAATTTCGGTGAGACCCGCGATATGCAGGCGCACGGGAACCAAGGGGATGCCGATGGTGCCGGTTTGGCTGACACGAACGTCGCGGCTCAACTCTTTCACGTCGAATACATCGATGGAGAGCAAGTCCCCATTCCCAATGATATATTCATGGGGCGCGCTACGGGCTGCAGCGGCGGAAAGCTCGCGAATACGGTCGTTCGTTTGTTGTGGTGTCTCGAGAACGGCCTGCGCGCGGGTGGGCGGCGCCAGAACCAGTAATCCGAGCAGAGATGTGGAGACGAGACACAACGCCCCCGCACCCAGTCTCGCTGGTTGCATATAAATAGATGACCCCCAGTTGATTATACAGTCAGAAGGACCAAGTCTATCAGTGATTTCCAAGCCTGAAACGCGGGTTTCCCGATTTGGGAATCAGCGGAGTGGATTGACGAATCTCGCTTGTAGCAAGATTTGCCATGAGAAAAAAGAGGAGAAGATTAGCCGGAATGTGAAGATTGAAATCGAAAAGTGCGTGAGTGAGAAAACCGAGACACGCGACAAGGGCTGAGAGCTGAATAGTTGAAACAAAGGCTCCATTGGTCTGAGACAGGCGCCTTAACGAATCGAAGAACAGGACACCCAAGAACCAGACGCAGCACAACCCGCCAACAATACCGGTCTCTGCCAATCCTTCCAGGTAATCGTTATGGGTGTGATTGACGATTTTTCCGTCATAAAGGGTTTCATAAAAAGGAAAGACAGTCTGGAGAGTGCCCAGGCCAGTGCCAGTCCAAGGGTGATCCAGAAAAATGTGCCAGGTGTCCGCTCTCATAGCGGCGCGTTTCCCGACGGTAACTTCAAGTGATTGAAGGGACGAGAATCGCTCTACGAGCTGTTGGACACCCAACCAGGACACCATGAGAAATGCGAGCAACAGGATCGCGCCACCGGAGAGCAAGTGTTTTCCTGCCGTGCGGCGAACAATCAGCCAAAGCACTAAAAAGCCTAGTTCCACAGCGAAACTAATGATGCCTCCGCGGGAGGCGGCAAGAAATAGAGCGCCAATGGGCACTACGGCAAACAGGCTGACGAGAACCCACCGTTCCCGGCGCACTTTGCCAAGGACCAAAGGAACCAGTGACACGGGAATGATGAGTTCTGCAAAACCGGCAAAATGGTTGCGATTGGCGTACGGACCGAAGGGGATCCCGCCGTAGCGCATCTCGCGAAACCAATAGAGCTTTCCGTTAAAGGTTAGGTGTTGCAGGATCCCAAAAATAGCCACCAAGAACCCGAAACTCATCACGAACCAGATGAAGCCGCGCCAATCCTCAAGCGTCCGGAACGATTGCGCGGCCAAAAAGAGAAGAAGGATGTCGGCGAGGAGAAGCTGGAGTTCCATGCGCGTGCCGTAAGAGGAGGCAGTGAGGTGAAACAACCACTGGCCGAGGGCGATCAGCAACAGACAGAGAAGAGGCAAAAGCAGAGGAGAAAATACGAGCTGATTCTCCCGAGTGAAGTACGCGCGAACCGCCCAACCGAGAAAGAGCAACGCCGCCCCGATCTCCAGTACAGCGCGCGCCCAATCTTCGACAGCGCCATGCGACACAACACCGAAGACCACGAGGGCGCAAATCCCGATGCGGATGAGTTTCACGGCTTGCTGGTCTCCGCGGACTCTGGGACCAAAGCGACATCATCAATCCACGCTGACCCACTTATTTTGCTGTCAAATTTCGCGCTTGGAAGACGGCTTACACAAAGCTGCAGTACGTGGACATCGTTTCCTGAGGTCCACGGAAGTTCGACCTTGGTCCACGGCTGCGTGCCTTTCACATCTTCTGTCCAGGCGACAGAATTAGATGAGTCGCCAAAAGAGTGCAATCCGAAACGCACGCCTTGATCCGTAGACAAAGAGCGCGTCAGGACCCACGCGGAAAAGCGGTATGAAGTAGAAGGCTGTACGGGAACGTCCTGGCACACTTCATTGAAGTTCACGTTGCTGAGACCATTGAAAGTGAGCCGAAGAGAACGATTGCCGTAGTGCTTTTCGTTTGCATCGAGAGTGATGACCACGCCGTCCATCAAAGAGGAGTAGCGCCAGGTGAATCCTCCACCGACGACATTCGACTCAAAGCCGCCGTCCCATACCAAAGAGCCAGGCGGATCTGAAGGACGCGCGACGCCCGAGAAAAGGAGAGCCTGGGTCCAGACGCGCTCTGCATCTGCCATCCGCCGTTTGCGGAGGAGCAGTTCGAACAACGGATAGGAGTCGCTTAGCTGAAGCTGAGTGTGAAGAGCGGCCAGTTTGGACCAGACAGCTATGGCCTGGTCGGTTTTTTCCTGTTCCGCCAGAGCGGAAATCACTCCCAGGTAAGCGGCTTGAGAATCCGGCAAGACGCGGTTTAAGACGGAGTTCACACGGTCTCCGATGGATTTATCGTCGGGCTCAAAGCGCATGCAAAGAGTGAATGCAGCAGCAGCACGCTTTGGGTCGGCTTCCACGGCATGCCTGATCTGTGCAAATGCGGCGTCCAACTCGTTGCCGCCACGCCGCAACAGAAAATTTCCGTAGCGCCAGGAGACTTCCGGCGAAAGCGGATACACACGTTTGGCCTGAACAAATGCATTTCGGGCCGCGGCAATGTCACCTTCCGATTCATACGCGGTGCCCAGATCTAGCCACGTGTCCGCGGAACGCGGATCAAAAGACAATGACATCTGGTAGTTGTGGATTGCGCGCTTTGCATCGGGATCTTCCAGGTTGTATTGCCAGTAACGACCTAGGAGATACCAGTTGGCGGCATTATCCGGCTCGAGACGAGTGGCCCGGACGTAGCCGTCAGCGGTGTTCAGTCCTGCATCATGAACAGCGAGGACATTGCGGATGTTCGAGTAGGAAAGACCGGCGGCGAGCACCAACGCGAATAGGACAAAAAGGCCGCGCGCGATTGGACTGGAAAGGCGAAGAATCATCCCGCGATACTGTGCATAGACAAACTCTTAGATGCAAGACGAAAGTCTTAGGAAAAGAGGGGGAAAGCGCCCAGCGATTTTTGCCTGGTGCTATTTACCGATGGTGGCCGAGAGCGATTCATCAGCGCGGCCACGTCGGCGCACGTCAATCCCCAGGCGCTTGATTTTTTGATTCAGCGTGGAGAGCGGGATCATAAAGCGCTCGGCGGCTTCCGTCTGATTCCAGCCGGTGCGCTCGAGCATATCCATAATAATGCGGCGCTCGATCTCGTCCATGATTTGAAAGAGCGAGGGCTGCGCATGATCGGCGCCAGTGCTGGAGCCGGGTTCGCCAGGCAACGGAGGAAGAAATTCCGAGAGCTGCAGGCGGACACCGCGGACGATTTCCTTGCTGCGAATGCTTTCGGGAAGTAAATCGACATCGACGCGTTCCTGCGTGGAAAGTACGACGGCGCGCTCGACGACATTTTCCAGCTCGCGAACGTTGCCGGGCCAATCGTAGTCCATCAGGAGTTTCATTGCGCCCGCTGTAAATAGACGCATCGGCTTGGCGTTCTCCACGCAATAGCGCGCGAGGAAATGAGCGAGCAACGCGGGGATGTCTTCCCGGCGATCGCGCAGCGGCGGCAACTGGAGATGAATCACGTTCAACCGGTGGTACAAATCCTCGCGGAAGCGGCCCTCGCGGACAAGCGTCAGAAGTTCGACGTTGGATGCAGCAACGATGCGGACATCCACCTTGAGTTGCTCCGTGCCGCCGAGTCGCATGAATTCGCGCTCTTGAATGACGCGGAGAAGTTTGGCCTGCGTTTCGGGGCTGATGGTGGCGATTTCGTCGAAGAAAATAGTGCCTTGATCGGCGACTTCGAAAAGCCCCTTTTTGGAAGCGACGGCGCTAGTGAAAGCGCCCTTCACGTGCCCGAAAAGCTGAGATTCCAGCAAATCCACGGGGATCGATCCGGTGTTGACGGGCACAAAAGCCTTGTCCGCACGCGTGGAAGCTGAGTGAATGGCTTTGGCGATGAGCTCTTTGCCCGTGCCGCTTTCCCCGCTGATCAGCACGGTGGAGCGCGAGGGCGCTACTTGAGTGATCAGATCGAAAAGCGTCAGCATCTTTTCGCTCTTGCCGATGATGTTTGGAAAAGTGAAGCGCTGCTTGAGCGCGCGCTTGAGCTGGACATTTTCTTCACGCAGACGGCGTGATTCCACGGCCTGCGCAACCTGCGCCAGGAGCTCGTCGTTGGACCAAGGCTTGGTGATGTAATCGAGCGCACCGCCCTTGAATGCTGCGCGCGCCATTTCAATCGAGCCATAGGCGGTGATTAGGACGACGGAAAGTTGCGGATCACGCTTGCGAATTTCGCGGAGCATCTCTAGGCCATTGCGATCGGGCAAGCTAACATCAAGCAACAGCAAATCGAAAGGGTGCTCGCCGAGCTTGGCGAGGCCGGATTCACCGGTTTCCGCGCTGGAAACGCCATAGCCTTCGCTTGTAAGCAGAAGTTCGAGGCCTTCGCGGATTTCTGATTCGTCGTCGACAACCAGAATGGAGCCCTTAGACATGAACCGACTTCCTCACCGCTGGAAACTCTACGTGGAATGAAGTGCCTTTGCCGGGTGTCGAGCGAACGTCGATCTTTCCGGAATGTTCCTTGATGATGCCGTAGCTGACAGAAAGGCCCAAGCCTGTTCCGCGGCCGCTGGCTTTCGTCGTGAAGAAAGGATCGAAGATGCGGTGAATATGTTCGCGCGGGATACCCGCACCCGTGTCGACGACTTCGATCTCAACACTGCCATTGTGGGCGCCTGTGCGCACTTCGAGCAAGCCGCCGCCGGGCATGGCGTCGCGAGCGTTCAGGAAAAGATTGAGAAAGACCTGCTGCAGTTTATTCGCCGAGCCGCGGACGGCGGGAAGGGTTTCGCCTAGATGCTTCACCACTTGAATCTGCGAAGTTTTTAGCGGATGCGAGACGAGAGAAAGAGTTTCTTCGACCACACGGTTTACATCTATATCCACCGACTCGCCGGCGCCCGTGCGCGAAAAATTCAAAAGATTGTTGACGATTTCGCTGGCGCGGAACGTTTGCTTGACGATTTTCTCAATGATCGATTGCCGCGGATCGGCATCGGGCATCTGCTTAGCGAGCATCTGGATGTAGTTAGATATCACCGCCAGGGGCGTGTTGACTTCGTGAGCGACACCAGCGGCGAGAAGGCCGAGCGAAGTCAGTTTCTCGGTTTGCGACATCTGCTCTTCCATGCGCTCGCGTTGGGTAACGTCGTCGAAGAGCAAGAGACGCCCGATGCGTTCGGCGGACTTGCTGACCAACGGAGTGATGGAAACGTTTAATGTAAGCGCCTTGCCCTGGTGGTGCAGGCGCTGTTTATAAATTCCTGTGATCTGTTCCGCGTCGCCACGAGCAGCAATCTCCATGGCGAGCTCTTCAGGAAGCAGGGAGCGAAGCTGGCGTCCAACGGCATCCTGCCGAGCCACGCCGAAGAGCTGCTCCATGCGCGTATTCCAGGATTCGACGATACCTTCCAAATCGACGGCAAGGACCCCGACATTCAGGGATTCCACGATGTTTTCGCTGAAGTCTTTGAGGCGCGCGATCTCCAGAGCTTTTTGTTCGAGAGAGGTATAAAGCTGAGAGTTGTCGAGAGCTACAGCCACGTAGCCTGCAATCGTTTCGACCAACTCGACGTCATCACTCGAGAGGTAGTCGCCATCAACGGTCTTGCCGAGCCCCAAAACTGCCACGGTGTGCTCGCGAATGCGGCAAGGCACAAAGTAATTGAGGTCAAGCTGCTCAAGAGTGCGGCGCACGGAGTCGCCGACGTCGCGCGCGGCGCGGGGCGACTCAAAAAAGAGTGCCCCCCGCGCGAACTCGGGCCGGGCCGGTCCGAGGAAACTAAGATCGAGAGGCTCCGCGAGACGGACGCCCATGGAGCGGGCCAGCCGGAGATCGCCGGGATTGGAGACGTCTTCAACAAAAATTGCCAGACGGTCGACGAGAAGCGTTTGCGAGAGACGATCCATGACCGAACCCAGCATGGGCTCAAGCCGCACCTCGTTGGTGAGTGTGCGGCCGAATTCGATCAGCGTGCGGCGGTAATCGAGCCGATCACGGTAGAAAAAGCGATCCAGGCGCGATTGAATCCACGCGCGGAAAGGCTCGAAAAGAGAAGCAGCAACGCCGACAGCGATCAGCCCGCCCACAAGGCCAGTGAAATGGAAAATGTTGGCGATCAAATAAACGAGTGCAAAATATATGGCGGCAATAGCGGCGGTAGCCGCGGTATACGCCAAGCCGCGCTTGAAAATAATGTCCACATCCATCAAGCGGTAACGAATGATCGCGTAGCCGAAGCACAGCGGAATAAAAACCAGGCTGACCGTCGAGAATTTCATCCACGGCCGGGAAGCCGCGTCGAATGCGTACGGCACGATGTACAGGATGACAAAAGGCGAAGTGCCGATAAAGGTTCCGGCGGTGAGCCATTTCAATTGCTGCCGCAAGACGCCTGCAGGCGCTGCGCGATAATTGCGATAGAAAACCAATCCGGCGGCCAGAAGGCACGCGCCAAGATAGCTGTACGCGATTTTATCGAGAAGAACGCGAGAGCCAAGCCAGGGAACGAAACCAAGCGCCCCCAGAGCGGTGCTGATGTGAACGAAAAGTATCGCGAGCGGTGGAAGGTAAACGAAGCTGAGCTTGGAAAGCGAACGGCTGGTTCCTTCCGAGCGTTCCGGGAAGACCAGCGCGAAATGCAGCAATAGAGCGGGCATCAGCACTTGCGCCACTATCTTGATCCAATAAACTTCATAATCAAACGTGTCCAGCTTCCCGCTGTAGTGGAAGGAAAAGAAAATGAACGACACCAGGCAAAAAATGTAGAAGTGCACCGCGCGAGGCGCATTCCAACGTCGCGCGAAAATGAAAAGCCCAATGAAAAGATAGATCAGGCCTACGACTCGCGCATAATTTTCAATAGAGGTCGGCTTCTCGGCAGGAGCGGTGACGAGCGGAGTCTCAAACTCCTCGCTGTTCCGCGCCAGTTTGTAGCGTACTTGGGTCCACAGTCCTGCGCGCCACAACCGCTTGGTTACCTGCACTTGGCGAGTAACGGGGCTGTCGTTAATGGCCAGGACATGATCTCCAACCCGCACTCCAGCGCGAGCGGCCGGAGAGTTTTGCGCTACTTGCTGAGCTTGGACGCCTTGCGGGGTATCCAGCCAAACGACGCCGTCGTCGGGAGTCTCAAATTCAGCTCTCTGGACAAAGTTCAGCCAGGCGAAAATCATGGCTGCCAGCGTGGCGAGCGCTAGCACAACGGCCCCGAGGCTGACTCTGAGGTTCTGCTTCATAACTGGCCCAGGCAGGGTGACACCCCACCGCAGAATCTTAGGTGCAAACGAATGTCCAATCTTTGGAAGAGGAGGTTCTCGATAACTTCTTTAAATTTCAATAACTTACAGAATCGCAGGACAAGAGGGTTGTGGATAATCCGCTTTCTGGAAGGACGCATACAGGTTTCTAAAGCCCATTTTGCGTTCAAAACTGGAGGCTTAAACCACCCCGGAACGTGCGGAAAGCGGGCATCAGTGTTACCCGACCGTCTGGAGAAGTGAGGGTTACATAGCCTTGAGCTAGAAGGTTGTCGCATTCCGCGTTAGCCTCCCAGCGGCCAGGGCCAAACTTGGGCAGTCGCTGATGCACGCCGATATGTAGATAGGGTTCCATGTCATAAAGGGATTCGCCAAAGCTGTCCACGCGCGAGAGCGTTGCCCCACTGATCCACTGATAGCCCGCCGTCACTCTCGTGCCGAGGCGAGGCACCTTGCCAGTGAGTTTTGCTCCGGCAGTATGTCGCCCGGCGGTCCGGAACATCTCCCGGAGAGGTCCGGCTGCAGCGCTCGAAGGAGTCAGGGCGCCGGCAAAGGCATAAAGCGCGGTAAGTTCAACATCCTCATTCAGCTTTTCTCGATAGACGGCGCGAGTGCCCCAGCTGCTGGAAGAACCGCCATCGTAAGAAAATCCATTGGAATATACGTCTTGGAAATAGTCACCGGCCGGAAGATTGTTGCCGCGCCCGAAGACGGCTACGTGGCTATTGTCTTCATGAAAGGCTGCAACCTGTAATTTGGCGCGCGAGCCAATCTTGCGCTCCGCGGCCAGTTCCTCGTGGAAGCCGCTCTCCAGAACGGGGCGGCTATTCCGATACATCAGGACGGGAAACGCGTCCATCTCGTTCAGCGCGGCTGCCAAGGCGTTTACTGTCTCGCCGTCCATTGCTTCCAGTGGTTCCGGTCCGGTTGGCATGGATGCAAAGATCAGGGACGCCTGCCAATCGTCCGAAATCCGGGCGTCGATTTGCATGCGCGGACGCAGCGAGGATGCGGGGTGGCCAAGACCAACCAAAACATATTCTCCACCATATTTAAGGACGGCACGGGTTCCAAAGGCCATGGAACCACCTTGATCGACGCGAACGCCGCGGAACGTCGGGCCCGCATCTCCAAGCTTCGATTCTCGCAGAACCAACGCGGTATGCGGACCAGACCCGAGCGAACCGCTGGGAAGCCAAACGGTGGCGATTCCACCAGCTGGGGAATCCGTGTCATAGCTCATCAAACCAGCAAGAAGAAGCCGAGCCGTTGGGCCGAGCCGCTGATCATAGGCAAAGGCGGTTGCAGGGCTGGCGGGAAGATTGGAAACCGAACCGGGTCTGCGAGCACCGTCCATAAATTCCAGGCGGCCGCGCATCGGTTCTAATGGAACAGAATCCGAGTTCACGGCGGCAGCGCTGATGGGGTCCTCTTCCATCCATTGAAGAACGGGACGTGTCGAACTCGCGGAGCGAAGCACCCACTTCCAATCATCGGCTTCGCTGGCTGCGGCAGAAGGAGCGCGGCGCAATTGCTCCAAGGAAGCAAACATGGATTCGAGCTGAATGCGGACAATGGTCGTAAGATTGGCGCTAATGCGTACGTGTTTTTCTAGAGTAGGGAGGAATCCCGCAAGCGTTACGCGTACCGTGTAAAAACCGGGAGCGAGCTTATCGTCGCGAAACACTCCCTGTGTGTTGGTCAAGTACCCGATAGCCGCGGCCGACGCGCTGGTCTCCGGGATGACCTGGACGCTCGCACCGAGTTGAGGTGTACCGGCAGTATCTCGAACCACTCCCGAGAGCATGCCCTGAACAGACTTCAACTGCGCCACCGCCGGATTCGCTCCCAGTAATGAGAACGTTGCGGCCAGGACGAGTGCCCCCATGACTCGGACCTGTCCTTTAATCACTGCTTACTACCTCCCCGGAACCGTGTTGGCTGCCGCCTTGGTCGGTTCCTGCGGCCCCCTGACAGTAAAGTCTGCCGTTTTTGAAATAGACTGACTGGAGATGCTGTCCGTGGCATTAATTTCGATGGAATATTTGCCCGGTGCAAGGCTGGAAAGAGGCAACCATCTCTCGATGGTGACCTGGTCGCCTGTCTGCTTCATCTCTGCAGACGTTTCCTTGAATTGCAACACTTGCTCGGTACCCTTTTTCACGGTGAATTGGAAAGTAGCGTTGGTCTTGTGCGTCTTGTCGTCAGGCTTGAGGTTGTAAACCTGCAAATAGATTCCCAAGCGATCAGCGGTGGTGAAGTCGCTGTCGAGGCGTGGCCGCACTTTGGTGGAACCAAGAACGAATTGTCCCGTGCCGATCTGCTTGGCGGGAACATGCTCAAGCTGATCTGCAAGAATAAGTGTGCTCGCATCCAACTTTTCATCCGCAAAGCGCGGTACAGCCAACCTGGCGTTTACAACGCCCACGTTTCCGCTCTGGACATCCTTGATGACAATGTCCAGGCGATAGAGGCCGGGGCGAAGGGGAACAGCTTGCTGATAGATAGACTGCAACTTGAGCGATTGCTGGAAAAGTGAATCAGGAAAATCCTTAGACACAGGCACTTCGAAGGTCTGAACGAC
Organism: uncultured Acidobacteriota bacterium; assembly: GCA_963751295.1. Lineage (GTDB taxonomy): Bacteria > Acidobacteriota > Terriglobia > Acidiferrales > UBA7541 > Acidiferrum. The sequence continues at coordinate 500,186 of CAVVUA010000004.1, read as the reverse complement.
GCGACCGGTCAACGTAGTTACGCGCATAAACACGTTCATCGTGGCCGAATGGATGCCATCTTTCGATTGAAAGTTAAGCTGGCCGTTGGACACCTGTACGGTGACGGGAACCAACACGGTGTCATTGGTTACCTTCATAAAATCCGTACGGTAACTGAACTTGAGTTGATCGCGGACAATGCGCGCGGTCACAATCGCCTCCAGGTCCTTGAACTTGACCTCGGGAGGTTTGTTTATCTTGGCGTAAAGGTCCAACCGATTGAATTCGTCCATGCTGGCTGGTGTACCACCCATCGCGGTGGGCATGTTGGTGCCGTCCGAGCGTGTGAAGCGGTCAGTCTTGGAGGCCAAGCCCATGGATTCCATCAAGCTCAAACCGGCTCCGGGCACGTGAAGCAAGGCATCCTTCTCCGAAGGATCCATTGTGATGTGATATTCACCAGAGCCGCTCGGATCCACGAACTCGATGACGACGTTCTCGCCAATTCCTTCCAAATAGCGCCAGCGCCATGTTTCCCAAGGATACGTGGTTGTTGAACCGCCGCCCTCTTCCATGGGCCGATCATAGGTTCCGCCGGACGGGTGGGAATCCACTTCGTCCGCAGGGCCCCACATGATGTACAGGCGGCCGCGGTCGGTCTTCCACCCAGGAATACCGGAAGCGTAGTGTTCGTTAGCGTAAGCAATGCGCCGATAGTGCTCTTCCTTAAAATCGTTTTCCGGAAGATCCGGATTGCTGCTGCGGCGGAGCCAGAACTGCTCGATGAACTGCTCGCGCTCTTCATTGGTATCGAGCTGAAGGAAAGCGTTCCGCTCATCCGGCGAAATGATATAGACCACATCCTCATTCAGCCATTGCTTGTATTGGCTGTCGAGTTCCTTGAGGGTCTTGCGCGCCTTATCTTTCTGCGCCTTCCTCTGATCTTTGGTCAGCGTCTGGGGAGGCGGAGGATTCGCAGGATCCTGCGCCTGCGGAGCCTGTTGAGCTGGTAAACCTGGAATAAGGATGGCAAACGAGAATGCAGTAGCAATCAGGGCACGAACTACCCGTGGCATAGGCACACCTCAACTTCTAGGACGACTGAATTCTACCTCTGGACAAGCTGCCCGTCAATCGAGGAATCTCCTGCATTTTGTGGGACTTGTCCCCCGATTGGGTTTGGATTCATGAACTAAATCGAGGGTTGCCTGACAATTTATGACCTGACCCAATGTACAGGACTTTGCGGCGGGCGCATGATTTATGACGACTTCAGGAAAATCAGGCTGAGTTCAGAACGAGAGATTGAATTTCGGCGGTTTTATTGAACCCGATGGTTATGTACGTCCGAACCTACCAGAGTGTCAAAGATCGCCAATACGTGCCTGCGGTATTCCACCATGCGAGTAAAGATATCGCGCAGCTCCGGCTCGCGCTCCGCTTCTTTGTGCCATTTAGCGAGGACTAATGCGGGCACTTCGATGTCCCGCCGAAGTCTTTCCGCAGAATGGCCGCGCAGAAAGAGCCCATAGAAGAAGGCCGCTTCGCGTTGCGGGAAGTCGAAATCGTGGACGACTTCCGAGGGAACGAATTGTGGCAAGGTCGCCATGGAGAAAAATGCAGTTTACCGAAAAGAATTCCCGCGTCAAGTAGTACCCGGGGTTTATTGCTGCCACTTATGCAACTCCCTGTCCCAAGGGCTTAAGTACCCTGCACAGTCACAGGCTCAACAACTGGTCCAACAGGGGGGTTGCCAGTGGCATCTAACCGCCGTAGGATGCTTAAAGGTATGGCACGGTTACACAACGCGGCGTCGGGAGGGGTCCTCGGGCGGTTTGCCCGGTTCGGACTCCTGCGAGGGCTGCGCTCGCTAGAAATCGACCGGGAAGAGTTCCGGCGGCAGCTCAAGAGGAAGTACGGGCTTGAGGTGGCGGACTTCCGCCAGATGCATCGCGTGCCGCTCGCGCGCCTCGATGCCATCGCCAAGTCACTGATTAACGACACGGAACGGCTCGCACTCCTTGAAGGGGCGGGCTTTGGCCTTGGCGGCATGATCACAATTATTCCGGACGCGGGGCTGCTCACGATTCTGACGCTTCGTTTGATCCAAAGACTCTGCTTGCTCTACGGATTTGAGGAACGTGGGCAAAGCGAGCGGTTGGAGTTGTGGATGGCAGCTGCCGCAGCTACTGGAGTCGACTACGGCAAAGATCTCGCTGAAAAGCAGATCCTCGAGAGACTTGCCCCGCGCATCGCTGAACGGCTGGCTCTTAAGTTGGGACAGGAAACGGCTGAAAAATGGGTTGGCCGCTTGATTCCCCTCGCAAGCTCGGTGATTGGCGGCGCATTGAACTATGCGTTTGTACGGGCCTGGGGCGGACGCGTGCAGCGCAACCTACGCTTACGGCATGTTTCCGGTCGGCCAACTGCCGCGCCTCCTTCTGCGGCGGCGTATTCTCGCCCGAGGGCCGTACTCGTCTAAACCTCGCGGCCGTTTTGGCAGAGACGGAACGCTTTCTTCCATGCAAGGTCATCCCGAGTTTTCGACTCTCCGTTGTGAAAACCAAAACCGTGTGCGCGATACCGACCAAAATCTTGAGCGTTCGAATTTGCCTTCCTTTCTAGCCATACTCTGCCTCCTTGTATTTTTATTTACGCCTTCTGCCATGCGTGGCCAGGACCCGGAAGAGATCAAGGGTGCCCCCGCTGAGCCCGCGGACGCGCAACAAATCCGCGAACAAATTGCGGCCGTGCAGAAACTGCAACCTACGCTGCCTGACCGCGGCGCAGCGCTTTATTTTCTCGCTGCGGCGAAGGAGCATTTAAGAGAAAGCCGCGAGGCGTTGGCGCTGCTGAAAGAATGTCTGGCTTTGCAGGAAGGATTCGATCCTTCGGGCGATCCCGCCTTTCTGGAGTTTAAAGAAACGAAGGAGTTGACGACGCAAATTGAAAATGTCCACCGGGATTTTCCGATGGTGGCGCAAGCGCGCGAAGCAGTTCGAACAACCGAGAAAGACCTGGTGCCAGAAGGTCTGGCCTACGACGCACAACGGAATGTTTTTTATCTGAGTAGCCTCAATCGCCGGAAAATTGTAGAGATCGGCCGGGATGGCCGGAGTTCCGACTTCGTTCCTGCGGAGCGCTACCGGCTTTTGCCGGTCCTGGGCATTCGAATTAGCCCCAGCGATGACACGGTGTGGGCCGACTCCTTCACAGACAGCGGGCACACGGAGCTCCTGCATTTTGACGCCGCGGGAAAACTGCTGGGACGCTTCAAGCCAGAGGGTTCGGGGATACACGGATTTAATGATCTGGTGATTCGGAAGAACGGCGAAGTGATTACAACGGATAGCCTGGGGAACATAGTGCTGCGATTTGATCCCTCTGCGCGAACTTTCGCGGCTCTGCCGGTTCATCGCGCGCTTTTTTATCCTAACGGCATTGCGCTAAGCGAAGACGATCACACTTTATATGTAGCGGATAGCCTGGGCGTGGTGAAAGTGGACCTTGCGAACGGGGAAAGCCGGGACGTCGATCCTGGACCAAAAAGTACACTCGCGGGCATCGACGGCCTCTATTGGCACAACGGCAGCCTGATTGGGATTCAGAATGGCATCGGTTCGCCTCGCGTCGCCGCGTTTCGTCTTTCTAGCGATGGGTTTCGAGTGACGCACACGACCGTCCTCGAGAATCGCAGCAAATTTTGTGTCTTGCCGACAACCGGGGCCATACGCGGATCCGACTTTTTCTTTATCGCGAACAGCCAGATCGACAACCTGAACAACGATAAAGTGATGGACGTGACTCGGCTGGAAGTGATCCGCATTGGTGTGCTGCATCTGCCTTGATTTGGAGCCGGAGAGGATGCGCCAATAACCGAGAGTGGAATTTCACGCGATAGCGCCGTAGAGTAATACCCAGCTTTTGCTTAGTGCAGTTTGGATTTGGATTGTGCCAGTTGAATTAGGGAGCCGGAAATGCGAAGAACACAAGAATTCTTTGGCGGAATCATTCTAGTGGTGGTGGCGCTCTGTCTCGCACTCATTCCGCAGCAGGCTTCGTCGCGGTCCGCGGGAAATTTGGCGCAAGACATAAATCCCGAGCCGGTTCCCGCGTTTCACAACACCGTGCCAACGGGACCGCTGCCGACGACTTTGAGTCCTTCGCTCTTCTCCGACCCAGTTGCTCAGAACGCTTACAGCATTGCCGCCCGCATCAAGAAAATTCTTTATCAAGAGCCCTGCTATTGCCATTGTGATCGCAGTCAGGGCCACGGCAGCCTGCTGGATTGTTATGCAGGCAAACACGCCGCAGTCTGCGGGATTTGCGAACGCGAAGACTTCTATGCCTACGAGCAATCACACAAAGGCAAAAGCGCGACCCAAATTCGAGAAGGCATCGAGCGCGGCGACTGGCAAGGCGTCGACATGACGAAGTACGAATCAGCTTTGCCAGTGCCGGCAAAATGATTCTTTCCCGGATTTAGCTTTTGGTCTTGTCTTGGGTAACTGGACCTCGTCAGTTGACTGCAGCGATAATCAGCAATTCTGAAACCCCTCCACTCGTCATTGCGTCTCTCATCTTAGTTGGCGTGACAGCCGGGCGGTGCCCGAACGCCGCAGGCTCCAGAGCGTGGAAAAATCGTAGAAGATGGGGGAGACCATGAGGAATCGTAAATCTCCGGTTGGATTTATTGTGACGGTCTTGTTGGTTGCCGCAGTCACGGTGGCGGGCGCCGGACTACGGGCCACGGCGAAGCCCGTCGACAACGTGGGCTCTTGGGGATTCGATACGGCGAATCTCGACAAGACGTGCAAACCCTGCGATGACTTCTATCAGTTTGCCATGGGCGGCTGGATGAAGGCCAATCCCATTCCGCCCGAATATCCCGTCTGGGGAACCTTCACCGAACTCCGCGACAAAAATGTAACGGCCATGCGCACCATTCTGGACGCCTCGGCGACGGCCACCGCGGCCCCAGGTTCCAACGAACAAAAAATCGGCGACTTCTACTTCGGCTGCATGGACACAACAGCCATCGACGCTGCGAAGTTGAAACCCCTTCTTCCCGAACTCGCACAAATTGAGGCGATTCGGAACAACGAGGACCTGCAAGCAGCTATCGCCCGTGCTCATAGAATGAACATCGATTCCGCGTTCGAGTTCGGCTCCACACCGGATTTCAAGGACAGCACCAGCATGATCGCCGAAGCGGACCAGGGCGGCCTGGGACTTCCAGACCGCGATTACTATTTGCGCGACGATGATCGCTCCAAGACGCTGCGTGAAGGCTACATGCAACACGTGGCGAAAATATTCGAACTTTCCGGGGATGCTCCCGACAAAGCCGCGGCCGAAGCGAAGACGGTGATGACGCTCGAAACTGCCCTGGCCAAAGCGTCGCGCACAAACGTGGAACTTCGCGATCCCGAGAAGAACTACAACAAGATGACTCTGGCCCAGATGTCGGCGTTAACTCCGGGTTGGTCCTGGTCACAATATTTCAAGAATGTCGGCGCTCCGGCGATAGCTGCAGCCAATATTGGCCAGCCGGACTTTTTCAAAGAGCTGGATCATCAGCTTACCGCTACGTCGATTCTGGAATGGAAGGTCTACCTGCGGTGGCATCTGCTGCACTCCGCCGCTCCGGCCCTTTCCGACGAATTCGTGCAAGAGAATTTCAACTTCTACGATAAAGAACTGGCGGGTACCAAGGAAATCACTCCACGATGGAAGCGATGCGTTCGACAAACGGACCGTGTTCTTGGAGAGGCCTTGGGCGAGGTCTACGTGAGAACGTTTTTCACGCCCGAAGCAAAAGCGCGTGCCAAAGAGATGATTAACAATCTGCTCGCCGCGCTGCGTACGGATATTCCCACACTTACCTGGATGGGGCCAAAAACGAAGAAGCAGGCTCTGGCAAAGCTGGAAGCGTTCACCGTGAAAATCGGTTATCCGGACAAGTGGCGCGACTATTCGGCGTTCTCTGTCGATCGCCGTTCATACCTCGCAAACGTGCAACGTGGCGCCGCGTTCGAGCAAGCCCGCGAGCTCTCCAAAATCGGCAAGCCGGTGGACCGCACCGAGTGGGGTATGACGCCGCCGACGGTAAATGCCTATTACAATCCAACCTTCAACGAAATCGTTTTCCCCGCCGGTATTCTGCAGCCTCCCTTCTATGACCCGAAGGCGGACGACGCTGTGAACTATGGAGGGATGGGCGCCGTCATCGGACACGAAATCAGCCATGGTTTCGATGATGAAGGATCCCAATTCGATGGCAAGGGCAATCTGCGCGAATGGTGGACGCCGGAAGATCGGAAGAATTTTAACGAACATGCCGATTGCGTTGTGAAACAGTTTGATGGCTACGAAGTCGAACCGGGCCTGCACCAGAACGGCAAACTGGTTCTTGGCGAAAGCATTGGCGATCTGGGCGGCATCGCTATTGCCTACGCGGCTTACGAAAAATCCATAGAGGGCAAGCGGCCGAAAGACATCGATGGCTTCACGCCGGAACAACGTTTATTCCTTGGCTGGGCACAGGTGTGGGGGTCAAACGACCGGCCGGAGTACGATCGCTTGATAGCTAATACCAATGGCCATCCTCTGCCCCGCTTTCGCGGAAATGGACCTCTCTCAAACATGACGGAATTTGCCAAAGCGTTCGGCTGCAAGAAGGGCGATGCCATGGTCCGCGAGCAAGCCTGCAAGATCTGGTAAGCTCGCTGGGCCAAAATGCCCACAAAACATAGAGCAGTTTTTGTGCTTTTCTCCAGCGTGCTTCTCTCGCTTGTAACGTTTCCGCTTGCGCCATCCGCGTCCGCGAAGTGGAAATACTTTCGCGCGGGAAACGCTGCCGACAGTGCGGCCACGCCGCGAGCCGGATTCGTACTCATGGGTGGCGGCGAACAAGACCCTGCTCTCAAGAATTTATGCGAGCGCGCAAACGGCGGCGACTTCCTGATCCTTCGCGCCAACACGGAAGACGACTACGCCCAAAAAGTAAACGAAGAGATACGCGCTCTCTGTCCATTGAACTCCGCGGCGACCATCGTTTTTTCCGAACGTGATGACTCCGATGATCCGAAACTCGTTGAACGAATCAATCAGGCCGAGGCGATTTTCATCGCGGGGGGCGATCAATCGAACTATCTCCGTTTCTGGCAGGACACGCCTGTCGAGGACGCCTTGAATCGGCACATCGCCGCCGGAAAACCAATTGGTGGCTCCAGCGCTGGACTGGCGATGCTCGGCGAATTCTCGTTTTCTTCGATGATTGACACTATTCATTCACCGGACGCACTTGCCGACCCTTACGGAAATAAGGTGACGCTCTCGCGAGATTTCCTGCGCATTCCTCTGCTCACTGGCATCATCACGGACACGCACTTCGCCAAGCGCGACCGCATGGGCCGGCTGCTCGTGTTTCTGGCGCGCATTCTGCAGGATGGTTGGGCCAAACAGGTGCGCACTATCGCCGTTGAACAAGACGCTGCGGTTCTTCTGGAACCCGACGGCCAAGCGAAGGTTATCGGCACTGGAGCGGCCTATTTTCTCGAAGCGAAAAATCCGCCGTCGATTTGCCAAAGGAAGATTCCGCTCAGCTTTAGCGGAATAACAGTTCACCGCGCTCCATCAGGGGCTTCATTCAACGTGAAGGAATGGAAAGGAACCGCGGGCGATGACTACCAACTCTCAGCCGTAAACGGAGTGGTAAAGGTGCTCGGTTCAAATCACGGAATTTATTAGCCGCGGGTGCGGCACATTTTTAGAAGTGGAAAACGACGCCCGCCATCAACTCGAAGTTGTTTTGATTTTGGCTGAAATAGCCCGTGTGTACCCAATCGGCTTCCAATCGTCCCGAAAGGCGCGGATTGAAGCGATAGTCGGCTCCGCCTCCAAGCTGGACGGCAAATGCGTTCTTGCTGTTTCCGGCAGTTTGCGGCTGCTCGTGGCTTCCGCCAATAATGGCGTGCGCCCAGGGTTCCCATTTTTTTTCTCGCCACGCGATCTTGGGTCCACCGCCATACACCAGGACTTTCACGTGTTCTCGGTCGAAGATTTCAGGAGCGAAAGTGGCTGAGATGTTTCCTTCGATTCCAAACCAATCATTCGTGAAATAGGTTACCGAGCTTTTGACACCAACGGCGCTGGCGTCGAAGATCGAGCTTCTGAACCTCAGCCAATCAACGCCAATCGCAAGTTGCCAGCGGAAATCATCACGCCCGCCATAGAGAAACTTCGGATCCGGTGCTGGCGCCGGAGAGGGGTCGGGCGCGGCGGTTCCGAACGGCGACGCCGCAGGTACTGGCGAGCTGAAGCTCGGAACTGGAGAGACGGCAAAAACAGGGGCCGGCTGAAACAGGGAAGCACTTGTACTGGAGGCTGCCGAGAAATCCGCCGCCACATTGCGATCCGCATTCTGGCTGTCGGAGACGGCCTCTTGCGCACGAGCTGCGCACCCCATCCCAAGCACTAAAAATAAAACAACAAGTTGCCTCTTCATGATTCTCCCCTCAGAGGTTTGACCCCACGCCTGGAATCAGCCCACTCTGCTACGGTAAACAAGACCATAGGCCTTTGTCTATGTTCTTTCACTGGTCTGGTACAAAGAAAATGGGCAGGTAGGGTTGCCCACGTGTCGCTGCCGAGCTGGCGCTAGTTTTTAGCGGCCGTGCCTCAGGTAGTCATCTGTCTTATTTAACCAGTCTTCCCGAGGTGGATTGAAGACGTCCAGATCGATTGTGTCTTCCATTGCCCACGCTTCATGCGGCATGTGCGGCGGAATGCAGAGCACTTCACCGGCTTTCACCACGATCTCTTTGCCGTCAATGGCGAATTTCAGCGCGCCTTCCAGGATATACGTCACTTGCTCGTTGTGGTGATGATGGAGAGGCACGTGGGCGCCTTTCTTCATCAGCACACGCGCAAGCATGATCTTGTCGCCGACCACCATTTCCCGGTCAATCAGTGGATTCAGCGGCTCGCGCTCGACGTCTTTCCACGAAATGTATTTCATTTCCGAAGTAGTGCTCATTGTTTGGCTCCGTACAGCTTTGCTGCATTGTCGTGCAGATACATGTGCGCCAGTTCAAGGGCTTTTTCTTCGCTGAACGCGCCTTCTGAAACCAGTTCGGCCAGCGCGGCAGAGATGGCTGTCCGCGCCGAGCGCGTGGCAAGCCAGAAGGTTTCTTCCGCTCCCACGGCGTCGTTGAATGGGAATGCATCGGAGCCGAACATCATCCTGTCCGGAAACAGTGAAATCCACTGCTTCAAAATATTCTTCAGCTCGGAGGGATAGACGTAATAACCCATCAGCGAAGAATCGGTGTAGACGTTTTTGGCCGCCGTCATCCAAATCATATCGAGCGTGTAAGGATACCCGCCGTGGATCAGTACGAAATTTGTCTTGCTGTAGCGAGGATCGCGGACCACGTTTTCCAGATTCAGCGGATGACCATTACGCAAGCTGAAATAATCGCCGATGCCTACGGCGCTGTGAAAATGTACCGGGAGATTCAGTTTTCCCGCCTGATCGATCAACACGCGAAAAACGTAGTCCTGAAAGATACGGTATTCGTCGTTGCTGGGCACTCCGCCGGCATGGTATTTCGCGTAAATCTCCTCGGCCTTCTCGCGCGGAGGATCGCTGAAATAGAGCGAGCGGAAATAGGCAGCCTCAAACTTGATAGCCACGCCCCCCTTCTTCTGATTGTCCGCAAGCGTTTGCCGGATGAAACTTTCGTATCCCCCGAGGTCAGGAGGGAGACCATTCAGTTTTTCCTGCTTCATATACCGCTGCAATACTTTTTCCTGCAAAGGGATGTACACGCCCATGTCCGGGTTCTTCCCGGTCTGATCACGATTATTCAGAGGGAAGAGGAACGAATCGACGAAAAAAACCCAGTGGAAGCGCTTGGGATCGAGATAGGGCGCCAGTGCTACGCGATTCGCGAGGCAGGTCTCAATATTCAGTTTGTCGAGGATGCTATCCCAATAGGAGGTGCTGCCGGACGCTTCCGCGGCCTTTTTCTTGTCGATCAGCCACTTCGCGTGCTCCGGTTTGAAATCATCGTAGGGATAGCCAAAGAGGGATTTAGCCGCGGCTACGAACTCCGGATTGTCTTCGCGCAGACGCAGAACGGAAGTCTCATCGGGAGGCGCGGCTTGCGCGTCCATGTCAGAATCATCGGGAAAGGTGGCGTGCGAGTGATTGTCGTAAATGGGAATTTGATCGATCTGCTTAAGAAGCCGTTCGTAAATCTTCGGCAAGTCGGCGCCTGCGAACGGCTTTGCCTGGGCAGCCGCATTCGCCCCGCCCAACAACGTGACCAGAGCGCCGAGTAGCAGCGCCTTCCCCAGTTGAACATGGCTTCTCATCGTCCCGCTATCCCCCTAAGACTCTTTGTAGGACCGACACTCTTGTCTGTCTGCTTTCTCTTTCTTCTTCTGATTTCTAACTTTTCCCCACAATAGCCGACAGGCAGGAGTGCCTGTCCTACCGCACCACCGCCGCGCGCCAATGGGAAGACACGCGTTGCATGCGCTCCAGCGCTTCCTCGAGCAGGTGGCGTGCGCTGACCAGCGAGAATCGCAAATAATTTTTCCCAGCAGGGCCAAACGCCGCTCCCGCGATTCCAGCGACCCCGGCTTCCTCCAGCAGAAGCCGCGCCACTTCTTCTGCGGGCAGTCCTGTCTCCTCGATATTCACCCACGCGTAGAACGCACCGCCAGGTGACTGGCAACGAAAACCAGGAATCGTATTCAGTCCATTCACGAAGAGGTCGCGGCGTTTGCGATACTCCGCGACCATGGCATCCACGGCGTGAGTGGAATCGCGCAGCGCCTCGATCGCGGCAACCTGAGTAAATTCCGCGACGCACGTGAAGGTATTCAGCACCAGCAAATCCATCGCATCCACAACATGTTTCGGCGCAACTGCGTAACCCAACCGCCAGCCCGTCATCGCAAAACTTTTTGAGAATCCATCGATGATGACGGTTCGCTCCGCTATGCCCGGCAACGCCCAGATCGATTCGTATTCTCCGCTAAACAAAATCCGCGCGTAGATTTCGTCCGCGAGTATCCACAGGTCGTGCTTCTCCGCCAGCTTCGCAATTTTCCGCAGCGCTTCCGTGTTGAACACCGTTCCCGTGGGATTGTTGGGTGAGTTGAAAATCAGCGCCGTGGTTCGCGAAGTAATTTTCCCGGCAATCTCGTTTAGGTCCGGCTGAAAATTGTTTTTTTCTTCGAGCCGGAACGCCACAGCCGTGGCTCCCAGTCCTCGCGTGAACGATGGATAGATCGGAAAACCCGGATCCGGGTACAGCACTTCATCGCCCGGCTCGATCAGCGCCATCATTGCCAGCGAGAGCGCCATTTTGCATCCTGGCGCGACAAGCACCTGGTCCGGGAGCACTTCCAAACGACGCGTGCGTTTCAAATATTCCGCGATTGCTTCGCGCAGCGCAGGAATGCCTCGGGTGGACACATATCTGTCCCGCCCCGCCGCAACAGCATCGCGCACGGCATCTACAACCGGCGCTGCCGGATGAAAGTCCGGTTCGCCCAGCTCCAGATGAATGATCGAGCGCCCTGCGCGTTCCAGTTCCTTCGCGCGCGAATAAACAGCAAGCGCGCCTTCGCCATTCAGTTGAGAAACGCGTGATGCAATTCGTCGCATAGTGTTCTGCAGAATCCTATCATTTTGACGCGGTAAGTGGTTGCACGGCTACAAGCGCTTCTCCGCCTCGCAAGGCTGAGCAAAAAATGAAGGGCCGCAAAGCCCGCGACAACAAGCTGAAAAAATGCACGGCGCGATTACTGATCCCAGTTCCAATCTGCGAACTGTTCACGAAGCGCGGACTTTTTGAATTTGCCGACAGATGTGCGTGGCAAGGCTTCGACAAAAACGAACGCGTCAGGGAGTTGCCACTTGGCGAAGGATTGAGCCAGAAACGCGCGAAGTTCTTCTGGAGTGGCTTGTGCGCCATCTTTTAAAACGACGGCGGCCAACGGACGCTCCTGCCATTTAGGATGCGGCACGCCAACTACCGCAGCCTCTTTGACGGCCGGATGCCCCATCAATGTGTTCTCAATATCAACCGAGCTGATCCACTCGCCGCCGGACTTCACGAGATCTTTGGCGCGATCGACAATCTTGACGAAACCCTCGTCGTCAATAGTGGCGACGTCGCCCGTTTTGAACCAGCCATCTTCGGTCCATCGATGAGCCTGATCCGGCGAATTGTAGTAACTGGCAGCTACCCAGGGACCCCTGACTTCCAGTTCGCCGGGCGTGACGCCATCGCGCGGAGCTTCGACGGATTTCTCTTCTGGCCCTTCTGGCCGCATCACGCGCAGTTCGATAAATGGCGCAGGCCATCCTTGTTTTGCGCGGACTTCGTATTGTTGGTCGGAAGTCCAGTCACCCATATGGCGTTTCAGTTTGCCGACAGTAGCAAGGGGCGTGGTTTCGGTCATGCCCCAAAGATGCATGATGTGGAGGTTGTGTTTGTCGAGGGCGCGCATGAGTCGCTCCGGCGGGGCCGAGCCGCCGATGACGATGCGAACGGGCCAGTCGAATTTCCATCGGCCGGGATTTTTCTCGAGCGCGGCGAGCACACTGAGCCAAACGGTAGGCACTCCGCAAGCGATGGTGACGTGCTCCTGGGCGATGAGGTCGAGAACGCTTTCGGGGTCGACATTAGGCCCCGGCAAAATCAGCCGCGCGCCCGCCATCGTGCACGAATACGGCAAGCCCCAGGCGTTGGCGTGAAACATCGGCGCCACGGGGAGGACAGTGTCATGGTTGCTGATCGCGAAGGAATCGACCCCGAGCTCAGCGAACGAATGCAGCACCAGCGCGCGGTGCGAATAGACGACGCCTTTCGAATTGCCAGTGGTGCCGGACGTGTAACACATCGCTGCACCATCGTTCTCATCGATGGCCGGGTACTGAAAGTCATCGCTTGCGTCGGCGAGGAGTTCTTCGTAGTTCAAAGCACCTTTCGGCAGAGGGAAGGCTGTGCTGCAGTAGGGCACGACGATGATGCGTTCAAAAGATACACCGGCGCTGCACTTCTCCAACGTCGGAAGCAGAACATCATCGATGAGCAGAAATCGGTCGGCGGCATGATTCACGATGGTAGCGATTTCGTGCGGATGCAGACGCAAATTCAAGGTGTGAAGAATCCCGCCAGCGCAGGGCACCCCGAAAAAAGCTTCTAGATGGCCCGAGTGATTCCACATCATGGACGCCACGCGGTCGCCCGGACGCAAACCAAGTTTGGTGAGCGCGCCAGCGAGCCGCCGAGCCCGCCCGTAGAAATCTCCATACGTCGTGCGAACGATAGACCGGTCCGGCCTGCGCGAGACAATTTCCACGCGGCGAAAAAGCTTGCCGGAGCGCTCCAGAATCGCAGGGAGCGTCAGCGGAAAATCCATCATCGTACCGCGCATAGTGTGATCCTGAAGGGATTGGAACCCGCGGCATCCTATCACCATTCTTCAGACACAAGGGGACTCAACCGTGAGCGCGTAGCCGCGGAAAAGCCAGCGCAAACGTAGTCCACTCCACGGGACGTGCCGAGTCCGGGGGCTAGACTCTTTCCCATTGCAAAAGCGGTTAATTTTCGAGAGGATGCCTCTGACCGCTGAAGTGCCGGTCTCGCTCCCCGCGGTGGCTCGGCTTTCCGACTGCCCGTGACGTGAACGATCGCTGTCCTTCAGCGCGCTCCGCGACTCTCTCTTGGGTTCCGGGCAGAAGGAGTGGGCAGGTGAAGAAGCTCTACATCGGCAATCTTCCGTTTTCCGCGACGGAAGAGCAGCTTCAGGAATGGTTCGCACAAGTAGGCGTTACTCCCTCAGGTGTCAATCTCATTCGTGACCGTTTCACGGGACAATCTCGCGGTTTTGCCTTCGTCGAGGTGCAGGGCGACGAAGATGCAGATCGCGCGGTGAACTCGCTGAACGGCCAAAATTTCGGCGGGCGGAACCTGGTAGTCAACGAAGCGCGGCCGCAAGCTGAACGCGGCGGCGGTGGTGGCGGGCGCCCCGGTGGTGGCGGCGGTGGGGGTTATGGTGGTCGCGGCGGCGGCGGTGGCGGACGTGGTGGTGGCGGCGGTGGTCGCGGCGGCGGTGGTGGCGGACGCGGTGGCGGCGGCGGAGATCGTGGAGACCGCGGAAACCGCTGGTAAGTAGGCCTTTCGCAGCAGAGAGCGGCGTCTCCTCCCGCGGGATGCCGCCTGCAGCCTTCCGTAGAAACCCTCTGAGATAGTTGTGTGCCTGTCCCCGGTTCGCTCTCTTGCAACATTTCGGGCAGCAATCCGTCTATAGCTATAGGTCCTTGCTGACGGCGAGTGGAGCAACCTCATTCACTCTGTGAGTCTCGCTTCGTTACCGTCCACGGAGGGCGAGTCAGAAAGCGAGGGTCCGCGTGGCCGTACACGGGCGACGGCGCAATTGAACGAGTTCTCCACTAGCGAAAGTTAGTCTTTGCGTATAGTATCCCGCGCCTAACGGACGTCCTCGCAGCTGTTGGGGACGGAGCAGTAGCCATCGCAACTGGGAGTGACGCATACGAAACAAATCGTCCGGTAACGTGTTTGAAACAGTAGAGAAGGAAAATGACTCACGGCGTCGAATGTGAAGTATGTTGAGCGCCTGGCAGCCCGCCTCCCCAGCGAGGGATTTGCAGTAACGAGGGCCGCAGGTGAGATAAGCAATGTCTGATAAGTTCGAGAAGAACCTTCTAGCCGGACCCTGCATCCAAACGGCAGAAGAGGACGTATCAACAAAGAGAACCATGACCACGTGGCACAAACGCGATTGGCAGCAATTTTATGAACTGGCGCGCCGCCCCTGGCAGCGTCACCGCCCGCCGCGGCCCGTGTATCCCACGGGATTGAATCGCGTGCTGCCCGCGCAAGGTTTTAGTTTGTCCGAGCTGGATGACGCCGGCGTCGATCTAGATCAGGCCGAGCTGCTGGGCTTGCCCGTGGACGCAGGCCGCATCGGCGCCTACGGCCCGAACGTCACCGTGCTCCGCGACTTCGTGCGCTCCTCACGCCAACCGCGTTAATCGTACTTTACTGAATCGATCCGCCTCCACTCCAAGGAAATTTTTGCGTTCGCAATTTAAGCAGAATCTTGTGCGCTCGATCCTTTCGTGTCGCGCTCGAAAAGTTTTGCACTTTCCGCATTTCTTTCGCGATTGAATTCTCTCTCCTCGATCTGTTCTCAGTTCTCCGAACTTTCCGGCGTGTTCTCAGCGTTCTCCTCGCACGAACCGTTTTCTTTTTTTTCCACACTCATCCACAATTTTGCACAGACAATTTCTGCGAATTCCATTGACGCTGCATCCGGCCAGGTTTATCTTGCGCACAGATTGAACCGGAAGCGAAATGACTTTACGGTTCGGTTCAGACTTCGCGATATCTTAACCGTTGTCGCGATTTTGAACGGGACCGGGAAGTTCAAAGACTTCCCGATTCAGCAAGGAGGCTGCAAAAGCTTAACGGCGATTGCAGCGCCAAACTGGGTCGAGTAGCTTAGGAACGCGAGAGTTCAGCACTTAGGACGCAATGGCTTCGCGGCTGTTGCACCGAAAGGCTGAACCCAAGCCTCCTGAGGCTCAGCGGTCAGGTTTGAAGTTCGCGAAAGCTTCACGGCTTTCGCAGCGGCAGGCTTAATCGAAGAGTTCACGGGTTTTGCGGTCTGGTGCGAAAGTCGCAAAGGCTTAACCGCCGATGTGATTTTCCTCCGAATCGGAAAGCTTGTAGGTGGTACGAATCAGTTTGGAAGACGCGATTAGCCGCAAGGCAGTTGAGTCACCGGATTGACCCGGAAGCCTGAAACTTTACGGCTCGATTTAGAGGGCGCAACATGCTTAACCGCATGTTGCGCCCTCAACTTTTTCACCCCGCTTTTTCCCCCGTAGGGGCACGACACGTCGTGCCCGTTTCTCTCCCCTTTTCCCTTGTTCACTCGCCTCCAACTAGCCTTTTCCTTGTAGGGGCACGATTCATCGTGCCCTCTTCTCTGCGCACCTCTATTAACTCAACGCCTCTGCATTATCATTTCTCTTTTCGCTCGCCACTAGCCACTCATCACTCGCCACTTCCCCCACACATAAAAAACGTCACCTCGAGAAACACGCTCACGCAGTCGCCCGATGTTCGGCTGTTTCCGTTCTCCGCACGCGAACCTTCACTTCCACCCGCGACCCCAGCCGGTTAATGATCGAGATCAGCCGATCAACGGTAAATCGCCCAAGGTTCGCATTCCGAATCCGCGAGAAATCGGCCGCCGCGATGCCCGTCCGGCCGTGCGCCGCGCGCACAGTCAGGTGCTCTTGGTCGAGCGCCTTGATGATTTCGGCGGCCAGAATAGCCTTGAATTGTTCCGCATCGGCGTTCTCGTGCCGCAGGTCTCGGAACACGTTGCCGCTCCCTCTCACCACTTGCAGCTTTTCCTTTTTCATCGCAAAAACTCCTTCAATCTTTTCAAGCGATGCCTGATCGCCTCGACTTAGCGTTCTGGCGTCTTCGGTCCGTTAATTTACACTTCCGCGCCCGGCTTAAGTTGTCATGCACGACAACGACCGTCAAGGCCCCCAAATGACTCGGATTTTGACGGCTTGTAGTGCCGATAACTTCCGTCAAGAATGCGCCAGGCACGATCCAGGCTGACCCTTCCTGACCAAAGCGAAATCGAGCTATGATGTTCCGCTTTGGCACATATGGCTTCAAAGTCCAGCAAACCCGGGACGATTCACCTAAGAATCGTCGACGTCTTAAAGCGCTACCCGAACGGTGCCGCAGGCGGCCAAATCAGGCAGGACCTCGAAAAAGAAGGGCTGCTGCCTGAGGATCAAACGCACCTTGACCGCCGAAATAGGGATCTCAAGAAATGGTTCCTGATCGAAAAGATCAAGACCACCCAAGAAGTCCGCGGCCAGAAACGAATTGTAGTTCTCTACAAATATGTCGGCGAGAGGCCTGTAGTCAAAGACGAAGGCCAAGTCAGCCAAAAACTGCGCGCTCAAGTCATTCATTCGTCCCACGGTCGTTGCCAAATGTGTGGCCGAACCATCGAGAGGCACGGGATAACTCTTGTCGTCGATCACAAAAGTCGTCACGAGTTTCCGCCCAAATTATCTGAAGTAACCAGGCTAGGCGCGCGTGGCAGAGATCTGTTCATATCTCTCAAGTAGAGACCTGATCTCGGCCTCAGCAAAGGCCTGACAGTCGGAGTAAAGCTTCGTCAACAATGCCGGGAGCGCTTCCGATAGCGAGGGGAGAACCCTTCCAAGCTCCGGAAATTCACGACGAAAAGAACGAAGCCTCTCAAGGCTTTCGATCAGTCGCGCTCTCCGTTCCGCCTCGTCCCCCCAGACGCTCCTCCAATATTGGCAAGTAGGGCAAGACGGGGCGCAACGACTTCCGTCATGAGAAAGGAAAGATTCCCAGCCAGACCCTGCAAGTGAAAGCACCTTCAACGAATCGTCCCGGCGTTTTTCACCGTTGCACCTTTTACAAGCCACCAACACGTTGCCTGGGAGATGGAGACCCGCCCGATAGCGATTCATGCCGTCCAGATGCTCAATCACGGACACGGTTTCGGTGAGGTCACATGTGCAAAATGGGCACCGGGCATTGAAGATCGTGCGAACCAGCTCCACGTATTCTTCGCCACCGACTTTAATTGGCCACTTTTGACTGATCTTGCGACTTAACCTACCTTCCGCAGCTTCGAACGAATTGAAAATATTTTGAGCACATTCACATGCTTGGCACTGCGGAAAGTGCTTTTGTTTGTGTGCGAGTGTTACGAATCCCAGTGTTGCTTGCTCGAAATGTGCGTGTAGTGACGACCAACCCCCTTGCTTTTGTCTCCGCGATTCGTAGCATCGCGGTATGTATCTGCGACGCTGCTATCGGCGCAAAGACGGCAAACGTCACGCCTACTGGGCGTTGGTGGAGAGTTACCGAACCGATCGAGGTCCCCGGCAACGCGTCGTAGCGTGGTTGGGAGTCATGGACGAGCAGGGCCGTTTGGGAGTGAAGCGCTGCGCCGAGAAGCGCCCTGGTTATCAAACAGGCCTCTTCAGCACCACGGAACCAGAATGGGTGGAAGTCGATGTGAAGCGCGTGCGCGTGGAACGCAGCCGGAAATTTGGTGGCCCTTGGCTGGGAAGAGCGTTGCTGCGTCGGTTGGAACTGGATCGCTTCCTGGAAGAGAGACTACCGAACGGACGCGAGGAAATTCCTTGGTCGGCAACGGCCATGATTTTGATTCTCAGCCGGCTGTGTGAACCTTCCAGCGAACTGCACCTGGCCGAGCACCTCTATGAGGCCAGCGCGTTGTCGGACCTGCTGGGAGTACCGGACGAGAAGGTCAATGAAGATCGTCTGTACCGAGCGCTGGACACGCTGCTGCCACAGAAGAAAGCGCTCGAGAAACTCCTGAAAGAGAAGCTTGGCGAACTGTTCGATCTAGATTACGACCTTCTGCTCTACGACATCACCAGCACATATTTCGAGGGACAAGCAGAAGGCAACCCGCAGGCGCAGCGGGGATATTCGCGGGATCATCGCCCGGACTGCAAGCAGGTGAACATTGCGTTGGTGGTGAGCCGTTGCGGGATGCCGTTGGGCTATGAGGTGTTCGCCGGCAATCGCAACGATGCCACCACGCTGAAAGAGATCATTGCCCACATGGAAGAGCTCTACGGACGGGCCGGACGAGTCTGGGTGATGGACCGTGGTCTGGCGAGCGAGAAGAATGTGCAGTTTTTACGGGCCGGCGGACGGCGCTACATCCTGGGTACGGCAAAGAACACCTTGCGGAAGTTTGAGCGCGAGTTGCTGAGCGAAGACTGGAAGCAAGTGCATGAAGGGCTGGAGGTACGGTTGGTTCCGGCCCCGAACGGAGAAGAAGTATTTATCTTGTGTCGGAGTGCGGAACGCCAAGCCAAGGAACAGGCTATGCACGAACGCTTCGAGAAGCGTATCGAAGAAGGTTTACTCAAGATCGCCGCGAGTTGCGACCAACGTCGGCAGAAATCGGGTGCCGTGGAGCGGCGCGTAGGACGACTCCTGGAACGAAATACACGTGCGGCGCGACTGTTCGATGTGCAAGTGGAGGTAAATGCCCAGGGGTTCGCGCAACTACGCTGGACGAAGGTGGATAGTTGGCGCGAGTGGGCGCGCCGAAGTGAAGGCTGCTACTTGTTGCGCAGTAATGTGACCGATTGGACGCCGGAAGAGTTGTGGCGCGCCTACGTGCAACTGACGGAAGCGGAAGCCGCCTTTCGCGTGCACAAGTCGGACTTACAGATCCGACCGGTCTGGCATCACCGCGAGCATCGCGTGGGCGCACACATCCTAGTGTGTTTTCTGGCTTACGTGTTGTGGAAGACGCTGGCAGCCAGTTGTCGCCAAGCGGGACTCGGTGACGAGCCGCGGCAAGTGTTTGAAGAGCTCTCGGAGATTACTTTGGTCGATGTGGTGTTGCCCACGCGCAGCGGTGTGGAGCTACGGAAGCGCTGCATCAGTCAACCGACGGAGCACCAACGGATCCTGTTGCAACGTCTCGGTATGCGGCTGCCTACAGCGTTAGAACGGACAGAAATGTAGTGGAAACTTTCTGGTACCCACATTGATTCCAAAGACTTTATTCACGTAACTGCGGAAGTTGGGTTAACTCGTGGAGAAACATGCTCACCAACTTGTTCGCTACGTCCGATTTGGCGCGCCGCGTCGCAGAGCGTAGCTGTGAGGTAGGGTCTTTCACCTCTTTTCGTCTCCGAGCAGCCAATTGACGTCTACGCCCAACGCGACCGCGAGCGCCTTAAGCTCGAAGTCAAGTACGCGGCGGTGATTGTTTTCGATTTTGGCAATCGCAGCCCGGTCGAGCTGAATCCCAAGTCGAGCGAGTTTGCCCGAAAGGGCGTCCTGCGTAAGTACCGGCTTGCAACCTTGACGACCCTCTGCCACGCGCTC
The DNA here is from genome assembly GCA_963751295.1 of uncultured Acidobacteriota bacterium. Lineage (GTDB taxonomy): Bacteria > Acidobacteriota > Terriglobia > Acidiferrales > UBA7541 > Acidiferrum. The sequence continues at coordinate 480,197 of CAVVUA010000004.1, read as the reverse complement.
GCCAACAATGTTCTTTCGTGAAAGCTTCCTAATCACGAGGAAAAGACTACCCCCCCTCATGAACCGAAAATGTTCTAAACTAGAACATGAAGTGGGCGGGCTTCATAACGCGCCGAGGAGGCGGATCGAGTGAAATGAGAAAAAGGAAGGAATCTGCGGTCGAGATTAGCACCAAACCAAAATACAAAAAGCTGCCGTGGCCAGGCCTAAGAGCTAAGGACCACCTAACCCGGTCTGTGACCCGGGCCGTAAAGGAGGAGAGAGAGAAAAAAGAGACAGAACTATGGGCAGAGGATCAGATTGCGCTGATGCTGAAACACGTCTCGGCGGAGACTGCGATGAAACTACTTTTGCGCGAGACAAGACGCCGAGGAGAACCTATCCTTTTGCTCGCAACGATCTCACGATAGCCGCGAAACACCGCGTCAAGAATTCCTATGACGTTCTCAATCATCACGCCACGTATTCGGATTTGCTCAACCAGACGGATCATTGCGGGAAATAAGTTACGCTTGTCCCCATGGCCAAGCTGCTTGCCGGCGCGCGCTTGCCCATCACTATACGCCACCTCACCTGCACGTTCGCCATTGGCCTAGCCATTACCCGATACAAAGCAACTACGATTTAGTGTCGGTCGAGCATCAGTACTTTAAGAAGGTTGCAATCGGACTGCCACGAACTCATTGATTTTGCTTGGCAAGTCGCTGTGGCTTTATTCCGGAGCGGTCTTCCCTTTGCAGTTCTGTTTTCGCAAAGAAGCAGCGGCTCTTTACTTTCTCCACATGCCACGTTCTTGACCAAAGCATACCCCGCTTCGATCCCCTCGCCGTTCAACCCCCAGCAATCGCCATTCAACTCCCAATTTCGACCGTTCCCTGCAATTCACTTTACCTCTTCGCCAATCCCATGCTACTGTTCTTCATGCAAGCCCTGAGCATCGACGGGTTCCCCCCACGCCCGACCCTCCCGCTCCCAGCTTTTTCCGTGACATCCACCGCGGTTCTGTCTTCTCCTAATCTCTGTGCTCGTAGTCTACCCCGACCCGGTCTGGGTGTCGGCGTTTACCCCGAGCGGCCCGGGGCGTTTCGCTCTCCCGATCCTTGTCTTTCCAGCTTCAAACTGCTTGCCCTGACCGAAGTCGAAGGGTCAACTTCCAACCGTCTTTTCCGCAGTCGCCCTAAGTCCTTTACCATCCGCACTTCCGCAAAACACGCCCATAACCCCTGTAGAATGCGCAGTTTCAAAACACAGGACTTAAAACGGCTCTGTTGACATCCTCGTCACAGTTCGCGATTTGAGTTCTCGACGCAAGGGGGCAGAGAGTGTTCTCTGAGGAAGCAGGAGGGACGATGGCCGAAGTCGGACTTCTGCCTTTTGCCCGGGTGGCCCTGCAAGTGGCCGAGCGGGTCTTGCCGCCGTACCGCAGCCGTTTCAGCAAACACCAATTCACCCAGCCGCAGTTGCTGGCTATTCTCTGCCTGATGCGTTACGAAGACTGGACCTTTCGCGAAACCGAGGTGCGTCTTGGCGAGCATCGCGACTTGCGAGAAGTTTTGCAGTTGCAGACCGTGCCGGACTACACCACTCTGTATCGTTTTCTGAAGCGGCTGGACGATGACTTGATCGACCGCGGACTGGGGGAAACGGTGCGCCGCCTGCGCCGTGGCAGAACGCATGTGCGCGTTTCCGCGGCCATCGACGGCACGGGGTTATCCCCACAGGCCGTCAGCACGTACTTCCTTCGCCGCATCGAGCAGCACAATGGCGGAAAGCTGCGCTACCGGCACTATCTAAAGTGGCTGGTGGTGGCGGATGTAAAGCAACAGATTTTGCTGGCGCAGCGCGCGCGGCAAGGACCGTGGTGCGATACGCGAGCACTGCCTGCTTTGCTCGACGCCGCCAGGCAACGGGTGCCTGTGCGCGAGGTGCTGGCCGATGCCGAGTTCGATTCCGAAGCGAATCATGAATATATCCGGCAGCGCTGGAGAGCCCGTAGCATCATTCCCGCCAAACCGCGCCGCGGCATCCCGCGAGGGGGAATTCGTTATCAGATGTACCGGGCTTTTCCGCAAAAAGAGTACGGACAACGAGCCAAGATCGAAACCATCTTCTCGGTGATCAAACGAAAACTTTCTTCTCGCGCACCCGGACGCAGCTTGCCCGTGCAAATCCGTCAGGCCCTGCTCCTAGGGCTCACCTACAACCTCTACCGCTTGAGGCATCGCCTTCGTCTCCGAGGATGTCAACAGAGCCACTTAAAACCCTTTAGAATGTGCAGTTCCGAAAAAACGGGGGTCGGCGTAGGGGGCCTTCGCAACTCTTCTCTGCTTCCCCTCTGCATTCTCGGCGTTATCCTTTTCCTTCTTTACCTACTGTCAGCTGTAAGCTGTCGGCTCTTAGCTTCCCGCCCCATTTGTTCCGCACACCCAATGAGGTAAACTAGCGAATTCGAGCACACACCATGGCCTCGCCCTTCAACATTATCTCCAGCACGCCGCAAGTCCCGGTTCCTGCGCCGAACGCGCACCCGCGCCCAGACTGGCTCCGCGTAAAATTCTTTGGCGGAGAGCGCTACCAAGACCTAAAGCGCATCATGCGCACACTCGACCTGCACACCGTTTGCGAGAGCGCCCGCTGCCCCAACATGGGCGAATGCTGGGACCACGGCACGGCTACCTTCATGATTCTGGGAGACATTTGCACGCGCGCCTGCGGATTCTGCGCCGTGCCGAGCGGCAAGCCCGCCGGTCCGCCGGACGAAAACGAGCCGCAGCGCGTCGCCGAAGCTGTAGCGCGAATGGGTTTGCGCTATGCGGTGGTCACGAGCGTCAATCGCGATGACCAGCCCGATGGCGGCGCACACATTTTTGCGCGCACCATCGAAGAAATTCGCCGCCGCGTCCCGGGTTGCAAAGTAGAAGTGCTAATCCCCGATTTTCGCGGCGACTGGAACGCGCTAAATGTAGTTCTCGCCACGCGGCCAGACGTTCTGAATCACAACACAGAAACCGTGCCGCGTCTTTACCGCCAGGTTCGCAAAGGCGCTGTCTATGAACGATCCCTCGAATTGCTGCGCCGCGCCAAGCAAACGCATCCCGACGTCCCAACGAAAACGGGTTTGATGCTAGGGCTAGGCGAAGAAAAGCAAGAAGTCCTTGCGACGATTCAAGATCTAGCCGCGCAAGGCACAGACATTCTTACCCTCGGCCAATATCTCCAGCCAACAAAGGAACATCTGCCAATCGTTCGCTATGTTCACCCCGACGAATTCGCCGAGTTCAAAATCCTAGGCGAAGCCATGGGCTTCAAACACGTCGAAGCCGGCCCGCTGGTGCGCTCCTCCTACCACGCCTTCGAGCAAACCGAATCCGCCCACAAGTAGGACAGGCATTCCTGCCTGTCGGCTTTGGGGATTTGGATGTTGCCTTTGGAATTTTTTGGTTTTGGTTGCCGGCTGACGAGCGACAGACAAGAATGTCTGTCCTACTGTTTTGGCGCGGCCGTCGCCCAATCGGTGAACGGGACCGCGCGCCCTCCGCGAACCACCGTGGGCAGCACATGGTCAAAGCCCTTGTGTTCTTTCGCCGAATAGTTGAGTTTGAGTTGCGGACCGAGCCCTAAGTCATGGTCGTGGATGGATTCGATTGCGTGGATCAGACCCTCCCGTGTTAAATCCTTGCCCGCTCGTTTGAGGCCCTCCACCAGCACCATGGCATCGACGAATCCCTCAAGGCTGACGAAATTAGGCTGCTCTGAAGGGAAGTATTTTCCCAGCGCTCGGCGATAAAGAGCGACGGATTTCAAATCTGTCATGTAATACGGCGGGACGACCTGGGTAATCACCACGCCTTCGGCATCCGGGCCTGCCTCCGTGATCAATTCATCCGTACCAACGAATGACACTGTCAGAAAGAGCGGCTTCCAGCCTTTGGCGTGCGCTTGTTTAATGATTGGCGCCACGGTATTGGCCGGTCCTACGACCACGACCGCATCCGGGTTTGCGGCGCGCACCGTGTCGATGGCGCCTCCCACCTGCGCCGTTTGCCGCTGATAGGACGCGACAACGGCGGGCTCCGCGCTATGTTCTTTCAGGGCGACTTTCACACCTTCCAAAACTGTGGTTCCAAACGCATCTTCGGGATAGATGACACCGATCTTCTTGTAGCCGAGCGTCTTCCAGAGCCCGTCCACCTGCTCGCGAGTCTCATCGAAGTAGGACGCCCGCACGTTCACAATCCAATGGCGTAGCGGCACATAAAGTGTTTGCGCGCCGGTGAACAAGCCGACGAGCGGAATCTTGGCACCATCGGCCATGGGGACATACTTCACGGCAGTAGGTGTCCCAACGAAGAAGCCGAGCGCAAAAACCTTTTCACTCATCAAGTGGTCAAAGCAGGCTTGCGTTTTTGCGGGATCGTAGCTGTCGTCTGCGGAGATGAGCTTGAGCTTCCGCCCATTTACACCACCTTCGTCGTTGATCAGACTGAAATAAGCCTTCGCGCCAGTAACGGTTTCCACGCCGAGGAAATGAGATGGCCCTTCCAGAGCGGAGCAGGAACCGATCGCGATTTCGCTCTCAGATACACCGGGCGCGTTCTGGCCATAAGCTGGGGCCGCCGCGCCAGCGGCAAGAATGGAAATCAGGCAGAGGCCCAGAACAGAGTTGAATGTTGCGCTTCTCATTTTGCGCTCCGTACAGAAGGAAGCTGTGCACCCGTGGGTATGCTTTCAGGATTAGTCTCGAGGCTCATGATGTCAACGAGGCAGTAGGCGAGAGGGCGCGAAGCGGTAAATGGTAAATATTGACGCGCCCGCCACTGAGAGGGAGAACACATAGAAATGGAAAGTTGGAATTCGTGGACACACCCCTTCGCCGGATTGGCGAAGAGGTGGAGTGAGCTTCAAGAGCGAGGAGAGAAAAGAACTATGCGTGACCTGCGACGGCGGCAGCGGCAGCAGCGGCCTTTTTCGCGGCCTTGGCTGCAGTGGAAGCCTTGCGGCGGCGCTTGGTCTTCGGCGGGGTGGCGGGCGCTTCACCGATCAGTTCTGCCACCATGATGCTGGTAACGAACAACTTGGGACCGTGATCGTCGAAATCAATTGCGGTGCGCTCCTGGTCGGATGCGGTAACAATTCCCAAGCCGTATGTATCGTGCTTGACTGTCTGTCCCTCTGCCATCACTTGCACATCATCCTCCTTAACCACACTTTGTATCGATGAAACTCGATTTGAAACTTATTGCAGCGAGGCACTCTCGAGCGGACTGCGTGAATCCCGATCCTATTCGGGCCTCAAAAACGACTGCAAAACTGTCTTTGCCCTGGTTTTAATGAGCAAGACGGCGAAACAAGAACAACAAAAGCTATTCATATAGTACTACAAAATGGGCCGGATGTCCATCCCGCAAGCTGATGGGCCATAGGCGTGCTTCACCTTCCAATACATTGAAAAATATAGGCTTAGTGCGAAGCTGCGGAGAAGAACCGGCTTTCAGGGCTTGATTTATTGCTATTCGAGAGACTCGGGTTGCAGGCTCAAACCGGCCTCACCGGAGGCCTTCTTTTCCCAGTACTTGCGTACCCAGGCCTCCCAGCTTTTGCCAGCGGCGGGATCACGGCCTGTGAAGGCAAGCGCTGCAATGTCGGCATACGCGATCTTCTCGCGCTGGTTGGAATCCTTGGGCAGCACACGCACGAATGAGTTCGCGAGCGCCGGACCAGAGACACGATCGAAGATGTAACCTTCTATCTTCCTGCCATCCTTGGTGGTTAGGGTTACGTCGCCGCGGTAATCGAACGCTTTTTCCAAAGCAATGCGAACTTCGTCTTCCGTGGCGAGTTCGGGGACCCAACCTTGAACGGCATCGTGAATGGTTCCAGGAGCGACTTCCAGCGAGTCGGGATTCAGTGGAGCAGTTTCCGCGTGGGCAGGTTGATCCGCGTGTCGAGGGCCCGTCAAGCGCGCGTCTCCTCGAGTTGCGACTTGGCCGTCTCGATTTGAATGAGCGGATTATAAGAATGGACCGGCTTTGTGGGTTCGTTGAGGAGGGCCAGCGCATCCGAGTCTGCGTAATTTCCAGAAAAGGTGGCTTTTATCGTGGCGAAAAGCCCGCGAAGACCACTAAAGGTATGGTCAACTGCCGACGCTTCGTAGCCGCTGTGAACCATGCAGTTCGCACATTTCTGATTTCCGGATTCCGTACCGTAATTCTGCCACTCGGTGGTTTCCAGCAATTCCTTAAACGAGTCGGCATAGCCGTCCTGGAGCAAATAGCAAGGCTTTTGCCAGCCGAAGACGTTGTAAGTGGGCATGCCCCAGGGGGTGCAGGCATATTGTTTTTTACCCATCAAGAATTCCAGGAAAAGCGGCGACTGATTGAACTGCCAGCTCTTCTTGCGGTTGGATAGGATTGCGCGAAATGTGCGCCTCGTGCGCGCACGACCCAGGAAGTGCTTTTGATCCGGCGCTTTATCGTAGGAATAGCCCGGAGAGAGCATCATGCCTTCTACGCCCAGCTCCATCATTTCGTCGAAAAACTGCCGGACACTGTTCGGATCGGCGCCGTCAAAGAGCGTGGTGTTGGTCGTGACGCGGAAGCCGCGCTTCAGCGCTTCCTTGATGCCATCGACCGCCAGGTCGTAACCGCCTTCGCGGCACACGGAGAAGTCGTGATGTTCGCGCTGGCCGTCCATGTGAACGGAAAACGTCAAATACTTACTGGGTTTGAAGAGGTCCAGCTTTTCCTTTAGCAGCAGCGCGTTGGTGCAGAGATAGATGTACTTCTTCCGGGCTACAAGGCCTTCGACGATTTTGTCGATTTGCGGGTGCATTAGAGGTTCGCCGCCGGGAATGGAAACCATCGGCGTGCCGCACTCGTCCACGGCCTTGAAACACTCTTCGGGGCTCAATTCCTTCTTCAATATATGTGCGGGATACTGAATCTTGCCGCAGCCGGCGCACGCCAGATTACAGCGGAAAAGCGGCTCGAGCATCAGCACAAACGGGTAGCGCTTGCGCCCCGCAATCTTTTGTTTGAGGACGTACGTTGCGACCGTCCACATCTGTGAAATAGGTACCGGCATTTATCCTGCTTACGATCGAGTTAGATGGGGGTACACTTCGTCCCCCCAGCACAACTATTGTACCCGAAACGTTGCAAGTTCTGCTTGCGTGCTTTTCATCAGATGCAAGGTGGCGTTCTTTCGTGGCATGGCTTTCTTGGCACGGAACGTGCACTTTCCATTGCAAGTGTGGGGACTTGTCCGCTCTCCGCAGGCGTAGAATCGAGCCATCTCCAAGGCGTGAGAATACTGAGAGCATGTCCCGAGACAACCTTCTATCTCTGTTCGGCGAGTTCGAGCGCTATGGCAACGATACAGCGTTCGTGCAGCGACGAGGTTATCGGCGCGAGGCGTGGACATACCGCAAACTCGCTGGTGCTGCCTTCGCGTGTGCTTTGGAGCTGAAAGAACGCGGCATTCGAACGGGTGATCGTGTGTTGCTTTGGGGGCCGAATAGTGCGGAATGGATCGCGGCATTCTGGGGCTGCTTGTTGCGCGGCGCCGTGGCCGTGCCGATGGATGACGGCGCCACGCTCGATTTCGCTGGGCGCGTGGCGCGGGATGCGGGCGTTAAATTAATTTTTGCTTCGCGTGAAAAGCCCGCACTCGATTCCGCCATTCCAAGGCTTGTACTGGAGGATTTGGCCGACATAGCTTCGCAGAACGATAATCAGGTTTCCTATGAAGACTTCGCGGATGAGGCAATCACGCGAAACCACAGCGCGCAGATCCTTTTCACTTCGGGCACAACGGCTGAGCCGCGCGGTGTCGTTCTTACGCATGGCAATTTTCTGGCAAATCTGGAGCCGCTCGAACGCGGCATAGAACCCTATCGAAAATACGAGCGCTGGGTTCATCCGCTGCGATTCGTCACGCTTGTTCCTCTGAGCCACGTCTTCGGACAGTTCATGGGGCTCTTTGTCGCTCCTTTGCTCGGCGCGACGGCGGTTTTCGAGCAATCAGCGAATCCCTCCGAGATTATTCGCACCGTGAAGCGCGAGCGAGCCACGGCGCTCATCGCGGTGCCGCGCATGCTCGATGCCTTGCACGCGGGAATCGAGCGCGAATTTGAGGCGCGTGGACAGAGTGGCTGGCTGAAGAAAACCTTAACCACGGCGAATGGCCAGAAGTTCTTGCGACGGGCGTGGCGCTTCCGCCGCATTCACCGGCGGTTTGGTTGGAAATTCTGGGCGTTCATTTCCGGCGGTGCGACGCTTTCTACAGGGACCGAAGAGTTTTTTAAGCGCGTGGGTTACGCGGTCGTGCAGGGCTACGGGATGACGGAGACGGCATCCCTTATCAGTTTGAACCATCCTTTTCGCGCCACGCAGGGCTCGATCGGAAAGGTGCTCCCTGGGCGTGAATTTCGGCTGGCGGAAGACGGCGAGATTCTCGTGCGAGGCGACAACGTTGCTACCGGCTATTGGGAAGGCGGGGCGCTGCGGCAAGGAGCGCGCGACGGCGACAATTGGCTTCGAACCGGCGATATCGGCGAGCTTGATGCCGAAGGGAATCTTCGATTCAAAGGTCGCAAGAAAAACGTGATCGTCACGCCCGCTGGGCTCAATGTCTATCCCGAGGACATAGAAGCGGCGCTGCGAAAACAGCCTAGCGTGCGCGATTGCGTCGTGATTCCCATGCGGGACGGCGGCAACGCGGAACCGCGCGCCATTCTTCTGATGAACAGCGGCTCGGATGCGAAAGAAAAGGAAGCGCATGAGGCGATTGAAAACGCCAACGCTTCGCTTGCCGAATATCAGCGCGTGCGCCAATGGCTGGTGTGGCCGGAGCCGGATTTTCCACGCACGCCGACCGGCAAGCCTCGGCTGAGCCTCATCGCGGTGCGGGCAGCGAAGGCGTTCGATGGTTCCACGCAGGCAAGCGCGCATGCAGGCACGCTTGATGATTTGCTGGCAAAATTTTCCGTCGGAAAGGGAGATTCGGAGAAATTGGAGAAGGACCTGAAGCTCAGTTCGCTCGACCGCGTGGAGCTGATGAGTGCGCTTGAGGAACGCTTTCAGGTCGAACTAAACGAAACCTCTTTTGCCGGGGCAAAAACGGTCGCGGATGTGCAGCGACTTTTGCAGCAACCGGCGGCCCATCGCACGGAATACGTTTATCCTCGGTGGACGCAGCGCGTGCCTGTGCGATGGCTGCGCCTGGCTGTCTACTACACGTTGGTCTGGCCTGCCACGCAAATTCTTGGGCATCCCAAAGTTATTGGCCGGGGAAATCTTCGTGGTGTTCGTGGGCCAGTGCTTATCGTTTCGAACCACATCACACGCCGCGCCGACATTGGCTTGATTCTCGCGGCGCTACCGCGGCGTTTCCGCCATCGTCTTGCCACGGCAATGGGCGGCGAGTCCTTGCAAAGGATGCGGCAGCCGCCGCGCGAATGGTTCTTTGCGAAACGCTGGGCTTATTATTTCGGCTACTGGCTGGCAACCGCGCTCTTCAACGTATTCCCGCTGCCGCAGCATTCCGGCTTTCGCGAAAGTTTCCGTTTCGCCGGCGAATCCGCCGATCGCGGCTACAGCATCCTTGTTTTCCCCGAAGGCGAAGTCAATAACTCCGAAGACGGCCGCATGGCCGCTTTCCAAAGCGGCATCGGCCTGCTGGCGGAAAATCTCCGGCTTCCTATCATTCCCATGCACCTTGACGGTGTGTGGCAAATGAAGCACGAACACCGGCGCCTCGCCCACTTTGGCGAGATCACTGCACATATCGGAGTGCCGATCGTATTTCCTCCGGACACGTCGCCCGAAGAAATCGCTCGCCGGTTGGAATCGAATGTCCGCGCATTGTAAAAACTCAACGTGTGATTTCTGAATGAGTCGAAAAATGTGGATGGAAAGAAGCGGCTACGGAGTTGGAGATCGCAAATTCTTGCGCATGAAAATCGTGGCCTGCGAGTTGTCGTTATACCTCGAAGTTAGCTCATATCCCAATGCGGCGTAGAATCGCTGCGCCGAGACCATTTCGTCGGTCGTATCCAGATAGAGCCACTCATAGCCACACTCGCGCGCATATTTCTCCAGGCTCTGATACAGAGTAGCCGCGATTCCGCGCCCTCGATGCTGCGGCTGTACATACAGACGTTTGACCTCTCCACTGCGCGCGAATTTGGCCAGAGAGCGCAGCGCAACGCACCCAATAACAGCGTCCGCTACGGTTGCCAGCCACACCCCAGCTCCATCGCGAAAGTAAATCCGCTCGAAATCTTCTTTTGGATCGCGAGCGACAACGCTGGCCGCCTCGTAATATTCCTCTACGATTTCCCAAGCGGCGTTGCTTTCTTCGTATGTCACACGGCGCACCGTAAGTTGATTCCCAGGATGATTCGTCATGTGCGGCACTATCCAGAATCGGCTCCAAGACCGTCCCGGCACAAAGTCTCCGCCAAAAATCAGCTCGGAACAGCTCCATATTGGCCGCTGAAAGGATCTCAACGCCGGCCACTCGCAGATATGTTTCGGAAATCCCTTGTTCTTCCGAAAAAACAAGAAAACGCGTTCTATGGCAAAATAGAGTGTTGTCTGAGATGGATTTATGGCCGACCGTACAATCGCAACACTAGAGCGCCCTACAAAACCCGCCAAAGGGTCGAAGAAATCTGCTGGGAATAACGAGCAGCGCGAACGCATTTTTGACGCTTTTCGGCGCTGGGGCTATTACGAAGCCACGCTGGATCCGCTTGGTGTTTTCCAGCCGCAGAAACTTGCCGATCTCGAATTGACGGGCGAGGCGGCTGAGGAAGCCCGCGGCATCTACTGCGGCAACATTGGCGTGGAATTTATGCACTTGCCCGAACCCGAGCGCCGGCGATGGATCGCCGAGCGCATCGAGGGTCCCGGACCGGAAGTTAATCAGGAAAAAATTCTTGAGCGCCTTGTTCGCGCTGACCTTTTCGAGCAGGTTCTTCAGGCCCGTTATCTGGGCACCAAGAGGTTTTCGCTCGAAGGTGTCACGTCGCTGATCCCGCTACTCGATACCATTCTTGACACTGCCGGAGAATTCGGAGCCGTCGACTGCATTATGGCCATGAGCCATCGCGGCCGCTTGAATGTAATGGTCCACGCCGCGTGCAAGCCGCCGCACGAAGTGGTTTCCGGATTTGAGGACGTCGATCCGCGGAGCGTTCTTGGCGCGGGAGACGTGAAATATCACGTCGGCGCGACCGGCGTTTATTGCACCGCGAGCGGCAAGTCCATCAATATGCACCTGGTTTCGAATCCCAGCCACCTCGAAGCGGTCGATCCCGTTGCGATGGGCCGCGCTCGGGCCAAGCAAACGCGCCATGGCGTGGATGGACCGATCATTGACCGCTCCCGCGAGACGCTCAACAAAGTTTGGCCGATCGTTATGCACGGTGACGCCGCGTTTGCGGGTCAAGGTATTTTGGCGGAGACCATTAATCTCGCAGACCTGAAGGCCTACACCGTCGGCGGTACGGTCCATATCGTTGTCAACAATCTCATCGGGTTCACCACGCAGCCCACGCAAGAGCATTCTGCGCGATTCGCTTCGGATATTGCCAAACGCCAGAGCGTTCCGATTTTTCATGTGAACGCGGAAGATCCCGATGCAGTTGTGCGAATCGGAAAACTTGCGGCGGAGTATCGCGCGACATTTGGCAGCGACGTTGTGGTGGATATTATTGGATACCGCCGCCACGGCCACAGCGAAGTCGATGACCCCACCATCACGCAGCCGGTGCTCTACGAACGAATAAAGAATCATGCGCCGCTTTGGAAGATTTATGCCGAACGCACGGGTATCGACACTTCATTAATCGTCGAAGCGGTGAAGAAGGAATACGAACAGGAGCAGCAAAAAGCGGGACAACTCACGAAAATCCCGCATCTGCGCAAGCTGCCGGATTATTGGTCTCCCTACAAGGGCGGGAAATACGATCCGGCGTATGAAGTCGACACAGGACTGACGCAGGAAGCGCTTGCCGAACTCACGGACGGGCTCGTTCGCGTGCCTGCGGGCTTTCACCTACACCCGAAAATCGCGAAGCTTTTGGAGCAGCGCAATGAGATGGGGCATGGAAAGCGCGCCATCGACTACGGCTTTGCGGAAGCGCTAGCTCTGGGTTCGCTGGTACTCGAAGGCAATCCTGTGAGGCTTACCGGGCAGGATACGCAGCGCGGGACCTTCAATCAGCGGCACGCCGTGCTGATCGATACGGAGACTGAGCATAATTACCTGACGCTTTCGCATCTCTCGCGCCAGCAGGCTTTTTGCGAGATTTACAACTCCTCGCTTTCCGAGGCGGCTTGCGTCGGCTTCGAATATGGCTTCAGTCGCGACTATCCAGAAGCGCTTGTTATGTGGGAAGCGCAATTCGGAGATTTCGCCAACGGCGCGCAGGTCATCATCGACCAATTTCTGAGCGCCACGGAAGACAAATGGAATCTGCCCAGCGGCCTCGTGCTTTTGCTGCCGCACGGCTATGAGGGCCAGGGCCCGGAGCATTCCAGCGCGCGCATCGAGCGCTACATGCAGCTCGCCGCGGAAGACAACATGCAAATCTGCCAGCCTTCCACAGCCGCGCAATATTTTCACATGCTGCGCCGCCAGTCTTTGCGTGCGTGGCGCAAGCCGCTCATCGTTTTTACTCCCAAGAGCATGCTGCGACATCCCGATGCCAGTTCGAACATTGAGGATTTCACGCGGCCGCGTTTTCTGCCGCTCGTTCCCGATCATGAGGTGCAAGACGCGAAACGCATTTTGATCGCCAGCGGCAAGGTAGGCCACGAACTTCGCGGGGAACGCCGCCGCCGCAAGGACACCAGCACAGCGATTTTCTTCCTCGATCAGCTTTACCCACTCCCGCGGACAGAGATTTCCGCGGCGCTGGCGGAGCACCCCAACGCCCGAGAAATCGTTTGGGTGCAGGAAGAGCCGGCAAACATGGGCGCGCTTTTCTACATTTTGCCCCGGCTCGAACGTCTAGCCCAGGCCAGAGGCCTTCAGGTGCGCTCGGTGAAGCGCTCGGCTAGCGCTAGTCCCGCGACCGGCTCGGCAAAGGCTCACGAACTGGAACAAAAAACGCTGCTGGCCCTGGCGTTTACGACCTCCAGCGCGAACTAAACGCCTGATCGAGCGTTCACAATCCATTCACATTGATGTTATCCCTGTGTTACACGCACGCTGCGAGAATCAATCGTGCTACGCACATCTCAAAGTGACTCAAGCCTTTCCACCTCCTATCGCATTTCCCCGGCCTACGGTAAGCTTTCACCAAGCCGGCGAGCGGAACGTGCCTACCTTATGAAACGTGTATTGATCATCGAGGACGACAAGGACATCGTCGAACTCGTTCGCTATAACCTCGCCAACGAAGGTTTTCAGGTTAGTGCTGCGTTTGACGGCAGTGCCGGCCTGAATACACTCAAGAAGACGCCACCTGATTTGCTGCTTCTCGATCTCATGCTCCCGAAACTTTCCGGGCTCGACATTTGCCGGGAAGTTCGCCGGGATGATTCATTGAATCGTTTGCCGATTCTCATGCTGACGGCGCGCGGCGATGAGGCCGACCGCGTTGTGGGCCTGGAAATGGGCGCCGACGATTACGTGACGAAGCCTTTCAGCCCGCGTGAGTTGCTAGCGCGCGTCAAGGCGCTGCTCCGCCGTGCCGAGCCGCCTGCTGATTCGCCGCGGGTCATCGAGATTGGCAAGCTGGCGATCGATCCGGCGTCTTATCGCGTGAGCCATTCCGGTAAGGCCGTTCCACTTAGCACGCTTGAATTCCGGCTGCTCTATTACCTTGCTTCGCGCCCAAACCGGGTCTTCACGCGGGATCAGCTGCTTGATGCCGTCTGGGGTACGGATCGTTTCGTGACCCCGCGCAGCGTGGACGTGTACGTCCGCCGCCTGCGGGAAAAAATCGAAAGCGATCCGGAGAATCCCGTTCATCTGAAGACCGTTCGCGGCGCGGGGTACTTGTTCGAAACTCGTGCGGCTTAATCTATTCGGGAAATTCGCGTTCGCATTTCTCGCGCTGCTGGCCAGCGTCCTGCTCGCCGTGGGATTTTTTGCGCAACGAGCGTTCCGCGACGACTACGAGCGCGCAGGTTTCGAACAACTCACCGCTATAGCTCGTATCGCACAGGCGGGTCCTCCTCAGTGGACGCCTGCTCACCCTGGACAGCCGGAGGACTTTGCGCCCCTGAGGGAATGGGTTGGACAAATAGCGGCCAGCGGTGTGCGCGTTACTGTTATCACCGCCGATGGCCGCGTGCTGGCGGATTCACAATCCGACCCGCAAACCATGGAAAATCACGCCACTCGCCCGGAAGTCGTGGAAGCGATGGCGAAGGGTGATGGGCGCTCCATACGCCACAGCGTCACTATCAATCGCGATCTTCTTTACTATGCCGTGCGACAGAACACAGCCGCCGGCCCTCCGATTGTTTTGCGTTTCGCGCTTCCACTGGAGACTGTCGATGAGACTCTGAGCTCTTTCCGGCGGCGGTTGTGGCTCGCATCGTTTTTCATTTTGCTGATTGCCGGCGGAATTTCCCTCTTGTTCTCTCGTAGCTTTACCGGCCGCGTCGAGCGCCTGAAGGATTTTTCCCGGCGCGTCGCTGAAGGGGATTTCCGTCCATTGGCACGCGAGGGTTCTGGGGACGCCATCGAGGCCCTCGGCATTTCTCTTAACCGCACGGCCGCCCGTTTGGACCGTACCATTCAGACCCTTACGGAAGAACGCAATCTTTCGTCCGCAATTCTTGGGAGCATGGTGGAAGGCGTGGCCGTGGTGAACGGTTCGGAGCGGCTGGTGTTTGCGAATCCTGGGTTTGCGGAAATTCTCAGCCTGGATGTGCCGCCGACTTCTGGTAGCGCGCTCGTGGAAGTGGTGCGGCAGACCGAGCTGCTCGAAGCCGTGCGCCAAGTGCTCCGCGGCGAGCCGCGCGTCCAATCGGAAATCGTCACTGGTACGCTACGGCAGCATCATTTTGCAATCACTGTTGCCGCAGTGCGCGCGGGGGACACGACCGGGGCCGTCGTGGTGCTCCACGACATTACCGAACTGCGAAGACTCGAACGCGTGCGACGCGACTTTGTCGCCAACGTTTCGCACGAATTCAGAACTCCCCTCACCGCCATCCAGGGCTTCGCCGAAACGCTACTCGCCGGTGCAATTGACGATCCGCAGAACCGCACGCGCTTCCTCGAAATCATTCTCGAACATTCCCGCCGGCTGGCACGATTGACCGAAGACCTGCTCATGCTTTCCAAAATGGACGCCGAGCGCCTCGAACTTGAGATTCGCCGCCTCAGTGTTTCGCAACTGATCGAAAGCTGCCTCGAGACGGCCCAGCGCCGCGCCGCCGAAAAGGATCTGCGCATCTCTGTGAACACACCGCAACGCTTGCCGGACATTGCCGGAGACCGCCGGCGTCTCGCCGAAGTTCTGCAAAATCTTTTGGACAACGCTATTCAGTACACTCTGCCCGGAGGCCAGATCATGCTCAGCGCCGAAGCCGGCGAAGAGGAAGTTGTCCTAACCGTCTCCGACACCGGAATCGGCATACCGCAAGCCGATCAGCCCCGAATCTTTGAGCGGTTCTACCGCGTAGATGTTGCGCGCTCTCGCGAAGCCGGGGGCACCGGCCTCGGTCTGGCTATCGCCAAACATCTGGTGGAGGTGCATGGCGGGCGGCTTTGGGTGGACAGTGAAGTCGGCCAGGGTTCGCAATTCCACTTTTCCGTGCCACTTTTTGATTCGGAGAATCCCGCGCCGCGCTCTAGCTCCAACGGAATAGGCGGGCGCGGCAATGGCGGCACGCAGCCTTCTTCTTAGCCTGTAGTTCCATCTATCCTGCGAGTTATCCTGCGTTACGCAAATCCCATCAGTAACCCAGTCGTCCGCTGCTTTCAACCTGTGCGACGCCTCCTGATTTATCCGCACATTCATCTCTTTGTGAACAGACTGTAACCACTTTTTTGCCAAAGTATCGACTACGAGCAAGGGTGTCACTTTAGGCCCAGAGCTCTGGAAGGGGAATCATGGCAAGTCCCGCTGGAGTGACGGAAGCGGTCCTATACGAAACTCTTGTCAATTATCTAGTCTCGATGGCGCGCACCGTCGAAGGCGCGATGAACCGCGGCCTGGACGCCATCGTCAGCGTCAACGATACGCGCACGTGGGCCCTCCCCGGCGAAGTTTTTTTACTCGAGCCGCGCATCAACGAAATGGAACTTGTCATTGATGAACACGCCATCCGGCTCGTCCGCCGAGGCTCGTTTTCGGACGACGAGGTGCGCCTGATCGTCGCGGCTCTCAAAATCACGAATGACCTCGAACGCATCGGCGACCTCGCCGTGAATCTTGCCGAGTGCGTCATCTCGCTTCGCGAAATGCCGGGCGCTCAAGTGCCGGAGGAATTGGCGCCCATGACTTCCGCCGTGCGTGCCATGGTTAGCAAGAGCCTCGGTGCGCTGATCTTTCGCAACGTCGAAATGGCCGGCCAAGTCCTTCAGAGCGACGATGTCGTCGATCAGTACCGCGATCGCATCTTTGACCAGCTCATGCAAAGCATGACGCAGCAAGCCGCGCTCGTCAGCCCGGGGATGCAGTTCATTCTCGCCACGCGGCATCTCGAGCGCATCGCTGATCATGCCACCAACATCGCAGAGGACATCATCTTTTGGGTGCGCGGCCTCGATGTGCGTCATGGACGCGGACTATCTCTTGCCACGGAAGGCCAAAATCAGTCTCCATCGGCCGGCGAAGAGGTCATCGAGAATTCACAAGCCCTTCATTCAGGCGTGACCCCGGGCTGCGATACTCATCGAGTTTGAACTTCGTTTCACGTCCTACCTCGGGGATCGGCGCACCCCTGGCTCCGATCCCCTTCTCCTCCCTCCAGGCAGTTTGCAATGCAGCTTACGCATTCTCTTGACCCCCGCAAATAGTCCAATTATCTTAATTACAGTGCCCAGGATACTCAGATCAGATGCCTTGCCCCGAAGCCGTGCAAAATGCTCTGCCTGGGTATGCCTGTTGCTTGCCTCGCTCTTTTTGTACAATCCGTACCTTAGCGCTCCAGGTTCAGCGGGCGGACTGAACGTTCAGCATCCGGCAAGCCACCGTGCTACGCTCGGATCATCGGAGTTGGAAAAATATTCTTCTCCCAGCATCCCGGATGCGCACTTATTTGTAGCTGTCAGTTTCGCGAAGGTGATTTCTTCTCTCTCGTCCTACGATTCCCAAACGTCTCAGCCTCGGAATTCAGAACTCCTCCCTTCGCACGAGTTTTTATGCGCGAGTTTGTGGTTTCGACCTCCGCCAGCTCTTTAAACCTTCTCCGCTTGCATGAAGTTTCGATTCCTTGCAACCGGAAGAACTCCCTCGCAGTCCATTTACTAGGCCCAGTATCGATTACGCGTGTTTCCGGCGTTAACGCAACCGCGCTGCGCCGGTTCCATCGCTCATCAGGAATTTACTATGACCATGAAAAAATGGATTTTTGCCGGAGCAGTTCTTGCGGCCGTTTGCTTACTAGCCTGGTATTGGGCGAGCCGCGGTTCCTCTGAAGCTGAAGCGCCGAGCAACGCCGGAAGCGATTCGAATGTTGTTGCAGCGGCCGTAGCCCGCGTGGAGCGCCGCACGATTGCCAATACGCTCACAATTTCCGGCGAGTTCAAGCCTTTCCAAGACGTTGATGTGCACGCCAAGGTTGCCGGATACATCAGAGTGATTAAGGTAGATGTCGGCGACCATGTCAAGGAGGGCCAAACCCTTGCCGTCCTGGAAGTGCCAGAGCTGACAGCCCAGCTCGCCGGTACAGATGCTGCGGTCCGCCGCTCGAGAGATGAGATCCGCCGTGCGCAAAGCGATATGGAGCGCGCGCAATCGGCACATTCCGCGGCGCATTCCGCGTATGCCCGGCTGAAGCAAGCGGCTGACTCGCGCGCAGGCCTCGTTGCCCAGCAAGAATTGGATGAATCGCAGGCCAAAGACCTCGAGGCCGAAGCGCAAGTGGCCAGCACGCAGGCAGAGCTCTCCGCGGCGCAGCAACAACTCCAGGTGGCAGAGGCAAACCAGAGGCAGTACACCGCCCTGTCGGATTATTCGCACATAGTCGCGCCCTTCGCAGGAGTGGTGACGGCGCGCTACGCCGATACCGGCGCGCTCGTTGCCGCAGGCACCTCTTCCAGTACACAAGCCATAGCGGTGGTTCGCCTCGCGCAAATCTCAAAGCTCCGCCTTGTTCTGCCGATTCCGGAATCGCTCGCAGCGCAAATTCATTTGGGCGACCCGGTGAAAGTCCACGTTCAAGCGTTGAATCAGGATATTGAAGGGAAGGTTTCGCGCTTTGCCGATTCACTCGATTTACAAACGAGAACGATGGAAACGGAGATCGACTTTGAGAATCGCGAAGGCCGCTTGATTCCCGGGATGTACGCGGAGACGCGGCTTTCGATGCGCGAGAAAAAGAACGCTCTGACTGTCCCTCTCGAGGCCGTCACGCGCAACGGAGACGACGCAACCGTGCTGGCCGTCAATGCCCAGAACATCCTCGAAGAGCGCCACGTAAAGCTAGGCCTCGAAGACAACGCCCGCGTCGAAGTACTCTCCGGCCTTTCCGATCAGGATCGCGTGGTCATCGGCAACCGCAGCGAATTTCGCAACGGCGAAAGAATCCAGCCCAAGGACGTTACCTCACCCGCTGGCGATATCACGGGAGGGAAGTAATGTCTCGCTTTGCCATCAAATATCCCTTCCTCATTATCGTCATCTGCCTGGGCATCGCCATTGTTGGCACCGTCGCGCTCGTGCGCATGCCCGTGGATTTGTTTCCGCCGATCAACATTCCTGTCGTGGTTATCGCCACGTTTTATTCCGGTATGCCTCCGCAACAGATCGAAACCAACATCACTAACCCGTTCGAACGCTGGTTCACGCTGGCCAGCGGCGTCGATCACATCGAATCCCGCTCTCTTCCCGGCGTGAGCCTGATCAAAATCTATTTTCAGCCTGGGACGAACGCTGACGCCGACCTCAGCACCGTTTCGAACTTGGCGATGGCTGACCTTCGCCGCCTTCCGCCCGGAACTCTGCCTCCCGTCGTCCTCAAGTTTGACGCGTCGAGTTTGCCCGTTTGCTTGATCACGCTGAAAGGTGAGGGCCTCAACGAAACACAACTCCATGATCTTGGCCAATACAACGTTCGGAACCAGATTGCCAATGTTCCCGGCGCTTCCGTGCCTCAGCCTTTCGGCGGGAAGTATCGCGAGATCATGGTTTACGTCGACCCGTTCAAGCTGCAAGCGCATCAATTGAGCCCCATGGACGTTGTGCGTGAAGTCAACGAAAGCAACCTGATTCTCCCCACCGGCGACGTGAAGATCGGACCCTTCGACTACAACCTCTATTCCAACAGCCAGGCTCCCACGGCAGCCTCTATCAACGGCATGCCCCTGAAATCCGTCGGCCAATCCTCCGTACTAGTGGGTGACGTGGGCAAAGCGGTCGATGCCCAGGCCATTCAAACCAATATCGTCCGAGTGGACGGCCAGCCGTCAGTTTACCTGCCGATTCTGAAACAAGGCGGCGATACAAACACAATTGCGGTCGTGCAAGGCATCAAGGACGCTCTTAAGCATCTCGTTGACATTCCGAAACAGCTCATTACTAAAGTCGTCTTCGACCAATCTATTTTCGTAAAGACGGCCATCTCCAATCTGATCCGAGAAGGAAGCATTGGACTGGTTCTTACGGGATTGATGGTTCTTCTCTTCCTCGGCAGCCTGCGCGCCACCGCCGCCGTATTCCTCTCTATCCCTCTTTCCGCGTTGGCCACATTCCTGGCCCTTAGCGCGGGCGGTGGCTCCGTCAACACCATGGTCCTCGGCGGCCTAGCCCTTGCGTTTTCCCGGCTGATCGATAACTCCGTCATCGTGCTCGAGAATATTTTCCGCCACCTCGAAATGGGCGAATCGTCGGAAGTGGCGGCAGAGAAGGGCGGACAAGAGGTCGGTCTGGCGGTCTTGTCCGCAACGCTGACGACCTCCATCGTGTTCTTTCCGGTTGTCTTTCTCTACGGTGTGAGCCGCTTTCTCTTCGTGGCCCTGGCGCTCGCCGTAATTCTCTCTCTCTTTGCGTCCTACTTCGTAGCCATGACCGTTGTGCCGCTCTTCTGCGCCAAACTTATCAAAACGCGCCAAGCCGACGAGGAGCTGGGCGACAACTTCACCTGGCGCTGGGATGGCATCGGCAAGATGTTCAACAAAGGCTTCGCAAAAATGCTTGGCAAGTATGATCGGACGTTGAGCACTGCTTTGTTGCGGCCCGTCGCAACGCTCGCCGGACTTACGGGAATCTCCCTGTTGTGTCTCGCGCTTTATCCCTTTCTGGGTGTTTCTTTTTTTCCGCGTACTGATCCCGGCCAATTCGTAATCAATTTGAAGGCGCCTTCTGGAACGCGTGTCGAGTTGACCGAAGGCTACGTGAACCAGGTCGAACAGATCATTCGCACGATAGTGCCTAAAGATGAGCTGCAAATCATCGTCTCGAATATCGGCATCACCACAGATTTTTCCGCGATTTACACCCCAAACTCCGCTTCCCACACAGCCTTTGTCCAGGTCAGTCTTAAGGAGGGCCACAAGGTCGGCAGCTACGAATACATGCGGCGCGTCCGCGAGCAAATCCGCCAGCAGTTGCCCCAACTCAGCACTTATTTTCAATCGGGAGGCCTCGTGGATGCGGTGATCAATCTTGGCATGCCCGCCCCCATCGACATCCAAGTCAGCGGAAACAATCTCGACAAAGTTTATGGAGTCGCCACAAAGTTAGCCGAGCCAGTGCGCGCGCTGAACTCCGTCAGCGACGTTCTCATTCCACAAGACATCGACTACCCTGCGCTCGAGCTGGACGTCGATCGCGAGAAGGCTGGCCTCCTCGGTCTATCCCAGAAAGAGATCGTCGACAACGTGATCACCGCGCTCACTTCCAACGGGATGATCGCGCCCAACTACTGGATCGATCCGAAGAGCGGGAATCCCTACATGCTTGCTGTGCAGTATCCTGAAGATCAGATCAAGAGTTTGACAGATCTCAAGCAGATTCCTCTCCGCGGCGTAAAAAGCACGCAGCCGACCTTCCTGGATTCTGTCGTTAGGTTGAAAACCATTCCTTCGCCGACGGAAGTCGATCACTACCAATTATTCCGCGTGATCGATGTCTACGTCTCTCCAAAGACACAAGACCTCGGCGCAGTTGCTTCGCAGATCGACCGCATCATTAAGCAGAGCAAACTCCCTGAGGGGGTTCGCGTAAACCTCCGCGGCTCAGTGCAAGGCATGCGTTCGTCATTCAAAAGTTTCGGAATTGGCCTCATCCTGGCCGTCGTGCTGGTCTACTTGGTCTTGGTCGCCCAATTCGCTTCGTGGGAGGACCCATTCATCATCTTGCTTGCGATTCCACCGGGGCTTGCGGGTGTCCTTCTATTCTTGCTCGTTACCCGGACCACG
Organism: uncultured Acidobacteriota bacterium; assembly: GCA_963751295.1. Classification (GTDB taxonomy): domain Bacteria; phylum Acidobacteriota; class Terriglobia; order Acidiferrales; family UBA7541; genus Acidiferrum. The sequence goes on along the minus strand of CAVVUA010000004.1, from coordinate 458,642 downwards.
CTGAATGTGATGTCGCTGATGGGAGTGGTCATGATGGTTGGCATTGTTGTTTCAAACAGTATTTTGATCGTGGAATTTGCCCGTCACCTGCACCACGAAGGCAAACCAGTAAAAGAAGCAGTCTCGCTGGCCTCCCGGATGCGTCTCCGCCCCATCCTGATGACTTCCTTCGCCACGCTTCTCGGCATGATTCCCATGGCAATTGGAGCCGAACCGGGCAGCGAACAATACGCTCCCCTCGCTCGGGCGATCATCGGCGGTTTGCTGGTCTCGGTTGTCGTGACGGTTTACCTTGTACCCGCCGCTTATCTCCTTGTCCATCGTAAGTCGGAACAGAATCTTCAGGAGGTGCGGTCGTGATGCGTTTCCTGCTCATTCTCGCTGTCGTCTTCAGCGGCACATGCTCGGAGCTTCGAGGTCAGGCAGTGAGCAGCCTGGCGAATTCTCAAGACCCTGCGCGACCGCAGCCGCAGCAAACCGGTGAGAACCTTACTCTGTCTCAAGCCGAAGCCATCGCACTGAAAAATAATCCGCAGATCACCATCGGCCGGTTGCGCGCGCTCGCGGCGCAGCAATACGTCCGCGAAGCGCGTTCTGCCCTGATGCCGAACGCCTATCTCAGCCTCACCGCCGTTGATTCGAACCCAGGAAGCCGTCTTGCCGCGGGGTTTCTCAACAACCCGGTTCTTTACCCGCGAGCGGCAGACGGTGTGAGCGTGACCCAACTAGTTACCGATTTCGGCCGCACCACTAATTTGCTTTCCAGCTCGGAATATAACGCCAAGGCCGAAGATCAAAACGCCGCCGCAACGCGCGCAGACATTCTCCTTGTCGTCGATCAAGCCTTTTACAACTCTCTGGAAACCAAAGCTCTCGTCACCGTCGCGGAAGAAACCGTACATGCCCGGCAGACGCTGGTCGACAAAGTGCAAGCCTTGACGAACGCCAAGCTCAAATCAGATATCGACCTCAGTTTTTCCAACGTCGATCTGGCGCGCGGCAAGCTCCTCTTGCTCGAGGCGCAAAACAATTACCAGACTTCCCTTGCGGTGCTTTCCGCGATCCTCGGCTATCCCGACGAGAAGAATTTCCAGCTTGTCGAAGAGACTGCTCCAATCACTCAGCCAGTCGCTGACGTCGCTCCCCTAATTCAACAATCCCTCCAACAACGTCCCGAAATCAAAGCCATGCAATTCGAAGTCGAGTCCGCGCAAAAATTCGGCAGTGCGGAACACGATCTCGTACGACCCACGATCAACGCCCTCGGAGTCGTTGGGCAAGCTCCCGTCCGCGACAACCATATTGAAAGCTGGTACGGCGCCGTAGGCGTGAATATCAACATTCCAGTCTTCAACGGTTTTCTATACAACGCGCGCGGAAAAGCGGCGGATCTGCAGACGGAAGCCGAGCGCCAGAAACTCATAGACACTCGCAACAACATCGCCCGCGACGTTCGCAACGCTTGGCAAGATTCCCGCCGCGCTTTTGAGCGCCTCTCGGTCACGCAGCAGCTTCGGGAGCAGGCTAACCTCTCCCTTGACCTCGCAAAAGCCCGCTATGACTTGGGGCTTGGTTCGATCGTTGAATTCACGCAGGCCGAACTACAAAAAACGGAAGCCGACATCCAGGATACAGACGCGAAATTCCAATATCGCTTGACGCAAATTGTCCTCGCCTTTACCATAGCCGCACCGAAGTAGATCCTTCCTCGCGTTCGAGGGCGGAAGGCCGTTAACCGAAGGCGTGAATGAGCCAAGTTTTCAATCCGCTCCTAAATGAATGCGGTGTCGCCGGTAAGATTACAGTTCGGCGCGCTGCCCTCATTTTTTGTGGTTGTTGACCCTCGGCCTGTTCTGTAACCTTCGCTAACTCAACGGGTTACGTCCACCATCCCCAGATTGTTACAGGATATTCATATTCGGTTGACGTAACTGTAAGACGCGGCCTTTACCTTCTGCGCGGGGTGGTTTGCATACTTTTCGGTATGCAGTCGAATTTCGCTTCAAAAGAGAGAGGAAATGAAAAAACTAGCAGCACTCGCACTATCGCTGTTCCTCACGGTTGGAACCGCACTCGCTGATACGCCAAAGGACGCCGACGCGCAGCCTGCCAAGCCTGCGACGCCAGCCAAGCCTAAGGCGGCCACGAAGGCGGACAAGTCGGACTCGGCGATCGCTGCCGAGATTGAAGAGCTCCGTCAGGTCCTGCAATCCCAGCAAGAGCAGCTTACTCTGTTGAAGGAAGAACTCGCCAAGCGCGATCGTCAGATTGACGAAGCGCGCGACGCAGCCGCCGCGGCCAATTCGCGCGCAGCGGAGGCCACCAGCAAGGCCACCGAAGCGGTCAACACTACCGCTGCAGTGAAGAGCACGACGGACACGCTCAACAACACCGTTGCCGATTTGTCGGCCAGCAACGCAGCTCTCAAAACAACGGTAGTAGCTGCGCAAACCGAAGCGAAGAAAGCATCGGAGGAAGGCCCGGCATCGATAAGTTACAAGGGCATCAAGATTACACCGGGCGGCTTCATCGCGGCTGAAACGGTTTTTCGCAATCACGCCACCGGCGACACCATCAACACTCAGTTCACCGGTATACCCTATCCCAACAATGCTCTGAGCAGAGTCAGCGAGAACGAGTTCACCGCTCGGCAGACTCGCTTATCCTTGCGCCTAGATGCGAACGTTGCCAATGCCAAGGTGACTGGCTACTACGAAACTGACTTCCTCGGCACCGGCGTTACCTCTAACGGACGCCAGAGCAACAGCTATGTGCTGCGTATGCGGCAATTGTGGGCCAGAGCAGCTTGGGAAAACGGCCTTTCCGTTTCCGGCGGCCAGATGTGGAGCCTGGTCACAGAAGATCGCAAGGGCATCGATAATCTCGCGGAACAGTTCCCCCAGCAAATCGATCCGCAGTATGTCGTCGGTTGGGCCTGGCAGCGTGCTTATGCCTTCCGCGTAGCCAAGAGCTTTGACGACGGCAAGTTCACCGTGGCCGCAGACATCGAAGCACCACAAACTACTTACACGGCCCACAACGCTGGCAACAACTTCTTCTTCAACACTCCCGGTGCGGGTGGCGGCCTCGAAAACTTCATTGACACCACCGGGTACACCGCGAACAAATCTCCCGACTTCCTCTTCAAGGCCGCTCTCGATCCCGGCTTTGGACACTATGAAGTCGTAGGCATCCTTAGCCCGTTCCGCGATCGCGTTTATCCTTGCGGCGCCGTTCCTGTCATCGTTGCGGATCTTCCGGCGGAGTGCGCCGGCAGCGGGACGTCCGTGGCTGGGGCGTTCAATGACGGCAGAATCGGAGGTGGCGTTGGCGCGACTGCTCGTCTTCCCGTCGTGGCTAAGAAGGCCGACGTCATGCTTCACTTCCAGGGCGGCGATGGCATTGGCCGTTATAGCTCAGCCCAGTTGGCTGACGTAACGGCGCGTCCGGATGGCACCCTTGCTCCGATCCGCGGTGCCGCATACCTCGCCGAACTTGAGCTTCATCCCAGCCCTAAGTTCGACATCTATGCCTACTACGGCGGCGAATATGCTGCTCGCACGGACTTCACCATCCTTAACGCTGCAGGCTTCCCCGTTGGCGTTGGCTACGGCTCGCCTCTCTTTAACAACTCGGGTTGCACGACGGAAGGCTTCCCGTCAGCGACCGCCACCAACTCCGCGCCGACAGCTCCTGCCAGCGGTGGCACCTGCACCGGAGACGTTCACCAGGTCATCGAAGGCACTCTCGGCTTCTGGCACAACATCTACCAGGGCTCGAAGGGCCGCGTGCGTTGGGGTATTCAGTACTCTTACCTCGAGAAGGTCGGCTGGTCCGGTGACAACTCCAGCGCCACGACCGGTATTCCTGGTGTGAGCCAGCGCCCCAAGGCCATCGACAACATGGTGTTCACTTCCTTCCGCTACTACCTCCCCTAACCCCGGAGACATAGCGCTTCGTCCTCACTGTGGACGGAAAAGGGGCAGCTCCTCACCGAGCTGCCTCTTTTGTTTTTTGGATTTCAGGCTCAAACAGAAAGCGCAAGTTCCTCCCTAACTGTGCAACTCCATCTGGGCTCTGAACTTCCGCTACAAGCTACCGCGATTCGCCGTTAGCCCTCGAAATCAGAACGGAAAACGGATCGAGCAGATCGAAATGTGGTTTGTCGAAGTTCACGCTGCCGCGAAGAGCAACCCCCGCCTATCATGCGCTTCAGGTTCCCAGGCGGGCTCTCGACTGAGTCCGCCGCGGGAACAATTAGAAAGTGAAACGACCACCGATAGTAGGAGCAGTGTTGTTGTTGGAGAAATAGGGGACGCCGGGACCATGGGGAATGGCGATGGCCAGTCCGCCGCTCACCCAGGAATACGCAATTCCAGCATAAGCGTCGAAACGCTTGGTGAAGTGATGATCCACGTAGAATGACCCCTCATTGAGGGTGCCCGCGCAGGAAGCCCGGAAACCGGCTAAGGGCGAGCAGGTCGGCGGAACGCGGAAGTCGTTCTGCCGCTGTTGATACCAGGCGAAAGTGAAGTCCGTTTTGCTGCGGTAGGTGTATTTCACGCCTGTCCACCAGATCTGCACCAACTTTTCGGAATCAAGATTGTTGTCTTCGACGCCGCTCATGAAGTAACCGCCCTGGTCCGAAGCACCAACGCCCAAGGGGTTCGACGGGTTGTTCTGCCAGATGTATTCATAGCCGGCAAAAAACTTAAACGGGTCCCACGCGTACTTGATAGCAGCCATAATGGCGTTGTTGTCTGTCACGATGCCGTATACGGTGTCGTTCGGGTCGATCAGATTGACCCCGGCGATTTGGTTTGTATTGATGCTGTTGGTAGTTGACTGATATGGCTGCGTCGGACTCTGAGGCCCCAGCAAGGGGTTCAATACGCTGATGGCCTGGTTGTAATGTTGGAAGACGATGTCAGCGGAGAGCTTGTGGTAGTTTCCGCCGAGGTCGAATCCATAGGCGTTGTTATGCGCCGATTGCGCCGAACAGGTTGCTGCAGTCCAGCCTGGGGTGCCCGAGAAACAACCCGCAGAACCATTGGCGAATTTATACATCGCGCCGAAATGAACCGGGCCGTAGGCGATGCGATACTTCAGGGCGTCGTCCCAACGGGAGTCCTCGGTGTCTCCGCCGCCGGCCATCGTGCCGTTATACCCAATGTAGGAAAAGGCATAACTGCCGCCGGCCGGATCGTAAAGGACCATCGCATCGGTGCCGAGAGAGCGCTGGCGACCGAAGGTCAACGTGCCGAAAAGTTTGGACGATACACCGCCATAGTATTCGTCATTAAAAGGTTGGCCCGCGCGCGCGCCGTCGATGGCGAACGAATAGCTGGCCCTGGGAAGGCCGTTGTTGGCGGTCTGGGTGGCTGACGAATTGGCGAGCAGGCCGGAATTCGGATTGATGCCAGTGGAAGCGTTGAACACAACGGACCAGCCAGGCAGAAACTCTACTTTGCCCCTGACGCCCAGACCGGTCTGCTGCAAGTTGTTCGGCGCCACGAGGAATCGAGATTGATAGCCGTTTCTGTTCACCAGAGATTCGCCTTCATAGTTATAGCCGTTTACCGGTAGGCCGTGGGTGACGTAGCCGAGGCCGATGTCATATGCACCGTACACTGTGATGCCGTGCCAGGTCAGCGAGCAATCGGTGGTGGCAAACTCGTGGCCGCTCGTGCAGGCGTCGGGAGTACCCTGCTGCATCTTAATGTCGACCGTGGTGTCCTGGCCAACCGTTAGAGTGATTCCCGCGCGAGTTTCATCGCCGAACCCTTGTCTTGCCGCTCGAATCTCGAAGCGCCCCGCAGGCAAGCCGGACGCCTGAAAGTGCCCCGCGCCGTCGGTGGCGATCGTGCGTGTTTCCCCTGTGCCGACGTTCTTGATTGTCACGGCGACATCGGGAAGCACTACGCCGGCTTGGTTGGTCACCATGCCGGAAAGGCTCGCTCCGGTTTGGGCCCAGGCTGGGAACGCCCCCATCACAAGGCATAAAAGCATCCGCAAGGCTTGGACCAGAGGCAATGGGGCAGCCCTTTGAAAGTCGCCGGCGCACGTCAGAGTTTTCCATCGCCTCGCGTCCTGGAAGAGGATCTGGGACCGATCAGAGCGTTTCACGATCGAAAAAAGCGAACGAGGAAATCTCAAAGCAGTCACCCCCGGATCGGTTAGAAATCGAACTTAACGTTGGGCGACACTTTAGCTCGTATCAATACGTTAAAGCAATACGGTTTTAGCTGGCCCCACAGAGGCATGCCTGCTCATTATTTTTTGGATGAACTGGTGGAATTACGCTTCCTTAGCTGCAAGTCGCTGGACTTGCGCGGGTTAACGAAGAGCATGTCCCTCCCTCGGATAAATCAAAAAACTCTGAATGGATTGTAACAATGCTGTAACACAGAAGAAGGACACTTATACATCCTAGGTCGGACTAAATTTTTCGCGTGGAGATGACGGATGAAGCGAATCGCAGCGATCCTCTTGTGCACTTTCGGCTTGGCCTCGTTTTTCGTCGCCAGAGCCGCTCTTTCTATCACTGGTGCTGGTGCCACGTTTCCTTACCCCATGTATTCCAAGTGGTTCGAGGAATATCACAAGAAAGACACAAATATTGAGATCAATTACCAGTCCATCGGTTCCGGCGGCGGAATCCGACAAGTGACCGAAGGCACCGTGGATTTCGGCGCTTCCGACGGCCCAATGAATGACGAGCAGCTTAAGGCGTATCAGGACAAGCATGGTTTTGCCGTGCTGCATTTCCCGACCGTGCTGGGGGCGGATGTGCCGACATACAACATTCCAGGTGTCAGCGCGGAGCTCAATTTTACACCGGATGCTATCGCGGGAATTTTTCTCGGAAGAATCACAAAGTGGAATGACCCCGCAATCGCGGGTGCAAACAAGGGCGTGACTCTCCCGGCGAGCGATATCATTGTGGTTCACCGCTCCGACGGCAGCGGCACAACCTACATCTGGACCGATTATCTTTCCAAGATCAGCGACGAGTGGAAAAGCAAGGTCGGCAAAGGGACATCCGTCAACTGGCCGGTCGGACTTGGAGGCAAAGGCAATGAAGGCGTGTCTGGACTAGTCAAGCAGACACCCAATGCCTTTGGCTATGTCGAGCTAATTTATGCCATCCAGAGCAAAATGCCGTATGGACGTGTGAAAAACTCTTCAGGTGAATTTATCAAGGCAGATCTCGCCAGCGTTACGGCTGCGGCGGCTGGCGCGGCGAAGAGCATGCCCGACGATTTCCGGGTTTCCATCACGGACGCTCCGGGCAAGACCGCTTATCCGGTTTCCAGCTTTACGTGGCTGTTGATTCCATCGAAATTTTCCGATGCCTCCAAACGCGACGCCATCAAAGGCTTTGTAAAGTGGATGCTCGCGGATGGGCAGAACTACACCGAGGCTCTTTCTTACGCGAAGCTGCCCAAGGAAGTGGTCGCTAAGGAACTAAAGGCTCTCAACAGCATCCAATAGCTTAAAATGTCAACTGCAAGCACAACCCTTCCGAGCGCGGGCCCTGTTGCAGGCTCGCGCTCCTTTTTGAGTCGCCTGCGTGAGGGCGATGAAGTCGTTAGGCTGATTACGTCTTTGTTTGCGGGATCGGTTGTGTTTATCACCCTGCTTTTGGTCTTCGAACTCTGGCAAGGCTCCGTTCTGCCACGGCACAAATTCGGGCTCGCTTTTTTCGTCACTAGAGTTTGGGACCCAGTCTTCGATCAGTTCGGCGCCCTCCCTTTCATCTATGGAACGGTCGTCACTTCGGTCGTGGCCCTTTTAATTGCAGTGCCGCTAGGCATCGGGGCGGCTATTTTTCTCGCCGAACTCGCCCCGGCTCGCGTATCCGACACGCTGGAATTTTTCATCGACTTGCTTGCAGCCGTTCCCAGCGTGATCTACGGGCTCCTAGGCCTCTTCATTGTCGTCCCCTTGATGCGAGAGTATGTTCAGCCCGGGCTCAAGAATACTTTAGGATTTCTTCCGTTCTTCAAAGGACCCGCCTATGGTTTAGGTTTCCTGACGGCCGGTATCGTCCTGGCTATCATGGTCATTCCTTACATTATTTCTGTCTCGCGCGAGGTGCTTCTCTCCGTTCCGCGCGACCAGCGCGAAGCCGCCCTGGCTCTTGGCTCGACGCGCTGGGAATCAACTTGGAAGGTTGTTGTGCCGTTCGCTCGCACTGGAATCACAGGCTCGATTTTTCTTGCCCTGGCACGCGCTCTGGGCGAAACCATGGCCGTCAGCATGGTCATCGGCAATTCCCCGACGATCAGTGCGTCGCTTTTTTCTCCAGGCGACTCAATTGCCTCGACTATCGCCAACCAATTCAGCGAAGCCACCGGCGAACTTTACACCCAATCCTTGATCGAACTCGGTTTAGTTCTCTTTCTACTCACCTTTATTCTCAATGGACTTGCCCGCATTTTGATCCTCGCAACCTCTCAGCGTGGCAGCGGAATGGGGAACGCATGAACGCCCGTTTGCGTTGGCGCAAATTCGTGAGCAATTTCATGCTCACCATGACCGGCCTCTGCGCTCTCATCGCCGTATCCGTTCTTTTCTTCATTTTGGGCAATCTGGTCTACCACGGCGGAACTTCCATCAACTGGAATTTCTTCACGAAATTGCCGGCTCCTGTGGGTGAAACGGGCGGCGGCATGGCCAATGCCATTGTTGGCAGCGCAAAGCTGCTTGCCCTGGCCACTCTTTTCGGTGTTCCCATCGGATTCCTGGGTGCCATCTACCTCGCGGAATTCAGCGGCAGCAAGGTGGCTTTTGTCGTGCGCTACGCCGCGGATTTGCTGAATGGCGCGCCTTCGATCGTCATCGGCATATTTGCCTTTAGTATTGCCGTCCATCCTTTCAAGCATTTTTCCACTCTCGCCGGTGGTTTTGCTCTCGGCGTTATGATGATTCCCATCACCTTGCGTAGCACGGAAGGGTTTCTTCTTGCTGTGCCACGCACTTTGCGTGAGGGCGCTATGGCTCTCGGCGCCAGCAAATGGAAAACGATCGCCACAGTCGTCGTGCCCGCCGCCTATCGCGGCATTCTCACTGCGATCCTTTTGGCGTTTGCGCGCGTTGCGGGCGAGACCGCGCCACTCATATTCACAGCTTTGGGCAACAGTTATTGGAGCCATGGCCTGAACGAGCCCACGGCCTCGCTTCCGGTCGTGATTTGGAACTATGCCATTTCGGCTTACGACGACTGGCATCGCCAGGCTTGGGCCGCGGGTCTTGTGCTGCTGGCTTTGATTCTGGTTATCAATATTGTTGCTCGCGCGATTCTGTCCCGCGGCATTTCGGTTCCGAGGTAGTAATTCATGAACGCTTTTGTGAGGCAGGCAGTGTCCGTAAATATAACCCCTCCCGTAACGACAGCCGCGAGTCGCGAAACTGCGGCACCCGCGGACATGCGGATGACTATTTCCAAAGTCAATTTCTGGTACGGCGCCAAACAGACTCTTTTCGACATCAATCTCGGCATCGCCACCAGCAAAGTCACCGCTCTCATCGGTCCTTCCGGCTGCGGCAAATCCACTCTCTTACGAACACTTGACCGCATGCACGAAACCGTGCGCCACTCCCGCCTCGAAGGCACGATCCTCCTCGACGGCAAAAACATCCTCGATCAAGACGTAACGATGCTTCGCCGCCGCGTAGGAATGGTTTTTCAACGCCCCAATCCTTTCCCCAAATCCATCTTTGAAAATGTTGCCTACGGTCTTCGCATCAACGGCACAAAGCTCCCCATGGCCGATGCCGTCGAGAAAAGCCTTCGCCACGCTGCTCTTTGGGATGAAGTAAAAGACCATCTGCACAAGTCCGCCTACGAACTTTCCGGCGGCCAGCAGCAGCGCCTCTGCATCGCGCGTGCGCTCGCCGTTGAGCCCGAGGTTCTTCTCCTCGACGAACCTTGCTCCGCCCTCGACCCCATCAGCACCGCAAAAATCGAAGAGCTCCTTGTACAATTAAAAGATCTTTGCACTATCGTCACCGTCACTCACAACATGCAGCAGGCCGCCCGCATCAGCGATTTCACGGCCTTCCTGCTGAACGGCCAGGTCATCGAGTTCAGCCCCACGCCGCATCTCTTCACCAAACCGACCGACCCGCGCACGGAGGCCTACATCACCGGCCGCTTTGGATGATGACGACGTCATGCATCGCCGCGGTGTCAGTCATTGCGGGTACCACCTCCGCGACTGTCATTCCGAGCGAAGTGAGGAATCTGCTTTTTGTTCTTCCGGGGCTGTAAACTACTGAGGGAAAATTTTCATGGAACGCCACTTCGAAAAAGATTTAAATGAATTGAAAGAGCGGTTGCTGTGGATGGGCAGCCTCGCCGAGCGCGCTGTCCATCAGTCCGTCCACGCCGTCCTCGAAGCCGATGAACATCTAGCCAAGCGTGTTTTGGATGAAGAAGACGCCATCAACGAATTACAAATCGAAATCGACGACCGTGTCGTCCAGCTCCTCGCGCTTCACCAATTGATGGCTATCGATCTCCGCTTGGTCCTCGCCGTTTCCCGCATCAACAATGACCTCGAGCGCATCGGCGACCAGGCCGTCAACATCGCGCAGTCCGCAACGCGCATTCTTCGCCATCCGCGCGTCAAGCCCTACGTCGACCTCCCGCGCATGAGCGAGCTCGCCGAAGAGATGGTCCGCAACGCGTTAAACGCCGTAGTACGCGGCGACGTTGACCTCGCTCAGAGAGTTCTAGCCACCGATGACCAGGTCGACCACTACCGCGATCAAATCTTCCGCGAACTTCTGACCTATATGATGGGCGATTCCAGCGTCGTCTTCCCCGCTTTCGAGCTAATCCTCGTAGCCAAAAATCTCGAACGCATCGGCGACCACGCCACCAACATCGCCGAAGACGTTATCTACATCGTCCAAGGCCAGGACGTCCGCCACCCCACCGTCGACCGCCGCTAAGTCCTAGGGGTCTCGCGGCGAATCGATGGACTGCGGCAGCTCTGCTGCCGCTTTTTTATTTATAGGGCGCCAGGGACAATTGTGAACCCCACAGCACGTTCGCTAAGTTCCTAGCCCAACTTCCGCAGTTACGTGAATAAAGTCTTTGGAATCAATGTGGGTACCAGAAAGTTTCCACTACATTTCTGTCCGTTCTAACGCTGTAGGCAGCCGCATACCGAGACGTTGCAACAGGATCCGTTGGTGCTCCGTCGGTTGACTGATGCAGCGCTTCCGTAGCTCCACACCGCTGCGCGTGGGCAACACCACATCGACCAAAGTAATCTCCGAGAGCTCTTCAAACACTTGCCGCGGCTCGTCACCGAGTCCCGCTTGGCGACAACTGGCTGCCAGCGTCTTCCACAACACGTAAGCCAGAAAACACACTAGGATGTGTGCGCCCACGCGATGCTCGCGGTGATGCCAGACCGGTCGGATCTGTAAGTCCGACTTGTGCACGCGAAAGGCGGCTTCCGCTTCCGTCAGTTGCACGTAGGCGCGCCACAACTCTTCCGGCGTCCAATCGGTCACATTACTGCGCAACAAGTAGCAGCCTTCACTTCGGCGCGCCCACTCGCGCCAACTATCCACCTTCGTCCAGCGTAGTTGCGCGAACCCCTGGGCATTTACCTCCACTTGCACATCGAACAGTCGCGCCGCACGTGTATTTCGTTCCAGGAGTCGTCCTACGCGCCGCTCCACGGCACCCGATTTCTGCCGACGTTGGTCGCAACTCGCGGCGATCTTGAGTAAACCTTCTTCGATACGCTTCTCGAAGCGTTCGTGCATAGCCTGTTCCTTGGCTTGGCGTTCCGCACTCCGACACAAGATAAATACTTCTTCTCCGTTCGGGGCCGGAACCAACCGTACCTCCAGCCCTTCATGCACTTGCTTCCAGTCTTCGCTCAGCAACTCGCGCTCAAACTTCCGCAAGGTGTTCTTTGCCGTACCCAGGATGTAGCGCCGTCCGCCGGCCCGTAAAAACTGCACATTCTTCTCGCTCGCCAGACCACGGTCCATCACCCAGACTCGTCCGGCCCGTCCGTAGAGCTCTTCCATGTGGGCAATGATCTCTTTCAGCGTGGTGGCATCGTTGCGATTGCCGGCGAACACCTCATAGCCCAACGGCATCCCGCAACGGCTCACCACCAACGCAATGTTCACCTGCTTGCAGTCCGGGCGATGATCCCGCGAATATCCCCGCTGCGCCTGCGGGTTGCCTTCTGCTTGTCCCTCGAAATATGTGCTGGTGATGTCGTAGAGCAGAAGGTCGTAATCTAGATCGAACAGTTCGCCAAGCTTCTCTTTCAGGAGTTTCTCGAGCGCTTTCTTCTGTGGCAGCAGCGTGTCCAGCGCTCGGTACAGACGATCTTCATTGACCTTCTCGTCCGGTACTCCCAGCAGGTCCGACAACGCGCTGGCCTCATAGAGGTGCTCGGCCAGGTGCAGTTCGCTGGAAGGTTCACACAGCCGGCTGAGAATCAAAATCATGGCCGTTGCCGACCAAGGAATTTCCTCGCGTCCGTTCGGTAGTCTCTCTTCCAGGAAGCGATCCAGTTCCAACCGACGCAGCAACGCTCTTCCCAGCCAAGGGCCACCAAATTTCCGGCTGCGTTCCACGCGCACGCGCTTCACATCGACTTCCACCCATTCTGGTTCCGTGGTGCTGAAGAGGCCTGTTTGATAACCAGGGCGCTTCTCGGCGCAGCGCTTCACTCCCAAACGGCCCTGCTCGTCCATGACTCCCAACCACGCTACGACGCGTTGCCGGGGACCTCGATCGGTTCGGTAACTCTCCACCAACGCCCAGTAGGCGTGACGTTTGCCGTCTTTGCGCCGATAGCAGCGTCGCAGATACATACCGCGATGCTACGAATCGCGGAGACAAAAGCAAGGGGGTTGGTCGTCACTACACGCACATTTCGAGCAAGCAACACTGGGATTCGTAACACTCGCACACAAACAAAAGCACTTTCCGCAGTGCCAAGCATGTGAATGTGCTCAAAATATTTTCAATTCGTTCGAAGCTGCGGAAGGTAGGCTAGCCGCTCAGGGTTTGTGAGCTTCCTCTGGATACCGAGCCACAAGAGGAAAAATGTGGCCATCAAGCTGATGCCGCCGCCGAGAGTCCGGTCCCAGGTCCTTACGAATTGCACACGAACGTGCGATTCCCCGGCCGGCACGGGCAGAATCATTTGGTTGTAGTCGTCGCCACCGCGTGGCCTAACTATCGCGCCGTTTACCTCGGCTCGCCACGCAGGATAATTCAGCAAACGCAGCCCAAGAAAAAATGGCTCGCGTGAGCTGACGGAGACTTCTTTGTCCTCTGGGCTCCAGCGCTCCACGCGAATCGTCGGTCTCGAATTCGGCCCCGGTATGGAATCCGTATCCATGACCATCGCCTGTGGAGATTTCGTCAAAATATTTGTGTGGTCATCTCCCGCGGGATCATATTCGTCCGTGCCGTCGAACCCTTCTCCGTTCGCGATTGCCGCACGCAGCGCCGGAATATCCTGAGTGTCCCACCAGCCGCGCTCCACAAGCACGACCGCGGTGCCCCCGATCAGCGTAAAGGTGACGACAGCCCAAACCCATCCCCACCGCTTTCGGCCCATCGCGCTTCCCAGAAAAAAGGCAAACGCCACCGAGAGAAGGGACATCCAGCGCCACGGAAATTGCACAAACCGCAATTTGGGCAGCACAGCCCAAAGGGGGGAAGTGAAGCGCAGCATCAACAAGGTGGCCAGGCCCGCGAGCAGCAACAACCCGTGCCACAATTTAATGCTCAGCGTACCGCTGCCTCCTTTGTCCTGCGGGCGTGCTGCCAGAGATGCGATTCCGGTCAAGACAATCATCAGCACAGCAATACTTGAAGCGATCCAGTTAAAAAGCGTGTGCTCGGGATCATTGATCACCGTGTAGAGAAAGTTTTCCGATGGCAGCAGACCCGCTGAAAGAGCCTGCGCGATATTCACCCAGCGCTGTTCGTACGCTGCCGGCAACAAATAAAATCCACATAGGCAAAAACCAAGAGCCAGTCCGCCAGTACCGTAGAGCAGCGGCTGCCAGACCTTTCGCTTGAGCGCCGCGAATGCAAATAAAAGTGCAGTACTGTAGCTGACGATGACTCCTGCTGGCGCATTCGACAGCCAGATCAGCGCAAAAACCACCGCGAAGCTTGCCGTAGCGCGCCGCAAAGCGGGCTCGCACAGCGCCCGCCGGCTGCCAAGCAGTTCACAGATTTGGAGCGCTGCAATAAATAGGAGCGGAAAGAATGCATTAGCCAGCAGTTCTGCAAAATCGCTGCGCATGTAAACAATCAGCAGAGCGTAGGGATTCGCGGCATAGCACGCCGCGCAGTATAAAGCCGCCTTCTGTGGAAGAACGCGGCGCGCGAGTGCAAATGCACTTAATCCCGCGAAAGTCTGCACCAGCAGGATGAAAAAAATCGGCACGTGATTCCATGGCAAAACAGAACCCAATGAAGCGCCGAGCATCCACGAAAAAGGAGGATAAAAAATGAATCTTGGCTCACCGAATCCGTAATTGGCCCATTCCGTCCAACGCGGATAGACAATTCCTTCCTTCCACTGTCCGGCGGCGTCTAGCCAGGAGGCCGCGTGATACTGGAAATCATGCCCTGTGGCATTTCCCAGCCAGAAAAAAGGAGAAACGATCGCGAAAGAAATCAAAAGAGAAATGAGAATGGCTGGCAGCCATGCGCGAATGCGCGCCTGCTCCGACTCAAGATTCACTGGTTCAACGGGAGATGTCATGCAGTGTTCATGCCATTGTAACCAGGAAAGAAACTCTCATGCGAGCCTCATCCTTCTGTGCGTCTCGCATCAACTTGAGCGATAATACACGCTCTTATGAGCACTCCCACTACAGTGCCCGACGCCGTCGACACCGAGCCAATCATCGAAGCGCGCAAGCTCGAAAAATTCTATCCTCAGCCGGACGGCGGCCGCATTCAGGTCATCGCCGCGACCGATCTTGCCATCTATCCTGGACAGATCATCGCCATGCTCGGCGCTTCCGGCTGCGGAAAGTCCACTCTGCTTCGCATGCTCACCGGCCTTTCCCCTGCAAGCGCCGGTTCGGTTTTTTGGCACGGAGCCCCCGTGGGCGATGGCGCGCCTAACGTCTCGATCGTTTTTCAAAGCTTCGCGCTTTTCCCGTGGCTCACTGTTCTCGAAAACGTGGAAGCTCCGCTCGAAGCCCGCGGCATGGTTCCCATCGAGCGCCACAAACGCGCTCTGCGCATTATTGACGCGGTCGGTCTCGACGGCTTTGAGTCCGCCTATCCCAAGGAACTCTCTGGCGGTATGAAGCAGCGCGTCGGAGTCGCCCGCGCTCTCGTCGTCGAACCGGAAGTCCTTTTCATGGATGAGCCTTTCTCCGCGCTCGATGTGCTCACTGCCGAAACGCTGCGCGGCGAACTTCTCGAACTCTGGCTCGACCACAAAATTCCCACTCGCGCCATTTTCATCGTCACACACAATATTGAAGAAGCTGTTGTTCTCGCCGATCGCATCGTCGTCCTCGGTCGCAACCCCGCGCACATCCACGCAGATTTTGCCGTGAATATTCCGCATCCTCGCGATCGCAAGTCTTCCAGCTTCGTTGAACTCGTCGACGACATTTATCGCGTCCTCACTCGGCCTGACCACGAACACGATTCTGCTCCTCCGAAAACCTCCGCCCCTGGCAAGCAGGTTTCGCGCAAAGCCATCATGCTCCCGCACACGCGTCCGGGCGGCATGGCGGGCCTTCTCGAAATTCTTATGGACCAGGGAGGTCGCGCGGATCTTCACAAGCTTGCTGATGAGCTGAGCCTCGAAGTCGACGCGCTGCTTCCCACTGTCGATACCGCCGTCCTCCTCGGCCTGCTACGCGTCGAAGAGGGCGACGCGATTATCACTCCCGAAGGACAGGCCTACGCGCAAGCGGACATCCAGGTCCGCAAAGCGATCTTTCGTAAAGCCGCGCTCGCCCATGTTCCTTTGTTGGGCCAAATGCAAAATGCCTTGAAGGCAAAATCAAATCGCACGCTCTCCGACGAATTCTTTCGCGACCTCCTCGACGAACACTTCAGCGAGGACGAATCGCGCCGCCAACTGGAAACCGCCATCCAGTGGGGACGCTACGCGGAGATTTTTGATTACGACGCGGCCACGGGCAAGCTGACGCTCACCGAGGCTTGATCGAACTGTGCCAACGCCTACGATTGCCTCCCAGAGCGCAAGTCCCGTTCCCCCTGCTATCCGGAGGCCCGCCGGTTCGCGCTGGTCTTGGTCTTTCTTAATAGACTTTTCTGTCTTTCTTTTTGTTGTAGCCGCCATCTATGGCGTCTACGCCATCGGCCACACGTGGCTAGGGCCCGTCCCAGCCCACGTTGAAATATCGCAAAGCCCGCGCGCTTTGCCGCTCTACGCGTTTTATTCCTTGGTGCGTCTGAGCGTAGCGTACGGGTTAAGCATGCTCTTCGCGCTTGCCTATGGTTATGTTGCGGCCCGCTCCAAACGCGCCGAGATTGTCCTGATTCCGCTTCTCGATATTCTGCAATCCATCCCAGTGCTCAGTTTTCTTCCGGGTGTCATGCTGGCGATGGTCGCGCTTTTTCCGCACAGCCAGCTCGGGATCGAACTCGGTTCCATCATTCTTATTTTCACCGGCCAGGTCTGGAACATTGCGTTTAGTTTTTATTCTTCGCTGAAGGGCATTCCTCGTGAATTAAGGGAGGCGGCGATTATTTACCGCTTCGGCCGTTGGCAAAGATTCGTTGAGCTGGACTTGCCGTTCTCCACCATCGGCCTCGTGTGGAACTCCATGATGTCCGTCGCCGGCGGATGGTTCTTCCTGATGGCTTGCGAGATGTTTGTTCTCGGCGATCGCGACTTCCGGCTGCCGGGGCTTGGCGCGTTTCTCCAAACCGCCGCGAGCCATGGCAATACTCGCGCCATTCTTTGGGGACTCGGCGCTATGGTTGCCGTCATTGTCCTTCTCGATCAGTTGATCTGGCGTCCAGTTATCGCCTGGGCGGATAAATTCAAATTCGAGCAAGTCGAGACTGCAAAAGCCGCCACTCACAATTTGCTTAGCCTTCTGGGCCGCGCTTCTTTTGTCATCAGACTCTACCGGCTCGCTGTGCGTCCAGTCATCGATTGGATCACCGTCAATCTTGCCGTCGGCGCGCGTCGTGCTGCGGCCACCTTTTCCGTTCCGAAACGCAAAGGCACTCGTCGTTCGGTTCTCGTCGTTGTCGCGGCCGTAATTCTGATTGGTCTTGGATTTGCCATAGTTCACGCAGCCCGTGAACTTTCCGACTTGCGCCGCGCGGACTATTTCGCCCTTTTGCGCAGCGCGGGGTTCACGCTTCTTCGTGTCAACGCCGCACTCCTCATCGGCGCTCTCTGGACCGTTCCCGTCGGCGTGGCCATCGGCTTCAGTCCGCGCCTCGCACGCATCGCCCAGCCGCTCGCGCAGATCGCTGCTTCCATTCCCGCCACCGCACTTTTTCCTGTCATTCTTTTGTTCTTGATCAAGTTCCGCGGCGGTCTCGAACTCGCTGCCTTGCTCGTCATGCTTCTGGGGACGCAGTGGTACATCCTGTTCAATGTCATCGCCGGAGCCATGGCCATCCCTACGGATCTCAAGGAAGCTTCCAGTATCTTCCGCTTCGGCTCTTGGGACCGCTGGCGCTATTTGATTCTGCCGGGAATTTTTCCCTATCTCGTCACCGGGATGGTGACCGCCTCCGGCAATGCCTGGAACGCCAGCATCATCGCGGAGTATTTTCACTTCCAGGGGAGGATTGTCTCAACCACGGGACTTGGCAGCGCCATCAGCAGCGCTAGCGATGCCGGCCGCTTCGATATCTTGCTGGCTTCCACGTTGATCATGGCCACGATCGTCGTGCTCATCAATCGTTTGCTGTGGCGACGGCTATACCGTCTCGCATCCACGCGTTTCAAACTCGAAGCCTAGGGCTCGCCAGTCATCCGCTTTATTGTTTTTCAGCCTTGTCTGCTTTTTCGGTTTTCACCGGCATCGCTGGTGCTGTCGCCGGTGAAGGAACGGGATCCTCGCCCCAAATGTATTTCGCGAACCACTTTTCATTTTCTTCCATCACCGCGCGCTGCTGCTTCGGCTTGGTGATCCCGTGGCCAAATCCTTTATAAACCACCATCTTGACCGGCACGCCCCGATCTTCGAGGGCCTGACGCAATTCATAACCGTTTGGAATGGGCACGCGCCGGTCGTTTTCTCCATGCTGGATGAGCGTCGGTGTTTTCGCTTTCGCGATGTAGGTGATCGGCGAAGTCTTCTTGTAGATTTCCGGATCGTCCCACGGCGTCGCGTGCAAATACTGAGGCGTGAATGGAGTGATGTCTGTATTTACGTAATAGGTTACCCAGTCAGAAATTCCCGCGCCCACACTCACCGCCTTAAATCTGTCGCTCGAAGCCGAAATGAACGCTGAAATATATCCGCCCTCGCTCCAGCCCATCGAGCCGACGCGATCTTTGTCGACATAGCCTTTCGCGATGAGCGAATCCACTCCTGAAATTACATCGGCGTAATCGCCCACTCCCAAATTCCTGACGTTTAGCGAGCGAAACTTTTCTCCGTACCCGGCAGATCCGCGGTAATTCGGCCGCAGAACCAGCGCGCCCTTCGCGACGAAGCGCTCGATCGGGTAATACCGGTCCGCGTTCAGAATCGGCTGGTCCACGCCGGTTGGTCCGCCGTGAATCACGACCAGCAGCGGGTACTTTTTGCCTACCTTGAAATCCGGCGGCGTGTAGAGAACGCCCTCGATCGTGGTTCCGTCGCTCGACTTCCACGAAACTACTTCGCGGCGCGCAATCTTAAATGTCTTTAGCTGCTCGCCCATCAAAGTGAGTTTTTTCGCTTGCCACGGCGCCACAGTTGACGTGAATATCTCCGGGTATTCGTTTTCGAGCGCCGCTCGATAGGCCACTTGCTTGTAGTCCTTTGAAAAGGAAAACGAGAATGCCGCGAGATGATCTGGTCCGCTAAGCTTTTCAACCACTTTTGTATCCGGATTCAACCGGAACAAATGTGCGTAGGTCTTCTGCTCCGCAGCGAAATAAATGCCGTCTGCGGCCCAGCCGATCAGCCCCGGATCTTCGTCGAACGCGTCCGTCAATATGGTTGGTGTGCCGCCATCCGCGTTCACCGTAGCGATTTTCACATTCGTATAGAAAAAATACTTTGACCCAGCCGTTGTTTCGTACGCAATCTGTTTTCCGTCGGGCGACCATTGCGGATTCCTATCCGGCCCAGGCGTATCGACAATCTTTTTCACTTTGTCATCGCTCACGGTCGCCACGTAAATATCAGCCGATTCGGATGAAATGAGGTCCGGATCACGCTGCGCGCTGAAGGCGATGTGCGTTCCATCTGGCGACCAGGCAAATTCGCCGACGCTAAAAGTCTGTCCCTTTGTCAGCCGCATCGGTTCAGAAATGGCTCCCGTCTCGCTCGCAGGAATGTCCAGCGTCCAAAGATGGGTCATGTTGTAGTCGGCGTGGACCACCTCGTACTCGCCGTACTTTTCTTTGCGGTCCTTCATCGTTTTCGGTTCAGGATCCTCTGCGGAGAAGGCCATCCTCTTCGAGTCCGGCGACCAGGCCAGACTGTTCACCCCCGTTTCCACCTTCGTAAGCTCCCGCGCTTCGCCGCCGTCCGCGCCAATCACGTAAATCTGTTTCTTGCCTTCTGGCGTGCCGGAGATCTGTCCCGGCCGGTCGGAGAGAAACGCGATCCACTTGCCATCCGGCGACCACGCCGCGTTAGTGCTCGATTTCTTCGATGCCGTGAGTTGGTGCCCTTCACCTGTCGCCGTCTCCACAATCCACAAATCGCGCTCGAACGTGTTGTCCTCCCAATTCGTTCGCGAAACTTCGTAGACCACGCGCTTCCCATCGGGCGAAATCTCCGGGCTAAACGCGCCTTTCATCTCGAGCGATTGGTCGATCGTCGGTGTGGCAGAGGTGGAAGCTGCAGCCGCAGGAGCCGGTTGTTGAGCAAAGACGCGCGCGCTGAGTACACAGCTCATCATCACGAACACAGCAGCCCAAGATGCCTTGCGCATCGTCTTGCCCCCCAAGTCTCGTTCTGAAATTCAATCGTTCAGTGTTTCCGTGACCAACGGACAAATCCGATAGTCAACCCTATGCCGATGAGCGCCAGCGCCAGATACACATGCCAACCATGCAAACCGAGCGCAGAAATAACGGCCGCAAGCCCAGAGAGAGAAACCAGGAATGCCGCTTTGGTCTTCGACATCTCCCTGTACAACACAAGCGCTCCAGATTCTGCCTATCGCGCGTATCTCCCAGGCGAATCCGCTCACGCAGATGCGGATTGCGGTTCTGCATTCCGTGCCAGTTCTTTGGCCAGGAAAATAATTTGTCCAACGTGGTGGTAAGCGTGCCCCGCGCATCGGAGAAAAATCATAAAGCGCTCCGCAGCTTCAGGTTCGAGTTCGGCTGAATAAGGTGCCATCCAGTCTTCGGGCTTTTGCTTTCTGACTGTCGACACAACCATCGCAATGGTCTGGTCGAAGGCTTCCAACACTTCGTTTTTGTTCAGTTTTTCCGTTTCCGTGAACTCCCGGTCGCGATGCCGAATGTAGCCCGTCTCCGCTACGCGCGCCCCAATGTAGTAGTTCAAGTTTCCCGTCAGGTGAAGTATCAGGTGCCCGGCGCTGTTCCCGTAAGGAAACGGGTTGTGCCAGAACTGCTCCTGCGTTAGCGGGTCGACCCACTTGTGAACGTGAGCCGCAATGAATTCGTAGTACCAGGCGAAGTCTGTTGTAACGGTATTAGGGAGATCAGCCATGACAATTCCTCTGTTTGCGGGCCCGCAAGGTCTTCCTCAAAACTTAGTGCGCCGCCGTCCCACGGTCATTCTTGTAAATCACGCCTTCCTTCATCACAAAAAAGACGTGCTCCGTCTGACGAATATTCTCCACCGGATCGCCCGGCACTGCCACCACATCGGCGAACTTGCCCGCTTCCAGCGTTCCGATCTTGTCGGCCAGGCCGAGCAAATCGGCGTCAGCGGAAGTTCCGGCTTTCAGCGCGTCGATTGGCTTCATCCCGTACTCCACCATCAGGTGAAACTCTTCCGTGTTGCGTCCGTGCGGATAAACTCCCGCATCGGTTCCGAGGCCGATTTTCACGCCCTTGGCCATCGCTTTCGTGAACATCTGATGACCGGCAGCAATCGCAGCCTTTGCTTTCGCCAGAATCGGCGGCGGAATATATATGCCCTTGTCGATTTGCTCTTGAATGCCATGCCCCGCCATCAACGTGGGGACGAGATACGTGCCGCGCTGCTTCATCATGTCGAGGGCTTCATCGTCGAGAAAGGTTCCGTGCTCGATTGAATCAATGCCTGCGCGGATGGCGCGCTTTGCGCCTTCCGCTCCGTGAGCGTGCGCGGCCGTTTTGCGACGCAGTGCGTGCGCTTCGTCCACGATAGCGTTCAATTCCTCCTGCGTGAGCTGCGGAGTGTCCACGTCGTCTGTGAGAGAAAGCACGCCGCCTGTGGCGCACACTTTGATGATGTCCGCTCCATACTTGTGATCGAGCCGCACTGCATATCTCGCCTGGTCGGGGCCGTTGATGACGCCATCGAGCGGACCAGACTCGTGGCCGAAAAGGCCCTCGCGATAGCCGCCCGAACCGTCACAGTGGCCGCCAGTAGACCCCAACGCGTGCACACACACCAGCATGCGAGGGCCGACTACGACACGATCGCGGATCGCGTTTCGCAAACCAACGTCCACGTAATCCGACGAGCCCACATCGCGCACGGTCGTGATACCGGCCATCAGCGTCACGCGCGCATTAACGGTCGCATCCAAAGCTTGTTCGGCAATTGGTTTTTGGAGGTAATCGAGTGCGGCCTGTTTGTAATCGTCGCTGTACATACTCGTGAGGTGCGTGTGTGCGTCGATAAAGCCGGGAAGTAGCGTAGCGTCTCCAAAGTCGATCACTTCCGCGCCCGCGGGTATCGCCGCGCCGGCACCCACACCAGCAATTTTTCCGTCGGTCACCACGACAAGCCCCGGCTTGACCAAAGCATCGCTCTTGCCGTCAAACATCCGCGCTGCCTTGAGCACGTACGACTTGTGCGCGGCCTGTGGTGCCTGCCCGAACGCTATCGGCGCCGCCAAAAAACTCACGCACAAAAGACCCAAAATCCTGAAGCTACACGACTTGCGCATCATTTATTACGCTCCGTTGAACCGCACTCGTTTCCGCTCGAAATTCTGAAACGCCGACAATAGCCTGCCTCAAAGAAAAGTCAAGGTCTTCCTCGATCGATGCTATGCCAGGCAGGCAGCTTCGTGGTTGCGATTCGTTGAACTTTTGCGGAGGGTTCGCTAGACTACTCGCTGCTGTTGCAAGAACCGTTCCTGCCTGCGCGGTTCCCCGGTAGCTCAATGGTAGAGCATTCGGCTGTTAACCGAAGGGTTGCTAGTTCGAATCTAGCCCGGGGAGCCAATTCTTTTAGTTCATCCTGAAGCAGTCTTCTTCGCTAAAGAGGTTTTGTGTCTGCAGGCACCTTAGTGCCTTTTTGTACTCCGCAAACATCAAATCAGCAAGGAAACAAACGTTTCCACGCAAGCATCAAGATTAAGAATCGTTGACATTGAAAAAAGCCATCTTTATAATTCGACAAAACGATTAGTTAACCGATTTAGCTCGCGGTGCACGGTCTATCGGCATTAGCTCGGGGAGAGGATTCGACATGGACCTGCTTAAGATTTCCCTACGTGTTTTGGCATTGTTGGTTTGCATGATTGTAGTCTTGTGCCCCGCATACGGGCAGTATCGCGCTTCGATTCAGGGAGTGGTCACCGACCCGCAGGGCGACGTAGTTTCAGGCGCCATCGTCACATTAAAAAATCTGGACACGAACCAAACGCTGACCGCCACGACCGACGCGAGTGGGATTTACAACTTCAATGCTCTTGCTGCTAGCAAGTATTCCCTCACCGCAGAGAAGACGGGCTTCAAGAAAAAGGTCCTCGAGAGTGTAGGAGTTATCGCGGACCAACCGAACGCTGTGAATCTTCAGCTCGAAGTCGGTGAGGTTACGCAAAGTGTTACGGTGAATGGCGATTCCACGCCGCTCATCGACACGGAAACCGCCGCCATCAGTGGAACGGTCACTTCCAACCAGATCCAGCACATGCCTTCGCTCGGACGAGATGTCCTCAAACTCGTCCAATTGGCTCCCGGAGCGTTCGCGGATGGTTCGCAGGCGAGCGGAAGCGACAACTATAACTTGCCCGGCACACAAACAGGCGGAGGACAGTCCGGTGGTGCCGACGGCATCTTCAAGACCGAAAACGGTGCGCAGGTCATCGGCAACGGGCAGCAAACTGAGAACAATGGCATTACGCTTGACGGCATCAGCACCACCAGCGCGGTCTGGGGCGGAGCCACAGTCGTCACGCCGTCTGAAGATTCGGTCGAAAGCGTAAAAGTAATCGCCAATAGCTACGATGCTGAGGACGGGCGTTTCGCCGGCACACAGATTCAGATCACTTCCAAGAGTGGCACGAACAACTATCATGGCAGCCTCTTCTTTACGAACCACGAACCGAGCTTCAACGCATATCAGCGATTCAACGGCGAGGGCCTCGGCGTAACTAAGGATGCAAATAAGTTCGACCAGTTCGGCGGCAGCATTGGTGGCCCGATCTGGAAAAATAAGATATTCGCATTCTTTAACTATGAAACCGTTCGTGAACCTTTCAGCAACGTTACGGGAAACGGCTGGTACGACACCCCGGCGTTCGACGCCCTAGCTCCATCGGGAAGCATCGCCGCGCAGTATCTTTCCTTCCCAGGCAACGGTGTAGTTGGAACGTTAAATCCCAACGCCAACTGTGCAACCGCCGGACTTACGGAAGGAGTGAACTGCCGAACGATTGCGGGGCAAGGCATCAATATCGGCACACCTCTGACGACGGGTTTGGGGACCCAAGATCAAGGCTGGACGAGTGCCACGAACCCCGGATGTGGTGGAGCGGGCACAGGCTGCGGAACCCCGGGCAGTCCCTTGGGCAACGTGGCCGACATTGCGAATTACAACACGGTTGACCCGACCAAATTTACGGCTACCCAGTACAATGGCCGCCTGGATGCGAATGTCACCGAAAAGGATCGCCTCGGCTTTGCGATCTATTGGGTTCCCCTCAGCAAAGATAATTACAACGGTAACCGCGCCTACGACATCTTTCACCATTCGCAGATCAACGAAGCGCTATCGGCAATCTGGGATCATACTTTCTCACCGACCTTGCTCAACGAATTTCGCGTGAATGCCGCTGGCTGGCGCTGGAACGAGATCGATTCCAATCCGCAGTCTCCGATCGGATTTCCCACAGACAGCATTGATACGATCGGCAGCATCGGCGTGAATTCCTTTGGGCCGAACGTTGGCAGCATCCTGAACCAGTGGACGTACGTCTTCAAGGATGTGGCCACCAAGATTGTGGGACGCCATGCCATTAAATTTGGCGGCGATGGCACGCGGCTCTTTTATCAGCAAGAATGCGCCGGTTGCGGCGTGCCCAGCTACAACTTCTTCAATCTTTGGGACTTCCTTAACGATGCGCCGCACCAGGAGAATTCGAACTTCGATCCCAATACCGGGGCTCCGACGACGCTCCGCCAAGACCAGCGCGAAAACATCGTGGGCCTCTTCGTTCAGGATAGTTTCAAGGTTCGCTCGAACTTGACACTTACTTTCGGCATCCGCTGGTCCTACTTTGCTCCGTTGTACTCAAAAGAGAGCAACATGTTCAGAGCTATCCCCGGCGTCGGGTCGGATTACCTAACGGGCCTGGTCGTCCAGAGGGGCAATTCCTGGAACGCGCAGAAGGACAACTTCGGACCCCAGGTCGGCATTGCTTGGAGCCCGACTTCGCTGTTTGGCTATGAGTTCCATAATCGTCTGGTGGTTCGCGGCGGTTACGGCCTGAGCTTTAACGGGGAACAGCTCGCGATTTCGGCTAATATCAGCAATAACCCTGGGTTGGCAGTTTCTCCCACGCTGCAGCAAACTACCCCGGACCCCACGAGCTGCGTTCAGCCGCTGCCCAACTGCGGCATTATCTACGCCCTTTCGTCGGGCGTCCATGATCTGACCGGCTTTCCAGTAAATCCGAACACGATTTCGAGTTTTGGCCCGAATGGATTGCCGATAACCGGCACCGTCAACGTTGAAATCTTTCCTAACACCTTGCCCACTATGCGTGTTCATCACTACTCGGTGGATGCCGCATACGATCTGGGTTACAACTTCGTAGCATCGTTGGGATATCAGGGAAGTTTGTCGCGTGACACCTACTTCCACGAAAATCCGCTCGCCGTACCTTCAACTTTAGGTGATCCCCTCAATCCGCAAATCGGCGGTGGAGACTACTGGGGTGTAAGCGGCCACGGGAATTACAACGCCATGCTCGCTGAACTAAAGCATGATTTCTCGCACCAATTCCAGGCCGACACGCAATTCACATGGTCGAAGTGCATGGACACCAGCTCCGCTCCCTACTCGGAGCAGCCCTATCCTTTTGACCAGAACCTGGATTATGGGCGCTGCGATTACAACGTAGCGCACTCGTTCAAGGTCTTTGGCGTCTGGCAGCCGGTCTTCTTCCATGGCAGCAACGGCTGGGTGGAAAAAGTTGTCGGTGGCTGGTCGCTCAGCGGCATCTTCAATATCCACTCTGGATTCCCCTGGAGCCCAATGGTAAACGTCAGTGGGGGAAACACCTATTGCGCACAATGCGGCTACGGGTCGCTGTTCCCGGCTGCCTACTTGGGTGGCGCGGGCAATATAACCAGCAATAGCGCATTCGAGACTGTTGCGAAGTCGAACTTCCCCCTGGGTGGAGCGGCGTATTTTTCACCGACAAACTACGCTCCGTTCTTCGGCACCAGCCTTCCTCCAGGTCCTGGTTTGGCTCGCAACTCGCTCAACCTCCCTGGATATAAGTCCGTGGACCTGACGCTCGCCAAGGCTTTTGGCTTGCCCAGGATCCCCGGGCTTGGCGAAGGCGCCAAGATTGAGCTCCGGTTTGACGCCTACAACCTATTCAACAATTTGAATCTCAACCCGAATGCCATCTCTAACAACATTGCCGCTTCAAACTTCGGCACGATTACCAGCGCTCTTGCTGCCCGTGTCATCACGCTGGGAGTCCGCTTCAGCTTTTAATCCACCACCCCGGGAGGCGTAACTCGAAGCTGGAGCGCGCCTCCATAACTTGATCGAGGAACCTGCCAACGAGGCGCCGCTAAACTGCCCTCTCGTTGGCAGGTTTTTTTGCGCGTGGTTTACTCGGGTGCCCCGTCGTTCAAATCCCCAAAACGACCTTTCAGCCCCTCAATTCGACTATTCCATGTAAAAGACTTGCCGTTCTCGATAACTCTACGCTACCCTTTCACATGTTCTCCTCGCCGTTCCTCATCCTGCAGGCCCGGTCCCAGGCACGCAGGGGCCCTTCCGGTTTCAGTCGCACCTGTCTAAGACATTGCTGTTTCAGTTCTTCCCGTTTAAGTCTGATCCCTGCCGCACACTCGGTCTTGAAAACGGTCTCCCGAAGCCAACCGTCAAAACAAGACCTCCCTTCTTACTGTTGGCTCTCAGCTGTGAGCTGTCAGCTTCCAAATCCCGCAGCCCTGGTACGCCAGACTCCGCACGTGCCCGTTCGTAGCGCCTGCCTTTCCGCCGCTCCTCCTATCGCGCGGAGGTCCACCAAGGCAGAACCTCTAAGTCCTTTAGCAGCAACGTTTACGAAAAATAGGGGGAGGGTACGAAAACGGGTGAGGAGGGACGTCGCTCGGCACGCGTATCTATCGTTACGCGCAGGAATCCACTTATTCCCTGTATTTTCAGAGACTTCGGAACAACTTCGTGCACAACGGGGGGTGGTGGTATCCTGGCGCAACCCGAACCCCGGAGAGAAGAATGCGGGCGCCGAACGGCACCGGGAATTGGACTACGTCGAGTGGAACCCCGCCTTTTGCATCGCTGTTCGCGCTTCGGGATTTTTCATGAATGTATCCCAGACGAGGCCGCTCCGGTGATTCTCCGCCATCAGCATCGTTATGCCCAGGTCGATGCCCAGCACATCCTGGTCGTACCAGCCGTCCAGCGGATTGAAAGCATCCACGAAACCGTAGCGCGCCCAGGCTTTTTCCCCCCAGGGGCCCCGAATGTTGCGAAGAACTCGGATGCAATCGTCGAAGAGAAAAGCAAGCGAACCGCCCGTTGCGCACGGCACGATGCTGCCGTCGATCGGCCCTTGCGCCGGCGGCCCGCCCCAGGCCGTGTAGCCTTTCTCGTAGTCGGAAGCACTGATTCCCCACAGGTTTTCGCTGTAGTCCGGAAATTTGTCGCGCAGCGAAAGGCAGAAAAGTTTGTGCGCTTTCGTCGCCGTGATCGAGTTCTCGAAATAGTTGGCATAAGCGTCGCGTTTTTTGCGGAAATCAAACCACGCCTGCGAATATTGGTGCGTGAAAATCGGATCGTTGCCGGAGATATATTCCAGCCCTTTGTATTTGATCACCGGACGCGTCCAGGCTTTCCAGGTCTCCGGGGACAACGGGTGAGTCGGAGAGCCGATACCCAGCAAATAAATCATCATCAGCTCGCAATAATGTTCCCAGCGGGCATCCAGGAAGCCGGATTCGGGGTGCCAGCCCATCGAGAGAGTCGTACCGCCGTTCAGCATCCACGGCCAATCGACGCGCTCGTAAATTTTGGTAGCAAGATCCTTGATTTCCTGGTCTGCAAAATATTGTCGAGCGGTCAGCACGCCGCAGAGCAGCAAGGAAGTATCGATGGAAGAAAGCTCGGTTTTTTCCCAGCGCGCGCCGGTTTCCATGTGAATGAAGTGGTAGTAGAAACCGTGTTCGTGGTGAAGGTCGTTCGCCAGAAAGCGGAGCGTAGTGCGCACGCGCTCCTGAATTTCCTTGCTCGCACCAAAGCCGCGATGGTCGCCTATGCAAAGGCTCGTGAGACCAAATCCCGTGGCTGCAATGCTGGACATGGCGCGAGTGTCGTTGCCATTCGCCAGCGCGCGGTCCTTCACCTGGCCCGTTTTTGCGCTTGCTTCAAACCAGAAAAAGTCGAAGGAAGTGCGCTGGATTTCGTCCAGCAGTTTTTCGTCGCTCCCTTGGTAGAGCCCTCCATAGGGCTTAACGAATGTCTCTTGCGAACTTGCAAAGCAGTTCAGTAGCGGCGCAAACGAGGAAGAAAGAAGCCCGAGGCCGCCAAATGTTATGACTTGTCTCCGAGGGTACGAGCGGCCGTCGGTCATTTCTCTTCTCTCGTTTACTTCGTGGCGTTCACTTCGCGATCTCGATGGTCGCTTCGGAGCCGTGTGCCGAGTCCGGGCTGATCCAGATTTTAGCTCGCGCGGATTCGACAACATATTTATTTTGATCGTCCCAAAGCGCGAACGCTTCCGGTCCAAGATGGAAGGTGACGTGCCGCTTTTCACCTGCGGCTAGTTTGACGTGTTGGAAAGCTTTGAGTGCGCGCACCGGCTGGGCCGTGCTCGTGCCTTCCAGGCGGACATAAAGCTGAACGGTTTCCTCGCTCGCTCGCGTGCCGTTGTTGGCAATGTCGGCGCTTACCGTCAGATCGGAGTTAGCTGAATGCTTGGCGTCCTGAAGTCCGCCGTCCAGTGCTTTCGCACTCAATTGTGCGGAGCTCGCCTGCGTCGGGCCGTAACTGAAGCTCGTATAAGTGAGTCCGTATCCAAAAGGAAACTGTGGGCTGTTCTGCTCGTCTATATATCGCGAGATATATTTGACCGAGCCTTCCCACGGCGGCTTGGTGAGATCTGCATCGCCTGCCGGACGGCCCGTATTGAGCGCGTTGTAGTAAAGCGGCTCCTGCCCGACGCTGCGCGGCCAAGTGACAGGAAGTTTTCCGCTTGGATTTGATTCTCCGAAGAGTGTCCGCACCAGAGCAGGGCCAGCTTGCACTCCCGGAAACCACGCGGCCAAGACAGCTGGGACATGTTCAAATGCCCAGGGAAGAGTGAGCGGGCGACCGCTGAACAAAATAAGCACGACAGGTTTTCCAGTGGCGACAATCGCCTCCAACAGTTGCTGCTGCTGTCCGGGCAATCCGAGATGCGCACGCGAAGCAGCTTCTCCCGTCATCGCCGGAGCATTTTCGCCCAGCGCGAGAATCACGGTGTCCGAGTCCTGCGCGGCCTTCACGGCTTCGGCCAACTGTTCGTCCGATGCTTTGGTGATGTCGCCGCCCTTCGCGTAGTGCACGTGATCCGCGCCTAACTTCTGGACCAGCGCAGCGCGCAGCGTGACGACATCCTCGGGGCGGCCTTGCGCCGACCACGAGCCAAGCATCACGGTAGCATCATCCGCGAGCGGCCCGATGAGGGCGACATTCTTTGCATCGCTGGAAAGAGGAAGTAGCGGCGCTCCGCCGGCTAACGACGAATTCTTCAGCAGGACAAACGAACGTTCCGCAGCTGTGCGTGCAAGCGCCACGCTTTCCGGCTGAAGCATCGTACCTGCTTCCATTTTCTCGTCAGCATAAGGATGCTCGAAAAGGCCCAGCGCGAACTTGACGCGCAGAACATGGCGAACCGCTTCGTCCACAGCCGCTTCGGGCACTCGGCCGGAGCGCACCAGATTCGCCAGATGGTCATGGTAAAAGCTGCTGACCATATCCATTTCCACGCCCGCTAGAAATGCCTTTCGAGCGGCAGTTGCCGGATCATTGGCAATGCCGTGAGGAATAAGTTCGGCGATGGAAGTCCAGTCACTATCAACGACTCCCTGAAATCCCCATTCCTTGCGCAAGATTTGTTTGATGGTGAAGGGATTCGCCGAGGTGGGAACCCCGTTCAGTGAATCGAATGCGGTCATAATCGTAGCTGCGCCTGCGTCGACAGCCGCGCGAAAGGGAGGAAGGTAGAATTCTCGAAGAGTGTGGTCAGAAATCTCCACCGAGTTGTAATCTCTGCCGCCTTCGGCTGCGCCATAGCCCACGAAATGTTTGGGGCATGCGAGGGCGCTATCTGGCGCATTGAGCCGTTCGCCCTGATAGCCGAGCACATAGGCCCGTGCCATTGCCGAGACCAGATACGGATCCTCTCCCGAGCCTTCCACCATTCGTCCCCAGCGCGCGTCCCTTGCGATATCAATCATGGGGGAAAACATCCAGCGGATTCCGCTTGCGGAAGCTTCTCGCGCTGCCACCCGCGCGGTTCGCTGGACGAGTTCAGGATCCCAAGAAGCTGCCAACCCGAGAGGAATGGGGAATTCGGTGCGATAGCCGTGTATGACATCCAAACCATATATGAGAGGAATCTGCAGGCGCGATTTTTCCATCGCAACGTGCTGAAACGCGTTTGCGTCCCGCGCGGTGGTGATATTAAACAACGAGCCGATCTCTCCCTTTTGAATCATGTCGTTGTAATCGGTGCGCCCGGTGCCGGGGCCCGTTGGCTGTCCGGACGAGTACTGCACCAATTGGCCGACTTTTTCTTCAAGAGTCATCTTGTGGAGAAGGGCGTCGATTTTCCGCTCGGTAGAAGGATCGATCAGGTTGTAATGGGGAGTCGCGGAGCTGGATGTCGAAGCAGAGGGCGAATCTTGCGCCGTGGCAGCCTGACAAGAAATCACAAGACAAGCCACGATTGCGAACCGAATCAGCGAGGTGAGCACGTTTTCAAAAACTCCGATGGTGCAGTCGGACGTTGAGTTAACCGCCCTTGAAAGCACGGAAATTAGGAGCAAATTATTTAAGCGTGGCCGGGACGGGCAAGGACGGGACACGATACTGAATTCCGGGCCCTGCTTCCAGCAAAATCCTTATTCTTTGGGAATTTCGGCAATTTTAAATCAGGCAAATCCTATGGCGCGCTTTCCTCCTCGATGGAAAGAGCATAGTAAACCGATTTAGTAGGATACACAAGAGAAGGAAGCCGTCGCCTGAGGTTGCGATTTATATCCGGCCTTGGACCTTGTTCTCCCTTGGCCCGTTATGGGAGACTACCAGCCCAGACCAACCTCTATGCCGCGTCCAAAATCAAAGGGTGCCTCTGACGCGCGGAAATCATCCGGCTCGGGGGTAAGCCTGAAGTCTCTCGCGGAGCACCTCGGGCTATCTCAGGCCGCAGTCTCCTTCGTGATCAACCGTTCTCCCGCCGCAAAATCGATACCGCAACGCACCCAGGAGTTGATCCGCGCCGCTGCCAAGGAACTCAATTACCGGCCAAATCATCTGGCCAGGTCGCTCCGGCAGCAACGGAGCTTTACGATCGGCGTCGTCGTTCCGGAGATCAGCGAGGGATACGCGGCTTTGGTCATGTCCGGCATCGAAGATCATCTTCTACAAGAGGGCTATTTTTATTTTGTGGTCAGCCACCGCCATCGAAATGATTTGATCGAAGAATATCCGCTGCTCCTGCAACAGCGGGCGGTGGAAGGCTTAATCGTGGTGGATACGGTTCTTGCGGAAGAAGTGGATGTTCCCAGTGTTGCCGTTTCCGGACACCGGGAAGTCCCTGGGGTGACGAACATCGTTCTGAATCACGCGAAGGCGGCTTGCCTGGCGTTGCAACATCTTGCCGAGTTGGGGCACCGGAAGATCGCTTTCATTAAAGGACAGGCGTTTAGTTCCGATACGGAAGTACGCTGGGAAGCGGTACGCGAGGCAGCGAAGAAATTTGGCATAAGCGTGAAAGAACGATTGATCGGCCAGCTCGAAGGCGAATCGTCTTCGCCGTTGCTGGGGTATCAAGTCACGCAAAGATTGCTTGCCAGTAGAGAACCGTTCACCGCGTTATTTACTTTTAACGACATTTCCGCCATCGGAGCGATTCATGCATTGCGGGAGGCTGGCCGGCGCATCCCTCAGGATGTTTCTGTCGTCGGGTTCGATGATATTCAGAGCGCCGCATATCAGAATCCGGGATTGACCACTGTTCGGCAGCCCCTGCGCGAGATGGGAATGATCGGGGCAGAAACGTTGCTGCGGCGTATTACCGCACCTGCAAAGGCTCCCTATCCGAAGGAAATCGTCGTCGAACCTGAGTTAATCGTTCGTGCCAGCACCGCTCGTCTTGCGTAGCCTGCTTGACGCGTTTCCGTTCGAGTTAGTCTCTGTCATTGCTTACGGCGCGAGATTGACAGGGTGATCGTAGCCGGTCATTTCCAGGTAGCCAACGCCGCCTAGCGGCGATTTTCCGCGGCGGCCTCCCAGTTGGATGGCACCCTCCCAATAAGATGGCGCGACTTTTGTTTTTCCCGGGAACTCTTGAGCGGCCAGTGCTGTGTGTGCTTCGAGTTCGATCTCTAATTTTGGGATTACGATTTTCCACGCGATGGGATAGGTTGCGTGAGTGACGGGGCTAGTCCAGCTTTCGCCGAGCGGCTGCAAAATAAAATCGTTTGCTCGCAAGTGCGTGGATTTGCCCTGCGCGTCCACGTAAGTGCCAGCAGAAAATGGATCGAGCGAGCCATCCTCCCGCCGGATGCGAAAGAGCATTAACTCAGTGTTGTCTTCCAGTTGCAGGCTCAGCCAGTCCCAGCCGATTTGACTGGATTCCAGTTGGTGAGTGAAGAATTCGTGATCCATCCAGGCCAAGCCGGATACTTCGAGCGTTTGGCCATTTAGTTCGAGTTGTCCGCTCGCCGATAGCCGCGTTAATGAAGTGTAGTAAGAGGCGTGACCAGCTCCTTCCGATTTTTGGCTCACGCCGTTTTTGCCGTGAATAACGGGCGGCTTTTCCGGGTGCAGCGTCAGATGCAGTTGAAACTGTTGGTCGATGGCTTGTAGCTTTTGATCCGCGCCCTCCCATCGAATCTGCCAGTTGCCATTCCAGATGCGGGCGCTGGACGCACTCACGCCTGCGATTCCCGGTCCGGCGCGATTTGTTCTTTCCGAGTGATAGAACTTTTGGCCATCCAAGTCGCTCAGGGCGAGATGTGTCAGATAAATATCCTTGATATCCCAAGTTGCAGCTTGACCGGGATCACGGCTAACCGCTTGGCGGAAGAACGTCAGTTCGAATCCGTAACGATGGCCGTTTGCGGACTTCAGATTCCCGGTGTAATACCACCACTCTGTTTGAAAGTCAGGGTGATCGAAATAGTCTCTGGGGAATTCGAAGCGATAGCCGGGCACCGCGTTCCGGTATTGCGCGGCTAACGGGGTGAGAATCAAGAGGGCCGCTGCGAGGGCTGCAAGCCTACTCTTCATGGAAGGCCTCGAGCGGATTGAGCCGCACGGCAACTCGCGCGGGATATAAACCGGCCAGGACCGTGGCTACGTAGACCACGCTTAGCCCCCCCATCAAGACTGTGACCGGCAAGTGGAATCGAATCGTCCACCCGAAAGACTGTTTGTTGATGACATAGATGAGTACGAGCGACAGTGCAAATCCCTGAGCGAGTCCCGCGAAGTTCGCAAGCAGGCCCAGTAGGCCCGCTTCGACGAGGATTTGCTTGCGCACTTGCCCGGCTGCGGCGCCGAGAAAACGCAGCAATCCGATTTCGCGGCGGCGGTCGATGACCAGAGCGAGAAGTGCGCCCGCGACTCCCATCACTGCGACCAGGACGGCGACGGCTTCCAGCGCGTACGTAATGGCAAAGGTGCGATCGAAGATCCGAATGGCTTCGGCGCGCAAATCCCGGTTTGAAGCGAGCAGCACACGATAGCCGGCGGAGGCTTGTGTGATTTCTTGGCGCACGGTTTCGACAGAGGCGTTAGCGGCAACATAGATGGCCAAGTTGGTCGGCGTGGGATCGGGAAGATAGCGCAACATCGTTTGACGGTCCATCAGGATGGTGCCTCGCTCGCTTCCGTAATCGTAATAAATGTCTGCGATGCGAAAGGACGGACGCGAAGTCCCTAGAGGAAGCGTAATCATATCGCCCGCGTGGACATGGTGTTTGTAGGTGAAGGGCTCACTCACAAGCACGGCATTCGCATCGCGAATCTGCGAAAGGACTTGCTCGGTTGGCCGGACAGAGAAAAAATTAGAGCGGTGATCAGAGCGGAGAGCGCTGAGGTCCACCGACGCAAGTGTCGCGGGCATGCCGTCGTAACTGATTTCGTAGGCGCGCAGCCGGTCTACTCCTGCGACACCGGGGAGCTTGCTTATTTTGTCGGCCAATTCCAGCGACACTGTCGGGTGAAGGTCAGGCGCCGGATTACCGGCAGGCCGTAAATAAAGATCCGCGGGAAGACGGTCGTTCATCCAGATCACGACCGTTTCGCGGAAGCTGCCTACCATGATGCCAACCGAAGTCATCATCGCGATGGCGGTGGAGAGAGCGCCAACAAGCACCGAAGTGCGGCGAAGCGAACCTGCAAGGCTTTGCGACGCGAGGAGAGCTTCGACTCCTAGAATTTTTCCCAGCCACCGGGAAGCCCTGGAAATAAGCGCATCCGTAAAGGCTGGAATGGCGAGCGCCGAAGCCACGACAAGCAAAACCGCGGATAGATAGCCGAAGATGGGTTTGCCTTCGATGGCAGGAACGAACGCGGCCGCAGTTGCCAAAACGCCCAGCACCAACGCCAACCACAGATCGCGTGATTTGTACATGCGTGTCATGTACTCGCGCCTTCCCCGCGCCATGGCTTCGACGGGAGAGACGAGCGAGGCTTCACGTGCGGGCGAGTATGCGGAAAGAATTGACACGCCAACGCCGATAATGAATGCGAGCGCGACGGACCAGGCGGTCAGCTCGATTGTTCCGGGACGGCTACTCACGTAAAGCGACTCGACGGTAGCGGCCATGAGTTTTACCGCGCCAGAGGCCATAACGCGTCCGACGGGCAGGCCAAGCACGGCTCCAGCCAAGCCGAAAAACGCGGCCTCACCTAAGAAAGCAGCGAGCACTGCGTTCCGGCTGGCACCCAGCGCGCGCACGATTCCGGTTTCTGGACGGCGGCGCACGACGGAAACCGAAATCGTGTTGTAGATGAGGAATGCACCCACGATCAGCGCAATGTAACTGAGCAGGCGCAGATTCCAGCGGAAGGCGGCAAGCATTCGGCGATTTTCGTTTGTGGCCGTTCCCTGTGTGCGAATCTCGACGCCGGCGGGCAACGCGTTGCGCACTCGCTCTTTCCACTCTTCGAGACTCGGGGATTCCGGAACCTTTAGAAGAATACGGTCGACGCGGCCGAACCTGTTTAAAGCGCGTTGCGCTGCCGCGAGATCCATAACAATGGCAGATTCACTGCCGCTCGAATCGGGGTACACGCCGCGGACTGTGAATTCGCGGACTTGATCGTTGATCAGCAAACGAAGAGTGTCGCCGGGCTTTTTTCCGAGACTCGCGCCGACCCAGATGCTGTCTGGGTTTTGCAAATTCCGCATCACGTCTTCTTGAGGCGCAGGACTTTCATTTTGACCTGAGTCGAAGATTGCTACGCTGCGCTCGGAACTGCCTTCCGAAATTAGGTCGAGACCGATAAGCGGAATGGTTTGCTGGGTGTCAACAATGACGGCTGAGTCCTCGATGCGTGGCGAAACACGAATCGAATAAGGAAGCGTCGCAATCGTTCCCACAACTGTCTCCGGCACGCCGCCAGTCGCGACAATTTCCAGATCGTTATCGCCAGCGAGAGTTTCCATCGACGCGCGGAAAGATCCGGTGGCCGCTCCGCCGGCGAGATCGATGGCCAGGACGACGGCGACACCCAGGGTTACCGCAAGAATTGTAAGGAGGGCGCGCACTGGTTCCTGGAGCAGGGGGCGAAGCATTAAGCGGTAAAAAAGAAAGAGGCGTCCCATGTCAGCGGCGGATGATCTCTTCTATTTTTCCGTCGCGCAGGCGCACGATAGCGTCGGCGAGCGCGGATGCTTCCGTGCTGTGCGTGGCCAGTAGAGTCGCGGTGTTTAGTTCGCGCGTCAGGCGCTTCAAGAGATCGAGGATGACGTTGCCGGTGACCGTATCGAGATTCCCAGTCGGTTCATCGGCAAGAAGAATCGCGGGTGATTGAACCAAAGCGCGCGCGATGCCTACGCGTTGCATCTGACCACCGGAGAGTTGGTGCGGATAGCGGTCGCCCAATCCATCGAGTTCGACCCAGCCGAGTTTGTCGCGGGCAGCCGCGCGTGCATTCGGTTTTCCTGCGAGGAGCAGGGGCAGCTCGACGTTTTCAAAAACCGTTAGAGTGTGCAGGAGTTGAAACGATTGGAAAATGAATCCGACTTTTTCGCGGCGCAGCAGAGTCAAGCCGGCGTCCTTCAGAGTAGATGTTTCGACACCGTCAAGAAGCACGCGACCGGAGGTGGGGAAATCCATCGCGCCGGCGAGATTGAGCAAAGTGGATTTACCGCAGCCGCTGCGCCCAACAAGCGCGACAAATTCGCCGCGATTTACGTCGAGCGAAACACCGCTTAGCGCGCGGACGGGTTGGCCGTCGGTGAAGTAGTCTTTGCTGACATTTTGCAGCGAAACGATCGCCATAACCTATGATGGGGCTTCTGCAAGAGCATGCGCTAGCGGAACGCTAGAAAGCGAGGGAGCTGTCGTTAGCCGATTGCCTTCCGGCGGCGCCCATCATTATTTCTGTTCTGTCCTTGCGGCTACTTCTTTGCTTGCGCGAGTGCTTTTTCAATCGCGGCTGTGACTTCTGGCGAATCCGGTGTAACCGCCGGCTCAAAGCGAGCAACCACACGGCCATCCGGGCCAATCAGAAATTTCGTGAAATTCCATTGAATCTCGCCGCCTGTTTGAGGATTGGCGGCTTTGTCTGTCAAAAATTGATAGAGCGGCGTTTTGTCATCACCCTTCACCGAAACCTTAGCCATCATCGGGAAAGTTACGCTGTACTTGCTCTGGCAGAAAGTCTTGATTTCCTGATTCGTGCCCGGCTCTTGCGAACCAAAATTATTCGCGGGAATGCCAAGGATGACGAATCCGCGGTCTTTGTATTTCTCATAGACAGCTTCCAGCGCCGTATATTGAGGAGTGAAGCCGCAACGGCTCGCCACGTTCACGAGCAGAACGACTTTTCCTTTATAAGCGCCGAGCGGCGCCGGCTGCCCCTCGATCGAATTGAGGGTGAAATCGTAAATGGACTTATCCGCGGCCATGAGCGCGGTCGCAAAGAAGAGCAGGCAAAACAGCAACTTGGTCATAGTTCCTCCACCCTCTCTTTTACCTTGATCCGCGGATCACGGCAAATCGCAGTTGCCCTCTTCCATCGAGGATGGCTTGAAGCACCCTTTCTGCCTAGCTCAAAGAGCGAAACAGCCATTGAGCCTTGTCTTGCCCTGTTATAGACTGCGCACGCCGAATTTCAGTCTAGGGCGGCAGGGATTCCGCTGTACTAAGCGCGCGCATGCCAACAAGGGCCAGGTGCGCGTCGCGCACTCGCGAAGGCAAGTTCAACTGAGCAAATGATTCCAGCCGGGATTCG
The DNA here is from genome assembly GCA_963751295.1 of uncultured Acidobacteriota bacterium. Taxonomy (GTDB): domain Bacteria; phylum Acidobacteriota; class Terriglobia; order Acidiferrales; family UBA7541; genus Acidiferrum. The sequence goes on along the minus strand of CAVVUA010000004.1, from coordinate 421,154 downwards.
CTGGTGGATGCCAAGGAGGAATGGATGCTATTTGCATCGCAGGTCACGGTTGCTCACCAGAGCGTAGCCACCTTGGATCTCGTCATCATCGGGATCTACTTCGCCATCGTGTTTGGCATTGGGCTTTATTTTTCTCGGAGAGAGCGAACTTCCGAGGAGTATTTCCTCGCCGGCCGTGACATTGGTTGGTTCTTCATCGGCGCATCTTTATTCGTTTCGAACATTTCTACCGAACATTTTATTGGTTTGTCGGGAACGGGCGCTTCGTCTGGATTAGCCGTTGGCCATTTTGAGTGGCTTGCTTGCTTGATCTTGCTGGTGCTGGGCTGGGTGTTCGTGCCGTTTTATTTGCGGTCCAACGTGTTCACCATGCCGGAGTTTCTGGAGCGCCGGTTCAATCGCAATTGCGCCGTATACCTGGCAGCGATTTCGATCGTGGCTTACATTTTTACAAAGATCTCCGTGCAACTGTACGCGGCCAGCGTTGTTCTGGAGCGGGTGGCGGGATGGTCTTTGTGGAAGACGGCAGTCGTTCTGGTTGTCGCGACAGGCATTTATACGGTCGCGGGCGGGCTTGCGGCGGTTATCTATACCGACACGGTCCAGACATTGATTTTGATTTGCGGTGCCGTCGCGTTAACGATCATTGGACTTCACCGTGTCGGAGGTTTCGAACACCTGCGAACCATGGTGCCCGCCAGTTATTTCCACATGATGAGACCTTCTAGTGATAAAGATTTTCCGTGGACGGGTATATTTTTTGGCGCGCCGATACTTGGGATTTGGTATTGGTGCACCGACCAGGTAATCGTACAGCGCGTGCTCTCGGCGCGCGATGAGGGGCACGCCAAGTTAGGCACGATATTCGCCGGCTTTCTGAAAATCCTGCCGGTGTTCATGCTGGTGCTCCCCGGCATCATCGCTTTCGCGCTTTTCCCTGAGCAGGTGAAGAAGCCCGATTTCGCATATCCGACGCTGATCCTGAATTTGCTGCCCACTGGCCTCGTCGGATTGGTCATGGCGGCGCTGCTGGCGGCGGTGATGGGCGCGATGAGTTCCGTGTTCAATTCCGCGTCCACGTTGGTGACGCTGGATTTCTACAAGAAGATTCGTCCGCAAGCCTCCGAAGGTCAGCTCGTTAATTTCGGCCGCGTGGCGACCGGCTTCATGGTTCTGCTCGGCCTGCTTTGGGTCCCCTTCATTCATTACATCAGCAGCCAGCTCTACATTTATTTGCAGAGCGTGCAGGCGTACATTAGTCCGCCAATTTCCGCATGCTTTGTGCTCGGAATTCTGTGGCCGCGCCTGAACGGTTCGGGGGCAATCACCTCGCTTCTGACCGGATTTGTGTTGGGCGCGACGCGATTCATTTTGGAGCTTGCGGATCGTGCAGCGAGTGGCCACTTCGAATCCCCCGTCGTTCGCTGGATCATCGACATGAACTTCCTGCATTACGCGATTTTCATGTTCGTGGTCTGCTCGTTTGTTCTGATCGCGGTCAGCCTGATGACTAAGGCGCCTGATCGTAAACAACTTGCTGGACTGACTTTTGCAACGGTCGATGACAAAATGGAAACTATCGCGGTAGGCATTCCGCAGCGCAAACCCGCTCACGAAACGCCAACAGAGCGGCGAATCAACATCTTCGCCAGTCTACTTTTGCTCGCGACGGTGATCAGCTTGTGGATTTATTTCCGCTAGGAGCCGCGCAGACGGGTATAGATGAGAGTCACTTCAATTCGAACTTTGAAGCCCAACGTTACGCAAGAAGAGGCCGTCCGCAGCTTCCGCTCAGGTGTCTTCAGCGGTGTTTACTGGAGGGTGCGCAGCGGGCCGTTGCAGCGGATCGCCGATGCTTACGTGCCGTTTTGGGTGTATCGGGTGCGTTACGAAGTGGGCCGGGCGCGGAAAATGCGTTATTTCGCACTCGATGCCGTGCATGGCGCGCTCGATCTATTCGAGTTTCCGCGTGTGCCAGCCGACGATGACCTGGCCACTGTTCAGACGCGCAATCAACTTGTGTCGCGATTGCAGCCAGAGGTCGCCGAAGAAATACTTCGGACAAAAGTTCTTCGAGTGCTTTTTCAGCAGGGTTTTTTCAAACTGCGCGCCCTAAAGATAGATATCGAACGTATGCCCGTGGAACTCCATCTGCCGTACTGGCTGGCCTTTTATGGAAGCAATGGTTCAGTGAAATGCCGCGTAATGGACGCCGTGCGCCGGCGTATCGAAGGCGCGAAAGCTTCCTCATTTTTTGAGGAATGGCTCGCGGCATAGAAATAAATCCAACGCGCCCAGCCCGGCGCGCGGGCGTATTCTAGTCGAAGGCGCTTCCACCAGCCCACGAAGAGAGGTCAGCATGCCACGTTTTGCCAGTTGGACCGGAGTTGGCTTGCTACTCTGCGCGATCAGCGGCGGCAGCGCGGCGGCGACGGGCTGGCAGCACATTGGAAATGTCCAACAAGTGGAGAAACTGAAGGACGGCGTCGAACTGACTGCCGGCTCCGCGAAGGTGCGCATCACAGCTTTTCGCGACGGTGTGATTCGCGTGCGCCTCGCCCCGCAAGGGTCCTTCCCAAAGGATTTTTCCTGGGCGGTGATTGAATCTCCTGACCCTCCTGCGATCAGCGTCGAAGATGGCAAGGCCGAGCTGCGCATGACGGTCGGCCACGTCGTTGTGATTGTCAAAAAGACACCTCTGCTGATCACTTTCGCAGACTCGGCGGGCAATGTTCTCCTCGCCGAACAACCGTCCTTGCCGATGGCTTGGGACGGTGCGTACATTCATGCCTGGATGCGAATGCCTTCCGACGAGAATTATTTTGGCTTGGGCGACAAACCCGGTTCAATAAATCGCCGCAACCACGCATATACGATGTGGAATACGGACTTTTTCGGCTGGCAAGAATCGGACGATCCGCTTTACAAGACCATTCCATTTTTCATCGGCCTTCGCAAGGGCACTGGGTACGGCGTTTTCTTCGACAACACCTACCGCAGCAGCTTTGACTTCGGCAAAGAGTCGCCTGATTATTTTTCGTTTGGAGCCGAGGGTGGCGAGCTGAACTACTATTTCATCGCCGGCCCGGAACCGAAGAAGATTGTCCAACAATTTACCGCGCTTGTTGGCCGCACTCCTCTTCCTCCCCTCTGGTCGCTCGGGTACCAGCAAAGCCGCTACAGTTATTATCCCGAAGCGCGCGCTCGCGATGTCGTTCAGACGCTGCGCGAGAAAAAAATCCCTGCCGACGTCATATATTTTGACATCGACTACCAGCAAGGCAACGCACCCTTCACCATCAACCGCGAGTATTTTCCTGATTTCGCAAAAATGATTGCCGATTTTCGCGCGCAAGGCATGCGCACGGTTCTCATCACTGACCTGCACATAAAAAAGGATCCAGGCCACGGTTATGCGCCTTATGATTCCGGGATCAAACAGGACGCCTTCGTCAAAAATCCGGATGGCTCGGTGTTTGTTGGAAAGGTCTGGCCGGGCGACAGCGTGTTTCCGGATTTTACTCTGACTCGCGCGCGTGAGTGGTGGGGTGGCCTCTATAAAGAATTCGTAAACATGGGGGTCGCGGGTTTCTGGAACGATATGAACGAGCCCTCCGTTTTCGAAACCCCTTCGAAAACGATGCCGCTCGATGTCGTCCACCGCCTTGATGACGGAACAACGCTCGACCATCGCGCCATTCACAATGTCTACGGCATGGAAAACGCACGCGCGACTTACGAAGGCCTTCTGAAATTACGGCCTGACGAGCGGCCTTTCGTTCTCACCCGTGCAGCCTATGCTGGTGCCGAACGCTACGCAGCTACATGGACCGGCGACAACAGCGCTACCTGGAATCACATCGGCATGAGCGTTCCTCAAATCATGAGCCTTGGGCTTTCCGGTTACTCGCTCGTCGGTGCGGACGTCGGCGGTTTCGCGGGCTCTCCGCCAGTCGATCTTCTGACACGCTGGTATGAGTTAGGTGTGTTCTATCCGATTTATCGCGATCACGCGGCGAAAGGCACCGCCGATCACGAGCCCTGGGCGAGCGGCCCCGAGCAGGAAGCGATTCGTAAACGCTACATCGAGCTGCGCTACAGACTGCTTCCTTTTATTTACACCGCCATGGAGGAAACCTCGCGCACTGGCGTTCCATTGATGGAGCCTCTCTTTCTTGAATATCCCGATGAGCAGGGTCTTTATGGCGAGGATCATGAGTTCCTCTTTGGCCGGGATTTTCTCGTCGCGCCTGTAGTCACGGAAAAGGTTGACGCAGAGGACATTCATCTTCCGCCCGGCGATTGGTACGATTTTTGGACCGCCGAAAAACATTCCTCCAAAGAGCAAATCTCATTGCACCCGGCGCTCGCGGAAATGCCGCTATATGTTCGCGCTGGAGCGATTGTTCCCATGCAGCATGTCGTTCAAAGCACAAATGAGAAGCCCGACGGTCCGCTCGAACTTCGCGTTTATCCGGGAAGCGATTGTCACGGCACACTCTACGAGGACGACGGGCTGACCTTCGCCTATCAAAAAGGCAATTTTATACGAGTAAACTTCACGTGCCGGGTGTCTCCCGGCTCTCTCACGATCAGCGGCAGCATCGAGAAAAATGCTTGGCAGCCGTGGTGGAACAGCACGCAGCTTGAAATTTATGGAGCAAGTTCCGAGCCAAAAGAAGCGCGTATCGGTGATCAACTGACTCGCGATTGGCGATATGATGCCCAAGCGCACTCCATCACGCTCACCGTGCCGGACGCACTCAAGAACTGGATTGTCCACTTAAGTTTTTGATTGTTCACTCGATAATAAAAATAGAAATGGATTGCGCCGGCATTGAAAGGCGGGCTTCGCCTTTAAAGACCTCGGCTTTTGCTCGGCCCAAAACCAGCGCGAAGCCAGCAGCGCCTTCTGCCGCTGTATCGCGCAGAGGAACCCGGAGCTCGCGTGGTTCGGCCGAATTGTTGAAGGCCACCAACACGTTCTCCTCTTCTGTCTCTCGCAAGAACACATAAGCCGTTTCGTCAGAGAAAAGGTCCCACAATTTTCCGCTTTGTAGTGAAGGATGTTCGCGCCGCAACCGCAATAACGTTTGTACGTACGCAAAAAGTTCTTGCTGATCCACGGTGCGGCCCTCCGCGGTGAAGGCATTCTTCGAATCGCCCGGCCAGCCTCCCGGAAAATCGCGCCGGTTGTCCGGGTCCCCACCGCCAGGCATTCCGATTTCGTCGCCATAGTAAAGTTCGGGGATCCCGCGCAACGTCAGTGTCAGTCCAAAGCCCAACTTGAGCTTTGCCGCTGAACTACCCGCCGCGCTCGCAAAGCGTGGCACATCGTGATTCGCGAAAAATGTCACCAGCGTATCCGGATGAACGTATAACGAATCATGGCGCAGAACATCCGCGATGCGCCCTGTCGGCGCGTTGTGCAGCAAAACATCACGCAACGTGAAAAACAGCGGAAAATCGAAAAGCGTGCTCACACCAGAGTCGATTCCGTCGAATCGCCTCTGCCCTCCCGCGAAGAAGGAAGTGACACTGGGGTCCGCGTGGAAGACTTCGCCGATGGTCGTCAGGTATGGATAGATGTGATGAAGCCCCATGTGCCAAGTGGACCAAAACTCCCGCGGAACATACGGAAACGTATCCAGCCGGTACCCATCCAACCCCGAACTCTCCGCCCACCAGATGCTATTTTGCAAAAGATATTCTGCGACCACGGGATTTTCCGTATTCAGATCGGGAAGTATGTTGAAGAACCAGCCGTCCGTCAGATTCCGAGACAGCCTTGGCGGCGCGTGCGGATCGGCGAGCGTTTCGAAAGGGTCGTTGGCAATCGACGGTTTGTCTGTCTTTCCGTAAAACGTGCCGCTGATACCTGCAGTTGTATCCATGTGATGCTGGGGCGTTCCGTGGAACCAGTCGGGAAGCGGCGGCACAGCAACCCACGGATGTTTCGGTCCGACGTGGTTTGGCACAAAGTCAAAAAAGACTTTCATGCCTTGCTTGTGAGCTTCCGCGACCAGCTCTTGATAATCCTGAACCGTTCCAAGATGCGGATCTACAGCGTATAAGTCCACTGCGCCATATCCGTGGTAATCCTGGGCCGCCCCGTTTTTCAGAATCGGTGTGAGCCAAAGTGTGGTCACGCCGAGATCCTTCAAGTAAGGAAGATGCTCGCGGATGCCGCGCAAGTCGCCGCCATGATACGCGCGCGGATTTGAACGATCATGTGTCCCGCGAGGGTCGGCAGGCTCGTCATTCGTGGGATCGCCATTGGCGAAGCGGTCCGGCATGATGAGATAAATCACATCGTCCTGCGAGAGTCCCTGAAATTTTCCCAACTTCATCCCACGCGCGGCTAGTGGCAGCTCAAAGGAAGTTACCCCTGTCGGCGTCGTGACGTGGCAGACGGCCGTCCCTGATTTTGTTTCGGGCCCGATCTTCATCCAGACAAATAAGTAGTTCCCGCCTGCGGTCGCTTGCGTGCGCTCCACCAAAACACTCGGCAGGTTGCAGACAACATGCGTGGCCTCGAGATAGCTCCCAGAGAGCAACAACATGACTTCGGGAGTCAGGTTGCTCCACCACGAAGGTGGTTCGATTTTCGTCACTACAGGTGCTTTGGCATCCGTCTGCGGCGACTGCTGTGTTTGGCCATGCGAAGTCGAGCCGCAAAACGCGAGAACGAAAACCAACCCAGCAAGGATGTGAACTGAGCGCCTGCGAATGAATAGCCGAAATGAAAATGTGAGAGTCATCACAAAGAAGCCTAAGAAAAGAATTGCGTAACGTCGCTCTTCAGCTCGGCCCCTCGGGCCGGCTGACTATTTTTCGAATGCAAGTTTGCCAAAGGCGTCAGGAACATGGAAATTTGGCGCCGGCGTTCCTGTCGACTGCCAAGCGGAATAAAAGCGCGGCTCAGAAGCCCCCTCGACGCGGAAGAAATTCACTCGCCAGGCTTTCGCCGGATCGAATCCTGCTGTCAAACTCTTCATTGGCAGCACCAGTTCGGCCAGCCAAGTATTTCGCTGCTCATTGACTTTGACGCGGCGTTGCAATCCGCTCCGCAAATCATGTTTTTCTCCAGTCCCAATATCTAAGTCAATCCAGAATCCGTTGGGGCTCACCTCAAACTCTTTATAGTGCCGCCCACTCGACTCAGGAGGCTGCAGAAAAACCTCAGCGACGTCGCGCTCCCAGAGCCGGTCCCGCCGGCCATCCGTTTCGGCGTCGGTGAAAACCGTAATGCTGCGATAGCGTGCCAGAAATCTCAAATAGAGAGCATCTGGAGTCCACAGCAGCTGCACTTGAGTTTCTCGCTGAGGATCGGCGTTCTTGCCTTGCCAATCGCTGCTAAATTGAACTGGGGGCGCCTTTGCCCACGCATCATCCGCCGGAAATCCCTCCGCATCGGCCCGGCCGTCGAATCGCACTGCGACGGCCGTATCCGTTTCGCGAGCCGATGATGTTTTTCCAGCCGTCACGCAATGCACCTCGCGCGTACTCAAAAAGCTGCAGCCCAGCATACCTGCAAACAGAAATGCCCCGCGCCAGAAACGACTCGATGTGTGGAGAATGGCATGACGCACACTCCCGGCCCGCCAACCAACACGTTTCAGGGGCAAACCGTTTGCGCACGCGTCCATTCTCTGCTCCAAGACTCAAACCTACGGCATGCTAGCATCAAATTTAGTCCTTTAGAGCCGCTACGAGGGCATTCGAGCGGCCATCGACCCAGGAGGGCGGGGCATGATTGAGCCAGTTGACGAGCAAGAGTACGTGTCTCGACCCGAGCGGCGCACACCAGACAATTTTGAATACATAAAGGTGCGCATCGACGGCAGCGTCGCGCGGATGACGCTCAATCGCCCCGAACACAATCTCCTCAACGAAGCTTTTCTGCGCGAGCTTTCCGACGGATTCACCTTTGCAGGTCAGAGCCCCGAAGTGAAACTTGTTATTCTCGATTCCGCTTGCAAAGTATTTTGCGGCGGCATCGACATCGGTGAGTATACGTCCGAGCGCGTCTTTCAAATGCTCGACGCGTTTTATGCGGCCTTCACCGGCATGCTGGAAGTCGGCAAGCCCGTGATTTGTGTGGTAAACGGCCCGGCTATCGGCGGCGGCGCGGAACTTGCGGCTTTTGGCGATCTCGTGATTGCCACGCCGAAGGCCCGTTTCGCGCAACCGGAGATTTCCATCGGCGTCTTCCCGCCTCTTGCATCGACAATCCTCCCCTTTCTCGTTGGCCCGAAGAGAGCGCTTGAAATCGTCCTGACCGGAGAAGCGCTGAGTGCCGACCGTGCCCTGGAAATGGGTCTCGTAAACCGGCTGGTTCCTGAAGCAAAGCTCGCACAGACCGTGAACGAGCTGAGCGAACGCATCACGGCGCACTCGGGACCCGTGCTCACCATGGCAAAAAAAGCAATTCTTGGCGGCATGGGGCTTTCGCTACGCGATGGCATGAAGAACTCTATGAATATTTTCCTCAACGAGTTGTATCGCCTCGAGGATTCTCAAGAGGGGCTGCGCGCGCTGGTTGAAAAACGCAAACCGAACTGGAAAAATCGCTGAACTGATGCGGCCAAGATGCTTTTATCGCGCGAGGCTCATGCCATAAGTTGACACTCCCAGACCCTCGGCTTACACTGAGTTTCCAATTTGCAGGCAAGGGAAGTGGGGAAGGCCGTGAGAATCGGCCGCGGTCCCGCCACTGTAAGCGGCTGAAATGAGCCGCGAGCCAGGCTACCCTCCCGCGCCGCAGAAGCCAGCGCTTTTCGCGAGAAGAAGCGCCGCCAAGAAGCCCCCAGGTGTCTCGCGGGGCTTTTTTGTTGTGCAAGAGATTTACTTTCGCCTGCGGGGATTTGTGCCGACACGAAAAGACGCACGAAAAAATATTGGACCTACAAGCGCGGTCGCCGCGCTCTTGCTCTGCGCCGTATCTTTGTGTCCAACATCGCGGGCACAAATGACCTCTGCGAGCCCGCCCGCGTCACCGATCTACAAAGAATACGTTGATGAAGCCGGCCGCACCGTGCGCGTCCCGCAGCCCGTGCAGCGGATTGTTTCGCTTGCGCCTAGTCTCACCGAAACGATCTATGCGCTTGGTTTGCAGGATCGTCTGGTTGGAGATACCGATTACTGCGATTATCCTCCCGATGCTCAAAAAAAAACCAAGGTGGGCGGCGCGATTAATCCAAGTCTTGAACAGATTGTCGCCTTGCGACCCGATCTCGTGCTCGTTACCAAGAGTTTGAATCGCCTCGAGACGGTGAACGCTCTCGACGGTCTGGGCATCCCTGCTTATGCCACGGATCCCCACACCGTTCAGGAAATCGTCTCCTCTACGGAGCGCCTTGCAGACGTGCTTGGCGTGCCGGATGCGGGTGCCACCCTTGGCGCCCATCTGGAACGACATGTAACAGATCTGCAGCAGCGTTTGAGCGGCCTACCGCCGCGCCGCGTTCTCTTCATTGTTTGGTCGGATCCCCTGATCTCCGTGGGCAAGGGAACTTTTATCGCCGACGCGATGCGCCTCGCGGGAGCCATTTCCATTGTCGACTCCGCGCAAGACTGGCCTCATATGAGTCTCGAAGAGGTTGTCCGCTTGCAGCCGGAGTATCTCGTTTTTGCCGCGTCACATTCCGATAGCGGACAAAATGATTTCGACGTGCTCGCTGAGCGCCCCGGATGGCGCGGTCTCGATGCTGTCCGTAACCGCCGCTTTGCCGTCATCAGCGATGCTGTGAACAGGACTACTCCTCGAATTGTTTCCGCGATCGAGGATCTCGCGCGGCAATTGCATCCCGAAGCGTTTTCCCCGCATCCCGACGACGAAAAGGAAAAGAAAATTCCGCCTCCAGCTCAGCCGCAACTCTCACTTCAAATATTGAATTCATCCAGCGCTGTTCCCACTCTCACGGAGGTCTGCGCTTGCGCCCTTTGACGCTCGGCCGTTTACTCACGCAATGCGCGATTCTGTCCGCTGTCCTTTTCGTCGTGGTGGTGATCGCACTCAAACTTGGGGCTGTGCCGGTGTCCCTCTACGGCTTGGGCCACGATTTGCTTCGCGTTCTTTTTCGCCAAAGCAGTCAGCTCTCGAGCGAATATCAGCTCATCATTTTTGATATTCGGTTGCCGCGCATTCTGCTTGGAATATTTGTTGGCGCATCGCTTTCCGTCGCTGGCGCCAGCTTTCAGGCGTTGCTGCGAAATCCTCTGGCTGACCCGTACGTTCTCGGCGTTTCCAGTGGCGCGGCTGTTGGCGCCATTATCGCGCTGATTATTGAGCCGCATCTGGCGCTTGCGCCAGCCGTGGCCGCGCTCTTGACGCCCATCGGCGCTTTTCTTGGTGCCGCTTTCACGATCACGGCAGTCTATTTCCTCGGTCTCCGCGAAGGTCAAATTGACAGCGGTACTTTGCTCCTCGCCGGCATTATTTCCGCTTCCTTTCTGCAAGCCATCATCATGTTTTTTATGTCTACGCTGACCGGCGGCAACTATCGTGGCATCGCCTTCTGGATGATGGGTGAACTCCAGACTCAGCCGCCGCGCGTTGTGAGCCTCATTCTCCGTTTCGGCTTTTTTCTTGCTGCCGGAACCATTTACACCACAGCGTCAGACCTGAACTTGCTCCTTGGCGGCGAAAAAGAAGCGATGCACCTTGGCGTGGACGTACGCAGAATTCGCTTGGTCGTTTACATTGCGGCATCCTTGTTAACGGGGCTGGCCGTCAGCGTCAGCGGCGCTATCGGTTACGTCGGCCTGCTGGTGCCCCACGTCATGCGTCTGCTCTTCGGTTCCGATCATCGCATCTTGTTGCCAACGGCCGCGTTCGGCGGCGCCATCGCCGTAGTCCTCGCCGACACTCTCGCGCGCACTGTCGTTTCTCCAGCGGAGCTTCCCGTCGGTGCTATGACTGCCATCGCCGGCGCGCCACTCTTTCTTTATTTAATGCGCAGGAGACTGGCTTGAGCAGTTACGCGCGCTCCTCGGCTTCTGCTTCGCGTTCTTCGGGAGACGCCGGCGATTTCAACTCCGATATTCGCTTGAGCGTCGAACAAGTCAGCTACGCGTACTCCGCCAATCCAACGCAAGCGCCTTTGTTTACGCTCGAAGCGACAAGCTTCCAAGCGCGTCCCGGTGAAATCGTTGCGATTGTTGGGCCAAACGCCTGCGGCAAATCCACCTTGTTGAAGCTTATCGCTGGTGCTCTGGAACCGCTTTCCGGCCGCGTTCTTTTGAACGGCTTCGTCACGCACACGCTTCCGCACCGCACTCGCGGCCAGCGCATCGCCATGGTCCAGCAGGAGAGCCCTCTGCTTTTCCCTTCGCACGCCTGGGAATTTGTTCTCCAGGGAAGGCACCCCTATGGCCGCATGCTGCGATTTGAAACGGGAGAAGACATCCTCATCGCTCGCAACGCGCTTGCACAAGTCGGCGCCGAGCATCTCAGCGACCGCTTGATGGATCAGATATCCGGCGGCGAAAAGCAGCGCGTCATCTTGGCGCGCGCCCTCGCGCAGCAACCTTTGCTTCTCCTTTTGGATGAGCCCACGCTGCATCTCGATATCGGCGCGCAAGTCGATCTGCTCGAAACGCTGCGCCGGCTCGCGTCAGCCAACCGCTACACGGTTGTCGTCGTCACGCACGAGCTGAATCTCGCCGGCCAGTACGCCGACCAGGTCGCTCTTTTTCAGAAAGGCAAATGCCTTCGCGTTGGACCACCTGCAACCGTCTTTCAGCGCGAATTGCTCGAACAGGTTTTTCAGACGGCACTCACCGTGGAGCTCGGCTCGTCTGGCCGTCCGCGTGTGAATATGCCGCCTGCAAAATAAGTAGCGGTTACTTTGTTTACCCCAACGCTGCGGCGCAGGCTGCGGCACTTGAATCACCTATAGCGGGCCGCCGAGCCCCCCACAACCATCGCGGACTTCGTGCACGGGAAGACGGTGCGTTAACCCTAGCCAACCCTGGGGTCAAACGTGAAAAAGCCGTCGCCGCCGCGCGACTGTAAGGCGGAATAAGGTACTGCTGAGGCCACTGCGGCGCATCGCTCACTGTTCGCGAATCTCTCTCAGAGATCGCGCCAGAAATAAAGGGCAGCGCTACGGGAAGGCCAAGCACCGGCCCCGTTGAACTTACGCCAAACGGGGACGGAACTGCCGCCAAGCCAGGAGACCGGCGAAGTCTGCAGCCCGAGCGATCTTTTCCAAGCGCCAGGCCAACCTTCAACTCCCGCGCGAGAGGGAGCGGAGGAAAACATGACCGCAAACGCTCTACGAAGTGGAATTTTTCTTTTATTCTTCCTGGCAGTCAGCATTTCCGCACAAGCAAAAAACCAATCCTCGGATGCTCATCTGTCTGGAACTCTTCTTGATTCCAGCGACGCCGCCGTCGGAGGAGTAAGCGTCACCGCACAATTAGAAGGCAACGCCACCGCACGACTTTGGAAAACAATTTCGTCCACTGATGGCGCCTATAGCCTCGCGCTTCCGCCCGGCCGCTATCATCTGTCGTTCAAACGTTCGCCGTTTGTTTCTCGCGATCTCGTTCTTGATTTGGCACCCAGCGAACGGCGCAAGCTGGACCTCAGCCTCGACCTCGAGCGCCTCTCCGCCAGCGTTATTGTCACGGCGGAGGCGGAGCCCATACTCGCGGATCAAACCACCGCTCCGGTCTCCGTCATTACAAAGGAAGAGATCGATCAGCGCCAATCCGTGGCGCTAACCGACGCTCTCCAGTTTTCAACAGGCATCGCCATCGGCCGCACGGGACCCGAAGGGGGATCCGCTTCTGTTTTTCTCAACGGCGGAAACTCAAACTTCACCAAAATCCTCGTGGACGGCGTGCCCATCAATCCTCCAGGCAGCGCCGTTGATTTTTCTAGCCTCACGGTCGACAACATCGATAAGGTAGAAATCGTCCGCGGCGCCGAAAGCGCCATCTATGGCACCGATGCCGTTTCCGGCGTCATTCAGCTCTTCACCCATCGCGGCTCCACGCGCACGCCGGAGTTCAGCGTCTTTGGCGAGGGCGGCAGTTTCTCCACAGGACGCGGCGGCGCTGCGCTCAGCGGTTTACTTGGCAAGTTCGACTATTCCGCTGCCGCATCCTATATGGAGACGGACGGCCAGGGACCAAACGACGATTTTATAAATCGCACGCTTTCCGGAAATTTCGGTTATACCTTCAGCGACAACAACCAGCTACGCCTCACCATTCGCAATAACACCAGCGACGCCGGCATTCCCGGACAAACGGTCTTCACGCCGCCGAGCCTCTATCAGCGTTACGGTCAGCAGATTTTCAGCACGGGCGCCAGCTGGAATTTTTCCACCGGCAAACACTGGCGCCACGAAATCAGCGGCGGCGAATCCTACACCCGCCAATCCAGCGACAATCCTCTGCAAAGTTTTTACGCCACCGATCCCAACGCGTTCTGTCCCCAGACCAATCCCACTGCCGTCGCCACCGCCGAATTCTGCGATTTTGTCGGCAACAGCCTCTTTCAATACAACCGCGCAAACGTGAGCGCTCAAACCAGCTACGCGCTCTCCAATTTCGCCGTCACCGCCGGCTATCAATATGAAGTCGAGAATGCCTTCCTTTCCTCGATCGACGTCAATCACGCCCGCCGCAATAATCAGGGCGGATTCTTGGATTTTCGCTATCAGCCGCAGCGCCGCGTTTCTCTCAATTTCGGCGGGCGCGCCGAAGCCAATGCCTATTTCGGCACGCGCGTCGTTCCACGCGCAGGCGGAGCAGTGGTTGCGCGCTACGGCCGCGGATTTTGGGGCGAAACGCTGCTCCGCGGTTTCTACGGCCAGGGCATCAAAGAGCCGCGCTTCGACCAGATCTATGGCGATAACTTCGGAGATTTCGGAAATCCCTCGCTCAAACCCGAATCCAGCAAGACTTGGACGGCCGGCATCGACCAAAAGCTGTTCAACGATCGGATCAGCCTGTCAGGAAACTACTTTGCCAGCCACTTCTACAACATCGTGAGTTTCGCGTTCTGCGAACCCATCACCGCCACCACAAACACTTGCGGCATCACTATTCCTGACGCTCCCCCGAGCTTTGGATTTTATTTCAACACGGACCGTGCCCGTGCTCGCGGCATCAACCTTTCCGGCGACGCCAGAATTACTCGCTGGCTTAACCTGGCGGGGAATTACACTTACGACGACAGCCGCGTCCTCGAAGCTCCCAACGCGTTCGATCCCACTGAGCTTCCCGGAAACCACCTGGCACGCCGTCCCGTCAATTCCGGATCACTCACCTTGAACGCCGCCTACCGCAGCTTCGGCATGACGGTTAGCGGCTATTTCACCGGCGTTCGCACGGACTCGGACTTTCTCGGTCTCGGACTCGTCAGCAATCCCGGCTATGCGCTCTTTAACATCGCCACGCACTACGACGTCGGCTACGGCGTTACGTTTTACGCTCGCGCGCAAAATCTCTTCAACAAGCAATACCAGGATGCCTTGGGCTACCCGGCTCTCGGCCGCAACGTCCAGGCCGGCGTGCGTTACACCTTCAAAGGCCGCAACTGACAACTCATTGTAGGGGCGGGGCTTGTTTACCCCGAGCCTCGAAGGGTCCGCCCTTTTCGGCAATTGGCAAGTTCTAACGTTCTCGGAGGGTCTTGAACAAATGTCCGAACCCATTCTCTTCTGCTGGAGCGGCGGCAAAGACAGCACCATGGCCCTGCATACGCTTTCGCAAAAGAATGAGTTCCGCATCGCCGCGCTCTTAACCACAGTCACCGAAGGCTACGAGCGCATCAGCATGCATGGCGTCCGGCGCGAACTTCTCGAGCGGCAAGCCCAATCCATCGGCCTGCCGCTTCACGAAGTCCGCATTCCGCCGCAATGCGTCAATCCCATTTACGAAGCGCGCATGGAAGAAGCTCTTCGCATCCATCTCGAAAAGGGCATCCGAAAAGTCGCCTTCGGCGACATCTTCCTGGAAGACTTGCGTGCCTATCGCGAAAAGAATCTAGCGCGCATCGGCATGACGGCGATCTTCCCCATCTGGAAGCGCGACACCCGTGAGCTCATTCGCTCCTTCCACGCCGATCGATTCCGCGCCGTCGCCGTGTGCGTGGACAGCAAAGTACTCGATCCCAGCTTCGCCGGTCGAGAACTCGACGAATCCTTCTTTCGTGATCTGCCGCCGCACGCCGATCCCTGCGGCGAAAATGGTGAATTCCACACCTTCGTCTTTGATGGCCCCATCTTTCAATCGCCAATTTCCGTCCGCACTGGAGAAAAAGTCAATCGTGATGGATTTATTTTTTGCGACCTACTGCCCACAATGGAGGAAGCAACAAAATGAATACGCAACTCTCACAAAAAGAAAATCTGCTCTATCGCACGCTGTTAGCTCTCACCATTATTGCCCTGGCTGCCGCATTGCGCATCGATCCGCATCCATGGAACTTCACGCCAGTAGGCGCGATGGCACTTTTCTCTGGCGCAATCATTCGCGATCGTCGCATCGCTTTCTTTTTTCCGCTCCTGGCGCTCTTTGCCGGCGACATTTTCATTGGTCTCTACAATTTGATGCCATTCGTCTACGCCAGTTTTCTAATCAACGTTGCCATCGGCTTCTGGTTGCGCGACCGCCGCTCCGTCGGCCGCATCGCTGCCGCCACGCTCTTCGGTGCCGTCCAGTTTTTCCTAGTCACCAATTTTGCTGTCTGGTTTTTTGGGCTCTCCTACCCGCGCAGCACCGCAGGCCTCATCGCCTGCTACACAGCCGGAATCCCCTTTTTCTGGAACACCCTGGCCGGAGACGCCGTCTACGCGGGCCTGCTCTTCGGCGGCTTCGCTCTCGCCGAACGCCTCTTTCCCGCCTTCCGTGAACCCGCACCTGCCCGGGGGCACGACTAACGAGGGCAAATCACCATGCCTATCCGCTGTGGGGTGGGGCTTGTTTACCCTGTAAGGACCCCGCCCTCTGTCTTCCAGTGCCATGGGGTGGCATAAAACCTAAACCAAACCCCCCGCCGTAACAAATCTACCCAACTTTTTTCCTTGACAAATTAGTATTGTATCTTATACTACCACTTAGGTAATATCGTATCTCGTTTCTGTCGCGCCAGCATCCGTGCTGGCGTTTTTGCTTTCTGAGCGCACCTCCTTTCCCTTTAAACTATCTAGAATCAATACTTACAAAACTGCATCAAAACAAAGGACTTTATCTACTTTTAGAATGAGCGTTTACGCGAAAACCCACGGGCCCACTCCCACCTCGTCGGCCTTTCACTGTTCCCCTGACAGCAAAGTGCGTGCACGCAGGAACGCCTGCAACTCCAATCCCTTCATGCGTTTACTTCATAACTTCCGTACACCCCCGGGTGGGGTAGAGGGTTCAAGCTTTTATGCAACGGCCGCCGAGGACAAACTGAAAACGCCGCCCGACGTAGCCGACCAGTGCTCTGCCGCACCGCGCTGATGCTATAATTCCGGTTCCATCATGACGAAATCATCTCCAGAAGAGGCCGTCGTCGCCCCCGAGGTCCTCGCGAAATACGAGACCGTCATCGGCCTGGAAGTCCACGTCCAGCTTCTGACCAACACCAAGATTTTCTGCACTTGCGCCAACCGTTTCGGCGATGCGCCCAACTCGAATGTGTGCCCGGTTTGCCTCGGCCTACCCGGCACGCTGCCGATTTTGAACAAACGCGCTGTCGAACTGGCCGTGCGCGCCTCGCTCGCCTTGAATTGCACCTTCCACGAGCATTCGCGCTTCGCCCGAAAAAACTATTTCTATCCCGATTTGCCCAAGGGCTATCAAATCTCGCAGTACGAGCTGCCCCTCGCCACAAATGGCTGGATCGAGATCGATCATGAAGGCGCAAAGAAGCGCATCGGCATCACGCGTCTCCATCTTGAGGAAGACGCCGCCAAGAATTTGCATGAGGGCTTCTCCGAATCGGCGACGAAAGCCTACATTGATTACAACCGCTGCGGCACGCCTCTCAGCGAGATCGTTTCCGAGCCGGACATGCGCGCTCCCGAAGAGGCCTACGCTTACCTAACGACGCTTCGCCAGATCATGCTTTACACCGGCGTCAGCGACTGCAATATGGAAGAAGGCTCGCTCCGCTGTGACGCCAACGTCAGCGTCCGACTGCGCGGCGCAAAAGAATTCGGCACCAAAGTCGAAGTGAAAAATCTCAACTCGTTCCGCTACGTGCAAAAAGCCATTGAGTACGAGATCGAGCGCCACATCGGCGTTTTGGAATCCGGCGGACGCATTTCACAGGAAACGCGCCTCTGGAACCAGGACGAATCCTGCACCGTCTCCATGCGCTCAAAGGAAAAGGCCCACGACTACCGCTATTTCCCGGAACCTGACCTGCTGCCCGTGTATGTTAGCTCCGCATGGCGCGAAGAAGTCCTTCGCACCTTGCCAGAACTGCCTGAAGCCAGGCGCGCCCGCTTCATCGCTGCACATGGCTTATCGTCCTACGACGCCGGCGTTCTGACGGCTGCGCAGTCGCTCGCCGATTATTTTGAGTCCGTCGTAAAGTCCGGGGCGCCCGCCAAAACCGCCGCCAACTGGATTCAAACCGAACTTCTGCGCCGCCTGAACGACTCGGGAAAAGAGATCGAGGCGAGCCCAGTTTCTCCCTCAGCTCTCGCCGAACTCTTGAAACTAGTAGAGTCCGGCCAAATCACCGTTTCCATAGGGAAAAAAGTCTTTGCAACAATGTTCGAGAGTGGCCGCGGCGCGAACGAAATTGTCGCTGCGGAAGGCCTCGCCCAGATCAACGACACAAGCGCGCTCGAACAAGCCGCCCGCGAAGTGATCGAGAAGAATCCGGACAACGTCGCCAAATTCAAATCCGGCAACGAGGGCGTCTTCAAGTTCTTTGTCGGCCAGATCATGCGCGCCACGCGCGGCCAAGCCAACCCACAAGCCGTCAACGACATCCTCCGAAAGCTCCTGGCATGATCCGAACAGCAAGCGTAGCGCCGGGCTTTAGCCCGGCATCTTTCCCTTTCGGCTGTGATTTATCGAAGCCGTGTGAAATGTGCGCGCGCAAAACACTGAGGAGAACATGCTGAAAATAGGCGACAAAGCCCCTGCATTCCGTCTTAAGAACGATGCCGGCAACGAAGTCTCGCTCTCTGACTTTCTCGGCAAACGAGTCGTGCTCTTCTTCTATCCCAAAGCCAACACTCCCGGCTGAACAACCGAAGCGTCCGAGTTTCGCGACGCAAAAAAAGAATTCGACAAGCTAGGAGTAGTTATCCTTGGCATGAGCGGCGACTCCGTGAAAACCCAGGCCGGTTTCAAAGCCAAGCAAAAACTCAATTTCGATCTTCTCAGCGACTCCGATCTCAAAACCATCGAATCCTATAGTGCGCGCCGCATGAAAAGATTCCTCGGCCGCTCGTTCCTGGGCATCATCCGCAGCACCTTTCTTATCGGCCCCGACGGCAAACTCGAACGCATCTGGGACAGCGTCAAAGTGAAAGGACACGTAGCCGAAGTCCTGGCCGAAGCCTCAAAAAAAGAGCCACGCTCCGGCGGTGTAGCGTCCGCCTTTTTCTGAGCGAAGCGAAGAGGCGGCGCGGACCGCTGAGTTCGCGGGAAGGATTTGGATTAAAAAGGGATTTGACTCACAGCTGAAACAAAAACTCATCTGAACCCCGCGAAGCCGGCTCGATCAAGAGATTGTCGATTAACCTGATCTTGCCGATAAACACCGCCAGCACTGCGTAACAAGGCCGCGCCACTCGCACCACCGGCTCAAACGTATCCGCGCTGACAATCTCCGCGTAATCCACGCTGGCCAGTGGCTCGGCTTCGAGGATCCGCCGCATCGCGGTTTGCAGTTGCATTGCATCGCGTACGCCACGCGATAACTCGTCTCGCGCCGCCACTAAAGCCCGGTGCAAGGCCGTCGAAGCCTTTCGTTCTTCGGCGCTCAAATAGGCATTGCGCGAAGAAAGCGCCAGCCCGTCCGCTTCTCGAATGACCGGGCAAACGACAATTTCCGTATCGAGATTCAAATCGCGCGCCATCTCGCTGATGATGCGCACTTGCTGGGCATCTTTTCTTCCGAAATACGCAAAATGTGGCTGGACAATCTCAAACAGTTTCAGCACCACGGTAGAGACGCCGCGAAAATGTCCGGGGCGCGAACCCCCTTCGAGTCGCTCGCTGATGCCTTCGACATTCACGTACGTCCGAAATCCGTCCGGATAAACATCCGCCGTCTCCGGCGCAAACAACGCGTCGACTCCCGCCTCGCCCAACGTTTTTGCGTCTTTCTCCAGGTCCCGCGGATATTTCTTGTAATCTTCCTTGGGTCCAAACTGTTTCGGATTCACAAACACCGATGCAATCACTTGCGAACACTCGCGACGCGCACGCGCGACAAGCGCAGTGTGTCCTTCATGCAGGGCACCCATCGTTGGCACCAGGCCGATCACACGGCCTTCAGCGCGCGCATTACGCGCGCATTCCTTCATCCAGGCTATTGTTCGGATTATTTCCACGCCGCGAGTGGCACAGACTTCAGTCTGTGCATTCCCAAGGTATCGCTACGCCTATTTTCCGTCGCTTGTTTCAACTCTTGAACTTTTTTCACGCGCTAGCCGCCGTCGCGCGTTCTCGATAATAATGCATCAAGTCCGTCAAAATCGGTTGCGCACCAAGCTGCCGCAGCAGCGTCGTAATCTGCCCGCGATGGTACGTCCCATGATTCACCACATGCTGCATCGATTGCCACAGCGGATTTTTGTACACGCCAAATTTCAACGTCTTGTATTCCATCACGCGGTTCAGATCTTCCTGCGTCAGTTTGCCGACGAACACAAGCAGCCGCGCTTCCTGCTCCGCCCACTTCGCGCGCAAACTGTCTACATCAGCGCACTCCAAAATATCAGGCAAGGACGCTGGCGAACGCCCCTGAAACCGCTCAAGCCAAATCCATTCGGCCCCGCAGATGTGCGCCAACGTATCCCGCACCGACAAAAAACTCGATCCCATCGGTTTTGTGAACTGTGCGCTCGTCAAATTCGCGGCCGCATCCAGCGATCGATGATTCGCCCAAGCGTTGTAATCATACAACGTGCGCATTTCTTCCGGCGTCATCTCAACCTCCATCCATAAAACTCAAAGTGCAAAGGTGTAAGTGTAATTGTCATTCGGAGAGGGTGCCCATTGTAATTGTCATTCCGAGCGTAGCGAGGAATCCGCTTTTCGTTCTTCGAATTTCATTTTTCGAATTTCGCTTCGCCCTACCAATCACCATCACTATTTACCGGCGCTTCTTTCTCTTCCTTCGCCGTCTGCGCCGCGTGATACGACTCCCCATCCGAAGGAAACGTCCCACCGCGCACATCCTCGCAATACTCGCGCGCCGCCCTTGCAATCACTTTGCCGACGTTCGCGTACTGCCGTGCAAACTTCGGCGTCTTCCCGAACGTCAATCCGAGCAAATCGTGAATCACCAGGATCTGCCCGTCGCAATCCGGTCCTGCGCCGATTCCAATCGTTGGAATGCGCAGCTCCCGCGTAATCTGCGCTGCAAGTTCTCGCGGCACAGCTTCCAGTACCACTGCAAACGCTCCAGCAGCTTCTACGGCTCGCGCATCCCGCAGCAACTGCTCCGCCGCATCCACGGTCTTGCCCTGCACGCGAAACCCGCCCAGCGTATTCAGCGACTGCGGCGTCAAACCCACGTGCCCCATCACCGGAATTTCCGCTTCCGTCAGCCGCACAATCAATTCCAGCCGCCGTTCGCCGCCTTCTACTTTCACCGCTTCGGCACCCGCGTCTTTCACGAAGCGCATGGCATTCCGCACTGACTCCGCGATGTCGCTGTGATAGCTGCCATAAGGCATATCCGCAACCACAAGCGCCCGCCGGGTTCCGCGCCGCACCGCCCGTGTGTGATGCAGCATTTCCTCGATGGAAACCGGCAGCGTACTGTCATACCCCAGCACGACCATGCCAAGCGAATCGCCGACTAGCAAAACATCCACGCCCGCTTCGTCCAAAAGACGCGCCGTCGGATAGTCGTATGCCGTCAAACATGTAATTTTCTGCGAACGCGAATTGGATGGGAAACCTGCCGCTGAAGACTTCCGCTGCAGCAGATCGGGCACAGTAATCTTTTCATTGCCCGTATTAGGAACAACGCTCATGCCGGCCTCCGGTGCCGCTCCCTGAATTCAGGATACAGCCCTGTTCCTCACCTATACCGACCATACCAAATTCCGTCGCACCCGGCCACAATTTCTGCATCGGGGGCGCCGCGGACTAAGCAAGAGAGGCTAGCTATTTGCCGGTTTCAATTGAGTTGCGGTCGCTCCGGTGGTCCTGATATTCGAGTTCCTCGCGGACTTTCGGAGTAATCCAGACGAGCTTGGCTCCGAGCCCCTGAATCGTGTCCATTGCATAAATCGCATTCATGTTTAGTGTGTCGTGGTCAGCTTCGAAGTAGACTGTCCAGACCATGCGACGATCTAGTTCTTGCTTCAGTCTTACGCGTAAATCTTCTCGCGATACCAACTGGCCGTTGACGTAGTACTTCTCGCCTACGGCAAGATAAACGCCTAGAGTTTCCTGCCACGGACTCTTCTGCCATACCAAGGAATCGTGTGTTCTAAGCTCAATGGGTAAACCGTAGTAATGGCCCTGCGGCGTAACAATCATAAAAATGAAAACCAGAATCCATAAGATGGCACCGTACATGAGGCCAAAATTCGGCAGCTGTGTGATCAAAGGCATTGGACGGTGGCGAAGCAGCCGAAAATGGTTTCGAGGAACCACTCCCGGAAACAATCGGAGGGTCGCTTCTCGCAAGAAGCGCCAGCGAGGTCTTGGAGTCATTGGTCTTAGTGTATTGGACACCCGAGGACACCACTGTGTTCCCGGTGTCATTTGTTCTCTAGGAGTTAGTATGACCAAGCGCTCTGGCCCCGAGTTAGAATCCCGGCGGGCGCTCTCCTACAACGCCAAACGCTTTTTCCAGCGCGAGGCCTGCTTGGCCGACTGTACCTTCTTCAAATAGCCGACCGATGAGCGTCACGCCGTGTGGCACGCGGCGCGGCGGCGAAAACTTTGGCAGCGGACGGCTTGGGTCCGGTGCCCAGTCCGTGCGCGCTTCGCTGACTTCGATGAATCCGGCGCGCATCGTCAGCGACGGATGGCCCGTGAAATTTGTGATTGTTAGCATCTCGTCCCGAAGCGATGGTACGAGAAGCAAATCCACTTGAGAAAAAACGCGCGCCATTTCTTGCGCCACTTTTCGCCTCAGGCGATCCGTTTGCACAAAGTCAACCGCCGACAAGAATCGCGATTGGCGAAAAATGTTGGGCCACGCGTCGTATGTCTGCACTTTCAACTGGTCTACTTCATGATTGAGCGTTATTTCTTCAAACGCCGCCGCACCTTCGGCAAACAAGATCAAGTTCAGCGAGTCGTACGGCCAGTCAGGAATGCTCACTTCCACCGGAATCATGCCAACTTTATTCAACGTTTCGAGCGCCGCGCGATCCACTTCCGTTGCGGGATTTTCCTTCATCCAGGCGGGAAAATATCCGACGCGCAATCCTTTCACACTCGCGCCCGCGTCAAAATCCAGACGGCAGTGCACGCTCGATACGTCGCCGGCGTCCGGCCCGAAAATCGCATTCAGCACAAGCATGGCGTCCTCGACGCTCCGCGTCATCGGGCCCAGCTTGTCGAGCGACCAGCACAGCGTCATCGCACCGGTTCGCGCCACTCGCCCATACGTCGGCCGAAGTCCCGTCAATCCGCAGCGCATGCTCGGCCCAACGATGCTTCCGCCGGTTTCACTGCCAATCGCAAATCCCACCAGCCCTGCCGCTGTCGCCGCACCCGGCCCTGCGCTCGATCCCGACGATCCCTCTTCGAGCAGCCACGGATTCATGGTTTGTCCACCAAACCAAATGTCATTCAGCGCCAGCGCGCCCAAGCTCAGCTTTGCGACGAGCACCGCACCCGCATCATGTAAGCGCTTCACGACAACCGCATCCTTCGCTGGCACGCGATCGCGAAACGGTTCCGCGCCCCAGGTCGTCGGAATGCCAGCCGTATCCAGCAAATCCTTCGCGCCCCACGGAATTCCATGGAGCGGCCCGCGATATTTTCCCGCGGCGATTTCTGCGTCAGCCTTTTTCGCCTGCGCCAGCGCCAGTTCGCGCGTCAGCGTGATCACGCACCGCAGCTTCCCATTAAATCTCTCGAGCCTCTCCAGATAGATTTTCGTCAATCGTTCCGAAGTCATCTTCCGCGTTTCGATCCACTGAGAGAGTTTCCACACCGGAGCAAACGCAATGTCCTCATCCCACCCTGGCAAGGCACCGGCATCCTTCAAACTACGCACAAATCGCTCGCGCTCCGGCCCTCGCTTCTGCCCCGGCAAGATCGGATCCCATTGCGAGTACGGCGCTACGCTGTCCTCGATCGCAACTTTGTGCGGCCCCACGCGCCGTTCATACAACGCCGCCATGTTGCCGCGCCAGCTTCCGCCGACCATCTCGCGATGTGCCGTGCTCATTTCCACCTGGACCACTTTCTCCGCTTCGGCAAACGTGACCGGCGATACTTCCGGACCCACAGCAGGCCCGGTCCCGAACGCCGGAGGTGTTCCCGCCGGCGGCTCGCCCGGTTTCTGTTGCTGCGCGCCTGCCACCGCCGCTCCGAGCAGCCCCAGCGAAGTTTCCGTCAAAAACTTCCGCCGCGTCTTCGTCATGTTCTCTCCGTCCTTATCTCAGCGACCGACTCACCTGGAGCCTGGGCCTACCGATGTTCGCACAAGCTCCAAGTAAATCGTTTTTTCTCAATTTTCTTCTGGCATCTTTGGTGCGCACCTATTAGCATCACGCCGTCTTGCGGGAGGCTATCGTGAAAACATACCAGCAATTCCGGTTCAACCAAAAAAATCTCGGGTGCGTGCTGCTCTTTCTTTTCGCGCTGGCTGTTGTTCCGCTAGCCCCTTCGCAAACATCTTCGTCCGCGGCTGCGCCCGATGAGGCCACAGTTCACCAGCGTGCCGACACACTACTAAAACAAATGACGCTGGAAGAAAAGCTCGGACAGCTGAATCAGCTGTTTGCCTTCGGCCCTCCCGCTACATTCGACGAAGCCGTTTCCAAGGGCCAGCTCGGATCGCTCCTCTTCGTCACCGATCCAGCCCAAATCAATCACTTCCAACATCTCGCCGTCGAAAAGTCACGGCTGCATATTCCTCTCATCTTTGGCTTTGACGTCATTCACGGCTTCCGCACCATTTTCCCGGTGCCGATCGCCATGGCTGCTTCCTGGGATCCGGCCGCCGCTACGAAAGCGCAAACGGTCGCCGCCAAAGAAGCTAGCGCCGTCGGCATCAAATGGGCGTTTGCTCCCATGCTGGATATTGCGCGCGATCCACGCTGGGGTCGTATGGTCGAAGGCGCAGGTGAAGATCCGTATCTCGGCTCTGCCATGGCTGCCGCGCAAGTCCGCGGCTTCCAGGGCGACTATATCGGCTCGCCCGATCACATTCTGGCGTGCATGAAACATTTTGCAGGCTATGGCGCAGCCGTCGGCGGCCGCGATTACGACGAAGCGTACATTCCGGAAACGCTTCTACAAAATGTTTATCTCAAGCCGTTTCACGCCGCAGTGAAAGCCGGCGTCGGTTCGGTCATGAGCGCTTATCTCGATTTGAACGATGTGCCTACCACGGGCAATCGCTGGCTGCTTCATGACGTGTTGCGTGAGGATTGGAAATTCACCGGGTTCGTGGTCAGCGATGCCAATTCCGTGAAAAGCCTGCAAAATCACGGCTACGCGAAGGATGTTTACGAATCCGCGCTTTACGCGTTCAACGCCGGCGTCAACATGGAGATGGCCCTCGGTTTCACCGCCTACTCGAAGAGCCTCGCCACCGCCGTGGAGCGGAAACAAATCACGGTGCAACAAATCGAAGAGGCAGCGCGCCCCATTCTCGAAATGAAAATCCGTCTCGGCCTTTTTGAACATCCTTACGTCGACGAAGCCCGCTCCAAAAAGGTACTCGCTACACCTGAGCATCGCATCGCTTCTCGCGAGGTTGCCGAACGCACCGCCGTACTGTTCCGCAACGAAGGCAGCCTTCTCCCTCTTAGGAAAGATGGCTACAAGAAAATCGCCGTCATCGGACCGCTCGCCGATTCGCAAGTAGACACGCTGGGCTCATGGGCTTTCCAATTCGACCTGCCGGAAACCGTTACGATTCTCGCCGGAGTTAAGAACGCTGTCGGCTCGCGCGCCGAAGTCAGTTACGCTCAGGGCGTCCACATCCAGCGCAAGTTCCCGTCTTTCTTCGACCAAATCATGCGTATCCCGCCGGAAGTTCCGTGGACGGAAGCTCAATCCAAAGACGAATTCTCCAAAGCTATCCAACTTGCGAGTTCCAGCGATGTCGCGCTGCTCGTTCTCGGCGAACAGCAAAAAATGAGCGGCGAAGCGGCTTCGCGCGAATCGCTCGATCTTCCGGGCGACGAAGAGCGTCTGCTCGAAGCCGTCGCTGCAACCGGCAAGCCCGTCGTGCTCGTTCTTATGAACGGACGCCCGCTCGACATTAGATGGGCCTCCGCCCATGTTCCCGCGATTCTCGATGTTTGGTATCCCGGGACGCAGGGCGGCAACGCCGTCGCAAATCTTCTTTTCGGCAATGCCGTGCCCGGCGGCAAGCTTCCTTTCACGTGGCCGCGCGACGCTGGCCAAATCCCTATCTACTACGCGCACAACACGACGCAGGCGCCGGAAAATCAGGGCAAACGTTACTGGGATGAGGAGAGCACGCCGCTCTACCCGTTTGGCTACGGCCTCAGCTATTCCAAGTTCGCATTTTCAAATCTCAAGCTGAGCCATAGCGAGATCAAGCCCGGCGAAACCGTTGACGTCAGTGTCGATGTCGAAAACACTGGTTCATCTTCAGCCGACGAAGTTCCCCAGCTGTACATTCATCAACAGTTCGGCAGCACATCGCGACCCGTCCGCGAGCTCAAAGGGTTCGAACGCATCACGCTGGGCGCTCATGAAAAGAAGACCGTTCACTTTTCTCTTGGAAATGACGAGCTGACTTACTGGAGTACGGCGACGAAATCGTGGGTGGAAGAACCTGCGACCTTCGACGTATGGGTTGGCGCCGATTCGAACGCCGCTCTTCACGCTAACTTCAATATCACGCACTAACGAGAAGCGGCCTAACAAAAAATGAAGAAGCGCGAGACATCTTCTGCATCGAGCGCTTTCGCTTCTCGAAATGTGATGTGCGTTCTAGTTTGCCGGAACGTGCCGCACCGGCGTCGCCAACGATCCGGGCGCAGGCTCGGGAACCGGCTTAGGCATCTCCGCGTCCTTGAATCGAGGCACCATCGCGTCGGCCATCGCCAATGCATAGACCGCCGAAGCAATCTCCACCGCGCCTTCTCTCACGTCTTGTTCGTAGATCCGCTCGTACGTATCCAGGTTGGTGTGATGCGTAAAGGAGCCATAATCAAACGGGTCCTGCGCCAATCCAATCCCCGGCAATCCGGCGTTATTGAATGAGGTGCTGTCCGTCCCGCCCGTCCTCCGGCTGTCCGAAGCAATCGCGCCCATGAATCCCCAATCCTCAAAGGGCATCATGGCCTCGCGTACCATATCTGCTGAGCTCGGTGGCCCGAAAACGCCAGCGCCCCGCGGCTTTCCGGTCCCGGAATCGATGTTGAAGTACGCGTCCAATTTCGCGTACTCCGGCTTCGGGCTCTCAAAGCTCCCGAAGTGCTGCTGCACGTACGCCAACGAACCGAGCAACCCTTCTTCTTCTCCGCTCCACAACGCCACGCGGATCGTCCGGCGCGGCTTCACATGCAGCGCCGCCAAAATCCGAACAGCCTCGAGCATCATCGAAGAACCAATACCGTTGTCGGTTGCGCCGGTTGCGTCATGCCACGAATCGTAGTGCCCGCCGAGCATCACGATCTCATCCTTCTTGTCGGTGCCAGGAATTTCTCCAATTGCATTAAACACCGTTGTGCCCTCGGGGTACTCCTTGTTTTGAATATTGACGCGCAGAGTCACCGCCGTCCCATCGCCGATAGCGCGCGATATCCGGCCGTAGTCCTCATTACGCATGACCAGAGTTGGGACAGCGCGCGTCCAATCATAAGTTCCGTTTTGCTGCGCCACGATTACGCCGTGCGCACGTCCGGCGTCGTTGACGCGGACCAGAGCTCCGTTATCCACCAGGAATTGGTCCACCTGGCGTGAAACTTCTTGCCGCGTTAGCTGACCTTCCGGCAACTTTGGCTGCTCGGGAAAACGGAACGGCCGAGGATTCTTGGCATCGAACCGCGACTTCCATTCATCCTCAGGCCGCCGCATGGGCGCCGGGTTCATGTCCTCCGGCACTTCGACGTGTTTTCCCACAAAGACGATCGCCCCGTGAACCTTATCCTTCATCGCGTTCAAATACGTATCCAGCTCCGCCTGCGTAGGCTGCTTTGGCTCCGCTGGCTTCGCTGCTGCGGGCATCGGTGGTGCAGCCCATTTCGGTTCGGCGGGTGGCGGTGCGCCTCCAAAGAAATTGAATCCAGCGCCGGTCGGCGGCGCCAATCCTGGCGGCTGTAAGATCACGACCTGCCCGGTGACCACTCCTTTCGTGCTTGGCGTCCACGCCAGCGGCATCACCATCAGTTGGCCATGGAACGGCGTAACCGCCTCTGCCAAAAGCTCCATGTTCTCCCAACCTGGTACGGTTGTTGCCGCGCTTGGCGGTTGAAAAGTCCATGGCTCCAGATGCGTGTTCACCAATCCCCACGATGTCATCGTTTTGACGGCCCAGTCGTCTGCGGCCTTCAAATTTGGCGTGCCTGTCACGCGTGGCCCGTAAACGTCAGCGATCTCGTGGATGATCCACATAATCTTCGAATTGTTCGTTTCTTCCGCGCGGATCAGCGCGTACATCTCCGAAATTCCCGGAGCCTGCGCCGTCATCGGCATCGCTGCCAGCACCAAGAAACACAACACACATGCACAAAGTTTCCCCACGTTCCCTCCCAAATTTTTCCAGGAATCTTTGAATCGTTTTCCTAGCCGCACGTCAATATACGCTCGCCCGGTCTTACCTGCAACGCTCGCCCATCCCAACTCCGAGCCACAGTTCCAAACTTTGCGATGAACAATGCGAACTACTTGGCCGACTTAAGTTCGATGCTAACTAGATTGCGCACCCACCGGGCCGGCCGTTTGTCTTCCGTCACCACCAGCTTGAACGGCCCAGATTTCGCATCGAGCGGTTGTCCATTCATCGTGTCCGCGACGATCACTTCTCCGGAATGAAAACTGGGGTCGACTTCTGCAATGGCAATCACCGCAACGTAACCGTCCGAACCCGTCGCGACGATATACCCGCTTAACGCGGCGCCGCGCAAATCGTGTCCCAGTGGGGCTTCCATTTTCGCAAGCAAGTCCGACAGCCGTACTCCGGTGTAAGTCTCGTCGGCTTTCGAATGCTCATTGTGGACGCTCACTGTCGTGCGAGGCAGAGCTTTCAAGTCGGCGACTTTCAGCTTTAAATCTTCGTGCTTCGTATATGCGGAGACGCGGAGTTCATCGCTCGCCGGTT
The DNA here is from genome assembly GCA_963751295.1 of uncultured Acidobacteriota bacterium. Lineage (GTDB taxonomy): Bacteria > Acidobacteriota > Terriglobia > Acidiferrales > UBA7541 > Acidiferrum. The sequence continues at coordinate 392,515 of CAVVUA010000004.1, read as the reverse complement.
TGGACGAAACTGCCGGAGAGCTCGTCGTGGATGCTGCCTGCCGCGCGAAAAGCTCGCCAGGAATGAACAAAACACCGGCCAGCGCAACGAAAAGCGCCGTCCAAGCCAAAGCGTATCTGTACTTTTGTGATTTCATACTGGAAGCATATCGCGGAAGCCGGTTCGAGTCAGCACAGTTGAGCCATTTCGTTCTCCCCCCACACTTAAGACGTTGCTGCGCGCGCCCTCTGTGTTCGTTTGTAGTTTCCATTCGCCAGTTTTCCCTTTTTGCTCCAGCCTCCCAGCTCCAATGCGACATTCATGCACGCGTCGCGCAATTCATCGGCATGTCCTCGATCGGCTAGAGCCCGTGCCACGACCATTCCTCCCACGCACAGCGCAGCTATCGCTTGGGCGGAGTGTCGTCGCGGTCCGCCATTCTTGACCGTGCTGCGGTCGAGGACGCTCACCATCGCGCGAAACACCGTTTCGAACGCACGTTTTGTGCTGACACTGCTGCGCGATACGTCCGTCGGCAAAGCGGTCATTGGGCAGGAATTCTCCACATCCTCAAAATGTTGCCGGGACAAATAGGCCCGGACGACTTGCGGGCCGACATCGCTGGAGGACAGATCTACTTCCACGCCTTCCCAGCAATTCTTCCATTCCGGGTCCGTAAAAAAGCAGCCCAACACTTCCACATACAACTCGCTTTTGCTCGCAAAATAACTGTAGAAGCCGCCGTGCGTGAGCCCAGCGCCGGCCATGATCTGTTTTAAGGAGACTCGGTCAAACCCATGCCGGTTGAAGAGCCTTCGCGCGCTCTTCACAATATTCTTCCTAACCTCGTTGCGGTGTCCCGCGGGATAAGGCATCGCTTCCTCCTGATTTGCTGAGCCGAAGTATCGCCCAAAGAGCATTCTCCTCTCCACGAAAATATTATCTTGAACATATTTTGGTGCCGTGGTTCCATGCCCCCAGAGTTCACTGCGAACAAATTCCCGCAGCACCCGGAGAATGAATATGAGTAATCGACAGAATCTACTCTCGTCTGCGAATAATCCGACGCGGCGGCAGTTGATCGCCGGTGTAACTTTCGCACTTGGTAGCTTAGGTTTCGCCTCGGCCGAGACTCTCGCTCAAGCTGCACAAGAGATTTCGCACAGCGAGGACGCGATTCATCAGGAGCCAGTCTTCAAAGCCAGCCGCAAGCGCGTGTACGAGGCGCTCACTGACGCCAAACAATTCCAGAAAGTCATTCTGCTGAGTGCGGCGGTCCAATCCGGCATGGCGAAGGGTAACATTCCGGCGGAGATAGTCGCCGAGCCAGGCGGCGCGTTCAAACTGTTCAATGGCTTTATTGTTGGGCGAAACCTCGAGCTCGTTCCCAACGAGCGCCTCGTCCAAGCGTGGCGAGTGGCGTACTGGCCTGCGGGCTCATGGTCGCTCACAAAGTTCGTGCTGGTCGAACAAGGTCCCGATACGAAGCTGGTTTTTGACCACACCGGCTTCCCTAAAGGCGACGCCGACCACCTGCTCGAAGGCTGGAACGGAAACTACTGGCAGCCTCTGGCAAAATTCCTGGCCCAATCGTAGACAAAGTGCGGTTGAATCCCTTCCAAATATCTCAGACTTACTCACCAACGGCGCATTGCCTCACGTCTCAGCGGTTGGTAAGCTTTCTTCAATGACGCCGGATCCTCCATCTCCGGACTTTGGGTCGAGTCCAACTTTTCCAACGGATACCACTGCGGGCGGCGACTCTCCCAGCACGCCGCAGCCTTCTCTGAATCAATGGGTGGGTCGTCGTCTCGGACCATACCGAATCCAGAAGCTGCTCGGCCGCGGCGGCATGGGCGCGGTCTTTCTGGCGAGTCGCGATGATGATCAGTTCCGCAAACACGTTGCTCTGAAGCTTCTGCGCTTCGAGACGGACGACCCGGCCGTCCTGGCGAGATTTCGCAATGAGCGCCAGATCCTGGCCGCGCTCGAACACCCCAATATTGCCGCTCTTTATGATGGAGGTTCCACCGATAACGGATTGCCGTACATCGTCATGGAATACGTGCCGGGACATCATCTGCTCAACTATTGCGAGTCCAAGAAACTGTCTATCCCCGCCCGGCTTCGCTTGTTCCGACAAGTCTGCGATGCCGTCCAATACGCGCATCAAAAGTTGATCGTTCATCGCGACATCAAACCGAGCAATATTTTGATCAGCGACACCGGCGTGCCGAAGCTTCTCGATTTCGGAATCGCAAAGTTGCTTCTTGCGCCAGAGCTGCTGGGAGAGGCGGCCGTACACACGCAGACCGGGATATTTGTGATGACGCCGGACTATGCTTCTCCCGAGCAGATTCGCGGCGAATCCGTCTCGACTGCTTCCGATGTGTATTCGCTAGGGGCCGTTTTATACGAACTACTCGCTGGGCAACGGCCGCATGCTCTGACACGCTACGACGCGTCGGAGTTACAGCGCAAAATCTGCGAGACCGATCCGAAGCCGCCTTCCGCCGTTGGCGGTCCGGCATTGCGCGGCGATCTCGACACCATCGTACTGAAAGCTCTTCAACGTGATCCTGCGCGGCGTTACCGTTCCGTCGAGCAGTTCTCGGAAGATATTGGACGCTATCTCGATCACCGCCCGGTCACCGCGCGCCCGGATACGTTCTTCTATCGAGTCTCGCGTTTCTCGGCGCGCAACCGCTGGAGTATTGCCGCGGCGGTCGCCGTTGCTCTGTCGCTCGCCGTGGGAACGGGTGTTTCGCTCTACCAGGGGCATCTGGCGCGGCAGCGCTTCCAGCAGGTTCGCAAACTCGCGAAGAGCTTCCTCGACTTGCACGATGATGTCGCCCGCTTGCCCGGCTCGACCGCCGTCCGCGAGAAAATGGTCGCTACCGCGCTCGAGTATCTCGACAATCTCGGTCACAGCGCGGGGAATGATTCTGACCTCCTCAACGAACTGGGAGTCGCTTACGCGAAGGTAGCTCGCGTTCAGGGGATGCCAGGCCAGCCAAATCTCGGTCGCACAGACGACGCACTGCTGAATTATAGAAAGGCCATCGAATTTGAACGTCGCGCGTCAGCGATCAATCCTGCATATTCCAGCGAACTCGCCTCGCTCCAATCCGAGTTTGCATATCTCGCTATGCTGTCCGGTCATCTTCCCGAAGCTCGCAAAAACCTTGAGGAATCTGCGGCCCTTCTCGACCGCTTGCGGGCGGCAAAACCGGATGACCCGGAGCTTGTGCTGGTGGCCACCGGCGTCGCGGTGCATCAGGGCGACCTCGCCGGGTATGAGGGCCACGACGCGGATGCGCTTCCTTATTATCAACGCGCACTAGTTTTTGCGACGGACTATGCACGGCTCAAGCCCGGAAATTTTTCGCGTGCACGCCAGCACTTAACATCAACGCTTGTCGCGGGAGCGCTCGCGGAGAACAAAAAGTACGACGAAGCGCTTGCGACGCTGCACGACTCGGATCCGATCATTGATGCGTTGCTGGCGGCGGAGCCGGATAACCCCGTTTACATCCGGCAGAAGATGACCACAGCAAACTACGAAAGCAGCATTTACGACACGGAAACAGGAGAAGGACTCAATAAGCCCGTCGAGGCTGTGGCCGCCGGACGGCAGTATGTGGCCATGGCGCAGCGGCTTGTCGATGCGGATCCGCGCAATGCGTCGGCGCGTTTGAGTCTGGCGATCGCTTATTTCCAGCTGTCCTATCCGCTGAGCAAAATCGACCCCGCCGAGGGGCTTAGCATGGCGCAGCGGTCACTCAAGATTCTTGATGAGGATCTGGCGCGCAATCCCAAGGATCGCCTGCTGCGATCGCGCCGTGCCCGCGCGCTTCGTCACCTGGTATATGCGTTGGACCGTGCTCACCGCCCTGCAGAAGCTCGCCAAGCCGCGGAGCAGGCCATCGAGATACAGAAGCAGTTGATAGCCGAATCACCTTCCGATAGCAACGAGCGCGACCAACTCGAGACCTCCCAAAAAGCGCTCGATGGACTATCCAAGCGCTAGCATAGTCGCATTCTGATGTTCGTAGCTTGGAGGGCCTTGCATTGTACGAACCGTGCCCGCATTTCTACTGGAAACGAACTCTGTAACTTCGAATGGGACCTTCGAAGTACTTCTTCGAGAGCGTGCCGATGCCGTAGCAGAGCCCCAGCACCACGATCAAATGGATGGCGTAGAACAGCGCTGGAGTTCGCCAGAGCGCTTCACTGGGGCCCGCAAAAAATCGGGTGGCTGCTACGCGATAGAAACCGAGAATGATAAACAGATGAACCAGATAGAGACAGTAGCTGATGTCACCCGTGAATCTTAGGAATTTTCCGCGGAGCGGGGCGAAGAGGAGTCCGGCGGATGAGGCTCTAACAAGACAAACGATACCGCCAGTAAACAGAGAAGCGCACGAATAGAGGGCGGCTGTGCCCGCAGGTTTCAGGCGGGTGTTACCGCCGAACGGCAGCGACACGCAAAAGAGGAGCACGGCCGCGAAGCACAAAACATATGCCATGCTTTTCAAATGTCGCGCCAAATTGCTTCTGGACACTATGGCGATGGCAGCTCCCAAAGCCAATCCATCGAATCGAAACCACGAAAAATAAGGATCGAAGAATCCGTGCTTGAAGGCGTAGTACCGGAAAGGGGGTTCGACGAAACAAATCAATAACGAGGCTGTAAGGAGAGCGCGCTCGCGAACAAACTTCACGGCCCAGGGCCAAAGAAAGTAAAAATGCTCCTCGACGGAGAGTGACCAGAGCGGGCCAAAGGTTAAGGGGATGCCAAAGAGCGAGCAGAAGTTCGCCAGATAGAAAACGCAGAGAGTGAAGAACGGCCACGGCTTCGCAAAGAAGAAGAGCATGACGATTAGAATGAGATAGTAAAGAGGAAAAATTCTGAGGATTCGTTTCATGTAGAAGTTGCGGTAAAAATGGGGCTGGTGTTTGGTGTCCAGAAGAATTCCGGTGATCAAGAAACCGGAGAGCACAAAAAACACGTCAACGCCCATCCAGCCCGGCGTCGTAAACCGAAGCCAGGCGTGAAGTAGCTTCTCTGGTAAGGTGTTCTGCGCAAAGCCAGGAAATTGTTGGGCTATGTGATGGAACACGACCATCAGAGCGGCGATTCCTCGGAGGCCATCCAACTCGGGAATATGATTTTTTTCGCTCATTCTTGTGTTTGCGCGGAATTAATCTTAGGCCCCTCGCGGCGCCTGGGCCCGCCCTTTCCATTGTCCGCCCTTGCCCATCCAATATCGGACTGCTGATAGCCACGTCGCGTACGCATAGAACAGAGCAGTGAGCGGCAGCAAGGGCGGCCAAAGGATCGAAAGCCTATAAAATCGCACCGTAGGCAGGAAAGAAAGAGTCATCAAAAAGCAAGCCACAACTCCGAGCATCCGGGCGGTTGAATGATGTGGAAAAAGGAGAATCACCGGCGCGATATAAGTCAGGAACATGCCCGCCAACGTCCCCACCAGGATCAGGGTCGAATAACGCAGCTGTGTGAACGCCGTGCGCGCAATCAGATCCCGAATTTCTCCGAAAGTCCCATAAGCACGTAAACTCGTGCTCTTCCGCGTGAGTCCCAGCCATACTTTTCCGCCGCTCAGCTTTACGGCCTTTGCGAGCGCGCAATCATCGATAACTTCGCTGCGGATCGCAGCCAATCCTCCAATTCGTTCTAACGCTTTTCGTCTTATTAAGATGCACCCGCCAGCGGCACCAGCCGTGCTCAGCTCTTCATCCGCAGTCCACTTCGGCGGATAAAGCATCAGAAAAAAATAAAGAAACGCTGGAATGAGCGCCCGCTCGGGCAATGACTTCGCCTGTAATAGGACCATTTGCGACGCCAGGTCCAACCCATCTTGCTCCGCTCGCACCACCAGCCTGCGCAATGTGTCTGACGCATGACTCACGTCCGCGTCCGAAAACCAATAATAGGCAGGCTCCTCTGCCGCGTCAGCTGCTACCCCTTCGTTCAGCGCCCATAATTTTCCAGTCCAGCCTTCCGGCAGTGCCGAAGCGCTTGCGACCTTCACGCGGTCACCCGCGCGATTTTCGTCTGCCGCCTGTCGGGCGAGGGTGGCCGTTGCGTCATCACTATGATCGTCCACAACGACAACCGAAAATTCTCCCGAGTAGTCCTGCCGCACGAGGCTCTTCACAGCCGCTTCAATTGTCTCCTCCTCATTCCGCGCCGGCACCACCACTGCAATTCGCGGCCATTCTATCGGGGCTTTCCCCACAAACGCGTCGGCATCCAGCTTTCTGATGCGCCAAAACCACCCGCGCCCGAAAAACAAGTGCAGCCATATCGCAAGCGCAATGATACCCAGCGCGTTCGCGACGTGCGGATGCATTAGTTCCATCATTGAAGAGTTCACTCGAATCTCTCACGACCGCGGACCGTTTGTCACGCCCGCGTGAGGCCAGCCTTGGATCGCGCTGCCTTCTCGGGAATTGGTTGGCCAGGGATGACCCAGACTTCCTAGACCGAGGGCTTCTCCGGCACTTTTGGGCAGCGCGAATAGGGAGATGAGGTTAAGCGGAAGCCGATGTGGACAGGGCATATCTCTACAGGATAGGCCAGAGGTACTTCTGAAACAGATCATCAATGCGGGTGGCGAGTCTTCTGGAAAACGCTTATGCCTTTTGGGCAGGCGAGCCAGCGGCGCGATGGATGGCTTTGCGGATGCGCTGGTACGTTCCGCAGCGGCAAATGTTGCCGCTCATGAAATCGTCGATATCGGCGTCGGTGGGTTTTGGTTTCTTTGCGAGCAACGCGACAGCGGACATAATCTGCCCGGACTGGCAGTAGCCGCACTGCGGAACGTCTTCTTCCATCCAAGCGATCTGCACGGGATGGCTGCCGTCAGCGGACAACCCTTCAATTGTCACGATTTTCTTTCCACTTACGCTGGAGATCGGCGTAATGCAAGAGCGCGTGGCTTCGCCGTTGATGTGCACGGTGCAGGCCCCGCACAGAGCCATTCCGCACCCAAACTTCGTCCCGGTCATATTCAGGGTGTCCCGCAAAACCCACAAAAGCGGCATATCCGGGCTGACGTCCACCGTTTGAGCTTTGCCGTTCATCGTGAAACTGATGGCCATGAAGTTCTCCTAACGCAGAAGCCTATCGTATAACAAGCGGGTATTGATTGAAAATCTACGAAATATCGAATAGGCAGCATGTTGCTTGCGATTCGAGGCAACTAGAGATGGCTCGCGTTATTCGATGTGGTCGCGATAATCCGGGGGATGGAATCGATGTGATACCCTGTGGTTCGGAATTAAAATCCCTAATCACAATCCGATGAGGACATGACAAAGACTCTTCTTCCGATTCAGGACGTCGCGCGCAAACTAGGAATTCCAGAAAAATATTTCGAACAGGTTGGACCACACGGCGCGAAAGTTCGCTTGGAACTGCTTGCCGATCCCGCGTATACGCGACGCGGGAAATTAATCCTTGTCACGGCGACATCTCCGACTGTTTCTGGAGAAGGCAAAACCGTTACGGCCATCGGTCTCACGCAGGGGCTAGCGCTGCTCGGCAAGAAAGTGGTCATCATCTCGCGAGAGCCTTCGCTTGGCCCGGTATTCGGGATGAAAGGCGGGGCGACGGGCGGCGGACTCTCCAAGATTGAGCCTAGCGCGAAGATCAATCTCCATTTTCATGGAGACTTTCACGCCATCTCTTCGGCACATAATCTGCTGGCAGCGCTCATCGATGCTCATCTTTTTCACGGGAACGAGCTGAACCTCGATCCCGAGCGAATTACGTGGCCGCGCACGATGGACATGAACGACCGCGCGTTGCGGCGGATCGCGGTCTCGCTGGAAAGCAAGAAGGATGGCGGCGGGCGCAAGACCGGATTCGTCATCACCGCCGCTTCGGAGATTATGGCGATTGTGGCGCTGGCGAAAGATTTGAGGGATTTGCGGCAGCGGCTGGACGCCATTGTGATTGGTGCAGCGCGCGATGGAAAGCTCGTGCGCGCGCGGGACCTCCAAGCGACTGGCGGAATGATGGCGCTGCTCGTGGATGCCATTCTTCCTAATCTTGTCCAGACGACCGACGGGACTCCCGCATTTGTGCACGCGGGACCTTTCGGCAACATCGCGCACGGAACAAGCAGTGTCATTTCCCAAGAGATGGGGCTGCGGCTTGCGGACTACGTTGTAAATGAAGCGGGCTTTGCTGCAGACCTGGGAGCCGAAAAATATTTTGATATTGTGATGCAGCAATCGGGGATCACGCCTGCGGCGGCGATTCTCGTTACCACCGTGCAGAGCATTCGAAATCAAGGCGAAGGTAACCTGGAGCGAGGACTGCCGAATCTGGGCCGGCACATCGATAACCTGAAAGGATTTGGAGTACCAACCATCGCGGCGATCAACCGGTTTCCGAATGACACGGATGCGGATTTGAAACGGCTGGAAGCCTATTGCGCGGAGCACGGAACCTCTACTGCACTTTCCGAGGCGTTCACGAAGGGCGGTCCGGGCGCCAAAGAGCTGGCGGAAAAAGTGGTTGAACTGATTGGCAGGAGTCCCGCTCCAGTGGTGCGGCCGGTCTATGGGCTCGACGAGCCGACCGTGGAGAAAATTCAAAAGGTCGCGCGTGAAATATATGGAGCAGCTGACGTTACCTTCAGCGATCAAGCCAAGGCCAAGCTCGAGCGGTTCTCGGAATGGGGTTATGCGAAACTCCCTGTTTGCATTGCAAAAACCCAATATTCCTTCACGGATGATCCCAAAATCCTCGGGGCGCCCACCGGATGGACTTTGCGCGTCACGGATGCATCCCTGTCGGGTGGCGCGGGATTTATCGTGGTTGTGTGCGGCAACATCATGCTGATGCCGGGCCTGCCGAAAGTATCGCGCGCGGTATCGATCGATGTGGACGACTCTGGCGAAATCATCGGAGTGTGAACGGCCGAAAGCCGGAAATCGAGGCCTCGAGCGCAAGAGTTGCGCATGAGGCCCCATGAACTTTCCAGCATTTCCGCGAAATTGCTCCGCCTAGTCGATACGGGCAGAACTGATACGGTTATCCCAGTTGAGATTAGGATTGTTGGGCATCCGCCAGTGATGCAAGTCTTGGATGCTTCGGTCGGTGGTTGCCTGAGGACCGCTGAAATTCGGATCCTTATAGATCGTGACGCTGGCCCGGCCAATGATTTGGATCGAGCTAATCTCATCATCCAACCGAACCTGGCGAATATTCGCTCCCCGCTCGGTGCAGAAATAATCTCCGGTGAAGTTTATGTTCTTGAAGAAGCAAGCACCACTGTGGGGCCGGTTCGACGGACCGTGTGAGCCGGAATGCCACCACTCTGGTCCATCGTCGCGGCCGGGTTTGACTTCGAACCGAGCCTTACATCCCTTATCCACCCAGATGCCCTTGGAGTCATTTCCCCAGGTCTCGCCGCGAACGCAGCGGCCACCGTGATCGCCGCTAAGTTCTTCTACTAGTACTACCCGGGACTGTGGATCAGCAATGGGGCAGTATTGAACATGACCATGGTGAGATTCGCAGACAATGGTCTGAGCCTGGTTGTACTGAGCCGCTGCTCTTGCAGGAACAAAAAAACAGAATAAAAATGCAAAGAATACAAAACAAAGAAATAACCTTTTCATTTAGGATCTCCGTCAAACGTGAATTCAACTGCTGTGCCCCAAACTTAGCATCGAGCGTTAGAGGTGGGAAGCCTGGTCGCGAGTGTGTTGTCTAAAGTCTCTCGCCGTCAAAACTGTCGAAAGCCAAGGTTCACTGACCACGACTCACGCCTACCCAAGTCGGGACGAAGCATCATCTTGCGATAATGCTAGTCAACCTCTGCTCGCCAGTCTGTGCTGTCCAGCACACCTGAGAGATGACGTCGAAAAATGAGGAAACTGCAATCGGGGGTAATGGGAAGTTTCTTACAGCTGGAGGAAATCAGTGACGCCGAGGAAAGACGGGGAACTCTTTTTCCAATTACCGTGAAAGTGTCGGTTCCAGCCGCAGTCCACAGGGCATCGGATAGTGAGACTGTTGCCGATGCAGTTCTTTCTGGCGGGACTCACTCGCCAAATAAGACGGCAAAGTTGTTGAGGTTGCGCAACGATCTTAGACCCAACCGCCATCGACCACGTAGCCTTGACTTGTGATGGCACTGCTGTCATCGGAGGCCAGGAAGAGCACGAGGCGGGCGACCTCTTCTGGCAAGAGTATTTTCTTCAGCGCCTGATTGCCCAGGATCACCGCGCGGTACTCATTCGTGAACCACAAGAGCTTTTGGCGTTCGGTCAGGATGGCGCCGGGAAGCACGCAGTTTACGCGAATGTTGTGGGGTCCCAGTTCATGAGCAAGCGTGCGCGTGAGCCCAACAATCGCAGCTTTCGCAGTGACGTATACCGGCAATCCTGTGGATGGGATCACCCAGCAGATCGAGCTCATGTTAATGATCGAACCTTGGCCCGCTCGCTTCATCGACGGAATGATGGCCTGACTTGCGAAGAATTGGTGTCTGAGATTTACCGCCATCGAGCGATCCCAAGATTCAGGGGTGACTTCATCGATGGAATGGCGGGCGTCGTTTCCCGCGTTATTAACGAGCACTTGGATCGCCCCGTGGCGCGCCTCAATCTCGGCGACCGTTTCACGCAGCTTAGGAATATCTGTCAAATCACAATGCATGAAATCGGGAGGGTGTGAACATCTCGTTGCAAGGCTGGCAACTAGTTGCTCTGCGTTTTTCTGATCTACGTCGAGAAACACGACCTGAGAGCCTTGCAAAGCGAAATGCTCCACGATAGAAGCACCAATGCCCGTCGCTCCGCCGGTGATGAGGACAAGCTGGTCTCGTAAACTTGGATAAACGGCAAATTGCGGTGCGGCGCTCATAGTCCGGTGATCCGTTCAAAGGAAAAGATTTTCAAGGCATGACCTGCGCGTTCTTTCACGCTCACCGCAACAGAGTCTACATCACGTTTATCGCTGGGAATTGGGATTTAACGGTGAGGAGGTGCAGCCTGCGGAGCGGCGCGTGGGCGTGGCTATCCGCGAAGGGCAGGCGCGACAGAGCGCGGTGGCGGCGCCTCGGTTTCGACGCCGCGCCAACCTACGGGGCGTCCACTTACCGCTTCCTTCACCGAGCGAAACAGAACGACGTACATCAACTGGCGGTAATAAAAACGCTGGAGGAGCACGGGTACGAGTAAAGTCCAATCCTCTTTTTTCTCTAGCGCAAATGCGAGAGCGCAAGTGAGTACATCGATCAGCAAGAAACCGAGGAAAAAGATAACAGATTTTTCGACGTCCGCCGTGGTCCAGAGTTGCGGCAATTTTGTGATGCGGAATTGCGCCAGACCCCACAGCAGCAGAGAGCCGAAGAACATCAGGTCGATGACCGGCGAGATCAGCGGCAGCACGAGTTGAAAAACGAAAATATTCGGCAGCGCGATCCAGCCGAGCGTGCCCTGCTTGGGGCGGAAGAGCGTGTCGCTGTGTTTCCAGAAAGATTGCAACGTGCCAAAGGTCCAGCGGAATCGCTGGCGAATCAGGGCCCCTGCCGTTTCCGGAGCTTCGGTCCAGGCGATGGCTTCTTCGTCATAGCTGATGCGCCAGCCCAAGCGGCGAATTCCGATGGTCAGGTCCGCGTCTTCCGCGACGGTATCCGCGGTAATACCGCCAGCAGCTTCAATGGCCTGCCTTCGCCATGCGCCCAGCGCGCCGGGGACTACTGTAATGCAATTTAAGAGATCAAACGCGCGCTTCTCCATATTTTGGCTAGTGATGTATTCGAGTGCCTGCCAGCGGGTAAGCCAGCGCGAGCGATTGCCGACTTTGACGTTTCCGGCGACAGCGCCAACGGTTGGATCGGAAAAATGGCGCAGCAATTTGCTGATGGCGTCGGGCTCGATTTCAGTGTCTGCGTCGATAGTGACGACGATTTCGGTGCCGGCTTCCGCCAGCGCACGGTGCAGCGAAGCCGCTTTGCCGCGATTCACCTGATGAATAATGCGCACGCGCGGATCATTCCCAAAGGTGGCATCGAGCAGCGGGCCCGTATCGTCGGTCGAACCGTCGTTAACGACGATGACGTGAAGCGAATGCACGTCGGAGGCAAGCACGGAGGTAACCGTCTGAACCACGACGCTTTCTTCGTTGTGCGCGGGAATCAGCACGGTGACGGCGGGCTCCGGCACGGGCATCACGGCATGGTCAGGCCGAAGCTTTTCGATAAGCGCAAGAATGCCAATGACGAGTGCGCGGGCGCTGACTAGGACGATGCCAACAATAAAAATCGTGGCGATGGTAAACCTGAACCACTGAAAAATAGTGAAAATAAATCCGTCCGCACGGGCCTCGAACCTTTCTTGCGTCGAGAGAGGCAGCATCACTTCCGCGCGCGTTTTCCCGATCAAGTCTCCGATAGACACGAACTGATAGCCGCGCGCGCGCAGAGCGTCAATAATTTGCGGCAGCGCAGCTACCGTTTGAGCACGCTCACCGCCGCCGTCATGGAGCAAGATGATGTTGCCCTTGTCCACCTGCCGCAAAACATTCTGGACGATGTTCGCGGCGGGCATCTGATTCTTGCCGTCCAGAGTGCTCCAATCATCGGGATCAATCCGCTGGCCGACGATCAGGTATCCCATATCCTGTGCAACAGGAAGCAAGGCCACTTCCTCGGCATATTCAGGCTGATGATCGATGCCGTAGGGCGGGCGGAAAAGAATAGTCTTTGCACCAAGGGTGCTTTCGATAAGGCGCTGGGTGAGATTAAGCTGCCACCTGAGTTCTGTCTTGGTGATTTGATCAAACTGCGGATGGGTGAACGTGTGATTGCCGATTTCGTGGCCTTCCGCGAAGGCACGCTTGAGAATTTCCGGGTGCTGATTGGCGGCCTCGCCGACAACGAAAAAGACAGCGGGCGCCTTTTTTTGCTTGAGTACGTCGAGGATTTCGGGAGTCCAGCGCGGATCCGGGCCATCATCGAAGGAGAGAACGACTTTCTTTGCCGTCGTGCCGCCGATTTGATCGATGTCGTAGGAAAGCGGAAATTCTTCGTAGGTTTCGTCGGTGAAGAGATCGGTGGCGGCGTCATACAGGAAACTACGGCGTCCGGCTTTGGGAGTGTCGGCAAAATGCCAAATGTCGCCATTGCCCTCCAAGGTCAAGTCAGGTCCCGGCGGAATATCCTTTATTTTTTGGCGAGCGGCATCATCAGGGCGGGTGGCGTCCCAGATGGGCCAGATCGACGAATCCGCGGAGCCCATCCGCCAGAGAGCGGTGCCCTGGACGCCCAAGCGTTCGCTGGCGCGAAGCTGGTTGTAAGCCGTCACAGCGTCCAATACCCAGACCCTGTGAGTGTGATTCTGCTCGTCGGAATAGGAGTAGTGAGGATTTAGCGAAGCTTCGTCGAACTCGACGTCAGTTTCCGATTCGTAAGCGTGCAGTAACGCTTCCTGAACGCTGAACTCCGCACCAGACCAGGTTCCTTTCTTTCCCGTTTCGCCCCAGTCGTACGCGTAATTGGCGATACCCACGACAAGCTTTTGTGCGGGCACAACTTCCAATATCTGGCGGAGATTTTCGACAAACCAATCCTGAGCGGCGATGGGTCCCGGCGGCGATGTCAGCCAGTGCTGGTCGTAATTCATGAGGATGATGGCATCGCACTGTTTGCCGAAATATTCGTAGTCGTAGTCGTCGTCGCGCGCGGGGAGAGAAATCATGAGTTTCAGATTGGCGGCGTGAAGTGAAGCGGCGAGTTCAGTAGCAAACTGTTTGAAGTGAACCTGGCTTGCGTCTGGAACTTCTTCGAAGTCCACGACAATGCCGGACTGGTGCGCCAGGACGGCATATTCGGTGACGTCGTGAATAAGCAGCCGCCGGGCTGCGGGATTTGCGAGCAGGGCGGCCATCTCGTCGATGCGCCAGGTGTAGCCGTCATAGTTATCCAGCATTCCCATCATCGGCAACTCGATGGGGGGATTGAGCGACCTCATCCACTCGTGCAGCTCATCTCCTTTTAACAAGGAGAGAGCCTCCGCAGGCGTAGCTTTCACCGGTCGCGTCTGATTGTGCGTGTAGTCCACGATGGTGAGAGCGCCGTCCGGAGTTACGGCGTGCAGTTGCTCGGGGATCAGCAGGTCAAGATCTTTGTAGTGCTTCTTAAGCGACGCGAGGCTGTTGGCATCCCAGCTGACATAGAAAGCGGCGCGGAGGGGGTCGTAACTTTCCGGAACTTTGCCGATGTTGGCCACGCGTCGGTGGCGGCCTTCGCGTCCTCCGACCGATTTTTTTTTCGCAGCCGTTTTTAGGGCGTGAAAGGCAGGCTTGATTTCCGGCAGCAGCCCGGCCGGAAGCTCAACACTTACCACGATGGTGACAAAAAAATAGGCGAGCAGGAGCGTAAGGAGCGCTCCCGTGATTTCCATGACGCGGCGCGTGCGGCGCCATCGCGCACGTTGAGCGTCGTAAAAGATAGGTCCGCGTTCTTTCATGAATGTTCAGGACAACGCATACGACCATGCATACATTGATGCGTGTAACCTGGCGGCATGGCAGGGCACTGGGCCGTGGGCGAGCCTAGACCGTCTGCGCGATTCCGTCTGCTCTATTGTAAGATGCGATGCGTTCATGAAGCGAATTTTCTCGCATACCGTCGCCGCGCTGATAGCAGGCCTCTGCCTGCGGTTGTTCTTTGTATTCAAGTTTCCCTTTGCTCCAACGGATACAGCGCTTTACGAACAGCTGGCCACGAATTGGCTGCAGCATCATATTTACGCCGTAACCGTGGATGGAACTTTGGTACCCGTCGATCTGCGCATGCCCGGCTACCCCGCGTTTTTGGCCATTATTTATGCGATTACCGGGCGCATCGGCCCGGATGCCCGGCTGTGCGTTACGCTGGTGCAATCGGTGGTGGACTTGGGCGCTTGCCTGCTCACAGCGGGCCTCGCCGCGATGCTGGCATTGCTCAGGCCCAATCCGGAAAGCTGGCGGCGCGTTTATATAGCGACGCTGTGGATTGCCGCGCTGTGCCCCTTCACGGCGAATTACGCGGCGGTTCCTATGACTGAGGTATTCGCGTGGTTTTTCACCGCGGCTGCCTCGGTGGCACTGATTGCCCTGATTTGGACCGAGAGCGGCGGCAAGACAGCACTTTTCAAAACCAAATGGGCCTCCAGGCACGCCGAGTCGATTTTCGCGCTCACGAGCGGATTCCTGATCGGAATGGGAACGCTCTTTCGTCCCGAGACTCCTCTTCTGCTGGTTGTGGCCTGGATTCTGCTTGCTTTTATTTGGCTGAGGGAGCGGCGCTTTCTTTTTTTCGCACAACTGGTGGTGCTCTCTGCGATTGGCTGCGTCTTGCCACTCGCGCCCTGGGCTGTTCGGAATGCTGTGACGCTGCATGAAGTGCAAATTCTCGCGCCCAAGAATTTGAATATGCCCGGAGAATTCGTTCCGCGCGGGTTCATGGCTTGGGAGAAGACCTGGCTCTTCCGCATGAAAGATTGTTTTCTGGTTCCATGGAAGCTTGACGACGAAGTGATCAATCTGGAAGACATTCCGGCGCGTGCTTTCGACACACAGGATGAAAAGGATCGAGTCGCGGCGCTTCTCGAGCTGTACAACAACGACGTTACGATCACCCCAGAAGAAGATGCGGCTTTCGGGCAGCTCGCGCAAGAGCGCACCGCGCGCCACCCGCTGCGAACATATCTGTGGCTGCCAGTCGCGCGAGCATTCACCATCTGGTTTACGCCACGCATCGAGCTGCTGCCTTTTTCGGGGCAATTGTTCCCGGTCAGAGTCGCGTGGCGGGAAGATCCAATCGACTTTTCCGTCACCCTCGGATTTTTCTTGTTGAATGCATCGTACGTCGCGCTTGCATTGTGGGGAGCGCTACGAATATCGCGGGAGAGCTCCGCGCTACGGCTGGCCGTCGCTTTGCTTCTTGGCTACATATTGCTGCGCACGGCGTTTCTAACTACGATTGAAACACCCGAGCCACGATATGTGCTCGTGTGCTTCCCTGCGGTCCTTGCATTGGCAGGACAGGTTCTCGCTCGGTCAGCTAAGCCGTCGGATCCTGTTTAACTGTAGAGCTTGCCTAATTATTTCTCTTCAACGGGCTCGGGATGAATCGTGACCCGATATATTTGGGGAAATTTCGCTTTAACCCGGTCCTCCAGCGTAGCCGTCACGTCGTGGACTTGTGTAATCGGCAGCGCGCCCTTCATTGTGCAATGGCAAGAAGCAAGAATGTGGTGTTCCACCTGGCGGACGCGCACATCATGGCAATTCACGAGCTCGTCGAATTCGGAGGGCAAACCGTTCAGAAACTCCTCGATCGATCTGGAGAGCAGCTTCATTTCACCAGCGCCAGCGTCGGGCGTGGCGATGTGGCGGCCAAGCGGCTCGATATGAATATTCACGTCCGTTGAACCGTCGCGCAGCTTGCGAATGCCTTCCTCGAGTTCGGTGGCTTGGCGATGCGCGTCTCGCAAGCTCAAGTTTTCATCCACTTCCAGATGCAGCTCGATGAAAAGTTGCCCGGCCTGCTGCAGAGCTGTGACGTCGTGAATCGCCAAGCCCATGCGCTGGGCTACGGCGCGAATGGCTTCAAACAAATGTTCACCCTGCGGCGCGCGTGGTTCCGCGTGCACCATTACATCCGAAGGGACAATTTCGCCGATGCGCTTCTCGATGGCATCGCTGAGCGCATGCACTTGTTCGAGGCTGGCAGTCCGCGCAACGCTGACCGTGGCGTCCACGAAATGGCGGTTGCCCGCGCGGCGAACGCGTACGCGGTCGACGTCCAAGACTCCGTCCATCCGCCCGACGGCCATGGCAATTTCCTGCTGCAAACCCTTGGGAGCGACATCCAGCAGCGCATCCAGCGTTCGTTTGCCGAGCTGCGAGCCGACCCAGAGAATAATTGCGGCAACGGCAAGGCCTGCGAGAGCGTCCGCATACGCAAGCCACGGCAGATTCCACGTCTCGCCGGCCCAGACGAGGCCAATGCCGGAAATGACCACTATGGTGCTCCAAACGTCTGTCGAGAAGTGGAGCGCATCGGCTTCCAGCGCCTCGCTCGAATATTTCTGCGCCACGTGCTTGAGCGCGCGCGCCCTAGTCACGTCGATAGCCAGTGCCACGAGCAGAACGAGGATGGCAGTGACGCTCGGCTGAATATGCACGCTGTGAAAGAAGAGCCGGTCAAATGCTTCGTAGATGATGTAAAGAGCAGTAAGGAGAAGCAGTGCCGTCTCGACAAATGCGGAAAAATTTTCAAATTTGCCGTGGCCATATGGATGGCGTTCATCTGCTGGTTCATCCGACACGCGCACGGAAAGAAATGTGATAACAGCTGCGAGCAGGTCGAGTCCAGAGTGGAGCGCCTCGGAGAGGACGCCTAAGCTTCCCGTGCGGAGGACGAGAAAAGCCTTCAAGGAAACGAGCAACACCGCCGAGCCCACGCTGAGCAGCGCCGCCCTGCGCTTTTCGCGCGCTTCCTCGTTTTGCCGAACCGCCATCATCGTCTGACTAGACTACCTTAAGTGCCGTAAGTTTCCCTGCTCGGCGATGGTTCGGTGCGAAGAGTTTTGTGCCGCGCGATTGGGGTGCCCGTACCGCTAAGGCTCTAGCCGGGCGCCAGGGTTATAGGGAACACTTTCATTCCGCGCACGCGTATTCGTCTTGGCACTTGCCGTCCGAGCTAAGACAAGGTATTTTCACGCAGCGTCGGGGAGCCCTCCAAATGACCGCTTATCTTCGGACTGCCGTCCAATCTTTTGTAGCGATGTGTGCCCTCGCGCCGTGGAGCCTCGCGCAAGTGCCTGCCAGCTCGACCGCCGCAACTGTTTGGAATGCGCTTTCAGCTCCATCGATGGACACTGCCAAATCGGCCCACGCGGAAAATGTTGAGATCGTCCGCGACCAGGTCCACATCAATCTGACGGACGGCACGATCCAGTTCACCCAGCCCGTCAATGGCGTCGTTTTTGGCGCCGTCTTCCACGGGAAAGGGCGGCTGCAAGTGGTGCCTCCTAATCCGCTAGAGGCTCAGCAACTCCACTTATTTACAAAGCAGGACAAACTGAATGTGGAGTTCACCGATGCGACGTTCAGCTTCACGGATGGCTTGCTGGACGAAGTTGCCAAACAGGTGAAATGGCAAGCTTCGGCTTCTGCCGCCGATGATACTTATGCGAAACGTCAAAAGGACCGCGAGGACCTCGGCGAATCGTCCATGCCGCGCATGCTACAAGGTATCTTGTCGGCGGATCATGCGCGCACCGCTTACTTTCTCGCGGATCTGAAAGTCGAGAAGGGATGGGTGGAAGTCCGCGATGACGCGCTGAACTCTGAAGATATCAGAGTCGGCCGCTGGGTAGACGTGGGACCGTTCAAGATATTCGACACCTGGATGAGTTTTCCCGCTGGGGGCCGTACGAGCGCCGACGCATGGAAAGATCCGCAAGCCAAGGAAGACTTCACTATTCGCGGCTACAAAATTGATGCCGCCGTCACGTCCGGCGCGGACCTGAACGCCACAGCGCGCCTGGAGCTTGAGCCACGCCTTGCAGGTCAAAGCGTGCTCATCTTCGACCTTGATGCCAATCTGCGCCTCGAATCGGTGAAGGATTCCAGCAACAATGCACTTCCGTTCTACCAATCGCGAGAAAAAAAAGATCGCAATCAGTCCTATGGAGATTATGTGGTGGTGATTCTCCCGCAGCCGCTTGCCGTCGGCACACCAGCGCCCCTCGTATTTCGGTATGGAGGAAGGCGCGCCATTCGCAAGGAAGGCAGCGGAAATTATTTCTGCGAAAGTACGGGATGGTATCCCGAAAGGCCGAATAGCTTTTCCGCGCGATCCGATTTTGACATTACATTTCACAGTCCCAAGAATTCCATCCTTGTAGCCACTGGTGGAAAAACTGGGGAAACCGTTGAGGGTGGCACTCGCGTCAGTACGTGGAAAAGCGAAATTCCCCTCTCTGTCGCGGGATTCGCTTATGGCGACTACAAGGTCGTCAACGATAAAGCAGGCGATGTTGCGGTGGACATCTACGCCAACCGCGAAGGCGACGACATCACGAATTCGTTGCAACGTGCTTTCGAATCCGGCCAGCTTGCATGCGCCGTTGGAAGCATGAGTCCTTCAGTGATGGGGAAGACCATGGGAACGGAGATGGCCAACACCGTTCGCGTTTTCTCGTCCTACTTCGGCCCCTATCCCTACAAGCACCTTTCCATTACGAGCTTGCCAATCAGCTATTCCTACGGGCAAGGGTGGCCCGGGCTAATCTATCTGTGGTCAGGTTCCTTCCTGGATTCCACGCAACGCAACTGCATCGGCCTCAAAGATGAGACCGCTCTGACGGACTTCTTCCGCGGTCACGAGAGCTCTCATCAGTGGTGGGGACATCGGGTCGGCTGGAAGAGTTACCACGATCAATGGCTTTCGGAAGGTTTTGCTGATTTTTCCGGCATTTTGTACGTGCAATACCGCGAGAGCATGAAGACAGCACTCGGCGAATGGCGTAAAGAAAAAGAGAAAATTCGCAATAAAGATGCTTACGGGCACGCGCGCGGCGCGCTCGGCCCAATCTGGATGGGCCAGCGTATCCGTTCTTCTATTTCCGATCCCGGTGCTTACCAGGACCTCATTTATTCCAAGGGCGCGTACATCCTGCAGATGTTGCGCATGCAGTTGATGAATTCACGCGAGCCGGACCCGGATCGTGCGTTCAAAGAAATGATGCAGGACTATTGCAAAACGTTCGACAACAAGGCTGCATCCACGGAGGACTTCAAAGCGATCGTGGAGAAGCACATGACGCACGGGATGGATCTTGACGGAAACCACAAGATGGACTGGTTCTTCAACCAGTACGTTTACGGAATGGGTGAGGCACAGTACACATTTCATGTCGGCGCGGAGAGTACGGCGGATGGGAAGACTCACATCAAGGGAGAAATCACCCGGACTGGGGTCCCCGACACCTGGAAGGATGCCGTATCTCTCTATGCCCATATCGGTGATAAGACTGTAAAAATGGGACTGCTCTCCGTGACGCATCCGACCGAGCAGTTCGACTTCGCGATCCCCGGCAAGATTGACCGGGTCTCGATCAACGACTTTGAAGACCTGTTGGCCGAAGTGAAACAATAACGGACGAAGTCCTGCCATTTTCCTGCGTACGAGTCTTGACTGTGAATGCTAGGACTTTGCCCGAGGAATGAATCGAAGCGACAGGGAATTCATACAATAGCGCAGGCCGGTCGGTTTGGGCCCGTCGTCAAAGACGTGGCCCAGATGAGCGTCGCAGAGGGCGCAAGTCACTTCGTCGCGGCTCATCCCAAAACTCAAATCTATTTTTGTTACGACATTTTCTTTGGCGATGGGCGCCCAAAAGCTCGGCCAGCCCGTGCCTGAGTCGAATTTAGTGTCGGAGCTGAAGAGCGCGTTTGCGCAGCAGATACAGCGATAAAGGCCGGGTTCGTGATTCTTGTAGTGCGCGCCGCTGAAGGCCCGCTCGGTGTCTGCCTTTCGCGTAACGTCAAATTCGTCGGAACTGAGCGAGTGGCGCCAATCGGCGTCGCTCTTGACGACCTTTGCCACGGTCTCAACGCCCAGGCGAGCGCCGTCGTCTGCGAATTTTACAATTTGCACGGGACCGGAATCGTTTTTCGCGGGTTTATTATCGGCAAGCGCAAAACGGCAAGCGCGTTGAACGCCGATGAGCAGACCGTAAGCAGCGACGGTTGCGCCAGTCAAAATAAAACCGCGGCGGGTCTGGTCGTTCATGGTTCTAGTTTTCTCAGGCGCTTGAGAGCGCACAACGCGTATGGTCCCGTTCAGTCAGCCGTCATCGACGGTGCAGGCAACAGTGGCAGCCGCTTAGGTTCTCCACGCGCGCCGCGCACTTCCAGGTCATCGAAGAGTAGCGATGGGGCCACAAGCGAAGCGGGCAAACCGTTTTGCGCCGAACCGAACGCGCCGAGCGCCGTGCCGGCAAACCCCGATACCTGGCTCTGCATGTAGTTGTAAACGAAGTCGTCGTTGCCGATGCCGCCGAGGTTCCGCAGCATCCGTGTGTTCAGGCCGATGATGCGCGCGCCGCGAATCATCTCTTCGCGGCCGTCTTCGGGATAGACTTTATAGACGATGAGCGGCAGACGGTCGCCCGTCCCGGCTCCGCCTCCGAAGCTCGCAAGCAATTCCGAGAAATCATCCTGATGAAGCAGGCTGATGGAGGGATTGTCCATTTCCCGGACCACGAGGCAGTAAGGCAATTTTTCTGAACGGCATTCATCGAGAAACTTTTTCTTCAAGTCCGCCGGCGATAGCGTCTCCGTCGATTTGAAAAACAGATTGCTCATGGTGGGTTTGGCGTCGTTTATGAACGCTGAGCGGCCGTGCCCATTGGATACATCGGAATCTGGGCCAGGGCGCCGGGACATCAAAAGCTGTTTGGCGTTCCCGTTATCCACAATGGTGACTTTCTCCGCGCGCACGCCTTCATCATCCACGGCGTAATAGCCCAGCAAGGCTGTTCCGTGGGCTTCTTTCGCGCCGGGATCGTCGATCAGGGATACGCCGGGCGGCAAAACACGTGCGCCCATCCGGCCTACCCAATCGCTCTTTCCCCCTAGGCCGGTGAGAAGTTGTTCCATCACTGGAGTGAAAGAAACCGGCGGTCGAGAGCCATTGATTGCTGGAGTCAGCACCTGGGCCAGAAGCGGAGCGGCAGCACGCGCTTCAAAAAGCACGGGTCCGGTGTAGTCCTGCGCGGGCGGCGCAGCGCGCAGTGCCATGAGTTCGCTGCCTGTGACGTTCAAAGCCTTTTTAACCGCATCGACGCTCGGCAGATCAACCGGCTTTGGAGCGTACGTGGCGTACATGTGGTTAATCTGCATGCCATCGTCGGCAAGCGTGTTCATGCCCGATTCGATGGCAGCAAAGCAGCGGTTTGTGCGGATCTCCGTGCCCTCGCTGGTGAGCAAGTATTCCGTGGCATAAACCAAGTAGTAGGTCACTCGCGCTTCGTAAATTTGTGGAAAGTTGCGAAGGGTTGCGGAAGTTTCGCGTGCTTCCTGCTCCCAGTTGCGATTGCTCCAGTCAGGCGTGACCAGCGGTTCGATGAGCTGCAGCGGCGCAGCTTTCGCAAAGTCGTCGATGTCGGATTGCCGGGCGAGGCTGCTCAAGTAGGCCTGTTTGCGCGAATAAGTTTCGACTGCTTCCTTGAACGCCTGATCGGTGGCGATCCAGAGATCCTGGCGCAGGGAATCGTAGTCGCGGTCGATGCCGACGGAGCCGGTGGGGCCGATAAAGCCGCGGAAACCGTCGTCGCTGATGAAATTGGAACTGTCCAGCTTGTAGTCGCCGATGCGCGCTTCCACATCCATGAAACGATTTCGCGTATGGTTGGAAGCGACCAGCGCGCCAAATTCGGCGACGACTTCGCGCACGTCAAGATCAAGCAAACGATATTCCACGTAGTAGGGACGTTGAGGCTGCGGCGTGCCGGGGATTTTCAGTTCGAGACGCGTTTTCGAGCGCGCCATTTCGTCCCGCATGGCCTGCAGGGTGTGATCGTTGTCCTTCGGAGCTTGCGCGTGCACTGTGAAGCTGCAAATCAGCGTGGCGGCGAAAATCGTGAGTGCTGCAAATCCGTGAGTGCATCTCACTGTTGGCCTCCCGTCTTCACCGGATCATGCGCGGGCGGCGGCAAAATCGGCGGCCGATCCGTGGAGCTTTCTTTCTTTTGCACTTCCAATTCCGAGATGAGAATGGCGGGTGACGCGGCAGAAACAGGGACGGAACCGGACTCGGCGCCGCAATAGCCATTGAACACTTCGGCTGTGTCGCCAGTGGCTACGATCTTGGTAAGCGCGGCTAGCGGAGTTCCAACGATATCGACGCCACGAACCAATTCGTCCGGGCGGCCATCGGCGAATACTTTGTAAACAACCAGCGGGAGCACTTGAAAAGCCTGTGGCTGTCCGCGGCCGGTGAAAGTAAAACCGCCTGCGATGTCGTCGATCAGCAATCCAAATGGTTTTCCCTGCGCTTTGATAAGTTCGATCAGCTTAACGCGCAGCTCTGCGTTCGTGACCATCTTGCTGCTTTCCACAATCAGGTTGCCCTGGCGGGAGACAGGCGTCGCTCCGAGTTGCCGGCGACCATGGCCGTTAGAAGTAGGGAAGCCCACGAGCGGCGAGCGCGACATCTCAAAATTTTTCAAGATCCCGTGATCGACAAGCGTCACGCTTTGCGCAGGGACGCCCTCGTCATCGAACTGGTAATAGCCCAGCAGATCTTCTGAACCAAGCTTCTTCCTCGTTGTGTCGTCCACGATGGTCAGGAAACTCGGCAGAATTGGTTCGCCGACCTTTTTCGCAAACGTCTGGCCCTCGGCGGCATCTTTTTGGCGGTGGCCTTCGGCGCGGTGGCCGAACACTTCATGGAAAAAGACGGCGGCCGCGCGGCCGGTCAGGAGCGCCGGTCCAACTGACGGCTCGTTAATCGGCGCAACGACAAGTCCTTCCAGTTCCTTACGCATCGTGACCTGTGCGGCCGCGACGGCTTTGTCGTCAGGCGCATCGGCGGGATTGACCCAGTCAAAATTGTAGTAACGGTCGATGTCCATTCCGTCCGGCGCTTTGCCCTGAATGAAAAGTTCGAGCCGATAACGGATCTGGCCGAATTGCAGTTGCGTTCCTTCGCTGGTGACTTGGAAGACGTTCTGCGCCTGGGCCGAAAAGGTGACAATCGAATTGATGATTGCGGCGGATTCGCGGAACGTGCGGGTGTAAACACGCACTTTTTCTTCCCACGGCTTGCGATCCACCGTGAGAGTCACCTGCGGGCCAATGAAGGTGTGCGGCTGCTCGTGAGAAAAATCCGGCGCGCGGTTTTCGACCGAATCGACCTTCACTTCTTTGCCCGTCTTGATCTTGATGAGAGCTTCCGCGGCGGCGCGGTATTGGCTCTGGGTTTCGAGCCACACGGCACGGCGTAGAACGCCAGCGTCATCATCGAGCGGAACAGAGACGCCCGGGCCGGCGCTGGTTTGTTGCCGCTCGCCGACTTTATGCGTGTCGTCCGTTTCGTAGCTACCCGTGCGCACGGAAACTTCCAGCCAGCGGTTACGCGATTCGGCGCTATTGAGAAGCGCGCCATTTGAGCCGGAGACGTCCGCGCGCTGCGTATCGGTGATGGTGTACCCAATGTAATAAGCTGGAGGGTCCTGCGCTTTGAAGGTCTTCATGGAGCGCTCAAGCTCAGCCTGGAGCGCCGCGAGAAGCGGAGATTTCTTGACCTGTGTATCAGGGGGTGGCGCAGCCTGCGTAACAATCGCCGCGAACGGCGTCAAAAAGGCCAGAAGGCCAAAGACGCACAAAAGTGTAGTCAGATAATGACGAACAGGAATTTTCAAGGATTGCCTCACTTACAGTTAGACGGCACTTCCAAACATCCAGTGTACGCTACCGGGGGTAACGGCACAAAATGAGGGGTCTAAATGCGTCTCTATATTTAGTAACACTAGTTTGACGGTTGCCGGTGCCCGCGAGTTGCACGTGGTCAGAAACAACTAGCCCTGGCTGCGACTTGCAGCCAGGGCCGAAAGAACGGGCGCTTCCCGGCGGCCATAGAATTTAGCCGCAGTTGGAAGGATTAATTGCGCAAGGGTTCGTCGGCGGGACAGGAGTGGAGCTGTGATGGCTTGCTATGACGCCAAAGACGATGATCGGCACAACGGCCAGGATTCCGATCGTTATGCCCAATCCCACGCCGATATGCCCGCCGTTCGCGAGCCCGCTGCCGGGCCGTAGGCCCACTTCCGTGTCCTTGGACGCAGCGACAAGCAAATCCAACGGCGCCTGGGCCGGCGGTGCTGGCGCTTCATTATTCCCATTGCGAAGGTTAGTCATCTGGCCGGCCTTCAGGATCACGCAGACGCCCGCCAGGTTGCACACACGCACAAAGCCTTCGTACGCGACAACATTCATCACATTGTTTTCGTAAGCCACGTAAAAATCCGTTCCAACCACGCCCGCGACGCCTGCTGCAGTGTGAACTTCGAACTTGCCGTCTGGCTTTGAGATTTTTGTAGCTTGCGTGCGGAGTTTGCCGTAGGCCAACTCGAGTTCCGTTTGTTGGGCTCCCGCGTCGTGTTTCACAACCTTGATTGAGGAATCTGAGCCGACATTCAAGACTGAGCCGTCATCCAGAGCGATACGCGCACGCCCGTCGGTCTTGGTATTCACCAAGTCCTGCCATTCGACCAGCGTTTTTGTGGAAGCATTGATGGTTTTGGATCCTCGGGCAATGCTCACCGCCGGTATTACCCGGGCAACTTCGCCGGCTTTCTGTCCGCCAGTCTGAGGTTCGGCAGAAATATCTGCCGGCACGGTGATGATCAGCGAGAGCAAAAATGCCAAGCCAAGTGCAAAAGGGGACTTCGTCTTCATTGGGAACTCTCCTAAATAGACTGCAGCGATCCGCGTTATCTATTGTTGTTACTGGAGGGCGCTCAGACTGTCAATTGGAAACCAGAAGCGGCTTGCGCAGAAGCTACACTGCTCTTTGGGCACCCGCGCGAAGGTGCCGTGGCATCAAGCGCCAGGTATGCTCTCTTTACAGAAATCTCGAGTAGGAAATCACTCCGAGCAATAGAACAAAGCCGCGGCCATATCGTCGTGGGGACCGCGTCCCCGGCTGAAGTCCTCGACCGCCAAAAAGATGGCTTGAAGCAAATGCGTGGGGGAGTCCGCAAGGTGTTCGTCGCAGATCGCTACGAGCCGATCTGTTCCGAAGCTCTCCTCATCCATGTTCATGGAATCCGTAACCCCGTCGGTGCAGAAAAGAACAGAGTCGCCCGGTTCGAGACGGAACACCGTGGCTTCATAACTTGTGCAAGGCCAAAGTCCGGGAGGAATGCCGGACATCTTGAGTAAGCGGCACCCCTTGCCGGTGAGATGCAGTGGTCCGGGCATTCCGGCGCTTGAAATTTGTATCTCGCGAGAGGCGGGATTGAACACCGCATATTGCAGCGCGGCATGCCGGGCCGGCAGGCCGCGGATCATCAGCCGCCGGTTCATCGTGGCGAGCACTTGATCGGCTGAAATTCCCGTCTTGTGAACTCCACGGAGCGTCCCGACAGCCAGCGCTCCAAAAAACGCCGCGGGGAGACCCTTACCTGACACATCGCCGAGATACAAACCGATGGAACCGTCAGTCAGTTCAAAATAGTCTAGAAAATCGCCGCCCACCACCGAAACTGGCTGAAATTGATGGGAAATGGTTACGCCGCGCGAGCGCAGCGATTCCGTAGGCAGCATCACGCTCTGGAGCGCGCGAGCTTCTTCCAATTCCTCATCACGCAATTTTTCAAGCGCCTGCAGCTCGGCCACGGGAGCAAACGTGTCCATACGTCAATCCAAGGGAGGGGTTCTACGCCGCGAAGAGGGATCAGCGGTGAAATGAGTTTAGCAAAGAAGCCAGGGTGCCGGTGGGAGAAGAGCCGTGTTGTTTCCTCGCGCACGCACGCCTTGCTCCAGTCTTGCAACTGATGTGGCGCAGCGCCAAAATTCTCATATGCGAGGCCTCGTCACAATTCTCCTCGGTGCTGCGCTTGTATTTGGCATTTATCATTTCTATTTCAAAAAGATGCCTGTTACCGACGAAGGCACCGCTCCGACGCAAGCCATAAGCCTCATTGGCGTTCGGTCAGATCTCTTGCAGATTGCACAGGCAGAAGGTGGCTACATCGCCTTGAACGGCCATTGCGCGCCGATGGACGAGCTTATTTCTTCGAAGTCCCTGGCACTGTCGCAGCCTGAGCGGGACGGTTACTCCTATTCGATCGAGTGTTCTGGAGGAGAATTCACCGTCACGGCGCGCCATGCTCCGGCCGCTGCAGGTTCCCCAATTCGGTACCCCACGCTTTCGATTGACCGAAGCATGCAAGTCCGCGAAGTTAACTGAACATTCTGCAATTGGTCTTTCTCTCAGGCCGAGCATTAAACCGGAATTTCTTGCATCCTAACTTTGGAACTTTTCCCCTGAGTGTTTCGTACCTTCTAACGACAAGGGTTCCCTCACTATAAATCGCGCTTTCGGCGCACTTTGGAAGGAGCAAACCATGGGCGGAGATTTGATCGGATTGGTGGCAGTCACTCTGGGGATGGGCGTCCCCCTCGGCATGCTATACACATACTATCGAGTGCGAAAATTGCGCAGCGAAGAGCGTCTTGCGGCCATCGCGCGGGGCGTAAACGTTCCGCAAGAGCCTGAACTATCCCAGGCAGCGCACTCGCGGCGTTCAGGGATTCTCCTCATAGCTGGGGCTTTGGGCTACATCGCGACGTTTGGCTTGATTGCAGCGGTTCAAGCAGATCGCGACTTCTGGTCTGCAGCTGCGTTCGGCATCATCCCGTTGGCGATCGGCGTAGGGTATTTCCTGGATTTCACGCTGATTCGCCGCGACCTTCGCGCTTCGAGCTAGCACTACCGCTGCAGCCAATGCAATCGTTAGGAAGACGGACGGAATTTCTCACCATCGTCGGGGGAGTACCATCCGTCTTATTA
The DNA here is from genome assembly GCA_963751295.1 of uncultured Acidobacteriota bacterium. Lineage (GTDB taxonomy): Bacteria > Acidobacteriota > Terriglobia > Acidiferrales > UBA7541 > Acidiferrum. Next base: position 364,910 of record CAVVUA010000004.1, on the reverse strand, counting down.
GCTGATTTCAAGCTGAGTGGGAAAGTTTACTGAGCCCTTGTCATGGCGTGCGTTTTTGATCCGCCACGAGCACACCCGCCTCGGCGTAGTTCGTCGCCGGGATATCGTGAAAGGCCACGTGAATGTTCTCGCGTTTCGCACGTCCGTCCTCGATTAGCACAGAGGTAATGCTCTCTGCGATCTTGCGTTTCATCTCCGGCGTGCGTCCTTCGACCCACGTAATCTGAACATGCGGCATTTCTAGTCCTCCTTAAAATGGCAATCCCTAAAATCTTGCCTGCAAAACCGACGCATTCTACAAGACCTTGCATCCCCATGGGGCCCCGGACCGGTCCCCTCTCGGAGCCAAAGCATACCGCCCCGCTGTGTTAGTATTACAGACCGATGCATTCCGCCATTCCTCGTCTGATCGAGCTCCAGCGTGTCGACCACCTGATTGCCGCGGTGCGCACCGAGATTGACACATTTCCAAAGCGCGTCCGCGAAGCCGACGCCAAATTGAGCGGGGCGCGCGCAGCCGTTGCGGCCGCCAAAGAAGGCCTGGTTAAGAGCCAGGCAGAGCGGAAGAAATTCGAATTTGACGTCCAGCAATGGAAAGACCGTGCGAAGAAATATCGCGACCAGAGCGGCGCCGTGAAAACGAACGAAGCATATAAAGCTCTGCAACACGAGATTGCCAACGCGGAAGCCGAAGTCGCAAAGGCCGAAGACGCGCAACTCGAAGTCATGATGACTGGTGAAGAAGCTGAACGTCGCGTGAAGCATGCGGAAGCGAATCTCAAGGAAGACGAAACCGCGGTCTCAAAAGAGAGAAAAGAGATCGAAGCGCAGCAAGCCGAGAAAAAGAAACTACTCGAATCCTTGCTTGCCGAGCACGAGCGCGCCTTGGCTCCGGTTCCCGAGGATTTACGTGAGCTTTATGCGCGCATCGCAAAGCGTCATCACGGTACCGGCCTCGCCGAAGCCCGCGATGGGCAATGCCGCGGTTGCGGCATGCGCGTGCTGCCGCACACTTTGCAGGAACTTCGCCGGGATCCCAACGAAGAGATTTACCGCTGCGAATCTTGCGGCCTGATTTTGTACACTTTAGAGCCGATTCCGCTGCCGGATCCTGCGGCCGGTTCGGGGCACGCGGCTTCTTCCGCTTCTAACCATTCCTGATGCCACGCCTTCCAAAATCTACTCGCGCTGCCGGTGACGGTCTCTTCGGGGACTCGCCCGCCGACCAAAAAAACGCTACGCCCGCTCATCAAGCGAATATTGACGGCGCGGCACGTGGGAATCCCGGCCCGGCTTCGTACGGCGTTGTTATACGCGACGGGCAGGGTGAGCTTGTCGCCAAGCTGAAAAAATACATTGGCCGGATGACAAACAACGTTGCCGAATATTATGGATTGATTGCGGCACTGGATTATGCGGAGTCGCACGGCATTCGTGCGTTGCGCGTCGAGAGCGATTCCGAATTGATGGTCAAACAGATGCAAGGGCAGTACAAAGTGAAGAGCGAGGATCTGAAGCCGCTTTTTGAACGCGCGAAGAAAATGTCGATGGGCTTCACAGCCTTTCGGATCGATCACGTCTACCGTGAGCAAAACCGCGAAGCGGATGCGCTTGCGAATGAAGCGCTCGATGAAACCTCCGGCGCGCCCAGCACGCCAGGAGTGCCTGCGAAAGCTGCTGTGGCTGATGCCAAACCTGGTCCGCGCTGGATTCAGGCGCGATTCCGCAGCGGCATTCTCTATCCGCTCGAAGATATCGATCTTCCCGATGGGACCGAGGTGCAGCTCGTACTTCGTCCACTGAAGCGGCCGACCCCAGCAAAATAGCGTTTTGATTTTTTGGAATTACTTCAACGCGTAAGAGCGATAAAGCGTATCGCGCTGCGCGGGGACGAATCCCGCATCGGAAATGATGCGGCGCAGCTCATTTTCGTTGGTGCGATTCTTCACGCCGGCGGCGAATACGACATTTTCTTCAATGAGGATGCTGCCGACGTCGTCGGCGCCGAACTGCAAGCCCACTTGGCAGACTTTGATGCCGGGGGTCAGCCAGCTCGATTGGATGTGGTCGATGTTGTCGAGGTACAAACGGCTGACGGCAAGCGTCTTCAGATAATCGACAGCAGTCGCTTCCTGGACTTTTTTCCCTAGGGCTGTGTTTTCTGCAGCGAACATCCAGGGAATGAACGCCGTGAACCCGCCAGTATCTTCCTGAATGCGGCGCAGGCGTTCGAGATGATTCACGCGGTGGCGGAGTTCCTCGCCACAGCCGAACATCATCGTCGCGGTAGTGCGCAGGCCCAGCGAGTGAGCCACCCGGTGCACTTCTTCCCAATCGTCGCTAGTGCACTTCAGGCGCGCAATTTTTCCGCGAATTTCGTCGTCGAGAATTTCCGCACCGCCGCCAGGGATGGACTGCAGTCCGGCGTCCATCAGGCGTTGAATGGTTTCCCGGACGCTTAGCTCGCTGACTTCCGCGATGCACAAAATTTCCGGCGCGGAAAAACAGTGAAGATGCACTTGTGGGAAGCGCGCTTTGAGCGAGCGCAGCAGGTTCTCGTAGTAGCCGATTTGTAGATCTGGGTGCAGCCCGCCTTGCAGCAAAATCCCAGTACCGCCTAGTTCGAGCATCTCTTCGATTTTTTCGTAGATGGCTTCGAAGGAAAGGATGTAGCCATCTTTCGCGCCCAGGGGCCGGTAAAACGCGCAGAACGAACAGTATTCGGTGCAGAAATTCGTGTAATTGATGTTGCGGTCGATCTGGTAAGTCACGACGCGAGGGTCATTTTTCTTCAGGCGCAATTGGTGCGCGGCCATGCCGACGCCCACTAGGTCGTCGGATTGCAGCATGTCGATAGCTTCTTGTTTCGTTAGTCCCACGGTGTTCCTTCGCGTCGCAGCGTTCGTATTCTAGCGGATGCGCTTCCTAAACTCTAATCGCGGTTCCCGGACGGGCACGGCGTGCCGTGCCCCTACTTCGCCGAGACTTGGGCCGCTTCTTTTGAAGCGGTTGCCCAGTCAATTTTTTTTTCGCGGACGATCAGGCCTAATTTTGCTGCTTCGTGAAAATATTTTTCTAACCCGCGGCGATTTTCTTCATCGAGAGAAAAATCAATGTTGTGGCGTAGGTAAGACTCGAGCGCGGGTTGCGGCAACTCCAGTTCGCGCGCAGCCTCAACACAGATCGCCGGGATTTGACTCAGCCCGAAATCACGCGATGCTGAAAAATCCGCCAGTACCTCCGGAGTCGCAATCTCCGGCCTCGCGGCCCACAACGCCATCACTGCGGGCAGACTCGAAAATTTACGCCATTCACCGACCACGTCATAAATATGGAATATTTCGGCGCCTTGAATTCCAAGAGTGGCTGCTTGGCAGACTGCACGTCCTTGTGGGCTCACCGCGCTCTTTTTCTCAATGGCGATGGATAGGCGCAGCGCCGGATCGCCGATGAGCAGAGCAGCGTCAGCTCTTTCTAGCATCGCGCTCAAATCAGGCTCAGTTTCAAAAAATTCTGGATCGATCTTCCAGTGCTCCGCGGCCAAGATTCGTGTGAGCGCTTGCGTACTGCGAGAGCTGAGGTCCAGTGCAATGCTACGCACCTGTTCGATGGGTTTCTTCGCGATGATCAAGAGGCTGCGCACCCGATTCTGCGAGGCGATCGCCAAATCCGGCAGAACGACCAACCCCGGGATGCGCTGGTATTCAATCGCCGGAATGATGGCGATGTCGGCCGTCCCCGCACGCAGCACTTCCGCGCATTGCGACGGCACGGTGAATGACAAATCGTACTTTCCCGCCAGTGGCCCGTTCGTAAAGCCCCAAACAAGCGGCGCGGTGTTCAAGTACTGCACGATGGATATTCGAAGTTTCTGCAATTTGAGAGTCTCGCGATTTCAACTAAGTATAGCAGAGAGGATTTTCCTCCGCGCCAAGCGTCTTTTGTTGTAAAACGTTCCTTCTATTCGGAGGCGCTGAAAATGCTGAAACGTTCCTGGTGTCTTTTCCTTCTTTGTTTCCTGTGTCTGCCCTTTGCTGGCGTCGCGGCTAATCCCGATGTGACCCAGACACCATCTAGTCAAACGCCCTCTGCCCAGACGCCTTCTATCGCCGAAAAAGTCGCCGGCGCGCAAAAGTTTCCCGGCTATTTCGATCTCTATTGGGACGCCAAGCAGGGCAAGCTCTGGCTCGAAATCGATAAGTGGAGCACCGAATTCCTCTACCAGAGCGGCCTCCCCGCTGGCATCGGCTCAAATGACATTGGTCTCGACCGTGGCCAGCTTGGCGGAACGCACATCGTCCGATTTGAACGCACCGGTCCCAAGGTTCTGCTCATGGAGGAGAATCTCGCATATCGCGCCGTGACCAGCGACGCGGATGAACGCCGCGCTGTTCACGACTCCTTCGCCGAATCAGCGCTTTGGGGTTTCACGGTTGCCGCCGAAGAAAACGGCAGCGCGCTCGTCGACGCTACCGACTTTTTCTTGCGTGACGCCCACGGCATTCCCCCCACCCTCCGCCGCACCAAGCAGGGCTCCTATCACATTGATGCTTCGCGCTGCGCGATCTATCTTCCGCAAACCAAAAACTTTCCTCTCAACACCGAAGTCGAAGCCACGCTGACATTTGCCGGGGACGACCCTGGACAGTGGGTCCGCCAGGTCACGCCTTCGCCCGAATCTGTTACCGTTCGCGAGCATCACTCCTTTGTGCAGCTCCCGCCTCCTGGCTACAAGCCGCGTGTCTATGATCCGCGCAGCAGCTTTTTCGGGATCGCTTACCTCGATTACGCTACTCCCGTCAGCGAACCCATCGTAAAGCGATTCATCGCGCGACATCGCCTCGAGAAAAAGGATCCGAACGCTGCCATTAGCGAACCTGTCCAACCCATCATTTATTACCTCGACCGCGGCGCGCCGGAACCCATTCGCTCGGCGTTGCTCGAAGGCGCGCGCTGGTGGAATCAGGCGTTTGAAGCCGCCGGATACAAGAACGCCTTCCGGGTCGAACTAATGCCAGAAGGCGCGGACCTGATGGATCTGCGTTACAACGTTATTCAATGGGTGCATCGCGCCACACGCGGCTGGTCGTATGGAGCGGCCGTCATCGATCCGCGCACCGGCGAAATCATCAAGGGTCACGTCACCCTCGGGTCGCTTCGCGTGCGTCAGGACTATCTGATTGCCGAAGGCCTGCTCGCTCCCTACGAAAAAGGCAAACCAGTTTCGTCGAAGATGATGCAGATGGCGCTCGCGCGTCTCCGCCAGCTTGCCGCTCACGAAGTCGGCCACACTCTTGGCTTGATGCACAACTATTCGGCAAGCACGGTCAATCGCTCTTCCGTGATGGACTATCCGCCGCCGCTCGTAAAACTCGCCGCCGACGGCACGCCTGATCTTTCCGATGCTTATGCCACGGGTATCGGCGACTGGGACAAAGTATCGATCACCTGGGGTTACACCGACTTCGCTCCTGGCACCGACGAGCACGCCGCGCTAGATAAAATCCTGAGCGATGCGTTTGGCCGTGGCCTTCGCTATCTCACCGACCAGGACGCCCGCCCCCCAGGATCTTCAAGCAGCGTTGCGCATCTTTGGGACAGCGGCTCGAATGCCGTCGACGAACTAAACCGCATCATGCAGGTTCGCGCCGCCGCGCTTAAGCGCTTTGGCGAAAATAACATTCGCGAAGGCGGGCCGCTGGCAACTCTCGAAGACGTCCTCGCGCCCATCTACATGTACCACCGCTATCAGGTGGAAGCCGCCAGCAAACTCGTCGGCGGAATGGACTACACCTTTGCTCTGCGCGGGGACGGTGAAGTCCCCACGCAGATCGTCGCGCCCGCCGAACAGCGCCGCGCCCTGGCCGCCGTGCTCGCAACGCTCAAACCGGAAACCCTCACCCTTCCGGAATCGTTGCTAAAAATTATTCCACCGCGTCCGCCGGAATACCCGCGCGACCGTGAGGATTTCAAGATTCACACCAGCCCTGCCTTCGATGCGCTCGCACCAGCGGAATCCGCCGCTCAGCATACGCTCCAGTTTCTGTTTAATCCGGAACGCGCCGCCCGCCTCGTCGAGTTCCACGCCCGCAACGCCGAGAATCCTGGCCTCGAAGAAGTGCTCGATGCCGTCCTCAACGCCACCTGGAAAGCCCCGCACGGCAAAGGCTACAACGGAGAAATCGTGAATACCGTTGACGACGTCGTTCTGTATGACCTTATGTCGCTTTCCGCCAACGAACATGCCACCGATGAAGTCCGCGCCATCGCTTCGCTCAAGCTGCACGGGTTAAAGGACTGGCTCAATGCACCGGCTTCGGGCCGCCAGGTCATTTCCGATCAAGCGCACATTTTTTTCGCCTCCAGACAAATCGAGCTCTTTGAGAAAGATCCCAAGCGCATTGACCTAACGCCGCCCGTCGAGCCGCCAGACGGCCCTCCTATCGGCAGCATGGGCATGCTGGATTGCGACTGGCAACCGTAGTTCCCCAAAAAAGAAGAACTCTCTAGGCAGACCGATAGGCGTTTGGTTCGTCTATGTAGCTAGGGAGGGTTTGTCCATGAAATCGCTCTTTAGGGTTTGTCTTCTTTCTGTGACCGCGGTCTGCGGATTCTGCGCTTTGGCTGCCGCCCAGGACGTTCCAACACCTCCAACTCCGCCTGCACCTCCTTCTTTCGAGTCTCTTGCGCCCCCCGTGCCGCCGACCCCTCCAGTTCGCTTCTATGGGGCGACGCCCGCCGTTCCGGCCGCGCCCGCGATGCCTGCCATCCCCGCAATGCCTGCGGTTCCTGCCGTACCAGCGGTCCCGGCCGTTCCCAGCTGGCCCGATTGGGACCATCGTCACTCAATGAGCATGTCCGGCGGCCATCGTGAGCCCGCAACAGACTGCTCCGACTTTCACGTTCGTTTCGACGATCGCGACGCCGTCACGGAATCTGAAGAACGTACAGTAACGAAGGCTGACGCACCCACTCTTCGCGTTCGCCCGCACAAAAACGGCGGCGTTCAGGTCCAAGGATGGGATAAAGACACCTATTCCGTGACGTCCTGCAAGTTCGCCTCAAACGAAGACGGAGGCGCGCAGCGAATTCTTGCGCAAGTGTCACTTACTGTTAAGAACGGAGAGGTCTCGACAAACGGCCCCAGCGATGACGGCGAATGGGCGATCTACCTGCTCATTCGTGCGCCGAAAGGGTCGGTCATTGACCTCGAGACCGCCAACGGTCCACTTTCTCTTTACAGCGTGGACGGCAAATTGACCGCCCACGCCACGAACGGTCCTATCACCCTGCACGATTTTTCCGGCGATGCCGATGTCCGAGCCGCGAATGGTCCTATAACGATTACGGGCAGCAGCGGCAATGTGCGTATTCACACGGAGAACGGTCCGATCTCCATCAACCTGCAAGGGACGACGTGGACCGGGACAGGCTTGACTGCCGATGCGCAAAACGGTCCGCTGACGCTTTCCGTTCCGTCGGACTATAAGTCCAGCTTCAGCGTGGAATCCCGAAACTATTCCCCGATGAGCTGCCGCGCCAGCATTTGCGATAACGCCCGGAAAACCTGGGACGACAACAATCGCCGCATCGAATACGGCAGTTCTCCGGCGATGATCAAGCTTTCGACGGTGAATGGCCCGGTTTCGATCCAATAGTCGGGCGGAGAATTGCAGCTCCGAGATTTAGCACTGTTTTCTGCAAGCGCACCCAGGCTTTGTTAACGAAATGCACGCCTCCGTGACGCGCCCTTTTTTCCGCGAAGAATGGACGCGCTCCATCCCTTGCGGATAAGATTCCCCGCATGATTCCCGAAGCGCGCGTGGCCCAGCCGATCGCCGAATCAGAAGCCGTGCGCCTGGCGCGCGAAATATTCAACCTCGATGTGTCCGCCAAGTCTCTTCCTGGCGAATACGACGATAATTTTCATCTAGCTTCGACCGAAGGACGAGAGTTTGTCTTGAAGGTCATGCATCCCGCGCGGGAGCAATCCTTCGTGGATATGCAATGCCAGGCGCTGCAGCACTTGGCTAAGCGCGCCCAGCAACTTTGTCTTCCACGCGTTTGTCCAATACCAAGCGGCGATGCGTTCACGGTCGCGGCGCTTTTCGATGGAACGAAGCGCCTGCTTTGGTTGCTCACGTACGTTCCCGGACCGGTTCTTGCCAAAGTAAGTCCTCACACTCCGGAGTTGCTGCGCAGTCTGGGCGAATTTCTTGGCGTGATGGACGATGCTCTGGCGGACTTTTCGCATCCGGCCGCGCATCGAGAATTGAAGTGGGACCTCGCCCGCGCCGGCTGGATTCGAGACTATCTGCACCACATCGGAGATCCCGAGCGGCGCGAGCTCGTCGAGCGGTTTCTTGCGCTGTATGAATTAGAAGTCATGCCGGTGTTGAAATCGCTGCGCCGCAGCGTCGTCTATGGCGACGCGAACGATTACAACGTGCTGGTTAGCCCGCCCTGGCCGCAGCCGCGGAAAATAGTCAGCGTTATCGATTTCGGCGACATGCACCTTGGCATCACCGTCTCGGAGCTAGCGATCGCCGTGGCCTACGCGATTCTCGGCAAAGGCGATCCGCTGAGTCCGGCGTGCGCTGTCATAGCTGGTTATCACAGCGTCTTTCCGCTGCAAGAGTCCGAGATTGGTCTTCTTTATCCGCTCATCGCCATTCGTCTCGCCGTTAGCGTCACGAATTCCGCGCATCGCAAGTCGCTCGTCGCTGACGATCCTTACATCACGATCAGTGAAGCTCCTGCATGGGAAGCTCTCGAAAAGCTCGCTCGGATCGATCCTCGTCTCGCGTTGCACTCCTTTCGGAATGCGTGCGGCCTGCTCGCCCTTCGTCACGACAACAAAGCGAGGAAGTCGGCGTCTCCGGTAGCAGTTTCCTCTGGTGCTTTACCCGATTTGGATTCGCGAACCGCCCCTCTGGCCAACGCCGAAGAAACACTCGCGTCCCGCCGTGCTCTTCTCGGAGGGAATCTCAGCGTCTCGTACCAGAAGCCGCTCAAAATCGTGCGCGGCTGGATGCAATACCTCTACGACGACGCCGGTCGCGCTTATCTCGACGTCTACAACAACGTCCCGCTCGTCGGCCACAGCCACCCGCGTGTGGTTCGTGCCATCCAAGATCAAATCGCTCTCCTCAACACCAACACTCGCTATCTGCACGACAACATCATCCGCTATGCCCAACGGCTCACGCTTCTTCTGCCTGATCCACTGCGCGTCTGCTACTTCGTGAATTCCGGCAGCGAAGCTAACGAGCTTGCGCTGCGGCTAGCCCGTGCTCACACCGGCCGCGAAGACGTTATCGTCCTCGAACACGCCTACCACGGCCACACGACCACGCTCATCGACATCAGCCCCTACAAATTTAACGGTCCAGGCGGCCGCGGCCGCAAACCCTGGGTCCAGGTCACTCCCATCCCTGACGATTATCGCGGGCCATATCGGCGGGAAGATTCCGCAGCGGGCCCAAAGTACGCGAAGCACATCGCCGAGATTTTGCAGAACGCTCACGCGCAAGGCCGCAGCATCGCGGCCTACATCGCCGAAACGCTGCCGAGCGTCGCAGGTCAAATTGTTTTTCCACCCGGATATCTCGCGGAAACTTACAAGCATGTCCGCGCCGCAGGTGGAGTCTGCATCGCCGACGAAGTGCAAGTCGGCTTCGGCCGTCTCGGAACGCAGTTCTGGGGATTCGAGACGCAGGGCGTCGTCCCCGATATTGTGGTGCTGGGCAAACCCATAGGAAATGCGTTCCCGCTCGCGGCGGTTGTCACGACTCCAGAAATCGCTGCAAGTTTCAACAACGGCATGGAGTTCTTCAGCACTTTCGGTGGCAATCCAGTCGCCTGCGCCGCCGGTCTCGCTGTTCTAGATGTCCTCGAAGAAGAACATCTTCAAGAGAACGCGTTACGAGTGGGGAGTTACTTGATCGCCCGGCTGAGATCGCTACAAGAAAAGCATGAACTGATCGGCGACGTCCGAGGCTCAGGACTATTTCTAGGAGTCGACCTCGTGGTCGATCGTCAGACTCGCGAGCCTGCACCGAACCAAGCTTCTTACGTCGTCAATCGTCTGCGCGAACGCGGCATCCTAGCCGGCACCGATGGCCCGTATCACAACGTAATCAAGCTCCGCCCTCCGCTGGTTTTCTCGCAAGCCGACGCCGATCTTTTTGCCTCAACTCTCGATGAGGTTCTCGCCGAAGATGCCGCCCAGCCCGGCTGATCGCGCGGCATTCTGATTTATGTCAATTATTAGTTGACAGTACAGTTATCACACTTATAGGCTTGGCTTGCGATGGAGCAAGACGCAAGCCCTCTCCTGGCTCGCGCTGGCGCTCACGCCCGGCCTTGCTTCCCGTCTGTCCGCTCGCCTCCTCAAGCGCTTCGGTTCACCCGACGCGATCTTCCGCGCCCCACTAACTGATCTGGAAGGCTGCCGCCTGCCTGCTCCGGTAGCGCAAGCCGTCTTCAAAAAAGAATCTTTCAAACGCGCCGAAAAAGAACTGACCGCCGCCCACAACATTGATCGCTGCCGCCTGATCAACTGGACTGAGCCTGAGTACCCGCAAACGCTGCTGCAAATTTACGACCCGCCCGTCTTACTCTACGTTCGCGGCGACCCGGAAGTCCTGAACCTCCCTTGCCTTAGCATTGTGGGCACAAGGCGTCCAACTCTTTACGGCACGCAAATGGCAGAACGCCTCGGCCGCGATCTGGCCGTCCGCGGACTTGTAATAGTGAGCGGCATGGCCCGCGGCATTGACGCCATCGGCCACCAAGGCGCCATGGCTGTAAGCGGCAGAGCGATCGGAGTTCTCGGTACTGGCATCGACGTGTGCTATCCGAAGGAAAACAAAAAACTCTACGAAAAAGTGCTGGAGCGTGGCGCCATCATAAGCGAATTTCCCCTGCGCACCCATCCAGCTCCCGAAAACTTTCCCATCCGCAATCGCATCGTCGCTGGAATGCCGCTAGGTGTAATCGTCATCGAAGGCGCTCAATACAGCGGCTCTCTCATCACAGCCCGTTTGGCCATGGAGTTCGGCAGAGAAGTCTTCGGCGTGCCGGGGAACGTAACGCAACCGGTCAGTTTTGCGCCAAACCTATTAATCAAGCAGGGAGCGAAGCTGGTCACCAACGCAGAAGACGTGATCGAAGAGCTTCCCACGCCAGTCCGTGCCGCACTCGTAAAAGCTGAACAACCGGAAGCCGAGCAAAGAAATCTCCTAGTCGCCGCCTCCCTAAACCCTTCCGAAAAAAAGATTTACGAGCTTCTCTGTGCGGACGAGTCCAAACACATTGATGACATCGTCGAACGGTCCGGCTTGAACTCTTCCGAAGTCTTAGCTACGCTTTTTAATCTGGAAATGAAAGGCATCGTGCGGCAGTCGCCCGGCAAGCAATTCAGTAAGGTATTGTTTTAAAGACAGATATGGCGCGAATCGCCTGCCTCTGATCCTGCATCTAACCGCTGAGAGTATCCCAAGGGCGGATCGAAGCATCTAGTGGAAGTTAGCGAGAAGGACACACGCCGCCCTCTCCAGCTCTCCCAGCAGAACATTACGGGGTTACAAAGACAAGATGGGCCGTTCGCTTGTGATCGTTGAGTCGCCTGCAAAGGCGAAGACTATTAATAAGTACCTTGGGCGGAATTTCCTCGTCAAGGCCTCCATTGGCCACGTGATGGACCTGCCCAAGAAGACGATCGGCATACGTCTGCCCGGCGAAGAAGAAAACACCGGGAAGAAAAAGAAGCGCGCAAAAAAGGGAGCTAAGAAAGTAAAAGAGAAGCCGGTTCGTCCTCCCATCTCTCTGGACGATGAAAAAATCTTCGAACCGACGCTTCAGATCATCGCCGGCAAAGGCAAGATCATCAATGATCTTCGCAAAGCTGCGAATACCGCCGATGCTGTGTATCTGGCTGGCGACCCGGATCGCGAAGGTGAAGCCATCTCCGCGCACCTCGCCATGGTCTTGGCCAAGCCTTCCAAATATCCCGAGCAGGAACCCACCGTCTCGCGCTTCAAGAAAAAGAATGCCAAACCCGAGGTGGTGGTAGAAGAGCCTAAGGACGAGCCCAAGAAAGAAATTCCAGCTATCGACCCGAAAAAAATTTTCCGCGTCACCTTCAACGAGATCACGCCCAAAGCGATTCGCGCCGCCTTCGAGCATCCGCGTAAAGTCGATGCAAATCTCGTCGATGCCCAGCAAGCCCGCCGAGTTCTCGATCGCATCGTAGGCTACAAAGTCTCTCCGCTGCTCTGGAATAAAGTCCGCCGCGGCCTTTCCGCAGGCCGCGTGCAGACGGTAGCTCTCCGCCTGATCGTCGAGCGCGAACAGGAAATCCGGGCGTTCGTCCCGCAAGAGTATTGGACGATCCACGCCATGCTCGATGCCGGCCAACCGCCCCTCTTCGAAGCCAAGCTCTTCAAGCACAAGGGCGAAGACATCGAGGTCAAGAACCAGGAAGCCGCCGACAAAATTGTCGCCGCGGTAAGCAAAGCGAAATGGCAAGTTGCGAGCGTCACGCAAAGGGAAAAGAAGCGAAATCCGCCGCCGCCCTTCACGACGTCAAAGCTGCAACAGGCCTCTTATAACCGGCTGCGCTACTCGGCAAAAAATACGATGCGAGTGGCACAAGGCCTTTATGAAGGCGTCGAACTGGGTGCCGAGGGCTCCGTCGCGTTGATCACCTACATGCGCACGGACTCCGTCAACGTTTCGCAGGACGCGCTGGCGCAGGTCCGCGAACTCATTCCCGAAAAATTCGGCTCCGCCTACTTGCCGGAGAAGCCCAACTACTACAAATCCAAAAAAGACGCGCAAGAGGCCCACGAAGCGGTCCGTCCGACCGACGTGACGCGCACGCCTGAAGACGTCCGCAAGTATCTGAAAGAAGATCAATTCAAGCTCTACCAGTTGATCTGGCAGCGGTTCGTCGCCTCCCAAATGATGCCAGCCGTATTCGATCAGACCACGATCGACATTTCGGTGGCGGACTACACGTTTCGCGCCACCGGCATGGTGCAGAAATTCGCCGGCTATCTGGCCGTCTATCAGGCCGAGGTCGTGGATGTGGCCGATGACGAAAAGAGCGACGAAGGCGAGGGCAACGCGCTTCCTCGCGTCGCCGAAGGCCAGACGCTAAAGCTCGACAAAATTCGTCCCGACCAGCACTTCACGCAGCCGCCGCCCCGTTACAACGACGCGACTCTCGTCAAGGATCTGGAAGAAAAAGGCATCGGCCGTCCTTCCACATACGCCTCGATCATTTCCGTGATCGTCGAACGCGAATATGTAACCAAAGAGCAGGGCCGTTTTTCGCCCACCATGCTTGGCGAACGGGTCAGTCTGCTGCTGGTCAAAAGCTTCGAAGATATTTTCGATGTCACGTTCACCGCGCGCCTCGAAGAAGAGCTCGACGAAATCGAAGAAGGCAAACTTCCCTGGCGCGAAGCCGTAAAGGAATTCTGGGAAAAGTTCATCGTCGATCTAGATCGCGCCGATGACGAAATGCTCTCCTACAAAGCGGGCATACCCACCGGCAAAAAGTGCGAAAAGTGCGGGGAAGGCGAACTTCTCGAGCGCATAAGCCGCCTCGGTTTCTTTCTGGGCTGTTCGCGCTATCCGGACTGCGATTTTATTCAGGATCTTTCCCCAGCTCTGCCGGACGCCGCTCCGGGCGAAGTAAAAATCGAGTATTGCCACAACTGCGGCAAAGAAATGGTCATCAAGGCGGGCAGGTTCGGGCCGTTCCTGGCGTGCTCCGCGTATCCGGATTGCCAGACCACACGCCGCCTCGTCGAGGGCACGCGCAAATCCATGCAGCCCGATGAACTGCTCGACGAAAAGTGCACCCTCTGCGGCAACGGCCTCGTCAAGAAACACGGTCGCTTCGGCGAATTCATCGGGTGCACCGGCTACCCGAAGTGCAAATACACGCGCCCCATCACCATGGGCATCAAATGTCCGAAGTGCGTTGAAGGAGAATTCGTCCGCCGCGGCAGCGCAGGCAGGGGTGGCCGCGGTCGTCCGCGTATCTTCTACGGCTGCTCGCGCTATCCCGATTGCGATTTCACGACGCCGTTCATGCCCATTGCCGAGCCGTGCCCAAAGTGCGGCGCGCCTTTCATCGTAGAAAAGAAAACCAAAATTGGCCTCGTGCACACCTGCTTGAAGGAAGGCTGCGACTGGGAAAAACTCGCTCCAGAACCCGTCGCCGCCTCGTCACCGCAAGTTCATCCCGAAGAAGCCACGCCCGTCGGCGCCAAGCCGTAGCTTTGGAGTGCGGCAGCTCTGCTGCCGCTTTTCTTAACGCCCCGCACGACCCTATATTGGCGAGACACAATAACCCGCGATTTTCACTTAAGCGCGGGCACGTCGTAATTCTCATCCGCGTAATCAAACAGCGAAGTCCCTGCACCGATGCCTTGAATAGACGCTCTTGCCGCCAGATGCTGCCCTATAATCGATAGTGGAAGCTCGGCTGAGTCTTCCGGGACAAAATGATAACGGCCATCGCCAAATATCTCGAATATCTCCGCGCAGTGAAGAATTCCTCTCCGCACACGATCTCGAATTACGGCAAAGACCTCGGTCAGTTCGTTGCCTATCTATCGCCTCCAGGTCTGGAGACTCCTGCTCTCAGCGCCGTCACGCACAACACCATCCGCGAATTCGTCGGACACTTGCACGACCACGGCCTTCAGAAAAGCTCCATTGCGCGCAAATTGGCTGCGCTTCGCTCCTTCTTCAAATACTGCGTGCGCGAAGGCCGTTTGCAGGAAAATCCCGCCAGGCTCGTGCCTACTCCGAAATTGCCCAAACGCATTCCCTCGGTGCTCTCCGCCGAAGAGATGAACGGTTTCTTGAATCAGCTTGCGGAAATGGGGCCAGCCTTAAGCACCGGTGGAGAAGTTCCAAAAAAACGTGCGCGACAGAGTGAGAACGCTTCCCCTAATAAACTGGTTAAACTTAAAGACGAAAGCCTGCTTCTTCGCCGTGATCGCGCCCTGCTGGAATTGCTCTACGCCGCGGGCCTCCGCGTAAGCGAACTCACTGGCCTCAACTTCGCCGACATCGATCAGAGAGAGCGTGTACTGCGCGTGGTCGGCAAAGGCGACAAGGAGCGCATCGTTCCTTACGGCACCAAAGCGCAGGAGGCTCTCGAAAAGTATTGGCCTCTGCGTGAAGAGTTGTTCCTGCAAGCCTCTAGCAGCCGCGGTCGTCACCGCGACGCCCCGCACACCGAGGCCGTTTTCCTGAATTACGCTGGCCGTCGCCTCACACAACGCTCTGTCGGCCGCATCGTCAAGAAATACGTCCGCCTCGTCAACGTGAATTGGGACTTGCATCCCCACTCCCTGCGCCACGCGTTTGCAACCCATCTTCTCGCTGATGGCGCCGACCTTCGCGCCATTCAAGAACTTCTCGGCCACCAATCGCTCTCCACCACGCAGAAATATACCCATGCGTCCATCCGCCAATTGATGGATATCTACGACAAAGCACACCCGCACGCATAAATGTTCCGGCCTCTCGAATCTCGGGATTCGATAGCCCAGAACTATGCAGCCGTTTTTTGTTTTGTTATCGAGTGCCCACTATTAGAACGAGAACTTCGCTCCGAACTGAAGCTGCCGCGCCCCGATGAAAACAGAGTTGTTCGCCGCCGTTAAAGCACCAAAGCCACTCGTCCCGGTGCTATATGTGAGCGTGGGCGCGGCGGCTGTGCCTCCGGTCGTATAGGCCGTGGTCACCGCGGAGTTGTAATTGACGTGGTTGAACAAATTGAAAGCCTCCACGGTAAGTTCCAGCCGCAACCGTTCGTAGATTGGGAAGCTTCGCGAGATCCGCATATCCGTATTGACGGTGGCCGGCAGCGTATAGCCGTTCTTTGGCACAAAGACGGCTCGCGTCGAGGTTTTGCCGCCGGTGGGACCGCCTGCGCTCACGGCAGCCCCAAGCCCCGAAGGTGCGTTCCCAGAAATCACGGCCGTATACGGCAAGCCAGATTGCGCAACTTGGTTCAGAGATATCGTCCATCCGGAAAGCGCCGCGCGCGCAAAAGCATTCTCGCTCTTTGCAAAATAGGGCGGCTGCCATACCACTGTGCCCACAAACCGGTGACGCACTTCGAGATACGATCTCCCCTCTTCAAGTGCGAGATCGCCGGGATTCACGGGCGTATTGCTGGTGATAGCAGCAGAAGAAGAAGCGCCGTCATCGGTGGCGCTTGCGTACGTGTAGCTCAGGTTAAATTGTAGCCCGTTTGAAATTCGCCGGTTGAACTGGCCCACCAGCCCGTTGTAGTGCGATGTCACGCACGAACAGAACATGACCATCTGCTGGTAATTCGGGTTCGGCCGCGCGCCGGCGAAGAACGGTTCCGTAACTATCTGCCCATTAAGTGGTCCGCCTGAAACGGTGTATGCGAGCGAAGTGGCGGCCGGAAGGTTCGTGTCGATGCCGATCGGTAAAAACCGCCCGATACTTCCGATGTACGACACCGAAACCAAAGTGTTTGGCGCGATCTGATGTTCCGCGACGAGATCGAATTCTTCCGCTCCCGGAAGCCGCAAATCGCTTGGAAAGAAAACGATGTTCGGCTTACTGACTCCGAACGAAGAAGGCGGCAAGATATTGGGGTAAATCGGCGCCCCGGAAGTGGGTGTGCCCGTTGAATTGGACGTTCCCGTCGTGGGGAAAATTGTCGGGTTAATTTGACCGCTCGGAGAACCCGTAAGCGTCAGCTGCTCGTAAATCTGTTCGTTGGTGATGCGGCCATAGAACATGCCATAACCGCCGCGAAGCGCTGTCTTTCCATTGCCGAACACATCCCACGCAAATCCGAACCGCGGCGCCCACTCCTTGTGGTCGCTCGGAAATACAACGGTTTGCGGAATAGCCGGATTCGGCACCACCGGCGAAGGCAGCCCCTCATGGTCAAAACGCAGGCCTGCGTTGATGGTGAGCCGTCGTGTAGCATGCCAATCGTCCTGCACGAAAAATGCAGTTTCCACGGTGGAGACATTAAATGCCAGCGGTCCAAACGTCTGGAAGTAGTCGTTGTAGCAGGGAATTTGGAACGTAGTCCCCGCGCTGGTGGACGTGCACGCGCCGCCGAGACCGTTTGCTTGCGTTATGTAGTCGCTCAGAAAATCCTGCAGGAAGGAGTAGCTGAATTCGCCCAACTGGTCACCGGAGGCATAACTATTCAGGCCATCGCTTACGTGGCTGACATCGAAGCCCAACTTGATCAGGTGCCGGCCCTTGGAAATTCCAAAGTTGTCAGCGACCTGATATCTCTGTTCGTTCGGGAACGCCGCCCGTTGCAGGTATGAAGGCGCCCCGAAAATCCAGCCACAGGGCAGCGCCACACTCGTAGGAGTCTCCGTTGTTACGCCAGAAAATCCGCAAGAGTTGATGTCCACCTGAGGCGAGAGTCCCGTGAGCGTACTGACCGGTTCGCCCGGCAGCGCGGGAGTCGTGAACTCGAATTCGTTATCGCGGCTATACGAGAACCGCGCTTCGTTGGTCAGTGAGGTGCCGATGGACGTCGTCCAGCTCGCGATAGCTCGGTCGTCATGAACGTAGTCATTGCCGTTGCTATCGATGCTGCGTGCCACGACGCTCCCCGTCTGCACACCAAACGGCGAAGTCCAGCGCGCGCGATTATAGGAAACAGTAATCGTGTCCCTGTCTGTCGGTTTCCAATCCAGCTTCGGGAAGAACAGCGTCTGATCGCCCGTCCGAGGCGAAGTGCCGGTTGTGGAGTCGAGAAACGCCAGTGCCGAATTCACCTCTGCCTGCGTAAATCCGCGGCAGTCGAGAATCTGTCCGGTCGTCAAGCTCTTCGGAGCTGCCGATCCGCTCAGCGACGCATTCGCGCAAGACGCCGGAGCCGCTACCGTGATCGGCAAGAAAAAATTGTTCGGCGTCGAGGGGATATTGGTCACGGGGAAATGATGAATCTGATCGTCGAAATTGAAATACCAGAAAAGCCTGTCCTTGATGATCCTGCCGCCCACGTCGCCGCCCATTTGCTGCCGGATATCCAGCGGTTTGATCGGTACGCTAGCGTAAAGGCCGTTGGGTTGAAGCACCGCTCCTGTTGCAAACGGCGTGAATGCGCCTCCGATTGTGTTATCGCGATTGAAATAGAAAACGTCTCCGTGTATCTCGTTCGAGCCGCTCTTGGTGATCGCGTTCACGACCCCGCCCACCGCGCGGCCATATTCCGCCGAATAATTTGAAGTCGTAACTTGAAACTCCTGTACGGAATTCAAGCTCGTCGAGTAGGCCATGCGTGTGCGTCCCACTTCTTCCGCAAAAAAGGCCTGTGTATTCGCCGTTCCGTCCACCGTGTTGTTGTCGAAGATGTAGCCCACTCCGCGAAACGAGATGTCGCCAAACGTGCCGTCGGGCACCGCGCCCGGTGTCAAAAGAGCAAAGTAGGACCACCTTCGCGCGTTAATCGGCAAATTCTCCAGCGCCACGCTATTGAAGTTCGTCCCAAACGTGCTCTGCTCCGTGTCCACCGTTGGAGCTTCGCCGCTCACCGTCACAGTCTGCGTTTGCCCCGCAAGCCCCAGGACAATGTCAGCCGTGGTTACCACACCAACCTCCACCACCACTTGCTGCGTGTACGGAGAAAAACTGGAGACGCTGGCCGTCAGTTCGTAATTCCCAGGCTGCAGGTTAATAATCAGGTATCGGCCGCTGCTGTCCGTTTTCGCGGACGCCAACGCGTTGGTCGCCAGGTTTCTGGCGCTCACCACCGCGTCCACCACACCTCCACCTTGAGGATCGGTGACGGCTCCTCCCACCGCACCATACACCTGGGACTGTGCTTCGCCCCGCGTTCCAAGCAACAGGCTCACCGCTAGCGCCGCCAACAGAGCGAAAGCCCTGTGCGTAGAGGTCCTGCGGTTGATCGATTTGCCTCTCATCATTCCATCCCTGTCCTCGGGAGCAACGGCAACTCATCTGCCTCACCTGCTTCGGACGGCACTCACTATGAGCTGGGCAATTCAGGTTACTACCAAAGGAGGAAGCGATGATGAAACTGGTATAAATACTGCAGGAAGAAGCAAGTCCTCGAGGGGCTGGACCCCGAGAATTCGGTAAGTCGGCACCGGCCAGCGGCCTTCAGACTAATACAGCCGGGTCGCTTACGATTGGCCGCCCAGGAACTCCCGCGCAATCACATTGCACTCTTCAAACGCGGCTTCTTCGCTGTGGGGGCTATGCTTGCCGTTCCCAACGAACTTGATAGTTGCTCGCGGCGCTGCAGCGCGAACGAGGTCCATCTCTCCTGGCTCCGTTCGCGGATCGAGGCTTCCGTGCAGAAATAACGTCGGCACCGATAGCTTGCCCAGTTGCCCGTCGTACAAATCCTCATCCGGCCGCTGTACCTGGTCGGCAATCCGAAACCATGCGGTGCAATTCCGCCGCAATACCGTTGGCCACTGACCGTCTCCATGGTCCTGTGCGAGCAACTCCTTCGTTTCTTCGCCCAGATCTTCCGGATGAGCAGCAAATCGTTCGAAGAAGGACCGCGACCCTGGTTTTTTCCGCAGAAAATGGAAGGCTTCCAAGATCAAACGCCGGCAGCGCTCTGGCGCGGCCAATCCGGCCATCGCGCTGATCACGGATCCATCGCTGTGCCCCCACAGCACGGCGCGCTCGATGCCCAGCGCATCAAGAAAGGAAATGGTCTCCGCCGCCGCACGCCTGTGAAAATCGAGCGGCATTTCCCCCGCCACTCGAGTCGAGCATCCATATCCGGTGCGGTCAGGAATCAATATTCGGAACTCATTTTGAAACGCCGCAATTTGTCGGTCAAAGGGATAGACTCCATACCCCCAGCCACCGTGAAGAAAAACAAGGGGTTTCCCGCGCCCAAACTCGCGATAGTGGATTGTGACCGGACTCAAATCAGGAGCGTGCGGAGACTTAAGCAACTCAAGACTTGGCACTTAATTCCGCCCATCAATCGAAGTCCATGCCATCACTCGCAGCTTCCGGCAGTTTTCGAGGGCACTCACGCGCCGTACATTACGCCAACCAATTCTCAGACTCAAGGCGTGAGGCTGACAAATCTGCACAGCGAAGATTCCGCATGGCAAGGATGATCGCAGGGATCAGCCTTATCTCAGCCAGTCCCAAAATAAAAACGGCTGGCAGCGTACGCTGCCAGCCGTTTAATTTTTGAATGTAAATATCTAGATCAATTACCGGTGACCACCGCCGCCATGGCCTCCACCACCGCCATGGAAACCACCACCGCCGCCACCGTGGAACCCGCTAGCGCCATGTGACCCGCCGGCTGCAACGCCGCCGTGGAATCCACCGCCTACCGAGCCGCGAGCTGCACCGCCCGCAGAACCCCTATATGGAGTAGCAACCGGTCCGCGGCCAGCATAGCCACCACGTCCGTTATAACCGGCACGCCCATAGTAACCGCCGTGCCCGTAGTAGCCGCCATGGCCCCAATATCCACCGCCATAACCGTGGAACCAGGGTCCTGCTCCGATGAATACACCGCCAGAGAACCAACTCGGGCCGTAGTAACCGTAAGGCGCGCAGCCATACGGCGCATATCCGTAATACCCATACGCGCAAACCGGTGCAGCATAGCCGCCATACACGGGCCCAACTCCAATTCCGACTCCAACCCTAACCTGGGCCTGCGACGGCGCGGCTAACGCAAAAGCGCAAACAGCCAATAGCGCCAAATATTTGAAATATCTCATGATCTTATCCTCGCTAAATCCGAACTAACCGTCTCAAACGCCTCGGATCTTAGTGCTCTCAGGTGTCTCATTCATTCTGAAGCACCTACATACTTAAACTCCGAAACAGCACAAAAGTTGCGATCAATCCTCCGATGCGTCCCGGCCGTTCGCCTCTATTGCCTATCCCTTTCTTCTCATAATGGGACTACTCGGATTCGCGCGGTGCCTACCAGAATTTTTTTCACAATAGCTCTTGACTGAATGTATTCATTGGCGTATAGTGTTGCTTGGGTAATATTGTGACATCTGTCCGCCAGCAGTTCTGCTGGCGTTTTTTGTTTCCGGGGATTTACTTTCGCGGTCAAAGCCCTTTATTAGTCCCTCAAGCGGGCGAAACGCAACCTTATGAAAACGCAACGACTTTAAGTCTCGTATTTGCCGCTCTTACGTGCCGCGTCAAGTCTAAGTCCTTTGTTTGTCACTCTTACGGAAAACACCCGGGGTGGGGGTAGTCGCCTTAGCAAGATCTAGTAACACGCTATGCAAACACGCAGGAACGCCCGCAACGTCAATGTCTTCATACGCTTACGCACGATTCTCTGGATGCCCCGGGGGGGGCGCCCATCGGCCATATTTCTCCGAACCCGTGAAGCTGGAAAGCGAGTCGCCGCCAGTTCTTTGCGTTCACCCATTACATGCTCATCCTTTGCGGCCATGGCCTGGCACTCGCGAATCGTACGACCACAATTCCCACCGATGCCCGCGATCCTTCGTTGACGCTTTAGCCGGTTCACCGCTATAATTGGGGTTTGTCTTTATAGCTTGGAGGGCAGATGTACGCCGTTATTCAGACCGGGGGAAAGCAGTATCGTGTCGCACCGGGCGACACCATTCGTATCGAGCGCGTCACGGGCGAAGTCGGCGAAAAAGTGACGTTTGGCAAAGTTCTCGCCGTCCACACCGACGAAAAGAAAATCGTTCTGGGCGACGACGCTTCCAAAGCCAGCGTGAGCGGCAAGATCGTCACGCAAGGCCGCGCCAAGAAAATCACCGTGCTCAAGTTCAAGAAGGGCAATCAGTACAAGATTTCTCGCGGCCATCGCCAGAATTTCACGGCCGTCGAAGTCAGCGAAATCAAGCTGTAATTTTAGATTGTAGGGGCACGATTCATCGTGCCCAAGTTCGAGCGCAAAATTAAAACTTGTAGTGGCGCAGGTTTATCCAGAGCGTAAGCGAAGGAATGCCGCGTCCCACCCAGAGATAAGGAAATAATTCATGGCACATAAGAAAGGCGGCGGCTCCTCCACAAACGGCCGCGATTCACACGGACAGCGGCTGGGCGTAAAGCGCTTCGGCGGACAGCTCGTCAACGCAGGCACGATTCTCGTGCGCCAGCGCGGCACGCGTCACCAGGCTGGCGAAAACGTTGGCCAGGGCAAGGACGACACCCTCTTCGCTCTCGTTACCGGCGTCGTGAAGTTCACCGACCGTGGCCGTCACGGCCGCTTCATCAGCATCGAGCCCGCTGCGTCCGCAGTCAACTAATCGCTCGCACGCTTGGCGAGTTTTCCGTCCGGTCCATCTCTTCTGCCGTCCGGTTTCTAACGGACGGCATTTTTCTTCGTTTGTGCTATCGTTTTTAATGGCAGCCGCGTGGCGGCCAGCCTTTGTGGAGAGTGATTCTCGTGTTTGTTGACGAAGCAAAAATACTGGTCAAGGCTGGCGACGGCGGCAACGGCTGCGTCGCGTTTCGTCGCGAGAAATTCGTTCCGCGTGGCGGCCCTTCTGGTGGCGACGGCGGGCACGGCGGCAGCATTTATCTCCAAGCGAATCCCAACGACAACACGCTTCTCCGCTATCGCTACAATCGCGAATTCAAAGCCGATCGTGGCCGGCACGGCGAGGGTTCCAATTGCAGCGGCCATTCCGGCGCGGACATGAACTTGCTCGTTCCCGTCGGCACGCTCGCTTACGACGAGCAGACGGGCGAAACCATCGCTGACCTGTCCGTGCCTGGGCAACGCGTGCTGATTGCCCAAGGTGGCAAAGGCGGCCGCGGCAATCAACATTTTGCCAAGCCCTGGCATCAGGCTCCTCGCGAACATGAAGAAGGTTTTGCGGGCGAAGAACGCCATCTTCGTCTCGAACTCAAACTTCTCGCTGACGTCGGCTTGGTCGGCTTCCCGAACGCAGGTAAGTCCACACTGATTTCTGTGATTTCTGCTGCGCGTCCAAAAATCGCAAATTATCCGTTCACCACGCTCGAGCCCAATCTCGGCGTCGTCAACGCCGACGGCGGCACCGGTGGACACGGCACTGAACTCGGCCGCACGTTTGTTGTCGCGGATTTGCCCGGCCTCATCGAAGGCGCCCATCTAGGCGCCGGCCTCGGTATCCGTTTCCTGCGCCACGTCGAACGCACACGCCTCATCGTGCATCTAGTCGACACGAGCGATTCCAACGTTGATGATCCGATCCACTCGTTTCAAGTCATCAACGGAGAGCTGGAAGCCTTTAGTCCTTCGCTCATCGAAAAACCGATGATCGTCGTTGCCACCAAGCTGGATGCTACGACAGATCCCACGCATCTCGAAGAGCTTCGGGATTTTTGCAAGCAGCGCAACCTTGAATTCCACGCTATCTCCGCGGTTTCCGGTGACGGCGTGAAGGATCTGGTCCGTTCCATCGCTGACGCACTCGACAAAATTCCTCGCCCAGCGCACGAAACGACTTTGGACTTGCCAGCAACCTCAGGAGAAATTGACGAGAACGCGTCGGGGCACGATTCCTTGCCTGCGCCGATCAAAAATTCGTGAGAAAATCGACCACAGTCACCTCTCGGGAGGCGCATTGACCACCGCGCAGGCGCATCGCACCGCCGCAAAGCATCATCCGCGTCGCATCGCGCTGTTCGGCGGTTCTTTCGACCCGATTCACAATGGCCATCTAGCTGTTGCCCGCGCCGCCGACCGCCGTTTCAATTTCGACGAAATTCACTTCATTCCGGCAAGCCGGCCGCCCCACAAGCTCAAACAGCACCTCGCTCCCTTTCCCCACCGCTTTGCGATGACTTCGCTCGCGTGCTCCGAGCATCCGCACTTCGTCCCATCGCTCGCCGAAGCCGGCGAAGATTTTAGCGGCACACAGCTTCACTATTCAGTTGATACGGTGCGCTACTTCCGCCATGCCTATAACGGCCACGGCGACCGCATCTTCTTCATCATTGGTGCCGACGCTTTTCTCGACATTCCTGTTTGGAAAGAATACGAAACGCTTCTCGGACTTTGCGATTTCATCGTTGCCAATCGCCCGGGAATTCGCGCCGAAGCGTTGCGGCTTGTGATTCCTCCGCACCTAATGGGCCGCCGCGACCTCAAGAAAAATGGCGAAGCAGCGCCGTCGCAAGTGGTTGCGGAACTCCAGAACACCAATGTTTATCTGCTCGAATCTGTTGCAATCGATGTTTCCGCCACCGATATCCGTCGGCGCGCCAACCGCGGCCAGTCCATTCATGGACTTGTCTCCGTGCGCGTCGAGGAATACATTCTCAAACAAGGCCTATACCGTTGAAACTTGAAACTTTGCCACAGGGCGTCCGATTGGCTGTTGAAGCGGCGCAAAATAAAAAAGCAGCCGGGATCACCGTTCTCGATCTCAGTGACGTCGGCGCTTTCACGGACTTCTTCGTGATCTGCACCGGATTCAGCACGCCGCAAGTGCAAGCGATCTGCAGCGAAGTGGAAGAGCAGCTTGAAAAGCATCTTCATCGCTCGCCGAAGCACCGCGAAGGACGCGGTTCCGCGGAATGGGCTCTGATCGATTTTGGCGGCTTTATTCTGCACGTCTTCAGCGAGCAAGCGCGGCGCTATTACGACCTGGAACGCCTCTGGCGCTCTTCGCCCAAACTCGTGATCCCAGACGAGCCAGACGTCGCCGCGCGCAACCATTCGTTTGACTCCTTCGACGAATCGCACGCCGCCGGCGAAGCCTATTCCAAATGAGCACGGAGCGATTGCCGTGGATCGCGGAAGACCCCGCTTCGCAGCGTCTTCTCGAACTCGCGCAAAAAGTCGCCACCGCCGCAACAACGCTTCTCATTAGCGGCGAAAGCGGCACCGGCAAAGATCATCTCGCCCGTCTCGTCCATGAACTCGGTCCACGTCGCGACGCGCCTTTTCTAAAGATTGATTGCGCCAGCCTTCCGCCAAATCTGGTGGAAAGCGAACTTTTCGGCCACGAACTCGGCGCATTCACGGGGGCCGTCGAGCGCAAGCTGGGCCGCCTCGAGTTGGGCGGAACTGGCACCATCGTTCTTGACGAAGTTGCCGCGCTTACGCCCGGCGCGCAAGGCAAGCTCCTTCGCGTTTTGCAGGAGCGTACCTTCGAGCGGCTCGGCGGCACCGAAACGCTACACATCGAAGCGCGGTTAATGGCTCTAACCAATGTCGATCTAAGCGCCGCCGTTGCCAGCGGCCATTTTCGCGAGGACCTTTATTTTCGTTTGAACGTGCTTGCTCTGACTGTTCCGCCGCTTCGCGAACGCCGCGCGGATATACTTCCGCTAGCCGATCATTTATTAGCGACTCTGCGCTCGATCCACGGCCACCCCGGCTCACACCTCAGCGAACCCGCGCGCCGCATGCTTGCAACCTACGCGTGGCCCGGCAACGTCCGCGAGCTACGCAACGCGCTCGAACGAGCCATTGTTTTCTCACACGGCGACACGCTCGAGCCTGCCGATTTTCCCGACAACATTCGCGCCGCGGCTTCCGGCGCCGCCGGTTCCATCGCCTGGCTGCGCTCCCTTGAAGACGTCGAGCGCGAAGTGATCGTCGCAACACTTGAAGCCACTCACTACAAAATCAGCCGCGCTGCCGAAGCCCTCGGCATCAGCCGCAAAACTCTCCTCGAAAAACGCAAAAAATACGGCCTCAAGTGAAAATCCGCCTGCTCATGCTCGGCAAAACGCGCCGCGCGGAAATGCGCGCGGTGATCGACGATTACGTGAAACGCGTCTGCCGCCACTCGCCGATCGAGGTTACGGAAGTTCGCGACGGCGAAGCCGTCATCAAAAAACTCGACGCGGACCGCGCTGCAACAGCAGTTTTGCTCGATGCCGCTGGGAAAAGCTTCGCTTCCGAGGCCTTTGCAAAATGGCTCGGCGAACTTCGCGATCGCGGAACACGCGAGATTATTTTCGTTTGCGGCGACGCCGACGGTTTCCCCGCCGCCCTTCGCGAACGCGTCCCACAAAAGATTTCTCTCAGCCCCATGACTTACTCCCACGAACTCGCTCGCGCCATGCTTGTCGAGCAGCTCTACCGCGCCTTCGCCATCCTTTCCGGCAGCCCCTATCCGAAATAGCCAAGCTGGTGTAAAACGTTACGCACCATGTCCATCCGCGTTATTCCTGACCAAGACCAGCCCTCCGCCGCGATTGAGATTTCACTCTCGACACCGCTGCCCGATTACGATTTGCTTCAACTCGACCAGCCCACTCCGCGCGACGTCGACGCCGTTCTCGTTTCGCAAGGCTTTCGCGATCTCGTGGATGACGCGCGCGGCGTCTTGATGGATCTCCTCGCGCACCCTCCGTTTCAGGCAAACTCACCCGAACATGCCAATCTTGATTTCACGCATTCCGCACCGCTCGCACTTGAACTCACGCAACTCACGGGCGCCATCTGCCCTGGCGACGACGAGGTGTATCGCCCCGGTCTCTGGATCGTCATCCGCGACCCACACGCCAAACCAAAAACAACGCTGCCCGCGGCCACACAAGAACGCATCACCGCGATCGCCGCCGAACTAGCCAAACGCCTCTCGCTTACTTAAGCATCATCAACACGATTTCCGCCCTTGACCATCCGAAATACCCGACATAGCCTGAGTCATACTCGTTAGCCTGCGATCTGGAAGTGCCCTGGGATGTGTTTGCGTAGACCTCTCGTCGCGAAAATCTTTGAATATAGGAGCATCCATGGAACGTCCAGCTGGGGTGACAATTCTCGCGGTGGTGGCTTTCATTCTCGGTGGATTTTCGGCTCTGGGCGGGCTAGGAATGGCGCTTGGAGGCGCGGTACTTTCTCGCATGGCTTCGGGGAGCGGCCTGGGGATGTTGGCGAGTTTGGGCGGAGCCGTCCTCGGAGCTATTTTCTTCGGTTTTGCGGTCATTTATATTGTGGACGCCGTTGGCCTCTTGAAGGTGGCAAATTGGGCGCGCATCCTAACGGTAGTCCTGGTCGCGCTACATCTATTGCGCTCCGCTTTCGGTCTGCTGAGAGCTGCTGCACACGTTCATCCGATTGGGTTGTTTTTTTCTTTGATCTTTGTGGCGGTTGACGTTTGGATATTGGTCTACCTTTTCAAGCCGGAAGTGAAGCAAGCGTTTGGCGCAACCGGCTTCTGAAGCTTTCCTACGGAACAGGCCAATCCGGGCAGCGGATTTGCGCCGATGTCCGGCGCTGTCTTGACCTTTCTTTTCGCACGCTCCAAACTCTAAACCTTTCCCTGCGTCTCTCGTTTTTTTGAGGGTAAGGAGATCATGCCGGAAGAAAAAGGACTGCTGATTGTTTACACCGGGCCGGGCAAGGGTAAGACGACTTGCGCGCTGGGTACGGCATTTCGCGCCGTTGGGCAGGGGCTGCGCGTTTTGATGGTGCAATTCATTAAGGGCTCCTGGCATTACGGTGAACTCGACGCGGCGAAGATGCTGGGTGACGATAAATTTGAAATTCGCCCGATGGGGCGAGGATTTGTGAAGATTGGCGGCGCGGAGACTGATCCGGAAGATATCAAACTCGCTCGGGAGTGCTGGGAGACGGGGCGCGACGCGATTTACGGAGGGAAGTACGATCTGGTCGTGCTGGACGAAATCAACTACACGATCAGCTACAAAATGCTGGACGCGGCGGAAGTAGTGGAGGCGCTGAAAAACCGACCGGAGCGAGTGCACGTGATCTGCACGGGCAGGAACGCGCATCCGCTGCTGGTGGAGCTGGCCGACCTTGTTACGGAGATGCGCGAGGTGAAACACCCTTACACCAAGGGTATACTGGCGCAGCGGGGTATTGACTACTAGTTGCGACGCGGGAGGTGGCCCCGCGAACGGACTTACCAGCTGAACATTTATTAATAGCACTTACTAGCGATAACGAAGGGACGGCTTTCGACTTTCACCTACATCTATGGCCTGGTTCAAGCGGGACAAAAAATCGATCGACGCAGCCACACCTCCAGAAGAGCGCCGCGTGCGCACGGAGGGGCTGTGGGCCAAGTGCGAGTCCTGCGGTACGATCGTTTTCCGCAAGGACTTGGAAGCCAATCTGTATGTCTGCCCAAAGTGCCAATTCCATTTCAAGATGAGCGCGAAGCAGCGCCTGGAAATGCTTCTGGATGGAAGATGGACGGAGCACGATGCGGGCATGACATCAACCGACCCGCTGAAGTTCGTGGATACGAAGCCCTACGCCGCACGGCTGAAGGAAGCTCGCAAGAAACTCGGCATGAATGATGCCGTCATCACCGCGGAAGGCAGACTCAATGGGCGCGGGGTCGTTTGCTGCGCGATGGAGTTTGCGTTTATCGGTGGCTCGATGGGCGCGGTTGTGGGCGAAAAAGTGACGCGAGGGATCGAGCTGGCAATCGAATCGCGCCAGCCGCTGGTTGTTGTTTCTTGCTCCGGCGGCGCGCGCATGATGGAAGGCACGATCAGCCTCATGCAGCTTGCGAAGGTTTCCGCGGCGCTGGCCAAGCTCGACGACGCGAAGGTGCCGTATATCTCACTGCTCACCGACCCAACGACTGGCGGCGTCACGGCGAGCTTCGCCATGCTGGGCGACATCAATATTGCCGAGCCTGGCGCGTTGATTGGATTTGCCGGCCCGCGCGTCATCGAACAAACGATTCGGCAGAAACTTCCCGAGGGATTTCAGCGCTCAGAATTTCTTTTGGAACACGGATTCCTCGATGCGGTCGTCCACCGCAAAGACCTGAAAGCGTTTATCGCCAACTCCTTCGATCTTCTCTTGAGCTGAAATGAATTACGAAGCTGCCGTCCGCTATTTGCTTTCGCTGGGAAGAGAATTGGCGGCGCCGACGCAGGCGGCTGCGGCGAAATTCGACCTGGAAAACATAACGATTCTTGCCGAGCGACTGGGGCGGCCCGACCGCGCGTATCCGGCCGTGCACATCGCGGGGACGAATGGTAAAGGTTCGACGGCTGCATTTCTCGAATCGATTTTGCGCCGCGCCGGTTTTCGGACGGGGCTGAATACTTCGCCACATCTAGAAAAAATCAACGAGCGCATTCGCGTAAATGGCGAAGAGATCAGCGACGAGGCGTTTGCTGAGACGTTTACGCGGATTCAGGCTTTGAACGAGGAGCTGCTCGCGGCGGGGAAGCTGCGCGCGCATCCGACGTACTTTGAATGCGTGACGGCGATGGCCTTTGAATACTTTGCGCGGGCGCGGGTGGAGTTTGGTGTTTTTGAAGTGGGACTTGGCGGCCGGCTGGACGCGACAAATATTCTGACGCCCGTGGTTTCGATTATTACGCGCGTGGACTTTGACCACGAAAACTTTCTTGGGCATTCGCTTGCGGAAATCGCGGCGGAAAAGGCTGGCATTCTGAAGCCGAGCGTTCCGGTGGTCGTCGCCGAGCAGCGGCCAGAGGCGTTGGAAGTGATTCGGGGGCGAGGCCGGGAGCTTGGCTGTCCCCTTATCGAAACCTCGACTGCATTCCGCATTGAAAAAGAATGGATGGAGAAAGGTTGTAGCCGTGCGCGGGTCGCTGAGGTTGAATCCGGCTGGTCCATGGAGATTGCTCCACGCCTTCCGGGCAAGTTTCAAATACAAAATAGCCTTAATGCCGTGGCAGCCGCGCGATACCTACAGAAGCGCGGGTATCGGATTTCGGATGAGGCGATCGCACAAGGAATTGGCGAGGCGGTTTGGCCCGGGCGTCTCGAAAGAGTTCAGACCGAGCCGGATGTATATCTGGATGGCGCGCACAATCCCTCGGCGGCGAGAGAGCTTGCTGCATTCTTGGAACAGAATCTTGCAGGCCGAAAAATCTGGCTGGTGTTTGGCGCGCTGCGCGACAAAGCGGTGGACGAAATTGCAGGCGTGCTTTTTCCTCATGCTGCCGAAGTGATTTTCACGCAGCCTCGGACGACGCGAGCGATTTCCGTCGCCCAGCTTGCGGAGATCACGTCGCACCACGCCGCACATTTTACGATTGTTCCCGACGCAGAGGCCGCACTCGAGTACGCACTCGACAGCGCCGCTCCGCAAGATGTGGTCATTGTTGCGGGGTCGCTGTACCTCGTTGGGCAACTGCGCCACTACTGGAAAAATCGCGCGCAGGTCGCCGCGCGCTGAAAAACACCGTAGAATATCCGACTCGGGTCTCGATAGAGTCTTTCACGACACACTGAACAGCGATGGCGAAGAAAATCTCAAAGGGACAGAAGCTCGCTAAAAAAGGGATGCTCGGCGGGACGAGTTCGGGCACACGCCCACTTGTTGGCATCATCATGGGCTCGTCTTCGGATTGGGAGACGATGGAGCACGCTGTCAGCACACTCGAAGAGCTAGGGGTGCAATACGAGAAGCGTGTCGTCTCTGCTCATCGCACTCCTGACCTTCTTTTTGAGTACGCCGCAGGTGCGGAAAAGCGCGGCATCGAATTGATTATCGCGGGTGCGGGCGGTGCGGCCCATTTGCCGGGGATGACGGCTTCGAAGACGGTGCTGCCGGTGCTCGGCGTTCCGGTGGAATCAAAAGCGTTGAAGGGGCTCGATTCGCTGCTCTCGATCGCGCAGATGCCTGGAGGCATTCCGGTCGGGACGCTGGCGATCGGCAAGGCCGGGGCGATTAACGCAGCGCTGCTCGCTGCCGCCATTCTTGGAAACAAGTATCCGCACATTCGCGAGGCGCTTCGCAGCTTCCGCGGCGCACAAACTCAGCGCGTTCTTGCCAATCCTGATCCATCGAGCGCGGCTGTCCTTCAGAAAAACAGGCCGCGGAAACCGCAGAAGAAGAGGAGGCTCGCGTGAGCATCGGAATCCTCGGCGGCGGACAGCTCGGTTACATGCTTGCCCTCGCGGGTTATCCGATTGGGCTGCGATTCCGTTTTCTCGACCCGTCTCCGGAAGCGCCCGTGGGACGGATTGCTCCGCGAGTCACGGGAGATTTTACGGATCGCGCGGCGCTGGAGAAATTCGCGCACGGGTTGGAAGTGGTGACCTACGAGTTTGAAAACGTGCCGGTGGACGCGGTGCAACATCTGGCCAAGAAGGTGCCCGTTTTTCCGCCGCCGGGGGCGCTTGAGACTGCGCAGGACCGCCTCAAAGAAAAGCAGCTGTTCGAGAAGCTGGGAATCGGCACGACGGAATTTGCCTCGGTGCCTGTCGCCTACGACATCGATGTGGCGATCAAAAAAGTGGGGCTGCCGGCAGTCGTCAAGACCCGGCGGATGGGGTACGACGGGAAGGGTCAATGGGTTTTGAGGACGGCGGAGGACGTGAAGGCCGCCAAGGAGGGTTTACCCAAACAACCGTGCATTGCGGAGAAGTTTGTGAGCTTCACGCGGGAGCTGTCCGTGATTGCGGTGCGGGGCAAAGCGGGCGAGACGGCATTCTACCCGCTGGTGGAAAATCACCATCGCAACGGAATACTGCGGCTTTCTCTGGCCCCGGCGCCAACGGTCAGTGCAGAGATACAGAAAGCCGCCGAGGATGCGGCGCGCAAGGTGCTGGAATCGCTGAACTACGTGGGCGTGCTGGCGATTGAGTTTTTTGAATGCGACGGGAAGCTGCTGGCGAATGAGATGGCTCCGCGAGTTCATAACTCTGGGCATTGGACCATCGAAGGAGCGGTGACGAGCCAGTTTGAGAACCATCTGCGGGCTATTTGCGGGCTACCCTTGGGTGCGACCACGACCATTGGAGCTTCCGCGATGATCAATCTCATTGGGGAAGTTCCCGAATCCGCGCAGGTGCTGGCTATTCCGTCCGCTCATCTCCATCTCTACGGCAAGGAGCCGCGCCCCGGCCGCAAACTCGGTCACGTTACGTTGCGCGCACCTTCTTTCGAGCAGCTTGTGAGCCGTTTTTCCACCCTCCCGGCCTTTTTCCAGCGTCCCGAATTCTGCCTCGACGCGCGGGGCACAAAGAGCGTGTCTTCGTTGGTCTAATTGGTGCCGAGGTGCGCCAAGAGCTACGAAAACGGGTAAGGTCAGTATTTGGCTGCCGCATTAGTCAGGACTCAGGATTGATTCTCGAACCCAGCCAACCGTGCCGAGAGTATAGGATGATGGTCAAACCGTGCCTGCAGTCTCTAAGACAATTTGGGATCGTAGCGGTGTTTCTGCTGGGACTAGCTGTTGTCGGTTTCGCTCAGAAATTGCCATCACTTACGTCTATGTGGTCCGTAGGCCCACTGACGAAGGGCGAGCCAGTAATGGGTGTTGCTTTCGGTGATAGAGGCGCGACATTCTCGGGGCCACGAGTCGATTCGCAAACAGGTTCGATTTTCTCAGCGACTCGTTCCATTGCCTTCGCGGGCGACCGGATCGTGTTGGCATCGAAGATAGGAACGAGGAAGGTTGAGGGGGCTCAGACTCCAGCCACCGTTTACCAAGTATTGTCCTTGGATGTCCAGACCGGAAGGGTGAAGGACAGCCGTGAAATCCTAGCGTTTGCCGCGCTCCAAGTGTTTGCCACAAATGATGCGCATGTCGTCGTATCAGGGCGCAGCGTGATGCGGCTTACGCCGGATCTGAAAGACGCAGGAAGTTTCGATTACCACGATCGGGGACACAAGTCTGGAAACGTTGAGAACATCTCGCCTGACGGTTCGACTCTTGGAAACGCTACGAGTCCAGGATTTGAATTGATAGATTCACACACGCTAAGTGCAAAGACGCTGACCGAACAGGCGATAGTTATTACGGGCGTGAGTTCGAAGGCAGTTGTGAGCGACAGTCCTTGATGGATTAAGGACTATCCCGAAGCGAAGAGTTTTGTGACGCTGACCGACGAGAAGGGTCAACATCTGATCTTTCACGGAGATTGCGGCGGCAGGCCCGTGTTTCTGAGCGATGACCGCGTACTCACGTCGGCTTGCAAGATAGCACGCATCCTGGACACTCAGGGCAACGTTTTCAAGGAGATTACACTGGATGACCCCGTGTCGTTCGCGGGCGTTTCACAGAATGGGAAACGATTCGCGCTACAGGTTGCAACCTATTCCAGCGATCATTCAATTAAGCGAGAACGCTTTGTTATCTATTCTGTGGACAAGGGGGACAGCATTGCAGAAGTGGCTTCCTCGCAGCTCCCCGAGGCGCAGTCATGGACAGCGTTCTCTCCTGATGGCTCGCTGTTTGTCGTCGGCTCTCCGCTGAAGCTGACGCTATACCATCTGCCCTAAACCCCGAGTGGGCAAGCGCCGGGCCGAGCCCGCACGAATTACCCGAATCTGGCCCAGCACCCGAAGGCTGGCCGGGTTGCCGCACTTCCTCGCGAATGCTACGATTTGGGATTCCATGAGCCCCGAAACTCCCAA
Organism: uncultured Acidobacteriota bacterium; assembly: GCA_963751295.1. GTDB lineage: Bacteria > Acidobacteriota > Terriglobia > Acidiferrales > UBA7541 > Acidiferrum. Next base: position 331,584 of record CAVVUA010000004.1, on the reverse strand, counting down.
CCGGCCCCGTGTGGGGATCCCCTGGCGAACGTCGGAAGAGGAAGCGCAGGGCAATCGTCCCAAGATTGCGAATTACGAGGATGCCGTGCGCAAGGCGGGGGGCGAACCAGTACTCATACCCCTGAGCGACCGAAGCGAGCAAGGGCGCCTCATTCCGGAGCTTGATGCGTTTGTCCTGCCCGGCAGCCCTGCGGATGTCGAGCCTGCGGAATACGGCGCGGTGAATCATGGCAAGTCCGCGCCCGCCGATTTGCCGCGCGAGGAGGCTGACCGAGCCATTCTTGCGCATGCTTTTGCGGAGAGGAAACCTGTTCTGGCCATCTGCTACGGTTGCCAGCTCTTGAATGTGTATCTGGGCGGGACTTTGATTCAGGATGTGCATTCGGAGCTTGGGACGACGACACCGCACCAGAAGAAAGACCTTTCGCCGGAGCCGAAGGACGATCCCATCCACGGGGCGAAGTTTGAACCGGAGAGCCGGCTGGCCGAGCTGGCGTCGGGCGAGCGGGCCAAAATCAACAGCTCGCACCATCAGGCCATAGCAAAGCCGGGAAAGAACCTTCGCGTAACGGCGCACTCGACGGACGGAATTATTGAGGGCGTGGAGTGGACCGGCGATGCGAATTGGGTTGTTGGAGTTCAGTGGCATCCGGAGCGCATGTTTGGAGATGCGTTCTCCGAACGGCTGTTTCGTGATTTTGTGGCTGCGGCGCGCGGCGCGGTTGTGCAAAAGACGTAGCGATTCGCGTCTGGATTTCCATTTTTAACTTCGTTGGGGGACTGGATGATTTCACTCGCAGGCAAGGCGGCACTCATCACCGGTGGTTCGCGGGGAATTGGCGCTGCAGCCGTCAAACTCTTTGCGCAGGCTGGGGCGGACGTAATCTTTAGCTACAACAAAGCTAAGGATGCCGCGCTTCAGATCGAGCAAGAAGCCAAAAAGCACGGAACTCGTGTCGAAGCATTCAAGGCGGACGCTGGCAAACACGCGGACAACAAGAAGCTGGTGGACCAGTGCATCGCGCGGCTCGGGCGATTGGATATTGTGGTGGCCAACGCGGGAGTCTGGAATATCGAGGATTTGCCCATCGAGAACATGAGCGAGAAGCAATGGGATGACATGATTCGGGTGAACTTGAAGAGCGTGTACTCGATCATTCATTTCAGCGTGCCACAGATGATCAAGCAGAAGTCCGGCAAGATTATTCCGATCACGTCGACGGCTGGGCAGCGTGGCGAATCGTTCCACACGCATTATGGCGCGAGCAAAGGCGGCGTGATTAGCCTCGTCAAAGGACTCGCCGTGGAGCTCGCCAAGCACAACATTCTCGTAAATTCGATCGCTCCAGGATGGGTGGCCACGGACATGTCGAATCCGGTGATTCAGACGAAAGCTGGAGTGAAGGCGGTCGCCGCTGCGATTCCGCTCGGACGTCCAGCTACTGCTGAAGAAATCGCGGGGCCGATACTCTTCCTGGCTTCGGACCTGGCCAACTTCCTCACGGGAGAAATCATCAATGTAAACGGAGGTTCCGTCTTGTGCGGTTGAAGCTCGTCCAGTTCGCGGCTATGGGTCTGCTCGTCGGTGCGGCGTTTGCATCGCGAGCTGCTGCGCAGAATCCGGACTCCATGATGCCCGAGCAGAGCGCCGCGAAGGCCAAACAGATTCTGAAGGACCTAGTAAATGCCCGCGGAGGCGCAGCCTACACGGAAGCCACGGAAGGCGAATGCCAAGGCACGCGCGCACAGTTCGGCCACAATGGAGCCGTCCTCGGATATGTGGGATTCACGGAATCGCGCCGCTGGCCAGATAAAGAGCGTCTCGAGTATGCAGCGAAGAGCCACAATCTGAAGAGCATCCTCAATACCGTGATCGGAGTGGAAGGCCTGGACTGGTCACACAGCGGCGTCATCATCGTGTTATATAACGGCGATCACGGCTGGACGCTCGACCGCGGTGGGATCACGGACCTGGCGGTTGGATCGCTCGCCGAATTTCAAGAGCAAGTGAAGAGAAATATCGACAACGTGCTGAGGGTGCGCCTCAAGGAGCCGGGGTGGCTTTACCGTTTTGGCGGCAGCGATACCGTGGATTTGAAAGAAGTGGAATGGGTGGAGTTGACGGACAGCGAGGAACGCAAGTTTCGGTTGGCGGTGGACCACAACACACGCCTTCTGGTGCGAAGCGTGGTTATCACCAAGAACGAAGAAACCCAAGAACGGGATGAGGATGTCACCATCTACACGAACTACCAGTTGAAGGACACGGTGTGGACCCCGATGCAAGTCAGCAAAGATCACAACGACCGGCGCACAGCTCAGTTCTTTTACGATACCTGCAGATACAATCCCGGATTTCCGAGCGATTACTTCGACAAGACCTCTCTCCAGAAGAAGAGCGCGGAAGCGGGCGCTAAGAAGACCAAGAACTCAAATAACTGAGCTAGAGTAAAACCGACTGAGGAATCTGGCGGGCTGGCGATTCCTTTGTGCAAATCATGCGCAAGTCGGGACTTGGCGATCGCTGAGAGCACTCGCGTCAAAACGGAACTCGGTATTTGGGGAGGGAGTACTGCCATTAACTAGTGCTATGGTGGCGGATACCTGGGTACCTCGGTTCTATGGGATTTGTTGATAATATGTAATAGCCTTAGTAGGTTGGGTGTGCTCCCAGGCAGTCGCCTGGAGTGGGCCTGACGGGTGTCGTCCCAAAATGATACTGAATGCCAAGTTCGTGTCCCCGCGTCGAAGCCCACGAAATGGCTTTAGCGTGGTGGAGCTCGTGCTATCTCTGGCAGTGCTCCTGGTCATTACAACCATGGCTGTCCCAGTAGTAGTGCGCTCGTTGCAGGCCTACCAGCTCAATTCCTCGGCTTCGCAATTGGCGGGGATGCTCAAGTTCGCAAAGTTCGATGCTATTCGGCAGAACACAACAGTGAGCTGCTTGATCACGCATAGTGGGGCGAACTGGTTAATTTGGGTGGATTCCAATGGCAACGGGATAGCTGATGGAGCCGAACCGCAAATGATCATCGGTGGGAGCTTTACTCTTTTACCTGCCGGCTCGGTCCCCAGTCCGGCCCCGATCACCTCTACGTTGGGGCCGGGTTTTTCGACTTTCTCCTGGGTGGTACTGTCTGGATCCAACGCAAGTGTTTCGTATGACCAGCGCGGCGTCATTGACGCTCAAGCAGTTTATGCGCTGTACATTGGCAACCCGAATGACCCGAATTCCGGTTATCGCGCAATCATAACGATGCCTTCCGGTGCCGTGCAGGTATGGACTTCGTCCTCCGCCGGAAATTGGCAGCGAGTCAGTTGACATATCTTTCAGGATAAAGTGATGAAGAATCCGCATGATCGTTGGAGGCGCTCGAAGAGTTGGGTGAATCAGCGCGGATTCACGATTACAGAAGTTCTCATCGCCATCGTCATTATGCTGGTCGGCATCGTGGCGGTAGCGCAGTTGGTGCCCGCGTCGATCGGATCCAACTCGGCAAATCGGAACGATTCCTCGGCTCTGGTGTTCGCGCAGCGGCAGATGGACCAATTCCTGAGCCAACCGCTCAATATGTCGATCAGCCCTCCGGCTTTTACCGAAACTATCGACGCCCAGACCTTCACCTGTTATCTCGGCGACCCAACACAGCCATCAAATACGCTGGTCGGCAGCCCGGTGGCTCAATTCTACAAGCAACTCGTCATCAATTTCAGTTCGGCGCCCGTAGCGAACTATAGCTTCACCTATCAAGATCCGAACGATCCTTTTGGTTTGGTCTACGACGTCCGGTGGGCGGTAATCACCACCATGAACACCAATGGCCTAGTCACCTCCAAACGATTCATCCTGGGAGCAAGAAAAAAGGGTGGCAACGGAGTTTATAACCCGGTCACGCTAGACACGATACTTTCGAAATGAAACGCACTCATCAAAACCGGCGTGAACGGGGCTTCTCGCTCATCGAGATGATGATAGCTGCGGTGATATTTATTTTGCTTTGTAGCGCCGCGTTCGCGCTTCTCTCACTAGCGCAGCAGCGCTATCAGACGGAATCTCAGGTGTTGAATTCCTTTCAAGAGGCGCGATTCGGTTTAGATGAAATGGTTCGAGACGTGAATGGCTCGGCTTATCCTTCGCAAAACATGTTTGCGTTCAACCCCAATATACCGGCGAAGAATCTTTATGCAATCACGCCAGTCGCCTGGGACCCCGGGTATCTTTCGAATGCGCCTTGCCTGATTGGAACAGGCGGCGGCGGGACGTGCAATACGCCCGGAGATTTCGATGTGATCGTCGAGAGAGACGTCGACTATTGGCACACCGATGGAGTCGAATGGACCCGCTATCGGCTGCAAGGGAGCATCTTGTCTCGCAGCCAGACGTATAAGGTAGTCGGCGGTGATCCCGAGACGACCACTGCGCCCTCCTTCGTTCCCTACGTCCAAAATGTAATGAACGATGCGTCGCCGGCGAAAATTGCGGAATTCCAGGCCGTCTACCCGAATATGTTTCCTGGCGGGAATCCCGTGCCGGTTTTCAACTACTTTTGCAACACTCCATACGGAACTCAGCAGTGCGCTGCGGCAGGATCTTACAATTCGCCCCTCAACGTCACGGATGTGGAGATCACGCTCATCGTGATGGCGCCTACAAAGGATGCGCAGACGGGCCAGGTTCGGCTCATCGAATTGCATGGGCGAGGCCACAGCCTCAATCCGATTCAATAGCAATAGCGGCAATGCAGTGAGAGCGCATGCAGCGAGGGCACACCGTAAGGATGAGGATGGATCGTAAAACGCGCCGCAGTTCCGAAAACGGGATCGCACTGCTAATCGCGATCTTCGTCTTACTTTTGATTAGTGTCGTGGCGATCGCTTTGCTCGTTTCCTCGGGTACGGAAACAGCGCTGGGCGCCAACTATCGGTCATCCTCGACTGTCTACTATGCGGCCATCGCCGGTCTGGAGGAAGCGCGCGGACGTTTGCTCCCGAAGAACCCAAATTACCTTGATCTCTCAGACCCCTCCTTCATTCCTGCCTCGCCAACGCCCCTGCAGCTGGGCCAAACTCGCTATGTCATAAACCGCTCGCTGGGAGATAACATCGTCCCCTGGGACTCAAGCAACTCCTATTACGACAACGAGTACCAGACTGAATTTGGGACGGCCGCCTCGAGCGCATCTTGGCAATCCGTCTATTCAGTCTGGGACTATTCTAATAGTCCCAGCATTCCAGGGCCGATCTACAAGTGGGTCCGTATCAATGCCGCGACTGAGCAGTCCCTCTTTCTGCAAGTGAATGCCAGCGGCTCATATAACAACAGCACCCCTATTTACTACGATCCTCTTCACCTCAATAGCTCCTTAAACTTATGGCCTAGCCTGGTCGTGGGGTCGGCACCGCCTGCGGTACAGCCGGTACAAGCGCTAGAGGTCACGGCGCTGGCCGCTTTGCCCACTGGCAGTCAGAAAGTCTTGCAGTACCTTGTCTCTCCTGTTTCACTAAATCTTACTTTTCCAGGCGCATTGACACTTGATGGTTTATCCGACGCATACACTGGTCCAGACCACACTTTGTTCCAAATTAATGGTAACGACACAGGTGACCCCGCATGCAGTGTGGCTGGATTTCCGACGAACGTGCCGGCTATCTGGGTCCCCGATCATCCGGACATCGCCCCCGTTGTTAGCGGAATTCCCCCAACCAGAACGGCCAATTACACCGGTTCAACTTCTTCACCGAGCGTGACCAACCTTAGCGGGTCGCTCCCTACAAGTATCCAAACACCCAGCGGACTCGATGCTTATGTGCAGAGCTTCGCGCCGTACGCTGATGTGCGGATCGCCGGGCCCGCAGACCAGACGAGTTTGCCGGCGGCAATGTCGTCCACGAACCCCATGGCGGTTTTCGTTCAAGGTGACTTCACACTCTCAGGCGGATTCAATGGTTACGGACTCCTAATCGTAACGGGCACTCTTACGTACACTTCTGATTCCAGTTGGTACGGAATCGTCCTGGTCGTCGGACAAGGCTCGGTCCAGGCAAACTCCAGCGCTACTGGCGGCACATTTAGTGGCGCGATGTTTATAGCCCAGACGCGAAATTCGTCTGGAGTTCTGCTCCCTGGTCCCGGATTGGGCCCCGCTACCTTCAGCAACACAGGACACGGCAACGGCATCCTTTACAACTGCGGCTGGATCAACACTGCAGAAGCCACCATGACATACAAGGTTCTCGCCTTTCACGAAATTCGACAATAGAGATAGGACTCTGGATGAATCTGCATAAGGCCTCTCAAATACTTGGCGTAACCTCTGTTGTCTTGATTGTTTCGCTTCTCTTGCCGCAATTGAAATGCGATGCCCCTTCGGCGCAACAGCAGGAGCAGGAGCAGCAGCAATCGCAATCTCAGCAGCCACCGCCGCCTCCAACGCCTGCGCAGAACTCGCAATCTGCATCACAGCAAACACTGCCGCCCGACCAGCCGGTGGCCAAGAAGAAAAAAGTCTGGACTGAGGAAGACGTGATTTTGCTGCGGACACCCGCCGACAACTATCAAGTGGAAAAGGAGGCCCAGGTAGCTGCCGAAGCGGAGGCTGCCGCAAAGGAAGCTGCGCGCAAAGCTGCCGCAAAGCCCGAGCAGGAATCACCGCTGGATATTAAACTTCCTGCTACGCCAGAGGAAACCGAGAAAATGTTGAAGAGCGCACAGGATGATATTCAGGAGGAGACAGTTGTTTTCGATAAGTTGCAAAAAGAGTTGCTGGACGCTCCTGCTGAACAGAAAACAGAAAAGCAAAAGGAAATCGATCGTATAACCGCAAGCCTGGAGACATTGCGAAAAGATGTTAAGGCACTTCAGGATCATCTTCAAACGTTTCCCGTAAAGCCGCGGGGAGAAAATCCGCCTGCGGCGCCCCAGCCACCCGCTGATTAGACGCTAAAAACATACACGCCCAAAAAAGCGCAACGCGTGGATTTTCGTTGGACTGGCACACTCTGCAAGGGTGGACTCTGCCCGCCGCTGCATAATTCTGCCGCCGCTGTATAATGGTTAGATGCGGAATAGCCAGGGAAGCGCGCAGATGCATGGCACCACGGTTTTGTGCGTGCGCAAGGATAATAAGGCCGTGCTGATCGCCGATGGCCAGGTGACGATGGGCGATCATGTGATGAAGCATACGGCGCGGAAGACGCGGCGTCTTTTCAATGACAAGGTCATCGCGGGTTTTGCGGGATCTACTGCCGATGCGATTTCACTGTTTGAACGTTTTGAGGGAAAGCTTCAGGAACATTCCGGAAATTTGCAGAAAAGCGCGGTTGAGCTGGCCAAGGAATGGCGCAAGGATCGCGCGCTGCGGCATCTCGAAGCTCTGTTGATTGTCGCAGATACGAAGGCCACGTTTTTGCTTTCCGGAAATGGCGATGTGATCGAACCTGATGATGGATTGTGCGCCATCGGTTCCGGCGGGACGTACGCGTTGGCAGCGGCGCGCGCTTTAATCAAGCACTCGAAGCTCGGCACGAAAGATCTCGCCATGGAAGCGATGCGCATCGCCAGCGAGATTTGCATTTACACCAACGCGAACTTTACCGTCGAAGAAATCTAGTGTCGCACGATAATACGCCGGGCTTGTTTGGCGCATCAAACGAATTGCACGATGGGGGATTGCACCCGAGCGGTTGTAAAAAGACGGTATGTACACCAAGGGATTGGACATTTCATGACCAGCAAGACCGATAAAGAAATTGTATATATGCCCGGCGGCAACGGCGCCGCGCCTGTAGAGGAAGAGCAGCTTCTTCCTGCGCTCGACGATATGACTCCGCGCGAAATTGTCGTGGAGCTCGATAAATACATCGTCGGGCAAAATGCGGCCAAGCGCGCCGTCGCTGTCGCTTTGCGGAATCGCGTCCGCCGCCAAAAGCTTCCGCCAGAGATCGCCGAGGATGTTCTTCCCAAGAATATTCTGATGATTGGTCCGACGGGGGTCGGCAAAACGGAAATTGCACGCCGTCTCGCGCGCTTGGCCGGTTGCCCATTCGTCAAAGTCGAAGCCTCGAAATACACCGAAGTCGGCTACGTGGGACGCGATGTGGAGTCGATGGTCCGCGATCTCGTCGAAACCTCCATTGACATGGTTCGCGAAGAAAAGCTAGATGAAGTCGCCGACCGCGCGGAACAAGCCGCAGAGGAGCGCGTCCTCGACCTTTTGCTCCCACCGTCGCCGCCGCCCGCACCTGGCACGACGGAAGCGGAAGCCGCGGCACAGCGTGAGCAGACGCAGCGTACGCGTGAGAAGCTCCGCGCCCAGCTTCGGGAGGGCAAGCTTGATCAGCGGATGGTGGACCTCGAAGTCCGCGAACGTTCCATGCCTTCGTTTGAAATCATCTCGAATCAAGGCGTCGAGGACATGGACGTAAACATGAAGGACATGTTCTCCAATCTTTCGGGACTTTTTGGACAGCAGAAAAAAAAGCGCAAAATGTCCATCGCGGACGCCTTTGAGTACCTGATTCAAGAAGAAGAGAACAAGCTGCTCGACATGGACCAGGTGACGCGCATCGCCGTCGAGCGCGCAGAGCAGATGGGCATCATCTTCATCGACGAAATCGACAAGGTGGCCGGGCGCGAATCGGGCCACGGGCCGGATGTTTCCCGCGAGGGCGTCCAGCGGGACATTCTGCCAATCATCGAAGGCACTACCGTCAACACGCGCTACGGTATGATTCGCACCGATCACATTCTATTTATCGCCGCTGGCGCATTTCACGTTTCGAAGCCGTCGGACCTTATCCCTGAGTTGCAAGGCCGCTTGCCAATTCGCGTGGAGCTGCAATCGTTAAAGGAAGAGGATTTCATCCGCATTCTCACTGAGCCGAAGAACGCCCTGATAAAACAGTACGTCGCGCTGCTTGAGACAGAAGGCGTTAAGCTGAACATCACCGAGGACGCGGTCGCCGCCATCGCACGGTTTGCCACCAGCGTGAACGAATCGACTGAAAATATCGGTGCGCGGCGCCTCCATACCATTCTTGAAAAAGTTCTGGATGAGCTTTCGTTTGAAGCGCCAGATCTGAAGAAAAAGAATGTGAAGGTCGATGCCGCGTATGTCACCAGACAGCTTGCGGATATCGTCAAGAATCAGGATTTGAGCCGCTATATCCTGTAAACTCCGAAAATCGAAAATGGGAATTCGAAACTTGCGGAACGCCGAATTGCGCGACTTGGAGCACGCCCGCTTTGTGGGTTTCGCTTTGCGAGTTTCGGGGATGGCATTTCTCTTCGCTGCTGGTTGTGGTGCGCCTGGCGTCCCTGTTCCACCTACTCCTCCGGTTCCCGTGGTGGTGACCGACCTTACCGCGCGTCAAGCTGGCGATGGCGTCCAACTCATTTTCACTTTGCCCACGAAGACCATCACGGGTGATCGCCTGGCATCGCCGCCTGCGGTTGAGATTGTACGAGGCACAACGAAGCCGGATGGTTCGCTCGAGGCAAAATCATCGCGCATTGTCTACACGATTCCGGGTTCGCTTGTGCAGAACTACGTCGTGGAAGGTCACGTGAAGTTCATCGACCCCGTGGCCCCAGCGGAAACTCGCGCGCATCCAGGAGGAACGCTCGTCTATGTCATACGGACGAGAGCCTCCCAAAAGCGCGCCTCCAGTGATTCCAACGCTGTTTCCGTCCGCGTTTATCCTGTCCCCGAGCCAATCGCGAAGTTGGAGGCGCGCGTCACCGAGCCAGCGATTGAGTTGAGTTGGGCGGCCCCCACACGCACCTCCGGAGGGGATCCGATCAATGCATTTTCCGGCTATCGAATTTATCGCGGCGAACTCGACGCTGCCTCCGCGGAAGCGGCGACCGCTGATTTCTCGAAAGCCAAATGGAAATCTCCGCTCACTTTGCTCGCGCCCTCTGACGAAAACACTTACCGCGACACGCTTTTCGACTTCGGCAAGACATACGCCTATATCGTTAGAAGCGTCGTGCTCGTGAATGGCAACGCACTTGAGTCCTCGGATTCGGCTCCTGCGATCGTTTCCCCGCGCGATACTTTTCCTCCGGCGGCGCCGCAAAACCTCGTTGCCGCTGTTCTCTCCGGCGCGACGCCAGGTTCCGTCCTCGTGGACCTCTCGTGGTCCATAAATCTTGAAACCGACCTAGCCGGCTACCGCGTCTATCGAAGTGAGCAACAAGACACGCGCGGCGCACTTATCACGCCCGAGCTGTTGCTCGCACCAGCGTATCGTGATACGTCTGTAGAGCCCGGACATCGCTACTGGTATTCCGTGACTGCCGTCGATCGTGCTGGCAATGAAAGTGAAGCCAGCGCGGCCGTTGCGGTAGATGTCGCGAAACCTTCTCCGTAGACCTGGGTTCTACTCAGCATCTATCTTGGGAGTGCATCGCTTGATGACCGTTCGTGCACATTGGCCCGCGTATGATTCGTTCCACCTCTTGCGGAACGCATCGGTCCGCACGGGTATTTACGTCGGGATCATTCTCTCCATTGTGTTTAGCGGGTGGGTGATTGTCGCAAACCATATCCCGTCGCTCGACCGATTTGCCCTCGCACGCAATCTGACAGCGGTGGTTCTTCTTGGACTGGTCGCATTCATTCCGATTCTGAGGTTTTGGCGCGTGCCAGGAAATTTGCTAGCCTCGAGCCTCGTGGCGTGGTTCCTTTTCAGCCTGGCCTATCGAGTTCTGTGCATGGATTTCAAAGGGCTTGAGGACCGTTTCAGCGCCGTTCAGATCTTCATGCTTGGCGCCGTACTCTATATGCTGGTGGTTTCTCTCTCTTGGATCTGGACTATCATCGGCCGCGCTCGAGCGTCGCACGTCTCGCATTCGAACCATCATCCGAGCTGATCCCGAATGAAATTCTGCCGATTTATCCCAAGTGGTTCCTCTGGCCAGCCGCCAGCCTCTGCGCTTTATGGTGTGATCGCGGGAGATCATGTCCGCGAAATTTCCGCAAACCCGTGGACTTCCTGGTCGCACGGTACGCGGACCTGGGGGGTTGCAGACGTCCGGTTGCTGGCTCCTGTCGATCCGGGAAAAATCGTTTGTGTCGGGCGCAATTACGCAGCGCACGCGGCAGAGCTTGGCAATGAAATGCCAAAGGAGCCGCTCATCTTTTTAAAGCCTCCTTCGGCGATTATTGGTCCTGGCGAGGCGATTGTTCTTACGCCACAATCTCAGCGCGTAGAACACGAAGGCGAGCTTGCGCTTATCGTTGGGCGGAGGTGCTCGCATTTGAAAGATTCGGACGACCCGCTCTCGTATCTTCTCGGTTACAGCTGCCTCAACGATGTGACGGCCCGCGACCTGCAAAAGAGCGACGTGCAGTTCACTCGCGCCAAAGGCTTCGACACGTTTTGTCCTGTTGGCCCGCACATCGAGACGCAGCTAAATCCGGCCGATGTTTTGGTGGAGACGCATGTCAACGGTGCGCTTCGCCAATCCGGAAGCACTTCGCTGATGGCGTACCCGGTCGCGTTTCTCGTCCGGTGGATCTCGCGTGTGATGACACTCTTCCCCGGAGACTTGATTGCCACCGGCACGCCCGCGGGCGTCGGCCCGCTCGTTGCCGGGGACAACGTCGAGGTCAGCATCAGCGGTGTTGGCGTGTTGCGCAATCCAGTGCAAGCCCCGCACACGTAGTTTCACTACCCTGCGGTTGTTTCGGTAAAATACAAACTTGTGGGGCGATCCCGGAAGACGGCCTTTTTCTTGTGTGCCGTCAATCTAGGTGTGCTGATGTGCGGGAGTACTTCACTCCACAATTCATTTGCAGCTATGGAGATTTTTAGTTGAAAGCTCTGTTCGCGGACTGGAAAGTGGTTCTCGCCATGGCCGGTGCTGCCGTTGCGGCGATCATGATGATCGCCTATGCGTTCTTTCGGCCGGCGGAAGAGCCCGAAGACATTGAGCGAAGACGGCGCCTCCACTTGAATCAGATCGGGCGCATCGCGGAAGGGCAAGTCGTTGAGTTAGCCGAGCATCCTGCCGAGCCGCGTGAAGCTCAAAGAAAGCTTTTTGGTTCCCGCGCCCGCCCGATTGTCGATCTGAGACCTAGGCACCTCGTCACTTATAGTTACGCGATTTCCGGCGTTACCTATCATACAGCGCAGGACATCACCGGCCTCGAAGGGCAAATCCGTTTCGAACGGCTAGTTGCCGGCCAGCCCGCCAGCGTGAAGTACGATCCATCGAATCCGAGCGATTCGATACTCGTCGCTGACGATTGGTCTGGTTTGCGCTGAGGTCCGCAGGGCTTATGTTGAACTTCGAACTGCTTGCCTGAGCCTCGAAGCGTTCACCCCGATGTTCCAAATCCCATATCCGCCTCGCTGCGCATTCAGCTTTTCGCCCAGTTGAGCTATCCTTCTTTCTGCGGTTTCGATGCGCCGCGCCAATCTTATGAAGATGGTCATCGCTTCAGTCTTTACTACCATTCTCATTGTTGCCATGACTCTTGGCGCGATGTTCATTCTGGTGCAGGCCACGGATTACGTCACGTCTCGTGAGTCGCCCCTCCAGCGAGCCGCCGCGATCTGTGCGGAATTGCTTCTCGGGGTTGTTCTGCTACTCGGAACAGTTTGGCTTGCCACACATCTGGCCGTTCGCATTTTTTCTAAAAAAGAACCTGCCGCCCCCGGAGGAAAGTTTGCCTGAAAAGAACGCCGCTGCGAGCGCAAAAGAGAAGCACCAAGACCGCATGGAAGAGCTCCGACGCCAATCTGCGGAGGCGGAAGCCGGCGGAGGTGCCGAGCGTCGCGAGCGCGAACACAAAGCCGGCAAGCTTGCTGCGCGCGAACGTATAAATCTGCTCCTCGACGAAGGAACCTTCGAGGAGCTGGACAAATTTGTCCGTCACGGTTGTGTCGATTTCGGAATGCAGGAGCAGCGCCCCGCCGGCGATGGTTTCGTCACCGGCTTTGGCCGCATCGATGGCCGGTTAGTGTACGTTTTCGCGCAGGACTTCACGGTGTTCGGCGGCTCGCTCTCCGAAGCCAACGCGCGGAAAATTTGCAAGATCATGGATTTGGCAATGCGCGCAGGTGCTCCCGTTATTGGCCTCAACGATTCAGGCGGCGCGCGCATTCAGGAAGGCGTCGCTTCGCTCGCGGGTTATGCCGATATTTTTTTGCGAAACACGCTCGCCAGCGGGGTGATTCCGCAGATCAGCGCCATCATGGGTCCATGCGCGGGCGGCGCGGTCTATTCGCCAGCGATCACTGATTTCATTTTTATGACGCGCGAAACTTCTTATATGTTCGTCACCGGGCCCGATGTCATCAAAACGGTTACGCACGAGGAAGTCACCAAGCAAGAGCTCGGCGGCGCCATGACGCACAACGAAAAAAGCGGCGTGGCACATTTTGTTTCCGCGGACGATGCCGATTGTCTCGCCATGATTCGCGAGCTGTTGAGTTTCCTCCCTTCGAATAACGTCGACGATCCTCCACGACGGCAGTCCTCGGATTCACCCGACCGCCGCGAAGAATCGTTGAACTCTCTCGTTCCCGCAGATGCCCAGAAGCCGTATGACATTAAAGACGCCATCCACGCTATCGTAGATGATGGCTATTTATTCGAGGTGCACGAACACTTCGCAAAAAATTTGGTTGTAGGTTTCGCGCGTCTCGATGGCCGCCCTATTGGTATTGTTGCTAATCAACCTGCGTTTCTTGCGGGAGTTCTCGATATCAACGCCTCGCTCAAAGGCGCTCGCTTTGTTCGGTTCTGTGATGCGTTCAATATTCCGCTCATTACATTCGAAGATGTTCCAGGTTTTCTCCCGGGTACTCAACAGGAGTTTGGCGGCATCATAAAACATGGCGCGAAATTGCTTTTCGCGTTCGCGGAAGCCACTGTGCCCAAAATCACGGTCATCACGCGCAAGGCATACGGGGGCGCGTATTGCGTGATGGCCAGCAAGCACATCCGTACCGATGCTAATTTCGCCTGGCCTTCCGCGGAAATCGCCGTGATGGGACCCGAGGGCGCTGTAAACATTGTGTACAAACGCGAACTGGACAAAGCTCCCGAGGCCGATCGCGATCGGCTCCGTCAAGAAAAAATCACAGAATTTCGCGACCGCTTTGCCAACCCGTTTGTGGCCGCCGAAAAAGGCTACATCGATGCCATCATCGAGCCTTCGGAAACGCGTCCCCGCATTATCGCCGCTCTTCGCGCACTGGAAAACAAGCGCGACACGAACCCACGCAAAAAGCACGGCAACATTCCTCTGTGAAGGCTAAATCAGGTCTGGAAGGAAAAGGAAGTTCGCTGCTGCCAGGGAGAAGGCATGGCTTTTGCTCCGCCCGAGGATTTCAGCATGGAGTATCGGACAGGGATGTTTCAACGGGGTATAAGCTGAAAAGGCCTTTTGCGCCTCGTCCGGTAGACGGAAAAGTCTCGCCGGTCCAGCGTGAAAATCGTCTCGATATTCTCTCGATGCGCGAGATATACCAGCATCGCGTCCGCAAACTGGGGCCGCAGGCTTTCATATTGCTCCATGATGGCCTCGATCGGTTCCGCCTCCCCGTTCGTAACGATCGGTATTTCCAAGATCCCTGAGCTAACAGCGGACAAAAGTCTCCTGACCGTCCGAGGGGACTTGCGTAAGAGCCACATGGCTTCGGTAACGACTGGCCAACAGGTGACCAACGGACTGGGCAGGCTGTGTAGCACAGAGGTACAAACTTGGTGATCACGCTCATTTGGCGAGAGAATGGCAACCAAGGGGCCTGTGTCCACCAATACTCGGTTCACTTTGTCTTACCGAAACCCTTGAAGTGCCGCTTATTTGTGGAAAGGTCTTTGGGCAATCCCGGAGTACAGCCGATCAGCCCAGCTTCCAGAAAAACATCGTAGGCGGTTTTTGCGTCGTTATTCTTAGAGAGATATTCTTGCAGCGCATGGCGAACTACCTCCGACTCGCGTTTTCCCGACGCCCGAGATCGCTCCTTGAGCCGCTGCGCTATCTTTCCGGGAACGCGAACCGAGATCCTCTGAGAGTCCATGGCACTCCTCCAGTACACCTGTCAGACAGCTTACCACAATTGTCCGACGTCTGCCATTTTCTGCGAGCCTGGATATTCTTGGTACGTGCGGAACGACTCAGACAAATCCAAAGGTCCAACAATTCGAAGTGCACGTCACCCTTGGCAGATAGACCGCTGTACATCAAACAATTAGACACCACGGGCGTTGCAGCGGCTGGGGGGCGATATCCTCCGTGCTAAAATCCCCTGGCAATACGAAAGGTCCATGTTCCAGAAAATTCTGATTGCCAATCGCGGCGAAATCGCCGTGCGCATTTTGCGCGCTTGCCGCGAGTTGGGGATTCGCTGTGCCGCGGTTTTTAGTGAGGTTGACCGCAAATCGCTTCACGTTCGCCTTGCCGACGAGGCGTATCCCATTGGCCCCGCACCCTCGCGCGAAAGCTATCTTTGCATTGATAAATTAATTGACGTCGCGCGCCGCTCTGGCTGCGATGCTATCCACCCTGGCTACGGTTTTCTTGCGGAAAACGCGGCGCTGCCACGTGCTTGCGCAGAAGTGGGAATCACCTTTATCGGCCCGAGTGCTGAAGCCATGGAAGCTCTGGGGTCGAAAACCGCCGGCCGCCAGCTCGCACGCCGCTCCGATGTGCCAACCGTTCCCGGCGCGAATGATCCCATCGAAAATCCCGATAATGCTCAGGCACTCTCTCAGAACATGGGTTATCCCGTTTTGTTGAAGGCGGTGGCAGGCGGAGGGGGCAAAGGCATGCGCGTCGTCACCCGCGATGCCGAATTCACGTCCGCTTGGCGCGATGCTTCCTCCGAAGCGTTAAACGCGTTTGGTGATGCGCGCCTGTATCTCGAAAAATATCTCGAGAGACCGCGCCATATTGAAATTCAAATTCTGGCCGACGCACACGGCCGCGTCGTTTCACTAGGTGAGCGCGAATGTTCGGTTCAGCGGCGCCACCAAAAAGTAATCGAAGAAGCTCCGTCGCTAGTCATTACGCCCGAGTTGCGTAAGAAGATGGGCGATGCTGCCGTCCGTCTAGCGCGGGCCGGTGGATACGTCAATGCAGGTACTGTGGAATTTCTCGTCGATGCGCATCTTAATTTTTATTTTCTCGAGGTGAACACGCGTCTTCAGGTCGAGCACCCCATCACGGAGCAAGTGACCGGGTTGGATCTCGTCAAGCTGCAGATCGCCATCGCCGCGGGACATCGTCTACCATTTGCATGGGAGACCATCACACCGCGCGGCCACGCCATGGAGGTGCGCCTCTATGCCGAAGATCCAGATAATAATTTTTTCCCTTCGCCGGGGAAAATTCTTTCTCAACATGCACCGAGCGGGCCCGGCATCCGCCTCGATGAAGGGGTATATGAAGGCTGGACCGTTCCGATGGACTACGATCCTTTACTGAGCAAGTTGATTGCCTGGGGCAACAGCCGCGAAGAAACCATCGCGCGCCTCCGTCGTGCTCTTGAGGAGTACACCATCACCGGCATCAAGACGAATGCTGGCCTTTTCCGCCGCATCCTTGCTGAGCCTGATTTTCTTCGCGGAGAAATCCACACCAAGTGGCTCGATGAATTGCTTCAGCGTTCGCCTTCCGTCTCGGCTTCGACAAACGAAAGCGTGCACGCGGACCGCGCCGCCGATGCCACAAGTATCGCAGCGGCTTTCTGGCAAGCAAAGCAGTCGGACAAGCCATCCGGTCCGTCCGCTTCAGATCAGGAGTCCTCGCAACCTTCTCGATGGAAGCAAGAAGGCCGTCGCCAGCAATTGGACCGTCTGCCATGAAATTCGAAATCCAGTTGACGGGCCCGTCCGGAAAAATGCTGCGCATCGTGGAGCTCGAGCGCGACGCGGACCGCTGGAAGATCTTGCTCGATGGGCGGTCTGTTGATGCCGATGCGGTCGAAATCGCTCCCAATACTCTTTCCCTGATTCTCGATGGCCAATCGTACGAAGTGCGCATCACTCATTCGGCCGACGGTGTGCTCAAGCTCCAGACCGGATTGCGGGAATTCTCTGCCGAGGTTGTTGATCCCCGCGCATGGCGAGGGCGCCGTCATGGCGCGCTCGAAGTTGAAGGCCGCCAGCAAGTTACTGCCCCCATGCCCGGCAAAGTCGTCCGCATTCTCGTCCAAGCTGGAGATAAAGTCGAAACCGGCCAGGGTCTTTTAGTCGTGGAAGCAATGAAGATGCAAAACGAGATTCGCTCGCCAAAAGGCGGCACCGTTGAGCGGGTACACGTCAGAGAAGGCCAACCCGTCAATGCTGGTGAAGCGCTCTGCATCGTTTCGTGATGTGCCATAGGAAACGGGAGACCGCTGGCTGCGGTCAACCTCGGGTGCGCTTACAAAAGCAAAGGGGAAGCTCCGGGGGCAATGTGGCAGGAAGCATATAAACGTACGATAGCCGAAGAGACTCGGAAAATGCTGCGGCAATCGGGCAATAGGTGGTTAGAAAACTAGTGGCCCGATGACTTGGCGGGGAAATCCGTTTTCGCCGCATCCGGCAGCTTGCCAGCGGCTTCGATCACCTGTTGCGCGAGATAGTTCGTCACGCGCGAGTCGTCCCGCGCAATCGTCAGATACGCGGCGCGCAGCAACTGTTCTTTGTGGCTACGCAGCGTGTCGCGAATCGTCTGTTGAACCTGTGGATCGGAAATATTGCGCTGCCCGGGCGACTCGCGCGAAATGAGCTTTAAAATAACGATGCGCGGGCCTTCCTTGGATTGAATCGGAAGCGGCGGGCTCACTTGCCCCGGCTTCATTCCCATCACTAACCTCTTCAGAGTTGGATCAGACTGGTTCAGCGCCGATTCTGGGACATAGCCGAGGTCGCCGCCCATGGCCGATGAGTTCATGTCCTCAGAATAGTCCATCGCCATTTGGGCGAAGTCCGCGCCGCTGTTCAGCTTGTCCTCGAGCATTTTTACTTTGCGCTCGGCTTCGACCTCGTTGGTCGCGTCGTCATTCTTGAGATTGCGAATTTGCGGTTCCTTGCGGGGCGTTACAACGATCTCGGATATCCGGTAGCGCGGTTCCACAACGTTGAATTGCGCTTTATTCGCGTTGTAGGTGTCCGTGACGTCCTGGTCGGTAATCGAAATTTTTGCCACCACTTCGCGGTTCAGCAATTTTGTGATGGAAAGCTGCCTTCGCAAGTCGCGTTTCAAATCGTCTACCGAGACGCCCCGATCTTTCAACTGTCTCTGGAATTCGTCTTCCGTGTAAGGGCTTTTCATCTCGGTGAATTTGTCTTCCACTTCACCGTCGCTTGCTTCCAGGTTCAGCTTTTTTGCCCGCTCGAGAAGGATCTCATTGTTGATGAGTTCTTCCAGAACGTTTAGTTTAAGCGACAGAGCTTCTTCTTGCGAAGGCTCCTGCCCGTCGGGATTCACACGCGTTCGATAGTATTTGTCGA
Organism: uncultured Acidobacteriota bacterium; assembly: GCA_963751295.1. Lineage (GTDB taxonomy): Bacteria > Acidobacteriota > Terriglobia > Acidiferrales > UBA7541 > Acidiferrum. The sequence continues at coordinate 313,127 of CAVVUA010000004.1, read as the reverse complement.
CGTCATCGCGTTTGATCTCTTGCCCGTTCACGACCGCCCACACGTCCGGCGACGGTTGCGTCTTCTGTTTGCAACCGGTGCCTAGGGCAAGAGCCATAGCCGCCACGGGGAAGAGCATCGCCGCGCGCGCCAGCCCTCTCATGGGACCGCGCGTGCGCACAGCCAGGCTGAACTTAGCTTGGGAAGGGTTCAAGGTGTGGTGCTCAGGCCGCTTTCTTGACGCGGCCCGCGCGGATGCAGGCCGTGCAAACTCGAATATGCTTTCTGGCGCCATCCACCAACGCGTGGACACGCTTCAGGTTCGGATTCCACCGTCTACGCCTTGTATTGTTCGCGTGACTGATTACGTTGCCAAAATGCGGCCCTTTGCTGCAAAGTTCACACTTCAGTGCCATTGTTTTTCCCACTTAGGCTGTCTGTAGCAGCCAGAAATTTGCTCTAGAAGTTGCAATACTGAGCATTTCATTCTAACAGACGACCTATCTCCAGCAAAGCATGCCTTTTTGTCGGCCGCGGCAAAATCGGACAGTCGATGGTTGTGTAAACTCGAAATATCAGGTCGTGCAAGGCAGCCTACGAATTAAAGCGGGTTTGGTTTGCGAGAAAGACGCATTTTTAGCAACCCTCTAGTCCCCCGCCAATGTCCCCCTCTAAAGTGCCCCTCGGCAGGTATACCCGGCCAAAACATTCCCTCCCCACTTGGGTCAAACCATAGGGATACTGCCAAGACTCTTCACCTGCTCTATTCAGAGGAACGTCCGTCGTCGGCCCAAGGCCATCGAGCCACGGAGCAACGTTGCACTGGACCCAGGCGTCTTAAGTAACAGTAGGTCATGTTGTTTCAATGGTTTAGGGAAATGACACCTGTCCCTAAGTGCGGGCTCTTATTTGCCTAAAGCACTATTAGCCCGGCCTCTACACCAATCCACCGATACTCCCCGGTAGGCTAAACTTGTACCTTGAGCCTTCGGCAGAAAGGAACCCGATCGCGGTGCCCAAGCTGACCCAAATCCGCTCGTCAATCCCATCGGTCAGAACCATGGCCGCGCAAGCGGGAATCGCTGTCCGCTTGGCGCCGGTCCTAGTACTTCTACTCGTCGGGTTGGGCTCTTATCCCGCCTATGCAGACGTTGGCGTGCTTCTCAACGAGTCCTTGGATACAAGTTTCGCCAGAATTTCGGGATCCGGCCACAGTGCCGTGTACTTCTCGCGGATATGCGCGGAGACGCCCGTAAAGCTTCGCCTGTGCCGTCCAGACGAGCAAGGCTCGGTCATGAGCAACTACACCACGCTGGGTGAGGATCAACCCTTCGAGTGGAACATCGTGCCGCTGTCGGTCTATTTATATGGGGTGGAGGATCCGCAGAACCGGCCGCTCTTCAGCTCGCAAAAAATCAAGCACGCTCTTGAGGAAAGATACCGCACAAAATTTCTAGCTGGGTACTGCGATAGCCCTACTTGTCGCACGAGTAGCAAAGCCGAGTGGCGTGAGATGGTCGGCGCCACGCTTGAGCGCAGCATCTATCTTTTTGTTGTCGAGACCTCCGTAGAACAGGACCGCGCGCTCATCGCGGAATTCAATGCTCTCCCCAATCAGAATCACTTCAACGGCATCACGCAAAATTGCGCCACATTCTCTCGCCGCGTCCTCAATACCTATTACCCTCACGCGGCCAGAGCCGACTATCTGAACGATTTCGGCTTGATCACTCCGAAAGCCATCGCGCGTTCCTTCACCCACTTTGGCGAACGCCATCCGGAAGCGCATCTTCGCGTGCTGCATTTCGCGCAGTTGCCTGGAACGATCAAGCGCAGCACAGAATGCCGCAACGGAACCGAGCAGTTGTACCACTCCAAAAAACTTCTAGTGCCTATGATTCTCTTTGCTGACCACGAACTGCCCTTCATGGCCGCTTCTTATCTGCTCACCGGACGCTTCAATCCTGAGCATGAATTGGAGCAACATCCCAACGCGGAAGCAGCAGACATCAAGCAGGAAATTCGAGAAGCAAAGGCAGAGAAGGACATCCCGCGCGAAGAGGAATTGGAAGCGATTGTTAATCAGGAAAGCGTGCAACTCGTGGGTAGCACCCAGGAATGGAAACAATATCGGGAAGCGTTTGGATCGCTTACAAGCGATGCCATCAGCCGCGAAATCATTCCCAACTATGAGTTTCTCGGCCGTCTTTATAAGCATTTGGATCGCGCGGGTGCGCTTTCGGTTGATACCAATGGGACTCTCTGGCTGGATCTCTCGCAAGGTGGTAAGCCATCGAGGCTGGGACTAAGCGCAAGCAACCTCTTCGCATCCGGAAGCGATTCCCAGTGGGCCTATGCCCTGACTCTCGCGCGCGCCGATCACTATCTGAAGAGCCCCAAGCATAGCCGCGAGATCATGCCGGAGTTCAAAAACGATTGGGTACTGTTGGAGGTGGCTCGGGTTAATAGCGCTACTTCGACGACGGCCAACAACGGTGCGCCTTCCAGCAGCGCGCGCGCCACGGTTGTCTCTTTCAGCCAGATTCAATAAGCAACAATCAGCGTAGTCCTGTGAGTACTAAGGCATTCTTCCCACTTCTTTTCACTTCTCCGTACCATTCTCTCTCTTCCATTTTTGCGTAACTTTAGTCTTGTTTCCGTCATCTGTACTGATGTAGTTTGCCTTTCGCGGTGCAGCGAATGCATTCTTCGTTCCGGGTCTTCTTTTTGGTTTTTTCTCTGGCCCTCGTCTCCGGTGGGGCGAGCTCGAAGCCCCCGGCTACTCCCGCAGGGGTTTCGACCGCTTCATCCATTATCGTCATCGGTTTTCTCGGCGGCTATGTTCGCCACGATGATCGCGTCCACACCGAAGTCCAACTGATCGAGCGCCTGCGCGAAGAATATGCTTCCAGCGTTTTCGTCCAAACGTTTGAGAACCATCGCGGTAACGATGCCCATCAAGCAGTGCTTCACCTCTTGGATTCGAACGGTGATGGAAAGCTTTCGCCCGAAGAAAAGCAGAACGCGCGAATCATTATTTTTGGCCACAGCTGGGGCGCTTCAGAAACGGTCGAGCTTGCCCGCCAGCTTGAAAAAGACGGCATTCCCGTGGTTCTGACGATTCAGGTCGATAGCGTCTCCAAGAGGGGCGAGAATGATGCCGTAATTCCCGCTAATGTCGCGCAGGCCGTCAATTTTTACCAGCTCGACGGCATGCTCCACGGCCAGCCTCAAATTCGCGCCGCCAATCCTGAGCGCACTCGCATACTCGGTAATTTCCGCTCGGACTACAAAACTAAGCCTCTCAGTTGTGGCCAATATCCATGGTGGGACCGCGTATTCATGAAGCCCCACATCCAAATTGAATGTGATCCCGCTGTATGGAACCAAGTCGAATCGCTCATTCGCTCGAATTTATCCTTGGAAGCACGCCTGCCATCGCCGGGCGAAGTCAAGTCTTCTGACTCTCCTCTTAACTAGACGATTCGACATTTCAGAAGCTCCGCTCCCATTCTTGATAACCGGCCCCGGACCCATGCGTCCATATTAGGTGTAGCATCCTCTGCAAAGACGTTTCTGAGGGGGCCCCATGAAACGCCGCGAATTTCTCATTCGTTCCGCATGCACCGCAGGAGCAGCTTGGCTCCATTCCGCCTCGTTTGCCCAGCGCGCCCGCGCTTTAACGCTCAAGCCACTTCCGCGCAAATTTAGCGCGTCGGACACCATTACCATTGGCAAGACCGGCATCCAGACCAGTCGACTCGCTATGGGGACCGGCACCGTCGGCTCCGGCCATCATTCTCATCAGACCGCCCTCGGGGTCCAAGGCCTCTCCGATCTTCTCCTCAACGGCTACGACCACGGCCTGCGATTTTTTGATTCGGCGGACAGCTACGGCAGCCATCCGCACGTTGCTGAGGCACTCAAGCACGTCCAGCGCGACAAGGTCACGGTCCTCACCAAAACCTGGGCCCGCGATGCCGCCTCCGCCCGCGCCGATCTCGATCGCTTTCGCCGCGAACTCGGCACCGATCACCTCGACATCTGCCTAATGCACTGCCTCACGGAGCCCGACTGGACCGATCGTTACCGAGGCGTGATGGATGTTCTCTCCGAAGCCAAAGAAAAGGGGATCATCCGCGCTCATGGCTGTTCGTGCCATTCCATCGAAGCTCTGCGCGCCGCCACCAATTCTTCCTGGGTCGAAGTCCACTTGGTCCGCGTCAATCCCGTCGGCGCCATGATGGATGCCGATCCGGATACGGTCGTAAGCGTGATCAAGGAAATGCGCGCCAGAGGGAAGGGCATCATCGGCATGAAAATTCTCGGCCAGGGCGCTTTACGCGACCGCCAGGACGAAGCCCTGAATTTCGCGCTCGGGCTGAATCTTCTCGACGCGTTCACTATCGGCGCCGAAAGCAAATCGGAGCAGGAAGATCTGATTCGCCGCATCGCCGCGGCTTAGCTTGAAGAACCGCTTACTACTGAGGTCTCTACCAGTCACCACTCACGAGTCACAGTCACTTTGCTCCCTGAAGTATAAATTCAGTATTCGCGCCTACGTCTCCAACCCAATCAAACGCATCAATTCCAGCGCATTGCTTTTCTCCACCACTCCTTTGCGCAACTGGTAATCAAACTTCATCTTTCCATCGGCCACCTGATCCTCAAAATGCATATTCCGCAAAACATTCCCTACCGCCGCCGCAATTTCCGTTAAAGCCAAATCATGCGTCGTCACAATTCCAATCGCGCGCCGCTTCAGCAACCCCTGAACCAAACCTTCCGCACCGATTCGGCGGTCTTTCGAATTCGTTCCCTCCAGCAATTCATCAAACAAAAAAACCATCGGCACCGGCCCATTGGCCGCGTCGAACACTTTCCGGATATGCAGAATCTCCGTAAAGAAACTTGAACGGCCTTCTTGCAGCGAGTCGGTACTTCGAATCCGCGTTCCAATCCGAAGCGGCGTCAGCTTCAATCTGTTTCCGCGAATCGGCGCGCCAGCCATCGCCAGCACCGTGTTTATTCCAACGACTCGCAAAAATGTGCTCTTCCCCGACATATTCGATCCGCTCACTAGCAAAACCCGCGTCTGTGCATCGAGCCGCACGCTATTCCTGACGCACTTCTCCGCTGCAATCAGCGGGTGCCCCAACTGCTCCCCGTCAAAAAATCCGACTCCATCCTTCGTGTCCACAAATTCCGGAAACGGATCCGCTGGATGCTCGTACGAATACGCCGCCAAAGAAAGCAGCGCTTCCATCTCCCCCGTTAACTCCGCCCACCGCCGCATTTTGGCGCCCCAGCGCCTCCGCCACGCCTCCGCTGCCATCCCCACCTGCACGCTATAGAGAAAGGGCAGCTCGGCCATCTTCGCAAGCACGCCGTCGCTGGCGTCGATCCAATAAACGATTCGCGCGAATTTTCGAATCGCTGCCGATGCCGGCTCGTTCCCCTGCTTCAATTCGGCGGCCAAAGCTTGCAATCGCGGCGCCGTGAACGGCTCTCGCCCCAGCCGCTCCAGAATCTCCGAAAAAAGCAGCAGTCCTTCGGCGTTGCAATCCACACCCTCGATCACGATATGCGCCTTGCGCCGCAGCCACCCAAGAACAACGGCCTCCACCGTGAACACGCTCAATAGCGGCCAAAGCGTCGCCGTCTCAAAGTAATAGACAATCCCCGCCGCCGCCCCAAACGCCAGCACCGCCATCACCCCGCGCCATATCGCGCCTCCAGGCAAAATCGATTCCCGCTCAGCCCACTCCCTCATCGATTCCGGATTCAAACGCGCCCGCAAATCCTCCCCGGTCACAGCCAAATCCTCGCGCAAATCCAGTTTCTCCTGCAGCTCCCCAATTAGTTTCTGCCGCCCCAGAATCGCCCCAATCTCCGATCCCTCGCTCAGCCAATTTGCCAGCTGCCTCTCGCCCATCGGCAATCGAGCCGTCGAAAGCAGTTCAAATAGACACCCGCGGCCGAAGAGATCCAGATCCTCCGCATACACATGGTTCGCGTCGCGAAAGCGCTCCCCCGTCTGCCCCGTTCCGGCCCACCGATCCTCAATCCGCGCAATCCCCTTGCGATAAAACTCTGCCGCTGTGTTCGCCCGCTCCTTAGTCCGCAGGACGCGCCCATGTAAAATCGTTAGCAACAAGTAGGCCGCAGCCAGCGCTATCAACCAATAAGCCGGCACAAAATGCTTCGCCAGAACGCTCCACAGCAGCAGCAATCCCGCCGCGATCACCGCTAACTTCGCGTACCCCACGCGCAAGTGCACGCGGTCCCTCTCCGCAATCCTCTTCAGGTATGTTTCCAACCTGTTCGAGTACTCCACCTTTGGCTCAGCCACATTCCCCCTCAGCGCATCTCGCTCGCCGCATGTCCCAGGTCCGACCGCCCCATCGAGTCTATCTCTTATCTCGCGTGTCAGCATCGCTCGCCGCCAATAGTCGGCGGCCTGAGCTAGCAAGCTCTGATTTTGTTAATTGGTGTCAGGAACGGACAGGATGTTTCGCGGGCCTACAACGTTCGCACTCTCAGAGAAACCGTCACGAAGACCAAACGAGATTTCAGCGTCAATGCAGGAAAATATTTCGCGGACGCCGCAAGGGGGAACTAGGTCATGACCTTATTCCCGTGCGCACGATGCTTACTTTTGTTTGCCGCTACCTCATTACTTCAGATTTTGATCCAGCTCCACTCCTTCGAGTACGGCACGCGGCTCATCCGGTATCCGGACTTTACTCCCGTAACCACATGATCGCTCCAGTTAAATCCCACTCCCGCTTTTGGATCGTAGAGCCCGGGCTCTTCGGAGAAGCACATGTTTTTCTTCAGAACGGTGTAGTCGCCAAGCGAAAGATAAGGCGGCTGGTGGCCTTCCGAGCCTTCTCCGTGCGCTGGCCGGTGGTAAATGAAATCTTGCACTCCCTGCGCCACTTGGTATTTGTGAATCTCGTACGCCACGCTCGAGCACGTCGCGCCCTCCTTTTGCAATTCCACCTGCATGTCGCACGTGTGCTGACTCACTTCCCAAAGTTTTCGCATGTGCGCATCGAATTGGCCCGCGTTGTCCGCGAGGATGTACATGCGATAGTTTTCTCCGCCGTGTCCGCCAATGTAGGCGTCGCCATCGACCTGCATGGGCATGTTCCGCTGGATACGGTTGAACCGCGGCTGGTTCGGGTGCGGATACGCGCAGAGTCGCCCGACGCGGCAGTCAATCTCGACGGTAGCCGCCACGCCGTGGTGCGGCAATCCGCCGGCAAGGTCCAAATCCGAGAGCAGCACATTGTTGATCCAGAAGGTGCTCGCGAAGGCCACTTCGTAATCCGTTACATCCGTCCCGTAAGTAAGGATGTAGTCACGCGCGTAAGCGTGGGCGCGGTCAAAATAGGTATACGCGCGCCGCGTCAGCGCAAGTTCCTCGGGAGTCTTCACTTCGCGCATCTCGAGAAGTGTGTCGCTAACATCCACAAATGTTATTTTCGGCAGAATTTTCTTCGCCGTCGCCAACTCGTCCGCATAGAGTTTGCCGTCGATGCCGATTTTGTTGCCCTGGACGCCTTTCGCTTTGATTCCTTCGAGAAGCATCTGGAACAAATCCACCGTCTTCCCCTGCACGACTTTCCCTTGCTCCGGAAATCCGCCTTCGGCGTGTTTCGTGTCGAAATATTCCCAGCCGCCGCCAAACCACCAGCCCTTCACCAAGTCGCGGTCCAGCGCCGGATAGAGAAACCACGGGTCCGCATCATCTTTATTCATGAAGACCACCTGCGGCCGCTCTGTATGTGTGTGCCAGTAGCCCGTCAAATAAATAATGTTGAGCTGATCGCGCGCCACAAACGCGTGAATGTCTTTTTGTGCAAGCTGCTCCTTGAAGCGAGCTACCGTCCGCTTGTTCCACTCCAGCGGCAGTCGGTCCACTTTCGCTGGCTCCGGTGGCCCTTCCGCGCCGGGTGTCGGGCTCAACAACAGTTTTTCGCTCGCGCCGGTGCTGCGACTCTTGACGATTTCCGTCAGTGATTCGCCCGCACTCTGCGTTTGCATTCCGTCAATCTTGTCCATGCGGCGAAACAAGCCCCCGCCCAGCAACGCAAGACTTCCGCCCTTCAAAACGTCCCGGCGATTCCGATTCATTGTTCCTCCGATTATTTCTTCTACCTGCAACGATTACTCAAACTAGTTTTGTCCCGTTACTTCGGCCCATTCGCGCTCGCCACGTTCGATCACAGCGGGCAAGTCTTCACGAAGCAGAAAGCGTTCATGAACCAATTTCATAGCCGCTTCAGCGAATTTGCCAATGTACTCGTCGCGTGAAACGTATCTTTCCGCAATCGAGAGCCGTGGATCGCCTGTTTTTGCGCGCTCGGCCGCGGTCTTGGCGAAAGGAATGAACGAACCGTAAAAGCTGAGCCGCAAATCGCCAAGCCCGATAGCCGGATCGCGCAGATTCCATCCGGTGTACGTTGCGAGCGGAACTTGCAATTCCGGCAAACTCACGCCTCCCATATCGTTTCCGTTGGCGTCCGATTGTGGAACGAGCACCACGAACGGCTTGCCAACTTTGGGAGGTTCGATGCTGACGATTCCGTCTTTCCATTGCGGACCAAAATCCAGATGGTACGCGAGACTCACTTCGTGCGGTTTGTTGACTCCCGGGATGTTAGGAAAACCCGATTTGCTCAGCGGCACAAGAGTACCGTCCGCGATTTTCGGATACGTGCTCGCCGGCGGCGGCGTGCCATCTTTCACCCATTGATCCAAATCCGTGATCAACGCGCGCCAATACCATTTGATGGGATTCGGATTGTAGCGTTGCTGCGCGTTGGAATCCGGCGAGCCGGGACTGCTTTTTTGTGGAGGAAATGAGGCCGAGAAATGTTGCAAGCCAGCGAGGAAGTAGACGCGAACATTTTCGCTGATTTTCGCGTCGCTCAAGCCGTCCGCCGAAGTGTGAATCAAAGACGCCGCGCGGCCCCAATATTCGTACGATGTATTGGTCAGAAATAGCTTCGGCGCGTTCTTGGATTTGATCGAAGCGTCGAGCAAACCGCCTGTTTCTCCTGTATCAGGATCGGTTTCCGGAAGGTCGGTAAACGGGAAAAGGTCCGTGGGAAAGAAAATGCTGGAGAGCGGCTGAGCGTCGCGCGAAGGCTGTGCAAAACGATGATTGAAGCTGCCTCTGCCAGCGCCAGCGACGTGAGCGATGACTCCGTCCATCACCTGGCGGCCCTGCTCGTCGGCGTTGAAATCCTGGTAGATAAAATGCCGAAGGAATCGTCCGCTTTGCGAGATGCCGACCGCGTAAACGCGCTTTATAGGAGCTGTGGATTGCGGCTCGTATTTCAAATAGGAGAGAAAATCACGAACTGCAGCGAAGCCAATCCCTACAACCGCCGGATCTTTTGCTTCGTAAACCACTTCATAAATCTTTCCAGCCTGGAATCCGCCGTCCAGATGAATAAAGTGAGGATCGGCCGCAAGCTTGCCGTCGACTGTGTGAGCAAAACTCCATTGCGAGCGTGGAATCGTTTGCCGCTTGCCATCCGGCGTATCGCGCACCGCCAAAACATTCTTCGCGCTTGCCGGATCGTCGACGGGATAGCTTTTTCCTCCTGTCGGTCCAAGGAGGAAATGGCCGAGCGGCATGTCGTCTACTTTTTGTGCCGGCGTGAAATCCGAACGTACCAAGCCGCGAATTTCTTTTCCGCCGGCATCGTGAGCGACCGGAGCGTAGAGCTTGAGTCGATCGCCTTCATCGGGGTCGTCAAACTCCCAGCCGACCCAAGCGACCGTGTAGCCCTGGCGCATCAGAAGGCCGTCGCCATATTCGCCTTCCGGAGTGGATGGGTTGAAGCCGTTCACAAGGTGCAGAATTCCTTTTCCGCCGCGATTGGAAACTTCGAAAAGCACCGAGCCGTTTCCCTTGTTCATATCCTTGGGCTTCAGCAAATAGAGGTCGGCGGAAAATTCCACTTCACCTTGTGCGTTACGCGGCGCTTTGTCGAGATCGACGATCAGCTTGTTGTGGAGATTTTCCGGATTCATCGCGAAATAAACGCGGCCGACGATTTTCTCGTAACCGCCGGCCAATCCAAACGCCCGGCCATCCAGAACATCGGTGCGCGAAATAATCTCGACGCGCGTAACATGCGCGTTAGCACCGGCAGCGGCAAACAAAAAGATGGCTATCGACAAGAAACGAGCGGCACGCGCGCGCAAAAGATGCATGGGCAGCCTCCAAAGAGGGGACAGCATACATCACTGTTTGCCAAAACCAATTGCGCTGATGCAGATTTTATACATCGGCGTGCGGTCGAACTTGAGCCGCACGACACTGAGTTTAGCGGGGTCGAATGCCAGACACTTGTCTTTGCAAATCGCCTCAAACTCGGAGAGCGGGGCGCGCACGGACTGGAAAACGGCTTCCCAATCCTGGTTATATGCAGCGTCACTGATTACGTCGAGCTTCGCGAGTTTTTCCTTGAACGGCGGCGGAATGGACATGAAACGGCTTGGGGGAGCACTGACCGTCACACCGTCGGTAGTGACGAGTTCTATTGTGAAATCAGGCGATTCGCGCTCTTTCTTCTTGGACTTCTCCTCTTCTTTTTTCTTTTCCTTGGCTTTTTTCTTGTCTTTATCGTCGTCTTTTTTCTTTCCGGGCAGCGATACGTCTTCGTCCAGTGGCGCGACAGAGAGGTCAAGCGTCGAATCTGCCGACAAATGCCAATTGGCTGCTGCGCCCGCCGGCAATGTGAGCGTATAAGTTGCAGAAGGCGCGTCCTTGGCGCGATTCCAGCCAAGAAAGACACCGTTGTAGCCGCGATCGCCGTCGCGATAGGGAATTTTACCTTCGTTCCAGATGGAAAGGTTCTCTCCTTCGATGTGGCCGCCTGGCGCGGTAGTGGTTGTGAGGTCGGCATCCTCGTCGAACGATGCCAACGGGACGTAAGAGGCGTCCCGATAACGATTGAAGAAGATAGTGTCCGGCAGCCAGGCGCGAGCGACGCGCCAGTCCTCAAATATCGGAATGTATTCGTGATGATCTTTGAGCGTGGCTTCCAGAAACGCGGAGATATACGTTTTCGATATGCGGCGCTGCTCGTCGCCGGGCATCAGCGGTTTGAGATTGAGCAGCCAGCCAAGAGGCTTGCCCGCGTCGTCGTTGCCCCACACAGTATTGAATTGGCCGTGGTTTGCGCGATACGCGTAGATCTCGGCCGTGAACCATGGACCAGGCTGCGTGTAGCGCACATGATCCGCTTGGCGGCTGCCATCGAAAGAGGCAACGTCCATGTCGTGCGCACCCTGCAGCGTGAGATAGCTTACGTCTTCAATCCAGCGGGGCTGGCCGGCTGGTTTGTACTGTCCATCGACGGGCGCGATGGCAACGACCGCTTTGATCGAGAAGCCATAATCGAATTTTATGTTGGCGTCTTCAGGAGCGTATTTCATTCTATTAAATGCGGCGGCGGTGGCCGCGGCTTCGCCGCCGCGCGAATGGCCCATCACCGCAATGCGCGACATATCTACTTTGCCGTGGAATGGATTGCCTTCGGCTTGATTCCATTCCTTCCAGAGTTTCAAGTGCTCGAGGAGCATCCAACCGCGAACGGCCTGTTGATTGGGCGGGTCGTGAAAAAGACCGCTGTTAAGAAAGTTTTCATCGATGGAGGCGAGGATGATGCCGCGGGTGGCGAGCAATTCGCCGAGGTACGCATATCCGGGATCGGAAAAAGCAGCCATGTTGTGGTTGCCATGAACGATCAGAGCGAGAGGAAATGGCCCTGGACCTTCTGGATACCAGACGCGCGCATTCAGCGGGAGCTTGTCGATATCGAAGCCCCAATATTTCTTGCGCGACCAGCGCTTCCATCCATTGAAGTCCTTGAAGAAGTTGGACGAGTCCACGGTATGAGTTTTGATCGCGACGCTCGAACCATATTCAGGGCGGCGGATGTCGTTGCCGACGCCGTAGAAAAGTTTCAAGACTTGGAAAGGCCCGGGGGCGGAGGGATCCGGTGCGGCCAATTTCGCGGGCATGGAATCGACGGGCGGCTTCCAGGAGATCAATTTTTCCATCGAGCCTGCGTGGGCAAAAAGCCAAATGAAATATATATTGCCGGCGACAGCGAGTACGAAAAGCAGGCCAACGATGATTTTCTTGCTTAACGCCGCTTGGCCGAAGTTGCCCCAGAAAAAAGTCGCGATGGTGGCCCCGAGAACTCCGGTAGCGAGACCCATGAGAACCGCCATGATAATCCCCAATTTGGGCGGTCCCCACAGCATCATGACGATCATGCAGGAACCGACGATCATTCCCGTGGCGGAGCGCGGCAACTTTCTAGCGATGGTCAGGAGCAGCATGACGAGGAGAGCGACAAGGGGAATCAAGATCGCGGCGATGAGGATACAAAAGGCAAAATCGAAAATGTATCCAAAGCCCGTGTCTAAATAGAGGCCGCCAATGATGACGCAAATGGCAGCTGCAACAAGCGTTCCCCAAACGGCGCCACGGCGCGCTTCCGGACCAGGACGGATGGCTGCCCACTGGCGGGAGCACCAATCACGCAATTTGCGCCAAAGAGATCGCTTGTCAGAATGAAGCGAAGAGTCCGGTGCAAGCGAAGAAGTCGGCGGAGCTGTCAAATCGTCCGATGGCATGAATTGCTCCCGAAGATTGGGGTTTGAAGTTGCGAGCCGACGGCATTGTACATGGAGTTGGGTTCCGTGAAACCGTTCATGTGCCTGTTGGGAAGAACGGATTTAGTGCAGGGATTGTTCGAGGAAACGATACAATTTTGTGGCCGTGAGAGTCAGACCGCTAAGATAGCCTTAAAAATTAGATACTGAGGCGTTGCAGACGCAGTGGGAGGCTTCGATGATTCGAAAAATAGTTCGCGGCGCGATTAGGTTGACAGGGATTGCGCTGGCAATTGTTACGAGTGCCCACTTCACATTTTCCGAAATGAGGAAAGAAACTGACATGAATCCAAAAGCCGTGCAGCAGGATCGATTTACGGTGGTTGGCATCGCCTTGCGTACGAGCAATGCGGAGCAAATGACACCGGAGCGGCCTATCGGCAAGCAGTGGGAACGGCTCTTTAAGGAAGGAGTGCTGGCGGCGATTCCTAATAAGGCGGATGGGAATATTGTGGCGTTGTACACCGAGTATGCCAGCGACAAAGATGGGGAGTACACCTACGTGCTGGGCGCGCACGTGACGAAAGTGGAGAGCGTGCCTGCGGGCATGGTCGCGAAGAATGTGCCTGCAGGACGATATGCGGTGTTCACTTCGGAGAAGGGCCCTGTGCAGACAGTCGTTGTGGAGATGTGGCGACGAGTTTGGGCGACGCCGAAGAGTGCATTGGGCGGGGATCGGACTTACAAAGCAGACTTCGAAGTTTATGATCAGCGGGCACAGAATCCAGCGGACTCGGTGGTCGATTTGTACATTGCGGTGCAATAGTTCGCCCGCGCGGAATTTCACCCTCCCGTTCAGCGAGGTATGAGTACAATCCGGCCGGATACTTGTCCGTGCCGCAGTTGCTCCAGAACTTCATTGATTTGGGCCAGTGGGCGCGTGGCCGTCTGGCAATGGATTTTTCCCGCGGCCGCCATTGCTAGCACGTGCTGCAAATCTTCCCGGGTTCCGACGGATGAGGCTTGAATGCGTACTTCTGTCGCAGCCATCATGATGGGCGGAAAGCAAAGGGGCTCGGAGGGCAGGCCGACTACAAGGAGCGTTCCTGTCGGACGAACGCAGGGAAAGGCTGTGTCGTAGGCCGCTTTTGCTGCGGAAGTCACTATCGCAACATGGGCTCCGCCCGCTCGTCGCAGCTCTTTGACAACATTTACCGTGACGGAGTTTAACGTCGCGGATGCCCCTAAGTTTTTGGCATGTGCCAGCTTTTCGTCGGAGACATCAATGGCGGTGACGATCGCTCCCATGCCCAGTCCGATTTGCACGGCCAAGTGCCCCAAGCCGCCGACGCCGAAAACCGCTAAACGCTGGCCCGGCTGGATTCTAGCGTGTTTCAAAGCACGATAAACGGTGACTCCAGCGCAGAAAAGCGGCGCGGCATCGATAGAAGAAAGCTCATCGGGGATTTTCGTGGCATGACTCGCGGGAACCTTGACGAACTCTGCGTAACCGCCATCTACGGTGACGCCAGTAATTTTTTGTTTGGCGCAAAGATTTTCGTTGCCTTCGCTGCAGAAATCACATTCGCCACAAGTCCAGTAAACCCAGGGAACGCCGACGCGGTCGCCGATTTCCAGATTATGGACGAACGCGCCTTTTTCCACGACTCGTCCGGCGATCTCGTGCCCCAGGATCAAAGGCCGCTTAGTGATGGGAACGAGTTGCGGCCAATCGCCGTCAGCCACATGCAAGTCCGAATGGCAGACACCGCACGCTTCGACCGCGATCAATACTTCTTGCGCCTCGGGATGTGGCTGCGCGACGTCTTCGATAGTCAGAGGCGTTTTGAACTCGCGAAGGATGGCTGCCTTCATTGTGTGAATCTCAAAGAATTGGAGAAGCGTGGCTCAAGAATTTCGCGCAAGCGATTGGAACTCCTTTGACTTTGATGCGATCAGCAGAGAACTTGCCTCTGTGCCTTAAGGCTTGGCGCCGCGCAAAAAGAATTCGACGGCGTTGCGCACGCGCTCGGTGAGCTTGTGCGGACCAGTGAGATCGACGGCCCACTGCCGGACGACGGTATTGAACAAACCCTCCATGAATTCTGCCAGGTGCACGACCGGAAAATCACGCGTAATCTCACCGTTCTTTTGGCCCTCCGCGATGATCTCGCGCAGAAGACTTACCGTTGCCGCCTCGGCGCCACGCAACTCCGGCGAGCGTACCGGATCCATTGCGCCTGCGAGAATTACAGCCTGCCAAAGCGGGCGCCCCACTTCGGTTGTGTTTCCCAGCGTTTCGTAAAATCGCCGCAAGCGTTGCTCCGTTGTCGCTTTGATGGATAACTCGGACTTGAGGCTTTCCGCCTGCCGAGCGAACGCCCGGCGTCCGACTTCGCGCAACACTGCATCTTTGCTGGGGAAATAGCGGAAAAACGTGGGCTGGCTGATTTCCAAAGCCAGCACGATATCGTCGATTCGCGTGTTCTCGTAGCCGCGCTGGCGAAAAAGATGAAGAGCCGTTTCGACAATCTGCTGGCGGAGACGCGCTTTCTTCCGTTCACGAAGTCCGGCGACGGGTCCCTTGGCAGGGGTTGACTGGCCAGGCTTTTTTTTCGCAGGCTTACCGCCGTTGACGCTTCCGGCAGTTTGCGAAGCCGGTGGTCTGACGGCAACTTTCGCGCGCCGCATGAAATGTGGCCTCCTGGACAGTGCGCCGCTCGGGGAGTGCGGCATACATTTCGATAGTCGCGCTAACATTATAGCGACTAACACCAAGTTGCAAGCCCTACGAAAAGTCGAGATAAGAAATAGGGGGTTCTGAAATAATTCAGGCACAACGGAAAGCAATCGGAGATGCACTGTCGCCGAAAGTGTTTTAAACTAATTCTATTGCAAGGATGGGCGTGTAGCTCAGCTGGGAGAGCGCGTGCTTTGCAAGCATGAGGTCGCAGGTTCGATCCCTGTCACGTCCACCAATTTTTCCTCTGCAATTGTAACCCTTCGTCTCTGCACTGCTCTTCCTGAATCGCTTAAGAGCCAGCAAAACACATGGAGAAAGCACAACCCCAGGTGCCGCGGTGCACCGCAGCATCGGCATTCTTCCAGTCAGGCCACACTTTCGCTGCGAACTGGAGCGCTAACCGGAAGCCTTCGGTTCAGCCATGCGAACGTGGCGCGCACAATAAAAACGTTGAGCAATATAGAAATCAGGGACGCGGCGATTAATGTGCTGAACACGTTTTCGGCCACCATTCCCGAGGATCGCCCGACTTGCACGACGACAAAGGAGAGTTCGCCGATTTGCGTCAGCCCGGCGGCCACGGCAATAGCGGTCCAGAAGGAATAGCGGAAGATCCACACAACCGCCATCCAAACGAGAAACTTGCCGATTATGATAAGGAGGAGCATCAGGCCGAGGAGTGGCAGGCTCTTGGCTAGCACGTGGGGATCTATCAGAGTCCCGAGTGTGACGAAGAAGAGTGCCACGAACGTATCGCGAAGTGGCACAAGCTGGGTATGCGCGTCGTGAAGGTCCTCCAAACCACTGATGGATAAACCAGCCAGGAAAGCGCCCAGGGCAACCGAAAATCCCACCGCTTGCGCGAGCGCAGCGGTTCCGAGACAAACCGCGATAGCGATCAACAGGAAAAGTTCCGTGTTACAGGTTGCTTTGACTCGCCGGAAAACGGGCGGGATCACTTTAATGGCAAGGAATCCCAGCGGAACCAGCAGGAGAAAAGCCTTACCCAGAGTCCAAGCCGCGTTCACGAAGAGATCTTTCCCGGAGCCGCCGAATGCAGGCAGCACGAGCGTCATGCAGATGACCGCGAGATCCTCAACGAGTGTGATACCGATCATCACCCGGCCGTGGGTGGACGCCATGTTTCCGGAATCCCGCAGCAGCCGCGCAAGCACCATCGTGCTCGCCACAGAGATCGCCGCGCCGATGACGAGTCCTTCTGTAAGAGTCCATCCGGCAAGCTTTCCTACGCCGAGCGCAATTCCCAGCATCGCGAGAATCCCGATGGGCGCACCGACGAGCGCGACCCATTTCACGCGGATCAAATCAGGGATGGAGAACTCGACACCGATCGAAAACATCAGCAGCACGACGCCGACTTCGGCAAATACCTCGAAGGTATGCAAGTCCGAGACATGCGGGCCGGGTGTGAACGGGCTGATAGCTATCCCACCCAGTACGAACCCCAGGATCAGCGGCAGGCGAAGACGCCATGCCACCAGTCCCCCGACTACCGCAGCCAGGAAGATGTAGGTCAGATCGCGAAATAGTATCGGGTCCGGTTCCATGGTCTATTTCTCCCTGCCAACTTCGCCGGAAACCTCAGGGCTCATTTCGAAGAAAGGCCTTCGAGTTTTCATACGCCTTAAGTTGCGGCTGTCATTATAAAGGCGACAGGATAATCCGAACTCGTCAATAAGCGCTAATCTGACACAACTCCTCAGGAGAGAGGGTGCGCGGGGGAAGCCTCTTTGCAGATATTGTTCCCGACTGCGGTCCCCGATAAGCAATGAAGTCAGTTCGAGTGATCCGCGTGCGTCGTTTCCAAAGACGGTTAGTCGGATTCCGATTCTTGAATCTGCAGAGGCTGGAGGGTCGGGCGAGGGGGCGGGGAGGGATTCAGTGGCGAGTATGTTGTCTTGATGGTTCCTGCTGAGCTACTGCCAAGGGCTAGAAAGTCCGCAGCCTTTTCCGCAACTTGATAACAGTTTTCTCCGTAGAATGTTTTGGCCTCGGAGCGGGAGGAAGCGCCCAGTCTAAGGCGGAATCTTTCCGGCCAACTCGAGAGTTTTGCAACCAATTCCTCAACCAGAAACGAATGCGTCTCATCGCCTACGGTGAACTTGAAAATATGCTCCTTCACCAGCGTCAGCTGGCATCCGACCCGTCTCCTGTTTGGGGATTGGAAGGGGTGATAGCGATTTTGGATGAAGACGCAAAAACGTCAAGTTTCAAAAAGGTACCTCTAGGTTTAGCAGATTGGCACAACTGTGTACGTATTTCTACGATATCGACGATTGGGAGCTAGACGCTTCCCGTTAGCACATTAGAGGCTGATCCGAAGTGCCTAGGGCTTGAGTTGGGAGAACGGGAATTGCTGCGCAATCTCAAAGTCCTTTAGTAAGAACCTTGACTAGATCGCGCTCATAATAAAGCAGTTGCACGCCGATTCCAGAGAGACCTACAGGCATGTTCTCCAGTTCAACGTGGGTAACACGTCCGGTAAATCGACGGCTGCTCACTTTCGCCCCGGTGACGCGCTTGGGCATTTCCAGGAGAAGTTCCACGGCCTCACCGACACGCAGGACGAGATTTGTGGTGAAGTAGACGCCCCGCGTCGAGATATTGATCGCTCTGGCTCGCTGCTCGCCTTCAGCCCGTGCCTCCATGCGATGGAAAGACAGGGGTGTATGCAGCTTGAAACGCGGTGTGATTCGACGTTCGGAGATAGCCATGCCTCTTCCTTCGTACGCCTGTGAAGGGTGAGACGGCAGGCACAATCAGACTAAAGGGGCATTCAGAGTTGCACAGGTCGCTGCACGGAACTGTTCAAAAAGGCACAAGAAGCCTAGAGAGTCCTTCAATCGGTTCACCTGTGTCGGGGGTGGGAAGTCAGGACAGCGTGCTCTGCAGTACTTCTCGCAAGAGTTCCTGTTTTTGCTGGCTGAGTTTTTTCCCGCGTTCCGTCAGGTAAAAAACGTCGATTGCTTTCTGGCCTTCCGTGTCGATCAGCGCTACGTCAATGTTGCAGCCGAGGCGGGCTAAAGCGGAGCCGACGTCATACAGCAGGCCTGGACGGTCTTGCACCATGACCTCGAGCAGCGTGCTGTGTGCCGAAGACGTGTCGTCGTACCCGACGCGCGTTTCGACAGCCACTTTCGGCGGTTTCGCTTTGCTGGCGTTTTCCCGGCCTTTCAATTGCGGCTCAAGAGGGGCTTTTCCGCTTAGGGTGTCCGCAAGAGACTTCTGGAATCGGGCGATTTCGGTGGGATTCAGCTCGAGCGTGTGGTGCAGATCGACGAATTGAAATGTGTCCAAGACGACGCCTGCGGCATTGGCAAAGGCGTCGGCCTTCACAATATTCATGCCCCAGCCCGCGAGGACGCCGGAGATGGTTGCGAACAACGCCGGCCGGTCGGCCGTGAGCAAAGTCAGCGAGAAGGAATGGTGACGGGCTTTGAGTTCGGTCTGGACGGGTTCTGCGCCCAATTTTTGGTACAACTGGAAGTGTGCGGCAATTTCCGGGGCGGAGTGCACCGCGCGGTAGCGGCGCGGGAAACCTTCTAGGAACCGTTCGACTTCCGCTTTATTCGCGCCGCCAGCCTGACTACTGACTTGTTCAAGCAGTGGCACTTCATCGGAGGCATGCAGGCGGTCGCGGTCCAGAGTGCGGCTGAAGTGATTCGAAGTGGCGACGAAAAGCTGCCATAACATTTCAGCTTTCCACGGAGTGAGAGCCTCGGGATTCACGGCGTGAATGTCGGCGTAGGTCATCAAAGCCAATCGCTGAAGGCGCTCTTGGGTCGTTACGGTATCGGCGAAGACAGAAACGGTTCCCGGATCGAAAATGTCGCGGCGCTGAACTGTCGCGGACATGTCCAGGTGATGTTCGATCAGAAAATGAACTTCGTCCGTTTCATAGGCGGACAGCTGGAGGCGCGCCGCGGCGCTCTGCAGCGCTTCGAGGCTTCCGGTAACGTGATTTTCAACCGCCATGCCTTTGCCGACGTCGTGTAACAGCAGCGCGAGAATCAGCAGATCTCGCCGCTCGACTGTTTTCCAGAGCTGCTTGAAATGTGCAGCGCGTTCATCGGGCGGTTCGGCAAGCTCCTGAAGATGTTCGATAGTGCGAAGCGAGTGTTCATCCACTGTGTAGCGGTGATAAAAATCGCGAACCACGAGGGAATCGATGGCTTTGAGTTCCGGCAACACATCCATAAGAAGTGAGAGACGCTGCATGGGCCGGAGTGCCATGCTGGGATAATCGGCCGCAAGAATTTCCCGAAGCATGGACCAATTTACTTGCGTATTCTTCTGCGGAAGCTCGGGATGTTTCAGGATGTAAAAGATGGCGCGTTCCGCTTCGCGACTCAGAGGGATACCGGTCTTCGCGGCTTCCGCAAACAGCGCGAAAGTCACGGCGCGGTCGGAAAGGGCCGGCTCATCCACCACTTCCAGCAAGCCGTCGCGGACAGCAAAGGGTTTGCCTTTGCCGATTTCATTGCGTACGCCGCGCGCCGCGCTAAAAAATCGTTCCCGAAAGGTAGGTTGCGTAGCTGGTTTTTGCTCGATATAACGCAGCAGCAGGCGGTTCAAAATTCGGGCCTGGCGGAAATAAAGCCGCATCCACTCTTCCGGACTGCGCTTCACATCTCGTGCCGCATCGTTCGCGACGCCTAGAGAGCGTTCCGCCGCGGCAGTCTGCAACTCGTACGTCAGAGTATTGTCATTGCGGCTGTTACTGTAGTGCAGGAAGCAACGGATGGCGCTCAAAAAATCGACGGCGTTGGCCGCTAATTCTTCCTCACCAGCGCTGTTCTTCCAGCCGTCTTTTTGTCCGTTGGCGATCTGCCGCAGCCATGCCGCCGCTTGATAGTCGCGCAAGCCCCCTGGCGCGTCTTTGATGTTGGGCTCTAAATGGTAAATGGTGTTCCCGTAGCGGGCATGGCGCTCTTTAGTGAGTTTAGTCAATTCCGCGAGCAAAAACGGCCGTGCCTGTTTTTCCGGACCTGCTAGTATTTTCTTGGTGAGCCGATCGAACAGTTCTTCGTCGCCGGCTAGAAATCTGCGGTCCAGAAGTGCTAGGTGGAACTCGGCGTTATCTTCTTCGATGCGCTTGCATTCATCGAGAGTGCGGCCTGCGGAACTTACGCGAAAACCGAGGTCCCACAAGGTGCGGGAAAAATCCGCAATCAAAGGGCGAAATTCGGCCTCGGCCTTTTCAGTGCCAAACAAAAAGAGAATATCCAGATCTGAGTAAGGGAAAAGCAATCGCCGGCCGTAACCGCCAAGGGCAACTAGAGTGAGTCCTTGCGGCTCGGCGTTGTTGACGCGCAGAACTTCTCCAAAAATTTGCTGGGAAGTGCGATCGGCAAGTTCGCAAAGCGCGCGCAGCGTGTCTTGCGCACTTCCGCCGGCTTCAAACTGCTGCCGGATGCGCTGGCGTTCGTCCTCGGCCAATGGCCCGAGGACGGACAGGGGAGTCAAAGAGCCTGACATGGTTTTTGCGGGCCGGTTGGCCGGATTAAGTCCTGGGCGAGCTGCGGTCGTCACTTCATTCAGAGCGCGTTTTCGCCGCGCTCCTCGTTCCGAATCCGGATGGCTTCCTCAACCCGTGATAGGAATATTTTACCGTCGCCAATCTTTCCTGTCTTGGCCGTCTTTAGAATTGTGTCCACCGCGCGCTGCACCAGCGGATCCGGCAGGACCATCTCAAGCTTGAGCTTGGGCAGCAGGTCCACGGTATATTCGCGGCCGCGGTAAACTTCCGTGTGGCCCTTTTGCCGGCCGTGGCCGCGGACTTCGGTGACCGTCATGCCCTCGATGCCAATTTCGCGCAAGGCATCTTTCACGGATTCGAAACGCGAGGGCTGAATGATTGCCTCAATTTTCATCATGAAAGTTTCTGCTCCGCGCAATGCCTGATGATTCTGTGTGGATCATGATCAGGCTTCGAGGTTATACGCTTCTTCACCGTGTTGCGTGATGTCCAACCCTTCAATCTCTTCCGTTTCCGTTACACGAATGCCGGTAATCATATCCGTTATTTTCAGCAGCACAATGGTTCCGACGAGCGCAAAGCCCCAGGCGATCAGCACGCCCACAAGCTGGTTGCCGAGCTGTCCCCAGTGTCCATCCATACCGCCGACGGGCTTGCCTGCGCCGAAAATCGGATTGATCACCTGCTGCGCGAAAACGCCGGTCAGGAGAGCGCCAATCGTGCCGCCTGCGCCGTGAACTCCAAAGGCATCCAGAGCATCATCATATCCGAAGATCGATTTTACCTTGGTGACCATGTAGTAGCAGACCAGGCCTGCAATAAAGCCAATTGCTAGTGCTGGCATCGGTCCTACAAATCCCGCTGCTGGCGTAATCGCAACCAGGCCGGCGACCGCACCGGAAATTGCGCCGAGAGCGCTCGGCCGCCCGTTCTTGATCCACTCCGCCAAGCTCCAGCTTATCGCAGCCGCAGCCGTGGCGAAATGCGTGGCGACAAACGCGCTCGTCGCCAGCGAGTTTGCGGCCAGCGCGCTGCCTGCGTTAAAGCCGAACCATCCGACCCACAGTAAACAAGCACCGATGAAACTGAGCACGAGAGAATGCGGCGGCATCGGCTGCTTCGGATAGCCGGTCCGTTTTCCAAGGTAGAGCGCGCACACCAATGCTGAAACTCCGGAGCTGATGTGCACAACCGTCCCGCCGGCAAAATCCAATGTTGGGAATTTACCTCCGAGAGACGCGTTCAGAAAGCCGCCCTTGCCCCAGACCATGTGCGCCAGCGGTGCGTAGACAACCAAAAACCAGAGCGTCAGGAACAGCACTGTGCCGCTGAACTTCATGCGCTCAGCGGTAGCACCAGTGATCAGCGCTGGCGTGATGATTGCAAACATGAGCTGGTAAATCATGAACGTCGCTTGCGGAATCGTTCCCGCATAGTCGGGATTTGGCTCCGCGCCCACACCTCTCAAAAAAGCGTGCTCGAAACCGCCTATGACGGGACCATTCCCGCCGAAGCACAAGCTATATCCCACCAGCGCCCACAGCACGCTAATCAAGGCCATCAGTAGAAAGCTTTGCATCATGATCGCCAGGGTATTTTTTCGGCGCACCAATCCGCCGTAAAAGAGCGCCAGTCCTGGACCTGTCATCATCAGGACTAGGGCTGCGCTTACCAGCATCCACGCATTGTCCCCGGCCGATTGCGCTGCGGTCACGCGCTGGTCAAGTTGTTTCAATTGCTCGTTGACAGCTTTTGGGCTTTCAGAAGTAGAGGAAGACGCAGTCGTGGGAGAATCAGTTGCCGTGGAGGAGGGAGTTTGTTGCGCGAGGAGGGGAACACCGGCGAGCACAATGGTCAAGAGCAAACAACACTTCCATCCCATGCGCTTCATAGATATATCCGCTCCGCTTCGTTTGGATTGCTCCCGGCTTGGCCGGGGCTACTCTGAAAAAGAAACTGATGGTGACCCACCGGTTTTGCGACTCGGATTATACGCGCCGCGACTCAGCATCACGTTTAGAAATTTGCATTCGTCAGATTCATTTTTCAGATTCGTGCCGCGTAGGAGGCAAGGCAAGTGGGGTGCTGCGTTCACTCCCTACTTCGACCAGGCAATCCTCGCCCGGCAATTCTTTGAGAGGTCTTCTTGCCTCGCGGCGCTGTCATCGTATAATGCATCGTCGGTATAAATCCGCCGCTGGTATGGTTGTTAGCGAAGCGGGCGATAGCGCAGCAGTGAGGATGAAGATTTCGAGCAAAGTACTATGACCGAGCATCTGCCGATGGAGATTACTGTTCGGGAGTCCGGGACTATTCCGGTTCTCGAGGTGCGCGGCCGCTTGACCATAGGTGACCCCAGCGAGCAGCTCCACGATGCTCTCGAGGCCGTTGCCAAGGCCGGCGCTCACAAGGTCATCGTCGATCTCAATGGCGTTCCGCAGATCGATAGCTCTGGCATCTCGGCTCTCGTTCGCATTTCCATCAAACTGACGCGCGAAGGGGGTGCGCTCCGCCTGGTTTGCCGCCCCGGCCGCGTGCTGGATGCCCTCACGGTCACGCGCCTCATTGAGGCCATCCCTACATTCGAATCCGAATCCGCTGCCCTCGTTAACTTCGCCTAGTCCAAGCAACGATTATCGTCTGCTATGCGTCCTTTAGCATGGGTGTACCTCGGATCCGTCGAAAAGACGTCGATTTGAAGTCGGAACATGTGGGCCTCTTTGCCAAAAAAGACCTCTTTTGTTGTGTGTCTCCGCAGCGCCTTCCGCGCTGTGGGGCCGCTTAGCGCTCTGATTATTGCTGTGATGTTGGTTTCAGTGCTGAGCGCCTCGATCGCGGCACGCGATGAAGCGCCAGCGTTGCCACGCGTAGCTCAAGAACAAATGGACTCACTCGCCTCCCGTGTAGCGGAACAAATCCGCCAGTCCAAAACCGATACGGCTTTTCCAAAAATATTTGTGATCGATTTTTCCAACGCTAGCGACAAACAATTCTCCAAATTAGGCACTCTCCTCGCTGACGACTTGGCTCTATCCCTCGCTGGGTACGCGTCCGGTTTTCAGGTGCAGGATCGCAAGTTGTTTGAGGACTACTTGAAAGTAAACTGGATGGGGCTCGATGAGCTTCAAAGCGAGGCAGTCTGTCTGACTCTTGCGCGTTCCATGGGAGGAGCCGGAGTCGTGCGAGGAACCATCGAGACCGACGCAAAGCAGCAATTGCGAATTAGCGTGAATATCGATGGAATGGGAACGACTTGGTCGGGGGACGCGGAGTTCCCACTGACTGGCGCACTCCAGGAACTCTTGAAACAGCCGGCCATCTCCTACGAACGGGCTGCCGGGGCGATACCCGTCGAGCCTGGCATCCTTCAGCCGGGAGTGGATGGAGCAACTCTACCCGTCTGCGTGTTTTGCCCCAGTCCGGACTACACGGACCTTGCACGAACAGCAAAATACCGCGGCACGGTGGAACTCTCGCTGATCGTTACAAAGGATGGCGCCGTCAATTCCATCGTCGTCTTGAAGGGCGCACCTTTTTCGTTAACGCAAAAAGCCATCGACGCGGTTCAAAAATGGAAGTTCAAGCCTGCCAAGTTGCGTGGACAGTCGGTCCCGGTGCGCGTCCCGGTCGATATCGAGTTTCAGCTTTATTGAGAACTGCCATTGATCTCGGAATCTTGCGGTTCGCCGCAACAATCGAACTCCTGGCACCTCTCATTGCCGCCTCAACAAATATCGTTGTGCTAAACTTACCAAAATGTTGCGATGCATCCACGCTCCTCGTCGTCTAGTTTCTGTGCTTGCCCTTTCTTTTCTGTTTGTTGGCTCGGTCATTACGCGAGATAAGCAAACCATGCCGGAAATTAATCCTTCTTATCAGGCGGAAGCTAAATCGCTTGCAGGCCGAATCCTCAAAAGGGCGGATGAAGCCAAATGCCATCGCAACAGCTGTACCATCCTCGTCGCAAATTTCACCACGCCGTCCGGGTCCACGTCGCGTCTCGGAATTCAGCTGGCTGATTCCATCTCGGCGGAACTGCTCTCTCAGGAACACGGAATTCAAATCGTTGACCGGAGTCGCCTGCGAGATTATCTAATTCGCGAGCACATTCCCTCAAATCTGTTAAAGGATTGGAAGGCCGCTCGCTGGCTTGCCAGCCAGCTCCAAGCCAATGCTGTACTCGTCGGCAGCATCGAACAGCAAGGAGATCGCTTCGACCTACTGGTTGAATTGTTGGACGCCTCCGACGAAAAGATCGGCTCGGAAGAGGCGATTGACATTTCCATTCGAGATCCCCAGGGTAGTAGTCTCGCGCCTTTTGAACCCTACGATGCGGAGAGTTCCAGAGCGAAAATTACTCCTGGCCATGGTTCGGCGGCGTTCCGGGTGGGAGTGAACGGTACCAGCGTTCCGGAGTGCATCTACTGCCCTGCGCCTCTGTATTCGGACGCGGCGCGAAAGGCAAAATTCAAGGGAGCGGTGGTTCTGGAAGTGACAGTTACGGAAGATGGCCGAGCTAGCGACATCAACGTCCTAAATGGCATTCCCTTTGATCTGAATGGAGAGGCTATAAAGGCCGTGCGTGCGTGGAAGTTTAAGCCTGCGAAGGACAAGGGAGGAATGCCTGTGACTGTTGCTGTTCCAATCGAAATGACCTTCAACCTCAGCTAAACCGATTCACCCGCCCTTTTTCAACTCGGCGAGGACCAGCTTGGCCACTTCCTTTAGTGTTTCGAATACGCCGATGCCTTGGATGGCTACGCCTTCGAGGACCGGCTCTCCCTTTTTCTGGAGTTGTTTGGTTAGTTCGGGCACGGACATGGCGTTGGGCAAATCGCGTTTGTTGAGCTGAAGCACATAAGGAATCGTATCGAAGTTGAGGTTGTGTTCTTTCAAATGCTCCTGCAGGTTTTCCATCGTCTCGAAATTCGCGTCGAGCCGTTCTTCCTGCGAATCCGCGACGAACACGACACCGTCCGCACCCTTCAAGATGAGCTTGCGGCTGGCTTCATAGAACACCTGGCCGGGGACAGTATAAAGATGGAAGCGAGTTTTGAAGCCGCGCACGGTACCTAAATCCAACGGAAGAAAATCGAAGAAGAGCGTGCGGTCCGTCTCTGTGGCCAGAGACACCATTTTGCCTTTCTGGTTTTGTCCGGTGTGGTCATAGACCCACTGAAGGTTCGCGGTTTTTCCGCCCAGACCTGGACCGTAGTACACAAGCTTGCAATTAATTTCGCGAGCAGGAAAATTGATGAAAGGCACTTGTTCCTAACCAGAGTTCGGCAACAAAATTTATAGCATACGCGGTGCTGGCAGGCCAGCATTCCGGCTGAGCCTGTCCCCTGTCGGGTTGCTTGCTTACAGTTTCCGCGAAAACGCTCCCATTTCGATGCTCTATTTTCGTCCCATGCCGCCGGGCAGTAACTCAGGTAGGTCCCCGCAATCCCACGACCACTCGTTGACGCCGTCATTTTCCTCTGCTACGATTCGCGGCATGGCAAAAGCGCGCAAAGCCTCTTCGGGCTCATCAGGGCATGGCAAAGGCGCCGCTCACGGCCACTCTAACTCACAGAAAAAAAAGAACTTACCTCCGCCGCCACCTGCGCAGCGCGGTGGCGTCGAGCTAGTCGATCCCCTGGTTCAGGCGCAGCTGAAAGTCTACGACGAAGCGCTCGCCCTTTTCCATCAGCAGAAATTTGCCCGGGCCAAGCAAGAATTGGAAAAAGTGCTCGAAGGTCCCAGTAAGGGCCTTGCCGACCGAGCTCGCATGCATTTGCGGATTGCCGAGCAGCGCATGAAACCGAGCGCGGAGCAGAATCCAAAGACCGCCGACGAACATTACCAGCGCGGCGTTGGGATGATGAACATCGGCCGCTGGGATGATGCTCGTGAAAGTCTTATCAAAGCGCGGAAAGCTTCGCCGAAAGCCGATTACATTCACTACGCGCTTGCCGCTCTCGATTGCCTTACAGGTGAAGCTGATTCCGCGATGGCGAATCTCAAAGTGGCCATCGAACTCCGCGCGGAAAACCGTTACCACGCGCGCAACGACGAAGACTTCGCTTTCCTCCAGGAAGATCCTCGCTTCACAGAACTTCTCTATCCCGAGAAAGACGGCACTGCCGGTTAAGCCTTCTTGGTTTCGCTTTCTTTTCCGTGAACCTCAACGCGCCTAAAGCGATAGCCTGATTGCAATTTCCGGCCCAATAGGGAACAGTCTCAATGCTGCAGGTTTTGGCTTTTAAGAAAAATCTCGGTCGTAGAAACGCGCCTCAAACGAAACGATTTGTTGGCCAGGTTCACTACGTCATCCGGTGAAGAAGAAAGCGTCCAAACCGAAGCCTCTCTCCCGTGGATTCCGCGTCGTAGCTTTTGGCGGAGGCACCGGACTGTCCACTCTTCTGCGCGGGCTTAAGGAGTACGTTGTTCGCCGCAGCGACGAGCATCCCAATTCTCACCGCCCGATCTCCGACCTCACAGCCGTTGTTACTGTCACGGATGATGGCGGCAGCTCCGGGCGTCTTCGCCGCGAGAATCGCGTTCTTCCACCAGGCGACATTCGCAACTGTATGGTCGCCCTCTCAAAAGATGAGGCGTTGCTTGGACGCTTGTTCCAATACCGCTTTCACGCCGGGCGCGGGCTCATCGGCCACAATTTCGGCAATCTTTTTCTCGCCGCGCTCACACACGTTACAGGAGATTTCGCGGAAGCCATTCGCGTCAGCAGCAAGGTCCTGGCGATTCGGGGACGTATCTTTCCTTCGACACTTTCGAACGTCCAGCTTGTCGCGAAGCTCACCAGCGGCCGCACCATCCATGGGGAAACGCGCATCTCCGCGAGCAAAACGCCTATCGAGAGAATATTTTTGTCGCCTCGCCGCGTTTCGCCGTTTCCAGCGGTCATCGACGCTATTCACGAAGCCGACTTGATTCTTCTCGGCCCGGGCTCGCTCTACACCAGCATCCTTCCAAATCTTCTCATCTCGGAAATCGCTTCCGCGATAGCGAAGTCAAGGGCTCCCCGCGTTTACATTGCTAATCTCATGACGCAGCCGGGCGAAACGGCCGCATACTCCCTCGCCGATCATCTTCGCGCCATCCGCAACCACACCCCGCGCTCCGTCGTGGATTGGGTTGTGGCCAACCGCCGGCCAGTTTCGCCGGAAGTCGCCAAGCGTTATCGGCGCCAAGGCGCGGAGCAAGTGGTGATTGACCTGCCTGAACTTCAGAAACTTGGATACCGCGTCATCCTGGACAATCTGCTTGAGGAGCACGGCGTGATTCGGCACAATCCTCGCCGCCTCGCGCAACTTCTGCTCGAGGAATTTCTATCCTCGTAATGTCCATCCAGGTTTTGGTCTTACTGCGCTCTCGGAATAAGTTCAGGAGCTAGTCCGCGCGAAGCGCTTCGTTTGGATCGACGGTGGCTGCGCGCCTCGCTGGTAAGTAACTCGCGAGAGCGGCCGCAATCAGAAGCGTCAGGCCGACGCCGCTGAACGTCAATATATCCGTAGGCGGCACTTCAAATAGAAGCGATTTCACAAGCCCTGCAAGAGCCACAGCGCCGACAATTCCAATTCCGATCCCGAGGACGGTCAACAGCAAGCCTTGCCCAAGAACCATTTGCAGGATGCTTGCTGGCCGGGCGCCGAGTGCAATGCGTATTCCAATTTCACGTACGCGCTGGCTGACCATCAGCGCCATAATTCCACCGATGCCCGCCGTGGCGATCAGCAGCGCAAGTCCCGCAAATATTCCCAGCAAGCTTGCCGTCACTCGCGGCGATGCCATCGATTCGTAGCGCGCCTGTTCCAAGGTAAGGATGTGCGTCACAGCGGTCTGCGGGTCCACGTCATGCACAGCGCGCGTTAGCGCTTGCGCCATGCTTCGCGGCTCGCTGATGGTACGCACGATTAATGTGGCGGGTTGGGCGTTCTGTGCTTGAGAGGCATAGAACTCAGCCGTGGGCGCGTGGTCCAGCCCGAATTCCCGTACGTCTCCAACCACTCCTACGATATTGACCCAGTGTTCTCCTCCATCTCCGGAGACGCGTTTTCCGATAGGATCTTCGTTTGGCCAGAACTGGCGCTTTGCCGCTTCATTGATGACCGCTACATACGGCGCCTTGTCTTTGTCGGTTTCCTCTAGCAACCTGCCCTCTTTGAGAGGAACACCAAGGGTTTTGAAATAGTCTGGAGAAACTGCGGCAAATGTGCCGACCGGCGGGGCTTGCCCCGATTCCAAAGCGCGGCCTTCAATTTGAAATTGGAACGAAACAGACTCGGGGCCGTCCGTGATCATTTCCGGCTCGAAGGGATATCGGCTTGAGATCGCGGCGGAAAGGACTCCGGGCTCCGACTTGACGCGGTTGAGCAGTTTTTGAACAACCAAGTTGGTTTTGTCGGCCTCCGTATATTTTGACCAATTGAACGTAGTTCGCAGAGCCAAGACTCGCTCCGGAACGATGCCTGCATCCACTTGTTGCATTTTGAAGAGGCTGCGCATCATCAATCCCGCGCCGATCAGCAACATAAACGAAAAAGCGATCTGACAAACGATGAGAGCGCTACGCACACGATTCTGCTGGCGTCCCGAACCCGCGCCGGTACTCCCATCTTTCAAACTGGAAGTGAGATTTGCGCGCGAGAAAATCGCCGACAGCGTACCAAAAATGATGCTTGTGCCCAGCGCTGCCGCCAGCGTAAACAGCAGGACTTCCGAGTCAATGTGGATCTCCCGCGCACGCGGCGTCAGCCGACCCACAAAATCTGTAAGAAGAGCCAAGCTCCCGTAAGCTAGCAGCAAACCCAGCACGCCGCCCGCAAACGCCAAAAGAGAGCTCTCAGTAAGAAGCTGCCGTAGAATCCGGCTCCTGCCCGCGCCGAGAGCGCTGCGCACCGCAAGCTCTCGCTCTCGGCGCGCCATGCGCGCAAGCGTCAGGTTAGCGACATTTGCGCACGCAATAAGCAGTACAAAAGCCGCCGCACCGAGCAGCAGAAGAAGTGTCGGCCGCGCATCCTTCGTTAGTTCTTGCTGCAGGGGCGTGGCCACGGAAGTGAAGCCCGCATTTTCCGGATACGATTTTGGATAGGCCACCTTCAATCCAGCGGCGATTGTGGCGGCATCCGCGCTCGCCTGAGCTACCGTCACACCCGGCTTCAATCGCCCAAATATTTTCATCATGCGCATATCGCGGTCTTCGAGATGCATCTTCGAAGATCGAAACGGGCACGCGGAAGTAGACATGTAAACGTCATTCTCATTCGGATATTGCGGGACCGGTGGCAGAACGCCCACCACCGTGTGCACTTTGTCGTTCATCTCGAATGTCTTGCCAACGATCCCGGGATCGGAGCCGAAATTGTTTTTCCAGTATTCGTAGCTGAGAAGAAGGACAGGCGGCGCGCCCAGCTTGTCATCGTCGGGCAAAAATGTTCGCCCCAGCAATGGCTGGATTCCAAAGAGATCAAAATAGTTGGCGGAAACGACGCCTGTTCGCACGCGCTCCGGATCTCCGTGCCCGAAAAGGGTAAAGGACATCGCATGGTATTCCACTAGCCCAGAGAGAGTCCGGTTCTGCGCGCGATAGTCCTCGATTTCCTTCACCGAAAACGACAAGTCCTCGATTCCCAGCTTCTTTTCCTGCTGACGGATGAAAATCAGTTGCTGGGCCTGCGGATAGGGAAGCGGTCGAAGCAGCACGGAGTGCACTACGCTGAAAATCGCGGTGTTTGCCCCGATGCCCAGAGCGAGGGTAAGTATCGCAACCGCCGTGAAGCCGGGATTTTTCTGCATCATGCGTAATGCGTAGCCGCAGTCGCTCTTCAAGATTTGCCAGTGCTCGCGAGGAGCCGTAGTGAAAATCCCCACGATGGTTTCTTTCCAGAGTTTGAGGGCGCCTAAGATGCCCCCGCGCTCTTCTGCTTCGCGTTGCTGCTCGCGAAAAACACCTTCCATCTCGCCCTCGTAGTTCGTGCGGAAATCGAAAGGTAGCACTCGCACCAGAGCTCGAAAGAGCCTTTGCGAAAACGGGAGAGTCTGTTTTGCCATGACGGTGAATCCTCGCTATGCCAATTTTGGTTTTCGAAAAAGCTTCTTAGCGCGCGCCTGTCCGAGCGCTTCTTCCATGCGCTCCGCTTCGGCGACCGCGACCTCGCGTCCAAATTCCGTGAGCAGGTAGTACCGGCGGCGCTCGTCGTCGAGCACGACTTCCGGCCGCCGGTCAGATTCCGCGATCAGCCCCGCAATTTCCAGCCGAGCCAAATTCCCATAGAGGGTCCCCGCGCTCAGCCGAACCTTATCGTCGGTACGCCGCGCCACCTCTTTCAAAATGGCATACCCGTGCTTCTCTCCATCGGCGAGCGCGAGCAGGATATGAAACATCGCTGGCGTCAGCGGCAGAAACGATTCCGTTTCTCTTCTCTTCGTCACGTTTGCACCTCAGGCTCCCGCCATCGCTGGATGGCCATCTCTATCGTCCGATGTAAGACTATATCGTGATACGTTATAGTTGACCAGCAAGTTCCCGGCCAAGCGAAGAAATCTCTAACTTGCAGTTTTTAGAAGACTTTCCGCGGCGGCCTGGCGGTTTTCCGCTTCCGAGTGTCCGGTTGTGGGACGCCGCGGTTCACCATCGGGTACTTCCACGATGCCTCGCAGTGATTGGGATATGAGGGTGTGGCGCTATTGCGACGGGTAGGGCCCGAAAATGGACCTACTCAATCTTTCCTCGCAGCACGGTTACGGAAGCCTGGGGCAGGTTAAACGTCCCACCGCTGGCGGCTATTGTCGAGGTGGCTGCGGGGCCGTCTGGATCTGCATGACTCTTCGGCCCTTGCGAATGCCAAACGTATTGCTCCGCTCCAAAAGTCACCATCGTCACTGGACCGGCGAAATGCGTAACTTTCTTGCTATCCGCGTCCGTGAACTCAATCTTCACCGAATGCGCATTGGAAGGATCTTTGTTCAGCAACATTAGTGACCAATTGCCATCCGGTTGCTTCACCGCATATGCCGTCACCAGTGCGTGCCCCGCATCGTCGATCACGTCTGCTTCTGCAGGAAATATTTGATGCACTCCGGCGCCATGCTTCACCCACTCCAAATTAATCATCTGGCTCGCGAAATACTGTGAAGCGTGCTGTGAGATCTCAAGCTTATCGTTTGCCACAAAATTCCCAAACGTGCTGTAGCCGCCGCATCCCGAGCGCAGCGGCTCGGGCTCAATTGGCGAGTGATAGAAGGCGGCGCCGCCGTTCGCGAGAAACGATCCGGCGTTGTCCGCAAGCCACAGGGCCCCGAACAAATCCGCCATAGGTTCCGTCAGCGCCCAGGAAAGATTGCTCTCCGTGATCATCAGTGGCACATTCGCCGGCACTCCGTCGTCGCGCCACACCTGCAAAATGTGCCGCACCAATTCCGGCTCGCGATACAAATCAGACCAATTGATCTCGCACGGCGGAAACGGATAATGCTCGAACGAAACAAACGCAAGATCGTTCAGCCGCCCATGAGCTTTCAGGTAGTCGATAAATCGCCCGAGCCACGATGTTCTTCCTTGCGCGTCCGGCCACACTTTAATGTCTTCGTTGACGCCTTCAAACACCGGGCCGCCAAGCTTCAGCTTTGGATCCACACGATGAAGTGCCGCGGTCCACTGCACATAGAGAGCAGCATCATCCTCGGGACTCGTATATTTCCCGTCGGGCTCTTCGCCCATCTCCACATACGAAATCGGATAGCCTCGCTTCTCAATGTAAGCAAGCTCCGCGGCCGCATCCTCGGGCGTTGCGTAAATCATCGCCACAGGGATCATCGCAGGCAGATTGTTCGTAATGCCGCTGGTATAGAAGAGGTCGAAACCCGTTTGATCGCGGCTTGGCTCGATGTCCACAGACGTGTGCCACGGATCCGTCGACGAAACGGTTGCCTCCGTTTGATTTTGCCCGGGCGAGTGGGTCACCAAATCGATGAACGAGCCGTCCATCGCAAAATTCCCCGCGTAAATCTCGTTTACTGCGTATCCCACGCAGTTTCGCGGGTCTTCGCTCCCATGCGTATCGCAAGTGTTCGAGGATTCGGTCATCCTGATCCTCAAGAATCGTGCCCGCACCGGCGTGTCCGACAGTTTCAGTGTAACGGTTCCGCCTTTGCCGTCCAGAACTTCGCCTGCGGGAAACTGCGTCCAAACTCCCAGCGTCGGCTTTTCAAACGCGTTTTCTCCGAGCCAATACTGAACAACGTATTTCTTCGCGTAAGGATTCGCCCAAGCGATGCGGATCGCGTCGATATCCTGCAGCGTGCCAAAATCGAGGATGATCCACTGCGGATGCAGCGCGTCATCTTCACCGGTGAATTTTTTCGCGAGGTAAGGATTGCTTTTCCAATATGTTGCCGGATCTCCATCGGTCAGCCGCGAGTACTTTCCCTGGGATGCATCGCTTTTTGTCGAGCCCCGGTGAGGCAGCGCATATCCATAGGAGTGCCGCAAGAATTCCGTGGGCTCCGCGCTTCCCGTAAAGTATCCGCTGTGATGCGCCGCATTGCTCCACGTTCCATTGGGATTCCAGTGCCACGCCGCAATAGTCAACTCTGTATTCTGACGATAGGTAATCGGTCCCCAACCTGCGGAGAGCGATTCCTTTAAGATCGGTGCGCTATAGATTGTGTCGATCGACTTTGACGAAAGAATGTCCACGGAAGTACCAAGCGCTTTGTCGGGATCGAAAGGAATTGCGCGAGCCGGTGTCACGTCAACACGCACCGTCTGCGCCGCCGCATTCTGTGCGCCGGCTACGGCGAACAAAGGCAAGAGAACAAAGAACGCATTGCATCGCATGTAGGTTGTCCGTGACCAAGCAACCGCAAAGTATTCAGTATGAGCTGCCAGCCAGAAAATACCGTATTGTATCGATTTAATAAAGCAAAAATGCTCATCCCTATGCTTTCGTTCGGCCCGCATGAACACCAGGGGAAGGGGGA
Organism: uncultured Acidobacteriota bacterium; assembly: GCA_963751295.1. GTDB lineage: Bacteria > Acidobacteriota > Terriglobia > Acidiferrales > UBA7541 > Acidiferrum. The sequence goes on along the minus strand of CAVVUA010000004.1, from coordinate 279,270 downwards.
AATAAAAGCAATAGTTTGATTCGTCCGCATGACTGGCGGAGATTTCTGCTTCCTGCTAACGTTTCCTCGACAATAATTCATTCGAACTGGAGACTCCCATGTCGACCTTTGGCCTCATTGAATATGCAGATGCGAGCTCGGAAGTTCGCGCGGTCTACGACGACATCATGGCCACGCGCAAGACCGACTGGATCAATAACTTCTGGAAGGCCATCGCCCACGACCCCGCCACCCTGAAACGCACATGGGAAAGCATCAAGCAGATCATGGGTCCCGGTGCGCTCGATCCTCTGACCAAGGAACTCATCTATGTGGCCGTCAGCGTCACCAACAACTGCCACTATTGCATCGCCTCGCACACCGCTTCCGCCTTCAAAAAAGGCATGACCGACGCCATGTTCGCGGAGCTGCAGGCGGTCATCGGCATGGCCAACGAAACCAATAAACTCGTCACCGGCTATCAAGTTGAAATCGACGAGCAATTCCGCCCGCCGTTGAGTCGTTAGACCAGTTTCCACCCACAACACGCCTGTCCTTCGGGACAGGTGTTTCCCTGTTGGTACGCCCGTACTATGGCTGCAGAGCTTGGGCGGGGAGGAACATATAGAAGTTCCGGGACAGCCCTGTCTATACATACGAGAAGTGTCCGACCAAAAATTCTACGCACGAAGTGAGCATCCAAATGGCGCCTAGTAGCAAAGATAATGAAGTCCTGACCCTTGCACCTGACCCGGCTTCCGTCGCCGCTAGACCGCGGCCCGAAGACACGTCTACGGGGAGCAAGCCACAGCCGGTTGCGCTGGAAGTTCCGGTAACGGTCAATGGCGCTCGTACGGTCGAAGGCAGCGATAAGCGCGAGCCGTTTTCTGAAACCACAAAGACAGTCCTGGTTTTCGGCAATGGAGCAGTCATCCGGCTGGGTTCGCCGGTGTCCGCAGGCCAATTGCTCTTCCTCACCAACGAAAAAACAAAGAAGGAAGTGGTTTGCCAGGTCGTCAAATCGAAAAACTACAAGAGCGTCAGTGGCTACGTTGAACTCGAATTCACCGAGTCGGTCGTGGGCTTCTGGGGAATGCGTTTCCCGTCAGACCGCATCGGCACGCAATCTGCGGCCCCTGCGGCGGTTGCAACGCTCCCGCCTGTCGGCAAAGTCAATCCGGCTGCCCCCGTTTCATCCGCTCCAAAGCCGGTAAGTCCTGTCGTTAGCGTCACGCCAAAGATTTCTGAGATCAAGCCGGCCCAAGTTCCCGTCCATCAAATTCAGGCGGAAGTGAAGCCTGCGCCGCAGCCTAGGCCTGCGGAAATAAGTGTGGTTGCACCCGCAGTCCCGCAGTCACAAATGCCGTCGGTTCAAAATACGGCAGCGCCCTTGACGCCTGTCGCAAAGAAAACTGAGGCGCCGGTTACTCCTGCTCCCGCGATTACTTCTTCGCTAGCGTCTTCCCTTGCAAGTCTTCTGAGCTCGCCCGAACTGCCGCCTGCGGTGACTCCGTCAAGACCATCAGCATCGCCTCTTGCGTCCGAAAGCAAGCAACAGCAGCCGAGCAGCGCCGGTCAAGATTCGACCGAAGAGTTGAAGCTCCAAGCCGCACGCCTTCAGGAACAACTCTCTTCGATGTTGTTTAGCGCTACGCCGGCCGCAAAGTCTGCAACGTCCGCTCCCGTAGTACCCGCTCTTGATGCAAAGGCCGTTTCGAACGTGACTGCTCAGGTTCTCGAAATTGCCAAGTCCGAGCCCCTGCCGATCAAGGCCGCTCAGCCTGCAAAAACTCCACCTCCTCCCATCAAGTCATCCCTGGATACGGAAGAGGTGAAAATTCCATCATGGCTCGAACCTCTGGCGCGCAACGCCGCTGCCCCAGCACCGCCCTCGGAACTTCCCGATCGTGAAAAAACCAAACATGCAGCCGAGACTGCTTCACGAGATGAGCGATCGGCCGAACCCTTACCTGTAACAGCAACGGAAAGCATTCCTGAGTCCGCATTACCTGTCTTCGACAACTTGCTCCCGTTGGATGAACCCGTCATCACACATGATCGTTCGTCGGGCGGCTCCGGTAGAGGAGTCTTATACGGCGCGATTGCCGCAGCCGTTTTGTTGGCAGCGGGAGGCGCATGGTATTTCCTGCAACCGACTAAAGTGGTTCAAGGTACGGCAGCGCCTGTCACTTCGCTGCAAAGCTCGCAGGCCAATGCGTCGTCTCAAACGCCTGCCACAGCGCAGCCAGCTTCGCAAAATTCCAAGGCTTCGAACGAATCCACTTCCGGTTCGAACGCGAAGCCGATTTCGAATGCACCAGCCGCGAGCGCGCCTTTCATACGAGCTCCACAGAATCCGCAAACTGTTCCTGTGACTCGAGACAATACTCACGGTGCGGGCACCACTATCCCAGCTGCTGTCACCGAACGTATTTCTCGTCCTCCAGCAGAACCGGAGCCAAAGAGACCTGCTCTCGAAGTGCACCTGGCTAGTCCGACGATGAATCGCGCTGCAGCTGCTCAAGAAGACGGAGCGGAGGCTCCAACACTTGCGAATGGCGCGGACGTGCCCAATGTGGGCGGGCTGGACTCGAATCTCGGAGTTGGCAATGGCAAACAACCAGCGGCTCCCGAAGTGCCACTTCCGGTGGGTGGGGATGTAAGGCCTGCAAGGTTGATTAGTTCCGTGGCCCCGGCCTATCCGGTCATGGCCAAAAACCAGCATATCTATGGCGATGTGCTCATCGACGCGTTGATTGACGCCAACGGACACGTCACGACGATGAACGTCATTTCCGGCCCCGCGCTCTTGCATCAAGCGGCCATGACCGCTCTGCGCCAGTGGAAGTATCAACCGGCATCCCTCGATGGCAAAGCGGTGTCAATGCACCTGACGGTTACAATGAAGTTCCGCCCGCAGTAGTTCATTCCCCTGCGCCCGCACGCGCTAGTCACGGCTGACCACCTTACCGCTATTTATTTTTGAGCATTAGAAACAGGAAAGACGCGTGGCAGCCGCATCTCCACGGCTGGAAGCGCCGGAAAAGTTCCATGAGGTTCGCTCTGATACCAGTACGCTACTGAATAGAAGCTGTCTCCGCGATCGTTGGCATGCCCGTGTTCGATTGTTGCGCGCAGAGACTTCGTAAACGGAATTGGAGAGTCCAGATGGAATCGATAGACGGACCATCTTCCGCCCTGGAGTTCCGCGCCAACAATAGGTGCTCCGAATAGCGCATAAGCAAACGGCTTGCCTCCAAAATCCCATGCCCCCAGAAAGTAATCCTCTGAACCTGTCCCGTTGATCGACGGTAGTTTCTCGCCATCCACAAAAAACATGTCGTCGCCCTCACCCCACCAGCCATCCTGATTTTCAAGCACGGACATAGTCACACCCGCGAAGTGGCCGCGCCCTGTCGCTTCCACCCAAACATAATTTTCCTTGCCGTCTAGATTGATTTTGTTTTCGGGAAACGCCTTGTTCGGAGTCGCTTGCCGGTACTGAGCGTGAAAATAGAATGTATCAGCGGAGAGCGGCGCTTTATAGGCACGCATATCTATGTTCCAGTAAAGCGCCTCGGCCTTCTGCCGGCCCTCGTTCGTAAGCGTGATGCGAGCGTGTTTTTGAAATGGCATCGGGAAAAAACAGTTTAGGGCTTTGTCTCCTCCTACTGAAAGCGGTGCGGACTGGTAAAGAAAATATTCTCCAAGTCCCAATCCAAAGAAGTCGCCAACGGGGGCCTCTACGCTCGGCGAAGTCTCGCCGTCCCAGTACATGCGCAGCACCATTTTTTTCAGGTGAAACCTCTCATCGCTCGCGATGGTGATCCACACATGCGAAATCTCACCCGGCCCGGCTTCGTCCAGCAACGTGAGCGTCTCTCCCGGAGCAAGCGGACGAAAGTCATCGTTGCCTCCCGTTCGGTCGTAACTCGAGATTCGTTTTAAGACGTAGTCGTGAGGTTTTGTCAGTTCAGAAAGCAAATCACCGGATGACTGGCCAAGAACTGTGCCCGGCGTAGCCAATATAAGAATTCCAAGCAGTAACAGGAGTTTGTGTTTCATTTTTCGTCTCCGGAAATCCGCATGCCACGAAATTGCCCGGATTATAGCAGAGCAGCTTCGCACTACTCGTGGTTACCATTCATAACCGAAAGATTAAGACATGCCTAATTTCATGAATCTCCCTTCATAGCGTCCCAAACCTCATTCTGCTAGACTGGCGCCACTTTGCCGCTCACGACTCGAAGACATTTTCTTGCGAAGTCCGCAGCCACCGCAGCCACAACCCTGCTGTGGCCAAGCTTGAAGACGGCCATCGCCGCCAACTCCGGCCCCAGCTTGCAATTTCCTTCCGCACCCCGCGATCGCATCGCCATCGCCTCGTACCCCTTCCGCGAAGTCATCGCAGGTGCTCACGATAAGCCTTCCACTACCACAATTCCCAAGATGGATTTGAAAAATTTCGTGGACTTCGTCAAATCGAAATTTGGCATTAGTAAGATCGAACCGTGGAGCGAACATTTCCGTTCGCGCGATGCAAAATATCTAAATGAGCTTCGCTCAACTGTTGAAAAATCCGGCGGATCCATCGTCAACATTGCTGTCGACGGCCCGCACAGTCCTTACGCGGTAGATAAGGCCGAGCGCGAAAAAGCCATTTCCTTCAGTAAACAATGGATCGACATAGCCGCCACCATTGGCTCGCCAAGCGTCCGCACCAGCATGCCGCCGGCCAAGGATTCCAGTCCCGATCTAAATCGGGCTGCCGACACTCTTCTCCGCGTCGCGGAGTATGGCGCCGCGAAAAATATCCTCATAAATCTCGAGAACGACAATCCCGTGAGCGAAGATCCCTTCTTCATTGTCAGCATCATCGAAAAAGTGAACAGTCCATGGCTGCACACGAATCCCGATTTCGCGAATACCTTGATGACCGGCAAAACGGAATACGCTTACAAAGGCATCGAGGCGATGTTCAAACACGCCTACAGCATTTGCCACATTAAGGCCATGGAAGCCGATGAAAAGGGGCAACTAGTTCACGTAGACATGGCGAAAACCTTTGGCATACTAAAAAACAGCAATTACAAAGGTTACTGTTCTATGGAATTCGACAGCCCCGGCGATCCTAACCAGGGAACTTCCGATCTCATCGCGGAAACTCTCAAGTTCCTGGCTTGACCCAAAAAAATTCGTCCGCTGATCGGAATTATTCCTAAGTAGCAGGCAAAGTCCCTCTCGCTTGCAGCCAAGGGAACAGGTTCGTATACTGGCGGCCCGGCCAAAAGCGAGCCTGGCGGACCGGTAATTTCAGTACCATCCAACGGGGTAGCCCGCCAGCCATCTCTTTCGGCCCTGCAAATCGGTCCGGATTTCCTTTCCTGGCCGAACTGTGAATTGTTGATTACTTTGCTGCCGTCGTGCCTCAAAGGAGAGTCCCGCATGTCGCAAGCCCCAGTACCCGAAGAGATGAATGTCTACCAGAATGCGGAAGCGCGCTTCGAAGTAGCCGCGCAAAAACTGGGACTCGAGCAAGGGCTTTATCGCTATCTCAAATATCCCAAAAAAGAAATCACTCTCTACATTCCCGTTGGCATGGACAACGGGCAGCTGGAAGTCTTCGTCGGCTACCGCGTCCTTCACTCCACCGTTCGTGGCCCCGGCAAAGGTGGCATTCGCTTTGCTCCCGATGTCTCCATCGACGAAGTGCGCGCTCTCGCCACATGGATGACGTGGAAATGCGCGGTAGTGAATATTCCTTTCGGCGGCGCTAAAGGCGGCATTATTTGCGACCCGCGCAAGCTATCGCGAGGTGAATTGGAGCGCCTCACTCGCCGTTACACTGCGGAACTCGCCGACTGGCTCGGCCCGGAGCGCGATGTTCCCGCCCCCGATATTGGCTCTAATGAGCAAACCATGGCTTGGGTTATGGATACATACTCTATGCACGTCGGCGAAGCCACAACTGCCGTGGTCACCGGCAAACCCATCGAACTCGGCGGCTCAAGAGGCCGCCGCGAAGCCACCGGTCGCGGTGTGATGATTTGTTGCGACAAAGCTCTCGACAAGCTCGGGATTAAGAAGGACGGCTGCCGCGTCGTCGTCCAAGGCTTCGGCAACGTTGGCTCTCTCGCTGCCCAGCTGATGCAAAAAGCTGGGTACAAAATCGTGGGCCTGGCCGACATCGGCGGGGGCTTGTACAACGAAAATGGCTTCGACGTTACCAAAGTGATCGACTGGGTCTATACGCAAAAAAACGCTCTCCAGGATTTTCCGGGTGGCGGCGCAAAAATGTCAGCCCGCGACGTTCTCTTCCAACCGTGCGAAATCGCCATCCCCGCGGCCATTGAAAATCAAATTACCGAGCAAAACGCTCATCAGGTCCAGGCCCGCATTCTGTGCGAAGGCGCCAACGGCCCCACCACTTGGCAAGCCGACGCGATTGTCGATGCCAAGGGGATCTTCACCGTGCCGGATATTCTTGGAAACGCTGGCGGCGTCACTGTCAGTTATTTCGAATGGGTACAGGATCGCCAGGGCTTCTTCTGGCGCGAAAGCGAAGTCAATGAGCGCCTTCTCGACGTCATGGAAAACGCCTTCGACGAAGTGGTCCGTTACGCGGAAACGCACCGAGTGAACAATCGCATCGCCGCTTATATGCTGGCTATTGACCGCGTGGGCAGCGCGCTAAAATTGCGCGGAATCTACGCCTAGTGTGATACTCTGCGCCTCTGGATTCCGGCCGTTCAGAGGCCCTGAGTTTACTTTGCTGGGGGCAGAGCAAAGGCCCGGAAAAAATTCTGGGCAAGAAAGACGTGTATGCGATGACTAACAACTCTCTCTGGCCCACCCACGAGAAAAGTGAAGAACAGCACCGGCGCGAAATTTGTACCGCGGGGAAGTGGATGTACGACCGCGGCTTCATCGTAGCCTGCGAAGGCAACATCTCCGTCCGCCTCGACGAGAACCGTATCCTTACCACTCCCACCTGCATGAACAAAGGCATGCTCGAGCCGCAAGACCTCGTGATTACCAATCTCGAAGGCCGCCAGCTCGTCGGCGAGCGGAAGTTTTCTTCGGAAATCGCAATGCATCTGTTGTTTTACCGCATGCGGCCCGATGTGAATGCTATCTGTCACGCACACCCGCCGACGGCCACTGGGTTTGCCGCCGCCGGGCGTTCCCTAAATCAAGCTCTCTTGCCCGAAGTGATCATCGGCCTCGGACAAATCCCACTAGTGCGCTATGCCACTCCCGGGACGCCGGAGCTCAGCGATGCGATCGAACCATTCGTGCCTCACTACGACGCATTACTCCTGGCGAATCACGGCGCAGTTACCTGCGGCCCTGATCTTCTAACGGCTTTCTTTCGTATGGAAACCATCGAGCACTTTGCCAAGATCGTGCTCTCTGCGGAATTGGCTGGCGGCCCCGTCCTTCTCTCCAGCCGTGAGGTTGCGAAGCTGATGGCTGCGCGCGCCAGATATTTTGTCACGCCTCCTCCGGGCGGTGGCGCCGAACTTCCCGAAACTAACGACACCGGTGAATCTTCCGGCGCTCACGTTTCTTTGACTCGCAACGAGCTCGACGCCCTCATCGACGAAGCCGTCCGCAAAGACCGCGCTCGCCGCTAACTCGGCCAAATTGGCTGCAAGACGGGCATTTTTTTTCTACTTTCGCATACCCACCCGCTGTCTCCGATCATCCATCCAAATAGAATAAATTGGCGCGCGCCACTGTTGGTCACCCATGCAGTCATGTTTGCGACCGGGCTCGCCAAACACGAAGGAGATTTCTTATGGAACCTAGGATTGATGCCAGAAGGCACGCTCAGGAAGCCCAGAAGGCTATGTATGCACTCGAAAAGTATCTCGCCGAATCTGGCCTCGAGCACAACCTAATTCACCTGATGAAGATGCGCGCTTCCCAAATTAATGGCTGTGCGTATTGCATCGACATGCATTCGAAAGACGCTCGCGCTCTTGGCGAAACCGAACAGCGCCTCTACGAACTCGACGCCTGGCGCGAAACGCCTTTCTACACCGACAGGGAGCGAGCCGCTCTCGCGTGGACCGAAGCTATCACACTGGTTTCCGAGACTCACGTCCCCGATTCCGTCTACGAAGAAGTCCGCAAGTACTTCAACGAAAAGGAAGTTGTGGATCTAACGCTCGTGGTAACGACGATCAACGCGTGGAACCGCTTGGCCATCGCCCTGCGAGCCGTCCCTGGCCATTACCGTCCAGCAACTTCGACAGCCGCCGCTTCCTGAGAGACGTTTTCAGCGGACGGCAGCTCCGTCCAACACTTCCCGGACTTTTTTTGCCAGACTCATCGGCGTGAATGGTTTTTGCAGAAAGGCCGTCTCGTTTTCGCTGATCCCCTGGCGCACAACCGAATCGTCAATGTACCCGGACATGAAAAGCACTTTTATGCCGGGAATGCGCATCGCGATTCGTTTGGAGAGTTCGGCCCCGCTCATTCCAGGCATGATGACATCTGTCAGAAGCAGATCAATTTTGCCCTGGTGTGTCTCAGAAATCCTCTCTGCCTCTTGAGGCAGGCGCGCGGAGAGAACCGTATATCCGCGCGCGGTTAGAATGGCGCGCACGAGATCGCATACCGCCGGTTCGTCTTCCGCCAGAAGCACGGTTTCCTCGCCCGAATAGGACACCTCTGATAAATCTGATGATGAGCTTGGCACTTGCGCCGAATCGATGCGGGGAAGAAGAATGCTGAAAGTCGTGCCCTCTGCTGGTTTGCTGGAAAAGCTGATGTAACCTCCGGCTTGCTGCACGATCCCATACACCGTCGAGAGGCCTAGCCCAGTTCCTTTTCCAGACGGTTTTGTTGTGAAGTAGGGTTCGAATACGTGGCCTTGGATTTGCGCATCCATCCCAATTCCCGTATCGCTCACGCTCAGTTCCACATAACGCCCCGGCTTGATGGCCTCCGCCTGGCCGTTTCGCCCCGCGCCAATCTCCCGGTGTTTCGTTTCCAAGGTCAGTTTGCCTCCATCGGGCATTGCGTCGCGGGCATTCACCGCTAAGTTTAGAATCACCTGCTCGATCTGCCCGGCATCGGCCCTCACCGAACCGAGCTCGGGAGCCAAACGCGTCACGATCGAAATATTTTCGCCGATGAGCCGCCTCAAAAGTTTTTCCACACCGCTCACCGCGGTGTTGAGGTTTAGTGGCACAGGCTGAATAGTCTGCTTGCGGCTGAACGCCAGCAATTGCCTCGTTAGCGCCGCCGCTCGTTCGCTGGCTTTTTGTATCTGTTCGACGTGGCCGCGCAGCTTTGTTTCTCCCGCCAGCTCTTCATTCAATACCGAGCCATAACCCGCGATGACCATCAAAAGGTTGTTGAAATCGTGTGCCACGCCGCCTGCCAGCGTGCCGATGGCCTCCATTTTCTGCGATTGGCGCAACCGTTCCTCCATCGCACGATATTCCGTGATATCGCGCGACACCACGATGACTCCGATCGTTTTACCTTGGCCATCTTGATACGGGCTCTTCATCACCAAAAATGCGCGTGTCCCATGGGCTAATGGCAGTTCGTATTCAAATGTTTGTGCCCGGCCGGTTTCTATCACCAATCGATCGGTTTCCGAGAGCCGCCGCGCAGTCGCGAAATCGAACAGTTGCGCTGCGGTCTTTCCCACAATCTCCTCAACCGGTTTCTCAAAGTATTTCGCGAACGCCGGGTTAACGATGACGTAGTGCCCCTCCAAATCCTTGATGTACACCGCATCGCCGGTGCCTTCAAAGATGGATTTCAGCAGCGCGTTCTTTTCTTCCAGCGCTAGGTCCGATTGGCGCCGCAGCCTTTCGCTGAAAATAATACGCGCGCTCGAGCATGCGAAGGATGCCAGGACCATTACGATCGCGACGCCCAGCTGCTTCTCCGCGATTCCCGCGGCCATCAGCAGTACAACCAGCGGAAAGATCATCGGGACGAGGTGGATAAGTCCCCACTGGCCCAGATAATCTTCTCTGTCGCGCGATCGCTCCTCGCCCTCCACCGTTTCCGGCAAGGGTCCTGATGTACCGGCCAGAATCGTCATCGCCAGGAAAGGAAAGGTCCATGCCAAATCCCATAGCGTGCCAGGTTGCAAATTCTTCGTGGATTGCAGGTAGAGGTACGGCACCTCCCCGCAAAAATAGAGTGCGAAAAAGATAGCCATCCTTCCATAGAGGTTCCGCGCCAACCTTCGCCGCGACATTATCGCGCGCAGTGTGAACGCCCCCACCAGAAGTGTGTCTCGCGCCGCGTCCGGTAGCCATGTCAGTCTGGCCAGAGCTCCACCGTCCATCTTCCAGTGTTCAGGCGGCGCAAACAGAAGCAGGTGAGCCGCTACGGTTAGGATCACGACCTGTGCAAGATCCAGGATGCGCGGCCAATTCTTCCACTCCAATCCGCGTTCCGTATCGAGGAATAACGCCATAAATGCGGGCGCCATGCACACAAAGAAAAGCACGTCGCTCGGCCATGGTGTCTGCAGTGGCAGATGCGCGAAGTTGTTGTAGTACGCGGCCATAAGCTGAGCCACGCTCAACAACAGGAAACATGCTGAAATCAGGAGCCAGAAATGTTTTCCAAACCGATTCATCCGGCGGGAGGCCGTTACCGTCGATATAGTTGCAAGCAGGCCAAATGCCACTTGAATGGAATCGGAAAGCAGCGAAGCGGCGGACTCCGACGGCACCGCCATCAGGATGACGGCGTGGAGAAAAAACAGTGCTAGCGCGATGCAGAGAAGAAGCCGCCAGCCCCACCCAGGAGAATTCCAGCTTTCCAAATCCCAAGCCCCTCGGTTGAAGCCCCACTACTGGATATTTCTATCATCCCGTAACCCCTGAAAAAGACAAGCTGCCCACACTCTTGGAATTCCCATTTGCAAACTATAGCTCTGCCCAATTATAAAATCCGACCGAACCATTTGTGGGTTCGCAACCAAGAAAATGTTTAAATCTCTCCCCCATCCTGCTCCCTCGGCGTTGGCAGGGGAAGGAGAAGCAGAAAGTGCGCTCGTTCGTTTTTCAACCCAATCTTCCACCAAATCGAATACAATCCTCGCACTCAGCCCTCAGCAACGCACTTCAAAGCCATAGCGCGTAGAGGAGACATTCGCCATGAAAAGCAGGAATCTAGTGTTGAGCTTCGTGTTGGGAGGGGCCTTGGTTTTCGGTGGATTCGCCCTCGCCCAAGGTCCCGTCGTTAACATTAGCCCGCAACGGCATCCAAATCTTTCGGAGGCGCAGCATCACCTTCAGCAGGCTTATGGAAAGATCGACGAAGCTCAGAAAGAGAACAAAGATGAGCTCGGAGGTCATGCGCAAAAAGCAAAGGATCTGATTGACGCAGCAGATCGCGAGCTTAAAGAAGCCGCAGAATTTGCCGATCACCGGAAGTAAGGCTGAGTCGTATCTCGATTTTTCGCAGTTAATTCGTTCACTGCTAAGGACTGCAAGGGAGAGCGGCCGAACTCTCCATTTTCTAAGCGCCAACCGCGTTGACGGGTTAAGTTACAGGCGGGGGAAAAGTGATACACCCGTGGAAACGCGTGCTCGCGCAATGCAGCGCCGTTGAAATGGAAATGCGATTGTTTTACCAGCGCGCACCGTGATTTTCACGGGTGTGCTTATGAGAAGCGGCGTGCGAACGCTTTTGACGCGTTCCGCTGGCAGAAACCACTGAAACTAGGCCACTTGCAAATACGATTCGCGTGCGTCACAAACACACTTGGAAAGTACATTGCGACGAGGAATGATCTTCGTAAAAACTGAAAAGTACGAATCCAGTTTGCATTTCCACTTTTCCGGTAACGGCGTTTCCCAGGACTTTGGATCGTTACTGCCAACCACGCCGCGCTGCAAAGCGGTCCCCGCAGTTAGTGTGAAAGTTTAGCGCGCAACCAGAACACGAAAGCAAGAGGCCCCGTATAGGCGACGCCGTTACAGATTGGCCCCGACCAGAGGAACAACCTTGTTGATCCATGGGGGCCGATGCTAAAGCACAAGGAGAGGAAGACTCCGGGCAGCGCGAACATGCCTAGGACGTCGCTTGTCAGCGGGCGAAATTCCGCCCAGCAACCGATGGCAGTAGCCGCGATAAAGAACACTGCCAATATGAACATCTTCGTTCGAGAGTGTTTCATTAGAATCAACGCGTGCGTCCCTTGTCCCCGATTGCGCAGACAAGCGAGCGATGCGAGTCACGGTGTCCCTGATTCTCATTCTAGCCGTGTCCGGACAACGCTTCCACGGTGTGACCTCAAAACATCACTTGCCAGTGCTCGATTAGTTGGCTTACCGGAGATGTAAAGTAAAACTTCATTTGGACGGTAACGGCGCTAGCGTTAATCGGGGTGCGCCGGGTTAAACCGGCGTGTTGTAGGGAATGAAAGAGTCCCACAAGAAAGGAGACAGCGACTCCATCTTGGCCCTCAGTCTTGCAGGTGACATCGCGAGGTGTCGCCCGAAGCGTAGACAGGGGTATCGGTGGGCCGGGCTATTGAACTTCGAAAAACGCAAACCAGGACGCCGACTCTCTCCTGATTGGAGGAAGGCAATACGGCTGTTTTCGCGATAAACGCGAGCGAGCAGTCGGTCCTGCGTAGTCTAAGAACCCGCGCACGCTGAGAAACAACATGCACGAGAACCGGGAGACCTCTGGAGCGCCTCGGCCCGAAAGGGAACGAGGCCGGTCCGCGAAGGCGCAAAGCCAGAAGGCGGACGCGCACGCTCCAGAGGAGTCGGACCGCACCATACTATCGATGAACCAGACGAACAAAGAGGAGCGATCTTCGGCGGAGCCTGGGGAGAAAAGGGTGCGGGCCAAGGAGAACATCGTTCAACCCAACACTCACCCGACACAGAGCGGAGAACGAGTGTCCCAGGGATTGGGCGGTGTGCGAGAAGCAGCAAAGAAAAGGAGGCAAGAACGGTTCACAGCTTTGCTACACCATGTGAGCGTGGATTTACTCCGGGACAGCTACTACGCCTTAAAGCGGCAAGCCGCGCCGGGAGTAGATGGCGTGACATGGCAGGAGTATGAAACCGGGTTAGAAGGTCGGCTTACCGATCTACACAACCGGGTACACCGAGGAGCGTATCGGGCACAGCCCTCACGAAGAGTCTACATACCGAAGGCTGACGGGCGGAAACGCCCGTTGGGTATTGCGGCGCTGGAAGACAAAATCGTACAGCAAGCCGTGGTGACCATTCTCAACCAGATTTATGAGGTGGACTTCCAAGGATTCTCGTATGGGTTCCGTCCCGGACGCAGCCCGCACCAAGCGCTGGACGCGCTGACGGTGGGCCTCCAAAGGAAGCGCGTGAACTGGGTGCTTGACGCCGACATTCGAGGCTTCTTTGACAATATGAGTCACGAATGGACGATGAAGTTTGTTGAGCACCGCGTAGCCGATCGCCGGATCCTGCGCCTGATCCAGAAATGGTTGAAGGCGGGGATATCGGAAGACGGCCAATGGTCGGAGAGTAAGGTAGGAACACCGCAAGGAGCAGTGGTTTCTCCATTGCTAGCCAATGTGTACCTGCATTACGTATTCGACCTGTGGATCGAGGCTTGGCGCCAGAAAGTGGCCACGGGTGATGTGATCGTCGTCCGCTACGCCGATGATCTGGTGGTGGGTTTCGAAAACCGAGTGGAGGCCGAGCGATTCCTGGAAGCATTTCGGGAACGATTGGCTAAATTCGGATTGGAACTACATCCGGAGAAAACACGACTGATCGAGTTTGGGCGGTTCGCTGCCCAAGATCGGGAGAAGCGTGGAGTAGGGAAGCCGGAGACCTTCACGTTCCTGGGCTTTACGCATCACTGCGGGAAGCGCCGGAGCAACGGGTCGTTCATCGTCTGGCGGAAAACGGCGAAGAAACGCATGGTGGCGAAGCTGCACGCACTCAAAGCAGAACTGCGCCTCCGCATGCACGAGCCGATTGCCGACGTCGGTGCATGGCTACGAAAGGTTGTGAACGGCTACTACCGCTACCATGCGGTCCCGGGAAACATCGTCCGGTTGAGTATCTTCGGACAACGCTTGCGGCGATTGTGGCGGCTCCTTCTACGCCGTCGCAGTCAACGACCAACGTCGTGGATCCGGACCACCCGGATCTTCAAGCGGTGGATTCCCGCCCCACGCGTTTTGCATCCTTATCCTATAGCTCGTTTCCTCGCCACTCATCCAAGGTGGGAGCCGTATGCGTAGAAGCGCCCGTACGGTTCTGTGCGGGGGGCGATCAGCGATGGTCGTCCCTACCGCGACACTTAGGCCCGTACACGGGTCATTACTAGATAGCTGAGCGGCTCCAAGCGTGATTGGAATCTAGACAGGAAGTGCTCTAATCTTCTCTCAGGCTCATGAAAAAGATTCTATTGTATGGGATTGCCGCGCTGATTGCGGCGGGTTCAATTTGGGCTGCAAAAAACTGGTCAGACAAACGAGCGGATTACTGGCTACTTCGCACGGATTGGGCGATTTCCAGAACGAAAAGCTGGCGTATGCATTTGCAATCGACAGATCCAAAACTCCCGAAAGAGTGGATGACGATCGAAGCAGTCCCGCCCGACCGCGAGCATGGATGGCAGCATGTTGACCGCACAGCAGAAGCAGGGGACTCAAAGAGCATTCGCATCGCGGGTGATCTTGAATACATCCGGGTCCGAGATGACCGATATTTTCGTGGCGATGCAATGTTCGGTCACAAAAGCTCATCACTATGGATAAAATTGATTCCGAGAGATATGCCGCCGTTGGACGGTTTTTTTGAGCTGCGCTTGCACATGAGCAATCCGCGTACGATTGGGTACAGCTTCGATTCCATAGAGACGAGTTTCTGGTCCAACTATCATGGCGTAAACATGCATCCAGAAGGGCTAAAAACCTACGCGGGACATCCCTGTCTTGAGTGGAGTTATACTTGGACAATTGAGGAGACCGGGCGAGTGATGCACGACACTGTTTGCGTTGGCACATCAGACCATTTGCCGTACCACTTGACCACCAGCGGGGGCTGGGCAGAAATAACTTACGAATGGAATCCTCATGTCAGCGTTGATGCCCCAAATCCTGTTAGCGAGCGCCCAAAGGGCTTCATAACAGCCCTGCCCGACTTGTGACTTGTTGTCCTCGCGGTCAAGTCCTGATTAGTCGTCTTACCGGAGTGCGACCTGTAAAGCTGCTGAAGATGATTGTCTGGAGAGGAGGAACTCGATCAGACCGTGCGTCCCATCGCACGTAGCCTACAAGGCAGAGCGGGGAGGTAACGAACTGTTCTGGAGCCCTTGGAAAAATGTATCCACGCTCGCAAGAGCGGCACCGAAACCGTGAGGCCACGGTGTACCTGCCAGCATTAGGCGGAGACGGGCCTAGGCTTGATCGTACGATCAGAATATACAAATGCTCGTAAGCGTCGTCAGACGAAGAGAGCCTAAAATGCTGCGTGGCTCTTCTTGCAGTGAGTACAGAGGCTTCCGGTTCCTCTGTCATGGGTAATCAACACTGCCGGCGTAGGGAGCAGATCTAACCGATCGCGTCATTTCAGCGGAACAGGGTAAGCCCGTAGCGCTCCTCGCAAGGGGAAAGTCCATCGCAAGATGGCACTGATGGCGATGCGGGTAACGGAAATGGGAGCAAGCGAAGGCTGCCCTGTAATCGGGCAGATAGAGGTTGCGTCGCCAGGTTGGGACAAGATCACCTCGCCGGAAACGGAGCTGACTTCCTGTTGGTGCTCAGCTCGAGAACTCTTGAGGAACCGATGCATGAAGCAAAGCAAATGACGACGGGGCAACCCGTTGGTGCGGCTTCACACACGATTGGTGGATTTTCCACCGTCGTGCGAATCGGCAGCAAGTCAGTATCGAGTAGGTCTGCTTCGTTTTTGAATCAGGCCGCGTCCTCGTTGTTCAGGGGGGCGTTTTTGAGTGCTCGAGCCGGATGAATGGGAAACCTTCAAGTCCGGTTCTTAGAGGGCTGGGCGCCAGCGATGGCGCCCGGCTACTCGACCAAATGGATTTCACGCTCACTTTGCGAAGATTCCGAATCCCAAAACGCAAACGAGCAAACAAGCAAACATCAGCGCAATAAGCACGCGAATCTTTAAGAGAAGGTCCCCGTCTGGATACAGCTTTTTGTATTCACGATTGAGTCGTTGGTACTTGGATGCATACCACCAGAGCGCCCCAAACTGTTCCTCTTTTGGAAGTTTTTCATTTACTTTGTCCATCATCTCGTACCTTGTAAAGGTCGAGAGCATGCCACAGATCGAAAAACAGGCCAGCGCGACGACTCCGACTATGACGCGAGTTGCCATAGACTTTCATTCTAATCGATCAACAGGATAGATGATCTTAATCGTGGCACATACCTAACTCCTGGTTGTCGCGTTATCGGACAAGTTCCGTTGGTCAGTTCGAGCTACCTACGGACGAATTTCCACAGCGGTACCAACCGCCACCATGGGCCAGATTTCCTCGATCTCGGAATTGGTTACCGCGATGCAACCATCCTCGCTAGCGAAAACGCAGACAACAGACTGAAAACAATACTGACCCGACTGAGGGTTTGTCGCACCATAGTCCGCTCTTTTCTGGACACCACATGCGGAGTTTACAAAGCAATTGAAAAATGCTGCTCAATTGTTGTGGTGGGGTGTGACCAATGGGTCCTCGGCAATCATGGGAGGCCATAACTCCCGATTAGTCGCCTCTTGCTTATCCGGTTGCTTCAGGTCGCCACCCAGCCGTTGTGGTGCTGGCGTCGACGACGCCCAAGATATCCGGTTTTGCTGAAACAACCGGATAAGCAGAAGTCGCCTTACCGGACAAGTCCCGTACCATTACTCGGCCAGTATCCTGGCTGCCGTCTCTCTGATGATCGCCAGAGTGCCAGGACGGACCGGCTTGCCCCTGATAGCGTTGGAGACTGGTGCTTGGCTTAGCTTTGTTTCTCTCATCAAGCGCCTAACGCCGATGGCCAACCATGTGTTCCTCTCCAAAGCGTTAGCGATAACCATTTTTCGCTGCTTCTCATATACATGGACCTGGGAATCCAGCATACTCGGATCTCCACCGTGCTCCCACTTTCGATCCGTCTCTTTACCGACGGGAATCAATTTGCCCGCAACAATTCTTGCTCTAAGGAGCAACCCTTGAGTAGTTCCGGTGCATGGCGTTCCGTCCGGGGCTAGCGATTTCACCTCAGCCTTGCCCAAGTATTGGTTCAGGATGATTCGAAAAGATTCTGGAATTACCTTGTCCTGCTTTGCCGTGGGGCGCATCGCGATCTGATAGCTTCGCCCGTCATATAAATTGATCCCGCCGAGCGATTTCCACTTGCTTCGCTTCGATTCGTTGGGGGTTATGAACATAAAATTGGATTTGTCGAAACCCGAAGGATATCCGCCAACTTCAGAGAGCAAAGGAAACAAGAAGAAATTGAACGGTCCCAGCCACTCTGGCCTTTGATGCTTCAATACGTTGGGGGTTGTTACCACCATTCGCATCATTGCGGGCAAGTCCAACCATGATGGTTCTGTGCTGGCTCAGCCTGAAATGGAGAGGTGACGTTTTCCGTTAGTGAAGATTCCGCCCATTCGGGACGGGGATTTTCAAGGCATGAGGATCTATCGTCCGATGCCTGTTTCTGGATGCTCAGCGCGAGAGGATCAACTCCCGCGCTGATTCGCATCGGCTCGATGAGTCCTACCAGGTTATCCCTCAGCATGGTTGCATCCCTGCAGAGCCCGCTTCTGTTTCACCTGGCGAGGTCATTGTAGTCGTGTTCGAAGAATGTGCAAGCAGCGATCTGGCCTCCCGCCGGAACTGCCGTTGGTGACGCGCTTCCTCCAGCTTGCGATCGCGTGCCGCGTGGATCTCAGCCTGTCTCCCGGCGAGCATATCGTGCGGCGTCACATAGCCGATAGCGCTGTGCAGGCGCACGGTGTTGTAGTGATCCACGTAGGCTTGAATCAAACGCACCGCGTCTTCTCTCGTCAACGGTGTACCTGGCCTGATGCACTCCGCTTTTAGCGATTTGTGCCAGCGTTCAAGTTTCCCGTTCGATTGCGGATAGCCGGGCGAGGTTCGCACGTGGGTCATCCCCGCGATGCGAATGAATTCCTTGAAATCCCTGGCAATAAACTGTGGTCCGTTGTCGGAGATGATCCGCGGTTTCGCTTCCGGATATTTCTCCCGCGCTCGTTGCAAAATGACTTCGATCTCCGCTTCGGTCATCGATTCCCGCAGATCCCAATGAACGATCGAACGGCTATAGCCATCCAGAATGCTGCACAGGTAATAGAACGTGCCGCTCACGTTGATGTAGGAAACATCGATGTGCCAATGCTGGTGCGCGTGCGGTGGTTGCTCGAAACCGCTCCCCTTGCGCGAAGGCTTACCCTTCCATCGGGAGAGCAATCCGGCTTGTTGGAGCACTCGCCAAACGCTGGAGGGGCTGACGGCCACAACATCGGCGTCCAGCATCATGAACGTCAGTCGTCGATAGCCTTCCAAGGGATGTTCCCGGTGGAAGCCGATGATGGCTTGCTTCTCCCACGGTTGTAGCCAGAAATCGCGAGGAACCCAACCGTTGTGCTCATTGACGTGCCCATAGCGCTCCCGCCAGTCGTAGAACTTGCTGGGTCGTACGCCCAGCCAGTGGATGAATCGTCCGGTACCGATCTCTGTTTTTTCCGACCAGCACCGGACGAAATCCACCACCTGGTCCCGCACATCGGGCGGCACCCACACTTTGGTCAGAGCTCCCCAAGACTTTTTTTTAAGGCGATGTGCTCGGCCATCAATTCAGCCAGCACCTCGTCTTTGGTGTGGATCTTCTTTTCCAGGAACTCGATCCGTTGTTGTTCACCTTGGTGGTCCTGCCGGCCCTTGCCCTGGAAGGCGGCCGCGCCATTCTCGAAGAACTCTTTCTGCCAGCGGTAGAACACGGTCGGCTGCAGTCCATGCTCCTCACAGAGATCAGAAACCGGCACCTTATCCAACAAGTGCCGTCTCAGGATGGCAACCTTCTCTTCTCCGGTGTAGTGCTTTCGCCCTTTTCTCATGCGCCCTCTCCGTTATCTTAACGGAAGAACGCCTTCTCCGGTTCCAGCTGAGGCAAGACAGTTCCTTGGAGTGCAATCCCAGTTCTTTCCTCAAAAGAAAGTCCCAAGCTTCCGTTACCCACTGCGGCGCTTCATCCTCATCTGTTTCCTCATCAGTTTTCTCATCATCTTCTCTTTCCTTTGGCGCACAGAGATATCCGAGACCGTGCCCGCTGGCTTTTTCAATTTGAATGTCACTTCCCGATCTTGTGTAAAGCGCATATCTTTTCGCGGAAATCGCGTAGCCAAAAAGCTGGCGGAATCGTTTCTTGGGATCGTCATCCAAGAAGTTGATGTCTTCGATCTTGAGGATTTCAGTTACGAGGGAAGGATTGTACGGGTTTAGTTTTCTGAATTTACTTGCGATTGATCTTACTTCCCGCAGTGACAGTGCTCTGAAGCCTGGTTTTCCTTTGGAAAAATGCTTCCCCCCTACGCAAGGAACAAAACTCCCCGTTTCCGTCCCCACGATGCAAAGCGAATCAGTATCGCAGAACAAGTAGCTTCCCCTACTTTCATCGACACTCTTTTCCAGCATCGCGAGTAATAACCTGCCACCAGATGTAATGAGAGATGCCACCGGAGGAAAATACCAAGCGCCTGGCTTTTCTACGTAGGTAGAGGGGATTCTTCCTTTTTTCTCGCCGGAAAAATAAGGCACTTTCGTTTCTTTTTTCTTCGTTTCGGTATTTACCTCCACGAACAAGCCATAACTTCCCGAGTTTGCCAGTACTTTGAGAAAGTCAGCCAAAGGCTTGTTTTGTGCTTTATGGGAGATTCTCTGTTCGATTACCTTCCGATAGAAATCATCCTTTGCAGGATTTATTTCCACCATTCCCTGTAGATTTCGAGATTGCAAATTTAATTGTCGACCGTGTGGCACCATGCGGAGCGCTTTTAGGATTTTGGGAGCTCTCTTGGTGAGGATTTTGGAAGCTATGAGATCGGGGCCCGCATACCAAATGGGTTTGTCAGAAGTCAGATAATTAAGTCCGATATTCTGCGTTCTTCCTTTGTAAATCGTTCTCACTGGAAGAATGTCGTTCTTGGGCTTTACAAGCGCAAAGAACGAGAGCTGTTTCCAGAAACCCGGATCAAACATGTTTTTCAGAGATACTTTCGAAAGCAGCTTTTTGGCAGATGCTTTGCAATTTACAAACCGGACAGAGCTGGAAGTAAGCACATTCCAGTTTCCCAAGAGTGCGTTGACAGTTGGATATTGGCTGGTGAAGTCAGTGTGGATCACTGGAACGGGAGTTTTTCTGATCCGGCACTCTGCCCGACCGCCATAATAACTTTGCATTGCAATTCCCAAAGTCTTGTTAGGGACTTCGAAATGATCCTTGGGCTGCTTGATTCCCATTTCCGTCAAATAGTCTTTGGCAATCGAAGCAGGTGAGTAGGCTTTGTCGGGATGCAAATCAAGAGGATTCCGATTAAATTCCGCCATCATCGCATTTAGCAAGCGGTGCGTGGCCGCCACATCACCTCGACAGTACTCCATCTCTTCGGAATTGATCTCTCCTGAGGGCTTGTGATCTGGTTTCCCTTTGACGTGGAACTTCTTACAGGCAACTTTCAAGCTAAAGGACACATTCCTTAACGCCCAGCCGAGAGTTCGCAGATCAAGGAAGCGACCTTCTTTTGGCCACTCCTTCTTGTGCAAAATGCTGCCTAGTTTGATAAAAGCCATCTTGCTGTTTTGAGCGTCAACAATAATTCGGGGTCGCTTCGGGTTTGGTACGATTCGCCCTGTCTTGGGATTCTCCCAAAGCTGGGAGAGTGCTAAGGACCAGTCACCCTTTTTTCCGGCAGTCGCTTTGATCGCCAATCGCGATAGGTCGAACGGCAAATTAAAACCAACAATCAGCTCCCCTTTCCGCACGGATTTCCAAAAGATTCGACTGACAAATGCAGAGCGACTCATCAGACCGAGCGCCATTTGCGCGGGAAACACTTCAATCGATGGAAGAGTCTTAGGGTTGCTCTTGTATCGCTGTACGAGTTTTAATTTGCGTTCAGGAAGATCATCCTTATAGAAAATTCCTTCGGCCACACATATATATTTATCACCCACGCGTTGGCATCGGCGGTAGGCACCAAAATTAAGTTTCTGAGTGGGATCAAGAGTGGTTTCGGTATCGAAGATGAGGCAGTACTTGGGCCATTTTGGCGACCATCTGCGATCCCTCGCGTTCTTCTTCGTGCGGACGATTGTATGCGCCCGCACGAAGATTTCGGGAGATTCCTGCTCAGACATATCTCTTTTGGTGGCTAAGTGTCCTTTTCGGGAAGATGCGAGACGGTTTCCCCGAGGGCTTGAAGCACCATCCATAGAGCTATAGTCAGGGCAAGTGCCGCAATTACCAAGCGTTTCAACTTATTGGGTGTGTAGCGAAGGTTAAGGCCCACACTTTCTAGTAGGCGATGAAACTGATGATGATGCTGCTCGCAAAAGGGAATTTTGAACCACGGTATATGTTTCTTACCCGCGGCATGGTTGAATTCCAACGTAGCGTCCTTGCCACAAATCACGCAGATAGGCTGTGACCCGTCGCGCGATCTCATGACCGTGCTCCGAACGAAGTATAGAGGCTGCCGAAATCGAGCAGCCCAGCTTCCTCTAATTCGATGAGCAGTTTTGTATCGGTAATGAGCTTGTGT
This sequence comes from uncultured Acidobacteriota bacterium, assembly GCA_963751295.1. GTDB lineage: Bacteria > Acidobacteriota > Terriglobia > Acidiferrales > UBA7541 > Acidiferrum. The sequence goes on along the minus strand of CAVVUA010000004.1, from coordinate 257,497 downwards.
CCGCCAACAGACTTACCTTTGAACGCTTTGAGTGCTGCTTCCACTCCATCTTCACCGGCTCGAAACATTCTGAGGGCAACTTCATATCGATGGAGCAGCCTCCGTTCGCGCGAATTGTGAATAACAGCGTCGAGTGGCCCACGGCTGGTTAGGACGGTCATCGAGAAGGCCAGTTGGTCCTCGCTGCGTGCTTTCCAAGGCTTGCCTGGGCCAGATCGATAAAGATATCTTCCCGCTCGTCGCCGAAAAGTCTCTAATTTCATTCGCTCTCGGCGAGCCGCCTCGGAAGCTGACACTCCCTCCCTACGCATTAGCCCCAAACCCCGGGCGACGCGTGGGTCTGTGATGGCTGGCCCGATTCTCTGCGGCCTCACTCGACCGCGTTTGCGGGGGCTTCTACGTTTCTGATTTACGCGACGGCCATTACCACCACGGGTCTTGCGTTTCTTGAGCGGCTTTCGAATCTTGCGGTTGCCAGATCTGAGTCGCAGAGCCGCCGTTGATGGCGCACCGATGCGATGGTCACGCCTGATGAATCGAGCCAACTCCGAACGTGGAATCAGCCGCCGCCGTCCCACGAGAATAGACTTCAATTCTCGCGAGGCAATCAGCTTTGCGATTGTTCTGAGTGATAAGCCGGTGAGCGTTGAGAACTCTCGACGGCTGAAGAGAACTCTACTGCGAAGCAAAATCGATTCCTGCATTTGACACACTCCAAGAGTGATGTCATCTGCAGGAGTTCGTTTGCTCAGCCTGAGCCCAGGTCCCTTTTTCTCCCTCGCCTCAATCAATCTTTTGCGTTCCCTGCACGATGCAAGATGCAGGGCATACTGATTGATTCCGATACGCCCAGTGCTACTTCCTACTGGAATCGCGAAGCGCGGGTCTAGTGAGGACTGTACCCTTCGGGCGGTTTGGGACCGCCGTAGGCATATCTACTAGTTCCCAGCTGCTAGATAGAATTTGCACCGTGCACCACTGGGCTGTCAAGTGCGCGCCTGTGCCCGAAGTGGCATTAGATGGTAAAATGAAGGAAATAAACGGGCCTGCCGTCTGTTTGCGCAGACGACAAGCCCTAACCACCAAGGGAGCTTGAACTCCGATGGCAGCTACGCTGACCGTACCGCAAGATCGACCGCAGTGCAATTTCACTCCAATTACGCCGCACCGTGGCGTCGTAACTCTCTACGGCTATGGCACCCGTCTGTGTGTTGACCGCGGCCATCTCATTTTGGAGGACAGAATTGGGCCAAGGCGTCGCTACGGTCGGTTTGCCCGAGTGAGGCATGGCATTAAGCGAGTCGTGGCTATTGGATCGGACGGATCGGTTTCGCTTGCGGCCCTTAGATGGCTCGCAGACCAAGACGCAAGTTTCGTTTTGCTTGAGCGAGACGGAAAAGTCTTGGCGACAACCGGCCCGGTGAACCCATCTGATGCGCGGCTCCGACGATCCCAAAGTCTTGCGCAAGAGTCCGGCATTGCTCTAAAGATTGCCCGAGAATTGATTTCAGAAAAACTCTTGGCGCAAGAAAGAATCATAAACACTTACTTCAGGGAGTCGCCCTGCTCATCTGACATCGCAGCTGCACGGAAGCTAGTCGGCACTGCAAAATCAAAAGAGGAAATCAGGCGATGGGAAGCCAAAGGCGCTAAAGCCTATTGGAGTGCAATGCGAGAGCTTCCTGTGAATTTCAGCAAGTCAGATTCGTCGAAAATTCCAGAACACTGGCGGCGATTTGGGAGCCGCATATCGCCTCTTACCAACTCGCCGCGACTGGCTGTCAATCCAGCCAACGCAATTTTGAACTACTTATATGCGGTGTTGGAGTCCGAGTCTCGATTGGCACTTGCCACACTCGGGCTAGATCCAGGTATTGGAGTTCTGCACAACGATTTGCGCAGTCGCGACAGTCTTGCTTGCGACCTCATGGAACCCATCCGACCGAAGGTTGACTGTCTAGTTCTCGATCTACTGCTTAAAGAACAATTAAGGCGTGAGTGGTTCTTCGAACAGCGCGACGGCAATTGTCGGCTTATGGGATCGTTTGCTGAAATCCTGTCGGAAACAGCGACAATGTGGCGCACCGCCGTTAGCGCCTTTGCCGAGTGGATTGCCCGATGCATTTGGGATTCGAAAATGCGACAGGTGCGGACTCAAGTTCCGGCGACTCGGTTGACGCAGGCTCACAAAAGCGAGGGCAGAGAAAAACTCAACGGAGGTGTGGGCGATACTAAACGTGCGAGGCCTATGCTTTGTCGAGTGTGTGGCCAGATTCGACTTTCCACCAGTCCGGTCTGCGGTAACTGCGTTTCTGCGTAACGCCCGGAAGTCGTCCAGGGTCACTTGAGAGTGAGCAACGGTTCGGTGAACCTGAGTTCACCCCAAGGTCGCTCTTCTATTCTTGTGCGTAGTCGGAAACCAGGACTAGAATCCATGTCTGCTCTGCGCGAACTGTCGGGCAGATACTGGGACGATTATGAATTTCCACGTTGTGATTCATACGACCAAGATTCCACCTCTCGAAGTGAGGCTCAGCATCACGCGTGAGCAACTAGAGCGGCAAGTACTCGTTCCCTATAAGAGTTGGCAACCGATCATTCTGGGTGGGCGCACGATAATGCCCGACCAGATAGAGCGCGTCCAAATCGTTCAGACGGAGGAAGGGCGAACCGAATTTGCCAGCGGTTACACTGGTCTTTTCGCTTTCCAGGGACACTTGGATTGGTATCGGGGGGAGCCCGGCGCAAAGGATGTTTCTGACGAACTCATCATCACCCCTGCGGTTCCCGTTCTCCCTCAGCATACCGATGCCATCGAACTCTTGTGTATGCGATTTCACACAGTAGCGATGCAAATTAGAGACCGACATGATAACCGGCCGAGCATCGATGTCGCTGACGAGTATGACGTTCAAGATCTCATGCACGCGATGCTCCGGGTCTTTTTCGAAGACATAAGGACTGAGGAGTGGACACCCAGCTACGCAGGTAAATCGTCACGTATGGATTTTTTTTTGCCACCGGATAATGTGATTGAGACCAAGAAAACTCGCGTAGGATTAGCCGCAAAAGAGATCGGCAGCCAACTCATCGAGGATATCGCCCGATATCGGGCCCACCAAGGCTGCAAACGACTCATCTGTTTCGTCTACGATCCTGAGGGACGGGTAACAAATCCGCGCGGTATCGAGGACGACCTCAGCAGAATTGAAGATGGATTCGCGGTGAAAGTCATAATTGCTCCCAAGGGATACTGATCAGACGGAGCGATCTGTGCAAAGCAAGTGCAATTGAAAAACAAACCCTGCTGCTCGTTCGAGATGGCTGGCCGAGCGACGGTTGCGGGGACCGGCGTTCAATCCGAATTCAATTCTTGCAGTTAACTAATCGCTAACCGCGTCGTTCTTCCTCATCAACTACTTTTCCGTATTCACCCAGTGCGCGAGCCAAAAGATCCAGAGTACTCATCCGGACAGGATATTGGGGGTGCTCGACTCGTGCCCAAAAGTTTTCCCCAGGCGGCGCGCCTTCCTCTCGTGAAAAATGCCAGCCAAAATTGGTGAGAATCAGAACCGTGTCCCTATTTTGGAGGCCTTCTTGTTCGCGGTGCTCGAACACCTGCATCGCCTCAATGATCCACTGCTTTTCTAGCGGGGGGACCTCTGGCGTCAACGGCAGGTTCACATCGATGAAAATCAAAAACGGAAATGCTCCAGGATTTTGACCTGCTGCGTCCTCGTACAACCGACGAATCTCTGCGGCTGCGTCTTTCCGAAAGTCGCCCCTCTCATTAAGGACGCCGGCACGATGCCTACTCTTGGCCTCTACCGCTATCCTTTCGCCGTCTTTCTGAGCGATAAATTCAGGATTCCTTTGCGAGCTGTCCTCTATAAACTCAACTTCAAAACCACAACGAGCAAACAGACTAGCGGTCAAGATCTCGTACCTTGCTCCCTGGAAATGCTTGATGTCGCGGAGCCGGGCGAGAATCTTCCTGGGCGGTTCAAGCGCGTGAGCCAATTGGTAGAGGTCGTCAGCTAAAACTTGAAGAGCCCTCATGCCGCCAGTGACAGGTGCGCGCACTAGCCCGGCTGGGTCCTTGGGATCTTGATATCTCCGTAGCTGCTCGTTGCGCTCTGCACGCCATTTCAAAATGACATGCCGCTCGTCAGGATGTTTCCCCATCTCGGCGTTGTACCAGTCCTCGCCGAGTAGCCACAGAAGATGATTTACCTCGAAATCATAGAAACTCTCATTCAGAGGTCGCCGATAGAGATTCTTACCTACGGCCCGGAATTTCTGGCCCTGGAAAGTCGCCTGAATTTGAGGCCTGCTAACAAGCCTTGCAGGGCCAACCATCAACGTCTCGACAAATTCGCGCCCCTCATCTCTTTGGAAGAAGTCCCAAGCTGGCGGTGGTGAAGATCCTTTCTCGCGGACGCGTCTCTGCTCCACAAGCACAAAAACGTCGTAGCCACCGCTCAATTTTGCCGGCTCCCCCTTCAGTATGCCAATTACGAATCCCTCCGTATCGCCTTTCACGCCGAGGCTGCTGCCTACCGTGTAAAGATCGAGCGTTGGACCAAAATCATGGCCGGCATGAACGATACGGCGATCGGGCAGCCTGACGAAATAGCCGTATGCATACCACGGCATTTGCCTACCTCACGAAACCGTTTATATTACCCCGCGGAGCTCGTTGTTGCTCCCGGATGCGCAAAACCCGTGCACTTGATAATCTTAGTCGAACACCTTCAACAAGATACGGAAGAGAGACGGTCGCAGTGACCTGCGTTCACGAGGTTTTCTCCGTTTGTGCCCAACCCTTTTCGGACGAAGTCTTTCATTCTCATCCGTGATTAGCACCATGCGCATTCCCGCACAAATCTCAATCTACTAACTGAGAACCCACGCACTTCCATTTCAACGGCGCTCAATTGAGAAAGACTGCGTTTCAGGGGTGTATCACTTTTCCCCCGCCTGTAACTTAACCCCCAACCGCGTTGACAGGCGAAGAAAAGGCGGCAATACTGGCCTTCCATGATTGGCCAACTCCGTGGACGCCTCGCCGAAAAACGCCCGAATCAAGTGCTCGTCGATGTCGGCGGCGTAGGCTACCTTGTTCAAGTCCCCCTTTCCTCTTACGCCGCGCTCGGTGAACTCCACACCGAAGTCACCCTTCTCATTCACACGCATGTTCGCGAGGACGCTCTCGCCCTCTACGGCTTTGTTTCCTCCCGTGAGAAGCATCTTTTTGAGTTGCTCCTCTCTGCTTCCGGCGTCGGCCCTTCTTTGGCCTTGAAAATTCTCTCTGGCATGAGTGTTGAAGAACTCGTCCCTGCCATTCGTGGCAACGATTTGGGCCGCTTAACGAAAATTCCCGGCGTCGGCCGCAAAACCGCTGAGCGCATGGTCGTTGAGCTAAAAGATAAGCTTGAAGCCGTCGTGTTAGAAACCCAGAAACCAGCTGTCGCCTCCCCCGCAGGCGCAGAAGCCGATGTAATCTCCGCGTTAATCAATCTAGGCTACGATGCGCGCGCCGCTGAAACCGCGGCAAGCGAAGCCAAACGCGAAGCTGGCACAACGAATTTCGAGAAATTGTTGCGTGCAGCTTTGCAATCGCTAGCCGCGCCCAAAGGTCGCACAACTCATGCAGGGGCATAATGTTGTAGTGGCCGACCTATAGGTCGGTCAGCGGTCTAAATTTGTAGGGAACTCGATCAATGCCCGACACTAGCGCAAAACGATCCATGGACCGAAACGAACAACACAGAATCGTCTCCGGCGCTTCCTATGACGAAGACGCCCGCATTGAAGCAAGCGTCCGCCCCAAGCGCCTCGACGAATACATTGGCCAAAAACGCGTTAAAGAAAATATCTCTATCGCTATCGAAGCCGCGCGCAGCCGCGGCGAAGCCCTCGATCATGTCCTCCTGTACGGCCCACCCGGCCTCGGAAAAACCACTCTGGCCCAAATCATCGCCAACGAGCTTCAGGTCCCTATCAAGACCAGTGCTGGCCCGCTCCTTGAGCGTAAAGGCGACCTTACCGCCATCCTAACTTCGCTCGAAGGCAAGGAAGTTTTCTTTCTGGATGAAATTCACCGCCTTCAACCTGCGGTCGAAGAAATTTTATATCCCGCCATGGAAGATTTTCGCGTTGACTTGATCATCGGCCAGGGCCCCGGTGCCCGCATTCATCCATTTCAACTGGGTCACTTCACGCTAATCGGTGCCACAACGCGCGCCGGCCTTATCACAGCGCCTTTGCGATCGCGCTTCGGCATCGTCCACCGTCTCGATTTCTACGAGCCCGAGGATTTGCTCATAATCATTCACCGCTCCGCCAAAATCCTGAATATCCTGTTGGACGACGGCGGTGCCGAAGAAATTGCACGTCGCTGCCGAGGCACACCGCGCATTGCAAATCGTCTCCTCCGTCGCTCGCGCGATTTTGCCGAAGTTCGTGCAGCTGGCCGTATCACCCGTGCCGTAGCGCAGGAAGCCCTAGCCATGCTCGGCGTGGACGAAAGCGGTCTCGACGAAGTCGACCGCAACCTCATGCTGGCACTTCTCGATAAATACGGAGGTGGCCCCGTAGGCCTCGGAACGCTCGCCGCTGCCCTATCCGAAGAAGAAGACGCCATCGAAGAAATCTACGAGCCCTATCTCATGCAGATCGGTTTAATTGACCGCACGCAGCGCGGCCGCGTAGCCACTGCCCGTGCCTACGAATATTTCGGCAAGGAACTACCCAAGCGCCAGCCTCGCCTCTTCTGAGCCTGACGCCAGATTTCAAGACCTGCATATCTGTTGCATCCGAATCCTACTGCCACAGTTTGCTAGAATGAATCAACTATGAGCGTAATCGACGAAGTTCTCCAAGCCAACGAACTCTATTCCCGCACGCACGAACTGCGAAAGCTTACGCCGCGTCCCGAACGCCATCTCGCCATTCTGACCTGCATGGACACGCGCCTCTCCATCCGCACCCTAGGCTTGAAGACTGGCGACGCCCATATTATTCGAAACGCCGGCGGCATCGTCACGGAAGATACCCTGCGTTCCCTGGTCATCTCCCACTACCTTCTGGACACCAAGGAGTTCATGGTCATCAATCACACAGATTGCGGCCTGATGCTTACCTCCGAACAGGATTTGCGCAACAGAATCCAGAATCGCGCAGGAACCGAAGCGATCTCTCCCGCCTTCTTTTACGCCTTCCAGAACATCGACGAAAATGTCCGTCATCAGTTGCAGAAGCTGCGCACGCATCCTTGGGTTCCCAAGGAAGTGATCGTGCGCGGATTTGTGTACGACGTAACCAGTGGCAAACTTCGCGAAATCGCTGCCAGTTAGCCGCGAAGCGCCAAGCGCATATCAAAATGCCGACGATTTATCTTTCGCTTGGTTCAAACATAGGCGACCGCCAAGCCAACATCCGTGAGGCAATTGCCGCGCTTCCGTCCGCCGTCGTCCGGGTCAATCAGGTTTCGTCGCTATACGAAACCGAGCCCGTCGACTTTCTCGACCAACCGTGGTTTCTCAATTGTGTAGTGGAAACAGAAACGAGCCTGGAGCCCCACGCGCTGTTGCAGGCGTTACACTCCATCGAAACGCAACTCGGCAGCAAAAAAGTTATCGCAAAAGGTCCGCGCAAAATCGACCTTGACATTCTCCTGTACGACGCCGAAACGATTGCCACTCCAGACTTGCAGGTGCCCCATCCGCGAATGCTTCAGCGCCGCTTCGTCCTCACCCCGTTAGCCGAAATCGCTCCCAGCCTGCAGCACCCGTCTTGGCCGGCCACCGCCGCCGTCCTGCTCGATCACGTCGCGGATAGCAGCCGAGTCACGCGCCTCAATCCGTAGGGGCACGGCACTTTTATCCTGAGCCCCGAAGGGCCGTTCCCGCGCTCTTATTTATCTCGCCTCGATCGCCTTACGACGTCCTGTGCAATAACAACCGATGCAAAGTCATCGCTTTCGGCGCAATCGAATCCAACTCAATCAAAGACAGTCTACCCTCCGTAATCTCCCGCCAACGGTAAACCCCCGGCTCGCTCTCCACCACCTCTCTCCCATTCAAATTTCGCAAAAACTCTCGAGCATCCGTAATCGCCGCTGTCTCTCGGTAACTCGGCCGCGCCAAAGCCTCCACCGCGTAACTCCGCAGCAGTTTGCTCCAATAATGTTCAAACAACTCTCCGGACGCAAAAATGTCGCTCCAGGCAACATCCCCGCCATACGCCACGACTACGCCAACAACGCGCTCACCCTTAAGTCCAAGTGTCGCCCGGTCAAATCGTCTGCGCAATTCCTCGACAAATTCATCGACTGAAGCTCCTGCGCGGCTGTGCTCATAGATTTTTGCATAGGACTGCGTAGGCGCCGAGGTAGCAATAGTATCCCCGATGACCTCGGTGCTGAGTGCTGGCGGGGGCGGTGGAGGGATAGCCGACCGCCCCCCAACTCCAGAAGGCACCGCCTTTGGCGCAGCCAAAGTACCAGAGCGCACTGCATTCCATACCTCATTTTGATTTTGCGCCACCGCTGCCTGCTCACGCACGCTCGGATGCACAATCGTCTTAGCTTCTCCAAATTGAGAGCTCGCTCCCGTCCACCGCCCATGCTCTACGCAAAACACGTCCAGCGGCAGCGGCTCCGACCCTACCGGCACAATCCGGTCCTTCCCAATAATCCGGTCCTGCTTTCCCCCGCTCACCAACTCGCCTGCCAGCAAAAGCAACGGCCGCTTGCTGCGGTTGATCAAGACAAGCTGGTTTACGCTCGCGCCGCTGTTGTATTGCGGCACGGCCACCGGCCGCCCGTCTCGCGTCCGTGCCAAACCAGCCGACCCCTGCTCGCTGACAATTACTTCTCCGCTCGAAAGCCCTTCATCGAGCGTCAAGAACGTTGAAGTGTCCTGCGTGGAAGAACTTACGACCGGAAAGATTGTGATGTTTTCGTAAGACACCGGATCCAGTAGACGCCAATTTCCTTCCGGTTTCCCCGGCGCAGGATTCGGTGCGGCCCCAATAAGCGCCAATCCACCCAACGCGCTCAGCCCAAACAAGCTCCCTAAAATGGCACCCAGCATAGATCGATTCATAAGCCCTCCTTCGCGCGCCCTTCCAGGACGCACCTCGGGCTTAGAACGACTATCTTTGATTCTCTTGCAGATTAAATTGCAGGGAAGACTTGCAGAATCCAGGCCGCGCGACAAAGTGTTCCGCCGCGCTCCCGCTTCGGCTCATACGCTTCAGTTGACTTGAGCCGCTTCGTTTGACCGTCTCTCCAGCGCACGTTTCCATGCACTGCATGCGCTGCTAAGGTCCTCATCACGGTAGTAGCGTCGAATAGCCAATGCTGCCAAATGTGTCGCTCGATGGATCAGCTTCAATTCAAATGCCGTGGGTGTCCGTGGAACGCAGCAGTACATCTCGAAGGACCCCAAGACGTCTTCGTCCCGCAAAGGGATGTCCGCGGACCAATACAGATGCAGGCCAAACTGCAGCGCCCCCCTGGCAATCGTTTTAAAATCACGCTCCATGTCATCCGGCAGCAACATGACCGACACAATGTTTCCAATCTGAAGATCGATGGCAGTGCACAAGTTGTTCAGAACCTCGGCGAGCGGCGCCCCTATCGAGATCAGGTCCCGGATCCTCTTTTCTCCCGTCAAATCCGTCTGCTTCTTGCCGGTGCCACGCACATGCAAGGGCAAATGCCTTGTGGGCCATTTGCGTCGGGGTCCGTCTTCTCTCATACGCCTGTTCTCCTAATTCTGTCTCCTGGCCCACCCCTGAGCCTGTTACGACTCGCGGTTTGCTTGCTCCCCAGACTTACCAACTTCGCGTTGTTCGGCTCTCATCGACGCTTGTAGTGTGTGCCCAACCGACACCAACCTTATTCGTTTGCCCTTCATCTCGTACAACGCGGCGTCCGCCGAATACAGCAGCGGTCCAACGGATTCTGCATCCCTAGGATAGGCTGCCACTCCCACGCTTACCGAAAGTACTGGCTCTTCCACGTCTTTGGCGAGAAGCTCGCAGATTCGCTGGCCCACCAGCGCCGCATCAGCCGCTCCCGTTTCCGGCAACACCAGCGCAAATTCATCTCCGCCTTGTCTTGCAGCTGTGTCGATAGAACGGCAGCAGCTTCGCAATACATTCGTAAGCCGGCAAAGCGCACGGTCTCCCACCAGGTGACCGTATTTGTCATTGATATTCTTGAACTGGTCTACATCGAGCAGCATCAGCGCGAATTCGCGCCCTGTGCGTTTTGAGCGGCTGATTTCCGTGTGCAGCACCTCGAAAAGACGCCTGTGATTCGCCAATCCCGTCAGCGAATCACTCTCCGCCTGCTCTCTAAGTCGCACTTCCCGCGCCTGCTGTTCCGTTACGTCTCCCACGATTATCTCGTAGCCGTCGAACGCTCTGTTTCCTGTGTAGACCGCGCGCCCGCTCATTCGCACCTTTACCGTTGCGCCGTCTTTCCGCAAGCACTCCATCTCGAACCCTTCGATCTCAGCCCCTTCCTTTAGGCACTCACTCCAGCGCTCGCGCACCTCACCATCTCGAATCACGTCCCTCGCAAAATCTGTTTTCAGGAATTCCTCTCTGGACGTATACCCCAGCATGCTTAGAAACGCTGCATTGGCATAACCGAATTTTCCCTTCGCGTCCACGCGGCAGATTCCGTAAGTAGGATTTTCAACGAGTGCGCGATAGCGCGCCTCCGCACTTGCGCTGGTTTTTTCGGCCTGCGCCAGCTCTTCACGTAGCTTCTTTTCTTCGAGCGCTCGTCGAGCTGCCATTGGCAAGTGCTCCATATGTTCGGGTTCGATAAAATCGTAAGCGCCATTTGCTGCTAATGCCGCCCTGCACTCTCTTCGCAAACTGGTTGTCACGAACACTAAAGGTACGCTCCGCACCATTTGGCGAAGCGCCTCCAATGCCTCGGATCCGCTCCAGTTGGGGCTTGGATATTCCGCCACAATCAGGTCAAACGGTTCTTTGCGCAGTTGTTCGACGCATTGGCCCACGGTCAAGACGATATCCGCGTGAACTGCGAATTCCGCCCTTTTCAGTTCCTGCAAACAAGAATCGACCTCATCAGCATCGCGGTGAACAAACAGAACACGCAGGGACTGCCACCTATTTGCGGCCGCACGCCGGTTGGCACCGTCGTGATCGTTTAGTCTGGGTTGGCTTCCGGACAGGGGAAACATAAACAATACCCTTCGAACCCCACTTGAGCCGCCCTGCGGAGGGAGACCTCGGCATAAGTGATTGGCACACCCAAACCTTAGTAGGAATTAATCTCCGAGTCTGTCCGCTTTTAGACAGTACCTCCTCTGCTCACTTTGCTAAATTTCGAAGCGTTTTCAACGGTTCACGCACAAGTTCCTATGCGGCCCAGGTACTGGTGCGTCTGCAATCTCAGCAAGGAGGGCCACCATGTCCACGAATTGTCCTGTATGCCAAAGTCACCGAATCCATCGCTCCAAGCGTCGCGGAATTCTCGAATCTCGTTTTCTCGCAGTCCTCTTCGTTCGTCCATTCCGTTGTTTGACCTGTGATCATCGCTTTTTTCGTTGGTCTCTCAACGCTAACCCCAGCCCAGTGCAGTCCGACCCTGTACGCCTTCCATAGCGTGGCTCGGGCTAACGAGGGGAGAACAGATCGTGGTTTTATGATTTAGCTGTTAAGGCGCTAATTTGCGCCAAGTCTCAGCTTTGGGAACGCCCTTATCGAAGCGTCTGTGGCCGTTGTGGGAAGCACTGGCTGCAGAATGTGCATTTAACCCCACCGAATCAATCACTCTAAATCGACAGTGTTCACTTTTGCACAGTCTGGCGGCGGAGTCCTTGGTATTGTGGGTTTGTACTCTAAGCAGCCTCGAAGAGGCTGCATCTCCTAGCCTCCATGAAGAAAAAAAGCTCCAACGCCGGGATTCCCCGTCCCTTCGACCCACAGGCTTTTCTCGATACCGCTGGAGTATCAAGAAAAGTCGCTGAATTTAAGCGAGGTGAATCCATTTTTAGCCAGGGAGACGGTGCGAATACCGTTATGTACATTCAGAGGGGCGGCGTAAAACTCTCCGTTGTGAATGGCATGGGCAAAGAAGCTGTCGTCGCGATGTTTGGCCCGACAGACTTTTTTGGCGAAGGCTGCATGGCAGGCCAAGCGCTCCGCATGGCGACGGCGACTTCCATTGCTCCCACCACCGTTCTTGTTATCAACAAGAACGAAATGCTTCGTGTGCTCCATGAAGAGCACGAGTTATCGGACCGTTTTATCGGCTACATGCTCGCCCACAACATTCGCGTGGAAGAAGACCTGGTCGATCAACTCTTCAACTCCAGCGAGAAGCGTCTGGCCCGAACTCTTCTCTTGCTCGCCCGCTATGGGGAACAAGATCGGCCGGACCGGAGCCTCCCCCAAGTCTCACAAGAAACCTTGGCCGAAATGATCGGCACCACGCGTTCCCGCGTCAATTTCTTCATGAACAAATTCAGAAAACTCGGCTTCATCGAATACAACGGCAAAATCAAGGTCAACAAATCCCTGCTGACCGTTGTCCTCCACGAATAGCTCGAACGCAGTGCAAACTGTCAGCTCTCTTTGCTAACGACCTATTCGTCCCTCCGTGAACTCTGTGTCCTCTGTGTTAAAATCCCCATTCCGCACTGCCTCTCAAACAAACCGTTCCGCAAGTTATTTTCCTCCCACTCCTGCAAAAATACGCGGGCACACCCTTCCCAAGAAGCCCACTTATCGCGCCCGAACTGTCTTGGAATTGACTACGGTTTAGGCGGATTCAGCTCATATTCATGCGGCGGCTCCGCGCCAAGCAAATAGCGCACGAAGTAGTCCCACCGCCGCCGCGTCATGTAAAGCGTCGCGCTCCCGTATCCGTGATGCTGGTTGGGCAAAAGCAAAAGATCAAAATCCTTGTTGGCCTTGATGAGTTCGTCCACCACCAGCAGCGTATTGTACGGCGGCACATTGTCATCCAACGTCCCGTGTGCCAGCAGCAAATGTCCCTTCAGGTTTTTGGCCAAGTGCTGATTAGCCTGGTCATCATAATTGGTAGTGCCATCCGCATTCTTAACTAGCAATCCTTGATACCGTTCTCCCCAATCATCCTCATATTCCCGATTGTCATGGTTCCCGGATTCCGAGATGCCCACTTTGAAAAAGTCCGGATAGCGAAACATCGCGTCGGCAGTAGCGTATCCTCCGCCTGAGTGGCCGAAAATCCCCGCGCGCTCGATATCGATCCACGGATATTTTTGCGCCAGCTCCTTCATGCCGGCAATCTGGTCGGGCAAAGTGTTGTCGCCCATGTTTCCATAGTAGAAGTCGTGGAATTTCTTCGACCGCAATGGATTGCCCATGCCCTCGATTTCCACCACGACGAAACCGAGTTCGGCAAGAGACTGCGCATCGCCGCGCCCCGGCGCGAAACCCCAGTAACCGACGCTACCGCCCTGCGGCCCTGGGTAAATTCGATTCACAATCGGATATTTCTTTGTCGAATCGAGTTTTGTCGGTTTGTACATCAATCCGTACAGGTAGGTAACTCCGTCGCGCGCTTTCACGGTCACAGGAACCGGTGGCTGCCATCCAGCCGCAAGAAGCTTAGAGATATCCGTCTTCGCAACGGTCGAGATCAACTTGCCGGCGTCATCGCGCACCACAGCCACGGCGGGCACGTCAGGCTTCGAGTAGCTGTCGAAAAAATACCGCCCCGAGGTTGAGAAGCTGACTTCGTGATTCCCGCTTTCGGGAGTCAGTAATGTGAGATTTTTGCCGTCGAATCCGATGCGATAGAGATGCGCGAAGTAAGGGTTCTCGCTTTTCTCGCGTCCCAGCCCGACAAAATAAAGCATGCGATTTTTTTCATCCACGCGCAGCAGTTGCGTGACCACCCAATCGCCGGAAGTGATCTGGTTTTTCAGTTTGCCCGTCGCCAGATCGTAAAGATACAAGTGGCCCCAATTATCGCGCTCGGAAAACCAAATGACTTCGTTCGATAGAGGCAAGTAGCGCCAGTTCACCCGGCCCCAGCCGGATTCGTACTGCGTGGCGACCGTTTCTTCGAGAACGTCGCGCACGGCGCCAGTCACAACATCGGCTACACGCAACTGCTCACGTTTATGGTCGCGAGAGGTCGAAACGAACGCCAGGTGCGCGCCGTCCGGGCTCCACTCCACATCGTCCCAATCGCTACCCCGGCATTCCACGTCGTCGCAAAGAGTCGTCCGGTGCTGGTCCGGCGGAAGTTGCAAACGGATCACTTTGTGCGCGTCCAGATCAATCACCACACGCTGAATAGTAGTGACGACATCATCGCCCGGCAGCGGATACTTCCACGCCTGGAGCACCGGATGGCCAACTTTCGTTTCCACAAGATACATTTCGCCGACGCCGCGTTGGTCCTGCTGAAACGTCGCGATCTTTTTGGAATCGGGTGACCACAACAAAATCGGCCGGTCGCTGTGAATCCACCCAGCGTTATCGGTCGCGTAGCCGAAGTCCTTCACCCCGTCGGTCGTGAGCTGCGTTTCTTTGTTGGTGGCCACATCACGCAGCCAGAGATTGTAGTCGCGAATAAACGCAGCGCTCTTGCCATCAGGCGAAATCTCTTCTTCAGGACGTTCCGCCGCAGCCTTGGAGGTCTTAGGTTCGGCGGTACACTTGCTCCCCTGCGAATCGCACGTCCACTGCTGGCCCTTCGCCTGAAACGAAATGGATTTGCCGTCCGCAGAAAACTCAAATGTCATAAACGGCAAGTGTGCCGCGCTGTAGGAAACTCCGGATGCCGAGGAGAGCGCAGCAGCAATTTTGGCTTGGTCAAACGCCGGCTGCCGCGTGCCATGCGCAGCGTCAAAGAGCATGAATTCGCTGCCGTCCGGCCCCGTGTCGCGGAACAAATATCGATCATCGGGCAGCCATTTGCCGCGCACATCATGAAAAACTAGCGGCCGCACGTTATAAATCATGAATTTTTCAGCGTGCTTGTAGTCCTCAGCGGTGAGAACCCGCCGCCCCCCGGAATCCGCTTGTTGCGCGGCCAACGAAATCGCAACGCAGCCTAATAATGCCGCCAGCAAAGCAAATCGAAACAGGAGAAAAGTCGCAGTCACTCGCAATCGCATTCGGTTCCTCATTGATTTCGGTCCATAACCACAACTGCACCGACAGTTTGGACGCGGTAGCATCGCTTTTGCATGCCGTGGAAGTCAAGCAACACACGTGTCTGGTAGCACAGGCGCTCCTGCCCGCGCGGTTTTACAATCCTCGCGAAACCAGCGCACAGCCAAGATTGGCTGTGCCACAACTAATCCAAATTACGCTAATCCAGAAAGTTTAAAGGGAGGCTAACAAGCGAAACGTGCACGAAGGGAAACGAACACCAGCAGGCTTCCAGAAACTCGCCCTAGCGGTCGGTCCCGCCAAGGTTGGTGCGAGGTTTGCTCCGACCGCTCTTAGAAGCTTCGCTCTCCTGCTTTTCGTACTCGGCAATTTCTTCGTCGCTGTATGAATACGAGTCCCGCGAAGCAAACATCGAGTTGGACCGTCCTGCCTGCTTCTTTTTCTTCCGGATCGCACCAAACTCGTGCCGCACCTGGCGTATCGGTCCTTCGATGGCCTTCACTTCCACAAGCAGATCGCTAACCTTCTCGAGAAAATCGTGCAGGTGGAAAGGCCGAACCACGTACTGCGCACGGGCCAGTTCGAGCGCCGCAACGTACTGGCTGCCGGTCATTTCCGGCACCAGATAAAGGGCCCGAATCCGCCCTCCCTCTTCATAAGAGACGCCGGCTAGTTCGCGAAGCGTGATGAAAATCGGGGTGTCAGTGCCGGCCAAGGCAATATTGGCGATGACCAAAGACCATTCGCCAGACTTGAGCTCAGTGAGCAGCTGCTTGGGATCCTGAACCAAGCGGACGCGCCAGCCTTCCGAGTCCAGGATTTGACGTAGCGCACCCTGGTTGTTGTCGTCGTCATCCAGGATAAGAATGCCGACCTGCTGCGGCTGCACAGGAGTAGGGGTCGCCATCAAATAAGTATAGCGCTGGGCCCGAACGCCTCGGCTAGACAAGCAAGGGCCTGCCGCGTATCGGCCAATGCCGGACCAAATCAGTCCTAAAGGTGTGGTGGAGCTTCCGGAACCGGAGAAGTCGACGTTTGGCCCTTCTTCGATGTTGCCCGCGATAGTGCGAGATGAATTGCAGGAGGGTTGGAGATATCGGGGATAGTCACAGCTTTCACGAGAACGAATAGGAGCTTCCCGTGCCCAGTGATGCTCGCAGAAACGGCAAAGGGAATCTTGCTAGTGGCTTTTGAAGGGTCAAACTTCACCGCGAACGATACTGGCGCCGCGCGCCCGCCAAGCGGGACTCTTTCCTCGGCGACAACGGCAGCGGGATCGTCAGAGTCATGGCTAGTATCTCTAAGCTGCACTATCAGAACGGCATCCGCAGGCAAGGCCGGGGCTGCTCCAAAGGTTGCCGTTCCATGGATTGAACCTGCGGTGGGAGCGGCCGGCGGGTACGAGCTTTGCAGGTGGCACTCCTCGGCCAGCATCTTTGGATGCGAGGCGTCGGAATTGTCTACGAGGAAGCCGTCTTCCCCAGTGCCCGACCAGACCACCGACCCCGCCGAGTATTTGGTGTCGGAGCCTGAGCCATGGTCGGTTTCAACCTGCCTCATATTGTAGATGTGCCCGTTCAAGGTCAGCCGCGCCGCCTTGGTTTCCAGCAGAATCACAATTCTGGCGCCGCCAGCGCAAAGGTACTCGCGCCGCGGCAAAGCGTAGCGAAGGGAAGAGCGGGATGAGGAATGAGGCGGCGGAACAACAGTTTGCTGCGCAGGCTGTGGGGCCGACGTGGCCGGTGCTTGATCCTGCGAAAATTGCTGCGCGCTTAAGGAAGGATGCAGCAGCCTGGGTGAAACCAAGGAGGCGATGGCGACGAAGACAGCCGTCGCGCGGATTGCAGGCATGAACATACTGACCATCCTAGCGCAGAAATCTGGAAGCGAGACTCTCATTGACCAATCACAAGGTCATATCCGTCCAGCACCTTGACCTGACTGGTACCGTCCCAGAACATTTTGTAAATCCCCAATGGCTTTGACGATGACTCGCGGCCAGTGAAATAAATCTGCAGGCCGTCGCGAGACCACTCAACGAAAGAACTCGTCAAGTTTGGCGGACTCAAAAGGACCCGGCGCTTGGATTTAATCTCATAGAGGAAAAACGCCTGCCCCGCCGGCGTGCCGCTAATTTTAACGGCGTCTTTATTCCTAGCCTGGGCATTCTTCAAGTAGGCCTCTGCAGCTGCTGGCACCAATTCGGCTGAAACCAGGAGCAAGTCCGGATTGAGAGGATGAACGCGCACGGTATTCGCGCTGGACAATCCGAATTGATCTTTGCCGTACAGGTCTGCGCTGGAAAGAGTTTGCTTCACAGTTCCGTCATCCCCAATCCAAGAGAGGTTTTGCAGGTCACCGGCGAGAAGCGTTTGCGCATCTGTCCAGCCGTGGAAGCTCACGGCTTCGCCCGGATACGCGAGAGCCGCCTTTTCTGGCGCATCCGCTGGCGCGGTCCAGAGCTGCCACTTGGAACCGTCAAATTTCAAGAAAGCAATGCGCGTATCGTCCGGCGACCAAAACGCTTGCTGCACGAGGCCTCTGAGCAACTCAGTGGACTTGCCGGTTCCCCAGTCGTAGACAGATATGGTGCGGTCGGCCCCTTTTTCTGCGCCCCTTTCCTCGGTCGTGTACAACAATCGCTTTCCATCATGCGACAGCGCCAGCTGGTCACCGCCTTTTCCAGGGACGGCGCGGGCGACGCTGCCGCGCTTGACGATCAGCTTGCCGGTGGCGTTGATATACGCCACAGCCACGGGCGCCTTGAAGTGCGTAATCGTCGGAGGGGCAGGCTTGTCCTTGGCGTCATCATCGTCGTCGGTAGGCTGATTGTTGATCTTCGGGAAGAGTTCTGTGGCCACCCGCGCGCAGCCTTGCATTGCACCGATCTGGGCGTGCTCAACTGACGCAATGAAGGCGAATTTGGTGGTTGAAGCCGGATCGGTACAGGCTTCCCGGGTTATATGGACGGAAACCGCGGCGCCCGTCTGAGAGTCCTTGGCGTGGTAAGTCCATGAGTCTGTAACGCCTTCGCGAGCCACGTCGGTGGGTTCCAGCGGGATCGGGGGATAACCATTCCGATCAAGACGCTCCGGTCCTCGTAGGCCAATGCGAAGACTCCAGGATTGGTCGTTGCCTTGAACCAAAAGCAGGATGGGGTAGTGAGTTGATTGAGGGGCGGCTGGTCCGGCTGCGGATTTCTTGGCTTGAGTTGCTGCAGCAGGAGGCGGAGCCGACGCCTTCGGGGGAGGTTGTTGCGTTGGAGGCTGCTGTAGCGATTGGGGTTGCTGCGCTTGAGCAGAACACAAATAGGCCGAGAAAACCACGGCGGACGCACCTAGAAGCAACCGTGCTAGTGGGGACTGTTGCACGCGGATCCTCCCGAACAAGCAGGATACCCTCTGGCATTGAAGCGCACAATGCGCACGAATGTTCGGAAACAGCAGGGCGAACCAAGAGGTTAAGCCAGGAATTTAAGACGAATAAAAAGCGAAAACTGCTTGACAATGGCGAACGAAAAGCGAAATACTTGGCCGTGCTTCGAGGTGGGCTATGTCTCCAGTTCTTTCCTCCACGGCTCGGACTTTTGGTATCCGACGCCGCCGCGCAAGACAATCCACAGCTACTCTCTTTCCTGTTAGCCCCTATGCGACAAGCCCAACACCAAAGGCCGGTGATTCGCCGGGTAGCAGCCACAATGTCCAGGACAATGTCAGCGACAAAGTGGGAGCTGCAGCGAGCCCCGGCTTAGGCGGCAGCACTTCGGGTTACACCACGGCGGATTGCCCCCCGCCGACCTCGCAAGAGGCGGTCCCGCACGGTTTTCAAAGCCGCGCGGATCACCGGACCCAGGATGCAGCCGTACCGCTGGTGGGCATTGCCCGCCTCGCAGCATGCTCTCCCCCTGCGGAGAGCCACCGTAAGTCCGCCGTGCGGCCCGAGTATTTCCTGCTGCCGGTGAAGTCCATACTGAACCGCTGCGATTCGGCGCGTGTCCCGTTCGATTGGACGATCAATCCATATCGAGGTTGCGAATTTGGCTGCCTTTACTGCTACGCCCGCTACACGCACGAGTACATGGAGCTGGACGGCGGCGAATTTGAGCGCAAGATTTTTGTGAAAAAAGATGCAGCCCCGCTGCTGGCCTATGACGTCGCTCACAAATACTCGTATGAGTCCGAGAGCTCGGGCGGAGAAAAGCCAGAGCACATTGCTATCGGGACAGCTACCGATCCGTATCAACCCGCCGAGCGCGAATATGGAGTAACGCGAGCGTGCCTCGAAGAATTGTCGAAGCGTGAGGGGCTGAGCATTTCCGTAATCACCAAATCGAACCAGATCGTGCGCGACATCGACATCTTCAAGAGGATTGCCGAACGCTCCGAGCTTTCGCTCAACATCACCATCACGACGCTGCGCGCAAGGCTGGCGCGATTGCTCGAACCCCGCGCTCCTCGCCCCGATTTGAGAATTGCAGCAGTAAAGCAACTACGAGAAGCGGGCCTTCGCGTAGGAGTCTCCGCCTCGCCCCTGATTCCCGGTATCACCGACCGCGAAGGTGAACTCGAAGCGGTAGCCGAAGCAGCCCACAAAGCAGGCGCTCAGTGGTTTTTCTCCGGCGTCCTCTTTCTAATGCCATCCTCCGCCAAACAATTCCTGCCATTCATCAGGGAAAAATTCCCCCGCCTCACAAAACAATACGAAGAGTGGTACTCAAAAGAAACCTACGCGCCCGAAAAGTACCGAAAGCAAATCGCCGACCGCGTAGCCCGCCTGAAACAAAAATACGGTTTCGAGTCGCGCGTGGCCCGCGACACACAACGCACAACGCCATGCGCCCAAATGAAACTAGGTTGGGGTGCTACAAGCGTCACCGCGGACTTGCAAGGCATGCGCTCCTGTGCAACAGGGTAGGGAATCGAACAAAGCCTAAGACTTTCCCGCTCTCTCAATGAGAGCCCGCAGCACGGCTTCCAGGCTGACCCTTCCTTTTTGCGAGCCAGCTTCGCCATTCTCGAATTCAATCCAGCCTTCGTTGAAGCCGTCGAGCATTCGCGCTCGTGGCCCGGGGTTCTTCATGCCCTGCGATTTGAAGAGCGGCTCCCAAGTTTCGCGGCGAACCACTTCCATTCGCACCGGGCGGCCTAGCAGACGCGCGAAAGTAGCTGCGAGCTCGTTCGGAGTTACCCTATGCGGACCTTCCAGCTCGACGATGCGGTGATCCTTCCACGTTTCGCGGAGCAGTTCGGCGGCGACGCGCCCAATGTCCGTGGTGGCAACCATGGGAAAGGGTTTGTCGAGTGGCTGGAGAAAACTCGGAACCACGCCGCTGCTGGTCGCTGGAGCGACGTCCCAGGCCGCGTTCTCCATAAACCATCCGGGCCGAAGAAACGTAATGGGTACGGGCGACATTCGGAGCTCTTGCTCGATGAGCGTGTGCTGCGAAAGCAGGTTGGATTGGATTGCCTGCGCTCCGATGGTCGACAAGTAGACGACTCGCTCTGGACGCGCCGCGTCCAACGCCACCCGCAGCGCCGCAGCTATGGCACGAGCCTCGGGGAACTCCGGCAAAGAATCAAAGCTAGGCGGAACGAGCACAAAAACTCCCTCCGTCCCTTTAAATGCCGCTGCAAGTTCAGCCGAGTCATTTATATCCGCTGTCGCAAGCTCACAGCCGCACTGCGTCCAAACTTCGCCCTTGCTAGCCTCGCGCACAACCGCGCGCACAGGCAGTTTTGCCCTCAAAAGGTTGCGGGCTACTTCACCACCCACGTTCCCAGTAACGCCCATTACTGCAAACATTTTCCTCTCTCCTTTAGGTGATCAGAGACGCTGCTGTTTGGAGCGCAAAGCGCAAAAGGATTGGATGATTTTCCTAGGTAGTTGGGTGTACTCCGGCTCTCCGAGCCTTTAGACAAGTACTGTTTGCCAGTCGTGCTGCCTATTTCGGCGCGTAGCGATTGCGCCGAACTTCCTCAGCCTCAATGACGCTCGGCTGGCGACGGCCCCGGCGGGAGGTGAGCTTCGAAGTACCCGAGAATGTTTGTATAAACGTCCATACTCGTGCCCTTGCCTTCGAAGATGCCATGTGTGCGGCCGGGGTAGACGCGCATATCGAATTGTTTCCCGAGCGAAATCAATTTGTTGACCAGCAACTCAAAACCCTGGAAGTGAACATTGTCGTCGCCGGAGCCGTGCATCACCATTAAGTAGCCGCGCAGGCCGCCCGCAAAATTAATGGCCGAACTTTGTTCGTAAGCCTTCGGACTATCCTGCGGCAACCCCATATACCGCTCTTGATAGATGCTGTCGTAGAGCCGCTGGTCGGGCACCGACGCCACCGAAACTCCAACACTGTAAATTTCGGGATACCGAAACATTAAATTCAGCGTTTCCGTTCCGCCTCCGCTCCAACCCCACACTCCGACGCGCTTCTCATCAATATACGTGTGAGTTTTTTCCAGCGATTGAAGAGCGGTCGCCTGCTGCTGAGACGAAAGCGGCCCAACATTTCCGTATACGACTTTGCGCCATTCGCGGCCGCGTGGAGCGGGCGTGCCCTGATTGTCAAAGCTCGCCACTAGATAACCGGCGCTGGTAAGTGCGCGGTCGAACATGGAAGGCCAATGGTCTGCCGTGGTTTGTCCAGCAGGTTCGGAATAGACATTCACAATCAGCGCATATTTCTTCGCAGGATCGAAATTCGGCGGCTTCATCAACCACGCGTCCACCATCAAGCTGTTGCCTGCGTCCACTTTCACAAATTCCGCAGGCCCGCTCGATAGCGGCTTCACGCGTTCAGCCAGTGCGGAATTGTCTGCGGTATTTCGCATGACGCGATGATCGGGCAAGTGCACCACTTCAGACGTGAGCGGTTCATTGAAAGATGAGAAGTTGTGGAAAGCCCACTCGCCGTTCGGCGAAATAGTGTATGAGTGCGTCCCGGGCTTATTCGACGGTGTGACGCGCTCAGGCGCAGTCGAGCCGTCCAGCCGCGCGCGATAAAGATACCGCTGCGTCGAATTGTCAGGCGAGGCGATAAAGTAAACCCACTTTTCGTCTGGGCTAACGCGGTCGACGCTTACCACGTCGAACTCGCCGCGCGTAACAAGTTCCGCCTTGCCGGATTCGCGCGCCACCCGATACAAATGCCGCCAGCCATCCCGCTCGCTCAGCACCAGGAATTCGTGGCCCTTGTTGACCCACAAAACGGACGCATTCACATCCACCCACCCGCGGTCCTCGTCAACGAACACCGTTCGCGCCACGCCGGATGACGAATCAGCAAGCAGAAACTCATTCTTATTCTGCAAACGGTTCATGTGCTGCAGCAGCACATGACTGGAATCAGCCCAGCCCATCTGTGGAATATAGAAATTGTTCGGATCTCCCGCGGTCTGCATCCAAACAACTTCCCCTCCCGCCGCGCTTGCGACGCCGACGCGAACCGCCGAATTGTGCGTACCCGCAAGTGGATACGGATATTGCAGCGTCTGTGGATACGGACCCGTGCCGGGATAAGGAATTCCAGTGACGATCTCGCCGCGCGGCGCGCCAAGGTCGTAGATCAGCGTGTAGTTCCCGACGCCAGCCGTGTTGAATTGCCAGAAAGCAATAGCGCGGCTGTCGGGACTCCATTCGAACCCATCGCGGATATCAAACTCTTCTTCGTTCACCCAGTCGGAAGTGCCGTTGATCACAGTCTCAGAGCCGTCGCGCGTCAATTGTGTGATTTTTCCGCTGGCCAACTCTTCCACGTAAACGTTGTTCCCGCGAACGTATCCGACCTTCGTGTTGTCCGGCGAGAATTTGGCAAACATCAAGCTCGATGCAGCAGCATCACCGCCGAGCTTACGCAAAGTGCCGCTCTTCAAATTAAGAACCCAATAGTCCCCGCGCGTGTTCTGCCGCCAAACGGTTTGAGAGTTCGTGAACACCAGAACCTGCTGTCCGTCGGAGGACATTGTGTAATCCTCGAGGGGCAGCGGCGCTTTCTCGCCAGCTGGAATCAGACGTCTCGCCGCAACTAGAATTTCTCGAGCTCCGGTCGACGTTTGATAACGCACGATGTCACTGCCGCCACCCGAGGCCGCAGCCTCTATCGCCAGGTAGAAATCTCCGTTCCCCAGCCATTCTCCGCCATGAAAAGTCTTCACGCGGAATTCCGGATTAAACATGGTACGTGCGACGAGTCTAGCGGCGGACTCCCGCTCATCCCCGAAAGCTCCAACCGGCGCCGCAAATGCTGCCGCAACGCCAAGTGCCGTTAACGCAGCCGCCGAGAAAAACACACTTGTCTTAATTGCTCGTCTCGCGGTATCACCTTTCGGTTTTGCGCCGAACATTTGCAACCTCCGTGAACCATTTGCGGAAGAAAACACTGCCAGATTTCAACGCCGATGCGTCTCCGAGCAGAGCGGCGTTACGGCACGATGATTCGGGATTCTTCGCGCTTCAGTTCTGGAGCGGCAGGGAACTGCCCGCGAAGGAATTCAATGTAGCGCCGGGCGCGCGTACGGCCGTTGGTCCGCAGCAGTCCCATCCGATAGAGGAAAACGAGCAAAGTAAAAACTTCGGAGTCCTTTGCCTGCGGCGCAGCGCCACGTTCAGCGTTGTGTTGCTTGGATTCGGTCAGAAAAGCACCGAGTGCAGTGTAAAGCTCGCGCGGTAGCGTAGCATCCGGAGGCTTTTCGTAAATAATCCCAGTGCTAAGCGTCTTGTAGGTTTCCGCGAGAGCGTGCAGCGCGTCAAGAACGTCGGGATCAGTCGTACCCGGATGCGCGGCGGAAAATTTCGCCGTAGTAAACGCCAGCCCGGAAAGCACGTTTTGGTGAGCGTAAATAACGTCCTGTGAAACTTTAACGTCCAGGAGCGGTGTGTCTTCCGGCAGCGAACGCTGATGCTGATCTTCGTACCGATGCGCCGCGATTAGGTAGGAGCAGTCCGGCAGGCAATCAATAGAAACTTCCCGCTCTGTGCCGCAGCAAACGGCGCAGATTTTCTCGCCCTTCGCTGGACAGAATCTTTCCGCCTTGCGCTTTTCACAGATTGGACAGGACACAGCGGCTCCCAGTGATACACAGACAAACCAGCAGAGTACTCTGCCAACAGTGAAAAGACAAAATCGCTAAAAAACAAAACTCCGGCGCACCATCGTTTGATCGCCGGAGTGTATCGGCATGGAATCGGCCGGGCGCGGAGGAAAATTCGCGCCGGGAATTGTAGGGAGCCCGCTGGAGCGATCCACCAACACAATGGTGACCGGCCCCGCAGCTTGTACCCGGAGTTGCACATCAATTCCATCCGCTGGCGGGTTGGCGTAGTCGAATCCCCAGTGGCCGGCTTGGTGCCAGCGCGCGTCGGCCGGCTTGCCGAGATCGTGTCCATTGACGGTCGCGCTCAAAACTTCTGCTTGCTCGACGCCGACGTGGAGCGTGCGTGCGTGCCGCGGCGTGGTGATGCGGAGATGCAGCGTGCGCGTCGCGCCATCGCTCGAATTTTCAATCAGTTCTGCCTGCGGAGACGTTAGCGCGACGGAAGGCGCTTCATGCTGAAGAAAATCGATGGGATACCAGTCGGGAACGAAACCAGGAAGCTTTCCTCGAGAAGGAGCATTACCAAGATAGTGAGCAGTCCAGGTGTCCACGCGATTGGTGGAGCTTGTCCAAAGAGCTTTGCCTGTATCGGCGTCGAGAGCATAGGCGAGCAAACTCGGTTTCGGATGAGTCGAAGAATAGTGCGTTGTTTTTGCCGCGATGACACACAGAATGAGCGCGATGCTAAGCGCGAGAACTGCAAGAAGTTTACCGGCAGATTCGAGCACTAGATCAAGAAAAGGGAACAGGAAAAAGAAGAACACGCCGAAAGTTAAGCTCAGGAGCTGAGCGCCTATAGAAGTAAAGCCAAGAGCAGTGTAAAAGCCTTGCAGAAGCGGTACAAAGAAAATCACCGCGGGCATACTCAACACACAGAGAAGCAAAACAGCGAGAATCGAGAGACGGCCCGGGCGAAAAGCTGCAGTACTGAACGCAACGAGATCGGCCAGCAGCGGCCAGACAAAAAGATAACTGCCGCCTGGGAGCCATTTCGTTGTCACCAGGACAAAGACAAGAATCAGTAGCCCGCCGCCAAGAAAAAACGCGATCGGCTTAATCCTCTTGCGAAACAGCGAGTAAAGCAAAATCAGAGCAGCGGCCAGCAAAGCGTATAGGCCAAAAACGTACAGCCCATTTTGTTCCAACCCGCCTTCCGGAAGCACATGAAGGTGAAGCCAGTGCACGCCGAGGACAAATCCTAGTCCGGCCATCAACAACACAAGAAGAATGACAAAGTGTACGAAGAAGCCGGCTAATATGGATAGCAGACTCGTTTGCCAGGCGCCTTTTGCGTAAAAGATTGCGCCGAAGAGCAGGACACCAGAAAGAAGTGCGAGAGGCCAAAGGAAGCGGCTCGAATAATGCACGAAGAAATTTCCGGGTAACGAAAAATACACCGAGTCGCGGTCCTGAAGCTGGCTGAGGTCCGCGTTGCCGAGGCTGCGCGCGAGAGACAACGCGTTTTCCCCTTGTTGCTGCAGGCTGCCGCGATCGAGCATTTGTGGATTGTCGAGTGGCGTGTGATAAGCCTCCCAGTGACCAATAAACGCAAAGTTCAAGCCAGCCACGCCGGACTTCTTGAACACAGTCATGTCCGTGTCATTGGGCATGTGCTTGTAAATTTCGTAAGTCAGCGAAGAACCCGAAGGATGCGGCGCGGCCTGGGCAAAGAGTTGCACGATCCGGCCGTTGCCTGCGCTGGTTTCAAACATTTGCGATTCGCCGGCGTTTCCACGGGCTTCGAAGTTGACCACCACGCGTACATCTTTAGCCGCCGGATTTTCCGCCACGAACGCGGAAGCGCCGAGCAACCCGTCTTCTTCGCCGTCAGTGATCACAAAAAGAATGTCATTGCGCAACGGTGGCCCGGCCCGCAAGGCGCGAAGCGTTTCGAGCAAAGCAGCCACGCCCGCGCCATCGTCACCCGCCCCAGGACCAGCGGGAACGGAGTCATAGTGCGCAACCAGCGCGACGGCATCCGTCGCACCGCTCGTGCCCTTCAATCTGGCAACGATATTTTCCACAGTTCCAGCGACCTCATAGCGAGGCGTGACTCCCGTAGCGCGCTGGATTTCGGGAGTGAGTCCAAGCGCCGTAAGTTGCGCGACAAGGTAGTCACGCACGCGGTCATGCTCGGCAGATCCCAATGGATGAGGCGCGGTCGCGAAGGCATTCAGATAAACGAGAGCTCGATCTGCAGAAAAAACACCTTGCGGTGCAGTAGTAGCCACAGGTCCGGGAATTCCGTCGTGCACCGCACACACGCCCGCGACCAGCAAAATAAACAGAAGGATGACCCAACCAGAAAAGCGATTGTCCAACGACGATACCCTCTACTCCAGACTGGAGCGGCGATAGTAGTGTGTCTCAGCTCCGAAGAGCAAGCCGAGAATCACGCCTACGCCATGATGACTTTATTCCGGAAGCGCCGGGCAGCCATGACAAGCAAGAACGTGCCCATCGCGAATAGCGCTAGTCCGTCGAGCCATAAATGTTGAAGAGTGGCTCCGCGAAGGATGATGCCCCGGGTGATGTTGATGAAATAGCTGGCGGGAACGAAATAGCTAAGGACGCGAAAGACTAGAGGCATCGTTTCGCGGGGGAAAATATACCCGGAAAAGAAAATGCTGGGGAGGATAGTTAGAAAAGCCATTTGCATCGCTTCCCCCTGCGAGTTTGCTTTGCTCGAAATCAAGATTCCTAGAGAGAGCGAAACAAACAAATACGGCAGCGAGAGAAACGCGAGCAGCAGCACACTTCCGTGAATCGGAACGCGGAAGGCGAAGCGCATGGCGGTTACGATGAGGCACAACTCGAAAAAGCCGATCGCGTAGTAAGGAAGAATTTTCCCCAGAAGTAGTCCGAACGGCCGCACGGGCGTCACGAATAGTTGTTCGAGTGTGCCGCGCTCTTTTTCACGAACGATGGCGAACGCAGTAAGAAACGTGGTGACGTTAAGCAGCAGGATAGCCGTCAGTCCCGGTAGGAAAAAATTGGGAGACCGCGAATCAGGATTGAAAAGAAGCTGGGGACGAATGTCGATCGCAAAAGTGGCGCGGTCCGGCAGAACGCGGCGAAGCGATTCATCCAGTCCAATGGAAGTAGCCACTTGAATCGCCGAGCCGGCCACGGAGGAATCCGATCCGTCGATTAGCACCAATACTTGAGCGCTCATGTTGTGCAGCAGCCGGTCTGAATAATCGACCGGGATTTTGATGCCCACACGCGCGTGACCGCTGATAATCGCGTCATTCATATCGTGATCGCTTTCGACGTAGCGAACGATGTGAAAGGTGTCGGAGTTCTTCAGACGGTCCAGGAATTCGCGGCTTTCGCGGTGCCCGTCGGCGTTAAAAACCACGGTGTTAACCTGCCGAATGTTGGTATCAATGCCGAAGCCGAGAAGCACCATCTGCAGCAACGGGATAATCAACGAAAAGAAAAGCGTCCCAAAATCGCGCCGGACGTGCAAAACCTCTTTGTAAAAGACCGCGCCAAAGCCGCGAAAAGCGTCAAACACGCGAAGCCTCCAAAAGCGCTTGCTGTTTGTAGGTCAGCTCGACGAAAACGTCCTCGAGGCTCGGTGCGAGCGGTCGAATCTCCGCCACGGCAATGCCGTTCTTTAGAAGCTGTTCTTGAAGATTGTGAAGATCGAGGTGGTCATCCACCAGCGCATGAATCGACTGGCCAAAAATCGTAGCGCTGCGTATGCCGCTCATGTGGCGCGCGAAGCGCAGGGCCCGCGTCACTTCCGGAGTCGTAATTTCCACCCGTATCGTTCCCTCCGGCTGAACGTCCGGCAGCTCGCGAAGCGAATTGGGTGTGCCATCCGCGATGAGCTTGCCATAATAAATGTATGCGACGTGGCTGCAGCGCTCAGCTTCGTCCATGTAATGCGTGGTGACGAAGAAAGTGATGCCATGCCCCGAAAGTTCAAACAGCAAATCCCAAAGTTGGCGGCGCGCCACAGGATCGATGCCTGCCGTTGGTTCGTCGAGAAAAAGAAGCTTGGGCTCATGAAGCATGGCGCAGCCGAGTGCGAGGCGCTGCTTCCATCCGCCGGAAAGCCTCGAGG
Source organism: uncultured Acidobacteriota bacterium (assembly GCA_963751295.1). Lineage (GTDB taxonomy): Bacteria > Acidobacteriota > Terriglobia > Acidiferrales > UBA7541 > Acidiferrum. The sequence goes on along the minus strand of CAVVUA010000004.1, from coordinate 229,162 downwards.
ATAGCCGATCCATGTAAGGCCCGAGCCCGTTGAGCTCTACGATTTCCGCGATCCGTCGTTTCAGGCGCGCAGGCTCGAGGCTGTAAATCCGGCCATAGAACTGCAAGTTCTCCGCGACGGTAAGATCATGATAGAGACTGTAATTCTGCGACATGTAGCCGATGCGCTCGCGCACCGTTTCGGAATCCACGCGAACGTCCAGGCCCTCGACATAAGCTGACCCACTGCTCAGCGGCAGCAAACCAGTGAGCATTTTGATGACGGTTGTTTTCCCGCTGCCGTTAGGGCCGAGAAAGCCGAAAATTTCGCCCTTCTCGACGCGAAAGCTCACGTCATTGACGGCAGTGACTTGGCCGAAGCGCCGCACAAGATGCTCGGCGGAGATGGCCGGTTCGGCGGGATTGTGCGGACCAGTAGCCACGGACTAATTTCCCGCTTTCAATTTCACATCCGCGGCCATGCCAGCAAGAACATGTCCGGCGGGATCGTTGATTCGGATTTTTACCCCGAACATCTGATGAACGCGTTCTTCGCGCGTCTGCACGTTACGCGGAAGAAATTCTGCTTGCTGATTGATCTGTTCCACCACACCATCAAAAATCGTCTTCGGGAAAGAGTCGACCCGCACTTCCGCTTTTTGGCCCACCTGCACGCGGCCGAGTTCCGTCTCCGGAATATAGATGCGCACGTAAATCTGATCCTGCTCCAATAGCGTCGCTACAGGCGTGTTCGGAGCGATGATGTCCCCGGGTCGAACATCAAGTACTTCGACGGTAGCCGCAGATGGCGCCGTTACCTGCCGCTCGCGGAACCGCGCTTCGTCATAGGAATACGCCGCCTTTGCAAGATCAACATCCTCGCGCCGATTCCCGCGCTCGAATTTCTCGAGGGTCGCTTGCGTCTCGTGGTAGTGTGCTTCCGCGGAGGCGATTTCTTCCGGACGGTAGCCGCGCTTCAGCACATCGAGTTTGTGCTGGTAGTTCTGTTGCTGCGCCAGCGCCATTTTCCAGTTGGCCTCGGCTGTGTCGCGCTGCTGTTTCGAGACCAAGTCCTTCTCCGCCAGCGCTTGGTAACGCTGAAAATCCAGGCGCGCGCGCACTTCGTCCGCGGTCGCACGCTCGACATCGGACTGGGCTGCTTCGATATCTTCTTTTCGGTAGCCGTTCAGGCGCAATTCGTAATCAGCTTTGGCCTGTTCCGCAGCGGCACGCGCTTCAGCGATTTCTTCGGGCCGATAGCCGCGCTGCGCTTTCTCGGCTGCCGCGCGAGATTGATCGAGCGAAGCCAGCAATTCCTTGTCGTCGAATGTGATCAGAGTCTGGCCAGGCTGCACGCGATCGCCTTCGCGCACCAGAACGTTGTCGATCCGTCCTCCCACTTTCGATCCCACGCGAATGTTCCTAGCCTCTACTGTGCCCGAGCCTTGCAGGGCGTTATCGCGCCGGAACCACGTGGCGTAAACCGTCGTGCCACCCAAGATGAGCGCCACGAGAATCAGGACGAACACACGCTTACGAGTCATGAATCAATCTCCACAAGTAAATAAAGGAACTCCGGTCAATGCGGTCTCCACTCGCGCTGTTTCCGGTTGCGAAACGCCATCATTCCGCGGAGCCAATCCGGACCACAGCACGTTGAACGCGGACTCCATCCGCGCATGCAAACTCTCGTCGCCATTCAATGACCAGAGCAATAGAGTTCCGAAAATGGTCTGCCGAAAAACGTGTGCGATCTCCGAGGCAGGAAGGTCCCTCCGGATTTCGCCTCGCTCTTGGCCTATGCGTACAATCTCGGTATGCAGGGCGTGCACGCGCTTTTGTAAATTGAGCATCGCCGCCCGGACGGGGGTGGTTGAGAGGTACGCCTGAAGCAAAGTCCGGATAATGCCCGGGTGGCGAGTGGGCTCCTGAGTCATACGGACACCCAGCGAACGCAGAAACTTGGGCATGGACTCCCCTGTGTTACGGGCTTCCTCTACAGCGGACTCAAGCTTCGCGAGTTGCATCTCGCCAAAGGCCAGTAGGATATGATCCTTGCTGGGGAAATAGTTAAAAAAGGTGCCTTTGCCAACGTCCGCGGATTCGGTGATATCTTCCACCGTCGTCTCGCTAAAGCCTTTTTTTGCAAAGAGATCCAATGCCGCGCGAAACAAGCGTTCGCGGGTTTCAGAGGTGCGGCGTTCCCGGCGGCCGTGGGAAGGTGGGGCTGGAGAGTGGCGAGCGCTGGAAGCTGCCGGATTGTTTTTCCTGACCATTGTTCATAAATGACTATAAGTCATAAATTATGTGATGTCAATATCTCTTGCGCACTATCTTTTCCGCTGCGAAAACACAAAGGCCCCGGCACAATCGCCGAGGCCTTCGCGCTTCCTACTAATTGTCCGGTCTATTCCTTCAAGGAGTTCGGATCGGAAGTGTTCTTAGGAGACTTCAGGTTGAGCGTGCTGACTAATTTTTGGGCCGGCGGTGGCACCGCCACTGCACCCTTGAAAATAATATCCTCTGCGGTCAACTTTTTTCCGTAAACGCGCTCGTTGGCATCATTGTCAGGACGAACCGTCGAGCCCTCGAGAGAGATGCCGGCAAATAGCCCGCGCGAACGCGAATAGCTGAGTACCTCAGCTCGCAAAGTCACATCCGATTCTGCGCTCGCTGTTCGGCCCTTTGGTCCTGCGGCCACCGAAGCGTCCCCACCGAGCTTCACTTTGCTCTTGATCATGGAGTGGGCGCCCCGCGGATTCATCACTAGCAGAACGAAATCGGTGGCTTGTCCGCCGATTTGCAACCCGACGCTGCCGCCTTCCAATGCCATCATCGTCGGTGCGCTCCATGGTCCCGTGAAGTGTTCACCCGTGCGGCAAGTCATGGCCCCGCGACCATAGCTGCCTCCGACGACGAAGGCGCCCTTTAAGACCGAGGGATAGATAACGACGCACTCGGCTTTGTCGATGAGATCTTGAGGAATGTCATCGGGGATATCCATAATTTCCTTCATAACGGTGCCGCAATTCTCAAGCCTTTCCGCTTCCTTTTTGTCTGATTGAGAAAGCAGCGGCGGGGCGATTATCGCCAGCGCCATAAGGCAGGAACTAATCCTCTTAATCAAATTTCACCTCGTTGAAATTTATTTGTCCGGATAAGGAATGATAGGTTGTCCGGAGTCTGTACGCAACCGTCAGCTTATCAATACAGTTTGTGTGCGCCTGTTCCATTCGATACATCTGAGTAGATGCGAAGCACGGAACAAATGTTGTGCGGGCTTTCGACTATACTTTCACCTGAGGATTAGGGGCAAAGAAGACATGCACTCACGAAGATCGCGCGGATCGCCGGCCGTGGCATGGGCACTGACAACGGCCTTCTGCGTTTTGGCGGCAATTAGCGGCCGCGCGCAGTCCAATCAAACTCTGGAACAAGCTTGCTGCGCGGCGAAGCACGATGGGAACCGGAATGAGCTCTCTCCCAAGCGGACTGCTGCAGCGGCTCGGTTTGAAGCACGTGCCGACACGCTGCTCGGAGCCTCGCCTTCCAGCAAAGGCGACTGGGGACTCCTGATCGTTGATGCGCAAACGGGAGAACCACTCTTCGAGAAAAACCCTGACGGCTACTTTGTGCCCGCTTCAAACATGAAGCTTTTTACCACTGCGCTGGCGCTGGCCAAGCTTGGGCCGGACTACAAGTTTCACACCACGCTCGAAACACGCGGCACGATTTCACCGGACGGCAAGCTTTCTGGTGACGTGGTGCTTGTCGGGCGGGGCGATCCGAATCTCTCGAACCGCAAATTTCCATATGAACTAAAAGAAGAGTTTGACGGGGCGCCGGAAAGAGCTCTGGCCGAGCTTGCCGACGCGCTAGTAGCGCGCGGCGTGAAAGAAATTTCCGGCGATGTGATCGGCGATGACAGTTACTTTCCTCGCGAGCGTTACCCGAATGGCTGGGAAATCGACGACATGGTCTGGGAATACGGCGCGGCGATTTCTGCGATCGTTGTGGATGACAATACGGTCGCGGTGACCCTGACGCCAGGCGAGAGGTCGGGAGACCCAGTTCAGGCCGTGGTCGCGCCGCTGACTCCGGACTTTGCATTGCAGAACGATGTGACCACGTCAGCGGCGGCACTGAAGTCAGATTTGACGCTGACGCGCGAACCGGGCGCGAATCTCGTGGTAGTGCGCGGCACGCTGCCTGCAAAGAGCACGCCGCGCAAGCTGGTGCTGGCGATTGAAGAGCCTGCGCAACACGCAGCTTCGCTGCTTGCAGCGTTTCTAGCTGAGCGTGGCGTGATGATCGATGGGAAAATCCGCGCGGTCCATGTTCCCGATACAGATACAACGCCCCACGCAGTTCTTGCGGAACATGTGTCCGTGCCGCTCGGCGATTCCGTGAAGCTCGTCAACAAAATCAGTCAGAATTTGCATACTGAGATGTTGCTGCGGACTGCGGCGCGCCAAAATGGTTTGTGGAGCACTCCCGAAGAAATGCTGAAAACTCCTCTGGACTTTTACGCCGCAGCTGGAATTGCGCCCGACGACGTAATTCAAACGGACGGCTCGGGTCTTTCGCGCCACGACCTGGTTACGCCGCGAGCGATCGTTACGTTGCTGAAGTATGCGCAAGGCCAGACGTGGTTCGCGCCGTACTATGCGTCGTTGCCAGTGGCGGGCGTTGATGGCTCTCTGCAAGAACGTATGAAGGGCACAGTCGCCGCCGGAAGAATTCATGCGAAGACGGGATCGGTGGAACATGTGAGGACTCTCTCTGGTTTTGCGGAAACGCCGAGCGGCCGGCGGCTTATCTTTTCGTTCCTAAGCAACAATCAGGGCGGAAAAGGTCACGAAGCTGCCGAAGCATTGAACGGACTGTGTGTAGCGATGATTGAAGAATTTGATGAGGCGGGAGCTGCAACTACGCCGCAGCACGCCCCAGCGAAACAGCAATGAAGCTCCGCAGAGAATATTGAAATAGCGAAAAAAGAAAATGTCACGGACAGCGCAAGACATACTCGAATTTGACAAGCTGCGAGAACTTTTGCGGTTGAGGACGACGTGTGCGCCGGGGCGTCGGGCCGTGGATGCGCTGGAGTTCGGGACGGAGCGCGCCGCGCTCGAAGCGGCGTTTGCGTTGATTCGCGAAGCGCGCGAATGGCTGCGCGGAGGCGGCGAGTTGGGGTTTGGCGGGCTGGCCGATCCGCAGGAGTGGCTGGAAAAAATCGAAGGACCTGGAATAGTCCTCGAAGCTAAGGAACTTCTGGGCGCTGCGTCGCTCCTCGAAACCGTAGGATGGCTGCGCGGGCAATTCCGCGAGGACGCAGCGAAGTTTCCTTTACTGGCGGCTCGCGTAGCTTTGCTTGGAGATTTTCGCGAACCGCTGACAGCGATTCGGCGATGCGTTCTGCCGAATGGCGAGATCAGCGACGATGCATCGCCGGCGCTGCGGCGCATTCGCGCGAGCATTTCCCAGACGCGCGAGTCGATTCAGAAAACACTCAAGCAAATTCTGCGGTCACGAAACGCGGAAGCCGGAGAAGACTACGTCACCCTTCGCAATGAACGATTTGTGATTCCGGTTCGCTCGGAAAATCGGCGCAGCGTCCCGGGAATTGTGCATGGCGCGAGCGGAACTGGACAGACCGTTTTTCTCGAGCCGCTTGAAACGGTGGAAGCGAACAATGAACTCACGCAGCTTTCCGAGGAGGAAGCGGCGGAGATTATCCGCGTTTTGCGAGGGCTAACAGAGCGGCTGCAGGCCGTTCGCGAACCGCTGCTCGCAGCGGCGGAGACCATCGCGGAGCTTGACAGCGTGTTCGCTCGCGGGCGTTTTGCGCGCGATTTTGACGCCGCGATGCCGGAGTTTTCCGACGCTGGCGAATTAAGGTTGCAAGCGGCTCGCCACCCTGTGCTCGAAGACAAGCTGCGCCGCGAAGATCGCGCCGTCGTGCCGATGACGCTCGCCCTGGGCGGCGCCGAAAAAGTTCTGGTGATCAGCGGGCCAAACACCGGCGGCAAGACTGTCGCGCTAAAAACGACGGGACTCGCGGCGCTGTCCGCACAATCCGGGATTCCCGTTGCGGCGCAGCGCGCCGTGCTTCCGATTTTTGACCGCGTGCTCGTGGACATTGGCGACGAACAATCCATCGCTGCGGACCTTTCCACATTTTCCGCGCACATGTTGAATTTGAAGACCATGCTTGATCTCGCGACGCCACAGTCGCTGGCGCTTGTCGATGAAATGGGCACGGGAACCGCTCCGGAAGAAGGCGCGGCGCTGGGCGTCGCGCTGCTCGATGAATTTCGCGCCAAGAATTGCATCGTGCTGGCCACGACCCATCATGACCGCCTGAAGGCTTACGCTTCGACGACACCGGGTGTAGTGAACGCCGCCGTGGAATTCGATGACGTAAATCTGCGGCCTACCTACCGCCTAATGGTCGGTGTTCCCGGGGGCTCGAGCGGAATCGCTATCGCGCAGCGATTGGGCATTGCAACGTCCATCGTCGAACGAGCGCGTTCTCTGCTCACGCCGGAATCGCGCGAAGCTGCCGACTTGATTGCCTATTTGCATCGCAGTCGCGATGAACTCGACCGCATGCAACAACAGATGACGTCGGAGCGGCACTCTCTCGAAGAAGAACGTAAGAAGCTACGCACCGAGTGGGTCGAGCGCCAGCAAAAACGCATCAAGGAACTCGAAGCACAGTTCGCCGAAATGCAAAAGCGCTTCGATGAGAACGTCGCGCGCGTGATCGAAGCCGTGAAAGAACGCGAACTGCGCGCCTCGCTCGAAAAAACCGCGAAACGCAAAGGGCAGGACATTCGCAGCGAAGCCCGCGAAGAATTGAACGCTGCGCTGGTGCAAACCATCTCCGATTCGCAAGCCGATTTAGGAACAAGCTCCGCGAGCCAAGAGCCAATTCGCGCGGAGACGTTACAGCCCGGCGCAAGAATTCGCGTACGCGGCTTCAGCAAGCCAGTCATTTTCCGCCGACTAGACGGCTCCTCGGCAGAAATCGAAGCCGGCCCACTGCGCATGAAAGTCGCCGTTGATGAAATCATCGGCATCGAGCAGCCGGGTGGAGCGGCAGCGCGAGCGGGGCAAGCCCCGCCCCCACAATCCAGCCGGGGCAGCGTCACCGTGACCGCGCAACCCGGCGAAGGAACGGCCTCGGGCGAAATCAACGTGATCGGCATGCGTGTCGAAGAGGCGACCGAACGCGTTGACAAGTATCTCGATGAAGCCGCGCTCGCCAATCAAACGCGCGTGCGCATCATCCATGGCCACGGAACGGGCGCTCTACGCAAAGGTCTCGGCGAATTCCTAAAGTCGCATCCACTGGTTCAGCGAACCTCGTTCGAGACCGAGGAGCACGGCGGCAAAGCCATCACAGTTGTAGAATTGCGACCATAGGTGACATGGCAGAGGCGGGATCATTCGCGGAGCGGGTAAAGCAGCAGGCGGACATTGTTCGCGTGGTGGGCGAATATGTGCGTCTTAAGAAGACCGGAAAAGACTTCAGCGGGCTTTGCCCGTTTCATCAGGAAAAAACTCCTTCGTTTACAGTGTCCCCGATTAAGCAGATTTTTTATTGCTTTGGGTGCGGCAAGGGCGGCGACGTTTTTAATTTTGTGATGGATGTGGAGAAGTCCGCGTTTCCGGAGGCGGTGCGGACTGTCGCGGAAAAGTGCGGGATTGCGATTCCGCGGCCTCGAGAGCGGTCGCCGGAGGAGCGGCAGGAAAATCTGCAACGGGCGCAGTTAGTCGAGATGCACCGTGAGGCGCAGACTTTCTTTACCAAACAAATTTCCGGGACTCTCGAAGGCAAAGCGGCGCGCGCTTACCTTGAAGACCGCGGGCTCGATAACAAAACGATCGACCGGTTCGGAATAGGTTACGCGCCCAGCGACGGCGACGCATTGCTGCGATTTCTGAAACAGAAATATCCAGAGAAGTTGTTGGTCGAGTCCGGATTGATCTCGCGCGGGGACCAAGGCGGCCGAATGTTCGACCGCTTCCGCCGCCGCATTACGTTTCCGATCGCGAATGACTCGGGAAAGATCGTCGCCTTTGGCGCGCGGGCGCTCGGCGATGATCAGCCGAAATATTTGAATTCCCCAGAGACACCGATCTACTCGAAGAGCCACGTGCTCTATCACATGGACCGCGCGAAGGAAGCGCTGCGACGGTCGGATTTTGCCGTGCTCGTCGAAGGTTACATGGATGCGATTGCCGTGGCGCGCGCGGGAATCAGCAACGTGGTGGCGAGCTGCGGTACTAGCCTTGCCGAGCCGCAGATTAAATTGCTGAGCCGCTTTACGAAGCGCGTGATCATTAACTACGACCCGGACAACGCGGGCCAGTTGGCCGCAGAGCGGTCCGTGTCGCTGCTGCTCGAACAGGATTTCGAGGTGCGCGTGCTGGCGCTGCCTCCTGTCGGCGACAAAAAGGCCGATCCGGATTTGTTTATCCGCGAACGAGGCGTCGAGGAATACACAAAGTTGCTAAAGGATTCGCCACCATACGTGGACTACCTGATCGCGCGTGCGCGCAAGATGGATTTAACCTCCGGGGAAGGGAAGCGACGCGCAGTCAATTTTCTCCTGCCGTATGTTCAGAAAATTCCAAATACAATTCTTCGCTCGGAATGGGCGACTCGCATCGCGCAGCAACTTCATCTGGACGAGCCAGTGTTGCGCGCTGCCCTAAGCAAAGCGGCGACGCAGCGTCACAGCGAGCTAAAGATTCAACCGGAGCTGGTTGGCCGCTCCGCGAAGCCCGTTGAACGGCGACTGATTCGTATGCTGGCGGAAGCCGATGGCTTTCGGCGCGAACTGGCGCAACGGCTCCAGGCGGCTCAGCTCTATCACGGGCTCGAAACCGAGAAAGTTTTCGCAGCTCTCATCGTTGCGAGTTTGGCCGACGAGCCGATGCAGGCTACGGAAGTCGCGACGCATCTCGAGGAACGAGACAGGCGCATACTTTTCGAGATTCTCTTCGAAGAAGCCAGCGAGCCGACCTGGGAAGAAGCGGTCAGTTGCGTCGAAGCCCTGCAGCATCGGCAAGCTGAGCGGGAGCTGGCCGAGGTCCAGCGCAGCATCGAAGCGAATCCCCCTGTGACGGAAATGCGCGGGCTACTAGAAAAGAAGCAGGACCTCATGCGTAGGCTGGCGGCGGCCAGGTAGGCTTCATTTAGCAGCGAGTTTTTGCCTCGCCAATTCATCGTGAAATTCTTGTTCCTTTTGGGTGATAAACCGTTTGTAACCATCAGGATCAACGAACGGGTTTGCGCCGCCCTCTTTCCTTAGAGGGTACTTTTCTTCGAGGCCGAAGTAGCCGCCATGGGCTCCGAGGAAAATGTCGCATGGCAATGACTTCAGAACGCGCCACATGCGCTCATAGTCTTTGGCGATCTGAGGATAGGCAGGGTTGCTGACAAGTTTGTAGCCAGGATTGACATTAGGGCTACCGACGATCACTACATTGTAGGTTTTGCCGCCATCGGAAACCTTCATCGTCCACGTGGTGCATCCTTTGGTGTGTCCGGGAGTGAGGTGAGCGACCAGCACCGTGCCACCAAGTTTCACTTCGTCGCCATCGTGAAGTATCCGGTCGACTTTGGCGGGTGGATAGAGCGAACCGGGTATGTTGCCGTACTGAAAATCGGTTTTGCCGCCGGACTCGACCACCGAAACGTCCGCGTCCATCACCATGTACTTTGCGCCAGTCATCCGTAGGATCTTGGCGCTGCCGGCGTCGTGATCCCAGTGCGCGTGGCTGATAAGAAGAATTTTCGTATCCGCAAAATGGAAACCGAGTTTTTCGATGCTCGCGGAAATCATCGGCACATTGGCCTCGAGATCGCTGTTGATGAGGATGTTGCCTTCTGGCGTGGCGATCAGATAGCTCGCAAGTCCCCTGCTTCCTACGTAGTACAGATTGCCGGCGATCCGAAACGGGGGGAAGGGTTGCGTCCAGTCAGGACTAGATTGGGCGGACACGCCGTTAGCGAGGGCAAGAACGAAAATCAGCAAGTAAGCGCGGACCAAGATTTTTTGTCGCATGGGCCGAGTATAGGCTAAGGAATGACACGAGGCGACTCTCCCAACGGGGAATGGATAACTAACTGTTTTTTCCTCGTTCCGATTGAGAAAGTGCAGAGCACCACTGCGCGAGAACTCCGCAATTTTCCGTTAAAGGTACGGCTTGGATGACGGCGCTGCTCGCCGATGTATGAGCCAAGCCGAGAGCAGGAGCAGCGCCGTCGGAAGCCAAATCCAGACGAGTTCGCTTTGTATGACCTGAAGGCCGCGAGGACTGAAAAAGCGGGCGATGCCAATGGGGGAGACTCGAATGGGTCTCCACCGAAGAAAGTAACGGGTGTTGTTGAACGGGGAGAAGAAGGCGACGCCGAGGCCGCCGTCGGTCATGGCGTCGAGCAGGCCATGGCTGGCAGTGGCCAGGAATAAATAGCTCCATAGGGCAAATCGACCTAGGCCAGGCACGCCTTGCCGAAATCCAACAAGCATAACGAGACTTGCCAGAAGAGCGGCAAAGAGCAGGGAATGTGTAAAGCCGCGATGGCCCCAGAAGTCACCATAGTGGATGCCGAAGTGGAAGCCGACGACATCCAGGTCGGGAATGACCGAGCAGAGCGCGCCGGCTACCCAGACGCGCTTCGGAGTACCGGGTCGGTAAAAGCATGCGCCGATACCTAGGGCGGCTACTGCGTGTGAGAAAACTGACGCCATTTTGAGCGAGTCGTTTTTGCGTGGCGAACATCATACACATGGAGCTCCTGAAAGCGGGGGGAGCTTGCATGGTGCCAAAACAGCGGCAAGGGCGCTGCTGGAGTATGGATTTCGAATGGCCGGAGGCTACGGCTTCTAGATAAACGGTCCGTGGTAAACGTCTTCCATAGTTTTCCACCGATTAAATTGTTGACGAGGGCGGACTTAGGCGTGTAGCGTAATAGGGTTTCGCGAGTAACGAATACGCACCTAACTGCATCTATATAGATGTACTTAGAGACGCGGGAACGTACTCTGAGAGCGCACAACGGGCGAAGTATAGGGCAAACGGCAAACGGCAAACGGCGAGCAGGCGGCGCGGCGTACCATAAAGGAATTCACAAAAAGAAGAGTGATCTCGTGGGGGATTCCCCACAGTTCTTTTCGGTGACCGCAGAGGAGTCTGCTGCGCAAGCGTGGCATACTGCCTGCGTCTGCAACTTGGGTTCTATTGGACAAATTTTTCGGCGGCGCTGACCGGTAAGGTTGGGGGTCGCGCCTGTAAGCCTGGAGGAATTCGTGGCGGCAGTGGGTCTTGAAGAAAAATATGATGCGGTAAAGCAGCTCATTGCTGTCGGCAAAGAGCGCGGCTATCTGCTTTACGACGAAGTGAATGATTCGCTTCCGGCAGAAGTGCATTCCTCGGAAGAGATCGACGACCTTCTCACTACATTTGAACGCAACGGTATCGAGATTTACGAAGACCAGGCGTCGGCGAAAGCGGCGCGCGCGGTGGAAGTGTCGACAGAGGGCGGCGATCGGGATGCAGTCGTCAAGGACGACGCGCATTCGGACGAAGGCGGCAGCGATCTGGATTTGACCCCGGGCTCTCTCGAAAAAACAAACGATCCCGTGCGCATGTATTTGCGCGAGATGGGTACCGTGCCGCTGTTGACGCGCGAAGGCGAAGTGACCATCGCGAAGCGCATCGAGCGCGGCCAGCTCGTGGTGATGAAGTCGATCACGCGGTCGCCGATCGTAATCAAGGAATTGATTGCGGTGGGTGAGGATTTGCGCAAGGGCGCGCGGTCGATCAAAGAGATCGTCCAGTTTGACGACGAAGAGCTCACCGAAGAGAAAATCGCGAATAAGACGAAGCAGACGCTGAAGTACATCGACAAGATTGCGAAGTTGTACGACTTGGCATTGAAGCAAGCCCAAAAGCTGGAAGCCACGCCGAAGGCCAAGAAAAAGCCGTACATGAAGGCGAAGTGGGCCGTGTCGCGGACGCGCGTGGAGATTTCGGTCGAGATTCGCGGGATTGATTTCAATCCGTTTGAGAAAAAGCGGCTGATCGACAAGATGCGCGGTACGGTCGAGCGCTTGCAATCGTTGGAGCGCGAAGCGGGGCGGCTGGAGCGGCGTGTGGACGCCGCAAAGGGCGACGTTGCCGCCGAAGCGCGCAAGGAATTGCGCACGCGGCGCACCGAGCTGAAGGATATCGAAGAGGCCAGCGAAGTCGGGCTCACCGAACTGAAGCGCACGCTCACCTTTATTCACCGCGGCGAAGCGGAAGCCGAGCAGGCCAAGAAGGAATTGATCGAAGCCAACCTTCGGTTGGTGGTTTCGATTGCGAAGAAATACACGAACCGCGGCTTGCAGTTTCTGGATTTGATTCAAGAAGGCAACATCGGCTTGATGAAGGCCGTGGACAAGTTCGAGTGGCGCCGCGGCTACAAGTTTTCAACGTACGCGACGTGGTGGATCCGGCAGGCGATTACGCGCGCGATTGCCGATCAGGCTCGCACGATTCGTATTCCCGTGCACATGATCGAGACGATCAACAAACTGGTGCGAACGAGCCGCCAGTTGGTGCAGGAACTTGGGCGCGAGCCGACCTCAGAAGAAATCGCCAAGCGCATGGACATTCCCGTGTCCAAGGTGCGCAAGATTTTGAAAATTGCGCAGGAGCCGATTTCCCTCGAAACGCCGATTGGCGAAGAAGAAGATTCGCATCTCGGCGATTTCATCGAAGACAAGGCCGTGGTTTCGCCATCGGATGCGGTGATCAACCTGAATTTGAAGGAGCAGACGTCTTCGGTGTTGAAGACGCTGACGCCGCGCGAGGAAAAAGTCATCAAGATGCGCTTTGGTCTGGATGATGGAAGCGAGCACACGCTCGAAGAAGTGGGACAGTCCTTCGCCGTAACGCGCGAGCGCATCCGCCAAATCGAAGCGAAGGCGCTCCGCAAGCTCCGCCACCCGTCGCGCTCGCGCAAACTCCGCGCCTTCCTGGAAGGTCCTTCTCGCGATTACTTGTAGAAAGAACTGAACGTCGAAAATCGAAATTAGAAAAAACGAAACGCTCCGAGGAATCGGGGCGTTTTTATTTGCCGCGGAGTCCCGAGTCTGGATACGTAGTGAAGTGGGTAAGGATGTTGATCGACCATACAATTGTGAAGATGAAAGACCCTCCGAGAACATAGACGAGTGCTGGAGGATCCAACTGCGCCTCTGGATGTAGATTCCTCCCGATGGCGTAGTTGACCGCGGTAGCAACGACCACGAGAACCGCGCATCCGAACCAACCGAAAGAACTGCCTAGAAGCGCCAGGGTATCAGCGCGACGCTCGGGCGAGAGCCAATATTCCCAATACGGAAGGTTGATTAGGTCGATGGGCATTTTGGAGATGATACGTGGAATTCCAAACGCCACTAGAGAAGCGAGCACTACGGCTCCAACGAAGAAAGCGAGAAATGCGGATTTGGATTGCCAGCCGTTGGCGATGCCTCGCGCGTTGAAGTGAGAAGCTACTACGTCGGGCAATTGCGCGTAGTTCGACCAAAAGTAAATCGCAGCGACAACAGTGATAAACACGAACAGCATTTTGGGAAGACGCGAATCCAAGTAGGTCCTCTCCGGTCTCTGATCCAGCGTAGCTGAGGGAACAAGGCGCGGCGCGAAAATCCCTTGCGGAATTTCGAAACAGTTAGTGCGAAGATGCACGTTCCACAGCGCTATCGCGCGTATTAGAATGTCAGACCACCCCTGCCAACGAGGAACAATGAAAACACGAACAAGGATTGCGACGGTTGCACTTGTGGTGCTGCTGTCGGCGACGGCCTTCGGTTTGTACCGGACGGCGAAGCCGTTTGTAGCCATCCGCGCGATCCTAGCTCCTCTGGGCACGATGCAAGCGCAGACGATGGTGGACCAGACGCCGCTAACGACGGCGCAGAGTCTCGCACAGCTATCAAACAGCCATGCGGAACAGAAGCTTGCGCTGGAGGCCTTGCGGCTGGGGGACCATGCAGTGGACCTGACTTTCGCGGCGGCTCTGCGGGATGTGACTGAGCACCCGCCCTCGCTGAGCGCGGAAGCGAAAAAGATTCAGGACCGTTTGACGAGATACCAGAAGGCGCTCGACGCCGATAACGCCCAAGTCGCGCAGCTCACGGACGCGGCCGGCAAAGCGAGCGGAGCGAAGAAGGACCAGCTCACCAATCAATTGAATCTGGCGAAAGCGCAGCAGGAGCTCGACCAGGATGAAGTGGACGACGCCAAGCAGGACTTGATCCGCGCCGGCGGCGATCCGCAGGCGCGCATCCTGGCTCTCGAACAGGAACACGAAGCAAGCTCCCATAATACGGCTGCGATCAATACGGCAGCAGCCGCTCCCGTTACGGGCGGTGGCCTCGTCAATCTCTACCGGCAATGGGCGGCGCTGCACGACAAGGATCAGCAATTGACGGCGGCGAAGCAGGCCGCCGAGTCAGCCGCGGTTTCCATCACCGCGCTGCACAACGCGCTGGAATCGAAAGTGGACGCGGAGAAGACCAACGCGCCGTCCACAGCGGGACAGGCTGTCGCGGGGCAGGCAGCTTCAACTGGCGCAGCGGCGGGCGGAAAGAACCAAAGCGTAGAAGACTCTTCCGATCTCGTTACGACCACCAAGAAGCGTGCGGGCGACCGGCGCGCGCTGAGCACCTATGACAAGCGAATTGACGACGAGAAGCAGCTCGCGCAGGTTTACGACAACTGGCAGTTGCTTGTGGGGGCGAAACAGCGCGCGGTTATTCACCGCGTGCTGATCGATGTCGCGGTCATCCTTGGAATTTTAATCTTCGGGCTTTTCTTCGACGACTGGTTCGAGCAATTGCTGGGGAAGACTGCGCTCGATCGCCGGCAGGTGGAGACACTGCGGACGGTAACGCGCGTGACGTTGCAAGTGGTCGCAGTGCTGATCATTCTGCTGGTGATTTTTGGAATGCCCAGCCAACTGGGAACTTTTCTCGGATTGGCCGGCGCGGGACTTACGGTAGCACTGAAGGATTTCATCGTGGGATTCCTGGGATGGTTTGTGTTGATGGGGAAGAATGGGATTCGGCTCGGCGATTGGGTAGAGATTAATGGAGTGACTGGCGAAGTTGTCGAGCTTGGGATGTTTCATACCGTGTTGCTCGAAACGGGCAATTGGACCGACTCGGGCCATCCAACAGGGCGGCGCGTGACGTTCACGAATAGTTTTGCAATCGAAGGTCACTACTTCAATTTCTCGACTTCGGGCCAATGGTTGTGGGACGAGTTGCAAGTTGTTCTGCCTGCCGGACGCGATCCATACCCGATCGTCGATGCGATTCAGAAAAAAGTTCTGGAAGCGACCGCGGAGACAGCCAAGCAAGCAGAGAAGGAATGGGAGGGTGTCTCGCGCTCCAAAGAGACGGCTCATACGCTGACCGCCGCGCCGGCCATCAATGTGAAGCCCGTCGTCGGCGGGATTGAAATTGCCGTGCGATACATCACGCGTGCAAATGAACGCTACCAGATGCGCGCGAAGCTAAACCAGGCGGCCGTGGATTTGCTCGGGCAGGATTCAGTTGTGCCACCGAGCGCTCCAGCGGCGCCCGCGTCGAAACCTGCGTGAATTTGGAGTGCGGCAGCTCTGCTGCCGCTTTTTCTCAGCGGCTCGCACGACGATGCGCAACTCCAATCTCTCCGAGGCTCAATAGCATTCTGCCAAAGCCTCAATCCATCACGCTGCGCGCGCGAACCTCTTCAGAAGTCAGGCCGTAGAGCGGCGGGGTCTTTACTCCCAGCATTCCCAGATAAAGATAAATCTGGCCGCGGTGGTGGATTTCGTGCTCGGGCATGAGGCGAAGCCATTTCCAGGTAGTGATGGGCGCATCGTCGGGAGTCTTGCATTTGCGCTGAAGGTCTTCGTCGGTGAGCTTCGCGAAAATTTCCATCGACTCGGCGTGAAGGCGTTCGACAAAGACCATCACGTTTTCATAACCGTCAGCGAGTTCTTTGCCGTGAGTCGTGTAACGCGCGGGACGGCCCTGCACGTTTTCCGCCCACATGAAGCGTTCCGCTACGGCGAGATGCCGCAGTATGTCGCCGAGCGTAAATTTTTCCTCTGCGTACGTCCAATCGATTTTGTCTGGCGGGATGCATCGCGCCACGCGCATGGTTCGTTCGCGAACATTCTTCCAATAATGCAGAAACGGCTGAATGGTTTTGATTTCCACGGGCCCTCGCACGCTTTATAGAATAGCGCTCCGAAGTTTAGTCCAAGAAAAAAACAGACGAACCAGCTATGGGGCGTCAGTAGTCGATGGCTAGATGCCAGCGGACGCCGCTTTGATTTGCTGCCTCCAATACGCGCTCGAACTCTTTTAGGTTGCTTATTGCCTGTTTCGATCCTGACTGTTCCGACTTTTTGAGATGATTGATGAGCTTTCTTACAGTGTTTAGTCCCTCCTTGGCACTAAACCATTTCTTGGCCGGAACCTTGATACCTAAACTTTCGGCGGTTTCTCCGTCGTCTCCAAGCGGCGAATTAACTTCCTCCGGACTTACGCTAAAAAAACTCAGCAAGGATGGCACTCCAATCTTTTTTGCCAGCTTTTCCAGAGAATCGCTATCCCTTGAGAGCGCGTTCCCATTGACGTAGACATCGAAGTTGGGAATTTTCTTCTCCAGGACGATGTAGTAAGAAGGCATGAGGCATCACTCCGAACGGCCGAGCTGCTCGATTGCAAATACTATCGCATGAGCTGTCGGGCGCGGGAGGCGGAGAGCGTAGCGCCTGCGTAGAGAAGTGCAAGAAGTGCGTAACCGGCGATCAGGCTGACGCCTTGAGCGACCACGCCCAGTGCGATGCTCATTGTGAGTTGCACGCAGGTCGTGAAAATGGCCATGGCGGATTGCGTGCGGCCCATGAAGTGGCGCGGGACGATGGACATGAGTCCGGACTGCGCGGTGACTCCGCCGATGGCGCGACAGAGTCCGAAGATGGCTTGCAGCAAGACGGCGCCAACGAGAAAAGACACGAACGGTGTGGCCATGTGGCCGATGGCCAGCACGGCGCAGACGGCGACGTAGAGCGGCATGCGCAATGAAGTGCGAAGTTGGCTGACGATGAAACCGCCAGTGATCGCGCCTATGGCCCAGCCTGCTTCTAGAAAGCCGAGGCCGCGCGCGCCGGCGTGCAGAATGTCGTTCACCAAGGCGACGAGGACCACGTTGCCGCTGACGACGCCGGCCATCATGATCGAGTGTGTTACGCCGAGCGAACGAACAAGCGGCTGCTGCTTGAGATACGCGAAGCCTTCCTTGAGATCAGAATAGACGGCGAGTGAAAGACCGGCTTCGGCGACTTCGGGATTTTCGCCTGATTCGAGAGCTTCGGCGGTGGCTTCGGTCGCTTCGGAATATTCGCGCGGATATTTCAGATGGTCGCGCGGCGAGACGTAGCCGCTGCGGATGCTGTACAGGCAGAACGCGGAGACGAAGTAGGTGAGGCCGTCGATGATCAGAATGCCTGCGATGCCGGTGCGGTCGTAGAGAAAGCCAACGAAGGCGCCAGCGATCAGCATGCCGCTTTGCACGCCGACGAGGACGGCGGCGTTTGCGCCTGTGAACTGGCTCGGCGGAATCACTTCCTGGACGAGCGCGTTGACGGTGGCCCAGTACATCGCGGAGCCGGTGCCGGTGATCAGCGTCATCGCGTAGAGATGCCAGAGCTGAAGATTTCCGCGCCATGCGATGTAAGCGGTTGCTAGTACGAAGAAGCCGCGGGCTATGTCGAGGCAAACGCCGAGATAGCGGCGGTCGAAACGGTCGATGAGCACGCCGCCGAGAAACGGAATGAAGAGTCCAGGCAGCGTGACGACAATGACCTGCAAGCTGACTTTTACGGTGGAATGCGTGGCGGCCATGATGTACCAGCTGACGCCGACGAAGTTCATGCCGCTGCCGAAGAGCGAGACAAACATGGCGACAAAGAAAAAACGGAAGCCGCGCTGCGCCCAGATCAGCTTCCAGTCCACACGGTGTGTCGTTGCGGTTGCCATGGAGCCCTCTAGCTTACTATCGTAGGCGCGCGGATTTGTGGATGGCGAAGCGGACGGTTTACATCTGTTTACATCCGGTGGATCGGGGACAGTGATTCATGGGCAACGAATTGAAATGCACGGTGCGCTTCGGGAAAGAAACGTCCGAAGGCAAGGCGCTCCTAGAAACGAGCGAAGTGCTCTTTCGCGGCGAGTTTCGGTTGAAGATTCCGTTTGCTTCGATCAAGTCGGCGAAAGCGGTTGACGGCGGGCTGCATTTGCAGACTGTGAATGGATTGGCGATATTCGAGATTGGTCCAGCAGCCGAGAAGTGGCGCGACAAAATCCTGCATCCGAAAACGCGCATCGAAAAAATTGGTGTGAAACCCGGTGCAAAGGTTTCGCTGCTCGGCGAGTTCGAGTCAGACTTTCTCGATGAACTAAAGTCGCTCGCCGGTTCTGTGACCACAGACAGAGTTGCAGCGGACTCCGATACGATTTTCTTCGCCGTCGATTCGCTGAAAGAGCTTTCGTCCATCGCAAAAATAGCGAAGTCCCTGAAAGGCGCCACAGCACTGTGGATCGTCTATCCCAAAGGCCAAAAAACCATCACCGAAAACGACGTAATCGCCGCCGGCCGAAAAGCAGGACTGAAAGACGTGAAGGTTGTCGGCTTTTCCCCAACTGACACCGCGTTGAAATTCGTCCTCCCGCTTGCGGCGCGTTAGTCAAATCTTAGTTCGCAACAGGCAGAACAGATTGCGACATTCCTGTCTGGGTTCTTAGGATCGTAGAAGACGGGCACGGTCATATCGACCAGGAGTTTTCCTGTATTGTCTTGCCCAGTGTTCTGAAACATTTGTCCCGATGAATCGTTGAAGCGATAGCGCACCCTGTTCACCCTCCTGTTTCCGCGGACGCCGGCCGCGACTAGTTTCTGATGGGTCACCGCTCCTTCTACCATCGCCCCGTCCCGAAGAAGGGCGATGTCGCGCCGCACGCCCCAAAAAGTGATGCCGCTGATCAGGATCAAAATGGCTGGGGCAAAAATGTCAAAGTACGCGGGATTGAGAAATGACCAGTGCACGCCAATTTGACGCGAAGCACGAAGTTGTTGCACGCCGGCATAAATCAATAACACCGAGACAACGGGCAGCGCGCCGATGAGAACCTGATACAGCAGGCCGACGCGCACACGCCTGGGCGTCGGTAGTTCATAAATGAAACCGTAGTGATCGAACGGTTGCTGCTCTGGCTTTTCCACCGAGGAGAGATATAACTCTCTCGCTCAGATATTTCGAGCAAAAGTTTCATGGATAGTTGCTTGGCCCCGTTCCGGCGTTGCCCTGTCGGTAGGCCGTCGACCGGTCCTGCTGAAGTCGTAGGCGAGGCTCCCGAGGTTTTCCTGCCCGCCTCGGCCCACCTCCCCCTATTTTTTGTAAGCGTTGCTGATAAAGAACTTACGTCGCCGACGGGCTGCCCTCGTTCACTCGGGACCGGTGGGGCTGGCCAGCATATGGCTTATGGCCGACAGCCGAGAGCCGGAGAAAACCCTCAACCCCAAGACCCAGGTTCAGACTGCGAACCTGGGGCACCCTCCTCCTTGAGGGTGTGAATGGGCGACGGGGCTGAATAGCCCTCCCTTGTTTTTTGTAAACGTTGCGTCTAAAAGACTTAGGCTATGCCGAGGGCGAAAGCTGCCGCCGGCTTCCGAAGCGGGTCGACAATTTGCCCCTCCCCCGGGGTGTCCGCGAGTTATGAAGTAAACGCATGAAGGAAAAGGGTTTGCGGCCTTTCCTGCGTGTATGCATGTCTTGCGCTTCTGAGAAGGGCGAGTTGCCTGGGGCGACGAGCATAACGCGCTTGCGAGACACCCCTTAAAAGCAAAAACGCCGATCAGGAGATCGGCGGTTACAGGCAATGGACGCGTTATTTCCTGAAACCAGTATACACGAAAACGCCGTTTTGTACAGGGAAAAGAGCGGTTAGCGTCAAACCTCTTTGAAAATTTCCGCTGTTTTACTGTCCCCCTGTTTTACCGTTACTGCTTTACCTCAATTAAGGGGCCATCTGCCTGGAAGAGGAGAGAACGGGAGACGCTGAGGGAAGGGAACAATTTAGGCTATTGAGCGCCGCCAGGTATCGAGCCGCGCGAGTTAACGGGAAAAGCGGCAGCAGAGCTGCCGCACTCCAAATGGGGCGCTGGCAATGTGGGGTGGTTCGGGCTAGAATCCGCGCATCGAAATCTTTGGGTTGGTGGTTGCGTAGTGCTTTGGTAGAGAGCGTCTTCAAGACCTCGTGGTGGAGGATTTCCCGATGGCAACGACAACTGCTGTTTCTCCGGCTTCGCCTGAGCCGCAGCCACAGATGAGCGCGATCAGCCGCGTGTTTGGCGTGCTGTTTTCGCCGCAGAAGACTTTTGAAGATATCGTCAGAAAGCCAGGGTGGTTTCTGCCCATGGCTTTGCTAACGATTCTCAGCATCGCGGTGAGCTTCGCGTTCGTTCAGCGCGTCAACTGGCGGGAATATATCAGCCAGCAGATTGAGAAAAGTCCGCAGGCTTCGCAGCTTTCGCCGGAGCAGAAGCAGCAGCGCGTGGAGGCGGGCGTCAAGTTCACCACTCCTTTCACCTATGCCATTGGCGTGTGCGGCCCAATTTTCATCGCGCTCATTTTTACTCTGGTTTTTTGGGGTGCGTATTCGTTGCTGGGTGGCGCGAGCACGAATTTTTCGACAGCTTTCAGTATAACGGCGCACGCGTTCATGACGGGATTGATCAGCAGCCCGCTGCTTTTGCTGATTTTATTTTTGAAAGACCCGAGCGCGATCGACGTTGAGAATCCGGCCGCCACCAATCTGGCCGCGTTTCTGCCGGATGATGCGGCGAAGTGGCTGGTGGCGTTGTTAAAATCGTTCGACGTTTTCACGTTCTGGACACTGATTCTGATCGCCATCGGATTTGCGGCGACGAACCCGAAAAAACTCAAGGGCAGCAAGCCTTACGTGATTGCGTTTGGCGTGTGGGCGGCGTATGTGGTGTGCCGCGTGGGATTCGCTTTCGCCTTCTCCTGATACACTGGCGGGGTGAGTTTTTCTTTTGAAGTAGCAAAAACCGATCCAACTGGCGCGCGGCGCGGCGTTTTGCAAACGCCGCATGGGACGGTGCAGACGCCGTTTTTTATGCCTGTGGGCACGCAGGCGAGTGTTAAGGGCTTGCGCAACGAGGCGCTGGAAGAACTAGGCGCTGAGATCATCCTTTCCAATACTTATCATTTGTACTTGCGGCCCGGGCATGAAGCGGTGCGCAAACTCGGCGGTTTGCACAAGTTCATGTCGTGGCCGCGCGCGATTCTTACGGACTCTGGCGGCTTCCAGGTGTTTAGTCTTTCCGAATTGCGCAAAGTTACGGACGAGGGCGTGAGGTTTCGTTCGCATCTGGATGGTTCGGAGCATATGCTGACGCCGGAAAAAGCGGCGGAGATTCAGCTGGCGCTGGGGTCGGACATTGCGATGGTGCTGGATGAGTGCATCGAGACTCCGGCGCCGCGTGACAAAGCCGAAGCGGCGGTGGCGCGCACGAAGAAGTGGGCTGGGCGTGCACGAAAATATTTTCTCGAACAGGCGAACCGCAATGGGGAACTTGCGCAATGGCAATTTGGGATTGTGCAGGGGGCGACGTTCGCTGATTTGCGACGCGCGAGCGCGGAGCAACTTCTTGAGCTGGATTTTCCTGGATACGCTGTCGGCGGACTTGCCGTCGGCGAGCCTCACGCACTGACTTGCGAAATGACCGGCGAAGTGACAGCGCTCTTGCCGCACGATCGTCCGCGTTACTTGATGGGTGTGGGAAAGCCCGAGCAAATCGCGGATTACGTCGCGCTCGGGATCGACATGATGGACTGTGTGCTGCCGACACGCGCCGCGCGTCATGCGTGTCTTTACACGAGCGAAGGGCGCGTTCTCATCAAAGGCGCGCGTTATGCAGCAGATCAACGTCCGCCCGATCCGAACTGTTCCTGCTCCGTTTGCCGGCGCTACACGCGCGCGTATCTTCGTCATCTTTTCGCTGCCGGAGAACTCACCGCGGCGATTCTGGCCACCCACCACAATGTCCACTTTTACCTTGACTTAATGAGGCAAATCCGCGAGGCTATCGAGTTTGGGAACCTAGCGAATTTCTCATCAGAGATGCACGCGCGCTATGCTGTAGGCCCGGCCTGAATGTGAGACCGGAATAGCGTCCGAGATTCTTCAAGTGCGGCCCGGTTTGCACCGAGGCTGACCTGCGCGGCAACACGAGCAGAGAATCCGGAGGAATGTGAGAGCGGGGCAGCGAAACCCGCCGGGCTGATTCCGTCCCTAGTGATGTTGGACAGGCCCGAAATTAGCGAAAGGAATGATGCTCTTCTTGACGATGATGGCGGCGATTTTCTTTCAAGCTTCAGGACCGGCGAGCCTGTTAGGCAATCCTCTTGTAATGATGGTCGTAGTGATGGCCATTTTCTACGTGATGCTCATTCTGCCGCAGCAGCGGCAACGCAAAAAGATGCAGGCGATGATCGCCGCGCTGAAATCCGGCGACAAGGTCGTCACGAATAGCGGCATCTACGGCACCATCAATGGCATTGACGGCGACACGGTGATTCTCAAGATCGCCGACCAGGTAAAAATTCGCATCGCGCGTTCGGCGATTGCGCAGGTGGAGGCATCGGAAGATGCGAAATAACCCCGCCCGCAGCCGAATAAAGCGCTCAACTCTCTGACCATGAACCCCAATCTGAAGTGGAAAGTAGTTTTCATCGTTCTCGTCATTCTCGGCTGCATCTACGGCCTCGTGGGGCTTCCGACATTTCCCACGTCCGTGGCGCAGTTGAAAGATAATTTCGGTCACCAGATCAAGCTCGGGCTCGATCTGCAGGGCGGCACGCATCTCGTACTGCAAGTACAGACGCAGGAAGCCGTGGCGCAAGAGACCGATCAAATGGTCGAGCGCATCTCCACCTGGCTGCGCGGCAAAAACATTAGCTACGATGAAGTGCGGCGCGTGGATGACACGCACATCCTGGTACGTAACGTGGATTCAGCGAGACTCCCGGAATTCCGCGACTATGTGAACGCGCAATTCGCCAATTTTTGGGATATGTCGCCCACGGCTGGCGATCCTTCCAGCTACACCCTTACTTTGCGCGGCGCTGCCATTGCGCAAATTCAAGAAAACACGATGACGCAGTCGCTCGAGACGATCGAGCGCAGGATTAACGCACTCGGTTTGACTGAGCCTACGATTCAGCTTCGCGGCGGCCAAAACAGCAATGAAATTCTTGTTCAACTTCCCGGCGAAGGCGATCCTGCGCGTGCAAAGGAAGTCATTAAGGCCGGCGGCCAGCTTGAGTTGAAGCTTGTGGAAGATCCCGTCATCTACACTTCGGAAACCGATGCTCTGAGCAAACACAGCGGAGTTTTGCCCGCCGGCACGGAGCTTGTTCCTGGACGCGCGGCAACACGTGCTACTCCTGGGGTCCCGTCCGACGGTGAAGGGTGGTACATCCTGACCCGTTCTGCGGTGGTCACGGGTCGCGATCTTCGCAGCGCGACGGAAAACCGCAACACCAACAACCCCGGCCAATGGGTGGTGGACTTTACGCTCTCTGGCGAAGCGGCCCGCCGTTTTGGTCCTTTCACGCAGCAGAATCTTGGGCGGCAGATGGCCATCGTACTCGACCATCGTGTTTATTCCGCTCCGACCATCAATGGACGTATCGACGACTCCGGCATGATCGAAGGCAATTTTAGCCAGGATTCCGCGCATGATTTGGCGATAGTGCTGCGCGCGGGAGCGCTTCCGGCATCCATCAAGTATCTCGAAGAACGTACTGTCGGACCATCTCTCGGAGCCGATTCCATTCGCCACGGGGTGCAAGCTTCCGTTCTGAGCTTGCTGGTGGTGATGATCTTCATGCTGTTCTACTACCGGCTTTCGGGCGGCAACGCGGTGCTTGCTCTTATCCTGAACCTGGTCATCCTGCTGGCGGCGTTGGCCTTTTTCGGCGCCGTGCTCACTCTGCCGGGCATTGCCGGTGTGATTCTGACCATTGGTATGGGCGTCGATTCTAACGTTCTGGTCTTCGAGCGTATTCGTGAGGAATTGCGTAACGGCAAGTCTCCGGCTTCCGCGGTGGAAGCGGGTTTTGACAAGGCTTTTCTAACCATTATCGATACGCACGTTACGACGGTCGTCTCTGCCTTCTTTCTCTTTCTATTTGGCACGGGGCCGATTAAGGGTTTTGCTATCACCCTGACGATCGGTTTGATCGCTAACGTGTTCACGGCCATCTACGTATCGAAGACGATTTTCCAGTATCACCTGGCCAAGATGGACCGCCAGAGCGAATTGAGCATTTAAGCGGTACCAGGACGTATAGGGCCAAAGGCTGGTTTTCAGGGAAACGATAGAGTCATAGCAATCTTTGGCATCCTCCCCCAAGCTGGGCAGGGAGGCAGCGGGAACTATTCGACCCAAGGTGGAGTCTAAAGAAGGGAAGTAAAAGGCGCATGATCGAGTTATTCAAAGAGCCCAATATCGATTGGATGGGCAAAGCCAAGTATTTCTATGCGCTTAGCGCCATTTTGCTGATTGCTGGCTGGACTTCTATCTTCCTTCAGGGTGGCCTGCGTTACAGCATCGATTTCAAGGGCGGCACAAACGTGGATGTGCGCTTTGCTCAGCCTCCGCATATCGATCAGATCCGCAGCGGCCTAAACGCGCAAGGTCTCGGCAACAGCGAAATCCAGACCGTGAGCGACATCGCCAACCCCAACTCGAATGAGGTGCTAATCTTCGTCGCGCAGAAGAACCAGGGCGACGAGGCGGGCGACGCCAGCAAGAACCAGGTCATCAACGCGCTGAATGCGATTTACGGTGCGAACAATTCTTCCAAGCCCGATTTCAATTCCGCTTCGGTTTCCTCTCTGACCCTTTTCTTCACGCAACACGATCCGCTGTTGCTCTCGACGAATGCCGGCGACCGGTATCAACAGCTTGCAAAAAGAATTCTCGATTATCGCGACAAGAACAGCCAAGGCGTGCTCACCAGTTTTGACAGCGTCTCGAAAGTCGACGGCGTTACTCCCGCTGTTCTCTCCGCGTTGAAGGATAACTACAGTCTGGGAACCTTCGCGATTCGCGGCGTGGAGATCGTGGGCCCCAAGGTTGGAGGCGAGCTTCGCCGCCAGGCAATCGTCGTTACCCTCTATGCTTTGGGGGGCATGCTGGTATATATTGCCTTCCGATTCCAGTTGGTCTATGGGGCGGCTGCGGTCCTTGCGGTGTTTCACGACGTTTTGATTACGCTGGGCTTTTTCTCGCTGCTACATTTCGAGATTTCGCTGACGGTTATCGCGGCGCTTCTCACATTGGTTGGATATTCGATGAACGATACTATCGTCATCTTCGACCGCATCCGGGAGAACAATCGTTTGCTGCGCCGCGAGCCATTTCCGGATGTAGTGAACAAGTCGATTAACCAAACACTGTCCCGAACGATACTGACAAGCGGATTGACTTTCCTTACTGTGCTCGTGCTGTTCTTGATGGGCGGCCAGGTGCTTCGTGCATTCTCCTTTGCTCTGGTGGTAGGGATTGTGGTAGGAACGTACTCCAGTTTTGGTATTGCAGCACCGCTTGTGGTCGCGTGGAATCACTGGCGCGGCCAACAGGGCGTCGCAGTTGGCACCGGACCCGCAGCCGGAAACAAAACCCGCGGAAGTGAAGGCGTCGCAGGGCGTCTTGCTCCTACGGGTAGGAGGTAGGATTCATGTTTGAAGATATGGTGCTGTCAGGCGATACGAAACGGACGAACAAGCCATGGACGGTCGTGCTGTCGATGGTTGTGCAGGCCGTTCTCGTGGGTATCCTGATCCTCATTCCGCTGATTTATACAGAAGCGCTGCCGAAGACGATGATGGCGACCATGCTTACCGCTCCTCCGCCACCACCGCCGCCTCCCCCTCCGCCGCCTCCCGCGGCGGTTGTGCACATCAAGCCACAAGTGCATTTGATGGACGCTGGCAAATTGGTGCAGCCGAAAGCTATTCCGAAGGACATCAAGATTATTAAGGAAGACGCGCCCGACATGGATGCCGGCGTACAAGGCGGCGTTCCAGGCGGCGTGCCTGGCGGTTCGATGGGCGGCGTGATTGGCGGCGTGATTGGCGGCATGGGCGGAGCTCCGCCACCGCCGAAGCCGACGCAAACGCGCATCAAGCAAGGTGGCCAGGTGCAGGCTGCCATGATTATCAATAGAGTCCAGCCGTCGTATCCTCCGCTGGCTCGGCAAACGCGCATCTCAGGCACGGTGCGCCTGCATGCGATTATCGGCAAGGATGGCTCGGTGCAGCAACTCGAGGTGATCTCTGGGCATCCACTGCTGGTACAAGCCGCCCTTGACGCGGTGCGGCAGTGGCGCTATAGGCCGACGCTGCTCAATAACGAGCCGGTCGAAGTCGACACCACGATCGACGTGATTTTCTCTCTGAACACGTAAGCGGTCTGGCGTGCCCGTCGTGGGACAGGCGCGCTGGTCCGGGCGGCAAAGCTTGGCAAACTCTCGCGTTGGCCCTGGGAGACCCGGGGCCATCAGATCTAAGGAGCAAAACGAATGGTAGCGACCCTGTTTGTGAACGCGGCCCTGTTCTTGCAATCTCAGGCTACTTCCTGGGATCTACGGAGCATGTGGTCTTCAATGAGCACCCTCCCCAGGATCGTGGTTGCGATCCTTTTCATTCTCTCGATTTATTCGTTCGGCGTAATGATTGACCGCGCCCTGATGTACAGCGCGGCTCGCAAACAGTCGCGTGTTTTCGTGCAGCAGGTTGCGGGCGCTTTGAAGGAAGGCAAGCTGGACGAAGCGATTGCCATCGCCGAGCGGAACAAGAAGAGCCATATCGCCAAGGTTGTGGCGACCGGACTTTCCGAATTCCAATCCGCTTCGCAGCAAGTGAGCGACGCGGACGTGATTGAAGCGGCCAAGCGCGGCCTCGAGCGCTCTGTCGCCATCGTTCACGCGGAAATGAAGCGCGGCCTTTCGGCGCTGGCGACCATCGGCTCGACGGCTCCTTTCGTCGGACTGTTCGGCACGGTCGTCGGCATCTTGAACGCGTTTAAGGGAATTGAAACGAGCAAAGCAACCGGTCTGTCGGCAGTCGCCGGCGGTATCGCTGAGGCCCTCGTCACCACGGCTCTCGGTCTTCTCGTCGCCGTGCCTGCCGTGTGGGCCTACAACTACTTCACCAATAAAGTCGAAGCGTTCGACGTGGAGATGGACAACTCCTCGATGGAGTTGATTAACTACTTCATTTTGCGTCGCGGCGCGAAGAAATAAGGTAAACCATGGGCTACAAACCAAAAGTCGGAGCGCAGATGGCGTCGCCAAACGTCATTCCGATGGCCGACATCATGCTCGTCCTGCTGATCATCTTCATGGTGGTCACGCCAATGTTGCAGAAGAGCCTGCCAGTAGATATGGCCAGGGTCAACAATGCACACGAAATGCAGGACGCTGATAAGGATGACGCGATTATCGTGGCGGTTACTCGAGATGGGACGATCTATCTGAAGAACACGAAGATCACCAAGGACGACATCACCGGGCAGGTTAAGGATATGTTGTCCGCTCGTCTCGATAAGACTGTCTACGTGAAGAGCGACGCTCGTGCCAAGTATGGCGACGTTGTTGCGGTGGTGGACGAAATCCGCTCCGCAGGCGTCGATCAACTCGGCCTTTTGACCGAGCAGAATCAAGAACGCAGGACACCGGCCCCGCCTCCGAATGCATCGCCAGCTCCATCGGGCGATTAAAGAGGCGTTTGGCTGAGGTGTTTGAAGTATCTGTACCATTCGTTTGCTGAGTCAGAAGGGCCGAGCCGGATCCCACCTGGCGCGGCTTGATGGCCTGCAAAGCTCGCGAAGCGCAGGCTGACGGGAGATTCGCAATGGGAATGTCTGTTGGAGAAAATAAGGGCGGTGCGATGGCGGAAATGAACATCGTTCCGCTTATCGACATTTTGCTCGTGCTGCTGATCATTTTCATGGTCATCACTCCGCTTACTCCGCACGGGTTGGACGCGCTTGTGCCTCAGCCCAATCCGAACCAAAAGCAAGACGTGGAGTTGGAGAACAAGACCGTGGTGGTCCAGGTACTTGTCAATAACAAGCTGAAGATCAACAACGAAGACACGACCTGGGATGGACTTGGTCCGCGCCTTGAAACGATTTTCAAAGAGCGCGCCGAGAAAATTGCTTTCGTGAAGGGCGACAACGATGTACTGTTCATGGAAGTTGCCCGCGCGATTGACATCATGCGTGGCGCGGGAATCGACAGAGTCGGTTTGATCACGGCCAAGCTCGAAGCCGGGCAGTAAGCACAGCATCAGGCACCAAGGATTTCTTTTTCACTTCGGCTGCATTTCGGCCGGCGCAGGGTGTGAGAGTCCTCCTCGCGGGGAATTTTCTTTATGCGAGGTGACTCATGGGGATTTCGCTGGGCAGTTCTAAGCTGGGAACGATTGCGGAAATGAACGTGGTTCCGCTAATCGACATTCTGCTGGTGCTTCTGGTCATCTTTATGATGATCCGCCCCAAGCCGGAGTTCGGCCTTGCTGCGGATTTGCCTCAGCAGACGGATGCCACGGCCAAAGCGCCGGCGCAGCCCGGATTGATTGTTGTGCAAGTTTTCGGCGATGGCACGGTGCGCATCAACCAGGACCCGGTGCAGTGGCAAGATCTTCAAGGCCGGCTCGAGGAAATTTTCAAGATGCGGGCAAGTCGTGTTGCTTTTGTCCGGGGAGACAGCGCTGTCGAATTTGGCGTAGTTGCCCGGGCCATTGATGTGATGCGCGGTTCGGGCATCACGACGGTGGGCCTGATGACGCCAGAACTCGAAAACGCGCACTAAATAGTGTAGATTGGCCCCTCGCAGGGCGGATCTGAATCCTAGCAGGGATGGATGCTTCGATGACTTATGCTTCAGTTCGTAATGCTCGCCGGACCGCTTCTCTGGCAGCGATGTTGATCCTCACGGTCGGCGTTTCGGGCTGCAATAAGCTCAAAGCACGCGATCTCTTGAACAAGGGCGTTAACGCGTTCAAGGCCGGCCAGTCAGATGCCGCTATCGAGGACTTCAAGCGCTCCACGGAGCTCGATCCTAGTCTGATGATGGCTCGCGTGTACCTGGCTACCGCGTACGCGAGTTTGTATATTCCTGGCGCCCCTTCTCCCGAAAATAAAGCACGAGGCGACCAAGCCATCACGGAATTTAAGAACATTCTGGAAATCGATCCCAACAATCTGACGGCGATCGATGGCATCGGTTCCTTGCTTTTCCAGATGGCAGGGACGCCGCCGGTCAACGAAAAAGGCTTCGAGGAATCGAAGACCTTCCATCAGCGTCACATTCAAATCAAGCCGGATGACCCCGAGCCCTATTATTGGATCGGCGTGATTGACTGGACGCTGGCGTGGCGCGGGAACGCAGAACTGCGCTTGGACTACAATAAGAACAACATCAAGAAGCAGGTGCACGATGACCAACCGCTGCCCGCTCCCGTCCGCACGGACTATACCGCGAAGTATGGTCCTCTCGTAGATGAAGGCATCGCTGACCTGCAAAAGGCTATTTCGCTGAAGCCGGATTATGACGACGCCATGGCGTACCTCGGACTCCTCTACCGCCGCAAGGCGGATATGGTAGAAAGCGCGGATGAGCGCGCTTCGCTGGAGAAGCAGGCGGACGATCTCCTCGAAAAAATCAAGGAGATTAAACAGAAACGCCTGGACCAGCAGCAACAGACGCCCTGAGTCGGGATGCTGAATCGCCTTTAGTAAATCGATTTTCTAGTGAAAAGGACGCCTGCGAAGGCGTCCTTTTCTTTTTCAACTAAGGCTCGTTCCTCCTGTTTTTGGTAGTGGGTCAGTTTCCGATTGGCCGACTTACCAGGCGTTAAGGGCTGAAACTCTCTGATACACAAGCCACAGGAGTACGAGCCAAGAGGATATGAAAACCGAGACCACCAATTTTGGCGACTTTGTTTTTGCCCACATATTACGCATCGAGAAAATCGACCAGCCCTGAAACAGCAACGCCACAACTCCAGCGATTAAGGTCACCGAGCCGGATTTGGTGGTGAACAGCATCGCATAGAGCACAATCGTCACAATCAAAGGGATCGCAGATATGAATGAGGCCTTGTTTTCGATTGTGGAAACCTTACAGTACTGGCTAAGTTGCTGTTTCAACTGTTCAAAACCGTAAACCGCTCGCGGAATAACAAAACCCTTCGCTGGCTCACCACTGCGGACAATCAGGCCCAAGCGCGACTCGCCAAGAAAGTTGATTTCACTGAACAGAAGTTCAAGCGGCTGTCGCCCTTCCATCACTCGAATAATTTTTCCGTCTGCCAGGTCGAATGACATCTTCTGCCAAACCTTATCAACGCTGTCTGGCTCTGTTGACATCCTCGGAGACGAAGGCGATGCCTCAAGCGGTAGAGGTTGTAGGTGAGCCCTAGGAGCAGGGCCTGACGGATTTGCACGGGCAAGCTGCGTCCGGGTGCGCGAGAAGAAAGTTTTCGTTTGATCACCGAGAAGATGGTTTCGATCTTGGCTCGTTGTCCGTACTCTTTTTGCGGAAAAGCCCGGTACATCTGATAACGAATTCCCCCTCGCGGGATGCCGCGGCGCGGTTTGGCGGGAATGATGCTACGGGCTCTCCAGCGCTGCCGGATATATTCATGATTCGCTTCGGAATCGAACTCGGCATCGGCCAGCACCTCGCGCACAGGCACCCGTTGCCTGGCGGCGTCGAGCAAAGCAGGCAGTGCTCGCGTATCGCACCACGGTCCTTGCCGCGCGCGCTGCGCCAGCAAAATCTGTTGCTTTACATCCGCCACCACCAGCCACTTTAGATAGTGCCGGTAGCGCAGCTTTCCGCCATTGTGCTGCTCGATGCGGCGAAGGAAGTACGTGCTGACGGCCTGTGGGGATAACCCCGTGCCGTCGATGGCCGCGGAAACGCGCACATGCGTTCTGCCACGGCGCAGGCGGCGCACCGTTTCCCCCAGTCCGCGGTCGATCAAGTCATCGTCCAGCCGCTTCAGAAAACGATACAGAGTGGTGTAGTCCGGCACGGTCTGCAACTGCAAAACTTCTCGCAAGTCGCGATGCTCGCCAAGACGCACCTCGGTTTCGCGAAAGGTCCAGTCTTCGTAACGCATCAGGCAGAGAATAGCCAGCAACTGCGGCTGGGTGAATTGGTGTTTGCTGAAACGGCTGCGGTACGGCGGCAAGACCCGCTCGGCCACTTGCAGGGCCACCCGGGCAAAAGGCAGAAGTCCGACTTCGGCCATCGTCCCTCCTGCTTCCTCAGAGAACACTCTCTGCCCCCTTGCGTCGAGAACTCAAATCGCGAACTGTGACGAGGATGTCAACAGAGCCACGCTGTCTCTAATGATAAACACAAAAACGCCCGCCATCACCACGATCAAGAAGCCTATCGCGCTCCAACCAATGGCATGACTCTGGCGATCATCTAGCCATTCAGACTGGGAAAACGCCAATGAAATCAGCATCAATCCGATTGAACTGTAAGCACATATGCGAAACAGTTTCTGACTTGAGCTGGGCGGCACTTTGTAGTGGGTCACAACTTCGCAGTATACGTCAGGAGGGCCTCCGCCGTTGAGCAAGTAGCGTTTACGACAACGGCAATTTCCCCAAGAACTAGCATTGCCCCACGGCTGTTAACCTAAAGCAGAACTCTGGGGCGGTGATAGCGTGGAAGCTAAAAGCAAGGTTCGCGCCTTAATATTTGGCCTCGTGCTCCCGTACTTTGCCGTGGTGATGTATTTCGTTCTCCGCCTACAGGAACATCCACTACCGACTTGGTTCCCTTATTTTGGTATGGCCTATCTACTGGGAGGCGGAATTGTGGTGGCAGTGGTTAGTCGAAGAATCGCTCGTGGTGCGCAGCCGCAGCCCGTCACGCAATCCCGGCCAAAATCCCTCAGCTAGAATCGAAGAACAATGGATGACAACATTATTCCCTTCGTCGTTGTGTTTTGCGTCATTGCGTTGTGGTTCGGCACGTGGGGCATTTGGAAGGTAGCTCGCTCGCGACAAAGGTTATCGCTGCTAGAACGGAGCCTTCGCTGGGACGAAGTAGAAGGCACGGTGAAGAGCACTGCTGTCGTTTGGGCTCACGTGGAAATAATCTACGCCTACGAGACTCCCGAAGGAAACTTTGAAGGTAAGGAAGAAATCAGCTTGCCAATGGTGCCGTTTCGAGGTCAAGCAGCTGCACAAAAACTTAATGAGGCGGCCAAGTCAATAATGACTGATTTTCCTCCGGGTCAAACCGTAGTGCTCAGGTACAACCCTCGGAAATCGAGCGAATCCGTCTTCGTCGCAAAGGCAACGTAGACTCAATGCGAGATAGTTCCGGCCAAGTCCTGGCAACGCCGTAACCGCTAAGTCAAGTACTAGGAGCCGTTGCCGGGGATTTGACGGAATTTCCGCTGGCGAATACACTCGCTCTTCGAACATCCACACGATTTACAGCCTCATGTCTATTCCTTTTGACGATCTTAACTGTGACCCCGTCATTCATGGCTACCTACACGTACCTGCGCAGCCCACGGGAAAGGCTGTTGTACTCACACATGGTGCTGGCGCCGACTGCCAATCGAAACTGCTGGTAGAGATGTCCAATGCCCTTGCCGAGTCGGGCTTCACCGTTTTGCGGTTCGACTTGCCATTCCGCCGCGAACGCCCACACGGACCGCCTTCTCCCTCCAGCGCTGCCCGCGACAGGGATGGGCTTCGGCGCGCCGTTTCGATCATGCGAGAGCAGAAAAATACTCAGGTGTTCTTGGGCGGCCATTCTTACGGCGGACGACAGGGGACCATGCTGGCTTCGGAACAGCCCAAATTGGCGGACGGTTTACTGCTGCTCTCCTACCCACTTCATCCTCCGGGTAAGCCGAATCAACTTCGTACGGGCCATTTCCCAAAGCTGACCACGCCCGCGTTCTTCGTTCACGGCACGCGCGACCCATTCGGCACGACAGCTGAGATGAAATCCGCTCTGGAGCTGATCCCTGGCTCACATGCCATGTTGGAAGTGGACGGCGCAGGCCATGACCTTTTACCCAAGAAGACCGCCAACGAATTGCTCTCCCGCGTCGTGGGCGAGTTTAAGACATTCCTGAAAACCCTTGTCAAAGAAGACTAAGCCTGATTTAACGCGGTTAACGGAAACTGACTCGCTACCCGGTTTTCTCGGCTCTCGCGTGCGACCCGTTTCAGGCGTATAATTTAATATGCCGTCTCCTAGTAATGTTCCTCTAAGCTTCCAGCGGGATCGAGCTATCCGCCAGCTGGAGTCTCGCTTTGAGGAACTCCTCGAAAAACTGCGCAAAAACCGGCCTTCCGAAGACCCCTGGGTAGTTCGCCGCGCGTACGAGATTGCTTGTGAGCGCCATCGCGACCAATTCCGCAGCTCTGGCGATCCGTACATCTCGCATCTTCTGGAAGTCGCCCACATTCTCGCGGACATGCGCATGGACGCGACCACGTTGACGGCCGCACTTCTGCATGACGCTATCGAAGACACCGAATATCCCGTTGCGCGCATTGAGGAGCGTTTTGGACCGGACGTCGCCCACCTTGTCGAAGGCGTCACAAAAATCAGCCGCCTGAATATGACGGCTCCGGAGACGCGCCAGGCCGAGAACGTCCGCAAAATGCTGCTGGCGATGGTCAATGACGTTCGCGTCGTGATGGTCAAACTGGCCGACCGGCTTCATAACATGCGAACGCTCGAATACCTTGGGCCTGAAAAGCAACAGCGCATTTCGCGGGAAACGCTGGATATCTACGCGCCGATAGCGCACCGGCTTGGTATGGGAGTGATCCGGGGCGAACTTGAAGATTTGTCCTTTCGCTTTCTCGAACCAGAGGCTTTTCTCGCTCTGCAAAAAGAGGTTACGGAAAAGAGTCCCGTCTACCAAAGATTTTTGGAAGAAGTGCAGGGCACGATTCGCACCAAGCTCGTCGAAAGTAGCATTCCGGCGGAACTGGAAGCGCGGGTTAAAGGGCTCTATTCGTTGCACGGCAAAATCCTGCGGCAACAGAGCAGCCTCGAGCAGGTGTACGACTTGCTGGCCGTCCGCGTGATCACGGACTCGGAGCGGAGCTGTTACGCCGCGCTGGGCGTGATGCATCACATTTGGCGGCCCGTTCCGGGGCGATTCAAAGATTACATCGCCATGCCCCGTCCAAATCTTTATCAGTCCCTTCATACCACCGTTCTGCATGGCGGGCAGCCTTTTGAAGTGCAGATACGCACACAAGAAATGCACCGCATCGCGGAAGAAGGCGTCGCTGCTCACTGGAAATACAAGGGCGGCAAGCCTGCTTCCGGAGACGACGACCAACGCATTGCATGGATGCGGCAACTTATTGAGTGGTCGCAGGAGCTGCAGGAACCTGGCGAATTTCTTTCCACACTCAAAGTGGATTTGGCGCCCGTCGAGGTTTATGCGTTTACGCCCAAAGGGCGCGTGCTTGAGCTGCCCCGAGGAGCGACTCCCGTCGACTTCGCCTATTCCGTTCACACCGAGGTTGGCCATCAATGCGTCGGCGCAAAAGTGAACGGCCAAATGGTTTCGCTGCGCCATGAAGTTGTCAGCGGCGACGTAGTCGAAATCCTAACCAACAAAAGCCATACGCCTAGCCGGGACTGGCTCAGTTTTGTCAAGTCTTCGCACGCGCGCAGCAAGATTCGCCAATGGATCAACCTGCACGAGCGCGAAGAAGCCACCGACATGGGAAAGAAGTTGCTGGAGAAGGAGTCCCGCCATTTCGGTCGGGGTTTGAAGAAAATCCCGGAAGCCGAGTGGAACAAATTGCTGGCAGATTGGGGACTTTCGAAACAGGAGGATCTTTACGCCGCAGTAGGATTCGGCAAATATTCAGCACGGCAGGTTCTCGCGCGTTTGCTTGGCGAACCGGAAAAGGGCCCGGAGTCGGAAGCGGAAGATTCCAAGCCGACGCTGGTAAAGACCGTCAAGCGCATGCTCGGTTTTGGCGAAGCGCCATTGATCGTCAAGGGCCACGACGACCTGCTCGTCTATCGCGCAAAATGTTGCAATCCGATTCCCGGTGACGACATCGTTGGCTACATTACGCGCGGCCGCGGCGTTGCGGTGCACACGCGCGCTTGTCCCAATGTTCAGAACCTGATGTATCAGACGGAGCGCCGCATCGCCGTTGAGTGGGGCGGAGAGAGCGCAGCTACGTTTCCAGTACAACTTTCGATTCGTGGCAAGGACCGTGCGGGCCTCCTTGCGGAAATCACGGCAGTTATCAGCGGAGCGGGCTCCAACATCAGGAGTCTTGAGAGCCGTCCCGACCGCCAGAATGCCCGCATTGAAGCCAGCCTTGAGATTGTCGATCGTCGTCAGCTGGAGACTATTCTCGCTAACATTAGAAAAGTCACCGGCGTGTTCGGTGTCGAACGCGTTTATCAGATCTAATTCGCAGACTTTTTCGTACCTGTCCTTTCTGCCGGGTATCACCCAGGCACACGCCCTCGTTTGCCGCTTCCCCGCCTCTACAATATATATATGTGGTACCAACGATTGCTTCTCGGTGTGTGCGTCTTCGCAGCGATGGGATGCCACCAGCATCCCCTCGCGGACTATCGTCCGCTGGACCAAGCGGGGATGTTTTCCAGCGACATAGAGCAGCTCAAAGGCCTCAACGTCTCGGACCTGGAAATCGCGCAGGTCGTCAAGATGAAGCACGCAAGAATCAGCGATGACACATGTGTGGAGTTGGTGAGCTCCGCGCACGTTCACAAGCGCATCTTTCTAAGCGCCGAATCCGCTTCCGATTTGGCTGGGGCTGGATTTACAGAGCAGCAGATTCTCGACATCGCCCACGCTGACCAGCTCGATGCCATCAGCATCGACGCTGTTACTCTCAAGCTGATCGGTCTTTCGGACTCGACAGTCCAGCTCGTTCTGCAGCGCCATTTGGATGGCCTGCCAGTCATGGCCAGCGCGGAAATTTCGCGGCTGAAGAACACCGGCTTGACGGAACACCAAGTTCTCGAGCGCATCCATGCCGGAATGACCGACGAACAGGCCGAAAAAGAAATTAAAGCTCGCGAGAGCGCGCGCAACCACAAAGACACGTCCTTTGTGCGCGTGCACGGCCGCAAACCGAGCTGACGCCTGTTGTCTCTCAACACGCTTGAACTGCCGTTCTACCTTTTGCTTCTTCCGATTTCCCTCGCTACAATCGTGTCGCTTTGTTGCCACGCTCGCATGTCCGTCCGCTTCTGTGTTTGTTTCTGGCCGCGGTAGCTTATTGGGTTTCTTCCTGCGCCGTGGCGCTTGGGCCCGGGTATTCGATTGAAAAGCAGGAAATCCGCGTACAGTTCTTGCCTGGCGTTGATCCAAGAATTCGCGTCGACTCGGACTACCAGCTTCGCAACACGGGCAATCAGCCACTTTCTTCGATTGAACTGCGTTTGCCTTGGAGCAGCGGCTTCCACGTTGCAGAAGCGCAAGCCGCGTGGGACGGCGCCGCCCTCGCCGAGCAAAACTCGCCTGCGAATCCCCGCAACACATTGCTTGCGCTTCCGCAGAGGTGGACCGTCTCGCAGCGTCACACTCTCCATCTCTCCGCGGAATTCCAGACTTCTGCCGCGGGCCAAGCCGGTATCCGTTTTGCCGCGGATGCATTTTCTCTGCCTTCGGAAGGTTGGGCGCCGGAGTTGCTTCCTTCCCAGGGCTTGTTCCCCACCAGGGGAGTTCCTCCAAAGGAATGGAAATTGGTGGCACGCGTGCCCGATGGATTCCTCGTCCACATGAGCGGGAGTTCTAAAAAAACGTCTCGCAACGGCCACGAAATCACTGTTCAATCCTTGCAACATCCGGAGGATCGTTATCCGTTTGTCGTCGCCGGACTCTACAAAGAAACGGCGCTGGACGCCGGCACGGGCAATAAAGTTTTTCTGTGGACACGGGCTCAAGAAGATTCTGCGCGTTTGCATAAATCCGTGGATGCTCTGGTCCGCGCAGTTCAGGCTTATGATTCCACTTTTGGCGCTCGCGCTCAAAAGTCCAAACCGTTCTGGATTGTGGAGTGCCCTGTGTCGGACGGCTGTTTTACCGCTGCGAAATCCGTTTATGCCAATCTCTTGAGCGCGGAACCTGGCGCCGCTTCCTCCCAACTCGCCTCGCTCGACACATTGCTAATCGATTCTGATGGCGGAGCGCCAAAGCTTGCCGCCGCCGCGCCGGGGCTTGCTGCCAGTTGGCTTGGCTATGGGCAGAACCCTGGCTTCTACGAACAGCGGCCTCCTCTTTCGGCTCTTCCTGCGTTCGCTTCCGCGCTAGGCCAAGAAGCTATCGACGGGCCCAATTCTCGGACGGAGACAATCCGCCGTGCCTTGCGTGTGATTCCCAAGAACGCAGTGGCTCGCAAAACGGAAGATGAAAACGTACTGCGCGCAAAGAGTTTCCTCTTCTTCTACGCTCTTCAGGAGCGCTACGGGCAAGAGGTTTTCCGGCGCGCGATCAGCCACATGCTCTCCGCTCGCCAGGGGCGGGGCTTCGATCTGGACGATCTGATCGCTGCATTCGAACAGGAAACCCATCAGAATGTCGCCGAGTTTGTCCGCCTCTGGATGAAGCACCCGGGGGTTCCGGACGAGTTTCGCGCACGTTACGAGAATGCTTCCGCTGCTGCTATTGCCACCACTTCCAAGGAGAATATGCCATGAGAGAAATTGTTCTGACGGACCGCGGTCCAAAACCCATCGGTCCTTATTCGCAGGCCGTCAAGGTTAACGGCCTTCTCTTCGTTTCCGGACAAGTTGCCATCGATCCGAAGACTAACGAATTTGTTGCCGGAAACATTCAGCAGCAAACGGAGCGCACACTAGAGAATGTGAAAGGCATCGTCGAAGCGGCGGGCAGCAAGCTTGGCCATGTTATAAAAACGACCGTGTTTTTGAAGAACATGAGCGACTTCGCCGCGATGAACGAAATATACGGGCGCTACTTTTCCGCGACTCCGCCGGCTCGCTCGACCGTGGAGGTCGCTCGCTTGCCAAAAGACGCCCTTGTTGAAATGGAAGTTATAGCAACGATCTAAACTGCTCAGAAAAACAAATTACGGCCTGTCGGGACTTTCCAGCCCCTTGTGAATCGCGAAGACGGTCGCGAGGGTTACAACTGCGATTGCATACCACACAAACTTGCTGGTTCCTGCCTTGAGCGGTCCCTTGTTTGACCCTTTCGCGCCCGCGCCTTGCGGCGGAGGTTGGTCCTGGGCTTCTTCCGCGGAGGGATCGAGAACGATGCGATACGCGCTGCCTTCCGGTATTACGCGCGAATCATCGCCAACCGTAATCGTCAGCGAACCGCGGATGCTCTTGACCAGCAATTGCTTCTCGCCCAGCACCGTCACTTGTCCTACCGTGGGTTCGTCGAACTGGGGCTTGATCACCGCAGTTAAAGCGTTCAACGCAAACGCCTTTGCGTTGGAAGTGGAAAATGTTCCCGATCCTCGCAACAGCGTTGCGGTTGGCGTTCCGCCATCTTCATTGACCGTCGCTGCCGAAGCCGCAGAAAGTAGAAATCGCGCTGCCTGGGTCCGCAATTGCACGCTTCCGATGTCGGCTGTGCTCAGTCGATCGCCGTCAAAAATAGTTGTGCCAACGGCTACACCCGCTCCGCCTACACTCGCACCGTCCGACGATACAACTGTCCCCAGAGCGCCCGTAGTGGTAGCGCCCCAGACCGGAGTCATCAGTAAACAAGAAACCAAGCATGCAGCAACAATTTCGCGCGAGCGCGCCATTGAAGCCTCCAAGAGGGCTGCTCGAAGAATACTCACAGCCCTTGCCCCCGTCAATAAAGAATCACCCCGGAGGGCAAGAATCTTTTGCCTCTAACTTCCGGCCTCCTCTGGCTGTAGCAAGCTTCCGCTGCTACAATGCAAGCCAACACATGGCTGACTGGAAACAGATCACCGCCCGTATTCGTCGGGCCCGCACCGGCAAGGACCCCGTCGGGCAACTCTCCAATTTGTACGAAAAAACGCGCGACGCCATGGTGGCATTTGAATTGGCACGCTATTTTGAAACTGCAGGGCAAAACCCCGAAGCTGCTAAATGGTATCTGGCCGCCGCGGATCGTTTTCGAAGAGCGGATTGGAAAGTCAAAGCGCAAGAAGCGGCCGTCAGACTTGGCGCGGAAGTTGCGGCCGTTGATCCCGCGCATTCAGCCGGCGATTTTATGCTGGCGCCGCCATCGGTTGCCGCTGCGGAGTCGGCGTCCGCGCACGATGAGAAATCCGCCGCGTCAGAAGATTCAGCAGCTTCCACTGAATCGGAAGCCGAGACCGAGGATGTTTCCGTGAAATCTGAAGGAGAATCTCCGGAATCGCCAGATAAGAAACGCCGCCGCCGGGGCCGTCGAGGTGGCCGCAATCGTCGCAAGAGCGAAACTTCCAAAAGTCCCGCAGCGGCCTCCACGTCCCGTGCCTCGGAACCCACGACTCCCGCGAAAGGCTTGCCATCGCGACTATTTGATGAAAAAGACGAGCCCCGACCATCCCGAGCCGCGGAAAGCCGCGCCATCCCTTCACTGCCGATCGAACCGATTGGGGAGCCCGGCGGTCCGAGCGTGCGCGGCCGATCTGGAGACCCCGGTCTCTCCTCCAGATTGTCTCTTCTCGAAATGCAGCTGCGCCGCTTGTTGACCTGCGCTCCTGTAAAACTTAGCGAAGCGGATCACGCGCCCGTCGGTCCCGGCGTTTTCGTTCTCACCGATTCCGATCTGACCAGCTATTACTACGTGGAAGCCTGCCAGACTCTGCGGATCGCTGTCGGAAATCTTTTGCGAGGCGGGGCCAGCCGCCGCGGCGCGGATTCTCTCAAGCCGCAACTTGCGGAGCATCTCGGCATTCCAGAAACGCGTGTGACAAAATATCTCGCCGATCACTGCGTTGTCCGCTGGCTGCAGCTTGATGAAGGCGCTTCGCATTTCGCGCATTTTGTGACGGCCGTCATTCGTCCCACGTTGAACGAGTAGCACAACCAAACGGGGGATACTTTTCCGAATCGAAACACAACGCTTCCCAAAAGATGCAAAGTTCTAGCCCTTTCGTTCTAGAAGTAACCCCCTACCCACCCCTCCTCAGACTACCGTTCACTGCCCCTAATTACCGTTCAACCCTCATTTTTGACCGTTCGACGTAACCTTCTGGCGCCCCCCCCCCTTTACCGTCAAACTATAGGCGTACAAAGACTTATTGGACATACCAGTAGAAAATGGTACGGTATTTCGAGTCCGGGGGCTGTTTAGGGCTCGGTTTTCATCTAATTGAGTGAGCATTTGGGCCGCATTTTTTGAAAGCGAGGGTAGAGCTTTATGCCGAATCGTGTGGGGACGCAGATCCTGAGAACTTTTGACTGGGCGCTGTGCAAGACTGCCGCTGTCACGTTTAACAGCATTCAGCATTTCAACAAGCGCAATCCGAACCCCTCCGTTACGCCGCAGTGGTCAGAAAAGCCGCTGCTCAAGTCCTGGGAAAAGACCAAGCCCACGCTTGGCTTCCCGCGGCAAACTGATTCCTTGTGCCCTGCATGCGTAAAAGAGGCGCGTGAAGCGATCATCGCCGGCAAAAAAGACTGGCGCGATCTGATGAACGAGAAAATCGGCGAAATCAAAGCGCAGATTATCGAGCGCGACAATGAGATTTGGATGGTTAAGGATTGTCCCATCCACGGCCACTACGAAGACATGATGGCCATCGATGCCAAGTTCCTCGACTGGATCGAAAAGCAGTTCCCGGGCCGCGATATTCCTGCGCACAACGACGAAGATCTTCACAAGCACGGGTCATCGACCGTGCGCTACGGCCGCGGCTCCGTTCTTACCGTTGACCTCACCAATCGCTGCAACATGATGTGCGATCCCTGCTTCATGGACGCCAATCAAGTTGGCTACGTTCATGAGCTCGGCTGGGACGAAGTTAAAGAGATCTTAGACAACGCGCTCAAGATCAAGCCGCGCCGCCAAATGTCCGTGCAATTCTCGGGCGGCGAACCGACCATGAGCCCGCTCTTCCTTGACGCCGTCGCCTACGCCCGCAAGATTGGCTACAACAGCGTGCAGGCCGCCACCAACGGCATCGAATTTGCCAAGAGCAAGGAATTTTCGAAGAAGGCTTTTGACGCTGGCATGCGCTATGCCTACCTGCAATTCGACGGCATCGGCAACGACGCGAATAGCCATCGCCAAATTGGCAACCTCTTTGACGTGAAGCTCCGCGCTATTGAGAACATGCACGAAGCCGGCATCGAAATCGTTCTCGTCGTCACCATCGTCAATAATGTGAACAACGACCAGGTCGGTTCGGTCGTGAAGTTTGCGATGGAAAATCCGAAGAAGATCGCTTTCGTCAGCTTCCAGCCGGTTTCGTTCACGGGCCGCGACGAAGACATCACTCCGGAGCGCCGTCTCCGCCAGCGCTACACGCTTTCGCATCTTGCGAAGGACGTCAGCGCGCAGGTCGGTAAAGTCGAGCCTACGCGCGACTGGTTCCCCATTTCTTTCATTAGCACGTTCGCCGGTTTCGCTGACATGGTGAAGGGCACGGAATCCACTTGGGGTTCGCTCTCCTGCGGCTGCCACCCGAATTGCGGCGTTGGCACCGCCATGATGATCAACAAAGAGACGAAGGAATGGGCGCCCGTTCCGCGCTTCCTCGATGCGGTGCAATTGACGAAGGACGTCACCGCCATCACTGACGCGGCTCGCGGCAAGAATTTCTCTAACTTCATGATGGCCATGGCCCTCTTGAAGAACTATCACCCGTTCCGTGGACCCAAGGGCCTGACACTCAGCGCGCTCTTCAAGAAATTTGACAAGACCTGGGCGCTCACCAAGCGTTCGACCACCAAGTACGGCCGCACTTCCCCAGATCGCAAGATTGACGACGCCATGAAGCGCCGCCAGGATCCATGGAACTTCCTCTTTATCGCCGGCATGTGGTTCCAGGATCTTTTCAACTACGACTTCCGCCGCACCGAAATGTGCATCATCCCCTACGCCACGCAGCAAGGCGAAATTTCCTTCTGCGCTTACAACACGGGCGTAGGCTGGCGCCAGATCATCGAAAACATGCACAAGAACGCGACGGTTGCCGAGTGGTACAAGAACCACGGCAAACACGAAATCTACGCCAAGGGCAAGAGCGTCAATCTTCAGAGCTTCGAACATTCATTGAACATTGACTCCGATGACGCCGCTCGCGTCCGCCACCTCGAGCACGACATTCCGCAGACGGCCGCGGAAGAAGATCGCGCGCGCCGCAAAAAGGCCTTCGAGGAACAAGCCAAAGTCCGCGCCATCTATGAAGAACTCGTTCTCAAGAAGCCCCAGCCGACGGTAGTTCAAATTGGCTCGGTCTCCGACATCGCCAAAGCCACGCCAGCGAATTTCGCCAACGCAGGCAAGCCAGTAACAATCGCCCCGGCCAACGGAAATGGCAACGGCCACGCTGCGCCTAGCGCCGCCGAAAAAGCCACCGAAGCCGTAGCCGGCGACTAATTAACTGAAAATCTATGAATCTCGCAAATGGCTCCGGTTTTCGGAGCCATTTGTTTTAGAATTTGGTTTCTAGGTCGGCGCTCGGTCTATGGCACACTTAATTGAAAGTGTCGTTGGTATCCTCTCGTTTTTCTCTCCTCCATTTCTCGCGTTTTTCGTCTGGAGGAATTTCCTAAAGCCTGCGGCCAATCAGGCTACTTGGAAGATCTGGCTCGATTGGACTGCAGTGGTTTGCACGTCGGGATTCTTTGTGGTTTGCCTGGTGGCTGCTTTTGTTATTCCTCAAGACGTGCGAAAGGACAATTGGGCGTCTGTCGCAATATGGCGCTCTTTCACCCGCGATGTATTGGTGATTGCTCCTTTGTTCGTGCTTCTGGCGATCCTCGGCCGAAAAAAGACGCGAATTCTTTCCGTTTTCTTAATTGTCGCCGTTGTATTAGATTGCATCGCGGTTGATATGATGGCGTGATTG
Organism: uncultured Acidobacteriota bacterium; assembly: GCA_963751295.1. Lineage (GTDB taxonomy): Bacteria > Acidobacteriota > Terriglobia > Acidiferrales > UBA7541 > Acidiferrum. Next base: position 185,945 of record CAVVUA010000004.1, on the reverse strand, counting down.
CCACCTCGATAAGCTGCTGGGCGCAATATCTACGTTGCCTGTGCACTCTGTGTCAAAAAGCATTTATGGCAATCTCCCGAGTCCAAAATCGGAGTCACATTTATGTCTTCTCTCAGCGGAAAGATCGCACTCGTCACTGGCGCAAGCCGCGGCATCGGCAAAGCCATCGCCATCGCGCTAGCCGAAGCTGGCGCCGACGTCGCCTTAAACTATCGCGCCCAAGCCGAAGCTGCCGACTCCGTCTGCCAAACCATCCGCGCCGCAGGCCGCAAATGCATCGCCATCCAAGCGGACGTCTCAATCACCGCCGATGTAGATCGCCTAGTCTCGACAGCAGAAAGCGAGCTAGGCCCCGTCGGCATCCTGGTCAACAACGCCGGCATTGGCAAAATGATTCCGCCCGACGAAGTCACCGAAGAAATCTGGAACGAATTCCTACGCGTAAATCTCACTTCCGTCTTCCTGGTCACGCAGCGCGTCCTTCCCGCCATGCGCGCCGCCCGCTGGGGCCGCATCATCAACCTATCCTCAGTAGCCGCCCAATACGGCGGCGTCATCGGCCCGCACTACGCCGCCACCAAAGCCGGCATCCTCGGCCTAACCCGTTCCTATGCCTCGCAATTCGCGAAGGAAGGCATCACCGCTAACGCCATAGCCCCCGCCTTGATCGAAACCGACATGGTCGCCGCCCTCCCCAAAGAAATCGCCGCCCGCATCCCGGTAGGTAAAATCGGCGCCCCCGACGAAGTCGGCCGAATCGCCGTAATGCTAGCCCAAAGCTCCTACATCACCGGCCAAACCATCAACCCCAACGGCGGCCTCTACATGACTTAGCGCCACAGCCGAGGATCCTCCCCGATTTTGTAGTGGCGCAGCATGCTGCGCTCCCCCAGCGTGGCACATAGCACCGCTCCTGCTATAATCAAAAGGAATCCACCGGAGTAAGCAAATGCCCATCTACGAATACGTCTGCGACGACTGCCAAGCCCAATTCGAAAAAATCGTAATCAACAAGCAGCAAGAAATCGCCTGCCCCAAGTGCGCCAGCAAAAAAGCCACTATTCAGCTGTCCGTTTTCGCGACAGCTGGCTCTGGTAGCTCATCTGCCCCTTCCGGAAGCTCTTCTGGCGGCGGAGGATGCTGCGGCGGCGGTTGCGGCTGCCATTAGAGCGCCGTGCCCATTTTTTCTATCTTCATTCTTCTCCTGACAACGCTTGGTACTTCACAAAGCGCCGCAGTTTCTCCGTCACAACCTGAAACTGAAAACTCAAAAAATAGTATGGTGGTTCCGGCGTGCAGTCAAAAAGGCCTTGGCCTTCGACGTGTCGGAGGGGGAAAGTACGGTCTCCAGTTCGATGTTCCGATTCGCGAGGTCGAGGTTCTGGGTGGTAATCCAGACGTTGATTATGTCCGTTATGTTATCAAGGCAAAGGGCGGGGATGGGTACGTTGAGTTTTGGTTCGGTCCCTACGCGATGAGTCCCTCTCCAGAGCAGGACCTGTTGAACAGTTCTGGCCAAGTTCAAAAACGAACCGTCGTTAACGCGAGCGGAAGCGAGGTCGGAATAGATAGCTCGGGGAAGCTAAAAACAGGCGAACTTTGGCGCCACACATTTATCATGATCGGCGGCATGGATGGGGCGCGTTACAAAGCCGGGCCGGAAAATGCCGCTCTATTCGATCGAATAATAAATTCGGCCTGTTATGCTCAATCGCCGAAGAATTAAGCTTGTCAATTGAAGAGGGTGTATGTCCATCACCACCGCCGAACAACTCGATAAACTTCGTGCCTGCGGCCAAATTGTCGCCAAAGCCCTGCGCGCCATGTCCGTTGCCGTCCGACCCGGCGTCACCACTGCTGAACTCTCTGAAATCGGCGCGCGCATCCTGGCCGAAAACGGCGCGCAATCCTCGCCGCCGCTCATCTACAATTTTCCCGGCGACGTCTGCATCTCCGTCAACGACGAAGTCGTCCACGGCATCCCCGGCCCGCGCACGATCCAACCAGGCGATCTCGTCAAGCTCGATCTCACCGCCGTCAAGGACGGCTTTCACACTGATTCCGCCGTCACCATTCAAGTCCCGCCCGCACAAGAAAAATCCCGCGAACTGGCCCACTGTGCCGAGCGCGCGTTTCGCCAAGCTCTCGTAGCAGCCCGCCCCGGCAATCGCACCAAAGACATCGGCCGCGCCGTCGAGCGCGAAGTCCGCCGCCGCGGTTTCCACGTCGTGCGCGAACTCGGCGGCCACGGCGTCGGCCGCACGATTCACGAAGAGCCCAGTGTCCCAAATTATGCTGCAAGCGAAGCCCGCCATCTCCTCACCGAAGGCCTCGTGATCACCATCGAACCCATCATCGCCGCCACTACCGGCCGCGTCTCCCTCGACCGCGACGGCTGGACCGTCCGCACCGCCGACGGCAGCCTCTCCGCTCACTACGAGCACACCATCGTCATCACCAAGCGCGACCCCATCCTGCTCACCGCCGCGTAGCGCGTCTTCCAAACGCCTATGTTTCCCAACCACGCTTCTTTTCTGATCTTCGTCAGCACCGCCGCGATTCTGCTCGCGATCCCCGGCCCCGCCGTTTTGTATATCGTCGGCCGCAGCATCGGCCAGGGTCGCAACGCGGGCCTGGTCTCGGCCCTGGGCATTGGGGTTGGCACGCTGATTCACACTGCCGCAGCAGCCATCGGCCTTTCCGCCCTTCTCGTCTCTTCGGCCACAGCTTTTGGCGTCGTCAAATATCTGGGCGCCGCCTATCTCGTCTATCTCGGCATTCAACGCTTGCGCAGCAAGGAGTCGCTAGCCGCTGCGTCCGATACCAACGGACCGCAAGCCACACTCGCTCGCGTGTTCACCCAAGGCATTGTTGTCAACGTCCTCAACCCCAAGACTGCCCTCTTCTTCTTCGCGTTCCTTCCGCAATTCATTGACCCCGTCCGCGGCCACGTCGCCACGCAAATCCTCTCCCTAGGCATTCTCTTCGCCGCCATGGGCACCACCAGCGACTCGCTTTGGGCGCTCTTCTCCGGCAGCGTAGCCGGCTGGCTCCGCAATAACCAGCGTTGGATGCGCAACGAACGCTACGTTAGCGGCGGCATCCTCATCTCGCTGGGCGTAGCCACGGCTCTCGCCGTCCACTCCGCGAAAAAGTAGCCACTGCCACTTTCTTGCGCACCAAAATGCTGAAGATGGAATGAAATCGTGGGGAATCAATCGCGCAGTGCACGCACCGGATCGGTCCGCGTTGCGCGCCATGCCGGCAAGAAGCACGCCGCCAGCGCCGCGATCGTCATGACCGCAAAAGCTGCGCCAAACGCCAGCGGGTCGCGCGGACTTACCTTGAACAAATAATTCCCCAGCAGCCGGGTCAAGAGCAGCGCCGCCGCCGTGCCCAACACCACGCCGCCCAGCGTCAACGCCATTCCCCGCGACATCACCAGGCTCCACACATTCGAAGCTTCCGCACCCAGCGCCATCCGCAAACCCAGCTCCCGCGTGCTCTGCGATACCGCGTACGACATCACGCCGTACAATCCAATCGCCGCAAGAAGCAGGGCCAACCCGCCCAACACGCCCACCAAAGTGACCGCCACCTTTTGCGGCGCCGTCGAGCGATCCACCTGCTCCTGCAGCGTAATCGCTTCGTACGGCGCCAGGTTTCCGTCCAACGCATGCACCTCGCGCGCCAGCCCCACCGCCATCGTCTCGGGGCTCAACGGTGTTCGAATGTATAATCCCGCTCCCGCCGAAAAATTCTGACGCCACGGCACATAAAAAAACGGCTTCGCCGCCTCCCGCACGCTCTCATACTTCGAATTCTTCGCCACGCCGACCACCTGCATCCATCGCCCTTTCACTTGCACGCGCTCGCCAATCGGATTCTTCCCGCGCCAATACTGTCCCGCCATCGTCTCGTTCACCACCGCGACCAGCGCTGAGCGTTCATCATCCGCGCGCCTAAACTCGCGCCCCGATACCAATGGAATCCCCATCGTCGCCAAATATTCTTCGCCCACTTCGTTGTACTCGACTGTCGGGTGCTCCTCCGGCGGCGCAACATACCCATCGACAGCAATCGGCGATGACGAATACGTCCCGTAGTCTAGTGGCATGAGTCGCGCAAACGTCGCCGATTCCACACCCGGCAGCCCCTTCACGCGCTCCAGCAATTCATCTTGAAAATTCCGCGCCCGCTGTGCGTCATATCCCGCCGACACCAAGTCCACCGACGTATGGATCACACCATGCGTTGAGAATCCCGGGCTCGACGTGCGTATCTTCTGCAAGCTCTGCAGCAGCAATCCTGCCCCCACCAGCAAAATAAAACTCAGCGATACTTGCACCACCACCAAACCGGAACGCACCCAAGCTCGGCTGCGGCTTCCCACTACTCCCGCCGAATCCGCTTTCAACGCCGCGGCAAGGTCAATCTTGCTGCTCTGCAACGCGGGCACGAGACCAACGACGAGTGTCGCAATCAAGCAAATGCCCGCGCTCACTGCCAGCACGCGCCAATCGATCTCCCCGGGCAGATGCATTGCCACACCCGCCCGTGCCGGAAACAGCAGCACCAGTGCATGCCGGCACCAATATGCAACCAGCAATCCACCCACAGCGCCAAACGCCGAAAGAATCACGCCCTCCGTCAGAAGCTGTCTCAACAACCGCCCGCGTCCCGCGCCGATCGCTAGCCGCACCGTCATTTCGTGCCGCCGCGCGAACGACCTTACCAGCAGCAAATTCCCAACATTCGCGCATGCGATCAACAGCACAAAAAACACCACACCCAGCATGATTTCCAGTGTCGGCAGCATAGTCCCCGCGTTGTTGAATGGCGTTTGCCAAAGCGGCCACAGCTGCACGCTCCGCCCGCGGTTTGTATCCGGATAATCGTTCTCCAGCTGTGTCGCCACGGCCGAGATTTCCGCCTGCGCCTGTTCTCGAGTCGCGCCCGGCTTTAGGCGGACGTACGCTTCGGCCCACCGCGCTCCGCGATCTTCCAGTTTGTAACCTCCCGCTTCAAATATATCCTCCATCGAAGCCGGCACCCAGAACTGCATGCCCCAGCCCACGAACGTCCCGTAAAATCCTTCCGGCGCCACTCCCACAATCGTGTGTACCACTCCATTCAGCCGCTGGGTTTTCCCGACAATTTGCGAATCGCCCTTAAATCGCCCCTGCCACAGCTGATAGCTGATCACCGCGACCGGATGTGCGCTTCTCCCGGAATCTTCGCCTGGCTCAAATCCGCGCCCGAGCATCGGATGAACCCCAATCGCATCGAAATAATTCGCCGATACGATGCTCCCTATCGTGCGCTCGGCGCGATCACCGATGCTCAGCGTCGTCCCCGTAATTTTGCTCACAAAAAAAGTGTCGAAGAGCGTGCAGTTCCTCTGCAAATCCAAAAAATCTGGCCACGATAATGAGGTTGCTCCTGTCTCCCCGCGCGCCGTTCCCGCGAGCGCCAGCAATCGCTCCTGGTGTACCACTGCCGGGTACGGACGAAACAAAATCCCCTCCACCCAACTGAAGACCGCCGCGTTCGCTCCAATTCCCAAAGTCAGACACAGAATCGCCAGTACGGAAAAGCCCGGACTCCGCCGCAGCATTCGCAAACCAAATCGCAGGTCTTGTAGTGTGGTGTCAATCATGCGCAAACCTCTCTGTTCGCGATACAGTTCCTTCGTCTGCTCCATCCCGCCAAAACTACGCAGCGCTTCGTGGCGCGCTTCTTCCGGGTTTAAGCCCTTGCCCATGTTCGCGTCAACAGCCATCTCCAGATGCGAGCGCACCTCTGCGTCAAAATCGTGTTCGAGACGACGTCGCCGAAGAACTCCAGCGGCACGTTGAACAAGAGTGCGCCATTGTTCTCGCATATTCTGATTCATCCTCCAAGCTCGCCAAACAAGCGCGCCTAATAGGAGTCTGGTCCTAAATAGATGCCACACGTTCATTTAGACGTTCAACAGGAGCAAACGCGAGCCTATCACACTCCTGTTGATCGTCAACAGGAGCTTTCGGCGGGTGACGTTCACACTCACTCATTCCAGGGTCAGTGTTCTTTTGGAAGGAACTTCTGCGCTATCGCTTTTGGAATTGCCAGTTGTGGAGAGAAGCCTCCCAGTTTCTAAACCGGCTTATCTCAGTCAGATTCATGCGCACTACCGCGGCAATTACCGCCGCGTCATCCAGGTATCCCAACACAGGGATGGGATCCGGTATCAAGTCGAACGGCTCAACGAAGTAAACGAGCGCGGCAATTCCTCCGAGCACCGTCAGAATCGGCGGAGAGTATCTTCCGCCAAGCCATGCGCGGATCATTCTGAAGAGGATCTGCAGACTTTCCCATGGCGCAAGAAGAAACTCGTAATTCTGTTTCGCCTTGCGCATGGAGAGGGACAGCAGCCGAGCCAGTTTGTCTTTCGAACTTACGATCTCTTCGGCCTTTTCTTTTGCTTGCTCGAGTGTTTTCACGCCACTCCGTAACATGGGTGCTGGGGCTCCCACAAATACATCGGTCAGAAACTTAGTGTGCGGCAAGTATATGCCTGCACGTCTGATTGGTACAGCCCGCGGTCCGATGTCTCGAAGAGCGAATTACATCTTCGATAGATTTCGTAACTTGCTGAGCAAGGCTGGCAGAAAATTCTACTGCGGTCGGGAATAGTGCTGGATGTTCTCGGGCACAGGAATTGATGCGTCGCCGCGCGGATCGCGGATCGGTTGTCCTGCCGTCCACTTGAACGGCAGCACTCCGGTCCAGGCTCCGCCGGCGTACTCCTTGTCGTCATCAACGGCAAATCCTGTCCGAACTTTTGCAGATGCCTCGACAAGCGGGACCGCCAGTACCATCGTGGCTTTTAATTCCTGCTCGCTTGGGGGACGGACAGTGGCCCAACGCCCGCGCAGGACGTATTCGACGAAGTCGCGCATCGCGGCCAGCTTTGCCTCAGGCTCTGCGATTTGCTCGGCTTTGCCCATGACTACGACGGAGCGGTAGTTCACCGAGTGCCCCGTTGCCGTCGGGGAAAAAACGATTCCGTCCAGCAGAGTCACGCTGAGGCAAAACGGCGCCCCACTGCCAAGCGTTTTCATCAGCCGGCTAGCCGTCGAGCCGTGCAAAAAAAGTTTATCGCCTACGCGCACATAATTCGTGGGCACCACCACGGGCAATCCATCCGCAATGAACCCGACGTGGCACACAAACGCCTGGTCCAAAATGTCGCAGACGGTTTGCCGGTCGTAACGTCCGCGGTCCGGCTTTCTTGTAACTCTCGTTTTCTTCGTTGGTGTGAAATCGCTCATGAAACGAGGCTAGCGCCAAGCCACCCAAACCCGCAAGCGCCAATCTGGCCCACGCAAATCTTGCCAAGTCCTTCTTGTGGGGGCGCAGCATGCTGCGCCCCTACCACCGAGGACACAACAATTAGGGTTTATTTCGACGGCGGTGCCGGTTTCGCTGCTCCACGCACGACGCGGAAACCGATGTATTCCGGCGCTGGCGTGCAACTGGATTCTGGATCGGCAGGACAGTCCGCGCTGCCGCCTATTAGTTTGCCTTTTCCGTCGCGCGTCAAAACCCATTCGGCAGCGTTTCCGCCGAGGTCGTAAATCGGTTCTTCGTCGTCCTTGCCTTGGGGGTGAAAGCTACCGACTTCTTTCAGCAAGGGAGCTGTGCCACCAAGTTCCTTGGCTTTTTCACGAAGCCGTGCGGAATCCTCCGGATTCGCCGCATAATCGGCCCAGTAATCCAGCGTGTTTTCACCGTCACGGTTTTCGTAGAGATCTTTCACTTCATCTTCAAATGGAATTCGCCATGTTTGTCCGGTGTATTTGCTGAGCCATTCGACATAGGCTTTCGCGTCTTCCAAAGTGACTCCGTTCATCGGATGGTTTTGATTAGAGGCGTCCGCCCTCGTTGTCTTTCGAAAGTCACCGTATTGGGCGACTGTTACTTCAAATCGTCCAATTTCGAGCTGAGGTCGCTTTACAACTTCCGGGATGAGGATTGGCGCCGAGTCTTTTCCAGAGCCCGGCTTGACCCATGAAACGCCAAACCGAGAACCACCATGTAGAATACTCTTTCGTTTCAGAGAGTCGCCGAGAGGCGAATCCTTCTTAAATGCTTCATTTTCCGGAGTAGCCGTTTTGAAGAAATATTTGTCGAACCAGGCGACTTCGTCTTCCACCTTGCGCAGTTGGTGTGTCAGTTTTTGCGGGCCATGCGGCTCGCCGGGAAAAACCACAAATTTCACGGGAACTTTGCCGTAATACTCCAACGCACGGAAGAACGACCAGCTTTGCGCTGGAGGCACATTTCGATCGGCGGAGCCGTGGAAAATCAAGACCGCCGCTTGCACCTTGTCCATCTTGAAGAATGGCGATTTCCTAATGTAAAGCTGCGGATCTTCCATCGGGGATTTGCCGAAATAATAAGAATCGAACGAATCGCCGAAATCCACGTTGCCCCAGTCGCTGATCCATTCCACGTCGCCCGCGCCAACGCTGGCCGCTTTGTATCGCGCGGGATACGTGGTGATCAGGCTGATGGAAAGAATCGAACCATTGGACCAACCTAGCGTCGCAACCTTGTCCGTATCGGCCATGCCCTTGGAAATTAAATAGTCGACGCCCATGTTGATGTCAGGCGTTTCCAGATCGTAATACTTGCCGCAGCAGATCGATTCCACCCACTTTAGACCGTAGTTGGCGCTGCCGTGATAATTCGGCCGCAGCACGAACGCGCCGCGCTGTGTCATCAGATTCACGGGATATGCCCAATTGTCGTCCCAGGCGTCCGAGTCCCAGCCCGTTGGGCCTCCATGAATCATCGTTATCACCGGATATTTCTTTCCGGCTTCGTAGTTCGCCGGATAGTAGAGGATGCCTTCGACCTCTTCGTCGAGAGATCCTTTCCAACGGATAACCTCCGTTTTCGCAAATGTCCTGCCGTTCACGAGCGCTTCATTCAGTTTCGTGACTTGCACCGGCGAAATAATCTTGTTCCCGTCGAGCTGCGCGCGGTAAATCTGCGGCAGTTTGCTGGCCGTCGAATATTCGTAGACGATTGTTTTTCCGTCTTCGCTCAGCACGAATCGGCGAATATTCTTAGCGTGTTCACCGACAAGGGATTGCCGGCGCCAGGTCCGACCCGACGCCGATTTCTCCGCGGTGTAACGCGCCAGCTCGGAATGGCTGCCCGCAGCAAGATCGGCAACGAAACCGTCCGGCACCCGCTCGAGGCCAAAGCCGAATCCGTTTTCCCAATCCGCAGGGATTTCCGTCGCCTTTCCCGAGGACAAATCGTAGAAATAGCCTTTGAGAATCGTGGCAGTTAGGAATTTAGGATCGGTCGAATAGGGCGCCATGGCGTAAAAACCGGATCCGTCCCCAGTCCACTTAAATCCATCCGGGCGAACACGGCCTTCCGTGAAAATCTGTTTTTCCGTGCCATCGCCCAGATTGTGGAGCACAGCGATCGGCGGAACTTTCTGATCGAATTCGTAGTGCAAACTTTTCGCATGAGAAGCGGCGACGTATTTTCCATCTTTCGAGACGCTCCAGCTGTCGATCCAATCCGTGTTGGTTGAAAGCCGTGTGATTTTCTTGTCCTTCACACTGATCTTGTATAAGCGCACCGGCGCGGCGTGATCGGCATCATCAACAATCTGCGAATCGTCTTTCTTTTTCTTCAACTCCTGCTCGTAAAGAGCGGGCTCTTCTTCGGCGCTAAAGATAATCGTGTCCTTGTCCAACCAGTCGATTTGGCGCGGCGCGCGCGAAAGTTCCGTAAGCACCCACGGCTCGCCGCCGTGCGGGTTGATCAGCCAGATTTGGATCGGTGCGGTATCCGGCTTGGCCTGCGGGCGCGCCCGCGAGCTGATGAACGCGATGCGCTCGCCGTCGGGCGACCAGCGCGGCCCAAAATTGTTGTCGGTGCCGCGCGTAAGCTCGATTTCCTTAGTTTCGGCAAGGCTCGACAAAACGAGATTGGAAACGCGAGCATCTTTTTCTTTATTGGCAGTCGACTTCACCCAGACGAGCCACTTCGCGTCTGGCGAGATTCGCAGTTGGCCGGCGTATTCCTGGAAGATCTCGTCTTCCGCTCTCCACGGTTCTGTTTTCGCCGCCGGTTTTATGTCATCCGCTCTTACGACCGCTGTGGGCCGCGTCCAAGCAATGCTCGCCCATGCGCCAGCCAGAAAAAGTCCCGCCATAATCCATTTGCTTCGCTTCATCGCATCCTCATTTCGATTGGAACTCGAATAACACGTGACTGCCAGCCAACACAGCAAGTCGCACAGCATAGTTCAATTGACGCCGATTGGGAATCGTGTACTCTTGTCTCCACCAAACCGCATTGAGGCCCACGCATGGCAAAACCAGAGCCGATTTTTACGCGCGCAACGTTTCAATTCTTCCGCGACTTGGCGCGTAACAACCGCAAAGTGTGGATGGATGCGAACCGCGAGCGCTACCAGGAATTCGTAGTGAAACCATTCCGCCGCCTTCTCGAAGAAGTCAGCCCCGCCGTTCTGCAACTCGATCCGCGTTTCGACACCACTGGACGCACAGGCGCGAATTTCTCGCGCATCAACCGGGATATCCGCTTCGCTAAAGACAAAACGCCGTATCGCGCGCAAATGTATTTGAAATTCTCCGCGCCATTTCCCGGCGAAGGAGAAACCGGCCAGCTCTATGTGGGAATTTCCGCTGACACGGTAACCGCCGGATTCCGCATTTACGCCGGCTCGAAACGCAAGGAGTCCGCACTGGCTGTGATTGGCGACACGCGCGTACTAGCGCAGCCGAAGTGGATTGCGCAACAAAAAAAACGCTTGAGCAACCGTTACGAAGCTTACTGGTATGGCGCGGTGAAAGGTGAGTGGACGGAACAAAAAGGATGGCCCGCTGGGCCTGAAGATTGGAAGAAACTGCAGGCGTGGATCGTGCGCCGCAAGCTAAAATCCACCGACGCCACGCGCGCCGCTTTTCCGAGGGACATTGCAAAAATATTTCGCGAGCTTTATCCGCTGCTACAGTTCACCTCGCTGAATGATTGAGACTTAAGACGAAATGGAGAATCGATGAAGAGCAGAGCCGTGAAGTCGCCGAGTAGGAATAAGCTTGTGAAAAAAAGCGCCGTGGCCACGGCTGTCGTTTTATGCGTTTTCGCCGTCACCGCGATTGCGCAGGATGCCGGAGCTTCCAAGGATTGGCCGAAAGCGACGCCAAAGGAGTTCGGCCTCGATCCGGCAAAGTTAGCGTCGTTCGACGCCGATATTGCCAGCGGAAAATACGGACTCGTGGACAGCATGCTGATCCTGCGTTGCGGCACAGCCGTTTATGACAAGTCTTATCCACACGACTACGGCCAGATTTACGGGGAGCGCGCCAAAAAAGAAGGCCCGCTGAATCATGACATGCACGGTCCGTACAATTATTTCAGCACGAATTTTCATCCTTTCTACAATGGCAGCGACATGCACACGATGCAGTCGATATCAAAAACGGTTACATCTGTCACGCTTGGAATCGCGAGAATGCGAAATGAATTTACGGACAGCTTGGATGCGCCGATTGTGCCGCTCCTAGGAATCAAGAAAATCCAAAACCTCGACGACCGGAAAAAACGCATCACGGTGCGGGACCTGCTGACGATGACCGCAGGCATCGAGTGGCACGAAGATCTGCCCTACGACGATCCGAAAAACTCAGCCGATATCATGGAAGCGAGCCACGATTGGGCACAGTACGTGATCGACCTGCCCATGGCCAATGACCCGGGCAAAGTCTTCGTGTACAACAGCGGCGCTACGGTGCTGCTCGCCCAGATCTTCAAAAAAGTGACCGGGAAAAATATCGATGAATACGCGGCGGAGCATCTCTTTAAACCGCTAGGGATGCGGTACTTCTGGAAACATTCGCCGACCGGCCTGCCAGATACAGAAGGAGGGCTGTATCTCTCGGCGCACGATCTCGCCAAAATCGGGCAGGTTTTTCTAAAAGGCGGAATGTGGGAAGGGAAGGAAGTGGTTTCTTCAGCGTGGATCAAAGATTCTGTGTCGCCGCACGTTACCGTTCCCGGAGGCGATTGGAAATACGGCTATCTGTGGTGGCTGCAATCGATCGGAAGCAACGCCGAAGATGTAGCGTGGACAGGCCGCGGATTCGGCGGTCAACAACTGATTGTTTTGCCGGAGTACGACATCGTCGCGGTTTTCACCGGATGGGACATCCTGCCTTCCGACGAGAAACATTCCCATGATCAGCTTGCGCGCATTCTCGATGCGGCAAACAGATTTTATGGTTGCACGGAATAATTCAACGCAGCGAAATCGCGATTATGGCGTCCAGATGCGGAGGCCGATGAAGTGCCATGAGGCGACGAAACCGGTGACTACGCAGCAGGCCAGAGCGACGAGTAGAGAGTGAATGCGCGTAGCGGCGTCGATTTCGTTCTTGGGGACGCGCACGGCGAGAATCAGCCCGATGAGCGAAAGCAGCGGAAAGAGAAGGCTCAGTACAAAAAACGCTGCGTTCCACAGAGTGAATTTTCCGGTGTCCCAGCTCAGCTTTGTGAAGCAGAGAGCCAGCGCAAAGAGGGACAGAGTTGCGAGCAATGGAATCGCTCTGACTGCCAGATGCTGAACATCTTTCATTCCACCAAAAAGTTTCCGTAATATCCAAACGACGGCAAACAGTACCGACGTCGCCATTAAGATAACGCAAAGGACAAGCAACCCGAGCCTTGCATACGGCCACAAGATCGTAGTGCGCTCACCATAGGAAATGCCCTCCATCTCTTGGCTGGAGAACACCATTTTGCCGGTGCTATCCGTGACGAAGATAGTAGTTGCTTCAGGATCTTTTTCGCTGCGAAAGAGATTCTTGCCAACGGGGATCATCACTTCTGGTTTACCAAAGAGGCTAGAATGTGTGAGTTGTCCATTAATGACGCGGACACGGAGACCACCCTTGAGGTCATCTATAAACGCGAAAAGCTGGGTGCGTGGCGCTCGAGGAGCGTAGTAGCCGGCAAACTTTTCCAGCTCAGCCGCCGGAATGGAAGCTGGCGGCTGCTGGGTCTTTGGAAAATCCTTGGAAAGAAAATCGATGGCCAGCCGGTTCAGATCCAAAAGCGCCTGGAATGACGTTGTGCTATTGAGGAGGATGACGTAGCCCCAATTTTGCTCCGGCATATAGCGATAAGAGGAGATAAATCCATCAATGCCGCCATCATGGCCGTGAGTGACGACTCCGCCGACAACTTGGGTATAGTTCGCGAGACCGTAGCCGAGACGCAGGCCGTTCTTTGCGGCGAGAGTCGACTCGACCGATTCCATGCGGATGATGGATTCCTGTTTTAGGATTTGCGCATCGCCTGCTTTTCCGCGGCGCAGAAGAAATTGCACGAGCTTAGCGAGCTCGCCCGGCGACGCCTTAAGATCACCCGCGGGACGCAAATAGATATACGGATAACCCGGAAGCGCGTGCGGCGGGTCGCCAGCGTAGGCAACGGCGAGGAGAGGTTTGTTTGCGTCAGTAAAAGGAAAGTCGGCATTTGCCATTCCCAATGGGCGAAGAATTGTTTCGCGGATGTACTGGTCAAATGGCTTGCCCGCGGTTTTTTCGATCAGGTAGCCGGCAATACCGAAGCCTGGATTGGAATAAGACATGCGCGTGCTAGGAGGCCAGCGAACGTCTTGAGGCTCCTGAAATCTCTTGAACACTTCGAGAAGCGAAAAATCATACGGATCTTTGTAGTTATAAACTTCGGATGCTTGCATGTCGTCAAATCCAGCGGTGTGCTCGAGCAGATTGACGATGCGCACCGGATTCGTCGATTGCCAACGGTTTTTGACCGGCACTTCCGGCGCGACATCCTGCAAGCGCGCTTCGAGGTTTATTTTCCCTTCTTCCTGCAGCTTTAGAAGAGCAAGCGCGACAAACGATTTGCTGATCGAGCCAACGCGAAATTCGGTATCGCAAGTGATATCGCGGCCGGAAGCAACGTCCGCTTTTCCGAACCCGCCGCACCAGAGCAATTCACCGTTCGAGACCAGCGCCACGCCTGTGCCCGGCAGATGAGCCTTGTCGACAACATCTTTCATCGCCTTTTGAAGATCCGGAAGCGTCTTAGGATGCGGCAATTCTTCTTTTTGCTGCGCGCCTGCGATTGGGCCTAACAGCAGCACGGCAATGCTCAGACACACTGTGAGCTGGCGACGGGCTGGACGCATGGAAGCTCCTTGAAACAAACGTTTCACTCTTGGGTTCGCATTGTATAACGGCCTTGGCGCTCTTCAAGCACAATTTCAAATCGGCCCCACGAGAGGCGTGCATGGATTGACGAAGCTACTGCACTCGCATACGATGCCGCCGTCTACTTATCCATTTGTGGCCGCCGTCTATTTATCCATTTGTGGCCGCCGACTACGAGGAGCGTCTCGCCGATGAAATATCGTTATCTGGGATTGAGCTGCGCCGCACTTATTTTATTTGGGAATTCGGTTTCGTTCGCGCAGCAATCAGGGACGAGCGCGCCTCCGGCGCCAAAGCCGGGCGAGAAAACTGTCGAAGCCCCGAAAGAAGCGGAGAAAAAACCGCCTGCTCCTCCGGAAGACAAGGTGGTTCAGACGAAGCACTCTGCACGCATCGGCGGGCAAGAGATCAAGTACACCGCGACGGCGGGAATGCTGGTGATGAAAGACGAAGAAGGGAAGCCGAAGGCGAGCGTCTTCTACGTGGCTTACACGCGTGATGATGTGAGCGACTTATCGCAGCGGCCGGTGATGTTCACATTTAATGGAGGGCCCGGATCTGCTTCTGTGTGGCTGCATCTTGGAGCATTTGGCCCGCGGCGCGTCGAGATGGGCGATGCAGGCTCATTGCTGCCGCCGCCTTACAAATTGGTGGACAACGAGTCCTCGCTGCTGGACGTCACGGACATTGTTTTCATCGACCCTGTTTCGACCGGCTACAGCCGGCCCGCGCCGGGCGAATCGCCCGATCAGTTTCACGGGATCCAGGAAGACGTGCGGTCCGTCGGTGATTTTATACGGCTGTATGCAACCCGCAACAAGCGCTGGGGCTCGCCGAAATTTCTTGCGGGAGAAAGCTACGGTACGACACGGGCGGCTGGGCTTTCGGGCTATCTGCAGCAGCGGTACGGGATGTATTTGAACGGGATCATCCTGGTTTCGACGATTCTGAATTTCGCGACTACGGAATTCGATAGCGGAAACGATTTGCCCTACATATTGATTTTGCCCACGTACACGGCGATTGCCTGGTATCACAAGCGATTGCCTCCTGATTTGCAGACGGATTTGCGCAAAGCGGTTGAAGAATCGGAGAATTTTGCGAAGGGCGAATATACAACCGCGCTGATGGCGGGGGATGGATTGTCCAATGCCCAGCACGCAGAAGTAGTTCAGAAACTCGCGCGGTTGACGGGACTCTCCACGGACTACATCGAGCGCACCAACATGCGCGTGGAAATCGAACGCTTCACGAAGGAACTATTGCGCAGCGAACGCCGCACCGTGGGACGCATTGATGGCCGATTCACGGGAATTGATAAGGATGCCGCCGGCGATATGCCGGAGTACGATCCGAGCATCGCTGCGATTATCGGGCCTTACACAGCGACGCTGAATGATTACGTGCGCGGCGATTTGAAATTCGACAGCGATCTGCCGTACGAAGTGCTGACCGGGCGCGTGTATCCCTGGAGCTACAAGCCGTACGAAAACCGCTACGCGGATGTGGGCGAGACGCTACGCAGCGCCATGACACAGAATCCGTTTCTGCACGTTTTCGTCGCGAAGGGCTACTACGATCTGGCCACGCCATTTTTCGCCGCGGAATATACATTTGATCACCTCGGGCTCGATCCTTCTTTGCGCGGCCACTTGACCGGGGCTTACTACGAATCGGGGCACATGGTGTATGCGCATATGGCTTCGTTGGCGAAATTAAAGCAAGACACCGCGCAGTTTATTCGTGCCAGTTCGGGAACCACTCCAGTGAAATGAAGAGCGCCCTCAAATTTATCGTTTGGCTCTCCGTAGCGATCGTGGGAGCCGGCGCTTTGGCAAAAGTCGCTGTGCACCGCGGCGAGCCGTTGAACGCGACTTGGTTCGTTGTTGCGGCCGTCTGTTGTTACATGGTTGCATATCGTTTCTACTCTGCATTTATTGCGGCGCGCTTGCTGGCATTGGACGATACGCGCGCCACGCCTGCTGAGATTCACGACGACGGGCGCGATTTTGTTCCAACCAACAAATGGGTTCTCTTTGGGCATCACTTTGCCGCGATCGCCGGCCCTGGGCCGCTTGTCGGTCCTACGCTTGCGGCGCAGTTTGGTTATTTACCGGGCACGCTTTGGCTAATCGTCGGGGCGGCGGTGGCCGGATGCGTGCAGGATTTCATTATTTTATTCTGCTCGATCCGACGCGACGGGAAAACGCTGGGACAGATGGCGCGTGAGGAAGTGAGCGCGCGAGGCGGATTCATCGCACAAATTGCCGTGCTGGCTATTATGGTGATTCTGCTGGCTGTGGTTGCTCTTGTCGTGGTGAACGCGCTGAAATCTTCGCCATGGGGCACGTTTACGCTGGCGATGACGATTCCCATCGCGCTGCTGCTCGGCGTTTACTTGCGATTTATCCGGCCGGGCCGGGTTCTGGAAGCTTCTTTGTTCGGAGTCGTGCTCGTGCTCTTCGCGGTTGTCGCAGGGCAGTGGGTGGCGGCGTCGCCGTCGTGGGCGCGGGCTTTTACGTTCGGCGGCATTTCCCTGGCTTTTATAATCATCGCGTATGGTTTTGCGGCCGCCGTTCTTCCAGTTTGGTTGCTTCTTGCTCCACGCGATTATCTGAGCGCGTTCATCAAGACTGGAGCCATTTTTTCGCTCGCAGCGGGAATTTTGTTTGTCCGCCCCCACATGATGATGCCTCCGCTCACGCGATTCATCGATGGAAGCGGGCCGGTTTTCGCCGGAAAGATTTTTCCGTTCTGCTTTATCACCATCGCCTGCGGTGCGATCAGCGGATTTCATTCACTGATTTCTTCTGGAACGACGCCAAAGATGATTCTGCGCGAGAGTCACGCCCGATCGATCGGTTATGGCGCGATGCTGCTGGAGTCATTTGTAGGCGTGATGGCTATGGTTGCGGCTTGCGCGATGCCGCCAGGCGTCTACTTTGCGATCAACAGCCCGGCGAGCATTGTTGGCGGAACCCCGGACGCCGCAGCCGCGACTATCAGCAGTTGGGGATACCATCTCGATGCACAGACCATGACCAACCTCGCGCATTCCGTTGGTGAGCAGACGTTGCTCAATCGCGCGGGCGGCGCGCCTTCGCTGGCGGTTGGAATGGCGCAGATTTTTTCGAACACTATCGGTGGCGAACGATTGCTGAGCATCTGGTACCACTTCGCGATCATGTTTGAAGCGCTGTTTATTCTCACCGTACTAGATGCCGGGACGCGCGTTGGCCGCTTCATGGTGCAAGAGCTCGGCGGACGTGCCTGGAAACCACTCGGGCGGACGGGATGGATGCCGGGGATTTTGATTTCGAGTGCGATCATCGTGGGCATGTGGGGCTATTTCCTTTATCAGGGTGTCGTCGACCCCTTGGGTGGAATTAATTCGCTGTGGCCGTTGTTCGGGATTGCCAATCAGCTTCTGGCTGCGGTGGCGCTGGTGGTGGCCACAACGATTTTGTTGAAGATGAAGCGCGTGCGGTGGATTTGGGTAACGCTTGTGCCCATGGCATGGCTGGTCGCGGTCACAATGACGGCGAGCTATCAGAAAATATTTGATGCCAGCCCGAGTCTCGGTTTTCTTTCAAAGGCGAGTTCCCTGGCCTCGCAAATCGCGGCCGGCCAAATTCCCGTGGCAAAGATTGCCGAGACGCACCGGCTGATTTTCAATCAGCGGCTGGACGCGGCTGTTACGGGCGTGCTTGCGCTGATGATTCTCGTGCTGCTATTGGAAGCGCTCGTGCAGTGGTATGCGATTTTGAGCAGGCGCCGTGAAACGATGTTGCACGAGGCTCCGTACGTCGCTACGCAGTGGGCCACAGGTTTTACCGGCACGGCTCACGGAGACGATTGATGCGGCGAGCGGCAAAATTCGCTAAACGATCGTTTCGCCGGTTCTGGTGCGGCTTGCGGGAATGGTGTGGCGACGCTGCATACGAACGCTACTTGCGTGCAAGTGGCAGGCAGGATGGGGGGCGCGGCGCGCTGAGTGCGGAAGAGTTTTACGTCGAGCAGATCAACCGCCGCTATTCACGGCCCAACCGCTGCTGCTGACAGTTCTTGCCTTTCCCCAACTAAACGGCCTAGAATTTCCGGCAAGCACTCAGCCTGTCTACTTTCTACCTACCGGAGGAACAGATGGCCATTGATATGGATAAACTCCACGAATTTCTTGGAAGAGCCGTGGTTGATTTCGGCGCCACGTTTAACGCGGCACTGATTCGTATCGGCGATAAGCTCGGTTTGTACAAAGGTCTCGCGGCGGGCGGTCCGCAAACTCCAGCGGAATTGGCGAAGCGCACCGGAACTGCCGAACGCTACGTTCGGGAGTGGTTGAGCGCGCAAGCCGCTGGCGGCTACGTGACGTACGATCCGGCCGCGGGAAAATTTCATCTCAGCGAAGAACAAGCATTCGCGATGGCCGACGACAACAGCCCCGCGTTCATGCCAGGAGCGTTCCAAGTGGCCCTCTCGGCGATCAAGGCGGAGGAAGCTCTCACCGAAAAATTCAAGACGGGCGAGGGAATGGGCTGGCACGAACACCACGCCGAACTATTCGTCGGCACCGAGAGATTTTTTCGCCCTGGGTATGCTGCAAATCTCATTGCCGCGTGGATTCCGGCGCTCGAGGGCGTGGATGAAAAATTGAAAGGCGGGGCGCGCGTCGCCGATGTGGGCTGCGGCTTGGGCGCATCAACGATTCTAATGGCGAAATCGTATCCCAAGTCCGAGTTTTCCGGATTCGATTACCACGACAAATCGATCGAGACCGCCAAACAACGCGCCCGCGACGCGGGCGTTGGCGACCGCATCAAGTTCGAAGTAGCCAGCGCGAAATCGTTTCCCGGCAAGGACTACGACTTCGTGACTTTCTTCGATTGCCTGCACGACATGGGCGATCCCGCAGGCGCATCAGCGCATGTGCACGGCAGGCTCAAGAAAGACGGGACGTGGATGATCGTCGAGCCATTCGCGGGCGACAAGCTGGAAGACAATCTCAATCCCATTGGACGCGCATTTTACGGAGCTTCCACTCTCTTGTGCACTCCAGCTTCTTTGTCACAGGAAGTGGGGATGGCTCTTGGCGCCCAGGCAGGAGAGAAGCGCCTGCGCGAAGTTGTGACGAGCGGCGGCTTCACGCGATTCCGGCGCGCGACACAGACTCCGTTCAACCTGGTCTTTGAAGCTCGGCCGTAGCCGCCAGGGGGTGAGTTTCTAAAACTTACTCAGCCGATGGCGCGCGAGTCAGAATTCTTCGCCGACTTCGCCGTTTTGTTTGACGGTCGTTGTTTTGTGCGTGATCCTCACGCTGTGAGCCCGGATCCCCGCGACGATCGCGCGGCGCGTTTCCACCGGCAGCATTTCAGGAGCGAAGACGCCTGCATCGTCGCGCTGAAAATGCTTGATGAACAGCGCTGCAACGTGGGCAGTAGCATATGCGACAGGCGTCGTGTAGCGGCCCTGCTGGCGGATTTGGTACAGCGTCGGGAATATCGCGTCTGTGCGAATCAGCAGTTGTTGATCTTCTTTAGCGCCGCGTTTCACGCCTCGGACCAGCACCGCCGCCGAAAACCGGGCATTTTGCAACACTCCCTGACGAATCAGCTTAGCGATTGTGCGGGGCGACGACGTTTGCGGAAAGCGCTGCCGCACTATGCCGCGCGACTTCGATAATTTCCCCTGCTTATACCAGCGGCGCAGCCGGTCAAACTCATTGCCGCCGATTTTAACGTCCATATTGCGCATAGGAATCGCATAGGGCAGCGTCGCGACTTCATCTTGCGCGGCGAGAACGACGTTGGCATTTCCTATCGGATCGGGAAAGCGGAATTTCTCCAGCTCAGCGAATCGTTTCTCCATGAGGAATTTTCCATCGCGATAGACACGCGGGCTAGAAATGGCTTCGTCAAACGAAACTTCCGGCGACCATTGCGAAATCGGATCGTCGCTCTCCGTGCTCTCGTACAAGCGGATGTGCACGGAATGGACTTCGTCCAGCATTTCCGCCGCCCTTTTTACTAACAGGTTCGTCAAGCCTGGAGCGGCGCCGGCATTGATCAGTGCCGTCCTATTTTTTCCTTCAAAGCGCTTCGCGTAGGAGAATTGCTCCGCCTTGAAAGGGTTGCGGGTGAGGTGGGAGCTCAAGTCGACATAATGGGCGCGCAGGCGAAGCGCGGCTCGCATCACAATTAAATTGAAAACCGAAGCTGACGCATTGACGAGCAGCTGGCACCCGCGCGCTGCGCGCACAATGCCAAGCATGTTTCTGGCGTTCACTTCAGTGACGGCAATCGTGCTTTTCTTACCCAGAAAGCGGCGCGCGCGCTGAGGGTCACGGTCACCGCACCAGACAGTGTGTCCTTGGCGCAGGAGAAGTTCTGCCAGAAGGGAACCGGTTGCACCGGCCCCGAGAACGAAGATCCGCATGGCGTGCCAAAAACTCTATCACACACCGTGGGTCAGGAATCGTGGATGTCCTAGGGAGTTGCCGGGTGCCGTGGGGCAGGCGCCCCCCGCAGGAGGCCCTCCGTGCTGAGATCCTCGTCGAGGTCGGGCCAGTGGATGCCGTAACCGCCTCCGGCAATTTTCCAGTGATTTAGTTGTTCTGGAGTGGCATGGAGAAGCCGGGGATACCAGGCAAGAGGCACACTGATCACTCTGCCGTCCCGCAATGTGACGCTGAGCGAGTCGGAGGAGAAGCTTACGTTGGCCACACGCTCGTCAGCTTTCAACGCCAAAATGCCCATTCCAAGCCTCTAGGAGTTGGTCTTGATTTGCTTCAACTAAAGATTCTACTCTACCCAGCTCTCTCGCACTAAACCCAAAGTTTCCGGCGAGCGCCACGGGAATTAACCAGAACTTTGCCGAAAGATCCTCCCTATCAACGTGCACATGAGGTGGCTCATTTGGTTCGTGGCTGTAGAAGTAGAACCGATAGGGGCCCGTTCTAAGAGCAGTCGGCACGACAAGATTCTACAAAATTGCAGTCTTTTGCGCACAGGCATACACTAACTAGTGTTACTCCGACCCCGAATACCTAAAGGAGAAAAAACCTAAGGCAAGCGGGGCGATGCCCATGTAGCTTGTTTGCAATCCTGAGGCAGAGGGTTTGGGTGGAAACGCCCGGGCCTCCCGAACTTGGAAAGGAGCGATTCGACGGAAAAGTGTGTATTTTCGTCGTGCGCCCGCATCCAAGTAGTCGGATCGGGCGGTTTTGTTTTAGAGCCGCGGTAAGAAAGTACGCAGGCGGCCGCGTTTAACTAAAAAGTGTGTGATGACACTCCAAGACAAATTCGGACGACAGATCACGGACCTGCGCATTTCGATCACGGACCGCTGCAACTTCCGATGCGTCTATTGCCGTTCTGCCGACCCAGAAAATTACCGCGACCATGACGAAATTCTCTCCTGGCCGGAACTGGACCGGCTGGCTCACATTTTTCTGAGCCTGGGCATTCGCAAAATTCGAATCACGGGCGGAGAGCCCTTGGTCCGCGCAGGCGTGGAAGATTACATCGCGCGCCTTCACGCGCTCGGCGTTGAAGACCTTTCCATGACCACTAACGGCCATCTGCTGGCAGAACGCTGCCAGCGGCTCCTCCAAGCTGGTCTCCGCCGCATCAACATTAGCCTCGATTCGCTCGACCGAAACAAGTTTGAACGCATCACCCGCACAAAATCGTTTGATACCGTGATGCACGGCATCGACGTCGTGCAGAAATCGCGGCTGGCGCCCGCAAAAGTCAACGCCGTGCTGGTCCGCGGCATCAATGACGATGAAGTGGAAGCCTTCGCTGAATTTGCCCGCGAGCGCGGCGTGATTATGCGTTTCATCGAGTTCATGCCGCTGGACGCCGACCGCACCTGGACGCGCCAACACGTGGTGCCTGCCGCTGAAGTTTACGAGCGGATTCACGCGCGGTGGCCGCTCGTTCAAATACCTCACGAGCGCAGCGAGACGGCGCGCAAATACCGCTTCGCCGACGGTGCGCCCGGCGAGATCGGCCTGATCGCACCCGTGACGCAGCCCTTCTGCGGCCATTGCTCGCGCATTCGCTTGACCGCCGACGGAAAGCTGCGAACCTGTCTCTTCAGCAAAGACGATCACGACTTGCGGAGCCTTCTCCGAGAAGGCGCGACGGACGACGACATCGCGAGCTATATCCGTACTGTGGTTGATGAAAAAGAAGAAGGACACCGCATCAACGCCCCTGATTTCGTGCCCCCTTCCCGTACCATGGTGTTTATCGGCGGATAGTGGAATGCTGCCATTGCGGCGCATCTTCACAAACGCATTGCGCTCGACCACAACAAGAGTTTGCGTTAGCATCGAATCACGCAGAGCGGAATCGGCACTGTAGAACGGATACCCATGGCGGACGAAGACGACGAAGAAGGACAAGACGAAGCATCCGAGCCGGAGCCTCGGCTCTTCACTCTTACCGAGGCAGAGCGCGCGCGGCGCGAACTGGAACCATTTCTTGTGGAAGCCATGGATTGCCGCAAAAAACTGTCCGGGTTGGAAAACGATCTTTCTGCGGTTTCCGCGCGAATCATGATGATGGGCGGCGTGATCGTCCCTTATGAAAAGCTGGCCGCGTTGCGCGTGGAGCACCAGCACCTCGCCGAATCCCTGAAGACTTCACTGAACCGCATTCTCGAATCTGGATGTGTCATCAAGGACCTGGATGTGGGCCTACTCGATTTTCCTGCTGTGATCGACAACGAAGACGTCTATCTCTGCTGGAAGCTTGGCGAAGACCGCATTCGCTTCTACCACCGGCAGAACGAGGGTTTCGCCGGGCGCAAGCCGCTCGACCCTCGCGATCTCGGCCCCGGAGATGTCGTGCAGTAGACTGGGTCCAGGCTTGTTTTTCTTTTCCACTTTCATTCGCGCCATTGCAAAACAGCGCTCGCATTGAGCACTTCGAGAACCGAAAGGATTTTTCGTGTCGTCCTATCCTGAAAACCGTTTAAAAGATTCCGCCAGCCCATACCTTCGTTCCGCGGCGCACCAGCCCATCGACTGGCACGAGTGGGGCGATTCGGCGTTCGCGCGTGCGGAATCCGAAGACAAGCCCATTCTTTTGGATATTGGCGCCGTCTGGTGCCACTGGTGCCACGTCATCGACCGCGAAAGTTATGAGAATTCCGAGATCGCGAAAATTATTAATGAGAATTTTGTCGCTGTGAAAGTGGATCGCGACGAGCGCCCTGACGTCGATGCACGGTATCAATCTGCAGTGAGCGCGATTTCTGGGCAGGGCGGTTGGCCGCTTACCGGATTTCTGCTGCCCAACGGAAAACCATTTTTTGGCGGCACGTATTTTCCGCCGGAAGATCAAATGGGACGGCCGGGCTTCCGTCGCATTTTGCTGGCGGTAGCGGATTCCTACAAAAATAAGAGAGCTGAGCTAGTTCGCGCGGCGGATCATTTGGCCGATGCTGTTGCCCAAGCGGAAGTGTTTACGGGAGCGCGTGCGGAGTTCGACCCCGCCGTCGTCGATGCGCAAATTACCTCGGTCACGCAGCAATTTGACATCAAGAATGGCGGCTTTGGCCGTGCGCCGAAATTTCCTCATGCATCGGCAGTTGACCTTGTTCTAGAACGCTACCAGCAAACAAAAGAAAAACATCTGATGGCAATGATCGAGACGACGCTAGAGAAGATGGCTCGCGGTGGCGTTTATGATCAACTTGCCGGAGGTTTCCATCGTTATTCGGTCGATGAGCGCTGGCTCGTTCCGCACTTCGAGAAAATGAGTTACGACAATTCGGAGCTGCTGCGCAATTACCTCCACGGCTGGCAGGTGACGCAGAATCCGCTTCTGCGCGAAACCGCGGAAGGCATCATGGGGTGGGTGAATGAAGTCTTGTCCGACCAGGAAAAAGGTGGTTTTTACGCCAGCCAGGACGCGGACTACTCGCTCGACGACGACGGAGATTATTTCACCTGGACGCTCGAGGAGTTGCGAGCCGCGTTGCTGCCGGACGAAGCGCGCGTCATGGAGCTGTATTACGACGTCGAGGCGCATGGCGAGATGCACCACAATCCGGCGAAGAATGTGTTGTGGATTGCGCGTAGCACGGCTGACATCGCCAAACAGTTGGGGCTCGACGAGACTTCCGTGCGCCTTATCATAGCGAAAGGTAAAGGAAAGATGATGGCTGCGCGCCTGCCTCGTCCGACTCCCTTTGTTGATAAGACGATGTACGTTTCTTGGAATGCGATGTTCGTTTCGGCTCATCTGGACGCAGCAAAGGTGCTTGGCGGTTCGACGAGTGAGAACTGCCGCAAATTTGCCCTGAAAACTCTCGACCGCATGTTGAAGGAAGTGTGGAGCGATTCGCGCGGGTTCGGCCACCGAGTCGGCGGACCCGCGCTCTATGGCTCGCTCGATGATCAGGTCTTCAGTGTTCTAGCTTTGCTGGATGCTTACGAGGCCACGCTTGATCCGCGCTATTTTGCCGCAGCGCAAAAAACGATGGATCTTGCGGTCGCACGCTATGGCGACGCGGAAGGCGGCGGCTTTTTCGACCGGCCTTCGGACGCCGCGCCGATGGGTGGCCTCGACGTTCGCCGCAAGCCATTCCAGGATTCACCGACACCGGGTGCCAATTCTGTTGCCGCGGTCGCGCTAATCCGCATGCACGCCTTCACAGGTGACGAACGCTATTACAATTTTGCGCAGAAAACGCTCGAAGCTTTCGCGGGAATCGCACCCCAATACGGAATGTTTGCCGCGACGTATGGCCTTGCCGCTACGCTTTTTGCGCGCCATCCGTTGCAAGTCGTCATAACGGGGCGCGCTGATGATCCAGTCGCGCAAGCTCTCGAAGCTGCTGCTCATAGCGTCTATCGCTTGGGAAAATCCGTCTTGCGACTCAAGCCAGGCGCCTCGCTCGTGAATCTCGCGGGAGCACTCAAAGAAACGTTGCCGCATCTACCCGCCGACAAAGCCATGGCGGTTGTCTGCGCAGGGCAAACCTGCCTGCCACCGACCAGCGACCCCGCGCAACTGGCCGCCCTTTTAGAAAACGGCGCGGCCGGAGCCGCAGGTTTGTAATCAACTGTCAGCAATCCCTCGTTGGGGCACGGCACGCCGTGCCCTCCGAACCAACGCACTCCCTTTTCCATGCGTCTTCTATCCCCCAAAACAGAACGGGCACGAGAAGAAAACCTCGTGCCCGTTCTAGTTTCGGTTTGATGCCGTTTACTTTTTAGGCCGCGATTCGGGCGGCACAAGACCGTTGATCCTGTAGTAGACCACGAGCTGCCCGTAATGTTCTCCAGAGTGCTCGATGATCCCATAAGCCAGGTCAGAGAGCCGAGTTAAGGTCGGGAAGCCGGCAGCGACGGTTTCGTTCAAACCCTTGTCGCCCTTCGCTTTGATCACGTCCGCACCGTCCTGCACGCACTTTTTCACGAAGGCCGTAACCTGGGCCTTCGTCTGCAAGTCGTCGAGCTTCGGATCGTCAGAAAAACGAGACTTCTTTCCCTGCGCGGTATCCGTAAAGTAGTACATGGAAGCGGAAGCGTGGATGAGCTGCGCAAGAAATGTCCGCGAGTCCGGATTCGGCTTGTAGTTGTACTTGTCTTCCGGCAAATCCTCGGCGATAGCGATCAATTTTCTTCCGACATCATTCCAGGACTCCAAAACGGCTTCTGACGGGCTCGGCGCGGGCTTTGGAGGTGCAGCTTTCTTGGCTTCCTGAGCCAAGGCCGGCACTGCCGCGAGCGCGACCGCAACCAGCAGGGTTCCCCATTTGCTAAAACTCTTCATCTTTTCTCTCCTCATCTTTGCAAGTCTCTGGGCCCGTTTCCGGGCTGTGTCTGGACCTGCGTCTGGGGCTGTTTCGGGCCAGCCCTGACAGGCACACACTCTCTGACGGGCCGCGCCGCCAAGCGTTTCTCCACTTGGCCAGCACAAATCTGGCCTATCTGCCCGGTTCATCTTACGCAGGACGCCTCTCAGCGTCATGGAAAATCGCCACGGGCAGGCATGGTAAGCTTGTAGTTTGCCTCTAGGAGGGCCCTCCTTTTGAACTGGACTTGGCTGATTGTGCGCAACGTCATTGCGCTAAGTATCTTGGGGCTGGTCTTTTTCTCGCAACGATTCTGGTATCGCGCCATTTGGCGTATGACGTCCAACTGGGGAAGCCAGGCGCTGCGCGTTGTGGCGCGCCTTATTTACGTAACGTTGCTTCTGCTCAGCATCGTCGTAATGGCGGACGGCTTCCGCATGGGGCACGGGCATGCTATACCGCGCGCCTCGATGATCACAGTTTTCGCAGGATTATGGTTTTTCAGTGCACTCTTTGGTTATATCGCCGTAAAACTTGTGAGCGTCATCGATAAAATCTGGTTCTGGGTGCGAGCCGCGTATCAACTCAAAACCAATCCAAAGCCTTCCCGAGTTGCTGGAGTTCCGGTCGTGGCACTTCCGTATTCTTCTGCGCCAGCCGCGGTCGAACTCATCGCTGATCCCTCGCGCCGTTATTTTTTCAAGACGGCCACCGCGCTCGCCGGTGCTGCGCCGTTTCTTACCGCGGTCTATGGTTTTGCAGCGGAGCGGTTGGACTATCAAGTACGCAAAGTCGAAATCCCTCTGCCCAATTTGCCTGCCGCGCTTGAGGGCATGAAGATCGTTCAGATCAGCGACATTCATCTGAGCAGCTTCATGCCGCGTCTACAGGTCCGCCGAGCCGTTAATATGGCCAACGACCTGGGTGCCGACCTCGCGCTCGTCACGGGAGATTTCATCACCGGAGCAGGCGACCCAATCGCCGATTGCATCGAGGAAGTGAAAGGACTGCGTGCTCCGCTGGGAGTTTGGGGTTGCAACGGCAATCACGAAATTTATGCGCACGCGGAAGATACGGCGCAACTCCTTTTCGCTCAATCCGGAATGAAATTGCTCCGTCAGGAAAATGCCGAAGTTACTTTTAAGGGTGCGTCGTTCAATCTTATCGGTGTCGATTATCAACGCGAGCGCACCAATGGCGGGCGCAAAATGCAAATGCTCCAGAATGTGGAACCGCTGGTGCGCCGAGACATGCCCAACATTCTAATGTCGCACAATCCCAACTCGTTCAATCGCGCTGCGGAATTGGGCATCGAGCTGACACTCGCCGGCCACACGCACGGTGGACAGATTCAGGTGGAAATTCTCGATCATCGTCTCAGCCCAGCGCGCTTCATCACGGACTATGTTGCTGGACTGTATCACCGCCCGATGTTCGCTCCTGCTCCGAATGACCGCGCAGCCGCGCCTGGCCCGACATCCGAGACGAGTCATGGCTCATCACTTCCCTCATCATTGGCATCGATTTACGTAAATCGTGGACTTGGCACCGTCGGTGCGCCGGTGAGGATCGGTGTGCCTCCAGAAATTACACTCCTGACTCTCCGCCGGGCCTAATTCCTCGTCCCCCGGCGTCAGCCGGTATTTTTTACCGCACATTTTTTTCCGCGAAATTATCGGGAATAAATCCCTCCCATCTTCGGTATCCGCAGCGGTAGTTCCCTACGGGAAATAGGAACGCCGTCGCAATCCTTTCCAGCCCAGCTCCGATAAGTTCCTTGTTCTCAGCTATGGGGGCATCTGCAAAACAATAAGCCGTAGTGGAAGCGAACTTGCACTACGAAATCACTTACCCAGCCAATCAGACGTGAAGTTCATCGCGGTCACTCGCGATGCGTTTCGCTGCATAAATCTCGATTTGGAGGGTAAAGCCATGTGGTATGTGTCTAAGTCGTGGAAATATTTCACAGTACTTGCACTTGGTCTCTCTTTGCTTCCTGCTGTAGCAAAAGCGCAGCATTACACACAAGCTAACCTCGTTTCCGATCAACCCGGCGTCGCTGCTGTTACCGACCCCAATCTCGTAAACCCTTGGGGTCTCTCGCGCAGCGCCACAAGTCCTTGGTGGGTCGCCAACAATAACTCCGGAACATCCACGCTTTACACAGGCGCCGGAGCGATCATTCCGATCAACGGCAATGGAATTGTCACCATTCCTCCTCCGAAAGGTTCTCCCGCGGGCACTGTGTCCACTCCAACTGGCACGGTTTTCAATGGCGTCGCGACTGATTTCTTGGTTGGACCGAATGCATCTGCGCATTTCATCTTCGTCACCGAAGACGGGACCATTTCCGGATGGAATAGTGGTACGGCGGCAATTCTGGTAGTGGACAATTCCGACGGCGGTTCACCGAGAGGAGCGGTTTATAAGGGCGCTACGACAGCTCTTTGGAATGGCAAAGTTTTCCTATACGTAACGAACTTCCGCTCCGGAAGAGTAGAAGTCTATGACAGCACTTTCAAACGCGTAAATATCTCCGAAGAATTGTTCGATGATGACAGGATTCCGCGCGACTTCGCGCCGTATAACATACAGAACATCGGCGGAACGCTATTCGTCACTTACGCCAAACAAGACGCTGCCAGGCACGATAGCGTGGCAGGCGCAGGTCTTGGGTTCGTCGAAATGTACCAACCCGATGGCAGGCACATCGGCCATCTCCAAACCGGCTCCTGGTTGAATGCACCTTGGGGAGTTGTTTGGACGCCTCGCGATTTCGGCACTTTCAGCAACTCCATACTCGTGGGCAACTTCGGCAGCGGCAAGATCGCTGCTTACAATGGGTTCACTCATGAATTTATCGGTTTCGCGCAGAATCCAGACAATTCGATTCTAACTATTGATGGACTCTGGTCGCTGACCTTTGGCAATGGCGGCAGCGCCGGGCCCTCCACAACACTATACTTCTCTGCTGGACCTGACGGCGAAACCCACGGCCTGTTTGGCACGCTGACTGCCGTCGCAGCCGACCAGACTGGGGCAGTCGAATAGCATTTCTCCGAATTATTCGTTGGAGGATTGTGGCAGCCTACGGCAGAGAAGAAGATTCTCTGCCGTAGGCCTCTTTTTCCCCGGCTTAAGACGCGCTTCAAACGTATTTCCCGCTTTTCCTGCTGGACGAAAAAGCTCCGCTGCGTCAAACTTTTCCAGCAACACTCCGTTGAGGCGTTTGAGGTTCCACATGGATGAAGAGCGGGAAAGCAACCGCGTCGTCAATGAGTTGAACGAACTTCGCGAGGACGAAGGCTCGGAGCCTATCAGCGCCGATCAACTGGACTCCTGGCTCAGGATGCTGATTGCGCGCGGCGGAAGCGATTTGCTCCTGGTTGCGGGCGCGCCTGCCTGCATTCGCGCAAAAGGGGTAGTGCAAAAAATCGACGCGCGTCCGCTCGACGGTCCCGAAATCGAAGCGGCAGTTCTCCCCGCGCTCACATCCCACGCACTCGCACGCTATCGCCAGTCTCAAATTTCGGACTCTTCCTATCGCATCGCCGGCCTCGGCCGCTTCCGCATCAATCTTCATCGCGAACGCGGACGCGCCGCCGCAGCAATTCGCGCGCTGCCGCAAAAGGTTCCCACCCTGCGCGAACTGAATCTTCCTCCTTCCGTGGAAAACCTCGCGCATCTACCGAGAGGCCTCGTACTGATCGGTGGTCCAGCCGGTTCCGGCAAATCCACTACGCTCGCCGCATTGATCGACGACATCAACCGCCGCGAAGCGCGTCACATCGTCACCATCGAAGATCCCATCGAGTACGAGCACACCCACATTCGTAGCGTCATCGAGCAAGTCGAGATCGGCACAGACGCGCCAGATTTTCCCACGGCTCTCCGCGCGGCTCTTCGCCAGGCACCGGATGTTCTAGTGGTAGGCGAGATGCGCGACCCGGAAACGATGCGCATTGCTGTCGCTGCCGCCGAAACCGGCCACCTAGTGCTCTCGACGCTGCACACCATCGACGTCGCCACGACCATCTCGCGCATCTCCGATTCTTTTTCCGACGAGCGTCAAAACACTATCCGCCAGGAATTGGCCATGGCCATCGTTGCCGTCCTGACGCAAATCCTCTTGCCCAGCAAAAGCGGCGAGCGTTTCCCCGCCGCCGAACTTCTGATGATTGGCTACGGTGCGCGCCAGCACATTCGACGCAACGCACTCCAGCATCTCCATCAGGAAATCACCATGACCAAGAAAAAGGGTTCCTTCGCGCTCGAAGAATCTCTCGTCCAGCTGATCAGCAAAGGACACATCGACCGCGAAGAGGCGCTCCTCTGCGCCATCCATCCCGATGACCTGGACATTCTCCTGAGAACTGGCAGCCGCGGATAAATCTGCAACAAACGTTTCCTTTCGCCGCGCAGTTCAGGCAAAATACCTGCGCAAAACGAGGGAGGTCTCATGAATCGCAGAAGTCTAGTTGCCACAATTGTCTTCGCAAGTATTTCCTTGGCGCCCGTTGGCAGACATGTTGTCGCCGACGAACAGCCGCTCGCCGGCTTCTCCGCCGAATCTTCACGCGCTGAACGCCAGTGGGAAGAAAAAATGAAAGCCATTCCTGATCCGGACAAAATCCGCGGCTATGTGGAGAGGATGTCCCTGCGGCCGCACCATGTGGGCTCGCCGTACGACAAGGACAACGCCGAATGGCTGCTCGCGAAGTTCAAAGAATTCGGCCTCGACGCGCACATCGAGTCCTTCGATGTGCTCTTCCCAACGCCCAAGGACCGCGCCGTCGAACTCGTTGATGGCGGACCCAAGTTTGTTGCGAAGCTTCAAGAGCCCCCTGTGGCAGTCGACCCCTCGACGAGCCAGACGGCCGAGCAACTTCCCACGTACAACGCCTACTCGATTGACGGAGACGTAACGGCTCCGCTCGTCTATGTCAATTTTGGTGTTCCTGCTGACTACGACCAGCTCGAACGCATGGGCGTTTCTGTGAAAGGCGCCATCGTTATCGCGCGATACTACGGTTCCTGGCGCGGCATTAAGCCGAAAGTCGCCGCCGAGCACGGCGCCATCGGTTGCCTCATTTTTTCCGACCCGCGTGAAGACGGCTACACCCAGGGCGATGTTTTCCCCGAGGGGCCATACCGGCCGAAGGACGGCGTGCAGCGCGGCAGCGTCGCAGACATGCCGTTCTATGCCGGCGATCCTCTGACGCCTGGCGTGGGCGCAACGAAAGACGCGAAGCGCCTCGAACTAAAAGACGCCGCGACGATCACCAAGATTCCTGTTCTGCCGATCTCTTACGGCGATGCGGAGCCGCTTCTTGCCTCGCTGAAAGGCCCAATTGCGCCGCAAGCGTGGCGCGGTGGTCTTGGCATCAGCTATCACATCGGTCCCGGCCCCGGTAAAGTCCATCTGAAAGTGAAATCGAATTGGACTCCCCTCAAGCCGATCTACGACGTCATCGCGAAAATTCCCGGCTCGGTTTATCCCAATGAGTGGGTCATTCGCGGCAACCATCATGATGGCTGGGTGAACGGCGCGGAAGATCCGATCTCTGGCCAGGCCGCAATGCTCGAAGAAGCTCGCGCGCTGGGCGAGCTCGTCAAGCAAGGCTGGAAGCCCAAGCGCACGCTTATCTTTTGTGCATGGGATGGCGAAGAGCCCGGCTTGCTCGGCTCGACGGAGTGGGTCGAGACGCACGCCGAAGAACTCAGCAAGTACGCTGTCGCCTACATCAATTCCGATGGAAACGGCCGCGGCTATCTTGGATTTGGCGGCTCGCAAACGCTTGAAAAATTCATGAACGACATCGCTAAGGACGTTCAGGATCCCGAGACGAAACTTTCTGCGTGGAAGCGCGAACAGTTGCGCGCCATCGAAGAGGCTCCCGCTGACAAAAAGCAAGAGATTCGTCAGCGCGCTGATATGCACATGGGCGCTCTCGGCTCCGGCTCGGACTTCACGCCCTTCCTCCAGCATGTCGGGGTCGCTTCGCTAAACATCGGCTTTGGCGGAGAAGATGGCGGCGGAATCTATCACTCGATTTACGATACCTTTTACTGGTACACGCACTTCAGCGATACCACCTTCGTTTACGGGCGCGCTCTCGCGCAGACCGGCGGCAGCGCCATGATGCGTCTTGGCGATGCCGACCTCTTGCCCTTCGAATTCGGTGACTTCGCGGAAACGATGCAGACCTACGTCAAGGAACTGAAAGACCTTTCGAAAAAAATGCAGGACGAGATTCGCGAACGCAACAAGGAAATCGACGAAGGTGTTTTTACGGCGACTGCGGATCCAAAAAAGACAGAGATTCCGCCCAAAAAAGAAGAAGTTCCTCCCTACCAGAACTTCGCGCCTCTCGAAAACGCTGCCGATGCCGTTACGCGTAGCGCGGCAGAGTACCGCAAAGCCCTGGAGCATGCCAATGCCAACGGCGGCACCGCGCTAGCTGCCGCTTCGCTCGCCGAAGTAAACCGCCTGCTTATCGAGAGCGAACGAAAATTCATCACCGAGGAAGGCTTGCCGAACCGTAAATGGTACAAGCACCAACTCTATGCGCCGGGCTTCTACACCGGATACGCGGCGAAAACGATGCCCTACGTCCGCGAAGCCATTGAACAAAAAGAATGGAAGCAAGCCGATGAAGGCGTCTTAGTCGTAGCGAAATGCCTGCAGAATGAAGCAGCATTGATCTCCGACGCCGCTACGAAACTAGCCGCCGCGCACTAACGCATTTCCCTGTAGGGACGGGGCTTGCCCCGCCCTCATGGTGGGACAGACATTCTTGTCTGTCTCCCCTACGCGTTGCGAGACAGCCAGAATTGTCTGTCTCGCCCGCATTCCCCGGAGGATCGGCACATGCCGTCCTACAATCTAGCCATTGTCGGCATGGGCAACGTAGGCCGCGCCCTTCTGCGCCTGCTCATTTCAAAAGAGACCGACCTCCGCCGCCGCTACGACATTCGCTGGCGCCTCACAGGAGTAGCCACGCGTCGCACCGGCTGGATTGCCGACCCTGACGGCCTCAATCCGCTTGCCGCTCTCCACGGCCACTCGCTGATTCAGCACGGAAACACATCGCAGCCTAACAACTTCCAAGAATGGCTCGAAAAAACGCGCGCCGACGTTCTCTTCGAAGCGACCTCGCTCAACGTGAAAACCGGCCAACCAGCCACAGAACATTTGAGGACGGCGC
The DNA here is from genome assembly GCA_963751295.1 of uncultured Acidobacteriota bacterium. Lineage (GTDB taxonomy): Bacteria > Acidobacteriota > Terriglobia > Acidiferrales > UBA7541 > Acidiferrum. Next base: position 152,653 of record CAVVUA010000004.1, on the reverse strand, counting down.
TCGAACTCGGCATGCACGCCATCACCGCCAACAAAGGCCCCATCGTTCACGCGTACCACGAACTCACCGCGCTCGCCAAAGAGAAGAACCGGCAATTTCTCTACGAGTCCACGGTCATGGATGGCGTCCCCGTTTTCTCGATGTTTCCGCATGGCCTGCCCGCGACGGATATTCGAGGCTTCTCTGGAGTCTTGAACTCCACGACAAATGTCGTCCTCACGGAAATCGAAAAGGGCCGCTCGATGGAGGAGGCCATTAAGCGCGCACAAGCCATGGGCATTGCGGAAACCGATCCAACCGCGGATTTAGATGGTTGGGACGCTGCCGTAAAGGTTGTGGCACTGGCGATCATATTGATGGGCGCCAACGCGCGCCTCGAGCAAGTTCAACGCACCGGCATTCGCGAACTCAGCGAAGAAAAAATCCGTTCCGTGCGCGCTGCAGGGATGCGCTACAAACTAGTATGCCGCGCGGAGCGCCGCGGCGACGGCGTGGATTGCAGCGTGCGCCCGGAAATGTTGCTGGCTTCGGATCCGCTCGCCAATCTCGAAGGCAGCAGCTCGGCGATTCGTTTCGACCTCGATGTCTTCGGCCTATCGCTCGTCGAGCACAATCCTGGAGTTGAGGCCACCGGTTACGGCTTGCTTGCTGATTTTCTTCGCGCCGTCCGCCAGTGACGACGGCATAGACTTGAAATCACTTGCGACTCATCGGCTATAGTTCGCCGCATAAGCCGGCAGTGGAATTCCCAGATCGCATCGTTCATCGCGAATGGGCGCGCCAGCGACGATGCGCAGCGGAATCACTCCCGCCCAGACGGGAAGCGCGTAGTCGGGAGCGTCGTCTTCCGGCGGGCCAACGCGCACTTTCGCCGAAGCTTCTGTCAGCGGCAGGCGAAGGATGCTCGTAGCCTTCAGTTCTTTTTCATTCGGCTGGCGTGCATCGTCCCAGCGCTGCGGCAAAATCTTTTCCGTAAACGCGCGCAGGGCTTCGAGTTTTTCTTGCGGCGCATCGACGAGAGTGGCATTGCCCACCGCCACAACCGAGCGATAGTTCATCGAGTGATTGAAAACCGAACGCGCCAGCACGATTCCATCCGTGAGCGTAACCGTCAAACAAATTTTCACGCCTTCGCTGACTCCGCGCAGCATCCGGCTCGCAGTCGACCCGTGAAAATAAATCGCGTCGCCGATGCGCGCATACAGTGTGGGAATCACAAACGGCTGGCCGTCCGCGGAAAAACCGACGTGGCACACCATCCCTTCATCGAGAATCTTGTAAATGGTTTCGCGGTCATAGACTCCGCACTGCGGCTCGCGCACCACACGCGTGCGCTCGTTCGGCGTGAAGGATTCGGACACGGTACACCTCTGGGAAAAACGTGACGCGGAGCAGGCCAGTTCGTGGCCGCTCATTTGATTTATAGCCGGCGCCAAAGCGGCATGAGTGAGGAACAACCAAGTAAATGCTAACACGGTTGCGCGCGGCTTCATCCTTAGCCCGCGCTGTGAGAAACTAACGGTCGGAGAACATTATGGGCACACCGGTGATGCAAGGAAGTGAAAGCAAGCCGCTGGACGTCTCCTGGGTGAGAGAACAATTCCCCTCGCTGCAATTGCAAGTGAACGGCCACCCTGCTGCGTTTCTGGACGGCCCTGCCGGCACGCAGGTGCCAAAGCAAGTGATGGACGCGGTTCAAAACTATTATCTCAAGTCGAATGCGAACACCTGCGGAGCTTTCGCCACTAGCCGCAGCAACGACGCCATGATTGACTCCGCGCGGGTGGCCATGGCCGATTTTTTCAATTGCGATAAAGACGAAGTCATTTTCGGTCAGAACATGACTACGATCACTTTCGCGCTCGCCCGCGCCATCGGACAGACGCTCGAGCCCGGCGACGAAATTGTCGTGACCACTCTGGACCACGACGCAAACGTCGCCCCGTGGCGTGCGCTCGAAGAGTTGGGAATGGTAATTCGCCAGGTAGACATCCACGAATCGGATTGCACGCTGGACCTCGAAGACCTGAAACACAAGATCAACAAGAACACCAAGCTGGTGGCTGTCGGATACGCTTCCAACGCCGTAGGCACGATCAATCCCGTCGCTGAAATCACTAAGCTCGCGCACGCCGCAGGCGCGCTGATGTTCATCGATGCGGTGCATTACGCCCCTCACGGCCCGATTGACGTCCGCGCGCTCGATTGCGATTTTCTTGTTTGCTCGCCCTACAAATTTTTCGGCCCGCACATGGGCACGCTCCACGGTAAGCGCGAACATCTGCTTCGCTTCAAGCCCTATAAAGTTCGTCCCGCGCCGGATACGCTTCCCGATCGTTGGGAGACAGGAACGCAGGTCCAGGAGTTAATCGCTGGAATCGGCGCGGCTGTGGATTACCTCGCCGAGCTTGGCAGACGTTGCGTTGCAGCGAAAGATCGCCGCAGCGCGCTACTCGCCGCCTATCGCGCAACACGCGAACATGAAATGGCGCTTTTTTTGCACTTAGCGGAAGGACTGCTTGCTATTCCTGATCTGCAGTTTTTCGGCATCAGCGACCTAAAGCGCTTGCACGATCGCTGCTCGACCGTCTCCATCCGTCTCGCCAATCACACGCCCGCTGAAATCGCTGCCTTTCTAGGCGAGCGCGGCATCTTCACCTGGGACGGCAATTACTACGCGCTGAACCTGACCGAGCGCCTCGGCGTCGAATCCAAAGGCGGCCTACTGCGCATCGGCCTCGTCCATTACAACACCGCTGAAGAAGTCGACCGCCTGCTCGCGGCGCTAAGGGAGATTGCAGCAAGTTGATCATCGCGCAAACACTATGAGCAAACGACCAAAACCAATTGTACTAACCGTGCTGGATGGATGGGGCTATCGCGCCGAAACAAAAGGAAACGCCATCGCGTTGGCTCGCAAACCCGCATACGACGATCTGCTGAAGAAATATCCAAACACGCTCATTCACACCTCAGGTCCCTTCGTCGGCCTTCCCGAAGGCCAAATGGGCAACAGCGAAGTGGGCCACATGAACATCGGCGCAGGTCGAATCGTTCACATGGACATCACGCGCATCGATCTTCTGATCGCTAACAATCAACTGCAAAACGTCCCTCTCTTTCAGCAAGCCATGGAACGCGGCCGCCAGCACCAGTTGCACTTGATAGGACTTTTGAGCGACGGAGGCGTGCACTCGCACATCAAGCATTTGTTCGCGCTGCTCGAAATGGCCAAGCAACAAAAGGTCGACCGCGTCTTTGTCCACTGCTTCATGGACGGCCGCGACACGCCTCCAAACAGCGGCCGCGACTTCGTACGCCAGTTACAGCAAAAGATGCGCGAACTGGGCGTCGGCGAGATTGCCAGTCTCACTGGCCGCTACTACGCGATGGATCGCGACAATCGCTGGGAACGCGTCGAACTAGCCTACCGCGCGGTAGTCCACGGCGAAGCTGAGATCCATTCGAACGATCCTATCGCTGCTCTCCAAAAAAGCTACGAGCAAGGCGTCACCGACGAGTTCATAAAACCCATCGTAATCACAAAGGGAGAAGGCACGTCAGCCTCGCCAGTAGGTACGATTCACGATGACGACGCCGTCATCTTCTACAATTTCCGCGCTGACCGCGCCCGCCAAATGACGCGCGCCCTCGTCGAACCCGCCTTCGACAAAATCATCGACGCGAAGCGCCCGAAAAATCTTTTCTACGTCGCCATGACCCAGTACGACAAAAACTGGCCCTGGCTGAAATATGTAATCTCACCCGAAAAACTCGAGCACATCCTCGCGCAGGTCTTCGAAGAACTCCAATACAAAAATCTCCGTTGCGCCGAAACCGAAAAGTACGCGCACGTCACCTACTTCTTCAACGGCGGCGTCGAGAAACCTTTCGGCGGCGAAGAACGCATCCTGGTCCCCTCACCCAAAGTCGCCACCTACGACCTCAAGCCCGAAATGTCCGCGCAGGGAATTACCGACACGGTCGTAAAAGCCATCGAAAAAGGCGAATTCGACGCCATCATCATGAACTACGCGAACGCCGACATGGTCGGCCACTCTGGCAACCTCGAAGCCACCATCAAAGCCGTCGAAGCTGTCGACGCCGGCCTCGCCCAAATTTATCAGACGCTGAAAGCGCGCGGCGGCGTCTGGCTCATCACCGCCGACCACGGCAACGCCGAAACGATGATCGATCCAGCGAATGGCGGCCCGCACACCTATCACACCACCAATCCCGTCCCGCTGATCCTTGTCAGCGATAACGATTCGCTACAATTGAAGCCGAATGGCTCACTGCGCGACCTCGCCCCAACAATGCTAGCCGCCCTCGATCAACCCAGGCCAGCAGACATGACCGGTCAGGATCTGCGCGCCGCAAAAAGGCCGTAATATGACGCTCAGCTACGAGCCCCTTAAGCAAAAGCCTCCCGAGCCCGGCCAAAATCGGCAGCGCTCTTTTGGCACAATTACGATCCCCGGCACGCCAGTAGGCGCCATAGTTTCCGTGGGCCTCGTAGTAATTTGTTGGTTCGCACTCCCTCTCTCCCACCTTTTCATTCTCGGCACGGGTGGCCTCGGCCTAATCGTCGGCTTATTCCTCTACTGGAAGCACCACGGCTCCAGCGAATGAATCGCACCAAACCAGCCGAAACAAAACTCGTCATCTGCGTTTGGCACCCATTCACGTTTTGGCGCCCGCAATCGGTGATGCCGCAAACCATCCGCGCACGCTGGCCAGAAATGCGCGTCCTGCACTTGCCCAATTACGATCACCTCGCCGAAGAATTGCCAGACACAGATATTTTCGTAGGCTACTCCCTCCGCGCCGAACAGCTCACTCACGCCAAAAAACTAAAGTGGATTCACTCCACGGCCGCCGGCGTAGCGCAACTGATGTATCCCGAACTCCGCGATTCCGGAATCGTTGTCACCAATCCCAGCGGCGTTTTCTCTCCACCCATGGCCGAGCACACCATGGGCCTCCTCCTCGCGCTCGCCCGAAATTTCCCCGATTCCACCCGCTATCAAGACCGATCGCACTGGGGCCAGCAAGATATCTGGGACAAGCCTCAGCATCTCACCGAACTAAGCGGCCAAGTTTTGCTCATCGTGGGATTTGGCTCCATCGGCCGCGAACTTGCCAAGCGCGCCCGTGCCTTCGACATGCGCGTCTGGGGCTTAACCCGCTCCGGCCAAGGCGACGCTACCTACGCCGAAAAAATCTTCCCTGTTTCGCAACTGGAAGAAGCTCTTGCACACGCCGACTACGTTGTCATCGCCGCGCCGGAAACAAACGAAACGCGTCACCTGATCGGCGCCGAGCAAATCGCCCGCATGAAGCCAGGTGCGCGCCTAATCAACGTCGGCCGCGGCTCGCTCCTGGATGAGTCCGCGCTAATCCACGCCCTCGAAACCGGCGCCCTGAGTGGCGCCGCACTTGATGTAACTTCGGTCGAGCCTCTTCCGCCCGAAAGCGCGCTCTGGAAAACGCCGAATCTCTTCATCACGCCGCACACCAGCGCTGTTAGCGACCGCCTTTGGCAGCGCGAAACCGCTCTTCTCATGGATCTACTAGAACGATGGTTTGACGGCCGCGAAATGTTCAACCAGGTAGATTTCGCCCGCGGCTACTAGCCGATCAACGTACTATACGAAGGCAATATACAAACGCACTACACAAACTTCAGCGAACCGGAAGCTCAGTCTCCCGTGCCCGTTTTCACAGCCTCATAACCTTCACGCGCGTACACCACGTATTTCTGTTTCTTGCCCTTTTGGTCGAGAATCTCCAGCGGAGTTCCGTCGGGCTTCACGAGCTCAATCTTCACCTTGTGAAACTTTCCGTCTTTCGCCCCGGTTGTCGGCGAGTACGAAATGCTGTACTGATGACGCAGAAAAGAAGTCACGGTTTGAAACACGCCCGGCATTTCCCCTTCGAATTGCGGAAACCACGCTTCGCCGCCCGTTTCATGCGCGAATGTCTTCAGCTGGTTTTCCGCTTGCAGATAATTCATTCGCTGTATGCTGCCCATTCCGCCCGGTCTGCTCATGTCCGCGGCATTCTGAAACACCTGGCCCAAACCCACGCAAAAAATCGTCACATCGCTTTGCCGCAACTGCTTCATGGTCTGGTCGAGGTTGTGCTTTGAAAATGTATCGACCCCGCTGGCCATCAGCACAATAGCCTTCTTTCCTTTCACATCTTTCAATTGATCCGTAGTCTCTAGCAGCGCATCGAAAACATTCGATTCGCTGAAGCCCGGAAAGTAGAGGTGGCGTATCCCATCCATCACTTCTTCTTTGTTCTGTGTGAAATCCACATCCACGTGAGTTCTCATGTCGAACGTTACAAGCGCCACCCAGTCCTGCTGTTTGAGCTGGGGAAACAAATACTGAGACCAATACTTTGCGTACGACGCGAAGAACCCTCCCCATCCCCGGCTGCTGAACTCCAGCAGCAACACCATCGTTATCGGCGCATCCGTCGGTCCAAAGTTTGTGATGGTCTGCGCCACGCCTTCATCGGTGAGCTTGAAATTCTCTTTTTTCAGTCCCGTCAGGATGTCGCCGTGTTGTGTGGTCGCGATCACATCCAGCGTCACAATCGGCACTTCCACCGCGATGCTCACCCCGGCTTGTGGCGCCTGTTGCTGTTGCGTAGCCGGAGCCCGGGGCGGCGGAGCGGCTGGCGGCGGTGGTGCGCTGCCTTGAGGCCCGGTGGGCGCCTGCGCCGCTGCGTGCTGCTCCGCCAGCGGCAGAAGAATGACACTCGCAAGAAATGCCAATAAAACCAGAGAAACAATCGTCTTCATTTCACCCCTCGATTCGCCTTTGAAATCAACCCGTTTGCCTGGCCGTTGCTCTTTCCACACCAGATGCGCGTGCTCGCCGTTTGAATTTACGAAACCCGCTGCCAAGCCTTCGGGTAGGCCCCCACACCTGCATGTTAGTATGAAGCGAGTTAACCGCAAAGCGTTGCTGAGCCGGGTATTTTAGACCCAGGCCACATCTGAGTCGGAGGAAGTCTTCGTGAATTGGAACCGCAGAATGCACATACTTGTGCCCGCCGTGGCCCTGGCACTATTCCCGCTGGCAGCGGCTTTGCCTTTGGCGGCGCAGGTCCCCTCCACCGCCATGCCTACCGTCGAGTCGACGCGATCTCCAGTCGGCGACACCACCGCGCTGGCCAAGGAAGCCGAAGGCTGGCTCGCCGATCTCATCCGCATTGACACCACCAATCCACCGGGCAACGAGCAAGCCGCTGCAAAATACATTGCGGGCATTCTGACCAAAGAAGGAATCAACTCGGAATTTTTGGACCTCGCTCCTGGCCGCAGCGCACTGGTGGCGCGTCTCCGCAGTGCTGCGATGCCGGATCCGGCTCGCGCCTTGCTTCTCGTCGCCCACATGGACGTCGTTGGCGTCGACAAGTCCAAGTGGACCGTCGATCCTTTCGCCGCAACCATCAAAGATGGATACATGTACGGCCGCGGCTCCATCGACGATAAAGGCATGCTCGCCGCCAACCTTGCCGCCTTCATCGCTCTCAAGCGCTCCAACGCCCGCGTCGACCGCGACGTCATTTTTCTCGCCACCGCCGATGAAGAGCAAGGCGGCGATGCAAGCATCCGCGTCCTTATCGCCAAATACTGGGACAAGTTTGCCGCCGGCTTTGCTCTTAACGAAGGTGGCCGGGTCATCCTCAAAAATGGCAAGGTCGAGTACGTCGCCGTGCAAGCCAGCGAAAAAGTTCCCGTTGACGTCGCAGTAATCGCGCGCGGTCCCTCGGGCCATGCCTCTGTACCCACCAAGGACAACGCCGTTGTCCACCTGGCTGCCGCCGTCGAGAAGATTGGCGGCTACACAGCGCCCGTACATTTCACTACCATCGTGCGTCGCTATTTCGAACAGCTCGCGCCGCTCGAAGACGATGAACTCGCCAAGTGGATTCGCTCGCTCGATACTCCTGACCGCGGCGAACACGCTCAGCACGTCGTTTCAGACGCTAATCCCCTCTGGAATTCCATGTTGCGCGACACTATCGCTCCCACCATGCTGAGCGCTGGTGTGCGCGCCAACGTTATTCCTTCCGAAGCCCGTGCCATGCTCAACGTCCGCCTCTTGCCGAGCAACACCGTCGACGTTTTGCTCGCTGAACTCACGAAACTCGTCAACGATCCGAACATCCGCTTCGAAGTTCAACCCGATGCCGGCCTCGCCGCTCCGCCTTCTTCGCTCGAGTCCGACTTCTATGCCACCATCACGAAAGCCGCCTCGCAGGAGTTTTCCGGCGCTCCGGTGCTCCCATTTTTATCCGCCGGCGCAACGGACTCTGCTCAGTTGCGGCTGCACAACGTACAAGCTTACGGTCTTTCCCCTTTCCCGATGGCCGACGCGGATTCCCGCCGCATGCACGCCGATGACGAGCGCATTCCGCTTGCCTCGTTCGATAAAGGCGTCGACTTCCTCGCGCGCATCGTCGCGGAATTCGCGGCCACAAGATAATCGAACCCTTGGTCAGTGCATCTTCTGCCTGTTAGGACGCAGAAGGTGTAGACTTTTTTCGCCAGAGAATATGACTTTTCGTCATTCAAAAATTGTCTGCACCATCGGGCCCGCCAGCAGCTCGCCCCGCATGATCCGCCGTTTATTGGAAGCTGGTATGGATGTCGCCCGGCTGAATTTTTCTCATGGCACCCACGCTGAGCATGCACAGAATATCGCGGTCCTGCGCGCAGCCGCCGTCGACCAAGAAAAACCGATCGCCATTCTTGCTGATCTGCAGGGCCCAAAGATTCGCACTGGGCCGCTCGCCGGAAGCAGGCCAGTCATGCTCCGCGCCGGACAACGCTTCGTCATAACCACCGCAAAGGTTTTAGGCGATTCCACTCGAGTCAGTACTGTTTTCCGGCCGCTCCCGAAGGAAGTCCACCGCGGAGATCGCATCTTGCTTTCGGATGGCTTGATTGAACTGCGTGTCCTGCAGGTGCGAGGCCCCGAAGTGATCTGCGAGGTCGTAAATGGCGGAGCACTCGGCGAACACAAAGGCATCAATCTGCCCGGAATCAAGCTGCGCGTTCCCGCTCTCACGCCGAAGGACCGCGAGGATCTTGCGTTTGCCCTGAAACATGGTGCGAACTACATCGCCGTAAGTTTTGTCAGGCGGCCCGAGGACGTGCTTCTCGCCAAGTCGCTTGTGCGGCGGGCGGGAAAGAACACGCCCATCATCGCCAAGCTCGAAAAACCCGAAGCCATTGAGAATCTGGACGCCATCCTTCGCGCCGCCGATGGCGTGATGGTCGCTCGCGGCGATCTGGGCGTAGAGATGAACCCCGAGCGCGTCCCCGTCGTTCAAAAAACAATTATCGCCCGCGCTCGCCACTTCCGCAGGCCTGTCATCACAGCCACACAAATGCTCGAATCCATGACGGAAAATCCGCGGCCCACTCGCGCGGAGGCCTCCGACGTAGCCAACGCCATTTTTGACGGCTCCGACGCCGTCATGCTCTCCGCCGAAACCGCTTCCGGAAAATATCCTGTCGAAGCCGTCAGTATAATGGCGAAAATTATCGCGGAAGCCGAAGCCAGCGATTGGAAGACCCCGCCGCGCGTCCCGCTCGAAAAATTGAAGATCGCTGAAACTGTCGCTGAGCTCGTCTGCCACGCGTCTCACGAACTGCACATGAAACTCATCGCCGTCTTCACGCACAGCGGCTTCACCGCGCGCCTCGTTTCCTGCTACCGCCCCGCCGTCCCCATCATCGCCTTCTCTCCCGAAGCCGAAACCCGCCGCCGCATGGCCCTCATCTGGGGAGTCATGCCGCGACACATTCCCAATGTCCAAAAAATTGACGGCCTGGCCGCCATCGCCGAAAAACGCCTCCTCGAAGAACGCCTCGTGCACAAAGGCGACGTCATCGGCATCGTCGCAGGCACACCCATGGGCATCCGCGGCACAACAAACTTCATGAAGTTCCACGTAATCGGCGGCCCCGCCTAGCGCGGCTGGCCTTTGCACTACAGCAGCGCTGCGAGTCGAGCGGCAGGAATTTTCGAAGGTTTATTTTCGAAGGTTTAATTGACCCAGCGGTCAGGGCGGGATGGAGGTTCATTCTTGTGCTTGTTAATGTACACGTCGAATCGCTTGCGGTTGCGTTTGTGCTGCCAGTCCGAAACGCTGTTGCGCACGCTATATAGAAATGAGCCGCGCCGCAAATAAATGTAACCGACCAACATTCCACCTAGATGGCAGATGTGGGCAACGGCGTCGCCGCCGGATCCCAGCGTACCGAAAAATTCAATCGCGCCCATCACCGCGACATATGGCCGCATGGGGATCGTCACCGGCAGCGGGAAAAGCCAAATGCGCCTGTCTGGAAACAGAATGGCGTTGGCCATCAAAATTCCGAAAATCGCGCCTGACGCTCCGATCGTCGGAATGTCCGAAGGCATGTGGCCCCAGGACATCGGAATCACCTTGACCAGAATTTCGATCAGGCCTGCGCCGACGCCGCACAGAAAAAAGAAATTCAGAAAACGCTTTTTTCCCCAAACGAGTTCCAGCTCGCGTCCGAACATCCAGAGAAAAAGCATGTTCATCAGCAAATGCAGCAGGCCGCCGTGGAGAAAAATGTACGTGAACGGCTGCCACAGTCGGAGGCCTGGCACAGGACCGAGGGCGACCAGCCCGAAGAAGTGATTAATCCAAGATGAAGCTTTCACGCCCAGAAAAATGTCGACGAGCGTCTGGACCAAGAACACGCCCGTGCAGATGAGCACCAGAAGCTTGACGCCGGGCGTGATGAAACCGCGCCAATCGAAGTTGTAACGGCGGGCGCGGAACGAAGTTCCCATACATAAAGTCTACGGTGTTGGCCTGCGCGCGTCAAAGCAGCGTTTTGGCGGGTATTCGTGAATTTTCGTTGAAAATTCGATCTGTTCGATGGGCTCCTTAGCTCAGTTTTTTGCGCGCGAAATGGAATAGCGAAAAGGCGAGGAGGCCGAACATGACAACGCCGAAGATCGACTGGAGATGTGTCGGCAACGGCGTCTGATCGTTCGGGCTGAGCATGGGCCAAAATTTTGGCCCGAGAGAGAAAAGGTCGGGGCGCCATGGCAGATTCAGCAGGCGGCCGAACCAGCCGGGGACGTGCGTGGCGATTTCCGGGTCCTGGAAAAGATTGATGATGATTCCCAGCAAACCGAAAACGCCGCCGGCGGCGATTAGTCCGCTGGAATAGAGCGCGCCGGGGCTGGCTTCTCCTTCGTCTTTTTTCTCTTTGGAGCTGGCTTCGACCATCCAGCGGACCAGGCCACCGGCAAACATCGTGGCAGTTGTGGCAATGGAGAGATACGAACCGACAGCGAACGCGAGCGAGCGCACTCCGAGAATTTCGACGGCGATGACCAGCGCGACGCCCATGAGCACGAGGCGCCACGGAAGTTTTTGGTTGAGAATGCCGTTGATGACTGTGGCCATGAGGCGGGCTTGCGGAGCGGGCGCTTTGTCGCTGCCGATGCCTTGCGCCCACTGGATTTCGATCTGTTTTGTGTCGCTGTCGTAGAGATATTCGCCGTCAGGAATGACGCCGGAGCTGAGCGCGTTAATCAGCGTGTAGCTTTTGCCGCGATAGACGAAGCCTTCGCGTTCGATTTTTGCGCCGGAGGGGAGCGCGGCGATGTTCACAGGGATTTGCGTGGGGATGTATTTCTCGAGGCCCACGTTCATCAGGTTGAGCGTGGCTCCTATGGCGACGGTGGAAATTGTTACGCCGATCAGAAGACTCAACTGTTGACGGTATGGAGTGGCTCCGACGAGGTAGCCGGTCTTCAAATCCTGGGAAGTGGCGCCGGCGATGGCGGCGGCGATACAGACCACGCCTCCAATCATGAGCGCGAGAACGGCGTAATTCGGAGCCGTCCATCCGGCAAGGAAGAAGATCGCGCAGGTGGCCATGAGCGTGGCGATGCTCATTCCGCTGATGGGATTGGAAGAATTTCCAAGCAAGCCGCTGATACGCGCTGCGACGGTGACAAACAGAAATCCGAAAACTACGACGAAGATGGCCGCAAAAAGGTTCTGCCACCAGAGCGTGCTCGCGCCTTTCATGGGATGGAAAGTCAACAAAACCCAGAGCATCACGATGATGACGATCGAGCCGATGATCACGGTGCGCATCGGCATGTCTTCATCAATGCGGCTCGCGGCAGAGGATTGGCCGCCGCCTTGCGCGCGGACATCTTTGAGTCCGGAGCGGAGCGCGGAAATGATCGTAGGCAAAGTGCGGATGAGAGTGATGACACCCGCTGCGGCGACCGCGCCAGCGCCCATTGGCCGAATGTAAGTGCGCCAGAGCTGATCCGGGGTCATGTCCGGGATGGGAATTGTGCCCGGGTAAATGGCTGTGTGGCCGGAGAGCTGGCCGAAAAATTTAATGGCCGGCATGATCAGGAGCCAGGAGACGATTCCGCCGGCGAAAAGAATTCCGGCAACGCGCGGGCCGATGATGTAGCCGACGCCGAGATACTCCGAAGTGATGTTGGCGCGAAAGGATGCGCCGGGAAACCAGGACGGGCGGCTTTCCGGCTGCGAGGTCCAAGCCTGAAACGTGTTCATGCAAAAGGTGTACACGCCGCCGAGGCCGAGTCCCCAGAAAACGCGTCCTGCGAAGGAGCCGCCGCGCTCGCCGGCTACGAGAACATCGGCGCATGCCGTGCCTTCGGGGAAAGAGAGATTGCCATGTTCTCCGACGATGAGCTGGCGGCGCAGCGGAACCATGAGGAGTACGCCAAGCCATCCGCCGAGCAGCGCCAACGGGAAAATCCGCCAGAAGGTGAACTCCGAGCCAAAGCCGAGAAAAATCAGCGCGGGAATCGTGAACATGACCCCTGCAGCGAGCGATTCACCGGCAGAGCCGGTGGTCTGGACGATGTTGTTTTCGAGAATCGTGGAGCGGCCAAACGCGCGCAGGATGCTGATGGAGAGCACGGCGATGGGAATGGATGCGGAGACGGTTAGCCCGGCGCGCAAGCCGACGTAGACGCTGACCGCGCCAAAGAGCAATCCGAACAGCGAGCCAAGGATGACCGCGCGGATCGTAAATTCCTTGACGGTCTCCTCGGCGGAGATGTAGGTGCGAAATTCTCCTGGAGGAGCCGTGGAACTCCATGGACGATCAGTCACTGAATCCTCCCCGTTTGCGGAATGGGTTGCGCCCAGTCGTTAAGCTGGACCTTGATACGCCCCTGTGCGGCGGGATTATGCCGTAGTTTGAGGGCGGGAGGGTAGAAGTTATGGGGAGGACCGTGAGTAGTGAATAGTTGGTAGTGAGTAGTGGAAAAGCGGAGTTGGAAGATTGGAGGGCCAAAAGGTTTGAAAGTGTAAAGGGAAAGCGAAGAAAAGGATAACGCAGAGACGCAGAGTTGGCGGAGACCCGCAGAGAAGACGTGGCCGGTGTTCCGTGGCTCGTGACCTGTGAGGCGAAGGTCGAGAAAGCTGGATGGGGAGAGCCAGAAATGGTGGTCCCTCCTCCACCCCCGTGTGTGACGGGAAGTGTTGAGTAAACGCATGAAAAGAGTGGAGATGCCCCTCGCCATTGCTCGGGGTAAACGGGCATCGCTGCGTGTTGGATATTTGCTCGCTGTGGAAAAAGGAGGAAGGCGTTGGATGGAGGCGCTAGATACGACGCCCTCCCCTGTTTTTTGCAAAGATGTGATTCGATGGGGGTTAGATGGTGGGGGTGTGCAAAAGATGTGATTCTAAAGGGGATAGTGGCTTGCGGTGAGTGGCCTGCGGAGGCGAGAGGGGCTGGTGCTGTTAAGTGTGGATTTTAACGTGGAGGGCACAGAGTTCACGGAGGTAGGAGGGAGGGCCAGGAAAAGCCGGTAGCGATCGAGCGTAAGGACGGGCGACGCGCTGAACATGGGAAATGGTAGCAGAGGTAATTACCTATTGTCAATAGCTTTGTTTATTTACTGCATGGTTATTCTAACGGCGGGGGCGGATTCGAGTTGTGGTGGCGTAAGTGGAGAGGATTGAGGGAGTTGGGCCCTTCGGGACTCAGGGTGAACGCGAGTGATGGGTTTGTTTCGGCTGTGGAAATGTGTGGAAAATTCAATAGCCCCTTGTATAGAAACGACGTGCTGGCACCCGTTCACCTGCGCTTTGACTACCGGTGATTACCGTGAATCTCGGAAGTCACAATTCCCAATTCTCTTGATGTCCAGTAATCCTTATTCATGAAATCCGGTTTCTTGGCGTTGACCGTAAAGATTGAGATTGTTGTTCGCAAGACGGAACGAGCTAATGCAGCCACTTCTACAAGCGATAGCGATTTGCCACTAATCTTCCATGTTTCTTCTGGCGCATTGCCGTGAGCGATAGTGCTCCTCAAGGCGTACAGAGCCTTTGCGGTGGAAAATGCTTCTGTGCGTTCTTCGATTGCGAATAGAAGCGCATAGTGCAAGGCGAAGCGGAAACCTAGCTCGGTCCGACCATCCTGGAGATTGGCGAGCAGGATGCCTTCAAGTCCTATAACTGCATCGACGATAGCATCGCGCGGCTTCGTTCTACGGACGCTGTCAACCAGGCGCTGACTCGCCATTTCCAATGTTGGATGTATACCCTCGAGGTTCCTTGCATGAGCCTCAATTCTCGGTGCCTCTTCTACTGTAAGCTCGTATCGGCTAAACGGGACATGTTCGTCCCTGTACATTTGATAGTCAGCGAACGACGACCCCAGAGTAAATTCACTTGGACTAATGCGAATGCCATCGTACCCTACGGCCCCTGCGTCCTTGAAAGTTGCAAGGGCGAGTATGCAGAGGTCGAGGTCGGTCTGGAACGGCCCAAAAATTGGATCGTCCTTTATTCCGTCTCCCTGCCCGAAGATCTTGGGAACTTCAATCTCTTTGACGAAAACAAAATCGGGAAATCCAGTCGGCATTTGTCTCAAGTGGAAAATAGGGTTGCCGCCGTAGAATTTAGTGCACTCCTCGTCAGTTATTGGTCGAAGAATGATCCCACCTGGGAGCGTTATTTGCGGAGTCTCTAGTGGTCCATGTAGATTCAGCGCAGGGGCGTGCAACCGGAGTCGAACTGTTCTTCGATCAAAGAAAGTAGACACATCTAAAAGTATCGCGTTGATTTGTTCGTCATTCAGCGCGAATGTCCCGAAACGCTCGTGTGCCGCTCTGGCAAGTTGCTGCAAGATCATAGCGGGTTGCAATGGGGCCGATGTACCTGGAGGCCCGAAGAGCTGTAGGTACTCCGGATAGTCCTGCTTGAGGGCGGATTCGATGTCTGGAACCAATTTCTGGAGAAGTTGCCTGTCAACTACGCGCATCAGGTTTGGTTTAGGGACGAGTCTGCCGCCCCAGTTACCTGCGGATTCGCGATGGTACTCCCAGTGTCCTTCCTCTGGTAGCGACGGGACTCTTTGAAGCTCAGCCAGAAATGCCTTGATGCAGTTTCGTATGGCGTTTGCGGTGGCCTGTTTCATCCCTGAACTCTAGTCGATTTTATCTGCGCTGAAAACAGCTAGCCAACGTTGACCAGATTCTCGCGTGACCCGAATAGAAGAGAGATTTCTCACTGCGCAGGCCGGCACGTTCGCAGGAGCGAACGTGAGGGAAAAAAACGTCGGCCTGTTCCGTTCGAAATGATGGAGTGGGATGAAATATTGAGGTGCCACGCTCCGTCCGACTAACTCAACCCTCGACTTGCTTTGCGACCTGGTTTAAAAATTCCTGAAGATCAAACGGAAGTTCATCGTAGACAATTCCCGGCTGCATTCTCGTCATTGGGAATGTGGCAACAACCTTAAAGACCGCGTCGTCGACTACTTCGCCGTGCGTCCACGGTGCGAGCATTCCAAGCATTTGCAACACGCGGAGCTGCGAGACCCGTGCGAAAAGGGAACGGACATCTGCTCCCGCGCCACATGCGCGCTTATAGGATTCGGCGCCAAAACTAATCGCCTCGCCAGGCATTCTTGCTTGCATACCATTTTGCATCGCCCACACGCTCTTAAGATCCGCAACATCAACGCTTGGGACTGGGCCGGTTTCTCCTTCCGCGCCGTCGCCGAACAGATCGAAATTCCCAAAATTCGTCGCCATGGGACCTCCTACAGTCCGACACGATAACACGCGGATGGCCGCACCATAAGTGGCCAAGGATCCGAGGTCTTTCCACACGTTGACTCTGACCTTTTTCGACGTTCCGCCATGAAACAAAAACATGAAGAGAGATTTCATCGCGCACAAATGACGTGAGCGATGAGGCAGCGGTTCTCTCTTCGCAAGCCGACAGATTCATAGGAGCGAATCTGATAGAAAGGCGTCGGCCTGCTCCGTTCGAAATGACCGGGGCTTGAGAGGTATTTCGGGATGGTAAAATATATGCTACTATTGAAATGATGGTGGAGATTCGCGAATATCGCGAGCTTGATGGCTCCAGCCCGTTCGGCGAATGGCGCGGCAGATTGGACGCTGGGCCGCGGCAGAGAGTGACCACGGCAATATTGCGCATGGGATTGGGGAATTTTTCGAACGTGAAAGGAGTCGGAGCCGGAGTGTTTGAGTGCAAGATTAATTTTGGTCCCGGCTACCGAGTTTATTTTGGTAAAGACGGCGAGGAGATCGTGATTCTTCTCGGCGGCGGAACGAAACGGCGGCAGCAGATCGATATCCAAGTAGCGTTTGGCCGATGGGAAAACTACAAGCAGAGGAAGAAGCAGCAGAAAGAAGAGGAATGAAAATGGCTTTGACGACCGACTTTAGAGAAACGGTGCAGGCGGATATTAGACGGGATCCTGTGTTTCGAAGAGGGATGTTGAGCGAGGCGCTGGAAAGCTTGCTGTCGGGCGAGGTGGAGTTGGCGAAGGAGATTCTGCGTGACTATATCAACGCAACCGTTGGATTTCCCAAGCTGGCAGCAGGGACAAAAATTCACGTGAAGACGATTCACCAGATGTTTGGGCCGAAGGGGAATCCGACGGCGAGCAGACTGTTTGAGATTATTGCGTATTTGCAGGAGGCGGAAGGGGTGCGCTTTGAAGTGCGGCCTGTGCGCGCGGCTTTACGCGCGAAGATACGAAGACTGCCACACAAAAGAAAGCGTAATGCTTCCGCTGCGATGAGGCGTTGACCGAGGGGCGAATGCTTCGAGGTTAGTTGGCGAAGGCGAGTTCTTTCTCGACGAGTTCTTTGTGGGTGGGGTGAATTTGGCTTTGGCTTCGAGCCTGAGGTGGCCGGCGTAGTGAGGAGTTTGTCGACGGATTTGTCGGTGATTTTTCCGCTGAGGAGTTCGCTGACCCGGGGTTGGGAAATCGGGAAGAGCTAGCTCTCGAGTTTGACGATCTGGCCATGTTGAATAGATGCGATGTGAGCTAGACAAGCGGGCACGTGCGGCAGGAGGTCTTTCAAGCGGTTCGACTTCGCACGGAAAATGACAATGGCGATCTTGCGAGCGGTTAGATTTTGCTGGTATTCGATCCCTTGATCCACGGTCAGGAAGACATCGAATCTTGCCGTTTCCGCTGCTGCGAGAAGATCGCCATTTTTCAGTCCGGCGAGTCCGGCGTAACGGGCTGTTTGGCAATCGTGACCGGGCAGATAGTTTCGGAATCGCTCGTCGATACATTCATCGATCAGAATGCGCATTTAGGGGCGAGCGAGGAGAAGGTGTTTCGCTTCTTCGAGAGCAGCGATTGCGGATTCGCGCGAGACGGTGGGAAATCCTTCCAGAAAGTCTTCGATAGTTTCTCCGCCTTCGAGGTAATCGAAAAGCGTTTGGATGGGAACGCGCGTTCCGCGAAAGACGGGAGTTCCGCCGAGGATTTCTGGATTTTTGACGATGACTCCCATAAGAGAATTGTATCACGCGCGATTGCGGGGCACGCACGGGAGACGGAAAAAGGCGAGCGGCTGGTGGTTGAGGGGGAGGAGAAGAGAAAAGAAAGAAGGAGAGTTTTCTCTCTCCGCAAGCCGACCGCCTCGTGGGAGCGAGGCGGAAGGAAAAATTATCGGCTTGCTTCGTTCGAAATGACCGTTGGTGTCGGATCGGTTGAGATCGGGAAATGGCGGCGCTATTTTTCCAGCAGGGTTACGGCTGGATTGATGCTGGAATCCATCCATAGGAATTTGCTGGTGGAAATGACGATGAGGGCGGTGTTTGTGCCAACGTTGCCTGTGCCATCGGCATTGACGGAATAGACGGAGACTGGCAACGGCTGATTGGCTTGCAGCAGGCCGCCGTAGCGTCCTGAGTCCAGGGTGCCGGTTAATCCGCCAGAGCCGTTTGCTGTGGCGACGCCGGATTCTTCGGGGACGCACTCGCAGCCCGGAGTTTCGGTGCCCAGGAAATAAGAGCCGGAAACCGAGGCGTTGGAAAATGGACCGGTCGATTGCGGCTCGACGATACCGGAAGGCGCGGATACGCCGCCGCCTACGATGAAGCCCTGATTCGTTGCGTTGAGATAAATGACTGGCGCATTGGGAAAGATGCCGGTGACGGTGGCTCTGCCGTTGGCGGCCACGGAATAGGTGGCGGCGCCGCTCATGTTGTTGATGGGATTATCAGCCGATTTTTCAAAGAGATTCAATGTGGAGAAGTTACCGCCGCCGTCGCCAGTTCCTACACCAATCGTAACGTCGGCGCTGCCGCCCGCGGTTCTGCCAGTCATGTGGATGGCGAGCGTGCCGGTTAGTGAGCTGTTTGAAAAGGAGGGGCTGGCGCCAAGGGCTTCTCCTACCGTCATGGGATGGCCGGTGCTGTTCGCGTCCACGGACATGAGCAGAGCATCGGAATTGCTGAGCATATAGATCGCGTAATTGTCGGTGACGCCGCCGGAGATGAGACTGAGCGTGCCGCGTCCATTCGCAGAAATTGCGTACGTGCCCGACGTGATCGCTGCGTTGGTGTTTAGAGTGCCGCCGTCGTTGGAGTCAAAGTTGCCGGTGGTGATGACGCCCGCGCTGTTGGTTGAGAGCGTTCCGGCGAGGCCGAAGCGTTTGCCAGCGGTGTCGGTGCCATCCAAACCGAAGGCATAATTGCCAGCGAACGCGGAATTAGTGAAAGCTGCTGCGTTTTGGAGTCTCAGCTCGCCGGTTACTAGCGTGTCTGGAGTGGTGGTGCCGGCGAATCCAGAGATGCGGCCTTTGGAGGCGACTCCGCCATTCACGGAACCTAATGCGAAGCGGAATTCTGTTGTAGATAGGGAATTCACTAGGGTTAGGCAGCCACGATTGTCCGCGCCAACGGAATAGGAGCTGCCGGTCGCGTTGATAGTGAGATTTGTTTGGGGACCGGCGGAGCTGTTGATGTCCTCGGCGCCGGCGAGAGTGGCGATGTGGCCGGCTCCGTCGGCGTTAAAGGTGCCTGCCAGCATGACTTGAGCGCCGGCTGTGTCGAAGCCCTGGAGTGTGAAGGCGTATTGACCGTTCAAGATAGATTCGTGTCCGGCGCCGCAAGAGGTGCTGGCGCTGACGAGAGTGAAACTGTCGGTGTCAGATTTCGTGGGGTCTTTCACCGAGGTGGCGGTAATCGTGGGGGCATTATTCGGGCTTGCGGGAGCGGACGCGGGTGGGACATAGGTTGCGCTGGAAGTGGTTACGTTTGATAGAGTTCCGCAGGTAGAAGCGGTGCACGCGACGGAGTTGGCGGTGAGGGTCCAGGAGACGCCGCTGTTCGACGAGTCGTTATTGACAGTGGCGACCAGGACAGTGACGCTTCCTCCGGCGATCACATTGCCGGTGATTTTGTTCTGGATGGTGACGACAATTGCCGCGGGGGCCGGGGGCGCCGGCGGTGCGGGTGGCGTCGACTGCGTGCTGCCTCCGCCGCATCCGGTCACAAATCCAGCTACAAGAATTGCACCTGCAAGAATTCTCCGACCCATCGCATCCTCTTTTTCTCCTGGCTGCGCTGGACGTGGCGCTGGGTGCCAATGGAGAGTGAAGGCATTTAAAGGCTTATCTGTAGTTTTCGGTATAGGTGATTACCCTTAGAGATTGACCCTAGACACTGTAGAGAAGTTTGGGCGAGCGGCGTGGCGAGAGGGCTCTCCGCGGAAGCCGACCGCGTGGAAAGAGCGACGCGGGAGAAATGCGGGGGGCGGGGCTGAAGGCCCGCGCTACGAAAGTTGCAAAATCGCTACAATGCTGGCGCATACGCAAGGGGCGAGGCATGGAACGACCGAGGTGCTATTGGCACTGGGTAGTGAAAATGGGGTTAATATAGCGGCATGAAGAACTGGCGAGAGCGGATAAGCGTGAATCCGGCGGTTTGCCATGGGAGAGCTTGCGTTCGTGGAACGCGGGTGATGGTATCCGCGGTGATTGATAACATCGCGGCGGGCGTGGCTCGCGATGAAATATTGCACAGCTACCCAGCGTTGACGGAGGCGGATATCGACGCAGCTCTGGCTTACGCCGCCGAGTTGGCGCGTGAGGGAACCGTGGACTTGCCGCTGGAAACAAGAGCTTGAAATTCAAAGTCGACGAAAATCTTCCCTCAGAACATGCTGCGTTGCTTCGCGAAGCGGGCCATGAGGCGGATACTGTCGCCGATCAGAAATTGTCAGGGAGCGACGACTCGACGCTTGCGGAGCGCTGTCGAACCGAGGAGCGCATCCTCCTGACGCTAGATCTGGATTTCGCCAATGTTCAGGCGTATCCTCCGAAACCTCATTCGGGCATTATAGTTTTTCGACCTAACTCCCAAGACAAATTGACGCTCATTTCGCTCTTGAAGCGGATGCTGCCCGTGCTTTCCCGGCGATCGCCAAAGCAAGAACTTTGGATTGTCGAGCAAGACCGCATCCGATACCGCGAGGATTGATACTCCGCTCGGGGAATTGGTCAATGGGTAGATGCTTCTCAAGGCGCGCAGATTGAAGTCCTGCTGCACAACGTGTGAATGATGTTGGTGGGTAGTGCGGGGGTGGTGTGGCTCAGGACGTTCGAGTAGAGCAGTTTCGGGTGGAGAAGACGGAGGCGTTGTTGCGCTTTCTGCGCGTGGCGTATGCGGGGGAGGCGCGGAAGAGCGATCCTGCCTACTGGAAGTGGCACTACCTGGAAAATCCAAATACGCGGACGGACGATATTCCGCTTTGGGTCGTGAGTTGCGGAGAGGAGATTGTTGGGCAGTTGGCGACGATTCCGGTGCAGGTGAAGGCCGGTCGAGAAACGCGGCCGGCGATTTGGATTTTGGATTTTATTGTGCGGGAAGATTTTCGCGGGAAGGGATTGGGAAAGCAGTTGGTGACGGCGGCGCGGGAGAAGTATCCGACCATGATTACTTTGGGAATTAATGAGCAGTCGGCGGGATTGTTTCGGAGCATGGGTTGGGTAGAGATGGGGTGGATTCACCGGTATCAGAAATTGTTGTATGCGGGCAATGGGCTTGCGGGAGCGGGGGGGATTGCGCCGGCGCGAGGATTTTTGAATTTGCTGACTGGGCCGATGCGCATTGGGGCAGGAAAAACTGAGGGTGCTGCGCGGTACACGACAAGAACTGTCCGCGAGTTTGGGGCGGAGTTCGATGAGCTGTGGGAGCGCGCTTCGGGGCAATGGGGGTGTGCTGCTCGGAGAGATGCGCGAATTTTGAAGTGGCAATTTGCGGAACAGCCGGGGAAACAATTTGAAATTGTCGGATGTTTTGAGAAAGAACGGTTGGCGGGCTATGTGGCGCTCTTCTTTCGAAAGAGAATTTCCAATGCGGGGCCGAAGGCTGGTCCGGCGAAGGCGGCGATCAGCGATATTTTGTACGTCCGGGAGAACGGCGCGGAAATTGTCGACGCGTTGATCGACGCTGCGCTGCGAAGAGCCATCGAACTGCGAGCAGGTAGCCTGGTGACGGACGTGTTGGATGGATTAGTAGAAGAACGATTGAAGCGGCGCGGCTTCTGGAGAATAAAGAGGTCGCCGCAATTCATGGCATGGGTCGCGACAAGCGCCGTAGAAACAAAGAATGTGATTTGTGATCCTCAAAACTGGTTTTTGACGCGTGGCGATTCGGATGTGAGCATCATCGAAGAACCCAACCTGGAATAAAGATGGAAACCGCTCAGGCCGCAATGGTGCCCGTGATTCAGTACCACATGATTGATAAGCCGAGCCGAAGCTCGCGCGTGCGGGGAGGCTTTACGCCGCCGGCGCGGTTTGCACGGCAGATGAGGTATTTGAAGGCACAGGGGTTCGTGTTCTACACGGCCGCCGAGTTGATTGACTTCTATTTGGCCGAAGGCAAATTTCCGACGAATGGGATTACGGTTACGTTTGACGACGGGTGCCAGGACAGCTATATGAATGCATTTCCGGTTTTGCGGGAACTGGGGATCAAGGCCACGATTTTTCTGGTGCCGTCGGTAATCGGGAAGATTTCGGCGAAACCTCTGGCGCAAGGGGAGGAAGCGCGGCCGCATCTGTCGCGCGAAGAGATTTTGGAGATGGCACAGCACGGAATTGAGTTTGGGTCGCACACAACAAATCACAGACTGCTGCATGAGCTGACGCCGGAAGAAGTGAAGTACGAAGTTAGCGACGCAAAAAAGCAGATCGAGGAGCTTTTGCAGAAACCGTGCAAAACACTGGCGTATCCCGCAGGATTTTTTAACGCAACGGTGGAAAAGATCGTGGCAGAGGCCGGATACACCTGCGCATTTAGCACGGTTTATGGGCCGAAAGAACCGATCGATTTATACGCGTTGAACCGGATTGAGATTTTGCGGCGGGACAGGTTTTTATGGCAGTTTGCCCGCAAGATCATGCCGCTCAAAAGATCTCTTGCACCAGCGTGAGCGCTCCGCGGAGCAAGAGGAGACGACATGTTACGTTGTTGCACGTCGTGGCCCTTAGCACTATTGACAAGGAAGTAGCAGGCCTGTATTGTCCGCCGCAGCAAGTAGCACAGGTCAACAATACAGCTTATGCGCCAAAACCCTTCCCAGCACGGCGGTCCAGGTTCCGGGTCTATCCCTGCCCGCCCTCGATTCGTACGTCTGCTTGAAATTCAATTCTGGAGGTGCGTTGTGAATCTGCGCCGGCTATCCCTGATTACGGCGGTCATTTTGCTTGGAGCTGCGATGTATCGCGTGGGACCGAGCAACGCGGACGAATGGCTGCCGATTTCGCCGGAAGAGCTGAAGATGACGAGGGATCCGGCGGCTCCCGGCGCGCCGGCAATCATTCTT
The DNA here is from genome assembly GCA_963751295.1 of uncultured Acidobacteriota bacterium. GTDB lineage: Bacteria > Acidobacteriota > Terriglobia > Acidiferrales > UBA7541 > Acidiferrum. The sequence goes on along the minus strand of CAVVUA010000004.1, from coordinate 129,456 downwards.
TACCGGCAAGTGGATCGGGACGATAGCAACGCACGGGTGCCGCACGAATATAACTACGTGAGAGAGAAAATACTCACGGAAGAAGGCCGAAAGAACGCGGACGTGGAGATACTGTTCGTCCCAGGAGACTACGACATCATAAATATCAGGGCACGGACGGTACAACCGAACGGGTCGAGCACGGTCTACGACGGCAAAGTGTATGAGAAAGAGATTGTCAAAGCTCGCGGATTCAAGTACCTCGCGAAGACGTTTACGTTGTCGGACGTTCAGCCCGGCAGCATCATTGAATACCATTACATGATCGATTTCGCAGAGAACAAAGTTTTCGATTCAAATTGGATGCTCAGCTCGGATCTCTTCACCAAGTCGGCAAAGTTCACGCTCACGCCTTACGGCGAATTCCCGTTGAAGTGGAGCTGGCCGAACGGGTTGCCCGAGGGAACCAAACCGCCCGTGAAGGAATCAAGGGCCAACCATAACTTTATCCACATGGAGGCAGCGAATATTCCGGCATTTGTGGTGGAAGATGATATGCCGCCAGAAGCAGCGATGAAGTTCCGCGTGGACTTCACGTATGTCGACGGGACTTTGGAGACGGACGCCGAGAAATTCTGGAAAAAGCAGGGCAAGAAGTGGAACGACTATGTTGAAGGTTTCGTGAACAAAAAGAAGGCCATGGAACAGGCGGTGGCGGAGACGGTGTCGGCAAGCGATTCCCCTGAAGTGAAATTGCAGAAGATCTATGCGCGGACGCAGAAGATACGCAATAGCAGCTACGCGGTGGAAAAGACGGAACAAGAGCAGAAGCGCGCGCAAGAAAAAGTAGCTGGCAACGTCGAAGATGTGTGGAAGCGCGGTTACGCTTACGGAGATGACATCACGCTGTTGTTTTTGGGAATGGCCCGAGCTGCGGGAGCGGACGCGTCGGCCGTGCGAATCTCTACCCGCGACGACCACTTCTTCTTAAAGGGCTTGATGAACGCCAGGGACCTGCGAACATACGTCGTGCTGGTGAAACTGAACGGAAAGGATATGTATTTCGATCCCGGAACGGCATTTACGCCGTATGGGCTGCTGCCGTGGTCTGAAACCAGCACGCAAGGATTGAAACTCGATAGAGACGGAGGCTCGTGGGTCACAACCAGCATGCCGGAGAGCAACGATTCGCAGATCAAGCGGAAGGCGGAGCTAAAGCTGACGCAAGAGGGAAGTTTGGAAGGCAAGCTAACTGTAACGTACTCAGGGTTGGAAGCGCTTTACCTCCGGTTGGAGGAACGTAACCAGGACGAGGCGCAGCGGAAAAAGCTGCTGGAAGACGAAGTTCGGTACATGATTCCGGCGTCCATTGAAGTAGAACTAACCAATAAGCCCGATTGGTCCAGCTCGGATCCGAAACTCGTCGCTGAATTTGATCTGAAGGTGCCCGGATGGGTGTCAGGGGCCGGGAGGCGCGCCCTCATGCCCGTAGGCCTTTTTGGCGCGACTGAAAAGCATGCTTACGAGCACGCCACGCGTGTCCACCCGCTGTACTTTCATTACGCTTCAGAAAAAGTGGACGACATAACGATCGAGTTACCGCTCGGCTGGCAGGTGAGCAGCCTGCCAAAACCTGAAAATAACGATGCCAAGGTCATGCAGTACACGATGAAAGTCGAAAATAACAATGGGACGTTGCACGTCGAACGGCTCATGAAGAGCGATTTGATCAGTCTGGAGCAGAAATTCTACCCGGCACTCCGCAAGTTCTATGAGGTTGTGAGGACATCCGATGAAGAGCAAATCGTCTTGCAGCCTGCAGCGGCAGCCGCAAGCAACTAAAGCTTTGCGCTGCGGAGCCTGGGCCGCCGTTCTATTCATATTCTGGACACTGGGAGCGGCGCGGCCCGCGAGTGCCGGCGACGCGCCGCAATGGATGCATGCGCTGGTAAGTGTGCCGCTGCCGGCGCACGACGAAAAAACGGATGCAGTGATGTTGTATTCGGAAGAAATACTCAGCGTGCAGGGAAACGGAAAGATTAAGCGCACAGAGCGCCGGGTGTACAAGATTCTGCGTCCGGACGGCCGAAAATACGGAAAGATATTCGCCGACTTCGATTCGGAGACGAAGATCAACAGCATTCACGGCTGGTGCATTCCCGCGCAGGGCAAAGACTATGAAGTGAAAGACAAGGATGCCCTGGAGACAGCGTTATTTGGAGTGCAAAACGGCGAGTTAATGACCGACCTCAAGACGAAAGTGCTGACCATTCCTGCCGCGGATCCCGGCAACATCATTGGCTATGAGATCGAACAGGAAGTTCGGCCATATGTCCTGCAAGATGTGTGGGCATTTCAGAGAGAAGGAACACCAGTTCGCGAGGCGCACTACACGCTGCAACTTCCGGCTGGATGGGAATACAAGGCGGCGTGGCTGAATTATGCGAAATCGGAGCCATCGTCCGCGGGAAGCAACCAGTCGCAATGGGTGGTGAAGGATGTGGAAGGCATCAGACCCGAATACGACATGCCACCGCGTGAAGGGGTTGCAGGCCAGATGATCGTGTCCCTGTTTCCGCCGGGAGGCAGCCAGAACAGAGGATTTGGAGACTGGACGGATATGGGAAGGTGGGAAGGCGGACTGACCCAAGGGCGGCGGGACTCCTCACAGGATATCAAGCAGAAGGTCGCCGAACTGACTGCGGGGAAGACGGCGCAACTGGAGAAAATGCAATCCCTGGCGCAATTCGTCCAAAGGGACATCCGGTACGTGGCGATTCAACTGGGAATCGGAGGATGGCAGCCTCATCCCGCGGCGGAGATTTTTACCCACAAATATGGCGACTGCAAAGACAAAGCCACGATCATGAGCACGATGCTGAAGGAGATCGGCGTGACGTCTTACTACGTTTCGGTGAACACGGAGCGGGGGGCCGTGACGCCCGCCACGCCGGCGACGCGATGGTTCAATCACGAAATCCTGGCGATCCGGCTGCCGGACGGACTGGAAGACGCTTCGTTAATTGCGATTTTCCCGCATGCGAAACTCGGGCGGCTTTTGATCTTTGATCCCACCGACGATATGACGCCTTTCGGGCAATTGCGGGGAGCGTTGCAGTCCAATTTTGCGCTGCTGGTAACTCCAGAAGGTGGCGAACTGATTGAACTGCCGAAACTTCCGGCGCAATTGAACGGCGTGCAGCGCACCGCAAAACTGACCCTGAATCCATCGGGGACGCTCAGCGGAGACGTTAGAGAAGTTCGAGTGGGAGACCGCGCAGCGTCGCAGAGAGAGGCATTGAGGTCCGCAACGAAGGACGCGGACAGAATCAAGCCCGTCGAATCGCTGCTCGCAAACTCGCTTACTACCTATTCTTTGACAAAAGCATCGGTCACCAATCTTAACCAGATGGACCAGCCCTTCATATTTAACTATTCGCTGGTTTCGCAGAACTACGCCAAGACGGCTGGGAATTTGCTGCTGGTGAGGCCGCGGGTCATTGGAAACAAGTCCAGTGGCTTGCTGGAAACGAAAGAACCACGAAAATATCCGGTGGAGTTCGAAGGGCCTTCGCGAGACACGGATTCCTTTGAGATAACCCTGCCACAGGGGTATGAAGTGGATGATCTGCCGCCGCCGATCCATGCGGAATACAGCTTTGCGATTTATGAGAGCAAGACGGAAGCAAGCGGAAATGTGCTGCGGTATACGAGAACGTTCGAAGTGAAGGAAACGAGCGTGCCGCTCAGCAAGGTCGATGACCTGAAAAAGCTCTACCGAATTATCGCGAGCGATGAACGTAGCACCGCGGTTTTGAAGCCGGCAGGAAGTAAGTAAGGGGAAGCGGACGTGGCGCTCTGCGAAATTTAGTTTTGCCACTGCGCGGTAAACACGGCACGACAAAATTTAAGAGAGGCGAGCGCGGACGCGGTCGCTTAGGGCTTTGCCGTCGACGACCTTGCCTTCGAGGTGGGCTTTGGCAGCTTTGACGACAGCACCCATTTGTTTCATGGAGTTGGCGCCGGTTTCGGCCAGTGCTTTAGCAATGGCGGCGTCCATTTCGGCGTCGCTCGCACCAGCGGGAAGATAGGATTCGAGGATAGCGAGTTCCTTGGTTTCCTTGTCGACGAGGTCCTGGCGGTTACCTTTTCCGAATTGGTCGATGGATTCTTTGCGTTGTTTGACGAGCGTTTGCAGGATTTGAATGGTTTCGGCTTCATCGAGCGTGTGAATTTTTTCGGTTTCTTTGTACTTGATGGCGGACTTGACGCCGCGCAGGACGCTGAGGCGCAGCTCGTCCTTGGCGCGCATGGCGTCGACCAGGTCTTTTTGGATTTTTTCGGCTATTGTCATTGATTCAATATAGCAGAAGAAAAAGGAAGGAAAAGGATTTACACAGAGGTCACAGAGACACAGAGGTCACAGAGAAGAGCGGAAATAGAGGATTTGACAGCTTGAGAGTGGCTCGCTACCTTTAATGTTTTAGTTTTGGCGGGTTTGGCCCGCTTGCGTGCTTAGCAAATCAAACCAACCTGGATGAGGCCCGATGAAAGTCATTGTTGCGGACAAGATTAGCGAACGCGGTGTCGAACTCTTGCGGAAGGCGGGATGGAACATCGTTCTGACCACCAAGGACAACTTGAATGCGGAGATAGCCGACGCGGACGCCTTGATTGTACGGAGCGCGACGAAAGTCACGGCGGAATTGCTGGATAAAGCGCCGCGATTGCGGGCAGTAGGACGTGCGGGCGTCGGTGTGGACAACATCGACTTGGATGCGGCCACCACACGCGGGGTGCTGGTGATGAGCACGCCGGGTGGAAACGCCATCAGCGTGGCGGAACACACGTTTGCGCTGCTGCTGGCGCTGGCGCGTCAGGTACCCAGGTTGGATAAGGCAATGCACGAAGGGAAGTGGGAAAAATCATCCGCGGCGGGAACGGAAGTGCGGGGTAAAACGCTTGGATTGATTGGACTTGGGCGCATTGGAAGCGAAGTGGCGATCCGGGCGGATGCTTTCGACATGCGCGTGCTTGGTTACGATCCTTATATCAGCGAAGCGGCGGCGCGAGAGGTGCAAGTCGAACTGGTGCCTCTGGAAAGGCTGCTGGCGGAGAGCGATTTCGTGTCGCTGCATACAGCGCTGAGCCCTGCGACTCACAACCTGATCAACGCGGAGACGCTCGCGAAGATGAAGAAGGGCGCGCGCATCATCAATGCGGCGCGAGGCGAACTGATTGATGAGGCAGCACTTGCGGATGCGCTCAAGAGCGGGCAACTGGCCGGAGCGGCGCTGGACGTATTTGTGCAAGAGCCACCTAAGGATTCGCCGCTGCTGGGTATGGTAAATGTGATAGGCACCCCGCATGTGGCTGGTTCAACGACGGAAGCGCAGGAAGAAGTAGGCACACAGGTTGCCGTGCAGGTGAAAGACTACCTAGCGGAAGGGCTGATACGAAACGCGGTGAACTTGCCAGCGCTCTCCGCGGATCAATATCGGCGCGTTCGGCCGTATCTGGCACTGGCGGAAAGGCTTGGGTCGCTGGTGTCGCAGGCAGTGGCTGTCCGACCGGCGCGGATACGGATTCGCTACGCTGGGGAAGTCGCGGAAGTGGGGACGCACCTGTTGCGCAGTGCCGTGCTGGCAGGAATGCTGAACGCGGTGCTCGACGAGAAGGTCAATGTGGTGAACGCGCCAGCGGTGGCCGCGGCACGAGGGCTTTCTGTTGAAGAAGAGACGCGCAGGCGGGAGCGAGGGTTCCCTAACACGTTGGAAGTAGCCGCTTTGCCGGAGATGACAGGATCGGCGAAGGGCTTTTCAGCGGAAGGCACGGTCTTGTTTGATGGCTCGCCACGCGTGCTGCAGATTGACGATATTCCTCTGGAGACAGAGCTGGCTGGAACGATCCTTTATCTCAGAAACCGCGATGAGCCCGGCGTAATCGGTCAAGTGGGCTCGACGCTCGGAAACCTGGGCGTGAACATAGCGACGTTCGCCCTGGGGCGCCGGGAAGCAAACAAGGGCGCGGAAGCGGTGTCGCTGGTGCGGCTGGATGGAGAGGTTTCGGACTCGATTCTGAACGCCATCCGCGGGATTCCAGCGATCACAGTTGCCAGACTCCTTCAGCTTGGGTGAGCGCCTCCCATTTTGTGAGTGAAAACGGATTCTGCTTCAGCGGGTACTAGAGCTTTTAGTTCCTTCATGCCCTTATCAAGAATCTAAAATTTAGATAGTTCAAAGTGGAAAGATTTTCCTCAGAACTTTCCTTGACACCGACCCGCGATTTAGCCTAAAAGCTAGGTCAAAGTTTAGCTAGCGGAGTGGTGGGTAAGGTTGCCAAAGGTCGAAGTCTTCCTCCAGGTTGAGACCCGGCAAAGCGCCGCACTGTTTTCGTGTCGGCTCGATACTTCCCACCTGCGTACAAAACAATTTGAGGTTGGGGTGCGCGAAAGGAGCAATCCATGAGGTGGGAATTCATGAAGCGGAACATTTTGGTTTGTCTTGCCGCATTTCTTTTGGCGGCTACCTCTGCGTTGGCGCAAACGGGGACGACTTCCGTGCGCGGAACAATCATCGATAAATCTGGCGCGGCCATTGTTGGCGCCACGGTGACGCTGGATCACAACGGTCAGGCGCTGCACCATCAAACGAAAACTAGCGCCACCGGGGAGTATGAATTCCTGGGCCTGCCTCCAGGAACCTACACAATCACCGTGGAGATGGCGGGCTTTCGAAAGTGGGAGGACAAGGCGCTGCAGTTGCTCGTGAATTCGCCGTCTACGCAGAACGTAACCCTGGAGGTTGGCACCACTACGGAGACGGTTGAGGTCTCCGCCCAGGCCGTAACTCTGAATACCACCGATGCCTCCCTGGGAATCGCGTTCAACGAGAATCAGGTGAAACAACTCCCACTGGAAAGCCGCAACGTGCCTGACCTGCTTAGCTTGCAAGCTGGCGTGGTTTACACCGGCAACCGGTCGGACATTGATACCAACACGGATACACGGAGCGGGTCCGTCAACGGTGCTCGCAGCGACCAAAGCAATATCACGCTGGACGGCGTCGGAGTAAACCCAAAGGGCGGGTACGCTTTTCAGTCGGTACTGCCGGTCACGCTGGATTCTGTTGAGGAGTTCCGCGTCACGACCACGAACTACAACGCGGACCAAGGAACGTCCTCGGGCGCACAGGTGGCCTTGGTCACCAAGAGCGGGACAAACGATTTTCACGGCTCGATCTACGAATACAATCGAACTAACGCGACCAGCGCGAACGACTATTTCATCAAGCAGTCGCAGCTCAATACCGGCGCGGCGAACGAACCATTGAAGCTTACGCGAAACATCTTCGGCGCGTCCGTCGGCGGGCCGATAAAAAAGAATCGTCTGTTTTTCTTTGCAAACTATGAAGGGTATCGGGATGCGGAGGCTCAAAGCGCGCTGCGAACCATTCCGACGGCGACACTTCGTGATGGGATCATTCAGTACGCCTGCGCAGACCCGACAGTTTGTACCGGAGGCAGTGTTCAGGGAGTGAGCGGGAAGACTTACCCAGTTGCGGCAGGAAACAATGCGCTCTCGCCGGGCCAAATTACGGGGATGGATCCGGAGGGTTTGGGGCCTGACTCCCCCGTGCTCGCTTATATGAACAGCCTTTATCCTCTGCCGAACGACACAACGGTGGGAGACGGTATAAATACTTCCGGCTACCGCTTCGCGGCGCCGACTTACACCACGCACAACTGGTACATCGCCAAGATGGATTACAACCTGACCGCGGACGCGAGGCACCGGATTTCTGTGAGCGGAGCGCTCGCAAACGCCAACTCGAATGGGGCGCCCTTTTTGCCCGGCACAGTCCCCGAATTGACAAGCGTGAATTATAACAAGGGCATAATCGCGAACTATTCGGCGGCGCTGACGCCCACGTTGATCAATAACTTTCGCTATGGATACATCCGCGAGAGCAATGGATTCATCGGCAATTCGACACAGACCTGGGACTATTTCCGAAGCATCGACCAGGGCATTACGAGGTCGTCAAACTTCCAGCGTCCAATTAACAATATTTATGATGATGTTACAAAAATTCACGGCCGGCACACGTTCCAGTTCGGCGTCGTTGGGACCTTCCTGCGGAATCCCGAGACTAATTCGAATAACTCGTTCAGCGATGGAGTAACGAACGCGTCTTGGCTGGACACTGCGGGGATCGCGAACACGGGTGCGGCGTTTGATCCCGCAGTGTACGGCTATCCGGCTGTGGACTCGTCGTTTAATAACTCCTATGATTTTCCGTTGATGGCGATGACCGGGATGATTTCGGAGGTGGATGCCTACTACAACTTCAACCGGCAGAGCAACGTGCTTCCCCAAGGGACGCCGATCTCGAGACGGTTTGCAGAAAACGGCCTCGAATTGTATGCGCAGGACGTTTGGAAGGTAAAGCCCAGTCTCACGCTTACGCTCGGATTGCGCTATTCGTTGTTCTCGCCTCCTTGGGAAACGAACGGACTTGAAGCGACAACCACCGAGCCATTGAGTAACTGGTTCAACACGCGCGGCCAAAACATGACGCAGGGCGTAGGTTCCTATGCGGATGCGCCCCTCACATTCGATTGGTCGGGACCGGCCAACGGCGGCAAACCGGGGTATTACAACTACGATTACCACGATTTCGGGCCGCGAGTCGCTTTGGCGTGGTCGCCAAGCGCGGATAGCGGCTTCTTGAAGAGCCTTTTTGGAGGCGCTGGTCGGAGCAGCATTCGAGCAGGCTTTGGAATCGTGTACGACCGGCTGGGCGAGAGCATTGTGGACACTTTCGATCAGAGTGGCGGGTCGTTTGGCTTGCTGGACGTACTGACGAATTCGGCGGGTATAGTGGACCCTGCGAGTTCGCCGCGGATTACCAATATGAATGTCATTCCGACGCAGGACACGCAGGGAAACCCGCTGTTTGCGCCGGTCCCACCGGCACTGCCATCGCCATTCCCGAACATCTTTAGCAGCAACAACCTAAGCCCTTATGGGTTTGCGATCGCATGGGGTAATGACAACCATTTGAAGTCGCCATACTCCGAAACGATCGATCTTTCCTTTTCCCGTGAGTTGTCCAACGGTTTTTCGATAGAGGCTGCTTATGTCGGGCGGCTCTCGCATCACCTGCTGGCGCAAGAAGACATGGCCATGCCGCTGAACCTCACCGATCCGAAGACCAAGATCACGTATTTCCAGGCGGTCGATGCGCTAGCCAAGATCTACCGTGGGCAACAACCGCCGTCGGCGACTAGCCTCACGGCAGCGCAGCTAGGACCCACGGCTCAGTATTGGGCGGACATCATGCCGCCAGTAGTAAACGGGGGAGCCTATTCTCTCTTCTGCAGTGGCGGAGGCACACAACAGGCGTACCAAGCCGCTTACGATCTGTTCGGATGTTTTTCGAAAAACGAGACGACGGCACTTTTCATTTATGACTTGTTCGGATTGTCTGATGCCAATGTTCCGAACACGTCATACTTCCCGACGAATAACCCAGGAACCTTCTGGAATGGGCAGTACTCTTCGCTTTACGCGTGGCGGACCATCGGTAATGCCGCCTATAACGCCATGGAGCTGACTGTCCGTCACAAGATGACTCATGGATTGCAGTTCGATTTCAACTACACGTTCTCGAAATCCATGGACATCAACTCGGACGCAGAACGTATCGGTCAGTGGGGCGGACTGGGAGGGCAGATCATCAACTCCTGGAATCCCAATGAAGAGCGGGCCGTTTCGGACTTCGATGCAACTCATCAGTTCAACGCCAACTGGATCTACGAACTGCCATTCGGCAAAGGACGCCAATTCGCATCCGGCGCACATGGCTTTGCGGATGCAGTGATTGGCGGCTGGCAGCTTTCCGGCCTCTTCCGGCTGACCAGTGGTTTCCCGGTGAACATCAGCAACGGCTACCAGTGGCCGACGAACTGGCAATTGGGCGGGAACGCAGACCTCGTTGCTCCCGTCAAGACAGGCGCTTTCCCGGTGAACACCGGACAAGACGCCGGCAACATCAGCATCTTCAGCAATGGTCCGGATGCCATCAATAGCTTCATCAGCCCATTTCCGGGGCAGGGAGGCGCACGCAACCAGATTCGTGGCCAGGGCTTCTTCAACATCGACCTCGGCCTAGCCAAGCGCTGGGCCATGCCATGGAGCGAGAAGCAAAGCCTCCAGTTCCGCTGGGAGGTTTTCAATATCACGAACTCGGTGCGGTTCAACGTGCAGTCCACCGGTTCCGAAATCGATGTCTCCAACACGTTTGGCAACTACACTGGATTGCTGACCAACCCGCGCGTGATGCAGTTTGCATTGCGTTACGAGTTCTAAGGCCGCTTAACACTCTTCAAAAAACCGCCGGGAAGCGCGACGCTTCCCGGTGGTTTTGTTTTTGTTTCCGCAGCAGTGGTTGCAGATGCCGGCAATCACGCGTAAACTGTTTGTAAGAATGCAATAAGATTCGGGGCGTAGCGCAGCCTGGCTAGCGCGCCTGGTTCGGGACCAGGAGGTCGAAGGTTCAAATCCTTTCGCCCCGACCACTTTCCTCCAGTCCAATCCGGACAAATACGTAACAGAACGTACTGGCTACATAAGAAACACGTTCGGAGTAGCACTTTTGTGCCAAGAGGGTTATCCAGAGGCTGCAGAGTTTTTTCCTCTAGATCGACGTACCCAAGCTCGTAACTCATAGAGCTGACAAGCCAAATACCTCCTTCGACTTCCGTGGTGCCAATAGCTTGCCCGGCGAAGATGACGCTGAGATTGATTTTTTTGCGGATCGCTCTCCTCGCGAAATATGTCCAGAACTCGCGCTGGAGAGGACTCAAAAGCAAACGTAGAGCGGTGGAAGTCTTAAGAAGTGACGCTGCTCATGCCAATTCCTAGTTAACCGCGACGCTCTTCAACACCACACCGATTACTTTGCCGGGCCCGGACTCCTGAGCAAACGCCACAATCCGAAGATTCATCGGGCCAGGACCGGGGAGCTTGAGTTTGACCCGAAAATCTTGTCCAACACTTTTCCCAGGCTCCAACTTGCCCACTTTTGTGAGTTCCGTCAGGACTGCGACATGGCTAAGATGGCGGCCACTATTTTCTCCCCGCGCGACCTGCGACTCTGCGTGGTCGAGAGCAATGGCTACATACACGTCGGCTTTATGTTTTTCGGAGCTGACGTCGGATTCGACACGCCCTTGAACGATGGCGGGATTCCCAGGCTCTACGCTCACGGATGCAAGCCGCATAGGAACTTTCGGAGCAGACGCCGCCTTTTGAAGAAGTTGTACGACTTGCTGGTTATTATGGGCCTGTAGCTCCTCGGTTCCATCCACGAGGAATTGCGGAGTGTAGGGGCTATTCAGTCTCAGAACGCGGACATACGCGCTTTGCCGCTCCGTGATGGAGGCGGAGGAGTATGGATCAGTCCACCCGTCGTGGTTCCAGTAGTCCACGTGCTCGCTAAGGACAATCAGTTGCGTTCCGGGAACGGGTTGCAAGGCGTCCATTTTTTCCAATAGTGCGTCCGCCGGAGGACAACTGGAACAGCCTTCTGAGGTGAACAGCTCAACAAGGATGGGGATTGCGGGCGCGTTGTCAGCGGCAGCGAGGTGAGTTCCTAACCAACCTGCGCTAGCCAATAGAAAAGGAAGGAACAAATAGATGCTAAGTGCCCCCATTCGAATTAGCGGTGAGCCTATTCTCAATTCGAAGTCAGGACCGTTTAAGGCCCGCCTAAGGCCGGCGATCAAAGTTGCCTTACGATTTGAGGGATTCATGCTTGGTTTGTTCAAGCTCGTAGCTCGGGGCCGAATCGGGGGCGCCTGAACGTATTTCTCCTGTTAGCTATATTCGCTCATCACCCCGCTTGCGACAATGACCACATTATGCGATTCCCTTATGACCAGTTGTTTTGCCGCTTAAGCCCTTTTCACCGAAGAGCACGCTCTTAAGTTGGCGGACGGCCTTGGGCATCTCTTCCGCCGCCGTGTTCCCAAACCCCAAGATAAATCCCTGCCGAGGAGTCTCGCCCAAGTATGCCGGGGAAAGCGGCCAAAGCCAAAGGTTCTCGCGTGCCGCGCGCGCCGCCACTTCCTGGTCACGAAATCCTTTCGGCAAAATGACAGCGAGATGCATTCCAGCTTCCGATCCGTGTATTTCCAACGCAGACCCGAATTCTCTTTGGAGTCCATCGACAAGGGCGCTCCGGCGCAGTGCGTACAGTTGGCGCATGCGGCGAATGTGGCGCGCGAAATGGCCTTCATTCATGAAGTCCGTGAGCACTGCCTGGAAAAAGTGTGGCGGCGATATATCCATAGCATAGCGCACGGCCGCAAAACGATCGACCAGATCCTGTGGGATAACGACATAGCCTAATCGTAAGGAAGGGAATAAAGTTTTGCTGAAGGTTCCGATATAGATGACGCGGGAGTTGTGGTCGAGGCCTTGGAGAGAAGCGATCGGCATGTTGCCATACCGATACTCGCTGTCGTAATCGTCCTCGATTACCCAGGAACCTGAACTCTGTGCCCAGTCGAGAAGTTGAAGGCGGCGTGAAGCGCTCATGGTCGCCCCGAGTGGGTATTGATGAGATGGTGCGACAAAAGCGGCTTTGGCTTTGTGAAACTTCCTGATGCCGAAGGCAACATCCAAGCCCTCGCTGTCCACCGGGACGGGCACCAGACGGCAGCCCGCCGCGGTTAAAACCTGCCGCGTCAACCAATACCCAGGTTCTTCTACCCACGCGGCGCTTCGATCATCAAGCAGTACGCGCGCAGAAATCTCCAGAGCCTGCTGAGAGCCAGCGACGATCATGACTTGCTGCGGATCGCAACGAACCGCCCGCGCGGTTCTGAGGTAAGTACAGATGGCTTTGCGAAGCTCTTCGAAACCAAGCGGTCCACCGTAATACATTTCCCTTGCATGGGGATTTCGGCAATGGCGCATAACCAGGCGGGACCACGTTTGGAATGGAAATTGGTCGATCGCTGGCTGGCCAGCGTTGAAAGCCCCCAAACCACGCAGCCAAGGGAGCCGTTCGTACGGAGCAAGCAACATCGCACGCTTCGAAGCAGCCCGCGCACCGGAACGAATCACGGCTGAGCCGTTCGAGATTCCATCACTGGACGTCATTTGATCTGGCAGGGAACTGCAGACAAATGTTCCAGCACCAGCGCGAGCCTCAAAATAGCCTTCTGCCAGAAGCTGAGAATACGCAGTGAGCACCGGTATTCGAGAGATCTTCAGTTCAATAGCAAGCGCCCGAGTCGATGGAATCTGCTGCCCCGCCCCCAAGTTTCGGCTGACGATCATGAAACGGTAGGCGTCATAAATCTGTTTGTGCAAAGGTTTCGCGGCCTTCCGGTCGACGGCGATGACGGGCGGCAGCGCGCTCGGCACTTTTTTCATGGCTCCATCCAACTGGTCATAATGAATTCGGCTCAAGTGGATATTGCGCCCTACCACTCTTCTACGCAACATTAAAAATATCGATAGGCCGTATCGTCTTTAACTCTCAGTTCCGGTGCAACAGATGAGGGACGTCGGTGCTGACGCCCCTATAGGCCCAAAAAAGCTTTCCATCGCGAGGGACGAGAAAGCTGCCGGCCTAATTTCTAAAGGGGGTATCTCTAAGTGTGCGATCAAAAAAATCTTCTTCCTCGGCTTAAGAAGTTCCACTTGCGCTTTCTGTTTGTTCTCCTGGTTGCGATGATTGCTTTTTCCGCTTCGACTTTTGCGCAGCAGACCACCATCGTTGGCACGGTTACCGATCCTTCCGGTGCCTCCGTCCCGAATGTGGCTGTCACTGTGACCAACGTCGATACGGGCGCAAGCCGTACCTTTCCCACGAATGACTCCGGCCAATTCGCCGCTGTCGATTTGCAGGTCGGCCATTACGTAGTCAAGGCCGAGGCCAAGGGCTTCAAGGTGGCGGAACAAAAAGACATCGTTCTGACGATTGGCGCCCGCATCCGCGTCGATTTCCAGATGCAATTGGGTGCGGCGCAAGAAACTGTGACGGTCGAAGCCAATGCCGTCCAGGTTCAGACCGATTCTGGCGAGCGCAGCAACCTCATAACCAGCCAGCAGATGAGCCAGATCGCTGTGGCCGGGCGAAGCATTTACCAGCTTGCTGCATTGACCCCCGGAGCCTCGAGCCAGATTGGTGTTGGTGGCATGAGTTCAGGTGAGGTCAATACGCCAGTCGGCGGCGACAACAACGTAGAATTTAATGGCATGCGCCAGAACCACAACATCTATTTGTTGGATGGCGGCGAAGATGATGACCGCGGCGGCGCGGGCGGCATGAGTATTGCGCCATCGACCGACGCTATTCAGGAGTTTCGCGCTCTTACTTCCAATTACAGCGCTGATTATGGCCTTTCTTCGGCCGGTACGATGACCATGGTTCTGAAGTCTGGAACGAGCCAATTTCACGCTTCCGCATGGGAATTCAATCGCAACGACTATTTCGATGCCCAAAATTATTTCGTGCCGAATCAGGAACTCCGTCTCAACGTTTATGGTTTCAACGTCGGCGGTCCGGTAACCCTCGGCCACTTCTATAACCCTGACAAAAAGAGGACGTTCTTCTTCTACAATATGGAATGGCGGCCGCTGGTTCAGGGCGGCGCAACCAACCAAACGGTTCCGGGAACGGATACTTATGGCGGAAATTTCAGCTCTCTGCTCTCGCTCGCCAAGCCAAACCCCATATTCGTTCCGACCTTCTGCGGGCCTGGGACCACGGTAGGGGCTTGTACTGGGTCGAATGCACAAGTCGCTTCCAGCGTTCTCTTTGCCAATTGCCCTGGCGGGGTAGCGCCAGCAGGAATCGTAGGAGGCGCGCAGTTTCCTGGCAACATCATTCCCTCTTGCATGATCAATCCGAACGCGGCGGCTCTGGTCGGGGCTGGCATCTTCCCGGCGAACAACACCGTTGACGGGAGCGGAAATGCTGAGTTCCATGGCGGTGCCAACGCTGTCACGAATTTGCGGGAAGAGGTTGTCCGCATCGACCATAACTTCAATAGCAAGTTCTCCGTCTTCGGGCATTACATCGCCGAACAAGTCACCCAGGGATTCGCAACCAGCCAATGGAGCGGAGACAACGTTCCCACGGTCGGCGACAATTTCGGCAATCCGTCGTATAGCGCCGTTATCCATACCACCTATACGATCAGCCCAACGCTCATCAACGAAGTTGCCTTCAACTACAACGGGAACCGCATCAACATCATCCCTTATGCGGCCACCGGTTTGGCCAGCTTGGCCCTCCCCGCCGGCTACGACTCGACGAACTCCAGGCTCTTCACTGGACCGAACAACTTGAACCGTATTCCTAACATCGACTTGAGCGGCCAGAGCGGCGCACAGTTTGAAATCTCCAGCTGGCCATGGAACAACAAGGCTGATGACTACCAGGTCCGCGACGACGTTTCCTGGACCCATGGTGCTCATCAGTTCAAATTCGGTGGCAGCTGGGCACTGTACAAGAAGACTCAAGACCTCTTCGGTCAGACCCAGGGCGGTTTCGGCTTCAACAACACGTTTACTTCCGGAACCGCAGCCTGCCCGGCCAACACCACATGCGGAAACAGCTTCGCCAGCATGTTGCTCGGCATGCCTAACTCTTATCAAGAGCTAGCTGTCCAGGATGCGGGCCAATGGAATAACGTTTCTTGGGCCGCATACGCGCAGGACAACTGGCGCGTGAACCGCAAGTTGACTCTCAATCTAGGCTTGCGCTGGGATGGCATACCGCACACCTATGAAGCGAATGACCGCATGGGGAATTTTTATCCCCAGCTTTATAACCCAGCTAATACTGCTCTTATGGCCACAAACGGCACTATCTGCGGCGGCGCTTTCAATCCAGCCACCGGTGCGAATCCAGGCTGCGCAGGCATAAGCCCCGGTCTCGGCTTTAGCCCCAATCCCATTCTTGCCGGCGTTCCGCTCTATTTGAACGGCATCGGCATCCCTGGTCAGGTGGGCATTCCGAAGGGACTCGTCGACAATCATTGGGCCACGTTCGGTCCTCGCATCGGCTTTGCCTGGGATCTGACGGGAAGCGGCAAAACGGTTATCCGCGGCGGATTCGGCATCATGTACGAGCGCATTCAAGGCAATGATATGTACAACGCCGGTGCGAATATTCCGTTCAGTCTCCAGGTCAACACTCCCCAGGTGACGATGCAGAATCCGAGCATCGCGCTCTCTAACGGCACCCCGGTAGCTCTACCGATTAACCCTGCTGGCATCACGGGTTTGGATATAAGCGATTACAAGCCGCCGGTCAGCTACCAGTGGAGCTTTGGCATGCAACGCGCCCTCGGAACCAAGTCGGTGTTGTCAGTAAGTTACGTCGGCAACCAGGGTCGCCATCAGAATGACTATCGGAATATCAACCTGTTTAGCGAGACCGAGATACCGGAAGTCGCTGGTTTGATTCCCGGCCAACCGTCTCTCAACTACAACATCGCGCCGGGCCTGCCTTACCCCGGCTTCAATTCCATTACCCTTTCGGAAAACGAAGCCAACACAAACTACGATGGTCTGCAAATAGACCTCAACTCGCAGCTTAGCCATGACTTGACCCTTCGCGCCTTCTACACGCTTTCGCGCGCGAACGACCCCACCAATGGCAACGGCGGCCAAGACTTGCAAACCGTGTCCAATCCCTATGCCGGTTGGAAGTATGACGAGGGACTAAGCGGCTACGACCGCACCAACGTGGCTGTCGTGGACTTCATTTACGACATCCCGCTCTTTCGCCACAGTGAGAACCGCCTGCTTAAAACAGCAGTCGGCGGCTGGCAAGTCTCCGGCATCGTTACCTTGGAGTCCGGCTTGCCCCTCAACATCACGCTCACCGGCAATCAACAGGGCAACGGCGTAAGCGGCAATAACCGGCCAGACCTGACAGGCACTCTCACGACTCCGCATAACGTCAACGAGTGGTTTAGCCCCACGGCGTTCTCGGCTCCGGCAATCGGCGCCTGGGGTACCCTGCCACACAATGATCTGCGTGGACCTGGACGCGACAACTGGAACCTGTCGCTCTTCAAGAGGTTCAACCTGTGGGAATCACGCGGCAGCTACTTGGAACTGCGTTTGGAAACCTTCAACACCTGGAACCATACGCAGTTTAACGCCGTAAGTACCGGCCTTGGCTCTTCGAACTTCGGCGCGGTCACCTCAGCCTTTGACCCGAGAATCCTCCAGCTCGGAGGAAAGATCTACTTCTAACCACACCCCGGGAGTAGGCAAGTTATCCCGCTCGCACACCACACCCTGCGAGCGGGATTTTTGTTTTCCGCTGCGCTGCACCTGTGTGTGTCTCTCGCAACTCGATTCTTAAGGGATAATTTCCCAGTTTCAAATGTAACTCCGTTCCCGCGCTTATTTCGACTGACGGCTTGCCTTTTCTCGCGAATACTCTTTATTCTGCCTGCGCACGCTGCGGCCGCATCAAGAGGCGATGGATGATCCTGAAAAGATTGCGCGAAGAGGTGTTGGAAGCGAACCTGGAACTCGTCCGGCGCGGGCTGGTGCTGTATACATTCGGAAACGCCAGCGGCATTTCGCGAGAAGAGGGACTGGTCGCCATAAAGCCGAGCGGTGTGCCATATGAAACGATGAAGCCTGAGGATTTGGTGGTCGTCGATTTGGATGGGAAAATTATGGAGGGATCATTGCGTCCTTCTTCCGACCTACCGACACATCTGATTCTCTATCGAGCTTTTCGCGACATTGGAGGGATCGCGCACACACATTCCTCGGCCGCTACCGCGTGGGCCCAGGCGCAAAAAGAAATTCCATGTTTTGGAACGACCCATGCCGATTATTTTCGCGGGCCGGTTCCAGTAACAAAGCCGCTGACACCTGCGGAAGTTCGAACAAATTACGAAGCAAACACCGGCCACGCCATCGTGCGGCGGTTCAAAAAACTCGATCCACTTCATGTGCCGGCCGTGCTCGTCGCCGGCCACGCGCCATTCTGCTGGGGAAAATCGCCGTCGGAAGCGGCACACATTGCCGTAATATTGGAAGAAATTGCAGCGATGGCCTTTCAGACGATCGCGGCAAATCCCAAAGCGCAGGCCATTTCGAAACACCTTCACGAAAAGCACTTCCTGCGGAAACATGGAAGCAACGCATATTACGGCCAGGAAAAGTAGAGTTGTAAATTAGGCTGACGTCGTCTGAGTCCGACCTGTTTCCGACGACGGTCGATCTGAATCTATTGTTTCGCCGCTAAAGCGGTGACCTGCAGGGTCAGCGATTCGGCGACGATCTCATCCAACTTCCGCCGCACTGCGCCAGCTTTCTGCCCAAGTCGCGCTTCGCTTTCCTTACGCGCTTGCGATACGACTGTGAGTTCGTCCCCGGAGGTATTCTGCAAAACATTTTCCGCATGCAGCAAGCCTGCAAACACGTAACGCTCAGGTTGTTGCTGTTTTCGCAAGAATTGCGTGTAGTTGAACCAATCTGATGCCGTGCTGCGCGGATCGTGAAGTGCCGCATCAAGCTGCAGCGCGCGCTGATAGGACTGCGCGGCTGCGCGAATGTCGCCTTCTTTCTCTTGCAAATCGGCGAGATGCACGAGGGCCAAACTTTCAAGCGTCTTCTCGCCGGCCTTCTCCGCAAAACCGGCAGCTGCGACGTAGCCTTTGGATGCGTCACTGTTGTGTTGGATTGCAGCATCCGCGTCGGCCACTTTTATGAAGGCCGCCAGTACAGGACCAGTATCGGCGGAATTTTTTGCGTGGCGTGCGGAGACGATTTCCAGATACATGCGATAGTGCCGTGCCGCGGCCTGCAATGCGCCTTGTTGATCGAGCACTTGCGCGAGATAGAGCTGGGCGTTGGCTTGTCCGGGGTCGACGTCGACGGCGCGCTGCCAGTTGTCGACAGCCTCTTCGTCGTGTCCGAGCCGATGCGCGAGCATTCCATAATCCACTAATGCGTTGGCGTTGCGCGGCCAGCGCGTGATAATTTTTTGGAATTGCGCATAGGCGTCGGAGTTGCGCCCCGCCTCAATCAAGCTCCGGCCATAGGATTCTTGCAGCGCAAGACTCGCGGGATTGAGTGTGGCGGCGCGCTGCATGGAAGAGAGCGCGGCGTCACGCTGTCCGGCAAGTTGCTCGGCACGCGCGAGACGCACTTGAATGGAGCTGTCGTCGGGATTTAGCTCCGCGGCGCGCTGAAGCGCGGGCAAAGCGCTCGCTTCGCTGGACCACCAGAAGTGTAGTTGGTCCACCCCCGCCCAAAGAAAGAGTAGCGCCACCGTTGCGATTCGAAGGGCGCGAGCGGCCGGCGCGCGTCCTGTTAGCCAGTGAGCGGCAGTCCCGAAGACATTTTGCTTTTCGGCGACGTCATTCGAGGATTTTTGCTGGCCATCCAGAAGAAGCGACGCGATGCGCGAATCTCGCAATTTCCAGATCGCGCCGTCGAGAATGAAGTGATGAATATTGACTAGCGCCGTGAAAGTAAGAAAGCTCGCGGCAAAATCGGCATGAAAGATGCGGCTGACGATCCACGGTCCGGGAATGAATAGTGCAATCCCACCGGCGATCAGCGTCACCAAATAACGCCAAAACGACCAAGGGGAATCGCCGGCCGCGCGAGCTTCCTTCTTCTGGTAATAGCTCGTAATCCACAAGTACTGCGTGGAGTGCAGGACGGCGAGCAATCCGCTGCTGTAACGCGTCTGCGGAATTTCCCGGCCGCTGACGAGCTCGATCACCGCTGGAAGCAGAAACCAAAGAAATTGCGTGACCGTCAACGTAAGCACCGGAAGAATCGTCCGGAAGCTGCTCCTTCGTGCCAACGACGCGAGAGCCCACCCGCTGGAGCCTACAAAAAACAGCGCCAAAACCGCTCGTGCTGGCAGCGTAAATTTAGCCGCGAGTCCCAGAGACAGAATTAGCGCATCGCCGGAAGCCCCGGTGTGAAAGCTCAGCATCAACAAAATGTAGGACGCGATAAACGAAAGCCGAAGCGCGCGGCGTTCCGCTTCCGTGGGCGAGACTCCCGCGCGCCGCGCGAACATCATCAGCAATCCGAAGTTTTGCCCCGTGTAGTGCCAGGGACTCCAACAAATGTACAGCGTGAAGATCCAGGGAAGCAGCCCGTACCAGACATGCGTGACGACCCCCGCCAGCGCGAGCAGCAGCGCCACGTGCACCGTGTAGATCCTGTATTTCTCGAACTCATCGCGCGTGTGATACGCGCGATAAACTGTAGCCATGAAGTGCGGATAGTTCGAGAGCAAGGCGAGAAAATAAAATGCGACGCTCCAGCCTCGCTGATACGAATTCGCAAAATAAAATCCTGCGAGCAAGAGTGGCGCGGACCAGGCTCCACAGCCGACCGTCAAATCAATCCACGGGCGATAAATCCACGGACTCTGCGGACGCGAAGGCGGAGCCGGCGTTGAAGTGCGCTCCTCTGGAGGAGCGATCGTGATTGTTCCCATGCCATTGCAGAGTAACGCAGCCGTGGATAAGCGCACGCAGGCGACAATGGGCGAATGCGGAATCGGTTACTTGTACTTGCGAACGGGCTTCAGTTAGCGGAGCTTTAGAAAATGGCAAGAAGGCGAAGCAGCAATCCCGCCAACGCTCCACCAAGAATGGGACCGATCACAGGGACAGGTGAGTAGCTCCAATCGGAATTTCCCTTTCCGGCGATGGGCAAAACGGCATGCGCGATGCGTGGACCCAAATCGCGCGCCGGATTGATTGCGTAACCGGTCGTGCCGCCGAGGGATAATCCGACACCCCACACCAGGCTGCCCACGAGATAAGGGCCCAACCCGGCGGCAGGCCCCGTCGCGGACACCCTCTTCGAAAAAATTGCGCCAATCACAAACACCAGAACAAACGTGGCGCAAATTTCGCTGAACAGATTCGCGGCAAAGCTGCGGATCGCAGGCGCGGTACAAAAACAGCCCAGCTTCGCGGCGGCATCGGGCGTTTCCTTCCAGTGCGGAAAATAGTGGAGCCAGACAAGAACAGCTCCCACAATAGCGCCGAGGAGTTGCGCCGCAAGATAGGGAGCGAGCTTCCCGAAGCTTGCGTCACGCACTGCGAAGCCAATCGTAACCACTGGATTCAAGTGCGCGTCATTACTGCCGCACGCAATCGACACGAACACGCCGGCCATGACCGCAAAGGCCCACCCAGCCGTGATGACAATCCATCCGCTGCCTTCCGCTTTCGATTTCTTCAGCAGCACTCCGGCGACGACTCCATTGCCAAGCAGCACGATGATCATCGTGCCCAGAAATTCGCCTAGAAAGGGTGACGTCATTCAGTAATCTCCTTCGAGTGGAGCAGATTCAGAGCAATACTTTGCAGCGCTTATCAAGAATCAACCCAATCAAACGAGCGCGTTACTGCCTTCTTCCACTGTTTGTACATCTCCTCGCGCTCTGCTTCCGCGAAATGCGGTGTCCACGTCTGATCCACGGCCCAATTAGTGCGTAGTTCTTCCAAGCCAGAAAAAAAACCAACCGCGAGGCCCGCGGCATACGCCGCACCCAGCGCCGTCGTCTCCTGAATCACGGGTCGTACGACTTCGCGGTTCAAAATGTCAGCCTGAAACTGCATCAGGAGTTCGTTCACGACCATACCGCCATCTACGCGCAGCGACGACAGAGCGATCTGCGAATCTTTTTCCATCGCTTCCACCACTTCGCGCGTCTGAAACGCTGTTGCTTCGAGGACTGCTCTGGCCAAATGGCCCTTATTGACGTACCGGGTCAACCCGGCGATCACGCCGCGCGCATTTTCCTTCCAATATGGCGCATATAGCCCGGAGAATGCCGGAACAAAATAAACGCCGCCATTGTCTTTCACGGAGCGCGCTAGTGTTTCGATATCCGCGCTTTTCTCAATCATTTCGAGATTGTCGCGGACCCACTGCACCAGCGCTCCCGAAATCGCAACGCCACCTTCCAAGGCGTAACACGCCGGAGCGCTGCCCATTTTGTACGCGACGGTCGTAAGCAAGCCGAAGTTTGATGGAACAGCCCGTTCGCCCGTATTCATCAACAAAAAACAGCCTGTTCCGTAGGTATTCTTCACTTCGCCAGGCCTGAAACAAGCTTGCCCGACGAGCGCCGCTTGCTGATCGCCGAGAATTCCCGCGATCGCAACGCCTGCGACAGCCGGCAGTGTCGCCGCGCCATACACCTCGCTGCTCGAGCGCACTTGCGGCAGCATGGCGCGCGGAATCTCGAATGCCGCCAGCAACTCAGCATCCCAATCCAGTGTTTTCAAATTGAGCAGCTGCGTCCGGCTAGCGTTGGTCACATCAGTGACGTGGACTCCGCCCTTCGGCCCGCCCGTAAGATTCCATACTAGGAATGTATCGATATTTCCAAAGAGTAGTTCTCCGGCTGCCGCCTTTTCGTTGGCATCCGGAATATGTTTCAGGAGCCAGCGCAGTTTCAAGCTGCTGAAATACGTGCTCAGCGGCAATCCCGTCTTCGCGCGAAAACGGTCTTGTCCCCCGTTCCTTGCGAAATGTCCCACGTCTTCCGCAACACGCGTGTCCTGCCAAACGATCGCATTGGCGATCGGCTGCCCCGTGTTGCGTTCCCACACCACGGCAGTCTCGCGCTGATTGGTTATGCCAATCGCGGCCAAGTCCGAAGCTCGCAGTCCTCGTTGTTCGAGCGCTTCGCCGATCACTTCTTCCGTGCGACGCATGATTTCCAGCGCGTCATGCTCCACCCAGCCCGGACGCGGGAAAATTTGCTCATGCTCCTTTTGCGCAACGGCCACTACGCGCGCCGCTTTATCAAACACCATAAAGCGCGTACTAGTTGTGCCCTGATCAATCGCTCCGATGTAATTCTTCACAATATCCGCCCTTTCCGGCCGGGATGCATTCTACGACGGATCGCGGCTAGGTCTACAACCACATGTATACGCGATCGGCCTTCAACGCATCTAATGCTGTGGGATGAGAAATGGAGAGTAGTTTATGAACATACACATATTTCGAAAGGGGTTGTCGCTGCTTGCTGCAATCGTTGTGGCGTCATTTGTGCCGCTCGCTTTAAAAGCAGCCGCGAACAGCGCACCAGTAGCCTCGGATACCTCTGCAGTTGTTATGACGGTTACGGCCACGGCTAAAAAGGACGCCCAACCGCCCGCGATCACCAAGAATGATCTCGAACTCTACCGTGGCAAAGAACGAGTGCAGGTCGCCGACCTCAAGCGCGGAGAGACTCTTTACCTCGCCGTGCTCATTGATGATTCGCTTCGCAGCAGCCTCGCCAATCAATGGAGTGATCTCCGCGCATTTCTCATGGCGCAACCGCAAACTACCTATATCGCTGTAGCCTACGCGCGAAATGGCGTTGCTATGGTCGCCCAGGATTTCACAACGGACCATGCGTTAGCCGCAAAAGCTCTGCGTATGCCGTTGGGCAACTACGGTGCTGCAACGAGTCCATATCTTGCTGTCCAGGATTGGATCAAGCGTTGGCCCGCCTCCGGAGAACGCAGTTCCATCATCCTGTTCTCTTCGGGCATTGATTATTTCCGCGGAGGTCCCGCAACTCTTGATCCCGATCTCGATACGGCGATCGCTCGCGCGCAGAAGAAAAACGTCAACATCTGGACGATCTACGCACCGGATTCAGGCCGCCGCGGCCGCGGTTCGTTCCGTGCCTTCAACTGGCAATCGAATCTGGACCGTTTGTCGCAAGCGACCGGCGCCGAGTCTTACTCGCTGGGTCTCGGGGCGCCTGTCAACTTGAGGCCGTATTTTGATCGCATCCAGATGCATCTTAACAACCAATACTTGCTCGCGTTTCTGGGCGATGGCGGACAGAAGGGCAAGTACGAGCCCGTCAAGGTCACCTCGGAGCTTCGGAACGTCGGATTTCTGACGCCTTCGGAAGTGTTCTTGCCGGCAGTAAGATAATTTAGTTCACCACAACTCTCTTGGACGAGGCGCGGGCTAAAAGGTCCGCGCCTTCTTTTTTCCGAAACTCTGGTAATTTTGTTGTCTCCCATCTGACAATGCTTCGCATCTAACGCAACCAGATGAGGGAGGCAATCAACCTTATGAATTACGATCGGAAGTGGCAAGCAGCTCTATTGTGGGCCGCTATGGCTGTTGCGGTTTCTCTGCCGTTCGCTTGGGAAACTCCGGCAGTAGATTCAGGCGCCGTTACCATGACTGTCACTGCGGTAGGCAAGAAAGAAACTCAGCCGCCTGCGCTCACGAAAAATGATGTCCAGCTCTATCAAGGCAAGGAAAAGGTGCAAGTGGCGGATTGGAAGCGCGGAGATACGCTTTTTCTCGCCGTGCTCATTGACGATTCGCTGCAAAGCGCCGTCGCCAATCAATGGGGCGATTTGAAGGCGTTTTTCATGGCACAGCCAGAGAACACTTTCATCGCCGTGGCTTATGCTAGGAACGGCACGGCCGCGGTGGCGCAGGACTTCACCAAGGATCACGCACTTGCCGGCAAGGCGCTGCGCATGCCTTCGGGCAGTGCTGGCGCGTTTACGAGCCCTTATCTGTCCCTCCAGGATTGGATGAAGCGCTGGCCTGACTCGGGCGAGCGCAAATCCATCATGCTGTTTTCTTCGGGCGTCGATTATTTTCGCGGAAGCTTCGATCCCGTCGACCCCGATCTTGATAGCACCATCTCCCGCGCTCAAAAACAGAACATCAACATTTGGACGATCTATGTTCCCGATGCCGGACACGTTGGCAACCGCGCGTTCCGCGTGTTCAACGCGCAATCGAACCTCAGCCGCATTTCTGAAGAGACAGGCGCCGAGTCGTACTACCTCGGTTCTGGAATGCCGGTTACGTTGAAGCCGTACTTCGACGAAATCCAGATGCACCTCAGCAATCAATATCTGCTCAGCTTCGTCGGCAACGGCGGAAAAAAAGGCAAGTTCGAGCGCGTCCGCGTTGTCACGGAAGCTCCCAACGTCGAGTTTCTAACGCCATCTGAAGTGTTTCTGCCGGCAGTAAAGTAAGTTTGTGTAAGTAGGGCAATCAAAAAGTGCGAGGCGCGGACCACCAGGTTCGCGCCTCTTGCTTTTTTCGGATAGCGCTTGTCTCCTTTCTTCCCCTCAGGCTAAACTAGCGCCCAATAACGCAAGCTCATCGAATGAAGGCTATTCTCGCCATTGAATCGGTTTAAATGGTGATGCTTGCATGGCGTTGTGGGGGGGACTCATGATGATTTCGCTCGACAAGAAAGAGAATTTTCTTGTGCGATGCATTGCCTGGCTCGCGAGGGAGAACAAAAACTTCCGTGTTGCCATAGGCTTCGCGGCGACGCTCGTTGCAGCCGCAACGATTGCAGCGCCCCTTTCCCGCGCTGACGGCGAGATCACTCTGCGCGAAGGATGGGCGGTGCAATCCTCCGCAAAGGTGAGCGCCACCGCCGAAGCCATCTCCACCGGCGGCTTCGACGTGTCGAGCTGGTACAAGACTTCTGCTCCGAACACGGTATTCGCTGTCCTCGTCGAAAACGGCGTGTACAAAGATCCGTACTTCGGCATGAACCTGCGTTCCGTTCCCGGCGTGTCCTATCCGATCGGCGGCGAGTTCGCCAATTTGGAAATGCCGGAGAATAGTCCTTACGCTGTCCCCTGGTGGTACCGCAAGGAGTTCGAAGTCCCCGCGCAATTTAATGGGAAAACGGTCTGGCTCGCGTTTCGCGGAATCAACTACCGTGCGGATATCTGGATCAACGGAAAGAAAGTTGCCGGTTCGGACAAAGTGGTTGGCGCGTTTCGCCGCTACGAGTTTGATGTTACTCAGTTCGTCAAAACAGGTACCAAGAATGTAGTGGCCGTCGAAGTTTCCGCGCCGCATGCCAACGAACTGGGCATCACCTGGGTGGATTGGAATCCCACGCCGCCCGATAAAGACATGGGTCTCTGGCAAGAAGTCGTGCTTTCCGCGAGCGGCCCTGTTACCGTGCGGCACGCTGCGGTTGAAACAAAACTCGACCTCCCAGCAATAGACAAAGCTCACTTGACCGTGCGCGCCGAACTGCAAAATGCTTCGAACGCTCCCGTAAAGGGAACTTTACGCGGGAAAATTCTTGGCGCGACCGCTCCGATTGAATTTTCCCAGAGCGTCGAGCTCAAACCAGGCGAGCGCCGCGCGATCGCGATAACTCCTGACTCCGCCGCTTCTCTGAACCTGCAGAATCCCCGCCTCTGGTGGCCCTATCAAATGGGCGAGCCCTATCTCCACAAGCTCACTCTCGAATTTGTTCCCGAAAAAGGCCCCGCCTCCGACAAGCAAACCATGGCCTTCGGCATCGTGCAAACCGATTCAGAATTAACGCCAGAGGGCTACCGCCTCTTCAAAGTAAACGGGAAACCCGTGCTCGTACGCGGCGGAGGCTGGGCGCCGGACATGATGCTGCGCGTAAATCAGTCGCGCCGCGAGGCCGAGTTCCGCTACGTGAAAGAGATGGGCCTCAACACCATCCGCCTCGAAGGCAAGCTAGAAGACGAAGCTTTCATGGAGCGCGCCGACCGCGACGGCATTCTCGTCATGGCTGGCTGGTGCTGCTGCGATGCCTGGGAAAAGTGGAATAAGTGGGGCGACGAAAATCGCCACGTCTCCGTCGATTCCCTCCGCGATCAAATCCTTCGCCTGCGCGCGCATCCCAGCATCCTCGTCTGGCTGAACGGCAGCGACAATCCGCCGCCGCCCGAACGCGAGCGCGCCTACCTCGCAGTCGAAAAAGAGAACAACTGGCCCAAGCCCGTCATTTCTTCCGCTACGGAAAAGAAAACCGAACCGACCGGCGCCAGCGGCGTGAAAATGTCAGGTCCCTACGAATACGTCTCGTCGAACTACTGGCTGCTGGACACCAAGAACGGAGGCGCTTTCGGCTTTAACTCGGAAACCAGCCCCGGCCCCGCCGTTCCGCCTCTCGAAGAATTGAAATCCATGTTTCCGCCGGACAAACTCTGGCCCATCAATGAAGTTTGGGATTTCCATGCCGGCGGCGGCGAATTCAAAAACATCAAGGTCTTCACCAACGCCATCGAAAAGCGCTACGGACCGCTGAAGGATGTCTCTGATCTGGCGTGGAAATCGCAGGCCATGACCTACGAAGGCGAACGCGCCATGTTCGAAGCCTATGGCCGCAACAAGTACAAATCCACGGGCATCATTCAGTGGATGCTCAACAACGCGTGGAACGGATTGATCTGGCATCTCTACGATTACGATCTGCGCCCCGCTGGCGGCTACTTCGGCGCCAAAAAAGCACTCGAACTCGTCCACGTGCAATTTTCCTATGACGACCGCACCGTCGCCATCGTCAACGGAAAGCAAGAACCGCTCAAGGGCTTAAAAGTGGTCGCCAAGATTTACGACACGTCCATGAAAGAGCGTTTCACTCACGAGGAGGTTTCCGACGTCGCGGCCGATGCCGTGACCAGGTCCTTCACCGTTGCCGAGCCCGATGGCATCAGTGCTGCCTACTTCCTGAATCTTCAGCTCTTTTCTTCGTCCGGCGAATTGCTCAGCCGCAATTTCTATTGGCTCTCCAAAAAGCCCGACGTTCCTAATTTCGCCAAGTCGGAGTGGTATTACACGCCGCTAAGCGAATACGCCGATTTTCTCGCCCTCCAGAATCTTCCCAAAGCCACGGTCAACGCCTCGATGACCGTCTCCGATGCAGGCCAGGAAACTGCCGCACACATCACCGTCGAAAACACCGGCTCCGGCCTCGCCTTCCTCGTTCGCCTCCGCCTGCTCAAAGGCAAAGACGGCGCTGAAGTCTTGCCGGTCTTCTTCGACGACAACTACATCTCCCTGCTCCCCGGTGAAAAACGCGAAATCACAGTCCATGTCCGAAAGACCGATCTAGGCGCCGCCAAACCCGTCCTAGCCGTGGACGGCTTCAACGTCGCTCCCGTGCAACTCCGTTAGCGGCGCGTCCTAGAAATTCGGCGCAATGTCGGCAGTCGGTCACTTTCCGAGAACGGCGTTAATCGTCCAATTGGAAGGCGATCTGCCTAAACTTCCTAGAAGCCAGTTTCCGGTAGTTTCCGGATTGTCGACCATTCGCCAGCAAGCGAAATCTGGTTAGCTCGTTGGCGGGATCAAGAGCAACTTTGCTCTTCTTACAAGACGCCTGGTTGAGCCTCAGTATTGATATTTTGATTCACGCGGAAGAAATTGGTGGGATCGTATTTCTTTTTGACGGCGGCTAAACGTGGCAAGTTGGGACCGAATGCCGTCTTGACGACATCCTCTCCTTCGATATCAAGTGCCGAAAGCAGGTGCGCGTTCTGCGAAAAAGGCCGAAGCATCTCCTCGCCGGATCGGGCCCACTCCCGGTGCAAATTTGTTTGTGTCGGATCGGTCCACTGCGCCAGAAACAAGATGTCCCATGGCAGATTGCGGTGGGGGAATGCAGTAGCGTCACTCGAAACTCGGCCGGCGGCACCGCCATAATATTCAAGGACAACAACGGAAAGTGGGGAACTCAACCGGTTTGCGTGCTCGACAATCGTAGAAATCGCATCGTCGGACAGTTCCCGCTGCAGTGTGGACTTCCAATAATTGCAATTGCCATCCGGGAAAGAAGATGCAAGCAACGACTGCATCGCGGGAAAGGGCATAGCCTGGATAGCATCAAGAATCGGACTGCCAAATTTACGCAGGGGTTTAAGGACGCGTTCGCCATCGGCAACGCTGCCGCAAAAGCATGGAATCACTCCAACCAGCGGAGAACCGTCCGGACCGTGAAGGAGAGCAGCATATGCGGTGAGTTCGTCCGGAGCAGACGCCATGTAATCACGGAAGTGGCGGATCACGTCAACGCCCATTGCCCGAGGGTAGAGGAGAAGACCGCCCAAAACCGTTGCCACCGGGTGCGCTTGGAACTCGAAAGAAGTAACAACTCCGAAATTTCCACCTCCTCCCCGTAGCGCCCAGAACAGATCGTCGTGTTCAGAAGAGCTGGCAGTCAGCACCTTTCCATCGGCAGTCACAACTTGCGCAGACAACAAATTGTCAATGGACATCCCGTATTTCCGAATGAGCCAACCAACTCCACCTCCGAGTGTCAGGCCGCCAATACCAGTCTTGGGCACGATCCCGCACGGGATTGCGAGCCCGAACACATGCGTCTCCCTATCGATGTCACCAAGAGTTGCTCCGCCTTGTATCCGAACCGTGCGGCTCTTATCCTCTACGAAAACGGACCTCATTCGGGAAAGGTCAATCACCAAACCGTCGTCACAGAGCGCACGACCGCCTACGTTGTGTCCGCCACCACGAATTGCCGTGACTAGATTATTCTCACGTCCGAAATGTACCGCTGTAATCACGTCAGCGACACCGGAGCACCGGGCGATTACCCTTGGATGTTTGCTGAAACTTGCATTCCAGATTTGGCGGGCTTCGTTGTAGCCCGCATCCGCTAGCTCAAAAACCTCACCCTGGAATGAAGACCTGAATGTCTTGATATCCATAATGCACAAACTCGCACGGGATTCTACTCCAGTTCTCAGGCAATGTGTCAACGGCGATCAAACTGGCCAGACCCCTTTTGGGAAGTTGCGACCCGCTAACTCCTCTGTAGTCGGGTTATCTGGAACCGATCCACGATCCGATTTTTATTTACAAGTGATTCGCTTTTTGTTCTGGCTGTCAGCTGTCGGCAGTGAGTTGTCAGCCTGCGAACCGACCGTCCCGAGCGACAAGCCACAACGGTCACCGGCGGCATAAGCCCTTTAGATGCAACGTTTACAAAAAGAGGGGGAGGGGTATAGAGGCAAGGAACGTTAGACGGTCAATCGGCGCTTGAGTGCGCCACGTCGCGCGTCGAGTCTCGAATCACCAACTCCGGATTCATCTTCTGCCGCACGGTATTCCACTCGCGTTTCTCGAGGCCGGCTTTGATGCTTTCCATCACGATGTTGACGGCATTCGTTCCCATGGCCTCAAGAGGCTGGCGCACGGTTGTCAGCGAAGGCGCGCTCAGAGCCGACATTGCCACATCGTCAAAACCCGTCACGGAACATTGTTCCGGCACTTTCACTCCCGCCTTGGTCAGCGCGCGAATGGCCCCTAGCGCCGTCAAGTCGTCAAACGCCATCAGCGCCGTAAATTTTTTCTTTTTTTGAAGTAGTTCCTCAGTCAGACGGTGGCCGCCCTCGAATCCGGAGTTGGGGTCAAACGAATCTGGCAGTTGCAGCACCAGCGCCGGATCGATCTCGATCCCCGCCGAGTGCGCAAACTTTTGCACGCCGCGCCACCGCGGCGCGCTATCGATGATCATCTTCGGCCCGCGAATGAAAGCAATCTTGCGGTGACCGAGCTGGTGCAGGTGTTCGAGCGCCATTCGTCCGCCCGTCTCATTGTCGACCATCACGGAGCTCACCGTGTCGCCAGGCAGCTCCCAGCCGATCGTCGCCGCCGGAATATTGCGTTTGCTCAAATCAGCCAGCACATGAATGTCTACGACGAGCCAGTTGGCCACCACAATCAACGCTTCCACGTGATGCTCCAGTAGCATTTCGAGGTAGCGCTCGAAACGACCGCGCTGGTTGTGCGCGTCGGCAAAAATCGGCACGTAGGACGACTGATACAGCGCGTTCTCAATCCCGCGCATCACCGGCGTGCAGAAAGGATCGGTAATGTCGAAGAAAACCAACCCTACGGTGTGGCTGCGCTTGCTGCGAAGAAATCGCGCCATCGCGTTCGGCCGGTAACCAAGTTTCTTTGCCGCTTCTTCAATACGTTTTTTTGTGGCGGGAGCGATGTAGCGGGCCAGCGGCGCATTGTTCAACACGATTGAGACCGTTGCCGGAGAGAAGCCGCTGTCTTCCGCGACATCCCGCATCGTCACTGTCTGATCTTTGCCGCTTGCGCGCTTCAAGGAGGTGCCTCTTACGTGGCCATCATTCTGCCAGAGTTCGTCCATTTTCAGTAAGGGAACGGCGATGTATCTAGCGCTCTACTCGGCCGGCTATGACTCTCTGAAATCGATCATCACCGGAGCCGAGCGGAACCAGTTTGTCTTGTAGCCAACGTAGAGCAGGCCGATCACGAACCAAATGCCGCCCACTATGATCGCGATCATGGGCAGGTTCTTCCAGATGACGGCGCAGAAAATAAATCCAACCAGCGGCAGCAATGCGTTTCGCACGAAGTTTATCGGAGTGCCCTGCTGCCGCCTTACGGAAAACTGCCAGAAGCACGCGAAATTTACTCCCATGAACGCGAGGAAGGCGCCGAAGTTCATCAACTCTCCGGCGTGTTCATAGGCGCTGCCAATGTAATTCAGCATCACAGAGCCGGCAAACGAGAGCCCGCCGATAAGCAGGATGTTATTCGTTGGCGTGCTTGTGCCGGGCGTTAACTGTCCGAAGAACTTTTTTGGCAAGACGTTATCGCGGCCCATTCCGAAGAGCAGCCGCGCTGCACCGAGCGTGCCGGTCAGGCCGCTGCCGAAGGCCGCCACGATCAGGACGAGAGCCATGGACCAGGAAAGAATGAGCCCGCCGGCTCGGGCGCAAATATCCATAAATGCGGTTTCCAGATTTGGGAACGATTGCCAGTTCGGCCACACCCGCGCGCCAAGGTACGCCTCGAGTCCACTGAAGACGCCGGCAATGACGCAGGTCAGCACCACAGCCAGCAAAACGTTACGCTTAGGGTTCTCGACGTCCTCGGCTAGGGTGGTCACCCCGTCAAAGCCGATATACGTGAGAGCGGCAAACGAAGTCGCCGTGAGGATCTTGTGAGCATCAAACGTCTTCGGATCGTAGATCGGCTGCATCGAAAAAAGGCCCGCCCATCCTTGCCCGCTATATAGAAAGCGAACCGCCAGCACAATGAAGAACACCACGACGACCGTCATGCCCGCTAAGAGAAACTTGTTGGCGTTCGCGGAAGCCTTCACTCCACGCAGATTCAAACCCGTCATAACGCCGGTGATGAGGAGGGCCCATACGATAAAAGGAAGCTGCGGAATGTGGAAGTAGGCGGCGCGCTCGTGCAGCGCCGTCGAGATCCACACGGTGTTGATCAGCGGCTGCAGCAGATAATCGAGGATCATCGCCCAGCCGGCCATGAATCCAAGATGCGGGTTCAGCCCCTTGCCGACGTATGTGTAAGCCGACCCAGCTGTTGGATAGAGCGCGGCCATGCGTCCATAACTCACGGCGGTGATCAGCATGGCCAACCCTGCGATGATAATGATCAGGACAAAGTGGCCGTCTGAAAGCTTCTGCGCCACACCGTAGAGCGGAATGGGCGCGATCGGCTGGATGAGAACGATTCCGTAGAAAATCAGGTCCGACAGCTTGAGCGTGCGCCGTAGTTGCGGCACGCCTCCGCCAGATTCGTTGCTCAAGCACCTCTCCTTTTCGCGGCTGCTCCATTTTTCGAGCCAAGCACTACCGCGCGTGTCAAGTTTTTCGGCACATCAGGATTCAAGCCCTTGCGCAGACCCACCTCCAGCCCCAGCAATTGTGCCGGAATCGCCGTCAACGCTAGGCGTGCATACTCCGGCTCATCCAGGCCAAGTTCGAGCAGAAGATCAGCATCGCGCCGCAATGCCTGCGCCGCGCGATTCGCAACTACAAAAATCGCCGCGCCTAATTTCTTCAATTCCGTAACAAGCAAACTTTCTTCTTCCGCGGCCGCATCGGAAAGGAGAAACGTAATCAACGTATCGGCCCTGGCAATCGATTTCGGCCCGTGCCGGAATTCCAACGTGTGATACGCCTGCGCATACGATGAAGACATCTCCGTCATTTTCAGCGCCGCCTCCTGTGCCAGCCAGTAATGCGCGCCTTGTCCCAAAAAAACAAAATCCGCGTATCGCCGCTTCGTTCCGAGCGCCCGAATCTTATCAGCATTCGCCACAAGCCACGCCACTGTCTTTTCTGGCAAAGCATCGAGCGCGGATACAAGTTCGGAGTCACCCACGAATTTCGCGCCCAATCTCTCGAAGAGCAGCAGGATCGACGTAAACGATCGCGTCATCACCATGCTCTTCTCATCGGCCCAGGGAAGCTTCAAGATATGTGTGCACAAATCTTCAAGAACGCTGTTGTTGCTGCAAGTCACGCCCAGCGTTCGGACCGCCGTGTTTGCCTTAAACCATTCCGCCGCGCGCAAAACCTCGGTGGTTTTGCCCGAACGCGACACAAGCACGATCTGCCGCGCATCAGTCCGCCGAAGCACCTCGTCCGGCGCGAAAAGGAACTCCGATGCCGGCACCGCTGTGCACGCCACCCGCAGAAGTTTTGCCCACTGCGCGGCAATCGTTCGCGAAAGGTAGTAGCTCGACCCGCAGGCCACAAACAGCCATGGCTCATCAGGCGAAGAGTTAAGGAAAGCTTTATCCAGTTCTGCGTTCTGCTCGAACTGCCGTGCCGTCTCCACCCATGTCGCTGGCTGTGACAGAATTTCCTGCGCTGTTTGTTTCCCTGCAAGTCGCGATGCGGACTCTCCGTGGCGCGGACCACGCGCACTTTTTTTCAAAACTCCTCGCCTATCTTTTCTCACGCGGAGCCTAGGTTCCTTTCACCATCACGAGTCCCTACAGAGAGCGGCCAGCAATTTTCCAGAGAAGGAGCGGCACTTACATGCCCCCTGTTGAGCTAATTGAATCGTTTCAATAAAGGCATTTTCCAAGAACTCCATCCTTCCTGCAAGCACAAACTGCGCCGTGTTCCGCACTTGCATGGGCAAATCGCCACCGCTTCCATCCGGATTCGTACCTCGCACCTGTCCTTTCGTACAGTGGGAATAATTTCCACAGTTATTGTCTCTTGGTTAAAGTCCCCTAACTTTATTCGCAACGCTCGCCTTGCCCACGTAGTCTAATTGAGTAGCACCTCTCCCCAGACGAGGGCCATCAGTATGGACGGGGAACCAGGTATGGCCGGTCGCAGTCCCACAAAGGTTGTCTTGTGGCATGTCTTGGGCGTCCTGCTCACGTTCTTCGTCGCATATTGGCTGCGCACGATCTCCCTCGAACCTGATCCCGTTCTTCAAGGCTATCTTCAAGTCATTTCGGCGTTGCTGGCTTTCGTTTTTGCCGCGCTCACTCTCGTCCGCTTCCAGGGCACGCAGGATCGCATCTCCCTAATACTCGGCGGCGGATATCTACTCTCCGGCGCGGTCTTGTCAGCCTCCGGCGTTCTCTTCTTTCAATACCTGCAAGATTCTCCCCTGCGCGCGAACTGGGCGCCTGTGGCTTGGTGGCTCAGCCGCATGCTCTTGGCCCTGGTGCTTCTTGTGGCACTGCTCGTCGAGCATTTCATCCCCCGCTCCCGCCACACGAAAGCGGAAATTACAGGCGCTCTGCTGGCGGTCGTCGGTTTCACGTATGTGGTCACCGCCGCGCTTCGCCGCCTTCCACCGGAAGCTTCCAGGCATCCGGCTTCTTTCGTGCCCAGTCCGCAGCAGCTCCTACCGGGCATAATCTTTTTCGCCGCAGTAATTTGGTATCGGCGTCGCCTTGATTCCGAGGACACGGCGTTCGATCGCACCATCTACGCCGCGGCTTGGATGAACTTTGCCGCCCAGATCGCCGCATCCCAGTCCGAGCGGCTTCTCGACGCGCCCTTCGTACTCGCGCAGGTCCTCACCGTGAGCAGCTACGCCCTCGCCCTCGGCGGCGCGCTCCTGGATAATGCGCGTCTCTTCGAACAGGTTCGCCATCTCGCCGTCAGCGACCCGCTCACCGGCCTCGCCAACTATCGACGGCTTCTCGATGTCCTCGAAAACGAAACCGAGCGAACTAACCGCACGAGCAGGCCCTTCGCCGTTCTGCTTCTTGATCTGGACGGTTTGAAAAAAATCAACGATCGTTTCGGCCATCTGGTTGGTAGCCGCGCTCTCTGCCGCTTGGCCGCCATCTTGCGCATTCATTGCCGCGCCATTGATACCGCCGCACGCTACGGCGGCGATGAGTTCGCGCTCGTGTTGCCGGAATCGGAAGATGCGGAAGCGCAGGGCGTCGCCAATCGCATTCGCATGGTGATGTCCGAGGACGAGGAAGTACCCAAACTCTCCGCGAGCATTGGCATTTCGGTTTACCGAGGAGATGGAGAGAGAATCGAGAAGCTACTTTCCGCGGCAGATCAGGATCTGTACGCGGAAAAAGCCCGTCGCGTAAAGCGCGGCATCGCTGCATTCCATGCTCGCCGCCGCACTCCAAAAACTTGAATTGCGCCGTAACTTTCGGAACGTACTTCCGCTTAGTACACAGCCCGGTGCTGCACAGTTTCCTTCGTCACCAACGAATATCGCGGCTCAGGCGCGGCTTTGTCCAAGATCTGCTTTGAAACATACTCGCCGACTGCCGGTCCATGCTTGAATCCGTGCCCTGACCCGCCGCCGACAAACCACACGTTTTCCATTTCCGGATGCCGGTCGATCAGAAAATCGCCGTTCGAAGTATTTTCGTACTGACAAACACGTGTCTCTACCACAGGTGCATTTCGCAAAGCTGGGAAACGCGTGCCCACATATTTCTGCACGATTTCGGCTTCCGCAGCCGTCGGCAAACGCGATTGCGTATCCGGATCGACGTGCTCTCCGTGATGGTCGAGCGCAATCTTCAACCCGCGGCCTTCGATATCAGGCATTCCGTAATATTCATCTTCCTGAAAAAGCCACGTCGGCAAAGCCGGCGGCGCGAATCGTGCGTCTCCCGGCGGCACGCCAAAAAAGAAGACTTCCTGCCGGCTGGGGAAAATTCTCTGTCCAAGAATCTCGGGAAACACTTTGCCGAGCCAGGATCCGCAAGCAAAAACAAATTGCCCCGCCGAAATTGTTTCCCCGTTGCTGCATTTCACGCTGCTCAATTGCCCCGCGCCGTGAGGCGTCTCAACCAACGCAACCCGGTGCTCCACGCCTGATTTGATCGAATCTTCGACGACCGCCGCCACCGCTCGCCGCGCCATCAGTACGCCGCTCTTCGGCTCCAAAAATCCCCGCGTCACGTGTTCAAACGAAATCTGCGGATACCGCCGCTCCAGCGCCGCCTTATCCATCTCTTCAAAAGGTACCTTGCAGCGTTTTAGCGTCACGATTGTCTGCCGGACGCGCGAATCGTCTTCGCCCGCCAGCCACAGCACTCCCGTTTTATGAAACAGTGGTTTTCCCGTCGCGGCAAAAAAACTTTTCCATTGCGCCAGCGACCGTTGCGACGACCGCGTATAAATCTCGTCCGTGCCATAACCCATGCGAATGATGCGCGTTTCGCCGCCGGAACTAGCCCGCGCGTTCGAAGGCCCATACGCATCCAGCAGCACCACACGCTGCCCGCGTCGCGCCAAATGCCAAGCGCTCCACGCCCCAAACACGCCCGCTCCAATAATCGCCGTATCGTAAGTTTTCCCAGTGCTCATCGCGATGCATCCTATCGTATTTCCCAGCAGTAGCACAGGCACTCCTGTCTGTGCGGTTTTTCCTTTTCCAATCGATCCAACTCTATGGTTGTCGCGCTAGTTTCAGATATGGCGTTGATCGAGGAATGGTCACGAATAAGTTGCGGAATGGATTCGTCAAATAAAAAGGAATTCGAACAGGTTGGAAAAAAGAAGAGAGGCGCCCGGTGACTCGCAAGCGCCTCTCTCTACTGCTTCAACGTAAACCGTACCTCACAGGATCACCTCCTTCTCGGCGAGAACGCCGATGTCGACAAGAATGTCGAGTGGTCCGAGTATACAGCGAGACCGTGGAGATGTCAGGACAAGCGTTTCTTAGCGCTTGGGTTGGGAATGCGAAACCCAGTTGCTGACAATACCTCACGACCGCGATTACCGGGAAGTTGGGCGGAGTGCCTACTTCAGTTCGACCTCCACGATTTGCCCTTCGGTGCTTCCTGCGTTAGCGAGGCTGTGGGTAACCTTGGTGTCCACCCAGTGGAAATCGCCAGCCTTGACCTCGTGAGCGCTGGATTGGCCGTCGGGCGAAGTCATTTTCAGCATGAACCCTTTTGTCGAGACGATTAAATAGGGTCGCACGTGAGTGTGCATAGCAGACACTGCCCCAGGCGCGAGAACCCAGTTGTAAACGCGCGCGCTTGGATTTTCCCCAGCAATCGCTGCTGCTACAGACGGCGACGGAGCTTCAGGCCGTGCGAGAAGTTCAACGTCCAGGACATCAAAAGGTGCTGAACCTATATTGTGGACCCTGTGCGTGAAAGAACTTCCGGCAAGTGTGTAGACAGAAATATTGCCGGGCTGCGCCACGGAAGGCGCGCCTTCGTTTTCGCCAAGTGTCTGCTGCGTGATGGAAGTACTGGAAAGGTTGACGGCCACGCGGTCGTGGGAGTGCGTGTGATAGAGCGTGCGTTCGCCAGGCGGTAGCGTCAGGTGGAGCACGACAATAGAATCATTCTTCAGCACGACATGATGAAGCGGCTCATTTTCAACGAGCACAGGCGCTGACGCCTCTTGGCCAGCGAACACGCAGGACAAGAAAAAGAAAAGCCCTAAAAGAGTTTTCATGGTCATCACTTCCGTCGCTCACCCTGGCTCTGGGGAAGCGGAAGAGTATCCCACAATAGTTGATTTCGGGTAGAGCGAATGATCAGTCGGCTACTAAACTGATTGACTCCGGAATCCCGCATAATTTTGCAAAGCGGAGACTTGGAGTGCGGCAGCCTTGCTGCCGCTTTCCTCAGCAACTCGCACGATTGTATATTCGGCTAGGCTCAATTATCTCTACTACCGTCTATAGTTTTCGCCTTCACCGGTGATACCATGCAGCATTCCGTTTCTAATTTCGGAGGTGTGTGTGAATTTGCTGCGCCAGTCCGTTAGATGTCTTTTCTTTGCCTGCGTTCTCATTTGCACGGCTGCCTTCGTCGCTCAAGCCCAGCAGATCGATCCAAGAACTTACAGTGGCATGAAGTGGCGCCTCATCGGCCCGTTCCGGGGCGGTCGGGCCATTACCGTCGCGGGCGTTCCCAGCGAGCCGTACACCTATTATTTCGGCGCCGTGAGCGGCGGCGTTTGGAAAACAACGGATGGCGGCATGACCTGGGATCCACTATTCGATAAGCAGCCCATCTCCTCGATCGGCGCTATCGCCGTGGCTGACTCCGATCCCAACGTGATTTATGCCGGCTCCGGTGAAGCCTGCATCCGCGGCAACATCTCTTTCGGCGATGGCGTTTACAAATCGACTGATGCCGGAAAGACTTGGACCAACGTTGGCCTCAAAGATACACGCCACATCGGCGCAGTAATCATCCATCCCACGAATCCAGATGTAGTTTTTGTCGCAGCGCTCGGCCACGCTTACGGGCCCAATCCCGAACGCGGCATCTATCGCACTCGCGACGGCGGCAAGACCTGGGAAAAAGTTCTATACCTTGACGATCGCACCGGCGGCATCGACATCGTTTTCGATCCGCACAATCCTCACGTTCTTTTTGCAGCGATGTGGGAAGGCTGGCGCACGCCCTGGACGCTCAACAGCGGGGGTGCCAAAGACGGCTTATATCGTTCGAACGACGACGGCTCAACCTGGAAGCGCGTCGAAGGCAATGGCATGCCCGAAGGCACATTAGGCCGTATCAGCGTTGCAGTCTCAGGCGCCGATTCGAATGTCGTCTACGCGCTCATCGAAGCGAAAAAAGGCGGGCTCTATCGCAGCGACGATGGCGGCGTGAATTGGACGCTTATCACCGACGACCACCGCTTCACGCAGCGCGCCTGGTATTTCACCCACGTTTGGGCCGACCCCAAAAACGTTAACGGCGTGTACATCGCCAACACCGGCCTCTACGCTTCGAGCGATGGCGGCAAGACCTTTGCACGCCTTAACGCGCCCCACGGCGATCATCACGCTCTCTGGATCGATCCCAACAACACAAATCGCATGATCAACGGCAATGATGGTGGCGCAACCATCAGTGTTGACGGCGGCAAAAATTGGTCCACGCAAGACAACCAGCCCACCGCGCAGTTCTATCACGTGGCCGCCGACAACGATTTTCAATACCGCGTCTATGGTTCGCAGCAGGACAATTCTTCCATCGGCATCCGCACGCGCAGCGATCACGGCGCGATTCTGCCAGGTGATTGGGACGCCGTTGGCGGCGGCGAGAGCGGCTACATCGTTCCCGATCCTCGTGATTCGAATATCGTCTACGCCGATGACGAAGGCCCCATCCTCACTCGCTTTGATCGCCGCATCAATCAAGCCCAAAGCATCGAGGAATGGCCCGAAGATCCCAACGGCCATGCGGCTGCCCTGCAAAAATATCGCTACACCTGGACCATGCCCATCGTTATCTCCACGCACAATCCCGACGTGATCTACCACACCGCGCAATACGTTTTCCGCTCGACGGATGCGGGCAGGACCTGGGTCACCATCAGTCCCGATCTCACACGCAACGACAAATCCAAGCAGCAGGATTCCGGCGGTCCGCTCACAAAAGATCAGTACACTGTCGAATATTACGACGTGATTTTTAGCCTAGCGGAATCGCCCAAGCAGGAAGGCGTTCTTTGGGCTGGCACCGATGACGGCCTGGTCCAATTAACGCGCGACGGCGGCAAAAGCTGGGCGAACGTCACTCCAAAAGAAATTCCCGAATGGGCGATGATCAGCCTCATCGAGCCATCTCCCTTCGACGCTGCCAGCGCTTATATCGCCGTCGATGGCCACAAGTTCGACAACTTCAAGCCGTACATTTTCAAGACCAGCGATTACGGCAAAACTTGGACAAAAATCGTGACAGGCCTGCCAGACAATATTTACGTCCACGCCGTCCGCGAAGATCCCAAACGCAAAGGCCTGCTCTACGCCGGCACCGAAACCGGCATTTATGTTTCGTTCAACGACGGCGCAAATTGGCAGCCTCTCCAGCTCAATCTCCCGTTCACGCCAATCCACGACTTGGTCATTCACGATGACGCGCTCACGGTGGCCACTCACGGCCGTTCCTTCTGGGTCCTGGATGGCCTCGGCCCCCTTCGCCAGGCCAGCGCGACGATTGCCGCCGAAGACGCGCATCTTTTTACGCCCGATATTACGTTCCGCACGCGCGAAGGTCACGTTAGCCCGCGCCGCTATCCCATCGGCGAAAATCCCCCCTCCGGCGCGATCCTTTATTACTACCTGAAAGATGCCCCGAAAGATCCCGCCAAACTCGAACTTCTCGACGCCGACGGCAAAGTCATCCGCTCTTTCTCTAGCGAGGAAAAGAAAACCGACACCGGCCCCGACGAAGGCGAACGCGATGTACCGGTAGAACACATTCCCGTTAAACCCGGCCTGAATCTTTTCATCTGGGACCTGCGTTACGAACAACCCACAAAAGTTCCCGGATTGATTTACGACGCTGGAGAACCGGCCGGTCCGCTCGTTCTCGCTGGAAAATATCAAGCGCGCTTAACCGTGGCAGGAAAATCCCAAACCGCGCAATTCGAAGTGAAAATGGATCCGCGCGTCCAGACTTCGGCAGAAGATTTGCGCAAACAATTCGAACTAATGCTCAAACTGAGCCAGCGCCAGGATCAAATGAACAAAACGGTCATCGCCATTCGCGATTTGCGCACCCAGTTGCAAGCGCTAGAGAAGCGCATGGGCACCAGCGACGAAGCGAAGCCCCTGGTTGCCGCGTCCACCGATCTTCGCAAAAAGATTGGCGCCATTGAAGAGGAATTGGTGCAGGTGAATTCCAAATCCAGCGAAGACCAAGCAAATTACCCCACAATGCTCAACAGCATGCTAGGGCATCTGCAAAGCTTAGTCGATAGTGCCGACACTGCCCCCACCGCAGCAGAAGCGGCGGTCTTCGCTGACCTGGATCAACGACTGGAAGCCCAGCTTACAAAATGGAACGAAGTCCTTGCGAAAGATCTGCCCGCGCTCAACGACTCCATGCGCAAAAATAACATCCCGCTGGTAGCCCCAGCTGCCATCCCGGCCCATTGACATAAATCGATCTTGCAGGGGCGTAGCCTTCGAAGCTCAGGGTAAACATGCTGCGCCCCTACAGGCAACAATCAAAACTTTCAGTTTCCGATTTTTCTGAGAACGTCTGCTAGGAAAACTGCGATGAAGAATTTCCACTGGCGAACGAATTACCGCCCGAACGCGCCGCTAATCGCCTTGCCCCAATGAGCCAAGGCTTTCAGCGATTTCGTGTCCGTCGGATCCAAATGCAAAGGCGTTACCGACACCGCTCCGTCAAAAATCGCCGCATAATCCGTATCTGGCTCGATGTCCTTGTCCAGCTTCTGTTCGTACAACCAAAAATAGATTCGCCCGCGTGGATCCTTGCCTTCCCACAACTGATTCCGCGTAATTTTCTTCGACTGCCGCGTAAACTTCACTTCACCCTTCCACGGCTCGGGTACATTTACGTTTAGCAGCACTTGATCCGGCAATCCCTCTTTCAAAATTAATTCCGCCGCGGCTCGGGCCACACGCGCCGCCGGCTCAAAACTCACCTTCTCGCCCTTCGAGCACAACGACATCGCCACCGCTGGCATGTGATGCAACGCCGCCTCCCGCGCTGCTCCCACGGTCCCCGAGTAATACGCGTTCTCTCCTAAATTCGCCCCGTGATTAATTCCCGAAACCACCAAATCCACTTTCTCCGTCAAAAGTTTGTGCAAAGCCACAATCACGCAATCCGCCGGAGTCCCATCCACTGCCCATTCCCGCTCCGCTACGGGATGACAAATAATCGGCTGCCGCAAAGTCAGCGACTGCGCCTTTCCGCTCTGCTCGCTGCTGGGCGCCACAATGCTCACGTCCGCAAATCCCGCAAACGCTGCCGCCAGCACCCGCAACCCTTCCGCGTGAATCCCATCGTCGTTGGTCAAAAGTATGTGAGGCATGATTCCTTTGGAAGCTTCCAGCTTCGTTCACAGTTGAAAAGAATTGACGTGCACTTGCCACTGCAAGGTGTGGTTCTTACAAGTGCACCTGTCAGGGATGAATGACAGCCATGCCTAAAATCTCTTCAAAAGCGTCGAAATCGCGGTCCCGATGCAAGAGTGCATAGCCGTTGGTCATGCAAAATGTCGCTATCAAGCAATCGATAGTCTTCCGAACCGTGATGCCGTCCTCGCGGATTGTCCTGTAATTTCTCGCAGCCGCGATCGCCAATTGTTCTCCGCCGGTCGAAAACAGTGCAAACTCGCCCAGCACCATTCTCGCATGGCTAAAGTCTCTTTCGCTTCGCACGCCTTGAAGTACTTCGCACAATATTAAATCAGTCAGACCGATTTCTTCCCGGCCCAGTTCTCGGTCAAGCCATTCTGTTTCCGGATTCCGTGCACCTCGGAAGTAGTCCACCCAGACAGTTGTATCGACAATGATCACTCTATTCTCTATTCAGTGTTTCGCCCAAGCCGTGATTCGTTTAAATTGCCTTCCCACTGTATTTTTCCCCGCAGACGCCGGATCATCGTCTGTTTGCGAAGCCGTACGAGCAGCCGCAACCCCTCTTCCACCGTCGCGCGCTTGGTTTTCGCTCCGCTACTCTTCATCGCCTCCCTCATTAGTTGATCATCAATCTCTATGTTGGTTCGCATCTTTGCGTCCTCTATGTGTAAATATCTCACCTTTATGTGTACCGGTCAATTGAGGGAAATCGATCTGGTGTTGTATGTGAGATCGCCAAGAACAAGACGGCTACGGATAACGGGTCAGGAAGTAGGAGAAAATGGTCGGGACGACTGGATTTGAACCAGCGACCTCACCCACCCCAAGGGTGCGCGATACCAGGCTTCGCTACGTCCCGACCGACAGCAATGCGAAGTGGGCTTTACTGCTTTATCAGGCTATCACTTGCGTTCGAGAAGCGTCAAGAAAGCGCGCAAAGTGTCTCGCAGGTCTAACAACATCTTGCGGCTCAACAGTTGCCCTACGCCCTCAGCCGTCGCTGTGCCAGTCGAACCGGTGCTGACTCCAGCCGCGCCAGAGCTCTCTCCATCGCCATTCTGCTCGCGCAAATGCCGCCGCGCGCCCGCAATCGTAAACCCTTCATCATACAACAGCCGCTTAATCCGCAGCACCATCTCCACATCTTCCTGCCGATAAAGCCGGTGCCCGCTGGAACTCTTTACTGGCTCCAGCATCGGAAAT
Organism: uncultured Acidobacteriota bacterium; assembly: GCA_963751295.1. Classification (GTDB taxonomy): domain Bacteria; phylum Acidobacteriota; class Terriglobia; order Acidiferrales; family UBA7541; genus Acidiferrum. Next base: position 86,321 of record CAVVUA010000004.1, on the reverse strand, counting down.
TCCGTCTCCCAATACCGCAAAACAAACGGCTTCAGTGCGGTCAGTCGGCTAACTTCGCCAATCCGATAAAAATCCTTTTCAATGGTAGGTTGCGTCGCGGTAGCCGTGCTTGGCATATCGATTTCCTATCAGAGGGGGACGCCGCTATCCTAGCAGTTTCCAATCTTTTCCTGTAGGGGCACAGCATGCTGTGCCCCATCTCGGCAGGCTCTCCAATTCGAGCATTCTCGATTTAATCTTCGTCCTTATCTTTATTCTTCCGTGGCCGGGGCTCACGTTTCCGCAACCTTTGCACAAAGCGCACCGGCGCTCCGAGAAACTCATACTTCGACCGTAGTTGATTCTCCAAAAATCTCTCATAACTAAAATGCATCGGCTCTTTCTGATTCGAAAAAAGCAAAAACGTCGGCGGCGCTGTCTTCGCTTGCGTAATGTAATAAATCCGCACAGGCCGCGCTTTCGGAGTGGTCCCGCGCTGCAAATCTACATCCTCTTTCAACCATCGGTTCAGCTCTGGAGTAGGAATATGCCTTCGCCGCGCCGCCGCCACCTGATCGATCAAAGGAAAAAGTCTCGTTGCGCGTTCTCCCGTCTTAGCCGAAAGAAAAACAATCGGCGCGTAACTCAAAAATTTCAATTTTCCGCGAATCATTTTCTCGTAATCGAAAGCCAGCTTCTCCGGATTGAAATCTTCCGACCGGTACCGTTCCCCAGGAGCCCGCCGGGATTTTCCCTTCGCGCTGTCTGCGTCGCGTGAAGCCGCATTGCGCGCAGCCACCACTGCCAAATCCCACTTGTTAATCACGATAATCACAGACCGCCCGGACTCCTCCGCGTAACTGGCAATCTGCGCGTCGCCCTGCGTCACTCCCTGCTCGCCGTCCACCACCAGCAGCGCCACATCGCAGCGCTCCAAACCGCGACGCGCCATCACCACGCTCAATTTTTCCGCCACCAAAGTCGTCTTAGCTTTGCGCCGAATTCCCGCCGTATCCACAAACCGGTACGTATGCCCTTCGTGCACGACTTCCGTATCTACGTTGTCCATCGTGGTCCCGGGAATCGGCGAAACGATCGAGCGATCCTCCCCTGCCATCCGGTTCAGCAAAGTAGACTTGCCCACGTTCGGCCGCCCAATAATGGCCACCTCAACGGCGTCCTCTTTTGCCACTTCCTCTTCCGATTCAACGGCATCTACCTCTGCGAGCGCGGCGTCCAAAAGATCGTCGACGCCCGTACCATGTTCCGCCGCAATCGGAAACACCGGAGCGCCCAACGAATGAAACACCGCCGCATTCACTTCCTGCGAAACCGCATCCACCTTGTTCACTGCCACTACAAAAGGCTTGCCAGTGGTCCGCAAAAGCCGCGCCAGCTCTTGATCTAGCGGCGTCACACCCGCTTGGCTGTCGACCACCAGAACGAGGAGCGCTGCCTTCTTGATCGCCACGTGCGCCTGACGCAAAATCTCCGTCGGAATCAGCGCCTTGTCGTCCGGAACGATTCCCCCGGTATCAACAATCTCCAGCGCCTTCCCGCGCCACTCTGCCTTCCCGTAAATTCGGTCGCGCGTAATCCCCGGCTCGTTCGTCACGATCGAGCGCCGCGTGCCAGTCAGCCGGTTAAAAAGCGTAGATTTGCCCACATTGGGCCGTCCCAGAATCACCAATGATGGAAGTATTTGCGTCATATTATTAAAGCGGCGGGCGGACAATCGAGAACCGCAACAGCGCTGCGAGCTTCCACTGTACCGCATCCCAGCTGTTTTCGCTCATTCTGCGGCACTCGACCGAGTGTCACCAATCTTTCTGAACGAGCGCGGACGTCGCCGCAGCCAGGGCTCGCGCCAAAAAAGAAGCGCCCCGGTTCACACCGGGACGCTTCGGTTAATTGTTTTCGCAGCGTTTAGAAAATGATCTTGGCCACAAGCTGTGCGTTCCGCGGTTCGCCCGGCCCAAGACCCGGCGCCCCGTTGAAATCGCCAATGGTGTCGGTTATGAAGCCAGTGCTCCCACTGACAGCTCCGGCGCCGGACGCAAGATTGATCCGGTTGCCAATGTTATAGATCTCTCCGCGAAGCTGGAGTCTGACGCGCTCCGTGATGGCGATGTTTTTGAAGATGGAGAAATCAAAGTCCACGAAGCCCGGCCCGTAGTACTTATTGCGTGAGAGGTCTCCGAGAGGATTGGTCGGCCCTGTGCAGCCCACCGCTCCCGGCACGCAGAACGCAGCGGGATTGACCCACTGCTCTCCGCCGCCAGCCGCGCTGAACGTGTGTGAAACCCCGGCAAACGGATTTGCGATGACGTCTAGACCGGGGCGATTGGTGTCGCCCGTAATATTGAAGGGCTGGCCTCCGTGGAGAACCCACAGACTGCTTAGCTGCCAGCCGTTGAATATTTTCTCCGTCCAGCCATGGGCCCAGGGCGCTTTGGGAACATCGTAAATGAAGGTGGCCGTAAAGCTGTTCCGCGTGTCGTAGTCGCCGTTCCCATATTCGGCCTTCAGATTGGTGCTATCCAGTGGGATCACACCGCGGTACTCGCTCACTTCATCCAGTTCATGTCCCCACGTATAAGACACCTGCGAGGTCAGTCCGTGCCACGATCTAAGTTTAAAAGTGGTTTGCAGCGAGTTGTAGTTGGAATCGCCCACGCTGTTGAGCTGGTTGATGTCGCCGAACGCGGGATATTGCGTCGCGAAAGGCCGCGGGCCGCCGTCTAGCGGAACCTGGTTGATATTCTGCATAACAGAGAGCTTGTGAGAGTTGCTGCCAACGTATCCGATCTGGAAGACTGCGGCATTGCCCAAGCTTTTCTCGATCTGAAGGTTGTAATTGAAAATGTAAGGGGCGCGGAAATTCTGGCCGACAGAGTAGATTCCGAACGGTCCGTTAGCGCATCCGGGATCGGTTGCCACATCGCCGGTTACGCAGGTGTTGACTCCAGGATAGATCGAACTCGAAGGGTTAACCGTCCCGGCGTTAGCCGTGCCGGCGGGGCAGATTGGCGCTTGCACGGCGCTCCAGTTGTAGCCCCCGACCGCATTCGCTCCGCAAATTGGTATGGAGTAGAGCGAGACAGGTTTCGGGCCTGCCGGGTTGTCTTGCAGCCCGTCAGCCGCGCTGTTTGGCGGGCGATAGTCCAGGAACGGGTTCATGTTGATTTGGTCATAGAAGACACCGATCCCGCCGCGCACCACCAAATCGTTCTTTGCTGTCGGTTGATACGCGAAGCCGAAACGAGGAGCGAAGTTGTTCTTATCCGGCGGGAAAATGCCGCTGATTCCATTCCCTTGGGTGAGCAGTCCACGTCCTGGAATGAAAACCACCAGGTCCTTACTGTCATTGTGGAGAGGTCCAAAGTATTCCCAGCGCAGCCCATAATTGATATTCAGTTTGCGTGTTACCTGCCACTGATCAGCTCCGAAAAAGCTGAGGCCATTCACGGTAACTGTGCGCTCCGCATCCCCCACTGCTACGCTGGAATTGGACACGTCGCCGGCTAGAAAGTCCGCCAGAGCTAGTGTGTCCTGGCAAACTGCTGTCGCTGTGGCTGCTGGGCCGCAAGAACCAGCCCAGGGTCCTTGCGTTCCATCGAAGACGAACTGGCCGAGCGAATGCCTGTAGTAAAACTCATTGACGTGGCCTTGGCGTATCTCGCCGCCGAACCGGATTTGGTGCTTCCCCCGATTGTAGGAGGCGATGTCCTCTAACATACCCGTGATGTCATTGCGTCCTTCCGGAGGCGTGATGCCGACTTGCTCAAACCCTCCACCGGATGGCGGAACGATGGCGATGTTTGGCGCTCCGAAGATCGGCTTCCCGTTGATGAGCGCGTCCGGGCTTTGCAACAAGCCCATGGCTACGGTGTCGAAACTTGCGTTCGCGTCGCGAAACGTTTGGTTGAAGTAGTTAACACCGAAGAGAATCTGGTTGGTTAAGGTAGGCGTGAAGATAGAGTTGAGCACCAGCGAGTAGTTCTGCACATGAATGGGAGCTCTCTCGAAATAGTAGGGAAGGTTTGAGCTGGCCACGGCTAACGCCGTACTGGTTCCCAGAGGCGCCGTCTGGCTGCCCTGTCCGTTGAACAGGCGCGCTGAAAGGTGGTGATTCGGGGTGAAGTTGTAATCCAGGTTGAGGACGCCGTTGTAGCTGTAGCCCGTTGAGGGTGAGGAGCTGAAAAAATTGCTCGTCGTCGCCGGCAAATTCAGAATCGATGAAGGGCCGGAAGTTGGCCATAGCCCCGGTGCAGTGCCCGGGTTAGGGCAGGCCGAGCACAACGCTCCGAGCATGTTTTCCGAAATCGTGCTTGGCGCAACGCCATTCGCCTGCAGTATAGCCAGAGCATTGTTTACGAACGCTTGCGAAGGTTCCGTCGCGATGCCGGAAAGCCCAATGATGTACTGTTGCTTCTCGAAACCCACGTAGTAAAAGAATTTATTCTTAATGAAGGCGCCACCGACCGTGCCCCCGTAGTTTTCATTCCGGAGTTCAGGTGCTCTGGTCGGATTCGTATTCGGGCAAGCCGGATTCAGTCCAGAGCAGTAAAACGGCGATGGGTCGGAAAATACTTCATTCCGCCAATAGTAGTAAGCGGAACCGTGGATATCGTTCCCACCTGACTTTAGCACCAGATTCACCGTGCCACCGGCGTTGCGACCTGCTTCCGCTCCGGATTGCGTCTGCGAGGAAAACTCGTCGACCGCATCAATCGGCATCACCACGCCGGCAATTCCCGAAACACCACCTTGGTTGACCGCTGGAATGTTATGCCAGAAATCGTTGTTGTCCACCCCATCGATTTGCCAGTTCATTTGATTGGGGCGCGTCCCATTGAGCGAACCATATCCGCCTACGGAGTAACCCGAATAGCCCGGAGCAAGGGCGATCATCTGCGTGAAGTCCCGGCCATTCAATGGCATGTCCTGCACCATCTGGGTTGTGACCGTCGTGCTTTGTGTCGAACTCGTGGTGTCCAGGCTCAGCGCGGCTGCGGAGACTTCTACTGTGGTGGACTGCTGTTGCATCGAGAGCTTGATCGGCAGCGTATAGATCGTGCCCGCCGCCACCTCAACTTTGTCCACCGTATAAGGCGGGAAGCCAGGTGCGGTGATTGTGACCTTATAGGCGCCAAGTGGTATGTCCTGGAAGGAGAAATCGCCGTCGCTCGTGGTTACCGTGTTGTGTTCGAGCCCTGTCGCTGTCTCCGTAGCTTTGACTTGCGCGTTCGGTATTACATTGCCAGATGGATCGGTGACCGTGCCGCTGATGGCGCCGCGGAATGTCTGCGCGTGACCCGCGCAGACGAAAAGAACGAGCACGATCGCACTTAATGCTGCTCGTAAAAGTGAATTCCTAATTCCCCTGTAGACCCTACGATCTTGCCATTGCATGAATACACCCCTCCCCTATAAATCGAATGCTCTTCGGTAATATTTGGTCAACCACTCCCCTTGATGTCCCCTAACTAACACCTTTGTCCGATAGGGTGTCCAACCAATGTTTTCAATTTGAGTGGCCAAAAGATTGAATTCACGGATTTGCTAACCTTTGGTCTCTGCACTGGGGCGGTGTCGCGTAACAGCCGAACTTCGCTTGGGCTTCCGGAGGTTTCGACAGGCTATTTAAGCGTTTTCTCGACCCCGCGCAGCCGCGAAACTCTCCAAGCCCGAGTTATGGCCGCCTTGTGCCTGTAACCATGCCACCGAAGGCTTCACCACGCCACGCAGCCGGATATTGCAGCGAATCGCGGTCCTGCCGGGTATTTCTGGTAGAGTGCTGAGCAGAGACGAGATAGCCCCGGTCTGCCATATTGCTATTTGCGAATTTCGTGTAAGTTTTAGGGGCTTCCCTGCGTACTAGTCTATGGAACCGCTGAGACCAGGCTCGATGAGCGTGCCGGGAATGACGGAGACCACGGAGGCAGTTGCCCGGGCTCGTGCAGGGGATGCCGAGGCCTGGGGTGAGCTTTACCGGGACTTTGCCCCGGCTATTTTCCGCTTCTGCAGGAGGGCTCTGCCGACCAGGGAAGACGCCGAAGACGCCACTATGGAGATATTCATGAAGTTGCGGGACAAGCTGAGCCAATATGACGAGACGCGCTCCTTTTCCGCATGGCTCTACCGGGTTGCTGCGAATCATTGTTGGGATATCCTGCGCCGCCGTAAAATCCGCCAGGACAAAGAGACCGAAGATGTGGAAGATGTTCCGCTGGAGCATCCAGACCCCAGCCAATTGGACAAACTGATTGAGCAGAAGACGAGCGAAGAAGTGCGCCAGGCTCTTCATAAGCTTGGTGCTCGCGCCCGCATGGCTCTGGTCTTGCGCTACTACTCGGATATGAGTTATGACGAAATTGCCGATGAGCTCGGCGTGCGGCGTGCCTTTGTGGGCGTCGTGCTGCTACGCGCGCGGCACGAACTTCGGCAGGCGCTGGAGGGGAAGAGTGCGCTGGCTGCGGGAGGGACCACTTGAGCGAGCCTGTTAACCCGGTGTTGCCGGAAGGCCCGGGCGGGACGACGGACCATTTGGATGAGATGACGTGCCTGCTCTACGCGGAGCGCCAACTGGACCGCGCCCGAGCACAAGCTGTATCCGCGCACACGCAAGACTGTGCGGCGTGCCGCACTTTGCTGCGGGCGCTCGATCGCGAATCGCGGTTGCTTACGCGCGCCATGCTCGAAGAAGACGAACCGCTGCCATCGCGGATAGCGGAATTTCAGGAGCGGGCGCGGAGATCATTTGGATGGATTTGGGGCGTAGTTCTTGGGTTGGCCGCAACGGGTGTCTACGCTCTCTACACTGGTTTTGTCGAGCCCGCGGAGCAACGGTTGGAGCAAGCGGGATTCGGCGGGACGAGCCTTCTGAGCCTGCTGGTTTTTCAAGGTGCCTTCTGGAAAGGATGGCAATCGGTGATCACACTTCTCGAGGTGCTAGCGATGCTGACCGTGGCGGGATTCGGGTTGGTTGTATTCCGTAAACGCTTGCGGCGAGGGTCGGCATTGGCGTTGGTGCTGGCGGGATTGTGCGCGGCGCTGGTTCTGCCTTCGCCAGCCGGTGCTACGGAGTTCCGCAAGGCGCCGACTGTTGAAGTCGGGCAGCAAGAGACGATCAAAGGCGACATCTATCTTTCCGGTGAGCGAGTTCGCATCGAGGGTACGGTGGAAGGAGATGTATTTGTAGCGGGCAAGGACATTGACATCGACGGGCATGTCACTGGCGATGTGATCGCAGGATGCCAGTCCATGCGCATTCGCGGTCGAGTGGATGGCAATCTTCGCGCTGCGGGAAACAACGGGATCATTTCCGGAAGCGTCGGAAGAAGCGTTACCTGGTTTGGCGATTCCGTCACTGTCGATTCCATCGGAAAAGTCGGTGAGACCGTCTCCATGTTCGGCGGCAATCTGGCCGTTGACGGCCAAGTGGGCCGCGACATTCTTTTTTTTGGACATGAAGTCGGCGTCAACGGCAAGATTCTGGGAGGCATCTGGGAAAGGGGCGATTCGCTGATCATCGCCTCTACCGGGCAGGTCGGCGGCAGGATTCAGTTCAAAGGCGAGCATGAAGCAAGCGTGTCTCCCGGTGCGAAGCTTGCTTCGCCGGTTGAATTTACACAGAGGGAACGCAAGTCGGAATACACGACAGGGCATTATTATATTTGGCGGATTATTTGGACGGCGGCTTTCGTGCTGCTTGGCCTCGTATTGTTTTTGCTGCTCCCGAGATTTGCTTCAGATGCTGTAGCTGCCGGGGAACGGGTCGGAGCGCCAATAGGACTGGGAGTCCTCATATTCTTTGGAGTGCCGATCGCAGCTATCCTTGCATGTGTAACCGTCGTCGGACTCCCGCTGGGACTCCTGACTTTCGGACTTTGGTTCTTGGCGATCAATTGCGCGGAGCTTGTGGTCGGTACGGTTGTCGGCAATTGGATTTTCGGAAGAACGTCGGATACCTGGGGCCTGATTGGAAGGATGGCAGCGGGCTTCGTGATTGTGCGCATCGTCTACACCCCGATTGCGCCGCTGCATGTGATTGGTGCCCTGGTCGCGCTTGGAATCTGGATATGGGGAATTGGCGCTATCTCTCTTGCGCTCTATAAACGGTTGCAGCCGAAGTCCCCTTCCAGCTCCATGGCGGGTCCATTCCCGCCTGTGCCCTTGCCGCAATCCACGACGGTAGGCGGGATCTAGACGACTTAACCTCGCTGCTTGAAAGGCTTTTCAAGAAAGACGGGCCGGAGCATCTTAGATGCTCCGGCCCGTTGCCTTTTGCGGAGGCGGGTAAAGACTTGGATCTAACTATTGCTGGCGAACCTTGGCGGCAAAGAAGTTTGGTACAAGAGTGTTTCCCGGGTTTTCAATATAAAGGGCACGAACGCGAGCCGCGGGAGCAGTCGCGGGGGCGCTTCCGTTGACGATGCCAGCCAGATTGGTAACACCTTCGGTTCCCTGGGTACCAGTAAAGATCTGCACACCAAACGTACTGGAGGGAGTAAAACCGAAATACCCGGGAATGGCGGTTACCGTAAATTGGGGCGTAGAAGCGATGCTGACGTTTGAGCTAAAACGCGACCATCGTAGAGTAACGGTGTTGACCGTGGAAGTGGCGAATGTGTTGGTGTTGGCGTTGGCTGCGGTGAACGCGGTCACGTGAACGGCGACCGCCTGGCCTAGCTGCAGGCCGGTTGTATTTGTGGATCCAATAAAAAAGTTGTAGCTGCTGGGAAAACTGTTCTGCACAGGCAGACCTTTAGAGTCGACGAAAAACGACGGACCAGGGGTTATGTTGGCGGTCAGAGGAGAACCGACCGTCAAGCTGCCAATCAAGGAATTTGTGGCAGCCGGAATGATGTCGGTAACGACCATCGTAAACTGCGATTGACTGCCTGATTCGATGGAGACGATAGTGCCTTCCACGGTGTCCACGGTGGGGCTGGCCAATAGAGGTTCAATTTCCTGGACCGTGAAGGTTCCATCGGAATTGAGGATCGCATCCATGCTCGCGCCTTGGCCAGTGGAGAGGCATGAGGAAACATTGCCCTGCGTGGGAGTTGTGCAAAGAGTCTGAGTAGGATCCTCATCCAGCACTGTCGAAGAATTCACGGTGGCAGTCATGGGCGGGCGATTCACGATAGGCGCGGGGGTGATCGTGACCGTTGAACCAGGGTTGCTGACTATACCGGTGAAGTCCTCAATCAGATCAAGCTGCCCGGCTTGAAGATTGGAGTTCGTGCGGGGAAGCGCGAAAGTGCTGGCGGCATTGGTGTTGGCAAAATTCAGGCTCAGGGTTGTTCCGTTGAAGGTGATGACTTGGCCTAGATCGATGTTAATGGCGAATCCTCCGTTAGCGCTGACGGTCTGCGCCGAGGTGGCTGTGGCCGTGAATGGTCCAGCAAATGAGGCAATGCAAACGGCGTTTGGAGAGGTTGCAGGGCACACTGGGTTGGTGAAGGTAACGCCAGTGCCGTTAGAGAAGGCAAGCGTAGCGCTTAGGAAGGTAACGGAGACTGAGGAGTAGCCGCCGGTCGCGACGCCGGGCACCGTCCCGAGAAAGGCGGAATCGGATTGCAGGCGAACCAAGTCATACGAGAAGCCGTTGCCGCTATTGATGTTGAACGTGGTTGGGGTGCCTACCGTGGGAGTTAAGGTGATGGCTGTGGGCACCACTTTGAAACTCACAAGTCCCAGCGTTAAGGGAGCGTCGTTGGAGTTCAGGACAAAGCTTACGTTGGCCGTACCGCCCCCTCCTCCGCCGCCATTGCCTTGCGGCAGACCGCTGCAAGAGCCTATGGAGATAGAGGCTACTACAATCAGGAAAAGAAAGGCTTTATAGGATTTCATCGCACACCCCCACGAAGTTCAGACTTAGTTCCCTACGCCAGGAACCCCCGTCCCCATTCCGTGGCAACTTTCAATGTAACGCTGGGTAAAGAAGAAGTGGGATAGGAACTGTCCTGCGATGCCCAACTATTAAACCGTACCGATGGGCATTTGTTAGATGGCTGATGTGGCAGGCGGGCGAGAGTCGTGCAGGGGATATGTTATGGTTACGGATTCGGGACTCGGGAATGAAGGGATAGGTGCGCTTGGCGAAGCGGACTGCCAAAACGAAGTACGCAGACGAGAACGGCACGGCTCAGGAGGCCGTAGCGTTGCCGGAACGCGAAGACGTGTCTTTTGAGGACGATCCGACGGTAGGTCCGGCGCCTGCTGATGTCGAAACTGGGGAGCAGGCGGATGCACCTCCCAAACCCACGATGCGGGATGTGTTTGGGCCGGAGGGATTTCTGGAACGGTGCATGATTGGGGGATACGAGCACCGGCGCGGGCAATTGGAAATGGCGGAGATGGTGCACGATGCCTTCGAGAAACATCATCACGCGATTCTGGAGGCGGGGACGGGAACGGGAAAGACGCTGGCGTATTTGGTGCCGGCGATCTGCAGCGGACGCCGCGTGGTGATATCTACCGCGACGAAATCGCTGCAGGAGCAGCTCTATCAGAAGGATATTCCGTTTTTACAAAAGCACTTCGCGCCGAATTTGAAAGTAGCCGTGATGAAGGGGCGCTCGAATTTTCTGTGCGTGGCGAAAGTGAATCAGATGGCGGACCAGGCGCTGCTGAAGGGAATGGATGAGCTGGACGCATTTCAGCAAATCAAGCAGTGGGCGAAATTGACGGAGACGGGCGACCGGGCGGAGCTGACTTTTTTGCCGGATGATTCGGATTTGTGGTCGCGACTGGATGCGCGGCGGGATACGTGTTCCGGGCAAAAATGTCCGTCGTTTAATCCGTGCTTTGTGACCGGGATGCACCAGCGGGCGAAAGACGCGGACCTGATCATTGTGAATCATCATCTGTTTTTTGCGGACCTGGCGCTCAAGCAGGACGATTTTGGGAGCATCTTGCCGGAATACTCGGCGGTTGTGTTTGATGAAGCGCACGAGATGGAAGACGTGGCCAGCGATTATTTTGGGCGGCAAATTTCGAATTTCCGGTTTGATGAGCTGGCACGCGACGCAGACCAGACTTTGCGATTGCTGCACCTTGGAACGCCTTCGGTTTTGCGGCGCACGCAGCGGATTCGCGAGAGGAGCCGCGCGTTCTTTGAGAGATTTCCGCCGCGCGATGGACGTTATCCATTTTCGCGGAACGAACGCGAAGCGTTTTTGGAGCAAAATCGCGAGGCTTATGATGACTTGGCGACCGCGCTGAAGGGTTTTGAGACAGAATGCGCGGCGATGACACAGAAGCCGGAAGAGATTTTGCGGATTGCGCGGCGGAGCTTCGATCTAAGGCAGGAGCTGTTGTTTCTGTTCGAATCGAACGAGCGGAATTTTGTGTATTGGTATGAGCGGCGGAACAAAGGCGTTTTTTTGGCGGCGACCCCGATCGACGTAAGCCAGATTTTGCGCGAGCGGCTTTTTGAGCAGTTCGATACGGTGGTGCTGACCTCGGCGACATTGACGGTGGGGAACCGCTTTGAATTTATCCGGCACCGATTGGGGCTGGATCATGCGAAGGAATGTGCGCTGCCGCCGGAGTTTGACTACGAGAAGCAGGCGATGCTGTATTTGCCGCCGAACATGCCGGATGTGAGGAATCCAGCTTATACGGCGAAGGCGGCGGACGAAATTGTGAATTTACTAGAGACCAGCCAGGGCAGGGCGTTTTGCTTGTTTACCAGCTACTCGCAGATGAATGAGCTTTTCGAGCGGGTTCGGACGCGGGTACCGTTTCCTCTGCTGTTGCAGGGGACGTCGCCACGGTCGGTTTTGCTGGAGAGATTTAAGAACACGCCTGGATCGGTGCTTTTTGCCACGGCTAGTTTTTGGCAAGGAGTTGACGTGCCGGGGGAGCAGCTTTCTTGCGTGATTGTGGACCGGTTACCGTTTGCGGTGCCGAGTGATCCAATTGTGGCGGCGAGGGTGGCAGCTTTGCAGGAGGATGGGCGGAATCCCTTTGCGGAGTTTCAGGTACCGCAGGCGGTTTTGTCTTTGAAGCAGGGGTTCGGACGCTTGATTCGGACAAAGACGGATCGGGGAGTTTTGGCACTTTTGGATAACAGGATTCAGCGGATGGCGTATGGTAAAATTTTTCTGGAGTCTTTGCCAAAGTATAAGATGACATCGAGTTTGGCGGAGGTTTCTCGGTTTTTGGCGAAGAAAAAGAATTAGGAAAAAACATTTACACAGAGTTCGCAGAGAGCACAGAGGACACAGAGAAGAATGTTTCAAGTTAGCGTGGAAGAGACGTTTTCGGCGGGGCATGCGCTTCGGGGGTATAAGGGGAAGTGCGAGAACGTGCATGGACATAACTATCGTGTGCGTGTGACGTTGGAAGGGTCACAATTAGATTCGATTGGGTTGCTGGTGGATTTTACCCGATTGAAGGCGATTGTGCGGGAGATTATGGGGCGTTTGGACCACCAGTTTGTGAATGATTTGGAGCCGTTCAAGACAGTGAATCCTTCAGCGGAAAATATGGCGAAGTATTTTTATGATGAGGTGACGCGCGGATTGAAGGATTTGCCGCCGGGGGCGCGGGTGACGGATGTGATTTTGTGGGAGACGGATACCAGTAGAGCGCAGTACCGGCCGGGAAACTGAGAAGAAGAAAAGAAGTAACGAAGTAATGACGCAAAGATGTAAGGACGGAAAAAGAGCGCGCGGCTTGCGTGTGGTGATGCGATGAATCGTGGTTTCTTCATTATTTTGGTTCCGGCGTTGCTTGTTGCGATTGGATACATCGTGGTGTTTCGCTACATTGGAGTAACGCCGGCTTATTGGAGATTGATCCTGCCCGTACTGCTATTTGCCGTGGCGATGTGGTGGTTGGGGCGGAGGTCGGCGCGGAAGACGGGTTCGGGCGCACGATAGAGCGCGGGAGAGTTTAGCGCGGTTGAAGAAAGCGGCAGCAGAGCTGCCGCACTCCACATTATGTTCATAACCGAAATATTCAAATCGATTCAGGGAGAGGGCACGCGCGCGGGATTGCCGTGCATTTTCGTGCGTTTGACTGGATGCAATCTGCGGTGCACTTGGTGCGATACGGCTTACGCATTTCATGGCGGGACCAAGATGAGTGTCGCGGACGTGCTGGCGCGCGTGGATGAACTTGCGGGGCGGGCCGCCGGAGTGTCTGGCGCTGCGGCTAGCGTGCCTCTGGTGGAATTGACAGGCGGCGAGCCGCTTTTGCAGGAAGAGGTTTATCCCTTGGCGGAGAAGCTGATCGCGGCTGGATATACGGTGATGATTGAGACTAGCGGCGAGCGCTTTACGGGGCGGCTCCCGGTAGACGTGATCAAGATTGTGGATGTGAAATGTCCGGACTCGGGCGAGGCGGATACGTTTGAGATGCGGAATCTGGAAGTGCTGGACTCTAAGGATGAAGTGAAGTTTGTGCTTTCCACGCGGCGGGATTACGAATTTGCGCGGGAGTTTACGGCGGAGCACCGGCTGGCGGAGCGTGTGAGGCAAGTTTTGTTTTCGCCGGTGTTTGATGATCCGGCGGGAAAGTGGAAGGGGCTGGAGGCGCGGACGCTCGTCGAGTGGATCCTTGCCGATGGTTTGCCGGTGCGACTGGGACTGCAGCTACACAAATTTGTGTGGGACCCGGCGACAAAGGGAGTTTGAGAATGAGTCGCTTGTGAGCCCAGCGGTCACTCGCAAAAAATATGCACTTTCTCGCCGTTTCCCTTTTCCACGTCGATATTCAACTCGCGCATTGCGTGGTCCAGGTCATTGATGTCCATAGTGGTGAAGGAGCCCGCGTTGATGCCGTATTCCGCGAGGCGTTCGTTCACGTGCTTCGGCATTATGGCGAGAAGGCCTCTCCCGGAACGCACAAAGGAAAGAGGTATCCGCACATTGACCTCCTTGTGGCCTGGCTGATCCACGACGATGCGGAGATATTTTGGTTTCGCGGTTCCGGTCGCGGCTGAGGCTGGCGGCGTTTTGGCTCCGGCTGTTTCGTTCGAAGCGTTGTTGCTCAGCTTATCAAGCAGTTTTTCCGCTTCGTCGGCGGTGATTTTTCCTGCTGCAAGCATCTCCAATACTTTCTTTCTCTCTTCAGACATGGTGACGGTCTCCTTTCGGATTGTTCAGCTTAACTTTTCAAGAGCTTCTTCCACGCTCAGTTCTCCCCGGGACAACTGTTCCAAGACATAGAGATTCGGCGAAGGGCTCTCAAAATTTTTGTCGAGCGCTGCGGCGATAGCGTTGAGACGGTTTTTGACGGTGGGATAGCTGATGCCGAAAACGCTCTCCATTTTTTTGAGCGAGCCGTGATGGCGGACGAAGGCGATGACGAAAGTTTGATCGTCCTGATTGAGCTTGCCGAGAGGGGAAACGTCGAACTCTCCATCGAGAGTGAGTTTGCACGTTGGGCAAGCCAGACGGATTACGTTCAGCGGTGCTTTGCAATCGGGGCAGAGGGCTTTGGAGATGTCCATACGAGTATCAAGGAACATTAGGATTGTGCCTAAAAAATTAACAAAATCAAGTACGAAATTAAGTCTGTTGAATGTATTGGCTATAAACCGCTGATTTTCTGGTTTTCTTCTAGGCGTGGTCTGTTCCCAATTTTGGGGAGAGATTTTAGGTGAACCCCTAGAAAGCCTTGTTTTGTAAGTCGGGCTATAATGTGTTGAGATGACGACGAATTCGCAAAACTCGAAAGCTGTGGTGCTTCTGAGCGGAGGCATGGATTCGTGTGTGTGCACGGCGATTGCGCGCGAGCGGCATGGCGAGGGTAATGTGGCGCTGCTTCATGCGGGTTATGGGCAGAGGACGCAGGAGCGGGAGCGGCGAGCGTTTGAGGGGATCGCGGATTTTTATAGCGTGAGCCAGAGTCAACGATTGGTTGTGCAGCTGGATCATTTTCGGGCGATTGGGGGTTCTGCGCTTACAGACTCGAAGATTGCAGTGCCGGAAAATGCATTGGGTGCGGGGGCGCATGGGAGTGCGATTCCCGTAACGTATGTGCCGTTCCGCAACGCTCATTTTCTTTCGGTGGCGGTGAGCTGGGCGGAAGCGATTGGCGCGGGAGCTGTTTACATCGGGGCGGTGGCGGAGGATAGTTCAGGCTACCCGGATTGTCGCGCGGAGTATTACCAAGTTTTTCAGGAGTTGGTGCGAGTGGGGACGCGGCCGAAGACGCAGATCGAAATTGCCACGCCGGTGATTACCTTGAAGAAGAACGAGATTATCCGGCGCGGTATCAATCTGGGCGCACCGCTGCATTTGACTTGGTCGTGCTACCAAAATGAAGACAAGGCTTGCGGAGCGTGCGATAGTTGCTTGCTCCGATTGAAGGCATTTGCGGAGGCAGGACTGCCGGACCCCATCCCTTACCGGCTGGCTGTCTCCGCCCACTCGTAGGGGACTCTAAAGACTTGGAAAAAGACTAGGATTAAGGATAATAGGGCACATCCCGCCAGCCAGGCCGGGCAGGGTATGCCTCGGCAAAAAGGAGAAATAGCATGAAGAGATTTTTGAAGTCCGTGATGTTTGCTGTGCTGCTTGCGGGGATGATGGTGGCCGTCCTTGCGCCGAACGCGGCTGCGCAGACTGGATCGATCTCCGGCACAGTTTTGGATATCACTGGAAAGGCGTGGTTTGGACTGACCGTCGAAGCCGTGAACGAGCAAGGCGCGAAGACCGAAGCGAAGACGGACATAGAAGGAAGGTTTGTCATCCACAATCTTCGTCCAGGGATATATACGCTGACGATTATCGCGTTTCCACCGCCGAACGAGAAACAAACACCCGTGGGTATGGGGCAGCTGAAGGTGACGAGCGGCGAAGAAGCCAAAATGCCGGACATGAACTTCAAGGAACTGGCAGCGAAGGCGGGATCGGCGGCGGCAGAGAAGAGCAAGAAGGACGCTGAGGAAAAACAAAAATTCGAGGGCATGAAGACACACTTTGCAGCAGGGGCCGCATTTCTTGTGCAAGAGCAGAAGGCGAAGGATGATCTGACCAAAGCGCCTGCGGATCAGCGGGATGCGTTGAAGCAAAATCTAAAGGATCTTTCAGACAAGGCGGCGGCGGAATTCCAAGCCGCGCAAAAAGCGGCGCCTGAGAAGGACCCTAACCTGGCACTCATTTGGGGAAACTTGGGTCAGGCGTACGACATTGCGGGTCGCAATGACGAAGCCGCCGAAGCGTACCAGCAGGCAATCACCGCCAAACCGGACAATCCCGGTTATTACAACAATCTCGGCAACGTACTGGCGCGTGCGGGGAAGATTGACGAAGCGCGCGCGGCGTACACGAAGAGCGCAGAGCTGGATCCGACGAAAGCGGCCACAGCGTGGCGCAACTTCGGAATCAGCTTGTACAACGCGAATCGGGGAGCCGATGCCATAGAGCCCTTGCAGAAATCCGCGGAGTTGGATCCCAACAACGCGCAGACGTGGTACTTGCTGGGAGCCTGCCTTGTTTACAAAATGACCGTGAAAAAAGTCGGGGACAAGGATGTGCCCGAGTTTGCGCCAGGAACCATCGAAGCCTATAAGAAGGCGGTTGAACTCGACCCAGACGGGGTCTTTGGAAAACAAGCCCAGGAGGGATTGGCCCAATTGCAGCAAATGGCTCCGGGTATCGACATCAGGGTAACGAAGAAAAAGAAGTCCTGAGCAGTTTCGCGTTTTCATTTATAGGGCCGGTTCCGCTTTGCGGGGCCGGCCTTTTTTTGGTGTGCCGAGCATGTTCGACAGCTAGGAGGTGCAAGTCCTCTTCACAACCAGATGGAGGTGAAGTGATAGCGAAGCGCAAGGACCGAACCGCAAGGTGAGGTCTGAAAGAAGCGTGGAGCAAAGACGCGAGCCGATGAACAAGAACTGGATGGGAGGCAGGCAGTGTTCGGGCGAGCTGGCCAATGGCAGCGAAGCCCTAATCCATCAAGGGCACTGAATGTAAATCCAGCGGTTGCGCGTCGAAGGCGGTCGAACTTACCTCGGGAGATCTGCTACCGGTCTCGAATTCGAGACTGAGAGGCGAGAGATCGTTTCTGATCCGGTGGCAGAAGTCAGCAGAGGGCGTAGTAGCTGCGCAAGCAGCGAAGGCCCGAACGGCCCCCGCAAGGGGATAAAGGGAGCGATGAGCACGCGGCGCGACTCAACAACCGACAAGCGGCAGAAAAACCAGTACTGTCTGGCCTTCCCGGAGGAGAGTAGGGGTGCAGCCCCGACGGCCTTCGAGGGAGGGACCGAATCGGAGTTGGCGAAGCGCAGAGCAGAAAGTCCGACTACCGAGCAGTGGATGGAAGAAGTCTGCGAGCTGGAAAACTGCAAGCAGGCGCTACGACGAGTGAAGGCCAACAAAGGCGGTCCGGGCATCGACGGGATGACCGTTGAGAAACTGTCTGGACACCTGAAAGAGCATTGGCCAGCCATCCGGGAACAACTCCTCAGCGGAACCTACACACCACAACCGGTAAAACGGGTGGAAATCCCGAAGCCGGACGGCGGAGTGCGCAAGCTAGGCATTCCGACGGCGCTGGATCGGTTCATTCAGCAAGCGGTAATGCAGGCGCTGCAGAGGAGCTGGGACGGAACGTTCTCTGAACACAGCTATGGGTTTCGGCCCAAGCGATCGGCACATCAGGCGGTGGAGCAGGCGCAGCAGTATCAAGCCGAAGGCTACCGCTGGGTGGTGGATCTGGATCTCGAGAAATTTTTCGACCGGGTCAATCACGACCGATTACTAGCGAAGATCGCCGAAAGGGTCAGCGATAAGCGTCTGCTGAAACTGATTCGTGCGTTCTTGCGAGCCGGAGTAATGGAGAACGGGCTGGTAAGTCCGGCCGAGGAAGGAACACCGCAAGGTGGACCTCTCTCGCCCGTGCTATCGAACATCGTACTCAACGAACTGGATCAGGAGCTGGAGCGGCGCGGACATCGGTTCACCAGATATGCGGATGACTGCAACATTTACGTCCGCAGTCGGCGAGCCGGTGAACGAGTGATGAGCAGCGTGACGCGACTCCTCACGACGAAGCTCAAGCTGCGAGTGAACAGCGAGAAGAGTGCGGTGGCACGACCATGGGAACGGAAATTCCTGGGATTCAGCTTCACGAATCACAAGCAACCGAAGAGGCGCTTGGCGCCGAAAGCGGTGGCACGGTTCAAGGAGCGAGTTCGGGAACTCACCAGCCGGACGCGGGGCATAAGTCTCGCCCAGATGGTCCATGATTTAGCGGAGTATCTCCGTGGATGGATCGGTTATTTCGGGCGATGCGAAACTCCGAGTGTGCTCGAGGAACTGGCGCAATGGCTCCGACGTCGACTTCGGTCGATGGTCTGGAAACAGTGGAAACGAGGAACTACAAGATATCGAGAGCTCCGCAAGCGCGGCATCGTTGCGCAGGAAGCCGCGCAAACCGCTGGCAGCTCCGATGGACCGTGGCACCTCGCAAACACTCCAGCGCTAAAACTCGCTCTGTCGAACGCTTACTTCGCCTCGCTCGGACTTCCCGAGCTCACGGCTCATGGTTAGTTCAACCCGCCGAACCGCCGGATGCGGACCCGCATGTCCGGTCGTGTGGGAGGGGAGGACGGGCAACCGTCTCCCCTATCCCGATTTGGAGTACCCGGCAGAGTTTCTTTGGTGCGCGGATGGAACAACAGAACTTGTACACGGCCGCAAAATACAATCGACGCCTAGCGATGCATAAGCGTTCCGGTGGTTTTGGTGCGGCGAAGGGCCCAGGCGAAGACGGTCATCGACAGGGGCAAGAGTAACGCGGCGAAAAGAAACAAGACTAAGAGCGGCCGCCATACGGCGCGCAAACTCGCGTCACCAAGTAGAGCAGCTCGCATGGCGTCCAGTGCATACGTGACAGGATTCAGCTTGGCCACGAACTGCAGCCAATCCGGAAGAACGCTGACCGGAAAGAGCACGCCACCCGCGACGCTCGAAACGCCCAGTAGAAACCACTTTCCGGGATTGCCGCGTTTGAAGAGCAGAACGTAACTTGCGGAGAGAATTCCAAGGCCAGAAAAGGCAAGCAAGGTGGCGAGAAGAACGGCAGCGACCGCGAGCCAGTTTGCATCGTGCAGCGGAAAGCCAAAAAGCAACGCGCCCCACGTTAGGTAGACCGCAATGCGCAGCGTCGTGGAAACAAAAGGATAGATGGCCGAGCCCGTCAAAATGACGGGAAGAGAAGTCTGCGTAACGAGAAGATGCTCGAGCGTGCCGGAATCGCGCGCTTCTGCCAGGCTCTGGTCGAAAGTGTCCATAGCGGCGTTCAGATAATCGAGAAAGACAAAGCCGATCAGAGAAAAAGCAAAGTAACTGCCGCCTTGCGGAAGCGAAGCCGCCAATTGAGGACTGTCCACGAACCGCGCGGCATAGAAAAACATGGCGACTCCGAAGAGCGCTTCGACGGCTTCCAGAACAAAGACAGTGCGGTAAGTACGGGCGATAGAGAGGTCGCGCCAGAAGAAGACCCATAACTCGCGCAATGTGCGAATCATTCGGGTGCATCTTCCAGAGTGAGGTGCGGCGCGCGGCCGGTGAGGTGCATGAAAGCGTCTTCGAGCGTTGCCATTCCAGTGCTTCGTTTGAGAGCGGCCAGCGTGTCGCAGGCGAGGAGGCGCCCCGCGTCGATGACCGCGATGCGATCTGCAAGCTGCTCGACCTCTGGCAACGTGTGGGAGGCGAAGAGCAGGGAAGTATCGCCGCGCCGGAGGACCTCGGACTTCAGAAAACGGCGAAATTCGGAGGCGGCGATAGCGTCTAAACTGCGCGTAGGTTCATCCAACAGAAGAACGCGAGGCTCGTGGAGAAGGGCGCGGGCGAGGCTCAGGCGCTGCACTGTGCCGGACGAAAGTGTACGGACTTGGCGATCGAGAGCTTCTTCGAGGCGAAATTGTTGGGCGAGATGAGCGATGCGGTGCGTGGCGTTGGTGTTCGAAAGATGGTTGAGATGGCCGAAGAAGCGGAGGTTTTCACGGCCAGTCAATCTAGGATAAAAACCGATGTCGCTGCCGGCATGATAGCCGAGCTGGCGGCGAACGGCGCGCGCGTCAAGGACGGCATCATGCCCCGCGATTTTGGCGTGGCCGCTGGTTGGGAGCAGAAGCGTGGCGAGAATGCGAAGAAGCGTGGATTTGCCGGCGCCATTTGCGCCCAGCAACGCTAAAGCTTCGCCGGGACGCACCTCGAACGAAATGCGATCGAGAGCGACGACACTCGGTTTTTCGAATGGCTGGAGGAAGGATCGCCAACCGCTGCGCGCGGGAGGAAAAGACTTCTCCAAGTCTGCAATGTTGATCGCGGCTTCAGGCACGAAGAAACTTATAGCGTGTCTGTCGATTGAAGACAATCGGCTCTCCACGAAAGGCAACGGGCGCCGAAACGGGAGCTCTTTTAGTCTACATAGCGAAGAACACAATTCCCCGATAGAATGTTTGCAGGCACCAAAGAAGCAGAAGAGCGGTTTTGCAGCGGGGAGCTGAGGAGCGGGGCCGATGGTGTCATTTGCGGATCGCGCGACAGTATTGCCGCACGTGCTTGTGCGTTTTCTGGATAATGAATCCGTGCTCTTGAATTTGGAAACGGAGCGCTACTTCGGTTTGGACGAAACCGGCACGCGCATGTGGCAGGTTGTTACCGCCGCACCGAGCATCGATGCCGCGTATCAAGAACTGCAGAACGAATTCGATGTTGAGTCCGAATTGCTGCGATTGCACTTTACGGAACTCCTTGGGCGGCTCGTCGACAACGGCTTGCTCCAAATCCAGCCAGCAGATGTGGGAACGGCTTCGACGGTTTAGCGCGTTGGAGCGCGTGGCGCGTGGGCTTTTTCTGCGCGCGGCCGCTTTGCTGCCACTGATATCTTTAAGCTTGCGGTTGCGTGGATTCGGCAAGACGCAAGCATCCCTGCAAAAATATCTTTCTATCCCCAGCAAGGAAGATGATTCTTCGGTGTCCCGCCGTGTGGATGTAACGGTGCGCATGGTGCGCGCAGCGGTCCGACACAGCATTGGTCATCCCAGTTGCCTGGAAGAATCCTTGGCGCTCTGGTGGCTGCTGGGCCGGCAGGGCATCGCTTCCGAGCTGCGGATCGGCGTTCGAAAGCACGATGAAAAATTTGAAGCTCACGCCTGGGTTGAACGCGACGGGGTCGCGGTGAACGAGCCGGAAGCGCTGCATGAACACTATGCAGCGTTTGACGCGGCGCTCTCTTCCACGCCGCCGGGACCGCGATGAGCGGCTTCGCTGGCATTGTTCAGGCTGATGGGGGAACACCGGACGCGAAGCTTATCGAACGAATGGCGGACCGTCTGGCATTTCGCGGACCTGATGCCACGCAAATCTGGACGCGCCCTAGCGCGGGATTTTGTTTCACGCTGCTTCGTACCGGTCCCTCTCCGCAGTCAGAATCGCAACCGCTTTCTTTGGAAGGAAGGATTTGGCTGCTGGGCGATGTGCGGCTCGATGGTCGCGAGGAATTGGTGCGAAAGATCGAGCAGCTTGACGGAAAAATCTCGGTACATGTGACCAACGAGGAATTGATACTGCGAGCGTGGCAGCTGTGGGGGGAGAAGAGTCTTGAAGTATTGACAGGCGATTTTGCGTTAGCTATTTGGGATGCGGAAGTAAAGCAGCTCTGGTGCGCGCGCTCTCTGATGGGAGCCATGCCTTTTTTTTATGCGCATGCCGGAGAGCAGCTCGTTTTTAGCAATACGCTAGACATTGTGCGGATTTCGCCAGAAGTATCCGCGAAACTCGACCCAAATTTTATTGGCGACTTTCTTTTGCAGTCGTGGTGCCCCGATCCAGAACGCACCGCCTTTCTAGATATTCGCCGTCTGCCAGCGGGCCACGCTCTCAAGTATTCGAACCACGAACTCTCGGTGCGTCGCTATGCGAATCTTCCCATCGAAGACCCGCTCTTTCTAAAGAGGCACGAAGACTACGCCGAAGAGTTTCGAAACCTCTTGGAGCAAGCGGTTCGCGATCGATTGCCCGGGGGAGTCGCGGGTATTTTCATGAGTGGAGGGCTAGACTCGACGAGCGTCGCAGCCGTCGCAAAGAAAGTGCGGGCCGCCGGAAATCCGGGCGGTTCCCTTCGCGCCTACACCGTGGATTACAACCCGCTCTTCGAAGACGAGGAGGGCGCTTTCGCGACAAAAGTCGCGCAGCACCTCAACATCCCGATTGACATCCTTGCGGGAGCTTCCGCCTCACCCTTCGGCGGATGGGAAGAGGCGTCACTGAGCACGCCGGAACCTTGCGCTGAGCCATTTTTCGCATTGCACGTCGAGCACTATCGGCAAGTGGCACAGCGAGCGCGTGTGGTTCTCACTGGAGACGGAGGAGACGACATTTTGACGGGGCGAGCATGGTCGTATCTAGTCTATCTGCTGAGGCGGGGCCGCATCTTAGCAACAGCTGGAGTCTTCGTCGGATATGTTCATAGCCATGGAAGGTTTCCGCCCCTTCGTGCGGGAATACGAACCCACTTGCGGCGATGGATGGGCCGAAAGGAGGAGCTTGGTTATCCGGAGTGGCTGGCACCACGATTCGAGCGAGATTTGGATTTGCGCAACCGCTGGCGGGAATTGCAACAACCGGCGAAAAGTGTGCATCCGCTTCACCCCGAGGGCTACGCCGCATTGACCGGCGCGTTCTGGCCCAGCGTCTACGAAAGCGAAGACGCCGGGTGGACAGGCGTGGCAGTCGCAGCACGCGCGCCTTTACTCGATCAACGGTTGCTGCGCTTCCTTTTGCGCGTGCCAATTGTGCCGTGGTGCATCAACAAAGAACTGCTGCGCACGGCGATGCATGGTTTGCTTCTGGAAGAAGTGCGCATTCGAAAGAAGACCCCTCTTCGAGGTGACCCGCTGTTGCTCCACGTGGGGCGGAAAGGGTGGAATGCCGCTCTGTCAAACGGAGCTTGCGACAGACTGAGTAACTTTGTAAACTGCAAGATGCTCAGCGCGACTTCCCGCCCTGCCCTGGGTTTATCTTTATGGGCCGACCTTCGGCCAATCGCTCTCGATTACTGGCTAAAAAGCGTTGAAAACAAACAGAGGATTCAGTACAGTCGAAATGAGGGAAACTGAATGAGGCCGCAGTCAGAGCTGTCTGCGAAAAAGCCCTACCAAGCGCCTAAGCTTCTTGTCTACGGCAATTTGACCGAGATGACCCTGACTATGGCGGGAATGAAGGGCAATTTGGACGGAGGCAAGTCTGCAACCATGAGAAAGACGGGTTAAGGATGATTGCGCCCCTCAGACACTACTCCTTTTAGATTGGCTTCGTCCAGTGAGTCTTAGTTATCGAATCTACGGCCTGAACCTATCTTCTGATTTTCCAATCCCCGGATTACGCGAAGAAGAAACCGAAAGTGCGAGCTTCCCTGATCTCGTGGTGGAGTTGTGCGCGAAGCCTTCCTGGGTGACCGCGGCGCTCAGTATGCCCTCGGCAATTCTACAGAGCCTTCCTGCTTCGCCCGAAACTCAAGACCCGGCCTTTGTCCTCAAGGTACTCAACGAGGGTCAATTTTTTCAACTCGCCTATTCGGACGGAACTCAATTCGTAGTGAACCGCACAGCCACGCGCATGTGGGGCACAGCGGGCGAGTCTCAAACGATTGAAGACCTCTCCACATATTTTCTCGGTCCCATCATGGGATTTATTCTTCGCAGGCGCGGTATTACGGCTCTTCACGCTAGCGCGTTTTGCCTTGATGGCCAGGCCATCGTACTTACGGGCGAGGCTGGAGCTGGAAAGTCAACGACAGCGGCGGCGCTGGCTCTGCGCGGCCTGCCCCTGCTCTGCGAGGATATTGCTGCCGTCGAAGAAAAAGACGGGAGTTTCACTATCCAAACTGGATACCCACGAGTTTGCCTGTGGCCGGAATCCGTTGAGTTTCTGAAGGGGCATCCGGATGCGCTGCCCCGTCTATCGCCGAACTGGGAGAAATGCTACTTGTCGCTAGACGGAGCTACCGTAAAACTCGATACGCAAAAGAGACCATTGGGAGGGATCTATATTCTGTCTCCGCGAGAAACGGCTGCCGATGCGCCGCGGATTGAAGAAGTGAACAATCGCGAAGTGCTGCTCGAGCTTGTGCAGAATACCTACATGAACTGGCTTCTAGATCGCTCGCAACGCGCTGCCGAGTTCGAGTTGCTGGCACAGATGGTGTCGCACATTCCGGTGCGTCGCGTTGTGCCTCATCGCAATCCATCGCGCATCGATGCGCTTTGCGCGCTCATCCTTGCGGATGCAAGACGCCTACTAGCCAATCAAGCGTTCGTCGCTCACTCGGCTGGCCGCTAACATGTACTTTCTCGATGAATTCGGCGACATGATCGCCGACAAGGCTCGCTTTGGGGCTTACGCGGACGCGATACACCGCGTGGTGCGGCCGGGCGACGTTGTGGTGGATCTCGGTTGCGGCCCTGGCATCTTCGCGCTGCTGGCCTGCCGCGCGGGCGCAAGGCGTGTCTACGCTATCGACGGTGGAGAGGTGATTCACTTCGCGCGGCAACTAGCCGCAGCCAATGGCTTTGCGGATCGCATTGAATTTCTCCATGGTGATTCTAAGCAAATGCAGCTGCCAGAGCGTGCCAACGTTCTCGTCTCCGACGTCCGCGGAGCATTGCCGATATTTGCTGACGCCCTTCCATCCATCGAAGACGCCCGGGATCGCTTCCTGATCAAGGGCGGCGCGCAGATCCCTCAATGCGACACGGTCTACGCCGCTATCGTGGAGACTCCGGATTATTACAATCGTTTGGTGTCGCCCTGGAAAGATGCAGGCCGCGAGATGGATTTAACTCCCGCGCTTCCGCTCATTCTGAATAGCGTCTATAAGATACGCTCCCAAGAAACTCAGCTTCTTACGGAGCCGCAAGCCTGGTGCATATTGGATTATAGGAAAAAGCTGAAACCGCGTGCCGCCGCGAAGTTGCAGTTCACCTCGACACGCAGCGGAACGGCTAATGGAATCACCGCCTGGTTTGAGACGCAGCTTTTTGAAGAAATAGGATTCTCGACGGCTCCTGGAAACATGGGAGCTATCTATGGCCAGGGATTTCTCCCGTGGCTCGATCCCGTGGAGTTGGAGACGAACCAGGAAATTGAAGTGGACCTGCACGCCGATCCGGTTGGCGGTGATTACGTTTGGCGCTGGGATACAAGGATCGCCACGCAAAATGGGCAGCCCGAACGAATCTTCCGTCAATCGACTTTTTTGGGAGCGCAATTCACCTCAGAACGCCTGCGCAAGCGCGCGACGGATTATGTCCCGATGCTCTCGGACTCCGGACAAGCGGAACGCTGGCTTATCGAAGCCATAGATGGCAGCACGACACTGCAAGAAATAGCGGAAACGGCCATGCAACGATTTCCGAAGGTATTTCTCCGGCAAGACGATGCATTCCGTCGTGTTTCGGCGTTGGCTGAAAAATTTTCCCGTTAGCGCAAACCATCGAGCATTCAAGTAAGCTTCATCGAGACCGTGGGGGAGGGTGTGACGGAAACACTGCCACAGACGGCGGAGGTTCTCGATGCGGAATGGGCATTGCTTGTGGAGTGTGCAAAGCCGCAGCCCGATCCGCATCGCCTTGCTCAGTTGCTTCACGAGCCGCTCAAGTGGACATCGTTGATTGCACTTGCAGAGAACCACAGCGTTCTGGGACTTGTCGCGGCGCGGCTCGCAAATTACGACGAGGACGCCATAGCGCTGGAAAACCGAGAGAGTTTGCGCGCGTGGCGGCGTGCTTACACGCTCTTCACGATGAATTTAACCGTGGAGATGTTCCGCTTGTTCGAAGGCTTTGCGGCTTCCCAAGTCGAAGCGTTGGTGATCAAAGGGCCGGTCCTTTCGGCGCGTTGTTATGGCGATCCAGGGTTGCGCCAGTACGGCGATCTGGATCTGATTGTGCGCGACAAGGACATTCAGCGTTCAACGGAGCTGATGATCGGCCTCGGATACGAACCGAGCGTGCCATTGACGGCGATCCAGGCCAAAAAAATTCCTGGCGAATATGTTTTCCGCCAATCGACCACAAAGCTGCTGGTTGAGTTTCATACGGGGCGCACGTTTCGCTACCATCCCCGGCCGCTTCCCGTGGAAAAACTTTTCGAGCGTCAGGCGTGGGTAAGCATCGATTCGCATAAGGTCCCCGCTCTTTCCCCCGAAGATGAACTCATCCTTATTTGTATCCACGGCGCGAAACATTTCTGGGAGCAGCTGAGCTATATCGCGGACGTGGCGGCGTTTGTGTCCAGACAGGAACTCGATTGGGAACGAGTGGGGTCGGCTGCAGAAGAAGTCGGCGCAGAGCGCATGTTGCATGTGGGCCTGCGATTGGCTGCGGATCTGCTCGGCGCAACCCTGCCGGAAAAAGCTGACGTGCTGATGCGATCGGACCGGATAGCTGGACATCTTGCAAGGCGGATTATGCAATGGCTCCCCGCGGCTGGTTCCGCGCCACCGAGTATTCTTGAGCGCGCGATGTTTCGTATCCGCATGCGCGGCGGGTTTTTCCCTGGCGTGGCGTATCTCTTTCGACTTTCTTTTTCTCCCACCGAGGAAGACTGGGTTGCGGGCGCTGAAAATAAACGCCACTGGTTTCTGGATGCTCTGGGGCGCCCCTTTCGTCTGGCGCGAAAATATGGGAACGACGGCAAGCCATGAATACTGCGCGTTCAATCTGAAAGCTCATCACAAAAACAGAGTGCCAAAAGAAAAAGGCCCGAACAGCTTGTCCGGGCCTTTTTCCGGAAGGTTCATTAAATATTGGTGCGATGTGAAATGGTACGCGGAGTTTTTGAGGGTGGCGGAGGCATTTCAACCGTAATCGATACCTCGCTCTTGTTGCGCAGCACGCCGAGCTTCACCGTTTTTTCATCGCGCTTGCCTGCGAGCTTCTCGCGCAGATCGCCGAGCGAGCGGACGCGTTCGCCATTCAGCGAGGTGATCACGTCGCCGCTCTTCACGCCGGCTTTTTCGGCCGGTGAACCGGTATTCACTTCGCGAACGAGCACACCCTCGCCGTCAGGCGCGCCAAAATATGCGCCGAACTGCCCGTTCAGGTCTTCGGCATCAATCCCCAGGCGCGGGCGTGAGCCAGCCAGCACGGCATAGCCGCCCATATCCATATCTGGCATGGGTGCCACTTCCGGAACCTCGATATTCGGAAGCTGGAAGGAAAAAGCTCGCGGAGCCGTTTTGAACCACATATTGGCGTGATCTTCCGACTTGCCCAGGGTTACGCTGACCGTCTGCGCGCGCCCGTCGCGCCACACGGTGAACTGCACAGAGCGTCCTGCAGGAATTTCCCGAATCATGCGGCGGAACTGCACCGCCCCTTCGACGCGCTGACCGTTGATCTCCGTGATGACATCATTGTCTTTCAAGCCGGCTTTGGCGGCGGGGCTGTCTGGCACGATGCGTTCCAAGAGAACGCCGCGCTCCGCAGGCAGTTTCAATTCTTTCGCTTTCTCCGCACTGATTTCCTGCGACTCGACGCCGAGCCAGCTTGCGCCATCATCGCCGAGCAGCACCATCGCATCTTCGTCGCCGGGTTCTGGCCTTACTTCAATCCGCTTCTGGTCTTGAGCTAGCTGAACTGCGGCTCTCACGGACGCTTGCAATGCTCGAGCATCTAGACGCTCCGCCATTTGTTCCTGTTGGCCGGCGAGCCGCTCTGCCAAGCGCGTCTGAAGCTGTTCTATTTTTTGCTCCATCTGCGCTACTTTTGCATCGGCCGGTTCCTGCGAATGCGCAGGAGGGCTGGGAAGCGCAATCAGCGCTAGCCCCAGAGCCACTGCCCCTCCACCCATAAACAAATTTCGTTTCGTCATGATATTTTCCGTCCTCCTATTTCCGTTAGACGCGGCTCGCTCTAAACCGTCGACCGCAAGATTACGATTTGGATTCCGCCATTGACGGTGTTCAGCCGGATCGGCGCGCCGCCTTTGCCAAACTTTCCGCGCATTTCCCGTGGACGTTCCGCGGCCTCCTGCGAAAACGGCAGCTCGGAGTAAAAATTTCCATTCAAAGAACGCGCTTCCAGGTTCGCCTGCGTATCTTGCGGCACAGCCAGCAGCACAGAACCATTCGTGGTCTCCGCCGCCATCCCTTTTTCATCCAGAACACGCGACAGCTCGAGATGCACGTTGCCGTTGGTCGTGTGCGCGTGAACGCTTCCGCCGCCCTCGTAAACCTCGATATTCCCGTTTACCGTACGCAATTCCTCCACCGACTCCACACCGGCGATTTTCAGCGTGCCATTGACCGTGCCGATATGCTCCACGTGCGCGCCATGGGGAACGCGAATCGTATATTCGACCGCGACTTCCACGCCCTCATTTTGAGGATAGCGCGTGATCACCGAGACATCATTCGGTTTGGCGTTGACTTCGATCGAAACGCGGTCGAGGTCCGACTCTTTTTCTTTAGCGATTTTTACCGCATGGATTTCGATCACGTCGCGGTCCCATCCTTCCACTTGAACCGGCCCGTTGACGTTTTGCAGCTCAAAAGAGCCGCCCGGCTGCAGCGGATAGGAATGATTGAAGTCTTTGCTTTTCGCAAAGCCCGGCGCGGCTGAACCCACTGTCAGCGCAAGGATAAACAACACCGCCGTGCGAAAATTAGGACGTAGCATCGCGTTCTACCCCCTTCGAGTACATCTCACGAGCAATTGCTCGTTACTGCGAAGCGACCGAGGAACCCAGGACCAAAAAATCGCGCGCGCGATGCCACGCCTGCAGCACTCGCCGTCAACGCGGCTCAAAATCAAACGTCACCGTTGAAATAGTCTCGACGCGAGTGCCGTTGATCAATGCGGGGTTCGCGCGCCACCGGTTTACGGCCTCGACCGCCGCGTCGGCTAGCACCGGTTCGCCCTGCAAAACCTTTTGTACTTCAACGCTTCCGTCGGTCTTTATCTTTACTTGCAGAATCACAATCCCTTGAATGTGTGCGCGCTTGGCGATCTCGGGATAGGCCGGATGCGGCGCGGCGATGAGCCGTTTAAAGAATTCGCTGGAGTCCTCCCGCAACCCACCCATAAGAGCGATCTCGAGCTTGTCCATCCAGCTTTCGAGCCAGTCGCTCGTTTCTCCAGGCGCAGGCGGCTCTTCGGCCTTTGCGTTGGGCGCTGAGGCTTTGACGGGCAGGATGTCCGACTCGTGCTTGCGATCGATTCGTTCGCGCTGCTCGCGAATGAGGGAATCTCGCAATCCGGTATCTGCATCAAGAAACTGCAGACGGATTTTGCCCACGGTCGTGCGTAGTTTAAGAACTTCGCCTCCGCCGTTCAGCGCTCCTGTGGCACGCACAGAGCTGCCGCCGCGATTTCCCATCGGCTGGATGTTCAAAAGAAGAGCTGGGTCAGCATCAATCCGGCTCAAGCCGCCATTTTCGACCAGCGCGTCAATGTTCGCCGCAAGATTTCTGGGCAAGAAAACAATGATGTCCCCGGCCCCCGAGGAGAGTTGCGAGGCGCCTGCAAGGCTTACCTTGCCTCCGGAAGAGCCCGCGTCCGGATTTATCCAAGCTTGAATCGTTCCGCCTGCAGTGGCTGCCTGCACCGCACCCGCCACGCGCGTCAGGCAGATACTTCCACCGTTGGATTCCACTTCCATCGGTCCGGAAACGGTGATGATGCGAATGCCGCCGCCGCCGGTTTGCGCGCGAACGGAGCCTCTCACTTCACCGAAATCGATCTGTCCTCCGCCTGTGCGCACGCTCACGAAACTTCCGGCTTGCTTCAGCGTGATGTTGCCGCCGTCGGTTTCCAGTTGCGCGCGCCCGCTGATCTGTCCTGCGCGGATGTGGCCGCCGCCGCTGCGCAAAACGGCGTCGCCGGAAATATTTCCAGCGACTATGTGTCCGCCCGCGGTGAAGGCATCCAGGTTGCCAGCAACGTCTTGCACCTGAATGTGCCCGCCTTCCGTGGAAAGTTTGGCATTTGGATGGCCTTGCGCCGTGTTACGAAACCCGGTGAAGCCGATGCGGCCCGTTCGAATGTTGCCGCCTCCAGAGATGAGGCTTGCGGTGCCGGCGATGTCTTGCGTTTCGATGTCGCCTACGCCGGTGTTGACGTCGAGGTTGTAGTCAGACGGGACAGCGATTTCAAACTGCACATAAAATTGCGCGTTCGCTCCGCCGCGGCCGGGTTGCGGCGGGGATGCCCCGACGATTTCCACGCCCGACGCAGTTGTCTTTGCAGTGAGCGAATAGCGATCCAGAAGGCTCTGAGCCAGCGGCGCGCGCGCATCGGTTTCGATGTGCGCAGTGTAGCGCACGACCGGCGGCGCTCCCGGCTCAAGAACAACGACGCGAACGGAGCCCAAGTCCGCGGTCAGATGAAGCGTTAGACCATCTCTGGTTTGCAGAGTTCCCGAACGGTCGGTAGAAGCGCGCGGGCCAGGGTCAGCAGAAACGGGAGGGTCGACAAAAGGGGGATCGTACGGGCCAGCGCTATAAACCAATCCTGGCAATACTGCGAAAATGAAAACAAGTGAAAACGCGATGCGAGGAACCCCGGAGCGCGGACCATCAGTTGGCTTGTATTTTGTGCTCGCGCTCATCTCTCGCCGGTATCTCTTCTCGAATGACTGAATTTCTCTTTGAACTTCTTTTCCTGAACTTCTCTTACTGAACTTCCCGCGTGCCGATCTGCCGCAGAGCCGCAGCGCTCCGCAGCCGGACGTAGCGATTGGGGTCACTGCGTTGAAGCTCCTGGAGAGTGCGCACTACATGTTCCATCGAGGGATCGAGGGGACGTTCGACGCCATCCGGCGCGATAACAGGCTCGGCATTATCCGAAGTACCCAGCCCGCCAGGTTCCAGCGAGCGAACCAGCAGGTTGACAGCTTCCACCCGGACTCCCGGATTCGCATCGTGCTCCAGCGCATCAATCAAAGTCTCGCGCACGGTTTTGTCCGCCACGGCGTCGCGCAAGGATTCGAGCGCCTTCATGCGCACTGCGGGGTTTTGATCCTTGCGTGCCGCGAAAAGCAAAGCCCGGCGTACATCCAAATCAGCGTTGCGGGCACGCAGCGCTTCCAGGCAATCCAGCCGCACTCCCGCGTCTGTTTGGTCACCGTTCTCGACCACATAGGTCAAAACGCGGCGAAGGTCGGGGTCATCCACACTGCCGGAAAGTACCAGCGGCTCTTCCGTGCGCACTCGAACTTGCAAAGTTCCCGGTGCGCCATCCGACGCCGGAGCCAAATTGATGCCGGCAACGGCCATCTTCGAGAGTTGATCCTCCGTGAATCGCGCAACGGGGGAAACATTCACAGTATGGCCGGTAGAACTGGTATTGAGTCGCGCGGAAAACCAAGGCAAGAGCTGTGTGCCAAGCGCCACGCCAACCAAAACGAGAAGGGCGCCGTTCAAGACCGGATGCAAGGCCATCGAGCGACGCAGCCAGCCAAGTGGTTGCCAACGCTCTTGCAATGGCGGTGCGGAAAGATCATCGAGCGCTTCAGCAAGTTCGCTACGGCACTGCGAAAGAAGAATGCCGCCCGTATCGTTCTGCTCGGAAACTTCCAGCGCGCGCATCAACGATTCGTGCAGCCCGCGCTCCTCAGCAAGCTGTGCGGCGCATAATGCGCAAGCCGCGAGATGCGTTTCAACCAGCGCGGTCTCCTGCTCGGTGGTTTCGCCGCAGGAATAAAAGACCAGCAGGGCCGCAGCTTCTTTGCAGCGGAACGGTTGAGGCGCGCTCATAGCAGGCCCCCCAGTTGGCTGCGCAGCTTGCGCGTCGCCCGAAACAGCGAATTCTTCACGGTTTCTTCCGTTGTACCAAGCGCATCGCCGATGGCGCGCAATTTCAATCCTTGATAGTGCTTCAGCTCGAACACAAGACGCTCGCGCGGCGATAACCTTTCCATAGCGGTGGCGATGCGCGCTTGAATCTCTTTTCCAAAAAGTTGCCGTTCGGGATCGAGCGTCGGGCGATGTTCGCGCTGGCGCTCAAAGAAATCGGTGATGCCTTCTTCATGATTTCCGGAATTTGACTCAGGAGCTTGATCCTCGGGCCGCGCCTGCCGCCTCCGCAGCTGATCGAGGCAAACGTTGGTAACGATGCGGTACAGCCAGGTGTAAAAGCTGCATTCGAAACGAAAGCGGTGCAGATTGCGGTATACCTTGAGAAAAGCTTCCTGGTAAACATCGCGCGCGTCTTCCGGACGTTTCATCAGGTTCAGCGCCAGCCGCAGCACATCCCGGTCGTACCGGTGTACAAGCTCTTCGAAAGCCGCACGGCTGCCGGCTTGAGCTTCCGCCACGAGGGTCCGCTCGTTTAGGTTGGGCAAAGAGTCCACCGTAGCCAGGGAGGCGCCGGTGCCACCTGCCAGGCCTGATTCATTAGCCAAAGCTAGAGCCCATCTTGGAAGCGGCATTTTTCGCTTTCTCTTCTCGTGCGTCAGCGTTGCGGCTTATTTAACAACATCTTAGGCCGAACCTGCCAGCCCACCACATTAAGCCCACAGGAGAATATTACGCGACCACCCAATTTGGACGCGCAAAGACGCCCCTGGGTGAGCATCCACTTCCACTTAGAGAACGAATATCGAACTCTATTTGTTTCCGATTTCCACAGCTGGCAAGGGGTTGCCCGTCCCAGTGTCAAAAAACGGCATCCCTGCCGCTAACCGCCTGTCGCTGCGCGCAGTCGCCACGCGGCAAGCGGCAAAGCCACCAACAAGATAATCGCCAGAACCACGGAATAGCCATTTGTACGGTAGAACGCGTCCGGCTGTGCCAGCAATTGCGCGGCGGCACCAAGCAGCGAGAGACAAGCGACCACCAGGAGTCCGCCCAGCACATTAAATCGCATCACGCGTTGGACACCGAAGACGATCACCCCCAACAGAATCGCCGCGCCTATAAATTGTTTCGCAAAGTCCGTTCCATTCCCCCAGTCGCTCCCCGCGAGAAACATCACGCCCAGCAGGAAGAGCACAAACCGCAACCAGCGCCCCTTAACGACAGACGCTACAAATGCCGCGATAAACGCGATCAGTCCGGTTACGAAAAGGCTACCGATCAGCGCTCCTCCCACAAACGCGCCCGCAGGGAGAACCGCGTCGAAGTTCTGCCCAAGCGAGAAGGGCAAACTGCGGTGCGCGGTTTGCCAGTGCATGGCGGCAAACGCGATCAGGTGCCGCACACCGAGAAACCCGGCCGTACCGCACACGCCGATCCACACCGCATCGCGATAGTAAACTCCGGGCATCGGCCTGCCAACAGGCAGGCGCTCTTCTCCAAACGCCCGGTTGCTGAAGAACGACGCGATTCCAAACAGCATCGCAAGGCCGCCGGTATAAAAGACCGCGCCAAGAAGAATAGCCACGACAAATCCCGCGACGACCGTCTTCAGAGGAATCGCCGTTGAGTAAACGTTCAGGAAACTCTGCATCCGATCGCCGAAGCTGACGATCAAAACGTAGGCAACCAACCCGCAGATCGCCCAGAGAAGCAATCGCCGCCACGGAATCGCGCGCATCGCTTCCGAACGAAGATTCTTGAAGAACAAAACGAGCGCGGTTATTCCTATTCCCGCAAAGAGCAGGATCGGAACGGCGAAGCCGTAGATTGTGCGCGAGAGCGATTCCTCCTCCTGTTTGCGCCGCCATTCGTCGGGAATCTTGATGTACATCCAGCCGGCGCCGCCTTCGCGCTGTTCCACTTGCTCGCGCTCTTCGGGCTTCGAATAATAAGAGCCGCGATATTCGGATACTTCATCGCCTAGAACAGCGAGTTTGATGCGCAGGTACGCGTGGCTCACCACATCGTTCGATGACGTCGATCCCGAATCGATCGGTGTGCGTTGTTGCCACGCGATCTCATGGTCCGTGCGGTGGACGCGCTTGTCGGAATTGGCTTCGATCAGATTCCACTGGCTCAGATCGAGTTTTTTCACGTCGCGCAAATACTTTTCTGCTTTCGCCAGCGCCTCTTCTTTGGTCAGCGACGCCCCGGGCGCATTCTCGGCAAGTTTGTGGTTGAAGGCCGCCAGAGAACCGTCTGGCTTCAGCTTGACCGAAAATTCTTCCGGCTGGCTGTCGCGAAAATAACGCACTTGCCAGATCGCGCCGGGAACTTCGGTGGCATAAATTTCGTTGAGGCGCGCAAGGCCCACGCGCTGGCGAAGAAATTCGTTGGTGACGGGGTCGGTGAAGTCCGTGAAGATAGTTGCCGTGCGATAAGACTTCGGATCGAAGCCGCGCGCGCGCATAACTTCATCGGCGAGCGGCTTCACAGTCCGCGCATTCACCGAGAGTTTTACATAATCGCCCACGGTCGGCGCCTTTAAGCGCCAGGCCGCCACCAAGCCAAGAACCAGGCAAACCCCTAGAAAAATCATCATTGCCGGCGTGAACGCCTCATAACGCCTCGTCGCGGGCGCCGCAGTGTCGATGGCCGTCGATGCGGATTCGAAGCTTACTTCCGGAATCGGCTGCGCCCCGTTCAGCAAATCCTCATCGGGCTCGAACCGCCCGCGCGCCAGGTAAGAAACGCCCGCAAAAATCAGCGGAGCCACGGCCGCCAGTCCCACGACCACGCCCGAAATCTTGAAATACAAACTGTTCGAACGAACGAGCAACAGTCCAACGAGCGACGCATCCACTGTGTAGTGCCAAATCAAAGTCGCCAGAATGCCCCAGCGCAGCATCACGATGCCCGCCACGATTCCAATCAGGCCCACTTCCAGCCCGCGAATGTACGGCGGCTCATTTGGATAAGCCGAGTGCAAAAAGCTCCAGCAAAACGCCGGAACAATCACAGCGATAATGCTTGAGCCCGTCAGTCTCTTTAAAAAGGGAATCGCAAACAGCCGGAAAAGAAATTCCTCGCTCGTCGCTGCATAAAGACCGATCGCTACTCCCGAAATCCACGGAAACGTCGTGTTCACCGAGTTTTCGTAATTCAATTCCTGGGGCGCCCAGGCTCCGAAATGTCCGGCGACGATGTAAAACGCCACGATGAATCCGATATGCGCCGCCGCAAGCGAGAGTCCCACCATCGCCGATGAGAAAAATTCCTTCGAACGCAGCCCGCGCAGCGTGAGCAATTGCGAAAGCCGCAGCCGTCCCGGTTGCGACGCGCGATACAACGGCTCAGCTCCCGGTAGGGCGAGGACAATCAGCAACGCCGAACCAATTCCAAACAGAAGCGCAAATGCAATCTGCTTGAATACGAATCCCCCGTACGCGGAATTCGTGTCATAGCCCATGCGGTCCAGCGGCCAGTTGTTGAGCTGCATCAACGTCAGCAGGATCGCCACGACAATCCCCAGCTTGAGCGCGAGCCCCCAGCTCGTTTGTCCGCGGATCGTCAGTAGAATTCCCAGCCACAGCGCCGACCCCATCAGCAACAAATAAGGAATAATGGCCAACTGGTTGTACAGAATATTTTTTGAACGCAGCTTCGCGTAGCTCCGCTCCCACGCCTCCGGCACTTGCAAAAATTCCTGCGAGCTTCCCGCGCGGTCGCCCTGTAGCGTCACACGCAGGCGGTCCGGCGCATCCTTTGCCCGAAAGCCTCGCTTCTCCCAGGTGAAAGACCAGTCCACGCGGTTTGGTTTTTCGCTCGAGTTAGCTTCCTCGGAAAGAAAATCCCATTTGGCTAAATCCACGCCCATCTTCGCGCGAAGAAATTCCTGCGCTGCCGTTTCCGCCGCAGCGCGATCCGGTGCCGCGCCTGCTTGCGCCTCGGGAATTTTGTGATCGTAGCCGACAATTTCTCCCCCTGGGCTCACTCGCACGTAAAATTCTTCTTCCTGCTGCGGCCGGAAAAACCGCACGTTCCAATACCAGATGTTCAGTTCGCTGGACATCAGCTGGTTCGCTTGCTTCAGCCCCACCTCTCGTTCCAGATACGTCTTCGCGTTGTCGTCCACGTCGAAAACGATCGCCGACTGGTATCCGCTTACATCCTCCCCCAGGCTGCCAACAAATTTCTGCGCACGCGCGAGAGCCTCCGCGCGCGACACCTTGAAATCCACCGACGCTTCCGGAAACGCTCGAAAAAAGTATCTGTGCGCAAATACCAGCCCCACCACGCCCAGCAGCACCCACAAAATCAGCGCGCGCTTGTCCACACCAGTCAGCTGGTTCCCGTCTTCCGCCACAGATCCTCCCGCACCTTCGTTATCTGTACCTTCGTTATCGCCAAACACCCACACTTATACTACGTTGAGAATGCGCGCAACTGTCGCCCCTTTCGTCGCCGCATTGTGCCATTGTCTCAATTCGAGATGCTCCGTCCAGCGTCCCAAATAAGCTCTCGTCCATCCTTATTTTCTCCTTGCAAAAAAGTAGTTTTCGTGTATAGTTTCTCTTGGTAATTATTGTGCTCGTCAGTCGAACCGCCAGCGTCAAGCTGGCTTTTTTATTTTCCGGCGCATATCTAACTCTTTTAGAATCAGTGTTTACATGGCTGTCCGTAAGTGTTGCATCGAAAGGGCTTAGTGGAAACGTAACTCCTTTAGATCCAATGTTTACAAAAAACTGGGGGAGGGACCCGTATGGAGTGCGGCAGCTCTGCTGCCGCTTTTCTCCCATCCACGCACGAATTCCTACATTCCGCTCATCCTTTACTCCGCCACTCCCGGGCGGGCAGCGCAAGTAAGCCAGGCCCCCGGCTCGTCTCCCTAGGGAATGATATAAAGAAGTGTTAATGACACTCAGTCTCACAACCGAAGTGCGCATGATCAAAGGCGTCGGTCCGCAGCGTGCCGAACTTCTTGCCAAGCGCGGCATTCACACGTTTGAAGATCTCCTCGCCTATCTACCGTTCCGCTACGAAGACCGCATCCAGTTTTCGAATATCAAAGACATCCAGCCCAATGGCACCTACACCATCCGCGCACGCGTGATGAGCGGCCAGGCCATTCCCAACAAGTTCGCCTACAACGCCATCTATCATTTGCTCGTACAGGATGCCGCCGGCGGTCTGCTCCCCTGCAAATTTTTTCACGGCGGCTATCTCGAAGGCCGCCTCAAACCCGGCCAGCAACTCATTCTTCACGGCAAAGTCGAAATCGACAAGATGCGCCCCGCGCGTCTTGAAATGATCAACCCGCAGCTTGAGATGCTCGGCGACGGCGAGCCGGACTCCACCGAAGTCGGCCGCATCGTTCCCATTTACGAAGCTATCGGCACGTTCGGCTCGCGGGCCATTCGCCGCGCGATGTACGCCGCGGTGCAGCTCATCGAAGCGAACATGCCGGACGTTCTCCCGGATATTTTGCGCGAGCGGATTGGCTATCCCTCGCGGCGCGAAGCGCTGATCCATGTTCATTTTCCGGAACCGCAAGAATCGCTGGAAGAGCTCAACACATTTCGCACGCCATCTCAGCAACGCCTCATCTTCGAGGAGTTTTTTCTTTACCAGCTCAGCCTCGCCCTCGACCGCAAAACCACACGCAAAGAAAACGCCATCGCCTTCCGCATCCGCGAAGAAAAAGTCCGCGAAGCCCTCAAGCGCATCCTGCCCTTCAAACCGACAGCTGCGCAAAAACGCGTCCTCGCGGAAATCGCCGCCGACCTGGAAAAGGCCGCTCCTATGAACCGATTGCTCCAAGGCGACGTCGGCAGTGGCAAAACCATCGTCGCGCTCCAAGCCGCCGTCATCGCTATCGAAAACGCCACCCAAGCCGCGCTTATGGCGCCCACCGAAATTCTCGCCGTCCAACATTATCTCTCCGCGCGGCGCATCCTCGCTCCCGGCGGCTACAAAGTCGAGCTCCTCATCAGTGGCCTCAAGTTTGCAGAAAAACAAGCCGCGCTCGAACGCATTCGCACCGGCGAAGCGCAACTCGTCATTGGCACGCACGCCCTCATCGAAGACCAAGTCCAGTTCGCTCGCCTCGGCTTCGTTGCCATCGACGAGCAGCACCGCTTCGGCGTCCTCCAGCGCAAACGCCTCATGGACAAAGCCGCCTCCCACGGCCACGCGCCGCACGTCCTCGTCCTCACCGCCACGCCAATCCCGCGCACACTCTCGCTCACGCTCTATGGCGATCTCGACGTTTCCGTCCTCGACGAGCTTCCGCCCGGCCGCACGCCGATCCACACGCGCCTCACCTCCGAGCCGCATCTCCCGGGCGTCTGGGAATTTCTGCGCAAAGAAGTCGCCGCTGGCCATCAAGCCTACATCGTCTATCCGGTCATCGAAGAATCGAAGCTCGAGCTAAAAGCCGCGATGGACGAATACAAGCGCCTCTCCAAAGAAGTTTTTCCGAAGCTAAAGGTCGGCCTGCTCCACGGCCGCCTTTCCAGCGAAGAAAAAGATGCTGTTATGGAAAGCTTCCGCAAAAACGAAACGCAAATCCTCGTCGCCACCACGGTGATCGAAGTCGGCGTCGACGTCCCCAACGCCACCGCCATGGTCATCGAGCACGCCGAACGTTTCGGCCTTGCCCAGCTCCACCAGCTCCGCGGACGCATCGGCCGCGGCGCCGCCAAATCCCATTGCATCCTCGTCGGCCCCGTTCGCATGACGGAAGAAGCCCGCGCCCGCCTCGAAACCATGGTCCGCACCGCCAACGGTTTCGAAATCGCCGAAACCGATCTCCTCCTTCGCGGCCCCGGCGAATTTTTCGGCACCCGCCAATCCGGCGACCTCGGCTTCCACATCGCCAACCCCATACGCGACAAAGATCTCCTCGAAGTAGCCCGCCGCGAAGCCTTCGCTATCGCCGAAGACGAGAGCCAGTCCGCATCGCTCCAACGCTTACTGCGCCAGCTCCCCAAAGAATGGCAGCGCCGCTACCACTTAGCGAAAATTGGCTGAGACATGACACGACTACCAACACCAATTCGCTACTTGGAAACAATCACGAAACACGTCCAAATGCACTTCGGCACGAATAGCTTTGTGCTTCACGAAAAAAAATCGTCGACGCTCCACGTCGATTTGCACGTTGTCCCACCCACCCATTCCAGACCGTACTTCACTTTACTGACTTCAGGCATGAGCGATCTGGACATGCATGTGCCCGCAGGACTCGAGGATTTGGCGCTCGCCGAGGTTTGCCTATGTCTGCCCGGAGACTGGCCCTTGAGCCTGACCGATTTCGGTTGGCGAAAGCCTGAGTACTTCTGGCCGCTCTTCATCCTCAGGCAGACTGCGCGATATCCTCACCGGCACAAAACCTGGCTTTCGTTGGGACACACCATAGGCGACGTCGAACGTCCGGCTCCCATTGATGCTGCGGGGCGCTTCACGGGCATCATGCTCTTGAATCCTCGGACCTTTCCTGAAGGCACGGAGAAAGTGACGACTGAGGAAGACGGTCGCACCATACACTTCCTCGCGGTTATCCCGCTTCTGCCACAAGAATTGCAATTCGCACAAAAGCTGGGCTCAGACGCGCTTGAAGAAAGGCTCGACGCCGCCGGCGTGACAGACCTCCTGAATCCGCAGAGGCCGAGCGTCGTCTAGATCGCGACAAGCTCGTACTCTATTTTTCATTTGAAAAGTAAACAGCCGCCTCAGAACGGATTGGGGAGTTCAATCAAAGTTTTCAACGCGCATCTGCACTCGGTTGCTTTATCCCGAAAACCTTGGCGAGATCGGGCAGGTTCGATGAGTTTTTGGCGAAGAAGTCGATAAATTCGTCATGGCTGAAAAACGTATTGACGTAGTCTGCTTCCGTCAAGACGTAGCCTCCCCATCCGTTCAACATCGAAAGTTGCAGGAATGAGGCTAGGTCCTCGACCTCATGTTCCAAAAAGAGGTGTCCCGGCGCCTCGTGTAGCAGACGAAAGTCGCCGTAGCTCTGACGCAATTTGCAGTACAAATGCCAGTTCTCGCTGCTTGGCCAAATTCCCCACTCAGTGATCAAGAGCAGCGTTGGTTTGCGAAATGTAAATTGCGACGCGATGCAGTGAGCAACAAAGTAAAAGCGATGAGGTTCTGATGGATATTCCATTCGTTTAACACTTAGGCCTTCCACCTGGTAAGGCTTGCAACGCTGTCGGTCGGATAGCCATTTGTCGGACTCTTCTTTCGTATAGAAACGCAATGATTCTCCTTCACCCTTGCCGAAACAGTCAGACTAGGAGATCGTACCGCTCCATTCTACTCACCGTGTGCTGCTTTCGTGCCCGAGCGCATCTTTGCCAGCGAATACGGCAGCCGCATCGTTAAGAGACTGAAAGGCCTTGCCCTACGTCCGACCAGCGACCCCCTCGGCTAATCAATTTATTTACAATGACTTACTTAGCTTATGAAATCCTAACCGCCAACTCCTGACTTCCTTACGCCCGTTTCTCTACCATGAGTTTGCGGGTCACGACCTGCACCACGTGACTCCAGGGAGATAGCTAATGTTATCTGGTCCGAAAGGCTGTGAAGAGCCGTTTAGTTTGCAGTGCTGTATTTGTGGCCACCGAACCAAACTTTTTGATCTACCAGGAAGAACCGGTAAATATTGCCTCGAATGCAGCGCCGACGTAGCCACATCCATATTACTCACCACCGAGATCGACGCGGCCACACTAGCAGGCCAGGACGCCAGCGCCCTAGTCGCAGAATTCTCCCAACTAAGCACCAGCCTGCTGGAAAGAGCGCAGTCGGCCTAACGCCACGAAGCCTTTGCCCGGCAAGCTATTAGTTCAAAGGAAAGCAATCCAGGTCGTTTGCAAACTTGAGTGAGCCGGAAAATTTCTTTTCGATCTCGGCCTGCGTCTGCGTCTGACTGTCCTTGCCCAGCGTCCGAAGCATGCGATGAGAGAGGACCAGTTGTTTGACGTGCGCCTCTCCGGCAATTTGCCCGATCACCGACGGCGGCATATGCAGATTCCGTTCCACTCCGGTGACGCCTTCCGGCACGGCGTTATGAGCCACGAACAAATCCGCGTTCGCTGCCAATTGCGGCAGACCTGCGCCTTCGCCGTTCGTATCTCCGCTAAATACGATTGCTTTGCCGCCGATCTCTACTCTCCACCCAAGAGCCGGAACTCCTCCGTGGATAACGCGCACCGCTTGCGCCGCAATGCCGCCGCGGCGAAATACCTCGGCCGGCTTCGCCGTTCCTACAACGTTGTGCGGCTGCAATTTATAGCCGCCTTCCTCTCCAGGTACCAGCAACTCGCTGAGATAGCGATAAGCCCCGTGCTTATCTCCGAAAAAATCGTAAACAATCTCCACCGTGGAAGGCATGAAATCATTTCCTTCCGGGCCATAGACCGGCAAAGGACGCTTGCGCTCTTCGAACCAAGAAGACTTGATCAACGCGGGAAAGTCGCCGCTGTGATCTTCATGAAAGTGCGAGAACAAAATCACATCAAGCTGCGACATTTGCGCCCCGCTTTCGCCGAATCGAAGCGCGCTTCCTCCTCCCGCATCGA
Organism: uncultured Acidobacteriota bacterium; assembly: GCA_963751295.1. GTDB lineage: Bacteria > Acidobacteriota > Terriglobia > Acidiferrales > UBA7541 > Acidiferrum. The sequence goes on along the minus strand of CAVVUA010000004.1, from coordinate 44,970 downwards.
CAAGCACTCGTGCTTGTCCGTCTTGCCAGATGAGATAGCTGCTAGAAGCTCGCTTGTCTTGCAGCTCTGGCCCGCCAGACCCAAGCACCTGCAAAGCGATTCCCTTCGCTCCGCAGGATTGCGCTCTCGCCGAAGGCAGAAAGGCGCAACAGTATGCAAAGCTAAAAAGCGTAAGGTAGCGAATGACAGCGGTTAGTCTAGGCATGAAATAACTCCTCAGGACTGGCGGCCCAAGTAGGGAACCCAATTTTATTTGATCCTTGTTCGATTTGATTCAGTCACCGCTCCCTCGACTATGCTAATTTTTCATTAATATGCGCATCATCGCCGGCAAATACCGCAGCCGTATCCTGAAGAGCCTAAAAGGCCTCGCTCTCCGTCCCACCAGCGACCACCGCCAACTCCCTCCGAGTGGCAACGCCGCTACCGTCTAGCCCTTATCGGCGGACCCGACGTACTGCTGAACGCTCCTTGTGCTAACGTCAAAGGTCCAATGAACGCAATAGTGTTATCGCTACTCGTCGCCCCCCACATCCTCCTTGGATTTGCCTGGATTCTCTGGGTGCGATCGTCGAAAAAAGCTCAATCCCCACGGTGGCGGACCACGCTTCTGTTTTTTGGCATGGTTAGTTGTTCCCTCAACATCGCCATTTTTTGGTCCTATGTGATTTGGCTGAGATTTCAGCAGATGGGCCTTTCTTGGTGGAAGGGCCTCGACGTTTTTGAAGACCTTTGTAGTTTTCTGATTGTCTTCGCGTTACTGGCGGCCGTTTTTGGAAAAGGCCGTGAACGCCTGCTGCTTTTCTTTTCCGCGGTGACCGGCTACCTGATCTGGCTCGTCGGACACGTCGCCATTTTGTAACCCATGCGCATAATCGCGGGCAAATATCGCAGCCGCATCCTGAAGAGCCTTAAGGGCCTCGCGCTCCGTCCCACCAGCGACCGCCTGCGCGAAACGCTCTTCAACGTCCTCGGCCCCGGCGTAGTAGGTTCCCGCTTCTTAGACGTCTTCGCCGGCACCGGCGCCATCGGCATCGAAGCCCTCAGCCGCAGCGCCGCCGACGTAACCTTCATCGAAAATCACGCGCCCGCGGCAAAACTAATCCGCCAAAATCTCGACTCGCTCAAAATTACTTCCGGCTACGCTATCCTCGCTGCCGACGCCCACACCGCTCTCCAAAAACTTGCTGCTCGCCACACTCCCTCAACTCCGGGCTTCGATTACATTTTCGTCGATCCTCCCTACGCCGCCCACGTCGACTACGCCCGCACCCTGGAATTTCTCGCCACCGCCAATTTTCTCGCTCCCGACGCGCTCGTCATTTTCGAGCATCACCACAAATTCCAACTCCCAGAACATTTCGACCGTCTCCGCCGCACCCGCGTCCTAAAACAAGGCGACGCCACTCTCACTTTCTTTGTGAACGGAGTCTTCCGCGAGCCGCCCGTCAACCGAGCCGACTGATTTTTCGCGCCAACCCTACCGGTATCCCCTAATCAGCAAGCCACAAAATCGCTCTTGACATTAATCTCTACCTATGTAGACTTTAGCTAGCGAACATGAAAACTCCCCGCCTATCGCCGCAAACTCTTCGCGTCCTCGAACGCTTTATCGAGAGCCCCACTGCCTGGCGCTACGGCTACGAACTCAGCCGCGAAACCGGCCTCAAGTCCGGCACGCTCTACCCCATCCTCATGCGCCTCGCCAAATATTCCTTGCTCGAAACCAAGTGGGTCACCACTGAAGACGGCGTTCCTCCACGCCACACCTACCGACTCACTCCAAACGGCGTCGCACTCGTCCGCGCAACCTTTGCAGAATCTCGGGCAAGCGCTCGCACCGCGCTAAAAGCCCGCCGCCCCGCCTTCAGCGGAGGCAAAGCATGACACCTCCAGCCTTTTCGCGCAGCGTCGCCATCGCGCTACTGCGTTTCGCCATCTGGATCGCGCCCCACGACACGCACGACTGGGGCCACGGCATGCTCAGCGAGCTAAATCACGTCGAAGGGAACTGCTCGGCGCTTCTGTGGTCTCTCGGCGGAGCTGGGGTCCTGGCCAAGCACGCCATCGTCGCCATAATTTTCCCCGGTAGCCATCGCCGCACCGTCTCCACCGCCAGCGAACTTTTCGACAAGGAGCTTCCCATGCGCAAAACAACTCTAGTCGTAATCGCGTCCTGCGTCGTCGCCTCTCTCCTCTTTTTCCTAGCACCAACATTCCGTCAAGCCTTCCGCGTCTCCCTCGCCCAGTGGCACCATGTTTTTCACGTTCAAAGAAGTTTCGGTTACGGAGATGCCGGCCCAGAATTGTCTGCCCTCGCCAAAAAAGCCGAGCAAGATCACGACGCTGAAGCTCTTGCATTCGTCGCCGCTCGCGAACCGAACCGCTCCGAGAGCGTGCGCCTCGCCGAAAAAGCGGTTCAACTCGATCCAAATCTGACCTGGTTATACGCCATCGTTGCCGTGCAATGGTCTTCGTTTCCCGAGCTTGACCGCTGGATTGCTGCTTTGAAGAAATTCGACTCCCAAAATGCTCTACCCTATCTAATCACCGCCGAAAAAATCGATATCGACCAGGTCGAACGCCGGCAAATTCCGCATCGCGTGGAAGACCAACCTGCGGAGTGGAAAGAGGCTATTGCTGCTGCATTCCATTCCCAAAAACTCGAGACTTATACAGCCCAGCGCAAGGCGCTGGATCGGCGGGTAATTCTTCGCTATCACATAACCGATCCATTCCAGGCTCGGGTTTACGATTGGGAGGGTTTCCCCAGCTATGGAATAGGGGACTCTGCGAGTTATGCCAGGCTGTTGATTGATTCGGCCAAGTCACAAGAGGTTCGTGGTGACCGAAAGGGCGCGACTGCGACCTATTCAACGGTAGCCCGATACGGTCAAGTTTTGGGTCTGGACTCTTCTTTCTTCCTGAACCGCGAAATCAAGGAAGCCTACAAACACCTCGAAACTCAGTCGGAAATTAACGGCGAGAAAGCAGAAGCGGCGTTCTATGCTTCACTAGCAGACGAGTTGGATAAGGCCGTCGAGAAGAAGCGCGCGTCCTTTCGCAACGGGCACGGAGGTAGTGATGTTTCGCGTTGGAACGCCTTGCTGGTGAGGCTGTCTGGGTTGTTGATGCTTTTTTTTGGAGCCGCGTTACTGCTCTGCTTGTTCGGCGTTGTTGTTCGGAGTCGTTCGCTACGTTCACTTAACCCCAGCCGTACGAGCCTCGCGCTGGGTTTCGGTTCGGCTCTCGGATTGTTGCTCGCTAGCGCGATTCTTCTTGTGAGTTACTGGCCCTACTCTGAGCTTCTACAACGTTTCCTCCGGAACGGCGACGAAAGCGGCATGTCCGAACTCTCGAGTTTTCTGGGCAATGTGCAGGTTCCTCTAGGGACAGCCGGATTTCTGGGCGTATCGAATGCAGTTTTTTATTTCTGGTTCGCTGTAACAATCTTGTGCGTACTCGCGCTTCTTATCGCCGTCTTCCGCCACTTCCAAACTCGTCCGCGAACCAGCGCTGCAGCCTAGTATTATGTTGTAGGGGAGGGGCTTGCCCCTCCCGTCCGCGCCACTCAGTACTCACTGCCTTTTCCAGGCATCCCTCGCGCCCCAACCCGAATCCATACTCTCTGGTCCCCAGCCACGCTATACTACGAGACTAATGTCAGCAGGCCAGGTCAATAGTGGGTATAACCTTTTGGGACAAGGCGCAGCCACCGCTGCGCGCATGGCTCCCATCCCTACGCCTCCGCCCGAGCAAGTTATCGCTGAGCCCAAACTTGACGTTCCCTGGGGCGACTTCCGCCAAAGTTTCTGGAGCAGCCTCCGCGCGCTCGTCTCCGGCCCGTTCACACCCAGAAAATTTCTCGGTGGCGACTACTTCCGCGACTGCTGGGTCGAACGCCGCATGCCCTGGCGAGCGGTCATCGCTGCGGCGCTGTGGCATGTCGTATTCGTTCTATCTCCCTTTTCACTTCTCCCCACGACCATTCGCCACAACTCCGCCTTTGACAATACTCAACTCACCTGGTCCGGCCCCATCGAAGATTTCCCGACGCTGCAAATCCGTGCCGCGAAGCCCAAGACCATCGCGCACGGCGACCCGAACAAACCACTCCCTCCCAAAGGCGCCGACGCTTTCCATCCCCGCCAGCGCATCATTACCGATCCCGTGCGCCCGAATCACCCGCAGCAAACACTCCTCAATTCCGTTGCGCCGCAGCTTGCGCCCAAGACTCTTCCCGACATGCCGAACATCGTTCAATTGCAGGCTCCGGCAGCTCCGGCTCGGCCGCATATTCAGATCAGCGCCGAAGCCCTCGCAAAACTTCATCCTCGCCAGCATCGCGTTGCCGCAGTTACGTCCGCTCCGCTGCCGGATGTTCCCACTTTCGATCAAAAGCCTGCTGAGCTAAATCTCGCAGTGTCGCCAAACGCTCCAGCCCGCCCGAAACTCGATCTGAACGCAGGTGCCGCGCCTCGCGTCGCAGAGCGTGCGCAAACCGGCGACTCCGTCGCTGCGCCGGAAATTGGCGCTGCTCAGCCCGCCGCGAATGGAAATCCTGCTGTGCTCATCGCACTTTCCGCTTCGCCCGCGGCTCCCAAGGCGGATGTTCAGCCGCCGCAAGGCAATCTCGCCGCGCGGATTTCCATTTCTCCGGAAGGCACCAAGCCCGGCGTCCCCGATGGCTCGCCGAAAGCTTCTGCGGACCCATCCGGCAGCGCTGGCGCAGCGGCAGCAAGCAATGGCGGCGGAAAGAGTCCCGTAGGCATCAGCATTAGCGGCGGAAACCCTCAGCCAAACGCTACCGTTTCCGGCCTGGGAAGTGCGCATTCAAAACTCACCTTGCCGTCCTCGCACGGCTTGATCACTCGCCCGGATCCCAACAGCAAGACCGAAGACGTGCAAGAACGCACCGGTCCTCCTAACTTCACGACGCTTCCTCCCGGCGCAAAGCCGGAACAAATTTTCGCCTCCAAGCGCGTTTACACTCTCGCCGTCAACATGGCCAATATCAATAGCGCGAGCGGAAGCTGGGTTTTGCATTTCGCCGAACTCGGCGGCGGGTCGGCGGCGATGCCTTCCGCTTCTGCGGAACTCGCCATGCCTGTACCTATCCGGAAAGTCGATCCCAAGTACCCGCCCGATCTCATCGACCAAAATGTCCAAGGTGAAGTCGTTCTGTACGGAGTCATTCACGCCGACGGTTCCGTCGACGGCATTCAAATCGCTCGCGGCCTCGACCCTCAGCTCGACGCCAACGCCAAGTCCGCCTTCGCCCAATGGAAGTTCCAGCCCGGTTCGAAATCCGGCACGGCCGTCGACCTCGAAGTCATCGCCCACATCCCCTTCAAAATCCGCGACGACCGCTAATTTTCTAATTGCTAAAGGCGGATGTCCCCACTTTATGGAGCAGCTTCGACCGTCAGCCTTAAACCGATGACCTTAGTGACCGCAACCAAAGTAGACAGGCGCGGATTGCCATTCTCTGACAAAGCTCGATAGAGACTCTCGCGCTCTATGCCAGCAGCCTTAGCGACTTTTGCGATGCCGTGAGCGTGTGCGAGGCGTCGCAATGCTACGAGCAAAACGCGCGGCTCGTCGGATTCCTCTAGAGCGGCCTTAAGATACTCGGCTGCGAACTCCGGATCCTTGCGAAGACGGCGAACCATCGCCTCATCATGGGAAACACTTGTTTTTCGCTTCATTTCGTCTTGTTCCTTTCCTTGTAGTTCCTCAGATATCCAAGCGCCCGCTCGATATCCGCCGCCTGTCTTCGTTTGTCGCCGCCGTTCAAAAGCAATGCAGAGTCTTTGCCAGTCATTGCGTAATAAATCCGATAGCCTGGTCCCCAATCGATTCGCATTTCCCACAATCCATCTCGCAAAGGTTTGCAGTCTCCCTTATTCCCGGCCGCCAGCCGGTCAATTCGCACGGCAATCTTGGCTTGTGTTCGTGGGTCACCGAGATGCGATAGCCATAGGTCGAAAATGTCGCGCCCCGCGGGGCTGACGTAATGGCGAATTTCAATCACCGATACAGTGTAACTTATAAATTACAATGAATCCATGGGTTGTTGACTGGATGCGGAGAAGACAATCGCAGCGCGCAGTTTGTAACTCCACGAACTGATTGAGGCTCTTGCCGTCGTTGCGTCGTTACATTTCTACGTCATTACTTCGTTTCTTTTATTGCTTCACTGCCACAACCGGCAAATCGATGAAGCTGGCCGTTCCCACCGCGTGATACACGCGCTGCGTGGCTTTCACGTAGTCTTGCGGCTTCGCAAAGAAAATATTCGGCACATAGCTCTGCGGGTTGCGGTCGTAGAGAGGAAACCAGCTCGACTGCACCTGAACCATGATGCGGTGCCCCGGCAGAAATACGTGATTCACAGTGGGCAGGATGTATTTGTACGTCAACGGCGTATTAGAAGCGATCGGCTTTGGATCGGAAAAGCTTTCGCGGTAGCGTCCGCGAAAAATATCCATCGCAATCGAAAGCTGGTAGCCGCCCATTTCCGGATAGCTGGGCACTTCATCGGGAAACACATCGATCAGTTTCACGACCCAGTCGCTGTCGGTGCCGCTCGTTGACGCGACGAGATGGACGACGGGAGTCCCGCTGAGCCGCAAGGGCTCCGTCAATACCGGCGTCATGTACGTAAGCACATCCGGCCGGTCCGCGACGAAGCGCTGGTCCTGCAGCAGCCAGGTGCTCCACGCAGTGCCTCGCACCGGACGCGGAATGTATGGCACTGGCTTCGCGGGATCAGAAACATATTCGTCATAGGCCGCCGCGGATTTTGCGTCGCCTCCGGGAGCCGTGAACGAAAGCCCGAATCCCGCAGTCAGATAAAGAGGCTTCGACACCGTCGCGCATCCCGTTTCGCAGGCCAGCGGCCACGATTTAAAACGGTCCCAATGATTTTCTCCCGTGTTGTAAATAAGGACCGGCGGCGTATCCGCCTTCGGCGCTCCATCTTTCAAATATTGATCGAAAAACGGCTTCAGCACGTCGCGCCGGAACTGCAGCGCCGTATCGCCATTCCATTTCATCGGCCCGAGCGTCGACCCATCGTAATTCACGCCGCTGTGCCGCCAGGGACCCATCACCAGATAATTCATGTTGTTATTTGTGTCGTGCGGCTCGAGCGCCAGAAAACAATGAATCGCGCCCCACATATCTTCCTGATCCCACAGGCCCTGAATCCACATCGTCGGCACTTTCAGCGGTTGCCCCGCCATGATTTTGTCGAGCGCTTGTTCGGACCAGAAATTGTCATACGCAGGATGCTCCGAGAGCCTCCGCCAGTAAGGAAGTTGATCCATCCCAGCCGCTCTCGCCATATCGCCTGCAGAGCCGCCGCGCCGGAAATTTTCGTACTCGTCGTAACCTTCCCGCGTCATCGGCGCTCCGCCGCCGCGCGCCGCCGTCTGGCCAGTAAAATAATCGAGGTTGGGCTGGCGGAAAGCTCCAAAGTGAAACCAGTCATCGCCCATCCAGCCGTCCACCATCGGGCTCATCGGCGCGGCAACTTTCAGCGCTGGATGCGGATTCACCAGCGCCATCACCACGGTGAATCCCTCGTAAGAGCTGCCGATCATTCCGACCTTGCCATTTGATTCGGGAATATTTTTCACAAGCCAATCGATCGAATCGTATGCGTCGGTCGAGTGATCCACTTGGCTGTGATTTAGCGGCCCGATCAGCGGGCGCGTCATCACGTAGTCGCCTTCCGAGCCGTATTTTCCGCGTACGTCCTGGAACACGCGGATGTAACCGTCCGCCACAAAGACCTCGTCTCCTTGCGGCAATATGGCCAGCATGCGCTCCGATTGATTGCGTGCCGCGCGGTGCGCCGCGTCGTAAGGCGTGCGCGAAAAAAGGATGGGCGCGTTCTTAGCGCCTTTTGGAATCACGATCACAGTGTAGAGCTTCACGCCGTCGCGCATCGGAATCATCTCGACGCGCTTCACGTAGTCGTAGTTCGTCTTAGGCGCGTCGTATTTGGACGGGATATCCGACGGAAGCGGCGTTTGCGCGTGTGTGGTAGCTGCGCATCCAAGCGCAACTGCTGACAGCAAGATGCGGCGAAGCAGAACAGGATTGCTAGTCATGAATCCTCCGAAGATTTGCCGCGCGGACTATAAGGCTGCTCTCAGCCCAATCGGCGGAGAGTTACTTTAGCAGATGCGATTATTTTTCTACGAGAGATTTCAAAGGGATGAAGTTGCTGCTGATGCGGCCACGCCTTCTGCAAGTTTCACAAGCGTGTAGAGGGCCTGATGGACGGGCGTCGGCACCCCAAGCTCTGCGCCGCGCCGCGCAATATACCCGTTCAGCGAATCGATCTCCGTGCGCTTCCCTCGCATCATATCCTGCGCTGTCGAGGAATACGCGTCGGCTAACTGCGTCGCGATCTTGAACGATCCCGCCAGCGCCACTTGAGGGTCCTCAAACCCCGGTGGATGCACACCCGCCGCTTTGGCAACCGCCAGCAGCTCGTAGACCGCCGTTTCGACGAGCTTCCGTGCGTCGGGGCTCGCCGCAATTTGTCCGTACGTCGCGCGGCCCAGCGCCGAAACGGCGTTCAGCGCGCAATTCCAGGTCAGCTTGGTCCAAAGTTCGCCTTCGATATTGTCCGCAACGCGGCAGTTGACACCGGCGCGTTCGAACATAGCGGCGAATCGCTCGCTCTGCGGATTTCGCGGCCCCACCACCAGATCGCCGCGCCCTGCATGCTTCACGTGCCCCGGTTCGGGAACGGCCGCCGCCACATAAACTATCGCGGAGAGCGCCGCAATCCCCGATGCCGCGCGAATCTGCTCCGCATTGTCCACCCCGTTCTGCATGCTAACGACAATCGCGCCAGGAGCCAGCAGCGGCGCAAGCGCGCGAGCTGTCGCGGCATTGTCGGTAGTCTTCACGCAAAAAAGAACGATCTCCGCGCCGCGAACATCCGTCAACTCGGTCGAAGCTTCAACGCGAATGCTTTCTTTGAATTGCACCGTGTCCAGATATAGCCCGTTCTTCTTCACTGCATCGACAAACGCGGCGCGGCCAATCATCATCACCGGAGCGCCCGCTCGCGCAAGCATTCCACCGAAATAACCGCCCACCGCGCCAGCGCCAATGACGGCAACCCGAGGCCAATTATTAGCAACTGTCATGCAGTCACCGCCGCAATCAACCGGTCGATGTCGCGCTCCGTGTTATAAAGATGCGGCGACACCCGAATATTTCCTTCGCGCAAGCTGACGATAATATTTTCGCCGCGCAATTTCTGATAAAGCTCAGCTGTCTTTTCAGTTGTCCGCGCCGCGAAACATCCAAACGCGCCCCGGCGAGCCGCATCCAGCGGGCTCTTTGGAACGCAGCGGTCTTTCGGCAAGCGTTCGAACATCAGATCGATCAGGGCGCCATTGTGCTTCGCCACAGTTTCAGGCCCAACCCGCACCACAAAATCCGTCGAAACGTCCATCGCCACGAGGTTGAAATTGAAATAGCTGGCTGGCTCAGCGGTGTCCCATCGCTTTGCTGCCGGAGCGGGCTTCGGATTATCAAAATTGAGCGAAGCAAAATTGTCCGAGCCTGCCACAGCCATCCAGTAAAATGGCCCCGGCCGCATGCTGGCGATGTGCTCGCTTTTGGCCCAGAAAAATCCTGTGCCAAACGGACTGAGCAGACCCTTGTATCCCGCGCACACGACAAAATCCGCGCCTAGCTTTTCAACATCCATCGGCAGGGTGCCGCAGCACTGGCTGGCGTCCAGCAGAAGCAAAGCGCCCTGCGCATGGCACGCTTCTGCCACGCCTGCCGCATCCAGCAAAGAACCATCATCGAACCTCACCAGGCTGACCGACACGAGCCGGGTTCTCGGCGTCATCGCCGCCAGCAAATCATCGGCGGTGATAAATCGTTCGCGCGGCGCAACAATTTTCAGTTTTATGCCTTCGCGCTCTTCCATCGGCTTCCAAACCGTGTACTGCAGCGGAAATTCGCCCTTCGCCGTGATAATTTCATCGCCCGTCTTCCACGCGAGGCCATACGCAACAGCGGCCATACCTGTGGTCGCACCGGTGGTGATAGCAATCTCTTCCGACTTGCCGCCAATGAGTTTCGCAATCGACGCGCGAATCCGGTTCGGCACCTCAAAAAATGTCGAGTCCGGCTTGTGATGAGGAAATTTCTTCCACTCCTGCGCCGTTTGCAACGCGCGCAGCGAAACTTTCGGCATCGGCGACTGCCCCGCAAGATTCAGGTAAGTCGCATCCTCAAACTCAAACCACTCTTCGCGCCAGTCGATGCCAGCGGAAATAACAGGTGTTGCCATAAGAGCCTCCTTCGCGTAGCCCAGAAAGGATTAGACTCGCGCCAAGCTCCGTCGTTTCCAACATCCAAATTGGAATCAGCTATTTGGAGTGCGGCAGCTCTGCTGCCGCTTTTCGAAGCGACCACCACAACTCCATATTCGCCGAAGCTCAATTGTTCGAACTAGAAGTGCCCACGCAACTCGCGAAACGCCGGAACGATGACAAGTTTTCCAGAGCCCGCCATCACGGGTTCATGTTCGAGCTGCCAGGTATGCTGGTGCGGAATGTAGACAGCGTTGAGCCCAATCTTCAACGCGGGATTAATGTCGCTGCGCGGACTGTTGCCAATCATCCAGCCGTGCGACTTTACGATTTTATATTTGCGAACCAGGCCGCCGTAAGTCTCGGGATCTTTTTCGCTGACGATTTCGATGAACTCGAAAAAACCCTGCAGTCCGGAACGCTCGACTTTTGCGGCCTGCTCCGCTGGCTCGCCTTTTGTGAACAAAATCAGCCGGTGTCGCTCAGTGAGATAGGCCAGCGTTTCCGGGACGCCGTCGAGAATTTTCGGCGGCGTGCGCTCCAGTTCCACGACGCGGCCATGAATTTGCGCAAGTGTTTCGCGCCGCACCATTTGGTCGGCAAGTTTCAGGTAGGTTTCTTCCAGCGAACGGCCGAAACTGCGCACGCCATAACCGTACTGCCGGATGTTTTTCCGTTCCGTCTCATTCAGGATGTGGCGGATATACGCGCGTGTGTAGCCGCACGGCTCGACGAGGGTGATGAAATCCTCGATGAGCTTCTCGAAAAACACGTTGTTCTCCCACAACGTGTCATCGGCATCGATCAAAAGTGTGTTGCGTCGCATGGGGACTCGTGTTCAGCAACCCTTATAGATGCGAAAGTTAAAGTTTACTTCGTTTTGTGGCCACGTCAGTCTACCAGCCTCAGAGCATCTTCGGCGATGGCTGCTGCCGCGCCGGGCTTGCCCATGGTTCGCGCAGCTTCGCGCATTCTTGCGAGGCGGCTTGGATCGTCGAGCAATCCCGCGATTTTCCACGCTGCCGCTGGCAAATTGTTGCAGCGAATGGCGGCGCCGGCCTCGAGCAAATGATCCGCGTTGCGCTCTTCCTGCCCGGGAATCGGCTCAATCAGCGCCATCGGCAACGAGCGCGCCAGCGCCTCGGACGTTGTAAGACCGCCGGCTTTGCCGACCAGAAGGTCGGCCGCAGCCATGTACTTGTCCATATCCGTGGTGAAACCGACCGGGACGAGTCGAAGCGCGCCACTCGAAAGTTTGCCAGCATCGCGGGAGATCTCGTCGAGGCGTTTGCGAACCTTTTCCGCTTTGCCGGCGATCCCAACAATTTGCCAGGGCCGCTGAAGCGCGAGCAAATCGTTCACAAGCTTTTCGACCGGCCCGATCCCGTAACCGCCCGCGGAAATCAAAATCAGCGACGCGGAAGAATCAGACCCAGAATGCGCCGCGCTTCCCCGCGATCCAAAGGCTTGGCAAACAACGGATCAACTGGAATTCCAGTGACGCGCAGTTTTTCGCGCGGCACGCCAATGCGCGCCAAATATTCCGCAGCCTCGTCGAGGGCCACATAATAGCGCTCGACCGTGCGGCACAGCCACATGGCGTGCACGTCGTAATCAGTTACAACGATGGCGTTGCGCGCGCGCAATTTTCGCTTGGCGATCAGCCAGGCAACAATTTCAGCTGCCAGAAAATGAGTCGCGACGCACAAATCCGGCTGTACGCGCTTGAGCATTCGAATCATCGGCGCGGTGTTCAACCGATCCATAGCGAGGCGCCGCCGCGGATGATGCCAGGGCTGATCGAGGCGGTCGTAAAGCACACCCATCAATTCCGGCGCGCGCCGAACCATGGAAATATAAGCCTTGTCGTAGACGCGCTGAAAAAGTTTGCTGACGTACTCGATTGTGTCGATGTGTTCTACGGTGCAATCGCCGCGTGCGGCAAACGCTTTTTCGAGGGCTTGCGCTGCGCGGACGTGTCCCGCGCCGGAGGATGCGGACAAGAGAAGAACGCGCGGTTTCGTTTTCATCAGCTCCGCGCTCCGGTTTCTGTCGTGTGCATCACGAAGCCTTGCGGCGGCCAGCTGCAATTTTCTCAAGCACTCCGCGAGCCACGCTTTGCAACTCGCCAAAACGCGTCAGATAGTCCTGAAATTCGTGGTTCAGCGTTTTCGCCTCTTCCGGACCAAGTTGTGTGCGCAGAATCATGTCGCGCAGTCTGACAGGATGCGGCAAAAGCGCATCCTCTTTCAATTCTTCGAGCGCAATGCTCGCGTCGTAGTGATACATAAATCCCCCTGCGGAGAAACAAACCTCATCTTATAGACGTTGAACGAACAGCCCACGCCATTGTACTCGCCGACCGATGCCGCACGCGAGTGCCTGCAGTTATCACGAAAGGTTGATCTGAAACGTGTTCTGAGCGAACGCGGCGCTCGCCATCGGGCGAAAAAAGAAAGAGCTTATGCGGCGGTTGCTGCGGCGGGCATGAATTCGTAGCGCTCAATTTTCGCGGCGATCCCCATGCGCCCGTTGGAGGTGGGCTCGACGCGCACAATCTGGCCGAGACAGCGAATATTCACGTCGCCGGATTGCGTCACCTGCTCGGGCAGTGTGATAACAAATTCGATTTCGCTGCCGACGGGGAATTTTATTTCAGCAAGGAAGTAAAGACCGCGATAGCTGACGTCCCGGGTTTGCGCGGTGAGTTCGGACCCATGCGGTTCATTCGGAAGCACGCGCAGCGGCAGCGTCATGTTAAAACGCCGGGCTTCGCGGCGGTCGGCCCCGTCGCTCATTGCTCCTCCCACTAGGGCTGGGATTTCAACGAAAGCTAACATCGGCACCCGCAAACTGCAACGCGAAAGTCAGGAAATTACGTTCTAGTACGCGGTTTCGGGCCAAATCGTGCACTTTGAGGTGTCTCGTAATTGAACTAGTACTGTTACTCACACAGCTTGCCTGGAAGTTCGGACTTTGCTCCACGATGCGATACACTCCGATTTCTTCTGACTCGACTTATGAGCACACAACATGAATCTCGTAATTTCTTTCTCGCAGGACCCGCGGGGCGGGTGGAATCCATTCTGTGGAGTCCCAGCGACGGTTCGCCGCGAATGGCCGCGCTGGTGTGTCATCCGCATCCGCTGTTTGGCGGGACGATGCACAACAAAGTTGTTTACCAGGCAGCGAAATCGTTGGACGCGCTCGGGCTTCCTGTATTGCGTTTCAATTTTCGTGGAACAGGACTGAGCGAAGGGAAGCACGATCGCGGCGAAGGGGAACGCGGCGACGTTCGAGCCGGACTCGATTTTCTTGCTGCCGAATTCCCAAACGTTCCGATTCTCGTTGCAGGTTTTAGTTTCGGATGTTGGGTTGGCCTGCGCGTTGGCTGCGAGGATGCGCGCGTCACTTCGCTCATTGGACTGGGAGCGCCAGTGAACAATGCCGACTTTTCGTATCTGGCGCATTGTGCAAAGCCAAAGCTTTTTGTGCTTGGTGCGAACGACATTTACGGAGCACCTGACAAATTGAAAAGCGTGGTTTCCGCGGCGGCTGGCGAAAACAAAATCGTTATCGTTGAGGACGCCGATCATTTTTTTGTCGGCAAGCTTGATCAAGTGGATCGCGCCATCACCGCATGGCTCACAGAGCGCAATCCAGAATTACTAGCTCCTACGCGCTCTCGCCGCGACTGAAGAGTTGGGTGAATTGATCGACCGTGGCGGGCGCCACACCTACTAACTTCGCATTCGCGATGACATGTTCGACGTGCGACATTCCGACCAGAGCTGTGGTGATTCCCGGCGATGACCTTACGAATTGCAGTGAGCGTTCCGCGTCGTTTTCTAGGCCGAGGGCTTGCGCTACGAAGGCCGGCAAATTGCGCGCTACTTGTCCTTGCAGCAGCGACGCGCTAGCGACCAGCGTAATTCCCAATTCGCTGGCGGCTTCCATGACGGTGCGGTCACTGCCGCCGATGGATTGATTGCCAAGCGTGAGCGCTTCCGTCATTCCGAGATTGAAGGGGAGCTGCACAAAACGGAAGTGGTGTTTTTCGCCGGCGATGTCTGTGGCGATTTGGGCAAATTCGGCGAGTTGCATGGCGTCGCGTGCTTTGGCTTCCTGCCGGAAGCCGTTCCAGGTGGCCATGCCGTAGAACTGAATTTTGCCGGCGTCGGCGGCGGACTCGAGAAAAATAAAAGCATCGCGAACGCGTTCGAGAAAATCGGGACGGGAGACCTCGGTGAGTTGCGTTTCGGGATTGTGGAGATAGTAGACGTCGATGCAGTCGAGCTGCAGATTGCGCAGGCTGCGGGCGAGCTGATCTTCCAGGAATCGCGGCGTCATGCAGTGGCTGCCGGCGACGAGGTCTTTCGGGGTGAAGATGCCTGGCTGAATGTATTCGCGCAGAAAATATTCCGTTGGTTCCTCGGGCATCGAGCCGTCGGGGGTTAGATAGCCGCCTTTGGTGCAAACCACTAGTTCTTCGCGGGAGAAGCCTTTTGTGGCGATTTGTTTGATCGCGGCGCCGATGCTGCGTTCGCTGCGTTGGAAGCGATAGTTGATCGCGGCGTCGATGAAGTTGATTCCGTTTTCGGCGGCGGCGACGACCGCGGCGGTGTAGCTGGCGTCTACTTTTGGATCCGGTTGGCCGAGGTAGGTGCCGATGCCGAGCGAGGACATGACGAGGCCTTGGGTTTCGCGAAAGTGGCCGTCGGCGGCGCGTCCGGCGAAGCGGTTGGCGTAGCGTTTTGTGGCTTCGAGTGTGGCGGATTTGGCCATGGTTTCCTTATCGTTTGCGATCGCCAAGACGGGCACGGCGTGCCGTGCCCCTACGAACTATTGCCGGTCGCGGACGGCTCGGTCGTTGTCGGCGGTTCCGCGGCTTTCGGATTTAGGAGGCGGCCGCAGGCTCTAAGAATCTTACGGTATGGCCAGTCTTTTTCACGAAAGAAAATCTCGCCGTCGCGGGGATTGCTGTAGAACCAGCGGGAGATGAGCGCGAGATGTTCGCTGAGTTCTTCGCGTGCGGCGGCCGCGAATCGGAAGCGAGGCTCGGCTTCGCTTTGCGCGGATCCTGCGGGCGACGTTGAGGTTGTCTCAGTGGAGTTTCCCGGGCTCTGCTCGGCGGCCTTCTCTCCGTTTTGCGTGGCTGCGGCGTTGCCTTCGAGATAGTCCTTGAAAATGTGCTCGGCGGAGCGCGGCTGGCTGGCGATTTCTGCGAAGCGCAGGAAGAACGGCTCGGCGAAGCGTCCGCCGTGGACGCCGAAGACGCCGATGGACTGGTCTTCGGCGGCGCGTTGGAGAATCACCGCGTCGAGATCGGCGATGCGTCGCGCTAGTTCGGGGCGGAAGCGCAGCGCGTCGTCGAGCTTTTCGATGCGCTTGTGGAGTTGCGCGGCGCGCTCGAAATCGAGGTCGGCGCTGGCGCGCTCGCGATCGGTTTCGATACCGGCGCGCAGAGAGTTGCCGTTCGTGTCGAGAAACTGTACCAGCCGCTGAACTTCGGCGTCGTATTCCTCTTTGGTGCATCCCGCGAAGCAGGGCGCGAGGCACATTTTCATTTCGGAATAGATGCAGCCGGGAAAAGTGGGATCGCGGCGGATTTTGATCTGGCAGCGGCGCACTTTGAAGAGGTCGAGCGCCTGCTCGGAAAAAGCGAGCGCGGATTTTCGGGAAGGGAAGGGGCCGTAGTAAGCGCCGGCGGTGGATAAACCGGATTCGTCGACAGCGACGCGGCGTGTGACGTAGCAGCGCGGATAGGCGTTGCGCAGACTGATTTTCAGGACGGCGGGCGGACGCAGTCGCGTGAGTTTGCGGTAGCGCTGCGGGAAAAGATGCTTGGCGTGCTGGTAGTAGGTGAAGATTTGTTCGAGCGCGGAGCCGGTGAGGCGATAGCGAATGCCCCTTGCAAGTTCGCACAAATTGAGGCGGTTGCTCGTTGGATCGGGCGGCCCGAGGAGGCGCTGCAAGCGGCGGCGCAAATCCTGCGTGCGAATCAGAAATGGCTCGGCGTTTTCGTCGCGAGATTCGATCAGGCAGACGGCGGGTTTGGGCGGCAGGGCGGGGAAGAAATCTTCCTCCGCGCGGGCGGGATCAAATTCGAGGCCGCAGTCCAGTTCAAGCACGGTGACAGGATATAACGGGAACTGGGAAGCCGACAGCTGACAGGTCACAGTCGACAGCGAGGGGACAGAAAGGCCTTTCCTCCTGAAGAGGGATCCCTCCCCCTCCCCGGTTTTTTTGTAACTGCGGATTCTAAAGGGTTTTAAGTCCTGTGTTTTGGAACTGCACATTCTACGGGAGTTACGGGCGCGTTTTGGGGAAGTGCGGATTCTGCAGGCGATAGTGGCGGGCAGACACTGACGGGTGTCGAACGGATCGAGCGAGGTGATGGAGCGGGTTGATTTTAACGCAGAGCGCACAGAGTTCTCGGAGAAAGAGAACACTCCCCACCCCGGGTGTTTTTTGCAAGGAGTGCGGAAGAATATGAAACGAAAAGAGTTGTGATTTTGCGGAGTACAGAAGAGTGCGTAACAGTATGAAAACGTAGAAGAAAGTGGGTGGCGAGTGGTGAATCGCGAGCCGAAGGAATGCCGAGGCGTGTAGCGGCGCCGAATCATAGGGAATGGTAGCATGGATTGTGATTACTGTCAAGGTACAGTACTGTAGTTTTATCATTCGAACGTGAGACGCGGAAGTGGAGCGGTTGGAAGGAGTTGGCGGGAATTTTGTAGTTTGGTGAGACGGGAGGGGTGGAAGGCAGGCGTCGGGATCAGGGCCCAATTCAAAACCCGCACCCGCAAAACCGACGAGTGCGGCACCCTATCGGCATTCTGCTCCACCCGCCGATTTTGACAGGAGATGCGTGCGGCGATCTAGTTAGGCGTTCGGTCGCGGCTTATTTGAGCCAATCGAAAGCTAGCGACTCCGTGCCCAAGGCCTCGTCTATCACGGGCTTGGCGATTTCCAGTCCATTCTCGCTGTTTGCGAACATCACTACGCCTGACTTTGTTTTTGGCTCGGCCATCACGAAACACTTGAATGCGCCGTTGTCTCCCCAATGCCAAAGCACATCGGTCCCATCTTTGCGCTCAATGCCCCATCCCAGTCCCCAAAACAAATTCTTTGATAGCTGCTTCGGCTCGCGCTTAATGCAAATCCTGCACTCCGGATCGAGCGCAATTTGCGGGGTCTCCATCTCGTGCAGCGTCGCCGGCTTGAGGCCTTTCCCATTGAGCACCGCTTCCACGAATAGCGCGTAGTCCTTGGCCGTTGTGTTCAGCGTGGAAGCAGCGCCCGCCTCTTTTGGCTTCCACAATTCGGTGGGCTTCCCGCCCGAGTCGTGGCCAGTAGCGGTTAGCGCATCGAAGTCTGGCCGCCATACATAACTGCTGCTGGTCATGCCCAGAGGCGTGAACACTGCTTCGGTCATATATTCGTTGAGCGGTTTACCTGTGATCTGCTCGACCACACGCTGCAGGTAGATATAGCCTTCACCCGAGTAGCTAAACCGCTCTCCTGGAGTGAGATAAATTGAGACTGAACCGTCATCTGCTGGCCAGTTCGGAAATCCGGTTCGATGGCTCAGGACGATCCGCGCCGTAATCTTTGCAAGGCGCTCGTCACCCGCGATAAAGGGCTTCGGCAGATAGGTTGTTAGCGGAGTGTCCAGCCCTAGCTTGCCCAGCTCCACCAGTTTCAAGACGCCGTAGGCAAACACGGGCTTGCTCAGTGAAGCCGCTTCAAAAACTGTCTCCCCTGTCACGGGCTCGTCTGTTTTTGCTTCCTTCGTCCCGAAACCGTGCACCCAAGTCGTCTTTCCGCCCCGAATCACAGCCATCGATAAGCCCGGCACGCCATCTTTTTTCATTAGGTCAGGAACATCCTTCTCCAACTGCACGATCGTAGCCCCCAGGTGTGCCGCGGGCTCCCTCTTTGCTCGCAACAGCGGCGAAAAAAAAGGCAAACCCACAACGGCGGCCCCCAGCACGACAGCCGTTCGCCTTCTCGTCCTCGACCAATTCATTTGTGGCTCCAAATATGACCCGCACCCATCTATATAGACGAACCGAACGGTCCGCGGTCCTTTCAGGTACTCCCGCAAGTGAAGCAACGAGAAATTTGGTTCCTTTGTTCCGCAGTCTTGAAGGGCTCTTTTGGAAACATCAAGCTAGGGCCAGCTACTCCACGCTTCGAGCGTGTGACTTCCAGTATTCGCGAGGTGATGAGGGCGGAGGGAATGCAGAAGACCAGCAGAGACGGTTCGATGGGACAAGAAATCCGTGGAGCGCTTTCCGTTGGGACTTCAAAACCCAAAGCCTAAGATGACGCCCTGAAGGGCGTCGCTACGCGCGGGCGAAAGAAAGCGGCAGCAGAGCTGCCGCACTCCAGGTTAGCGGGCGGTCCAGCCGCCGTCGATTAGGATGGTGTGGCCGGTGATTAGGGAGGCGGCGGGGGAGGCGAGGAAGACGACAGCGCCGGCAACTTCGACGGGTTCACCGATGCGGTGGAGGGCGGCGATGCGCTCGATGACGTCGGCGCGAAACGCGGGGTCGGAGAGGGCTTCGTCGGTGCCCGGAGTGGAAATGAAGGTGGGAGCGACGGCGTTCACGGTGATGTTGTGCGGGTCCCACTCGACGGCGAGACATTTTGTGAGATGCGAAACCGCGGCTTTGCTGGCGCAGTAGACGGATTCGGTGGGCAAGGCGGCGAAGGCGGCTTGCGAACTCATATTGATGATGCGGCCACCCCTTTGGCGGATCATGAGTTTTGCGGCGGCCTGACTGGCGAAGAAAGTGGACTTCAAGTTTAGAGCGAGAGTGAAGTCGAAGTCGTGTTCGGTGACGTCGAGCGCGAGGGCACTGACGCCGTTGCCAGCGTTGTTGACGAGAATGTCCAGCTTTCCGAAATGGTCAGCAGTTTTTTGAATGGCGCCCGAGATTTGAGCGAGATCGGTGACGTCCATTTGAAGAGGCAGGGCTTTGCGGCCCATGGATTGAATCTCGCGGACGAGATCGGATGCGCAGCTTGCGTCACGCAAGCCGAGAGCGATGTCGGAGCCGGCGTAGGCCAAGGCGAGAGAGATGGCGCGGCCGAGTCCGCGGGCGGCTCCGGTGACGAGGGAAACTTGGCCGGAGAGATCGAAGCTGGGAAACTGAGACATGATGGCTCCATGAGAGGTAATGATGGCGGCTGAATTGTGAGAGAGAGATAGTGCTTAGATTTGCGCGGAACGTCAACTGCGGCGGGGAGGCCGCGCTAAAGCGCGGCGCTACGGTTGGTCGGTGGCTTTGCGTTCGGTGGTGTCGGGATTATTTTTCATTTCGCACGGGGTGTCGAAAATCATTGTGGGGCATTTGTCGGCGGTGAAGGCGGGCCATGTCGGAATGCCGGTGTGGTTGGGGTTGCCGGTGCGGGCGAAGTGAATCCATGCTTCGCTGACTTGGGCGGCGAGATGCTGCGCCTCGGGGCCATTGCCAGTCATATTTTCGCAGCGCTCGCTGTTGTCGAAGCAGAAGGCTAGTTCGGCGCAGTGGAAGGCGCGTGGCCTGGCATCCAACACCGGAGTTTTCCAAGTGAACCAGTATAGATACGCGGGTGCAGCGGCTTGGGCGGCTTTACGTTCGCACTGAGTGACTGCGCCCTGACGCACATTGGAAGCGGCGATGCGGGAAAGAATGTCGAACGGTTTTTCTTTTGGATGAGCTTGTTGGAAAACCTCGATGATCTGTGTGCTCTTATCGCCGAACATATCGGTGACGCGTTTCTTGACCTCGTCGATGGTCATGACTTCGTATTCGGGATGATTGATGCCGTTGAGGAATTCGTTGAGGACGGTTCCGACGAGCATGGGAACTTGCGCGGAGAGGGCCGGAGCGTCGGGATCGAAAGGATGGCGGGGGAGGACGGTGCCGTCGACGACGGGCGCCCAGACCAAAGTGTCGGCCATTCTGCGAATGTTGGGCAGGCCGGGGCGCGCGTTTTTGCGCTGGACTGCGCCGCCGGCTTCGATGAGTTTTTGGTAGGGCAAGTCCTGGAGTTGAGCGACTTGCGAACTGCTCAAGTTTAGTTCGGCGAGAACGTCGGCGGCGATTTTTCCGGAGCGTTCGACGCTGCTGCCGCGTGTCATGGAGCCGCTCTGGACGATGGCGCGATGGAAAAGGCCTTTGGCCGAGGGCATGGCCATGAGGGTACTGACTTTTCCGCCGCCGCCGGATTGGCCGAAGATGGTGACGTTGCCGGGATCGCCCCCGAAATTTGTGATGTTGTTGCGCACCCATTCGAGTGCGGCGACGAGGTCGAGCATTCCTAGATTCGCCGAGCTGGCATAGGACTCGCCGTAGGCGGCGAGGTTCAGATGACCGAGCACACCGATACGGTGATTGAGACTTACGACTACGACATCGCCGCGCTGAGCTAGTCTCTCGCCGTCGTAGGACTTTAACTCCTGACCCGAGCCCGCCTGGAAGCCGCCGCCGTGGAGCCAGACCATCACGGGGCGCTTTTTATTGTCATTGGCGGGAGTCCAAATGTTTACGCGAAGGCAGTCTTCGGCGGGAATGCCATCGTCCCAGGAAAACATCCAGGCTTCTTCGTCGTTGGCCCAGCCGGCGCGCGGACCCTGCGGACAAACATAGCCGTATTGCATGGAGCTGCGGACGCCGGTCCACGGAGTTGGCTTTGTCGGCGGGAGGAAACGCGCTTTGCCGGCGGTGGTCGCGCCGTAGGGAATTCCTTTGAAGGTGAAGATACCGTTGCGTGTGTAGCCACGCACTTTGCCGGCAGTGGTTTCGACGATTGCGTTTTCGTTGTTGGCGACGATGGGAGGTTTGGGTGCGGATTCGGGCGAGATTGTCTTTGTGTCGGCGTCGGCAGGGAGCGACAAAGGAAAGATCGCAGAGGCGGCGACGGTTCCGGCGAGAGTGGCGGTTCCGCGAAGTGCGCTGCGACGGCTGATGCGGGGCTGCGGCGTTGCGAGAATTTTCTCGGTTTGGGCGCGATCGTTATTTTCTGGCATGAAGGCCTCCCCTTTACGCTTAGAGCGCGAATAACTTACTTCGTTGGGTATAGCGTTGGCAAATGGGATTCGGAGCGCAGCATGATGCGCCACTACAAGGCATTTGACGGAGTGGCAAGCTGGGAACGTATCACGGCGTCACTTCATAGTTGATGGCGACACCGGCAACGCTGGACTTTTTTAGGATGACTTGGTTTTTTTTCGGATAGGCAATCGAAAGAGAAGTATTTGATTCCCAAACTACCCTGATTTTGTTTATTTTGATGCGATCCGTTGACGTGGCCTGATTTTCGTCTCTGGCAATGAAGACGTTACCGCGGTCCGACGGCGAAGATGTACTGCTGCTCAAGATACTGATTTGCTCGCTAGAGTCGATGGGATTGGATCCACAACCTCTCTGAAACAACACAGCTTTCAAATTGCCATCTGGTGATTTCGTTTCGGAAACGACCGCGTAGTCACATGATTCCCAGCATCCGCAAACAACCATGCAAGCGAGGAGCAAGGCATAAAGGGACAAGCGTCTAATCACGCTTTGAGGACCCATGAAGAGATGACCAGGCGCTGGATTTCGGAGGTGCCTTCGTAGATTTCGGTGATGCGGGCGTCGCGGTAGTTGCGCTCGACGGGATATTCGCGGGAATAGCCGTTGCCGCCGTGGATTTGGATGGCTTTGTGTGTGACGCGAGTGGCCATTTCGCTCGCAAAGAGTTTGGCGATGGCGGCGTCCATGCTGAAGCGGGCGCCGGTGTCTTGTTTCCAGGCTGCTTTGCGAACGAGGAGGCGGGCGGCGTCGAGTTCGGTGGCCATGTCGGCGAGCATAAATTGAATGGCTTGGAATTGCGAAATGGGATGACCGAAGGCCAGGCGTTCTTTCGCGTATTTTTGCGCGGCTTCGAAGGCGCCTTGGGCGATACCGGTGGCTTGTGCGGCGATGCCGATGCGGCCGCCGTCGAGCGTGGAGAGCGCGACCTTGTAGCCTTCGCCTTCGTTGCCGATGCGATTGGCGGCGGGGACTTCACAGTCGGTGAAAATTAATTCGCAGCAGGCGGTGGCGCTGATGCCGAGCTTCTTTTCTTCTTTTCCGGTTTTGAAACCGGGCGTACCTTTTTCCACGACGAGCGCGGTGATTCCTTTCTCGCCTTTTTCGGGATGCGTGTTGACGTAGACGATGGCGGCGTCGGCGGCACCGCCGTTAGTGATCCAGGCTTTGGTGCCGTTGAGGACGTATTTGTCGCCGTGGAGAATGGCTTTGGTTTGGAGAGCGGCGGCGTTGGAACCGGCTTGCGGTTCGGTGAGGGCGTAGCAGCCGATTTTTTCGCCGCGCGCGTAGGGTTCGAGAAATTTCTTTTTTTGTTCGGGCGTGCCGTAGCGATGGATGGGATCGGCGTAGAGAGAATTTTGGACGGAGAGGATTACGCCGGTGGAGGCGCAGCAGCGGGAGATTTCTTCAATGACGATAGTGTAGGCGACATGGTCGAAGCCAGCGCCGCCTTCTGATTCGGGCAGAGCGATGCCGGTGAGGCCGAGCTCGGCGGCTTTTTTGAATGTGGCGTGCGGAAAGTGGCCGGTTTCGTCGAGTTCTTTGGCTAGCGGGCGGACTTCGGATTCGGCGAATTCGCGGACTGTTTTTTGGAGAAGGGATTGTTCTTCGGTGAGGTCGAGATTCATGGGTGCGGGTAGTTTAGCGCAGAAAGGAGCTGACAGCTTACAGTCGACAGCTGACAGAAGAAGAGGTTCAAGAGTTGAACGGGGAGATCTATCTGTTATTTTCAGTGAGAGCTTGTAATCATTACTTTTTTGCAACGGAGTGACAATGAATTTGCCGCCTCAGTTGAAGTCGGGATGGATTGTCTTTCTGAGCGCGTGGACGATCATTTGTTTTGGCGGGATCGTGATTTTCCTGGCGATCGGCCGAATGCGCGAGTCTGGCCGCTTTGATCAGGGATTAATACTCGGAATTCTTTGTGTTGTGTGGGGCGTTTGGGCACTTTGGTCCTATAAGCCAGAACGCAATAATTAAACGTAGAGGTTGACTTGGAGATTAGGCGGCGAGGGCTTTGCGGAGGCGTTGATATGTGACGCTGAGGTCTTCGGGGTGGACGCGGGTTTCGCCGACTACGGTCATGAAGTTGGAATCGCCGAACCAGCGTGGGAGAGCATGAAGATGGAGGTGTCCGACGACGCCGGCGCCTGCGGCGCGGCCGAGGTTCATGCCGAGATTCATGCCGTCGGGTTTGTAATTTTGTTGGAAGACTTTTTCGATGCGCTGCGCGAGTAGCATCATTTCGTCGAGCGCGCCAGGATCGCAGAGGTTAAGTTCGGCGACGTGCGCGTACGGGACGATCATGACGTGGCCGGAAGTGTAGGGAAAACGGTTGAGAATGATAAAAGTCTTCGCGCCACGATAGACGATGAGTGTTTCGTCATCTTTGTTGCGGGCGATGGCGTCGCAAAAGATGCAGTCGGGCTGCTTGCCGGCAGTCACTTGCTCCATGTATTGGTAGCGCCATGGGGTCCAGAGATAGTCCATCTGCACGCGTCCTCGAGGAAAGAGTTGCGCGGACAGAATAGCGCAAAACGCGGCGCGAGTCGTACGGGTTCATCTGCGCGCGTTGGAAAAGCGGCTCACAGCCGACAGCTCGCAGCCTACAGTTAAGAGACGGAGGGCGCTGTTGTTTGGATCTCCACTGACGTGGGCTTTATTAAAACAGATGAACAGGCTATTTAGGAAAGAGGCTGTACCACTTAAGGGTGCTTGGCGTCGCCGGAAGCCGGGGCGGAAGTGGTTGCTCCTGCCGAGGCTGCTGCTTCCGAGGTGTTCACAAAATCCTTGAGTTCTTTGCTGGGCTTAAAGAAGGGAATCTTCTTTGGGGGGACTTCGACCTTCTCACCCGTTTTCGGATTCCGGCCCACGCGGCCGCGACGCTGGCGTGTGCGGAAACTGCCGAAGCCGCGAATCTCGATCTTGTCGCCATTCTGCAAGGACTCGATGATGCTGTCGAAGATCGTCTCGACGATGGTCTCGGACTCCTTGCGGGGGAGTTCGGTGATGCGCAGCACCTCTTCGATGAGGTCGGCCTTCGTCAGCGTCAGTTGCTTGGTCATCGTGCCTATGCCTCGTTGCAGAGCCAGTGTATCAGCAGCCGCAGGTTCTTGGTGCGAAACGGTTTAGAGGAGCCGAACGCGCCGGGTTGACCCTCTTCCTATCATTAAATTGACCCGCAGGTAAATGAAATTGTGCTGCCCCTAGTGCTTTGTCGGCGGAGCGCTCTGGGAAGCGCAGACCGGTTTGTTACAAAAAAACTTCCGCGTGCCTGTGCCCCCGGCTGTCGAGTCAGCTTGAACTTACCGCGCCGAGAGTTTCGACTTGAGCGCGTCGCCAATCGTCGCCGTCGAAGAAGACTTCGATGTGGACGTGGAGCGATACTGTTCGATTTCCTTGCGCTCGATCTGCTTGGCGGCGGCGCGATAGCTCAAACCGATGCGGCGCGTCTCCGGGCTGATCTTGATAATCTTGAAATCGTACTCCTTGCCCGGCTCGAGCGGACCGGCGCTCTTGAGCGGCCCTGTGCTGGTGCGATGCATCGGTGAATGGCCTTCGTCGCGGCGCTTGCGCTCCTCGATCTCGGTGTTGTGGCAAAGAGCTTCGATGTTGTCGCCGAGTTCGACGAACGCGCCGAACGTGGCGATGCGCGAAACTTTGCCCTTCACGATCTGGCCGACTTTGTGTTGCTTGAACCATTCGCCCCAGATGTCGTTCACCTGTTTGATGCCTAGGGAGACGCGGCGGTTCTCGGGGTCGATCTTCAAAACCTTCGCGGTGACAGGTTCGCCCTTTTTAAAGACTTCATGCGGATTCTTGATGCGCTCCGTCCAGCTTACGTCGCCGACGTGCACGAGGCCGTCGAAGCCCTCTTCGATTTCAACGAATGCGCCAAACTCCGCGATATTGCGGATTTTTCCGGTGACGATGGTGCCCACCGGATACTTATCCGCAACCAGCAGCCAGGGATCGGGGAGCGCTTGCTTGATGCCGAGCGAGACGCGACGGTCGCTGGGCTTGATGTCCAGCACGACGACGTCGACTTCGTCTCCGACTTTGAAAAGCTTCGAGGGATGCTGGGCTTTTTTGGACCAGCTCAGCTCGGTGACGTGGACGAGACCTTCGATGCCTTGTTCGAGTTCGACGAAGACGCCGTAGTCGACGATACCGACGACTTTGCCTTTAACTTTGCCGCCCGCGGGATATTTTTCGGAGGCATTCACCCAGGGGTCGGGCATGAGTTGCTTGAGGCCGAGGGAAACGCGCTGCTTTTCTTTGTCGAACTTCAAAATGATGACGTCGAGCTCTTGTTCCGGCTTCACTACATCAGAAGGGTGCTTGACGCGGCCCCAGCTGAGGTCCGTGAGGTGGAGCAAGCCGTCGATGCCGCCGAGATCTACGAAGGCGCCGTATTCGGTAACGTTTTTCACGTGGCCGTGGACGACTTGTCCTTCGGTGAGCGTTTCCATTAGCTGGGCGCGCTTGGCGTGCAGCTCTTCTTCGAGAAGAGCGCGGCGGCTGACGACGACGTTGCCGCGGCGGCGGTTCAGCTTGGTGACGCGCACTTGGACTTCTGTACCCGTCAGATCGTCGAGGTTCTGCGTAGGGCGCAAGTCAAATTGCGAGCCGGGGAGGAACGCACGGACGCCGATATCGACGACGAGGCCGCCCTTGATGCGGTCGACCACTTTGCCGGTGATGGTTTCCTTTGCTTTGTAGGCGGCTTCGATTTTTTCCCAGGTGCGGCGGCGCAGGACTTTTTGATACGAGAGAATTGTAAAGCCGTCTTTGTGCTCGCCCGTGCGCTGCACTTCGATGGTGGCGTTGGGCTCGGGGCGTGGAATGTCCGTTTCGGAGAATTCCGCGGCGGGAATCAGCCCCTCGGTCTTTCCGCCCAAGTCAACGACTACGCCGTGTTCCGTATAGGCGACAACCTTTACTTCAATAATTTCGTTTTGCGAGGCAGCTTCGTGCTGCTCGTCATACTGCTCCATCAGCTTGCTCATCTCTTCTGAGCCGGCTGCTTCTTCGGCGGCAGCCGTAGCTTCGGCGTCGGCCGGAGGTGCGGCGGCCGCTGCTTGTGCTTCCGTCGGGGCTGGAGCTTCCGCGGCTTTGGCTTGTTCTTTCGGAGCGGCAGCAGCCGTGGCCGAGTGGTCGTGCGACTCCGCGCCAGTGTCGCTGGCATGCGCCACGGGCTCGGGCGCGCTTGCTTGCGCCGGGTTCACTTCATCTGGAGTGCTTTTTTGAGTTGGTTCTGAATCAGGTGCGGGTGCTGCTGCGGCTGCTGAAGACTGGTTGTCGTGGTCGGAAAACATGGTTATTGGCCTCCGGAAGATAACTTCTATTCTGTCCAGCCCGGCTATGCCGGGATAACGCAAAACGTCGATAAGATTCCTTGCGAATTCCCAGACAGGGTTCCAACAAGGAGGTTAACCGCCGAGCGGTCTTTCGGGACAATGCTGCGGGCGTTTCGAGGCGCGCTGCAACTTTAAAAGGATACTCGCCGGGTTGCGTTCGTGTCAATGAAACCGGTTAACCGAACTGGCCCTGTCCTTAGGTTGCGGACGCTATGTGACTGTGATGCGAATCCCGGGGAAATATTTGGCTAAGCTGGAAATTTTTTCAGCAGCTCGCGGGCACGGGCGCGCATGGCTGGCGTGCCGGAATGGGCGGCTTCTTCTAGGAGTTGTTTTACTTTGGCGCGGAGACGCAATTTTGATGGTAGTCATAGTAGAATGAGTATGGTTTAAGGCCTACGCATTCCGGAAAACAATGATGGCAAAGAAACGAGAAACCGACGCAAAGATTCCTCAGTTGGTCGAGGACATAGCGCGAATCATTGAAAAGGGCCTCGAGCGATTCTCACCCGAAGAGCGAAGCGCAAGATTGGACAAAATTCATCTCATTTTGGCGGGAGACGTGAAATCACGTCGCGGAACTTCCGCAAAGCCTCAGCGAACTCGGGCGACTCCTCGCTCCAGCCGGCGCCGAGCAGCGCGATCTTGAGCGCCATTTCGTCTCGATCACGGCAAGCCTTCAGAACATCCTGACGCAAACGAGCAGTTTCTCGCCTTTCGCCGGTGTCGAGTTTTTTCCTACGCACTCCACGGCTTCGCTCTTCCGCCTGCACGTCTCGAAGATCGTCATTTTGCTCGTCAGCCATAGAGTTATAGAGACAGTTCTATAACTCAACCGGTAAAACTTCAAGCACATGATCGAATCAAGCGCGGGCGCGGCCGGCTTGGGTGCTTTCCCGGCGGAAGTCGGGGGCGATGACTTCGACGGTGCGGCACATTTCGAAGAGGCGGGAGCGCATGCGGCTGCCGATTCTTTGGTCGAGGGAATCTTCGCGGGTGGGCATGACGAGTTTTCCGCTGGGGAGGCGGGTAGCTTCGCCTTCAGCGGTGGGATTGTCGTAGTAGTTCGTGGTGATGATCGTGGTGCGGCGTTCGTTGTAGCGGGCGTTCAGAACGATGCCGACGATGTCGCGGACCCAGTCGGAGGGTTTGCTGGCGCCGAGATCGTCGAGGACGAGAATTTCTACCGTGCGGATGGGTTCGAGGATGCCCATTTCGGTGGATTCGCTGGCGGGATTGTAGCTAGCCTGAATTTCTTTTAGGAGTTCGCGGTAGTCGCAGAAGAGGCCGGCGTGGCCGCGGCGGATTAGATCTTTCAGAGCGGCTACGGCTAGATGAGTTTTGCCGACACCGGACGGGCCCATCAGCAACAAGCCCTTTTCTACGGCTCCTGGATAGTCGCGAACAAATCCTTGGGACAGGAGTTTGGCTTTTTTCAGCGAGTCGGTTTGTTGAGGCGTGGCGCCGACGTCCGTGCTGTAACTCTCAAAATCGCAGTGTTCATAGCGTTTGGGAATGTGAGCGCGCTCGATGACGCGTTCGGCGCGGTCTTGCATGCCGCAGTCGCAGGCGATGGCGACTTTGCCGGTGGCTCCGTCGGGGCGTGGAACAAGCTTCCAGCCGGTGCCTTTGCAGAGCGAGCAATTCTCGAGCGCCATGCGGACAGCATACGTTTGCTGCGAGCTTACGGCAAGGTGTGGAATGTGGAAATTGGTGGATCGAGTGGCGATGGCGTTGCAGGTTTTCTTAACACAGAGTTCGCAGAGGCCACGGAGAGAGTCGAGAAAAGATAACGCAGAGGCGCAGAGTTAACAGAGGTTTCGCAGAGAAACATGGCATCATCAAAAATGGTGGGGCGTTTACGGAATCGTTGCTAATCATTACGGGTTCGATGGGGGCGGGTAAGACAAGCGTCCTGGGCGAAGCTTCGGACATCCTAGCGCGGAGCGACATTGTTCATGCGGCTGTCGACTTAGATGCGTTTGGACTTGCCCATATTCCGTCCGCGTCCAGCAACGACGGAGTGATGTACCGCAACCTTAAGTCCGTCTGCGAGAATTACGCTTCCCTCGGTGTGAAGTGGCTTTTGCTGGCACGCGCAGTGGAAAACCATGCGGAACTCGAACTGTGCCGCAGCGCGGTATCCGCCAAAGACGTAGTCGTGTGCCGTCTGACCGCTAGTGTCGGCACGATGGAACAACGCATAAAGAACCGCGAATCTGGCATATCGCAGCGCGAATATATTGCTCGCGTGGCGAAATTGAACGACATCCTTGACCGTGCGCGATTGGAGAACTTCACGGTCTCGAACGAGAATCGCCCTCTGAGCGAAGTTGCGCACGAAATGCTGCTGAAGGCTGGGTGGATTTCAGAGGGACACACTGACAACCTCGAAAAGCGGTAGGAGACCGAGCTAGGACGTGCGCGAAATGCGCGGGGTGGCGCGGACGATGGCGTGGCGGGGTTCTTTGTTTTGCATGTGCGATGAGGCTACGCGTGAGAGTTCTTGTTGAACGACGGTGGCGAATTCCGTCATTTGCTTTTCCATCTCGACCATTTTTTCGCGCATGTTCAGGATGATTTCGATGCCGGCGAGGTTGACGCCCATGTCGCGGGCTAGGGTCAGGATTACGTCTAGGCGTTCGAGATCGGAATCTGTGTAGAGGCGCGTGTTGCCTTGTGAACGCGAAGGCTTTAGCAGGCCTACGCGCTCGTAGAGGCGCAGAGTCTGCGGATGCAATTTATAGAGCTCGGCTACTGCGCTGATCATGTAGCCGGCTTTGGCTCGTTTTCTGGCTCGCGGTGGCATTTGTTGCTCTCTCTACAAGACAGGCACGGCCCTTCGATGCTCAGGGTAAACATGCCGTGCCCCTACGACTTCAAAGGTAGGCGCGATGAATCGCGCCCCTACATTTTTACAGGCGGGAGTGGGCGGCATGGTTTTACACTCCTGCCTTTGTGAATAGGTCTTTGCGCGGATCTTCCGGCGCTATCGTCTCGAGTTCTTTCATCAGATTTCGCACGCGCTCGTCTGTTGGCTGCGGGACGATCACCTGAATCTCGACGTACTGATCTCCGCGCGAGCCGTTGCGCGCGCTGGGCACGCCTTTTTCTTTGAGGCGCAGCGTCTTGCCGCTGTTCGTTGCGGGAGGAATGCGTACCAGCGAGCGGCCGTCAATCGTGGGGACTTCGACTTTTGCGCCCAGCGTGGCCTCGCTCACGGTGACCGGAACTTTTGTGTAGAGATCATCGCCGCGGCGTTCGAAGAAAGGATGCGGCTTCACGTCGACCCGCAAATACAAATCGCCTGCGGGCGCGCCCATGGTTCCGGCGTTACCTTTGCCGGGGACGCGAACGCGGCTGCCGCTGGCTACGCCTGCGGGAATACGCACGTCAATCGTCTCTGTGCGACGCAGGCGGCCTTCGCCGCTGCATGTTGGACAAACTTTTCGGTTTTTTCCGGTGCCGCCGCAGCGCGTGCAGGGAACGTTGAATTTCATTTTGCCTGCAGCTTGCTGGATAGTCCCCGAGCCGTGGCAGGTCGGGCAAGTTTGCGGGGAGCCGATTGCGCCCGTGCCGTGGCACGTTTCGCAGGTATCGAGGCGCGTGATGGTCAGCTTTTTAACCGCGCCGCGCACGGCATCCCAAAAGTCGATTTCGATTTGATATTCGAGGTCGCCGCCGGGTTCATGCTCCGGCTCTTCGGCACCGCCGCGACGGCCAGGAAAAAATTGGCTGAAGAGATCGCGGAAACTCGAGCTGCTGCCTTGCGCGCCTGATCCGCCTCCGAAATCAAAGCCACCAAAATCGAAATTGACGCCTTCGCCGTCAGACTCGTGTCCGCCACCTCCGCCCGGACCGCCGGCAGGAATGTTGTCGCTGTAAAAGCCGTACTGGTCGTACATCTGGCGTTTTTTTGTGTCGGAGAGGACGTCGTAGGCTTCCTGAAGTTGCTTGAATTTTTCCTCGGACGACTTGTCGCCCGGATTGAGGTCAGGATGGTATTTGCGCGCGAGTTTGCGGAAAGCGGTGCGAATGTCCTTCGCGTTGGCTTTCTTCGAGACGCCAAGGAGGTCGTAATAGTCTTGTTTTGCGGTTGTGGCCATGGGAACCAATAAAAGTCAACAGTCGACCCTTCGCATACGCTCAGGACAAGCAGTTCAAAGTTGAAAGCTCAACAAAACAGCTGGCGCTATGTTGCGTTGCAAAGCAAGAAGGGGCGGGGCAAGTCCCGCCCCTACAGGCTATGGTCGTGTTAGTTAGGACGCTTGGTTTCGTCTACGTCTACGTATTCGGCGTCGATTACATCGCCGGGCTTTTTGTCCTGCGGAGCGCTGCTCGAACTTGAGCCTGCACCGCCGCTTGCTCCAGCACCTGCGCTTGCGGCGCCGGCTTGCTGCGCTCCTGCCGCTTCATTGGCCTTGTAAAGCACCTCAGCAATCTTGTGCAAAGACTTCTCGAGGTTCTCGGTCGCGGAGCGCAAGCGAGCCGTGCCGCCTTCGGCGATGGCTTTCTTGGCTTCTTCGATAGCGTCTTCGGCCGTCTTCACATCCGATTCCGCAATCTTCTCGCGGTTCTCGCGGAGCATCTTTTCCGCCTGGTACATGATGCCGTCGAGCCGGTTGCGCGCTTCGACTTCCTCCATGCGGCGGCGATCATCTTCGGAGTGGGATTCGGCCTCGGTGCGCATCTTCTCGGCTTCTTCCTTCGTCAGACCGCTCGAAGCAGTGATGGTGATCTTCTGCTCCTTGTTGGTGGCCTTATCCTTCGCGCTGACGTTCAAGATGCCGTTGGCGTCGATGTCAAAGGTCACTTCGATTTGCGGAGTGCCGCGCGGCGCCGGCGGAATGCCGTCCAGCTTGAATTTTCCAAGCGAACGGTTGTCCGAAGCGAACTTGCGCTCGCCTTGCAGCACCTGGATTTCCACGCCGGGCTGATTGTCCGCAGCTGTCGAATACGTTTCGACTTTGCGCGTCGGAATCGTGGTGTTGCGCGGGATCTGTACGGTCATCACGCCGCCGAGCGTCTCGACGCCCAGAGAAAGTGGCGTCACGTCCAGCAACAGGATGTCCTTTACTTCGCCGCCTAGTACCGCGCCCTGAATCGCTGCGCCAACCGCGACGACTTCGTCGGGGTTCACGCCCTTGTGCAGCTCTTTTTCGCCGAAGAACGTGCGAACGATCGCTTGCACTTTCGGAATACGCGTCGAGCCGCCGACCATCACGATTTCCTGAATGTCGCTCGGCGACATTTTCGCGTCTTCTAGAGCTTGCCTGACCGGCTTCATCGAGCGCTCAAGCAGGTCGTTCATCAATTGCTCGAGGCGCGTGCGCGTCAGCTTTTGCTGCATGTGGATCGGGCCGTTCGCGCCAGCCGTGATAAATGGCAGGTTGATCTCGGTCTCCATCATTTGAGAGAGCTCGATCTTGGCCTTTTCCGCGGCTTCCTTCAGGCGTTGCAGAGCCATGCGGTCTTTGCCCAGGTCGATGCTGTTCTCTTTCTTGAATTCGTCGATCAGCCAGTCCACGATGCGCTGGTCGATGTCGTCGCCGCCAAGGTGCGTGTCACCGTTGGTGGACTTCACTTCGACTACGCCGGCGCCAACTTCCAGTACGGAGATGTCGAACGTGCCGCCGCCGAGGTCATACACGGCGATGGTTTCGTCGCTCTTCTTCTCGAGGCCGTATGCCAACGCAGCCGCTGTGGGCTCGTTGATGATGCGGACGACTTCCAGGCCGGCAATTTCGCCCGCCTGCTTGGTCGCTTGGCGCTGCGCGTCATTAAAATACGCAGGCACTGTAATTACGGCTTTGCTGACTTTTTCGCCGAGAAAATCTTCGGCGGCAGACTTCAGCTTACCGAGGATCATCGCGGAGATTTGCGGCGGGCTGTAGATCTTGCCGAAAATCTCGACGCGTGCGTCGTCGTGCTCTCCCTTGACGACTTTGTAGGGGATGCGCTTCATCTCGTCGCCAACTTCGTCGTAGCGGCGGCCCATAAAGCGCTTGATCGAATACACGGTGTTTTCGGGATTCGTCACGGCCTGGCGTTTTGCTACTTGTCCCACGAGGCGCTCTCCGCCTTTGGTTATGGCGACAACCGAAGGAGTGGTACGCGCGCCTTCCTGGTTGGGGATCACTACCGGTTCGCCGCCTTGCATGACGGCTACGACCGAGTTGGTGGTCCCCAGGTCAATTCCTATAATCTTGCTCATCTCTTGTATTCCTTCCGGAACCCGTCTACATCACTGGCCGTCCGGAAGGTAAGGGTTCCGGAGCGGGCCGAGGTCAATGGCGTGCTCCTAGGTCCAGTTCGAGGGGCAGTATATAACTTGAGTGCATCTTTGTCAAGTTTTTCTTATGTCCTTGGCAAAGCTATTATTTTCATGCACTTAGAATATCGACTGCCTCTCATTTTGGGCTCGCTATCAGATGCTCAAACTGACTGCTTGGATGCGGCGAGAATGTAGGGCAGCCCAGCAGGGAGTAAAGAAACGCAAGCTGTGATAATCTGACCGAGAGATTGCATCTCAACTCGTGAGCATTTTCAGGAGGGTCGCGTGAGTCGTCGCGTTGTTGTTGCTGTAGCTGTTGTGCTGGTGTTGATCTGTGGGCGCCTTCTTGTTAGCCGAGGGATCCATCCTGTCTCTGCGGCGCACTACAGTGCTCAGCCTCATGTAGCTTCTTCACCAGAGGTGATGCCTGCAGCTCCGGCGACAGAAGCGAGCGCTACGCGGCAGCCAGCCGCACCCGAATCGGTAGATGGTGTAAACGACGTAGATCCTCACAAGGCCTTCGGCTCGAAGAGCGCTCCCATTGTGATGGAAGTATTTAGCGATTTTCAGTGTCCCGCGTGCAAGTCGCTCTTCGAGACGACTAACCGCCAGCTCATGGACAATTATGTGACGACTGGGAAGGTCTTTCTTATTCATCGTGATTTTCCGCTGCCCATGCATGCGTACTCGCGCGTGGCTGCACGTTATGCGCGGGCGGCAGCAGAGATCGGAAGGGTTGAGGTGGTCGAGAAAGCTCTGTTTGATAATCAGGAGAAATGGGAACAGAGCGGTGACGTAGATGGGACGCTGGCCGCCGTACTTTCCGCCGCCGATATGGCGAAGGTTCGCGCGCTGGTCAAGGGGGGAACGCTTGAGCCCCTGATCGACAAAGACTACGCGCTCGGACAGATGTATCGCGTGAACCAGACTCCTACGTCGGTCTTCCATTCCAAGGGGCAGACCTATCCCTACTCTGGTGCTATGAACTACGAAACGCTGCACCAGTTTCTGGACCAATTGCTCAGCCAGAAATAAGAATAATTTCCGATGGATGCATAAAAAACCTTCCGTGATGCAATCGAGCCCGCTCAACTTTCGCCGTGTGATTATTTGGATTGGCCGCCTGGTTCTTGGCTGCATATTCATTTATGCGGGCTATGCAAAGATTTTTCTTCCGAACAGGAATCTGTGGCCTTTTTTCATACTCAAATTTTCCATTTCCATGAACCTCTCGAATTTCGGAACCCAGGTGGAAGCGTTCAAGTTGCTGCCAGACTGGGGAGTACAGTTTGTGGCCCACGCGCTGCCGTTCACGGAAATCAGTCTCGGGTTGCTCGTTCTGATTGGCTGGCGCCTGCGTATATGGGCTCCGATCCTCACAGCCATCATGCTGGGATTCTTTGCTGTGGTTTTGCGGGCGTATCTCCTGCATATGGACATTAACTGCGGCTGCTTTGCGACTCCCCAACCGATCAATCTTCAAAAGGTGTTGGAAGACGCGGCGCTCTCCGCGCTTGCGCTGCTGATGACTATCTTCGCTTTTCAGGAAGCACGCCAACCTCATCCGTGGGCGGCGCCAGAGAAGGCTTAGACTCGCTTCCTTTGCGGCAACTGCGTAGACTACGTTTTTACGCCCTTCATGAAAACACTCGCTGAATATCTGGAGCTTGCGGCAGTTGCGCATGGACATTTGTGCGCGGGGCAAGTGCTTGGAGTGCGGCTGGCGATGCTGGGGCTGCAAGAGCTGGGGATCGAAGATCCGATCGCCGAGCGCAAGCGCATCGTTACATACGTGGAGATCGATCGCTGCGTGACGGATGCCGTGGCGCTGGTCTCCAATTGCCGGCTGGGGAAGCGCGCGCTGAAATTCCGCGATTGGGGCAAAGTGGCGGCCACCTTTGTTGATCTCAAGACTGGCCGCGCGGTGCGTATCGCCGCAAAAGAATCCTCGAAGCAAGCTGCCCGCGAGATGTTTCCGGAAATGGCCAAGGACGCGGGACAGCAAAAGGCATACGCGGCTCTTTCGAATGAAGTTCTCTTTGACAAGCAATGGGTGAAAGTCGAGGTGCTACCCGAAGACCTGCCCGGGTTCAAAGGCCCGCGCGTGGTCTGCGCCAAATGTGGCGAAGGCATAAATTTCAAACGCGAAGTCATCGTGGGCGATCGGACGCTTTGCCATGCGTGCGCGGGGGAGCGGTATTACGCAAGTCTGGAGGATAGCGGAATCGACCCCAAAGATGCCCGTTACCAAAAAACGTCATCCACGAGGGGAGCGTATGAGGTTTGGCGCGAAGAGGACAACATCGGGACAACGACGTGTCGTGCAGAGGATGTGAAAGGCTGTCTCGCTCGCGGCCTCATGGGTGAGAAGCCAGTCTTCCAGCATCACATCGAAGCCGATACTTTGGAGGAAGCTATGGCGATTTCTCATTTGCGGAGAGGAATTGAACCGTTTCGCCCGGCAGGCGAGCCGAAGCCATGCCCGAACGGATGTGGAGCGATGTTCTATCCTGAAGGTAGCGGCCAGTGCCCCAACTGCGGCCAAATAGGCTAGGGAAGAACTTCGAAGCCGTGAAACATTGCGTGGAAACAATACCGCCTATGGAACTCTCCACGCCCGTCTGTGTAAGATAAAATCTACTGTCGATGCTAAGCCTGCCCCCTATTACGTTGCGACTGCGCGGTTGGAAACTGATTGACCGCGTTGCGCTCGCGTTTCTGCTGCTTTGCTCGATTGCGCTCGGAGCGGCTTGCGGATTGTTGTTTGTGTATGCCAGCGATTTGCCGGAAATTCGCGCGCTGGAAACGTATCGCCCTACCGTTGTCACGGAAGTCTATGCCGATGACGGGCAACTTGTCGGCAGCTTTGCGCTGCAGCGGCGCATCCTGATGACTTACGAGCAGTGCCCCAAAGTTCTCTACAACGCGGTTACGGCCATCGAGGATCAGCATTATGAAGAACATTGGGGCATCGACTTTCCGCGCATCGCGGGAGCCGCGTGGCGAAAGATTCTGCATGGCGGCAAAGCGCAGGGCGCCAGCACCATCAGCATGCAGCTCGCCGGCAACCTTTTCCTCGACCGCAGCGAAATCAGCTTCCGGCGCAAAATGCAGGAGATTTTGCTGGCGCTGCAAATCGAGCGGCGCTATACGAAGCCGCAAATCTTCACGATGTATGCGAACCAGGTTTATCTGGCGCATGGCAACTACGGCTTCGCGGCCGCCGCGCAATTTTATTTCGGAAAATCTGTTACTGACCTGAAGCTTCAAGAGGCCGCACTGCTTGCTGGGATGATCCGTGGCCCGATTTACTCGCCCTTGGCTGACCCTGCACGCGCCCTCGCGCGCCGCAACCTCGTGATCCATCGCATGGAAGAAGAAGGAAAGATCACTCCCGTTGAAGAAGAAGCAGCGAAGAAGACGCCGCTGGGTTTGCACCTGCAATATCCCCGCAACGACCTGGCCCCGTATTTCTTCGAGGAAATTCGCAAATACTTGGAATCGACCTATGGCACGGAAGCTGTCCACGAGCGCGGACTGCGCGTCTACACCACACTGAACATCAAGATGCAGCAAGCCGCCAATCAATCGCTGCGCGACGGACTCCACAGCTACGATCGGCGCCACGGCTGGCGCGGCGAACCTGCCAACATTCTGCGCGACAATCTGGGTAAGCTCGATACTTACGAGGACGACGACTGGCGGCACGCCATCGAAAAGGGCTCGTACGTTACCGGCCTTGTCCTTTCCGTGGACGATAAGTACGCGACGATCAAGATCGGTTCATACCGCGCGATTCTTTCGCCGCCGGATTTCGCCTGGACGGGCCGCAAAAAGCCTTCGGATCTTTTGAAAGTGGGCGACCTCGCACAGTTCTCCATTCAGGAGCTTCATGAAGCTACGGCTCGCGTTCAGCTCGAACAGCAGCCAGCTCCCCAGGCCGCCATGATGGCGATCGACAATTCGACTGGCGAAATCAAAGCCATGGTCGGCGGCTACAGCTTTGAAGATTCGAAATTCAATCGCGCGACGCAGGCCGTGCGGCAAGTGGGCAGCTCGTTCAAAGTCTATCTCTATGCCGACGCCATCGAAAAAGGTGCGTCGCCTTTCGATACTATCGTCGACACACCGTTCACCGTGATCAGCGGCGGACAGCCGTACTCGCCGCACAACTATGACGAGAAGTATGAAGGCACTATTACACTCCGCCGTGCTCTGGCCGGGTCGCGCAACGTTCCCGCCGTCAAGCTGGCGGAAAAGGTTGGCATCAATTCCGTCGTGGATATGACGCGGCGTTTTGGCATTACCACGCCGCTGCCGCCATATCTTCCGCTTGTATTAGGGGCAGCGGATATGAAGCTACTGGAGCATGTCTCTGCCTTCACGGTTTTTCCAAATGACGGAATTCGCATCGATCCGCACATGATCCGCCGCGTGACAAGTTATGACGGTGCGCTGCTCGAAGAAGCGCATCCCGAAGTACACGATGTTATTTCGCCAGAGGTCGCTCGGACGATGACGGCCATGTTGGAAGAGGTCATTCAGTTCGGCACTGGCATTCAGGCCAAAGCGCTTGGCCGCCCTGCTGCGGGCAAGACTGGTACGACGCAGGACTACACCGACGCCTGGTTCATGGGCTTCACTCCGCAGCTCACTTGCGGCGTGTGGGTGGGCTTCGATGACAAGCAGATTTCGCTGGGGAAAAAGGAAACCGGCGCGCGGGCAGCGCTTCCGATCTGGCTGGAGTTCATGAAGACCGCCCTGGAAGGCCAGCCGCCGCTCGATTTCGCAAACGTGGTAACCCTCGAGCAACAGGCGCTGGATCACAAGGTCAACGTTGACACGCCCGATACCGCCCCGGAAACAGACGAACCCTCTGCCCCCCGAGAGAAGCCTCCGGTCGTTACGCCGCCAACCAAGACCACTGCCGCACCCGCCACCACGTCGGAAGTTCCTCCCCGGTTCTAGCGGAGGCACCCGCATACTGCTTCGCTCGCTCCGCGGTTAAGCGAAGGGTCG
The DNA here is from genome assembly GCA_963751295.1 of uncultured Acidobacteriota bacterium. GTDB lineage: Bacteria > Acidobacteriota > Terriglobia > Acidiferrales > UBA7541 > Acidiferrum. Next base: position 6,893 of record CAVVUA010000004.1, on the reverse strand, counting down.
TGTTCAATCTAGCTAAACGTGAGGGATCAGTTTTTATCACTTATTGGGTATTGCGGAACGGGTCCCACCCCAGGTTTGGCAGGGGCGCTTCGCGGCCAGCACTATCTACAAGCAGCAAGGTCTTCTCCTCAGTAGTTTCGCCGATTGGCGTGAGGCGAGTTCCATTCTGGGAATGAGGAATCCGCTTCACCTTTCCTCGGGGCACTGTGAAGAGCAATTCATAGTCATCGCCGCCATGCAAAGCCAAGCCCAGCGGAACCATAATGCCACCGCGCCCATGCTTGGTAAGCCGGACTGAGGGAACCTTCGCAGTTTCGATTCGAGCCCCCACCCTGCTCGCCGCACATAGCCTCGGCAGATCGGTGGAAAGCCCGTCTGAGAGATCCATCATGGCCGAAGCCAGGCGGCTTTCGGCTAGCCAACGGCCCAGCGCTAGGCGCGGTTCCGGATAGAGATGCTTTCTAAGGATGGGATCGCGGCCGTTCGCCTGCCGGTTGCTATTGCGGATCAGCCGGAGGCCCAACTCTGCCTCACCCAGCCGACCGCTTACGAAAAGAACGTCGCCTGGGCGCGCTCCAGACCGCAGAACTGCTCGCCCTATTCGCACCTCACCTACAACAGTTACATTGATAAGGATGTCCTGCCTTCGAGTTGTGTCGCCGCCAGCCAGCACGCACCCAAACCGCTTGGCTGCCCGCCGGAGTCCTAACACGAACAGATCGAGCCATCTGCCGGTGTGCGAGGCGGGAAGCGCCAGACTCAACAAGAAACACCGGGGTATGCCTCCCATCGCGGCCACATCGCTAACGGCTCGGGCGAGGCATTTCCACCCCACCGCCTCGGGCGGATGCTTGTCGCGAAGGAAGTGCGAGCCCTCCAGGAACCAATCACAGGTAAGAATCTGGTCGAATCCACTCTTAACTTTGAAGAGCGCTGCGTCGTCGCCGATTCCTAGACGGACACCGGAGCCGCCAATTCGCGTATGGGCCGCAAGCGCTTCGATCCGTGCTAAAACGCCACTCTCGCCTGGTCCCCGGCGCTTGCTAGATAGGTGCTTTGTTTTCTTCATAGGTGGCGTTGAGTATAGCTCTCGGCGGTCTTTCCGCAGAGTTGAAGAAATTCTCAAAACAACCGACAATGGGTAGTAGCCGTCGCCATCCTGTACTCCGGGACAGGAGGACGGTTATTCACACCCTGTTCTTTAAACCGCAAAATACAGGGTTGACGGCCAGCTCTACAGAATTTAGTATGAGCGCAGTTGCAAACTGAAACTTACGGTTCAGGTTCAAGTTTCAGAGTGGTTTTCTTCCGCGGGCGTCAGGGCACAAAGCCCGCATTCGACAAGTAAAGGCCTGAGGGGCCAAGTTTGTGATTACGAGCAAGAACTATACGTTTTATATTGCTACGACGCCTGGCAAGCTGCAAAAGCTTGTTATCCCGGCGTACGTGCTGCACAGCCTTGCCGTGCTGGCCCTCATCGGCGCGGTTACCGTGATTGCTGCGGTGGGTTCTTACTCCCGTATGCTTTGGAAGGTCGGCAACTACAACGCTCTCCGCCACGATCAGGAAACTCTTAAGAAGCAGTATCAGCAACTCCAGAGCACGGTTAACGACACCAACCAGCGCCTCGATTCTCTCCAATCTCTAGCCACCGAAGTGGCCATGACTTACGGCGTGCTCCGCTATCACCCCGCGGCCTTCGATTCGACTGATAACCAGGTCACGCCGGAAGACGCCTTCGACCGCTCCATTGAGCAGTACACCTTTCTCAAGAGGAACGCGGCAGTCATTGCCGTCTCTGCCAGCGGCATGCAACTCATGCCTGTGATGAGTTTTGCCGATTCCTCGTACACACCCTCGATCTGGCCAGTGATGGGACATATCACGGACAGCTTCGGCGAACGGTTGGATCCGTTCAACGGTGAAGGTGCGTTTCACACGGGCGTTGACGTGGCTTCCGATTACGGCGCGCCGGTTCACGCAACGGCGGATGGCATTGTGACCATCGCGGAAAACCATTCCGGGTATGGGCGCCTGGTGGTGCTTGATCATGGTTTCGGCATCAGCACCTGGTATGCGCATCTTTCGTCCTTCTCAGCGGTGCCTGGCACACGCATTAAGCGTGGCGAGGTCATTGGTTACACAGGAATCAGCGGCCGCTCGACTGGCCCACACGTGCACTATGAAGTCCGCGTGAATAATGCGCCGGTGAATCCTTGGCGCTACATGAAGGGAAGTACTGTAGGCGACTAGCTAAACCGTTTCGTTCTGTGAATTCCTCGCCCCGGTTTTTTCGGGGCATTTTTTATTGCGGCATGGTTAATTTCGGATGGTGCTTTTGTTTGGTGAGGGCTTTTTTGGAGGAGCCTCAGGCGAGGCGGGCAGCGTTGGAGTACGCGCAGCTTCGAGGAACTGGGGCGTTAGATCAAACATCAGCCTGACCGATTTGGTTTCGCCGCGATCAATCCGCGAGACGTCCGCGCTCTTTAGCAGTTCCAAGTAGGCTTCACGCACATCGGGTTGAAGCTGTTGGCGCAACTTCTGATCGTGGAGTCCTGCCTGGGCAAGGACGAGCAAGCCGCTGATTACGTCGGACAACTGTTTAGTCGGCGCATCCGCCGCGCCCTCGCCTTCGAGCACGACGCGTAGATGGTCAGCTTCGGGCTTTCCCGCGACAGTGATCCACTGCAACTGATCAATCAGAGCCGAGAGTTGGGGCGATTGCAGCCCGCCTGGGGCTTGCGCGCTTAATGCTGCTCCCGTGCCGGCATCTTGCCGCACAACGGCGAATACCGGCGAGCCGGCGAGTCGGCGGAATCGTTCGCGCCAGGCTTCTGTGTCCGAGTCAGCGTGTGGCTGCGATAGCGAGGATTCCAGACTGGCATCATTTGTCAACGCGATACGATCGCTGCGCAGGAATGTGAACGTAATTCGCCGTGTGCCCCCGGACACTGGCACGGAGAAAATTTCTTTGCTACCTCGAGATTCACGCGTGCCTGTTTGCGATGCATAGGCGGCGATTTTTTTCCGGTCGAATCGACCTTCGGCCACGATTAGCAGTGTGCTCTCTTGGCCGTGCTTCAAGAGTGCGATGCTCACGCGATCCAGATCGCGTTCGTAATTGAATCCGGTGGATTGCAGAAACTGGGAATAGTCCGCGTCGGTCTTGGGCTGCGGCGCCCATTTATATAATTCGGCGAGAAACGGAGATTGGCGCAGGGCGTCCAGATCAATGAAGAGAACTGCGCTGGCATCGGCGGGCATCTGCGAGAGAAGATCGTTGCGCTGGCTGGAACCAGAGCCGCCCCAGCGATGGTAGCCGTACAGCGCAATCGCGCCGGCCACAATCGCGCCTGCGATGATTGCAGCAATCCTTCGCCAGTTCATCCGGTTGGCACCAACGCCTCGATATTTGACAATGTGTGTATACTGCGTTTCTGATCAAACGAAGCGCTCCCGGGAAAGGCCAGATTTCAGGAATAAAATAGAGCCTTGGGCGTTTGTCCGGTCGGCATCGTCTAGAAACGCGGGGTTTATGCTAAACTATAGAGGAATCGAAAGATAGAGCCGCTAGGAGTGCGACACAGGGAAACAGGTTTTCCACAGACTTGGTCCCCGACGTGCTCCAAATTCGATTCACCCCCTTGCAATTTACTTGCCCCTTCTGCTATTCTTACTCGGTTTGAGCGACGCTGGCGTAGCTCAGCTGGTAGAGCATCTGATTTGTAATCAGAGGGTCGGGGGTTCAATTCCCTCCGCCAGCTCCACCAAGAATTGGCAGGGGAGTGAGGCGGAGCAAATCCTTGCAGGGAAAATAAACGGGCTGGTGTCTTCTGACACGAGTCCTTTTTGTGTTTTCGCTTTTGCGGAAGTTTCGAGCGCGAGGATTTGCCTGAAAAAGTTTTGGGGGACAAGCAGTTAACGTCCTTTTGTTTTCGCGGGACGGGTGGGTGAGTGGCTAAAACCAGCAGACTGTAAATCTGCCGCTCCTTGCGGGCTACGAAGGTTCGAATCCTTCCCCGTCCACCAGTCGCTCGCTGTTCGATTCGGCCGATCCCTTGGGTGATCGTCCGTGATCAGGAAACCGCAGGGCAATCGCATCAAGCGATGTTCGAGCGAGGACCAATTCGCGGCAAAGGCGCTGCTCGGGAATAGTGCGCCATGAACGGCTGATTTTGGGGGAACACGGGTTAGGCCTGGGTAGCTCAGTTGGTAGAGCGCGTCCTTGGTAAGGACGAGGTCACCGGTTCAATCCCGGTCCCAGGCTCCAGAATTAGAAGGACGCAGTCGCAGGAAAGTTTGCAGTAAAAGGGCGGGGGTAACTCAACGGTAGAGTCTCACTCTTCCAAGGTGATGGTTGCGGGTTCAAATCCCGTCCCCCGCTCCAGATTCAGAAGCAGAAGAGAAGACTTGACGCAGAGGGCAAAGGAAAATGGCCAAGGAGAAATTCGAGCGCAGCAAGCCGCATTGCAACATTGGGACGATTGGTCACATTGACCATGGCAAGACGACCCTGACGGCGGCGATTACGAAAGTGCTGTCAAAGCACAACCCGAAAGTGCAATTCCGCGCGTTTGATTCGATTGACAACGCGCCGGAAGAGCGCGAGCGCGGAATCACGATTGCCGTTTCGCACGTGGAATACGAAACGCCGAACCGGCATTACGCGCACATGGATTGCCCGGGTCATGCGGACTACATCAAGAACATGATCACCGGCGCGGCGCAGATGGACGGCGCGATTCTGGTGGTGGCGGCGACGGACGGCCCGATGCCGCAAACGCGCGAGCACATTTTGCTGGCTCGTCAGGTAGGCGTTCCGGCGATTGTCGTGTTTTTGAACAAGTGCGACATGGTGGAAGACGCGGAACTTTTGGAACTCGTGGAACTGGAAGTTCGCGAGTTGCTGAAGAGCTATCAATTCCCTGGCGACACGATTGCCGTTGTGAAGGGTTCGGCGCTGCAAGCATTGAACGGCGACGCGAAGTGGGAAAAGTCGATCGACGAGTTGATGGAAGCGGTGGACAAGAACGTGCCGCAACCGGTGCGCGAGATTGACAAGCCGTTCGCGATGCCGATCGAAGATATTTTCTCGATTTCGGGCCGCGGAACAGTGGTCACGGGCCGAGTCGAGCGCGGCAAAGTGAAGGTTGGCGAAGAAATCGAGATCGTGGGATTCCGTCCGACGCAGAAGAAGGTTGTGACGGGCGTCGAAATGTTCCGCAAGCTGCTGGACGAAGGGCTTGCCGGCGACAACGTCGGTTTGCTGTTGCGCGGCACGGAAAAAGACGATGTGGAGCGCGGACAAGTGGTTTGCAAGCCGGGCTCGATCACGCCGCACACGAAGTTCAAAGCGGAAGCGTACGTATTGACGAAGGAAGAAGGCGGACGGCACACACCGTTTTTCACGGGCTACCGGCCGCAATTCTACTTCCGGACAACGGACGTCACGGGCGACGTGAAGTTGCCGACAGGCGTCGAGATGGTGATGCCTGGCGACAACGTAAGCTGCGAAGTGACGTTGATCACGCCAGTCGCACTCGAAAAGGGATTGCGGTTCGCGATTCGCGAAGGCGGCCACACGGTTGGCGCCGGCGCCGTAACGGAAATCATCGAGTAACGATTTTCCCCTCGCAAAATCGAGGGCGGGGCAAGAGAAGGAATTAAATCATGCGAGAAATCATTACGTTGCAGTGCGGCGATTGCAAAAACCGCAACTACACGACAACCAAGAACAAGAAGAAGCACTCTGAGCGCGTGGAGACTCGGAAGTTTTGCAACACGTGCCGCAAACACACCGGGCACAAAGAAGTTAAGTAATCCGTTTTTGGAGCAGGCATTGGGTGGAGCGGTTTTGGGTTTTTAGGGGAGTCGTCCAACGGTTAGGACTCCGGTCTCCAAAACCGGGTATGGGGGTTCGAGTCCCTCCTCCCCTGCCAGAAATTAGTAACAGGCGGCGGCGCCTGTTGAGTGAAGAGGATGAATGGCTACGCAGGCGGTTAAAGTGAAGAACGAAGAGTCGCAAGGCAACGCAATCACGGGGGCGGCGTCTGGCATCGGTCAGAAGGTGACCGGCACCGTCAACGACACGCGCGAGTTTTTACATGACGTGCGCGTGGAGATGAAACAGGTAACGTGGCCGAGCCGGGAGGACGTGGTTTCGACCACCGGAGTCGTGATCGCTACGGTTTTCTTTTTCGGAGTATTTCTGGCAGCAGTAGATTGGCTGGTGCAGCTTGGCGTCACAAAAATTCTCAACATATTCAATGTGTGAGGGGACTCAGAAATTGACGGCAATGCAGTGGTACATCATCCATACGTACTCGGGCTTTGAAAAGAAAGTCAAAGAGAGCCTCGAGAGCCGCGTGTCCGCTTTCAGTTTGCAGGACAAGATCGGCCGCGTGTTGATTCCTATGGAAGATGTCGTGGAAATGCGCGGCGGCAAAAAAGTGGTCTCTTCGCGGATGACTTATCCGGGCTACGTGCTGGTGGAGATGGACCTCGACGAAAACACCTGGCACATCGTTCGGTCGACGCCACGCGTCACTGGCTTTGTCGGTTCGGCCACGGCGCCTTCGCCACTGTCTGAGACGGAAGTCGACGCTATCATCAATCGCGTCCACGTTCCGACGGACCGCCCGAAGCCGAAAGTGGTCTTCGAACGCAACGAGCAGGTACGCATCGTGGATGGGCCGTTCGCGAATTTTAACGGCACGGTCGAAGAGATTGACAACGATCACAGCCGGCTGAAAGTTTCCGTCACGATTTTTGGACGTTCGACGCCGGTGGAGCTGGATTTCGCGAGCGTCGAAAAGCTGGGCTAAGCCGCGGCGCAGAAGCAGAGCAAGTAAAACGAGATTGAGGCAGGGACATGGCTAAGAAAATACAGACGA
>CAVVUA010000003.1:0-32238 GCA_963751295.1 uncultured Acidobacteriota bacterium | reverse complement strand
GGTACGCCGCGACGTTCGACAGCTTGGAGGTGAAAGTCCTCTTCACAACCTGATAGAGGTGAAGTGATAGCGAAGCGCAAGGGCGTCGCTGCGAGGCGGGGTCTGAAGGAAGCGCGGAGCAAAAACGAGAATACGAGCCAATGTACAAGAACCGGATCTGAGGCGTGAACGGCGTTGGGCGAGCGGGCCCATGATCGCGAAGCCCATATCTATCAAGGACGCAAAGCGTAAATCCGGTGGTTGCGCGTAGAAAGCAGTCGAGCTTATCGCGGGAGATCTGCTGCACGTCTCGGAGACTGGGACTGAGGGTGGAGTAATTCATCCTGATCCTGCAGCAGAAGTCAGCAGCGGGCGTAGTACTCACGGAAGTGAGGAAGGCCCAAACAGCGTGTAGCGAGTAGTAGAACGTCGAACTCACGGGTGGCACTGCGCCAGCCAATCAGCTTCGGCTGAGCTTTACAGGTTCAGAAGACGGTGAAGCCGAAACGGGGAACCTGCAGAGCGGCGAAGCCCTTGTGGCGGACGACGACTCGAACCTCCGGCCCATCAGGGCTCAACTTGCTGAACCGCCGTATGCGGACCCGCCTGTACGGTGGTGTGGGAGGGGTGAGCAGGTGACTGCTCCCCCTATCCCGATTACGCCGCGCATGTTCGACAGCTTGGAGGTGAAAGTCCTCTTCACAACCTGATAGAGGTGAAGTGATAGCGAAGCGCAAGGGCGTCGCTGCGAGGCGGGGTCTGAAGGAAGCGCGGGAGCAAAAACGCGAGCCAATGTACAAGAACCGGATCTGAGGCGTGAGCGTCGGGCGAGCGGGCCTATGATCGCGAAGCCCATATCTATCAAGGACGCAAAGCGTAAATCCGGTGGTTGCGCGTAGAAAGCAGTCGAGCTTATCGCGGGAGATCTGCTGCACGTCTCGGACTCGGGACTGAGGGTGGAGTAATTCATCCTGATCCTGCAGCAGAAGTCAGCAGCGGGCGTAGTACTCACGGAAGTGAGGAAGGCCCAAACAGTAAGAGCGAGTAGTAGAACGTCGAACTCACGGGTGGCACTGCGCCAGCCTGTCTCGTCTGAGCTTTACAGGTTCAGAAGACGGTGAAGCCGAAACGGAAACCTGCAGAGCGGCGAAGCCCTTGCGGCGAACGACGACTCGAACCTCCGGCCCGTCAGGGCTCACTTGCTGAACCGCCGTATGCGGACCCGCCGGGGTTGTGGTGTGGGAGGGGCGAGCAGGTGACTGCTCCCCCTATCCCGATCCAATCCATAACCTGTACCGTTCAGGCACTTCACGCGCCATGCGTCATTGCCCAGGTGCGGCGCTATTCCTACAATGATTTGTGCAACTCTTGGACGGCTCCCTGGCCCCTTTCGCCGGGTGCCGACCGCGTTCTAATGCCCAAAAACGACGAGCTCTCCCCAGATTCGGTTGAACAATTCCCCCGGCGGCCCCACGGTCTCCTCGCGCCTCAATCACTTTTAAAAACGTCAGCGGGATCTCTGGCGCGTAACTTTTCTCCTTCTTTTTCCCGTCTCGATCGGATTTGCAGTCGTTTCCTGGGGCACCATCCGAAGCCTTACGCAGCGGCTCGAACCTCTTCTCCCCGGATTGGTGGTCATCGTCATTCTTTTCATTGCCTACGCCTGGAAGCGCACGCAGGAAATCTCCGAGCTGCGCGGTCTAGTCCACGGCCTCGAGCAGCGGGGGTCTCGCGCCTTCGACCGAGAAGCAGTTTGATCAACTTTTTTTCTGTCATCTCCCGCTCCCAGCAGGGCTATCGCGACCTCATCGATTCCTTCGACGATATCCTCATCGCTCTCTCGTTGGAGGGTGAAATCCGCGCAGTGAACCGAAGCTTTGCGGACCTCATCGGTTTCAGCTACCAGCAAATCATCGGCCGCCCGATATCCGATTTTCTCGAAGAGGGTAGCGGCGACGGGCCCGAACTGATTCGCCGCGCCCTGCCGCGTTTCATTGAGCGCCGCCACTGGTCCGGCATCATAGAAGTCCGCCTCAAAAAGCAAAACGCAGTCTGCTATTACGATTGCGTAGCGCATGCCATGACCCGAGACAACGAAGTCCATGGTCTCACCGTCTCGGACGCGATATCACAGCGTTGCGTTAAATGAGCGCGCGCTTCACCGAACTCTTCGAGACGCTCCAGGAAGGCATCTATATCGCTATTCCGGACGGCACCATTCTCGACGTCAATCCCGCGCTGGTACGCATGCTGGGGTACGACTCCAAGCTGGGGAAGAATTGCTAACGAAGCACGTCCCGGAGGTCTTTACCGACTATGCCGAAAGAAAGTCACTTATAGAGGAAGTCGAACGCCAGCCCTCGCCGCAGGGTCGCGAAATTACTTTGCTGCGCAAGGATGGCTCTCCCATCTACTGTCTCAACACAACCAGTACCGTGCGCGATACCTCGGGCCGCGTGATCCGCTATCAGGATCCCTGATGGACATCACCGCCCGCCGCCAAATGGAGCGCCAGCTCCACAAGGAACAGGAATTCGCCCGCCGCCTCGTCGACAGCTTCCCTGATCTGATTCTGGTTGTGGATTCCACTGCCCACTTCACATTCGTCAGCCCGCGCTGCAGCGAGGTCCTCGGTTACGAACTCGCCGAAACCACAAATATGCAGCTTGGCACACGCACTCATGTCGCGCAGGATTTTCCCCGTCCTGCTTGCGTTATTCACGGACATTCTCGCGGGACGTAATTAGGCTTTCGCCTCTCTCGAAGTGCGAGAGCGCCACAAGTCCGGCGACTGGCGCCGCATCCGTTTCAATTTCAGCCCTCTCGCCGATGGAAACTGGAAAAATCGAAGGCGTAGTTCTTTCCGGCCGCGACGTAACCGAACTTAAGCGGCTCGAGAAACAGCTCATCCAGGCGGAAAAGCTCGCCGCCATGGGTCAGATGCTCGCCGGTGTCGCGCACGAGCTGTTCACCCCCCTCGACCGCCATTCTTGGCGTCACGGAATTGTTGCGCGAGGGCCAAACGGACCAGCAAGCCACCAAGCGGCAGCTCGAAATAACGCATCGCCAGGCGCGCCGCGCCGCGCGCATCGTTCAAAATCTTCTCGAATTTTCTCGTCCAGCGTCGCCTCAGAAAAAACCCTGTCGATCTCAATAGCATTATCGACCGCACCGTGCAGCTTCACGAACACTCGCTCCGCAGAAATAACGTCGAAGTGGATTTCCGTCCGCAGCCGGACTTTCCCGGCGTCATTGCCGACGCCAATCAGCTGATTCAGGTTTTTCTAAATCGGCTACCAACGCCGAGCAGGCCATCCGGGAAGTCCGCGAATCGGCCCGCATTCAAATACGTCTTGCCCGCACCAGTTCGCGCATTTCCGTCACCTTTCAGGATGACGGCGTCGGCATCCGCGCCGAATCCGCCCAGCGTCTTTTCGATCCCTTTTACACGACCAAGCGCCCTGGCGGCGGTACTGGCTTGGGCCTTAGCATCTGCTTGTCGATCGTTCGCGAGCACGGCTGCACGATTGAAGCCGAAGCTCTTCCCGCGGGCGGCTCCGCTTTCACGGTTTATCTCCCCATTGCCGCCGACCAGAAAACTCGCCCCTCCACCGAGATTTCCGGCACGATTGCGGCAGCGGCGCCCAATCTCAGTTTGTTAAGGGGCAAATCTGTTCTCGTGCTGGACGACGAAGAAAGCTTGCGCAGTCTGCTCTTCGAAGGGCTCACTGCGCGCGAGTTGCACGTGCAGTGTGCCGCCACGTTGTAAGAAGCGCTGGCGTTCCTTGCCGAGCGCTCTCCTGACGCCATCCTTTGCGATATAAATCTCTCGCAGGACGGCGGCCATATTGATGGCAAGCACGCTGCACAGCGGCTCCTAGCGGCGGCGGGCGGCCGCAAGCCTGCGCTGATCTACATATCGGGGGAACTGATTGAAATCTCGGAAGAAGGCAGAGGGCCCCAGCGTCACTCGCCATTTGCAGAAACCCTTCCGCATATCCGACGTTCTTGCCATGCTTCAGGAAGTCTTCGCTGCCGCTCCAGCGGACACCACGCTCGAATGAAGGTTTGCCCAGTCACTTCGCCTGCTGCCAGTCCGGCTATTGGGGAGTAGCTCCGCCTCCAATCTCCGTGTCATCTTCGCATTGAGAAAAACGCTGGACTCGGAGCTACCCATCACTCATCCCACCCCGACCTCCCTACAATTCTCCACTGCTTCGGTGTAGAGTTTGCTCGTATGGAAGCCTATCTGGATGGTCTGGCGGCTATTTCCGCTATGCCTTCCGAAACCTACGCAAGAATCGCCGTTTCTCTCTCATCGCCATCTTTGCCTTGGCTCTCGGCATCGGCGCTTCCACGGTCGTCTTCAGCGTCGTCTACAACGCTATCTTCGAGGCACTGCCCTATAAAAATTTTCAAAGGTCCGTTGCTTCTGGAATTCGTAATCTTGCAAACGCCGGTGGTTGGAAGGGGAGGAACTTTTTTTCTCCGGCCGAATTTCGTGGGTTTCGCGAACAGAATCACGTCTTCGAAGACATGATCGCCTACGAAGGCATGCTTCCCCAGTATGATGATGGAAAAGCGATTCACTATTGGCCTATGGGTGCGACAGTTTCGGGCAATACGTTTGCATATCTCGGCGTCGCTCCTTATATCGGCCGATCGATTACGGAGGAAGATGCCAAACCGGGCGCTCCGCTAGTTTTCGTGATGAATTACCGATTCTGGCAGAGTGAATTTGGTGGCGATCCGAAAATACTTGGTAGGAGTTTCGTCTTTTTCATGGCAAACCGACAATACTTGTCGGAATCATGCCGCCGGGGTTCAACGCTTTCGATGCGAGTTACTGGCTGCCGGACCACCGGGACGAAGAGGGCCCCCTTTTATGGTGGAGGGCAACTTATGGGACGTCTTAAGCCCGGCGTCACCTTGAAAGCCGCCGGTGCTGATCTCGATGCCATTGCGCACCGCCTCCAGAAAGAAAACCCCAAGGGAATTTTTCCCGAAAATATTCTTATCGTTCCTCAGACGCTGCTCGATAGCCTCGATCGGCGATTTCAAGAACACGCTCTATGCTCTGCTAGCTCTCCTGCGGTCTTTCTGTTGCTCTTGATTGCCTGCAGCAACGTGGCAAACCTTCTCCTCGCTCGAGCTACTTCCCGCGAGCGGGAAATCGCCATGCGCGCCACGATGGGCGCGTCCCGCGGCCGGCTAATCCGGCAACTCCTCGTCGAAAGTTTCGTGCTTGCCGCAGCGGCTGCAGTGGCTGGCTTTGCATTGGCCTATTTTGGGTTGAAAATTGTCGTGTCCCTCATTCCTGCCGGCACACTCCCCGACGAAACCGTGATTCGCATGAACGCGCCGGTCCTTCTGCTGTCGATGGGTGTAACACTGCTGACGACCATCCGTTAGCGTCTCGCCCCCGCGCTTCATGTCGTACGCGGAGATTTACAGCCGCGCCTCACCGGCAGCGGCAAAGGTGTCGGTGGAAATTATCGGCACGGTAAGCTTCGCGCCGGGCTCGTAATCAGCGAAGTTGCCTTCTCGATTCTACTGCTCATTGGCGCTGGCCTCCTGATGCGCAGCTTTCTGGTTCTTACGCGAGTGGACTTGGGATTCAACCCCAGGAATGTTTTCTATTTCCGACTTGATCCCACGATGTATGCCGTATTTTTCACTGCCGGATAAGGCAAAATACGCTGACTCGCCGTCTCTTAGATCGGTTGGGTGCTCTCCCGGGTGTACTCTCCGTCTCCGAATCCGTACAGGAACCGCCTTTGAACTACGATTGGAGCGACACGCATCATTCCTGGCAAGCCTCACGCCGAACGCTGGGAAACGAGGTATGAAATATGCAGTGAAGGCTATTTCCAAACGCTTGGTCTGCCGTTGCTTCACGGCAGATTTTTTTAGAAGGATGATGTGGACGCCGAGCGATACGTGATGATTGTGAACCAGGCCTTCGCTCGGCAGTACTTTCCTGGCGAGGACCCGCTGGGACAAAAAGTCAAATTGGAGATTCTCGATCGCCCTTTTCTCAACATGCCGCACAGTATCTACTTCGAGATCGTTGGAATCGCGGGTGACTACAAGACCCGCGGCCCTGACTCCTGGCACTCTTTTCCGGAAGTGTTTATTCCCTATAGCGTGCAGGGATTTAGCTTGGCGAACCTTCATGGTCCGAACCGCCGTTGACCCAAACTCCTTTTTGAAGAACATTGGCCTGGAGGTGCAGGCCATCGATCCCAGCGTTCGGGTCGCCAAGTCCGGCACTCTGGAAGGAGCGTTGCGTGAATTTTATCGTGGCCCGCAATTTGAACTTGTCACTATGGTTTTTCGCTTCTGTCGGGCTCGTCCTCAGTCGTCATCGGCATATTCAGCGTGATGGCCTACACCGTCGCTATGCGAATTCACGAGATCGGCATTCGCATGGCGCTGGGAGCGCAGGCAGAAAAACATCCTGCGCCTGGTCCTTCTCAACGGCTTCCGTCTGGTAGCAGCTGGCATTTTTGTAGGCGTTATTGCAAGTTATGTGTCTCAATCTGTTCTCTCGTTTCGCAAATCCCTGGTGTCTCCGCCACGGACCCGGCTACATTCGCTGCCGTTGTTGCAATCGTTCGTTCCGGTGGGCCTGACCGCCTGCCTCCTCCCCGCCCGGCGCGCCGCCCAAACCGATCCCCTCGTTGTTCTTCTGTGACCAATAAGGCCTCCCCACCTTGCGCCGTTCGAACTTGCTGCCCTTTGGGACAGCTTCCTTTGTACGATGCAGTACGTTTGTACTATCGGGGGCAGTGCTTGTAGTTGGCAACAATCGAGTGTTGTCAGGGCCGTCGCGTGTGTGTTTTTCCGCGGCCTGATCGTTCATCGAACATGCGTCGTCCTCCGGCGCACGAGGAACAGCCCATTCGTGGATTCCGCAGTGGACACTCGGCCTTCGACTGTTTTCGCCCCCGGCGAGCTCCTCGAAAACCTCTGGGGAAACCAGCTCGCCCAAACCCAGGATGAACGCGGTTGCTTGTGAGGTGCAGGTTACCGCCACCGGCGCGCGTCCCGCCGAAAAGGGCGGCCAGCGCGAGCTCTTCACGGAAGAAACAACGACAGCTCTGGTTTTTGAGAATGGCGGAGTGCTCCGGTTCTGTGCGGCGGTGGTTCCCGGGCAATTGCTGTTCCACCGACAAGGAATCCAAGCGCGAAGTCGTAGCGCAAGTGACGCGCAAGCGCGACTTTCGTCCCATGATTTGTTACGTCGAGGTGGAATTCGAGCGAGCCCGCTCCCGGATTTTGGGGCATCGAGTTTTCCGAAAACCCGGCCCTCGCTGCGGCGTTGCTTAGAAAAGGAAGCGGATGGATCAGGGCAAGACGCAGAAGCCATCTTCTCCAGCGAGCCAATCGCACCTGCACACGCTCCCAGCGCGCAGGAAATTGCCATGCTGAATGAGGAAGTCGAGGCGCTCCGTGAGCAATTGAAATTGCTTCAAGCGCAGAAGACGACCGGGAGTTTGCCCGCCCCGGCTGAGATTCCCGATCTTTCCCGCAACACAGCTCCAGAGCCTCCACCAGCTATTGTGAATGTTCCCGCCCAGGCTCCTGTTCTTGCGGAGGCACACGGCGAACCGTCGACAAAATTGCCCACTGGCACCGCCGAGCCTGCATTTTCCGAAGAAGATCTTCTGCCGAAGCCCGCGCTCGATTTCAAGGCCGCAAAGCCCCCGGCGAAGTTCGCTCCCAAGCCTGAGCAGAAAGTTGCCGCGGCCAGCCATCCCGCGGCGATGCGCAAGGATTTGCTCTTCGCGGCGTTTGTGCTCATCGTGGCCGGCGCGGCGTGGTACCAAAATTTGCTTCCAGGCCTGCCACTGTTGAAGAGTCTTTTCTCCAACACCGCTCCAAGTAGCGGCACGCATCCTGTTGCTATAGCTCCCCAGAAGACAGCGAGCGCCACCGCCGCTTCCGGCAAGTTTCCGCAGACGAGCGTGGCTCCTGCAGCTCAATCAAGCGCGGCCTCTGGCGATGCGTCGCAAACTGCTGCGTCAGGAGCCGCGAAGCCTTCCACACCCGCCATCTCCGAGACGGCGGTTGAAACCAAATCAGCGCCCGACTCCGGCGCCGATTCTGCCGTGGTGGAAAAGCGAGAGGTTGCTGCCATTGCCGAGAAACGCTCTTCGCCACGGCCTTTAAGCAAAGCCGCGATGGTTTCTGCCATGCCGCCTTCAGACGAAACCGATATCGTCCCGCCGAAATTGATCAAATCGGTCCGCGCGGTTGCCTCGCCGAACGCGTTGCCAGACTTTGCTGCGAACAACTCGGAAAACGTGACGTTCGACGCTCTCGTGGATACATCGGGGCAGATTAAGTCTATGAAGGCGCTCTCGGGGTCTCCTGCTTTGCAAAGCGCTGCCATGACAGCACTCAAGCAGTACCAATACGAACCGGCCACGCGGCACGGAAAGCCAGTCCCCGCTCACGTCACCGTCACGGTCAAATTCCTCTTCGAGCCTTAGCCTTTTTCCTCGATTGCGTGCCGGCCTCTTCATGCCGCCATTGTTTCTCTTCCGCGAGGGGTGGGCGGCAAATTCATGACAATTCAAGTATCCGTAAATGTCCATTGACGGCTCATTACGGCTGGCCGATACTTTGTTGGGAAGTGTCATTTTGGATTCACAGAAGACGCAATTCTAATTTGGCTCCAGCCTCGCGAAGAGCCTGCCGAGGGGCGAGTAACTTGAGCGTCACAAGTAGACCACTCGCATTTTTGGGTCTCTGCTTTACGTGTTTAGGCGCGGGTATTTCCTCAGGTCAAACTCCTCATCAAGAGCCGAAACCGCCTGTAAAAATACTTTCCGCGTATTCCAGCGATGTCACGGACGTTCCGACTTTCGGCGCATTTGGTCCGACACAATGTGACACGAATGGGAATCTGTACTTCCATATTGACACTGGCAACGACAATAACGCGGGCACGCTTATGCGCATTGACCGAAGCTCCTGGAAACCTCATCTTTTTAAGCTTCCTACTGAGTTAGCGAAGGATATGGCCTTTTTCGAATTTAACGTGACGCCTTTGGGAAAAACCCGCTCATTAGAAGAAAAAATGGACGGCCACTACCATGTCATTACCTTTGACTCGGATACGGATGACATCGCTGATACTCAGCTGCAAATTCCTGACCACCTTTGGCTTACCGACTTTGTCGCCTCCGAAGCTGGAACTATTCTCGTTGGAGGCTTTTACGATGAGCACGCTCCTAAGGACATGCAGGGCAAGACCTTCCTGGCCTTGCTGCAACCGTCCGGTAGAATCCTAAAAGACTTCAGCGTAGAAGGTCCGGGTCCCGTCGACCTCGGTACTGTGCATACGAAATTTCATGATGGTGCTGGGACGGTCGGCCCGGATGGAAACTTTTATTTTGTCAGCGGTCATGTTGTCTTGGTTCTTTCGGCGTACGGCGATTTCGTAAAGAGAATTCCAATACCGAAGCCCGACGACGATGCCCGTGCTGGCGTTATCGCCATTGCAGGCGACCTGATATCTATAGAATTCAAGAAAAGTGACAAGGAGGGCATGATACATGTTCAGTTCCTCGTGCTCAGCGCTTCCACCGGAAATGCATATAGCCTCTATGTTCCATCTGAGGACCTTGGAAACAATTGTGTTTGTTTTTCCACTCGCGCTGGCTACACGTTTCTCCGCGTAGAAAACGGCAAACTCAAGTTCGTCAGTGCCCCGCTTTCCTGATGGGTGATTTCGGTACGGGGAATAGATAACCAGCAATTCAAGCCTATTGAGGAGCAGGCTTGGATGCGGGAGCTTTGATCTTTCCTCAAGTTTCCACGGCCTTATCAAATTAGTTAGCTTCAGCCCAACTCTTTAAAATCCTTCAACTTGCGCCAGCCCCGTTCGAATGCCAACTCAGTAATCCAGAACACTATTGACAATCGGTTACTACTCCTGCTACCATTTATTATGGTCGTGGCAGTCCCCCCACACAGGTCTGCCTTCCCATTCTCAGTGCATTCTGTGTCCTTTGCGTTAAAATCCACCTTCAGCCCCGCCCCGACGTGTCCCTTCACCTGGCCGCTAAGTCCCGTAGCATCCGCACTTTCGAAAAACACGCCCGTAACCCCTTTGGAATGCGCAGTTTCAAAACACAGGACTTAAAACCCTTTAGAATGTGCAATTCCAGAAAAACAGGGGTCGAGGGGGTCTTATTGTTAACTAGAAATTTCCGCCTAGTGGGCAGCTGGCTTGGATGAGGGAGCAGCGTCCACGCCAAAATCCCACACGTACATGTTGATTCCGTCCTGCAGGACTTCCGCCAGCACGTACTCTCCCGGAGGGAGCGGCGCGCTCAGCGTGAATCTGTATATGTCCGGAGCGACTTCCCAACGCTGGATCGCAATTTCTTGGACGTCCTCCGACAGCTTCTGACCAAATAAGCTACTTATCGACTCAAGCCGCCGCTTGTCGCCCTTCACCAAGGTGTGCACCAAGGCCAATTCCGGTCCCCCCTCGCCCTGCCTCCTTGTTCTCAGCAAGGTGGAGTCGTGTTCCGGGTCGGTGGTCGCTTCTCGCAGATAGAACTCCGGCAACTGGCTTGTGAGCCGAACAGGCGCTTTTGCTCCCGGGAGTTCAATGTAGTGCTTGCTGGGTATCATTGGTATGGGAGAAAGTGACTTGAGAACGTTTTTCTTGTCTGCTCTCACCTGCGAGCCAGCCTGCTCGATCTTCTTGATCGACTTGCCTTCCAGCGCAAACATGCCTTCACCATCAGGCAAGAAGACTCCTGGCGCAACCCGCAAACTGGCATCCACATCCACCGGGGTTTCGGCTTTCGCCGCCGCTTCCTGGATATGAACCTTTTCTACCAGAGCCGAAGACGTCTTCTCGTCAGCTGCTTCCGCCTTTTTTGTGGCGTCCCAATCCACCAGCGCGTCGGGAATCTCTTCCCAGGTGCCTCGTTCGACGCTGAAGTAGCGAACTCGATCGCCCTTCTTTTCATAGCTTCGGACGAGCTGGAAAGTGCCATCCTTCAGCATCAGCTTCTTGCCGCGTGGAAGGCTTGCAGGTGTAGCTGGGCTGGTTGTGGGTTGGGCGTCAGGCTTCTCGGCGCTGGCCGGATCCTGCTGCGGACCGGAGGCTGCGGCGGCTGGCCTATGCCAGGCTGTTCCTGCCCAACTCAGCAAGGCTATTTGCAGGAGGACACTACATGTAAATGGCAGTCTCATGAAGGTTGCTGGCTTATCAGATGCCTTTGGGCATAGTCGGTTTGCCCCCGGTCGAGCATACCCCCTGACTAGGGCTCCGGCAACTGTCCCACCTCGCTGTCACAGAAGCAAAAAAGCTCTTCCCGGAATACCGGAAAGAGCTTTTCTTCGATCGAAGGTCGCGGAGAATTTAGTGTGTGCAGCGCGGAAACAAGGTAACCAGCACCATTAAGTCGGAGAGGGTAAACAACCACTGGTCCGCCTGCTTGCCCGCCGCTTCCGCAGCGCGCGCGATAAAGCCCAAATGGCGGCTCTTCGCAAAATTGCGAATGTGATCCACGCAGATCCCAGTCAAGCTGGCAATTTCCGCGTCAGTAAAAATTTTTTGGCTTGATTTTACGGTGACCATGGCCTTGTCCCTCTTACTGTCTGCCACACCGCGCGTCTACTTCTCGCTCCCGTTACCTTTGATGCTTTTTTCAGCGTACGCGATGCACCATTTGTAGAGCAATAGTAGTTCCGTTCTCTCTAGCTAAAACGAAAAGGCTAGTACTTTTGTTCCAAGCCCCTGTGTAAAAAGACATTATCCAAAACTGGGCGCTTAAGAGCGTCTGGTACGAATCGAACGAAGGAGGAAATATGAGGGAAAAAATGTCCTACTTTTGCAAACTCTATATGGGTTTCGGTAGATTGACCGCGATTTCACGCATCTGTTTTGTGTGGCGCACCTCATGAGAAGCGATAAATTGCAGCCATTCGTAGACGTTTAACGTTCCGAGCGCCGGATGCGCCCAACTGTACTCGCCCATATTTCGGTCTCTCGTTTCTTCCAGAAACGCGAGTGAGCGTTCCCGCACAGTGCGTAATTCCGCGAGCATTCCTTCTTTATCGCGCAGCATTTCCGGCTCGACAGGCGCAGGCGTCTTGCGCCGAATCCACCGCGACTCCACAAAGGCCATCGGAATGTGAATTCTCTTTAACAAAGAAACGCGCTTTGGCAGCTTCTGCGCTACCCGATCTGCTTTACCGATCACTGCTCGTTCCACCATCATCAAATGCGCAACCAATTCCGCCGCCGACCATCTTCCTTCGCTTGGCCTGGTCTTCCATTCGTCAGCGGGCACCGCATCGGCTGCAGATAAAAGCCCTCTCTGCGTTTTCACCAGGTTGGCAATAATGGGATCAAGCTTTTGCATCGCAGCTAGCTTCCACTGAGGCTCGTCAAAGGGAGCCGCCGCCGGCCTGCTCGAACGCGTGCGCGAGTTGCAGCACGGTTGCTTCGCCGAACGCTGGACCAAAGATTTGTAAACCTACTGGCAGCTTTCCGGAAATTTTCCCGCAGGGAACAGAGATCCCCGGCACCCCCGCCAAAGATCCCGTAACTGTATATATATCAGCAAGATACATCTGGAGCGGGTCGTTCGTTTTCTCGCCGAGTTTAAAGGGAGGTATCGGCGAAGTCGGCGTTACAATCACATCCACTTTGGTGAAGGCGTCTCGAAAATCCTGAGCAATCAGCGCGCGAACTTTCTGGCCCTTCAGGTAGTAAGCGTCGTAATAGCCCGCCGATAATACATAGGTGCCCAGAACAATCCGTCGTTTGACCTCGGCGCCGAATCCCGCGCCTCGCGTCTTGCGGTACATCGCTAGCAGGGAATCGTCTTCTACGCGCAGCCCGTATCGTACTCCGTCATACCTCGCGAGGTTGGAGCTCGCCTCGGCGGTGGCGATAATGTAATACGTCGCAATCGCGTAATCCGTATGGGCCATGTGGATTTCGCGCATCTCGCACCCGAGCTTTTTGAGAAGTTCTATCCCCGCTTCGATCTTCACGCGAACGCCGTCGTCCATGCCCTCAGCGAAATACTCCTTGGGAATGCCGACCCGCAGCCCTTTGACAGGTTTTTCCATCGCAGCGCGATAATCCGGGACAGGCGCGGTTGTCGAGGTCGAATCGTTTGCGTCGCGTCCGGCGATCACTCCCATGACGGCGGCCACATCGCGAGTGTTCGTTGCAAACGGGCCGATGCGGTCCAAAGAAGACGCAAAAGCGATGAGTCCATATCGGGAAACGCGCCCGTAACTTCCCATCATGGCGGGTATGCCGCAGAACGAACCCGGCTGCCGGATCGATCCGCCCGTGTCCGTTCCCAAAGAAGCCACGGCTAGGCCAGCCGCAACCGCTGCAGCCGACCCTCCGCTTGACCCGCCCGGCACGCGGTCCAGCGCTTCCGGGTTCCGGACTGCTCCATAAGCAGAGTTTTCGTTCGAGCTGCCCATGGCAAACTCGTCGCAATTAGTTTTGCCGAGAATCACGGCTCCGGCGGCTTCGAGGCGCTCCACCGCCGTGGCGTCGTACGGCGGTATGTAATTTTCAAGAATCTTGGAACCACAAGTGGTGCGTACCCCGCGCGTGCTGATTACGTCTTTGATTGCGATGGGTACGCCCGCCAGAGAAGGCAGGGGCTTCCCTGCGGCAACCAACGCATCCATGCGATCCGCTTGGGCGTAGGCACGATCTTCGGAGAGCGTCAGGTACGCATTCAGCTCTGTGTTGCGTTCTCCAATTCGCTTGTAAAAATCTGATGCCAGCTCGCGGGCGGAAGTCTTCTTGGCCGCCAGCGCTTCTTTTACTCCGTCGATCGTCCAGTTCGTCATAGTGGGAAAAACATCTTTGCCTGTTTCCTCTTTAGCGTTTGCTTAACCTTCTGATCAAACCCGGACAGACAGGAGTGTCTGTCCTACTCATCGCTCAATTACCTTCGGCACTCTGAAGTACGGAGGCTCGGGATCGGGGGCTTGTCTCAGAATTTCGGCGGCCACATTGCATGGCACTACGACGTCTTCCCGCAACGTAGCGTCGGCGGACTGGCCGTCGGCCAATACCTGCGCCATTGGTTCAACACCGGCAGTATCCAGTTCGTTCAACTTGCCAATGTATTCCAGGATTTCATCAATTTGCGCGCGGTACATTTCCAGCTCGGCTTCGCTCAAATCCAGATAGGCTAGCTCCGCCACTCTTTGCACATCTTCGCGGCTGATTTTCAAGATGATTCCCCGTCTTTGGTTCGCTCGAAACGCAGCAAAATTCTAGCATATCCCCGCAGGTTGCCTGGATCGCTACTGGATCACGTGGGAGGCCTTCGGATCGGGGATAAGCACTACAAAATCGTAGCCGAAGATTACCCGCTCGAGCTCCGGGTCGATCTTGCCGTACTTCGAAAAGCTATCGCGCAATGCGCGCAAATCATAGAGCGTCCAGGAATTCTCAATTTGTACATCAAACAGCGGCTTGAAAAAGAGGAATGGAGAATCTTTGTCGCCCGGATGATCGAGCGGAGCGGCTTCCGAAGGCTTTCCGATGCCCGCAAAGTGTAGCTGCTCTCCCTTCACCCCCACGATAAGTATGTTCACGGACTTCAACTGATTGGCCTCCGCCGCCTCGGCGATCAGATTACCCAGTTCGCTCGAATGCAGAGGATTGATCCCGCGAAACATGTGATACGCGCCGAACTTGAAAAACACTTTGGGCAAGACGCCGTTGCTTTGAGAAGAAGCAGCAAACGGCTCCGAGAAATTCTTTTTCATAAGCAACGCCCGCTGCCGATTCGATTTGTAATAGTCGCCGCTCATGTTTTTTTGGTAGATTTCGCGGCTGACCAGAAAGGCGTCAAATAGTTTCTGCGCCTCGAGCTTGCCCTGTTTCTTGAGGAGGTCCTTTACACAGATCCAATTCTTCTTGTTTAGCGGTCATCATGAATAGATCGCCTGGGTTGCCGCTCTTTGTTGCGGCGGCACGCGCCTCGCTCGCCTCTTTTTGTAGGGACTCGATGGCGGCTTTTGCTTCTGGGCCTGGATGCGTTGCCAGAATCCTGTCCGCCAAAAAGCCCGTTTTAGCCCATGAATTCCTGATCCAGACCCCAGAGCGTCGTGTGCCCGGGCGAAGCTGCGCTCTCGCATTTTTGCAGCATGGCAAACTCTTCCTGCCAGTTGTAGAACGCGATCGTTTCCGGATATTTTTGCTCGAACTCCGCGAGCTGCTTTGCGCCGTCCGCGCTGCGCGCCATTTTTTCAAGCTCCGGCGCAACGTACGTCCCTATTTCCAGCCCCATGTGGTGGAATCCATGGGGCGCGAGCTCCGCACAGAGGGCGGCGGCGAACTCGGGAATTTGGCGGATGCCGTGATCTTCGCCGAGCGCCACAAACTGTGCGTCGGCCAATGCCCCTCGAAGAATTTCCGCACTGGGCCCCGCAAGTTTGCCATTCTGCACGCTGATTGCCCCGCGATTTTTCTTTAGCGTTTCTGCAAACTCCGCGTTTTGCGCCCACGAAAAAGGTGTGAATAAAAAAAGGCTGGCGAATGCCAGACACTCCAGCACGATACATTTTCATTTTTTCTCCGCCGATGTGAAAAATTCTCAGGGACTATATGCTCTACGCATTCTAGAGAAGAAAGGTGCCTGGCGAAACCTTTAGAACGCCGGCAGGCATACACTACTGTTGAGCGCCGAGCCTAACGTTTTTCCTCCGGAAGTGCCGCAGATTCCAGCTCTGCGATGGAATGATGCATGCTCGCCATTCGCCAATGTCCTTCCGATTTTTTGCACATGGCCATGCCGCGGCCATGAAGCCTGCCCCGCGCTGAGTCAATCGTAAATTCGTATTCGTACCAGACCGCTTCGCCGATCGGATGAAAGGCGCTCTCATGGATTTCCAGCTTTGCGGCCGGCTGCTGATGAAAATATTTCCGGCGGAAATAGCCGACGACTTGCTCGCGCCCCGTAGAGTTCCGTATCGGTCGAGAAGAGCACAATCTTTGGATCCAGGCAGTCTCCAAACTTCTCTTCGTCCGATGCATTGAATGCTTCGACGCATCGATGCATTTGGTGCTGCATCGCCGCCACCATTTCAGCGCCGTGCATTTCGTCCGCCGTCGCGACATGAATTGTCTGGTCTTTCAGGTTGATGCTCGCCCCCAGTTTTCCCAGAAGATCGACGCCCAGGATACCGTCGATTTTTCGTCCACAAGCCTTTCCAATGGCGGAGAGATCGATGGCCGGCAACTTCAGCTCCATAAGTGTGGTTTTTCCCACGGTCAAGTCGGGAAGTGTGACTTCCTTCGCGCTCGTCGCGAGAGAGTGCCGCTCCACGAGGTCACGTGAAGGTCCCGCGCCTGCCCCGAAGCAAACTTGCAGATTCAACATCGAAGTCGCTGCCGTATCAACTAGGAACCATTTGTGCAGTCCAGCGATCTGGACTTCAATCATCGGAAGCACATCGCAACGCTCCAGTGGGAGCTCCTGCGCGCACGCGATGGGCGGCACGGTCGTGGCGCTGAAGAACATTGCTGCAAGAGCGGCCAGCGTGGCTAAGGCCGGAAAAACGAAGGGGACAGATGACGGTGGTATGGGCCATGAGGACACCTCAGGGGAAAGAGCATAGCACAGCAAACGAACGTTCGTGCTTATTTGTGTCCCGTGTTACAGTATCTTCATGCCGCGCGCTCTTCGCTCCAAACCCAGCCAAAAGACCGTCAGGAAGGGCGTCAACAAAGCCGTTCTGCGGCGCCAAGCTAAAGGCCTCCGTACTCGCGAGGCCATCCTCGCTCGCGCTGTGGATATTGCTTCCGCTCAAGGTTTGGAAGGTCTCACCGTTGGCTCGCTCGCCGAGCAGGTTGATATGAGCAAGAGCGGGCTCTTTGCGCATTTCGGCTCAAAGGAAGAATTGCAACTCGCTACTGTCGAAATGGCTCGCCAGGTTTTCATCGATAAGGTGACGCGCCCCGCTATCGCCGCCCCCAAAGGTATGCCCCGGCTCTGGTCTTTGATTGATCACTGGTTGATCCTCGTTGAAAAAAGAGTTTTCGAAGGTGGATGCTTTTTTACCGCTGCTTCTTTTGAATTCGATGGCCGACTGGGCGTTGTGCGCGACCGCATTGCGGAGATCATGCACGAATGGATTGGCGCGATCACTCGTTCGGTAGAGGGAGCGCAAAAAGCTGGCCACCTCGACGCAAGACTCGACGCGAAGCGCCTCGCCTTCGAGTTTCACGCAATCGCTATAGGCGCGCATTGGGCGCATCAGCTACTCGAGGACAAACAAGCCTATACACGTGCGCGTCTGATGGCACTCGAGAAATTGCGCAGCGTCGCAACTCCACAATCGCCTCGGGTTCCCTAATTTAGTTTTATTCTTATAGGTTAGCGGACGGCAGGAACAACTTCCGCGGTCTTGCGTGGATATTTTTTCGCAATGTAATTGTCGACGAGCGTCTGGAACGCCGCGGCCAGTTCGTCATAAGTTCCTTCAAGCGTCACATCTTTTTTCCCATCAATATATATAGGGCAGCGGGGCGCTTCTCCTGTGCCCGGCAAACTAATGCCAATATTCGCGGCTTTGGATTCGCCCGGACCATTTACGATACAGCCCATGACCGCTAGCGTCATGGTTTCCACGCCTTCGTACTGCGTCTTCCAGATGGGCATGCTCTTCGCGGATATAGTCTTGAACGCGTTCCGCCAATTCTTGAAACGTGGTGCTTGTAGTGCGGCCGCAGCCGGGGCAAGCCGTCACGCTCGGCGAAAACGATCGCAGCCCCAGCGCTTGGAGCAGTTCGCACGCGGCATAAACTTCTTCGCGGCGATCGCCACCGGGCTTCGGGGTCAGCGAAATGCGAATGGTGTCGCCGATTCCTTCATAGAGCAGAACGCCCAGCGAGGCTGCCGACCAAATCTGGCCTTTCATCCCCATGCCTGCTTCCGTAAGGCCCAGATGCAGCGGCTGCTCCGTTTTGCTCGACAAATCGCGATACACCGTAATCAAATCGCGCGGCCGTGAAGTCTTACAGGAAATAATAATTTGATCGTGGCGCAGGCCGCATTCGAGAGCCAAATCCGTGGACTGCAGCGCGGAGAGCACCATGCAGTCATTAATGATTTCTTCGGATTCCTTGCCCCAGATTCTTGTCCGTGTTCTCCTGCATCTTGTGCATCACGAGCTCTTGATTCAGCGAGCCGCCGTTGACGCCGATGCGGACGGGCTTTTCATTGTCGCGAGCAATTTTGCAAATCGTAGAAAATTGTTCGTCGCGGCGCTGGCCCGCGCCCACGTTGCCGGGATTGATACGGTATTTGTCGAGCGCCTTGGCGCACTCCGGATACTTTGTCAGGAGAACATGCCCGTTGTAATGAAAATCGCCGATAATCGGCGCGTTGCAGCCGGCATCCAGCAGCCGCTTCTTGATTTCCGGCACGGCCGCCGCTGCCTCCGGCACGTTTACTGTCCAGCGTACAATTTCGGAGCCCGCTTCCGCCAACTCCAGGTCGTTCTTGAAAGTTGTCGCGACGTCGGCAGTATCCGTGTTGGTCATGGACTGCACGACAATTGGCGCGCCACCGCCCACGAGGACATGGCCAACGCGCACGCCATAAGTTTTGCGCCGCGGTCGGCCGCTCGCCGCGGCATCTGTACCTTTAATCTGGGTGAGCATTACTCTTTCATTTTAGCCTGACTTCGATTCGAATATGAAATCAGGTGCTCGATTCCTTCCTTCTTCGTTCCCGGTTGTCCTTCCCCTTGCTTATTGACAGGAGTGCTAGCATAATTCCTGTCAGTAACTAAGGGGAGCCGCATTGACTAAGCCGACCGATCTCGTGCAGGGCACGCTCGACCTGCTCATCCTCAAGACCATCGCGCTTGAGCCCATGCACGGGTGGGCCATCGCCCAGCGCATTCGCCATGTTTCCAAAAATGTTCTCCAAGTGAATCAAGGGGCGCTCTATCCCGCGCTGCACCGCCTGGAACAGCAAGCGTGGATCCAAGCCAAGTGGGGCGAATCGGAAAATAATCGCCGCGCGAAATATTATTCCCTCACAAAGGCAGGACAGAAATACCTCAAGGCAGAAGAATCGAATTGGGAACGCCTCTCATCTGCGATCGGACTCGTCTTGAAAACAATTTGAGAAGGAACTCACTATGCGCTTGCTCCAAAACATATCGAACTGGCTCCGCTCCTTGTTTCGAAGGAACACTGTTGATCAGGAACTTGGCTCGGAGTTGCGCTTTCACATCGAGCGGCAAGTCGAAGAGAATATTGCGGCCGGAATGACCCCGGAAGAGGCGCGCCGCGCGGCTGTGCGCGAATTTGGCGGCGTGGAACAAGTGAAGGAAGATTGCCGCGACACGCGCCGTGTAAATTATTTAGACAACTTGCTGAACGACGTTCGTTTCGGCCTTCGCATGCTGCGGAAGAGTCCCAGCTTTACATTTTTTGCCGTTGCCGTTCTTGCATTGGGAATTGCCGCGAATTCCGCAATCTTCAGCATTGCAGATAACGTCCTCATCCGCCCGCTTCCGTATCGCGATACGAACCGGCTTGTCATGGTGTGGGAAGACGCCTCGGCATATAACTTCCCGAAAAATACTCCGGCTCCCGGGAATTTCAATGATTGGAAGATACGAAACCAGGTCTTCGAAGATGTCGCGGCAATTGCGAATTCTTCCTTGATCTCACCGGAGACGGCAATCCCGAAGACCTGATTGGAAAGCGAGTTACAGCCAATCTGTTTTCTGTGCTGGGTGTAACTCCTGCCCTCGGCCGCGACTTTCGTGCTGACGATGATCTTCCAGGCTCGCCTCACGTTGCGATTCTAAGCTATGGACTCTGGCTGCGGCGGTTTGGCGGTGATCCGCAGATCGTTGGAAAGGAAATTACGCTGAATTTCGAGAAGTGCACGGTGGTTGGCGTGATGAAACGCGCAGTGCGACATTTCCCGACCGCGAAACCGAACTCTGGGTTCCCACGCGATTTACAACGGAACAGCTGACCAATCACGGGAATCATTTATTGCAAGTGGTCGCCAGGCTCAAACCCGGCGTGCCGCTCAAGACTGCGAACGCCGATCTCGCCACCATTGCGGCACAGTTGGAAAAAGAGAATCCGGAGTCGAACGCCAAAGTCGGCGCATTCGCCGTGCCGCTTCGCGAAGAGCTTGCAGGAGATGTTCGCCCGGCCATCCTTATGCTCGTCGGTGCGGTGTGTTTTGTGTTGCTTATAGCCTGCGCCAACGTCGCAAATCTTCTGCTCTCCCGTGCCACGGGACGCCGCCCGCGAGCTGGCCATGCGCCTGGCTCTCGGCGCGACGCGCGGCCGCGTGATCAGGCCGGTCTGACGGAAAGCATCCTGCTTTCTCTCTTCGCCGGCGCAGTGGGGCTGCTTCTCTCCGTTTGGGGAACAAAGTTTCTCGCTACTTTGATTCCGGCCGGCATTGCGCCAATGGCGGGAACGGGTGTCGATGCCCGGGTTCTTCTCTTCACGCTTGCCATTTCTCTCTCGACGGGAATCCTCTTCGGAATCATTCCTGCTTCGCGTGTTTCACAGTTCCATCTTACATACTCATTGAAACAAGGTGGCGGACAAAGCGGCGTTGGATCGGGCGGCCATCGCCTGCGCGATGCACTCGTCGTCTGTGAAGTAGCCCTCGCTATTGTTTTGCTCGCCGGGGCTGCGCTGCTGAATTCGAAGCCTTCAGAATCTCTATCATCTCGATCCGGGCTTTCGGGCCGATCATGTGCTCGTGATGCGCACGCCCCTGCCGCGCCAAAAATACGAAGCGTTCGCTCCCAGGGTCGCTTTCTACGATCAAGTTCTCGCCAAAGTGGAAACGATTCCCGGCGTCATTTCTCTCAGTTACGCGACTTGGGTTCCGCTGACGAATTACGGCGGCGCAACGGGCATCACCATCGAGGGAAAACCCGAGCCCGCGCCGGGAAATCTTCTGATTCCCAACGCGCGCATCGTCAGCCTGGACTACATGAAGACGCTTCGAATGAAGTTGGTCGAGGGCCGCGCCATCGAACCGCGTGACGGCGCGGGCACTCTTCCTGTTGCGCTCATTAACCAAACGATGGCGAGAGATTATTGGCCAGGAGAAAATCCTATCGGCAAGAATTTCAAAGTTGGCGAGTATAACGAAAAGGCCCCGTGGATTACGGTGATTGAGATCGTCGGCGACGTACACCAGGCAGGCCTCGACGTACCCGCGAGAGCGGAAATGTATTTGCCGTATCAGCAGCAGGACTTTGGCTATGAACCGGAGTATCTTGCCGTGCGAACTTCCGGCGATCCGATGGCGCTCGCGGAAGTCGTGCGGCAGCAAATCTGGTCGGTGGATAAAGAACAGCCCGTCGCCGGGGTAATGCCGCTCGAGGATCTTGTGGACGAGAATCTGTCGTCGCGGAGAATGCAGGCGTCGTTGCTGGGCGGTTTTGCAGGATTAGCGTTGCTGCTCGTCACGTTGGGAATTTATGCCGTGCTGTCTTTTGCTGTGATGCAGCGCACGCAGGAAATCGGCGTGCGCGTCGCGCTGGGCGCGCAGCCTCGCGATGTGTTGCGCATGATTTTTTCGCAAGGCTTCAAGTTGTTTCTAATTGGTGCGGCGATTGGACTGGCGTTTGCTTTCGCGTTGTCGCGCGCCCTTGTACACCTGCTCTATGGAGTCAGTGCGTATGATCCCGCGTCGTTCGCCGTCGTGACGATTCTATTGGCGTTTTCGCCCTGCTGGCTTGCTATATTCCCGCGCGTCGCGCCACGCGCGTTGACCCGCTTGTTGCACTGCGCTATGAGTGAGCGCGAAAAAGTTTGCCGTTCAAATTAGGAACCGGCGGCTTGTGCGCCGATATTCCCGCGGAGGCCGAGGGCCTCGGCTTCCTCGCGCATCGCGGAAATACAAAAGCCGATGTGCTCTTTGAGTGGGATGCCTAGCTCTTCCGCGCCTTTGCGGACGTCTTCGCGGCTGACGCCTTTGGCGAAGGCTTTGTCTTTCAGTCGCCGTTTCACGGAGTCCACTTCAAGGTCGAGGATGCTCTTCGACGGGCGAACGTACCAGCAAGCCGTGAGAAATCCGGCGAGTTCGTCGCAAGCAAACAGCGTGTGCTCGAGAGGCGACTGGCGCGCGACCCCCGAATAATCGGCGTGCGAAAGAATCGCGCGGACGATTTCTTCCGAGTAGCCGCGCTCGCGCAGAATTTTCGCGCCTTCCGCAGGGTGGCCCGCGTCGGCGGCGTGTTCGTTGTTGGGCCAGCGTTCGTAGTCGAAGTCATGGAGCAGCGCAGCGAGACCCCAAGTCTCTTCGTCGGCACCCTGCTTGCGCGCATAAGCGCGGACGCAGGCGTCGACGGCGAGCATGTGCTTGCGCAGGCTCTCCGATTCTGTGAATTCGCACAGAAGCTTCCAGGCATCGAGGCGTGTGGGCATGCGTTTCTCCAGGTTGAGTATTCAGCAGTGTATCTCAGGAAGTAATTCTGGCGCCCTTTTACTCCCAGGGCATCCCGCATTATGGAATGTAACTGGACTTCGAGTTCGAATGATTGGGGAAGGTCAGTTCGTTGCGAACTGGCTTTCCTCAGCACGTTGTTCCGCCCGGAATGTCCCTCTTACACCCGCTCTGGATGCGAAAGCGGCAGCATTCTTTATTGGTTAGTTCCTCCGGTGCCGCCCGTTGGAGGGGCGTCTTGCTGGACTTCTTTCTCGGCTTGATTCGCCTCTTGCTGTTGCTTTTGCAAGATCGGCGACGGCGGCAGGATCCGGAGCAGCTGTGCCGTCAGGATTCTTCCGTGGATCGGCGGCGGGGCCCGTGGGAATTCCGTCCTTGCCTTGATTTTTGGCCAGACTTTCCAGCCCAGAGTCGAGTTGCTCAGCGAATTGATTGTGCATGTCCTGCAAATCGGCGACCTGGATGCGTGGCGTCGATCCTCCCGCGCAATCCGTCTTCTGACTGCTGACGACATTAACCGCGAGGGTGTTGTTCTGGTCGGGAGTGGATTCGGTGCGCATGAGAACGTCGCCGGGGCTGAGAGTGCACGGTTGATCATTCGCGGTTACATCAAGGGCCGTAGTAACGACGAAAACGCGAAGGTTGGGGTCGAGAGCTGCGGGTACGTCGTCAGTGCTCGTCGTAGGCGGCTGCGAATCGGGCGCAGGAGCGGCACCGGACGCCGACGTCTGCTCCCGCAGCGGCTTGCTGAGCGGCGAGCTGACGCTGCACTTCCTGGGAAATCAATTCCTTCACTTCAGGAGTCAGCGTGACCTGCGCGTCGGCCGTTTGTTGCTGCTGCGGCGCTCCTGCCTGGTATTGAGCCTGTGCGGCGGCGGCGTTTGCGTTAGCAGCTGCTGCGTTTGCATTTGCTGCTGCTGCATTAGCGTTGGCGGCCGCCTGAGCCTGAGCCGCATAAGCGGCCTGGAGATTTTGTGCGATCAGGTAGTCAGTCAGCCAAAATGCTGCAGACGGATAAACGGGGTATGGCGCGAAATAATAGCCGTAGGATCGATACCACGGAGAGCCGTACCAGCCCCATCCTGTGTATACGATGGGCCGTACCCAAGGACGGTAGCCCCATCCGTAAAAGGCCGGACGATAGTAGTAAGGCGGAACGTAGCGATAATACGTGTGGCCGCGGTAAGGATAGCCACGGTAGACAGCGACGGTGGTGTGGCCGCTGTAGACGTAAGTGCGGCGCATATAGGTTGCGCCACCTGTTTGATAGGTCCGCTCGGCGTACCCGCGATTCGGCCCCGTGGTGACGACTCGGCCATTGATCTGGCCGTTGGGGCCGCGATATACCGTAGTGATTTGGCGCTGGCCGCCGGGGCCGCGGAAAACCGTGGTGCCGTTGGTCGTTTGGATGGTGCGGACGCCGCCCTGTGGGTTGTAACGGGCAACTGTGCCGCGATTTGTCACAACACTGTCCAGCTTACCGGTCTTGTTGTACTGGAGGGTGTTGCCATTCTGGGTTCTTACCGTTTTGCCGCCGTCCGGGCGATTTACCTGACCACTGGAATAGGTCTTACCGCCGCCTTGCGAGCCAGGCCTGCCTCCATTTTGAGTGCCGGGTTTACCACCAGCCTGGGACGTGCCGCCTTGTTGACCGGGCTTATATCCGCCTTGAGGTGTGTTACCAGGTCTGCCGCCATTCTGAGCGGTGCCGTTGGAAGGAGCCGGCTTGCCGCCGCCTTGCTGCCCAGGCTTATAGCTACCCTGAGGAGTGCCGCCGGGTTTGCCGCCATTCTGAGGAGTGCCATTGGAAGGAGCCGGTTTTCCGCCACCCTGTTGCCCAGGCTTATAGCTCCCCTGAGGAGTGCCACCCGGTTTGCTACCGTTCTGAGGAGTTCCAGTGGAAGGAGCTGGCTTGCCGCCGCCTTGTTGACCGGGTTTATAGCCACCCTGGGGAGCGCCGCCTGACGGCGCCGTCTTGGTACCGCCCGTCGGCCTGCCCTGGTTTGCAGGTGCTTGTTGTGTTCCGGAGGGCCTTTGTTGCGGCGGAGAACTCTTCTTGGAAGGAGGGGGAGGGTTCTTTTTTTCATCGGACTGCGCCGAGAGAAGCAGCGGGCAGGTGAAAAGTAAAAACAGCGCCAAAATATATTTACCCGCGCGATGGAATGCCTTGTTGGAAATCATCATATCTCCCCTGAATCAGTGCAAACTCTTGTGATGCCTTCCAATGCTTCAACAGCCGCATTGAAAAATTCTGTTACCGCTGGAGACGGGACTGGAAGTTTTAGCGCTAGGGCCTTTTTGTCTCAGAGGCGCTACTGCCAGATCACGCGAACACCATCTACCGTCCCCAAGATTGAATAACGAATGAGCCGCGTCTCCACGGCATTGGTTCCCCGAACACAGATTATGTTATCCCAGTTGGCCAGCTTCAAATCATCGCCAGCGCGCAGAACCGTCTTTCAATTTATACCAGCTGCCGTGTAATGCATACCCCGAATTGAGTAAGGCAGTTTTGCGTCGTAAACGTCACGTTTCTCCAGAGGTGTAGACCGTCGGGGTGGAGAAAAATTCTACTTGCCGAGGATAACGCCGATGCCCGAGAGCACCAATTCCAACTTGGCAGGCGGGAGCTTCCCAACGCGAGCCGTCAGAAACGATTTGTCGATGGTGACGATTTGGGAGACATTAGCCACCGAATCCTTGGGCAGCCCCGTGAGGCGGGCAGAGAGACGCGCGTTTCCGGGCGCCAAGCTCCACTTCAGGTTGCTGGTCAGCGGAACGCATACGACCGTGGAAATTCGGCTGCGGTTTAGGGCATCACATTGGATGACGACGACGGGCCTTCGAAACCCCGGGCCGGAGCCTGCGGGAGCGGGCAGGTCTGCCCACCAAATCTCGCCTTGCGAGATTACCACTCGCTTCGCTCAAGAGTCCGGCGAGCTGCAGACGAACTGAAGAGCTCATCCAATTCGCCAATTTCCGCGCAGGCTTGATTCATAGCCTCAGTTACTTTGTCGGGCGTGTGGCGTGCTAAATATTCCTTCAGTGCATCGCTGAACAAACGACTGCGCGACCGCTTTGTCCGTCTCGCGAGGAGCTCCGCACTTTCGAAAACATCGTCGGGAATGGAAATCGCCGTTTTCATACCAAGAGTATAACCGCGCAGTGTGCAGGTGGCAAGCCACTGTTGATTGGAATGAGCCCGATCGAGGAACTCTGGAAGCGAGCACCTATTTAGGTTTAGAGATGAGGAGGTCAAGTTCGTCGAGGGAGCGCGGCCAGTCTTCGCGGAGGAGGCGGGAGAGGGCGCGGTCGGCGAGGAGTTTGCCGTTGGTTTGGCAAGTGGGGCAATAGTTAGTCTCGTTGGAGGCGTAGCGGATCCGTTGGATTTTGGTGCCGCAGCGTGGGCACGGTAGTTTGTAGCGGCCGTGGGCAGCCATACCCTCGCGGAAGGCGGTGACTTTTTCCGGGAATTTGCCGACTGCTTCGCTGCGGAGACGATCGGTCCACTGCGTTAGGCTAGCGCGGATCGCTTCGAAGAGGCGCTTGATTTCTGGGACGGAGAGTTTCTGCGTTAGCGCAAGGGGCGAGAGCTTAGCGTCCCAGAGGATTTCGTCGGAGTAAGCGTTGCCGATGCCGCTGAAGAGACGGGGATCAGTGAGGGCACGCTTGAGAGTATGGTTGGCGGAGAGAAGCGCGGTAGTGAATTGCTCGGGAGTCGCGTCGAGAACTTCCAGGCCGCCGGGATCGAGAGAGCTTAGACCGGCTTCGCCAGAGACGATGTGAAGTGAGGCGCGCTTTTTAGAGCCGGCTTCGGTCCAAAGTAGAGAGCCGTCGGAAAAATCGAATGCGGCTAGACCGCGCGGCGGGGAAACTTTGACTCGGCCATGCTTTGAACCGAGCGGATGCCAGTGAAGTCGGCCCGCGATCATCAGATGAAGGACTAGCCAGAGGTTGTCTTCGAGGCCGATGCAGATGCGTTTGCCAAGCCGGCGGAGTTGGAGGACTTTTTTGCCGGAAGCGTCGGCCAGGGGAGGAGTTGCGGTGCGCAACAGAAATGGGCTGACGATTCGCACGGCTTCGAGTGTTTGGCCGAGAATGCGGGTTTCGAGGGCTTCGATGTAGACGGTGATGTCGGGGAGTTCGGGCATGCGGTCTCTTCGTCGGTGTCCCAACTAGGTGCAGGAATATCGTACAACGGCGAGACTGCGCCGGGGATATGAGGGACCGTGTCGAGAAAGGAAAAAGAGCACAGCCAAGATTGGCTGTGCCACTGGGACGGACGGCACAAACGGATTGGTGCTCTGCGCCAGTTAACACAATAGATTGTGGAGGCGAGGGAAGAACGGCAGCAGGCTGGCCAAAGGTACAGCGAAAATTTTTCGTAGAGACGCGGCGGAAAAAACTGCATATACAAAAATAGTTCAAAAATACTCTTGACAGAAAATGGCCAATCGCACGATACTCCCGTCGCGCCAGTTTTCTGCCTTCCCCTGAACGACGTTCCGGGGTTCCCCCCACTATCCGCACGCCGCACAAAGTCAGCGAGGAGTACCGGTGTCTGTGCAAATAGAAAAAGAAACGATCAGTACGTTCGAAATGGATAGGGAAGTCATTCGCTGTAAGACATGTGGTCTCGTCCAATACCGGACGCGCACAGGAAACTGCCGCCGATGTGTGCGCGCCTTGCCCCAGCGTCTGGAGTTCCTGATACCTCCACCGGCACCTCCGGAGGAAACAGTCGCTGAGCCCACGTCCGAAAAGTTCGCCAACCAGCAGACGGTCGAGAATATCGGCCAGCGCATTCGCCAGTTGCGCGAATCGCGCGCGATGACCCAGAGCCAGCTGCAGTCGCGCTCGAAGGTGTCGCGGTCTTACTTGTCCCGCATCGAGAGCGGCCAGATGACGCCGAGCCTCGGCACTCTGGAAAAGATCTCCGAAGCGCTGAATGTGGGTCTGAACCGCTTCTTTATCCCGGAATCCGACGGCGAAGCGCTGCTCGAGGATCCGTTCATCCAGGGATTGCGGCCGTTTCTTCGCCAATTGGACTGGGAACAATGGCAGTCCATTTTGAAGAGGTTGCAGGCGATCAGCGACCACGTCCATGCAGTGCCGGTTACTCTCCGCCCTATCGGTAATCCGGCGCGGATGCCGCAGCCCGCGTCGGCAAATGGCAACGGCAATGGTCACAACGGACATATCGGTGCCGGCCATTCGAATGGGCATGCGCATACGCATTCCCATGGGCAGCCGCAGGGCTATGTGTTGCGGCGACCTGGCACAGGACCTATATTTCAACGGCCGGTAGCACGGTAGTTTTTCGTTTCTAAACCAGAGCACAAATTGGCGCGGTGTGACATTGAGAGGTCACACCGCGCTTTTTTTGTGCGTTTCCCTGCAGCTGGCCATCGGAACAATTGAACTTGTACGGCAAGGGCGTTTACCAAGAGTTGACAGGCGGAACGATACTTTCAATCCGAGACCACCCACGCGACACTCTAATTTCAATGATAGACCGCCTCGTCGAATAGCGTTTTCAAGTCGCGACCGCTCGCCTTTTCCATTGCCCGCTCGAAATCACTGGAGTCGACAAGTCGACGCGCGTAGCCGGACGTGTACAAACCGATCCCCCGCCAGAAAATTTCGTCGCCTAGCTCCGTCCTCAGTCGCTCCAAAAATAAAGCACCTTTTACGTACGGAATTGGCCCCAACGCCTCATGTGCATCCTTCCACTTTTCCCAATGCAACGGACGATCTTTTCCTTCCTCGCGCAATTTCTTCATCCGATCTTGCAATTCCAAGATCTGCTGGTTGTACGACGCACGCCCCTGGTGCTTTTCGATATAGGCATCGGACATGAACTCCGCAAACCCTTCGTTCAGCCAGAAATCGGACCACGACCGAATCCCTACGGTGACGCCCCACCACTGATGAGCAAACTCGTGCGCCATCAATTGCACGTCATCTTTGTCCAACAAATCGCTAAGATCATCTTGCGACATCAGCGCCATGCCCGCAGCCTCTTGTCCCAAGCTCGGTCCCGGCAGAAACGCTTGCGTGTAGTGCGTATTCATCGGGTCGATGGACGCGACCGATCGTAGAAACGCATACGCATCCGCCGTTTTGGCGAATGCCACACTTTTTGCGTCCATTCTCTCCGAGTAAATCGAATACCTGCCATCCGTCGCGACCTCCAGCCGCGCAATGCCAAAGCTGAACAAGTACGTTTGCACCGGATCGTTCTGTGCGAAAATAAAGTGAAGGCCGTCGTCTCCGCCCCACTCTTTTCCCCGGCGCCCGGGTCCTACGGCCCGGAATCCACTCGCCCCCTGAGGCAGTTGTCTGAAGGGGACTACAATCTCCAGTTGAAGGGTGGCTCGCTGGCCAGGCGAATTGTCACATACCATCCACGTTTCGCAGTAAAACGTCGTCGCCAGCCCTGCGTTGCCCTCAAACCATTCGATGCCTCGTCCTGCAGCCGCCTCAAATTTGAAGCGAACACTGTGTCTGCCGGCGGAAAGCATGCGCACGGTCACCGACTGTTCGGCTACTGACACCGCTCCCGTAGCAATCTTCGAAGTGACGATGTGCAAGCCTGCCTGCTTCTGCCACTCGACTTCACCAGCATCGGCCTGAAATTCAATCGTCTCGTCCCCCAACAACACGTGACGCTCGAAATCAGGCACCAACTTCACGGAGTAGTGAGTGAATTGCGCCGCAGCTCCTACTGCGGACAACGCGCATAGAACGCAGCATAAAGAGATTGTGCATAACCGATTACAAAGAGACATGCGCGACAGTATATCGCCGAGAGGACGAGCGGAATCTCACAAGTGGTTTTGGATCAATCTGATTGGTCCGATTACCGCTGCAAGCCGATTGGCACGGCGCTACAACTCGTCGTCATCCGCGTCAACGCGAGGCAAGTCCTCATCGCCAAAAATGCGGTGGGCGTCTTTCTCCGAATACACCTGCAAAATCCTTCCTGTCACCACGTCAATTCGATAGACGACAAAATCTCCCATGTATTTGCACCCGCTGTCCGGACCCGACAGCCCTGCTACCAGAATTTCGCTCGAACCGTTCAACCACTGCGATCCGACAGCGTCATCCGCACAATATTCTAGAGTGCTCCACATCGCCTGCTCTTCCCGAGTAGCAACCCATTTGGGGAGTGATGCCCTCTTCATCCTAATTATCATGTCGGATCTCACATGACGCGTCACGCCCGGTATTTCCGCGAGTCCGGCCTCGGTCACGTCATAGGCTTGCGTGTGCCATGGGCCAAGCTGGCCCGACTCGCTCCAAGTTATAAATAGACGGGTCGAATCGGGCGCCCATGCCACTTCCGCGTCATGCATATTTCCAAATGGCGTCCAGTATCGTTTCCCATTTACACTCAGCCGAACGTGAAATCCCCTCACCTGAATGATCTTCTTGCCGTCAGGAGAGGGAAGGTCAATCCGCCTTCCGGGATTCGTATCAGGCGCCATCCATGTATTGAACAGCGCAACGGTCTTCCCCGACCATGCGCCGTGACACACCGCGTATCTGCGGTCAACGTTCTTACCGCAATCCATCAGCTGCTTATTCTGCGTGACGCGATGGACTTCCTGAGAAAACGCCGTGGAAACGAAAGGAACTAAGCACAACCATAGCGGTGCAAGCCTCCATCGGCTGGTCATTGCCGACTCTCCTTTTGAGGATGCTCCGCCGCGAGCCTTAAAGAATTATATACCGTGATTCTTTGACGAATTAAGCGGAGTCCGCTTGCGAAGTTCGTGCTGGGTTGAACCGATCTGTTAATCGCGGACAACGGAGACTTTGGCGGCGGGAACTTCGAGGCGCATCAGCCGGTGATTCGCATCGAGGTAGAGGTCGACTTCGAGGTCGGCGGTGCTGACGCGAAAGCCTTCGTAGGATTTGCCGTCGAGGGTAGCGGCGCCGGTGGATTCGGCTGTGATGGTGCCGGGCATGAGCTCTTGGGGAATGAAAACAGGAAACGTTTGCGGGCCGCGTTTGGACCAGTCATAGACGCGCGCGAGGACGGCGTACTGGTGATACAAGTTGTTGTCGAGGACGGCGATGATCGGAGTTCCAAACGTGAAGGTTTGATCGAAAGGATGAGCCCCCTGCATTTGCAGCGTCATTTTTGCGATGCCGTTGGCGAAGAGAATGTTGGCGCTGTTGGTCTTCTCCGCTTGCGATGTCCATTCGTAACTGACGGGAGCGCCATCAGGCAGAAGGGTGAGTGAGCCAGAGACCTTACTGGCGGGGCTTTGCGATGGCTTGATGTCTGCGATGCCTTTGGCGAGCCAACCGCCGGCGGCAGGCGTGATTTCGAATTCTTCGTGGCCAACGGTTTGTCCCTCGAGCTTGATGGTGAGCTTGCCTTTGTCTTGAGAGAAGACGGAAGCACCCAGCGCTGCGGAGTTCTTTTTTTGACCGGCCAGACCTGCGACGGTGCACGCGAGAATCAGAGCGACGCCCAGGGAGAGAGAGAATTTCGGCCAAGGGCCGGAAAGTTTTTTATTCATAAAATCCCCCTTCGCAGCAGCCCGCGAAGCACAATATAAAATTAGCGGAGAAAGAATCTCCGATGCTTATTCTAACGAAGGCTAGTCAAGAATTTGGTTTTTCGACGACGAGATGTGCTTCGCTGCCACCTGCCACCACAATGCCGCGGCCGAGGATTTCCGCGACGACCTGAGTGGGATCGCCGGAGCTGTCCACACGATGATCCGCCAGTTGATACGAGGGAAGTCGCTGCGCATGGAGTGCGCGAAAGCTCGATTCATCGCGAAAGAGCGGGCGCCCGGTCATGGTCATACAGCGAGAAAGCAGAAGCTCGATCGGCGAATCGAGCCATAAAACAGGAGCTCCGGCATTTCGCAGAAATTCTGGGCAGCCCGGCTGAGCGTACGTGCCGCCGCCAAGCGCGAGCACAGTGGCTTCTTTTAGTTCGGAAGCGCGGCCCAAGGCGGCGCGCAGTTGGTCCGCTTCAATCTGGCGGAAAGACTGTTCGCCGAAGCGTTCGAAAATCTGAGGGATGGCAAGCCCGGCGGATTGTTCGATGCGTTCATCCAGATCGACGAAATGCCACGCGAGCTGCCGCGCGAGAAGAGTGCCGACGGTGGTCTTGCCGGAACCCATAAAACCGGCAAGGCAAATAACTTGGGCGCGCGCGGGAGCGCCGCGCAAAGGGGGCGATTGAGTCACTGGTTTGTGCAGAGAGCAGCCAGAAAGGGCACGCTCTGTTTATGCGCGAACAATTAATCGCGCTTCATGATGCGGATTGTACCACTGTAGGAGGAAAGTTCGACTTTCGCGAGGCCCTGGCCGACGGTGCCGAACAGGCCGTGGGTCCACTTGGAAGCAATGTGCTTCACGCCGTGGGAATCGGGCTTGAGAAAGGCGACCGCTTGATTATCGACGACGCCGGTGGCCGTCTGCGCTTTCAGGTCAAAGGAATCGGTACTGGAGAAGCGCACTTCCACCAGACCCCTGCCGCTCTTCATGGAATAGAGTCCCGTGCGGACGAAGTCTCCATCGAAAAGAACGTTTCCCGTCGTAGTCATCAGGTTGATGTTATTCAGCTGAGGCTGCAGTATCTGCGCGTTTCCGCCGATGGAGCTGAAATCGAGCTTGCCAGCGCATTGGGTACAGACAAGCGAACCACTGGTGGTCTTGACAATAATGTAGCCCGAAACTTCCTTGAGATGGACGTCGCCGGCATAGCTTTCGAGCTTCATGTCGCCTACGACCTGTTCAACGTAGATGAGAC
>CAVVUA010000002.1:0-784249 GCA_963751295.1 uncultured Acidobacteriota bacterium | reverse complement strand
CCCCGCGCACGACGGACCCGGATCCGGGAGTAGAAGGCTTGCGCTACTTCCACTACCGGCACATGTGGGAGACCAAGCAGTATGCAAGGCTGAACGCGGAACAAATCGAATTCCTCAATGAAGCTAACAAACGATTTGATGACGCTCTGACGGACATTCGATATGAGCAATGGCTTAAAGGCGAAATCACGGCTGGGGCCGTCAGCGAGGAATTTCGCGGGCTGGCGCCGCGGCGGGAAGTATCGTTCCGCACGGAACTCGTGGACGGCCAAGCCGCCCTTTTTGAAGCGAGAGTCCCAAGCAAAAATCGCGATCGTGCCGACCACGAGGTGACGGACAGCTCACAACCGACTTTCGGGTCAGCTTTCAAACCAGGTTTCGAAGGGGACGCACGACAAGTGGAAGAGAAATAAGCAGATGCGCAAAGCGAAGGCAAAGAAATTGCACGCGGGCAAAACACTCGGATGGGCGGGAGCGACCCCACTTTTGACGGCTTTCAGCCGCCCAAAGTTCTGTGGGGTCGCTCCCGCCCATCACCGAGGAACAGTGACCGTGATTTGCCCGCGTGCATACGCAGATCTAATCAACCCTGAATACAGAGAAGAAACGATCCCGAACAACGAAAGGACAAAATACCCATGGCAATTTTGAAAGCACCACCCAAACAGCCCAAAACCACTGTTGTCCAACTAAGACTCGACGACGAAGCAAAGACCAAACTCGCGAAATACGCAGAGTTTCTCGATTGCTCACCGTCGTACGTCGCGATGGAAGCCCTGAAACTTGTCTATAACAAAGACAAAGAGTTTCAGGAATGGCTTTCAGGCCAACACGCCAGTAATCACTCACCAAACTCGAAAGGAGAGTCGTTCCAACTGGAATTGAAGTAAAACGCCATGCAACACCGCCTCCAAACCGGCATGCGTGAGAACCCAGCGTCCGACCGACGACATGGCTCGCGCCAAGTAGTACGCGGTCTCTCGGGTGGAAATTGTGTCGAGGAGGAGAACGTACCGTCGTTGCCAGCTACTCCCAACCAGAATCATTCGTTTGCCCACTCTGACACCAACCTCAATGCCGCGTCACCCCAGGCGGCCACAGGCGAAGAAAGGAATCCTGAAAATGAGGGGCATGCTGCCGCCGTCACACTCATGCGTTCACAAAAGCCTCCGCTCGGCTTCGAGCCATTGATCGGGAGTCCCGAGGCGGCCAAAATGCTCGGCAACATCCACGTCAAGACTCTGCAACGCTACGCTCGTCACCGACGCATTCCTGGGTATCAAATTGGAGGTCACTGGTATTTTCGTGCATCAGAGCTGGACTCCTGGTTGCGATCTCAGATAAATTCAAATCGCCAACCCGCTGACCGCGTGGATTTCACACAGGAGAAACCATAGTGAAATTCACAAGGCAACGGTATCAATCGGGAAGTTTGACCAAAGAGAAGCGGAAGGCTGGCCCGGCAGTCTGGATATTCAGATGGCGTGAGAATACGCCAGACGGCAGGATCAATCGGAAGGTGGTTGTGGGCACCGTAGAACAGTTAACAACCAAAACAGCAGCTCGCAAGGCCGCTGAACCGCTTCGCACCAACGCCATCGCGGACAACCCCGCAGTGCCGATGACCGTAAAGCAATTGGTCAAGCACTACACAGCGAATGAACTGCTGAGCAAAGCGCATTCAACACAAAGAACCGTAGGGACATCTTTAAATGTCTGGGTCACTCCGAAATGGGGAGAACACAGACTCTCGGATGTACGGACGGTTGCAGTCGAAAGTTGGCTGCATGGACTTTCGCTGGCGAACGCAACAAAGGCCAAGGTCAGAAACGTCATGCACGGGGTCTTTGCCCACGCCTGTCGTCACGACTGGTTATCAAGTAATCCCATCAGCCTTGTACGACAGAGCGCAAAGAGAGAGAAAGTGCCTGCCGTTCTGGACGCCG
Source organism: uncultured Acidobacteriota bacterium (assembly GCA_963751295.1). Lineage (GTDB taxonomy): Bacteria > Acidobacteriota > Terriglobia > Acidiferrales > UBA7541 > Acidiferrum. The sequence continues at coordinate 782,303 of CAVVUA010000002.1, read as the reverse complement.
AAGAACTCAGAAAGCTTCTTGCTGATCTTCACAACCCCGCTCGCGCGATGGTCTTCCTGACCGCCGCTACCGGTTTGAGGGTGTCTGAGGCTCTGGGCCTGAAGTGGTCTGACGTGGACTTCGGAACTAGAGCCATCAACTTGAACCGCGCCGTAGTTCATCAACACGTAGGCGAGATGAAGACGGAAGCATCGCAGAAACCAGTTCCAATGGATGGTGCCTTAGCTACTGCACTCCTTGAATGGAGCAAGCAGGCGACTTATCGCCAACCGGAGGACTGGGTGTTCGCTAGTCCGAAGATGAATGGCACTCAACCCTACTGGCCGGAATCAATGCTCAAGTGCTATGTGCAGCCCATCGCCAAACGCCTGAGCATCACGAAGAAGATAGGGTGGCATACGTTCCGGAGAACTTTGGCAACGCTTCTCACCGCCGGTGACGAGACTGCCAAAACCACGCAGGAACTGATGCGGCACGCGAACGCCGGAATCACGATGAACCTGTATGCACAGGCTCTGACGCCGGTGAAGCGTGCGGCACACTTAAAGGTGGTTGAGATGATCCGGCCCGTGGCCGAAGGGGGTTCTGTTCCTTTGTGTTCCCGCGCTGAGGAAGCAGAATCTGTAAGTGCTTGATTTAATGGAGCGGCCTATCGGAATCGAACCGACACCTGAACCTTGGCAAGGTTCCGTACTACCACTATACTAAGGCCGCTCAACGACAGTTCTTTTTATAACATGACCGCGAGGTAGCGACAAGCCTTGCGTGGCTTCCGTTTCGCCTGCCGCTCCCTACTGAATTCTGGTTTTAGGAAACCATCGTAACGCGTGCGGACTTGACCACCGGCGAACGCTTTTGCCGGTCGGCGAAGCGATCCGCTTTATCTTTATCGGTGTAGACGCGGCCAAACTTCTCGCCGTCAGCGTAAAAAACCGTCACCAGAAAATGGTGATGTTTGCGCCGCTTGTCTTTACCAAAATTGGTTTTCTCTTTTTTTGGGGATTTTTTTGTTGGAGTTTTGGTCACAGAGGCCATCCCTGATTAGGTTGGTAGGTCACTGCGTCCACTATCGCAGGGAAGCGCCACTCGCGCAAGTACCGCTATAGATAGTAACGCTGCATTTATTACAACAAAATTAGGCAATTGAGGTATCCCCGGAACTCGTGCGATTTGAAAGTATCGCTTCATCGTTTCTCGCATCAAAGCATATGGTGAGGTTGAACGTGGAGCCGGCTGGGAGCCAATTTGGACCACCCTCCCATGCCCCTTTTCCTGCACAAATGCTAGCAAATTGGCGATTTCCCCTAAAAATCGCCGCGGGTGCGCCGAAAGATTCTTTAAAAGAAGTTGCCATCCATGAAACTTTCTCCGGCTTTTTTCGTCTTAACTGGTGAGGGTAACGATAAGCTGGATGTGGCGGAGAATGAACATGATTATGACAATTACGAAACACCCGCCCCTCGTGGAAGACCTGCGAAATCATCCGCAGGAGCAGATCGCTGAATTGCGCATGCTGCTTTATTCCGGTGCTCCTTCGCGGCCAGATCCGCGGCGGCCCGGGTTCTTTGAAATCGAAGGGCGTTCAAACGTTTATTACGTTTTTAAATATCCTACGGGAACGAAAGTAATGCTGCTTGGCGTTTGGGACCGCGAAAGCGATCCTGTAGCGGAGCTCGTGGCCTGCACCTGTCCTGCCGCGTAATTTCGATTTTCTCCTGAGAGCGTAAAAATCTGAGAAGCGCTCCGGCCCAGCCGGGGCGCTTTTTAGTCTTTTTTCTTCGCATCCAAATCAAGGGAAGCAGAGTTGATGCAGTAGCGCAATCCCGTTGGATTTGGGCCATCCTCGAAGACATGCCCCAGGTGCGCGTCGCAGCGGCTGCACTTTACCTCGGTTCGGGCCATGCCGTGGCTGGCGTCCGTTTCGGTCTCGACGGCGGCCTCATTCGCGGGCGCGTAGAAGCTCGGCCACCCGGAGCCGGAGTGGTATTTGGTATCGGATTGAAACAGCGGCTGCCCGCAGCATACGCACTTGTACACGCCAGGCGTCTCGGTATCCGCATATTCTCCCGTAAAGGGCGGTTCCGTGCCCTTTTGTCGGGTCACATAATATTGATTCGACGTGAGTTGCTTCTTCCAAGCGGTTTCATCTTTGCGGATTTTCTCGTCCATGGCTATTCCCTGCCCCCTCGATTTTGGTTTTTGTCTTGTCGCCACGGGGTATTGGATACACCGTACGGGACAGACGATTCATCTGGCCTCACGCATTCAGAAACATTCACCATACTATCGCGCAAAAAAGCCGTTGTTGACACTGAACGCGATTTTCTTTAATTTTGTTGTGTGAACTCTCGGGCACATCGCCACCATCATCATCACGGCCACACGCCGCGCCCGATGAGGTGTGCATAGAGTTTCGCAACACAAAGCACTCATCGACCCGCTGGCGCAGTAAGCCCCGGCGGGTTTTTTGTTTTTAGGATGCTGATTTGCCAGAGGGACGCACATGGAATCCGTGAACATTGACTTTGAAAAAGCTGGCGGACTGATCCCCGCTATTATTCAGGACCACCGATCCGGCGACGTGCTCATGCTCGGCTTCATGAACGCCGTCTCTTTGGCGGAGACCCAGCGTTCCGGCGAAGTGGTGTTTTTCAGCCGCTCGCGCAATAGGCTCTGGAAAAAGGGTGAGTCGAGCGGACATGTTCTCAAAGTGCGCGAGTTGCGTGTCGATTGCGACGCCGATGCCCTTCTCGTGCGGGTGGAAGCCATCGGTCCTGGCGTCTGCCACGAAGGCTATCGAAGCTGTTTCTTCCGCAAGCTGGATTCCAATGGTCACGCTAAAATCACGGAAGAACCTGCGTTCGCTCCAGAATCTGTTTACGGCCAGCAGCAGGAGAAAAAAGTATGAGCTGCTTGAAGCTCGGCATTCCCAAAGGCAGCTTGCAGGACGCGACGCTCGAACTGTTTGCTCGGGCCGGCTGGAAAATCACGCTTAGCTCGCGCAGTTACGTGCCTACCATCGATGATCCTGAAATCGAATGCCTTATGGTGCGCGCCCAGGAAATGGCACGCTATGTCGAAACAGGTGCGCTCGACGCAGGAATCACAGGGCACGATTGGGTAGTCGAAACCGGCGCCGCCGTTGACGAACTTTCTGAACTCGTTTATGCGAAGCAGCGACTGGCACGCGTGCGGTGGGTGCTCGCCGTTCCTGAAGATTCCGCGATGCGCGATGTCCGAGACCTCGAAGGAAAAACCATCGCCACGGAAGTCGTGCAGATCACGGAAAAATATCTTGCGCGGCACGGCGTAAAAGCTCGCGTGGAGTTTTCCTGGGGCGCGACGGAAGTGAAAGTGCCACAGCTTGCCGATGCGATTGTCGAAGTCACCGAGACGGGGTCCTCTTTGCGAGCCAATCGTCTTCGCATCGTCGATACGGTGCTGGAATCCGCTACAGTGTTCATCATGAATCGCACTGCAGCCGCCCAACCGTGGAAGCGCGAAAAAGCCGAGAACCTCATACTCATGCTGCAAGGGGCGATCGCCGCGGCAAGCAAGGTGGGGTTGCTTCTCAACGTTCATCGCGACGATCTCGCCGCCGTTCTTGCTGTGTTGCCCGCTCTTAAGAAACCCACCATCTCGGCGCTCAGCGATCCGGATTGGGTCGCCATCAATACCATTGTTGAAGAAGCAGTCGTTCGCCAAATCTTGCCGAAACTCAAAGCTGCCAAAGCCCAGGGCATCGTCGAATATCCCTTGAACAAGATCGTGCTCTGATGCGCATTCTAAAACTCACTGCCGCTGTCGAAAAGAATCTGCTCCGTTCGCGCCACGAGCGCGATCGCGAAGCTGAGCGCGTTGCGGCCAGCATCATCGGCGATGTTCGCAAGCGCGGCGACATAGCGCTCGCGGCATGGGTGAAGAAACTGGATGACATAGATCTTCGCCGCAACGGCACTTGGGTCTCACGACGGGAAATCAAAGCCGCTAACAACCAAGCCAGCCCGGATTTTCTCCGTGCTGTGCGCCACGCAGAAAACAACATTCGCCGTGTCGCCGAAAAACAGCTGCCGCGGGCATGGTCTGTGGAAGTCGAGCCCGGCGTAACCATTTCTCAACTCGTGCGGCCCATCGAAGCGGTCGGCTGTTATATTCCCGGTGGGCGTTTCGCACTGGTCTCCACGCTGCTGATGACCGTTGTCCCCGCGCGCGTCGCCGGCGTGAATCGCATCACAGTCGTTTGCCCCAAGCCCAACGCAGAACTGCTCGCCGCAGCAAGATTGCTTGGCATAACGGAAATCGCTCGTATCGGCGGGGCTCAAGCCATCGCAGCGATGGCCTACGGTACAAAAACAATCTCCCGTGTGGATAAAATCTTCGGCCCTGGCAACCGCTATGTCACGGCCGCAAAGCAACTCGTCAGCAGCGATTGCGCGATTGATCTTCCGGCAGGTCCGACTGAAGCCATCGTGCTTGCGGCAGAAGGAAATCCGAAGTGGATCGCCGCGGACCTTCTCGCGCAGGCAGAGCATGCGCCGGACGCGGGGAGTTTTCTCGTAACTCCTTCCCTTAAACTGGCGAACGCCGTTCTAAAGGAAGTGCAATCGCAATTGGCGAATCTCCCGCCCAACAATCCCGCGCACTGTTCGATGCGCGATACCGGAGCCATCTTGCTCGCGCCGTCTCTCGAAGCCGCTTGCATTTTCTCGAACCGCTTCGCGCCGGAACATCTGAGCCTTCCGGACAATTCCCACTCGCTGCTCAAAGAAATCCACGCCGCAGGCACTATCTTCCTTGGCCCTTGGGGCGCGCAGCCGCTTGGCGACTACATCAGCGGCAGTAATCACGTTCTGCCGACCGGCGGGTGGGCGCGCATGCGCGGCGGGCTTTCCACGAGCGATTTTGTGAAGTGCATCAGCGTGCAAACGATTAAGCGCAGGGGCTTCCAGCGGCTTGCAGATGACGCGGTAAAATTAGCGCGAGCCGAAGGATTGCTCGCTCACGCCAATGCCGTGGAGGTGCGCAGATGAAGGTTCGCAAATGAAACCGAAACTCCCCGTTCGACAGGCGATTCTCGATCGCCGCACCTATGAACCACCAGGCGAGGACCGCGCCGACAAGCTTCGCCTCGACTTCAACGAAAACACGGCCGGCTGCTCGCCCGCTGTCCGGCGAGCCTTGGCAAAACTCACGCCGAAGCTTCTCTCGATGTATCCCGAGTACGAGCGCGGCACTCGCCGCCTCGCACGTCACTTTCAAGTGTCACCTGAAGAGCTTCTCCTTACTAACGGTGGCGATGATGCTCTGCGACTTTTCTTTGACGCATTTGTCGATGCCAGTACCAGCGTCGTCATCTGCGAGCCGACGTTTCCGATGTATCGCTATTGGGGAGAAGTGGCGGGGGCGAAAATTGAAGTCGAACGTTACGGGCGCGCGATGGAGTTCCCTCTCGACGGGGTGGTCCGGGCACTCGCGTCTCGTCCGCGAGCGTTGTTTATCTGCAATCCCAACAATCCCACGGGGACGCTGCTGCAAAAAGATACGATCGAAGCGGTTCTCAAAGCCGCCACTCACACTGCTGTTGTTGTCGACGAAGCTTACGCCGAGTTTTCCGGGCTGACAGTGATTCCGTGGATCAATCAATACCCGCAGCTCTTTGTGGCGCGAACTTTTTCTAAAGCCGCGGGGCTCGCGGGGCTTCGCCTTGGCGCCGTCATCGCTTGCGCGGAATCGCTCGCTGTTCTTCGCCGCGCCACGGCTCCCTTTCCTGTCAACGTAGCCGCATTGGCTGCTGCGGAAGCGGCTGTGGGCGATGCTAGAACGATGAAGCTCTACGTCAAAAACATACAGCGTACGCGCGGGTGGTTTGAGAAGGAACTTCAACGATTGAACGTAAAGACCTATCCGAGCGCTGGGAATTTTGTTCTGGCCGACTTCGGTCCTGGTGGATCTGAAATGTGCACGCAACTCTTCAAAAAGGGCGTCCTTCTCCGCGATCGCGCGAAAGATATTGGCCCTGGAATCGTTCGCGTCAGCATCGGCACACAAAAAGAAATGGAGCGCTTGCTGAAACTGATCAAGCGCTACAGGTAAACACATGCCGCGATCCGCAACCATCCATCGCAAGACAAACGAAACTGACATTCGCCTGAAGATGAATCTCGACGGCCGGGGTAAGTCGCGTATCACGACAGGGATTCGCTTTTTTGATCATATGCTTGATCTTGTGGCGCGCCACGGCGCTTTCGATTTGGAAATTTCAGCCAAAGGCGATCTGGACGTCGATCAGCATCACACCGTAGAAGACGTTGGTATCGCGATGGGAGAAGCCGTCATGAAAGCGCTCGGCTCAAAACGTGGCATCCTGCGCGCTGGATATTTCTTGATGCCCATGGACGAGACACTTGCTGCTGCTGCAGTTGATCTCAGCGGCAGACCTCATTGCGTCGTGAATGCGAAAATCTCTTCAAAGCGTGTTGGCGATTTTCAGACGGAGCTCACCGAAGATTTTTTTCAAGGTTTCGCACAAGCTGCTCGTGCCAATGTTCACCTGCGCGCGCTTTACGGACGCTCATCGCATCACCAAGTCGAAGCCATGTTCAAGGCCTTCGCGCGCGCACTACGCTTCGCGGTTTCACGAGATAAACGCCTTCGCCACGTCCTTCCCAGCACGAAAGGCCTGCTGTGAAGGTCACGCTCATTGATTATGGCGCTGGCAATGTCACCAGCGTCGAGCGTGCCTTGCAGCGTCTCGGCGCGGTGAGCCAGCGATCCTCGTCGTCCGAGTGCATTGCAATAGCCGAAGCGCTCCTTCTCCCGGGCGTTGGCCACTATGCCGCGTTAATCCGCGCGCTCGACGAACAGTCTCTTCGTGCTCCTCTGCTCGATGCCATCCAACGTGGCGTTCCTTTTCTAGGTGTCTGCTTAGGTCTCCAAGCCCTCTATGAAACTAGCGAAGAAGCTCCTGAACTTGGTGGCCTAAGACTTTTTTCCGGTTCTGTTCGTTCTCTTCCGGCGACTGTCAAACTCCCGCACATGGGATGGAACCAGCTCAAGCTCATCCGCCCTTCACGTCTTCTCGAGGGAATCTCCGCCGACGCTTATTTCTATTTCGCCCACTCTTTCGCTGCCACCGACGCGAACGGCGAATCCGTCGCTCTCTGCAATCACGGCACGGATTTTGCCGCCGTGGTCGAAAAGAAAAATATCTTCGCCGTGCAATTTCATCCCGAGAAAAGCGCCGACGCAGGCGCGCGGCTCCTTCAAAACTTTCTGAGGCTCACCGCGTGAGCCTCGCACACCGCATCATTCCCTGCCTGGACACAGATGGCGAGCGCGTCGTCAAGGGCGTGAATTTTGTGGGCCTGCGCGACGCGGGTGATCCAGTTGCTCTCGCGGCGCGCTACAACACGGAAGGCGCTGACGAACTCGTTGTACTCGACATCGCTGCTTCCCGCGACCGCCGTCCTACTTTTCTCGAAACGATTCGCAGAGTCGCTGCGGAACTCGCCATTCCGCTAACGGCGGGAGGCGGAATTCGATCGCTGGACGACGCCCGCGCCGTCGTTCGTGCCGGCGCCGACAAAGTGACCGTTAACACCGCGGCGGTCGCTCGCCCTGAACTCATCTCTGAACTTTCGAGCGAATTCGGTGCGCAAGCCGTTGTGCTGGCCATTGACGCGAAACGCGTCGGCGATCACTGGGACGTCATGGTCCGCGGCGGCCGCGATTCTGCAAATCGCGACGCACTCACATGGGCCCAACAAGGCGTCGAACTCGGCGCCGGCGAAATCCTTCTTACTTCCGTCGACCGCGACGGTACGCAGCTCGGCTTCGACACGCCTCTTACCGCGGCGATTTCGCGGGCCGTCTCCATTCCAGTCATCGCCTCTGGAGGCGCAAAGGTCCCCGAACATTTCGCGCAAGCCTTTTCCGAAGGTGCCGCAGACGCGGCTCTTGCTGCCTCGATCTTCCACGACAGCGTGCAATCCATCCGCGAACTCAAGCAATTTCTCGCAGCTCGCAACATCGAGGTCCGCTTGCCGTGCTGATTCCCTGCATCGATCTGCAAGGCGGCCAAGCTGTGCAGTTAGTCCATGGCCGCAAACGAGAGGTCTCCATCACCGATGTTTTCGGGTTACTCGAAAAATTCAAGTCGTATGAGTGGTTGCATCTTATCGACCTCGATGCAGCCATCGGTACCGGAGATAACAACGCGCTGGCCCGTGAACTCTGTCTCCGCGCCCGCAAGCGTTATAAATTGAAAGTTCGCGTCGGCGGCGGTATACGAACGCGGGCTCGCGCTCAAGAAATCGCCAAGTGGGGCGCGGACCAAATCATTATTGGCAGCGCGGCTTTTCGCGATGGCAAGATCAATACCAGCTTTCTCCGGCAGCTCACACAAAAACTGTCGCCCGCTCGAATCGTAATCGCTCTCGACACCGCAAAAGGCCACATCACGATCAACGGATGGCGGCGCAAACTCAATCTGCGTCCCGAAAACGTCATGTCGCAGCTCGAAACATTTTGCGCCGCTTTTCTCTGCACCGACGTAGACCGCGAAGGCACCATGACCGGCGCCAATCTCGACTGGTTCCGCAAACTCCGTACCGCGACCCAACATTCCATCATCGCCGCCGGCGGAATTAAGACCCGCCGTGAAATCTCCGCCCTCGAAAAAATCGGCATGGACGCCGCCGTCGGCATGGCGGTTTACAAAAATCGACTCCGCTAAATCAATCGTCAATTCGCGGCGTGGTGGCAGGTTTATCTAACGCAGAGGTCGCAGAGTTCACAGAGTTCACAGAGTTCATAGCGAAAAATTGCCGTGGACTTAGACAGAAAGAGCGGAATGCATTCGCGAACCGAATTAGCCTCTTGCTTCAAACCAAACTTGAGATAGGATACGCACTCATGCGAAAAGCAATCTTGTTGTCTCTGTTGCTTCTGTTTTTTGCGAGTGCGAACCAAGCACAAGATGCCGTGAATTCCGATTCCCTGCTCTTCACCTTAAAACCTCTGGGAAACAACGTTTACACGGCTATCGATAAACCCAAGAGCGCCGCCGGCTCGAATGCTGGATTCGTGATTGGCGACGACGGAGTTGTGGTGATCGATACGTTCGAGGATGAAGCTGCCGCTAGACAATTGCTCGCCGAGATTCAGAAGCTCACCAAACTTCCCGTTAAATTTGTAGTCAACACTCACTATCACTTGGATCATGTGACAGGAAACGGCGTCTTTGCGCAGGCGGGCGCCGTGATCGTGGGCCACAGAAATGTTCGTACGTGGATTCACACGGAAAATCTGAAATTTTTCGGCAAAGACATCAAGCCGGACCAAAAAAAGATGATTGAGGAATATGTTGCGCCGCAAGTTGTCTACGATTCCGAAATTGAGTTGTACTTGGGTACACGGCGAGTTGTGGTGCGCTACTACCCGGGCCACACTGGCGGCGATTCCGTCGTCACCATTCCTGATGCTCAGGTGGTCTTTTGCGGCGATCTCTTCTGGAACAAGACCTTGCCAAATCTTATCGACGGCACGACCGACAAGTGGTCAGCGACCGATGCGAAGCTGGCCGCAGAATCCCCTAAAGCCACATTTGTCCCCGGTCACGGGGACATCGGGAGCGCCGCGGACGTTCAGGAATTCGCTGGCTACCTCAACGACTTGCGCTCCATGATGACTCAGCCGGTGAAAGACGGCCTCATGGGCGACGCACTCATTAACGCCATAATGCCAGGCCTAAAACAGAAGTACGGCAACTGGAACTTCTTCGATTACTTTGCGAAACGTAACATTTTGGATATGGCAAAAGAGCTGCGCGGCGATAAACAACTCCCTAAACCTGCCGACTCACAATAGATTCTATATTTTGATTTCGTTCTAGTTTCCCCCACAGGCAAGTTATTTCAGCAGGCAAAGACACTCATCTCAGATACGCGTCGGTAATGTACTGCTGAACCATGCGCTGCGTATTGAAGAAGGATCCATTGATAGCGATGGCGTGCTGCATGATCTGGATGTATAGCCGTGGCTCTTTGTAAAACATTGGCAGAATGATGTTTTCTAATTTCCAATAGAGCGCTTCCGCTTCTTTGCTGTTGTCTGTGGCAATATCTGTCGTGTCCATGGTGCGCCGAGGCTCGCCAATCGACCATCCCGTGACGCCTTCGATGTGACCTTCCACCCACCAGCCGTCGAGAATGCTGAGGCTGGGAACACCGTTGAGCGCCGATTTCATGCCGCTCGTGCCCGAGGCTTCGAGAGGAAATTGCGGCGTGTTGAGCCAAAGGTCGACTCCGGAGGTGATTTTGCCGCCGAGATCGAGATTGTACTCGTCGAGAAAAACAACGGGCACTGCTTTGCGCAACGCTTTTTTCGCCTGGAAGATGCGCCGAATAATGTCTTTGCCTCCGCCGTCGTTTGGATGCGCTTTGCCTGCATAGATGATCTGGAAATGTCCCGCGTTTTTGGCGATCTGGCGCAAGCGATCTAGATCAGAAAGAATCAAATCTGCTCGTTTGTATCCGGTTGCGCGCCGCGCAAATCCAATCGTAAAAACGTCTTCATCGAGACTCAAGCCAGTTTTTTCGCGTACGGCTTCCAAAAGTTCGTGCTTAGCCATGAGGTGTGCCGACCAGACCTCTTCCGGTGGAAGCCCGAGCGCGCTGCGAAGACTGTAATTGTCCTCGCGCCACTGCGCGATCTGGCGGTCAAAGAGTTGCTGAAATGGAGGCGAGGTCCACGTCCCCGCATGCACGCCGTTGGTGATGGCCTCGATTGGAACTTCCGGGAACATCTGGCGAGAAGTGACACCGTGCTGTTTCGCCACGCCGTTGACGTATTTGCTGAGGCTCAGCGCGAGGTAAGTCATGTTCAAATGAGCGCCGCGAGCCGCCGCTTCCTGCAAATCCGGAAAGTTTTGCTCCGTTTGCAGGGAGCGTTTAACGAGCTCGGCAACGGCGGCGTCCTTCAGATCGAAGAACTTGCTTTGCTGCGGAAAGACGCGCGTGAGGTATTCAATTGGAAAGCGGTCGTGGCCGGCTGGCACCGGTGTGTGCGTCGTGAAAACGCACTTGGCCCGGACTTTTTCGATGTCTTCGCCATTGATGGCTGTGCGACCTGCTTCTACCGCTTCCTCGCCTAGTAGCTCCAACGAGAGAAGCGCGGCATGCCCCTCGTTCATGTGATAGCGCGTTAGATCTTCGTATCCAAGCGCGCGGAGCATGCGCACGCCGCCGACGCCCAGCAGAACTTCCTGGCAAAGCCGGTAGTAAGAATCGCCTCCATAAAGTCCGCCGGTGAGGTTACGGTCCCATTCCGCGTTGGAAGGAAGATCGGCGTCTAGAAAATAGACAGGCACTACAAAGCCGCGTACACCTTTAACGTCATAGCGCCAGCAGCGAAGTTCGACGCGCCGATTCTCCAAAGGAACGGATACGCGCGCGGATTCTTCCTTGAGAAAATCTTCGACGTTCCACACCACGGGCTCTTCCGTTTGGGTGCCGTCTTCAGAGAGATGCTGAGAAAAGAATCCCCTGCGGTAGAGGAGAGATACGGCCACCATCGGGAGGCGAAGGTCGGCGGCGGCGCGAATGGTGTCTCCGGCGAGTACGCCCAAGCCGCCGCTATAACTCGGCATGGCGTTCTCGAGCGCAATCTCCATGGAAAAATAGGCAACGAAGCGTTTAACCGAATTTGCGCGCGCGGGCATCTCTCTCGCTTCTCCGCTAGGCGCCGCAACGGCTGACCTGCGGGGGAAAATGGGCAACAACTGACCTTTAATTGTCGGGGAAACGCCGCGCTCAATCAAGCAAGTAGAAAAGTTTGGTTGCCATGTGTGTTTCAGCACGATTACGAAGCTTCGTGCAAAAGGCTGCGGGAGGACAGGCAGGAATGCCTGTCTCAGTTTTCAACACATCATTTTTCTTTCGTTGGCGCTGGAGAAGCTTGCGGCGTCGGCCGAGTGAGTAGATCGACGTACTCCTTATAAAACTTTTCCTTATCGAGGTCTTTTTGGACATCAACGAGGACCTCGCCCATCCCTGGCTGATGGCCCGGGGCCCAAGCCAGCGTGTTTCCATAGGAGGCGCCGTGATCGACTTCCACATCGACGTAGAGCTCTTGCCACTTAGTGATGAAGCTTGGATCGAGCCACGCGACGGCGGCAAGCTCATCCCAGAGATAATTCGCTTCCGCATATTTTGCTACATATTGCGCAGCCGGAGTGGGACTCTTCGCGACCTGTTCGATCAGGCTCTTCTCCATGCGCGTCTTGACGGAAATGTCCACGGTGGTGAGGACGACCCGAGGCCAATGAGCATGCAGCACGGCGTGAGAGGCCTCCGGATCCATCCAAAAATTGAATTCGCGCTGCGGGCTAAGACTGAATTCCAGATCGTCGGTCTGGGGATTCATGCTTCCGCCCATAACGATCAGCTCCTTGGCGAGCTCGGAGAAGTGCGGGTCCAGAGCAATGGCCAAGGCCAGGTTAGTCATCGGTCCGGCCGCATATATGGTGACTTCGTGCGGGTATTGATGAACCATGCGAACCATGAAATGTGCGGCGTCTTCGGATGAGGCCTTGGTGGTGGGTGCGCCCTCTGGCATGGGCGGAACTTCGTATGGGCCGTGAACGGGGTGGCGGCCGGCAAAATTCCAAGCACCCTGGTAAATGATCTTGCCGTAGAACGACTCCCATTTGGCGATGTATTCCCTGGAATTCACAAGTGGAAAAACGGCGCCCGGTACAACTGGAATGTCGGTGCGGCCGATGATTTCCAGCAAGCGCAGCGTGTGCTGCACTTCCTCGTCGCGCCACGCGTCGCCGGTAAGAACCGTAATGCCCAGAACATCGGTCTCCGGCGAATTGATGAGCGTGAGAATAGCCTGCATGTCTGTGCCACCGGGACCTGCGGCATCCTGATCGATAATGACTTTGCGCTTCGTCTGCGCGTGAAGTGGCAAAGTAAAGACCGCAGCGAGAACGGTGACCAGCGCGAATGGGCGAACCCAGGGCATGGAGCATTTCCTTTCCGGAATGGACTGTCAAGAATCGAGTGAGGATGATAGACCAGGCAGACGCCCAGGGCCAACTCATGGTTCCTACGACAAGCGGCCCACCGAAGCTTAAGTGGGCCGCTCTATCCAGATTCGAAGTGCCGGTTAAACGGCGCGGTTTAGAAAGTAAGTTTCAGACCAAACTGCACGAGGCGCGGGTTATTGACCGTTGAGTTGACCGCGCCAAAACCGCTTACTGCGGCGAAGTCGTTAATCGGCATGCCGAACTGAGCGTGGTTGAAAAGGTTAAAGAATTCCGCCCGGAAATTCAGACCCATATTTTCCCAGGGTAGGGCGAATTGTTTGATCACGGAAAAATCGGTATTCACGAAATCCGGACCGTAGACGGGAACACGACTGGCGTTGCCGAGTTGACCCGCTGCGGGCTGTGCAAAACAGGCTGGGTTAATGTACTGGGTCTTGGTCTGGTTGGCGTAGGGATTGCAACCGGCAACTTGGTCCGGGCGCATAAAAGCGTTGCCGTTGCCGCCCGTGTTGAAGGAGACGCCTGAGGTATTGTTGCTGTCAATCAGGGGAAAGGCAAAGCCGGAAGTGATTTTTTCGATCACCGTTACCTGCCATCCGCCCAGCAGCGAATTTGTTACGTTGCCCCAGTCGGAACCGAATTTCTTGCCTCTGCCAAACGGCAAATCATAGATGACGCTGGCAGTAAAGTTGTTGTGAAGATCGAGCTGAGACGGGGCCCAATCCAGTTTCTGCCAATTCGGCAGCGGGAAGTACGGCGCGCTCAGCAATGAACCGAGGCCGTCGCTAAGCCCATTGTCGTAAGTATGCGAGTACGTATAGGCGATCAGCGCATAAACGCCGTAACGGGAACTCTTGGTTTCGGCTTTCGCTTGAAAGGAATTATATGTGGTTTTGCCGAGGTCCCCGAATTCCAGAATGGCGTTAAAGTTTGGTGGAGTGTAGGGCGAGATGAAAGGAGCGCCGCCGGGGCCGCAACCTAGAGTGTAAGTTCCTCCGGCAACACATGCCGTAGGACCGTTGGTATCAAGGGCGTTACCGGCGACCAGGATGTGGTCGCCGCGCGAACCGGCATACCCAGCGGTGAGCACGATGTTCCCAGGCAACTGGCGCTCAATGTTGGCGTTGTACTGCAGCACCTGTCCCTGCCGGAAATCCCGCGGTTGGAAGAAATAGGTCCCGCTAAAGGTGGATAGAGTTGGCGGAGTGTTAAAGATAGGAAATCCATTAGAAATGCTCACAACGTTGCCGCCCGGGCCGCAAGCCGGGGTATTACCGGATGGCGTAGAAACCGGGCATCCTCCGAACTGGAAGATGTCGCCCTCGGCGAAAAAGGGAGGGTTCTGCCAAAGGCCTTGCGCGCCCTGGCTCCAGGCGGAATCGTGGTAGATGGAGAAGCCGCCGCGCAGGACGGTCTTGTCGCTGCCTAGGAGTTTATAGGCAGCGCCAATGCGCGGCTCAAGAGCCTGCCAATCCATGTTGACGCCAGCTGAACCGCCGATACCATTCTGATTGGCGACGAGGAGCTGACCAGTGGTGGCAAATGCGCCGGTAGCGATCGTAGGCGGAAGGAAATCGGCCATGCGCCCGGCGGCCTCGGTGATGGGCGTGCTCAAATCCCACGCCAGGCCCAGATTGAGGGTGAGGTCTTTCGTGATTCTCCAATCATCTTGAACATAGGGGCGGATGATTTTCCAGCGGCGGCCGGTGACCGGGCCGTTGAAAGTCTGATCGTGTTCGGAGATGCTCACATAGCCCAAGCTTAGATCAGCTTCGGCATTACCAGAGAATGCGCCGAGGGGAATCCAGAAACCATCCTGGAAAGCTTCGGCACCGACGTTCATCTGATTGGCGCGGACGTCAATTCCGACTTTGAACTCGTGCTTGCCGCGAATCAAGTCGAGGGAATCAGCGAACGTAAAGATATTGGTTCCGCCCTGGAATGGGGTGTAGCCGCGATCTCCGAGGGACCACAAGCCGCCGTTGAACAATACTGAAACCAAACCGCAGCTATATGCTCCCGGGGTACAGGTCGCGCTCCCTGGCGCGCCGGTGCAGCCGAGGTTGGCGCCGGGGATGCCGATGCCGGCGAGGTTGGCGGAGCTGCAACTGCCAGTGCCCTGAGAAGTGATGTAGTCGAAGATGCGGTTGTAACCAAAGCTCGCCGTGTTTACCGTCGTAGCTGAAAAAACATGGGTCTCGCTGAGGGCCACGTTGCGGGCGTGATTTACGATGCCCTGGTTGCTGCCGAAGGCGCTAGCCTCGGCAAAACCACCGGTAAAGCCGCCAGGAACGTAGGAGTCGGCATCGTCGTAGCTAAAACGAGCGAAGATATTGTCGTTGGCAGAAAAGTTGTGGTCCACACGGATGTCAAACTTCGTTTCATACAGACTGCGGACCGGTTCGCTTACGAGATTGAATCCCTGAGCGGGATTGTTGGCGTTTGGAAAGGGATACAAATTCACCAAGGCCGCACCGAGTGGGTTAATTAAAGCGGCGGGTATTTTGGCGCAGTTGACGCCGGGAACCTGGCTACCGTCTGGATTGACAGCGGTTGGCAGGCCAGTGCCGGCATTGCATTGAAAAGGGGTACCACCCGTGTAGGGGTTGGTGATGGAAGTGGCGGAAAGCGGAGTCCCGAACGGATCGGCGCTGAAGTCCGCGTAGGGCTGCGCCGCGCTCGTGTGCATCGCAGCGCTGGGGACTAGACCAGTAAACGTGATGCCATGAAGCTGATCCTTTTGCTCGCCATCGAGGAAGAAGAAAGTTTTGTTCTTGCGAATCGGGCCGCCGATAGAACCACCGAACTGGTTCAGATTGAACTTTTCTGGCGTGGTGGCGAAGAAGCTCTTGGCGTCGAGCGAGGTGTTGCGAAAGAACTCGAACAAGGAGCCGTGGAAGGCGTTGGATCCGGATTTTGTGTTGACCAGCACGGTCGGACCTGCGCGGGTTCCGTATTGGGCGGAGTAGTTGTAAGTCAAAACCTTGAATTCCTGAATGTCATCGATCGAGGAAAAAGTCCCGATACCGCCGGCAGTCAATTCGTTATTGTCTACGCCATCCAGGATCCAGTCGGTGCTGTTGGGGCGCGAGCCGCCGACGGATAGCGAGAAGGATCCGCGCGCGGCCACCTCACTGCTTGCCGCGGCCGTGAAAAAGCTATTGGGGTTCGTCTCCGCCGTTGCGCCGGGGGTGAGAGTGGCGAGTTGGACGAAGTCGCGTCCGTTTAGAGGAAGCTGAGCGACCTGTTGCGCGTTGATGACCTGGCCAAGGGAGGGATTGGAGGTTTCCACCGTTACGGCGGAAGCGGACACTTCTACCGTCGAGGAAACCGTGGACGGTGCGAGCGCAAAGTTCAATTCGCGCGCTTCTTCAACTTGCAGGCGCACATCCTTGTTCTCGGCGGTCTGAAAACCCTGAAACTCGACTCGCACGGTAAAGATTGATGCCGGTAGCAACGGAATAAGGTAGTGTCCGTCTTCGTCCGTTTTCGCCTGCCGTGAGAGGCCCGTGCCTTGTGAGGTGGCGGTGACCGTGGCCCCGCTGATGGCTGAACCGGATTTGTCCGTGACGGTGCCCGAAAAACTGCCAGCGGCTTGTCCGTAGAGTGCGGGAGAAACGGAAAGCGCGATCGTACAAACCAACAACAGAAACAGTATTCTGAACCTCATGCGTAAAACCCCTTTCGACAACCCCTGTTTACAACGATTGCGCAGCCCCTGTTCAAAATTTGCTATCTCGGATGGAGCTGAAAAAAGTTTCGGCAGCTATTGGTTCCAAATACTGTACAGGACCAGGACACTCGAGCGAAGAAGAAATCCAATGCAGGGTCGCGGTCCGTGCTGCGGAAACAATCTCTAAGCGAAGCCGCAAGTGTGAACAAATGTTAACAATCTTCAGACATTCCCCCAGTTGCACCCGTGCGCGTAGGCTAGCGTCCGGCCGAGAGAAGTGTCAAGACAAAAGTAAGGTTTGAAAAGAGTTGCGATGGAAAATATTTCGTGGGTGTTTTAATTTTGCAATGAATTCAAAATTCTGATGCACAGTGCTGAGAAATAAGCGCTGCAAGCGGCGGACTAAGAATCCGAGGTTCCGAAACGGGAACGGCCCTCATGTCGGCTATAATCACGCACCGTGTCCGCGAAAAACATTTTGGATGATGTGCGCGTCGTCGAACTGAGTGAGGCGCTCGCAGGCCCGTACTGCGCGATGCTGCTCGGGGATTTTGGCGCGGACGTCATCAAGATCGAGCGCCCCGGATTGGGCGACCAGTCGCGCGGCTGGGGGCCACCATTTGTGGGGAGCGAGTCGACGTACTTTCTTGGGACAAACCGCAACAAACGATCGGTCGCATTGAATTACGATCATCCCCAAGGTTTGGAAGCACTGCGGAAACTGATCGCCGCGGCAGATATTTTCATTTGCAATCAACCTTCGCTCGCGTCGCTGCAGAAGCGCGGGCTCGACGCGAAAACCCTGTGTGGCCATCATCCCCGCCTCATCTATTGCAGCATCACAGGATACGGTTTCACGGGACCTAAAGCTGGACGCCCAGGCTATGACATCCTCGCTCAAGCGGAAGCCGGAGTGATGAGCTTTACCGGTGAGCCTGACGGCGGCCCGATGCGCTATCCAATAGCGATTGCGGACATGACTTGCGGCATGTACTCAGCCATGGGAATTTTGGCGGCACTCTACGCGCGAGAGAAAACGGGCTGCGGCCAATTTTTGGACATGGCACTGCTCGACTCGCAGCTGACCTGGCTGGCGAACGTCGGGAGCAGTTACTTGAATGCGAACGCCTCACCAAAACGCTGGGGCAACGCCCACCCCAATATCGTGCCCTACGAAGTTTTTCGCGCTGCGGATGGCCGGTCCTTGGTTATAGGCGTTGGAACCGAGGCGCTCTGGAAAAAATTTGTGCGCCTGATGGGAATCGAGAACGGCATCGGCCAGGACGAAAACTTCAGGACAAACGCGCTTCGGACGAAAAATCGCGCCAAACTGATTCCGCTTCTGCAAGAGTTGTTTGATAGCCATGCCGGGAGTGCGTGGCTCGAGCAGTTCGCCGCTGCTGGAATTCCCGCGGCGCCGATCAACACCGTCGAAGAAGCCGTGAACGACGCGCAAACGCTAGCGCGAAACATGATCGTGCAACTCGAGCATCCCGCGCTGGGCGTGGCACGCAGTATCGGGAACCCCATCAAGTTTTCCGAGACGCCAGTCAGTTACCGGTTGCCGCCGCCCCTGCTTGGCGAGCATACGCGCGAAGTTCTGCAAGGGCTCGGCTATGCAGAAGAGGAAGTGCGCGCGATGTCGTCGGCGGAGATCTAACGCCGCATCCCTCCAAAAGAGCCGCTAGCCCCGGTCGCTTCTCAATCTTGTCAGCTTCCCTGCAGGTTGTGATCCCAAACCCGCGAAACGTTTCGTCACTCCGGCGCTAGTTTCAGTACTGCAGAATTTTCCTGCTGTTCTGGTTAAAGTTCGACCCCGCGCGGTATTCTCAAATGAGAAAATCACTTGGAACCATGCGGAGGCATCAAAACTAAGAAGGGAGCTTCCAATCATGAACTCAGGACAAAAACGAACTCGCCTCGCGGGCAGCACAAAACATCGTCTGCCCAATGCAGAAATCGTCGGAGATGTGCCCAGCGCGGAATTCCGCGTCACGGTCACCGTGCGCCGGCGCAACGAGCTCCCCTCGATTGAGGCCCAAAGCAGAGTGAAACCCGCCGAACGTACTTACATGACGCGTGAAGAGCACGCCGAAAAACATGGAGCCGATCCAGCCGACATTGCGAAAGTCGAAGCCTTCGCTACAGAAAACGGCTTGCGCGTCACGGAGACAAACGCCAGCCAGCGCACCGTCACGCTTTCCGCCACCGCCACCGCCTACAGCAATGCCTTTGGCGTCGACCTCAAGATGTACAAGTCAGGCGACGTTGCTTATCGCGGCAGAGTAGGCGACATTCACATACCTGAAAATTTGCAAGGCATCGTGACCAGCGTCATAGGCCTCGACGATCGCCCTTTCGGTAAGCCGCACTACCGCATCAGCCGCGGCACAGTTCGCGCGGCAGGCGTTGGCGCGGTCGCCGACAGGGCGACGGCGTCAGCCTCGATCCCCACCGGATTCACGCCGCTGCAGCTCGCCTCCCTCTACAATTTTCCAAAAAATCTTGATGGAACCGGCCAAACCATCGCCATCCTCGAACTCGGCGGCGGTTTCCATTCAGCGGAATTAACTACCTATTTCCAGAATCTCGGCGTCGCTAAACCACCAAGCGTCACCGCGGCTACCTATACCAATGGCGGGGCAAATAGTCCTGGCACAAACGCGCTCGATCCCAACAATCCGGACGTCGAAGTCATGCTGGATATCGAAGTCAGCGGCTCGATCGCGCCCGGCGCAAAAATCGTCGTTTACTTCGCTCCAGATGCCAGCGACCAAAGTTTCCTCGGCGTGATGAACGCCATCATCAGCGACACCGTCAATAAACCCGATATCGTCTCGATCAGCTGGGGCGGCCCTGAAGAGACTGCCACCACGCAATTCCAAAACGAGTTCGATCAGCTTCTGCAATCCGCAGCAAGCCTTGGAATAACCGTCTGCGTCGCAGCCGGCGACAGCGGCTCCGCGGACTTCGCCTCCAACGATCCCAACTGGGACGGCAAAGCGCACGTGGACTTCCCCGCTTCAGATCCCTTCGTGCTCGCCTGCGGAGGCACGCAATTGACCGCTTCAAGCTCAGCCATCACCAAAGAAGTCGTCTGGGACGATGGAAAAAATGATGGCACCGGCGGCGGTGTAAGCCGAGTCTTCGCGCTGCCCAGCTATCAACAGAACGCCGGAGTCCCCCCAGCCGCCGATCCCGCAGGCCCCGTCATGCGCGGAGTACCAGATGTCTCCGGCGATGCAGCTCCCGCGTCCGGCTATCGAATCCTTTGCGATGGAACGAGTTTCCCCGATCCTTCGCAGGGAATTCCTCCGGTCGGCGGCACCAGCGCCGTCGCGCCACTCTGGGCCGGCCTAATCGCGCGCATCAATCAAGGCCTCGGCAAGCCCGCCGGCTTCATTAATCCCTTGCTCTACGCTGCGCCCGCGAGCGCCACGTTCCGCGACATCACGCAAGGGAACAATGGCGACTACAAAGCTGGTACAGGCTGGGACGCTTGCACAGGCCTCGGTACACCCAACGGTCAAAGTCTGCTTCAAGCCCTGATGTCTTGAGTTCTGTCATCTCAAGATCTGTCACCTTGAGATAAGAAACTCGTGTTCTTATGATTTGGAGTGCGGCAGCTCTGCTGCCGCTCTTCTCAGCGCCTCGCACGCCCCTATCTTGGGCAAGGCTCAATAGCTCTTTAACGTAGAACTACTTGTTGGCTGAAATAAAAAAAGGACGGTGAGCAGCGATTGAACTAGCGCGCCGCGCGCCGCCCGTTGCGCTCTAGATCAAACGGCCGAAGTCGATGAAATCGCCTCTAGTCGAGCTTTGAGATCACGCGCATTCAGAATTTCCATCGCGCGCTGGAGCAATTGCTCAAATTCACAGCGTTCAATTCTCGGACCGACCTGGCTGACATTCAGGTTCTCCACAAGTACAACTGAATTTTGTTCCTCTGTAGTAAGACTGCAATGATCTAGATTCACCTGGACACCCCTCGCAAAAGAATTACCGGACCCTAAGTAGTGCCGAATAGCGTGCAATCGTTTCACGCTCTCGCGATCTTCGGCTAGCGACCTATTCACTTCCGAACGAGCAGGACTTGCGGGGTTGCGAGGTCAGGACCCCGAGTAAAGCTGAAACGGCGCCCAGTAGTATGGCTTTCGGAAAACGCTATCGGAGTGCAAGAGCGAGAGCTTTGCCGCACGCAGCGCAGTGGCAGGGTCTTGCCCGTGGCTCAGCCCGTCGTATAGCCCGTCCATAAGCTGAGGCGTGGACGTGTCGCTCACTTCCCAGAGAGCTCCAATGACATTATGAGCGCCGGCGCGTAAGAAGGCCCAGGACAGACCCACAAGCCCTTCGCCAGAGAATGCTCGTGTCCCCGAGCCATTGCACGCGGAGATGGTCACAAGTTCCGCTGAGAGGTGGCGCTTGACGATGTCTCGCGCGTAAAGCTTGTAGGAATCTTCGTCTTTCTCCTTGCTCAGAATAACGGCGGATTCGAGCGGACGCGAGCGGCTGGCGGTGCCGTGTGTGACAAAGTGAAGGTAGCTGTATTGTCTGGAATCGCTGCTGAGGTAGGCGGCGGGTGTTGCGCTTATTCCGGAAAGCACTTTCGTCCGGGACTCCGCAAAATGCCTTTCCACGTCCTTCATCTCATCGGCGGCTTGCACCAGCTTGGGAAAATTGTCGTTAGGAGAAATCGTGTCGCCCACTAGAAAGAGAGTTTTTTCTTTTGGCGCGGCACGCGCTCCAGACGACGCAAGAAGTGTGAGGGAACTTCCGGTCGATAGCGTTTCGTCCTCAATCCAGTAATGGGGCTTTGGATCGGGCACAATCAATGTCTCGAAATTCAGGCCGTAAAGGCTTCCGTCGGGGAGCAGAATCACGTGAGAGTTGGCGGGGATGAGCTTCTTCGCCGGCTCAATGAGCATCGAATAGAGCTTTTGGCCATCAGGATTGGCCGGAGCCAGCGGGTCGCTTATTTTAAGAAGCGCCTCATCGTAGGATTTCACGATCGGCTCGATCCGCTCGGCAGCAGGCAAAGTGAAGTAAGCAGTCCGCTTCGGGGTGATGACCCAGAGATACGACTGCTGTTCACCTAGCCAATAAAATAATAGGGTGGCCTTGAAGCGCTGCGCGAGTTGCTGAGGCGGAACGCGGAGCGACGGGGTCTTCGCCAATTTGGAAGAAGAATTGAGGCCCTCTCCGAGTGTGCGGGCGCGGCTCAACTCCGCTTCATTGAGGGCGTCCCCGGGCCTGCCGCGGCGCATCAGGAAATCGATGTATTGGCCGTAGATCGCGATTCCGCTGGTGAGAAAACTGAGACGTAGTTCGTCGTGGTCTACCGACTGCCGCGCCTCTTCGATCGTGCTGATGGCCTGCAAGAATAATTTATCGGCTTCGGGGTATTTCCCTTCACCGTCTTTGGCGCGGGCAAGCCCCGCATAGCAAGCCCAACGAAGCTCTGGCCCTGCGCTTGGATCGGAAAGGACGCGCTGGTACATCTGCTCCGCAGCAGCATAATCATTCCGCGCGGTATAAATTCTCCCAGCCGTCGCCCAGGTATCCAAGGCGCTAAACTTATTTTGACCAGCCTCCACGATCTCAAGCGCTTCCCGGTTGAATTTTTCCGCCTCGGCATCGCGATCGGTATGGAGCATGATGTCGGCGAGGGTGTTCAGGCAGGTGACCATAACCTCCGCGTTTTTCAACTCGCGGGCACGTTGTAGCGTGCTACGGGCCAAGTCTTCCGCCAGCCCATATTGGTGGAGAATGATGTAGGCATTGGCCATACCCGTAAACCAATACGCAGAACGTCCCGACATGCCACTCTTAGCGGATTCCTGTGCACTCTGCTTGAAGAACTCGAGAGCAGTGTCAAAGTCGCCGAGCTCCGAGTAATTCCAGGCCAGATTCCCTAAGGTGGTGGCCACGTGATTCTGCATGCCGAGGGAGCGAGCAAGTTGCAGGGCGGTCTGGCCTCGCTCTGCACCTTGGTCGAAATGCCCCTGATGGGTGGCCACCCAAGCTAAGCCTACCTGAGCTACGACCTTCTGATCCTCTCGCCCGTACTCGCCCGCGAGTTTCAGCCCCCGCTCGTACCCGCGCTCGGCTTCGGCGTAGTTGCCGCGATAGGCGCTCAGGGTTGCCTGCGTATTCACCACCTGACTTAGAAGCCGCGGATGCGAAGCTGTGGATAGACGCCCAGCTTCGGACAGTTCTGCCTGCGATTTATCGAGCTGCTGGAGATTCATGTGGGCGCTACCCTCAAACAGTGCCTTGAGCGCAGGCAGTTCGGTAGAGGCGAGAGAAGAAGGCAAAGGACCATTCAGTAGGTCCAGCGCCTCTTTCGGTGCAGACCGTGCAATCAGAATTTGAGCTTTCTGGATGCGAAAGCTCCAGTCCCATTGTGGGCTATCCGCGGCGAACTTCGCGGAAGCTAGATTGACTTGCGATAGAGCCGCATTGTAATCGCCATGAGCGATCTGTTTAGCGATTTGATCGTAGGCAGCTTGCGGGCTGGCGCGGGGCGCGCAGCCCCACACAGCCAAGCAGGCGGCGAAAATACCGAGCCGCCCGGCAATTCTCACGGATTGGGCGGCTGTCCGTTGGTGTGAGTGGTTCCGCCGCTGCCACCACCGCCGTCGGGTGAGCCCAGTTTGAACCGGAGCATGGTCAGCGAGATGGATCCCGGTGCGGCGACGATCTCTGCTAAAGCAATCTTGCCAAAATGAGGAACGACGAGCCGGTTGCCATTCACCTCGAAGCCCTCCAGCTTCTCTAAACGGGGGTCGACTTCGATTTTTTCGACGAGCGAGCAAAATGCCACTCCGTCCCTGACCACTGCCCTTTTATCGCTCTTGAGATTCTTCGTCAGTTGGGCAAAATTTTGTGAGTTGACCAGCAGATCGTGGCGCAGTGTCACTTTTACTTCGAAACCGCCGAGTCGCAGGTTTTCAAAATAGCTGCCAAGCGCCAGGATGTGCGACTCCCGGTACTTGCCATCATCCTCGTACCGCGCAGAAAGCCGGCAAACGATCTTGTCGACGGTCAGAAAATCCAGCACGCAGAGGCCTTCAAGAATGGCCGTCGCACTGGTTGTGACGATGGTGGGCTCTTCCCAGCTTCCCGCGACGTGTGTCTCGCCGACTTTGAAAGAAGTTAGGCGCGAAACAGCAAAGTCCTCGACGCGCGAGTGCGCAAAGCCCCCAATCGGCGGGAGCGATACAGACGCTTGCGCTGCAATCGGTACGTCCACGGGACGGACAAAGTGCGCGCTGAAGGCATGGCCTCCTGCATGAAAGTGGTAAGGGACGTCTTTCGCGATCGGGGGCATGGGGGACACCTCAAAAGAGCAGTATTAAATCGGGGCCCAATAGTCATTCATTTACGGAACAAATTCAACAACAAACGATCTATGAGCAGCGGCGCTTTGATTGTCCGTCTGAACGGCCGGCGTCTGGCCCTTGAATATCACGAGGGTGTACTTTCCAGGCTTGAGGGACCCGCCCCGAATGATGCGAGTAACCGTGCTTTTTGCCTCTTCGGCAGACACGGGGAAGGTTGCTAGAACCTTGCCGGACTCACTTTGAATTTGGCAGTTATAGCCAGTCGAAGAATTGCCGGGCATGTCCACTTCAAGCCGAAAATCCTCGCGGGCACCCACGGCGATCTTCGAAGCTGAAGTTCCCTCGCCCCGCGAATCCGCAGATAGGAGGGAGAAGGACTTAGCGCCCTCACCGATGACCACGCTTGTCGAAGCTTGCTTCAGGCTGGGAATCGTAACGCCGTTCTGATATCCAATGAACAAAAGAAGCGCTGCAAATACAGGAACCGCGAACGCGGGCCGCAACCAAGCGAACCAGCCCCGAGTCGCTGGCGAAGCAGGAACAAGACCTTTCATATCAAGAGTTTCCGTAACTTGTTGGCGAGACACCTGCCGCGCGCCTTCCATGAATGCCGCAGTGGCCTTCATCTCCTCTGCGCACACCGAGCAGTCAAAGAAATGCTCTTCAAACGCAGCATGCTGCTCCCTTGGGAGTTCCCCAAGGAGGTACTTCTCAGCCGCCTGTAGCCGCACGGCTTCATTATGATCCATGATATTCATTGTTTGTCATCCACCGATGAGTAGTGCAGGTGGGGACCAGTTCGTTTCATGTCCCCTCATCATCAGACCGCTTTCCAGGGTGACCGTCCCTGTCTTTCTCATACAAAACCTTGAACTTATCCTTGGCTCGGTGGAGCAGCACCCGCAAATAATCCCGGTCTACCCCAAACTGCCTGCAAACCTCATCCTTATCCTTTTCCTCCAGAAAGAAGGCCCTAAGCAGTTCCCGATCTTTTTTGGGTAGTTCCTCGATGACCTCGCGAACCCGATCCTTCATCTGTTTCGTGACCAGCATGCCCTCTACGTTCACGGCATGGTCAGGCACTTCCAGGTAAGAGTCATCCCAGGGGCTGGTTCGCGAGGATGCCCGGTAAAACTCGTGCAAAACGTAGTTACAAGTGGAGTTAACGAACGCGCCGAAGCGCTCCGGCTGCCGAATTCCATCCTTACGCAGGGTAACCAACACTCTTATATATGTCTCTTGGCGAAGGTCTTCGACGGTTTCCGAGGCGAGCATTCTCGCCCGCAATTTGATCCGCAGGAGTTGATCAAAATACGTCACAAAATGCAGCTCCGTCGAGGGGTCTCCCTCGCGGAGGCGCTCCACGTATTCCCTGGTGAATGCGAAGAGTTCCACGTACGCCTCAGTTTTATTGCCGACGAGTATAGCCGCGCCATCCACCCGGAGCAATGGTTCCCATTTTGGCGCGAAACTGTGAAACGAAATTCATTCCTCCTGCACTACTCGGTTGTAGGAACCCATTGAATGTTTGGGCGTCCTGCGGCGAAGGGACGGTTCCCCTGTCCCCCGCGTGTCCCACCAGGGCGCATCCAAGTCGGACCTGGACCCACGAGGATGCGCCTCCCCCCTTAAAGGGGAGGACCATTGAAACTGGAGGCTCCGTGTCACGTTTGTTGGAAACCCACAGTATTTCCACTCGCGCATCTCGGAAATTCGATTCGAACGCACTGAGTACTAATGCGCGGACACTTGGTATGTGCTACACCAGTTCTCGTATCACAGCGCTCAGCATTGAGTTTGTTGCCAAGCCCGAGGAAGCACACAAGATCCACGCCGCTTTGCCGGCGGCGATCGATGGAGCGCTTGGAGAAGTTGCCGGTTTCGCCGGAAGTTTCGTAATGATCGCAAACCACGAAGCACGCCTCGTAACGGTTGTCACTCTCTGGAGTGGAGAAGACCGTTTGCAGCGCTGCAGCGAAAACGTGCGTTGGGTTCGGGCTTTGCTGGTTCCTTATCTGGATCGATGCCTGCGCGTCCAAACCTTGGCCGCCTATGCGCCTGCCGCGGCCCAAGCTCCGCGCGAGTTCGAAGCGTCCTGCTCCGAGGGAGCGATGCAATCAGGGCTGAATGAGGAAGCCGCGATGTGTGTGGCATGAGTAAAACTGACAGTGACGTTTGGGGCACCATTCTGTAGAGGTTGCGGCAACGGCTAAGTGCCCTCGCAACGTCTAACTCTATGGGGGCTTGTATAGAGAAGATAGTTGCGGGCGGTATGGGAGTGAAGAGTTTTGAGTTAGGGGCCATGTCAAAGATGTTTGAAGACAATATCTGCGCAGTGGATTTTTGTGAGGGGACCGCAGTTACATCAATGGCTCAGCAGGAATTTTGCCTGAACCACTTCATCGAACTCTGCTACGAAAATTTGCAACGTATTGATCCGCGCGGCCAGAAAATGGGGCGCGCAAATCTCGATCTCGCTTCGCTGCGCGCGTTCATCGAAGAGTGCTCGCGTCGGGCTCTCGATGTAGCGCTGCATTGCGATGACATCAGCAATCTGCAACGCGGGCGCTTGCTGGACATTCTTTTGTGGGCCGGCGAACTTTTCCTTCTTTTGCGCGCTCCCTCGCGCGGATTCGCGGATTCCATTTTAGAGGAGCACGACCCAGTTCTTACTCGGCTAGCGGCTCGCCATTTCTAGATTCCTCGCGGCAGTATCCCAGTTCTGCGGAGCCGGAAAGCATTGGCGCCAATATTCACTTCGCGCGCCTAACTTTCAGTCCTTGCCTTCACCGGCTTTTAGTTGCTTCAGTTCCCTTTCGCGGTCTAGATAACTCTCACCGTTCGTAATCCACGGAGCGGCAGGCTCATCCTTCAAATAGTGGCCAAACCAGGCAAAGATGCGACGCTGGTAGTCGATCTGGTTGGGTTTCTTGCGCAAACCGTGGTCTTCGCCGGCATATTCGAGAAGGACTACGTTCTTTTTTGCGCGGCGGGCGATGTTGTAGAGCTCGACGCCTTGATGGAAAAAGACCGTGCCATCGCTGTCGCCCACTTCAATCAACAGAGGCGTGGTCATATTCTGCACGCCGAAAACGGCAGAGTTGCGAATATAGGCTTGCAGATCTTCGTAGAGCGGGACTTCCATGCGCTGCTGGCCGGTTTCAATGTGATCGGTTTCGGCGATGCCGGAGCTCCAATGGTGGTTTCCGTAATTGCTGACTAGATCGGTGATCGGAGCGCCCGCGACGGCGGCGGCGAAGAAATCTGTGGTGTGTGTAGCGAGATAAACAGAGTCAAAACCGCCCCAGGAATGGCCCATCACGCCGACTTTCTTGGGATCGATGATGTTCATCTGAATGACGCGCTTGACGGCCGAAGTAACGCAATCGACGACCGAAACGCCCGGTTCGCGAGGACGGAAAACGATGTCCGGCTGCAACATGAAATAACCATGGCTAGTGACGGCGCCAACGTTGTAGTAATTGCGCTCAGACGGCGCGCTGTATTGATGCAGGCCATCCGACAATTTTTCGTACATGTAGACGACCATGGGGTATTTCTTGCTAGGGTCGTAGCCCGCGGGATAGTAGAGAGCACCCTGCAAATGCTCGCCGTGGCTGTTTTTGTAGTCGATCAGTTCTTCTTTGCCCCACGCATAATTGCTTTGGAACGGGTTCGTTTTGGTAACTTGTTTGGGATCTTTCAGACTGGGGCCGCCAACGAAGGCGTTGGGCGATTCGGTGAAAGTTTGAACGACGTATTCAAACACGTCGGCATCTTTGGCTTTTCCGAGTTGGCCGACGCTTTTATCGAGCCAGATGAGGTGTTCTTCTTTGAGAGAGCCTGAAACACTCGGATTGAGCCGCGCGTAACCAGATTTTTTCGTCCAAATGCCGAACATGCTGAGGTAAATCGGCTTGTCGATGTCGATGAACTCATTGCGGGGATTTAGTTTTACATAGCGGTGGCGGACCTGGTCGGCCGCTCCATCGGTGAGCTTTGTGGCGTGCGCTCCGTCGGGTGAAACCTGCCAGAGATCGAATTTGTCATAGAGGATGATGCTCGCGTCGTCCTTCGTCCATCCGGCGAATCCGAAGGCGGGTTTCTGCTTGATGGTATAGTCGGCTTCGAGGTCGGCGAACGTCGTGGGGACGGTCTTGGTGATATTGACGACGGCGCGCGTTGCCGCATTCACCGTCCAATAGTTGTTGTCGTGAAAATAGAGCAGGTAGCGGCCAGCGGGACTAGCCTGGACATAGTAGTCGTCATTGAGCCGGTCTTGAATTTTTGTGCGATTCCCTGTGGCTAGATCCACGAAGTAGATATCCGCGGCAGGCCTGCCGATGCTGCGGTCCATGGCGTACGCGGACCAGTTCGCGGCGTAAGCGGTTTGCTGATTCTTGAAAGGCACAACTTCTTCGTCGAGGTCTTTGCCGAGCTGCACAAACTGACCGTTCTGCAAATGCCAAGCGCACAGCATATTTTTCTGGCGATCATTTTTGGCGTTGAGCTTTTGCTTGGGCATCACTTCCGCGTCGCGCGCATTCCAGATGTCTACGGTCGCCTGTTCTTCTGGTTCTTTGGTTTTGTCCTTGTCCTTCGCCGCGGAACTCGTCTTACCGCCGTCGCCATCAGTAGCGCTCGTGGATTTTTTGGGTTCGGGAATCTTCTCTTCCCATTTGGCTATACCGAAAAAGATCGTTTCACCATCCTCGGACCACGACGGTTTCTGAAACCCAACCGAGCGCATGCCAGCGGAAAACTTCGCGTCGGCGGTGGGATCGTACAGATGGCTGGCTTCGGAGCTTTCGCCGAGATGCGTCCAAGCCAGTGCGACTTGCGTCGGTCCTTCGCGATGCTCGTCGGATTTGGAGCGGAGAACGGCAAGGTTATCGCCATCTTTGCGCCAAGCCAGGCGACTGTAGACCGAGTTTGAAGAGTCGAGCACGCGAACGGACGCATTTTCCGAATTGAAGAGTTGCACGCCGTTGCCGGTTTTGTCTTCGGAGTTGATGGTCATTGCGAGAAGCGTGCCGCGCCCAGGAAGATCCTGCCACGCAAATTCAGAAATGTTGCCAAAGGAGGTGTCATGTCCCGAGGAGAGCTGGCGGAGGATCAGCGTGGCGCCTGGCGTATCGTCGCTTTCTGCGTTTGCGGCCACATCGGGCGCCTCTTTTTTTTCTGGCGCATACTTTCGCATGGCCAAGTACGTTCCCGTGGGACTGAAGGCGAAGGACTCGATGCCATCGATGACGATCTGTTCGCCGGTTGAAAGATTCAGAAGGCCGAGCTTTCTTTGCACGGGCTTCTTGTCCTTCTTCATTTTTTCTTCTTGCGCCTCGGAGTAGCCGATGGCGTAGGCAACCCAACGCGAGTCCGAAGAAAAAACGGCTTGCGTGCCGAACGCAGCCGTTTTGGTGGTGCCGTCGGCGATATTTGTGACGCGCAGTTCGTTTTCGCGATTGGAGCGATTGATGCCATAAGCGATCCACTTTCCGTCAGGCGAGAGGCCACCGAATTCGCGTGGCACGGCGAGCGATTCCCACTGGCCGTAGTCGGGTGGCTGTGCAGGGGATTTCGTTTGTGCGTGGAGTGAAATGCAAAAACCAAATGACAAGATAAGAGCCGAGACTATTCGTCGCATCGCGCGCCTTCCTGACTGGAAAGAATGATCGGATCGAGCACGCGAATTGTGCCTGCGATGGCAGGGTTGGCGCAAGCGGAGAGAGGGTGGGCGCACCCCGTTTTTTTGCAACTGCGCATTCTAAAGGACTTTAAGTGGCTCTGTTGACATCCTCGTCACAGTTCGCGATTTGAGTTCTCGACGCAAGGGGGCAGAGAGTGTTCTCTGAGGAAGCAGGAGGGACGATGGCCGAAGTCGGACTTCTGCCTTTTGCCCGGGTGGCCCTGCAAGTGGCCGAGCGGGTCTTGCCGCCGTACCGCAGCCGTTTCAGCAAACACCAATTCACCCAGCCGCAGTTGCTGGCTATTCTCTGCCTGATGCGTTACGAAGACTGGACCTTTCGCGAAACCGAGGTGCGTCTTGGCGAGCATCGCGACTTGCGAGAAGTTTTGCAGTTGCAGACCGTGCCGGACTACACCACTCTGTATCGTTTTCTGAAGCGGCTGGACGATGACTTGATCGACCGCGGACTGGGGGAAACGGTGCGCCGCCTGCGCCGTGGCAGAACGCATGTGCGCGTTTCCGCGGCCATCGACGGCACGGGGTTATCCCCACAGGCCGTCAGCACGTACTTCCTTCGCCGCATCGAGCAGCACAATGGCGGAAAGCTGCGCTACCGGCACTATCTAAAGTGGCTGGTGGTGGCGGATGTAAAGCAACAGATTTTGCTGGCGCAGCGCGCGCGGCAAGGACCGTGGTGCGATACGCGAGCACTGCCTGCTTTGCTCGACGCCGCCAGGCAACGGGTGCCTGTGCGCGAGGTGCTGGCCGATGCCGAGTTCGATTCCGAAGCGAATCATGAATATATCCGGCAGCGCTGGAGAGCCCGTAGCATCATTCCCGCCAAACCGCGCCGCGGCATCCCGCGAGGGGGAATTCGTTATCAGATGTACCGGGCTTTTCCGCAAAAAGAGTACGGACAACGAGCCAAGATCGAAACCATCTTCTCGGTGATCAAACGAAAACTTTCTTCTCGCGCACCCGGACGCAGCTTGCCCGTGCAAATCCGTCAGGCCCTGCTCCTAGGGCTCACCTACAACCTCTACCGCTTGAGGCATCGCCTTCGTCTCCGAGGATGTCAACAGAGCCACTTTAAGTGCTGTGTTTTGAAACTGCGGATTCTAAAGGGGTTGGGTTGTTTCGCTCTGGATGGAACAGCCGAGCTCGGCTGGAGGTTGGATTTTAACACAGAGGTCACAGAGATCGCGGAGGGGAGGTCGAGGAGAAGGAAACGGAGACACTGAAGGGATGACTCGAAGTTCGTTGGCGTGGATCGCGAGCGAAACATGCGATATGGTAGCAGGAGAAGTGGCTTGTTGTCGATACATTTATCATTATTTATAGTACTCATTCGAACGCGGCGCGCTGGCGCGAATGCGACTTATGCAAGTCGAGAGATCGGAAGAGATTGGCCGAGTGCTAGTTAACTCGATAAGGCCGGGGAAATATGTGAAAAAGCAAGAACCCGAGCCTCCCGATTTTTCTGCAAGGGTTAGAATCCACAAATGGACATATATGCACAGATGTGCATATACTGGGAATGTGAGTCGAGCCCGTGAGCTATGAATGGGATCCGTCCAAGGCCCGGGAGAACTTGGCGAAGCATGGAGTTCACTTTGCCGAAGCCGCGGCCGTTCTCGAGGACGATCTCGCGCTGACGATACAGGACCCCTTTTCGGAGGATGAAGAGCGCTGGATCACTTTGGGCAGGAACGAGGTTGGTCGAATCTTGGTAGTCGTTTATGTCTGGCGCGAGGACAACGTGAGGCTGATTTCGGCTCGCGCGGCTACCCCGAGGGAGAAGAGTCAATACGAGGAACATCATGAAGCGTGAATACGATTTCGGCAAAGCTCGGCGTGGGGCTGTCGTTTCAGTACCCAAAGGGAAGACGCGGATTACGATCCGGCTAGATGACGAGATTCTTGCTTGGTTCCGAGAACAGGTGGACCGCGCAGGCGGCGGTAGCTACCAGACGCTTATCAATGAAGTGCTCCGTCAGCATATGCGGCATGCGAAGGAGCCGTTGGAAAAGACGCTGAGACGCGTTATACGCGAGGAACTTGGGCGGGCTTCTTAGCACGGCGAGCGCGATCGCTTCGCTCGCGAGGGAGGGGCAATCCCCTCCCCTACAAGATCACTCGAGATGCACGGTTAGTCGGCGGAAGAATCGCCGACTGGGTGGCGGGTGCGGGTGAAGAGGCGGCGGGCGGCGGTGGCCCAGGGCACGGTCTCGAACTCGGCGAGATACGAATAGGCGACCGGCACGACGAGGAGAGTTAGAAGTAAGCAGAGCGTTTGGCCGCCGATGATAGTGACGGCGATGGAGGCGCGTTGTTCGGAGCCGGCGCCGATGCCGATGGCGACCGGGATTAGGCCGGCGACGATGGAGAGCGTGGTCATGAGGATGGGGCGGAGGCGGACGCGGTTGGCTTCGAGGATGGCTTCGCGGACGGGCATGCCGCTGGCGCGAAGGCGATTGGTGTAGTCGACCTGCAGGATTCCGTTTTTCTTTACGATTCCCAACAACAAGAACATACCCAGGGCGCTCCAGAGGCTCAGGGCGCGGCCTGTTATCCAGAGAGAGAGCAGCGCGAAGGGGATGCTTAGCGGGAGCGTGAGCATGATGATGAAGGGATGGGAGAAGCTCTCGAACTGCGCGGCCAGAACCATGTACATGAAGATGGAGGCAAGGAGCATCGCGAGCAAAAGATTCCACGTGGTTTCTTCGAGGACTTTGACCTGGCCGGTGAAGCGGTAGGAATAGCCCGCGGGGAGGCCGATTTCTTTGATGGATTGGATGGTGTGGGCGGCGGCTAGGTCGAGGGGATAGCCGCTGGCGACGTTGGCGTAGACGGTGACTTCGAATTCCCGATTGTAACGCCAGAGCGTAGCGGGGCCGGCGCCGCGGACGATGGTGGCGACATTTTCGAGGCGGACTTGGCCAAGTTTCGTCGAGGGCACCATCATTTGCGCGAGGACGTCGGGATTATCGCGCTGACGTTCGAGCAACTGCATAATGACCGGATATTGCTCGGAGCCTTCTTTGAAGCGGGTGATTTCGTCTTCGCCGGAATAAAAGAGGCGGACGGCATCGCTGACGTCGCTCATGCGGACGCCAATATCGGCAGCGCGTTGGCGGTCGACTTTGACTTGAAGCTCGGGCGTGTTGAGGTTGAGGCTGGGGTTAACGTCGACAAGCTCGGGATATTTGCGCATTAGGTCGGCGACTTGCTTGCTGATGTCGGCCAGTTGATTCAATTCGGGGCCGCGAATGACGGCGCCGATGGGAAAGTAGGTTTCGCCGCCGAAGACGGATGGCAGGCGGACGTTCGAGACCATGTTGCGATAGTCGGCAAGAAAGCCGCGGATTTCGGTGGCGAGTTGCTCGTGGGTGCGTTTTCTTTCGCTGCGTGGGACGAGCCCGATGAAAAGGTGCGCGTGATTGGTGGGGCCGTGTGTGAAGGATTGCACGAAGGCGACTTCGGGCAACGCAACGACGCGTTGCGCTATATCCGCCGCGCGCTGCGTGGTGATGGAAAGTGCCGTGCCTTCGGGGAGCGTGAAGGAGCTAATCAGCTCGGATTGATCGTCGGAAGGAATCCAGTCACGGCCTACTAGATGGTAGAGACCGAAGGTGGAGAGAAAAGTCGCGACGCAAATGATGACGATGACCCAGCGATGCGCCAGCGACCACTGCAGGAGTCTTAAATAGGATTGTTCGATCCAGTGCAGGATCCCTGCGGCATGGGCTTTTTTCTCTTTTTCGCTGATTCTCAGGATGCGCGAGGACATCATCGGCGTAAGCGTGAAGGCCACGAGGAGAGAGACGAGGATGGCCATGGCCATGGTCCAGCCGAAGGAGTTGACGTACTTCCGCGCGTAACCGTTCATGAAAGCGATAGGCAGGAAAATAATGACTAGCGAGAGCGTGGTGGCCATGACGGCGAGGCCAATTTCCTGCGTGGCTTTGATGGCGGCATTTTTGCGGTCTTCGCCTTTTTCTTCCATGAAGCGGACGATGTTTTCGAGAACGATGATGGCATCGTCGATGACGATGCCTACAGCGAGCGTGAGCGCCAGAAGCGTCATGTTATTGAGGGAAAAATCCATGCCACGCATGAGGGTGAAGGTGGCGATGATGCTGGCGGGAATGGCGACGGCGGCGATTAGAACGGCGCGCCAGTTGCGCATGAAGAGAAAGACGATGGCGCTGGCGAGAATACTGCCGAGGATCAAGTGTTCGAGAAGCGAGTGGACGGAGGCTTTGATGAAGTCGGAGATGTCGTGAATGACGAGAAGTTGCACGCCGGGAGGAAGTTGCGCGCGAAGTTCGTCGAGCTTGGCTTTTACGTTGTCGGCGACTTGGACGGTGTTGGTGCCGGACTGACGGAGAACCTGGATGCTGACGACGTCTTCGCCGGGAGTTCCCTTCCGATAAAGAGCGGACCAAGTGCGTAGCTCTTGCGCGCCGTCTTCAACTTGGGCGACGTCGCGAACGCGGACTTGCGCGCCGCCGCGTGTGCCGATGACGATTTCGCCGAACTGATCGGCGGAGGTGACGCGGCCGAGAGTACGGAGGCCGAGTTCTTGCGGGCCGGTGACCATGCGGCCGCCGGGGGCTTCGATGTTTTCGCGCTGGAGGGCGTCGCGTACATCGAGAACGGTGAAATTGTGGGCGGTGAGTTTTTGCGCGTCGAGGAGGACGCGGATTTGGCGAGCCTGGCCGCCGTTCAATTCGACACTGCCGACGCCGTCGACAGTTTGGATGGCGCGGCGGATTTGTTTATCGGCGATTTCGGTTAGTTCGCGACGGCTGATGGGACCGCTGACGAGTAACGTCAAGATTGGATCAGACTGCGGATCTTGCTTTGTAATTACGGGCGGCAGCGTGTCGCGGGGAAGACGATTTACCGCAGCCGCTACTTTTTCGCGAATGTCCTGGGCGGCGCCGTCGATATCCCGCTCGAGGACGAACGTACAGGTGATGTCGGCGTAGCCTTCGCTGGAGTAAACGGTGATTTCATCGATGCCGCTCACGCTCGAGATAGCGTCTTCGAGGGGGAGAACGACGCCAGTGACGACTTCTTCGGGCGTCGCGCCGGGCAACTGGACGTCAACGTTGACGGTGGCGGGATCGGCTTTGGGAAAAAGATCAACGGCGAGGCCGCGATAAGAAAACGCGCCGAGCGTCACAAGAAAAGCGATAAGCATCACGGTGAAGACGGGATACTTTACGCATGTTTCGGCTAGCTTCATCGGCGTGTGTGTTTGAGCCCCGGCGACGGCTACTTCAGCGCCGGGATGTTCCCTTCCGGCTGTTCTTGAACGGTGGCGCCGTCGTGCAAATCGCCAGAAATGGCTACGGCGACGCGGTCGCCAGGCTTTAAGCCTTCGGCTACCTCAAAGCGTTTGCCGCGTTGGTCTTCGGTCTGACCAGCGGGACGAATTTGGTGCTCGGAAACGTGATTGCCGTTCAGAAGAAAAACCTTGTAGACACCGTAGCGGTAGTTGACGGCGCCTTCGGGAAGAAAAATGGTTTTTTCTTCTTTTTCAGTGGGAATGGAAGCTTGCACGAAAAAACCGGGCTTGAGACGGCCGTCGGCGTTGGCGAGAAGGGCTTCGGCTTCGAAGGTGCGCGAATCCTGCGCGACGGAGGGATTAATGCGCGAGACGCGGCCGTGAAAGGTTTCGCCTGGGAAGGCTTCGACTTGCAGATCGACGGTGGCGCCGTCTTTCACCGAACCGGCCCAGCGCTCGGGGACCGCAAGGCGGGCGCGAAGAGTGTCCGTTCGCACGAGGACCATGACAGGGCCTTGCACGCGAAGATATTCTCCGGGATGGACATCGCGTGTCTTAATCGAGCCAGGAAAAGGCGCGCGAATCGTTGCATCTCTTAACTTTTTCTCGGCAAGGTTTTCACTGGCTTCGCTGGAAACGAGCAGGGCCTTCAGGCGGTCAACTTCTTGCAGAGCGACCGTGTAGCCGGCTTGGGTGCTTTGAAAACGGCTGGCGGCTTCGTCCAACTGCTGTTGCGAAATCAGCTTGCCATTGAACATTTCTTGCGCGCGGCCGTATTTTCGCTCGGCGTCGAAGAGATCGGCTGCGGCACGTTCAACGGAAGCAAGTTTTTTTGGATCTGCCGGTGGGGGGTCGTTCGGACCGATACCGAGCTGGGCTCGAACCTGGGTAACGAGGCCACGCTGGCGGTCGACCTCAAATTGAAGCTCTTGTGGATCGATCAAAATGAGCGGCTGGCCTTCTTTGACGTTGTCGCCGACATCAGCTAGAACTTGCGACACGCGCCCTTCGACCTGCGCGCTTAAGATGCTTTCTTCCAGGGCGAAAAGCGAGCCAGACGCCTGTACGCGGCGCCTAGCGGTTTCCTCCGCGACGGTATAAATGTGAACAGGCGTGGGATGAGCCGCGTCGCCGAGCATGCTGCTGGAAACTGACTTTGAGCAGCCGCCGCCGAGAATTGCGGCAAAGGCTGCTACCCCTGCCAAACATTCAGACGTTTTCATAAGATTACTTAGAGGCCTGTCCGTGCGTGCGCGTATGATGGGCGTTCCTGACCACTCTCAGAACACACTATGACCGTCATCGCTTGCTTCCCTTTTGGACGCTCGAAGTTAACACAACGTTTCGCAGCCCGGATCAATTTCTGAGAGAAACACTCGTTGCAATTATGACGCGGAGTTAGACAAGAATCCAGCGCGACGCGAGGTTGCAAATATGCCTTTGGCCCTTGATGACGGGCCATGACTAACGGGCACCGGCCATTTAGTCTGCTTCTCAGCCACGCAATAAGAGTCAGGTGTGGCTTTCTCGCACAGAAGAAACTCAGGAGAAAATGGTGCGCCGCGTAGGAATCGAACCTACAACCTATGGATTAAGAGTCCATTGCTCTACCAATTGAGCTAGCGGCGCGCAGAGGATCAAAGAATTTTACACGGGACGCGCATTTTTGTCGAACGGGCGGGATGCCGCTTCGGGCCAATTCCCGATCACGCCGTTAGCCAGTTTTTGACGATTGATTCATCGCGACTACATCCCGGGCGTTGAACCCCAGTAACACTTTCGAGGTTGGGTTAGTGACCACCTACTTTTCCTTTTCATGCCTGTATGCCACGCAGTATTATTTATCGAGCCTTTGGAGAATCCGGAGTTCTCGCCAGTGAACAAAAAACAAAATCAGTCCTTTCGTAACTCGTTCACTCACCTCGGGGAGTTGACGCTCATCTTTGGAGCTGCCTTGCTGACCGCTCCGCTTGGGCACACATGGCAGCACGGCCAGCAGCAGAACAGCATGCCTGGAATGGACATGCGCGGGAACGACGACATGAGCAGCATGGGTCCGAGCATGGCCGCCATGGTCGGCCACATGTATATGACGCCGCTACGGCCAATACAGCCCGGTGACGAAGAAAAAGCCAAGGCCGTCGTGGCCCATGCGAGGGCGACCATGGAGCGCTATAAGGATTACCGCAAGGCTTTGCTCGACGGATATGTCATCGCGAACCCGAAACTCAAGCAGCCCCAATACCACTTTATTAACAAAGCTAACACCCAGGAAGCTGATCTCCATTTCGACTCGAGCAGGCCATCCTCTCTGCTCTATCGCCGAACTCCGACCCAGCAATACAAGCTGGAGGGCGTGATGTACACGGCCAACCCCGACGCAACCGAAGATGAGCTAAACCAGAGCGTCCCACTCAGCATCGCGCGCTGGCATAGGCACATCAATTTCTGCGAGGCCCCGGAAGACCGCGTAAAGGACTACAAAGCTGACCATCCCAAGTTCGGCATGTTCGGCTCCATAACCACGCAAGAGGCCTGCACTGCGGAGCGAGGCGTCTTCCACCCCCATTTGTTCAGTTGGATGATCCACATTTTCCCGTACGAACCCGACTTCAAAGACGTTTTCTCCATGAACGACGACGTGGCCCACGTGCATTGATTCAAGCGAATTCCTATCGCATAGGAAAACAGCGAGCCTCTGCCGGCTGTAAACCCTGCGATCATGAACTCCCGACCATTGGCAAGCGCGTCAGACTGTGGTGCGGATGCGACGCAAAATTTTCGGATTGACGCTAATGCGATTTTACTTGGCTCGGAGTTCAGCGGCTGAGTCGAAACTCGCTACGCGAGTGCCAGATTCAGATTCTCGATGGCCTCGTCGATCTCCGCAGTGTTCTTGTAGCCGACTGTAACGCTATCGACGCCGGCGTTCTTGAACGCGAATCTCATAGCCGCCCTGCGATCCTCACGGTTGAACGTGCCCTCGCCCACAAGTTTCATGCTGATGACGCCCATTCCCGCTCTGCGGGACTGCTGGACGTGAGTTACTACCTCGGGTACGTTGCCCAATCCGTCCGTGTTGTAATCCTCGGCGTCCATGCGGACGCCCTTGTGATTCATCCGAATCATCGCGACGTCGAGCCAGTTGTCTCCGGGAACTTGCCGTAACGCCGGTAGACCGTGAACCGACGCGCCGTGACTTACGATAGCCTTCCTCGACTGCGCCTCCAGGATTCCATCCTGCCACCTGCTTGAGTCCGCTGGCCATGTCGCGGTGTGTTGCCAGTGCAACAGCATGATGTCGAAGTATTCGGTATTCGCAAGTTTGCGCAGCTCGTCAAATTTCTCTTGCGGATTCACGCCTTGCCGCGTGGTCACCTTCGACATAATGCGATAGCTATCGCGTGGAATCCCCTGGAGGGCCACACCGAGCATTCTATGCATTTCGCTGTAAGACTCAGCCGTCTCGAAGAAGCGAATGCCATGGTCGTAGGCGTAACGCACCAGCTTCGTAAAACCGTCTTGTCCCAAGTCGCGCTGTACCTGGCCGCTGAAGCTACCTGTGCCAAACGCGAGGCGCGTTACCTTCACTCCGGATTTTCCTAGCGTTACCCAATCTGTCGCGGTCTGCCGCGCCGCGCTCGTCGCGAGGCTTCCGGTGACGGCAAGGCCGCCGGCAGCGAGTCCAGTTTTAAGGAATTCACGTCTGGTGTATTGGGACATCGATGCACCTCGATTCAGGCGAGAGATAGCGCGAGTGCGATGAGGGGGAGATGCCGCTTCGGCCCGGGGCGACTAAGTGGCTAAAGGCCATAACAAGACCATCGTATTACGAAAGTCGAATATCCGGTATACCCAGAAGTGTTGAGCACTAGCCGGGCCAATTGCCCGGCAAGGGCTGCCAGCTCAACTGGTCGACGCAACACTTTCTAATAGCCTGATCCAACAGCACTTCCCAGAGAGAACCGATCTGTCGGGCTGTACTCATCAGAACCTAGCCAGGGCAGTGTTCCGTTCGATTCAACACTTGTAAGCGATTCTAGCCTTTAACTCCGGCGATTAGACTTGGAACTTAGTGTTGCGTCGACCCATTGAGACCACCGCGTTAATCAAGCGTTGGCCTCTCAGCCCGCGGCTTTATTTGTTGAAATAATAGGTCCAACTGAGACTGACATAGGACTTCAATGGCACTCCAACAACACACTCGATTGGGCAGGGAGCAGGCTGGAACGGGATAGTCTCTGTCGTCTGACCTGTGTACCCGTGAGCGATCAGAAAGTTCGCTCCCAGGGACATTCGATTTTCCAGGAACGGCCGAAGTATCGCCCCTCGAACTTCCGTTACCGGCTCGCCCACAAATCCGTCGCCAAGCGGCTTTGCTCTGACAAATTCGAACTCTCCACGCAACTGCAGATGAAAAGGCAGGTGATTCTCCGAAGCAACAGCATCCCAAATCATGCGCGGAGCCTCCGGCACAGGCTGGCCCGTCTGCGTATCTCTGGCATCGGCTTGCGCGTAGGAGATATAAATCGCTCCCCGCGAAAAATTCCTTTGCACGGAAACAGCGATCGCCCGATTGAGAGAAGGGCCGGTATCTTCCTGCAATCCCGTATCGGGATCAATCTTTGCCAATTCCTGAGAGTTCGACGTGCGTCTTAGTGTGAGGTTGAATTGCGTCTGTTTGACCACCTTCGAGACTCTGAGCTGATAAGCCTGGGACGGGGCGAGAAGAGTTGGTTGTCCCGTGCCGTTGCCGATTCGCGGATCTTCCGTATGAAACGCTTCCCCGTAACTGAACGCCACAGTCGGCAGATACGGGCTGTCTGGAGGCAGAAAAGTAAGCGTTGCTTTGGGCAGGCTCAGAGAAGCAAGTCTGTCGAAAGAATTTTGCGGATTGATGAGGTCTTGATTATCCATCCATACTTCTTCTTGCCGAACTCCTATATCAAAATGAATGTACCGGCTGGCCGTCCCATCCAGAGAAACGAAAGGTTCGACAAAACTGAGAGTTAGGTTGTTTCTGGTCACCGGCTGGAAGATTCCGTTGTCGTCGATGTGCATTAAATCCAGGTTGCGTGGCGCATCGCGCCGAAGGTCCATCCCAGCAAGGACTGCTATCCACGGGCGGACGCTCTGAATGTAGGAGGCCTCGCCACCCACAACGTCGCGCGTTTCACTCTGCTGAATCAGGCCGCCGCCAAAATTTGATCGGAGCTGGAGAGCGTAGTTCCGAAAAAAGCTCGAGAAGGAGAATTGCTTTTGCTCGCTCAACTTCCAATTGTCCGTTGCGACCACAAGAAGGTTGTGGGTCGTGTCCGACTGCCGATTGTCGATTGTGTCGCCGGGAACTGGAACGCTGATCGGAATTAGACCCGGCACATATGAGAAGCCGAAATAGCCAATTCCGAATAGCGTCAACTGATTGTTCCCTAGCTTGAACACGCGCTGTCCATTCACCTTGTATTGTTGCCGGTGTTCTAATCGATCCAAGAATCCATTCCCGAAAGAAAACTCCCCCGCGATCCATGCATCTGTTTGCGGATTCTGGGGACTCCAGCCGGCCATGAGATCGATGTCGCGATAGTCTCCCGTTACTTGAACAAAATCATTGAACCGCTGCCGCGGTACATATGTGGCGGCGAGGTCGACCGAGTGGTTCCCTTCCCGAACATTGAATGCACCTCCATCTATCGTGACGCCTTCAATCACTGGAGCGATCAGGACATTCGGATCGGAGTAGCCATTGCCATGGGCATTGGCAGGAAGGTTGTTTGGATAGAGAAAGTTGCCAATTTGAAAAAACTGAGCGATCGGCTCGCCATGATCTCCTGCAACACCCGGCGCGAAATACTGTGGTGCTTTGATTCCACCGGACGCGGTTTCAATGGGAAGTCCAGGGATGGAAATCGGGGCCCCCGGCCGTCCAGGATTAGCGTCTAGCACTTGATCATGGATTACGACTGTTTGGGCAGGATCGGGGGTCAGCAATGACGGAGACGAAGCTACAACGGTGATGGCTTGCAGGACCGAAGCCAGTTGCTGGAATTGCAGGTCGACCTCTTTCTGCTGACCTGCTGCCAAGGAAACATCCGCAACCACCGAAACGAAATTATTCGACTCCGCCTTCAATTGGTATTCGCCCGCGTCGATAGCTTCCAGAGTGAATTTTCCCTGAGTGTCGCTCGTTGTTTCACGCACTAAACTTCCTGCAGAGTTGATGAGTTTCAGGCGGGCTCCTGCTACCGCAACATTCTGGGGATCGAGAATCTTCCCTGAAATTCGGCCCGAGTCGGAAGCGGCTGATAAATTCAAAGCAGCACCGAGGAACATGCACAGCACAGCGAGAGTGATGTACCCGAAAGTTCTGCAAGAGGCTTGATTTGGAATGGACATCTTGCGAAGTCGTCTTTGCCTAGGCAGATGCAGATTACCAGAATGAAGACAAACAAAAGATAAGGCATTGACTAGCCGACCTGTCTAGCTCGCGCGTGTTACCGGAAACGGACGACGTGCCGGTGGGACGGAGAGCTTTGATCGACGGGAGTGCGAGTTTACTTGGAGCGAAGCTCGGCGGCCAAGTCACGAGCGACCTGGCGGGCGCGCGGGAGGTCGGCGGGGTCGAAGGAGATGGCGGAGACGCGCGGGTGGCCTCCGCCGCCGAATTTTTCGGCGAGGGAGGCGAGATTTTTGTCGGCGGTGGCTTGATTCCAGGGGTTAGTGCCGAGCGAAACTTTGGCGCGGACTGGCGAAGAGCTGACGCTGACCGAATAGACGGCCTCGGGATGCAGAAGATACGGGATGAACTTGTTGTAGCCTTCGAGGTCGAGGTCGCTGACGTCAAAGAAAATCACGCCGTCAATGGATTCGGCGCGCTGGCGAAGAATTTCGATGGACTTGCGATGGCGTTCGAGCAAAGGCCCGAGATGCTTAGCAACGAGGGGCAGCTTCACCATCTCGGCTAGCGAACGATAGGCGAGCTCCGGGATGATGCGCGCGGGCAAACCATCCTCGGGCGCCGCTTCGATCACCAGGCCGAGCTGCGTGGCTGGCTCGGTGAGCTCGACGGCCGATTCCGGCGTGGGATATTGCGCGCCATCGATGATGTCGCCCCAGTGAATCAATTCCTCAAGCGGCTTGGTGTCAAAACCGAATTTTTCCTTGGCTACTGTGGCGATGAGTTTTGTGCAGGACTTATAGTCCGGCTCATAAAACATGTGAGGGCCAGGATGACTACGGAATTGCTCGGCATCCGCAGGCGTAAGAAACGCGCTCTGATGGTGGTCGAACCACCAGGTAACTTTAGGAGAGTTCGAGTACTTGAAATCGACGATGGCGTTTTCGTCGCCATCGAAGAGGCCGGGAGTCCACGGCTGCTGCGCGCGATGGGTCATACCTGTGAAACCGAACTCCGCGGTAGGATCAAACGTTTCCTTATAAAAACGATAGAACAGAGCAGCAGAGGCGGTGCCATCAAAGCAACGATCGTGGAAACACAGCCGGACGCGGGTCATGTCTTAGAGATGGCGCCTTTCAGTTTTTCTGCCTAACGCAGCAGAAACAAAGCCTTTCAGGTTGGCGGGACACGAAAAAGAAGTCAAGCGGAAAGCGTTGATGAGAAACATCAGAAAAAGAGCCGCCCGGCGAGACCGGACGGCTCTTCAAATACAAAAATCAGACGAAGATCCTACTTGTTGACCATCCCTTCGACAATGTTGCCGATGATCGGCAGTTTGAATTTTTCATGCGAATACGCCTTATACATCAGGAAAATCCAGACCCCGAAGATAACAAGACCAAAAATGGGGAACATGATTAGTCCGAGAAATCCAATGATAGGGATGTGAGCCAAAACCAGCTCGATGATCCACAGCGCGATCCAAAAAGGGAAAATACAAATGTTGAATGCAATCGACTGGGCGGCATGAAATTTAACGAACGGACGCTTGTCGATGAGCAAGAAGATGAGGCCGGTGACCCATCCAACAAGATAGGAAAGCAGGCCGGCGATGTTTTCGTCCATTCCGGCCGTGGGGGATTCCGCAACCGGCGGAGTGACCGCTACGCTCGACGAAGCGCCTTGCGGGGCTCCGCACTTCGGACAGAATGTTGCATCACCTGCATCCTGACCACACGCTTTACAAAACGCCATGAGTGCACCTCTCGGGGATTCAACTGTGCGCGGAGAGTAGCAAAAGCTGGTTTGTAGAGCAATGGCTTTTGTGAATGCAGTGTGAGTTAGACAATTGATGCCGAAATTGGCGTCGACGAGGAAGCCGCAGCAGCTTCCTCGTCCTCGATCGTTGAATGACTCTTTGCCGGTGCTTACTTCTCCGCTTTTTCCGCCACAGGAGCGATCGTAGGGATGTTGGCTTTCTGAATGGCGGCGTTGAGGGCAGCGAGATCCTTGGATTGAATTTCGTGCCAGGCCACCAACTGCGCTTCGAGGCGCGTATTGAGTTCTTCGAAGACGGTGAAGGATGCGGCGGTCGGCGGGCTGTCCGCGCTTTCCACGGTTTCCTGCAGATCTGCGAGCTGGTTGGCTACCTGAATCGGAAAATTCAACGGGTCCTCGCCGCTCTTGGATTTCGGCTGAATAATCTTCTCTTCGACGGCGTCCATTTTTTTGTTAAGGGCATCGATGGATTCGAGGAGTGGCTTTGCGCTGGCGTCCGCCGCCAGACGTTTTTTCAGTGCGTCAAGCTGACTCCGCACGCTGCGCATTTGATTCACGGCTTCGTTTCCAGCACTCACGCGGCCGCTTATCCGCAAAGCGAGCTCTTGTTGCTTCTCGAGATCGGCTTGCGTTGCCGAGACGCGTGGGTCTTTGGTGAGTTCGATGCTGGCGGTGGAAGTTTTTCCTGCGACAGTGAATTTGATTTGGTAAGTGCCTGGAGCCACAAGCGGACCCTCGGGGCGGCCGCCCCAACCTACCGCGCCAGGAACGATGGTAGGTGCATCGTATTGCAAATCCCAAACGAAGCGGTTCAAGCCGACTTCGACTGGAAGCTCTTGCCCGGGCCTGCTGACGCCGAACTCCTCTTCATCGGGAGAAGCACCAGCGGCGGACTTCTTGCTCGAATACTTGCGAACCAACTTTCCGCTCGCGTCGAGAATTTCGAGCGTGATTTGGTCCTTGGGCGCATTCTTCAGCCAGTAATCGATCACCGCGCCCGCTGGTGGATTTGAGCCGACGGGAACG
This sequence comes from uncultured Acidobacteriota bacterium, assembly GCA_963751295.1. Classification (GTDB taxonomy): domain Bacteria; phylum Acidobacteriota; class Terriglobia; order Acidiferrales; family UBA7541; genus Acidiferrum. The sequence continues at coordinate 738,055 of CAVVUA010000002.1, read as the reverse complement.
CCGGCCGGCAGCGTAAAGCCTGGGCCGCGGAAGCGGACGACGGAAGCGGGCTGGTAAAGATGGGCTTCGTCCGTCGTAGGTGCCGCGGTCATCTGGCGAAGAGGAGCGATGTCATCAAGCGACCAAAAGGCGCGGCCGTGTGTGGCAATAATCAGGTCATCGTCCTTTATTGTGAGGTCGTGAACGGGTGTTCTGGGCAGATTGAGTTTCAATGATTGCCAGTGTGAACCATCGTCGAAAGAAATGTAGACACCGTTTTCCGTGCCGGCATAGAGCAGGCCTTTACGCTTGGGATCTTCGCGGACAGCATGCGCGTAACTGTTGTCGGGAATGCCGGCTGTGATTTTCGTCCAGGTCTTGCCGTAGTCGGCCGTCTTGAAAATGTATGGGCGGAAGTCGTCGAGCTTGTGGCGATCGATGGCGACGTAGGCGGTGCCCGCGGCGTGCGGCGAAGGCTCGATGATGCTGACAAGGCTCCACTCGCCGAATTCTTTCGAAGTGACGTCAGCCCAGTTTTTGCCGCTATCGCGCGTGACGTGTACGAGCCCGTCGTCGCTGCCGGCCCATATGAGGCCTTTCTCGACGGGCGACTCGGCAATCGCGAAGATCGTGCCGTAATACTCGACGCTAGTGTTGTCTTGCGTCAGTGGGCCTCCGGAGGATTGCTCCTTGGTTTTGTCGTTGCGCGTCAAGTCGCCGCTGATTGCCGTCCAGGTCATTCCGTTGTCGGTAGTCTTAAACACTTCTTCCCCACCGTGATAAATAACCTTGGGATCGTTCGGAGAGCTTGCAATCGGAGCGGTCCACTGGAAACGGTGTTTTAAATCGGCATCACCTGCGCCCATCGGATTGAGCGGCCAGGAAGAGACGTCCTGCACCTGATGAGTTTTTTTGTCGAAGCGCGTGATTAGGCCATCGTAAGAACCCGCATACACGACGTCAGGATTTGCGGGATCGGGAACGACAAAGCCAGCCTCGCCGCCGCCGACTTCGTACCAATCCGGGCGGTCGATGACGCCATCATCGCTGCGGCTGGCGATCGCCACCGTGGAGTTGTCCTGTTGAGCGCCGTAGATGCGATATGGGAAAAAGTTGTCAGTGGCTACGTGATAGAACTGCGCGGTCGGCTGATTCAACTGCGTGGTCCAGGTCTTGCCGTTATCGTGTGAAACGGTGGCGCCGCCGTCGTTGGCGTTGATCAGCCATTCCGGATGCGTGGGATCGATCCACAGTCCGTGGTTATCTCCATGAGGAGAGCGCACAAAGCCGAAGCTGTGGCCGCCATCGGTGGAGCGATAGACGGCGGTGTTCAGCACATAGACCGTATCCACATTTTTGGGATCGGCGAAAATATGATGGAAATACCAAGCGCGCTGCGTGTAGCGGTGATCGCCGGTGAGGAGTTGCCAGGAATCGCCGGCATCGTCGCTGCGATAGATACCGCCTTTTTCCGCTTCGATGATGGCGTACACGCGATTGCCGTCGGCGCCAGAAACGGCCACGCCGATGCGGCCAAGGACGCCGGGAGGAAGGCCGTGACCTTCAAGTCGCTTCCAAGTGGCGCCATCGTCGATGGACTTATAGAGGCCGCTGCCCGGGCCGCCGCTGACGGCAGTCCAAGGGTAGCGCTGCGCTTCATATAATGCCGCGAACAAGATGTGCGGATTTGAAGGATCGAACGTCAGATCGATGGCTCCGGTTTTGTTGTCCTTGAAGAGAACCTTTTGCCAAGTCTTGCCGCCATCAGCTGAGCGAAACACGCCGCGCGTTTCGTTGGGGCCATACGCATGGCCCATTGCGGCGACAAAGAGGATGTCCGGATTTGTGGGGTGAACGATGACTCTGGAGATGTGGCGCGTGTCTTCCAACCCGATGTGCGTCCAGGTTTTCCCCGCGTCGATGGATTTATACATGCCATCGCCGTAGGAGATGTCTCCTCGCCAGCAGGATTCCCCGGTGCCAACGTAAATGACGTTCGGATCGGAGGGAGCCACGGCAATTGCGCCGACGGACATGATTCCAGTCTTGTCCGTCATCGGCGTCCACGTCATGCCGCCATTGCTCGTCTTCCAAACGCCGCCGGCGACCGCGCCGAAGTAATAAGTCTGCGAGTCACCCGCGACTCCAGTTACGGCGAGGGCGCGTCCTCCCCGGAACGGACCGACCTGCCGCCACTTCATTCCCTTCAGCGTGTTTTCGTCGAGAGTTTGCGCGCTCAGCGTCGTGCCGGCGAGTCCAACCAGAAGCATCGGCAAAAGAACGGAAAAAATACTCGTCAATCGTTTCAGACCGGTCATCGTTTTCTCCCCCCAGAGAAACAAATGTTGCACCTGTACTATGGCAGATAGTAATGCGCGATGCAGAATAGTACGTCCAGTGTCGTAATCTGCGCCAGAAACTATGGATGGATTGTGCTTCCTCAGTTCTTGACGCGCCGCGGAGTGCTTTTGGGTACAATCCCGGCGTGACAAACCCGCCAGAACCACGCCGGTCTGCTCCAGATCTCCCGCAGACGACCGCGGCAGACAGTTCTCGCCGAGTGTTTAGTTTCGATTGGCTTCATAACGCGACACTGCCGGAGCGAAGTTCGCTAATCGCCGGTGGGCTCGGCTGGATGCTCGACGCCATGGACGTGATGCTCTACTCCCTCGTCCTGACGTTCTTAATTCGCGAATTCGCGATGGACACGCGAACGGCAGGTCTGCTGAATTCGCTGACGTTGATCGCCTCGGCCATCGGCGGTCTTCTCTTCGGGGTTCTCGCGGATCGCATCGGACGCATCAGGGCCTTGATGGCGTCCATTCTTGTGTACGCGCTTGCCAGCGCCGCCTGCGGTTTCTCGCACACGATTCCGCAGCTCGCAACTTTCCGATTCGTGCTCGGTCTCGGTATGGGTGGCGAATGGACAACGGGCGCGGCTCTGATCGCCGAGACTTGGCGCGCCGAGCATCGCGGGAAAGCGCTGGGCTTCATGCAGTCGGCGTATGCGATCGGAGAAGCGATTGCAGCGCTTGTCGTGGCGCTGGTCTTGCCGCACTTTGGGTGGCGGCCGGTGTTTTTTGTAGGCGTGCTGCCGGCGTTTCTCGTTTTTTGGATTCAGCGAAGAGTTCCGGAGCCTGAGTTGTGGAAGCAACGCGCGGCGCGCAAAGAAAAGGTGTCCCTACGCAAGCTTCTGGAAAAAGGCGTTCTGCGCAACGGAATTCTGGCAACCACGATGAACGCTTGCAGCATGTTCGGCTACTGGGGATTGTTCACATGGATTCCGGCGTATCTGTCGTTGCCTCCCGAGAAAGGAGGCCGAGGGCTCAGTCTCGTCAAGACAACGGCGTTTTTCTTGGTTTTGTGCTTTGGGAAATGGCTCGGCTACGCCCTGTTTGGATTCTTTTCGGATGCATTTGGACGGCGAAAACCCTACTTCCTCTATCTGATCATCGCCGCAGCCCTCGTACCTATTTACGGGATGTCGCGTAGCCCATTCTGGCTGTTGGCCCTCGGGCCGCTAGTAGCATTTTTCGGGACGGGTTATTTCTCCGGGTACGCGGCGATTGCTAGCGAACTTTTCCCCGGAGAAATTCGCGCCGCCGCCATGGGATTGAGTTACAACATCGGCCGCGGACTCTCCGCTATCGCGCCGTTTGCCGTGGGAGCTTTGGCCCTCCGCTATGGAATCGGCCCAGCGTTTTTTCTGCAAGCGGGCGCGTTCTTGCTGGCCGCGCTGCTTGCGCTGGCTTTGCCGGAAACGCGTGGGCAAATTTTGGATTAACTCTGGTGGTAGAACTAGGCGAACCGGCTACGCGACGGCGGAGCGTGAGTTAATGCGTGCTCCGTCCGCGCTAAGAGTGAAGTTCATCGCGAAATAAGGGGCCTGGGCCAGAATCTTTTGGAATTCATGTTCGTCCGCATAGGGCCGCTTGGGAACGCGCCGCGCAAGAATGCTGATATCCAACGGATCCTTCAGGAAAGGATAGGGCTTCAGCGTGACGAAATTATTCCCCGCGGGCTGAAGATCCCAATCTGCTTCGCTGCCATTGCCATTCACAGGGACGGCATCGATTGTGGAGCCATCCAGCGGCGCGAGGCAGAAATAGAGCGAGAGACGATCGAGCGCTTCGAGGCGCTGAAGATTCGCTTGCAGCGCGTGATCTTCAGAATAGAACTTCATCAGCGGGTCCGCACGAAGATCAACTTTGAGCCGCAATTGCTGGAGTCTCAGCCGCTGCAGGAAATCAGTAACGATGTGCGACTCATTGGACTTAACGTACTTCGCTGAGAAGCCCGGCATCGTCGCGCGGGTTCGGTCATAGAGTCCAGCGCAGTGCATGCTGACGAGTAATCCAGCGTAATGGTCGACTCTAACGACGCGCTCAATGCCGCGTTGATAGAGCGCGACATGCTCCTCGGTCGGAATGGACATGAAGTTGTAAGGCGTGAAAGTCCTGGGATCGATTTGAGGAAGGAGCTCCCATTCGTTCCAGCCGTTGTCATGCTCCGTGGCGGCTAAACAGAAGGATTCAAAGGGCTCAGGCCGCGTGAAAACCTTGTTGCCCAGCGCGCGCGCAAAAAAGCCCGACAACATGGCATGATCCGTCTGCCGGATCAGGATGAGCTGATCGCCCTGCTCTTGAATGATCATGGCGCTGCCCTCTTTCGCAGCGGGGCCTCGCAATGGCGCCCGCTGGGTCGCGGCGCCAGTTTTCGGCCGCGGGGGTGGCCAAACCGGACACTACTTACTGGCCTATTATGCTCCTGAGACAGGAGACAATCCAGCCCCATCGTTGATGTGGCGGCCTGGGTGCAATTCCCGGTATCATTATTAGAACCACTGCGGGAGTGGCGGAACTGGCAGACGCGCAAGACTTAGGATTCCACGTCCCGCCCTTACTCACACCTACTCACTGTTGCTCATGCAAATACGGAGTTTATCTTGCGCGTAGGACAAAAAAGGCATAGGCTTGCGCTCCGTTGCTCATTCGTGCTCATGGAGAAGTTATAGATAAGCTAAAGCGGGTGACGCCATGATCTCTTGGAACATCGTCGCAAGCATCGTTGTGGCACTGGTGATTTTCTCCGTTCTGCGAGCAATTGCCAGAGGCATTCAGGGATGGCTCAAGACTCCCGGGGAGGATTAGAGACTTTCGACAAGTAAGGCAGTAAGCGGGACGCCACGCGGTTCAAGGCCGCACAACGTCCCTAACCCACACAGCGGAGGTAACCCGCTATGCAAGCTCCGAGTACTTTACCATCGCAACAAAGAAGTGCCCTCGAATCCGCTTACACTTTTTTCAAGGGTGTAACGCCTTTTCTAGAGTCCGTCGAAAGCAGGCTCCAACCAGACGAAAAACTAATTGCGCGGAATCTCCGCGACCTGGCCGGGCTGTGTGAACACAAACTAGTGGAATCGTTCCCTGAGCTTCATGTTTGGCTGGCTGAGTGGACGCGCGGGGGGCAGCGATGAGTCCCCGTATTCGCGTGAAGCAATTCCGCGCCTATACGCACCCCGAGCGCACGATTGTCCTGGCTCTGGCGGCTACATTCCTGCTCACGCTCTGTTTGCTATTTTGGCCGCGATAGGCTGGGGTGGTCAGCGCAGTCGTGCTTATCGAATTGCTCTCTGCCCTTGTCGTAGTCTTGCCTGGGCAGGTCAAGACTCCAAGAGCAACGGTTGCACTTGTATGTGGTGTCGCGTCAGGTCCTACTGTCCATTCCATATTTCGCTTGGACTCTTCCATACGGACTGTCCTCTGCACGCTACCGCCGTCAGAAGGTAGGCCATTTCTCATCGATCATATCTAGAATGTACGCAGCGCGTTCGATTCCATTCTTTACGGATACTCTCGTCCAAAAATCAGTAGCCATATTCGGTTTTCCGCCCTTGTCAACTTCCTCAAATAAGACACTCAGCCTTCTCGCCGTGAGAATCGCTGTCGCCAGCAAGATTACGTGTTTCCGTTCTTCCGTCATTGGAGTCCCCGCAGTTTAGGTTTGAATTGCGGTAGAGGCAGGAGAGGGGATTCTACACCTGTTCGGCTGCCACAACCGTATCAAGACGCCCGCCGACAAACTGCTCTGCGAGGGGGATACTGCGGGATTCCTTGCGCGGCTTCGGGGAAATGGGTTTCCGATGGAACGCGCGTAGAAGCCGCCCTTGCTTTTCTATGGCCTACGCTAGTCTCAGAGAGATGTTAAGCGTGCGGTAGCTCGACTTTCTGTAACAAGCCGTGTTGGGGTTTCAAATGTTCGGGTAGGCGGCGTGCGGACTTCCACGATAGCCGGTTGCGTTTGCGCTCCGGTGACTCTGATAGACCCGGAAGAAACTAGCAAGCCGGTCTCGGCCTGTACTGGCACAAACTGCTGCAAAGACTCCAACCCAGAGACAATAATCGTCGAATACGTAATCTTCATAAGGCACCTTCTAAACTTCCCATCCAACAGCATCTGCATTAAATTCAAAATCGCTTGTTCCTTTACGAGCGGCAAACCCTTTCGCGCAATGCGAATGCGCCGCCTTATCAGTTTCTACTACGGCGAGGTCAAAGCAAAGGTATTTCTGGCGCTCAGTTCCCAGCTCAGTACCGATATTAATTGACTGGTCAATTCCAAAAAATCCTTCATAAAGCCGGAACAATTCCCATAAATCTTTCTCCGCTTGCTCTGTGGGCTTGACCATCTTCAACCCAAGGCGTGACGCTTCGTTGCGAGTGATGGTGTATTCATGCGAATACAATTCTTCCGTAAGTTTTTTCACAATCGACTCGATCTTTTCTTTGTCGGTCTCCGCGTCCATGTGCATAAGTAGCAACGCCTTGGCAAGGTGGCGAATGAGATTGTGGTGCCTCAATATATTGCCAAGCGCCAATGGATGCACTTGGCTCGTAAGCGCCGAATATGCTTGAGCCATACCAGCAGGTTCAAGTGCTGCGTGTGACTTTGCGAAGTTCAAATACGACGTAACGTCCTCAACGCTTATGGGAATCCTTGGTCTTGGCTTCTGGTCTGCCTTCCCCTGTATATCTTCGGCGGCCAAAATCGGATTAAATTGATTAGCCACGGACGGATCAACTGGCCCAAGCTCACCCATGGCTCCCATGACGATTTCGTCAGCACCTAGCGCAATTAGGGTTCCAGCGCTATGCGCCATGTATGGAACCAAGACATTCACCTTATCCGAAAACTCTCTAAGAAGACTCATAAGGCGTAAGGGCGTGAGCGTATTGCCGCCACGGGTAATCAGCAGGAGATCAATCTTTTCCACATGACCGATTGGCCCCAATAGTTCCCTTAACAGCCGGATTACATCCGCTCCAATTTGAGCCCCGAGAGAACCTCTGTTAGACGTCACGTAAGCAATTACTGTGGAGGCTCGTTCTTTCGCAATGCTCGCGAGCAGAGGCAAACGCTTCTGCCGTTCGGCCAAGCGCAACTTCTTGTGCGCTTCTATGACAGCCAAACGCGGATCGATGGCTGGCGCGGGTTGAGCCTGATTCGGGAAATTGCTTTGATTGTGTTTGCTCATAGATTGCGTGACGCGGATAATGCCACTCTAGGAGTAACTTGTCTATACCTTATAACTCCCTCCGACGTTTAGCCTATGCACACCAAGATTATCCAACGCGATGTACCGTCAAAGCGTTGTTTGTAATAGCGTTTGATGCGTTTGCCGTTGCTCACTTCACGACCTCGACCAGCCAGAGAATCGGGGTTACTTGGTCCGTGTTGGCGACGTTAAAAGTAAATTGAAGCGTTTGCGACGAACCCCAGGCCAGACCAGACATGGCGCTAGTGCCGAAGCCGGACGCGCCACTAGTTGTCTTCACGCGAGCGGCCGGTAGCTTATTTGTGCTGTCCCCGATCAGAACGGCCCCTCAAGACGAAGATGCAACGCAAATTGCATCGAAGTGGCTCCCGATGTTGCATAGCTCGCCGTTTGGTACTGAATCGCGACACCTGACTTGGCGTAGAAAATAATCTCGCAAGCTCCCCCAACCGAGTTGCACGGAGACAAACCGCCGAGCGTATTGCCAGAGTTGACAGCCAGAAAGAAAGCCGGTCCTTGTGCCACACCTGAATCCGGGTCTGTCCATGAGACGGCCACGGATGGCACGGTCGAGCTTACCGTCGCCTGCCTAGTCAGAACCTCGTACCCCGTAATCCGGTAATACCCGTTTGCGCCTGGGGTGAGGATGGTAGTCGCACCGATGTTTGCGCCTTGCGTGGTTAAATCCACAGCGGTAACAGCAGTGCCGCTCGATTGCGCGACCCATGTAGCGTCTTCGCGAAGGAATCGCGTCGTCCCCGCACTAGAGCCGGGGTCTGGAACGTATCCCACCGCATGAGAAGAGCCGGAAGCTACGAATGTCGGGGGAGTCGCACAGTTCGACGTACCGCCCGCATTCAATCCGCGCTCGAATTGAACGCCCGTACATGGCGACGTGGTAGCGGGCAAGTCTGCCGCCTGAATCGCGTTATCCACGTACTGCGTCCCATTGTTTCGCGGGTAGTGGCCCGCAGTGTTGCTGCTGGTCTTGAATGTATTGGCCGAAATGTCGTAGGTTAGGCCGCTCGACGTGCCTCCTACTGACGGGCTTGTTATTCCTCCGCTGAAAGTCCACAGAGCCGAAACCGTGCAAGCCAGATTCGCCGCGCAAAACGTGTTCTGCGGGGACGCCGCGAGAGCGCCCGCCAGAATCAAAACAACCGCCGTTAATATCGCTCTCTTCATGTTGCTAGCCGTCCTCACGCGAACGCCTGTAAGAAATAATCAGTACGCAAAAAAGTACGCACACTTCGCAGAATTGGAAAACCAGGTCACAGGTCATAGTTGAGATTTAGTCGGCGTGCGCCCGATCTCTCTCCCATTCCCGTCTTTCGGCAAGTTGCCTCGCGAACGCAGGGTTAACTAGAGCAAGGCAATCGTCGCAAAGGTCTCGCGTCGAGAATCTACTCACGCCGAATTGCGTGCGACATTCCCGGCAATGCCGATAATCCAGTACCGTCGTAACGCTCGGTGGTGCGGCGCTGCGGTGCCTCATTGCTGCCCACCGTTAAGACTCTTGGCGATATCCGTATAGCTGCCGTTCTTGTTTTGGGCTGGCTGTGTCGTCATTTCGCCTGCTAGTCCAGTCTTCCCTAGCAAGTTGATGGCAGTATCAAAGTCCCCGCTCGAAAGCGCGTCTGCGATGCCGCTCTTTGTCGCCGCTGAAAGCGTGCGCCATCCCGTGCTGCGAATGGCTTTTCCTAACAGATTGACGGCGCCGGCATAACCCGCCGCTCCCTTCAGTCCGCCACTTGCCAATCCGCCCGCTCCTGCGACAATCGTTTCCACTTTCGGGAGAGCGCCCACCTGCCCAGTTTTTCGCTGAATGGTCTGGTCAAGTACGTCGCTCAACGTGTTCCAGAAATGAAATTTCGCATTGACCGCCGCAAGGTCCGGGCTGGCCTGCCCAAGCTCAGAGCGAATCGAGTTAGCCGCTTCCTTCCGAACATTCGCCAAGCTGGTATCAGAGAGAGGCTTCCCCTGATAGCCGCCCACTTCCGCCACGGCGCTATCGAGAATCCGCCGCGCTTTCACCGCATCTTGTAGGGAAATGTCCGGCCCGAGCGCCTGCATCTGTTGGGACACGGCATCTATAGCGTTGTCCACTTCGGGCCGCAGACTTACACCGTTGACTTGGAAACTCTTTTTGAGGTTCTGCAAGCCGTCGATAACGGGCTGAGTCTTCATGCTTCCTTGCAAGCCGGAAACGGTCTGCTCGATCTGCTGGCCCGCCTCGTCCGCCTTGGCAGCCGCCTTTTCCGCGAGTCCCTTGCGCGTCATGGCAATGGGAGCCTCTTCGAGCAATTGCGGCATGATTTTTTGCGTCTGGTACTTCGTCGTGTTCTTTGTGGGGTTTAGAACATCCTGATAATTCTTGACCGCCGATGAACTGAGCAAGTCCGACGCGGCCTTGGATAGTCCTGTCGCCTTCACGATTTCCGGTGCATTCCCAAGAGTCACGGCAGAAGCAAGGTCCGTTGCCGCGCCCGATATATCTCCGCGCTGCGCCCGGTCTGCCACGCTGTTAATCCATGGCCCGACCATCGGCACGGCACTTAGCGCCTGGTCTGTGCGCCCCGACAAATAGCCAAGAGCGCCCGCAACCGCGTGCTTGTTAGACATCAAATCTTGGGCCGCTTGAACCTCGTCTGTGCCCTTTTGTTGTAGCTGGCTTGCGGGAGCATCAATCAACCGGTGATAGGCCAGTGTCACCGTGCTGGGATTCGTTGCGAGTGATTCTGGTACATCGTTCGGGTCATAGCCGTGCGCCGCCTGCCATGCTTTCTCGTCCTGTACTTTCTTCATCAGCGCCGCTTTTTCTTGATCTGTCGGCGGGTCAGTGAACGCATGGTATAGGCCAGTAACCATTCCCACGGTGTTCCTCTTAACCCCGGCCCAAACTCCCGTGTCCTGCGAAGTGGTCGACGGTGCAGCGCTCTTTGTCGTCGATTGAGTCTCGATGGGCTCCGCTTTCGACATATCGAAAAGAGGTGCCGCCGCCTGATTGAGAGGCTCCGCCTTGCTCATGTCGAACAAGGGCTTTACGTTCGCCGTGGTTTGCTGTCCGTTTGCGTCTTGTTGTCCCATCGTTCCCTGGCTGTAGTTAAGCTAATCGCCCTGCAAGCCTCGCGCTGTCATGCGCCTACGCTGGCCCGCAAGATTCAATGTCTAGCGCCGCTTCCCTTCCCGTTTCGCTTGCCGCCTCGCATCAATCCATGAATCCGTGTTGCCGTTTTTCAGGGAACCTACAACGTCCTCGCGCTTTGCCAGTTCCCGAATCTCTTCCACCTGCTTTTCGGGTTTAAGTCCCATGATCTTGTGAGCCACGTCGAAATGCTCATCGCGGGTGAGCCAGAGCGTTAGTTCGACGCGTTGTTCTTCCGGCATTTTCTGTAGCTCTTGGACCGCTTCCGGCGAGATAGTTAAGCCGTACTTGTCTGCCGCTTGAAGCGATTGATTAAACTCCGCAAGGGATTCCGCCATCCGTTTCACAGTGTCCATTTCGGCCTCGCTTGGCATGTCATTCGTCGCTTTCGTGTTCGAGCATTTGAGGCTTGGGGAGGTTCAGTTCGGACGGAGTGAGAACCCACCCGCTCTTTGACAGTTCCTCTTCCTGTTTCTTGCAGAGCGCCGCATCAATCGGCGTCGGATTCGCTGGATTCCAATCAAGCGGGACAAAGCATGTCTTCCATAGATGTTGCTCCCTCACGGATTGCGAGCCGGGCCCGCCGATCTGGATGCCCTTGACGCCATGCTGTTGTGCAATATCAAGCGGGACGGGATACCCGGGGTTTTTTTCGTCCGCATGAATGGTGGGGAATACCTGGCCGCCTGGGATAACGTGGCCGTTTGAATCCCGCTCGCGCCGGAAAGCCGCGTGGTACATGATGCGGGGGTACTGCGCATAAGTCTCTGCGACGCCTGCGGCATAGCCCTCGTCCGCCTCGCTGATTGCCGGAGGTTGTGGACGATTGCCGCCAAGCGCGACGTGCTCTTTCGAACCCGGGTAGAGCGCCCGCGAGCCCGAGCGCGGGGGTAGGTCCATAGATGCCGCCGTTTGCGCGTCCCGCCCGCAAGAATCGCGCTTCTTTGGCCGATATACGATCTGCTCCTGACTAACTACCTGTTCAAGCTGTGGCATATTTTCTTCCTTTCGATGGCTAAAGATAAGCTATGGCCCGATGTAACTTGCTGAAAAACAAAGTCTTCCAATGACTCAAGGGATATAGAGTCTTGTGCGTTAGTCGCTGAGTCCTGCTCTTCGTGCCGCGCCCTCATGAACTGTAGTTCCTCGAAACTCGAACAATGCCCAACAAGACCGCAAGACTCGCAAGTGACCGCAAATTCCCATCGGGTTCGGTGCCTTATGCTCACCAGAGCTGCACCTTGATGGGCCGCTTTACCGGTGCGGGCTTCTCTTCGGCTATCCCCATGAGCGCCCTGGCTGTTTCATGCACCGATACCCCTCGAAAACTATGATTTTCCGGCTTAAAAGCGTCTATTTCTTGATTGTCTTGCGCCCGTTTTCCACTCTCTGACTGTGCGTTTTCATTGAAAACAAACGAGTTAGGCGTCGCCGAGGCTGATTCCTGTGGAAAATCGCTTCTTGTATGGCTGAAAGCCGAGCTATCTTCCCGATTTCCGCCCGTTTTCCGAGTACTGTAACTTTTGCGCTTTGGGCGTCGCCACTTGAGGCTGAACCCTGACTGAAAGCATTGCTCTATTGTGTCTGTGATGGCCTTCATATGCTCGGGGCCTGCGTGCTTCTCGATTAGCCGCATGTGCGCCTCGGAACCTGCCAGCGCGAAAGCGAGCCACTCTCGAACCTGAGCATCCAAGTTCAGCTCCGGGTTGTAGTAAAGCTCTTTCTTGAGCTTGCGATTGAGGATGGACGTTCTAGGCCTGCCGTAGCCGACACTGGCGCGATTACCCCGCCTAAAGCGAGTTTCCATGCCTATCACATTGCCCTTGGGGAATGGATTAGCTGGCGGCATGGCCCGCGTTCCCGATCTGCGCCTGATGGAGTGCCAAAGAATCGACGTTGAGAGATTCCAAGTAGGGGGCGACTAACTGCAATGCGATGTCGTTCTCGGTTAGTAGGAAGTAGTTCGCTGGCAGGGGGACAACGAGAGTCGCCATTTCCGGGCCGTTGCTTTGCGCGAGCGTGAGCTTCAGTACCATGCCACATCCAATTCGCCGGGTGATGCGCCCACTGTTATGATCTGCAAGCCTTGGCCGAAGTAAATAGGGCTAGGGATTAAGTCCGTCCCTACTGCCGGAACAGTTACAGCCGATGCCCCGAGTATTGTTTTGAAATTTCCGCTCGCGTCGGGTCCGTCTTTTACTTGCACGGTCCAACTAGTGCCGGCTGCCGCGATTAAAATGCTGTTCAAGTAACCCGGCCCGGTCTTGGCCTGAGTTGTAGTAGACGTGGTTATCGCGGTCACCATTGCTCTACTTTTTGATCGAAGGGAACAGCGGCACTTTGGGTGCATTACTCAAGGCCGGGAGAGTGTTCGCGCTTGGCTGGACAACGGGCCGCTTGGCCATTTCAGCGCGCCGCGTTGCCTGGGCCTTTTGCACCTGTGCATCAATTTTGTTGCTGCGTTCGAGGTGCTCCCGCCCGTGTTTTGGGTTTGCCCGTTCCGATGCGTCTTGTTTGCTGTTCATCTCATGCCGCCTTTCTTTGATCTGCTGCCGTGCTCACTTCGCCTTTTCCTGCTCCTGACGCTCGCGGAATTGCTTCACGTTCTCTCGAATGCCTTGCACTTCTTCTTTTTCGTTTTCCTTGAGAGCTTCATCTGTGCGTCTGTCCAGCAAGTCCACAAGGACTCTCACGTTGTCCCATGCGAGTTGATTGCTGGCTTTCAACTCCTTAATCTCTTCCGCGTCAGAGTGCTGTCGTTGATGGTTAAGGAATCCCACGCGCTCCCACGGGGTCATGTCGAGTCCTGCTAGTTGCCCGGTCCCTCCAGCAAGGTCCGCCAAAATTCCAAAGATGCCACCTGGCTTAGGTTCCAGTGCTCGACGGTAATAAATAGCGCCAATAGCCTCCCAGAGGCCTGTTTGATAAGGTTCGTTGAATGCGTGCCTGCCCGTTTCAATCTGCGCAACTAATGCCTGACTAATTTCCGCTTCATTGGCTAGGTCCGCTTGGGAAAGGTCCAACGCCATCCGCCACATCTTGAGCTTTTCCCTATCCTCATTCCACGGGAGCGGCTTGCCCTGCTTTGCTGCTTCAACTAGCTGCTTCGTTTTACGTCCCATCATGTACCTCGCGCCAAGTATCCATATTGAGTTAGTACATGTCAAGAGCGGATTCTGATTTTCTCCCATTACCTAGAACAGGCTTCCAGTGCTGTCATCAAAAAGCCAACAAATAATGAATACTGCATTTCGCCCCTTCGTCAAAAACAGGCCAATTTGGCTCTTTACTGTCATACTAGATAAGTATAATATGGGGGCATTATGAAACGCCCCGTCTTTGAGCGCCTCGCGCTCGGGTAATTCGTCCTAGCCTAGGGGCAATGGACACCACAGTAGTTCCACACCAACCAAGCAACAAATAATCATTCTCAATCAGAAGAGTGAAGGGGTAGGGGCGCGTGATTCGGGGGAATCTGATTCGCGCCCCCTATATCTCGGGGTAAATGTATATGGCGCGTAGTGTAACAAATCTTCCACTACAGGGCAATTGGGACCTCTCGCAAGAAAATGACGTTCACGGGGTTTTCAAGTCCTATGGATACGGAGTTTGGATTCCTCTTCCTAAGTTTCCGCACTTGCATGAGTTTAACCGCGCCGTCCATAACTTGCGCTGGCGCGACGATCTGAATATTCAGAATCGCACTGAGCGCGTCTCCCGCCCTGATGGGCGCAAGGGCACAGATAGCTTCTATCGTCTACTACCTGGCTCTTGGCGTGAACTTCGCGGCAAGCCTGAGAAGGATGGCGACACCCGGCAAGAGCGCGTCGCTCGATTTGAGCGCGAGTTTCGGCCCGCCGTAGTGCCTACCGCCGCTTCCACTACAGAAGAGCCCTTGCCGTTATTCGCCGAGGTGCGCCGATGAAAGTTAGCGGCCCGCGAGCGAAGCGCCACGCCTACAAGATTTCTTGCCCAACGTGCCAAGCGCCTGCTGGCCACTTCTGCCTAACGCGCGATGGGGAACTGTCGAAATATGCCCACGCCTCACGAGACAGGGAGTTTAGGCCAGAGCTTCCCGATCTGCGGGATTGGTGGCGAAGCATGTCTCGATTTGAGGGGCAGTTTGCACAAAAGCGCCCGCCTGGTCTGGTCATTCCATGAGCTACCGCCCGCCGTTCTACAAGCGATTCCCGCAAGATTATCTCTCTAGCTCGACTACGCGAAAAATGACGCTGGCAGAGCACGGCGTTTATAACCTGCTCTTGGATTACGCTTGGCTCGAAGAACAGACGGCCACACTGCCGGCAGATTTTAGCGTCCTATCCAGGCTCACGGGCATTCGGAAGCAGATTCTAAGCAACTTCGCTGCAAAGTATCCGCAACTCTTCATCAAAGTAGCTTCGAATCCGCATCTACTTTGCAACCCGAGACTCAAGGCCGAGTATGAAGAATTTTTGGAAACGTGTGAAAAAAATAGACTTGCTGGCAAACAGAGCGCGAAGGCAAGGCAAGCAAAGTCAACGCCCGTTGAACGCGCGTCCAACCAGATAGAGAAAGAATTAGATTTAGAGAAAGATAAGAGAAAAGAAGAGGCTCAGGCTGCGCCTTCGCTCTCTTTTGCCTGCGAATATTTCCAAGTCACAGAAAAGCAAGATGCAACCCTGGGGGAAGCCTTCCCTTGGATTGACCGCCCCGCCGAGTACCGCAAAGCGCATTCCTGGCTGGAAGCAAACCCGGAGCGCCGTCCGAAGAAAGCGAACAGATTCCTTCACAACTGGTTTAGCCGTGTCAGTCAGCCGAAAGGGGGAGCAAATGGAAAAGACATTAACAGCGCCGTCGAAGAAACCATGCGGGGATTCGCAGCAAACAATCCAAGACCTAGTTAGCGAGTGGGTTGCCAAGCTCGCCATCAATGCCGGTGCCGCCCTCGACGCCAAGACGCAAGCGGTTTATTGCTCGCTCTGGCTTGAGGGTCTGTCCGATCTGCCGCCCCCCGTCCTGCTGGCCGCGTTCCGTAAGGTACTCAAAGAAGCTGTCTATCCTTGGCCCGTCAAAGTCGCTGACATTCGGAAGCATGTCGCCAAAGCTGAGACAACCGCGACGGGGGAAGCCGCCCAACGAGCCTGGGAGCGCGTCCTAGAGATTCGCCGCGTCCATTGGAACACCGACATACCCGGCCCGTTTAATCGCGCCTTAGCTGCCCTGCCCGAGCGAATCCGGCAATGCGCCCGAGCCTCTGGCGTCTTTCGGGACGTGGAGTCTGCCGACGATCTGCACGTTTGGGCAAAGAAGCGTTTCCTTGAATCGTTCGCTGCCTATGGAGAGCGCGAGCAAGACGCATTCTTGCTGCCAGATGGTGAGATTAAAAATCTGCTTGCGGATTTTTCCACCGCAAAGGCTTTGCCCGCGCCCGCCGTTCAAGTTGCCGATCAGCACGCTCGCGGCGTCGAGTACGGCAAGGAATTGCGTGTGATCTATGAATGGAAAAACACCGCCGACGCCTTGCCCGGATGGGACGCCGAGACGCGGAAAAATATCGAAGCCGAGCTAGCCGAATACGGCAAGCGCCAAGCCGCGATCCTGGCCGAAAGGACAAGCGCCGATGCAGTTCCAAAATGAAGAGTACAAAAACTGGCTGCGCCAGCAATGGGAATTGGACGAAATGAATCGCAAGGCCGGACTAGCGCCGGTGCCGCGCTCGAAAGAAGAACGCATCGCCATTTTTATGGAGTCTCCGATCTGGAGAAACCGCCGCACGTTTGCGAGAAAGACGGCGACGCCATGAAGCTAACAGAGCACGGCGTCTGCCGGGAGTGTGGCCGGGAAGGATTGCATAGCATAGCGACGCGAACCTGTTCGCGCTGTGAGCAAAAGACTGGAAAGGCGAAAACATGAACGTAGCGGAAATGACGCCACTGGCGACAATCAAAGATGTATCCAAGCTCCTGAGCGTATCCGTGATAACGGTGCGCCGACTGGTGAGCGCCGGGGAGCTTCGCTGCGTCCGTTTGAACGCCGGAGGACCGCTGCGTTTTGATCTGACCGACGTTCAAAAGTTTATCGCTGCCCATAAAGGTTGACATTCCCGACTTTACGTAGGACAATAACTGCATGAGGAAACTGGGACGGCCAACAAAGGCAGCATCAGAGAGGCGAGATACAGTTATCCGTCTGCGTCTGACTAGCAAAGAGTTTCAAGCTCTTAGCGCCGCTGCCGAGAAATCTGGCGAAACCGTTTCCGAATATGCACGCGAGAAAATCATGGGAGGTAACCCCAATGGAAAGTACAGAGAAAAAACCTAGAGGCAAGCGCGGTCAAGGCTGCGTCTATCGTCCGGCCAATTCTAGGAATTGGTGGTACAAATTCTCCACCAATGGCCGTCTGGTCCAGCAATCCGCAGAGACGGAATCCCGCCGCGAAGCATTCGACAAACTCAAGGCCGAGATTCTTAAATATGCGAATGGCGACGCCGTACCAGACGGAAAGATAACCGTCGATTCTCTCTATGACGTGCTCCTGGCAGACTACCGAATCAACGGCAAAACAATCGAATGGGCAGAGCGCGTTTGGAACGTTCACCTAAAATCATTCTTCGGCGGGATGCCCGCGAAACACGTAGGCACGGACACCCTCGCCCGGTATATCGAGTCTCGCCGAGTAGAAAAGGCCGCGAACGGCACGATTAACCGGGAACTGTCCCTGCTACAGCGGGCGTTCATGCTTGGCTATGAATCGCAGCCCCGCAAGGTTGCGCGTCCGCTTCGCTTCCATCGTCTCGCGGAGTCGAAACCCCGCATGGGATTCATTGAGCAAAAGGCTTACGACGATATGGCCAAAAACTGCTCCGACCTATTCATGCGGACCATGCTCTGCTTAGGGTACTCATTCGGGTTTCGCAAGGCCGAGCTGCTCACGCTCAAAGTTTCAGACGTTGACCTAATTGCAGGGACAATCCGTCTGCGAGATTCCAAGAACGGCGAGCCTCGCAAGGTTGCGTTAACTGCGGACGCCAAGAATCTGCTCACGGCCTGCGTTACCGGCAAAGGTTCAGAAGATTCGGTGTTCACGCGAAATAGTGGAAACGCCGTCAAAGACTTTCGGGTGACGTGGGATAACCTCACGCTCGCCGCTGGCGTTCCCGGGCTGCTGTTCCACGATCTGCGACGGAGCGCCGTTAGGAACATGGTCCGCGCCGGTATCCCCGAAGTGGTTTGCATGAAGGTTTCCGGCCACAAAACGCGAAACGTTTTCGACCGCTATAACATCACGTCCGAGCGTGACCTTGCCGACGCTGCAAAGAAAATCGAATCCTCACAGATAAGCTATAGACAAGCTAATTTGAACGAAGAGGAGACAGTGACGGAGAAAAAAGAACCTGTTAGTATTCAGTGAGTTAGTCCACTTGCGGGAGTGGCGGAACTGGCAGACGCGCAAGACTTAGGATCTTGTGGCCGAAAGGCCGTGAAGGTTCAAATCCTTTCTTCCGCACCAAGTTTTGTTTGGTTCTTGTAAATTCGCATGTCTCATCGGTAGGCTCAATGATTCATTTCATTCTCCGTGATCTTGTCGCGGGGCGAAGGTGCGAAGCGTGTACTTGCATAGATTTCTGGCCTACACCGTACTCGCCTGCTGGATTGGGCTGACGGCAGTACTCGTAGGAACCGCCTTGCAATGGTCGGCGGCCAACGCAATGACCGAAGTGAAGGTTCAGCGGGCTCTCAATGCTCAGAAAGAGGCTAATGCCCGTCTCGCTAGTCTCCCGAAGCGAGATTTGCATGCTGCTCCCCAGGACCTGAAAGCTTTGGAAGAGGTTCAGCGTGCCAACGACCAGTATGTTACGAAAGCGGAGGACGCCAGCGAAGCGATGGGGGATGCGCTAAATTCGGAATTGGTGGAACGAAGACAGTTTTGGTGGGAACTCGGTGTATGGGGTTGCCTTACCCTGCTGACAAGCGCGCTTCTGGCTGAAAGCAGGGACGGGGACGAGAGATCGTCTGCCCACAAATAGGATATGGACTTCCTCGGACCGGCAAAGAAGGCCTCGGAACTGTCTTACGGAGACAAAATCAACAAAGGGGTCGCCTTCGTTTTTCGTGGGGCGCGCTCGTTTAGGCATTTGGTGATCGGCTTACTCGTTTTCCTCCTGATGGTTCCCACCGGCAGCCCTTCTCCAACACCTTTCTGGACGGGAGTGCTTCGTGACAAGAGTGGAAAGTCCATCGCAAACGCGAGTATAAAATTGCAAGCGAAATTGGGTGATCGCAGTTATGCCACTGCGACTTCGGCAAATGGCGAGTTTTCGTTCCAGGAAATCGCCGCAGGAAGCTACGAACTCTCCGTGAACTTGTCGGGTAAGACCTATACTGCCGCGAATCCTCTGATCGTTGAAGCTGGAAAAGCTCTCTCCCCAGTGCTTGAACTCTCTCCGCAGGACGGGACGGTCGTCGTGTCGACCAATCGGGAAGCAACATCTACTCAGGCGAGTGGAGGAGAGCATCTCTCCAGCGGAGAAGTATCGAGCCTGCCTCTGAACGAACGCGACTTCAGCAAACTGCTGCTTCTAGCCGCAGGTACGATGACCGATACCAATGGCGCCGCGAATTTCACGCAACAGTTTGCCGTGAATGGCCAGCGTGGCTCCGCATCAGTCTTTGCCATGGATGGTGCCGATACGACGGACCCGGAACTCGGCGGAGCCACATTTTCGAACTTTAACGTGGACGCCATTCAAGAAGTGCAATCCAGCTCCGGCGTAATGCCCGCGGAGATCGGCCATGGAGCCGCGGGCTTCAACAACGTCATCACGAAGTCTGGCACGAACGACGTTCACGGCAGCGCTTTTGAATTTGTGCGCAACGCCGCATTCGACGCGCGAAATTTTTTCGATCACGCCACCGCTGTGGATCCCGGGCGGATCCCGCCATTTGTTCGCAACGAATTTGGAGTCACCAATGGCGGGCCCTTGGTTCTTCCAAAACTCTATGACGGCCGCAGCAAAACTTTTTATTTCGTCGAGTATCAAGGCTTCCGTCAGGTCCTCGGAACGACGCAGGTGTTTCCCGTGCCAACAGCAGCCGAGCGGCAAGGAATCGATACTACGACTTTTCCTGGCGATACCTTGATCGTACCTATTAACCCAGAAATCGCGTCTGTCTTGGCAGGCTATCCTTTGCCCAATGAGCCCTCGGGGCCTTATGGAGCTCGCACGTACGCAACTTCTTCTAAGGTAGCGACGGATACGAATCAGTTTTCCGTGCGAATCGATCATCAGATTTCCGACAAAGCTATGCTGTTCGGCCGTTTCAGCTTGAACCAAGTCAGCGGCCCAACGACTAATCCCGATCAAACAGCCATCGATCCCAGCTTCGGCGTAAATTTTTTTGATCATCAGCGAAGCGCAGCGCTCAGGTATACCCGTACGATCTCTCCCCACTTGACCTCCGTAACTTCGCTCGGTTATATCCGCAGCACTCCATTTTTCCCAACCACGAATCACGTGCAGCCCGCGATCACCTTCGCGGATGGTCTCTACGAGAACTACAATTCCGCGGACGGCTCCATTTTCGGCTCCTACAGCAACCTTTATCAATTCAAGCAGGACATGGCGTACACGCATGGATCCCACAGCTTCAAATGGGGAGTCGAGCTGCGCTTTAACCGCGACTCCACCATTTTTGGCACCAATCCCAACGGCATTTACGTGTTTGGAGGAGGACCCGCTTATTCGCCGGTGCTGATTCCTTCCGCGAGTGGCCAGCACAACATTCAGCCCGGCCAACTTTTGCCCGATTCGCTTACGGGGCTGTTGACGGCGACGCCTTTCTCTTACTCGATCACCGCTGCTGCAAGCGTTACGCCCGTAGGAGACAAATTTGACGAAGCCGGCGTCAGGCGGGAGGCCTACAACTTCTATTTTCAAGACGCGTGGAAAGTGAATTCTCGATTAAGCGTGAATTATGGTTTGCGGTATGAACTAGATAGCCGCATCCAAGAGGCCAAACATCGGACCTCCGTCGCTTACCCCGTCGACGCGGACGGCAATCCAACTTCCTTTTACGCGCCAGGCGCCTCGCAGGTTTTCACTTACAACCCGCAGCCGGTTTATCCACTCGATTTAAATGGGTGGGGACCGCGCGCTTCCGTGGATTACGCGCTGAGCAAGCACACCACCCTTCATGCAGGTGGAGCGATCACTACGATTCTCCCGAATCTGTGGCTGGAGAACTATGTCACCGGAAACTTTCCGCTAGTCTTCCAGCCACTGGTCACCGCGTTGCCTGATGTTCCAGTGCCATTTCAAAATACCTTCGTTCCAGAGATTCTTCCTCCTGTCTACACCACCGCCGGGCAGCCGCTCTTTGCCTCGGGAAGTGCGAATCTTCCCGCGAACATACCCATCGATCTTCAGAGATTTCAGGACGACCTTGCGGCAACTACCCCTGGCCATGAAGTGCAATTATTTTCCCTCGGCGTGATCAGCCGTCATTTTCGGAATGGATACATCGGGACATATACGGCGGGAATCGATCATGACTTCGGAAGCGTGAAAGTTACGGCTGCATACGTAGGAACAGTGGGGGTAGATCTTGCCAGCGTGGAATCACCCAACGGCTACGGCGGCGCTTCCCCGGCGTTTGCACCCTTCACGCAGTTCAACGGTCAAGGGCACGCGATTGGCGGTTTTGGGCCGGAGTCGATCATGAATCCTACCGCTCATTCCAGCTATAATTCGTTGCAAACCAGCGCGACGGAA
Source organism: uncultured Acidobacteriota bacterium (assembly GCA_963751295.1). Taxonomy (GTDB): domain Bacteria; phylum Acidobacteriota; class Terriglobia; order Acidiferrales; family UBA7541; genus Acidiferrum. The sequence goes on along the minus strand of CAVVUA010000002.1, from coordinate 716,622 downwards.
AACTACTCTCGAATTGGTCTCAGCTTCCAGGCTAGCTATACATATTCGAAGTCCCTCGACAATACCAGCGCTGTGCCCGGCGGAATTTCGGGAATGCCCGGCGTCACTTTGCAAACGCAGCCGCAAAATCCACTGGATCCGAGCGCCGAGAGAGGGCCGTCCACCTTCGACGAGACTCATGTTTTCACGATCAGCTTGTTTCAGTCGCTGCCGTTTGATCGCATCAGCTTTCTTCAACCGTTGGGAACCCGTGTCACAAAAGGCTGGCAATTTCTTAACATCACAACTCTGACGACTGGACCACCATTTACCGTTTATTCCGGAATCCAACAAACAGGAGTAGGGGCCGGCGGGGCGGATCGACCGGATTTGGTCGCGATGCCGGATCTCTCCACGAGCCGCCCTATTCGCGAAGATTATTTTGGACGCGGCGCAAGCAACAGCTCGTTCTTTTTTATCCCCATCAAAGTCACCGGCGGAACTGGCCCGAATCAGGGAGTCTTTGGCACGTTGGGACGCGACACCTTCCGCGGTCCCGGCTTTCACAATTTCGACATGGCCCTGATCAAGGACACACCTTTTGGAAAAAGGGGCGGCCGCGAACTGGGAATGCTCGAATTTCGCGCGGAGTTTTTCAATATATTCAACATTGTAAATTTCGGCTTGCCTTCGAACACAGTGCTTGGCAGCGGGTTCGGTGTCATCAGCCACACCTCCGGATCGTCCCGCCAAATTCAGTTTTCGCTGAAGCTGGTTTACTGAACGAATTTGAGCGCGAGCAGTTCCTCGTCGATACCCGCGTCCGAAGCAGCCAATTTTCTTTTTTCACTTCCACCTTTACCCGTTTCGCGCTATCAAGTCTCTGGCGATCGTAAGCAGCGATTTGGAGTGCGGCAGCTCTGCTGCCGCTTTTCTGCGTAACTCGCACGACTTCACATTTGGCGAAGCTCGATAAGGAGCAGGCATGGAACGCAGCATCCGCGAGGTAGTAAACCTCTATAACCCGCACGATCCGCTCGAGGAAGCCTGGACGATTCCCGCGCCGTGGTACTTCGACGAGCGTATCGCGGAACTCGAACGCAACAGCGTTTTCAGCGCGACATGGCAAGTCGCGGGCCGCACTGACCAAGTCCGTGACAATGGACAATTTTTCACCGTGGAGCTAGCAGGTGAACCGCTCGTCGTCGCCCGCGGAGACGATGGCCAGTTACGCGCCTTTTACAATGTCTGCCGCCATCACGCTGCCGCCGTCGTCACCGAACCTCAAGGTTGCACAAAACAGTTTCGCTGCCCGTACCACGGCTGGACTTACGGAATCGATGGCGCTCTGAAAGGGATGGTCGAGTTTGATGGCGTCTGCAATTTCGACCGTGCAAAAAATGGCCTCGTGCCAGTGCGCGTAGACACCTGGGAGAATTTTGTTTTTGTAAACCTGGATGGCCACGCCGCGTCTCTGCGTGACTTTTTGGGCGTAGTGCCGGGACTAGTAGCACCGCTTGATCTGGCAAGAAAACTGCACTTCTTCGATCGCCGCGTCTACACGCTCAATTGCAATTGGAAAGTCTACGTCGATAACTATCTCGATGGCGGCTACCACGTGCCGCACGCCCACAAAGGATTGAGCAGCGTCATCGAATACACCAAATACACCATCGAAAATTTTGAACGCGCTTGCCTACAATCCAGTCCGCTCTCATCGGATTCTTCTTCGGAAGCCGGCGTCGCCGCAACCAGACAAGGCCGCGCGTTCTATCTTTGGCAGTATCCGAACTTCATGATCAACGCCTACGAAGGCGTGATGGACACAAATCTGGTGCTGCCTCTCGGCGTAAATCGCTGCGCGGTCGTGTTCGACTACTACTTCGCCGACACCAGCGCTGCCGCCGAAGCCCGGCACAAAGAAAGCATCGCCGTCAGCGAACAAGTCCAAGACGAAGATATGGCCATCTGCGACGCCGTCCAGCGCGGCCTCAGCTCCCGCGCGTATGTGGCAGGACGCCTCTCCGTCCGTCGCGAAGCAGGCGAACACCTCTTCCACCGCTTGCTCCACGCGGATTTCACCAAGTCCTTGAGCCAAGCCGTCGCGGCTGATTGACAATTCTAACTAGGGCTAACGCAGAGGTTTTGCTCGACCGAAGGATTCGTTCATCGAGTGCTCAGCGGCGAGTGCACTTAAACTCGACGCCATCCCAATTCATCAGCGCCCCGCCGTGAACATCCCAGAACATAATGTCGCGCCCTTCGTATTTTCCGCCGTCCGCGGAGAGCACCTGAAACGCCGGACGCGTCTTGCCGCCGCGTACGACAAGCACCAGCCCCGGTGTGGTTTCGTAAAACGTTGCCTTCACGTTGACGTTGCCGCCTCCATCTTGCGTGCACACGAACTCGAACGGGCCGTGGGACTCAACGGAGGACTTCAACGGCAAGGAAGAAGAAGTTGAAGTGGATGCATCGCTTGGCTCGAATTCGTAGGTACCGTCGCCGGACTTCAGAAACAGAAAAAGGTGACCATTCTTGATCGCGTACGACCGCACGTCCTGCCAATCCTTGGGAATGCGATCGTTGAGTGGTCCAGGTGGGCACATTGCGCGCGTCAGCGCGAGCGGACCGAACTCCAGCTGGTTCGACCCCGAAGATTTCCACGTTCCGCCACCGCGATTGCAATCGATCCGCAGGCTCGCCTTGTGGTCCGCGCCGAAGGCGATCGTGTACTTCGCCTTGTCGTCAGGCATCAGCGTTTTATCATCGCTGCTCTGGAACTTCACGAGCTGCCAAGACGTGCCTGCGAGGCTAGCGGCTGCAGTCTGCGGCACGTGAGACGAGCTCGAAAGAAGAGCTGCGGCTACAACTAGCGACATAAAATAAGAACTCATCGGACTTCCTTTCACGCCGTGTTCGACTGCCAGTTTACTTCTATCTGCCACGGGGTTCTTGTATTCGTGCCATTTGCTTCGTATCTCTGTATCCCCCGCCTCAATTGACCCTCTCCGAAACGTCGCTTATACTCGTACTTTGCGTTGCAGGCTAAGTTCTTACCTGTCTGGTCTCCTCTGAGTTCATGTCCGGCCGTAAAGCGGCCGATAAGCCAGGGCTTTCCGCAAAACGCTAGGATGCATGCTGCAGAGATCAGCTAGTATTTTCACGAAGACCCGATCGTTACCGCATCATTTATCTAGGAGAGGATTGTTCCATGGCTGATGCAACTTGCCGCCGCGAGCTAGACCTTGAGATTCCCGCGGAAGAAGTAACGAAAAAGATTGAAAGCGTGGCCAAGGAGTTTGCCCGCGTCGCGCGCGTGCCGGGATTCCGGCCAGGCAAAGCGCCTGTTTCACTAATCCGCCGTCGCTTCGCTGAGGATATTAAAGGCGAAGTCCTGCAAGCGCTCGTCCCGGAACGTGTCGAAAAAGCCGTCTCCGAACAAAAGCTGACCCCGGTTTCGCAGCCGCAAGTCGAAAAGCTGGACTTTGCCGAAGGTCAGCCGCTTAAGTTCCGCGCTGTCTTCGAAGTCCTTCCGGAATTCGAGCTCGGGAATTACAAAAGCCTCGCCATCGAAATGCCCGCGATGGATATCACCGACGCGGACGTTGCGAAAGCTCTCGAAGAAATGCGCGAGCGAGCGGCGGCATTTGCGCCGATCGAAGGGCGACCGGTCGAAAACGGCGACTATGTGCAATTGAAGTTAATAGGAACTCCTACGGGCGGCGGCGAACCGCTGCAAGCGGATAGCGTCCTCTGCCACATTGGCGCCGAAGAAACGATGGAGCCTTTCAACGAAAACCTGCGTGGCGCGAATATCGGCGACCACAAGAACTTCGAGGTCGCGTATCCCGCCGACTATCCCGACCAAAAGCTCGCCGGCAAGACGTACACCTATGCCGTCGATGTTCTCGGCATCAAGAACAAAAAGCTGCCCGAGCTGAATGACGAATTTGCAAAAGACGTAAGCGACGCTGCTACTCTTGATGAACTGAAAAAGAAAGTCTCGGAAAGCCTGGAACACCAGCGCGATCATCGCCAAAAAGAATTGCAAAGAGAGAAAGTCATTGCCGAGCTCGTAAAGCTGCACGAATTCCCTGTACCAGAATCGCTGATCGAGCATCAAATGGATGTGCGACTGGAACGCGTGGTGCGCTCGCTAGCAGCTCAAGGCGTTGATCCCCGGGCCGTGAACGTCGATTGGGTAACGCTGCGGAAGCGCCAGCAAGAACGCGCCACCGAAGATGTGAAGGCGGAACTGATCATCGATCGCATCGCCTCAGCGGAAAACATCGACGTGACCGAGGAAGAAGTCGACCACGAGCTAGAGCACATGGCCAGTCATAGTGGCGAATCCGCGGAGGTTGCGCGCGCTCGTTTGACAAAGCAAGGTGCGCTCGATAGGATAAAAGCTAAGTTGAGAAGTGACAAAACTCTCGACTGGCTCGCGCAGAACGCTCAGATCAAAACCGTTGCAGCAGCAAGCGCCGCGGCGGCGGATTCAAAGTGAAACTTTCCGGCGGTTCAACCATCTCCATGAAAAATTTCGAAGAACCAGAGTATCGCGGCACAACGCTTGTCCCGATGGTGGTCGAACAGACCAGCCGTGGCGAGCGCGCCTACGACATTTATTCCCGGTTGCTCAAGGAACACATCATTTTTATCGGCACGCCGATCGACGATCACGTCGCCAATCTGGCCACCGCGCAGATGCTCTTCCTGCAAGCCGAAGACCCGGAAAAAGACATTCAGCTGTACATCAATTCGCCGGGCGGCTCGATCACCGCGGGCTTTGCAATCTATGACACCATGCAATTTGTGAAGCCGGATGTGGTGACGACTTGCGTAGGCCAGGCGGCTTCGATTGCAGCTGTTCTTCTCGCGGGCGGTTCGCCGAAAAAGCGCTTCGCATTGCCCCACGCGCGTATTCTGATTCACCAGCCGTGGATGTCCGGCCTCGGAGGCCAGGCTACTGACATCGACCTCCACGCAAAAGAAATTCTGCGCATGCGCATGGTCATCAATCAGCTGCTTTCGCAGCACAGCGGCCAGCCCGTCGAAAAAATCGAGAAGGACGTCGAGCGGGATTTCATCATGAACCCCGAACAAGCCAAGGAATATGGCATGATCGACGAGATTATTTACAAGCATCGCTAACGGCCGCATGCCGCGGGGGCGGCGCGTGGTTCGAGCTAGTGCTTAAAAGTCAGTAGCCTTTCGAGTTTCTCTTTTGCTCCAGGGATAAATCGGCCTAGAATAAGGATTAGAGACTCCGTCGAAGCCCAGCGGAGACGAGGCCCTCATACCAGTGAAAAAATTCAACCCAGACGAGCCGCTGCGCTGTTCCTTTTGCCATAAGACTCAGGAACAAGTCGAAAAGCTGATCAGCTCTCCCTCGGACTATCCGCGCGCTTACATCTGCAACGAATGCGTCGGCGTTTGCCAGACCATTCTTGAAGATGAAAAGCGTGAACAAGCCGCTGCGCCCGCGCGCAGGCTTCCGCGTCCGCCGGAGATCAAGCAATTTCTCGATGGCTACGTCATTGGGCAGGATCGCACGAAAAAGAAACTCGCGGTCGCCGTCTACAATCATTACAAGCGCATCTTCTTGAACAAGCAGCCGGGCGACGTCGAGTTGAGCAAGTCCAACATCCTTTTGATTGGTCCCACTGGCACCGGCAAGACGCTTCTGGCGCAGACGCTGTCGCGCATGCTGGATGTTCCATTCGCCATCGTGGACGCCACGACGCTGACCGAAGCCGGCTACGTCGGCGAAGACGTCGAGAACATTATTTTGAAGCTGCTTCAGGCCGCCGATGGCGATGTTCAAAAGGCCCAGCAAGGCATCATCTACATCGATGAGATCGACAAAATTGCAAAGAAGGACGAGAACCCCTCAATCACGCGTGATGTGAGCGGCGAAGGCGTTCAACAAGCGCTGCTGAAAATTCTGGAAGGCACGATTGCTAATGTCCCGCCGCAAGGTGGTCGCAAGCACCCGCATCAGGAATTCACTCCTGTCGACACCACGAACATTTTGTTCGTCTGCGGAGGCGCTTTCGTTGGCTTGGAAAAAATTATCGAGAAGCGTGCTGGCCGTCATTCGCTCGGTTTTCATACCGACGCCGCACCATCGACGCCGAGCCGCCGTAACACGGAATTGCTCGAGCAAGTGCAGCCCGGCGATTTGATTCGCTACGGCCTCATACCCGAATTTGTTGGCCGCTTGCCCGTCGCAGGCGTGATGAACGATCTGGACAAAAACGTTCTCGTACGCATCTTGACGGAACCTAAGAACGCGCTGCTCAAGCAATACCAGCGCCTGTTCGAATTCGAAAACGTTCGTCTGCGTTTCACGGATGATGCGCTCGACACCGTCGCCGAGCTCGCTATGCAGCGCAAAGTTGGCGCCCGCGGCTTGCGTATGATTCTCGAAGACCTCATGCTCGAATTGATGTATCACCTCCCGATGCAGCGCAAGGTGCGCGACTTTGTCGTCACCGCGGAAATGGTCCGCAGCCGGGAAATTAACTGGAGTTTGCTCGAAAAGGCCGGATAGGCCGTTTTTGGGATTTCGAACGATTTTCAGGGGCCCTAATGTTCAACCGCGAAAAACAAGATTTGAAACGCGTACCTATGATGCCGGTACGCGACATGGTCATCTTTCCGCAGCAGATGACTCCGTTCATCGTTGGCCGTGAAGCCAGTGTGCGCGCTCTAGAAGAGGCGCTGGCAGGCGACAAGAAGATATTTCTGTCCACGCAGCACGACGCTTCCGTCGATGACCCGAAGCCTGAAGAAATCTACGCCGTTGGCACGCTCGCGAATATCGTCCAAAGCGTTAAGCTGCCCGATGGCAATATCAAAGTTCTGGTCGAGGGCGTCGAACGTGCTCGCGCTCTTTCGATCACCTCGGAAGAGGGCTTCTTCCGCGCAACTGTCCGTTTGCTGAATGCGCGCGTTGAGCCTTCTCCCGCAGTCGATCAGACCGTACAAAAAATTACCGGCCTCTACGAACAGTTCATCAAGCTTTCGCAAAGCCTGAACTACGACACAATGATCGCCGCAGCCCGTGGCGATGATCCTGCGCGACTTTCCGACACGATTGCGGCGAACTTGCAGCTTCCCGTTGACGAAAAGCAGGACCTGCTCGAGACGGTCGATCCCATCGAACGCCTCAATCGCATCGGCGACATCCTCGAAATCGAACTCGAAAAACTAAACGTCGACCGCAACATCAACACCCGCGTCAAGCGCCAGATGGAGCGCGCGCAGAAAGAGTACTACCTCAACGAAAAGCTCAAAGCCATCCAAAAAGAACTCGGCCGCGGCGAAAAGAGCGAAATCGACGAACTCAAAAAGAAAATCGACGCCGCTGGAATGAGCAAGGAAGTTCACGAAAAAGCCATTCAAGAGCTGAAACGCCTGGAATTGATGCCGCCCATGTCGGCGGAATCGACCGTCAGCCGAAATTATCTCGATTGGCTCCTCGCTGTACCGTGGAAAAAGAAGTCCAAAGAAATTCGCGATATCCTGGCCGCGGAAAAAATTCTGAACGAAGAGCATTACGGCCTTGAAAAAATCAAAGAGCGCATCCTGGAATTTCTAGCCGTCCGCCAGCTAGTGAAAAACCCTAAGGGCTCGATTCTCTGCTTCGTTGGCCCTCCGGGCGTTGGCAAGACTTCTTTGGCCATGTCCATCGGCCACGCCACCGGCCGCAAGTTTGTCCGTGTGTCCCTCGGCGGCGTGCGCGATGAAGCCGAAATTCGTGGCCATCGCCGCACGTACATCGGCGCGCTGCCTGGCCAGATCATTCAAATGATGAAAAAGGCTGGTACGGTCAATCCGATTTTCGTCCTAGACGAAGTTGACAAAATGTCCACCGACTTCCGCGGCGACCCGTCTGCCGCGCTCATGGAAGTGCTCGACCCCGAATTGAATCACGGCTTCACGGACCACTATCTCGACGTGGAATATGACCTTTCGAAAGTAATGTTCGTCTGCACCGCCAATGTGCTGCACACCATTCCTCAGCCGCTGCAGGACCGCATGGAAATTCTGAGGCTGCCGGGTTACACCGAGCAGGAAAAGCTCGAGATCGCCAAGCGCTTTCTCGTGAAGCGCGCGCGCGAAGCCACCGGCCTCAACGAAAATAATCTCAAGTTCACCGACGAAGGCCTGCTGCACGTCATCCGGCACTATACGCATGAAGCCGGCGTCCGCAGCCTCGAGCGCGAAATCCAGAACATCGCGCGCAAAATGGCACGCAAAGTCGTGACCGAAGGCGCGAGCGTCAGCGCAGAAATCACTCCCGCAAACGCGAATGATTTCCTAGGTATTCTCAAGTACCGCGAATACTGGCTCGAAAAGCACAACGAAATCGGCTTGACCACTGGCCTTGCCTGGACGGAAGTCGGCGGCTGCGTCCTCGCCACCGAAGCAACCCTGATGGAAGGCAAAGGCCGCCTCACGCTCACCGGCAAACTCGGCGACGTGATGCAAGAATCCGCGCAGGCAGCCATGAGCTACGTTCGCTCGCGCTCCGCGCAACTTGGCCTTGCGAGAGACTTCTATCGCAATGTCGACATCCACGTGCACGTACCCGAAGGCGCCATCCCCAAGGACGGTCCTTCCGCGGGAATCACCATCTGCACATCAATCGTCAGTGCGCTGACCAAAATCCCGGTGCGTCGCGACATCACCATGACCGGCGAAATCACCTTGCGGGGCAAAGTTCTGCCCATCGGCGGCGTCAAAGAGAAGCTCCTGGCCGCCCACCGAATGGGCTTGCACACAGTAGTGCTTCCGAAGGACAATGAGAAGGACCTGGCTGACATCCCGCAGGAGATCCTCTCCTGTCTCAAGGTTCATTTTGTAGAAACCATGGATGAAGTGCTGCAGCTTGCGCTCGAACGGCTGATCGTGCCGCTCGCACATCCCGAGGTTGCGCCCGTCGCAGAACCATTCGTCGCCAGCGCCGAGAAAGACAAGAGTTTGACCAACTAAGCAGCGTGGTTTTGGGCCCGCCCTGCGAGCTTTTCCCTGCATGTCGTGGCTCCGCGCTGCCGCCGGTTTCAGAAAGTCTGGTTTGCCCATCCTGGCATGCTTTTGTTCGTCCGCCAGTGCGGTGCGCCACCTCACTAAAAATCCGGGAATTTGTTGACCGCACCGCGGCCACGCAAAAAAGAAGGTCAATTTACACAATCAAAGTTAAGGACATATGAAAGAAACAAGCGTTGAAGGAAGCAATCAGATGAGCATTAGCCTCGCCGAGTTAAAAGAAAAAAACATCACTGACCTCGCCAAGATCGCCAAGGAATTGAATATTCCTGGCGCCAGCGGCATGCGCAAACAGGAATTGATCTTCCAGATTCTCCGCGCCCAAACGGAGAAAAATGGTTTGATCTTTTCCGAAGGCGTCCTCGAATGTCTCCCCGACGGATTCGGTTTTCTACGCGCGCCGGAATACAACTATCTCCCGGGCCCCGACGACATTTACGTTTCGCCTTCGCAAATCCGCAAATTCGATCTCCGCACCGGTGACACCGTCTCCGGCCAGGTCCGTCCGCCAAAAGATGGCGAGCGTTACTTCGCGCTGATCAAAGTCGAAGCCGTCAATTTTGAAGATCCGGAAGTCGCGCGCAACAAGATCTTCTTCGATAATCTGACGCCGCTCTATCCGCAGGGCCGCCTCAAAATGGAAACCACCAAAGAGAACATGACGGGCCGCGTGCTCGATCTTCTCTGCCCCGTCGGCAAAGGCCAGCGCGGTCTCGTCAACGCTCCGCCGCGTACCGGCAAAACCATGATCCTGCAGTCCATGGCCAATTCCATCACCCTGAATCATCCCGAGGTCGCGCTCATTGTTCTTCTCATCGACGAGCGCCCGGAAGAAGTCACGGACATGCAGCGCACCGTGAAGGGCGAAGTTATCAGCTCGACCTTCGACGAACCGCCGCAGCGCCACATTCAAGTCGCGGAAATGGTTCTCGAAAAGGCCAAGCGCCTCGTCGAGCACAAGCGCGACGTCGTCGTGCTGCTCGACTCCGTCACGCGTCTCGCTCGCGCTTATAACGCCGTCACGCCGCCTTCCGGAAAGGTCCTCTCCGGCGGTATTGATGCCAATGCTTTGCAGCGTCCGCGCCGCTTCTTCGCGGCCGCGCGAAACGTTGAAGAAGGTGGGTCGCTCACCATCATCGCTACCGCGCTGATCGATACCGGCAGCCGCATGGACGACGTTATCTTTGAAGAATTCAAAGGTACCGGCAACATGGAAATCTATCTCGACCGCCGTCTTGCCGATAAGCGCGTTTTCCCGGCCATCGACATACAGCGCTCCGGCACGCGTAAGGACGAGTTGCTCCTCCCGCCGGATGAACTCGCCCGCGTTTGGGTACTGCGCAAAGTCTTGAGCCCTCTCTCAACCGTCGAAGCGATGGAGCTTTTGCTCAGCCGCCTCACGAAGTCGAAGTCCAACGCAGAATTTCTCGGCTCGATGTCCGCACCGACCTAAACAACCCCATGGAGTGCGGCAGCTCTGCTGCCGCTTTTCCTCTACACGTTTCTCAATCAAAACAACGGCGTACAAAATAGGCGCAGCCAGTTTCCCGGCTGCGCCTTTTCTTTATCGCTCAGACTTTCAGCCTGCGGCTTTTGTTGTTAGTTCTCGCGGTCTACGTCACGCCGCAGCTTCCGACTCCGCCGCAATGTAATCCACGATCCGCTCGGACCATCCGTCCACGTGCGTCCATCCATTGCCGTAACTCACGCCGTGCTTGTACGGGGCCACGTTCACCACGTACGCGCGCGGCGTCCACGCCGGCAGGATTCCGTCGTGCGTCTGCTCGTCGGTAATCACAATCACACGGTCAAGCTCACGCCACTCCCGCTTCTCGTGAAGTCCCGTCAGGGCGCGCTTGAGGTACGTCCCCGAGTGCGCCTGCGATGCCGTGATGGCGTCCCGCAGCGCGAATCCGCGCCGCGGAGGCAGTTCCACGCAAGCATCCGAGAAGGTCGCGATCGAAAATTCCTCGGCCTTCTCGCGAAGCAGAATGGCAAGCCCCGCCGCCGCGTCCATGCGCGTGGTCTCGCTCTTCTCGGAAAGCGTGCCGTCCATCGACCCGGACACGTCCACGACGAGTCCCGTCGATCCCGGCAGCTTTTCGAGTCCGGCGATTCCCTTAAGCATGGCGCTCTCGATGCTTTCCTCGAGCTTCGGAGCGTGGCGAGCCGCCGTCACGAAACGAAACGGCAGCGCCCGCGCCACTCCCTTCTCGAGCCGCTCGCGAATGAACTTCGGATCCACGCCCGATGCAAGCATCAGGCGCAGGTTTCGCAGGACGGCCATGCCGCCCAGCTTCCCCTCGCGCAGGAGCCGTTCGAAATTCTCGCGCTTGTCCTTCCCTGCGGACAGGGCAACCTCCCAAGTGTCGGGAGGCTCGAGCGTGTTCTCAACGAGCTTCTTCCAAACAGCTTCCTGCTCGGCATCCTTCGGCTTTGCGTGGCAGAGAAACAGCACGTCGCGCAGCGTCACCACCGAATCGCGGTTGTACTTCGCTAGCTGGTAGGCGTCGAACTTCGTGAACGCCTGCGCCAGCCCGCGCTTTACTCCCGCCGACAGCGGCTGCTTCATCTCCTTCCAGTAGAGCGCCACGAACTCGCCGAGTTCGTCAGCCCGCTGGATAACGTGCTCGAGCGTTTCCGCCACGAGCGGTCCCGCACCTTTGCGCCGCGCCAGTTCGCGCGTCACAAAGAGCGGCGCATGGCGAAGCTGCATTTTGTCGCGGGCCTCGCGCGCCAGAGCCGCCACATCCTCTGGCTTGCTCTTCGCCACAAGCTCCGCGATTCGCTTCGCAATGTCGTTCCCCTTCTCGTAGAACGCATCTTCCCAGAGCAAGCACGTCAGCACGGTGCGCCGCAGTTCCGTCTTCACATCGACGCGCTGCGCCACCGCCCCTTCGTGCGTCCGCACCGGAAACATCCGCTTCCACACATTCATCTTCACCATTGCTGTTTCTCCTCCTTTCCGCGAATTTTCATCCGCAACCCGTTGCCGCCGCGCCGTTCGATCGTCACTTACCCTCAACTGTCATTTCGACCGTAGCGCGCACAATTGTCGTTCCGAGCGCAGCGAGGAATCTGCTTTTTTTGCTTTTGCTCTTCCTCGCCTGCGCTAATCCTTAGTTCACCGGCCGCGGACTCGTCGCATTAATGTGGAACCTGCCGCCGGTGTTGTGCACACACACCAAGTCCTCTTCTTCAATCCGCAGCATTCCGGCAAGCCATTCAGGAATCACAATCTTTAAAAATTCTCCCTGAACTTCGGAGATGCCGCGGGAACACTCGACGAGTTCTGAGCCTCCGTCCGCCAATGGGATCAGCAACATCAATTCGTCCTTGACCTTTAACACCGGACCTTCCAGGGACATCACTTCCTTCATGGCTGCACCTACTTTCTCAACAAAAGTGCTGGACGGGAACATCCGGCCAGGGACATTAGGTGCTCTATCCATTGAGCTACTGGCTCACGTAGCGGCGGCCTTTAGGCCGCCAGCCTTCCGATGAAACAGGTGGGACTCGAACCCACACCTCCCGCGTGTCAGGCGAAGTAACCCTGTCCTACACCACGTCCAACCTCTTCACAGATCCTCGGCCTCTTCTCTGTGCTCTCTGTATCCTCCGAGACTTCTGTTTAAACTCCTTCATTTTCCTGACCACGGCGCGAATCGCCACCGTTCCGCGATTCGCGCCGGCAAATCAAGCCGGGAGGAATAATCGAGCAGAGTTGCGGAGCCTCAGCTCCACATCGTTTAACAGACGAAGTAACTCTTCCCCGCGCCATCCCGGCGTCTCGTTAGCACAGCCACTCCGGCTCGCACTTAGCTTCGAAGCGGCTGTGCTCTTTTCTCTTCCGGTGGGAACCATCGGCCCGCGTCTGTATTTCTTTGAGCTATTGCCTCGAAGTTGTAGTGGCCGGTCTTTAGACCGGCTCTTCTTCCTCAAAGCAAGCGAGCATCGAACTCGCACCCTTCCCGGTTCCTCACCGGGACGCTCTACCGAAGTAACGCGTACCTTCACCACACCGGAATCTTTTTGCAGAGGGAACCACCGGCCCGAGCGCTTTGCTCTGCCATTTGAGCTACAGCAACTTGCGTCGCTGGCGGGATTCGAACCCGCAACCGTTGTACGAAGTAGCTCGCACCTTCACCACTCTGCAAATCCTTGCGGCGGGAATCACCGGCCCAGGTCGAACTACTTGTCCGCTGCTCTGCCACTGAGCTACAGCAACTTTCGTCACTGGCAGGGATCGAACCTGCGACCGTCGGAGCCCGATGTAACCCAAACCTTCACCACGCCGCAAACTCTCGGATCTTTTTCTTTACCTCCTTACGCCGTGAATTTTTTCACTTCGTCCTTCGGGCACACCAATAGCGTCACGCTGCGAAGCCAACTTCCATTCGCCACTCAGCGCGTTTAAAAATCCTGGGAGGAATCAGCGCTCACGGTATTTCGGGATTTGAACCCGAGCCTTTCGGCCTTTTCCAATGAAGTATCCGTGAACTTCACCATCCCAGGAACGTCACTCTGCAAAGAAACTCTTCCATCAAAATGAATTACGCCGGCCCTGCAGCAAGAAATATCTAGTTCTCGGCTACAGTTTCACCGCATAGCAAATGGCTTTAGCGACGAATAATGTTGGATCGAAACGACTTAAGCGGCCAATGAAAGGAATTGGTTTAGAGTCGCGTGAATAAGCAGTCCACGAGACTCGATCGCCTTGGTGCGGTTTCGACTTGGCTTTTATCTTCGTGTCTCATATTTGCTTCCCACGCTCAGTGAGGACGTGCACTAAATTGCAGCAGCGAACAACTGAGTTAATCCGAAAGTAACCGCACATCGAAATTCTGTCAAGCCCTATTTTCAAGAAAACTGCATTTTTGGCCTAGTTTTCGCGTATTTTGTTAATTTCAAAGTACTTAGTCATGCCAAAAGCAAACTTTCGTCAGCGCTGCGGTCGCGCATTCACTCGTCAATGAGCCGCCTGCTCGACCATCCAACGCTTCATATGCGTCTCAAGCACATTCAACGGCACCGCGCCGTTCTCCAGCACCGAATCGTGAAACTTTCGTTCGTCAAACTTTGCTCCCAGTCTCTTCTCTGCTTCCGTCCGCAATTCACGAATCTTCAGCTGGCCCAACTTGTATGCCAGCGCCTGCCCTGGCCACACAATGTATCTGTCCACTTCCACCGTAATGTCCTGATCTGTCTTGCCGGTATTGTCTTTGAAAAACTGAATCGCCTGCTCCCGCGTCCAGCCCATCGAGTGCATTCCGGTATCCACGACCAGCCGAACTGCCCGCCACATCTCGTAGCTCAACTGTCCAAACCTGGAATACGGATCCTTGTACAGCCCAATTTCTTTGCCGAGACTCTCCGAATAAAGCGCCCAGCCTTCTACGAACGCCGAATATCCAACGTTCTTGCGGAATTCCGGCTCCCCTTCCATTTCCTGCGCCAGAGAAATTTGCAGGTGGTGCCCTGGCACGGATTCATGCAGCGAAAGCGCTTCCATCTCCCATTTCGGCCGTGCGGCGAGGTTGTAGGTATTCACGAAATAGCAGCCGGGGCGTCCCGCGGACGGCGCGCCCGGCTGATAGTATGCCGTCGTTTGCGAAGGGGCTTTGAAATCCGGAATCGGACAAACGCCATACGGCAAACGCGGTAGCTTTCCAAAAAGATGCGCCAGCTCCGGATCGATTGTTTTCGTGATGATGCGGTAGCCGTTCACGAGATCATCCGGCTTCGTGTAATAAAATCGCGGATCGGTGCGGAGAAATTCCGTGAACTCATGAAAGCTGCCTTTGAACTCCGCTGTGGCAATGATTTTATCCATCTCCGCGCGGATGCGCTTCACTTCGCTCAAACCGATTTCGTGAATTTGTTGTGGCGTCAGGCTTGTGGTTGTCTGCCAGCGCACGTGAAACGCGTACGCAGGAGCGCCATTTGGGAGCGCCGTGGCTGCAATGTTATCGCGGCAAGCCGGTAAATAGATTTTCACAAGATAGTCGCGAAGTCTCTGAAACGCCGGCTGCACCGCGCTCCAATAAATTTTCTGAGATTTCTCCGTCAGCCTGGCCTGCTGGCTGGGCGGAAAGTCGGCTGGAAATTCCTCGAACGGCTGGAGTAGCGCGCTTTTCGTGGGTATCCCGGGAATGAGATCTGCTATTTGCTTCGGCAAATCGCGCATTGTAATTTTCGGCGGAGTGTAGCCCAGCGCCAACCCTTTTTGAAGAAGCGCGGTTTGTTGATCGACTGCGGCAGGCAGCGCCGCGAGCCGCGCGAGAATCACATCGAACTCTGCTGGCGTGCGATGCGGCGTATTCTCAAGTGTTTCCGCCGCGCTCTGCTGGATGCCCTCCATCTGATTCAGCGGCATCCACAGATTGCGCGGCACGACGTTACGGAACGGCATGGGGTCGTCGCCGTACTGCAGCCCTTCTTCCGCCGTCTCAAGTAGTTCGCGGTACAAATCGTAATTGAGCTGTTCCCCCGCCGGCAGTGCATCGCGGGAAATAGTCTTCAGTGTTGCGACGCTGTCATGCAGATGCTTCTTGCGACTCTCGATGCCTGCGGGAGAATCATCCGTCCATCGGGCGTTCTGCCCGGGATATCCGACGGAAGTAGCAACTTCCGGATACTCCTCCATCCACAGCTTCCAATCCTCCTCCAGAAAGGTGCGAAACTTTTGTGTAGACTCCTGCATTGGACTTCCCTGCTGGGAGTGGGCGTGTTCTGCGCTCCCGCTGGAAACGACGAGCTGAGGAACAGCCCAAAGACCTGTGCTCGCAGCCAGCAATACCATCAGCGCCATTCGCATCACGCTTCTATTCCCGCCGCTTTTGACAATTCTTTTTCGCGTTCACGCGCGAGCATCACGACAAGCCGCGCGGTTTCTTCGACATCCATCGCCGTGTTATCCACCAACACCGCGTCGGACGCGCGCACCAGCGGTGAAACCTTTCGTTCGCGGTCGCGCCGATCGCGCTCGCGAACTTCTTCCAGTACCTGCGCGAGCGTCATCGCGTCACCTTTTTCCTGGTGTTCCTTCCAGCGCCGCTCCGCGCGCACTTCCGGCGAAGCCTCCAGAAAAATCTTGAGCTCGGCGCGCGGAAAGACAACCGTACCGATGTCGCGCCCTTCCATCACCACGCCTCCACCCGCGCCCGCCCGCTGTTGCTCGGCAACGAGGATTTCGCGTACACCTGCGATCGTGGCAAGCCGCGATGCGGATTGCGCCACTTCGGCGGTCCGGATCGCTTGCGTCACATCCTCGCCATCAAGAAAAACGCAGTTTTTCGAGCCGGCGGCTTCCTGCTCCGAAGTTGGAGGTTTGAGCTCGATATGCGTAGTACGAGCGAGCTCATCGAGTGCAAGAAAATTGTTCATCGCGATTTTGCTTCTGAGCGCTTTCAGTGCCAGAGCGCGATACATCGCGCCGCTGTCGAGATACAAGTATCCGAGGATTTGTGCGACGCGCTTCGCCAGGCTGCTCTTCCCCGAGCCCGCCGGTCCGTCAATGGCAATGGTCAATTTAGGCATGGGCTCGTTCTCGACCAGCATTCCAATCTTCGCCCGCAAACACGAGCACGAACAATTCGTATCGGCTGTTTCTTAGCTGTCAGCTGTGAGCTGTCGACTGGAAGCTTTTTCAAAATCCCATAATGTTGTAGCCGCAATCCACGTAAATCGTCTCGCCGGTAATTCCCGAGCCCGCATCGGAAAGCAAAAACGCCGCCGTCGAGCCCACTTCACCGGGATCCACAGTCCGCTTCAACGGCGCGCGTTCTGTTTGCGTCTTCAACATGTCGCTAAAGTTCGCGATGCCCCGCGCCGCAAGCGTCTTTATCGGTCCCGCCGAAATGGCATTCACGCGAATCGCTTTCGGCCCCAAGTCATATGCCAGATATCTCACCGTCGCTTCCAGCGCCGCCTTCGCCACACCCATCACGTTATAATTCGGCACGACTTTTTCCGCGCCGTAATACGTCAACGTAACAATCCCGCCGCCTGACGCCATCAACGGCGCCGCTCCGCGCGCCACCGCAATCAGCGAATACACGCTGATGTCATGCGCAATCCGAAATCCCTCGCGCGAAGTTTCCACAAACGGTTTCTTCAATTCGTCGGGCGGCGCGAATCCCACGCTGTGCACCAATCCGTGGATAACTCCGTACTTGTCCTTGATCTCTTCGAACACGCGCGCTACTTGATCATCCTGCGTCAGATCGCACATGAATCCGTCCGCGCCCGGCAACTCCGCGATCAGATCCTTCGCCTCCAGCCCAAGCCGTTCGTTCATATACGCAATGCCCAATCGCCAGCCCGCCGCGGAAAGCTTCTGCGCAATCGCCCAAGCAATGCTGCGCTTGTTCGCCAACCCAAAAATCACCGCTGTCTTCTGCCCTTCGCTCATTCCCTTTGTCTCCTAGAATTTGCCTGACACGCCGCACCTTGTCAGCCCACTGCTTCTCCGCGAATCTCTGCGCCTCTGCGTTATCTTTTCTCTTCTCTGTGTCCTCTGTGAACTCTGTGTTAAAAACCACATTCTCCCGCTACCGAGCTCTAAACCAGATCGAACAACTCCCCGTTCCACCCTCAAATCCGATGAAACGCCTTCTCAATCTCCTTCACCGAGTACCGCAACACCACCGGCCGCCCATGCGGACAACTCATCGGACAATCCGTTTTCGCCAGCGCGCCCAGCAACCATTCCATTTTCGTCTGATCGAGCGGCATATTGATTTTGATCGCCGCGTGGCACGCCGTCGAAGCCGCGATTTTCGCTTGTAGCGTATCAATGGAAATCGCCGCATTCTCCCGTTCGATACCGTCAAGAATTTCCGTCAGAAGTTTCTCCGCGTCAGGCGCATCCACGCCGGCAGGCACTGCTTGAATCGCCACATTACGAGGCCCCATCGGCTCGACTTCAAAGCCGTTCGCGTTCAACTCTTCAGCAATTTTTTCGTAGATCACAATCTGCCGTGGCGAAAGTTCAATCACCATTGGCATCAGCATGCGCTGCGCTTCCACTCTTCCCGCGCGCCGCGCTTCGAGGTGCTGCTCGAAAAGCACGCGCTCGTGCGCAACATGCTGATCCACAAGCCACAAACCTTCGCCGTTTACTGCAACAATAAAGCTCGAACTCACTTGGCCGAGCGGCTTTAAATCGGCAATTTGTTCGGGCCGAGGAAGTGTCGCCGGTGCGCTCGCGTTTGGCGCAGCGAGATTTCCGGCCCAGTTCGAAGTAGCTAGCGCTTGAGCAGCAGCGGCCGCAGCGGAAGCCATACCAGACTCAATAGGAGACTCAAGACCGGCAGGAAACACAAAGCGCTGCTCAACAGGGCGAAGCGCGTCGGAAGTCAGGTCGAATCCGCCGTCCGAGCCAACGCCAGAACCAACGCCGATTTCTTCCATTGTCGGAATGATCGCGCGCGGCACTCCAGTGGCTACTGTAGCGGCAGAGCCGCTGTCGAGCGCGTTTGCATGGGACGCGGACAGTCCCTGTGAAGAGGCGCTTGCAGCTGCGGCGGCGAAGCTCGGAACGGGGCGGACGCTCATGAGCGCTTGACGAATCGAATCGCGCGCGAAATCGTGAACGAATTGCGAGCGGCGAAAGCGAACTTCAATTTTGGCGGGATGTACGTTGACGTCGACTTCGTCGTAGGGCATTTCGAGGAAGAGCAGCGTGGCGGGAAAAACGGTCGGCGGAAGAATATTCCGATAGGCTTCGTGAATCGCGTGCAGAATCAAGCGATCGCGCACCAGGCGGCGATTCACAAAAATATAGATCCCGTTGCGGTTGGGGCGCTGCACGTCGGGGCGCGACGTGAAACCGCGCACGGTCAGCGTTGCGCTTTCTTCGTTCTGTTCGAGTTCAGGCTCGGTGATAGCCGCGCGAAACGCCGCCGATGTTGGCGGAATTTCAACCAGCTCTTCCATCGATTGCCGGCCAAAGAGTTGGTAGATGCGATCGGCAAGTTTTTCGGCGGGCGGACAGTTAATGATTTCCTGCGTCGGGGTGGTTAGGATGAACTGTTTGTCAGGATTGGCCAGCGCGTAGTGCGTGACGAGCGAAGCGATGTGGCCGAGTTCGGTCGTATCCGACTTGAGAAATTTCTTCCGAGCGGGAACGCAGTAGAAAAGATCGGCAACGCTAATGGTCGTTCCTGCAGGCAGCCCCGCAGGCTTTACGTTTATGAGTTTTCCGCCGGCAAATTCTAGCCGCGTACCTTCAGCTTCGGATTCGTCGCGCGTTTCAAGGAGCAGCCGCGAGACCGCGGCGATTGTTGGCAGGGCTTCCCCGCGAAAACCCAGCGTCGAAATAGAAAGCAAATCGTCAGCGGATTTCAGTTTGCTGGTGGCATGGCGCTCGAAAGCCAGCAGCGCATCGTCATGAATCATGCCGTGGCCGTCGTCGATGACGCGGATCATCCGCTTGCCGCCGACTTCGGTTTCAATGCGGATCGTCTTCGCGCCTGCATCCAACGCGTTTTCCAACAGCTCTTTCACTACCGAAGCGGGACGTTCGACAACTTCGCCCGCGGCGATTTTATTTGCAACAGCTTCCGGCAGTATGCGTATTCGGCTCATTCCTTATTGCGCATGGCCTTCACTATTTCTTTCAATTCATCGACTGTAGTCAGAGGATTTGTTCTGTGTATCATGCTGTGACAATTCGAGCAAAGTAATGCTAGGTCTGTGATTCTAACTATTTGCTCTTTCCGGAAGTCCTTGAGAGGAACCTTGTGATGTGCTTCAATGAAGCCAACACCCAATTCACCGTAAACGCGCTGAAACGAAAACCCGCAAGTATCACACTTGAGATCGCCTGTTTCCTCCAATCGCAGATTCTTTGCAGCTTGGCCAGCCTTAGCTCGCCTTTCCTTCCACGTGTGCCAGCCGAAAAGTTTCTTGCCCTCACGGACAAAAGGAGGAGCCTCCGGCACGGCTTTGAGCATGATCCTTCGATGGGGAAGCTTCGAGATGTCATAAATATCAAACCTGTGAAAGAGAAGGAAGTTGTTTGCCTCAGGGCCACCGCCAAAACTATCCGAGGGCCAGTCCATACCATGTTTAAGACCGTAGGCCTTGGATATCACAAATTTTGGGGGATACCGTTTGCCGTCACGAATCAGCGCGAATTTTTTGACTCGGCGACTCTTAGGTATATCGCCGGGATGTTTGTCGATCCATGCGAGGGACTCGACAACATCCACAGGGGTCAGGTCCGTCGGTAGACGCATTTGAACCCTCCTAGACAGCGCATCATTTCTCCTTAATCTGTATGCCTAACTGCTCTAGCTGAGCAGTATCAACATCCGACGGCGATTCCGCCATTAAATCGACGGCGGCGGTCGTTTTCGCGAAGGCGATGACTTCGCGCAGGGATTTTTCGCCGGCTAGGAGCATGGCGATGCGGTCGATGCCGAGAGCGATGCCGCCGTGGGGCGGCGTGCCGTACGTCAGCGCGTCAAGGAAAAATCCGAAGCGGCGGCGGAGTTGTTCGTCCGAAAGGCCGAGCGAGCGGAAGAGGCGCTCCTGAATATCCTGGCGGTGAATACGAATGCTGCCGGACCCGAGTTCGTTGCCGTTGAGGACGAGATCGTAGCCTTTGGAGCGCACTTCCCACGGCGCGGATTCGAGCTTTTCCAAATCTTCGTCGACGATGCCGGTGAAGGGATGCTGTGCGCTGACCCAAGTTTTGTCGTTCTCGCTCCATTCAAAAAGCGGAAAGCCGGTGATCCATAAGAATTTCCATTGCGTGCGATCGATGAGGCCGAGCGCTTCGCCAAGCTGCAAACGCACTTGCCCTGCGACAAGCGCAGCAGCGTGCGTGCCTTTGATTTGTTGCTTCGCTGAAACGGCGACGACGAGATCGCCCGCTTTCGCATCACAAGAGTCGGCAAGCTTTTTAACATTTTCCGCGCCGATTAGTTTCTCGACCGTCGAGGTCGTGCCTTCGGCGGCGAGCTTCACAAAATACGCGCCCCGCGCGCCGTTCGACTTTGCTTTTTCCGTTAGTTCGTCGAGCTGTTTGCGCGAATATCCTGCCGCGCCCGGAGCCGCGAGAGCAAACACGCTGCCCTCAATCCCCAGCTTGGTTTTCGCTTCTTCCGGAAAGCAGTCCGTGACTTCGTGCAGCTCCATGCCAAAGCGCAGGTCGGGCTTGTCGCTGCCATACTTGCGAATGGCGTCCTTGTAAAGCATGTGCGGAAACGGGCCCTGTGTTTTGATCCCCGCGACGGCACACGCGCGCACCATCACCGTTTCGATGACGCGAAAGATATCTTCCTGGCGGGGGAAAGACATTTCGACGTCAAGCTGCGTGAATTCCGGCTGCCGGTCGGCGCGCAAATCTTCGTCGCGAAAACATTTCACGATTTGGAAGTAGCGATCGAGCCCGCCAATCATTAAGATTTGCTTGAAGATTTGCGGCGACTGCGGCAGCGCGTAGAACTGACCGTGATGCACGCGGCTAGGCACAAGATAGTCGCGCGCTCCCTCGGGCGTCGAGCGCGTGAGCATGGGCGTTTCGATTTCGAGGAAGCCCATTTCGTCCATGGTCTTGCGAATTTCGAGCACGATTTTGTGGCGCAGGGCGAGATTGCGGTGCGGCTTGGGGCGGCGCAGGTCGAGATAGCGGTAGCGCAGACGCGTTTCTTCGGCAGCGTTAATTTCGTCTTCGATGGGAAACGGCGGCGTTTTCGCGTTGTTTAAAATGTGTAGCTTCGTGGCGATCAGCTCGACTTCGCCAGTCGCGAGCTCGGGATTCGCTTTTTGCCGCTTGATGACTTTGCCTTCGACAGCAACCACAAATTCGCTACGCGCTTGCTCGGCTTTGGCGTGCGCGGCAGGCTGCGACTCTTTGTTGAAGACAACCTGCACGATTCCAGTGCGGTCGCGAATATCGAGGAAAAGCAAATTGCCAAGGTCGCGGCGGCCAGAGACCCAGCCCATGACGATAGCGTCGCGGTCTTCGTCGGAGGCGCGTAGTGCGCCGCAGTAGTGTGTGCGTTGCAGATTACCCAAGAAATCCAGCAAGGTCTTCTCCGGTGGCACAGACTTCAGTCTGTGCTCTGACTCTTTTCAGTATGATTCAGCAACACGAATTCTTGCCAGGCCCACAGGCTCAAGAATACCAAGTTCATGTGGTTAGCACAGGCTGAAGCCTATGCCACTAAAGGCCGGGCTGAAGCCCGGCACCTACAACTTCTGCAGATATTCTAGCAGAGCTTGTTCGGAGAGTTTCTGTTGCTCGGCGTTGGCCAGGTTTTTGAGGGTCCACTCGCCGCTCTGGATTTCGTTATCACCGAGGATTAGAGCGAAGCGCGAACTAAGCTTGCTCGCGCGTTCAAGAGCTTTGCCGAATTTTAGTTCGGTGGCGGGCAACTCGACGCGGAAGCCGGCGCTGCGCAGACTCTTGGCAGCGCGGATCGCGGTGGTATAGGCGCTTTGTCCCATCCATGCGATGAAGACATCAGGACCTTGTGCCGCGGGCGCTTTGCCGCCTTCCTGCAGTGACAGAATGAGGCGGTCTTCGCCGATGGCGAAGCCGATGCCTTTGGTGGGCGGGCCGCCGAGCAATTCGACGAGGCCATCATAGCGACCGCCGCCGCAGACCGCGTTCTGCGAACCGAGGCCGCGCGCAGTGATTTCAAATGTGGTCCGCATGTAGTAGTCGAGGCCGCGAACGAGTCGCCAATTTTCTCGATACGCGACGCCGCGCAGATCGAGGTCGCGTTTTACAGCGGCGTAGTGCGCCTTGCATTCGTCGCAAAGATGATCGGCGATACGCGGCAGCGTGGCGATGATGGGTTGCTCGTGTTCGAGCTTCGAGTCGAGCACGCGCAAGGGATTTGTTTCGATGCGCCGCTGCGAATCGGCGCCGAGCTTGTCTTTCACCTTGAGAAGTTCTTCACGCAGCTTCGCGACGTAGCCGCGCCGGCAGTTGTCGGCAGCGTGGCCGATGGAGTTGATGCTGAGTTCCGTTCCTTGCAAGCCGCACTTATCGAAAAAGGTCATCAACATTTCGATGAGTTCCGCGTCGATTGCTGGAGCGTCCGGCCCTCCAAGAATCTCCGCGCCAATCTGGTAGAACTGCCGATAACGCCCCTTCTGCGGCCGCTCGCGCCGGAACATCGGTCCCATGTAGTACAGCTTCACCGGCTGCGGCAACTGCTGCATGTTGTGCTCGATATAGGCGCGGCACACGCTTGCCGTCGCTTCGGGGCGAAGCGTTAGAGTGCGGCCAGGAACGCTTTCTTCCAAGGAATTGGGGTCATAGCCTGTCGCAAACGTATACATCTCTTTGGAAACAATGTCCGTATCGCCGCCAACAGCACGAGCGAACAACTCCGTTAGCTCAAAAACTGGTGGACGGATTTCACCGTAACCGTAGGTTGAGAACACTTCGTGGGCGGTTTGTTCGACGCGGTTCCAGAGGGCGGTTTCTGGAGGGAGCAGGTCGCGGGTGCCGCGGATGGCTTGGAATTTGCGCGGCTTCTCTGGCTTTTTTTGTGCGCCTTCGCTCACTGCTTGCTCCTTCAGAAGATGCCGGGCTGAAGCCCGGCGCTACGCAATTGCAAAATCAAAAGCAGATTCCTCGCTTCGCTCGGAATGACATATCCAAGAGCCTCGTCATTATGCGCCGGACTCGTTGCGGTAAATGTTTTTGTACTCGACGTAGCGGGCGGCGTAGGCGTCGATGCTGGCTTGATCGATGCCAGTGAGGGCGCGCTTCACCTTGCCGGGGTGGCCTACTACCAGGCTGCCGGCGGGAATTTTGGCGCCTTCCAGGAGGAGCGTGCCGGCGGCTACGATGCTGCCGGCGCCGATGTGGACGCCGTTGAGGATGACCGCACCCATGCCGACCAGGCAGCGCGACTCGATGGTGCAGCCGTGGAGCGTGACGGAGTGGCCGATAGTGACGTCGTCGCCGAGGATGAGGGGGTGCTCGTCGCGCATAACGTGGAGGACGCAGCCGTCCTGAATGTTGGTGCGCGCGCCGATGCGGATGTGGTGGACGTCGCCGCGAATCACGGTGCAGGGCCACACACTCGAGTCTTCGCCGATGACCACGTCGCCGATGATGACGGCGGCGGGGTCAATGTAGGCGGAGGCGGCGATTTGCGGGTGCTTGCCGCGGTAGGGGCGGATGTCGGGCTGGCGGCCCAGCTCTAGCGAGCCCCGGGCGGGATTCGAGCCGGGATTTTGATTAGACATTGTAGTTTGGCCTCCCCCCTGTTTTTTGTAAACATTGCAGCTAAACAAATTAGCTTTCCTGTAAGTCTTTTATATGCAACATTTACGAGATACCCTGTAAACACTGATTCTAAAGGGCTTAAGTTCACATAGCGCGGTCATCATGGCCGAAACCGAAATCCTTACCCAGAGAAGCCCTCGGCAAAGAAAGGGCCACGAGTTCGGGCTTTGTCTGGACTCCTAAAAGAACACCGCAGGCGAAACGTGAAACCGCTTGCTCAACTTCTCGATCTGCCCTTTATTCAGCTCGCGTTTCCCACGCAAAATTTCCGACACGATGCTTTCCGTACCCAAACTCGACGCCAAGTCTTTCTGGCGCAAGCCATTCGCCTCGATCAAGGCTCGCAGCACTTCCACCGGGGAAGCGTCCGGAATGGCGTGATGCTCTTCCTCGTACGCCTCGATCAAGGTAACCAGCACTTCCGCGTACTTTTCTTCCTCGCTCGTCGGCCGCTCTTTACTCGCCAACTTGTCGAGCACATCCAGATATTCGTGATGCTGTCGTTCCGATGTGATCATGGTCGGCGCCCCAACTTCCAGCGCGTATTTTTCGGAGATTTCAATCATGTCCGTCGCCATTCCCTTTGGTCATATTCCGCATGACTCAAAATGTGGCGGATATAGACCATTTTCCAGCGGTACTTAATTGTCGCGATCAGCCTGCACTTGTTGTGGCTTATGTCGAACACCACGAACTGGTCCACTACGTCCGACCGCCTCCAGCTATTCCGGACATCGGCAAAGTTCACCCAATCCGCATTCTTCACTATCTTGTACCACGCGTTGAGCGACGCGCCCCACTCTTTATGTTTCGCAGTCGCGTCCCGAATCGCCTTACGGCTCACGATCCGCATTCGCGAATCTTCGCATTTTGCGAAGTTGTTGTCAACTCTCGGTCTCCCGGCTCGCGGCGAAGGCAATGCTAGTCAATAGTAACCGAGGGTGCAGAGGAGGTGGCGCTGAGTTCGGCTAGGCGGGCGGTTACGGCGCGGGCTAGGGCGTAGAGGCTTTGGGTGGCGGGAGCGGATTCGCCGAGGCCGGCTACGGGTTTGCCGGTGTCGCCGCCGATGCGGATGCGGGGGTCGATTTCGATTTCGCCGAGGATGGGGACACCATAAGCGATCGCCGTTTTTGCGCCTTCGCCGTGGCCGAAGATGTCGACGGGCTTGTCGCAATGGGGGCAGCGGAAGGTGCTCATGTTTTCGACTACGCCTAGGACTTCGACATTGACTTGGCGAAACATTTCGATGGCTTTGCGGACATCGGCTAGCGCGACAGTGGAAGGCGTGGTGACGACGACCGCGCCGGTGACCGCGACCGTTTGGATGAGCGTGAGCTGGACGTCGCCGGTGCCGGGCGGGAGATCGATGATGAGGTAGTCGAGTTCGCCCCACTCGACGCTGCGGAGGAATTGCGTGATGACGCTGTGCAGCATGGGGCCGCGCCAGACCATGGGCTTGTCGCCGGGGTTGAGCAGGCCCATCGAGATCATTTTCATGCCGGCGACTTGGACGGGGATGATGCGCTTTTCGGCGGTAGCTTGGGGCTCTTGCAGCGTGCCGAGCATGATGGGGACGTTGGGGCCGTAGACGTCGGCGTCCATGAGGCCGACTTTGTGGCCGAGGTTTACTAGGGCGAGCGCTAGATTGACCGCGACTGTCGTTTTGCCTACGCCGCCTTTGCCGCTGGCGACCGCGACTAGATTTTTTACGCCAGGGATGGGGTGGCGCTCGGGTTGCGGCATGGGTGCTGGGGGCATGGGTTAGGCTTTCTCCGCGGTGAGACCAGGAGCGAATAGCGAAATGCGAAATTCGAAATTCGAAATGCGACCACGCCTTACACTTATGAGAACAAACGGGTTGAGCTGCGCTCGGCTGAAAGTGTTTTTTAACACAGAGGACACAGAGAGCGCAGAGAAGAGAGCTGGCGAGTTCATGCGTTGGTGCCGTGGCATTTTTTGTATTTTTTGCCGGAGCCGCAGGGGCAGGGGTCGTTGCGGCCGACTTTGGCGCCAGCGCGGACGGGCTTGGGGGCTTCGGCTTGCGCGGGGCCGGTTTGATACTGCAATTCTTTTTGCTGGCGTTCTTGTTTGCGCTCCATAGCGCGGGCAAAGTCGGGTAATCGCTGAGGAGGCGGTTCGCTGGCGCGGGCTGCGGCACTGGCGACGGCGGCGCGTGGACGGATCGGCTGCGGCGGTGAGGGCGCTTGTCCAGGTCCACCTTGCGGCTGCTCGTTTTGTTGGACTTGGATATGAAACAAGTAGCGGATGGTTTCGTTGTCGATGCGCGCCATCATGTCTTCGAACAGGACGAAGGCTTCTTTTTTGAACTCAACGAGCGGATCTTTTTGGCCGTAGCCGCGGAGGCCGATGCCCTCTTTCAAATGGTCGAGAGAAAGAAGGTGGTCCTTCCACTGCGAGTCGACGACGTCGAGAATGATGCGGCGTTCGAGCCAGCGCATTAAATCCGCGCTGAACTGTTTTTCTTTTTCTTCGTAGCGCGTGGTGACGGCTTTGACGGTGGCGTCGGCAAGTTCGTCGTGGCTGAGCGTGGCGGGATCGGCGCCAGCGGCCTTCGCATCGACTCCAAACTGAGCGTTCACTTCCGCGAGAAACTGTGTGGTGTTCCACTGATCGGGGTGCTGCTCGCGTGGGCAGAAGGTGTCTACCAACTCTCGCGCAACATCTTCCGCAACGCCAAGAACGTAATCGCGCTGATCTTTTCCTTCGAGCGCGGAGCGACGAATGGCGTAAATCGTCTCGCGTTGCTTGTTCATCACATCGTCGTACTCGAGCAAATGTTTGCGAGCGTCGAAGTTCTGCGCTTCGACAGATTTTTGCGCGTTTTCAATGCGCCGCGAAATTAGGCCAGATTCGATGGGCACGCCCTCGGTCATACCGAGGCGGAACATCAGAGCCTGCATGCGTTCGCCGCCGAAGATGCGCATGAGGTCGTCTTCGAGCGAAAGGAAAAAGCGGGAAGAGCCGGGATCACCCTGGCGGCCAGCGCGTCCGCGTAACTGATTATCGATGCGACGGGCTTCGTGGCGTTCGGTACCAAGGATGTGCAAGCCGCCTAGCGCTACGACCTCGTCGTGCTCGGCTTTGCACTGCTGTGCAAACTCATCATAGACGGGTTTCCACTGATCCGCGGGTACCTGGAAAATTTTGCCTTCGTGTTGAAAAAGAACCATGGTGACGGCGGGTTGCGCGTCCTTGCCGGTTTCGGCGGGAATTACGGCTGGCGCGGCGGCGTAAGGCATGGCTAATTTGTTTTTCAGGAAATAATCACGCGTCATCTGCTCGGGATTGCCACCGAGAAGAATGTCGGTGCCGCGGCCGGCCATGTTGGTCGCGACGGTGACGGCCCCTTTGCGTCCAGCTTGCGCGACGATACCCGATTCGCGCTCATGCTGCTTGGCGTTGAGCACTTGATGCGGAACGCCAGCCTTTTTCAAGATTTCGGCGATGGCTTCGGATTTTTCGATGGAGATCGTTCCCACCAGCACCGGCTGGCCGCGTTCGCTGTAGTGGCGGATGCCGTTGGCGAAGGAATTGTCTTCCTGCAGGATGCCATTTACGACGGCTTCGAACTTTTCTTTTTCGGTGCGGTATACGACATCGCGATGTTCTTCGCGGATCAATGTGCGGTTCGTCGGAATCACGACGACATCGAGATTATAAATTTTGCCGAATTCGGCAGCTTCCGTTTCCGCCGTGCCGGTCATGCCGGAAAGCTTTTTGTACATGCGGAAATAATTCTGGAAGGTAATCGTCGCGAGGGTCTGATTTTCGCGCTCGATCTTGACGCCTTCTTTGGCTTCGACGGCCTGGTGCAAACCATCGGACCAGCGACGGCCCGGCATCTGGCGGCCCGTAAATTCGTCGACGATGACGATTTCGCCGTCTTTGTTCACATAGTCGACGTCGATTTTGTACAAGGCGTGGGCACGCAACGCCTGGTACACGTGGTGCATGATTTCGATGTTGGCGGGATCGGACATGTTGCTGAGACTGAGCAGGCGTTCGCACTTGCTGAATCCCTCTTCGGTAAGCGTCGCGGTGCGGTGCTTTTCGTCGAGCGTGTAGTCGATGTCCTGAATCAGCTTCGGAATGATCTTGTCGATTTTCGCGTACTTGTCCGTGGATTCTTCCGATGGGCCGGAAATGATCAGCGGGGTGCGCGCTTCGTCGATGAGGATGGAGTCCACTTCGTCAACGATGGCGAACTGATGCCCACGCTGGACGCATTGCGCCAGGTCGTACTTCATATTGTCGCGCAGATAGTCGAAGCCGAATTCGTTGTTTGTGCCGTAGGTGAGATCGGCGCCGTAGGCCGCTTTGCGCTGCTCGTCGTCGAGGTCGTGCACAATTACGCCAACGGAAAGACCCAGGCCGCGATAGAGCGGGCTCATCCATTCCGCGTCGCGCCGCGCCAGGTAGTCGTTCACCGTGACGACGTGCACGCCGCGCCCAGCCAGCGCATTGAGCACGGCCGGAAGAGTGGCAACGAGCGTTTTGCCTTCGCCGGTTTTCATTTCGGCAATTTTGCCGTCGTGGAGGACCATGCCGCCGATCAGCTGCACATCGAAATGGCGCATGTTCAGAAAACGACGCCCTGCCTCGCGAACCAGCGCGAAGGCGGGTACGATCATCGGGTCGAGTACCTTCTTTAAGAGTTCTTTATAGGTAGGCTCGCTGGGATCGGCGTCTTTAAGCTGCTCGTGGACTTCTGCCTTGAGCGCGGCGAAGCGAAGTTTTAGATCATCGTCGCTGAGCGCGCGTACTTCAGCTTCGCGCGCATTGATGGCCGCGACTAGCGGTTGCAGTTTTTTGATATCGCGCTCGTGCTTGGTGCCAATAAAGCGCGCAACGATTTTGTCGATGAACTTGGCAATGTCCATGAAAGGCTTCGCCGTCTCCTGACGGTGCTATGTGTGTGTGAACGCACTGGCGGCCCTGCCGCAACCAGTACAAACATTCTATTCTATTTGGATGCGTCAGCGCCAAGAACGGCGACACGGCGGGAGCAGACTCTAGGAGGGCACCAAGGTCTCCGCGGGTGCTGGTACGGTCTGGCCCTTGGCATTCTTGCCGGAAGTGCCAGAGGACGGTTGCGAATGGTTATCGGCAAGCAAGCGCCGGTATTTGCTGCGCTCTTCAAGGCTCATATCGACAATTTCGAATGCCATGTCCTGAGCGCGGTAGTCCCGCATCAGGGCCGTGGCAAGCACGTTACGAAGCCCGAGCTGCAGCTTTAGCTGCACATGCGTCCCAGGAGGGAGATGCCGGCTGATACTGGCAAAGCCGCCCGAGAGGCTCGCCGTCTTTATTTCGAGGCGGCAATTTTCTTTCAGGTTTGTGCTTACGGCGGTCACCGGCTTGTGCAGCCGGACGCGCGTATGGCGGCGCTGGCGGACAAATTTTGAGTTAGGAACGACGTCGAGCGGCGCCAGGGCCAGGTCTTCCCTGTCGATTCCACTTTTCGCCACGAAATCGCGCGCCCACTCCGGGTCAAGTCCCATGAGTGCTTGGAACGCAGCGATGCGCAGCTCTTGTGGATGTACCCACCCAAACATTTTCTTCGCCTCGACGACGCGCTTGAGCGTGATCGTGGATTCCGGCGCGTGAATGCGGCCCAGGGCCTCAATGGCTTTCACTTGCAGATAGGGACCACCGCCCGTGGGCATGTCGCCATCGACGATGGTGAGCAAACGGCCCAGAGCTTCGCGGTCCGAGGTCACACCGATTTCGTCAATCACCAGAGGCATGATAAGCGGGTCAACATGATCGAACAGTTCGAGAAGAATCCGGCAGCGCCCAGGAGCGCCGCTCGCGGATATCTGGCGCACGATGCGGTCCTGCGAAGTCCTGGGAAAATCTTTCATTCGCGTGGGCAAGAAGACTTCCACGGCTTCGGGATCGAGCTTGCTCAAGAGCCCCGCCATTTCGACGGCTTCGGTAATCGGCCCGCCTCGCACAGTGCTGCGCAAGTATTGCAATCCTTCTTCGCCTAGATCGGCGGCCAGGTTGGAGATGTGCTCGGCATCTTCCCGCAGACTGCAGCGATTGAAACGCATGGAAAGCTGTTCCATGGCCGTTTGCGGAAGCATTTTCAAAACGTTGGTCATGCCGGCAGCGGCTTGCCGGGCACGGAGAGCCTCGTCGACAAATTCAGGAACGCGTTCTTCAATACCCATCTTCGGGCGCAGGCTTCGACCAATGCCGGGCCGTTGCGCTTCAACGCCAGAAATCAAATCGAGCGCCTGTTCCATCACAGAGAAACACCGGCTGGTGGCGGCTTCCTGACTGAGCCTTACGAAAGCGGCGCTCACCAGCGTCTGCAAGTCGGCGTCTTGCTCCACGCTCAACCGCAGGCCCAAATGACGCAGAGCTTCGCCGAGGAGTTTGGGATCCGCCTTCGCATACAACTCGGCCATTTCGGACAAGCCCATTGCGGTTTTCTTGCGCGCGTCAAGTTCTTCGCTGTCGGCGCACGAGGCATAGTTCTGCAGGATGCTGATGGCTTGTGCGACGTCGCCAGTCTCGATTAAATGAGCCACGTAGGACTGCACGTTCTTTGGCGGGATGCACCATGCGTCGGTAGATAGAAGTACGGCCTGTTTGCCACTTTCGGGGACGGCGGCCCAAAACTGCCGGTCGAGAATTTCGCGGTGGGACTCGACCATGATGCCCGCGTCGGTCATCTTGTCTTCGTGCGCGCCGAGGATTTTGCGAAGATTCTCGATCTCCGCATTCATACGGTCGAGCATCTGCCGCACGGCGTTGACTTTGACCTCACCACTTTCAAAACGTTCGAGTGCAAAGCGGATCGCGAGATGCTCCGCCAGTTTCACTAGGACGGATTCATCCGGCTGGCCCTCGGGAGCTTGCGCCGCAAGCCCGGCAATCGCGCGCTTTAAAGTGTCTTGCGCGGTGCCCGGCAATTGATTCATCTGCTGCTGGAACTCTCCAGCCGCAGCGGCGCCACCCTGGCCCGCTCCGACGTTGCCGAAGCTGGTCAGCGCGCCCAAAATTCCATAAATTTCGTCTTCGCTCGGTCCGGCGCTTTTACCGGTTCCGTGCCACGGTCCGCCGCCGGTGCCGTTACCCCCGCCGCTACCTGCGCCTCCCGATCCAGCCCCAAGAAGAGTTCCTGTGACGCCTTGAATCTGGCCTACCACCCCAGTGCCGCCGACCGTGCTCGCGTATGGTCCACCAGGTAGACCGCCGCCACCGATACCCGTTCCTCCAACACCCGAGCCTGCAATTCCCGAGCCTCCGCCACCCGATCCGCCGATGCCGGAGCCTCCACCAGGGCCTTCTGTACCTGAGCCTCCAGCGCCCGAGTTCCCACCACCTGATCCTACAGCGCTTGAGCCGCCCCCTCCATCAGCGTTTCCGCCGATTCCTCCGCTGCCGTCTCCGGCACCCGAGTAGTAGCCGCCACCGGATCCGGAACCGCCAGAGCCTGAACCGCCCGGTCCGGTACCCGAGCCAGCCGTTCCGCCACCCCTCGATCCTTGCGCCGCGGCAATCAATTCCAGCAATTTCTGCGGATCATTGAGCCATTTTCTGAATTCGTCCTGATCTCCGCCCAGAGAAGCTGCCGCGAGCTGCGCAGCCATGCTTGCGTCTTTCAGGCGCGAGTCCGTGGCGACAAAGCAGATCTCATTCAACCGTATGCCCTTGGCGCCAGCAAGCGCGGCTTTCAGCTGGATGGCGAGTTCGGTGGGCTTCGCTTTGCCCGTTGGAAACGCCCGGGCAAAACTACAGATTTCTTCCTGCGTCACTGAAGGGAAAAACTGAATGCTGGCGAGTCCGGCAGCGGAAAGCAACTGAGCGAATTGTTTTTCGGCGGGAGCGCCCTCGAGAGGAACGCCATCAAGCAGCAACTGTGAACCAGTCGCGCCCAGCATCAGGCCCGCATCCGTCCCCATGGGAATGGCCGCGTGCAGCTCGCGCCAGGCGATGTCCAGCTGTTCGATGGTACGGCTGTGCTCGAAACCGTACAAACGGGCAAACTTCAGGAGTATGTTCAAGCTTCTTACGAAGGCCCGCCCTGAAGTCGACTTGGTATCCGCTATCATTCGCCGCTATGCCCGCCCCTGAATAGGACTTCCTGTCTAGTACCGTAGGGTTATGGCTCGTCAGCGGCAATGGTACAGAGGTCCTATGTGTCGCTGATGTCAAGCCGCCATGAGGACGGGCGCGGGACCTGCTCGCCCGGACGGGTTAAGTCCACGCGAGTACAGGTGGGAAGGAGAGGGGGTTGCGCGCTATCGCACGCCGTCCAATCTTTGCGATGACTACGGCAACTACTTGTTGAGCGCTACGCGGCCGCGACGCTTGCTGCGATTGGTTACGGCCGATACTTGTGGCAGACCGCCGAGCTCCATCAACACCTTGCGCAGCCTTGAGCGATCTTCCATGTCCATGTCCACAAATTCAAACGCCATGGCTTGCGGACGCGCGCCGCGCACGATGGCCTGCGCTTTGATGTTTCGTACGCCGTGAGAAAGCTTGAGAGAGAGAAGCGAACCCGGCGCCAGATGGCGTTGGCCTGCGCCGATTCCGCCGCCCAGGTTGAGTTCCGGAATTGACAGGCGGAAATTTTCACGCAAGTTGGTAGAGACGGCGATCAGATTTCTCGAAAGTTTCAGCCGCGCGTAGCGCCGTTGACG
Source organism: uncultured Acidobacteriota bacterium (assembly GCA_963751295.1). Lineage (GTDB taxonomy): Bacteria > Acidobacteriota > Terriglobia > Acidiferrales > UBA7541 > Acidiferrum. Next base: position 683,643 of record CAVVUA010000002.1, on the reverse strand, counting down.
CATGGCGGAAGAGTTGGGTTCCGGATCGGTGGGTTCGAGCGTCAAGTCCTTGCGTTCGAGGCCGCTGGAGTTGAGTTTTTCCAGCGCCATAGTGGGGTCAATGCGCATCAACGCCTGGACGGCCGCGATTCGCAATTCGGTCGGGTAGACCCAGCGCCATACCTGCCGCGCTTCCAGAATATGCTGCAGCGTGGGGCTGGCAGCTGAGGCGCGCAAGCGGCCAAGCGCTTCGAGAGCTTTCAGCCGGTGGAATGGGGGGGTGTGATCGTTCTGCGCCAATTCCACGAGCTTGGGAATGCATTCGTGCTGGCCGCTCATACCCATTTCGTCGATTGCCAGCGGCCGAATCAATGCGTCGAGAGAATCGTAGAGCGAGACGAGAAGTCTGGCGCGCTGTTCGGGCGGAGCAGAGGAAAGCTGACGCACGGCGCGATCATGCGAAGAGCGCGGCCATTGGCTCAACCGCACAGGAAGAATTTTGTCGACCGCATCGGGAGCGAAATGGCTCAGCAAGCCGATCGTCTCGGCGGCTTCATTCGCCGGCGCCGTTTGCAGGATCTCCAGGAGGCGTTGGGTGGAATCTTCGCCCAGGCCCCGCACAATTTGGCTGAGCACTTCGCAATCTTCGCGAAACCCGCAATGCCCGAAACGGTTGGTAACGTAGTGCAGCGTCGCCTTGGGCATCAAGCCCAGAATTTCGGTCATGCCATCGGCGATGTGTCCGCCGCGCAGCGCCTCTTCGATGAATTCCGGCAAGCGTTCCTCGGCGCCGATGCGCGGACGGAGACTTTGTGTTGATCCTGGCCGCTGCTGCTCGATGTTATCGAGCGAAGAAAGCGCCTGCTGCATCGCGGGATAGCAGCGTTTTGAAGCGGCTTCCTGGCTCATGCGCACGAATGCCGCACTGATCAATGTTTGCAGCTCCGGCTCCCGTTCGACCGCCAGCTGATTTCCAAGACGCCGGATCGACTCCATCAACGCGCTGCCGTCTCCGCTGCCATACAGCTCAGCCAAATCAGAAAGCCCAATCGCGGTGGTGCGCCGCGCTTCCGGCGCTTCCAGCGCGATACACGCTGCGTACTTCATCAAAATCTCGTTTACGGTTTTCAATTCACCGCGGCGGAGCATATCTTCCAAGAAAGCCCGCACGTTTCGGGGTGGAACGCACCACGCTTCGTCCGAGGTCAGCACTTCTTTTTTGTTTTCTTCCGGGACCTGTTCCCAGAACTCTTGATCGAGCAGCTCGGTATACGTCTGCACCGAGAGCCCGGCCTGGGCCATCATTTCTTCTTGCGAACCGAGAATTTTGCGCAGCGCCTCGATCTCGGAGTTCATGCGGTCCAGAAGCTGCTTCACGGCGTTCACGCGCAGCTCGCCGCGCTCGTAACTATCCAGCGCAAATCGAATCGCCACGTGTTCGGCAAGCTTTAGCAACATCGGCTTGTCGGCTTTTTCAGAAGGCGCCTGCGCTGCCAACCCAGCCAGCGCCTGCTGCAATGTAAATTGCGCGCGCACAGGCATCGCGCTTAAACGCGACTGAAACGTAGGAACATCCATTTTCGCTTCGGGATCTTTGCGCGACTTCCCGAGCTGAGCGAAGAGCCCGAGCATCGCGCGGACATCTTCTTCCGCCACGCTAAACCCACCGCCGCCTGTGCCAGGCCCAGCGCCCGCGCCACCAGCCAGGGTGCCGCCACCGCCGAGAGAACTGCCGCGAAGCAAAGCCGATGCAGTCAGCCACTTGCCGGGTGCTGCTTCTCCGCCGCCACCGCCGGGTCCGCCACCGGCACCTCCAACTCCACCGCTTCCAGCCCCACCGCCGGAACCAGAGCCTCCGCTACCGCCGCCAATCCCCGTTCCACCGCCTCCGATGCCAACCCCACCGCCCCCACCAGAGCCGCCAATGCCGCCACCGGAACCACCACTACCGCCAGTTCCACCGCCTCCACCAACCCCGGAGCCGCCGCCGGAACCGGGGCCTGCGCCCGGACCACTACCTGGGCCACTTCCTGGCCCGCCGCCCGTAGCGTTACCAGTGCCTAATCCGCCGCCGGAACTCCCTGAGCCTCCGCTGCCTTCCCAAAGACTGCCGCCAACTTGGCCGGATGATCCCGACCCTGCACCCCCACCGGTGCCGAAGCCGCCAGCACCCGTACCACCGCCACCGGGCACACCACTCGAGCCGCCTCCGCCTGGGCCGAATCCTGGGCCTGTTCCCCCGCCTCCGCCACCGCCACCTCCGCCGCCACGCGAACTTTCCGCGGCAAGAATCATCTGCAGGAGTTTGTTGGGATCTTCAAAGAAATCTTTAAACTTGTCGCCCTGGGCGCCGAGAGCCTTCGCGGTAAGTTGCGCGGCCATCTTGATCCCCGCCACGGAAGAATCTTCCGCAACGTAGCGAATCTCATTGACCTTGATGCTCGTTTCACCGGCGAGCGCGGATTTCAGTTGTTCTGCGAGCGAGGACGGTTTGGCGTTGCCGCTGGGAAAACCGCGTACGAAACGGGCAAATTGCGGTTGCGTCAAATTGGGAGAGAAGTGAATGCTGGCGATACCAGACCCTGTCAGCAACTGCGCAAAGCTTTTTTCACCAGCGGACGCGCCGAGTGGCACACCGTCGAGCAAAATCTGATTCCCCGAGGCTCCCAGCAATAAACCGCTTCCGACGCTCTCATCGAGCGCACTTCGGAGCTCCTTCCACGCAGTTTCAAACTGCGCCGCGGTCCGCACGTGGCCAAATTCATAGAGGCGTGCGAACTTCAGTAAAATGTTCAGGCTGCGGACGAAAGCCCGCGCGCCCCCGCGTGATTCGGGACTCATACTATTCGGCGAGGAAGCCGGTTCTCCCCCATGCTTCCTACTAGACTAGAGACCTCGCGCGCTACAGACAAGTCTCTCGACATTTATTGTAACCTTCTCAATAACACGCTGTTGTCAAGAAGGGCACGAACTCGGACGCTCTGCACAGGTCGTACGGTTGCGTCACGACCCATTTCCGGACTACCCTGTGTTGCTTGGTATTGTGTATGGCTCTACAATAACCGGGCAATGCATCTTTAACCCTGCTGCCACCGAAAGCGCCCTGGTGCTGAGTGCACTTTCGGCAAAAAATAAAAGCACGACAAATTCTATGTCGGACCAGTCCCCACCTGACCGCTACAAAGCTGAAATGCCGCAGATTCCCGGCATCGAAGCACGGAGCTCGAACCGCAGCCTCTTGAACAATCCTACGGTGCGGATGGTCGGTGTACTTCTCACCGTATTGCTGGTGGTTTTTTTGGGTGGGCGATGGATTCTGCGCCCGCGGCATGTGGAAGCTCCTCCGGCTGAACCTCCTCCGCAAATTGAAGTTCCCTCTCCCGCTCCCGATCCGAATGCAGCACTCCCGCATGCTACGCAGCAAGATCCTGGCATCGCCACCGTCGCGGAGATGGCCCAGACTTGGTCGTCCAAACAGTTTTTCATCCGCAATGGATTGACGGGCGAAAACGTCCCAGGTCTTCTCATTCGTTTGCCTGGAAGCTCTGCTTCGCAGGCGAATGGTTACTGGGCGTTCTCGATGAATGCTCCTTACGGAAATTGCCAGCTCGAGTACATCACGGACCTCGCTAAACTGAAGAGCGAATATGACTTCAACGCCGCGAAACATCCAATGGTTGGCAACCCCTGCAACCGCACGCTTTACGATCCCACGAAAATGACAAATCTACCCGGCAATGTCTGGGTGCGCGGTGCGATCGCTCAAGGCTCGGACTTGCGTCCGCCGCTCGGTATTGAACTTAGAATTCAGGGAAAAGCGATTCAGGCCGTTCGCATGGAGTAGTGCACCGGAATTTGCTCCGAATTTCTTCTCCGTTATTTCTCCTCACTGATCTTATTTCTTTATCCCGCTTGACAAGCTATGCCTCCGCCAGATAAAGGTCTTCTCCACCATGGAGAAAACATCGATGCCCAATGATTTTGGTACCACGCGCCGTCGTTTCCTGCAAAGCGCCGCTGCGGCTTCTTCTCTTGCGCTTTTGTCTGATGCTAGGGTGTCCGCGGAAACATCTCAGGACGCTCCTAAGGCGGACTTTTCGAGTTTGAAACCTTTTGGCGATCGCCTCAAACCCATCACGCCGGATGAATTCCGCGCTCGCATGACCCGCGCGCAGCAGTTGATGTCTGAGATGAAGCCGAGTTTTGACGCTCTCTTCTTTGCTCCCGGGACTTCGCTCTACTACTTCACTGGCATTCGCTGGGGTTTGAGCGAGCGCCTCGTCGGCCTCGTGCTGCCTCGCGTAGGAAAACCTGTCCTTGTTTGCCCCGGCTTTGAAGAAGGCCGTCTGCGCGAACAGCTGCGCTTTCCGATTGAGATCCGCGTGTGGCAAGAAGATGAAAGTCCCACGAAGCTCGCCGCCGCCGCTTTGGCCGATCAAGGCGTTCGAACCGGGCGGCTCGGCGTCGAAGAAACCGTTTACTTCACCTATTCCGATCACCTGCGCGCTGCTGCGCCGGGATTTGAATATGTGTCTGCTGATCCTGTGACCATTGCTTGTCGTGCACGCAAATCTCCGCACGAACTCGAATTGATGCGTCTCGCTTGCGAGGCCACCTTTGACGTGTATAAACCTGTTTTTGCCGCAGTTCGCGAAGGAATGTCGCAAGACGATATCGCTCATCTTGTCGAAGCAGGTTTTTCAAAGATGGGATTGCGCGGCGGCGCGCTCGTACTTCTTGGGGCTTCAGCCGCTCTTCCCCACGGCACCAAGCAACCGCAAAAGCTGAAGGAAGGCGATGTCATATTGATTGATGGCGGCTGTGCCGTCGATGGCTACGCTTCGGACGTCACGCGAATGGGAATCCTTGGTAAACCTTCGGAGAAAATCGCTAAAGCTTACGAGCTAACTCGGAAAGCGCAAGATGCGGCGCTGGACGCGGCGCGCGCTGGGCATCTCTCCGGCACTGTCGACGACGCTGCGCGCGCGGTCATAGTCAACGGCGGTTACGGACCTGGATACAAATTCTTCACGCATCGACTCGGCCACGGCATCGGCCTCGACGGGCACGAGCATCCTTATCTCGTCAAAGGCAGCACGACGAATCTCGAGCCTGGCATGACTTTTTCCAATGAGCCGGGCATCTACGTTGTTGGCGAGTTTGGGATTCGTTGCGAAGACGACATGGTTATCATGGCTGACGGCCCCGCGCAACTCTTGACGCCAAACTTCCAGGTATCGCTCGAAAAACCGATGGGCTGATTTCAGGCACGCCGAAGCGCGTCGTAAAACTCGACGATTCTTTGCTCAGCCCAGAACCGCTCCGCTCCGGAGCGATTGGAAATGAAGCCACAATGTCCGCCGTGCATCGGCGCAAGAAACTTGATCGCAGGGTTCTGCCCTGGATTTGCACGCAGAAATAATTCGTAGGGCACAAACGGATCGTCCTGCGCTGTGATCATCAGCATCGGCACGCGCACCTGCGCAACGACCTTCTTTGCCCCTACTGCATCGTAATAATCCTGAGCATCGCGGTAGCCGAATTGCGGCGCTGTAATCTTGTCGTCAAACTCTCGCACGGATCGCACCGGCCCGATTCCGTTCAACGGGTAACGCTGCGGGAACAACTTCGCTTTGCGCGCGTAACGTGCCATCAGCCCTTTTACGAAATGTCGCTGGTAGAAAAAATTGTCGCGCCGTTCGAGGGCATCAGCGCACGCCCCGAGATCCATCGCCGGGCAAACTACGCACACACCGCGCAGCGCCTTTGGCGCGGCCTCTCCAAACTCGCCGGCCATCTTCGCCACCAGATTTCCGCCCATCGAGTAACCGACGAAGAAAACCTGTTCGAAGCCATCCCCGATAGCCAACTCTTCGAGCACTGCTCGGTAATCACCACTCATCCCGGAGTTGTACAATGTCGGCGAGAGAGCTTCCGTACCGCCGCAATTCCGCTGGTTCAATCGCACCGCGTGAAATCCCAGCCGGAAGGCCTTTTCCGCGATGCCGCAAACATAGTTCGATTCGCTCGACCCCTCCAGCCCGTGCAAAATCACGACCACCGGCGCGTCCCGCCGCTTCGCCGGCTGCCAATGGCATTTCCCAAGAATTCGCGATTCCGGATCCACCTGAAATAACCGTTCTTCCGCGGGAGGCAGGTCAAACCGTCGCCGAACAAACGCCGACGCAATCGTCATGGCATGACCGTTCTTCAACAGTACATGCGGCTCAAATTTTTCTATCTCCTTAACCATGAGTTCACTGTAGAGCAGCACTAGACGCCAAGCAAGTTACCGAAATGGCAGCGTTTGCACCGGTCAAAGCACTGGCCTGCCTCTATCAACACTCAACCTTTTTTTTCGCGTCAATCTGGCCGGCGGGAAAACAAGGAGCTTGCAATCCCATTCTTGAGACCATGATCGCCAACGAAAAAAACTCCGCCCAAAAAGCTCAGCTCCACGAATATCTGAACGACGCCTCCCACACGCAGATCACCCTAAACACTTCGAACTAGACCTTGTAAACTGCGCAGTGCAAGGAGCAAAACGATGCGCAGAATAACCTATGGCGCAGCCGTCAGCTTGGACGGGTTTTTGGCCGGCGCGGACGGCTCGATCGACTGGCTGCACTTCAGCAAAGACGTCCAGCAAGTAATGACCGACTACTGGAAAGAAATCGACACCCTGCTGTGGGGACGAAAAACGTACGACTTCTCGGTCGCCATGAACCCTTCGTCCGTCAAAAAACCCGCCGATGCAAAAAGCCCGCGGCGCACGCGGGACTATGTTTTCTCGCGCACGCTCACGGCTCTCGACGATGCCAACGTCGAACTTGTGACCTCCGACGCCGTCGAATTCGTCCGGGCACTCAAGCAAAGCCCCGGCAAAGAAATCTGCCTGATGAGCGGCGGCGACTTCGCCCAGTCCCTGCTCGCCGCGAACTTGGTGGACGAAATTCGTTTGAACATTCACCCCATCCTTCTCGGCTCAGGCATTCCCGCGTTCGGCGACCCCGGCCATCGTGTGAAACTTACACTCACGGAATCCCGCCAGCTCGAAGGCGGCTGCATCCTCGCCAGCTACAAGGTCGCGCTCTAAAATAGCGGCTCGCGCCCAGAAATTAATCCACGGCAGCGCACACCTCCCGATCGAGGATCGTTTGACCCCTCAAGACCCTTCCGCTAAGATAATCCGTAAATGAAAAAATCACGCGGTCACTTCAATGTGGTGCTCCGGCCCGAACCAGAGGGCGGCTTTACTGCCATTGTTCCGGTGTTGCCAGGATGCGTGACCTACGGGAGAACGCTCTCCGAAGCCAAGAGCATGGCCAAAGACGCTATTTCCGGTTACATCGAGAGTCTCAAGAAACACAACGAGCCTATCCCCACCGACGACGACTCACTCGTCGCTTCGCTCGACCTCGAATATGCCGAAACTTCCCGCCGTTAAGCCCCGGGAAGTCATTCGATTTCTAGAGCGTAACGGATTCATGCTCGACCACGCATCGGGCAGCCACTTCGTTTACTACCATCCCACCCTCAAACGTCGAGCCGTGGTCCCTAAGCACAATCGTGACATGCCGAAGGGCACACTCATGTCTCTTCTCAGAGAGGCGGGGTTCACCAGAGAAGACCTGCTTAATTTTCTGCAGGGCAGATAGGATTTCGGCCGCTAACAAGAGGGCAGTCAACTTGACCGCAATCGCGTTGCCCCCTAGAATAGAAGTTTCACAGTGATTGATTTTTGCAATCTGATGGATTCATCTTACCGCCCAGCGACCGCGCGCTGGGCTGCGCTGTTTTAGGGCGCTAATCTTCAGAACCGAGGTTGTAATGATTGAAGGTCCAATTCCTGAGGGTCTTACTTTCGACGACGTGCTTCTCCTTCCCGGCAAGTCTTCGGTGCTACCAGCTGAAGTCGACACACGCACCTGCTTCACCCGCAAGCTATCGCTGGATATTCCCCTGGCCTCCGCCGCCATGGACACCGTAACCGAATCTCGCCTGGCTATAGCCATAGCGCGCCAAGGCGGCATCGGCCTCGTGCACCGTAACATGCCTATCGACCGCCAAGGCGAAGAGGTCGACCGCGTAAAACGCTCCGAAAGCGGCATGATCGTTGACCCCGTCACGATCTCCCCGGATATCACGCTCCGCCAGGCTCTCGAGATCATGAACAAGTATCACATCTCCGGGCTTCCGGTTACACGCGGCTCCCGCCTCACCGGAATCCTCACCAACCGCGACCTGCGCTTTGAAAAAAATCACTCCCAGCTCGTCGGCTCCGTGATGACCAAAGAAAATCTCGTCACTGTGGCTGTTGGCACAACGCTTGAAGAAGCCGAGCGCATCCTGCAGAAGCATCGCATTGAAAAGCTGCTAGTGGTCGACCAGGATTTCAATCTCAAAGGCCTCATCACCGTAAAAGACATCCAGAAAAAACGCGAATATCCGCGTGCTGCAAAAGATGAACAAGGCCGCCTGCGCGTTGGCGCCGCTGTCGGCGCCACTGGTGACTATCTCGAACGCGCCGTCGAAATGTCCAAAGCCAAAGCCGACGTCCTGGCCATCGACACCGCGCACGGCCACACGACGCGTGTGATGGACGCCATCAAAGCCATTCGCAATCGTCTGCCCGAAGTACAAATCATCGCCGGCAACGTCGCCACCTACGAAGCCGCGAAAGATCTCATCGCGCTCGGCATAGACGGCCTGAAAGTCGGCATCGGTCCAGGCTCGATTTGCACAACGCGCGTCGTCACAGGCGCCGGGGTTCCCCAGATCACCGCCATCATGGAATCCGCGCGCGCCGCCCAAGGCACCGGCATCCCCATCATCGCCGATGGGGGCATCAAGTATTCCGGCGACATCACTAAAGCCATCGCCGCTGGCGCTTCCTGCGTAATGATCGGCAGCCTCTTCGCCGGTACGGAAGAAGCTCCCGGCGAAACGATTCTCTATCAAGGCCGCACCTTCAAGTCCTATCGCGGCATGGGTTCGATGGGCGCGATGGACGCCGGCTCCGATCGTTATGCCACCGTCCAGGACATGGAAGAGCGCGGCAAATCTGTTCCCGAAGGCGTCGAAGGCCGCGTCCCGTACAAAGGCTCGCTCGGCGCGCTCACTGATCAACTTGTTGGCGGCCTAAAGAGCGGCATGGGCTATGTTGGCGCTCCCACGCTGAGAGAACTCACGGAAAAAGCCCGCTTCGTACGAATCACCGCCGCAGGCCTCCGCGAAAGCCACGTCCACGACGTCATCATCACTCGCGAAGCCCCGAACTATCGCATGGAATAAACCTGGAGTGCGGGAACTCTGCTCCCGCTGTTCCGTCAGTTGACTATTCTCGCCCGCGACAAACTCCTCTCGGGAAGTTAGCAGTCGATAAGCTAAACTAAAAAAGGATAACTGGAGCCCTAAACTTGTCTGACCCGCATCCCTGGCGCAATCCTCGCCCCGCGCCGCAATTACCGGAAATGCAGCCCCGCCTGCACAGATTGTTGGTTCCCGCCTGGCTTCGCGCATGGTGGCCCGCAATCGCCTGGGCCGGCGTCATCTTCACGCTCTCGACGGATTCCTTCTCATCCGAGCACACCGCGACGGTTCTCTCGTTCTTCGTGAAATGGCTCTTTCCTCATCTCCCCGAAGACCAATTTCGTTTCATTCATCACATTATTCGCAAGAGCGCGCACTTCACCGAATATTTTATTTTTTGCATCTTGATCTACCGAGGCGTGCGCGGCGATCGCAAAGGCTGGCGCTGGACGTGGGGCATCGCCGCTCTCTCCGTCGCCGCCGGCTATTCCATCATGGACGAAATCCACCAAGCCTTCGTCGTGAGTCGCACCGCTTCACCCTACGATTCCCTTCTCGACTCCACTGGCGCGTTCTTTGCTTTCGCTGTCCTATGGATTTGGTTCCGTTTCCGCCGCGCAAAACTCCCTGCCGTGGAAGTACCTGCCGCAGAATCCAATTCCGCGACACCTTGAGCTGATCTCGTCCACGCTCGCGACTGTACCCTTCGCATTTCGCTGCGCATCCAACACGCCATGGAATTCAGACAACTCGGCCATTCCGGCCTGCAAGTTCCCGTACTCAGTTTCGGCGCCGGTACATTCGGCGGCGGCAGCGAATTCTTCAAAGCGTGGGGCGCCAGCGACGTTGCCGAAGCCACGCGCCTGGTCGACATCTGCCTCGACGCCGGTGTCAATCTCTTCGACACTGCCGACGTTTATTCGCGCGGCCTCTCTGAAGAAATCCTCGGCAAAGCCATCGCCGGCAAACGCAACCGCCTTCTCATCTCCACGAAAGCCACTTTCGCGATGGGCGACGGCCCAAACGACGTCGGCTCCTCGCGGCAACACTTGATTCAATCTTGCGAAGACAGTCTTCGCCGTCTCGGGATCGACCACATCGACATCTACCACATGCACGGATTCGATGCCCTCACGCCCGTCGAAGAAACTCTCTCGACTCTCGACACCCTCGTCAAATCCGGCAAAGTCCGCTACATCGCCTGCTCCAATTTTTCCGGCTGGCATCTCATGAAGTCGCTCTCGATTTCCGAGCGTTACGGCTGGTCGCGTTATGTCGGCCATCAGGTCTACTACTCCTTGATCGGCCGCGAATACGAATGGGAACTGATGCCTCTCGCGCTCGATCAAAAAGTTAGCGCGCTCATCTGGAGTCCGCTCGGCTGGGGCCGCCTCACTGGTAAAATCGGCCGCAACCGCCCCCTCCCCGAAGTTTCGCGCCTGCACAAAACCGCTGAACTCGGCCCGCAAGTCGAAAACGAATATCTTTACAAAGTCGTGGACGCGATCGAGGAAGTCGCGAAAGAAACCGGAAAAACCGTCCCGCAAATCGCGCTCAACTGGCTCCTCCAACGCCCCACCGTTGCCAACGTCATCATGGGCGCTCGCAACGAAGAACAACTCCGCCAAAACCTTGCTTCCGTCGGATGGAACCTCACCAAAGACCAAATCGCAAAACTCGACGCCGCCAGCGCCACACAGCCTATTTACCCGTACTGGCACCAGCGCCAATTCGCTAAGCGCAACCCCATCCCCGTGTGAGGGCTGCTCGAGCTTATTCCGGCTCCTGTCGGGAAGAGGTCTGTTCGAGCCATCTTCGCTCTATCGCACTCCAGCGTTGCGGCACTTTACCCTTGATCTATCTGTTCCGTTGTATAAAGTTCGGTGCATTCATTACGATCTGCCGGTTGTTCAAATGAACGATACCAGCGATCAGCTCTTCTGCATCGTGAAACACCTGCGTGAACGGGATGGAAAGACAAATGGCCGTACCCGCGCCTAGTTTGAACCTCGGCCGTCATCTTTTTGGAGTGGCGGCTATGGCCTTTGGCCTCATCACGCTAGCTTGGCGCGACTACAACGGCTGGCATCAACCGCTTTACCTTGTCTACGCCGCCGGCGTTGCCCTGCTCTTCGGCGGTGCTTCGATTCAGTTCCGTGGCGTCGCCGCGAAAATGGGCGCAGCGGTACTCGGTGCGGTTTTTCTTGTCTTCGCCTTACAGTGCGTGCCAGGAATTATCGCCGCGCCGCGCGTTTACAATAGCTGGGGCAACTTCTTCGAGCAGTTCTCTCTCTTTGCCGGAGCGGTGATCGTTTATGCGCGCTTGTCATCGGCATGGTCACCGGAAACGCGGAATTGGATCGGCTCCATTCTTGTGGGCATCTGTACAGCTTCCTTTACGCTCGAACAGGCGTTTTACCTTCAGCCTACGGCCACTCTTGTTCCGAAGTGGCTTCCGCCAAGCCAGAACTTTTGGGCGATAGCGACGACTGTTTTCTTCGCACTAGCGGCCGTGGCTCTTCTTACGAATCGAATGGCACTTCTCGCAGCTCGCCTGCTGACAATGATGCTTGTGATCTTTGGACTACTCGTGTGGGTACCGCTGGTTTTTTTGGGTCCCCATAGCCATACGAATTGGAGCGAAACCGCGGAGACCTTCGCGATTGCCGGAACAGCATGGATACTCGCCGATCTTCTCGGCGAGTATCGGCCTAATGACCATCGCCCCGCGATGACGTGAGGTCCGCCAACTCAGGTAAGGCCGCACACTCAGCCGAAAAAAGAAAAGCCCGCCGAGGCTTGGCCGCGGCGGGCGGGAAGGAAAGTTGGACTGCGAAGAGTGGGCGACGCGTTGAGCCTACTGGCTTACGACACGCCTATCACTATTCACCGGTCATTTATCTGTCGCTTCTATCACTCCTCAATTCCGCAAATTAATTCTTGTAAGGCAAGTATCTCCACATGTCGTTGAGGTAGCCGTTCCCGGTTGTACTCGTGGAATCGTAACCCTCACCGCCGAAGAGCCACAGCTCGCCAAGGCTGTCGATAAAGGACGTCGCGTTACTGCGCCCGCCAGGTGTCCAGATGTAGTAGGTCTCGTAGGGACGCGTCAGGTCGCCGTAACTGCCGTTCTGGCTGCCCGTGTTCGATCCCTTAATCCAGGTCCACGTCCCAGGCTGAGTAGCTGTGGCGTTTGGAGAGTAGACCCACATGTCGTTTAGCGCGCCGTTGCCATTCGTAGCGGTTGAATTCAGTCCCCATCCACCAAAGAGCCAGAAATTCCCGCCTTGATCCACCCAAGCGGAGGCTCCCCAACGCGATCCGGGGAAGGTTCCGGTCGCGCCGGACGCTAAACCTACTGTGCCGGCTGCGCCTACAGTTGTTGGCGGACCAACGAAGGGCTGGGTTCCATAGTCTCCGGTCTGGTTTGCGGTTTTGGACCCAGCTACCCAAGTCCACTGATTGGTGCTGATTTTGTAGACCCAGAGATCGTTAAGGATCCCGTTTGGTGTGCCTGTGGTATCTAGTCCCTCTCCACCGAAGAGCCAGAGGTTCCCACTGGCATCGGCCCAGCCAACGGCTTCCTGACGTCCACCGGGCAAATTGGCCGATGCTGCGGTTCCCTGCGTGCCATAGATCCCATTCACGTTCGTTGTTTGGTTGCCCGACTTGAAAACCCAGTTTCCGCCGGTGTACTCCCAGAGGTCGCTCAGGAACCCTTCGTTCGAACTTCCATCGAAGCCGTATCCTCCGAAGAGCCAAATGTTTCCGGCATTATCCTTCCAGGTAACGGCGTTCACGCGAGCGCCGGGAACTAGCGTGCCCCCTGTGTAAGTGCCCTTTTGGTTGGTGGAGCTGGATCCACCCTGCCAAGTCCATTGGCCCGGAGTGGAAGTGAAGGGTGCTCCCGTCAACTGATCGTAGGAAGACGGGTAATAAGTACTGGCATTGAACTCCCAAAGATCGTTGAGTAATCCTCTGGAGCTGGAAGAAAGTCCATTGCCACCGAACATCCAAAGATTTCCCGCGGCATCGGTCCAGGTGGCCGCACCATAGCGTCCTCCCGGAACACCTGCAGTTCCCACAGTGTTATATGCACCGAGGTTGTTCTCGGTTTGCGCGTCGCAAATAACCTGCGCGCCAATTGTGGTGCCTGTGCATGGTGGGTTGGCCGTGATGACTGTCGGATCATACGCGCCGACCAACTGCCATTGGCATTCATCAGTAGCGATGGGACATACCCAAAGGTCGTTCATTGGGGCATCCAATGTGGAGGGTGTGAGGCTGCCAGACAATTCCCACCCTTCCCCGCCAAACATCCAGAGATTTCCATGACTGTCGCTCCAACCGGCAGCGCCGTATCGCCCGCCAGGAGTGTTGGTATAGGGATTCGGAAATGTGGTGGGTAACGACGTTCCGACCGATCCATACAGAGGCGCGGCGACTGTTCCGGATGTTTTTGTTCCGTCGATCCATGTCCAGTCGTCATGAGCGCAATCAACCACGATGCTCGTGACACTTGCCGTCACCACCCCCTTGTAATCCCAAGTCGTGCAGCCCTGGAACTGGGTGCTGGGAGGCGTGAAAATCGACACCTCATATTGGTCGTTGAGGGCCACAGGCGTTGCAAAAGTAAACGGCCCGTTGGCGCTTACGTTTAGGGTGTTACCGAGGTTGTTCTGCAAGGCGAAGCTATTGTCTGTAAGCGCGCCGTTGGTGGTGGCAGCTTTCCCCGCAAGGCCTACGACGGTGCCGCCAACGCTATATGTCACCGCGGGACAGGTGATCGAGACCGTGGTGACGTTGGAAGTAGCGGTGCCGCTGCCTGTGCCAGTGGCGACCACGCAAGTCTGTGTCGGCCCGGTAGGCTGCGCGGAGATGGATACCGTGTACGCGGTTCCGGTGGGAACAAGTTTTGTGAACGTGAATGCCTGATTCCCATTGGCGGCGCTAATGGGGAGCAGTTCGGAATCGCTGCTGTTTTCTAGGATCAAGCCGGTGCCGACAAGACCGCTGACGTTGCCGCCGATGCTGTAGCTCAATACGCAGTTCACTGCAACAGTGGTGACATTAGCAGTGGCTGTTCCGCTTCCACCCGTCACTGTGCAGATCTGGTTGGGGGTGACTGGTTGCGTGAGAACCGTGACGGCGTAGGCGTCGGTACCGGTAACAGGAGTCTTAAAGGTGAAAGGTACACTCGCTGCAGCGGGCGTACTCGCCTGAATCGTGAGGCTATCGCCGCCGTTGTTTTGCAAGATTACACTCGTGCCAGCGACTAGCCCAGTAACCGTGCCTCCGATGGTGGCACTGACCGGATTCGTGGAGCACGCGACGCTAATTGCGGTGACATTTGCCGTGGCCGTGCCAGTTCCCGCGGTCACAATGCACGTTTGTGCCGGGTTAGTGGGTTCGGAAAAAACGGTCACAGCGTACATGCCGCCGCTGGCGATGGTGGTCGCGAACGTAAAGGGGACGTTCCCGGAGACCGTAAGATTGTCTTTGCCATTGTTTTGCAGCACGACTGATTCGCCCGCCGCAAGTCCACTAACCGTTCCGCCGATCGTATAAGGACCGCCCGTGGGGGTGCCGGGAGTTCCTCCGGAACCGGCAGGCAGCCCGGCGCAAGCGCCTACAAGCAGCAATATCACCGTTAGATAGGCAAAAAATAAAGTCTTTTGGGCGGCTTTCATAACCGTTTATTCTCCTCGCGTTCCCTGCCAACTATAGCGCTGGGCTTTTCGAATCCCTTTCGCACTGCCCGGTCGAACTGCCAAGCGTCGTCCGCCGGGCCTGACTAATCTCGCATTCCACGGGCGAATGGGGTTCAGTACTACTAGGCATGCTAAGAATACGTTCTGGATTATCGGCAAATCAATTCACTCGGGAAGGGGGTGTGCTCACATGCGCAATAACCATCTGCGCCAACGAGTCACTGCGTCCACCTCGACGCGCTAACAAGCATGGCGCTAAGTCGCGGCGAGGAATCTAGCTAATTCGTTGTCGAAGGACTCTTGCACCTATGAACCTCAGTATCAGCAGTTCCAAAAACGCGCCTGTAACCTCTTTTGAATGAGCAGTTTCAAAAGATTGAACTTAAAACCCTTTAGAATGAGCAGTTGCAGAAAAACAGGGAGGGCTGCCGTCCAGCCGGTCGCCTCGAAAAACGAAACGCCCGCCGCGGTTTGGCCGTGACGGGCATTGTGGAAAACTGAAATAATCGAAAGTGGCGGACGTGAGAAAAAGCGCCTAGCTCTTCGCTTCGACGGTTTCTTCCTTCTTGGGCTTTTCCTTCTTTTCTTTCTTCTTCAATTCGTAGCCCACCATCTCGAGAATCGCTACCTTGGCTCCGTCACCGACACGGATACCAGCGTGAATGATTCGCGTATAACCGCCGGCGCGGTCCGCGAATTTCGGCGCGATTTCGCTGAACAGCTTCTGCGTGACAGCAGGCGTCATGATGTACGCCGCCGCCTGGCGCCGCGATTGCAGCGTGTCGCGCTTGCCCAGCGTAATCATTTTTTCCGCCACGGGCCGCGTCGCTTTCGCGCGCGTCAGCGTGGTGGTGATCCGTCCGTGCTCGAACAAGTTGGTGACCAGGTTCCGCAAGGTCGCGCGACGGTGCGACGGGTTGCGTCCAAGTTTTGATCCTGAATTGCGATGCCGCATCGTCTATCCCTTTAGCTTCTGCTTTTTGAAGACGGCCTGCTTTTTCGAGCAGGCCGTGAAAAGTTTCTGTACAGGTCCAAAAGTTGAAGAGTCCTTTTTGAACTCTTCAACTCTGAACCTTGAACTGTCTTTACAGTCCGAGGTTTTCTTCGCTAGGCGGCGGTGCCGTCTGGCTCGGCAGCGGCGGCCAGATGATGCGGCCGTGCTCGTCGAACTTCATTCCCAGGCTGAGGCCCATCTTGGTCAGTATATCCTTGATCTCGTTGAGCGACTTTCTGCCAAAGTTCTTGGTCTTCAGCATTTCGTTCTCGCTCTTTTGCACGAGTTCGCGGATGGTCTGAATGTTCGCGTTCTTCAAGCAGTTATAGGAACGCACGGAAAGTTCCAGCTCTTCGACGGAACGATCCAGATGCTCGAGGCGCGGATCGTTGGCGATTTCCTGCGGCAGCTCCGCCATTTCCGTGGGCTCTTCAAAGTTGATGAAGATGCTCATGTGATCCTTCACCAGCTTGGCAGCCAAACCGATGGAGTCTTGCGGCGTGATTGCGCCATTGGTCCAGACTTCGATCATCAGCTTCTCGTAATCGGTCATCTGGCCGAGACGGGCCGCTTCGACGGCGTAGTTGACCTTGCGCACCGGCGAGTGAACGCTGTCGACCGGAATATAGCCGATCGGCAGGTCTTCGTCATAGTTGCGGTCGGCAGCCACATAGCCGCGGCCGTTCTTGACGCGCATCTCGATTTGCAGCTTGCCGCCTTCGCTGACCGTCGCGATGTAGACGCTCTTATCGAGTACCGCGAAGTCCGCGTCTTCCTCGATTTGCGCCGACGTCACCGGCCCCGGATGCTCGACGTTGAAGAAAATCGTCTTCGGCAGATCGGTGTTCAGCTTGATCGGCACTTGTTTCAGGTTGAGGATGATATCGGTTGCATCTTCCACCACGCCGGGGATCGAGGAAAATTCGTGCAAGACTCCTTCGATTTTCACGGCGGTGATCGCAGCGCCCTCAATCGAGCTCAACAGCGCGCGGCGCAACCCGTTTCCAACCGTTGTTCCCCACCCGCGCTCAAACGGCTGCGCGGAAAACCGCCCGTACTTCTCTGTCAAAGATTCGAGTTCGGATGCTAGACGCTTCGGCTTTTGAAAACCCTTCCACATCGTGTTCCTTCCTTCTGGCAGCCGAACGTTCGGCCACCTAAAACCAAACTGCTTGCCCGGTACC
The DNA here is from genome assembly GCA_963751295.1 of uncultured Acidobacteriota bacterium. Taxonomy (GTDB): domain Bacteria; phylum Acidobacteriota; class Terriglobia; order Acidiferrales; family UBA7541; genus Acidiferrum. The sequence goes on along the minus strand of CAVVUA010000002.1, from coordinate 666,463 downwards.
GCCGGGCGCGTGCGGCGCCATCCGCCGCTCTAAACGCCGGGTTTCACTCCGGCCTGTAGGGGCCGGGCTTGCCCGGCCCGCTCTTACTTCGAATATAACTCGACGATAAGCTGCTCGTTGATTGGCGGTGTCTGCACATCTTCGCGCTTTGGTAACGCCACAACCTTGGCCTTGAACTGCTCGCGGTCCTGCTCAAGCCACGGCACCGCGCTTTGGCTCTGCGCCACGTTGCGCGCTTCGAGCACCATGGCGTTCTGGTGCATCTTTTCCTTGATGGCCACTTCTTCGCCCACGGTTACGAGATAGGAAGGAATGTTGACCTTCTTTCCGTTGATGCGAACGTGCCCATGGAGCACGAGCTGCCGCGCCTGCGAACGGGAGGACGCCAATCCTGCGCGCCACACCACGTTGTCCAGACGCCGCTCGAGCGTGATGATCAGGTTTTCGCCCGTCGGACCCTTAGCTCGCACAGCCTTCTCGAAGTACGTGCGGAATTGCCTTTCGAGCAATCCATAGGTGCGCTTGACCTTCTGCTTCTCGCGCAGCTGTAGGCCATAACCTGCGACCTTGGGGCGCCGCGACTGTCCGTGCTGTCCCGGAACGAAGTTGCGCTTCTCAATCGCGCACTTCTCGGTAAAGCACCGCAGCCCTTTCAAAAATAGTTTCTGCCCTTCCCGGCGGCATAGGCGGCAGACTGCATCTCGGTGTCTTGCCAACTTTTCTCTCCTTTAACTCAGGTGACGACCGGTTTACAGGTTGGCAACCCTTCTTCCCGGTCCATCGTACCTAGCTTCAACGAGCCTTGTGATTTCGGAATGAAGAATCACGAGGCAATCGCCGAAGCGAACTCAAAAGCACACAGGCAAGTGCCCTTCGAAACTCAGGGCAAGCCTGTGCTACAAAATCAAACGCGGCGCCTTTTCGGAGGGCGGCAGCCGTTATGCGGAATCGGCGTTACGTCGCGGATCAGCAAAATATGCAGCCCCGCCGCGGCTAGCGCGCGTACGGCGGACTCGCGTCCAGAACCAGGTCCCTTCACGCGCACTTCCACGCTCTTCATGCCGTACTGATCGCGCGCCACGCCCGCGGCAGCCAGCGAAGCCTGCTGCGCGGCGTACGGCGTGCCCTTGCGCGAACCCTTGAAGCCGATCGCGCCGGCCGAAGACCAGCACATCACGCGGCCATCGGTATCCGAGATGGTGATCTGCGTGTTGTTGAACGTCGCCGCCACGTAAACGATGCCATGGGGCACGACGCGCCGTTCGCGCTTCTTCTTGAATTCTTTTTTGCGCTTTGTTGCCGCCGCCGGTTTCCCTGGTGCTGCTGTTGCGTCCGGCACCGCGCCTTTTTGTTCTTTTGCCACTGTTCACTCCGTTTCAGTTTGCTGCGAAATCTAAAACCATGTTTCGGACGGGCACGGCATGCCGTGCCCCTACAAATTGTTAGCCCTTCTTGCCGGTAACCTTTTTCTTTGCTGCCACTGCGCCACGACGCGGGCCCTTCCGGGTGCGTGCATTCGTATGCGTGCGCTGGCCGCGTACCGGCAAATTGCGCCGATGGCGGATTCCGCGGTACGCCTGAATTTCGATTAGCCGACGGATGTTCATCTGGATCTCTTTGCGGAGATCGCCTTCCACGCGGCCTTCTTTTTCAATTTCCTGACGAAGATGATTCACTTCGTCTTCCGTCAAGTCGCGGATCTTCTTCGTGTGATCGACGCCGGCTTTGGCGGCGAGCTTTCGTGCGCGCTCCTGCCCGATGCCATAGATCGAAGTCAGTCCGACCCAAAGGCGCTTCTGCGGCGGAAGGTCTACACCTGCGATGCGTGCCATTCTGTCTCCTTAACCCTGGCGCTGCTTGTGCTTCGGATTGGTGCAGATTACCCGCACCACGCCACGCCGGTGGATCACCTTGCATTTGTCACAAATCTTTTTTACCGATGCCCTTACTTTCATTGCCTTTTCCTCATTCCAGCCGCTCTGGCGGCCAGCGGCCCGCCTCGGAAGACGTGCCCTACAAACCAGGGGTATTAGATGAGCTGGCCCCTACTAAAGTCGCAAAACCCAACAACTGGCGGTCTAAAGACCGCCGCTACAACATCCGCCAAACCCTTCTACTTGTAGCGGTAGACGATCCGGCCTCGCGTTAAGTCATAGGGGGAGAGTTCAACCGCTACTTTGTCTCCCGCGAGAATACGGATAAAATTTTTGCGCATCTTGCCAGAAACGTGCGCCAGCACTTGATGCTTGTTTTCGAGCTCCACGCGAAACATCGCGTTCGGCAGCGGCTCAATCACCGTGGCCATGACTTCAATGGCGTCCTCTTTGGGATTGCCAGAGTCCTTCTCTTTCTTCTCGCGAATCGGTCTCGCCATAATCTCCTGCGTTGCCAGAGTCCGGGTTAAAACCCAGCCGCTGTCTTGCACTTGCTCACAGCGGGCACGGCGTGCCGTGCCCCTACAAAGACTCTTACCAGGACGGGCCCGTCATCTCTTTCGGCCTCGTCAGGATCCAGGGGCCATTCGCCGTGACTGCTACCGTGTGCTCGAAGTGCGCCGAGGGGCTGCCATCCGCTGTTTCAGCTACCCACTCGTCTCGCATCCGAACTTCCGGCCGGCCGGCGTTGACCATCGGCTCGACGGCGATGACCATGCCCTCTTGCAACCGTGCGCCGCGTCCTTCTTCGCCGTAATTCGGGAGGTTAGGTTCGTCGTGCATCTTGGTGCCGATGCCGTGCCCGACAAATTCCCTCACCACCGAATACCCGTGTTGCTCGACCCAACTCTGCACCGCGTGTCCAACATCACCGAGCCGGTTGCCGGCGCGCATTTTGTCAATCGCGCGATCCAGCGATTCGCGGGTTACATCCAGCAGCTTCTTCACTTCCGGCCGAATCTGCCCAACCGGCACCGTGACCGCCGAATCCGCGAAATATCCGTCCACCTTCATCCCGAAGTCGATCGAGACGATGTCGCCCTCGCGCAGCTTCCGCTTCGGCGACGGAATCCCGTGAACGATCTCGCTGTTCACCGAAGTGCACAGCGAGCAGGGATAATCGCGGTATCCCTTGAACGCCGCTTTACCCGGCTTGCCGGCGATTTTTTCCTCGGCAAACTTCTCGAGGTCCATCGTCGTCAGCCCCGGCCGCACGATTTCCCGGAGCTCCGTCAAAATCTCGTGCACGATGAGCCCCGCGCGGTACATCTTTTCCAGCTCTTCGGCACTGCGCAGTTGAATCGCCATCGTTCGTTTCTACTAACGGCCCTTCCCGGGCTGACTAAAGCTTGCCGCGCGCGTGGTGCAAAGTCCGCCAAATCTGCTGCTCGACTTCTTCCACGCTCTTCGAAGCGTCCACATCGTGAAGCAAGCCCAGCCTCCGGTAGTACGCCACCAGCGGCTCGGTCTGCTTGTGATACGCCTGCAGCCGCGGCGCTACAATTTCTTCCCGGTCGTCTGGACGCTGCAGCAATTCCCCGCCATCCGCATCGCATCGCCCTTCGACTTTCGGCGGACGTTCGAAGAGATTATAAATCTCGCCACCCGTCTTGCACATGCGCCGGCCGGTGATGCGCCGGAGAATCAGGGCCGTATCGACGACCAGATGAATCACGAACGGCCGCCGAAATCCGCCCTGCTTCAGCAACTCGCCCAGATACTGCGCCTGCGCGACGGTTCGCGGAAACCCGTCGAACACGAAACCGTGCGAGCAATCCGGCCGCTCGATGCGCTCCCGGACGATCTTGAGCACCAGCGAATCCGGGACAAGCTCGCCACGCTCCATAATCGGCTTGGCTTTTTCGCCAAGTGGCGTGCCTTTGGCGATGTGCTCCCGGAGCATATCGCCCGTCGAAAGGTGCGGCACCGAATACTTGCCGGCAAGCTTTTTCGCCTGCGTGCCTTTCCCCGCGCCCGGAGGCCCGAGTAAAATCACGGCGCGATTGAGCTCTTCCTGGGGCCGGTTTTCCGGCACCACTGGGCTCGTCGCCATGTATTACCGCCGGCCGCGCAACCGGCCCTTTCGAGCAAATCCTTCGTAGTTCCGCATCACCAACTGCGCTTCCAGTTGCTGCACGGTGTCCATCGCCACGCCTACGACGATCAAAAGCGACGTGCCGCCGAAATAAAACTGCACGCCCAAACCCTTCAAGAACCACACCGGGAAGTGGTGGTCAAACCACAAACCGATGCCCCATCCAAGATGGTCGAGGTGAATTCCCGCGATCATCCATTCCGGCAACAAACAAACGATCGCAAGATAAACCGCGCCGATAAATGTCAACCGCTTCAGAATCTTGCTGACATGCTCGGACGTGTTGCGCCCCGGACGGATACCAGGAATGAATCCGCCGTTCTTGCGCATGTTGTCCGCAAGCTCCGTGGGATTGAAAACGATCCCGACGTAGAAGAACGAGAACAGCAAAATCATCGTGATGTACACGACGGTGTAGAGCGGCTCGCCCCAAGCCAGCCGTTCCTTAATGGTGTTCAGAAACGCCCACCGCGTGCCCAGCATGAGCGCAGCCGTGGCTGGAAATGCCAGCAGCGAACTCGCAAAAATCGGCGGAATCACGCCGCCGGAATTGACGCGCAGCGGCAAGTAGGAAGATTGCCCGCCCATCACACGGCGGCCAATCACGCGCTTGGCGTACTGCACCGGAATGCGGCGCTGCCCGCCTTCCACAAACACGATGAAGGCAACCACCGCAATCATCAAAGCAACGAGGAAAATAAGCGCCAGCCCGGTGAACGGCCCCCAGGCGGCCGTTCTGGCCTTGGTGACCAAGTCATCCACGGCGCGCGGCAAGCCGACCACGATGCCGACAAAAATAATCAGCGACATGCCGTTGCCGATGCCGCGCTCGCTAATCTGTTCGCCGAGCCACATGATGAATGCCGAGCCGGTCGTGAGCGTCAGGATCGTCATCATCGTGAAACCAAAGCCCGGGTGATATACGAGCGACTGGCCGCTCAAATTCGTCGCCTGCAGCGTAGTGGCGATCGTAAACGACTGGATGATGCTCAAGACGATGGTCAGATAACGCGTGTATTGCGTGATCTTGCGGCGCCCCAGTTCACCCTCTTTTTGCAGCCGTTCGAGATACGGAAAAACCACCTGCATCAACTGCAGGATGATGGATGCCGTGATGTACGGCATGATGCCCAGCGCGAAAATCGTGAGTTTGCGGAAACTGCCGCCGCTGAAAAGATCGAAGATGCCCAGTACCGAGCCCTGCGCCTGCTTGAACATTTCGGCAAGCACGTCCGCGTTGATGCCGGGCGTCGGAATGTGCGCACCGATGCGGTATACGGCCAGCAAAGCCAGCGTGAACAGCACGCGGTTCCGCAAATCCGGAATGCGGAACATGTTCTTGAGAGCTTCGACGAATCGATTCATACGTTTACCCTGCGATTCCCCGCTGCAAAGCTTGCCGCATAAAAACGCTTCACTACAATTTTACGCTACTACCTCAAACGTGCCGCCTGCCTTGGTGATCTTATCCTTGGCCGAGGCGCTGAAAGCATGCGCGTGAATCGCGAGCTTGGTCTTCAGTTCGCCGTCGCCCAAAACCTTGATGGGATCCGTTGCGCGGCGCACAAAACCATGCGCGCGGAGCAAATCGGGAGTGACGGTTTCGTTTTCCGGAAAAACATTCAATTCTTCCAGGTTCACGACCGAGTACGTCACACCGAACGGATTATGAAACCCGCGCTTCGGCATGCGGCGGTGCAGCGGCATCTGGCCGCCCTCAAATCCGCGACGGCGCGAATAGCCCCGTCGGGATTTCTGTCCCTTGTTGCCGGAGCCGGAAGTCTTGCCCAGTTTCGAACCGATGCCGCGCCCCACGCGCACCTTGCGGTGCCGCGAGCCCTTGGGCGGCTTCAAACTCGACAGGCTCACAACCGATTTCGGGTGCCCAGCCTTCTTGGCGGTTTTGCGGCCGCGTGAAACTTTCTTTGCCATCGCTTTACTCCACCACTTCCACGAGATGCCGCACCTTGTGAATCATGCCGCGAACCGCCGGCGTGTCTTCCCGCTCGACGACTTGATGCATTCGGCGCAGTCCAAGACCGCGAATGCATTGGCGCATGTCATCGGTGCAGCTGATGAAGCTGACAACCCACTTGACCTTGACCTTGCCGCCTTTGCCTTTGCCGATTCTTTCTTCGCTCGATTTTTTCTTGCTGGCCATTAGCTGTTCTCACCTGCGGCCACTTTTTGATACCGGCCGCTGATTTCGTCCAAAGTCTTGGAGCGCGTTTCCGCCACTTGCGCGGCGTCTTTCAGACCGAGCAGCGCGGCAAACGTCGCCTTCACTACGTTGTGCGGGTTCGAAGTGCCGAGCGACTTGGTCAGCACGTTGCTGATGCCCGCGACTTGCATCACTTTGCGAACCGGGCCGCCAGCGATCACGCCCGTGCCATCCGGAGCGGGTTTCAGCAACACTTGCGCCGAACCGTAGCGTCCGAGCACCTGATGCGGAATCGTCGAGCCCTTCAGGTTCAGCTTGATCAAATTCTTTTTTGCCTGCTCGATGGCCTTCTTGATAGCCATGGGAACTTCACGCGCTTTTCCCATGCCAAAACCGGCATGGCCGTGGCTATCGCCAACGACTACCAGCGCCGAGAAGCTGAGATTCTTGCCGCCTTTTACGACTTTGGTAACGCGGTTGATGGCGATCACGTCGTCTTTCAAATCGGACGGATTCACCTCCAAGAGCCTGCGTACCGCTAAACTGTCTCGCAAAATTTGCTTCGACATAGGCTTAGAACTGTAACCCCGCTTCCCGCGCCGCATCGGCGAGCGCCTTGACGCGGCCGTGATACTTGTACCCGCCGCGGTCGAACACTACTTTTCCAACACCAACAGCTTTGGCGCGTTCGGCAATCGTCTTGCCGATCACTTTGGCTGCCGCAATATTTCCGCCACCCTTGAGATTCTTTTTCGTTTCGCCGTCCACGGAACTGGCCGAAACCAGAGTCTTTCCGGTGCGGTCGTCGATCACCTGCGCGTAAATGTGCCCCAGCGAACGGTACACACAAAGACGCGGGCGTTCGGTGGTGCCTTCGACGCGCTGGCGTACGCGCTCGTGAACGCGAAGGCGGTGAAGATTTTTCGATAGCTTGCGTACTCTTGCCGATGCCACTGTTTCTTCTCCTGAAACCCAAACCTTGATCAATCTTGCCCGCAAGGGCGCAATGAATTGCGCCCCTACAAATTCCTTTAGGCGGTGCCGCCCGCTTTTGCTCCAGCTTTGCCGGCCTTTTTCTTCAAGCGCTCGCCGGTAATGCGTACGCCCTTCTGCTTGTACGGATCTGGTGGACGCAGCGCGCGCATATCGGCAGCGACTTGTCCGACTTTGCCTTTGTCCGCGCCGCTGACGACGATGTGGGTCTGCTTCTCCACCGTCACCTGGATTCCTTCCGGAACCGGGAACTCGATGGGATGCGACTTGCCGAGAGCGAAGGCCACGATCTTGCCTTTGAGCTCGGCGCGATAGCCGACGCCAACGATGTCCAAATCTTTCTTGAAACCGAGCGTTACGCCGTGAACGGCATTGGCGACCAGTGCGCGGGCCAGACCGTGAAGCGCGCGGTGATCTTCCGTGTCGCGAAGAGCCGTGAGCACGCCGTCTTTTTGCTCAAACGTGATGCCGTGCGGAAGCGGAACCGTCAGCTTGCCTTTTGGCCCTTGCACGTCGACCTGCCCGTTTTGCAGCGCGATTTTCACGCCTGCGGGAACTGGAATTGGTTTGCGTCCGATACGTGACATCTGTTCGTCCTTAGCTCCGAAAGCTCGACAAATTTACAATTCGAAAGACGGGCACGGCGTGCCGTGCCCCTACAAAACCGTTACCAAACTTCGCAGAGAATCTCGCCGCCCACTTTGGCTTTACGAGCGGAACGCCCGCTCATTAAGCCCTTTGGCGTCGTTAAAATGTTGATGCCCAAGCCGCCAACGACAGGGCGGATATCGGTCACGCCTAGATAACGGCGCGAGCCGGGGCGCGAAATGCGCTTCACGCCAGTGATCACACTGCGGCGATCAGGCGTGTACTTCAGAAAAACACGCAGCATTTTGCGCGTCTTGTTTTCGTCCACCATCTTGAAGGTCGAAATGTAGCCTTCTTCCTTCAGAATGCGGGCGATTTCCGCCTTGAGCTTCGAAGCCGGCACGTCCACACGCTGGTGCTTGGCGGCCGCGGCGTTGCGAATGCGCGTCAGAAAATCGGCAATGGGATCCGTTTGCATAGCTCTCCTACCAACTCGCTTTCACGACGCCGGGAATTTCTCCCTTGAGCGCCATACCGCGAAAACAGATGCGGCACATCTGGAACTTGCGGATATATCCGCGGGCGCGGCCACAAACGCGGCAGCGGTTGCGAACGCGCACCTTGAATTTTGGCTTCTTATGCGTCTTTGCGATTTTTGCAAGGCGTGCCATTTATTGCGCTCCTCCAGGAACGCGCAGAGGAACTCCGAGACCTTTGAGAAGCTCGCGGCCTTCCTCGTCGTTCTTTGCAGTGGTCGTCAACGTAACGTTCATTCCCTTGATCTTGTCGACGCGGGTGTAATCGATCTCCGGAAACACCAGCTGGTCGCGCAGGCCCATAGTGTAGTTGCCGCGGCCATCAAACGCATTCGAAGGCAGCCCGCGGAAATCGCGGACACGCGGCAGGACCACGTTGCAGAGCCGGTCGAGAAATTCGTACATTTTTTCTCCGCGCAGCGTCACCGCGCAGCCAATCGGCATGCCTTTGCGGATTTTGAAATTGGCGATCGATTTCTTGGCGCGTGTGATGATCGCCTTCTGTCCCGTGATCTGGCCGAGCTCCACTGCAGCGGTATCCAACAGCTTGGCGTTCTGGCTGGCTTCGCCGAGGCCGATGTTTACCGTGATCTTCTGCAGTTTCGGAACGGCCATCTTGTTTTCCCAGCCAAAGCGCTTCATCAGCGCCGGCACCGTTTCGCTGCTGTATTTTTCGTGTAGTCGCGTCTTCATTTCTCTTCTCTGCCTTGTCCTTTACGTATCGAGCTTTTACTTATCGATGGTGGTGCCGCAACGCTTGCAGGCGCGCACTTTCGTTCCGTCCGGCAAAATGTTGTGGCCGGTGCGCGTATGCTTGCCGCAGCTCGGGCAAACGATCATCACATTCGAAACGTTGACCGGACCTTCTTTTTCGACGATGCCGCCCTTTATGTTTTTCCCCGGGTTCGGCCGTGTGTGGCGCTTGATGATCGAAGCGTGCTCGACCACCACGGTATTTTTCTTGGCGTTGATCCAGAGCACTCGCCCCGTCTTGCCCGAATCGCGGCCGGCGATGATTTTTACCTGGTCGCCCTTGCGGATACTGATCGTGTGCCGCTTGGCTCTTTCATGTCGCAGTGTCATTGCTTACCAAACCTCCGGAGCCAGCGAGACAATCTTGGAGAATTTTTTGTCGCGCAGCTCTCTTGCTACCGGGCCAAACACGCGTGTTCCCACGGGTTCGCCCGCATCGTTGATCAAAACTGCGGCATTGTCGTCAAACCGGATGTACGTGCCATCCTTGCGGCGCCGCTCTTTCCTCATTCGCACAATCACGGCCTTGACGACCGTGCCCTTCTTTACCTGGCTTTCCGGTGTCGCTTCTTTTACCGACGCGGTGATTACGTCGCCCAGACCCGCTTGCAGTCCAGCGTCGCCACCCACAGGCATAATGCACATCAGCTTCCGCGCGCCGGAATTGTCGGCTACCGTCAGCCAGGTTCGCATCTGAATCATTTTTCTGCTCCCCTGTCCGCTTACTGGGCTGACGCGTTCCGCGTCAGCACTTCCTTCAGCCGCCAGCGCTTCAGGCGGGAAAGCGGCCGCGAAGCCACAATCCTCACCGTGTCGCCCTGTTTTGCCGCACGCTGTTCATCGTGCGCGTAAAATTTCTTCGAGATGCGCACCACGCGGTGATATTTGGGGTGCTGCACCAGGCGCGTGACTTCGACGACGATGGTCTTCTCCATCTTCGCGCTGGTGACTTTGCCGGTGAGGATGGTGCGCTCGCCGCGATCTTCACTCTTCACTTCTGCTGCCACTGGTGTTTCGGTGGTCATTACGCCTTCCCTGCTGCTTGCGACTTCGAAGCTGATATTTCTTGTGCGCGAAGAAGCGTTTTCACACGCGCTAGATCTTTTTTCGATTCACGCAGACGCTTCAGCGCTTCCGCCTGGCCGGTCGAGAGCTGAAACTTCAGCCGGAAAATTTGCTCGGTCAGCTCTTTTTGCTGAGCTTCCAATTCGTTCACGCCTGCTTCGCGAATTTTTTCAATGCGTCTCGGCATAATTACAAGCTCCCCGCGCGAGTAATGAACTTCGTGGGAATCGGCAACTTGTGCGCCGCCAAGCCCATGGCTTCTTTGGCTGTCGCTTCATCCACGCCGGACATTTCGAACATGATGCGTCCCGGCTTCACCACCGCCACCCACTTTTCCGGAGCGCCTTTACCCTTGCCCATGCGGGTTTCCGCGGGCTTCTTTGTAAAGGGCTTGTCCGGAAAAATACGAATCCAGAGTTTGCCGCCGCGTTTGATGAACCGCGTGATGGCTACACGCGAAGCTTCAATTTGGCGGTCGGTGATCCACGCCGCTTCCATGGCCTTTAGTCCGTAGTCACCGAAAGCCAGATCGCCGCCGCGCCAGGCTTTGCCATTGCGCCGGCCGCGCATCTGCTTTCTGTACTTCACTTTCTTCGGCATCAACATCGCTGTGTTCTCGCTTCCCTAATCTCGTCGGCCGTTATCCAGCCAGCTGGAATGCTTTTACTCTTATGCCGCTGCGACTGCGTCGCGTTCCTTCTGAATCTTCGAAGCGCGCTTCGGCACGTTCTCGCCTTGGTAGACCCAGCACTTCACGCCAATCAATCCGTAGGTCGTGTGGGCTTCCGCCGTGCCGTAATCGATGTCCGCGCGCAACGTCTGCAGCGGGAGACGCCCCTGCAGATACCATTCTTTCCGCGCGATTTCCGCGCCGTTCAGACGACCGGCGACGCGAACCTTGATGCCTTTGCAGCCAAAACGAAGCGCGGAGTCCACTGCTTTGCGCATCGCGCGGCGGAACGCCACACGCTTTTCGAGCTGCAACGCGATCGATTCAGCTACGAGCTGCGCGTCCAACTCGGGACGGTGCACTTCCTGAATGTCGATGTGCACTTCACGCTTGGTGCGCTTTTGTACTTCTTGCTTGAGCTTATCGATTTCCGCGCCTTTGCGGCCGATGATGATTCCCGGACGCGCCGTGAAGATGCGCACCACAAGTTTGTTGGCGGCGCGCTCGATCTCGATGGAACTGATGCCCGCGCTCTTGAGCTTATCTTTCAGCTCGCGGCGCAGCTTCACGTCTTCGTGAAGGAGATCGGCGTAGTCGCGGTCCGCATACCACCGCGATTTCCACGGCTTGTTGTAGCCCAGGCGAAACCCGTAAGGGTGTGTCTTCTGTCCCATTACTTCTTCCCCTTTTTCGACGGCGCACGCTTGCCGGTCAAAGCCTTGCGTACGCGGTGTATCGTTCCGCGCGCGCCCTTCTGTGCTTCGGCTTCAGCCAGGTTGGAAGCCACGCGTTCGGCGGCGGCGACATGGTGCTCGGCAACACCGACCCAGAGATGCGCGGTACGCTTCTGGTAACGAAATGCCCGGCCCATCGGCGCGGGACGAATGCGCTTCCAACGCGCGCCTTCGTTCACGTAGCACGTGGAAACAAATAGTTGATCCACATCGAGCGGCGAACCGGAGTCTTCTGCCTTGCGCTCAGCGTTGGCAATCGCGCTGCGCAACACTTTCTCAATGTGCTTCCCGGCGCGCTTCGGTGTGTACCGCAACGTCTGCAACGCGTCTTGCGCTTTCGCGCCGCGGATCATATCCATCACGAGACGCGCCTTTTGCGGCGACATCCGCACGTGCCTTGCAAGCGCGTGCGCTTCAATCGTTCCGGCAGCTTGTGTATGTGTGTCAGCCATAACTTATGCCTTCGGCGCCGGTGCTGCGCCGCCTCCTGCTCCTGCACCTGGTGCCGCGCCGCCCGCCGGAGCCGCGCCCGCAGCGCGCTCGAGCGCTGCCTTGACGGCGTGACCTTTGAACGTGCGCGTCGGCGAAAACTCGCCCAGCTTGTGCCCGATCATTTGCTCGGTCACATAGACAGGGATGAACTTCTTCCCGTTGTGCACGGCAATGGTGTGCCCGATCATTTCCGGCACAATCGTCGAGCGCCGCGACCAGGTCTTTACTACTTTCTTTTCGTTCCGCGTGTTCAGCCCTTCGACCTTTTCACGCAGGTGGCCATCTACAAACGGCCCTTTTTTCAGTGAGCGTGCCATCGATTCCTTATTCCTCCACTCGGCGCAAGCGGCCCCATGGCGCGCGCCGCATCTTCTTGAATCCTCTTACCGGCCCCGGAACGCGATGCGACTTCGGGCAAAACGGGCACACAAACCGCGTGCCTTGCGCGTTCGGAATCCGCTCCACAATTACCGCCCAGCCCGGCTTGCACAGCTTGTACAGCACCGGCTCCGGCGGCGGTACGACAACTTTCCCTGTTGGCCGCACCGGCTTCGTGCTCTTCGCCGCTGCGCGCTTCGTTGCTGCCTTGGCGGGCCGCGCCGAGCGCTTTGCTGCCGCTCGCCGTATCGATCCCCGCCGTCCTGCTGTTCTTGCCCTTGCCGTTCGTGTTGCTCTCATCGCGTTTGCTCTCACTGGGCCGCTCTGCCATCACCGCCCAGCTTCCAGCGCTTGCTGCGTCACGCTTGCTCGAATCCGTCCGTTACTTCCTTCTCTCAACGATGTTGCGGTCCGTACGCTTGTTATTGCGCGTCTTTTTGCCCAGCGTTGGGAAAGCCCAAGGCGTCTGCGGGTGATTGCCTTTCACTTTGCCTTCACCGCCGCCGTGCGGGTGATCCACAGGGTTCATAGCCACGCCGCGAACCGTTGGCTTAATACCGCGCCAGCGTGTGCGACCCGCTTTGCCGAAAGTTTCATTTTCATGGTCGAGGTTGCCGACTTGGCCGACTGTCGCCATGCAATCCAGCGAAAACTTGCGTACTTCGCCGGAAGGCAGCTTGACGAGAGCGATGTCGCCTTCCTTGCTCAAAAGCTGCGCCGAGCCGCCCGCCGAGCGAACCACTTGTCCGCCGCGCCCCGGATTCAGCTCCAGGTTGTGGACCATCGTGCCGGGAGGAATGTGCTTGATCTGCAGCGCATTGCCCGGAAGGATGTCCGCGCCTTCGCCGGTCGAAACCGTCGCGCCAACTTCAAGCCCCACCGGGTGCAAGATGTAGCGCTTGTCGCCGTCGGCGTAGTGCAACAGCGCAAGGTTCGCGCTGCGGTTCGGGTCGTACTCGATGGCCGCCACTTTCGCCGGAATGCCGAGTTTGTCGCGGCGAAAATCCACTTTGCGGTACTGCTTCTTGTGGCCGCCGCCGCGATGCCAGACCACGATCTCGCCGTGGTTGTTTCGCCCGCCCGAGCGCTTCTTCGGCTCGAGCAAAGCCTTTTCCGGCTCTTGCTTCGTGATGTGGCTTTTGTCCACGACGGTGATAAACCGCCGCGAAGCCGTATATGGATTAAAGCTCTTCAGTCCCATCGCTGCCTCTTACCTCTTACTTAATCTCGTTTCGCTCGCCGTGGCCCTACTGCGCTTTACTTGTTACAGGTTCTCCGCGTACTCGATCATCTTTTCGTCTTTTGCGAGCTTCACGTACGCTTTTTTCCAATCGCGCCGATAGCCTTCGCTCTGTCCGCGACGGCGCATTTTGCCGACATAATTCGCCGTGCGAACAGCGGCCACCTTCACCTTGAAAATCTGCTGAACCGCTTCCTTGATCTGCGTCTTTGTAGCATTTGCAGAAACTTCAAATACCACGGTGTGCTGCGTTTCCTTCACGCCCAGGCCTTTTTCCGTGATGATTGGCCTGCGAATAATTTGATAGTGCGGGGCAGACATGATTTATTCCTTCCCCTTTTTCTTGGCCGGCTTTTTTGCAGCTTTCTTGGCGGCCGGCTTGGCTTTTTTCGCTACTGCTTTTGCTTTTGGCGCAGCGGCTTTCTTCGCCGGAGCAGCCACTGGCGCAATCGTTTCCACGTCTGGAACAACTACGGGCCGCTTCTCCGGATCGAGTGTATGGCTCAGCCGCACTACAGAATCCTTCGAAAGAATGACCAGGTCATGCTTCAGCACGTCATAAACATGCAGAACGTGCGGTGCGGCAACTTTCACGCCTTCGAGATTGCGGCTGGCGAGTTCCAAGTTGCGGTTTTCGCCATGCGAAACGAACAAAGCCGATTTGTGGCCGTTCAACTTCCCCAGCGTCTCGCGCAAACCCTTGGTCTTATGCGTTTCGAGATCCAGCGCATCCACGACGGTCAGCCTTTGCTCCGACAGTTTCGCGGACAGAGCCGAACGCAGCGCGCCGAGCAACATCTTCTTTGGCAACGCGTAGCTGTAATCGCGCGGTTTCGGACCATGAACCGTTCCACCATGGCGCCACAGAGGCGATCGAATCGAACCGACGCGCGCGCGGCCAGTGCCCTTTTGCCGCCACAGTTTGCGGCCAGCGCCGCTCACTTCGCTCTTGTCCTTGGTCTTGTGGGTGCCCGAGCGAATCTCGCGCTGATACCAGCGCGTCGCTTCGTGCAGCAAGTGCGGATTCACCTTCGCGCCAAAAACCGCGTCGGCGAGCTCCACTTCGCCCACTTTCTTGCCACTCAAATTGACTACGTCCACGACCGGCATAATTTCGCTTCCTTCTAGAAACTCAATTAAGTCTTACTGCGCCTTCTTCTTTTTGCGCGTCTTGCTGATAAAAATGTACGTTCCGCTTGGCCCCGGCACGGATCCCTTCACGAGCAGCAGGTTTTCGTCCGTATCCACTTTCACGACTTTCAAATTCTTGGCCGTCACTTGCGCATTTCCCATGTGACCGGGAAAGTGCTGGTTCTTCCAGACACGCGACGGAAACGAACTGCCACCGATGCCGCCCGGCGCGCGGTGAAACATCGAACCGTGCGTCGCGTCGCCGCCTGCGTAGTGCCAGCGCTTCACGCCGCCGGCAAAACCCTTGCCCTTGCTGACGCCGCTTACATCCACAAGCTCGCCCGCCGCGAAATTCTCCACCAGTACGCGGTCGCCGACTTTCGTTTCGTCCGCCGATTCTTCGATGCGCACTTCCTGAAGCACCTTCATCGGCGCTACGCCGGCCTTTTTGAAATGCCCGGTCATGGCCTTGTTCACTCGCTGCGGCTTGACGAATTCCACTAGGCCGAGCTGCGCGGCTTCGTAGCCGTCGACTTGTTTCGTCCGGCGCTGAACCACTACGCACGGCCCAGCTTGCAGCACCGTGCATCCGACCAGCGTTCCGTCTGTCTGGAAGATTTGCGTCATCCCCAGCTTGATTCCGATAATCCCGTTGACCGCCATCGCTTCGTCTCTCTTTCGCAGCTTGTCTCTCGCTTCGGATATTGGCTGCGTCTTGCTCAAGATGCCGATCTAAAGCCCGGCCCCTACAAATGCTTTACTTTGCTGCTGCGTGGCCGAACGCTTTGATTTCCACGTCCACACCAGGCGGAAGATCGAGCTTCATCAGTGCGTCGACCGTGTCTGGTGTCGGTTCGAGAATGTCGATCAAGCGCTTGTGCGTGCGCATTTCGAACTGCTCGCGCGATTTCTTGTCGACGTGCGGCGACCGCAGCACCGTCCAGCGATTGATCGTGGTGGGCAGAGGAATCGGGCCTGCAACATCCGCGCCCGTGCGCTTTGCCGTATCCACGATTTCCTTGGTGGACTGGTCCAGAATGCGGTGGTCGTACGCTTTCAAACGAATTCGAATTTTGTCGCCTTGTCTCATTTAATTAATCCACAACCCTCTCTGATTCCCCATTACTCGATGATTTCCGTTACGGCGCCGGCGCCAACCGTGTGGCCGCCTTCGCGAATTGCGAACCGCAATCCCTTTTCGAGCGCGACTGGCGTGATCAGCGTCACTTCGCAACTCACGTTATCGCCAGGCATCACCATCTCGACGCCTGTTGGCAGCTTCACATCGCCCGTGACGTCCGTTGTCCGGAAGTAGAATTGCGGCCGGTAGCCCGTGAAAAACGGTGTGTGCCGTCCGCCTTCTTCCTTCGTCAATACGTACGCTTCCGCTTTGAACTTCGTGTGCGGCGTGATCGAGCCCGGCTTGCAAACTACCTGCCCGCGCTCGACATCGTCTTTTTCCGTGCCGCGCAACAGCAAACCGACGTTGTCGCCGGCAAGACCTTCGTCGAGCAACTTGCGGAACATTTCGACGCCCGTTACAACCTTCTTCTGCGTCGGACGGAATCCCACGATCTCGATTTCTTCGCCAACCTTCACTTTGCCGCGCTCGACTCGGCCCGTGACCACTGTTCCGCGGCCCGAAATCGAGAAAATATCTTCGATCGGCATCGCGAACGGCTTGTCAATCTCGCGCACCGGCTGCGGCACGTTCTTGTCCACCGCTTCCATCAACTCGTCGATCGACTTTTCCCACTTTGCGTCGCCGTTGAGCGCTTGCAGCGCCGAACCCTTCACGACCGCAATCGTGTCGCCAGGGAATTGATAGCTCTTCAGCAACTCGCGCACTTCCAACTCAACCAGTTCCAAAAGTTCCGCGTCTTCCACCATGTCGCATTTGTTCAGGAACACGACAATCGCCGGAACGCCGACCTGCCGAGCGAGCAAAATGTGCTCGCGCGTTTGCGGCATCGGTCCGTCCGTCGCCGCTACCACCAGAATCGCGCCGTCCATCTGCGCCGCGCCGGTGATCATGTTCTTGATGTAGTCCGCATGACCCGGGCAATCCATGTGCGCGTAGTGCCGATTCGGCGTTTCATACTCAACGTGCGAAACGGCAATCGTAATACCGCGCTCGCGCTCTTCCGGCGCGTTGTCAATCGAATCAAACGCGCGGAATTGCACTTTCGGGTTGTGCTTTGACAGCACTTTCGTAATCGCCGCCGTCAGGGTCGTCTTGCCATGGTCAATGTGACCAATCGTCCCAATGTTGCAATGCGGCTTGCTGCGCTCGAATTTCTCCTTGGCCATTGCCTTCTGCTCCTCAGTCGAATTCGTAAACCGACTAACTCAAAATATGACTTACTTCTCGCCCCGCTGCTTCTTGATCACTTCCTCGGCCAGAGCCGCGGGAAGTTCTGCGTAATGCGAAAAATGCATCGTGAACGTTGCGCGGCCCTGCGTGCGGCTGCGCAAATCCGTGGCATAACCGAACATCTGCGCCAGCGGCACTTCCACGCGAATCACGTTGACGCCCGCACGATTTTCCGTGCCTTGAATCGCCGACCGGCGCGCATTCAAATCGCCGAACACCGGAGCCATATATTCTTCGGGAACGACCACTTCCACTTTCATGATGGGCTCGAGCAAAACCGCTTTGGCTCTGGCGCACGCTTCTTTGTAGGCCATGGAGCCGGCGATTTTGAACGCCATTTCGTTGGAGTCCACATCGTGATAGCTGCCGTCGATAAGCACGACTGCAACGTCAACCGTGGGAAAACCGGCCAAAATACCGTTGTCCAGCGCTTCGCGAATGCCTGCTTCGACCGGCGCGATGAATTCGCGCGGGATCGATCCGCCGATAATCTTGTCGATGAAAAGGAACCGGTGCTCTTTGTCGAATTTCCATTTACCCGGATTGCTGCTGCCGGTTACTTGTTTCGCCAGTTCATCGATGTCGTCGGTGGACATCTCTTTCATGTTCTCGTGGCTCGAGCTTGGAATCGGGTGCAATTCGATTTTGCAGTGGCCGTACTGACCTTTACCGCCGGTCTGCTTGATGTACTTGCCTTCGGCAATCGCTTTCTTGCGAATCGTCTCGCGATAAGCCACTTGAGGACGGCCAACGTTGGCTTGCACGGCATACTCACGCAACATGCGGTCGACAATGATTTCGAGGTGCAGTTCGCCCATTCCGGAAATGAGCGTTTGCCCGGTGTCTGGTTCCGTGGAAACGCGGAACGTAGGATCTTCCTGCGCCAGGCGCTGCAATGCCACGCCAAGTTTGTCCTGATCCGCTTTTGTCTTCGGCTCAATCGCTACGGAAATCACGGGAGCCGGAAAATCAATGTTTTCCAGAATGATGGGCTTCGCTTCATCGCACAGCGTGTCGCCGGTATTTACGCTCTTCAATCCGACGCAAGCGCAAATGTCGCCGGCGTAGATTTCGTCGATTTCTTCGCGCTTGTTCGCATGCATCTGCAGCAAACGGCTGATGCGCTCGCGCGAACCCTTGCCGGAATTCAGAACGTAGCTGCCGGATTTCAAAACGCCCGAGTAGACGCGAATGTAGGTGACGTGGCCGACGAACGGATCGGACATAATCTTAAATGCCAGCGCTGCAAACGGCTGATCGTCCGCGGCACGCCGCAACGCCACTTCATCGGTGTTGGGGTCTGTGCCTTCCACCGGAGGAACATCCGTCGGTGAAGGCAGATAATCAATCACCGCGTCGAGCAGCGGCTGAATGCCCTTGTTTTTGAACGCCGAACCAGCCAGCACCGGAACAATCTTCAAACCAAGCGTCGACTTCCGGATCGACCGGCGCATCTCTTCGAGCGACAACGTGCCTTCGGTCAAATACTTGTCGATCACTTCGTCGTCATGCTCGGCAATGTAGTCCACCATCTTGCCGCGGTGCTCATCGTAGAATTTCTTGTCAATCGCGGAGCCTTTGAGAGCAGCGGCAACGTCCGGCCGCGAATCAACGAAGGCCTTATCCCAAAGTTTTTCGACTTCAAAAATTTCGAATTTTGCGCCGAGGGTCTCTTCCAGCCAAACAATTACTTTCTCTTCGAGGAAATCAATGATGCCGATGAAATTATCTTCGCGACCGAGAGGAAACTGGAGGGGAACGGGGTGGGCGCCGAGGCGTTGGCGAATGGTGCGAATGACGTGGTCAAAATCCGCGCCCATGCGGTCCATCTTGTTGACGAAACAAATGCGCGGTACGCGGTACTTGTCAGCTTGACGCCAAACGGTTTCGGACTGCGGCTGCACGCCGGCGACGGAGTCAAACACGCAAACCGCGCCGTCCAAAACGCGCAACGAACGCTCGACTTCCACCGTAAAGTCCACGTGGCCGGGAGTATCGATAATGTTGACGCGGTATTTTTTGCCAAAGCGGTCCCACGAAGCGGTTGTCGCCGCGCTGGTGATCGTAATGCCGCGCTCGCGCTCCTGCTCCATCCAGTCCATGGTGGCGGTGCCTTCATCCACGGAACCGATCTTGTACGTCACACCGGTATAAAACAGAATCCGCTCGGTCGACGTGGTTTTGCCCGCGTCAATGTGCGCCATGATCCCGATGTTCCGCGTATCTTCGAGTTTGAAAACTCGTCCCATGATCTCTTGCGTCGCCCCTTTGGTTTCCGTTGCCATTGGTCTTTCTTTTGACTCTTTTCTACTACCGGTCTAAAGACCGGCCACTACATTTACCAGCGATAGTGCGCGAAGGCTTTGTTCGCTTCCGCCATGCGGTGAACGTCTTCCTTCTTCTTGATGGCGCCACCGCGCGCATTCGCTGCGTCAATCAATTCATCCGCGAGCTTGTCGATCATCGTCTTGCCCGCGCGCTCGCGCGAATACTGCAACAGCCAGCGAATCGCCAGCGATTGCCGCCGGAACGGATTCACTTCCACCGGAACCTGATAGTTCGCGCCGCCGACGCGACGTGTCTTGACTTCGAGCGTGGGCTTCACGTTCTCGATAGCCTTCTTGAAAATCTTCAAGGCGTCATCGTTTGTCTTCTTTGCAACTTGATCCATGGCGCCATAAAACACGCGCTGCGCCGTCGACTTCTTGCCTTCCCACATCATCGAGCAGATAAACTTCTCCACGATGTCGCTGGCATAGACCGGGTCGGTCGCTTGTGAACGCCGGAAAACGAGTCCTTTGCGTGGCATTGCTCTTTATCGCTCCTGAATCTCTCTATTTCTTTTTCGTTATTTCTTTACTTCATTACTTCGCTTATTTCTTACTTCGCCGCCGCAGCCTTAGGCCGCTTCGCCCCATACTTCGAGCGTCCCTGCTTGCGGTTCTCGACGCCCGCCGCATCCAATGTCCCGCGCACGATGTGATACCGCACTCCGGGCAGATCCTTTACGCGTCCGCCGCGCACCAGCACGATCGAGTGCTCTTGCAAGTTGTGGCCGATGCCAGGAATGTATGTGGTGACTTCGACGGAATTCGTCAAACGCACGCGCGCCACCTTGCGCAATGCCGAGTTCGGTTTCTTCGGCGTCTGCGTGTACACGCGAATGCACACACCGCGCTTCTCAGGACAACCGGCGAGCGCGGGAGACTTCGTCTTTACCAGAACCTTCTCACGTCCCATTCGAACTAGTTGTGAAAACGTCGGCACAGTCGTCCTCTTTATCTATGACCGCACAGCGGCCAACTTTATGCGCGACCGCGACGCGGTCGACTATGTGTGACCACACCACGGTCACCACGTACGCGCAAAACTTTCGTGGCTCTCGCAAGGCGCGCAAACAAAAATGCGCGAGAGCACACATCTGTGCTGAAAGGTCTACTGCGAATCCGGAGATACAACCAGCAAGAAACTCCGTACGCACTCCAGAAGGCAGAACTACGCTTCCGGCTTCATTTCGGAGAGGCTTACTCGGCTTTGCGGGACAGGCGTCCCATTCCGGCCGCTCTTCGATTCCATTCCGTCTTACTTTGTTCCGGAACCGAAGATAATTCCCTTCCAACCCACTCAACCGCTGCAACAACTTAGCGGTCGCCCTCGTCAGGGTAGAAACACCCCCGACAAAACGTAGAGTATAAGGTAAACAACGTGCTCTGTCAAATTTCTTTCACTGACCCAGGCGATATCCCTGTGGAAATCAATCGCTTCGGGGCTTTCCGCGAATTTCCATTGTAGCAGAGCCGAATAATAGCTCAAACAGTGGCCATGATTAGCCTGCCTTGAAACGGCTTAATTCCAGCAAAGCACTCTCCAGAACCACCGCAAACTATTGATAAAATGACCTTTATTCTGTACTTATGTTTCGTTTTTCGATATCCGCAAAAGCCTTGGGCCACAGGCCAAACGCCTTTAGCATGGCATCTTCATGCTGCGCGATCAGCATCTTGGCCGTCTTTTCTGGGGACCACGGCGAAGCAAATCGCTCTGGCCGATCCGCAATCCAGTAAGCTGCAAGCGCCATTAGCGTCGCGTCCTGCGCCAGGACATCTGGTTTTACGGCTTCGAGCGCGTCGGCCGCCGAGTGATGCGTGTATTGATAGTCCGGCGAATCCTGATCCATGTTGATGCCGGGCAATCCCGCCATCGAAAACGGCAGTGTGTCCGTGCCATCCTCCACTTTGTCGTCCACTTTCACTTCGCGGATATAGGAGATCGCTGCAGCGAACTGTTTAAATGCTTCCACCAGATCGTCGCGGCCGCCTAACTGAAAAGACCTCACCGGCCCTTGGCCATTATCCAGAATCAAGCTGCCCAAATGATTCGCCATTTCCGATTGATGCTGCTTCACATACGCGAACGAACCATCGACCCCTTGTTCTTCTCCGGTGAACAAAACGAATCGAATCGTCCTGCGCGGTTTCATCCCGCTGCGCATAATCGCGTCCGCCGCTCCGAGCACGCAGCTTGAGCCCATTCCATTGTCGGTCGATCCTTCGGAAAGATCCCACGAATCCAGGTGCCCTCCAACCACTAGCACCTGCTCCGGATTTTCGCGCCCGCGAATTTCGCCGACGACGTTCGCACTCTCCACCGGCCCGTTGGTAAAGGTATTTTGCACGTTGAAGTGCACACGAGGCACTAGCCCGCGCGCGAGATAGCGCTCCAATTGGCCCTGATCTTCTGCTGTCATCGAGACCACGGGAACCGCAAAGTCCGCGTCGAACCCAAGAATTCCCGTGTGCGTCAGGTTCATTCCTGCGGATTTCCCGCCGCCTTGCCCGCCGATCACCGCAATGACTCCCACTTTTCCAGCGGCTTTCAGAAAATCGCCGAGTTGCGCGAATAGTTGTATGAAACTCTTATTCGGCTCGCCGCGCATTACGATCAGCGGGATCTTGCCGGTGAGGCGCGACATGTTTTTCATTTCCCCGTCGAGGTCGAAGAGGTTCACCGCGACTACGTCGCCTTCCGCGCCTCCCGCCGGCGTCGAACCTGTCCAGCCCATTGCGTCCACGTGCAGCGGCCGGCGTATCGGCGACAACATCTCCGCCTCTGCCGTCCCTCGCGTCCACCCGCGCCACAATTGCCATTTTTCCGCGTGCACATTCTCGAGCCCGATGGCCTTCATCTTCGCCAGGCCCCATTCGACCGCTTTCTGCGCTTGCGGCGATCCCGTCACGCGCGCGCCCACGTCATCGCTCAATTCCGTCAAATACTGATACGCATGCGAGTCCAGCATCCCTTCCCCTGCAATTTTTATGAGCGCAGGTTTCGTGCCGTCCTCATTCGGCCCTTTTGCCACGGACCTGTTCTGAGCACTCGCGCCTAGCGCAGCCACCAGCGCCAGTAGCGCAATCCCAGCGAAAATCTTCTTCATTCCCGGTTCTCCTCTTGCCCCACACGATTCGCCGCACAAAACTCTACCATGCATCAGACGCACCACCCTCCATTCCGTTTCAGTTCAGTGCGCAGCAAAGCCGCGAACTTGGCCGCGTCGAGAAGCCTCATGTTATTCTCATGCCGATGGGTCGAAGCCGCTTCATCGCGAGATCTCGCCCGGCTACCTTTGCGGGACAGCTGCTTGTACTTTTTCGGCCTTTGTTATTGTTACTTGGCTTTCTCTTTCGCATTATTTGGAAAGTCGTTTTCTCTTGGTGGGTAAATCCTCTACTCGATCGTTGGATGCAAAAAAATTTTGCAAATGAAGTCAAGGAAGCAATGCCCTTCTTATTCGATCAGTTCGCTGGAAGAGTCATACCTGACCCACGGCCTGAAGCGAACGATCCTGGGAGGAGTTACCTGACGATCGCCACAAGCAATCTCGTCTTAAAATTCTCTCGTTGGCGAAGTGAAGATTATGAAATAAGGATTTCACCGCTGTTCGCGCCGACAGATTCGCATGACTTCATTGACTCCTTAGAAGCGGCCGGCTTCACTCAGGACTCCCCCCTCACCCCTGCCGCGGAAAGTTGGTATCACTTTGGCAAGGTTTTGGAGCCACGTTTTCATGTGTTGGAGCAAGCTTTCAAGGAAAAGAACTTTCAGGCGACTAAAGAGGAGCTGTCTCAAGTACGCTTGCATTCCCGGTGGCGTGCTTGAGATCTGATAAAACTGGAATTCCCCTTACACTCTGATGAAACTTCCTGGGCATCTGTATGCTAACTCGATGGCGATTGCGTTGCTTTCCGTCGTTGTTTTCTACACGCCAGCGGCCTTCCCGCAACAAAACTTGCCATCTCGAGACGCCAGACCAAAATCTCCACTTGAAAAAACGGCCAAACTTCCCGCCGAAATCGAACTCCTGGACACCCGCGTCCGCTTTGAAAGCGATGGCTCCAGCCGCAAAGAAATCCACGCCCGCGTTAAAATCAACGACGAACTCGGCGCGCGCCAATTCGCCCGCCTAAACTTCGATTTCAATCGCGCGTTCGAACAAATCGAGATTCCCCTGGTCCGCATCACGCATCCCAGCGGAGGCACCTCCGACGTCCTCCCCAGCGCCATCACCGACACTCCCAATCCCGCCGTCGCCAACGCCCCTGCCTATCAAGATGTGCGCGTCAAATCCGTCCGCATTCTTGGGCTCGCACCCGGCGACACTCTCGAATATCGCGTGATTACAACAGTCTCCCATCATCCCCTCGCACCCGATTTCTGGCTCGATCACTCTTTCGATCGCACCGGCGTAGTTTTGCAAGAAATTTTCGAGCTCGACCTGCCCTCCTCACGCAATCCCAGCATGCGAATCAATCCCGCTACGCCCGCGACATCGACCGAGAAATCCGGAGAAGGTGATGCAAGCCGTGCGATCTATCGCTGGAAGATAACCGCGAAGGACTTGACGACCAAATCCGAAAATCCCAGCGCAGACAATGAGCAATCCGCACCAGATGTTTCGCTCTCAACCGAAGCATGGGAACCTCTCTCCATCCGGCTCGACGAAAAACTCACACCTGGCGCGAAGCCAATGGACTCTGCCAGTTCCACCGAAGAATCAACGCAAGAACTTTCGCACAAATTCCGCGTGGAACCCGAGGTCACAGCCAAAGCGTTCGCATTGACGAAAGACAGCCAAACCAACCGGGAAAAACTGCAAGCTTTATACGATTTCGTATCGCAGAAAATAAGGACCATCGATCTCCCGCTTGGCGCGACCGGATTTGCCGTCAGGCCAGCAAAGGACGTCTTGGCCTCCGGCTACGCCACTCCAGAGGACAAATTCGTTTTGTTTTCTGCGCTGGCGTCCGCACTGAAATTCAATGCCGTTGCTGCTCTCACCGGCTATTGTGACGAAAAGGGCCTGCCGCGGCCTTCTGTTTTCAAGCATCTGCTGATTTCCGCAAACGATGGCAAGACCGATTTCTGGCTCGATCCTAGCCTCGAAGTCGCACCATTTGGCGTGATACCGGCAAACTCCGGCAAGTGCGCTTTTGTTCTAAATCGCGTATTCCCCGTCATGAATTCAACTCCTCATGTATGGCGGCAACTGAACGCCGTGCTTCCATTCCCCTCGGCCCAAAAAGTCACGATCGATGCAAAACTAGGCGCTGACGGCAAGCTCACCACGAAAGCAAAGTACGTCGTACGCGGCGACAACGAATTGCTGTTGCGCGTGGCGTTCCACCAAACTCCAAAAGAAGACTGGAAAAATGTTGCGCAACTTTTGGCGATGTCAGACGGCTTCCGCGGGCAAATCACAAACGTGACTACTTCGGATCCTTACGCAACGCATGATCCGTTCACCGTCGAATACGAAATCACGCAGCCGAAATTCGTGGACTGGTCGAAGAAGCCGCTTCGCATCCCTGCCCTTCTTCCTTTGCTCGGGATTCCTGATCCGCCGGCAAAACCGGCGGCCGGCTCGGCGCCTAAACCGATCGATCTGGGCACGCCGCTCGACGTCGAAGTGACCGCAACGCTGCATTTGCCGGATGGCACCGTCGCTCGCGTCCCAGCTGGCACTTCCGTCGCGCGGGAGTTCGCCACCTACACCTCGCAATATTCCGCGAAGGATGCGACCGTCACCGCTTCCCGCCATCTCAATTTTATCTTGAGGGAAATTCCCGCCGACCAGGCCGCCGACTACAACGCATTCTTGCGCACAGTTCAAAATGATGAATCCCAGGCCTTCACTCTGGAGCGCAGCGAGCCAAACGCAGCAAAGCCGCAAACGCCATGATGACCTCCGACGCCATGCAAGGCTGGCACGACTTCTTCGTTGCCGAAGCCGGTGCGTCCGCCGCGCTCGCAGGTCTCCTCTTCGTCGCCATCTCTATCAACCTCACGCGCATCCTTGAGTATCGCCATTTGCCTTCGCGAGCTGTCGAAGCGCTCCTCGCGCTCCTGTCCGTTCTGGTCGTCTCGACCTTCGCACTGGTTCCCGCCCAATCGACACGCGCCTATGCCACAGAAATAGGCGGAGCCGGCATCGTGATATGGGCCATCCAAACCATCGCTCTGATCCGCACATGGAAAGACGCCCATCCCCGCGCCAAAAGCACCGCGCGAATTCTCACCAACCAGCTGCCGCCGCTCCCATTTGTGATTGGGGGTGTCTTGCTGGCTTCAGGCTACCCGACTGCCATTTACTGGGTCGTCCCAGGAACACTACTCTCATTCGCCGCCGGTATTTTTGGCGCGTGGGTACTACTAATCGAAATCCAACGCTGAATTAAGCTAAAAGTAGGGAGGAACGACCCGGATCCCTGTTTGCTGTCAGCTGTCGGCTGTGTAAGCTGTCAGCTACTTAATCTGCATCACTTCTTTTTCTTTCGCCGCGCTCAAATCCTCAATCTTCTTCGTCTCCGCATGCGAAAGCTTTTCCAACTCATCCAACGACCGCTTCTTGTCGTCCTCGCTGATCTTCTTATCCTTCTCGAGTTTCTCAATCGCTTCCTTCAAGTCCCGCCGTATATTTCGTACTGCCGTCCGGTGATTCTCAAGCACCTTGTGCAGCTGCTTCACCAAATCTTTACGCCGGTCTTCCGTCAACATGGGGATCGGCACGCGCACCACTTTCCCGTCATTCGTTGGATTCAAGCCCAATTCCGCTGCGCGAATCGCCTTGTCAATCAACGCCACCGCGCTCTGGTCCCACGGCGCAATCACAATCATGCTCGGATCGGGCACGGTCATCGAGCCCAGCTGGTTCACGGGCGTCGGCGTGCCGTAATAATCCACGCGAACATTGTCCAACAGCGACGCATTCGCGCGTCCAGTGCGAATCGTCGCCAGCTCCTTACGGAAATCGTCAACCGCCTTTTCCATCCGCGTTCTTGCCGCTGCCATCGCGTCTTTTGTCGTAGCAATCGTCGTCATGTCTTCCTCAGTCGCACTCGCTCTTTCAACGCAAGTCGTTCTTCGTTTCCAATTTCGAGTTTCTAATTTCGAATTTGGAACTTCGAATCTACGCCGGAGTCACCTTGGAACCCACTCGTTCGCCCATCACCACTCGCTTGATGTTCCCATGCTGGTTCATGTTGAAAACAACGATCGGCATCCCGTTATCCATGCACAGCGAAATCGCCGTCGCATCCATCACCTTCAAATTCTGGTTCAGCACGTCGCGATACGTAATCGCCGCAAAAAATTTCGCCCCCGAGACTTTCTCCGGGTCGGCATCAAAAATTCCATCCACGCGCGTCGCTTTCAAAATCACGTCCGCCTTAATCTCCATCGCGCGCAACGCCGCCGCGGTATCCGTCGAAAAGTACGGATTCCCCGTCCCTGCGGCGAAAATTACCACGCGTTGCTTCTCGAGATGCCGCATCGCGCGCCGGCGGATAAACGGCTCTGAAACCTGATTCATCTCGATCGCACTCAAAACCCGCGTAAACACGCCCAATTTCTCCAGCGCGTCCTGCAGTGCCAGCGCGTTAATAACGGTGGCCAGCATCCCCATGTAGTCGCCGGTCGCACGGTCAATCTCAAATCCCTTCTGCCGCGCTCCGCGAAAAATATTTCCGCCGCCGACCATAATCGCGATCTCGATCCCCAGCGCATGCACTTCCTTCAACTCCTGGGCAATCGCCTGAATCGTCTCGCCGTGAATTCCAAATCCCTGTGGCCCCTGCAGCGACTCGCCTGAAAGCTTTAGCAGGATGCGCCGGTAAGCCAGCTGCGCATGTCTCGGCGTTCTCTTCACGATTTTCTTTGCAGTCTTCTTCTGTGCGGCCATGGCCCCCCGGTCGATGCCCAATAAAATCCTCGGAATTGTAACAAACTATCCCCGCCCCCGCACATTATGGAGTGCGGCAGCTCTGCTGCCGCTCTTGAAGCGACACAGCAAAATGTCCCCGTTCTACTCAGAACGATAAATGCAGTTCCGCGCACGATGTGCGTAACGCAAACCTTATTTCATGCGTTTCATGAGAAGCTAGTAACCGAAAGAGTCCCGCTTAATGAGGACACGATGAGACGTCGGCGAATCTGTTACCTAGTCTGGCCTCTCGCAATAGCGATTGCCATTGCTCCGCTCCACTCTCAAGCTCCCGCTCCAAGCCCTCCAGCCTCCGCACCCACGATAAAAGTAGAAACGCGCGTCGTTCTCCTCGACGTCGTCGTCACCGACCACAAAGGTGAGAGCATCCCTAACCTTCGCCGGGAAGATTTCAACATCGAGGAAGACGGCAAACCGCAAACCCTCTCCGCTTTCGATGAACACTCACGCCACAACGGGCTGCCCGTCAATCTCCCCGCTCTGCCGCCAAATGTCTACACGAACATGCAAGCCGTCAAACCCAGCGACTCCGTAAATGTGTTGCTGATCGACATGCTCAATACCTACCCATGGTTCCAGACAGACGTCTGCAATCAAGCCATCAAATACCTGAAAATTGTGCCACCCGGCACTCGCCTTGCCATCTTCACCCTCAACGACCAACAACTGCGTCTTGTCCGAGGCTTCACCACCGATTTCTCAGGGCTCTCCGTCGCGCTGGACGGCTCGCACTCCGGCGTCATGCCCGAGTCGTCCTGGCTCAATCCGACTCCCTCACGGCACAGCGCCGAACTGGCGGGCCTATCGGCCATGATCATGATGCAAGCCTCGCCGGCCGCAGTTGGCGCCGTGACAGAGTACCTAGGGGAAGAGACTGCCTTCAAGTCGGGAAACCGCAGTGAGCTAACGCTACAAGCCTTTCAGCATCTCGCGCGCTACCTTTCCGGCATCCCCGCGCGCAAAAATGTCGTCTGGTTCGCGGATAGCTTCCCCATCAGCTTCGTCCCTGAAAACAAGGTACACACCCCCAGACATCAAGAACACGTCCAACAAACTTCGGACATGCTCACTGCCGCGCAAATCGCCATTTATCCAGTTTCGGCGCACGGTCTCGCAGGCGATCCGACCTTCGACGGGGGAGATGTCCTCGGCATCTCCAGAGAAGGCATGCTAGATAACCAAAGCACCACTCAAATTGCCGCCGAAACTATCGCCCAGGAAACCGGTGGCCGCGCCTTCTACAACACCAACGCCCTCGACGCTGCCATGGCCAAAGCCATCGACGAAGGCTCGCACTATTACACCTTGGCCTACGCTCCGACCAACAGCAAAACCGACGGCAGGTATCGGCGCATCAAAGTAATACTCCCCAACAAGGCGGACTATAAGATTTCTTATCGCCGTGGCTATTACGCCGATAAACCCGAGACGCGCCAATCCGACGACGCGGCCGCGAAGGATCCGCTCATTCCCCTCGTCGGCTTTGGCATGCCCAACTTCGATCAAATCACTTACCAAATTCACGCTAACCCGCTTCAGCCGCAGCCCGCCCCGGACGCGCGCCGCGCCGGGCTCAATACCGAATTGCAAGGGCCTTTCACGCGATTCGGCGTGGACCTCGCCGTCTCCCTGCAAAATTTCTCACTCGATTCCGCCCCGGATGGCGTGAAACACGGCCGCCTCGAAGTGATTCTTGTCGCCTACGATCGCACCGGAAAAATAATAAACATCTCCAAGCGCACGAGCCGGCTTGCTCTTCCGCCCGAAGACTTCTCCAACCTCCAGGCTAAAGGCCTTCCCGTGCATCTCGAAATCGACGTCCCTCCCGGCGACATCTACCTTCGCACCGGAATTTACGATCTCAACTCCGGCAACGCCGGCACCCTCGGCATTCCATTGGGAATAGTTACCACCTCGGATAGCGCGAAGAAATAGTTCCCATTCCACCAAATGTACGCGTTCGACGAAAACAATTCGGGATATGGACCGCGCAAATAAAAAAAGAGCGTCCCGGCCTTGCCGGAACGCTCTGAAATGCAGTTAAGAAGTTTTGCTTTACGCGCTGACAGGCGCCAGCACTGGCGCAGTTTCTGGCCCCGCTCCGCCCGGCCCACCAATCTCGCCGACCTTGAAGCGCACAAAGCGCCGGATCGAAATATTCTCGCCAAGCTTCGCGATCGCCTGCGTAATCATTTCGCCGATCGTAACGCTCTCGTCCTTGATGTAGTGCTGCTCGTACAGGCAGTTCTCTTCGTAGAACTTCTCCATCTTTCCCGCTGTAATCTTGTCGACTACGTTTTCCGGCTTCCCGGTGGCCAGAGCCTGGGCTCGGTAAATCTCGCGTTCCGCCGCGAGCATCTCGGGTGTAACGTCCTCGCGCCGCACGTACCGCGGATCGAGCGCCGCAATGTGCATCGCGATGTCATGGCAAAGCTGTTGGAAAGCCTCCGTACGAGCCACGAAGTCCGACTCGCAGTTAATCTCCACGAGCACACCGATCTTCCCGCCCGCGTGGATATAGCTGCCCACGAGCCCTTCGCTTGCTTCGCGCTGCGCTTTCTTCGCTGCTGCCGCCTGTCCCTTTTTCCGCAAAATCTCGATGGCCTTATCAATGTTTCCGGCAGCTTCCACAAGCGCCGCGCGGCAATCGCTGAATCCCGCGCCGGTCCGTTCGCGCAACTCTTTCACAAGATGTGCTGGAATCTGCATAGCTGGCTGTTGTGTGCTCATCCTTTTTCTCTTCGCTGATTGGCAATTTCTTATTTAGTGCTTTCACTTACAAAACGGCCCGCACCGAGTCGCTCGGCGCGGGCCTCTTGGATTCTTACCCGCGCAATTTGTTTAGTGAGATTCCGCGTCCGGTGGCACCGTTGCTGCAGCAGCTTCGGCGGCATCGGCGGGCTCAACTGGCGCATCCGGAGGAACTTCGACTACCGCGCCCTCCACGAAGTCGCCTTCCTGTTTCTCGTATTGTTCGTACGCGCTGGTATCCACATACTCCACGCCATCGACAATCGCCTGATCTTCCGCCGACTTCTGCTCCGCGACTTGCGATTGCTGATAAGCGGTATGCCCTTCGAGCACTGAATCCGCAATCTTCGTGGTAAACAACCGGATCGCGCGCAAAGCGTCATCGTTGCCAGGAATAATCCAGTCCACCACGTCCGGATCGCAATTCGTATCCACGACGGAAACCACCGGCACGCCCATGCGCCGTGCTTCCTTCACCGCGATCTCTTCCGCATTCGAATCGATCACGAACATCGCGTCCGGAAGCTGCGACATGTTCTCGATACCTTCGAGGTTCTGGTTCAGGTGCTTCATCTCGCGGCCCAGCCGCGCCTTTTCCTTCTTTGAAAGTTCATTGATCCGGCCGTCTTCTGTCATGGCCTTCAGCAGCTTCAGCCGCTTGATCGATTTCTGTAGCGTCGCCCAGTTCGTGAGCGTCCCGCCCAGCCAGCGATGGTTCACGAAGAACGCACCACACCGCTTTGACTCTTCGGCCACAGCTTCCTGCGCCTGCCGCTTGGTTCCCACGAATAGGACTGCCTTGCCTTGCGCGGAAAGATCGCTAACAAACCGGCTAGCTTCGCGGAACATCTTGAGGGTCTTCTGCAGATCAATAATATGAATCCCGTTGCGTTCTCCGAAAATATATTCCTTCATCTTCGGATTCCAGCGACGCGTCTGATGGCCGAAGTGAACTCCAGCCTCCAACAACTCTTTCATCGTAATTTCTACTGCCAAGTTTCCTCCTATTAGGATAGCTGTTTGCGGTGGCCCGCTTCTCGCCTCTGTAGGTGCCGGGCTTTAGCCCGGCTCTTTTAGTTGCGAATGCAAACCACAGAACAACCTATTGCCGGCTCCTTGCCGGCCGTGATCTCGAAGAGTTCGCTCGCGCAAACCCTCCGGAGCTCGGTGCAACTAGCTTCCGGCTTCTCACCAGTCACCAGTCACCAATCACTGCTCTACCGCTTGGTGAACTGGAATCTCTTCCGCGCGCCCTTCTGCCCGTACTTCTTCCGTTCCTTCATACGGGAGTCTCGCGTCAAAAATCCGTTCTTCCGCAGAGCCGGCCGCAGCTCCGGGTTGTACTTCGAGATCGCTCGCGCCAATCCCATGCGCACCGCGCCAGCCTGCCCGCCAACGCCGCCGCCGTGCGCGGTCACCTTGACGTCCACCTGGTCCGCCAGACTCGTAAACTTCAGCGGCTCGATCGCATCATGCTTCCAAGCATGATTCGGAAAATAGCTCTCTACTTCGCGCCCGTTCACCGTGAACTTGCCGCTACCCGCGCGCAAGAACACTCGAGCTACCGACTCTTTGCGCCGGCCCGTTCCAAGAAACCAAGTTTGTGTGCCCGCAATGGGCGTACCAGTAGAACTCAACGTTCCTCCTAAAATAACCTGGTTCCAGACACCCGGAACCACTCAACTCCACGACGGTTTTGCTCCCTGCCTAAGGCACCACTTAGAGGTGACCACTACGCGGCCACACTTTTCAAGGAACAGCAACGTGCAGAATCTAGTAGCACAGCCAAACTCTTTTTCATCGCGCTTTGTGCGATGAATCCTGGCTGTGCTCTTTCCTACTTCCCAGCAGTGGGACAGACTTCAGTCTGTCTTCCGTCCCAATCCTACGACGCAACCGCCTGCGGCTTCTGCCCAGCATGCCGCGCCAAACCAGCCGCATCCCGGTAAACCCGCAATTTCTTCGCCCGCCGAGCCCGCAGCTTGTTCTTGGGCAACATCCCCAGAACAGCCTCGCGAATCATCCATTCCGGCTTCGTCCCGCGCAGCCGCTTCGCTGGCACAGCCTTCAACCCGCCCGGATACCCGCTATGCGAGTAATAAATCTTCTGCTCGACCTTGTTCCCGGTCATGCGAACCTTGTCCGCATTGA
This sequence comes from uncultured Acidobacteriota bacterium, assembly GCA_963751295.1. Lineage (GTDB taxonomy): Bacteria > Acidobacteriota > Terriglobia > Acidiferrales > UBA7541 > Acidiferrum. The sequence goes on along the minus strand of CAVVUA010000002.1, from coordinate 634,141 downwards.
TCACCACTACGTGATCCCCCGAATCCAGGTACGGCGTAAAACTCGGCTTATCCTTGCCCATCAGCATCCGCGCCACCTTCGTCGCCAGACGCCCCAAAACCTGGTTCGTCGCATCGATCACAAACCAGTTCGCGCCCACTTTCAGCGCTTCCGCTTCTTCTCCCTTGGCTACGTACGTCCTCATCGCTCTCAGCCACACCTTTCCCTATAGAGACAAACGCTAATATTAAAGTACAGCCAGCATCCTGTCAACGCGATTCCCAAGGTTCGAACGGCTCGTCAGTGGCACAGCCAATCCTGGCTGTGCAATCTTTGCTGCGCCCCTTTTTATATCCAACAAGAATGATACGCCCGCAAGAAAATCTCGGCGCAAAAAAACTCAGACATATATACTGCAAACCCTTTCAGGAGACATAATGAAGCTCTTCTCATCTCTCGCAGCCATCCTTCTCACCGCCCTAGCCCTCCCGGCCGCGCAAACTCCCACCCCTCCGCCTCCCGCAAAAACCATCGTCATCCACGCCGGCCATCTAATCGCCGAGCCCGGCAAGCCCGCCACCACCAACCAATCCATCGTCATCGAGAACGGCAAAATCACCGCCATCAAAGACGGCTTCGTCCCCGGCAACACCGTCATCGACCTAAAGGACTCCTGGGTCATGCCCGGCCTAATCGACATGCACACCCACATCACCGGAGTCCTCGACCTCACCCAACCCATCGAACCCGTCTTCATCCACGCCTATATGGGCCGCCCCGCACAAATCGTCCTCGACATGTTGCCCCGCGTAAAAATGCTCTTGCTCAACGGCTTTACCACTATCCGAAATCTCGGCGATCCCTCCAGCACCGTCTACGATCTTCGCGACGCCATCAACAAAGGCTACGTCGCCGGCCCTCGCATCTTCGCCTGCGAGCCCCAAATCGCCATCGACGGCGGCGACTATGACGCCTCCAAATGGGGTGTCCGCCGCGACCTCGAACAGTTCGTCACCAACCGCGGCAATTGCTCCGGCGTAACCGATTGCACCAAAGTCGTGCGTGAAGAAATCAACCGCGGCGCCGACGTCATCAAACTCCGCCAGGCCGGCACCCCCGCACTCGACCCCAATGTGGAAATGATCGAGTCCGAAGACGAAATCAAAGCCATCATTGACACCGCTCATAAGCTCAACAGAAAAGTCGCCGTTCACGTAGTCGGCAGCCCCGCTTTCCTCCACATGGTCATCGCCGACGGCGCCGACACCATCGAGCACGGCCCGCTCGACGACGCCTCCATCGCCCTCATGAAACAACACGGCACCGCCTACACTCCCACTCTTCTGGCCGGCAAACTCGTTGACTATCGCTACGCCGACGGCGTCGCAGGTGTCGGCAAAGCCTATCGCGCAGGCGTCCCCATCATCTTCGGCACCGACCTCGGCATCTTCGGCCCAGAGCGAAGTCACGAGGAATTCGCCCTGCTAGCCGCAGCTGGCCTCCCGCCCGACCAAGTCCTCCGCGCCGCCACGCTCAACGCCGCCATCGCGCTCGGCCGTGGCGACACCCTCGGCTCCATCGCTCCCGGTAAAATCGCCGACGTAATCGCCATGAAGATCGATCCCCTCACGCACATCGATCAGCTAGGCGCGCCAGGCAAAGTCACCTTCGTGATGAAGGAAGGCCAAATATTTACCGACAAGAGTTACTGACATAAACTAGTGCAGCCCCTGCTGACCCTGCGTTGTCTTCCTATAATCCCAGCAGGTCGCGGCGACAGTGCCGCAAATAGAGGACGCCATGAGGAACTTCAACGCCAAGTTATTTCTGCTTTGCTTCACTTTCCTGTTGCTCGCTGCCAACGATCACACGATCGCACAGGAGCCGCCGGCGAATGTGGCCGGCAATTGGACAATTCATTCAAAAGGACCTGATGGCAGAGACCGCACGCAAGTCATGCAAATCATTCAACAGGGCGGCGTTATCACCGGTCACTATCAAGGTCCGGGCCAGCAGGGAGAACTACAAGGAACGATCAATCAGCAACACATCCTCTTCCACACGAAGACTCACACCGTACTGACTTTTCGAGGCAGGGTCGACGGCCCTCGCGTCGAAGGCACCGTCCAAGGCAGGACCATCAGCGGGACATACCGCGACGAGCATGGACTAGGCCAATGGCACGCAGTTCGTTCTGAGTGACCAAGGCCACGCACGCAACCACCTCGACAAACTAGACGTCCTCCGAAGCCTTCGCCTTGTGAGGGTAACCCCAAACCTTGGTCGCGTGAGAGCTTCGGTACTCGTCCAAGTCCGTCTCGCTGATACGATAATGCGCCTGCGGAGGATGGTTTCCGAAAACAGCCAGCTCCCGATGGAGCCTGAGCGCGCAGATCTCGGGAGCGTCTTGAAAGCGCACACGCCGGGAACCAAATGCCTCGTTCAGGATGGTTAGCGTAAACTCGCTCGTCTCGGCTAAAGCTCTGCGCACAACGAAGCTATACTCGCGCACAAGTGCTTTCGCTTTGAAACCAACGTACTGCACGTTTACGATCTCAGTCATCAGAGTCCCTTCGTTCCACCCGGCGAAACTTTCTACAGGATTAGCTACACCCGTATCGTTATAACTGGTCGGCGGAATGTATGTCTTGCCGCACAGGAACCGTCGCCCTTCGCGAGCGCGGCGGAAGTTGTCGCTTGATGCTTGAACTATACACTCTTGCGTCGTTGACCGCCCAATAATCGGCCTTCGATTCGGCCCACCGAATCATCCGATCGAAAGCGGTGGTCCAAGAAGCTCCATGCCATACGCGCGATAAATTTCCGCTTCATTGGCATAGTTGCCTCCGCTGAAGTGTTTAGCGTTGTCCCGAAAGAAAGCTTCCATCTTATTTGCAGGGGCGAAGGCGATCAGTGCTTTGCCAGGAGTGTCACTCACGAACGCCCAGCCGTGAGGCACCTCTCGCGGCGCGAGAATAGAATCGCCGGCTCTTAGATGGAATCGCTCCGTGCCGACCTCCACGATGTACTCTCCTTCAATCGCGTAGAACCACTCATCCTCATTGTGGTGCAAATGACGGGGCGGCCCACCCTTCTTATGATTCGTGTGCTCGAATATAAAAAGAGCGCCGCTGCTGTCCTGCGTTGTGACCTTGAAGTCGGTTGAGCTGATACCGATGCTGTGATGTTCGCCTTCCCGGTCCTCACCGTGGGGAACCAGAACCACTTTATTGGGCGTTGACGTCGGCGTTGACACCGCCGTCGGCGATTTGCCTGATTGCCCCAGCGCAGCCAAAGGAAACGCAGCCAACGCTGTTCCCAGAAACGAGCGACGGTCCAGATCCATCATTCTAAAAATCTCCTTTTTTCGCCAGACCCTGTCGTGACCTAATAGGGCTTTTGTTGCCCCGGAGTATACAGCCCATCCGCAATTCGCAATCATCCGGAATTTATCGCTGTCCCAGTGCGCCTCCCACAACTCATCTAAACAATGTCCGCTGCCGCAAAGCGTCAGCAGCATGGCTTCGTCTTCTCTGCGGTCTCTGTGAACTCTGTTTTAAGAAAAACATTCCACTTCAACTCACGCTGAACAACTTGATTACCCGGACCAACAATCCGGATAAGAAGCAGGGGGAGCAGCACGCTCACGAGTTTTCGTTCGCAATTCTTGCCCATTCCGCTTAAAATTTGGTTCCCCCCTCAGAGTCCTGCTTACGTCTATTTCCCGCCCTCTGAAAGACCGCAGGCTGGTTTACACATTGAGAAGCCCTGCGACCCCATCAAGAAGGTTTACCTCCCGCGTCGAGACACCCGCAAATGTCTGGGTCGATTGGCGCTGCGCTGGGATGGAAGACATTTCACGCGTCGGGAATATGAGTCTAGGCGGTTTGTTTATCGAGACACGAGCAGCAAAAGGCTTGGGTTCCATAGTAAAGCTGGAGTTTCTCGTCGAAGAGGGACAAATCAGAGCGGACGGGATAGTAAGGCGCGTCGAGCCGGGTCGCGGACTGGCATTAAAATTTACGGCAGTCAGCGAACAAGACAGGCCACGCCTCGCCAAATTGATGGTCAGGCTTCGCCAGTCATCCTGATCCGTGGATACCCGGCATCGCTTGCCTTTCAATCGTCCTAATGGAATAATCCCGTCATGGTTATAGGCGATAGACTCAAAGAACTTCGCGAACAAAAGAAATTCAGCCAAGGCGACATAGAGAAGCGCACCGGGCTTCTGCGCTGCTACGTTTCCCGTGTTGAGAACGGCCATACTGTCCCGGCTGTCGAAACACTGGAAAAATTTGCTCGCGCATTGGAAGTGCCTGTGTACCAACTCTTTTACGACGGTGAAGAGCCGCCAAAGGTCCCCACTCTAATCAAGCGCAAATCCTCCGACGATGTCGCTTGGGGCAGTTCAGGCAAGGATGCAAAATTCCTGAATAAACTTCGCCGGCTGTTGGGCAAGGCCAGCGAGGACGACCGCAAACTTATCTTGTATACGCTCCAAAAGATGGCGCGTTAGTAGTAAAACTCCACCGGGTGCCGCACGCCGAGTTTCCCCGAACAATACCCAGGAGCTTGGTCCACGCCTCGCTAGACGAGCTGATAGGGGCATATCCTCTGTCCCCGGATTCACTACCCGCCCTTCTACGGTATAGAATTCCCCGCCTATGGCAGACTTTCTTATCGGCACCAGCGCCTTCACCGCCGAGGCTTGGCTCGACGCGCGATTCACGGACCTGCTACGGCAGCACAACGTCGCTCTCGCGCTCATTGACCAGAGTTGGATGCCAAGGTCGTGGGAGATCAAAGAAAAGATCGATCTCGCAACCACGGATTGGACCTACGTGCGCTGGCTTGGCGACCGCCAGGGCATCGAAGCAGAAACAAAGACCTGGGATAAGACTATCGTCGACCGCAAAAGCGATCTAGGAAATTGGGTCGAAGTCCTAAAGCAAATGATGAACACCAAGAAAATTGTGAAGCTTCTCGCCTTTGCCAACAACCACTACGCCGGACATAGTCCTGCCACAGCAAAATTGTTTACGCAGTTGTGGGACCACAAACAATAGAAGCGCGCTTCCGAGCAAAAGTCACATGCCCGGTAACCGGCGGGTGCGCCAGCCCGCCTGCTGGAGGAAGAGGGGAAGCGAAAGAAGCGCGAAGTCCGAACGAGTTTTTGTCTTTGAGAAATTTTCCGGGAAAAGCTACGAACCCACGTGTAAAACCGCCACGTGGGGCACCCGGCAGAACGGTCCCTGCGTCCAGTTACGTCAAGCGGAAGCAGCCCTAGCGGATGCTTTAGGAATCCCCGGCACGCTCGCGCGAATGGTGGTACCCCGGGGGCTAGAATCCAACTCCAGCCTGCCGCCGAACTCGCGCATGCGCTCTCTCATGCCCTGAAGCCCGACACCTGGCTTTCCGAGCTTGTCAGCGGGGATGCCACGGCCATAATCTGCGATTTCCAGCGTGACCCCGTCGGCGTTGATGGCTAGTGCGACCCGCGCCGACGGGCTACCGGAGTGGCGATGCACGTTGGTTAAACTTTCCTGAAGCACACGAAAAATGGCCCGTTCGACATCCGCCGACAGACGCCCAAAAGCAGGAGGAATATCGAGGGTGATTTGAACGCCGCTGCGTTTCGAGAACCCTTCCAAGTAGGAAGGAATCGCGGAGTTCAATCCGCACTCGTCGAGCAATGGGGGATGCAACAGGTAGGATACAGTGCGAACCTCGCGAATGGATTCTTCGACCAGATTGATGCATTCAGCGAGTTGCCTTTCGTTTCTTGAATATTCACCACGGCCGGCGGCGGACTTGAGGGAGTCCAACCCCATCTTTAACACTGCAAGATACTGGCCGACGCTGTCGTGAAGCTCACGTCCGATGCGGCGCTGTTCCTCATCTTGGGCTTTTAGCAGATCGACGGAAAGCTGCCGTAAACACCGCTCCGAGGCTTGTAATTTGATTTGAGCCGCGGCTCTCTCACGGGTCTCCCGCTCGAGTTCCTGTTCGGCCTTACCACGCTGGGCAAGATCCACGTACAAGCCGATACCGGCAAAACACAAGAGACCAAACGCCATAGTCGAACCAAACCAAATGGAAAGGTTTGTTCGACGATTCGCTGTCTCGGCCTGGTCTCTCCACTCCCTCAAGAGCTGGAGCTGTTGCGTTTCAATCTCTCCGGTCAGATCACGCACCGCACTGACGTCCTTGCGGATGGCGTGCTCCAACGGCAGGAGTTCCCAGCGCGAAACGATGCCGGCATTTCGCGCATCGGTTTCGGCTTGCATGGCGCGAATGCTTTCGTTTGTGAGGTTCTGCAACAAGGCGACCTTGCGGTGCTGCGTGGGATTGTCGAGGGTGATTGCTTGCAGGGTCTGAATATGTGGCTTTAGTTGGGCGTCGGTGGCGTCAGGGGCGGCGTAGTTGCTTTCGCCGGTAATCACAAAACTCTGAACAGAGGCATCCGTGCGGTTCAGGATGTTGCGAATGGACGTTAATTCTCCGAGGAATTCCTGGTTCTGCAATATCCAGCGATAGTCCCGGTTGAGCCGGCGCACCGTTCGATACTGGAGCGAACCGACGATCATGACGCTGAAAAGTGCGAAACCAAAGGCGAAGATGACCTTGGTTTGCAAAGAGGAAATGGCGGTGCGTCCGGCCGCTCTTTCATTCTGACTAGGCTGCTGCACCGCTGAGTCAGTCGCGGGTCCTTCCAGTCCGAGGGGTGGCTGCGATAGAGATCCCATGCGATCACCTACCTCAATCGGGAAATGATACTGCACGTGATTCGTTCCGGTGATACAAATGCTAAACGCCTGTTGATATTACTCGCCTAAATTTCTCAGGCACCGGGTAGGTTGAGGGAGCACTGTTCGTGTTTCGGCCCCCCTAGTAGCTGACACAGGCCCCACAAACAATATCGTAACACGATATTAAATGGCGAATCTACCTGCTGAGCGATGTTGCCGGATGCATTCGTGTTAATTCAGAGGCCAAGGTTCCAGATCACTGCAAGCCGTAAGTAGGTACGGGCAGTAGGCGCATTGTGCGAAATGGCGACCGTCTCGATCCGCTCGCCTGTGTAGTCGCGTTACCGAACATGCGCCGTACCGGCGGGTGGCAGGCCCTTCAATTAGAAAGCAGCTCCTGGGTGGCCCATCCTTGCTGGTTTTGCAAGCGTAGGGCCTTTGACCCGGACGTTTTCCCACTCGCTAGGCGCTGTAGTTCGCCACAACTCGTGCCACTCTTCCAGTCGCTGACAGCTCCATGAATTCTGCCGTGCGTGTCCCCTTTTGATTGAGGTAGCAGAGCACCACGCTGTTTACGCCCCAGAACACGTTCTCAAGCTCAAAGTGGAGTTCAGGGTAGGCTATGAGCCCACGCTGAAAGTAAGCTCTCAAGTCTGCCTTCCCAGCCACCTTGCCATCCGGCGTCCCCAAGAGCTGCGCGGCCACCGGTGAAGTCAGCTCCACGTCCTCCTCATAGTGCGTCAGAATCAGCTCCAGATCATGAGCATTCCAAGCCCCCACCCAATGCTCAGCCAACTTCCAAGCCTCGTCTCGCGTCATTCCCGTCTCTCCAGTTGACTGTTCCTTATTAGCCTAATCGTCCTTCGAGAACCGCGTCGCACAAATTCGTTCGCATCTGCCCAATCGCACTCCAAGTGGTTGGCGGTCATTGCAAGAATCGATGCGGAGGAAGAATCCCGATGCCTTGGTAGGAATTCAGCGCAAGAAGATCGGTGTCACCGGTAACAATGTGCGTCGCCCGCCCACTCACAGCCAGTTCGAGGAACTTGTCGTCCTTCGGATCGCGGCAAACCGCAATTCGCACATCAACCTCAACCCATTCCGCCTCGCGCGTCAAAGCAGCCAGAAAGCTTCGAATATCTTCCTCATCTACGTATCGAAGGAATTTTTTCCGGCCGAGGACTTCGTAAAGTTCGGCGAGCGTCGCGAAAGAGAGCAGGACTCTTCCTTTTTGGAGTGCCAGTTCAAGCGCGTGTCGAGGCTTTGATTCGGGCAGGTGCAACGCACTAACCAAGACATTCGTAACGAAGACGCAGCGCAACTACACGCCCTTTAGTAGAGATTCCAGAATTTCGGGTGTAAGGCCCCGGTCTTTCGCTTTGCGTCCAGCATCATCGAGCACTTTCTGCAGCGGCGGATATTCCCCCGCAGCCAACTCTCGAAGCCAAAGACTGAGGAGGGCCTGAATTTTCCGCTTCTGCTCCGGTCCAGCGGAGTCATAAACCCGCGCGGTTTGCGGGTCCAGCGGAATCGTGATGGTAGGATTCGCCATTACCTTGCTCTTCTGCCATTCTACGGCAAAAACTCGCCCTTCGCCACGAATACGCGGGAGGCCCTCCAGCCGCTCGCTCCTTCAGAATTCTTCCCCTCTCCTTCTTCTCTGCGTCCTCCGCGGACTCTGTGTTAAGAAAAACATTCCACTTCAACTCAGGTCAATCAGTTTGACAACAAACCAAAAAACTCCGCCAACTCCTTCCAACGACCCAACTTACGCCCCAATACACGCCGTTCGAATGAGTACGAAACAAGAAATAACTTGACAAGTTATCACAGATTGCGTAATATGAGGGCTGGATTTCTCTCGCCTGGATCAGTTCATCCCTCCCCCAATCCAGCAAACTTCGCTTCTCGCCACTCGCCACTTCCTCCTGGTAACGCACAAACGCCTTTAATCCTTTTGCCATCAATAGTTTGCTAACACTTTCCATCACGCATGGGGTGCACTTCATACTCTCAATATCCGAGGACCAAAATGGAACAACAAACACAACACGTAGAAACCCCCGCTTCACCCGATTCTGTCTCCGATTCCACAAGCTTCGCCCGCTGCCGCAGCCGTAAACGATCCGGCGGACGCTGCCGCCTTCGCGTGCAAGACCCCGCCACCGGCCTCTGTTTTCGCCACGTGGCCCTTGCGCGCAAAACGCCAGCAGCGCCGGACGATTGCACCGACCTGTACGACGAAATCTTCGCCGCCGGGCGACCGGTACTTGGAACCGTGGAGGACATAAACTCTCTACTTAGCAACGTCGTCACGCTGGTCGCCCGAGGCCGCATCTCTACACGGCGAGCCGCCGTCATCACCTACGCCGTCGGCCTCATTCTTCGCAGCGTCCTCATCATGGACACCAGAGACGCCAACACGCCGCCCCAAATCATCTTTGGCACCCCGTCCTCCACCCACGATGATCCGGCCGATCCCGCATCCGCACACCCAGACACCGCACCCACCCCGGACGCCTACCCCCAAACCACCCACGATGCCATGGAAAATTACGCTCGCCTAAGAACCTAACCCAGTCCAATCACCATGCTCACAACCACCACCCGTAGGGGCACGGCACGCCGTGCCCCTCTGCATCGTCTCCCTGGCCCGGTTCGCCCACCACGTCCGCTTCGCTCCAACGTGCGCGCGAGCCATTCTTTGCTCGGCGTCCGCTCCGCGCGTTCGGGGTTATTGCTCCGCTTTCGACTTTCAACCCTCGACTGTCAACTCATTTTCCTACGCCTCCACATGCGCCAAGAATCGCGGCGCCCTCCGAAATTTCGTCGCTTGCTCAAACGCGTATGCCAGTTTGATCAAGACAGGCTCGCTCCACGCCCGCCCAAAAAACGAAATCCCCACCGGCAAGCCAAAATCGAATCCTGCAGTAACGTTGATGTTGGGATAACCGGCCACCGCCGCAAACTCAGAGCTTCCTCCGCCAAACGAGTCCCCGTTCACGATATCTGTCAACCAAGCCGGCCCGCCGGTAGGCGCAACAATGGCGTCGAGCTTATGCTTGTCCATCGTCTTGTCGATACCCTCTTTGCCTGCCAGCTCATGATTCTTCGCAATCGCATCCACGTATTCTTTCGTCGTCAGCGGCCCCTTAGCCTCCGCGGCCAGGAAGTTCTCCTGACCAAAATACGGCATCTCCTTCGCCGCGTTTTTGTCGTTGAACTCGATAATCTCCTTCAACGTTTTCACCGGTGTGTTTGGTCCGAGCCACGCCAGGTACGCATTCAAGTCCGCTTTCAGTTCGTACATGAACCCGAGAAATTCCGTTTCGCCGAACTTGCCAGATGTCTCGAACTCCACCGGATCCACCAGTGTCGCCCCTTGCTTCTTCATCGCATCAAGGGCAGCCTCCATCAACTTGTCCACCGCTGGATTGAACCCAAACGCTTTTCGCAGCACCCCAATCCGCGCGCCTTTCAATCCATCGGCGTTCAAGAACTGGGCATAGTCCTTGAAGAATTTTCCGTCGCTTGCCACCGTCGCCTTGTCGTCCACGTCTCCGCCGGCAATCGCTCCCAGCAAAATCGCCGCGTCGCGGACCGTGCGGCACATCGGTCCAGCCGTATCCTGAGTATGCGAAATCGGAATAATCCTGCTCCGGCTTACCAGCCCAACCGTCGGCTTGATCCCTGCAAGTCCGTTCGCCGACGATGGGCACACAATCGATCCATCCGTCTCCGTTCCGATTCCAATCGCCGCGAAGTTCGAGGAGATTCCCGCACCAGTTCCCGAGCTCGACCCGCACGGATTCCGGTCCAGCGCGTACGGATTTTTCGTCTGCCCGCCGCGCCCGCTCCATCCGCTGATCGAGTGATTCGACCGGATGTTCGCCCACTCGCTTAAATTTGTTTTTCCCAAAATGACGGCACCCGATTCGCGCAATTTCTGCACAATGAACGCATCGCGCGGCGGCTTCGATCCGACCAGCGCCAAAGATCCTGCCGTCGTCTGCATACGGTCGGCCGTTGCGATGTTGTCCTTGATCAAAACAGGAATTCCATGCAGCGGCCCGCGAGGCCCTTTTTCTTTTCGCTCTTTATCCAAAGCCTCCGCAATTTCCAACGCGTCCGGATTTGTTTCAATCACGCTGTTGACGCTCGGTCCGCTCTTGTCAACCGCCGCGATGCGCGCCAAATATTTCTCCGCGATCGAATGCGCGCTAAATTTTCCGGACTTCATTCCATCCTGCAGTTCCGCGATCGTGATTTCGTCCAACTCAAACGCGGGAACATCCGCAGCCTCCGCCACAGCCGCGTTCCCTCGAGGCGCTGCAAACACTGGCTGCAAAACTGGACCAGCCGCAGCCGCTACTCCCCCGAGCAAACCAGCCTGCAAAAATCGACGCCGGCCGGGCGCCTCGGCCTCTCGCTTCCCGCTTGCGCCTTCTTTAGATTTCGCCGCGCCCATTCCCCGAACGCCAATATCGTTTTTCGTCTCTTTTTTCATTTCAGTTCCCCGACCTCTCTCCCTCAAATGAAGAGCACAGATAGTACGCCAAATGGGCCACTTTTCCCCTCTGAAATCCTGCTTTCTCTGGGGTTTACCCCCAGGAACACCCCACGAGAAAATATTTTCCCTAGGGCCCGGGCTCCGTTACAATTCCTCTTACGCGGAGTCCCCCCGTAGTCGGTTTGCCATGCAGCTGACTTACTCAAACGGCCCAATGCCCCTTCAGCCGCGCCGCCCAGGCGCAGGGAAAATCTCGCGCTCCACCCGGTTCACCGCTCCTGCCATTCTATTTTTGAGTTTCGCAGCTTTCGGCGCAAATATTTCTCGCGCGCAAGACCAGCAAGATCAAAGTGTCGCCGAAGCCGCTCGCCAAGAACGCGCCCGCAAGCAAGAACAGCAGAAGAGCGCCAAGCACGTTTACACCGAAGAAGATCTCAAGCACTCGAACATTCTGACTCCGGAAGATCGCGCGCAAATCGAAGCGAAGAAAAACGATTGCGCGCAGAAGAATAATTGCGCACCCGCCGCTCCGCAAAATCCGCCGGCAGCTCTCGACGCAAATTCACAAACTCCCGGAACTTCTCTTGGTGAAGTCGCGCGTCAGCTTCGCAAACAAAAAGAATTGCAAGCGCTGAAACCAAAACAGACGGAACCGTTCCATCTTCCGTTCTCCACTCCGGCACTCGCCTCTCCGATTTTGCCGGAGCGTTCCGCGATTCGTCCTCCAGCTCAACCAGTTCTCCATCCGAAAACTTCTTCACCGAAAATGCCATCAAATGTTTTTCGACGCGATCCTTTTTCCGCCGTTCCCGTTCGTCCCGAAGTTCCCAGGGCGGAAGTTGTTCGTCCACAAATTCGCCACTCCGAAAAATCTCCGATCGTTCGTGAAACCGTCCGTCCCGAAGTTCACACGGATGCCCACGCATCCATCCGTGAAAATATTCGTCCAACGGCTCGTCCGAAAATAAGCAGCGACGTTCAACCCAAAGTTCGCGAGGACATTCTCCCCGTCGCTCCTCTAACGGTTCATCCAGATTTTGGTAAGACTGTTCGCCCAACACTTCGCGCTCATCGCGGTCTGACGGCGCCCACGCAACCAAGATTTTCTTCCCGGCTCGGCGCTCCGAGCATCCTCTTCCAACCGATGCAGCCGCCTGCGCCCTCCAAGCCCGTACAACCGGCCGCCCCGTCCAGTCCCGCACAACCTGTCGTTACGGGCTCAACGGTTCGCCCGCTGCAGCCGCAACCTGCTCTTCGCTCAAACTCGATCTCCGCACCAAATGTCGTCACCGTACAGCCCGGCGATTCCCTTTGGAAGCTGGCGCAAAAAACTCTCGGCCGCGGCAATCGTTACCCCGAACTCCTGGCCATCAATCCGAGCGTCGTCAACCCCAAACAGATTCGCGCTGGCGCCCAGCTCAATCTTCCTGCTGCGGCTACAATCCTGATATCAACTGGCGCTGTCTCGAACCGCGCGGTCTCTACGGTCAAAGTCCGCAAGGGCGACACCCTCTGGAACCTCGCAAAGTCCAACTTGGGCCGCTCGTCCGCCTGGACTTGCCTCGCTGCAGCCAATCCGTCCATTAGCGACCCCAATCGCATCTACGAGGGTCAGAATCTGATCTTGCCGCGCGCGTGCTCCTCTTCGCTGGCAGTTCCCTCCTATCCCCGCACTCAAACTTCCGCAGTAAGGCCATAACTCGAATCTGACCGCCATGAACGTTACCCGCTCTTCTCCAACAATAAGTGTTTTACTGTCTTATACTTACGCGCCTGTCCCTGGGTCTGTAGGCTGCATATTCCAATTCGGCTACAATATTTCTTTATTGGCTGCTACAGTCCAGCCGGCGGATGCCGAGGAGCGCGCGTGATCCACAGCAAAGTCTTCCACAACGAAAGCTTGCTACCCATTGAAAAGGTTAGGCTTTCGCCCGGCCAAGCCGGCCTGATTTGTGGCTGGGGCTTATTTACAACCCTGCGTATTTTTCACGGCGAAGCTTTCGCCTATGAGCGCCACTGGCGGCGCCTGGAAAAAGATGCGGCGATCATTCACCTGCCTATGCCCTACACTTCGGCCAAGGTTCGCCTCAATCTGCACGAAGTGATTCGCGCCAATCAAGTGTCGGAAGGAGCGGCGCGGATTTATCTGATCTACAACCAAGTTGGATTTTGGCAGAGCGACGAAAAAAACCCGGAAGTCGATTTGATTATTTACACCGCACCGCTGCCTCAATATCGCGAACCGGTGCGGCTCGCTCTTCGCGAGCAAGGGCGACATGCGGCTTCGCCTCTGGCCGGAGTAAAGACCACTTCGTGGTTGCAAAATGTTTGGTCTGTCGCCGAAGCGCAAAAAGAAGGATTCGATGAAGTTGTGCTTCTGAACGAGCGCGGCGAAATTGCCGAATGCACGGCAGCAAATATTTTCGCGGTGAAAAATGGAAAAGTTCTTACGCCGCCTTTGAATTCCGGGTGTCTTGAAGGCGTGACACGTGGAATTCTTTTCGAGATCGCTCCCGAAGCGGGGGTCGCCGTTATCGAGCAATCTCTTCGGCCGGAAGATCTTTATTCCGCCGACGAAGTGTTTATTACTTCCACGAATCGAAACCTGATTGGCGTTGGGGAAATCAACGGGCACAAAATCGCTACTGCTCCCGGGCCCGTCACCCATCAGCTTAACGATCTCTTCGACGCTTACGTCGCAGACTACGTGACGCGCCGGCTGGCCACTGCTTCTCACTGACGAGGTAAAGAAATACGGAAAATAAAGAAGTAAAGAATTAAAGATAACGCAGAGGCGCAGAGTACGCAGAGCCTCGCAGAGAAAAAAGCAGATTCCCCGCTTCGCTCGGAATGACATTTTTCCAATAGACCAGCTTTTATAGACCAGTTTTCTTGAGGAGACAGACTGGCGTCTGTCCCACTGAAGTATCTCTCTGGCTTCTCTTGACAATCGAGAGAAGCGGCATATACTTCTCTCGATTCTCTAGAGGAGAAGCCGAAAGACTTCCACGCTCAGCGGGACCCCTTAGGACAAACGATGACAGATACTTCCGCGACGCTTGTGCAAGGCACACTTGACATGCTCATTCTGAAAACGCTGGCGCTTGAGCCGCTGCATGGGTGGGGGATTTCGCAGAGGATTCAGCAGCTGAGTCATGGCGTGTTTGAGGTGAACCCTGGGTCGCTTTTTCCGGCGTTCCGACGGCTTGAGCGTGCTGGTCTTCTGGAGTGTGAATGGAAAATCTCCGAGAACAATCGCCGGGCGAAATATTATTCGCTTACAAAAACCGGCAAGCAGAAGCTGCGAACGGAAACGAAAGAGTGGGAACGACAGGTCGCTGCGATTGCGAGGATTTTGCAGACGGCTTCGTAGATCGGTTTCTCGTGGAGACACAGAAGAAAGAAAAAGCAGATTCCTCGCTTCGCTCGGAATGACATTTTTTGATGTTCGAAATGGAATTGGTTTTTAGAGTTCGGGAACGCTGGGGCGCAGCGTGCTGCGCCTCTACAGGGACGGCGGGGCGGTATGAGGAGCGGGCACGGCGTGCCGTGCCCCTACGGGGGAGCGATGTGGAAAAACTTTTCGGATGGGGTGCGCGGGCTGTTGGGGAAACGGCGAGTGGAGCAGGAACTGGACGAGGAGCTGCGCGATTTCCTGGAAAAGTCGGCGGCGGAAAAGATGCGCGCGGGAATGACTCGCGAGGAGGCTCAGCGTGCGGCGCGGATGGAGATGGGTGGGGTGGAGGTAGTGAAGGAAGATGTGCGCTCGGTTAGCTGGGAGACGCATATCGAAACGCTTTGGAGCGATTTGCGTTTTGGGGCGCGGTTGCTGCGGTTCAATCCGGTGTTTGCGGGGGCGGCGATTCTTTCGTTGGCGCTGGGGATTGGGGCGAACACGGCGATTTTTCAGTTGCTGGACGCGGTGCGGCTGCGGACACTGCCGGTGAAGAATCCACAAGAATTGGCGAGCGTGCGAATCGATCAGCGCCAAAGTATGAGCGGGAGTTCCAGCGGACGCTACTCCGATCTCACCTATGCGATGTGGGTACAAATTCGCGCGCAGCAGCAGGGATTTTCCAGCATTTTTGCGTTCAGCCCTACGGAATTCAACATTTCACCTTCCGGGCAAGTTCATGACGTGCAGGCACTGTGGGTCAGCGGAGAATTTTTTGAGACGCTCGGCGTTGTGCCCGTGGTTGGCCGGCTGCTGTCCGAGGCCAACGATCACCCTGGCTGCGCTTCTTCCGGTGTGGTGATTAGCCATTCTTTCTGGCAACACGAATATGGCGGAGACCGGTCCGTGGTGGGGCGGACGGTTAGCATCAACCGGCATCCGTTTCCAATCCTTGGCGTCGCACCACCGGGATTTTATGGCGTGGAGATGGGGCGTTATTTCGATATCGCGGCACCTCTCTGCGCCGAGCCGATTGTGGACGGGGTGGAAGATGCAATGCTGCCGCGGCCGGATGGATGGTGGCTGGCAGCGATGGGGCGGCTGAAGCCGGGGTGGAACGTGGAACGGGCGTCGGCGCAGATGAAGGCGATATCGCCGAGCCTGTTTGAAGCGACATTGCCTCCGGAGTTCAATCCAGAACAGGCGAAACGCTTCCTGGCATACCGATTGGGGGCATTCCCGGCGGGCACAGGCGTTTCCGACCTTCGCGAGGACTATGAGAATCCGCTGTGGCTGCTGCTGGGTCTTGGGGCGCTGGTGCTGGTGATTGCGTCGGCAAACCTGGCGAACCTGCTGCTGGCGCGCGCGAGCGCTCGGGAAAAAGAAATGGGGATGCGCATGGCCATCGGGGCCAGCCGGTGGCGACTGATCCGGCAATTGCTGGCGGAGAGCCTGCTACTTGCGGGGATTGGCGCATTTCTTGGCGCGTTGCTCGCACACAGCTTGAGTGAAGTGTTAGTGGCATCGTTGAGCACGCAGAACAATCCTTTGTTTGTGGATTTGGGAACCGACTGGCGTGTGCTGGGATTCACGATTGGGCTGGCCGTGGCTACTTGCGTTCTTTTCGGACTGGCACCGGCGATGAGGGCCACGAATGTGTCGCCCGGGTTGGTACTGAAAGAGAGCGGAAGAGGGACAACGGACGGGCGTTCGCGGTTCGGATTGCGGCGCATTCTTGTGGTATCGCAGATTGCGCTTTCGCTGACGCTGCTGGTCGGCGCGCTACTGTTTGCGCGAAGCCTGGGCAAACTGGCTTCGGTGGACACGGGGTTTCAGCGCGACGGCATCCTTATCACGGACATCGATTTCACGAGTCTGAACCTTCCTACGGAGCGGCGCATTTCTTTTGCGAAGGAGTTGCTCGATCGCGTGCGGGCAATTCCCGGTGTGGAGTCCGCAGCAATATCGAAAATCGTGCCGCTGAGCGGGGACGGAGAAGCTCACGACATTCTTCCGGGAGTCTCGGGAATCCCGGAGGGAAAGATCTCTCCCGCGGTGTTCAACCGGGTGAGCCCAGGATTTTTCGCGACGTTGCGCACGACGATGATTGCGGGGCGCGATTTCGACGAGCACGACGTGACGGGCGCGCCATTGGTGGCAATTGTGAACGAATCGTTTGCGAAAAAATTCATGAAGGATAAAAATCCGATTGGGGCGCTGCTGCGGGTGCGGCGAATGAGTAGGATTTCGGGGCCGTACGAAATCGTGGGGTTGGTTAAAGATACGAAGTACGCGGATCTGCGCGAGACGGCGCAAGATATTTTGTACACGCCATTGGCGCAACTCGATCGGCCGGATGCGGACGCGCTGATCTTGATCCGGTCGAATGCGCCTGTTTCCGTGCTGATCTCGTCGGTGAAGAGTGTGGCGAACGGGACGAATCCAGATATGGATGTAAGTTTCGATGTGCTTCATAAAATGATCGAGGAAGGATTGCTGCGGGACCGTTTGATGGCGCGGCTCTCGGGATTTTTTGGGATACTCGCGGTCTTGCTGGCGGTGATTGGGTTATATGGGGTGATTTCGTATATGGTGGCGCGGCGGCGCAATGAGATTGGGATTCGGATGTCGCTGGGTGCGGACCGCCGGTCGATTATTGCGTTGGTGCTGCGAGAATCTTTGTTGCTGCTGGCGGTTGGGTTGGGGCTGGGAATTGGGCTTGCGCTGGCGGCTTCGCGTGCGGCGAGTTCCCTGCTCTTTGGATTGAAGGCGCATGATGCGGCGACGTTTTTTATGGCCACGGTGATCCTCGCCGTGATCGCGCTGGCGGCAAGTTATGTTCCAGCGCTGCGCGCATCTAGGCTTGATCCTTTGGAGGCGCTGCGGCACGAATAGATTTGCGTGGGGGAGAAGAGAAAAGAAAAAAGAGAAAAGATAACGCAGAGGCGCAGAGTACGCAGAGACGCGCAGAGAAGAAAAAACGGATACTTCACTACACCAGGAATGACAATCGTTGTTGGGTGCCGGTGCGTGAGCGGGGCGAACCCCAAGCGGCCGATACACTGGCCTCGGAAGAGGTGACCGGCGGCTTTTGAACGGCTGCGTGCTACAATTCCGTCGCGAGCATCCCATGCCGGACACAGCATCTATTTCGATGGGCGGAGCAGTTCTGGAGGTCGTCTCACCGGACGGCGCGCGCCGCTACGTGCGCGTGACGCAGACACCCTTTCTGATCGGGCGCGGCGCGGAAACGGGCAACCATCTTCAACTTTCCGACAGGCGTATCTCGCGCAATTGCGCGGCACTCGTTATCGAAGCGGGCCGCCTGTACATCGAAGATCGCGGACAGCGGCGCGGTCTTTTCATCAACGGCGAGAAAGTGGAAAGCCGGCTCCTGAATGACGGCGACTCGATCAGTTTCGGTCTTGAAGATTCCTACGAAATTGTTTTTCGATCCGGGACGTCGAGCGGCGAGGAGTCGCTTCCGAATCTGCTCACGCGCATCGAGCACATCACGAGTTCGGAACCGGTGGGCGGCGGTCTGCGTAAGCTGAATCTGCTGCTCGAAGCCACGACGCTTCTTCACTCGCAACTTCCGCTTGATTCTGTGCTCGGAACGATGCTGGATCATGCTGTCTCCGTTACGGATGCGGACCGAGGGATGCTTCTCGAAGCCGATGCTACTGGGGCGCTGAAAGTGCGCCTTGCTCGGCGCACTGGCGGGTTGCGCCTTCCGCCGGAAAGTATTACACCGAGCCAAACAGCGATTCAGCTCGCCTTGCGGCAACATTCTCCAGTGGTCACCGAAGACATCGAACGCGCCGAGATGGATCTGCAATCGGCGCAGAGCATCATCGCGCAGCGGCTTCGCGCGGTCGTCGTGATTCCTCTCTTTGCCGTGCATCGTGCCAGTTCGCCGGATTCCAGCTCGACTCCTGCGTACGGGCATTCGCTCGGTGTCCTTTATCTCGATTCGAGGCGCCCTGCAGCTTTCTCAAAATTGGACCGGCAGATTCTGGACGCGCTGGCCGCGGACGCCGCGAGCATTCTGGACAATGCCCGCCTGGTGGTTCGCGAACGCGAGCGCCAGCGCATGGAAGAGCAAATCAACATCGCGCGCGACATACAGCAGGCTTTGCTCCCGCGCAATTTCCCGGACCATCCGCATCTTGCTGTCGCCGGCTGCAACTATCCTTGTCTATCGGTCGGCGGCGATTACTTCGACGTTTTCCCGCTGGACAACAATCGCACGGCATTCCTGATTGCCGACGTTTCGGGCAAAGGACTGGGCGCAGCTCTTCTTACCACGATGCTCCAAGGCGCGCTTTCGGCCATGAGTCTGGGCACCGATCCGGCGCGCGTCTTCAACCACGTGAATCGCTTTCTCTGCGATCACGCCGAAGTGGGCCGCTATGCCACCATGTTCTTTGGCATTCTGGATGACGACGGCCACTTGGAATTTATCAATGCCGGCCATCCTTCTCCATTTCTGATTCGGCATGGCGTGGCTGAGGAACCATTCAGCGAGGGCTCTTATCCTGTTGGGCTCGTTCCAGAAGCCGAGTACACAACGGCTCGCCTCAAACTGGAACCTGGCGACACAATTGTCCTGTTTAGTGACGGCGTCACGGAAGCTATGGATCCCGACGAGGAGATGTTCGGTGTCCCTCGGCTTCGCGAAATCCTTACAGGGCAGACAGAGTGCCCCCTGGACCAGCTTCAGAAATGTGTGCTAGAGGCAGTGGAGAATTTTGCGCGCGGTGCGAGCCAGGCCGACGATCTTACAATGCTCATCGTGCGCTATCGCGCTGCTGGCGCTCGGGCAACGACCGATACAGACGCCGCCCCCGCCAGCCAATCGGTCTCGGCCTAAATTGGCTGAATAGGTACTCGCCTTTCAGTCCCGGAGCCTTCTCTAACCCTCATGAAATGAGATATTTGAGGCAGGTTCGGCGGAAGCCTGTCGGTCTTGGCCTCGGCTGTCACCTAAGATCTCCGAAACGGTTTCTCTCGCAAAATAGACGATTTTGTGTATCTTTTTATCGTGGTCTTTCGTCCAATCCTTGACTTGGCGGCGATTCGGAAGTATTAAAGGGCGCTGTCGGCAGTCTGTTTGTCTCTATCCCAGGGGGTATGATGCAGCCTACCCGCAGAGACTTTCTGAAGTTCACTACGATTGGCGGAGCGGCCGCCGCTGTTTTCGGTTTCGACCTCCAACCTGCTTACGCGCAACTCCGGGTCCTTAAAATCGCTCGAGCCAATGAGACGCGGTCGACGTGTCCTTACTGCGCGGTGGGTTGCGGGACGATTATTTATACCATCGGAGACCGCGCGAAGAACGTCACGCCGCAAGTGGTGCACGTCGAGGGCGATCCCGACCATCCGACGAACCGCGGAACGTTGTGCCCCAAGGGGGCCTCGCTTGAGCAAGATATCCTCAATGATCGCCGGCTAGTGAAACCGCAAGTGCGGCGGCCCGGCGGGACGCAATGGGAAGATATTTCCTGGAATGATGCGCTGAACGAAATTGCAGCGCGGATCAAGAAGACGCGGGACGACAGCTTTATCGAGAAGGACGCCAAAGGAGTCACGGTTAACCGGACGGAAGCGATCTCGTGGATCGGCGGCTGCACGGACACGAATGAGTTTAATTATCTGGTCGTAAAAGCGATGCGCGCCCTGGGGGTCGTGCATATAGAAAACCAGGCCAGAGTTTGACACGGCCCCACGGTCTCAAGTTTGGGACCAACGTTTGGACGGGGCGCAATGACGAATGGCTGGGTGGATATAAAGAACACCGACATGATGCTTATCATGGGCGGGAATCCAGCCGAGAATCATCCGTGCGGATTTAAATGGGCCATTGAAGCGAAGCGTACGCGCAGCGCGAAAATGATTTCGGTCGATCCGCGCTTCACGCGCACGTCCTCGGTGGCGGATATGTTCTGCCAGATTCGCGCGGGAACGGACATCGCCTTTCTCGGTGGCGTGATCAACTACGCGATCGAAAATAACCGGATCGCGAAAGAATACCTCGTTAATTATACGAACGCCGCGTTTGTCATTAAGAGCGACTTCAAGCTGCCTGCGGATACAGACGGCGTCTTCTCCGGATTTGATGCGACGAAGTTTAGCTACGACAAAACGACATGGAATTACGATGCGGCCGGCGGCGGGGCCAAGAGCGCGACCGCGGCTGGGACGCCTGCAGGGTTACCGGGAAGCGTCGATTTTGACCTGACGCTGCAGAATCCGAACTGCGTGTTCCAGCTTTTGAAGAAGCACTATTCGCGATACACGCCGGAAATCATCGAGCGCATCACCGGAATTCCCAAGGAACAATTTGTCAAAACCGCCGAACTTTATACATCGATTCGCAAAGACGGCGATATGAAGAAGGTTGGGACGGTCATCTACGCGGTGGGGTGGACACAGCATAGCTTCGGGACGCAAATCATTCGAACGGCGGCGATGTTGCAACTGCTGCTCGGAAACGTGGGACGCGCCGGAGGAGGCGTCAATGCTCTGCGCGGGCATTCGAACATTCAGGGCGCCACGGACATGGCTGGGCTGTTTGACACGTTGCCTGGATATTTGAAGGTGCCCACGCCGGGCGACGCCTCATTTGACGCTTGGATGAAGCGGGCCACACCGACATCGTCCAAACCGGCGCCTTGGGATTCCTTCAACTATTGGGCCAATACGCCGAAATTCACGGTTAGCTTCATGAAGGCGATGTACGGAGACGCAGCCACCAAAGAAAATGGATGGGCGTTCGATTATTTGCCGAAGGTGGACCGGGATTATTCGTGGACGCATTTGTGGAACGACATGTACAACGGCAACGTCAAGGGCATGCTTGCGTTTGGCATGAACGGCGTGGCCATCGGGCCGGACTCGAATAAAAACATCGACGCGCTGAAAAAAGCAGATTGGCTTGTCGTTGGGGAGATTTATCCGGACGAGACCAGCGAATTCTGGAAGTCGCCACGGGTTATCGCGCAAGGCGACATGAAGCAGATTCAGACGACGGTGTACAGGCTGCCGTGCGCGGGTTTCGCTGAGAAAGACGGATCGTTTACCAATTCCGCGCGCTGGCTGCTATGGAAAAACGCGGCGGTGCCCACGCCGGGAGATTGCCGGCTGGATCAGGCGATCGTGGCGGAGATTTTCCTAAAAGTGCGGGATCTTTACAAAAAAGATGGGGGCAAATTCCCCGATCCGATCTTGAAGCTGACCTGGGGCTATACGACTCCCAAGAGCCCGGCATTAAGCGAAGTATTGAAAGAGCTTAACGGCAAGGCGCTGGCGGATTTGGAGGACCCGGCTACAAAGGTCCAAATCAAGGCTGGCCAGCAGCTTCCCGGTTTTTCCTGGCTCAAGGACGACGGAACGACAGCTTGCGGAAACTGGATTTATTCGGGGGCGTTTACAGAAGCGGGTAATCAGACGGCGCGGCGCGATCCCTCGGATCCCTCCAATATGGGCGTGCATCCAGGGTGGGGATGGTCGTGGCCGGCGAATCGACGTGTGCTTTATAACCGCGCGTCGTGCGACGTGGACGGCAAGCCGTGGGATCCGACGCGGAAGCAGGTCTGGTGGAATGAGGGCACGCAGAAGTGGGTCGGCAATGACGTGCCGGATTTCAAAGCGGATTCCAAACCTAAGGACCACATGGGGCCGTTCATTATGAACCCGGAGGGCGTGGGGCGAATTTTCGCGCCGCTATCCGCATTTGCCGACGGTCCATTCCCGGAATACTACGAGCCGTTCGAGAGCCCCGTTCAGAACTTATTCCATCCGGAACGAACTCACAATCCTGTGGTGACGGAGCTTAAGACCGCCGACGACAAGTACGGAACGGTAAAGGACTTTCCGGTGATATGCACGACGTTTCGCCTTACCGAGCACTATCATTATTGGACCAAGAACAACCCGATGAACGTGCAGCTAGTGCCGGAGCCGTTTGTCGAAATGGGCGCGGAGATGGCGAACGATATGGGAATCCGCGGTGGAGAGAAAGTGAAAGTTACCAGCGCGCGTGGCGAATATATCGCCAAAGCCATGGTCACCAAACGCATCAAGCCGATGATGATCGACGGCAAGAAAACCTATCAGATCGGTATCCCCTTTCATTGGGGATACCGGGGCATAGCCGAAGATGAAGGGAAGACCTCGCGCATGCTGGTGAACGCGTTGACTCCAACGATCGTCGATCCGAACGCGCACACGCCGGAATTCAAAGGGTTTCTAGTGAAAGTGGAGAGGGCCTAGAGGACGCGCATGAGCCAAGCCACATTACGCGTTCAGAAGATTTCCGGACACGCGGGGAGCGTTCCGGGGCAGGACGCTCAGCGCGAATTCACTGTCTGCAAACTGATCGATACCACTACGTGCATCGGCTGCAAGGCTTGCGAAGTAGCGTGCATGGAGTGGAACGATTTGCCGTTTGGCGAAACGGTCTTCGACAACACATATCAGACGATGCCGGAGACGCGCTGGAATTATTGGAATTTGATTCTCTTCAACGAGCACGAGAAGGAAGACGGCTCGCTGATGTGGCTGATGCGCAAGAATCAGTGCATGCATTGCGCGGATCCCGGCTGCCTGGCGGCTTGCCCTGCCGACGGCGCGATCGTGCAATACACGAACGGCATTGTTGATTTTCAGCAGGCCAACTGCATCGGGTGCGGCTATTGCATCACGGGTTGTCCATTCGATATTCCGAAGATGAATCCGATGACGAATCGCGTGTTCAAGTGCACGCTGTGCGCGGATCGAGTGAGCGAAAGCCTGGAACCCGCGTGCATCAAGTCATGCCCGACCGGCTGCCTGCACTTTGGCAGCAAAGTGGACATGCTGGATACCGCGGGGAAGCGCGCGAAGCAGCTTCGCGACGAGTACAATTTCCCGAATGCCGGTGTATATGATCCAGCAGGAGTCGGCGGCACGGGCGTGGTGTATGTGCTGCATGACGCGACCAAGCCTGAGCTTTACGGCGGACTGCCGTCGAATCCTAGCATTCCTTGGTCCGTGAAGCTTTGGAAGGGTCCGCTGAAGTGGCTGGGAAACGCGGCGATGATCGGCGGGATCGTCGGACTCGTGGTGCATTACCTGCGGTTTGGACCGAAGGAGCGCGAAGAGACGATCAAGGAACCGCACGAAGGAGCGGAGCCGTGAGCGAAACCCAACAAGTTGTACCGCCCGGGCACGTGTTGCGCTACAACTTCAAGGAGCGGATCACGCATTGGGTTGCCGCGGGGTCCTACCTTTATTTGCTATTTACTGGCTTGGCGTTCTGGTCGCCGTGGCTATTCTGGCTGGCAGCAGTTTTCGGCGGTGGGCAGATTTCGCGCATGCTGCATCCGTGGATCGGGCTGGTTTTCGCTGCTTGCGTGGTAGTGATGTATGCCATGTGGGCCGCGCACATGCATGTGGATGAGAGCGACAAGCGCTGGTTCAAATCCGTCAATTACTACGTTCAGAATGAAGACGAAAACATGCCGCCGGCGGGGCGCTATAACGCGGGGCAGAAATCCCTGTTCTGGGGTTTTGTGGTTTGCATGGTGCTTCTCTTGCTCAGCGGATTCGTGCTGTGGTTCACGGAATATATTCCGTGGAGCTTGCGTTATTTGCGATACATCGCGGTTTTGGTGCATGCATCGTCGGCGCTGTTGACGATCGGACTTTTTCTGATTCACGTGTACATGGGAGTTTTCGCCGAACGCGGCGCACTGGACTCCATGGTTCACGGCGACGTTACCATGCACTTCGTCAAACGCTATCACCCCGCCTGGTATGAAGAAATTACCGGGCAGCCTGCTTCCCCGAAAAAATGACGTCCCAACAAGCGGTGGGCAACGAGTACGACGTGCGGATTCGGCGCGCCGATAAACTCATCGCTGACAAATCCTCTGCAAGTGAACTCCTTTCGTTTTATAAGCGAATCGCGAGCTTTCAAAAGACTTTTCTGGGACAAATTTCTGACGCCGGCAAACAGCAGCCGGCACTTCAGCAATTTGGATCCTTGCGCGAGGGCTTGGACCTCACGCTGCTACTTCCGCACTTTCGGAATTTCCTATCGCTCGTAGAACAGAACGCTCCGAATGCGCTTGCCGCAGCGGCGAGAGAGATTGCGGCAATGCCGTCTGATGCGTGGGTCTCCCTGCTAACGGCCTATTGGGAACTTGGCGGACTCTTCGACCAGGAGATTGGGGCCTTTGCGCAGTTTTTCCCTCGCGCATTTTTGCAGCCCTATGCTGCCTACGTCGCGGGACGGACTGCGGTGCCGCCCGTGCTAGCGACACCGCGGGTGTGCCCCTTGTGTGGCGGAAGAGCGCTGTTTGGAGTGTTGCGGGTCGAGGGGGACGGCGGTAAGCGCTGCATGGTGTGTTCTTTTTGCGGATACGAGTGGGAATTTCGGCGGATTCTTTGCCCCACTTGCGGAGAGGAAGAAGAGAAGAAACTTCCTGTTTATGTGGCGGAGCAGTTTCCGCATATTCGCGTGGAGGTTTGCGACACGTGCAAGTTTTTTGTTCGAACGATTGATCTTACGAAGGACGGTCATGCGGTGCCCGTGGTGGATGATCTTGGGGCGATTCCTTTGACGCTGTGGGCGCACGAGCATGGGTACAGCAGGCTGCAGCCGAATCTTTTCGGTAGTTGAAGAGAGTCCTCCACAAATCTATGAGTGATTCGCACGCCTGGGGCGCAGCGGGCGGGGCCCTTACAGGATAAACGAGCCCCGCCCCTACAGGCTGCGGGCGAAGAAAAGGAAAGAGGGCACGGCGTGCCGTGCCCCTACGAAGACTAAGGCGGTTGATGAGAAATCTGGGTTAGGGATGGGGCAGATTTGTGACTGTGCCGGTGGGCGGGGCGTCTGGAATTACCGGGGCGGGTTGGAAATTTTCGCGTTTCAGGCGAGTATCGCCGTTCACGTACGCGGTGATGTCAGCGCCTTTGGGAAAGGTGACGTCCTTTCCGTGCATCACTGGAATAACCATGCCTGCCGTGGAACTGGAACCCTTGGCTTCGCCGCCGGAGCGTAAGACGGCCTCTTGATTGTTGGCGAGACGGACGCTCCTGACGAGCACGCCGAGTTTGCCGCCGCGGCCCAGAGCTTTTTTGGGTTCGGCTTCGTTGACAACGCCGACGGCGTTTGCACCTTTGGCAATTACGAGAAAACCATCCACCACTACGTCTTCCGAGACTTCGAGATCCACCTCATCGCCAACTTGGGCGTCAGCGGAAGAAAGAGCTTTGCCAAGTTTCAAATGAACGGGAGTGCTATCGAGCAAAATAAGAAATTGGGCTGAAGCAGGGACGCCCGCCGGAGCGTCCGGCTTTTTGGCGGGAGCGTCGTACGCCATTTTCTCTCTTGGTGTGTCCTTGGTTGGAGCTAGAACTGGTTTCGCTCCCGGAGCGGTCTTTAGCAACAGCAAGAAATCGATGGGGATGTACCCGGTTTGGCCGTCGGCGGTTCGAACGCCGAAATATTGATCGTAGCGGCCCGTGACCTCGACTTGCTGGCCGCACTGGAGAGTGGCGCGAATATCAAGCGTGGTCATGGAACTGTAAAGATAGACGAAATCGCCGGGGCGAGCGCATTCGACCTGGCCGACACCCTGCGCTTTGCAGATCGCCGGCGCGATGAGACACGCGAGGAGACAGAGCAGTCGCGATGGCCACTTCTTTCGCATGCAAGAAAACTGATAGAGCGTGGAGTTCACAGTCTTATCCAAACGTAAAAGACATCGTTGTGGCAATAGAACGACGGGTAGTACTGTTCGTAAAGAGATACTCCAGTGAGTAGTGAACAGTAAGCAGTGAATAGAATACGGTAGGACACGCACGCCGCCGCGAACATGAATTCGGTGGCGTGGACTCGAGTTGTAGCTACGGTCTCTAGCTTTTGCCGGGGTCGACGGTTACACCCTTCCAGAACGCGATTCGGCCTTTGATTTCCTTCGCGGCTGGACTGGGTTCGGGGTAGTACCACGCAGCGTTTTCATTTTTCATGCCATCCACTTCGACGTGATAGTAGTGGGCCGTGCCTTTCCAGGGGCAGATCGAAGTGTGCTCGCTGGATTTCAAGACATTTTTGGTGACGGAGTCGGGAGGAAAATACTGATTACCTTCGACGACTACGGTGTCGTCGCTATCAGCGATGACTTTGCCACCCCAGACTGCTTTTGCCATGTTGCTTGCTCCTCGTGCTTGGTCGCGATAGTTGCGCGATGAATTTTAGCTTATCCGAGGGTTGGATGCAGGGAATACGAAAACGGTTCATGCAAAGAATGAAGAAACGGCATTCGTGCAGTGGTTACGTCAGGGCTGAGCCAGAGTTGCGCGGCGCGCCGCTCTATAGCCTGCTAGCTGGGGCGCTTCTGTTAGAATCGGCACGCAGCAGGAGGATAGAAATGGCTGAACAGAGTTTTCAGAGTCATACGAAATGGCTACCACCGTTTCATTTCTTTGTTTTGCCGGTGTTGCTGATCAACATTGGATTTCAGATTTATTGGTGTGTGAAAACGTGGTTCTCCGTGAGCGGAGCGCTTGCCGTGGTTGTTGCGGTGGCACTTTTTGTGGGAATCGGGATTGCGCGCGGGATGGCGCTGAAGGTGCAGGACCGCGTGATTCGTCTTGAGGAGCGTCTGCGGTTCGAACGGGTGCTGCCCGCAGAGCTGCACCCGCGTATCGGGGAATTTACGATCGACCAACTTGTGGCGCTGCGGTTTGCGAGCAATGCGGAGTTGCCGGAGCTTGCGCGGAAGGTGCTGGAGGAAAAGATTGTTGAGCGGAAGGCGATCAAGCAGATGATTAAGACTTGGCGGCCCGATTTTGCACGAGCGTGATTCGCGGAGTTTGGTAGATTGAGCGACGGCGCCCCTCGAGGCTAACAAGCCCCGCCCGACTGGTTTTGCTAATTCTTGCTCAAATTATCTGGCCACGGCTGCAGCAGCAGCGCCTTCAATCTCGACGAATTCTTCCGACGATAGCTTTAGTTCGCCTGCGCGCATTACGCCTTCGGCTTGCTTGGCGTTGCGGGCTCCGACGATTGCTCCTGTGACAGCTGGATTGCTGAGAACCCAGGCGATGGCGACTTCGCCGGGGCTGCGACCGTGACGCGCGCCGACTTTGCGGAGGCGCTCGACAAGGTCGATGTTTTTGGAGAGGCGCGGTTCGCGGAACTCGGGACTCTTGCTGCGGAAATCGTCGGGCGGTAGGGCGGCGGCGCGTTCGCGGGTCATGGCGCCGGTGAGAAGTCCTGAAGCCATCGGCGCGTAGGCGATCACACCGATGCCCTGCTGCTTGCAATAGGGCAGGATTTCTTTATCGACTGCGCGGCGAATCAGCGAATAGGGCGGCTGCAGGGAGGTGACCGGGGCAATTTCCTCGGCGCGCTTTATTTGTTCGACGTTGAAATTTGAGACGCCGATCCAGCGAACTTTGCCTTCTTTCTGAAGAGCAGCCATGGTTTGCCAGGCTTCTTCGAGGCCGGGGCCGTTGTCGGAAGGCGGCCAATGCATTTGGTAGAGATCGATCATTTCGATTTGCAAGCGGCGGAGGCTGTCTTCGCATTCGCGGCGGATCGATGCGGCGGTGTGATTCTGTGTGATGTGGCCTTGGTCGTCCCAGCGGAGTACACACTTTGTGAAGACATGAGGCTGGGGGCCGCGCCAATCCTTTAACGCTTGCGCAACCATTTCTTCGGAGTGGCCGATGCCGTAGACGGCGGCAGTGTCGATCCAATTGACGCCGAGTTCGAGGGAGCGATGAATGGCGGCGATGGAGTCTGCGTCCTCTTGATGTCCCCAAGCGAAATCCCAACCGCTGCCGCCGATGGCCCAGGCGCCGTAGCCGACCGGAGTGATTTGCAGATCGGAATTGCCGAGTTTGCGGGTTTCCATGTTTCGTGACCTCTTGACTAGAGTGAGCGCTGCGTTGCGCGGGTCGTTTGCCGCAGGAATTCTACATTGCATGTGATGAAAAAAAGGGGGGTTTGGTTAGAGAACAATTTGGCGTAATTGAAGACGAGATACAAAGAAAAGCCGACCAGTAGACGCCCGGGCAGCTCGGGCACAGCTTGCTGTGCCCCTACAAAGCAGACGCTTAGTTGGCCGTGTATGCGGCGTCCAGGGAGGCTGTTTCGCTGTCCGGATTGGTGATGGTTAGGCGCTGCGGGCCTGTGGTTAGCGCTGGAGTTACTACGGTTAATGTATTGATGTCTATGAAGGTGACTGTGGCGGACTTTCCGCCAACGGTCACGGTTGTTCCGGTTTGAAAGCCGCTGCCGCGGATGGTCAGCGTTGTCCCGCCGGTGGCAGGGCCATTTGCCGGAGTCAGTGTGCCAATTCCAAGTGGGACGTTAGCTAGCGTCACGATGGTGACGCCTGCGTTTTGCGCAGTCCCATCGGTCGAAGTGATAGCAAAGAGGCGTTGGCCGTTTTCATCGGTAGAGAGAAAGCTGCCGTGAAGCGCGTCGACGTCGGTCATGAATTGTTGCGGCAGGAGGATGCGCAAGCGGAGAGCGCCGCTGTGCGCGTCGATAATGTCCACACCGCCTTTCACGCCGGCGTTTCCCGCGGGGCCCGTGAGAAACGGTTGGTAGATGAGGGCGCCGCTTGGATGGAAAGTCATTCCAGGCACTTGATTGCGGCCGGGAATTTGAGCGAGCTCGGGAGTAGCGGGGACTGCGGCGAGAGACAAATCAGCACCGCGAATTTCGGTGGTGCCATTCGCCTGGAGCGCAAACATGGTTCCATCTGATGAGGCAGCGAGATCCGTGGCGGAGTCATTTGCAGTGAAGGTTGAAAATTGATTTGGTGAAGAGGAATTCCAGAGTGCGAGCGGACCACCAGGTGCGTTTGAGAATGCGACGAACACCTGATCGCCATTGCCGTTCGATTGCACGGGGGGGGCGCCGGTGAGACTAGTGATTTCGGGCTGTGCGGCGGGTTGAATGGTCGGGGGACTCGCAGTGAGATTCAGCTGCCCGAGGCAGGAAGTGCAGGAGCCAGATGAACTGGACTCCGCGCTTAAACCGACGAAAATATTTTGCGTGCTTGTGGCGGCCACGCGCGCCGGGCCCGAGTTTGCGAAGCCGGCAACGCCGCCGACCGGGACACTCGTACCCGCGTCATTATCTGGATCGAGCAGATAGATGTTCTGTGCGGCGAAGTCGGCGACAGCGAGTTGGGTACCATCTGGAGTGAGCGCGAGGCCGCGGAGTTCGGCTGTGGGAGGAGGGCCGCCCGGCGGCTCGAGCCCGGTCCCGCGAAAAGCAGCGGCGACAAGATCGAAAACGTCCACGTGATCGATGTCGCTGAGATAGAGCCACTGACGAGACTGGTCGTAAATAATGAATTTGTCGAATGCCGGTTTGGCGTAGAAATTCTCGCTTTGCAAATATTGAAATGATTTCGAAACGGTGGTTGATCCGGCAGGTGAGGTTATGACGACATCGGCTTTGCCAGCCGTTCCGGCGGGAGTTTGCAGGGTGATGCATTCCAGGGAAAAAGGATAGGTCGAGTCGAGCCCCAGAGACGGCACGATGCTTGTCACATTTTGGATTTTCTGTACGGTGGCACTGGCGCCACCGATTGCGACGGTAACTTTGGTCGGATCACTGCCGAAACCGTAACCATAAATTTGGACGGTATCGCCGCCGGCTGTAGTCCCCGCGTTGGGCAGAATTTGGAGGACTTGCGTACCGTAGCTGAAGGCGTCAGCAGCGAGGGAGAGCCATCCGCTGGGGAAATAGGCCGTGATATTGGTAGCACCGGTTGCGGCATTTGGAGGAGACGTTGCGTTAATCTGGGCTCCGCTTGCGACGGTGGCGTTGGTGGCGAACTGGCTGCCGAATAGCACTTGAGCGGTGGGCTCAAAGTTTTGTCCGGCGAGAATCGTGGCGGTTCCACCAGCGCTGGCGCCTTCGGAGGGTTGTGCCGCGGGCGGAGCTGTGAAGACTGGAGCAGTGGACGGAAGCGAGCCGGGACTTGCGGCGTCTAGAAAAGCGACGCCTCGATTGGCGATTCCGAAAAGAAGATTTGTGGAGTCCACATCTTCGATTTCCGTGCGCCTTCCAGCGAGCCACAGATCGGGGACTTGTCCGATTGTGTTGAGGCTGTGGCCATCCAGGGCAGTGATAACGGGCGGGGCTGCGGCGTTTTCGCTGACGTACAAAAACTGGCTATCGCGAGAAAATACCATGCCGTTCACAGCCGAAGTCGCGTAGGTGCCTGCCGGATTTAGAGAGCCATCCAAGAGCAGAACTTGTGTGCTGCCATTCGAAACAAAAACAGCGGCGTAGACCGAGCCATCGGGATTTGCGGCGACGAGAGGAATTGTGCCACTGCCGAGGCCATGCGGTCCGGCGAGAACGTTGCCGTTCGAATCGTAGACGGCGAGTTCGCCGCTGGCATCATTTGCGGCGACCACAATTTTGGTTTGGTCGCCGGTTCGCGCCATGGCACCGAGGCCATTTTGAAAAAGCTGCGGCGCTGATGCGGTTAAGTTCGTCAGCGTGTTCGAGGAAGGGTTCCAAAGTGCGAGCAGCGCCTCGCCTGTTTGGGACTGGCGCAGACGCATCATTAGATTGCCATTGGAAAGTGCGAGCAATTCTTCGGGACGATCGAACAACGTATTGGGAAGAGGTTGCAGA
Organism: uncultured Acidobacteriota bacterium; assembly: GCA_963751295.1. Classification (GTDB taxonomy): domain Bacteria; phylum Acidobacteriota; class Terriglobia; order Acidiferrales; family UBA7541; genus Acidiferrum. The sequence continues at coordinate 602,846 of CAVVUA010000002.1, read as the reverse complement.
CCGGCTATTTCGTAACGAGCTTTGACTTGCAGCGATGATGTATCGATCGCGGCGACTTGTTTGGTCATAGTGCCAATCCAAACGGTAGTGCCGTCCGCGGAAAGATCGGCGCTGCTTGCGCCGGGAACGCTGACTTGGGCGACACGAGAGGCGGTGGTCGAGGAGAAAACTTCGACGCGATTCATCGCGCGATTGGCCACGAAAACGAGTTGATGAGCTCGATCGTAGGCGATGTGCCGGTGGTGAGGCTCGCCGGAGGGATCGTCCGCGGCGGGAATGGAGTCTGTTCTTGCATAGGTCGTGCGCGGCAGGTTGGCAGCTATTCCGGTTTGAATTGTGAGAGCGAGATTTGCCGGATGTGAAAGCGTACTGCTGCTGCCGGTAGCAACAATTGTGGAGTTTCCAGTCGAGGCGTTTATGGCGGCCGAGAACAAGACAGGCGTGTTGGATCCGGCTGAGACGGTGAAGGGACTAACCGGATTTGAAATGACGCCCGCGGGTAAACCGGTAAGAGTGACCTGGACGGAACCTGTGAAGCCATTGAGTGGGTTTACGGACAACATTATCGCGGGGCTCGTGGCGCCTTGCTGGAGACTGACGGAATTTGAGGAAAAAGCCAGGGAGAAATCAGGTTGGGGAGGAGGGGGCGGAGGCGGAATCACAGTCTGAATACTGGAGGAACCGCCTCCGCAACCGATAGACGCAAATAAAAAAAGAGAGATTAACAAATCCGTGGCGCATCGTCTGAGCCGTGCCATCGAAAAACCCCACGTTCATTGCGCGTCTTGGACTGAAGGAGCCAGGCCGGCGAATAAATCCTGGAAGAGCCGGGACGCACAGAGTTGAGAGGGTTACAAGCAGCAACTTTAATCCAATAAGGATAATTGTCAAGTTAAGAAATATTCGACAGGAAGAGGAAGGGGGAGAGCCTTACGGAAAAATCGAAGGGCGGCGAGGACTGAATGTCCGCGCCGCCCCGAGGAAAAATAAAATAGTGAAATGTAAATTAGATGGTCTTGGTTGCTGGAGCGCCGACAGGAGCGCTCGAGCTCTTTGCAAAAGCGCTCTGCGAGGAATCCTTCTCGGAGCTCTTATCGATTTCGATGGAGCCTTTGAAGTAGGCGCCGTCTTCAATCATGATACGGGCGGTCGTGAGATCGCCGTTGACGGAACCATCCTTCTTGATTTCGATACGGTCCTTAGCGCGAAGGTTTCCCTTCACGGTGCCGTACACCACCACCTCGCGGGCGATGATATCGGCGGTGACCTTTGCGGTAGTTCCGACGGTCAGCTTCCGCTCATCAAGCTGGATCAGTCCTTCGACCGAACCGTCGATCAGCAGATCCTCGTTGCCGGAGATCTCGCCTTTCACGTGCAGGCTGGCCCCGAGCCGCGCGGTAGCGCGGTCCGCGGTTGCACCCAATGGACGCATGGCATCTGTACTCATTGCGGGTTTATCCTCCCAAGTCGCCGGAGCGGACTTCGGCGGCTGATTCGATGGAAAATTTTTCTGCTCCGGTTGCGCGCTTTGTGGCGTGTCCGGTTTCTTATTACCCCACATCGGTCCCTCCCAAAGGGATAGCACCACCCCGCGCGGAAAGTCGCTTGGGGTATTGCAAACTGTATTCCTCAGTACGGCGGACGGCAAATGCCGTCTTCAATGGCCGTTCGTGAAAGTAACTAGACTTTAGGACAGTATGTTCGACGGCTGTTCGCGGTTAGGCATGGGTACATTTTTGGCGACGGTGGACTGAGAATATCATGCCGCGCTGTCACTCATCTCTGGTGGGGTGCAGCATGCTGCGTCCCGACTTGCCCCAACGTAGGCGAATTCGAGATTGTTCCTTTTTACGAGCTTGGCCTTTCAGGTACAGGCTGCCTTGCCAAAAAATCTTCCCGAAATCTTTTTGCGTAGCTGGACAGAAGTTCCGCGACACGTTCGGGATTGGACGATTTTAGGACGAAGCCGGCGTGGTGGTATTTGGAGATGCGGTAGACGATTTCTGGGTCGCTGTACGCGGAAGTGTCGGGATGTTCCTGGCGAGCGAGAGAAACGAGGACGCCGGCATAGTCGTGGCTCGTGGGCGGCAGTTGATAGGGCTGCTTCCCTGCTCCCACTTCGAGGCGCGCCCATTCGCGCCATAGATTAATGCCCGTGGAGGCTTCGATCACATCAGAGATATAAGCGCCCCCCACGCGAGCGGCCACTTCGAGGAAATAAAACTTTCCGTCGGACTGTGCTTTCAAAAATTCGGCGTGCGTGACGCCTCGAAGGAAGCCCAGCTCATCCAGGACTTTGCGATTCATTTCGAGGAGAGTTTCCACGTCGGCGGAATCGCGTGGAAGCGTACGTGTGGTGAAAACACCGCCTTGGTGAGAAGTCTCCAGCGGCGGCGCACCGTAGGCGTGGGCTTCCGCAAAGACGACTTCGCGCTCGGAAGCCACGCTGTCAACGTGATAGACACTGCCGGGAATAAATTGCTCGAGCAAATACGTGGATTGCGCGTCGCCAAGCTGATCGAGCCAAGGCCAGAGCTCGGCGGGCTCGTAAATCTTCTTCATGCCAATGCCGGAGGCTTGCGACCGCGGCTTGAGGAGCCAAGGGGCGGGGACGCTGGCCATGAACTCGCGCAAGGCGTCGTAGTTAAGGACAGGGACAAAGTCCGGGACGGCAATACCTGTTTCTTTTGCGCGAGCGCGCATGGCGAGTTTGTCGCGGAAATAACGGATGGTGGTCAAGCCCATTCCCGGGATGCGCAGGTGTTCGCGAAGGGCTGAGACGTTTTCCATATCGAATTCGTCGAGAGCGACGATGCGATCGATGGGTTGGGCTCTGGCGACGAAGCTGACGGCGTTGATGAGCTCTTGCACCGGAAGTTCTTCTGGCATGAAAAACATTTCGTCGATGGACTCGCGTGGCCAATCCGCATCGCGGAGTTTTTCGACGGTCAGGAGAAGGACGCGGCAGCCGATCGCTTTGCAGGTGCGTAGAAACTCCTGACCTTTTTCGTAAGAGCTTACACAGAGGATGGTGAGAGGACGGCTCTCGGGCATCGATGACCTCTGAATTCGGTGCGGCGGGTGCGGGAACGCCAGCCATCCGCCTCGCGATAGGTGCGGATTATACTTCGGTCTAGCGAACGGGATACAAAAATTGAAGGAATGGGCCGACGCGCTGGGCCCAAGCCGCTTCGTTGTGCTCGGCGCCTTCAACGCGTTGATAGTGCAGGTCGCGGTCGAGTTGCCAGCCCTTTTGCAGCAGGACGTCGCGAAAGTGTTCAACATCCTGGACGATGCGTGGGCCTTCGCGTGTGCCGATGTCCAGCCAGATAGCCGGGCGAGGATACACATTTGCAGCTTCCGCGAAGCGGTGCATTACGCCCTGGTTCCACCAAACGGAAGGCGAAAGCGCGGCAATTTTTCCAAAAGCTTCGGGAATCCTGAGACCGAGGTACAACGAAACGAGTCCGCCAAGCGAAGAGCCGCCGATGCCAGTTTTTTCAGGGCCAGAAAGAGTGCGGTACTCACGCTCGATGAATGGTTTTACTTCCTCGATGAGGAATTTGGCATAACGATCCGCGCGGCCGCCGCCAAGTCTGGGGACGTGCGTGGGCGTGTACTCGCGGATGCGGGCTTTCGTGTTGTACATGCCAACGATGATGAGAGGTTCGACGGCGCCGGAGCAGATGGATTGGTCGGCGGTTTGGCCGACATGCCAGTCCATGCCGGGGATGAAAGAGGTTGCGCCATCGAAAAGATTTTGGCCGTCGTGAAGATAAAGGACGGGGAAGCGGCGGCCGGGCTGATCGTCGTAGCCGGGCGGGAGATAGACGATTAGGTCGCGCTGGTTTCTGAGGAAGCGCGAACGAAAACCTTCGTGCTTGCGGAGATTGGGGCCGCTCACGGGGCGATGGTCACCAGCAGATCCTTGGCTTCGACGTGCTGCCCGGGTGTGACCAGAAGTTTTGCGACGCGGCCGGAGATGGGGGCATAGATATTTGATTGCATTTTCATGGCTTCCAGGGTCAATAGTTTTGCTCCGCGTTCGACTGGATGATTTGCTTGCACAGCGATTCCGCTGATGACTCCGGCTGTCGGCGCAGCTACCTGGCCCGGATCAGCAGGGTCGGCCTTCGGATGGGCGCGCTCGACGACGCGCAACGCGAGGTCGCGCACGTTTACTTCCCGCGGCTGGCCGTTTAATTCAAAGAAGAGCGTGCGCGTTCCATCGGGATGCGGATCACTCGCTGTCAGAAATTTCAGAATGAGCGTTTTTCCGGGCTCGATTTCAATTGTGATCTCTTCGCCAGAGGCCAAGCCGTAATAAAACGCGGGCGTGGGAAGGACGCTGACATCCGCATAAGTCTGGCGGAATTTGTCGTACTTTGCGAACACGTCGGGATAGAGGAGGTAGCTCAAGAGGTCGTCCTGGCGCACCGTGTGCCCCAATTTTTTGTGGAGCGCCGCGGACGCTTCGGCGAAGTCAACGGCTTCGAGGCTCGCGCCCGGACGGCCTTTGAGCGGGGCAGCTCCGCGCAGAATTATTTTTTGCAGCTCGCGCGGCCAGCCGCCGGGCGGAACGCCAAGCACGCCAGAAAACATTTCTACGACGGAATTCGGGAGAGAAAGGTCGTGCTTCTCGTCGAGCTTTAGCAGATCGTTCGGTTGCAGTTCGTTGGCCATTAAAAAGAGAGTCATGTCGCCTACGACTTTGCTGGACGGCGTGACTTTCACTATGTCGCCAAAAAGCTGGTTCACTTCGGCGTACATTTTCTCTACTTCGCGCCAGCGGTGGCCCAATCCCATGGCGGCCGCTTGCTCGCGCAGATTGGTGTACTGGCCCCCGGGAATCTCATGTTGATATAGGCGAGCGGAGCCAGCTTTGGGGCCGGAATCGAAAGGCAGATAGTAGGTGCGGATAGTTTCCCAATAGTCGGAGCATTCGTTGAGGGCTTCGATGTCAAGATTCGTGTCCCGCGGCGTGTGGCGCAACGCTTCGACGATGGAATTGAGATTGGGCTGGCTTGTGCCGCCGCTCATGGCGGCGATGGCCGCGTCAGCCACATCGGCGCCGGCGTCGGCGGCTTTCAGGATCGAGCCGGAATTAATGCCGCTGGTGTCGTGCGTATGAAAGTGCACGGGAATGGCGATTTCTTCGCGTAGCGTTTTCACCAGTTCATACGCCGCGTAAGGCTTGCAGAGGCCGGCCATGTCTTTTATAGCGAGAAAATGCGCGCCGAGCTTTTCGAGCTGCTTGGCCATTGAGACGTAATATTTCAGCGAATACTTTGGCCGCGATTTATCGAAGATGTCGCCCGTATAACAGATGGCGGGTTCGCAGACGGCGCCGGTTTCGAGCACGGCGTCGATGGAGACGCGCATGTTTTCGATGGAGTTGAGGGAATCGAAGATGCGGAATATATCGATGCCTTGGGCGTAGGATTCGCGGACGAACTCGACGATTACATTGTCGGGATACGAGGTGTAGCCGACGGCATTCGCGCCGCGGAGAAGCATTTGAAAACAAATATTCGGAATGCGTTCGCGCAATTCGCGGAGGCGCTGCCAAGGGTCTTCGTGAAGAAAACGCATGGCGGTGTCGAAGGTTGCGCCGCCCCACATCTCGACGCTGAAGAGATTTGGCAAGCGTTGCGCAACCGCGCTCGCAGTTGCCAGCAAATCGTGTGTGCGCACGCGCGTGGCCATCAGCGATTGGTGGGCGTCGCGGAAAGTAGTGTCCGTGATCAGAAGTCGTTTTTCTTTTCGTGCCCAAGCGGCAAATTTCTTTGGACCCAGTTTTTGCAGAAGTTGTCGTGTTCCTGGCGGAGGATCGATGCCCGGTATGCGCGGCAGAGTCGCTTTTTCCAACGCTTTGGGGACGGGCTTCCCTTTTACCTCGGGATTGCCGTTGAGAATCACATCACCAAGGTAGGAAAGCAGCTTGGTAGCGCGGTCACCGCGGCTGTGCAGGCGAAATAACTCAGGCGATTCATCGAGAAAAGAAGTAGTGACTTCTCCGGCGCGGAAGCGCGGATGATTGACGACGTTTTCGAGGAACGGAATGTTGGTTTTAACGCCGCGAATGCGGAACTCGCGGAGAGCGCGGTCCATGCGCTGGCAAGCCTCAGGTAGCTTCGTTCCCCATGCAGTGACTTTCACGAGAAGCGAATCGTAATACGCTGCTAGGACCGCACCGGCGTAAGCTGTTCCGCCATCGAGGCGAATTCCGAATCCAGCAGGGGATCTGTACGTCGTGAGCTTTCCATAATCGGGCGCGAAATTCTTTTCCGGATCTTCGGTGGTGACTCGGCACTGGAGCGCCGCGCCATAGAGCGGCACGTTTGCTTGTTCCGGCAAGGCGAGCGGCTCTTCATGGAGCTGGTGGCCTTGCGCAACGAGGATTTGCGAGCGCACCAGATCGATGCCAGTCACCATTTCGGTGACCGTGTGTTCCACCTGGATGCGAGGATTCACTTCGATGAAATACCATTTTTGAGCGTCGACGTCGTAAAGGAATTCGACTGTGCCTGCGTTGCGGTAGTTAGCTTTGCGCGCGAGGCGAACTGCGGCATCGCAGAGTTCCGTGCGAATCGATGGCGGCAGATTTGCGGCTGGTGCGACTTCGACTACTTTCTGGTGGCGACGCTGGACGGAGCAATCGCGTTCATAGAGGTGCAGCAGATTGCCGTAATTGTCCGCGAGAATTTGGACTTCGAGATGGCGCGCACGAGGTAAATATTTTTCAAGAAAGACGCTGGCATCGCCGAAAGCCGATTTTGCTTCGCCCTGAGCTTCTTCGAGGCGTTGGTCGAGTTCAGCCTCGCTCCGCACTACACGCATGCCGCGGCCGCCGCCGCCCATGGCAGCTTTCACGATGACCGGGTACCCGATCGAAGCCGCGAATTTGCGCGCTTCAGCTGGAGAGCTGATCGAGTCTTCCGTCCCCGGTAGCACCGGTACGCCGGCCGAGTCAGCGAGGCGTCTAGCGGCCGTCTTGTCTCCGAGGAGTTTGAGCAATTCCGGCGTTGGACCGATGAATACGATACTGGCCTTTTCGCAGGCCCGCGCAAATGCGGGATTCTCTGACAAAAACCCGTAGCCCGGATGAATGGCGTCGACGCCCTTCTCCTTGGCCAAAGCGACGATGCCGTCGATATCGAGGTATGCCACCACTGGGCCTTTACCCGCGCCCACTTGATATGCCTCGTCAGCCTTGAATCGGTGCAGCGCGAGGCGGTCTTCCTGCGAATAAATGCCCACGGTTCGCAGGCCGAGCTCATTCGCGGCACGGAAAATCCGTATGGCGATTTCACTGCGATTGGCAGCGAGCAGTTTTCGAATGGGTTTGTTCTTCTTCATCCCTGGGCCGACAAGTAGGTTACGCGAAACTCTAGATTGTTTCACGCGGACGCGTGACGACTGGAGCACTTTTTTCGATTCGCAGGAAAAATAATTTGGATGCGGACGGCTGGCCAGCGAATCACGCTACGGCTTTAGCAACGGCTGCGCAAAACGAATGGGAACGCCGAAGTTGGAACCGCCAAAGCCGCGGACGACTGCGAAAGTTACGCCAATCACCTGGCCGTCGCGGTTTATAAGCGGCCCACCGGAGCCACCGGAAGTAGTCTGTGCATCGTAAACAATTTTATCCGGCAGGACGTCGCCGATATGTCCCTGTGTCACAAGGGGACGGATCAGCTTGCGCTGCTCGAGCTCATCCACAATTTTTTTCGGGTCGCCACCGCTCAGTCTGACGATGTCTTTTACGGTGTCTTCTCCAGCTCGCGCCATGATGGCGCTTATTCCGGTTGCGTAGCCGAGCGAAATGAGGAGCTGTCCGCTGACCGCAGCCTCTTTGCGGCCGTCGATTTTTAGAATGGGCCGTTTCAGAGCGGAAATGTCCCCGCGAAGGACGGCGAGATCGGCTTCGTCTGAAATCTGCGAGATATTCAGAGGAATACCGGCTGCGGCCTCGGGAAAATAAGCGGTCATTTCAGCGATGGCCGGTTGCAGGCCTTGCTGTAGAGCGGCAGCCATCTCGTCATTCTTCCACCAGGGTTGGGCGACGTGATGGTTGGTAAGGATTTCGTTTTGGCCGACGATGAAACCCGTGCCGAAGAAATCTTCGCGAACTTCGGGAGCGCGGCCATCGAGGCTGTAGACCACGTTGCCGTCGCTGTCTTTGAGCGGTTGGCCGTCTGGATTGATCGCGCCGTAACGCAGCGGGCGATGCGAGGCCTGGTCAAGAAAAGAAACCGAGACGTGGAGCAGGCAAACGCTCGGAGCGTTAGCTCGAATGACGCCCTCTGCAGCGTCAGATTGCGTTTCTACTTTCTTCAGCCGGCTCGTTGTCTCGTCCAACTGTTTGCGCAGACCGGAAACTTCGCTGGCGTCCGCGGCGGAGAGCTTCTGACGAAGATCGTCGGTTTGTTTTTGCAGTTGTTGTTTTTGCTCGGTGATGTCCGATTGCTGCAGCTCTTCGCGAGCTTTGTTGGCTTCCTCAACCAGCGCTTGCTCCGTGCGGACGCCATGCTCGAGCTGCGCGATCTCGGAATAGGCGCGCTTGGTTTCCTTATCTGCGCGGCGCGTAAACAGCAGAAAAACTATGGAGATGACCGCAGCGACGGCCAGCAGCGCGCCAACACCAATTTTTAGAACGCGTCCAGTCGAGAATGCATCGCGCGTCATTTTTTCCGTCACGGCAATAGCTTGAAATGCGGTGTGAGCGATTTCCTGGCCTTCTTCCGCGATGCGGGATTTGAACTGCAATTCTTCGAGGGCATGCTTGTCGCGCAGTTGCACGCGCACCCGGGCAAGCAGTTCTGCCGGCTCCAAGGGAGGCGACATCACATCGTCGGCACCCAGGTCCAAGGCACGCGCCCGCACGGCGCCGCCTCCGCTTGCGAAGAGAATCACGCGTGTGTTGGCGGTCGACCCCAGGCCTTTAATTTCAGCAAGAGAGCTGCAACAGAGAACATCGGCCAGGTCCGCGGAAAGCAGAAAGACATCGACCGCGCCGGTTTGGACGACGCGGAACCCTTCTTCCTGCGTTGCCGCAGAGGAAACTTCATAGCCTGCGGCTCGCAGCGCTTCCTGGAGTTGCAGTCGGACAGCCTCATCAGGCTGGACAATCAGTATGTTTGGGCTCTTGTTCGACAAGTTGGCTGGTTTCCTTGGCGGCGACTATGGAAGCTGGCCCCGCCTCGTACCTTTGACGCTGCACGCTTACAAGTGGCTACAAGGAATATACATAGTAGCTGGAAAATCCTAGTAGTGCTCGGATCTGACCTGGTGGGAACGTCTTTGCTGCGGCCCTGAGGGAATTACAAACACTAGAGAACTGGGACAAATCGGCCGAAAGGAGCGAAGTGAAAGACGCTCCCGAGCCAGGGAAAGAGGCGTTGGAGACCTGAGATTCAGTATTTTCTGAGCACGCCGATGACGCGGCCCTGAATCTTAAGGTCGTTTGCGGCCACCATGATCGGAGCCATTTCTGAATTCGCGGGCTGGAGCCGGATCTTCCCTGCTCCTTCGCGGTAGAAACGCTTCAAGGTGGCTTCCTCGCCGCCGATAAGAGCGACCACGATGTCGCCCGCGTTGGCAACTTGGGTTTGTTCGCAGACGACGTAATCGCCGTCCATAATGTGATCTTCAATCATAGAGCTGCCCTTTACCTGCAGCACAAAGGAGTTGCCGCCCCGGGCAAAATCGCCGAGCGAAATCGTTTCGCGGTCTTCCACAGCTTCGAGCGGCCGGCCCGCGGCGATACGGCCCACCAATGGCAATTCTTGAATCTTTCTGTCACTGATCTGTTCTTTCACCGGCTTCGGCAATTGCAGGATTTCGATCGACCGGCTCTGGTTGTAGCCGCGCCGGATGAACCCTTTTTTCTCGAGCGTGGTGATGTGCTTGTGAACCGTGGCGAGTGACGTCAGCTTGAGGCCCTTGCCAATCTCCTCAAAGCTGGGGGCGTAACCGTGCTTGTTGTCAAAGGAAACCAGGTAATCCAGGACTTCTTTTTGCCGTTTCGTCAGGGCCATCGAACGCCTCCGCACACACTATTGAAGCATCACCACTTTAGGCGAAAAGAAAGCGAACGTCAAGCGCAACTTGCCTTCGCGTTACATTTGCTTCTCTAGGACAACACTTCTGGAAATGATATACACAGAATCGATAGACAGATTTCCGGAGCGATTACCATGATGGTCTGCTTATGAATACGCTTGCCAACAGAGATTCCCTTCCCGCCGTCACTGCTGCCGGTGCTGTAGCCATCATTTTCAGCGCGCTCGGCGTGCTTCTCGGCTTGTTGGTTGAGGTTTCGATGCTGGTCGCGCCCGGCCTGCAGACTGCAGAGGCGACCCCGGGCTTGCCTGGTTCCACAAGAGCAGTGGTTCAAATTTTTTGGCTATTTGGTTTGGGTATCGCGGTATTTGGCTTCTTCGTTGGCATCGGTGTTCTTCGGCGGCGCAATTGGGCCCGGATCACGATGCTTATCTGGGGCGGCATCATGGCCGTCTTTTCGGCGATCTCGATTCCTTTTGTTTTCCTCGTTTTTAATACTCTTCCCTCCGGCCTGCCCAACGGCGCGGAAGCCGGACCTTTCATGGGATTCCTTAAATTGTTCATGGTTCTTTTCTACGGCATTCCGCTCGGGATCGGTATTTGGTGGCTGGTGCTTTTCACGCGTCCTCGGGTAGCGGCAGCTTTTGCTGCGCCAGCTCCTTTGGCATCGTATCCGTCGGCGATGGATGTCACAGGGTTCCCTTTGCCAGAGCCGGTGGTCGCCCCTTCTATTTCTCCGAAGGCTGTTTGCCCGCTCCCCCTCATGATATTCGCGGGATTCCTGGTTTTTTCATCCGTTTGCATGATCCTAGTCATGCTTTTTCCAATGACGGGCGCAATGCCATTTTTTCTCTTCGGGCACTTCTTTAGTGGCTTATCGGCCAAAGCCATCTTTGGGATTATGGGCTTCGTGTTTGGCGTCGGAGCTGTTGGGATACTCAAGCTCAAACCGTGGGCGCTGGATACTGTTCTCTTCCTTCAATTGGCCTTTCTTGCCAACGGTCTTCTGTCTCTTCTGAATCCTCATTTTCTCGCGGCGATGCAAGAGGCGATGCAGCGCATCGACGCGGCTAATCCTGCATTTCCCGGCGGCAATCCTTTTCTGACTGATTCCTTTTTTCGGGGGATGATGATTTTCGGTTTGTGTTTTAGTGCGGCCATCATTGTGCTCTTGCTGTTCTATCGCCCTCGCTTTCGCGAATCGGCTTCGCTCGCCAAAGCGTGAAGTTGCATTGCCACTCACAAACACCCTGCGAGATCCGCGCATCTTTTCTGAAACGACACATTCGTACGCGGCGGCCACTCGGCCTTCCTCACGTGGGCCGGTGTGGTATTCTCTTGTGGTCGGGTCCGGGGGCCGGATAGAGCATCCAACCTGCTTATCGCGACGCCCATCTAACAAATTAACCCTCACTCCCTTGGGAAATTCGTTTGGGAGTTTAGACACAGCGGAGCCTTGGTCACTATGTCAACTTTGATTGAAACGCCGCCGGTAAAACATAAGCGCGAAGTGATTGATCGCGCGGTCATACGCTTTGCCGGCGACTCCGGCGACGGCATGCAGATTACCGGGAGCCAGTTCACCAATACCGTCGCGCTCTACGGCAACGATATCGCCACCTTTCCGGATTTCCCCGCGGAGATTCGCGCTCCTGCAGGAACGCTACCGGGAGTGAGCGGCTACCAGCTGCATTTTTCTTCAAGCGACGTTTATACGCCCGGCGACAGCGTCGATGTCCTGATCGCCATGAATCCGGCCGCGCTGAAGATGAATATCGCGGACCTCAAAGCGAATGGGATTCTCATCGTAAATTCCGATGCGTTTACCGAAAACGACCTGCGCAAAGCCCAGTCGAAAACTAACCCGCTCGAAGACCATTCGCTCGACAAATATCGCCTCTTTTCCGTCGAGCTGGAGCGTCTGACAAAAGTAGCGCTCGAACATCTCGGAATCGATGCGAAGTCGATCAGCCGGTGCAAAAACTTTTTTGCGCTGGGTATGTGCTATTGGCTCTATAACCGCTCGATGGAGCCGACGGTCCGCTGGATTGACGCCAAATTTAAGAACAAGCCGCTGCTCGTCGAAGCCAACAAGCTCGCGATGAAGGCCGGCTATTCGTACTGCGAGGCTACGGAAGCATTCCAGATCAGTTATGAGATTCCGCCGGCGCAGCTTGCTCCTGGCATTTATCGCAACCTGAGTGGAAACCAGGCGCTCGCGCTGGGCTTCGTAACTGCATCGCAAAAATCGGGCTTGCCACTTTTCCAAGGCAGCTATCCCATCACGCCAGCGTCGGACATTCTTCACGAGCTTTCGCAGTACAAAGATTTCGGCGTGATGACCTTTCAGGCGGAAGACGAAATCGCCGCCATCACCAGCGCGATCGGCGCTGCCTATGCAGGCGCTCTCGCCATCACAACGACGTCTGGCCCTGGCATGGCGCTGAAGACAGAAGCGCTGGGCCTCGCGGTAGCCGTGGAAATCCCGCTGGTCATTTGCGATATTCAGCGCGGCGGACCCTCGACAGGGTTGCCGACAAAGACCGAGCAAGCCGATCTCTTGCAGGCACTTTTTGGCCGCAACTCCGAAGCGCCAATTCCCATCATTGCTGCAGCAACGCCTAGTGATTGCTTCTGGGCGGCGCTCGAAGCCAGCCGCATAGCTGTGAAATACATGATTCCTGTGATCATTCTCTCCGACGGCTATCTGGCGAATGGCGCCGAGCCGTGGAAGATTCCGAACGTGGATGACATTCCAGCATTCCCCGTGAAATTTGCGATGGAAGCCAATGGTCCGAACGGTTATCTGCCTTATAAGCGCGACCCGCAAACGCTCGCGCGGCCGTGGGCTGTTCCAGGCACGCCGGGGCTCGAGCATCGCGTCGGCGGCCTTGAGAAACAGGACGTTACCGGCAATATTAATTACGAGCCGCTCAATCACGAAAACATGGTGCGTATCCGCGCGGCAAAAGTCGCGGGCATCGTGCAGGAGATTCCGGATGCCGTTCCCGCTGGCGATGCCGAAGGCGATTTGCTGATTGTTGCGTGGGGTTCGACGCATGGCGCCATCACCGCCGCGCTGAAAGCACAGCGCGAGCAGGGCCGCAAGATTGGGCACGTTCACCTGCGCTACCTCAATCCTCTGCCCGCGAATCTCGGTGAAGTTCTGCAACGCTACAAGACGGTTCTTGTGCCAGAGCTCAACATGGGCCAGCTTCTTTGGGTACTCCGCGCAAAATATCTCGTGGACGCCGTGGGCCTCAACAAGATTCAAGGCCGTCCCTTCAAGCAAGCCGAGATCGAACAAAAGATCGAAGAAATTCTTGGGGAGAACTCCTGATGAGCACCGCTACCCTTCCGCCTATCACGCCTCTCACCAAGAAAGATTTCCAGACCGACCAGGAAGTTCGCTGGTGCCCCGGTTGCGGCGACTACGCGATTCTTTCCGCCGTTCAGTCTGTTTTTCCTGACCTCGGGATCAAGCGCGAAAACTTTGTCGTGGTCTCCGGCATTGGCTGCTCAAGCCGTTTTCCGTATTACATGAATACGTTCGGCTTTCATACCATTCACGGCCGCGCACCCGCGGTTGCTACGGGTATCAAGGCGATTCGCCCCGACTTGGAAGTCTGGGTTGCGACCGGCGATGGCGATGCACTTTCCATTGGCGGCAATCACACCATTCACATGTTGCGGCGCAATGTCGGCCTGAAAGTTTTGTTGTTTAATAACCGCATCTACGGGCTAACGAAGGGCCAGTATTCGCCGACGTCTGAAATCGGCAAGAAAGCGAAGTCCACTCCGTTCGGTTCGCTTGACCGGCCGTTCAATCCCATTTCGCTTGCCATCGGCGCTGAAGCGACTTTTGTGGCTCGCTCCGTCGATGTCTTTCAGCAGCACCTCAAAGAAACACTGAAACATGCCGCCGCGCATAAAGGCTCTGCGTTCGTCGAGATTCTGCAGAACTGCAACATCTTCAACGATGGCGCGTGGTTCAATCTGACCGAGCGTGACGCGCGCAGCGAAAACATCATCCAGCTCGAGCATGGGAAGCCTCTTGTTTTCGGCAAGAACCGCGACAAAGGTATTCGCCACAAGCCGGATGGAGATATTGAAGTGGTGCAACTCGGCAACGGCATCACCGAATCGGATATGGTCATCCATGATGCGCATCATCCGCGACCTTTTTACGCGTTCATGCTTTCTCACATGGAGCAGCGTCCGGGATTCCCGACGCCCATCGGCGTGCTTCGCGACTGGGACGATCTTCCGCGCTATGAAGACGTCATCAACCAGCAAATCAAAGACGTCATCGCGAAACGCGGACCCGGCGATCTCACGAAGCTCCTTCGCGCAGGCGACACCTGGGAAGTCCGATAATCATGGCTAGAACAGCTAATATCGTCGTGAAAGACCCCGAAATTCTCAGCGGCACTCCTGTTTTCCGAGGCACTCGTGTGCCATTTCAAAATCTGCTCGATTACCTTGAGGGCGGCGAAACACTCGATGAATTTCTCGACGATTTTCCGACAGTCACGCGTGAGGCTGCAATTGCCGCGCTGGAACAAGCAAAGACGCTGCTAGTTGAAAAGCTTGGATGAGAATTCTTCTCGACGAGTGCGTGCCTAGGAAACTCAAGCCTCACTTAGCTAATCACATCTGCCGAACTGCTTCCGAAGCGGGCTTCTCGGGCAAGAAAAATGGCGTTCTGTTGCGGCTCGCCGAGGCAGAAGCCTATGACGTTAACGATCGACCGCAGCATGGAGACTCAGCAAAATCTGGCCGGCCGCAGAATTTCAGTGTTGATTTTGAGAGGGAAATCCGGCCGGCTTAGGGTTCTTCTTCCACTCGTTTCTTCGTGTCTCAAAATATTGTCCAGGATCGAGCCCGGACAAATTCGGAAGGTCGAAAACTAAGCCATTCACCTCCTTGGATTGTTTAAACCGACGGCGGACCGTGCCCTGCTCGGGCTTGAATTTCTGCATCCAAGCCTAGGCCGCCCGCATCACACTTACAGCCGGATAAGCATATGTATGATTGGGTCCCGGCATTCCCCCAGATTCCTTTCTAGGAGAAATATCGATGAGCACCAAAAATAACAAGCGCGAACCATCCTACAGTCAGCTCGAAGAAGGCACGCGGCACGCCCGGCCAATTCAACACCAGCACGCCCCTGAAATTCAGCCGTACGGAAAAATTGCTAAGCTGCCGATCGCTCTCGACGAGGAAGTCTGCGCCGGCAGTACCGAAAACCTCAACCAGCTTCTCGCCGACACCATAACGCTTCGCGATATGTACAAAAAGCATCATTGGCAGGTTTCGGGCGCCACGTTTTATCAATTGCATTTGCTGTTCGACAAGCATCATGGCGAGCAGGACGAGCTCGTGGATGAGATCGCCGAGCGCATTCAAGTCCTGGGTGGCGTCAGTTTGGCCATGGCGCCGGATATTGCCGAGACAACTATGATTCCGCGGCCCCCGCGTGGCCGAGAGGAAGCTCCAGTACAGATCTCTCGCCTTCTCGAAGCCCACGAACTGATCTTGAAAGAAGCTCGCACGATGGCCAAACAAGCCAGCAACGCGGGAGACGACGGAACCAATGATTTGCTTGTGTCCAACGTGATCCGTACAAACGAACTTCAAGTGTGGTTCCTAGCCGAACATCTAGTGGATGTGCCTTTGGTTCGAGCCGATAAGGCGAAGGCAGCTTCGGCTTGAACCTAGCAATAGAGACGCTATTGCGTTTAACCATCAGAAATAGCGGGCGCGCATGAAGCGTTTCAGGGTGTTTGTGCGTCTATCCAAATAAGTTCCAATCCGTCCGGGGGAGACGATCTTGAAGTATTTTCTTCTCGGAGTCTTAGCTACAATAGCAATTATCGTGATCGGTGGCTTTGCGTATCTGCGTCTGGGTCTGGCGGAAGCGCGTGGCGATTTGCCGCCGTCCAAATTGGAAAGTCTCTTGATGTCTTCAGCCGTTCATGCCTCGGTCCGACGCGAAGCGCCGGAAATGCCGAACCCGTTTCCTCCCACTGACGAAAATCTCGTGGCCGGTGGGAAGCTCTATATCGATGGATGCGCCGGCTGCCATGGCGTTCCAGGAAAAGCCAAGAACGATGGCGGCGATGTGCTGTTTCCACCTGTTCCCCAATTGCCGCTTGTGGGCACCAAATATACCGAAGCACAAATCTTTTGGGTCATCAAACACGGCATCCGCAGAACGGGCATGTTTGCCAACGGCAAATGGAATACGGAAAAGGAGATATGGACGATGGCGGCGTACATCAAACGAATGCAATCACTTCCTCCGCAGGTCATTGAAGAGCTGACTAAACCAAAGTCCGTTGCTACCACTCAATAGCTGTCACGACCCTTCCACTAACAAAGCAAAAAGGGCGGGGTGCCGTAACTTCCGGCCAATCCGCCCTTTTCACACTGTTGAGCTCCCACTCTGGATTTCTAATCGTCTTATCGACCTGCCGGTTTATGCTCCCGCAGCTTTCAGATCGTCTTTGGCTTGCTTCTCGGCGGTCTTCGTCTCTGTTTTGGCATCAGCGTCCGGCTTCATTGCGTGAATCGCTTTGCTTAGGGTTATCGCTTTGTCGCCGGCAGGTCCCTTGCACGAAGACATATCCGCGCTCGTTTGCACGCCCGTCAGATTGGACTTCAGGCAGCTGAATTCCAGTCCCACGTTTTTGCTGGCGTGCAGCGCAGCCACGCACTCATCAAGTGTCTTGAAGTTTTCGCAAGCGCTCTTGGCGTCGGTGTTCGCCGGCAGGACTCCTTGAGCCTGCAAATTGGCTGTCAGCTTCTTATCTTGTTCGTCTTTGGCATCGAGCGTATCGCTGGCCGACTTCGGATCTTTCTTCACCCACTTGATGGGATTCAGCGAATGCGTGCTGCCGCTCGAACTGCTCGAGGATGCCGCCCCAGCGCCAGCTCCCTGCGGTCCTTGCGCGGCGGCTCTGCCCGCACCAAAGGAGACACTTATCAACGCCATTGCCACAATTAGGACTAACTTTTTCATTTGCCCTCCGATCGCTCTCTCAGAACGAACTTGTGGGACCCGGACGGATCCCGTCCATCAGTAGGCCACGCTGTTCCGTTCGTAGCGAGGAATTGGAGGGCGAGTACTCCCCCAATCGGTCACGTTGTCCTTCCGGACAGGGCCATCAGGTCCGTGGTTTCCGACAGGTGGCATCTGCATCCAGTTTCCGAGCAACTAAGCCTCGCACAATGCAGCGCTTTGGTGTGCGGCAGCCCAGCTGCCGCTCTTCTCCGAGACGCGCACGACTCTATCCATGGCCAGGTTCAATAATTAGGTTATTGTGAAGAAGGCTTGAACACAGTCAACAGATCCATGCTGTTCTTACCCAGCTTGCATGCCTGGCTCTCGCCCGCCGACGCTCCGCGAAGTGCGGATCTTATTTTCGTGCTGGCGGGCAGAGTGTATCGCAAGGACTACGCTTTGGAATTGTTCCGCCAGGGACTGGCACCGAGAATATTGTTCAGCGTGGGCCGCTTCGAAATTCGCCGGTTCTCGAAGATGACCTTGCCGGTTCCGCTGGACCTCCTGAAACTGGCGCAAGAGGTGCCTCCTCCGCAACGCCACTATTTCGTCTTTTTCGAAGGGCAGGAAGTTCAGACGCAGCATCTGCTGCCAGAACAATTCGGCACTTTGACCGAGATTGACGCGCTAGCCCGATGGCTTAGTGAGCGCCCGGAAATCCACTCGGTCCTCATGGTAAGCAGCGGAACGCATCTACGACGAATCCGCATGTGTTGCCAGTCTTTGTTAAATGCCAACATCAGGTTGGCCTTTCTCGCCGCGCCTCCCACTCTATCTGAGCAGCCCTTACCCAAACCCCCGGAACAACAACAAGATTATCCCCAGCCAGAGGAAATCTCAGGCTTCGCAACCGCGAAAGAAGACCTGATGGAATTGTTCAAGCTTTCGATCTATTGGATTTTGCTGAAGTTTCGTTAACCGCCGAGATTCCCGCGGAGATGCCTCGGACTTGTGCCTTCCATGCAGCGATCAGAAATTGGGCTCCGTCAGGAGCGCATCCGCAAATAAATACCGTATAGACACATTCCTAATCCACCGAGAAAAACAACAGGCGACAAGTAAACGGTCACTATAGGATTGAGGGGATAAGGGAGCGTCAGCGCACTATAGCCGCCGGCGAAATAATGAATGACTGCGCCCAGCAGCATGTAGATCAGCCCGCGACGCACCTCGCGGCGGCCATCCCTGCCAGCGCGGGAAGATAACCGAACCTCGGAAACCTCCTCGCGACAGTAAGGACAGCGATTCATCCGCGCGGGCACGGGCTTTCCGCAGTAAGCGCATGGACGTGTAGCCGGCGCCTGCCCCTGAGAAGGATTCATACTAGCTCCAATCCTCCGTCACCAATAGCGTAGGTAGGGTGTGCCGCTCCGTCAAGCGAATCCGCTCCCGAAGGTTAACAAGAGAGCTTGCCCGGCCGCTGAAAACAACATTAGCGTTTGAAACCGATTCGTTTGTGCTACATCTAATAGACCAGCTGAAACGGCTCATTTAAAAATGGATGACATCTCTCAACTCGGAGCCTACGGCATTCTGGGCGACGTGGATCCCGTTCCACCGAGCCTTCTGACCGCTTACCCGGAGCAAGCCAAGACGCTGTCGCTTCTATATGAGGTAAGCCGCGAACTCACGTCCATCCTCGATCGCGAGCAATTGCTCTTCCGCGTCGCCCAGCGGGTCAAGCGTCTCGTCGACTACCATGCTTTTAGCGTGTTGCTCTGGAACGACGCATCCCAGCTTCTCGAGAGCGTCTTCACCTTTCGCTATGAAGATCCGCGTCCCGTGCGTCTCCGCATGGCGCTCAACGAAGGCATCACTGGCACAGCCGCCGCCGAGCGCCGCAGCGTCCGCGTAAATGACGTCGAGAATGACCCTCGCCACGTCACCTGCGAGCTTGGCTTGGACACCGGCTCCGAGTTGGTGATTCCGCTGCTTCTACAGGACAGGTTAATTGGCGTGCTCGATCTCGAAACTACGGAGAAGAACGCCTTCACTGAGCAGCACGAACGCATGCTGGCGACGCTAGGCTCCTACATAGCTGTGGCGCTTGAAAACGCGCGGCTTTACGAAGAGGCGCGCGAGAATCAGGCCCGCCTCCAAGATGACCTCAACACGGCCCGTGAGATTCAGCGCCAACTGCTTCCTCACGGCGCCCGCGGCATTCCGGGTCTTGATCTTGCCGCTGCCTATGTTCCCGCGCGAGAGTTAGGCGGCGACTTCTACGATTTTCTTCCTTATGGCCAGGGCAAACTAGCCATGGCTCTTGGAGATGTCTCCGGCAAAGGCACGGCGGCCGCGCTCTATGGTTCGCTGGCTATCGGGACGATGCGCGAGCTTGTGGTGAGCAGCACGTGCAATCCTGCGAGCATGCTGCAGATGCTTAATCGCCGGATGTACGGAGCGCGGCTCGATTCGCGGTTCATCGCTATGCTTTTTGCCGTCTACGATGCAGCGGCACACAAACTGACACTCTCCAATGCGGGCGGGCCTTATCCGTTGCTGATACGCGACGGAAGCACGCGAGAAATTCGGGTGGAAGGCGTTCCCTTAGGTCTTTTTCCCGACAGCGAATACGACGAAACGACGATCGATCTTCAAGCCGGCGACATCGTTCTATTTGCCTCAGACGGGATTCTGGAATCGGAAAATGCTCGCGAAGAAGAGTTCGGCTCGAAACGCTTGCATGCATTGCTGGCGAGTGCGGGGCCAGAAGTTTCGGCCAATGAACTATCGGAAAAAATAATCGCAGCGACCGACGATCACAGCGGCCCGGGCACGAGTCCGCACGATGACCGCACCCTCTTGGTGCTCCGCGTCACGAGTGAAGCTACTGCCGATTACTCGAAACTTCCTGTCATTTATTGAAGACTGAGCGCTGAAACTCGGGGCGGAAGATTTTTTAATGCCCAGCGGCGGTGGGGATGCCCGCTTGCAACAGGCCCGGGTTCTTCAGAAGCGGCAGCCACCTCTCCCGAACGTCAGCAAACTCTGGAAGATCTTTTTTTCCGACGGGATCGGAAGGCGGCAAGCCAAGCTTCTCGAAGTTCTTGTATTGTCCCTTTTGCAGAATACGAAAATCCAGATGCGGTCCCGTGGCGAGCCCGGTGCTGCCAACGAGGCCGATAGTCTTCCCAATTTCGACGTGCTCGCCCACGCGCACATACATGCGCGACAAATGCAGATACATCGTTTCGTACCCGTTCGAATGGGCGATGTGAACCATATTTCCTTCGCCGCCCTTTAGTCCCGCAAACAAAACTCGGCCGCTCCCGATCGTCTGCACTGGAGTGCCCGTGGGCGCGCCATAATCCGTTCCCATGTGGGGGCGAACGGTTTTCAGAATCGGGTGATAACGCGCAGCGCTGAAATGCGAAGTGACGGGCGCAGAAAATTTCAGCGGCGAACGCAGAAACGCCTTCTGCAACGATTTGCCATCGGCATTGTAGTAGGCGGGGTGACCGACTTCGTCATGGAAAAGGAGAGCCTGGTATTTCTTGCCGCCGTTATCGTACTCCGCGGCAAAAATCTTTCCATACCCCGCCGTCTTCCCGTTAGCGTATTTCTTTTTCTCCAGCAAGACGCGGAACGTATCGCCCTTGCGGGGATCGGTATAGAAATCCAGGTCGTACCCGAAGATCTGCGCGAGGCGCATCGCGATTTCCGGCGATTCTCCGGCTTGTGCGATGGCGTTGAAAAGAGAATCATCGAGCTGCCCGGAAACGGCCGTAACTTCTATCTTGGAAGGAATTTCTTTTACTTCAGCGGTGAATCCGGAATCTGCTGGCACAATCTTCAGCATGCGGTCTGGATCGATCTTGTAATCGATCTCGCGTAAGTCACCCTCGACAGACCGTCCCACAGTAATCGTATTCCCGGCGCGCACCTGCCGCAGGTTAAACGCATGCTGCGCCGCAGAGGACGCATTTGCCGCATCCTCGTGGCTCAAACCAAATTTCTCAAGTGCGGAAGTAAAATTATCGCGTGCAAGAATTCGCTTTTCCGTCGGCAAAATGAGTTGCGCGCGTATGGCTGCAGCTTCCTCCTGCGCAAGCTTCACTTGATGCTCAAATTCAGCCAAGGCGGCCAAGCGCATGCGAAAAACATACATGAGCGCTCCTGCGCCGAAGCACAGCACAATAACCAGCACAATCGCGAATCGACGATTCACTCTTCCCCCGGGCACTCGCCAAACTTGCTGACTTGCCATGCCGCTAAATACAGCCGATGCAGATTACCACGAACACTTTTGTATCAAACCACGATTGTGGTCAAACGCAAATCAAATCCCCTGCGTCCAATCGCTTAACTTGGCGATTTGGAGTGCGGCAGCTCTGCTGCCGCTTTTCCTCACGACTCGCACGACTCCAACTCTGGCGAACCTCAATAGTTCGGCCAACCTCTTGATGAAATTAAGCTCGTTCTCAAGTAGGATGCAGCCATGACCCCAAACGCCTTATCCCGCCGCTCTTTTCTAGTGATGTCGGCGATGCTCCCGTGGGCTCTACGTGCCCAGGGAGCGACACCGATTCCGGTTGGCCTCGAACTCTACTCTGTGCGGAACGCGATGAAAGACGATCTCGCAGGTACGGTGAGCGCTGTCGCCAAAATGGGCTATCAGTGCGTCGAGTTTTACGCCCCCTACTTTGACTGGACCGAGAGCCAAACCAAGGATGTGCGAAAACTCCTGGATGACCTCGGTATTCGTTGCTACTCCACTCACAACGACAGTTCGTATCTGGGACCGGAAAAGATTTCGCAGACGCGCGACAGAAACCTGATCCTGGGCTGCAAATATGTGGTGATGGCCAGCTCGCACGAAAAGGCAGGGCTGGACGGCTGGAAAAATGTCGCGGATTCGCTGAACTCTGCCGCAGAAAAGTTGGAGCCATCAGGCCTGAAGGCCGGCTATCACAACCACCAAACCGAATTCACTCCCATCGACGGCATTCGCCCCATCGAAATCATCGCGAAAAATACCAAGCCCTCGGTTATGTTGCAGCTCGATGTTGGTACGTGTATAGAAGCCGGTTCCGACCCTGTGGCCTGGATTCGCGCGAATCCCGGCCGCATTCGATCGCTTCACCTCAAAGAATGGTCGCCAGAAGGCGGAAAAGGTTATACGGTTTTGTTCGGTGAGGGCGTTGCGAAATGGAAAGCCATTTTCGAAGTAGCGGAAAGCGTTGGGGGAGTGGAATACTACCTAATCGAACAGGAAGGCAGCAGGTACTCGGAACTCGACACCGCAAAAAAGTGCCTCGAAACGTTCCGTGCCACGTACCACACTTGATTGGCAGCCTGTGTGTCTTTCGTTTACTTGCCGGAGACGAGCGAGTTAACAGGCGTGGAGCGAGCCGTGGACTCGGCGAAATAATTCTGCTCGCGCAGCTTGCGATAAATGCGTCCCGCAACGACGGCGGCCATGGGTCCCTTAACGGTGCGCGTGTTCCCGCGAAGCAGAACAGCCAGTGCGATTTTCGGATGGGCTTCATCCGCGTACGTCACAAACCACCCGATGTGCGACGGCGTAGTGTGGTCGTCGCAAGTGCCGGTCTTGCCGAGCGGCGTTTCGTCTCCGCCGTGATCGAAGCTGGATTTGCCCGTGCCATAAAGAACTGCAGCAAGCATGCCTTCGCGAATTTCCGGGAGAATCGAGCCGATATTCAAGTCGCGTTTAATGCGCGGGGCGAAATTTGCTACGTCTTCCGTCGTGCGCGGATATTGCAGATAGTAGAGCGTGCCGCCATTCGCGAATGCCGCAGCTAGCGCGGCAAGTTGCAACGGAGTGATCTGAATTCCTTCGCCGTAACTAGACATGCGTGCGACGCCACCAAGCGCAGGCGGCGCGCTGGGGAATGCACCGGGATGCTCTTCCGGCAAGTTGTAGCCGGCAAGTTCGCCGAGACCCAGGAGGCGCGCGTACTTCGAAACCGTATCAAACCCCATGCGCAGGCCGAGCTGTTCAAAAAACACGTTGTTCGAGTGCGCCATCGCATCTGTCAAATTCATGTACTTGCGGTAGCTCACCTTGAGCATAGTGTCGCGCGTGATGACGTTTTCTTCGAGCGCGGCGAGGGCGATGGTTGGCTTGATCGTGGAGCATGGGATGTAGCCATCACCAAAAGCAATCTTTTGATTTACGACCGTGAGGATGCGGCCGGTGTTGGGGTCGACAGCGACGACAGATCCGTTGTACCGCCCTAGCGCTTCGACGACTGCCGCGCGAACGATCGGGTCATCGAAAGTTGTAACGTCAGCACTGGTGGAATCGGCAAAAGTGGGAACGCCGCGATAACGCGAGGCGTATTTACGCGAGGCCGCGGTGGAAGTTGCTCTGCCTGGCGCCGCGGGAACCGGCACGGCAAAGAGCACCGTGACCAAAATTGCGAGGACTGATTTTGCTGCTTTCTTCACTAAACCGCCTTTGGTCCGCGACTCCCCCGAAAATGCCTAGGGGCGAATACTTACCTCATCCTGTACTTGCGGTCAACCTGCATTCATCGACCTTTTTCTAAATCATTGGATCTGAGGAACACCGTGCCGCCGAACACCTGCTGATATTGCACCCAAATCACCAAATCAGAAGCCTGCTCATTTGATGCGACTTAAGAGCCTGGCGTAGTGCCCATCTTGTTCCGTAGAGAAACAGCATCTCTCACGTTGAGACACAGTTTAGGCGCATGGAGGGATAGTACGCAATAGCTCAAGCGCACCAGTACGTTTGTATGTGCTTTGTTATCAATGACTGACCCTCAGGACAGGGGCACGAATTTAGCTGACCTTGCGTCCGGCAAGGATCGCGGTGCGCGCATGGAAGAAAAGTCGCCCTGTCGCATCTTGAAACGGACGCGTACCGCTTAAGTCGTGCAGGCGGTCTTCTTCCAAAAGCCTTCGAACTTCGGTTGCGCGCTCTGGCAACGCCTTCGTCGTCGCCAGCCAGCGCTCAACTTCCGGAGTTAAATCATCGGCCGTAGCCACTGCATCCGTTTCTAGCCCGGCATCGCGAAAAATTTGAAGCAGTTCGCTGAGAGCTAGCGTGCGGACATGGGAAGGATCGCGCAGAATTTCCCAGCCGTCTTGATACGCGGCGCGCTCCGGGTGTTCACTGGCGTAAATGTCTTCCACCAGAACCGTGCCGCCTATACGGCAAACGCGCGCCATTTCGCGCAGCACTTGTAGCGGGGTCAGAAGATGGTGCAACGCGAGCCGGCATACAACCACGTCGAAGGCACCATTTTCGAAAGGGAGGCTTTGCGCATCGGCCGCGCGAAAAGAAACATTTGTTACACCGCGCTCTTGCGTGCGTGCCTTTGCGATCGCCAGCATGGCATCCGTCAGGTCGACGCCGACGACTTCTCGCGCAGCGCCAGCGAAGGCTTCTGCGATGTAGCCCGGGCCTGTCGCGATATCAAGAACGCGCTCGTTTCCGGTGAGATGGGCCGCAGCCACCAAACGCCGAATGCGCTCTTCGTCAGTGACCCAAGGATTCGCCGCAAAAGCCTGGGCCTGTGTCGTAAACGATTCCCGAATGACGTCGTTATGTTGCGCCACGCGAAAATCTTAGCACAGGCCTCCGCGATGCGTAGCGCAGGCTCCCTCTACGAATTTAGTTTCTAGCTGTTAGCTGTTAGCTGTTAGCTGTTAGCTGTTAGCTGTTAGCTGTTAGCTGTTAGCTGTTAGCTGTTAGCTGTTAGCTGTTAGCGCGTCGGCCGGGCTTTGTTGGCGTCGGCTGCGCTGGATGTCGCGGAAGCTGCGGCGGCCTTCATGGGAGGCTTGTCCCCATGCGCAGTCGCTGGCGCATGGCCGTTGGGCCCTGGCGCTGCAGCGGCGTTGGAACCGCCAGGAATCGCGATTTCGAGCTTCTTGCGAAGCGCGTTTTCCAACTTGTCGCGGATGTCCCTGTTTTCCTTCAGAAACGTGCGTGCGTTTTCGCGGCCCTGGCCCATGCGTTCACCACCGTAGCTGAGCCACGTGCCGCTCTTTTCGACTATCCCCTTGTCCACGCCGAGGTCGATTAAGTCGCCTTCACGCGAAATGCCTTCGCCATAGACAATGTCGAACTCCGCTTCGCGGAAGGGTGCCGCCACCTTATTCTTCACAACCTTGGCGCGCGTGCGCGAACCGACCACGACGTCGCCTTCCTTAATCGCCTGGATGCGCCGGATATCGATACGCATCGACGCGTAGAACTTTAGCGCCCGTCCGCCGGTAGTCGTCTCCGGATTCCCGAACATCACTCCAATCTTTTCGCGAATCTGGTTGATGAAAATCAAGCATGTCTTCGACTTCGACACGATCGCCGTCAGCTTCCGCAGCGCCTGCGACATCAGCCGCGCCTGCAAACCCATCTGCGGATCGCCCATGTCGCCTTCGAGCTCGGCCTTAGGCACAAGCGCGGCAACCGAGTCCACGACAACGATGTCCACGCCGCCGGAACGAATCAGCGTTTCGGCAATCTCCAATGCTTGCTCGCCGTTATCCGGCTGCGAGACCAGCAAATTGTCCACGTCCACGCCCAGCTTCCGCGCATATACCGGATCGAGCGCGTGCTCTGCGTCGATGAACGCCGCCTGCCCGCCCAACTTCTGCGCCTCGGCAATCACGTGCAACGTCATCGTGGTCTTACCGCCCGACTCCGGGCCGTAAATCTCGATCACGCGCCCACGCGGGAAGCCCCCGACGCCCAGCGCCGCATCAATCGACAGACACCCGCTGGGAATTACACTCACAGGCACCAGCACATCTCTGCTGCCCAAACGCATAATCGCGCCCTTGCCATGATCCTTTTCAATCTGCGATATCGCCGCTGCCAGCAATTTTTCTTTTTCTTCTGTCATTTCACACCTCGGTAGAGAAAATTAGGAAATTTCGTAGGGGCACGGCATGCCGTGCCCGTCCTAGCCCAACATGAAACCATGGCCCAAAACAAAAAACATAGCGGAAGCCTAATAGTAACACTCTAATTATCTTTCCGCCATGCCTTCTTCACATCAGGGCCAGACGGGACTAGCCCCGGCGTTCGCAACCGTGCTCGGCGACATGCTCCTTCAAGCGAGCGATGGCCATCGCCACCCGCACCGCCAGTTGCCGCTCTTCGGCCGCTTCCAGCTTGCGGAGCCGCATCAGTCCCCGCATCCGATCGCGCGCCTCGATGAACTCGCTTTCGAGCCTAGCATGTTCCGGACAACTTATCGCCAGGCCCGCAGCCGAATACATCTCGCACCTGTTGAAAACCGCGAAAGGCAAATTACCACCAAGGCGAAAGAAAAGCAAACATTATTTTTCGCCTTATCTTCGCCCTTGGCTGGCTCAGCCAAAGCGATAGTCTCTAAGTTTATTCTGTGAGTCCGAGCCGACGCAGATCTTCTTCCTGCCAGCCCGCGTCTTCGATCATGGCGCGTAACGTGCCGATAGGAAACGTAGCGCTTAGGGAATGAAAAGCTACCACGACTCGTCGTCCATCAGAATGGCGGTATATGCGATGACTGCCTTGAACACGTTTTAGCGCGAATCCATCTGCTTCCAACGCCCGGATGAACCGGCGCGCTTGCAGACCACGTGGGGCTCGCGTCATACGTTGACAGCAACGGCGGGCTCTTGCAGTTCGATGGTTCCCTGGTCAACCGGAATTCTTTCTCCGGCTTCGATCAAATCTTGAATATATAGGTCGATAGCTTCGCGGATATTTACCAGCGCTTCTTCGCGTGTGTGGCCCCAGGTGTGGCAGCCTTTCAACGCAGGGCAAGATGCGTGCCAAGCGTCCCGTCCATCCTCGAATTTGTCCGGCTCGACAACCACTCTAAAGACGTAGGATTTCATTCTCGAGGCCCTCGAATAAGATGCGGCTTAGGCTTTAGGCCACCATTCGGTGCAGTTCGAATTATCTCATGGCTTGGCGACCAGCGAACAAATGTTCCGCTCCGGCTGACCTAGCACTTGGCTGCGCCGTCATTTCTCGTAACTATAAAATCCCCGCCCCGCCTTCCTCCCCAACCACCCCGCGGCCACATATTTCTTCAACAACGGACAAGCCCGATACTTCGGATCCCCCAGCCCCTCATGGAGCACATGCATGATGTCCACGCACACATCCAGCCCAATAAAATCCGCCAACTCCAGCGGCCCCATCGGATGATTCATCCCCAGTTTCATCACGGCGTCCACCGCTTCCGGCGTCGACACACCCTCCATCACGCAATAAACCGCCTCATTAATCAACGGCATCAGCACCCGGTTCGAAACAAACCCCGGCGCATCATTCACCGCCACCGGCGTCTTCCCCAACTTCTTCGCCAACTCCATCGTCGCCGAAAACGTCGCGTCGCTCGTCTGCAGCGCGCGAATCACCTCCACCAGCACCATCACCGGCACCGGATTCATAAAGTGCATCCCCACAAACCGGTCCGCCCTCTTCGTCAACGCCGCCAATGTCGTCATCGCAATCGAAGACGTATTGCTCGCCAGAATAACCTCCGGCCGCAAAATCCCATCCGCCTCAGTCAACACCGCCCTCTTGATCTCCAACTTCTCCGGCACCGCCTCCACGACAAAATCCGCCGCCCCAATCGCCGCCATATCCGTCACGCACTCCACCCGCCCCAGCACCGCCGCCTTCTCCCCTTCCGCCAACTTCCCTTTCTTAATCTCCCGATCCAGATTCTTCCCAATCGTCTCCAACCCGCGCTCCAAAAATCGCGCCTCCACGTCCCGCAAAATCACCCGATACCCCGACCGCGCAAACACATGCGCGATCCCATTCCCCATCGTCCCCGCACCCAACACCGCCACCGTCTTAATCGCATCGATAGACAAGGTCAAACCCTCCGCATTCATGTGAATTAAATGAGGTAAAGAAATTTAAGGAAGTAAAGGATGCTCTCTGCGCTTGCTAGCGGTCAAGCCAGTGTCCTTCGGCTTCGACTAATCATCTTCCGTTTCGTCCAGATGCCTGGTGAATCGCGATCAGCGCCCGCTCAGCATCGCTCCCCAATACCCGAACCTCAAACTCGGTTTCGTGGCCGTGATTCGGACGGCCAAGCACTATGCTCCGCAGGCTCGATCGAGCCGCGGCCCGTAAATTCAAGTGCTCTAGAAATTGCAATGGAATCTCTGCCTGCTCCAGAGCGGAAAGGACCAACTCGAACGCAACTTTATCGCCGCCCTTCCACACACTCGTTACTACTTGCCCGTCTGCTTCTTGCTTAGTCGCAACGAGAGGTATGTGGCAATCGCTACACTGCGTGAAGCCATCCCGAAACTCAGCCTTGCAAAGAGGGCAGAACACCGCATCACGCCGGCGGCGCGCCTTCCACAATTTCCCGAATGATCTCCCGCGCCAACATTTCTTCTTCCGGCGGAACGTACACGGTTGATTCATTCCCACGTGTCTCGGCCCGCGCCGGAATTTCGTTTTCCTTCAGCGCCTCGACCAAAAAGCCCGCGCGTTTCTCGTCCGCGCCAGACCATACCGCACAAGTAGCCGCGCTCAAGTGGTCGGGTTTCACCTCCGCCACTCCAGGCTGCGTAGAGTCATCCGCGGCAATCTCCATATCCGCGGGCTCTTGGTCCAAAAGCTTTTCGAGAATCTTTTCGGCCGCAGCTCGATTCGACGAAGGCACCGCGACTTCGAACCCGAATTGCGTTTTCCAATCAATAGGAAGGATATCGGCCGACGGCGGCACCTGGCCGTCGCCGGTGGGCCTGTCAATAAACGGAATGCCCGCGGATTGCAATTCCTCAATAAGCGTGGAGTGGAGCGCCGGGTCTTCCCCCGCCCACAACATCACCAACGATCCTTCTGGTCCAGGACTTGCAGCCATGAGTTCCTCCCTACGATCGAAGAGCACCATTCTTAGATGATTGGCCGCAAATTACGTTCGCAGCCGCGAGCCGAAAAATACACGAAATAGTATTCAAGTGTACTCCGACCCAAGCCGAAATGCGGCAAGCGAAAAAACTCCTCCCGTCGTTCACTCCGGCGGAACGCCCTCGACGACTTCGCGAACAATTTCACGAGCCTTCAATTCATCCGCCGGCAAGACAAAAAGCTTGTGAATCCCAGCAGTATCCGCCACACGCGAATAAATCTGATTCTCGCGGAGCGACGCTGCCAACAATTCTCCCATCTCCAGCTGATCACCCTCCCAAATCTTCACTGTCGCTTCTTCCGGGTACCAATGGTCATTGTCCCATGCAGGACGCGGCTCGCTCGGTTCGAGGAACTCCGGTAGCTCCAGCGGGACCGCGACTTCTTCGGAGACGGGCTCGTTCTCGCCGCCATAGGCGTCTTTAACGGCGGCTTCCGCTCTGTCGAACTGTGAAAACGGCACGCCGATTTCGAACGCGCTCTTCGTGTTCCAATTGAAGAGGTGGTCCTGCCGACGGATGGTTTTATACGGAATACTCTGCTCGCCAAGCAATTCAGAGAGTTCGGCATGAAGTCTCGGATCATCCCCCTTCCAAAACGAGCAAAACGGATCTTCCACTGGGTCGCCAGGATCAATAGGTTCAATGGGAATAATGGCTGCGGCAGGTAATTCATGCACAAGTTCAACGCCGCAGTCCGCGCACCTCGTGAATCCTTCCCGATACTCGGCTTTGCAATTTGGGCAGTACATGGTGGCGGCCAAAGAGTCTACTACATCGTGTAAAGCTGACCGAAGGAAGACATCGACCCTGCCCGTAACTTGCTGAAATTCCTGAGGCTTGAGCGAGTTCAAGAGGTTGCGTCTTTTTGCCACGCTGCCGCGTATACCCTGTAGAATGAGCGCGACATTCACAACCCTGACCCCGGCACCACTGAGGTCGATTCTTCTCTTCTCCACCCAGATGGCCGACGACAACAAAGCCCTCGCCCAAGGGCTCAAGCGCCGCGACCCCGATCTCCTCGATCAACTGATCGAGCAGTACCAATACCGGCTCTTCCGCTATCTGCTCTATCTGACTTCGAGCCGCGAGCGCGCCGAAGACTTTTTTCAGGAAACTTGGATTCGCGTCCTAGAACGTGGCCATCAATACGACGGCAAATACAAATTCGAAGCCTGGCTTTTCCGCATCGCACGCAATCTGGTCATCGACTGGCAGCGCGCGAAAAAAATGCAAAGCCTCGACGCGCTGACCGACCCCGAAGAAGGCGCGCCCATGGAATTCGCCGCTTTGAATCCGTCGCCGCTGAATCTAGTTTTAACTGCGGAAGAAAAAACCGGCGTCCACGCCTCGCTAGATCGTATTCCCACGGTCTATCGCGAAGTTCTCGTGCTCCGTTTTCAGGAAGATCTTGGCCTCGAAGAAATTGCCGGCGTGCTGGCCGCCCCGCTCTCTACCGTGAAGTCGCGCCTCTATCGCGGACTCGAAGCACTGCGCGGCGCGATGCAAGGAAGTGCCGCATGAACGAAAATCTCCACGCCCGCGCGGAAAAGTTAATCGCGCAAGAGCGCATCGAAGGAATTTCCCAACCCGAGCGCGACTGGCTCGCCGCTCATGTGCGCGAGTGCCAAGCCTGCGCCCAAGTCGCCCAGCAAACGAATGACGCACTTCGCGTCCTGCGCGCCGTGCACGTTTCCCTCCCCCATGGGCTCGCCGCGCGCACCCAGTTCCGCCTACAGCTTCGCGCCCAGGAAATGCGCGAGCGCGAACCCAAGCGCCGCTTGCTCTGGATCATGTGCGCCATGTCCTGGGCGCTCGGCATCGCTACCGCGCCCTACGTCTGGCGCGCGTTCGAGTGGGCGGGGGAACGCATCGGTCTTCCGAGGCTGATTTGGGAAATGGGATTCGGTCTTTGGTGGACGATCCCCGCGCTGGTCGCAGCCGCCGTCGTGTTGCTGGAAAACCTAAGACAAGCGCATGAGCGCGATCAAGCAAGGTGAATTGAGCACCTGGAATCAAAAGTTTTAGAGAGTTTGAAAAATTAGGTCTGCAAAGTTTGAGAGAGGAACGTACATGTCGGACTATCAACAAAAAGTAAGCGGTTCGTTCAACGAAAGAATGCGCCTCATCCGCCTCCGCAGAAAAAAGGAGAACCTCCGCTTCTGGCAAGAGTTCCGGATCATTCCCAAAGGCGTGATTTGGACTGTGGTTGTGCTGTTTCTGATTGCTGAGGTCATCGCGTTTTTTGTGAATCGATGGAATGCCGTTTACAACGGAGGTCTCTTTCCGTACGAATTGCAGGACACCCCCGCGCTTGCCTACCTGGCACTAGCGGGAATCATTGCCGCGATATCGATCTGCATGGCGAGCATGGTTTTGTTGATTGCCTATGTGAACCGCGACGCCAAACGCCGCGAAATGAACTCCGCACTGTGGACCCTACTCGTGGTTCTCCTCTTGCCTGCGTGGGGCTTCATCGGATTTGTCATCTATTTTCTGATGCGCGAGCCGCTTCCCTACCCTTGCCCGCAATGCGGAAAGTCCGTCGGCGCCCGCTTCAACTTCTGCCCCAACTGCAAATGCAATCTCCACCCCAGCTGCCCCAACTGCAAACGCGAAGTAGTGGAGACGGACAAGTTCTGCCCTTACTGCGCCCAGGAATTAGGAGCCGCGTCATTACCCCAGAACGCCACGGAAAATGCCGCGCCAAACATGTAGCGCAGGGCGATGCCCTGAGGTTTGTTGTGTTTGTCGTTGAGATGCAATACGAAGTTGAGTCGAAGCTTAGTAACGTTCGACGGCAAGGGCGACGGCGTTGCCGCCGCCGAGGCAGAGTGCAGCGATGCCGCGCTTCAGGTTGCGGCGCTCCAGTTCGTATAGAAGAGTTACTAGGATGCGCGCGCCACTCGCCCCGATGGGATGGCCGAGTGCAACAGCGCCGCCGTTCACGTTTACCTTTTCCGGATTGAGACGGAGCTGGCGCGTCACAGCGATCGCCGCAACGGCGAACGCTTCGTTTAGTTCAACGAGGTCGACGTCCTTGTCGCGGTCCCAGCCGGTTTTGGTGAGCAGCTTTTCGACGGCATCGACCGGCGCCATCATCACCCATTTAGGTTCGACGCCGCTGACCGCTTGCGCCACGATTCGCGCGAAAGGCTGCTTGCCAAGACGCGACGCGTTGCGTTCGCTGGTGACAATGAGTGCAGCCGCGCCATCGTTTGTACCAGGCGCGTTCCCCGCAGTCACTGTGCCGTCTTTCTTGAACGCCGGCTTCAATTTCGCCAGCACTTCCAGCGAAGTGTCTTCGCGCGGCGATTCGTCGTACTTGATGACAATTGGCTCGCCCTTTTTCTGAGGCACTTCGATTGGCAAAATCTGCCTTTCAAAAAAACACGACTTGCGCGCACGGATCGCTTTCTGGTGGCTCTCAACCGAAAACTTATCTTGCTCTTCGCGCGTGACGCCGTATTTTTCGGCGACCAATTCGCCGGTCATGCCCATGTGAAAATCTTCGTACGCATCCCACAACCCATCGTGAATCATCGAGTCGACGAGCTTGCCGTCGCCCAGCCTGTAACCGGTTCGCGCTTGCGGAAGCAGATACGGGCAGTTGGACATGGACTCCATGCCGCCCGCAACAACCATTTCGGATTCGCCAAGCTGAACAGCTTGCGCGGCCAGAGCCACTGCCTTTAACCCAGAGCCGCAAACTTTGTTGATGGTCATTGCGGCAACACGCGGCGCGCAGCCGCCCTTCAGCGCAGCCTGTCGCGCGGGATTCTGTCCGAGTCCCGCTTGCACCACATTGCCCAAGATGGCTTCGTCAACTTCATTGGCATCCACATAGGCGCGCCGAATGGCTTCAGCAACGATTTTGCCGCCGAGCTCGACGGCCGAAAATCCGGCCAAGCCGCCTTGGAATTTTCCGATGGGCGTGCGAACAGCGGAGAGAATTACGGGAGTATCCATGTGCAGATAAGCCTCCGAAGGTGCAACAAACACTATTATAGCGCGTTGGGCGGAAGGCCGCTGCAGAGGGCAAGGCGGGAGTTGAAAGTTAAAAGTTAAAAGTTAAAAATCAAAAGTTCAGAGGCAAGGGTGTAACGCGAAACGTACGGAGTGGAAATAGAACAAGGCGGACTTTTGTCCACCTTGTTCTGGAGCGTTTGGCTTTTGCACAGGTCTAGTTTGCGGTGGCCGCAGAATCGGGCATGCCTTCATCGGCGCTCGGTCCGTAAAGCCCGGGAACGGGCACGCCCATCAAACGAAAATAAACGGTGAGCTGCGCGCGGTGATGAATCATGTGATTCATGCACATGCTGCGAATACAGGCAATTTTCGGCAGCGTGAAGATTTCCTTGCCGCCGGCGAGAAGCTTCCAGCCCTTCATCATGTCGGCATCGCTTATGCCAGCAAGTGCTGCACGCGCTTCGGCGCTCTCTTTGTCAAACGCAGCAAGAAGCTCTTTCCGGTTGGTGATCTTCGGCGGCTCGTAGCCTGGCCTGTCGACAGGCGCGTAATCCAGTTCGTCAGTATTGATGGTCATCGTGATCCATCCAGGGACTGTGCCGACGTGCGAAGCGAGCCAGCCCACGGTGCCAGACTTCTCGTGTGGCTTCCAACCCCACTTGTCATCGGGTACGCGCTCGAGCACCTTGCGCGTGCTCGCCATCTCCTGGTCAAATTCAGGCAACATCGATTGTCCAATAGTCATGTCGGCCTCCAGTGCGGAATCGAAATTCGGCGTCAACATAATAGGCGAACAAAAGGCGAAATGTCAACGCTTTCTTTTGTCATCCTAATCGTCTGAATTGTAGTCATTCGATTTCCCAACTCCAATCAATTCCTTGTGAAATACCGTTGACAATCGCTTCCGCCGGAACAAAATATCCGTATGCCGCACCAACTCAGCACGTCGTATTTGCAAGATTCCATCGGCTTATTCCGTTACTACAAAAAACTGGGTGATCGCGCAATGGCGCAATGCCCTGATGAAGCTCTCTTTATCACGCTCGACCCCGAGTCCAATTCCATCGCCACCATTGTGAAGCATATGTCCGGCAATATGCGCTCGCGCTGGCTCAATTTCCTGACCACGGATGGCGAGAAACCGGATCGCAACCGCGACACGGAATTCGAGACCCCGGCCAGTACACGCGCCGAATTGATCGAACAATGGGAGCGCGGCTGGAAATACGTTTTCGATGCCATAGAGCCGCTGATGGAGGCCGACCTCACGCGAACCGTGACGATTCGCACTGAGCCGCACTCCATCATGCAAGCCATCAACCGACAGATTGCCCACTACGCGCACCACGTCGGACAGATCCTGTTCCTCGCCAAGCATCTCACTTTCACCAAGACCGGTAAGTGGGAATCACTCAGCGTTCCCCGCGGCAAATCCGCCGACTTCACAGCACAAGTGGCTGCAGGTGAGAAGTCGCAAAGATAGGGGCGCTCGGGGGACACATCGTGTCGAATTCATTGCTGCCCTATTTAGTGCATGCTACGCTTGTCGCAGCGAGCCTTACAATGATCACTCCGAGAGTCAGCGAACTGGTATTTGATGTCACGCAAGAGGCCGATGGCGGCTATGTTGCTGAGTGTTTGACGGAATCGATTGTCACCCAAGGTGACACTTGGGAAGAGCTGCGGGCGATGGTAAGAGATGCCGTGGAAGGATACTTCTTTGACGGCCCGAAGCCACAATCCATCCGCCTGCACCTCGTCCGTGATGAAGTTCTGTCGCTCGGATGAAAACTCCACGAGACCTTAGGGGACGCCGGCTCGTCGAGGCTCTCTGTCGGCACTGGGGATACCGGGAAGTTGATCAGACCGGTAGTCATATCATTCTCCAGACTGAAGTGCCTGGGCACCAGCGAATCCCGATTCCCGCTCACAAAGACCTGCGAATCGGAACTCTCAATGCGATTATTCGACTTGTGGCAAACCACAAAGGAGTTCCACGCGAGGAAATATTGAAAACAATCGCATAGTCAGATGCGTGCCTTTCCTCTACAAGGCAAATTCCGCTAACCTTCTTAAGTTATGGCAACACTGTTCGATCTTGAACCTCCTGTTGAAGGTGGACTGAAACTAAATGAGGCGCAGCGGCGCGCCATCACTCATGGTCAAGGGCCGCTGCTGGTCATCGCTGGTGCGGGCACGGGCAAGACGCGCGTCATCACCGAGCGCATTCGGCATCTACTGCAATCTGACGAGTCGCTTTCGGGCGAAAATATTCTTGGACTGACGTTTACGAATAAGGCTGCGGGTGAGATGAAGGCTCGCGTCGTGCGAGCTACTGGCGAACGCGGGAAAGATGTGACGCTGGAGACGTTTCATGCTTTCTGCGAAGGCCTTTTGAAGGAAGCGGCGCCGGAACGGTTGATGATCGACAAGGTCGATCACTGGATTTTGCTGCGGCGCAATTTGGAGCGGCTGAAGCTGGACAGGTACCGCCGCCTCGCCGACCCGGGCCAATTCCTAAACGACTTCGTTGAATTTTTCTCACGCTGCCAGGACGAACTTGTTTCCTGCGAAGACTATCAACGCTACGCCGACGGCCTCGCCGCGCAACTGGAATCCGAACGCGCCGCGCTCGACGAAGATACCTTCAAAGAGCGCGCCGAAGATGTCGCCCTGCAGCAGGAAATCGCGCGCG
The DNA here is from genome assembly GCA_963751295.1 of uncultured Acidobacteriota bacterium. GTDB lineage: Bacteria > Acidobacteriota > Terriglobia > Acidiferrales > UBA7541 > Acidiferrum. The sequence goes on along the minus strand of CAVVUA010000002.1, from coordinate 567,189 downwards.
CCTACCGAGCCAGCGAAGATTTGCTGCGCGAAAAAAAGCGCGTCTCGTTCGGTTCACTCATCACCGGAGCCGTCGAGCTTCTCGAAAACAACGAGGACGTTCGCCGCAAGCAGCAAGAAAAATTCCGCTACATCCTCGTCGACGAATTTCAAGACACCAACATCGCGCAACTGCGCCTGCTCGAACTCCTCGCCGGCGAAACAAAAAACATTGTCGCCGTGGGCGACAATGACCAAGCCATCTATCGCTTCCGCGGCGCCTCTTTCGGCAGTTTCAAACTTTTCCTGGAGCGTTTCGCCGGCTGGCGCGAAGGTGCGGACTCGACTCCCTTCCGCGTCTCGCTCGTCGAAAATTACCGCTCCACGCCGAATATTCTTCGTGTAGCCACGCAAGTGATCGCGCAAAACACGGTGAGCGCCGACTTCCCGAAAAAAGTTCTAAGTCCCAACAAAGAAGAAAGCGAAAAAATTCGCATCGTCGAACTTGAAACCGAACAAGACGAAGCCCGTTGGCTCGTAAGCGAACTCCAGCGCCTCCACGCCACTGGACGCAAATGGCGCGATTTTGCCGTGCTCTACCGCCAACACGCCCATCGCGACGAGCTTGTCGAAGAGCTCTCCCGCCACAAAATCCCGTTTGTCATCAGCAAGCTTTCCATCCTCGATCATCCGCTCGTCAAGGACGTGCTCGCTTACTTGCGGCTGATTGCCAAGCCGTTCGACGACATTTCCTGCGCCCGCGTTGTTGCCGCTCCGGCGTGGTCGCTTGAACCCACAGACCTCGTCCGTTTCGCCGAACGCGCCCGCAAAGAAAAAAAAGCCCTCTACGACATGCTGCAAGCTCCGCAAGGGCAGCTTGCATTCGATTCTTCGCACGCCGCGCTGGGGCGCCTCATCGAATTTCTTTCCGAGCAACGCAAGACTCTGCGACGGCGAAGCGCACGCGAAATTCTCGCCGATCTTCTCGAATGGCTGGAAGTGGCGCAGCGCGCCACCGCGCAAGACCGCAAATACGTCACGCGCCTCTCGGAATTCGTCAAAGAATGGGAGCCCAAAAGTGAAACGCGCGGCCTCGGCGAATTCGTCGAATATCTCGGCTACTACTCACAAGCCGGCGGCACCATTAGCCTCGAAGACGATTTTCCCGGCGACGCCGTTCAGCTAATGACCGTTCACGGCGCAAAGGGCCTGGAATTCCCTCAGGTCTTCCTGCTTCGCATCAACAACAAGAAGTTTCCAACAACGGAACGGCACCGGGTCTTTGAATTTCCTGCAGCTCTGATGAAAGAAGGCGAACCTGCCGAGCAATTTCACATTCAAGAGGAGCGCCGCCTCTTCTACGTGGCCCTAACGCGCGCGGAAAATCGCCTCACACTGACTACGCTCACGGAGAAAAAAGGCAAGATCCCTGTCTTCATCGAGGACCTCTTGATGGATCCTGCCATCAAGCGCCGCGATGTCCATCAGCTAAGCCCCAAATTGCCCCAACTTCCTCCCGTGGCCAAAAAAGAGTCTCCCGGCGCTGCCGATTCTCAACTCTTCCCTGCATCCGCCGAGCCACCAAAAATTTTCTCCCGCATTGCCGACTGGGCCCTCGAATTTCACCCTCCCACGCCCGAACCGCTAACCCTAAGTCCTTCGGCAGTCAGCGGCTATCTCAGTTGCCCACAGCAATTCCTCTTCAGCCGCGGTTGGTCTCTTAAGGAAGGCCCCAAAGCCGTCCTCAGCTTCGGTAGTGTAATGCACACCACGATCAAACGCTTCGTCGACCAGCTTCGCAAAGGCGTGAAGCTTCCGTTCGAGGAAGTCGGGAGAATTTTCGAAACGGAGTGGACCTCGGCGGGCTTTGAAGACGACTACCAGGAATCCGGCTACAAAAAAGATGGCCTCGAACAGTTGCGCGCTTTTCACGCGTCGACGATTGAAGCCCCTCCACAGATCATCGAACAAGAAAAATCCTTCGAGCTTCCATTGGAAAACAACATCACCATCATCGGCCGAATGGACCAGGTGAATTCTCTGGGACGCAAAGACGTGGAAATCATCGACTACAAAACTGGCAAGCCCAAAAAAGATGCCGACGCAAAAAAAGATCTACAACTCAGCCTCTACGCTCTCGCCGCAAGAGAAATTTTCGAATGGAATCCCGTTCGCTTGGTCTTCCATTATCTCCAAAACAATCAGATCCAAGTCACAACGCGCGACGCCAAGCAACTCGACGAAGCGCAAAAAATCGTGCAGGAAGCCGCCGCTGACATCCGTGCCGGCGAATTCCCCCCCATCCGGGCTTCGTCTGTCGCAGCTGCGCGTATAAGCCGATTTGTCCGGCGCATGAAGAGTCTCTCAGCAGTTAGGCGGGCCCAGTTAGCCGGAGCGTCGGAAGCATATCGATTCTCCTGAATCCTCAACAAGAGGTGCCCACATGAACCGCAAGTTTCTCTACCTTGTGCTCGTCGTTCTTGGATTCGCTCTTCCCTATTCTCTGTTTGTCCCCTGGGTCATCGAGCATGGCCTCGACATGCGCCTCTTCGTCCGCCAACTCTTCGCAAACCGCATTAGCGCATTCTTCGGCGTGGACGTCCTAATTTCCGCAACTGCTCTTGTCGCCTTTATCCGCAACGAAGGTCGTCGCCTCAAAATGAACAGGCTGTGGCTTCCCGTCGCTTCGGTCTTGCTCGTAGGAGTTTCTCTAGGCCTTCCTTTATTTCTCTATCTTCGCGAACGCGAACTGGAGAGACGCGCTTCGGCAACTTTCTAAACAACCCTCCACCGATCAGGCATAGATCGTAGCCGGGAAGAGCGGCCGCAAGTACCTGCAAACCTCTCTCTCAAAGAAAAAGGGCGCCACCCAGCGGTAGCGCCCAAATAAACAGAATCCTAGAAAACTCTCTACTTCCCTTTTTTCGGGCCCTTGGCTTCGTCCTTCTTTCCCTTTTTCTTCATCGCAATGCTCCTTTTACCCGTGGCCCCCATGCGCCGAGGTCGTTCGCAGTTTTTGGGCTATGACAGGCACTGCCCGCCATCGCGTCCCGCTATGTATGCGAGTGCCGCGCACAGCTGTCAAGAAAATTCCACTAGAGAGACCACGGTTTCTCTTTATTGGGTGATACCGCCAGTGTAGTACTTGTCGCGGGTAAGAACCGTCAGGCCTTCGCGCTTCACGCGCACTTCGACGGTGTGATAATCCTGCGCGCTTTTTACGTCTCGTGGAAAGTATGCCAATGTGTACTGGTTGCGTGCCTCCTCGGTTACTCGCGAGTACAGGTCCTGCAGCGATTCCTTCTTTGCCGCATAGTAGACGTCGCCGCCCGTGCTATGCGCGTATTCGGAGAGCCGCTCAAATCTGCGATCGTAGAAGGCGCTTCCCACTCCGACCCCGAACACCGAGATGCTGTGGGCCAGCACCTCTTTTACGGTGTTGTCGAACGTATTGGTGTTGTATTTTTTTCCTCCGTTGACCCCGTCGCTGATAATAAAAATGATCTTGCGCCGGTTTCTGGGCCGGTCCTTCAAGAGCTGTGCGGCCCCAAACACGGCATCATCGAGGGCCTTCGTAGGCTGGGCAAGAATCTCTCGCGTGGAACCGGCAACCCCGGGCGATCCGTCCGGAGCGTGGCCATTGACGCTAGGCCCATTGAACGGCCCACCGGGAGGCATCACTGCAGTCTGACTGTCCAGCTTGGTCCGCCGGAGTTCGACGAGCAGCTGGTCTTGATTGCTGGTGAATCCTTTGCCAGGGTGAAAAAACTGGTCAAAGCGGCAAACAAACGCTTCATCTAGATCGCTCATACCGCCAATAATGGCGTCGAGGCTATCTTGCACTTCCTTGGCGTCGCCCTTTTTCAAATCGTTGTCGATCAGAATGACCATCGAAAGCGGGAAACCCTCCGTAGTGAACACATCGATTCTCTGTTCCACGTTGTCGTCAAAAACGCGAAACTCGTCTTTGCCGAGATCGGGCACGAGCCGGCCGGAGTGGTCCTTCACAGTCACAGGCAGCACCACCAAGTTGGCATTTACCGTAATCTTTGCCCGCGCGTCGCTCAGTCTGGGGTTGTCCGGCGGTGGCGGGGAAGGCTCTTGAGCCTGGGCGGCCGGAGCCGCTTGCTGATGTGCACGCGCCGCAATTCCAAGCCACAAGGCTGGCGCGGCAAAGAATAGAACGCCTGTTATACCTGCGATTTTTCGTAGACTTTTCATATCCCTCAGGCCAAACTTCCTCTCGTAGTCAGTGCTCGGATAGCCGCCCGGTCTCCCGGCGACGCATCCATCGCACCACTTGCAAGCATCTTAGGTGGCGAAGAACCCCAGCGGGCAATATCCGGCCGGGCATCTCTCGTCAAGGAAAGTATACATGCCTTCTCTCAAGAAATTCGCAGCGCTGTGTGTGACGCCCCTGCTTGCCGCTGCCATCGCCATGCCCGCGCTGCCTCAGGAGCCGGAAACTCAAGGGCCCGTCATCAAGGCGAACGTGAACCTGGTCAACCTCTTTGTGACCGTGCGCGACAAGAACAAGCGCATCGTGACTGATCTAAAACAAGATGACTTCAAAATCGCTGAAGATGGCCAGGATCAGAAGATCGCCTTCTTCTCTAAGGAAGTGACGCTGCCAATCACTCTGGGGTTGCTCATGGACACCTCCGGCAGCGAACAATACATGCTTGGCGCCATCCAGGATGGAGCAAGCAGCTTCTTGAACCGCGTCATGCGCAAGGGCGACGAGGCCATGATTATGTCCTTCGACTTGGACGTTGACCTATTGGCCGATTTTACCGACAACCGCTCCGAGCTCAATCGCGCCATTCGCAAGGCACAAATCAACACCGGTGGCGGAGGTGGCCCCATCACCCCTGGAACGATCCCCCAATCGGGTTCTAAAGGCACGAATTTCTATGACGCACTCTACCTCGCCTGTAACGAAAAGCTTTCCTCGGAGGCCGGTCGCAAAGCCGTCGTTGTCCTGACAGACGCCGAAGACAACGGAAGCAAAGTCCGCGTCGAAGAAGCCATTGAAGCCGCTCAGCGTACGGATACTGTGGTCCACATTCTTCTGGTCTACGATCCGCATTACGGCGCTAACGCTAGCATCGCCAAGAAGATCACCGACGAAACTGGCGGCCGCATGATCGTCGTCAACAATGAGAAACATCTTCAGGAAGCTTTCGATCAGATTTCTGAAGAGCTCCGCAGCCAGTACACGCTCGGCTACTATCCAACGAATGCCGCCCGAGACGGTAAATTCCGCAAAATCAAAGTGGATGTCTCTGGCAAAGACTTGAAAGTCCTGGCCCGTAAAGGATATTACGCCCCCAAGAACTAAGTCCCTGTTGGAAACGTTCAACCCTTGACAAGAAGTAGTCGCTCACGTATACTATTTCTTAGGTAATATTGTGAGTTGCCACAGTAACGCCAGCATCCTGCTGGCGTTTTGTTTTTATTAGCACAAGATTCAGCCTTTGCCGTTTTCCCAACACGCAAAAGCACGCTCGCAACATGGCGATCAACAACCCGCTGATCCCGCCAATTGTCACCATGGAAGCCTCGCGATTTGCACAATTTCGGTGCAATTCTAAGTTACTTAGAATCAACACTTACGCAAACCCATCAAAACAAAGAGCCTTAACCCTTTTAGAATCAGTGTTTACGAGAAAACCAGGGGAGTGGACGGATATGGTTAACCAGGTACAGGCGGGCACATCCCTGCCATTGTTCTCCAGAGGAACCGCGTTGTTCAAGCACTTCTCCCAGGTTCCCACAGACTGTCTTTTTTGCCGGTAGGCGGCTAGTGCCGCAGACGTGCAAACTTTGGCCTATATGACTGGCGGACGGATTGAAAATGTGCAGAAGGCGTACGCAGTGTTTTCGCAGTTCGAGGAATATAAGCGTTCCGACAGGCGATTTGCGCCAAGACAACAGCGAAAGATGCCCCGGCTAGTACGCCTTGGCATGCTCTTCGTCGCAGCCCTGTTAAGCAGCCGGCTCCTGGCGCAAACGAGCGCGAGCGCTCCGCCCGCAAATGCACAGGCCCCAGCGAACCCCTGGGCCTTCAACGTGAACGTAGGCGGGTATTTAGTGCCCGGAGGGCAATCATATTTTTCGCCGACATTCACAGGGGACCGCGACACACTCCACGTAGAAGCGCGGTACAACTACGAGGCCCAGAAGACGGGGTCGCTATGGGTCGGGTATGACCTAAGCATAGGGAAGAAATTGGCTTTGGACGCTACGCCCATGATTGGCGGTGTATTTGGAAACGTGAATGGAATAGCGCCAGGGCTGGAATTGACGGTCACCTACAAAAAGCTACAACTGTACAGCGCGAACGAATATATCTTCGACACCGACACAAAGGCCGGCAATTTTTTCTACACGTGGACTCAGCTGACGTACTCGCCGAAGCCATGGTTTGCGTTTGGGTACGTCATGCAGCGCACGCGCGCCTACCACACGCCGCTTGATATCCAGCGCGGTCTAATGGTGCAATTCACGCGCAAGAAAATGACCTTCGCAACGCAGATATTTAATATAGGCCAGGCCGATCCAACGGTAGCGCTTTCACTCGGATACAGCTTTTAGCGCGAATTTGAAGAAACAATGATACGCAGTAGTTGCGTGATATTGAGAATCAGCTTTCCGATACGAGCGATACTCATGCACGGAAGATGCTTGCGCGGGTTGGTGCGTCAGAGTACGATTTCGCTCGATGTGGAGGGGGGTGGACCACGGTCTCCTCTAAACAACTTCTTCTACCTTTAGTCCTAATCCTGGGCAGTGCGACTCTGTTATGTCCTTTGCTGGCGGCCCAGGATACTGATTCCCAACAGTCCAACAAGAGCAGCAGCACCGGCCTGATGGTTCGCCGATTTGCGCTGCACTATAACGGCTCGTTCAAAAAAGTCTCGCCTGATGAAATAACGCAACGCCTAACGCAGAAGGGACTCCTCCCCCTTGTCGAACAGCCTTACGATCAAACCAAATTGGACTTAGTCAAAATTGAAATCAAGAAGATATACAAAGAAAAAGGAATCGCGGTGAGCGCGGAAAGTGTCCTGAACTCAACAAGCACCCCGCGCTACGTGGAAGTGTTCATCGAAGTTTACAAACAATAAGAGACAGTCTTCTAATCCCTTCTATTCATCCGCGCAACCGAAACTGTTTCACAACAGAACTCTCAGAACGCATTGACCGAATTTCGTTGACCGTTTAACATCCCTCTTGCACTTCAAACATGATTAACGAAACCTTCGCCCACTACAGGATTCTCCGAAAACTCGGGTCCGGCGGTATGGGTGTCGTCTACGAAGCGGAAGACACCAAGCTTGGACGCCGGGTAGCTCTGAAATTTATTCCCGAAGAGAATCAACGTGACAGCCAGACTCTGGAACGCTTTCTGCGCGAGGCGCGCTCTGCCTCCGCTCTGAATCATTCTGGAATTTGCACCATCCATGCAATCGAAGAACACGGCGGCCGCACGTTCATCGCCATGGAACTTCTCGTTGGCGAGTCGCTCGACAAACTTCTTGCCGCCGGGCTATTGCCCATCACGCGCACTGTCGAGATCGGTATCCAGCTCGCCGATGCCCTCGATACCGCGCACAAAAAGGGCATCGTCCATCGCGACATCAAGCCGGCAAATATTTTCGTCACTGAATCCGGCAGCATCAAAATTCTCGATTTTGGACTCGCGAAGCTTCTCCCACGCAGCTCGGACGATCTCGCAGGCCATACCCTCGACGCTCCGGCGGATACTCTACTAACCAGCCCCGGCATGGCCGTCGGGACTATCCACTACATGTCTCCTGAGCAAGCTCGCGGGGAAGAAATTGACGCCCGCAGCGATCTTTTTTCGCTCGGTGCCGTTCTTTATCAGATGCTGACCGGCAAGCAAGCCTTCCCGGGCTCCACGAGCGCGGTGGTCTTCGACAACATCCTGCACAATGCGCCCGTTGCACCGGTCACTGTCAATCCCGATGTTCCTGCCGAGTTCGAGCGCATTCTCAACAAGGCTCTCGAAAAAGACCGCGACCTGCGTTATCAGGTCGCCGCCGAAATGCGCGCCGACCTCAAGCGTCTCCAGCGCGAAATCGATTCGGGCAGCCGCCCAGCAAGCACACAACGTTCTGCCGCGCGCGTCTCGACCATTTCCGAGCCGCCCTCGTCTACACAGAAAGTGACACCCTCAGGCAGCTCCGCGATCGTCGACGCCGCCAGAAAGCACAAGATCGGCACCGGCCTCGGGATTCTCGGCCTTCTTGTTGTAGTCGCCGCCGCCGCGTTCGGTATCTACTCCATCGTTGTCCGCTCGCGTCACGTACCGTTCGACACTTTCACCATCGAAAACCTAACAAACAACGGCCACGTGGTCCTCGCCGCCATTTCCCCTGACGGCAAGTATCTGCTCCATGTCCGCGATGAAAACGGATTGCAATCGCTGTGGCTGCGGCATATCGCCACCGGCAGTAACACGCAGCTCCTGGCGCCCGCCCCTACTCGATATGCCGGCCTAACTTTTTCGCCCGACAACAACAACATCTACTGCGTCCGGCGGGACGAGGCCGAACACACTCTCGCCTCGCTGTATTCCGCACCGATTCTCGGCGGCACGCCTCGATTGCTGATCAAGGACGTCGACAGCCGCGTGACGTTCTCTCCCGACAGCAGCCGCTTCGCTTTCTTGCGCGAGGATCACGATTCTCCTACTTACGAATTGATCGTGGCGCACAGCGATGGTTCGCCCGACCGCACCCTTTTCAAGGACGTTCCTCTTGCCGGAAGCGAGGGAAATTACAGCCCGACATGGTCTCCCGACGGCAAGACTATCGCCATAACCGAAACACAAATGGGTCAGGGCATCACGGCTGCAGTTCTCACCGTGGATGTGGCTACCGGCAAACTACAGATCAAGGCGCTTTCGAGCAAAGAGGTTTTTATCAATCCTGTGTGGATGCCGGACGGTTCTGGGCTGCTCGTTTCAGGTCTTGGCGAGGGCGGCGTGTTGAACGCTCAGCTGGGCATCGTCAGCTATCCTGGCGGCGATTACCGGCGTCTGACGACGGATACCAACTCTTATCTTTACCCAACGATCTCCTCAGACGGGCATTCCATCGTCGCGAACCAGTCGCAATCCAAGTACGAACTTGAAGTCGCCAGTGTTGCACAGCCGGATGACGTTCACCCCATCAGTCTGTCGTCCAGCAGTTCGGTTTGGAATTGGGATTGGACCGGCGACGGCCGCATCGTGTTTGCGCAGATTCCCGATATTCGCGTCGTCAAACCCGAGGGGGGCGAGACCTTGATCTACTCGGACGCCGCTCACGTGTCCGACCAGGTTATTTCCTGCGGCGGAGGGCGCTATTTTGTGATTCGTTCCGAGGGCCGAGCCGGCAAGGTTGCTTTCAATCTTTGGAGGATGAGCACTTCGGGAACGGACTTCAAGCAACTGACGTTTGGCTCTGCCGAGGCCGATCCTCTTTGCTCCCCAGACGGCAAATGGGTGTATTACATCGATTACGCCGACAGCCAAGCCCTCAAGCGAGTTTCCATCGATGGCGGTTCACCGGAAACGATCCTGGCCACGGCCCAGGGTGCGGCCGAAATCTCTCCCGACGGCAAGAGTGTGGCCAGCCTGGAAGTTCGCGAGTTGGACCACAGACTAGTTCTCAACATTTTTTCTCTCGAGGACAAAAAAGTCGCTTTCCATGACATCGATCCGCGCGCTTCGTGGCCGTTTGCGTTTGCTCCCGACGGTAAGTCCGTCGTTTTTGCAGTCCGCGAAAGAGGCGTCAGCAATCTTTGGACGCAACCTCTCGACGGCTCCGCGCCGCGCCAACTCACGCATTTCACTTCGGAGCGAATCGAAAAGTTCCTCTTCTCAAAGGACGGCACGAAAATCGCGATGCAACGTGGCCACAACGAATCCGACGCCGTGCTTCTCCGCGACACTTCTCACTAAAGAAACACCCTATCGGCTTGATGAGCACTCCCTGCAAATGGTGCGTAGCAGTGCTGTGCGCCTACAAGGGCTTCGTCTCGGTTAGTTCATTCCGAGGAATGGTTCATGCGAGCAGACTGCGAGATCGGAATTGGGATTTGTGAAATTCAGGGAGTCGCGGGCCCGGGACCGGAAGGGCTTGCCGGTGCCGCGCCGTCGCGATTCGCACGTGCAAAATACCCGCGCCGGGCGCGCACTTGATAGCCCTTATGGTCGGGCACTTCGATGCGAATCTTGTGGTATCGCCCATCTAGCACGTAGTTCGTAGGCATATACGCAATCGAATACTGATTGCGCAGCTCGTCGCCAATATCCTGGAAGGACTGATCCAAGTCATCAACGTGATACGGGAAGAAAGCCCGACCACCAGTTTCGTCGGCGAGGTCTTGCAAAATCTTGTCGCCGTCCGTCAGGTGCGTCTTCCGGTTGGCCAGTTTGTCGGGATCGGTCTGCGATAACTGAATCCATTGCGTGCTCGTGCTGATGGTGTAAATCACGACGCTGGTGCGCTGCGCCATTTCGATGGCCTCGCCCCGAGTGTGCGTCGAAAGATTGTCGTCCCCATCGCTGATCAGAATCATCACGCGCCTCACGATGTCGGGCTGATCTCCTGGAGGACGCGGCGGATGGCTCAGCTCATTCTGGCAAGCCTGGTAAATCGCATCATAGATCGCCGTGCCGCCGCCCGCACGCGTCTGCATAATCTGATCGCGCAGCAACCCCGGATCGCCGGTGAACGCTTGCACCACCTGGGGCTCGTCATCAAACGTCATTACGAACGCTTCATCTCTTCCGCGCCGAATTACGCTGAACAGAAAATTAATCGACGCATCCTGCTCGAACTTGATGCGGTCGCGGATGCTGTTGGAAGTATCCACGAGCATCCCGATGCGCAGCGGCAAATCCGTCTGTTTGCTGAAGTAACGAATGTCTTGCGGAAATTTTTCGTCAAAAACCTGGAAGTCTTCTTTTTGGAGATCGGGGACCAATTTGTTGCGCCGGTTGAGCACGGTAAAAAGCACGTCTACGAGGTTTACGACCTGAATGATCCTTTGCGGTGTCTGCGGCGGCGGCGCTGGCGCGGTGGACTGAGGATTCGGCGCGGATTGCGCTGGAGCCGCAGGCTTTTCCGGCGCCTGCTGCGCGCGGTCGCTGACCGCTGCCGTCAGCAAAACAGCTACGATTAGTAGGGAAATCAGTGCCCTGGACATGTCAGTTGATTATAGGTAGGTAGCGAGCGCAGCGTCAATTCTGCTCGAATCCTCTCCAGCAGCCTCCGAGAGCTTGGTGACAAATTCCCTCAACTTTTCCGGCAGAGGCGCCCGGACTTCGAGCCAAGCGCCGGTTCGCGGCTGCGCAAAGCCCAGCCGCGCCGCGTGCAAGAAATTCCGACCTAGTGCGGGCATTGTAACTGTCTCCCGGTTCTTAGACGCGCCGCGCAGGTTTTCAGTGTCTATCCAAATTTGGGGAGCCGCTCCATACAGCGTGTCGCCCACCACAGGATGCCCAATGGCCGAAAAATGGACGCGAATCTGATGTGTGCGGCCAGTGTGCAACTGCACTTCGACCAGGGTCGTCCCATCGACTTCCGCCAGCGTTCGCCAGTCAGTGCGAGCTTCCCTTGCGCCGCTGAGCCGTAGGGTCTCCTGAAGAGCGCTGCCTGGTTTTTGCTTGAAAGCCGCCATTCGGGTGCGCCGGTGCAAATCGCGCCCAATCGCAAACTCAATGCGGCCTTGCTTCTCTTTCAAGGTACCCTCGACCAGCGCAATGTAGGTCTTCTTCACCAGGCGCTTTTGAAACATCTCGGCAATTTTCGCGTGAGCGAAATCGTTCTTGGCTACGAGGATGACCCCAGAAGTTTCTTTGTCGAGGCGGTGCACAATCCCGGGCCGCAACGCGTCTCCGCCTTGCGAAAGCGCCTGGCCGCGGCCAAGCAGGGCGTTCACCAAGGTGCCTCGCGGGTTCCCTGCCCCTGCGTGAACCGTCATGCCCGCGGCTTTGTTGACCACAATCACGTCATCGTCTTCATAGAGAATATCGAGTGGAATGTCTTCGGCTTCCGCCCGCATCGGCGGTCGCGCCTGCGCATCCACGGCGATTTTCTCGCCGGCTCGCAAACGATGGGCGCCCTTCGACGGCTTTGCGTCGACGAGCACCAGCCCTGCCTCAATTAATTCTTGAATCCGCGTGCGGCTCAATTCGGGGAGTTGCGCCGCCAAGTAACGATCCAGACGTTCGCCGGCGTCGCTCTTTTCAACTGCAAGCTGGTGGGTGATGGGCGGAGACACGGAGAGATTCTAGCAGCTTGCCGCAGCCGAGAATCAAACCCTCTCGCTGGCGGGAAGACTCAGAGGGACTATGCGGACGAACGGCTCTTTGTTGCCGAGGAATTTGTTTCTTTGGGACTGAAAAATAGATCGAGAATCAAAAGAATAGCGCCGATAGTAATCGCAGAGTCCGCAACGTTAAACGCAGGCCAGCGGTATGTGCCAATCCATACCTCAAAAAAATCGGTGACGGCGCCGTGAAGAATGCGGTCCGTGACGTTTCCGGTGGCTCCTCCGAGCAAAAGCGCAAGCCCTGCGGACGCCATGACGCCGCCTTGTCCAGCTACCAGCAACCAAGCCAGTGCGCAAATCACGACAAGCGAACCGCCAGTCAGCAAAATGCGCAGCCAAGGGGAATGCGAGTCAGCAAAGAGGCTGAAGGCGATCCCCGGATTGCTGCTGTGCACGAGATAAATAAAATGGCGCACCACTTCGTGACGCCAGCCGAGATCCGTTTGCGTTTCGAACCAGGCTTTGGTGGCGCGATCGGCTAGGACAATTCCGAGGGTGAGCCACAGCCACCGCAACCGCGCGGGCAATTTCATGAACGGGCAAACTCCAGTCCTTCGATTTCAGCGAGCGCCTCGCTACAGCGTTCGCAGATGCCAGGGTAGCGCGTATTCTCGCCCACATGCGTCGAGTAGTTCCAGCAGCGTTCGCACTTCGTGCCCACTGCCGCAATCACACGCAAGGCCAAGCCTGGAAAGACTTCAGAGCGGTAAGAATCTCCGTGCAGCCCGCGTGTGCGAATCTGGCCTGCCGAATCCGCCGGAACTCCTACTTGCGAAACAATCAGCAAACCCGGAAGCCAGTTTGCATATTTTCGCAACGTGGGCAGCAGTTGCAATTCCGCGTTCGAAGTGAATAGCTCAAAATTCACTTTGGCCTCAAGACTGGAATTGATTCGCTTCGCGTTCCGCGCGGCTTCGAGCGCTTTTAGCGCTTCGGCACGAATTTTGGCCAATAGTTCCCAGTCGGCAGCAACCGACGCCGCAAGTCCGGTTTGGAAATCCTGCGCCTCCGGGAATCGTGCGATGTGAACGCTCTCCCCGTCGCCCGAAGTTTTCGGTAAATGTTTCCAAATTTCTTCCGCGGTGAAAACCAGGACGGGCGCTGCAAGACGTACTAGAGCGCTGCTGATTTTCCAAATTGTGGTTTGCGCGGAGCGCCGCGAACGGTTTCTCGCGGCTTTCGTGTACAGCCGATCTTTCATTACGTCGAAATAAAATGCGCTCAGATCCACCACGCAATAATCGTGAATCGCATGATAGACGCGGTGAAAATCATACGCGTCGTACCACTCGCGGCATTTTCTGACCAGCTCCGCCGTGCGCTCCAGCATCCACCGATCGATTTCCTCAAGTTGCTCATTCGGTGTAGCGTCACGTACTGGATCGAAGTCAAACAAATTTCCGAGTGCGAATCGAAAGGTGTTTCGAATCTTGCGGTAGGCCTCACTGAGCTGCGTCATCACGCGCTCACTCATTTTTACGTCGGCCTGATACTCCTGCGAAGAAACCCACAGTCGCAGGAGGTCGGCTCCCCATTTTTCGCAAATATCGCTGGGCAAGACGACGTTTCCGAGCGACTTGGACATGGGACGGCCATGCTCATCGAGCGTCCAACCGTGCGTAACCACGCTTCGATAGGGTGCGTGATCGCGCAGCCCTGTTGCGATCAGAAGCGAGCTTTGAAACCAACCGCGATACTGGTCCGGGCCTTCGAGATAAACGTCTGCAGGCCACTCGTTCCCTTTCAAGACCGCAAGATTAGAAGATCCTGCATCGAACCACACGTCGAGAATGTCATTTTCTTTGCGCCAAGAGCCTGCGCCGCACGAACATTTTGTTCCTGGAGGCAACAATTCCTCCGCGGTGTGCTTGTACCAGGCGTCCGCCCCTTCCCGTTCGAACCACTCGACCACGTTGCGCAGGGCCGCAAAATCTTCGAGTCTCGTGCCGCAGCCCTCGCAATAAAAAACAATGATCGGAACGCCCCAGAATCGTTGTCGCGATACGCACCAGTCCGGCCGCTTCTGAATCATTTCGTAAATGCGTTCTTCTCCCCAGGCCGGAATCCATTTCACGCCATGAACTTCTTCTAGCGCCTCCGCGCGGAGAGTTTTTTGTCTGCCGTGCGCTGATTGATCCATCTTGATAAACCACTGTTCCGTGGCGCGGAAAATCACCGGATTGTGACAACGCCAGCAATGCGGGTAGCTGTGCGTATAGCTGTGACTCCCAAGAAGCGCCCCGCGATCCTGAAGCAGTTTCACGATGATGGGATTCGCTTCAAACACATTCTTGCCTTTGTATTCCGGCAATCCTTCGAGGTAGACGCCTTTGTCATCGATGGGGGCGTAAATTTCGAGGCCATATTTTTGGCCGGAGAGGAAATCATCCGAGCCGTGCCCCGGCGCGGTGTGCACGATTCCGCTGCCTTGATCGAGTGTCACGTAATCCGCCAAAATTCCGGGCACCTGCATCGGCAAAAAGGGATGCTGGAATTTCACGCCCTCAAAGTCCCGCCCTTTGGTGGTCGAACGCATGCGCACTTCCTTTATCCCGCACTCAGCTTGGAGCGCGGCAACGCGATCCGCGGCAAGCAGGAGCGCGCCTCTCTCCGTTTCCACAACTACGTATTCGTAATCCGGATGAAACGCCAGCGCCCGATTGTGGGGAAGAGTCCACGGGGTTGTCGTCCAAATGACTGCGCTCACGTCGCTCATTCCGGCAGGCTGACTTTTCCCGTCGCCCACTATTCCAAACTTCACCCAAACGGAAGGACTAGTGTGATCTTCATACTCGACCTCGGCCTCAGCCAGCGCCGTCGTATCGTAAATGCACCAATAGACGGGCTTTCGCCCACGATACGCATAACCTTTCTCCATAAAGTCGAGCAGGGCGCCAGCGACAATGGCCTCGTACTCGTGGCTCATCGTGAGATAGGGATCATCCCATCGCCCCAAAACTCCCAATCGCTGGAAATCCCGTTTGTGCTGCTCCACGTAGCGCGTCGCAAACTCGCGGCAAAGCATGCGAAACTCCGCCGGCGAGACTTTCCCTTTGCCGCCGAGCTCTTTCTCCACCTGCGTCTCGATCGGCAATCCGTGACAGTCCCAACCGGGGACGTACGGCGCGTAATGCCCTGTCATGCTTTTGGATTTGACGATCACGTCTTTCAAAATTTTGTTGAGCCCAGTGCCGAGGTGAATCGTGCCCGTGGGATAGGGCGGACCATCATGCAGAACAAACAACGGCTGGCCCTTACGCGCTTCTAGAATCCGCTCATAAAGTTTTGATTCCTGCCAGGCGGCAAGCTGCTTCGGCTCATTTTGAGGAAGCCCGGCCTTCATAGGGAAATCGGTCTTGGGCAGATTCAGCGTTTTCTTGAGTTCCAGAGGTTCGGCCATTTATGTGGGTACCCGCAGTTTCGCTTACTCGATTCGAGAGCCGTCCTCAGCTTGTAGTCCTTTTAACGCCCAGCTCATTTTCCGTGCTGTGGTTCAGGTACTCCGCCAGAAACATCGGAAAGCATTGTAATTCCGTATGTTACAATGATTGGCAGTCGGTGTCAGCGGCGAGGGTCGCGCAACCTTTCCCGGCTGTCGCGAATCATATCGATTTAAGACACCCTACGGAGCCCAGCTGCGTCTAAACCAGGGGGAAGATGGTGCCGGACCTAATCGTCAATCTCGTTCCGCCTGAAGCAATAAAGTCTGGAGTGTCTGCCTCCCGCGATCAGGAGGCCGTTCCAGTACCCGCCGCAGCGGTGCCCAAGTTTGGCGCACCCGATCTGCTCATTCCCGATAATTTTTGGTCTAACCTCAAACAATTTCTAACTGAGCGGCCCGTGAACGTCACGGATCGGCCCGGCGCGCCCTTTGTAAAGACCGTGTTTGGCGCCGGAGTGATGGACAATTTCAAGGATTTTTTCAGTTCGCGTCCAGTGCCGAAAGGCCCTGTGAACAGCCGCTTGGCAGTCTCCTGGGGAACCAATTTCGGCGGCTTTGGATCTCGGATCAAAGAGGCGTTCTTCCCTGCAAAGCTGCCGCCTGCGAACTTCACCAGCAAGCCCGTAAAGGTGAAAGACATCTGGACGAAGGACGAAAACTTCGGCTGGACGCAAATCATTTCTTTTGCGATTCACGGCAGCGTCTTCGCTTTGGTCATTCTGATTCCTCTGTTTTGGCATTTTGGGACTAAGACCGAGGCGAAAAACAAAGCAGTGGACGTGACCGCGATTGATCTTTCGCCATACATGGCAAAGCTACCGGCGGGCGCGAAGAAAGCGGGAGGCGGTGGCGGTGCCAATGACCATACCCTGGCTCCCGTCAACAAGGGCAAGCTTCCGAAATTCCAGTGGACGCAGTTCACTCCGCCTCAGGTAAAACCTCAGAATCCGGATCCCAAACTGGCGATGGACCCGGCGCTGCTCGGGCCTCCCGATCTCAAAGTGCCGAATATTAACGCGGCGACCTTTGGCGATCCGCTGGCGAACGGTGTAAGCGAATCTCTCGGACATGGGAATGGTACGGGAATTGGCAGCGGCACTGGCGGTGGCCTAGGTCCTGGCGAAGGCGGAGGCACGGGCGGCGGAGCGTTTCGCGCCGGCGTCAACGGCGTGGGAATACCGGAATGCATTTATTGCCCACCACCGCTCTACTCGGATGACGCGCGCAAGGCAAAGTACATGGGGACCGTGGTGTTGCAAGTGACCATTACGCCCGACGGCCGTGCGGTTAACATTTCGATTCTCAAGGATCCCGGAATGGGGCTTGGGGAGAAGGCAGTCGAGTCTGTGCGTACCTGGAAGTTCCGGCCAGCGGCGGGACCGAACGGCAAGATTGTGGCCGTGCAAGTGCCGATTGAAGTGACGTTCCGGCTGTATTAGTTTTTCCTCCTGCGTCTAAGCGCTCGCCTTTTCCATTTCGGCTTTCTTCAATTGCTCAAAACTTGCTGCGCAGGCAACCCACATTTATTTCCAGACTTCTGACTAACCGACTGGTGCCCGCCTCCAGATGCAGTTGGGCCGAACCCAGAGGCGGAGACGGAGGCCTGCGCATGCACGATCCTGCTCTGCATCTTTTTTCCGGCAACGATTCCACGACGGAATCCTGGCTCCATCGTGTTCGAGAAAACCTGGGCCAGCTTCTTATTCCTTCGCATTTCAAAGCTTCTTCGGCAAACGGCGCTCCGATTCATCTTCTGAAGTTTGATAAATCGCTGCGGCCGGCACGCGCGCAAGGCGCTTCGCTGATTACGCATGCGGCCGTTTTCGCTGCGATTGTGTTTCTCCTGGCAAATACGAAGGGAGCGTCTAAATCGCCTTTCTCTGGTGAAACAACTCCGGTGGGACCGAACACTCCTTCGGCGGCACTCATCCGTAGCCTCACGAGCGCGCGTCCTTCTGACGGCGGTGGCCACGGCGGCGATCAAAACCCGATACCCGCGACGAGAGGTAATCTCCCGCCCCTTTCTTCTATCGTACTGGTAAGGCCAACGCTCCCACCGGACCAAAAGTACATGCTTCCCGAACCGCCAACGATTTTTGGCCCGGATGCGGCACCTGTTCTTACCCCGACCGATAATATGGGACTTCCCTGGATGCCGGACGACACGCGCTCGCCAGGTCTTGGAAAAGACCACGGCATCGGTTCAAAAGATGGCATTGGTATTGGCGATAGAGGAGAAGGACCAGCTGGCTATAACGATCAAAATTCGCTCTACAAGCGGGCAGCGGTCCAGCCTGCTTGCGCGTATTGTCCGTATCCGACGTATACAGATGAGGCGCGGCACGGCAAAGTGCAGGGCGCTGTCACGCTGGCGGTTCTCGTTGGCGCGGATGGCAGGGCGCAGGACATTCGCATCGAGAAAGGCATCGGTTTTGGCCTGGACGAGCGCGCGATAGAGACCGTGCGCGGATGGAAGTTCATCCCAGCTCGCGACGGCGCCAAGCACGCCGTGGCTGCCTGGGTCACGGTTGAAGCCGTCTTTCGCCTGTTCTGACTCTAGGCTTATTCGTAGGTGACTCAAGCAACACATGCTAGGGTTCTTGTGTCTGGGCCCTGGACAATCTGGTAGGATTTCGGCATGAGAAGAGCAACAGGCATTTCGTTGGCTATCCTCGCGGGATGGGTGTGCTTCGCACACGCAGCGCGGGCACAAAACTCGGCGGCCAGTCTGGATATCACGGCGCGCGTTTCGCCGACGGCAGCGCGACCGGAACCGGTCCGCCAAATCACCTTGTACATTCTGACCAAAAGCTACGGGGACATCGCCAAGGAAGTCGAAGATACAGACGTCATTCCCCCGCGCAATGAGTTTATAGACGGATTAAAAGTGTCGAAGGAATTGAAAGCTTGGCTAAAAGCGCACGAAACGCTCGACCTGACGGCTCCCGATCTGGATAAACTGCTGAAGCCCGATGACATCATCCATACGCCGGAATTTTTGCTGGCTTACCAGCACGCCAACAGCGGCGGTGTAACCAAAGATATTCCAAAGCCGAAGTACAAGGACGCCGACAAAGAAACGCATCCCGAGAAGTACGAAAAAGACTTGCAGACGTATTACACAGCTCTGAAGAAATTTATTATTGCCAATCCGGCGACGGTTTCCGGCGTGGAGCTGGAACTGAACGCGGTAAATCCCGAGACAAAGTGGACGCTGATCCAGAGCAATCAGAGAAAGCACGTGCAGAAAATGGCTCCGGAAGTGGCGCAAATAAAGTATCTGGTTGCTAAAGTGGAAACGGACCTGGACGGGCACGCCTTCCTGGGGCAGCTGGCGCCAGGTCATTACTGGATTAGCACGCTGAACCTCGATGCAAGCGCGGGCGACGCTCATGTGCGCTGGGATGTGCCGATTACGGTTCAACCGGGTCAAGCTTTCCGCCTCGAACTCACCAATCTAAACGCCACGGACACGCTGGCAGCGTCGGGACCTTCGGCACCGTAAGGCGCTCCGACCACAGCAGCCATGGGCACACCATTCCTTTGGCTGACCTTTAATCTCTTCGTACTAGCCTCGATTGCCTTGGATCTTGGTGTCTTCCACCGGCGTCCCCACAAAATGGAAACTCGGGAAGCGGTCACCTGGACGCTCGTCTGGGTAGGGCTGTCCCTCGGGTTCGGGCTTGGCGTGATGTATTTTTCCGGCGAGCAGCGCGGGCTGGAGTTCTTCACCGGGTATGTGATTGAAAAAGCTCTGAGTGTGGATAATCTCTTTTTGTTTTTGGTGATTTTCCGTGCGTTTGCCGTGGATGAAAAGATCCAGCACCGGGTTCTGGAATGGGGAATTCTCGGGGCGCTGGTGATGCGCGGCCTGATGATCGCGGCGGGAGCCGGTTTGATAGAGCGGTTCAGCTGGGTGCTGTATGTATTCGGCGCGTTTCTGGTATTCGCAGGATTGCACATGCTGTTCGCAAAGAAAGCGGAGATGCATCCCGAGGAGAACCGGATTTCGAGGTTTGCTAGGCGGCACCTGCGGGTCACGAAGGAGTATACGGGGAGCAAGTTCTTTGTGCGGGAGGGCGGAAAACTTTTCGCCACACCTTTGTTCGTTGTGCTTTTGATTGTGGAGATCACGGATATCACCATGGCCGTGGATTCGATTCCCGCGATTTTCGGCATTACGAGGGATCCGTTTATCGTGTATACGTCCAATGTGTTCGCGATTTTAGGTTTACGGGCTATGTATTTTCTATTGGCCGGCGTGCTGGGGAAGTTGCGGTATCTGACGGCGGGTCTGTCGTTTGTGTTGGCGTTTATTGGGGCCAAGATGATTGTTGAGCCGTGGGTGCATATTTCTGTGGAGATTTCGCTTGCGGTTGTGGCGGGGATTTTGTTGGTGGCTTTGGCGGGTTCCCTGTTGGTTGGTGCAAAAGCAAAAGGATGATGAGGGGACGCGTATGCCGGCCCGCATTGGCACCTGGGGTGCATGAGTTAAGAGCGGGCACGGTCCTTCGAGGCTCAGGGTAAACGTGCTGTGCCCCTACGATTTGGGTGGAGATGAACAATATGGCCAATGGGATGCGTTGGTTCGCGCGGATTCTTTGTTGCGTGGTTGTTGTGCTGGGGGTTGCCTGCTCTCCGGCGCTTGGCGCAGCGGGCGCTAAAAAGATAATTTTGGATACTGATCCGGGAACTGATGACGCCATGGCCCTGATGTTGGCGCTGAATTCACCGGAACTGGATGTGCGGGCTATAACCGTTGTGCCAGGGAACGTAACAGCCCGGCAGGGTCTGGAAAATGCGCTGCGCATGGTTTCGCTGGCGAACCGGTGCGACATTCCGGTAGCTGGCGGCGCACAACATCCCTTATTCCAGAAATTGATTACGGCAGAGTTTTGGCACGGTAAAAATGGACTGGCCAACATCGAGTTGCCTGCGAGCAAGTGCAAAGCGGACGCACGATTTGGTCCCGACCTTATCATTGAATTAGTGCACGCCTATCCACACGAAATTACGCTCGTGCCTGTTGGGCCGCTGACAAACATTGCGCTGGCAATTGAAAAAGATCCGAGCATTGTGCCGCTGGTCAAAGAAGTGATTCTGATGGGCGGGTCGCTAAAGGGCGGCAATGTAAATGCGTCTGCGGAAGCGAATATTTACAACGATCCGGAAGCTGCGCAGATCGTTTTTCAAGCGGGATGGCCGCTGACGATGGTGGGGCTCGACGTTGGAGATAAGACACTCTTCGGCCGCAAACAGTTGGAGGAGCTGGGGAAAACGCACGGCCCGGTGAACGACTTTATTTACGGGGTGACGAAATTCCTTGTGGAGCTGTCGGAGAAATTCGGGGACACCGGGACGCCGATGTACGATCCGCTGGCTGTGGGGGTGGCAATCGACGCTGCGCTGGTGACGGCACCGGCGATGCATATCGACGTCGAAACGCGAGGCGAATTTACGCGTGGGGAGACGGTGGCCAATCGCCGGAACGAGATCGAGCGCAACGTGCTGCACCATTTTCCAGACGGAGACCGTTACGTGATTGAAGGCCTGGATAAGGTCGCGCCGAACGCCAAGGTTTGCATCGACGTGCAGTCTGAAAAGTTTCTGGAGATATTCGTTTCGCGGATTCGAAGCAAGTAGTGCAGCCTGCAGTGAGTATCCTGCGATAGTCAGAGTTGTTCCCTCGAGAGCGCAATTCGCGGCGCAACCTCATTAGAATTTTCTAAAGCTTATCTGCACGACGAACCTGGTGATTTGGCCATCGGAGCGCTAGGAAAGCACAGGGGTGTGTGCGTGCAAGAGCGAGAAATGGAAGCTACTAGGTACGGCAAACATACTGATACGACGCGGATTAGCATGAATTATGCAGGGCGCCGATTTGGGCCTGTGGGAAGGGTTTGCGAAGCCTTTTTAGGCCGCATTTTCATTTCGGAACATTAAGGGGCTGGACCGTGCGCCATCGAACGAGTGCGGCAGCGAATGATGCCGAGAAAGCTGCGGCGGCGAAGGTAGGGATGCTCAGCCGGCCGGAGGATAATTGACTCCTGACACGCGATGGAAGACACGGCAAGCATTGGTCGCGGTGTGCTTTGTCGTGGTGTACGTACTCGTGGACCGAACGACGGTCTCATTTCAAATTTGGAACGAGATCAGCGCTTGGTATCCCCCGACGGGCCTTGCACTGGCGGCGCTCATTGGGCTCGGTTGGCGTTACGCGCCGGTAATTCTGTTGGCGGAGAGCATCGCATCGATTGTGAATTATCACCTGCCGGTACGTTCGTATTCCTTCCTCATCGGGAACGTAGAGTTCATCTCGGTGTACACGGCAGCGTCGGTCGTATTGCGGCGAGTTGTGAAAATAGATTGGCGCCTGCGAACGATGAGAGATGTGATCTGGCTGCTGCTGGTCGCAACTTGTGCGGCCTGCGTAGTCGCGCTCGTGGGAACGAGGTTCCTGGAGGCGGACAATCTAATACCCGCGAATGGATACTTGCTGGCGACGATGAATTGGTGGGTCGGAGATGCGGTGGCGATCGGATCGATCGTGCCGTTTTCACTGATTTATATCGTGCCGGGGCTACGGCGGTACATGGGCTACTCGGTAAGAAGGGGGAAACCCGGCGAAGTAGCACACAAGGTGGGCAGGCACGAATTGCAGGGTTTCGGGCGTGCCATTGAATCGGGGCTGTTTGCGGCGGGGATTGTGGCCGTCTTATGGGCAGCGCTGAGCGGAAGGTTCTCTAGTGGAAACGAAATGTTTTACCTGCTTTTTCTGCCGCTGATCCTGGTGGCGGTACGGCGGGGATTACGAGGCGCGACGGCGGCAATCCTGGCGCTGGATACGGGAATTATCCTAGCGCTGCGATTGTATCAGCGAAGCTATAACGAACTCACGTTGCTGCAATTTCTGATGCTGATTCTATCGCTCGCAGGATTGGTGCTGGGAGCTCTAATCAGTGAACGGGACGAGAGCGAACAGAAACTGTCGGAAGAAGAAGCACGGATGCGGCTGTTGCTCGAATCTACTGGCGAAGCGATCTATGGAGTGAACAACAGAGGAGAATGGACATTCTGCAACCATGCGTTGCTTCGGCTGTTGGGCTACAAGTCGCAACAGGAGTTGCTGGGGCGAAACATACACGACGTGATGCACCATACGCGGCGGGACGGGACGCCGTATCCGCGAGAGGAGTGCTCGCAATTGATGGAACTCGCGGCCGGCAAGAAAATCCACGTGGAGGAGGAGTTGTTGTGGCGCAGCGACGGGAGCAGTTTCGAGGCCGAGATCTGGAGCCACCCCTTGGTGGAGAATGGTGCCAGTCTCGGAGCAGTGGTCACGTTCATAGACATTACGGGGCGAAAAAAGGTGCAACAAGCGCTGCAGCAAGCGAAAGAAGATGCGGAAGCGGCGAACCGGGCGAAGAGCGACTTTCTAGCCAACATGAGCCATGAGATTCGAACGCCGATGAACGGGATACTGGGGATGACGACGTTGGCGCTTGAAACGAACCTGGACGCGGAGCAGCGCGATTATTTGAGCATGGTGAAGAGTTCTGGAGAATCATTGCTTACGTTGCTGAACGACATTCTGGACCTTTCGAAAATCGAGGCCGGCAAGCTCGACTTGGAGATTGCGGATATGTCGGTGGAAGACTGCATCGAGGAGGCGCTGGAGCCGCTGGCGCTGAGAGCGCAGCAGAAAGGCATCGAACTGGTGTGGAATGTGGGCAGAGACATTCCAGAAGTAGTGCGGGGCGATTCAACGCGGTTGCGGCAGGTGTTCATCAATTTAGTAGGGAACGCGCTGAAATTCACCAACGAAGGACAGGTCGCGATTTACGGGAGACACGCCGGCGTAACGGATGGCGGATTGATGCTGGAATTCACGGTCTCGGATACCGGCATCGGAATCGCGGAGGAGAAACGAAAAAAGATCTTTGAAGCATTCGCACAGGCGGATATGTCCACCTCGCGGCGGTACGGGGGCACGGGGCTGGGGCTTTCGATCTGCGAACGGCTGGTCAACTTGATGGGCGGCCGCATCTGGGTGGAAAGCGAAGAAGGCCGTGGAAGCGAGTTCCATTTCACCATGAAAGTGTTCTGGGAGGCGGAGAAGGACACGCTCAGATTACGGGCGGACGAAACGCGGCAGCCGAAGATACAACCGAAGGCACGACGCGTTCTTGTGATTGGCCACAATCCCGTAAACCGGGAGTTGCTGGAGCGCCTCCTGCCGCGGTGGAACATGAAAGCCGTGGAAGCAGCGAGCGCGAAAGATGCGCTAGTTTTGCTGACGAGAGCACGAGCCACGGGCGAAGTGTTCTCGGCGATCATGATCGACAAGGACATGCCTAATCCGGGAGGACTCGCGCTGCTCTCAGCCTTGCGAACTACCTCGGCACCTGATATTCCAGCGATTCTGGTTCATTCGAGGCCACTTGACGCGGCGGAGAGGAAAAGATGCGAGCAGGCCGGTGTGACTCGAACGATCCTCAAATCGTTTCGCCGCTCCACGCTGCATGAAGCGTTGCAAGAATGCCTGGGAGAAGTGAAGGACAGGCAGTTCGCCGAGGCAGAGGCGCCCACGGAGGAAAGACGCGTGGGGCTGCGGATCTTGCTTGCGGAAGACAACATAGTGAATCAGCGATTGACTTCGCGGCTGTTGGAGAAAATGGGACATACAGTGACGATCGCGGGCAACGGGCAAATTGCGCTGCAGCTAATGGCCGAAGAGGATTTCGATTTGGTGGCGATGGACATGCAGATGCCGATCATGGATGGATTGGAAGCCACGGAAAAGATTCGCGCCAGCGAGAAGAAATCGGGAAGACACGTGGCCATTGTAGCGATGACGGCGAATGCATTCGAAGAGGATCGAGAGAGATGCAGGCAAGCCGGGATGGATGGTTATATTGCCAAGCCGGTAAGTTCCAAGTCGATTGAGACGGAGATTGCGCGGGTAATGGCTGCGCAGGAGAATGCCGAGAGACTGGAAGTACCGAGAAGAGGGTAGCGTTAATGCTTTGAGTCCCCTAGCCGGAGCTGTAAGAAAATTATTCCTCCCTAATCGCTTCACTTGATCAGGTTTCCTATTGTACAAGTCGTGTTGCAAACCAGGAGTGTGTGATACAAAACATGTGCGGGTGACGAATTGACTCGAATCGAACCGGAGGTCGAAGTTCAGCCCGAATATTACACGGAGAACTCTCCGCTTTATCACACGATGCAGAGGAACGAGCGAGTTCACTATTCCGATTTGGTCACGATGTGTGCGGACCTTATATTACCGTGGTCAGATAGTCCTTCCTACGTAGGTACAGCATGACGATTCGCGCCTCGGCAGTGGAATCCATCTCTCCAGCTTTTGCCCGAACAAAGAAGTTGCTGTTCCAGCCGTTTCGTTTTGGATTGTGGGCGCGTTTGGCAGTTGTGGCTCTGATTACGGGAGAAGCAGGAGGAGGTGGCGGAGGAGGAGGAAGCCTTCCGAACCTCAACACGCACCGGGGCCAAGGTGGCGACAATCAGCTTGGGAATTACTGGGCTGAGGCGGCGCGTCTAATCAGTGTGCCGGGGTGGGAGCAAATCCAACCATATATAGGGTGGATCGTGGCGGGCGCGGTGTTGGCCCTGGGACTGATGCTGTTGTGGATCTATAGTGACTGCGTTTACCGGTTTATTCTTTTGGATGCGGTGGTTACGGGCCAGTGCCGTTTGCGCGAAGGCTGGCGGCGATGGCGAGCGGCCGGGCGTCGATACTTTTTGTGGGTCATCGGGTTCGCATTCGGGTCACTCGTTTTGGTGGGGGTAGTGGCAGGAGTTCCGATCTTGCTCGCATATCGCGCGGGATGGTTTTCACATCCCGACCAAAACCTAGGCGTACTGATCGGCGGGGGAATTTTGCTGGGGCTGGTGGTGATTGCACTGGCGGCCGTCCTAGCAATCATTGAGATGCTGGGGCGGGATTTTCTGGTGCCAGTGATGGCGTTCGAAGAGGTAGGGGCTATGGATGGCTGGGAAAGACTGCTGACAATGATGGGTGCGGAAAAACTAGCCTTCGCAGCGTATGTGTTGATGAAAATTGTGCTGGCAATGGGCGGCGCGATTATTTTCACGATCATCAATTTGATTGTAATTTTGGTACTTCTGATTCCTCTGGGGCTATTGGGGCTGATCGGATATCTCATCGGCAGCGGTTTAGGGATTGCGTGGAATATTTCGACGGAACTACTCCTGGCGGGAGTAGGATTGCTGGTGATCGCCGGAATTCTTTACGTTGTCGGGTTCGTGTACGCGCCGGGACTGGTGTTTTTCCAATCATACACAATTGAATTTTTCGCGCCACGCTACGGACCGCTGGGGAAAAAAATGTTTCCGCCGAGTCCGGTCGTGCCTCCGCTGACGCCGCCCATACCACCGCTGGTTCCGGGAGACGCGTTTCCTACGTAGCTGTTGGAGAAATGCCGTAGTCTGCAGCTGCGAGCTAGTCCTCTTCGAACATCACTTCGTCGACATAGCACCACATCCAGTCTTCGCCGGGTTCGAACGAGCGGATGACGGGATGTTTGGTGGCATGGAAATGCTTGGTGGCGTGTTTATTTTTTGAGGAATCGCAGCAGCCGACGTGGCCACACGTCAGGCAGAGCCGCAGATGCACCCATGTATCGCCCATTTTGATGCATTCTTCGCAGCCTTTTGATTTTGGTTTTGCAGGATGAATGTCCTGAATGTGGGTACAGACATCGGCCATATTTCTCTCCTGAAACGATTACTTGCCAGATTGGATTGGAATGCGAACTTGAAAGCGCGTGTCGCCGGGGACGGAGGTGACACTGATCTGACCGCCGACGTTCTTTATGATGCGGTTGACGACATCGAGACCGAGACCTGTCCCCTGTCCAACACCTTTTGTAGTGAAGAACGGATCAAAAATGCGCGAGAGCGCTTCCGGCGGAATGCCCGAGCCGTTGTCGGCAATTTCGACAAGGACAAAATCGTTTTCGCGGGCGGTGTGGATAGTGAGCTTGCCGCTTTCCTTCATGGCATCGGCGGCGTTGTCGATGATATTGGTCCAGACCTGGTTTAGTTCGCTCCCACTCGCCATGACTTTGGGCAGATTGGGAGCGTAGTCGCGAACGACCGTGATACCTCGCTTTAGCTTGTGATTCATGATGGTGAGAGTGGTTTCGAGGCCGCGCTCGATATCGACTTCCTGCATGGGGCCTTGATCCATGTAGGAATATTCCTTGATGGCTTTAATGAGATCGGAAATGCGCGCGGAGCTGTGTTCGAGCTCATCAGCGATGCGTTCCATTTCGAGCAGCGTGGCGAAACGTGTGAGTTCAGGGCCGACAGAAGCGCCAGCGGCTGCAGCGAAGGATGCAAGGTGCGCATCAGTCAAGCCGGCGTCCGCCAAGGATGGGGATAGCTTCCAGGCGTCCTCTACATTGTGTGCTTCAAGCCACGCCTGAATAGCTTCCTCGCGCTCGACGCGGGCAAATTCGTCCTTAAACTGGACGGGTTTCAACGTGGTGCGAATTTCCTCTTCGCGTTCGGCCAAGAGGCCGCAGTCTTCGGGACCTATATCCGTGTTGCGAGCTGCCTCGCGCAGACGAACCAGGCAATCGCGCAAAGCAGCCGCCGAACGGCGCGCGGCTGCAGAAGGATTATTGAGTTCGTGAGCGAGTCCAGCGGATAGTTTGCCCAGGGCGGCGAGCTTCTCGTGCTGTTGCTCAGTGCGGGTGACGTTGCGAACGCGGTCCGCGAGCAAACCGACGAGACGGACCGTAAGCTCCGGCATTCTCCGGTAAAGTTCCGTGAATTGGCCAACCGGAAAACCCAGGTAATGCGAGGGAATAACGGCGCGGCCAGTTACCGAGATCACTTTCAGCCGAGAGAAAGGAAGCATACCGGTAACATCGCCGGTCGTGATGGTAAATACGGGGCCGTCGGCACTTCCATGCTCGGCCCGGGCGCGCATCTCGCCTTCCAGCATCACCAACATGTACACGGGCGGGTCGCCTTCGCGCATGATAATTTCGCCGGGAGCAGAGCGGCGTTCTTCGGATACGGAGACAAACCAAAGGAGCTCTTGTTGCGGCAGGTCCGCGAAGACACTTATATTGCGCAACTTTGCGACGAGTTCTTCGGCCGACAATGGCGCGGCGTTTTCGGTCATTCGAGTCCTGCTCTCCTGATTGGCAGGCTCATTGTACCTTGGCCAGATATTGATGCATGAATTGGACGACGACGGCACCTTCGCCAACGCCGGAGGCCACGCGTTTTACAGAGCCGTGGCGGACGTCGCCGACGACAAAAATGCCCGGGACATTCGTTTCGAGCAAGCTGGGATCGCGCTCGAGCGTCCAGGAAGCGGGGCGCTTGCCATCTCGAAGGAGGTCGGGGCCCGAGAGGATGAAGCCGCGCTCGTCGCGTTCGATGAGGTCGCCAAGCCATTGAGTGCGCGGCTGAGCCCCGATGAAAATAAAAAGGCTCGAAGCGGGAAGTTCCTTGCGCGTGCCACTAGGCTCGCATTGCACGGTGATGCCTGTGAGGCGGGTTTCGCCCTTGACTTCGACGACGCTGGTCTGTCCCCAGACTTCGATATTGGCAGTTTTCTCGATTTGTTCGATAAGGTAGTGCGACATGGTGCTGGCCAGCGATGTGCCGCGAACGAGCATGACGACTTTTTCTGCATATTTGGAAAAATACATGGCGGCTTGGCCAGCGGAATTGGCGCCACCGATGATGTACACGGTTTCACCGCGACAAGAGATGGCTTCCGATGTGCCGCCGCCGTAGTAGACGCCAGCACCTTGAAGGCGCTCGATGCCGGGAACATCTAGCGTTCGCCACTGAACGCCCATCGCGAGGAGCAGAGCGTTGCAGGAAATTTCGGCGCCATCGGCGAGTTTGAGAAGGCGATATGGACCGTCGACGCGCAGGCCGACCACATCTTGCGGCGAGAGAATTTCCACGCCGAAGCGGCGGGCCTGCGCGACGGCGCGGAAAGCTAGATCGGCGCCGGATAGCCCCGCTGGAAAGCCGAGATAGTTTTCAATGCGAGAGCTGAGGCCAGCCTGGCCGCCAGGAGCTTCGCGCTCAATCATCACCGTGCGGAGGCCCTCGGAGGCGCCATAAACCGCCGCGGCGAGCCCCGCTGGGCCACCACCAACGATGGCTAGGTCGTAGAAATTTGTCAGGGCGTGGGTACGGAGGCCGACCTTGTCGGCAACCGTGGGAAGCGGCGGCTCAGCCAGCCTGGTGCCGTCTGGGAATAAAACGAGTGGGAGCGTTTCTGCTTCCGAGCCGAGGGAGGCTATTAGGGTGCGCACTTCAGGATCAGTTTGGGCAAGCTCAACATCGATCCATTGGTAGGGAACCTGATTGCGTGCCAGAAAATCGCGTAGTTCGTAAGAACGATTCGACCAGCGTGTGCCCAGAACGCGAATGCCTTCGTAGAGCGGGCGGAAGGTGGAGTTCCAATCCGTAAGCAGTTCATCTATCGCGGGATAGAGTTTTTCTTCCGGCGGATCCCAGGGTTTCATCAGGTAATAGTGAATGCGGGCTTCGTTGATAGCCTCGATTGCGGCGGTGGTGTCGGCATAGGCAGTGAGCAGAGCGCGCTTGGCCTGGGGGTGAATTTCCATGGCTTCGGAGAGGAAGCCGACGCCGTTCATTTGAGGCATGCGCTGGTCAGCGAGGAGCAGTGCTACGGGATTATTGCGGGCTTTAAGCTCGCGAAGGGTGGAAAGAGCGGCGCTGCCTGAGCTGGCGCGCATTACGCGATAACGGTCGGAATATTGGCTCCGGAGGTCACGCTCGATGGCTCGCAAGACCTCCGGGTCGTCATCGACCGTGAATAGAACGGGTTTCGGCATATCCCTCAGATGATTTGGAAATGCGAATCGTTGCAACTTTCGCGCCAGGTTCGGAACGGCGCCTGATTCTGGCCGGGTACTCACGCTACAATCTTCTGGACCCCTATGTCTAGTCCCCTCAATACAGCAATCGCTGGGCTCTGCGCCGGAGAGGCCTCCGCGCGCGAGTCCGCCGCCGCGGAGATTTTTGCAGCTGGGCAAGCTGCGGCCAAACACGCGGCAGAGTCTTGGCGAAGCGATGCGGAACTATCCGGATTGCTGCTCGGCTCGAAGCCTGAGGCAACAGTGGGCTTGGCGGTACAGCGGGAGACGTTTTCGAAGATTCGCACGGCTCATAGTGTTTCACGCCTGGCGGATGTGCCATCCGATCAGGATGCGGAGGAGTTTGAGCTGCACTTTGCAAACGGAGTTTCCTTGGACATTTTGACGTCGAGGGCGCCCGGCGGTGATGGGGCGATTGCGCGGTACCTGGGAAAATTTGGAGAAGGCCTACAACAAGTCGAGTTCCGCTGTTCGAACGTGGACCGGGCAACGGAGATTTTGAAGGAGAAATTTGGAGTTTCAGCCGTATATCCGGAGACTCGTCCGGGAGCAGACGGAACGCGCGTTAATTTTTTCCTTATGCCTGTTCCGGGCGGCGGCAAAGTCCTGATCGAGCTGTACGAATCCGCAGCAAAGGCTCACCAGAAATAACTTAGCTGGCTTTGACGATTTCGCTCCAAGCGCGAAGCATTTCTCCAACAGTCCAAGCTTGAGCAATGCACCCTCGAGGCGCGTGGGGCGGGTCGCCCTCGAAAATTTCGGCCAGGGTACCGAGGCCGTAAGCGCCGATGTTGAATCCGAGAGGTTCGAGGTAGCGGAGCGCTGCAGCGCGATCGGCATAAGCCCGGAAATGCGCAAGCGCATACGGACCCAACAGCCAGCCCCAAACGGTTCCTTGATGATACGCACCGTCGCGCGTGCGCTGATCACCACCGTAGTGGCCCCGATAGCCCGGCTCACCCATTGCGAGGCTGCGAAGGCCGTAGCACGTAACCAGGCGCTGCGCGCAGATATCGACTACGGATTTTTGTTGATCTCTGCTCAGCGGGCTGACCGGCAACGAAACGGCGAGAATTTGATTAGGGCGGAGAGCAGCATCCTTTCCGCCATTTATTGGGGAGCCGGGAACGTCGATCACATCGAAGCAGCAGTTTCGCTCGGCATTCCAAAACTTTTGGAAACTGTTTTTGGCTTGCGTGGAGAGGCGTTCGTAGTTGTCTGCGGATTTGTTCAGAAGGCGCGCGAACTGCGCGATCGTTTCAAGGGCATTGATCCATAACGCGTTTATCTCGACCGGCTTGCCGGTGCGTGGCGTGACGACCCAGTCGCCGACTTTGGCGTCCATCCAAGTGAGCTGAACTCCAGGACCACCGGCATAAAGGAGACCGTCGGTGGAATCGACGTGAATGTTATAGCGCGTGCCCGCGACATGGGCATCTATCATGCCCGCGAGAACCGGATATAACTTTTGTAGAGTCGCGGTGTCCTGCGTCGCAGCAAAATATTGGCGTATGGCTTCGAAATACCAAAGCGTGGCATCGACAGTGTTGTATTCGGGCTTGCCGCCTGCATCGGGGAAATTGTTGGGCAGCATGCCGCCGTCGACGAAACCCGCAAAGGCCTGCAGAATTTGCTTCGCGACACCAACGCGACCTGTGACGAGTGCCAATCCCGGCATTGCGATCATGGTGTCGCGTCCCCAATCGCCGAACCAGTGATAACCCGCGATAACGCTGTGGCCGTCTGGTTCCTCGGGAAGGGTGCGCTTGACGATGAATTGATCCGCGGCGAGAACGAGTTGGCGCAACCATCCGGGAGCATTGGTTGCGGATTTCTCGTCCAGCGCTTGCCAAGTTTTTAGCAATGCGGATTCGTGATGGGCCCGTTGAGCGCGAGCACCTCCACCATCGAACGAAGTGTTGCTATCCGTGGTCGCGACGATAGTGAGACTTTCGCCGGCCTTCAGCGTGGCCTGAAAGAGTGCTGCAAAGAGATAGTCCTCGTGATCGTCCAGGCCACGTTCCGTTTCTCTGGGAAGGTAATAATTGCGATACCACTCGTGTTGCGGCTCGCAGGAGGCTTGGGCGCTTTTTAGATAGAACGGCGTGGCGCCATCGAAGGGCAGAACCATCACACCATTACCCACCGGAACAATTTTCATATGCCAGCCGCCCGCGTGGGTCAGAGAATGAAAATCACGGTAATTGACGAGGGCTCTCATATCGATCTCGAGAGGACTGCTGGCGCGCGCGAGAGTGTAGTGAATAAACGTCGTGTTTTCACCCTGAACCATCCAAACGCGCTTTTCGAGTAAGGCATCGGCGAGGGCGTAGGTCCAAACGGGAACAGCTCCTTCCAGACGAAAACTTTCGAGGTAGAGAAAACCCTGTGGGTTGACTGCGCCACTGCCCCAGCGGTGCGTCGCGAGCGTATAGATAGAGCCGCCGTAGCGAACGGTTTCATCGAGTGCCGCTACGAGCTGAGTCCGCCCGGCCGGCGGCTGAAGTGCAGCGATAAGAAGCCCGTGGTAGCGGCGCGTCGTGCCCGTGGCGATAGTTCCGGAGGCAAAGCCTCCGATGCCGTTGGTGACGAGCCACTCGCGCGATTCGGCTGCAGGGAGATTACCGCAGATTTCGCGACCGAATTGAACTTGAGAGGGAGGTGCGGATTGCGGTTCGATTTGTTGAGGCGCCACTGCTTTGCTTTTTTTCGGCATTGTCTTTGCCACGGTCCGTCGCTCAGTGCTTGCCAAGCTTGACCCACTTGGTCATCAGGAAACGAGCGTGATCGTTGTAGCCTGCACGACGATAGAGTTCGGCGGCCGGGTCGTTGCCTTGATCGACCTCGAGATGGATGGCGTTCACTCCCAATTTGCCAGCTCGCTCCTCGACAAACTGCATGGCGCGCTTGCCAATTCCCTGCCTACGGTACTGCGGCTCGATGTACAACTCATCGATGAAAGAATCCCGGCCGTGATATTCGAAGCTATAGCCGAACGTCAGAACAATGTAACCGACCGGAGTTTCTTCGTCATAGAAAACCCACGCTTGGCCCAGATCAGGACTCACCAGGAACTTCCGCAGCACCTGGCGAACAATCGGTTCATCGAAAAAATAAGCACCCGGCTCTTGCTCAGCTAGATTACGCATCATGCGGAGCAACGGCTCCTCGTCCTCGGCGGACGCGGCACGAAAGATAACGCCGCTCACACTACTCACCACTCTGTTCGATCAATTTGGCGACGAGGGCAGTCCAACCTGTCTGGTGACTCGCGCCAAGACCGGCGCCATTATCAGCGTGAAAATATTCATAAAAAAGAATTAAGTCTTTCCAATGCGGGTCGCTCTGAAAAACCTCGGTGCCGCCCGCGACAGGGCGCCGACCGTCCTTGCCACGAACGAAAATATGAACGAGGCGGCGGGAAATCTCGGCAGCCACTTCCCAGAGATCCGATTCGTTGCCGCTGCGAGCCGGGGATTCGACTTTGAAGTCCTCGCCGTAATAGTGGTGATATTTCTGCAAGGATTCGACAAGGAGATAGTTCAAGGGAAACCAGATAGGACCGCGCCAGTTGGAATTGCCGCCAAAAATGCCGCTGGTGGATTCGGCGGGCTCGTAATCGACGCGGTTGACGTGGTCATTCACCTGGACCTCGTAAGGGTGATCGAGGTGATAGCGGGAGAGCGAGCGGACGCCGTATGGCGACAAAAACTCCGTTTCGTCCAGCATGCGGCTGAGCATGCGCTTAAGTTGTTTGCGATTGGCAAGCGAAAGCAGGCGGCGAACACCACGTGCGGAACGTTGCGTCATTTCGATGTGTTCTGGCACGTCCGCGTGATTGTCAATAAACCACTGCATACGGCGCTTAAATCCGGGCAAGCGGTCGACGATTTCCGGCTCGAGAGTCTCCACAGCAAAAAGCGGAATTAGCCCGACCATGGAGCGAATCTTCAAGAAATGATCTTCGCCGTTCGGGAGATGGAGTACATCGTAGTAAAAACCGTCTTCGTCGTCCCAGAGAGACATGCCCTCCGTGCCCATGTCGTTCATTGCATGGGCAATGTTTACGAAGTGCTCGAAGAATTTGCTCGCGACGTCTTCGTAGGCAGGATCTTCTTTTGCCAATTCGAGCGCGATGGCCAGCATGTTGAGGCAATACATGCCCATCCAACTTGTGCCGTCTGACTGCTCAAGATGGCCGCCAGTCGGGAGTGGCGCGGACCGATCGAAAACTCCAATATTGTCGAGACCGAGAAATCCACCCTGAAAAATGTTCATGCCATCGGGATCTTTCCGATTGACCCACCAGGTGAAGTTAAGCAGAAGCTTGTGAAATACCTTTTCGAGGAAAGCGCGATCGGCCACACCGCGCACCCGCCGCTCGATTTTGTAAACGCGCCAGGCAGCCCAGGCGTGTACGGGAGGATTCACATCGCCAAAAGCCCACTCGTAGGCAGGCAGCTGGCCGTTCGGGTGCATGTACCACTCGCGAAGAAGAAGGATAAGCTGCTCCTTCGCATAATCCGGATCCACAAGCGCAAGCG
The DNA here is from genome assembly GCA_963751295.1 of uncultured Acidobacteriota bacterium. Taxonomy (GTDB): domain Bacteria; phylum Acidobacteriota; class Terriglobia; order Acidiferrales; family UBA7541; genus Acidiferrum. The sequence continues at coordinate 532,952 of CAVVUA010000002.1, read as the reverse complement.
CGATGCAGTGGAATGCCAAGTCCCACGCCGCATACCAGGGATATTCCCATTTGTCCGGCATGGACATGACGTCGTCGTTGTAGAGATGCGTCCAGTCTTTATTGCGGCCCTTCAATCGCTCTGGAGGCGGTGGAGGGCCTGCCGGATCGCCATCGAGCCAGTTGCGCACGTCATAGTGATAGAACTGCTTGGACCAGAGCAAGCCGCCGAACGCCTGGCGCATCACGCTTTTTGCATCGTCGGATAATTCCGAGGTGACGCGAGACGCGTAGAATTCGTCGGCTTCCTTCTGTCTTACAGAAAACACGCTGTCGAAGCCCGCGCCAAAATCATTAGCTGCAGGGACCCCTGCAGCGGGGTCGGCGTGTCCCGGCGACGTGATCGTGCCGACGAGTCCTAGACCTCGTTCCATCGTAGCGAGCGGTTCCATATCGGTAAGCCGCAATTTGAGAGTTTCGCTCTGCCCAGGCCCAAGCTGCAGCGGATAGTACGCGGCCATTTTCGTCCCTGTCTGCTTTGGGTTCACACCGGACTTGTTTCCACGGATCAAGTACTCGTGGAAAGCATCCTTCACATAGGGCGAACGGTTCTTGCCGTTGAAAAGCTTGGCAAAGTCAGTCTCGTTTTCGGTGAAGAGCAGATCAGGTTGGCCGGCGCAGAGGAGCCAGCGTTTGCCGTACTTCCAGTGCACAATCTCGGCATTTACGCTGTCAGGAATGCTGGTGGCTCGCTGCACGCTGGGCCTGCGCAAATCCCTGCCCCACGACCAAGTGTTGCGGAACCATAGCGAAGGGAGGAGGTGCAGTGTGGCTGCTTCGGGTCCGCGATTTACGGCTGTGATCTTGATCAGGATGTCTTCGACGTCGGCCTTGGCGTATTCGATGAAGACATCGAAATAACGATCCTCGGCAAAAACGCCCGTGTCTAGAAGCTCGAACTCGGGTTGCTCGCGGTTCCGTCTGCCATTCTCTTCCACTAGGCGCGTGTACGGAAATTCCGCCTGTGGATATTTATAGAGCATGCGCATGTAGCTGTGCGTTGGTGTCGAGTCCTGATAGAAGTAATACTCCTTAACGTCCTCGCCATGATTGCCCTGGTTCCCCGTGAGCCCAAACAATCTTTCTTTGAGGATGGGATCGCGGCCATTCCACATCGCGAGGCCGAAACAGATCATCTGGTGGCGGTCGGAGATGCCGCCGATACCGTCTTCGCCCCAACGATAGGCGCGCGACCGGGCATGATCGTGTGGGAAATATTCCCACGCCGTGCCGCCCGGGCTGTAATCCTCCCGAACCGTGCCCCACTGGCGCTCGGAGAGATACGGTCCCCAGCGCTTCCAGTATTTTTTCCGTGTTCGATCTTCCTCGAGCCGCTGGTCTTCCGTGGACTGGAGTCTGGCCATGGTTTGGAGCCCCTCAATGGGCGCGCTTAAATTATGGTTTATGGTCGCATCTTTTGCGAATCCGGGAGGCGACCGGCGCAGGATGCGTGCCCGTTCCGACAAGTCTGCAAGAAAAGGAGCAATCCCCACAGGATTGGATGCTCCAAGTAAATACAAGACCGCAAAGAATTTGCAGCAATATTGTGGCACGCTGCCGGAGCGGAGAACATTTTTTGAGCAAGAGACTTCTACAGGCTCGCGAAAACGCAGACTGGTTCAATCCGATGTACCCTAAAACTATGCGAAACCGTCCGTTTATTAAGAGAATATTCGAGGAGATTGAACATATGTTTGGGCATCAAACGCGAGTTCCGAGGGAGACAAATCGGCGATTACCTAAAATACCATTCGCGATCTTCACTTTGCTCTGCGTTTCCTTTTCGCCAGCCCGCGCCCAGACGCAAGCGCGTTCGACAGAAGATCTGCGCAAAACGGACCAATCCGTGGGCGCGCTGATCCGCAAAGTGTCCCCGAGCGTGGTGCAGATCCTGGTGTCAGGGTATGGCCAGGTCGAGGAAAGCGAACGCGGCAACACGGGCATAGTCATAGGACGCCAGAGGGCGATCGGATCGGGATTCATCATCGATCCGAGCGGATACATTATTACGAACGCTCACGTAGTGAAGGGAGCGCAGCACGTGCAAGTGGTGCTTTCGAGCGCCAACTCCGATGATTCCTCGGATGCGGCGCTTTCTTCTAAAACGAGTCTCGTCCCGGCGCAAATCATAGGCGTCACTAGCGAAATCGATCTCGCTTTGCTCAAAGTGGATGCCACAGGTTTGCGCGCCCTAAAGCTTGCAAGCTACCGCAATCTCCAACAGGGAGAATCAGTGTTTGCGTTCGGCAGTCCGGAAGGTCTGACCAATACCGTGACTCGCGGAATCATCTCCGCGGTAGCGCGGCAGACCGATCCCGACGCGACGATGGTTTATATCCAAACGGATGCAGCTATCAATCCGGGCAATTCGGGCGGCCCGCTGGTCAATGTCGACGGTGACGTCGTCGGCGTGGATACCTTTATACTTTCGCAGTCTGGCGGAAACGAAGGGCTCGGGTTTGCCATTCCCTGCAGTGTTGTGAACATCGCTTACCAACAGTTGCGCAAATTCGGCCATCTTCACCGCCCGGAAATTGGCATCAGCGTTCAGACGATAACGCCGCCGCTGGCGGAGGGTTTGAAACTTCCACGCAACTTCGGAGTTGTGATTTCGGATGTTCTGCCCGGCGGTCCCTCCGAAGCAGCAGGAGTGCATATTGGAGACGTTTTGCTGTCCATCGACGGCAAAGCGGCAAGCAGCGTGCCTTATGTGGCATTTCATCTGATGTCCCGCGAGGGCGGCAACAAAGTGCATCTTGACGTCCTGCGTGGGAATCTGCGGCTTGGTTTCGACGTGGCTCTGATGGAGCCACCCAAGGACATGGATCAGATCACCGCGCTAGCTGACCCGGAAAAAAATCTGGTTCCGGCACTCGGTATCCTTGCCATAGAAATCGATAAGAAAATTGCGGATCTGGCTCCTGAGCTCCGCGATCCCTTCGGAATCATTGTGGCCGCGCGAGCGGCAGGAGCCACAGCTGAAGTTCCCCTAACTGCCGGCGACGTCATCCGTACGTTGAACGGTGAGCCGATGACCACGCTCGAACGCCTGCGCAATGCACTGAAAGCTCTGCCGCCGGACGCCGCTGTGGTGCTGCAAATTCAGCGCGACCAGAAGCTCATGTATGTGGCGTTTACTCTCGATTAAGAGTTGAATGCGAGGGGAAACAATTCTTAGGATTGGAATAAACCTAATTGCCTGCGCACTTCTGCTACGATCTGTTCCGGAGATGGCGCTGCATCCACGGTAATCGCGTCAGCGGGCTCTTCAAGAGTGGCAAACTGGCTGGCGAGCAAATCTTGCTTGGCAAAATGCCCCTTTCGCGCGAGTACTCGCTGCGAGAACAGTTCGTAGCTACCTTTCAAATATACGAACTTCACATTCGGGCTGGCGTGCAACTCATCGCGATAACTTCTTTTTAGCGCCGAGCAGGCCAGCACCACGTTGCGCGCCTCTTTATTCCACTCGACGATCCTGTCGTGCAGCGCCTTCAGCCACGGCTCCCGGTCCGCGTCGGTCAGCGGAATGCCGTGCTTCATTTTTTCGACATTCGCCGGCGGATGAAAATCGTCGGCGTCCACGAACTCCCATCCCTGGCGCTTTGCTAGCAAAGTGCCGATGGTGGTTTTGCCGGAGCCTGTCGTGCCCATAATGATCACGATCATGGCAGCCTCATGCGAGGAGATTGGACGTCATCGGAGCAAAAAGTTTGGCTGGGAGACCTGGACTCGAACCAGGATAGCCAGATTCAGAGTCTGGAGTCCTACCAATTGGACGATCTCCCAGCCGTTGGGAGGAAAAAAAAGGAACCGCAACAGAATCCCGTGGTTCGGGACAGCCACGATTCTTCTCTTCTAATTTAATCGGGATTCGCTGGGGCGTCAACCGCGAGCGGAGGTCGCTGGCGACGAATCCGATGCTCCAGGCGTTGCCACGGGCACCATTTGACCTTTGCGCATGGTGAATTCCTGCCCCGCCCACGTGATGCGATTGGAAGCGAAGCTAGCGAGCCAGACGGCCGAATAGAGGGCATCGCGCAACGTGACAAGCCAAAGTTTGTGGCGAAGCACGTCGTCGCCGACTCCCCAGACGCCGACGGTCCAAGCCATAACGTGCCGCAGCACAAGATAGGCGAGCAAGTAGGCAGCGGCAATCCCCTTCGAGGGTGCCACCAGCGCTGCCAGCAAAGCCCAGGGTAGCCCAAGCGTGAAGATCAGCCCGAAATAGGAAAGTGGGCGGCAGAGGCGCACAGTGCGTGCCCAGCGAAGCTGATGATTCCAGAAGCCTCTGGCCGTTTGCGCCGGATACATGGTCCAAACGGGCTCGCGAGAAAGAAGAACTTGTCCACCGGCCTGAGCGATGCGCACGCCTAGTTCGTAATCGTCAGCAAGCATTCCCGCGATGGACTCAAAGCCCCCGATTTTGGACAGCCAGCGCTTGGTGGTGACGATCGAAGCCCCCAGCGCAAAATTCATGCCTTCGGTCCATTCAGCCATCAGTACGCCGGCGAAAAAATCGCTAGACGCGCCGACGGCTTCCAGTTCGGCACCAAGATTTTTCTCGGCGATCCCACGGTAGAAAGAGGTGACCGCGCCAGTGCTTTGATCCACGAAGGGGGCGACCACTTCGCGCAAGTAATTCGGCCCGACGCGAACGTCGCCGTCGGTGAGAACAAGTATTTCATGCAGCGCTTCGCGGGCCAGACGTGCGAGTTTGTTGACTTTGCGATTGGCGCCAAGATTTTCGGCGCCGATAAGCAATCGAATCTGGCGCCCCGGAAACGCGGCGATTAGGCGATGAATGAGCGGAACCGCGGGGTCCAGCAAATCATTCACTGCAAAGAGAATTTCGTAGTCGGGATAGTTCTGCTGGCAGAAACTCGCGTAATTTTCGTAACTGGCGAAGTCCACGCCACGGACTGGTTTCAGCAAACTCACTGGAGGCGTGTAGTGCCTCAGCCCATTCTTGTGCTCGCGGCGAAAGAAACGCCAGGCCGCAAAGGTAGCCGCAACGTAATATGCAAGCGGTGCGGCGGCTAGTAGCAGCACTGCATCGCGCCATCCTGAATGAAAACTTGTCACGCTGAGATTCTCTTCCTGCCCTCTGCGGTTTACTGGATAAATTGCTTGAGCGCTTCTCTACTAGCTTGCCACAAACCGGAAGGCTCCGGTGTTTCATACCACTTCGCTGAGTCAGATGGAGCACGGCGAGAATCGCGCAATGCGCGTGTGTATTTCCATGCTTAGCGTTTGCCAAGCCAAACCAGCGTGACACCGATGCAAACGATGAGCACTCCTGCCCAGCGGCGCGGAGTCACGCGTTCCCCCAGAAAGAATTTTCCGCCGAGCGCCCCAGCCGCATAGTTCAATGCTGTCACGGGCACAACGAAGCTGACGTTTTCAATGGAAAGCACAGCCAACAACGAAAAGAAAGCAAGCGCCATCATCCCAACACCGATCCACATCCAGGGAACCTTCAAAGCACGCAGAATGACGCGGACGATAGCCAGTGGACGAAAATCCGTCACCTCGCCAACGCGTTTCATGGCACGCGTGACACAAATCTCTCCGCCAGTTCCGCTGACGACAACGAAAAATAAGAGCACAGCCTCGCGCATGATCAGCGCACCTCTGTAGTACGCGGAGGAGTATTTCCGACAACGAAAACGCCGAGGCAAATGACTACAATTCCCGCCCAGTGCAGCGGCGCAATCCTCTCTCCTAAATAGAAGTAACCTAGCAGAGCCACCACAAGAAGCGCGATCGAGGAAGCTGGCTGCACGTAACTGAAATCGGCCCAAGAAAGAATAAGCATGTAAGCGACGAAAAATGTAAGCAGAGAAGCGACGCCCAGCCAAACGAACCCGGACTTGAGAACTAGCGAAATGATATGAGGGACTTCCGAAGGTCCCCACGTCACCGCTGAACCGACACTTTTCATGCCCTTGCCAAGCATCACGTTTCCGAGAGGCGCGAAGATAACCATGATCAGAAGCATGCAGTATGTTTTAAAGTGCAGGCCGGGAGAAGTACTCATGCGGCGGGAGCGCCAAAAAGATGTGCAAATGGCCGATTGCGTTTCATGCCAGGCACGGCGCTACAGTTCCATGGATCAAGCGAGCGCGAGCATCGAACAAAAGTCGTCACGATTAAAGAACTCAAATCCATCCTGAAATTTTCCTTTATCATTATTACATGGTTTTTGCAGGCGCCCCAACCGCCGGTATTCGGCGCCGGAGCTTAATTGGGCCATGATCAAGGCCCGGCAAAGGGATCCGCTCCAAGCAGCCAATCGGACTAGGTGAGTAGCTTTTGGGAAAGTGAAAAGCAACGCAATTTGCTATTCTTTAAAGGCACGCAGTAAACTCCGCGAATATTCTGAAAGGAACGGCTGCTGAAAAAAGAATGATTGCCGCCCCGAACCGGTTGCCCGGTGTCCAGCTCCGTGAATCTCGAGTCGAGATTGCAAACGCCGGTCAAAGTGTAGTTCAAGAATCGCGGAAAACTGCCTCGCTACTATCCCACCCAGGGTGCCGCAATGACGGCGAGTAGCTTCGTGTACATTTTCCTGGGTCTCGCGGCCATTCCTTTTATCTATTATTCCCTTGCACTTTTCAGCTCGTGGCAGTTTTTTCGTCAGACGAGAATATCGAACCGGCCTCTGGATTACACACCTCCCGTGAGCAATCTAAAGCCGATTCGCGGGCTGGATTCCGAGGCTTACGAAAACTTTGCCAGTTACTGCAATCAGGATTATCCGGATTATGAGCTCCTTTTCGGCATCGGCGACGGCGACGAAGCAGTTTTGGAAGTCATCGAAAAGCTGAAGCGCGATTTTCCGCAGCGGCGTATTCGAGCGATCCACGTTTCCGGCCACACCGCACCCAACGACAAAGTCGTGAAGCTGGCCCGACTGGTGAGCGAAGCGCAAAATGAAGTGCTGGTCATCAACGACAGCGACGTTCGCGTTCGGCCGGACTATCTGCGCTCCGTGGTCTCGCCGCTTCGCGATCCAAAGGTTGGCGCTGTCACCTGCCTTTACGTATCCACACACGAACACACCTTCCTCCAAAAACTCCAATCCATCGGCATGATTTGCGATTTTTATCCCGGTATTTTGGTGGCCCGGCAGCTGGACGGAGTCAAGTTCGCGTTCGGCCAAACAATTGTGACGACGCGAAAGCATCTCGCCGGATTCGGCGGCTACACGGCGATTCAGAACCGCCCCGCGGATGATCTCCTTGTCGGCCGTCTGATTGCGGAACAAGGTTTTGAAGTGGAGCTCTTGCCCTATGCCGTGGAGACGGTCGCCGATTTTCGCTCCTTGAGCGAATTTTTCTTCAAGCGTTTGCGCTGGATGACGGTTATGCGCCATATGCGGCCCTGGGGACACATCGGACTCATATTTACGCAAGGTTTAGCCTGGTCTGTCGCGGCCGTCGCAGTTCATCCCACCCCGGTTGTGGCAGTTCTCTATCTCGGCGGATACCTGGTCGTGCGTGTTGCCATGACCTGGCTGATCGGCGTTTGGGGTATGAAGCAAAAAGGGATTTGGAAAAAGATGGCGCTCATCCCGTTGTGGGATGCCTGGGCACTGCTGATCTGGCTCCTTAGCTTTGGCCGCAGGAGCATACGTTGGCGCGACATTGATTATCGCATCCGCGAAGGAATGCTCGTTCCGATCGTTCCGTCCGCCGCGCAAAAGTGAACGCATTGGCCAGATCTGTTCTTACTTTGTGTTCCAATCGTTTGATGAACTGATTTTTTGGATTTCGGAATTGTCGAGAGAGGAATATGGGAGCGAGGATTGCCGTAGCGGGAGCCGGCATTTACGGCGCGACAGCTGCGATTCGGCTGGCGGAACAGGGTCACCAAGTCCATCTCTTCGACCCGCTGGGCATCCTGCGCGCCGCTTCCGCGATCAACCAGTATCGCGTTCATGCAGGCTACCACTATCCCCGTAGCTCTGAGACCATCAACGAAATTGCCGAGGCGCGCGCGGAGTTTACTCACGCCTTTGCCGCCGCCATCGTCCGCAACACTCGGCACTACTATGCGATTCCCAAAGAGAATTCACTCACCACACCGGATTTGTACGAGAGCGTGATGACCAAACATAGGCTCCCGCTTCGGGCATGCCGGCCGGATTGGATGAATTTCAATTTCATCGACAAGTGTTATGAGGTTGAAGAAAACATTTACGATCCGGATGTGCTGAGGAGCCTGGTGGAAAATCGCCTCAGGACGCGAGGCATTCCTTTTCAGCAGCGCGAATTCACTACGGACATGCGGCCCGATTACGACTTCGTGGTGTGGGCAACCTACGGCATGGGCGCAAGCCGGGGACTCTTTAAATCTGCAAAATACCAAATTGCGGAAAAGATGCTGATCGAACTACCCGTCGAATTACGCGGCGTCGCGCTGGTCGTGGTGGATGGACCATTCACCGCTTTTGATCCGTATGGAGGCTCTTCGTGTTCTCTATTCGGCTCAGCGAAAAATACGAATCATTGGTCCACAGCAAACTACGGCGAAAAGATCCCAGAGCCCTACGCCGGGATATTGAACAAGCCGGATTTTGAGCCGGTGGCCTTCTCGCGATTTGCGGCCATGCGCGCGGATAGTTGTCTCAGCGTCCCAGCAGCGAAGGACGCCGCTTACATCGGTTCGCGATTCACAATCCGCGTCGTGGAAGACAATCCGGAACAGGATCGCAGAATCCTCCATGTGCGCGAAGGCTCGCCGGGCGAAATTCACATTTTCTCAGGCAAGGTTGTGAGCGCCGTAAAGGCAGCTCGCCTCGTTTGCGAAATGGTTGCGGGAATACGTCATGCCTGATGGGCCCTCGTATGTAATTCTTGGCCGGGGGCGCTGGGCAGGACGCATGCAAAGCATCCTCGCTGCGGAAAATCGGCGCGTCACCGGCATTCCTCAAACGCGCCGCGCTTCTGGAGAAACCGATTCCGCTTATCGCTCGCGTCTCGCCGAAGCGATGCGCGCAAGCGATGCACAGATTGCATGGCTCTGCGTGCTCCCCGGACCGCATGTTCCGCTGATGATCGACGCCGCATTGGACGCGGGCCTGCACATCATTACGGAAAAACCGTGGCAAGTTTCGCAACGCGTCACCTCATCGCTCACCGCCAGAGCCAGATCGCTGCACCGACTTATCGCCATCCATTTTGAGTATTGCCTTCTCGAAGAAGTGGAACGCTGGCGCCGGGATTTTCACTCGGGAACGGGACTTCGCTTTGGCGGCCGCTTTTTCTTAAGCAGGCCTGATCATACGGGGATGTCCGCGATGGACAATCTTGGGTCGCACCTGCTCGCGGTACGGGCCTACGCAGCTCCGAATTCCGCCTTGCAAGAAGTTCGTTGCGGTTATGAGCAGCCGGATGAACGCTCTGTTTGGCTGGAGAAAGCGAACACTCGCGTGGCATTTATCGATCTTCTGGCGAACAAAGAGCTCATCATTCAGCGCTTCATAGCCAAAGCAGAAGCCTCCCTCGAAGGAGCAGACTTCCCTTTTGATCTGGATTTTGCAATACGCGTCGCGAAGGACACCGAGGCTCTCCGCTGAGAGCCTCCGTCACTTATCCATAGAAATGCTCGAAGTTAAATCCTAGCTGCGGGAGTGCTTATTCGTCTTTTCCACTGGTTCGCTCGCAGTTTGCACTCGAGACGCCCCCAAAGAATTCCTCGCCGTCTTGCTCATCTGCAGACGCCGGTCATTGCGCGGCTCGCGCCAATTTACTTGTGGCAGCATCAACGATGCGTCCGCCCGGTCGCGATACTTGACCGCAATGTTCATCAGCGAGTCCAGCAAGGAGTCGGACAGCAGATGCGGCTTTAGACCCAGGTCGATCAACTTGGAGTGCTTCGCGTTGTAATAGTGTTCCTCGGCTTCAACGCGCGGATCTTGCAGGTGGTCTACCTCGACGTTCAGGCCCAGCTTCTTGCCGGCAGCCACAGTCATCTTCGCGAGCTCACCCACCGAAAACTGTTCCGTGAACTGGTTATAAACGCGGCATTCCCCGCGAGCAGCAGGGTTCTCGCAGGCTATCTCAATGCATCGAACCGTGTCGCGAATATCCAGGAAGCCTCGTGTCTGTCCGCCCTTGCCATAGACGGTCAAAGGCTGCCCGATAGCCGCTTGAATACAGAACCGGTTCAGCACCGTGCCAAACACGTCGTCGTAATCGAAACGGTTGATCAGCGCTTCGTCCATTGCCGTTTCATCGGTCATTGTGCCGTAGACCACGCCCTGGTTGAGGTCCGTAGCGCGCAGTCCCCAGATTTTGCAGCTGAACATGATGTTGTGGCTGTCGTGCACTTTCGAGAGGTGATAGAACGATCCTGGCTGCTTTGGAAACGGCAGGACGTCCTTTCGCCCGTTGTGCTCGATGGTGATATAGCCCTCTTCAATGTCGATGTTCGGCGTTCCGTACTCGCCCATAGTCCCAAGTTTGACCAGGTGGCAATCCGGGCGGTACTCGCGAAGCGCGAATAGTAGATTCAGCGTTCCGACAACGTTGTTGACCTGCGTGAAAACCGCGTGGCTCCGGTCGATCATCGAATATGGGGCTGAACGCTGCTCGGCAAAGTGCACCACCGCGTCAGGCTCGAACGCGCGCAGCGTCGACGCGAGAAATTCGTAGTCGCAGACGTCCCCGTAGAAGGATTCGATGGTCTTGCCGCTAACCGCCTGCCAAACGCGCAAGCGATCGGAGAGCGGGCGAATGGGAGTCAGCGTTTGTGCATTGAGTTCGTGATCCCACAGCCGGCGTACAAAATTGTCAACGATAGCAACAGAATGCCCTTGCTTCGACAAATACAAAGCGGTAGCCCACCCGCAATAGCCATCTCCCCCAAGCACAGCAATCTTCATCATTCCTCCTTAGCGAAATTCCCCTGGGTCTGTGGACTCGTCGAGCGGCGCGTCATTCTTGCGCCAGCATGGACTGGATGAACAGGCGAGCTGAGAGCGCTCAGCCGTAAACTCCAACGAGTAATACTACGTATAGTATACGTGAATCGGTCTGAAATACGTCCCCTTGTCGCTCGAAAAATCGATCACAAATTCCAACCCCAATTGGATGCTGCAAACAGTTCTTTTTCTACAAGCAATATAGTCACAAAGCAACCCGCGAAACGTGAAGGTGGCTAAAATGCCATCCCGGACGAAGAAGCGGCTGAAAACATTCCCGGCCAAGATTAATAGCTCCCGCAAAAGGCAGGACCGCTAAGTCGATATACTTGTTTTTTCCCGTATCCAGGAAGCCGACGCCGAAGAAGGCGCCGCCTGAATTCGCCATTTTTTCATCCACAGGAACAGAAGCAACAGACCCCACAAGTGATAACCGACATTTATACGACGCTCCAGATGCAGGCGTACCAACTCCTGGACCGCACCCACCCGAAAAAGTGATTTATGTTCCGCAAGGCCTTGTTGCGTTGTATCCAACAGAAGCTCGCGCAACGGCCCGCGCATCCACTCGTGCGCCGGAATATCGAAACCAACTTTCTTGCGCCCCAGAATCATCTCGGGAAGCTTGTCCTTCATCAATTGCTTGAGCACGATTTTCTGGCGCGACCCTTGAATCTTGAGGGCAGGCGGCAGCGTGGCGGCAAATTCCACGATGCGATGATCCAAAAATGGCGGCCGCACTTCCAGCGAGTGCGCCATGCTCATGCGATCGACCTTGTTCAAAATATCGTCTGGCAGAAAGTATTTCTGGTCAAACCAAAGATAAGGCGACACTCCATCCTTGGCTGCGGGGGAATTGCGTAACTCGCTAAGAATGTTATCCAGAGAATTTGGCAGCGGAATCCCCGAAAGAGAACGTGCCTCCGCCTCAGAAAAAGTCCCGTTCCAATATACGTGCGCTTGCTCCGCCGGCATGAGACTTCCCGCCAGAAAGCGTTTCGCCATGTATTCCCGGCTGATCTTGTCATCAGACACTGGCCAAAGGCGAGCAATCCCCAACCCCGCGCGTAGCGACCACTTCGGCAACCAGCGCATCGGCCGGGCCAGGTGATTCGCGCGATACGTCAAATATCCGCCAAAGAGTTCATCCGCCCCTTCCCCGCTCAAAGCGACGGTCACTTCCGTCCTGCTCATCTTCGAGAGGAACCACACCGGCAAAGCTCCAGCGTCCGAACTGGGCTCGTCGGAGTAGTAAGCGAACTCCTCGATCGCTCCTCGCAGGTCGGCTCCCGGATTCAGATCGAATTCCTGATGATCCGTGCCGTACTTCTTTGCGGCGCTCCGGATGTACGCCGTTTCATCAAAACTTCTTCCCAGAAAAGAAACAGAGAGTGTCTTTATAGACCGTGATGAAGCTGTTGCGGCGTAGTGAAGCACAGTCGAGGAATCGATGCCCCCGCTGAGCCAAAGCCCAAGAGGAACGTCCGAAAGCAAATGCTCGCGGACGGATTGCTGCAGAAGGGAGTCCAGTTCCTCGCACGCCTCTTCCAGTGAACGCTCGCGAATCGGGCCGGCGGGCAATCTCCAATAAGTCTCGACACGCACTTTCCCGTCAAGCCACTCGAGCCACTGCCCCGGCGGCAGCTTTTCGATGCCCTCCACAAGCGTCCAAGGACAAGGGACGTAGTTGAGCGAGAGATAGCAATCGAGCCCGTCAAGGCTCAAGCGCCGCTCGAACTCCGGATGAATAAAAATCGTCTTAAGTTCCGAACCGAAAAAAAGATCTTCTCCGCGCCGCGCGATGTAAAGTGGCTTGATACCCATGCGGTCGCGAGCCAAAACCAGCCGTCGCGACGACTTGGTCCAAAGCGCAATCGCGAACATGCCGCGCAAACGCGCAAAACACTCCGTGTCCCACTCCACGAATGCATGCAGCACTGTCTCTGTATCGGAATGTGAGTGAAACCGGTGCCCCTGTTTCTCGAGTTCCCCGCGCAATTCCAGGTGATTGTAAATTTCCCCGTTGAAGACAATCGCAGTGTCGCCATCATCACTAACGATGGGCTGGTCTCCGCCCTGCAGGTCGATGATTTTCAGGCGCGTCGCGCCCATGGAGAGAATGCTCGAGCGGAACACTCCGCTCTGATCAGGCCCGCGATGAGCTAGCGTAGCGGTGGCCTGCTCGATGCGCTCAGGTTCGGGCGCCCAATTTTTATGTGTAAACCCGGCTATCCCGCACAAATTCGAGCACCTTTCGCCAGCAGGCAGAATCAGCCCGCGTTCCAGCCATTATTTCCCCAGCGGCTCAACTCGCGGAACCGCGCTCTGGCAGGATACCTCGACTATCCCAGTGCAACCAGCGCCACTCCCGCACACACCAGCACAACGCCAGCCCAGCGCGCAACGCTTATCTGTTCGCCTAAAATATATTTCGCGCCAAAAGTTCCGACCACATAGCTCAAAGCAGATGCTGGTATCACGAAGCTGATCGGTTCCCAGGAGAGCAGCAAAAGCAGCGCGTAAAACGAAAGTGCCATCAGCGGCACCCCTGCCCAAAACCACCCGTTGCACAATGCCCTGCCGAGAAATTGCAGCATCTCTTTCGGCCGCAGCCTCCCTGGCTCCCCTGTGGCCTTCATGCCTCGAGTGATGGCGATCTCTCCGCCTGTGCTGCCAAATATGAGGAATGAAAGAAACAGGGCGACGTGCGTCATGCCAGCGCCTCCCTGGCCACTACCGTCGTGCGCGGCTTAGTTTGCCCAACGAGCAGTACTCCTACGCAAATCAGAACCACCCCTACCCACCGCCGCGGCGAAACCGCTTCGTGCAGAAATATCACCGCAAAAAATGTGAGCAAGGCGTACCCAAACGCTCCAGCGGGCATGACGTAGCTGTAGTCCGCCCAGCTCAATACCGTCATATAGCTCAGCATGAATCCGCAGAGAAAAAGGATGCCGACCCACAACGTGCCGCTGCTCACTGTCATCCGGAACGCGTGGGCAAGCCCAGACTCAGACAGCTGCACCGCGCCAATCTGCAGCATGGCGCGTTTCAGCATCAGGTCGCCCGCGTTGGCGCACACCACCATTACGCACACCATGACCAGGGTCTTGACCCGTAGCCTGCCCTCAGTTGCCATCTTGTTTATGTCTTAGTCGTTTCCGGAAGCCGACGGCGTTTCCGGCACGGAAATCATGGTCTTCTGCACATCGCCGCCCTGCCGTACCCACTTCCATCGTTCGGAGCGCAGCTTCATAAAGCTCGTTGCTTCGTGATAGAGCCGCTTGCGCTCATTGGAATCCCACAACGCTTCACGCACAATCCGCCACACGACTCGCGGCCGGAAGTAGTACTCATCATAAAAACGGTTCACGCCGCCCATCATCTCTGCCTTGGAAAGGTGCGGATATTCAATGTGCGGCAACTGGTGCCCGCCGGAATCGGCCAGCGCTTCCACCTTCAGGAAGCCTTCCTTCGCCATCGCATCATACAGCTCGGTCCCTGGCATGGCATGTGCCAGTGAAACTTGAATCGTCTCGCAATCCAGTTCCTTCGCGAAATCGATGGTCTTGTTGATGGATTCCTTGGTCTCGCCCGGCAACCCGATAATGAAATCGCCGTGGACCTTGATCCCCACCTTTTTGCAGTTCTTCATGAACTCGCGCGCCATCTCTACAGTCGCGCCTTTTTTGATGTTTTTCAGAATTTGCGGATCGCCGGATTCGAAGCCCACAATGAACAGGCGCGCTCCCCCATCCGCCATCGCCTTCAATTCTTCATACTTGCTGTGGCATCGCGCCGTGCAAGACCACTGGAATTTCAGCGGCTTGAATTTTTGGCTCAGCTCGATGGCACGGTCTTTTCGAATATTGAAGGTGTCGTCGTCGAAGAAAATTTCCTTCATCTGCGGGAAATACTCAAGGGCCTGTTTTACTTCCCGCGCCACGTTGTCCGTCGACCGCGTCCGCCAGGCATGGCCGGAAATCGTCTGCGGCCACATGCAGAAGGTGCACAATGCCGGGCATCCGCGCGTAGTGTAGAACGATACATATGGATGCAAAAGAAACGGCACGTTGTAGCGCTCAATTTGCAAATCGCGCTTGTAGATATCGGTCGCAAACGGCAGCGCATCCAGCTCTTCCGTGTGGAGCTGCGGACGCGGCGCGGTGTGGACGACTTTGCCTTCCTTGCGATAGCTGACACCCATGATCTGCTCAAGGGGCTTGCCGTGCGCGTATTCCACCACGGAGTGATCAAACTCGCCATGCGTCACAAAATCGATGTCTTCGCTCGCCATCAACGTTTCAGTGGGCTTGATGTGCCCGTGCGGGCCCACAAACGCGATCTTCAGGCTGGGATTTTCTTCCTTGATCTTGCGAATGAGCTTGACGTCGCTTCCGAAGCCGACCGTCGAAGTGAACAAAACCAAAAACTCATAATCCTTGCAAATTTCAACAGTCTGCTTCCAATTCACCTTATGCGGTGAAGCGTCCAGCAAGCGGCTCCCCGGAATCATTCCAGCGGGATACGTCAGCCAGACGGGATACCAATATGACTCAATTTCACGCGTCGCGGGCCACCTTGAACTCGCTCCGCCATCGAAATTCTCAAAGCTGGGCGGGTTCAACAACAAAGTCTTCATTACATCCGGCATTCTTCACCCTCAGTCTTTCAAATTCAGCTTCAAGCCTTCAAATTTTGCCCGTTTTGGGCCTTACTAACGTCATCTGGAGCCGCGCCTGCGGCTCGCCCAGAGAAACCCTTATACGTAGATAACAGTTTACCTGACTTGGTTGCATACGCTCAATTCTTTCTGCGCTCTGCCCCTCTTCTGCGCCGAAATGCTAACTACAGCAGTAAATGGTTCTCCTCTTGGCTAGTCTCTCTGCTGGGATTACTGGCTGCTTCTATTAACAACTAAATTGCCGGGTTCTCTCAGTTCGCCAGTGCGCCAAAGACCTCGCTTCCAGACCTTGCTTGTTGTCCGCACTCTGGTTCGTTTTAGCTGGTACAAATCTGTTTCATTGTTTACCGTTTCGTAATACACTCGGTCCAATCTCAACGGTCATCCGAAGGCCAAATCAGGACAGTCGAGGTTTGGGTGCACGGAATGAAGTCTCAATCCACGATTCATCCTGTCATTCTCGTTGTCGAAGACCTGGAATCTCTTCGCGAGACCATTCAACAGATTCTGGAAGAGGCTGATTTCCTCGTCTTGCCGGCGGCAAACGCCGGCCAAGCGCTCGAATTGGCTGAATCCTGCGCTGGTCCTATCAATCTCCTCATCACCAACATGCATCCCAAAGGAATGCCTGGGCCAGACCTGGCCTTTTGTTTGCGCAAGCGCTCACTAGCGATGAGCGTCCTCTACAGCTCCGCCAATCCTCTAGCAGTTTTGGAAATCCCTGACCCTGTCGAAGCTGTCTCTTCGATGCTTCCCAGGCCCTTCAGTAAAACAACGCTTCTCAGCCGCATCAACACTCTGCTTGCGACACACACCTGATCCTCGGATATATCTGCTAAGTGGGCCGTGATGCGTCTTCTGCGCCGATAACTTCCGACGTTGCCGCCGACAGCACCTCCCATATCCGGGGGATCCAGTCGAGGTGTTCTGGTTTCATCAGCACGGAGCGCAGACAAGTCACAGTTTCCCGGTCGCGAAGCATCGATCCCAGGTTCGCCGCCCAAATGACCGTGGGCAACTCCGCCACTGCAAGGTGCAAATTCCGCGCCGCGGCCACATCGAAAATCCGTCGCGAAAAAGCGGAGGCTTCACTTACGCTTTTTGCACGCGGAGCGAAAATCACTATGTCTAGCTCCGGTGCAAAGGCCGTCATGAATCGTTTGTCCTTCTCGATTCTCTGATAGAACGCCAACGCGGCTTCTCTTCCTCGTTCAAGCCCACGCGCGAACTCCCCGCCCCTCACAAGCGGCAATAACTTTTGCGTTGTCCACAAAGCAGCAGCTGATGCGCCCGGTCGCGAACACTCCAGACTGATCTCTCCCAAATGCAATTCCGCAGAACTAAAGTAGGTATACGGCGAATCGTGTTTATAAAATCGCCCCGCCGACGGATCGCGAAACAAAACGCAGCCGCACCCGTACGGCTGCAAGCCGTGTTTGTGCGGATCAATCACGATCGAGTCCGCTTCGCCGATTCTGGCAAAGCTTTGAGCGGAGTCTTCCTCTAAGTTTCCGGCCAACCCAAAATAGCCGCCATACGCTGCGTCCGCATGAACTCGAAACCCGTATTTCTCGCGTAGAGCAAGAATCTCCGGTAGCGGATCAACGGAGCCCGTTGCCGTCGTGCCCATCGTTGCGACGACTGTGCCCACATCGCCGCGGGCCACGTTTTTTGCCAGGGCATTCATGTCCATTCGCCCACGCGCATCGCAGGCGACGCTCACGCATTCCAATTGCAAGACAGCACTGATCCGCTTGTGCGTGTAATGCGCCTGCTCGCTCGCCAGAATCTTCTTCCCTGGGTGCGTTTGCGAAGCTACCCACAGCGCTTCGAGGTTTGCCATCGTGCCGCCGCCGCACAAATGCCCCAGAAATTCTTTCCAGCCAACCATCGCCGCGATTTGCGCAACCGCTTCCTTCTCCATCGCGGAGGTTGCCCTACCTCCATCCAGCGCATGATTGTTGGGATTGATCCACATGGCCAGCGCATACGCCAGCCGCGCCACGGGATGCGGCGGCTTCAGCATCTGTCCCGCGTAAAGCGGGTGAAAGTAAGGATAATTATCCTGCAGCCGCTCAGCAGTAGCCGCCAGCGCCTCAGCGATCCCCGCTGCGCCTGCCACCTTCGATTCGAACGCAGGCAACCCAGCAAAGCCCGCATCCAGCTTCTTTACCGCCTCTAGAAACGCATCCAAACTGTCCTGTTCTAGCGCCACCAATCACCAGTCACGAGTCACTTCTTCACTGCCACACTTTATCCAACTGCCCCGCCGTCCTCAGCAAATCAAGCTGAGCCTGCTGCCGCTGAAAATTCGCGTCCAGAAAAGCCATCCACTTTTCGTTTTCATCGAGCCGCGCTCTCTCCACTTCCCTCAGATTCACTTTGCCCTCGGTGTACTGTGTCTGCAGCACTCCGATATTTTGTTGCGCCAGTTGCAGCTCCAGCCGTGCCACTTCCTTCGCCGCATCGCGTTCCCGCAAGTGTCGCGTTTTCTGGCGCACTTCGGCGCTCACTTGGGTCTTCTTGCTAGCGAGCGTCGCCTGCGACGTCTCCAAATTGATTTGCGCCAGTCCGATGTCCTCTCTCGTCTTCGCACTGAATATCGGCACCTGCACCTGCACACCGGCGTTAAAATTATTTCTCTGGAATTTCTTGTAAAACTCGCTGTAATTATTGAAGGCCGCCAGCAAACTATACGTGCTGACCGCCTGTACAGTCGGCAAATTCCCCCGCTTCTCGCCTTTTAAACGAAACTCTTTCGCTCGCACGTCGGATTCCGCCAGCAAAAGCCCCACGTTATTCTGCATCGCTATGGCCACCAAATTTGCGCCTTCCTGCTCCGCCTCTCCTGGCAATTCTTCTGGTGTAACTTCGATTGCCTGCTCTTGCCCCAGCCCAAGTTGTCCCTGCAGGAAAACTTCAAGCTCGTCTTCCCGGCCCTCGAGCTGCAGAACCCGTTGCGTCACCTGCGCTTTCGTCAGCTGCGCCTTCGTCACTTCCACTGGCAGCTCGTACCCTTCCCCTTGGCGTTCCTGCGTCACCTGCAAAATCTTATCCGCGCTCTCTTGCTCCGCGCGCAGAAGTTCGAGCGAATGCCGCACCTTGCCCAGCTCCAGATAAGCCATTGCCGTCCGCACGATCACGCTGTTCTTTACATCCTCTAGGACAATTCTCTGCGACCTCGCCTGTTCTTCCAACTCTTTTGCCTGCCCCTTCAGCGGCTCGTTAAAAACCTCTTCCGTGTAGGTCAGGTTGAAGAGCGACGGCGCACGCCCGCCAGGGGTCTCCGGGATTCCATACGTATAACCTGCGCCCGACCCGGCATACACATTAGGCAAGAACGGTGCCTTGCTGACCTGTGTTGCGTGCTGTGCAAGACTCGCCTGCAACTTCGCGATTTGAATGTCCTTGCTGTTTCTCAATGCCATCTCAATTGCGCTCTTGAGCGTCAATGCTACCGGACCGCTCGACTGTCCCCCCGCGGCTGTTGCCGCAGGTTGCCCCGCAGCTTGTTCGCCCGCCGTGTGCAGCGCGGCCGCCGTCTGCGCATCCGTTCTCACGCAAAAAACCAAAGCCCCCGCTAGCAATGCAAACACCGCGCCTCTCTTAGCCGCAATAATCTTCAGCATGCTCCACTCCTTCGTCCCCCACTGCTCTCCGTCATCTGCAAATTGTCGGGGCGGGGCTTGTTTACCCTGTAAGGGCCTCGCCAGACTTGCCCGCCTCGCAAAACAAAAACCCGCCTCACTCATACCGCAGTGATTCGATCGGTTGCAACTTAGCCGCCTGATTCGCCGGCAAATATCCAAAAAATAATCCCGTCGAACACGACACCACAAACGCCAGCACCACGCTCAACGGCGACACCGGCACTCGCAGATTCCCCGGAAGAAACATTTGAGCGACCGCTGGTATCAGCAATCCAATCAAAATCCCCAACACCGCACCGCCCCCGCTGATCAAAATCGCCTCTGTCAAAAATTGGTACATGATCTCCTTGCGCGCCGCTCCAATAGCTTTTCGAATCCCGATCTCTCGGGTGCGCTCCGTCACCGTCACCAGCATAATGTTCATAATCCCAATTCCGCTGATCAGCAGCGCGATGAACGCAATCACGATCAACACAATCGTCAGCGCCAGCGAAATTTCCTTCGCTGCCGTCAAAATCGCCGCCAGCGTCTGCACATTGTATTCCGCGCCGCTTGGATGCCGGCTCGCGAGCAATTCCGCCAATCTCCGCTGCACGCTCGGCACGTCCTCGGGTGTCGCTGCTTGAGCGTCCAGCACCTTCAGGGTATTCACGCCCGCGTAGTACTTAATCAGTCCAAATGGTATCAGTACGGTTTCCGCCTGAATGTCGGAAAGCCCGAAGGTTTCCACGCGCTCGTTGAAGACCCCGATGATCGTGAAAATCAGCTCTCCCACATGCAAATCGCGGCCCACCGGGTTGTCCTGCCCGAAAAGTCTCTTCGCAAGTTGCGGCGTGATCACGCACGTCTTGCTTCTGGATTCCATGTCGAGGGCATCGAGATAACGGCCGCGAAAGACCACCAGCCTTCGAATTTCCCGGTACCCCGAGGTCACCCCAATCAACGTGACTGGCCTCACCGTGCCCTGAGCCACCACGCTCATCTGAACGTCAGTCGTCCCCGCTACTTCCACGATTTGGGGAATCGCGTTCTTCGCCGCTTCCATGTCGTCCAACGTCAGCTCGTAACTCAGCGGCTGCGACTTTTCCGAGCTTCTGACCAGTTCCGCCCACACAACGTTTGAGCCCACCGCTTCAATTTTCGAGATGACAAACTTCTTGCTCGTCAGTGCCACCGTCACAACCAGCACGATCGACGCGCTTCCAATAATCACGCCCAGCGACGTCAGCATCGCCCTCAGCTTGTTCGCCCGCAAAGCGTCGATCGATACGGACAGCGTTTCTTTCAAATCCATCATGAAGGATTACTCGCCCGGTTTATTCGCGAAAGTCTCAGTCGCCCGAATTCGCCCAATCTACCCGCACCGCAAAAATCGTACGAAGCGACATTACCCGCTCTTCTTCAATTCTTCCCGACTCGCCTGAGCGATTCCCGCACGTTCTTGTCTTTCGGATCCAGCTGGACCGCCGCTTGATATTCTTTCTCTGCCGATTTCTTGTCGCCCTTGTCTTCATAGAGTCGCCCCAGCCATTCGTGCGCAGTCGCATAGCGCGGATAGGACGATCGTTTTGGCGCTTTCTGCAGATATTCCCGCAAGAGTCGCTCGGCCTCTTCTGGTTTCTCTTTCTTGAGGATCAATCCCACTGCTCGATAAAACATTCCGCGCGGGTCCGCAGGTGCCGTTTGCGCCCCAACTTCGCCCACTTCAATCAATCGATCGGCCTGGCCATGTCTCATCGCGTAATCGCCAATGTCGAAAAGCAGATCGGCCCTGTTTGGATGGCTTTCCAGCGCCAACTGGAACTCCGCATCCGCCGTCGTGAAGTCTTTTTTCTGCCGCCGGCAGTTCCCCACCGAGTAATGCCACTCCGAAGCATCCATCGCCTTTAGTTTTTCGATTTCCGGCTTGGCTTTCTCCTCGCCGCCGCCCACCATCGCCGGAGCGGCGCAATCAAATTCAATCAGCGCTTGCCTCGCCGAGAAATTCTCCTCGTCAAGCTCCACGGCAACCTCAAACTCCCGATGCGTCTTCCTCGCCAGCCCTAGCGCCGTGAACATCGCCGAATGGTCGGCCTTCTCCCCGTACGCTCGCCCCAGCCATTCGTGATACACAGAACTCTTTGGATCGATCGCTACCGCTCGTTCCGCACTGTTGATGGCCGCATCGCGCTCCTGCAGCTCCAGGTAGGACTTGGTCAGCATCAGCTGTATTTCGCCGTTCTGCGCTTCTTTCGCTGCCGCCGTCTGAAATTCCGATACCGCCTTCGAGTAGTCGCTGCTCTCGTAAGCCCGCCGCCCCGCTTCCAACGTATCGGTCTGCTTGACTGCAGCAAAAACACTCATCGATCCAACCACAAGCGCTGTTGGCCACACCCCCTGCAGAACCAGCCATTTTGTCTGCCCGCGTATCACCAATCCCAAACTACGCCGCATTCGTATTCACAACTTGAACGGTCATGCCGTCATGCAGATCCGTATCTCCCGGCAGCGCGACCATTTCCCCTTCCTGCAATCCGCTCGTAACCTCGTAGCTGGTCGCGTCCGCGATCCCCACTTTTATCTCTCGCTTCTCCAGCTTCGACTTACCGACGCCCAATTCGTTTTTCTTCACCACATACACGTACCGTCGCCCGCCTTCTGTCGCCACCGCGCCTCGCGGCACCGCCAGCACGTTCGCGCGCGCTTTTAAATTGATGCGCACATTCACATTGATATTCGGCAGCAGCTCGATCTTGTCGTTACTCACAGCGCACAGCAGTTCGCCCACGCTCCGCGTCCCGTGCGGCACCACCTGCTTCGGGATGATCTCCGTTGTCCCCGCCCAGGTCCGGTTCGGCAACGCATCCCACGTGATAACCACCGGCTCGTCCGTTTCAAGCCCGCCCAAATCCGGCTCGTCGATAAACGCTCGCACGCGCACCTTATGCAAATCCGCCATCTCCGCCAGCAAATCTCCCAGCTTCACGAAGTCGCCCGCCCTCACCGGCAGCGAATACAGCGTCCCATCCGCTGGCGCAAAAATTTGCCCCTCGTTCACTTTGTCTTCGAGCGCCGCCATTTCGCTAAGCGTCTCCTGCACTTGCAATTCTCCGCGCTCCGCATCCAGCCGCGCCTGACGGTCAAACTCCTGCTTCACTGCCAGCAAACGCGTCACTTCCGCTTTCGCGTTCGCCAGGGCCTGATCGTTCGCAGCAATATCCTCTTTCGTCGCCGCCTGTCCCTCCGCTAATCGCACCAGCGAATCATGATTCCGTTGCAAACGATCGCGCTCCCCCTCTGCCTTCGCCAAATCCCCCGCTACTTTTGCCGCTTCGTCGGCTTTTCCCCCGGCCTTCGCAGCTCGCAAATCATCCTGCGCTCGCAATAGCTTAGATCTCGTGTCCGATAATTGCGCCGCCACTTCCTTTACGTTCAACTCCATTAAGAGTTGTCCCTTCTTCACCGTCTGTCCTTCGGTCACATAAATCTTTTTCACAAACGTGTTCAGTTGCGCCCTCATCACATACGGAGAAATCGGCTCCACTTTTCCGTTGCTGCTGATCGAAGACACCAGGTTCTCTCGCGTAGGCGTCACCGCGGATATTTTCGCCGCCGGCTTCCTCCCCGAGAGCCACACAAGGAAAATCGCCGCCACAACTGCTAGCGCCAGCGAGATCACAATCCGGTTTCGCAGCCTTCGTTCCATGCTCTCCTATTCCAAACAGTCCCGCGCCACGCGCGCCGCAAGACACACAATCTCTAGCGCCCCATGGCCATTTTCGATCTTTTCCGTGGCTTGCTTCCCTACGTCTGTCAGACGCTCGCCTTGCGTGTGCCTTGTTTCTGCCTTATTTCCGACGGACCCCGAAGCGTTTCATTCTAGCAATAGCCGCGCCGCTTTCTCCACCAGCTTCCTAATAAGTGTCCCATCTCCAATACAATACAGATGCGCCGCCCACCCTCCAGGATGCGCGCTACGCCTCCTAAGCTCGTTTAATGGGTCTTATCTAATCTCGCTAAGCAAATCCACGAATTCGCCTCATGCCTCACACCGGATTGCTCCAGTCACGAGTCACCAATCACCAGTCACTTCCTCTCACAGTTGAAATATTCAACCCGCGCCACCCGTAGTAGACTCAGAAGCCTTATTGCCCTGTCTTCTGATTGCTGCAAGCGAGGGGTCCGTCCATGATTGATGCTCGAAGCTTGTCCAAGCGTTTCCAGGACAAGAAGCGCGGCGAAATCCGCGCCGTCGATAATGTCAGCTTCACCTGCCAACCCGGCACAATCTATGGCCTTCTAGGCGCCAACGGTGCCGGCAAAACCACCACCCTCCGCATGCTTGCCACTATCCTCGAACCCACCGACGGCACCGCCATCATCAACGGCTTCGACGTCGTCGAACACCCCGAAAAAGTTCGCGCCAACGTGGGTTTCCTCTCGACCGCCACCGCCCTCTACCCCCGCCTCACCGCGCAAGAAATGGTCGAATACTTCGGCCGCCTCAACGGCCTCGACGAGCCCACACTCAAAAAACGCATCGACGAAATCTTCGCTCGCCTCGACATGAACACTTTCCGCGACCGCCGCTGCGACAAACTCTCCACCGGCATGAAACAAAAAACCTCCATCGCCCGCACTCTCGTTCACGATCCGCCGGTAATGATTTTCGACGAGCCCACCACCGGCCTCGACGTCATGACCGCTCGCACCATCATCGGCTTCATCGCCGACTGCCGCGACCGCGGCAAAACCGTAATCTTCTCCACCCACATCATGTCCGAAGTCGAGCGCCTCTGCGACCATATCGGCATCATCCACGGCGGCAAACTCCTCGAGGAAGGCACCCTCACCGAGCTTCGCGCCAAACACAACGAACACAATCTCGAAGAAATCATCGTCAAGGTCGTTGGCCCGCTCGCCAACGCGGAGGCCTAATCGTCATGAGTCTTCACGCCGTAGGCGTCGTCTATCGCAAAGAACTCAGAGAATGGCTGCGTGACCGCCGCACCCTCATCTCCACAGTCCTCGTCCCCCTGCTCGCTTTTCCTATTCTCATCTCCGGCATGATTTCGCTCTCGGCGGTCTTAATCGGCGGTGCCAAAAAAGAAGTTCCCAAAATCATGATCATTCACGGCGAAGATTCTCCCGCCGTCGTCGACGCTCTAAAGGCCAACAAGGAACTCGAAGTCGTTCCTTATGCGGACAACTGGAAAGATCAAATCTCCGAAAAACAAATTCGCGCCGCCGTCGAAATTCCCGAAGGCTTTCAGGCTTCTCTCGACAAAGGCACTCCCCAAACCATCCAGATTCATTACTACGAAGGTGAGCTCAAATCGGAATTCGGCGCGGAGCACGTTGAAAAATCTCTAAAAGCCTATCGCGACGATCTCGTTAAAAAGCGCCTCGAAGCGAAAAATCTCCCAGATTCCCTAATCGCTCCCTTTGACACCAAGCAGCACAACGTCGCCCCGCCCGAAAAGGTTGGAGGCGCCAGCATCGGCAGCATGATCGGCTACATGGTCATTATTCTTTCCATGACCGGCGCCATCTACCCCGCCATTGACCTCACCGCTGGCGAAAAAGAGCGCGGCACCATGGAGACCATTCTCTCCAGTCCCGTTTCCCGCCTGGACCTCGTCCTCGGAAAATTTCTCCTAGTCTTTTCCGCCTCCCTCACCACCGCCATCCTCTCCGTCACATCCATGGGCCTCTCCTTCGCCTACATGGGCCACGCCCTCGCGAATTCCGCGAACACGTCCGGCGCCGGCATCCACATGAACCTCGGCCTAACCTCAGTCGTCGCTGTCTTCCTAATGGCGCTCCCGCTGTCGGTCCTCTTCTCCGCAGTCCTGATGACCGTCGCCCTCTTTGCCAAAACCTACAAAGAAGCCCAAAGCTACCTAACTCCCATGACGTTCATCGTCGTCATTCCGGCCGTAGCCAGCGTCCTCCCCGGCGTCGAACTCACTCCGAAACTGGCCCTGATCCCCATCCTAAACACCAGCCTCATCTGTAAAGAAATCATCACCGGCACCTATCACTGGGGCTCCATCGCCATAATCTTCGCCTCCACCTGCGTCTACGCCGCCGCCGCCATCTTCATCGCCGTCAAGACCTTCCAACGCGAATCCGTCCTCTTCCGCTCCTAATCTTTCTCCCTTTTCTCGTACCTTCATCCGCTCGTAGGGGCACGGCACGCCGTGCCCGTTTTGTGGAGTGCGGCAGCTCTGCTGCCGCTTTTCTCCGTACTGAACTCTGAACAATTTCAGTCTAACGTCCGTTCCTTCGCACGTTTCAATTTCTCTTGGCTCCCGCCCTTCCTCCACGGACTCAACACCGAATAACAAGGCGTAGCCGTCACGCTACTCTTTCTAGCCTCAATCAATTTCCTCCCCACCAACCAACCCACCGCCCCCTGCACCGAACTCTTCGACACTCCAATACTCTCCGCCAACTCTCGATAACTAATCTCCACCATCCCACCCCTCCGCCCCGACTCCGCCGCCAGCCACACATATACCAAAAAACACACCGGTCTCCGGTCATGCCCCACCAGATCGCGCAGCAACACATCGAAAACGTAATCGTCCAAGGAAATCATAGCTATACCAACCATTCCTATAGCAACGCCTGCCTGATTGCAATCCCCAATCGCCTCAAGTTATCTTCTCGAAAGTTTTCCAAAGGAGGCCCGCATGATTCGCGGCATCAAGTTCATCAGCATCCCCGTAAGCAATCAGGATGTCTCATTAAAATTCTTCACCGAAGCACTCGGCTTCAAAGTCGTCACCGATCAGCCTTACACCGAGAAGCAGCGCTGGATCGAGCTTTCCATTCCCGGATCGCCAACCGGCCTCGCCCTCTTCACCCCCGAAGGCCACGAAGACCGCATCGGCCAATTCCAGTCCATCGCCTTCTGGTGCGACGACCTCTTCGCCACCGCCAAAATTCTAAAATCCAAAGGCGTCCAATTCACCAAGGAACCCAAGAAGCTGTGAAGAAACCTCAATTAATAATGGGCTGAGGGTTGAGCATGAGTTTATTGCGATTGCGTGAGTTGCTACTCGGCGAGTGTCTCGATCCTCTTCGATGTTCTCTTACTCTCTCAGCTCACGGCTGTTGTGCGTGGCTTGCTTAGGCGGATCCAAAACTGCAGGTTGTAGGTTAGGCAAGCCCACAGCATTTCCATCTGCACCTTCTTAAGGCCCCGCACATGGAACTGCCGCAGCCCCAGCTTGCTTTTAATCCAAGCATGCACGAACTCGGCGATGGGTCCGCGGCGGCGGTAGACAGCCTGAGCTTGCTCGGTGGCCATCTTCTCCCGGAATGCGTTCATCACCGGACTCTCCCTGCTGCGCACAATCGATCGGCTGTGCTTTTGATTGCCGCCGCAGCAGGCCGCTCGCAATGAGCAGTTTTTACAGTCCTCCGCGGCCGCTTTATATTTGAGATAGCTGATGCCGCTGCGCTCGTCACGGCCTTCGTAGAGCAACGGCTTGCCCGCAGGACAGATGTAGCGGTCCTGTTCAGCCTCATACACAAATTGCGTCGCCGCAAACCGCTGTTGGTTAATTCTGGCTTTGGCGGCGTTGTCCGCCAGGCTCCCCACGAAATCAATATTCTTCTCGGCCAGCTCCTGGATGTTTTCCCGGCTGGTGTAACCTGCGTCCGCCACCATCCGTAGCGGTTTTCGCCCGCACCGCTGTTCGATTTGCTCCGCCGCCGGCGCCAGCTGATGGCAGTCGTTCCCAGCCTGAGTGACATCCACGGCTACGATCAATCCGTGTTTTCCATCCGTCGATATCTGCGCGTTGTAACTCGGCGCAAAACCGCCGCCGGCCTGTTTCATCACACGCGCCTCGGGATCACTGGTGCTCGTGCGTGTCTCGCGTTTTTCTTCCGCCGTCTTCTTCGTCTCGCGCAACTTTTCCAGTTCCACCAAAGCCTGTTCCAACCGTTCTCGCTTTTCTCGTGACGCTCGCTCCCGCGCCGCTTGCTGGCGCCGATTCACCGCCGGCTCCGCCAGCGGGTCTCGCAACGCCTCCACCTGCAGTCGCGCTCGCTCCACATGTTCCCGCAGAGTCTTCTCGCGACGAAACGTCTTACCGCTCGCCTGAGCTTGAATCTTCGTCCCGTCTTGCATCACTTCTTCCAGAGTGATCAGGCCTTCCGCACTCAACACCCCCAGCAAATCGCTGAACAACTGATGCAACTCCTTCCCTTGCTCCACCCGGAAATCCGCCAACGTGTGATAGTTCACCGCTTCGATCCCCGTCAACCATTGAAATGCTGGATCGTATTCACACCGCCGCTCGATCTCTCGGGCCGATCCGATTCCACGGCTGTAGGCGTACACCCACAGGCTGATTAACAGTTGCGGATCAATCGCCGGCCGGCCGCCTTCCTCCGCGCTGCTCTCGATATTTTCGTAGAACCGGCGCAAGTCCAAGCGTCCGACCAACGTCCAGATAGCGCGTGCGGGATGGTCCTCGCTGATTAACTGCTCGACATCCACTGCGCGCCAGCTCATCTGTTGACGGTTCGCGTAGCGAATCAAAGGCTGCTTGCTGGTTGTATTTTCTTGGCTCATGCCGCGAGCTTACGGCAGAGTTTTTATTTTGCAAGGCTGAAATTCACGGGGTTTCTTCACAGCTTCCAAGGCTGAGCAGTGGGGCTCCAGCAGCGTTTTCAAAGACCCGGACGGCAACCAATTTGCCCTCTCCAGCAAATAACCAAGCCACCCCACTTGCTGGGGCGCAATTCATTACGCCCCATCTTGGCGTGGTCCCGACACAGGCCAATTTGTCCCTTGAACAAAACGAGCAACCGTCGTATCTTTGCGCTTGGGGAGATTCCCGACAACGGCAGCCACCAGCTGCCGTTTTTTGCTTTCAAGTGGCACAGGCTTCAGCCTGTGCGGTACTTCTTAGCCATAAACCCCTTAGAATGATATTCTTAGCAGACCACTGTCAGGTAAACCCTGTGTTTTGATATTCTTACCAAAACAGGGGAGGGGTGGCATGGCATAGGCGACACACAACTCCACCAGCTCCCGAACTAGTCCCTTCGTTTCCTCGTATATTAACTAAGACTATGTCGATGACGTTACGCCGCCGCCTCATCCGTATCCTGCTGATTCTTCTCCTCTTGCCACCGATCCTGGCAGGCATCGCAGGCTGGCTAGTCGCCCCAGGCTTCCTCCACCCCATCCGCCGCGAACTCACCCCCGACCTCATCCGTGAAGCCGACGCCTCCTTCGCCCACAGTGGCGGCCACCGTGGAGACTTCAACGTCCGCGCCCCCGACGGCGTCATGCTCCGCGGCTGGATCGTCCGCCCCGACCGTCCTAACGGCAACTGGGTCCTGCTCTTCCACGGCGTCGCCGACAACCGCGTCGGAGTCACAGGCCAGTCCGAATTCCTTCTTCGCGCTGGCTACAGCGTGGTCATGATGGACGCAAGAGCCCACGGCGCCAGCGAAGGCCAACTCGCCACCTACGGCTGGCTCGAACGCAACGACACCAAATTCATCATCGACGCTTTGCTCGCCCAGATCCGCCGACGAAGAACCGACATACAAGTGCAGTTGAACCCCAGACCACCCGAGCTTTTGGGAAATTTTCCCGAACAATCTCCGCATCCACCTCCACCCCCGACTCCACATATTTTCGCCCTCGGCGAATCCATGGGTGCTGGCATCGCGCTCCAATCCGCCGCCTTTGATCCGCGCATCGAAGGAGTCGTCGCCGAAGCCTCTTTCGCCACACTCCTCGAAGCCTCCTACGATTACGCAGGCCTGCGCCGCTCTCCACTGCTCGGCAAAACGCTTTTCGCTCCGTTCAGTTGGATGCTCCTCTATCGCGGCGAAAAACTCACCGGCCTACCCGTCGCCGAAGTCTCCCCCGAAAAAGCCGTCGCGATGCGCGCCTACCCCGTCCTCCTCATCTGCGACGAAAAAGACGAAGCCCTTCCCTGCCGCCACACGCAACGTATCTACGCAGCCGCCATCGGCCCAAAACAATTCTGGCAAGTCCCCGGCGCCTTCCACACCGCCGCCATCGGCTTCCAACCCGCCGAATTCCAACGCCGCGTCCTAGATTTTTTCGCTAACGTAGCGCAAGCCAAGCCCGTCCAATAAGTGGCACAGGCAATCCTGCCTGTGCGCTTTTGACAGCAGCACTAAAGTGAGCCACTCGCACCGAATAGGCGTAGCGCCGGTCTTTTCTCCCCCGCGTGCTAAAATGATAAATTCATGCCGGACGCTCCCCTAATCTCGGTCCACGCCCTCTCCAAGCACTACCGCAGTTTCAAGAGGCGCGAAGGCATTCTCGGCGGCCTGCAAAATCTTTTTCATCGCGAATACCAAACCGTCAAAGCCGTCGAAAACATAAATTTTGAAATTGGCCGCGGCGAGATGGTCGGCTACATCGGCCCCAACGGTGCCGGAAAATCCACCACTATCAAAATGCTGACGGGCATCCTGGTGCCCACTTCCGGTGAAATACTGTCAAATGGCTTCGTCCCCTGGAAACAGCGCGCCGCCTACGTAAAAACCATCGGCGTGGTCTTCGGCCAGCGCACGCAACTCTGGTGGGATATCGCCGCCATCGAATCCTTTAAACTCTTGCGCCGCATCTATGACGTCTCGCAGCGCGACTACGACGAGCGCATGGAACTTTTCAACCAAGTCCTGGGCCTCACCGAACTCCTCGACGTTCCTGTACGTAAACTTTCTCTCGGCCAGCGCATGCGCTGCGACCTCGCCGCCGCGTTGCTCCACAATCCGCCAATCCTTTTTCTCGACGAGCCCACCATCGGCCTCGACGTCGTCGCTAAGGACCACATCCGACAATTTCTCCGCGCCATTAATCAGCGCTACAAAACCACAGTCCTCCTCACGACGCACGATCTCGACGACATCGAAGAACTCTGTCGCCGCATCATGATCATCGACCGCGGCACCGTTCTCTACGACGGTCCGCTCTCGCGCCTGAAAGAACAGTTTCTCCGCACCAAGCAAATCAAATTCATCCTCCGCGACGGCGATCAAAGTGCGCGCCTCGCCGCCTTCGAGCAAAATCTACCGGCGCTCGCACCCAACGGCGACAGCGGCGCCGCCACGCTGCATCTCGAACGCCTCGACGAAATGACCTGCCGCCTGCGTTTCGACCGCGCCCGCGTCTCCTCAAGCGATCTGATTCGCCAGATTCTTGCCGCTGTCGATGTGCGCGACTTCGTCATCGAAGACGAACCCATCGAGGAAATCATCAAGCGCATCTATTCCGGCGAAGCCGAAATGAGTCTATGCCAACCCGAGGAAAAGAACAGTTCACCGGTGAGCCGGTAGCACGCAGGGAAAAAAAATCGATATGGCTGCAACGCAGACACTTCCGATTCCCATTCGCAAACCTTCGCCGTTCGCTGGACTAAAGGTCTACGCCGAATTCGTCCGCATCGGTTTCGTCAATATTCTTGCATTCCGCTTACGCTACTACACCGGAATCATCACGTATCTCATCAACGTGACGGTCTACTTCTTCATCTGGCGAGCCGTCTTCGCCAACGCCACCGGCCCCATCGCCGGTTTTTCGCTGCCGCAAATTCTCACGTACGTCAGCGCTGGGTGGATTCTGCGCTCCTTCTACTGGAACACTATCGACCAGGAAATGGCCTACGAGGTGATCGACGGCAAAATCGCGATGGATTTCATCAAGCCCGTTTCCGTGCAGGGCATGTGGCTTGCGCGCGCCATGGGTGAATCCGCTTTCCGTCTTATCCTTCTCACCGCGCCAACAGCCATCATCGTCACTCTGCTTTTTCCGGTGCTGCCGCCTGCCTCGAAATTAAACTTCGCGCTATTCCTCGTCGCCGCCGTCGGCAGCTTTTTCATCATGGGCGCGCTCAATTTCATCATCGGCACCTGCGCCATCCCGCTTACGTCCATCCTCGCGCTGATTCGCGCTAAGTTCTGGCTCATCGAACTCCTCAGCGGCCTGCTCATCCCACTGAATTTCTTCCCGCGCCCTTTGCAAGTCATTTCCTCATGGCTTCCCTTCGAGCACATCGCCTACACGCCACTCCAAATTTATCTTGGCCGGCTTTCGCTCGCCGAAACGCTGCGCCTCCTCGCGGTCGAATATTTTTGGGTCGCCGCGCTGCTTTTCCTAGGCCATCTCTGGTGGGTCCGCGCCACCCGCAAAATCACCATTCACGGCGGCTAGTCGAGACGAAGATGAGGGAAACTTTCATCAATTTCAAACGGCATGCGGCGCTACTCGGTTCTTACTTCGCGCAGTATGCAAAAGTGCGCGTCAGCTATCGCGGAGACTTTTTCATTTCCGCAGCCACTTCCATGGCCGCTACGATTTTCTCGCTCGGATTTGTCTACGTTCTCTTCAAGAAGGTCCCAACCCTCGCCAACTGGCGCATGGAAGAGGTCATCTTTCTCTACGGCTTCTCACTCATCCCGTTTGGCCTCTTCAATGTCTTCTCCCTCAATCTCTACGAATTCGGTGCCACCTATATCATGGAAGGAAAATTTGACCGCGTCCTCTTGCGCCCGCTCTCCTCACTTTTCCAAGTCATCTTTGACGCCTTCCGTATCGAATCGTTGCAGGAAGTGGTCGTCGGCCTGATCGTCGTAATCTGGGCTGCGCGCCGTCTTCAATATCATTGGAGCGTGCTCGACATTCTTCTGCTGACTCTCTTCGCTCTATGCGGCGGCGTCATCTATCTTTCCGTGTTCCTCTTTCTCTCAACGTTTTCTTTCTGGTTCGAGGACCGCATCGGCATCCATCCGCCCTTCTGGAATCTTCTCGCCTTCGGCCGCTATCCGCTCTCGATCTATTCCAGCTACATCCAATTCCTGCTGAGTTGGATTATTCCGTTCGGCTTCGCAACGTTTTATCCCGCGTCGCGGCTTCTCGGCCGCCCTGAATTCCGCATCTACACGTTTCTGATTCCCCTCGTCGCCGCAGCAACATTTGCGCTCGCGGCCACGGCGTGGCGCATAGGCCTGCGACGCTATTCGTCTACCGGCTCTTGAGAAAGTTTCGTTGTCGCAGAAAGGAAAGCAACCGAGGGCTTGAAGGGTTTACCAGTCACCAGTCACGAATCACCAGTCACCGTTTTTTCAGCAGGCTTTCATCACCATCAGGATGCGGTCGTCTTCGTACATGCCGTTGAGCGAGTGCGTCTCCACTTCCGTAAGCACAGCGCGCATGATTTCTTCGGGAGAGCGCTGGCGCACTCCGGTCACCAGCTCCGCCATGCGTTGGCGGCTGAATTCATTCCCGACGGAATCCATCGCTTCCGTGATTCCGTCCGTGCAGGCCACCAGAAGATCGCCCTCGCCAAGCGCCACGGTTCCGCATTCAAATTGAACGTCCGGAAGCAGCCCCACAATCATTCCGCCCGCTTCCAGCCACTCCACGCGCCCATCCGCGCGAATTACCGCCGGTGGCACGTGGCCAGCGTTTACGTAACGCAAGCTCCGACCTCCGCTCTCGACCAGCGCGAGGAACATGCTCAAATACTTAGTCATACGACCGCCTGTCGTCGACGACGACCGCGCGCCCATCAAAAGTTTGTGATTAATCGTCGCCGGCAATTTTTCCAGCGTCTCGACGTGATCCGCCAGCGCATGCAAAGTCGCCTGCACGTTGGCCATCACCAAGGCGGAAGCCGCGCCCTTCCCCTCGACATCCGCCACCACCAGCAGCAACGCTTCCTTCCCATCCACCTGCACCGGAAGAAAATCGTAATAATCCCCGCCGACCATCTGCGAAGCGCGATGCGACACCGCAATTTCAATCCCCGGAAACGAGGGCGGCGCTTCGGGCAAAAGCCCCGCCTGAATTTCCCGCGCCAGCGCCAAGTCGCGCTCCATTTTTTCTTTTTCGAGGCGTTCGCGGTGCAGCTGTGCTTTTTCGAGAGCCAGCGCCACGTGCACCGAAAGCGCGTCGAGAAATGCTTCGTCCTCGTCCGTGAAGCCTTCCGTCTTGTTCAGCAATTGCAACACGCCGATGATCGCGCCGGCTTCATTCCGAATAGGCAGACACATCAACTGCTTGGTCTTGAATCCAAGTTTGCGGTCGATATCCGGCTCGAAGCGCGGATCGTCGTACGCATTTTCCAGCCGCACCGCGGTACCCTCGCGCGCCACCCAGCCGGCGATGCCGCGTTCCGCCGGCAAACGAATCACTTGCTGCTCCAGCCCGATGCCCACGAGCGACCATATTTCGTTGCGCTGCTGGTCAACGAGAAACACTGTTCCGCGTTCTGCTCCTGTCTGGCGCGAGGCGATCTGCAAAATAATGTGGATGAGCTCGCCAAGATCGAGCGTGGAGTTCAGTTTCTTGGTGGCTTCAATAATGCTCGAAAGCTCTTTCATCGCGCCGCGGCGTTCCGCCAGCGCCAGCACCACAGCGGAAAAGCGCGCGAGCAAATCCATCTGGCTGCGCACGCGGTCCTCAAGCGGCCCCGCTCCCCGAACCTCCAGAACGCGCACACGGAAATCATCACTCCCCAGCGCACCAGCCCAAATCGACGGATCCTTGCTGGTATCGCTGGGCAATCCGGGCTTTATGCCTATGGCGGCCGACTCGGGTAGTATTCCCGCTTCCGCCCAGACTTCCGCCTCGCCGCGGTCCGCGCGCCAAAGTCTCGCGCCTACAACGCCGGGTTGGCCCATCGCGGCGCGAACCACACGATTGGCAATCTCATTTGCGGGGAAGCGGCCTTCAAGCAATCGAAGACCATCGAGCAGTTCGGGGAAGAGTTCGTTCACTTTCTGACGAGCAGGCGATTCACTCATGGCGTACAGGGCGCAAAAACAGCCGCCGCGATGGAGGTAAGCCTAGCAGGAGTGCCGTGGGTTGAAAAGAGAAGGTTCTCGGCCGCAGGGGAAATAAAGATTCACGGATTGGGTTGCACCGTAAATCGAAACGGTCGATTCACTCGCGCGGTGAATATGTGTGCCGGCTTTATTTCTTTTGCGCCGGGGGCTAAGACAAGTGTTCGGATTCTGGGCGCCCGCAATCTCTTGCTGACGCGTTAAGCTTTTTGCGCTTCTTTCGCACGAAGTTCCCAACTTTGCTTTTTTCCCCGATCTTCCGCAGTATAATTCCATCATGCGAAAGCTCATCTTCGCCCAAGCATTCGTCGCGTTGATCTTTCTCGCACTCGTGACTACGAGCCTTTCGTCCAGCTCCCAGCAAACGATTCCCTCGCCTGCGGCTCCCTCCGCCTCGGCTACGCCGACCCAATCCTCTGCCGGGCCCGTCCACGAAAACGTTACCTACGGCACCGCCGGTAGCGAAACGCTGCTTCTCGATATTTTCGAGCCCGCTGCCAACAGCGACCGTCCACGCCCAGCCGTCATTCTGATTCACGGCGGCGGCTGGACGAGCTTCGACAAATCCACCATGCGCACGCTCGCCCAGTTTCTGGCGCGTTCCGGATTTGTCGCCGTCCCCGTGGATTACCGTCTCTTTCATGATGGCGTGAATCGCTGGCCGGCGCAGCTCGATGACGTGCAGCGCTCCGTCCGCTGGCTCCGCGCCAACGCCGCCAAATACAATGTCGCCCCCGATCACATCGGCGCCTATGGCCACTCCGCCGGAGCGCAGCTTGCCGCTCTTCTCGGAATGATCGATACGCGCGACAATTCGGACCCTGCGCTGGCAAAATATTCCAGCAAAGTTCAGGCGGTCGTGGACACCAGCGGCCCAACCGAATTCACCGGTTTCCCGAAGGACAGCGACGAAGACAAATTTTTCTCGAGTTTCTTCGGCGCGAGCTATTCGGATCACCCGGAAATCTGGCGCGACGCCTCGCCTCTCACTCACGTCTCGAAATCCAACGCTCCCTTCCTTATCATTCACGGGACGCACGACGAGCAGGTCTCGATCGCTCAAGCCCAGGCGCTCTACGACAAACTCAAGGAAGCCGGCGCCGATGTGAAATTTGTCCGCTTGGACTCCGATCACATGTTCCGCGAGCCCGCTGTGCGCCGCCAGCTGGCCCTCGAAACGCAGCTTTTCTTCGACCACTATCTCGTCCCGTCTTCCTAAGCGCACAATTTTCCTGGAGTTGAGCTGCCTGGTAGAGGATTACCATTCCCGGGCGCTAAGGAGAATGGACGGGATTCTGGTGCGATTCCCATTCCGTGCTGAGCCGGCGCACCGATTCGCGCAGACGAACCGCAAGTGCCGCAATGGTTTCGAGGCGCTGAGGCGCGCCTTGCGGCAATCGACCGTCGCTCTTCCGCCGTATTTCAGAAAGGAGAAGTTCCGCGTTTCCCAGAATGCCGGTGAGCGGATTATTCAGTTCGTGGCGCAACACTTCGCCGAAATCCTCGCGATCCAATTCCGCGAAGACGTCAGTCCGCCGCGACTCCAGCAAATCCGCCGGGCCAGGGAGCGCTTGCGCTTCACGCTGAGCCTGGCGCAGCCGCCGCTCGACGAGCCCGAGAGCCACGGTTAAGCAGCCGCCCGTGCGCACCACATAGTCCGTTGCGCCTGCGGCCACCAAGCCGGAAAGTTCCGTTTGGTGCTCCGCATCTCCGATCACCACCACTGGCGCGTAGGTGGCCAGCGAAGAGACAGCCACATCTAGGCGTCGCGCGCGTTCGTGCAGATCACCAGCTTCCAGATTCACGGCTGCTTCCGTGAGCAAAATTACGGCAGGCGCGGCGTCCTCAACGATGCGGCGCGCGGCGTCCACGGTGCTCACCGAAGCGACGTGCCGGCGCTCATCGACGGTTTCAAGTTCGTGGCGCGCCGTAGCGCGCAAACCCGCGTCATCGCTAACTAAAAGAATCGTGTATTCTCGGGGTGTCATGTCACCTTCCATTTGTTCGCCGTTCCTGATGGCTTAATTGGCTTTTTTGGCAGCCGCAACGCGTCCTCCGCGCGCAAGCTGGCCATCCAGCAGACTAAATACTTTTGCTGTGAGTTCCTCGACGCGGAAAGGTTTCGCCACGTGAGGCACCCGGTTTCGCTCCAAAAATTCCTGAGTTTGCTGGGCAATCACGTCGCCAGTCACAAACAAAAATCTCTCTTGAAGCGGGTTCCGCGCGCGCGCCAGCGACTGGTAAAAATTCTGCCCGTCCAGCCCGGGCATCTTCATGTCGCAAATCACCAGGTCAAAAGGCTCGCGACCGGCGCGTTCGAGAGCTTCGCGGCCGTCCAGCAAAACATCGACATGCAATCCTTCGTCTTCGAGCACATCCGCAATCAGGCGCGCCACGGTGGGCTCGTCTTCCACAACCAGCACGCGGGTTCCTCGGTGATTGGACCGCTGCGGAGGCTGCGCCTGAGCACGCGGCAGGGCCTGTGGACGATTCTTGCGCGCGGCCGATTCCTGGGCCACTGGAAGAGGCTGCTCGCCTTCCTCCAGGAAGCGTCTGCCGAGTTCAACGGCGGACTCGGCTTCCACCGGAAGCTCGACGGTGAAGATGGAGCCACCGTCCGGCGGACTTGCCACGCTCACCTGGCCGCCATGCTCTCGCACCACGCTGAGCACGATCGCGAGCCCCAGACCCGTGCCAACGCCCGCGGGCTTGGTAGTGAAGAAGGGATCGAAGATGCGCGCCAGAATCGCCTGAGGAATGCCCGGGCCGTCGTCGATCACCTGGAGAACCATGCGGCGGTCTCCATTTCGCGCCGTCCGCAGCCGGATGATTCCCGCTCTTCCCGCCTGTACGATGGCTTGGCGCGCGTTTCCGATCAGATTCATCAGCACTTGCTGCAGCTGGCCTGCATCGCCTGTGACGAAAGGAAGCGTAGGATCAAGATCCAGCTCGATGCGAATTTTTTCCGAGGCCGAGCCGAAACGTTGCAGTTCCATGGCCCGGAGAATCACTTGATTGAGAGCGACGCGTTTGCGCTCCGGCCGCGCTTCCCTGGCGCTCAGCAAGAGCTGGCGCAGGATGGTGCCGGCGCGTTCGGCTTCCTCATAAATCTGGCGAGCTTCCTCGGTTCTGCCGGCGAGGTCCTTGCGGACGAGAAGACGCTGCGAGTAGCCCAGTATGCTGGTGAGCGGGTTGCTTAGTTCATGCGCGATGCCGGTGACCATCTGTCCAAGCGCGGCAAGTTTTTCCGTTTGCAGCAGTTTGGCCTGGAAAACGCGCTGAGCGGTGAGATCGCGGTAAATCTCGACGCGGCCAAGGCGGCGGCCAGCCTGGTCCAGAACCGGACGCACGGAGCGCTCGAGCACGCGAGGCACAGGCCGCGCCAACTGCAGCTCCTCGCGGCTGCCGCCTTCGGAGCCGCGCGCCAGTTCTCGCCAGCGTTTTGCAAAATTTTCCGGCTCCGCGGCGCGTTCCGCGAGGTGGCCGATGAGGCCATCCAGCGTGCTGCAGGCCGCCGCTTCGTCTGGAGAAAGCCCGGCAATTTGCGCGAAGCGTGTGTTCATGGCACGGATACTGTGGTTTGCGCCGAAAAGAAGAATGCCTTCTTCGACCCACTCGAGCACATTGTGCAGTTCCGCTTCGGAGCGACTGCGCTGCTGCGCGGCTTCATCCCCCGCCGCCGGAGCAAATACCACGGCGGTAAGGTCTTCCCCCGCAAATACCGGAGCGTGCAGGCGCACGCGAACGCCATTCACCAGCTCTGCTTCGCAGACTTCCTGAACCTCGATGGCCTTATCTCGCTCGCCCGCGAGGGCGCGGCCGGACCACTCTTCGATGCGCTGCTCCTCCCGCGCACAGAACAAGTTTGCGAAACGGCCGCCAAGTGCCCAGCCAGGGTCTTTGGGAGTTCCTTGCTCGCTACACTCTCGGAGGGATTCCGATGTTCGCGAGCCGCGGTTTTCCTCAAGCAAAAGCCGCGCGCTGCGATTCAAGCTGGCGATGTTGCCCTGTGCATCGAGGAGGACCGTCGGCTCCGGGCTAAATTCCAGTAGAGCGTGGCGGCGAGCGGAGCGCCGCGTTTGTTCCGCGCGTCGATGGCGGCGTTCGAGCGCGGAGACGGCTAGCGAAGCGCGGAGTTCGAGGCGCTCCAGCGTGCCAAGTGAAGCGGCTTTCTGTGAAATGCCAGCGACCAGTACGCCTAGTGTCTCTGCGGCCGACAGGATTGGAATCGCCACCAACCGCGCCAATCCTGCTTTGGACCAGGACGCGGGTGGCTCCGCCCCCTGCACTCTTCCGGCTTCTAGAGCTGCCAGCCACAAACTTGCGAGGGGTTCCCGATCGACCGCGCCGGTCCAGGCCGCATCTCCGCTTTCCCAGGAAAACTCGATCTTTGCATGTGCCGAGGGGATTGCCGTTCTCACTGGCTGGTGTCCGATCACAGCGAAGGAGGCACCCGCTCCGGAGCCGTCCGCGGACTCTTCTGTGCAACTCGCGACGAGCTGCGACAGAACGGCATCGGCGGATGAGTTGCTGGCGAGAGCAGCAAGGATCTGCCTGCTGAGCCGAACGTCTGCCTGGCGTTCCCGCGCGAGGCGCTGTTCCATCTCGAATTCGAGCGCCAGCGCGAGCTCCGCGGCAACCGATTGCGCCAAATCGCGGGGCATGCATGTTTGTCTTCTGCGCGTCCCGGTAAGCAGGACGCCGCGGAGATGGCCTCTTCCCTCGATCGGAGTCCATAGGGCGTGGCGCAAACCTACAAGAGGCCCGATCATCGATTGATTCGGAGGCCGGTCTTGAGAAACGTCGAGTTCCTGTTCGACGCTCTTGCCGGCAGCAAGTAATTCCTGCGGCAGAGGAGCCTCGAGCGACAATTTTTCCCATTCGTCCGGCGTGTCCTCTCCCTCTGACTCCCAGATCATCCCGCGCAGACAAGCTGCTGCGTGCTCATCCTCGTTTGAAGGCGAGTCCTGTTCCAGCCAGACGCCGATACGATCGGCGCGGCCGTCCCTGGCGAGAGAGTGGATTGCTTCGCGCATTAGCTCTTCGCGAGGAGCGCCTGCAAGTCCTGCGCGCGCCGTGCCCCGCCAGCAGCGTTCCTCTTCTTGCTTTTTGCGCCAGGCCCACATCTTTTTTTTGCCTCGAGTCTCTTGCAGCTTGGAAGTCAGCGTCGACATGCCGCCGATTGCATCATGCTTCCGAGAGAGCTACATGCAGGGAAAGGCCCAACTGAGAGTTTGCGTATTGTTTTTATAATCAGCGGTTTGCGCAGAGATATAGAGAAGGGAGATAAAGCCCAGAGTTCCACGCCGATACTGGAGCTGTTCTTGTTCCCAGAATGGACCCGGGGACGGAAGGGCCTGGTCACGGCGTAATTTGGCGATTCGATCTATGCGGAAATGGCATCTACTTGCACGCAAGAGTTTGCATAGGCAGCGATGTCTGAAACGAAAGGTTTTTTTGAAAAATCCGGTGGGAGAGAACCGCGTCTTGCAGCGTGGTCTTTATTGGCTTGTGACTTTTATGGATGCCCACTTATGTGTGAGCTCTGTTATGCCTGGGCTTGTTCCATTTGATACTGCTTGAGCTTGCGATAGAGCGTGGTTTTTCCAATGCCGAGCATACGAGCGGCGGCCAGCTTGTCGCCGCCTGTTTCGCGCAGCGTACGGAGAATGGCACGGCGTTCCAGCTCTTCCATGGGCAGCAGCTCGTCCTTATCGGGGACGCGTTCGCTGCTTGGATAGTGCAGGTTCGAGGGCAGATCCCCCACGTGAACGATGGGACCGGAACCCATGGCTACGGCGCGCTCGATAGCGTTCTCCAGTTCGCGCACGTTGCCGGGCCAGTCGTACGCGATCAGACGGCGCATGGCGTCATCGGAAATCGTTCGCGGAGGGCCGTGAGGATCGGAGAATTTTTCAAGAAAAGAGATAACCATCAGCTGGATGTCGCTTTTGCGCTCGCGCAAAGGCGGGAGCTTGATCTGCACCACGTTCAGGCGGAAATAAAGGTCCTGGCGAAAGGCACCCGTGCGAATGGCGGATTCGAGGTCGCGATTGGTGGCCGCGATGATACGGATATTGATGTGCCTGCGTTCCGTTGAGCCGACAGGTTTTACTTCGCGCTCCTGCAAAGCACGCAAGAGTTTGGCTTGCAGGTCCACGGGCATGTCGCCTATTTCATCAAGGAAAAGTGTTCCGCCTTGAGCCGCTTCGAGAAGGCCCTGCTTTGATTGCATGGCGCCGGTGAATGCGCCCTTCACGTAGCCGAAAAGCTCCGATTCGATGAGCGTGGGTACTAGTGAAGAACAGTCTACCGGTGCAAACGGGCGCTCCTTGCGGATTCCGGAGTAATGAATGCTCTTAGCCACCAGCTCTTTGCCGGTGCCGCTCTCGCCGAGAATCAGGACGGGATATTCATGCTGACTGACCTTTTCAATCATCTTGTACACGCGCTGCATCTTTGCGGAAACGCCGATCATGCCGCCGAAGCCGGGCTTGGAGCGCAGTTGCTCGCGCAGGAGGCGATTTTCGCGATCCAGATCCATATCGCGGGCCACTCGTTCGAGGCGTGCGCGAAGATCTTCGATATGAAATGGCTTGGTGACATAGTCCACCGCGCCCATGCGCGTGGCGGCCACGGCGGAGTCGATGGTTCCATATTGCGTGAGAACTAACACGGCCACCTGCGGGTACATTTCATGAACCTGTTTCAGAAGATCGAGGCCGCTGGAGGGAGGCAGAATCAAATCAGTGACAATGATATCGACCGCATGAGTCTCAAGATGCCGCAGC
The DNA here is from genome assembly GCA_963751295.1 of uncultured Acidobacteriota bacterium. GTDB lineage: Bacteria > Acidobacteriota > Terriglobia > Acidiferrales > UBA7541 > Acidiferrum. The sequence goes on along the minus strand of CAVVUA010000002.1, from coordinate 492,027 downwards.
GCTTCTTCCACCGAGCTGGCCACCGCAGCTGTCATTCCGCAAGATTCCGCCACGTCCGCGCAGAGCTTCCGTGTGTTCTCTTCGTCTTCCACAACGAGAACGCTGATGGGGATGGCGGCGCGCTGCACTCCAGCTTCTTCATTCATGAACACTCACCTCGCGAAAATCTTTTTGCGCGGGTTTCAGTTGCACACACAGTACCAATTCCGGAAAAGAGTACGATTCATTCATACTTCAACAAGTTAGCTATTCTAGCATTTATTAAGGAGTTCGTATTCGGGAATTACGCTTTCGACAATTTTAGTTGTCCGGGCGGGAATTAAGAGCGCAAGTTATTATTTTTCAGCGATTTACCGATTCGGAATGCGAAGGGTTCCCATTTCGGGAACGGAAAGTACGGAATTGTCTTGCCGGAGGCTCCCCACACTGCTTGGGAATTCCATAAAAATGTGGTTAGGCCTTACGTAAACCTGCCGGAACTTGCTTCCATTTGCACTCTTTCGAAAAAATCTCTCTTCGAATAGCGAATGGAACTTCCCTGCTTTGGTATTCGACACGTGCCATAAAAAAAAGGGCCCTCTCAGAGGACTTCCGAGAGAGCCATTTTTGTAGAACGTTCTGTCAATCGCTAAACGCAGCGCGTCCAGTTGCCGCGGTCAGCCGATCCCTTCCATCCAAGGATGGCCGGCTCGCTGCCCAATTCCTTACGGCTTGGGTGCCGGCTTCTTGGCAGTCGTCTTCGCCGTGCCTGTAGCCGTGCCCCCGCCCCTGCTGAGCAAGGTCAACGAATCCTTCGCGTTGAAGGGGAAGCGCCGCACGGACTGTTCGCCGGTGGTGCTAAGCGTGACGTCCACACGCCTGTTGTTAGCCAAGCGGACGGTCGATAGGTTCTTCATGAACTTGTCCTTTTCCGCAGGAGTCAGGTCCGGATCCTCTTCGAGCAGCTGTTTGACCTCGGCGTCGCTGAGGTTCTGTTCCTCGCCGTATGCCTTGGTATCGATGTGATCGGCGGGAATGCCCTTTTCGATCAGGTAGCTCTTGGTTTTTTCCACGCGGCGCTCGGAGAGAAGCTGGTTGTACTCCTTGCCTCCGCGGACGTCAGCATGGCCGCCCAGGATCAAGTGGGCATTCGGCCTGTAAGTCAGATATTGCGTGAAGTCTGCAGCCAGCGTGTCGAGAGTGACCGCCTGGCTGGCCATCAACCCGCCATTGGGTTTCGCAACGGCCGGCTGTGCCGTCGGGAAGTAGATGCTGTGCAGGGCCAGCTTCATTTCCAGCTGATGAACCTGCGGAGCTTCCTTCACCTCAACGGTGCCGGATGCGTCGGCGGTGCCGCCGCGCCCGTCATTCACCGTGCACTTCACGGTGTACGTTCCAGGCTGCAACCCGGTGGCGTCGAACGTCGCGTTCGCGCCAGTGCCGGTAACCTGCCCGCCTGAAGCCGTGTAGCTATAGGTCAGCGGATCGCCGTCGGGGTCAGTGCCTGTGCAGGTGATTCCAGTATGCTCGCCAGGAAGAATCGGACTGCGTTCCACCGACAAGGAAGCCGTCGGCGGACGATTCGGCCGTTCTTCGACCTTGATGTCTGTAGCGCAGGAAGCCGTCCCGCCCTTGCCGTCGTTGACCTGCGCGGTAACCGTGTAGTTTCCCGGCGTGGCGCTGCCTGGATTCCAGCGCGCGTCAGGACCAGAACCATCCACCGCGCCGCCCGTAGCCGTGTAGCTGTAGGTGAGCGGATCATTATCCGGGTCGCTGGCGTTCACGTGGACCGCAACGGTGTCGCTAGAGCCGGCGAACACGGATGCGGGACTTGCGGAACATGCCGCCACCGGCGGGTGATTCACGGGCGCCGGAGGAGCTTCGTGGGGCAAACCAAAGCGCAGAACGATGCCGGTTCCCAATCGCAAGCTATTCTCCCTGCCACCGGCCGCGAGTGAGTTTCCATAAAAAGAGGTCGAAAGATAATCGATTTCCGCGAAGCGCCAGGCGATGTTCCTCGTCAAAGCAATATCCACGCCGCCGCCAGCCACCAGGGCAAAAGCGGATTGGCTGTTGTTGCCGGTCATCTCCGTGCCGGCATGGGCTGCGCCGACGAGCACTTCCATGAAGGGCACGAAGTAATCAAATTTGCGGAAGTTCACACGGGGGCCAACCAAAATTGTCGTGATACCTCCGTGCAGATTCACGCCGTTGACGTTGCGGTTGTAGCTCAATCCACCGAGTTCTTCAGTAAGCCCGAGCCATCGTGCGGCGTTCCAGGTGAACGCCCCCGATCCGCCGAAATTGTTAAAGGACTGGAAGCCGCCTCCGGGATTGAAACTCACATAATTGAACATGCCCGCGACTTCGTACCGCGGCAAAAGTTGACCTGGCGGGGTATTGCCGCTCGATTTGGCATCGGACGGGAGAGGTTTCGGGCGCGGAGCTTCGGGAAGCGCGAAAAGATTTCGCGGAGCAGGCGCAATATCCCCCGTACCCGTTTTGGCAGGGCTTTTCTCTGCCGCCGCTGCGGCCGCGCTCGCACCGTCGCCATTCTGCTGGGCGCACAAAGGCAAAGCCAATAGAGCGCTAAACGCTACTGCGACACACCAATTACGCATGATTCGTCTCCCTCAATTATCTATTACGGAACCCAAGTCTTTGTCGTCCCCGCTGCAGCGCCTTGTATGACACTGCCATAAATTCGCTTGGACCAACTGCGGCAAATCCTTTGCCCTTCGCCGCCTCACCGCCGATACCTTCCCCCACTTGTTCCAAAGGCCGGGAAAAAATACAGGAAGTCACATGATGCGGCGCTGTAAGCGTATTCTAGAATTCCCTTTATCTGCAAGCATTTCCTTGCAACAGCCAGACGGTCAAAAATATTTTCCGCATCCTGCTCCAAATATGCTTCACGGCGAGACCACTCTCGCTGGTAGATGCGTCGAAATACAAAAAGGACTGATCTGCGTCGGAGATTCAGCGGAGTACTTGGCTGCGCCAAGTACCTAGTGGGTTACCGCCCTTTGTGCTAGTATGCCGCCACTTTCTGTGGTGGATTTGCCTCCGGCTGAGCTCTTTAGACTTGGGATAGCTCTGTTACGAGGCACTACGCCAGCTTTCTGGCCTCTTGTCCCGGGTCCAGAGGCGTCCTACAGAAGCTCGGATGGGAATCTCAGCTGCTGCAGGGGCGGGCCATGAAAATCAAGAATGCAAAGTTGCTTTTCAGCCTTTTGCTCTTAACGTGCATTTTGTTTTTGCCGTGCTCTCCTGCCCAGGCGCAGACGTCCAGTGCGGCTGCACGCATCACGCAGGCCGTGGATGAAAATAATCTCGCGGCGCTGAAGGGCAACGTGCACCCGCTGGCTCGCGCGGAATTCGACCAAGGAGCTGTGAGCGATGGGCAGCCTTTGCACCGCATGCTGCTTCTCTTGCAACGTAGCGCGGATCAAGAGGCTGCGCTGCAAGAGCTGCTTGACGACCAGCAGAATAAATCTTCGGCGAATTATCATGCATGGCTAACGCCCGCGCAGTTTGGCCAACAGTTCGGTCCGGCAGATGCCGACATCCAAACCGTAACGAACTGGCTGCAATCCCACGGCTTTCAAATCACCAACGTGACCGCCGGCCGAACTGTGATCGAGTTTTCAGGAAATGCCGCGCAGGTGCGCAGAGCATTTCATACGATGATTCACAAGTATATGGTGAATGGCGAGGCGCACATGGCCAACGCCACCGACCCGCAAATTCCCGCCGCGCTCGCGCCAGTGGTGATGGGGCCTGTCTCGCTGAATAATTTTCCTTTGAAATCACATCTTCTCCCTCTCGGAACATTTCAAAAGTCGATCAAGACCGGCGAGACCAAGCCGCTTTTCACGTTTTCGGGCTGCGCCCAATCCTGCTATGGAGTGGGTCCGGCGGATTTTGCGACGATTTACAACACGGCGCCGCTGTTAAGTGGGACTCCGAAGATCGACGGAACGGGGCAGACGATCGCCATCGTGGGCGAATCCGATATCAACCCGCAAGACGTGATCGACTTTCGGACCATCTTTGGACTGCCACAGAATTTTTCGAGCGCCAACATTATCTTGAACGGAGCAGATCCGGGCCTCAATGGCAGCGAAGGCGAGTCCGATCTGGACGTGCAATGGTCCGGCGCCGTAGCTCCGGGAGCGACTATTCAGTTCGTGACTTCGGAGCCGACCGAAACCACTGCAGGGATCGATCTCTCCGCAATCTACATTATTGAAAACAACCTTGCTGGCGTTATGAGCGAAAGTTTCGGGGGGTGCGAGCAGGCGTTGGGTACGGCGGGCAATGCGTTTTACAGCCAAATGTGGGAGCAGGCCGCGGCACAAGGCATCACGGTTTTTATCTCGGCGGGCGATGGCGGCTCCGCGGGCTGCGATGATTTCGACACCGCACAAACGGCAATCCACGGCTTAGCGGTCAGCGGCATCGCGTCCACGCCTTACAACGTGGCGGTGGGCGGCACGGATTTCAACCAAGTAAACCGATGGACACAGTTTTGGAGCGCGAATAATGCTTCCGTGACGGAAGCCTCCGCGCTGGGCTACATCCCCGAGATTCCTTGGAATGATTCCTGCGGCCAGTTGGGTATCAATGGCTGCGGCGCGTCGGCACCGCAGGGTTCGCTGAATATTGTCGCGGGGAGCGGCGGGGCGAGCACGCTTTACGGCAAACCCTCCTGGCAATCCGGCACCGGCGTGCCGATGGACAGCCACCGTGACCTTCCCGACGTTTCCGTTTTTGCCAGCAATGGATTCGACAGCAGCTTCTACATCATGTGTCAGGCTGACGCCGCTGGCACTGGCACAAATCCGTGCAATCTGAACGATCTTGGAATTACGTTTCAGGGAGTTGGAGGAACATCCGCTTCCGCGCCAGCATTTGCAGGCATCATGGCGCTGGTGAACCAGAAACAGGCGACCGCGCAAAATCCCGCACCGCGCCAGGGCAATGCGAATTATGTTTTGTATCAGCTGTTCAAGAAACAGCTAAACACCACACCAGCTCTCAATTGCAGCTCTTCTTCGGTTCCTGCCGCTGGCTGTACGTTCAATGATGTGACAAACGGGAACAACGCGCTGGCGAATAGTTCCGTTGGAAATAATGACGTGCCTTGTTCTGGAGCATCTACAAATTGCAGCAGCAAAGTGAGCGCCACGAATGGCGTTCTTGTGACGGCGGCGAGTCCAACCACGCCGGCGTATTCCACGACGACGGGCTATGATTTGGCGACCGGTCTAGGCTCCGTGAACGCAGCAAACCTGGTGAACAACTGGGGATCAGTTACGTTTCTTCCGTCGACGACCACATTGAGCGCCACAGTCAATGGGAGTTCCGTCACTACGATCACTGGAATCACCCACGGCACACCGGTAAACGTGAGCAGCAGCGTTGCGGCAGGTCAAGGCGCTACCGGAACACCGTCAGGCCAAATCGTGTTGATGGCTACACCAAATCCAACGCCGGGAACCATTTCTGGGAATCTCAGCATCGAGGCTCTGTCTCTGGGAGCGAACGGCACCGCAAGTGGGACGGGCGTCATCTTGCCAGGCGGCACGTACAATCTCACCGCGCACTATCAAGGCGACGGAACATTTGGCACGAGCGATTCGACACCGGGAATTCCTGTCACCATCACGGGTGAGAACAGCAAGATGTTGATCAGCATCCCGGTTTTTGATCCCAACTCTGGATCGGAAACCAGCAACATCCCCACGAGCTTGGTTTATGGGTCGCTGTACATAGCGCGCATCGATGTGGGCAACGCACAGGCGAAACTATCCTTCCCGCCGCAACCAGTTTGCACCCCGCCGGCCTGTCCCACAGGAACCGTCACATGGACGGATTCTGTGAACGGCGCTCCCGCAACTCCGCTGGACGGCGGAGTGTTTACGCTGAACAGCGACGGCTACACGGAAGATCAGCCGATTCAGCTTTCCGGCGGGACGCATCTGCTTTCAGCGAGCTACAGTGGGGACAACAGTTTCGCGGCAAGTAGCGGAACTTACAATCTGACAGTCGCTCCGGCATCAACGATCATCGTGATCCAAAATCCCGGAAATAACTTCGTTGTGGGAGCCGCAATCCCAATAACGGTAATCTCCTCTGTACAAGCTTTCACAGGCGTTGCTCCAACCGGGACAATCACATTTTTCGATGGTAGCACCCAGTTGGGAACCCCCGTTCCGGTGGCAGGCGTGGCCTCGCAAAACAACTACGCCCCTTCGTTTACTCTATCCACGAGCATAATTCTCTCAGTCGGCGGATCTCACGTGATCACGGCGAAATATAGTGGTGATACAAACTACGCAGCTTCCTCCTCTTCGCCCGTAAACGTGCAAGCGATCTATCCGACTACCACTGCTATTTCTCTCAGTGCGCTCGAAATCCCCTTTGGTTCAAGCGTTACCGTCACCGTAACCGTCTCCACCAACGTGAAAAACCCAACCATCACAGGAACAATTCTTCTCCAAACAAGCCCCGGTCAGCCAGGCACTCCACTAAGTGGGACCAGCTCCACGGATGTAAACGGCAACACCATGCTCACGGGAATGGTCTCTGTTACCCCGCTGGGCCCGGGATACTTTAATGCGGGATACTCTGGTGATTCTAATTTCGCCAATTCCGGTGCGTCCGCGTTCATGCAAGTAGACATTCCAGACTTTACTTTGACTGTTCCTTCTTCACCGGTAGTCATCAATATAGGACAAACCGGGACGCTCCCCTTTACCATAACACCCGCTTCAAATACGCCTAGCCCCGTAACCCTGACTTGCGTTTCGCCACCCGTGGGATACTCGTGCAACATACAGCCGTCTACGGTCAATCTCGCCAACGGCGCGACATCCAACGCTACCATCACAATTGCTCCGCAGAATTCATCGAACCAGGCGGCGATGTCCACGAGTGTCACTGGGAGTCGCCCTGTCCTTAGGCTTGTTGGACTCAACTTCCCGACGGCGATGGGAGGCCTGCTGGCCAGCATCGCGGTGTTAATTCTGGCATGGCCTGGCGAAAAGAAAGGGCGGTTCACGACTCTCTGGTTTGCCGCCGTATGCTTTGTTGGATTGTTCGGCTGCGGAGGAGGTAGTTCCGGCGGTGGCGGCGCTGGCCCCAGTGCTTTCGCAACGACGACAACTCTTACTTCGAATGTACCTAAGGCCGTTCCTTTCACATCAGTTACATTCACAGCAACTGTCTCCGGTCAAGGAAACCCCACAGGGAACGTCAATTTCCTCTCTGGCCCCGACATTATTGGCCAAGTGCCCTTGATCAATGGCTCAGCAACAGTGACCACTGAATTTGGGAATCCGGGTATATGGGCAATTACGGCGCAATATGTCGGAGATGGCAGAAATCAACAGTCCACGTCAGCCGTACTGAATCAGGGTGTAACCGGAAACCTCTCTTCGGTGGTACAAGGGCAGACGGGTACATTAACTCGCGTCTCCTCTTTTACGGTCACCATGCAATAAAGAAAACCATTCATCGAGGATGAGACGGGTGCCCCTGGCAATATGGGATCCACCACCAAACGGCGATCCCTTGGTCACTTACAAATCAAAACCACACGGAGGGTGCCCCTCCGCTTATCGATACTTTCCCGAGAAGTGCCGCAGTGACATTCGCTCGGCGATCCACATGTCCGCAAATACTAATTTCCCAAACCGGGCAACCTCTCTAGGCGATGTAGGGTATCTCTTACGCCTGCCATGCGACTAGCGATCTCAATGCCTCTCCTCGTTATCGTCATCGCTTTGCTTGGCGGATCCTTTGCCATCTTCGCCAACATGCTTTCCTTCATCATGATCGGCAAAATAAATGAGCGATTGCCCGAAAACGAGCGAATCTCCTACTTCCGGTGGGGTACCGAAGTTCGAAAGAGATATAAACAATTCTATCCCGCAAGCAAACTCGCTTTATTGGTGGATCTCTGCTTCGTCCTAATGCTATTCAGTTTTCTGCTCGTGGTCAGATTCTGGGTATTCGGAAGCTCTTCCGCTGGCAAGTAACGGCGGCACAGACTTGCAGGCTGATTGGATGAAGGCGTCGGGGCGTCGACGACACACGGGACGGCGCTTATTTTCAATCCGTGAAAGCACTTTCGAAAATCCAGCGACTCCGCCGTACTACTCACTACCCACAGCTCCCGGCAAATAAATAACTTATAGTTTATACTTGACAATCAATACCAACATGTTATACTCTGTGTGTCGATTGGGACACGAACCCTGTTCGTCTCCCCGTAAGTCATGCGTCTCCGCTGCGCGGTCCCTAAAACTCCTGCAAAAGCTTCAGTCCTACCCAGGTTACCACTTCATAAAACCGGACATTTCCTAACCCGTTCAAAATCAACACTTCTGCAACTGATGATTCCATTGCGCTTTAACTCCTGCAGATACAACGCTTACGGAAAACCGGAGGAGGGATTCCTCCTTCCAGCCGAAAAGTTTGTCAAGTCGTTACTACCCTCACCTCTTCATGCCGTGCACGGAGGAACGCCCGTTCACCCCGAGCGCCGTTTACGAGGGGCTACTGGTCATGCAGGAACGCCCGCAACTCGCATCGTTTCATGGGCTTACTTCACAACTTCCGTCCACAACGGGGGTGGTGGTACAAGCTATCCAATTCGGCCCGGACGAATAGCTTACACGCCAACTCTTCGACCTCGCTCCTCCCGCGCTGACTCGCGTTACACTACTGGCTCCATGCTTGCGACGACGATTCTGGATACGAATTGGATGGGGCGGCCGCGGTCGATTGGCGCGGTGCTGCTGGAATCGGATGGGCATCGCGCGATTATTGATCCGGGGCCGGCTTCGACGCTTCCCGTGCTTCGGCAACTTTTGGATTCGCGCGGCATTGGCATTTCGGATTTAAACGCCATTTTGCTGACGCATATTCATTTGGATCATGCGGGGGCGACGGGCGCGCTCATCCGCGAAAATCCTAACCTTGAGGTGTACGTTCACAAGGCCGGGCTGTTGCACATGTCTGATCCGACGAAGCTGCTCGCTTCCGCTGAGCGGCTTTGGCCTGGCGAATTGCAGCATTTATTTGGCGAGACGCTGCCTGTCCCATTTGGAAATTTGCGCATGCTGAAAGGCGGCGAGACGCTCTCGCTCGGAAGCCGCAACCTCGAAGTGGTTCATACGCCGGGGCACGCTTCGCATCATGTCTCTTATTTTGATTCGTCGGACGGCACCGTGTTTGTTGGCGACACGGCCGGGTTCCACATCGAGGGCGAGCCCTACGTGGTTCCGCTTGCGCCGCCGCCGGATATCGATATTGAAATGTGGAACGCTTCGCTGGATGCGATCGCGGCGCGCGCGCCTGCGCGGCTTTTTCTCACTCACTTCGGCTATTCGGATAATCCTGCCGCGCACATTGCAGAATACCGCAAGAATTTGCAGCGCTGGACTGCACTCGCAGCGGAGATCCTGCGTTCTACGCCAGATCAAAATGCCGCGCTAAAAAAATTCGTCTTGGCGGCGACTGAGGAAATCAAACAGCGCCTCTCTGCTGCCGAAACAGAGCATTACGTTTTCAATTGCGGCCTTAATTTAAACTGGTTGGGCCTCTCGCGCTATCACCGCAAACGCGCCGAAGCTGCCGCGAACACAGCGAATCCTTTGTAGGGGCACAGCATCGCAGTGCCCGAGCTTGACGACAAATCGTGGAGATTAGGCGGAGGTTTCAGACGAAGAAATTTCAGGCGTTTCCGCAGCGGGCTCAGCCGCGGGAGCAGCGGCAGCCGCCGCAGGTTCGAGCCGCGCGGAGAGCGCCTCCACCAGCAGATCGACGAGCTTTTTTGCGCCGCTGCCGTCGGGATCTTTGTCGGGATTGTATTGCGCTACGACCAGCCCAAGAAGGTTTTTGTGTTTCGCAAATTCACTGAGTGCCGCGCGCACGTCGGCCAAGGGGAGGCCGCCCGTGCCTGGCACGTTCACAGCGGAAAATTCTTCAACGGCGATAACGTCCGTATCCAGATGCACCACAAATTCATGCGCATCGGCATGCACGTAGGTTAGTCCGTCGCGAGCTGCCGCGCTTCCGCCTTTGGACTGAATGTCCGCCGCGTCAATGTGGCGCATCGGGGACTTGCTGAGAAATTCCTGTTCGGGAGGATCGAGACGCTCGAGACCGAAGAGCGTTACGTCCGGCTCGCGTACCAGCGCCGACTCGCCAAAGAAGCGGACCAATTCCGGAGCGCCGCGCCCGATTACGTGGGCCACGACCATCCCATCGATGCGGCCGGAAGGTGTCGAGGCAGGCGTGTTCAAATCGGCGTCGCGATCAAACCACAATAAGTTGACATGCTTGTAATAACGGCGCACGCCGGTTAAAAGTCCGATCACTTGCGCGCAATCGCCTCCCAGCACGAGCACGAGCGCTCCGCTTTTCACGGCAACTTCGGCGCGAGTTTTGAGATCGTTCAAGCCAGCGACAATTTCTTTCAGATTGCGCGCGCGTTTGTGTTCGTCGTCGTCCGCAAAAAGTCGTGGCGCGCAGTCGCCGTGATCAATCACTTCGAAGCCCGCGCTTTGCAAACGCTCGACCAATCCCGCTGCGCGCAAAGCTGCGGGCGCCTTTTCGCTGCCAGGCAAAAACGCAGCCGCGCTCGACGGCGCGCCTATCAAGGCAATCTTCTTCGGCTGACGGACGATTTTGACCGCCAAGGTTAAGCTCCCTGTTTTGTGTGTCCCCGCCTACCGCGCTGGGTCTACTGCAAACTTCGCGGGACTAAGGCCCGCCCCTGTGTTTCTACTGCGCCACAAATGATACTGCAAAATCCTGGCGCCTCTTTTTAACGACGCGGGGCCGGCGCAATCGTGGCCAGCTCCGGAGGCAGCGTGAAACGCACGTCCTCGCGAATCAAATCGAGGTCGCGCTGATCCGTGTATCCAAACTCCGCCAAGCGCTCGCTCACTTGTTCGACGAGCACTTCAGGAGCGGACGCGCCTGCCGTCAGGCCCACGCGCTGCACGCCTTCGAGCCAATTCACGTCGATGTCTTTGGCCGAGTCGATGAGCTGGGCTTTCACGCCGCTGCGCTTGGCCACTTCCACCAGACGATTCGAATTCGAGCTGTTCGGCGAACCCACTACCAAGAGAAAATCCACATCCTTGGCTACTTGTTCGACGGCCTCCTGGCGATTCTGCGTGGCGTAGCAAATGTCATCGCTCGCGGGGCCTTTAATCAATGGGTACTTTTGCCGCAGCCGGGCGACGATTTCTTGCGTGTCGTAGAGGCTTAGCGTGGTTTGGGTGAGGAACGAGAGCTTGTCTGGCTCGGCCACATCCAGCGCGTCTACCGCCGCTACCGAATCCACCACGATGGTGCGGTCGGGAGCTTCGCCTGATGTTCCGACAATTTCCTGATGGTCTTTGTGGCCGATCAAAATGATGGTGCGCTTTTCGCGCGCGAACTTCAGGGCCTCCAGATGCACCTTGGTGACGAGCGGACAGGTCGCGTCAATCACTTTTAGTGCGCGGTCCTTGGCTTCCTGTCGGACTGTTGGCGGCACGCCGTGAGCGCTGAAGACCAGTACGGCACCGTGCGGCACGTCCTCGATGGATTCGACAAAAATCGCTCCGCGGCGGCGCAACTGCTCTACCACGTAGGTGTTATGGACAATTTCGTGATGGACGTAGACCGGCGCGCCATACGCTTCCAGCGCCAGCTCGACGATATCCACCGCCCGCACCACTCCCGCGCAGAACCCTCGCGGCCGTACCCTCAGCAAAACCTTCCCATTTGTCGCAGTCTGCATCGTTATCCTAAGTAAGTAATTTCCGAAGACTCTATCATACCTTACGGCGTGGCCAGCCCGCACCGGGTTTCCTCGTCAGGTGCCGGATCCGTTTCCTGCTACACTTTTACCAGGCGATTATCGCTTCTTTGCCATCTTTATTCGATAACCAGTAATTTCACACCACCTGATCGAATTGTATGCCGCCTTTTTCGCGTAATCGCTATGCCCGAAGATCGATTCTCCTGTTAGGAACGTATCCCTTATAGGACAGACCTGCGGCGGCCACGCTGGGATACTAAGTCTGGATAAAGACGAGGTTACCTTGACTAAAACTCCAGTTTTACCTGTGGGGGGCAACGAGCCCCCGGCTGCTTCTACGGGCAGGGCGTCCGTAGCCGACATTCTTGAGCAGGAACTCGATCTTACGATTCATGAGTGGATCGGGCTAGTCGAGAAAGAGCCGGAGCTCGCCCGAATCCGGCTGAACTTCCAGGAGCGCACTGGCCATCTTCCGAGGCTCCTCCATGACGTAATTGCCAGACTGCGCCTTGATAAAGGAACAAAAGCTCCGGTTTCGGTCGCTGCGAGTCATCACGGAGAGCTGCGAAAGCAACAAGGGTACACCGCCGCCATGGTCGTGGATGAATCCCGAATTCTGCAGGTCAGCATTTTTTCGACGCTCCACAAGAATGAGAGTCGCGTGATATTCAGCAAGTTGCTCCCGGACGTCGTGACCATCGCAGACGAAGTAGATGCGCAATTAAAGCAGCAGATACTTTGCTTCCTGCCCATCGAGACACCACTTAGAGGTACCAAGAATTGAATTTGCTTCCAGTTGGGCCGCTCCCGGAGCCCGTGCAAACATGAAGAAATCCCAGATGCAATCGCTCGAGCCGGAGACCTTTCTCGACACTTCGGGAACGGCAAGAAAGGTTGCGGAGTTTCAGAAAGACGAGCAAATCTACAATCAGGGTGACGTGGCCAAGAGCGTCATGTACATCCAAAAGGGCAACGTAAAATTCTCCGTGGTTAGCCCGTCGGGTAAGGTGGCAGTGCTCGCGATGCTTGGTCCGAACGATTTTTTTGGCGAGGGCTGCATGGCGGGTCAGTCGCTACGCATGGGCACGGCGACTGCCATTACCCCGACCACCCTTCTTGCCATCGACAAAAACGAATTACTGAATATGCTCCATACACAAGACAAATTATCGGACTCTTTTGTCGAATTCATACTCAATCACAAAAATCGAGTCGAGGAAGCTTTGATCGATCAGCTCTTCAATTCGTCCGAGAAGCGGCTTGCCCGGGCGCTACTCGCGCTCGGCCGTTATGGAAAAGTGCGGCACCAGCTAGTCGACGAACTGCCAACTGTTTCCCAGGAGACATTGTCGGAAATAATCGGCGCTACGCGCTCTCGCGTGAATTTCTTCATGAACAAATTCAGAAAACTGGGCTTCATCGAATACCACCAGCGTCGAATTAAAATCAACAAGTCATTGCTGACATTTGTTCTGGACGAGTAAAACCGCAGCTGGCTAACTCCCAGCTAGTCGCGCAGCTGAAGGGCAGCGGCACCTTGCCGAAATGGAAGGCAGTGCCGAGTCCTACTGGCCGAAGTAATAGCCGTCGCGGGCTTGGATGACTAGGTCTTTCTGTTTGCCGACTACGAGATGGATTTTGTGGTAGCCGACCGTGTTTCCTTTGTCCGGGGTGTAGGCGAGGCTGTACTGGTTGCGGAGGTCTTCTTCGATTTCGGCGTAGATGGCGTCGACCGTTTCTTTTTTGGTGACTTTAAACATGCGGCCTCCGGTTTCTTTGGAAATTTGCTCGAGGATTTTCTTGCCGTCAGGGCGCTGCTCTTGCGGAGGATAGCGTCCACCGCCGCGGCCGCCGCCCATTCCGCCGCCGTGACCACCCATCCCGAATCCGCCGGGGCGGCTGTAGTTGTCCTCTTCGTCGGCAAACAAGATGGAGTAGATGATCGTGTCCGAGCGCTGGGCGGTAGCGATGGCCTCGGCCATGGTTTCCCTGCTGCCGTGGTCCACACCATCCGAAAGAACGATCAGCGCCTTGCGGCCCTGCTGCTTGCTCATCAATTCGTCGGACCCCAGGAAAATTGCGTCGTAGAGCAGCGTTCCGCCACCGTGTGAACCTCGGCTGCGGCCCCCTCCGCCTCCGCCGCCATTTCCGCCACCGCCATTGCTACCGCCGCCTCCGTCGAATTGAGGAGTGGATAGCTTTTGTAGCGCCGCCTGCAACTGGGGACGCGACGGAGTGAAGTCCTGCAAAAGCTCGACTTCCCTATCGAAGTGAATCACGAACGCCAAATCCTTGTCCTGGCGCAGAAGTTTATCGAGGAAGCTGTAGCTTGCGCTGCGCTCCTGATCGAGGACGCGGCGCTGACTCAAGCTGGTGTCCACGAGCAGGCCGAGGCGCAGCGGCAGGTCGCTTTCGTGTGCGAAATAGTTGATGGTTTGGGAACGTCCGTCTTCATCGAGCTGAAAATCGTCTTTGGTGAGATTCGAGATGATCTTTCCGTGCTTGTCGCGAACCGTTGCTAGCACACTGACCGTTTTGACTTCGACCGCGATCGTTGGCTGGCCTTCTTGTGGGCGCTTCAATTGTGGCTGCGATTGGGCAGGTGGCTGTGGGGGCTGCTGAGGCTGTTGTTGCGCGCGAAAATCCTGGGCAGCAAGCGTCGAAAGTAAAAGCACGATTAGGCGCAGGCTCAAGCGAAAGAGTCGCGATTCTCTGACGGAACGGGATGCGGAACGATTCGTTGTACGATTGGTAAAGGAGTCTTTCATCTTTTCCTAGTTCATACTCGAAGAGAGAACTTTGGGCAATAAGTGCGTCACAGAAATAAGTTCGAATGGCGCCCGCTCGCGTTGCGGCTTGTAGTGTCTGGCGGTCCTGGTCGGCCTGGGCTTGGCTAGACGGGCGGGGCAAGCCCCGCCCCTACAATCACTTCATCCTTGCGGGGCAGAAAGTTCCCGTATGCGTCAGAAGGATAAGACGCGGGCTCGGTCGTTTTGGTTTACTCGCCAGGCTCAACCCATTCGTTTACTGGCATTTGGCGAGGGGCGAATTGCCAAAATGGTGCTCCCGCAACACCTAACAGAGGCAGTAACATGCAGTCTGATTCCACACTTCCATGAATCCAAAAATGATCATTGCGCCGGTGACTCTCGAAGGGCGCCACGTGCGGTTGGAACCGCTGTCCCTGGCACATCAACCCGATCTAGCTGTCGTCGGCCTTGATGAAAATCTGTGGCGCTGGATTCCTACGCCTGTACGGACGCCGGAGGAGATGTCTGCCTACATCGCCACTGCGCTCGATGAACAAAACCGTGGCGTCTCGTTACCCTTCGCGCTGATTGAAAAGGCTAGCGGGCAAGCGATAGGCAGCACGCGGTACGGCAACATCGACCGCACACATCACCGGGTCGAGATCGGCTGGACGTGGGTTGCTCCGCGGTGGCAGCGCAGCGCGGTAAACACCGAGGCAAAATACCTTCTTTTGCGACATGCTTTTGAAACGCTTGGCTGCATCCGCGTGGAGCTAAAGACCGATTCGCTTAACGAGCGTTCTCGTGCGGCCATTTTGCGCATTGGTGCGCGTGAGGAAGGCACGTTTCGCAATCACATGATCACCGCTAGCGGGCGCATCCGGCACACTGTTTACTTCAGTATTCTCGATTCCGAATGGCCTGACGTGAAATCCCGTTTGCAAACGATGTTGCTTCCTTGACGCCCGGGCGAGCTGGGGCGCAATGAATTGCGCCCCTACTAGTGTGGACACGATTCGATAGACATGACATTGAGGTTTACCATTGGATGGCAGAGTCATTCCGCGCGCGGGGATGGGCCTGCGCCTAAGTTAAACTAATAGGCAGGGCACGCCAGGTGATTCGTTGGTGCCCAGTGTGCCGGCCCGGCCACGCTGCCGAAGTAGAGGTGTCTTCGGGAACGACCATCGGGCATAGCCTGGATGCTCCCAAAGACTGGCAGCGAACACCGCCGCTTAACGGAGAATCTTGTGCCCTCTTCCGATCCGAGAGATCGCCGCCGCAGCGAACGCGTGATGCTGCAGATACCCGTCAAGGTTCTGGCTGAGACGCCTGACAGCGTCCATGTCGAGGAAAATACACACACCCTGGTGGTCAATGCGCATGGCGGATTGATGAAATTGAAGGCGGAGCTGCTGGTGGGCCAGCCATTCATTCTGGTGAACCCGCAATCGGGCATCGAGCAGAGCTGCCGCGTGGTGCGCGTCGACCAACCGACCGCCGACTATTTCGCCGTGGCTTTCGAGTTTGATCTCCCCGCGCCGAAATTTTGGCCGGTCACGTTTCCGCCAAAGGATTGGGGAGTTCCGGGGGCCTGAGGAATTGTCTATTTGGCACGGAAGCTTCGCGCAGGCACAACCAATTTTCCCACCGCAACTATCCAATAAGTGCAGGGTTCAACAAGGCAGAGGAAAATTATGCCTTTGGAGGCTGGTCAGATGCGGTTTCTACGTCCATTTAGCACAACCAAGCGGATTTTGACCGCTATTGCTCTTCTTTCTTTAGTTGTCGTTGTTGGCTGTAATGAATATGTCACGACCGAGCGCAATCCCGAAGTTCCTATTCCTAAGCACGCCACCTGGGCCTGGCGACCGGTCGAAGCGCAGTCCACTGGCCCGCACGAATCACGGCCTGTCATCTCGCGAGACGAGCCCAATCACGGTGCCCGGCCGGTACCCCAAAGCGAAGCGTCCACTGAAATTCTCCGCGGACAGATTCGCGTGGCCATCACCAAGCAACTAAAGGAAAAAGGTTTCAAGGAAGTGACTGACCCGAACGCAGCGGCGTTTCTGGTCGATTATCACATTGCCGTGAAGGACCAGAGTGCTTCTGTGCCTGTCGGCTATGGAGGCGGATATCCCGGAGTCGTGTGCGGACCTTATGGCTGCGTGCAGTCTTGGGGCTGGGGTCCGCCAGCGTATGGCTACCAGAACATCAAATTCCGTTCAGGGACAATGGTTTTCGACTTTCTGCAAGCGTCGACGCATAAGGTCGCGTTTCGCGCGATTGGGAACAAACCCGTGGGGGCCGGCCTCACTACGTTCAAGCAGAGCGATGTTAATTCGCTGGTGGGTGCAGTTTTGTGGAAACTCGCGGCGGGACAATAAGCGAATAGTCTCTCTTATTTAGCTTTGTGCAAAATTTAGAGTCGTACGAGTCACTGAGAATAGCGGCAGCAGAGCTGCCGCACTCCAAATCCGAGGATTCCTACGGCAGGAGCCCGAAAACTACCACGCTGTTGGGCGTGCCCACGTAAACTTTGCCGTTTGCCACCATGGGCGTGACGTACTTGTTATCGCTGAATTGGTCGCGGTTATTGGCTGCCTGATTCGAGTTGTAGAGTTCGCTTGTCAAATTCGCAGCGTTGAACGCGTGTAACACCCCCGTGGAACCGTTCTCCACCGCCCACACGATCGCATTCGATGTGCCGTTCGCCGAAATACTCGGCGTTGTCCCCGGATAGGCAAAGCTGGCGGAGCTTTGGGTCGCGGGCGTTGTCGAGAGTTTTGCATTGGTAATCGGGAAAGCCTTTAGGTGGTCGCCCACCGCGCCATAGTAAACCGTATTATTAAAGTAGCTGGGCTTGGACCACACACCGCCAATCTGCCCGCTGATCTGTTGATAGATATTGTCGGCAGTGCCGTTGAACTTCCCCATGTTGTCGCGATCCACGACATAGATGATCGCGTCCTTGCCGGAGCCGACCGCGAGATGGCGCGTATTTCCGTTTGCGTCGACCAGGTCAGGCAAGAGTAGCGGCCCGCCGGAGCCGAAGTCTGTGTCAGAGTTTGATTCCGAAACGGTATTCGAGGGCGTGAAGTAATCAAGAAGCTTGATGGGGGCGCTGGAAGCCAGTTTTACGTAGCATTGACCGCAATCTCCTTGCGATGGGAAGCCGCTCGCGTTCAGCGTCGTATCGAAATCGCCGTTCCCTACCATGAAAAAGATATTCCCGGAAGCGTCCGCGGCGGGGGCGGCTCCCGCCATCCAGATGCCGCCTTCGCTGCCATTGGGCACGAGGTTGAGCACGCTTGTTTGCGTCAGGGCGTTCGCGTCATAGGAGATCACCCAGGAAGTGTATGGGCGATCGTCGCAATGCGAGGACCACGTTGTGTAGATGGTGGTGCCAATTTCGAGCAGGCCCGGTCGTTCCTTATATTGCTTGGCGTCGAAGACTACATTTCCGCCCGTGCTGTTGTCGCCAGAGCCTGGATAAGTCGCTTGCACCGTCGTTGGCCCTCCGAAAAGTTCCGCGCCGGTGGTCAGATCAAGCGCATGCAGCCGTTGAAAATAATTTCCATTGGCATCCTTGGACATTGCCACGACATAGATCGCGCCATGCGTTCCGCGCGCGCGGTCGATGACGGGAGTAGCCGTCACGCCAATTTCCGGCGAGACTTGACCGCAGCCGCGGTCATCGCTCGACGTTTCGCCGCTGCCAAGTACGGAAGTCTTCCACAGAAACGTTCCCGTGTTGCCGTTGACGGAGTCCGCGTCAAACGCATATACGCTGCCGTGCTCCGTCGCCACGTACAGAACGTTTTTTGTTCCTATGCTGGGTATCGCTACCGCGGAAAGATATAGCGGCTGCGCGTCTACTCTTCCATCGACGGTGAATGCGCCAAGTTTGCCGAAGGTCGCGGAAGTCACGTTGGCAGGCGTAAGAATCGTTTCGTTCAGGTTCTGGCCAGTGCGTAGATTGTCGTAGTGATACGTCACGACATTAATGGTAAATGCGCTGATTGCGTTCACCGTTAGCGTGGCCATCGTGCTCGTCTGGCTTCCTACGGAGTTGCTGACGATCACATCGAACTTGGCGCCGTTGTCGGTCGTTGCTGTGGCTGGTGTGGTGTAACTCGCAGCGGCTGCGCCGCTGATGTTCGTGCTATTTTTCTGCCACTGATAACTCAGAGGCGCTGTTCCCGTTGCGGTAACGCTAAACGTCGCCGTTTGTCCTGCGTTTACTGTCTGATTCGCAGCTTGCGTTGTGATTGTCGGCGCCACTGCCGCTGCGTTCACGGTCAACGTCGCCATCGTACTCGTTTGACTTCCTGTCTCGTTGCTGACGATCACATCGAACTTCGCGCCGTTGTCGCTTGTTACAGTCGCAGGAGTGGTGTAACTCGCTGCCGTCGCGCCAGAAATGTTTGCGTTGTTTTTCTGCCATTGATAACTCAGCGGCGCCGTTCCGGTCGCCGTCACGCTAAATGTTGCCGTTTGACCAAGGGTCACACTCTGATTCGCCGGTTGGGTCGTGATCGCAGGTGCCACGGCCGCAGCGTTCACCGTTAAGGTGGCCATTGCGCTGGTTATACTTCCCGCTGAGTTGCTCACCACCACATCGAATTTCGCTCCGCTGTCGCCCGCGATGGTCGCAGGAGTGGTGTAACTCGCTGCCGTTGCTCCTGAAATATTCGCGCTGTTCCTCAGCCATTGATAACTCAGCGGTGCCGTTCCGGTCGCCATCACGCTGAACGTGGCCGTTTGCCCAGCGGTAACAATTTGGCTCGCGGGCCGCGACGCGATTGTCGGCACCACCGGCTTGTTTCCGTTGTTTGAGTTATTGGATGAGATCACGCCTGCGCAGCCCGCGAACGCTAGCGCAGCAAGAACTGCACTTGCTTGCAAAAGGAAAATTGGTCGGCGCACTGGCGTACCCCCGCGTCAAAACGAGCGGCCTGGCTGGGTTGGCCACAAATTCGGGGAAAAGCGGACCGGCCCGCGCCGGGATGCCGCAGCGATGCATACACACTCTCTTACATGCATCTTAATCAGCAACGAGGGAAATTACACCTGAACAAAAGTACAGTTCTCGGCCAGAGCTTTGTGTAGGTCCTCTCTGCACCTACGGTACTTGCTGACCTCTTGGGCCAATTCTGTTGAGCTCGTTTGGGAGTCTCAGCATCTTGCCTCCGTCGCGTGCTGGCTCTATCCTTTTCTTCCTATGCTCCTCAAAGACCAAGTTGCTTTGATTACCGGCTCGGGCCGCGGCATCGGGCGCGCCATGGCTCGACTGTTTGCGGCCGAAGGTGCTTCGGTATTCCTGACGGCACGCACGGAGGCGGAGTTAACAGCTACCGTGAAAGAGACTTCAGGGAGTGGCGGGAGCGCAGACTATTCGCTCGCCGATCTTGCGCTCGAAGCGGATTGCACGCGCGTCGTGGCGGAGGTGCGCGCAAAATTCGGCAAGATCGATATTCTTGTGAACAACGCCGGCCACTATGGTCCTGTTGTTCCCGTCGAAGACTATCCCTTGGCGGAGTTCGATAACGTCATTGCCGTGCACCTGCGCGCGGCGTTCCTGCTGAGCAAACTCGTACTTCCGGGAATGTATGCGCGCAACTCCGGCGTCATCCTTAATATATCGAGCCTTTCGGCCAAGGCCGCATTCCCTTGGGGCTCGGCTTATGCGGCGGCAAAAGCCGGCATGCTTGGTCTTACACGCATCACCGCGGCCGAAGCCGCGCGCAAAGGCGTCCGCGTCAACGCCATCTGTCCAGGGCCAGTTACCGAAACTCGCATGTCCAAAGAGTTAGGCAACACGCTTGCCACGAAGCTAGGGGTCAGTCCCAAAGAGCAGCTAGCCGGTTTTCTGAACACAATTTTGCAAGGCCGCGGGCAAACGGCCGATGAAGTTGCCCGCGCGGCTCTCTTTCTTTGCTCCGCGCAATCCAGCGCCATCACCGGCCAATCCATCAACGTCGACGGCGGCGCTGCTTTCTTCTAGCATTTTTTCTTGAATGTAATCAGTAGGGGCGGGGCTCGCCCCGCTCGCACGTTCTCAACGCGCAGCGGCGGGCAGGACTTGGATGGTGTGCAGCCAAATTTTCACCAGCTGCGGCCATGCTGTTACAGGAAGCTCGGTTCGCCGAAGCCCATATCCGTGGCCGCCCTGGGCATACAAATGCATCTCCGCCGGAACCTTTGCGTTCTTCAAGGCAAGAAAATACACGGTCGAGTTTTCTACGTGCACGGGATCATCTTCGGCCTGAACGATGAACGAGGGCGGCGTTTTCTCCGTCGGATGAATGTCCGCATTGGCCGCGAAGTTCTGTTCCGCGATCGCCAGATAACCCGGATAAACGATCACCGCAAAATCAGGGCGGCAACTTACTTGGTCAGCCGCATCGATCGCATTGTACAACCGTTGATCGAAATGAGTGCTGAGCGCAGCTGCAAGGTGAGCGCCCGCAGAAAATCCAAGCACGCCGATGCGCTTCGGATCGATGTGCCACTCGGCGGCGTGAGACCGCACGATACCCAGCGCGCGCTGCGCGTCCTGCAGAGCGGCCGCGGATTTGGGATATGGCCCGGTGTCAGGCACGCGGTACTTGAGCAAGACGCACGTGATGCCCACCGAATTGAGCCAGTCGCACACTTCCGTGCCTTCCAGATCTATCGCCAGGATGCGGTACGAGCCGCCCGGAAATACCACGATGGCCGCTCCCGTGTTTTTGCCGGACGGCGTATAGAGAGTCAGCGTGGGCGTGGAAACATTGCCAAGACGAACGAGCGGTTTGCCGGCGATGAGATTTTCCTTGGCGGTCGTCGTGTCGCCTTCGGGCGCAGGATTGGGCTGCGCTCCTGGCGCCGCATGCGGCCAAATGTTCAAAGTCAAATGGCCAGGCGCAGGTGGCCACTGCGCAAGCAAACTCGTGGATATTCCGAAGAGCGCAGCGAACAGAACCAAAAAGTGACGCACGATGAAGACCTCGAATCTAAATTTTACGGAGAGGATGGTAACACGCGGCACGATTGACTCTGCATTCCCACTCGGGATTTTGCCATTGCGCGGAACGATTTAAAGGGAACCGTGTCCCTGTTTCAAATTCCAGATGGCAGCGACGAGTGCGTCGACCTCTTCGCATGTATTGTAAAGTGCAAGCGACGGCCGAACAGTGGTCTCCACGCCGAAGCGGCGAAGAATCGGCTGGGCGCAGTGATGGCCCGCGCGCACGGCAATACCTTGGCGGTTGAGCGCCGTGCCGACGTCCTCGGTCCGAAAACCGTCCAGTACAAACGACAGAACTCCCGCCTTTTCCTTCGCGGTTCCAATCAGGCGCAGGCCAGGAATGCGCTGCAGCGATTCCGTCGCGTACACCAGGAGATCGTGCTCGTAGCGCGAAATGTTGTGCATGCCAATGCGGTCGATATAATCTATGGCCGCTCCGAGCCCCACCGCGTCCGCAATGTTGCCGGTGCCCGCTTCGAATCGCCCGGGCGGTGGCTGATAAGTCGTCTTCTCGAAGGTGACGTCCTGAATCATGTTGCCGCCGCCGTGCCACGGCTGCGTGTTTTCCAAGACGTCCAGCTTGCCGTAAACGACTCCCATGCCGGTCGGGCCAAACATTTTGTGACCAGAGAAAACATAAAAGTCACAATCGTAAAGCTGCACGTCGGTGCGCATGTGCGACACAGACTGCGCGCCGTCCAGAAGCACTTTCGCTCCGTAGCGGTGCGCCATCTCGATCATCTCTTGGGCAGGAGTGACGGTCCCGAGCGCATTCGAAACTTGCGCGAAGGCGACAAGGCGTGTTCGCGGCCCAAGAAGTTTTTGATACTCGTCGAGAATCACCTGCCCACTGTTGTCGACCGGCGCGATTCGCAGCCGCGCGCCTTTCTCAGCGCACAGCATCTGCCAGGGGACGATATTGGCGTGATGTTCCAGCCAGGTGATGACGATTTCGTCGTCCTTCTGAATGTTCTGCCGCCCCCAGCTCTGCGAGACCAAATTGATGGCCTCAGTCGTTCCACGCACAAAAATAATTTCTTTCACCGTGCCGGCGTTTATAAACCGCCGCACTTTCTCGCGCGCGGCTTCGTAAGCATCCGTGGCTCGCGCCGCCAGTTCGTGCGCGGCGCGGTGAATATTGGAATTCTCGTGCGCGTAGAAATCGCTCAGCCGGTCGATCACGCTCTGCGGTTTCTGCGTGGTCGCTGCGTTGTCCAGCCAAATCAGAGGCTTGCCGTGAACGCGCTCCTGCAGTATCGGAAAATCGCGCCGAATGGCCTGCACATCGAATGGACCGGAAGAAATATTCAACCCAGGTAGAGCAGGTGAGGTCACGCGCAGCGGCTCGAGGGTAGGCACCGTTCCCGCAGGGGTGAGCCCGCGAATCTCATCAAGAAAAGCGTAAGAGGCCAGCCTGTCCAGTGCGCCAAGCTGCGGTACCGCGCCTGACACCTGCGGGGCGCTCAGGTACGTACCGGGATCCGCGAGGTGGGGCGTGGCCGTCGAGGAAAAATTGTTTGCGAGTGCGCGCAGTTCGGTTTCGCCTGGAATTTTCACCGTGGGTATTGGAGGTACGGCGGCCAACGAAGATGCAACCGGATAAGAAAACAGCGGTCTGAGCTCATCGAAAAATGAGAACGAGGGAAGCGTAGAAAAATGCGCCGCTCCCGCTCCGCCCGGAATTTCCGGCAAAGCCGCAGGCGAATGCCCTGCCAACAAGGGCGGCGTAGCAACGCCTGATGCAAGTGAAGCAGGAAGAGCGCCCAACTCCGCCTCGGTAGGAATGGAAGTCGTCGGCGAAGAAGTGAGCGTCGCCGAATTTCCCAACGTGTTCAGCACTTCGGTCGTACCGGGAAGGTCTGCGTTTGAGTGAGGAAAAACCGCAGCGCTGTTTTCCGTCTGCGAGAGCCCCGGCAACGCCGTGAAGAACTCATTTGCCATGCGCGCTAAAACGCCGGGGTCTGGAACGCCCGGTGGCACACTCAGTTTTTCGGCAGGGAGCACTGTTTCGAATGCTCCTCCCGGAAAGCGCGGCGCGCCTTTCCCCGAATCACTTGTAGTCATGATAGTGCCCGACTTCGACGTCTTCCAGCGCAGCAATCGCGTCGTCCACAAGAATCGCCGCGGAGCAGTACAGGGAAATCAGATAAGAGGCGATCGCCTTGTTGCTGATCCCCATGAACCGCACCGATAAGCCAGGAGTCTGCTCACCCGGCAGTCCGGGCTGGAACAGACCAATGACACCCTGTTTTTTTTCTCCAACGCGGAGCAAAAGAATGTTGGTCTTTCCGCCGGAATCCTTGGCCTTCTTAATCCCGTCAACATACAGTTTGTCAGTAGGAATCAGTGGAACTCCCCGCCAGGTCAGAAAAGGCGTACCGAACAAGGTGACCGTCGGCGGCGGCACGCCACGCCGCGTGCACTCCCGGCCGAAGGCCGCGATAGCGCGTGGGTGAGCCAGAAAAAACGATGGCTCTTTCCAAACTTTCGTCAGAAGTTCATCCAAATCGTCCGGAGTGGGAGCGCCTTTGCGAGTCGAAACGCGCTGGCTCGCCGCAACATTCTTCAAAAGGCCGTAATCAGGATTATTGACGAGCTCGCCTTCCTGGCTTTCTTTCACATTTTCAATGGTGAGCCGGAGTTGCTCGCGCACTTGATCGTAAGGATTGCTGTAAAGATCGGAAACGCGCGTGTGAACATCGAGGACTGCAGAAATCCCGCACAACGTGTATTCACGCGGCTTTTCTTCGTAGTTGACACACGTTTCCGGCAACGCCTTTTCGTCCTTTTGGCCGCACACGACGTCGACGGTCTTGTCGTCCGCCACGCGGTTGACGCGCAGCGTTCCCGCTTCCAGTGGCTTCCAGTCCAGAAATCGCACCAGCCACCGCGGCGTAATCGCGCCATATTGCGGCGGGGTTTTTGTGACGTTCGCAAGTTGAAATGCTGCGCGGTCGCTCAGCGCGTGTTGTGCAGGTGTGTCGGGCACGGGAAAATCTCCTTTTGGAAAGCAAGTCTCGCGGTATCAAGAAGCCAGTTGTTCGCAAACAAAAGTCGGTCAAGATATTCTCGATCAGATTTGTGGTCTCGCGGCTCCATTAACTTCGCATGGATTGTAACCGCGTGAGAGCAGAGCTGGAAGCGCGAATTTTTTTGAACCACACGAACCTCCGAATCCGCCGATCCGGTCCAAATCAACAGCAAACTCACCTTACTTACTTGCTGGCTGCGACGCGAGCTTCGTGGGCGATGAGCAGAAAACCCTTTGCGCTGGCATCCTTTTCGAGGGTGGCAAAGTGCTCATGGGCTGCTGCTTTCTTTCCTTGCTTCATCTCAATTTCGGCGAGCGCCAAGCGAGCATCGAACTGGCAACGGCCGCAGCTTAGTCTAGTGGCTTCGGCGAGGACATTCATCAAGCTTCGCGAGGCTTCCGCTGCCTGACCATTAGCCGCGTGAACGCGTGCGGCGGTTATGAGCGTGTCTATACCGAGCAAACGGCCTTCGGTTGTTGCGGCTGCCACCTCCGCGGTATGAATTTCTTTTTCAGCTTCGACTAGTTTTCCCTGGGCGAGTAGAGAACGGGCGAGGAGGTTTCTCGCATTGAGCTCATTTCCGGGGGCTTTTTCCGCGATTGCCTGCTGAATACTATGGCGTGCCGGTTGCTCCGCATCGGCTGGGTGGCCTTCCTCGATCGAGAGAGCGGCAAGGGCCAAAAGGCTATCGCCGACCGTAACCTTTTCTCCGATTTTATTGCGAATGGCGAGCGCTTCCTCATGAGCCTTGCGGCCCTGCTCGAGATTTCCCTGCGTTTTGAAAAATTCACCTTGAACAAAGGTGGCATAGGCTATAGCGCGCTGATTACCTGCTTGTTGAAAGATCGGCATTTGCTCGTCGAGAGCTTTTTGGACGGCCGGGAGATCTCCAAGATCGAGGAGCATCGCCGCAAGATTGTTGAGGCCGAGGGCGACGCCGGATTTATCGCCAATCTCACGGCGGATCGCGATGGATTGTTCATGCAATTTGCGGGATTCGACTAGTTTGCCTTGCTCATGATCAACGATCGCCAAATTGGTAAGAGCGCGGGCGATGCCACGTTTTTCGCCGATCACCTGGGTGATGCCCAAGGATTGTTCATAGAATTTTCTAGCCTCTGCAAATTTGCCCTGCTGATAGAGCACGACGGCGATATTGTTTAGGGAGACGGCTTCGCCGATTCGATCGCCGGTTTCTAGGCGGATGGCGACGGACTGTTCGTAGGCTTGCCGTGCGCCCGCGAAATCCATTTGATCCTTAAGAGCGATACCGATGCTATTGAGCGCGTCGCCAACGCAACGCTGATTGCCAATCTTGCGGCAGATTTCGAGAGATTCATCCTGGAACTTTTGCGCGCTGGCAAGATCGCCCTGATCATAGACACCGGTGCCCAAATTGTGCAGGGCACCAGCTTCTCCGCTGAGGTCGCCAGCTTCGGCGAAAATTTGCCGGGATGTTTCTGCGGCCTTTTGAAACTGTTGGAGGTCGCCGAGATAGTAGTACGCGCGAGCTTGCGCGAGCTCAGCGCGAGCGAGGAGGAGGCGCGCTCCAAGTTTCTGACCTTTTTCTGTGGCACGAACCGCGGCCGTCAGCTCGCGCTTGAAATCAGACTGTCCATGAGCAGCAACAACTTCGGCAAGATCGATGCGGGGATCTTCGGAAGCAGGCGCAGGCAAGTTGCGTAATGATTCCACAGTTGCCATGGCGTCTTTGTTAAGGCTGCCGGAAGACTGTGCTTGAGCAAGACGCAAGCCGTAGTCGAGATTGTCGGGAGCGAAGTTCCAGAGCGTGTGATAGACGTCGACAGCTTTTGGCCAGTTCTTGATGGCTTCGTAGTAGCGACCTTCTATAGAGAGATGATCTTCACGCGGAAGATTGCCCGACAAGTCAAAAGCTTTCTTGGCTTCTTCGGCCGCCTTCCCGTCATAACCAAGCGCGGACCAAGCCGCAGAAAGCGCGGAATGGGCCAATGCATAGTTCGGATCGGCAGCAACGGCTTTCTCCAAAAGGTCGCGTGCGGACTGCGCGTCAAACACGCGAAGTTTTGCGAGTCCTTCGGCGTAAAAACGAGAAGCTTCCGGATTGGAAGCAATGGCCGCGCGCAGGCTGCCAGCTTCGGCTTCGGAGATATTGTCGATCCCTAGTTCTCTTCGCAGGTCGCTGCCAGCCCGTGAAACCAGGCCAAAGAGTTCACCCTCTGTGCCTGTTTCGGAGACGACTCCAACGGTTTCACCGGTGCGAGCGTTTTGGAGACGCAAATCCACGCGAATTTGTCCGCCGCCTTCTTTACCGAGGTCCACGAACGAGCCGAGGACCACGTAATCGGCGCCCAGATGATTGCGAACGCGGGTCAGCGTGTCTGTGGCCAGACTATCAGCATCCGTAAGCGAGAGATCCATTTTCGCCCGGACTACATTTTCCTCCGCCACGGTGCGAATCTGGCCGCCGGTACCTAGTTCCGTGGTGAGCATTTCCGATAACCCTGTGGAGAGCCAAGCCGAATCCGCTCGACCAGCGGCGTTCTTGAAACCAAATACCGCTACAGATCGCCGGACCGGTGTCGTCGAGGCGGACGAGTGCGAAAGCAGTCTCCCAGGAATTATTCGGTTGAGGATGCGGTCGCGAGATTTGCCCAAATTGAGTCCGAGAATGACTCCGAGAAGCAGAATCACGCTGGTCGCAACAATTCCAACGGTGGACCACTTGAATCCAGCCGCGGGCGCAGGCGCAGGGAGAACCACGCCCGATTCCAAAGCGGCAAGAAGTTCGCGCGCAGATTGAAAGCGCCGGGACGGTTCCTTTTCGAGCGCCTTGAAAATGATCGTCTCGAGCGAAGCCGAACTCCGCGACTTGTATGCGCTCAAGCGCTGCGGAGAGCTATGTAGGATGGCATCGATCAGGCGCGTCGGCTGGTTCTCCGGAAATGGGCGTTGCGATGTAGCCATCTCGTAAAGCACAGCCCCGGCGCCATAGATATCGGTGCGTGCGTCGACGGCTTCGGCACGCAGCTGTTCCGGCGACATGTAAGGCAAGGTTCCAGAGACCGAGTGTGTGTCATCGATACTCTGTGTCTGGTCAATTTCGGTTTCAGGGCGAAAGAGCTTTGCCAAACCGAAATCGAGGATCTTCAGCCGTCCCTCTGTCGTGATGTAGATGTTGTCGGGCTTAAGGTCACGATGGATGACCCCCTGGGAATGAGCCGCGGCCATCGCTTCCGCGAGTTGGGCGCCCAGTTTTCGGGTTAGTGCTTCGTCGAGCGGCCCTTCTGAAAGTTTTTTGCTCAGCGGAACGCCGTGAATCAATTCCATGACGAGAAAATCGAGACCTCGCTCGCTTCCGAACTCATGAACAGTTTCTATGTTTGGATGGTTTAACTTAGCGAGGGCTAGGGCCTCGTTGCGGAAACGTTTGCGGGCAGCCTCATCGGCGAGTAGCCCAGCGGGAAGAACTTTCAGCGCAACATCACGGTCGAGCTGCTCGTCATGGGCGCGATAGACCACACCCATGCCGCCAGCTCCGATTTCTTCAACGATGAGGTAGTGGCCGAGCGTTTGGCCAATCATCGTGGGAAACCCCGCCTTTGGCATGCATATTAGGTTGCGCCGTGAGGCAAGTCAACGCGCGGACGGCGGTTTGCTTGACCGAGCCAGAGCCCTCGAATAATATGAGAACCCAATGTCGGAAACTCCTTCGCTGGTCGGCCAAGTTTTCTCCCATTACAAAGTTGCACGAGAGATAGGAAGCGGTGGGATGGGTGTGGTGTACGAAGCGGAGGACACTCGACTGGGACGGCGCGTGGCGCTGAAATTCCTGCCCGTCGAGATGGCGAAAGACACCCAACTTATCGAGCGATTTCAGCGCGAGGCACGCGCCGCTTCGGCGCTGAACCACCCCAACATCTGCACCATCCACGCCATCGAACAGCACGACCGCCAGCATTTTCTCGTGATGGAACTTCTCGAAGGGCAAACGCTCGGTCAATTGATGAACCGGCAGCCCAGCTCTATCGAAAAATTGCTGCCGATGGCTATTCAGATTGCCGATGCTCTGGAATCCGCTCACGCCAAAGGAATCGTTCACCGCGATATTAAGCCCGCGAATCTTTTTGTGACGGATCGCGGCCAAGTGAAAGTGTTGGACTTTGGCCTCGCGAAAATCGAGGGGACAGAAATTCTGCCTAGTGGTTCGTCACCATCGAAATTGGACACCATGGTGGAAGGAGAACTTACTTCTCCGGGCGCAACCGTGGGCACAATTTCTTACATGTCGCCGGAGCAGGCGCGCGGACAACTAGTCGATGCGCGAACAGATTTGTTTTCACTCGGGACGGTTTTGTATCAACTTGCGAGCGGAGTGCTTCCCTTCAAGGGAGATACTTCGGCCCTTGTGTTTGACGCGATCTTAAATCGCGATCCCGTGCCGGTGGTCGAGTTGAACTCGGCGGTGCCGGGGGAGTTTGGACGCATTCTTTCGAAGCTGCTGGAAAAAGATCGCACGATGCGTTGCCAATCGGCAGCGGAACTCAAAACCGATCTGAACCGGCTGAAAAGGGATCTCGATTCTGGAAGCAAACGCGCGGCCGAATTGAGCGATTCCAAATCGGGAACCGCGAAGCCCGCTTTGAAGTCCGTCGCAGTGCTCTATTTCGAGAACCTCAGCGGTGTAAAAGAAGACGAGTATCTGCGCGACGGCATCACGGAAGACATCATCACGGAACTCTCCAAGATTCGCGGGCTTAACACGTATTCACGGCCGACGGTTCTGGCATTTCGCGACAAACAAGTGACTCCGGGCCAAGTCGGACAGCAACTGAAAGCAGCGTACGTTTTGACGGGCAGTCTGCGCCGCGCAGGAAACCGCTTGCGCATTACAACTCAGTTGGTGGACACCGCCACCGATTTTCCGATGTGGTCGGAGCGCTACGACCGCGAAATGAAAGATGTATTCGAGGTGCAGGACGAGATTGCACGCAAGATTGCAGAAGCTCTGCGTGTGACTCTTTCCCCTCAAGAGCTCGAAGCGCTGGCGATCAAGCCTACCGAAAATCTTCAAGCATACGATCTCTATTTGCGCGGCAAGCGTTACGCGCGGCGGCAGACCAGGCAGGACCTGGAGTTCGCATTGCAAATGTTTGAGAACGCCGTAGCTATGGACCCCAGCTTTGCGCTGGCTTACGCCGCCTGCGCCAATGCCTGTGCGATGTTTTACTGCAACTACAGCCGCGAAGCGATTTGGGTCGAGCGCGCCCGGAACGCATCGGGAAAAGCCGTAGCGCTCAGGTGGGATTTGCCAGAAGTGCAAGTCAGCCAGGCGTGGGTCCTTTACGCCACCGCATTGCACGATGAATCCGTGCGCATGGTTTTGAAAGCCATCGAACGCAAAAAAGATTGCGAAGGCGCGTATTACCTTTTGTGCCGCGCACTTTTCTCCGCCGGGCGTTATCAAGAAGTGGTCGATGTGATGGACCAGGCACTCGAAGTAAGCGGCGAAGATTACAACGTCTATGTACCGATCGCGAATGCTCTGGGGGCGCTGGGAAAGAAGGACGAGTACCGCAATTTGCTGCTGCGCCGCATCGTGGCGCTCGAAAACCACTTAAAACAGGTGCCCGAGGACGCGCGAGCTCGCATTCTGCTCTCCGCCGATTACGCGGAGCTCGATCGCGTGGAGGATTCGCTCAAAGAATTGCATCTGGCGATCACCTTGCGCGCCAACGAAGCCTCCATTTTGTACAACGCCGCTTGCACGTATGCTCTCTTGAAGAGAAAAGCCGAAGCGCTCGACACATTGCGAATGGCTTGGGAAGCAGGCTTCAAGGATTCCACTTGGGTACGCAGAGATCCAGACCTCGCGATGCTCCGCGATGATCCAGAATTTGACCGCCTCTACCCGGCCGCGGAAGCTTCCGGCAATGGGAAGCCTGCCAGCGCGTAGTTAACCAGACGTAGTCGACAAATAGTTCTGCCAGCCCTTCTCGGAAACGATCACCAGAGAATTTTATGAGGACCTCACGATTTTGCAGG
This sequence comes from uncultured Acidobacteriota bacterium, assembly GCA_963751295.1. Lineage (GTDB taxonomy): Bacteria > Acidobacteriota > Terriglobia > Acidiferrales > UBA7541 > Acidiferrum. The sequence continues at coordinate 461,403 of CAVVUA010000002.1, read as the reverse complement.
CTCTTTTGAGGAAGACTCGCGTGTCGCCTGCGCGAAGCACTACTCGTATCGCAGCGCAATGATGGGATCGACGCGCATCGCTCGCCGCGCGGGAATGTAACACGCCGCGATGGCAACGATAATTAACAGCACGGCCACGCCAACAAAGGTAATTGGGTCATGCGGACTGACACCGAAGAGCTGGTTGGCCATGAGACGCGTGAGTCCCATCGCGGCAACGATGCCGATCGCGACACCAACAAGCGCCATTCTTGCCCCCTGTCCAATTATCAGCCGCAGCACATCGTTCTGCTGCGCACCCAGGGCCATGCGCACGCCGATTTCGTGAGTGCGCTGGCCGACCAGATACGAAATCACGCCGTAGATTCCGACGCACGCGAGCACCAGCGCGAGCGCCGCGAAAACGCCAAGTAGCATCATGGAGAGCCTCCGCGCGGCAAACGAATTGGCGACCACTTCGTTCATCGTCTGGACGTTGTAGACCACTTCGCGCGGATCGATTTCCGCGACGGCACGTCGAACGGAGGCCATCACCGTGGTGGGATCTCCTTCGGTGCGTAGCACCACGGCCACAGCATTCGCCGCCAACGCCATAAGCTTCTCGGGGAGTTGCATGAACGGATAATCGAACTGCGCCTCGATAGCCGATTTCGAATCGGCGTCCAGACCCCACTGCTTTACATGGCCAACCACGCCGACAATTTCGGCTTGCACGCCGAAGCCAGCGAGATTGATGCGCTTGCCGATGGGATTTTCGTTCGCGAAATAAGTGCGCGCGAAAACATCGTCGATAACTATGACCACCGGCGCGTGCTCGTCATCCTGCGGCGTGATGAATCGCCCGCGCTGCAGGGTCACTCCCATGGCTGGCTGGAAGCCGCTTTCAGCAAGATAGAACATCGCCTGGTGCATCTCCGGAAGGTTGGCAGGCTTTGGCTGGCCCTCAATCCAAAAAGGCTCCGAAGAATTATGGATCATTGGGCGGGAGCCGAGCGTGACAGAAACGGCTTGGACGCCGGGGATGCTTTGCATTTTGTCATCGAAGTGGCGCAGACGAGCGCGCGTTTCGGCGGAATTGGTCGCAGGCCCGGCCGGCAAGGACAAAGTAAAGGTGATCGCGTGACTCGGATTGAAGCCGGGATCGACGCGCCAAAGCGCGGCGAGGCTGCGCACCATCAGTCCCGCGCCAACGAGCAAAACCAAGGCCATGGCTACTTCAACGGCGACGAAAACTCCTTGCAGCCGGTGGCGAGCGCCACTAGAACCGCGGCCGCTCTCTTTGAGTATCTCTTCCAGATTCACGCGTGAGCTCTTCAGCGCGGGGGCGAGGCCAAAAATAATTCCAGCAAACAACGACAGTGCCAAAGTAAAGAGCAGCACGCGTGAATCCAGCGAGACTTCGCTGGCGCGCGGCAAAGCGCCTGGCAAAGTGCCGAGCACTGCCTTGGTCCCCCAAACAGCGAGCAAGAGTCCCAGCGCGCCGCCCAATCCCGCGAGCAGAATGCTTTCGCTGAGAAGCTGCCGAATGACGCGCGCCTGGCTAGCGCCCATCGCCGCGCGAATCGCAAACTCTCGCGACCGGCCCATCGAGCGCGCCAGAAGAAGATTGGCAACATTGACGCATGCAATCAGCAACAAGAAACCAACTGCCGCGAGAAGCACGATCAGAAATGGCTGGACCTTACCGACGATGTCTTCCTTCATGGAAACGAGAGTGATGCCTACGTTCTTATCGGCCTCCGGGTACGCCAGCGCGAGATTTAGCGCAATGCCATCCATATCGGCTATCGCCTGCGAGAGCGTTACGCCTGGCTTCAGGCGGCCCACTCCGTGCGAGCTCAAGTCGACGCGCCGGTCGCGAAACGAAGCATCATTCCACTGGCCGATGGGAGTGTAGACATCCCTGTCGTGACCATAAAAGCTGAAGCTTGCCGGAATCACGCCCACGATCGTGTAAGACGATCCGTTCAGAGTGATCTGCTTCCCTACGATTTCCAGCGAAGAGCCGAATCTCCGTTTCCAGAATCCGCCACCCAGAATCACGACCGGCGCGGCGCCCACACGATCGTCCTCGGAACGGAAAGTGCGGCCAAGGATGGGCACCTGGCCCAGTGTTGAAAAAAAATCCGCCGAAATCATGTAACCGGTCAGGCGTTCCGCTTCGCCCGTGCCGATGAAGTTGTAATCCTGGTTGCGGTACATGGCCATGGACGAAAACGTTTGCGTATCGCGCTGCCAATCCAGGAAGTTCAGGTAGTTAATGGGGGCGTTAGCGAACCCAGTGGACTTTCCATAAATCGCCACGAGTTGGCCGGATTGTGGATACGCCAGCGGATTGAGCAGCACGCCGTTGACTACGGAAAATAGCGCCGTATTCGCGCCGATGCCCAGCGCCAGAGTCAAAATCGCAATCGCCGTAAATCCAGGCGACTTCGCCAGCATCCGAATCCCGTAGCGCAAGTCTTGGTAAAACGTTTCCATGCTGCCTCCCGCCTTTCAGCCAAGAGCAAAGTGGCCCAATCGTATCGCAAGAAACATGCATCGTTCCATCTTATCTGACAGGCCCTGGCGAGTTGACGGCACGCGGGCGTGCTCTTAGAGAGGCCCCGCAAATTGATGCATTACCGCCTGGCCGATTCTTGGTAATTCCCTGCGGCTTTGTTATGCTCCTCGAATTCATTCTCAAAAAAGGAATCTCATGCGCTCACCAAAAATCTTTGCTCCAGCCGCGATGTTATTTGCAGGCCTCGCGTTTTCCATGTTCGCGGCCGACAAAGACAAAAAAGATGCCGCTCCCAAAGATCCCCCGCGGCCCTCCTACGAATTGCCCCAGCCCGAAAAAGAATCTCTCGATTTAGCGATGTACCAGAACATTCGAGACGAGGCTCTCACGCATTCGCACATCATGGAGTATGCCTCCGGTCTCATGGACGGCATCGGCCCGCGCCTGACAGGTTCTCCGAATTTGAAGCGCGCCAACGAATGGACACGCGATCAATTCACGGCTATGGGCTGCGCCAACGCGCATCTCGAAGACTGGGGCGAGTTTGGGATGGGCTGGCAACAATTAAACACCTGGGTGCGCATGACTTCGCCGGACGCAGCCGTATTCATCGCGCAAGCCGCGCCATGGTCGCCCGCGACGAAGGGGTCCGTCACTGCTCCAGCGATTTGGGTGGATAAAAAAACCGAAGCGGACTTCGAGAAATACAGAGGAAAGCTCGCCGGAAAAATTGTGTTCTTCGGCGAAATGCGCGAAGTGAAGCCCGTCGACAAACCACTCTTTACGCGCGATGAAGAAGCCGACCTCAGACGCATCGAAAGTTATCCAATCGACCTAAGTCAGCCCTTTTCCTTCGCAAACTTTCTTAAGACTCTCGCTTTCCGGGAAAAAGTCGGACACTTTGTCGCCGCCGAACAAGCTGTCGCGGTGATCACACCCAGCCGGGACGGCAGAAACGGCGGCGGTTCCGGCGGCACTATCTTCGACGACACGGGCGCAGGCTTCGGCTGGCTCATTTATCAACGCGAACATGCGAACGCACTACCCGTCGCGGTCACCGCGATTGAAAACTACGGCCGCGTCTACCGTCTACTGAAAGCAGGCGTACCCGTAAGCATTGAACTCAACATCGACACAAAATTCACCGGCGACCATGAACACGGTTTCGATACCATCGCCGAAATTCCTGGCACTGACCCCAAGCTGAAAGACGAAGTCGTCATGCTCGGCGGCCATCTCGATTCCTGGGCGTCCGCTACCGGCGCAACCGACAACGGCGCGGGCTCGGTCGTCGCCATGGAAGTGATGCGCATCCTGACCTCACTGCAAATAAAACCGCGCCGTACCATTCGTGTTGGCCTGTGGACCGGCGAAGAAGAAGGGGAGTTCGGGTCCTACGGCTACGTGAAGCAGCACTTCGGCTTCGTGCCCCGTTCGAATGAACCTGACCAACTTTTGGTCACCGAGTTTGATCGCGACGCCTCTGGACCTATTCAGCTCAAGCCCGACTATCAAAAGCTGTCTGCGTATTTCAACCTGGATAACGGCAGCGGCAAAGTCCGCGGCATATATTTGCAAGGCAACGCCGCCATCACATCGATTTTCGAGCAATGGATTGCGCCACTTAAAGATCTCGGCGTCACAGCGATCACAATGCGCGACACCGGCGGCACGGATCATGAAGCGTTCGACGCCATCGGCCTTCCCGGATTCCAATTCATCCAGGACCCGCTCGACTACGGCTCGCGCACCCATCATTCGAACATGGACACCTACGAGCGCCTGCAACCCGAAGACCTCGCGCAGGCCGCGCTTGTCGAAGCTACTTTCGTCTACAACGCAGCCATGCGCGACCAAATGCTCCCGCGCAAACCTTTGCCGCACCCGGAACTTGAACCCAAGCGCATACAGCCTTTGAAGAACGTAATGCCAGGCGCGCAAACCAAGGATTAATCCAACCAATCTTCCATATATATAGGTGGCGTGTGCACTCCCGTTGGCGTCATGTCTCTTTGGTAGCGGGGCCATTTCAAATGACAACACTAGCCGTCCTTGCTACGCGTTGCTATCTCTCATACTTTTGGTCTATGCTGCGGCCTCGGCGTGATCGTCGGCGTAGCTCTTTGGCCGCCTGTCGCGCTTGAATGGAACGCGGGGCCCGAGAAAGCGCGGAAGTTGAAGTCACGCCTACTCCGTCCGGCTTGGTTCTGCTTAGTTTCTATATCCGAGCATCGGATTGGCACTTATCCCACGATCAACGCGGATCGAACGGCATCGGCGCGGGCTGCTGTCTGGCATGCTAGCCGCCGCTAGCGCTTGCACAGTTTTCTTCTGTTTCAATGCGTGGGCGCAGCAGACTGATTCCGCGCCACCTGTCGTAGTGCAACCTGGTGCGCCGGGCAAGCCGAGCAAGACGTTGCCGCCCTCGACGAGAGCTACGCTGCCCAAGCGCTCGCAAGCGGACGTGGAGTTCATGCAAGGTATGATCATGCATCATTCGCAAGCGGTGGAGATGACAGCGCTGATTCCGTCCCATACGGAGAACAAAGATCTCCGGTCGCTAGGAGCGAGAATCAGTAGCTCGCAGTCGGATGAAATAAAGTTTATGCAGCGTTGGCTGATCGCTCGGGGAGAGCCGGTTTCCATGGCGATGCCCGGAATGCCTGACATGGACAAGTCGGGGCAACGGATGGCTCTTATGCCCGGAATGCTTACGCCGGGGCAAATGGAAGCGCTGCGTAAAGCGAAGGGCGCCGAGTTCGATCACTTATTTTTGATAGGGATGATTCAGCACCATAATGGCGCGCTGACAATGGTGAAGGATTTGTTCGATACCGCAGGTGCGGGGCAAGATGCCGATCTGTTCAACTTCGCAACGGATGCGGACAATACGCAACGCGCCGAGATTAAGATTATGCAGACTATGTTGGAGAAAGAACCTTCAGAGGAGAAACGATGATTCGAGTGCCCAGTGTTGCTTTTCGTGCGGCGGTGGCCGCGATATTTATGTGCTTCGGTGTGAGCCGGTTGCACGCGCAGGAGCCTCCAAAGCCGCCGCCAGCCGCGGAAGATGACGAGGACAAAAATCCCTTCGCTCCGCAACCGGCCCCGTCTCTACCGCCGGGGATGACTGGATCGGATACGAACGATCCGCGCTACAAGCTGACGCCGGGAATGTATGACGCGGGCGAAGCGTCGATGGGCATCAAGCACCTCCTGCTGCTCAAGAAGCCCGATGCGTTTCAACTTGGATCCTCCGATCCCGATGATCCGAAGGTGCAAAAGACGCTTTCTCAGCTCGGCGTGAGCGGCACTGCGAAAATGCCGAAGCCGCTGCAGTTGGTGATCGCGCAGCTCGCTTTCGGAAACTCGGACTTTGCGTTCAAGGGCAACTACCTGTTCCAGGGGAATTTTTATGGCATAAATATCTTCGACATCTCCAAGCCGGCCAACGCTGCATTGTTGACGTCCCTGGTGTGCCCTGGCGGACAGGGCGATGTGTCGGTGTACAAAAACCTGCTGTTCATGTCCGTGGAGATGCCCAATGGACGATTGGATTGCGGCGCCCAGGGATTTCCGCCGGAGCCTCCGCCGCCTACGCCGGCACCAGGGGAAGAAAAAAAGCGTCGCTTGCCCGCAGCACAAAAGGACCGCTTCCGCGGCGTGAGAATCTTCGACATTTCAGACATCAAGAATCCTAAACAGGTGGCGGCGGTGCAGACTTGCCGTGGATCGCATACGCATACTCTGGTCGAAGATCCCAACGACAAGAACAACGTCTATATCTACGTATCTGGCACATCATTCGTGCGTCAGCCAGAAGAGTTGGCGGGATGCTCAGGTGAAACGCCGGAGAAGGATCCGAACACCGCGCTGTTTCGTATCGAAGTGATCAAGGTTCCGGTGGCTGCGCCGCAGGACGCGAAAGTGGTGTCCAGCCCGCGCGTATTTATCGACGCTCGGACGGGCGCAATGAACGGCCTGAACAACGGTGGCACTCATGGCAAGAACGGCAAAGAGGAAAAGCCGGAAGACACCAACCAGTGCCATGACATCACGGTGTATTCGGCAATCGGATTGGCGGCGGGCGCGTGCTCCGGGAATGGCATTCTGCTCGACATCAAGGACCCTGTTCATCCCAAGCGCGTGGATGCGGTGAGCGACCCTAACTACTCCTACTGGCATTCGGCTTCGTTCTCTAATGATGGGACGAAAGTTGTATTTACCGACGAGTGGGGCGGTGGCTTGGGCGCGCGGTGCCGTCCGAACGATCCGAACAAGTGGGGCGCGGACGCGCTCTTTCAACTGAAGGACGATAAGCTGACCTTCGAGAGTTATTACAAGTTGCCGGCCGCGCAGGGCGACACGGAGAATTGTGTGGCGCACAACGGCTCGCTGGTTCCGGTTCCAGGCCGCGATATCGAAGTGCAGGCTTGGTACCAGGGGGGTATCTCCGTTGTGGACTTCACCGACGTGGCGCATCCTTTCGAGATTGCCTACTTCGATCGCGGACCGATTGATCCGAATATGCTGGTGCTAGGCGGCGATTGGTCAGCCTATTGGTACAACGGCTACATTTACGGTTCGGAGATTGCCCGCGGACTCGACGTGTTTGAACTGACTGCGAGCAAGTTTCTTACCCAAAACGAAATCGACGCGGCGAAGACGGTTCACGTAGCTGAGCTGAATGTGCAGAACCAGCAGAAGATCGAATGGCCTGCGAAACTGGTCGTGGCGAAGGCGTATGTGGATCAACTGGAGCGGTCGCAGGCTCTGCCGACGGACCAGATTGCAGCGCTGCGAGCGGCGATGGACAAAAACAAGCAGGGTAAGTTGAAGGGTATGGCACCGTCGCTGGAAAAGAGCGCCGCAGCCGCGAAAAGTCCGGCTGACGCGAAGCGGTTGCATGCTTTGGCGGAGATTCTGAAGCGTCCGTCGGCGTAACCGAACAGCGAAGTCCGTAAGATTCGTATAGTCCCGAGAGCCAAGGATCCGCAATTGAATCCCTTTGCGCGCAGACTATAAGCGGCGCTCCGTGCCCGGCAACTCGGATTAGTCGGCCGATTCCAACCAGCGCTCTTCCAAGACAATCCCCTGCTAACGATGGTGCGGCCTCCTCGTCCATATAGCCAAGGGACAATCGTGCCTGCTTCGCAACCGAGCGGGCGCTAGGGGGAAATATCCGTGTTCTCATTCGTGCAAGACCTGCGCTACGCGCTTCGAATGCTCCTCAAGAGTGCCGGGTTTTCGATTGTTACGGTGCTGACTCTTGCGCTGGGGATCGGCGCCAACGTAGCTACTTTCAGTGTGGTGTACGCCGTTCTGCTGCGGCCTTTGCCCTTTCCGCATCCCGAGCAACTGGTGCGCGTCTTCGACGACCTGCGCGGCCCGAACGAGCAAGATGTAGGCATGTCCGCTCCCGAACTTTGGGATTTGCAAGATCGCTCGGGCGTCTTTCAGGACATCTCGGCAGTGGCGCCGAGTAATTCGGCAGTCGCCGGGGGAGAACGAACGGTCCGTGCTGAAAGTCTTCTCACTAGTGCTGACTACTTCACCCTACTGGGAGCGAAGCCGCAACTTGGCCGCGTCTACACATCACAAGATGCCGTTCCGGGATTCCTAGAGCAGGTTGTTATCAGCGACGGTTTTTGGCGGCGCAATTACGGTTCTGACCCGAACATCATCGGGCGCAAAATGCGCCTCGACAATGACCCGTACACGATCGTCGGGGTGATGCCGCCGGGCTTTCGTCATCCGGGCCCCACGCTGGACACGGATGTAGAAGTCTGGATCGCCGCTGGCTTCAACGCCGTTCCGTTTCCGGTTCCAGCGATACGGGCGCAGAGAATGCTTCCGGGAGCTATTGCGCGCCTGAAACCCGGCATGACTGTCGCGCAGGCGCAAGCGCAGCTCGATGGCTACATATCGCAACTCAGCCGAGCGTATCCTACCGACTATCCCGCTGCTTCGGCTTGGGCAGTACGGCTTGTTCCGGTGAAAGATGATTTGGTGGGGCCGCAGCGGACGGAATTGTTCATCCTTTTCGGAGCAGTTGGATTTGTGTTGCTTATTGCGTGCGTGAATATCGCCAACCTTCTTCTGGCGCGTTCTTCCGGACGGCGGCGCGAGATTGCCATTCGATTGACGATGGGCGCGAGTCGCGCACGGCTGGCGCGCCAACTCTTGACCGAGAGCACGCTCCTGTCGGTAATTTCCGGTGTGGTGGCTCTGCTTACCGTTCTTCTCTTGAAAAACACCATCGTAAGCCTCGCCCCCGCGGATATTCCACGGCTCAACGAGGTGGACGTTAGCGCCGGTGCGCTTTCTTTCGCTTTCCTGATCTCGATACTCACAGGCTTGCTTTTCGGGTTGGCACCCGCGCTTCAAGCGGCGAATCCCAATCAGGTTGAGAGTTTGCGGGAAGGCGGACGCGGTTCCAGCGCTGGCAGGCGCCATACCAAGCTTTCGCGGGTCCTTGTCGTGTCAGAGGTGGCACTCTCGATCATCTTGCTTGCGGGTGCAGGGCTTCTGCTTCGAAGTTTCTGGCGAGTGCTCGATGTGCATGCCGGATTCAATCCCAGCCATCTGACCACGGTACAAATCTGGATTCCGATATCCAACAATTCAGCAAATGATCCTTATAGTGTCGAGGAGAATCGCGCCGACTTTCTTCTCGAAATCTTTCGCCGCGTATCTGCGCTTCCCGGCGTAGAGCAAGCATCGATTTCAGGGAACGACACTTTGCCCATGAATTCGGGAAGGAATTACTCTCAATTTTCGATCCAAGGGCGTGCAACGGAGTCAGCGCGCAACCCGATCGCGGATATCGCTGTCGTCAACACGAATTACTTTCGCACGATGGAAGTTCCATTGATTGCGGGACGCAATTTCGTTACCTCCGATATATACAAGACACAACCGGTTGCCGTGATCGACCAGGCCCTCGCACGGCAGTATTGGCAGGACAAGGATCCGCTCGGACAGCAGCTTAAGTTTGGATTTGGTCGAGGTCTGCAAGGAGTCACGATTGTCGGCGTGGTTGGCGATATTAAGTCGGACGGTTTTGAGGCTCCCAGCGTGCCGCATATTTATGTTGCTCTGGGGCAGTTCGCGCCAGTCAACGCAGTGGTTTTTCTGCGGAGCAGAGGCGATGTGGAACATCTCGGCGAAGAAGTGCGGCGCGAGGTGGAAAGCGTCAATCCCAATGTTCCGGTGCACAGCATCAGCTCCATGGATCAAATCGTCGCCAGATCGGTGGCTGACCGGCGCTTTGCTCTCGAGCTCCTGGGAATTTTTGCGATGGTAGCGCTGTTGCTCGCCGCCGTTGGAATCTACGGCGTGATGTCGTATTCCTTTAGCCAGCGCACGCACGAAGTTGGAATTCGCATCGCTCTCGGCGCTCAGCGTCTGGATATTCTGCGCATGGCGTTAGGGGAAGGGATGCGGATAGTTGTCATCGGGCTGGCCTCGGGGCTAGTCGGAGCTGCGGTCATGACGCGATTTTTCCGTTCGATGCTTTTCGGCATTGCGCCAACCGATCCAACTACTTTCGTTTTAGTGTCAGCTATTCTTGCTGGCGTCGCGCTTTTCGCATGCTACATTCCGGCAAAGCGCGCCACCCGCGTGGATCCTCTCGCCGCCTTGCGCGAAGAATAAAAACGCCCCGCCCGCGACGGCTAAAGTTGCATCCCGCTGAATATTAGCCAAAGACTCTTGCGCTTATCGAAGCGGCCCATCATGGAGAATTTCGTTCGCGTCCAACCAATTACTCTCTGTGTAAGAATTTCAGGCGGGATCGCGCCTCCCGCGTCTTCTACTCCCCTGCCTGTGAAAGCGCGGCGCCCCGCTAACCCTAAAAGCCTCCTCTCCTTACCGGATGCGCGGCGTTGCAGACCTTTTTTACAAAACAGTTGATATTTATATAATAAGTTATATAGTGGCTGCGTGAGTCTCGAACACATTTTGCTTGGCCTGCTTCGAGCGCCCGCCAGCGGATACGACTTGAAGGGCGTTTTGGACAACGGCATCGGTCATTTCTGGGCTGCCGAGCTAAGTCAGGTCTATCCCACCTTGAAACGGATGGAGAAGCAGAAGCTGTTGCGCTCGCGCCGCGCGACCTCCAAGCGCGGCCCCGGACGCATCGTTTACGAAATCACCGCCATTGGGCGCAAAAGGCTCGCCGCTTGGCTGCGAAACGGCCCCCAGTTTGAAGACATGCGCCATACCTTTTTAGCGCAGATCTACCTCATGGATGAGCTCTCCGATCTGGCGTATACGTTGAAATTTCTCGAACAGCTCCACACTCGATGGGCGGCGCGCCTTGCGGCGATGAAAAATAAGGAAAAGGAGCAGTCCCAGCGCGACCCCGGATTTCCGGACGCTATTTCCCTGGCTGCTTTCTACCAGCATCTGACTTTGCGCATGGGAGAGCATGCTCACCAGGGCTGGCTCACGTGGTGCGAGGAATCCATGCGCAGAGTCCGCGCTCGGATGCGAAAGGAAAATCACAATGGCAAACCTGTTTCAGTGGCTGCGGTGGGTGCACGTAGCCGCAGGCGGCCTCGCGCTGATCTTGTTTTGGATTCCAGCAATCGCTCCCAAGGGCGGTAGGCTACACATCCGTGCCGGATGGTTCTATGTCGCGTGCATGTCCGTCGTTGTCGTGACGGCCTTCACTATGAGCGGCCTCGCTTTTGCCATTCCTCTTTCCGTTCGGCGGATCGCACGGCCGCTGTCGCCGATAGAGCTCTCGGATTTTCTGAGGGCGCAGCGCATGTCTGCAACCTTTCTAGCTTACCTGGCAGGCCTCACTTTGGCGGCGGGCTGGCAGGGTATTTGGGCGGTGGAAACGAAGCGCGAGCCGAAAACGATGCGCACGCCCTTTAGTCTCGCGCTCAACGTCTTGGTATTACTAGGTGGTTTGACAGTGTTTGTGCTCGGAATGAAATATCGCAGCGGGCCGCTCATTGCTCTGAGTCCCATTGGCCCCTTCATCGCCGCTGGCAATTTGCGCTATTTGCTGCAGGGCCCGCAATCACGTATGCACTGGTGGTATGAGCATCTTAGCTCCATGATCGCCACGGCCATCGCCGGTTACACGGCCTTCCTGGTATTTGGTGCGGCTCGGTTGCTTCCTTCAATCGCTCGAAGTCAGCTGTACACAATTTTCTGGGTGCTACCGGCTCTCATCGGCGTGCCGGTAATCTACATGACAGTTGCTTACTACAAACGCAAATTCCACGAAACTGGGGGCGTATCGGGTGTTTCCGTGCCACACGTCCAGCCGCATTCCTAGGCCTTCGCTCGACCTGCTCCGGGGCAGAGCCGGAGGGTTGATGTTGCCCCGCGCCCAATTTGTGTCGCGCGACGGCGAATTTCGGAAGTAGCCCGCACACATGATTAACTAGCTCGCTAAAACTCACTCGCTGCCGGGTTTTTCGTTCGCGTGCAATCCACGCCTCGTTATGTTAGAAGCCCAAGCGGGATGGGTTTGTCCGCTTCCACAACTTCTGCTGGTTTGACCGCGCGCCGCCGCATTTCCCGGCGCCTTTTGCCGTTCCTCTTCACTCTTTTTGTGATCGCGTTTCTGGACCGCGTCAACGTGAGCTATGCCGCCCTCGAAATGACGCACGATCTAAATTTCAGTAACCGCGTGTTTGGCTTCGGCTCGGGAATCTTCTTTGTCGGCTACTTACTGTTCGAAATTCCGGGCTGCCTCATCGTCGAGCGATGGAGCGCGCGCAAATGGTTCGCTCGCATCATGGTCACCTGGGGACTCATCACCATCCTGATGGCCTTTATTCGAACGCCTATGCATTTCTACATCGTTCGAATCCTGCTGGGCGTCGCGGAAGCTGGCTTCTTCCCCGGCATTCTTGTCTACCTTACGCACTGGTTCCGCTCTGAGGATCGAGCGAAAGCTTGCGCGATGTTTATGATTGCGATTCCTGTCGCGAACATCGTTGGCTCGCCGCTCGGAGGCTGGCTGCTTGGGGTCCACTGGTTCGGTTTGCAGGGATGGCGCTGGCTTTTTATCGTTGAAGGAGTTCCTGCGATCATGTTTGGCATCATCACGGTTTTTTATCTGACGGACTGGCCGCGCGAAGCGAACTGGCTTGCGCCGGAAGAGCGTGAGTGGATAATCACTGAACTCGAACAGGAAGCAGTCGCGAAAAAAACCGCTCGCTCTTACAAAATCTGGGAAGCTCTCCTGCAGCCGACGGTCATTCAATTGACGCTCATCTATTTTTTCGCTGTCAGCAGCATCTATTCCCTAACCATCTGGCTTCCCACTTTTCTCAAGCGTTCCTCGAACATGTCCAATCTCTCCATAACCATGCTCTCGATTATTCCTTATGTCGTGGTCCTTCTCGCCATGATCTTCAACGGATGGCATTCCGACCGCACCTACGAGCGCCGCTGGCACACCGCCATTCCCCTCATGCTGGGAGTCGTAGCGTTTTCTCTCATCATCCTCGCCGGGTCGCATTTCTGGTTTGCGTTCGTCTGCATTGTCGTCGCATCCGCCGCCAACTCTTTTCTTCCTTCCTTTTGGCCTATTCCCTCTGTTTTTCTCGGCGAATCCGCAGCGGCTGCGTCCATAGGACTCATCAATTCGATCGGCAATCTCGGAAGCTTCGTTACCCCCTCCGTAATCGGCTACTTTCTCGACCGCACGCACTCTTTCACCCCTGGATTTCTCTACGTCATCCTTAGCTTGCTCATCGCGATTGTTCTTATTCTGACTCTGCGGATGCGTCCTGCCGACAGGCCGGCATAATCCTAGGGTGGATACCGCCGATCGCTAGGCGGCGAAGGCGGCTTATTCGTATCTCAAAACCACGATGGGGTCGACACGAGTGGCGCGTCGTGCCGGAATGTAGCAGGCCACGAAAGCAGCTCCAGCCAAAATGATCGCGGCGGCGCCAAACACGAGTGGATCCGTTGCGCGCACTCCAAAGAGCAGGCTGGCCAGCAACCGCGTGAGCGCGAGCGACACAATGACACCAAGAGCGACTCCGATCAGCGCCATGCGCATTCCTTGTCCCACCACGAGCCGCAAAATATCCGCGGGCCGCGCCCCAAGAGCCACGCGAATCCCCATCTCCTGATTACGCGCACTCACGGTATAGGCTATCAGCCCGTAAATCCCGATGGCTGCAAGCAAGAGAGCAAATCCGGCAAAGATTCCGACGAATTGCATTGTCAATTTCGGCTGGGCCACGGAAGCATCCACGACTTCTTCCATGCTGGAAATTCCGGAAACCGGAAGACTTGGGTCGACTTCCGCAATCTTCGAGCGCACGGCCCGAACAAGAGATTGCGAGTTGGCTGCCGATCTCACAAGCAGCGTCGTATTGGGCCAGGGCACCTGCGCCATTGGCAGATACATCTCTTCCACGTCAGCAGCGTTCAGAGTATTGAACTTCACATCAGCTGCCACGCCAACAATTTCCCGTTGCACCATGTCCCGAGAATTGGCGATATGCTTCCCGATCGGATTTTGCCCAGGGAAAAAATGCTTCGCCGCCGCCTCGTTGATGACTGCGACAGGCGATCCGCCGGCGATATCCTTTTCATCGATAGTTCTTCCACTCAGAAGCGGCGTTCGAATGGTCTCGAAATACCCGGCGCTAACCTGCCGCACCGCACTCGTCGGATCTTTTCCCACTCCTTGGCAAACGAGCCCTTCCGGGCAAACAAAAACATATCGCGCGCCACCTCCAAGCGGCAGATAACTGGTGATCCCCGCCGCTTGCACTTCGGGCATGGATCTGATGTGCTCCAGAAGTTGGCGGTAGAACTGCGCCTGAAGTTCCGGTTTGGAGTACCGGCTAGGCGGAAGTGTCAACGGAAACGCCGTCAGATTTCTCGGCGAGAATCCAGGATTCACCTGCATCAACCGCGCAAAACTCTGGATCAAGAGACCCGCGCCAGTCATCAGCACAAGCGCGATCCCAATCTCCGCCACGACAAGCAAAGCGCGGAAACGACCGCGGCTTGCGCCCTCTGAAGAACCGCGGCCGCCCTCCTTGAGAATTTCATGAAGATCTTTCTTCGATGTTTGCAAAGCGGGAACCAGTCCGAAAGCAATCCCTGTAATTAGGCAGAGAAGCAGCGAAAAAATCATCACGTCGCCGTCGATTTTCGCTTCGCCAAGCCGTGGCACAGCGCCCGGACTGATCGAGCGCAACGCAGGCATCAGCGTGGCAGCAAGAAGCACTCCAAGCACGCCGCCGCATACAGAAAGCAGAATGCTTTCGCTCAACAACTGCCTCACCAGCCGCGAGCCCGAAGCGCCAAGCGCCTTTCGCACAGCAATTTCCCTGTCCCGTGCGGTAGCTCGCGCAAGAAGAAGATTGGCAACATTGACGCAAGCAATCAAAAGAACGAACCCGACAGCAGCAAGCAGTACGAGCAGCGAAGGGCGCAGAGCGCCCACAAGGCTCTCTTCGAGAGTTTGCGCAAGAATTCCGAATTTCGTGGCATCGGCATTGCTGCCAAATTGTTGCTTATAGCTCGCGTTAATGGCGTCGAGTTCCGCACTGGCGCGCTGCAGAGTTTCGCCGGCCGCAGCCTTGCGATCATATTGAAGTAGCTCGCGCCGCCGCGTACCTGTGCGGGAGTCAGCAGAACGGTTTCGGAAGGCCGGGGCAGCCACACATCAGGCTCCGGATATTGCAGTGGAAAACGAAAACTAGCGGGAAGTATTCCGACAATTGTGGCGCTTTTTCCGTCGAGCACCAGCGCCTTACCCAGCGCCTTGGGATCACCCGCGAAATGGCTGTGCCAGAATCCATCCGAAATTACCGCAACATCGGGGCCTCCATCCTGCTCTTCCTCGGGCAAGAAAACTCGCCCTCGTGCCGGAGAAATTCCCAACACGCGAAAGAAATCGATGGAAGCCCGAGCTCCATTCACAGCCTCCGGCTCGCGATCGGTTACCAAGCTCAGTGTCAGCGGATAGAAACCCGCCATACTCTCGAGCGTTTTGCTTTGTTCCTGGATTTGCGTGTATTTCGTGAACGACATCAAAGCGCCGCTAGCCTTGGTTTTGAGGTCGTATTGCACGAGGTTGATAATGCGCCCAGGCTCTTTGAAAGGAAGCGGCTGCAACAACACGGTATTGATGACGCTGAAAATCGCCGTATTTGCTCCAATCCCGAGCGCCAGCGTAAGAATCGCGACAGCCGTGAATCCCGGATTCTTCCTCAACATCCGCAAAGCAAATCTCAGGTCCTGCCATAAGTTTTGCATTTCACGTGCCCCTGAACACTCAATCTCAAGCTGTTAGACCTCGCACCGCTCGCCGGGTGAGCAGCCATATTGTCTTGCCCGACGTCCCGTTCTACCATTAATGCACTTCATTCTTATAGACAGTTCCCGCTTTCATCACAAATTTCACGTGTTTCAATTCCGTGATGTCTTTCAACGGATCGCCGCTCACCGCCACAATGTCCGCCCACTTCCCCGCTTCAACCGTTCCGACTTTATCGCTCCAGCCGAGAAGCTCAGCAGGCACCACCGTGCCCGCGCGTATCGCATGCATCGGCGTCATGCCGTAGTTCGCGTAATACACAAACTCTTCCGCTTCGTTGAGTTGCTTCCAATCGAAACCGCCTGCATCCGTTCCGAGCGCAATCTTCACATTTTTCTTCAGCGCTTTTTGGAACGCAATTTTCTCGAGGTCCACCATTTTCACCCAGTTGCCTCCGCGGCCCGGAGCAACGTACGCGCCAACGGTTATCGTGGGAACCCAATACACGCCTTTCTTGGCCGCCTCATCGAGGAGCGCGTCGGTGAAACCATCGCCATGTTCAATGGTGTCCACGCCTGCGCGCAACGCAGCCGCAATTCCATCCGATCCAATGCAATGCGCGGCAACTTTCTTCCCGAGCCGGTGCGTTTCTTCCACAATTGCCTTTGCTTCCTCGTCTGTAAAATTCACCATGCTATGCAGCACGCCGTCGTCCTCAAAGTGATAGCGCCGGTCAGAGTAATACTTGATCCAGTCCGCGCCATACATCACCTGCTCACGCACAGCTTTCCGCGCGCCTTCCACTCCATCTACTGTCTGCACTCCGACGGGAACTTTCAATTCCCACGAGTAGCCGAGCAGTGGATACATTCCGGTTGGAGCCATGGCGCGTGTTGCGACCTGCATGCGTGGGCCCGGGACTTCGCCTCGAGCAATCGCCGTCTTCACATCCACATCCGCGTACATCGCGCCTTCTGTTTCCACATCGCGAATGGAGGTGAATCCGTTTTCAAGCGCAATACGTGCATTCCGCGCGGCGAGAATCGCGCGGTAAGGGATGGACTCTTTCAACAGCTGTTCGTCGTAATCCGCCGCAGTAATGTCGCCATTCAAGAGAACGTGTGTGTGAACATCGGCGAAACCCGGCAGCACTGTCGCTTTTGAAAGATCGATGACTTCGACGCCAGCAGGTGGGGCTCCTCCGGCGGAAACGGAAACAATTTTGTCGCCTTCGATGACGATTAGAGCGTTGAGGATCGGCGTGTCGCTCTTCCCGTCAATCAAACGACCAGCGCGGATAGCAATTTTCTTCGCGGGGGCATTGTCCTTCTCTTGCGCTCGGCTGCTACCGCAAAACAAAGCCGATATAAATACAGTAACTCCGGTAAGTGCGATCAATTCCCTTCGCCATCTCATGACGCTCTCCTCGTGTTGTTCGTGCGGGATGCTCTTAGCTTGCTATGGGCGCAAAGAGTAGCACAAGCGCGAGCGAGAACTCACGCGCAGGAAAACGCGGAATCTTCTGCAGATGGCCGGAATGGGTTGTAGGGGAGGGGCTTGCCCCTCCCACGAAGTCGATCTTGCAAACGACACTCGCTTGTTTAAACAGCGAGCTATTCCGAACGGAGCGCCTGGATAACGTCAACACGCGCGGCACGCGCAGCTGGAAGCGCGGAAGCTAAAATGGCGGCGACGAGAAGAATGATCGCCGAAATGATCACGGGCAGCGGGCTGGGCATTTTCAT
Source organism: uncultured Acidobacteriota bacterium (assembly GCA_963751295.1). Classification (GTDB taxonomy): domain Bacteria; phylum Acidobacteriota; class Terriglobia; order Acidiferrales; family UBA7541; genus Acidiferrum. The sequence continues at coordinate 443,897 of CAVVUA010000002.1, read as the reverse complement.
GTCGAGCAGATAGCTGCCCGCCAAGCGCGCAAGGATGTACCCGCCAACCGCGCCTGCAAGGATTCCCGCGGAGGCCATGATCGCCCCTTCGCGGATGACTCCTGCCAGCAGACTGCTCGGCTGTGAGCCAATGGCTAGACGGATACCGAATTCGCGCGTTCGGGCGCTCACGGAGAACGCTAAAACTCCCGCCACTCCTACGATGGCAATCGCCAGTGCGACGAGCGCGAATCCTCCGAAGACGACCGAGTTGAGCCGGTCAGGCGTCAGCACCTCCGCACGAATGTCTTCGAGAGTTGCAGCTTTCTCGATAGGCTGATCAGCAGACATATCGCGAATCAGCTTCGTGATCGGCGTAACGAGCCCGTAGGGATTGGAATGTGTATGGACGAAAAGGCGGCCCGCGAAAAGGCCTTGCTGTTCCATGGCGTTGTAGACCGTGAGGGTCGGCTGCGGGATCACGTGGATACTGTCCAAATCGGCGACCACTCCAATGATGCGGCGCGGTTTCGAATCCATGCCGATAAACGCGAGGACGGGATCCGTCCACCAAATATGCCGGTTCAGGGGATCGCGGCCAGGGAACATCTTCTGTGCGAGGCTTTGACTGATGACGACTACGGGCTCCTTGTCCTTGCGATCCAGGTCATTGAAATCGCGTCCCGCGACAAGAGGCAGGCCAACCGTCGAGAAAAATCCAGGCGTTACGCTGCGCATCTGGGCACGAGGATCTTCCTCGCCGGGGCCTTTGGTGTGGCCGTCGGCTGAGAATTGCAATGCGAAATCGAAAATCGTGTCCCGCCAGGGAACGGAGTCGCCAACGGCGACGCCATCGACGCCGGGCAACTGGCTGACGCGGCGTACCGTTTCCTCGTAGAAGCGGTCGATCTGGTCGGGACTCTTCCCGTAAGAGTCCACAGGAAGGTTAATGGCCAGCACTCGGGGTGTGTCGACAATAGTACGAGCGTTCTGCATGTCGAGCAAGGTTTTCAGCAGCACGCTGGCGCCCGCGAGAAGCAGGAACGAAGCGGCGATTTGCGTCATTGCGAAAAGACGTAGACGACGATTGGTGCCGCCGGTGATGCGCACGCTGCCAGTCGCGAGACCGAATCCCTGGGAAGAGTTAGCAGATGGGAGACGCGGGACGAACGCAAGAAGGACCGCCGCGATGATAGCGAGGCCAGCGCCGACCCATAGCATGCTGGAGTCTACCGTCAGATCAAGAGCGCGAATGGAGAAGCGCGACGCGTAGCGCGCAAGAATAGCAACCATGGGGCGTGCGATAAGAACTCCGAGTAGCGCGCCTGCGCCGCAGAGCAGAAGGCTCTCCGCCAGAAGCGTACGGCGAAGTGTTGCGTGGCTGGCGCCCAGAGCAGCGCGGATGGCGAGCTCGCCTTCGCGGCGAACGGAACGCGCCAGGATAAGATTGGCCACGTTGGAAACGGCAATGATAAACACAAGTCCAGACGCTGCCAGTAACACAAGGAGAACCGTGCGCGCACCGGAGGTAATCTGATCACGCAGGCGTGTTGAACTGATCTGGAAATCGGCTTGCTTTGAGTAGGCTTCCGGATGCTGCGCCACCATCGACGCGTAGGAGGTGCGGAGTTCAGCGCGCGCTTGCTCAAGAGTCGCGCCAGGCGCGAGCCGGCCGAAAAGTTCGGTCATGCGATGAACACGGCCTTCCACCATGGTCGCGGAGAGGTGGTGCGGGCTGGTCACGATATTGGCGATGATCTCGGTATCGGAAGGATAAGGGATAGAAGGCTCGAGCACGCCGATGATGGTGCCGCTGCGCGTGCCCATGGGGCCGCTGCCAAGGCGCACGGTTTTGCCGAGGACGCTGGGATCGCGATGAAAGGCGGAGGACCAGAAACGATAGGTCAGAACGACGACGCCGTCAGCCTTAGGTCCATCGTCCTGCGGGCCGATGAGCCGGCCGAGGACAGGGTGCAGGCCCATCACTTCAAAATACTTGCCATCGACAACGCCCGCTTGAACTTCGCGCGGATCGCCCAGGCCAACCATGGTAAAGCTGATTGTCGAGAAATCGCCGAACTCACTAATGGTGCGGGCGCCGGATTCTATGTCCTTGAGTTCCGGAACGGAGAAGTTCGCGTTCTCGTTGCCGATCCCGAGCGCGCTTTGGCGAATGTAGATGAGGCGCTCCTCGTCAGCGTTTACCAGCGGGCGAAGCAGTACGCCGCGCACCAGCGTGAAGATGGCCGCGTTGGCGCCGATGCCCAGTGCCAGCGTGAGGATTACCGTTACCGCAAGGCCCTTGGCGCGATAGAGCGAGCGCAGCGCAATTTTCATGTCTTGAAGGAACGGCGCGAGTGTGAAATTCATCTTCCCATCTCCTTTAATTCAGCGCGCAATCAGAACGCGCAAAATCCCTTTCATCCAATGTGGCTAGCTGCGCAATGGGATAAGTGCACGAACCCGAGAGTCGCGAAGAAAGAGTCCCGCCCAAACGAAGACGCCAAGAGTTACCGTGAGAATGTACGAAGGATCGCCGATGCGAAGGTTGCTAGCCGTAGCCCCGCCGAGATAGCCAGTCATCAATATGGCGCCAAGAACAGCCGTCCGCGGAATCAGATACACCACACATGAGAGGAATTCGAGCAACCCCAGGAGAAAAAGCTGGCTCTCGGGATACCCGAACCGCACCATTCCCTGGACGACCGGCGCCGGTTTTGCAAATTTCATCGCCGCGCTAAAGAGCATAAGCAATACAGGTATCGCACTGACAACGCGCCCAGCCCAGATCATCTTCTTTGAAATTGGTCCAGTTGCTTCCACGAATTTCCCCCGTCTTACGAGCCAGGCTTTCTTTTCCCCGTAGGGGCACGGCATGCCGTGCCCTCTTCAAGTAAGAAGCCCAGAATGAGCAGCCAATCTTCCGTTCCCGCAAGTTGCCTGTACTCAGTTCATCCTCAGGGCATGTCATCGCGCTTGGTGCGAGTGTCGCGCAGAAAGTGGCATCTCACCATAACCACTTGCAGCGAGTCTTCTATAACCAGTATGACCAGAGAACGACGCCCCACTCACGAAACGCTAAGCCGTCGCCTCCGCAGCCTGCTCGCAGTTGAGCATCCAGGGAATTCCAAACTGATCCACCAGCATGCCAAACCGAGCCGACCAGAAAGTCTTCTGAATGGGCATCTCCACAGTACCGCCCTGCTCCAACTCATGAAAGATACGTTCTGTCTCGGCGGGATCTTTCATCGACAGTGAGACGGAAAAACCGTGAGGCGCCCCTTGATAACGGCCAGGAGGCGCGTCGGAACCCATCAAGATCATGCCGTCAATATTCATACGCGCGTGCATGACTTTGCTTCCCCATTCTGCTGGCACGGTATGTGCCATGGGTGAGTCTCCAAACGTGAAAATTGCTTCAATTTTGCCGCCGAGGCACTTTTCGTAAAATTTGAATGCCTCCTCGCATTGGCCGTTGAACATTAGATATGGATTCAATTGCATTTTGTCCTCCCGCATCCGAGTACGACGTTTCGTTGCAACTTCTGTTTCCACTCCCGCTTCGAATTTCGTACGAATTCATTGCTGACAGTCTTTTCTTGCTAACTCAATCCTCTTTCACCGCCCGCTCTTCTCCTCGGCCCGTTCCTTCACGCGAATCAACTGGTGCTGCCAATACCGCTCAAACGTCCCCGCCCATTCATGCAGAGGACGGATGGCCTCGGCATTCGTCCGGTAAAACATCTGCCGACCCTCGCGCCGCACATGCACTAGCCCAACATCCTTTAAGACGCGCAGATGCTTCGATACGGAAGGCTGCTCCATCTCCAAAGCATCTACAATCTCTCCCACTGGCCGCTCTTGCAGCGCCAGATAGTTGAGTATCTCTCTCCGCCGCGGCTCGGCAACCGCATTGAAAGCGTCAGAAGTGGTAGCAGCTCGTGCCATGCCCGCCACAATACATTCCGGCATGGGAATATGTCAAGCTTTCATTTTCCGCCGGAAAAGCAGTCTGCCAATCTCACTTGCTATTCTCTAGCCGCGAGACCCCGCAGATGTTCTCCGAGTCTCTGCAGAGTTTGTTTGCCGCCTTCGATAGCTCCGAATTCTTTAATCACCAGATCGCGGGCCTGAGTTGAATCGAACACCATGCGAATGGTGACTTTCGTCTGGTCCCCTTCCACTTCAAAAGTCCATGTCGAATGGAAATTCGCGCCGGGGCCTCCCTCTTTTCCTCCACCATGTGAAAAGACAATTCGCTCGGGTTTTGCCACTTCGAGAAAAACACTTTTATTGGGATAGTTGGCGCCATCCGGACCGTGCATGGTTTGATGCCATATGCCGCCGGGCCTGACATCCATTTCATGGATCGTCGTGGTGAAGCCTCGCGGCCCCCACCACTTCACAACCTGCTTTGGATCGGTCCACGCGTCCCAGACAACTTCGCGAGGCGCGTCGAAAACGCGCGAGATGACGATTTCGCGGTCTGCGGTTATGGCCCTGAGAGAATTGTCGAGTTCATCGCCGAGGCGATAGAGGCTTTCGCTCCAACCCTGCTCCATGCCGGCCAGTGCGGCGGCCACCTGCGGAGTTATCTTGAAATCCTTGGTGACGAGCACGGCGTGAAACGTGAGTTTCGTAAGCCCGTTGAAGTCCTCGAAAGTAACGGTGTTGAGGATTTCGAGCTGCGGTTTCCCGTGCTCATCCTCCATGGCCGTGCCTGTAAAGACTAGTCGCTCGGGCTCGACAATTTCGTGAAAAACGCCTTTCATCGGATAGATGGTGCCGTTGGGTGCGCGCATGTCAATGCGAATGAGCCCGCCGGGGCGCACATCCAATTCGCAGACGGGGTTAGTGAATCCGCGCGGACTCCACCAACGAGCCACGTGTTTGGCATCTGTCCACACTTTAAAGACGAGGCTCCGCGGGGCGCCATAGATGCGGGTGAGGACTAGCTCCTGCTTGGCAGGACCAGCAGCGGAGCTACTTTTTGTTTCGGCCACGTTTCTTCTCCTTGGCTTGTACCTCGGCAAGGTAGTCGTGCAGGCGGTCAAGACGCTGCTCCCAGGCCATCCGATATTCCTCAACCCAATCGGCGACCTGTTTGAGAGGGGCCGCCTGGATGCGGCAGGGGCGCCACTGTGCCGCGCGACCACGCGAGATAAGTCCAGCGGTTTCAAGCACTTTGAGGTGTCTCGAGATGGCGGGCATACTCATTTCAAAAGGCTCGGCAAGCTCGGTGACGGACGCCTCGCCGGACATCAAGTGCGCAAGGATGGCGCGGCGAGTGGGATCAGCAAGTGCGGCGAAAGTCGAAGTGAGTTGATCAGCTGACATTTTGTATTTAACCAACATGTTAAATACAACGATCCGGAAATTCTGTCAAGAGCTTTTTGAATAGTTAGCCGAACCACGGGTGAGGTCAAGCGGAAATGAAGTAACCCACTGAAAATACACCAGTTAAAAGGCAGTGTCTAAAAAGCAGAAAGAAAAGAAGAAGGCCAGCCGCTCTCTCAGGACGGCTGGCCTTTCCTTCTCTTAGTATCCACAGAGCGTCTGTTCATCCTGAAGGAGGCAAGATGGGCAGCTCTCTGTGTGTGCTTGCTCTGGCAAAAAACTGCAAACTCGTTGGCGGCTTAGCGTGCCGCAGCTGAACCCGGTCGGCGCAACGGTCGGCGCGCCAGATCTTCGACGGCATTAACACCACGCCGCGCCATATCGATAACTGGGTTCTGGCTGTCGGCTACTCGCTGAACACCGGTTTCCCAAACCTTCTGAAGCATGTACAGGCTCATCACCACAAAGGCTATGGCGGCGAATCCCAGCGCAAACAGCGCAAAGGCGGCTACGAGTTCGCGCACAAAATACAGCTGCAGCGCGATTACCACCGCTAAGAACCACCACATCCATTTGCGGTTGCTGTCTTTGGTCTTCATGGTTCCTTTGTTGCTGATCGCCGCTTGTCCGAACATTTACTTCCCCCTAGCTTCTTGCTGCTCTCGTCTTGGCCTGGCCTTTAGATGCGTGAGGCCTGTCTTTTGGTCCAGTCCCTTGCACCTGACCTATTTGACAGCAAGTGCGGCCCGATGGCGATAGTACAGAAGGTACAATTTAGGGTGCAAACCATCGGTTCAGTACTCTTATGACCCACCTTGAAACACGTTAACTCCCCTAGAATCAATGCATTATATGTGACTAATCTTTCGCCTGTGTTTTCGCCTGTTTTTCCCTGTACTCGAAATCTAGCACCTGTCCCTCCGTACAGGAGTACAGGTGCCGATTTGCTCGCTAAGTTGTGACGGAAGAGGCCATTCCGTGTCAGAACCGAGGGCTGGTAATAGGCAGGAATGGGTTAGGAAAGAGCCTTAAGCGCACTCCAAGAGTGGTCATAAAAGGGAAATCGCGCCGGCGGAGCAGCTTACCTCCGCCAGCGCGATTTGGTTCTTTCGGGTTGCGTGCGATTGCGTCAGGAAAGGAGGCGTTAGGCTCTCTTCAGGATGCGGGTAATCCCGACAAGGATGACAGCGCCAATAAAGGCAACAACGATCGAGCCGAGCATTCCCCCGGCCGGCCAGATGCCCAAACGACCGAACAGCCAGCCGCCAAGCCAGCCACCGACAATGCCGAGAAGGATGTCCACGATAATGCCGTAGCCACCGCCCTTCATAACGAGTCCCGCAAGCCAGCCCGCGATAAGACCAACGATGAGCCAATAGATCATGTGGTGCCTCCTTTGCTTAGATGCGCACCTTAGGGGTAAGTACGCGAACCATTTAGAACACGGGCTTGCCGAATGTCAGGCGGACCCCGGAGGAAAGGAGCAGGTCGTTGGTCTTGAAACCGGGGAGAGGATCGCTGTTGTAGCGATCGCTGTAGGTAACTTGCCAACTGAGCCAGTTTTTCAACTTGGTGGCGACCGTGATGTCGAACTGGAAGCGGTAGTTGCCGGTGTCCGTGATGTTCGGGTAGATGCTGAACTGTTCTGTGACTGAGGTGCGGCTGTTGAGTTTAGAATTAAATGTTTCGCCGGCAACGATTTCCCCAGTCTTTTGCGTAACGGCGGGCATGGCAGGCTCGGTGGCGGTAGCCGCGAGGGCTCCGTAGAACGTCTGGTTGTAGGTGCCTCCGCCAAAGACATCGAATATTGTGTTCTTGTTTTTGATGACGTGATAGCCCAACCCACCGCCTAAGACATTACGTAGATCGAGGTCCTGAAATTGGTCGTACTCAAAATCGGTAAACCCGAAAACGAAGAGGTGATCGCTGACGTTTAGGTCGCCTCGGATTCCGCCGCGAATCGCATGGGCGGTCGTGGAGTTGACGCCGTTGACGGTGCTATCGCTGAAAATGGCGGTGGAGTAGACGGAGATTTTGTCGCGGTCCGTGACGCGTGCTGCTTTGCCGTGGAGCGTATAAGTGAGCGACTCCGAATTGCCCCTGGTAAGGCTGAGACCGGTGTCCAAGAGCCCGCTCCAGAAGTCGGTGAGGTGCGGATGGCGCAGGCGGTCGATTTGATCATCGTAAGCTTTTTGCTCGGCATCGTTACGGACGCCGACAACGATATCCTTGGAGGCGGTGATAGAACCTGCATCTTTGGTAGCGACCTCGAATTTGCCGTCGCTGGTGGTGACAACGCCCACTATGGTCTGGCCATCCTTAAGAGCGAGATGGAGCGCTTCGGCGGAAACGATAGAAGTAACAGCGTCCCATTGGAGGGTAACGTCGCCTGCGAACTCAGACTTGATCAGAAGAGTTTTCTCGTCGGACTTGACGATGGTTCCGCTCAATCGGTCGCCATTTTTCAGTGTTACTTGATCGGCTAGCGCAGCGGTGACGCATAGAGACAACAACACACCGACAATTAAGCTTCGAAGCACGGTCGTTCTCCTCTTTGTTGAGTTCCTGGTTCAATTCACGTACGCAATGCGGCTGGGCCTTCACTGGGCGCGGGAGGCTGCTTGGTCTTGCGTAACTTCTCTTACGAAGCCTCGATATTGTAAAGGACGCGCGGGAGAAACCCAATGAGATTATCAGGCGGGAAGAGGCTCTGACCTGCAGGCGAAAACGGGAGACAAAAATTTCGGGCATCCTATATACTGCGTCGCATTCGGGGGATGGACTAATTGCCGTGGCCTTGATGCGGCCATGCAGGGTGATACGTCCGGTGCTCGCGTTCTGATTTCCGATAATCAAAGACCGGCAAGGCTCTCGCGAAATTAATAACAATTCACTCGGCTTGGGAGACTCGATGGCTTCACGCATTCGATATTTCGCGGTACTGATTTTCGCGGTGGCGGCTTTTTGCTGGGCATGCGGCAAGACGCCGACAGAGACTGCCGGAGCCAGGCAAGCGGTGGCGGCGGCCGACAATTGTGTTTATGACCGACTTCGGGACAGCCAATGATGCCGTTGCGGTATGCAAAGCCGTGATAGTAGAGATCGCCCCAGATGCGCGGTTGATGGACATTACTCACCAGGTGACACCGTTCCAGATCGACGAGGCAGCGCGATGGCTGGCAGGCGTGACCCCTTACTACCCTTCAGGCACTATTTTTCTTGTAGTGGTGGATCCGGGAGTGGGGACTTCGCGCAAGGCCGTAATCGTGAAAACGAAGAAGGGGCAGTATTTTGTGTTGCCCGACAATGGAGTTATCACGCCGGTGATCGAACGGGATGGATTGGACTCTGCGCGAGAGATTACGAACACGGGCTGGATGCTGCAGCCGCAAGTTTCTTCGACGTTTCATGGGCGTGACATATTTTCGCCAGCGGCTGCACATCTCGCGGAGGGATGGGATTTTGCAATGGCTGGGCCGGTGGTTCCGCAACTGGTACAGCTCACCCCGAAAGTCTCCAGCACGTCAGACAAGGGCATCGAGGGCGACATTATTGGACTGGACGATCCTTACGGATCGCTTATTAGCAACATACCAGGCGACGAATTCAAGAAGTTAGGCTACGTGCTTGGAGACAAGATCGTGGTGCAGGTGGATAAGAAGCCGTTTACCGTGCCCTATGAAAAGACATTTATGGATGTGCAGGTGGGAGATCCGCTCCTTTATATCGATTCGCGCGGGAGGATCGGATTAGCGTTGAATCAGGGGAATTTTTCTATGGTAAATAAGATTACGCCGCCCGGAACGATTTTTATTCCGCGGAAGGGCGCCGCGATAAAGAAGTGATGTGGGTGTGCTACCGCTTAGCTCAGATGATTAAGGCGCGTAGCGCAGACAGGAATGCCTGCGCTGCTTGCTCGACGCGGCTCGCTGGTAGCCCGCGGTGAAGAGACCCGCGGGAATAAACACTCATTCATGCTTTTTTACGTTTGCCGCTTGAAGCCCCTTTGGACCTTGCACGATTTCAAATTCGACCGGATCTCCTTCAGCCAGGCTCCGATATCCATCGCCTAGAATTGCAGAGTAATGAACGAAAACGTCCGGACCGTCCTCCCGCCCAAGGAAACCATATCCCTTCGAATTGTTAAACCATTTCACTATTCCAATCATTACGTTCCGCTCCTTAAAATTGTCCCGGGGGCCATATAGAGGAAAACAAACTTCGGAAAAGCCACTGAAGCCCTAGGCAGTCATTACATGACGCACAAACCGACTCAAGTCCGATCAGTGTTCGAAGAGTCGACCCTCAACATTAATATCGCGGACTGCGCGCGGTCGTTGCTCCAAAGCAATTACGGATCGACCGTCTAAGTGAATCCGAATAAAAATTTTTGGGGTAGGTCGCCGTATTCTGATCCGTTGATTAACTAGAGCGCGAAAACCTCATTCATGATTGTTGACTTTGCTGGAGGGCGCGTCACAATCAAAGCGCTTCCGAAATCGTTTCGATGGCAGGCGACGGCCCTCTCCCGTCGACAGCCACGCACTATAAGCGCACTCAAAGGAGAGGGCATGCCAATAAAAGTTCTTTTGGTAGAAGATAATCCCGGCGATGTCCGGCTGACGCGGGAGATTCTGCTCGCTACCAATCGTTCCATTCATTTGCTCGTAGCCAGGGATGGCGAGGAGGCCGTGGCCATGCTCAAACGCGATGGAGCAAAAGCCCTTACCCCGCGTCCTGATCTCATCCTGCTAGACCTAAATCTCCCCAAAATGGATGGCCGCGAGGTTCTGGCTCGCATCAAAGCGGATACGGACTTGAAGACAATCCCTACTGTTGTTTTGACGACTTCGGACACTGAACTGGATATTGCGAAGAGCTATCAACTTCAAGCGAATTGCTACCTCACTAAACCTGTGCAGTTGGACGCCTTTGAGAGCATCGTGAGGAGCATCAATAATTTTTGGCTGACACGGGTTAAGTTGCCAGCACAGCAGCAGTCTGCGTGAACGGTTCGAACCGCGACCCTTTGAGTTTTTTTTGTTTCACCGCGTCAGCCGCGCAAAGTCGCCGGTCTACGTGAGGGGAAGAGCGCATGCCACCTGAAGCAAGTATGCAGCGCCTTCCGACAGGCACACCGCATGTAGGACAAGGTACAGAAGACAATTGTTTGGGCGTCAATTCTCTAATTTTCATCCCGATAGGATGCGACAAAAGGGATTTAATCGTCTGTTCACAATTGCACACCAACGGTAGTTACATCTCTCATTGACAAGACATTTCAGCGGCAAGCTGCTTTGGTTTCCTCCAGAGAACTCCTCGTCGCTCGCAATCGAACACCGAGAATACCTGCCGGGCCAAAGTAGAAAACAGACGTCAATAGGACACTTCTCCAGTTTGCTTTTTCTCAGACCGCGGCCAACAATAGCGTTTGCAGCGCTTTTCCGTTGTTCTCTAAGGGGTTGACCATGCCTGAAGCCGTAATCGTTTCTTCCGTTCGAACACCTGTAGGAAAAGCATTCAAAGGATCTCTGCGGGCGACGCGTCCGGACGATTTGGCGGCGCTTGCCATTAAAGAGGCGCTGGCCCGCGTGCCTGGATTGGACGCGAAGGAAATCGACGACGTCATTCTTGGCTGCGCCATGCCTGAAGGAGAACAAGGGATGAACGTGGCGCGGATCGCGGCGCTGCGCGCGGGGCTGCCAACCGAAACTTCGGCGATGACTATAAATCGCTTCTGTTCTTCAGGATTGCAGGCGATTGCGATTGCAGCGGACCGGATTCGCGCGGGATCGGCGCAAGTGATTGTAGCGGGTGGAACGGAATCGATGACCATGGTGCCGATGGGTGGCAATAAGGTTTCGCCGAATCCATGGCTTGTAGATCACAATCCGGATGCTTATCTGAATATGGGTTTGGGGACGGAGAATATCGCGCGGAAATTCGGGATCACGCGCGAGCAGGCAGACCAGTTTTCGGTCGACTCGCACAAGAAGGCGCTGGCAGCGATTGCTGCGGGGCATTTCAAGGACGAGACGTTTCCGCTGGAAGTGAAGATCACTGCTGTACCGAACGGCAATGGGAGTGCTCCCGGAACCGCCAAGGGAAAGGCTGCAGCAAAAGCGGCAACGCAAGCTTTTACATTTGAAACGGATGAAGGGCCCCGCGCGGACACTTCGCTTGAGGCGCTCGCAAAGTTGAAGCCGGCATTTCATGTTAAAGGAACGGTGACCGCGGGGAATAGTTCGCAGATGAGTGATGGAGCTGCGGCTGCTGTGGTGATGAGCGAGGAACGCGCGAAAGCGCTGGGACTGAAACCGCTGGCGCGTTTTGTGGCCTACGCAACGGCCGGCGTCTTGCCAGAAGAGTTTGGGATTGGACCGGTGGCGGCAATTCCCAAGGTGTTGAAGCTGGCCGGGCTGACGCTAAATGACATGGCAGTGTTCGAATTGAACGAAGCATTTGCGGCGCAATCGCTGGCAGTGATCCAACAGGCGGGGCTTGATCCCGCGCGGGTCAATCCAAACGGAGGCGCCATAGCGCTCGGTCATCCGCTGGGGTGCACCGGCGCCAAACTTACGGCGACGATTCTGCGCGAATTGCAGCGACGCAACGCGCGCTACGGCATGGTAACCATGTGCATCGGCGGCGGCATGGGAGCCGCCGGAATTTTGGAGCGTCTATAAAACGGGATTTGAGACGAAGTTTTTTTCTTTCCGCTTAAACCGTTTGGCAACTGCGGTAGCTATGTTTTCTGCCGCTAACGTTCTTTTGCGTCGACAGTCACGGACAGGGTTTCCGTCGCGTCATGGTCTATTCTCTGCCGACCTTTCCTGACTAAACTCACGCGTTCAACGCTGTTTACCTGTTCCTATTCAGGGGAGTAAAATGAGTCGTTCCGTAAATTTTCAGTCATCACTCACTGGCACTGGCATTCGTGAAGCACACGGTAAGGGATTGCAACTTAGGTTCGGGCATGCACGCCAGTAATTGTAGTTTTGCCGAAGTTGAAGGGGAGACAGACTGAAGTCTGTCCCACCTACTAGCGATAAGGAGACCATGATGGCCACTGCAACGATCAGCAAACCAGCCGCTAAGGGCGGCAGTTTTCTCCTCGAGACACCCATTCCCCAGGACGTGTTTACGCCTGCGGACCTCACCGACGACCAGAAGCTGATCGGCCAGACTGCGGAGGAATTTGTCGTAAAGGAAGTGCTCCCCCTTGTAAAAGAGCTGGAGAACAAGAAGCCCGGCCTAATGCCGGAACTGGTGAAGAAGGCGGGCGAGGTTGGTCTGCTGGGCGGCGGAATTCCGGAGGAATATGGAGGAGCGGGTCTCGACAAGATCGCTACCACCGTGCTCACCGAAAAGCTTTCTATATATGGCGGATTCGCTGTTACGCACGGGGCGCACTCGGGCATCGGAACTCTTCCCATCGTGTATTTCGGAAACGAAGAGCAAAAGAAAAAGTATCTACCCAAACTGGCCACCGGCGAATGGATCGGTGCCTACTGTCTTTCCGAACCACAGGCTGGATCTGACTCGCAGAACTCGCTCACGCGTGCGGAACTTAATGCCGAAGGCACGCACTACATTTTGAATGGCCAGAAGATGTGGATCACCAACGGCGGATTCGCCGATATTTACATCGTGTTCGCGAAAATCAACGGGGAAAAATTTACTGCGTTCATCGTGGAGCGAACCTTCCCTGGATTCAAGCCAGGGAACGAAGAGCACAAGATGGGCATTCACGGCAGCTCGACGACGCCCATCTTTCTGGAAAACTGCAGGGTCCCAAAGGAGAACGTGCTGCACGAAATCGGCCGCGGACACATCGTGGCGTTCAATATTTTGAACGCCGGCCGCTTCACCCTTGGGGCGTCCGCCGTTGGCGGCTCAAAGCGCGTACTGCAAGATGCTTCCAAATATTCGAAAGAAAGAAAGGCTTTCGGCAAGTCCATCGGCGACTTCGGCTTGATGAAGGAAAAGCTGGCCGAAATGGCCATTCAGATTTTCGGCGTGGAGTCCATGGTCTTTCGCTCGGCTGGGAACATTGAAGCCGCGATGGTGGCGGCTTCGGGCTCGGGAGACAAAATACAGAACACCATGAAGGTTCTCGAGGAGTACGCGATCGAGAGTTCTATCTCGAAAGTTTACGGAAGCGAGATGCTGGACTTTGTCGTCGACGAAGGTGTGCAAATTTTCGGCGGCTACGGCTTTCACGAGGATTACCCGGTGTGCCGCGCGTATCGCGATTCACGCATCAACCGAATCTTTGAAGGCACCAACGAAATCAATCGCATGTTGATTATCAGCATGCTGATGAAGCGGGCCATGGGCGGCCAGCTCGCGCTGATTCCCGCGGCGATGAAACTCGCGGACGAAATCCTCGCGGGTCCCTCGTTCGAAGAAGCGCCGGAAGGTGCGCTTGCGGATGAGGCTCGCGTGGTGGCTAACGCAAAGAAAATGTTTCTGCAGGCGGCCGGCGGCGCGGTCCAGAAATTCCGCGAAAAACTGGCCGAAGAGCAGGAATTGATCGGCGCCCTTTCGAATATCGTGATGGAAGTGTATGCGATGGAGTCTGCGTTGCTTCGCGCACAAAAGGCGGCCGCAGCAAAAGGCGAAGCGGCTACACAGACCATGATTGACGCAGCGCGGGTGCTGATCTCGGATGCAGCAGAACGCGTAGAACACGAAGCCAAGCGCGCCATAGCCGCGGTTCATGAAGGAGACATGCTCACCACGCAGATGGCCGTGTTGAAACGCTTCGGCAAGCGCGCTCCGGTCGATACGATCGCTCTGCGCAGGCGCGTCGCTGCCGCCGTCCAATCGCAAGACCGCTATCCATTCGAAAACCGCTAAGACCCTTGTTCGGCTGCTCTCAGCAGCACGAAAAAAGCGATTAAGAGTGCTAAATGTCTTGCGTTCGCGAAGGCATCTTCTTTTATCTGGAAGGATTTCATGGTTCTGTCCTGCTTCTTTGTGTACAAAACCCAAATCTCGCCGTTTGCGGCCCGCGCATTCTTGCTAACGTTTATTAAGCTCAATGTGGTTTTGCCAAATTAATCCAACTTCTGTCAGTAAAAAGGCTTAAGTCATGAAACGACTCGCGCTCGTAATGCTTGCCGCAGTGCTCTTTTCCAGCGCACCATTCGCCCAGGAAAAAACTGTGAGTGCGGACGAAATCCGAATCAAGCAACTCGAGCGTGCCTGGAATCAAGCCGAGGCCAAGCAGGAAGTCAAAGAAGTCTCCTCCCTGCTGGCGGACACTCTCGTTTACACCGATTACGATGGATCTTTCATGAACAAATCGGAATACATGAAATGGGTCGCTGCGCCGCAGCAAAAAGCGGATCATCTCTACGACGAAGGCCTGAGCGTTCAGCTCTACGGCGACGCCGCCATAGCCACCGGTATTTATCGCGAGACAGGAACCAACAAGGGCAAGCCCTACACGATCCGCTCGCGCTTCACAGACACCTGGATTAAACGTAATGATGCCTGGCTCTGCGTGGCTAGCCACAGCACCCTTATCCCATCCAAATGATCCGGCGATACCAGTCTATTTTGCGAACCGCCGAACACTGTATGAAATCGGCAACCCGATTATGATCATGTGTACGACCAGCCCTAGAATCAGATCGTGAAGCTTAAAAGGCCCTCTGGAGTGAAGCGCGGAGAGGGGCAAAACGACAAGATTCATCACTTCCTGCACTGCGGCGCCAAAGAACAAACCGCAAACCAGTGGATGCTCCGTCATAAACGCCAGTCTGCGGCTTGCCCCGTAAAACACAGCTGCCGCCGAGCAAGCAATAAAAAAGTGTAGGACGACTCCAAGAATGTAGGTGCCGGCTCCTCCCTGAAAGGCTTGCCGCCCCAGCAAGCCGCCGGCAATCACAAGCGGAATGTCCCATCCAAATAGTATGCAAGCCTGCAAAAGATCCAAAATTCCGGCAATCCCGCCGCCCACTGCGATCGCCAATAGAGCGCTTCTTTTTCGAAGTGGAACCGCCAATGGCCCCGCCAAAGAATCTCCAGTCATCCAATAACCTCCTTCTTCTCCGCAGATTTGTTTGCAATCAGCAGTGCCACAATATCCAAGCGAGGATCGAGAAGTCCTGAGCGTTCTCTGAAACACCCTGAATAGTTCTGAAAAGAGGGCACATTTGGGGTAGCGTGGCTCGGGAATAGTGGCCAAGTGGAAGACTGGCCGGAACTTGGCCATCGCTTGTCGACCTTGTTGGTATACTCGGTGTGCGCCGCTGCCTGCAGGCCGGGCACGTTGTATCGTGTTACTAGGTTTTCGGCGCAGAGGGTAATAATCGGTCCTGCATGGAACGTCCGCCCGCAACAACGCTTCGTATCGGCGACTGGTGCGTCAATCCCGCGTCCGGCCAGATTTCACGAAATGGAGAAACCTCTCGGGTAGAAGTGCGGACGATGCGACTGCTGGTGTGCCTTGCCGACCATGCTGGGGAGGTCGTCAGCATCGATGACTTGCTCAACCAAGTCTGGTCTGACGTCGCCGTCGCTCCAGACTCCGTCTATCAGGCTGTGACGTCGCTACGCCGCCTGCTCGGCGACGACCCAAAGCAGCCCACGTACATCGAGACCGTGCCGCGGCTTGGCTATCGTATGGTGGCGACGGTCAGTCCCTGGACGGATCAGCCGGTCACGCAGACCGGCGCCCAAACCAATGTACAGGCACTCGTCTCGGTCAGTGAACAACCATCTCCGACGACCAATGCGCCCGATGAGTCGAGAAAATCTGGCTCCCGCCCTCAGGTTGGCTTGACACTGGCCGCCGGCGCAGCACTTTGCCTTTTGCTCGTCGTCGCTCTCGTCGTCTATGGCAAGTTCGCGAAGAACAATAGCTCAGCTTCATCCACCAATGGCACAGTCGGCCCACTTGCTGCGCAGCCACAGAAATCCATCGCCGTGATCCCGTTTCTCGACCTCACGGATGCCATGAACGAAGAGCCCTTCGCCGACGGTATGACCGAGGAGCTGATCGACAAACTCAGCAAAATCCCCGGCCTCCGCGTACCATCCGCCACGTCCTCGTTCTATTTCAAAGGCAAGCTCTGGCCGCGCTCCGATGGGCCTTCGCAGCCAACCATCGCCGATATCGCCAAAACGCTGGGCGTCGCTTATGTTCTCGATGGAAGCGTGCGCAAGTCAGGCGCGAGGCTGCGGGTCGACGCACGGTTGATTCGTGCAGATAACGGGTACGTGGTCTGGTCGGAGTCCTACGATCGCCCGTTCGGCGACATACTGATAGTCCAGGACGACATCGCAGGTGAAGTAGCGAAAGCGCTGCAGACTTCCATCGGGACAAAGACGGACTAAGTTAGATTGTCAGGTCGCAATCTGAACGAGTTCAGGCTTTTTGCCAGAGCGAGGACCGTTCGAGTCCCAGCGCGAGGGCCCCTTTTCGCGACGACGCAAACGGTTCACGAACGAGCCGACGCCAACCGAGCTGCCCACAAAATGTCCGACGCGGAGCGGGCCGGCAACTTTGACACTGCGAATCCAATGCAGGCCACTGCTCGCCGCACATCCGCATTCCGCGCAGTTGGGCGTGCCACCGAAAACGCAAGGCTCGACGCGCGTCTCCAAATCCGCAGAGTAGTTCGCTGACATTTTTGCAAAAAGACAGTCGGCAGGATTCTCTGGAGGATGGAGGAAGGCCCTCGCGATGCCATCGTTCATTAGAAACTTGGGATATTCCCGCGCCAAAGGCGGCAATACTCGAGCAATCTCTTGCCGGTTTTCCGGCGTCAGCTTCTCCGCGCTCTCTTCGCCGATCTGAGGCGTATACAGGCTCACCCAAATACGATCGACTTCTGGGCGGGCATTCCAAAACGAGACGTAGTCTTGCAAATAGCCGGGGCGCTCGAGCATAGGACGGGTGATCACCCAGTGGATGTTCACTTTACGGCCGTCAATATTTTTTAGGATGCGCTCATAGGTCGCAGGCTTGCGCCGGATGTCATGATGTTCTGGCAAGCCGTCGACAGAGATGGTGACGCGAACACGCGGCAGATCCATCCATTCCATCGGGATAGGGATTACGCCGCTCGTGACGACTAGCGAGAAGATATTCATAGCGCTTAACGCGGGCAGGATAGCGCTCAACTCTCTATGGCGGACCATCGGCTCTCCGCCCACCAAGGACACGTGCATCGGGCGGTTTTTCCGGACCAAGTCCAGGACGCCATTGACGAGCGCATCGCCGCGGAAATCGTTCAGCTCGGTAAGGAGTTTGCCATCGCCGAGGTGCGTATCGCCGTACGCGTAGCAACCGGGACAACTGAGCGGACACTCTCGCGTGATCTCGATGGAAAGCATCGGCGCTTTGCCGCCAAGGATTTTTCCCCAAGCACTCATTATCTCGCGCGGGGTAATACTTGGATTTGGTTGAGCAGTAGCCATGGAGGTTGGATGCTTGGGAATGGCTCTTGGCTGCATGCTTGATGATGAACGACATGATTGTGTTGCATTCAAACGATTCAAAATGTAGCGCCACGCAAAAAGTGAGAAATCTTCGGCGGCAGGCGGAGTACAGTCTCTACGCAGATGCGGTCAGCGGAGCAACCTTCGCGGCCGGTTAGCCCCGTGCATGCCAAGACACGAACCCGGAATCGGCGCGGTAGACGTCTACTAATTCGGTTAAACTGGGCCCTTAGCATCATCCATCTATAAAACTGAAAGAGAACGAGCAGGAATGCCCCGAAAGCTCCTCATTCTTGCAGCCACCCTTGTCGGCGCCCATCTTGCGCAAGCATTTATTCTTGGGGTGTCACCCGCAGGCACTCTAATCGCAAATCTGCTCGAGGTTTCGGCCAGCGCTCTAGCCGCAGTGATGTGTTTTGGGACCTCGCGACGCGCGCGCGGTATGGCCCGCCCATTCTGGACGTTAGTGGGTTGCGGAATGGCGGCCTGGGGCGTCGCAAACCTGGGCTGGATGTACTACGAACTGGTTCTGCATACGAGTCCAGCGCCAGGTTCCGCGGTGCAATTCCTCTTCAGCGTGGACGGGATTTTCCTTGCGATGGTGATGTTCCTCGACCAAGAGAAGGATTCCGACCGATTTGAACCCGAGTTTCTCCTGGATTTCACGCAAATCGCGATCGTCTTCTTTTTTATATTTCTTGGCCTGTATTACGTCCCTTCGCCTCAGCTGCAGCAACAGGGCGCCATATCGCGCGGGCTTTGGATGGAGTTTGGCGAAGAGTTCATCATTCTCGCGCTCGCCTGCTTTCAGATTGTCAGGGCGCGTACGCTTCCCATCCGCAATCTATATGTGGGCTTTGCCCTCTATTTCTCTTTCTTCATGGCGAGCTCGGCCTTTGCTGATTACCGTCAGTCCATTCACAGGACGCAATCCGGCTCACTGCTCGATCTTTGCTGGACGCTGCCGTTTATTTGGTGCGCAATCTGGGCCGCGAGATGGCAGCCCTCGCCGGCCGTACAGTCCGCACGCCAACCGCGGCGAAGTTCCTTTAGCGGGGTACTTCTCACCAACGCGATATTTGCGCTGGCCCCGCTGATTGTTCTGGTACAGGTGGCGCAATTCCCTTCCGAGTGGCGCCTTCTTCGATTCTCGCTTCTTGGCGTTTCCATTCTGTGTTTCGCTGCGCGAATTGGCTTCAGCGGATACCGGGAAGCAAAAACTGCGGAGACGGTGCGGCGGCAGGCGCTGGCCATGGATGCCGCAGCGGATGGAATCTCCATCCTGGCTGAAGACGGAAAACACATTTACGTCAATACGGCTTTCGCGCGAATGATGGGGTACGAGAGTCCGGAGACCATGCTGGGACTCACCTGGCGGCAAATTTATGATCAGCGCGACGTCGCACTATTTGAGCAGCAGGTTCGGAAATCCCTTGGGCCGGAAGGTAAATGGTCCGGGCAAATCAATCTGCGGCGGCGGGATGGAACCATCATTCCCGTGGAGATGGCGATCACTTCGCTCGCCAATGGCGTTACCGCATGCGTCGGCCACGATATCAGTGCGCGAAAGGAAGCCGAAAAAGCGCGAGCCGACGCTGAAAATAAGTACCGCACACTAGTGGAGCAGGTCGCCGCGATCAGCTATATCGCGGAACTCGGCATCAACGGCCAATGGCACTACATCAGCCCGCAAGTCGAAGCAATCACAGGCTACTCACAGGACGAATGGCTTGCCAACTCTCGCGATTGGACCCGCCATATTCCTCAAGAGGATCACGCCGTTATCGAGGCGGCCGAGGAAGCGAGTTTGCGCGGTGAACGTTTTCAAGCGGAGTACCGGATCGTTCGCAAAGATGGCTCGGTGATTTGGGTAAGCGATACGGCAGTGGTTGTTTCGGGGAGCGACAGCCATCCTGTGATGGAAGGAATCATCGTCGACATCACGGAGCGAAAGCTGCTGGAGAATCAACTGCAGCAATCGCGAAGGATGGAAGCGGTCGGCCGCCTTGCAGGTGGCATTGCCCACGATTTCAACAATCTTTTGACCATCATCAAAGGGTATGCGGAGCTGGCGGAGCAACGCACCGCGATGCAGCCTGATCTGCGCGCGGATATTCAGCAAATTGAGAACGCAGCTGAGCGGGCCTCCACGCTGATTCGCCAATTGCTGGCTTTCAGCCGAAGACAAGTGCTGCAGCCAAAGATTATCGATCTGAACGCCATCGTGCTGGGCCTGGATAAACTGCTGGGCCGCTTGATGGGCGAACACATTGAAATGGTGACGCGGTGCGGCGCCAATGTTGGGCACGTGAAAGCCGATCCGGCTCAAGTCGAGCAAGTGATCATGAATCTGGTAGTGAATGCGCGCGACGCCATGCCGAAAGGCGGGCGGTTGACGGTCGAAACGGTCAATGTGGAGTTGGATTCGACGTACGCGCGTGATCATGTTTCCGTCAAACCTGGATCGTATGTGATGCTGGCGGTCTCCGATAGCGGGACCGGTATGAGCCCCGAGACCGTGGCTCATATCTTCGAGCCGTTCTACACAACGAAGGAGAGCGGGCAAGGAACCGGGCTAGGGCTGTCCACCGTTTACGGCATCGTGAAACAGAGCGGCGGATACATCTGGGTGTACAGCGAGCCAGGCAAAGGGACGACGTTCAAGGTGTATCTGCCACGCGTCGCGGCGCCAGCGGGAGCAAAGGCGGAGGTAGTGGACGTACAGGCACCGGGCAAGGGTAGTGAGACGATCTTGCTGGTCGAAGACGAAGAGGCAGTGCGCGAACTGGCGAGCAGGATTCTCTCGGCCAAGGGATATTCAGTGGTGGCCGCGAAGAGTACGAAGGAAGCGGAACAGTTCGCCGAGAAGCAGGGCGCGAAGATTCACCTTTTGTTGACGGACATTATCATGCCGGGAACCAGCGGCCGGGAGTTGGCTCAGCGGATTACTGCGCGGCATCCGCGGACGCGAGTGCTTTATATGTCCGGTTATACGGATAACGTTTTGGCGCAAGGCGGAGTGCTGGAGGCGGGGCTTTCCTTTTTGCAGAAGCCGTTTACGCCGGGAGCGCTTGTTCAAAAAGTGCGCGACGTGCTTGATAGTCCCGTTCACGCCAAGTAGATGGTCTGGGAGCGAGTGCGAAGAGGGCACGATGAATCGTGCCCCTACAAAGGCGGCTCGTCATTTTGATCCTTGCAGATGAATCGTCTTGCCGGTGGCGGCGGATTGACGGGCGGCATCTAAAATCTCAGTGACGATCATGTTTGTTTCCAGCGACGAGAGTCCTTCCGGCTTCATTCCATTCAGAACTACTGCTCTTAAATAATTCACGGAATCGCTTTCCTGCGAATCGAGTGGCTTGGCGTCCACGAGTTTCTCTTCCTGCTTTGCGAGGCGGACGCGGACGGCATCGCGCTTAACGGTGATAGCATAGCCGGTCTGTCCGTAGACTTCCATATCCTTGCGATCAAAGGGCCAATTCCAGGAAGCTTGCAGAATTGCCTGAGCTTTCGGATAGGTCAGTATGATTGTGGCCTCGTCATCGACCTGCGAGTAGATCTCGGGCTTGATGCGCTGCGTGACGGCGGTGACGGTGTCGGGGCGGCGATTGTCCATGAGCCAGGTCATGAGATCAGCGCCATAGCATCCGAAATCGAAGAGCGCGCCTGCACCGTTTAGTTTCGGATCGGTGAGCCAGCTCAGGAACCAGGGCTCGACGTTAATTTCTTTCGGGCCGGAATGTCCGTCGTGGACGACTACTTTGCGGATTTCACCGATGGAGTTGTCGTGGACGATGTCGTAGGCGGCGCGATTGCTGCGGTACCAGGTTGTTTCGTAGTTTACGAGGACCTGGATTTTTCCGCGCTGAGCCGCGGCTTGCATGGCGCGAGCGTCCTCATTGCTGACGGCGAGAGGCTTTTCCATCATGACCGGGATGCCGTGGCGGGCGCAGGTTTCGACTACGGCGCGATGATCGAATGTACTTGTGTAAATGAGAACGGCTTGAGGTTTGGTTTTGTCGAGCATGTCCTCGACATCCGAGAAGAAGAGGTCCGGAGCGAGGCCGAATTTCTGGGCGATGAATTCAGAGAGCTTTTTGTCGGCTTCGGCGACACCGACGATCTGGATATCGGTGCGATGGAGATTTTGTTGAAGAAAGCCGCTGACGTGTCCGTGGACAAGCCCCGCGATGCCAACGCGGAGCGGAGCGGCTGACGGTGTGGTTTGAGCGGAGATGGCGGAGGCGCCGAAAGATGCGAGAACGATGGCGCGCAGAAGGCTGGAAAGAAAAGAATTAGGCATGTGTGGCTCCTGAAAGCGGAGGGCATGGTAGCACTGGACAAAGAAGCAACGAAGTGAAGTAAGGAGATAATGAGGTAGCGAAAGGATCCGGCCTGGAACAACGGAAAAGGATAACGCAGAGATGCTGAGGTCGCAGAGGTGACGCAGAGGAGAATGGCGGATCAGGAGCGTCGGGTGCGGTGTACCCCGGGTATCCAGAGAATCGTAAGTAAGCGCATGAAACGAAAAGGAGTTATGGGGGTTTCTGTGTGCGGGATGTTTACTCGCTGTGAAAAAAAGAGGAAGTGATTGGGCGGAATTTTGGACGTCGCGGGGAACCCACCCCTCCCCCTGTTTTTTGTAAGAATGTGATTCGATGAGGGTTAGATGGTGGGGGTCTGCAAAAGATGTGATTCGATGGGACTTAGAAGAGTGGGAGTTGACAGTCGACAGTTGAAAGTTGAACAGGGTAGGTATGAATCGGGAGGCAAACAAGTCAGTCGGGGACTTTGCGCGTGTTTTTCTTAACGCAGAGGTCGCAGAGAGCACAGAGACGAGACGCGGAAAAGGAGAGTGAGGGGATGCGGGCGGTCTTTGCGTTATGACCATGGGGAATGGTAGCAGAGATTTAGATTACTGTCAAGGTACAGTACTTATTTTGGATCATTCGAATTGAGACAAAATAAGTGTGGTAGATGAAAGGGGTTGCGGGGAAATTGGTAGTTTGGTGAGACGGTTTGGGAAGAGTGAGTAGTGAAAGGTGAGTAATGAGTAGGAGGAGAACTCACAATCTCAGTAAGAGCCCTGGCGAGTAGGATAGCGAAGTCAGCGTGAGGTAGTACGGTGGAGGTAATCCGCAGGAGGAAGAATGATGAGGCCAGCGATCTTCTTGCCGAAGAGCGGACCGAAATGGCGGAGGTCTCCTGTAATTAGATGGGTGGCGCGGGCGGCTATCGCGGCGAGCAGGATTGGCGCGTCTTTGGCCGGGAGCGAAAGGTCTGTGGGCAATTCGACACCTTCGGACTCAAACAACTCTAGCGCCGCGGATAGTTCGGCAAGGCGGGTGCGTTGGGATTCGGTGGAGAGGTTGGCACGTGCTTCTTCCAGTGCATAGCGGCTGGAACAGAGTACGACGCTGGGCAATCTCCATAGACGGAGAAGTCCGGCGTTGGGACGGTAGGCGGCGGAGAAGAGGACATTGGCGTCGAGAAAGAGCCTGTCCATATGATGGCATTACTTGGGGCGACGGTGTGAGATGGAATCGGGGTCGAGGCCAAGCTTTTTGACCTCGCGGCGGGCGCGATTGTAGTCGGCGCGGTTTGTTGCATTGGTCAGTAGGAATTCTGCTTTGCGCTCTGGAGTGTACTTTTCGATGGGGACGAGCATGGCGGGGCGAAGCAATATCCCTTCGTCTCGCGGCTCGGCGGTGACGTAGGAACCTTCTTCCAGGCCAAAGCGGCGCCGGAGCTCTGCGGGTACGACGATTGTGCCTCGTTTGCCGATGCGGGCGGAATTCAAGCGAGTGTCTCCGATCAGAATGTCAGAGAGTCAGTATATCAGATATGCCGACAATCTGAACATGCCTTGGAGCCGGGTTGGCAGAGTGAGTGGTGGGTAGCGAGTAGATGGAGCTCGTGGAACATAAGTGAGGGGGTGTGGCCAGTGGGGTGGTCTCCGTCGTGTTCCGTGGCCCGAGAAGCGAAGAACGGTGTAGCACTCGGACATTCTTGCGCTTGGGTTGAGAAGGGTGAAAAACTTGCGACCCCTCTGCGATATCTCTGAGCCCTCCGCGTCTCTGAGTTATCTTTTCCCTGTCGCCAAAGTTTCTCCCAAGTGTGCTGCAAGAAATTGGAGGCTCCCCGTTCTAACTGCGAAGCGACAGGAGGCTTTGTCATGGAAGACCGTCTGAAATCCATCTTCGTTCGAATCCGGGAAGTTTTTTCGGCGCATCCCCGATTGATGTTGGCAGCTTGCGTTGCCGCCGGAGTCTTTCTCCTATTCTTGTCTGTACCAAAGCAGAATCTTGCGCCCGCACACCAGAGTAGTGCTACTTTCCCGCCGCCTCGCGCGACCACAAACGGCGAATTCCTTCCGTCAGACGGAAGGCGCTACCTGATTGACAACACAAAAGAATTCAACGCGGCCATGCCCGCGGGAGTGCCATCCAAACTTTATTCCTCGGCACCGACAGACACCGCGGACGCGTACCGCGAACCACAGGTCGCCTATTCCGCGGAGTTAACTGTGGCGACGCGGGAGTTTGCGCATTCGCGCGCCAGCATGGAAGAAATTCTTGAGCGCCATCATGGCTACGTGGCCAAACTGCGCATGGTGGGAGAGGCGACAGGGAGCATGCTTTCCGCGACACTGCGCGTTCCTTCGTCGGAATATCGTTCCACCCTCTCTGAGCTAAAAGCGGTAGGCGTGGTGGAACATGAGGAAGAAGCTGCCGACGAAATCACGCAGCAGCACAGCGAGTTGGAAGCGCGTCTGGTGAACGCGCAGAACGAAGAGCAGCGCATCCAGCGAATTCTGCAGAATCACGACGACAAAGACAAATTCAACGATATTGGTTCCCTCAAACGCCAGGTGGCGACACTCCACGGCGAAATTGAGCGCATCGAAGCGGAGCGCTCTGCGAACACAAGCCGCGTTTCTTTCGCCAACGTTTTCTTGTCCCTGCGGGAGGAACGCACCTCGACTGCGGAGACGATGGGAGCGAAACTTCGCAGCACCGCGATTGGTGGTGTGAACGATGCTTTCGAGAGCCTCTCCTCGATCTTATTGTTCTTGGCAGGCCACGGCCCGCTCTTCATTTTGTGGGCGCTGCTGATTTATTTTCCGGCGCGCTACTTTTGGCGCCGCCGTTCGCAGTTGGCCTTCAGCGAGGCCCAAGCCTCCAAGAATTCCTAGGACCCCACATGTCTGGTTACGGCGTTACGCAGGACTTGCGATGAACGGAGTTATCAGGGGATCACTACTTCGCGATTTGCTGCGCCCATTTGGGACCCTTCGGAATCTCGTACTACGGTGCGAACAAGAAACGACCCTGGTTGGAGATCAAAGCTGAGTTTCACGTTCAGGCCCGTTTTGTTCACTCGCTCCATGGTTACATCTTTCAATCGCATATCGAGGACTCGCTGCAGGCCGGTAAGCATTGTCCCGTTCTCATCAAAAATAGCAGTGGTGATCGTCAACGTATCCTGATTGCGTCCATCCACCTTACGAAACTTGAGTTCTTCGGTCCCCACATGGGTAACTACGGAGAGGTGCACTCCGTCCGCGCCCTTGAAGAATTGCGCCTGGCATTCGATGGGTAACTCGCGCAGTTCTTCCTGAGAGAAGACAGCCTGTTGGATCTCCTCTTTGGCCGCCGCTTCGGGGTTGGATTCGCCGCGCGGGGCGAAATAGCCATGGCGAGCCTGCAGCGCCCATTTCTGTTTGCCCGTGAGAGTCACTTTCAGATTGTGATATTTGCCATCGAGCTTTAGGTTTTGCGGCGCAAATCCCAGCACATAAGAAACTTCCGGTTCGGTCCCGGCATGCAGCAGACCTTGATCAATGTCATTCCGGTCGTGAAAGAAAACCCCGCCGGTGCCGTCCGCCAGGTCCGCAAGCGGCGCGAAGCGCGTTTCTTCTTCCCTCATGGTGTTTTGCGTCTTCAGAGGAATAACAGAGGGCGCAGCAGTGCCTGCGCTGGATGCGTCATAGAGGGAGGAAACGTACAGGCCCCGCGCATCAATCGTATTGATAACCACATTTTCTTTCGTGGCCCGGTCGATAACCTCCCCCTCCGGCATATGCATCGATCGAAGCACAAAAAATCCCGGCGACATCATCATGATAACGCGCTGTCCGGGCAGCACGCTCATCCTTCGAATTAAAGCCTCCAGACTTTGATACGTTCGGTGTTCCTCAACTTCCGCGAGATTCAATACCGTCTCGGCCGCTGCCGCCACCACAGCATTCGGTTCCGTCGAGGCCGCGCCTGGACCCACAATCCCGCTGCAATTCACATAGTCTTGGTTCGCCACCTGTATAGCGGAGGGGTCGGTTGCTTCTACGATCGTATACGCTTCTTGTAAAGTCATCGGCGGACAGTCCGCGGGAGAGTTCTGCGCGAGTGAATGCGGCAAGATTCGCTGGACCGCCTCCTCGAGTTTCCCTCGGTCGCCGGTAAAATCCTGTTCCACTTGACCGGAGCTGGTGAGAATGGCGAGGCGGTCGCGAGCCCCCATGGCCGCGAAGAGCTTCGCGGTGGCCTGCCGCGAAAACATGACGTCTTGAAGCGAGAGATGGAGATCGTCGAAGAATAACGTGACGAACCTTTGCGGCAAATCTGGCACTTTCACCGGTGTTCCTTCGGGGGCTGCCTCCGCTGACTCCATCTTCACTGTAGGAGCGTGGGAAGCAGGAGTCTCTAAGGAAAAACTCGAAATGATCTGTGGTTTACGCTCGTCCGCCAGCTGAAAATCTTCCTTCTTCAAATTCGTGACAACTTTGCCGTTGTTGTCGCGCACGACGACGCGCACAAGAACCAAGTTGACGCGCACCTTAAACGTCGCAGGAGAATCGTGCGAAACGATCTCGTCGTTAGTGTTTTTCGCCTCCGGTTTGGGAGCGTTTTGCGATGTGTCAGCGGGTGGGGCTTGAGGAGCTTGCGAACTTGCTGAGGAGGTCTGAGCGCGAGCGGCTGGCAAGGCAGCGAAAAGTATGATACCAGCGAGAATAATTAACCAAACGGTTCTTGGTAGGAAGAGCGAAGGCCGACTGAACGGAGCAGTCACTGGGATTCCTCCACTGCGTCGGATTCTCAATCCAATGTTGGTGGAACTAGCCGTAAACGCCATGACTGTTGCGCGGGCCGAAAATGGCGCTCACATATTCGCTTACTTCTTATATTATGACGAGCAATTAGTGCTTTAGGTTACACGGGGGTGGAATCCGTAACTCAGTGAGGAGCGATGCGGCCTATCAAGTCCTGATAAGTCGTGCCGGACAAGTGCCCAGTCATGGAGCTAAGATTCTGACTCAAATCGATCCGAAGCCACGCTTAGTTGTTGGGTTTTTCGGTGGTGGGGTCGGAGAGATTTTGGGGCTTGGTCGGCGGGGTATCCTCGGCACCTTTTGGTTTGTTGATCGTGGAAAGAGTTTCTACGTTGAAGCGTTTGTAGTCGGAGTAGCGGATGGTTTCGTTGACGGTGAGGCCTTTGACCAGGAGGACGCGGACGCCGACGTGGACTTCGGCGTAGGTGGGTAGCCAGATTTCGTTGTTAAGATAGGCCTGCTCGAAGATGAAGCTGGTGCCTTTTTGCAGATTGGCAAGGAGGCCGCCGGCGAAGCGGAAATCACCAACGAAATAGGCTTCGAGACGGGCGACGTCGTGGGCTTGCTCGTCAATCCAGATGACACCAGCAAGTTTCTGGACGATTTTTTCCTCAATGTTGCGGGCTTTGTATTCGGGATTGGGCTCGAAATCGAAGACCAGGACGTCTTGCCCGTGGAAGCGTTCGCGGCGAGGATTGACGAACTGCGAGACGCGGAGAAAGGGTTCGATGCCGACGTCATCGTCGTCTTTTTCTTTCTTTCCTTCTTCTTTGGCTTTTTCGTCTTTAGATTCCTTTTTGGCTTCGCGCTTCTGGATCTCTTCGATTTCTTTCTGAGTTTTTTCGTTTTCCTTCTTTTGTTCGTCGTCGCTTAGAGCTTTCCCGTCTTTCTTGACGAGAGTGGAAACTTCGTCACCGTTCAAATAGAAGAAGGTGTACTCCTTCAAGTCGGTCTTTTTGACCTGGCCATCTTTTTCGAAGTCCGTTTCTTCCTCGACGCGCGTGCCGGCGTAGTTTTCTTTCAGCTTGTCGATGGCTTTTTGGTTGTCGTCGATCTCCTTGAACAGAGCTTTCAAATCGGGGAGCTTGACCTGCGATTTCATGGGAAAGTCGAATACCCGCTCGCCGACGGTCCCATTGATCGCCACACGGGTTACGCCGATGGCGTAGACTTCGCTGCCGCGATGCAGCTCAATCTTGTAGGGCACCATCACGCGGTCGACAGCGCGGTAATCGTCGTAATAAATCTCTTCGTTTATTCCGCCGAGAGCGCCGCTTTCCTTCACGATGAGGTGTGTTTGGGGATCAAAGAAGACCTGGCGCTTGACGCCGGTCGGTGCGGTGACTTCGACTTGCAGTGCGTCTTTTCGGCGAACCTGAGGGTGACCTACAAAGGCCAGCGTCAATTTGTTCTTCTTGAGATTCAGGAACCGTGAGTTGTAGTAGCTGGAAGCGGCTTCGAGTTGAAGTCCTTCCTGGCCAAGGAGCGTGCCGGGGTCTCCGGTGGTGGTCTGGTGCCACGCCGACTTGCCGTTGTAGGCCTCAATCACGTTTTTGTCGCCTATGAGGAGCTCGGAATAGTAGCGGTTGGGGAGCTTAGTGTCGAAAGTGTAGGTGCCGGATTTGCCGTCGGCTGGATTCGTGAACGTGCCTTCCAGGGTCAGAGTCTGAATTTTGGAGAGGGCTTTGCTGCCGCCGGCGGCTTTGATGTATTGGTCGGCGATTTTGGCGGGGTCTTGGGCCTGGGCAACGCCAGCGGAGAACACGACGAATGAAGCAAGGAGGGACAGGTAGATGGCGCGTCGCATGGTTTTGTCTTTCTTAGACACAAGGCGCAACAAGGATTTCGGCTAATAAAGGCACCTGTTCGATAGACGGGCGAAGTGGCCATAAATTAACGACAAAATGGCTTTTCTTTGGGGGCGCCTTCTTGCAGATAGACGGACGAGGAGGGCGGGGCAAGCCCCGCCCCTACAAATGTCGGGCACACGAAAAGCGGCAGCAGAGCTGCCGCACTCCATGGGGCTACTCGTAGCGCAGGGCGACCAAGGGATCGACTTGGGTTGCGCGGCGGGCTGGGAAAAAGGAGGCCGCGATCGCGACTGTAGTCAGAAGAACGGAAACGCCGATGAAGGTGAGGGGATCGTAGGCGCTGATGCCGAAAAGGAAACTTCGCAGG
The DNA here is from genome assembly GCA_963751295.1 of uncultured Acidobacteriota bacterium. GTDB lineage: Bacteria > Acidobacteriota > Terriglobia > Acidiferrales > UBA7541 > Acidiferrum. The sequence continues at coordinate 414,838 of CAVVUA010000002.1, read as the reverse complement.
AGGCGCGTCAGTGCTAATGCGGCGAGTAGGCCAATTCCTACACCGACCATTGCCAGCCGCAATGCTTCTCCAACGATAATGCGGAACACGTCTTGCGGTTGTGCGCCCATGGTGACGCGAACGCCGATTTCGCTGGTTCGCTGCGTCACGGTGTAGGACATTACGCCGTAGACGCCGACTCCTGAGAGGACCAGAGCAAGCATGGCGAAGATTCCGATGAGCCAGGCGCGGAAACGCGGTTGAGCTACCGTGGTGGCCATGTTTTGCTCCATCGTGCGCACCTTTACGAGCGGCTGATTGGGATCGATCTCCGCGAGCGCGCTGCGGAGAGCGGCTGTCTGGAGTGCGGGATCGCCGGCGGTGCGCATCACGACGGAGAGTTGAAAGACCGGGAGGATCAAATCCGCCTGGCGGTAGGGCAAATACATTTCCGATTGCGGATCGATGCCGAGGCCGGGGAGGACGTCGCCAACGACGCCGACGATTTCCATCGTTGGGACATCTTGCTCAGCAGTTGCTCCGAGTTGGAGGCGCTTGCCGATCGGATTTTCATTTTGGAAAAAAGTGGAGGCCATCGTCTTGTCGATGACCACGACGGCGGGCGAGTGGTCGTTGTCGGCGGGCGTGAAGAGCCGGCCTTGCAGAAGCGGGACGCCGAGCGTTTCGAGATAGTTAGGCGTAATGGTGCGGTAGCCTGCGGCGATGAATTCTTTGGGAGATTTGGGCGGGTGGCCGGTGATATTGAAGTGGATGATGCTGCCTCCGCCGCTTACGGGAAGAAAAGAGGCCGCGGCGGCAGAGCGAACACCGGGAAGCGTTCTGGCGCGTTCGACCAGGCGGTCGAAGAATTGGTAACGGTCTTCCGGTTTGGCATAGGCCGTGAGCGAAAGAGGAACGTCGGCGACGAAAAGATGATCAGGCTGAAACCCCGGAGGGACTTCTTGCAGCCGGGAAAAACTGCGTAAGAGCAAGCCGGAACCAACAAGGAGCAACAACGCCAGCGCGATTTCCATGGCGACAAGCGCGCCGCGAAGACGATGCTGGCCGGGTCCGGAGGTCGAGCCGCGCGAGCCTTCGTTGAGAGCTTCGCGCAAATCCAGCTTGGCGGTGCGCAATGCGGGAACAATGCCGAAGAGCAAGCCAGTAAGCAACGCGACTGCCGCGGTGAAAGCGAGCACACCAGTATCGAGGCCGATATGAGCGCCCTGCGGGACACTACCGGAAGCAATTTTCAGAAGAGGCCCGATTGAAGCCCAGGCGATGAATATGCCAAGCACACCTCCCGCTAGCGAGAGCATGACGCTTTCGGTCAAGAGCTGGCGAATGACGCGGCCGTGGCCCGCGCCCAGCGCCGTGCGAATGGCGACTTCCCTGCCACGCGAGGCTGAGCGAGCAAGTAAGAGATTGGCGACGTTAACGCAAGCGATAAGCAAAACGAAACTAACAGCACCGAGCAAGAGCAGAAGCGCGGGACGCGAGTTCTGAACAATCTGATCTTGAAGGCCGACGACGTTGGCGCTGGTGCCGGTGTTGTAAAGAGGATATTGCTGCTCGAGGCGTTTGGTGACCCCGATCATTTCGGTGTTGGCTTGCTCTTTGGAGACGCCGGGTTTGAGACGACCGAGAGCGAGAATGCCGGGATGCCAGTTGCGATCTTGCGGCAGCGTGGCGGCCCAGGGAGCGAAGGGAAGAAAAACATCGGCGGACTGGAAGACCTGGAAACCAGCGGGGAGAACGCCGACGACCGTGTAGGGGCGAGTGTCGAGATTGATGGGCTTGCCGAGGACTTCCGTGGAGCCGCCGAAGCGCCGCTGCCAAAGGCCGTAACTGAGAAGAACGACCGGTGTGCCGCCGGCGCGATCCTCTTCGGGGAGGAACGTGCGGCCAACCTGGGCGTTGATGCCGAGCATGGAGAAAAGACCGGCGGTGGTCATCTGGACGTTGAGGCGCTCGGGTTCGCCCGCGCCGGTGAGCGTGATGGCGCCGGATCGGACGGCTTGCATGCGTTCGAAAGAGGAGGATTGGTCGCGCCAGTCGCAGAAGTTTTCGTAGGAGGTGCTGACCACGGGGAAAGAGCTTTTTTCCGCGATCAGAACGAGACGGGCTGGATCACGGAAAGGAAGAGGGCGCAGGAGAACGCCGTTTACGACGCTGAAAATGGCGGTGTTCGCGCCAATGCCGAGCGCGAGAGTGAGAATGGCGATCGCTGTGAAGCCGGGGCTTTTTGCGAGGAGCCTGAAGGCGAAGCGAACGTCTTGCATCAGTCTGAACATGGGTTCCCCGAAGTTCTCGCGAAGGTTGTCTCGATGCGCGAATCTACCTCATCTTTCAGACGGATGCTATCGGCATTCGTTATCGGCTGCGACAAGGAGGCGGGGCCCTTTCAGGGTAAACAAGCTCCGCCCCTACAAAGGGCGAAGTAAGCGTCAGTGATGATGCGCGCGTGTTTCAGTTGGCGGCTGTGGCTTTTGGCCGATTTAGATACTTTTCGTAGAGCCGCTGGTGACGGTTTTCCAGCGAAGTCTGCTGACCCTTGATGAAGAGATATTTCACGTCGGTCGTGATCTCCAGTGGGTCGCCGTTGGTGACGATGATGTTTGCGAGTTTCCCGGTTTCGAGTGTGCCGACTTGGTCGGCGACGCCAAAAATCTCGGCTGGATATATGGTGACGGCTTTCAGAGCTTCGTCATAGGGCAGGCCGTAGGCGACGGCGTTTGCGGCTTGTTGTCCGAGGCGGCGAGCGAAGGAATTGTCGAAGCTGCCGAGTGCGAATTTCACGCCGGCTGCGGCGAGTTCCGCGGGTTGAGAGAGGAGACGATCGTACGCGTCGTCTTCATCAATCGGGAGGGTCAGGGTAGGCCGCAGGATCACGGGGATTCCCTTGGAGCGAAGTAGATCCTTTACCTTGTACGCTTCCGCGCCACCCGCGAGAACCATCTTTAATTTTTGCTTGTCGCAGAATTCGATGGCGTTGCGAATATCGCGTGCGCGATCGGCAAAGACGAGCACCGGCAACTGGCCGCGGATAACTGGAGCGAGCGCTTCCAGTTTCAGATCGCGCTGATAGTCAGCCGGACCACCGTGGCCCATGGCTTGCGCGTAATGCCGGGCGCGATCGAGATAATCCGTCAGCTCGTTGACTTGTTTCTCGTACTCTTGTTTGGCTTCGGTGAATGGCTTGTTCTTGATCGAGAATGTAGTGAAGTCGAAGGAGCGCGTCTCAATGGTGGGCCAACTGATGACCATGGCGACGCTTCTCTTAATGAGCATGTCGTTGATGGTCCATCCGGCGAGACTAATCGCGGAGGCTTGACCTCCTATGACGCCGCTCGATCCACGCGTGTCAAAGCCACCGCTGTCTGGGACGGCGAGGACTTCGGTGATTCCCGAGGCGCGTGTCACAGGAATGTGTTCGCTCGAGGGGAAGACTGCCGTCGCGGCGACCACGTCCGGGTTGTAGGCGCCGGTTTCGGTAGTATCAACGGTGGCGTTTACGGCGGAAATTTCGCTCATGCCCATCTGCGTGATGGGATCGAAGAGGCCGGGATAAATCCGCAAGCCTTTGGCGTCGATGACTTGCGCGCCGGCGGGAACTTCCACGTTTGCGCCGACGGAGGCGATTTTGCCATCACGAATGACCAGCGTGCCATTCTCAATGGGCGCGCCGGCCAGCGTGAAAATTTTTGCGTGGGTGAGAGCGACAACAGACGGCGGTTGGGATTGCGCGGAAGAACCCAGAGAAACAACGCAAACCGCCGCAGCTACTGTCACGAAGCGCAGAATCATTTTAAGGCTCTTCACAGAGCACCTCCGGAAACGGCGCCGGCTTGTGGCGGCTTCGGCTTGTCTTCGGTCTTTTTTTCGTCTGGTTTGGCGCTGGGCTTTTTGCCAATTTCAATGGTGGCGTCTGGCTTTTTCTCTCCGGCCTTCTTTTCTTTTTCCATCAGCGCTTTCTTTTCTTTTTCGAGGGCCGGGCGATCGGCGATATCGCGTTTGCGATCGAAGTACACGCGGCCATCGATCAGCGTTTGTTGAACGACGGCGTAAGCACTGAGCGGATCATGATTGTAGATGACCAGGTCAGCATCCTTGCCAACGTCGATCGAGCCGACACGTTTGTCGATACCGAGCTGCATCGCGGGATTCAGCGTGACGAGCTTGAGCGCTTCGTCATGCGAGAGCCCGCCATACTTTATGGTTTTCGCGGCTTCCTGGTTGAGGTGCGTGGCTTCTTCCGCGTCATCGGAATTGATAGAAACGACTACGCCGCGGCGGGTCATGATCGCCGCGTTGTAAGGAATCGCATCGTAAGCTTCGACTTTATAGGCCCACCAATCGCTGAATGTGGAAGCGCCTGTTCCTGCCGCTGCAATTTCGTCTGCTACCTTGTAGCCTTCGAGCACGTGTTGGAGCGTGCGAATCTTGAAGCCAAATTCCTTGGCCACGCGAAGTAACATCAGAATTTCGTCTTCGCGGTAGCAATGGGCATGGACATAACGCTTGCCTTCAAGAACTTCGACGAGCGGATCGAGGCGAAGATCACGGCGCGGCGGAATCGCGCTTTTATCGCCGGCGGCGACGCGCTTGTCGTAGTCCTCCCAAGTCTTTTTGTAATCACGCGCTTCAACAAATGCGGTTCGGATGGTCTCTTCGACTCCCATGCGTGTAGTGGGATAGCGCGGCGTCGCGCCAGGGATGCTGAAATTGGAGCGTTTGGGATTTTCGCCGAGCGCGAACTTGATGCCGGGAACCGCACCTTCGAACGGAAGCTTCGAAGCCGGGAGTCCCCAGCGGAGCTTAATGACTACGGTCTGGCCGCCGATAGAGTTTGCGGAGCCGTGAAGAACATTGGCAACGGTAACGCCTCCAGCGAGGTCGCGATAGATGTCGACGTCATCTGGATTGAGGACGTCCGCTATATTCACCATGGAAGAAACGGAGACGCTGCCTTCATTCACGCTGCCATCGACGGCAATGTGCGAGTGGCAATCAATGATGCCGGGCATAACGTACTGGCCTGCCGCATCGATAACCTGTGCATCTTTCGGCGCTTTGACGGAGGTGCCTACTTCCGCGATTTTGCCGTCCTTAATAAGGATGGAGCCGTGTTCGATGATTCCGTGGGAAACCGTGAGGATGGTGGCGTTCTGAATCAGGATCACTGGCGGCGGGTCGGGCGCAGTAGCCGCTCGTGTGAGGAGAGGAAGCGCAAGAAAAAAGAGCGCGCAACCCATTGCGATTCTCAAACGATTAGTAACCAGCATCAATGGAATCCTCACAGTGCACCTCCGGCGACTGAAGAATCATTGCTTGTTGGACTCTGGACGCCAGATTCTTGAGTTGCCGCAGCTTGCGCTGTGGGCTTGGTGCCGGTGAACTCGATCGAGTAACCCATAACGTCTATGGTGCCTTTCACTGTGTTGCCGTCCAAGGTGCCTGAGAAGACGACGTCTGCGGGATTTCCTTCGATAGGGATGTTGATGGTGAAGGTGAATTTGTCGGCGCTGAGGTAGCCGCTGATGATGCTTGTCGTGCCACGCTTGCCCGTAGTCGTTCCTGAAAGAGTGCCATCGCTGGCCATATCAAGATCCAGAGTCGATTCCTCTGGTCCTTCTGGCGTGGTGTAGGCTAGCTTCCACTTCCCGGCCATGGTTCCTTTGGGTGGATCTTTAGGCTTTTCCGGTTCGTGCGTCTCGAACCTCTTCCCATCCACGAAAACCATTTTGATCTTTGTCTTCTCGTCAAAAAGATTGCCATCGGTCACAACGAGATTTGCAATCTTGCCGGTCTCGATCGAACCCGTTCTATCCGCGACTCCGAAAATCTCCGCGGGGGTGAGCGTCAGCGCGCGCAACGCGGCATCGGGGGCCAACCCTGCATCGATGGATTTCTTCGCCGCTTTGATGATGTCTTTGGGGGCCGTGATTCCGCCGGAGTAAAACGCAAACGGGACTCCGGCTTTGGCGAGCGCCGCAGGAGAAGAAGGCGCCTTATCGCGGAAACGCAACGTGCGGAGCGAAGGCTTGTCGTCGGGGTCCGTGTCTTTTTCGGCTTCCGGCCACTTCAGATTGACGAGGACCGGGAGTTTTCTCTTATTTGCGGCGATTTCTCCAGCAACTTCATAGGCCATTTGTCCGCCGTAGATAACGCCGGCGACATTCCAACGATCAGCCAGTTCCAGGGCGCGCCGGAGCTGAATCGAATTGTTTGCGGGAATCAGCACCAGCGTGTGGTCCTCCATTGCCTCGCCAAGTACAGCTTCCGTACGGTCGTAGCGTGGCCGCGCAACGCCTCGGGGATTCTTTTCGTAGATAGCCAGAGCTGCAGTGCTCCAGTCCGTGTCAATCCACACCTGGTGGACATACGCGAGAGCACCCATCAGCGAGCCGGGAAAATTTCCGAAACTGCCGCCGGGTTGCAAGGAAACTGGAAACGCCACAGGCGTCTTTACGACCATTTCACTGGCGCGGTCACCTGCGAGATCGAGAACCGCGGCCTGCCCGGGAAACATTCCACCCTTGGGGGCTGAGACTACGGTCGTGAAACCTCCATTGCGCCAGGTTTCGATGCGCTTGTCGCTCAGGCTGACTTCATCGGCGGCGCTGCGCCATGGAGTGGTCGAAGGACGGTCTTCTGGTCCACGAGAGATTTCGCCTGTCGGAGCAGCCCGTCGGCCTCCGCCACCTTCTGAAGCGGCCCCCGGAGCAGGAGCAACGGCAGGCAAGCCCACATCCGTAAATGAATCAAACAGTCCAGGGTAAACAATGAGGCCCTTGCCCTCGATGATCCATGCGTCCGGAGGAATGGCGACGTCCTTGCCGATCGCAGTGATGACGCCACGGGCCATTACGATAGTGGTGTTTTCCACAGGCGGCCCGGAAACCGGAACGACTTTGGCGCCGCGAATGGCGAAGTATTGCGGCTCGCCACCTTGCGCGCGCATTTGAGGCGCAGCAGCGAGAAGCGCAAGGAGAAGGACAGCAAACGCGAGTGCAAACACGCACCGGCGCGCGAGAACGGAACGCATGCAAGCTCCTTTTTGGGACACGCTTAGAGCACGATCCCCCGACAGTATGTTCAGTAGACGCAAGAGGCTAGCCAGAAGTTACGGGAGAGTCAAGGAGAGCGGGGATTTACGGGTGTCGAGAAGGACGGCGTGGATGCTCCAAAGAGACTCGAAGAAATCTGAAAAAAGCAGGAAACAAATGTCAGGCGAGGTTCGTTTCTTGTATTGCCTTCCCATAGGGCCTATGGCATCTTCGGTATGGGTATCCCATAGGAACTGAAAGAAGCCTGAGGAGCCCGAGGAGGACAAGGAGAACGATGGGCGATAAGGCGGCGGACAAAAAGGACGTGTGGCAAGGCACGCTGGCGCTGATGGTACTGAAGACGTTGCAAGTATTGGGGCCGCTGCACGGGTACGGCATTGCGCGGCGTATTGAACAGACCAGCGGCGATCTGCTGGCCGTGAATTACGGGACTCTGTACCCCGCGTTGTTGAAGCTCGAGCAGGAAGGCTACATCAGCTCCGAATGGGGCATCTCGGACAACAATCGCAAAGCTAAGTATTACAAGCTCACCCGCGCGGGCCGGAAGCAACTGAATAAGGAAGAACGCGAGTGGGAACAGACGACAGCGATTCTTGCGCGATTCCTGGCACCGGGCGAAGAGCGGTCGTAGGCGGTTTTGGTACTGCGGAGGAGCTTCATGAGGCGGTTGCGGGCGTGGTTCTCTAAATTGGGTGAGCTATTCAGCAAACGGCGCTGTGAGCAGGAGTTATCTGCCGAGCTGGACAGCCACGTACAACTGCACATCGACGATAACCTGCGAGCGGGGATGTCGCCAGCGGAAGCTCGGCGGGAGGCCATAATGAAACTCGGCGGCCTCGAACAAACCAAAGAGCAGTACCGCGAGCGGCGCGGGCTGCCGCTGCTTGAAGTCTTCTTACAGGATTTACGCTTCGGCGCGCGAATGCTTCGCAAGAACCCGGGATTTACTCTCGTGGCTGCGCTCACCCTAGCTCTCGGCATCGCGGCGAATGCCACGATCTTCAGTTTTGTCAGCGCGGTGCTTTACAAGCGGCCGCCTGTTTACGATCCCGACCGAGTGATGGTCGTTTACGGAACCTCTGCGGCTCGCGGCTGGGGCACAAGCCTCAGTCCGATCTCTGCGCCGAACTACTTCACATGGAAACGCGAGAACCGAGTTTTCTCTGATTTGGCAGCACTGGAGCCTTACACCAGCGTCAACCTTACGGGAAGAGACGAGCCGGAGCGTATAACCGCGAATCGCGTGACTGCGAACTATTTTTCGGTGATCGGTGTCGCTCCTGAACTTGGCCGCTCCTTCGCAGCTGGCGAAGATCAACCGGGTCACGATCGAGTCGTTCTGCTGGACTACGGTTTTTGGATACAAAAGTTTGGCTCCGATCCCGATGTCGTCGGCAAGACTATTCGCGTTAACGGACAAGAACACACGGTCATCGGAGTGCTCCCGCAGCGATTTCAACTCTTGTCCTTCCGATCGCAGGTTTGGCTCCCACTGGTCCTCGACGAGTCTAAACAGGGCGCGGCAGCCAGGCAGACTCGAACGCTATATCTTTTCGCACGCAGCAAGCCAGGCGTAACCATCGAGCAGGCGCAAGCCAATATGAAAACTCTTGGTTCTCTGGCCGCTCAACTATTTCCGGATACGGAAATTGGTTGGGACACTCACTGCCTGACACTCCAGCAGTACATAATTCACGACTTCAATGCCAACGCCGCCTTTGTCATCCTTCTCGCGGCGGTCGGATTCGTTCTTTTGATTGCGTGCGCCAACATCGCCGGCCTTCTGCTCGCTCGCGCCACAAGCCGCGGCAAGGAAATGGCCGTGCGCATTGCCATCGGCGCGGGAAGAATACGCATCGTGCGCCAGTTGATGACCGAGGCGTTGCTCATCGCTGCACTCGGAACCATCGCGGGACTGGGGCTTGCGCTGGGCGGTACGCGGCTTCTTCATCAAGCTTTTTCGTTCAACGAAGCCATCAAAATGCTCGACATGCAGATCGACTGGCGCGTTCTTTCTTTCACTTCAGCTATCGCCATGTTCTCAGCTCTTCTCTTTGGACTTGCGCCTGCCTTACGAGCTTGGGCAGTGGAAGTGTTCCCCACTCTGAAAAACGACAGCACTACCGTTTCCTCCGGAAAAAAGAAGAGCCGCGGCCGTGGCGTCTTGGTAGCCGCTGAAGTTGCAATGGCCGTTATTTTGTTGACGGGGGCGGGCATTCTCATCAAGGGATTTCTCGAAGGGCTTCATCGAAGTCTCGGCTTCCAGCCTCAGCACCTGCTCACCGCGCAGATTACTCTGCCTGAATCGCGCTATAAAGAACCGGCGAAACAAATTGAGTTTTATCGTGAACTTACTGCGCGTCTCGAGGCAACACCCGGAGTGGCTTCCGCTGCAATCACTTCCAGTTTGCCTGCCGCCGGTGCTAGTTTCATGACTTTTGCGCTGAAAGGACAGGAAGATTTATCTTCTTCCGATCGTTCTCGCGCTCGCTACTACGTCGTGAGCCCCCGTTACTTCGACACCATTCAGGCCTCCGTGATCGCCGGACGCGTTTTTACAGAAACTGACACCGCAACCTCGCAACCCGTCGCGGTTGTGACCGAAAAATTCATCCAGCGATTCTTCCCAAAGGGCGACGCTCTTGGAAAACAGATTCGCGTCGATACCAGCGACGGCTCCGCAAAACAATGGCGGCAGATCGTCGGAATTGTTCATGATGTCAAGAGCTGGCCGCTCAATCTCACAGACGATCCGGAAATCTATGAACCATTGCAGCAGCACCCGGCGGCGGAAATGTCTGTCGTAGTGCGCGCCGCAAGCGCGGCAAATTCGCTTGCGCCAGGTTTGCGCGAAGCGGTTTGGTCCCTCGACCGAGATCAGCCCATCGGCAGCGTCATCAGCATGCCGGACCTTTTAGCTAACGAGGTCGCGCCCGATTTCATCTTCAGCAAGCTGATGACGATCTTCGCCGCGCTCGCGCTGATGCTGGCGGGAATCGGAATCTACGGCCTCGTCGCATTCACCGTTGGACAACGCAGCCAGGAAATTGGCATTCGCGTGGCTCTGGGAGCCGAAAAGAAAAACATTCTGCGCATGGTTCTCCTCGATGGATTGAAGCTCGCTGCGTTAGGCGGCGCGATCGGCATGCTCGTCGCATTCTTCCTTCCGCGCCTGTTCGAGGCCGCGTTTTACGATTTTCATGTTTTGGGAGGCTGGCTCTTCCTCATTGTGCCGGGCCTGATAGGCGCGGTAGCGCTGCTGGCTTGTTATATTCCGGCCCGCCGCGCCGCTCGCGTCGATCCGATGGTGGCTCTGCGGTACGAGTAGGAACGGCGCAGGTTTTTTCGGAAGTTAGAACTCTTGTGCAGTTGTTTCAGATTCTGAAAGAAGGTGCAGCGATGAGAAGGCTGCGCGCATGGTTCTTCCGTATCGCCGGGTTTTTTCGCAAGAAGACAGACGAACACGAACTCAGCGCGGAGATGGAAAGCCATCTTCAGTTGCACATCGAAGATAATTTGCACGCTGGCATGAGTGCAGAAGAAGCGCGCCGGCAAGCGTTGATTAAACTCGGTGGCGTGGAACAAACCAAGGAAGCTTATCGAGATCGAAGAGGATTGCCCATGCTCGAAACGTTTTTTCAGGATCTGCGCTATGCCGCGCGCATGCTGCGTAAGTCTCCGGGCTTCACTACGGTGTCCATTTTGTCCCTCGCGTTGGGAATTGGTGCGACGGTTGCGTTTTTTTCCGTGATTTATGCGCTGGCGCTCAGGAAGTTGCCTGTCGAGCGGCCGGAGGAGTTGGTCGAGTTGGATCGTGGTGCCAGCTTAGGCAGCAACGGGCACTCCTACGCGGAGTGGAAAGTCTTTCGGGATCGGCAAAATCTCTTTTCGAGCGTTCTCGCTTACAACTACTTCGACGCCCGTTTCGTAATCGCTGACCCCAACGGACAGGAGGAGGTATATGGGGGTTATGTTTCTGGCGATTACTTCTCAACGCTTGGCGTCTCAGCCGTTTTAGGTAGGGTTCTGCAATCTTCGGATGACCAGCCTGGCGCGCCGCCCGTATGCGTGATTAGTCACAGATTGTGGCGGCAGCGGTATGACCAATCGACAAGCATTCTCGGCCGGGCGATCCGTGTAAATGGAAACGAATTCGTGATCGTTGGGGTGGCACCGAAGTCTTTCTTCGGCGTCGAAACCGACGGCAAACTCGAAATTTTCATGCCGCTCGAGGCGCAAAGGTCGTATAGAGACTATCCGATACTCTACGGACATCAGACGCCCTCGCTGGACAATCCGCTTGCTTGGAAGCTCAGCTTCGTGGCTCGACTAAGGCCGGGAGTGAGCGTGAGCCAAGCCAATGCCGGATTGCAAGTGCTGGTTCCCGAGATATTCAAAGCCCTACCGGCCAACCCTAACGGAAGAAGAGGACAATCCGTTGGACACGGATCTCTCGACGCATATTCCATGGCGAACGGTATGTCCAATACCTGGCTGCTATCGATGGACATGATGCTGCTCTTGATGGCGATGGCCGCGGTGGCCTTGATCATCGCCTGCGCGAACCTAGGCAATCTGCTACTCGCGCGGACTGCAAAACGGCGGAGCGAGATCGCGACTCGGCTTGCCTTGGGCGCGACGCGATGGCGCTTGGTGCGGCAACTACTGACGGAGAGTGCTGTCCTATCGCTGGCCGGCGCTGCGTTGGGTCTTATCATCGCACGTTGGGCGATTCAAGCGTTGCTGTGGGCACTTTCGTACCCGAGCGACCCGATCCTGCTTGATTTGTCATGGGACGCGAAGCTTGCCTCCGTTGCTGTGAGTATCACTTTGGGGTGCGCTCTGCTCTTTGGGCTGGCACCGGCGTTCGGGGCAACTCAAATTTCGCTTTCTTCGGCGATGAACAACGGCGTGACCACTGGAGCGCGCAGAAACCGGTTCATGAATTCTGGGCTTGTTGTGGTGCAGGTTGCTTTGTCCGTCGCATTGCTTGTCAGCGCGGGCTTGCTGGTCCGTACACTGCAGGCCCTCTTGGCACAGGATCCAGGCTATGACCCCAGAGGAGTCCTCACGGCTCAGGCGACCCTTCCGGGCGCCGGCCAGAGCCCGCAGCGCGATGCAATCGTGGGAGAAGAATTACTGACGGCCTTTCGGTCTCTGCCTGGCGTCTCTTCCGCGTCGTGGGGCGCACATTTTCGAAAACGACGCTTGCTCAGTTGGTGGTTCCGGGGCCAGGAGGGTCCGAGCGAAGATCTGGCGCTTATCTCGGTTTTAACTCGCCGGATTCTTTCCGAACCTGGCGGACTCCGATACTCGCCGGCCGGGACTTTAATGACGCGGATACCGCCACGTCGGTTCCGGTGGCAATCCTCAGCGCAGACCTCGCCAGAGTGTTGTTTGGCAAAGTCAATCCTGTCGGGCTCACATTTCGCGAGAATGATGGCGAGGGTGATGGGCACGATTATGTGGTACAGGTCGTCGGCGTCGCTGGAGACATACAAGTTCGTCGCCCGAGTGATCCTCCCCTTCCCATCTTGACCCGGCCGGTTTCCCAGTGCGGGAGTTCATGCTTGGGGATAGGCAACTACCAGATTCGCACTGCCGGCGCGTTGGCCGAAACGGCGAAACGTCTCGAGGAGGCGGCGGGAACGGTTGATCCCCGTATCGTTTTGAAATGCGAGCCCCTGAGTAACATGCTCAGCGCCTCCGTCCACCGAAATCGCGCCATGGCCCTGATTGCGACGGCGTTCGGTCTGTTCGTGGGACTGCTGGCGATGATTGGTGTTTATGGTGTGACATCACATGCTGCGGCGGAAAGGACGCGGGAAATCGGTATTCGGATGGCCTTGGGCGCGGATCGAGGCGACGTGTTCCGAATGCTGCTTGGCGAAATGATGAGAGTTGTGTGCGCAGGCCTGGCGTTTGGCTTGGCCGCTGTTGTTCCGGCAGCGCAGCTCATTCGCTCAACAATCTGGGGAGTAAAGCCGACGGATCCCCTCAGCATTGGTTTTGCGATTTGCTTGATGATTCTCATCGCCGGAATCGCCGCACTTCTTCCCGCCCGCCGCGCGATGCGCGTGGATCCCATGGTTGCGCTGCGCTACGAGTAGCTCGTCAAAGGCTGCCTAGATTTCGTTCCCCCAACTATTTCTCCCCGAAAAATAACGCTTGACTGCTAGTCATGGCTACACTATTTTACTCTAGGCCTTGTAGCGAATAGCCTCCGCAGTTCGTCTGGAGTGACCGTGAAAAAACAGGAACAGCGCGACCTCTTTCCCGGCGCGCTGGAGATGATGATTCTCCGAACTCTCAAGCGCCAGCCGCTGCACGGCTATGCGCTCGTCCAGCACATCAAGAGGACCTCAGACGATCTCCTTCAAATCGAAGAGGGTTCGCTCTACCCAGCTCTTCAGCGTCTGCTGAAAGAAGAGTTGGTCAAAGCCGAATGGGGCATCTCCGCGACAAACCGCCGCGTTCGCATTTACAAATTGACGGCGGCCGGCTCAAAGCATTTGCAGCGCGAGGTGTCGCGTTTCGAAAAAATGCTCGAAGGAATTACACGCGTTCTAGCACCAGGTGAATTATGAACTGGCTGAAGCAACTCTTCACTCGTCGCCGCAACTATAAGGATCTCTCCGACGAGATGCAGCAGCACCTCGAAGAAAAGATTGAAGAACTCGTCGCCACCGGTCTAACCAGAAAAGAAGCTGCGGCAACCGCCCGTCGCGAATTCGGGAACCTGGGTTTAGTCGAAGAGGATAGCCGCGATGTTTGGCGGTGGTTGTCTATCGAGAACTTTTTCGCTGACGTGCGCTACGGATTGCGCATGCTGGGCCGCAACCCAGTGTTCACTGTTGTTGGTCTATTGACGATCGCAATTGGAATTGGGGCCAACGCCGCGGTCTTCAGTGTTGTGAACAGCGTTCTACTCAAGCCGCTCCACTATCCGAAGTCGGAAGAACTTGTCTCGTTGCATCAAATCGCCCCCGGCGCGGCAGGTCTCGCGGATTTCGAGAACGGGTTGCTGCTTTCGCCTTCGATGTATTTCACCTATGCGGAGAACAACCGGACGTTTCAATCATTAGGAGTGTGGGACACCGGAACTGCGAGTGTCACGGGAGTGGCCGAACCGGAACAAGTGCGCATGGTGGACGTGAGCGACGGAGTATTGCAAGCGCTGGATGTCGCGCCGGAAGTTGGTAGATGGTTCTCCGCAGCGGATCAGGTGCCCAACGGGCCGGCACGGGTGATACTGAGCTACGGGTATTGGCAGCGTACGTTCGGCGGGGACCGCACAGCGATTGGGCGAAATATTCAGGTAGATTCGCGACCGCTGGAAATTATTGGCGTGATGCCGCAAGGGTTTCGCTTTGTCGATGCGGACTTCGATTTAATCAGGCCGTTTCAATTCGATCGCGCGAAATTGATTTTGGCGGGATTCGGGTTTCATGGCATCGGGCGGCTAAAGCCCGGAGTAACGATTGCTCAAGCGAACGCGGACTTGACGCGGACGCTGCCAATCTGGATGGATTCGTTTTCGAACGGTCCCAAATCGAATCCGCACATTTACGAGACGTGGAAAATTACGCCCATGCTCCGGCCGTTGAAACAGGAAGTCGTGGGAAATGTGAGCGAAGGGCTTTGGGTAGTGATGGGAACGATCGGCCTGGTGATGCTGATCGCCTGCGCCAACGTGACAAATCTCCTGCTCGTAAGGGTCGAGTCGCGACAACAGGAACTGGCGGTGCGCGCGGCGCTTGGCGCCGGCCGTCAGCGCATCATCAGTGGATTGCTGGTGGAAAGCGTGATGCTGGGACTGCTCGGCGGAATCGTTGGCATGGGACTGGCTTACGCGGGTGTGCGTTTCCTTGCAGCAATTGGGCCGGCGAACTTGCCGCGCTTGAGCGAGATTTTTATTGATGGCAGGACGCTGGGATTTTCATTTTTGATCTCGGTCTTGTCGGGACTGCTATTTGGATTGGTTCCGGCGCTTAAATACGCGGGGCCGCGAGCTTCGTTGGAACTGCGAAGCGCGGGACGGACGATCAGCATAAGCCGCGAGCGGCACCGAGCGCGGAATTTGCTGGTAGTAGGACAAGTGGCCATGGCGCTCGTTTTGCTGGTGAGCGCGGGACTAATGATTCGCACGTTCCAGGCGCTGCGAGCGGTTGATCCGGGTTTTACGGATGCGCGGCATCTGCAGGTGATGAGAATTTCCATTCCGGACTTGTTGGTCCCTGGGGCGGAGGGCGTTACGAGGGCGGAGAGCCAAATTCTGGACAAGCTATCCGCGATTCCAGGGGTGAAGTCAGCGGGGTTCGCAAGCGAGATGCCGATGGAAGGTTTCGACTCCGATTGGGACACCATTTTTGTTGAAGCTAAAACCTATCCCGAAGGCATTATCCCGCCGTTGCATTTTTACAAGCACGTTTCTCCTGGTTTTTTTGCCGCAGCCGGCACGCGGCTCATCGCCGGGCGCGAACTGACTTGGGATGACGTGTACGGACTTAGACCGGTAGTGATGGTCTCCGAGAATTTGGCGCGAGAAGAGTGGGGTTCGCCGGCAAATGCAATCGGCAAACGATTGACGGAGGACCCGGGCCTGCCGTGGCGCGAGGTGATCGGCGTGATCCAGGATGTGCATGAAAAGGGCGTGCAAGAGAAGGCCACGGAAATCGTGTACTGGCCGCCCATGGTCGAGAATCTTTTTGGGCGCGGGCAGGCGCAGCCGATTCGAGATGTAACGTTCGTGATTCGAAGCGATCGTGCCGGCACACAGAGTTTTTTGAATGAAGTTCGGCAGGCGGTGTGGTCAGTAAATTCAAATCTGCCGGTAGCTTCGGTACGGACGATGGAGGATGTTTATGAGAAGTCCGTGGCGCGGACATCTTTCACACTCGTAATGTTGGGAATCGCGGGGGCGATGGCACTTGCGCTGGGCATCATCGGCATCTACGGCGTGATTTCCTACACCGTCTCGCAACGCAAGCGCGAAATTGGCATTCGTCTGGCGCTTGGCGCGCAAAGCGGAGACGTGGTGAGCATGGTTCTCAGGCAGGGCGCGAAGCTGGCGCTGGTCGGCGTGTGTATCGGAGTCGTGGCCGCGTTGGGATTGGCGCGCCTGATGACGAGCCTGCTGTTTGGGGTTACGGCGCACGATCCGCTGACGTTCGCCGCCGTCGCGACGCTGCTGATATTAATCGCGCTCTTGGCCTGTTACATCCCGGCGCGCCGCGCGATGAAGGTCGATCCAATGGTTGCCTTGCGCTACGAGTGACCGCTATTCGCGATAGCTCGAAGCTGTTGAAAGAGTCTTAGCGCGGAGTAAATCATGAACTGGCTAAAACAACTCTTCTCGCGCCGCCGCCTCTACAACGATCTCTCCGCCGAGATGCAGCAACACCTCGAAGAAAAGATCGAAGAACTCATCGCTGCCGGTTTGCCAAGAAAAGAAGCCACCGCCGCGGCTCGCCGCGCGTTTGGCAACGTCACTCTGATCGAAGGCGACAGCCGTTCCGTCTGGCGCTGGCCGTCCGTCGAGAACCTACTCATGGACCTTCGCTACGCTTTGCGCATGCTGCGCAAGAGTCCCGCCTTCGCCGCCACCGCGATCCTTACACTCGCACTGGGCATCGGCGCAAACACCGCCATCTTTATGTTGCTCGACGCCATCCGCTTGCGCAGCCTGCCAGTGCAAGAGCCCCAAGAACTTGCCGAAGTGCGAATCACAGACTCCGGGCATCAGGGCCTGGGTAACAATCAACAGTATGGAGAATTGACGCGCCCGCTCTGGCAAGAAATCCGGGATCATCAGCAATCCTTTTCCGGAGTATTCGCTTGGAGTGTAAATCTGCGATACATGGGCCGCGGAAGCGAGATGCGCCACTTCCACGAGCTTCGCGTGAGCAGCGATTTTTTTCGCGTGCTTGGAGTCGGTCCCTTCCGTGGACGATTGTTGATGCCCGAAGATGAGGGCGCGTGTCCCATGACGCGCGCAGTGGTGAGTTACCCCTATTGGCAGAGCGAACTGGGCGGGCGTGAACTCTCTCCTCCTATCAAGCTCGTCGTGGACAACGAACTCGTGGAGATCGTCGGCGTGACGCCGCCGGACTTCTTTGGGATGGTGGTGGGCGAAGGCTTTGATATCGCGATTCCGTATTGCCAGGGGAAGGATGAGTTAAGGCGGGACATATTCGAGGTTTCCGTGATGGGCCGCTTGAAACCAGGCGTGACAATACAACGCGCCTCGGCGGAGATGGATGCGCTGAGCCCCGGCGTTTTCGAAGCGACGATTCCGCCTGGGCGCGACACGCGTTGGACAGAAATCTATAAACACTTTCGGCTCGCCGCTTACCCTGCGTCAACAGGCGTCAGCGCGTTGCGCGATTATGACCGTTCGCTTTTCCTGCTTCTGGGCATCGCAGGGCTCGTGCTGCTGATCGCCTGCACAAACCTCGCTAACTTGATGCTGGCTCGCGCAAGCGTACGCCAGCGTGAGATGGCCGTTCGACTCGCTCTGGGAGCTTCGCGTGCGCGTCTGATTCGGCAATTGCTCACGGAAAGCCTGCTGCTCGCAGTAACAGGTGCCGCACTGGGTATCGCTCTCGCCCAGTCTTTGAGCCGGCTGCTGGTGTGGTCATTTTCGACAGAGGGAGCCGAAGCAAATCTGCAGATGGTCACGGATTGGCGTGTACTTCTCTTCGCGGCTGGCGTGGCGGCCTTTACGTGCGTCGTTTTCGGAATTGCTCCCGCGCTGCGCGCCACTCGCACGGAGCCCATTTCTGCGATGAAAGCTGGCGGCCGTGGAACAACGGGAAGCCGCGAGCATTTTTCGATGCAGCGGCTTCTGGTTGTAACGCAAGTCTCCGTTTCTCTCGTACTCCTGGTGGGCGCTCTCCTCTTTGTCCGCAGCTTTCGCAATCTGATGACCTTTGATCCGGGAATGCGCGAGAGCGGTATCACTGACGTATTTCTGGGGTTCTGGCAATCGAATTTGCCGAAAGAACGTTGGGCAGACTTCGAAAAAGAATTGCTGGACGAGGTGCGCTCCGTACCCGGAGTTTTGAACGCCGCGACAACCACGAATACACCACTGCTCGGAGCCAGTTGGGAGCATGGTATTCACGTCGGAGCGCAAGAAGGAAATTCCAAATTCACTTGGGTGAGTCCAGAGTACTTCGAAACAATGGGCGTTCCGGTCATTCAGGGCCGCAGCCTCACGCCGGCAGATACCGCGTCATCGCCGCGCGTGGCATTGGTGAATGAGACGTTCGTTCGCCGCTATTTGAACGGCGTCAATCCCATCGGGCGGACTCTGCGCACCACCCCGGAGCCGGACTACCCCGCCACTGTTTACGAAATTGTTGGCGTCATTCCCGACACAAAATACAACGATCTACGCGGCCAGACCCCGCCCATGACCTTCGCGCCCGCTTCTCAATTCCCCGGCCAGGGCCCTTGGACTAGCGTGATGATCCACTCAAATCTTCCTTCCTCGGTCATCGCCGCAGCTGCGAAACGCGTCATTGCCGAAAAACACCCCGACGTCGTCACCAGCTTTGCCGATTTTCAAAAAGAAATTCGCGGCGGTCTGGTCGAGGAGCGATTGATGGCCACATTATCAGGATTCTTCGGCCTGCTTGCGGTGCTCCTCGCAGTGGTCGGACTCTATGGCGTCATTTCCTACATCGTGGCCATGCGCCGAAATGAAATCGGCATTCGCATGGCGCTCGGTGCAAGCCGAGGCGATGTTGTGGGCATCATCGTTCAGCAAACTCTTGGGCTCCTCGTGCTGGGCGTCGTCGTTGGCATCGTGCTTGCTCTCGCCGCCGCGCGGAGCGCAGGTTCGCTTCTCTTTGGCCTCCAACCAAACGATCCGCTCACTTTCGCCAGCGCATCCGGCCTGCTACTAATCATCGCGCTGATTGCCAGCTTCTTGCCGGCCCGTCGAGCTTCTCGCGTCGATCCCATGGTCGCACTGAGGTATGAGTGACCGCGACCGCATTTGCGAAAGCTCGAAACTGTTCAACCCTTCTTAGCGCGGAGTGAGTCATGAACTGGCTAAAACAACTCTTTTTCCGCCGCCGTATCTACGATGATCTCTCCGACGAAATTCGGGAACACCTCGAAGAAAAAATCGAAGAGCATGTCGCCGCTGGTTTGTCCAGAAAAGAAGCCACGGCCGCCGCTCGCCGCGAATTTGGAAATGTAGCTCTGGTTGAATTGGATAGCCGAACGGCCTGGCGCTGGCCCTCCCTCGAAGATTTTTTCGCCGACGTTCGCCTTGCCCTCCGCGCGCTCCGCAAGAATCCCGGCTTTGCCTTTGTCGCCATCATAACTCTCGCCCTCGGCATCGGCGCGAATACCGCCATCTATAGCGTTGTGAATGCAGTGCTGTTCCATCCTCTACCGATCCGAGAGCCTAACCGGGTTGTCGTATTGCACGATCAGTTTCCTAGCTGGAATATGCCGCGCACGAAAGTATCTCCGCTGCAGTTTCTTGAATTCAGCCGGAGGACAGATCTGTTCGAATCGTCAGGCGCGTTGAAACCTGTGAATCTCAATCTGACTGGGCGGGAGCAGGCAGTCAGACTCCAGGTGATGGAGGCTACTTCGGGGTTGTTCTCTACGCTAGGCATTGAGCCAATTCTTGGTCGCAGCTTCACAACGAGTGACGAAGCTCGTGGGAGCACGCACGTTGTGCTCTTGAGTCAAGGATTGTGGCGTCGGCTGTTCAGCGGCAATCGCAGCGTCGTCGGTGAAACTCTCAAACTGGATGGCGATAACTACGAAATCGTTGGGGTTCTGTCTGAAAACCTTGAAACCCTATATCCGCACACAGAGGCCTGGATTCCTGCTGCATTTTCCCCTGAATCGCTGACCGAGGAACATCGATGGTATGTGGACTATACGATGGTCGCTCGTTTACGCAAAGGAGTGAGCCTCCCTCAGGCACAAGCGGCTATGAAGACCGTTACCAATCGCTTTGACGGAGAAGACTTCACATTCGGCGTTGAGGTCCGCTCCATCGTGGACGAACAGGTCGGCGATGTCCGCGGGGCTCTCTACATTCTCTGGGGAGCAGTAGGCTTGGTGCTGTTAGTTGCGTGCTCCAACATCGCTAATCTTCTTTTGGCAAGAAACGTCGGTCGATCCCGAGAGATCGCTGTTCGTGCTGCACTTGGAGCAGGCCGCGGGCGCCTCGTGACTCAACTCTTAACCGAGAGTCTGTTGCTATCCTTCGCCGGAGGGGCTTCCGGTCTTTTACTGGCGTACGCGTTTCTCGCCGGACTGACACACATAGCTCCTACCGACCTGCCGCACCTCGACGCGATTCGCCTCGATTCAATCGTTCTCTTTTTCACGATCGCCATGTCCTTCATTGCAGCATTGCTATTTGGCCTTGTCCCTTCAGCTCTGTTGGCGCGCACGGATCTTGCGAGGACGCTCAAAGAAGGTGGGCGTGGCGCCGGTCGCAGTCGAGGCGGACGAAGATTACGCGCCGTCCTCGTGACATCAGAAATTGCACTCGCGCTCGTACTCCTGGCGGGATCCGGCCTGTTGCTGCGGAGTTTCGCAAAGATTCTCGACGTCCAGCCAGGCTTCGATCCAGCCAATTTGCTGACA
The DNA here is from genome assembly GCA_963751295.1 of uncultured Acidobacteriota bacterium. Classification (GTDB taxonomy): domain Bacteria; phylum Acidobacteriota; class Terriglobia; order Acidiferrales; family UBA7541; genus Acidiferrum. Next base: position 394,163 of record CAVVUA010000002.1, on the reverse strand, counting down.
ATGAGGGTCTCCCTGCCAAGCGCTATTCAAAGTAATCCGAAGCAGTTCCCTGCGTTCTCGAACGCTCTGCTTGATCGTATCTCGGCAGTTCCCGGTGTGATCAACGCGTCGATTGCGACCGGCATTCCGTTTTCTTCTGACGGTTACAATACAACGTTTGAAATCCGCAACAGGCAGGCGCAATCAAACGAGCCCGCACCACATGCAAATGTTACGTATGTGGCCAACAGTTATTTTGTGACTATGAGAATCCCGCTGGTCAAAGGTCGCTTCTTTAACTCTGCGGACTTGCGCTATGGGAATTGGCTGGCTACGGGTGCAGTCAGAATCATTGACGAAGCGCTGGCGAAACGCTTCTGGCCCACCGGTGATCCGATTGGAGCGGAAATCGGCAATGACGGCCAGTGGGCCATGATTGTTGGCGTCGTTGGCAGCGTCCACGACCAAGACCTGGCAACCGCGCCTGAAGGAACGATCTACTTTCCAGGCTACGGAGGAACGACTCTTGCCGTTAGGACTGTCTCCGATCCCACGCCGCTCGCTGGAACTGTAAGCGACCAAGTACGCGCGATCAATGGGGATGTGCCGATCTATGATGTAGAGACGATGAAAGACTTGGTTGCGGCGTCTCTCGAGCGGCGCCAGTTCGCCGCAACGCTTCTCACCCTCTTTGCACTACTTGCCTTTATTCTTGCTCTAATTGGTCTGTATGGAGTGGTCTCTTACCTTGTTACAGAACGCGCACCCGAGATCGGCCTTCGCATGGCCCTTGGTGCGCAGCACACAGATGTATTGAAACTGATGCTCACCCAGGGCTTGCGAATGGCGTTGCTGGGTGTGGCGCTCGGATTGTTCAGCTTCTTATCGATTCGACCTCTGATAGCAAGCCAATTGTTTGGGGTCGGCCCCGCAGATTTGTTCACTCTGACTGCGGTCTCGCTTCTATTGCTTGGAATGGCAATGTCCGCCACTCTCATACCTGCGCGCCGCGCAATGCGCGTCGATCCCATGGTGGCGCTTCGCCACGAATAGCGTTTAGGCCGTCATCACCAGTAACAGAAGAATAGAATCGCCCGCCTGACCACCTACTGCGGCGGTTTCTTTTTGAAAAGGCCGCCGAGACTTTTTGCGGCGCCAGCGGGAGCTGCGCCCGCCTCTTTTGCGCCGCTGGCGCCGAGACCGCCAGCGCAGCCAAGCTGCGACTTCATCATGCCTGCCGCGAGTCCGCCGACATCGGGAAGAAACTTAGGGTCAGAGGTCGTGCCTTGAATTTGGAAAGGCACGGTGGTCCCGCCCTTGCAGCCGCTGTTACCGCCGCCCCCAGTGACTTTGCCAAGCATTCCGCCTGCGTTGGATACAGGGCTGGCAACGTCACCGAGCGCGCCATTGAGCGTAACGGCCATTTTGAAATCGAGATTGTTTTTGGAATCGATCGTGCCCGCGCCGGAAAGATTTCCGACATTAGGCAGAACGGCAATGAAGTTGTCCGCCTTCAAACCGTCGGGTGCCATGCGAAGATTGCTGGTCATCTTTTCAATTTGCAGGTCTCTTCCGCTCTTGATGCCCGCAAGAGATCCAACACCGCTCATCTTTGAGCCAAGATCGAAGCCCGCCAACACTCCGTTGAAGAGGCCCACGTCGCCCGTTGTAACCAATTTCCCCACTGGGCCAGCGAGCACCAGATTTGCGTTAAGGTTGCCGGACTGTAGCGAAGCTCCCTTTGGAAGATTTATGCCAAGCGCGGGTAGAAATGACTCCAGGTCTTTCGCTGGCATGTTTTTCGCATCTACCTTGATGTTGACGACAGTATCGTCCCCGGCCGTCTTATAGGTGCCGCTGAGCTGCGCAGCTGCATTGCCAATCTTGACGGTCGAGGGGTTAAGCACCCCAGCACTTTTCTGTAGATCGTATTTCGTATTGAAATCGACAGTGACTGGAACGCCTGAGGGAGATCCACCCGCGATGAAAAGTGCTTTGGAAATTTTTATGTTGCCCTTGGTCTCCGCTCCGCCATTTTGCGAGGAAAGATTGGCGGTGAGATCGAGTATGCCCCCAAGACCAGATCTCGCATCGACGAAACCGGTGGAACCGAGATCCAGAGAATCCACTTCGAGCTTGGCCTCGATGGGAGTGAGCGAAGCGTCCGTCTGATCGATGGGTCCAGCGGTTCCATCAAGCTTGAATTTCCCCCCGGAAGGAAGATCGGCGGTAACTGTGACGGGAAATTTGGAACTCACGGAAAAGTTGGATGCAACGATGTCCACATGATCGTAAGTGCTGCGCTTTTGGCTGGTCGTGGAACCCACGGTGATGCGGCCATCATTGAGCGCGAATTTCTGTACGGAAAAATCGGCAGGCGCGCCGGAAGACGACGCAGCCGGCTTCTGAGCCGACGTGGCTGCGGCTCCGCCGAGAGTGGAATAGTTCCACTGGCCCGCAGGATTGCGAAGAAGATTCACCTCGGGATTCTCGATCTTGATACCAGTGACATTTAGGGTTTTGCTAAAAATAAGCGGCATTATTTCGACGCCGACTTTGAGTGATTTAGCGGTAAGGAACGGCGACGTGCTGAACTTGGGATCGTCGCCGACGGAAAGGTTTTCTGCGGAAAGCGATCCACCTAGTAGCGAAAAGCTTAGATCGCCGAGCTGAACCTTTCGGCCGAGCGCTTGCGAAGCTTTCTCTTCAATGGTGGGGCGGAATTTGTCCACGGGAATCAGAAATGGAACGATAACCACAAGAAGGAGTAAAACGACAACCACGATAGCAACGATGCGAAGGGGGCGTTTCATGATGGTCTCCAGTAGAGCAGGGCTGGTGACGGATAGGGAGCGGTAGGAGATGTTAGCACGGCTCGTCGGCGGATAACATCGCCGGAAACAAAGCACTTAGTCATATTTCAGGGCCGCGCCGCGCGACTGCGTTCCCTTTTGTACAGCCCGCCCCAGGGCCTCTTGTTAGCCTCACACACGCGCACTTTTCCCGACACTCAGAATTACCAAATTGGGATACCCGGTCGGAATGATTGAGGAAATCTTTTAGATATCCTTGGGCGCGCTTCGCTCATCTAACTAGATAACAGACTTATAGCAATAAAGCCGGAGAGGAGGTTCAAGAAATGAACATTATCAGAGGTGCCGCGAGGCTGTTCAGCCCTCGCTTAACTAAATGCATTTTGGCTTCGGGCTTGTTGGTTGGTGTGTCGTTCGCGAGCGGGCTCCAGAACCTGAGTGCCCAGCAAGACGCCGCGCCACCACCGGTGCAGAGTCAGGACCAAATACAGCAAGACGCTCAGAGGCCGCAGCCTGCGCCTCAGACACCCGATCAGCTACAAAGGTTGGTAGCGCCCATTGCACTTTATCCGGATTCGCTGGTGGCCCAGATTTTGGCGGCGTCCACGTTTCCCGAGCAGGTCGTCGAGGCCGACAGATGGGTGCAAGCGCATCCTGATCTAAAAGGCGACGCGCTGGGGCAAGCTGTCGACCAGCAGCCCTGGGATCCAAGTGTAAAAGCCCTCGCCGCATTTCCATCGGTTCTTGGAAATATGGACAAGAACCTCAGCTGGACGTCCTCTCTAGGCGACGCCTACTACAATCAGCAACAGGATGTAATGGATGCCGTACAGGTAATGCGCCAGCGAGCCCAGCAGGCGGGCAATCTTAAGACCACGCCTCAGCAAACCGTCTCAACGGATGGCTCAACAGTCGTCATTCAGCCCGCTGACCCCAATATTGTTTACGTCCCGGCCTACAATCCGTGGGTGGTCTACGGCGCTCCCATTGGGCCGTGGCCATACTGGTATCCCTATCCCGGAATCTGGTATGGCGGTCCTTACCTCTCATTCGGAATCGGCTTTGGAATCGGCTTCTATGGCGGTTTCGGGTGGGGCTGGAACAATTGGGGATTTAATTGGCACAACCACTATGCCATCTATAACCACAACCGTTACTACTCCCGGAGCGCCACCTTCTACAACCGAAACAATTATTACCGAGCAGGAGGCTACCATGGCGGTGTCTACAATCGCCCAGGCGCGACGACCAGACCGTTCAACGGAGACAACCGGGCCGCTCGCGGATACGCTCAACCGCACGTGCAGGGCGGCACAAAATCAGGCGCGTTCAGCGGTTACGACCGCGGTGGCCAGGCAAGAAGCTATTCGTCACGCGGCAGCTCCAGCTTCGGAGGGTCTCATGGCGGCGGAGCGCCTCACGGCGGCGGGGGCAGACCTAGGTAATCGAACTCTCGACGAGTTGCTCATTGATATAAAAAATTTATAAATGGAGAAAAATAATATGTCGCGGAAGCAGCTGAACTTTGACAAATTTCTCTGGGCCAGCCTCGCAAAATTAACCACGGTTGCTATTCTCTTGACCGCCTGCTTTAGCACGCGCGCCGCAGCGCAGCAGCAAGGGCAAAAAACATTCCCGTCGGCGGAAGCTGCGAGCCATGCCCTAGTCAAGGCGTTGCAAGACAATGACGAAAAAGCTCTGATAGAGATCTTCGGGCGCGACGGAAAGCAAATCGTCTCGTCGGGAGACGAAAAGGAAGACGCTGAAACTCGCGCGAATTTCGTTCGTCGATATGAACAAATGCACCGCCTTGTCGACGAACCGAACTCCACGACGACTCTCTATATCGGCGCGGAAAATTGGCCCACGCCTATACCCCTCGTCAGAAAAGGTGGTATCTGGTACTTCGACACCGACGCGGGCAAGAAAGAAATCCTTTTTCGGCGCATTGGCGAGAATGAGATGTCGACCATTCGTATTTGCGAGGAATTAGTGGCAGCCGAGAAAGAATATTATTCCGCGCAACACGACCAGTACACACTAAAAATATATAGCGACGAAGGCCAGCACAACGGCCTCTATTGGAAAGCTGGGTCAGGCGAACCCCAGAGTCCGATCGGACCGCTGCTGGCGTCGGCCGTGATCGATGGCGATAGCAAAAGCAGGGAAGGCGCTCAGGCTCCCTTTCGCGGCTACTTTTTTCACATCCTGACTCGTCAAGGGAAAGATGCGCCAGGCGGCGCAAAAAGTTACATCACAGATGGCAAGGTGACCAGCGGCTTCGCTTTTGTAGCGTACCCGGCAGAATACGGCTCGTCTGGCGTCATGACATTTGTCGTGAACGAAACCGGGGAAGTCTATCAGAAAGATCTCGGCAAGAAGACCGAAGCACTCGCCAAATCCATGAAGGAATACGAGATCAATCCAAGCTGGCAGAAGGCTGACGAAAAGCAGGAAGAAACTGCCTCTGAGCCAAAAACCAATCAGTAATAAGACACCGTAGACGGCGCTGAGTCCGGCAGCGGAGTGCCCCCAACCGCGCGTCGAAGTAGTAATGCCATGGCCCGCGCGGAAAAGTACCGGAAAAACGGTAGGGACAAGCCCGAAACGGCGCGTGGTAAAATGCGGCGTATGACGCTGAGGACCCAGCTACTCCTGGCAGGCGCAGCCATTGTCTTAGCAAGCTGCGGGGCGAAAGCGCAGGAAAACCCGGACAAATCCAATCTTCCGGATGTTCCAAAAGCACAACAAAACCCAGACGCAACAGATCAGAACCAGCAGAAAAACCCTCTATCGACATCTCTCGGATTGATTGCACGAAAGTCCTACGTTTATCCAGACTTAGCGACTTCCTCAGGACCACTTTCCTCGATGGAGAAATTCGAACTCTTTGTGAGCAAGACGGTTGCTGCGCCCCAGATCCTGAGTTCGGCGGCCGCGGCAGGAATCAGCGAAGCGCGAGGAACTCTTTCAGGCTACGGGCAAGGTGGCGAAGGCTTTGGAAAAAGATTTGGAGCTTTCTGGGCGACTGGAGCTTCGAGCCAATTTTTTGGCACGTTCGTATTGCCCGCGGCGCTGCATGAAGATCCGCGATTTTTTGTGAGACTAAGCGGCGGGTGGAAGGGGCGAGTTGGGCACGCGTTGCGCCGGGTCGTTGTGATTCGAACGGATGCAGGCGCAGAGAAATTTAACCTGCCTGGAATTTTGGGCCCTCTTTTGGCGGAGAGTCTGGCGAACACTTATCTTCCGGACAACGAACGAACTGCGTCGAAAACATTTCAGCGCTACGGCATCCGCATCGGATTCGGTGCCGCAAACAACTTGCTTAAAGAATATTGGCCAAGCATTTTCAAGAGCCTGCGGCTCAATAAAGTAGTTCCCGGTTTACAGCCCGACCCCAATCCTCCACCGCCTCCGGGCGGACTTGATTAACGATTAACAGCGACGGCGCACTCAAGGGTTTTGAGGCGAGTGGCGCAGATCGTAATATAATGTACAGAAGCGGGGCTGTAGCTCAGATGGATAGAGCATCGGTTTCCTAAACCGGTTGTCGCGAGTTCGAACCTCGCCAGCCCCACCAGATTTCTACGCTAAGTGCAAAATATTCGCGGGCGAAGTTCTGCAAAATAAGGGGTGTATCGTTAACGCGTTACTCTGGCAGTGATACACTATCCACGAGGTGCGCTATGGATAAGTCATCCCTGATAGCCACGTCACTTACGGTGCTTCTCGTACTGGGTTTGGTAGCTTATAGGTTGCTTTGGGCCGCATCCTCTGTAGCTTCGGCGGCCGGGCTTGGCCGATTTTCAAAAGTTCCGAAGGGCGTACGCCGCTGGCTTTTTGGAGAACATAAGGATGCCTCTCATTGAGCGGGCGAGAATGAACCAAGCGATCACAGTTCGAGTCGGCCGCACGAGCGCTGCCGCGCTTGCCTTCTTGACAGTGCTCGCTTTGACTGTTGCGCCTACATGCGCACCCCTCTGTGCGGCGAACATTTGTTCTTCAAACACGGCTCAAGGGCAATGCCACGAAATGGCAAATATGGGAGCCGACGGCAGCGAACGGCTTATTGCGCCGAGCAAGATTTGCAGTTCTCCCGACTTTTCTGCGGTGCTTGTTAAAGCTGACGGGCAAACTCTGCTCTCGCAAGGAGCGCGGAACACTCCCGAACGGTCGTTGATGAGTCGCTCGTCCGAGCAGGGCCTTGGTGGTCTGCATATAAATCCAGAGCATTGGGATGTGCATCGAGTTCCATCGAAGTCGGCGGATTCCCTTCTCTTAATCACAATTCTTCGTATCTGATTTTCTCCCCCATATCCATCCAGCAAACCAAGTCCATTCATCTTGAAGGTGAGCTACGCGCAATCGTGGCGCGTTGAGAACAACGGCTCGCGTCAGATCGCGAGTCCTGCCCATGCTCGATGAAGGGCAGATTCGCTTGGGAAGTGAGCACCAATCCAAATCGTAATTGGTATGAACAGCAATCAGGAGGCAAGAATGAGCGGCACGCGAAGAAGATTTTTTCAGGACGCGGCGTTTTTTGGGGCGGGATTTTTTGGATTGGCAGAGACTCTGCGAGGGGACGCACAAGTAAGCGACCCGCAAGCGGCGCGGGCTATCGAACAAGGACGCCACCACAGCCCGTACGGCAAGCCTAAAAAGAAGGAGGTGGCGCCTACGGGGCCAGACCCGTTCTTGCCAATGGTCACGCCGGACTTAGAGGACTTGCCATACGAAATGGATGGCGGCGTGAAAATCTTTAGGCTGGTAGCCGAGCCGGTGAAGCGAAAAATCGCGCCTTTCAAGACCATCGACACCTGGGGCTACAACGGCAGTTGCCCGGGGCCGACGATTCAAGTGCAACAGGGCGACCGCGTGCGCGTGATCTTCGAAAACAAATTGCCGGAATCCACTTCAATTCACTGGCATGGCCTCGAAGTGCCTATCGAGCAGGATGGCGTACCGTGGATCTGCCAGAAGCCGATTGCGCCGGGAGAAAAATATGTTTACGAATTCACTGTGCACCAGGAGGGAACCTTTTTCTATCACTCGCATGGCGCGATGCAAGAAATGATGGGGATGATTGGATTTTTTGTGTCGCATCCGGAAAGGAGCTACAAGCCTCGCGCGGATCATGATTTCGGAATGATTTTGCAGGAGTGGGCTGTCCTGCCGAACAACAGCGTTCCAAATACGGCGGCGATGGAATTTAACTGGCTGACGTTCAATGGAGCTTCAGCGCCGGAGATCACTCCCATGATCGCTCGGCTCGGCAGCCGCGTGCGTTTGCGCATTATCAATATGGGGATGGACCACCACCCGATTCATTTGCATGGAAATCAAATCGTCATGACCGGGACGGAAGGAGGCCGTGCGCCGGAATCGACGTGGTATCCGATGAACACCGTGCTGGTTGGCGTGGCGCAAGCGCGCGTCATGGAGTTCGATGCGAAATATCCGGGGGCGTGGATGGTGCACTGCCATCTGCCTCACCACATGATGAACAGCATGATGGATCTTCTCAAGGACCGCGCGATTGAGACGGCGAACACCACCGACGCCAAAGCACTGGCGCAGATGGAAACGCTGGCAAAAAGCGTGCCGTTCGAACATGTACATCATTCTCCGATCGCCGCAAATGCGAACAGCGTTCCAGGGTTTCCGCAGGATGCCTTCATGGAAATGGGCATGGATGATGCCGTGGAAAAACCGGAGACGCATGGCCTGCCCAAGAATTGGAGCGCCGGAATGATGGGCATGATGACTCTAGTGCGCGTGCTGCCAGACAAAGAGTACGACGAGATGATGCAGCGAATAAAAAGTGCCGGCACTGCAGAACAAAAGGAGCACTCTCATGGCTCGTAAGAAAACTCTTTCATTCATGCTCCGGCCCCTCTTCTCTGTGCCCTCTGTGAACTCTGTGTTGAAATCCCCACTATTCCCATCGCTCGCTTTAACCTTCGTCGCGGCATTGGTCAGCTCGACGATGTTGGTGATTGTGGCCCAGGCTCAAGAAAAAACCCCGCCCATGACGATGAACCAACAAATGCAACACCATCACGGCGATGTGCCTCTTGTTAAAGCGGAATACCCGCGGATGGGACGCGTGCAAGAGAATGCGGCCGGACCGCTTTTCACGCTCGAGCAAGTAGAAAAAATGGCCAGCGAGACGAATCCAACATTGCGGCAAGCAGTGGCCGAGATTCGTGCGTCGAAAGCACGCCAGCAACAGGTGGGCATGTATCCGAATCCTTCCGTCGGCTATATCGGAGATGAAATTCGCGGCGGCTCGGTCGGCGGCGGCAAGCAGGGATTTTTTGTCCAGCAGACAATCGTGACCGCCGGAAAACTAGGCAAAAGTCGCGATGTACTTGGCGCGGAGTCCAAGCTGGCGGAGATTGAAGCGCAAGAGCAACAAACACGCGTAACAACCGCAGTCAAGATGGCCTTCTTGCGCGTGCTGGCAGCGCAAGAATGGCTGGAGGCAAGGCGCGATTTGGCGAGGATTGCAGAAGACGGAGCACAGACGCAAAGAGAATTGATGAACACCGGCCAGGCGGATGAGTCTGAAGTGCTGGAGGCAGAGGTGGATGCCCAACGCATGCGCATGGCGGCGCGAATGCAGGAAAATACTCTGCGCGAAGAGTGGCGTTCGCTAGCAGCGGTTGTAGGACAACCGGCTTTGCCGCTCGCAACGGTGACAGGCGATCTCGAGATCGGTTGGCCGGAACTGAACGAAGAAGTAGCCGTCGAAAGTATCGCGAAACAGAGTCCTGCCGTACAGATTGCGGAAACAGCAACAGGACGAGCGCGAACCGCGCTGGCACGTGCGCAGAGCGAACCAATTCCTGACGTAGTGGTTCGCGCGGGGGTGGAATATAACCACGAAACATTGGGAAGCGTGCCCTGGGCCAAAGGTTGGGAAGGATTGGCGGAGGCCAGCGTGGAGCTTCCCATTTTCAATCGCAATCAAGGCAACATCGTGGCAGCTCTTGCGGATATGGATCGCGCGGAGCAGGAAAAGATCCGTGTAGCGCTCACACTGCGGGAGCGCGCTGCCTCTGTGGTCGATCAGTATGCGAATGCCAAGCTAATGGCCATGGAGTATCGCGACGAAATCCTGCCTCATGCAAAAAAAGCCTACGGCTTGTTGGTCGATAAGTATGGCCTGATGCTGGCATCTTACCCGCGGGTTTTGGACGCCAAGCGCAAACTTTACGAGCTGCAAATCGAATATATCGCCGCGCTGGAAGGCGTGTGGACCAACGGCCTGGCTTTGCAGGGTTACTTGTTAACGGACGGTCTTGAGGCACCGGCGCGGCCCGGGGAGGTCGACCGGCCCATCCGGGAGACCAATGTGCCGACGCCGGAACGGAGCATGTCGCCGGGAGAAGGACTGCCGCGGCCCTAACCGCTTTTCTGACATATATATACATTGTTCCCAGAGCGTCGGCTGCCCGTCGGGCCCACCAGTCAGTACTGTCCCGGCCGGGTCAGAGCACGTGTCGAGTGCGAAACACTAGTACCCTGGTAGCGTTGACCAACTGAAAATTTAGTGGGTACTGTGCATGATAGGGCGCCCGGGTGTCAGCAAACGTGTCCTCGATGGACTGCGAACCTGATATTTGAAAGAGGCTGGCCGAGATGCGGGCGGATGCTGTCGAAGTGGCGTGAGCAAGTGGCGTGGGTGGATAGTTAAATAAGGCGATGACAACAGGTTTAAAAGCAGGACGTTACGAGATTATCAGCGAGCTCGGCCGCGGCGCTATGGGTGTGGTCTATAAGGCGACGGACCCGGTGATTGGCCGTACAGTCGCCGTAAAAACCATCAAATTAAGCGAAGAAGGCACGGGATTGTCGCGCCCCGAGCTGCTAACACGATTTCAGACGGAAGCGCGCGCGGCGGGTTTGCTGACCCATCCCAACATCGTTGTGGTGTTTGACGCGGGTGAAGAAGACGGCCTGTACTACATCACGATGGAATTGGTGGAAGGCAAGAGTTTGCAGGCGCATCTCGATGGCGGTATGGCGTTTGCGCTGCCGCGCGTGCTGCGCATTATGGAGCAAACGTGCAGCGCGTTGCAGTTTGCGCACGAGCGAAACGTCGTGCACCGGGATATTAAGCCGGCAAACATCATGCTCACGGCTGATGACACTGTGAAAGTCACTGACTTCGGTACCGCAAAAATCTTGCAGTTCGGCACCATGCAGCAGACTGCGCACGTCATGGGCACGCCGAGCTACATGTCCCCGGAACAGGTGAAGGGCCGGGCAGTCGACGGGCGGAGCGATATTTTCTCCCTGGGCGTGCTGCTGTATGAAATGGTGACGGGCGAAAAGCCGTTTCCCGGGCAGAACATCACTACGGTCATCTACAAGATCGTAAACGAAGAGCCAGTTCCCCCGCGGCAAATTGACCCATCCATTCATCCCGGGATCAGCGCGGTAGTGATGAAGGCGCTGTCTAAGGAACCGGAAACGCGTTACCAGAGCTGCCGGGAAATGCTCGAGGATTTGCGGAATTATCGAAGTATCGCCCCAGGCGGTAGCCCCGATAAGACCATGGTTGCAGGCGGTATGGCTGGAATGGGCGCCCCGAACGCCACGCTGCAGCTCGCTGGAACGGGAGTGGGAGCGCAAGGCGGCCGCAGCTTCCATGCAGAAGATCCAATGACCGTAGCGACGACGCGGTCTTTGAATGCGCGAGCGTCCGGCCCCAACCAAACGCCCGTCATTCGCCGTACTGGGCCGATACAACCGATTACTCTGGTCGAAGAACCGAAGAAGAAGAGCGTCATTGGCAGCATTTTCATCGCGCTTGTGCTGATTGGCGTGATTGCCTATGGAGTGCAAAAGCTACGGCCTGTGATTGAAGATGCCCGCCAAATTAACGCCGCACAGAAACGCGCCGACAAAGATTCCGCTGCGGCAGCCGTGCCGACAGATGCAGCAGCAAACACCACTCCGACGGCGATTCCCACTGCAAATGAACCGCCGACTGTGGCCAGCCCCGATGTGGCCGCACCGGAAAAGAAACCGGTCGAGACTCCTCTAGAGAAGCCCACACCGAAGAAGACCGAACCGGTTGTCAGCGCACAGGCCGCCGAATACAAAGGGCGCATTGAGGAAGCCATAACGGAAAAAGGGCTGACGGGCCGGGCCAAAGTGCAAGCCATTGGAAACACACTGGTTCTGGCGGGAAAGTTGCATCCTGCGGAGCATGGGGCGTTGCTGAAATTCTTGCGAGACGCGCCGCCCAGTGTGCGGGTCGTCGACCATATCGAGTATGAAGACGCGCCGGTCGCCGAGAACGGACATGACGCGGACGGAGGTCATCCTATTCCGACTGGGGGCCGTGGCGCGATTCACGTGGTTACAGATCTAATTGGAGCCACGGCAGTTCTGCGCGGTCCTGCCGGTCGCGTGGTGAATCAGTGCCAGACGCCCTGCAGTTTCAATGACTTAACGCCTGCTCAGTACAGCCTGGCGGTACAAAAAGATGGCTACCAGCCGATGCAGACCGCGCTTCAAGTGAAAGCGGGAAGTGTCGTTGACCAGAAAGTGACGCTGGAATCGCTAGCGAAGGGCTTGTTCCTCACCAGCAAACCGGGGGGTGCGGATGTCTTTATTAACGGGGCAAAGCAATCCGGGCAGACGCCAGTAACGCTGCCACTTGCGCCGGGCTCCTACAACCTGGTGCTGCGGATGCCGGGCTACGACGCGTATGCCGGAAACGTACAGGTGAAAGACAATATTCAGACCCAACTTGACGTGACGCTGAAGGAAAAATCCACGGTTAAAGTGGCGTGGGCTCAGGTGGAAACGAGTCCCAAGGGCGCAGAGATCTTTGTAGATGGACAGACGACTGGCCAATCCACGCCGGCGCGGGTGCAAGTTCCTGCTGGCCTGCACACCGTGACCCTCCGGCTCACCGGCTACGCGCAGGTCAGGAGAACCATTCAGGCCAGCGAGGGTGGTACGGTCGACATCACCAACGTAACGCTGCAGCCGAAGTAAGGCGCACCACCCTTAAAGCCCGAGCTTCTGGGTTGAAAAGACGCCTACAGAATGCCTTTCAAGTCAGATTTCTCCTACTAAGAACGTAACTTTTTGTAACCACCCCACCGAACGGGTTCCAGGACCTCGAAATCAAATCATTCAAAACAAAACATTTAGATCCAGAATTGGCAGGCCAGCAGCGTGCTTGCTTTATAGGTAAGGGTACCCTGCCCTCCCGCATTTTCTTCTGGGTGGTACAAGGCAGGGGTCCGTATTTAACCGGTCGGTTAAATACGAGCGGCGGAAGCAAGTGGGGAAAGCTTTGGTACTTCGGGCCATTGTACCGGTGGAAGAGCAGCGCTACGACGCTGAGTCGCACCCCCACGCCGAGCCGCAGGTGCGGAATGCCTCGCGGCAGCTTTCTGGCGCAACGCCCGTAGTAAGCGCACCAACTCCGGATGCGCGGACGGCAGGCCTCATTCATTCTCTGCGATGCCTTCATCTGCTATTCCGCTCAGAGCGCCTGTACGACAGGAATCATCCTCGCCGGCTACAAAGTTTGGACGCCTCGTACGAGACATTGCACGATCTCGCCGGCGCCTTGAACGGCATTGAAATCCACATCGAGCGTAGCGGGCTGGTAGCGCCAAAGCTCAGCGATGCGCACCTGCCAGATGTGCGGGGCGAAATGCAGTCTCTGGCGCAGGATTTGCAACGCGCGGGAATTCAATCGCTAGCATTCGCGAGACAATTTCATGTAGGCGAACTGGACACGCTCGCGCAACTCTTCAAAGCATCATTGTTAAGATCGGAGGACTCTATAAAGCGCGGGGGCAGCGCTTGGTGGGCCGCACGGTTCTTGGAGAATCGCGTGGAAGGGATTTCCATTAACACGCAAACGGAACGCAAGGTGGATACGGTGCTCGCGAGCCTGATGGGCGCGCTGGTGGCGTACGGCGGAAACTCGCCGCGCGAAGTCAATGAGACTCCCATTTTGCCGCCCGAGACTGACGATCTTATAGGCGCTCTGCGATTGATTGGGCGCCTGACGCCGCCGCTCGAGGCGGCACGCGGGCTTGCACCGGAAGAAGCAGCGCGAGCGATTCACGGAGCAATGGAAGATGCGAGCCGCGAGACGGTGCGCATGCTGCTCAGCTCGATTTCGCAGTATGCTCCGCGCGAGGGCGAAAGGCCGCAGCCATATCTGCTTCGTCTTTCCGTGAGTTTGATTCTCGAGTTCCTCGGAGCGGAATTTTCGGCAGGGACGCTTGCACCGGCCGCCGTTCGCCAGACATTTCATAAGCTGAGCGATGTGCTGGTCTCTTCGGGCGGGTATACGGGGCCGCACTCTTCGCAACATTTGACGCTGCTGGCGACCACGTGGGCCAGCGACACACACAGAGAACAAATTGTCGAAAAATTCTGGCTGGAACTTCCGCCCCGGGAAAAATCCGCGGTGCTGCGAGGAGCGGAAGTGTGGTGCGTGCCGGTTGTGGCTCTGAAGCGAACGCTGGGGCTTTTGGCGGAAGCAGGAGCGGATGCGCCGAGACGCGAGGCGCGAAACATTCTGCTGAACTACTCGCGGCGAGTGGAAAACGAGAATGTATCGGCGCGGCGCGCGGTGGCGGCGGGATTGAATGAAATGACGCCGATCATCGAATCCCTCTGGCCCAATCAATTGCCGGAGGATTTGAGCCGCGGAACAATGAAGGCCCTGGAAAAGGAAACCATTCCGGAGACCGCAGCGCTGCTTGCGGCTTTCCTGGAGACGCTGGGCCGTGTCGCTGTGATTCGCGCGGACTACGCGGGCTTCGAAAACATTTTGATCGGCCTGGAACGCGTGCCGAAAGACAAAGAGCACGATCACATGTCGGCTCTAGCGCACCGGCTGGTGGCGCAAGACCGCTGGCTGCTCTTGGTGGATGCGTCGCTTGCTAATCGGCCGCTCGATCCGGTACTGCCGCGGCTTTTGCAGCGCGACCCGGAGAGGCTGCTCGATCGTCTAACTCTGCTCTTAACGGAACCACGCGGCCCGGAAATGGTGCCCGCGATGGCGCGGTTGCTGCGAACGATCGGAGTTCCGGCGCTGAACCTTCTCGAAACGCGGTTGTATGAAGCGCGCAGACAGCGCGTGAGCGCAGCGATCAAGCTGCTGGCCGCAACGGACCCCGAACGCCTGCTTCGCGGCTTGGCGCGAGCGCTGGCGAGCTGGGAATGGAATTTGCAAGATCTGGCGGTAAGCGAACTTTCGCGCCCTGCAAACGCCGTTTCGTCGCATAGCGCGGCTTTTGTTTTCTCGGCGATTTTAGCTGACGCGCATCCACTAGTCGTTCCGATGATGATCGATCAAATCGGACTGGCGCAAGAAACCACTGCCGTACCGCAGTTGATGGAAATTGCCGCGGGCGAGCATGAAGTCTTGCGCGACCTCTTTGTGCGCATCAAGGCAATTGAAGCAATCGGCCGTATGCGCGCGGGCGAAGCGGCGGAATTGCTGCGCATGCTGGCGGAAGGACGCGAAGGGCTTGCATTTGCCGAACCCTCGGGATTGCGCGCGGCGGCGGAAGATGCGCTGGCTATGATTGAAAACCGGCCGTCTTCGACGCGGGTGCGCGCAGCGTTTGAATCAGCCCCCCAGACCAATGTGAGCTATGTGATTCCCCGAAGATATGCACGCGTTCCGCTGGAATCGCCGTTGCGAGCGCAGATCGACGGCTCACAAGCAGGCCTTGCGCGCGTGAAAACCATCAGCCTCGGCGGAGCCTACCTGGAATCGCCGAAGAAACTTAGTGTGGGAGATTCCATCAAGTTGGAAGTTCGCTCCGGACTTCGCAAGATTCACTTCACCGCAGTAGTGCGCAATCTCGGTCCGGACGGCGGCGGCGTTGAGTTCGTGCACATGAAAGACGAAGACCGAGAGAAGCTACGGAAGCTAGTTCAGCGCCATCTGCAGATTTAAGCCCGTTCCTCCCCGAAAATTCTCAATCACTGGCGGCGAGGCACAAAAACGGCATCTCCCAGCGCTGGCTTTTGCGCTAAACTACGTGAATAGGGAAAAACCTATGTCACTCGATTGGTCACAATGCACAGCTGTCGAAAGCGTTCCGGGAAAAGTCAGCGGTGCCTGGGTTCTTCGCGGTACACGTATGCCAGTCTCCGTCATTTTTGAAAATTTGGAAGCCGGCGCAAATATCGATGACATCATGGAGTGGTTTGAAGGGCTTGATCGCGAACAGATTAAAGCCGTGATTGAATTTGCCGCCCGTAGTCTCGACGCTGCTCCCTCTGCCGCCAGGCGCTGATGCTGGTTCTCTTCGACCAGGGAACTCCCGTACCCATCCGCCCCTTCCTAATCGGTCACATGGTCGAAACAGCGGCACAACGAGGTTGGGACAAGCTCAAGAATGGCGAATTGCTCGAGGTCGCGGAAGAAGCCGGCTTTGAGGTGCTGGTCACTCCCGACAAGAATATTCGTTACCAGCAAAATTTAGGGCTTCGCAGAATAGCGCTCGTCGTGCTGGGCAACCCCCAGTGGCCAGTGCTCAGCCGATATGTAGAACGTGTCGTCGTTGCGGTGAACGCCGCGCACCCAGGCAGCTATACTGTTGTTGACATTCCCCAAGCAGGATAATCGGTAGTAATCGTCTGCAGTTCCCCGTTTCGAAATCGGAGCAGTTTAGTCGGCTGCCGGGCCAGCGAAGAGGATGAGATTCTCATCTGGGTCCGAGACGATAAAGGTTCTGGCACCCCATGGCTCCTTCTTAAGTGCCTGATGGAAGGAAACTCCTGCAGCCTGGTAACTCAGAAACAGTTGTTCGATTTCGTTCGCGGTGGCAACCGTGATGGAAGCGGACAACAGATGTTCGCGCTTGCGAACATCGCCAGCGAACACAGGTTCGAAGACCAGCCTCAACGCGAGTCGTGCATTGTCACGGATCACCTGCCCGTAAAATGGCGGATCGCCGTAGATGAATTCCACGGCGAAGCCGAGCTTGTTTGTATAGAAATTACAGGAACTCTCGATGTTCGCCACGAAGAGTTGTGCCGAGATCGAGCTGAGAATGGGACGTGGCGGCGACTGTCTGGGTTCATCTGTCATAGCATCTGCTCCTGATTTGAGCGCCTGCCACCCAGCCCGCAGCTTGCCATATGCGCCTGCTTCCCGCCAACCTAGGGCACGCTGTATTGTGGCCCCCACAAGGGCGGGGTGAGTTTTCAGAACTGCGGGAGTGCGAGTAGAGTAGAAGGACCGTTTCCCGAAGATGGACTGGAGAAAGAATGAATGTAGTGCTCATCGGGGTAGTGATTGTGGTGGCTGGGTTGGTGCTTTGGCTGGTCTTGCAGACTTCGCAGGAACAGAAGAAAAGCGCGGCGCTGGAAAGCCAGTTGAACGAGCTGCGGCGGGACTTGCAAACGATCGGGACGGCGCAGGCGCAGAGCACGGGACAGATGGCCACGATTGGCCAGAGCGTTTCGCAGCGGCTGGAGAGCGTGACCAAAGCGCTGCAGGACGGCGTTTCCAACTCCGCGCAAATCGCCACGCAGGGACAAACGGCGATTGCCAACGAACTGAAGAATACGCGGGAACAGATTGGCCATATTCAGAAACAATTGGGCGAGTTCCAGGAGTTGGGACGGGGGATTTCTTCCGCGACAGCATCGCTCGAAGCCGTTTTGGGCGGGGCAAAGACGCGCGGGTTGCTGGGCGAAGTGACGTTGGAACGTTTGCTGGAGGATTCCCTGCCCGCTTCGCAATATGCCGTTCAGTACCGGTTTTCGAGCGGCGAAGCTGCGGACGCGGTGATTTTTTTGCGCGACAAGAAACTTGTAGCTGTGGACTCGAAGTTTCCCCTTGATGCATTTCGAAGAATCAGCGCGGAGGGAGAAGAGGCGAAGCGAGCTTTCGCAACGGCCGTGAAGGGCCACGCGGACTCCATCGCGAAGAAATATATTGTGCCCAACGAAGGCACCTTGGACCTGGCGTTGATGTTTGTGCCATCGGAAACTGTCTACTACGAAATGCTGATGACATTGGACAGCAAGGGCGAGGCGTTGGACTCTTACTGCCGCGGCAAAAATATTATCGCCGTCTCGCCGAATACCTTGTACGCACATCTCTGCGTGATTCATCTAGGTTTGCGGGGAATGCAAATCGAAGAAAATGCCAAGCGCATTTCCGCGGGGCTCTCCGGAATTCAGAAGAATATGTCGACCTTTACCGATGTGTTTGAAAAACTCGGGACGCACTTGAAGAATGCGCAGCAAAGTTACGGGGAAGCGGACAAGCGGCTCGAAAAAACGCAGAACACCTTAGATTCTTTGGTTGGGACGAGCGCCGCGGATGCGTCTCTTGAGAACGGCCAGGGCACGCTTGCGCTTCCAGCAGCGACTAGCGCGAAAACCGGCGCGTAATTCACCACGGTAAATTGTATATAAGAGCTAGGAGCCTGGCAGGCTTACGTATCGGTGCGCAGGCAAGCTGGGGTGCAGCATGCTGCGCCCCTACAAGGGATTGGCTACATCTCGCTCATTGGGAGCGCGGCGCGGAACTTAGCAAGCGGATTGAAATCATGAAGCTGCCGCGTTTGCGGCCTACTACTTCGAAGTGCGCCACGTTTTCTGCGCCTCCCGAACTGGAAGCCTTTAGCGGATTGCCGCCCGTAAGTTCAGCTATGTCTGGCGCCAAATTTGTGGCTTCCAGGCTAACTTTCGTGTTTGTGCCGCGCACGCGAACGGTGAGTTGGCGGTGTACGCCGGGCGTGAGCGGAGAAGAATCAGCTTCGAGTGTGAGCGCTACGAAGACAATTTCAATGGGCGGGCCATTCCGTTTGGCACAGGAGATGTCGACGGAGGCACGGCCAGGCTGCAAATCTGGCGGCGGCAGAATAACCAGCGAAGTCGGAGAAGACGCGAGCACAAAAGCCGGATCGCCCGACACGGTGATCTGATTCGCGTCGGCCTCTCCGCAAAAACCGCGGCCGGCGATTTCAAACCGGTCGGCGAGTGACGCGATTTTAGGGACTGACGTGACCTGGATGGCAGTGGCAGCGGTTTCATCGGGCGACAAGATCGTAATGGGAATATGTCCTTCGCGGCCAGCGATGGAGCCTCGCATAACGCCGGGATTCAGAGGAGCGACGAACAGCGCGCGACCTGTTGCATCCGTAAGCAAACGATCGCCGTTGGAAAACACAACGGGAGCGCGGGGAGTCAGCCGGCCATTCGCGTCTAGAACGGCGAGAGTCGCCCGTTCTCCCGAGATGATGGTTCGCGGCAGCAGCAAAATCCGACCGGCTGCCGAAGGCGGAGATTTTTGTGCGGACGCCGAGAAAAAAAGCGCGAGGAATGCCACCGCGAGGGAAAGGCTTCGCAGAACGAACGAAGGCGACGGATGGCGCAGAAGCATGGAGTGATTGTAGTCGAGAGGCCTTGCAATGAGGAAGACAGAGGGCATTAGACAGAGGGGCGAAGTTCTTGCGAGGAACGAGCCATCTCAGTGGTTCGCCGTAACGGGCGCTTCGTCTGGAGAATAGATGAGTACGGCGCGGCCGGGAACGCCTGCCGCCAATCGCCGCAATTTATAGACAAACGGACGTGGTGCAGAACTTCGGGCGCATTCCTCCAGCCGGTAGTAGCGCTCTTCATAGCGAACCACGCGCGGCGGAGTCCAATCCATTTTCGGGCGACAGGCGCGGATTTCGAGAAATTCTTCCTCGGCATTCTTGGCGACGCAGAGTTCATCGGGAACTTACGAAAGAGTGGCCGTCAAGACTTTTTCCTTCATGGTGCCGACGTAGGAAGAGAGGTGGCCCTGAGAAAACTTTACGGTTCCGAGAGGCTCAGGCGCTCCGCGGCGAAAAATCTTCGAGTACATTTTATCGAGCAGATAAAGTGGGAAGACACCTAGAACGGTATCCGTAAAAGCCGCGCACGTGCGCGCCGTTCCCTCGATACCAACAAAGGCGATCAGCCATGTCAGCGGGTGAGTGGCCCAAATGAGCAGAGCTGCAAAGCCTATCGCATGATCGGTGATTTCGGTTGGCGCACTCTTGCTGAGCGTGTTATCGAGGCCGCGAGAAATCCAGGTGGTTACGGAGTACGAATACCAGTACATAAGCGCACCGAGGGCGATGACGAATTCCGCCAGCCCGCTGAGGATGGCTGCGGAGTGCCAGTGGACAGCTTGGTAAAATGGCAGCGCTTTGCGCCACCGCTCGGGGAGCAGCGAAAGAAACGGCCCAAGAAGGAAGATCCACATGTCGTGCCCCACAGATATTCTAAGAGAGCCACGAGCCTTTCAAAGACCCTAAGACGATTAGACAAACCAAGAAGTAATCGTCCAAAAATATTGCCCGTCTACTGTGGGGGCTTTGAAACGAGCCGGTAAATCTGAGCATCAAGAAAGAGACGGAACAGCTCAGGATCAATTTCTTCGTCGCGGACGCACAGCTTAAGGATCTCGAGCGCGCGATCGGTCGGAACAGCTCTCTTATAAGGACGATCGGACGCGGAGAGCGCATCGAAAATGTCGCAGATGGTCATCATCTTCGCTTGCACGGGAATCTCTGCGGCTGTGAGGCTGTTCGGGTAGCCTTTGCCATTGAGCTTTTCATGGTGGGCACGCGCAATATCAGGAATGGCGCGGTATTCGGGTGTCCAGGGAATCTGCGCAAGGAAATTAAAACTGTGCGTCACGTGCGATTCGATTTGCAGGCGCTCGGTGCCATCGAGGCTGCCGCGCGGTATCGATAGGTATCTAACTTCCTCCGAGGTAAGGTACGGGCGTTCGGCGCCGCGCGGATCGCGGTAAGTTTTTTGAGAGATTTCCGCGAGCAATTCGAATTCGCTGGAAGGAAGAATCGTCGGCTCGTTCACGCGCGCGATGAATTCGGCATAGCGGTCCAATTCAGCGAAAAGACGGCCGGCTTCGTCGTCGAGCAGCTTGAGGCGCGCTCGCGCCTCCGCCTCTTTGCGAAAATGTCCCAGCAGGAATTCGACCTTTTGTTCGGCGATGCGCGCTTCGATGTCTCGCCGGATGTAATCAAAGCGATCCAATAAACGAGAAAACTGAAGTGGATAAAGTTTTTTGGCTTTTACGAGAACTTCTTCGCGGACGCCGACCTTGCCGAAATCGTGGAGCAATGTGGCATAGCGCAACTCCTTCATCTGTTCGCGTGAAAAACGCAAATCGGCGTACGGCCCCTGCGGCTCGCGGTCCACGGCTTCGGCGAGCGCCATCGTCATTTGGCAGACGCGCTGGGAATGGCCGGAGGTGGTGGGATCGCGCTGCTCAATGGCTTTTACTGAGGCATTCACAAATCCGTCAAAAAGATTCTCGATGTCGCGGTAGAGCTGCGAGTTTTCGTAAGCAACCGCGGCCTGCGAAGCAAGAGAGAGACCGAGACGTACGGCGCGCTCGGGAAAAGGATGGACATGGCGCCGGACGGCATTCGCATCAGTCAGCCGCGCTTTCGAATTGCGCTTGCAGTTGATCAACTGAAGCACGCCTAGGACCTCGCCCTTGCCATTTTTCATGGGCAGAGTGATAAGAGAGCGCGTGCGGTATCCGGCTTGCTCGTCGAAAGAAGAATTGAAGCGGAAGGGCCGCGATTTGGGGATGCGGTAGGCGTCAGCTAGCTCGATGACTTCGCCATGGAGCGCGCAATAGCCTGCCATCGAGGTTTCCGTGACCGGCAGCGTATGTTCGGCGTAAGGAAACTGCACGCTGTCGTTTTGCGTCAGCCGAAAGCGCAGCTGACGGGTCTTTTCCGTTCCCTCCCCTGCGTCTGGGGAAGAAACGTTCGCCCTGCCACCTGCTTGCTCCATCAAATACAGAGAGCCTGCGTCGGCGCCGGTGATCTCTCGAGCCTTCAAAAGGATCAAGGTAAGTAGGCGCTCGACGTCGCGCGTCTCGGATAGCGCAATGCCGACGCGGTTCAGCTCCTCGAGTTCGCGACCTGCTTGGGCCGCGGACAATCCATTCCGCCGTGGAGCAATGACGCGCTTGCGCGGTGTTTTTTTAGCTTTGGCCATGATGAAGGACGCTAAGCCGCCATTTTTTGCTGAATTGCTGGGTGAGGGGCAGATTATCACGGAAGGATGCAAGCCAAGCAGGCATTGGATTGCCAGCGGGTAGAAACAGGGCGCAAACTGCCCAATTTGGTTGTACCCTCGGGAGGTGCCGGGGCGGCAAGGGCGCGAAGTACCAAGTAATCAGTAAGCGTCACAGCCTTTCGCCGCCAGAAAGGGTCTGCTAGCGTGAGAACAGGGTTGCCGGGTACGGGTGTGGGCACGGGTTCAGAGAGCAAGCAGCAACGGGAGAGTTTGTGCGGATCGTAAGCGGCGGCGTCACCGATTTGGGGCGGGTGCGCACGAATAACGAGGACTGTTTCCGCATTGTCGAATCGCTGAATCTCTTCGTGCTGGCGGACGGCATGGGCGGCGAAGCGCATGGAGAAGTGGCGAGCGCGCTTGCCGTGGAAACCATCGTGAAGCATTGCATGGATGCCCAGACCGATTTTGCGGCCACGATGCTTGGCAATGCGGAGCCCACGTGGAGCGAAAAGACCAAACGGCTGACGAGCGCCGTGCACTTGGCGAACAAAAATATTTATGACGCCGCGGAAGCGCATCCCGAACAGCATGGGATGGGGGCAACCGTGACCACCGCGTGGATCGATGGGTCGAAATTAAGCATCGCGCACGTGGGAGATTCGCGGGCTTATTTGTTGAGAAGCGGTAACTTGCAGCAACTTACCAGCGATCACTCACTGGTTGCCGAGCAGGTGCGGCGCGGGATTTTGACGGCGGCGGAAGCGGAAGAAAGCGAAATGCAGAGCGTTCTTTTGCGCGCGCTGGGAGCTTTGCCGGACGTTGAAGTGGACACCGACGAGCACATCGTGTTTGCGCGGGACATTTTGATGCTCTGCTGCGATGGCTTGACGCGCATGGTCACCGAGCCGGAAATTGCGGGCACCTTGCAGGCGGAGACGGATCCGACGAGGGCCGCGGAAAAGCTGATCGCCTTGGCCAACGAGCGCGGCGGCGTGGACAACATCACCGTTATCGTCGTGCGGATCGGCGCAGAATCGCGAGGATGGCTTTCTTGGTTGTTCGGTGGGTCGCGAAAAAGGGCGGCCGGAAACGGCGCCGCAGGAGGAATGTGAGATGGCGAAGCTCAGCCTGATGTTTGAAGAAAAGACGGTCAAGGAAGTGCCGGTGGGAAGCCGGGCCGTGAGCATTGGGCGGTCGCCTGACAATGACTTGCCGGTCGACAATCTGGCGGTCTCGAACTATCACGCGCGCGTGTATTTTGAGGGCGGGCGGCTTGTCGTGGAAGATCTCGATAGCCTCAACGGAACCTTTGTAAACGACTTGCGCGTCGAGCGCGCGACGCTGCACGACGGAGACTCCATCTGGATCGGCAAACATCACATTAAGGTTGATGCTTCAGGCGATGCCCCTGTGCCATGGGATACGGGGCGCAAGGCCAGCGCACCGCGCATCAACGAGACGATGGTTCTGGACACCAAGGCGCGGCGCGACATGCTCCAACAAGCCGCGGCCACTGGCGAGCGCGTACAATTTGCAGCGGGACGGCTGAAAGTTCCCACGCTGATTGTGATTGGCGGGCGGACCGATCAAAAAGAATACATGCTCACGAATAAGCTAACCGTTATCGGCAAATCGGCGATGGCCACGGTGAAAGTCAAAGGCTGGTTCAAACCTGCCATGGCGGCTCAGATTAATCAGCGTGACGACGGATACTACATCGGCCCTGGCGACAAAATGCCCACGGTGAACGGGACGCCCATCACTGGACCGGTGCGCCTGAACGACGGCGACTTGATCGAAATCTGTGGCGTGCGCATGAACTTCGTCTTCCGCGAGTAGCGCGCGAACCGAGATGGCAGCTCCGTCAGATGCATGGTGGCAGAGGCGGGGCGGATTTGGCCTCTATGAGCTGCTGCAATCGTGGTGGCGCCACCGCGTTTCGTTTGTTCTTAGTCTGTGCATCACGATTGCGTCTCTCTCTGTCTACTACTTCGTTTTTCTTCAGGAAAAGAGAGCTCCCCTCTCGGAACTCTTCGAGCGACTGGAACTCGATACTCTGGATACTCGCTTTCGCTATAGGCCACAGCGATTCTCATCTCCCGATTCCCGCATCGTCATTGTAGATATCGATCAGAAAGCGCAGGAAGTCCTCGGCCGCTGGCCGTTTTCACGCGTGTATTTTGCGAAGGTGCTTGACGCGCTGCGTGAAGACGGAGCTCAAGTCGTGGCTTTCGACATTACGTTTAGCAAGCCCGATCAAACCGCAGCCCCAGTGCGCGCCCTAGCCGAGGAACTCGAAAAGCGCGAGCAATCCGGAGAGCCAGTCGACCCAAAACTGACCGCCGAAGTTCGTAGTCTCGCTGAGAAATATGACGCTGATGGTCAGTTTGCAAAGGCTATCAGGCGATTCGGTCCTGTCATTCTTGGAAATTATTTTCTATTCACGCGAGCCGACCTCGAAGGTGTTTCGGACAAAACTCTACAAACTTACGCGGACCAAATTGCTTTTTTCGCCTATCCGCCGGCGCACCCTCTGCGCGCCCAATTCGCCAAGGAAGACAAACTGCACCTCATGGAGATTTTCGATGGTGCGGGTCTCGTACCCAAAGGCGCCGAAGCCAATCTTGACAGTCTGACTGCAGGGCTAAACGGAGACAGTTCCTGGACCGGTTTTTTTAACGAACCGCCCGACACGGACGGCGTTGTGCGCCGTACGACACTCCTCTTGCCTTATGGACGCTCGGAAAATCCAGCGGAGTGGGACCTCTATCCCTCCATGGACGTGATGGCAGCTCGCGCGTTCATGGGAAAAGAGGCGCTAGATACCAACCTCTACTACAACCAGGCCGGACTTGTACGAATCGATTTCGGAAATAAGTTGTCGCTCCGGACCGACGAACTTGGGCAGATGTTGATCAACTACCAGGGGCCTTGGGGAACCTTTTATCACTACTCGATCGCGGATGTTTTGGAAAAAAAGTGTGTTCCGGGGACATTTCAAGGAAAGATCGTGCTGGTCGGAGCTACTGCCACGGGCATCGGCGACCTGCGCGCCACTCCTTTTGGGGGCACGAATTATCCCGGTGTAGAAATCCATGCCAACATTATCGACAACATTCTGCACGATCGATTCTTGAAGCGGGATGCGCGTTCTGCCCTAATTGACGCGCTCTTTATATTCACTTTCGGCATTCCTCTGGGCATCTGGATGGCTCTCGTGCAGCCGCGGTGGATGTGGCTTGGAGCCGCTTTGCTGATTCCTCTTGTCGCTGTGGATTATGGCGCTTTTCGCCGCGGTTGGTGGCTGAATTTCACCGTGCCTGCGATGACTCTCGTAGGAAACGTGGTGCTAGTGTCGCTTTATCGTGTTGTTTTCGAGGAAAAAGAAAAACGCAAAATACGCGCGGAATTCGCCAACTATCTCAGTCCCGAGGTGATTCGCCGCCTCCTCATCGATCCCAGCCTTGTTGACCCCAAAAAAACCGATATCACTGTGATGTTCAGCGACATTCGCGGCTTCACTACCATTTCGGAGATACTCGACGCGCAGGAACTCGCCCTCTTTCTCAATCAATATCTTTCGGACATGACGGGCATCGTCTTCAAGAATAATGGAACGCTCGACAAATACATCGGTGACGCCGTGATGGCTTTCTGGGGCGCGCCTTTCGAAGAACCTGGACACGCAGTCAAAGCCTGCAACGCCGCGCTGGAAATGATGAAGCGCGTCCGCGAATTGCAGAAAGTATGGGAAGCCGAAGGCAAGCCCCGTCTCGAAATCGGTATCGGCCTAAACACCGGCGTGGCCAGCGTCGGCAGGATGGGCTCATCGTTGCGCCGCGGCTACACAGCGCTCGGCGATTCTGTGAATCTCTCTTCGCGGCTTGAAGGTCTGAACAAGGACTACGGCACGCATATCATCGTGAACGAGACGACCTACGAGGGCGCCAAGAACGATGGATTTGTGTTTAGAGAGCTGGACTTGATTCGCGTCAAAGGGAAGCTGCAGCCCGTCACAATCTACCAGTTGATGGGGCGGCAAGCGGATTTGGTCGCGGAAGGCCGCGCGCAAGAAGTGCATTTGCAAGTGGAACACTTTGCTCGTGCGCGGGAACTTTTTCGCAATCGAAAGTGGGACGCCGCACAACACGATTTCCAGGATTTCCTCGACAGATGGCCCGACGACGGCCCTTCGCGCGTTTACTGGAAACGCTGCCAGGAATATCTATTTGACGAGCCATCAGCGAATTGGGACGGCGTTTTTGTCATGACCCACAAATAGCGGCTGAGCTACACGCACGCCGTCCGAGAAGCACTACGGCTTCTCGACTTCCACCACATTATCCGCGGGGTCGCGGTCGATCAGTTTGTTGTAAGGATCGATTCCCGCGAACGTCGGCTTCTCATCTACCACAAATTCAAACGTGCTCTTCTCCTGTGAGATCCACTCTTTGTGCAGATCCAGCCGCTTTAAATGCTCTTTCGTTCCGCTGAACACGCCAACGTCTATCAAGTCGTGAATGGTCATCGGTGTTTCGTTTCCTGAGCCGTCGGACTTTTTCTTTTGCGTACTCGTCTTCAGCGTCACTTTGAATTTTTTATCCGGCGTTTCGGCGTACGTCGCAGATACAGCCTTGTTCTCATAGAGAACGATGGACTCGAACATATCGGTGATCACGTACTGCAACTCTGGCGGAGTCTGCTCGCGCAGCGCAGCGACGAATCCCCGCGTATCGGGAAACGGTCCGGTAGCATATTTGTTTTTCTCTAGAAAGTTGTGCAGCGCAAGATTCACTTTGTCTTCGCCAATGTAATTAGCCAGCGCGAACATCACCATCGATCCTTTTTGATACCAAACGTACGGTTCGCGCTGCACCAGGACCAGCGGCGGCTCGTGGCGCGTTTCGCCCGCCCGACCCCGCAAGTACCGGTCAAGTTCATAACGCAGGTCTTTCCGCACCATGTCTTCGCCATATTTCTTTTCCATCACTTTCAGCGCGGAATATTCCGCTAGCGATTCGCTCATCATGTTCGAGCCCTGCGTCTGGCTTCCGAGCAACTGGTGGCCCCACCATTGGTGTGCGAGTTCGTGCGCGGTAACGAAGTACAACAAGTCAATGTCGTCGGGCTTCTTCATGCGTTCGATGAACCCGATGTCTTCGGAATAGGGCACAGTGTTGGGAAAAGACTGAGCAAACTGTCTGTAACGTGGAAACTCAAGAACGCGAAACTGGTTGAACTGATAGGGGCCAAAGTTCTTCTCGTAGTAGTCCAGGCCAGTTTTCGAAGCGTCCATCATCTTGTCCAGATTGAACTCGTGGCCGGGCTGGTAATAAATCTCGAGCTTCACGTTTTTCCACTGATCGCTTTTTACGCTGAAGCGACCGGAAAGAAACGAAAAGAAATTGTTGATGCGCGTGTCCCCCATGCTGTAATCGAAATAGCGGCGGCCGTTTTCCGTCCATTCTCGCGTCAGGTAGCCAGGCGCGATGGCAATCTGGTCGGGCGAAGTACTGACGACTGCGTGGAACGTCACCCATTCCGAGTCCGACATAAAGAGGTTGATATTGGAGTAGTACGGATCGCCCGGCGGCGCCATCTCCTCAAGAGGACCGAGTTTCTCTTCCCGTCTGCGCACCGGATCGTCAATTTCAGTACCCGAGTTGTAGCCGATGAACGGGAAATAATCCCGATCGAAAAAGGTGCCGTTGTAGGCGAGCTCGGGACGCTCGCCGCCATCTTTGAATCCTCGCGAAGTGTAGCCCACATGAAAGTTCATCTTCATCGATTCGTTCGGCTCAAGCGGCTTGTCCAGTTTATAAATGGAGTAGAAATGTTGTTCGTCGTCGAGCGTTTGTCTTGACGCACGGTCGAAGCTCACTTCCTTGACCGAATTCCGGCTGTCCGTGACGTGCACTTCGTCGATCGGCTTGTTCGTGCGATTGACAAGCAGGTAGGAGCCCGTTCCCTCGAACGAGCGCCGTTCCGGAAAAATGTTCACGGCCAGATCCACCGCCGTTATTTTTGGCTGCGGCAGCCGCTCGTACTTCTTGTAACGCTTTTCGTACTCTGCCGCACGAGTCCGGTTCTGCTTCGCGGTACGGAATTCATTGAGCACGTGCGTGTTGTAGAAGAAGACTGCCCCGCAAGCTCCAGCCAGGAGCAGAAACGCAGCAGCCGCTGGGATCAAACGAGGCATGCGCGAGCGCGCCATTTTCCAGCGCGCGCCAAACGATTGCTCGGTCCCGCGCCTCGCGAAGGCGATCGCGAACACGCCCAGCAATCCACCGACACTGAGCCAGTACGCAGTGATCCAGAACAGCGCCTTTACAAAGTGGCCGTAGCCGTTCATGTCCGAATATGTGTATGGCGTAATCTCTCCGTACATGTACAAACGGTTCTCGATTCCCCACGAATAAAGTATCGGAATTAAAATGAAGAATCCGACGACCAATGCATGCGCCACAAACTTATTTCCCAGAACGGTCTGCAAAAACAACGCGAGCAGAATCACCATAAGAAGTTGCGGCAAATAGATGAGGTAGATTTCTTTGGCATAGTGGACTAGCTCAAAACGGAAGTATCCGCTTAAAGCTTGCGAAAACACACCGCACACGAGAACTACAGAGGCTAAAACAGTCTCGACCATCGTCAGCGCCAGAAACTTGCTGACGAAATCGGTCCAGTCTCGCAGCGGCGAAGAGTCATGAATCTGCTCGAAACGTACGTCCCGTTCTCGCCAGATCACTTCGCCTGCGTATAAGGCGCCGATAATGTAGAGGAACAACCCAGACTGTCCGGAAACCACAAACACCATCAGAAATGTTACGGGCCAGACTTCAACACCATTGTTATTTCCCGCGAAATGGCCGCTAACCAGCACGAATACCAGCATGATCAACGTAATGGCCCAGAACGGCACTTCGCGAACGATATTGAAAAAGCGCATGCGCGTCATGGAAAACAATTGCTTCAAAGTTGTTGAGAAGCCAAAAATCTGCGTTACCTGGGGAAGCGTGCCGGCTGCGCGCCGAGGGGACTTCTTCTCATCCTCTTCGCCAGCTCTCGCCTCTTGGGCTTTTTTCGTGGATCGTCGCGAACCCAATACTTCGGCGGACATGGGGAATAGCGCATATACAGCAATCAGAGCCAGGGCACCCACGCCTAGCCAAACCAAACGGTTATAGAGAAAGGTGCCTGTCCAGTGCAGCACGAGCGCGTTTCTCTCCACCACCGTCCAATAACGCGTCAGGCTTTGAACCATGATGAGTCCAAATGGGTCGGCGATGGACGCCCAGGCGCGCTCCAATTTATTTGACGTGACTATCGCGACCAGCTCGATCAGGTAAAACGCGAAGAGCGCTACGCCCTGCAGATAAACCACGACGATATTCCGCGTGAGCGCGGCGACACAAAAGAAGAGGCTCCCGAGGAAAAAAATCTGGACGATTCCGGACGAAGCGTAAATCCTGAAATACATTCCAAAATCATTTGGCGCGATCCGCAGCTTGTCTGCCCATGGCATAAGAGTGCCGAGCGCTATGCCAAAGATGATTCCTGAAAAAGCGAAAATGGCGGTGACCATCGACCCCGCCCATCGCCCGCCAAGATAAGCAAATTTCGAGATCGGCTTGGTGAAAATCAGCTGATAGGTATCTCCGTTAAAGTCGCGCAGTATCGCGGGGCCAAAAATCGCCGCGATCAGTATCGAGCCGAACGCCAATACCTGCGTCGTGATGAGGAGTACAGCGTAAGGTCCATTCAACAGCACCTTCCCACTGCCGGCAGGCCCAAATCCTTCGGCGGCAATCGAGAAAAATGGAAGAAAAGCGGCTAACAAGAAATAAATGTAAGTAGAGGCGCTCTTAAACCGCAGCTTCAGTTCGAATAGAAAGAAGTCCATGAACATGTCGTGTTCTCCCCTTCAATTCGGACGATGCTGCGACAACTGTCGGAAATATACGTCTTCGAGGTCTGCCTCGACGGGGATGAACCCATCGCTAAGCGGCGTTTCCGAATACACGCGTACTTCGTTCAGCCCTCCGACACGATGCATCGAAATGAGCGGATAGGACTTCTCAATGGCCTCGCGCTCCGCGTCTGTCGGAACCACCTTGCTCCACACGCGGCCTTTTACAGCTTCCAGAGCCTGGTCAGGCGCACCCTCTAGCAATAATTCGCCGCTGCTGATGATCGCCATCTTGGAACAAAGCTCGCGCACGTCTTCCACAATGTGCGTTGACAGAATCACCACTACGTTGCGCCCGATGGAGCTCAACAAATTAAGGAACCGGTTCCGTTCCGCTGGATCAAGACCGGCCGTCGGTTCGTCCACGATGATCAGCTTCGGATTCGCCAGCAGCGCTTGTGCGATGCCGAAGCGCTGCTTCATTCCGCCCGAATATCCCCCGAGCGCTTTTTTTCGCACATCCCAAAGATTCGTCTGCTGAAGCAATCCTTCGACAATTTCTCTCCGTTCACCGCCCTTGGTTATTCCCTTCATCACCGCCAGATGATTCAGCATGTCTATCGCGGACATCTTCGGGTACACGCCAAACTCCTGTGGTAGGTACCCAAGAAGCCGGCGCGTGGCATCCTTGTTCGCAATCAGGTCGAGACCGTCAAGAGTTGCCGTACCAGTGTCGGGATCGAGAAGCGTCGCGAGAATCTTCATCAATGTGGACTTGCCGGCGCCGTTTGGCCCCAGCAAGCCGAACATGCCAGGAGAAATCTCGAGCGAGACGCCGCGCAACGCGCGTACACCTCCCGAATAGGTTTTGGCTAGGTTGCGAATGGAAAGCACTGGGTCGGCTCCTTTTCTGGCACACTTCAAGCAAAAATTCTCGTGATTGGTTAGACGCAGCAACGCGGCGATTCTTTCTTAATGACGAAGGACTATACCCGAAAGACGCAGGCATGCGGAAAGTTTGGAGAATGAGGAATTTGCCGTCCAAATTGGCTGAAGGCTTACATGTGCCACGATTGAAATCGGGGGCATCCAAAACGAGATAAGATTAGTAGCTCATAGGCGCGCCCATTGGGCTAACAGTTTGATATGTAAGGGGTTGGCAGCGATGCCAGCTGCATTCTAGGCGCATTAGCGGGGCGTTCGCGGATCTGAGGATGTTCGGATTAGAGATGATTTGCGTGCTGACTATTTGAGCAGACGATATATCGTATCTGGTCGCAGAGGCGTACCCAAACAATTGAGTTTAGGAATCTAAGAAGAGAGCATCCCGACGGAAGAACCGTTCCAATTTGTGTGGCTGGGCGAATAGCCCTTTAGAAGGACCTTCGAAAATCTATGTGGATTGTCCGATTAGCGCTCTCGAGACCTTACACCTTTGTGGTGCTTGCACTCGTCATTGTCCTGCTCACACCCGTAGTGCTCTTGCGCACGCCGACAGACATTTTCCCGGAAATCAACATTCCTGTGATCAGCCTGGTATGGAACTACGCGGGACTCGAACCCCAGGAGATGGAGCAGCGCATCACCAGCAACTCGGAGCGCGCCGTCACGACGCTGGTGAACGACGTCGAGCACATCGAATCGCAATCTCTGAATGGCATTTCCGTCGTCAAGATCTACTTCCAACCTACCGCCAACGTACAAGTCGCGCTGGCCCAAACCACAGCCATCGTCCAAACCATTCTGAAGAGCCTTCCGCCTGGTACCACACCGCCGCTCGTGGCGATCTTTTCCGCGTCCACCGTTCCGGTCATTCAAATTGGATTGACCAGCGACAGTTTGAGCGAGCAACAACTCTTTGATTTTGGAAACAATTTCATCCGCACACAGCTTGCGACCGTGCAGGGCGCAGCGCTTCCGTTTCCATACGGCGGAAAACAGCGACTGGTTTCGGTGGATATTGATTCCGCGTCCTTACAATCCAAAGGGCTTTCCGCGGTGGACATCGTAAACGCAGTCAACGCGCAGAATCTGATTCTGCCCACGGGAACCGTGAAGCTCGGCTCGCTGGAGTATCTCGTTGAGATGAACGGCAGCCCCCTCACCATGGAAGGTCTCAACGATCTTCCGATCAAAACAGTAAACGGCGCAACCATTTACATGAAAGACGTCGCTCACGTTCGCGACGGATTCAGCCCGCAAACCAATGTCGTCCGTGTGAACGGACAGCGCGGCGTCCTGATGAGCACTTACAAGACGGGCGGCGCCTCGACTCTCGATATCGTCGACCGCGTGAAGCAGGTATTGGCGAACTACGCTTCGTCTTTGCCGGAAGGGCTGCGTGTCTCGACCTTCTTCGACCAATCCGTCTTCGTGCGCGCATCGATTCAGGGAGTCTTGCGCGAAGCACTTATCGCCGCTTGTCTGACGGCTGTAATGATCCTGATCTTCCTTGGAAACTGGAAGAGCACGCTCATTATTGCCGTTTCCATTCCGCTCTCGATTCTGGTCAGCATTCTCATGCTTAGCGCTCTCGGGGAAACCATCAACATCATGACTCTGGGCGGCCTGGCGCTGGCCGTTGGCATCCTGGTGGACGACGCCACCGTGGAAATCGAGAACATCAATCGCAACCTGGCCATGGGGAAAGAAACGGTCCAAGCGATTCTCGATGGCGCTCAGCAGATCGCCGTGCCAGCGTTCGTTTCGACGCTGTGTATTTGCATCGTCTTTCTTCCCATGTTTTTCCTTTCGGGAGTCGCGAAATTCCTTTTCGTGCCGCTCGCCGAAGCGGTTAGCTTTGCCATGCTAGCTTCCTACGGGTGGTCCAGAACCATTGTCCCCACCATGGCCATGTACCTCCTGAGCAGCGCGGACGAATACAAGCCAGAAGAGCATGTGGGTGAAAAACAGGGTTTTTTCCGCCGCTACCAGCAGAAATTCGAGCATGGCTTTGAAAGATTCCGGGAGGGTTACCGTCACGGGCTCACTTCCGCTCTGGACTGGCCGAAATTGTTCGGCGGCTGTTTTCTGATATTTTGCATTCTCTCGGTCGGCCTCATCGCGATCCTCGGCAGAGACTTCTTTCCCAAGGTCGACGCCGGACAGATTCGTCTGCATTTCCGGGCGCGCACTGGGCTGCGCATCGAAGAAACCGCTCGCCTGGCCGATCAGGTTGACGCCACCATTCGCGAAACGATTCCTGCGAACGAACTGCAAACTATTCTCGACAATATCGGGGTTCCCTACAGCGGCATCAATCTCAGCTATAGCAACTCTGGGACCTTCGGCACTTCCGATGCCGAAATCCTGGTGCAGCTGAAAGAAGAGCGCGGCAAACCGACCAGCGCTTATATCAATGATCTTCGTGCAAAACTCCCGCAACGGTTTCCGGGTGTGCAGTTTTTCTTTCAACCCGCGGACATCGTGACCCAAATTTTGAATTTCGGAACGCCGGCTCCCATCGACGTCGCGGTGACGGGAAATAATCAGCGCGGCAACTATGTCGTGGCGGAAAAGCTCGCGAAAGAGATTCGGCATATTCCCGGAGCTGTCGACGTCCACGTGCAGCAGGCCATGGACGAACCTACGATCCACATGGACGTGGATCGCACGCGTGCGCAATCGGTTGGATTGCAGGCCAGGGACGTCGCGAGCAATCTTCTGGTTACTCTCAGCTCCAGCTTTCAGACGGCGCCGGCGTTCTGGCTGGATCCCAAGAACGGCGTAAGCTACAGCGTGGCGGTGCAGTCACCGCAATACCGCGTGGATAGCTATCAAGCACTAGCCAACACGCCTGTCACCGGTACTCTGCCTGGTACTCCGCCCCAAATTATCGGCAATCTGGTCGACGTCACCTCTACCGCGCGGCAGGCGGAGATTTCCCATTACAACGTGCAGCCCATGATCAATGTATACGCCGCGGTGGATGGCCGCGATCTAGGTGGGGTTTCTGATGAAGTTCTGAAGCGTGTGGCCGAAGTGAAAAACGAGTTGCCACGCGGCAGTCACATCGAAGTTCGCGGGCAAGTGCAAACGATGCGTTCTTCGTTCAGAGGCCTCGGTATCGGCCTGGTTGGTGCGATTCTGCTGGCGTATTTATTGATCGTCGTGAATTTCCAATCCTGGCTTGATCCTTTCATCATTATTACGGCGTTGCCGGGCGCTCTCGCAGGCATTTGCTGGATTTTGCTTCTGACGCACACGACGCTCAGCGTGCCGTCGCTTACCGGCGCGATCATGTGCATGGGCGTGGCCACGGCCAATAGCATTCTGATGGTTTCTTTCGCGCGAGAACAATTGAGCGAAGGAAAGTCCGCGCGCGAGGCTGCCCTGCAGGCGGGCTTTGTGCGCATCCGCCCCGTGCTCATGACCGCGCTCGCCATGATCATCGGCATGGTGCCGATGGCCATCGGTCTTGGAGAGGGTGGCGAACAAAACGCTCCGCTGGGCCGCGCCGTTATCGGCGGACTCATCTTCGCCACTTTTGCGACTTTATTTTTTGTTCCCTGCGTCTTCTCGTTGATTCATGGCCGGCGCGAGCGCAGAAAGCAGCGTAGCCAATCGCCATCCCCTGCGGTAGCCTAGTGCAAAAGAACGAGTGGAAAGAGCGGAGTACACGACAATGAGAGAAGGCGGATCACAGATGGAACCCGAACGAGGAGGGCACCAGCCCGAGAAAGGCACACGGCTCTTCACGTATCTAATTCTCGGCGTAATCGTTCTGGTGATCTTTGGCGCATTCACTCTGTTTCAACGGCGAGCGCAATATCATGCGCTGGCGGAGAGCACAGAAGCGCTGGCCATTCCTACCGTGGCGGTTACTCATCCCACCTCGGAGGTCGCCCAGGAAGACCTCGTGCTACCCGGCACCATGCAGGCTTACGTGGAATCGCCCATCTATGCGCGCACCAGCGGCTACTTGCAGAAGTGGTACCACGATATCGGGACGCGCGTTCCGAAAGGCGAGCTCTTGGCGGATATTGATACGCCCGAAGTCGATCAACAACTTCTGCAGGCGCGCGCCGATCTGAACACGGCCCAAGCCAATGCAAATCTTTCCAAGATTACTTCGACGCGTTATCAGGAACTGATCAAAACGGACGGAGTGTCCAAACAGGAAGTCGATAACGCCGTCGGCGACTACGCGGCGAAAGCGGCGATAGTCCAGTCTTTTGCTGCGAATGTGGGGCGCCTCGAGGAACTGGAATCCTTTAAACACGTTTATGCGCCGTTCAGCGGCGTCATCACACGGCGCAATATAGATACTGGAACGCTGATCAACGCCGGCAATGGCGGCGCTCTGCAGGAGCTTTTCACCCTGGCCCAGACCGATCCCATTCGAGTGTACGTGAGCGTTCCGGAAATGTACTCCTCGGCAGTCCGCAACGGACTAGGAGCTTTTCTCGAATTGGCGCAATTTCCCGGTCAGCGCTTTGAAGGAAAAGTGGTTCGCACCGCGGAGGCCATCGACCCCAATTCAAAAACGCTTTTGACAGAAGTAGATGTGCCGAACAAGACTGCTCAACTCTTTCCGGGTGGCTATGCCCAGGTCCACTTGCAAGTGAAAGTCGCTGCTTCCCGTGTGCAAGTGCCGGTGAACGCCCTGCTCTTCCGCGCGGAAGGATTGCGCGCGGTAGTCATAGATGAAAACAAAAGAGCGCACCTGCGCCAACTGACCATCGGGCGCGACTACGGAACAACGCTTGAAGTTTTGCAAGGCCTCGAGTCTACCGACTGGATCGTCCTGAATCCTGCGGACTCCCTCGACGAAGGCCAAGAAGTGCGCGTCAAACAAGTCGCGCAAGTACCACCGGCCGTAGCGCCGGCGCAGGCACCTCCAGCCAAAGCTCCTACTACTAACGGAACGCCCGGAGCCAAGCGGTAATGGCAATGCACCAAAGAAAACTCTTCCTGCCGTTTCTTTGCGCGGTCGCCGGCGTTTTTTTCCTTGCCGGATGCACGGTGGGGCCTAACTACGTACGCGCCTCCGCGCCCACGACGCCGAAGTGGGACGTTACAGAACCGTGGCGCGCGAGCGATCCCAAGGACGCCGTCCCGAAAGGCGAGTGGTGGGACGTTTTTCACGACGATGAGTTGAACGGCCTGGAAAAGGATTCCCTCGCTGCTAATCAGACGCTGCAAGCAGCGATTGGAAACTATGATCAAGCGCGCGCTGCTGCTGCCATTCAGGTCGCAACGCTTTTCCCAACTTTTGGTACCGGACCAAACGCTTATCGCCAACGGCTGTCCGGCAACCGGCCTCCAAGCGGCGGGGTTCCACCGCTTCAGCCGGTTACGCAAAATTCCTTTACGTTGCCCTTTACTGTGAACTACGAAGTGGATTTGTTCGGCCAGCGGCGCAGGACAATCGAATCTGCGGAAGCATCGTATCAAGCCAGCGCTGCAAACCTCGGAAATGTCCGGCTGGTCATCACTGCGGAGCTCGCGGGCGATTATTTCAGCCTTCGGCAACTCGATTCCGAGCTGGGAATTCTGAACCGCACCGTGGACGCGCTGCGCCGCGGCTTGGAGCTCGTGGATTCGCGCCACAGGGGTGGCGTTGCTTCCGGCCTCGATGTGGCTCAGGAAGAGACTCTGCTTCAAACCACGCGCACGCAAGCCACGCTCTTGTTGCAGCAGCGCAAGCAATTTGAAGATGCGATCGCCGTGCTCGTCGGCAAACCTGCGCCGGACTTCCACATTCCCGTCAGAGAACTGAAAGCCGAGCCGCCACCGATTGACCTGGGCCTGCCTTCGGATTTGCTCGAGAGGCGTCCGGACATCGCCCAAGCCGAGCGCCAGATGGCCGCCGCTAATGCGCAAATCGGAGTCGCGAAGGCTGCGTACTACCCGTCTTTAAATTTGTTTGCCAATGGCGGCTGGCAAGCAGCCGACATCGCCAAGCTCGCAAACGTATCCAGCACGTTTTGGGCGCTGGGTGCAAACGTAGCCGAAAGTATTTTCACTGGCGGAGCCCGCCGCGCTCAGGTGGACTTTGCAAAATCGGGCTATGACGTCACTATCGCAAATTACCGCCAGTCTGTCCTGACCGCCTTCCAGGAAGTACAAGACGATGTAACCGGGCTCACCGTTCTCGAACAAGCGCGCCAAACCCAGCAGCTCGCCGTGGATGCCGCTCGCCGCACTCTTGATCTTTCCGAGGA
This sequence comes from uncultured Acidobacteriota bacterium, assembly GCA_963751295.1. GTDB lineage: Bacteria > Acidobacteriota > Terriglobia > Acidiferrales > UBA7541 > Acidiferrum. The sequence continues at coordinate 357,243 of CAVVUA010000002.1, read as the reverse complement.
TCGCTACAAAGGCGGTCTCGTCAGCTATCTGGATGTCGTCACTGCACAACAGAATTTGCTGAACAACGAACAGGAAGCGGCCGTGATTCAGGGCCAGCGGCTAGTCACCAGCGTTCTATTGGTTAAAGCGCTTGGCGGCGGTTGGGATGCATCGAGCTTGGCCGCGGTCCAGGTCAAACCTAAGCTGAAAGATGTCGTCGCGCCCTGACGTTCTCCGTGTTCTCTGCGAAGCATCCTTCTATGCCCACAACTTCCGATAAGCGAATCGATCGCGACCAAATCAGCGCAACGGAAAAAATCATCCGGCCACACATTCGTCGGACGCCCATCATCGAGGGAAATGGCGGCGATTTCGGCCTCGATTCCATTCCGCTTATTTTCAAGCTGGAATTGCTTCAGCATTCCGGCTCCTTCAAAGCACGCGGTGCTTTCGCTAACTTGCTACTGCGAAAAATTCCGCAAACTGGGGTGGTCGCAGCCTCTGGAGGTAACCACGGAGCGGCTGTTGCGTTTGCCGCTATGAAACTAGGCGTGCCCGCAAAGATTTTTGTCCCTACCGTCGCGTCACCGGAAAAAATCGCCCGCATTCGCGGCTACAGCGCGGAACTTGTCGTGACCGGCGAGCGTTATGCCGATGCGCTCGCCGCCAGCGAACGTTGGGCAGCCGAATCCGGCGCGCTCACTTTGCACGCCTACGATCAGCCCGAGACTCTCTTAGGCCAAGGTTCCGTCGGGCTTGAGTTCGAGCAACAGGCTCCCGATCCGGATTCTCTTCTCGTCGCTGTCGGCGGTGGCGGACTCATCGGCGGCGTCGCTTCCTGGTATACGAATCGTATAAAAATAATCGGCGTGGAACCTGAAGCCGCACCTACTCTGCACAATGCGCTGCAAGCCGGACATCCCGTCGATAGCCCGGCTGGCGGAATCGCCGCGGATTCGCTCGCTCCCAAGCGTGTCGGCGAACTGATGTTTCCCATCGCTCAAAAGTTTGTGAGCAGTGTAATACTCGTGCCGGACGACGCGATTCAGCAAGCTCAGCAGGCACTCTGGAAGGTCCTGCGCATCGTCGCGGAACCCGGCGGCGCTGCCGCTTTCGCAGCGCTCCTCTCCGGCCGCTACAAACCGCAACCCGGCGAACGTGTGGGGATTCTCGTCTGCGGTGGAAATACGGCCGCCGTTGATTTTGCTCACGTGCCTGACGCCAAATCTAAAGAGCAAGCATCGCCTTCACGTAGAGAGTCTTTATCCAACTAAGTCTTGTTCAAGTGAATTGCGGGAGAGTGAAATGACCGTCTACGACAAACTGAAAGCTCTTGGAATCGTTCTAGCACCCGTCCCGCCGTCGGCGGCGGCTTTCTTGCCATTTGTACGCACGGGGAATCTGATTTTTGTGTCGGGAAACATCGCTAAGAAGGATGGCAAACCCTGGACCGGAAAGCTCGGCGCGGATCTCACTACCACCGAGGGTAAAGAAGCGGCAAGAAACATCGCCATCCAGTTGATGGGTACGCTTCACGAGGCGACGGGCGATCTGAACAAGGTTGTTCGTATCGTCAAGCTAATGGTGCTGGTGAATAGCGCCCCGACTTTCACCGAGCAGCATCTTGTCGCCAACGGCGCTTCCGAACTTTTTATCGAAGTGTTCGGAGAACTTGGACGGCATGCGAGAAGCGCGTTCGGCGTTGCCCAAATTCCGTTTAGCGCCTGCGTCGAAATTGAATTGATTGCGGAATCAAAGTAAGCCCTCCGCACTAAATTCCCGAACTTTACGACAGCGGTTGAAAAGCCGGCGCCTCGCGCGGTTTGGTTTCCTTCCAGTCCCGCCTCTTGACAGTTTTCCTCTTTTTCAATATAGGTAGAACTTCTAGGCTTAAGAGTAGGACTTCTAGGTGTTCACATGACGCAAGAAAAACCCGAGTTCCTTAAGGGAACTCTAGATATGCTGATCCTCAAAATCGTCGCGCTCGGCCCCATTCACGGTTACGCCATCTCCCAGCGCATCCAGCAAATCTCCAAGGATTTCTTTCAAGTCCCCCAGGGCTCGCTCTATCCCGCGCTTCACCGCCTCGAAGACCGCGGCTGGCTCACGGCGGACTGGCGCGACTCGGAAACCGGGCGCGATGCAAAATTTTATACGCTGACCAAAAAAGGCCGCAGGCAATTGGAAACCGAACTCGTCCATTGGGAGCGGCTCTCCGACGCTGTAGCCCTTATCCTGCGAACCGCCGAATAGGAGGCCTTTCCATGCACTGGCTTCAGCGTCTCTTCCGCAAGGAACAATCTGAAAAACAACTCGACGCCGAGCTGCGTTTTCACCTCGAACGCCAAATCTCCGACTATATCGCCACAGGCATGGCCCCCGAAGAAGCCCGCCGCCGCGCCCAGCTTAATTTCGGCGGCTTGGAATCCATCAAACAAGAAACTCGCGAAGCGCGACGCGGCAATCTGCTCGAAACTCTGTTCCAGGATTTGCGCTACGCCTCCCGCATGCTCCGAAAAAATCCTGGCTTCACGATTGCCGCGGCCATAACTCTCGCTCTTGGCATTGGCGCCAACACCGCCATCTTCAGCATCGTGAACGCCGCTCTTCTGCGGCCCCTACCCTTCAAGGATTCCTCCCGTATTCTAAGCGTTACCACTAAGACGGCCATGTTTCCTACGTTTTCTCTTGGGAATTCCTGGCCTGCCTTTCAACAAATCCGTTCGCAAGCTGCCTCCCTCGAAGAATCGGCGGTCTACACGCAGTCAGACAAGACCATGACCGGCCAAGGCGCCCCCGCACAACTGAATGTCACCAGCGTCTCTGATGGCTTTTTCGAAGAGCTGGGCGCAACTGCCCAGCAGGGACGCCTGCTCAATCTCGCAGACCAAAAGTCTGGACAAAACTTCGTCGCCGTTCTTTCAAACTCGCTTTGGCACACCCGTTTCGCTGCCGATCCCGCGATTCTCGGTCGCGCTCTCGTTCTCGATAAACAGCCTTACACCGTCGTCGGTGTAGCCGCTCGCAATTTCGATTTCCCAGAGAAGAATGAAGTCTGGATCCCCGTCGCGATCACCCCCGAAATCGAGCACCAGCCGGCCTTCTTCATGTTTCAACTGCTCGGCAAATTGCGGCGCGGCCAGAAAATCACTCAGCTGAACGCGGAACTAGCCACCATCGCTCAGCGCCTCGTCAAAGACTCTCCAGTGCTGAAGTCTGGCATCACCTTCACGGCGGAACCGCTCCTTGAATCTCGGGTGCAGTATATTCGAAGCGCTTATCTCATCCTTCTCGGCGCCTCGACACTTGTGTTGCTCATTGCTTGTGCCAATCTTTCCAGTCTGCTTCTGGCGCGTGGTTCTGCGCGCCAGCGCGAGATGGCTCTTCGCGCGGCACTCGGCGCATCGCGTGGCCGCCTCCTCCGTCAAGGATTAGTGGAGAGTTGTCTGATTGCGCTTCTCGGCGGGACTCTCGGCATGCTTCTCGCCGCAGGCGGTGTACAGTTGTTTCGCGCGATTGCCCCCGTTGGCACGCCTCGTCTCAGCGAAATCTCCGTCGACTCCACTCTCCTGTTGTTCTCTCTGTTTTCTTCACTAGTCGCCGGCCTAATTTTCGGGCTTGCACCCGCCCGCCGCGCCGCTCGCATGGATCCCAATGAGGCTCTCAAAGAAGGTACAGGAACAAATCTCGGCGCCGCCCGCACGACTCATCAATCAAAGCTCGGCAACGCTCTTGTAGTCGTCGAAGTTGCACTGGCTTTCATCCTGCTTATCGGTTCCGCTCTGATGACCCAGACCGTTTATCACCTTCTCCATGAAAATCCCGGTTTCCGCACGGACCACCTTCTCTCTTTCGATCTTCCGACTCCGCCCATCTACGATGATCCCGGCCCCAAATTCGTGCAGGAGTATGTGGCGCGGGTGAAACAAGTCATCGACCAAGTTCAACTTGTTCCCGGAGTTGCCGCCGTCACCGCTTCAGACCATGCCCTCTTGACGGGAATGAACATGATGCAAGCCGGTCTCGATGCTGAAGGAGCTCTCCCACCCAAGACTGGAGAAGAGCGCTACGCAAAAGCGCGCTATGTTTACCCTTCCTATTTTCAAACTCTCGGAATGCCGATTCTCAGCGGAAGAGATTTCAACGACCGTGACACGCAAGGTTCTCCGCGCGTCATCATCGTGAACGAAGCGATGGCGCGGCAATACTGGGGCTCGTCGAATGTTCTCGGAAAACGCATCGGCATGTTCAAGGACGAAAAAAGAAATCGGGAATGGTATGAAGTGATCGGTGTTGTCTCCGATGTGCGCGAAATTAACGTCAGCGACACTCCGGACCCGGAATACTATCTCTCGATGCTGCAAGGCGGCACGGGTTCCATTCACCTCTTCGTGCGTACGCTCGCCGATCCGGACGCTCTTGCAACGGCAGTCTCCCGCCAAATCTGGTCCGTATTTCCCGATCAGCCCGTTACGCACCTTACCACGATGTCTCGCACGATTTCTGAATCTGTCGGCGATCAGCGCTTGCGGAGCGTTTTACTCGTCGTTTTCGCGGCCGTCGGCTTCGCGCTCGCGCTGCTTGGCGTTTACGGCGTCATCTCCTATTCGGTCGCACGCCGCGTCCAGGAAATTGGTATTCGCATGGCGCTCGGCGCCGCTCAGCGAGACATTCTTGCCATGATTCTGCAGCAAGGCCTGCTGTCGGTCGCCATTGGCGTCGCGTTAGGCGCCGCCGGCGCGTTCGCTCTCTCGCGCGCGATTGCCAGCCAGTTTTACGGCGTCAAACCAGCCGATCCCCCCACTTTTCTCGCCGCCGCCGCGTTGGTCCTAGTGATTGCTTGCCTCGCGTGCTGTATTCCTGCCCGTCGCGCCATGCGCGTCGACCCCATCATCGCCCTCCGCTATGAATAACCAATCTCATGCACGGTTCGTGTTTTTCGTAGGGGCACGGCACGCCGTGCCCGTCTTTGCGGCCAATTTCCCGGGCGCCAACATCGGAGCGTGACCCATGCACTGGCTCCATCGTCTCTTCCGCAAACAACAAGCCGAAAAACAACTCGACGCCGAACTCCGCGACCATCTCGAACGCCAAATCTCAGACTACATCGCCTCCGGTATGACGCCCGAAGAAGCCCGCCGCCGCGCCCACCTCGATTTCGGCGGCCTAGAATCCATCAAACAACAAACCCGCGAATCCCGCCGCGGAATCCTCCTCGAAACTCTTTTTCTGGATTTGCGTTACGCCATCCGCAATCTTCGCAAAGACCGACGCTTTGCGATGGTCGCCATTTTCGCGCTGGCTCTCGGCATCGGCGCGTCCACGGTCGTCTTCAGCATTTTCTACAATTTATTCTTCAATGCGTTTGCAGCAAAAGACGCGAGCCGGTTGGCTGTTCCGGTGATTCAGAACACGGAAAACACTGGTCAGACGGATAGCAGTCTGCAACCTCTAACTTTTCCTTTGGCCGATCTCGATGTTATCCGCGAGCAGAATCAGGTCTTCGAAAATATCGTTGGGTATATGCCGGGCGCATTTGTGCTCGCTAACGACAGCTCCCGAATGTACCAGTTCAACGGCACTCGTGTAACTTCCGACGCTTTTGACTTTTATGGCGTGCCGCCGCTCCTCGGCCGCGGCATCGCTCCGGAAGATGGCAAGCCCGCAGCGCCTCCCGTTTTTGTGATGAGTTACAAAACCTGGAAAGGCGTTTTCCACGAAGATCCAAAAATTCTAGGCAAGATACTTACCATCGATGGAGAGCCGCGGACGCTGGTGGGCGTCATGCCACAGCGCTTCCAAGCTTATGGTTTGCAAGCCGAAATCTGGATTCCGGTCACCCGCTCTCTTGATACACCGCGCGCCGATGAAGAATCAAAAGCTTCCGTGCTGGCCCGCTTGAAGCCCGGCCTAACTCTAGAGGCCGCTTCCGCGGACTTGGATCTGATCGTCAAACGCCTCGCGCTTCTTCATCCAGACGATTTTCCAAAACATTTCACGGCGCGAGTCCAGTCGGCAAGGGACTCCCTCTTGGGACCCCAAGGGGGTGCCACTACATTCCATTCCGACATGAAGCATCTGCTCTACGATTTGCTGGCGGCGGTCGCGATGCTGCTTTTGATTGCGTGTAGTAACGTTGCGAATCTTCTTCTCGCTCGCGCGACCGTGCGAGAAAAAGAAATGGCAGTACGCTCGGCTCTCGGCGCGACGCGAGGACGGCTGGTTCGCCAGCTCTTGGCCGAGAGTTCCGTGCTTGCAATGGCCGCTTGCATTGTGGGTTGCCTCTTCGCGTGGTTCGGCATGAAATTCGTCCCGGCAATTATTCCACGCTCGGGAGACATCTATGGGGGCGGGCATCTCGGCGGTGAAACAGCCGTTGGGCAGAACGCCCCTGTTTTATTTTTTGCTCTAACCCTTACTGTCCTCACAACACTCATCTGCGGTTTGGCCCCGGCTCTTCGTGTAGCGCGCACGGACATACAACCACAACTGGCAGGCACGGGCAAAGGCGTAAACGGAGGTGCGCGCCATGGAAGGCTTCGAGCCGCGCTGGTCGTCACCGAAGTAGCTCTCGCCATTGTTCTTTTGGTTGGCACAGGTTTGATGATGCGCAGCTTCTTCCTCCTCACTCACGTCGACCTGGGCTTCAATCCCAAGAATGTCTTGTTTGTCGTTTTTGCACCTCCCCTGAGCCATAACAAGATTTCCGTTACCTCTCACCAAAAATTCGCTTCGCCGCAGGGGCTGGCCTTGCTCCGCGATATCGCTAAACGTTTGAAATCCTTGCCGGGTGTGACCCATGTTGCGATCGAGGACGCGATGCCTGGTTATAGCCCGTCAGCTGGATACAAAGTGAGTGTGCTTGGGGTGACTCACACGGAAGAAGTTGGCCTCTTTGCTTGCGACGAAAACCTCGTTCCAACGCTCGAACTGCGCATGGTCCAGGGCCGCTGGCTCTCCGAACAGGAAGTACGAACCGCGCAACACGTCGGAGTGATCAGCCAGCGATTGGCGCACGACTACTTTGGCGATGCGAATCCGATCGGGCAACAACTCCAGGTGAAAGCTTTCAAGGGTGCGTCTGAAATAACCCAAGATGCTGAATTTCAAATCGTTGGCGTCGTCAAAGACGTTATCAGCGCCGGCCCTCAGCGGCCCACGATGCCCATGATCTTTCTTCCCTATACGGTGCGTGGCGGCTTCCTTTTTCTGTTGAAGACAACCGTGGAACCAGCCTCACTTGCACACGCCGTCCAGGAGCAAGTGTGGGCGGTAGATCGCAACGAAATAGTTTTGCTAACCACTCCACTTGAAGATTTTCTGCAAAGGTTTACGTACGCCACGCCCGAATTTGGTCTGCTGATCGCGATGCCGCTCGCTTGTATCAGCCTGCTGCTGGTCATCGTCGGCGTCTTCAGCGTGATGGCCTACACCGTCTCGCTACAAACTCATGAGATTGGCGTCCGCATGGCCCTCGGCGCTCAGCAAAACAGCATCTTGCAGATGATTCTCACAAAGGGTGCGCGCTTGCTTGCAGTGGGGATCGTGCTCGGCCTCTCCGCCAGCTATGGCCTCACACGATTCCTGGCGAGCCAAATCTGGGGCGTCTCCGCGACGGATCCATGGACGTTCGCGGCAGTTGCCGCGTTCGTAGTGGCAGTAGGCTTAGGCGCCTGCTTCCTGCCAGCCCGACGCGCCACGCAGGTCGATCCCCTCGTCGCCCTCCGTTATGAATGAGTATTTGCGGGCAATACCCTGTGTTCGCGTTGTGGGATCATTGGGAGATGAGAACCACTCTTTCGCTCGACGATGATGTTCTTCAGGAAATAAGGACATACGCCAAAAACCGCGATATCTCCGTTGGAAGAGCGGTATCGGACCTGGTGCGCCGGGGCCTGCCCGCGCATTTACGGACCCATATGGTCAACGGCTTTCACGTAGTCGAACTGCCGTCCGATTCACCAGTGATAAGCAGTGAAGACGTCCGAAGGTTCCAGGAGAAATGAATCGCCTTGGTCTCGCGCGACGCGGTTCAACGAATGAAAGCTAAGCATGACCGGGCCGGCGGAAGCTTCGACAACCACTCCACTACCCTGGTGGCCAGCGGAATTGGCGGCCGCCTAGCAAGTGAAGATGAAGATGAAAGACTGATTGGCCGGCGCCAGTGCCATTGTTGAAGACCGTTCGGTAGCCGTCGAGAAGATTGCGTTCGCGGGCGAGTTGCGCGGCGACCAGATGCAGCTTGCCAATGACCGCTTGATCCTCGTGCGTGGCGTCGTCGAGTGAAACGAAATGTTTTCGTGGGATAAGCAGGATGTGCGTGGGTGCCTGGGGGCTGATGTCCTCGAACGCGAGGATGTCGGGATCTTCGTAGACGATTTTAGATGGAATTTGTTTCGCGGCGATTTTGCAGAACAGGCAGTCAGCGCTCATTAATTCCCTCCTAAAGGCGCGGCTTCATCGAGACGAACGACAATCGGTGTGACCCCTTCGCGGGCGCGAAGCTGTTCGCCGAATTGACGCGCGGCATCTTCGCCAGAAACTTTGCCGACGCGCACGCGGTAGAAAGTGCCGTCAGGCGAATCATACTGTTGAATGAAAATCGGCGAATACGAGAGATTCAAGCGGTCGCGCAGCCGCTGTGCGTTGCCTTGATCCTTGAACGCTCCGACTTGCACTGTAAAAAATCCGCCCGTGGGATCGATGCCCTGCGTGAGAACTTCCACGCGCACGTGCACCACGCCGGGGCCAACGGAATCAATTTCTCGGGCAGCGGCGAGCGAGAGATCGATGATGCGATTATCGACAAACGGTCCGCGATCCGTGATGCGCACGGTCGTGGATTTGCCATTGTTGAGATTCGTCACCCGCACCATTGTCTCGAATGGCAGCGTGCGATGCGCCGCCGTCAATTTGTACATGTCGTAGATCTCGCCGTTCGAGGCACGCCGCCCGTTGAAGGGCACACCGTACCAGGAAGCGTTGCCCTCTTCTATATAGCCCGCTGGCGCGGGCGTTTGAGCCGGCTTGCCGCGCTTGGGTGAAGGCGAGGCGGGAGGCGTCGCAGATGTTGGCGCTGGCTGGGCATCGGTGGCGCGTTTGGTGGATTCGATCGTGTCGGGCGATGCGGTCGACGGTTGCGACGGAGCACTGGCGCGACGTGTAGCGCATCCGGCAAGAGCGAGAAACAGGAAGGTGCAAGCGAGGGTCTGCAGAAAGTTCAGCGGAAAGAAAAAAGTGGGGCGGCAGCGCGTGGCACGCGAACAGGTCACAAGTTGGCTCGCATCACGGTTGCGATGGTGGTTTCTGCGAATCTTTTTCGGTACGCGTGGAATTGCGAGATTCGATCCAGCCCGCTGCTTCGCTGAGCTTTTCTGAAACTTCGCGCAAGAATTGTGCGGTGCGCTTTTCCGTCTCCGGCGCGACTTCTTCTTTCACAAAACTTTTCACACGCGCAAGTTCTTCGTCGACGCGCTTCCCAAAATCCTCGAAATTATTGATCTTCTTCAAGCGTGAAACCTCCTCGTCGATGCGGCGGCCGAATTCCTCGAATTTATCCATGGTGGCGCTCACGGCTCCTCGTTCACGGTAAAAAGCTGCGAATTCTGTATTATAGGAACGCGGTGCGTGGCTCGCAAGGAGGAGAATTGGCGCTTTCGTATGAGTGGCAGCAGCGATTGGAGCGCTGGAAGAGCGGCTTTCGCGGACTTTTTGGTGAGGGCGGAAATAATCAGCCGCGCCCGCAGATTTGCCCTGCGTGCGGAGCGCTCGTCGGCATCAGCGCCACGAGGTGCCACGTGTGTGGCACGAGTCTGCGCTTTTCTCTTGCGGCCTTTAGCAAGAAATTTTCGGGAGTCTTCGGCGAGCATGAAGCTCCTGTGACGACGGTGCTTTTAATCGCGAACGTCATAATGCTGGGCGTCAGCTGGATGGCGCTGGCCGCTACGGGAGGCGGTGGCGGGCTGAGCATTCTGTGGGGACTGAGCGGCCCAACGCAATACCGGCTCGGAGCGAGCTTCCCGTTCTCAATTTTCTACATGAATGAGTGGTGGAGGGTCGTCACGGCGATGTTTTTGCACGGCGGCCTGCTTCACATTGGCTTCAACATGATGGCCTTGATGCAGCTCGGGCCGGCCATCGAGGAACTATACGGCTCGGCGCGATATCTCTTCATATATGTGTTCACTGGCGCTTTCGGCTTCCTGGTGAGCGCATATTTCGGCAATTTCTCTCTCGGTGCTAGCGGCGCATTGCTCGGGCTGGTCGGCGTAATGCTGGCTGTCACCACAAAACGTGGCGGCTCGTACATGCGCGACCTGCGATCGAAATTGATCAGTTCTGTCGTGATTCTGTTTGTCATCGGATTCATGGGCATGGGCATCGATAACTATGCGCACGGAGCCGGATTGTTGGCCGGGTTCGTGTTGGGAAAACTCTTTTCGGACCGTCAGCCTAATAGTCCAAATGAACGCCGGGGAGCTTATGCGCTGGGATGGCTCGCGGGATTGGTGGTAATTGCGAGTTTCGCGCTGATGATTAAGCACTACCGTGACCCTTTGCCCGGAGAGTCGACACAATCGTCTCCCGCAGCAGTAAAAAGTGGGTTACTCTACTCGCAGTACAAAGTTCAACTCGTGGATCCACATTCCATCATCGTCGTAAGTTTGCACACGCCCAAAGAGAAGGTTTGGGGCGAGCTGTTGGATATTAATCCTTCTGGCGTAACGCTGCGCGGCATCGACCTGAATTCGTTCGATCATTTCATCCGCCAGATTAATGAACCCGACGGTGAACGCATCGGTTTTCCAACGATTTTTTTCCCTATGAACCGCGTCGAACGCGTTTCTTTAGATGAACCGAGCGGGTCCATCCCCTCGATGAATGAACTTTTCGCGCGCAAAATAGGCCGCTCGCTTACCGAATACCTCTCCCAATTCGCGTGACAAAATTCTTCAGCTAGATTTCGCGCAGCATAATTCGCGCGACGCATTTCGCATCGCATCGGCTGCCTGAACTGCGCTATCCTGAATTGCAATGAAAGGCCGCATATGGACGGTTCCCAATCAAATCACTTTGCTGCGGCTCGGCTTTCTGCCGTTCTTCCTTATTCTTATTTCCTATGAGCGGTATAAATGGGCTTTGCTGGTGCTTGTCGTTGCGGGGCTATCGGACGGCATCGATGGTTTGCTCGCACGCAGCCTGAATCAGCGGTCGTCTCTCGGGGCTTATCTCGATCCCATCGCGGATAAGCTGCTGCTTTCGTCTTCGTTCATTATTTTGGCGTTCAAGAAGCAGATCGCGTGGTGGCTTACCATTATCGTTTTCAGCCGCGACATTTTGATTCTTGTGGTGGCCGTGGTAATTTTGCTCATCTCCGGGTATCGGCCGTTTCCTCCCAGCATTTTCGGTAAGTTGACGACTGCTTTTCAGATTATTTTAGTGTTCACCATCGTTTTTTCCGCGGCGTATCCGGACTTTCATCTTGCGAAGATCATTCATTTGCTTGTTTATGGTGTGACTTTTTTCAGTATTTTTTCCGCGCTTCATTATTCGTTCAGCACGGCGCGGCACCTTAGTGGTTCTTCTTCGTAGGAAAAACATTTACACAGAGGTCGCAGAGAACGCAGAGGACACGGAGAAGAGTGTGCGCCCGGTCAGATCGGCATTGGTTTGGGACCGGCCGCCGGAATCAACAATATAGGTCCGGTCAGAGATAGGACTTGTTCTAGCGTGGCCTCCGGGGCTAGTTCGCGCAGGATGAGGCCTTCGGGAGTGACGTCGATGAACGCAAGCTCGGTGACGATGTGATCGACGACTTCGACGCCGGTGAGCGGGAGCGTGCATTTTTTCACGATTTTCGGTTTGTTGTCGCGCGTGGCGTGCTCCATGGCGATGAAGACGCGTTTGGCGCCGGCGACGAGATCCATGGCGCCGCCCATGCCTTTGAGCATTTTTCCGGGAATAGCCCAATTGGCGAGAGTTCCCTTTTCGTCGACTTGGAGCGCACCGAGCACGGTTAGATCGACGTGGCCGCCGCGAATCATCGCAAAGGAATCGGCGGAGGAAAAATAAGATGTGCCCGGAAGTTCCGTGACGGTTTCTTTTCCGGCGTTGATGAGGTCGGGATCGACTTCGGAATCCAACGGGTACGGGCCGACGCCGAGCATGCCGTTTTCCGATTGAAGAATGACGTCCATGCCCTGCGGAACGTAGTTGGCGATCGCCGTCGGCATCCCGATTCCGAGGTTGACGTAGTAGCCGTCGCGCAGTTCTAGAGCAATGCGGCGGGCGATACGTTCGCGTTTTTGTTCGTCATTCAAATTCATAAAAGCTCACAGTCGACAGCTTACAGCTGAGAGTCAAAATCGAAAGCAGGAGGGGCAAGCCCCTCCCCTACAACTTCAGAGCTTACGCGTAGTGCGGCGCTCGATGCGCTTTTCGTATTTCGGGCCTTGCAAGATGGCGTTTATGAAGATTCCGGGGGTGTGGATTTGGTCCGGCGGAAGCTGGCCTAGGTCGACTAGCTCTTCGACTTCGGCGATTACGTAATCGGCGGCGGTGGCCATCATGGGATTGAAGTTGCGCGCGGTTTTGCGGTAGATGAGATTGCCCCAGCGATCGCCTTTCCAGGCTTTGATGAAGGCGAAGTTGCCGCGGATGGCGCGCTCGAGGACGTAGGGCCGGCCGTCGAAATCGCGGGTCTCTTTGCCTTCGGCAACCATGGTGCCGTAACCGGTGGGCGTGTAGAACGCGGGGATGCCCGCACCTCCGGCGCGGAGACGTTCGGCTAACGTGCCTTGCGGATTGAGCTCCACCTGCAGCTCGCCGCTTAGGACTAGCTGCTCAAAGAGTTTGTTTTCACCGACGTAGGTGGAGACCATCTTTTTGACTTGGCGATTTTGCAAGAGGAGGCCGATGCCGAAGTCGTCGACGCCGGCGTTGTTGCTGACTATGGTGAGATTCTTGGTGCCTTTGCGGCGGACGGCAGCGATGAGGTTTTCGGGGATGCCGCAGAGGCCGAAGCCTCCCATTAGGATCGTGGCGCCATCGGTGAGGTTGGCGATGGCGTCGTCGGCGCTGGAGATCCGTTTATCCATGGCAAAGGTCCGTTAGCGTCTTGGAAGAGCGCAGAGGCTGAAGCCTGTGCCACTGGCGATGCACTTGTCCAAGAGGGCTCCTCGGCAAAGGAGGCAGTTTACTGCAAGTACCGGAAAAAGGACGTAAAGAAGTGGGAGGGTAACGACGTAACGAACTTCGAAACGTTGAGGTTGTGAGGGAAACCGGTTAACAATAACCAGCCCCCTCCCCCTATTTTTTGTAAACGTTGCTGATAAAGGACTTACGATCCCTGCCGTCTCCTCGGGGGTTGGGCTCGAGGCTCCTCTAGCCTGGAAGTGATCCTCTTGGATGACAAGCGATAGTGGGTTACTGGCCCTAAAACAAGAACGGCAGCCAGAGGCTGCCGCTTACGAGATTCTTCCCAGGCAAAAAAATACCTCACAAGGCAAGCTCGGACAAGAGCCAAATTGGGCGACGCTTACGACCGGGCTGAAGAGAAGCGTGGGTCGCGGCCCCGGTTGGCTGGGGCGGGCATTGCGTCTGGGTCGACGCCGAGGACCAGAGTGGCAACATATCCGGAAGAAGGGGAGCGTGGGTTTAGCAGCGACAGGTCTGCCATCCCCTGGCTGCCATGCTGACCGTTGAAGACGCCATCGTCGTCTAGGGTGGTGCGCTCGATTTCATGATTGGAATAGGGTTTCTCGGCCACGACCGACTTGGAAATCTCCTCGGGGAAGAAGATTTGACCGGTGTGGGCGATATGACCGCCATGATACCCGCTTCCTTCCGCGTGGCCGCCGATGTGAACCTTTAGGTGGATGTGGTTTGTACGCCCCATGTAGCAGCCCGGAAAGATCGTAGAGAATTCGACAACTCCTCTGCCGTCAGTGAGTTGAACGCCACGCAGGAAGACTAGTTTGTCTGTTGGCTGGTGTTTTGGCGGGCCGCCCATGCCGAACTCTGGAGGCTGGTTCCCATTGGAACCCGGAGGAGGCGGGAGCATGCGACCTGGGCCGCCAGGACCTCCCGGGCCACCGAAGCCACCCGGTTGAAATGCGGTATAGCCCGAATAGACGCCGAGAGCGTCGCAGTGCCAAATATCGAGGGCGGCATTTTCGATGGGACGGCAGGATTTAACGTCGAGCAGAGTCAGGCGCAAAAGCAGGGGCAGCCCCGGCTTTCCTTCCGTGATTTCTTTTCGGAGGATTTCGCGGTCGACATAGTAGGGCCCTTCTTCCTGTTCCTGAATGAGCATGCATGCCGGTTCGGGGAGGGATGTGCGCAGACTAAAGGGCGATGCGAAAAAAGGAAGCGTTGCAGCGCTAGTGGCGCTGCTCGCAAGAAATTTGCGGCGTGTCCAACGAGATTTTTTCACCGGTCTCCTTTTAGCATAGTTGGTTTACACGTTGAATTCCGTTTCTTTGGGCTAAAGGTTCCATGGGAAATCCATCGGGAGGGAGGTCTGGCTGGATCTTAGTCGTAAGACGGGCACGGCGTGCCGTGCACCTACGGGAAAGCGTGAGCGGTTTGGTTGTAGCTTTAATCAGAAATATCGATATTATAGTGGCATTTAATTCATGGTCGAGGGGATGGTCCTGATGAAAATGAATGAGTTGGGGCGTTTGCCGGGCAAGGCTCGCGCAACGATTGGAATGGGTGTGCTTGCTGCGTGCGTGGCGTCGATTTTGGCGCTGGCTACAACTCTTTATGCCCAGCACCGAATGCCAGGGCAGGCCGTGAAGGAAGATCGGAACCATCCATGGATGAACGCGAGCCTTTCGCCCGATGAGCGCGCGGCGATGGTCTTAAAGGAATTGACTCTCGACGAGAAGATCGATTTGTTGCACGGAATGGGGATGCCTGGTTGGCCGCGGGAAGTGCAGCACCCCGAGCCTGAACTGGGAAACGGCGGAGCAGGATTTGTCCTGGGCGTGCCGCGGCTGGGCATTCCGTTTATTCAGATGAGCGATGCCGCGTATGGCGTGCGCAACAGCGCGGACAATGGGCGATATTCGACGGCGATGCCTTCCAACCTCGGTGCAGCGGCAAGCTGGGATCCGGAGGCGGCGTGCGCGTTCGGCACAGTGATCGGCAAGGATTTGCGAGCGCAGGGATATAACATGACGCTGGGCGGCGGAGTGAACATCACACGCGAGCCGAGGAACGGCAGAACGTTTGAATATTTGGGCGAGGATCCCATCCTTGCGGGAACGCTGGTCGGAAATTTGATGAAGTGCGAGCAAGCGCAGCACGTGATTGGCGACATTAAACACTACGCGGTGAACGATCAGGAAGCCGGGCGGAATGAAGTGGACTCGATCATCAGCAAGCGCGCGATGCGGGAGAGCGATTTGCTGGCGTTTGAGATTGGAGTGGGGATTGCCGACCCTGGCGCGGTGATGTGCTCGTACAACGCGGTGAACGGGGTTTTTGCTTGCGAGAATAAATATTTGCTGACGGATGTTTTGAAGAAGGAATGGGGATTCAAGGGCTTCGTGGTTTCGGATTGGGGCGGAACGCACAGCACCGTGAAGGCCTCGGCGGCGGGTATGGACAACGAAGAACCGCTCGATGAGTTCTTTGGGGCGAAGCTGAAGGCGGCGGTCGAGGCGGGCAAGGTTTCGATGGCAGAGCTCGATGAGCACGTGAGGCGAGTGCTGCGGTCCGAGTTTGCGACGGGGATTGTGGATTTTCCGATGCAGAAGGGCGTGCCGGATGTCGAAGGAAATCTAGCGGCAGCGCAAAGGGTTGAGGAACAAAGCGCTGTGCTGTTGAAGAACAACGGAATCCTACCCCTTGGTGGAAAAGCGGTGCGTTCAATAGCGGTTATTGGCCCTCACGCAAACGAGGGAATGATGTCAGGCGGCGGGTCGGCGCAGGTGGATGCGCCGGGGAGGCCGCCAGCAGGATGGCAGGCGCAAGTGTGGTTCCCGCCATCGCCGATAAAGGCGCTGCAAGCAAAATTCCCGGGGGTGAGTGTGCAGTTTGATTCGGGCGCGGATCCGGCAAGTGCCGCCGCACTGGCGAAAAATTCGGATGTGGCGATTGTGTTCGCGTACCAATGGGAAAGCGAAGGAATGGATTTGGCGAATTTGTCGCTGCCCGTGAAGCAGGACGAAATCATTGAGGCCGTGGCGGCGGCGAATCCGAAAACGATCGTGGTGCTGGAGACGGGAACGGCAGTGACGATGCCGTGGATCGATAAGGTGGGCGCAGTTTTGGAAGCGTGGTATGCGGGCAGCAGAGGCGCGGAAGCCATCGTCAACATTTTGAGCGGAGACGTGAATCCGGGCGCAAAGCTGCCGATGACGTTTCCAAAAAGCGAAGCGGATTTGCCACATCCGAAACTGACGCAGCCTGGGCCGGGACAGACGGGTGAGGCCGCGGTAATGAAGACGGGGGAACCGAAGCCAACGTTTACGATGCACTATGACGAGGGATTGAAGGTTGGCTATAAGTGGTATGACGCGGAGAAGAAGGCGGTGCTCTTTCCGTTTGGGCATGGGTTGTCGTACACAACGTTTGCTTATTCGGGGTTGAAAGTTACGCCGGGAAAAGAGACGGCCGTGAGTTTCACTGTTAAGAACACAGGAAAGCGCGACGGAGCGGAAATCGCGGAAGTGTATGCGGCGTTGCCTGCCAGCGCGGACGAGCCGCCGAAGCGATTGGTGGGTTGGAGTAAGGTGTGGTTGAAGGCAGGCGAGAGCAAGGAAGTTAGCGTGAACGTGGATGCGAAATACTTGTCGATCTACGATGAGGCTGCGGACGGGTGGAAATTGGTGCCAGGTGGCTATACGTTTTTGGTGGGTGGATCGTCGCAGGAGCTTCCGCTGACCGCAAAGACTGATCTGAAATAGCAGAGAAATTTGAAATGTAGGGATTTGCTGGGCCGTGGTGTGCGCGGGCGCACACCGCGGTGTACGGCCCATTACTGGAATTGGCTCCAAGCCTCTTTCCGCCAGAATGGATGACCTGTGAGGCGTGCGGACGCAAACAAAAACAGCAGACCAAACACAACGACTCCAGGCACGATGACCCATCGGCCTTCCATGCAGTCCACGGCGGCGTCCAGCAATTGGATGAACACTGTTAGCAAGATCAGGGTGTTTAGGGTTCCCCTAGCGCGGACGATCAGCGATATCACAAGCAAAATAGTTAACGCGGCGTTGCGCGAAAAGAGGTAGCCCGCGTAGACGTGAACGGCGGCGTTGATATTGTCGTGCGGAGAGACGAGCATCGCGGGATTTAGCAGAGCTATGAGCGCGCCTGCGGCCATGAGAAGAGCGCCGAGGAGTACGATCGTTTGTAGCCACCAGGGAAACGGGTTCGTTGCAGGGTGCGCGGCAAGGGTATTTGCCAAAGGGGCTGGGCGGGTGCTTTGAGGCTCGGACATGGGCGCGCTCCGTCTGGGCAGCAAGATTGAGGCTGGCGTCCCGACTTGCAGATACTTACGCGGGCGATCAGTGCAAAGTTACCGAGGCTGACTCCGCATTCGCAGGACAAGTCCGACTTTAACGAAAAACTAAGCCAATCCATGCTAAAACCCGGAGGCAACAACACGGTTGGAACCGACTGCCAACCGGGAAAGAAGCCTCCTCATGCGCAAGCACGCCTCGGACAACAGTAAGGCATCGCATCCAAACAACTCGATTTGCCATATTTCTAGGCGCTACGCGATAGGGATTTGTGCCGCATTGCTCGCGTGGTGTCCAGCTAGCCGAGCGCAGGCGAACAGCGCGGCGCCAGCATCGGCGGAGGAGGTGAAACAACTGCGCGAGGTCGTGCAGAACTTGATGACGCGCGTGACGGAATTGGAGAGTGAGCTGAAACAACGGCAGTCTCCTTCGAACGCAGAGATCACGAGAAGTGCGTTAGTTGCAAGCGGTGGGCCATCGGACAGCGCAGAACCGGCGATGATTTCTTCGGCAAACACGTTAAGCGCCAGAGTGGAGGCAACAACCTCAACGGCGATTTCGCCTACGCAGAGCGCTGCCCTGGAACCACCTAAGGAACAGATAAACGCTGCGGATCGGGGGATTCTGGACTACCTGCATGGCGCTACGCTGAATTTCGCGGTGGACGAATATTATGAATACAACTTCAATATTCCCGTGGGGCGGGTAAACGCTTTGCGGGCGTACGACGTTCTCAGCAACAACATCAGTTTGAATCAGGCGGATTTGGTGTTCGAACGCGCCCCTGATGTTGACGCGGGACGGCCGTTTGGACTACGGATAGATTTGCAATACGGCCAGGCTACGGACACTTTGCAGGGAAATCCCGCGAACGAACCGAGGCCTGCGATATATCAAAACATTTATCAGGCCTATGGAACGTATGTGGTGCCGATTGGAAATGGGCTGACCGTGGATGTCGGCAAATTTGGAAGCTCGATCGGAATCGAAGGAAATTACACCAAGGACCAGATGAATTATTCGCGATCTTACTGGTTCGATTATCTGCCGTTCTATCACATGGGCGTGCGCGCCGCGTACAAAGTCAACGATAAGCTGACGTTGAACTATTGGCTGGTGAATGGTACGAACCAGGCGGAAGCCACTAACGGATATAAGGATGAACTGTTCGGATTCACAGCGACGCCGAATAAAAACATTACGTGGAATGTGAACTATTACTTGGGACAGGAGCATCCCGACCGCGTTGTCGTGTCTTCCAGTGGACCAATACCTGTGCAGCCGGGACTGACATTCCAGGCGATTACGCCAGCGCCGAATGGAAAACTGGACATTTTTGATAGCTACGTGAACTGGCAGGCCAAGCCGAAGTTGACGTTTGCGTTGGAGGGCGATTACGTGATCGAACGCGAGTGGCAGAATACGAATACGGCCCTGGGGCAGTCATCATCACCTTCGCACGTCATTGGCGGGGCTGGTTACGCGAAGTATCAATTCTCGCCAAAGTTTGCCGTGGCTGGAAGGGCGGAGTATATGTCGGATCGCGGTGGACTTTTCAGCGGGATTACTCAGGCTTTGAAGGAAACTACAGTGAGCTTCGATTACAAACTTTCCGATGGATTTTTGATGCGGTATGAGTGGCGGCGGGATTTTTCGAACCAGCCATCTTTTTTTACGGATAAGAATGGCGTTTTGAGCAAGGAGCAGCAGACGCTTGGAGTCGGGATTGTTTGGTGGGTGGGTAGGAAGGAAGGGGCTTGGTAGAGGAAACGAGAGGAAGATTCGAAAGCGAGACGCTAGCCTGGCAAAAGAAAGACGGGCACGGCGTGCCGTGCCCCTACAAGGAGCGGAGGAGTTTGTAGAGTTCGTTGGCGGCGTCGAAGTCGGCTTCCAGGTCGCGGGAGGCTAGGCGTTCGCGGAGGTCGTCGAGGCGGCGCGCGAAAAGATCGAGGGCGGCGGAGAGGACTTCTTTGTTGGTTAGGACAATGTCGCGCCACGTGGAGTAGGGGCTGCCGGCTAGGCGAAGAGAATCGCGGAGGCCGGGGCCGGCTAGCGTGATGGGGAGACCGTTTTCGTCGAGATGATCGTAGAGAAAAGACGCCAAGGCTACGGCGGCTAGTTGGGGGAGATGAGAGGCTAGGCCGACGGCATAGTCGTGTTGTTGAGCGCCGAGCCAGAGTGGGCGGGCGCCGATTTTTTCCAGGATTTTTACGAAGGCGGAGACGCGAGGATCGTGTTGCTCCGACGTGGCGCCGATGAGCGCGTAGGTGTTGTTGCGGAAGAGGTCGGCGTCGGCGTGGGCGATGCCGGAGAGTTCCCTGCCAGCCATGGGATGTCCGCCGAGAAAGAGTTGCGTGGCATCGTCGGCGAAATGATCGACAGCTGATTCGATGATGCGAAGCTTGGTGCTGCAGGCGTCTGTGACGAGAGTGTTGGGAGCAGCGAGGCGCGCGATTTCGGGGAGAAGATCGAGCGTGGCGCCGATGGGGAGCGCGATGTAGACGAGATCGGCGTTTTCGAGGGCGGGGGTTAGTTCAGCGGAGAAAGCTGCGTCGATTGCGCCTCGAGATTGTGCATCGGCGACGACGTCGGCACGATCCCAGCCTGTGATGTGGATGCCGGTGGTGTATTTGCGCAGGGCCAGTGCGAACGAGCCGCCGATTAGGCCGGTGCCGAGAATGGTGACGCGGTTGATTAGATGGGGAGGCATTGGGGCAAGTTGACAGCCGACAGCTTACAGCCGACAGCTAGGAAAAGAGAGAGACAAAATAAAAGAGAAAAACAAGAAAGGATAACGCAGAGACGCAGAGTACGCAGAGGCGGCGCAGAGATTGAAAAGCGGATTCCTCGCTTCGCTCGGAATGACAATTGTTGGGTTGCGGCTCGTGCTGCGCGCGCGGATCCTACGCTTTGTGCGGTGATGATGGACATGGAATTACGCCATGCGGCGGCCGATGGCTGGGGCGATGATGCGCAGCTCGGCCATGAGTTGGGTAAAGGTGTCGGGGTGGAGGGACTGCGCGCCGTCGGAGAGGGCGTGATCTGGGTCGTTGTGGACTTCGATGAGCAGGCCGTCGGCACCCGCTGCGACCGCAGCGCGGGCCATGGGGGGAACTTTGTCGCGGCGGCCGGTGCCGTGGGATGGATCGGCTAGCATTGGCAGGTGCGAGAGCTTCTTGATAACGGGGATGGCAGCTATATCGAGCGTGTTGCGCGTATAAGTTTCGAAGGTGCGGATGCCGCGTTCGCAGAGAACGACATTGTAATTGCCGCCGGCGAGAATGTATTCGGCGCTCATGAGGAGCTCTTCCATGGTTGCGGACATGCCGCGCTTGAGAAGGACGGGTTTGCGGACTTCGCCGAGGGCGCGCAGAAGAAAGTAGTTCTGCATATTTCGCGCGCCGACCTGAAAGATGTCGACGTAGCCGAGCATCATCTGGATTTGCGAAGCGTCCATGACTTCGCTGATGGTGAAAAGGCCGAATTTGTCGGCGGCTTCGCGCATTAGCTTGAGGCCTTCTTCGCCCATGCCTTGGAAAGCGTAGGGCGAAGTTCGCGGCTTGAAAGCACCGGCGCGCAGGATTTTTGCTCCCGCTTTGGCGACGCTTTCCGCGATGGAAAGAATTTGTTCGCGGGACTCCACCGAGCAAGGACCGGCGGCAACGACTACTTCATTGCCGCCGATTTTTACACCGCGGCCTAAGTCGACGATGGTGCCTTCGGGCTTGAACTGGCGGCTGGCTAACTTGAAGGGTTGCGTAATGCGCATCACTTCGCGCACGCCTTCGAGCAGTTCGAAATCGCGATGATCGAAATCGCGATGGACGCCGACGGCGCCAAGAACCGTGTGCGATTCGCCGGTGGAGCGATGAACGTTGAAGCCTGACGCGACCAGGCGATCAATGACGTGCTGGATTTGCGCGTCGCTGGCGCCTTCTTGCATTACGATGACCATGGTTAGTCCTGATTCCCTTTCGATTGCGGCAGATTCTGGACGGCTAAGATGCCGGGCTGAAGCCCGGCGCTACAAACTGCGTTCCTTACAAGACCTCGGAAACTTATCATTCATTCCCGCCTTTGCTCTGCTTGCCGTCTTGGTGCATGGCGTTGCGTTCGGCGGCGCGGGCTTCGTCGATGATGCGCTCAAAAAGTCGGCGGATGGCGGCGTCTGTTAGCGGGCCCGGATTGGCGCGTTCGGCGTTGGCCAGGACTTCGTTTTCGCGATCGGGTTGATAGAGCGGGATGTTGGCCGCTTGTTTTAGTTTGCCGATTTCGAGGGCGCAGTGCGAGCGCTCATTCAAGAGTTCGACGAGCTTTTTGTCGATTTCGTCGATGCGGCGGCGCCAGTCGGAGAGGTTCATGACGTGGCCTCGCGCACAAGGAAAAAGCAGATTCCTCGCTTCGCTCGGAATGACAAAATCGAAGGTGGTGGCCAGTAGGATGGTCGCTTGCGGGGGTAGAAAGTCATGGGGCGACCTCGCGGCGGGAGAGGCCGTGGCGCGCGGCTTCTTTTAGGGAGCGAATGCGGGCGGCGAGGGCCGTGGCCGCTGCGTCAATGTTGGCGGCTGTAGGATTTGCGGCTGTGGCGTTTTCGATTTCGGAGACTAGGGCGGAGCCAACTACGGCGGCGTCGGCTAGGCCACCGAGGACGGACACGTGGCCGGGGAGCGAGATGCCAAAGCCGACGGCGATCGGAAGTTGCGTGACTTTGCGGGCGCGTCGCAGAAGTGCCGGGAGATCGTCGGGGAGAGCGTCTTTTGCACCGGTTACGCCGGTGCGAGAGATGAGATAGAGAAAACCGGAAGAGACGGCGGCGATTTTGGCGAGGCGCTCGTCGGTGGAGGTGGGAGCGCCTAGGAAAATCGTGTCTAGATAATGCGCGGCGAGAATTTGGCGATAGTCGTCGGATTCTTCGGGAGTGAGATCAGTGATTAGGACGCCGTCGGCGCCGGCGTTTGCGGCAGCGCTCGCGAATTTTTGCAAGCCCATTTGCAGGACAGGATTGTAATAGCCGAAGAGGACGATGGGGACTTCGCTGGATTTGCGAATTTCGCGAACGAGATCGATCACTTGGGCGAGGGTCGTGTGCGTTTTAAGGGCGCGTTCGGAGGCACGCTGAATCGTGGGGCCGTCCGCCAGGGGATCGCTGAAAGGAATGCCGAGTTCGATGACGTCGGCGCCGGCATCGGCAAGGGCGAGGACGAATTTGTGCGTGGCGGGAAGCGTCGGGTCGCCTGCGGTGATGTAGGCGACGATGCCCAGTTCGCCGGATTCGCGGAGTGCGGCGAAGCGGCGGGAGATGCGGGTCGAGTTTGGGGATGCGGTGGCCATTTGGAATCGCAGAAAGATTAGCAGAAATGGTGAGAAAGTCGGGAACGCAGACACCCGAAGACGCCTGGGTAAGAGCGGGCACGGCATGCCGTGCCCCTACGAGGAAAAAGAATTGCGATCATTTCGCGCCGAGCAGGCGGGTATAGGTGTCCATGTCTTTGTCGCCGCGGCCGGAGAGGTTGAGGATGACGAGGTTGTCGGCGGAGAGGCGAGGACGGCTCGAATTGCCGGGAGCAGTGCGCTCGATAAGGCCGGCGATAGCGTGCGCGGATTCTAGCGCGGGGATGATGCCTTCGGTGCGCGAGAGGAGACGCGCGGCTTCGAGCGCGGCGGAATCGGAGACAGCGGCGTATTCGGCGCGGCCTTCGTCGGCGAGCCAGGCGTGTTCGGGACCGATGGCGGGATAGTCGAGGCCGGCGGAAATGGAATGCGTGGTGGCGATCTGGCCGTCTTCGGTTTGCAGAATGTAGGTGTACGTGCCTTGCAAGACGCCGGGGCGCGCGCCGGTGAAGCCTTGATGAGCGGCGAGGCGCGCGGCGTGTTCACCAAGTTGGTTGCCTCGGCCGCCAGCTTCAATGCCGACCATTTTCACGGAAGGATCGCGCAGAAATTGATGAAAGAGGCCGATGGCGTTCGAACCACCGCCGACGCACGCGAAAAGATGCGTGGGCAAACGTTTTTCGGCGGCTAGAATTTGTTCGCGAGCCTCAAAGCCGATGACGGACTGAAAATCTCGGACCATCGTGGGATAGGGATGTGCGCCGAGAACAGAGCCGAGAAGATAGTGGGTGTTGCGGACATTGGTAACCCAATCGCGCATGGCTTCATTGATGGCATCTTTCAAAGTGCGACTGCCGGAATCGACGCCGATGACTTGCGCGCCAAGCATGCGCATGCGCGAAACGTTGAGCGCCTGGCGCGCCATGTCTTCGGTGCCCATGTAGACGACGCATTCGAGGCCGAGGTGCGCGGCAACGGTGGCGGACGCGACGCCGTGCTGACCAGCGCCAGTTTCAGCGACGATGCGCGGCTTGCCCATTCTAACGGCGAGCAAACCCTGGCCGATGGCGTTATTGATTTTGTGCGCGCCTGTGTGGAGCAGGTCTTCGCGCTTGATGTAGATGCGCGGGCCGCCTAGGTGCGAGGTTAGGCGCGAAGCAAACTGCAGTGGCGTTGGGCGGCCTGCGAAATTTTTCAGGAGGTCGGCGAATTGGGCTTGAAACTTTGGGTCAGTTTTCGCAGCTTCATACGCGCGCTCGAGTTCGAAGAGCGGGACCATCAGCGTTTCGGGAACGTAGCGTCCGCCGTAGGGCCCGAAACGTCCGGGAGCGAATGCGGCAGATTGAAGAGTCGAGCTCATGGCGCAGGTTGTCCTGTTTGTGGGGCGTTCAATTGCGCTTCCGTGCGGCGGACTTCATCAATAAATTCCTTCACCCGGGCGTGATCCTTTTTGCCGGGCTTGGATTCGACCCCGCTCGCGACGTCAACCGCGTAAGGTCGCACGGTGCGAATCGCGGCGCCAACGTTCTCCGGAGTGAGGCCACCTGCCAACATGATACGGTGAGCCGCAACAGCGCGCCGGGCGACATTCCAATCGGTGCTCGCGCCTGTGCCGCCAAATTGGCCGGCCCGAGAGCCATCCAGCAGGAACGCAAAAGCGTCGTGATATTTGTCGAGTGTGGAGAGTGGAAAATCGGCGGCCACGCGAAACGCTTTGATCACAGGAACGGTGCGAGTCACTTCGGATACGATCGAGGGAGTCTCGTCGCCGTGGAGCTGCGCAGCATTGAATCGCACAAAAGCGTGAAGCGAATTGATCTCGGATGGCTTGGCGTTCACGAAAAGCCCGACGGCTTGTACACCGGAAGGAAGCTTGCCGCGCATGGTGGCGGCTTCGACGGTGGAAACGCGGCGCAGGCTTTTCTCGTAGAAATTGAAGCCGAGCATGTCGGCGCCAGCATCGCAGGCGGCTTTAGCGTCCGGCCAATTGGTAATGCCGCAAATCTTGACGAGGATCATGACTTGGTTAGACCGGCAGCTCAGCCCGGCCCAGAAAAGTTGCCAGAGCGGCTGCGGGATCGGGCGATAGCATGAGACTCTCGCCGATAAGAAAGGCGTCGAAGCCGGCGCTTCGAAGTCTGACGAGATCGTCATGCGTACGGAGGCCGGATTCGCTGACGGCGATGCAGTTATCTGGAATGCGCTCGATCAGTTCGAAAGAAGTCTCGACGCGAAGATCGAGAGTCTTCAGATCGCGATTATTCACGCCGATGATGCGGGCTTCGGCGGCGAGCGCGCGGTCGAGCTCCGCGGCGGTGTGAACTTCCACGAGCGGTTCCATTTTCAACTGACGGCCGAGAGCGATTAGATCGCGAAGGAGTTCATCACTGAGAGCGGCAACAATCAGCAAGAAACTGTCCGCATCATTGGCGCGCGTTTCCCAGACCTGCCAGCTATCGAAAATGAAATCCTTGCGAAAGACGGGAAGCTTCACGGCATTGCGCGCGTCACGCAGGTTTTTCAGGGAGCCGCGAAAGAATTCTCCTTCAGTAAGGACGGACAGCACAGCGGCGCCAGCCGATTCCAAAGACTGGGCTAACTCGACGGGATGGAAAGGATCGCGGAGAATTCCTTTCGAGGGAGAAGCGGGCTTCAGCTCTGCGATAATGTTTAGTGAGTCGCGCGTGAGGGCGGAAGGAAAATCGCGCAGCGGCGTCGCAGCATTGACGCCATAGCGCAGCGCCGTTTCCGGAAGGACGCGTTTGCGGTGGTCCACCTCAAGACGGCGCGCTTGCAGGATGCGGTCGAGGACGGTCCCACTATCGGCTTGGGCGCTTATGGCCATTGCTTTGTATGCTAGAGGCGGAAGCTAGTAGTGTCAATCGGAGGAAAAAGAAGCCCAACGTTTAAGATTAATCGTTAAACGATGGAACCAATAATAGGGTCGTTGGATGAGGCAAGCAAAATCAGGGAGACGAAATGGGATACCGAGAAGAATATGGAGTATTGCTGGAAGAGCTTGCCCGGGAGGCTGATGCGATCGCGATCCAGTATTTCCGTACCGACGATATTCGCATCGATAAGAAGGATGACGGCTCGGCAGTGACGCAGGCGGACCGCGGCGTGGAAGAGATGGCACGGGCCAAAGTGGCCGCGAGCGGGTTAGTTATGGATGTTTTGGGAGAGGAGATGGGCGGCGAGAATGCCAAGGGGCCGGCCACGACGGGCCGGGCTCGGTTGATTATTGACCCCATCGATGGAACTGAGGAGTTTTCGCGGGGTATCGCGACATTTGGGACGCTCTTGGGAATCGAGCGCGATGGAGAAATCGTTGCGGGGATGGCTAGCGCGCCAGCGTTGGGTGTGCGGTGGTGGGCTTATCGCGGCGAAGGTGCGTACCGGAATGGAAAAAGAATTCATGTTTCGAAAGTGGAGCAATTGAATGCCGGAATGGCATTTACAGGCGGGACTGGCCCGAACAAGAATCGAGAGAAAATTGAAAAAATGCGGAGGCTTCTGGATGCCGCCCGGCATGGGCGCTCGCTTGGAGGATTTTGGCAGCACATGCTGGTGGCGGAAGGCTCGATAGAGGCGGCGCTGGATTTGCATTCGAAGGCGTGGGATTTGGCTCCGCTGGCACTCATTGTGGAAGAGGCGGGCGGACGGGCGACGGACGTGAACGGAAAACGCTCGATCTACAGCGGAAATATGGTGAGCACGAACGGAAAGATTCACGATGAGGTGCTGGCGCTTTTGCAGTGAGGCGGCGTCAGTAACGAGGAACTTTGTGAGGCGAAAATAGACGCGAGGTATTTTTAGCTACGGAAAAAAGCATCGAGAATTTATTTTGTAAGTGGTTCCGCGAGGGAATCCTAATGGATATCAAGTCGCAAGCCGAAAAGGCTGAGAAGCTCAGGAAGCTGCATCGTGGGCCGCGCATTCTGGCATTGCCGAATGCGTGGGACGTGGTTAGCGCGCGAATTCTGGAGGAAGTAGGCCATCCGGCGATTGCCACGAGCAGCGCTGCCATGGCGTTCTCGCTGGGATATGCCGATGGGCAACGCATTTCACGCGGCGAAATGTTGGAGGCGGTGGGGAGGATTACGCGGGCGGTGCGCGTTCCGGTCACCGCCGACCTGGAGTCCGGCTACGGAAAAACAGCAGAAGAAATTGCTGACTTCACGAGAGCAATGATTGCTGCCGGTGCAGTGGGACTCAATTTCGAGGACGTCACGGGAGACGATGAGAGCTCGCATGTGGAGCTGGGGCTGCAGGTGAAGAAAATTCGAGCGATTCGCGAGACTTCAACCGCGCTGGGCGTGCCGCTAGTGATTAACGCGCGAACGGACATTTATCTGATGCCGATTGGTCCGGAGGCCACTCGGTTTGAGCGGACGGTCGAGCGGCTCCACGCGTATCGCGATGCGGGAGCGGATTGTCTGTTCGTGCCGGGGCTGTGCGATGGCGAAATCATCGCAAAACTCGTAAAAACGCTTGGCGCGCCTCTGAACATTTTGGCTTCGCCAGGCTGCCCTTCGCTCGATGAGCTTGAAAAAATGGGAGTGGCGCGTGTTAGTGCGGGATCATCGGCCATGCGCGCGGCGATGGGGGCTTTTCAATGTGTAGCGAAAGATTGGCTCGCGCATGGGTCTTATGACTCACTACAGCAGGTCACTGTTCCCTATGCCAAACTGAATCGCA
Organism: uncultured Acidobacteriota bacterium; assembly: GCA_963751295.1. Lineage (GTDB taxonomy): Bacteria > Acidobacteriota > Terriglobia > Acidiferrales > UBA7541 > Acidiferrum. Next base: position 329,757 of record CAVVUA010000002.1, on the reverse strand, counting down.
TGATGGCTCGCAAACTGTCCTAGAGACTTCCCTTCCACTACTTACCTTCAAATCATGGCCGCGAAAAGCGCATTGCTCAAAGTCTTGGATGACGAAATTGTGGTTTGCCGAAAGTGTCCGCGGTTAGTCGAATACCGCGAAAAAGTGGCGCGCGAGAAGCGGCGGGCGTTTCGCGATTGGACATATTGGGGCAGGCCCGTGCCAGGATTCGGCGATCCGGACGCGGCGTTGCTGATTCTTGGGCTTGCGCCTGCCGCCCACGGCGCCAATCGGACGGGGCGCGTTTTCACTGGGGACCGTTCGGGAGATTTTCTTTATGCAGCGCTGCACAAAACCGGTTTCGCGAATCAGCCCACATCGGTACAACGCGACGATGGTCTTCAGTTGAAAAATGCTTACATCGCGGCGACGATTCGCTGCGCGCCTCCCGCAAACAAGCCGCTTCCATCGGAAATCGTAAATTGCCGAGCGTACTTGGTGCGTGAATTGGAAATTATGCAGCCACGCGCGGTGCTGGCGCTTGGAAAAATCGCGTGGGATGCCTACCTCGAGATTTTGAAGCAGCGCGGCCTGATCACATCGAGAGCAGCGTTTCGCTTTGCGCATGGCGCTGAAACGGAAATTCCCGGCGGAGGCGCGCGGCTCTTCGGGGTGTACCACCCAAGCCAGCAAAATACCCAGACTGGGCGAGTGACGCCTGCCATGTACTCGCAAGTTTTACGGCGGATTCGCCGATTCCTCTCCAAATAAATTTCCAATTGGATGCTACTGACACGGTGATGTTTATTGCTTCACTGTCGGCGCTACCATGCGGTGCAATGGCGCATATTCCCGACAGATGAACGATTCCCCTTCCAACTTTGCGCACCTAACCTTCAACTGATTGCCTTTTCAGCCACTTACGGACTCGCTGAAATTTGGTAATGGCACTAGGCCTGCATATTGAAATGGCCGAGAGCGAGTTCGGGAGGCAATCATGCGGGCAAGAAATTGGAGACAATTTTCATTTGGGGTAACAGTGCTAGCTGCGATTCTGAGTTCTGGCATGGTGTCCCCAGCGCAAGAATCTTCGCAGGATCAAGTGCCGCCGCCGTCACAAGAAAGACCTATTGTTTCCGAGGACAAGATCGATGCGCCTGAAGTCCAGGCGGCCAAGGTTGCGGACGGCAAACGACATGGGTTGCCGCTGGAGACTTACGGCGTTGCGCCGGGAACGAAGTTTCTGGTGTCGCTGGAAGATAATCTGGGCACCAAGGGCACCGCAGAAAAAGCGAAATTCAAAGTGAAAACGCTAGAGCCTCTGGAAGCGGGCAGCGGTATCTATCTTCCTTCAGGTGCGGTCATCGAAGGCCACGTAAGCCATGTCGAGGCGGCCGGAGTAACGGGCAAGGCTAAGCTCTGGCTGACGTTCGATGAAATCTCGACAAAATTTGGACGCCTACCGATCGTGGCGGAGGTCGTGAGCGTGCCGGGTGACCACAGCGTAAAGAGTGGGCCCACGCCGGAAGGGCTGATCGAAGGCCGGAGCAGTACAGAAAAGGATGCAGGACAGGCAGCGGCGGCCGGCGCCGCAATGGGAGCGATGAAGGGTGTGAAGGACAAGAACACAAAAGAAGCTGCGGAGGGCGCAGCGCTGGGAGCGATAACAGCTTACCTAATGGAAACAGGGCGCGGTCACGAGTTGGACCTTCCTAAGGGGGCAAAGCTAGAGTTAGAACTGGAGAGAGCGTTGTACCTGTTGAAAGAGTAGGAGACTCCGTGGCCAACTCATCCGAGGTGAGAAATCGAGGGCTCATACTTTGTCTGCTAGCGGCCTTGAATTTGCTTTCGTGCACCCATGCTGGCGCGCAACCCCAGAGTAATGAGCCGCGCCCTACAAGAATTGTCCTGAAGATACTGAATGGGAAAACAGGCTGGCCGATCTGGGCTGAACTCCCAAACGTGTGGATTGGCGCAGCAACTTCCCCCCTCGATCCTCCTCTTAAGACAAACTGGCGCGGCGAAATCAAACTGAACGTGCCAACCATTGGCCCGCGTGAACTTCGCTTTCTGCCGAATTGGTATGTAGATTGCCGCTCTTTAGGCGATCAGATGGTGGGGAGCAAGTTGAAATACTCCGTGGACGAAATCTTAGCTGTGGGAATCGTCGCGGAAAATGTATGCGGCAAGCCGCGAGCGAAACCAACTCCCGGGGTGCTCACCCTATGTGTCCGACCGAGAACCTGGATCGAAATAATGGAACTCTGATTCGCGCAGTTTAGGCTGGCTCCAATCTCCGGCAGTTGCGCACCCGGATTCTGCTTCCTCATCCTGTTCTTCTCGCCAAAAACTTTGACTGCTTGGCAAGCGTGGCGTGAGCTTGTTACAGTCGAAGTGTCCAGCCTGCACCAGAATCTGCGAAAATAAGACGATCCGCGTGGGAGAGGCGTGACTGCATGGGGGATGAGTCGAGAAGTGTGGTGCGCGCGATGGAGCCGCTCGAGCGCAAGGACCGCGTGCTGATTGTCGAGGATGAGGACAATGCGCGCAAAGGCTATGAGCAGCTGCTCCAACGTTGGGGCTTTGATGTCCTTGGAGTGGCGACCGCAGAAGAGGCGCTGGCGAAATTCGGGAGCTATCAGCCGGATACATTAATCGCGGACGTCGAGTTGCCTGGGATGAATGGTCTGGATTTACTCAAACAGCTCGGACCGGAGTTGCTGGACGTCCCCGCCGTGATCATCACAGGCAAAGGCAGCGAAGAGCGTGCCGTGGCGGCCATCGAGTCCGGAGCCTTCTGGTACATCGAAAAACCACTGAAGGGACCCGTGTTACGAGCTTTGCTCGACCGGGCTCTGAGCAAAGCGCGAGATGCGCGGCAGCTTGTTGTGTTGCAGCGACAGCTGCGTGAGGCCGGACGCCTCGGCGAGCTAGTGGGCGCTTCGAAGCCGATGCAGGAAGTGATGCGCATTGTGGAGATGGCTGCGCCAAGTTCTGCATCCGTGCTAATCACCGGAGAAACCGGTTCTGGAAAAGAGATCGTCGCGCGGACGATTCATAAACTCTCGCCGCGAGCAAACGGGCCGTTTGTGCCGATCAACTGTTCCGCGATTCCCGAATCGCTGATGGAAAGTGAAATTTTCGGTCACGAACGAGGAGCGTTCACGGGTGCGGCCGAGCGGCGCATCGGCTGCTTCGAACTCGCGGATGCTGGCACCCTGCTGCTCGACGAGATCGGCGAGATGCCCGCGCCGACACAAGCGAAACTCCTGCGCGTGCTGGAAGATCGCAAAGTACGGCGGCTGGGAAGCAAGAGCGAGACGCCCGTGGATGTGCGCGTCCTCGCAGCGACAAACAAAGATCCGGAAAAGGCTGTGTCCAGCGGCGAGTTACGACAGGACCTCTACTTCCGGTTGAATGTCTTCCACATCAATCTGCCGCCTCTGCGCGAGCATAAAGACGATATTCCTCTGCTGGTGGAACACATTCTGCGTGACGTCAATGCCAAGCACGGGAAGCACGTGCGCGGCATCGGCGCCGAAGTGCTGGATATTTTCATGAGCCATACCTGGCCCGGCAACATCCGTGAACTGCGAAACGTGCTCGAGCGCGCGGCGATCATGAGCGATAAAGAACTGATCACCCGATCATCCCTTCCAGGAGAATTTGGCAAAACATCGGCGAAAAGTCCCAGCGATCTGTCGTCGATCAAGTTCCCGGTGGGGACAACAGTGGATGCGATGGAGCGCGAACTGATTCTGCAAACGCTCAATGCCACGGGAAACAACAAGACCCGCGCTGCCGAACTTCTCGCCATCAGCCTGAAAACCCTGCACAATAAGCTGAAAGAATACGGCGGCGAACGCGCCGAGGCAGAGTAGGAATCCGCGATGCAGCTGCGGCTGCGAACAAAACTCACACTAGCGATGACGGGACTCGTGCTGCTGGTAGTGGCAGCCGTGTCTCTTGTGTATTTTGCATTGCTCCTTCAGCAGGTTTTAGATCAGAACCAGAAGAGAGCACAAGATATTGCCAAAAGTATCTTTGACCAAGTAAAAGGTGCGCTGCGCGATGCCGAATCTCAAGGCTGGCGGCCAGAGTCCAACGCGCCTGAAGACATTCGCGACTATGCCGCTTACGCGTTGGGTGCCAGCCAAGGGTTGCAGGCTCAACTACAGGCAGCCGTAGTTGCGTCCTCCATAAATGAAGTCTCCATTACGGATCATCAAGGGAAAGTGCTGGCATCAGCTCCGGACAAATCCATAGTCGAGAAATTCGCTCCGCGCCGGCTGCCGCTGACGCAGCTCACGCAACGCGGTGTTTTGCATCAGCTGAAGGTTCTAGCTGGCCCTCCCGGAATTTATGAATACCAATTTCAATTCAGCATTGGCGGTGAGCCCTGTGAAGTGCGCGTTGCGGTCTCATCTGAACTTTTGCTCAGCAATGAGATCCTGCCGATTGTGAGGAAACTCGGCACGATTGTGCTGCTCGCCTTGGTGATCTCCACGATCCTCGCCGCAGTCGTCAGCCGCGCGGCCCTGGCGCCTTTGGCAAGAATTTCCGCACAGTTGGATCGCATCTCCGCCGGTCAGTACGACGCGCCCATGCCGGAGGCGAAGGGCTTCGTCGCCTTTGTCGGCAGCAGCGACGAACTCGGCCAAGTCAGCCGAAAGATTACGCAAGTCGGGCAGCAGTTGCGTGGAGTGCACGAGATTTTCAGTACGATGCGCGAAAACATGAACTCCGTTATGGCCGGGCTTGAAGACGGCTTGCTGCTCTTTACGCGGGACGCACGGGCCGTCATGGTCAGCCCGGCCGCGGAGAAATTTCTCGGAGCGCCCTCTGGGCAATTCCTAGGCAGGCGCGTGACCGAAATATTTCCGATTGGGCATCCGCTGCGCGATGCGCTGCACCTCGAGGGCGATGAATTGAGAGAGGTTGCCGCGGAAATCGAGTTGAAGACCACAGAAGGAGAAAAGCGCGTCAGCGTCACCGTGCAAGGGATACAAGAGGATGGCGAACGGATGGGCGCCCTGCTGACGCTGCGGGATCTTGATTCCATCGAGAGCATTAACACGCAACTGCAAGTGAGCGAACGGCTGGCCGCGCTGGGGCGTATCACGGCAGGCGTCGCGCACGAAGTCAAAAATCCCCTCAACTCGATGCGCCTGTGGCTCGAGAATTTGAAGGAGTCCTTGCCGGAAGATTCCGATAGCAGCGCGAAGCAAGCCGTGCAAGTGCTCGATAAAGAGATCGACCGGCTGGATGCTGTCGTCAAACGATTTCTGGATTTCACGCGGCCGATGGACGTGCGGCTCGAACCCACTCAGCTGGCGCAATTGCTGGGAGAGGTTCTCGAGATAGCGCAACCCCAAATGCAAAAAGCCAACATCCAAGTGGCTCAGCTCTTGCCGATCGACGTGCCGGAAGTTTACGTCGATCGCGATTTGTTGAAGCAGGCGGTGCTCAATCTGGTGCTCAACGCTGGCGAATCTATGCCGAGCGGCGGGCAGTTGCGACTGGTGTTGAGCCGTCGGGGAGAAATGGCGGAAATTAGCGTCGGCGATACAGGAAAGGGCATTCCGCCCGAGCATCGGCAGAAAATTTTCCAGCTGTTTTTCACCACACGTCCGGGAGGAAGCGGCATCGGACTGGCCAGCACATTTCGAATCGTGCAGCTTCTTAATGGTTCGATAGACTTCACGACGGAAGTTGGCAAAGGAACGACGTTTCGAATCGAACTGCCACTCGCTGCCTGACGCGAAATGTTGTGCGATCCCCAGAACCCATTGAATGGGATAGAAGCCTCAGCTTAGCCCCAGCATGAACCCAGCACACAGATGCGTTAAGATGACCGCATGAAGAAGTTTGATGTGGCTGTCGCGGGCGGTGGATTGATAGGTGGATCGATTGCGCTTGAGCTTGCGCGAGCCGGGATGCACGTCGGCTTATTCGACCGCCAGGAGCCAGGGCAAGAAGCATCATGGGCTGGAGCGGGGATTCTCTCGCCTGCGCCGGAAAGTGCGGCCATGATTTCGCTCGTGCCATTAGGCAAAGCGAGCATGGCGATTTATCCGGAATTCGTGCGGATGGTGGAAGAAATCTCCGGCCAAAACGCGGGCTACCGCCCAAAAGGTACGCTCCAAGCGCTATTTTCGCGGGACGCGCGCGAAGAGCTCAGCACAGTGATTGCGCTGCATCATGGGCTGGGATTAAAAGCGGAGCCGCTCCGTGCAGAGGATGCTCGCGAACTGGAACCCTCGCTCAGTGAAGACCTCGAAGCAGCCGTTCTGCGCCCGGACGAGGCATCCGTCGACAATCGAGCTCTGACGCAAGCTGTGCTGGAAGCGGCTCGGCGAAGCGGCGTACAGTTTTTCCCCGCGTGTGGCGCGGAAGCAATTTGGCGCGAAGACGATCGATGCGTTGGTCTGCATCTGAAAAACGAAAAGATTGAAGCGCCATGGACCGTCATCGCGGCTGGGTGCTTTTCCGCAAACATCGAAGGAGTGGCGGCTTACGCGCCGGTGCGGCCCGCAAAAGGCCAAATGATTGCCTTGCGCGCGGACGACGTGAAAATCGAAAGAGTTCTTTGGTCAGAGAACATTTATCTTGTTCCGCGAAATGACGGAAGGATTCTCGCCGGAGCGACGGTAGAGTACACCGGCTTCGAAAAAGGTTTGACGGCAGGCGGCCTCGAAAAAATTCTCGCGGGAGCGATCGAGCTGTCGCCCGGTCTCGCAAATGCGCGCGTGGAAGAAACTTGGGCGGGCTTGCGCCCGGACTCGCCGGATCATCTGCCCATCCTGGGACCCACCGACATGGACGGTTTGCTTATCGCTACGGGACATTTTCGCGGCGGAATTCTGCTGACACCAATCACGGCACATCTCGTGAGCGAATGGGTGACGCAACAACACGTCAGTGTGGATTGGGACCGCTTCAGTCCGATGCGCTTTCAGTCTGCTACGCCTCAAAGCGCGCGAGCTTAGCACTCCTGAAAACAGATTTCCCACCACCGGCCGGAAAAATTGAATGACCACCGGGAGGGTTCAATATGTTTCTTGGATTTCCGCTGAACGGCGCAGTTTAATGTTGCGAAGCGGGAGGCGGCGTGATGGGCATGGCTCGCCCGGTGTCAACGTATTGAATCTGATTCTTATCCAAAGTCAGCTCATGTTCCAGCACAACGTCCAGCGCCGAACCGCGCGGAAGCTGCGCCTCCGGACCGCGTGTCAGCAGAACCGCGCCGAGCCCTGCGGCAGCTCCAATGCCCGAGCCGATACCGAGGCCTTTCGGTCCGTCAGCGATGGCGCCAATCCCCGCGCCCGTCGCGGTCGTTTCGGCGACGGTTTTCACATCTTGTCCCTTGCCGCCCGCACTCGTGATTTTCCCTTCGGAATCCATGGTCTCTTTTCCGCCGGTGTCCGCGCTGCGCGGTGTTGCATTCAAATCGACGGTGTAGCCATTCGGAAAGATTAGAGTATCCAAGCGCATGCGAAATTCGCCCCGCCCTTTGACCTTGCCCGGCCGCTTGGATTCAATCAGCTCGCCGCGAAGATAAGAACCGACAGGGATGATGATGTGATTGTTCTGCGTAATTGGAAAAGAAGTATGGAAATAAACGGAATCTCCGGCCTTGGCGCTTCCGGTGGAGATGCCGTTTTCAAGAACGACAGCCACATGTGTCCCGGCAGGAATCTTGATGAATTCCGAGGAAGCGGGAGCTTGCTTGGCAGCGGGCTGGGCCGTCGTTACTGGAGGGGGCGCGGAAGTCTGCGGTCCATCGTACTGTTGAGCAAATCCAAGTTGCGGAAGCACGATCAGTCCGGCCGCAAGTGGGAGATACACAATAAACCTTCGGCGCCGAAACTCTCTCATTGCATCCCTCCATCCTGCATCGTGCGATGCTCCGAGGCGGGTACTGGATGTCTGAGTATATCGCTAGCATCCCCGGACAGAGAGCCGAATTTGTCCATGTCACCATTCTTGGCAAATTGACCATAACTCGATGGAGATAAACCTGCCATTTATGCGCTAAAGAAATCGCCGTTGGGCTCCGAAAGTGCGTGCCAGGATGATCAGGCTCATCAACGCGGCGATTGTCCACGCGAAAGCGTGAGCCACGTCTAATGCAAGCATCGCGGTGGGTGGAAAAGGTGCGGCGCGGACCACAGCCAGCGCGAAGACACCCGCAATCGCGCTAAATACTACCCGATCTCCCCAAAATGAAGACCTGTACGCGATAGAACCAACGATGAAAACCAAGAGTAGGGAAAAGAGAGCCGTCACCAGGTCCACGCGGTACCCAATACCCCTAGCTATCGAAGCCCACGACCACACACTCTCAACTAAGCAGAAGAGCGAAAGCAGAGCACGTTCCGTTCGGTTGATGAGTAGTGTCTGTGGCTGACTCATTCCAGGCTCGGCCCCGTTCTGTTTGCAATCCGAAAGATCTGCCTTCCTATTGTACATACGAGCGCCCCCGGATTAACCTTCCCTAGAAGTGTGAGGCTCTCTCCTTCGACTCTTCAGCAATGAGTTTGGTCAGTGGGCGTATGGTCTGACAGCGGGAAACTTGCCCGCTGCCCTCATCTCGTTCTGGTTGACGGAGCGGCGGGAAACTGAGTAGCCTCATGGCGTCTCGAGATGTCACAAAGAAAGAGGAAGACGGATATGGCGAAGTTGGCGCTGATCTATGGAATGCGATTGCTGCCTGAGGAAGAACTCGGTGAGGTGAAAGACGCTACAGTTGTTCTGAAAAATGGCCGGACGGCACGCATTTCCATGCATTTGATTTCAGGGAGCAAAGAAGAGATCGAAGCGACGTTCCACGAATCCGTGGCCGCGTTTTTTGAATTGTATCCGGAGATTTAGAAGATCGAGACTGGATGCCAGTATTCGCAAAAAATCAGCGATTCCCGAAATTTTCGGGATCGGCGTTAGGGTCGCCGAGATTATCGTTGATCAGCACAGTGGATTGCCCCGTGAGCTCAAAGCGTTTGCGGCACTTGAAACACGCCACGAGGTCATCGAGCCGCACCATGAAAGAAGTGGCCTTGGCGAACTTTCTGCGGTCTTCTTCGCCGGCGCCGCGCGGCAATTCCCTTTTCTTTCGCGAGACTTTCCAGCGCACGGGAAATTCGAATTCTCCGCGGCAGCTCGGGCAGACGAGCTTGATCTTCCTGGTTTCTTCTTTTTCCGTGTAAAACGCGCGTTCGTCCATGGTTAAGTGGCGGGTGCACTCACCGCTTCATCGATTGTAACAAATTCCAGGCCGAGGTCACGCCAACGTGGCAGCCAATGTTCAAGAGCCGCGAGAGTCGGCAAGCGATCGGCGTTCAGTTGCCGATGCCCGCCATCATGCAGGCAGAGAATGTCTCCGGTGGCCGCCCCATTTGAAGTGCCCTCTGCGGTACGCGACGTCCCCAGATTGCGCTGCGCCCGCTCTGCAATAGGCCCCATACGTGGGATGAGCCATTCGGAAGATGTGGCCATCCAGTCGCGGGGAATCAGCGTCCACATAACAACGCGCTGGTGCAATTCACGGGCCATGGGAATCACCCACGGGTTGCGAAAGCCATAAGGCGGCCGGAACCAGCGCGGCGGAGCACCAGTGGCCGCGACGATGGAATAATTGCAGCAGCGAAGCTCGACCGTGATCTGATCCGGCTTGAGCCAGAAAAGATTGGGATGCGCGTCCGTATGATTGCCAATGACATGGCCGCGCGCTGCGGTCTCCTTTAGCAGATCCGGGCATTCGCGGGCGTGCTTTCCGATAACAAAAAAAGTCGCGCGCGCATTGAAGCGATCCAGCAGATCGAGCAGCTTCGGCGTAATCGCGGGATTTGGGCCGTCGTCAAACGTAAGGGCCAGTTTACGCGGGGAATTTGTGCGGCTAACGGTGGCGCCAAAGAGTTGCGAGCGAGGATAGACGGCTCCGTAAGCGGCGATTCCCGCAGCCGCTGCTGCCAGAGTAGTTGGAGCGGCAATCAGCCAGGGATTCATTGGCAACATTCTCGCACTTTAGGACGCACATCACCTATACGAACCTGTCGGAGCAGATGTTTCCTTAGGGAATAGACGCGGCAGGCATAATAAGGTCTGCTAGCTATTCTAAATTTGGAGCTTCGATGCAGTGTCCGTTGTGCGGGATTGAATACGACCTATCCCATAAGTGCTCCGGGGTGGCGTCGGACGTAGCGCGCGAAGACACATGGGTACACTCTGATGGGTTTGCACTTTCACACTACGTTCGCATGGGTTTGGAAATTGCACTATTAAAGGACGTCCCGATTCGGTGCGCGGCCTGCGATCCTAATGCCATCGTTTACGGGGCTGTGTTTTGTGCAATTAGCGCAGCCATAATATTCCTGTGGGGCGCGCTCCCGTCCATGCTGAGAAATCCAGGAGCCTCCCTAGAGACTGTTGCATTGGGATTACTGCTGGGACTCATTTTCAGCTGGGTCTATCTGGGATTGATCGTAGTAGGCCAGCTGAGTCTTTGTCACATCCTGGCGAAAGCAGTCTTCAACGGCAAGGGAACACTCCTCGGCGTGATGCGTCCGTCGTTGTTAGCCGGGTTCGTAAGCTGCCTCGTACTTATCCCGGACCTTGGCGTTTTTGCGGTTGCAGCCGCATGGAGCGTTATTGTCGGCAGAGTTCTGGAGAGGGTCAACAGGCTCCCGAGACTCCCCGCGTACCTTATTCCTAGCGTGATTAATTTTCTCTTCTTCGGATTAACCTACCATGTGAGCAAATCGGGACCGCAGTAATCGCCCGTAGCGCTCACCGCGGTTCGCAAATTCGCCTTACCCTGGCAGGCCGCGGCGCGACTTTAGATCGTTGAGCAATCGCTCAACCTCGTTGTCTCGATCGAGGCGCACGAGCTTCTCTCCCATGTCGTCGGATATCAGCTCGACTTCCGCGGTCGCCACGGCTTCGGTGTGGTGCACGCGGTCTTTCAACCGATCGAATGTGGCGCTCTTGGAGTTGTCACCCAGTGCGGTGCCTGCGCGCGCCGCTTTGCCGAGGGCCACGCTGCGGCGATGGCGCGCCAGCAGCAAATCGCGCTTGGACTTCGCTTCATCGAGCTTCTGCTCGAGCTTTTGCAGGGCGCTTTTAAGCGCATCGACTTGCGCTTTTTGGTCATCGACTTGTTCGCGGTAACTCAGCGCCAGCCGCTGGGCGGTGTGAAAACGGTCCAGCGCAGCGCGCGCCAGGTCGTCTTGTGCCTTGTCGACGGCAATTTCCGCTTTCCGCATCCAGTCCTTGCCCGAATCTTCGTTCTCACGAAGCTTTTTTTCGAGCATGTGCTGATCGGCGATGGAGACCGCGACCTGCGTTTTGACCTGTAGATACTGGTTCTCCATGTCCATCATCACTTGCTTGATCATTTTCTCCGGATCTTCCGCTCGATCGATCATATCGTTCAGGTTGGCCCGGATTAACGTGCTCACTCTTTCTAAAAGTCCCATGACATTTCTCCTTTCAAACTGCCTGAGAATTCGAAATACGAAACACGAAACGCGAAACTCGAAGTGCGACACTACACTGCAGCCTACTAAGGCCAGCGCCGGCTAGCGGAGATGCCCAACCACTACATGCAACAGGCCGGGTATGTGGGTGAGGCTGAATGCTGCCAGTTGCTCCACCACATAGACCGCACCTCCCCAAAAATGGCGAGCGACGAAGGCAATCAATACAGCGCAAAAGATCCACAACATCAGTAACTCGTCTTTCCACGACATGGCGGTCCCCCAACCTCCATTTAGCGTCCGCGGTGAGTTCGTTCGAACCCACCACGGACGGAAGCGAACGTTACGCCTTAGGCGCTGGTGCTGCTGGTTTCTCCGGCTTCGGCGCCTTATCGCCGATCATTCGTACCTTGCCGAGCAAGTCCGACATTTGCATGCCGGAGAGCGCTTCAAAGAGTGCCGGCACTTGCGCGGCAATCTTCGTGATGTCGCCGGTCAGCTTGTAAGCGCCGGCTGCGTCGCCATTGCCCGTGGAGACGATCGTGACTTTGTCCACTTTGCCAAGCGGCTCGGAAAGGGCACGCACAATCTCCGGCAAACTGGTGATGAGTTTGTCCACCACGGCGGCCTGGTTGTACTCCTGGAAGGCTTCTGCCTTTACGTTCATGGCTTTGGCTTCCGCTTCGCCTTTCTTAAAGATGATTTCGGCTTCGGCTTCGCCCTGCGCACGGATGGCAGAGGCGCGGCCTTCGGCTTCGCTCATCAAGCGCTGGCGTTCGGCGTTGGCGAGCGTTTCGATGCGCTGCCGCTCGATTTCCGCTCCCTTCAAGACGGTGGCGATGAGTTCGCGTTCGCGGCGCGCGATTTCCGCTTCCTGCACTTTGACTTGAGCCTCGCGCTCTACCTGTTGCACACGGACTGCTTCGGTGATGACTTGCTGCTGCATCACGTTGGTCTCGATTTCGTAGGCTTTATCGGCTGTGGCCTGGGCTTTCTTGGTCATTTCCAAGTAGCTGGCCTTTTTTATGTCGAGGTCGCGTTCCGCTTCGGCTTGCTTCGCAAGCGAAGCGGTTTCGGCGGCGACGCGTTCCTGATCGGCTTGCGCCTTCGCAACGGCGGACGCTCGCGTTGCTTCTGCGCGCTTAATGGCGATATCGCGGTCGGCTTCGGCGGCGGCTACTTCAGCGTCGCGCTTGATTCGCGCGATGTCCGGCCTCCCCATGTTGGTGATGTACTCGTTCTTGTCGCGTACCTCTTTCAGCGTGAAGCTCACGACTTCGAGCCCCATCTTATTCATGTCATCGGCACAGGTAGAGCGCATACGATCGGCAACCATTTCCGGTTCCTTGACGATCTGCTCCACAGTGAGTTGCCCGATGATTCCGCGCAGGTGGCCTTCCATCACCAACCGTATTAGACCTTCACGCTGTTCGGGCCGCTTGGTTAGAAATTGTTCCGCCGCTGTCCGGATGGATTCCGGATCGGACTTCACTTTGATTTGGGCGACCGCCTCGATGGTGACGGCGACGCCTTGCTTGGTGTAAAGGCTCTGCTGGGGAGCGACGTCAAACGACATCAACTCCAGCGAGAGTTCACGGCATTGCTCGATCATCGGAAAAATGATGGTGCCGCCGCCTTTGACGATGCGAGTCCCGCGAAGGCCGTAAATAATCAACGCTTCGTGTGGGCCTGCTTTTCTGAACATTCTGGCCAGGAGCGCCATTCCGAAAAGAACCGCGATAATGGCTAGCCCGGCTACAACTGGGATCAGTGGCAACCCAAACATAAATACCTCCCTTTTCCACTCGTCCGGACTGTTTGTGTAGTGCGACAGCCCGAGAAACTCTTTGTCCAGCATTGTCGCGCGCACCGGTCAGCGCGTGAACTCTTCCCATCGGCGTACGTAGGCAATTCCCTTTTCATAGCGCTCGATGACCACTTCAGCGCCTTTCTCAATGGCTTTCCCGTCATCGCTGCGCGCTCCCGCTCCGCGGCGTACGCCTCCAAGCGAGAAGATCACTTCGCCCGTGCCGCGTTCGCGAATGGGCACACTGATCGAACCGACGGATCCTTCAATGCGGTAGTCAGCATCCAAAAGTTCCGAGTCGCCGCCGCGCATCAGTTTCAGCATGAATCGGAAAACGAGCCATCCCGCTATTAGCCCGGCAAGCGTTGCAAATCCCAGCGACGCGAGCGCCACCAGGTGCGAACGCGTTGAGAGGATGTAGCCCGTTCCGCCAAACCAGGCGAGAAAAGCCAGGAGTGTGGACATGTTGAGCCAGGAAATGTGCGCGGAAGCTTTCACGCCGCCGCCCGCGCCTCCGCCGTGGTGCGCCACGTGAAAGGGCAAATGCAGCCGAAACGGAAGATGGATGTGGACCGCGCCGGCTAGAAAAGAAAGCACGCTTAGCGAGAAGCCCACCAGGAAACAGAGAAGATAGAAGTCAGACCACGTCATAAGACACCTCGAAACGCAGCACCCCGCCGCGCAGACTGGAATTCGAGACGCGACCCCTACGGGTCAGTTGTTCAATGAACTCGCAGGCGGTGGATGTCCACTGCCTTGCTGCTTGCCCGCATGCAAAACTTCTCCGAGTCGATCTGCCAGACCCGGCGTGCGAAGTATCTCCGCGAGCAGCAAAAGCGCGCGGCGCGAGTCTTCGTTTTCCGCGATCACCAAAAGACCGCGGCGAAGCTCCGGATCGGCAGCGAACTGTTCCGCACCGGCGTAGAGCCAGGAATCGATCTTGGCATCGACGGCGCGGAGAGCGGACTGTAACTCCGGCGTGTAGCCTTCCGGATCGTCCACCAGGAAACCTGGATAGACCCGGAAGAACCGCGCGAGCAGCGTGCGCGTGCCGTGCGTGAGGTGCGGACGTGTGCCGCTCTCTATTTGCGAGAGGTACGCCTGGCTTAGGCCGCGGCCCACTTCGCGCTTCATGGCCTTCGCAAGTTCCTGTTGCGTCATCGGGCGGCCCAAACCACGCAAGGAACCTTCCACGGAGCGGAGAGAACGGAGTTTGTTACCGAGAGTCATTGCAGAACCCACTTATTGCAATCTGCAAATACATTATTACTTTTCGCTATTTTCTGTCAAGGACTATATTAGCCCTGTTTTCAATATTTTACGGGGACGAGGTCGGTTTCGGAGCCTAACCTTGTAGGGACGCAGCATGCTGCGTCCCTACAAAGGATTAGACTTAGTCATGCGAGTTTTTCGCTAAAAATGAGGAGGAATGGCGCTTCGTGGAACCGTCAGTCTGGCTTGCGAAGAGATTGCAGATCGATTCCGAGTTGCTGGCACTTTTTATAGAGGTGGCTGCGCTCTAAACCAAGCGCGCGCGCGACGTTTGTCATGTGAAAATTGTGCTTCTTAATTTCACCGAGCAGCACTTCCTTTTCGAAGGCTTCGGTGCGCTCCGCGAGTGTTCCCCTCGTTGCTATTCCGGCGACAGACCCAGCGGGACTCGATCCAGCATCTTCTCCGGGAAGGACAAGCCGCACGTCGTCAGCGGTCACAGAATCTTCCGTCGAAAGCAGCACCAGCCGCTCGACCACGTTGCGCAGCTCGCGCACATTTCCCGGCCACGAATAGCGACGCAACTCCGCGATTGCGGTCGCAGGAAAGAGCTTCTCTTTCCAACCGTTCTGCGCGGCAACCTGTCTCGCGAAATGGGCCACAAGCTGGGCAAAATCTTCGGGCCGTTCGCGCAACGGCGGCAGCACTAGTGGAAAAACATAAATCCTGTGAAAAAGATCGCGGCGGAAAGCGTTCTGCTTCACAAGATCCTCGAGGTTCCGATGCGTGGCGACAAGCACGCGGACATTCACGCGAATCGGCTTATCGCCACCAACGCGTTCAACCTCGCCTTCTTCAAGGACGCGTAAAAGTTTTGCTTGCATGGAGACGGGCATGTCACCGATTTCATCGAGAAAGAGCGTGCCGCCTTCCGCTTGTTCGAACTTGCCAACATGTTTTGCTGCCGCGCCGGTGAATGCTCCCTTTTCATGGCCGAAGAGTTCCGATTCGATCAGTTCCGCCGGAACCGCCGCGCAATTCAACGTGATGAATGCGTTTTCGTGGCGCTGCGACTTCTCATGGATCGCCCGCGCGACCAATTCCTTGCCGGTTCCCGTTTCACCGAGAATACAAACACGCGTTTCGCTGGCAGCCACGCGATCGATCTGTGCGAGAAGCTTCTTCATTGCCGGTCCCGATCCAACCAGCTCATGTTTGCCCAGCCGGTGACGCAGTTCGCGGTTCTCGTCTTCGAGGCGCGAAAGCCGCAATGCGTTTTCCACCGTCACGAGCAACTTGTCCGTCGAGAGCGGCTTCTCCAAGAAATCCAGAGCACCCAGCTTCGTCGCTTTGACCGCCATCTCCACGTTCGCTTGCCCCGAGATAAGAACAATCGGAGTCTTAATGCCAGCGTGTTTTAAATCTTCGAGCAGCTCGATGCCGCTTTTTCCAGGCATGACCACGTCGGAAAGAATCAGATCGAAGGATTCCGTGCGCAGAAGCTCCAAGGCACGAGGCGCATTGTCGCAAACGGTGGCTTCATGCCCAGCGAGCCGAAAGGCACGCGACAACGAAGCCAGTGTGTTGGGGTCGTCATCGACGAGCAGCAGGTGAGCTTTGCGTGGCAAATAGTGTCCTTTGTGGCAAGAAATGCGCGCGTGAGCGTCAGTCTGACGCGGCCGCCGTCAAGCTCTGAGGCGGTTTCTTCTCTGTTGCATCTGCTTCTTCTACTGGCGCTGCTGGAAGCACGGACTGGCGCTGCGGAAGTTCGATGCGGAACGTCGTGCCGCGTCCCTCATCGCTCGAAACAGAAATGGTTCCGTGATGATCGCTGACCACCGACTGAATGATCGCGAGGCCCAGGCCCGTTCCCTGCACCTTCGTTGTGTAATAGGGCGTGAACAGGCGCGAACACTCTTCCGGCGTGAGGCCCTTTCCAGTGTCGGCCACTTCGATTCGAACACTACCTTCATGTTCCGAGGTGCGCATGGTCAGCGTGCCTCCCGCGGGCATGGCGTCAAGCGCATTCAGCACGAGATTCTGAAAGGCGCGGTGCAGCAAGTCTGCGTCAGCGTCGATTTCTGGAAGTGGTTCAGTAAAAAAATATTCGGGAATGATTGGCGGCTTGCCCACGGCGTTGAATTGCGGTTCGAACAGGCGCACGGCATTGCGCAGAGCTTCATTCACGTTGACGCGCGCAAAATGCGGCGCCGGCATTTTCGAAAAATCGCTGAAGCGTCCGACAATCGTGTTCAGATTCGCCAGCTCCGCCTTCAAGGTGGCTGTGGACTCGTTAAAGACTTCCAGAAATTGTTTTGCGTCCAACTGCCGCGCCTTTTGCAAATTTTCTACCGTGATTTGCAATGGGAACAGCGGGTTGCGCAGTTCGTGCGCGAGTCGCCGCGCCAGCTCGCGCCATGCCGCGACTCGTTCGGTCTGAACAAGCTGATCCCGCTGCGCCGCCAGCGTCTGGGTCATCTCGTTGAACGCGGAGGCAAGCTGCCCAATTTCGTCGCGCCCGCGCAGATCGATGACCGTATCCCACCGTCCGGAGGCCACCTCTCGCGCGCCCTCGGCGAGTTCCTCTAGTGGCCGCGTAATTCTTGCGGAAACCCACAAACTGATCAGCAGGCCGATCAAAATCGCAGCACCCGCAACAGCCCCAGCAATCTGCAGAATGTGGCGTGTCAACAATACGAGTTCCCTGCGCGAACTCCCCAGCAAAAGTATGGCAAGAAGTTCGTTGTTGCGCCCCGGAAGGGGAATCGCATGAAATGATTCAGCGTCCGCGGCGTTGTCTGTCCAATCGATAGTTCGGACCGTTGGTTTTGGCTGCTTCTGTACCTGTTCGATCAGCGGCTGGAGACGGTCAGCTTGCTCAAATGATCCGTTCACATCAGTGAGGGCCGCGGCGACGAAGTTAGGCTCGAGATTGCGGTAGAGCAACGCGCGTGTCCCTGCGGGGGGAACCAGTGAAGCGAGGAAATTCTGGTCGAGCCGGCGACCGCCAATGATGTACATATTCTTGTCATTGCCCCCGGAAAGCGTGCGGACCACAGTCAAAGAAAGCGCTACTCCGTCGGGCAATTCTTCTTTCCGCAGGAAGGGCGCCGAGTCATTCCAGTTCTTATTTGCAATGACCCAATCGTTTTTATAGCCGACGCGCGCGGGGTACTGTGCGGAAGAGATCAGCGTGCCATCCCAATTCACAAATTCCACGAAATCCAGCCCGTGATCCTGCGCCGCTCCGGCGGCGTCGTGGACGTAAAGGGATTGGTCGGGCCTGGCGCCCGCCAAATCAATCGCTACTTTTAAGGTGATCTCGGCGTCGGTGATGTTTTTCACTTGCCGGGCTATCTCATCGCCCCGCTGCACGTATTCTTTGTTGAACTGTGCGACGAGCGCTTCGCTGCGCTGGGCATCCGATTCTTCGAACGCGGCCTGTGTATAGTGCGTCACGCCATAGGCCACTAGCGAAACCGACGCAAGCACGGTTACCAAGAAAATGAGAAATAGCTTTGTGCGAAAGCTCATGGCTTTGCTCCGGGAGCAGCGTGCCGCGGTTGCGGGGAAGATGGTGCAGCAGTAATTCCCATATTCGAAGAGTCCGCCGCGGCAGGCTCAGGAAGCTCCAGCCAAACGTCGGCAAGATGCCATTCGGCCCAGCGCGCGGGCATCCAGTCGCGCACGGTTGAACCAAGTCCCACAGATTCCGCTTGCACGATAAGCGGCAATACGCGCCGATCTTCCAGAACTCTGCGCTCGCGCGCGTAAAGTTGGTCGTGGTCCGTGCTCGTGGCATTCACCTCAGAAGGCTCGTTCAGATTATATGCCGCAAACAGGGAATCGAGCTCGGCGCGCGGAGAAAGTGACGAATAGTGCCACGCAAAAAGATGCACACCGGAAGCAGGGTCGGAGGTCGCTGGCGTTGCCGCGTTTGTGCGCAGGATTGGCCTGGCGACGACTTGCACGGAAATCGCAGCTTGTCGCGCGTTCACGGCCACACGTTCTCCAAGAAGTTTGGCCAGATCGCCAGGGGGATCGACGCGCAAGCGCAGCGGCTCTGCGCCCACGGCTTCATTTGCGGGAAGCCTTCGGCGCAATTCTTTGGCGCGTTCCAGGTTGGTGTCCACGTTGAAGAGGAAAGCATATCCCGAGAGCCACTGCGGCAAAAGGGCTGCCGCAGGTTCGGCTTGCTTTTGCAGCAACACGCTGGCCATCGTGCCGCGGTCGAGCGAAAGAGAAAGCGCCTCGCGCAGGCGAACATCGGATGCGGCGGCTTGCGCGTCGTCAAATCGCAGACCGTAAAGCGTGACCGGCTCCGACGTCCACACGCGGAGATTGGATTGTTTTGCGCGGGGCACAAGATCAGGCGCGAGTTCGATCAAGTCCGCTTTGCCGAGTTGCAAATCAAACATGGCCCGCAGCGGCGGGACTCCAAGCGTGACATCGATGCCATCGACAAACGGCCGACCGGACCACGCTTCCTCGTTTGCGCGGAAATCGAGGTGTGGACTCGCGGCCCGCAAAGTGGTGCCTCCTACTGGCGCTTCTCTCAAAACAAAAGGTCCGGTGCCAACGAGGGCGCCGTTCGCCTGCACACGATAAATAAAGTAGCGGCCGGAAGCGAGCTGCTCGAGAAGATCAGGCACTGGCGCCGTCGACTGGATCAGAATGGTGTTGCCAGACGCGGAAATTTGTTCCGTGGCAGGGAGCAACGATTGGAGCGCGGCCACGGCATCCGCAGCAGCCAGCACTGTACCGTCGGAAAACTTAACTCCTGGCCGGATCGTAAACTGCCAGCGTTTGCTGGGCTCATCGTGCGACCACTCCATCGCGAGCACAGGTTGAAACCGCCCGTACTTGTCGAGCGCCACAAGCCGTTCGAACACCAGCGCCGCAAGCTTTTCGTTCGCGGCTGAATCAAGCGAGCCCACTCGCCATGTCCGCGGATCGAGCGAAATGCTGGCGGCGGATAGTTCGACGCGCAGCGTCCCGCCATAGCGCGGGTTCTCCGCCGCCGGAACCGCTGCGACGCTCGCGAGTAAAATGCTACCTAGAACAAGAAATCGAAAGTTGATAGGCCTCATACCGACCTGTTTGAAGATTCCGGGCTACCGCGATGGCTCTCGCGTTCGCTGCAACATTATCAGCGGTTCTCGTCGCAGGTGTGTGCAAGGCAACGATCGGTCCAGCAAATTCCATGGCAGCAGATACGGACTGTGCGCGGCGGTCTTTGAGATCGATAGCCTGAATCGCATCTGACGTGGTCCAGTCTCCGTTGCCAGTCACCAGTACCTGCCAACCACTTCCGCACCCGCTATACACACTAGCAATCTCACTGCCCCAATTCGGGAAGACGGCGACGGGCTCGGCACCCTCCTCATATAAGCGCGCCGATCCATCCTGCCCCGTCACGACAATCTTCGTTTTTCCATTGGTCTCAAATTGTGCCGCGGAAATCCACGCTCCCAGCTTCTTTCCGGCGAGCGCAGCAGGAGATACCGCCCTCACTGGAACATGCTCGGTGGTTGTCTCGCAGTTCCACCCTTTTCCATCCACAAAAGAAATCCGGCAAAGTTCCCCGGGCAAGTACGCGGCGGCGGCGGCGGCCAATACGCCGGAATACAAACCCTGTGCAGCCCGCTCTGGCAACCGATGAATAGGCAGATGCTCGACTCCAGTCGGCACCCACTGGCCGCCCTGCCACTCATGGGAGCTAATCTCTTGAACTCCGAGCGCGTAGGCATGCTTTGCATCGGCATCTAACACCACGTCGAGAATAGGGCTGTCCGAGGAAAAGAGAAGCTCTTTATGCAGCACGAGGCTAAACGCCGGTTCAGGTACACCAGCGCCTCTTACCAGCCCAATTGTGTCCATGACGGTCTCTATAGATTCTTTGCGCTGGATTTGAACAACGCCAATATATTCCGTGGGATTCTGCGTAAAGCTCACCACTAGATTGACTGCCGCGTCCGCCGGCAAGATCTTCACTCCTCGCCGCTGCAACTCTTCCTGGAACGCCGCCGAAACGCTGGCGAACTCTGCACTTCGAAGCGAGGAAAGATTCCGAAATTCCAGCGTCACTGAAGATCCATGCACAGAGGCCCAAACTTTTCGCGCTAACAGATGCGCGGATTCCTCCAAAGTATCGGCGTTGGCAGCCTTCGGTACAAAAAGAAAAACAAAAAAAAGAACAAATCGGAGGAGTTGACGGAGAATAGCGAGGCCGCGCGAGAGCGGCAGAGATAAATTTTGCTTGGCGCACACAGGTTTGCCGCATGATGATATCACGGCTGCGAACCAGGCTTTGGAACGCCAAAGACTTCATGTGCCGTATCCATTTGAAAATCTATCGCCGATCTGGCCGAAATTTGCGAAAAATGCCGGCAGCCGAGCGAAACAATTCGCAGCCGCGCACGTCCATCTAGGTAGTCGGGTACATTGGGAAATCTCTGTCCTCAAGGATGACAAGAATGAATCGGATCGCTCCTCGTCTTAACGCATTTCTGCGGCTGGCTGTTGCCGCGATGGCCTGCCTCGCGGCCGCGTCTGCTCCGCCCACCCATGCGCAATCTTCCGGTAATGGGGATCACGTTCCCACGGGACCAACTCGCCTTCTCCGATTCGCGGACATCTCGAAAGATAAGGTTGTTTTTGCCTACGCCGGCGACCTGTGGATCGCCTCCCGCGAAGGCGGCGCTGCCCGGCGGCTGACATCACACCCCGGCGACGAGCTCTACCCGAAATTTTCGCCCGACGGCAAATGGATCGCTTTCACTGGCGAATACGACGGCAATCCGGATGTCTACGTCATTCCCGCGGAAGGCGGCGAGCCCAAGCGACTCACGTTTCATCCTTCGAACGATATCGTTCTCGGATGGACGCCCGATGGCAAAAACATCCTCTTCCGCTCCGACCGCTTTAGCACTTCTTTGGGCCGCAACACGCGCCTCTTTCTCATCTCGCCCCAAGGCGGCACTCCGCACCCGTTGCCCATCCCTCGCGGCGACCTTACTTCGTTCTCGCCCGACGGCACAAAGATCGCCTATCTAGAAACTTCACAGGAATTCCGCACCTGGAAGCGCTATCGCGGCGGCTGGAGCCTCCCGATCGCCATTTACGACCTGAAAAAAAATACTTACGAAGAGCTGCCGAAGTCCGCTGGCATGGAGATGTTCCCCATGTGGCACGGGAACTCCATTTATTTCATCAGCGACCGCGATGGCGTCATGAATCTTTACAGCTACGACCTCGCTTCCAAACAGACCAAGAAACTAACCGACTACCAGGAGTTCGACGTCAAGTGGCCGAGCCTCGGCCCGGATGCCATCGTCTACGAAAACGGAGGCCTGCTTTACGAATACAATCTTGAGAGCGGCAAAACGCGTAATCTTTCCATCACGGTTCGCGCTGAGGACGTGGAAGCCCGTCCGGAATTTAAGAGCGTCGCTCAAGACATTGGCAGCGCTGCAATCTCGCCCTCTGGCGCGCGCGCGGTCGTGGAAGCGCGCGGCAACATCTTCACCGTTCCGGCAGAGCATGGCAGCGTCCGTGTACTGACGACGGAACATTCGAGCATTCACGAGCTCAGCCCGGCGTGGTCGCCTGACGGCAAATGGATCGCTTATCTCTCCGACAAATCCGGCGAATACGAAATCTACACGCGCCCACAAATGGGCGGCGAGGAAACACGCATCACTTCTGACGGCAAGATCTATCGTTACGCCGTGGCATGGTCGCCGGACAGCAAAAAACTTCTCTACTGGGACAAATCCAATCAACTCTGGTACGTGAGCGTCGACGACAAAAAACCGGTGCTTGTCGATACTTCCGACTACGGCCTCATCGCGGATGCTTCCTGGTCTCCCGACAGTCTCTGGCTCGCCTATTCGAGGACCCATCGCCGCGGCGCCAATGACGTTTTTCTTTACTCGCTGGCCACCAAGAAAATCACGGAAGTCTCCGCAGGCTTCTATAACGACAACAATCCTGTTTTCGACGCCAACGGTAAGTACCTCTATTTCACGTCCACGCGCTATTTCTATCCCAGCATCGGCCAGCTTGACCAGCGCTACAACTACTATTCGACGGATGGCGTATTCGCCGTCACTCTCAAGGCCGACGAGCCCTCACCATTCAAGTCGCAAAGCGACGAAGAGAAAGTCGCGGACTCTGAAAAAGATAAGAACAAGGATGACAAGAAGGCTGACGCTGCAAAACCAGGCGATCAAAAATCTGATGAACAAAAAGAAGAGAAGAAGGCCGAACCCGTCAAGCCCATACAAATCGACCTCGAGGGAATCGCCAATCGCGTAGTTCCCGCCCCCATTGAAGCAGGAATTCTCAGCAGCCTTGCGGCTCGCAAAGACAAATTTTTCTATATCAGCACACCGCAGGAAGCTCGCCAATCGGGCATTCCCGATCAAGGCCCAAAGAACGTGCTTCACGTCTATGATGTCACCAAGCGCGAGGACAAAGTCCTTCTCGAGAGGATCGAAAGTTACGACCTCAATAAAGAAGGCACAAAGGTTCTATATAAAATTGGCCCGCTCCTCGGCATCACCGACGCCGTTCCCGGCCAAGCCAAAGTCGGCGCGGGCAAACTCGACCTAAGCGGGCTCCAAGTCAAGATCGATCCTCGTCAAGAGTGGCGCCAGATTTACCACGAAGCTTGGCGCACCGAGCGCGATTTCTACTGGGACCCCAACATGACCGGCCATGACTGGAACAAAATCGGCACGCGTTACGAAGCGCTTCTCCCTTGGGTGGCCCATCGCAGCGATCTCAATTATCTTATCGGGGAGCTCATCGCCGAACTAAACACTTCACACACCTATGTTGGCGGCGGCGATCAACCGAAAAAGCCGCATGTCAGCGTTGGCATGCTTGGCGCCGATTTCGAGCCGGACGGCGGCTTCTACCGCATCGCGAAAATCTATCCCGGCGAAAATTGGAACGATGATGCGCGCTCGCCGTTAACCGAGCCCGGCCTCAAAGTAAAAGCCGGCGATTATCTGATTTCCGTGAACGGCCAGGAAGCCCGCTCGACTCAGGACGTCTATTCCTACTTTCAGGATCTCGCTGGAAAACTTGTCACGTTGAAAATCAACAACAAGCCCAGCGCCGACGGCGCGTGGGACATCACCGTAAAACCGATCGGCAACGAAACTGTCCTTCGCTATATCGATTGGGTAGAATCCAACCGCCGCAAAGTTACAGAAGCCACCGGCGGCCGCGTCGGTTACATGCACGTTCCGGACACCACCATTCCTGGAATCATCGCCTTCGACAAGGAACTCACCGGGCAACTCGACAAAGACGGCATGATTGTCGATGAACGCTTCAACGCCGGCGGTCAGATTCCCGATTTCTATACCGAAAAACTCAAGCGCTCGCTGCTGGCCGTCGTTTCGAGCCGCGATGGTAAGGACATTCCCTATCCTCCCGTCGCGATCTATGGGCCAAAAGTCATGATCGTCAACGAACTCTCTGGTTCCGGCGGCGATCTGTTCCCCTGGCTCTTCCGCTTCGAAAAGATCGGACCCATCGTTGGCACTCGAACCTGGGGCGGCCTCGTCGGCATCAATCGCGGCGCGCCGCTGCGTGACGGCGGTTTTATCACCGCCCCAAGCGCAGGATTCTATTCCTGGGAAAATGGTGGCTCTTGGGCCGTCGAAAATCACGGCGTCGATCCCGACTTTGTTGTCCCGCAGCGACCAGATCTAGTCGTCGAAGGACACGACCCACAACTCGAGAAAGCCATCGCATTGGCGAACGAAGCCCTGAAAGATTACAAAGGTCTTCCGCCTAGACCGAAATTCCCTGGCTCGAATTAAGAGTGAGCTAAAACAGCGCTGTAGGGGCGGGGCTCGCCCCGCCCGCTCGGCCATCACTACGCGAAATTTGCACACCAACGGGTAAGAAGCGAAAACGGCCGGCGAAAAGCCGGCCGTTCTTATTCTTGAATGTAAAACCGCTAGCCGAGTGACTCAGTCCGCGTCGTTACAGGAGGAATAATCTCCTGGCAGGTGGGGCGAAGCGCGGCGGTGCTTGCCTGCATGCTCATGATCTTTCCTCCTTTCCAGCAACGCGTCCCGAGCCACCCGCAGGGGTATTGGCTAGCGGAACCGGGTAGCACAGACTTCAGTCTGTGCAAACTTAAACTAAACTCTTACGGCTTCTTAGGTGAACGCTTCTGCGCACTAACCGTCGGAGCCGGCGCCGCACCATCCGAATCCGGGTCATCCGGTGCGGCGTTATTGTTCCCATTCGTGATCCCCGAAAACGCGGAATGCATCACGTCATTCGCAAAAAAGTTCTTCCCGTCCATGGGCACCATCATGATTTGCAGCTTGTCCGACAGCCGCTCCGCAATAATTTTCTGAATCAGCAGCGGATTCTGCTTCAACACGCTCGCCTCAAACTTCATACGCTCAGAATCAGCCGCGGCAGTCACGCGAATCCGGTTGGCTTCCGCTTCAGACAAATTCCTTTGACGCTCGACTTCTGCCTTACTGTCGATGATCTTCGCCTGTGCCGCGGCTTCCGCATTTTGCAGCGTCGATTCTTTGCGAGCCTCAGCTTCCAACTTGGTCTGCTCGATCTGTTTCTGCTTGAGCGGCAAGGTGTACTGCATCGCGTCCGCCTCCGCCTTGGCTTGCAGCACGCGCACCGCTGCTTGCCCCTCGGCCTGTTTCACATCGCGCGCCTTCTGCGCCTCCGCTTCCAATTCCGCGATGCGCACTTCTTTCAACTTGATGTCCTGTTCCGTTCCAAGTCGCTCGTTCTCCTGCTCTTTCAGCAGTAGCCCTTCGAGCCCCTTCGCGTATTCCGCCGGAAGTTGCAAATCGCGCAGTAGCACTTCGCGCACGAGGATTCCGTCGCTCTCCAAACGAGTCGTAATCGCCGCCGCTGCCTTCGAACGCAGCTCTTCCCTCTTCGTCGCGAAAATTTCCTGCGTGATGTAGTTCGGCGCAAGTTGCCGGTAAATCGTTGACACCACCGGCGCAACGACCTCTTCACCGACGGGCTGCGGCAAATTTGCATGAATCGTATCCAACCGTCGCGGATCCAACCGGTACCGCACCGAAACGGCCAAGCCGATGTTCAGCCCTTCGCGCGCTTGCACGACCAATACTTCGTTCTCCGATTTTTCCGATTTTGCTGTCGCGCTCGCCACCGTCGAGTACACCTGCTCCCGCGTGTCATACAACACCATGCTATCGACGAGCGGCGTGACGAAGTGAACTCCCGGATACAACGTGCCGGGCCGTGCGCCCCAAATCTGGCTGACCCGTACGCCTGCGGACCCGTCCGGGATCACAACAATGCTCAGCGCCAGCAAGATGGGCAATACGCTCGCAATCGCCAGCCGCTGCGCCAGCCCCCAGCGGACCGGTCCGAAAGGGCGGTGTGCCGTTACCCCCGTACTCGGGAGCGTCCCCGTACCCGCCTCAGTTGCCTTATTGCGCTCCAACAGCCGCCGAAGTTGCTCCGAGATAAATATGTCGTAGACCACCAAAGACCCAGCGCTGCCAAACAATCCGACCCCGAGAATCATCAGCAAATACTTCAAAGCCAGCATGGTGTTGCTCCTTCCCTCTCACTCCCGGGCGCTGCGGCGGAGGGTGACCGTCCGCTCCGCCGCTCACGTTGGGCCGGGAATCCCGCCCGCTGAATCTCAGGCTTTGTCCTTACAACCGCTCTTTCCGAAAGAGCTCGAACTTCTCCCGACCTACCGATCTGTAGGGGAGGGGCTTGCCCCTCCCGGCAGTTCACTCACACGCTCAGCGATGCGAGGCGTACGCACGCGCCAACTGCGTCGTCCCAGTCGCAAGCTGCGTCCGCGAATTCACGCGCTGGGCGGTCGCAGACCACATCAAAACAAACATCGCCCGCAAGAGAAGGCCGTTAAACACAACGGCGGCAGCCGCGGCCAAAAGGGTCGTAAGTACGAGTATTGCGAAGTGCAGTGTGGCAATCATGGTGTGGCTCCCAGTCCTGCAATGTCCTGCGACAATAGGAATGGCAAGCTGAGCGCCACGCTAAACGCATTGAAAATAAAAGACTTATTTATGGGGAGAAATAACACCTTTGTGTTGCAGGAAACACGCCGTGGCCACCCAGACGCACATGTTGCGTACCCGTTTGGCCTCGCGAGCAATCAGAGCTATTGTAGTAGTGTTAGAAAAAGGACTGTAAGAAAGCACGACAGGAATAAGGACGCGAACCCACCTCGCCATCGTCTACTGACGAGCCAAATCGCTTCCAGAGCCCACTCGATATGCCTCAACGCCCAGGAATGCGTATCGGCAAAATCCTCGGGATACCCATCTTTCTTCATTCCACTTGGGTCATCATTTTTGCCGCCATCACCTATTCGCTCGCCATGCAATTTGAGCAGCAGAATCCCGGCTGGACCCCTGCTCAGCAATGGAGCGTAGGCGTTTTCACCAGCGTTCTTTTCTTTGCTTCCCTTCTCTTCCACGAACTTGCGCACAGTGTCGTAGCACAGTTCTATAAAATTCGCGTTCTCTCTATAACGCTATTCATTTTCGGCGGAGTCGCAAGCATAGAGCGCGATCCTTCGAAAGCGATCCAGGAATTCAACATCGCTATCGCCGGACCGCTCGCTAGCGGCATTCTCGCTGGAGCCTTCTTCGGCATGTATCTGCTCTTCCCGTCCAGCCAGACCGTTGCAGCACTTTCGGATTGGCTGTGGAAGACCAACGCAATGCTCGCCATCTTCAATCTTCTTCCAGGCTTTCCACTCGATGGCGGCAGAATTTTCCGAGCCATCATCTGGGGTGCAACCAAGAATTTTTCCAAGGCCACGCGCGTTGCCGGGGCCAGCGGCCGCTTGATTGCGTACGCGATGATCCTTCTCGGCGGCTTCGGCGTTTTCAAGGGATACCTCGCTCCTGGGCTTTGGAGCGTTTTCATCGGATTCTTTCTTTTGAACGCCGCGCAGGAAAGCGTCGCGCAAGCAGCCATTCGCGAAAATCTTTCCGGGCTGCGCGCCGCAGACGTCATGAGCAACGAAGTTCCTACTGTTGGCCGCGCCATCTCCCTCGAAGACTACGGTGCCGAAGTCCTGCGCACCGGCCGCCGCTGCCACCTCGTCATCACCGACGACCGCCTGGTCGGCATGATGAACGTACACACTCTCAATTCCGTGCCGCGCGACGAATGGGCTCACAACTCCGTCCAGGCCGTAATGATTCCCCGCGATCGCATCCTGTGGGCTACTCCCGACGAACCGCTTCTCGGCCTCCTCGAACGCCTTCTTACGGCCGACATCAACCAAATGCCCATCGTCTCCGGCTCCGATGATGGCGCCGCACATATCATCGGAATGGTTTCGCGCGATTCTATTCTCCGCGTCATGCAGACCCGTTCCGAACTTGGCCCACTCGCCATCGGGGCCGCGAGCAAATAGACCGTTCCTGCACCGCGCCATGTGATGGGATCCGCCTCGCAATTCTCACGCATTGATTCTTCACCGTATCTTATTAACTTCAAAATCCATCTAAGGTATACGATGGTTGTGGACCAAAGTTCTGCACACAAGGAGTCGCGAATGGCAAAGAAGAGCAAGCTCAATCAAGTTGCAGCGAAAATCGGCGGCGCGTTAGGCAAAGCGGACCGCAAAGCTCACCAAGTCGTCCGGGCCGGAACGCTTGCCAAGGAGGAGCTTCAAGACATTACAAAGCAAGTCGACGCTCTCAAGCGCCAGCTGGCAAAGACCAGCAAGCGTCTTAAACATGCCCTCAGCTAGATTCAAATAGTCCCAGCCCAACATCTAAAACAACCAAGATAGCGGTATGTTCCATGCGACAGTATTGGCCTGTCCGCGCTCGTTCTGAATTCGCCGAAACGCCTTTCCGCTCCCTCACGTCCTTCCACTAGTCCCTATTTAGAATGTCTCTCGCATTTGGTTTATAATGCGCCGCCCGTGGGGTAGATAGTCTGAGCACGACTCACCAAACAAATTGGAGGAAGCGCAGCCATGAAATCGGCGACTGCTAGCAAATCTTTGTCGTCAAGGTACCCGGGTTGGGTTCGCTGGGGCTCGCCCGCGCTGCTCATTTCTTCAGCGATCTTTGTAGTGAGTCTCGGCGCGCAAACACCTGGCCGTTTGGAAAACGCAGCGCCTATCGCGGCATCCTCCGATGCCGGCACGCCCACATCCCCGGTGCCGGTCACGACTCCCAACTACGCCCTCGAAGCTCGCTTCCTCCCCGCCAGCGTAAATCAACTAGTTTTCGATCTCTCCGTCACGCCCCACTGGTTTACGCTCTCCGATAAATTCTGGTACAGCTACCGCACAACCGACGGCACGAAATATTACGTTGTCGATCCCCTCAAGAAATCGAAGACGCTCCTTTGGGATAACGCTAAAGTCGCCGCAACGCTTTCCACTCTCACCAATTTCCCTTATGACGCGCAGCATCTCCCCATCAAGCGTCTGCGACTCGTCGACAAAGACACGCACATGCGCTTCGAAGTGGAAATTCGCAAAGACGGCGTCGTTCCCAATGAGCCCGAAAAAAAAGCTCAGGACGATGGAAGCCAGCAGGGCAACGAGAGTGAGCTGAAACAGAACGAAGACAAACAAAGCGGCCAGCAGGGCCAGCGCGGGCAGAGTTCTGGCCAGCCAGCGGAACCTCGCGAAGAGACTCGCGTTCTAACTTTCGAATACGACTTAGCTACCGCCAAGATCACGCGCCTCGATAATGTCGAGCCCATGCGCAAAAAACCAACGTGGGCCGCTGTATCTCCTGATGAAAAGACAATCGTCTTCGCCCGTGGCCAGAATCTTTTCATGATGGACGCCGACAATTACGCCAAAGCTCTCAAAAAAGCCGGTGACATCACTATTGTTGAGACCCAACTCACCACCGACGGCGTGGACCGATTTGGTTACGCCCGCCGCATTCTACCCGAACAGGAAGACGAGCTTAAAAAAGAAGATAAAGGCGACACCAATAAAGCCGGCATCCGTGCCCCCGCCATTACCATCCACTGGTCCAAGGATTCACAAAAGTTTGCCGTCGTCCGCGACGACAATCGCAAGGTGCCCGACTTCTGGGTCATTCACTCGCTCGCGAGTCCTCGCCCGATTCTCGAAGCCTATCCGTACCAGCTCCCCGGCGAAGACATCATGCCGGGCTCGCAGCTCGAAATTCTCGACGTCGCTTCGAAACAACTCGTCGTCGTGCAAGCTAAAAACTTCCCAGAGCAGCAGCTCCGCATCTCTGACGCGCCTCAACTCGAGCGAGATCGCGAAGAGCAGCGCCAGGAGCAGGAAGGCAATCAGGAAGGCACGCAAATGCCTGTTACGCGAGTCAGTCCGCGCTGGATCTCCGACACTTCTGACAAACTCTACTTCACCAGCACCAACCGCGACTTTCGCAAAGTCGACCTCTGCGTCGCCGACACTTCTACGGGCGCATCAAAGCCTCTCATCCAAGAACGTTCCAACGTTTGGCTC
The DNA here is from genome assembly GCA_963751295.1 of uncultured Acidobacteriota bacterium. Classification (GTDB taxonomy): domain Bacteria; phylum Acidobacteriota; class Terriglobia; order Acidiferrales; family UBA7541; genus Acidiferrum. Next base: position 299,789 of record CAVVUA010000002.1, on the reverse strand, counting down.
AGCGTGAAGCCGCTGCGCCTCACCGGCAACGGCCAGGAATTAATCTGGTGGTCTGAGCGCGACGGCTGGGGGCATTTTTATCTCTTCGACGCGACTGGCAAACTCAAGAACCAAATCACCTCCGGCGAGTACGTCACCGATCAAATCATTTCTCTAGATGAAAAATCCCGCACTCTCTATTTCACCGCCAACGGCCGCGACCGCGGCGAAGATCCCTACTACACGCATCTCTATCGCATCGGCCTCGACGGCGCCGGCCTGCAATCGCTTACTCCCGGCAATTTTTCTCACGCTGTTAGCGCCCCCGACGACGGCAAATTTTTCGCCGACACCTATTCGCGCGTGAACACCGCTCCAAAATCCACGCTCGTCGATGCCCAAGGCGCCCAACTCGTCGATCTTGAAACCACCGATATCTCTCAGCTCCTCGAAGCCGGTTTCAAATTTCCTGAAGTTTTCAAAGTCAAAGCCGAAGATGGCATCACCGATCTCTACGGCATAATCTACAAGCCGTTTGACTTCGATCCCTCTCGCAAATATCCGCTGATCGAGTTCGTCTATCCTGGCCCGCAAGTTGAACAAGTGAACAAAACCTTCTCGCCCAAGAGCCCCAATGTCCCGCTCTCTCAGCTTGGTTTCATCGTCATTGAGGTCGGTGCGCGCGGCGGAAGCCCTCAGCGCGATAAATGGTATGACAGTTACGGCTACGGCAATCTCCGCGACTACGGCCTCGCCGACAAAAAAGTTGCCGCCGAGCGACTCGCCGCCATTCATCCCTACATAGATCTCTCCCGCGTCGGCATGTGGGGCCATTCCGGCGGCGGTTTCATGACCGCCGCAGCCCTTATGCAATATCCGGAGTTCTACAAAGCCGGCTGGTCCGAATCCGGCAATCACGACAACAACGTCTATAACCGCGACTGGAGCGAAAAATATCACGGCGTCCGCGAAGAAATGCAAAAAGACGGCACCGAAAAATTCATCTACGAAATCGACAAAAACTCCGACCTCGCCAAAAATCTGAAGGGCCACCTCATGCTCACCACCGGCGACATGGACGAAAACGTAAGCATGGTTAATACCATGCATTTGGTCAACGCGCTCATCAAGGCCGACAAGCGCTTCGAACTCCAGGTCTATCCCGGCATCCGGCACCCCTATATGCCCATCGTCAGCTACGTCGACATGGCTCGCGGCGATTTCTTCGCCCACTGGCTCCTCGGATCTTCCGACACCCGCGCCGACATCCTCGAACTCCAAAACCAAAAGCAAGCCACCCCCAGCAAAAAATTCAAAGAATAGCTTTTGCCCTACGTAGCGCCGGCCTTTAGGCCGGCATAGGGATTGACACGCGTTACGTAACGCATTACGCTGGGATGTGATCCGGTCGATCCGCCACAAAGGCCTCAAACGCCTTTACGAAGACGACGACCATCGCGGTGTGGCGAGCCAGCATGCCGAAAGACTGCGCGATATTCTCGTACGTCTCGACGCTTCAACTACCGTCGCGGACATGGACCTACCCGGTTTCCGGCTCCATCCCCTGAAGGGTGAGCTCAGGGGATTTTGGGCGGTCACCGTACGGGCTAATTGGCGAGTGATCTTCCGCTTTGCCGAAGGCGATGCGCTCGATGTCGACTATGTCGACTACCACTAAGCGTCGCTCTGGAAGGAATGATGTGGAAGGATTGCAATTGAAGGAGAACGATCCATGCCGATGAAGAATCCACCCCACCCTGGCGGCTTTGTCCTGCGCCAGTGCATCGAGCCTTTGGGCTTGACCATCACACAAGCCGCGGAAGCCCTCGGAGTCACCCGCACTACTCTTTCCGAACTCGTCAACGGCAAACGCGGTATCTCTCCTGAAATGGCCGTCCGCCTCTCCAAGGTCTTCGGCGGCAGCGCCGAATCCTGGCTCACCCAGCAAGCCCACTACGACCTGGCCCATCTCCGAACGACGCACATCAAACTCAAGCGCCTCCAATTCGCCTAATCGTTAGAACGAAGACTAGGCTGGACGTGGATGCCGGGATTGACGCAACCTATAGCGCACAGCCTCCTAGTGTTTCGTACCACCGCCCCTGGTCTGGAGTTCGTTGGCGCGCCAAGATAAATCTGATCTTGTTTTTCTCTGGCGAGAACTCCCCCTTGTGATTTTTTCAAAAGGATCAGGCCCAACCTCTTTCCATCCCGCTCGTCTAATCCCGTGTACCTGCAAGAAACCATGGAACTTTTTCGCCAGCTCGGGAGTATAAACAGGAAGAGGTGCAAGGGAGGGGTGCGACCATGACCGAACTCTGGCGCGACATTCGCTACGGCATCAGGCTGCTCTGGAAGAGTCCCGGCTTTACTTCCGTCTCCTTACTCGCCCTGGCTCTGGGCATCGGCGCCACCACCGCCATCTTCAGCCTTCTCTATTCCGTCCTTCTTGCGCCGCTCCCCTACGTCGACAGCGACCGCATCGTCATGGTCTGGTCCCACGATAAAAGCGGCGAACGCAACGGCACTTCCCCCAGCGACCTCCTCGACTGGCAAAAGCAAGCCACCGTCTTCGACTCCCTCAATGGCTGGACCGGCGAAGGATTCACCATCTCCACCCCCGATTGGACCGAACAAGTCCAGGCCAGCCGCGTAGCCCCCGGCTGGTTCGACCTCCTCTTCAGCCCCAAGGTAACTCTCGGCCGCCATTTCGTTGCCGACGACACCCTCCCTGGCAACGACCACGTCGTCATCCTCAACAACAAATTCTGGCGCGACCATTTCGGCAGCGATCCCAGCGTTGTGGGCAGAAAGCTCCGCATGAGCGGCGAACTCTATACCGTTCTCGGCGTAGCCGCTCCCAGCCCCTCCGACGTTGGCGATTCTTCCATGAACGTCCCGCTTTCCTTCAAACCCGACGAGATCAAGCGCGAAAATCATTTTCTCCTGGTGATGGGCAAGCTCAAGAGCGGCGTCACTCTCGAAACCGCTAACTCAGAGATGGCCGTCATCGCCAAGCAGCTCGCGCACTCGTACCCAAAAACGAATGCCGATCTGACCGTAACCGTCGAGCCCCTCAAAGATGACTTTCTTCCCAAGCAAACCCGCCTCGGCCTCTGGCTCATGATGGGCGCGGTCGGCTTCGTCCTCCTAATCGCCTGCGTCAATATCGCGAACCTGCTCCTCGCCTGGGGCACCGCGCGCCAAAAAGAAATCGCCGTTCGCGCCTCGCAAGGCGCCACCCGCGCTCGCATCTTCCGCCAATTCCTGATCGAGAGCCTTTCTCTGGCACTGATGGGCGGCCTCCTAGGGACGCTCCTCTCCGTCGCTCTCCTCCGTGGCGTCATGAGCCTCATGCCCAGAAACCAGCTCGGCATCCCCTACGAAGCCGATCCGCACCTCAATATCCCCGTCTTGCTCTTCACTCTCGGCGCAACACTTCTCAGCGGCGTCCTCTTCGGCTGCTTCCCTGCCTGGCATGCCGCGCGCCAAAACATCAGCGACATGCTGAAAGAAGGCGGCCGCTCCTCCTCCGCAGGCGCCAGCCACAATCGCCTTCGCCGCGTTCTCGTGGTCGCCGAATTCGCCCTCGCCTTAATCCTAGTCGCCGGCGCAGGTCTCATCCTTCGCAGCTTCTGGAACGTAACCCAAGTCGACCTCGGCATTCGCCGCGACCACGTCCTCACCTTCAGCGTTCCCATCCAGCACGATCGCACGTCGAGCGCCGCCCAAATCCGCTCCATCTATCAGCAACTCGAAGAACGAATCGCCGCCGTTCCCGGCGTCATGAAAGTCGCAATCGCCCCCGGCCTCCCCACGAACGGTGCCGGCCGCCTCCATTTCACCATTGCCGGCCAGCCCTCCGATGACACCGACAACAACCCCAACAAAGAACCGCAGGCAATGATTAACACGGTCACACCGGGTTATTACGAAACCTATGGCATACGTCTTACCCACGGCCGCTATCTAGACGCGCGCGATCTCGCCGGAGCACCCCGCGTCGCCATGGTCAGCGAAAGCTTCGCCCGCCAATATCTACCCGGACTCGACCCACTCACCCAGCGCGTCAAAATCGTCGAGCTTGTCCCCGACAAGAATCCCCCCTTCGGCGCCCCTGTCGAATGGCAAATCGTCGGCGTCTTCCACGACGTCCAGTACGAAAGCCACCCAACCACCACCGGCTCCGCCGAAGTTGACTTTCCTTTTGACCAGAGCCCCTGGCCTTTCACCAACATCGGCGTCCGCACCAACGGAAACCCCAGCTCCGTCACATCGGGCATTGCCGCTGCCGTCCGTTCCGTGAATCCCGATTTCCCCATGACTCACGTTCGCACCATGGACCAGGTCATCAGCGAATCCCTCGTCACCGACCGCTTCACCGTCCTCGTCTTCGGCACCTTCGCCGTACTCGCTCTCCTCCTAGCCGCCATCGGCATTTACGGTGTCATGACCTTCTCAGTCGCTCAGCGAAATCACGAGTTGGGCATTCGCATTGCCCTCGGCGCTGGCAGCTCTCAAGTCCTTAGATTAGTGGTAGGCGAAGGCATGTGGGCCGCCCTCATCGGCATGGCTATCGGTTTCCCCGGGGTCTACCTCGTCGGCAAAACCCTGAAAAGCTTCCTCTATAACGTAGGCACCCTCGACGTCCGCGCCCTAACCGGTGTAACCGTCGTCCTCTTAGCCGCAGCCCTGGTCGCCTGCTACATCCCAGCCCGCCGCGCCACCAAAATCGACCCCCTAGTCGCCCTGCGACAAGAGTAGCCGTGCCTGCCCCAAATCGAGCTAGGCACTACACGGAACGGGACCGCAGCATACTTAAGACCATGGCGATCTGCCCGGAATGATAAATCGCGTGTTGCACTATTCCGTGTAACAACGTCTCGTAGGAATAGTCGCGCCCCGGAACGCGCTTCGCTAGATCCTCGACGGGAAAACTCCGAATCTTTTCTTCGAGAAGATCGCGGCTTTGGTTCCAGCGGGTAACAAGTTCGTTCCAGGGAATCGGCGGCTCGGCCCATTCCTTTTCGGCCTCCCAACGCGGCATTGGATTGCTGTCGGAGGTATTTCGAATTCTTTCGTTCCAAAGAAGCAAATGTTGAAGCAGCGCCGCAACCGAATGTGCCCCGGGAACTGGTGGCGTCGTCGCAAGCTCCGGCGAAATCCTTGCTAATAGCTCGGCGACCGTAGGTCCGTACCAAGCGCCTTTGATCGTCGCGGCGCGATAAGAATCGGCGATTCGTTGAGTCTCGATCATGTCTGCATTGGGGCCGGATGGCGGGCCCCCTAAGTTTGTAATCAGGAGAGCGCTCCGACTTCGACAATTTGTCCTGGCCTAACGGACTGAAGCACAACCAGCATTTTCGGAAAATGCGGTCGAATGTCATCGATATCATTGGAGGCAGCCCGGATGACCAAGATCGCGATATTGCGATCGGAAATGTTTTGCTGATGCTTGAGGCTCTTGTCCACGGTGATCAAGACGTCAAACTTTCCCTCTGCCAGCGAAAGCAACTCACCATTTTCCTTGCCGCCAAAACCTGCTTCTCGGACCGTTTCGCATTGGTGCCCGCTATGCAAGAAGAGGAACTTCATTTTTCGCGGCAAGCACTCGTCGAGCAACAACTTCATTTCAACGCAGCTGCCAGGCTTATCCTGGCTTCCTCAAGTGCGGCAATGGCGTCGTCCTTAGTCACGCCGGGAAAGTCCTCAAGAAACTCAGTCAGACTTCGCTCGTGCTTCAGGTAGTCGGTCAGACACCTGAATGGTACACGGGTGCCACGAAATACCGGCTCCCCGCTAAGAATCCCTGGATTGCTTATGATGACGCTCGATGACATTGTGCTAACTCTCCCTTCTAAGTTTAGCCCATTCTCACCTGCCTCGTGCGGCCGGCTGCGGGTTTTGACTCTGTCTTTCTTTCGCCCTGCTACCACTTGCTCTGTAATCCCTACGTGCTTATTCCCTTGCTGACTCGAAACACGTGCCCATCAGGATGCCGCACATGCATCTCGCGCGTCCTCCATGGCATATCGGTCGGCGGAAAAACGACGTCTAACCCGGAGGCCACGCACTCCTTATAAACTTCGTCCACGTCCGCGACCCACACCGACATCCACACGCCCTTATCGGCCGTTTCGTCTCCGTCTGGTCCAAATGTGGAATTATTCGTTCCTTTGCCACGGCTTCCCTGCCCTCCAAGGCAAAGGAAAATCCCGCACTCTCCAGATCCCACAGACCCAAACGTTGGCGGCGTTCCCCAATCCCAGCGCTTCTTCCAACCCCACTTTTCAAACCACGCAAAGCTCGCACCTATGTCCGACACATTCAAGATTGGTGTTACGTGTTTCGCGTCCATAACGCCGAAGCATACCACGCTCGACGATTGCTGTTGGATTGGCAGCCTACCTTGCGAAAATGTTGAGTGGGATGGCTTCTGCCATGGCTTTGTATCCGGCAGGCGAAGGGTGCAGATGGTCGCCACAATCGAAGTCGGGCAGTAGTTGGTCGGGATGATTCGGATCGCGAACCACTGTGTCGAAGTCGATTACACCGTCGAAATGGCCGGCGGCGCGAATCCATTGATTTACGGCTTGGCGGTCGGCTTCGCTCATCGGGCTTGGATGGTAATAGTCGGAGCCGACGTAGGGCGTTATCGTTGCGCCGAGGACGCGGAGGTTGTGAGCGTGCGCGCGTTCGATGATTTGGCGGTAGGCGGCGAGAACGCGTTCGACTTGCGCGGCGTGATCGGCTAACGGGACTTCGGCGGTTCTTGCCAAGCCACCTAGATCGTTCACACCTTCAAAAACAATGAGCCAGCGGACGCCAGCTGGCGCCAGTACGTCGCGATCGAAACGCGACAGGGCGTTGGGGCCGAGGCCGTCGACGAGCAAGTTGTTTCCGCCGATGCCTTGATTGGAAACGCCGACGTTTCGTGTTCGTGGTGAGGCTTGGAGTCTGGCCGCGAGGACATCGGTCCAGCGGTCGTTGCCGTTGGTTGTAGCTCCGTGTCCATTGGTGATGGAATCGCCCAGTACGACCACTGCACCTGCTTCCGCCGGCGCCTGGACATCAATTTCCGAAACCTGGAACCAGTGATCTACCCGCTTGGGTTCGATCAGAGTTGCTGCGCCGACCGCGTCGCCATGGACGTAGTAACTGGTCGTCCGCGATCCCGGATGACTGGATTCGCGCGACGGCGGGGTATCGAGATGAAACGTTACCGCGATATCGGAAAGCGGGGCGACTTTCCAATTGACGGGATCGGAGACGAATTCTGCGCCCGGCGGAACAAGTACGTCGGGTTTGCTGGCGAAGGTCAGCGGCTGATCGCTAGATGGATCGATCGACGGAGAGGATGTCGAGAGCGGACGGGCTATGTGGACCGAGGTGAAGCGAAGCGCTTCCGTTCCGAACGCGTTTGACACGTGAACGCGTAGTGCGGAGCCGCCGATCGAGAGGTGAAAGATCTGACGCACGGTGGCATCGCGCGAGTCTTCCAGCGGTAGTTCATTCGAAGGCTCAGGAATCTGCTGGGAGGCGCCCCATGTTGCCACCCAGATTTGTTGGGCGGACGGGGACGCCAATACCGGCTCGAATAGCACGCGGCCCAAATAAAGCAAAACTGCGATCGAGGCGAAGAAACTGAGTGCACGCTTCATATTGAAAGGTTTAGCATGGACACCCGAAGCAGCCAGGTTTTTCGAAAACGCCGCAATCATATCACTGGGAGTGTTCGCGTGCTCTTTACACCTAAGTCTTTGCTTGGATTTACGTGCCTGATTTTAATTTTGGGCACTTCGTCATTTTCAATTGCACAAACTCCCGCGTTGCCGCCACCGGTTACGTTCACTGCCGACCAGGACCACCAGAACATGATGGATCAGCTGGGTATCAGAGCTCTGCGGCCAGGCTACAGTGGGAACGACAAGGCGGCAAATCACGCCAACTATGATGAGTCGAAGGCCGATCCATATCCCAATATTCCCGATCCACTCGTGCTGAACAACGGGCAGAAGGTGGCCACGGCTGAGACGTGGTGGAAAGTGCGGCGTCCTGAATTGATCGAAATGTTCTCGAAGTACGTCTACGGGCGAGTGCCCCAAGACGTGCCGAAGGTATCGTGGACCGTGAAAACCGTGGATCACGAATCGATCGGCTTCACGCCTGTGATCGCCAAGGATCTGATCGGAGAGGTGGACAACTCGGCGTATCCGGCCATCAGCGTGAAGATTCATATGATTCTGGTGACGCCGGCGAACGCCAAGGGGCCGGTGCCTGTGCTCATTATGTTTGGGCGCGCGGCCTTTCCGAATCCAAACGAGCCTCGTGGCGAGGAGATGGAGCGCGTCAACAACGCGTGGAAGGCGTTGATGGTGCAGCAGGATCCTTCGCTAAAAGAGGTGTTCGCGAAGCATCCGGCTTGGGACCCGGTGAAGGAGACGCCGTTCACGTTTCCCCAGTTGAATGAAGACGGCGATCTGCCAAACACGTGGCAATTGGTTGCCGCGGGCTGGGGTTTCGTGCTGCTCGATCCGGCAAGCGTACAAGCCGATGATGGCGCGGGAATTACACGGGGAATCATCGGGCTGGTGAACAAAGGGCAGCCGCGTAAACCGGAGGACTGGGGTGCACTTCGCGCGTGGGCGTGGGGAGCAGGTCGCGGGCTCGATTATCTGGAGACCGACCCTGCTGTCGACTCTAAACTCGTCGGAATCGATGGAGTGTCGCGCTACGGTAAAGCCGCGCTTGTCACGATGGCCTTTGATCAGCGCTTCGCCATGGTGTTGGTGGGATCATCGGGCAAAGGAGGAGCAACACTGCTGCGGCGCAACTGGGGCGAAGCGGTTGAGAACCTTACAGGCGGCGAATACTACTGGATGGCCGGCAATTTCATGAAATACGGCGCGTCCGAAGCGACGGTTGGCAGCATGAACCCGGGCGACATTCCCGTCGATTCGAACGAGTTGATCGCCTTGTGCGCGCCGAGACTTACATTTATCAGCTACGGAATCCCCGAAAAAGGTGATGCCAAGTGGCTCGACAACCAAGGCAGCTTCATGGCGACTGTAGACGCCAACCGAGTGTTTAAACTTCTTGGCGCAAGAGGAATGGGAGTGGACCAAGATTATCGCACCGCGAAGATGCCGCCGGTGAACCAAGGGCTGCTCGACGGTCAACTCGCCTGGCGCCAACATGATGGCGGTCATACTGACGCGCCTAACATGAAGTGGTTCATCGAGTGGGTCAACAAATCCATAGGCCGCCCGCCGTCGTGATGTCGTGTGGCCGACGCTTGAATCAGAAGGCAAACGGCTTTCGCCTATCGACTATTGAACTCAAGTGAAAGCTCGCTAGGGTTTTTGACCTAGCCTATTTGCCAGCGTCGGCTCGCTAACGCAAAAGCCGTGCAACGCTTGCGATTTTCGAATATCATCGCGTGCCATGCGTACGATGAGAAAATGGATTATCGCGACACTGCTTTTTGCCACTACCGCCTTCGGGCAGCAAACCCACAACCAATATGAGCCGCCGAACGTACCGGGCGCCGGTCAGAAGTTGCTTGCGCAATTTGCGGGCGACTGGGATGTCGTCAAGACCTTCTTCCCCATGGAAGGGAAGCCTCGCGTGACAAAAGGCACGTGTAAGCAGTACATGATACAGGATGGCAAGTTTCTGCAGTCCGATTTCATCTTCATCAATGACGATGGAACGAAGACTACCGGCACCGGAATCTCCGGCTTCGATTCAAAAACGAACCGCTTCACCACCGTTTGGTACGACTCGCACCAGACCACGATGTCCATTCGCCAAAGCGACGGTACCTTCGACGGCAAGAATATCGTCCTGTGGACCACGCCCCTCGATACCGAGCATCCTGGACGCAAGACCGTCGCGCGTGCGCACCTTGAAGAAGACGGCCGCGTCCTCCTCCATCGCCACTTCCTGATCAATGAACAGGGCGAAGAGCGGTTGATGATCGAATTTCGGCTGACTCGAAAGTAGCTGCTGTATTTGCTTTTTCTACTTACCACCCACTATTCACTACTCACTGACAGTTGGCGCGCCCTGACTATCCATCGTGCTGAGAACCCACTTTTGCAACACTGCCCGAGACTCTGACTTCACTTCACCAAACACAAGTCCGAGGCCCGAGGGCCTGACATACAGGACGGAGGCCTCGGCCTCGAAATATTCTGCGCTGTAGTTAATCTTCACCAAAACAGGAGATTGAATCTCAAACGATGCAGAAGTTTCGAGGAAACAGCCTCGTAAGCTTAGCTCTGTCACGCGTGCAGGGGAAAAAACATTGGGCGACTTTCCGAGAGCGATCTCGGCGCTCGCGGTGAACGCAAATCTCAAACCACGACGTTCTTGGTCCATTGTGCAGGCCTATTCCAGCGAAAGTTTGCGTCGAGTAACTCTTGAAAAATGAAGTACAGCGCCAAGTCTAACTGTCTGTCGTCGAACTTGGTGTGCTTCCGGAGCTTTCCGGCGCATCCGTCTTATCCGTTGTGACTCGGACAGCCTCCAATTGCAGACCCTTATTCGCGTCAAATCGCTGCTTGCGATCTAGACCCTTAACGAATTCTCTTGCGGCCTTCGCGATTGCGCCTGCGATCGTGGTTGCATCTACCTTAACGGTTGTTCCTTCGGTTCCCTTGTTCCGGTCTTCATAGCGGATCTTTACGTTGTATGTGTTCATGCTTCTACTTTGCGCCAGGTTTCAAGTATCCGCAAGCCCAGCGACGGGATCGATGTGTCTTCTAAAGTTACAGATCCGCCCTTCACTCTGTCGATTAAACCATCGGCCTTATCTGTTACGACTTATCTTGCTACTCGCTTCGGTCGCGGCTCGGCTCTTCGCCGAGCGCGACTCCATTACGACGCGGATTCCATACCTGGGCCGCAACGTGATCGACGCGAGCGGTACCACCGGATGGCCGGGGACAAGCCGAAAGCGGTACTGCTGCGCGATCGTGGCCAGGGTCAGCGCCGTTTCCATTAACGCGAAGGTGTTGCCGATGCACTGGCGCGGCCCACCTCCAAACGGGAAGTAGGCAAATTTTGGATTCCGTTTGAGCAGGTCGCCCTCCCACCGCTCGGGGCGAAATTCGTCGGGCCCATCATACCATCGCGCGTCGCGATGCACGGACCACTGCGCAAACGAAACACCGGAGCCTTTCGGTATCGCGTACCCCGCAATTTCGTGATCCTCAATAGCCGTGCGCGCGGTTCCCCAGGCAGGAGGATAGAGCCGCATCGACTCGGTAATGATGTGATTCGTATAAACGAGCTTCGGCAAATCGTCGAGCAAAGGCGCACGCCCCGCGAGCACCGTTCTCAACTCAGAGTGGAGTTTCGCTTCGACTGCAGGATTCTGCGCAAGCAACCACCAGGTCCAGGAGAGCGTATTCGCCGTGGTCTCGTGGCCGGCCAGGAAAAGTGTAATGGCTTCATCGCGAAGCTGTTGATCCGTCATGCGCGAGCCGTCTTCATCTTGTGCGGCCAGCAGCATAGAAAGGAGGTCGCCTGAATCGCGGCCTGACGCGCGCTTATCGGCAATCATTCTGTAGAGAACTCTTTCGATTTGCCGGATCGCCCGTTCCAGCCGGAAATTCGTCGGCGTGGGCACCCAGTGCGGAATGAAAATAGTCCTGCGGAAATTCGCGCTAAGCTCGAGCAGGAGTTCCATCGATTTGCCGATGTCCTGGGCGTCTCGTTCGACATCGGCATCGAACAATGTTTTGCCGACGATCTGCAGTGTAAGCCGCATCATCTCTGCATGGATGTCGCGCTCTTCCCCGTCTTGCCATTCGTGCAGCAAACGCTCGGTGAACTCCACCATCGTCGAGGCATAGCCGGCGATTCGCGCGCGATGAAACGCTGGCTGCGCCAAGCGCCGCTGCCGCAGCCAGAAATCCCCGTCGCTCGTCAGCAAACCGCGTCCAAAAACACGTTTGTTGGCCAACAGCACGCGGCCCCTTATGAATTTTCGCGGATGATTTACCAGAACGTCTTCAATGTGGTCCGGATGATTGAGCAGAAGGATGCGGAAATTCAGAACACGGAGGCTGACGAGATCTCCATACTCGCGCGTGAGGCCCGTGAAATAACCAAGTGGATCGCCGTTGTTCAGAGGGCCGAGCGACCAACGCTTGAGCCCCGTGGAGGGACCGGGAGGAAATTTGAGCTTCGCCGCAGAGCTCATAATTCCATGCTAAAGGCCGCACGCAGGCGCGTCAACGCGTCACGCACACAGTGTCGGCAAAATCTTACGGACGTAGCGCGCGCAAACGGTACGCGCCGCGCAGAAAAGCAATGGACACGCTCGAAAATCCGGCCGCTGCGAACCTCGCGGATGCCGTTGCTGGCGGCACCGGCACAAAGGTGCTTCGGATGTGTGCAATGCGGTTCAGCAAACCATCCTGGATTTCAACCGCCAGAAAAACGCCGCCTGGACGCAGAACGCGAAAGATCTCCGAGAAGGCGCGCTCTTGCAACTCTTGCGATTTCAAATGGTGCAGAACCAATACGGCGATCGCTGCTGAAAATGCTTTTTCTGGAAAAGGCAATGCGGACGCATCACCCTGCAGCACCGCTCCGTTCGTGCTTGTGGCGCGCTGCGCGAGACCTACAGCAAAAGCGTGGCTATAGTCGATGCTGGTCACTCGCCCCGCGCGTTTCCGCAACTCCTCCGTCGCCGCGCCTGGTCCAGCCCCAATTTCCAGAACGTGCTCACCCAGCTCCGTCTCGGACAACATCCACGGAAGCAAATGCTTCCGCGTCATGCTGCGCCAGACGGACGAGGCGCAAAACCAGTTCTCAAAACGATTCATGGGTCCTTGCTCAAAACGATAGTTTGCCGGGTCTGATTATCGCAGCATTGGACGGATTCGCCGCAACGAAGCGGCAAATTGATCGGCGTTGTAGGCTGAAGGATTTTCGAGCTGGCGGAAGAGTTCGTTGATAGCGGCACGAACTTCCGCCGCATTGCTGGGCTTCGCATCTTTGCTGTATGCGATGTACAACGAGTCCATCGCCATTACCGCTTGTTCGGCGGCGCGTTCGTCAGCAAGCGAGATAATTTCGGCATCATCCGAAATGTGCTGCAACATGCGCAGCACAAGCGCTTGATCGTATTGCATCGCCGCAAGACGATCGGCAAAACGCTGCGCAATCGGCGCAGCGGCGGAAGCCGACGCCGCGACAACATTACGATCAGGACTCAGCTTGGACATTTCGTCCGAGACTTCCAGCAGTCTTCGGTCGAGCTCTTGGGCATTCGCGGAGTCAATTTGTTTCGCGAGCAAACGGAACACAGCATATCGCGAGCTGTTCCATGCAGGATCACCGGGACGACGGCCAGCGAATCCGTGCTCCTGCCGCCAACTGTCTTTGGCTGGCATCAGCGCATGGTGGCACGCAAAACAGGAGAGCTCTGAGTATTCGGGCCACACATCTTTCTTGTCAAAGCGCTCGCCTTTCGCGCGCCACGTCAGTCTCTCCATTTCGGCGCGAAGCTGCACAGCTTGGCCTGCGCTCCAGTCGCGCACGCCAGCCCACGCCGGATCTTCCACCGGTTTACCGGGGGCGGATTCGCGCGGCAATTTCCAGTGGCGCGGCATCACCGCAGAAAAAGAATCCAATTCGAAAAACAGATCGGGATGGCCGGCAGCGATTATTTCGTGGTCGACAAATTTTTCTTTTGTACCGAGGTGACACTCAAGGCATTTTTCTGTGCGATGAATCACGTCGCGCGTATCACGCATTCCTAGCGCGACGGATTTTTCGTGCGGCCAGTCGCGCGTAGTGTGAGGACCTAACCATGCGGAGGCGGGGCCGTGGCAATTTTCGCAGGAGACGCCATCGGATAGTTCGAATGGGCGGCCGCGCTGCTCGGGCGTTGTGTACAGTGCATGACACGCAAGGCACTTCGGCGATTCTTCGGCCTTCTCGTTGAGTTTCAGAATGCGGGCGATGCGTTCGCCGATTTCTCCGGTTAGTGCTTGGTACGCATGGCTGTGCCTGTCTTTTACGATCCAGGTCGAATATTCATTCTGCAGAATGCGGCTTCCGGCGACGGGTTTGACGCTGCCATGGCAGCTTGTAGCGGCGCAGGAGCCGGGACCGATGTATTTTACGGGCTCCCCGTTCGAATCGGCTGGCTTGGCGGCAGGCGCTGCAGTCGTTTCGACCGGTTTGGACGCTCCATCGGCGGAAACGGAATTTGTTGGTTTGGCAGGGCCGTTTTTCGCTGCGGCCATTCGAACAGCGAAGGCCAGCGGCAGGAGGAGCGCAATGCACAGTGTGGCGCGCAGCCAATTGGATTGGGAGACGATTTGCATTCGCAATGACAGACGATTCGTTCGCTCAATTATCGTTTGGAAGGCGGGCCGGACGCGTTGTCTTTTTCGCAGCGTGGCGCGAAAAGGCAACGGGGCTTCTATTTACACGGATGTGGGGCGCCAGTAGTATGCAGGAGAATCCGTACTTCACTTCACGCCGGGTGACACGACCTGACCGGCGCTTTTCAATGCGAGATGCCGCGCTGTGATCTTCGACGACCTGCGAGCTATTCAGCTTCGCTATGGCTTCTTGCCCAAGGCGGAACTCGAAGCTTTTTCCCATCGCTCGAACACTCCTCTTTACCAAATTCATAGCGTCGCCAGCTTCTATCCGCATTTCCAGCTTGTGTTACCGCCGAAGGCCGACGTTCGCGTTTGCGCGGACATGAGCTGCCACTTGAATGGAGCTTGCGAATTGCGCGCGGAATTGGAGCAGTGCTTCGCGAAGAGCCCACCTGCGGATGTGCTGATACGCGATGTGTCTTGCCTCGGTCGGTGCGATCAGGCGCCGGCGGTTTCCATTAACGATGAGATTTTTACGAGTGTGACGGCAGCGTCGGCGGAAGCGATTGCGCGAAACGCGATTCTTGGCAAAGAGCTTCCCGAATCACATCCGGAACACGCCCGAGTGCAGTGCGTGTCCGATCCGTACGGCGATAGAGAAAAATACGGCGTTGTTCGGAGACTGGCTACAACAAAAGATTGGGACGGTGTGCTGGCGGAGCTGAAAGCGTCGGAATTGCGCGGAATGGGCGGAGCGGGATTTCCGACGAGCTTGAAATGGGGTTTAGTACGCAAGGAACCGGGAACGGAAAAGTATGTCGTTTGCAATGCGGACGAGAGCGAGCCCGGGACGATCAAAGATCGATTCATCATGACGCATCTGCCGCATCTCGTGATCGAAGGGATGATTGTGGCGGGGCTGGTTACCGGAGCAAAAAAAGGGATTCTTTACATCCGGCACGAGTATCACTTGCAAGAAGAAATTCTTGGCGAGGAGTTGCGGCGTTGCTATCACGAAGGATTGCTTGGAAAAAATGTCTTGAAGAGCGAGCTGGCTTTTGATCTGGAGATTTTCGTCAGTCCGGGAGGTTACATTTGCGGCGAAGAAACCGCCTTGATTGAGGCCATCGAAGGCAAGCGTGCAGAGCCTCGGAACAAGCCGCCTTTTCCTGTTCAGGCAGGGTTGTGGCAAAAACCGACGGTGCTGAATAACGTCGAGACATTTGCAAATGTGCCACAGATTTTGGCGCGCGGGGCGGAGTGGTACAAAACCCAAGGCGTGGGAGGCTCGCGTGGGCTTAAATTTGTGGGCGTGAGCGGGCACGCGGCTAAACCCGGCATATTCGAAGTGCCTATGGGAACGCCGATGCGCGAAGTGCTGTTTAACTACGCGGGAGGAATTCGGGGCGGGCGGCAGTTGAAGGCGTTTGCGCCTTCCGGGCCGTCTTCTGGGTATTTGCCTGCTTCGATGGTGGATGTGCGGCTCGATTTCAAGGCGCTTGCGGATGCGGGATCGATGCTTGGGTCTGGCGCGATTGTAGTTTGCGACGACACGACTTGCATGCTGGACATGGCTTTGAACGCGGTACGGTTTTACCGGAATGAGTCGTGCGGAAAGTGCGTGCCTTGCCGGGTCGGTTCGCAGAAGATGACGGATTTGCTGGTGCGGTGGACGCACAGCGGGTTGGCGGAGAGTCAGTACCGGGAAGATTTGGCGTTGGTCGATGAGCTTTGCCAGGCGATGAGTCTGACTTCCATTTGCGGGCTCGGGCAGATTGTTCCAGCGCCCGTGCAGTCTGTTTTGAAGTATTTTCGGGAAGAAGTGGAAGCGCACGTTTTGAAGGGGTTGTGCCCTAGCGGGATTTGTTTTACGACGGCGGCTAAGGCAGGAGAAGCGCACCGTGTAGGGATACGGCCGTAGCAAGCTTCCAAAGGTTGTCAGGCTGCGCCAAGTGGAAGGTGTTTTTTAACACAGAGTTCGCAGAGGACACAGAGAAGAGGAAAAGAAAGAGATTGTGAGCACGATTACGCGATTGCCGGAACTTGTGGAGATTACGATTGACGGGCGACCTGTGCAGGTGGCTGCGGGTACTAGCGTATTTGATGCGGCGCGGATGAATGGGACGTCGATTCCTACGCTTTGCCATTTGCAGAATGAAACGCCGGTGGGAGTTTGCCGGCTTTGCATGGTGGACACCGGAGCGCGGGTGCTTACGGCGTCGTGTGTGCGGCCTGTCGAACCGGGCATGAAGGTGGTTACGAATTCCGAGAAGGTCTTTAACGCGCGAAAGACTTTGCTTGAACTATTGATGGCGGATCATCCCTCACCTTGTGCGCGACAGGAAAAATCGGGAGATTGCGAACTGGAAACTTTGGCGCTGGCCGCGGGAATCACGCAGCCGCGATTCGCGAAACGGACTGTATCGCGCGGCATCGATGATTCCTCGCTGGCGATTGCCGTGGATCATGACGCTTGCATTTTGTGCGATCGATGCATTCGCGGTTGCGATGAGATCAAGAGTAACTTCGTGCTGGGGCGGATGGGGAAAGGCTATTCGGCGGGAATTGCCTTTGATTTGAACGCTCCAATGGGCGATTCGACATGCATTTCGTGCGGGGAATGCATGGTTTCGTGCCCCACGGGCGCTTTGACGAACAAGACCGTTGTGGGAACTTCGATTTCAGCGGGCGCAGACTCCCAGGGATTTGAAGCGGAAGAGCTTTTGCAATTGCCGGTGTTCAAAGGCGTCTCGGGGACGTTTCTTGAATTGAACCGCGGGGCAATCGTTAAACGGCGATTTCATCCCGGAGAGATTATCTGTCGCGAGGGTGAATTTGGCTCGACGGCTTTTTACATTCTGGAAGGCAAAGCGCGCGTTTCGCTTTCGTCTCCGATCGCGCACGTAAAAACACAGGGCGGGGCGAAGGGCCTTTTTAAGAAGCTCACAAGCACGCTCGCGGCTCGAGATACGGATGTCCGCGCGGAGGAGACTCGCGACAGAACGATTCCCATCGATGCGTCCGTGGACCTCGCATATGGGAATCCGGTAGCCGAGCTTGGCCCCGGCGATTTGTTCGGTGAGATGACGTGCATGAATTTCTATCCGCGGTCGGCGACGGTGATTGCGGAGACGGATGTCGTGGCGTTCGAAATGCTTCGAAACGTGCTTGACATCATGATGAAGAACAAAACATTTCGCGCACAGATTGACCAGAATTATCGCAAGCGTGCGCTGGAAAACCATTTACGCGGCGTGCCGATGTTTGCGGATCTTTCGACCGATTTTATCGAGCATTTGAAGGGGAACGTGGAGCTGCAACGATTTGCGCCAGGGCAAATCATCGCGAAGCAAGGCGATGCGGCGGGGAGTTTCTATCTGGTACGCATCGGGTTCGTGAAGATTTCGGAAACGTATCCGGGCGGAGAACTGGTGTTGGCGTATCTCTCGCGCGGAGATTATTTCGGGGAAATTGGCTTGCTCGGGGGCGGCGTGCGCACGGCGACTTGCACGGCGCTGGACCATGTGGAGGTGGTGCGCATTTCCGGGGACGATTTTCGCGACATGCTGGAACGGTTCCCGAGCGTGCGCGTGGGGCTGGAAACGGTGGCAGCGGCACGCGCGGCGCAGAATCAGCAGCGGATGCAAACGGTTCGCAGCGTGCCCATCGATCAGTTTCTTTCGCAGGGCTTGATGGAAGCGCAGAGTTTACTGATTCTCGACTTGAACAATTGCACAAGGTGCGACGCCTGTGTGAACGCGTGCGCGGACGCGCATGAAGGGGTGACGCGGCTGGTGCGAGAGGGTTTGCGTTTCGAACAGTATTTGGTGGCGACTTCTTGTAGGCAGTGCCGCGATCCGCTCTGTATGGTGGGATGCCCAGTGGGAGCGATCCGGCGGCGAAATTCGCTCGAGGTGATTATTGAGGATTGGTGCATCGGGTGCGGGTTGTGCGCGCGGAATTGCCCCTACGGAAATATTAATTTGCATCCATTTGATGTGATGGTCGAAGACCTGGAACGGCCGGGAAGGAAAAAAGCGGTTGTGAGGCAGAAGGCAACTTCGTGCGATTTGTGCACGCATTTGAAGGAGCCGAGCTGTGTTTACGCTTGCCCACACGATGCGGCGCATCGCGTGGACCCGAGGACATTTTTTTCGGAGATGCTGGGCGGCGGAACCGCAAAGTGAAGGTACGAGGAATTTTGATTGCGAATTGACAAGACACAAAGAAGTTGGGCGATCGGTTCGCTGATAGGGTTCGCCGTGTTTGCGAGCGCGTACGTGGTGGATGCGACGAGCGAGCCAAGCGGACCTCACGGTGGCAGCGTGGTGGGCCTGACTTTTGGCGTGATTGGATTTGGGTTCATGATTTTCGCGGCGCTACTGGGGGCACGGAAGCGGGTGCCAACCTGGCGGATTGGGCGGGCGCAGGCGTGGATGCGCGGGCACTTGTGGTTGGGGTTGCTGAGCTTACCGGTAATTTTATTTCATGGGGGATTACATTTTGGCGGGACGCTGACGAGCGTGCTGATGTGGTTGCTGATTGTTACCGTGGCGAGCGGAGTGTTTGGTGCGGCGGTGCAGCATTATGTGCCACAAGTGATGACGACAGACGTGAAGCTGGAAACGATTTACGACGAGATTGGAAATGTGCGGCAACTGCTGCGGGAAGAAGCGGACCGCGGCGTTGAGACGATTTGCGGGCCGTTGGGCTTCGGCAAATCCGAAAAAGAGGAAATGCAACGCGCGGGGGGATTCAGCGCGGCGAGGGCGATGGCTACGACGAGCAGCGGAGCAGCGGTGGCCGCTGCCGCGGAGACTGTTGTGCTGACCGAAGAGGAGCGCGCGCCCCTGATGAAATTCTATTTAAGCGAGATGCGGCCGTTTCTCGAGCAGCCGAAGTTGCGGCAATCGCGGCTTGGGGATGCGGACAAGGCGCATGGAGCATTTTCGGGATTGCAAACGTTGATGCCGCCAGCAGCACAAGCAACGCTGCAGGATTTGGAAGATATTTGCGATGAAGCGCGGCAATTGGTACGCCAGGAGCGGCTGCATCATTTACTGCATGGGTGGCTGCTGGTGCATATACCGATTTCGCTGGCTTTGATTTTGTTGGGGGCGGTGCACGCGGTGATGGCGCTGAGATATTAATTTCGGCGGCTAACAGGATACGCGCCCATTGCAGAGCGATCCAGCTTGTTGGGGCGCAGCATGCTGCGCCCCCACATAGGAAACGTGAACATTCGCGGCGATTTGCGGCGGGCGGTGGTTAACACACTTGGCGAGAACACGAACAACCAAGAAATTGGCTCAGCGGATCGACCTGAATTATTTCAAAAGGCCGACGGCGCTGAAGCGCGCGAAGTTTTGGTTGAGTGTTGGGCTGCCTGCGATCGCGCTGGTTTGGATTGGCTGGCATGGATTTACGCGGGACTCGCGCGTGTATTCGAGCGGGCGGATGAGCGGAGCGCACGCAGTTTTGGAGGCGGATTGTGGGGCGTGCCATGTGCAGACTGCGGGAATGTTTTCGGCGACGGCCAACGATACAGCTTGTTTGTCTTGCCACGATGGGCCACTCCATCATGCGGCCGCAACCGAATCGGTTGGTTGCGCAACGTGCCATACCGAACACCGCGGGCGAGTGAATCTTGTTGCGGCGAGGAATGAAGCCTGCGCGGAATGCCACGGGGATTTGAAGACAAACAGTTCCGTGTCGCATTACGCAGCGCATATCGAGAGTCTTGAGGCTGGGCATCCGGAATTTTCGACGTTGCGAACCTTGGATGGAATGGTCGCGCGCGATCCTGGGACAATTCGAGTGAATCATGCGATTCACATGAAACCGATCCGGCGTGGACCAAACGGGCCAAATGTGCAGCTGGAATGTGGAGACTGTCACCAGACGGGGGCGGCTTCACCGGAATGGAAATACGCCGACGCGAGCTACGCATCAGCCAATGTTAGTTACTCTGAACAGGACGAAATCCTTCCGCCGAAGATCGGGACGTTGCCGCGTCCGGGGCACGAGAGTGACCGCGAGTTGATGGCGCCAGTGAAATTTGCGAACGCGTGCGCGGGATGCCATTCGCTTGCGTTTGACGAGCGGTTCAAGGAAGGCGTGCCTCACGATAAGCCGGAGGTGGTGCAAGCGTTTCTTGTGAAAAAATTCAGCGAGTATATTGCGGCGCATCCTGGAGAGTTGCGAGAGGTGCGTGATCCTGGGCGCGATTTGTCGGGGGAGCTGGGACGGGCGGCTGTGCGAGTGTATACGCCGAATGAGTGGGTTGGCGCACGGATCAAAGATGCCGAGGAATTATTGTGGCGGAAGACTTGCAATCAATGCCATGCGCTCACGGTCGGAGCGGGACAGAATAATTTGCCGATCGTCGAACCAGCGCGAACAACAGTGAAGTGGATGCCGCACGCGAGATTCGATCACGATGCACACCGCGGATTCGCGTGCGCGAGCTGTCATGAGAAGGCGCTGAGTAGTACCGAGGCGAGTGACATACCTTTGCCGGGGATTGTAACTTGTAAGACTTGTCATGCGCCGGGACCGGAACATGCGGAGTCGCGGTGTTTCGAGTGCCACACTTATCACGATTGGTCGAAGCGAAAAGAAGTGAAGCCCACGTTTACTTTGCCGTCGTTGCGAACGGCCGGGCGGTAAGTCGTTACGGGTCTGATTGCGCTTCAATTCCAGACAATTTGCGCAGCCTTAATACGGGCGCAGCATGCCGCGCCAGCAGCCACATACACTCGCCAAATTACGTGCCTGGGGAACAGTGTACTTCTCTAAATGTAGAGGTGTATCGGATCACGAATAGCTTTAAAGTGCCACAGGAACAAATGGCAGAATGGGGCCCGCCAGAATGGCGGATAGGAGGATGGTATGGAGAAAACGAGGCGAAGATTTTTGATGACACTGGCCGCGGCGGCGAGTTGTTCTGTGGCGGCGGATCGCTCCGTGTTTTCCCAGCAGCGAAAGGAGAATCCCTTTCCGACTCCGCCACCATCATCGGAGACGCAGAATCCAGCGGAAGCAGGGGCGGCAAATCCCAACGCGCAGAGCGCAAAACGAGCTGCGCTGCAGCAGAATGAAAGAGAATTTCGCGCTGGCGTTAATCGGCTGTATCAGCTGACGAGCGAACTGAAGCAAGAGGTCGACAAGACTGTGACGACGGAAGTTTTCTCGGTGCAGATGTACAAAAAGACAGAGGAGATTGAAAAGGTTGCAAAGATTTTGAAGGGAAAGGCGAAGGGGTAGCAAGGGGTGAGCAGAACGAAGATTCGAATCAGGAAGGCTGTTGTGGCCGAGAGTCCCATATTGCGGGAGTTGATTGACGCTTCCGTGCGGGGGTTGCAGGCACAAGACTACACTCCAGCACAGATGGAAGGCGCGCTGGAAACGGTATTTGGCGTGGACAGTCAATTGATCGAAGATGGGACTTACTTTGTTGCGGAAGCCAAAGTCATAGGCGGCCAGTCCATAGCGGAGAAAACTAGCGGACCGAAAAGTGCCGGAGCAAGCTGGACGATCGTCGGTTGCGGTGGCTGGAGCAAGCGCAAAACGCTTTATGGCAGCGATCACTGGACGGGACGAGAGGATGCGCTGTTGGATCCACAGCACGACGCAGCGAAGATTAGGGCGTTCTTTATTCATCCGGCATGGGCGCGGCAAGGAATCGGTGGCAGGATCCTTGAGGCTTGCGAAATTGCCGCCAGCACGGCAGGTTTTGCGAGCTATGAAATGGGTGCGACGTTGACGGGAGCGAAGCTATTCGGGACGAGGGGTTATATTGCTGTGGAGAATATCCGTGTTCCGCTGAAAGATGGGTTGATGCTTCCTGTGATTCGCATGGCGAAAAGAGCGTAGGGGCAAGTTTTCTTCCAGACTCTCGGAAACTTCTCGGACGGACAATCCTTTACTTACGGTCAAGATTTGGAGTGTGATCTTTGAGTGGTGCGTGCCTTGAAGCGGGGACGGGCACGGCGTGCCGTGCCCCTACGAGGCCTTGCTAATCACGGTAAAAAGTAATTTAGCTGCCCATTAGGAATAAGGGCTTGGCTTCAAAACTGGAAAATTGAGGCCGGAGACGTTCGGTATTGTAGTGCTCCTTGATGTCTACCACCTTCTTGGTGGAAGTAATCGTTTCGATGGGGATGTTGCCATAGCTGCCGTTGTGAAGAACGACCAAGCGGCCGTGCACGCCCTTTAAGAGCAGCTCGAGTGCGATATTGCCGTAAGCCATGGGAACGATAGAGTCCACAACGTCGGGGTCGCCGCAACGGGCTAGATAGCCGAGCTTCTGGTTGACCACCTCAATCGTTTTGCCCTTGTTAAATTTCTTGGAGAGATCCTTTACTTTCTCCGAGACGATGTCTCCGATGCCGCCAAGTTTCTTGTGGCCATAGGCATCGGCGGTTTCTCCTTCAAAAATCATTTCGCCGCCTTCAAACATTGCTCCTTCGGAAACGAGGACCGTCGAGTAGCGGCTGGGATTTTTGTTGCGGTCATGGACGAGAAGCTCGGTGAGGCTCTCGATATTGAATTTGTATTCGGGGATGACACAACGGTTGGCGGCGCCGGCCATTGTGGGGAGCATGGCGGTGTAGCCGGCATAGCGGCCGAACACTTCGATAACCATGAAGCGCTCGTGAGAGCCCGCGGAAGTGCGGAGGTCGTTGACGAGCTGCAGAGTGCGAGTGACGCAAGTGCTGAAGCCGATGCAGTAGTCGGTGCCGGGGACGTCGTTGTCCATAGTCTTGGGAATCGCGATGACCTTGAAGCCTTCTTTGTGGAGGCGGACGCCATAGCTCAGCGTGTCGTCGCCGCCAATGGGAATGAGAGTGTCAATGCCCAGCCAAGCGAGATTCTTCAGGACTTCGGGAGTGAGATCGTTTTTCTCCGCTGTGAAATTGTCTTTCAAATGCGCCGGAACGTTGGATTTGCTAACGCGGCCTGGATTTGTGCGCGAGGAGTGGAGAAAGGTGCCGCCGGTGCGCGCGGCGCGCTCTACAACTTCCTGCGTAAGCACCAGAAAATTGTCGGAGTTGTCGTAGTCCTTTTCGCGGACCATATCGACAAGACCAGCCCAGCCGTGCCGGAAGCCGATAACTTGATAGCCTTCATGAAGCGCACGGATAGTAACGCCGCGGATTGCGGGATTGAGACCAGGGACGTCCCCGCCGCCAGTCAGAATGCCGATAACGCCTTTTTTGGTGTTGATGTTTGCCATGATGCTGAGCCCTCTCCAGGAATAGTGAACCAACAATTATCCACGCGCGGCAGAAATTTAGAAAGTGTGGATTGAACTAGAAATATGCGTTGGCGCGACCAAGCGACGCCGGCTACCCATCAAATTAGGGTTGAATTTCCGTGCCGAGGGCGGTGAGGAGTTTGCTGAGATAGGCGCCGAGGGCGGGCCAACCTGGTGCTGAGATCAGGTTGCCGTCGACAAGCGCATCGGTCATGGGGAGGCTGACGAAGGTGCCACCGCCTAGGGTGACTTCGGGACCGGTGGCTGGATAAGCGTTGCACTTTTTGCCGTTGAGCACACCAGCGACGGCAAGAACCTGCGGTCCATGGCAGATTGCCGCAAGAGGCTTATTGGTCTTGGCAAAGTGATGGACGATTTCGATGACGCGGGGATTGAGGCGGAGGTACTCCGGCGCGCGCCCGCCTGGGATCATGAGCGCGTCATACGTTTCGGGTTTGACCTCGTCGAAGGTGGCGTTGAGCTGGAAATTGTGGCCGCGCTTTTCGGTGTAGGTCTGATCGCCCTCGAAATCGTGGACCGAAGTGGGGATAAATTCGCCAGCTTTCTTTCCTGGGCAGACCACGTGAATCGTGTGGCCGACCATTTGAAGCGCGTGGAAAGGAATCATCACTTCGAGGACTTCAGCGTAGTCGCCCGCGATCATGAGAATCAGTTTCTTGGACATGAACCCTCCGCGCGAGAATTGTAACCGACGATGAGGAATGCGCAAAACCTGAAGGTGATTCCGAAGAATAAGGCAATACAGGGGCTGAAACAAACGTTGAATAACCTGTGTATCGGTGAAACAAAATCGCCAAAGACCCTGTCTCAAAACGAGACGAAATCCGCTAAAACGATTAAACATGAGATGTTTGCCTAGGTGCGCGCCAGCTTGAATGGCAACTACGATACCCTCCACACACTCATAAGTTTGTGAATCTAAGTGATTTCAAAAAAAAGGAGAACCCGGGCGAATATCCCCAGGGTCTGGCGAAGTAAATGCAATTACAAGCAGGTATTTACTTCGCCGGACGTTTCGGCTTCAAGGACATAAGAGTGACAAAGGCTAAGCGAATACTGGCAGTGTGTTTGCTCGCCGTACTCGGCGTAGGGAGCGGTGTGGCGCTCTCGATACGCGCGCAAGAAGGCGATGCCCCGGGATCCAAGCGCAAGGTGAGGGTCATGGGCAAGCCGCAGTACCCCGATCTCGCCAGAAAGCTAAATCTTGCTGGCGTCGTCAAAGTCGAGGTAACCATCGGCACCGATGGCAAGGTGAAGAGAACGCACATCGTCGGCGGCCATCCCGTGCTTGCCCCGGAAGCAGAAAGAGCAGCGATGCAAAGTGAATTCGAGCCCGGTCCCAAGGAAACGACCGAGGTGATCGAGTTCAAATTCGGCCCGCAGTAAAATCCAGGATTTTTCCGAAAAAAGGGCGGCTGTCTTTGCCAAAGACAGCCGCCTTTTTCATTTCCAGGAGGAATTAATTCGCGTGAACGGAAGAAGCTGCAACAGGCTCCGCCGAATCCTGAATAGTGAGCATATCTGTGCGCACTTTGTCCCACTCCAGCAAGTTCAGCCCGTAAGAAGTGAACAGCTTGCGGATGTGGGCGGAGTCCCATCCCAGGACTTTTTCGAGCACCGGGACGAGAACACTCATGGCGTTGTCGCTGAGGACGGTGCGCTTCGCGACGCGCGTGATGAACTTGGCTTCGGAGACAGCGATCGTCAGTCCGTCGTGCTGATTCACATGCATCATCACGGGGATATCGGAGCTGCCGTCCCCCATGTAGATAATATGGTCATGGCTGATGCTGAGTTCGGCGCGGCGCTCTTCTAGGACAGTGATTTTTCCCCAGCCCGCGGAAGCCCGAATGATGGAATCGACTTCTCCCGTAGACTCGTTGTAGCGGAAACGCGTTCCGAAAATATTTTGTGGCGGGACGATTCCTTCAAGCGCGGACTGAATGATTTCCTGCGGCGCCGCGGATATCACGTTGAAATGGAATTTGTAGCCTTCAGCAAGATTGGCCAACGCGCGTGCAAGCAGGGCGACATTGTGCTTCAGGCGAATTCGCTTGCCGGTTTCCACCAGGTGGTCGCGGCGAACGCGACGGAAGTCGGGGTCATGCAAAATCAGATAGCTGAGTTCTGCGCCCTGTTGGACGAGGTTCATCTCCGCAAGGCCTTTGACCTTGTCGTGGAACCCATGAAAGCCGATGAGCTCGGAGAGAGCGACTCCCGAGTCATTGAAGCTCAAAGTCTGGTCAAAATCGCTCGCCAGTAAATACTGCTTAACCATGTTCTAGTACTCCCTCTTGCTTCTCTCTTCATGTCCTCGCTCAAAGCGAGAGATCTGCTCGCCCTCGGCGGGGTGGACCGCCCCAAGTCCAGTGCCAGTACCCCCTACACCTACAACCATAGCGTTGTTCACCGGAGGTGCCCCACGAATTATTTTGATGGGTGCTATGCGTTAAAAGCGTGAACAAACCATTATACCTTGATTAGATGTGTCCTAAGGTTAAAAGATACAAAGGAAAGGAGATGGGCACGTTTTCAGGGGCCAAAAGGGAGCAAAAGCTGTGTCTAGAAGGAGATACCGCCAGCGAAGGAAAAGTGAAAAAAGTGCTCCGTAACATTAGGGGTCAGGACTAGAGGCCGAGGGCTTTCATCTTGGGTTCCTCGTAAATGTCGTCCTCGCCGGGATAGCGGAGGCGGTCCTTAAAGCGACCGGTTTCGGTGGCCAGCGCCCAAACCAGGCTTTCGCCCGCAGGTAGGGTTTTGGGCTGGAGGCGGAAGACGTCATCTTGAAAAGCCAGGGAGGCATCGATCCACTGCCAGCCGGCGGTCTCGAAGGCGGCCATCACGTCGGGGAGGACCAGGGCATTGAGGGTGTTGTAGTGAATAAGGAGGGTATGGCGGATGTCGCGGCCGACTACGTCAATGGCGAGCTGCCGGTAGAAAGCGGCGCGGTCGAGAAGATGAGCGATGAGGTAATCGCGATACGGCTTGATGTTGAACTTGGGATCTTTGATGAGTCGATCGGCCATGCGCTGGTTGACATACCAATCGGATGCGTCGATCGTGACGTGGCCGACGCGATAGCCACTCTCTTTCAGAAGAGCGCGAAAACGGTCACGTTTGTCGGCGGTGTCACCTTCTTTTAGAAATGGGTAGCGGAAGAGAAGAGTTTTGTTGTGATAAGGAGCGATGATTTTTTCATTTTTCAGGAAGTCGACGGCGAAGTCGGCGTACGGAGTGGGACCACAGTAATTTAAATGAGAATAGGAATGATTGCAGATTTGATGGCCAGCCTGGTCCCAGGCGGAGAGGAGTTTGGAGCCGTCGTATTCGTCGACGCGCATGCCGCAGACAAAGAGAGCGGCTTTGATGTTGCGGCTGTCGAGCGCTTTCAGAATGCGAGAGTTGCCATCTTGCCATCGGAGATTGGATTCGAGTTTCAGGCGAGGATCGTCCATCGTGATGGCGAGCTGGGGGCGTGGGGTATTCGGCATGCGTTGTGGCGTTGCACTTTGCAGCGGTGCAGCCGCGTGCAGTGCGCCCGCAAAAAAAGGAGCGCAAGAGGCGGCAGAGATTGTTTTGAGCGTTGCGTCGAGAAATTTGCGGCGATTCATGGCATGACCTCAGTAAAGAGAATTGAGCCAACTGCGAGCGCGGGTAAAAAAGGAAATTGACGATGAAGTCGCGGCTGCGTGTGGCGATTCTTCGGGTTCGTCAGTGACGGAATAGAACGCGCCGTTGGCGGAATGTTGATAGAGGCGGTGCATTTCAGCGCGATTGAGGGGACGGGCGCCGCGGCGACCGAAAACAGCGAGTTGATTGCCGGATTCGTCGACGGCGCGGTCGCGGTCGATGCCTTTGGAAATGGCGAGGGCGGGGCCGCGGGTGTGGGCTGTGGCGATAAGTTTCGGTGTGGGGCGTGGGCTGAAACCGGAAAAGTGCGCGGGATCATCCCAAGGCGAAATGATCTGCAAGACGCGGAGGCCGTTGTAGCCATCAGCGACAAATGCGAAAACGCTGCCAGCGACCATGCCGATCTTGATGTCGTTTACTTCGTGCATCTGCTGGTTGGCATTGAAGACCTGGTCCAGGCGCGGGGCTTCCGGGTTTTCCACGTCAAAGATTCCTACTCCGTTTTTTCCCGCAGCGACGTAGGCATAGGTTCGGGCTACGTAAATGTTTCGGGCATCGTCGAGCGCGGCGCGGCCCCTCGCCGTTATTTTGGGGTGCGCGAGGTCGGTTACATCCAGCGTTTTCAAGCCGTAGCTGTCCACAACGAAGGCGTAGCGGAACTGAACGGCGATTCCGCGTGGATTGTCCAAGTCTGGCGCACCGATGGTGGCCGTGATGCGAGGCGCGAGAGGATTATCGAGATCGACGACGACGAGCGATTTGTCAGTGAGGATATAGGCGTAGGTGCCAGCGATGGTGATGCGATGCGCGCCGGTAAGAATGCCGCCAGGATTGAACGCCAGGGCGAGCTTGAGGAAATTGTTGGCGGGATTGCCGTCGAGAAGCGTTCCGACGCCAGGGCTCTTCGATTTGAGGTCGGGATTGCCAATGATGACCAGTCCTTCTTCTTTATCGGCGACGTAGAGAAAACCATAGAGAAGATGGATGGGCTGCTCTTCATTTTCGGGGAGTTGTTGGCGGAGCGGATCGACGCCGAGCGTGGTCGGTGAAGCGATGGCGAGCGCGTCCTTTGTTGGAACGAAAAAACGCTGGCCAATGGGAGAGACAGGAGCGGTGATCATGCGCTCGGAGAAATCTTTGTTGTCGATGTTGGCGATGTCGTAGACGCGGAGGCCGCCGGAGCCCGTAGCCGCGTAGGCGTATTCGCCGCGCGCTTGAATATCGAGGACGTTGCCTTCATGGCTCGCCGCTGTGGAAAGCTCGCGGCGATGGTCGACGAACTTTTTGTAATTGTCGGGATAGGCGATGCGTTGTAGGTCGCTGCCGTAAATGGCTTCTGGTTCGTCGTGTTCGGCGACGGCTACGGCTTCGAAACCTTTCTTGCCGGTGGCAACGTAGACGTAGCGGCCCATGAAATTCATGAAGTTTGTTCCTTGCAAGAGGAGCTGGGCCATCCAGGCATTATTGTCGTGGGCGCCGGAGACGTGGCAATCGCTGCACTGCTTAGTTTCCTTGGCCCGAACAGTGTGCGGAACGAATGTGCTAAAGGCTTGGCCGGAGAAACCAGGTGCCGAAATGGTTTGCTGAGTGTAGTAGAGCCAGTCCCGGTTCGCGTTTTGCGAACTGACTAGGATGGCACAGGAAGAGCGCGCGGGCGCGATGCGATGGCCAGTGACGGTGCCGTCGACGCCGAGCATGTAGATGTCGTCGCGAAGAACTTGAAAATTGTAGCTGGTGTAATTGCGCGTGGTGAGACCTTCGTTGTGGAGCATGGGCTTGCGTGCATTGGCGGTCATTTGCAGATGGCAGCCGAAGCACGTCGGCGTCCATGACGTATGGCAGGAGTAACAGGTCATCGAAGAGTTGGCGTGGGCGAGATGTTGGTCGTCTTGCGGCATCTGTTGGGCGACGGTACCGTCCGTGGTCATCAGCTTGGCCCGAAAGGATTTCATGCTGAAGTGCACGTTGCCGGGCGTGATGGAATCAGCGGTCTGAACGATTTCCCACTCTTTGTTCTGTTCGGACATGGACCGTTGAATTACGGCGCCATCGGCGCGCCATTCGAAACGGCGAAGGCCCCACGGAGTGCGCAAAATGTCGAGATGACGGCCTCCTTCAGGAGCGGCGGGACCGGAAGTGACAAGCGTGGCTTTGCTGCGAATCGTGCCGTGGCAATCGATACAGTCGATTTCGACGGCGGCGCGCGGCTCGCCGTAGACTTTGCCGTTGCCGTGATTGTCCTGCGCAAAATGGCAGTCGTTGCACTGCATTCCTTTCTCTAGATGGATGTCCGCCAAGTGGACGGCTTTGCCGAAGCGATCGGGATCATCGAACGCGATTTGCTTGCCGTCTTTGTCGAGCCAGTTCCCTTTGCGGTCGTGATTGAAGACAGACCGGAAAACCCAACCGTGGCCATGGAAATCGGCAAATTGCGTGGTTTTCAATTTTGCGTTGAATTCAGGGCTGCCGAGATTCTCGAGAAATTTTTCATCGCTCCAAAGGCCCCGTGCTGCGGCTGCTTCCGGATTGCGCAAATAGGATTGGTAGCGCTGCTCTTCCGTGGGATTGCTTTGCTGTGGGGGATACATTTTGTCGCCGTCGATTTCGTTATCCCACCAAGTGAGCCCGAAATACGTCGTGAGCATGTTCGTGCCGGGATGGATGTGGCACACCATGCACTGGCTGGAAGGGATGGAGCGCGTAAAGACGTGCTTGATGGGATGGCCAGGCTCACTCTTGGAAATGGTGGGATCAGAAGACGCGCTGAGGCCAGAGTGGCCGAATTGCGCGTAGGTTGCCGAGTGCGAAGGATCGCGGTCGTTTGCGTATACGACGTGACAGGCAGTGCAGCCGCTTGCGCGATAGTCGCCGGGATGATCGTTGGTGCCAGGCAGCGACATGACCGGATCGACCAGCCGCGTTTTCTGCAAACCGAGGAAAACGGGATCGGTGCGGAGTTCCGTGCCAAAGCCGCGGTCGCTTAATTTGGCGTCGGGCTTGCCGGGATCTTCCTCGCGATTGGGGTTCCCCAATTCGGATTTTTTCTGGCCGCCGCGTTCGAACACGCGAAGGACATTCCCTGGCTGAGAAATTTCCCAACGATAAAGCGGGTCCAGCTCCGGTAGCACGCCTTTGGCGCGAGTCTCTTCTGGTGTAGGAGCAGGAAACGTCTTGATGGATTGCGGCTTGCCATCGCGGTCGTAGCTTTCGCCGAAATGGGTGTTTTTTGTGGGATAGCCACCATTGTTGTAGAGCGCGGCGCCCCAGAGGAGTCCTGTGTGGGTCATCATGCTGGTCGAAGAAGCGCGAACTTCTTTCGCATGGCAGCCGGCGGCGCCGCATGTCTCTGGGGCGACTCGCAGGTCACCGGGATTCACGAATTTGATAAATTCGGGCGATTCTTTTAGCCATTTCGTGTAGGTGCGTTCGGGCAAAGCGGAGCGGTCTTTGAAGCTAGGATCGCGCGGCTGGACGTGGGCTTTTTCTTTGGCGGCGTTGTACTCAGCCGATTTTGGCGGCGTGCTCCCGGCGACGGAGATAGAAGAATTGCCGCCGTGGCAATCGATGCAGCCTAGAAAGACAGTCTTTGTGGGGTGCATCGTCGGCTCGTCGGTCGAGGTATGGCAAGTGATGCAGCCTGACGATTTGCGATCGGCTTCTGCTTGGGCTTGGCCATGAACTGACGGGGCGTCTTGTTTTGCGAGGACCTTTGAAGCCGAATCGGAATAAAAAACCAGGAGAAAAGATAACGCAGAGGCGCTGAGGACGCAGAGGTTGCGCAGAGAAGACATTTTGAATTTGGGCAGAAAGCTCATCAATTGCGTTTCCTCAGAAAGTAAACTTCACGGAGCCGAAAAGCGAGAAGAGTGTACGGCTCGTGTAGATTTCTCTAAACCCGTCGCCGGGCTGCAAGGCGGAAGCCCCGCCCGTGAGAATGATGTTTTCCGTGAGTGGCGGGCGATACGTTACACCGATGCCGAAGTCCTCGCCGATGCTATGGCGGATAGGGGATTCGAACAGTATGTATTCGAGCGGCTCGGTGCGTTCGAAGCGCAGGTAGTTGAAATTCGCAAAACCCTTGAGCTTGGGAGTGATGTCAAAATCCGCGCCTGCGTTTACCAGAAAAATGCCGGGATTCACGAAATTGGCCTGGCCTTCTTCTTTGCTGGAGCGCAGCGACGGAATGAGGCTGCCATCAGTGGTCAGCTGAACGCCGGAACCGAGAAGACGAATGTCTTCGCGATTCCAGAAGCTGAAGATGCCGCCGGCGAAATTCGGAAGATCGTCGATGGAATCGAAACCGCGTGCCCGGCCGTCTCGCGGATTGGCGTCACCGGAAGTGTAGAACGTGGAAACGCGATATCGGATCCAATCGCGGTCGTAGGATAGCTCGACAGCGGCCATCTGCGCGTTCACGGTTACGGACCGACCCGAGATTGGGTTGAAGGTGTCCTCGCCGACGGCCTGGTAAAAAGCGTGCGTGAGATTGATGCGCCGGATATGACCGCTGCCAAGCCAGCCGAAATAGCCGACGCGAATACCATGCGCGAGCGGGCCTCCGCCAGGGCCTTGATTGATGACATCTCCGATGGGCGCCGGACGAACCAGAAAGCCGTTGTCGTCGTAATGAACGCTGGGATCATCTTTGTTCCACGCACCGACAAATTCCGCGGTGTACCCAGGAAAGAAAAAATCCTGAAGATAGACATTTCCCATAACAACTTGCTGGTGACGTCGGTTAAATGTGTTGAGCCCGCTGTTGGTATCTTTCTCGAGCATCTGAAAATAAACAGCGTTGTACTCGATACGATCGCTTCTTAAGTCGCCGAAGATACGCAAGCCGAGCTGTTCGTCAACGAAGAGGAATCCGCGGAAATCAGCATTGAATTGCTGAATGCCGGCGCGCATCGAAACGAAATCGTAGTTGTTGCTGAGATCATGGAGCTTCACTTCGACGAAGGCCTCTTGGAGGCCCAGGTGGTCGTCGAAGCGGTCGGTACCAGCGAGCACATTCGGGCTGACGATGCCAAGCTCGCGAACGTCGAGATTATTGAGGCTGAGCTCCGGCGTGATACGGATGCGCCAGTCGACCGGCTTAAAGGACGCGTCGCCGTGGAAGAGATCGAAGCTGAACCGCAAAGTCTGGTCGAAAAACGCTTGCTCGCCTCGGCCAAAAAAACCAGAACTGCCGGGCTCGGCTGCGCTCACACCGCTCGGTGAAGGAACGCGGCGGCCATCGAAAAATGTTTCTGAAGACCCGGTGAAATTCAAGAAAATCTGCTGGCCGAAAACGTCGCGCCAAATAGGCTCATCGCCTTTGAAGCGATTGCGATTGAAAGGGTCGTACCAGTGCGGTTTGGTGTAAGGGTATTCGCCTTTCTGCGGATAGCGGCGGTAGTCCGGCTGATTGAGGGCCCAACGATTGGGCACCACATTATAAATATCCGCAACCGGAGGCAGGTATTCCGGAGCGAGCTCTGCGATGTAATTGGGATCGGAATCGAGACGATGTCGAAGTTCGCTATACGTGCCAAGCACAGGCGATGAACCAGGGGCGGCGGCAGGACCGAGCTCGGGAAGGCGCGGAAGACGCGAGCTAGATTGGGCGCTGCTAATGCCGATCAATGAAATTTCCAGCGTGGTGACTTCATTGGCGTTGAGCGCTAGGTCAGAAATTTCAAAAACAACGTATCCCTCGGCTTCAACTCGTAATTCGTAGTGGCCTGGCGAAAGCAAAAGGATGCGAAAAATACCTTCCACAGACGAGCTGGCATGCACAATCTGTCCGCTTTGCAAATGGCGAAGCGTGAGTTGAGCTTCGGCCACGGGCCGCGTTTCGCTCGCGGAAATAGCTTCGCGCAAGACGCCGTCGACAGCGGCAGTCGTCAAAGCCTGCTGGCGTGGAATGCGCTGGACTGGAACCGCCTCAGTGGATTTTTGGACCGTGGCCTGCCCACCTGCCGCGGACGGCTGGACGGGCGTAGGTTGCTGCGCACCGGAGGCGCTTCCCAGCCCGAAGAAGGCGAGCGATAACCAGAGCCCGGCGCGAGCCGAGCCAGTGACGCGTCGAGAGCTTCGCGAAGAAAGAGCGAGCATGCCTTCGGCCTAGAAGAATTTGCGCAAGGAAAAGGGATCGCATTCTAGCTAACAATATCGGCACTCTGCGGGCAACCCATTTCCGCAAAAGTGGAACACAAGCGATAACAATTCTTACGCGTCGCGCGGTCACCGATAGGAACTGCGCCGGTCGCGAAGGATTGAGGGACGCATGGAGTCGTGTTACTAAGGAAGATACCCTTCATGCAAAAGGAACACTCGATTCGGAGGCCGGTCGCGGCGCGGCGCGCCCTGGAGCAGCGTCAAAAAACGCTGGCGCTGGGCATTTTGCTGACGCTCGGTGTTGCCGGAGTTCTGGCGCTTTTGTTATTGGGCTGTGGTGGCGGGAGCAGCAGCGCGCCAACGCCTCCGCCACCGGTGGCGACGGTGCAACCGCTGCAAGTCGCCGACGTGCAGAACATCGTGCAAGCGGCTGTGAATTCCGTGAATGTCGATGTGGTCGTGGCGGTGGTGGACCGCGCAGGATTTGTGCTCGGAGTGTTTCGCACGCAGAACGCGCCAGCGACGGCGATAGGTAATTTCGGACAGTCGCTCGACGCGAATGACGTGGCCGTGGCCCTGGCGCGTACTGGAGCGTTTTTCAGCAATGATCAAGCGCCGCTATCCTCGCGCACGGTGCGATTCATAAGCGGCATTCATTTTCCCCCCGGAGTGACGAACGCACCCCCTGCAGATCTGTATGGGATCGAAAACACAAATCGCGGATGCACGCTTGTGAACAGCGCCGCGTTTCAGAGCCAGATTCCTCCATCACTCGCGCTTAACGGAGGATTCGGTCCCGGAGTTCTGACCGGCAAAGCCGATGTCATGGACTCGAATCCCCTGGCCGTGAATCCCGGCGGCGTGCCGATTTTTTATCAGAATGTGGTTGTGGGCGGAATTGGAGTGGTTACGTCTTCGAGCGACCTTAACGTGGCGGAGTATGCGGCGTTCGTCGGCTCGACGACGCAGCGCACCAGGCCAACAGATTCCTTTGGACCGACACCGGCTGCTCCGGGAGTTGTTTTCATCGGAGGAGTCGCGCTCCCTTTCGTAACGCAGACATTACTGCCATCGGGCGTTTCCGTGGGGCCGATCGCCGGTACCGGATCGTATTTCGTTGCGCCTGCGAATAGCGTGGGACAGCCGCCAGACGGCGATCTGATCACGCCCACGGCGGGACCGCTAGGCGGATTGAGCGCGATGGACGTGCAAACTATTTTGGGCAATGCGGAAGCGACCGCCAACGCGACGCGCGCGGCGATTCGTTTGCCGATTGGCGCGCGCGCACGGATGGCAATTGCGGTTGCCGACCTCGATGGCACGATGATCGGCTTGCGGCGAATGCAGGATTCGACAGTCTTCAGCATCGACGTGGCGGCCAGCAAAGCACGCAACATGGTGTACTTCAACAGCTCCGCGCGGACTGCGGCGGATTTGAATCAGGTGCCGATGGGCACGGCCGTTACGAACCGTACGATCAGCTTTGGGTCGCAGCCTTTTTTCCCGCCGGGGATTGACGGTTCGCCCGCCGGGCCATTTTTCAACCTGTATTTGCAGGACGTGGCGAATCCTTGCACGCAAGGGATGCAGGCGGGGCCGGCGAACGTTAACAAGAGCGGGATTGTTTTCTTTCCCGGAAGCGCGGGCTTGTATCGCAACGGGGTGCTCGTTGGTGGACTGGGCGTCAGCGGAGACGGCGTGGACGAAGACGATTACGTCACGAATGGCGGGACACTAGGGTTTGAGGCGCCAACAAATATCCGCGCGGACCAGATTTTGATCAACAGCGTGCGACTTCCCTACTTCAAGTTTCCGAGAAATCCAACCGACTAATTCTTCACGTAAATTCTGAATCTTGTACTCGCAACTCTATCTGCTCGGACCAACTGAGTTTGAAGGATCGGGAGAGTTGGCGGTGTCCACGTCGAGAAACCAGGCGTGCGCGGTGTCGTTAGGAGCATAGCAGTTGCCGTCCGTGTGATAGCCCGGCGGACAGTGGGCAGTGAACTCCTTGCGGCGCGGTGTTTGTGCATATTGCCAGACCGACGCATAGGAAATGCCTGCGGTCGCTGGCGACGGCGGATTCTGCGGATAGGCGCAACCGGGCGAAGGCGGGCAAGCATCGTTGAAAATGAAGTAAACGAAATCCGCCGAGGGAGCATGCGCGCGTATGTCGTCCGCGGTTGTGATTGTGGCGCCCGGTTCTTCTTTCACGGGCATTCCGGAACAGTACGCGCCAGCACGGTAACCGGCTTCTGCGAGCCCGCCAGCCCAAGCGTGCAAATAAGCGTGATACGTCGCGGGCAGGCGGCCTCCTTCTTCGATATCTAGAAAAATGATCGCTTCCTTTGGAAAGCCTTCGCTCTTGGCGACGGAAGCCGCGTTCCGCGCATCCAGGGCTCCCCTCTGTCCGGCTGCCGCTTCACTCTTGAGTTCGCGACCAAGAGGGCCGAGATATAGAAGCAAAAAACCGAACCCTTGCGCACGCAGGAGTTCGCGCTGACCGAGCCAGTTGTTTGTTTTTTCTCCAGGAGGCGGGCTAAGCCAGTAGCTGCTAAAGGAGAATGTTTTTCGCAAAACCGGAAGTGCATCCTTACCCGGGAAAATATTGAGATCGAAGCCAAGATAGGCGCTCGGTACTTGTTGCGGCTGCGAGTTGGGCTTGGTGCCAGCTCGGCAAGAAAACAGAATGAGCACAGAAGCAATGGCAGAGATGGACAGGAATGAGAGTCCCGGATTTATTTTGCTCACGACCTTGAGCATGCCAGAAGATGCGCGCAGCGGCTAGCCTTCGCGAAGTTTATGGCCGGCGAGGTTACCGAGGCCGTCGTACGCTGCGTATTTGTAGGTTTCGCTGAGCGTTGGGTAGTTGAAGACCTGCTGTATGAATTCGTCGATGGACTGGTTGTTGTCCAGAGCCATGAGCCCGATGTGGATAAGTTCGGTAGCGCTCTCGCCGATAAGGCTAACGCCAAGAAGCTTGCGATCCGCGCGCGCGAAGATAAGCTTCAGCATTCCGGCGGTGTCTCCAATAATGTGGCCGCGCGCGTTGTTTTCGTAGAGGGCGCGGCCCACGCAATAGTCGATCTTCTTTTCCTTGCAGGATTCTTCGGTTTCGCCGGCGGCAGAAATTTCGGGAATGGTGTAAATCCCCATCGGTAGCATCGACGCGACGCGCTGTTTGTACTTGAAGCCGAACGCGTGGCAAACAGCGACGCGGCCTTGCTCCATCGAAGTGGAAGCGAGCGCTGGAAAACCAATCACATCGCCCGCGGCATAAACATTTGGAATGGACGTTCGATAGTTTTCGTCAACGGGAATATAGCCGCGGTCGTTGATGGCGAGGCCAGCTTTTTCGAGAGCGAGACCATCCACTGCTGCACGGCGGCCTGCCGCAAAGAGTGCGGCGTCGGTCTCTAGCGTCTTGCCGCTCTCCATCGAAAGGCGCACGCCTGCGGAAGAATTCTCAACTCTCACAGGGCGCTCGTTGAATAGGAAGCGCATGCCGAGGGCCGTGAGCCGGTCGCGCAGACGATCGGAAATTTCCGAATCGAGAAACGGCAATAGGTGGTCGCGCCCATCGACGAGGGTGACTTCGACTCCGAGCGCGATGAAAATCGAGGCGTATTCGCAGCCGATGACACCTCCACCGATGACGGCGAGGCTTTTCGGAATGCGGTCCATTTGCAGAAACGTGTCCGAATCAAAGGTATGGACGTCGTCGAAGGCGATCTCCGAAGGGCGATGGGGCTTAGAGCCGGTGGCGATGAGAATGACCTCTCCGCGAAGACGGCGCGTCCCGTTTGTGCCGGTCACTGCAACATTGTGCGCGTCCTCAAACGCCGCCTGGCCGCGAACAAGCTCGATGTGATGCAGTTCGAGATTTTTGAGGATGCGGCGCCGCTCCATTTCGACTACTTCACGTTCATGGCGCATGAAATCGTGGACAGTTAGGTTTTCTTTGAGCGAGTAATCGATGCCGTAAAGCCCGCGCTGCTTGAGTCCGGAAAAATAGAGCGCAGATTCACGGAGCGTTTTACTGGGAATCGTTCCCGTGTTGATGCAGCTTCCCCCCATGTACTCAGCGCGCTCGATGACGGCGACCCGCTTGCCAAAATAAGCGGCCTGCGCACCGGCTTTTTCTCCGGCGGGGCCACAGCCGATCACGATCAGATCGAAGTCTTCGCTACTCGCCACACAGACCTCCCGCTGCGGACCGCAGCGCGTATTTTCGAGGCGCGCCTTTCAGGCCTCTCTGGAAGAAGCAAACTCGGTTGAGTCAGAAGAGTGTAGAAGAAGAGCGCTCCGGGCGAGGCAAGTTCCTGCGAAGGCTGTGCCGAATCGTGGATGGCTGGGCTCTGGCCGGAGAGTGAGCAAGATGTAGAAACCCGTCTTCGCCACCCCACCCCCATTTTCCTGTAAACTATGATTCCAAACGACTTAACAAGTTACCAAGTTGCTTAGAATCAATGCTTTACATGGCCGCCAGTAAGTGTTGATAATGAAGGGCTTATAAGTAAACATAATCTCAGCTCGAAATAACTCGGTTTTTGGAGCGAGAGCCCAAATCCAACAAGTGCGCCCGAGCTACCTGTCATAAATAAAAACGCGGCAGAACGTCTGCCGCGATGTGAACTCGGAAAAATATCTGTTCAAAGTCTAGCGTAGGGGCACGGCGTGTCAAGGTGAAAAACACGACGGCTGGGCGTTATGGGGGTAGCCCGTACCGGGGAGGAGAAGATGGCTCCCAAAATGGGATTCGAGAAGACTTTTGCTTTCGGCCTAAGATTTCTGGATGGCTATACTATGCCTGTAACGAACATTGCGCTCCAGCGGCTGCGGGAGGAAATGGACATGCCGATCGATGATGTCGCCATCAGCTATGACATTAAGTTTGAGAAGGACCATGCCAGCGTGAAGGTCACTTACGACCTCAGTGTCCCCGTTGGCGGACCCGCGCTCATCGCGGATTTTCAAGTAACTGTCGACGGCAATGATTTGATCAGCGGTTTCCTTTCCGGCCAGACAGCGTTTAACGGCGCAAAATTTCACATCCTGAGTGACCCAAATAAAAACTCGTCCGTTTCCTTTACCCTATCTTCCAACCAAGGCTGGGTCGCGAGCGACCACGACGTACTGCGCGGCGAAAAAGACTATGACGAGGCGGAATTCTCCAACTAGGCCCAGGGTCACCGCAAGATTTCGCGAATATATGCGAAGCACACGGGGCAGAAGTAACCCCGACGACTAAATTCTTCGCTTGAAAAAACAAGGGGAAAATGGTGCCCGGGGGGGGACTCGAACCCCCATGAGGTAAAACCCCGGAGGATTTTAAGTCCTCAGCGTCTGCCATTCCGCCACCCGGGCAGGGCAGATACAAAAAATAGCATGTATGGAGTCTGCGCTCAACGCTTGGTCGTTTGGAAAGCTCCGCTGGCGATCCCTGAAGGAGACATGCCGCTCCTTGTGAACGCTTTGTAACTTGATTGACAAGCGTTGGAGGGCGCGGTAATTTTTCTTTCTCTCCCCTGGCAGGCAGCCCGCCTCTGAGGAGGACGATGCGCACGCGCGCAGCATCGCTCGAATGAGCATTGGATCCGAGCAAATGCGTGCCTTCAATCTGTCGTAAAATCACGTCATCCGTTCTGTAATGCGGTGCATCAAAACCTAACGAGTGGTCCGCGGGAGGGTTCCCTCCCCGCCATAGGAGCCAAAGTGAGTCAGCCGAATCTCGACCTGTTGAGCATCAATACCATACGCACGTTGGCGATTGACGCCGTGCAACAGGCAAATTCCGGCCACCCGGGCGCCCCCATGGGTTTGGCGCCAGTGGCGTATGAGCTGTGGCAGCGGCACCTGCGCTACGATCCCGCCGATCCTACGTGGCCCAATCGCGATCGCTTCGTTCTTTCCGCTGGTCACGCTTCCATGCTTCTCTACGCCACACTGCATCTCGCGGGGGTGAAAGAAGCTACCAAAGACGGCAAAATTCTGGACACGCTCGCCGTTTCGATGGACGAGATCAAGCGCTTCCGTCAACTTGGCAGCAAAACTCCTGGCCATCCGGAATCGCACATTACTACCGGTGTTGAAACCACAACCGGCCCGCTTGGGCAAGGTGCGGGCAATAGCGTCGGAATGGCTATCGCCAGCAAGTGGCTCGGAGCACATTTCAACAAGCCTGGCTTCGACATTTTTGACTTCAAAGTCTACGCCGTGTGCGGAGATGGCGACCTCATGGAAGGCGTGGCGAGCGAAGCTGCTTCGCTTGCCGGCCATTTGAAGCTCTCGAACCTCTGCTGGATTTACGACAACAATCGCGTCACGCTCGATGGTCCTGCGGATTGGTCCTTTAGCGAAGACGTCATGACGCGTTTCCTCGGTTATGGCTGGAGCGTTACGCACATCGCCGATGCGAATGATCTGGACGCCCTGGGGCGCGCCTACGAAGTGTTCCGGCATACCGTTGGCCGTCCTACGTTGATTGTGGTCGATAGCCACATCGGCTACGGCTCGCCCCACAAACAAGATACTTACGAAGCGCACGGCGAACCGCTTGGCGAAGCCGAAGTGAAATTGGTAAAGAAAAATTATGGCTGGCCGGAAGACGCGAAATTCCTGGTCCCTGATGGCGTCTACGATCAATTCAAGAACGGCATAGGCAAGCGCGGCGCGGAAGCCCATAGCGCCTGGAACGCAAAATTTGCGGACTACAAAAAACAATTCCCGCAACTCGCCGATCAACTGAGCCGCATGCAAAGCGGCCAGCTGCCCGATGGCTGGGACAAAAACCTCCCATCCTTCCCCGCCGATCCCAAAGGAATGGCGACACGCGAGAGCTCTGGAAAAACTCTAAATGCGTTGGCTGCGAACATTCCGTGGCTCATCGGTGGCTCGGCAGACTTGGCCAAATCCAACAAAACGAATCTCGAAGGCGCCGGCGATTTCTTTCCCGACGCGTATCACGGGCGCAACGTCCATTTCGGGGTGCGCGAACACGCTATGGGCGCTATCGTCAACGGCATGACGCTTTCCAAGCTTCGTGCGTTCAGCGCCACGTTTTTCAATTTCAGCGACTATATGCGGCCCAGCATGCGACTTGGCGCTTTGATGGAAATTCCAGCGCTCTATATTTTCACGCATGACTCCATCGGCGTTGGCGAAGATGGCCCAACGCACCAGCCCGTCGAACAGGTCGCAGCTTATCGCGCCATGCCCAATATGCTCGTCTTCCGCCCTGGCGATGCCAACGAAGTCGTCGAAGCCTACAAGGTCGCTCTCCAGCACATGCATGGCCCGTCAACTCTCGTTCTCACGCGCCAGCCCATGCCCACGTTTGATCGCACAAAATATGCTCCCGCGTCGGGCGTCGCGAAGGGCGCTTATGTTCTGGCCGATGCGGCGGGCGGCAAGCCGGACGTCATTTTACTTGGCAGCGGAAGCGAAGTCGGCCTCTGCGCCGCAGCGTTTGAAAAGTTGACTGCCGAAGGCGTAAAGGCGCGCGTGGTGAGCATGCCCAGCTGGGAGCTGTTTGAAAAACAGGACGCCGCTTACAAAGAAAGCGTTTTGCCATCAAACGTAACCGCGCGCGTTTCCGTCGAAATGGAATCCGTTTTCGGATGGGATCGCTACGTCGGCCCCAAAGGCAAAATTATCGGAATGCGCTCCTTTGGAGCGTCCGCTCCGCTGAAGGATTTGCTCAAGAAATTCGGGTTTGAGATCGAAAACGTTCTCGCTGCTGCCAAAGAAGTGATGGGAAAGTGAGCCCTGCATGAAAGTTGTTATTGGTTCGGATCACGCCGGCTTTCAACTCAAAAATGCCATGGGCGACTTGCTGCGCTCGATGGGCAATGAGGTCCTCGATATCGGCGCTTTCAATGAAAACCCGAGCGACTATCCCGATTTCGCCGAAGCCGTGGACCTCGCCGTTCTCGATGGCAAAGCCGAGCGCGGGGTGCTTATTTGCGGCAGCGGTGTTGGCGCCAGCGTCGCGGCTAACAAGCTTCCCGGCATTCGCGCGGGAATATGCCATGACACCTATTCGGCGCATCAAGGCGTCGAGCACGACAATATGAATGTGCTTGTGCTCGGATCGCGCGTTGTTGGCATCGCTCTCGCCCAAGATTTGGTGAGGGCGTTCATGGGCGCGAAATTTACCAATGAAGAGCGGCATGTACGGAGACTCGGCAAAGTAAAGGCCCTGGAAACGAAATATTGCACCGGGTCCTGAGCCCCCGGCTGGCATTAGCCAACACTGGCCAATGTGCATGTGACCGGCACGGCTGCACCCTCAGGGAGTACAATAGACGTTCAACGAGTATCCAAAGCTAGAGGAGAATCATCATGACGACAACAACTACAGTCCCCAATGTCGGTACCGCGCAAGGCGCCAACCCCCTCAAAGCGCTGCTGGCCTTCGGTCAATCCCCCTGGATGGACTACATCCGCAGAGACCTGCTCACCAGCGGCGGCCTGAAAAAATATATCGATAACGATGGGCTCCGCGGCATGACCTCCAATCCCGCGATTTTTGAGAAGGCCATCACCGGCAGCGACGTTTACTCGGATATTCTGAATTCGCCGGACGCAAAAAAACTCGACGCTAAGGGTCTGTTTGAAAAAATTGCCATTCGCGACGTGCAGGACGCTTGCGACATCTTCAAAACTGTCTACGCCGAGTCTAAACGCCGCGACGGCTACGTCAGCCTCGAAGTCTCTCCGTATCTCGCCAACGACACAAAAGGCACAATCGACGAGGCGCGCCGGCTTTGGAAGTCCGTCGATCGTCCCAATGTGATGATCAAGGTTCCCGCGACTCCCGAAGGCATTCCAGCGATTCGCCAGCTTCTTGAAGACGGTCTCAACATCAACATCACGCTGCTCTTCGCGCAGTCCGCTTACGAGCAAGTCGCCGAGGCTTTTCTTGCCGCGCTCGAAGCTCGCGCGGCCAAAGGGCAGGACATCAGCCAGATC
Source organism: uncultured Acidobacteriota bacterium (assembly GCA_963751295.1). Taxonomy (GTDB): domain Bacteria; phylum Acidobacteriota; class Terriglobia; order Acidiferrales; family UBA7541; genus Acidiferrum. The sequence goes on along the minus strand of CAVVUA010000002.1, from coordinate 257,477 downwards.
GCCAGCGTCGCCAGCTTTTTCGTAAGCCGCATCGATTCACTGATCGATGGAAAGATCGAAGAAAAGCTGAAAGCCGCCACTGACCCTGCGCAAAAGGCGCTCCTCGAAAGTATTCTCGGCAAAATTGCCATCGCCAACGCCAAGCTCACCTACAAGAAGTATCAGGAACTTTTCGGTGGCTCACGTTGGAACGCTTTGGCCGCTAAAGGCGCGCAAACGCAGCGGCTGCTTTGGGCCAGCACCAGCACGAAGAACCCCAAGTATCGCGACGTGATTTATGTGGAAGAACTGATTGGGGCCGACACCGTGGACACCATCCCTCCGGCGACTTTCGATGCCTTCCGCGATCATGGAAAGCTCCGCAACAGCTTGACGGAAGACCTCAACGCAGCGCGCACAACCATGGACAGTCTCGCCAAAGCAGGCCTCTCCATGAAAGAAGCGACGGACAAGCTTCTTCTGGACGGCGTCAAACTCTTCGCGGATGCCTTCAAGCAGCTTCTGGACGCAACAGGAAAAAGTGCAGGGGTGAGTGCGTGAGCTTGAATCGCCTGACCTACACACTCCCCGACAAATTCGAAAATGATGTGAACGCCTCGCTTCAAAATTGGAAGAAGAGTGGCAAAGTGAAGCGGCTTTGGCAGAGAGATGCCGCGCTTTGGACTGGCACGGACGAGGACAAGTGGCTCGGCTGGCTGGATATTTCCGAGCAGCAGATCGAAGACATTGACAAGCTGAAAGAGATTGCCGCCGATATCAAAGAGGCGGGTTTCAAATACGCTTTGCTTCTCGGCATGGGCGGCTCCAGCCTTTGTCCGGAAGTCCTTCGCATGACCTTCGGCAAGGCCTCAGGGTATCCAGACCTTCATGTGCTGGATTCCACGGATCCGGCGCAGATTAAAGCCCTCGAAGAGAGCGTCGACCTCAGCAGCACCATCTGCATCGTTTCCAGCAAATCCGGCAGCACACTCGAACCCAACATATACAAGCAATATTTTTTCGAACGCGTGAAAGCCAAGGTCGGCGAAAAAGAGGTGGGGAACCGCTTCATTGCCATTACCGATCCCGGCTCAAAGATGCAGCGCGTCGCCGAGAGGGATAAATTTCGCAAGATCTTCATGGGTGTCCCAAGCATCGGTGGGCGATACTCGGCACTTTCTAATTTCGGCATGGTGCCCGCGGCTGTTATGGGCATCGACGTCTCGAAGTTTCTGAAGAACACGCAAAAAATGGTGGAAGCGTGCGGCGCAGATTCGGATGCGACCACGAACCCCGGAGTCATCTTGGGAACGATTCTAGGCCTCGCCGCGGATCAGGGCCGGGACAAGATGACGATCATCACTTCGCCGGGAATTTACGATCTTGGCGCCTGGCTCGAGCAATTGCTCGCCGAGTCCACCGGAAAATCCGGCAAGGGCATCATTCCTGTCGATCGTGAACTCCTAGCCAAGCCTGATCTTTACGGCAACGATCGCGTTTTTGCCTATCTGCGCCTCGAATCGGATCCAGACAAAGAACAGGCCGCCGCCGTCGACGCCCTCGCAAAGGCCGGTCACCCCGTCGTCCGCATCGTGTTGCCGGACATTTACACACTCGGCCAGGAGTTCTTCCGCTGGGAAATTGCCACGGCGGTCGCCGGTTCTCTCATTGGCATCAATGCCTTCAACCAGCCCGACGTGGAAGCCAGCAAAACAGAAACGCGCAAATTAACCGCCGAATACGAATCCACGGGCAAACTGCCGCCCGAGTCTCCATTCTTTACGGGTGATGGCGCGAAGCTCTACGCAGACATTAAGAACGCTGGGGAGTTGAAGGGTGGCGGCACGCTCGCGGGCTTTTTAAAAAAGCATCTCGCGCGCATCGGGCCTGGCGATTATTTTGCCGTCCTTGGTTACATCACCATGAACGAAGCTCACGAAGAAGCGCTGCAAGCGATTCGCCTCGCTGTGCGCGACGACAAAAAAGTCGCCACCGTCCTTGGATTTGGGCCGCGTTTCCTTCACTCAACAGGACAAGCATACAAAGGCGGTCCCAACTCTGGCGTCTTCCTGCAGATTACTTGCGACGATGCGGTGGATATTCTGGTTCCGGGACAGAAATACACGTTTGGCGTAGTGAAATCAGCGCAGGCACGCGGCGATTTTGCCGTGCTCGCAGAACGCTGGCGGCGCGCATTGCGTGTCCATCTGGGTAAAGACGTCGCAGCGGGACTGGCGACGCTGACAGACGCGATTCATCAAGCGCTCGCATAAAATAAATTTCGATGGAATTCGGCGAAGATTTACAAAATTAGCGCACAGGAGCAATTGCGATGCAACTCGGCATGATCGGTCTGGGAAGAATGGGCGCCAACATGGTCCGCCGGCTGCAGAAGAACGGCCACACCTGCGTTGTGTATGACCGGAGCGCGGACTCCGTGAAGCAGCTTGCCGGAGAAGGTGCCACGGGATCGAACTCGCTCGAAGATTTCGTCAAGAAACTCCAAAAGCCCCGCGCCATCTGGCTCATGGTTCCGGCAGCAGTTGTGGACGCCACGCTCCACGAACTCACCAGCAAACTTGAAGTCGGCGACATCGTCATTGACGGCGGAAATTCCTACTACATCGACGACATTCGCCGCGCGCGCGAACTGTCCGGGCAGGGTATTCACTATTGCGACGTCGGCACCAGCGGCGGCGTCTGGGGTCTTGAGCGTGGTTACTGCCAAATGATCGGCGGCGAAGTTGACATCGTGAAGCACCTCGATCCCATTTTCAAAACGCTCGCGCCTGGCCGCGGAAATGTCGATCGCACGCCCGGCCGCGAGAAAGCCGGTGGAACATCGGAAGAGGGTTATCTCCATTGCGGCCCATCGGGGGCTGGCCATTTCGTCAAGATGGTCCACAATGGAATTGAATATGGGTTGATGGCCGCCTACGCCGAAGGCTTGAATATCCTGAAGCACGCCAACGCTGGAAAAACTCAGCGCGAGGACGACGCGGAAACAACGCCACTTCGCAATCCTGAACACTATCAGTATGACTTCAATCTCGCGGACATCACTGAAGTCTGGCGCCGTGGCAGCGTAGTTGCCTCCTGGCTACTTGATCTCACCGCCATCTCACTTTTGGAACAGCCCACGCTTGAGCGTTTCTCAGGCCGCGTCTCGGATTCCGGCGAAGGCCGCTGGACCATTCTCGCGGCGATCGAATCCACCGCTCCTGCGCCAGTCCTCACAGCCTCTCTTTTCGAGCGCTTCACATCGCGCGGCGAAGCAGATTTTGCCTCCAAGGTTCTCTCCGCGATGCGGTTTCAGTTCGGCGGCCACATCGAGAAAAAGTCCGGACACTAAACAATTTCATTTTCTCCGGCCGTCTGGCCGATTGAGACAGGATCAACTAAATGAACGCTAATCAACCCGACTCCGCTCCCGTTGGCTCTCCCTGCGTAATGGTGATTTTCGGGGCGAGCGGCGACCTCACCAAGCGCAAGCTCATTCCCGCTCTCATCAACCTGAAGCAGGAAGGCCTTCTTTCCGAGCAGTTCGCCATTGTCGGCTTCGCTTTCGACCAGATGAACACCGACTCTTTCCGCGCGCTTCTCAACGAAGAAATCAACAAATTCGAAGATCACCCCGTCGATCCAAAGTTGTGGCAATGGTTTCTGGAACGCATTTACTACGTTCAGGGCGACTTTAAAGATCCCGCAGCCTACCAGCGGTTGAAAGACCAGATCGCCGATGCCGACAAAAACCACGGGACACAGGGCAATCTTTTTCACTACCTCGCCGTCTCTTTTGAATTTTTCTCGCTAATCGTCCAAAAGCTCGGCGATATTGGCCTCACCAAGGAAGAAAACGGCAAGTGGACGCGCGTGATCGTGGAAAAACCATTCGGTCACGACCTCCCGTCCGCGCAGCAATTGAACAAAGAACTAAAGCAAATTCTGACGGAAAAACAGATTTTCCGGATCGACCACTACCTCGGCAAGGAAACTGTCCAGAACCTGATGGTATTCCGTTTCGCCAACAGCATGATCGAGCCGCTTTGGAATCGCACCTATATCGACCACGTGCAAATCACCGCCGCCGAATCCGTAGGCGTCGAACACCGAGGCGCCTTTTACGAAACTGCCGGCGCCCTCAAGGATATGGTTCCGAACCATCTTTTCCAGCTCCTCACGCTCACGGCCATGGAACCGCCCATTTCCTTTGAACCCGATGCCGTCCGCGACAAACAAGCCGAAATCTTGCATGCCTTGCAGCCCCTCACGCCCGAAGACGTTTTGCACAATACCGTTCGCGGCCAATACGGCGAAGGCACGGAAGACGGCCAAAAAGTTCCCGCTTATCGCAATGAGCCTAGCGTCTCGCCAACTTCAAATACCGAAACGTTTGTCGCCTTGAAACTCAAAATCGACAATTGGCGCTGGGGAGATGTGCCCTTTTATCTCCGCACCGGAAAGCGTCTCGCCAAGCGCGTAACCGAAATCGCCATCCAATTTCGCAGGACGCCTTTCATGCTGTTTCGAAAGACTCCGATCAAGGACCCACGCACCAACCGCATGGTGATCCACATCCAGCCGGATGAAGGCATTTCCTGGCGCTTTGCGGCCAAAGTTCCCGGGTCTGTCATGAAGCTCGGCCTGGTGAACATGGACTTCGACTACGCCCGCGATTTTGGCAAATCGCATAGCACCGGCTACGAACGTCTCCTTTACGACTGCATGATGGGAGACGCGACACTCTTCCAGCGTGCTGACATGGTCGAAGCCGGCTGGGCTGCCATCGAGCCCGTTATTGACGTGTGGAAAGCGCTACCCGCTCGTGGTTTCCCCAATTATGCCTCTGGCTCTTGGGGACCAAAAGAAGCCGAAGACCTGATGGCCCGCGATGGCCGCGCGTGGCGGCAGATCGGCGAAGAAGAGGAAGACGCGAAGAGTTCTGCAACCGCCACGGAAAATTTAAAGGGCCCCGGAACGATGACGAAGTAGAGTAAGAACCTATGGCCGCAGACAATTCCACGACCGAAGTTCGAGTGTTGCCAGACGGCGCGGCCATCGCGGAGCGCTGCGCGCGCAAATTTGTGGAGATTGCGGCAGCCGCGGTTAAGGAAAAGGGTTCATTCCATGTGGCGTTGGCGGGGGGTTCCACGCCTAAAATTCTCTACCGGCTGCTCGTGGAGGATCCCGCTCTCCGCGCGCAGGTGCCTTGGGATAAAATGCATGTGTTTTTCGGCGACGAGCGCCATGTTGGCCCGGACGATCCGCAAAGCAATTTTTGCATGGCTAGGGAAACGATGTTCTCGAAGTCGCCTCTGAAACCGGAGCAGATCACCCGCATTAAAGGCGAACTCCCGGAAGCGGAAGATGCCGCGAAGGAGTACGAACAGGCCATTCGAACGTATTTCAAGTTGAGCATCGGCCAATTCCCGCGCTTTGACTTGGTGCTGCTCGGCATGGGCAGCGAAGGACACACGCTCTCGATTTTTCCGGGAACAAAAGCGCTGCGCGAAAATCGCCGCATTGCGGTGCATAATTGGGTAGGCAAAGTCTTGATGGACCGCATCACATTCACCGCCCCGGTCGTCAACAATGCCGCCAACATCATATTCATGGTGACGGGCGCGGACAAAGCCCCGGCGCTGACCGCGGTCCTCGAACGATTTTACGAGCCGGACCAGTTGCCGGCTCAGTTGATTCAACCGCTGAACGGCAGTTTGCTTTGGCTGGTGGATTCCGCCGCCGGCAGCATGCTCACGCGAGCAATTCGCGAATAACTTAGGAGAGCCACATGGCAACCACGACTAGCACTGGAACCATCGAGACCTATCTCGGCGCAAAAGCCGAATATTTTCTCGGATACAAAACACCCAAAATCTCGAAGGACCGGCTGCATCTTCCCGGTCCCGATTTTGTCGATCGCATCTACGCCGCGTCGAACCGAAATGTCCGGGTGCTTACAAATCTTCAGCGCATCTTCGGCCACGGACGCCTCGCCAACACAGGCTATCTCTCGATTCTTCCGGTCGATCAAGGCATCGAGCACTCTGCGGGTGCGAGCTTCGCCAAAAATCCGGACTATTTCGACGCGGAAAACATCGTCAAGCTCGCCATCGAAGGCCAATGCAACGCCGTCGCCTCTACCTTCGGAGTTCTTGGCGCGGTCACTCACAAATATGCACACAAGATTCCCTTCATTGTGAAGCTCAATCACAACGAGCTGCTCACCTTTCCCAACAAATTCGATCAGATTTTTTTCGGCACTGTACAGGAAGCCTGGAATATGGGCGCTGCCGCCGTCGGCGCAACCATTTATTTCGGTTCTGACCAAGCCGACCGGCAGATCGTCGAAGTAAGCCGCGCCTTCGCCGAAGCTCACGAACTCGGCATGGCCACCGTTCTCTGGTGCTATCTCCGCAACAATGCCTTCAAAAAAGACAAGGACTATCATCTTTCCGCCGACCTGACCGGCCAGGCCAATCATCTCGGCGTCACCATCCAGGCCGACATTATCAAACAAAAAATGGCCGAAAATAACGGCGGCTATATGGCTCTTAATATGGGAGATTCCAGCTACGGCAAATTCGACAAGCGTATCTACACGGACTTGGCCAGCGATCATCCCATCGACCTTTGCCGCTATCAGGTCGCCAACTGCTTCATGGGACGCGCCGGCCTCATCAACAGCGGCGGCGCTTCCGGTGCCAACGACTTCGAGGATGCCGTCACCACCGCCGTCATCAACAAACGCGCCGGTGGCACAGGCCTCATCTCCGGCCGCAAAGCCTTCCAGCGCCCTATGGGCGAAGGCGTTCAGCTACTCAACACCATTCAGGACGTCTACCTCAGCCCCGACGTCACAGTCGCCTAGACCGACACCTGTGGGGGAGGGGCTTGTTTACCCTGTAAGGGCCCTCCCTCTTTTCCTTTCGGATCTCGCGTTTTCTCCCTCGCTTGACGACTCAAAATCGCCTGACTCCCAGATTTGGTCTATTCTTAGGGAGTGAACGCATCACCCGTCCAAAACGTTCCCTCTCCACTGGCGAGCACCGTCGACGCGCAGTCACGTGAACACTCGAAAAAAATCCGCCGTCTCCTCCTGATCTCCTTCACCTGGCTTCTCGCTCTTCTCATCGGCGCCGGCGTCGACGCTCTCTTTTCCCTTCGATACCTCGACCGTGCCTCTCAGGAACTCAGCAAACGCTTCACAGCTCACAATCGCGCCCTCGGCACGATCGTCGTTTCGGTGCGTGTCTATGACGATCAAATCGAGCGCTTCTTGCTTCAAGATCAACTTCAAACGCCTGGCCCCGAAGCAACGGACGTCGCAAATAAAATGGCGGCTGTTCGCGTGGCCCTGCTCAGTTTTCCCGTCGACCGTGATCCCGACGAGCAGCGGCTCCTCGCAGCGATGCAACAGCAGCTTCAGGAAGAAGAGAGTTCCTGCGCCACCGCCCTGGCATGGCGCTCCGAACTGCGCCGGCAACGCGCTTATCAGTTCATTGGTCAACAACTCATTCCCTGGCGCACGCGCATCTTTGAGCTTTCGTCGCAAGTTTCCTCGCTGAATGAACACAAACTTGCCCTCGAGAATCTTGCCGTCGCCGCTCGCTTCCAAACACTGGAATCTCGCCTCATCTGGCTCGTCGCCCTCGGGCTAATCGCGGGAATCCTCATGTCGCTGATTTGCGGCTGGTACATCCTCCGTCTCGAGCGTCAAGCTCGGCAGCGTTATCAAGCGCTTGCCCGAAGCCGGCTCGAACTCGAAGGCCTCTCCGCACGTCTCGTCGAAGCCCAGGAAGAAGAGCGCCGCTCCATCTCCCGCGAACTTCATGACGAAGTCGGGCAATCCCTCGGCGCGCTCCTAGTCGAAGTCGGCCAACTGTCAAAGTTAGTTCCGCCCGATGACTCCGTCTCGCAAGCCCAAATCGCGCACATAAAATCCGTCGCCGAAACTGCCGTCAAATCCATCCGCGACATCGCTTTGCTTCTCCGCCCGCCCATGCTCGACGATCTCGGCCTTATCCCCGCTCTCGAATGGCAAGCCCGCGAAATTTCGCGGCGCAGCGATATGGAAGTGGGAGTTCACTCGGAAAATGTTTCGGAGGACTTGGGTGACGAAACGAAAGTCACCGTTTACCGCCTCGTTCAGGAAGCCCTTAACAACGCCGCCACCCACGCCTCCGCGAAAAACGCGAAGGTTACAGTCGTGCAAGGCCCAGAGAAAATCACAATCGAAGTTACCGATGATGGCCACGGCTTCAATCCTGAACGCCAGCGCGGCATGGGGATCCTTGGTATGGAAGAGCGCGTCCGGCGCCTCGGTGGCAACCTCACGATCGAATCTGCCCCCGGAAAAGGGGCTAGCGTCAAAGCGGAACTGCCGCTCCACCACGCGGATTCACCGCAACCCGTTCATGATTCAGCGATGAACGTACCCTGAGCTGCCATGAGAAAAATTCGCATCCTCCTCGCCGACGATCACAAGCTCATGCGCAGCGGCCTTCGTCTCCTTGTCGAGCAGCAACCCGATCTCGCGGTGGTCGGCGAAGCCAATGACGGCCGCGAAGCCGTCTCCCTCGCAATATCTTTGAAACCCGACGTGATCGTCATGGACATCGGCATGCCCAATCTCAACGGCATCGAAGCCGCCCTTCAAATCACTCAGGCCAATCCGCAAATCTCAGCCGTCATGCTCAGCATGCATTCGGATGAGAGTTATGTTTTGCGTGCTCTGAAAGCCGGCGCAAAAGGCTACTTACTAAAAGATTCCGCCGAGTCCGACCTCATCAAAGCCGTGCATGCCGTCGCGGAGGGCAAATCATTCTTCAGTCCCGCGGTCAGCAAAGTTCTGCTCGACGACTACGTCCGCAAACTCAAACGCAGCGGCGCCGAAGATGCCTACGATCTGCTCACCCCGCGCGAGCGCGAAATCCTCCAACTTGTCGCCGAAGGCAAATCCAATAAAGACGTAGCCAACCTCCTGAATCTCAGCGTGTACACCGTTGAAACTCATCGCTCCAACATCATGGAGAAGCTCAATTTGCGCGGCATCCCGGAACTAATTCTCTTCGCCGTACGCCGAGGAATTATCTCCTAAGTCCTATAATATGTGATAGATACGGCATTGTCTCTTTTCCTGTTTCCTCACGCCTCGTTTCCCTCTACTCAATCACAGTCCCCAATATCCCGGCTGCCAGGGAGAATCATCGCCCTCCCCAGTAGCGTCTGAATAAGGGCAACCAAAACAGCAGCAACCAGCCACGTGTCGGTTGCAGCGATTGGGATTCGAAACAGGAGAGAAAAATGAATTCAGCGAAATCTCTGCTCAAGTCTAGACCGGCAGTTCTCGGCCTTGGCTTTGCACTGGGTGTGGCAGGCTTGGGCCTGGGCCACGCTACGGAAAAAGCACTATCATCCAATCCCCCCGCCACCTTAAAGCTGGCCGACGCCAACGAAGGGCCGAGCAAAAGCAGCTACGCTCCCCTCGTAAAAGAAATCTTGCCATCCGTCGTTAACGTTTCCTCTTCGAAAGTCGTCCACAACCGCCGCGAATCCGCGGAAGAAATGCCTATGGATCCAATGTTCCGTCAGTTCTTTGGACAGGACGGCGACGGTGGGTCCCGGGCTCCCAAAGACTCCCGCGAGAAAGCGCTCGGCTCAGGCGTAATCGTCAGCCCCGAGGGCTATATTCTCACGAACAATCACGTCATTGATGGCGCCACGGACGTTCGCGTCACGCTCTCCGACAAACGCGAGTTCCAGGCACGCATCGTCGGCGCCGATCCGAAGACCGACATCGCGATCTTGAAAATTGACGGCAAGAATTTCTCTCCGATTACTATCGGCGATTCCTCCAAAGTCCAGGTTGGCGACGTCGCCTTGGCCATTGGCGATCCTTTCGGCGTAGGCCAAACCGTCACCAAGGGCATCATCAGCGCCACAGGCCGCGGGGGTCTCGGCATCGAGGCCTACGAAGACTTCCTCCAAACCGACGCCCCTATCAATCCAGGCAATTCCGGCGGCGCGCTCATCAATGACCGCGGCGAGCTCGTCGGCATCAACACCGCCATCATCTCGCACGGTTCCGGAGGCAGCCAGGGTATCGGCTTCGCCATCCCGGCTAATCTAGCTCGCCAGGTTATGGACCAGGTTCTGAAGAACGGCCACGTTACCCGCGCTTATCTCGGCATCTATCCGCAGGACGTAACTCCAGCCATGGCCAAAGCCTTCGGCGAGAAGGACTCGCAAGGAATCGTCGTTGGCGACGTCACCCCCAACAGCCCGGCATCTGAAGCAGGCATAAAGACAGGCGACATCATTCTCGAGATCAACGGCAAGCCCGTCACAGACAGCAATCAACTCCGCATGAGCATCTCGATGATGCAGCCAGGCACCGAGCTCAAGCTCAAGACGCTCCGCAACGGCACAGAGCGCGACGCCAACGTAAAGCTGGCCGAAATGCCGACAGAATCCGCCAAGTCCGATTCAAATGACGACCAAGAAGGCGGCAACAAGGCGCTGGAAGGCGTGGAAGTTAGCAACCTAAACTCTCACATCGCGCAGGAGCTGAACCTTCCTTCGACCACCAAGGGCGTCGTTGTCACTGACATTGACCCGGCCAGCAAAATGGCCGACTCCGGCCTCCAGAAGGGCGATGTCATCCAGGAAGTCAACCATCAAGCCGTGAGCAACGTTTCTGAGTTCCAGAAGGCCATCAGCCAAAGCGGCAAAGAACCCCTGCTTCTCGTAAATCGCGAAGGCAGAACACTCTTCATCGCTGCTTAATTAGCTTCTGCTCATAAATCACGTACCTCCCTTCCACCCCCGGTGCCGGCCAGAGATGGCCGTCACCGGACCGGAAGCGGCTGTCGAACCAGAAATAACTGAATACCCGCCACATACCACCCTTATGGCTTAGTTCATGCCAGGAAACAAACAAGCAACGACCACGTACCCCGAAAACAGCTTAAAGAATCAAATAATGGAAGGTTTCAGACGATGAGCAACGAAACGAGCAAGAAAGAGTCCATGACTAGGGTCGAAGAATTCCGCGAACGCCTCACTCGCGAAGACCTCGAGCGCCGCTGGCAGCTCGAAGCGCTCGACCACCTGTTCACCGAGTCCGAAAACCACCCCGAACGATTCCACAGCCTCTGGGTCAAGCCGCTCATCACTGCTGGCCTAAGCCTCGAATCCGCATTAAACCTGGTAGTCGAAGCCTACTTCCGCCCAAACTAATCCGATCTCCGACCTAGAAACCGCAGCAACTCCTGTAGGGGCACGACACGTCGTGCCCCTCTTCATGGACTTCGGTCGCCACGACGATCAATTGACTCCTCTTCTTCTCCGCGAACTCTGTGCACTCTGTGTTAAAATCCCCATTCCGCCCCTTCCTCAACGTCCCAGAAAAACTCTGTCATAACCCCTAAGTGCCGCAGAATCCGTACTTATGAAAAACTTACCCGTAACTCCTTTAGAATCCGCAGTTTCAAAACACAGGACTTAAAGCGGCTCTGTTGACATCCTCGGAGACGAAGGCGATGCCTCAAGCGGTAGAGGTTGTAGGTGAGCCCTAGGAGCAGGGCCTGACGGATTTGCACGGGCAAGCTGCGTCCGGGTGCGCGAGAAGAAAGTTTTCGTTTGATCACCGAGAAGATGGTTTCGATCTTGGCTCGTTGTCCGTACTCTTTTTGCGGAAAAGCCCGGTACATCTGATAACGAATTCCCCCTCGCGGGATGCCGCGGCGCGGTTTGGCGGGAATGATGCTACGGGCTCTCCAGCGCTGCCGGATATATTCATGATTCGCTTCGGAATCGAACTCGGCATCGGCCAGCACCTCGCGCACAGGCACCCGTTGCCTGGCGGCGTCGAGCAAAGCAGGCAGTGCTCGCGTATCGCACCACGGTCCTTGCCGCGCGCGCTGCGCCAGCAAAATCTGTTGCTTTACATCCGCCACCACCAGCCACTTTAGATAGTGCCGGTAGCGCAGCTTTCCGCCATTGTGCTGCTCGATGCGGCGAAGGAAGTACGTGCTGACGGCCTGTGGGGATAACCCCGTGCCGTCGATGGCCGCGGAAACGCGCACATGCGTTCTGCCACGGCGCAGGCGGCGCACCGTTTCCCCCAGTCCGCGGTCGATCAAGTCATCGTCCAGCCGCTTCAGAAAACGATACAGAGTGGTGTAGTCCGGCACGGTCTGCAACTGCAAAACTTCTCGCAAGTCGCGATGCTCGCCAAGACGCACCTCGGTTTCGCGAAAGGTCCAGTCTTCGTAACGCATCAGGCAGAGAATAGCCAGCAACTGCGGCTGGGTGAATTGGTGTTTGCTGAAACGGCTGCGGTACGGCGGCAAGACCCGCTCGGCCACTTGCAGGGCCACCCGGGCAAAAGGCAGAAGTCCGACTTCGGCCATCGTCCCTCCTGCTTCCTCAGAGAACACTCTCTGCCCCCTTGCGTCGAGAACTCAAATCGCGAACTGTGACGAGGATGTCAACAGAGCCACTTAAAGCCCTTTAGAATCCGCAGTTTCAGAAAAACGGGGGTGTGGGACCCTATCCCTCTCTTTTCCACAGCCCAAGAAATGGGTCTGCAACATCCAAGTGTTACTCTCATCGGCGTTCCTTATTGGAATTGCTCTCTTGGGGCGCAAAGGAGTGACTCTTGTCAAAACGCTTGGAAGGCAAAGTAGCAGCCGTAACCGGCGGAAACCAAGGCATCGGCCTGGGAATCGCAGAGCGGTTCGTCCACGAAGGTGCAGCCGTGGCGATCTGTTACCGTTCGGACGCGCCCGGATCGGAGCGCGTTGCAGAAAGCCTGCGTGCCGGCGGCGGCCGGGCCGTCGCCATTCAGGCGGATGTCTCGAAGCTCGCTGACGGCCAGCGCTTCATCTCCGAAACCGTCTCGCAGCTCGGAGAATTAGATATCCTCGTAAACAACGCCGGCGTCGAAAAGCGCGCCGATTTTTGGGACGTCACCGAAGCCGATTATGACTTCGTCCTGAACGTAAATCTCAAGGGGTTGTTTTTCATGACCCAAGCGGCGGTTCGCTACCTAATGCAAGCCAAGCGCCCCGGAAAAATCATCAATATCAGCTCCGTCCACGAAGAGCTTCCCTTCCCTCACTTTACTTCCTACTGCGCAAGCAAGGGCGGCCTGAAAATGATCACGCGCAACCTCTCGATTGAGCTGGCTCCGCTCAACATCACCATCAATAACATTGCTCCCGGCGCGATTGAAACGCCCATCAACAAGAACTTGCTAAACGATCCAGTAAAGCTGAAAAGTCTATTGGAAAATATTCCGCTGCGCCGGTTAGGAAAACCGGAAGACGTCGCGTCCATCGCCGCTTTCCTGGCTTCAGACGAGTCCAGCTATGTGACGGGAACTACGTTCGTGGTCGATGGCGGCCTGACGTGGAATTACGAGGAACAGTAACAACTCAAATACGCAACGCCGGCGCCGTTGTAGGGTCCGCCTTCTGAGGCGGACCGCCGCGACACCCACAATCCATCACACGCGAACGAGCCGCCGCTTCCGCCCTTTGGCAGTCGCAGCCGCCCGCGCGGCCTCCAACAATTCGCGGGCATTCTCTCGAATGTCGCCTTTGGCAAACACGGCATTGCCGGCCACGAGAATTTCCGCCCCGGCGCGAACGATATTGCCTACTGTATCGAGCGCCACGCCACCATCGATCTCGATGCGAAACTCCAGCCCGCGTGACTCGCGGATGCGCGTGAGCGATTCGACCTTCTTGAGCGAATTAGTAATGAAATGCTGCGCGCCAAATCCCGGATTTACGGACATGACCAAAACGTGGTGCACAAAATCCAGCACTTCGTCGAGCATGTGTACCGGAGTCGCCGGATTAATGACCACGCCGGGTTTGCATCCGTGCGACTCAATTAGATGGAGCGTGCGATCCAGGTGAACGCAGGCTTCCTGATGAACAGAAATCCAGTTCGCGCCAGCTTCCACAAATGCGAGAATAAACTCATCCGGATTTTCGATCATCAAGTGGCAATCAAAAGTTGCGTCCGGAATCGTTTTGCGGAGCGAAGCAACCACGGGCGGCCCAATGGTAATGTTCGGCACGAAATGCCCGTCCATCACATCGAGATGTAGAACCGTGCCTCCACCCGCGAGCGCAGCTTTCGCATCGGCGCCTAATTGGGCGAAGTTTGCAGACAGAATCGAGGGTGCCAGTTCAATGACGGATGCCACCGCTGCTTCCTCCCTCTCGCACGAAATTCGATTATACGCGAGAGCTGCCGGTTACCTTTGGAAAATGGATACCCGGGCAAGTCTTGTTGTCGCAGCAAGCATCCTGCGGGGAGTGCTCACGAAGAGTGCTCAATTTGCCGCAGGAACGGCAACGGTTCGGCGCTCATTGCTGCTTTGGCGCGCCAGTTCCAGCAGGCGCATTACGTCGAGCGCCCAATCTGTGCTCACGGCCAACTTCGCCTTGCCGAGGATGGTATCGCGCAAATTGGCGTAAAAGTCGCGATAGTCGCAATTCACGGAGGGGACGCGGCGCTGGATGAGCACGCCATTTTCGGAAAGGGTCAGCAGACCCCAATTTTCTTCCGGCTCTGCGCCCCATGCGGTTTCCGTGGGGATGTGGCCGCGCCGCAGGTTGCTTTCTTGCGGATCGACAGTTTGCTTGACGAACGCACCGTGCGTTCCATGAAGAATAAAACGCGGGCGCGTTGCGGCGGCCAAGATGGAGGAACGCAGATTCGCGCGCAAGCCGTGCGAATAGTGAAAAGCGAGGTCAAATGCATCATCCACGACGGCGCCTTCGCGTTCTATGCGAATATCTGCGGTCAGCGCTTCTGGCATGCCGAAAAGCAAGAGTGCATGGTCAATAAGGTGCGGCGCAATGTCAAAAAAAATGCCAGTGCCTGGCCCTGAGCGTTCCCGCCATGCATTCGGTTTGAGTTGTGGGCGAAACCGGTCGTAGTTCGACTCGAAGCGAACGATGCGCCCGAGCACCCCGCTCGCCACGAGTTGCACTATGGCCTGAAAATCGCCGTCGTAGCGACGATTCTGATACACGGTGAGCAATCGGCCCTGTTTTTTTGCAAACTCTACGAGCGCGATCGCTTCCTCGAGAGTTGTCGTGAATGGCTTATCGACGAGCACGTCGCGCCCCGCAGCTAGACACTGGTGGGCGATCGGAAAATGGGAATCGTTGGGCGTCGCTATGACGACGAGGCGAATTTCTTTGATGGCGAGAAGCTCGTCGAGGGTGCGGACAATGCGAACATCAGGATATTGCTCAGCAGCTTCATTGCTGCTGCGTTGCAAAATCGCAGCGAGCCGCAATCCGGGCACCGCGCGAATCACCTGCGCATGAAAGGCGCGACCCGCAAGTCCAAATCCGATGAGTCCTACCTCAATCATGAAAGCATCCAAGAATGGATCACAAAAGCGCCAGTGTAGCGATTAAGGAAGCACGCAAAAGGCGCTTCATACTATCGCATCGCTTAAGCGAGCGACTAGTCTTTGAAAGCCAAAGAAAAAGATTAGTGGATTGGAAATATCAGGCTTTGAATTGAACAAATCACATTTTGCGCCGACACAAAAAGGCCACAGATCAACACCGGGTTGCTCGCGGCGCTGCAGTCCTGCAAAATGGTTGATAACCAGTGACCACGCAAGCCATCGCCATTAATGCCGCCGCCCGCCAGCGCTATCTGCTGGTGCTGCTTTTTGCCGGATTCGTCCTGACCGGCCTCGAGATCACGCTCACAGGTCCGCTGATGCCGCAGTTTATAGCGCGCTGGTCTCTCAACGATTCGCAGGCTGGTCTTTTGTTGGCCGTTGAGTTTTCCGGCTCGCTTGCGGGAGTCTGGTTGTCAAGCCTGATTACACATTACCTGGGCGCGCGAACTTCTCTCGTTCTCGGTTATCTGATGATCGGCGCGGGCCTTGCCTCGGTCAACACTTCTTCGATGACCATCGTCCAGCTCGCTCTGGGGGCTCTGGGAATTGGCTATGGACTGGTGGTGCCGCCCACGAATCTCGCGGTTGCGGAAATTGGCGGCCCGCGTAGCGCTTCGCTTGTGAGCCTGGTTAATTTCGCGTGGGGAGCGGGAGCCGTTTCCTGCTCGCCGTTGGTTTTACTCGCACTGAAAAACGGACTTCTCCCCACATTTCTTTTCTTCTTCGCGGGAGTCGGCGGCTTATTGGCATTTTCATTTCTCTTTGCGAGATTCCCCGAAGCAAGGCACGCGGCGGCCGATTCAACGGCAGCCGCGCCGGTGATTAGTCCAGGCCTGGTGACGACGCTCACGCTTGCGGCCTTGTTTTTCTTGTATGTGGGAGTGGAAGTCAGCCTCGGAAGCTGGGCCGCTGCGTATGCCAAGCGGCTCCCCGGAGGCGGGGAAGGCATTTCCACACTGGCACCGATGTTTTTCTATGGCGGACTTCTGTCCGGCCGGGCGTTCGCGCCCTTTGTTCTTGCGCGCGTACGTGAATTTCGCCTGGTGATTGCCGCGTTGACGATGGTTATCATCGCGAACACGGTTTTCGTGCTCGCCGCTACTCAACAAATTGCTTTCGCCAGCGCAGCTATCGCGGGCCTAGGCTGCGCGGCCGTTTTTCCAATTTACGTTACATGGCTTTCGCGCTGGTACGGAGCAAGAGCTGTGCGTCTCGGCGGGCTTATGTTTTCCATGTCATCGATTGGGTCCGCTGTCGCTCCATGGTTCGTGGGCCTCGTTTCCGCACATGCGGGTGGTTTGCGCGTCGGTTTGCTTGTGCCGCTTTTCTCCGCTGTGGCGATGGTGTTTCTGCTGCTCCTCGTGCGGCGTCAAGCGGCTGCCTGAGGTATCCTCTCTTTGTGCAAACGCCTGCGCAGCGCTCGCCGACAACCGGGCTTCTCCTCGGTCTGATCATTACGCTCGCCGCGGTCGTGGCGTATTCGTTTTACATCACTGTGCAGCTTTCCGGATTGCGAAAATTGCAGAGCGAAATGGTGGACCGGAACCGAAGAGATTCTCTGCAGCTTTTGCGCGTGCAAAATGATTTGAATTCGGTGGGGCTGGCCATGCGGGACATGCTGGACGCGAGCGAACCATACCCATTGACGGCATGGTCAGCACAGTTCGAGCGGATGCGCGAAGACCTGGATGCGGCGCTGCATCTCGAAGAGCAACTTGCCGGTACGAATCGCACGGAGGAGCAGAGAAATTATCTTACACAGTCTGTCGCACAATTCTGGGACGCAGTGCATCGCATGTTTGCTCTGGCGGCAACTGGAAAAGAACAAGAAGCACGTGAGCAAATTCGCCAAACACTACAGGCTCGGCAGGAATCGCTGAGCACAGCTGTTTCCCGATTGTTGGTGCAAAACAACGAAGGTGAGGAACGCGCGGCGGGGCGCATTGCGCAGATTTACGACGGAGTGCAGCGGCAGCTTTATTTGTTTTTGGGCGCGACGCTGATCACGATCGTGCTGACCAGCCTGTACTTGATTCGCACGAACCGGATTATTTTTGCGAGGCTGGCGGCGCTTTCCGAACAGCGCAGTGAGCTGGCGCAAAAACTAATTTCAACGCAGGAATCCACGCTGCGGCACATTTCGCGTGAACTGCATGACGAGTTCGGGCAGGTTTTGACGGCGATTGGAGCGCTGCTGGGCCGCGCCGGAAATCAGTTGCCGCCCGGCTCGAAAGTGCGGGAAGAAGTGCAAGAGGTGCGCGAGATCGCGCAGTCAACGCTGGATAATATACGAAGCCTTTCGCAGGCGCTGCATCCGGTGCTGCTGGAGGAAGCTGGGCTGGTCAGCACGTTGGACTGGTATATTCCGACGGTGGAACGGCAGACGGAGCTTGCGCTGCACTATGAAAAATCGGGGACCGCTTTTCCGCTCGATGGAGGCGCGAGCGTGCACGTTTATCGCGTGTTGCAAGAAGCGCTGAATAATGTGAGCAGGCATTCAGGGGCGAAGGAAGCCTGGGTGAGGCTGAAGTTCTTGTCCCATGAGTTGGAACTGGAAGTGGAAGACCACGGAAAAGGAATCGCGGCGGAGAAAAACGGCCGGGGGATTGGATTGGTGGCGATGCGCGAACGAGCGGAGATAATCGGAGGCACGCTGGAACTTCTGCGGCCTGGGACTGGTGGCACGCTGGTTCGTTTGCGAATCGAGCGCCAGAAAGTCGAGACCCATGGGAGCTAAGCTGAGAGTTTTGCTGGTGGACGATCACGCGCTTGTACGCCACGGATTCCGGCGGATTCTGGAAGATGATCTGGAGATCGAAGTGGCAGGCGAAGCGAGCACAGGGGAGGAGGCTGTGCGCTTGGCGGCGAAAGAACGGCCGGCGGTGATTGTGATGGATTGCGCTTTGCCTGGGATGAACGGTTTGGAAGCGACACGGAAAATACTCGCGGCGCGGCCGGAAACAGCGATATTGATGCTAAGCATGCATTCGGAAGACACGCTGGTGCGGCAGGCGCTGGACGCAGGAGCGCGTGGATACATTTTGAAGAACGCGATGGACCTCGATCTTGCAAACGCCATCAAGCGAGTAGCAAAAGGCGAGAAGGTTCTCGATCCTCAAGTGGCGCGTCCGGCTGCGCTGAAGGGCGAGCGCGAGGGCGGCTTGACGCCGCGTGAGCTCGAAGTGCTGCAGCGCATCGTCGCAGGAAAATCGAACAAGGAAATTGCAGAAGAGTTGAACCTGAGCGCAAATACGGTATCGGTGCATCGCGCGAACATCATGGATACGCTTGGTATTCACAAGACGGCGGAGCTAGTCGTTTACGCGATCCGAAATGGTCTGGTGAATCTGCCTTGAATCGGCGCGATTTCTTATGGAGCGGCTGCGCGGCGGGGCTCGGGGCGGCGATTTCACCGGCGCAGATATTTGCGCAGACGCGCGGTGATCCTGGTTTTCATCTTACAAATGTAACCGTGCCGGCCGGGATTCAGTTTCAGCACAACAGCGGCGCGTACGGCGGAAAGCTGTTGCCAGAGACGCTCGGATCGGGTTGTGCCTTCCTCGACTACGACCGCGATGGATGGCAAGACATTTTGTTGGTCAACGGGATGGACTGGCCAGGCCACACGCGGCAACGGTCGACGCTGAAGCTTTACCGGAACAATCGCAACGGAACGTTTAACGATGTGACCAAAGCAGCGGGACTCGATATTGAGCTGTATGGAATGGGAGTAGCCGCCGGCGATTACAACAACGACGGCTTCCCCGATATCTTTATTAGCTGTGTGGGGCAGAGCCGCCTTTTTCGCAACACGGGCAAAGGGACCTTTATCGACGTTACCAAAGCGAGCGGCCTGCTGGGGCGGCAAGGGCTCAGCACGTCGGCGCTTTGGTTCGACTATGATCGCGACGGACTATTGGATCTTTTTGTTTGCAATTACGTCCGCTGGTCGCCGGAGCAGGATGTTTTTTGCAGTTTGGACGGTTCGCACAAATCCTACTGCACGCCGGAGGCGTATCGCGGGGACACCTGTTGGCTCTTTCACAATCGGGGGGACGGAACGTTTGAGGACGTGACCGCTTCGAGCGGAATCTTCGACAGCAGCTCGAAATCTCTGGGCGTGGCCATGTTTGATTATGATCAAGACGGCTGGCCGGATTTATTGGTGGCCAACGATACGCAGCCCAACAAGCTTTACAAAAATTTGCGAAATGGAAAATTCAAAGATGTGGGGGTGGAAGCGGGGCTGGCTTTCAGCACGGAAGGAAAGGCCCGGGCTGGCATGGGAGTCGACACCGGAGATTTTGAAAATTCCGGCAAAGCCGGCGTGGCCATCACGAACTTTGATAACGAAATGATCGGGTTATACCATTCCACGGCCGCTGGGTCCGCTGGCGTGCGAACTTATGATGATATTGCCTTAGCCTCCGGCCTAGGCGCGGCTTCCCGGAGCACGCTGGGATTCGGATGCGCTTTTTTCGATGCAAACCTAGACGGCTGGCTGGATCTGGCGGTGGCTAATGGGCACATCGACGAGACGGTGCGGAATATTCGCGGGAATGTGGGCTATGCGCAAGCGCCGCAGCTTTTTTTGAATCAGGGCGCTGGAAAATTCCGCGATGTTGCTCGGGAAGTCGGCGGCGGTTTTGACACTCCGATCGTGGGCCGAGGGCTTGCCTATGGCGATTTCGATCGCGACGGCGATTTGGATTTGTTGTTGACGACAAATAACGGACCGGCATATTTATACCGGAACGATCAGACTGGCGGAAATCGCAGTATCCGTTTTCAGCTTACGGGAACCAAATCGAACCGCGACGCGATTGGAGCCATTGTGCGCATCTTCCCTGAAGGAAACGGCGGTGTGAGCCAATGGAGAATGGTGCACGGAGGGTCGAGCTATTTGTCGCAGTCCGAGCTGCCGGTGACGTTTGGAGTTGGGAAGAGCGAGAAAATTGAGCGGGTGACGATTGAATGGCCAAGCGGCCGGAATGAGGAGTATAAGAACCTGGCCACTGGGAAAACCCACGAACTCATTGAAACTAAAGGGGTTGTAAAATAAATCGCATTCTAATCGTTTTGCATTATTGCTAGTTTATTGGGCGCTCGCTATAAAGGACACAACAAGCAACTGCTTCCCACCTTATCGAGATTGAGCGGCGTGGAGGCACCCCAAAGCACCCGCGGCCGGATGCCAGCACAGCATCCGGCCGCCTTTATTTACGGTGGTGAGTTTGCGAGAATGAACTCTGCCCTCAGACTGATTTGTCGCTACATTTTTTGCGGAGCTGCCTAAATGACTTGGATCAAGACGGTTCGGATGGAAGAGGACGACAGCGTCAAGAAGGCGATTGAAGAGGAGCGGAAGTTTTATCCAGCGGAATATGCGATGCCGGTGCCCACGGTTTTTGCGGGAGTTGAGCAAAGCATTGTGGGCTCGCACTCGCTGTTTCCCGACGTACTTTTTCACGCATTCAGCACATTCGGGGCTTTGATGTCTCCGGAATTGCCGTTGAAACGGCATCAGCATGAAATGATCGCGACGATGGTTTCAGTCACAAACAGGTGCCACTATTGAATCGAGTCTCACGCAGAGTTTCTGCGTAGGGTGACGTTGGCTCAAGAGATGGTGGAAGCTCTAAAGACGGATTACCGGACCGCGCCGATCAGCGAACAGGACCGCACGATGCTGGATTACGTCGTGAAATTGACGAAGGATGCGACAAAAGTTTGGCCGGAGGATCACGCGAAGCTGCGGGCAGTGGGTTTCGATGACCGCGGAATTTTGCAGATTACGTTGATTGCGTCGTGGTTCAATTACATCAATCGCGTGGCCGACGCGCTGGGTGTGGGGCGCGATGGGAATGCGGCAACGGAGCAATAAGGTCTCGACGGATTCGCTGAATTTCGAGAAGACCGCTTAGATTATTGGCCTATTATTTACACCGCTGCCGCGCGATTCTTGAAGCGCGCGGCGATGCCACTTTCTTCCAGCCACTTTCCTGTCGAAGTATGCGTTAGATCGTGATGCAGAAGCGCACGCAAGTCGGATTCGTCGTCGACGTCCATCTCCAACCGCTCGTTTCGCCGCACGATGAGTTTTGCGCCTACCTGTTCCGCTTCGCTGCAATGTTTGGCGAAACTGTTCGGCCCAAAATGGGATGGGAAAAGTGCGGCCGGAGTACGAAGAATCGCGTTGGTGCCAGTGCCATCCCGCGAGGGCACGATAACTGTTGCCGGAGCGGAGCACTCGATGGCGAGTAGTTCGTCAATGTCGCATGGTTGGATGAGGGGTAGATCCAGCGGTAAGCGCAGGAGCGCCGTGACTCCGCGCTCGGCGCAAAGGCGTGAGGCAAAATCCACCGAGGCGCTTTCCGAGACTTGGTGCTCCTCGCGCAAGATTTCCCAACCATATTTTGCGGCGGCTTCCATTGCGGGCTCGTAGTTCGTGACGACAAATATTTTTCCCGTAAGCTGCACTCTGGACACAGCAAGAATCGTGTCCTGCAGCATGGCCTGCGCGAGACCGAAGCGCTCTTCAGGCGTCAGGACTGCCGTCAAGCGCTGCTTAGCGTTTCGCAGATCTTTGATGGGCAAAAGGAGGGCGCGGATTTCCTGGCGGGCGTCTGAGGGCTGCCCGAATAGCGCTTGCGAGAGTTCTGATCGACCTGTAGTTTCCATCGTAGGACCGTTGCTTTGCGTGATATCGTTTGCTCTCGTCCGTGCTCCGGGGCATACGAAAAGAAATCGCTGAAACTATCGTATCAGAGCTGATGGTTGAGAGCAGGCGCAGAGAGGGACAAGACTGCAATCGCTTCCGTGAGGAGCGTCCTGAAAATGAGTGCGGCAAGGAAACGTGGCTATGAGTAGAAAAATTGGGATCTTAGGTGGGACCGGGCCGGAGGGATGCGGGTTGGCATATCGGTGGGCGCGGGCCGGCGAAGAAATCGTGATCGGTTCACGAGATGCGAAGCGCGCAGAGGAGGCGGCCGCACAGCTGCGCGCGCGTATCGGCAGCTCGGCAAAAATTGAAGGAGCCGACAACTCGACTGTCGCGTCGCAATGCGAAGTGGTGGTGCTAACGGTTCCGTTTTCCGGTTGTGTGGCGCTTTTGAAACAGTTGAAAAGCGTGTGGAAGCCCGGGACGGTGGTGATCGATACGACGGTGCCGCTGGCGGCTACGGTAGGGGGCGCTGCTACACGCATGCTCGGCGTGTGGCAGGGATCGGCGGCGGAACAGACTAAGGAGCTGCTGCCCTCGGGGGTCAGCCTCGCAGCGGCGTTTCAAAATCTTGGCGCGGAACTGCTTTCGAAGGATGAGCCTGTCGACTGCGACATTCTGGTATGCAGCGATGATGAGAATGCTAAAAAGATCGCATCAGAGCTGGCCGCAAAGATTCCCGGAGCGCGCGCGCTAAATGGCGGAAAGCTTGAGAATGCGCGGATCGTGGAATCGCTCACCGCGCTGCTGGTGGGGATAAACATTCGCTATAAGGTGCATAGCGCGGGGATTCGGTTTACGGGATTGCCGATTGCGGGCCAGTGACCAGCCTGAATTTTTACACCCATTTTATTTAGATAGTTTTTGCCTGAGCGGCTCGACCGGCTGCAAACGGAAATACGATTAAGGGTGCAACACAACCGGCGGGTTCACGCGCGGGTGGTGGCCCGTGGAACTCGACCCTGTAAGTTGCAGCAGCATTGCCGGGTCCCCAAAGAAGATCCATGTGCGGCGGACATCGTTGTCGGTCACACCAGTCTTCGCTTGAACGATTGCAGAGGCAATCGAAGACGACGGATTCGTCTTAAGAATCTGAAGCAGCGCCTGGTTCATGGCAGCCTGAGGCGGCTGATTCGTGAATCCAGAAGAAGCCCAGACGGCAACGGCGCCGCCGTTGGGCGCGAGGAGCAAGGTTTCCGCCAAGCTCGTGGAGTAAACGTCCTGGAAGAAGCCGTTCAGACAATCCATGAGCAAATAGACGGACAATTGATCGCCATTAGTGAGTGTGGCGCCGGAAGTATCATCGAGAAAATCGGCGAACGACCATTGTTCGACAGAGCCGTGACCCGAGTAGTTGACGAGGAGCGGGCCGCTGTTAAGCGCTGCGAATATCTGCTGAGTGACGACCGTAGGATCCATGCCATCCGCAAAAATCTCCGCGGGCTGGAGCGAGGACGGAAGGTCCGACGCGGCAAACTTCGTTGCGGTCGTGAAATCCGCGCCGATGTTTTGATCGGCAACCAGTAGAGCTTGCTGGTTGCCAGAGCCGCCGCCCGCAAGTCCCTTCTCGTAATTCACAATCTTGGAGACAACCAATGCCGCGTCGGACGCGGTGCGCGCTGGAATGCGGCCCGTAGCGATAGTCTCAAATCCATTCTGCTTGAAGTCGCTGAACCAATCGTCGGAAGCGGTCTTGAAGGCAGCAGTTTCGATGATGCGCGTAGGCACGAAGTCGAAATCGCCCAAGCCGAGATAATTGCGTGGGTCCAAGGAAGCGTCGCCGACGAGCAATAAATATTGTGGCTTGAGAGTCCACTGCGACTGGGCGTTTTGGAGGAAACTTCGGATGGCGAAGGGACTGCGCTCGCCAAAGTTAAACGCGTCGAAGACTTCGTCGATGGTCACAACCTGAACGCTCAGGCCGTTGGATTCGTGCAAGCTAACAAGCGGGCCGAGCGCGGACTGGAAATCAGGATGCGTGATGATCACCATCTGACTGCCAAAGCTACGAGCGGCGAGGGCAGCGGGCTTGTGGAAAGACAGCCCCGACGGCGGCGAAATCTGATCGGCTGTGAAGACGAGAAGGGTGCGCTCGAGGCCAGCTGTGGGCGGCAAGCCGAGCGTGACACCGTAGCTCGCGCTTTCCTGACTAACCGTGCCGGAGAGCTCGGAAATGGCGAGAGGATTGGTGATGTCAAATACCTGGATCTGCTGGTTGGTGAAGCCGGTGATGTGGAGCGTGCTGCCCGCAGGGGCCGTGGCTTTGAGCCAATTCGCATCGGCTTCGTAAGTGTGCGGATAGTGAAGCGCGATGGATTGCACGGCACTCACGTCGTTGTCTCCCTGCAGGGCCGTCAGCGTCACGGTATTGACTCCATCCTGCAGCAAACTGCGGTCGATGGAGAAGGTGTTGGTGACATTGGCGAGATTCGCGAAATCCATTTCGCCGATGGATGCGCCATTGAAAAACACCGACACGCTATGTCCTTGTTGATCTGTGGCGCCTTGCAGCGTCACGTCGACCGTAATCGGCAGGCTGGAATTGGGATCGGCGTGAGCGACGGAGAGTTGCTGGTCGACCGGCTCGGAAGTGACGGCCGCGCCAAAGAAGTTGTCGTTATTTTCGCCGTTGAGCAGCGTCGCAAAATACGTCGTGCGCTGCTGCAGCACAACGGTGAAGGGAAAGCTTTGCTGCTCGGAAAGCCCGGCGTTCGCAGCAGCAATGGAACTGATGCGCAGGCCCGGGCGCGATCCTCGAATGAGCCAGTAGACGCGCGTACCGGAAAATGGCGTGTCGATGCCCGTTCCGTAGAATTCGATGCTGTCATTGGGGCCTAGCGGACCGGTTTGGCTACCCAAAATCAACATCGGCTGCTCAATACCTTCCGCATAGAGCTGGAGAGTGCGGGCGTCAGAGCTAGGATCAAGGCCGGCGGCAACGAGCTGGGCTTTCGAAACTTGATACCAACCTTCGCTTTGGACAGAGATTTTTACGGCTGCGTCCCCATCGAGGGATATGGGCACTTGGCCTGGCGTGGGACCTGGAATCACGGGCAACGGCATGCGTAACCCACGCCGCGGGATAAAAGCGGGCTGGGTGGTTGCTCGATTCAATTGCGTCAAAAGGAGCGGCTGCGAGACGGCGCCGGATCGTGGAGTTGCCGACACGTCCACCGAAACAGGGCCGTGCGGCATGCGCGTGCCATTCAGGTCAACATCTTCCAGCTCGTAGGTCGATTGCGGCGTGCCGCTGGGGTCAAACCACTGATACGTTTTTGCGGCGTGTTGCGGCCTTCCGCCACGAATTAGCAATGCCGAGCCGGCGATGATCGAAGGATTCAGCCGCAAGCGGCCGGAGCCGTCCAAGCGGTAAACGTTGAAGCCAAGATTGCGAATTTCCTCACGGGTTTTCCATTCAAGAAGAACGCCGCCGCCTTGGCGCGGCATCGCAAGGAAGGAAGTCAGCTGGACAGCCGTCGGGCTCAGGATGGTCGAGATGGACGAAGAAGAATTGTTTGTCGAGTTTGGATCGCTGGTGGTTGCGGAGACGGTCGCCTTGTTGGTCGATTGCGTCGAAGAGCTGAACGTGTTGGCGGTGACGTTGATCGTAACGATGGCCAGACCGCCCACGCTAATCGAGCCGAGATTGCAGCCGATCGATGTTGTGGCCACGGTATAGGTGCATGAGCCTTGCGTCGTGGACACGGAGACATACGAAACTTCGGGAGGAAGCGGGTTGTCGCTGACGGTCACTCCCTGCGCCACTGCGGGGCCATTGTTTGTGACCTGCAGTGTGTAGGTCATGCTTGTGCCCTGATTTACAGGCTCCGGAGAAGCCGTTTTCTTTATGGCCACGTCGGCCTGGCCGGCTAACGCCACGTAGACGTTCGTAGTGACCGTGTTATTGGTGCAATTCGGATCGGTCGTCGCCGTCGTGCAAGAGGGATAATTGATATTCGCAGTGTTCGTAATAGGGGAACCACTCGGACCAGCCGCAACTCCCTGATTCACTTTGACGACGAGCGGAAAATTGGCCGTCGCGTTCACCGCAAACGTCGCGGTGTTGTGGCACATGATCGTTCCTGTTCCGCCGACCGCGGGGATGGTTGCTCCGCAAGTCCATCCAGTGGGCACAGTGAAGGAGACGAATGTCGTGTTGGTTGGAATGGTATCCGTAAAAACGGCGTTTGTGGACGTGGGAGCGGCGGGGCCGTTGTTCGTCACGGTTTGCGTGTAGGTGATGTTGTTGCCGTCGGTGACAGGATTGGGAGACGGGGAACTGGTGATACTTAGGTCGTATTGAGTCGCTGCCGCTACGGTAACGTTCGCGGTCGCATTGTTGTTCCCGGTATTCGGATCTTCGACGCCTGAAACAACGCTGGCAGTGTCGGTGATAACTGTCCCGTTCGTCGTGGTGCCCGCCACCTTCACCACCACGGTAATCGTCGCAGTATTTCCCGATGGCAGCGCAGGCGCTGTCGTCTCAGCACAATTGATGGTGTTGGGGGTCGTGGTAGTTGTGAGGGTGCAAGCCCATCCAGTCGGCCCGGTTGCCGAGACAAAGGCCGTGTTTGCGGGGAGGCTCTCGGTCACCGAGGTATTCGGGGAAGCCGCCGGTCCATTATTGGTCACCACTTGCGTGTAAGTGATGTTGCTTCCGGCGGGGACCGAAGTCGAAGACGGAGTGTTTGTGATCGAGTCGTCCGCCAGGGTGGACAGGGTTACCGAATTCGTAGCGGTCGCCGAGTTGTTTGTGAGAATCGGGTCAGATGTGCCGGACGTCACATTAGCGACATCCACGATCTGCGTACCCCATCCGGTTGACGCAAGCACTTGCACGGCTAGCGTGAAAGTTCCCGCCGCCGATTTCGCCACATCCGGATTAGTGCAAGTAATAGCTCCAGTTCCGTTCACGGCAGGAGTGCTGCATAGCCATCCCGCGGGGTAAGTGAGGGATTGGAACGTCGTGTTGGTGGGCACCAGCTCAGTGAAAACAGCGTTCACGGCATCCAGTGGACCGTTGTTGGTCACTATTTGCGTGTAAGTAATGTTGCTGCCTGCAAGGACGAGGTTAGGCGTACCTGTATTCGTAACGGCCAGGTCGGCAGAAGCACAATAAGCGCCCGACTGTGTCCCTGGCGTCTCGGTGATGAGGAGATTGGCTGCGGTAATACCCGCTTGGCCTGGCGTCGCACCATAAGAATCCTGAACCGTGTCGGTGTTGCCGTTGACGCCGCCAGTGACGCTCGCGCTCGTGGGCGTACCGGAAAGGAGAATCACGCCACCGCCTCCCCCGCCGCCCGGGCCGTGGCGCTCGCCGGAAAACCCTCCAGGAGCCTGATTGGGCCAGGCGTTGCCTGCGTTGCCGCCATTCGCGCTCACCGTGAGTCCGCTGAGCGCGCCGTTATTGGCGAAAAAGATGATGGTGCCGCCTGCTCCGCCTCCGCCAGTGCTGTCGTTGAGGGTGCTAAGCGTTGACTGTCCATTGGCGGTAATCGTTCCCGTGGCAGCCACCGTGCCTGTGTGGACGATCACAATGCCGCCGCCATTTCCTCCGCTGCTGTAGATGCCGGTGCAGGTGGTGCCACAATTTGCACCATTATTGGCACCGGAGATGTAATAAGAACCGTTGTTAGTTGTGCCTGCGCCGCCGCCGCCGCCCATCACGATGGCGCTCGTTGTTGCAGGGAACGCAGAGCCTCCGAAGCCTCCGTCGGTGGTATTGAGGCCCGAATAGCTGTTCCACCCGTAACCTCCGAGCCCGCCCGCGCCGCCATTGCCGCCTGCGCCGCCCCCGGAATTGTAATCGTTACCGCCGGGGTCTCCGTCGGTACCACCACCGCCAGCATTGCCTGGCGCGCCACGCGCGAAGCTTCCGTTGGGCAGGCCCTCCACGGCGGCAGTGCTTACGGCTGCAGTCGTAGTGGTGGTTATCGTCGCCGGGGTAAGGTAGTAGGGGGTGCCCGCTATGCCTTCTCCTTTGGAGGCATTGGCTGCGTTAGTGGATAGTGTTCTGTAATCGGTGTTCGCGCCTGCGCCGCCGGCGAGGATTAATCCGCCGCCACCGCGGAATCCAAGGCTGTCCGCTGCCACTGTTCCTCCAAGAGTGAGTTGGGAGGCGACGTCGATAGCCAGGACGCCTCCCACAGAACCGTTCCAGGCGAGAGGAACGAGACTTGAACTCAGTGTGGCCGACGTGTACTGAGGAACGCGTATGACCTGATACGTTTGCTGGCCGTTTGTCCCGGCGGTGTATGCAGCGGCCACGTAAGAATTCAAAAGGCCGCCCCCAGAGCCTGTGCCCTGAATGGTCAACGTACCGTTTGCAGCAACCGTACTCTTAGCGGTGACGTATTCAAAAAGCCCAGTGTTTTGCAAATTCGAGGAACCCGTGGCTGGATCGCCAGGGCTCGCGTCTCCGTAGGCACCAGTGTTCGTGAAATTGATGAGGGCATCTTGCATCTGGATGATTAGCAGGAGATCGCCACTGGCAATCTGCTTGGCTGCCCCCGAGGAAGTGCCTAGCGTGAGGGTGGTCGCACCAGCCGCGACAGTGCCATTTGCCTTGGGAGGATAGTAAGTATTGACGATTCCCGTCAGGGTGCCGCCTGCTCCGTCATTGCCTGGCGTGGCGCAGACTAGAGGCTGAACGACGGTAACCACGGTAGCGCTGTTGTTGGAGGAAACGGGATCAGTCGTCGTAGTACTGACCGTTGCGGTGTTGGAAATGGGACCAGAGGTCGAAGGTGTTGTGACTGTGATAGTGATCGTTCCGATCGCTCCTTGCACCATCGTGCCGGTGAGAGAGCAAGTGATCGCGGTTGCGCCTGTGCACGCCCATCCGGTTGTACCGGTAGCAGACACCAGGGTGGTGCCTGTCGGAATCGTGTCCGTGACCTTCACGGTTGCGGCGGCAGACTGTCCGAGGTTTTGGACTTGGATTGTGTAAGCCAAGCTCGAAGAGAGAAATACGGGCGTAGGCGATGCAGTCATGAATAATGCCAAATCCGCATCCGCCGCAGGCTCGACGAGCACAGTGCTGACACTCGTGTTGTTGTTGGGAACGGGATCGACGGTCTGAGAAGTCACCGTGGCGGAGTTCAGTATCGTTGTATCCGCGGCCGTTCCACTAGTTACGCTTTCTGTGATGACAATAGGATCGGCGGCAGTGGTGGCGCCGTTTGCCAGCGCCAAGTTGTAGGTACAAATGATAGGGCCTGCGTTGCCCGCTGTCGGCGTGGTGCAGGTCCAGTTTGCGTCTACCGAGATGCTCTGAAAAGTCGTGCTGGCTGGCGTCTGCTGATAAATGACAAGCGTACCTGTCGGCACGGCATTAGGGCCATTGTTCGTCGCGATTTCCGTGTACGTAAAATTGACGCCCGTGTCGACAACGGAAACCGATGGAGCTTGCGACATTGTCAGGTCAGCCTGCGCGGCGGCCGGTGCGGCGTTGAACAGCATTCCAAACAGGATCGCCAAGCCGAAAAGGAAAGAGGCCGAGGCGAACCGGGCGGCGCGAACTACCCCAGCCTGGGTGAGTCGATACGCGAAGCTTCGGCAGGCGTGGACGTAGCGCTGGGTTGCCGAAGCGAATGAGTAGGTTTGGCCATTGCGCTCCACGGCGGTGACTCTTCCGAGGACGCGATTTGTGAGTGCGTCATCTTCCTGGCCGGCGTCTGCGCGCGTCACGATACCGCCAGTCGCTTTATCGGCGACGGCGACACGGTGCACGCGGAA
The DNA here is from genome assembly GCA_963751295.1 of uncultured Acidobacteriota bacterium. Classification (GTDB taxonomy): domain Bacteria; phylum Acidobacteriota; class Terriglobia; order Acidiferrales; family UBA7541; genus Acidiferrum. Next base: position 227,592 of record CAVVUA010000002.1, on the reverse strand, counting down.
ACCGTCTTTGCCACAAGTTAAGGCCACATCGCCGCGACGCAATTCTTCCTGCTTAGCCGGAACGACAGTTACCGCATCTTCATTAAGAATGTTGGGTCGCATACTTAGGCCGTTCGCGCGAAAGCGTATTTTTGCGCCGCGATGAAGAAGCTCATCGCAGATAGCGGCGAACTGCGCGGAATTCCGCTTTACGATGGACTTACGCTCACGCACGGCAGATGGCCTCCACGGCGGATTCATCGGGGACGAACTGAAAAGTGGAACAAGGCACTTCGCGTGCGACGCGATCCAGGAAATCCAGCGTGAACTGAATGCCCTCCGCGGAATGGTGCGTCACAAAACTGCGTGTGAAGAGTTCGGCTGCCGCGCGACCCGGGGATAGCGGAATTTGTCGATTGCTATCTCCGTGCGCCAGAAGATAAATCCCTGAAAGCGGAGCGGAATCTGGCGAGGCGATACCTGCATCGCCATGCCAGGGCGTGCCGTACATCCAGATTTGGTTATCTTGGGCTCGTAAAATGATGCGATCGTCGCTAAGGATTCGTGCTCCCGGGCGATCAATCCACAGGCGAGCGGTCGTGCTTTTGCCGGCGCCGGAATGTCCGAGGAAGAGATGGCCACGGCCATTTTCGTCGGAAATTCCGACCGCGTGCATTTCCACGCCTTCGCCGCGCGAGAGCCGGTGAATCATCAGAAGCTCGTCGAGCGGATACTCGAGCGGATAGACAGGGCGATCAGTATCAAAGTAGCGGCGCGACAACAACACGCGCCCGGAACGAAATTCCGGATCCAGCCAGGCTTCTTTATAAGGAGTCATACCCAAAAGCGGCGAAAGAAAGCTGAAGCGGTATCCGGTCGGCTCGGCAAAAAGCGACCACAACCCACCAGAGTGAAACAAGAGAGGGGAATCTGGCACTCGGAGAGAGTCAGCCCACGAAACTTGCAGGTTCACATCAGAACTACCCGGCTCGACAGCGAAAGCATGTAGTTCCCTCTCGGGTGTCAGCAGCAGTTCGCCTTCGGCGTGCAGACCGAATGTGATTCCTCCGATGCGATACGAAAGCAGGGAGGCGCTCGGGAACGCGAGCCCGTTGAAATCCTTCGCCGGCGAAAACTCTTTTTGAGATGGCAGCATTTCGAGTCTCCGGCCTCTCACGATCCAAGCGTCCTGCAAGAGACGAAAGACCGGCAGGAGGAACTCGACACCGGGCCCATAGCGCCGGTTACTTTGCAGTGACCGAGCACGGCCTCTTCGGGGCGCAGACTTACGCGAATAACCTTGGGAGGCTCGTAAGCTCCGTCCGTGCTTTGCCCCAGCAGCTTCTTGTCGTTCTCAGCGTTCACGATCACACGTCTTTCTTCATCGGTGCGTCCGGCATGAGCCGCATGCTGCGCCGTTGTTTCCGGATATGGGCTGCAAGACATTCAAGACAGGAGAAGCGGTCCTGCCTCCCGACTTAACTCCTGAATCGGGTTTCAAATTCTTCAAGCGCTCAGCAGAAGCCAAAAGGTCCCCGTGGTGTTCTCCGGCTTCGCAGCATTTGCAGTCCCCATGCTCCGGAACGCTATAGCCCAGCGCGTACGCGCGAAGGTGCGCGACCTGGCATAGGAAATCGACGGGGGACTCCTGATCGCCACTTTCGAGTTCGCCGTTTGCCGGGCACATGCTGCAGAGCGACTGAATCTGACATCGGTCGCAAATAGTGGGGCGCGTGCGCGGCTGATTGCGAATTTCGCGCAGAGGGCCTTCCCAGCCTTCTCGGAAACTGCCCTGCCGGATGTTGTAGCCTTGCTGATGTGAAATGACGCAGATGCTCATCGTTCCGTTGGGATCGATGGCGCAGCCCGCCACTCCGCCGCCGCAGGTGTACTTCTGCCTTTCTGTTTGCTCCACCGACAACGGCATGGACAGTTCCTCGTCGGCCATGCGCCGGTAGTCTTCTTTGCGTTTCGGCTCGGAGAAATCCAGCTCGACTACTTTCTCTGGCGAGATGCGCACGGCGAGGGGGCTCTGCGAGCAATCGATCCTGGGATTGACAAGGGAATCAAATTTAAACTCAACGCCGAATTCTTCCTCAGCCAGGCGCTTCATTTCGAAAGTCTCATGCTGGTTGATGGTGGTTGGCACCGTCTTGAGCTTCAGAGGCAGCCCGCGCTCCAGAAGCAGGCGGATGCCTCTCATGCAGCGGTCATAGGAGCCGGGAATTTGGGTTAGAGCCTCGTACGTCTCGCGTGTCGCGCCGTAGAGCGTAATCTCCATGGCGAAAGGGCGGTATTCGGCGAGGTAGTCGGCGATGCGTTCATTGATCATCGTGCCGTTGGTGAAGAGAGTGATCAGGAAGCCGCGCTTCTTAGCTTCCGTATAAATCTCAAGAAAATCCTTGCGCGCGAAAATTTCGCCACCGGTATAGAGCAGCCATAAGCAGCCTGCGTCGACGAGCTCATCGAGGAGCCGGCAGTGCTCTTCAAGCGTGAGCTCCGCAGCGCGGGCAGCGTGGTCGCTCATCGGCAGGTTGTTGTAGCAATGGAGACATTCGAGGGGACAGCGGCGCGTGACCTCGATAGACACCTCGAGTGGCGCGCGTTTCCCGAGGAACCGGTCGTGGACCAAACTTGTTAACTCGCTATACCCTGCCGCTTGCATATCCAAACATCTCTTTCCCGTTTTAAACTAGTACTCTCAGTACCCAGTAGAAACGCGAATAACCCACACTTCAAGCGTCGTGCCTATGTGAAGGCAAGCCGAGAAGGAGGGGACTACTAAACCGTACGAATCAGGCCAATTTCCTGGAGTTCAGCCAGATAGCTCTGAACGTCTAACAAGGCCTGTTTCGCATCCACTTCGTAATGCGTGGCAACCCAATTCGCCAATTCCTCAACGGAATGACTGTTTTCGAGCAGGCTCCACAAGCTTCGACCAACCGGATTGAAGGTGTAAACGGAATCGAGATCTCCCACACCGCGGCAAATGGGTACCACTATCGTTTCTCCAACGACATCGCGGGAGACGATTGCCGTGTTCCGAGTGTGGCGGACCGGTGTCGTATTTAACGAAGAAGTTAAATACTCAGACTCTGGAAGCTCTGAAAGAGGTCTTGACATGGTTCTAGTGTCCGAAATGGAACGAGGCTTGTCACGTTTTGGGAAGGACAGTGTTCCGTACTAGTACCCTCATAGTACGGGGTGGCTAACGTGTAATACGAGGCAATAAGCCGTTTTCTACCTATGCTTTGGAGTCGTAGCGGGAGGTTGCAGGCCTGAGTATTCGCACAGCCATCACTCGTTCCATTGGAAGTATGCGATCGTGAACAGGAGAAGTGCACGGGCCGGGCAAGCTGCCATGCAGCTTCTTATTAGAAGCTGGCAGCTCATGAAACTTCGAAACACCCCATGCAATATAAGGACGGAGTTGGTAGCGCTAACGGGATTCGAACCCGTGTTACCGCCGTGAGAGGGCGGTGTCCTAGACCCCTAGACGATAGCGCCGCAGGACTGTGTGTGCGAACAACAAGCTTTCGTGCAGAGCAGCCAGCGCTGCTATTTTCGCACGGTCCACTAGCTTGAGCAAGCAATGGTCTTCAAGCTCTCTGCCTTCGAAACGGCTTGGCCAAATAAGCGAACTAAGAAAATTTTTTGAGGCCCAGAGATTCCAGCAAGACGAGGGCTGCAAATTCGGTGGCCAGCCCAGTGGCGCCGCCGGCACGAGATAGATACCAGGCCGTGTTTTTTCCAGGCGTGTACGTAATCGCGTTCGAGTTGTAGACCTGGCCCACAATCAAAACGAATCCAGGCTGTTTGGGGATTTCGAGCGTATCCCCGGCGCGCAACTCGATGTCATCCGGAGACCCAGGAAAATCCTTCTGACCTATTCGGATGTGCACGACCAACCGCCCGCTAACTGGGGCACGCCGCAGCCCATCCACAACGCGCTGGCGTTGTTGCACCGCGGCCTGCTGCAGTGCCGCTTCCTCCGAACCGCTGGTGGTTATAGCTGTCTTCACCACCGTCGATTCCTGCTCCAGCCTCTGAATCAACTCCTGCCTGCTTCTCTCCTGCATCTTGCGTACTTCAATGCGCTCAAACACCGCCGCTGAGGGGTAGGCAGATGGCAATAGCCCACCTGCGCGGCGCAGCAGCGAACTCAGCCGTTCGCCGGGCTCAATTCCGTAGACTCCCGGAAGCTGTGAAGAAACCCCGTGAATTTCAGCCTTGCAAAATAAAAACTCTGCCGTAAGCTCGCGGCATGAGCCAAGAAAATACAACCAGCAAGCAGCCTTTGATTCGCTACGCGAACCGTCAACAGATGAGCTGGCGCGCAGTGGATGTCGAGCAGTTAATCAGCGAGGACCATCCCGCACGCGCTATCTGGACGTTGGTCGGACGCTTGGACTTGCGCCGGTTCTACGAAAATATCGAGAGCAGCGCGGAGGAAGGCGGCCGGCCGGCGATTGATCCGCAACTGTTAATCAGCCTGTGGGTGTACGCCTACAGCCGTGGAATCGGATCGGCCCGAGAGATCGAGCGGCGGTGTGAATACGATCCAGCATTTCAATGGTTGACGGGGATCGAAGCGGTGAACTATCACACGTTGGCGGATTTCCGGGTGGAGCAAGGGAAGGAGTTGCATCAGTTGTTCAGCGATTTGCTGGGGGTGTTGAGTGCGGAAGGCCTGATCACTCTGGAAGAAGTGATGCAAGACGGGACGAAGATTCAAGCTCAGGCGAGCGGTAAGACGTTTCGTCGCGAGAAGACTCTGCGGGAACATGTGGAGCGAGCGCGACTGCAGGTGGAGGCGTTGCGAGACCCGCTGGCGGAGCCGGCGGTGAATCGGCGCCAGCAAGCGGCGCGGGAGCGAGCGTCACGAGAAAAGCGAGAACGGTTGGAACAGGCTTTGGTGGAACTGGAAAAGTTGCGCGAGACGAAGAAGACGGCGGAAGAAAAACGCGAGACACGCACGAGCACCAGTGATCCCGAGGCGCGTGTGATGAAACAGGCCGGCGGCGGTTTTGCGCCGAGTTACAACGCGCAGATATCGACGGATGGAAAACACGGATTGATCGTAGCCGTGGATGTCACTCAGGCTGGGAACGACTGCCATCAGCTGGCGCCGGCGGCGGAGCAAATCGAACAGCGGTGCGGGCGAAAACCGCTACGGATGGTGGCGGACGCAGGTTACACCAGCCGGGAAAACATCCAGGAGCTGGCCGAGAAGAATATTGATTTCGTGGGGAGCCTGGCGGACAACGCCGCCAAAGCCAGAATTAACCAACAGCGGTTTGCGGCGACGCAATTTGTGTATGAGGCTGAACAGGACCGCTACATCTGTCCTGCGGGCAAGCCGTTGCTCTACGAAGGCCGTGACGAGCGCAGCGGCATCAGCTATCTCAAATATAAAGCGGCCGCGGAGGACTGTAAAAACTGCTCATTGCGAGCGGCCTGCTGCGGCGGCAATCAAAAGCACAGCCGATCGATTGTGCGCAGCAGGGAGAGTCCGGTGATGAACGCATTCCGGGAGAAGATGGCCACCGAGCAAGCTCAGGCTGTCTACCGCCGCCGCGGACCCATCGCCGAGTTCGTGCATGCTTGGATTAAAAGCAAGCTGGGGCTGCGGCAGTTCCATGTGCGGGGCCTTAAGAAGGTGCAGATGGAAATGCTGTGGGCTTGCCTAACCTACAACCTGCAGTTTTGGATCCGCCTAAGCAAGCCACGCACAACAGCCGTGAGCTGAGAGAGTAAGAGAACATCGAAGAGGATCGAGACACTCGCCGAGTAGCAACTCACGCAATCGCAATAAACTCATGCTCAACCCTCAGCCCATTATTAATTGAGGTTTCTTCACAGCTTCCCGGCTTCAACACTTCGCCATGCAGCGTTACCGTTGCTCCCATATCTTTCCAGCGTGTCCGTTGAGGCACTGTCAGTACGTCGCCGTCGTTCAACAAAACGTTCGCAGTCGCGTCGCCGACCAGCGCGCTCGTCAAATTCACGGTTTGCTCCCCCGACGGGCGTGCCGCTGCCCCTTCCAAAACCGCGTAATGCACCAAATCGGCGCTTTCCGGATTTGCGCTTCGCAAAAATCCGCCCGCGGAACGGACTAAGTCCGACACTCGCATATCCGAAGCCAACGGATAGCGTCCCGGCCGGCCGACTTCTCCTCGTACGTAAACGCTCGGTGGATTCACTTTCTCGGGTTGACGGTGAACAAGTATCCTGTCTCGCGGTTCCATCAATATATTGTTCAGCGGGTCGCCTGACAGCGCTTCGCGAAGCGAAATGCTGAACACCTTTGTTGTTCCATCAGGCAGAGCGCGGAAAAGCTGTGCCGATTCCAGCCAACTATCCGGCGTAATGCCGCCTGCTTGATAGATGGCGTCGCGCACATGTTCCTGTCCGGAGGCGCGGTAACGCCCGGCAGCGCGAACCTCTCCCATGACCGCGATTTCCGGCGCAGCCTCGAGATCGTATCGTCCGAAAATGCGCACCGTGTCGAGCGCCTCAAGCTTTGGAGCGTTCTCTGGATGCTCGAGCGCTGCCGCAAGGTCGAAGCTCTCCACGACTGGCCGGTTATCCGGCTGGGCAATGCGAACAATCTCCGCGTAACGCTCCGCGGGCTCCGGCAAGAGCTCTTTGTACGAAGACACCAGGTCCGTCAGTTTCATCCCGTCGTGAAACGAATACTTTCCCGGACGCAATACGTGTCCTTCGAGGTAAACACTTGCGCTGTTGTACGGTGCAATAGGGAAGATATGAATTTGGTCACCGTCTTGTATGCTGAATTTTTCAAACGCCGCTCGCAAAGAGTCTTTGTCGCTCGTTTCTCCCACATCCAGACTCAACATCGTCCGAGTCTCGTGTGCTTCCATACGCTGCACTTCGATGTGCCGCAGCGCAGCAGCAGGCAGGATTCCTCCGGCAAGTTCCAGCACCTCGTTCAAATTCTTTTCTTCGTGGAGTTCGTAAACCGCCGGCCGCCGCACCATTCCTTCGACGGTGAAGGTCGGCCCGAGCGGTGGCACTCGCAGCGAATCGCCATTCTCAAGACGCTTCAAATCTCCACGAATGCCGTGCAACAAAAGGTCGTAGGCATCAACTTGTTCGAGCAGCGCTTTCCCGCGGTAATGCTCGATACCTCGCAACGATCCGCGCGGTGTCACTCCACCCGCCGCAAAAAGCGCATTCAGCGGTGTCGAGAGAGAACTCACGTCGTACGCCCCCGGTGCAGCGACTTCTCCAACCACATAAACGCGCACGCTTCGGAGCCGAAGCAGAGAGGCGTCTGCTGAAACGTCGCGGAACTGCGTTCGCAGCACGCGCTGCACCGATTCCTGTACTTCGCCCAGCGATTTTCCGGATACCAGCAGCGGGCCGGCCTCTGGCAGTAGCAGCCGTCCTTCGCGGTCCACGGTTCGAAATAGTCTTTGCGAAACTCCACCCCACAAATCGATCGAGAGACCATCTCCCGGCCCGACCACATAGTCCGGTCCGGCCGGAAGATCCATCGGCAACGCGCCAGTGTTTGCACGGTCGTGCTTGAAAACGTCCAGCCCAAAGCGCTCTGAATGCTGGATTGGAGCGGAAGCCTGGACATAAAGGTCATACAAAGAAGGAGCATCCGCATACGGATTTGGCCGGTGCACCATTCGAACGGGCTCGAGTGCCGCGGCTGCAAACTCGGAAGCTGCCGCGTTGGAAACCCTGCGCTCTCCATTGTTGCGGCTCGTGCGTGAACCCGAATAATTTTCTGGCTGCGAAAGTGATGCCGGTGTTGATGGAGTGAACTCGACAGCGGTGCTCGAGATTGTGCCTTCACTCTCCCGAGACCCTCCTCTTGCGCGTGGATTCGTGGAATTGCCCGAGGCGTCGAAGCTGCCTTGCGGCATGGAGGTGAGCAGCGTTTCACCTGTTTCGGAAGCGGATAAATCAGCGCGAAGTTCTCGCGGCGCTTGCGGCGTGTCTGTCCGCGATGGTGTTGCTGGGTAGCTTTCGTACGGATTCGGCTGGTCCGCGGGACGAATTGGCTGTTCCTCTATCTCCATCGGAGAAGAGGTACGGCTCGATCCCCGCGCCGGAAAATCGCAATCGTACAAAAGCTCGGGATCGCACCCCGCAGTCTGGGGAATAGGAGGAAACCTGCGCGGTTCAGAGTTGGTCTCCACTGCGTGCGAGATGGCAAACGCGCGGTCTTGCAATACAAGGCTACGCTCGGCTGCAAGTTCGGAATCCGGATTAACCTTTGGCAGCAGATAACCGTATCTTTGTAACAATCGTGTCGCGAGTACCCGCGCTCGCAAGTCTTCGTTCAGTCGCTCAATGACCGCTGCGTCCGTCAGATCCGTCTCATCCAGAAGCTGCCCGGCCGCAGCTGCGTCTCGCGCCAAAAGCCGCTTAAACTCCACCATCAACCCTGCATCCCTTTTCAAGAATTCCAGGATCTCCTCGGCTGTTGCGGCCACGTGGTCAAGATTGTCCGCAGCCAAGTCTGGAGAAGACGGCATGCCGCGGCCCGACGGTTGTTGCGAGGTATGCTTACCGGTTTCTTGATCCCTTCTCGGTTCGCTTCCAACAGCGGATTCTTGCGCGAAAGCGTTACCCAGGCCCACAAGGCAAATGCTCAACCCAAAGAAGAAACGGGTTAACCCTGCGCACTTGGTTGGACACCGCCCCCAGAGCCGGAATGAACTCGTTCTCATCAAGATACTTCTCTCCCCGCTCTTGTCGTTTTGTCCCGCATCACTTCCAGAAGCGCTTCTTCACTCGTTTCCATCGTTGCCGAATGAATCTCCAGTGATGCCCAGTAGAACATTCCAATGTTCGTGTTTGGGGCCACCGCGATAATCCGAAGTTCGGGAAACTTTTTCAGAAGCTGGTCGCACAACGGTGGGCGCCGCTTCGATTCATCCAGCGCGATCAATAGAAAATCGGGCCTCGTCTGCGCCACCAGCGAAGGGACATCCAGCTCATTCTCCACTTCCCCCACGATGCTGATTCCCTCTTGCTCTGAAAGAGTCGACAACACCAGCTCTCGCAAGAGTCGGGGACGATTGGCCACCAGAACGCGGATGCTCGTTTCCATGTCCCCTCCCGTGCTCGAAAATCCTAGAGGGGTTTGCGTTTTCAAGGCAGGCTGCAAAAAGTACGGGGCATGCGGTACTGCTATGTCTTGGCGAGTACTCTGAAGGTGGGACTGGTTGGGGTACTAAATTAGTATTTTGCCGCGCCGTCTTGCGCTGCAATCGCGCTTGCCTGTTCCGCGGGTAGCATCGGTCGCAGCGAGAAAAAGTTATGCCGGCACGGCACGCATCGCGCGGCAGGCAGTCGCAGCAAGCGACCGACCACGGATGTAATTCCCAAAACTTTCCCCGCGGCGATTCGTTGCAGTTCCAGGTTGCCGCAAATGCCGCATCGCGTGTACAGGAGGTGCCGCAGCGATATGGCTCGCGCGTGGAAGCGCGTTTCACAAGCCGTACAACGCCAAGGAACTACACCCACGGCGCTGAACATATATTCAGAAACAGACCGCCGTCTCGATCGCCGGCAAGCCCCGCGTTGACACGCTGGACAGTTCATCGAAAAATTCTGGCAGGTCCTCTTCGCAAGAGGATAGAAGAAGTGCCCCGTTTCGGCAAGAGGCTGTCGCCTCAAAGTCACCTAACAACGTACAATAGGATTCGTCATGGCTGACTACACAACAGATCACGCCCGCGCGGGCATCGATACAAAATTACCCAAGCTTGATACCTGGCCCAATCAATACCCCGGCTACGTCATCACCACGCGCTTTCCAGAATACACGTCCGTTTGTCCAAAAACCGGGATGCCCGACTATGGCACTATCACCATCCAATATATGCCTCGTAAGGACTGCATCGAGCTCAAGGCGCTAAAGATGTACCTTCTCGCCTATCGCGATCTCGGTATTTTTTATGAAAACGCTGTGAACAAGATTCTTCATGATATTGTCGATGCAATTCGTCCGGAGTGGTGTGTGGTGCGCGGCGAATTTACGCCCCGGGGCGGTTTGACCACATCGATCTTCGCTCGCTGGCCGGAGCGCTCCCCAGGCCGCAAGGCCCAAGGGAAGGCTCGAACACAGCGAGGCAAGTCCCGCTGACAGTGCCGTAGACACAGCGCGAGTTGCGGTAGATAATTTTACAGGCATCCAGAACCCAGGCTGGAGCCATGACTGAGGAGGGGGAATGAGTATTTCTCCAAATGTGCCGAGTCCGGAAGAGTCGTATCGTTACGAATCCACGGGAACACCGCGCTGGATCGCGGCGCTCTTCGTCGTGCTTGCTGTTGTTATAGCCGCGCTTGGCTATGTCGGTTATTCCGGGATCACCCGGCTTGAGCAAAGCCTTGCTAAAGAGCAGGACCAGGATAAAGTCCTGACCGCCCAGCTCGAGCAAGCAAATGCGCGTCTCGCCGATTTGAAGGGCCACATCGAAGTCACGGAACAAAAAATGGGTATGACTGTCGCGGAGCTGGCGCAGGCCAAGAGCCGCGCGGAATCCATCCGCAAGGAACAGGTGGAAGCGGATCAGAAGCTCACTGCCCAACTGTCTCAGGTTAAAAAGGAAAGCCAGGAACAAATTGGCGCGGTGGCCACCGAAGTTGGCGGAGCGAAAAAGGACCTGGAAGCTACGAAAAGTGATCTCGAAGTCACCAAAGGCAAACTCGAGCGCGTCACCGGTGACGAAGGCGTCATGAGCGGCCTCATCGCCCGCAACCACGACGACCTCGAAGAATTGAAACGCCGCGGTGACCGTAACTACTACGAATTCACGCTCACGAAATCGAAGAGCGGCCAAAAGGTCGGGCCGACACAGCTTACGCTTAGCAAGACCGACCCCAAGAAATCCAAGTACACCTTGACCGTATTGGTGGATGACCGCACCATCGAAAAGAAGGACAAGACCGCCGGAGAGCCTATACAGTTTTACGTCAAAGGCGCCTCAAGAATGTCTCCTTACGAAATTGTGGTTTTCGACGTCGGCAAGAACCAAGCCACTGGCTATCTTTCTACACCCAAGGAACAAGGTGCGAGCGCCGCTCCCGCTGCAGCACCAGCGGCAGCGCCGGCCGCGGCTCCGACAAAACCCTCCTAGCCTAAGCGTCAGCTTAAGCTAGATAGAAATCGCAAGCCCTGTTCCGCGTTCTGGAAACTTTGCGCGGGACAGGGCTTCTGTCTTTCTCGCTGCCATTCTACGATGCCAAATCGGGCTATGGTTCTTTCCTCTCGATGCCGCGCATTTCTCCTTACCCTTTGCACTCTTTTGCTTGCGCCGCCCGCTCTCCCGCAACAGCCCGACCAATCAACTCCCAACATACGAATCAGCGTGGACCGCGTTAGCGTCGGCGTGGTCGTCACCGACGCTCGTGGCCAGTTCGTTAGCGGTCTTCACCGCGAGGACTTCCACCTGTTCGACAACGGCGTCGAGCAACCCATCACAGATTTCCTGACCGTGGACGAACCCGCCCAGATTCTGCTCCTCATCGAAGCTGGTCCAGCCGTGTATCTCATAGAGGGCGGCCATCTTCAAGCGATCCATGCCCTCCTCGATGGTCTCTCGCCCGGCGACCGCGTCGCCATTGCCCGCTACAACGAAGCCCCAGAACTCATACTGGAATACACTCCAGACAAACGCACCGCTGCTGCCGCACTGGACCAGTTGAGTTTCAATCTCGGATTTGGTCAGCTGAATCTGGCCTCCAGCCTCGCCGCCGCTCTCGATTGGCTCGCCAACGTTCCGGGAAAGAAATCCCTCGTCTTGCTTTCGACGGGGTTCGATACTTCTCCTTCCGCTGCCGGGCAGAACCTTCTTGCCCGCCTTGGGTCTACCGACGTTCGCGTGCTGGCCATCTCTCTTGGCGGCGAACTGCGCGTCACACAACCGCCCGAAAAAAAACATTCCAAAAAGGGCGCACCTCCTACGGACAAGGCGCAGATAGCCGCTGAAGGCTTTGCCCAGGCCGACGAAGAATTGAAAGCCATTGCGAAAGCCAATGGAGGCCGCGTCTACTTCCCTGAAACCAACAAGGATTTTGCCGCCGTTTTCACCGAAATCGCACAGCTCGTTCGCCATGAATACAATCTGGGCTTCGTTCCGCCCGCGCACGACGCAAAGCTACATTTGATCGACGTCCGCGTCACCGGTACCGTCCCCGCGAACACTCCGAGCACCGCTTCCGATCCATCAACCAGCTCACCCTATCGCATAGATCATCGCCAAGCCTATATAGCTCCGCCCTCGGAGTAGGACAGACACTCCTGTCTGTCTGCCTTTTCATGCTCGCCTTTTTCACCTGTCTGCCACCTTTTCCTTTTCCTTTTCGACATACACCCGTCCTATCAGTTTCTCTTCGGCTGAATTTTCTATAGTTAGAAATTCCTGAAGAAAAGCTACTCGAACTGTTTGAGCGTCTTCGCCATCTCAATCAACTTCTCGTTCATCACGCCAAAGACCGTTCCCGCCTCAAACGTGCCATCTTCATTGCGACGTCCAGCCGCCGACTTCGTCAAAATTTCAATCCCTTGCTCTATTCTGCGCACCGGCCAAATATGAAACTTCCCCGCCGCCACCGCGTCCATCACGTCTTCACGTAGCATCAGGTCCTCGACGTTCGACTCCGGCATGATTATGCCTTGCGTCCCCGTCAGCCCTTTAATCCGGCAAACATCAAAAAATCCCTCGATCTTTTCGTTGATCCCACCGATCGCTTGAATGTCTCCCTGCTGATTCATCGAACCCGTCACGGCAATATCCTGCCGCAGAGGAATCCCGGAAAGCGCCGAAGCCAAAGCATAAATTTCCGTCGAGCTTGCGCTGTCACCATCCACTCCCGAATACGACTGCTCGAAGCAAATGCTGGCCGCCAGCGACAAGGGTTTGTCCTGCGCGAACAAGCTCCGCAAATACCCGGAAATGATGTGCACTCCTTTATCGTGAAACCGCCCGCTCAAATTTGCTTCGCGCTCGATGTTGATGATCCCGGCCTTGCCCAGAGCCGCAGACGCCGTGATTCGCACCGGCTTCCCAAACGAATACCCGCCAATTTCCAGCACGCTTAACCCGTTCACTTGCCCCACGCGCTCTCCAGCTACATCGACGAGCAGCGTGCCCTCTTCAATCATTTCGCGGATGCGCGTTTCAATCAGGTTATGCCGCTCCATCTTCGAAGCCAGCGCATCCCTAACGTGCGCCGCGCGTACCACTCTCTCGCCGGCGGCTGCGGCTGCGTAGTGGGCCTCGCGAGCCAAGTCCGCAATATCGACAAACCGCGCCGTAACCTTATTTCGCCGCCCCGCCTTGCGAACACCATACTCGAGCATCGCCGCAAACGCCCCGCGATCGAACGGGTAAAGCCCCTCTTTCTCGGACAGCGTGCGCAACCTCCCCGCATACTCGGCGATGACGCCGTCGCTCATCGGCATCTCTTCGTCAAATTCCACGCGTACTTTGAAAATTTTCTGAAAGTCTTCCTCATACTCATACAACATCTCGTAAAGTTGCCGGTCGCCAATCAGAAGCACCTTGACGTTGATCTCCACTGCTTCCGGCTTCAGTGCGCTTCCACCGAACGGATAGAACATCTCCAGCGGCTGAATTTCCAGCCGATTGTGATTCAACGTCCTCTTCAGCGCGCGCCAAACTCCAACCTCCGAGAGCGCTTCCAGCGAGTACATAATCAAAAATCCGCCATCCGCCCGCAGCAGCGAACCGCCGCGCAAATCCATGAAGTCGCTCGTCCAGCCGCCGCGCGTGTCATAAGCTCGCTGAATCGTCCCAAACAAATTTGCATACGTCGGCGTCGTCTCGAAAATGACCGGCGATTCCTCATCGTCGCCATGCGCCAAAATTACGTTGACGCCATACACACGGAACGGATCGCGCTCCGGTCCGCCCGATCCCGGCATTTTCGGCAACCCGTCGGGCGTGTCGCCTTCTGACTCTCCTTCGCCTTCCCGCTCTTTAAAAGGATCCAGATTGTCCAGCAGGTGATGCCGCACTTCTTCGAGATACTCCGCGACGTTCGTCCCCGGATATTTTTCCTTCAACTCTTCAATCACACCGTCGACCAATACCGACGCCGCCTCTTGCTCCAAATAACTCAGCTCGCTCGCCAACTCCCTCGACAGCGTCAAAGTCTTCCGGTAAACAACGGTGAACTCCTGCCGAAACTGCTCGTACTTTCTCTCGATATCCTCTGCCACCGTCGACTCAAGCTTCCCTTCATGCACCATCTTCGAAATATCCTCGATGGGCACCATCTGTCCATCGAGCACCGGAAAAATCTCCGGCAACGCCACGGCTCCCACCTGCATGTGCCCCAGCGCAAATTGCTCGCGCGCAATTCGCCGCGTAAAGTCGTCCATCAACTCTTTTTCGCGCACCGTAAACCGCTCGACAATCCTTCCCTTTTGCCGCTGGAAAGGCTCGCCCTCGAACACCTGCGGTATCCTCCGCCGCAGAAAATCAATCCCCGCCTGCATGTCCTTCTTGAATGCGTTGGCCTGCCCGCGAGGCAACGAAAGCAGTCTCGGCCTGTCCGTGATCTTGAAATTGTTGACGTAGCATCGATCCAGGGAAGGCTTCGTGCGCGGGTGCAAGTCCTCAATCATCTTGGCGATGGTCCCGCCCCGGCTAGTTCCCGCCAATCCGCACACAAACACGTTGTAACCCGGCGCTGACAACTCCACGCCCATCTTCAGCGCCCGCAGCGCGCGCTCTTGTCCGATGAACCCCTCGCGCAATTCCGCTTGCGCGGTGGTTTCAAACGGTATGCGCGGAAGCTCGCACCGCCAGCGCAATTTCGTAGGCGCCAGCTCTGCAGCGGTCGCAGCCGGTTTTAGATCCTTGGAAGTCATCCGAGCCGGGTACTCTAGCACACCCATGCCGCGCCGACTGTAGTTTCCCCGTCAGCGTTTCCCAAGGTGAAAGTCTTGCTTCGCCGTTAGTATATTTGCCAGTTGTTTGCACACAAGTCTCTATGCTTCTGCAACCAGCTGCGCATTCTTATGCGCCTTTGGCCGCCAATTCATCGCGATGGGCCATATATACGCGGAACACGCCCATCGCTGCAGCCACGATCGTCGGTCCAGCCACCAGTCCAAGCAACCCGAATGCTTCCAAACCCCCAAGCACGCCAATAAATAGAAGCAACTCATTCAGTCGCGTTCGGTTTCGCAAAAGCATCGGCCGCACGATATTGTCTGCAATCGTCGACACGCCACCGCAAATCCCCACCACCAGCAATGCCCTTCCCCAGTGGCCGCTGATGCCCAGCCAAAGCGCAGCCGGAATCCAGAGCAGAGCCGAACCCACCACCGGTACTAGTGAAAAGAATCCGATCAGCACTCCCCAGAAGAGCGGCGCCGAAATTCCCACAAGAGCAAACGACACGCCCCCTAGCACTGCCTGAATAGCCGCGACCAACAAACCCACCGCCACACTCGCAAAAATCAGCTCCTTCGATTCCTCCAGCATGTCCGTCTGTATATCTTGATCGAACGGCAGCAGATGTTTTGCTCCCCGCACGATGTCTTCGCCATCGCGAAACATAAAGAACAAGGCAAAAATCATAATGAACAGATCCACAAAGAAAGTGACCAAATTCTTCAGCAGCCCCGTAAATCTCCCTCCAAGAAACGACGCGGTTCTTTCTGCGGCTTGCTGCACCGGATCCGACAAATCGATGCCCTGCAACGATTCGGGCATCCGCATACGAATCCATTCCTCGGCGTGCATGACAAGCCCTTCGTTTGGGCCTTGCCCATGTACCGCCATTTGGCTCTGTATCTGCGCTGTCGCTACCAGCGCTTGTCGCGCCGTTGACACCAGCACCACGATTGCCGGGACAATCAGCAACAAAGTTACCCCGAGCGTGCTCGTCATGGCGGCGAAGGTGGGCTTCATTTTCCGCAAGACTTTTTCGTGCAGCGGGTAAAAGAAAATCGCCAGCACCGCCGACCATGCCAGCGGCACCAGAAATGGCTCCACAATCAGGAACACGAAGTACCCTAGGAGTAGAATCGCTCCGTAAGAAAGTACGGTCGTTAACTGACCACTTGTTGTAGTGTTCGAAGGAGTGACGGATTTCATGCGCGGTATATAATCTCTCAGACTCTTACGAACCAGGTCGATCTCGGACAATTGAGCAAATCAACTATGGCGTCGAATCCCACTCCGCTATCTTCCTACCAAATTCGCCTACTTGCTGTACTTGCTTTGATCAACTTTGTCAACTTCGCCGATCGCCAGGTCGTTGTGCCGCTCCTCCCTCTTCTCCGCCAGCAAATGAACTTATCCGACGCACAGCTGGGTTCCCTGCAAACCTGGCTTCTTGTTGTCCTCGCTGTCGCCAGTATTCCATGCGGACTCTTAGCGGATCGCATGAGCCGAACCCAAATCATCGCCGCCGGTGTCGCGGTCTGGAGCCTCGCCACCATTGCCTGCGGCTTCGCCTCCTCTTTTATGCTTTTGCTCATCGCGCGCGCGCTGATCGGTGTTGGCGAAGCCGCATACGCGCCCGCCGCGCAGTCCATGATTTCCGACTCTTTCCCCTATCAACGTCGCGCCATGTCTCAGTCTATTTTCGCCTCCGGAATGCTCCTTGGCGGAGCCGCCGGCCTCGCCTTTGGCGGCATCATGGGCGAAATACACGGTTGGAAATTTACCTTTGTTATCGTCGGCTTGGTCTGCTTTATACCAGGGCTACTAGTTCTCAAATTGCCCGAGCCTCCTCGCAGGCCACGATCGGAAGTCGTTCCATTATCCAGTCTGCTCAGCGTCCCCGCTTATCTCGCGATGATTGTCGCCGGCACCATGATCACCTTCGCGAGCGTCTCTCTCCTCACCTGGGGCACCGACTTTGCGGTCAACTACAAGGAATTTAGTCTTCGCGAGGCAGCTCTCTCTCTAGCCGTCGTTGCCCTCCTTTCTCTCTTGCTCGGCGTTCTCACGGGCGGCTATCTCGCCGACCGTATTCAGAAGAAATATCCTTACGGGCGCATCCTCGTCATCGCGGCCGCCTTCTTGTTTGCCGCTCCCTTCGTGCTTCTCGCCATACAATCCGACGAAAAATGGGTTTTTCTCGTCGCTCTCTTCATCGGCGGTTTCTTTATGTCCTGGTATCACGGCCCAGTCACCGCGGTCTTATGCGATTTGACGCCACAACGCGCCCACGCCACAGCCATCGGCGTGTACATGTTCGTCACTCAACTTTTGGGAGCTCTAGGACCGCAACTTGTGGGGAAAATCTCCGACGCGAGCGATCTTCAACTTGGCCTGCAAGTAGCCGTCGCCGTCATGGTTTGTGGCTCACTCTTGATGTTTCTAGTGATCTATTTCGTCCGCCGGGACGGCCTGCATCATCCGCGCCTCGCCGCCTTCCACGTCGAACCCGGCGACTAACCATCGCCGCAATCTTGTAGGGGCAGGGCTTGTTTACCCTGCTTGCCCTGAGGTACGAAGAGAGCTTCGAAGCGCCCCGCCCGAGGTGAGCTTGGAGGCCTGCGAACTATTTGCCGAACACAAACCAATCTAAATGACCAACTACTTAATCCCGATCTGCTCGATCAATCTCAAGACATCCGCCTCTGGTACATCATACAAAGGCCGCTCATCTTCTTCCTCAAGCCGTTCCTGCAAATACTCCGCTGCGACAAAACTCGCTTCCCGATCCGTCAAGTCACGTCCCGTCTTATCGCGGAATTTCACGAATGCCGTGTGCGCCAACCCCACCACGTACGCCCCACCCTCCACAAAAAACTTCGTATCGATCGTATCGCTATGCCTCGTCGCCACGCCATTCCACATATGCGAGAACCGGCACTGATAGACCTTGCCGCTCAATTTCGAAGTCACTTCAAACGTCCCGACAAACTGGCTCATCGTCCCAGCATTCGCAAGTACCGGCCGTGTCGTCACAATTCCCCTCTTCCTCGGTTAGTCATTACGTCTTTACGTAATTTCTTCCTATCGGCTTACTGCCGCCGCCGTCTCCGCATGCGAGTAACTGTGTATCGCAGCCGCCACTCCCGCTCCCGCCGGCGCGCGGTAACCCTGATCCTGCAACACTTTCTCGAGCGCTGAAAGAAACAGCAGCACGAACGGCTTCTGGCTGCAATAACCCATCAAGCCGACTCGCCAGATTTTCCCCTTCACCGGCCCAAACCCGCCCGCAATCTCAATATTGAACTCCTCCAGCAGCTGATTCCGCACCTTCACATCATCAATCCCGTTAGGAATCATCACCGCTGTGACGGTTGGTAACCTGTCTGCCGGATTCTTTACCAGCAGACCCATTCCCATCGCCTCAATACCCGCAATCAATGCCAGCTGATTCACGCGATGCCGTTCCCAACGCGCTTCTAACCCTTCTTCCACAACGATCCGCATCGCTTCTCTCAACCCATATATCAGGGATATCGGCGGCGTGTGGTGATACAGCCGTTCCTTCCCCCAATAATTCATCGCTGTAGTTAAGTCAAAGTACCAGCTCTGCACCTTGGTCTTGCGCTTCCGGAAAACTTCCTCCGCCGCAGGACTCACCGTAATCGGCGACATCCCCGGAGGCGCGCTAATCGCCTTCTGCGATCCGCTAAAACAAATATCGATTCGTTCGCGATCCACATTCAGCGGCACAGCTGCAAGCGAAGCCACGGTGTCCACTACCAACAGTGCTCCAAATTCATCCGCCACTTTTCGGTACGCATCAATCTTCGTCAGGACGCCCGACGAAGTTTCCCCCTGCGCAAATCCGATCATCTTGATCTTCTTGCCCTTGCCTGCTCGCCGCACATCCTCCGCATCCACAGGCAAACCGTACGGCGCCTCCACCTTAATCACCTTGGAAGTTACCCGCGATGCAATCTCAAACATCCGCTCGGAAAAAACTCCATTCACCGCCACAATCGCCTCATCGCCCTCCTCGAGCGCGTTGAGTACCGAAGCTTCAATCCCGCCCGACCCCGACGCCGATAGCGGCATCGTCAACCGATTTTCCGTTTGAAAGATCTGCCGCAACAAAATCTGCGTCTCGTCCATGCACGTCTTAAACCACGGATCGAGGTGCCCTACCAGCGGAGTCGCCAGCGCGCGGTACACCCGCGGGTCCACCGACGACGGCCCCGGCGTCAGCATTAATCGGTAGGGCGGATTGAGTTCGCCTATCTGTTGCGTCATTTTATTTGCCCTTCTTTATTCTTGCACTAGAAGGCAGATACTGCCCTGCCTTCCTTCTTCTGGGGACCCTCGGTAGCGCAGCAGGAACCTCAATTTTCGCCCAACGCCACGACCACCGCAACCGACAAATTGGCCGGAGCCAGCTCGCCGCAGCCCTCCTCACTCGCTTTTCTTGATTTGTAACCCGCCGCCCGCGAGGAAAAACAACGCCACGACGGCGGATACGTAGACGCCAAAGAATAACCCCACGAAGTGCAGAAGCAGCGCGGCGTTCGCAATCATCGTCGCCGCACAGATCAACACAATAGTCGCACCCTTCTCCAACCGACTCGCAACCACCGCGATCACCGCGAGCGCCACCATCTCACCAGAAAAAACCAGCCAGCAGCCTTTCAAGATCGCGTCCAGCGGCGCCTTCATTCCGCTCTCCGCAATCATTGTCTGCAATTGCGCGATTCGCGTCCCATGCCCGATCCCTGTCAAAAACAAAATCACGCTGCCAATCCCCGTCAACCACCGCCCCATTTTCATCCGTCATCCTCTCCCGTCTGATCCACTTCGTAGACTCCGCCGCGCCGGATTGTACAATGCCTCTTCCCGTATTGGTATTCGCCGCTCATCTCCAACCTGACGTTTCACTCTGGCACCGTTACTCTCCTGCTCTCTCTCCTTCCCAAGCTCTGCTATCTGTCTGGTAATCTTCGCCTGACAAACGCATACTAAGGACGGAACGGAACACAGTTCCGGTTCCGGAGCATGCAACACTATCTCAGTGAAGGCAGAGGCTACGCGTTGCAATGGCAGGAAAGAAAATTCTAATCGTCGAGGATGAGCTCGTTCAGCTCACCGCTCTTGCCCGCCGCCTTAAGTCTGCCGGTTTTGAAGTCGTCGCCGCCCGCGATGGCTTGACCGCCATCAGCACCGCCCGCAAAGAGCAGCCCGATCTCATCGTTCTCGATCTCGGCATCCCTGCGGGTGATGGCTTCGTCGTCCTGCAGCGACTCGCTATGTTGATCAACACGGGCACTATCCCCGTCATCGTTCTGAGCTCACGTACCCCGATAGGCAATCGCGATGCAGCCCTTAAAGCCGGCGCGATCGCCTATATTCACAAGCCGGTCGACGTGCCAGTTCTTCTGAAAACCATCAACGACGCCCTAGGCCTTTCCCCGCCAGATCCTCCGCCCGTATCTTCGCCGCCCGAGCCCTGAAGAAACGCACACAACCTGTCCACAAACCAGATAGCCCGCGATCGTTCGCTAGCAGGCGCACTTGGTCTCACTGTCCGAGGAAAGCACGTGTCTTGCTCTCCCCTGCTGGCATTCTTAACTTTCGTTGTATCTGAGTTCGGTTGGTTGATAGGCAACCTTAGTTTTGCAATGCGGGCACTCCATCTCCAGACCTTCCGGCGGCAACTTAGGTTTCTCTGGGAGAAAATAGTCTGCGAGTGTGTTTCCTATTTCAGAATGCGTGAATACCTGGTCGCAACCCTTACACTGCAAGACCCATTTCGCCATTGGCCTGACACCAGTCTCAAGCCTACCGGCAGCGCTAGCCTCGGCAATACCCTGATTTCTGTAGTTCGCGCCTAAGCAGGGGAAATAAGTCCGATTATCTGCTTTTTTTCTTACCGTCTTGTGAGGGCGAACCTGGCTCTTCCGAATCTGGCTGTTTCTTCGGTGTTGTTGCTTCCGATTCGGCGGCGATCGTTACTTCTATTTCCGCGCCTTTTTTTAGACAAACCTCGTTACCCGCTTCGTCTTGCAGCGTGTTTTCGATGCGAATCTCGCGATATAACTCTTCGGCCCCTTCTACGGCGATCTGCGCTTTGTCCGGTTCACTCGGATCGATGGAATGGATGATCTTCTCGACGGTAGCGGGCAGTGTGACCGTCGCCTTTTCGGCCGGATTTTCCAACTCTTTGGTTTTCACGCTCATACGATGCGCTCCATTCCGTTGTCAGGGCTTCCTGCCACAACCGTTTCGGTACTCTTCAAACTCTCAAATAACGGCACCGTCGTATTTTTCCGTACTAAAGGTACTGCAAGCTCGCCATAATCCTGCAGAAGTCTTGCTTACGCTATAGGGCGATTACTGTAGAAACGCGCCCTGTGATTATCCTGCTATTCCCGCAGGCTATGATTCAGTCATAGAGCGTCCCACCACGAAAAGCGCTTGCTGAGTTGACTGGCAAAAGTATGACCTCCTCAAAACGAATGACGAATGCTGCGGGCCAGATAGTGCCCGGCCGCAACCCTCAGTCTTCCCTCCACCACGCGTACCAAATCTCCAAGGAATTCTGTCTCCAGCATTGTGCTCCGCATAGTAGGTAACTTCGGGTATGGCCCAACAAAATGAGCAGAGTGAAACTCCTTAAGCATTCGACGCATATCCGGTTGCCCGCGAATCAAGCTCGCAAAAGCCCGCAATCGGAGCGCCTAACCTGGGAGAAGAAGCGATGCCAACCACCAAGAACAGTAAACAGTCAAAACAAACGAAGGCCCTCGAGGGCCAGCTTCGTTCAAGATTAGCGGAATTGAATAGTCATTTAGATCTGCTGCGCAAGGAAATGATCATTGAAGATGATGTCGACGACGAAGCCATGCAGGCGTCCCGTAACGGCAATCGCGAGCTTGCGATCATCACCATGGACCGCGAAATCCGTAACATTTCCGAAATCGAGCAAGCACTGGAACGCATCGCTCAGAACGAATACGGAGTTTGCGTCACCTGTGAAATGACAATTCCCAACAACCGTCTCCAAGCTATCCCTTGGACACGGCAATGCGTTGAGTGCGCTGGCGGAGGAATTAACAGAACGCGGCAACGCTTCCTAGGCCAGCCCGCATTGAGATCCTCGCTCGCGAGTTGATTTCTCCCAAACGGTTGCTCCCGTCACGGTCGATACACGAACCTATACGACCACTCTCACTCTGGATTGTGTACGGCTGTTGACATCCTGCCTCTCTATCCGCTAAATTCCACCGCCTGAAACAAGTGTTTCAGGATTTAACGGACAAGCGTCTGCTCTTCGAAAGAGGCCCTCCGCATGCGCATCTTTCCCTTTGCCCGATGCACTGTAGCCACACTCATTGCCCTGTTCATCGTAATCACACCATCCAAAGCCCAAAACGAAAAGCCTAAAGGCCTCGATCGTCTCCAATCTCACGTCGCCGAACTAGCCCTCAGCTTTCCGGGAACCATCGGTGTCTACGCCCGCAACATTGAGACCGGCGCCGAAGTCTCCTATAAATCCGATGACAAATTCCCCATGGCGAGTGTCTATAAAATTGCCATCATGGTGCAGGTCTTTCGCGAAGTCGATGCTGGCCGTCTCAACCTGACCGATCGCATCGATCTTACCGAAGCTGACCGCCGGCTCGGCAGCGGTTTGTTCATGTACATGACTCCCGGCCTAAAGCCGACCCTTCATGACCTGCTAACAATGATGATCGTCGTGAGCGACAACACAGCCACTGACAAACTCCTCGGCATCGTGGGACCCAAAAATGTCAACGCGATGCTCACCACGCTCGCCATTAAAGACGTGCGTGTCGATCGGCCCACTTCCGAGATCATCACGGACTGGCTGGCTTATGGCGACCCCGCCGTCCGCAAACTTACCCTGGCTCAAATGCTCTCCGATCCCTCGTTTTTTGCGTCGTTTACTCGCGCTCAAATGGAAAAAAGCGACAAGCTCTTTCTGGATGACCCGCGCGATCACGCTTCCCCACGCGGCATTGCCGAACTCCTCGTCAAAATTTTCCGCAACGAAGCCGCCAGCGAAAAATCCTGTCAGGACATGCTCGAAATTTTAAAGCTCCAGCAATACAACGACAGCATCCCGCGCTATCTCCCCGCCGGCACGGTAGTCGCCCACAAAACTGGAGAAATCGGCTACACCCGCAACGACGCTGCCATCATCTATGAAGGCAACCAGCACATCGTCCTCACTATTTTCGGGCTGCGCGGCAGCGAAGATGTTCCCGAAATTGACCTAAAGCAACGCGAAGGCACGATCGCCCGCTCTATCTACGACTACTTCCAGTATGTGAATTGAATTAAATTCGCGCAAAGCGCTCGCGATTCTCGAAATCAAGCGGATGAAGAAGTCTGAGTAGCGAGCGTTTCACCCGAAGTCTGTGCTCGCACCCCAGTAAAAGTAGCTTTTTCGGTTGCCCAAGAATCCCGCAAGAAATCGTCCGATCAAATCAAACCAATTGTTGGACTTGGCCGCCTGCCACACGTTTATGCTTTAAAGCCTCGTCCACTTTGCTGACCAGTGTATTCCGCGAAAAAGGCTTCTGCAAAAAGTAGCTCCCCTCCAGGAACTCTTCATCGCCTTTGTTGAATTCCAGGTACCCAGACATGTAAATGATTTTCAGATCCTTGCGGCTCGCCTTCAAGACTTTGGCGAGTTCCGGCCCTCGCATATTAGGCATAACAATGTCCGTCACCAGCACGCGAATCGGCCCGGAGTTCTTCACCACTTCCAGCGCTTCCTTGCCGTCACTGGCCGTCAGAACTTTGTACCCGGCAGACTTCATAAATTCCGCCGCTAATTCCCGCACCGCCTCTTCATCTTCGACAATCAGCACCGCCCCGGAATGGTGTGCGCCGATCTTCGGCGTGCTCTCTGGCGACGCGGCCTCCACCGCCTCTTGCACCACCGGCAAATACACCTCAAATCTCGTGCCCTTCCCAAGTTCCGACTCAACCCAAATACAGCCGCCGCTCTGTTTCACCACGCCGTACACCGTCGCCAACCCCAGACCAGTTCCCTTGCCCAATTCTTTGGTCGTAAAAAACGGCTCAAAAATTCTTTCCTTTGTCTCTGCGTCCATTCCTTGTCCACTATCTTCGACTGTGAGTCGGATGTAGTCACCTGGTAGCAACGGCGGCCGAGATTTGGCCATCGCTTCATCCACGGAAATATTCCGCGTCTCCACGACCAGTTTCCCGCCCGTCGGCATCGCGTCGCAGGCGTTCACCGTCAAGTTCATGATCACCTGTTCGATCTGCCCCGGATCTGCTTTCACTCGCCCAAGCGATTCCCCTGCCTTGAACGTAAAAGAAATGTCTTCCCTCACCAACCTCTTCAGCAAACTGCACATCTCCGCCACCAGCGTATTCAAATCCAGAACTTTCGGCTCCAGCACCTGCATTCGGCTGAACGCCAGCAACTGCCGCGTCAACGACGCCGCGCGGTTGGCTGCCTTCTCAATCTGGGTGGCATTGCGTTGCAAGGGATCGTTGGGTTGCAGCTTTTCCAGCATTAAATCGCCGTGTCCCTTGATGATCGTAAGCAGGTTGTTAAAGTCGTGCGCCACTCCGCCCGCCAGCCGCCCTACGGCTTCCATCTTTTGCGCTTGCCGCAACTGTTCTTCCAACTGCTTCTTCTGCGACTCATCGTTCTTCAACGTGTTCCGCATACGATCAAACGCCCGCGATACGTGCCCAACTTCATCGGAGCCCTCGGCCTGCACGGGATACGAGAAATCTCCCTTTTCCAGCGCCTGAACGCCTTCCACCAAACGCGCCAGCGGCCGAGTGAATCTATCCGAAATGACAAAAACGAGCACGCCTCCCGCCAACACCGCCAATATCCCCATTCCTCCAAGCAACTGGTTCTGCTTTTCCAGGTAAGCCAGCGCGTCGTTGTAGGATTTCAACACAATAATGCTTACGGGCTTCGCGCCGCTTGTTAGTTCCACGGTGCTTACCAAGAATCGCTCGCCGTCTAGCGTGACTTGCTCGCTCCAAGGTCCTCGGCCTAGTTGTGCCGCGAATACCTGCTGCTTAAACAGCGGCAGCGTGCTAGCCACAATCTCATTGCCATAACGGAACGCCACGTGGCTTGAGGAAATCCGCCGAAGTTCAGTGGCCGCAGGGTCGATCCCGCGTCCCACAATCACGGTTCCCAGCAGATTGCTCTTGGTCGCATCACCGTTGTAGTAAGGCTTCAACACCACCTGATAAAGACGCGTCCCGCTATACCACCACCCGCTGGTGCTGTTGGTCTTCAGGGAGTGGGTAAGAAGGTCCTGGGCCGTGGCCATTGGAAATTCGTCCATCGTCGTATGCAGAGCTACAATTTTGCCGCTCGCATCGGAGAGCACTAGCAGATCAGCCTCGTTCGACTGCCATGGGTCTCTTCCTACGTCTTCAATCGCTTCTGGGTCACCGTTCCTCATAGTTACCAGCGAAGACAACAGGTCCGCCTTACGCATCAATGCGACCAGATGCTCGCGCTGAAGCACCTGAAACGTGATCATGGTGTTTTGCGATTCTTCCTGGATTTCCCGCTGGACTCTTTCCTCGGCGGTACGTCGTACAACTAACAGTGTGGCCCAGGTCAGGCCAGCAATCACCACGGCTAGCGACAGCATGAATTTGGTACGAAGTCTCAAGTTAGCCTTTGTTTTTGACGTGGTCTAGCCGCCAGAGACACACCGCCCCAGTCGCTGGCACTCCCACCTATACAGTATTGTTATAGGCTGAAAGAAGAAAATAGCCCCGAAGTACCAGTGTTCTAGCACTGCAACCTGGCACGGGGCAACTAAGTGGCAACCGTTGCGGGCCCGTATTTTACATTGGCAAAGGAGCTGGATCTGTGAGGTTGCAAACTCAGGGAACGGACTGAATGCTCTGGACGTGAATCGTTTTTGTCTCGGCGTCGTAGGTGCCGATGATTGTCACTTTTAAACCCGCAAACTCTTTAGGCTTTTCCTGATCGTCCAGCAAATAAGTGGTCTTGTTACTCACCGCGTAAAGAACAAATGTGCCGCCAGCGCTAATGCATCCCAAAGTGCACTCTTTCGCGTTCTTGAACCCTTCCTTCTTCATCATCGCGTCGTGCGACTTCTCCGTGCCGCACTCGTTGTCCATCACCTCTCCCGTGAAGGACATCGGCGTATTGTTCTTCTGCTGCCCAGGCCGCGTCGCTGACCCAGCCAGAGAAATCGCACCGAAGAGCAAGAGCGCCGCCGAGCTGGTTGCAAGCAACTTCATGGTCCACCCAACAAAAATGCCGTGGGCAGCTATTCTCCTCCCAATCAAGCCAATACGCTATACGTAGAAACACGTACCCCAGATTCCTCCCTTGCGAGAAGGAAAAGGCAAGAGGGACCGCGTGGTTCCGATCGGTGAACGTGCTTTGGCCTGGCTGGACATGTACCTCAATACCTATAGGCCCGAAATCGTTAGGCAACCCGACAATGGCGTCATATTTCTCACTTCGAATGGCGTTCCATTTACGCCGAACCACCTGAGCTGGCTTGCTCGCCAATACGTGAAATCTGCCGCGATCGGCAAGGGCGGGGCGTGCCACATCTTCCGCCATACCATGGCGACGCTGATGCTCGAAGGAGGCGCGGACATTCGCTACATCCAAGCTATGCTCGGTCACGTCAGGCTCGACACCACGCAAATTTACACGCATGTTTCAATCCGCACGCTTAAACAAGTCCACACAACAACTCACCCGGCGGCGCGATTGGTCACAGAAAGCGACCAGACTAGAGGCATTCAGAGCAACGCCCCAGAACCCATCGAAACAGACACGTCGCAAAATCCGTAGTCAGCCTAAAATTGAATGGGCTGACTAGGCACATTGCGCCCAAGATTACTACACGACTCGGTCATCCAAAACGTAGAATTTAAGGCATGATTTCCAGCGACCGGCAAATCTCCTGGACGGAGGCTTCGCTAACTTCATGGCCCACCGACTGGGCGGAGGAAATGGCACCAGAATATCCACAGGCATCGTACTACCGCGCCAGATACTAGGACCCATCGGCAGGAAGGTTCACTAATGAAGATCCGATTGGATTTAATGCAGGCATAAATTCCTACGAGTACAGCTTGAATAATCCAAACAACCTGACAGATCCCACCGGTTTCAACCCGTTGACAGATTACATCTGCAAACACCTAAAACCCCCAAACGTGCCCCAATACCCTCCCTTTGAGAGCCCGACCGAAACTCAAAAGGTCTTGCAGAACATGAAAACGGCTGACCCCTTCATAAACGCATATAATTTGTTCCAATTGGTCAGGAACACTGGACCTTGGAACTACAAGCACGGAAATCCCAACTACGATGCTGCTGGCAACTTCAACTATGGATATGCGTGCGCCGAAATGGGGTTCGATGCTTATACATGTGCCACCGTGGGGAGCGCTTATCACTCGTTGTACGGAACGGGTAATGGTAGCGGGATACCGTTCCTCTTCCCACCGTTCGGAAATACGCAGGAAAAGTACAACGAAATTCTAAATGGCTATAAATATCACGATATCGAGCAGTGGAGAAAAACGCTTCACTGCGACAAATGTTCGAACTGATGATATCGAAGGCGCAAAAGAGAATTTTGTATTTTGCAGCGGCGACTGCCGTACTTAGTGGTTGCCTCATAGCTGGAGGAGTGTACTGGTGGCTCTCTTCAAATCCCTTTTGTGATGAGCAGCAAAAAATGAAGGTTGCGTCTCCCGACGGCAAGTACGTGGCTTTCGTCTTCCAGCGTCACTGCGGTTTTGGTGCCGAGGACTACACGCACGTCAATATCCTACCAGCGGACAAGGAGCCTCGACCGCGGCCCATTAGTAGAAAACTCGAGAGTGGAATGGTATTTGCAGCAAACTGGAATCATGAAGTGAGAGTGAATTGGTCGGGGACGAAGACCCTACTGATACAATGTGGCGATTGCTGGGGACAACACAATGGTTCGGCCGATATATTCGAGCAGCAAAAGACTTGGAAAGATGTCTCCATCTCGTACGAGCACGCCGTGCAGTGACAGCTTCAGATATGACATGTCCGAAAGAAAGTTTCACAAATCCCCGTACCGTGGCACCACCGTCTTTGCCTACTACTACGACGACCTCATCAAAGAGACGAATTCGTCGTGTGGAATTGTCGCCTCCTGTTCGCAACGCCTCAACACTCATGAGCCAATCGCGGTTTTGGTTAGGAGATCAGAACTTCGGTGATTTGCGCGAGGCATGCCTCAAGTGGAGAATTTCCACGACATGTCTGTCTTCGCGCAGTTGGTAATACACCAGAATGGGGCTGTGCGAGAGTTTCCGGACCCGCGATCTTTTGCGGATTACGCCGCCCATACGGGGAAACCGCACGAGCAGTTCGATGTGGTCCAGCAAAGAATTGCCGAAACGGGAAGCAGCCTCGGCGTCGTCTTCGGCGATGTGGCCGATTATTTCGGCGAGATCGTTCAGCGCTCTTTGCGTGATGAGGAGGCGGTAATCCACTTTGGCATGAGCTTGCGGACTTGCTCTAGTTCAACGGTGCGTCCAGCTTTGGCATCGCGGATGCCATCATCGATGGCGGCGAGGGTTGCTTCGTCCTCGTCATCAATGACAGGAGTGGGCTTTTCGAAATCAAATTCTTTAGCCTTGGCCATAACGATATGCTAGCCCTTGTCTGTCGTCAGCGCAATAGCACTCCCAGATGGAACCTATTGCAACTCCCACGCCGGAGACGCGACTCATCGTATTACCGCGCCAGATACTACGACCCAACAGCTGGGAGATTTATTTCAGAGGACCCGCTCGAGTTTGCAGGTGGAGACGCAGACCTGTATCGCTATGTCTGGAACCAGCTTCTAAATTACAGGGACCCCTCGGGCTGGTGGGGTGTCGGGGTTATCGGGAGCGCTGGGGCAGGTTTTGGATTGAGTCCGTCCATGGGAGCTGGATCTGTCTCGGGGCAAATTGGGGTCTTTTGGGGAGGCCCTGGCGGTGTCAACACGGGGAAGACTATCTCATTTGGAGGTTTCGTGCCCGACCCGCACTCCGATGCAATCTTGTCCGCCGTCGACGACAATACCGATGACTCCGTTTGTAAATGTTCTGGTTCAAAATCAAAACCCTCCCCATCGGGACCATCAAAGCCACCGAAATCGGGCGGGGGCGGCGCCTGGGTCGGGTTCGGTGTAGGAGGCTTTTTCACAAACGCGAATAACGCCGATGATCTGAAGGGACCCTTCGATAATTTTGAGATAAACACTCCATCGGGAACCCTCGATGTGCAATGGGGTTACAACGATCAACACCGATTCATTTTTGAGGTTTCTGTCCCAAGGGGTCCTAGTCTTGGCGCCGGAGTCGCCAGATATAAGACATTTACTTGTATCATTCCCTAACCAGCGTAGGGCTAACTCTTGCTGAATCGAAAGGATACGAACGAGTGAAAGACGTGGTGTCACTCGGTGGCCTAATCCGTCCGGGACTTATCTGGCTCGTACTATTTCTCGGAACCAACGCTTTTCTATTCGGTAGCAACTTAGTTCATGCACTGAATGTCATGAAGAATCGCGAGACAATTGTTGGCACTATTACTGAGATTCCTCCCAGAAGGCCTGTCGTCGCATCCTATGAAGTCAATGGACAGCGCTACACAACTGAGACAGGCTGCGCTGAGTGCTTAAGCATCCCTGCTCTTGACCAGCTGAGAGTCGGAGATAGAGTGACAATCGAATACAACCCAGACGCACCGAAATCTGGAATACCCGGGAGTGCCAAAAAGCTCCTTCTATTGGATTTGAAGGATGTTGCTTTCATAGGCGTGTTCCTGGTTTTTGCGGCGGCGTATTTTGAGTTCAACATTCGAAAGTACACCCGCAAGTCCCGTGCCGAATGAATGTTAAAGCCGGCGGGCTGACCAACACCGGCGGGTGGGCGGGTGGCCCACACGTCGGTTTTACGTGTGGGGCTTTTGACTTTTCCACGTCTTTCCACAGCCTTATCAAATTAGTTAGCCCCCGCCCAACTCCTTAGAATCCTTCAACTTCCGCCACTCTCGTTCGAATACCAACTCAGTAATCAAGAAAACTATTGACAATCGGTAACTATTCCTGCTACCATCCACTATGGTCGTCGCCAGTTCTCCACAGATCTCTCTTCCCCTTTACCCTGAGGAACGAAGGGTTTACCCTGTTCACGCTGCTTGCCCTGTTTACGCTGAGTCCCGAAGCGAGCGAACGAGAACGGCTCTCCGCTCACGGAGTTTGCACCGACCGGATCGGGGCGTTAAAATCCAGCTTCAGCCCCGTCCGGCCCTCCCCGCAAAATCCGTCCACATTCCTTCTTCCTCTCACCTCTGTGCACTCTGTGTCTCTGCGTTTAGCTCTCCGAATGTTGACGCTCGTGACGCCAAGTCAAGCATAAGTCCTTTATCTGCAACGCTTACAAAAAGCACCCGGGGGTGGGTGTCAGTCCCGATCGTTAATCCCATTTCTCAGTTCAACCGCCGTTTTATCTCTAACTCCCATAGAATCACATCTTTCGCATACCCCCACCCCTTAACCCCAATCGAATCATATTCTTGCAAAAAACTGGGGGAGGGGGTCCCCCTTACCCCAAGTCGGCGGCGAGGGACTTCATATCTGTGCGCAACACGCAGGAATCCCCGCAACTCCAGTCTCTTCATACGTTTACTTCACAATTCGCGGACACCCCGGGGTGGGGGGCTATCCTCAAAAGAAGGAGTTTCAATTTTTCTGGCGACCTCCACACGGAACACGAGGCGCGGGACACGGATCACGGAACTTGGGTCACCACTCACTACCCGCTACTCACTATTCACTTCCTGCCTCTCCGAACCTACTGCGCCCCCAGATACTTCTGGAAAAACTGCGCCGTCGCCTTATAGTTCGATACAAACGTCTTCCACAGCAGGAAGTCATGAATCTCGTCAGGAATGTAAATCACTTCGACCGGCACATTGCGTTCCCGCAACCGTTGCACCAGGTCCACCGTCTGGCTCTCCGGCACGTTTCGATCGTCGTCGCCCTGAATCAGCAGCACCGGCGATTTCCATTTGTCCACGGACGCATTTGGCGAAGACTCCCACGCGAGTTGCCTCGCTTCCTTCAAATCCGGCGCGGAAGTCGCATCCTCTTCCCAAGAGGGCAGGAAGAGCGACCAATCATGAACGCCGTGGTAATCGACGCCCGCCGCAAAAATATCGGAATTCCGCGCCAGCCCCATCGCCGTCAGAAATCCGCCGTACGATCCGCCCCAAAGTCCAATGCGGTGCGCATCAACGATCGGCAACTTCTGCAGGTAGTGCGCCCCCGCCAGCACATCGTTATATTCCGACGCGCCGCGCCAAACGCTATGCGGAGGAACGCGGAAGTCGTGGCCGTACATGACGCCCAACCGGTAGTTGACCGACAAAACCACGAAGCCCAGGCTCGCCAAATACTGATTCTCGGCATACGCACTGTGGTAGTAGTCCATGTAGTGGAACCCAAGAACCATCTGCCGCACCGGACCGCCATGCGTAAAAATCAAGGCTGGCCCCGGCTTGCTGCGCCCTTTCGGCACAAACAGTTGCCCGTGGATTGTGAAGCCGTCTTCGCTCTTGAAAATCACTTGCTGCGGCACGACGAGTTGCGCGCTCGGAAAATCCGCCGGCAGAGCATCTTTCGTGATCAGCTCGCGCCCAGGGGGGACAACACGGTACACCAGCGCCGGCGTGATCGCCGTCGAACCGAGGCAGAAAATGTTCTTTCCGTCGCCCGTTTCCACGGGACTCCAATCGATGGTTTCGCCTTTTGTCAGCAGCGCCTGAGGACTGCCTCCAGCCACGTCGACTCGCCACAAATGCCGCCGGTCGATGTCATCCTGATTCGAGGAAAAAAGCACGGTTCGCTTATCGCTGCTGAGCGCAACGTCTTCCACGTCAAATTCGCCGGGAGTGACCAGCACAGCCGCGCCGCCGGTTGCTTCGATCGAGTACAGATGGTTCCATCCATCCGCTTCAGAATCGAAAATCACTCGATTCCCTGCCGCGAAGTGCAGAGACTCCACCGCAAAGAGCGGCAGCGAATCGCGCGATCCTTTCCCGCTGGTCCAAATCGCTCGGGCCGCATACGTCTTGGAGTCTCCGATCCAAAGACTCCAAGGCTGTGCTCGCTCCGGAATCAGGGGACGCTTGCCTTCAATCCCGCCAATTTTCAAATATGCGATCGAATTTCCATCCAGTGACCATCTCGGCGCAAAATCACGGTCGGCGGAAGGCGCCACATAATGAATTGCCTCCAATTTCCCAGCGGCAACATCCGAAATTACGATGAACGCGTGGTCCTTGCGGCTAACCGTGAAAGCAAGATGCTTGCCGTCCGGCGACCACTGCGGGGAATCCATATCCCCGCGCAACTCGGTGAGCTGTCTTGCTGTTTCCGCCCCGGACACCGGCACGATCCACAATTCGTGCTTCGCGGCCCACACCGCCCACTTTCCGTCTGGAGAAATTTCGATATCTTCGCATCCTTCCTGGGGACATCCCATGGTCCCCAGCAAACGCGGCGTGCCATTTTCGATGTCCGCAGACCAGACTTGCTGCAGCGGCTGCTTTGGCTCGGCCGTTGGGTTTGCCGAGAGGCCTTCCCCGTTAGTCTCGGTTCCCTTCGCGTAAACAATCGTCCGGCCATCAGGAGTAAGTCTCAGCGACGCCAGCGGTTGCCCCGTGTCTCCCTCATAGTGCGTCACCTGACGCGGCGCAAACGCCGGGCCCTCCGCGGTCCACACATTCTGCGCACCCTTCTTGTTGAATACCCAAGCGATGCGTGCCCCTGATGATGAAGCTGTGAGCTGCGACGGAAACGGCGCGCTCAGTATTTGCTCCACCGAGAAAGATTGCGCCTTCATGGAGGGCGAGAAAATCATCAGACCGGCCAACGCGAGCAAGCTCGCCGCTAAGACACGGAAACGCACTGCTTTTCTCAGGAACATGGAAGTCCTCCCCCGGTAGTCCAAATCACTAATGCACTTCAGTCGCTCAAATCCAGAACGACATCCGCGCGATTCTGCAACATTTGTTGCAACAAAACTGCGCACAATCTATTCAAGTCTTGTACCGCCGTCAAGCGTAAGCTTTCAATTGTCAGAATTGAAGTTCTCGCAGCCTCTCCCCATCGAACTGTGCGCCTTGTTTGGAGTACACGACGCCGGAAGTCCAAATAGTGAATTCTGATCGGCAGGCATAGATTATGGTGATGAAGAGGATTACTCGATGGGCAGCAACAAATGTTTCAGAACGTTTCTTTGGAGGAAGCTACGCGGCAAGCCTGTGTTCGGACAACAGATGCGGGGGGACTTTGCGCAAATCCCATACCAGCCCGTACCACGAAAGTATTTTCAGCATGTAATACGTGATATCTATCTCCCACCAATAAAATCCCTGGCGCGCCGAAGCCATGAAGTGATGGTGGTTGTTGTGCCAGCCTTCTCCAAGGGTCAGCACTGCGAGCAGCCAGTTGTTGCGGCTCGTGTCGGTTGTCTCGTAGCGCCGCGTTCCGAAGAGGTGCGACAGCGAATTGATGGTAGACGTGTCGTGCCATAGCAGCACGGTGCTCAAGCAAAAACCCCAAACAAACAGAGGCCATCCACCGATCAAAACAATAACCGCCGCCAGAACGATGGGCGGCACGAGGTGATACTTGTTCAGCCACCGCAATTCGGGGTACTTCGCAAAGTCGCCGATGTATTCGAGTGGCGTAACATCATATTTGTCGGTAATAAACCAGCCCACGTGCGCCCAAAGGAATCCGAAGAGCGTCGGCGAATGCATATCCAGATCCTGATCCGAGTGCCGATGGTGGTGCCGATGATGCCCAGCCCACCAAAGGACTCCTTTCTGCGCGGAGGTCATCGCCAGAAACGCCATGACGAATTGAAACACCCTGCTGGTCTTATACGAGCGGTGCGCAAAATATCGATGATAGCCAGCGGTAACGAAAAACATCCGCACCGCAACCAGCGCCAGGCATGCCGCAAGATACGACCAGCGAAAATGGACGAAAAATACGCCAAGAGCCAGGATGTGAATCACTACAAACGGGAAGGCCAAAATAAGGGAAATGCGCGAACCATTTGGCAAAGGTATGGACAAAGCGCGTGAGGCCATTGGGGGACTTCCTTCGCGTCCGGCGGACGCTTTACAACTTTCTTTGCGAGCGGGAAACTCTGCCGGATGCAAAAGGGAAGGCAGCATGGCTCACCACGTTCAGTCTGGGGCCGCGTTGTGCTCCGGTCAAGGCGTACTGAAGAACAGGTAGAGGATATGTGCAAAATTGCACACAAGCTGGATCATGCACTACCGACCAACAAGAATCATTCCACGAGAAGAACTCTTCTCCCAGATGTGTTATCGTCCGTTTGCAAGAGAATTTCGTGGTTTCGCGCATCCACTCCTATCCGGAGATCCCGTAGGGAGCAGAGGAAAAATGGCAGAGCGTCCCGTACTCGTTGGACTCGTACCCCAAGTCGTTGTACTTGACCCCGGTGATCAAATCTCCTGGATCTCTGACGCCGGCAATCTTCGCGTGGAATTCGACGTCAATCGCTGCCCGTTTTCTTCCAACATTTTCCAGGCCCCGGCAGGCATGCGACTCCTTAGCGGGCCGCCTCGTGTCGGTCTTAAAGGCGCCACCTACAAGTATCGTGTTTGGCTCAACGACCAACTCGTCGGCCAAGGCGAAGTCATCCTACGCGAGAAATAACCCGCCAAGCAAAAAAGCCCAGCAGCGCGACTGCTGGGCTTCTGAAAAACCAAGTCGATTTGTAACAGCCTTCGGAAATTCAAGAAGGCTTCATGGCGCCAAGAGGCGTCGTTTGGTCTTTTACTTGGGTTGCTTTGCGATGATCAGTGCTTTGATCTTGTCGTACGTCGCCGCCGGAACGATCTTCTTATTCAGCAGATCGGTCTTCGTTTTGTACGGCCGCCCGTCGATGATCTTCTGTGAGTACGCATCGCCGATGCCGGGCAGCGTTTTTAACTGATCCTTCGTCGCCGTATTGATGTCCAGCAAATCGCCCGCTTTGGGTGCGGCCTGTGGCGCGGCGGTCTTGGGTTGCGCGGCCGCAGGCTGCGCGTGCGAGTACGCGCCACTCACTCCCAAAATCAAAATCAGAACCGCCAAAATCATCCTGCTCAGTCGTTTTCCCATTTCACTCTCTCCTTTTTGTACCAACAAAACCTAATGTCTCTACTTACTTTGCGCAGTCTAGCGTGATGCTCTTATTTCGCCGGTTTGTACCCTGCCTTTATGGCATCACCTTCCAGCATGTATTTGCCGTGTTTGGTCTTTCCGTACCAGCGCGTTCCCTGCTTGTGGTAAACGCCGGTATCCGTGTTGATCCACACCAACCCCTTGGCATTCGCCGGAGTCTTTGTAGTCGCAGAGGCCTGGGCTGGAGCACCCGAAGTTGTAGAGGAATCTGTAGAAGCCGCAGGAGTTGATTTGGCGGCAGCAGTCGCATTCGGGGTAGTCGCGGGTGACTGTGCTTTGTCCGAAGTACTGGGTTGCGGCGATTGCGCGATCAATTCAACGGTGCTAGCGAGAAACGCGGCCCCGACGAGCAGAGCAAGAGCCAGATTCTTCGCATTGCGTTTCATCATTATGCTTTTCACCGAAAGGTGCGCTCACGGGAACGCAGGCCAGCTGGAATTCGGGCATGATGGCGAAGAAAACAGGTGAAGTCAATATGGAAGAGGGCCAGATAAGCTGGCCAAATGGGCACTGGGTTTTATTTCAACGGATTAGCTGCCAATTCCAGACCCACGCGCGACAATGTCTTCGGAATCAATCGCCGACGGCTGTGCCGCGTGCTACATCCACCGATTCGGCGAGCCCGCGGCGGACCGGCCCAAGCACAAACGCAGGGACTTCGCGTTCAGGAGTTAATGAAAGATTGGTAGCTCTTCGGGGGAACTCAGTGCGATGGTCCAGCTTCATTCCTGCCTCTCGAAGAAACTCGGCGGAAAAACCCATATCTTCAGCGCGGTCCACACCCCAAAACCAGAGTTTCTCCTCATGGCGCTGGAGGAAATCCAGAGACTCTTCGAGCTTCTTCATGGCGCGGTCAAATGACGACGCAAGGAAAAACACCCCTAGATTCCAAGCATGGCGTGGATAGAAGACCTGGATTCGAACACAATACTTGCCGGCCTGATTTCTTTCCATGCTGCAGCGGTAGTCATTACGGACTGCGGTTGTGCGGGAGGGCGTCTTCTTCGTATTCATAGGATCCTGAGGTCTAGGCGCTGGGGGCCATGGCTGAACATGTACCGATTTCGGCTGGCTTCCGGCCTGCTTGCTATCTCAAATCAGAGCGGAAAGGTAGGCTGAGATCGGCTACTTTGGAGACACCTATAGGCTACCGAGGTGCGGAGAGAAAGACAAGCTCGCTTCCATTTGTTTATAAGCTATTTATTATCAGTTACTTAGACTAACCTACGCTACCGAATCCCTTTAGCTTGTCGGGCATCAATTGCAACTTGCCCTCTTTTTTCAAGCGGTCTTCGAGGGCCGTTTGGAAGGCCTCAAACGCGATCGAGCGCTTATTTTGCAGCACGGCGTCGGTGATTTCCTTCTTTTGCTTATCAAAATCCGCGGGATTAGGCTCTTGTTTGTCCACAACTTCATAGACGAGCCAGTTCGCGCCGAGGTTGAGCGGCTGCCCAAGGCTGCCAGCCTTCAATTGAAACGCGGCGGAAAGCTGTTTTCCGCTGGCGACATTGGGAATGGTACCGGAACGAGCAAATTCTTCGCTGGTCTTGGCTTCCAGGCCCAGTGCTTTGGCTGCGGCGTCGAACTTTTCTCCCGCCTTCACTCTCTTGACCAACTCATCCGCCTTGGTACGGGCTTCGGCCGCCGCTTTTTCCTGCTTCAGTTCGGCTACCACGGTGTCCCTTACCTCTTCGAGTGACCCTTGGTGCGCGGGAAGAATCTGTTTAATCGAAAGAACGATATAGCCGCGATCCGTCTGCACCGGCAGGCTCAACTCGCCCTGGCGCAGCCGGAAGATGGAATCGCTAACTTTGATCTGCGGCGAGTTCCCCAGTTCGACCAAGGGATCGGTTGCGGCAACCGGCCGCGTCTCTCCCACGGTGAGGTGATACTGCTTGGCCAGGTCGTCGAGCGAAATCTTGTTGGACTGCCGAATGGCTTGCGAGAGCTGTTCGGCAATATTGCCAGCTTGCTTATCGGCTTCGGACAACAGCAGTGGGGTGCGGATGGAATCCTTCACTTCCTCAAAGGGCTTGGTGTGGGCCGCTTCCTTATCGATGATCTTGATGATGTGGAAGCCGTACTGCGTCTTGATCAGGTCCGAAATGCTGCCCTTCGGGAGCGAAAACGCCGCCTTTTCGAATTCTGGCACCGTTTGCCCCTGAACAATCCATCCCAGGTCTCCGCCCTTGTCCCTTGAACCGGGATTCCCAGGAGTACCGCCGTCCTCGGAGTATTTTTTGGCGAGATCCTCGAAATTGGCGCCTTTTTTGGCCTGGTCCAGAATGCCCTGTGCTTTCTTTCTGATCTCTTCCACTTCAGCGTCCGGTTTGCCGACGGTCATCAGCAGGATATGCTCAACGTGCACACGGTTGGGCACCTGATAATCCTGGATATTCTTCTGGTATTGGGCCTTCAACTGATCGTCGGAGATTTGCATGCTCTGGCGAATCTGGTTCACATCGACTATGGCGTAGCGCACCACGCGCTTTTCCGGAACCTGATACCTTGCTTTGTTCTTTTCGTAGGCGGCTTTGACCTCGGCATCATCCACGTTGATCTTTGCCACTAAATCTTCCGGCTTGATGTACGCGTAGTCCAGTTTCACCTTTTGATTGCGGTAGACGAATTCTTCCTGCAGCTCCGCGGGACCCGCACTGATCCCATCGGTCACCAGCTTCTGGAACTTTTCCTGCAGCATGCTCTGCCGCACTGTGTCTTCGAAGGTCGCCACAGTCATCTGGGTCCGCGATTGAACCAGCGCAGCGTATTGATCCGGGGCAATAGGCGAGTCACCGTTGAAGGCAGCCGGCAAAATTAGCTTGATGCGGTCGGCAATCTCATCGTTGGAAACCTTGATGCCGAGCCTGCCTGCCTCATAGTCCATTTCTTTCTGAAGCATGAGTTGCTGGAGGATGCGCTTCGCATAGTAAGGCTCAAGCATCGGCGGCACTTGATTGGTCTGCTTGATCTGGTTGAGCTGTTGGCGAATTTCGGCGACCGTGATGGTCTGATCGCCAACCTTGGCCACCGCATCCGTGGAGGTGGTCGTGTCACCCGGACCGGTCGGCACCAGATAGAGCAGCATGCCGCCCGACAAAGCCAGCACCACCACACCAAGAAAGATGCGCGAAAAAAGTTTTTGCGTGTTATCTGAGCTGCCAGCCATCCGCTGAATCCCCCGAGTCCTAAGCAAACATACCATTATAGGAGATAGGTGGCATGCGGCTCAAATAGAATCGTGGCGGAGTGGTGGCTTAGTTTCCGAGTAGCCTTCGGCTCTCAGCTATTGCCAAACGTCAGCTGACTTCGTACCTCTCGCGCCGGGACTTCTTCCTCTTCTCGCCCGATTTCTTAGGACGGGAAGGTGTAGTTAGTTGCTGGCAAAATGCGCGCCCCTTAAACTTAATAAGAACGCCCTCTGCGATTGGTATCGACTTTGGCACGACGAACAGTTCCATTGCTTATGCTAACGACGCTGGCGGGGTTGCGCTTGCCCAATTCCCCTACATGGGTGAAATGACCGCTGCCTATCGCTCGCTTCTTTATCTCGAACTAGTGAAAGAGCGCGGCGTCAATGCGCTCAAATCCTGGAGCGGGCCGGAGGGTATTGAGCACTACCTCTCTGCAGACCATAAAGGCCGGTTAATCCAATCACTTAAGTCTTTTCTGAGCAATCGCAACCTTTCGAGTACGGAGGTTTTTGGCCGGAGATACACGCTCGAGGACCTGATCGCGCGGATCTTGAGGGACCTGCGTGAAAAGGCTTCTGCCCAGTTTGGCGTCCCTATTTCGAATGCGGTCGTTGGCCGACCGGTGCGATTTGTGGGGGCCGAGACCGCGGAAGACGATTGCCATGCGGAAAGCCGTCTAAGGGCAGCATTTAAGATGGCTGGATATGAGTCTGTCCAGTTCGAATTTGAGCCGGTAGCGGCAGCGCACTACTACGAATCAACGCTTGATCACGATGAACTCATTTTGATTGGGGATTTCGGAGGCGGCACGAGTGACTTTTCTTTGGTGAGGGTCGGTCCAGGTGTCCGTCGTAGAGGCAGAAGCGCGGCGGATCTACTGGGCAACGCGGGCGTTGGCGTGGCAGGCGATTCGTTTGATGCGAAGCTCATTCGACATCTTGTGTCTCCCGCGCTCGGCGCAGGAACGGACATGCACTCGATGAAGAGACTCCTCCCGATACCTGCTTGGATTTATGGCAAGTTGGAACGCTGGCATCATCTTTCCTTTTTGCGGGCCAAGGATGTGATGGACTTGCTCACGCGGATCAAGACGGATGCTGTTGAGCCTCAGAAAATCGCTGCTTTGATCCATCTTATAAAAGAGGATCTTGGATATCAATTGCATCAGTCTGTTCAAGCCGTGAAGTACGAATTGTCGAACAACGCGGCGGCGACGTTTCACTACTCGGATGGAGCAGTTGATCTTACGGCCCGCGTAAGGCGTTCTTCTTTTGAAAACTGGATCTCTGACGAATTGAAACAGATTGAGTCCTGTCTGGATTCCTTACTTAAAGTAAGTGGGGTCCGCTCGAAAAACGTGGATGCTGTGTTTCTGACTGGCGGATCGTCATTCGTGCCAGCGGTAAAGAGAATATTTGCGACGCGCTTCGGAGAGCAACGGATCAGGACGGGAAATCAATTTACTTCGGTTGCGTGGGGTTTGGCCCTCAGAGGGTCTGCTTTGGCTTGAACCTGCTCGGACTAGGGAGTGGTAAGAGGATCGTCAGTTCCGAGATTCCATCTCCTAACACATGGCTGATCATCTTTGACTGCCATTGATCCCAGTAACTTCTCGATGCGCGCTGAGAGAGCCATCGGGGATCAGTACGATTACCCACGGCGTTTCGGAATTTAGAATATCGGCATGGCTCACCAGTTCGGCATCGTGGCCCGGGCGCAGTTCGATTGTTTGGGTGCTCTGCTCATGGAGTTTGAGGTTGTGGGTTTTCACTTCAAATTTATGAGTGCCCGCGCCTTCCGCGTGGATACGCAGCGTGAGTTCGTTGGCGTGGGTCGCTCCCACGGAGACTTTGAAATCGAAGGCGCGGCTGGGACGCAATTCGACATGATAAACGCCGCCGGACAGCGCGGTGAGCGTGGTGTGGGCCGCGCCCTGTCGTACGCTGTATCCTCCTTGCGGCAACTGTGCTCGAAATTTACCGCTCGTGGGATCGGCGGAGACCCGGGTCACACGTCCTGTGCGCTGATCGCGGAACTCGATGGGCTCGCGCGATGAGACATCGGCATCGCCTTCAACAACGGCCTCGCCGTGCAAATCCTGCATGAGCCAAATCCACTCCCCCACCGGTTGCGTCCAGACCTCTTTGTACGTCCAGCAAATCTGCGTCGGCCAATACGGCGCATCGTTGTATTCCTTCGTTTCGATGCCGACAGGAAGCGCACCAACCATCTGTCCGGAGCGCACGCTATACAGCGGCGTCCAGTCATAGCCCTCCCCATACATGACGCTGGCCGAGAACGGATTGCGTCCCAGGAGCCATTCGGCTTGCTGCTGCGCCAAGTCTTCCGCTTCAAGATCTCCGCGCAATTGTCCCGCCGCCGATAGAGCTTTTGTCTGCGATAGCAAAACGCTGGAATTCCCGCGGAAGTCAAACCAGACAGGGAATCTCCGAAGATAATATTCCCCTCCCAGTGGCAAGCCGTGATGGACTTCCTCGATATAGGCGGCGCTGTCGGCGGCGCGCAACGGGGTCCAGTCCTTCGATTGCGTCAATAAGCGCGCTTCGCTTTCTTTGTAGATCGCCGCCGGCAACACGTCGTAGGGCTGGTCGATCTTGGCAGCGACCTGCTGGTAGTACTTGGAGTGCAAGACGATCGCCGCGTACCACTTCATCCAGTTCTCGTGACTTGGAAACGTCTCGCACAAATGAGCCAGCGCAATGACCGGCTGTTCCTCCTGCCCAATATGAAAGCGATGGAATAGATTTTCCCGCTTGGGGCTGGTGTAAAAATAGCCAGTCAACGGGATGCTCCAGGGCTGAAGTGTTTGCTCTTGAGACGCAAGTATCAGATCGCCAAGTTTGAACGCTTCATCCGCGTAGCGCTGCTCGCCCGTGGCTCGATATAAGTCCACGGAGGCGATGGCACCGAACGAAATCCGCTCAAGCTCATCCTGCGCGCCATAGACCTCTGGAAGCGGAGCGGCCGTCTTCAATCCTTCAATGGCATAGTTCCAGTCTTGTTCTGCCGTACGAAGGCTGCGAATGGCGAGATCGGGATTGCTTTCTTTCAGCACGCGAGCCGCGAGAGCTTCAACCGCTGCGACGCGAAAGTTCCATTCGGGCTCGTTTACGGCTTGACCGCTGCGATCATCCGCGTCGCCGATGATGCCGTTCGTCCAATAGCTAATCAATTGGCCTTTGGCGCGATATCCATCGCCGAAGCTGGTCTTTAGTACCCAGCGCAACCCCCATGTCGCTTCTTCCATCAAGCGCGCGCGCAGTACAGGATCTTCTCCTTGCTGCTCAAGACGTTCTGCGAAGGAAAAAAGTGCGTATGCCATTCCTGGAGTGTTGCCCGTCGCCGTAAGATCTCCCGCGTCGTGATAGCCACCGTTGACGATAATGCGTTTATCGCCGTGGATGCTGTAATCATCCATATGGCAGATTCCATGAATCCCAGGAATCACCGTTCCACACCGTTCGCTGTACATGAAATTGATGGCTTTCCAGATACTTTCACGCCACGCGTCTTGGCCGATCTGAAATGGGCGGGTAGTCGTAGCACCAACACGAAGAACATATTCGCCCGGCGCCTGAACCTCGGAAAAATCCAGGACCGCGTATTTCCCCAGTTGCGTCGTTTGTCGCTGCACCGCTTTGGTGAGAACCCGTTTGCCGGTGCCTTGCTCGATCACCGAAAATTCATGCACATCGAGGTTGCTCGCAATCGCGGTCTTCGTCGCGCCCGCGGTATATCCGGCGTGGCTGAAGGCTATTTTGCCTGCGGCGACGTCCCAACCCTCGACGTGATCCGCCTCTACCGACTGCAATTCCAGCTGGTCAATATATAGAATGGTCTGATCGCCCAAGTCGGGAAGCATCTTGGGAAGGCTGTAGGCAAAATCGAGTTGCGTAACCTTATCCCGGTCGAGAGGCGCAATTTCCCATACAACGTGATTCCACTGGTGATTCTTGAGGATGATGGACTCGTGCCGCCCCTCGTTATATCGATCCGGAAGCCGATGTGCGCCTTCATTGTGCAAGATAAGAGAAGCAGAGATTGCCGGCGCGCCGATGACATCGGGATACGCCCAGATGGAAATGCGGTTGTAGTGGCTCCAATTCTCGGAAGGAAATTTGCGGCTGGCGACAAGATCCTCCCATTCACCGGCGCCCCCGACCAGCCCCAGGTTTTGTTTCGATCGAATGCGCAGGGAATGCGCACCTTCTTTCACAGGCGAATCCGCGAGCGCCATGTCCCCGTCTCCGGCGAACGACCAAGTCGATGCATCTTCCAT
The DNA here is from genome assembly GCA_963751295.1 of uncultured Acidobacteriota bacterium. Taxonomy (GTDB): domain Bacteria; phylum Acidobacteriota; class Terriglobia; order Acidiferrales; family UBA7541; genus Acidiferrum. The sequence goes on along the minus strand of CAVVUA010000002.1, from coordinate 184,880 downwards.
GGAGTCGAGCACGCGCGAGTCCAGCACTTTCTTTTGTAGCCAGCGAGCCTCCGCTCCATCTTCATATATAGCTTGCATCGGCATCTTCGGAACTTCCTGCTGTGCCGTAAGAGAGTGGCCGCCGAGGGCGCAGGAAATCGCCAGCGCAAAGCATGTACATAGAACTCGCATCCACTTGCCGCCCTCTGCGCCATTCAAATTGCAATTCATCAGAATCGCTCCTTAGCCTCGAAGGCCATTTGTGAAGGCCGATATGCGTTAGGAATCAATCGCGAGGATTATAGACGTAACCCGCCTGCGCCACTCGCTGCGCCCAGAGTTTTTTCACACGTGGTTTCATGAATCTTTGAAATGTAGCGGAGACGTTGCGGGAAAACCGCGATGATGCGGGTATCATCAAAAGCTAGAGATGATGAGACGAAACGGGAAACGAAAACAGATAGCGATGTCTGCGCCGGCGATTCTTCTAATTTTGCTGTGCGCGCTCAATCAGCGGACATCTTTGGGCTTCGCGCAGGCCACCGGACAGCAGAGGTCCATTGCTGGCGCGGCGACGTATTACCACGATGTTCTGCCAATTCTGCAAGAGCGATGTCAGATTTGTCATCGCGCCGAAGGCATCGCGCCCATGCGATTCGAATCGTATGAACAGACGCGGCCCTATGCGGCCGCGATTGCGGCGGCGGCACAGAATAAATCCATGCCGCCGTGGTTTGCTGATCCTCATATCGGCCATTTCTCGAATGATCCGTCGCTCTCGGCGGAGCAAATCGCTGTGCTGGCCGCTTGGGCAACCGCCGGAGCGCCTGCCGGCGATGCGCTTGACGCACCTCCGCCCGTTCATTGGGCAGAGAGCTGGAGCATTCCGCAGCCCGATTTAGTCTTGAAAATGCCGAAGGGCGTGCCGCTACCAGCAAGCGGAGACGTCGAATACACCTATGAAATTGTGCCGACAGGATTCAAAGAGGATCGCTGGGTGCAAGCCGTCGAAGTGTTGCCATCACTTCGCGCCAACGTTCATCACGCTGTTGTCTACGTGCGACCGCCGGATTCCCAGTGGATGCGGCACGCACCTATTGGCGTGCCGTTCACTGCTTCTACGCTGACCAATCCCGATGATCGGCGCGGCGCGCACTGGACGGACAGCGACGTGCTTCTCGTCTACGCGCCGGGCAGCTCGCCGGACAATTGGCCGGACAACATGGCAAAATTTATTCCCGCCGGATCCGATCTCGTTTTTCAAATGCACTATACGACCAATGGACACCCGGTCAGTGACCGGACCAGCGTGGGGCTGATTTTCGCAAAGCACACGCCAACCCAGCGTGTCCTTACGCTACAGCTGACGAACGACCACTTCGTGATTCCTCCAGGCGTGCCCGATTATCGCGTGGAAGCACACGGCACTTTGCCGAACGATGCGACGCTGCTCAGTCTCTTCCCGCACATGCATTTGCGCGGAAAGCGTTTCGAGTACAACATCATTCACAGAGAGAAAGGTTCCGGGGCCAGGCCGGAGCTGGAAATAGAGCCGCTGCTCGACGTCCATTATCATTTTCACTGGCAGATGAGCTACAGGCTAGCGGAACCGCGCTTCTTAAAGGCGGGCACGGAGCTACAGGCCATCGCCTGGTACGATAATTCGCGCGACAACCCGCACAACCCCGACCCTGAAGCCGCCGTGCGTTGGGGCGAGCAAACGTACGATGAGATGATGGTTGGATTTTTCGATGTAGCTGTCGCGGCAAATCTCGACAAGCACAGCTATTTTATCCGGCATTGAATTCGGGGTTGACCGCAGCTCAGAAGGACAAGAGGAACCAAAATGGAAATCACAAGCGAGTATGTGCAACTCAGCGTCAACGACAGCACAACGATGCGGGCGTGGGTAGCGCGGCCCAAGGAAAAGGGCGCGAGCCCCGGGTTGCTCGTTTTCCAGGAAGCGTTCGGCGTGAACGCTCACATTCGTGATATCGCCGGGCGCTTTGCGCGCGAAGGCTTCGTCGCCGTGGCACCAGAGCTCTTTCATCGCACCGGTGCCGGGGTCGAAATACGCTACGACGATTTTCCCAGCGCGATGCCACACATGAAGGCCTTGAACGATGCTTCGATGGCGGCCGACCTGCGCGCTGCGTTTGACTGGCTCCGCGGCTATATCGGTGGGGACCTGCCGATCTCTGCGATTGGCTATTGCATGGGCGGCCGCGCGGCATTTCTCGCAGCCATCACCTTGCCACTCGCTGCTTCCATTTCGTACTACGGCGGTGGCATCGCTCCGAACGCGACCAATCCAGGCTTGCTCGGCCGGGCGAGTGGTTTGCAGGCTCCTCTATTGTTTTTCTGGGGCGGGCGCGACAAGCACATTCCGCCGGAGCAGGTCCGCGCGGTAAGCGATGCGCTACGAGCCGCGGGGAAAAACTTCGTCAACGTCGAAATTTCCAACGCCGACCACGGATTCTTCTGTGACGCGCGCGCCAGTTATAGCCCATCTGCCGCGCTTTTGGCCTGGCCGCTAACACTGGCGTTCCTGCGCGCCAGGTCAGCGTAGGCCCGCCGCCACATCTCCTCCAAAATCGCGAACAATCGTTGCACGTGCTTGGAAACACCCCACTGTCCTTTCGGGCAAAACCACCTGTCCGAACGCCTGGTATGCGCAACTGCTATTTGCTGTTTAACTACCGCAAGTTCCGGCGGCCTTCTGCGTTCTAATTACTGTGCTAGATTGCAAGATTGGCGGCAGAGTTGCGCGAAAACTCGTGAGCACACAGACACCACACGACCCGAACCACCCGAAGATAAAACGAGTGGAAGTGTATTGGCATACGGTCACGTACAAGACCGTGGCCGTTTACGTGATTCTGCTTGCGGCGATTGTTTTCGCGGCGATTTACCTCATCAATCCGAATTTGTATACGGCCGCGTATGACAAGCTGAACAAATCGATAGGAAACGGCGACAGCGAAGCTACAAGCATTTCACAGACGCAGGCGAAATTCGTCAACCTCGACGGAAAAGTACAGGTCAAGAAAGTCAATTCCGTCCAATGGGTCGACGCGGATTTCCACACCACACTGGACAAGGGCGATCAAATCCAAACTTCTTCGGAAGGCGCTGCGCGTATCACCTTCGCCGACGGCACCACGTACACCGTGAAGTCTGGAACGTTTATCACGGTGGAAGAAAATTCGATGGGGCACGAGCAACCTTCCAGCTCGGCCGTGCGCATCAACATCGGACAAGTCGACCTCAACACGCCAAACTATTCTTCGCCGGATTCGAAAGCCGCGGTCAGCATGGAAGACAACTCCAGGGCGCAATTGGGTTCGAACAGCAGCGCGGCCATCAAGTCCGACCCGGCAACTAAGGAAAATGAGGTTGTGGTCTCGAGTGGAACTGCCGAAGTGCAGCGCGGGCAGGAGAAAGTGGAAATCGGGGCATATCAGAAGGCGAGTTACGCGACCGGCGGCCCGATTACGAAGTCGGACGTACTGGCACCGCCGGACTTGAGTTCGCCGCGAAACTTCGAGCCGCTGATCGTCGAGAATCCGAAATCAGCTTCCATTCATTTTGAATGGAAGCCCGTGTCGCAGGCGGTCTCCTACACGCTAAAGATCAGCACGACGGCGATGTTTACAAGAACCGTGAAAGAGGCTCCCGGAGTTGTAGGTACTGGCGTGGACATTACCGGGCTCGACGGCGGCGACTATTTCTGGAACGTTACCGCCACGAACGCGAAGAAGGAAACCAGCGAGGTCAGCGAAACATTCCGGTTTACACTCGTTGCGCAGGGAAAAACCCAGGATATGGCGCTTGAGATCACCGGCACGCAGATTCACGGCCGGGTGGTGGAAATTATCGGCCGGACGGAACCCGGCGCGGCACTCATTGTAAACGGCCAGCCAGTGCCCATTATCGCTGCGGACGGCACCTTCCGGCATTTTACCGAACCGCTCGAGCCCGGCCAGCATACCGTCGTCATTATTGGGGAAAATCGCCGCGGAGGCACCGCCCAACAGAAGGTGACGATCGTTGTGCCAAAATAAAAGTTTCGAACGTGGATCGTTTTTCAGCAACAAGTGACAAAAAAGACGCAGGCGCCACTTTGCGCTCGTCGCCAAGTCCAGAGACAATGGTCTAGTTGGCCGCGCGACGGTTCAAATGGACCGTGAGAAAGTTAAGCAGCTCGTTGTCGGCTGGACGGCGGAGAAGTTTTCTTCGCGGGGAGCGGGGGGATGAATAAGAACGGTTACAACCTGAGGTCGATCTTTAGTTTGTTTTCTTCCGACCTCGCCATTGATCTTGGGACGGCGAACACGCTCGTGTTCTCGGCCGGCAAAGGCATCGTGGTGAACGAGCCTTCGATCGTGGCTATCAACAAATCCAGCGGCGAAGTCGTGGCGGTCGGCCGCGAAGCCAAGGAAATGCTCGGCCGCACGCCGGGCAACGTCGTGGCCATCAAGCCTATGAAGGACGGCGTCATCGCCGACTTCAAAGTCACCGAAAAAATGCTGACGTACTTTATTCAGAAGGCGCACAACCGCCGCGTGCTGGTGCATCCGCGCATCGTCATCGGAGTGCCGAGCGAAATTACGCCAGTGGAAAAGCGCGCGGTACAAGACTCTGCATATCGCGCGCGTGCCAGCGAAGTTTACCTTGTCGAGCAAGCCATGGCTGCCGCTATTGGAGCCGGTCTGCCCATCGAAGAGCCTTCCGGAAACATGGTCGTCGACATCGGCGGCGGTACCACGGACATTGCGGTCATCTCCATGAGCGGCATCGTGTACTCGCGTTCCGTGCGCGTCGCTGGCAATGAGATGGACGAAGCCGTCATGCAATATTTGAAACGCAAATATAACCTGCTCGTCGGCGAACGTACCGCCGAACAGATCAAAATGGAAATCGGCTCGGCGTATCCGCTGGAAAAGCCGCTGACCATGGAAGTGAAGGGCCGCAATTTGATCGAAGGCGTCCCTCGCACTGTCACCATCGACGACAGCGAGATTCGCGAAGCTTTGAGCGAATGCGTCGCAACTATTCTGAACGCCGTGCGCGTCGCCCTCGAACGCACGCCTCCGGAACTTTCCGCCGACATCAGCGATCGCGGCATTGTGCTGACCGGCGGCGGCGCGCTGCTGAAAAATCTCGACAAGCGCATCCGCGAAGAAACCGGTCTGCCGGTTTCCATCGCAGACGACCCGCTGGCATCCGTGGTGCTGGGAACAGGCAAAATGTTGAGTGATTTCAAGTTGCTGCGCCAAGTTTGCATCGACTAAGAGATTTTCTGGATTTACTGGAATCGCCGAAATCTTGAATCGCACAGTGCAAGGTCTGTGCTACTGGACCCCATGGTTGGCATTCCCTCTCGTCATAGATCGATTTTCCTCCTCGGCGGAGTTGTGCTCCTGCAGATATTGCTGCTGGCTGTGCAAATCAAGCGCGACTCACAGGGCCGCCTCATCCGCGTCTGGACGGTTGGCGCGGTATCGCCGTTCGAACGCGCCGGCGCTCATGGCGTCAGCCACATTCGCGACACTTGGAATCATTATTTCGCGCTGCAACACACTTCCCGCGAAAATGAAGATTTGAAGCGCGAAAACGGTGCGCTGAAACTACAGATTACCCAGTTGGAAAGCAAAGCCGGGGAAGCCGACCGTCTGGCAGCGCTTTTGAAATTCCGCCAGACGAATACAGACGTGCCCATGGTAAGCGCGCGCGTGATCGGCGGAAGCGCGGACTCCGCAAGCCAAACTATCTACCTCGATCGCGGTGAGCGCGACGGCATCCGCCGCAACATGGGCGTCATCACTCCCGACGGCGTCGTCGGCAAAGTCATCGAATCCTACAAGGACACCGCGCAGGTTCTCTTACTCACGGACAAAGAGAGCGGCGTCGGCGCGATGCTCGTGGATTCGCGCCTTCAAGGCCCGGTTGGCGGCACGGGCGAGCCGCTGCTCGTCATGAAGTACATCCCCAACGATGACAACGTAAATTCCGGCGAGCGCGTCGTCACCAGCGGCATGGACCGTATTTTCCCGCGCGACCTGCCCGTCGGAACCATCGCGGAAATTAAAGCAGGCAGTCCATTCAAACAGCTTCGCGTGAAGCCCGCCGCGAGCCTCGAACGCCTCGAAGAAGTCTTCGTGCTTCTGACCATGAAGCCGCTCGAGTTGAAACAAGAATCTGCAGCGCCCGGCTCCGCAGCGCCCCCGGCCGCACCTTCCGCTGCGGCAACCAATCCGCCTTCACCTGAGAAACCATGAACGACACTTACGACATTCGCGGCAGCGAACTGCACATCGAGGTGCACAAGTTCCGTGCCGGCGCGATCATTCTGGCCACCGCTTTTGCGCTCGTGTTGCAAGCTTTTCTACCCATTTATTTCCCGAAGGCCTCGATTCTTGATCTTCCGCTCCTCATCGTCATCTATTTCGGTTTAAGCAGGCGAAATCCCTCGACCGGACTGCTTCTGGGCATGGTGATTGGCATTTTGCAGGACAGCCTCAGCGGACCGACCGTTCCTCTTGGTCTCTACGGCATCGCGAAAACGGTCATCGGTTATTTAGCTTCGTCGATCGGAGCGCGCCTCGATACGGAACACCCCGCCGCGCGCTTCGCTTTGACGATCTCCTTCTTCGCCGTTCATCAGGGAATCATCGCGCTCACGCGCCGTCTGCTTCTTTCCCAACCCGAGCCGTGGTTCACCGTGCATCTCGGCATCGCCGCTCTGGTCAACGCCGTCGTCGCCGTCTTCCTCTTCATGCTCCTCGACCGCCTCCGCAAACCCTCCTAAGACTAGATTCTTGCAATATTCCCGTTGTTAGATATTGAACCCCATGTTAGAATACGTTTGTAATATTTCGTCATATGCTGATTTTCGATGCATCTACTCTCATTCTGCTCGCAAGGATCGAACTCATGGAGGCGTTCCTAGCGGGCGCCCCCATGGACATCGCCATTCCGAAAGAAGTCGAAAGGGAATGTTGTGGAGTCAAGAAGACACTGGATGCTCACATGATTCAGAAGGCTATTCAAGAGTCACGAATTCGATGCCTCGCGGTAAAGAACAAGAAGATTGCCACTAAATTACAAACCGACTTCAGTCTGGGACGGGGTGAAGCAGAAGCGATCGCGCTGGCTCTCTCGGAGAAAGCGCAGCTTGTGGGAATCGACGACAAAAACGGCATAAATGCCTGCAAACTGCTTGGCGTTCCGTTCACGACAGCAGCCGGCATTTTGATCAGATGCCGCGAGAAGGATCTAATCACCCTTAGTGATGCACTTCTTAAGCTAGCACTGCTGACGAGTTACGGCCGTTACAAAAATTCTATCGTCGAGGATGTAAGAACACGGTTGGAGGCAAGCAGATGACCAAAACGATGAGTATCCGCATGGATCGAGATAACTATGAATTCTTGAGCGAGTTCACGAAGGAAGAGCAAAGTGATTTGTCCAAGACCGTGCGGGATTTGGTTACCCGCGGGCGAATATTGCTTGCTGTTGAGAAATACCGCAGTGGAGAAGCCTCTCTCGGTAGAGCTGCCGCGCTTTCGGGCCTACCAGTTGGACAGATGATGACTATTCTGGAGGACTTTGGGGTCGAGAGTAGGATCGAAAGAGAAGACTATCTTCAGGGACTAGACAACCTCGCAAAAATATGGTGAAGCGGGTCTATGCCAAGAATAGCGGAGGCCGGTTTCCTGCACTTCGTATGATTGGCTCGTATTAAGGCACCAGAAGAAATTGTTTGAAGTCATCGTAATCGCTGGACATCGGCAGAGACAGTTTCTCGCGTTTCAAGTAGGCGGCAAGCCGTTCGGGGAGCGGCGGCGCCATGCCGATAGCGCGTTTCACCACGTCGGCGAATTTTGCAGGATGCGCGGTGGCAAGCACCAATCCTTGCGCAGGCTCGGAATGCTCGCGCCTGTAGGCTTCCCAGCCAAGCACGCCAACAGCAGTGTGCGGATCGGCGATATAGCCGAAGCGCTCGTGAAGAGATTTCATCTCTTGCAGCGTCTCTTCATCCGTAGCGGCGTGGCCCCAAATTTCGCGGCGCACATATTCAATCCGGCCACGGCACAAATCTAGCAAACGCGGAAAATTATTAGGATTGCCGACATCCATGGCGTTCGAAAGTGTCTGCGTCGCGGCGTGCGGATGAAATTCCCCTGACCGCAAATATTCCGGCACAACGTCGTTTGCATTTGTCGAAGCCACGTACATCGCCACCGGCAAACCGATGCGCTTGGCAAAGAGTCCCGCGGTCAAATTGCCGAAATTTCCGCTGGGCACCGACACAATCAGCGGCACCGACGCCACCGGCAACTGCCGGTACGCGGCCACGTGATAAAACATCTGCGGCAGAAGCCGCCCGATGTTGATCGAGTTCGCAGACGTCAAAAACGCGCGCTTGTTCAGCTCGACATCCGAAAACGCCTGCTTCACCAGCCGCTGGCAATCATCAAAGCTGCCCGCGATCTCCAGCGCAGTGATGTTTTCGCCCAGCGTTGTGAACTGCTTCTCCTGCGCTTCGCTGATGCGCTTCGAAGGATAAAGAATCACGACGCGAATTCCCGGCACGCCGAGAAATCCGTGCGCGACGGCGCTTCCCGTATCGCCGGAAGTCGCCACGAGAACAGTCAGCGGCCGCGTCTCTCCGCGAACGAAATAGCCCATCAATCGCGCCATAAATCGCGCGCCAAAATCCTTAAAAGCCAAAGTGGGACCGTGAAATAACTCGAGGATGTGCAGACCAGGCGAGAGCGACACCAGCTTCACTGGAAAATTGATGGCCTCAGCAACAATCTGCCAAAGCACTTCTTCCGGAACATCCGGCGTGGCGAAAGGCTTCACCACCCGAAAGCAAACTTCCGTGAAAGGCAGCTTGCGAAACTCTTCTAATTCCTGCGGCGAACGACGCGCAAGTTCCACCGGCAAGTAGAGCCCACCATCGGGTGCGAGTCCTCGAAGTACGGCGCCGCGCAAGGAAGTCAGCGGCGCTTTGCGTCCAGTGCTTCGGTATCTCATCTCCCGCGCTCGATTTGGCCGCGAATTTTTGCCAGAAACGCCGCCGCATCAAACGAGGGATCCCGCAGCTCCGCCACCTGGAGCGTGCAATGCGCCAAAGCTTCATAACTCTGCCTGCGTGCGGAAATCAGCGTGGGATAACATCGCGCAACGGTTTCTCGCGCCGATTCCCCACGCCTAGGCTGGAAGGCGCCGCGCCACAACACCGGCTTCGGATCGCTCAAATACCGCTCGATCAAGAGCTGCTGCTCTTCCGCCGACGCGGCCAGATATACGACGGTCATCCGCCGCCGCAAACGAAGCAACAAATTGTTCCCCGTGTAAATCACGCTGCCTGTGGTGTCCAACACCAGCGATTTTTCCGACTCCCGCTCCAGCGACGTCAGCACTTCTCCCAGCGTGTGAATTTCTTCTTCGAGGTACTGCGCCTCGCGTTCCGTATATTTCGGATTGTTCGGCCAGCCCATCCATGCCGCTACGCCGTTGATCCCGGAATACCCCCCCGCCGCTAGTCGCGAAGCCAGCTTCTCCTCGATACGGTCGTCGCAACAAATAGCTGTCCAATCTTCGGCGGCTAACTTCTTTGTCCAGAAGGTTTTTCCAGCGCCAGACATCCCAACCAGGGCCAAACGCAGGGGTGAGGAGGGTTCGCTTTGCATGTGAGCAGTCTAAATACGATAACGCGCGCCGAAGCTGACGAGCAAGCCTTCGGAACAAAGCCGTTCCAATCCCCAACCGCCTTCGGCCCAATAAACATTCTCGCCAAAGAAACAATTTTCATGAAACATTTGCCTCCCCTAAACGTCTTATGGATAGACGAAAGGAACTTCTATGCCCCAATTGCCTATACCCATATGAAAGAAGAGCGCGAAAACCCCGGCGATCTCCTCCAGGGAACGTTGGACCTCCTGATTCTGAAGGCCTTAGCGCGCGGCGCCATGCACGGCTACGGCGTCGCAGAGTGGATTCACCAAACTTCAGAGGACATTTTGAAAGTAGAAGAGGGCGCGCTCTATCCCGCGCTGCATCGCCTGGAGCTGCGCGGCCTGCTCTCCTCCGAATGGGGCACCTCGGACAACAATCGCCGCGCAAAATTTTATTCTCTGACCGCATCAGGACGAAAGCAGTTGGCCCAAGAGACCGAGTTCTGGCAGCGAATGTCCGGCGCCGTCGCACGAATACTCCAGACCGCTTAGAACGCGTAGGAGGAGACCATGTTTTCGGAGTGGCTAAACAAAACCTGGCTTCGCGTCAAAGCCGTTTGGAAGCGGCCGCAGCTCGACCGCGACCTGCACGACGAAGTCGCGTTTCATCTCGCCATGCGCGAAGAAAACAATCGTCTCGCCGGAATCGACTCCGAAGAATCCCGCTACGCCGCCCGCCGTAAATTCGGCAATACTACGGCCATACAGGAACGTAACCGCGAAATCTGGACGTTTGCTTCATTCGAAGGATTTTTGCAGGACGTTCGTTTCGCTCTGCGCATGCTCCGCAAGAATCCCGGATTCACTGCGGTTGCCGTTCTGACCCTGGCTCTCGGCATCGGCGCCAACACCGCAATCTTCAGCGTCGTCAACGGCGTCCTTCTCAATCCCCTCCCCTATAACGATCCCCCGCAACTCGTCGCCGCTCGCCACACCGATTCGCTTCTGAACGTCATCGATGTCCAGCGGCTAACGCGCTCCTTCGCGCGAGGCGGCGCGATCGACACCGAAGACATGGACTACACCAGCGGAGCTGAACCCGTGCAGATTCAAGCGGGCTACGTCGACGCCGGGTTCCTTGAAACCCTTGGGATTCCGCCGATGTTAGGCCGCCTCATTTCCCCGGAAGAAGACGTCAAGGGTGGCCCGCGCGTCATCGTCGTGAGTTACGCGTTCTGGAAAAATTTTCTGAACAGCGACCCACAAGCCGTTGGAAAAGCCATCATGCTGAGCGGTAACAACTACACCGTAATCGGCGTAATGCCCGCCAGTTTCGTGCTGCCGAAATACCACGCCGATGTCTTCGTCTCGCTCTGGGTCGCCTATCCCGAAGCCGCGGCCTTCCGCGGCGTTCATTTCATGAATTCCTACTGGCGTTTGAAACCGGGCGTGACCCTTGCGCAGGCCCAAGCAGACATTCTCGCCATCGACCTCCATCTCGCGGAACAATATCCCGACACGGAACGAGACCGTCGAACGCAGCTTGTCCCGCTGCAGGAATTTGTGGTCGGTCACGTTCGTACTGCGCTGCTGGTTCTTTTCGGTGCCGTCGGTTTCGTGCTGCTGATTGCCTGCGCGAATTTTGCCGGCCTGCTGGTAGCTCGCACGATGGCGCGCCGCCCCGAGCTTGTGATTCGCGCAGCGCTTGGCGCGGGAAAGCCGCGCCTGATTCGCCAGGCTCTGGTCGAAAGCGCGCTTCTCGCTATCCTCGGCGGCGCCGCGGGCCTCCTTCTGGCGGAATGGGGCACTAGACTTCTCTTATCGCTCAAGCCTGCTGCACTCGCACGCTTCAGCGGTATTCAACTCGATGCCCGCGTCCTCCTTTTCGTCTTCGGCATTTCGGTGTTGACTGGCATTTTCTTCGGAATTGCGCCAGCCTGGTCCGCCGCCAGCGCCGACTTTGCCGAAGCCCTGAAAGACGGCGGAGGCCGCGCGACGACCGGCCCGTCTGGTCAGCTTCTGCGAAAGCTGCTCGTCACTGCCGAATTCGCTCTCGCGCTCGTTCTCCTCGTCGGCGCAGGCCTCCTCATCAAAGGGTTCTCTCGTCTGAGTGCCGTAAATCCCGGCTTCAATCCGCGAAACGTAATGTCCATGCATCTCCAGTTGCCCGCCACGCGCTACGCGGATATTCCACCGCAGACGCAATTTCGCCGCGAACTGCTCGCGCGCCTCAATTCCCTTCCCGGCGTCGAAGCTGCCATGGTCACGGACATTCCCTTCGGCGGAAATTATCTCAATCACAGCATCGTCATCGATGGCCGTCCCCCGGTCCTTATCGGGGCGGAACCTCGCGTACAAACTCTCTCGGTCATGGGCGATTACTTCCGCGTGATGCAAATCGCCATTCGCGCCGGCCGGGGATTTACGGACGCAGATCGTGAAGGCCAGCCGCTGGTAGCCATCGTCAACGAGAAATTTGTCGAAACATTCTTCCCCCACGAAAGCCCGTTAGGCGCGCGCATCGATTGGGGCCGCGCCAAACTCCCGCACAACTGGATGACCATCGTTGGAGTCGCGAATGACGTGAAGCATTCTGGACTCGGCGAGCCCACAGATCCCGCGGTCTATGCGCCCTTCTCGCAATCCGACGAAGCCTGGCGCCGCTGGATGACGCTAACGATTCGAACTCTCGGCTCACCCGTCGGCCTGGTCGAGGAAGTAAAAAAGCAAGTCTGGAGCCTCGACCGGCAAATTCCCGTAAGCGACGTTCTTTCCATGGAAGACCTGATGGTTGTTTCGCTAGCGCAGGAGCGTTTCAATATGTTGCTTCTCGGCCTCTTCGCTGCGCTCGCCCTCACTCTCGCCGCCGTTGGCATTTACGGTCTGATGGCCTACTCGGTAAACCAGCGCACTCACGAAATAGGTTTACGCATCGCCATGGGCGCGCGCTCAAGTGACATTCTCCAACTCGTCGTCGCCGACGGCGCAAAACTCGCATTGCTCGGTATCGCCATTGGTATCGTAGCCGCCTTGGCGCTCACCCGCATGATGGCCACCCTGCTTTTTGATGTGAAGCCGACGGACCCCACGACGTTTGCAGCTGTCGCCATCCTGCTAGCCTTAGTCGGACTCCTTGCGTGTTATATCCCAGCGCGTCGCGCCACGCGCGTCGATCCCATGGTGACTCTGCGTTATGACTAAGCATCGGATTTGCCAGATCGGAGCCTGACCGCATGCAAAGATGGCTGCACAAGACGCGATTGCGCCTGAAGGCCCTCTTCGATCGCAAGGCCCTTGATCGCGACATCGAGGATGAAGTCGCGTTTCATCTCGCGATGCGCGAAGAAAAAAACCGCCTCGCCGGCCTTGCCAGCGAAGAATCCCGTTACACCGCGCGCCGCCAATTCGGCAACACAACAGCCGTACAGGAGAAGAACCGCGAAATGTGGACCTTCGCTTTTCTCGAAGAAATTTTTCAGGACCTTCGCTTTGCCCTCCGCATGCTGCGCAAGAATCCCGGCTTCGCGGCGGTTGCCGTTCTCACTCTCGCTCTGGGAATCGGCGCAAACACAGCCATCTTCAGCGTGATCAACGGCATCCTGCTCAATCCTCTTCCTTACAAAGATCCCGAGCGAATCGTGGCCATGAGACCGAACGATTCACCGCCAAACCTGGTGGATATCCAGCGGCAGATACACGCGTTTTCGCAAGGCGGTGGAATCAATATTAATAATATGGACTACACCAGCGGGACCGAGCCCCTGCAGGTTCGCGCAGGCCGCGTAAATGCAGGATTCCTGGAAACGCTGGGTGTTCCTCCGATGCTGGGAAGAATCATTTCACCCGAAGAAGATGTGAAGGGCGGTCCGCGCTATGTCGTCCTGAGTTTTCCTTTCTGGCAAAACTTTCTGAGCAGCGATCCTCAGGTCCTCGGAAAAACGATTGCTCTCAGCGGAAACGACTACACCGTAATTGGCGTGATGCCTGCCACTTTTGTGCCACCACGGGAGCATGCTGACGTTTTCGTTTCGCTTTCGGCGGCTTATCCGGATGATGCTTCCGAGCGGGACTTGCATTTCATGCATACCTACTGGCGCCTGAACGCCGGAGTGACGCTCGCCCAAGCGCAAGCGGAAATGTCCGCGATGGATCATCGCCTCGCCGAGCTTTATCCCGACTCAGAAACAGACAGGCGGACAGTATTTCTACCTTTGCAGGAATCCGTGACGGGCAGCGTTCGCCCCGCGCTCCTGGTTCTCTTCGGGGCCGTAGGATTTGTGCTCCTGATTGCTTGTGCCAATTTTGCTGGCCTGCTCATGGCGCGCGCGGTAGCGCGTCGGCAGGAGCTAGTCATCCGCACGGCGCTCGGCGCCGGCAAGTCTCGCCTGATTCGCCAGGCCTTGACGGAGAGCGTACTCCTGGCAATCGTCGGTGGGGGCGCCGGCCTTCTGCTCGCCAAGTTGGGAATAGGCCTTCTTCTGTCACTGAAGCCGGCCGCTCTCGACCGTTTCAATAGCATCCATCTGGATGCGCACGTTCTTTTTTTCGTGTTCGGCATATCCCTTCTCACTGGCGTTGTCTTTGGCATCGCTCCTGCCTGGTCCGTCACCAACCTAAATTTTGCAGAATCGCTTAAGGATGGAGCGCGGGGATCAACGTCCGGACAATCCGGCAATTTCCTCCGAAAATTGCTGGTTACCGCTGAATTCGCAATTGCTCTTGTGCTACTCGTCGGAGCGGGATTGCTAATCAAAGGTTTCTCACGGTTGCGCTCCGTGAGTCCCGGATTCAATCCGCAGCACGTGATGACCATGCATCTCCAGTTGCCTGAGGCGCGCTACGCGAAAATTCCCAGGCAAACGCAGTTTCGTGTTCAGGCCCTCGAACGGATCAACGCGCTACCGGGCGTGCAAGCCGCCATGGTAATGGATCTTCCTCTCTCTCCGAATTATGTGGACCCTAGAGTTGTAGTCGATGGAGGCCCGCCAGTCGCTGTCGGTGCCGAACCGCGCGCACAGACCAACTCTGTGATGGGGGACTATTTCCACGTTATGCAAATCCCCATCCGCGCGGGTCGCGAGTTTACGCCCATGGATCGCGAGGGCCAACCTCTCGTTGCCATCGTAAATGAGGAATTCGTCAAAGAGCGATTGCCGCACAGGAATCCCATCGGCGCTCGCATTGACTGGGCAAGAGCTCCTGACCCTCCGCGGTGGATGACTATTGTGGGTGTCGCTGCCGACGTAAAAGATTCCAGCCTCGACGCGCCGGCCGACCCCGCTGTGTACACCCCCTTTTCTCAATCCGAGCAGGTTTGGCGGCGCTGGATGACTCTGGTCCTTCGTACCACAGGACCAGTCGCTGGCCTCGTGGAGGAAACGAAGAAACAAATCTGGAGCGTTGATAGTCAGATTCCAATAACCGATATCCTCTCGATGGAAGATTTGATGGCCGTCTCCCTGGCCCAGCAGCGTTTCAACATGCTGCTTCTCTTACTTTTCGCTGTCCTTGCCCTAATTCTTGCCGCGGTCGGAATTTACGGCCTGATGGCCTACTCGGTTAGCCAGCGCACACACGAAATTGGCGTGCGCCTTGCGATTGGGGCGCAGCGCCGCGATGTCCTCCGCCTCGTCTTGAGAGATGGCGCGAAACTCACTTTCCTCGGCATCGCCATCGGGATTATCGCTGCGCTCGCCTTGACCCGCCTGATGGCCAACCTTCTTTTCGAGGTGACGCCAACGGATCCCGCAACCTTCGCGGCCGTCGCCATTTTGCTGGCGTTCGTGGCCTTCGCGGCCTGCTACATCCCCGCACGTCGCGCCACACGCGTCGATCCCATGGTCGCGCTGCGCTATGACTGAGCGGCTCCTCATCGCAGGCGTTCGCCTGACCAGCCGGGGAGCGTCTGTCCCGCCCCGTATGGTTCTCGGAGGGGTATTGACCTAGCAACTGTCCTTCAGGACGGCTTGCGGCTCTCTTGTCCAAGTGCTACGTTTAAAAATGACTTTGCTGCCGTTTGCAGCATTTGCTGCGGCAATAGTCCGGCAGTGATTCGGGATCTCTGAGGGCATTTTTCGAATATTTTTTTCGAAGAAAGTTTTCGGCGGACATTTCGAAACTTACTCTGTAGCTTTTTTCGTGACGCGAGCATGTCCCGGCTTCTCGCGGGATGGGCGACGAATCGCCCTGATAACAGTGCCGTCCGTTTGACGAGCGCAGCAAAAAGAGATTCTCGCGCGCGGGGTTTTCGTGTCGTACTGGTTTCGCAACGACAATCGTCTGCCACAGGCCAGACTGGCCATCGCTTCCTACGTCATCGTGGGCATGGTCGGACTGTTGCTGCTCGGCTTCTGGAAACTGCAAGTCGTCGACTCTGATAAGTACGGCCAAATGGCTGAGCGCAATCGCGTTCGCTCCATTCCCATCATCGCTCCACGTGGCCGCATGCTCGATCGCGATGGCCGCGTTCTCGTCGACAACTATCCATCTTTCAGTATCCTTCTTCTCCGCGACGATCCCGCTCTCATAGACAAAAATCTCCCTGCTATTTCCGACGGCCTCGGCATTGAGATAAGTGATCTCAAGGATCAGCTCGAAAGCACCAAAAATCTTCCGAAGTTTCAGCCCATCGTTATCAAGCCCGAAGCCACCAGCGCGGACGTCGCTTTCATCGAGTCGCATCGCTCCGACATTCCTCTTCTTGAAATGCTGATGGTTCAGCGCCGCCGTTATCTTCCTGGTGGCTTCATGTCTCACGCTAGCGGGTACGTCGGCGAAGTCAGCGAGCAGCAAATCGAAGCCAGCAATGGTCGGCTCCGTCCAGGCGACCTCGCGGGAAAAACCGGTCTCGAGCGCCAATACAACGACATCCTGACTGGCACCGACGGCATGCGCCGCGTTGTCGTCAACAGTGTCGGAAAAGAAGTGAAAGAGCTTGGCCACCTTGCTCAGCAAGAACCCATTCCCGGCAAGCAGATTCAGCTCACCATCGACTACGACTTGCAACAAGTCGCCGAACAATCCCTCGGCGTGCGCCCCGGAGCCGTGATTGCTCTCGATCCACGCACCGGCGAAGTGCTCGCCATGGTCAGCCGCCCCACGCCCGATCCCAACGATTTTGCAGTTCGCATTTCCGCGGAAGAATGGAAAGCTCTTAACGACGATCCTCTGCATCCTCTAATGAACCGCGCTATTCAAGCGCAACTCGCGCCCGGCTCCGTTTTCAAAATTGTCACCGCAACGGCCATGCTCGAGGACCACGTACCCGAAGAAGGCTTCACAACCTTCTGCCCCGGCTACGGCACGTTCTTCGGGCGGCAGTATCATTGCTATGTTTTCTACGCGAAATCCGGACCGAAATCGCATGGCGTGCTGGGCCTGCACGAAGCGATTCTGAAATCGTGTGACGTCTTTTTTTACAACGTGGGTATGCGCCTGGGAATCGACAGGCTTTCCTATTACGCCAGCAAACTTGGAATAGGCCACAGAACCGGTATCGATCTTCCTTCCGAGGAGCCAGGTCTCATGCCTTCTCAGGAATGGGTCGAGCGGACGTTTCATCGCAAGTGGTATGCCGGTGAAGTGATTTCTGTAGCCACCGGCCAAGGTGCGGTCACCACAACTCCGCTACAGCTGGCCCGCCTGATTGGCGGGATCGCTTCGGGCGGCGATTTCAAACAGCCGCACATGTTGAAGGATGCGCAGAATGTGGGCGAAGAACGATTCCCCATATCCGATTCCACGATCGAGAAAGTAACTGACGCCATGTACGGCGTCGTGAACGAACCGGGCGGCACCGGTGGCAGGCTCAGACTTGCTGGCATCGAGCTCAGCGGCAAATCCGGCACGGCTCAGGTCATCGGCTATGACAAAATGAATCTGGTGCACAAAGGCTCGCAGTATGCCGACAACGCCTGGTTCGTCGGCTACGCCCCCAAACGCAATCCGGAAATTTGCGTTGCCGTTCTGGTTCAGGAAAGCGGCCAGCATGGCGGTGAAGCCGCCGGCCCGGTCGTAAGGGACATCGTCAAAGCCTATTACGATAAGAAGACAAAGAAGTCACAAGGCCAGCTAACCGCCGGCGACAAACAGTATGATTTGAGTCATGGCACGGCAGCAGTTGCGGCCACTATTCAGTCGCAGCCTCTTGTGAAGCCCGTGGCCGCATCCGCCGCGGTGCCCGCTCACGCCGCAAGCGTCGAGCCGCAACGCTAAAGTTGAGTTTGAGTTGTTCGAATACTTGGGAGTGAAAAGTCAGTCGGCAAAAGATCAAATTAAGCAGCAGGCGAACATGTGGTCCTAGTCTGTTGACTGTAAGCTGTCGACTGTCAGCTTCATTATGAACGACGCACCCGGCACTCGCGATTACGACTGGTGGCTGCTGGCCATTCTCGCGGCCATTTGCGCCCTCGGCGTGATTGAAATCTATTCGGCCACGCACGGCAGTTCCCTTGCCGGGATGCAAAACAAGCAGCTCCGCTGGCTGCTCATCGGCTTTGTCTTGATGTTCGCTCTCTCTCGCCTCGACTACCATCTCATCCTTGATCAGGCCCCTGTTCTCTACCTCATCGGTATCGCCGCGCTCATCGCCGTTCTTGCCTTCGGCCACACTCGTTTCGGCGCCAAACGCTGGATTCCCGTCCTCGGCGAATTTCTTCAGGTGTCGGAATTGGTCAAATTGATTATAATCATCGTGATGGCGCGCTTCTTTGCGGAAGTGCGTACGGATGAGCTCTCTCTCCAGGATTTGATCAAAGCAGGGCTCATCATAGGGTTGCCACTCGGTTTAATTCTCAAGCAACCCGATTTAGGCACGGCGCTTGTACTTGTGCCCTTGCTGGTCGTAGGTGCATTTCTCGCGGGTTTGCAGTGGAAGCACGCCGCAGCAATTGCGCTCATCGGGCTCTTGATGCTCCCCGTCGCATGGCGCGTCTTGAAGCCGTATCAGAAAGAAAGAGTTACGTCGTTCTTGCATCCAGAAGAAGATGCCAAAGGCTCCGGCTATCAGGTCCTTCAATCGAAGATTGCTGTCGGCTCCGGCGGTTTCTGGGGCAAAGGGTTTGGCAACGGTACGCAAAACCAGCTCGGCTACATTCCTGTCCGTTATTCCGATTTCATCATGTCGGCTTGGGCGGAAGAGCAGGGCTTCAAAGGCGTGCTTCTTGCCCTTGGGCTGTACATGGCACTTCTGTTACGCTTAGTGCAGAATGCTCAGCGCGCAAAAGACCGCGCCGGAATGTTTCTTGTAATGGGCGTTGCAGCAGCGCTTGGTTTTCACGTTTTAGTAAACGTGGCGATGGTCATCGGTGCTATGCCCGTGACCGGTATCCCGCTTCCTCTCATGAGTTATGGGGGTTCCGCTACGTTGTTTGTTTTCCTGGCGATTGGTCTGGTGATGAATGTTCGGCTCCGCCGCTTCGTTAACTAAGCCTGCCGCCAGTCCCGCGCAGGGTGTTTGCTCAGGCAAATCCCGCCGGGTCGGTAATCGTGGCCTCAGCAAGCTTGGGCCATAGGAACAAGGATCTTTAGAGTGAGGACAGCATCGTCCGCCGTTAGCCTGGAAGCTCTCCGGCAACGGACCAGCCTCGTAAGCAAGAGGAATTTTCCCTCCGGCTTCGAACGTAAAGCCATCTCGATATCAGTGTGGCCAGCGTGTGCCCCGGTGCAAACCGGGCCGGCCCCGATTTACTGGACCCCCGACGGGCAAAAGCTCGCGGCGATGCGTCCTGTCGGCCCTTTGCGGCCGTACAGAAACGTGACTCCCGGCACAGCCGGCGTCACTAACAGTCAGGAGTTTTCATGTCAAAAGAATTGGTCATCTCCGCGGCCTCCCACGAACGGCGGGTCGCGATTCTCGAAGAAGGTCAGTTAGTCGAAATTTACATCGAGCGCGAAAAAGAGTTCGCCCTCGTTGGCAGCATCTACAAAGGCAGAGTCACCCGCGTCCTCCCCGGCATGCAGTCCGCTTTCGTTGACATCGGCCTCGATGGCGATGCTTTTCTATACGTCAGCGACGTTTTCGAAAATCTGGAAGACTACGATCACGGCCACGCGCACACCGACGCACCTGCCGCTGCTCCCGCCTTCTCGCCCGCGCCTTCCAACGTTGTCGAGTTGCTTCCGGGCGAAACGCTGGGCCACGCCGCTTCTACGCACGAACACGAAGAAGATCATGTGCACGAAGCTCACGGCGAAGAAGCCTCGCACGAATCATCCGATCACGAATCGCCTCATCACGATTCCCTCTCTCACGATGAGCACCCCGGCGTTGTAGAAGACCAAGCCGGTGCCGACGAAACTCTCGGCGCCCACGCTGCCGAAGTGCACGACGATGCTCATCACACCGAAGAGCGCCAGCCCGATTCGAACGCTTCCGCTCCTCAGAATTTTTCGCCTCATTACAATCCCACTCAGAACTACGCACCGCGCTCCGCTGGCGGCGGAGGCGATCGCGGCGGCCAGAATTACGGCCGCGGCGGAGATCGTGGTGGCGATCGCGGGGGCGACCGTGGTCGCGGCGGACGTTGGGGCCGCCGTGGCGGACGTCAACGTAGCGGTGGTGGGCGCCCGCAGGGTCCGGGCGGCCGCAATCTGCCTCCCTCCAAATATGCCTCGCCGCAAGGCGGCGAGTCTCGCGGAAACGATTCGCGTGGTTACGACAACCGTGGCCAGGACAACCGCGGCCAGAGAGGCTCGGAAAATCGCGGCGGCGCACCACGTGGATTCGAACCGCGCGGTCCCGCGCAGCGCGGCTTTGATCATCGCCCGCCAGAAGCTGCCGCATCCGGCACTGCCGCGGAAGAACCCATTCTTCTCCCCGGCGAATCTCTAGCCAAGTATCGCGGCAAGCCTCAGGCCGCGCCCGTTCCGCCTGTCGTAGAACAGGAATCTCACGAGCCACAACCCGAAATCGAGGAAACAACTCAGCGCACATCAGGCAACCTGAGCACGCCCGTTCCTGCTGCGGGACCTGCTGGCGGAAATGTTCCTCGCCGCTTTTCCGGCGGACTTCCCCGCTGGCTCCTAGCCGACGCTGGCTCGGAATCGGAAGCCGCCCCCGTCTCCACTGACGAAAATATCGGCATTGCCGCAGACCCTTCCCTTTCAGCTCACGGTGCAAATCCGCCGCGGCATGAAGCGTCTCCGCTCGAGTTGCCCGTAACTTCTAGTTCAGATTCTGTGCCCGCTCGTAGCGAAGTCGAATTGAGCGAACAGCAGGCCGCCTCCCTCTCCTTCGAGCTAGCCGAGGCAAAACACGAAGAAACTTCCGATCACGCTAAGGTCGATGCCCTCGTCGGCGGCGCCGAATTCGAGGAAGACGAAGCCGAGGAAGTTCACGCCGCTGGCGAAACGGAACTCTCGGAAGAAGAAGCCGAAGAGGAAGAGCGCCAGGAAGAAGCGCACCTGGACGCCGCCGAAGACCAGGCCGCCGCGGAGACCGAACTCTCCGAGGCCGAAACCGAAGAAGTCGAAGAGCACCGCGCCGCGGATCGCGCCGAATTCGAGGCCAACGCGGCTCACGAAAGCGCCGAACACGCCGCTGCTCTCGGTGATTCCGAGCATGTCGTGCACGAACATGCTGAACACACGGAACACGAACATGTCGAGCACGAGCACTCCGAACATGAACACGCCGAACCAGAAGTGATCGAAGCGCACGCAGGCGAAGTCGCCGCGGGCCCAGCCATCATCGAGGAAGATGTCATTCTGCTTCCCGGTGAGACGCGCGCTCCGCGCGTTGGCGGCGCCTCTGCTCCTCGCGAAGATTTCCCGCGGGATTCCGCGCGTATCGGCAGCGGCAATCCCCGTGCCCGTTTCCAGCGCCCACAGCGTGGCGGACACAGCGGACGTGATCGCGGTCGCGGCGGTCGTTCAGACAGCCGTGGCGGTCGTCCCGATCGCGGCGGCTCAGACCGTGGTCCAGATCGCGGACGCCCGAGCGGTCCGCGATTCGAACGTCGTCCCAGCGGTCCTGGCGGTCCGCGTCATGATCGTGGTCACCGTCATTCCGGCCCGCCGCGCCGTCCTCAGCTCATCAGCGAAATGCTGAAAGCCGGTCAGGACGTCGTCGTCCAAATCGCCAAGGAGCCTCTCGGCAAAAAGGGCGCGCGCATCACCAGTCACGTCGCTCTGCCGGGCCGCTTCCTCGTCTATATGCCGACGGTCCATCACACCGGCGTATCACGCAAAATCATTTCCGCCGAAAACCGTTCGCGTCTCCGCCGTCTCGTCAGCGAAGCCGGCAATATTTATCCTGGCGGCTTCATCGTTCGAACCGCCGCTGGCGGCGCCACCGACGACGAAATTCGCTCCGACATCGAATTCCTCGGCAAGAGCTGGAACGAAATCAAGGAGCGCAGCGAGCAGCGCAAATCTCCCGCATTGCTCCATCGCGACCTCAACCTCGTCGAGCGCATTCTTCGCGATTACGTCAGCGACGATTTCACCGGCATCTGGATCGACAACGAAGAGGAATACGGCAAGATCGTCGAGTTCGTCAGCCGCTTCCAGCCCAAACTCGTCAACAAGGTCAAGCTCTACACCAAGGAAACGCCGATTTTCGAAGAGTTCGGCATCCAGCACGAGCTCGACAAAGCCCTGCGCGCCAAAGTTTGGCTAAAATCCGGCGGCTACATCGTCATCAACCACACCGAAGCCCTCGTCGCCATCGACGTCAACACCGGCAAATTCGTCGGCAAAGGCTCCACGCGCCTCGAGGACACCATCGTCAAAACCAACCTCGAAGCCGTGAAAGAAATCGTTCGCCAAATCCGCCTGCGCGATCTCGGCGGCATCATCGTCGTCGATTTCATCGACATGGAAGAGCGCCGCAACCGCGAAAAGGTTCTAAGCGCCCTGCAAATGGCCCTCGAACAAGACAAAGCCCCGTCAAAAGCTCTGTCCTTCAACGAGTTCGGCTTGGTCTGCATCACGCGCAAACGCACCAAGCAAGCGCTCGAGCGCGTTCTCTGCCAGCCATGTCCGTATTGCACCGGCTCGGGAATGGTCAAATCCATTCCCACGCTCTGCTACGAAATCCAATCCGAGGCCCGCAAAATGGCCACCGCCGAACACGAAGGCCCGAATCTCACGCTACGTGTTCATCCGGAAATCGCGAAAGCTCTCAAAACCCGCGAGTCCATGCTAATGGACGAGCTAGAGCAAACCGCCCACAAACACATCATCATCCAATCCGACGCCACCCTCCACTGGGAGCAGTACGACATCTATTAATAATCCTGTTTTTTCCCTCGTAGGGGCACGGCACGCCGTGCCCCTCTTTCTTTTCTTGCCAAACTTCATTCTGCTTGAAAACTCCTTCTCGTTCGCCACTCCCGCCAGATTTCGTCTATCATCCTGACCATAAAGCTACGTCAAATTGTGCTTGTCGTCGAAAAGAGGCTCACATGGTCCGCTTTCTCTCAAGCCAGCGTTTTCTAGCCGCATA
The DNA here is from genome assembly GCA_963751295.1 of uncultured Acidobacteriota bacterium. Classification (GTDB taxonomy): domain Bacteria; phylum Acidobacteriota; class Terriglobia; order Acidiferrales; family UBA7541; genus Acidiferrum. The sequence continues at coordinate 161,765 of CAVVUA010000002.1, read as the reverse complement.
CTCAGGCATTCTCACCATTCTTTTTCTGATTGCCGTTCTCTGCGGGTTTGCCCGCGTAGAGCCAAAAGAAAACTTCAACGAAATCACAGTTCACCGCATCAACGTCGTGGAACCCGATGGAACCATCCGTCTGGTCCTTACCAACACCGCCAACTCGCCAGGCATCTATATCAAGAACAAGGAATATCCTCATCCCAACGGCAGAAAATCCGCTGGCCTGCTTTTCTTCGACGAAGAAGGGACCGAAGACGGCGGCCTCAGCTACGGCATCTCCAAAGACCAAAGCGGAAAAGTCGTGGGCGGCGACGGACACCTAAGCTTCGATCAATACATGCAGGATCAAATTTTCACTATCGACGCCGGCCGCGATGGAGACAAAAAATTCTCGCTCCTCCGGATGGACGACCGCGGCGACTATCCCATCACAGACGCGCTCGAAGCCCTCACTCGCATTTCAAAACTCCCCGAAAATCAGCGCGAACCCGAACTCAAAAAGTTTCTGGAAACTCACCCAGGCGATCATCCGCGAGTCATCCTCGGCCGCGCCCGCGATGGCGGCTCTATACTCCAGCTAAAAGACACCGAAGGCCACGACCGCCTCGTCCTGCGCGTAGCGCCAGACGGCACTCCAAAGCTGCAATTCCTAGACGCCGCCGGCAAAGTCCTCAGCGAACTCCCCCCAAATACCGTGAGCCCCGCGCCTCATCCATAATCTCCGCATGAGGTCCCAAAACATTTTGTAACCTCGGCTCCCCGTAACCAGTAATTAGATATAGAGATCACTGATGGAACTGCTGGAACGTTTTGCGGCGGGCGACCTCGAAGCTTTCGAGGTGCTGTTCCGGCAGCATCAAATGGAAGTTTACGCTTGGATCGTCCGCATCGTCCGCGACACTGGCATCGCTGAGGACCTGACCGTGGAAACATTCTGGCGTATCTACAAATATCGAGCCCGATTCAAACCGGACGGCAATTTCCGGGCCTGGGCGCGCCGCATCGGCACCAACGCAGCCCTGGATCATCTAAGGCACGCGCGCCACGAAACCCAGCTCCCGGAAGATATCCCTTGCGCGGCAGGCGCGGATCCCGCGGTCCGCCGGGAAGTTCGCGATCAAATTAGAAACGCTTTCCATGGGCTTCCAGCAAGATACCGTCTCGTGGCCACTCTAGCTCTGGTGGAAGAAGAAAGTTATGCCGAGATTGCCAAGGCCGTGGGGATCTCCGAAGCGCTTGTGAAAATCAGGGTCTTCCGTGCCGTTCGAATGTTGCGAAAGAAGCTCAATTCTCTTGGAGTCGAGGTCAGCGCGAAATGAGCAACGACGAAATCAATAAAGAAATGAAGGAGCTTCTCAAGCAAGCCATCGCTCCCGCAAAAGACAGCGAGCTCCGCCGCGACCTCTGGCCGCAAATGCTGGCCAAATTCGAAGAGCAACCGGCCCCTGTGCATACGATCCCCTGGTTCGATTGGGCGCTGGCTGCGCTCGCCGCCGGTGCTCTCCTCTTTTTCCCCGGTATCATCCCGGCGTTGTTCTATCACTTGTGAAGCAGGAGGCCTTATGAACCAGCATAAATATCTGCGGGCATACATGGCAGGCATCGTCGTCCCCACGATCGTTCTTGTGATCGGGGTAACTGCGTTTTGTATCGCGCGTTACGCCTACGGTTTTTCTATGCCGCTTGAGCGAGTGATGATTTTTCCGATGGCCGTCGTTCCCCCCCTTTGGGGCCTCTGGAACATGCTCTTCATCGCATCGCACTCACGCACTCATCTTCCGATTGGTTTCCATGGAGCTCTGCTGCCGTTTCTCCTCGGTCCGCTCGGCATCTTGCTGACGGTTGCCCTCGACTTTCAGGTTCCCGGCTTCGCAACGCACATTTTCCCCGTTCTCGCCCTAGTCGGCCTGACCGCCTACTATCTGATCTGGAAGTACATCGTGAGCTTCCTCAACACGGTCGTTGGCCTTGCCTAATCCGGTTGAAGACATAGCTATCTTGCTTTCGCAGGAATCGCCTTAAAGAACGGCCAGCCGGTTACCGATGGCTATTCACTTCTCAACGCAATAATCGGATCCACCCGCATCGCTCGCCGCGCGGGCACGGCACACGCGGCCAGCGCCACAATCGCAAGCACCGCCATAACACTCACCAGCACTAGCGGATCAAGCGCCCGCACGCCATAGATTTCGCTGGCCACGGCCTTCTGCATCGAAACCGCCGCTATAATTCCCAAAACTAATCCAATACCAACAAGCTCCAATCCCTCACGCAGAACCATCTTCAGGATGCTCCCGCGCGAACTGCCCAGCGCCACCCGAATTCCAATCTCCCTCGTTCGCTGCGCCACTAGATACGCCAGCACTCCATAGATCCCCAGCATCGCCAGAAACAAAGCAACTCCACCAAACGCGTTCGCCAGCAGCATCGAAGTCTTGCGCGCGGCCAGCGACAGGTCGATCCGCTCCGACATCGAATGCACATCGAATACCGCTAAGTCCGGATCCAAACGAAAAATTTCCGCGCGCAACGCTCTCACGGCCGAATCGGTATTCCCCGCTGCCTTCAGAGCAAATGAAAACGTATTGTCCGGCTCTTGCTCAATGGGGCGGTAATAGGCACCAGCGCTTCCGCCCTTATCATCCAGATGCTCGTATCGCAAATTGCGCACTACTCCGATGACCGTCAGCCAGGTCGTGTGCTCGTCGACCTTCAAAATATCTTGCGGATTCCCGGGCAAGTACATCCGCCGCCCTACGGGATCACTGTTCGGCCAAAAGTGCTGCGCAAGTTGTTCGTCCACGATCACAACGAGAGGAGCAGCTCCGTTATCGCGCTCGTCGAAGCTCCGTCCCCTTATCATTGAAATGCCCATGGCTTCAAAGTATCCTGGCGATATGTCCATCCGAAAAGGAGAAATGATGGACTCGCCCGGCTTCATCTGATAGCCCTCGGCCAATATCACCTCGTCGTTGTGGTTGCCGCTCAGCGGAATCACGTCTGTGGCTCCCGCCTTTGTCACTCCGGGGATCGCTCGAACCGCGGGTAGCGCCCGGTTCAGAAACCCACGCCAGTCTTCAGGTTTCGTGTATTTCGATCGCGGTAAGCTCACCGACGCCGTCACGACCCCCTCAGGTCTGAATCCCGGATCCACCTGCAGCAACCGCCTAAAACTCGTCAGAAACAAAGCCGCGCCCATCAGCAGCGCGAACGCAAATCCAATTTGCGCTGCCACCAAAAGCTGGCGCACGCTTCTTGTTTTCTTTCCTGTCGTTCCCGTGCGGCTATCCTCATGCAACGCATCATTGATCCCGATCTTCGAAGCGCTCACCAGCGGGAACAATCCCACAAACAATCCCGCTACCACCGACAGCCCGAGCGAAACGAGAATGACCGTCCCATCCATCCGAACTTCGCCCGCACGCGGCATGTGTTCTAGTCCCACTACACTGAGCGTACGCAACAACCCAGCTCCAAGAACAATTCCGCCTACCCCGCCTGCTAAAGCCAGTCCTACGTTTTCCAAAATCAACTGCCGCATCAGCTGCATCCGTCCCGCGCCCAATGCAATCCGCGTCGCCATTTCTTTCCGCCGTAGCGACAGCCGCGTCAGCGCCAGATTCGCGATGTTCAGTCCGCCGATAAGCAGCACGAGTATCGCGCCGCCCCACAGCAAATAAAGAGTCTTTTTCACTCCCTCCGTCAGAATGTCCTGCAGCGGCTTAACCACCGTATGGAATCCCGCATTGATCAGAATTTCCTTGAATTCCGGAAATCGCTCCAGATTTTCATTGTTCAGCGCATCCACCTGCGCTTGCGCCTGCTCCAGCGTGGCGCCTGGTTTCAACCTTCCGATGTACGTCCAATTGTTGCTGTGATGCTGCGTCTTCTCTTCCGCCGTGAACGCAATCGGCATCCACAGCCGCACCTCCGGATCGATGAAATCAAACCCCGCCGGCATCACTCCCACAATCTTGTACAGCTGCCCGCTGATCCGCAGGTCACGCCCAATCGCCGACGGATCCCCCGCATAAAGCTGTGTCCACAGTCCATGGCTCAGAATCACTTCCCGCTCTCGCCCAACTTCTCCTTCTTCTTCCAGGAAAGGCCGCCCCAGCTCGGGCGTCACCCGTAAAAGCGTGAACCACGACGGCGTCACCGCCATCGCATGTACCCGCTGTGGCAATTCGTTTACCTCCACAGTTTGATCGCGCTGACGAAACTCAGCTTGGCTCTCGAATACCGTAATCTCTTTTAGCCTATCGAAGTAGTCTCCCGAGCTGCTGGCGTTCAGTCCTGTCACCCCGGCCTTGGGGTATTCGTTCGACATCAGCAGAATGGAATTCGCCTCCGGCAAGGGCAGTGGCCGCAAAACGACGGAATTCACAATCGCAAATAGCGCCGTATTCGCCGCAATGCAAATCGCGAACGTAAGCAGCACCGTCAACGCAAATCCCTTCGCGCGCCACAAAGACCGCACCGCATATTTCAGGTCGAGGAAAAATGCATCCATGATTCGCCCCCTAAGCGCGGAATCCCGGATCGGTCGCAACCAAGACGCACCGATTCCTATTTCTTCAATACGTAGAAGACGTGCGAAAAGTTCAAACGTCAGCCCTTCTGCAATTTCTTGAGTAGTTCTTCCAGTAGGGGGCTTTGACCCGCATGAATCTTGTGTCGAGCCGTCGCCAATGCAAACCAACCGCCCCGGTCCACTTCTGGGAACTCCCGGATTTTCTTCGACCCTGGCGGCCACTCCATCGAGAAATTATTGCTGCGTATAGCGGACGAATCGATGTCGCCTTCAACAGCCCACGCGTAAACTATTTTCCCGCCAGCCTGCTTCACAGGCTCCAGCGCTTCAAACCTACCCTGCACCGTAAAACCTGTCTCTTCTTGGAACTCACGCTTGGCAGCCTCTAACGCCTCTTCTCCGTCAACAAATTCACCTTTTGGAATCGACCACGCTCCCTCGTCCTTCTTCGCCCAAAAAGGACCGCCCGGATGCACCAAAAACACTTCCACCGAATCGTCCACTTTGCGATACAACAACAAGCCCGCGCTCTTCTTTGCCATCTAGCGCTTCCTTAAGGCTCGGCAAGATACGGCGTTTGTACTCGGTCCATTTTTCTATATGAACAAATCTGCGCCGACGTGAAAAAAAGTCGCCAGCCTCTTAGCCTGTGCCTTGCTCACGGCACGCTTGCCATGAAATACCTCAGACGTAATTCCCTTCGACCCAAACACTTTCCACAAATCTTTCTGCGTCAAACCCCGAGCCTCCATCAAATGCCGCAGTGTCTGCCGCGGCTCGGCCTTCCGAATCGGATAGCGCCGCTCTTCGTAATCGTCAATCAGGACGGTCAGCAACTCTGCAAGTTCGCGTTCCTCCGCGCTTGGATTTTCGCGCTCGTCGAGGCGAAGCAGTTCGTTCGCTAATCGCTCGTGCTCTTCTTCCGTCCGGATGACATGCGGAAGCGTACGACGCAATAGCTGTCCATAGGTCTTCTCGTTGAGATCAATCGTCGTCGTGCTGCTCATTATTTCCAACCCCCTCTGTCATACTCCGCGTGCGTCAAGATGTGCAAAACAAATACGCGTTGGGTTTGGTAGTTCACCCTCGCAATCAATCGGTATTTGTTTCCGGCGATGTTGAAGATTGTTCGTCGCCCCACCAAGTCAGCATTGTGGTAAATCTGCTTCATCTCCACGGGCGTCTGCCAGGTCGCTCTTCGCACCACCCCGTACCAGGATTCAAGGTTTGCCTTCGCGTCTGGGTGCCTCTCCCAGAATTGCACCAAAGCGTCGCGCTTTATGATGCGCATATCTTTCCAAGGTTCTCATAATGAGAACAAGGCGTCAACTTAGATTTCCATCGGGTGCGGATGCCCCACCCTCGTTTTGTGAGGGTGGGTCGCTACTGAGTCCGGATAATATTGCGCACCAGTGATTTGGACTGCGGCAGCTCTGCTGCCGCTTTTTTCAGCGCCTCGAACAACCCTATTTTGGTCGAGCCTCAATAAATATTCGATTTTGAAGCCTTTAATCCACGCCCATCACTTCTTCACCACCGTCACCACCACCTGCGACGGATACTGCTTCGAGTGATGCACGGAGTTGTGTGCTACGACACCTTTGTCCTCATCATAATTATTCCCGCCAGTATTCAAGTTCCTGTCGAAGCGCGGAAAATTGCTGCTCGAAATCTCAATCCGCAGCGAATGCCCAGCCTCAAAATAATTGCTGGTATTCAGCGGCTGCAGCGTCACCTTGTACACCCTCCCAGCCTCCATCCACACCAGCGGCTTGTCGTACCCATCGCGATACCGCAGCCTCTGGATCGATTCATCGAGGTTGTAAGCCCGTCCATCCGGATACACATCGATCACTTTCACCGTAAAGTCCGTATCCTTCGCGTCGGACGAAACATAAAGCGTCGGCGTAATCGGCCCGCTCAGCTCTGTCCCTTCTTTAAACGGCTCGGACGTGTACACCAGAATATCGTTACGTGCTTCCATCTTCCGCTGATCGAACGCCCCCGCTTGCACCGCCGTTCCCGTGCAACACACATTGCCGCCATACGATGGCACCGGGTTCATCGGATCGTACGTAAAAGAATCTGGCTTATCCGCAGCGGGCGCAGCCGTAACCAGCGCTCCATCTCCCGTCAGGGAATTTGCCCGCCCCGCGCTCGACAAATACATCGTCATAGTCTGCGCGCCCGCAGGCGGCCAAGTCTCCGACGTCTGCCACTTGTTCATCCCCATCGTGAAGTACGTCACCTTCGGCATCGCATCAATCTTCGCGCTCTTCTCGCCCTTCAAAAAACGGTCGAAAAAGCTGTACGTTATCTCCTGATAGTCGAACCGCGCATCGCCCATGCTTCGCTCGCCAACCACCGTATCTTCCGTCGCGCGCGTATACGCGCAGTGCCCCACCGGCGCGATAATCACCCACTGCTCATCGCCAATTCCGCCCGTCGCTGTTTTTCGCACGTGATTGTAAAGCTTCAGGTTCGGCCCCATCGAAACGTCGTACCACGTCATGAACCACAATCCAGGCAAATTCAGCGGCATGTCATCGTGATACAGCCCGCCCTTGTACCAGGCCGGATCGTTCGGTGCGCGCTGAATCATCCGGCCGCCCGTAGGCACCGGCATCGCGTCCGCATAAATTCCGTTCGGCGCGTCCACGGCCTTCAAAATATCCTGCTCCGGCAAATGCCACAGCGCCTTTGACCAGTCCACCGGCGGCGGTTGCTGCGCCAGATCAAACAATCTCGACGCGCGAATCAAATCCTCCCGCGAAGTATTCGCCGGGAACATCGGCCTTATCTGGTTCTGCTCGCCAGCCAGCCACGCAATAAAAAGCATTTGCACCGCGCCGCCTCGATACCAATTCCCCTGCTCGTAATACGGCCCCACTCGTCCCACACCCGCTCCAAAACTTTGAATGTTCATGGCCGCATACGCCGGATGCCCCGTCGCCGCAATCGCCATCTGGTATTCCGCCGTTGACGAGCATCCCGTCGTGCCCACTCTTCCGTTCGTCCAGGATTGCGCCTTCAGCCAATCCAGCATGTCGGTTCCATCCGTCGTCGGTGCACCCAAAATCTCGTAATTCCCTTCCGAGAAAAAATGCCCGCGCTCGTTCTGCACCACGTACGCATATCCGCGCTTCACCGCCGTCAGCGCCGTCCGCATGTCCGCCGGCAATCCATTCCGCACATCCCAAAAATTAAAATTGTACGGCGTGCGCACCCAAATAATCGGCACTGGCCCGCTGGCATTCTTGGGCCGGTAAATATCCGTCGCCAAACGAACCCCGTCTCGCATCGGGATCATCACTTTGCGTTCAATAATGGCCACCGATTCCAGCTCTTTCTCCGTCTGCACCCGCTGATCCTTCTGCTCCTGCGTAAGTGGCGTTCCCTGCTGCGCCCTTGCAACGCCAATCAAAACCGCGCCAGCCATCAAAATCGCCAAGCCCACCCGACCAAACGAATTATTCATCACGTATCTGTCCTCCCCCGAACGGCAGCGAGATTAACACCATGCCGTCCATCGCGTGAAGCTTTGCTATGGAGTGCGGCAGCTCTGCTGCCGCTATCGCAATGTGCCGCTATCTCCCCGGAAAAAGTGGGAACCACGCTCTCGCACTCCAGATATACAGCCATCACAGTTCCGTCTCTCCGCAAATTCGAACGCAACTCACCATGCAATCCCACGGAACGCGCATCGCAAGTTGCATCTCCACTTCCCAGACGCGATACTGGAGCCATGTCCGCGGTCGGATCCACACCAGCCCTTCGCGTCACAGGTCTGCGCAAAGCCTATCAAGACGTCGTCGCCGTCAACGGCCTCGACCTCGAGGTGAGCGCAGGCGAATGCTTCGGCCTCCTCGGTCCCAACGGCGCGGGCAAAACCACCACGGTAGAAATCTGCGAAGGTCTCACCGCTCCGGATTCCGGCGAAGTCGAATTACTCGGCATGCATTGGAACACCGACGCCGATCAGCTTCGTCAACGCCTCGGCATTCAACTGCAAGACACGCAGCTCTCCGAAAAACTCACCGTCTTCGAAACGCTCCGCCTTTTCCGCAGCTTTTTTGATCAAGGCCCAGGCGCCACCGAAGCCATTGCGCTCGTGCAACTTGAAGAAAAAAAGAACTCCCGCGTTGGCAATCTTTCCGGGGGCCAAAAGCAACGTCTCGCGCTAGCATGCGCGCTCGTCGGCGATCCCGATTTTCTTTTTCTAGATGAACCCACCACCGGCCTCGACCCGCAAGCCCGCCGTCAGCTTTGGGATTTGATCGAGCAATTCAAATCCTCGGGCCGAACTATTCTGCTCACCACGCATTACATGGACGAAGCCGAGCGCCTCTGCGAGCGCGTCGCCATCATGGACAACGGCAAACAAATCGCTCTCGGCAGCCCGCGCGAATTGATCGCCTCCACCTGCGCGGAACACATGGTTGCATTTTCCGCGGGAGCAAAATCGAATGTGCTGGATGTTTCCGCGTTGCGCCAAATCGAAGGCGTCCGCGAAGTTCGCTCCGAAAATGGTACCGTAGAAATGCAAGTCACCGAACTGCATCTCGCAGTTCCGGCGTTGCTGGCCGAATTGGCGCGCCAAGATATTCCGCTCACCGAGCTAAGCACGCACTCTGCAACGCTGGAGGATGTGTTCGTCTCGCTGACAGGACGCCACCTCCGCGATGAGTGAGCACATAGAGATTTCCAAATGAGCGAAACCACAGCTATTCCCGATATGCAAGCCCGCGCGGCGGAGCGTAAAGCTCCTCGCGGCAAGACCTTCGCCGAGCATCCACTGGTTCAATTGACTATCGTGCGCTTCCTCGAAACGCTCCGCGAACCAGAAGCGCTCTTCTGGATCTTCGCGTTTCCCATTCTTCTCGCGGGCGGTCTCGGCATCGCGTTCCGCAATCGTCCAGCGGAAGTACTGAAGATCGCGACGGTCACTCCCGAAATTACGCAGTCTCTCCAGAAGGAAAAGCTCCTCGCTGTACAGCAGCTCGACCTGCCCGCCGCCGAAGAAGCGCTACGCACCGGCAAAGTCGCGTTGCTTGCAGTGGCCGGCGCGAACGGTGCGATCGTCTATCGCTATGACGATACGAATCCTGAAGGCCGCACCGCCCGCATGCTAGCGGATCGCGCCGTGCAGCAAGCCGCGGGCCGCGTCGATCCAGTTTCCACCAGCGACGTGCTGATGCGCGAACCCGGCTCTCGCTATATCGATTTCCTCATTCCAGGTTTGCTCGGAATGAATCTGATGGGCAGCGCGATCTGGGGCATGGGATTTACGGTTGTTGATGCGCGTCGCAAGAAGCTGCTGAAGCGCTTGATTGCTACTCCCATGCCCAAGCAGTACTTCCTGCTTTCTTACGTTTTCTCGCGCATCTTGATGCTCGTGGCGGAAGTAGGAATCGTGCTTGGGTTCGGCGCGTTGATTTTTCACGTGCCGGTGCGCGGCTCACTGCTCAGTCTGGCTTTGGTCTGCCTTCTTGGTTCGCTGACGTTCAGTGCCATGGGATTGCTGCTCGCATCACGCGCGAAAACGATTGAAGCCGCTTCCGGCTTGATGAATGCCGTGATGTTGCCGATGTGGATAGCATCCGGCGTGTTCTTTTCCGCTCAACGATTTCCCGATGTCGTACAACCCATCATCAGAGCTCTTCCGCTGACCGCAGCCATCGACGCCTTGCGCGCGAACATGCTTCAGGGCGCGAATCTCGTTCAATTAATGCCGCAGCTCGCCGTGCTGGCCTCCTGGCTCATTATTTGCTTCGTACTCGCGCTGAAACTCTTCCGCTGGCGCTAAATTTTCCCATTCCCTTGTAGGGGCGCGATTCATCGCGCCCATCTTGCCCAGGCGTCCATCTCAAGCAGCCGCCAGCCCTTCTCCAAAAACCACAAATACCCTAACTCACCGCTTTTTTGTGGAATTGCCTCAGCCCCACCGTCAACAGCAATGCGTTAAATCCGAACAACCCAACAAAAACCGCAAGCAAAGGCAAATGCGGAAATTGCGGCACAAGCGTCGCCCGCAAGCCTTCGCTGGCATAAACGGGTGCGCGACTTACACGTGGAAGTTAAGCCGCCTTGCGTTCCCCCCAATAATCTTCAAACTGGCCATTCAGATGGCAGCAGCGTAGAGCCAAGATCGCGTTCGCTCCTCGGACGGTCCAGAACATTCCTGACCTCTTGAGACGGTAAGCGACCACCGTCTTGCATCCGGCTTCGATCACGCCCGAACCAACAAAGAGGTGTTGGCCGCGAAACTTGGGATATCGCATGCGCTGTGCATTGCGCTCAAAATAGTCTGCCTCGGTGCGAATCTTCTCCGTTACTTGGGGGTTGTCGGATTCGATCGAGCGGAGTGCGCCAACCAGCTTTTCGATTTTCCCGCGATCCAACAGGCGCTTCTGGTGGATCTTCATCCAGGCTTTTTGTTTCCCTTCGTCATTCGGGTACAGCTTGCGCGCGACCTCCCAAAGATGCTGGCGGGCATGGTAGAGATCGACAATCTGAATGGCGTCGGAAAAATGCAGGGCCACAAGATTCCAAATCCATTCGGCGCCGTCGCCGATCACGACCTTCTGGAGTGCGCGGCTCCAGCCGCGTCCCCAGGCTTCGGCATAGATTCGACGACCAAACGCTTCCGCGCTCTCAATGGCTCCGGTATACGTGGTGGAATCGGGATCGCGGATGGGATAGCCTTCCTTATCCCACGTCGTCTGGGTAAAGACGCATCCCAGTTTGACTTCCCGCGTATGGGCCGGCTGGCCTTCCGTCTTGCCCTGCCGACCGACCGTCTCTTTCTTCACCACCGGAACTCCCGTCCCATCCATCTGCACGTACAGCACGGAAATCGGCTTGCCGACAACCACGGGCAGTTCCAACGGCAGGGCTTTGTGAATCTCGGCTTGTTCCCGCTGAGCGATGTCGGCTCCGATGGCCTCCGCCGTACGCTCCACGGATTTGGTGGTCACTTCCAGGCCGGCCAGAACTTTCATCTGTTCGCGGCCGTGATCGAAGGGTGCCTCCTGACCCACCATGGCCTGCATGCGGCGTACGCCGGGAGAGAATTCCGTATTCTCGATATCCAGTTCGATATCCACCGGAAATTGGCCGATGCCGCAGTGTGCGCATAAATAGTAGGGACGTAAAACCTCCACCGGGCCCACGGCGGTCAGCACGGGCTTGCTGCGCTGCTCACGGTAGTGGGCTTGTTGGCCGCAAGGGCAAGCCAGCGTGCGCCCTTCCTCGCTCGGGGCTGGGAATTGGAGCAGTTGGCTCAACGCCGCGGCACCCGCCCGGTGTAGCGCCGAGCGCATGGCCATCTCGGTCGCTTCGAGATCGAGGCGCCCCGTGTTGCGTCGATCCTGGAACACCACCCGCAAGAATTGTTCTACTTCGCGCGTGATCTCTTGCCGGATCGCTTCGACCGTTTTTTTTTCAGCTCCGTTTCTGGCTGCTCCTCAAGAGGCCGCAAACGGCAGATCTCCGCGTTGGTTCCCAGAAACTCACGAGTGAGCTGCTGGAATTTCCGGAACTCCTGCACTTCTCGCTCGGCTTTCTGGATCGCTGCAGGGGTGGACAACGCTTCCGAGCTGGTCTTACCATCGACCTTATAGGTAAGCCGGAAATTGGGGCCGTGACCCGGCTGACCAGGTTGATGGCAGTGACACTCTCGTTTACCGCACCGACCCGAAGTGGCGGTAATGCTGCCGGGGCGAAGGTCGCCAAGTTCTGCGATGCGCTCAGCAAGCACTTCCCGTCGCTGTTCTAAATCCGAAAGGGACTGAGGCATATGGTGGTCCTCCTATTCCTAGCGTATATTATACGCACGGGAATCACCACCCGAAAACGATATTAGCCCCTTCTCCCTTTAAAGTCGCCCGCCCGGCATAAACCAACGGATTGACAAGCACGACTTTCTGCATGATCGGAAATTTAGCGAGCGCGCTCCACGGATAATACGTGCAACCGAAAAAAATCATCGGCGCTACCACCAGAGAAAACATCAGCCCGATATGCGTTTGCTCGACGCTGCAACCAAGTGCCAGCCCGCCGCATGCGGAAAAGAGCGCCACAAGCAGCGCCATGACGACGAAGAGAATCGGCCGATGCAGGCTCAAGTCCACACCCGGCCTGAGCAGCAGCCACGCGGCGGGAATCACCATAATTCCGGCGGCAAGAGCTTGCAGAGTCCCTGCGACGACCTTTTCAATCGCGACCCAGGAAATGTCCATCGGAGCAAGCAGACGATCTTCGATTTCGCGTGTGAACTGAAACTCGCCGATAAGCGGCATGGCGACCGCCCAAATGCCCGTGCCCACCATGCACAGCGCCATGATGCCGGGAAGCAGAAGGCTTTTGTACTCGGGAGGCATATACCCGCTGCCGACCATCACGCGGCCAAAAATAAAGACGAACATCAACGGCTGCAAAAATGTTTGGAACAGCAGCGCCACAATGCTGCGACGGGCCACCCGCGCGTCGCGCGCAAGCATCGCCATGAAAGCCTTGTAGTTCATTCGCGCAAGCTCCTGCCGGTGTGGTGCAAAAATAAGTTCTCGAGGCTGGGTTCGGAGATGTGCACATCGCACAACTCCGCGTTTGCCGCAACTGCGAGATTCGCGATATCCGAAACGAGCGAACCGCCGCGATCGGCGTAAAGGTCCGCTCCATTGTTTTCCGTGGAGTGCACTTCGCGAACTCCAGAGAGCGTTTTCAGACGTTCGAGCAAATCCGGCGAATGCTGGCCAAAGCGCACGCGCACCAAATAACCGCCGGGAACAGAAGACTTCAGCTCTTGCGGCGTGCCAAGCGCGATGATGCGGCCATGATCTACGATCGCAAGTCGCTGGCAAAGCGCGTCGGCTTCTTCCATGTTGTGCGTGGTCAGCAGAACGGTTTTGCCGCTTTGGTTGTATTCGCGAATGATTTCCCAGAGGAGCAAACGCGTCTGCGGATCGAGGCCCGCGCTGGGCTCATCCAGAAAAAGCACTTGCGGATCGTGCATCATGGCGCGCGCGATCGAGAGACGCTGCATCATTCCGCCGGAAAATCCACGAACAATTTGATCCGCGCGGTCGGTGAGCTTGAAGCGCTCGAGGAGAGACGCGGCGCGACTGTTGCGCTCGTGCGAGCTAAGCCCGAAATAGGCGCCGTGAAAGGTCAGAATCTCCCGCGCCGTCAAAGCAAAATCAAGATTGGGACGCTGGGCCACAACCCCAATCAGCCGTTTAACAGCGGACTGTTCCTTCCACACATCGTGCTCACCGATCCATGCCTGGCCAGCGGTTGGCCGCACGCGAGTGGTCAGGATGCCAACGGTTGTTGATTTGCCCGCGCCGTTTGGACCCAGCAGGCAGAAGATTTCTCCCGAGTGAACATCGAGCGAGATTCCGTTCAGCGCAACAACTTCTGGCTTAGGTTGTTTTCCCTTGCCGCGCTTTGCAGCAAAGGAAAAAGCTCCGCCCGAACCGGCCGCAAGCGGCGGCGCCGTGTTATAGACCTTGCGCAATTCACTGGTGCGTATGCCGGCCGCCATGTCCCAAGTCCTCTCATCTCTACCCTACGAAATTGCCTCAACAAAAGTTACTTGGTAAAAATCGCCATGATTCCGGAACTGCTCGCCAGCGGCACAGACAAGTTCTGATATGGTTCGAGCAGCGGCTTGCGTGGGGCTCAGAAACCGCACAGGCAAGATTGCCTGTGCCACGCCAACAGTCTTGGGATGATTCCCGAGTGGCGGGACGCATGTCAATTCAGTGCTAAAAAGTGCGCGTATTTCAAAGCCATCGAAGCTATCGATATTTTTCATGCTTAATTTCCATCTTCGCTGATTTCCTCCGTACTCAACGGCCGGAGTAGCGCTGCTCTTTCCAAGGGTCACCGTAGGCGTGGTAGCCGTTGCGTTCCCAGAAACCCAGGCGGTCGAAGTCGAGAAGCTGGAATCCACGAACCCATTTGACGCTTTTCCAGGCGTAGAGATGCGGGACGATCAGGCGCAAGGGGCCTCCATGTTCGCCAGTGAGCGGTTCGCCGTCGTGCTCGAACGCGAAGAGAACACTCGGCTTCAGCAAATCTTCGAGCGGCACGTTCGCGGTATAGCCTTCTTCCGCGAGAATGGACGCGAATTGCGCAGCCGGTTTTGGTTTGATCAGTTTCATCACGTCGGTGAAGAGGACGCCTTTCCAGCGATTGTCCAGGCGGCTCCAACGGGTGACGCAGTGAAAGTCCGATAGCGTTTCGGTTTGTGGCAGCGCGCGAAAGTCGTTCCAAGTCAGCCGCTTCGGCTCTTCGACTTCGCCCGAAATCTGGAAGTCCCACCGCGCCGGATCAAAATGCGGGATGCTGCCATAGTGAAGCACAGGCCATTTCAAAGTGAGCGACTGCCCCGGCGGCAAACGCCCTTCGGCCTTGGCTTTGTTTTCCAGCTCTTTGCGTGTTCCTAATTCTCCGAATAGTGACATGCAATTCCCCTTCACGATCAAACGCTCAAGACCTGCTGTGGTCTGTACAGTTTACCGCTCTCGTTGATGGTATGTCCCGGATGTGAGACAACTGAAAACTCGAAACGTTTTGGTCAGGAGAGAAACAATGCTGGCTTCGATGGAGATGGTTGGCTTCCTTCTCACAAAGGATTACGACAAGGCGCGCGCTTTTTATGAGGGAAATCTGGGATTCGAGTTTGTGAGTCTGGACCAGTTTGCGCTGGTGATGCAGGCGGGTAAGAGCATGATCCGGATCGTGAAGGATCCGACGTTTACGCCGCTGCGCAGCACCGTGCTTGGCTGGCAGGTGGACAACATCGAAGCAATCGTGGATTGGCTGACGAAACGCGGCGTCGTGTTTGAAAAATATCCGTTTGTGCAAGACAAAGAGCGCGGTATCTGGACCGCGCCCGGTGGCAGCAAAATCGCGTGGTTTGCGGATCCAGACGGAAATGTGCTGAGCGTCTCGGAACACCATTGAACGGTATTGATGCAAATTGCGGATTATTTGCCGAGTGCGGTCAGATGCGGCCCGAAGCAAGTTTAAGCATAAGACGAAGCGCAAGGGCGTGGACGGCGCGTCCACGCCCCTACGAGACAGGCTTACCTTACCACCCGAATTGGAGGCCGGTGAACTTCTGCGGCACGAACACCGAGCCGGCCAGATCTGCGTCAGTAAAGCCGAAGACGAAGAACTGGTTGGGATTCGGGATGGGGTTTCCATTCACGTCGTTCACGACTTGCACAAAATCGTTGTCGTTGCCGACCCATAGGGTGTGAAAAGTTGTGATCCCTTCCTTGACGTCGGGGCCGAAGGCGAGACCTTCAATCTTGGAGGGAATCTCATCCAAGGCGATGCCGCTGGCGTTGAGCGTCGTAACCAGATTTAGGAATAGAGTCTTTGGAACGGCGTTTGCGGTGGCGGTAAGGCCGTCCATGGCGCTGATATCGACCGCGCCGTCCAGATCAATTTTAAAAAACTGTTTAATCTTGGCATTGGTGCTGTTGCCGGGCGGCACGTTGGCCTCGCGCCCGGTACCATCGCGTTCATCCACGATGAATTCGTGATTATTGAGGGCTACTATTTCGCTGACGCCCGAACCGGTGGTGAGGTTGTAGGCGTATTGATGAGTGACACGACCGGAAGGGATGTCAATCGTCACGATGCGCAGAAGTTTGGTGGCGCCAGCGTTAGCGTCTTGAATCAGAGAGTTCTGCATGATGCCTACCAGCGTGCGGCCGTCAGGCGTGATAGCCAGACCTTCCATACCTTTATTGGCCACGCGACCGCTGACGTTACCGGCGATTTCGACCGCGCCCATTGAGGACAAGTTGGTGACGTAGAAGCTCGAGGGCAACTGGAACGACCGCAGGCGCACACCGAGAAGGCGATCGAACTCATACACATAGGGACCGTACTCGTCGGAGATATAAACTCTGAGGCCGTCGTTGGAGAGACGCATGCCTTCGGAGTCGAAGCGGGCGTCGTTGGGATCACCGGAGTTATGGTTCGGATCGAAGTTGTCGGAACGCCCGGTGAAGAAATGCTGGAGGAAGTTGTTGATAGGCGGTTTGCCCGAGCCGACAATGGCGTCTCCGGAGCCGTAAACGAGCGGAGTCAAGCTCCAGAGGAGAGTGGTGGCGCGCAGCGTGGGAGTAAGAGTAAAGGGATAGCCTGTGCCGGAGGTATTGGGCTGCAGATCCATCGTGACGGTGTGGAAGCGATTGATATAGCTGGCGGTGTCGTCAATGTTCGAGTCGAAAGGCATGGCATTCGGGCCGCGGTCAGGCAGCGCGAGAAACGTATTGCCGGAGGCATAGCAAATTGCGGAGCCGAAGCCGCCGAGAGAGTTAGCCGGTGCACCGTTCTCAAGCGTGTCGGTAAGGCCGGAAAGATCGGCGAAAGAACCCGCGCGGGACTGGTCCAGGGTGCCAACGGCCAGCACTTTGATTTGGGCTTGAGACTGTGGTGCTGCGAAGATTGCGAGAATGAAAGCGATGAACGCAATACAGACGGGTGCCTTTTTCACGAACTAGTGTCCTCCTGGAGATTTTCTTGCTGAGGTGCTTATACTCCGGGTGGAAACGCGATGTTAGGTAAACGCACGATGAAATCTATGTGAACGAACTGTCGCTTGCGGTCCTGTGAGTTTCGATACCGCGGAACTGTACCCTTTATCGCTGATAGATCACTTTGCCGTCGAAGATGGTGATGTCGACTTTGGCTTTCTCGATGGCTTCGGGTGCGATGGTGAAGATGTCGTCGGAGAGCACGACCAGGTCCGCTAGCTTGCCCGGTTCGATGGAGCCTTTGACTTTTTCCTGATGTTCGGCGAACGCCGATCCCATAGTGTAGGCATGGACGGCTTGCGCAACGCTGATGCGCTGTTCAGGCGTCCAGCCGTTTGGATTTTTGCCGTCGAGCGTGCGGCGCAAAGCGGCCGCAGAGATTCCCGTTAATGGATCCAGTGGCGCGACGGGCCAGTCCGAACCGAAGGCGAGCGTTGCGCCTGCATCCAGCACGGACTTCCACGCATAGCTCGACTTGATGCGCTCCGGGCCAATCACTTTTTCAGCCCATCGGCCGTCGTCAATCGCGTGGTAAGGCTGCATGGAAACGATGACGCCGAGCTTTGCGAAGCGCGCGTAGTCCGCAGGATGGAGGTGCTGCGCGTGCTCGATGCGTGGCCGGCGATCGGCAGGGCCATTGTCTTTTTCCAGGCGCGCGTAGAGATCAAGAATAGTGCGATTGGCGTGATCGCCGATGGCGTGAATCGTAAGCTGGAGTCCGGCCTTGTCGGCGAGGCGCATGGATTCATAAAAATGTTCGACGTCGAGAAGATCGGGACTGGCGAGGCCGCTTTTTGCGGGATTGTTCGTGAACGGCTCATCCATCCAAGCGGTTTCCGAACCGAGCGCGCCATCGGAGAATGCTTTCAAATTGCCGATGCGAAGATAAGGATTGCCAAACGGCGCGATGATGCCGGCGTCAGCCAGCGTCTTCCAATCGCGAATGGGAAGAGACTCGTAGATGCGCACCGTCAACTTGCCGGCGCTCTCCATTTTCTGAAACTCGCGAAAATTCAAGGGCTGGCCGCGATCTTCCGAAGTGTCGGCCATATTCTGCACACTGGTTACGCCGTGAGCGGCGGCTTCGCGCATGGCCGCATCCATGGCCAGGTCCATCTCTGCAGGAGAGAGCGGAGGCATAACGCGCGTGACGAGCGCCGTGGCAGCGTCCTTGAGGATGCCGGTCGGGTTGCCGTCCTTGTCGCGCATGATTTCGCCGCCGGGGACGTCCTTGGTGTTGCGGTCGATGCTCGCGAGCTTCATGGCCTGGGCATTGACAAGGGCCATGTGTCCATCGAGCCGCCACAGAAATGCAGGATGATCGCCGGAGACATCGTCGATCAATTGGTGGGTGGGCAGAACCGGAGGATTCCAGCGTTGATGATCCCAAAGGCCGTTGCGAAGCCACGCGCCCGAGGGCAGAGTTTTTGCGAATTGAGCGATGCGCTCCTTGAACTCGGCCTGGCTGTTGGCGGTGCCGAGATGCACGGTGATGAGAGAACCGCCGCCGATGAGGAAATGTACGTGCGCGTCGTTGAAGCCAGGGAGGAGAAGGCGTCCATTGAGATCGATGACGCGCGTCTTGGGGCCGGCGAGTTTTTGAATGGCGGCGTTATCGCCGACGGCGAGAATCTTGGAACCATCGAGCGCCACTGCCTGAGCGGTGGGCTGCGCGGGATTTTCAGTCCACACTTTTCCATTGACGAGTATCAGGTTCGCCTCCTGCGCCGACGCGATGTTGAAGCATGCTCCGAGCACAACAAGGACCGAGTATAGCCAGAAACGTTTCATCACGACTCCCTTAAGACTTGCATAACACTGCTGGCAAGAACTTCCGGCGCTTGATTCGCGCCTAAAGAGAAAGCGAATCACTATACAGGTGAAGGCGAGGATTTGGCGATGATTAGCGTGATGTCGTCGTGTTGCTCGTGGGGGGAGAATTGGCGGACGTCGGCGACGATATTTTGGAGGAGGGATTGGCTGGGTTGGGCGCGGTGGCGGAGGATCGATTCGATGAGGCGGGCTTCGCCGTATTCGTCGCGGGACTCGTTGAAGGATTCGGTGATGCCGTCGGTATAGAGAACGAGGGCGTCGCCGGGATGGATGGTTACCTCGCCTAGTTCGCAATCCCACTTTTTGAAAATGCCCAGGACGGTGGCGGTGGGCTCGAGCCGGTCGATGGAATCGTCGCGGCGCAGGACGAGTGCAGGCGGATGGCCGCAATTGATGTAGCGGAGGCGGCCGCTGGGAACATGGTAGTCGGCGAAGAAGAGCGTCGCGAAAGAGCCGTCGGGCGTGTTTTGCGAGAAGAACTGGTTGACGACGCGAAGAATATTTTCCAGGCAATCGTGCGCGATGGAGCACTGGCTGCGCAGATTGGCTTGCAGGTTGGCCATGAGCAGCGCTGCGGCGATGCCTTTGCCGGAGACATCGCCGATCACGAGGCCGAAGCGGTCGGGGCCGAGGTCGAGAAAATCGTAATAATCGCCGCCGACGGCGCGCGCGGGATAACAGTGACCGGAATAGTCCAGCGCTTGGATCGGCGGGCGGACTTGCGGGAAAAAACGGCATTGAACTTCGTTGGCGATTTCGAGTTCCTGGGCGGCGCGGCGGTCGAGTTCTTGTTTGGCGGCGGTGGCGCGGCGCTGAGCTTCGAGGGCGTGAGTGATTTCGTCGAAGCTGACTAGCGAAAACGTGTTGCCGTCGGGATCGCGGAAGCGCGTGGATACGCTGCCCCAGATGGGAGTCTCTTCGCCGAGGAGCGGAGACTCGGCGAAGTTGCGGACTTGGCGGGTTTCGGGGTCGAACCTGATGCGGCGGAGGCGAGGGGTGTGTTGGAAACGGACGCCGCGTTTGGACCATTCCTGATATTTGGCGAGAACGTCTTCGGTGATCAGGGTCAGGCGTGTGGAGCGGCCGATGAGTTTGAAGTCGAGTGAATCGGGTTTGGGGACGATAAGGGTGAGGACAGCTTGGCCGTCGGGAGGCGCTACGGCTACGAGGCGTTCGCCGGATTGAAGTTTGGCGTCGAAGGCGAGATGGAAGCCGAGTTGGTCGACGTAGAAGCGGAGACTTCGGTCCTGGTCGCGGACATAGATGTTGATGGAGTGGATGCGGAGATGAGGCGAGGGCTTTGGGATTGGGACGGGGGCAGACATGGGAGAGATTATACGGCGTAGCGACAAGGGAAAAAGAAGATAACGCAGAGGCGCCAGGCTGGTCGAGCCACTTTACTTCATCGCGCCCATTCCGGCAGTTTCCCAGCCATGAGTTTCAAGGGACCAAAGTTCACGACCTTCATCCGATCTGTAGCAGGCACCACCCGAACAGCAAAGAAACAAACACCCTTCAGGTGCTGAGTCGTCTTCCCGGAATAATAGAACGCACGCATAGGCACTGTTCGTCCGTCTGCATACATAAAGCTTCCTGTTTCTTCATGCCTTAGTTCGCTTTCAAGAGGGCGGCCACAATGATTAAATAAATTCCGAAGGCCCGCTTCGGCTTTCGTTTTCCCGCCAGCGGCCCCAAGGAACTCGGGACCCATTTTGTCTAAAGCGAGATCCACACGGTCGGCAACCAAATTAGCCATGTAAGAATCGCTGACGCTTTGAGCCTTCGCCTGGTCCATGGAAGAGCCATTGACGAGCGAGCCGCAGCCAGCGCCTACAAAAACCAGTAAGACGAATACAGGCGAAATGATTCGCATTAACCCGAAATCTAGCACACTTTCTCAGAACCAGAGAACCTGGTTAGCTTTGGCACGGCAGGGACCGACTACGTTGGATATAGCTGGCGTGACAGAGAGAGGCGAAGTAGAGGACAATTTGATGCATTGGTGGATGGACAGAATAAGGGCGAGGTCCGGATGACGGCGAAAATTTTGGATGGGGCAAAGATTCGGGATGCGATGTTTGGGGAGTTGAAGGATGAGGTGGCGATACTTTCGTCGGCGGGGATACGGCCGGGGTTGGCGGCGGTGTTGGTGGGGAACGATCCGGCTTCGCAGCTTTATGTGAAGAGTAAGATTGCAGCTTGCGAGCAGTTGGGGATGGGGAGCGGGTTGATTACGCCGCCGAGCAGCGCGACTACGGCGGAGATGCTGGCGATTGTGGAGGACTTGAATCGCGACAATGATACCGACGGGATTTTGATACAGCTGCCATTGCCGGTGCAGGTGGATACGAAAAGAGTTTTGGAGGCGGTGGATCCGGCAAAAGATGTGGATGGTTTTCATCCTGTAAATTTGGGGAGATTGGTTAGCGGGAGGCCGGGGTTGGTGGCTTGTACGCCGGCGGGCTGCATGGAGATTTTGCGGCGGAATGAGATTGCGATTGAAGGAGCGAACGCGGTAGTGCTTGGGCGGAGCGATATTGTGGGCAAGCCGATGGCGCTGCTCTTGATGCACGCGAACGCGACTGTGACGATTTGCCATTCGAAGACAAAGAATTTGGCGGACGTGGTGCGCGGTGCGGACATTGTGGTGGCAGCGATGGGCAAGGCGGGATTTGTGCAGGCGGATTGGATCAAGCCTGGCGCGGCGGTGATTGATGTGGGGACGAATCGTGTGACGGATGCGGCTGAGGCAGAGAGGTTGTTTAAGAACTTCCCTGCTCGCTTGGAAAAGTTTCGTGCCAAAGGAAATGCGCTCGTGGGCGATGTGCATCCGGATGCGGTGAATGTCGCGGGGGCGTTGACGCCAGTGCCGGGCGGCGTTGGGCCGATGACGATAACGATGTTGATGAGCAACACGGTGAAAGCGGCGCGGATGCGTCGCGCAAAGGCGATTCCGCGGACGATTTCGGCAGGCGGGCCGCCGTCGGGCGGGCGATAGTAACGCTCAGATGAAGCGCCTCGGAATTACCGGAGGAATTGCCAGCGGGAAGAGCGTTGTAGCGGGGATACTGCGCGAGCTGGGATTTCGCGTGATTGATGCGGATGCGCTGGGCCATGCGGTCATCGAACCGGGAACACGTGCCTACGATGAGATTGTCCGGGAGTTCGGGACCGGCGTTGTCGGCGCGGACGGGCGGATCGATCGGGGAAAGTTAGGCGCGATCGTGTTTGCAGACGGGGAAAAACTGAAAAGATTGAATGCGATCGTGCATCCACGCGTGGAAGAGGAGATGGTGCGGCAATTTTCGGAGTGGGAGAAGAGCGGCGTCGCGGATGCGGCGTTTGTTGAGGCGGCGTTGCTCGTGGAGGCGGGATATCAGAAGAATTTGGATGGGTTGGTAGTTGCTTGGTGCAGGCCGGAACAGCAAATTGAACGGTTGTTGGCACGTGGGATGAACGAATTGGAGGCGCGGCGGCGAATTGCTGCGCAGATGCCTGCAGATGAGAAACTGAAATACGCTACGGAGAAGATTGATTGTTCGGGCTCGTTGGAAGAGACACGGCGGCAAGTCGAGGAGTTGGCGGCGAAGTTGAAGCGTGGAACGAATGGGAGCGTCTAAGTAATGAGAAGAATGAAGAGCGGGCACGGCGTGCCGTGCCCCTACGGGAAATTCGTGTGGTATCTTGGAATTAGGCGGGTCGAGGAAGGATTGCGAATATGAGTGCGGGAAAAGCGTCAGGTGCGGTGCGGTTGGCGATTGCGGCAGTGGTGATTATTGCCGGAGCGTATTGGGCTGGAGGTCGATGGGGGCAGAGGCAGCCGAGGAAAGTGGAGGCTTTGCCGTTGGAAACGGTGGGAGGGACTCCAGAGGCAACAACGCAGGCCACACCAGTCTCTGTGCGGGACGCGGCACTGACCGACGATGAATCGATCAACGTGCGCGTTTACCGGCAGGCTTCGGCGGCGGTGGCGAACGTTCTGACCAAGGCGACGGAATATGATTTTTTTATGGATCCGGTGCCGGTGGAAGGTGCGGGGTCAGGGTTCGTGATTGATCCGCGCGGATATATTTTGACGAACTTTCACGTGGTGCAGGAAGCGCAGTCGATTGAAGTTGTGCTTGGCGACCAGACGCGGTATGTAGCGAAGTTTATTGGAGCGGACCAGCGGAACGATTTGGCGCTGATAAAAATCGATCCGAAAGGCAAGACGCTGGTGGCGCTGCCGCTGGGCGATTCTTCAAAACTGCAAGTCGGGCAAAAAGTTCTGGCGATCGGAAACCCGTTCGGATTTCAGAGCACGCTAACTACGGGAGTGGTCAGCGCATTGGGTCGCACGGTGCAGACGAGCCAGACGACGCTCATCGACGAGGCGATTCAGACGGATGCGGCGATCAATCGCGGAAATTCCGGTGGGCCGTTGATCAATTCGCACGGAGAAGTGATCGGAATTAATTCAGCGATTTATACGCCGAGCGGAACAACGGCGGGAATTGGATTTGCGATTCCGGTGAACACAGCGAAAAGGATTGCGCACGATTTGATGACAGAAGGGCGCGTCCGGCAGGCTTTTCTCGGTGCGCAAACTTTGTCCGTAGGCGGATGGCTTTCGGAGGCGCTTGATCTTCCGGTGCAAGAGGGATTGCTGATCGAAGAAGTGACGAAGGGCGGGCCTGCGGCAATAGCGGGGCTGCATGGCGGAGACCGTGCGGCGCAGGCGGGAATGCAGCGCATCATGATTGGCGGCGACGTGATTGTGGCAATTGACGGCCAGAAAATTGGCAGTCAGTCGGACATGAATTTGGTTCTCAACCGGAAGCGGCCTGGAGACACGGTGAGCGTGACCGTGTATAGAGGCGGGAAGAAGCTGGATGTCCCAGTGAAATTGGGTGAACGCGTTGGGAATGGGAATTGAAAAGTTTTAGAGCGGCGAAAAGAGGCATCAGCTAGCGAAGTTAGTGCGCTTGGGCGGGGCAAGCCCCGCCCCTACAGGATCCTCCAGTAATTATTTCAGCGCGAGAATTCGGCGCGGTGTTTTTGACGATCGGATTCGCTTAGAGAAAACCAGGATTCGGCTATGTCGCGAACGCGCTCTAGCTCGCTTTGCATTTCTGCGTGTTTGGCTTCGAGGACTTCGGCATTAGCGTCAGGCGGGACATAGATCGGCGGAGCGAAAAGGATTACGGCACGAGCGAATGGAGCGGGCAGAAGGAAGTGATCCCAAGTTTTCTCGAAGGTTTTGCCGCGACTCACCCCGATGTGGAAGACGAGGACGGGGCAACCGGTTTTTCTGGCGAGCATGACGGGGCCGGGCTTCGCGACGTAACGCGGGCCGCGCGGGCCATCGATTGTGAAGGCACAGTCGACGCCTTCTTCCAGGCGACGAGCCATCACCGCTAGTCCGCGAAGACCGCCGCGCGAAGAACTTCCTTGCGCTGTTCCGAAGCCTAGCCATTCGATAACTTTGCGAGTCCACTGACCGTCGAAGGCCGTGGTGTTCATCACGACGACGCCGTGGTTGCGGTGCCACCAGACAATGGGAATGATGATGCGGTGCCAGAAAGCCCAGATGCAGCGCTTTCCTGAAGCGTGGACGCGCTCCGCGTTTTGCCAGCCAAGAACTTCGTAACGCAACATGGGGCCGAGAATGCGAATCACACTGTAGACGACCGCGGCGATGATGGGGATTTGGATTCGGCGCGACCAAGGGAGATTTGGGAGGCGTGTATCGTAGTGAGCACCGATTGTCTCGCCAGGGATTTTGGGGGTCGAATCCTGTCCGACTTCGGTCGAGGTGGCTTTGGTGGCGTCGGGCTGGCTCATGGTTTAGGGATGCGCCTGCGACGAAGGCGACGTGACGTATAGTATAGGCGAGAGTTTCTTGCCCGGCTTGTTGGAGACCAATAAAGAGTGCTGCTCAGTGTTTATTTGCGTAGATCGGTGCGGCGGGCGCGGCTTTTGGCCGTGGCTGGGGCGGTGCTGTGCGCGGGATTTTTTGTTGCGGCTACGGCGAGGACTTCTATTGGAGCGAAGACCGCGATTATGGCGGCTTCGGACCAGCCAGCTGGCGATTCTGTGGGATTAATCGAAGGCGAAGACATTGCTGTGACTGGGCCGATGACTGTGGAAGTGGTCGGCGGACAGACGAAAACAATTTTGCGAAGCGGGAGCGACGTTCGAGTGAAGTCCGGGCGGGCGCGCATTAGCCTGGTGGAAGGCGGACAGATTTCGATTTGCGGGCCGGCGCATTTTTCTGTACTGAAGTCCGCAGGTGCGCTGACGGTGGCTCTGGAGAGCGGTTCGATACACGCGCTGGTTGAACGCGAACCGGCGCTGACGGTGTATACGGCAGAGATTCAAGCGCAAACGCTGGCGATTGGCGAAGAGCCGCGAGAGATTCTCGTGGGCTTCGAGAGTCCGGGGATGATGTGCATTCACACATTTCGTGGCGCGCTGCGAGTGGAGCAACAGCTAAGCGGGCGGAGCGTGATCGTACCGCAGGGCGTGGACGTGATGCTAGCGAACGCGCAAATCGACACGATGCAAAACGGCTCGGGACGCTGTAAATGCGATTTGCAGATCGCGAAGTCCAGGACAATTGCGGCGCCGGGGACTACAGCAGCAGTGCGCGCTGGAGAAACGGGAAACAGCGAAGCCGCTCCGAATACGAGCGACGCAGCGACACCTGATGAAAAAACTGAAAAGAAAGAAGAACCGATTTACACCGTGATTATGCCGCCGATGAGATTTGATGCGAACGCGAAAGTGCAGGCGGAGCCGGATCCGAGATTGATGATGATTGTGCGACGGGTGCGAGTACGGCCGTCACTGGTTTTTCAGGGACGCGTGGAAGAGGAACCGGTAGCAACGGCGGTCGCGACGCCGCCACCAGCACCGCCAGTGGCAACCGCTCCGAAAACTGTGACGCCGACACCGGCGCAAGGCTCCGTCGTAGACCGTGTGAGGTCCTTCTTTCACAGGCTTTGGTCGCGAAGCGGGTGACGCGAACTGGAGCGAATGCTAGCTTGCCGCGCAGGCTGGACTTTCTCCTGTCCCAAGGTTCAGGGCCGAAACTGTCCGTTCGTAATATTCCGGCCTAAGCGCGCGCGTGTTACTTTTGTTGAATAAGGACGTCGTCATCTTACCCTCCCGGGCGACTTCCTATTGCTTCACAAGCGTGGCGGAATTCCATTTGGAGTCCTAGATGATCAGCGGACGCACAGCTCGAGTTGCGTATCGGTATTGTTATTTGGCGGTTTTGGCGGCCATCTGTGCATTGGTGCTTTCCGGATGTAATGGGCTAGGGAGTTCTTCGACTGTGGGGACACCTGATACGACTCCGCCAACAGCACCTGCGGGTTTGACGGCAACGGCGACTTTGGCTACGCAGATCAATCTCTCCTGGACGGCTTCCACTGACAATGTTGGCGTGACAGGATACAAATTGGAACGTTGCTCTGGCGCGGGATGCGCGAATTTTGCGCAGGTTGCGACGCCGGCTCTGACGGCATTCAACGACTCTGGATTGACGGCGTCGACTTTGTATTCGTACCGCGTCCGGGCGAGCGATGCTGCGGGAAACAACAGCGCATATTCAAATGTCTTCTCGGCTACGACTCCGGCGAGTACGGATACAACGCCGCCAACAGCGCCGGCGAATCTGACCACGACGGCGGCTTCGACAACGCAGATCAATCTTTCCTGGACAGCTTCCACGGACAATGTGGGGGTAACGGGGTACAAAGTGGAACGTTGCTCGGGCGTGGGATGCACGAATTTTGTGCAGATCGCTACGCCGACGGCCATCACGTTTAACGATACCGGATTGACGGCTTCGACTTCCTATTCTTACCGGGTGCGGGCGAACGACGCCGCGGGAAATAACAGCGGTTACTCGAATGTTGGTTCGGCCATGACACCGGCGGCCGCGGACACGACGCCACCGACCGCACCGACGAATCTGACAGCGACGGCGGTTTCGACAACGCATATTAATTTGTCGTGGACGGCTTCAACGGACAACGTCGGAGTGACAGGTTACAAGATAGAACGCTGCTCGGGAGCGGCGTGCGCAAATTTTGCGCAGATCGCTACACCGACCGGGACTACCTTCAACGATACGGGATTGGCCGCGTCGACCTCGTATTCGTATCGCGTGCGGACAAACGACGCCGCAGGAAATAACAGCGGGTACTCAAATACGGCGAGTGCGACGACACTGGCAGCTGCGGACACAACGCCACCGAGCACGCCGACAAATCTCGCTGCGACGGCTGCTTCGACGACGCAGATCAATTTGGCATGGACGGCTTCGACCGACAATGTCGGAGTAACAGGTTACAAGGTGGAACGATGCTCAGGTGCGGCGTGCGCTAATTTCGCGCAGATTGCTACGCCGACTGGGACCACGTTTAACGATACGGGGTTGACGGCTTCCACTTCATATTCTTACCGGGTACGGGCGAACGACGCCGCGGGAAATAATAGCGGGTACTCGAACACCGCGACGGCGACGACGCAGGCGGCTTCGTCGGGCAACATCAGCGTGACGATTAGTCCCAAGCGCGGCGGATTGACGCTCTCGCAGACGATGCCGTTTACGGCGACAGTGGTGAACGACGTGGGAGCCGCGGGCGTGACGTGGACCGCGTCGAGCGGAAGCTTCAGTACGCAGAGCACCTCGGCAGCAACGTTCGTGGCGCCAAACTCAGCGGGCGTCGTGACGGTGACGGCAACGAGCGTGGCGGATGTGACGAAAAGCGCTTCGGCGACGATTGGCGTGACGGACCTTACCGGAGTGTTTACTTATCACAACGACCTGTCGCGCGATGGGGTGAACGCGCAGGAATACGCGCTGACGACCGCGAACGTAACGACGGCGACGTTTGGGAAACTTTTTTCTTGCGCGACGGATGCGGCGATGTACGCGCAGCCTTTGTGGGCGGCAAATTTGACCATACAAAGCGGGACACACAATGTGATTTTTGCGGCGACCACGCACGACACGGTCTACGCGTTCGACGCGGACACGAATCCTTGCGTGACGTATTGGAAAAAATCGCTGCTCGGGAGCGGCGAGACGTGGGTCTCGAACTCGGATGTGGAGACCGGCGACATCCAGCCGGACGTTGGAATTATCGGGACACCCGTGATCGATGCGGCGTCGAATACGCTTTACGTGGTGAGCAAGAGCAAGACGAGCGGAAGCAATTGCACGCCGGCGACTTCGTGTTTCCAACGCTTGCACGCGTTGAGCTTGATCGACGGCAGCGAGAAATTTGGCGGGCCGGTGAATATTACGTCGGCGATCAGCGTACCGGGTACGGGCGACGGATCGTCCGGCGGGAACGTGGCGTTCAATACACTGCGGGAGAACCAGCGGCCGGGGCTCGTGCTCTCGAACGGCGTGGTGTATGTGGCGTGGGCTTCGCACGGAGACAACGGGCCGTACCACGGCTGGGTGATCGGATTCAACGCGTCGACACTGTCAATCGCGGGGACTTTCAACGCCAATCCAAACGGAAGCGATTCGGGAATTTGGATGAGCGGCGGCGCCCCTGCGGCAGATTCGTCCGGCAATTTGTATTTCTTAACGGGCAACGGGACGTTTGACGCGAATTCCGGCGGATCGGATTACGGCGACAGCACGGTGAAGATGAGCACGACCGCTCCATATTCGGTGGCGGGATATTTCACTCCGGCGGACCAACAGAATCTCGAGGGGGGCGACACGGATCACGGATCCGGCGGAGCGGCGATTCTCGTCGACCAGCCGAGCGGGCCGCACCAGCATCTGGTGATTGGCGGGGGAAAAGAAGGCAACTTCTTCTTGCTGGACCGCGACAATCTGGGCGGGTATGGCGCGAATGCGAATCCTGTGGATTCCAATGCGGTGCAGAAATTCTCGGAGGGCAACGGAATATTTTCAACCGCGGCGTTCTTTAATAATGCCCTCTATATCGCGGGCGCGGGCGGACGATTGAAATCGTTCGCGTTCAATACGACGACGGGACAGTTTAATCCGTCACAGACCTCGCAGTCGCCTGCGTCGTTTGGGTTTCCGGGAGCGACTCCGTCAGTATCGGCGTGGGGAACGACGAATGGAATCATCTGGGCGATGAACAACAATGCTTACTGCACGCAGCAATCTTCGTCGTGCGGTCCTACGGTGCTGCACGCTTATGACGCGACAAATGTGGCGACGGAATTGTGGAACAGCTCTCAGACCGCGGGCGATGCTGCCGGAAATGCGGTGAAATTTACCGTGCCGACCGTGGCCAACGGAAAGGTGTACGTTGGCACGCGAGGAAACGACACCGGGAACGGCGGGACCACGGTTCCAGGCGAGGTCGACGTTTACGGATTGAAGCCGAATTGATGGGGCGAAAAAAACGCGAGAGAATCTTACGTCCGGGCAAGCTGGGGCGCAATGAATTGCGCCCGTACAACGGAAAGACCTACATGCCTTCGTAGTTGGGACCGCCGCCGCCTTCGGGGACGACCCAATCGATAATTTGGTAGGGGTCGGCGATGTCGCAGGTTTTGCAGTGGACGCAGTTGGCTGCGTTGATTTTTAGCTTTAGAGTGCCGCTCGGATCTTTCGCCATTTCGTAGACTGCCGCGGGACAAAAATACTGACAGGGGTTGCCGTATTCCACCACGCATTTTGTGGCGCAGATATTGGTGTCGGCGACGTGGAGATGACAGGGTTGTTCTTCTTCATGGCGCGTGCCGGAGTGGTAGACGTCGGTCAGGCGGTCGAAGGTGAGTTTGCCGTCGCCTCTGAAGCGTTCGGGGGCGGGGCGGCCATTGATTTTTTTGTAGTCTTCGTAGCCGGCGTGGACGTGCATGGGATCGATCAGGCCGCGTCCGCCGGAGATTTGTTGAAGCGCGCCGAGGAAGAGGCCGCCGTAGAGGCCATATTTGAAGGATTGGTGAAAATTGCGGACAGCGCGGAGCTCTTTTCTTATATAGCTTTGATCAACTCTTTGCGGGAAAGCACTGAGAGTTTTTGCGGAGACGTCGCCGGTTTTTAGAGCTTCTAAAATTGTTTCTGCGGCCAGCATGCCACTTTTCATGGCCATGTGGATGCCTTTAAGGCGTTGCGAGTCGAGGAAGCTGCCGGAGTCGCCGATGATGAGGGCGCCGTCGACATAATTTCGGGGCATGGAATACCAGCCACCGGCGGGGAGGGATTTTGCGCCGTAGCGAACTAGCTTGCCGCCTTCGAGAATATTTTTGACGAAGGGATGCGTTTTCCAGGTTTGAAACGCGGCGTGGGGATCGAATTGCGGATTGGCGTATTCGAGTC
Source organism: uncultured Acidobacteriota bacterium (assembly GCA_963751295.1). Classification (GTDB taxonomy): domain Bacteria; phylum Acidobacteriota; class Terriglobia; order Acidiferrales; family UBA7541; genus Acidiferrum. The sequence continues at coordinate 131,533 of CAVVUA010000002.1, read as the reverse complement.
CGATGACCAGGCCGATGGAGACGCGATTGTTCGAGAGACCGTAAATCCAGCCGCCACCGTACATATCAGTTGCGACAGGCCAGCCTAGTGTATGGGCGACATAGCCCGGAGCGATTTTGCCGGGCTGGACGTCCGACAATTCTTTTATGCCGAGGCTATAGATTTGCGGGTTGATGTTGTCGAGTTTTTTCGTGGCGACGAGATTTTTTGTGAGCGAGCCGCGCGGGCCTTCGGCGAGGACAGTGACCTTGGCGCGGAGTTCGTAGCCGGGAGTGTAGTTGTCTTTGGGCTTGCCGTTTTTGTCGAGGCCTTTGTCTTCGGTGATGACGCCGGCGACGCCTTCGCCTTCGTAGATGAGAGATGCGCCGCCAAATTCTTTGAAGACGTTTACGCCAGCGGCTTCGACGAGGCCACCTAGCCATTTTGTAATTTTGTTGAGAGAGACGACGTAGTTGCCTTTGTTTTGGAATGGGGGCGGCGTGATGGGAAAGCGGAGGGAGGAATTCTTGGTGAAGAGGAGAGCGGCGGAATCGGTGACGGGCGTGTCGAGGGGCGCTGATTTTTCGAAGCCGGGGACGAGTTCGGCGAGGGCTTTGGGGTTCATGATGGCGCCGGAGAGTTGGTGGGCGCCGATTTCGCGGCCTTTTTCGAGGACGTAGATATTTTCGGCGGAGAGCGGAGGCTTGGCGCCGGAGTCATTGTGCTTCTTGATGAGATTGGCGAGATGCAGGGCGCAGGAGAGACCGGCAGGGCCTGCGCCGACGATCAGGACGTCGGCTTCGAGTTGTTCGCGTTGGACGGTCATATTGTTGGGTGATCTTAGCAAAACTGTTTTGCTGTTAGCGGAGTTTCTGAAATTGATCGAGGCTAATGCCGAGCTGCTTTAAGATTTGATTGAACAATGGCGCCCAATTTCTCTCCCACCATGAATTGGAATGGTCAGAAGGCGACCGTCTGGATGCTCCCAGTGTTGATGGCCTCCCGAGGTTCGCTTGAGAAAGAACCCAAGGAAGGCTGCCACTCTCTGGAAGTCCCGCGCTTTCGCGCTAGGCATTCACAATCTCGGTGGTGTCGGCTGGAAGGGGAACGCCTCTTTCACGATAGGTCTCCGCAATCATGTCAAAGACATTTGCGAGCTCGGACAGAGCAGCCTCGCGAGTGGTCATTAGAGCGTAGCAGCTTGGAATCGCAGGGATTTCGGCGACCCAACCCGACCGGTCATCCTGACGGTAGAGGACGATCTTATAGTCTTCAAATTTCATAACGCGGTCATTATAGGTCAAAAGTCCTGCGTTTGGCATGATTCTAATAACACGCGAAAAGCAGATTCCTCGCTCGGCTCGGTATGGCATTGCGGGTGCGTGTGGGGTTCTGCGGTGCTTCCCGGAGCTTTTGGAATTCGTCCTAAGTTAGGTCCATGCCTGGATCGTGGTTAACATAACTGCCCTCCCTTTTGGCGTTTTCCCAGAAATGCTCATTCTAAAGAGGATCAAACTGTTTATTTTGTGTGAATTGAAAAAGTGCTCATTCTACAGGGGTTAGGTGGGTGAATTTGCACCAAAATAGTGCAAGTCTTGCAAGTGCTATGAGCAAAGGACTTAGGTTCCAAGTTCGTCCGAAAAGCAAAAACGCCAACCTAAGAGACGTTGGCGTGGCAGAAGCAATTCGTAGTATTACTTGAGAAACACGATACATTGAATCTAACCCCTTGTCAAGGAAAAACAGGGGGTGTATCAGTTTTCGATGGAAGTCCTGGGTGACACGCCTAAGTCTGGGTGACACCGGCCCAAGTAAGGAGCATGCATGTCTACGATCCACCTACACCAGACAACTACTTTGACACCCGAGCAGTACATCGCTGGGCTCACCGACTTTGGGCCTGGGCGCTCGAAGCTGTTTGGCAACAGCGCTGACGAGTACCTCAAGGTGCATCAGCTAGGTCAAACGGAAGCCGACGTCACGGAAGGCTCGGGCGGCATCTGGGAACGCCTGCACTACGACTGGTCCGATCCTAACCACGTTGTCCTTACGACGACGGACTCCAACACGTGGGGAGGCGCGTCGGGCCACACGTACACCTTCAAGAGGCAGGCCAACGGCATGACCGACATTGACGTGGTCGTCGTACGTGACGGCAAGAACCTGAAGGGATGGCTGCTCGGTTTCGTGCTCGGAACCGTTGGGAGGGGCGTTTTGGAAAAGGCGTTTGTAAACTCCGTGAAGGCCATCGAAGCCCGGAACGGTGCGGCGAGAGAGGGCCTTTCTCGTGCGATGAGCGCGTAGAACTGATTACCTGACCGCTCGGGGCTTACGTTCGGAACGATGAGGGTATGGTGGGTGGCGGCGTTGGACGTAGACTCACTTCATGGTGTTCACTAGGCGGCTTCGCGAGGGAATACGGCGGGGGGAGACCACTTGCAGTGTGCGGATCTGGATGAGTCCACGAGTGCGAGTGGGGGCGCGATATCGGATGGAGGAAGGCGAGATTGAAGTCGATTCGATTGAACCGATTGGGTTTCCGGATATTACTCCTGAGCTGGCGCGCGAGTCTGGATTCCTTGGCGTTCTGGACCTGCTGAAGGTGGCGAAACATGGTCGAGGCGAGAATATTTATTTGATTCGGTTCCACTATGTGCGGCCGCGGGGCAAGCGGAAGGGGCAGCGTAAGTCTGGTTAGAATCTCGAATGGATTTTGCGTGTAGCTAAGCGAGAACATCACCATGGGATTGGACGCTTCGGTTCATTGCAATTGCATCAAGGAAGGTAAGGCTCCGCCTCATCCCTTTGCCGAACTCTTAGCATTCGATGAAACAGGCGAGCCTATTCTTAAGAAGGAAGGTGAGATTAGCCAGGATCTATGGCTAGCGCACGATAAGTGGCACCGCAACTCCTGCGCTCACTCTGGCTACTTGGTCGACCGGCATCTTGGGAATATGAGCCTTGTGGCTTGTGTACGTGAATTTCTTCAAAGCAATTCGCCCAACTACTTCCCGCTGTTGCTTGAACGCGTCGTCTATAGCGGAACTCACTGCGGCGACTGGATCGCCGCCAGTGGCATTCCACAACTTTTGACTGAAACTCGAAGATTGCAAGGCTTGACGAGTGACCCGCTAATTCTCGAGTTCGCGAATGATGTGGCCGCACTCGCAGAGGCCAGTCTCGCAACCGGCAATCCAATTGTCTTTTGACTTCCACGCAAGCCATCGCTTTGGTGCGGCGACCGTTGGACTGCACGCGGCATCTAATTTTTGATTCTGTGGTGATGCCGGACGTCAAATAGATTGGATGTGTAACCATGGATGAATCTTATGATCTGCGGATGACGAGAATTCGCCTCAGCCACGGAGCCGGACGTATGCCGGCGCTTGGCTTTGGCACATTGATTCCCGATCCGGCCTTGACGATCACTGCGACTCGAGACGCGCTGGAAGCGGGATTTCGACACTTTGATTGCGCGGAACGATATGGAAATGAGAGCGAGGTGGGCAAGGCGTTGCAGGCAGGGCTTGCCGCTGGGGGGATTGCGCGTGGAGACATTTTTGTTACGACGAAGGTGTGGAACACGAATCACCGGCCGGAGCGCGTCGAACCGGCATTCGAGGCGAGTCTCGGAAGACTCCGGCTCGACTATCTGGATCTGTATCTCATTCACACTCCCTTTGCGTTTCAGCCAGGGGATGAGCAGGATCCGCGGGATCAAGACGGCAATGTGGTTTACGACCGCGGCGTGACTTTGCTCGATACCTGGCGGGCGATAGAAAGTCTTGTGGATGGCGGCAAATGCCGGTCCATCGGACTGTCTGATATTGGTTTGGACGAAGTGAAGGCCATTTATGAAGCGGCGAGAATCAAGCCAGCGGTGGTGCAGGTGGAATCGCATCCGTATCTGCCGGAATGGGAGCTATTGGAATTTTGCAAGGAGAAGGGCGTGGTGCTTTTGGCCTTTGCGCCATTGGGCCACGGGATGAAGCCGGGACTGCTGGAAGATCCGGTGATTGCGGGGATCGCGGCGCGAGTCGGAAAGACGGCGGCGCAGGTGCTGCTGGCTTGGGCGGTGCAGCGCGGGACGGCTTTGCTTACTACTCCGAGGAGTGCGGCCCGGGCGCGAGAGAATTTCGACATCTCGGCGCTGCCTACAGACGCGCTTGAGGAGATTAATCGAATCCAGATCAGGCAGAGGCTGAATCCAGTAGTGACCACGGGTGTTCCGGGCTTCATTCCAAAAGCTAAGGGAGCATGAAAGCAAGACCGGAGCTAGAGCGGTTCTACTATGTGCGGCCGCGCGCCACGCAAAATGGTCAGCGTAAGTCTGGTTAGAACGTCGAATGGATTCTTGGGTAGTTCTTTCTTGGTGAAAAGCCGTACCGACATGAACACATCCAGTTGAACCCGCACCACCAAACAGGAGTTAGCGACACCGCAGATTTCACACGTGCCGCAAGGGTCTGGTCACAGGACGAGTGAACGGACGATTCCTCGGGCTCGCAGTAAGCCGTGTGCGCAGTTGGCCCAGAGCAGAACGCCCGTCCCGATCTTGCTCCACGCTACTAGCGAATTAGAACGGAACAAAATGGCGCAGACAAGGCACCAGAGCGTTATCGCGGTGCCCCAAAAATAGTAACGGCCCTGCCGAAAAATCTTGCCGAGGGGGAGGAAATGGAGTCCGACCACGATGCCGGCCAAGACAGGAGCCAAATCTGGACGATGAAAGGCGTAAGCAATCGCGCCGAGAATTGCGATTGCCGCAAATTCCAAAACAACTACGACAATAAACTGTTTGCTCATCCTTTCTGTCAGCGTGTTGGACGAGGCAGGGTAGTTTCGGCGAAGAGACCTGCCCTTTCGGATGAAGTAAATGGAATATCCCAACAAGAGGATTCCAAAGGCGTCGAAAAGAATAATTACAGTGGGCGTAAATGCACGAGCCGTTCCGAGCCCCCAGCCAAGCCAACCCATGCCAAACATCCCTCCTACCAGCGCTCCGAAACCAGAACTGAGAACGAGTCGCGCTTGAAAGGAAGGGTCAACGCTCATCGTGAGAATCTATCCGAGCCGTATGGGCAAGGCAATGCTTAACGATTGCGTTGCAGTATCCAGGAACCGGGTTATAGGAAATTAGGGCGCGGGGGCGGGGCCTTGAGCCGTTCAAGGGCGGCTGCGGGAGGCTTGATTGGAACGGTACACAACATTCGGGAGCTAGCCGTTTTCGACGCGGGATTTTATGTCGGAGTAGGCGGCGTCGATTAGCCTGCTTAGGACTGCGGCGTTTGTTGGCGTGGCCGGCTTGAGCTTTACGTGGCGCATGAACTTGCCGGTGCCTTGCAGCAGGTGAGCGGGATCGGGGAGGGATGCGCCGTGGAAGAAGCCAACGTTTACGTGTGAGGTGAAGACGTTTACGTAGGCGAAGGGGGCGTCTCCCAGGCAGGCGGTCGGGCAGCCGTCGTGGAGGAGTTCGCGGACTTCGTCGCCGCAGTTGCGCATCACTTCAAACCACTTTTTCGCGATGGCTCCCAATTCACCGGTGTGTTGTTTCATCCAGGCGTCGATGGCGGGGTCGCGCTCGACGGCGCCGTTGAATCGCAGGATGTCCGTTTTCATCGTTGCTCGCTTTAAACGGGAAAGAGAAACATTTTACACAGAGAACACGGAGAGCGCAGAGGGCACAGAGAAGAAAAAGCAGATTCCTCGATTCGCTCGGAATGACAATTTAAAGTGACTATTGCTTCACGCGGAATCTGAGGCTTGATACGGTTATGCAACTAGTCGCGAGTTGGACGCAGATTTCGGTCGGGCCTATCATACCTGAGCATGCCTGTTTATTTTTATCGGGTCAACGAATCCTACGGAGAGTTCTCGAACTTCTCGAAGCATCCCTTCGAGGCCGATGGGAAAAACTGGCCAACGAGTGAACACTACTTCCAGGCGCAAAAGTTCGCTGGAACAATTCACGCGGAAACAGTCAGACTAGCTGTGAGTGCCAAAGAGGCTGCGAGAATTGGGCGCGACCGAAGGTTGCCCATGCGGCCCGATTGGGAAGATGTGAAGTTGGATGTAATGAGGTCTGCACTCCGTCACAAGTTCAGCGCTCATCCGCCGCTAGTCCAGTTACTGCTCTCGACAGGCGACGAAGAAATTATCGAACAGACCTCCGACGACGTGTACTGGGGCTGCGGCACGAACCGCGACGGCCTGAACATGCTAGGAAGATTGTTGATGGAACTTCGCGATACGTACAGAAAGACGATCTCTCTGGGGACGCGGCGGAGCGGTTAGGAGGATTTGGATTTTTCTAGGGCTTCGGTTAGGGCGGGCATGATTTCGAAGATGTCGGCTACGGCACCGTAGTCGGCGATTTCGAAGATGGGGGCGTTGGCGTCTTTGTTGATGGCGACGATGGTGCGCGCGCCTTTCATGCCGACAACGTGCTGGATGGCGCCGCTGATGCCGAGAGCGAGGTAGAGCTTGGGGGCGACGGTTTGGCCGGAGCTGCCGATCTGGCGCTCCATGGGGAGCCAGCCTTCGTCGCAGATGGGGCGGGAGGCGGCGATTTCTCCGCCGAGAGCTTTGGCGAGGGCTTCGGCTTGGGGAATATTTTCGGGGGCTTTAATGCCGCGGCCGATGGAGACGATGATGGGGGCTTGCGTGAGGTCGACGGCGGATTTGGCTTCTTTGAAGAGGTCGAGAGGCTTGGTGCGGATTTGATCGGGGGTTAGCGTGACGGCGATGGCGTTGATGGGGGCTTTGCCGGACGGGTGCGCGGCTAGGAGATCGGCGCGGAAGGCTCCGGATTGGAAGGAGGCGAACCACGGGGCGGCGCCTTGGAAGGTGACGTCGGCGGAAGTTTTGCCTTGGAACATTTGGCGAACGAAGATTAATTTGCCGGATTCGTTGCGGTAGCCGATGCAGTCGCCGATCATGCCTTTGCCGAGGCTGGCGGCTAGTTTGGGAGCGAAGTCGCGGACTTGGTAGGTGTGGGGGAAGAGGACTAGGTCGGGCTTGGCGTTGTCTATAACTTGCTTTAGAGCGATGCAGAAACCATCCGGCGTGTAGGCTTCGAGCAGATCGTGTTCGATTTGGATGACTTCGGCAACGTTTTTTGTGGCTAGTTCATCGGCGAATGCGGAAACACCTTTGCCGATTACTACCGCGCTGATTGTGCTCGAGGTGTCCGCGGCAATTTGTTGGGCGGCGGCTAGCGTTTCGAAACTGGCATTGTTCCATTTGCCTTGGCGGAGTTCGGTGATGACTAGGATTTTCATGTTAGATGACCCGCGCTTCGAACTTGAGTTTTTCGACTAGCTTGGTGGCTACTTCTTTTGCTGTGCCTGTTAGGAACTCGGTTTTTTTGGTTTTTGTGGGGACGTAGATCTTTTCAATTTTTTGCGTGGGTTCGTGCTGAATGCCTAGGGATTCGCGAGTGATGGTGGCCAGATCTTTTTTCTTGGCGGCCATGATGCCTTTTAGCGTGGCGTAGCGGACTTTGTTGATGCCGGATTGGATGGAGAGGACGGCGGGTAGCGGACACTCGATGTGTTGGAACCAGCCGGCTTCGAGTTCGCGCTTGAGCTTCATTTTGTCGCCGGCGACTTCGATGGCCATGATGAGCGTGGCATGGGGGCGATCCAGAAGCGCGGCGAGAAGGACGCCGGTCTGGCCGAAGCCGTGGTCGTCGCTCTGGAGGCCGGTTAGGACTAGATCGGCTTTTTCTTTTGTGATTGCCGCCGCTAGCGCTTTTGCAGAGCCTAGCGGATCGAGTTGGGCGAAATTGTCGTCGGAGATGTGGATGCCGCGGTCGGCGCCTTTGGCGAGAGCTTCTTTGATGGTTTGTTTCACGCGTTCGGGACCCATGGAGAGGGCTATGACTTCGCCGCCGTGTTTTTCTTTGAGGCGGAGAGCTTCTTCGAGGGCGTAGCTATCGGGCTCGTTCATTTCGAAGCCGATGTCGGATTCTTTGATCCAGTTTCCGGCGATGGAGAGTGGAGCGTCTTTGGCGGGGACTTGTTTGATGCAGACGATGATGTTCACTGGTTTAGTCCTTGTTGCTTGAAGGTTGACGAAGACCCACCCTCAAAAACCGTGGGTGGGGCACCCGCCAGTTCATCTTTGATTTTCGTGGAATCATTATACCAACTTACGATTGTTAGTTACTAACGGTTTCGACCTGATCGAGCTGGGCAAAGCCAGTGGCGGCCTAAAGGCCGCCGCTACGATGGATTCGACAACCGAAGACCCACCCTCAAAAAACGAGGGTGGGGCACCCGCCGAAAAAACGCCGGTCTAAAGACCGGCACCTACAACTGCTACTTTCCGGACCAGCGTTTGAAAATTAGGGCGGCGTTTGTGCCGCCGAAGCCGAAAGAGTTGGAGAGCGCGTATTCTACCGAGGCCTTGCGGGCGACATTGGGGACGTAGTCGAGGTCGCACTCGGGGTCGGGCGTTTCGAGATTGATGGTGGGCGGCAGAATTTGATCGCGCAGAGCTAGGACACTGATGCCTGCTTCCAGGCCGCCCGCGCCGCCTAGGAGATGGCCGGTCATGGATTTTGTCGAGCTGACAGGGACATTTTTCGCGTTTTCGCCAAAGACCCTCTTGAGGGCACGCGTTTCGATCAAGTCACCGAGCGGGGTGGAAGTGCCGTGCGCGTTTACGTAGCCGATGTCTTCGGGCACGAGCTTGGCGTCTTTGATGGCCGCTCGCATGACGCGGTAGGCGCCATCGCCGTCGGACGCGGGCTGGGTGATGTGATAGGCATCGCCGGCCATGCCGTAGCCAACAATTTCCGCGAGGATGGGCGCATTGCGTTTTTGCGCGTGCTCGAGCGATTCGAGAATCAGAATGCCGGCACCTTCGCCGACGACGAAGCCATCGCGGCCGGAGTCAAACGGGCGGCTGGCGTGAGCGGGATCGTCATTGCGCGTGGACAGAGCTTTCATGGCAGCAAAACCGCCGATGCCCATCGGAGTGACAGTGGCTTCGGTGCCGCCGCAGATCATCATGTCCGCCGCACCACGCTCGATGATTTTGAAGGAATCGCCGATGGCGTGCGCGGAAGCGGAGCAGGCCGTGGCGGTGGCGGAATTGGGACCCTTGGCTCCATAACGAATGGAAATGTGGCCGGAAGCGAGATTGACGATAGCGGAAGGAATGAAAAAGGGAGAGATCTTGCCGGGTCCGCCCTGCACTAATTTCAAGTGCTCGCGTTCGATGATGTCGAAACCGCCGATGCCGGAGGAAACGTAGACGCCGACTTCGTTGAGGTCAGAATCCTCGGGCTTCCAATTGGCGGATTTTATGGCGAAGTCCGCTCCAGCCAGGGCGACCTGGATGAAGCGGCCCATTTTTTTCAATTCTTTTTTTTCAATCCACAGGAAAGGATCGAAGTTTTTTATTTCGCCAGCGATTTTGCAGTCGAAGCCGGTGGTATCGAACTGCGTGACGTGGCCAACGCCGCTTTGGCCGGCGACGAGGTTCTTCCAGGATTCCTCGGTGCCGATGCCCAGCGCGCAGACCAATCCAACACCCGTGACGACTACCCGGTGAGTCAAGACTGTGATGCTCCCTGTTGAGGCGATAATTTCGTGGCTTACTTTCCCTTGGCGTGCTTGTCGATGTACTCGACGGCGTCCTTCACCGTGGTCATCTTTTCGGCGTCTTCGTCGGGAACTTCAATACCGAAGGCTTCCTCAAACGCCATGACTAGCTCGACCTGGTCGAGAGAATCCGCACCGAGATCGTCCACGAAGGACGCTGTCGGCGTCACTTCGGCTTCATCGACGCCGAGCTGCTCGACGATAATTTGTTTTACGCGTTCTTCCACACTGGCCATTCCGGTGTCCTCCGCGATTTGCTATCGCTTATTGTGCAACGACGTACACTAACATTTCATGGGCCCAAATGCCGCCCTACGGACTTGAATTCCCTCTATCAGGCAACCTGCTCATTCTAGGCAACCCACTGCGCAAGGTCAACTTTGCTGGCAAGCAATGTCGGCCATGCGACTACTGTTGCCCGCCTAAAGGGTGCTGTTCATGACTCTCCAAATGCGACCTAAAATCCGCGACCTTAAAGCCTGACTCCGGTACGTACTTCTTCCCTTCGAACTCGAGGCGCCAACCTGATCCCGACTGCACGTCGGACTTCTCCAAGCGAATTTCTCCGTGAAGCACTTCGCCCGGAACCGCGGGCGGCTTCTGACCCTCTCGCAACATTATTTTGTAGAAGGAAACCAAGCGATAGCTCACAGGGACAACACTGTTGACGAGCTTCCATTCGCCGCGAAAGACCATCTCCCCGTCCCCTTCACTCAGGACGATACTCTTTTGGGTTCTGATCACAATGCCCTGAAATACCCCAAATTTTCCGTCCGGGCCAAAGTACAGGAGTCTGGCCCCTGCATAGGTTCGGTGTGGGTCGGTCTCTCCTTCCATCCGATCCCAAGAAATCCCTTCCTGAATCCAAACTGCGTTTTGCTTGAGTATCGTGGAACTTTGTTGTGTGAATGCAGCACAGCTAGTGACTGACAAAAAACTCAGCGCCGCAAGTGTCCTCGCCAGTCTCATGCGTCAAGCCAGGTACAGACCACCATTGACGTCGAGGACGTGGCCGGTGATGTAGGCGGCTTCGTCGCTGGCTAGGAAAACGATGGCGTTGGCTACGTCGCGGGCTGTACCCATGCGCCCCAGCGGGATGCGGAGCTTTAGTTCGTCTTTTACTTTGTCGGAGAGGACGTCGGTCATGGGGGTGGCGATGAAGCCGGGGGCTACGGCGTTTACCGTGATGTTGCGCGAGGCGATTTCGATGGCGATGGCTTTCGTTAGTCCGACTAGGCCGGCTTTGGCGGCGACGTAGTTGGCTTGGCCTGCGTTGCCCATTTGCGCGACTACGCTGGCGATGTTGATGATGCGTCCTGCGCGGGCTCGCATCATTGTGGAGAGAGCTTGTTGGATGCAGAGGTGGGCGCCGGTTAGGTTGGTGCGGATGACGGCGTCCCAGTCTTCCAGTTTCATGCGGAGGGCCAGGCCGTCGCGGGTGATGGCGGCGTTGTTGACTAGGATGTCGAGGCGGGCGAATTTTTCAAGAGTTTGCTTGAAGCCGGATTTGATTTGTTCGGGGTCGGCTACGTCCATTTTGATGGCCATGGCGTCGCCGCCGGCGGCTAGGATGTCGGTTACTAGGGTGGTGAGTTTTTCTTCGTTACGGGCGGCTACGGCTACTCTTGCGCCTGCTTGCGCCAGGGCTAGCGCGGTTTCGCGGCCGATGCCTTGGCTGGCGCCGGTGACTAGGGCTACTTTGTCTTTTAGGTTGAACATCTTTTTTCCTGTGATAACTTTTTACTGGATTAGAGATTTAGCCCCAAGACCATTCACCCCAAGACCCACCCTCAAAAACCGAGGGTTGGGGCACCCTCCGTTGGGTTACGGCTTCAGCCGATTGGATAGAGTCAACAAATTCGTTGTCAAAATCTCAAACCAAAACCCACCCCTCCGTTGGGTTATGGCTCGGCTGAACGGATACAGCCAGCAAACTCGTACAACTGTGACGGGCTGAAGCCCGTCGCTACGCGGCGTCGGAACGGGCGCCGGCGATTTTTTCTACTGTGGCGGCTAAACTTTTTTCGTCTTCTACGTTGAGAGTGGCGGCGGAGCGCTCGATTTGGCGGAGGAGGCCGGAGAGGACGCGGCCTGGGCCTACTTCCACGAAAGTGTTTACGCCTTCGTCGATAAGGAGGCGGACGGATTCTTCCCAGCGGACGGGCATGGTGACTTGGCGGATCAGGGCTTCGCGAGCTTCGTCGCCGGTGGAGATGGTGTCGGCGTCGACATTGGTCACCAGGGGAACAGAAAGATTTGCAAAGTTTGTGTGCTTCAAGTCTTCGGTTAGTCGCTCTTGCGCTGGTTGCATTAGCGTGGAGTGGAATGGGGCGGAGACGGCCAGGATTACCGCGCGCTTGGCGCCGAGTTGCGAGGCGATTTCTACGGCGCGCTTGACGGCGGCGGCGTGGCCGGAAATTACGGTTTGTTCGGGGGAGTTTAGGTTTGCGGCGGCGCAAATTTCGCCATTTGAGGCGCGTTTACAGGCGTCGGCTACTACTGCGGGCGAGAGTCCCATTATGGCGGCCATCGCGCCAATGCCCGCGGGGACGGCTTCCTGCATGTAGGTGCCGCGCTTGCGAACTAGCTTGACGGCGTCGCCGAATTTCAGGGAGCCTGCGGCTACCAGGGCGGAGTATTCGCCGAGGCTGTGGCCTGCTACGAAATCGGGAGTGAGGCCTTTTTCGGCGAGGATGCGATAGACGGCGACGGAGCAGGTGAGAATGGCCGGTTGCGTGTTGGCGGTGAGCTTGAGCTCATCTTCGGTGCCTTCAAAGCAGATTTTGGAGATGGAGAAATTGAGGGCGCTATCGGCCTCTTCGAAAACGGCGCGGGCTGCCGGATACTTTTCCGCCAGCTCTTTGCCCATGCCGGGGTACTGCGAGGCTTGGCCTGGAAATACGAATGCAACTTTGCCCATCGTCAATTCCTCTCCTGAGGCGTCATACGAGAACGCTCGCGGCTGAGAGCTCCTGTTCGATTTTTTCGTTGATGCGAGCGCGGGACAGGCCCGCGGCCACGCGGATTGCGTTTTTTACGGCTTTGGCGTTGGAACGGCCGTGGCCGATGACGCAAACGCCGCGCACGCCCAAAAGAGGCGCGCCGCCGTACTCCGTGTAATCGATCGTCTTCTTCAAACCTTTCAGAGCGCCACGCGAAAAGAGAAAACCGACCTGCGACGCGAGCGAGCTTTGGATGGACTTTTTCAGCAAGCCAAAAATCTGTACGGCAAGACCTTCACAGATTTTCAGGGCGATATTGCCAACGAAACCATCGCTCACAATCACATCCACGTTTCCAGAGAAAAGATCTCCGCCTTCCACATTGCCGACAAAGTGCACGGCGCTTTTTTTCAGACGCGTATAAACCTCGCGAGTGAGTTCATTGCCCTTTATTTCTTCCTCGCCGACAGATAAGAGGCCGACGCGCGGGCGGCGGTTGCCAAAAGTCGCGCGGTAATAGATTTCACCCATCACCGCAAATTGCACCAAATGCTCGGGCTTGGAATCCACGTTCGCGCCGACGTCAAGCAACACGGAAACGCCGCCCTTGGCATTCGGGAAAGGCGCGGCGAGCGCGACGCGGTCGACCGATTCCAGAGTGCCGAGCAAAAACCTTGCAACCGTCATGACCGCGCCGGTATTTCCAGCGCTGACAAAACCATCGGCCTTGGCTTCACGTACCAGACGCGCGGCAACGTGAACCGAACTGTCTTTCTTCCGGCGAAAAGCTTGCGCCGGGTGATCCTCCATGGTGATCACTTCGCTTGCCGGGACAATCTCAATCGGCAAGTTCGGAGCGGCGTGCTTGGCCAGCTCCGCTCGCACAATGTTTGGCTGCCCGACCAGCATCACGCGCACGCCCAGTTCGCGGGCAGCCAGAACACTGCCTTCAACCTCGGGGCGGGGAGCGTTGTCTCCGCCCATGGCGTCAACAGCGATGGTGATCATCGGATTTATCTGAACGCTTTATCTGGCCGCCAGTTTTTGGATGAGACCTGGCAGGAAAAGGCGGCTTCAGGCCGACTTGTCTTGCACGGCGCGGCCTTTATAGAAGCCGCAGTGGGGACAAGCCTGATGCGGCTGCTTTGTTTCATGGCAATTCGGGCATTCGCCGAGCGCCGGCTTTTCAAGAAAGTCATGGGCTCGTCTGGTGCTCGTCCGTCGTTTCGAATGCCGTCGTTTTGGGTTAGGCATAGCAATACTCCTCGTTCCCGCCCCAGTGGGCGGATTCTATGGGCTTTCGGCCCTGTAAACTATTGTTTTTTCAGCCAGTCCTGCTTCAGGCGCGCGAGAGGAGCCAACCTCGGATCCGTCGCGTGGGTCTCACAGCGGCACTCTTCGTGGTTCAAATTAGCACCGCAATTCGGGCACAATCCCCGGCAGTCACTTTGGCAGATGACCTTTAGGGGCAGAGCTAATAGTACCTGTTCTCGGAGTACATCCGCCAGGAAGAGTCCATCTCCCTCAAAAAAAGCAATCTCGGTATCGTCATCCTTGAGCTGATCTTCTTTCGGCTTGGCGCCCTTGGGCAGCGGAGCATAGAACAGATCGAAAGTGCGGTTCACGTCTTCAATGACGGGTTCGAGGCAGCGGGCGCAGACCATCTCAATCTTTGTTTCGAGCTGACCTTCGATGCGAATTTGACCTTCGAGAAGCTCCGCCGTGGCGGTGACTTCGAGCGGGGCGACTTGCTTGATCTCGGACGAATGGTAATCGATGCTGCCCGGAGCATAGCTCTTCCGGATACGCAGCTTACGAACCGCGAGATCTTTTACATCGAGGAACAAGTCTTGAACTCCCCCACTGATGACACTCATGCTTTATCATTATTCCGTCGTGCGGGCGGCAAGTCAAGGAACAGGGCTGCTTTCAGGAGCTTTTGCTGCAAGGTTGGCAAGGGGTGGCTCTAGTACCGTGGCAGGATATGCGGACTAAACGGCTGCCGAGCGGGATTGCGGCTGGAGACCGGTGGCTTGGACGCGGACGATGCTCCAGCCCTCAGGCTTCTGAGTGAGGATGACTGTCATGCGTACGCAGCCGGGGTTTGGTTTTTCGAGCTTGCCTGTGGATTCCCAAACTAGGGTCACCATCGCAGCCTTGCTGCCTACGAACTGAACATCTTCGATTTTTCCGATCGATTTCGCCCAGCCAGTGGCAGCGAAGATAAGTCTTGCGGCTTCGTGGATGCGCGCCGGACCAATCCACAAATTGCCCTGTGGGTCTACGAACTGGCCATCGGCAGCGAACATCCTTGCAAACTCAGTTGCTTGCCCGAGGCCCCACGCCTGTGCAATTTGCATCACGGAAACAATTTGTTCCGCGGCGTGCTCGAATTTCTTTTGCGGATCGTCTGGAGGACGGGCAAGTTCTTCGCGAAGCCAATCGAGCGTTAAGCCGCGTTCGTGCAAAAGCCGGGCAGCCCAGCAATCGTGCTCGTGAAGGATTCCGAGGAGTATATGTTCCGTGCCCACATATTTGATTCCAAGACGCTCCGCCTCCTCCGCGGCTTTATTCAGGATTCGCTTGCACTCCGCGCTGATAGGAATTTCTATAGCTGTTGAGAGGCGCTCGCCACGCGTAATTTGAGATTCGAATTCCCGGCGAATAGATTCCACACCGCCTTTTACGCGGAGAAACTTCCAGACGAGCGCCTTGTCTTCACGCAATAATCCGAGCAGCAAATGTTCCGTCTCGATGGACATGCTGCCGTATTGACTAGCTTCATAGCGGGCGAAGAAAATTACGCGGCGGGCTTTTTCTGTGAATCGTTCAAACATACGGCCTCTCACTTACTCGGCAGATTGCTGGTGCATTTCGAATCCGATTCGTAGGGCCAGCATAAACCTGTACAAAAGAGGATACCATCGCGGAATTTGAGTAGATAAGGTGGGTGGGTGGTCATATCGGGGGGCGACCTATGCTGAGAGTTTGCAAACGGCGTGGGCGATAGAAGGGCTGCAAGTCGGGCGACCAGGGAGCAAGAATTGCATGGAACTAGTACCAGGACGCATTGCTTTTGTCTGCCCGCTCGCGGCATACATGTTACTGAAATAAAGCAACTTACAGAACGCTAGCAATTTACGCGACTTTGGCTCATTTCGTGCCGTTCAGGAAGTCCCGGCCAATATTGCATTGGAGGAGCCCGCATGAGATTCCGAACCGTTTTAACGCTGGCCACTCTCTTTATGGCCTGCTTCACTCTGGCGGTATTTGCCCAGCCGTTGCCCGCGAAGGATGCCGGATTAGGTGCGGGACGCGCGCCGGAGAATCAATCCGTATCCGGACAGATCGCTTCGGTAGGTGATGCTGCGTTTACGATAAGCACCACAAAAGACAATCAGAAGCCGCAATCCGTGGAGTTCCTGGTGGATGACAAGACGAAAGTGGAAGGTAAACTGACCATCGGAGCACAAGCACTGGTGGAATACCGCTCAGACAGCGGGAAAAATATTGCCGTTCACGTCGTGGTGACGCCAGGTTCTGGTCTCAACCCCTACTGACATACTGCCTTTTCCTTTTGCAGCTTAGTGCAATCCTGTATGTCGCCCGGCTAAGCTCAGGCGCAATCTGGGTAGTTAAGGATAGCCGAGGGTCCTGATGCGCACGACTCTGAAGATTGTCCTGCCCCTAATCGTCAGCGTCGCCGTAGTGTCGCTATTGTTCGCTGCATATCAAGTGCGGACGGAGCGGCGCAACCTTCGAAACGATCTTTCGCGGCGGGCGGAAATTCTGGGGGATAGTCTTCAAGAAATTGTCGAACCTCTTTTGGGAAGTGGGCCCAATAAAAACCTTCAACGACTCGTAGCGCGATTCGGGCAGAGAGAACATTTAGAGGGTGTCGCGGTTTATGACGCTCAGGGGAAGGCCATTGCGGTCACCACGGGCCTTCTGCCGGAATTTCAAACACGCCCCGCTGCCGCCACGCGCGCCGCGCAACGAGATGCGGGGCAAGGTGAGTTCCTAACGAAGGATAGCTCCGCAGCCGACGATCAAAAGTACTTGGGCCCAATGCACGTCTTTGCTTTGCCATTGCATCGGGATGGGCAGGCCGCGGGCACTCTTGTCTTGTTTCATGACACAAGCTTCATCGACACGCAGGTGCAGCACACGCTCAGGGATGCGTTCGTTAATGCAGCCATCCAAACGATTCTGATCAGCTTGCTGGCGTTTGTGCTGGTGCGGTGGACATTTACAGCCCCGCTGGCGTTGACGGCGAAATGGCTGCGAACTTTGCGAACGGGACAGACGCATGCTCCGCCGATGACGCCGCAGGGAGAGATCTTTGATCAACTCCATCAGGAGGTGACGCACCTGGCGCACGACTTGAATGCGGCGCGAGCGTCGGCGGAAGAGGAAGCACGGCTGCGCGATTCCAATGTGTCTCTCTGGACCGCGGAACGACTGCGGGTAAGTTTGCGGAACAAATTACAGGATAAGCCATTGTTTGTGGTTTCTAACCGCGAGCCATACCTGAACGTTTACAGCGAAAAAAATAATTCCATCGAGGTTATCGTACCGGCAAGCGGCGTTGTGACGGCGATCGAACCAGTGCTGGTGGCGTGCGATGGAACCTGGATCGCGCATGGATCAGGTAGCGCGGATCGCGAAGTTTCCGATTCTTATGACCATCAGCGTGTTCCACCGGAGCGGCCAAGTTATACGCTGCGCCGCGTATGGCTCAGCAACGAAGAAGAAAAAGGGTATTACCAGGGATTTGCGAACGAAGGGCTTTGGCCACTTTGCCATATTGCGCATACGAGACCGGTGTTTCGTCCGGAAGATTGGACGCATTACCAGCGCGTGAACCGGCGCTTTGCGGAAGCCGTGCTGCAAGAGATGGAAGGGACGGAGTCGCCAATACTCCTGGCGCAGGATTATCACCTTGCGCTTCTGCCGCGGATGATCAAGGAAGCGCGTCCGGATGCGCGAGTGGCGATTTTTTGGCATATACCGTGGCCGAATCCGGAGGTGTTCGGCATTTGTCCGTGGCAGCGGGAGTTGGTTG
This sequence comes from uncultured Acidobacteriota bacterium, assembly GCA_963751295.1. Classification (GTDB taxonomy): domain Bacteria; phylum Acidobacteriota; class Terriglobia; order Acidiferrales; family UBA7541; genus Acidiferrum. The sequence continues at coordinate 113,936 of CAVVUA010000002.1, read as the reverse complement.
ACGGGCTGCTCGGCGCTGACCTGATTGGGTTTCACATTCAATCGCACTGCAACAATTTTCTGGAGACTGTGGATCGCGCGGTGGAAGCACTAACGGAGTGGGACCGCTTTGCTGTGAATCGGCAAGGCCACGTCACGCGGGTGAGACCGTATCCGATCAGCGTGGCGTTTCCGGAAAATGGGCACGCCGTCAATGAAGGGCGAAACGCGGGGGAAGAGCGGGCGGCTCTATGTAGCGAGCTGGGGGTCGACGGCAGCTTGCTCGGCGTGGGGGTCGATCGCATCGACTACACCAAGGGGATCATCGAGCGATTCCGGGGGATCGAACACTTTCTGGATCTTTACCCCGCCTACCAGCATCGCTTCACGTTTGTACAGATTGGGGCGCCTAGCAGGACGGAGATTGACCGGTACAAACACTTCCTGGATGAAGTGAGCGCCGAGGCTGACCGGATTAATGCGCGGTTTCAGGCAGGAAGATGGAAACCGATCGTGCTGCTGAAGAAACATCACTCGCATGAGGAAATCGCGCGGTACTACCGGGCAGCCTCCGTCTGCTTGGTCAGTTCGCTGCATGACGGAATGAACCTGGTGGCTAAGGAATTCGTTGCGGCCCGCGCGGACGAACGAGGCGTTCTGATGCTCAGCACGTTCGCTGGGGCGGCGCACGAACTGCCCGACGCACTGCTCGTGAATCCTTACGACGTCCAGCAAGTGGCGGAAGCGATTCACCGGGCACTGGAAATGCCGGAAGAAGAGCAGACGAGGCGAATGCACAGGATGCGAATAAACGTTCGCGAGCATAACGTTTATCGATGGGCGGCACATCTTCTTTCAGATCTTACCGAGATCCGCATCGATGCTCCGGAACGCATAGAGGTGCAGCAAATACTATGACCATACCGTCTCGAACTCGTCCAAATCCTTCCATAGACAAGCAGCGCGCTGCCACATCCTCTGCGGAAGGAGAGATCCAACACATGAAGACAGCGGAAACACCGTTCGAATTTTTCACCGTTTCGTATTTGACGCGTATCGGAAATCAGTCTGCTGGCACGCTGGGCGAGCTTCTCACGGGGCTGAATCAATGCAGCGACGCTTCGATCTTTCATCACACCTTTCAGACTTTGAACAGCCATCACTTTTTGACGGAAGGCTTTTCGAATGATTTCGCGCAATGGGCGCATGCGGACGCAAATCGCGAAGACCTGGCGGAGCAGCTCGCGGCGCTCGACGTTCGCGATTATCTTTCCATCGCCGCGCTGCGCAGCGACCTGTGCCGCGTAGTGGGAGATTATTGCACGGCAAATCCAGCGTTATCGCAACAAACGGCGCTGGAGCGCTTTTACTTTTGCGAAAGCGTGGAAGTCACCCTTCCGTTCGGGCTCACCGCACGAACATTGGAAGAATTTCGAAACGGCATCGCGCATCTGAGTCATGCGTCTTTCTACTTTCACTTCCTGTCATCGCGGCTGCGCCTGCAACTGCAGACCAATGACTTCTCGCACTGGCTGGCGGATGGACTCGGCCTGGGAACGCTGGCGGACAGCGTGAATCACATCGACATTTATACGAACACACTCGACAGCGCCCGCGCCAAAGTGCTTCGGCTGATCGACCGCGAAGGGAGAAAAGGATGAGCGAAGTAGCGATCGCCAGCCGGATTCCGTTGGATGACTATGCAGCCCTTCTAGGCCAGGGCGAGATCGACGAACTGCGCGTGCTCGCGCAACCTTTGCGAGGACGCAGCATAGAGATGATCAACTCGACCGCCGTGGGTGGAGGCGTTGCCGAGATTCTGAACCGCCTCTTGCCGCTCGCGGAGGAACTCGAGCTGAATATGCGCTGGGACGTCATGACAGGTGGAGACGACTTTTACGGCGTGACGAAATCGTTCCACAACGCGCTGCACGGCTCTCCGTATCACGCGGAGCCAAAGGATTTTGAAATTTTTCTGGCGTGTAACGAGCGTAACCGCGCGCGTCTTCCACTCGACGCTGAATTCATGGTCATCCATGATCCGCAGCCCGCTGCGCTGATCGAGGGCCGAAAGGAGCACGCGAATCATTGGGCCTGGCGCTGCCATATTGACCTATCTCATCCTAATCGCCAGGTATGGGATTTTTTGAACAAATTCGTAGCGCGCTATGATGCCGCGATGTTTTCTTCGCCGGAGTTTTCGCGCTCGCTGGATATCCCACAGTATCTTTTTTACCCGGCGATCGATCCTCTTTCGGAGAAGAATCGTGAACTGGAGAGCGGGTTTGTGTCGCGGACGCTGGCTCAATATCAGATCGATCCGCAAAGACCAATTCTGACGCAGATCTCGCGGTTTGACCGGCTCAAGGACCCCGTTGGCGTGATTCGCGCGTATCGCATCGTGAAGCGATATTTCGATTGTCAACTGGTACTTGCCGGAGGCAGTGCTTCGGATGACCCGGAAGGAGCTGTCGTTCTAAAGGAAGTGCAGAACGAAGCGAACGGTGAGGCGGACATTCATATCATCGAACTGCCGGCCTGGGCGCCGCTAGAGGTGAATGCACTGCAGCGCGCTTCGACGATTGTGATCCAGAAGAGCCTTCGCGAAGGGTTCGGGCTGACCGTTTCCGAGGCGCTGTGGAAGAAAAAGCCGGTGGTGGCTTCCGCGGTCGGCGGCATTCCAGTGCAGATCATCCACAAACATACGGGGCTTTTGGCGCATTCGGTGGAGGGCACGGCGTATCAGATTCGGTTTTTATTGTCGCATCCGGAGATCGCGGCGAAGCTTGGGGAAAATGGGCATCAGCACGTGAAGGAAAATTTTCTAATTACGCAGAAACTTAAGCGGTATATGACTTTGTTCCTCGCGATGGCCCGCAAATAACGGGCGGGCTCTTACAGGGTAAACAAACCCGGCCCCTACATATGTTCGTGGAGTCGCCGATCAGTAGGTTAGCGACCAGCCGACGACCGTCATGCTCAGCACTAGCAAAAGCATACCTGTGCTGACGACGCTGAGGATTCTTCCGTGGCCGAGAAGATAGTCGCGCGACTCCGCGTCAATGCAGAGAAGGACAGAAACGACCAGAACGACTGCCCAGGCGAGAATGGCCGGCAAACCGGGATACTTGCCAATCATGGAAAGAAATTGGCCGGGGGGTTGGCCTGCAGGAATCCACCAGGGAATCATGGGAGCGACGCCGGCAGCGAGAGAAAGTGTCAGCAGCTTGCGCGTGAACCAGCCTTTGATCTTTGGCCGGGCCTCTTTCCAAATGAAATAGTCCCATGCTAGCAGAGCAACGGCGAACAGTACCCAGCCGTAGAGAGCGACATTTTGGTCAAACCACCACCAGGCGCGAAAAACGAAACGCGAGTGGGGGCCGGCGGCGAAGTGCGGGAGCAACAGGATAGCTACGAGACCGTTGGCCGCCACGGCCACCAGCAGAGTGACCAGGCTCATCAGCTGAAACCAGTAGCGCGTCGGAACGCGCCGACACCGGGTGCATACGGATTGTTTGGGCAGGAAGTTTAGTCCACAGCGGTCGCAGAACACGGCTGGTCTCCCCTACGCGGGAATCGAATCCTGTGATCGAGGCAAGAGTATCTGATTGGAATCGAAAAAAACTACTGGTCTGAGGGGCAGTTGAAAGGGCAGGCAGTATTGGTAGTATGGAGGCATCCAGCCAGATACCTTTCCCGGGTGCATTACCTATATCAGTGCCTAGACTCGAAATAATTCCGCGGTCAGGCGGGGGTGCAATATGACCGAGGCCTCGAAACAATGGGAAGGCCAGATTGTCGAAGGGATTTATCCTTTGCGGCAATATCTTGGCGGCTCCGATCACAGCGCAGTGTTCTTAACTGAATACAGCGAAGGTGGGCAGCAAAAAGCTGCCATCAAATTTTTCCCTGCGGATTCCGCAACGGCCGATTCGCAGATCTCCAGCTGGGAATTTGCCGCGCAGCTCTCCCATCCCAATTTGCTGCGATTGTTTCGCGGAGGACGTTGCAGAATCGAAGGCAATGATCTCCTGTATTTGGTGATGGAGTACGCCGAAGAAGACCTCGCGGATATCCTTCCGCAGCGCGCGCTTTCGTCGGAAGAAACCCGCGACATGCTCGGCCCCGTGCTGGATGCGCTGGAATACCTGCACGGCAAGGGATTTGTACATGGCGACCTGAAACCTGCAAATATATTGGCTACAGGAGACCATCTGAAACTTTCGAGCGATGCGATTTCGCGGGTTGGAGAATCGCAGGGCGAATCGAGAAGGGTAGATGCTTATGATCCTCCCGAAGCTATTAGCGGAATTTTGACGCCAGCGGCGGATGTTTGGTCGCTGGGCATGACGTTGGTGGAGGTTCTGACCCAGCATTTGCCGGAATGGCAGCCGGAGGCAAATCGCGATCCGGTTGTGCCTGCAAGTCTTCCTGCGCCCTATCTGGAAATCGCGCGCCAATGCTTGCGAATGGAGCCGCAGCGACGTGTGAGTGCTGTTGACATCGCAGCGCGGTTGAATGCACGCGTGGCGGTGGCGGCCGCGTCAGTTGCGGGACCCGCGGTTGGGGCGAGTTCGAGTTTGAGCCCGGCAGCATTAGCAGGCCAGCACCAAGCCTCCATGGGGACACTCAAACCCATGCCCTCGATGCCGGCATCTAGCGGTGCCGCCCCGCAAGTGCAGATTGGTGCGCACCAGCCTCCTCCCCACAAAGTATCGGGCGCGAGGTCATGGTTTCTTGTTCCGCTTATTGTGGGAGCCCTGGCGTTTGTTGCGATTCTGACTGTGCCCCGGCTGCTCACGCATCGCACGGACTCTCAGAACGCACCGATCGTGGCCTCGGAGAAGCACAGTAGCCAGGATGCAGTGTCAAAGCCAGCCGAGTCGGTAGCTTCATCGAAAGCAAAGGTGAGACCTGAGCCTGAGCCGGCGATTTCCCGGACAGCGAATTCCGCAACACCTGCGGCGCCGCAGAGACAGCAGCCGATCCCTCCGCCGTCTGCGCCAGACACTTTGAAGCCGACGAGCGACAAAGAGCTGGCCACTTCCTCAGCGTCGCCTGCAAAGGCGCCGACCTCTGAGGGCGTTGCGAAACCAGCCTCAGTTGGGACTGGTTCGGGTCGGGGCGAAGTTCTCGATCAGGTTTTGCCGGATGTTTCGCAGAAGGCGCGTGGAACCATTCGGGGAAAAGTGCGCGTAAGCGTGAAAGTACATGTTGATCAGTCAGGCAGTGTCTCGGGAGCGGAGTTGGATTCTGCGGGACCTAGTTCGTTTTTTGCGGAGCTGGTTTTGCAGGCCGCGAGAAAGTGGGCCTTCACGCCGCCAGAAGTGGATGGAAAAAGCGTGGCAAGCGAGTGGCGGCTGCGATTTGAGTTCACGCAGAAGGACACCAAAGTTATTCCTGCGCAGACGGCTCCTTAGAAGCCGGTTCGAAATTGTTACGCGGATTTGAGAGTCGACGGAACAACGGCGTGTTTAGGCGTCAAACAGACTCTCGGAGAGACAGAAAAACACCTGTACCTTGGGACTCTGCTTCTCTGTTGTTCGCCTATGAGTAACTCCCCAAACTAACTGAAAGCACGCAAGTTAGCGCGTAATTAACAAAAATCTGTCCTGCCGTACCATACCCGCCAGCAAGCTCAACCCGTAATTTCGTTACTAACAGGCGATGCGCTTCGCGCGCCCGCGCCTGGCGGAGCTACAGCGAATGAGCGAGCAGCAAAAGAGTATTGGTTTAGAAAACGAGTCTGGCGCGCGAGCGACGACTCGGCGGCTGCATCGCGGAATCCGAAACGCGGCATTGCTCGCGGCTCTTGGAGGCGTTTCGCTTGCCGCCGGATTTGAGACTGCCCGCACGACGTTGCCAACTCCCAAGTGGGAAAACGGAACTCCGGCACGGAGATCTTTTCACGCCGTCTCTCCAGTACGGATGCCAACGCCTGAGGAAAATAAGTTGGATGCGGAATTGAAACGGCTTCCTCCGCAGCAGCAAGCGGAGCGTTTGCTGGAACGCGCGATGCATGACGACGCGGCCGCCCTAGACCTGCTGCGCGAAAATGTGGATGGCTGGCGGGGACGCCTAAAGAATACCGACCAGCTTTTTGACCTGGTACTGGCGGCGCTGAATTCGCACGATCTCCGGGTGCGCACGGCAGCGATTGACGTGGATCTTGCGGCAAACGATTTGAGCAAATCGCCCGAAAGCGTTGCGCGGCTCATTCGGAAGTTGCAGAGCGATCCTACAACCCGAGGGATGGCTTTGTGGCGGCTCGGTTCGCTGGGAAATCGGGGCGTTGAACCCGAGAGAGTGTTGGACGCTTTGCTGAACTACGCGCACGACCCGAACGAGCACACGCGCTATTGGGCTGTAGAAGGATTGGCGATGTTGGGGAACGACGCCGCGGTCGACCCGCTACTGGATATTCTGACCCACGATCGCTCACCGCGAGTGCGCGAACAAGCGGCTAACAGTCTCGGGCAATCCGGCATGCTCACGCGGGAAGAGCGGCTGGCGGCGGTACCACATCTGCTAAATTTTGCCGACGACGATTCGCTGACCACGACGACACGAGAGCTGGTGTATGGAACGCTCCGCGTGATTACGGGCGCGCCGCTCGGCAATGATGCCAACGCCTGGCGCGCGTGGTGGGCAACTCACGATCCGGCGCAAGGGCATCCGCGAGAACGAACGCGCCTTCTGCGTGCATAGACGACGCGGCTGAGAAATTCCTTCACGAAAATTAAACTGATTTAAGGTGAAATTGTTGGGGGATTATTGCGTCTTCATTTGGCCGCGGCAGGTATGTGAAACAGCCAGCCCAGCAGAAGATGCGTGGGCCAGTAAACCACTCCGACGATGATGATGAACGCGGCCGCGAGATGAACGGGGGCCGGTCCCCAGGCGCGGCTGAATACCGGATCGCGGTAGGCGAAGTTCATGTTGATCTCCGCGGACAGAAAGCGAGAAACAATGAGAAGTACGGCGGCGATTGCGGCTTGCAGGGCGAGGGCGCGCCGGTCGTAGCCAGCCCGACGTAAGGTCCATAGCAAAACCAGTGGCAGCCCAACGTGAAAGGACGACAGCAGGCGCACCCAGAGCGGATAACGTGCGTCCCACATGTAATCTGTTCCGCCGATGAGAAAGCGTCCTGTCGCGAGCCTCCAGCCAACGTCGAGGATCCAAAAGAGGCCAGGCGCCAGCGAACTGACCGCTTGGCTTGAAAGCAGCAGAGGATTCCCCCACCAGATGCCGATAAAACTCAGGATCACTGCGACGTCGCACAAGTGCAGCAGATTGGCCCAGCCCCAGTAGCGGAAATACGCGGGAAACCAGACTACCATCCACAGCAAGCTAGCCCATCGGAGCACAGGAAACGTGTTCGAGCCAAACGACATGCGTTTTGCCTTTTTACAGCCAGAAGACCGCTAAGGCTATCACAAGAGGTAAGAGAGATTGGATTACGGCAACGCTGGTGTTTCGAGGGGCGATGAAGCTCGGGGCATTCAGCGATAACCCAACTCGGGGCCGAGTTGGATGGAACTGGGCATGAACGTTCCACTTCCGCGCGCGACTTCTTTGCCGCGGCTGTCAAAAAGAATGCCTTCGGCGATATAGACGCGCTTCGAACGGCTGACGACCTGCCCGCGAGCGAGGAGGTAGCCTTCAGAAACCGGCCGCAAAAAATAAAGTTGGAAAGAAGAAGTTACGACGAACAAATCCTTGACGAGAGACTGCACCGCGAAAAAGGTCGCGTCGTCCAGGGCTTTGAAATAGACGGCTCCGTGAATCGCACGAGCCGCATGATGGAAGTCCTCACGGACGGGCATTTCAATCTCCGCGCGTCCTTCTTCAACAATGCGGAGATGCGGCCGAAACCATTTGTTGATTGGGGCGTTGTCATACATCGCGATGAGCGTTTCGAAGTGTGTGCGTTCCATAGTGTAGTTTCGTGATCGCTCCGGAATTAAAGAGATTCGGAAGTTTGGCCCGCCGCAGATGCACCAGCTTGGCCGAAATGCTCCTGGTGCTTGCGAAGTAGAAATTGGTCGGTCATGCCGGCGATGTAATCGCAAACGACGACGTGGCGGGCCTCGGACTGGGCTGACTCTTCGTGAGAGGAGGGCATGGAGCCTGGCGAATCGAGGTAGTACAAGAAGAGCTGTTCGAGACAGCGGATGGAGCGGTCGCGGTCTTCCGTGATGGCGGGGTGGTTGTAAATATGTTTGAAGAGGAAGCGTTTCAGTTCTGCGTTGCGTTCGGCAAGAGCTTCGCTGAAGCCGGCGAGCCTGCGCGGAGCACGGCGAATGTCGTCGACAGTTGCGGCTCCGGAAGCTAGCACGCGTTGCTGCGTGGTATCGATGAGATCTGTGGCCAGTTGATCCAGAACGAGGCGGAGCGCTGCGTTGAATTTCAGCTTCTCTCGTCCAGCGGGATAAGCTGCGTCTATTTGCGCGTAAGCTTCGGAGAAAATTGGAACTTCGCTTCGCAATATATCGAGATCGAGAAGTTCTGCTTCGCGGGCGTCGTCAAGGTCCGCCGTGTTGTAGGCGATTTCGTCGACCCAGTCGATCAATTGGCCTTCGAGGGGCGTGCGAAGATTTAGAAGGTACTCGGCGAGATGCGGAAATTGCGCAGCGGTGTAATCGTGAGAGTGCTTGATGATGCCTTCGCGGACTTCAAAGGTGAGATTCAAGCCGGGAAAATCGAGATAAGGGCTCTCGAACTGCTCGACGATGCGTAGCGCCTGGAGATTGTGATTGAAGCGCGAACCACGGGCGCGCATGAGCTCGTCGAGTTTTTTTTCGCCTGCGTGGCCGAAGGGTGGATGGCCGATGTCGTGGACGAGAGCGAGAGTCTCCGCAAGTTCCGTGTTCAGTCCGAGAGCTGCGGCAACCGTGCGAGCGATCTGCGAAACTTCCAGAGTATGCGTCAGCCGATTACGAAAATGATCGGAGTAACGGATGGTGAAGACCTGGGTCTTAGCTTCGAGGCGGCGGAAGGCGCGCGAATGAATGATGCGATCGCGGTCGCGCGCGTACTCTGTGCGGTAGGGATGCGGTAGCTCAGGGTAACGGCGTCCGCGTGAGAGTTCCACGCGCATCGCCCATGGCGCGCATGTCGTGAGTTGTTCGATGAGCGGCTCCGGCGACGGGCAGAGACATTACCGTCAGTCTTCGTTCTCAGCTGTCTTCAAACTTTTTCGAAAGATTCGGCGGTCCGCCCTGGTTTGCCGCGGAGTAGTGTCGGGGCTCAGGACTGTGGCGCGAGCGTTTCCAGTCCGCGGTCCGCCTCCTCCGAGATTGGCGTATTCGGGAATTCTTTCTTGAGCTGCTCGTAGACGCCGGCGGCCTGCTTCGGATCGCTCTGGCGCAAAATCTCGGCAAGCTCGAGGAGAACGACCGGGCGCGGCACGAAGACGGAGGAATGGTCGGCCAGGTCCCGGAAAACCTTGATGGCATCAGCGGTTTTTCCAGTGCGCCCGTAAATCACTCCGGTTTGATACTGCGCCATAGCTGCAAGCTCTTTGTCCTTGCCGGAGCTAATTTTTTTCAATTGCTCGAGAGCTTGGTTGTTTCGTTCGAGGTCTTCATAGCAAAGCGCGGCGTAATAGGCTGCAAGTCTGCCGGGATTCGTGTTTGGATACTTCTCAGCGACGGCAGAGAATTTTTGAACGGCGTCTTCGGAGCGTGCGGCCTCGGTGGGATAGAAGGGCTCGCTGGGATCGTTGGGATCGGGGGCTGCACCGATGCGCGCAGAGTAGGCCTTAGTGGCGACATCGAGCGCGGCGGTCGCCTGAACAGTTTGGCGGTCGATATAAAAGCGCCAGCCAAAATAGCCGACGGCGACGACCACGATGGCCAGGATGGCGGCTGCGAGAACGGTGGTGTGCGAAAAAACGGCTTCAGCGCCGTGCTCGATAGCATCGTGGATCTTGTCCTGCTTCAATTCCTTACGCGAAATATGTTCCGGCACAAACGCTCTCCTGGTTGAATTGGAATCTTCAATCGTAGCACAAGAGGCGGGCAATCGGCCTCGGCGCGTTGCGCCTTATGTTCAACTGTGCTGCAAATTACCTTTGCAACATGCAGGGGAAGAGACCGAAACTCCGCCACGCCGCGAGTGTTAAATTAGAGTCATGCAAGCCAAGTGTGTTCATTGCGGAACTGAGCACAAGCTTAAGGATGCCAACTCCACGCTCCATCCGAAAGTGCAGTTCAAGTGCTCGAAGTGCGGCAAAACCACGGTTGTGGAACTCAAGTTGCGCCCCGACCAGACTGTGGTGATCAGCCCGCTGCCTTCCTTTGCGCGCGCCGACGCTTCCACTTCGAATTTGCATCTACCTCCTGAAGACGATGGGATGAAACTGCCCGTGGACAGTGTATTCGTTCTTGCGGTCACCTCGGGGCCCGCAAACGGCCAGTTTTTTAGATTGGAGAAATCGCGTGTCGTCATCGGACGGAAAGGTTCGGACATCCCACTGAATGACCCGGAGATTTCGCGGCATCATTGCCTGCTGGAAGTGCGCGACAAATTCATCAACCTGAAGGATCTCGATTCCACCAACGGCACGTTTTACGACGAAGAGCGCGTGCGCGCGGCCATGCTGCAGGATGGCTCGGAGTTTCGCATTGGCGAGAGCCGAATTCGTGTCAGTCTCCAGAAAAAATAGCCGCCTCTTCCCTGCTCTGCATTTTTTGCAAATTGCAGCCTGAACTCGATGCATTGAAAGTGTAAGATACGGGCGACAGCGTTCCACGCCCGACGCACACGATGAATCGCCTCTCCGCCTGCTTGATCACACTCAACGAAGAACATAATTTGCCGCGCGCCCTGGCGTCGCTGAATGGAATCGCGGACGAAATTATCGTCGTGGACTCTGGAAGCACGGACAGAACTCCAGCAATCGCTCGCGAGCATGGCGCGGCTTTTCATGAGCGCGCGTGGACAAATTATTCAGAACAGAAGAATTTCGCGGCGACGCGTGCGCAGAACGAGTGGGTTCTGTCGATGGACGCGGATGAGGAGTTGAGCAGCGTGCTGCAGACTTCTCTGCTGGATTGGAAGAAGCATGAGCCCAAATCCGGCGTGTATGAGATGGCGCGAAAGACGTGGTATCTCGGAGCTTGGGTTAAACACTCGGGCTGGTATCCGGATTTTCAGCGGCGGCTGTACCGGCGGGACAAAGCGCAGTTTTCGGGAATCATCCACGAAGCGCTGAGGTTTGAGGGCAAGCCGGGACGTCTTCATGGGGACTTGTTGCATTACACGGTGCGATCGTTTGCGGAACATGAAGCGAATGTCGAGCGATACACGGCGCTAGCGGCAAGGCAAATGTTCGAGGCAGGGAAACGAAACTGGAAGGGCGCATTGTGGCTGGCGACGCCGTGGAGCTGGTTTCAGAATTATTTTTTGCGCGGTGGGTTTCTGGATGGATACCGCGGAGCGTTGATTTCGCAAATGGCGGCGCGGTCGGTGCGACTGAAATACGCGAAGCTGGGCAAATTGATCGAACAAGAGGAGCGAGGAGCAGCCGGAGCGAAACAGTGAAGGCGCTGCTTGTTGATCTCGAGACAGCCTGGCGCGGCGGACAAAATCAAGCTCTCCTCATCTTAAAGGGACTGCGGGGCCGCGGACACGAGGCGGAACTTGTGGCCGCGACAGGATCTGCGCTGGGAGAACGCGCAAGGGAAAGAGGTGTGAGAGTGCATTTTGTTTCGCGCGGATTATTTCGTCTGCCTGCGGCGCGGAAGATTCGCGAATTAGTTCGAAGCGGCGGATTTGATCTCGTGCACGCCAATGAAGCGCACGCCGTTTCAGCCGTGTGGCTGGCTGGTGCGCACAAGCGCATTCCCTTTTTGATTTCAAGGCGTGTGGGATATCCCATCGGGAAGAACCGTGCATCGCGTGCGCGCTATGAAGCCGCAGCACGCATCATTGCAAATTCGAAATGGGTAGCGGAACAGGCAGCAAGCTCGGGAGCGCCGCGAGAGAAAATAACAGTCGTCTACGAAGGCGCTGAAATTCCACCACTGTTCACATTGGACCAACGCCTTGCAGCGCGCTCTAGGTGGGGAATTTCCGGTGACGCGGCATTGCTTGGTTGCGTCGGCGTATTGCTGCCGGACAAGGGCCAGGAGTGGCTGATCCGTGCGCTCGCCAAACTACGGAAAGAACTTCCGGGTGCGAAGCTGCTGCTCGCAGGTGATGGACCATGCCGGGCGAAACTGGAATCGCTGGCACAAGAGCTCGGTGTTGCGGGAGCTGTTTTATTCCCCGGATTTGTGAAGGACGTGGAAAGTGTATACGCGGCTTTGGACGTTTTCTTGCTCCCGTCCTTCTTCGAAGCACTGAACAATTCGCTGCTCGCCGCCATGGCCTACGAAATTCCTTCTATCGCATTCAGCAAAGGCGCGCTCGGCGAAATCATCGAGGATGAAAAAAGCGGTCTTCTGGTCTCCGGACCAGACGTGGCAGAAATTTGTACGGCCGCTAAGAGAATTCTTCAAAGCCGTGATTTTGCGGCGAGCCTCGGAACAGAAGGCCGCAAGCGAGTCGAAGCGAATTTTTCCTCTGATCGTATGGTTGATGGGATGATGCGCGTTTACCAGGAAGTCTTGGGAAGCGAAGCAAAGTCTTAATCTTGTTCGTCACATGATCCGCCATGCAAACAAAACGATACGAATGGCGCCAGTCACAAAAGTCTCAGCCAAAAAAGATGAAGCGCCGGGCGGCTCCTTCTCGATCCGCACAGCGCTTCAAATGATTTTAATTTTGCGCAAGTTTTCTGACTTCTCTTGTTCCAGGTATTCCCTCCTATCCGCTTGCCGATCTACGTCAAGCTATCTTGGGGATTAAACAACCCATCGCCCTTTTGGCTCGAGAAACTCCACGCCAATCGCAAAGCCGTCGCCTTGCAATGGTTCGCAGTACGCTACTCGGGCCGAGGAGCGAAACTCTCCGGTGCGCGATACGAACGTCAGCCGTTCGCCGTGTTCCCAGCGGCGGGTGCTCACGACCCGCGCGCCACGCGCACTCACATTTTCCGTAAAAGTCGATTCCGTGCCGGGCATCCGGCGATGGCCGTCGAGCAGGACGGGGATCTCCATTGGGATCCGGCGTTCGACGCGGTTGAAGGGAAAAGCGTGCCTGTTGGATTTGACTGGCATTCATCCTCATAGGCACGCGGCAATCCGCGTGAGATTTTTTACGTTGCTGTTGCTGCGATGCTTCATGCCATAGAGCGCACGGTCGGCGGCGCCCAGGAGCTTTTCCGGCGTGTCGCCATCTTCAGGAAACGCGGCAACCCCGGCGCTGACAGAAAGTGCGGGCGGCTCGGCTTCGGCGGAGAGGCGTTCGCGAATGCGGGAAACGACGCGCCCGGCGATGTCCGGACCGGCTTCAGGAAGCACAAGAGCGAATTCATCGCCGCCGTAACGCGCCGCAGTATCGATGGCACGAGAATGGCTGCGAAGAATCTTCGAAAGGCGAACGATGGCGCGGCTTCCGGTGAGATGGCCGTAATGATCGTTGATGCTTTTGAGACCATCCATATCCAGAAGCACAACGCTGAAAGGACGCTGCGTGCGACGCGAACGGTCCAGTTCCGCTTCCAGCACGCTGATAAGACGGCGATAGTTGGCAAGGCCAGTAAGCGAATCGCTTACCGCCATCGAACGAACCTGGTCAAAGAGGCGCGCCTGATCGAGCAGCGCGCCGGAAAGCATGACGACGTAACTTGCGGTCTTGCTAATTTCCGCAAGGAAAAACGGACCATCGAAGAGGTGGCGGGAAAAGGCCGCGGAGACGTGGCAAACCACATTGAGCGACGCTACAACAAGGAGCGAATAGTCGTACAGGCTTGCGGCGGTCTTATTGTTCTTGCTGCTCTGGAGACGCTGACCGAAACAAATGGCGGCGAACAAGAACAACGCGCCGGGCAGCAAATCCCAGGGGCGCGAAACGAGGCTGGCTGCGCGAGCCAAGGGTGCGGAAGGCGCGGCGAGAAAAGCTGCGCTCGTAAGATACGTAGCAATAGCGACTACCAGCAATGCACCTGCGGTCTCTTTGCTGGGTTGCCGGGCATTCGGAATGTAACGTTCCACGGCGATGGCGGAGAGCAAAAAAACAGCGAGAATCGTGCGGCCGACCATCCAGCCCATCGGAATTCTGGTCAAAGCGGCAGGGCCAGCCTGGAGAACATCGTTCAGGCCGAAATAGCCGACGGTCTCAATAATTCCCGAGAGTACAAAGCCAAATGCCAAGATGAGTGCGGTGCGGTCGTGCGTGCCGCGGAACCTTACCAGCGCGTTAGCCGCGTAGCAGAAGCTGACAAGTGTGCCTGCGACTTCAAGATAGAGGTAAGTCTCAGGGGAGCCAGAGATAGCAGCTTGCCGCAAGTAGAAGATGGCGCCAAAAAACAGGAAGGCCAGCCCCACGGTGGAAGCGATCAGAAGGCGAGAACGCTCCTTCCGAAGAAACCCGACGATTTGGCCCCAACCACCCACGAAACCCCCCAAATACCGAAGAAACAACTACAACACCGTAGGAATGCAAGTTTGTGCCCTTTTCGGAGGGAAAATCTCAGCTTGTAAGTAACTGAATTTTCGTCGGTTACAGGAGCGCTGCGAGAAGGCTAGGCAGGGAGTGTACCAGCGAGACACATGGAAGGACTGAGAAAATAGGGCCTAAGGAAACTATCATGTTTGTTCCGTTAGAGTTACCGACAATTGGGACAGTATCAGCGACAATACGTGGAATGTCTCAGTGTGAGACAGTCTCATCCATCAAAATGTCTCGCTGCCATAGCCTTTTGTCGGTTAGAGCTTTGGCTTGGGAGGGGCTAGTTCGCGAGCAACAACGGGGTCGCTAAAGCCAACGACCTTGTGGGAACCGTCGCAGAACGGCTTGTTGGCTGAATGGCCGCAGCGGCAGAGGCCGATCGCTGTGCGCCCAGCCAGGCCGAAAGCGCGGCCTTCGGGATCGACAATTTCGAAGTCCCCTTCCACGCGAATCGATCCGTTACTGTTGATAGTGATCTTGCTAGCCGCCATTCGGGCCTCCGAAGAAGTTGAGAGCGCGTTCGACGCTTATCAATTATCGCCTAACTCGCTCTCTAGATTACGCAGAGTTTGCTAGGAACTCAAGGAAGCCGGGCAATGCTCTCAATACTTGGGAATGCTGGGGTCAACCTCATCCGACCAGGCGAGAATGCCGCCCTTGAGATTAAGGATTTTGCGGAAGCCGGCTTTGCGCAGGAAATCCACGGCCTCGGCCGAGCGCTTTCCGCTGCGGCAATGCGCGACGATTTCCTGCGAGGAGTCCAGCTCGTGAACGCGGCGAGGCAATTCGCCGAGTGGGATCAAGTGGCCCTTCAGATTGCAAATCTGAAATTCGTGCGACTCGCGCACGTCCAGGATGAAGAGGTCATCTCCGCGATCGAGGCGGGATTTCAGTTCGCGCGGAGTAATCTCGGGAACTTGTACATCGGGGCCAGGGGCTTCTTCGCCGCGCACGCCGCAGAATTCGTAGTAGTCGATGAGCTTGTTGATGGTGCGATGCTCGCCGCACATCGGGCAGTTCGGATTTTTGCGCAGCTTGAGCTCGCGGAATTTCATGCCAAGCGCATCGAAGAGCAACAAGCGCCCGACAAGACTATCGCCCGCACCCAAAATCAACTTGATCGTTTCCATCGCTTGGATGGAGCCGACGATTCCTGGCAACACACCCAGGACTCCACCTTCGGCGCAAGACGGCACGAGCCCCGGCGGAGGCGGTTCTGGATACAAGCAGCGATAGCACGGGCCTTCCGGCATTCCGAAAACTGTGGCTTGACCTTCGAATCGAAAAATGGAGCCGTAAACATTCGGCTTGCCGAGCAAAATGCACGCATCGTTCACGAGATAGCGGGTCGGAAAATTGTCCGTGCCGTCCACGATGACGTCGAAATCCTTGAAGAGCTCAAGAGCGTTATCGCTTGTGAGTTTGGTCTCGAAGGCATCGATTTGAATGTTCGGGTTAAGGTTAGAGAGTCTCTCGCGGGCTGCTTCGCTCTTAAATTTGCCTACATCGGTCGTGCCAAACGTAACTTGCCGCTGAAGATTCGTGAAGTCCACGACATCGAAATCGACGAGTCCCAGGCGCCCGACACCCGCCGCGGCAAGATACAGCCCCAGGGGAGCGCCGAGTCCGCCAGTGCCTATTAGCAGGACTTTTGCGTTCTTGAGTTTGAGCTGACCCTCCATGCCCACTTCGGGCATGATCAAGTGGCGGCTGTAGCGAAGAATTTCCTCGTTAGTAAGGCTGGTGGCCGGCTTCGCGCCGGTTTGCGGCTGTAGTGTCGTGGCCATTGCAAAAGCTCCCTGTCAATTAAAAGTCAATTAGCGTTTTCAGAAAAACCGCCGGCGATGGATGGAATGATGCTGATGGTGTCCCCATCTTTCGTGGGCGTGTTTTCTTTGGCCAAATAGCGGATATCTTCATCATTGAGGTAGACGTTCACAAACGCGCGTAGCTTGCCGTCTTCGGTGTAGAGATGCTTGCGTAGCTCGGCGAATTGGCTAGTGAGACCGCTGAGCGCTTCGCCGACAGTCGCGGCGCTAACCTCGGTCGAATCACGTTTGCCCGCGTAAACTCGCAGCGGCGTCGGAATCATCACTTTGACAGACATCTCTCGTTCTCCCGTTCTCTTGGACGCGTGTTAATTTGCGGCGCTTGCTTTCATCGGCGAAATCTTTTCTTCCAAATATCCGGAGCGGTCATCTTTCAAACGCCAGGAAGTCATATCCTGCGGCACGCCAGTATGCACGCTGACGATGATGTAGCTGTACCACGGCCAGGCGTGATCGCGGTCGAAGTCGCTGGGCTTCGCCGGATGGTCGGGATGCGAATGATACCAGCCGATGACCTCAAATCCTTGCGCGGTTGCGGCTTTTTCGGCTTCACGTACGTCGTCCGGCGTTACTGCAAAACGATTTCGCGGCGAATCATCGCGACGATTCACGAGCGGGAAGAGAGAAAGCACCTCACGAGAAACCTTTCGAGACTCCCGGTTCGGGTCGTTTGCGAGCCCGTCGTAATCCGAACCGAGCAGCGCGCCGCAGCATTCGTACGGATAGGTTTCAATGCCGTGCTCGCGAATCTTTTCGGCAAGCTCAGCGCTGATCCCGAGTTCGAGTGCTTCGCTCATTGTGAAATCACTCTTCATCCCAAAAACGTTCGGTCAGGTACTTTGACGCGGAATCGGCAAAAACGGTGACAATGACGGCGCGTTCGTCCCTTGCGAGACGTTTTGCGACTTGGAAGCAGCCGAGCAGGGCGGCTGCGGCACTGGGACTGACCAGCAGGCCTTCTTCCCGTGCGATACGCTTGACGAGGCGATAGGCCTCTTCTGTGGCGACTTCAAGATTTGCGTCGGCGATAGTGTCGTCATAAATCGCGGGGCGCAGAGCGGTCTGCATGTGCTTCCAGCCTTCCAGGCCGTGAAAGGCTGCATCGGGCTGAAGACTTATGCAACGGATTGATGGACTAAGCTCCTTCAACCGGCGCGAAGTGCCTACAAAGGTTCCGCTAGTGCCCAGCGCCGCCACGAAATGAGTGATGCTCCCATTGGTCTGCTCCCAAATTTCCGTTGCAGTAGTGCGATAGTGCGCCTGCCAGTTTGCCGGATTGCTGTATTGGTCCGGGTAGAAATACTTTTCCGGTTCCGACGCGACGATCTCATGAACGCCCCTAATTGCGCCGTCGGTGCCCTCGTCGCCGGAGGTAATAACGAGCTCGGCCCCCAGAGAACTGAGGATGCGTTTACGCTCATGAGAGGCGCTATCAGGCAAACATAATTTCACGGGATAGCCGAGCGCCGCGCCGATCATGGCGTAGGCAATTCCTGTGTTGCCGCTTGTTGCGTCGATGATGGTCTTGCCGGGGCGGAGAGCGCCGCTTGCCAGACCCGCTTGAATCATGCTCAACGCAGGCCTGTCTTTGACGGATCCTCCGGGGTTGTACCACTCAGCCTTGGCATAGAATTCCGCATTCGGAAATTCGTTACCGATCCGCGCAAGTCGCAGCAGGGGTGTGTCGCCAATCAGTTCCAACACCGACTGTCCTGCCCAACCCTGAGGTCTTTGTGGTTGGGCGAAATGTGCGTCGATTGCGACAGTGATGGGCTTGATCGTGGCCATGCTCTGAAATCGCCTGGTAATCTCCAATATATGCGACCAGTTTACTCGGAATTAGATGCGGCATGCCAGTTTGATGGTATAGCCTGAGTTTAGCGGCAGTTAGGGGCAATCACCCTACGAATACTAGAGAATCACCCTCGTGCTTTCTGATTTAACCAAGCCTCCTTGTACGGTCCCTTGTTAACACTTTTCTCGACTACTGCGTCTTGCACACCAGGATGACATCGGGAGTCGGCATATCACGCACTGGAACCACAGTTGACTCGCGCCTCACAATCAGGGACTGTCGAGCGGTGACCACCGCGCCCGCCCCCGAAACCACGGGTGATTCTTCTCTGGTGTTGGCCGCGCGCGCAGGCGACCGCGCCGCATTTGGCGGTTTGTACGCGCGGTATGCGCGCATGGTTCATGGGATCCTTCTGGCGAGAGTGCCTGCAAACGACGTGGACGATCTTGTTCAGGATGTTTTTTTGCGCGCGCTACCTCGGCTTTGCGATCTACGCGATGTCGCCCGATTCGGACCGTGGCTGGCAGCGATCACGCGCAACCGAGCCAACGACTACTACCGGCAAACGCGTGCAGTTGCCGCGGTAACGGAGAGCCTACCTGAAGATGAAGTGGAATTGCCCGCGGCGAATACCACCCCCGATGCGCAAGCAGCGATGATCCTGGCGTTCGTTCGCAGCCTTCCTGACGCCTATCGCGAAACACTCATTCTACGATTGGTCGAGGGCATGACTGGGCCGGAGATCGCAGCGCGTACCGGCCTGACTTCCGGCTCCGTTCGAGTCAATCTGCATCGAGGCATGCAACAGCTTCGGGAAAAATTAAGCCAAGCATCGATGGGCGGTGCGATTCAGCCCGAGTCCTTCGGGGGTAGAAATTCAACGGCGCAGACAAAGACTCTCTTGAACAGAAGGAATCAGCCATGAATGAAGATTACCTCTGGGATGGTTCCGGCGAACCCGACCCGGAGATTCAAAAACTGGAAAATGCTCTTGCAAGATTCCGCCATGAAGGTCGGGCGCCGAAATTTCCTGCGATCGTGGCTACGCGGCAACCCTGGTTTTGGCAGCGGTTTATGCCATCGCGTTTGTCTTTCGGACTGGCGGCCGCTACAGTGGCCATCCTGTTTATGGCCGCGTTTGGGATACTTCGATGGAGTCAAAAGCCGAACGCAGCTACCGGACCAGGATGGGACGTCGAGAGTGTCGCCGGCGCGCCAAAGGTGGAGTCGAGTGCCTTTGGAATGAGTTCCGGAGCCTCCAAGCTCGGCGTCGGCCAAACTCTCGTGACCGACAGCCATTCCAAGGCTAACATTTCCATCTCCGATATTGGGACGGTGAATGTCGAGCCAAACACGCGTTTGCGTTCGGTCGCTGGGGGCAAAGGGCGCAGCCGGCTGGCGCTCGATCGCGGCACGATTCATGCGTATATCTGGGCGATGCCGGGTGAGTTCACGGTCGATACGCCTTCGGCCATCGCGGTGGACCTTGGCTGTTCCTATACATTGCAAGTGGACGATTCGGGCGCTGGGCTTTTGCGGACAAAACTCGGTTGGGTGGGCTTTAAGCTGGATGGACGCGAGGCGTTCATCCCCGCGGGCGCGGTCTGCTCGACGCGGCCGAAAGTTGGACCAGGAACGCCATACTTTGATGACGCTTCCGTTTCGTTTCGCGAATCCCTGTCCAAATTTGATTTTGCGGCGAGCACACCGGAAGAGCGGAACGCCCAACTCAGCAAAATACTCGCCGAAGCTCGCGAGCGCGATGCGCTCACGGTCTGGCATCTTCTGGCCCGCGCTGACGCATCAGAGCGCGGGCTCGTCTACGACAGGCTGACGACACTTCTCCCCCCTCCTTCGGGAGTCACGCGCGACGGCATATTGCGGCTCGATCAAAAGATGCTGGATTTGTGGTGGAATCAGCTAGGCCTTGGCGACGTTTCGCTGTGGCGCACCTGGGAACGCTCCTGGTCTTCCGCCAAAACCTGAGGAGTGTCTCGGCGGCCTAAGAACAGTCAGCGGAATGCATCGTTCAATCAACCTCCCCAAAATTGTTAACGACGTCCGCTTTACAGAACTCCCGGCATTTACTAGGCTAAGAGCCCTATGTGGAATGTCGAACAGCGGTTCACAGGCAAGCAAATTGAGAGTCTGGCGGCACTCGGCTTTGCCGTCGGCAGTACGCGCGGCGTCGTGCGCGTGGAAAAATACGGCAGCGGCGCCGAGTTTCGCAAGGGCACGGACGACCTCTATCAAATGACGGTCGTGCCGACAATCATGCTAAAGGGCAGGTTCACGAGGCTTTGGGACGCAGGCTACCAGAAATTTTTGCTGACTGACGATGGATTGAAGCTGCCGGCCCTCGCGTCGCATCTCGAAAATCTGCGAAGGTTCAACGAAGAGCTTCTTACTGCGTTAGGCGTCCCCACTTTTTACAACGAAGCGCTCGGGTCCGTGAGCCAGATCAGTGTCTACGACCGCGTCAAAGGCCGTGCCGGCGACGTGCCTGACAAAACAGTTGGAGCGCATGAGCCAGGCGGCGATCACTAGGGGCCGCGCTGGCAACTTCAAGGACCAGTATGGAAGTCCTGTAGTTCATACGAAACTAATTTCCCATTTGAATCGAAGAATAACTGGATTTGGATGTCTGTCCGAATCAGGAAGTTGTGGGACGCGTCGCGAATCATGGATTGAATAGAGGGACCTCTGTCGGAGTAGGGCCAAGCCTTCGCGTCCAGAAACTGTTTTACTCGCGATTTGTCCGTGCCGATGGGTAACTCTCTGTTTAGAATTTCTCTCGCCTGCCGATCCGTGAGATTTACTTGCGCATAGTTCAGCCAATGGCGTGCCGGATACGCGAGGATTATAATCACGACTGCAAAACAGCCCACGATATAGAGCCAGGCGGGTCTTTTCTTCATTTTGCTTGCTCGAGCTGACGACGAAACTGTTCCACATCAACGCGATGCTTGGCGGCTTTACGCGCTCCGATAAAGATCACGGGAATATCCCAGCCGTAACGCTCTTCGAGAACCGCATCTTTGTCGATATTTACTTCATGGAGCGAGGCGCCGAATTCGCGCAGTAGTGGCTCAATTGCGGTCTTAGCGTCTTCGCAAAGATGGCAACCCGGCCGCGTGTAGAGAGTCACCTCGCGCGGACCTGCGGCGGCTAGCCGCGCATCCTCGGGATGTTCCTTCACGGCTTCGGATTAGAATATTTTTGAAACGGACCGGCATAGGGGTGAAACGCCCGTGCGCGGTAAAGCTCCGCGATCTGCCGGAGATGCCCGAGGTCATGCGAGGCCCATTCGCTGAGCATCTGATGGAGCGTGATATCGCCGAGTTCGGAGTGCGTCGCCTCGCGCTCACCGGAATCGGCCGGGATGCTTCTCAAGAGAATTACGGTTGATCGCCGCGTCCTCGTGAAAAACGCGAGGTTTTCGGTAGCTGAGCCGCGCACGTAATCTCCGATCACCACGGTTTGCGTGGGATCGTACTTTTGCAGCCTCGGCGTGTCTTCCGTAACGATGCGGCGGGTCCGGTCGGCATAGACCAATTCAATATCCGCGAGATGCCCAATCACTTCCGCGATCGACCAGCGCTCCGGCGCGGGCTTCCAGCGCAGCAAATCTTCCGGCAGATCACGAAGCATCGTTTCGAGCAGAAATGGCGTCTTTTCAAGGAGCAATAAAGCGGGCTGGATCGATCCGGTGACCGCCGGCTCGGTGATTCGGGCTACACCTTGCTGCATGGGGGGACCTCCCAAGCGATGAGAGCATCTTACTCGAAAAGGCACCGAAAAGTTGAAGTGGCGCATAATGAGTAACAGGCGCGGAGGAGTCGCTGGCATGGAAAGAATCGTGGCACTGATGGACGATCTGTTTTTTCAGATGAAGGTCGCGGAGACGGCGAAACATCTCGGGCTGGAGTTAAAAGTGGCCACGAATGGTGACGCGCTTCTCGAACTGCTGGAACCCGCACCAAAACTGGTGATCGTGGATTTAAACGCGCGCAGCCAACCGCTCGTGGCCATTGAACGCGTGCGTGCTGCGCAAAAGGATCTGCGGGTTATTGGCTTTCTCTCTCACGTGCAGCGCGATTTGGCCGCGCAGGCACAAGTGGCGGGCTGCGACGAAGTGATGCCCCGATCCGCCTTCACCCAAAATCTGGCGGCGATCCTAAGTGCCGCAAAGGACTGATGTGAATTTAAGAAAAAATATTCCAATTGTGAAGACGATGGCTGGGACTGCACTCTTTCTGTTACTGACGAATGCGGCCTTCACACAAGAGTCGACTTCAGCTCTGCCCGCTCCCGCGACTCCTCCCGCCTCGGCGAACGGACCGTTAGCCGCGCTCCGCGATGTCCTGATGGCGGCTTGTTCGCAAAGCCAGAACGACTTTGAGCGTTACCTCACCGCGCGCAACAAAGAATCGTTTACTCGCATGGCGCCGGCGGCCCGTGTTGCGTTTATGAAACGGTTCGTGCTTCTGAACGAAGCAGGCAAACCTTCCGTGACCAGCAATCCCTCAGGCCGGCCCATCGTTCGCTGCGACACTCCCGCGGGCGCGGCGGAGATTCAAATCGGCGGCGCCGACACCCGTGACAATGTGGCGTTTATGCCGGTGAACTTGCGCGACGCAACGGATACCACGGACGCCAGCGCTATCCAGGTCACCATGGGGCTGGTGCGGGAAAACGGCGAATGGAAGATCCTTTCGCTAGGCGTGGTTCTTCTCGATTTGCCTTCCTTGGAGTTGGAATGGGACTCCGCGGAAGCCGACAAGAATGAGCTAACTGCCATCGAATCTCTCAAGGACATCGCCGAAGCCGTCGAGGCCTTCCGCCTCAAATACGCGCGGCTGCCTAACTCTCTATCGAGTCTCGGGCCTCCGCTGCATGGTTCTGCGAACGGAGATGCCGCTGGACTCATGGAAGCCGATCTAGCCGCGGGAATGAGAAATGGGTATTCGTTCCGCTACGTCATTGTTGGCGCCAGCGGTTTGGGCGCGCCGGGGAAGTTTGAGCTCGCCGCAACGCCGTTGACCTATGGCCGCACAGGCCACCGCTCCTTTTTTCGCGATTCGAATGGAATGCTGCGCGCCGCGGACCATCAAGGCTCAGTGGGCTCCTCATCGGATCCAAAATTGCCCGAGCGCTGATACGCGCTGCGTCCGTGTACAGGCACTATGGGTTAGTCTTGACCATTGGATATTGAATCCCTAGTTGTTCGAGATAAGTCTTATAGTGCGAGGGATCGTAATAATATTTTTTCAATTGCGGCGCGAACTTCTCCATTTTTTCCTTATTCATTTCGATAGCCGGCTTGTCATCGGGACTAAGAAACGTCTCGTAATGAATGTCCTTCGTTTGAACATTCCGAAAATAATCCCAAGCTTGCTGCACAAGCTGCGGCTGAAGAAAAAAATCGAGAGCGGTCAAGGCTTGCACTTTTGCCCCCGCTGTCGAGCCTTTATGAGCGATGGGCGTCGCCATAGCTACACCATTTGCCCAGCTATGCCCTGGTAGATTGGGAATGTTTGCGGGATACATCAGGTATACCATCGGCACGTTCCAGGAAATATCTCCGATATCGTCGGAGCCTCCGCCGGTGGGCTTCTTCACTGGCTCCTCGAGCGGGTCGACTTTTTCCTTGAGCCCTTCCACTTTCGCTCCAATGTCCTTTTGAAGTGCCTTCGCCAGCGTCTGATCCGCGTCGCTCCATTTCGGCATGCCGACAGCTTCTATATTTTTCTGCTGCGTCTCCGCGATCACCTTATTTAAGTACGGCGGCCAGGCCGATCCCACGAGCCTATGATCGACGGTCGTGCCCGTCATTTTCGCGGCCGAATCCGCAATCGTACTTCCCAAATCGTAGAGATCCTTGATGTGCGGATAGTCCAACTCGCGGAAGTAATACCAAACAGCAGCCTCTGACGGCACAACGTTTGGCTGATCGCCGCCATTAATAATGACGCGATGAGAACGCTGCGCCGGGCGCAGATGCTCGCGGCGAAAATCCCAACCCGTATCCATTAGCTCGACAGCATCCAACGCGCTACGCCCTTCCCACGGTGCCGCCGCCGCGTGCGCCGCTTTGCCATGAAAAAAATACTGCACGGATACAAGCCCGCTCCACTCGCCGTTCCCCGTGCCATACGACGTCGAAAATTCTGACTCCACGTGCGCGCCCAAAACTATATCTACATCCTTGAACAATCCTGCGCGAACGTAGAACGCTTTTGTACCAAGCAATTCTTCGGCAACACCAGGAACAAGTTTGATCGTCCCCGCGATATGGTGCTCGTCCATCAGCTTTTTCAAGACCAATGCCGCAGTAACGTTGACCGCCATGCCGGAGTTGTGCCCTTCTCCGTGACCTGGCGCGCCTTCCACGATCGGATCGTGATAAGCAACCCCCGGCTTCTGGGAAGCGCGCGGGATGCAGTCAATGTCCGTAATAAAAGCAATGACCGGTTTCCCGCTCCCATACGTGGCTACCCACGCCGTGGGAACGCCCGCCACGCCGTGCTCCACGTGAAATCCGTTTTTCTCGAGAATGCCCGTGACGTAGCGCGACGTCTCGTATTCCTGGAACCCCAATTCGCTGAAGCTGAAAATCTCGTCCACCATCTGCTGCGTCAGCGTCTGGAGCTTGTCCACTTCCACCACGGCTTCCTGCTTCAGAACCGGAAGTTGCGGCGACTGCTGCGCGAACAGTTCGAATGGCACAAGCAAGAATGCCGCAATACAACCCGCTGCACACAATTTCGTCATCCGTTTCTCTCGTCAGCAATCGTCGGCAAAATAGGCGGGCATATTACATCGGCTATTGCGAAATAGGGAAAAGAAAGAATCCCGGATTTGTGCGGCGATGGAGTTGGCGCTACTATCGTGCGATTCCACATGCGCCCAGCATCCATCCGAAATCTCTGCCTGCTTCTGAGTCTTGCTCTTCTGACTCCGCTGGCGGCGATGGCGCAACAATCCAGCTCCGCTTACGGGCCACTTCCGGTTTTCGAATTCCACAGCGGATTCTGGATCAATCTGCACCACACGCTCTACTACGAAGCCAAGCTGCGCGAAACTCCACCTGCGCCCGCTCAAAAGAGCAATGGGATCCCCGTCTTAAAGCTGAAAACCATGAAAGATGGCGGCACTCCGTTAACCCCCGCTGAGCGCCTCGCTTGGGACAGTTCTGTCGACTATTACGTGGCAAATTACGCGAACAAAGATTTGCTCTTCAACAACGACCTGATCCTGCTAAAAAACCAGCTTGGAGATTTTGAGGACTGCGACGAGCTCTCCGGTACGCGAAAGAAAACATGTGACGCTGGCCTGCCCCCCAAGCTGACCCACGTGCTGGAGGCCGCCGCGGCTGTCTATCGCGCGCATCTTTGGGCCGACCAGGACCGCGCCAATCGCCGTTGGGTCGCGCGCGTCGCACCGCTCATCGAAGAACAAGGTGTTGGAATTTCCGAGCGCCTCGCGGACATCTATCAGACCAAATGGCCAAAGGCGAAAATTCGCGTGGATGTGTGCGCCTATGCAAATTCGTCGGGTGCGTACACCACGCTCGACCCGCTGCGTGTCACCATTTCCAGCACTGATCCACGTAACCAGGACGACGCGGCATTTGAAGTCCTCTTCCACGAGGCTTCGCACGGAATCGCGGAGCCCGTGGAATCGGCAATCATTCGCGAGTGCCACCAGCGCGATAAAGCCATTCCCAGAGACCTCTGGCATGCGCTTATCTTTTATACGACCGGCGAAGTGATCAGCCCCCTATTGGTGACCGCCAGCAAAGAACCGCCAGACATAATCAGTCCCAACCTTAACGGTGCGCACCCCGCTCCGCGAGAGACTTACACGCCCTACGCCATCCGCGAAGGCCTCTACGAACGCGGGTGGAACGCCTACTTTCAAATCCTTGTCCGCTTCTGGCAGCCTTATTTAGATAATAAATCCACGTTTGACGACGCCATTGCCCGCATGGTCTCCGCGCTGTAACGCCTTCGGCCACGTGTACGAACGGAGTGAGCTTGGATTTATTTCGTGCGAGTCTAAAACTTTCCGTTGTGCAGCCATTCCCGGACTTCCGCTTCCACCGAAAATATGTCGTCAGGATCTTTGGTATAGCGAGCGTCCAGTTTGTAAGCTTGTTCCTCGTACGGCACAACCATCCAGAGGCCAGAGTCGTTCAAGGCTCGAAAATAGCCTTCCATCACCTTCTCCAAGCCAACGATTGAAAATTGCGTAACGTGAATCAGCGTATGGAACACCGTTCGCAGCGTCGGCTGCCGATTGAAAAGCGCGACATCGATGAACGGAATCGCCGTCATATGCGCGGCATCGGGCACGACACGCGCACCGCCCGCGCGAACACGCTCGTAAAAAGGGGGGTATGGGATCGTCTCACCCGCCTTGGACAGATCTTTTAATCGCAGGTTGTCCAGGATTTCCGAGGGGAAAAATGGCCGAAGTTTGACTTTGACGCCTTCCGAAAGCGCATTGCAGACCGGACGGTATTTGTCGCGCTGCTGGTGCATCCATGCAAGTGTTTCAGCAATTAGTCCCGCCATCTCCTCCGGGGTGAACTTCGGGGCTTCCACGAACATTATCTTTCCGGGGCAGATTTCTAATTCGCTTCAACAGATGGCCCAAGCAACGTGAGATGACAGCGTTAATTATCCTAGCATGGAGGCGCTTAGCTCCTTTTCGAGGAAGAACGCATGTAATGCATTAACGGCATTGAATCCGGATCCTGCCGGTAGTGGAGAGTCTACGGCGTGTCGTAATAACGTCCGTTAGTCTCCTCACCAATAATTGCGAAGTCGCACTTCGACGTGTTCAGCGGATCCGATTTCCAGGAAAACCCGATGGACGGTACCTCAACTTGCGCCTCCATCTGGCAGGTCGCCCGCGTCCCCGTAAAGCGGAAATGTTTGCCGGCGTCTTCGTACTTCGCCGGCTCCCCTGTCGATTTCCAGACCATTTTGAAGCTCATGCGCGCGGGGGTGGCTACTGAGTCCAATGCAGGCCAGCGCGGCTGGTCGACCACCGCAACATTTTGCATTTCCAGCGTAAAGGTGCTCCCGTCGGCGCTAATACTCAAACCACTCTCAGGAACAGAAACGACCCAGTACAGTCCCGACGGCGCAATGGGCGGGTGGAAATCGTGTATCTGGTTGGCGGGGACAGCCTGTCCCCCGAAGAGCGTGAGTCATATGTGCGTAAACGTCCCATTCTGTTTTGTTCGCGCGGCCCAATAGTCCCCCCTCATGACGCCATAATCGGTGGTCGGACTGCCGAACGCGACTCGATTTCCCTTGTTATCGGTGCCCATACCTGCAAAAGTGCTGCACCGGGCGACGCGCCCTTTGAAGTGATAAATGTGGGAAGGTTCCAAGTTGGCGCCCGCAGGTTGATTATGGCTGCCATTCTTGTCTAGCCACGGAATTGGGTAGGGATCGCTACCTCCGTTTGCAGTCATTGGCTCTTGCTCAACGAGCGCGTTCAGCACGGACGGAGCCAGAACCGGAATAGCCGCGAATCCGCAGGCTCTCATCATCTGCCTTCGAGTAACTGCTAATCGTGATGGCTTCTTCTCGGTCATTGCGGTGCCTCCTGTTCGTGGATTGTAAGCCCAGATCGTATTGAGAAGCCCTTTGTTCGTGCCAGGCCAGCCGTTTTTGTCGGCGGTAACGTTTGTCGGGGGACCAGCGTTGTGCTAGGCTTTGCGGTGCGGAAATAAGCTTGGCCACGCGCCACGCAAGTCCCAGCGTCGCAAACGTTCTCTCCTTAGCGTTCCTTACAAGGGCTTTCCCGAGGGGGAAGAGTCTCTCCGGAGAAACCAAACGAGCGGCTCGGGCTATTTGATAACCGGCTCCCTCGGAGCTTGGCCGTCAGAAGGAACTGGATAAGCCCATGTCCGGTACACAAACAGCCTCGAAGACTGAAAAAGAAACCGTCGAGATCAAACTCGCTCATTCCCCCGATTCCGACGATGCCTTTATGTTCTATGCCCTGGCGACCCATAAACTTTTGACGCCTGGCTACAAATACACTCACGTCCTTTCTGACATTCAGACCCTGAACGAAGCGGCCCTAACGGAAACCTACGACGTGACTGCTGTGAGCTTTGCCGCCTACCCGAGCTTGCGCGATAAGTATGTGCTGCTCGATTGCGGTGCCAGCTTCGGAGAAAATTACGGCCCCATCGTAGTTTCCAATAAGCCAATGAAAAGCCAAGAGTTAGCTGGCAAACGCATCGGCGTCCCAGGTCTCAAGACCACCGCTTATCTCACCTTGAAGCTTTTTGAACCGGGCTTTGAGCCGGTAGTCATAGCCTTCGATAAGATCCTTGACGCCGTTAAGAATGAGGTCGTAGAAGCCGGTCTGCTGATACATGAAGGGCAGCTGCTCTTTCCCCAACTCGGCATGCATCGCGTCATCGACTTAGGCGTCTGGTGGCATGAACAAACCGGGCTTCCCCTACCACTTGGCGGAAATGCCGTTCGGCGAGCGTTGGGTCCGGCTCTTGGCTTACAAATCGCTAAAACGATTAAAGATAGCGTCGAATACGGGCTCGAACACCGCGAAGAAGCTTTGAACTATGCCATGCAATTCGCCCGCGACATGGAGACCGAAATTGCCGACAAGTTCGTCGGTATGTACGTCAACCGCTGGACACTCGGCTACGGGGAACGTGGTAAGCAAGCGGTCAAAACCCTGATTGAACGCGGCACTGCTGCTGGCTTGCTCCCCGGCCCACCTGAAGTCGAATTCCTTAGCGAACAATAGAAAAACAAAAGGCTTAGCTGGTTCCGCGACACTGCCTCAAGAGTTTGCGAGTGCTGGCATTTCGCAAGCTTTCGGTGCAGCGAACCCCGAAATTAGGTCGTGCATTCAACCACATGGTTGAAAGCGATATCAGGGCGTCCTTTGCCGTTCTGGCGTGAACCACAGGTCCTGATAGTCAAAGCTGAAGTCTGCCAGCGGAGATACGGCCGCCATCGTAAAGTGATCGATGCTGCCGTCCGGCTTCAGCGTGAAGGTCACAAACGCATCCTCGATAGTTCGATCGCGCCAATGCGCCTTAAACGTATCGAACTGCCAATGTTGCAGGTCGGCGACAGCATTCGGCGTATGATCCATGCGGAAGACGAGACCTGAGCCTTCCTGCTTGATCGTAATCGGCCCGTACCACGCGTCGTTGTAGACTCCCGCGAATTTTTCGAGGGGCAGGGACGGCTTCGAGTTCGCTGCACGGCCTTTGCTGCTCGTCGCGAGCATCTCCTGCGCTTCTTTTTCTCCCTTGTCCGTCGCGGCCTTCATCACCGCCGTCCAGTCCGTGGGCGGCACGCCAAAGTACGCGTCCAAAATATGGAAGAGGATGGACTCGAAAGCTGCGCCGCTTTCCGCGTTCGTGAAAACCAGAATTCCCAGGTTCTCTTCCGGCACGAGCATCACGCGCGTCACAAATCCGGAGACGCCTCCCGAATGTCCCACGAGTTTGCGTCCGTGATAGTCCCGCACTCCCCAACCAAGCGCGTATGCAGAAAATTTTGGGCGCAGCGCTCCCAAAGGCGATTCATCCCCGTCAATCGGCGTAAGAGTCTGCCCTGTCCACATTTCGCGCGATTGCGCCTCGCTGAAAATCCGCTGCTCGCTTCCCGGAATTTTTCCGTGGTTCAGCTGCAGCATCAACCACTTGGACATTTCCGCTACCGAAGAGTTGATCGCCCCTGCTGGCGCAGCGTTGTCTAAATCCATAAACGGCACCGTTTGCAGCTTGCCATCCACCTTTGAGTGCGGCCACGCATAGTTATCTCCGGGCTTGAACGCGGTTACGCTCAAGTTGGTGGTCGTCATTCCTAACGGCAGAAGAATCTTCTCGCGAATGTAGGCCTCCCAAGGTTTTCCCGTGACCGCCGGAATGATTTGCCCCGCCGCGATGTACATCAGATTGTCGTAAGCATAGTGGCTGCGGAAACTCGAAGCCGGCTTCATAAATCGCAATCGATAAATAATGTCGTCGCGTGTATAGGTCGTATGCGGCCAAAAAAGCAGGTCGCCTTCGCCGAGCCCCATCCCGCTGCGGTGCGTGAGCAGATCGCGAATGGTCATTTCATGCGAAACGTAAGGGTCGTACATCTGGAAACCCTTCAGCCGCTCGTACACTTTGTCGTCCCAGGAAATTTTCCCCGCGTCCACAAGGGACGCCAGCGCCGCACTTGTAAACGCCTTCGTGTTAGAGCCAATCCCAAACAGTGTATTCTCGTCCACTGGCGTAGCGTCCCCCAGTTTTCGGACGCCGTACCCTTTCGCGAGTACGACCTTGCCATCCTTCACGATGGCTATCGCAATCCCCGGCACATCGAACGTCTTCATGTCGCGAGCAACATACGCATCAAGATCCGCAGGCGGCCCGCTCTGCGCATATAAAGCAGCGGCCCAAACCAATGCAAGAACCAATGCCGTACTTCGCGTAGCATTCGAGATCTTCATAGACTTTTCTGACTCCCTTCCTCTATGGAAGAGGATTAAACCACAAACACTGCCAGATGCCGCCTTTAAACGAAGTCTCGCCCGCCTTGACGCTTTCCCGTTAATCACTTAGTGTCTTTCCCTGCGATGGAGTCTCAGATGAAAACTTCTGTGCACGTACTGTGCCTGGCGGCAGGGACTCTCGCACTTTTGGCACCTCTGTCGCGCGGACAAGCGGCCGCCGAATATCGTGACCACACGCAAGCGGCGGGATCTTGGCCGCTGCAAGCTGTCCGAGCCGAGCACGGGATGGTCGCCTCCGACGAGGAACTCGGCTCCCAAGCAGGCGTCGAGATCTTGAAGCGTGGTGGAAACGCTGTGGACGGCGCCGTGGCCGTAGCCTTCGCGCTCGCGGTCGTCGAACCCGCGGCGGGAAACATCGGCGGCGGCGGCTTCATGCTCGTTCGCCTTGCCAATGGCCGCACAACCTTCTTTGACTACCGCGAAGTCGCACCTGGCAAAGCCACCCGCGATATGTACATCAAGCCCGACGGCACGCTCGACAAAGAGCTTTCCGTTATCGGCTATAAAGCCGTTGCCGTTCCTGGCACCGTCGCTGGCCTCGAACTCGCACTGAAGACGTATGGCAAGCTGAAACTCGCCGACGTTCTCGCGCCCGCGATTCATCTTGCGGAAGACGGTTTTCCGGTCAGCGAAAAACTTGCACGACAGTTGGACGGAGAACGCCCCGTGTTGCAGCAGTTCACCGTGAGCCGGCGCATTTTCTTGAACGACGGAAAAATGTTTCATGCCGGCGACACGTTTAAGCAGCCGGAGCTGGCGGCAACTCTGAAGCGCATTGCAAAAAATGGGGCGGCTGAGTTTTATCGCGGCGAAACCGCCCAGATGATCGTCGACGACATGAAGCGCATGGGCGGCCTCATCACTCTCGAGGATCTCGCTCAATATCAGCCAAAAATGCGCCAGGCGCTGCACGCCAATTACGAGCTCGACGGCCATAAATGGGATGTGATCACCTCGCCTCCCCCAAGTTCAGGCGGCGTGGCCATCATCGAAGCGATGAACATGTTGCAAGGCGTCCCGCTAAAGGGCTGGGACGACGCGCAAAGCGTGCACATGGTCGTGGAAACGATGCGGCGAGTCTTTGCCGATCGCGCCGCATACCTCGCCGATCCCGATTTTTCCAAAGTTCCAGTCGAAGGGCTCACGAGTGATTGTTACGCGAAAGAACTCGTGGCGACCATCGATCCGCAACACGCCTCTCCCAGTAAAGAAGTAAAGGCAGGCACGCCGCACGTCTGCGGAGTTTCCGCCGCGAATGATTCTGCTCCGCAAACAGTTAGTCTCAACGACGGCCCACACACCACACACTTTTCGGTGGTCGATGCAGCCGGCAACGCGGTTGCCAGCACGTACACCCTCAACAACAGCTACGGCTCGGGCGTAACCTCCACCGCCGGTTTTCTGCTGAATGACGAGATGGATGATTTCACAACGCAACCCGGCGTCCCCAATGCCCTCTTCGGACTGATTCAATCCGAAGCTAACGCCATCGCTCCGGGACACCGCCCGCTTAGTTCCATGACGCCGACGATTCTTGTGCGCGACGGCAAATTAAGCTTCGTAACTGGTTCGCCCGGTGGCCCCACGATTATTTCTGCCACCCTGCTCAGCGTTTTAAACTGGATGCGCCTGGGAATGGACGCGCAGGCGTCCATCAACGCGCCGCGCTTCCATCATCAGTGGATGCCGGACGTGATCCTGATGGAGAAGGATTTTCCGGCGAGCCTAGAAACTGCGCTGAACGCACAAGGCTACCAAACGCGGAGGCGCGGGCACATTGGTTTGGTAAACGCTATCGGCATCGATCCGAAAACGGGTGAGCGCCTCGGCGCGGCGGACCCGCGAGACAACGGCGCTGCCGTCGGCTATTGAACGTTTTTTGTACGGCCTCCCGGGCACTTGCTCCGGCATCATCCGGAGGTCCGCGCCGGACATTTCATCTAAGAGCGGTGTGAACGAACTATGCGAAGAATCCTATCTACTTATATGTTCGTGTCGCGAAAGTTGACCGCGGAGCTTCTTGGCCAAATTGCGGAGGCCGGGTTCGAGGCCATCGAGATTTTCGGCACGCGCGGTCACTTTGATTACACCACCAAGCAGGAAATTCAGGGCGTAGCCAGCGCCCTCTCGCAGCATGGATTGACGCTCGCTTCCTTGCACGCTCCTACTAGCCGCGACTTAAGCGCCACACGCGAGGGTGGAACACCCCTCTCCATTACCGAAGTGGAACGCGTTCGCCGCATCGAAGCCATGGACGAATTGAAACGTGTGATCGACGTCGCCGAGGACCTGCCTTTTTCACGTTTAATCCTACACATGGGCGGATCGCGCGAGACAGCGGACCCACGCAAGCGCGATGCGGCCTTCAGTTCGCTGGAACATCTGGTTTTGCATGCACATCATCGCGGGGTGACCATCGCCGTTGAGAACACGACGAGCGAAATGGGCGATCCCTCCTATCTGCGGGCATTCGTGGACGAAACGCGCTTGACGGGCCTGCGCTTCAACTTCGACATCGGTCACGCGCATCTTGCCGACGGTCCGGAGGCCGAACGGATCGAAAAGGCGTTTGCTCCGCTGCGCGAATTGGCTGTCTCCGCGCACATCCACGACAATCACGGCGAGAAAGACGAGCACCTGCCGCCTTATGACGGCACGATCGAATGGGAATCCGCCGTCAAAATCCTAAAGTCCGCGCCCGAAGCGGATCTCCCGTTCACCTTGGAGCTCAAAGAAAAAACTGGCCACGATGCACCTTCGACTGCCGAACAGTTAACAGCCGCCAGCGCATCTCTCGACCGCTTCGAACGCGAATGGGAATGATAGCGCCGTGCCCTGGATCGAACGAGTTCTGGTCCTCACCGCGCTGGCCATCCTTTCTATCTCTGCCGCCATTTTGACTGACTTCGCAATATTTAAGTACGGATACGCCGAATCATTCAAAACTCCTGGAATACTGTTGCTACCACTAGTGAACCTCGGTTCGAAAGGAATCGGAGGCGGGATCGTCACCGGATTTCTGTTCATTATCTGTGTCGATTCGCTTTGCTATTTCGCAGTCGCGTTCGTCGCGCTTGCAGCTTTCAAGAGGTGTCGAAGAAGGAATCCTAATCAAACTGCCTAGCGTCATGGACTACTGTGTTGCGGCAGACGAACAAGTAATCCTCGGAACTTGCGGGCGAGGCCAGATTGACCACTATTCTGACTATGGTCTATAATATGGTCAGGTGAAGACAACGCGAGAGATTGCCATTTCCGTATTCAAAGCCAAGTGCCTCGCCATTCTTGACCAGGTGGAGAAGACCAAATCGCCTGTCCGCATTACTCGCCACGGCAAGCCCGTCGCCGAAGTGGTGCCAGCGGCTCCCGAAGTTGACCGCGCTAGCTTGATGGGATCTATGCGGAATTCTATCGAAATTCTAGGAGACATTATTTCGCCGGCGACTGATGAAGACGATTGGGAGGTTCTTCGAGATTGAAGTTCCTGCTGGATACACACATCTGGATTTGGTTCCTACAAAGTCCTGAGCATCTTGTCCCTGCAATACAGCGAGAGCTTGTCAACCCGGACAACGAACTTTGGGTTTCGCCGATCAGTACGTGGGAAGCTCTTATGCTGCAACGAAAAGGGCGCCTCAGGTTGCGACCGGATTTTATTGCCTGGCTCCGGCAATCGTCACCGGGTATTAAAGAGGCTCCTCTCACTCATGAAATCGCCATCGCGTCAGACGCGCTTCCCCTTCCTGGCGATCCCGCTGATCGCTTTATCGCCGCCACAGCGCAAGTCCTCGACCTAACTCTGGTGACGGCAGACCAGCGGTTGCTGGGCCTTGGAACTATTCGCACAATGGCCAATCGCTGAATTTTTTGCGGGCCTCCGGATTGGCCGAATATCTGCCCCGCTGATAAACTACCTTTTTGCAAACCCACTGAAATAACGGACTATGACGATCATTACTATCGAGCAAGCAGGCAAATACGAGGGGCAGGAAGTCACGATTCGGGGCTGGCTCTACAATTTGCGCGAATCCGGCAAATTGATGTTCCCCATTTTTCGCGATGGCACCGGCATCCTTCAGGGTGTCTGCGCACTCAAGGAAAGTCCCGAAGCGTTTGAAGCACTGAAGGGCCTGACGCAGGAATCGAGTGTCATTGTCACGGGCAAAATCCGTGCCGAACAGCGCGCACCCGGCGGTTTCGAAATGGGCGTCAGCAAGATTCAGATCGTCCAAAAGGTGCCCGATGCCACGCCTTTTCCGATCCAGCTCAAAGAGCACGGCGTGGATTTTCTGCTCGATCAGCGCCACCTCTGGATTCGTACGCCACGGCAGGCGGCGATTCTTCGCATTCGCGCTGAAGCCATTCGTGCCGCGCGCGAATTCATGGACGGCCAGGGCTACACGATCGCCGACGCCCCGATGTTCACGCCGGCTGCTTGCGAGGGCACTTCCACACTTTTCGAAGTGAATTACATTGACGACCAAAAAGCTTACCTGACGCAAAGCGGCCAACTTTATGCCGAAGCCATCGCCATGGCCCTAGGCAAGGTCTACACTTTCGGACCCACCTTTCGCGCCGAAAAATCCAAGACTCGCCGACACCTCACCGAGTTCTGGATGCTCGAGCCCGAAGCCGCATACGTCGAGTTCGACGAAGTTATGGTGCTGGCCGAGGGACTCGTCAGCGCGATTGTGCAAGGCGTTGTCAAAAACAAATCGCGCGAACTCGAAACGCTCAAGCGCGACGTCACCAAGCTCGAAAACATCAAACCACCCTTTCCGCGCATAAGCTACGAAGACGCTGTCGCGGTCTTGAACAAAGGCGGCAACCCCGCGAAATTCGGCGACGATTTCGGCGGCGACGAGGAGACCATCATTTCCAGCTCCTTCGATCGCCCTGTGCTGATCCATCACTATCCTTCCGCTATCAAAGCCTTCTACATGCAGCCCGACGCCCAACGCCCCGACCTAGCTCTGGCTTTCGACATGATCGCGCCCGAAGGCTACGGCGAAATCATCGGCGGCAGCCAGCGCATCCACGACTACGATTTGCTGCTGAAGCGCCTGCGCGAACACAACCTGCCGGAAGAGTCCTTTCAGTGGTACCTCGACCTGCGACGCTACGGCAGCGTGCCCCACTCCGGCTTTGGCCTCGGCCTGGAACGCACCGTCGCATGGATTTGTGGAACCGAACACATTCGCGAGGTCATCCCCTTCCCCCGTATGATTTACCGCGTGTATCCTTAGAGCGGGGTAGTTGGCGGTACCTGTAGTTCTCGCATTCCTTAGTGGGATAGAAGATTGGGAGTTATATCGCGTCTTGCGATCCGTGCGGATTTCCGCGCGCGTTTTCGTAGGTCGCTAGTCGTCCGTCGCATCACGGAGAGGCTTTATGCATCAAAAAGTTCGCATCATTGGCGTACCGATGGATTTGGGACAGAGCCGCCGCGGCGTGGATATGGGCCCTTCCGCCCTTCGCGGCGCGGGATTGCAGGCTCGTATCAAGCAGATCGGCGTGAATGTCGAAGACATCGGCAACCTCAAAGTGAAGCAGCCCGAAGAAATGCAGGTCGGCGAAAAACGCGCCAAGTATCTTCAGGAAATCGCTGAAACTTGCAGAGATCTCGCCACCACTGTCGAAAAATCTCTCGGCGAAGGTTTTCTACCCCTGGTTCTCGGCGGCGATCACTCGATCGCGGCCGGAGTCGCTGCCGGCGTTGCTTCCCACTATCGCAAAGACAAAAAAGAAATCGGCTATCTCTGGCTTGACGCCCACGGCGACATGAATACGCCCGAATCGTCGCCTTCTGGCAACGTCCACGGCATGCCGCTCGCCAGCATCATGGGTTACGGCCCCACCGAACTTGTCGATCTCATGGGCTTCAAGCCCAAAGCTGAGCCGGGCAACATCGTCATTGTCGGCGCGCGCGACCTGGACGCCCAGGAACGTAAAATCGCAAAAAAATCCGGCATCCACGTCTTCACTATGCGCGATATCGACGAACGCGGCATGCGCGAAGTCATGTCCGACGCCCTCAAATACGCCATGGACGACACCGCCGGCATCGCCGTCAGCCTCGACATGGACTTCGTCGACCCCAGCGATGCTCCCGGCGTCGGCACACCCGTCCGCGGCGGCGTCACCTATCGCGAAGCGCATCTCGCCATGGAGATGATCGCCGATTCTGAAGCCATGGTCTCTCTCGAAGTCGTCGAAATAAATCCCATCATCGACGAACACAACCGCACCGCGCTCCTCGGCGTAGAACTAGTCCTCTCCGCCCTCGGCAAAAAAATCTTGTAATGCTGTGGTTGTACTTCGTCTAGCCGCGAACTTTTTTCACTCGCGATTTTCCTCGAAGGCGGGGTTTCCCACTGGCCGACCGCTGCTTTCTTTTCGTTTCGTGCGCTACATCACTCACGTCTTCCGGCAGTTCGTCGCCGTCGATGGGTTCGTTGTCTTGTCCAGCGCG
This sequence comes from uncultured Acidobacteriota bacterium, assembly GCA_963751295.1. Taxonomy (GTDB): domain Bacteria; phylum Acidobacteriota; class Terriglobia; order Acidiferrales; family UBA7541; genus Acidiferrum. The sequence goes on along the minus strand of CAVVUA010000002.1, from coordinate 76,733 downwards.
CGCAAGAATACGCATTGTCTCCTCACGATTCGCTCGCGCCGACCGCGCCCGAAAATACTCTTCTGTTCTCAAGGCCGAAACCTTCTCTGCCACCGCGACATTGATGAGTTGATTCAACGCCACTCCTTCGGCCTCCGCCACCTTCCTAACTTCTTCCATCAACGACGGCTGAAGCCGCAACGCAAAATTGCTTCGCCTCATCTGGTTTTTCCTCTCAACTCGCACAGTGCTTCCCTTGGAAGCATCACTCGGCAATCGAATCGTTCGCCTAACGGTGCGAAATCTGCTTGGTCAAAAGTGACCACGGCATCGGCATTCCCATTTACCGCGGTCTCCAGCACCATATCATCATTGGAATCGGACACCTGTGGCCGCCAGCGATAAGAAAGCCGCACCGGTCTAGCTACCGACGTGATGTCGTCCAGAGCGCGTTCAACGTCCCGCCGGCCGATGCCGAAAGCAGTTAACTGCTCCGCTCTCGTAAGCACCGCTTCGTATTCCAACAGCAGTGGAACCGAGAGAAGTAGTTCGAAACGGTGGGTCAACGCACCTAGCAATAGCTGGCGTGATGCTCCTCGGCTGCTCCTCAAGGCTGCCACCATTACGCTCGTGTCGAGCACGTAAACTAGTGCCACTCCACAATGATATTGCAGGCAATATCATAGGTCAAGGAGCGTGTATTTCGAGCGGCCCTGAATCGAGGCGAGAGAGTCTTGGACCAGGCAGTTCTTCTAGCTAATTCGCAACGCCTCCATCGGATCAATCCGCGAAGCGCGCCGCGCAGGCAAATATCCCGCCAGTGCCGCAACAGCCGTGAGAATCACTAGCATCCCAGCAAACGTCACCGGATCGCTCGACGTCACTCCAAACAAAAGCCCGCTCAAGGTCCGCGCCAGCACCCACGACGCCACAACCCCCACAACCATGCCAATCGCCGCCAGCCCAAGCGTCTGCAACAGAATACTTCTCTGCAATGCCTCAGCCGACGCCCCCAGCGCCATGCGAATCCCAATCTCTTGCGTCCGCTGGCTGACCGAGTAAGAAATCACTGCATAAATCCCAAGCGAAGCCAGCACCAATGCAAATCCAGCAAACCCACCAAGCAGCCACACCACAAATCTCCGCGGCGACACCGCATGATCCACCATCGTTTGCAGCGTCCTCATATTCGCGGTCGGCAAATCCGGCTCGATGGGCCGCAGCGCCTCTCGCAACCTCGAAGCAAGCTCCGCCGTCGGCATCGAGGTCCTGACCACCAAATCCACCGTCCCGTAATCCTGCGTCTGCCGCATTGGAATGTAAAACTCGTTGCCAGACCCTTCCTCCAGCGCCATGTGATGCACGTCGCCGACGACGCCCACCACCGTCCTTTCGGGATTATCCGCTCGCACGATTTTTCCGACCGGGTCCTCTCCCGGGAATAAATTCTTTGCCAGCGTCTCGTTGATGATAATCACATTCAAAGTGCCTTTGGTGTCCCGCTCGGTAAAATCACGCCCCGCCTTCAAAGGAATCCCCATCGCATGGAAATATCCGTCGCTGATGATCCTCGGAAACCCATTCGGATAATTCTGCGGCGTGTACTGCACGCCTTTCGCCGCAACGCCCCAGCTGCGGTTGTGTCCCAGCGGCAGGGAATCCGAAAGTCCCGCTCCCTCGACTCCCGGGATATCCATTACGCGGTGCAAAGCCTCGGTGTAATACGCATTCTGTGACTCCTGCGTTTTGTACGACGAGTTCGGATCAATCCGCAGCGCCGCCGCGCGTTCCGGCCGGAACCCCATATTCACATCCAGCACGCGCAAAAAGCTCCGTATCAAAAGTCCCGCTCCAACCAGCAATACGCACGCTAGCCCGATTTCCGACACCACCAGCGCGCCGCGAATCCACGCGTGCCCGCGACCCTGGCTCGATCCGCGATTCGAATCCTTCAGCGTGTCGTGCAATTTCAAATCCTGCACTTGCAGGGCCGGTACCAATCCAAAAAGCAATCCCGTCGCCAGCGCTGCCACCAGCGTAAATCCCAGTACGCTGCCATCAATCCGCACATCACTCAGCAGTGGAATGCTTATGGAAGTCAGATGCGCCAGCGCGCGCGTTCCCACAAACGCGAGCAACAATCCCACGGCCGCTCCGCAGCACGACAGCACCAAACTCTCCGTCAGCATCTGCCCAATCAACCGCCCGCGCCCCGCTCCCATCGCCGTGCGAATCGCAATTTCCTTTTTCCTCCCCGCGCCGCGCGCCAGCAGCAAATTCGAAAGGTTCGCGCACACAATCAGCATCACCACACCTACAGCGCAAGCCAGCACCAGTAGCGTCGGCCGCAATTGCCCGCTGACGTGTTGTGCCAACCCGGAAACTTTCGGCTCAAAATCGTTTCTGTCTTTGTGTTCCTGCTGCAACAGCTTCCCGAGTACGGTTGTTTCGGCCCGCGCCTGCTCCACGCTCACGCCGGGCTTCAGACGCCCAATAATCGCGATCGTATTCCCCTCGCGGTTCATCTCCGGCGACAGCGGCAGGGGCTCGAACATATCCACGCGGCTTCCCGGGGTAAACACCGTCGAAAAATCAAACGTCGCCGGCAACACGCCCACCACCGTTATCGGCCCGCCATCAAACGACAAGGCTCGCCCCACAATGTTCGGGTCTGCCGCGAATTTTCTCCTCCACAACCCATCGGTCAACATCGTGACGCGAGGCCCGTTCTGTTTGCATTCTTCCGCGCTGAACTGTCTGCCAATCTGCGGCTGGACGCCCAGCAGAGGAAAAAAGTTCTGCGTCACTGGGACGCTCGTCAATCTCTCCGGTTGCCCGTCGCCGATCATCTTCGCGTCGCCGAGGCCATAGAACGCAAAGTAGGCGGCGAGATCCTCGTACGACTGGTTCCGCGCGCGCATATCGAGCAGATAGTCGGATTGCGAGGTTTTCCCGGACATGTCGTTGGTCTCGTCCTGATGGTTCGCGATCCACACTAGCCTGCCCGGATCGCGAAACGGCAGCGGCCGAAGAACCAGCGTATTCACCACGCTAAAGACCGTGCAGCTTGCCCCAACCCCAAGCCCCACAATCAAAATCGCAAACGCCGCGAACCCCTTATCCCGCCAAAGCGTGCGCATCGCGTAACGCACATCCCGCCGGAAATTCTCCAAAAACGGCGTTCCTTCATTCCCAGTTTGAGACACGACGGACCTCCTGCCACAATCCCGCACTTCAGTAGACGATGAAAGTCTCAGAAGGTTCCGTCAGTCCTGAAGATTTTTTCGATCTAAACTTTCGCTAATTCTCCGTTGTTACTCCGGCACGCGCCCGCCACTTCCCCCGCGACAACTCCTCATCTTTCCCCTATAACTAAGAACTGGCGCCCCAGCCCATAAACCGACGATTCCCATGACCCCCGACAAAAAACGACTACGCATTGGCGTCCTCTTCGGCGGCCGCTCCGGCGAACACGAAGTCTCCTTGGCCTCTGCAGCCTCGGTGATTCGCGGCCTCGACCCCGACAAATATGAAGTCGTGCCTATCGGCATCACCAAAGAAGGCCATTGGCTCATCGGCGGCGGGGCGCAAAAAATGCTCCCGGAAGTTCTTCGTACCGGTCAGCGCGTCACGATGAGCGCCGATCCCACCGACGCCGCTTTAGTCCGCCTAGACGGAAGCGGCGGCGGCCAGCGCATCGACGTCGTTTTCCCCGTCATGCACGGCACCTTCGGCGAAGACGGCACCATCCAAGGCCTCCTTGATCTAGCCGGTCTTCCCTTCGTTGGCGCCGGCGTCCTCGGCTCCGCCGTCGCCATGGATAAGGATGTCGCGAAAAAGTTGCTGCAGTCCGCAAAAATTCCGGTCGTTCCCTGGCTTTGCGTCCACCGCCACGATTGGGAACGCAACGAAAATATCGTCATTCATCAAATCGAAAAAGAATTCCCGTATCCGTTGTTCGTAAAGCCCGCAACGCTCGGCTCAAGCGTCGGCATGACCAAAGTCCACTCGCGCCAGGAGCTCACTCCCGCGCTGAATCTCGCCTCCGAATTCGCCATGAAAATTCTCGTCGAGCGCGCCGTCAACGCCCGCGAAATCGAACTCTCCGTCCTCGGCAATCACGATCCACAAGCCAGCATTCCCGGTGAAATCGTCCCGCACCGCGAGTTTTACGATTACGCCGCCAAATATCTCGAAGAAGGCACCAAACTCCTCATTCCCGCCGATCTCAAGCCCGCGCAAGTAAAAAAATTCCAACACCTCGCCGTCCTGGCGTTTCGCGCCCTCGAACTCAGCGGCATGGCCCGCGTGGATTTTTTCCTCGGCAAAGAAGGCGGAAAAATCTATCTCAACGAAGTGAACACCATCCCCGGCTTCACTTCCATCAGCATGTACCCCAAACTCTGGGAAGCCAGCGGCATTCCCTTCCCCCAACTCATCGACAAACTCATCGAACTAGCCCTCGAACAACACGCCGAAAAAGCCCGCACTAAATACGCCATCGAACTACCAGCAGGCTCCGCGGGCGCCCTCGAAGGCTAACCTGACCATGACCCGTCTTTGCGCCAAAGGCCCGTCTAGAATTTAAGCCAATCGCGGAGTATGCTTTTCCGGCTCCGAGATGAAGCCATGAAATCGAAATATCTCATCATCTTCGCGCTTGTATTCGCGTCCTTACCAATTTCCTCGTCGGCTTGTTCGATGTACGGATGCAGTCCGAGCGAAACCGAACTGCGTTCGAATTTTGCGGTCAGAATCAGCCATGACGACAAACCACTACCTGCGGTGACGGTCAAGCTCACACGCAGCGATGGCACTCGTGTTGTTGAATTACTTTCGCAAGAGACGGACGCCAGCGGCATCATAAGGATCACCAAACTCCCGCCAGGGAACTATTGGCTACATGCTGAGCTACTCGGGATTTCCGCTGGCGAGAGATGCTTCCACGTCGCTCCAACAAGCTCATGGAAGGCTAGAAAACAAATCAAATTCGAATGGGGTGACGAACCCCCTGCGGCTCGCGAAGCTGGGGGTAAGCTGGTTCGCACACAGGCCGGACACGGGAACAGTCCTCTTTGGAATATCACTCATCCTACCCAAGTGCCCATAAGCAACGCGCGGCTTTCTCTGCGCGCCCCACAATCCGACGCCTCTTTCAGCACAGCGTCCGACGAAGATGGCCATTTCACATTTGGCGAAATCCCGGATGGACTCTATGTACTCCGCGTAGAGGCAAGCGCGACAGCGTACGGCGGAAGCTTCGAGCCCGTGAATCTGCTCTTTCGCTTAAGTCGTTCTGCATCGCGAAGAAGACTCTTCGTCGATGAGGCTGACCCGATTGGTGGAAGCTGCGGCGGCTGGTCCATCGAACCCGATTACACGTCTGGGTTGTAGCGCGCGCTCCCATGCGGCCGCCCCGTTCCGCACTCCACTGGTCCCAAATCACCAATCACCGCTGCAAACGTTTTTTCTACTCACTACTCACTATTCACTACCCACTACTCACCTCGTACCACTCACTTTCATCCAAACCTAGCCATCGCGCCCAGAAAAGGTTAATTTAGATACGCTCAAAATATGTTCAATCTGCCTCGCAGGGCAGGAGACCACCGAATGTCACTTCTCGAACCGCCCCCGGACGTTCACAAAAAATCTCGGGCCATGATTTTTACGATGACGGCGGCTTTCATCATCGCCATCATAGCCGTATGGTTCTGGCTGCGTTTTTATCCAGAGAAAAAAGCCGCGGAGCAATTCTTCAACGCCGTCGTAGCCGGAGACATGAACACCGCCTACAATCTCTGGAAACCCGGCCCTGGCTCCAGCTACAAAATGCAAGACTTCGTCGCCGACTGGGGCCCCACCGGTTACTACGGCCCCGTAAAAAGCTACAGCATTCTCAAAGCGAAATCGCCAAACGGCTCAACTACAAGCGTGGAAATCCGCGTCGCCATCAGCCCGTTCTCGCCAATGCCCATCGCCAACAACGACCCTGAAAAAAGCCAAAAAACAAAAGTAGTCAACGTCTGGGTCGACACCAAAGACAAATCCTTCAGCTTCCCGCCATAGACTTCCTCGCGCGTCACCGATCTTGTTTCTCTTGTAGGGGCACGATTCATCGTGCCCTTCTTGCTTTTCTCTTCTCCGTGAGCTCTGTGCTCTCCGTGTCCTCCGTGTAAAATCTCTTCTTTTCGCTGTTAGCTCTCTTCTTACCGCCGAATATCCTCCAAGGCATGCTCCAATTCCTGCGGACTAACGCTAGCCGTCCCCAACTTCCCCACCACCACCCCCGCCGCCGTATTCGCCAAAACTGCCGCATCGGTCAAAGACGCCCCCGCCGCCACCGCCAGCGAAAGCACACTCAAAACCGTATCCCCTGCCCCCGTCACATCAAATACCTGCCGCCCCGTAGACCCGCGCTCCACCCCGCTCTGCCCCACACGCGCGTAGGTCACCTCAAAACTAGTCGCCGGAATCTGCAAATGCCGCGGCGAAGTCTCCTCGAAAAGACTCATCCCCTTCTCGCCCTGCGTGATGAGCACCGCGCTGCACCCAAAACGCGCAAGGAGAGCACGCCCCGACTCTTCCAAAGACCTTTCATCCTGCAACGACCGCGCCACAAATTTTCCGGCCTCCCCAAGATTGCAAATGACCGCGCGAGCACCGCGATAAGCGTAAAGCTTCGATGTCTTCGGCTTCACGAAAACTGGCAGCTTCAGCTGATGCGCCGCACTTAAAACGCGATCCGCAAGATCATCCGTGATCAACCCTTTGTCATAATCCGAAAGCACCAACGCATCTAGCCTCTTCAATCCGCGAAAAAGCGCGCCGAGAAGCTTCTTTTCTGTCTCGGGCCGCAGCGGCTCGCGCTTCTCGTAATCGACGCGCACGACGTGGTGATGCTTGGCAATAATCCGCGTTTTCAGCGTCGTCATGCGCTTCGCATTGGCGATCACGCCTTCCTCGCCAATCCCTTGCGACTGCAAACATTTCTGCAGAGCCCGCCCAGCCTCGTCCGCGCCAATCGCCCCGAACATCTCGACTTTCGCCCCTAGCGCCGCGAGATTCGCCGCCACATTCCCTGCCCCGCCCAAACACTCGCTCTGTGAAACAAAATCCACCACCGGCACCGCCGCCTCCGGCGAGAGTCGAGTCGCCGTCCCCCACAAATACCTATCCAGCATCAAATCGCCCAGCACGCCGATGCGCTTCCCGCACAGCTTGGGAATCAACCTCTTCAAACGTGGAATGGATTCAGAAATGTTCGTCGGCATGCGCGCCCGTAGCTTTCTTGTCCTTGATTAAAGTTGGACATTTCAGTGGCAGTATTTTAGCGTTGGCTACAGGTTTCTGAGTCGTCCCTACTCACTGTTCACTACCCACTACTCACTTCGCCTCTTCGACCTTCGCCTCTTCCGGCAGCATCACCGGAATATCATCGCGCACCGGATACACTCGTCTGCACGTCTCACACTTCAACCCAAGGTTGTCCGGTGTGAGCGTAACCGGCGTCTTGCAAATCGGACAAACCAAAATCTCCAGCAACTCTTTCGGTATCGCCATGCAACTCTCCATTTCCGTCTTCAATCAATCATTTCCGACCGACCGGTCACTGTATCAAACGCCCTCGAAGCCGAGCAACCAGGCACCTGCACTTATCGCACTCCAACCAAAAAACGTGTCATCCCGAGCGTAGCGAGGGATCTGCTTTTTGCTTTTCGCTTCTGACCTCCGTGAACTCTGTGTCTCTGTGTTTCACTTTTCTTCTTGCGGTTTAACTTGTTTGTTGCCTTCACTGGCGTCGCCCACCACCGCATTCCAAGCTCCCGCGACCGCAATCGCGGTCAGCAGCAACACCACTGGATCAATCGGGTGCCGATACCGCAAATCAGCGTGCGTCAAATAATACAAACACGGAAAAATAACGGGAAAGACCGCAAGTGGGAACACGGGGATTCTCGCCAATTCCTCCGCTCCGTTATTGCTGTCTTCCGTCTCTGCGCCGGCTCTGCGCACTCTGCGTCTCTGCGTTATCCTTTTCTTTCCTCTCCACAACACCACCACGCCGATTAACGCCCCCACCGCCGTCAAAAAGCTGGTAAGCAAGACCCCGCGTATCAACCAGGAATCCGTCTCCCGAAAATTCTTTACCGGCGCTTCTGTCCCCATCCAGAAGTCCACAAACTTTCTTCCTGCTAACTGCAGCTCCAACCCCGGATGCGTCCTGATAAAAGAAGTCGACAGAGCCCACTTCTCCGCCATGTACGCCGTCTCGCCAAGCTGCGCATATCTCCGAGCCTCTTCCGTTCGGGTAATCGACTTCCTCCCGCCCCGCGCATGCTCATCAAAAATGTCGTTGTTCCCCAGCCACAACTCGAACGGCAAGTTCGATCGCACTGGAATGAACCGATGAAACGAAACGTAATTGCGAATCGTCCACGGCACACAACACAAAATCGCAAGGCCAGCCACCAGCCCCGCGCGCTTCCATCGCTTGCTGCTTTCCCCGCATCCGCGAAACGCCACCCAGCCAAGTAAGAATGGCAGCAGCAAGCCCAGCGCCGGATTCGTCATCAACGCCAAACCCCACAGCACTCCGTACACGCCCCAGTCCGACCACTTTTTCGACTCCGTCAGCTCCAAAGTCGCCCACAAAATCAAAGACGCGAGCAACGCCGACAGCGACGTATCCCAAATCCATTCAAACGGCATCATCACCGCACTAGGAAAAACCGCCCAAAGCCACGCCGCTCCCGCCGCCACTCCCACTCCGCCGATGCGTTTCCCCACGAAGAAAATCGGCACACACGCCGCCGCCGAAAAAAGTATGTTGAGCGCAACGCAAGCGAAAAAGGCCCGCGCCGTAAAGACTCCGAACAACTTGAACGTCGCGGCCACTATGAGCGGATAAATTGGCGCCAGCCAAGCTGTAGGCCCTGTTTCCGTTCGAAACACATTGCTGAACCCCTTGCCCTGCGCCAACGCGTAAGCGATATTCCCCGTCTCCTGCTGAAAAGGCACATTCCCCAATACCCCCGGCGCAATCTTCCGCGCCTGATCCCAGGCAAACCCCGCGCGCACCCCCATCGCCACGACCACAATGAGGGCCAGTGAAGTCGCCGCCTTCTGAAATGTCCTCTTCATCCTCGTTGCATCACTTTTTCACGCCGCATTCATCATCTCTTTCGTCCGCAAACAATCTACTGGCTGCTACAAACTGTGACAAGCGCGCGTAACAATTTCACGCTACAATGGGAGGGTTATGCTCACAGTCAATAACATCTCCATGCGGTTCGGACCCCGGGTCCTCTTCGAGGACGTCACCTGCACCTTTATGGCCGGGCGCCGCTACGCCGTTACCGGCCCCAATGGCGCCGGCAAATCCACATTCATGAAAATCCTGACCGGCGAACTCGAGCCGACCAAAGGCTCGATCACGCGCCCGAAAAAAATGGGCGTCTTGCGTCAGGATCAGTTCGCGTTCGATCAGTTTCGCGTGATCGATACCGTCATCATGGGCAACGCCTCGCTCTGGAAAGCGCTTGAAGAACGCGACGCGCTCTACGCCAAGCCGCACGAAGAATTGACCGATGCCGACGGCATGCGCCTCGGCGAACTCGAAGGCGTTGTCGGCGAAGAAGGCGGCTATACCGCCGAAGCCGACGCCGCCACGCTGCTCGACGGCCTCGGCATCGAGAGTTCGCTGCACGAACGCAAAATGGGTGAACTGCAAGGTGGCCAGAAGGTTCGCGTGCTTCTGGCGCAAGCGCTTTTCGGCACGCCCACTGCCCTGCTGCTCGACGAGCCTACCAACAACCTCGACCTCGATTCGGTGCATTGGCTGCAACGCTATTTGACCGAGTACGAAGGCGTGCTCATCGTGATTTCGCACGACCGCCATTTTCTGAACAGCGTCTGCACGCATACAGCGGACATCGACTACGAAACGATCATCATGTACGTCGGCGGCTACGACGACATGGTCGTGGCAAAAACGCAAGTGCGCGCGCGTATCGAATCGGAAAACGCGAACCGCGAAAAGAAAATCGCGCAACTCAACGATTTCATCGCACGCTTTTCCGCCGGTACTCGTTCCGCGCAAGCCACCTCGCGCAAAAAAGAAGTCGAACGGCTGCAAACGACCGAACTGGCGCGATCGAACATCCAGCGCCCGTATATCAAATTCGACATGAAGCGGAATTCCGGCAAACATCCGCTGGAAATTCGCAGCGTCGAAAAATCCTACGACGAGCTGAAAGTGATTCCGCGCTTTTCGGCGTCGGTAGTTCGCGGCGAAAAAATCGCGTTGATGGGCCGCAACGGAACCGGAAAAACGACGCTACTCAAGTCGCTGGTGCTCAATGCGCCGGGCTTTGTTGAGGACGAAGACCGCCAGTTTAAAATCGATGGCGGCGAAACCAAATGGGGCCACGAAGTGGCCGTTGGCTATTTCGCTCAGGACCACGGCGAATCGATCACCAAGGGAATGACGGCTATCGACTGGCTCTGGCAGTTTGATCCGAGCGCTAATCAGCAAGAATTGCGCGGGCTGATGGGCCAGATGCTTTTCAGCGGCGAAGATGCCCTGAAACCGACGCGGGCTCTTTCCGGAGGCGAATCGGCACGGCTGATCTTCTGCCGCTTGATGCTGCAGAAGCCGAATTTCCTGGTGCTCGACGAGCCAACCAACCACCTCGATTTGGAATCGATCAATGCGCTGAATATTGCTTTGCAGCGCTACGATGGAACCGTTCTGCTTGTGACTCACGACCACGACGTGATCGATGAAGTCGCGACGCGCATCTGGCATTTCCACGACGGCAAGATCGAGGACTTCAAAGGTCCGTACGAAGAGTTCGTCGCGTATACCGAGCAGAAGAATCAGGCTCTTGTTAGCGCGGCCGGCCAAAAGCGAAAGTAGCTGGCGCTTCGCGCTTTTCTCTTCTTGTTCTTCTTTGTTGTTTCTCCTTTTTTCTTGAGCGCCGAACGGAAAGTTTAGAGGATTTCCTCTTTTTCCGTTCGGCTCGATCTTTCTTACTTCTCCTTCTACCAATACAGCAAAGAGGACGGGCTGAAGCCCGTCCCTACGGCTTTGTCGCCTTGTCGATGAAGGTGGCGATGTGGTCGTGGAGGCTGACGCGATCCTCGTCGTGGAGGTACATCATGTGGCCGGCGTTGTAGTAATCGAGTTTGATGTTTTTCTGGAGTTCGGCAGGCAGGCCGAGGTGCTCCATGGTGAATTCGGTGGCGAAGAACGGAGTGGCCATGTCGTAGTAGCCGTTTTCGACCTGAACGAGCAGCTTGGGATTGGTGACCATGGCTTGCGCGAGATCGCCTTCCACGTTGGGGCCGCTGGGGAAGAAGCCGCGACCACGGTTTTGGCGCGTGAAATTCCAGCCGCCACCGCCGCCGCTGGTGTTGTGGTAGATCTTGTCTTTGCCGAACTTCAGTTCGTCGTGATTGTAGGAATTAACAAGCGCGGTGTACGCGCCGCCCACGGCAGGGCCTTCGGGATCGCCCTGCGCGTTTTCCTCGAGCAGATCGAACGTGTACCCACTGAAACGAGCGTCAATACGGCCTGTGGTAAGGCCGCGGCTGCGTTGAAGTTCGGCCATGAATTGAGAGAGATTGACGCGAAGGTCAGCTTTGACGAGATATTCTTCGTTGAGTCCAGTGAAGTACGCAAGTTTTTTCGCGACTGCGGCCTTTTCGGGCGCGGGGAGTTCGGCGCCTTTAAAAAGCGCGGCGGCGTAGTCGCCTTGCGCGTACTTGCGGGCTTCTTCGATGAATGCGGGCAAATCGGCGGGCCGATCCTTCAAGACTTTGTGATACCACGCGACGGCGGCGTAGCTCGGAAGATAGTAGACGTAGGAGCGATCATCGCCGGAGGGAAAAGTGATGGTCGAGAGATCGAGTACGGAAGAGATCAGGACGATGCCGTTGAGATGGACGCTGTCGTGCTGCTGCAAATAATTGCCGAGCGCGGCGGAGCGGAAGGTGCCGTAACTTTCGCCAATCAGGAATTTCGGAGAGTTCCAGCGATCATTGCGGCTGAAGTAGGTGACGATGAATTGTGCGAAGGCTTCGACGTCCTCGTCGACGCCGTAGAAATCTTTTTCGGTGGCTTTGCACACGGCGTGGCTGTAGCCGGTGCCCATCGCGTCGATGAAAACGAGGTCGGTTTTGTCGAGGAGGCTTTCGCCGTTGTCGACGAGTTTGTAGGGAGCGGGCGGAGTGAATGTGCCGTCGACAGTCCAAGCGCGGCGCGGGCCGAAGGCGCCCATGTGCAGCCACATGGTGGCGGAGCCAGGGCCGCCGTTGTAGAGGAAGGAGACGGGACGCGTGGTGAGATCTTTTACGTCGCTGCGCGTGTACGCAACGGAGTAGAGGAGGCCGGTTGGATCGCCCTTGTCGTTCTTGAGAAGAGTGGTACTGGCGGTGGCTTTGTAAGGAATGACCTGGTTGCCGATTTTTATGGTGTGGTCGGTAACGGAAGATTCTTCCTTCGTGGCCGCGGCGTCGCACTTGTCTGGAGCCTTGGCTTCTGGCGCGCGTGCGGCGCCTTCGGGCGCCTGCGCCGAGAGGCGCGTTACCTGTCCCCAGCACAAGAAAAATATCGCGGCAAAAATCCAGAAACACTTTTTCATTGCGTTGTCCCCCACCTGTTGAATTGGATTGTCCTGCATCCCCTGAATCCCGCGGGATTGTATGTTGGCGCGGCGGCAGAGTCAAAGGACAGAGGGGCGAAGAGAGTCGACAGTCGACAGTTGAAAGTCGAAGGTTCAATGCAAGACAGGCACGGCGTGCCGTGCCCCTACGGGATGGGCACAGAACACCATGAGGAATACAGAGCACAGCCAGGATTGGCTGTGCCACCGTGGAATGGGGATGAGCGGTGGCAGTCATGACGGTTTTCTTGTGAGGTCGGGTTCGGGGATGGAGGCGTCCCAACCATGTTTGGCATTCGTAGATGTACTGGTTGGAGTTGTGGTGGCGCCAACATCTTCAATGTTCGCCTCGGAGGAGTCGTGCTCGGTTTCGTCCCCTTCGGAAGCAGTGGGATCGGTGAGTCCATTCTCTTGGTCGTAGTCAATGGCGGGGAGAGTGCGGAGGAGGAGGCTGTTGATATAAGCCAGAACGGAGGCGCGGCGCGGAGATATGCGATTGGCGGCAAGAAGGCGATAGATATTGGCGAGGGCGAAGTTGACGCCCTGGGCGGTTTGAAAATTCTGGGACCTGGCGAGCAGATCGTCGGACAGGTCGGCGACCTCTTTTTCTTTTTGGGGAGCAAGGTGACGGGCACAGAGTTGAGATTGCGGGTTGACGGAGAGCTGACGGCATTGACGGCCTGAGGCAGTGCGATGCGAGCAGCGAGTCGAGAGTACGGTGCTGACGGATTGAGAGTTCATGGCAGTTGCGAGCCCGGCAAGGCGGGCGGCAGATGCTCCTTTTTGAAATGCGGGGTACCCCACCCCGGGTGTTTTGCGCAGAGAGTGCGGAAAGTATTGAGAAGATTGGAGATAGACAATTTGCCGATGCAAAAAGGTGCGTAAGAGTATGAAAACAAAGGAAGGTTGCGAAGAAAGAGCGGTTCAGGGTCGAAGGTCCAGAGTTGAAGGGTGAAGGCAAAAGGTCGGGAAAAGATAACGGTGAGGCGCAGAGGTGGCGCTGAGACGACGAGGTCGTCGGAAAGGGACAGCGCCTGCGAGACACAACAGATGGTAGCGCAATAGTTACTGATTGTCAATACATTTTTAGTGTGTACCGCATAGTCATTCGAACGGCGGGCGTTCCTTCGAATCGGCGTGGCGGAAGTTGCGGGATAAAAAGGAGTTGGCGGGGAGATTAGTGGAATGATACGGGTGTGGAAATCTGTGGAAAAGTTAAGAGGCGCTCTGAAACGACCGCTAAGTTTCGCTTACACTATAAATCAGTAAGAGCCCGCTTACGGCATTTATTTAGATAGTCACAGTGCAGTGATACTTTAAAAGGACATATATGGATTTATAGTGCATCGTTGTTATAAGTTGATTCTTTAAAAGGATAATTATATGATTCAATCGGATGAACTTTGCGGCGCAACTCGAACTGCTGAAGGCGCGAGGCTTTGACGAAGACCGAGCGCGGATCGTTCTGTTAATCCGAGAAGCGGCGATTCTGTTGTTTCAGGCGTTCCCGGAATCCTTTGTGATGTATGGAGGAGCAAACCTAATTCTCTTTCAGAACAGCTTGCGCACATCGAGAGACCTGGACTTGATTTCGCGTGGAGACATTCTCCCGAGCTCAGGAGAGATAACGAGCGTGATGTCGGAAGGGCTGCAGGAAATAGGGAAATTGCTGGAGATTGCGCCGATCCAAGTCAAGGTGACCACAGAAAAACCGGTGTACCTAAAGCTGGAGATCACAAGTATGGACGGTAGAACCTTGTTCACCGTGGATCTTGGCGGGCTGGCCTCGGTGCTGGCATCCGGAATTGAAGAGCATACGATGGAGGCGGTATCGCTGAACAAGAGAGCAACCGTGAGGTACGTCGCAAAAGATCACCTGCTTTTGCAGAAGGCAGAAGCGTTTGTGTTCCGGCGAGGAGTGAAAGCGAGGGATGCCTACGATATCAAGCTGCTGATGGGAGCAGGAGCAAGACTATCCGGGGAGCTAAGAAATCATCTCACCGACACGCTGGTCATGAGGGAAATTGGAAGAGACGAATTGATGGAGCGCATCGAACAAGTGGCACCTGCATTGTGCCGCGGGCAGCTTGCGGAAGTCTTGCCGAGCGACCTGTACAAGGAACTGGAGCAAGCTGAGTTCGCGCCACTCAGGGGAGCGTTATGGGAACTGTTTGAGGAATGGTTATAGGATGCGGAAAAAAATCGATTGGGTGGCAACATTAGCAGCCGAGGCGAAGATAAACCCGCTGGTTGGGATCAGCCGGACTGCGTCGAAGTATGGGCTTACTAAGGGCGCCGCTACGAAGGCGCTGAACCGACTGAGACAGAGGGGACTCGTCGAAAGAGTGGCGGACGGCATTTACTTAAACAAGCTGGCCGCATCGGTGAGCGCGCGGGACATCGTGAACGAATTGAACTGGGAATCATACATTTCGCTAGGCACAGCGCTGGCGGAGTGGGGGGTTTCCAGCCAGAGCCCCGCGGCGACGACGTGCGTAACGGCGTCGCGGGGCCGACGGATTAGGGCGAGTTCGATCGAAATCGTATACCGCAAGATAAGCCGAGAGCTTTTCTGGGGCTTTACGGAGAAAAAGGGGCGTTACCGGAATTACAAGATCGCAGAGCCAGAAAAGGCGTTCCTGGACTGGATTTATTTTACATTGAAAGATGGATTGATGGTGCAGTTCGACGAGATTCAATTCGAGAAGCTGAGCCGGGCGAGATTGGTGGAGTACGCGAAAAAATATCCGTCGACGGTAGTGCAGACGCTGTTTTTTCCGATGCTGGAGGGAGAGATTAGCGGATTGCGTCCTTAATGAGCCTGCTCAGAGGCGAGGATCGACGGGTTCGGAGTTCGAGGCGAGAGCCTTTCAGGAGATTAGCTTAGCGGCGAACGCGGCGACTGAGAAAATCATCAGGGGATGAAAGCTGCATCTAAGGAACGAGGCGAAAATCCGTACCCGGCGTGTAACACTGGCCTCCGAGGTTAGGTGTTGATAGATTTCTCTAAGCGTCGAAGAGCATAGTGCAAAGTAGCGAGATAGAAGTAGAACATCCACGAGAGCCAAAGTGATCTGTCATATTTTGTCAGTAGTGTCCCAACGTTATGCGAACAAAATCAATTGGTTATCGGAAACCGGTTGAATTTCGTCGGTCATCGTTTGTGCAAGTAGTTGATCCAACGGGATTTTCTCGAACATGGTCAGGCTGAGGATCTGTAGGATTTCATACAGGCTGGCCGAGAGACGCAATCGCTTTTTGACGATGGCGACTAGAACGTAGGCGGAGACAGCGATCCAGATTTGTGACCTGACCGCGTTCTCCGAAGTTCCGAAGAAAGCTTTGATTCGCAGATGCTGCTTGATCCATTTGAAGAAGAGCTCTACTTGCCAGCGGCAGCGGTATAGTTCAGTTAGCGTAAATGCTGGCAAGACGAAGTTGTTGGTCAAAAAGATGAGGGTCTTGGCGGTTTCGGGGTCCTTGAAGCGGATGCGGCGCAGCGGTGCCTCGAAGCCTTGGCGCGAGTAGAAGCCCGTAAGGACGACACTTTGGTCACAGATCAACCCCGTCGTGCGATCGACCGGATGCGAGTAGCGGCGCTGGACCTTGAGGTTCGACTTGCCGCGGGTCACGAAGAAGCTGCCGGCTTCGTGAAAGCGATAGAGGCGCTCGAAGTCGAGGAAACCACGATCCATGATGTAGAAGGCGCCGGGCTCGGGCAGCAGTTGGTCGAGGATGTTGACCTCGTGCACCTTGCCATCACTGATGTGAATGAAGGTGGGGATGTTGCCGCGCAGATCGAGCAGGGTATGCAGCTTGATGGCTGCCTTGGCCGTGCGGAACACCGCCCACGGAAATACCGACAGACACAGATCGATCGTCGTGGTGTCGAGCGCGTAGACGGTTTCTTGCAGATCAACACCGAAGGACTCTTGCGCATACAACGGTCGGGCGATGCCGATCAGGCTCTGGGCAAAATCGGCATAGATGCGCCAGTCGCGCACAGCGTTGGCATTGGCCAGCGTATTACGCGCCACCGCCGAACGAATCCCGAGATGATAGAGCTTGGAACTTTGCGCGCGCAGACATACTTCGATGTCTCGAAGGCTCTCCCGAAAGGTCAACTGAGCGAACGCCATGCACAGGAATTGATCCAGGCACGAGAAGGACTTCACTTTGAACGCGCCTCGATAGCGGGTGACGCAACGACGGAAGGTGGTCAACGGAAGATGTTGCATCAGCTGCGCAAACACCAGCTTGCCTCGGTTCATCGATGGCCCCCACGAAGTTATGCTTCGCAGGGTCGCAGAACCCGCGTTCTGAGTTCAAATCGAGACCAAGAGAATTTGCCGCTTATGCGTTTCTCATCAATAATTTACGGAAGGCAACAGGCAAAACGTTGGGACACTACTGATATTTTGTCTTTTGCTTATCATTGTTGTGGCGAATTGCGAAATTGTTCGCGATATTAAAAAGGTCCGCTTCGTCCTTTGCGCTGATCGCATTCTTCAGTTTCGGCCTTAACAGCTCAAAAGTGTCAGCCAGCATCCGCACGGCATTTTTTCTATCGGTTGCCGAGGCGTGCCTCCTTCTAAAGAGCGCAATCGCTTCTTCGACAATACTTGTGGCGTCGGTTCCGAGCGCCTTTGGAAACGCTGCCGTAAGCAGTGTCTCCACTCCTTTATCGGCCTTCTCGACGACTTCTCCATTTTCTACTAGTTCGTAGCCTGCCTTGTAGTCAGAAAGAATTTCGTTTATCTCCGACCGGAATTTCGCCCTGCCGCTAGGCTGATTAAAAGTTGAGTAGTGCGTACCGCAGTTTCCCCAAGAATGGTAAGTACCTTCCAGGGGCTCCGATACCAGGTCGGACAGAAGTTCAATAACATCGAAGAGGTCGTCCTCGGTGTACGAGGTTAGCTGTTGGGTAATGGGCCAAAGCTCAGACTTTCGCAAACAACGAAGGAAGTAAATGTCAGGCTGTTTACCAACCGTACCGGGGATCCATCCTGCGTCAACGCAGTGGAACCCAAAAGCCTCGTCAAAATACTGTTTCTCTTCAAATTGCCTGTAAACCGCTCCAAACAACGTAAGTAGCCCTTCAAAAGTGAGGGGATTTGTTGCCTTCCTTACCGAATAGTATTTCCGAGTCATCGTTCCGCCGATCGAGTTTATCAGCCGCTGCTGCGCAGAACCAAATGCCCTGGTGCACGCGAGAGAATTGAATATTAAGAGCAAGGGAGGGGATTAGCGCTAAGGGCGAAAGCTTTTTTGGTTTTTTGGCGGGCTAGTTCGAGGGCGTCGGTTTTTTTTCTGGCGAGCGGCTTCTGTTTGGGGAATGGCTTGTTTTTTTAGTTTGAGGGAGCCGACTAAGGCTAGTTCAGCTTCGGCGTTGGCGCGATTGGAGTAGATGATTAGGCCGAAAAGTTCGGTGAGGGTAGAACGAGCGAGAACGCCAAGCCTGTAGGCAACTGAGTGTTCTCTCAGATGAAAACGCGATTTTTTTTCTGACATTAGAGTTTTCTAAAGGAACGACAGGCCAGGATTGAATGCCTTACCGAGATTGGGGGGACCGCGCTTTCGAGGACGGTGATGAGAAGAACGGCGAGGGGAGGGAAACTGCCCGTCCCGCCCCTGGGTACCGGCCAATATCGCTCCTGCTCGCCGCACAACATGGTGACTCTAGAGACTGGCGCTGGCGAGCGCTGTCCCCTTTTATACAGTCAAGAAGCGGGTGTTCTTGCTAGGGTGAGGAGGGTCGCTAGACGACCCTCTCGAGCGTATCGAGAGGGTGTTTTTGGCCCGACTATGAAATCACAAAAACCGAAAAAAAATGGAAAGGCCGGGGCTTTCGATCCGCAAGAGTTTCTCGACACAGCCGGCGTGGCGAGAAAAATTGCCGAATACCACAGGCGAGAATCGATCTACACGCAGGGGGACGCCGCGGATAGCGTGATGTACGTGCAGAAGGGCGGAGTGAAGCTATCGGTGGTGAACGGGTCCGGAAAAGAAGCGGTGGTGGCGATGTTTGGCCCGACGGATTTTTTTGGCGAAGGCTGCATGGCGGGGCAGACGATCCGGATGGGAACGGCGACGGCGATTACTCCATCCACGATTCTGGTGATCGAGAAAGCCGAATTGCTGCGCGTGCTTCATGCGGAGCAGGAATTTTCGGACCATTTCATCCGGTACATGCTGGCGCATAACATCCGGGTGGAAGAGGACCTGGTCGATCAGCTGTTTAATTCGAGCGAAAAGCGGCTGGCGCGAACGTTGCTGCTTCTGGCGCGGTATGGGAAGCAAGATCAGCCAGTACGTACATTGCCGAAGGTTTCGCAGGAGACGCTGGCAAGCATGGTTGGAACGACGCGTTCACGCGTAAATTTCTTCATGAACAAATTCAGAAAACTGGGCTTCATCGAATACAACGGGAAGATCAAGGTCAACAAATCCTTGCTGACAGTGGTCTTGCACGAGTAAGGCGACACGCGCTCCTCTCCGATAAGTGGAACGCAATTCAGTAATTGATAGAAACATTCGGCGTTCGAAACGTCTCTAAGTTGCGTATTTCTTGGGCTGCACGCGGCGATGCTTCCGCGGATCACGGATTCACTGGAAATCGAATGTCTTTGCCAAAAATCTTACCCCTTACAGAAACCGAAGCAGTGATTGAGTTGCAGTCTCTCGTGTTGGACGAGAGGCCGTTCTCATTGACGCCCATCCCGCCGCGATCCGTGCTTCCCAATAGGATCGCGGTCGTAGGAAATTATCTGCCGAGGCGGTGTGGGATCGCGACGTTCACGACAGATCTGTGCGACGCCTTGCATGCGGAATATGGAACGACAGAACTGCTGGCGCTCCCGGTAAACGATACGGAAGAGGGTTATGCATATCCCGCGAGAGTGCGATTCGAGTTGTCCGAAGATAATCTGGCTTCCTACCGGCAAGCCGCGGACTTTCTGAACTTCAGCAACGTCGATCTGGTCTGCCTGCAGCACGAGTACGGAATCTTTGGGGGACCGGCTGGCTCGCATATTCTGGAGCTCTTGCGGCGGCTGCGGATGCCCTTCGCGACGACGCTACATACAGCGCTTCGCGAGCCAAATCCGGACCAACGCCGGGTGATGGAAGAAATTACGACGCTTTCGGACCGGTTGATCGTGATGAGCCAACAGTCCGCGGAGATACTGCAGGAAGTGTTTCACGTCCCGCCCGGCAAAATTGATTTGATCCCACATGGCATCCCGGATTTGCCGTTTACCGACCCAAGTTTTTACAAGGACGGATTTGGGACGGAGGGAAAAGAGGTTTTGCTGACGTTTGGGCTGCTCTCGCCGAATAAAGGGATAGAAAACGTAATTAAAGCGCTGCCACAAATTCTGGCGCGGCACAGCAATGTGGTTTACATGGTTTCCGGCGTGACGCACCCGCACATATTGCGGCGGGAAGGCGATAAATACCGGCAGTACCTGCAGAATTTGGCGAAAGAGCTGGGTGTGGAAGCGAATGTAATCTTCCGTAATCGATTCGTGAGTCCGGAGGAGATGGTTGAATTAATCGGCGCGGCAGATATTTACATCACGCCTTACAAGCATAAGGCGCAAGTCGTTTCCGGAACGCTGGCGTACGCGTTGAGCGCGGGAAAAGCAATTATTTCGACGCCCTACTTGCACGCCGTCGAGCTTCTGGACGAGGAGCGGGGCGCACTTGTTCCGTTTGATGATCCGGAAGCGATCGCGGCAAAGACGGTTGAGCTTCTGGACAACGCGACGGCAAGACACGCGATGCGGAAACGGGCTTATTTGTACGGGCGAGACATGGTTTGGAGCCGCGTGGCGCAGAAGTATATGAAAAGCTTTGAGCGGATTTACAACGAGCGGCTGCGGAATCCGCGCGCCACCTTTTCGGCGCGGAACACGGAAAAGAATCTCGACCGGCTTCCAGCCATTAAATTGGATCACCTTTACCGAATGACGGATCATACGGGAATGGTGGAGCATGCGGTCTTCGTGGTGCCGAACTATCCGGAAGGCTATTCGACCGATGACAATGCTCGTGCATTGATCGTTACTACACTATTGGAAGAGATTGGAGTTCACGCGCCGGCAAACTCGGCGGATCTAGCTTCCCGTTATCTGGCTTTCTTGTGGCATGCATTTGATCCCACGACAAAACGCTTTCGAAATTCCCTGACTTACGAATGCATATGGCACGAGAGCGAACATTCGGAAGACAGTCATGGCCGGGCTTTGTGGGGGCTGGGGACGGTTCTGGGGCGATCCAAGAACGCGGGGTTGCGCGGAGCGGCGGGCCGCATGTTTGAACTTGCTGTGCCAGCGGCTGTCGAGTTTAAGAGCCCGCGTGCGTGCGCCTTCGCGTTGCTGGGAGTGCAGGAGTATCTCGACTCGTTTCCCGGGGATCGCGCGGCGCTGAGTGCTTCGGACGCGCTTGCAAATCGACTATTGAGTTCCTACCATGCCCACCGAACTGATGATTGGAAGTGGTTTGAAAATAGTCTCTCTTATTCAAACGCGCGATTGCCGCAGGCGCTGATGCGAGCGGGAGTGCGCGCGGGAAATGAAGAGATGTTGTCGGCGGGACTTGAGGCGTTGGACTGGCTGGTGGCGCTGCAGCGTTGCGAGGTGAAGGGCCACTTCGTGCCCATTGGTTCTCAGGGTTTTTATTCCAAGACAACGGAGAAGGCCCGCTTCGACCAACAACCGGTGGAGGCATGTGCGGTGGTTTCGGCGTGCCTGCAAGCCTATCAGGCAACTGGGAAGGGCCGTTGGCGCAAAGAGGCGTGGTCCGCGTTCAATTGGTTCCTGGGAGACAATGATCTTCAGATCGCGCTGTACGATCCCGCTACAGGCGGTTGCAGAGACGGACTGCATCCGGACCGGGCCAACGAAAATCAGGGAGCGGAGTCCACGCTGTCGTTCCTGATGGCGCTTCTGGAAATGCGTCGGGTAGAAGAAAACGACGGTACGGGAAAAAAGATCTGAAGCAAGATGTGGTGGTCTTAGAAATGAATCGAAATTGCGGGAGTGCTCTTCCATGAATGTAATCACAATTCCCACGAAGCCCAAAATGAACCAATACGAGACGCTATTCGAGCGGCATGCCGGTAATCCGATTTTGACGGGAAAAGATTGGCCGTATTCGATCAACAGCGTGTTTAATGCCGGCGCAACGCTTTTGCCGGATGGTTCCACGCTGCTGCTTTGCCGTGTGGAGGATCGCCGCGGGCTTTCACACCTGTGTGCAGCGCGTTCGGTGAACGGCGTGGATGACTGGCAGATCGACAACGAACCAACACTGGTACCCGATGCGGAGCGCTACCCCGAGGAAATATGGGGTATCGAGGATCCGCGGATTACCTACGTCCCGGAACTGAAGAAATATGCCGTGGCCTACACGTCGTATTCGCGCGGCGGGCCGGGAGTTTCGCTGGCGCTGACGAGCGACTTCCGAAGCTTCGAGCGGCTTGGCGTGGTTATGTCACCTGACGACAAAGATGCAGCGTTGCTGCCGCGAAGGATCAATGGGTTTTGGGCATTGATCCACCGGCCGATGACTCCACTCGGAGCTCACGTGTGGATCTCTTACTCTCCCGATTTGCGTTACTGGGGAAACCACAAGCTGATGTTGGAAGCCCGCCGGGGCGCCTGGTGGGATGCGAACAAGATCGGCATGTCGCCGCCGCCGATTGAAACGCCGAGAGGCTGGCTGATGATTTATCACGGAGTGCGAAGGACGCCTTCGAGCTCGATCTATCGGCTGGGGCTGGCGCTCTTCGATCTTGAACAGCCGGAGAAATGCTTGATTCGCGGGGATTCCTGGATGTTTGCGCCCGAGGCGGAGTATGAGCGCCACGGAGATGTGCAAGATGTTGTTTTTCCGTGCGGGTATACGGTGGCGGCGGATGGGGATACGATCAACCTCTATTATGGCGCGGCGGATTCGAGTATTGCTTTGGCTCATGGGAGCATTCGGGCGCTGCTGACTTGGCTGGATACTAACGGGCATGCGGAACATGCGAATGACCGGCGGCATAAATAAATAGTGAGTAGTGAATAGGGAGTAGTGAGTAGTGCCAGCTACGAGAACCTTTAAGCGCAGGGTCTGACGCTTCAGTCGACCATTCGTGTCGATGGGTCAGAGGGGCAGGATAATTGCGAGGAATGGTCGCGGCAACAGAAGGAAGTGCCCGTAACCGAAGTGATTATGGTCACTCCTGCAGCACTGCGGGCTTTACAGATGGCCTCCGCGGAAAGTTCAGTGGAACGGTCCGCTGGGATACTCGCCGAAATACAACTCTAAACAACACAATCTAGAAAATAAAAAACTCGCCGGGATTGGAAAAATCCCGGCGAATTGGTCACTTCCAACTATTAGTTAGAACCGCGTTTGGAATCGTTGACTGGAGAATGCTTCTCCAAAACACTGACGAGATGACGGCCTGTTTCCGGCACGCCGACATGTTCGCCACGGACGATTTCACTTGCCTTCATCGGGCGGCCATAAACGTCGCCACTGGCGTCATCATCAGGGCGAATCGTAGAACCTTCGAGGGAAACTCCAGCGAAAAGTCCCTGTGCGCGTGAATAGCTGAGGATCTCAGCGCGCATCCAAGCGTCCGTATCCGCGGAAGCGGTACGTCCCTTTGGACCTGCTGCAACGGAAGCATCACCACCCAGCTTAACCTTGCTGCTGAGGATGGAGTCCATGCCTCGGGCATTCATGACCAGCAGGATCAAGTCCGTGCCTTCTCCGCCGATCTGGAAGCCGACACTGCCACCTTCGAGAGCGTACATCGCCGGGGCTCCCCAAGCTCCGCGGAAATGCTCTCCAGTGCGGCAAACCATGGCGCCGCGTCCGTACTCAGCACCGACTCCGAACGCCAATTTCTTGACGGACGGAATCACGATGACGCATTCGGCCTTGTTCAAAAGATCCTGGGGAATGTCGTCTGGCACGTGGAGAACTTCGGACATAACAGTGCCGCACTCTTCGAGGCGCCGTTGTTCCTTGTTCAAACTGTGGGCATAGACTGCGCTCGCTACGAATGTAAGACATGCTGCTGTAACCAATAATTTCTTCATGACTGACCTCCGATGGTCAAAACATCTCTTTTCATTTTTACTTCTACAAAATCCGTGGTTGAAGAACCTTCAACACAATTCCGTTTGCGAGAGGGTTATGCGTTACCCGACTCTCAGGCGGGCACTCTTGCAGATTCGAACTAAGAACTTTTCTTGCTCCCAACGACCAGCAAAGCAATTCCGCCGACGAGCGCGAGCCCGCCAAGAATTGGCGAGATGGGAACTCTTTTTTGGGTCTCTGCGGTGACATGCATTGGGCCCACATCCAAAACATGATCGCGACGGGTGTAATCGAAGCCCTGATAGGCGAGGGCCAGCGCACCCAACACTACCAACACGATTCCAGCGAGAGAGATTGGTTTCATATTTTCGACCACTGCTCAGAAAGCTATCCTTGGGTCCTGAATTACCCTGAAAAAAGGTGTCAGGACGGCCCAAGCCCAAAAAATGTCGAAGAACCCAACGAGAGAGAAGGAAGTTGCTAGCCGCAATACGCAAAAAATAATCTGACTGCCGAAACGTCCAGAACCTGCTGATCCCGTTTTGCCTTTTCCTAAGAGACAGTAATCAGCCGAAACCATTAGGCGGAAGCGAGTGGAGGAATCCGCGAAACAGCGTTCGAGCTGCCCTGCCATAAAGAATATTAGACGTGTTGAGAAAGGGCGTCTGTCCAGTTGTGCACACATCTGTATTTCGTTCCATGTTGGGATTTTGACTGATTGGAGGGAAAGATAGCAGGGCCGTGGGGATCTGGTTATTTGGCCGCAAATATTAGGAAGTCGTTTAGCGTGGTGAGAGCGGTTGTATGGATGAAGATACAATTTCGCGAGCACGGACGACGTAACGGTTCGGGGCTGGGCCAATGTAATCAAACGGGTAGCACGTGATGAGTGTCAGGGTGCGGCCGACTGTTGCGTTTAGGACTTCAACAGCGCTGGCCGGAACAACTTCCGTGGATTCCACAAAATACTGAAATGCACCATCGGATGTTTTGAGAGTAATGGCATCGCCTACTCGAATATTGCGGAGCGGGCGGAAAAAAGTGTCGCGGTGGCCGGCGAGGACAACGTTGCCTGGGGCTCCAGGCAGGGCGGTTTCGGGGATGTGGCCGACGGCGCGACGCAAAATGGTATGCGAGTCGCCCTGAACAACAATGGCTTTCAGCTGAAGACGAGGAACCTGAATCTCACCAATTACGCCGCCTTCCACGAGGGGAGCAGGCGGTTCTTTGATGCTCACATTTTCGAATTTTGATTGTTCGTAGGCCTGAAAGGCGTGGGCGTCCACGACGACGTATCCGGCGTAGCCAAGGGCGAGCAGGCCGACGGCTAGAAAGAAGTAAGATCCCGCGCGGGAGAAGTAAGCGCTTATTCGCCGGGGGCGAGCTGCGGGGCTAGCCAATTTCATGGCGCACCCTTGCCGGATTGAGCGGAAGAATGGCTGGCGTCCACGGCAAAGTAGCCAGGGCGATAACGGACACGGAGGTTGCCGCGACCGGGAGCAGACACCTTTACCAGGATTTTTCGGAAAGAAGCGTCGTTGGCCATTTTTTCCGGCGCGAAGCCGAGCGTGTACTGATCGCGGAGGTCGCGGGCGATAAGAGCCGAGATGCTTGCAATGGTTTCCTTGGAGCTTGGAGAGTAGGAGATCCCGCTGGTGCTCTTACTGAGTTTGCGAAGTGCGCCGGGATTTTCTTCCTGGCCGTCGCCCTCCAAGATAATGGAATAAATCAGAACTTGCGAGCGTTGGGCAAGATCGAGGATCTGCGAAAACTTGATATGGCTGGCATTGTCGCCGCCATCGCTCACGATAATTAAGGCTTTTTTCTCGCAATGGCCGAAACGCAGATGGTTGAGGCCCTCAGATACAGCGTCATAGAGGGCGGTTCGCCCACGAGCGGAGACGGCGGAGATCTCTTTTTCGAGATCGTCTGCACTGTGGGTGAACGGCTTTCCGCCAAGGATTTGGAGCCAGACATCATCGTTGAAATCGACGACGAACATTTCGTCTTGAGGATTGCTGGAATGAGCGAAGGCGGAAACGGCTGCGATGACTCCTGCGAGCTTCGGACCCATGCTGCGGCTGTGATCCACGACTAGCCCGACAGTCACGGGAGCATCTTCTTGTTGAAAAAGAGTGAGCTTTTGCGGACGGCCATCCTCGAACACGCTGAAGTCCTGAAGAGTCAATCCCGAGACGACATTGCCCTTCGTGTCCGTAACGCGTACAGGGAGTGCAACGAGCGCTGCATTCACCGCAATTGTGGCGGAGGTCGCAGAGTCGGGAGGAGGCGATTGCAGGGATTGCGAACGGGCCGTCACCGGCAAGCTACACAAGAGCAGAAGAGCAGCAAGTGGGAAGCAGCAAGAGAGCAAGGCGAGATTGTGCTGTCGAGTAGTCGGAATCACTGGCAAATCTCCTTGCACCGCGGGTTGAAGATGATGAATCAAGCCCGCGGCACACTGGAGTTTCCTTACGTTTATGTACGGGCCTTAGTTCGAAAAGCGCTTGAGAACAAGCGCTGCGCCGAGTGATCCCAGGCCGAGCAGCACGATAAGAGGAAGCTGGCTGGCGGTCTGTGGCAGTTGCTGAGTTTCTACGACAGGCGCAGGAGTAGTCTCCTGAACGGCTGGAGCAGGGGCTACGGCTTCCGTGGCTGCAGGAGTGACCATAATCACTTCGGCTACGGGCACTTCCTTCTGTTCCGGAGTCTCCGCAACGATCGGGACTACTTTGATATCCGTGTCGGCCGCGAGGGCGGGAACTGGTTCCTTCACGATCACTGCCAGTTCGACGGCTCGCTGCTTAGGATATACAAATTCCTGGCCGAAATTATCGCCGGGATAAAACCACGCCTTGAGTGCTTCCGGGTTATCGCCCGAGCGCTCGGCGAACTTGACGACAGTATCGCCCGTTGGTTTGAGGCGGTAGTCATTGATTGCCAGGACAGTGGCGATGAGATGCGAGCCATCCGCATTAAAGATTTGAACGATGTGGCGGTCGGCCGGCGAATCGAGCAGGACGAACGTGTAGGTTCCCGCGGGCAGAATCTGCCCGGGGATTTCTACTGGCTGACTAAATGTCAAAACGGTTTTTTTGTTCCACTCATCGGCACGAGCGCCAGGAGCTAGCGTGGCGCCGAGCAGTGTGAGTGCAAACACTGCGAAAATTGTCTTTACGAACTTCATATACATTTCCTCCCAAGATTTTACGAATTGATTTGGTTCTGGAGCAATAAGAGTAGTGCGCGGCGCAGCTAAAGTCTGTGCACAAGGACACACTTTCCTCGTTTATTTGCGGGTTGGCGAAACCTGGAGAGCAACGGATGGATAGACGATGTTCAGGCGCGCGCGGAGGGCTACGGTGCGGACAGGCACGAAGCGATGACAAGACCTTATAAGGATGATTGGGGCCTCGATGGCTCAAGACCTTGGGTAGGTAGCGATGAGACGGCGTGAGAATGCGATTAGCCTTCGCGACACTGGCCCTGTCTTGCTTGCTATTTTTTCGCTTGCCCACCAAAGAAGAATCGCTGCCAAGACAATCAGAGCGAGCAAGACGAAAGCCATGCTAAAGAAGGCCAGGGAAACGAGGAGCTCGTATAGATAGTAAAAGTACAAATCACGGCCTTCTTAGTTCACGGACAAGTTTCTTGGCTTCCTTCATTCTGTCTTTGTAGAAAGAGGGACTGATCATGACCTTATTTGTTCCTAAAAGCAGGTCCGTCTAAATCCCTCTTTTGGACAAGAACAAAGACAGCGCCAGGTAGGTTTTGATTTCTTTCTCGAGAAACTGGATTGCGTGTCGCCTGGATTCATCCATCAATTACCTCCGGCCTGACAGGAGTGGCAAAGTCTAGATGCGTCCGAGGAGCACCAGGATTACGACGATGACGAGAATGAGTCCCAGGCCTCCGGTCGGCCGATAGCCCCAGTCTCGGCTGTGCGACCAGGTAGGAAGTGCGCCGAAGAGCGCCAAAATTAAGATGATGATTAAGATAGTTCCAAGCATTGTTTTCCCCTTCGAAAGCGAATCCACCCAGCGGTTCTAAACTCCCGCCCCGGCTGCGTTTCTATTTCCATGCAGATTCCCGCGCCGGGTCGGGTGGTACTCGATTCAGAGACACTTCCGTGCGTTAGATCACGACGCTGAGTGAGAAGCGAGCGCCAGGATAATACGGGTTGAACATGTAATAGCCGCCGTACTGGAAGCGAGAATATCCGCCGACCAGAACTGGGTTGCCCATGTGGAAGTTGTGTCCGCTTCCGAAATTGGCGCGGAAGCGGTCATCGGGGATTCGGCCGCTGCCTCTGACGCTCAGGCGGAGCGCCGGCTGTGCGCGTTGTGTCGCCATGGCCTGTTGAGTGCGCTGTGGAGCGTGTGAATAGCTGGCTTGCTGCTGGTGCGCCAGCTGTGAGTGTGCTGGCTGTGAGTGTGCCGGCTGTGTCTTTGCGGAGTTGGTCTTTTGCTGTTGCTGCTCTTTAGCTTGCTGCTGCTTTTCCGGTGCAGCGTGTTGTTCCTGTTTGGGGGCGGCTTTGGCTTGTTGCTGTTTCTCCGGCTTGGCCGGTTCCTGCTTGGGTGCTTTAGCCTGCTGCTGTTGCTTTTCAGGCTTAGCCTGCGGCTCCTGCTTGGGTGCTTTGGCTTGTTGTTGCTGTTTCGGAGCAGGCTTAGCCTCTTGCTGCTTAGGAGGCGGAGCCTTTTCTTCGGGTTTTTCCTGGCGTCCGTTTGCCGGTGCGGCGATTCCTAAAAGTAGAAATAGGGCTGCTGTACTCATTACTCCGATTGGTTTCATGTGATACCTCCATTGCAACAACTTATGCGCTCGTCACTCTTAGGAGATGGTGCGCCTAGTATCTAAAACCGTTGATAGCCATCCGGGCCGCGATCCTTCCCTTCCCCGCTAAACTTACGGGCTGGCTATCCAACGCGGATATTCGAGAGGGAATGGAACAATCCAAATACGTTAAGGAGCCAGAGAACGACGCAAATGACCACGACTGCGTTCAAGATTGATTTGATACTGCCTGCCATGGGGATGAAACGGTTCACCAACCACAGGAGGACACCCACTACGATCAGGGCTATGAAAACTTGAATGAGAGGCATAGCTTTTTACCTTTCTGTCTGCGCTGCGAGACACTTCCACGCCGAGCCCAAGAATTACCGCTTGCTCTACCCAATCCGGAGAACTCGCTGAACCGGTTCCGTTCGACGAGTGGCCGTGCTACGAGCGGTACGAGCAATGCGAATGATGTGTTGTTCGATGTCCTCAGCTCTTTTCGGGGATCGGGGTGTTCAAGCTGAAGGGAGTGAACTGACCAACACTACAGTCCTTTCAATGCAGGATCATCGTAGGCTTTGCAAAGACGCAAGTCTGTTCACTTGTATACAAACTTGAAGTTTGTTGGGGCGGGAGGATGGGTTGTCAGTCCGAATCGTATCGAAAGCGGAATTTGTACTGCGTGATGAAAATCCCGAAATATGTCTGGCGAACCAAAAGGAAAGGGGCACGATGAATCGCGCCCCTCTATGAAGTTGAGTTGTAATCGGCGGCGAGAGGCCGACGCTTGAAGCGGTCTATACGGGGCCGAGGTACTCGACGTGGCAGTAGGTGCCCAGGCGGACGTTGTATGCCAAGTAGAGGCCGACGTGGTCGGGATCTTCGTAGACTACGATTTGATCGGTGCCCCAATTCCAGTCATCGCAGAAGCCGTAGTCGACGGGGAAGATGCTGAAGGCGAAGCCGCCGAACCAGAAGCGTTCGCGATTCCCACCTTCGATGCGCCAGACGTGCTTGGGGCCGAAGCCGCCGGTGAAGTGGCCATGGGCCCACGGATGATCGACGTGATAGTGGGGATCGTTTTTGCCAGTGTCGTGGCCGATCCACTGGCCGTTGGAGTGAACGTGAGGAGCATTAGGATGACCGGCTTTGTCGACATATTTGGGAGCCTCAGTGGGATGAGCCTCGGGCTTGGCAGGGGCAGGACCATGGGCCGGCGGGTGAGAGGGCGGTGGAGCCGTCGGGTGCTTTTCTTGCGCCAGAACGGGAATAGAACAGATCAAGAACAGTGCAAGAACTCCTAGAAGCGATTTCATTTTAACCTCCGAGGTGGATTTGTATTTCCTACCTAGTTGAACCGGGAGTTATGCAACCTCGTGCCGAGCGGGCCGATAGTGCTTACAAAAAGTAAAACCCGAAAGCGCCACGAAAGTTGCTTTTGTGAAACTTGAACCTTTGGACCCTTGAACCGAGGTAATGCAAAACTAATCTTTAGACGCTTAGTGGCGGGCAAAAGGTTACGGTTTACAAATTTTTTGAGGCGCGGAACGCACGGACGACGGCGGCGACATCACGCTGGTCGGCGTCCACTTCAGCATTGAGGTGGCGCATCTCGGCGGCAGAGATCTTGCCGGAAAGATCGGCTAGTGCGGCACGGAGTTGAGGAAATTTTTCTAGCGCGTCATGGCGAACGATGGGAACAGCGTCGTAGGGCGGAAAATAGTGGAGATCGTCTTCGAGAGCGACGAGATGAAGCGAGTCGATTAAACCGTCGGTGGAATTGCCAGCGACGATATCGACTTGATGATCGAGTAGAGCGCGATAGAGGAGACCGAGATCCATGACGTTGGGCGGAGCTGCGAAGTGGAGATTGTAGCGGCCGCTCCAGCCGCGAAAGCCGTCGGGGCGTTCGAGGAATTCATAGCCGACACCGGCGTGCCACTTGGGAGCGATGGGGGCGAGATCGGACATGGTGCGGATACGGAGAGTTTGCGCGTCGTTGCCGCGAATAACCATGGCGAAGGTGTTTTCGAAGCCGAGCGGCTCGGTGAGTTCGAGATTGAAACGCTGGGCATATTGTTGCTTCACGCGATTGTAGATGGCGGTGGAGTTGTCTGTTCCGGGGGATTCATTCAGAACGGCGGTGAGGGCGGTGCCGGTATATTCAACGTAAAGATCGAGATCACCGGCGAGGAGTGCTTTGTGGACGAGGAGGGTCCCGCCGAGATTGGTTTTGCGTTCGACATGGATATTGGTGCGGGCTTCGATGTGTTGAGCGAGGAGTTCGGCAAGGATGACTTGCTCGGTGAAAAATTTTGAGCCGATAGTTAAGTGGGGTTGGGCGGGCTTGCGGCAGGCAGAGGTGAGGAAAAGGAAGTTGAAGAGGCAAAGGAAATAGAAGAGGTAAAGGATTCGGAGTGAGCGGCTGCGCATGTTATGTGGTGAGTTCCATTGGAATGTGGAATTTAACACAGAGGTCGCAGAGAGCACAGAGGAGAGGAAAAAGAGAGCGAACGAGCGATCAGACGACTTTGAGGCGGCGTTCGATTTGGCCGAGGAGGAGGTCGGCGAAGATGGCCAGGAGGGCGGCGGGAATGGCGCCGGCCAGGATGACGGAGTCGCTGACCATTGCGACGCCGCGGAAGATGAACGTGCCGAGACCGCCGGCGCCAATGGCGGCGGCAATCGTGGCTACACCGATGGTGATGACAGTGGCGGTTCGTATGCCAGCAAGGATCACGCCCAGAGCTAGCGGAAAACGGACGCGCAGGAGAATTTGTGTATTCGTCATGCCCATGGCTTCGGCGGCTTCTAGGATCGTGGGGTCGACGCCACTAAGGCCCACGTAGGTGTTGCGGAGGATGGGAAGAAGCGCATAGAGGATGAGGGCGACAATGGCGGTGCGACGGCCGATGCCTCCGATAAAGGGGATTGGTATTAAAAAGCCAAAGAGTGCGAGGCTCGGAATGGTTTGAAAAACGCTCGCAATGCCCAACGCGATAGAGCGGAGATGTCGGTGTTGCACGATGAACATGCCGAGCGGTACAGCGATGGCGATAGCGAAAGCCATGGCAATGAGGACAAGCGTGACGTGATCCAGAGTGGCGCTGAAGATTTCGGAGCGATGAGTTAGAAAAAAGGTCCAGGGATTCATTTGTGTGCTCTCTCGGATGGCTCGAGGCAGGCGCAGAAGGCGTGGGCTTCAGGATGGTCGAGGCGGAGAAAATCTTGCGGAGACCCGAGAGCGACCATGCGGCCCGCTTGAAGAAGTGCGATACGTTGGCCGAGAAGAAGGGCTTCACGAATGTCATGAGTGACGAAGACGATAGTCTTATTGAGGCGGCGAGCCAGGGTACTGAATTCACGCTGAAGCTCAGCTCGGGTGACGGGGTCGAGAGCGCCGAATGGCTCATCCATGAGCAGGATGGGCGGATCGGCTGCGAGGGCGCGTGCGACTCCCACGCGCTGGCGCTGGCCGCCAGATAGTTCGCGCGGATGCCGAGCGGAGAATTCGGCGGGACTAAGACCAACTAGTTGAAGTAGTTCTTCTACGCGTGCAGCGATCCTCGTGGGCTCCCATTTTTCGAGCGAAGGAACGAGGCCGACATTTTCCGCGATTGTGAAATGCGGGAAGAGACCGGCCTCCTGAATGACGTACCCGATGCCGCGGCGGAGATGAATGGGATCGGTGTCAGTAGTAGCGCGGCCTTCAACAAAAACTCGTCCTTGCGAAGGGACGAGCATGCGATTAATGAGCTTTAGGAGAGTGGTTTTGCCACTGCCGCTGCGGCCGAGGAGGACCAGGGTTTCGCCGCGCAGAACGGTTAGTGACACATTTGAGACGATGGCACGGCCAGGAATATCGTTTATGCAGTAGTCCACGCTGCGGAATTCGATGGCTACGTCCGACGGCGCTTCGGGTTTCGCATTCATTTCGGTTGACAGCCTCACGCCACAGGGGGAACATCGTACCCCACTCAGCCCCTCGGACGCCGAATTTCGGCGCATCCTTCTTGCGCTAACCGCATCCAAGCTAAGGGGGGAAGAAGCCATGGCAGCCACCGCTACATCTGTCCGCATTAGGCACAACCTTCACACCCGCCTGCTAGACGCGCGCGCGCAAACTGATGACCTGTTTGGAATTGTGCGAGATGAAGCCATTTACGACAGGCCCATTCCGGAACGACACCGAATCATTTTTTACCTTGGCCACGTCGAAGCTTTTGATTGGAACCTTCTCGCGCAACGCGCATTCGGGTTGTCCTCGGTACAACGAACGTTTGATGACCTTTTTGCGTTCGGAATCGATCCCGTAGGGGGCGGATTGCCGAGTGATGGGCCGAGCGATTGGCCCAAGCGCGAAGAAGTGGAACACTACAACCGTCGATTGCGGAATGAACTGGACTTGGCCATCGAACACGCGTTAGCGCGACCGGCCGAGGGGCATCCCCAGTTGATTGCCATGCTAGAAGTGGCTATCGAGCACAGATTGATGCACGCGGAGACGCTGGCGTATATGTTGCACCGGCTGCGGACCGATAGAAAGATCCGCGGATCCATAGGGCCGAGCTTTGGGGCTGAGCAAATGAAGTCCAGGCTCGTGGAGATACCCGCGGGGCGAGCGACGCTGGGATTGAAATACATTACCGGTGATGAATTCGGCTGGGACAACGAACTGGAAGCGCTTACGACGGACGTGGCCGAGTTTGCGATTGAGAGCGGAAACGTTACGAATCAGGATTTTCTGCGATTTATCCAAGCCGGCGGGTACGAGAACCCTGCGCTGTGGAATGAAGAGGCCTGGGCCTGGAAGGAAAAGGAAGGCGTTCAGCATCCTGCGTTTTGGAAGCAGGATGGAAATCTTTGGATGTACCGCGCGATGTTCGGCGAGGTCCGCTTGCCGCTGGACTGGCCCGTTTACGTGAGCCACGCAGAGGCTATGGCATATGCGAAGTGGCTTGGGCGCGCACTACCGAGTGAAGAACAATTTCACCGTGCGGCTTATGGAACGCGCGAGGGCCGGAGTGAACGGGCTTACCCGTGGGGAGAGGACGCACCCAGCGCGCGCCATGGGAATTTCAATTTTAAGCAGTGGGATCCCGCGCCAGCAGGCTCGCATCCGGACGGAGCGAGCGAGTTTGGTGTTCACGATTTGGTGGGCAACGGCTGGGAGTGGACGCGAACGAAATTCGCGCCGTTCCCTGGATTTGTGGCCATGCCCTTTTACCCCGGCTATTCCGCGAATTTCTTCGATGGCAAACACTACGTGATGAAGGGAGGGTCGCCGCGAACAGCCGCTTGCATGTTACGACGATCCTTCCGGAACTGGTTTCAGCCGCATTATCCGTACGTCTACGCGACATTCCGTTGCGTGGAAGACTAGCACCGACAATCCTGGGCCCTTGGGAGCTGACATGCAGACGACGCAAACCCTTCCGTTGTTGAGACATGTGTCCGAGTTCGCTGCGGATGTGCGCGAAGGCCTGACGAAAAGCGGACAGCGCGAGCTGCCATCAAAATACTTATATGACGAAGTGGGCTCGGCACTGTTCGAGACCATTTGCGTCCTGCCAGAATACGGTCTGACACGCGCGGATGCACGACTGCTGGAGCAACACGCGAGAGAGATCGTGAACCTGTTGCCCTCGCCAGTGCATGTGGCTGAACTAGGCAGTGGGAGCGGAAAAAAGACTCGTTGGATACTAGAAGCGCTCTCGCGGCGGCAGAAAACGTACTACTTCCCGATTGAGATTTCACCCTCCGCTCTGGCGGCATGCGAAAAAGAACTGGGGCAGATTGATCTGGTAAGCATCGTCGGCCATGAACAGCCGTATCTGGAAGGTCTGCGTGCAGTGGCCCGTGGGCGCGCTGATGGCGATCATTTGTTGGTGCTGTTTCTCGGAAGCACGATCGGGAATTTCGATCGCGATGCAGGCGAGGACTTCTTACTGAGCGTGCGCCACATTTTGCGAGCGGGCGACGCATTGCTCTTGGGCACGGACTTGGAAAAGAGCGTCGAGGTTCAAATGCTGGCGTATGACGATCCAGCCGGAGTAACGGCGGCATTCAACATGAACTTGCTGGCAAGGATTAACCGCGAGCTGCGAGGAGATTTCGATCTGGCGAATTTCCGGCACGAGGCGCGGTGGAACGCCATAGAACGGCGGATGGAGATGCACTTGCGGTCGACATGCCGGCAGCGCGTGGAGATACCAGCGGCGGGACTTCGCATGTCGCTGGATGAAGATGAAACAATTTGGACAGAGAGCTCTCACAAATACAGAATCGGCGAAGCGGCCGAGATGGCGGCGCGGACGGGTTTTCGGTGCGAAGGCCAGTGGGTGGATGAAGAGTGGCCCTTCTCGCAGAATTTGTTGATCGCCGAGTGATGCAGGCATAAAGCACGCAAAACGGCTCTCTCTTTGTTGAACGGAAATTAAAAAGATTCAACGCGCCAGACTAGACGCGCAAACCACGGCTCCTGGGCCACCAGGGGCGGATGCCAGATGGCGAGGATCTGCGAACCTTGGTAGACGCGTTCGAAGCCTTCCTCGGATTCAGACACCGTTTCAATCGGAGCGAGCCAGAATTCTTTTGCGCCGGGCGCATGCAGAGTGATGCGAACTCGCTGCCATCCGTCCTCCATGCGAAGTAACGGGCCCGGCAAAACGCCACTGAAGCGAAGATTTTGGGGACCGTTCGGCGTTTCAAAAAAACGATCCGACGCGTCGGGAGCAAGTAGATTGATAACCGATTCGATCCCGACGGCGATGGGCTTTGCCAGAGAGTTCTTCAATTTCAACCCAATCTCGCAGCCGACTTCGCAACCATTCGGGGCGGGACCGAAGGAAAAACGCTTCGCGAGAGAAAGCCTTGGCGCGGGGGAAGCACCTTTCGCAGAAAGCTTCAGTTCATCTTCGCGAATGAGCTGAGCATCGTTGGCGGACGATGAATTAACGTGAAAGGCGCCGCCAGCAAATCCAGGATCTTCCTGCAATTCCAGAGTCTCGTATTGGGCCTGCGTGCGCTCCGGATCAAAAAGCAACGTGCGAAATGCGTGACGCGGCCAGCGATCGTAGCGGAGAAAACGCTCGAGGCCGGTCTCCTTGACGAGAGTTTGTTCGTGAATGGAGGAGACAGCGCCCGGCACGGCGGTTTTCGCGACTTCGCGCAGGCGTGCGTGGTATGCCTCCGGCCTGCGCTGCATCGAATTGATGAGAGTCGTGTTGGTGGGGCGGAAATCAAACGCGGCGATGGTTCCACCGTCTGCGGGTTTGAGTAAGGCTTGATACTCGGACGCCGTAAAGAGGTGCTCGTGTGCGCCGTCAGCGTCGTAATCCAGCAATTCGACGTGAGGTATGAGTGTGGCGGCGGTTTGGCGGTCGGCGATGGCTTCGGCGCGAATTAGACTGCGCCAGAGTTCGGTGCGGAGATGCGGAGCATACAGACCACCGAAGACGCCGTGCCAGTAGGCGTCATTGCATTGCGCACGTAAGAGCAAGTCACGCGCCAAGATCAACTCATCGGAAGCTTTCGAACTGGAGTGGCGCATGGGAACCGCAGCGATGCGCGCGGAGACGCGCAGCATTTTCTTGTGGAGCAGGTTCGATTCGGGGTACTTGCGGAAGAAACCGCGCCAGGATCCGCCGCGAAGGAACGAGAGCACCTCCGGGCGAGCGCTGAACTCTTTCTGGACCGCATTGAACCGCTGACGAACGCGCGTGGGCAGCACCCACTCCATCATTTCGGTATAGGAGGCAGTGGGAAGATCGGCGCGGCCTAAGGGCGAGTGATCGGCAAGGTATTCGCCGGGAGTCGAAACGCGAAGCCAAGATGAGTTCTTCTCGAGAGCGGTAAAGAAATCTTCGAGCCAGCCATCTTTGTAGCAGTGGGCGCTAGTGCCGGGCCAAACGCCGAATTTTTCCATGTCATCGCCCATCGACGCCATGCCGCCGGGATGCATGGCTGCAGCGTTGCGCAGATAGGTGATTACGTCCTCGACTTTGCCGAAAGGGATGAAATAGCGGAGCGCCTTTTGGCCGGGGAAAAGCCAGACGCTCTGCCCGCGGTCCTCGGCGATGTACGCGCCAAAGAGTTCCTCGGGCTCAAAGCCAGCGGAGAGAAAATGGATATCGTCGACCAGTGTGTAGTTAACGGCGGCTGCGGATAACGCGGAAGGAAGTTGCGGCTCCCAAACGCGCTCTGCGATCCAGGCTCCTGTAGGACGGCGGCCAAAATGTTTTTCCAGATAGGCGGCCAGGCGGGTGATCTGTTCGCGCTGGTCATCGGGCGGAATGGAGACAAGGATGGGTTCGTAGAAGCCGCCGCCGATTAACTCTACTTGCCCAGCGCTGACAAGAGCTTTAAGACGCGCGAAATATTCGGGACGATGCTCTTCGATCCAGGTGAGCAGCGGGCCGGAATAGTGCAAACCCATGTGGACGCCCGGATGTTTTTCCAAGAGCTCGACGAATGGCAGATAGGAGTCCTGGTAGGCTTTTTCGAGCACGTGGCCGAAATTGCCGACGGGCTGGTGTGCGTGAATCAGCAAGACGAGATGGAAGCGTTCTGGCATGGGGACAATTTTGCTCTCAAACATCATACCGTGCGGCGCGACAATTCAAATTCAAAGGATGATAAAAATGCACAATAGGCGCACTTTGCTTAGACGCATGGAGGTAGGCACAAAGGCACAGGTGAAGGAAGATTGACACTCCTTCGCGCGTGTGAAAGGCTAAACCAGGTAACGAGTATAAGATGCGAGTGACAGCAAAAGGCGAATACGCCACACAAGCGGTGCTGCACCTGAGCCTGCAGTATCCCGATGTCGTGACCATCCACGAAATCGCTCAGAGGCATCATATCCCTTTGAAGTATCTCGAACAGATCCTGCTGGAATTGAAGCGCGGAGGCATTTTGGAGAGCCGGCGAGGCGTGCGCGGAGGTTATACGCTGGCGCGGTCGCCTGGAGAGATTTCCGTGGGGGCAGTGTTGCGAGTCGTCGACGGGGCTTTTGCCGAGTCCAGCTGCGTGCACAATGAAGCGATGGGCGGCGTGTGCGTGGAGGGAGAAAGCTGCGGGCTGAAACAGATTTGGAAGGATGTGCAAGGGGCGGTGGAAAAGATATTGTTTGCGACCTCCTTCGAAGAAGTACGCAAGAGGACGCTGAGCGGCGGAGCCCGGCGTGCGGAAACGGCGCGACTCTAAAGCTGAAAGAAAAACGGCACGCCGAAGCGTGCCGCCGTGAAGGCTTAACCCCTTCCAAAAAATGATGAAGAGCGTTATTTCGCGGTATAGAACTCCGCATTGACAGGCGTGTAGCTGTTCCACTTCTCAGGCAGGTCTTCCAAAGCGAAAATCGCGGTGACTGGGCAAACCGGGACGCAGGCGCCACAGTCGATGCATTCCACCGGATTGATATAGAGCTGCGTAACATTTTCGTGCCCCGGTTCATCCTTGCGTGGGTGGATGCAATCGACGGGACAGACGTCAACGCAGGCGGTGTCTTTTGTGCCGATGCAGGGCTCAGCAATTACGTAAGCCATTCAAATCTCCTTTGTTCGGACAGCGGGCCGAGAGCGGCTCCAGCGAATGGAAGCGCCCGGCGGAATTTTCTTATATCACGCCCCTGCCGGGGCCAACAAACGACTGGAATGATTGTACTGTGCGAGGAGAGGATTCTCAACTTCCGTGCATGCAGATAGAATGGTAGGAGAAGGTATACCGATGAGAATTCGAACTGCAGTTGCCGCACTGTTGTTATTGGCCGCTGGGACCACACTGGCGGCGCCGCAAACCAAAGCTCCGAGCGATCCTGGGATGATCGATGCGCAAGGATTTCAAAAGATTGTGGAGCAATACCGCGGGAAAGTGCTTTTGGTGAACTTCTGGGCAACCTGGTGCGAGCCCTGCCGCGACGAATATCCGATGCTGAACGAACTGGCGAAGCAGTATGCGCCGAAGGGGCTGCAGGTCGTCGGTGTAAGCATGGATGACGACGGCGATTTGATCCTGATGCGGCGGTTTCTGGCGCGATACAAACCGATTTTCCCGAATTATCGCAAGACCGCCGGGGCTGAGGCGGCGTTCAGGCAATCCGTGCTTCCTGGATGGACTGGATCGATGCCTATATCCGTCTTTTATTCGAAGGATGGGAGGCAAGTGGCCCACTTTATTGGCGAGAAGAGCCGGGAGCAATATGAAGAGGCAATTCGTGCACTGCTGTCCGATGGCGGAGGCGCGGGGTCGCCGGGAAAGTAGCAATTCTTCTCAAAATCGAAAGAGATGCAGGGGGCGCAAGGGATGCTCGACACAAAGGGCAATCGAATCACATATTTCGGTCACAGCACTTTCTCGCTGACTACTCCGTCGGGGCAAGTGGCGATCATCGATCCGTGGGTGATGACAAATCCGATGTGCCCGGAGCCGCTGAAATCCGTGCCGCGGTTGGACGTAATTTTCCTCTCCCATGCGCACACGGACCACTCGGGCGATCTCCTGGAGTTGGCAAAGCAACACAAGCCGAAAATTGTGGCTATCTTCGAGACGTGCCTGCTGATTGCGAGCAAAGGATTTGAAAAAGAGATTTGCCCGATGGGCAAAGGCGGCTCGCAGAAAGTCGGCGAGTTTGAGGTGACGATGACCCATGCATTTCATTCGAATTCCTGGGACGAAAATGGCGTGCGGCATTACGCAGGTGAGCCGGCTGGCCTTGTCATTCGCATGCCTGGAGGTTTCACGATTTATCACGCGGGAGATACGGCCTTATTTGGAGATATGAAACTCATTAGTGAGCTCTACAAGCCTGATTTGGCGATGCTCCCGATCGGCGATCTCTTTACGATGGGCCCGCGTGAAGCCGCTTATGCCATACGGCTGCTTGATGTGAAGCACGTGATTCCTATGCACTACGCAACGTTCCCAGTTTTAACTGGCACGGTGGAAGGCCTGCGACAAGAATCCCGAGACATTGCGGGGCTGGAGATTCATGCGCTCAAGCCCGGTGAACACCTATGATTCGCCCCGAGAACTTACGTAGTGGGTATATACAGGACGACGTTGAGCAGTACCTTTACGAACTGCTGCCGGAGCGAGACGCCGTCATCAGCGAGATGGAGGCCTATGCCGCGGAGCACCGCGTGCCGATCATTGGACCAGCAGTGGCGCGCTTGCTCGCGCTATTCGCACAAGTTTCCGGTGCAAAACGCATTTTCGAAATGGGCTCAGCTATCGGCTATTCGACAATTTGGTTGGCCCGGGCCGCCGGACCAAAAGGAAAGGTGTTCTACACCGACGGAGATCCAGCGAACGCAAAGCGTGCACAAGAATATTTCCGGCGTGCGGGAATGGCCAAGCGCATAAACGTTCAGGTGGGAGACGCGCTCGAATTGCTGCAGAAAACTCCTGGAAAATTTGACCTGATCTTCAACGATGTGGACAAGCATCAATATCCCGACGCATTGCGGGTCGCGCTGCCAAAACTCAAGCGGGGTGGCTTGTTCATCACGGACAATACGCTGTGGTCGGGCAACGCGGCGCGCACTGCAGCTCCAGGCGATACTGCGACGCTCGGCGTGCAAGAATTCAACAGGCTGGTGTATGCCTCGAAAGAGCTGTATCCCGTGCTGATCCCACTGCGCGATGGCGTGACGGTTTGCCGTAAACTTTAGGTGACTTGAACAAACGAGCTGTCCGTCCGTGGGATGCCACGCTGTTTCCTCGCAGGCACAATCCACTGTCTCCGGTGTCTAACGCGAAAGTGGGTTTTGTCGCGTAAGTGAACGCCATGAAACATCGCCGAATGGCCTGGATGCTAGCCGCTCTTTCAGTTGTCTTTGTGTCTTTCTGCTCATTGGGAATACTTTGGAGAGCGAGTGGTGACCTCTCAAAACTCGGAGCTTTCTATAGGAGTAAAAAAAGCGACACCGGAATTCCTGGCCTTTCCACATGGTATGAAGCAATTTTAGTGAATCACGGCAAAATGCCCGTGCGGGAGCAAGTGTGCGATTTCCTCGATGATTCGGGCGCTCGCGGCACAATGATAGCTTACTCGATCGAGCAATTTGACTCCGTGAGTGGGCAGTGGCACTTGGCAACGGACTTATCCGAAGCACAAGTGTGTCATCCCTATTCTCTGGGATGGGTACGCACTCGACTGAAGACTATTTGGCTGTGGCCGGGACGCGAACTATACACTGGAGAGGAAATCACGGCAGCACGAGGGTTTCATCGTGGAGATACTGCAAGATTCGTGCTGTACGCCGCTTTTCGCAATTCAAGTGAACCTCGCGGCCGTGGTTTTGCAACCTCTCCGTTCACCATCGACGAGGAGATCCTTGGCGACCCAGACGGCTACCGGGTCAAGCATTAAACGTCAGGCGACTGCAGTTTGGCTATCGGAAAAAGTTTCTGATGAGAAAGCCGAGGTTGGCAGGACGCTCGGCAAGCCGCCTCATGAAGTATGGGAACCAGTCGTTGCCATAGGGAATGTAAACGCGCAGACGAAAGCCGTCTTTCACAAGCATGCGTTGCAAATCAGTTCGCACGCCGTAGAGCATCTGAAACTCAAAATCATCCTTGGAAATTTGCTGGGCAGCGGCCCAGCGAATCGTTTCTGCAATCATCCGCGGATCATGTGTGGCGATCCCGTGGTAGAAACCGCTCGGCAAGAGAATCTTCATCAAGCGGATATAGTTGAAATCCGTGTCGCTTTTGCGGGGATAGGCTACATCCGGCAGTTCCTTATAGGCGCCCTTGCAGAGCCGAATGCGGCAACCGCAGGAAAGTAAAGCCTGGACGTCTGTCTCGCTTCGATAAAGGTAAGCCTGAATGACCGTTCCAATGGCAGGATTGCGAAGGCGCACGTTTTTTACGACGTCGAGGGTACGTTGTGTGTAGGCCGATCCTTCCATATCGACGCGAAGAAAATTGTCATACCGCGCGGCTA
The DNA here is from genome assembly GCA_963751295.1 of uncultured Acidobacteriota bacterium. Taxonomy (GTDB): domain Bacteria; phylum Acidobacteriota; class Terriglobia; order Acidiferrales; family UBA7541; genus Acidiferrum. The sequence continues at coordinate 35,261 of CAVVUA010000002.1, read as the reverse complement.
ACTCAACAATGGACACAACCAAGCCCTGGCAGAAATCGGCATTGAGGTCCAGTCCGAGCTGAGTCAACTTGCAGGACACATTGGCCTGGAGATTTTCCTTCTGGATACGCTCGAAAACTTCCAGGTAGGCATCGCGCGCACGTTGGGCGTCGGAGGTGGTGGCGCAGTTTTCGCCGAGATAATCCAGGCTGGCGAGCATCCCCGCATTGTTGCAGGCGCGAGCCGCTTCAATGGCTTCGTCGAGCGTTTCGCCTGCGACGAACCTGCGCGCCATGCGGCGCGTGGTGCCGTTGGAGGTAACCCATTTGGCGAAGCGGGAACTCTCGGAGAGTTTAAGAAGCGTCGCGCGGAGCATGCAATATGATTATGCCCGTGTAAATCTGCGGGAACTAGTCCGTGTGCCCTTCCAGGAACTTTTCCGCATCGAGGGCGGCCATGCAGCCGGAACCCGCGGCAGTGACGGCCTGGCGGTAGCGATGATCCTGTACGTCTCCAGCAATGAATACCCCAGGTATAGCAGTCAGGGTGCCATGTTTAGCGATGAGGTAGCCGTTGCTGTCCATCTCCAGCTTGCCCTTGAAAACGGTCGAGTTGGGATCGTGGCCGATGGCGACGAATATTCCGTCAACGGCGATTTCGCGAGCTTCTTTCGTCTGCAAGTGGCGAAGGCGAGCACCTTCGACGTGCCCTTTCGGAGAGAGAATCTCTTCGACGACGAAAGGAGTGACGAATTCGACTTTCGGATTGGCCCGAGCACGGTCAATCATGATTTTGGAGGCGCGAAATTCGTTGCGGCGGTGAACCAAGTAGACCTTGCTTGAATAGCGCGTCAGAAAGTTGGCTTCTTCCATCGCGGAGTCGCCACCGCCAACGACAGCAATAGCCTTTTCGCGGAAAAAGTAACCGTCGCAGGTCGCACAGGTCGAAAGGCCGCGGCCGATGAGTTCCTTTTCGCCGGGCAGGCCCAGCAAACGCGCGGTGGCGCCTGCGGCCACGATAAGCGCCTTAGCTTCGTAGTTGTCTTTGCCAGCCGTGATCTTGAACGGCCGCATTGTGAGGTCGACTTCGTTTACCGCTCCTGCTTTGAACTCAGCCCCGAACCTCTGCGCCTGTTTGCGCATATTTTCGATAAGCTCTGGCCCCATGATGCCGTCGGGGAACCCGGGATAATTCTCGACATGAGTGGTGAGAGCGAGCTGCCCGCCCTGCTCGTGGCCATCAATGACCAAGGGCTTCAAATTGGCGCGCGCGGCGTAAATCGCAGCGGTGAGGCCGGCGCAGCCACTGCCGATAATCACGACGTTGTGCATTCCTATTGTCTCCGTACGATCAGATTCGGCAGGAAGCGTGTTCGATTCATTCGTGTACTAGAACTCAAGGCTCGCTATTGTAGCATCCCCGCAGTTGCGAACCAGCGCGCCAAGCGTCCAAATTGGAGGAGGCATTTTTGGGTCGCCGCGTTGACCCTCGGTGAACGCCACGTCTATAGTCAAAGGCATCGCCGAGTATAAGAGCCAAGTTGCCCGAGGAGAGAATCAGATGGATCCACGTTATCCCATAGGAAAATTCGCGATGCCCGCACAAGTAACGCCCCCAAGACGGCAAGAGGCCATCGAAGAGATCGCCTCAACGCCCGCCAAAATGCGCGCCGCGGTGAAGGGCCTGAATGATTCGCAGTTGGACACGCCGTATCGCGAGGGCGGATGGACGGTGCGCCAAGTCATCCACCACGTCCCGGACAGCCATGTGAATGCGCTTGTCAGGCTGAAACTGGCTCTCACAGAGGACAAACCGACAATCAAGCCATACAACGAAGCGGCCTGGGCCGAGCTGGCGGATTCGAAAGCGGCGCCCATTGAAAGTTCGCAGCTTCTTCTCGATTCCGTGCACGCGCGCTGGGACCGGCTGTGGCGTTCCTTGAAGCCGGAGCATTTTGCGCGTGTTCTGGTGCACCCGGAAAATGGCGAACGCAACGTCGACTGGCTTCTATTTCTCTATGAATGGCACGGCAAACACCACACGGCGCACATCACCGAATTGCGAAAACAAAAAGGCTGGTGAGGCGCGCGAGTGGCGCGGGTTGCGGCCGCTCGTGTAGGATGAATTGGTACACGAGGAGAACGCATGAGCCGACCATCAGGGATGTACGCGATTTTCGAGACATCGCAGGGCAACATTGTGGTGAAGCTGCTGGAGAAGGAAGCGCCGAACACTGTAGCGAATTTCGTCGGCCTGGCTGAAGGTACGAAGGAATTTACCGACGAAAGCACTGGCAAAAAGCTAAAAAAGAATTTTTACGACGGACTGGTATTTCATCGCGTGATTCCGCAGTTCATGATTCAAGGCGGTTGCCCGCAAGGAACCGGTCGCGGCGGACCAGGGTACAAATTCGCAGACGAATTCCATCCTTCCTTGAATCATTCGAAAGCCGGCAAGCTTTCCATGGCCAACGCGGGGCCGGGCACGAACGGTAGCCAATTCTTTCTCACCGTGGCCGCGACGCCATGGCTCGACAACAAACACTCCATCTTTGGAGAAGTCGTCGAGGGCCAAGACGTGGCGAATAAAATTTCCAATTTGCCGCGCGATTCGAATGACCGGCCAAAGACCCCGGTAGTGCTGCAGAAAGTGCGCATTGAGCGCATCCCCTAATCACGCTGGATAACGATGCTGACACCTCAGCGCGTTCTGCGGCTAACCATCGAAGTGATTTTCCTGCTGCTGGGCGTGCTTGTCGTATGGCTGGCGCTGACAGGCCGAATACTTGTCGAGCGCCAAAAACCATCCTGGCTCATTCTCAGCGGTGCGCTGATTCTTTGGGGGCTGCGAGCCCTCTTTGGCCCCAACAAATCGTGGGCCCGCTGGGAGAATTGGACTCGCGGGCTTTCTTTGATTCTCCTCGGCGTGGTAATGCTGGCGATTTCGCGAGTCCCGTTTTTGTGGGTCGGACCGCTGCTGGCCACTGCGGGAGTATTGATGAGCTTGCGCGGAATCATCGGCGCGGTACTCGTCTTCCGGCCACGCTAATCTTCGTCAAACACTTTCCCAACCTGGTTTTCTCTTTGCTTCAGCTATAATCGGCGGAACGAACGGCCCTCTCTGCTTCTGCAACCGCGCAGAGGCGATCGTTTGGCCCACGCCACAGAAAAAAGGAGACGCACATGCTAAAGGAATTTAAAGAATTTGCCATGCGCGGAAACGTGCTGGACATGGCCGTCGGCATCATCATCGGGGCGGCCTTCGGAAAGATTGTGGCATCCTTCGTCGAAGACGTCATGATGCCGCCGTTAGGGCGTTTGTTGGGACACGTCGATTTCTCTAATCAGTTCATCAGCCTGAACGGGCAGCACTACGACACGATTGAGGCCGCGAAGAAGGCGGGAGTAGCACTCAGCTACGGTTCGTTTTTGAACACCATCATCAACTTCCTGATCGTCGCCTTCGCCGTGTTTCTTCTCGTCCGCATGGTGAATCGCTGGACCACCAAGCCGCCCGCTCCGGCAGCGCCCACGACGAAAGATTGCCCGCAGTGCGCTATGAGCATTCCGATCCAGGCCAAGCGTTGCGGCCACTGCACGACGCAGCTCGCTTAAGAAAACGCCCGCTTTAAATAAAATTGGGTGTGGGTCACTACTCTCTTCAAGAGGACGGTGGTTTCTTCGATTGGTTTCCTTCGAGGTGATCGCGCAGCCGCTTGACGACTGCGTCTTCCTCGCCTTCTTCAATCTCTTTTTTTACTTCCTCGAGAGCGAAGTGCACGACATCGTGATGATGCAGCTCTTGAGGCGCCAGGACGTCGCTAAAGCGCAGCCACAAACTGTGCAAAAGGTTGACTTCGTTGGCTGTCAGGTTCGGAGCATGCGGCCCAAGCACCTTGTAGATTTTGTCGCCGTTGGGTAAATGAATTTCAAGGTTGAATTGCGGTTTGATGTCGCCGAGTTTTTCCCACGCATCGCCAATCTGCCGGGCCTGCTCTTCGGTGTTGTCCTTCGCCGAGCGGCCAATCACAATCGTGCTGGACTGCAGCGAAGCGCCCGCCCGCAGGATACCTTCCCAGAGGTCGTTAGACGCAACCACCGCAAGCCGAATGGATTTCCCGCGCTTTTCCGCCATGGAAAGAGCTTGCGAAAACAGATGCTGCTCGATGCTCCCGAAAAGCTGATCGGCGTCCAATTCGTTTTCGCCGGAAGCCGATCGCTGCAGCAAGCGTACGTGTAAGACGACCACATCGCGGCGGCCGGGCTTGATGCGATCGAGCACGTTGCCTAGGTGATAGAGATTGAAGTGATTGCTAACCGGCACCAGAATGTTGCCTGCACGGGCGCCAACGGCCTCGGGCGTCAGCTCGGATTCCCGCTCAAGATTGAACTGATCCATTTCCATGTGAGCCGCGCCACCTCGGTGTGCACGGCGCTCGGAAATAGTGAAAACGATAAAGAGCAAAATAGAAAATGTACCGCCCGCCATCGTGGCTACAGGCTTGGTAAAGAGATTGACGACGGCGATGATGAATAGCGTCAGCGTGATCAAACTGAGCCCGACGGGAATTTGCACGCCACGAATATAAAAATTGAAGGGCACTTGGAACTCGCGCACTCCGGGCCGGGTGTAGCGAAGTACGAGAACGGCCAGGCCGTTCATCGTGAAACTCCAGATGACGCCGAAAGCGTAGAGGTTCGCAAGGAAAGTAACATCGCCGCGGCTGATGAAAATCGTAATGATTTGCAGCAGGACGACGATATTAATGATGCGGTAGCTTGTGCCGAACCGCGGGTGCGGCTGCCGGAACCATGCGCTGAGTACGCCATCTTCAGAGACGCGGTTTAGCACGCCATTCGAACCGACAATCGCCGTATTGACCGCTCCCGCCAGGATCAGCGTGCCCACAACAACCACGAACGCGTGAAAAATGAGTCGCGCGATGAGCGGGCCGTGCAGGCTCATCGCGAGGCCGCCGATAAGATTTTCCAGGTAGCTCTGGCGGACGCTATCGGGAATGATCATCACCGCAAAGAAAGAAACCAGCGACGTGAAAACCAGGCTGTAGATGAAAATCACCATGCCTGCCTTTTTCAGGTTCGGCAGTTTGGGGCTTTCAATTTCGCGGTAAACCTGCGCGAGAGATTCCTCTCCGCTCATCGCCAGCACTGAGTGTCCCAACGCGATAAAGATCGCGATGATTCCGAACATGTGCGGCAGCGGACTACCCGCAAGCCAACCCAGCGCGCTGGCGTTCAAACGCAAATTGCGAGGGTGGGGCCAGGGTGGCAGCGGCGAATGCCTCAAAATCGCAGTGTAAATACACCATCCGATGAGGAGAACCACCATCACCGTTACCAGCTTCATGATGATCAGGGCTTTGTCGCTGGATTCCGGGATGCCCTTGGTGTTTTCCCACCAGAAATAAACCGTGACAAGAATCGCAAAACCCGCCGCGATGAAGCTCACCTCATTCGGCGTGAGCGCATTGCCCAAGTGCGAATACTGCAGCAGTTCGCTGATCAGTCCGGCCAGATATTGTCCGGCTGCGACACCGCTTATCGGACCCGTCAGGATGTAATCAAACATCAGCGCGGAAACACTGAATTTTGCAAGAGTTCCGCCGAGCGACTGCTTCACCGCGCGGTACACGCCGCCGCGCACGAACATGCTGCAGCTTTCGACGTACACCGCGCGCACCGCATACGAAAACAACATGATGGCCAAAATGAACCACGGCGCGGTTTTGCCGATGTAGCCTTCCGCTTCACCGCCGGCGTAATAAGCCGAAGAGGCCAGATCGTTCAAAACAATAGCAGCCGCTCGCCAGAAGGAAATAAATGTGAGTAGAGCGGTAGTCGCAACAATGACGCGCGGAACGCCGTTCCCTCGGCTGCCTGCGGCAGCAGGGATTTTGGATGAGCTGCTCATGTACGGGTGATCTCGATCAGCGGACTAAAATGCTCGCACTTTTCCGGCGCGAAGTCTAGCCGAACGCTGCTTTTTGTTAATGCTGAAACGATTTAGGAGGCAGAAGTGCGCAGCGCCTTTGCGCATTCGGCGCAGGGGCAAATGGCGCGGAGATGTTCGTAGCTATAGATGCCGGTGGCATGGCCATCCGTAAAGCTGATTTGCAGGGCGTAGTTGCCGACGACGGTGGCGGCTTGCGCGCTGGCCTTGGGCTTAAACATAGGAAGGGGCGAAAATGCGTTGGCGGCAGGCGCCGCGGCGGCGAAAGCTTCTTTTTTGCCGCGCTCATCGTTACAGGTGGCGCAGGGACACTCTTCACGCAGGTAAGCGAAATCGTAGTGGCTGGCGTGGCCATCGGCCCAGGTGATGTCGACTCCCGCGCCAGTTTTGACGTGCACCTTCACGGTGGACGGCTTCCTTCGCGGATCGAGTGGAATAGGCATGCGTAAGGACGAACTCAGCTTTTCGGTTTTCCATTGCAGCAATCGCCTGGGGGAATGGGATTGCCGTGCGGGCAAGTCTTCGGATGGCCGAGGAACGTGCAGATGCGCTGATCGAGCTCGGGGCTGATGATGTGCTCGAACCTGCAGGCTTGCGTGTGGGCCTCGGTGTCGTCGACGGCAAAAGTGTCTTTGAAAAGGCGTTCAGCAAGCCGATGCCTGCGCACGACGCCACGCGCGCGCTGGCTTCCCACCGGTGTAAGTTGCGCTTCGCCATTTTGCATTTCGACCAGGTGCCGCTCGCTCATCCGGCTCAACGTTCTTGCCGCCGACCCCTCAGGAAGAACGGGAAGTTCGCCAGCGGGTCCGGATGTTTGCAGTAGCGTCTTGATGTTCGCCGACTTGCCCTCTTCGCAGCAAATCCATATTTGCTCAAGAAGGTGATCGAAGCGAATCTCGTCGTCGGGTGAAGCCGGAGTGCAGCAATCGGCCGTGTCCGCGAGCGGACAAGCCAGTGGATGGCCGGGCCCGTGCTGCGCCGTATCAAAGTGCAGGCGGCCGTGAGCGAGTTCGATGCGGCGGTCGGCTTGCCGCGCGATGTCCGGGTCGTGCGTGACCATCAAGATCGTGTGGCCCGCGTGATGCAACTCGCGAAAAATTTTCAGAACGATTTCTTCGTTGGCTTCGTCGAGGTTGCCGGTGGGCTCGTCGGCCAGGATGATCTTTGGCTGGTTGATCAGCGCCCGAGCGATGGCTACGCGTTGCTGCTCACCGCCTGAAAGTTGCGCCGGCAGGTGAGTCATGCGCTCGCCCATGCCGACGCGGCGCAAAGCCTCTTCGGCCTGCTTCTCGTCCGTCACACTGTGAAAATATTGCGCGAGCATGACGTTCTCGACCGCGTTCAAGTACGGCACGAGATGAAATTGCTGAAAAACGAAGCCGACTTTTTCGGCGCGGTAGCGGACCATCTCGTTTTCGCTGAGCTTCGAGAGGTCGACACCATCGACAACAACTCGGCCCGAGTTCAGCTTGTCGAGCCCGCCAAGAATATTGATAAGCGTGGTCTTGCCAGAACCAGACGGCCCCATCAGGGCCACCCATTCGGCCGCCCCGACGTTAAAACTAAGATCATCAATAGCCCGCAGCACTCCGTACTTCTTGACAAGCTTTTCAATGGCGACTTGCGGCGCGGCAGCCGGTGCTTTTGCTTCCGGCAGAATCTGAACAGGCGCGCTCACGCTTCACCTCGAAAAACGGAAGCGGGCCGCACGCTCGCAAGCCGCCGAAGCGGATAAGCGCTGAGAATCGCGACAATGGTAGTGAGTGCCACGGATACAGGATACACAATCAGCCGCGGCTGCGCTGCCACGCCAAACACCTGTTTGCCCAGCCAAATCGAAAGAAAAATCCCGACTGCCGCACCAACCATGCCTCCTGCAAAACCAAGCAGCGCCGCCTCCATCATAAAAAGCCGCAAAACGCGCCGCGTCGCTCCACCAATGGCTTTCATCAATCCCACGTCGTTCTTCCGCTCCATCGCCACGTTGGTCATCGCCGCCATGACGCAAAGGCCGGTAAGCAGGAGCACAATCACCACGGTGGCGGTAAGTAGACCACTGATGCGGTCGTAAATTTTTGCCTCGCCTTCGGTAAATTGCCGGATGGGATGAACATCAAGATGGGGAAACTGCAACTGCAATCTAGAAACGCAATGTTCGACGCTCTGTGGAGAGCCCGGAACATTCAGCAGGATGAGCGACACATTATTTGAGGTCGTTTCGCCAGCGACCCAAGTGAGCTGTTGGACAGTGAATAGATCGGTGAGAATCTGACTGTCCTCAGGCCCACCAAATTCCTCGACGGTGGACACAAAACAAGGCAGACGATTCGAGCGATTGGTGAGCTCGATGCGATCACCTGCATGCAGTCGCAAAACGGCCGCCGACTTTTCACCTACTCGGCAATTCCGTAGCCCGGCTGCGCTACGCGACAATGAGGATGTCGGAGGTTGAGCCTGGTCCGCGCGGGGAGCCGGGAATGGAGCCGCTTCGACGATTCGAGACGGCAAAACGCGCTGAACATTTTTGCCTTCCGTGCCCACCAGCACCACGCGAACAGGATTCGAGGTATCCGCTTCACGACTCGCTACGATATTCAAATAGAGCAAAGCGACGTGAGTGATTTCCGCGCCGTCATTCGAGGCGGCGATTTCATCGTCGACCATTGGCGTTGACGGCGAATTCTGGGACCCGGAATTGGTTCGGGCACTAATGATGACGTTGGCGCCAAATACGCGGAACTCGGTGGTGATGCGGCTTTTGGCATCCACCTGGAGATTTAGGAGCGCGGCGGTGACGGCCGCGCCCGCGCCGAGCGCGAGCAAAATCACGAGCAGGCGGCCGCGATTCGCGCCGAGCAGACGGCGAACGATGCGCCAGAACATGGCTCGATTGCCGGTGCCAGGCGCGCTCATCATTCGCCTCGCAGAATGGGCGCCGGCTGGTACCGCGAAGCGCGTCGCAAAGGAAGAGCGCTGCCCAACAAGGTGACTCCAGCGGCCAGCGCAAGAACCGCAACCAAAACCAGCAGCGACGGCTCAGGAGCAACGCCGAAGATTTTTAGTCCAACGAGCCGCGCCAGAATAATTCCAAGCGAATAGCCAACGCCTCCGCCAACAAACGCAAGCAAAAGCTGTTCCGCGGCCAACAAGAAACCAACCGTGCCCGAACCTGCTCCTAAAGCCTTCATCAATCCAATTTCCGTGCGCCGTTCGATCACCGAAGCCGCCGAAGAAGCCCCGACAGCCAGCGCCGCCGCCAGCAACGCGGCAAGCGTCACCATCCATAGCAGCGCGCGAACCCGCGTGAGAATAGTGCCCTCGCCCTCAGCCACGCGTCGTATCACCCGCACATCCGTCCCGGGCAGCACCTGCTTAATCGAATACGCAATCGAAGAAACATACGGACTGCACGACCACCGCTCGAATTCGTCAGCTTTCATCGTCTTGGGATCGCGTCGCGCAAAATCATCTTCAGGCTTCGTCAGCGCACTCACATAAAGTTTGCGATAAACGCCCGGCAACCTCGAGATTTCTTGTGCTTCCTCCAAGGATGTGACAATCGCTTCATCCTCAGATTCTCCGGTGTTGAGAATTCCTGTCACGGTCAAGACTGGAACCCGCTGCACCATCTTCGACGGATCTTCAACGTAGGGGCTAACTTTGTCTCCCGTTTTAAGCCCAAGGCGCTTTGCCGCCTTCACGCCAACAACGCATTCCTTTTGCCCCTCGACAAACCACCGCCCATCTACTGCCCACCAAGAATTCGTTCGATCAATACCGGTCAAAAACGTACCACCATCCGGCAGAACAATTCGATGAGCGATCCAAGTCCCGACCAGTGAAGCCTCCTCCTCCGGACGACGAGCAAGCCCCCAAGGACCGTCTTTCGTGTTCGCAATATGAATGGGAAACCGAAGCTCCGGGGCGAACGCAATTATGTTGTTGTGCCAGTAGATTGTTTTTATTTTCGGTAGGTCCGCTTCCGGCAAATACGCGCCAGCGTTAACGGGACGATAGTCCACACCGCCAATCTCCAGCGGCAACGAATCCGCCTGCGGCGTAACCACCAAATTCGCGCCAAGACTGCGAAACTCGCTGGCCAACCGATCGCCCACATCCAGCGAAACGCTCAGCGCCGCCGTCACCACGGCCATCCCCAGTGACAACGCCGCCGCCGTCAGCACCTTGCGGCGCGGACGTCGCGTAAACGAATCGGCAACAAGTCGCAAAAACATAAAATCTGTAGGGGCACGATTCATCGTGCCCGCGTATGAAATCTCTAAGATCGCGCGCCCAGGCAAATATCAATGCCCTTACTGCGGAATCTCCTTAGTCGCTTGCACAAGCGAAGAAACATCCATCACCAGATCAGCGCCGTCCACATGCGACGGCACGCCAATCGGATTGCAGCCGCCCGCCTCGCCGACCGAAGGCACATAAATCGCCGATCCGCAGTGCCGGCAAACGACATTTTGCCCATCCTGGCGATAACCCTCCGCCCCGCAAATACGACAAGCATCCAGCGCTGTCCCATAACCGTTCGGCTTCTTGATGATCATAAAGCGCAGCGACTGCCCTCCAGCGTTGATCGTAAACAGATGCATTTTGCCGTCCTGCACTTCACTCACAGGAATGCGCACCTCGTTACCCACCGCAGAGATCGCCCGTGCCGAAGGCGGCGCGGCATTCACACGTGTATAAACAAAATCCCCGGTCAGTAGCAGAATCACCGAAAGGCACCCCGTCGCGGCCGCGATCATCCACCGACGCTGACGCCGATTCTGTGCCTCGAGCAACCGTTTCTCCGCTTCACCAGCCGTCTCTTTCGCAGCCCGCGCATGCGACGCAGATTGCCACTCGCGCAAAACAAGTAGTGCAGCAGCGCCAAAAATCAGCACAAAGAAAAACAGTTCATTCCGCACCACCGGCCCGATGATCGCCATCTCCGCCTTGCTGGATGGTATCCACTGCGCCTCGCTCAGCTCATGCAATCCAGTCAGAGCAAGCTGAAACGCCACCATGATCAGGATCACGCTGGTAACGCTAAAAAATCGTTGCAACGGAACCCGCAGAGTACCGTTGAAAAAAAACACTCCCACCGCCACAGCCGCCCCAATCCCCAACGCCGTGCCAATCCAGGTCTGCAGCCCCTCGCTGGAAAGCTCCACCGCCCGCAAAATAACCGCCAGCTCCGCTCCTTCTCGCAAAACCATCAAAAACACAAAAAAGAAAATGCCCCAACCCGCCGCCGCTCCCGCCCGCCCAACGTAACTCTCAATCTTCTGCTCGATTTCTTTTTTTAAGTGGCGCGCAACGCGATTCATCCATACGATCATCGTAATAACGAACACTGCGGCGACGAGGTACATGACCCCCTCGAACCCGTCTTCGCTGATACGCCAGCGCTCCAATGCAATCGCCACGGCCAAGCTCAGCGCGGCGGCAGCGGCGACGCCATACCAAACAAAACGGGCCAGTTGCGAGCGGCCCGTACGCGAGAGATAAACGAGGATTATGCCGACGACAAGAGATGCCTCGACACCTTCACGGAGAGCGATGAGAAAAGCAGGAAGCAAAGAATCCCCAGTTGTTATTCATTTGCAACTACACTTTAAGTCTACGCTTTGTATGAATTTACGTCAACCGGACCAATCTAGTCCGATTTCTTTGCTATAGACACGGTAGAATGGATAGCTCTGTTAATTCAATCATGATTTCCGTCTACAGCCGCCAAGCCCTTTCTCTCCTCCTGGCAATTCTTCTTTCTGGAGCACCATCTTTCGCTCAAGCACAATCGTCTCCCGCGCAAAGCCAGTCTTCTCCGCCGCAGACTGCTCCCAATGAAACGCAGCTCGCAATGTCTCCGCATCCCAATCCAAAAATCGCCAAGAAAATCTCTGAGCTCGGCGACAAAGCACTCGCTGACGGTCACCTTGATGAAGCGCTGAACTACTACCAGCAAGCCGCGCCTTATGCGCCACAGGACACCGCCCTCCTCGAGCGCATCGCGTTGATGCGCTCAAAGCTTATTCGCGCCCACGTCGAAGCTGCGGAGCGCGACGCCCTGGCCGGCCACGCCGACTTAGGCACGGAGGAATTAGCGAAGGCTCTGCTTATTGATCCGAACGACACCATCGTCGCCGAACGATTGAATCAGATGAAGGCGATGAAAGATGAGCCGATCGCGCCTAACCAGAAAATTGAGGGTTTGCCAGAGCTCAAGCCCCGCCCAGTCAAACTAGACCTGGACCTGCGCGGCGACACTAAGTCCGTTTATGAACAAGTGGGGCAGCTGTTTGGCATAAAAGTCACTTTCGATCCGGACCTCCCTGCGCGAACTGTCCGGCTACACGCGACCGATGTCGATTTCACCACCGCTCTGAAAATTCTCGGCGTTCAGACTGGCACATTCTTCCGCGCGCTGACTTCCAATCTTTTGTTCGTGGCTCAGGACAATGCGGAGAAACGTCGCCAATACGCTGCACAAGCCAAGCAAACGTTTGTCTTGCCCGCCTCCGTAGGCACGGAAGAGATGACCGAGTTGGTACGCGTTTTGCGTGAAATGACTGGTTCGACGCGCGTTGAACTCGATGCACAAACCCGCGCCGTCACCATTCGCGACACTCCGGAGAGGCTGGCGCTTGCGGGCGAACTCATTCATCAAGCCGAGAAAGCGCGCGGCGAAGTGCTGCTGGATATAGAGATCCTCGAAGTCGATCGAAACAAGGCTCGCACTCTGGGTATTCTTCCACCTGCTTCGTTAGAGCTGATTTCCCTCTCTACAGGCATAATTTCTCAATTGGAGGCCGCCAAAGACATCGGCACGCTAGTCACGCTTCTGGCGAGCATCTTCGGAAACGGGGGAACCGCCGCCAGCGCCGGGACTTCCCTCGGCTCGCTCATCCCTCCAGTGGCTCGGGTGGGAGGCGGCAATTCTACGTTTCTCCTGACAATGCCGACGTTCGCAGCGCAGTTTTCTGACGCGCTAACACTTGTGCACAGCGGGACTCAAGTATTACTCCGGGCACAGGATGGCAAACCTGCCTCTTTCTTTGTCGGAGATCGGTACCCGGTCACTCTTTCCCTGCTTTCCGGAAGCCTCGGCGCATCCACCCCCGCCACGTCCGTTGGTGCAACGACCGGTAGCATTTTGCCCAGCGTTTCATACAACGTCGGCATCGGGCCCGTTGCGATTACCTCAGCCGACTTCCGTAATCTGGGTGTACAAGACATCGCCGTCGTCAACGAAATCGACAACACCGTGACGATTCTCCAAAATCAGGGCTTGGGAGCTTTTCTCGTTGTCACACCACCCATCTCGCTTGGTGCAGCCAGAACAACCGCTCCCGCTATTGCACCTTCCATTGCTTCCGCAGTGCTCACGACCAGCGGTTTTCATGATCTCGTCGTCACTGATCCGGTCGCCAACACCGTGCAAGTCCTGCTTAGCAATGGGGACGATACTTTCAAAGAGGCCACCGGCTCTCCTATCACAGTGGGCCAAGAGCCCAGTTCGGTCGTCCTCGGCGATTTCAATGACGATGGCATTCAAGATTTTGTGGTGACGAATTTCAAGGACAACACTTTTTCTCTCTTTCTTGGCAATGACGATGGAACATTCAAGCAAGCCACGGGTTCGCCTTTTGCTCTGCCCACCACGGCGACGGGGCCCATTGCGATGACTTCGGCCGACTTCAATTCGGATGGAAATTTGGATTTGGCGATCGTAAATCAAACGACAAACGATGTCGCGATTCTTCTTGGCAATGGGAGCGGCGCGTTTTCCCTCGCAACGGGTTCACCGTTTGCCGTGGGTCAATCTCCGGTCGCCATCGCCTCGACCGACCTGAACCTCGATTCCCACCCCGACCTGGCGATCGTGAACCAGATCGACAACACAGTCAGCGTTTTACTGGGGAATGGCGATGGCACGTTTACATCAGCGCCAAACTCGCCGCTCGCAACTGGGCAGGCGCCCACATCTGTGGCCCTTGCCGACTTCAATGGGGACGGTGTTCCAGACATTGCCGTGACCGACCCGCAAACAGATAGCGTGTCGGTATTTCTTGGCCTCGGTCAAGGTGTGTTCGCGCCGGGTTTTGAACTTCCCGGAGGCACGAATCCCACGGCCATTCTGGCCGCCAGCCTAATCGGCGCTACATTGCCCGATGTGGCGATTACGGACAATCCCTCCGGCGTTGCGGGCCAAGTAACCGTGGTCCTCAGCCCAGCAAGCTTGTTTTCAAATCTGTCGGGGTCCATCGCGCAGACCCCGTATCCAGGCGCGGAATATGAAGATATCGGGGTTAAGGTCAAGGCCACTCCAACCCTTCATGCGAATGACGACGTCACCCTGCAATTGGAGTTCGAGATTCGCGCTCTCGCCGGCTCCAGCATCAATGGCATCCCGATCATTACCAACCGGACTATTTCGCAAACTGTGCGCATTAAGGAAGAAATGCCCACAATCATCAGCGGCCTGCTCGACAATGAGGAGACTCGTACGCTCACAGGCCTCCCTGGTTTTGCGAATCTTCCCGGTGGAGTCGGATATTTCTTCGGCCAGAGAAACAATACCGCTCAGGATACCGAGATGCTGATTATGATCACGCCGCACAAACTGCGCCTTCGCGATCGCATTTCCCGCTCAATCTACGTCGGTCGTGACACGAGCTCGGGCCGCGGTTCCGCACGTGAGCCTGGGCAGGCGCCTCCGCAGCGGCAGCCTTAGCCAAAACGGCGCACGTACGCGGCAAGCATGCCTTCGCAGCCTATCCGTTCGTTTATGGCAATGGCTCGAAAACGACGATAGGTTGATAAGTGCGCGGCACCAGCGCTTCAGCAATGGCGACAAGCTTGTCTTGTTGGCTGAACACACGCAAACGTGGCGGTTTCAATTCTCCCGCATCGAGCTGCACGGTCGCGCCGGGAGGCAACTCCACCCTGCCGGGCTGAATTTGCGAGACCTGCACATTGAATTTCGTTCCATGCCTCACGCGCTTCTCGATGACGGGCAGTACGTTTACGCGCGGAAAATTCGGCAGCAATCCTTCCAGCCGGATCATACAGTCGGCAAATTTTCCCGCGCGCGACGCTTCCGCCAGCTCTTCCAGCTTGATCGCCTGCTCCAGTGAAAATTCTCCGACCGCCGTCCGCGTAATCTCCGACAGGTGCGCCCCACAGCCCAGCTTCTGCCCCATGTCGTGCGCCAGCGAGCGAATGTACGTGCCCGAAGAGCATTCAATGACGAAGCGCGCGACGTTGCCTTCGATTCCGGTCAGCTTGTACTCGAAAAGCTCGACCTCGACCGCCTTCAGATCAACCGGCTGCTTCTTGCGCGCCAGCTCGTACGCCGGCACCCCTTTGATTTTTTTTGCGGAAAAGGCAGGCGGCATCTGTTCGAACCGGCCCACGCACTCTGCCGCCAGTTTTTCGAGAACTGCCGCATCGAGCGCCGGCGCGGCGTCCGCACCTTGTGCTTCGCCGTCCGAATCGTACGTATCCGTCGCAAAACCAAACCGGAAGCCCGCCGAGTAGCGTTTCCGGCGCCCGTTGTAAAACTGCACTAGCCTCGTTGCTCGTCCGAGCAGCAACACCAGGACTCCCGTCGCCAGCGGATCGAGCGTTCCAAGATGCCCAATCTGCCGGAATCCCACGAGGTGCCGCACTGCGTCGACGACATCGTGGGAGGTTTTTCCCCGAGGCTTATCGATGACGAGCGCGCCGTCAAACGGCGCAGGCTGTGGCTGGCGTGGCATGGGATGAATAGTCGCTGATCAGTCTCAATTAAGAACGAACTGCAAAAATGGAAGCTTCGTAGCACAAGCCGCTTGTTTCCCTCGGCTTGCGCGAGTCACCAGTCACAAGTCACAAGTCACTTTGCGCCCGCAGTCACCCATTTAGCATTAAGGTCAAGATGCCGCCGGCTTGTCCTTCTTCATCTCTTTCAAGAGCTGATCGATTCGCTCCGTGTACTCCTGCGAATGGTCCAGCGCGAAATGAAGCTCAGGCAATCGTCGAAGCTGCAAACGCTCAATCAACTCGCGACGGATAAATCCAGAAGCATGCTCCAGCGCTTTGATCGCGTCCTTCTGCTCTTTTGCGGATCCCTGAATGTTGATGAACACGCGCGCGTGCTTCATATCCGGTTGTACGCGCACTTCGCTGACCACTACCATGCCTTCGAGCCGCGGATCTTTTAGCTCGCCCGCAAGCATGGCATTGATTTCGTGAGCGATTTCCTCGCCCACCCGTTCGTGACGGTGATTGGCTGGACTCATTTCCGTCCCCGCAGAAATTCCTAAATGATTTCGATTGCCTGGTTGATCAAAAACGAGCCGAGGATGCGGTCCGCTTCATCCAGGACTTTTTGCAGCACTTCATTGAGATGCTTCTCTTCGTTAGAAAGTGTGACCACGCCTACCACCGACCGCTGCCACGTGTCGTGATGGTCCAACTCCGCCACCGCAACATTAAACTGCCTTCGTAGCTTATCCTTCAAGCTGCGAAGCACTTGCCGCTTGTCCTTTAGCGATTGCGCGTCTGGGATGTGCAGCTCAAGGGTGAGGAGGCCAACCGGCATGAGCGCTCCGGGGGACTATTCGCGTTTACCTGCGGCCGGCGGTTCCAACGGTCTGGCCCGCCGCTTCCGCCGCGCTCAGCTTCTGAACGCTGAAGCATTCCAAAATGTCGCCGACTTTCACGTCGTTGAAGTTTGCAATGCCCGCTCCGCATTCAAACCCAGTTCGCACCTCGCTCGCATCGTCCTTGAAGCGCTTCAACGAACTTAGTTTCGACGTGTAAATGACCGCGCCGTCGCGCACAACGCGAATCTGCGCGTCGCGCTTGAGTACGCCGTCTACCACGTAACATCCAGCAACGGTACCGGAACCTTTGACCTTGAACGTGTTCCGAACTTCCGCACGCCCCAGATACGTCTCCTGGATGACCGGCTCAAGCAGGCCTTCCATGGCCTTCTTCAGTTCGTCGGACACTTCGTAAATGATCGTGTGCGAGCGGATATCCACATGTTCCTGCTGCGCGAGCTCCATCGCCTTGCGATCCGGTCGAATGCCGAATGCGATCACGATCGCGCCGGAAGCCGAAGCAAGCAGCACATCGTTTTCCGTGACTGCGCCTACGCCCGAGCCGATAATTTTCAGCTTCACTTGGTCGGTCGAAAGCTTCGGCAGCATTTCGCTCAGCACTTCCACCGAGCCTTGCACGTCCGCCTTGATGACGATGCCCAATTCCTTCACGTCGCCAGCCTTCAGCTGTTCGTGCAACTGGTCGAGCGTGATCCGCGCTCCGCTCGAGCGCGCCATTTGCGCGTCGCGCTGTTTGCCTTGGCGATATTCGACGATGTGCCGCGCCTTGGCTTCCTCGGTCACCTGGAAATGGTCGCCGGCATCGGGCACGCCCTGCAAACCCAACACTTCCACCGGCGTCGATGGCGGCGCATCCTTGATGGTCCGCCCGCGATCGTCAAACATCGCGCGCACTTTGCCAAATACCGCGCCGCAGATGAAGAAGTCGCCGGAGTTAAGCGTTCCGTTTTGCACCAGGACCGTGGCCACGGGACCGCGCCCCTTGTCCACGCGAGACTCCAGCACTGTGCCGCTCGCAGGCGCATCCGGATTGGCCTTCAACTCGCGCAAATCGGCGACCAGCAAAATGGTTTCGAGCAGCCTGTCGATACCCTTCTTCTGTTTCGCGGAAACTTCCACAAATTCCGTGTCGCCGCCCCACTCCGAAGGAACCAAATTCGCGTCGGAAAGCTGGCGCTTCACGCGCTCTGCTTGCGCTTCCGGCTTATCGATCTTGTTGATGGCCACAATGATGGGAACCTTCGCGGCCTTCGCGTGATCGATCGCTTCCTTGGTCTGCGGCATAACTCCGTCATCGGCCGCCACCACGAGCACCACGATGTCCGTCACCTTCGCGCCGCGCGCGCGCATCCGCGTGAACGCTTCATGGCCCGGCGTGTCCACGAAAACCACGCTCCGATCGTTCACCATCACCTTGTACGCGCCGATATGCTGTGTGATGCCGCCTGCTTCTCCGCCCGCTACGTCCGCCTCGCGAATCGCATCGAGCAAACTCGTCTTGCCATGGTCGACGTGCCCCATTACGGTGACGACCGGCGGCCGCGGCTTCAAACTTTCCTTGGTCTCTTCCTTCGCAACTTCCAGCACCATCTCTTCTTCGAGCGACACCACGCTCACAACTCCGCTAAACGTTTCCGCTAGCGTAGTCGCCGTCGGCACATCCAGCGCCTGGTTGATGCTGGCGAAAACTCCCCGATCGAGCAGCGTCTTCAAAAGATCTTTCGCGCGCACATCGAGCTTTTCCGCGAGTTCCCGAATAGTGATTCCTTCCGTAATCGTTACTTCACGCGGCGCTCGTGGTTCCGGTGGCGCGATAACTGCCGCGGCAGACCGGCGATCCCCTGCTCCTGGACGCTGGCGAGTCGGGTGCAGCTTGCGCTCACCCTCCTGCTCCCGCTTGTCCATGACGGGCCGCTGCCTCTGGGGTGGTTTGCGCGTATAAAGTGGCTTGCCCGGCTCCGCCTTTGGCGGCACTTTGTCCGGCGGCAGCGCCGGCAGCATGCCAGGACGTCCTGGCGCACGCGGACCCGGCCGAGTGCCAGTGGGCATCGATCCACGTCGTTGCTCAAAAGGCCGATTCGCCGGCGAACTCCCTGTTCCACCCGGTCCACCGGACCGTGGCGTGTATTGTCTTCCCTGTCCGCCTGGTTGCATCGGGCGCATCGGCTGCCCGGGACGTGGGCCTCCGCCGGAGCGTTGCCCGCTTCCGGGCGTTGTTCCGGGAACGGGTCCGCGATTGCCCGTAGGCAACGGACGAGAAGGCACGCTCGGACGCGCGCCAGGTGCCGCAGCCGCCGGACGGATAGAAGAAGGTTGAGCCCCACCCGGAGCCCCGGGCCGAGGTCCAGAAGGTGTTGCGGGCCGAGGCGCACCAGGAGCAGACGACGTCGGATGACCCGCTGGTGACGAGGGACGAATCGGTGTAGCCGCTGGAGGTCTCGTTGCAGGCGCACCTGCGGGAGCAACCGGTTTTGCAGCCGGAGCAGCCACAGCAGGCGATGCGGCTGGAACCGCCGTTACAGGCGGCTTGGGAGCAACCACAGGAGCAGCTGCAGGCGCACTTTGTGCTGGAGCAGCCGGAGCCGCTGCGGGAGCCGCAGGTTTTACAACCGGTGGAACCGCTACCGACGGCGCGACTGGCGCTGCCGCAGGAACAGCAGGCTTCGCAACCACACTAGGCGCCGCAGCCGCGGGAACCGGAGGAGCCGCTGGCCGCATGCGCGCAGCCCTGGCTGCAGCTTCCTTCGCCACGGCTTCCGCCTTGGCATCAGCTTCTGCCTTAGCTTCAGCTTCCGCCTGTCCCAAAAGGTTCTTGCGAACTTTCTCCGCGACATCCTCAGGGATCGAGCTCGAATGCGTCTTCTTTTCCGTGACGCCATACCCAGGCAAAAGATCGATGATCGCCTTGGCCTTGACCTCGAGTTCTCGGGCCAGTTCGTTGATTCGGACTTGGTTTGCTTCGCTCATGCTGCTTATAGACCGTTCCACGGTCAAAAAACTCAGTCAGCCCTAACTCGGCCGGTACTGTCTCTTATTTAAGGCTTCGGCTCTTCCTCTTCCTTGGCCTTGTCCTCGGAATGTTCAGCTGCTGGCGATTCTCCACCCTCTGCCGTGGCTGCTGTTTCGCCCTCCGCCGCAGTTTCCTGCGAATTTCCCTCGGGAGTTTCCTCCGCCACCGCACCCTCTGCGTTTTCAAAGGCCGCCTCAGTGTTCTCCACTGCCCCTTCACCTTCCGCAGGCGTCTCTTCGCCTTCCGCCACCATATCGTCTGTATTTTCCCCAGCCGGTGCGGCCGTCGCGGCATCTGCTCCGCCTTCGTAGAACCGGTTCACCGCCTGATAAATCTTGTCCACCATCTTCTCGCCGATTCCCGGAATCTCCATCAACTGCTCCGGCGTCATCCCCGCGAGCTTCTCGAGATTGGTAATTCCAGCGGCCTCAATTTTTTCAATCGTCTTTGGCCCAACACCTGCCAGCGCTGTCAAAGGCGTCGCCGGTGCCGTCAAAGCCGTCATCTGCTCTTCAATCTCTTGCCGCTTTTCTTCCTCGCTCTTGATGTCGATGTCCCAGCCGATCAACTTGCTCGCCAGCCGGACGTTCTGCCCCTTCTTCCCAATTGCCAATGAAAGCTGCGAATCCTCGACAATCACTTCGAGCTTCCGGTTTTCAGGGTCGGTGATCTGTACGCGCGTCACTTTGGCCGGGCTCAGCGCCTTCTGCGCAAACGCAACAGTCTCTTCGCTGTAGGGAATAATGTCGATCTTCTCGCCGCGCAGCTCGCGAATGATCGACTGCACGCGCATTCCCTTCATGCCCACGCATGCGCCCACCGGATCAACATCCTTATCCCGGCTAGCCACAGCAACCTTCGTCCGCTCACCCGCCTCGCGCGCCGCAAAACGAATCTGCACCGTCCCGTCATAGATTTCCGGCACTTCCATCTCAAACAATCGCTGCACTAAACTCGCATCCGCGCGCGACACAATCACCTGCGGCCCCTTCGCCGCACGGTCAACCATCTTGATTACCACGCGCAAACGCTCGCCAATATTGTAAGTCTCGAGTTTCGACTGTTCGCGCTTCGGCAAACGCGCTTCCGTACGCCCCATATCCACAATCAGATCCGGGCCTTCCGCGCGCTTCACAATCACCGTCACCAGCTCGCCCACTCGCGTGTGGTATTCGTTGTAAATCGTGTCGCGCTCGGCTTCGCGCACCTTCTGCAGAATCACTTGCTTCGCCGTCTGCGCCGCGATCCGCCCCAGAACGTCGGTAGGCTTCGCAGCGATAACCTCGGTCCCAATTTCCGCCGACGGATTCTTTTTCTTCGCCTCCGCCAGGCTTACTTCCTTCTTCGGGTCGGTCACTTCTTCCACGACCACATGCACCGAAAACACGTCCACTTGCCCGGTTTCCGGATTAAACTTGGCGCGCAAATCCTCTTCCGTCTTGTAATATTTCCGCGCCGCCACCACCATCGCGTCCTCAATCGCAGACACGACCACGGTCGCCTCGATGTGCTTCTCGCGGCTCAACATCTCAATTTGTTGATAGAGCAGATTCGCCATGTTTACGTTCCCGACCGTCTTCCCGTTCCTAAAATCCCTAAAGCTTCTTAATGCTTGAATCTCTTCTGGCTCTGCGTCGCGTGTGACCTTAAATTTCTTCCTTCTTCTCTTCTCTGCGCCTGCTCAGCGTCCTCTGCGTCTCTGCGTTATCTTTTTTCTTCGTCTTTTCTACTCACTACTCCCTACCCACTACTCACTCTCTTCTAAAACTCCACCATCAAATTCGCCTTCCGAATCTTCTCGAGTGGCAACTCGACCGTCCGTGCCGCTTTCCCCTTCAACTCCAACCGCACCTTCCCATCCACAAATCCCGCCAACCGCCCCTCAAAATACTTCTCATTCTCCACCGGCTCGGTCGTCGAAATCTTCGCCATCCGCCCGCGAAACCTTTCGTACTCTGCCGCATTCCGCAGCGCCCGGTCCATCCCCGGCGAACTCACCTCCAGGGTGTACCCCGCAGCCCCCGGAATCAGCTCTTCCACATCCAGAATCACGCTCAACTGTTGGCTCACGCGCTGGCAATCCGCGTGGCTCACTCCCTGCTGCCCACCTTCGCGCGCCTCCGAAGGTGCCAAAATTTGTCCTGCCGAGTCGCTCATCGCCGCTCCCGCTTTCGGAGCTCGATCAATCGTCACCCGCAAGAAGCGCTGCTTCCCCACTTTCCACTCAACATCAAATATTTCTAGCCCTTCCGACCGCGCCACGCGCTCGGCGGCATCCCGAATTTTTTCCAAATCCAAACGAAGACTCCCCGAGTAATGCCGGTGTCCACTGCCCTCCAACCGGCCCAACAAAAAAGTGGGCTTGCGCCCACCTATCCGTGCGACCCGCTTCAGAGCGAAAATAGAGTATATTCCGCCAGCAAGGTAAAAGCAAGATACGGCCTAGAACCGCGGCCAGATCCAACGATTCTTCTAGCCTCTCAACCCCTCGCAAATCTATTACGTCTACCCCGCAGGCCCCAATTCCTGGGTCTCGCCACTCTTCTCTGCACACCTCTGCTAACTCGGCGCCTCTGCGTTATCCTTTCTTTGCTTTGCTCTTCGTTATCGTTACTCGCCGTTTCTTAGAATCTGCTTCTCCGCGGAAGAGAACTGGCTGTACCGGCCAGTTTCGATTTCGCGCTCGCGAGCAAAGGGAGGCATCTCGCTCAATCTTTGCAGCGCTTTTTGCATTTCCGGTCGAAGCGGCGCGGCAGCCTTCTCCACACTGCCCCGCTCTGTAGTCGTCCGCGCAGCGCTGTAATGTGCCGGGCTCGAAGCCGCAGCTTGGTAACCGCTAGGCGCCACGCTCATCCTGTCAACGGACCGAATCGGCCCATGCGGCGCGGCGGCCGTGTTTATGTAGTCCGTACTGAGTATGTCTCCCTGTTCCGGTGGCGTCCCATATCTTGCGGGCCCGTTCTGGTTAGGCTGTGGCCGTGTGTTGGGATCTGCTGGCGGAGGATTGTCGTTCCCGTTGCCTTGATCCGGATAGCCGGAGGGATCGCCCGAAGCACCGTAGGGAGGGTAATAGTAATAAGGTCCAGACCCGTAATACCCGGGGCTGTAGTAATAGCCATAGGGATATCCATATCCCCATCCCCAACCCCAATACGGCCAACCGAAACCAACTCCCCAGCCCCATCCGCCGTAACCGTATCCTCGGCCCCAATACCGGCCGCCCCAGCCGTAACCGCCGTGATATCCGCCGTAGTAGCCCCGCCCTCCGTAGTAGCCGCCGTGATATCCGGCGTACCCGCGTCCACCGACATACGCAGAGTGGACTCCGCCGCTGAAACCTCCACCTCCATGAAACGCTGCCGCGCTGCCACCGTGAAATCCGCCGCCACCGCCGCCGTGGAATCCTCCTCCACCGCCACCACCATGGCCCCCACCACGCTGGGCGAGCGCCGACTGCGGCAACCAACTGAGCGCAATCACCGCCACCAGGACAATCCCTACTCGATACAAAATGGTTTTCTTCATATCGCTACCCTCGGTTCCAAGTCCCTTCAATCCTTAGATGACAATTCTCCTCTAAAGACTGCAAAGCGCCATTCTACACCCGCTGCGGTCCCAAGTGGACAGCCTTAGCACCTTGCAAGGAATTTGACTTAGGAAATCGGGGACAGACGCCTTGGCAGCTTTTTAAGATAGAATCTGGGCGCTTGACCTAACTACTGGAATCCCGTACTCTATGACTTTGAAATTCGAGTGGAACAAGTCCAAAGCAAAGGACAACTTCGACCGCCACGGAGTCAGTTTTGAACTTGCTAAAGAGGTATTTAAAGACCCGTTTGCCGTCGAGTTTTTTGATGACCGGCAAGACTATGGCGAAGAACGTTTTGTGATTATAGGCATGGCTGCCAGCCACCTTTTCTCCGTGACCTATACCGAACGGCAGGACTTCATCAGAATCATATCCGCCCGGAGGGCGACGAAACATGAGCAGGAAATCTATCTCCATGAAAACCTATAAAGAGCTTCGTCCCATGACGCGAAGTGCAATCGAACGCGCTGCGCTTGCTGATCCCGATGCACAGCCTTTGAGCAGCGCCGAAGTAAAGCGAATGAAGCGCACTCCCCCAGCAAAAATTATTCGCCGCGCGCTAGGCTTGACTCAGCAAGAATTCGCCAAGCGCTTTCGCATTCCCCTCGGCACGCTGCGCGATTGGGAACAGGGCCGCGCCACACCCGATCAGCCAACGCAAGCCTATCTAACGGTCATTGCCCACAGCCCGCAAGGCGTGCAGCGCGTACTGGAAGGCTAGCGCGGCAGGCGGGTAGCCTTGAGATGATCCCTCTTCCTCTGCTCGACCCTGGGTGTCTCTATACTTTCTCGAGAAATGGCGCAGTGATATCCTTTCCGCGATCCTAATGCCCGCAAGCACCAATTTTCCGAGTCCGGGCCAGTCGCCCGGACCGTCTATCCCCTAATTGACGAATAAAATGCTAACCATCAAGATTGCCCTCGAAGAGGAAACGGGACTTGATGCAATTGATCCGCTCGGCGATTTAACGATCTCGGACGGCGCTTCGACCATTGCTATACGGACGACCTACTTGGACTCTTGGTTGGCTGCATTGATCTCTGGTTACAATCGAAGTCGGCATACGAATCACGTTAGCGTCGAAGTTTCCGAGGAGCGGCAGCCGATCTCAATCAATATTCTGCCCTCCGGCTTGCTTTCAATATCGTATGAGAATCAGACGCTAATGCCTCAATTACCGCAGGATGTGAAGGTTGCCCTGAAGGGCGCTGCTCAATATTTGCTGCGCGTGCTTGATACAGTGCCAAGCAGTCACCGGAACGCGTTTCTTGATCCCATTAGGGAATTTATTTCGGCCGGCTGATTAGATGACGGCGCCGGGCGGGTGGGACAGCCTAGCGAAAGATGACGGTTTTGACCTTGTCTTTTTTCCGGGGTGCACCACCTTTTCGGGTTTGATTTTTTGAAAAGGTAGGTCTTTCTCCTTCATGCTGGAGAGTCGCAATCATAAGAATCGATGCGGAGGCAGAATCTCGATCCCCCGGAAAGGATCCAACGCAATCAGGTCGGAGTCGCCCGTAACAATGTGTGTCGCGTTCCCGCTCACCGCAAGTTCAAGGAACTTGTCGTCCTTTGGATCACGGCCGGGTGCCCCAGGTGCCAGTTTTGCACCTGGGTCTTTTGTCGGTTCTTTTACTCCGAAGCTGACGCGGGAAACACCGCTCAAGCGACTGCGACAACGCGAAGGCGTCCTTGGCGGCGCGTCCGTGGGGCGTGCTTTATGACGATTTCGATGTCCCGGCCCAGAAGCGTCAGGAAATGCATAAGCCGTTCAGTGGAAAACCCGGAGAGCTGGCCGCGGAGGAGTCGAGAAATTTTTGGCTGATCAATTTTCAGTATCCGGGCTGCGTTCGCCTGAGTTAGCCGGCGCGAACGAATAGCCTCGGCAACGCGAATGGCGAGCGCGGCCTTTGTGAGGCGCTCTTCCGGATTTGGCAGACCAAGATCGGCGAAGACATTGCCACTGCTTTCCTCTACTTCGATTGTTTTAGTCATTGTTCTTTCGTCGCCCTCTGTCGTTCTAGCCATCCGGCGTGCTCTTCCTCGGCTCGCTTGAGGCGCCGCTTGATCAAGTCGATCTCGGCCTTTGGTGTTTCGATTCCGTGTTTCGATTTCTTTTGAAAAGCGTGGAGCACGTAGACTCGGCCAGCCAGCCGCACTGTATATACGGCGCGATAGGTGTCCCCGGAATGGTTTTCAACAATCTCGAGAACGCCGGCCCCACCGAATCCTCTTAGGGGCTTCGCATCCGCATGCTTTCCCCCTTGCTGTGCCGCATAGAGCGCGAAGCCCATGGCGTCCTTGACGTCCTCCGGAAAATTCGACAAGTCCGCCTTTGCGCTCCCAATCCAAAGGACCGGTTTAAGAGTGGGGTTGGCAGGCTCCATGATGTTATGCCAAAACGAGCATATGAGGCGAGCAAATACTTGTCAAGAGACGGCTCGCTGTTCTACTCGCTACTGACGACTCCCTACTCACTCTTATCGCCCACAACTCGCACCTAACAAACAGCTTACAGTTTACGCTTGACAACCAGTACCAATATGTTATACTGATTATGTTGATTGGGACACGGATTCTATCCGTCCTCCCGGCAAGTCATGCGCCTCCGCCGCGCGGTCCCTAAAATCCCCGCAAAATCTTCAGTCCCTCCCAGGTTACCACTTCATAAAAACCGCTCTCTGCGAACCCGTTCAGAATCAACACTTCCACAACCGTTGATTCCGCCCCACTTTAAGTCCTTTATCAGCAATGTTTACAAAAAACCTGGGGAGGGGTGCGCCGTTCCCGCACCAAAGTTTTACAACTCGTCACTGCCCACGAATCACCCTGCTGGTCACGCAGGATCCCTCACAACCCCAATTCCATCAAGCACTTCCGCACACTTTCCGTCACCCCTGGGGTGTACCCCCTTGGCCACCGCACACACTCGCAGTCGTCCTTACCTCACCACTTCTTTACTTCTTTGCTTTCGACTTTTATCTCACTCAAACAAGTCCGGCTGCTCGCGCGTTATCCGGTCCCACATCGGCTGGAACTGGAACCAGCCCGCCAGCGGGATGCCAACTTGCGAGTGCGTCAGCTTGGCGGTCTCGTGAGGAATCTTGCGCGGTTCACCGGCGGCTTCCGCCAGCAGTTGCGCCTGGCACGAACGGTCCATCGTGATGAACCACCACGCCGCTTCGTCCACGGTATGCCCCACGGTAAGCAGGCCGTGATTGCTCAGGATGGCAGCCTTTTTGTCGCCCAGCGTCTTGGCGATGCGGTCGCCTTCGTCCGTCTCGTAGACCACGCCGCTGTAATCGCTGAACACCACATGATCTTCATAAAACGCACACGCATCCTGCGTCAGCGGATCGAGCAGCCGGCCCAGCGAAGACCACGTCTTGCCGTTCAGCGAATGCGCATGCGCGGCGGCAATCACGTCGGGACGCGCCTTGTGAATGCGCGAGTGAATGGCAAACGCCGCACCGTTCACTTCCCGCTCTCCTTCGACGACTTCGCCGTGATCGTTCACCAGCAACAAATCCGACGCGCGAATCTGGCTGAAGTGCATTCCAAAAGGATTCACCCAGAAATGATCCAGCTTTTCTGGATCGCGTGCCGTGATGTGTCCCGCTACGCCTTCATCAAAACCGCACTTCGAAAACAGCCGGAAAGCTCCCGCGAGCCTTTCTTTCCGATGGCGGCGCTCCTCGGCAGGCGTTGCAAAGACTGGGGGACGCGGCATTCGTTCCATTCGCGATTTTGTCGGCGGCATAAAGTCCTCCTTGCGCTTGTGCTCTTTCCGGTTCTGATTCGCCTACTATATCGAATTCCAAGCCGTTCTGACGACCGTTTCTCAAGCTCTAAGGCCCTCTCCGCACCAACCATACGCCTCGATGCCCCCTGTCTCACGATTTACTTGACCACTCGCGACGGACTCCGCTACTGTTTCTACTGCTTTTGGTGGTCAAGCAAGGCTCGCATGTCTCCTCGGCGCATTCCGCTCGCAAAGTCTTTCCCAGGTCTCTTGGCGCTCTGCGTCCTGTTTCTACTCGTTCCAGCCCTTCAGGCGCAACGGCCGACAGGGGGGGCGCCAACACCGTCTGCGGGGCAACGGTCCTTGAGTCCTGGCCTCCCCATGGTGACACCCGTAGATGTTCAGGTCAGCGTGCGCGAACCAAGCGGCATGCCACTTGCCGGTTACGCAATCGTCAAGCTCTATACCCAGGGCGGCGTCCACCTCACTTCTTCGACGCAGGACAACTCCACGGCAACGTTTCCGCAAATTCTCGCGGGCGAATATGAAATTGAAGTATCCGCCCTCGGTTACAAAACGGGAACGGAACATGTTTCCGTTTTTTCCGGCGGCGGGAGCTGTCTTGTCTATATTTACTTGCACAGCGAAAACGAGAATCCTTTAGCAAGCGCCGCGCCGAGCGGTTCCGTCATGACGCCGCGCCTCCAGGCAGAAATTGACAAAGGTCTGGATAAGATGCGCCGCCACCAGTATGACGCGGCCCGCGCTCAATTCGAGAAGGCCGCGAAAATGGCGCCGGGCAATCCAGAAATCCAATATTTGCTCGGCATGCTGGAATATACCCAGGATCATTTCGATGCCGCTCGCGCAAAATTTCAGGCCGCTCTCTCTCTCAATCCTTCGCACGAGCGCTCCCTGTTGTCGCTCGGGGAACTTCAGCTTAGGACCGGCGACCCGGCAGCGGCTGCAGAGACCCTCGAGAAGGCCTACCAGGTAAATGGCGCGGACTGGCGCACCCATTGGTTGCTCGCCAATGCGTATTTCCAGCAGAAGAATTATGAAAAAGCGCTTCCTCATGCGACGCGCGCCGCGGAACTCGGAAAGGATCATGCGGCGCCCGCATGGATGCTCCTGGGCCAAATTCTGCTCCAGGAGAAAAAAGACGAGGAAGCGAAGAGGGCATTCCAGACGGTGATTCGGAGTTTTCCGAAGGACCCTGCCGTACCTGAAGCACAAACGCAGCTTGCCGCGCTCGACAAGCCAGTTGTTACGACAGTTTCGGCACTTCAACCAACTCAACCAACGCTTCAGCCTCCGCCCACGCCAGCCCTTCCTCCGGTAGCCGTGCGCCCTTGGGCGCCGCCAGATATTGACAGCAAGGAATATCCAGCCGTTCAGGATGTCCCGTGCTCGGAAAACGATTTGGTGCAAAGGACCCAAGCCAAAATGATGCGGCAGCTCGGAAACTTCGAAAAGTTTTTGGCCACCGAACACATCGAACATCAAGAAGTGGACGCTCACGGAATTCCGGGCCCGGTACGCGAGAAGGACTTCAACTATCTCATTTTCGTGCAACACCCCAGGCCGGGTACGTCCTTTCTGGAAGAGAAACGCGATGGCGGAGAAAACCTTGGCTCTTTTCCAACTTCGCTTGCGACGCAGGGACTGGCCGCTCTCGCTCTAAGCGTGTTTGATCCCAATTACGAAAACGATCTTGATTATAAGTGCGAAGGCCTGGGGACGTGGCGCGGCAAAGCCGTTTGGCGGCTGCGCTTCGAGCAAAAGCAGGGTGTGCCGTCGCGCATCCGCATGTGGCAAAACTCTCGCGGTACATACTCCATCCCTTTGAAGGGCCGCGTGTGGATTGCTGCGAGCAGCTACGACGTGCTGCATATAGAGACGGATCTTCGCGAGCCAGTGAAGGACATTGAACTTACACGCGATCATCTGCTGATTGACTACGGCCCTGTGAAGTTTGACCACGGCGAAACAACGCTATGGCTCCCGTGGAACGCAGAGATGTATATGGAATTGCGCGGAAAGCGATACCACCACACGCACACGCTGAGAAACTACATGTTATTTTCGGTGGATACCGGAAATAACATAGCAAAACCGAAAGAAGCTCTCGATCAACAATAATCGCGAAAGGTGAAGTTGAAGAAGTTGAGGCGAGCGAATAGTCAGCAGAGAGTGGTGAATAGCAACAGACTTGAAGTTCTCTCCGGTTCAACCCCACTTTGAATAAGACTGCCGCGAAATACCACAGCTCGACTTATTGGAAATCGGGATAGGGGAGACGGTTGCCCGTCCTCCCCTCCCACACGACCGGACATGCGGGTCCGCATCCGGCGGTTCGGCGGGTTGAACTAACCATGAGCCGTGAGCTCGGGAAGTCCGAGCGAGGCGAAGTAAGCGTTCGACAGAGCGAGTTTTAGCGCTGGAGTGTTTGCGAGGTGCCACGGTCCATCGGAGCTGCCAGCGGTTTGCGCGGCTTCCTGCGCAACGATGCCGCGCTTGCGGAGCTCTCGATATCTTGTAGTTCCTCGTTTCCACTGTTTCCAGACCATCGACCGAAGTCGACGTCGGAGCCATTGCGCCAGTTCCTCGAGCACACTCGGAGTTTCGCATCGCCCGAAATAACCGATCCATCCACGGAGATACTCCGCTAAATCATGGACCATCTGGGCGAGACTTATGCCCCGCGTCCGGCTGGTGAGTTCCCGAACTCGCTCCTTGAACCGTGCCACCGCTTTCGGCGCCAAGCGCCTCTTCGGTTGCTTGTGATTCGTGAAGCTGAATCCCAGGAATTTCCGTTCCCATGGTCGTGCCACCGCACTCTTCTCGCTGTTCACTCGCAGCTTGAGCTTCGTCGTGAGGAGTCGCGTCACGCTGCTCATCACTCGTTCACCGGCTCGCCGACTGCGGACGTAAATGTTGCAGTCATCCGCATATCTGGTGAACCGATGTCCGCGCCGCTCCAGCTCCTGATCCAGTTCGTTGAGTACGATGTTCGATAGCACGGGCGAGAGAGGTCCACCTTGCGGTGTTCCTTCCTCGGCCGGACTTACCAGCCCGTTCTCCATTACTCCGGCTCGCAAGAACGCACGAATCAGTTTCAGCAGACGCTTATCGCTGACCCTTTCGGCGATCTTCGCTAGTAATCGGTCGTGATTGACCCGGTCGAAAAATTTCTCGAGATCCAGATCCACCACCCAGCGGTAGCCTTCGGCTTGATACTGCTGCGCCTGCTCCACCGCCTGATGTGCCGATCGCTTGGGCCGAAACCCATAGCTGTGTTCAGAGAACGTTCCGTCCCAGCTCCTCTGCAGCGCCTGCATTACCGCTTGCTGAATGAACCGATCCAGCGCCGTCGGAATGCCTAGCTTGCGCACTCCGCCGTCCGGCTTCGGGATTTCCACCCGTTTTACCGGTTGTGGTGTGTAGGTTCCGCTGAGGAGTTGTTCCCGGATGGCTGGCCAATGCTCTTTCAGGTGTCCAGACAGTTTCTCAACGGTCATCCCGTCGATGCCCGGACCGCCTTTGTTGGCCTTCACTCGTCGTAGCGCCTGCTTGCAGTTTTCCAGCTCGCAGACTTCTTCCATCCACTGCTCGGTAGTCGGACTTTCTGCTCTGCGCTTCGCCAACTCCGATTCGGTCCCTCCCTCGAAGGCCGTCGGGGCTGCACCCCTACTCTCCTCCGGGAAGGCCAGACAGTACTGGTTTTTCTGCCGCTTGTCGGTTGTTGAGTCGCGCCGCGTGCTCATCGCTCCCTTTATCCCCTTGCGGGGGCCGTTCGGGCCTTCGCTGCTTGCGCAGCTACTACGCCCTCTGCTGACTTCTGCCACCGGATCAGAAACGATCTCTCGCCTCTCAGTCTCGAATTCGAGACCGGTAGCAGATCTCCCGAGGTAAGTTCGACCGCCTTCGACGCGCAACCGCTGGATTTACATTCAGTGCCCTTGATGGATTAGGGCTTCGCTGCCATTGGCCAGCTCGCCCGAACACTGCCTGCCTCCCATCCAGTTCTTGTTCATCGGCTCACGTCTTTGCTCCACGCTTCTTTCAGACCTCACCTTGCGGTTCGGTCCTTGCGCTTCGCTATCACTTCACCTCCATCTGGTTGTGAAGAGGACTTGCACCTCCTAGCTGTCGAACATGCTCGGCACAATCGGGATAGGGGGAGCAGTCACCTGCTCGCCCCTCCCACACCACCGTACAGGCGGGTCCGCATACGGCGGTTCAGCAAGTTGAGCCCTGACGGGCCGGAGGTTCGAGTCGTCGTTCGCCACAAGGGCTTCGCCGCTCTGCAGGTTTCCGTTTCGGCTTCACCGTCTTCTGAACCTGTAAAGCTCAGCCGAAGCTGATTGGCTGGCGCAGTGCCACCCGTGAGTTCGACGTTCTACTACTCGCTCTTACTGTTTGGGCCTTCCTCACTTCCGTGAGTACTACGCCCGCTGCTGACTTCTGCTGCATGGTCAGAGTGAATTACTCCACCCTCAGTCCCGAATCCGAGACGTGCAGCAGATCTCCCGAGATAAGTTCGATCGCTTTCTACGCGCAACCACCGAATTTACGCTTTGCGTCCTTGATAGATATGGGCTTCGCGATCATGGGCCCGCTCGCCCGACGCTCACGCCTCAGATCCGGTTCTTGTACATTGGCTCGCGTTTTTGCTCCACGCTTCCTTCAGACCCCACCTCACGGCGACGCCCTTGCGCTTCGCTATCACTTCACCTCTATCAGGTTGTGAAGAGGACTTTCACCTCCAAGCTGTCGAACATGCGCGGCGTACCTAAAAGAAAACGCCCCCGACTTGTCGAGGGCGTTTTGAGTAGACAAATTGTTGCGTACTGCCTAACAGCAAATTACTTCTGAGGCGGCTTCGTGGATGGCGGCGGAGTGGCTGGTTTGGGTGTCGCTGGCTTTGCGGTTGCAGGAGCACCACCCGGGCCGTTCTTCACGGGATATGCCTGGTCATACAGGCGAATGATGTCCTGCGTGACGTCGACCTGGTTTGACGCATAGAGGATCGGAGAGTTCTGGCCGGACGTATCCAGAATCACGCTGAAGCCGTTCTCTCGCGCATAGCGGTCCAAAACGTCAACCATTTTGCGCCCGATGCGCTCCAAGACGTCTTGTTGCGCGGCGCTGGCGTCATCTTGAAACTCGGTTCGGAGGCGATCGAGTTTCTGCGTGCGGCGTTGTCCCTCTGAGGTGAGACGCGCCTCTTCTTCTTGGCTGAGTTTTCCCTGGCCAGACTGGAGGCGCTGCTGAAGATCGGTAATCGCCTTCGCCTGGTTGTCGATTTCAGCGGAGCGTGGAGCAAACTGCGACTGCAATTCTGCGGAGGCCTGCTTGCCCTCGGCTGTGCTTCCGATCGCACCGCGAAGATTGATGATGCCCACGGACTTGGGTACTGAAGCGGCGCCAGCCGCTGAGGCGGCCTGAGCCGAAGCTGCTGCCGTGCCAATGAGGCAAGCTGCGGACAGAGCAGCGCATTTCAAAACAATTCTCAAATTCACTTTATTCTCCTTGTTTTTGGATGATCCCGATGTAACCGAAACCAACCGCAGCCAACCCTTGGTTGGCTTGAAACTGTTTCCGCCTTCCCGCGCCGATACGCGGGCACTACACAAACCCCAAAGTATAGCGAGCCGTTCGTTGTGCTGCAATCAGAAAGCATCAGTGGTTCAGGCACGTCCCTTGACCTCAGCCCAATTCCTTTCTCGCTGCGGCCGCTCATGGCGCAGCCGGCTTAGTTCGGCATCGGGTAGATGAACACCCGGTTATTGGCCTGATCCACGATGACGGCAAGATTCGTGAATTGGTCGATAGCAACGCCAAATTGCGGTGAACCCGGAAGCCCAATCGTGCCGATCGTTTTTAAGGGGCTTGCGCTCGTATCTACGAGCGAGGTCGTCTGGCCAGCGACGTTTGTCGTAAGGATCGCGCCGGTTTCTGGATTTATGGCCAGCGCCGTCGGGTTGATGCCCACGTTTACGGGGACGACGCTACCGGAATCCGGGTTAAACGAAGAGATCACGTTACCGCCGCTGGAACTCGCATAGAACAGCCCGAAGTTAGCCGTGTTGGTCGCCGCTGTCGGATCAAAGACGATTCCGGTCGTCGGTGCAGTTACGCTGCCAGTCGCAGCCGTGATGCTAAGGGAGGGAACGGCCAACCCGATGTCAACGCCTACGAGCGCCCCGGCAGGCGCTGACCCGTTGAGAAGCTCCAATGACGTGACTACGGCCAAGCCTTGATTATTGGTACCGCGGTCTGGATCGATGGCCACTGCTGTCGGCAGTTGGAAGCCGCCGATGCTCACCGGGGTGAGGGTGGTCGCCGGAGTGGCTCCAAAGAGCGGGGACATGTCAATTTCCGTGACCGTGTTTGATCCCGTGTTGGTGACGATAGCCGCACCAGTGGCATCGTTGATGGCCACGCCCGTCGGGCTCGTCCCGGTAGAAACGTCGGGAACGATGAGAGAATTGGTGAGCAGGTTGACGAAAGAAACCGTGCCGGCGGTATTGTTGGCAACCACGGCGATACCAAGCGGCTGGCTGACCGCAATCCCTTGCGGAGTCGCGCCGACGGCTATGGAATTGAGAATCTTGCCAAAGTTGGGGTTCTGGACGGTCTGGCCGTTGACCGTCACGGTGGGATTAATATCGATTACAGAAATGTTATTGCAGCCGCTGTTGGTGACCAGGGCGATCGGAGAAAAAGGTCCATTCGCAAGCTGGTCGGCAATAGCCACAGAACTTGGCAGCGTACCGCCTGTGCTGGTGCAGATCTGAGACATATCGACGGCTTGAATCACGAAAAAGTCGGTTGGGTTAGATTGCACGCCGCTGCTGTTCACCATGTCTAGCGCGTACTTGTGGGGGAACGATAGATTTGCCGACGGAATGGTGACGATGAGCTCCCTGCTGCTCACAAATTGAACGTCACTCGCGGGAATCGCCGTGCCGTCCAACCGTACGATAGAGCCAGAATCGAAACCCGAACCGAAGACTTGTACACCGGCCAAATCTGTCGCTGAAGTGAGAGTTCCCTGCGGCACGCTGGCGTTAGGAACACCGCCAATGACGCCCAATCCCGGGTTGGGGTTGGGTACCAAAATGTTCGAAATCTGCGCGGCCTTTAGAGTGTTCGCTGGTACGGGGCCAAGATTGACAATATAGATCTGGCTGCTGCCGGACATGACGACGAAAGCCTGGTTGGTGGCCGGATCAACAGCGATGCCACCAAACAGCGTAAGAGTGTTGTTGGTGCCATTCGCCACGGTAATCGTGGCGGTGCCAGTGCCGGGCAAAGTGGTCTGGGTGTTGAACGTTGCTTGTTGTGCGGCATTCTGCGGGTTGACCAGGCAAGAATTTGGCGTCACATTGCAAACAAAAGCGTAGCGCCTTTGGGTGACCGGATCGGAAACGGAAACCTGATTCAAGTTGGGGTTATAGGAAACGATGGAGTCCGAATAGGGCTGCCACGCTATGCGCGCGGTGCCAAGCAGCTCAGCCGAATTGGCGCACGGGAGCGTGGTCGTATAAAACGTGCATGTAGCGAAGAAGGAGATGGAGCTGATGGTCTGATCCAAATCGTTGATCAAGTTGATTTGAGGCCCGTTTGTGCCAGTGGCGTTGGCATCGGCAAGCGCGGCGGTGTTAGTGATGGGATTGATGGAGATCCCTTGCGCAGTCTGGGACAAACCGCCAAAGATCAAATTCGGGCTGCTATAAAAAACCTGCGCCGCGGTGCCTGTGGCAGGGCTGGGAAGAGCGGGGACAGTCACGGTGCCGCTGGAAGTTGAGTTGATGACGAAGGTGAAAGCGGTGTCACTGATCGCAGCAACATTGAAGACGCCGTTGAAGTTTGCGGTGGTGGGATTTGCCGAACCCGCGGCTCCGGGGGCCGGCACTCCTGTGATAAGAACTGTGCCGGAATTACCGGGAACCAGACCATTCGATGCCGTCGTAGTGACGGTGACAATTCCAGCGGCGAGCGTAAGGGTAGAAATATAAGCCGAAGTAGATGGCTTGGTTACATTTACGCCTTGCAGAGCGCCCGAGCCTCCTGGCGTTACGTAAGCAATATGGCCCTCAGGCGCCATTGCAACTTGCGGGTAGGCTCCTGAATTCAAAGTGACCTGTGCAAAGAGGCAAGGAGCCGTGGCACTGGTTGTCATGCAGCCATAAGGATTGGTTCCGGTATTCAAGTTCACCAGGAACCCGAGGTTGGCCGCAGACGATGCCGAGGTGGAGGAATAAGCCACGACCGCCATGTTTGTGTCGGGATCCACGCCGATGGCATAAGGCAGGGGAGCGGGCATAACCTGGCCCTGCAACGCACCGGAAATA
>CAVVUA010000001.1:0-2699869 GCA_963751295.1 uncultured Acidobacteriota bacterium | reverse complement strand
CTGCGCCAAGAATTTCTCGTAGCCTTTGGCCGACGATCATTTCTTCTCCCGGCTGAATCGTCATGGAAACCAGCTCGATATGATCGACTTCTCTCCGCTCTTTCCTGTCGGGCTTTGGCTTTTGGATTCCTTCGCGCACGGCCGGCACGAGGCTGGGGTTGTCGGCGCCCAGCACTTCGATCGTCGGATCGTTTGCGCGCAATTGCGTTACGCAGTCGGTAATGGTGAAGCCCCACGCCTTCTGATCCCATGAAACCTTCAGTGTGGGATAGCGGTTTCCGTCATCGGGAATGTAAATTTCGGTCTTAACGCCTGGAACGGTCTCCACCAGTTTTCCGATGCGGTCCACTCTGGCGTTCCATTCCGCGTAGAGTTTTTTGGGATCAATTTTCAGCCACGTCTCCACCGCGGTGAGGCAACCGATGATTTCTTCCTTGCCAACCTTCATGGCACGGCAGACCGCTCCCTCCCAGGGAGCGGAGTTGCGCAGGGCCGCATCGATCAGGTCTTTGCGGCCGAGCAAGACGCCGCTGCATTGGGGTCCTTGCAGGCCTTTGCCGCCGGAAAATGTGTACAAGTCAATTTTCATCTCAGCGTACAACTTGAGGTTGTCCGCTGGTGGAATGCCCGCCGCATCATCCAGCAGCATGGGGATGCTGTGCTGTTTGGCGATGGCGACCTCGCGCACGAGTTTGTCGCCGAGATCGGTGGTGTAGATCATCGCCGTGTCGGGCGTGATCGCGTTTGCGATATCGTCCGGCGATTCGACGAGAACCAGCTTCGCGCCCGTCAGCCGGATGGCGCTATCGAATGCACTGCGGCCACCGACCATGATTACTTCGTGTTTCATCCCGGTGGTGTCGGGCAATTGCCAAATTTTTTGCGGATCGCTGCCTGCCATGCACGCCGCAGTGGACGCGGCCATTGCTCCGGCTGCGCCAGTGGTGACCATCCCGGACTCGGCGCCGGTCAACTCCGCGAGCTTTCGCCCCACTCCACGCTGCAACTCAACCATGTTCACAAAATAGTGTGACGCTTCCGCCTGGGCGGCGCGCACCTCTGGAAATTGCAGCGACCCACTCAGATACGTCCATGTTCCGCGGCAATTGATGACGGTCTTGACGCCAAGGCGACTGTACACGTTATCACTTGGCGCCAATCCGATCGCGGCGGCCGATTTTGCATAGAGGCTTTGCGCCGCGATCTGTGCGAGCAACGGCGAGGCCGCCAACATTTTCATGAATCCGCGACGCGATGATTCTGGACGAATGGACATGCGTACCTCCGAGAGATTTTTCCGTTCTATTTGGCAAAAATCAGCGTTCCAAAATGTTCGGGCACATGATTGGGATCCCGGTTTGGAGCGCAGGTCTGTTGCCAGCACATAAAGTGACGCTGCGGATCCTCGCCGAGCCCGTCGATGCGATAAAGGTTGGCGCGCCAAATCGTGCCGGCCTTCACCCGTAGATCACTGACGGATTTTAACGGCACGCGCGCCGCCGCGTACCAAACATGGTTTGCTTCATCGATCCGGCCTTGCCGTTGCCAACCGGAGTTCCACTCCGCGCCATAGCTGTCGTGATCCAGATCGATGGCCAGATCGACCCAATCGCCGGTAGGAGCAATCTCAAATTCCCGGTAATGCCGGATGTTGGTCCAATCGTCGCCAAGAAAGAACTCGACCACGTCACGATCCCACAGTTTGAGGCGATCTTTGCTGTTGTCAGCGGGCAACCAGAGATTCAATTCGCTATACGGAGAGATAAACAGGAGATAGAGATCGGTGTCGGTCCAGAACCCGCGTACTTCCGTCTTGAGCTTGGGATAGTCGAGCTGCAGCGTACAATCTTTCTCGATCCAGGCTGAGGCTGCGTGCGACCAGGTTGCTGAGTTTGGATCCGTGTTGAGCTCTGGTGCCTTGGCCACATAAGGGACGGTGAACGCCGCCGTTGGCGATGTGACCTCGCATACATCCAACGCAAACGCGACGACCGGGATTAAAAGGATCAGCGGGAGGCTTCGGATGGGTTTCATTGGTTATGGATGGGGCGCGTTTCGTAACTCCGGCGAAATCTCGTAGGCTTTCTCGAACTCCGCGCGCGCCTGGTCTTCCTTTCCTTCCTGGTGTAGAGCTAATCCAAGGTTGTAATGGGCCTCTGCGTACGAAGGCTTGAGGTGAACAGCCTCTAGAAATTCCGATTTTGCGGCGCTGTTGTCGCCGGATTGCAAGAGTGCCAATCCGAGATTGTTATGAGCCTCCGCGAAGTTCGGATCGCGATGAACAAGTTCCCGAAAAACGCTGATGGCGCCTGCCGTGTCGTTCTTTTGACTCAAAACCAAACCCAATTGGACACGCGCGTCCGTGTACTTGGGATCCAAGCCTAGGGCTTCGTTCAGTTCGGGAACTGCCTCGTCGAGATGTCCCGATTGCGCCAGCGCAAGGCCGAGATTGTAGTGTGCCTCCGGGAGATCACCATCCGACATCACCGCCTGCTGGAACTCTTGAAGCGCGCGATCGCGGTCGCCTTCGCGCCAGAAAAGAAGTCCGAGACTGGAGTGGACTTGAGCATAGTCGGGTTTCAATTGCAGAGCTTTGCGGTAAGCGTCCTCGGCGCGCGCGGGATCTCCTTTGCGATCCCAGGTGACACCAAGATAGTAGTAGCCGGTCGGCAGCTCAGGACTCTGATCAATCGCCTGCTGAAAGAAACTCGCAGCGTCATCCAGCTGCTGTTTCTTCAGCGACTCCACACCCTGAACGATAAGGAGCTTTGCCTGGGCCAGGTGAGTGCGAAAGCTTTGCAACTCGCTCAACTGATCCAGCTCCTT
This sequence comes from uncultured Acidobacteriota bacterium, assembly GCA_963751295.1. GTDB lineage: Bacteria > Acidobacteriota > Terriglobia > Acidiferrales > UBA7541 > Acidiferrum. The sequence continues at coordinate 2,697,043 of CAVVUA010000001.1, read as the reverse complement.
GTGGGCCGCAGCGCTGTCCCCTTGGGTACGGAGAGCGATTCCCAAGCCGTAGTGAGCCTTCTCAAAATCGGGTTTCAATTCAATCGCCCGTCGAAATGCGGCGATAGCGCCCGCAATATCCCCTCCTGCTTTAAGTTCCATAGCGAGGTTATATTGGGCATTAGGGTCTGAAGGATCGAGTTCGACAGCCTGCCGGAAGTTGGCCAGCGCGTCATTGTGATTGCCTTGCCGTCGTAAGGTTATGCCGAGCAAGACGTGAGCGCGCGCCATTTTGGGATCAAGGCGAAGTGCAGCGCGAAACTGAGTGGCCGCCGTATCCAGCTTGCCGAGCTGGCCTTCCACTTGCCCCAGCTCGAGATGCATTTCCGCAGTGGGTTTCAGCGCGACGGCACGGTTGAGCTCGCGTTCGGCACCGGGGAAATCATTCTGCTCCGAATAAACATGAGCGAGGAAAAGATGAGCAGTGGCGTTGGAGGGCCCGTACTCCACTGCTTTGCGAAGTTCCCTCAGGGCTCCAGCCTGGTCATGGAGGTCATACAAAGCTGCACCGAGACCGTAGTGGGCTTCCCCCCATACTGGCTTAAGCCGAATCGCGGCCTCGAATTCTTCGACAGCTTGCTTCGTATCACCCTTGTATTTTAGTGCCAACGCAAGGTCGTAATGTGTAATCGCATCATTGGGGTCGAGCTCCAGAACCTTGCGATAAGCGGCGACGGCCTGTTCCCACGATTTGGAGCGAGCCAGTGCATTCGCCTGCTCGCGGTAGGCTTGGGCCGTCTGAGCTAGCGAAGGCTCCGAATATTCGACACTGAGAACGAGCGCACACACGATTGGCAAAACCCCACGACGGCGAATGACCGAAACTGTGCAGCCAGACTTCATCGAACACAGCCTAACATGCGCGCCGAGTCAGACGGGGCTCCAAGGAAAGGCCCGAGGGGACGGCCCGCCTGCCTTGCGGTGGCTACCAGTAGAATTTCGCGCTGACCTGACCAATGCGTGGATCGCGCGCGTTGGTCACGATTCCGAAACTCGAATCGCTGATGTTCCCGTCAGGGTTCATAAATTGCGTGTGGTTGAAGATGTTGAAAAATTCAAAACGGAGATCGAAAGCGAATCTCTCATTGATCGCGGTATGCTTCAACATGCCAAAATCGGTGTTGTTGAAGCCTGGGCCATGGAAGAAGCGCCGATTGGCGGTGCCGAAAGTGCCTGGCACGCAGTTCAACGCGAACGCACCCACACTCGGCAGGCACCCTGCTTCTGCCGTGTCCCCTGGGAATAGTGGTGTCGCAAGACCCGGCGGAGGTGGGAGGAAGTAGCATCCCGTACCGTCGGCGGTTGGGCAATTCGGATTCGATTTTCGAGGATTTAGGGTCTGCACTGGTCCAACCACGTCCGGCATATCCGTTGACGAGCTGCCCCACAGAGTGTAATCGCCATTTCCCTGGTTTAGCTGAATCGGGAAGCCAGAGGACAAGCGTGTGATGCCTTCTATCTGCCAACCTTGGGTCAAGCGCTTGGGCGCATTGGGGAAAGCCCGGTTGAACGGGATGGCCCAAACGTAACTGGCCACAAAATTGTTTCTGACGTCGGTGGAAGATAGCCCTCGGCTGTATTTAGGATTTACGAAGTTCACCAAGTCGCCGAAACCGGAGGAATCGTCCAAACCCTTGGCAAATGTGTACGCGGCCAGGAAAGTAAAATCGTTCGCCTTACGTTCGACGGTGATTTGCGCGGCGTTATAGCTCGAATTGGCGCTCGTAAATGTGAATGTGTTGCCATAGCCGGCACACACCTGGGTAGCCGCACCCGGGCAGAAGTTTGGATTTATGAGTTTGTTCCTGGTGCTATACACATTGCCGCTGGGAAGCTGGTACACGTCGTTCTCGGCGCCAAATCCGCAGCCGACGACAGGATTACCGGGGGTACTCGCGGTCAGGTCTATTGCCCCTTGTGCAGTGAGTTGCTGGCAGAGAGCTGGGTCACCCGGGTTGGACTCCTGCTGGGTGATGAGGTGGTGTCCCTCGGTGCCAACGTAAGCCAAAGTGAGTACGGTTGATTTGGTGAGCTCTCGTTGAATAGAGAAATTGAAGTGCTCCGCATAAGGTAGTTGGTTGTGAATGTTGTAGCCCGGAAAATAGTTGAAGGGCTCAAACACCGAGAAGTCCAGTGTCTTGTTGGACGGGTCACCCGGAATCGGCAAGGTGTAGGGAAAGCGTTGACCCAGCGATTGCCCACTCTGCCGAATCAGGAACGGCTGGCTAAACAGTACCGACGACGGAGATTGCCAATATAGACCGAACGGCGCGTCGGCCACCTCGTAGAACAGGTTAAGGTCCTCCACCGAAGTGTAGTACATCCCGTAAGCCGCCCGGATGCTGCTCTTTCCCGGCCCACCGAAGATCTTGCCCAGTATTCCGTCAGAGAATCCAGGCGAGTAGGCCAACCCTAGCCGTGGGCCCACGTTGTTGTATCTTGTGGGGGCAAGCGTCTTGGGAATACCAGCGTCACCCGGAAATACCAAGCCTGTAGGAGCAAGTGGAAACTCTGTGGATTGTTGTCCCGGAACCCAGGTTTGGATTTTTCCTTGCCAGTCGTACCAAGGCATACTCACTTCCCAGCGGAGGCCAAGATTCAGGGTGAGATTGGGTTTCACCTTCCAGGAATCCTGGGCGAATGCCCCGCCATAACGCGTTCGGGAATCCAGGACCTGTTTTGAAGCCTGGACGTAAGCAGCCCCACAAGTGTTGCACGTTGCGCCGAGGAGGAAGTCGGCCATATCAGACCCGGTCACGGAACCATCAAATGTGAATTGACCGTTGGGGCTGGCAAAGTTACGTTCGTTCACCTGCAGGTAGCGGAATTCTCCTCCGAACTTCCACGTATGTCTGCCCGAGGCCTTTGAGAATACGTCACTGGCCATATAGGTGGTATCGGGTTGGTCCGTGTTCAGTGTGGGCACGCCGATGTTCAGGCCAATCTGGCTCAAGCTCACTTGTGGCATATATTGCGTGTAGCCGGGTAGTGGGACTATGCCGAGGGTGCCTTCGCCCGTGACGAAACCCAAATCAGAAATATTGGCAAAACTGCCCGCGGGATTGTCCTTATGCACCGCTGTCCGGAAGAAGCTGATCCGCGCTTCGTTCACGGCTGTCGCTCCGAAGGGCTTGGTGTTGCTCATGACGAACTCTTGCGCTCGCGATGGTGTGATGGTCGGGAATCCAGGCACAGTGGCGAATCCTGCAAGAGCGCTGTCGACGGTAGTGTCATCGAGGTGGTAGTACCAAGACCAGTTGCCGGTAGTTTGATTATTGAAATCCACACGTTCCCCGAACTTGTTGTCGACGAGGCTGCTCCTCTGGCTGTTGTTCGAGTAGTTGTTCACGTCACCAGCCAAAGTGGGCGTGGGAATGTACCCGAGAATGTTGGAGCTCGGCGTGTCCCATGCGGCTTGCGGGATGTTCGCAAGGCCGGTCGTTGAGTTGACTGGAAATACGCAGCCTGTTACGGGGTCCGTGCTGTTGCAACCGGGGAAGCTATACGGCTCGTTCTGCGCCACGGTTTGGCCCGTCGTAGACGCCAAGCGATTCGTCAGCACTTGCGCCCAGTAGGGGCCATCGACAGAGCCGGTCAAGGTTGACGGATCAAAGTTGCCAGCCCTCTGAGCAGTGGTTGGAACGGTAACCAACCCGGTTTCGGCGCCTTGCACCTGACGAGTGCCCTGGTAATCGGAGAAGAAAAACAGATGATTCTTCCAGACGGGGCCTCCCAAGGTGTAGCCGAATTGATTTTGGCGTAATTCAGATTTGGAAGGCGCGAAGAAATTCCTGGCATCAAGCGCGTTGTTGCGCAGGAACTCGAAGATATCCCCGTGGAAGGAGTTGGTGCCAGATTTGGTGATGGCGTTCATCACCGCGCCGCTGAACTTTCCATATTCCGCGTCGAAGCTGTTTGTAATGAGGCGGAACTCTTCGACTGAGTCGAGATTAGGGACCAAACCGGCGCCGAGGTTGCGACCCTCGCTCACGTCGCCACCGTTCACAAGGAATGCGTTGGCGGTTTCCCGTTGGCCGTTGACGGAGATGTTGCCTGCGTTCAAATTGCCAGAAACCGGGCGGTCGCCACCGATGGTACCGGCTGTACTAGGTGCAACGCCCGCTTGCAAGCCCAGAAGATCGATGTAGCTGCGGCCGTTCAACGGAAGGGCGAGCATCTTCTTGGAGTCAATTACGTCGCCGAGTTGCGTGCTTTCTGTTTGTACTTGCACGGCATTGGCTTCCACCTTGACCGTTTCCGCCAGTGCAGAGCCGACCTCGAGCATTACGTCGATTTGCATCTGGTCATTGACCTTCACAACTATGGCTGTCTCGACGAATGTCCGGAACCCAGCTGCGGTTACCGACAGATTATAGGTGCCAGCGGCCAGCGCGAGAATCCGGTACGATCCGTCCGCGGACGAGGTAACTTCTTGTTTGAAATTGGTTTGCGCGTTGGTCACGGCGATATGCGCACCCGCGACAGCCGCCTGTGACTTATCGCGGACCACCCCTTGAATCGAACCGGTGACATCGGCGCGCAAAACAGCCGAGCTAAAAAGAATGACGAGAATGAGCGCGGACACGGACGGCAAGAACTTAAGGCAATTTCTCATGGGTCCCCCTGAGTGGCGCTACATTTACACGAAAAAAACCGGGAATCAAGCACTTTCGTATTATTACTTTCTATTTCGATCTATTATTTTTCCAGTTTCGCCCTATCAGTATTTCCGGGTTGCGGTTTCGGGATATCTCGGACATCGTCAAGGCTAGCAGGGGGCTCGAAAAGGGGAGATTGACAGCGGAATAAAAAGAAAGTAAAAGAAAGGAATCGAAATCCCCTACTTAATTTGCGGGCTGGACACGCTTCGGGCTGCCCATTCAACCTACAAGCCCCAAATGACTGGTGTGGGAACCAATACTTCTGGGGCATTCGAATTTTAGGCGCGAGCATGCGAAGTCGCTACATCACTCTGCAGTTCTTTTCGCTGGTCGCTTGTATTTGCCTGCCCGGTCTCGTCCGTTCGCAGGAGCGTAACTGGACGAATTACGCGCGAATCGGTGCGTATGGATTGACTTCGAAGAACGCCGAGGAGATTGTACGGGACGCCGAAAAGGATCATGTATTCGGCATTGAAGTCGACAACGACATTCCCGGTAGATATGAGAGTCTGCTCGACCCGGCAGACAAACTGAAGGCCATACGCTCCGTGGCTGATGCCGCACACAACGCCAACAACAAAGCGTTCGTCTACATCGCCGGCACCGAATGCATCACCGCCAATGCGGATAAGTCCGCGCATTCCGTGGTTAAAGATCATCCGGACTGGCTGCAGCGTAAAATCACCGGTGAGCCTGCGGTCTTCACGTCGGGAGCAGCTTTTTGGATCCGTCCCGGAGACGAGGATGTATGGGTCAGCCCGTATGTGAAAGAGTGGCGCAACCTCTACATGCAACGCGTTCGACAAATCGCCGCAACGGGCATCGATGGAATTTACGTCGACATTCCTTACTGGATGACCCACTTTGACGGCTGGGAAGACACGTGGGCGAGTTTTGATGATGCGACCGTTGCCGAATTCCACGAAAAAACCGGGCTGGATGCGAAAAAAGATCTGAAGTTAGGCGACTTCCAAGACCCTAATTTCCGCAAGTGGATTGATTTTCGCATCGAGACCATGACGGACTTCGTTCAGGAAATCCGTCAGAATGCGCACAGCGTGAATCCCAAAATCATGGTGATTCCGGAAATCTATCCCGGTATCGAACAGGAGTCGACGCGAGTGGGGGCCGACGTCTACCAAATGTATGGAGTGGTGGATGCTGTTGCCCACGAGTACGAATTCGGCGAGGGAGAGCATCTGGCTTCTTCACGCTCGCAACTGGATTGGTTCCTCTATCAGGCGGGGATGCTAACGTTTCGCGCCTTCGCTCAGGGGAAAGCCACCTGGATTTTGAATTATTCCTGGGATGGGGACAAGAATATTGACCCGCGTGAGGCGATGAAGAATTTGGCGATGTCGCAAGTGGTGGCGGGCGCCAATTTTTGGGACGCTCCAGGGCATTCGATGGCTGGATCCAACGATAAAGCCACGCGCGCGGAGATCTTTCGGTGGATTGAAACGAACGAAAAGACCTTTTACTCCCCGCGTCTTCCCTTGCATCCCATCGGAGTGTACTTCTCGCCGAAGAGTCGGGACTATGATCCGAATGGATTTCTGCCGTCGTTTCGCGGGCTGCTGGTGCTGCTGCTGAAATCGCATCAAGAATTTCAGGTGATCACTCCCGAAACGCTCGCCGCGTTCCATGGTGACGTTTTGGTATTGCCGAATGTCACTGTCTTGTACGACGCTGAAAAACAGGCGCTAAACCGATTTGCGAGTAGTGGGGCGCGCGTCGTCATCACAGGCCACAATGTAACCGGCCTGGCCACGTCCGAACGCGTACTCGCCTATGAGAAGTGTCCAGCGAGTCTCTATCTGGACAAACTGGGAAAAGACTTTTCAGGCGGCTTACAGGAAATGCCGAAGGAGTTCCTGCGAGTCCTCAGTGTGAAAAGTGAAATGGAACTCGACGCGCCATCGACAATCGCCGCGAATTTCGGACGCGTAGATGGCCGCGCTCACCTTTTCCTCGTGAACTTTGGCGGGTTAGTTCCAGGGAAGGTAGCGAACCCATCTCCCGCAGCTGGAGCAAAAGTCCGTATTCCGGCCGCCCTGGGAAATTCGCTCGCCTATCTACCATTTCTTGGCCAGACCCAAATTCTCCAAGGAACAAAACACGGCGACACGGTGCAGTTTGAACTTCCAGCCATTGAACGGGGTGCAGCAATCTGGGTCATCGGAAATTAACGGAAGATGCGCATGACATCCTCACTCAACTCCGGAAAACAGAAGGGTCTGCACGCGGTCGCAGATTCTCGTGGCGTCATCGCAGCATTGGCCATCGACCAGCGCAGCGCACTTCAGACATTGTTTGCGCGCGCCATGGGTGTTGCAGCAGCGGATGTCCCCGGGGAAAATCTGTCTCAATTCAAGGAAGCAGTGAGTTCCATTCTCACGCCTCATGCGAGCGCCATCCTTCTGGATCCGGAATATGGTCTACCCGCCGCAGCCAAGCGAGCCGCAAATGCAGGGCTTCTGCTTGCGTACGAGCAAACTGGATATGACAAAAAAGTCGCGGGGCGGCTCCCGCGCCTTCTGGACCAATGGTCCATTCAACGCCTTGTCGAGGCAGGAGCAAATGCGGTCAAACTTCTCTTGTACTATTCAAGCCGTTCACCCGCGGAGATCAACGAGATCAAATACGCCTTCGTGGAAAAAGTCGGTGCGGAGTGCGCGGCCTCGGACGTGCCTTTCTTCCTGGAGTTGGTGAGCTACTCGGAGAACATGGACGAGAAAAGTATAGAATTTGGACGGATCAAGCATGAAGTCGTTGCTGACGGTATGAGGGAATTTTCAAAGCCGCAGTACGGCGTCGATGTATTGAAGGTCGGAATGCCCGTCAATCTTTCCTTCGTTGAGGGGTCGCCCTCCTCGGACAGAGCAATTCTTCACTCGCGTGAGCAAGCCAAGCAATATTTCCTGAGCGCCGCGGCCTGCGCTTCGATTCCGTTCATTTACCTGTCCGAAGGCGTGAGTAATGAAACCTTCCGGTTTGGATTGCAGCTCGCCGCCGAAGCTGATGTCGGCTTTTCGGGAGTGCTTTGCGGAAGAGCCACATGGAAAGATGGCGTCGAAATACTTGTGAAGCAGGGGCCTCAAGCGCTCCAGGACTGGTTGGGGCGCGAGGGAGTACGTAACATCGAAAATGTAAATGAGTGCCTGGGCAGCGCAAGGCCTTGGTTTGAAGCAAGTCGTACTGCTACCTCAGGGAAGGGCTCCTAATGTTTCTTTGCGTGAGCCTGAACCCCGCGATCGACATGCGGCTGCGGCTGGAACGTCTGCAAGTTGGGAGCCTCAACCGTGCGATGAGTGCATGCCCTGCTCCAGGAGGCAAAGCGGCTCACGTTGCCATGGTGTTAAAAACCTTGGGAGCAGATCCTCTGTGGTTAGGTTTTGCAGGCGGAGCAACAGGGAAGCAACTGATCGAAGGACTCCAGGGGCTTTCCATTCGAGTGCAAGAAATACCGACAACCGCGTGCACGCGAACAAATCTGGAGATTGTCGAAAACGACGGCGGTGTCACCGAAATTCTAGAGCCCGGCCAAAGCATTACCGACGAGGAACTTCGGCAGTGCGAGAAAACCTTGACGGATATCTTGGACCAAGCCAATGAGCAGCCGACGGTAATTTTTTCGGGCAGCCTTCCGCAAGGAGTGCCACCGGACATTTACAAGACTCTTATCGAATTGGCGCATGATTTTGACAGCCGCGTGTTTGTGGACACCAGCGGCGACCCTTTCAAGTTTGCCCTGGCAGGGAAACCGGATTTTGTAAAGCCCAATCGCGAAGAAGCCGAGTCCTGGAGCGCGCAAACGATCGACAATCCAACCTCCGCAAAGAGGATTATTGCCACCATCCTGGACGCGGGGGCCGCAGCTGGAGCGATCAGCTTGGGGTCAGCGGGACTGGTTTGGCATTCCATGAACGGAGACGCGCTTTTTGCCGATGCTCCCAAGTTATCCGCTCGGTCCTGTGTCGGCAGCGGCGACGCTACTCTGGCGGGATTCGCCTTTGCTGCGCAGCAACGACTGCCAGCGGCCGAAGCGGTGCGGCTCGCGGTCGCGTGTGGATCGGCGAACTGCCTCGCGCCGGGGCCCGGCCGCGCCTGTGCGAAGGACATTGCCAGTTTGAAAGATCAGATTCGCGTGGAGATTTTGGCGTAGCTTCGAAAGAAAGGCTGGATTCATCGTCACATGCTGAGTGAGGAGCGGCGTCGCGAAATCTTGGAGTTGCTGCGGACGAACGGCCGCGTCCTGGTGCGGGATCTTTCCAAACACTTCCGCACGTCTCAGATTACCATTCGCAAGGATCTGGAGTCCCTGCATCATGACGGCCAACTGGAGAGAACCCACGGCGGCGCGCTGCCCAAGGAGAACGGAGCTCTAAAGGACAGCCCGCTGCGAGAAAAAGAGCACCGGCACCGTCAGGAGAAAATCCGTATTGCCGCGGCCGCGGCTCGCAAAATACGCCCTGGGCAGGTGGTCATTCTGGATTCTGGCACCACCACATCGGCAATTGCGCGAGCCTGCCGGAATATCAAGAATCTTACGATCATTACAAACGCCACAAATATTGCTGCGGAACTTGCCGACTCTCCGGTTGAAGTTATTCTCACAGGAGGCGTCTTGCGCCAGAATTCTTACTCATTGGTGGGGCCTCTGGCCGAAGATTCGCTCCGAAAACTGAGTGCCGATCTGTTGTTCCTCGGCGTTGATGGGTTTGACGTTCACTATGGATTGACGACGCCAAACATCCTGGAAGCGCGCGTAAATCGAGCAATGGCGGAAGCCGCGCGGCGTACGGTCGTCGTTTGTGATTCCAGCAAGTTTGGCCGCCGGAGCCTGTCGCTGATTATGCCCGCCGCTTCCGTGCAAGAAACGATTACCGACAAGAACATCTCAAAGCATGACCTCAAGGCGCTACGCGAAGCAGACATCAAGGTGACTCTGGTTTAGCGTCGAAAACTCAACATTTGGAAAAAAACACTTATGCTGATGAAACCAACCGAGTATGCGCAGTCAGAAACTTACAAAGAGATTCTGTCTCAGAGTGGCGTCTGGCTATCCGTTTTGCAGCAACTGAAGCAGAGCAAGTCGGGGGAAAAGACGCTGGGAAGCAACAACCGAAAGGCGTCCTGGTTGTTTGTTGGATGCGGCACCAGTTTCTATCTTGCGGATGCCGCGGCAACTTCGTGGACATTGCTGACCGGTGAACCGGCGCGCGCTGTTCCTGCATCAGAGATTTTGCTCTACCCCGCCTTGACGCGCGCGCACGCCGGCGATTTGCAGGCAGTGGTGATCTCACGTTCCGGGCAAACCTCGGAGACTGTTCGCGCCGCCCACGTGCTTCGGAAAGAAATTCTTATACCCACCTGGGGAATCACCTGCGCGGAGAAAAGTGAGCTTGAGGTCGAGTGCGATTCCACGTTGGTGTTAAGGACAGCGGATGAGAAAAGCACCGTGATGACTCGGTCGTTTACGTCCATGCTGATCAGTTTGCAGTGGCTCGCAGCAAAGCACGCGGGAAAAGAGGAGTTCTGCAATTCATTGGAAGTTATGGCCGCCCAATTCGCCACGCGGATACGCTCCCTGGCGGAACAGGTGGAAAACTTTACGACCCGGCTCTCGTTTGAAGACTACATTTTTCTGGGCCAGGGTCCCTTTCACGGTATTGCGCGCGAAGCGGCCCTCAAGGTAATGGAGATGTCCTGCTCCTATAGTCAGTCTTTTCATACCCTCGAATTCCGTCACGGTCCTAAGGCGATCGTAACTCCCCGGACGGCCCTGACATTTTTCATGAGTCAAACGGGCCAGTCATCCGAGGTGGAAGTCTTGGAAGAAATGAAGGATTTGCGCGGAGTGACGATTGCCATCTGCAATAAGGCCAATGAAAACATTCGCAGATCGTCCGATCTTGTTCTGGAGTTGAATTTGCCTTGCGATGAATTAGCGTTGCTGGCACCGTACATCGTGCCCAGCCAGTTGATGGGCTTCTTTACGGGCGTGGCGAAAGGACTCAACCCCGACCTGCCCAAAAATCTTACCCGCGTTGTGATGCTTGACTAAGTTCTCGAGGAGAAAATCGCTTGGCCTCTTTCGACGTCAGTGTAATCGGTGAACTAAATCTCGATCTGATTTTGTACGGACTGCCGCAGACGCTGGTCCTGGAGCGCGAACACCTGGCCACGGACCTAAGCATTACGCTCGGCAGTTCATCGGCGATCTTCGCGCACAATCTTTCGTATCTGGGGAATCGCGTAAGTTTCAGTTCGTGCATCGGAGACGATCCGTTCGGCGATATTTGCGTGCAACGCCTTTCCGCCAGCGGCGTGGACGTTTCTCATGTAAAGAAATTGCGGGGGAAGACGACGGGACTCACCATGATCTTGCCGCAGCGCAAGGATCGCTATATCCTGACCTATCCTGGCGCGATGTACGAAATGACCAATCGGGATTTGGACCAGTCTTTTATCTTCAATGCGAAGCATCTTCACTTGTCTTCTTATTTCCTGCAAAAAGGCATCCGACCGCAACTCATCGATATCTTTCGTAAGGCTAAGGAAGCGGGTCTGACCACCTCACTGGACACGAACGACGATCCGGAAGACCGCTGGAGTGGCGACATTCAGCTTTTGCTTAAATACGTGGACATTCTTCTGCCCAATGAAAGGGAGCTATGCAAGCTGGCGCAGATGACAGATATCGAGCAGGCAGCCGAGTCGCTTTCGAAGAAAGTACGCATTCTGGTCATCAAACGCGGATCGCAAGGCGCGACTGCCCGCGTCGGAAAAGAAAAGTACATGGCATTTCCACCCGTAGTAGATGCCGTGGACCTCGTGGGCGCGGGCGATACGTTTGACGCGGGCTTCGTCCACCAATTTATCCGTGGGGCGAAGATTGAAGACTGTCTGAAGTTCGCGAACTGCGCCGGGGCGCTCTCGGTCACACGCGCAGGGGGCACGGAAGCATTTCGGGATGCCGCCCATCGGGAAGCATTCTTACGCAAACATGCCGCGCGCTCCGGCCAATCGGGCACCGCGACTTTCAAACCAACGGCCTAGAGCGAGTAGCCCTCAGGGCTCCGGTGCGGCCTCCAACAACATACTGCCCGTGAAATCGACATTCAATTTGCCGACAGGCCCCGTTACCGTTCCAAGCTCCTTGTGATGAACGTAGTCGGTCACTCGAAATGTTCCCGCAGGTAAACCTCTCAGCTCCACTTCACCCTTCCAAGCTTCCAGCTTTGCGGAACGCGGTTTCTGGCTGTTCGATCTTTCAGGACTGAAGAAGGCATAGTAAAAGCGATGATCCTTTTCGATGGCGTAAGCTTCGGGAACATCAAAACCATAGACATACAAATCCAGAAAAGTTCCTTTCGAAAGCATTTTTTCGTTGTAGAGGCCGATCCATTCTTTCCAATGAGCTTCCTTGCCTTGGTTCAGATAGACATTCTTGAATTTCGCTCCGTAGTCCGGCCACGTGAATTTGGTCCCCAGCACTCCGCCGGTCCCCAAGGTCGAGGCGAAGTCCTCTCCAAGATCCTGTTCGTTAGTGGATATATTGGTTATTCGAGTGAGCTCCACATGATCGCCGTAGACAGCCGCTTCGGGCCCAAGCAGGGCTTTGTACATTTTTACGCGGCGTCTCACCTGCACCGACCCCACCGGATCCGCTGTCACGGCCTGATCCATATACCGAAGCCATGCCAGATTGGGCGGCGTACCACACGGGCAACTTTGCGTCACGCTATCCGGTTTTAATGCCCGCGTGGTCTCGAAAATGATTTTGTAGACGTCAGCCATGGCATAAACCGAGTCGTACGGGGACTTGTGATGGTGTTTGGGGTTGTAGCACAACGGCGTCGACCAAATATTGTCGAGTTTGTGGCCGTCGAATCCCCAGTCGCGAATAAAACGCTCCGTCACGCCTTTGTAGTATTCCTGAACCGCGGGAACCGCCGGACACAGCGTTGCCAGATTGCGCGCCATTCGCGCGGGTTTTCCGTCTTTGTTGAGAACCAACCAATCGGGATGCTGCTTGACTACATCGGAAACGATATATTTTCGCCCGCCGTAACCGTAATGGCCGTCTTCCACGCCAAGCGGCAGCCACCAAACCTGCATCTTCATTCCCTGATCGTGAAACTTTTTGACCATGTCGCGAATCGCATCGCCGGCAAACGCGGCCCCATTGGGCTGCCAATCGCCGTAATTGTTAAACCACCCATCATCCAGTGTGGCCCAGTGGATGCCCAATTCCTTCAGCTTGGGAATGGTGTCGAGCATCTGCTTCGGCGTCACACCGAATTCGTAGCCCCAACCGCACCAGCTCACCGCGTAGTTCTCTTTATTGTTGCGCGGCTTCTCCAGTCCTTCCTTGGCGAGCACTTCCGACCAGAGGCTCAGCGGCTGATAAAAGTCACCCTGATAGACGGCAAGAAACGTTCGCGGGGTGGAAAAGACTTCTCCTGGCTTGAGAACCATATCGGCGGGAACGCGCACTTCGGTCTCAACTTTTCCGGCCTCCGCTGTATGCACCGGGATCGACAAAGTGAGCGGGACTGTCTCTACGTGGCCGATCGCCTCGCCCACCGCGCGGCTCCAGAACGCGACGACCGGGATGCCTCCGCCGACGTATCCAATGTCATCTTTCGTCGGCACGGGTGCGCCGAACGGATTTTCCTGGGAAAACTTTGCGGGCATCAGAAAAGTTTCGTCCTTGCCCCACATCAAGCTGGACCCTTGAAACGTCCACAGTGGATGCGAGCCCGACTTGGAATCGAGCGGCGCCGCAAACTGGTGACGCTGCAACGTGACCCAATCCAGCGGAATATCGGACTGGCCACTGTTGCGAACGCTAACAGAAAGGAGTGCCAGATTTGGAAAATCGTCGTAAATCTCTAGATCGAGCGTTTCGGTCAGAGTCGTTTCCGGAATTGTTCCGGCTATTTCGACGTGCTTTCCCAACGCCCCGAGTTTTCCGGTGGTGTCACGCACTTGCGCCTGGACGAGGTCGAGGAGAACTCCTTCATGCTCCTTCTTCGCGGACAAGACAACCTGCGAAAAATCAGGAGATTTGCTCTCCAGTGAAATTGCGCCTTCTGTCCCGACACGCGCGGCCGTCAAGGCTCCAGAGGGACTGAGCCGAAACTCCGCGGATGCCGTGCTCACGGTTATGCTTTCGCTCGAAACCTTGACCGTCACCACAGACTTAGCGGCAGGAAGCGCAGCCTTGGTCTCTTCTTTGTTTCGGCACCCTGCCACAGAGAGGCAACTAATAAGTCCGAGCAAAAGGAGGCCGGTATTAAGCGAGCTCCGGCCATCGTCTGATTTCGAAACCATCTCTCGGCGCAAATCACCACGAAGTTCCCGCATCTCGGTGAGATCCTTTAGACTGCGCGAAAATCTTGTCCACATTTTTTGTGGTAGACCTTTTCGGTAATCGACAAAGAACTTGCGTGACCGCCGTGGAGGAAATCCGGCGAATCCTCGCTTCCGCGCGACAATCATATAGCACATCCATTGGCTTGCGTCGAAACGGGGATGCAGGGGCGCTACGCGGTCTTCGTGTTGGTGACTTTGATTTAGTGAGTGGTTTGGCAATTTGCCGAAAATAAATGGTGGGCCTGGGTGGACTTGAACCACCGACCTCGCCCTTATCAGGGGCGCGCTCTAGCCACCTGAGCTACAGGCCCTTCTTACAATGCAGGCAAATAGTTTAGCACGACGTGGCACTTGCACAAGACGTGGCCCTTTACGAATGTGAACCGCCGTTCCGAACCTCTATCGTATGGCTTTCCGTAGGTCTTTTTACTGCACGAACCCCACATTCGGTGGCTGCCCGCTCCCCTCCGGAGCTTCTTTGATCGGCCCGAACTGCGCTTCGTAGCGCGAGATATTTTCCCCCAGCGCCCGCAGAATGCGCTTCGCGTGCCCCGGACTTACAATCACGCTGCTCAACAGCTTTCCCTGCGGCCCATTCGGGAAAATATAAATAAAATTCAGAGTGAACTCTTCCAGATTGTGGTGGAGCATCACTAAATTGCTGTACTGCCCTTGCAAATCTTTCTCGTCCGCTTTGATCTGCACTTGCCCTGGCACCGGCCGCTGCTCTTCCATCGTCTTCTCCCCTTAGTCGTCTTCCTGTTTCACGTCTTGTTCGAAGGTATCACAGCGCTTCCTCTTGCGCTCGGTCCTGAACGTCGCACCACGTTCAGCTGACTTCGAAGCAAGGAACATTCGGTCTCAGTCCTATTGACAAATTTTCTTATTAAGTCTAGTTTATTATGGACGTTTACCGTAGTTAACAAAATTTCAGTTACTCAGTATCATTAAAAAGAATAATGTCGCCCACGCTGCCACCCCAACTCGACGCCGAAAACACAGTTGGCATCGAAACTACGGCCGCTGCTCCCGCCGCGGCCGCCAAATTCCGCGCTACGAGCCTGCCCTCGTTGCCCGAAGCTCACCGTACAATTCCGATTTCACATAACGCCTCCTGGATTCGCAAAGTTCTCGCGTTTGCCGGCCCAGGCTACCTCGTTGCTGTCGGTTACATGGACCCCGGAAATTGGGCCACGGACATCGGCGGCGGATCGAAATTCGGCTACACACTTCTCAGCGTCATTCTTATCAGCAATCTGATGGCGATGTTTCTGCAGGGCCTTTCTGCCAAGCTCGGCATAGCCACTGGCCGCGATTTGGCCCAGGCTTGCCGGGAGCATTATTCTCGCCGCACTTCGATCGCACTTTGGATTGTCTGCGAGATTGCCATCGCCGCGTGCGACCTTGCGGAAGTTCTTGGCTCCGCTGTCGCGCTTAAGCTGCTGTTCGGTCTGCCGCTTCTCGCCGGCGTGATTATTACCGGGCTCGACGTTTTGATCGTTCTTGCTTTGCAAGGCCGCGGCTTCCGCATCATCGAGGTTTTCGTCGTCACTCTTATTGCCACGATCGCTGGTTGCTTTGCTTACGAAATCTTTTTCTCTCATCCCATCTGGCGAGAAGCTGCTGTCGGACTCATCCCTCGCGCGGAAATTCTTCGCAACCGCGAAATGTTGTACATCGCTATCGGCATTCTTGGCGCCACGGTCATGCCGCACAATCTCTATCTTCATTCCAGCATCGTGCAGACCCGCGCCTTCGGCAGCTCTGTTCGAAACCGCCGCGAAGCCATTCGCTACGCCATTTTCGACTCCACAGTAGCTCTCGGCTTCGCACTCTTCATCAACGCCGCGATTCTCATTCTCGGCGCCGCGGCCTTTCATACGCGCGGCCTGCATAACGTCGCCGAAATCGCCGACGCGTATAAACTTCTGAGTCCTGTTCTCGGTGTGAGCCTCGCCAGCACTATCTTTGCCTGCGCACTTCTTGCTTCCGGCCAGAACTCTACCCTCACCGGCACACTTGCTGGCCAGATTGTAATGGAGGGCTTTCTCCAAATTCAGCTCAAGCCCTGGCTGCGACGCCTTATCACGCGATCAATCGCGATTATTCCCGCCGTCGTCGTTATCGGCTTCGCCGGCGAGGGCAAGGTCACTTCGCTGCTCATACTCAGCCAGGTCGTTCTCAGCTTCCAGCTGCCTTTCGCTGTCATCCCGTTGATTCAATTTACCGGCGATCGCAACAAAATGGGGGAATTCACGAATTCCCGCGTTACCGTGGTCGTTGCGTGGATTGTTGCCGCCGCCATCCTCTTCTTCAACGCTGAACTTCTCTGGCTTATTTTCCGAGGTCAGTAGCGCCGCTCCCTTTCTCTCTCCCCATTTTTGCGACTTCTCGTTCTTGGCGTAGCCTCTACACGCTCCGTGTCTCAGGTGAAATGGTTCGCCTTTCGTTGTTTCCGACCTCAAATGCTCTGTGCGAAACTTTTACAATGTCCCCTAACTCGCAAAACGCAACGCGCGCGCGCAGGCTTTTTTTGGCATTGATATTCGCGGTACTCTGCGTGGTCGCCGTCTTTGCTTACTATGAAAACAGGCCGTGGAAAATCCCTGAAGAAGCCAAGCTGCGGCCGAATCCTATCCAGACCTCCGCATCAGCTCTGGCCGCCGGCCGTTCCATCTATATGGACAAATGTACGCAGTGCCACGGCCAAACGGGAAAAGGCGACGGGCCTGACGCCGCCAGTTACTATCCCTCTCCCACGAGCCTGGTGGATGCCAAGCATATGAGCAGCGTTACGGACGGCGAAATTTTCTATCAAATCAGCGAAGGCCGAAAGCCCATGCCCGCGTTTAAGAGGAAGCTCTCCGAAGAGCAGCGCTGGGAACTCGTGCTTTATGTACGTTCCCTTGCCCCCGCCATGTCGGCTAGTCGCTAGCCAAATAGAGTGCAGCTTTGTTTCCGAAAATTGCGGTCGCGCATTTCCAAAATCCCGCTCATCGATATATCCTCTCTTGTTCAAATTCGCCCTTTACGGAGAACTCATGCGCAGAACTCTTCTCGCCCTCATGGCATCTCTCATTCTTGTTTCGTTAAGTCACGCCGCGCCCGGTGCGGTGCGCTGCGGCAAGTTGCTCGACGTCCGAGCGGGCCACATGCTCTCCGATCAAGTCGTCATCTTCGACGACGCGGGCTCGATCACAGCCGTGGGACCCGCAGCGACCACAAAGCTGCCCGCAGGTGTCTCCGCGATCGATCTTTCCTCGGCAACTTGTCTTCCCGGCTTGATTGACGTGCACACGCACATCACCGCCGATCCGAGAGCCAGTGGATATGCAGGCCTGGGCATATCAGCGCCGCGCGAAGCCGTCACCGGCGTCAAAAACGCCCGCATCACGCTCCACGCCGGGTTCACGACGATTCGAAATGTCGGCGCAGGCAGCTATACCGACGTTGCCGTGCGCGATGGTATTAACGACGGTGAAATCGAGGGGCCGCGCATGCTCGTTTCCGGACCGCCGCTCGGGATCACTGGCGGCCACTGCGATAACAACCTGCTGCCATTTGAATTTCATTTCAAAGACCAGGGTGTTGCCGACGGCCCGTGGGCTGCACGCGCTAAAGTTCGCGAAGTTATCAAATACGGAGCGGATGTCGTCAAGGTTTGCGCGTCGGGTGGCGTTCTGAGCAAAGGCGACCAGCCTGGCACGCCGCAATATTCTTTCGAAGAGCTCCAGGCGATCGCTACGGAAGCGCACAAACTCGGACGCAAAGTGGCGGCTCACGCGCACGGTACACAATCCATTAACGACGCTATCAACGCAGGAATCGATTCGATTGAGCACTCCAGCCTCATCGACGACGAAGGCATTGCGCTCGCCAAGCAGCACGGGACGTATCTCGATTTCGACATTTACAACGACGATTTTATTCTCCAGGAAGGCGCAAAGGCTGGCATGCTCACCGAGTCTATCGAGAAGGAAAAGAAAATCGGGCGCCTACAGCGCGAAAACTTTCGTCGTGCCTGGCAGGCCGGGACAAAAATGGCTTTTGCGACGGACGCCGGCGTTTATCCTCACGGTGACAACGCTAAACAATTCGCGAAAATGGTGGAGTGGGGGATGAAGCCGATTGACGCGATCCAGGCCGCCACGATTAGCGCCGCCGATTTGCTCGGATGGTCCGGCAAAGTTGGAGTCATAGAGGCTGGGCACTACGCGGACATCATCGCCGTCAACGGCGACCCGCTAGCCGACGTGCGTGTTCTGGAATCCGTGAAATTCGTGATGAAGGGCGGCGCGGTGGTTCGAAATGATGTGGCAGGGAAGTAAGTAAACAAAGACTGTGTAGTTTGCATGCTTGCCGAGTAGGGCCGCAGCATGCTGCGCCCCTACAAGTTCGGAGGCGGACCTGGCAAGGGTTTTTCTGCCTTCTGGAAACAAAAGCGGATCCTGCCTGAGCAGAATCCGCTTTCTTCGTAGCTTTGCCTCGTTACTTCCTTACTTTATTAATTCTTCTTACGCTGTTGCTGCCTTTACCTGCGACAGCGCCGCGGCCACTTCTTTCAAGTCCGGCACCACTGGAATGTCATAGTCCTTCACCCAAGCCACTTTTCCATCTTTATTGATGATTACGATCGAGCGACCGGTGATCCCTTTGTCTGCCAGGTACACACCATACTTTTCGCTCATCGCACCGCGCGGCTGAAAATCGGCCAAAAGCGAATATTTGATTCCCATTTTTTCGGCGTATGCTTTGTGCGACCAGAAACTATCCACGCTCACCCCCAAAACTTCGGCATCGAGCGTGTCGAACGAGCGCATATCATTCACCATGCAGGCGTGTTCTGAGGTGCAGGTCGGGCTCCAGTCCAGAGGATAGAACATCAGCACGACATTCTTTTTCCCCGCGAAATCTGAAAGCTTCACTTCCTTTTTTTCCTGGTTCAGCAGCGTAAAATCCGGGGCTGTTTGTCCGACCGCGATGCTCATGATCTTTCCTCCTGTTTCGCTAAATTCTGCTCCATCTTACCAATCCCCACGTTCGCCGACAAACCGGCTCGTTGCAAGAAAGAATTTACACAGAGGACGCGGAGAGCGCAGAGGTCGCAGAGCAGAAAAAGAAAGTTGCCGGGCTGAAGCCCGGCGCTACGTCTGATCTCTTTGTTTGGTGGGCGGCTGGCGGTACACTGCGTGCGGAGCTAGCTATGACCGCCGAACCTGCTCGCCGAACTATTGGTATGACTCTTCGCCATCTGGTTGACTTGTATCTCGCACTCGCCGGCGAGTTCGGTAGCCCAGTGGCGCTGACTGCGTTTCAGCTCTCGTCTGCCGAAACCGTGCGGCTCTTTTCTTCATATGATGAGGACTATCACATTAGCCGCTTCTTTCATTTTTCCGAGAGCGATGGCGTCAAATTCAGCATCAACGGCATTCCTGCTACGCATGTCGCCATCGATCCTGAAATCAATTCCATCCTCTAGGAATCGATTTGAAATGCAAATCGTCACCGTGAAGTGATCAAAGCGGTAGTGCGGACTGGCGCTGTTGCAAGAAGCGGCGAACGGCGGGGTCAAGCTCGAGGCCGATGGCGATTTCATAGGCGTGGCGAGCTTCGGCGTTTGCGCCTGTCTTGGCGAGTAGCTCCGCGCGCGCGGCCCAGTAGGGCTGGTATTCGGCGAGACGTGTATCGGCGGCGACGTCTGGCATGGCGTCAAGAGCGGCACTAGGACCATGCAGTTCTGCAATGGCAAGGGCGCGATTGATGGCAACCACCGGCGAGGCCGTGAGCGCGAACAGCGCGTCGTAAAGATGTACGACGTCGTCCCAGTTAGCGAGGCCAGTGCGGCGACGAGCAACATGCGCCGATTGAAGCGCAGCTTCCAGCTGATAGCGGCCGATCATTTCCAAAGTGCTGGCGCGAAGAAGCAGTCGCTCGGCTTCTTCGATAGTCTGCCAGTCCCACAGCGCGGGATCCTGTTCGGCGAGAGGGATGTATTCGCCCGCCGCGTTGCGGCGCGCGCGACGGCGAGCTTCGGCGTGAAGCATGAGGGCAAGCAGACCGAGAGCCTCCGGCTCTTGCGGGAGCATTTCGACGACGAGCCTCGCGAGGAAAAACGATTCTTCGGTGAGGTCTCGGCGAGCCACATCGGTTCCGCCAGGATCGGCCCATCCTTCGGCGAAGGCGGCATAAATAGTTGCGAGAACGGTGTCCAGGCGACTTGGAAGTTCTTCGCGATTTGGAACGCGAAACGGGATGCCGGCCTGGCGGATTTTGTCCTTTGCACGGACGAGGCGTTTGCCCATGGCAACCGGGGATACGAGGAACGCCGACGCAATCATCGCTGCGTCGAGGCCGAGCACAACTTGAAGGATGAGCGGCGCGCGAATGCCCGCGTCGATGGCGGGATGTGCGCAGGCAAACATGAGAGCGAGACGCTGATCCGGGATTTCCGATTCGGCTGCCGCAGCGTCCAGGCCTTCCGCCATGATCCGCAATTGGTTGCCAGCGATCTCATGCCGGAGTCTCCCTCGGTGCATATCGATCGCCTTTCGCCGGGCCACGGTCAGAAGCCATGCTTCTGGATTTGATGGGCAGCCGTTCCGCGGCCAATCCGAGAGCGCAGAGGCGAACGCTTCCGAAAGCGCGTCCTCGGCCGCGGCCACATCTCTGATGCGCGCAGCGAGAAAGGCGACAAGCTTTCCGTAACTGCGGCGCGCCACGGCGTCCGCCGTGCTGCGCGCTTGCTCATCGCCGACTTGGAAGGTCATGAATTCATGTCGCGCGGCGAATTACGCGGGCATGCTCCAGATAGCACGCACCTCGACGACACCGTGACCGGCCGCCGGGCAACGGGCCGCCCACGATAACGCTGCATCGAGATCAGCAACATCGATGAGAAAGTAGCCACCCAGCTGCTCTTTCGATTCCACGAAGGGGCCATCCAAAACTTGGGATTTGCCGTTGGCAAGCCGGACGGTTGCCGCCGTCGAGCTTGGCTGAAGGCGGTTGCTGCCCACGAGGACGCCGGCCTTCGTTAACGCTTCCCCGTACGCCATGTAAGCCGCCATGCCTTGTTCCTGCTCGGTCTTGGTCATTGCGGGCCAGCCAGATTCGTTCACGTAAGCCATCAGCATGTATTTCATCTCGAGTCTCCTCTATTGGTATCAGGCGGGCAAGTTGCGCCGCTACAAGAATGACGTTCGGCCGTCCGTGATTTGGACAACTGGTACCGGCTTTCGAGACGCGTTGCCGCTCATGCGGCCGGCTGGTAGCACGCGAAAACGGTGCCGTTGCCGAAGGTGCGCGAACTCGTCAGCTTCAAGTTCAGCTTTTCTTTGACGCTCTCGAAAAGGGTGCGGCCTTTGCCAAGAACGATGGGACTCACCGCGAGCTGGTATTCGTCAATCAAGTTTTCCTGGGCCAATTGGGAAACGATGGTGCCGCTTCCCAGAATCACCATGTCGGGTCCGGACTCTTTTTTCAAATTGCGAACTTCTGTCGCCAAATCGCCCTTGAGCAGCTTGGTGTTGTTCCACGAAACAGCATCCAGCGTTCGCGAGAACACGATTTTCGGCATTTCGTTCATCCCTTTGGCGACGGCCGGGGAATTCTGCAGCGCCATCGGCGTCGGCCAGTAGCTTGCCATAAGTTGGTAGGTAATCCTGCCGAAGACGAGCACGCCGCTGCCGCTGGCATTGCCGCTGACGAAAGTGTTCCACTCCGCATCTTGTTTGTGGGCCCAGCTCATGTCGCCTTTGCCGTCCACGAAGAAACCGTCGAGGGACACCATGTTGAAAACGATTAATTTGCGCATGACTCTTCTCCTTTTATTTTTGTTGACGCGTAGTTGATGTGAAATTGTGAACTTGTGCCGCTGCGCGGCTTACTCTGGCTTTACGAAAGCGAGGATGTCCACGGTCAGCCATGTGCCTTCAACAACGGGACGCACTTCGACGACACCGTGAAGTGCGGTCGGGGAGCGAGCCGCCCAGGCAATGGCTGCATCGAGATCGGCCACCTCAATGATATGAAAGCCGCCAAGCTGCTCTTTCGAATCGGCATAAGGACCGTCAAGCACTTGAGTCTTGTCACTTCGGACCCGCACAGTTGTCGCTGCCGAGGTAGGCTGCAAACCTTTGCTTTCTTTCAGCACGCCTGCTTTAACCATCGCCTCCATGTAGGCTTTATAAGCGCTCAACCAGTGTATTTGCTCGTCCCTTGTCAGTTGGGGCCAGCCCGCTTCGCCTACATAGTCCATCAAGATGTATTTCATTTGCAGCCTCCACAGTGGGTTTTGAGCGCATATTTTGTTCTGCTACTAGGATGACGTTTGGAAACCAGCGATTTGGACAGGCATGCCAACATTTCTTTTCGGCCCCAGTTTGGCACATTCTTAGACCGTGCCAGCCATTAGCAACGCGGCTGGAGCAATTTTGACGAATACCTCTGCAGCAAAGAACCAGCAGTGGTGCCCAAGCAATACCTCTGCGACTGTTAGCATGATTCCGATGACCAGAAGCGTTTTACCAATGCTCATTGCCATTCTCCCAAGCCTCCGTTATTCGTTGAATCGTTTCGGAGGCATATTGTTCTGCTACTAGAAAGACGCTCGAATATTGGGGATTTGGACAGCTACGGACAGGTTTCCTATCGTTTTCGGTCCTAGCCCATTCTCTGAATTAGCCCTTCCGGCGCGTCTTCGATATAATCCGGTTGTTGTAATTTAGATTCTGATTTACTCACTGCCACCCTGGAGGTTCCTAGATGGCTGGCTCGCCAACCCTCTTGCCCGAATCGCGGCTCGGAAGCACGCTGCGCCGTGACGCTTGGTGGGTCGAAATCCTGCCGGTAATTATTCTTCTTGGCGGTTTTGGTCTCTACGCCACGCTGCGCGCCTTCGAGGGCAAGTTTTACGAATGGGGGCCGTATCTCTCCCCGTTTTATTCGCCGCTGATCGACCCTTTGCATCATTGGTGGAAATTTTCTCCGGCCCTGCTCATTCTTGCCGGGCCGCTCGGGTTTCGCGCTACCTGCTATTACTACCGCAAGGCTTACTACCGGGCGTTTTTTCTCGATCCGCCGGCGTGCGCTGTCGGTGAGCCTTCTAAACGGAAATATCAGGGTGAAACAAAGTTTCCTTTTATTCTTCAGAATCTCCACCGTTATTTTTTCTACGTCGCGGTCGTCTTCATTCTGTTTCTCTGGCACGACGTTATTAAGGCCTTCGACTTCGACGGACATTTCGGCATCGGCTTAGGCACTCTTGTTCTGGCTACGAATGTTGTTCTGTTGACGCTCTACACCTTTTCCTGTCATTCGTTGCGGCATCTCGCCGGTGGGAAGCTCGATTGTTTTTCTTGCACCACTTTTGGCAAGCCCCGCCACGCTGCTTGGCGCGGCGTCACTTTTCTGAACGAACGCCACATGCTTTTGGCGTGGTGCAGCTTGATTTCCGTCGGCTGCGCCGATTTCTATGTGCGCCTGGTGGCCAGCGGCGCCATCCATGACCTGAGGATACTGTGACGACTAGCTACGAGACACGCGAACACGACGTTCTTATTATTGGCGCCGGCGGCGCCGGATTGCGCGCCGCCATTGAAGCTCTCGCGAAAGGCGCGAGCGTTGGCGTCGTTTGCAAATCCCTTCTCGGAAAAGCGCACACCGTCATGGCCGAAGGCGGGATTGCGGCGGCCATGGCCAACGTCGACGCCGCTGATGGTTGGAAGCCGCATTTTCGCGACACCATGCGCGGCGGAAAGTTTTTGAACAACTGGCGGATGGCGCAGCTTCACGCGCAGGAAGCTCCCGATCGCGTTCGCGAACTCGAACAGTGGGGTGCGCTCTTTGACCGCACTGATAGCGGCGCGATTTTGCAGCGCGCTTTCGGCGGCCATACGTACAAACGGCTCTGCCACGTCGGCGACCGTACCGGCCTTGAGATGATTCGCACGCTGCAGGATCGCGGCGTGCAGCTTGGATTTGACGTTTACATGGAGTGCACCGTCACGCGGCTTCTCACCGACGGCGGGCGCATCGCGGGAGCCTTCGGATACTGGCGCGAAAATGGTCGCTTCATTGTTTTCAAAGCTAAGTCCGTCGTGATCGCTACCGGCGGCATCGGAAAAGCGTGGCCCATCACTTCCAATTCCTGGGAGTACAGCGGCGATGGCATGACGCTCGCGTATGAAGCTGGCGCCGAGCTGATGGATATGGAATTTGTGCAGTTCCATCCCACGGGTATGGTCTGGCCGCCAGGCGTGCAGGGGCTTCTCGTCACTGAGGCTGTGCGCGGCGAAGGCGGCATCCTGCGCAACAAACTCGGTGAGCGTTTTATGGAGAAGTACGACCCGAAGCGTTTGGAACTTTCCACGCGCGATGTCGTTGCTCGCTCCATCTACACAGAAGTGAAAGAAGGACGCGGTACGGAGCACGGCGGTGCTTATCTCGACATCTCGCACAAACCTGCTGAGTACGTGAAGAAAAAGCTTCCCAGCATGTATCATCAGTTCAAAGAGCTGGCCGACGTGGATATCACGAAAGGTCCGATGGAAGTCGGTCCCACGTGTCATTACGTCATGGGCGGCATTCGCGTGGAAGCCGAAACGGCGCAATCCACTTTGCCGGGGCTTTTTGCTGCCGGTGAAGCAGCTGCGGGACTGCACGGTTCGAATCGTCTGGGCGGAAATTCGCTTTCCGATCTGCTGGTTTTTGGCCGCCGCGCGGGCATGGCGGCTGCGGATCATGCCAAGGGTGTTTCCCATGCCGGAATTTCCGACGCGCAAATCGCGGAAGCCGAAAAAGAGCTCCTCGCGCCTTTTTCCAATCCCAGCGCCGAGAGTCCTTACGCTGTTCACCGCGATCTTCAGAAGGTGATGCAGAGCCTCGTGGGAATTTTCCGCACTGAAGATGATTTGAAGAAGGCCTTCGCCGAGCTGGAAGAGCTGAAGGCCCGCGCCGCAAAGGCCAGCGTCGAGGGCTCACGCCTTTTTAATCCCGGCTGGCATCTAGCGCGTGAGCTGAAATCCATGCTCACGGTTTCCGAGGCAGTCGCGCTCAGCGCGCTCGCTCGCACGGAAAGCCGCGGCGCGCATAGCCGTATCGACTTCCCCAATTACGATCCCGTCTGGGAGAAAAAGCACAACATCATTGTCCGCGAAGGCGCAGAGATGAAGCGCCACGAATCTCCCGTCGAGGAAATGCCGGAAGATTTAAAGCAGTTCGTAATGGCCGAGTAGGTTTTGTTGAAACGCGATAGTTGAAAGACTTTCGTAGGCGCCGGGCTTTAGCCCGGCAGCAGTCTTTAGCAAGACTCGGATGTAACTCGCCGAGAGCAGTTTGGAGAACTCATCGATGCCAGATGCAACATTACGAATATTTCGCGGCGAGGGCGCGGCAGGTGGGGAAACGGTTGATTACACGGTGCCGATCGCTCCCGGCATGGTCGTTCTCGACGCTCTCCACTACATTCAGGGCCATCTGGCACCCGATCTCGCCGTGCGCTGGAATTGTAAAGCCGCGAAGTGCGGTTCCTGCTCCGCCGAAGTGAACGGGCGCCCGCGCCTAACCTGCAAAACGCGCGTGGACTCTTTGCCGATGGATCAACCCATCACGGTCATGCCCATGAAGTCTTTCCCGCGGATTAAGGATCTCGTCACAGACGTTTCCTGGAATTATGCCGTGAATAAAAAGATTCCGGCGTTCCAGCCGAAGCAAGGGACCGATTGGATTATTTCCCAAATGGACGTCGACCGCGTCCAGGAATTCCGCAAGTGCATCGAATGCTTTCTCTGCCAGGACGTTTGCCACGTGATTCGCGAGCATGACGAAAAGAAAACATTCGGCGGGCCACGTTTTTTTGTGCGTGTGGCTGGCCTCGAACTCCATCCGCTTGACGCGCTCAATCGCACGGGCCTGCTCAAGGATGATTTGGGAATCGGCCTTTGCAATATCACGAAATGTTGCACTGAGGTTTGCCCGGAGGATATTCACATCACGGACAATGCCATCATTCCGCTCAAGGAGCGGGTTGTCGATCAGTTCTATGATCCGCTGACCATGCTGTTTCGCAAAATCACAGGCAAGTAGCATGATCCAGTGGCACAGGCTTCAGCCTGTGCTGTTTGACTGCACTGTCTGCTCCTCGGAACATGCACAGACTGAAGTCTGTGCCACAAGGCAGCGTTGCTATGCCGTCGGTAGAATCAGACCCTCGTTCAGGCGCGCAAGGAATCGCGTGGCCCTTTCCGTGGCGACCGCGCCGGCATCCGCGGGGCCCTGCAACGCGCGAATCGTTCGCGCCCGGAAATCTTCAGCGCTCTCAACGGTTGCCATCTGGCTTTCCAGGTACACGCTGAAAAGATAGAGCGCCTCCTGGTTTTCGTTGAACGGCTCCACGGGTGGAGGGGCGGCCGCATCCACGAGAGCTTTCGGGGGCGCAACAGGTTTGACCGTTTCAGGCGTGTCCGTCCGCGGGGCTTTCAACTGGGTTAAGAGCGCTCCGAACGAGTTGGCGTTTTTGGTGCGGCTCCCGAGCTCATCTACCCCCCATTTGCCGGCCAGATATTTCAATAGGCTGGTGTGGTCGTAGGTGGTGGCGTCAAATCCTTTGGCAACCCACGGCGAAATCAGAATCGCCGGTACGCGCAACCCCAGTCGATCGAACTTAAATGTTGACGTCGTGTCCGTACTCTCATCCGGCGGAACAGCCCCTTTCGGTGGAGTCCAAACGTGATCCGCGAATCCGCCGTGTTCATCATAAACCAGGATAAATAGCGTCTTCTCCCAAAGCGGTTTGTTCGCGCGGATTGCGTTATAAACCTGAGCGATCAGGGCCTCGCCCTTAGAGACTTGCGTGGGCGGATGTTGATCGTTCTGATTTCCAAAAGTATTGAAGTAAACAGGCTCAAGAAATGAGAATTCCGGGAAATCTGCTTCATCGCCGGCGGCATCGTCGAAGAATTTGTCGAGGCTGTGGAAGTGCAGCGGGTGGGCCCACAGGCGGGTCAGCAGCAGCGTCTGCGGAAAATCCCCGTGATAAATGGCCCAGCTTTTTCCCGCCTGATTGAGCTGCGTGAAGATCGTGTCCTGGTTGTAAATGTGCAGCGCCGGGTGCGTGATTCCGTCGGGCATATCGGTGTATCCGAGCGAAGTTCCAGTCGTCAAAAAGAACCGATTGGGCCACGTCGGACCGGGTAGGGAGGAGAACCAGTGGTCGCAAACGGTGAAGGATTCAGCCAGTGTGTGCAGCGCGCCGAGCGATCCGCGCGGGAAGTAACACATCACGTTGCTGTGGTCGAATGGTTCTTTATCCGCATGCGATGCCGCATAGTCCTGCACGAATCCCTGGCATTTGCCGGGCACATCCAACTGCTGGAGAACATTCGCTACTTCGTGCTTGGGGTCGGGATCGGTTGTATCCCTCGCGGCTGCTGTTTGGCAGATGCTCGGGGAGCTTTGCATCGGGTCGGGGTTGCAAAGCGGATTCTTGGGGTCGACACCCTCAATGCCGGGATAAATCTGCTTCATATATCCGAGCATCTGATCGAACGAACGATTCTCCATCATGAGAACGATCACGTGTTGGATTGGATCGGAAGGCATCGCGAGTCTCCTGAGGTTTTATGGGGTCAGTACAACCACGCGGCAGGACGGCCCGTCAGTTCGATCTTGCCGTCCGTCCCGCATACACCGCTAGCGGCCGTGACGCTGACGAATTATTCTTCGGCGTCGCTGGCGTAGCGCCGTCGCTTACTTTTGCGCTCGGCGTGCCCATTTCGATCGCTCTACGCACTGCGCTCAGCGGGGCGTCATCAAGCAGGCGAACGGTTCCGCCATCGGATTCGACTCCAAGTTGCTTCCACATTGCCGCTAGATCGACTTGGACTGGTTTGTCTTTCCAGTCTGCGTACAATTTTTGCAAAACCTCGACGCCTGCATCAGCGTCGCCCATCTTCAACGCCTTCTCCAAATCCCAATCTTGGTTGATATCGCCGCCGGCATTCAGGATGCCGCGCAGTGCATCTTCCAGGCCCTTTTTGTTTTTGGTTTGCTTACGGATTTCGACGTCCGCGACGAAGCAGAAAAGCGCGCCGCCCCAGTAGGTCCTGCCCCAGGTGTGCGTGTGGTCCAATCCAGCGTCGCCGTCTTTGGGAAGGCCTTTGGGCATATCGCGCATGAGGTCGCCCCACATTTGCATGGCTGTCCAATGGCCGGCGCGAATGCGGGCAATCGGCTCGACGTAAACGGAAATGCCTTCTTCGATCCAATGATGCTCATCCTCCATGGAAGGAAAAGCTAGATGAATCATTTCGTGCGTGAGCATCCAATCCTCGGCAAAATCCGCGGGCGTGGTTTTGCTTCCCGCATGAATCTCGATTAGCCCGCCGTGTTTGCCCCAAGTCATCCCGTGGCGAACGCCGTCGCCGTCAAAAGAAATGATGCGAAGCGTGAGATGAGGAACAGGGAAGTGGCCGTAGTAGGCGGTGACGGATTCCGCAGCGGACTGCACCCACTTCATCACGTCGGTCTGGGAGAGAGGCGCGTCGCCTGTTTCAATGGTTACATCAATGCGGGAGCCACCGATCACCAACGTCGAGGTCATTTCGCTAGCCGCTCCGGCGAAGAAGGGAAATAACAGAAGAAGCGCCCCGAACCAAATGTGTTTGCGAAGGACAAGGGCAGATACCTTTTGGACCATGGAGCGCCAGAGAGCAATCCTATCCCAATTAAAAGATTTGCGCGTGAATGAATTAAGGGCGGCTCGCCGCGGAATTTGCGGCCGGAGGATCGGACCAACCGAGAACGCGGGTCAAGAGATTGTCGAGCGAAAAATATCCGGGGCCAAAGAGTAGCACGAGGAGAGAGGCAATCAGGAATGTGTACGGGTCTGCGGTATAGAATTTGCCGGGATTGGAAAAAATGGAAAAAAGCGATTCGCGGTCGGCGGTGATGTAGGCCATGAGCATGTTGATGGTGAGCACGAGAGCGAGCGGCCGTGAGAACAAGCCGAGAGCAAACAGGATGCCTCCGAAAAATTCCAGGCAGGAGATAGCCAGCGCGGTAAAGCCCGGAGCAGGCAGGCCAAGGCTCGTGAAGAATTCGGTCACGTTGGCGAGATGATGGAGTTTGCCCCAACCACTCTGAATCAGCTGGATCCCCCAGTACAGGCGAACGAAGAGCAGGAACGGCGACTGGAGGTACCCAATGAAATCGGCAAACTTATAGTGCCAGGTTCTTGCTGTAGCGAGTAGTTTGCTCATGAGCTGTGTCGAAGCGCCGCTTTAAGAATCATTGAGCGGCGCGTTTTTCTCCGGACGGCAGAACCAACCGAGAGCGGACCAAGCCGCGAACCAACTCTGCACTCTCGCGGGGCGCTCTTCCGGCGGGACCGCACTCTTGCGAAAAGCGGACTCGACGGCCGCGGCAAGCGTTTTGCCTCGTCGCAGCGCAGTGAGAATCGCAAATTCCTCCTGCTCGATGCGGCGGAAGTAAACGGAGTAGTCGATGCGGTGCACGGCCAAGAAAATCTGCGTTGGCTTCAGCTTCGCAACGGCGCGTACGCGTTTGCGCTTGCGATGCTCCGTGAAAGTGTTGCTGGCGAAATCCGTGTCTTCGTCTTCTTTACGTACTTCGAGAAGAAGATCGTCTATGGGATAGCGAAAGCTCAGCAGCCGCACATACGGCTGAATGGTTAATTTCATTCGCGGGCCGGCTGCGCTCGCGAGATCCTCGGGTCGAAGAGCGGGCTCAGCTTTTCCATCGAAAGCTTCAATATCCGCCCATTCGAGCCGCACAATATCCAGTGCAAGGGTTTGCTTTGTGCCAGCCCACTTGGGATTTTTTCGCAGCCACGATTCCATGCGCCCGCTGAGATTGCGAAGCGTAAAAGAACGCGAGGGATTGGCGATCAGATACGCTTTGGCCATGGCATCGAACCGACGCTCGCCAAGCACGGCGCGCAATCCAGGAAAATCCTCGCTGAGGGCGGACAGCACGCGAAACCAATACTGGCGATTGTAAATTTCGAGGCGTTCGAAGGAGGTGAGGCGGTCGTTCGGCTTGATGAAACGCGATGCGTAGCGCTTCATCGGGCCGCCATCGGGAGCGCGCCGCTGCATGCGTTCCGAGGAAGTAAGCGGCTGCATCACTGCGCGAGCCATGGTCCGCTGAAGCTGCATCAATTTCATACGGCTTCCGCCAAGGCCGTGGCGCGCAGGAATTTATTGGCTTTCAGCGCTTCGTCGTGAACTTCCTGGAACGTGGGAATGCTGTCGTCCCATTCAAGGAGCGTTGCGGTGTGGCCGGCGCGCTGGATGGCACGCTCGTAAAGTTTCCAAACTGGATCGATCACCGGGTGATCGTGTGTGTCGAGAATATATTTGCGATATTTCGAATGGCCAGCGATGTGAATCTGCGCGACGCGATGGGCGGGGACGCTGTTCACATAATCAAACGGATTGAAACTGTGATTTTGTGAGGATACATAGATGTTATTTACGTCAAGCAGAATGCCGCAATCCGCGCGCTCGACAACTTCATTTAGAAATTCCCACTCGGTCATTTCCGAATCGTGATATTCCGCGTAACTGCTCACATTTTCTACGGCAATAGGTATTTCCAGGAAGTCCTGAACTTCGCGCACCTTTTGCGCGGTAATGCGCGCGGCTTCGAAGGTGTACGGCATGGGCAGCAGGTCGTGCGTGTAACGCCCGTCGACGCTGCCCCAGCAAAGATGATCGGAGAGCCACGGAGTTTTTGTGCGCTGGACGAGGCCCTTTAAACGGCGCAAGTGTTCGCGATTCAGTTTCTCAGCGGAGCCGAAGTACATGGAGACGCCGTGTTGGACGACTTTGTATTGT
Organism: uncultured Acidobacteriota bacterium; assembly: GCA_963751295.1. Taxonomy (GTDB): domain Bacteria; phylum Acidobacteriota; class Terriglobia; order Acidiferrales; family UBA7541; genus Acidiferrum. The sequence continues at coordinate 2,666,103 of CAVVUA010000001.1, read as the reverse complement.
TCGAGAATCTGATCCAGGATGTGCAGCGCACGCCCACCATCGATCATGAAATTTTCGGAAATAATCTCGAACCAGTCGACGACCGGTTTGCGTGTGAGAATGTGGTTGTAATGCGGGGCGCGCAGGCCGATGCCGATGCCGTAGTCCGTAAATCCATTGAAACGATTCGCTGACATGCAAGTCTCCGGGAACTAAAACGACGAAAGGGCCAGTGTTCCCCACCGGCCCCCCATCATTGTACTAACCCAAGCCAATAACAAAAATTATGCGAGCTCGGATCAATCGGGCATCTTGGAGCCGTCGGTCGCGCAGCCGCCCTTGCCCTTGCAAGAGTTCTTGGCTTTGCAGCCATTGTCGCTCGACTTGCAGCCGCCCTTGCCCTTGCAAGAGTTCTTGCCCTTACAAGCATGCTTTTCCTTCACCGTCTTGTCGGCAGGCTTGTCTGTATCCTGGGCTGCGGCCGAAGCCTTTGCCCCAGTGAGCAGATTGGAAGCCTGAACGCTGGCCCCGGTTCCCGCGAGCAAGCCCGCAATCGCCGCGCCAGTGATAAGGAACTTATTTGACTTTGTCATTTCTGTCTCCGACCTCCTGTGAATTGTGAATCTACTGCTGCCCTTCCGACGGATTGCCCGCCGTGAAGATCAAAAGTTTGAGCCGGGTGCGGTCTTTAAAGTCATGAAGCATCCCGCTTTTTTTCAGCTGCCCGTTCTTCTGCCACGCGTCTGCCTGTTTACTCAGTCCGGACGGTATCCGTTGGGGTTAGACGGCAGGTGAGAGCAAACGATTCAGTCGCTCACAAAACAAGCCCACGACACGAAGTTCAAAAAACGTTCCCTGCGTTCTCACCAGATTCCCGTTCCAACAGTCTTCGCGCACAACTCCAGCTAAACTTGGGGACCCGTGGCCACCCGAATTTATTCCCCGCCATCGTAAATCGAGTAAGTATTGATTCTGCTCCAAGGACTTCGGGAGGGCAGGGCCGCACACACGTCCTTGAGTTGAAACCCCGTCCCTCAATCCGGGGCTGTGGTACATCAGGTATCCTCCCATTGCGAGCCGCCGTCAAGCAAAAAAATCTGCGGTCAAGTGGACTGCAGCGCCCTCAGAATCAAATGTTGTTCAGCCCACTTCTCTATGTACGGAGTTTTGAGTGAAATGGATGTAGCTCCAATCAGCTGGACTTGGTTTTAAAATAGGCAATTACAAAAAATATTCCGAGCAGGGAATCCGTGCCTGCGAAGACCAGGTCCCGTGGGTTCGTCCTGCCTTGCAACACCAGGGTAAGGATAGCAACAGCGTAGGTGGCTTTTTCGAGGATGGAAGGAAGCATCAGAGGCTGGTACCGCACCGGATCCCTGGCAATGAAGCAAAACGCGACTTGCCACGCCAGGGCGCAGCCTACGAATCCGTAGTAAAAGCCGGGATGCGTGATTGCCGGCGGATCTTTCTGAGGGATGACATCAAACAGGAAGTAAAGCGGGGTAATGACCAGGAGTCCCCAGATCCCTGCAATCCAAAAGACAATTTTCGCGAATTTCATAGCGCCTCCGGATGCCATTGCGTCGCCTGGATTTTATAAGAGGAAGGGCTGTTCGAAAACCTCATTGAGGAACAGATGCATTACGGAAGTGGTTTTCTTAAGGCTTCCGCGATCCCCGCCTCGGCAAGCGGCGCCATGAGGTCGTAACCAACCTTATTGGGGTGAACGCCGTCCGGGCTTAACTCGGCTTTGAGGCCGCCTTCGCTGTTGACCATGGCCGAGTAGTAGTCGACATATACGAAACCATTTTTCGCAGCGTAATCCTTCATCCATGCGTTCAGCGCTTTAATCTTGGGGGCTGGCTCCAGCCCCTTGTGCCAACTAAAATCGCTTGCCGGCAACACGGAGCACAGTACAACCCGAATGCCGTTCGCCCGGGCAATCTCGCTCATCGACGCGATATTGTTGCCGATCTCCTCCAGAGTTTCCTTCCCGGTGTTCTCGGCGATGTCATTTGTGCCGGCTAGCAAGACCACTACTTTAGGTTTCAAAAGGACGACGTCCTGACGAAAACGGACCAGCATCTGCGGCGTGGTTTGCCCAGAGATGCCACGATTGATATACGGCTTTCCGGGGAAAAACTCGCCGCGGCCGGGAGAAGTTGCGGTGGCTTTCATCCCCCAGCCTTCCGTGATGGAATCGCCCATGAACACGACTCGCGCTTCGCCTGATGATGGCGGCGGCAAGAGCGCATTTGCTTCGCGGAACTTTGCAAGGAACGCCCAGTCGTTGTATGTCCGCTCTAGCTGCGACTTCTGGTAAGGCGTCAACTGCTCCCAGGCGGCCACCTGGTCTGCGGGTATCTGGTTTTGGGCGAGAGTCGCCGTTGCGGTTGCCTGCGAGAAGGCCAGCGGGCCGCACGCAAGAAGCGCCGCGGTCAGTAACAAGCCACATAGAGCATGAGAAAGTTTTTGTTTTCTAATCAACGAGACTCCTCCTGGCAGCATGAATGAACGGATTGTACCCCAGACGGCGAATTTGCAGAGGCCGCGCGGTTTTTTGTACCGAATTTCGCGGGACAGTTTGTTATCCTGCGTCGCGTGAAACTTCCATTTCTGATTGATACCGACACAGCTTCCGATGATGCCGTTGCGCTGATCATGGCGCTGCGCTCTGCCCAAATTGAAGTCCTCGCCATCACCACCGTAGCGGGAAACGTGGATGTTCGCCAAGCCACCCGCAATGCGCTCTATACGGCGGAGCTCTGCGGTTCGAAAGTGCCGGTGTTTGTTGGCGCTGAGCAGCCGCTGAAGCGCCCTCATTTAAACGCTTCTTGGTTTCACGGTCGCGATGGCTTGGGGGATCACGGTTACCCGCCGCCGCGACGCGCTCCGGAAACCCAAAGCGCTCCTGATGCCATCATCGACACAATTGAATCTCACCCAGGGCTGGCGATGGTTACGCTCGGCCCGCTTACCAATGTCGCGCTCGCCTTGCAAAAAAAGCCCGGCATCGCCGCGAACGTGAGTCGCTGTGTGGTTATGGGCGGCGCGCCGTGCTGCGAGGGCAACGTCACCCCCGCGGCAGAATACAACATCTGGTGCGATCCCGAAGCGGCACGCATCGTGATGAGAAGTGGCCTTCCCGTTGAACTTGTTGGATGGCATCTCTGCCGCGGCGAAGCAGTGCTCAATCCTTCCGACATTCAGCACGTTCTAAGTTTCGGCACACCCGTCGCGAAATTTGCCATCGAGTGCAACAGCCGCGCGCAACAGGCATTCCTCGAACAGTCTGGCGAACGCGGAATATCGCTGCCGGATCCAGTCGCCATGGCCGTCGCGTTGGATCCGTCTATCGTAGCTTCGCAATCGGAGCATTTCGTGGACGTCGAAACGGAGAGCGAACTCACCCGTGGCATGACGGTGGTGGACCGTCTAAATGTCGCACATGACGAACGCAATCGCGATGTCTGGGCTGCGCATCTCGCCCGAGGACACAAAGCGAAAGTCTTGTGGACCATCGACAACGCGCGCTGGAAACAATCTCTTTACGCCGCGCTGAAGTAGCGCCGCGACGTAAGCTGGCCCTTTCATGCCATGGGAAATGCTTTCTATTCCAGCGCTACAGATGTGCCACCCCACTCCTCGGGAGCGACGTCCGCGATAGATTGGGTAAATGTCCAGCGATGACCGGCGAAATCCTTGGCGTTATATTGGCGTTCGCCGAAGGGAAAGTCGGCCGGGGGAGAGAGTATTTGCGCGCCATGTTGGCGGGCTCGCTCGTGGTGACTATTCGCATCAAGCACACGCACCATCACCAGGTGCGCGGTATCCGCCGGCACGTTTCCCTCGCCAAGCACGATGCATCCGTCGCCAGCTTTTAGCTGGATGCGGTGGTTGCCAATGCGGAGCCGGATCGTGAAACCAAATGCGGTGCATAGCCAGTCGGCCGCGGCGCCGACGTCGGGATAAGAAAGCACGGGAATGACGGTGCACGGGGGCACGGACCGATTTGAGAGCATGGCGACTCCGCTAGCGAACTCGCTCAACTGCAGTAAAATTGGATATCTACGGGTGACGCTTTATTCCTCTATTTTCTAACGGCCCAGGCCATGCCGTCCGGCTGTCCCAATGGAGCGATTTGTCCAGTCACCGTCAGGCTCTTCAAATCCACGATGGCGACCTTGTTCCCGCCACTCACTGCCACGAACGCGCGAGAACCATCGGGGTCCATAAGGATTCCTGCCGCACCGCCGCCCAGACTCAATTGCTTCACTTCCTTCCGGCTTGAGGTATCGAGCACAACAAGATTAGTCGCGGTCGGTGCCGCCCCAGGCCCAAAATTTCCCAAACCAGAAACCAGCACTAGCTTTCCATCTGGCGTGAACTTGAGCCGGTTCGCGCCCTTCACAGAAATCGGCACGGTCTGAATAACTTTCTTGGTGGCGAAGTCAATCACGCTCACGGTGCTATCCTGCGCGTTGCCCGTCCATATCTCCTTGCCGTCAGGCGACACATCGAATCCTTCAGAGCCCCGGCCTACAGAAACGTTGGTGACTTCCCATGCTTTTTGATTGCCCTGTCCCGGGGGCGGTCCGCCCTGCTGTGCACCCGGAGGAGGCGTTGCGCCCGGCGGCGGTCCGAACCCCATGTTTGGCTGCGAAACCAATTCGATAATGCTGATCGTCCCGGAGCTGACGTTCGAGGTTACAACCTTGTCCAGGCTGGGAGCCACCCAGACCATGTGAGTCCTGTCCTGGCCGGTCCCCATAACCCAGTCGATCGCTTTCGTCGAAGGATTGTAACGCCCGATCGCCTTGCTGGTCTCGGCGGTGAAATAAAGTTCGCCACCCGCGAAGTCCACTCCGTGCGCTCCGTGAAGCGCGCCCAGGTCAATGGGGTCCAGCGCTTTCTGCGCCACCAGATCGACTACAGAGATCATGTGCAGCGGGCTTTGCGCACCGCCATAGTTCGTAATGAAAGCCAGCTTCCCATCCTCGGAGGCAATCACTTCGTGCGGGTCCTGCCCCGCTGGCACCTTCGCCACTATTTTCAAGCTCACCGGATCGATAATGTCGAGTTGAGTCCCGTTCTTCTCCAGGATCAAGAGGGCCTTGGAAGGTGTCTGCGCCGCAGCACCTAGACCTAAGAGCAAGAATGAACCCAGGCACCCAATCACTGATTTGAAAACCCTGTGAACTTCCATTGGATTTCCCCCCTGCAGATTTTCCACAGCAATCCAAACAGATGCTCTGTGCACGGTACGCTACTCCTGACCCCGACACAACGGACCTGCCGCGAGCACACGCCCCAAACTTTTTCCAGCAACAAATTCCCCAGTTCCGTGTTTGTAAACACAGGCCCACGCAGTCCCAGCAGCTCGAAAAATGAACGGTATTATTGATTGCATATCCATTTCAGGAGGAAGGTTATGTCGATTCTCACAGGATTTCGCAGGCTGCTCGTTGCCGCGGCGATGACCGCCCCAATGCTCACCCTGCCGGTCGCACACGCGCAAGTCGCCATCGGCGTCGGTATCTCCGTGCACGTTGCTCCACCCGCTCTTCCCGTGTACGTGCAGCCCCCGCTCCCCGCTCCCGGCTATCTTTGGACCCCCGGCTATTGGGCCTACGGAGACGCGGGCTATTATTGGGTTCCCGGCGTTTGGGTGCAACCGCCCCGAGTTGGGGTTCTTTGGACCCCTGGCTATTGGGGCTTCGCTGGCGGCATTTACGGCTGGCACGCTGGCTACTGGGGTCCGCACATCGGCTTCTATGGCGGAGTTAACTACGGCTTCGGCTACGGCGGCGTCGGTTTCGTCGGCGGCGAGTGGCGTGGTGGAGCATTTGCCTACAACAGCGCCGTCGCAAACTTTGGCAGCGTTCATGTGACCAACGTCTATGAGAACCGCACCATCGTTACACAGAACACCATCGTCAACAACGAGCACGTCAGTTTCAACGGCGGCGTCGGCATCCAGGCGCATGCATCTGAGACAGAGCTGAGAGCTTCCAACGAGCAGCATTTCCAGCCCACCGCCAACCAAATGCAGCACGAGCATTTCGCTGCTCAGGACCGTTCCCAGCTCGCTTCCGTAAACCACGGAGCTCCCGGAACTCCAGCGGCCTCCAACATAAATTCCTATCATCAGGTGGCGCAGCAGCATTCACAGTCGCAGCCGATATCAGCTGCCGACCGCAGCGCTGGCCGAAGTTATAATCCGAACACACGTGAAGCCAATCAGGATCAGCGCATCGCCAACGGGCTCCGCAGCGGTCAGATGACCTCCGGCGAAGCCGCCAAGGCCGAGCGAACCCAGTCGAAGATCGACCAGCAGGTTCACAACGATCGCGCTGCCAACGGTGGCAAGTTGACCGGCCAGGAAAAACAACAGATCAACAGCGAGCAAAACGCCGCCAGCCGTCAGATCTATGACGAAAAACATAACGGCAACACCGTCAAACCCAACGCCATCGACAACCGCGAGGCCAATCAGCAGCAGCGCACGGCGAACGGCCTTCATAGCGGTCAAATGACTTCCGGCGAGGCCGCCAAAACCAACGCCAACCAGGCCAAGACGGCCCAACAGGTTCACAACGACCGCACCGCTAACGGCGGCGCACTCAACGCTGAGCAAAAAAAGCAAATCAACAAAGAGCAAAATAAAAATAGCAAACAGATCCACAACGAAAAACACAACGACAAGACCACCAAATCGGCGAAGTGAATGGGCCGCTAACTAGCAGTAAGAGCTGCAACACCAAGCAATCGAAGTGTAAGCGCGAACGGCTGGCGAGAATTCCAGCCGTTCGCTTTTGCCTTGAATGTGCTCGGATCTCCGAGCTGCTTTTGAGGTTCAGGCACTTCTGGTCAGAAGATTTATCTACGATCGTGTTGCGTCGACCTGTTGAGCCCACTATGCCTATCGCCCGAGACGGGAGCCTACGGAGTTCAATCCTTCTTTCCGAATTTCGCCTGGGCAGCTTCGATCAGCCACCGTCTCAATACGCCTAAATAGTGCGGATTTACATTTTGAAAGCCAACTCCCATGCCTTGGCCCGGCTGAGAATAGAGAACCGCGCCCAGGGACTCGAAATGCCTTCCTTCGGAATAGACTTTGAACAAGGCCACCAGTCCCTTTGCGAGCGGACTGGCCATCTCCATATAGCAACCGTAGAGACTTAGCTCGGTCACGCGGGCGGGTATGCCGCTGGAGGAGCCTTTTTCAATAACTTCGGCCGTCGCGCTGAAAGGATACCTGGGAGTTCGGCGCCGTTCATCTTCCACGAATTCCTCCCGGATGTCAGTTGTGGGAGTCTATCGCTAGTTGGGTGGGTTAAGGGTTAAAATAATCGCCAAAATAGGGCGAAAATAGGGGAGAAAGTCCGGGAGGGGGTGGCGCCTAAGCAACTCCTCTTCAAACAAAGGGACTTACGTACTATTAGACTTTTCCGCCTTTCTACCCATGATACGCGAGTATGCCAAACCTCTACTTTTGCCAACCGCATGCGAAGAATCAGGGGATGTTGCGTGCTGTGCTCTCCGTAAATGAGTGCGATCGAGTGGTCAGCAAGCATCCCGTCACATTCTTTGGTGACAGGTTTCCCAGTCTTTCTGACGGCGTGACCGATGGCGGTGACTTTGCTGTTCTGAAATTCGCCGCGGAAGAAACGGTCGGAGACTGGCGCCCTGGCTTTTACCGGCTCGACTCGGACCTGGTGGCGCTAAATGATGCGCTGCGGGACCTGCAGAGATAAGTGCTAGCTTCTTTCCTCTCTTAACTCTTCGTTTTCTTTTTTTATACCCCTTGGTGCCTGCCCAACTGGCCACCAACCAGCCCGGAAACCATTTCTTCTTTGGTGTCCAATTTGGTGCAGAATTACATCGCCCATACCAGAAAAATGGTATTGTAAGATTGCCTATCAGGTTCAACACACCAGGCACTCACGCATTCAATTAAGCAGATCGCCCGGAGAAATCATGGAATTAGTCGCCACACAAGAAGCGCGGCCGTGGGAACGCCCATTCTGGAAGCCAGTCCACGGTAAAGAGGGCGTGTTTGCATACCTCGTCCTCATTCACGTGCTTGCGCTGGTTGGCTTGATCTTATTCCCTCTCCCCAGCCTGAAGGTTGTTGGTCTGGCCATCCTGTTCATTGCATTCGGAGGGCTCGGCACCACGGTCTGCTATCACCGCCTGCTGGCGCACAAAACGCTCAAGGTCAATAAGTTTGTCGAGCAGGTACTCATCTTTTGGGCGGTTTTCAACGGCTCCGGTCATCCCGCCAGCTGGGTGGCTTACCATCGGCTTCATCATTCCGTGACGGACACGCCCGATGATATTTCCAGTCCCAAGCAAGGTGGCTTCTGGTGGGCGCACTTGCGCTGGCTGTATCAGACGCAACCCGCGGATAAAAAGCGCTGGGCTCCGGAATTGACGAAGGGTATGTACACCGCCTGGGGCTGGCTCGAAACTCCCGTCATCATCCTCTCGCTCTTCTCTGGATTTCTGCTCGGCTTCGGTTGGATGGGCTTTTTTTGGATCGGGGCGATTCGCCTGGTTTACACGCTGCACATGCAATGCCTCGTCAATAGCCTTACGCATCTCGGACACGCCAAAGAAGGCGTCGAGGATTCCAGCATGAACGTCTGGTGGCTCGGGCCCTTTCAAATCACTGCCTGGGGCGAGAATTGGCACGCCAATCACCATTCTCACGCTGGGTCGGCACGCCTCGGCTTGCGCTGGTGGCAAACAGATATCGGTTGGTATTTCATTTGGACGCTCGAGCGCGTCGGTCTCGCGCACAGCGTTAAGCGCCCGCGCATTTCCTAGTTAGCTTTTTAGTCCTGCCAAAAACGCACTCGCGGCGATGTTATGATGGCGGAATGTACGCACAAAAATTCAAAGTCGATGTCGTCATTCGCGGCGAGAGCCGCGCCTGCCCGCTGGATTGGCTCGATCAATTCTGCATGCGCAATTTTACGAATTCTGCGGATTTCGACGACACGCTTCCATTGGCGGACGGCCAGATTGAAGCCAGCTTCCGCTTGACGCCGCAGCGCTTTGCCGAAGGCTTGGGAGCGTGGCTCACGCAGCGCGGCAAAGGCGAGGGGCAGCCGGTCGTCGTGCAGGTCACTCCGGCAGAATCCGCACCAAACGCTTGAACTGGGACCAAGGCTTGCTAGTTGTCGGAGTTAGGCAGCGGAGTCGCGTTTCTCGCCGTTGATAGCTGCGCGAATAGCCGGAAGAGCCGCCAAAGTGGCTGCGGCGCCCGCCGCGACCATGTCCGGTGTCTTCGTGAAATCATCCCAAACAAATGGTTTCACGTCAGGCTCGATAATCACGTCAGCCTGCTGCCGCCAAGTGAGATCGGTGTGCCGCTGAATGATGTTAAAGGAGCGGCTGAGCACGTCGGTAAACGTGCGAGGCTGTTCGAGATTGCCGGCTTCAAGATAGACGGCTATCACCACGTCTGCCCCGAGAAGCAGTGCGCCTTCGACGGGAACAGGCGATGTCAAAAATCCATCCACTAAGGTGCGGCCTTCGTATTGAATGGGCACAAAGAGTCCCGGATAGGCGCACGACGCGCGCAAGGGGAGACCGATTGGACCACGCGTGTAGTAAACCGAGACGCCAGCATTGATGTCGGTCGTGGCGATCGCCAGAGGAATGGCCATCTCCTCGAAAGTTTTCATCGAAGTGAATTTGGCAAGAAATCTTTCCAATCGCTGATTGGTGGCGAGACCAAGCCAGGAAGGTGTCCAGCGGCCGAAATCGGTGAAGCTGGTGGTCGTACCAATGCGCTCCATTTCCTCAAGCGAAGTGCCAGCGCAGAAAGCCGCGCCAATGAGTGCGCCCACGCTCGTGCCGGCGACGAAGTCGATGGGTATGCCAGCCTCGCGTAGAACGCGCAAGACTCCAATGTGGGCGATGCCGCGCGCGAAGCCGCCCGCTAGGGCCAGGCCGACGCGAGGCCGCTCCGCGGGTTTGCGCTCTTCGGGCTCGGCCAGCGAAAGCAGCCTGTCTTTTGCAGACTGCAGCCACCCGATGGCATCCGTCACTTTGCCGGGACTCATTCTCACAATACTGTAGCGCGCGATTTGCGGCGGGACCATAGTTCGTTTGACCAGGGGATAGCGGTTTTGTAACCTGTCCACTTGTCTCGAAACTTTAAAGGGCCCGGAAAAGGTAAGCCATGAAACGTCGAATCGAGAAGGCAGCAGTATTAGGTGCCGGAACCATGGGTTCGCGTATCGCCGCGCATTTGGCCAACGCAGGGCTGCCGTGTATTTTGTTGGACATCGTTCCGCCGGATCTAAAGCCGGGCGCACCCGTGGGAGATCGCAACAAAATTGTGCGAGCGGGGCTCGAAGCGGCGAAAAAATCGAAGCCTGCAGCCTTTTTCACACCGGCACTGGTGGAGAGAGTTTCTATCGGAAATTTTGAAGACGACTTGGCTCGTTGCGCCGAAGCCGACTGGATCATCGAAGTTGTGGCGGAAAATCTCGAGATCAAGAGGAATTTGCTGTCGCGCGTGCAACAATTCCGCAAGCCGGGCGCGATTGTGACAACAAACACTTCCGGATTGCCGGTGCACTTGATCGCGGAAGCGATGAGCGAAGAGTTTCAACAGCATTGGGCCGGAACGCACTTTTTCAATCCCCCCCGTTACATGAAATTGGTGGAAGTGATTCCTGGGCCGAAAACCTCCAGCGATGTGATCGAGACTCTTCACGAGTTTTGCGATCGCAGGCTTGGCAAAGGCGTGGTGATTGCCAAGGACACGCCAAACTTCATCGCCAATCGCATTGGAACCTATTCGATGCTGAATGCGATTCGCCTGATGACTACGCTGGGGATGACCGTGGAAGAAGTGGACGCCTGTACGGGACCCGCTGTTGGCTGGCCGAAATCCGCGACGTTTCGAACCGCCGACCTCGTTGGCCTGGATGTGCTTATCCACGTCATTAAAAATATTTACGAGACCGCGCCAAACGACGAGTCCCACGAAATGTACAAAGTTCCCACGCTAATCGAAGAAATGGCGCGGCGCGGATGGTTGGGCGACAAAACAGGCCATGGCTTCTACAAAAAAGTGAAAGGCGAGGGTGAAAAGGAGATTCTCACGTTAGACGTGAACACCATGGAATATCGCCCCCGCCAGAAGGCGAAATTTGCTTCGCTCGAAATGGGAAAGGCGATTGATGACACGCGAGAGCGTCTACGCGCGCTGGTAAGTCCAATTCTCGAAGGACAAAAAGGCGACAAAGCACAGCAATTCATCTGGGGCGGCCTCTCGGAAATGTGTCTCTACGCGGCGCGGCGCGTGCCGGAAATTTCAGACAGCGTCGTGGATGTGGACCATGCACTGCAATGGGGATTCGCGTGGGAGATGGGGCCGTTTGAAATGATGGACGCGATCGGCGTGAAAGCTTTCGCCGCGCAAATCCAGAAAGAAGGACGCGCGCTCCCTCCTGCGATCGAAAAGGTTCTCGCAAGCGGCCGTAAAGGATTTTACGAATCGGAAAAAGGCAAAACGACGGTTTTTGATGTCACCACTAGCACGGCAAAGCCGCTCGAAACGCCGGCTGGCATCATCCTTCTTAAATCGCAAAAAGAGGCGGGCCGCGAGATCGAGCGCAACTCCGGCGCAAGTTTGATCGACCTGGGCGATGGCGTAGTGTGCTGCGAATTTCACGCGAAGATGAACGCCATCGGGGCGGACCTGATATCCATGCTCCACAAGGGATTGAAGCGCCTGGACTCGGACTTTGACGCTATGGTTATCGCCAACCAGGCTGTGAATTTTTCCGTCGGCGCAAACATCATGCTCATGCTGGTCGCAGCCCAGGAGCAGGAGTGGGACGATCTGCACATGGCCGTGAAGCAATTTCAAAATGTGAATCTGGGATTGAAATATGCGCCGAAGCCAATAGTAGCGGCGCCGCAAGGAATGGCGCTCGGCGGAGGATGCGAAATCGCCTTGCACGCCGCGAAAATTCAGGCCGCAGCGGAAGCGTACATCGGTCTCGTTGAAGTGGGCGTCGGTTTAATACCTGGTGGCGGCGGAACGAAAGAGATGCTCATTCGCGCGAATGAACACGCGGCCGGCGGTGAAGATTTGGATTTGTTTCACGCGATGAAGCCCGTGTTCGAAACGATTGCCACCGCCAAAGTAGGCACGAGCGCGGAAGACAGCCGCGCGCTTGGCTTCTTACGCCGCGAAGACGGCGTCTCCATGAATCGCGATCGCCTCGTTGGCGACGCCAAAGAAGCTGCGCTTGCGCTCGTCCGTAGCGGTTACAAGCCGCTCGCAGCAAGCTGGCAAGAAGGCGCGCAATCCACACAAATTAAAGTCCTCGGCGAACAATTCCTGGCCGGCGCAAAGCTAGTGATTCACATGATGCAGCGCGGCGGCTACATTACCGACTACGACGCGCACGTAGGCCGCAAGCTCGCAAACATCCTCGCAGGTGGTCCGCTTACCACATCTCAACTCGTCAGCGAACAATATGTGCTGGACCTCGAACGCGAAGCCTTCGTCTCCCTCTGCGGCGAAAAGAAAACGCAAGAACGCATGGCCTTCACATTAAAAACAGGGAAACCACTCAGGAATTAGACGCCAAGCTCTCGAGCGATATTGCCTCAGCTACAATACCGGCCTATGATTATGAGTACCCATGGCAAGCACACTCATCTCTCCGCGCAATGACGAAGCAGCGATCGCATTAAGTGTACAAGTGTGGAAAGAAGGAACCACCCACATTGCTTACACTCCCGAACTGGATATATCCAGCTGTGGCAAAACGACAGCACAAGCCAAGTCCCATTTGCGTGAGGCTGTTTCTCTCTTCATGGAAGAAGCTGCCCGCATGGGAACGTTGAGCGCAATTTTGGAAGAATCAGGATTCGAGCGGCGCGGCAAAACCTATCGCTTGCGGCCAGTTCTCACCCGTGAAAAAATGAAGCTTGCCCTTCCCGCCGCCTAGCGGGTTGTTTGATGCTGCGAATCGTTCCAATCCACTATCGCAAATTGATCCGTGTTCTTGAGATGGAAGGATTCACACTTGCGCGCGAGCGGGGAGACCACATGATTTTCACCAAGGCCGGAGTCCTGCGTCCAATTGTCGTTCCGCGCTACGATGCGCTGCCGGTATTCATTATCAAGAACGTGTTGAGGACGGCTCAGATCAGTCGCGAGAGATACCTGGAACTTACGAATCGGCTCTAACTATCAGAAGCAATAACCGTCGCTACACCACCGGCACCGAAAAATGCTCGTGCGCGATGCGCAGTTTGCCGGAGGCGTCTCGATGCAAGACATGCGTCGCCCGCACAGTCTCCAGTTTCTCGGCCATACGTTTGCCGCCCACGTCGCGCCCGCTCGCCTGAAATTGAAACGTGTAGCTGGCGACGCCCGCATCGCTTCCACACAAAACAATGTCGATCGGGCTCAGTTTCAGTTCCATTCGCGTGTCCGGGTTGAAGTATTCGCGCGACCGGCGCATCGCACCCAGCCTTCCCGGTTCGCTGCGGCCCATGGCCACCTGAAAAACAGTGCTCCCTGGCGCATAAAAATTGTTCAGTTCTTCCTCTGACTTGGCCAAAAACGTAGTCCAAAACAGTTCGACGGCCTTTCGGATTTCATCAGCGGTCAGTTTGGTGTTGACGACAGACATGAGTAGCCCCCCAAGTCGGCTTCCTGCATTCTTTCTTTTGTTACTTTACGCGATGCCGGGATGCTCCAACGCGGTAATTCGGTGATAGTTGCCGAAGCCATAAAGAGCGGCTTGCAGGAAGTTCAAGGAAATAACGTATAAAAACGCATAGAACCGTACTATAATGGCGGTTTCAACGTAGAGAAAGTGCAGCACTGTGGTTGAGGAGACTTCGATGTACCGAGCCGCACTATTGCCGCCTCGAGAAGCGTCGAGGATCCTGGGAATCAGCTACCCCACGCTGAAGCAGTGGATCTACCGGGGGAAAATCAAAACGGTCAAGACGCCCGGCGGCCATCACCGTATCCCCGAAAGCGAAATCGACCGCATGATTCCCAAGAAGCTGGACCGCGGGGATATCGCCACTCGCCGCGGCAATTTCCGAAAAATCAGCGGTCGCAACCAGTTAGTTGGACGCGTAATTTCGCTGAAATACAGCGGCCTGCTCGCGCAGGTGACAATGGCCATCGGCGAACAGCACATCACCGCCATTATCACAGCGGATGCGGCGAAAGAGATGCGGCTGAAACCGGGAGAGCGAGCGGCTGCGCTGATTAAATCCACGGAAGTAATGATTTTGCGTGTGTGAAGATGGGACTACTCGTGACCGCTGGAGACCAAAAATGTTAAGGCGTCGAGCGTTTTTGCCAATCGTAGTGATGGCGCTGTCCCTCGCGAGTGTTGCGCGCGCGCAAGAAATTCGCGTGGCCGCCGCCGCGGATTTAAAATTTGCCATGCAGGATGTCGCAGCTCAATTCGAGAAGCAGTCGGGAACCAAAGTAGACGTCACCTACGGCTCAAGCGGAAACTTCTTCTCGCAACTGCAAAACGGCGCGCCGTTCGATCTCTTCTTTTCGGCGGACATCGACTATCCGAGAAAACTGGAAGCGGCAGGCCTAGCTGAGCCTGGCACCCTCTACGAATATGCAATTGGGCGCATCGCGATCTGGACGCCTGGGGATGCAAAGGTCGACGTAGCGAGTCTCGGATGGAAGACGTTGCTGGACCCGAGCGTGCAAAAAATTGCCGTCGCTAACCCGGAGCACGCTCCGTATGGCCGCGCGGCAGTCGCAGCCCTTCAAAAAGCCGGCATCTATGAGCTGGTGAAACCCAAACTGGTCTACGGAGAAAATATTTCGCAAGCGGCCCAGTTTGTGCAATCCGGAAACGCCCAGGCCGGCATTGTCGCGATGTCGCTGGCGGTTTCTCCCGGAATGAAAGACGGCAAACGCTGGGAGATTCCTGCCGATATGCACCCCCCGATCGAGCAAGCCGCCATCATTCTAAAGAGCTCCGCAAACAAAGAGGGCGCGCGCGCATTTTTGGAATTCGTGAAGAGCAGTGCCGGTCGCGCCACGCTCGCAAAGTATGGCTTCACGTTTACCCCATCGGCCGCTACCGCTAGTCCGCAGAATAAATAATCATGGACGCCCTCCTGCTCTCCCTCCGCCTCGCTTTCTGCGTTTCCGCCATTCTTCTAGCGGGCGGACTGCCGCTCGCGTATTGGCTGGCATATTCCAACTGGCGCGGCAAATTTTTGCTGGAAGCCATCGTAGCGTTGCCGCTGGTGCTGCCGCCCACAGTTCTCGGATTTTACGTGCTTGTCGCCATGGGGCCACGAGGCCCGCTGGGAAAATTATGGCAATCATTTTTCGGCCATGGCTTAGCGTTCACGTTCGAGGGGCTAGTCCTCGCGTCGGTTCTCTACAGTTTGCCGTTCGCCGTGCAACCCCTCATCGCCTCATTCGAATCCGTCGATCGCAAACTCCTCGATGCTTCTGCCGTGCTCGGCGCCGGGCGCCTGCGAACATTTTGGCGCGTCATTCTTCCTCTCTCGATTCCCGGTGTCGTCACAGCTTTGGTGCTTAGCTTTGCCCACACCATGGGCGAATTCGGCGTTGTGCTCATGGTCGGGGGCAATTTGGCGGGAGTGACGCGCACGGTCTCGATCGATATCTATGATCACGTGCAATCACTGGAGTACGCCGATGCGAATCGCATGGCGCTCGTGCTGCTCGCCATTTCGTTTGCGGTATTGTCAATCGTATACGCCTTCAATCGTCAAGTAGGCCGCCAAATCGGACATCGCCTGTGGACACCGTGGGCGGCGAAGTAAACGCATCCGCGCTGTCGGCGTGCCTACGGCTGCAACGCTCCCCCGCGGGCTCTGCTCCTTTCTTACTGGACGTGTCCCTCCAAGTTCCTGCGGGTATCACCATTCTCTTTGGCCCTTCCGGCGCAGGAAAATCAACTCTGCTCGATTGCATCGCCGGATTGGCGCGGCCTGATGGCGGACGTATTGCTGTTGGCGAAGAAGTGTTGTTCGATTCGCAAGCTGGCTCGAACCGGCCACCGCAGGCTCGTCGCATCGCCTACGTCTTTCAAACACTAGCGCTCTTCCCGCACCTCAGCGCCGAAGAGAACGTCGCCTATGGACTCGCTGATCTGTCGCATGAGCAACGCGCAACACGCGTGGAAGAAATCATGAGAGCTTTCCGTGTGGACAAATTACGCGCACGCAAGCCCGCCGAAATCTCCGGCGGTGAGCGTCAGAGAATTGCCTTGGCGCGTTCTCTGGTAACACAGCCCCGCGTCTTACTGCTCGATGAGCCACTCAGCGGGCTGGACGCCGAACTGAAGTCAGCGATCGTCGATGACCTCCGCGCATGGAATGCTGAGCGGCGTATTCCGATTCTGTACGTGACGCACACACGCGAAGAAGTGGACGCACTCGGCGAGCGAGTGATCGCGATGGATCACGGGCGCGTAATCGGCGCGGGAACGCCCTTCGAGGTACTGGAAGTCCCCAGGCATAAGCGGCTGGCTCAAGCGGCCGGTTTTGAAAATCTGTTAAGTGGAACGGTCGTGGATTTGCGCGAAGCCGACGGCGTGATGCGCGTGCGTCTCAACGAAAGCCAGTGCGAAATCGAAGTGCCATTGGGCTACGCGGCCGCTGGAGACCGCGTGCTCATGGCTATTCGCGCTGGCGATATTTTGCTCGCAACCTCCCAGCCACACGATTTGAGTGCTCGCAATGTTATTGAAGGCAAAATCGTCACGATGGAACCGCGCGGAACGCTCGTTCGAGCCCGCGTAGACTGTGGCACGGAATTTATCGCGCACCTCACACCGGGAGCCGTCAGGGCGCTTGAGCTGTCGGAGGGCAGCCACGTCTGGCTTGTGCTAAAGACGCACTCATGTCATCTCGTCGAGGAATGATACGAGACGAAGGAACGAATGCAGACCGGACAGCCCTTCAGGATTTTGGTTTGCTCGCCACGCTGGCCGGTGCGGAAAATTTCACTTCAGCGGCTTCGAGCGTATCGCCATTCGGCTTTGCGTGAATGAGCACGCGATCGCCTACTGCGAGGTCAGCAAATTTCGCGGGTTTGTCCAGGCTGGCGTCGGATGCCGTCCCAGTTTGGTTTGCAGGATGAAAAACATACACGGTCGACGAAACAATCTTTACCTCGACCGACTTTCCGTCAGCCGTCTTCACGAAGATAGAACCCCCAGAGATTTTCTCCACCGTTCCACTGACGTGTTTCAGATCGCCATGCGCAAAAGCGGCGCCACAGACCACGGCGAGCGATAACAGGAATGCCGCCAAGCGAACTTTCATAGCCATCTCCTCGGGCCCGAGCCTCTTCAAACAGTATTCCACGCTAGCGCGAAACGCAACTTGGTAGGACAGGCGCTCCTGCCCGTGAGCCTTTCGAATTTCCGTGCTATTGCCCGCAACTAATGATGATGTGATTCCGCAGGAAGCGCCGGTGTCTTTCCATTCAAGAAATCATTCTCTCGTTGTTCCTCGAGGAGGTCAGCAGGGCTCTTCGGATTATTCCGTTCCATCTCAAGCCGCTCCTCCGCCGTGAGTTGCGGCAGGTGCCGAATGAAGTGGACCAGCTTCCAGCTATCTTCCTTTGAGCTGTGGGGACCAGAAAACGCAGGCATTCCCGTGAATCGCACCCCATTTTCGATAATCCAAAAAAGTTCACCATCGGAAAGCTTTTGCGTTTCCGCCAACCGCAGGTCCGGCGGCTTGGGATAAAGTCCGCTCCCCATCATCGTATCGCAACTGCCGTCGTTGCCATGGCAGATGGCGCAATGATCGGCAAAATGCAGCCGCGCATCGCGCAAGTTTTCTTCGGAAGCCGGCACGGGATTGGTCAGCGTTCGCGACGCGCTCGGAAGCGCCATGTGCCTGGCTCTCCGCGCCATCGCTACCTCGAGCGCCGTCGGTGTCGCTTTTGCGCTTACGCCGTCATGCAGAAACGAAAACGCCACGCCGAGAATCGCGAGCAACACTACGACCAGCAAAATCACAATGAGAGTTCCGCGTTTCATAGCCCCTGCAACTATGTTAGACGACGCGAGCCTTGCTGTGCCAGTCCGGATTTATCGGCCCATCTGCTCCCGCGCACTCGCGCCTGCAGACTTGCATCGCCTCTGGTAGGATACGCCGAGCCATGAAAGACAAAATTTATCCCAGCCTGGATTCCACCGTGGCCGATATTCGAGACGGTGCTCGCATCATGTTCGGCGGATTCGGTGGCGCGGGTTTTCCCAACAATTTGATCCAGGCGCTGGCCCGGAAGGGCACGAAAGACATCACCGCCATAAGCAACAATTGCGGAACGCGCGACGGTGAACTGGGCTTGATGTTCAAAAACGGCCAGATCCGGCATGTCATCGCATCCTTTCCCGGCCCGCATTCGAATTATTTTCAGGAACAGCTCGCAGCAAAAAAAGTGACTCTCGAGCTCGTGCCGCAAGGAATTCTCTGCGAGCGCATGCGTGCGGCCGCCGCTGGTCTTTGCGCGTTTTATACAACCGTCGGTGTCGGCACGGAAGTTGCGGCCGGCAAAGAAGAGCGCGTCATCGAAGGAAAACGCTGCATCCTCGAGATGCCCATTCACGCGGATTATGCCCTCATCAAAGCCGAAACAGCCGACGAACTGGGCAATCTCACTTATCGTCTTGCCGCGCGCAATTTCAATCCGATTATGGCCATGGCTGCGACGACGACGATCGTCGAAGTCGACGAAATTGTTCCGGTCGGCGTGATTAAACCCGAGCATGTCGTGACGCCGGCGATTTTTGTGCACCGCATCGTGCAAGCCAAAGGAGTCCGCTATGCCGGATAAGCCGCGGCTTACTCGCGAGCAGATCGCGCAGCGCGCCGCACTGGAATTGCCCAACGGTGCTTACGTGAATCTTGGTTGGGGCATTCCCAATCTCATCGCGGATTATTTACCAGAAAATGTCGAAGTCTATTTTCACAGCGAGAACGGCATTCTCGGCATGGGACGCCGCGCCAGACCCGGCGAAGAAGACTACGACTTGGTCGACGCGATGAAAGTTCCGGTCACGCTGATTCCAGGCGCATCATTTTTTCATCAAGCGGACGCCCATCTTATGACGCGCGGCGGCCATCTCGACGTCGCCGTGCTCGGCGGATTTCAAGTCTCTGAAAAAGGCGACCTCGCGAACTGGAAAATCCCAGGCGCGAAAGGCTCCGGCGGCATTGGCGGCGCGATGGACATTGCGGCAGGCGCAAAAAGACTGATCGTTTGCATGGAACACACCACCAAGGAAGGCGCGCCAAAGATTGTGCGCGAATGTACGTATCCGCTCACGGGGCTCGCTTGCGTCGACACGATTGTCACCGACCTCGCGGTGATTGACGTCAAGCCTGAAGGACTGGTACTTCGCGAGATCGCGCCGGGTTGGGATGTCGAAGAACTACGGAAACTCACTGGAGCGCCGCTCACATCACCGAACCGCGCGCCGGAAATTCAATTTGTTTGAACGCTCGCGCGACGCCGTGCGATTTGTAAACGCTCGCTTATGCTGCGAAGTCCGCTTCGCCCGTGCTAGAGTTTAAGTGTTCAGCGGCACAGAACAGCATCGTTAGGAGGCAGCCATGGCAGAAAACATTCCAGAAAAATACGCGGACCTACTCGAAAAGCCGGCGTTCGGCAATCTCGGCACGCTCATGAAAGACGGCAGCCCGCAAGTGACGCCCGTCTGGGTCGATTACGACGGTAAACACGTTCGCATTAACTCCGCGCTCGGTCGCGTGAAGGACAAAAATATTCGTCGCGATCCGCGCGTTTCCATTTCGCTGCAAGACCCCGCAAATCCCTATCGCTATCTCGAAATTCGTGGCAAGGTCGTCGAGATCACTCAGAACGGCGCGGACGCCCACATTGACAAGCTCTCGCAAAAATATTTGGGCAAGCCCGTCTATCCTTTCCGCCAGCCCGGTGAAGTCCGCGTCCTCTACAAGATCGAGCCCGAAAAAGTCAGCTCCATGGGCTGAAAAAAGCTCTATTCGATCTCGCGAACGCGACAAACACATCGCACAAATTACAAACGTGCGGCGACGCGCGCGGCGATGTGCCCGTCGGGTGTGCGGAATATAAGCACAAGACTGTCCGTCAAAGGAACGCCCGCACCGGGAATACCGAATTCGTAGGACCACAGATACCGCTTGGGCAATTCCGCCGCAAGCTCCGTTGCGTATGGCTGGAGCGGGACGACGGAGAAGTGCACGACCGCTACTTTTCCTGCCGGGCGCAGTTCCACGCCGTGTTTCCAATACAGCGAAAGTTTTAGGTTGCCCATGTTTTCCGGCGTGAGATAGACGCCTGTGCCCACTGGCTGCAGGCCAAAGGAGCACGGTTGATCGTGGATGGTCAGCGAAAGCAGCACTTTGTCGGGGAACTGCGTGACTTCGTTTGTGCCGAGGCGAAAGACGGTTCCGTCACCGCTGTCATAGGACTTCAGTTCGTTGAAGAATCCAGCGGAGGTGACGCGGCCATTGATGCGGAAACACGGGCCGTTCGGGATGCCGCCGTCGCCGACGAGAAAAACGCCTCCATAATAAATCTCAACTTTGGGCTCGGGAGGTTTTCCGTGCTTGGACTTTTTTTGCGGCGGGGCATTTTGCGATTGAGCGGGTTGCGATTGAGCGCCGCAGGGAAGGCAGAGAAATAAACCGGCGAGGGCCAGGCAGCAGATTCGTGTAATGGTCAAGCTCATAGCTGGCTTCCAACGCCGTCATTTTACTCCCGCAGGCGGGCCTTGAGAAGAAAGGTTATGCCGTCGATCGTGTAGGTGGCTTTGCCGCCTTCAAGGGGCTTGGCCTCGACACTTCCTGCGCGGACGGCTTCGATGGCGGTGACGAGTCTAGGCAAAACGCTCGGATCGGCGACGGGAACATTATGCGCGCCGAGGACTACTTTCACTTGCGGCGCGAGATCGGCGAGCCACTTTACGGACGCGACGTAAGCGTCGAGATTTGTTTCGGGGCGGAAGAGCCAGATCGGGCCGGGATAGTAGGTGTCGCCGGTGAAGAGCAGGCCGTTGGCGCGGTCGATGAGGCAGATGGCGTCGGGCGTATGGCCGGGTGTAGAAATGATTTCGAGGGTGCGGCCCCCGAGATTGATTTTGAAGCCGTTTTTAACGAAGAGCGAGACGTGCCATGGCTTGGTGGCGTAGGTTTTCGGGTCAAAACCCTTTGGCAGATTGCCGCAGACCATTCCGGGCGCGAGCTCTTCTTGGGCGTCGTCGCGGGAGCCCTTTGCGTTTTGACGCGTGAAGTCTGTGTCCATGCCGTAGATAAACGTGAAAAGGGAATTGCCGCCGACGTGATCGTTGTGCGTGTGCGAGTTCAGGACGACGATGGGACGATTGGTCAATTGCGTGACGACTTTGTGGATGTTGGCGATGCCCATGCCGGTGTCGAAGAGCAGCGCTTGCTTGGTGCCGACGATGAGATAGGAGATGACTTCTTCGGCTTGGTGCGGCTCGTAAATGGCGAAGACGCCGGGCGCGACTTTGTAGACTTCAAACCAAGGGTCGTTCGGGAGAACGCGTTCGAGCGATTTGTACTCTGGGCGGGGAAGAGCTTTGCACCAATCCGGGCTTATTGTTTGTGGTGGCTCTGCGAGCAGCCTGGGCTGAGCGGGCACGATATATCGTGCCCCTACAACGGCGGCGGAAGCGGCTCGCGCGGAAAAAGAAGGAAAAAGACTTATCGCAGAGTTGATGGAGAGCAGAGCACACAGCGTACAGAGAAGATAACTAGTTGGGTGCTTAGTACGCGTCATTTCTCTCCCTTCGTATCATGCGACTCCATGCGTTTTGAAATGCCATTTGCTGCTTGAAGTCCTGTGGTGGCTCCAGGACCTCGTAAGGCTGCATCCCCATTCCTGGCATGTCCTGATCATGTCGGAATCCGGTTAGAGCTCTTGCGAGCTCTGCCGGGACTTCGTAAACGTAGTCTACGTCCGCATTCGCGCTGCCCGCGCTTTCCTGTTGAGCAAAGAATTTGTCACGAATGCGCTCAAATTCGCTCGGAAGATTCCCTTCGGTTTCCAAATGGAGCATGCCCTTTTCTCCTCCGTAATGCTCGACACGCCACAATTGCTTTCCCCCGCTCCAGCCAGAAGCCGAGCTCAACATAACGTGGTCCTCAACGTTGCAGCTAACGACACTCCCGTAGGCAGATAGCCTTTTCAGGGCTTCGTCTGGGATTTCGCCTCCATTCCAGAGAAACAAATACCAGAACGTTGGAAGTGCCGCGGCGACAAATTCGGATTCTGCGATCTCTTCGAATTTCCCGGTCGATACCAGTCCAGTCGCATCGCACATCATGTCGAGCGTTCCGCCTTTCAACGCTGCCCATGAAAGTGAGTAGCCCATCGCGATTCACTTTGCCGGCAAAACGAAGATGGATTTGGGGAGCATCATGTGGACGCCTTTGTTGCCGTCGACTAGTTCGGTGATGTGGAGGTCGGCGGCGACGCTGGCTAGCATGTAGGCGTCGTCGCGCGAGAGATGCTTTTCGGTGACGAGGAAATCGATCATTTCGCGGACGGCGAGCGTGGCGCAGGCGTTCAAATCATCGTTAAGGCCCATGGTGATGTAGTGCGTGGGCGTTTCGGCGCGCGGCCACTTCAGGTGCATGTCCTTGCGCACGATGAATTGAAACGTGCCGACCAGCGAAGTTTCGAGCGCGGTGATGTCCACTTCGCCGTCGCCCTGTCCGGCGTGGCCGTCGCCCACTTCAAAGAGCGCGCCGGGCGCGTGCACGGGAATGTAGAGCGTGGTGCCGGCGACGAGGTCCTTGTTATCGAGATTGCCCGCCATAATCCACGGCGGCGCGCTGTTGAAGCGGCCCGCGCTTTCCGGCGGCGCGTCGCCCATGCTGCCGAAAAAAGGATGCAGCGGAATCTCGATGCCCGGCGCGAATTTCGCCACCATGCGCTTCTCATCGAGCGGAATGATTTTCATTTTCGCGTAAGGATAATCGTCGGGGATGTAGCCGCGGCCCGGCCCAAACGCATTGTACGCATACGGAATCGCCAGCTTTATGCCGAGAATTTTTACTTCCAGCACGTCGCCCGGCTGCGCGTCCTCGATATAAATCGGCCCCGTCAAAATGTGCCCGCCCGGCCCTTTGTCTTTCACCTGGTCGGTAATGTCGCGCAGCGATTGCTCCACCTGCTCCGGCGGCAACCCCGCATCCTCCAACCGTTTCGGACTATTCGTAATCAGCGTGTCAATCTGCACCGTGTCGCCCGACTTGATGCGCAACACCGGCACCGCCTTCGCGTCGTAGTATCCCCACGCCACCGTCTTCGGCGTCGCCTTCAACGTATACGTCGCTGTTGACGGCACGTTCTGAGCACACAGCGCACTTGCAAAAACCAAGGCTACGAGACCGAACAGTTTTAAGCGCAAATCATTGACTCCTCTTGTTTGAGGTTGATGCTGGCTCGACCGGAATCGGACCCGCAGACATGGTCACCTCATCTGGCAAATCCATAACTGTCTTCGAGGTTCTGTCAGGCAACTTATCATCTTGAACGTACTTAAACTTGATGGTGTGCTCGAAAGCCGCATTTGGAGGACAGCCGGCACACCCAAACGTCCACGTTTTGATATTTGCTTCGGCCGATTCTTTTAGCATCATCAACAATTTTTGTGCTGGTCCGGGCCCAAAGTTGGCGGACTCGACAGAAAGCAGTCTGCCATCGGTTCCGATCTTCAGTTTCATCTCGATAGTTCCACCAACGCGCGTCATACGAGGAAGCGGCGGGTAATATGGCGGCTCCAAGTGCTTCACATAAACGATCGGCTGGATTTCCTCCGGGGCTGATGCCGAGACAGCAAGCGTATATGTCGCTGGCGCGCTGGTTTGTTGAGCGACTAAGGACGACACACTGACGCAGAGCGCAGAGATAAGGACGATCGGGCGGTAAGTCATATTCTTTCAGCTCTCCTCTTGGTTCTCAGCTTAAACAGGAAATCTATACCTGAGACCAGGAAATAATAGTAGGCCCACAAAATGAGAAGTCCCGGATTGCCCGATCGAAACGGATTGAGACTGTCATTGTGTGAGAAGACAGGAACGAACTGCATGACAAGGATCGGCCAAGACAAAAGATAGGCTAGAAATATTCGCACTGGTGAATACGCTTCACAATCGTTTCCCGCAGCCCAGCAGTGGCTGAAAGAGTAAAGCAATGGGCCAGCGAGCAATCCCAGAAGAAGAGCGGGAACCAGAGACAGGCAGATCGCCAGCCATCTTCGCTTCAACCATTCGATGAATTTCACAAGCAAGCATTCACTCTCGTCATGGATGCGTCATGTCATCGGGCTTGAATAGGGCGTCGAATTCTTCGGCAGTAGCCAACACCGTAGTCTTCGCGTCGTTGTGAGGACTATCCTCGACCCAGCGGATGCAATCCACGGGGTTGGTCGCGATACCTGCCTGAACAAAATCGAGTAAGCACGGTGGAACCCAGGAAATCAGCTGGCGGTCGAAGTAGCAAATCCAAGTGTCCCAGGGCGGCGCATCCCGCTCATCAAAATAGCCCTTGCTCATGTACTCTGACGCTCCATCCTCGACATTAAGGTCGGGCTCATAGACGAGCAGCCTGCCACCCGCCAGATCGGCCGATACGGCGGCGGGAAATGCATTCATATCGCCAAGAAGAGACGCGCGTTTCTCAGCAAGCGCTTCGACGAGGTCAGTGCGATTCTCTCCAGGTTGAAATAGCAGAGCTGCGCAGGAACGAAATTCTGAGCTCCTTAATTGTTGGCGAAGCGGCGGTTCGATGGAACCAGGATCGGCGACGGCAAATAGGCGATCTGCCTCAGCTTTCATCTCGCTCGCGCGCCGAATTTTCGACCAATTCATCCATCGCCAGATCCAATTTCTTCGCTCGAAAAGGGAGGGATCCGTCCTGTACGCGAGACTTAACAATTCGGCGGCTCTGCGACTCGTATCCCTTCGTTGGATCGTGTTCGTGTCTTCCTCGGGATCTCCGATTAGTTCCTGCGCAGAGCACCACACGATTGTCTCCGCGAGTCGTTGGTTAAACGTCGCGACCGACCAGCCGAATTTTGCTCTTGGCACGGTCATGGGTGCGTCATGTCCTCGGGCTTGACGAGGGTGTCGAATTCTTCGGCGGTTACGAAGCCGAGTTTAGTGGCGGCTTCGCGGAGGCTGAGGTGGGAGTGGTGGGCGGCTTTGGCGACTTGGGCTGCGGCGTCGTAGCCGATTTTGGGAGCCAGGGCGGTGACGAGCATCAGGGAATTGTGGACGTAGTGCTCGATTTGCGTGGTGTTGACTTCGATGCCCTGGACGCAGTGGCCCACGAAGCTGTTCATGGCGTCGGCGAGAAGCTCGACGCTATGGAGATAGTTGAAGATGATGACGGGCTTGAAAACGTTGAGCTCGAAATTACCCTGCGAGCCGGCGAAACCGATGGCGGCGTCGTTGCCCATCACTTGCACCGCGACCATGGTGATGGCTTCGGCCTGTGTTGGATTCACTTTGCCGGGCATGATGCTGGAGCCGGGCTCGTTTTCGGGAAGAACGAGTTCGCCGAGGCCGCAGCGCGGGCCGGAAGCGAGCCAGCGAATGTCGTTGGCGATTTTCATAAGCGAGGCCGCGAGCGTTTTCAGTGCGCCGCTGGCGAAGACGAGTTCATCGTGGGCGCTGAGCGCGGCGAATTTATTGGGATGCGAGCGGAAGGGCAGGCTCGTAAGTTCCGCGATTTTTTTCGCGGCGCGTTCAGCGAATTCGGGATGGGCGTTGAGTCCGGTGCCGACGGCAGTGCCGCCGATAGCGAGATCGTAGAGGCCGTCGAGAGCCATGGCGATGCGGCCGCCGTCGCGGTCGAGCAGATTGACGTAGCCCGAAAATTCCTGGCCGACGGTGAGCGGCGTGGCGTCCTGCAAATGCGTGCGGCCGATTTTCACGATGCCGGCGAACTCCCTGGCTTTGGCGTCGAGCGCGTCGCGAAGCTTTTTCACGGCTGGGAGAAGTTTCTGGCGCGTTTCCGTGGCGGCAGCGATGTGCATGGCGGCCGGAAACGTGTCGTTCGAGGATTGCGACATGTTGACGTCGTCATTCGGGTGGATGGGCTTTTTGCTGCCCATCGCGCCGCCGGCGATTTCAATGGCGCGATTCGAGATCACTTCGTTGACGTTCATGTTGGTCTGCGTGCCGCTGCCGGTTTGCCAGATGCGCAGGGGGAAATGTTCGTGGAGCTTTCCGGTGATGACTTCGTCGGCGGCTTGCGTAATGAGCGCGGTTTTGTCGGCGGGGAGCTTGCCGAGGTCTTGATTGACGAGCGCGGCGGCTTTTTTGAGGATGCCGAACGCGCGGATCAGCTCGGGGGGCATGGTGTCCTTGCCGATGGCGAAATGGATAAGCGAGCGGGCGGTCTGCGCGCCGTAGTAGCGGTCGGCGGGGACGTCGATCTTGCCCATGGAGTCGGACTCGGTGCGGGTCGGGATGTTGGCGTCGGTTTCGATGAGTTCAGACATGATGGCTCCTGGATTTGAACGGGTAAATCTTACCTTGAAATGATGAAGAGAGAGTGAGTAGTGGGTGGTGAGTAGTGAATAGTGAAAGAGACGAGGTGGCGGGGATCGCTTTGCGCGAATGGGCTGGAGCCACGGCCAGTTGGAATGGGGATTTTAACGCAGAGGGCACAGAGGGCACAGAGTACGAAGAGAAGAGGAAAGGGCAGGAAATTGAGTGTTGTGGCGCTTGCTGGGTAAGTGGCGACGACGACGAGTGGGGCTGCACTGTTGCCCTGCACCCCCACCCCCGTGTGTGACGGAAAGTGTGAGTAAGCGTATGAGGGGATTGGGGTTGCGGGAGTTCCTGCGTGTGCGCAGGCGCGGCATGTGGCGGGTAACTAGCTTGCCGCCTTTGGGTTTGGCAGCGGCGCCGCTACCCCCTGGTTTTTTGTAAACGTTGGTTCTAAAGGAGTTGAAGTGGAGTGAAATCAACGGTTGCGGAAGTGTTGATTGTGAGGGGGTTGGGAGAAAACGGTTTTTATAAAATGGTAACCTGGGTGGTACTGAAGATTTTGCGGGAATTTGAAGGACCGCGCGGCGGAGGCGCATGACTTGCGATACACGGACAGAAGCGGTGTCCGATTCAACCTAAATATTATAACATATTGCTACTATTTGTCAAGGATAAACTCTGAGTGGTTTGGATGGAGAAGGATAGCTGGAAGACGACGTGCGGTTTCCTTTGGCGCGAAGATATCCAATGGACGCTAGCATTCTGCGGACACTACTAGCGTGAGCACCACTTTAAAGCACGAGAGACTGTGCGTTCTCAGTCTCCCGAAGTGGCCGAAGAGGAATCCTGGCGGATGGATTTTAAAGCGCTGGATTCGTCCGGCTCGATCTCAAAGATGCGTTCCATTTTGGTGATGCGGAAAAGCTCTTGCGCATTCTTGGTGGGGGCGACGAGCTTGAACTTGCCGCCATGGCTGCGGATGGTGGCGTAGGTGCGGGCGAGTTCGCCGAGGCCGGCGCTGTCGATCATGTCGACTTCGCGAAGATTCAGAAGGATGCGGTTGTTGCCTTTTTGAAGCAGGCTCCCAACGGCCTCGCGTAGCAGAGTGGTGCCTTCGCCCAGCGTGATTTTCCCCTTGAAGTCGATGGCTACGGCGCCATCGAGAGAGCGGGTTGCCGCAGCGGAACTCGTGGCAGCGCCTTTCTTCATGCTGATGGCGAGCGAATCGAGGACTTCGCAGGCGATCGCGGCGATTTGGGGAGAGTCCGTGCGCACCACGACGAGGGAATGGCCTTCATTCAGAACTTGGTTGTAAAACGCCAGATCTTCCTTCGAGCCAGTGCCAGAGGTGGGCGCGAGACCACCTGCGTGTTGGCCCACTCCGGAGCCAATGGCGGCTCCGCTGCCTGCTCCCACAAGCCCGAAGAGCGCGGCGGCTCCGATGCCCAAGGCGAAGACCTGGCCGATGCCGGGTACGGCGAGGAGCGTCGCCGCGGCAACTCCCGCCGACAGGCCCGCGGCTCCGCCAACAAAACTGCCGGCAAATAGCCCGAGCTGCTTGCCCATACTTTTAGCTTCGCTTTCCGAACGAGTGAGGAAAACGAGCGAGCCTTCAGGGACCTTGCGCTCCAGGAGTGTCTTAACGGCTTCTTCGGCGCGTTCGCGCTGCGTGAATACTCCAACGGCGGTTTCCAAGGGGAGACAAAAGAGCAACCGCTGCCAGCGGCGCAAGCTTGGAGGGCCAAGCGATCTGCCGTAGACAGCAAGGTACTAGAGACACAAAGTGCCCTAGCCCAGGAACCAGGGCGGAGTTTATGCTCTCGCACTCCAGGTTTGTCAAGTGCTATATGGCTGCTACTCGTAGCGCAAGGCTTCCATGGGGTCGATGGAGGAGGCGCGGCGGGCGGGGACGAAACAGGCTAGAGCTGCTGCGGCGATTAGGATTAGGGTTACGGCGCCGAGGATGAGCGGGTCGCGTGAGCTTTCGTTGACCCACTTGGTGGCTAATTTGTTGAACGCGAAACACAAGAAAATGCCAGCCGCGATGCCAGCGCCAACATTGAGCGCCGTCGCGGAAAGAACCATGCGGAAGACGTCGCCAGCTTTCGCGCCGAGAGCCATGCGGATGCCGAATTCGTTGGTGCGCGTGGCGACGCCGTAAGAGACCACGCTGTAAAGCCCAACCGCGGCGAGCAAGAGCGCGAGAACCGAGAAAATGCCGAAGAGGATAGCCACGAGACGTTGCTGGCCATACTCGGGCAGATTCGTGATCCAGCCTTCGAGGTCGCGCACGTCGCTGATGACCTGCTGATCCGGGTCCACCTGAACGATCTGGGCGCGAATGTCGCGAAGGAGCGAGAGAGGCGGGATGTGCGCCCGCACAAGGACCTGCGTAAACATCCACATTTTAAGGGTGTAGGGAATGTAGACGGCGGGCTTGATCGGGTTGCGCAGACCATCGTCGCGTACGTCCGCAACGACGCCGATGATTTGCAGCCAATCGTCGCTGCCCGGAGCGGCCGGCGCATAAAGAGGGTCGGCTTTCAAGCCGGAAGTACGCAATCGCTGGCCGAGGGCGTTGCCGTTTGGCCAGTATTGACGCGCCATGGTTTGGTTGATGACGGCGACTGTGGCTCCGCGCATCGTTTCGGCATGATCCCAGAGGCGGCCCTGAGCGAGAGGAATGCGAAGCAGAGGAAAATATTCGGGACTGACCAGGTTCAGGCGCGCTTCGTGCTTTTCTCCATCGTTGATGCCCATGATTTCGAAGCGGTTGTCGTTGCCGTTAGAAGGCGGTGTAGCGTTTGTGGAAATAGCGGCCATGGCGACTTCCGGCATGGAAGCGAGGCGAGCGCGAAGCTGATCGAAATATTCGGAGCGCTCCTTCCAGGAATTGTGCGTGTTTTCGTGGATGGGAATCGGGACCGACATCGCGAAGTGCGGGTCGTAGCCGAGATCGGCTTTCACGAGTTTTAGAAAGCCCTTGCCGGCGGCGCTTGCCGCCGTAAGCATGAGCAGAGTGAGGGCGACCTGCGCGCCGACCATCAAGCTATGAGTGCGGCGAGCGCGGGCGCTGCCGCTGATGCGCCGCGTGCTGCTCTGCATCAGGCGGGCCAGATCAGGGCGCGAAAGCTGAAGTGCGGGCCATAGGCCGAATACAATCGTGGTGGCGCAGGCCAAGGCGACGCTGAACAGCAGAACGGGAACGTTCATCTTGATCACGGATTCGGCGGCGAAGGCGTTCTTCGGCAGCCATGCGGTGATGAATGCGAGGCTCTTCCATGCCAGCAGCACGCCGAGCAGAGTTCCTGCGACGGCGATGGAGAGCGACTCGGTGAGCAACTGGCGAATCATCTGCCAGCGGCTGGCGCCGACTGCTGCGCGTACTGCCAACTCGTGTTGGCGCTCCGTGCCTCGCGCAAGCAAGAGGATGGAGACGTTGGCGCAGCCGATCAGCAAGAGTGAACCAACCGCGCCGAGCAGCAAATAGAGGATGGGCCCGAGCGGCCTTGCGTAAATCTCCACGATACTGCGCAGATTTACACGGAATGTATCGGTGGGATAACGCGTGGGCGTTTGCTTGGCGAACTGCTCGAGAAGCGGCTGAAGCTCCGCGTTTGCCTGGGCAACCGTAACGCCCGGCTTCAGTTTGAGCGAACCTCCGTAGTATTTGTCGGGGTCGTTGTTGAGCTTGAGCGGGAGGTAGACGTCGGCTTCTCCCCAGCGAAAGCGTGGCCCCATGACCCCAACGATTTTGTAGGGTTTGTGAACCAGTTGAAGGGTACGGCCCACAACGTTTGGATCGCCTGCGTAATAACGCTGCCAAAATGGATAGCTGAGTACGACGACAGCTTGCGCATCCTGACCAAAGGGTGCGTCAGAAGGAATAAGCCAACGGCCCATCATAGCGGTGCTGCCCCAATGATTGGGAGCTTCCGGGGAAATGTCCATGCCCCGGACATCTTCGGGAAGGTCGCCATCGGTTGTGGTGAGGTTCCATCCTCCCATGGCGGTGACGCTTTCGAGCGACTTGGTTTGGCGAAGCAGCTCGATTTCGGGCCCGTTAAGGCCGGAGAAGCGGTCTTGGCCGGACTTATCCGTGAGGCGAATTTCCATCATGCGGTCGGCGCCGGGATAGGGGAAGGGATCGAGGAGCACCGCGTAGATGACACTGAACACAGCACTTGTGGCTGCGATGCCGAGGGCGAGGGAAAGTACGGCGGTTAGGGCAAAGCCCGGGCGATTGCGGACCTCTCGCGCGGCGTAGCGTAAGTCGGAAAGCAGCGAGTTCATGGATATCTCAAAACGAGAACTCCCGACAGGGCCAGCATTAAGCGCCAGGCGTGGGAAAGGCCGCAGATCGAGAGTTCACTACGATAGACGATGTGATAGTGCTCCCGGTTAGTAGACGTTACAGCGATGGTTTTGTTCCCTACGGGTGGGAAGCTCGGGCAGAAGTGTTGGTTGCATGGGCATCGGGAATAGCTATGAAGGAAACCGAGAGCCGAGCCTTTCTCCCCTTTCTAGTGGCGGAGATTTTTGGTGAAAAAATTGGACATGAGGTTCAGGGCTTCGGTGGTTTCGGGGAGCTGGAAGTGGTACCAGAAGGCGTGGGGCAGGGCTTCGAAGACGACGAGCTGGGAGTTGTTGTCGGCGCGGATTAGAGCTCGATGGAAAAGAGCGGTGTCGCTTAGGAGGAGATCGCGCGTGCTGGTGACCAGCAGGCTGGGAGGCATGCCTTTTAGGTCGGCGAAGATAGGTGAGAGGACGGGATCTTTGCGATCGGTGGCGCGGGCGTATTCTTCGCCGGTGGGAGCGCTGGGGTCTTGGGGTTTCAGGTTGCCGGAAAAGCCGTTGAGCGTGAAGAGTTGGTGAGATTCGGGCGTGCGGGAGTAATCGGCGAGGACAGAAAATAAGCCGAGCGCGGCGGGTTCGGGCAATTTCAGTTGTTTGAGGCGGACGGCGACTTCCGCAGTGAGAATGGCGCCTGCGGAGGTGCCGAAGATGCCGATGTTGTGCGGTTTATAAGTATTGAGAAGCTCTTTGTAGACGGCGACGGTGTCGTCGACTGAGGCGGGGAAGGGATTTTCGGGGGCTAGGCGGTAGTAGACGGAGACGACTTTAATTTTGGTCAGATTGGCGATGGGGACGCCTTCGATAAGCGAACCGGAGTCGGAATTGAAGCCACCGCCGTGGAGATTGATTAGGACGAGATTGCGGTTGGCTTCGGGCGTGGAGAGAGGAGTGATGATGTCGGTGCGAACGCCGGCTGTGGTGGTTTCTTCTACGTTCACGGGAAAGAGGCGGCGGGCTTCGGCGGATTGTTTCGCGCGCCATTCGTCGGTGCGTTTGCGGCGAGTGGGGAGATCTTCGGGGCCGGGAGTGGATTGTGCTAACGAGGCTAGCCATTTTTGGGCTTCGGGGCTGATGGTCGTGGGCATGGGGATGATGCGTATGATGTGGGCGGTGCCGTCGGGATCGAAGGTCGCGGAATCTTGGAACGTGGACTGATTTGGTTTGCTCCAGGCGAGGAACGACGCAAAGACAACCAACAAACCCGGCAAAATAATTTTTCTCGACACTTGAAAATCCTCCGAGCGGTTCAGCAGAGATAGAGCTGATTGCTGACATTTGGCCACAACCAAGCAGAACCTAAGCCCACGTTGACCCTCAATGCCGCGAGCCTATCACGCGCTGGAAGCATTCGAGAAATGACTTGTGCGATTGGAAACATGACGGGCGTTGGTGGCGCACAGAGGAGAGCGAGAGGGCTGCGTTGTGTATAATTGAAGCCTTGGGGAATTTGCGGAATTCATGCCAGTAGAGACAAAAACTGTAAAGGCTAGCGCAGAAGTGTTGCGAGCGCGGCGCGAGCGATTCCGGCGGACGCGTGTGCGCGAGCTGAAGATGATTGCCAAGGCGCTGGCGTCGACGAAGCATCCCGTTTTGGTGCACATCATTCCCATGCGGCGATGCAATCTGGATTGCGGGTATTGCAACGAGTACGACAATTTCTCAAAACCGGTGCCGCTGGAGGAGATGAAGAAGCGGCTGGATATTTTGGCGGACATGGGCACGTCGATCATCACCATCAGCGGGGGCGAGCCGCTGATGCATCCGGAGCTGGAAGGCGTGATCCGGCACATACGGAAACGCGGGATGATCGCGGGAATGATTACCAATGGCTTTTTGCTGAGCAAGGAGCGGATCGGCACGCTGAACGAGGCGGGGTTGGAGCACTTGCAGATCAGCATCGATAACCTGGTGCCGGATGAAGTGTCGAAGAAGAGTTTGAAGACGCTGGACACGCGGCTCGAATGGCTCGCGGAATTCGCCGTGTTTCAGGTGAACATCAATTCCGTGCTGGGGAGCGGCGTGAAGGATCCGGAAGACGCCTTAAAGATTGCGCATCGGGCCGTGGATCTGGGATTTACGAGCACGGTGGGGATTATTCACGACGGGAATGGACAACTGAAGCCGCTGGGGCCGCGCGAGTTGGAGATTTTTGAAGAAGTTATGACGCTGGGAAAGCGGTCGTTCTCGCGATTTAATGATTTTCAGCACAGTGTGGCGCGCGGCAAAGAGCACGACTGGCGCTGCCGTTCGGGAGCGCGGTATTTATACATTTGCGAAGACGGACTCGTCCACTGGTGCTCGCAGCAGCGGGGGTATCCGGGGATTCCGCTGGCGCAGTACACGGATGAGATGCGCCATCGCGAGTATTACACGACGAAACATTGCGCGCCGATGTGCACGGTGTCGTGTGTGCAGCAGGTGGGCATCATTGATAACTGGCGCGGACCGCAGAACTTGAAGCCGAAGCCCATGGCGCCGCCTTCGCCACAGCCTGAGCTAGTGCAAATCGGCAGTACACGAAGCCATTCCTAACAACGAACTAATTTTCTTCCTGGTACGAAATCCCTATTTTCTCTCCGCGCACATGGATGGGTGTGACTGATTGACGCTGGGGCCTAGCATGCGAAGAATGAGAGCATGCCAGGCGCAGCGATTGAAATTGAAAATCTGACCAAGGACTACCCGTTCGGGTTCCTGCACCTTAAGAAAAAAAGGTCGCTGGAAGGCTTGACCATGCAGGTCGAAAGCGGCGAAGTGTTTGGATTTCTCGGACCAAATGGTGCCGGGAAGTCCACGACTATCAAACTGCTTGTGGGGCTGATTTTTCCTGACGCGGGCTCCGCGCGCATTTTGGGAAAGCCAATCACTGACA
Source organism: uncultured Acidobacteriota bacterium (assembly GCA_963751295.1). Taxonomy (GTDB): domain Bacteria; phylum Acidobacteriota; class Terriglobia; order Acidiferrales; family UBA7541; genus Acidiferrum. The sequence goes on along the minus strand of CAVVUA010000001.1, from coordinate 2,632,334 downwards.
TCGAAATGCACCGCGACATCGGGTATCTGCCCGAGCAGCCGTATTTCTACGATTACCTGACGGCTGCGGAAGTGCTGGATTATTTCGCACGGTTTCACGATTTGACGGCGGCGGACCGACGCGAGCGCGTCGCGAGAATGCTCAAGAAAGTTGGATTGGAGACCGCTGGGAAGATTCAGCTGCGGAAGTATTCCAAAGGGATGCTGCAACGCGTGGGTTTGGCGCAGGCCATTTTGCACGATCCGAAAGTGGTAATTCTGGATGAGCCGATGTCGGGGCTCGATCCGATCGGGCGGCGGGAAGTACGCGACATTATTTTGGAATTGAAGCGCGAGGGCAAGACCGTGCTTTTCTCCACGCATATTCTGTCGGACGCGGAGATGCTGTGCGACCGAGTGGGGGTGATTGTAGGAGGAAAGCTCCGCGGCGTTGGCGCGCCGAACGAGATTGTCGGAATGAAAGCGGAGGGGATGGAAATTCTGTTCGAGTTAGCAGGGAGTAGGGCAAACGCGGCGTCCGTGATTGCGAAAGCGACAAAAACTGGCGACCGTTATCGCATGCAAGTTTCCGAGGAGGAGCTGTACGGGGCATTGGAGCAGCTCCGCGTGGCGGGAGCAAAAATTCTTTCCGTGGCGCAGATCAAGGCTTCTCTTGAAGAGTATTTTATGAACCTAATCGAGGCGGATCGCGCGCAGGCGGCGGCGGTCGAAGTGAGCGGGAAATGAGGCGAGCTGCCGCGGTCGCGTTGAATACGTTTCGCGAAGCGGTGCGCGACCGCGTTTTGTACAACCTCGTTTTCTTTGCGCTGCTCATGATGGCGGCGGCGATCTTCGTCGGGGGAATCTCGATCGGGATCGAAGAGATGGTGATCAAGAGTTTGGGCTTGAGCGCCATTTCTGTGATTGGTTTGTTGATCGCGGTGTTCATCGGCGTCGGGCTGGTCTACAAAGAGATGGACAAGCGGACGCTGTATGCATTGTTGGCGAAGCCGGTGCGACGTTGGGAATTTCTGTTGGGAAAATTCGGCGGCCTAGTCTTGACGCTGGCCGTAAACACGCTGGCGATGGCGGCAGGACTGTTCGCCGCGCTGCTCTATGTGAAACACCCCCTGGAGCGCACGGATGCGGTGTTGCTCATTGCAATCTATTTTATTTTGCTGAAACTGATGCTGGTGGTGGCGTTGGCGCTGTTGTTTTCGTGTTACACCACGCCGCTGCTTGCGATTCTGTATACGTCGGCGCTGTACGTCGCCGGATTGTTCGTGGAGGAGATGCGAACTTTTCACTTCACCATCCCGAATCCGCCGGTGGAGGCTCTACTACGGGGACTTTCCTACCTGCTGCCGAATTTTGAAAATTTCAATGTGATGGCCGCGGCCGCGCATGGACGCGATATTCCTGGCGCTCTGATTCTGCAGAACACAGCCTACGCCGCGCTGTACAGCGCCATCGTGCTACTGGTGGCCGCCGCCGTTTTTTCCCGTCGGAATCTGAAATGAAGCCGCAGGTTGCGAAGAATTGGCTGCTGCTGATTTTGCTTCCCCTGGGATTCGCAGGGGTTTGGCGACTTCAGCATCGCATCGATAGCCAGCGAGCTGCTTTGCACCAGGAGCAGGACGAGTTGGTCCTGCGCTCCGGCAAACTGGTGAAGGCGATAAGTCTCGAATACGCGCCATTGATGGCAGATCTCTATTGGACGCGCGTGGTGCAATACTACGGCGACAAACGCACGAAACATGATTCGAATTTCGAACTGCTGTGGCCGCTTTTGGATGTCACGACGACGCTCGATCCCAATTTGCTAGTGGCTTACCGCTTCGGCTCGACATTTCTGAGCGAGCGTTCTCCACGCGGGGCCGGGCGGCCGGATCTCGGGATCGAACTGCTGGAGCGAGGAATTAGAGCGAATCCCGAATTTTGGCGATTGTATGAAGACCTGGGATTCATTTATTACTTTGATCTAAAGGACTACACCAGGGCTTCGGCCGCGTTTGCGGAAGGCAGCAAGAATCCAGAATCGCAAATTTGGATGAAAGTTATGGCCGCGAAAATCGCGGCCGAAGGCGAGTCGCTGCAGACGTCGATCTTTTTGTGGAACGAAGTTTATCAGTCGACGAAAGATCCTCAGGTGAAGGAAAACGCGCGGACGCATCTGCAACTGCTGGGTGCCGAGGAGGAATGTAAACAGCTTGATGTGCTCGCGGATGAGTTTCAGAAGCGGACGGGGCATCGCCCATCGCGCGTTGTCGAGCTGGTGCAGGCCGGATTGCTGCCCCGCCTGCCGGTCGATCCCATGGGGTACCCTTACGTTTTCGGGCCGGACGGCAAAGTGGCGCTGAACCTGGACAGTCCGCTTCTAGAGCAACAACTTCTTCAACAAAACTCGAAGTGAACTTCACGTAACGAGCATTTATTCCAGCGTTTTTTCTGTTTGATCCGTAGTGCAGAGGAGCGTCATTTGGGGGTCGATGACGAGCTTGCGCGGCGCGATTTGCGTTGTGAAGTGGAAGGAAGTCTCCGGGCCAGCGGCGACGACGGAGCCGAGATAAACATTGTGACCGGCACCGTTATTAGCGAAGACCGGCACGCTGACGATGAATGAATGCGGCACACCGGTTTGAAAGAGTTTTCCGCGAACCACTTCACCTTTATCGGTATGGTGCGTGGAATACTCCACGCGATAGTGGGGAATTCCCGTGCCGCGGACCCATTGTTCGAAAAACCATTCCATGGAACGGCCGCCTTCGAGATCCATGGCAGGAGTCATGACGGCTTCGACTTCGCGCTGCAAATCTTCTGTGGAGAATGCGCGGTAGGCGTACTTTGCGGAAATCGTGCGAAGCAAGGCTACGAAACGCGCGTCGGGATCTTTGGCGCCCGGCTGACGCAGCATTTCGCGCAGCATGTGAATGACCCAGGAGCCTTTGCTGTAAATCACTTCCTCGAAACCGCTCGGTGACTTTGAGGAGTTCAGACGATTGCCCAGAGGCAGCGCGCCGATCTCGCCCTCAGTTGAGTCCGAGCCTGGAATCTTTTCCTCGAGTTGTTTGCGGTAGCGTTCAAGCCAGACGCGAACGGCGTGCTCGGAAGGTTTTCTGCTTTCCGCGAAGAGCAGCGCGAGATAGTTGGCGAAGGCCTCGTCAATCCACTGATCCCGGTAGCTGGACCAGCCGACAACATTGCCCCACCACTGATGAGCCACTTCGTGATAAGGGACGATGTCGGTAAATGCTTCCTGGCGTGCAGAAGAGAGTCCCGCGCGATTTTGCGCTTCGGCGGACAAGAAAGAAAATGTCGAAATGTAAAGCAAGCCAGGCCATCCCTGGCCGAAAGTGCCGGGAATCTGAGAGACGCTCAGCGTGCGATAGGGAAAAGGACCGCTGAAATTTTCGTAAAAGCGAATGGAAGAGTCGATTTCTTTACCGAGCTGCTTGAGGGCGTCGGCGGGGCTCGGGTTCGGCGGTTGCATGGCGGCGCGGTTGTTTCCGCCAGGCATACGAAACGGAACATCTGATGGAAGCGAATTTGGGTCTGGCGCGTCAAGACGATTGCTGAGGGCTTGTTCGAGTTGGCGGTTGGCGTAGACGTCGATCGTGCGCGTTTCGTCGGCGATAGAACTGGAGGCGTATTCGCCCAAATTGAATCCGGCGATGGCGAGTGGCTTGTCGCTTCGCCAGTGTCCTATGCGCAAATCTCCAGAGGTTTGTTCATCGATCTTGGCACCGGTAGCGACCAATTTCAGATGGCGTGGCCAGCGCATGGTGAGGTTATACGAGGCGAAGTCTGCTTGGTCGCCGAGGTGGGGATACCAGCTCTCTCTTGCGCCGACGAAGAGCACACCGTTGCCAGCGTCTTCGATGACATTGCCGCGGTAATGAAAATGAATCGTGTACTCCTGGCCTTTCTGCGAGGGCTGCGGGAGCACGACGTGGAGATAGTCGTTGCCGCGTACGCTGCGTTCCTGGAGGTTCATCCCTTCGTTTTGGAAATAGGCCAGGGGCTTGTCTTGTGCGTCTGAAACGGTTTCGGCGTGGAGTGCGCGGGAAAGTTGAAACGTTAGAACGCGCTCACCGGAAGTTTCGGCGCGCACATGGACGGCGGCTATGGCGTCAAGAGAGTTGTCAGGCAAGACAGCGGTGTCGAGCGTGTAGTCGAGTGCGTGGAAATCGACTGGGGGCCGAACGGAGCCGGGAACACTATAGGACGCCCAAACATCGTAGTACATGTAGTTGTTGCCGGATTTTCGCCGCTGTCCTAGAAGGACTTGTTCTCGCCGCTGGAGGTCGAAGAGGACATCAAAGGCGCCGGTCTCGATGCCTTCGAGCGCCGCGTAGAAATAGGGCTTTGGGTTTTGCGAGAGACGGTCTTCGAGAATGCGCAAGGATTGAGAGACATTGAACTGCGCGACGAAGGGGTCCGAGACCGAAGCGAAGGCAGTATCTAATTGGGGGGTTAGATTAGCGGAATGGAACTGGCGCAGTAGATCATCCGCGGCGTCATCGGTGAAGCGCACATAGGCGCTGAGGAATTCCTGGTCCAGAACGGGAGCGCCAAGAAAGTGGGCCATCTGCTGTTTTTCCACGGGTTCGCGCGGGAATGCCAGAGCATGGCCTCGGCCGGAGAAGACAAAGCCAGTGACGCGCCCGTCGAGGGGAGCGAGAAAAGCGAGTTTGCCCTCTTCGAAGTATATTTCCACTTCGCCACGGCGGAGCTCGATGCGGTTGGCGGCGGAGAGTTCGTAAGTGGCCGAAGGGTCGACACGCAAGTTGTTGATGGTGTCGTAGAGTTCGTGCGGCGACTTATCGGTGGTGGAGGATACGGGCAGCGCCGTAAGACACCACACGACAAGAAGTGCCCCCCCTGGCCGCATGTAAGAAGTGTAGTCACATTCGGCATTGCGGAACAAGGCCGCGAGGAGCGCGAAGGCGAGGAGGGCTAGAATGTGAAAATGGGTCATTCCACCTTATTTAGACGCGCGCTGATGTTGTGTGCCGTGGTGTTTTTTGGGGCGGTCGCGGCGCGCGCAGACACGATCGTCCTCAAGAACGGACGGCGGATTGTCGCGAATAATGTGAGAGAAGAAGGCGACAAGGTTAAGTATGAGACTTCTGCCGGTGAGCTGAGCCTGCCGAAGTCCATTGTCGACCATATCGAGAAAGGCGGCGGCGTGCCGATGGGGGATTCTCCCTCGGCAGCGGCCGCGAATCTGGCCATTACTCCGCCCGCGATGGGAGCGATAAGCGGTGGCACGGAAATTGAGAGCGGCGCCGTGCAAGACGGCGCGATTGATCGGGAGTACATCGCGAAACTGGAAGCAGCAGCGCATGCCGGCGATCAGCGCGCGAATGCGGGTGCGGCGCTTGCGCATCATGCGGCGGCGCAGTTCGAGCTTTCGCGGGGCGACATGGAGCGCGCGCTGGCCGACGAACGCACGGCACTCACGTTTTCGCCGGAAGAGCCGGCGCTACTGATGAATGTGGCTTACCTGCATCTGCGGCGAAGCGAGTACAAGCAGTCGCTGGATTATCTCGAGCGCGCGCGGCGCGTCGCTCCGGACAACGCCGACGTCGCGAAGCTGGCGGGCTGGGCGTACTACGGAATGAATAAGATGGATCAGGCTGTTGCAGAGTGGAAGCGCGCGCTGGCTTTGCGGCCCGATCCGGAAGTGCAGACGGCGCTCGACAAGGCGCAACGCGACAAGCAGGAAGAAGAAAGCTACAAGGAAAACGAGAGCAGCCATTTTACGTTGCGGTACAGCGGCTCGGCAGAACCGGCTTTGGCGCGGGAAGTTCTGCACACATTGGAGGCGCATTTTTCCGCGATCGAGTCCGAGCTGAATTTCGCTCCGCCGGATTCCATCGGCGTGGTCCTCTATACGCAAGAGGCTTTTGCCGACATCACCCGGGCGCCGGGCTGGGTGGGCGCGCTGAACGACGGGCGCATTCGCGTGCCGGTGCAGGGGTTGAGCGGCGTGACTCCGGAGCTTTCGCGCGTGCTGAAACACGAGCTGACGCACAGTTTTGTGGGCCAGAAAACTCGTGGCCACGCGCCAACTTGGATACAAGAAGGACTGGCGCAATGGATGGAAGGGAAACGCAGCGGCGACAATGCCGCAGTTCTTGCGCAAGTTTTTCAGGAAGGGCACGCGGCTTCGCTGGGCCAGCTGGAAGGTTCGTGGATGGGATTGCAGAGCGATGCGGCAGGATACGCGTATCCGTGGGCGCTTGCGAATGTCGAATACATCGTGCAGACAGACGGCATGGGTGATATGGAACGCATTCTCGACCGCATTGGCAGCGGCAGTTCCACAGAAGCGGCGCTGCGCGAAGTGCTGCACAGTGATTACAACGACCTGATGCAGTCCACCGCCGAGTATCTGCGCAAGACCTACGGGCACTAGCGTAATCAGGCTTTCAAGTTTTTAAGAGTTCAGCAAAGCGGCGAGGAGCGCGGCGCGGGCGGGCATGGCGTTGATAAGGATGTGCTCGTCCGCAGAATGGGCACCGTGGCCGACCGCACCGAGGCCGTCAAGAGTGGGAGCACCGACTGCGGCGGTGAGATTGCCGTCGGAACCTCCACCGGCAGTGCATTCGCCGAGGGTGAGACCCATTTGCGCGGCTAGCGTCTTGGCTTTGGCGAAAAGTGCTGTACTGGATTTGTGTTCGAGGGGGGCGCGATTGAATCCGCCGCGAACTTCAAGCTTTGCACCGGGAAGAATAGGACGGAGCGCGTGCAGTTTGCGCTCGATACGACGCATGTCCGAAACACGTAGCGCGCGAAGATCGAGGACAGCGCGAGCGTGTTCGGCGATGACATTTACGCGCGTGCCCCCTTCGATTATGTCGGCGTTGACGGTAACGCCGCGGCGCAGGTCGTTCCATTCCTGAACGCGCAGAAGCTGCCGTGACAGCTCGTGAATTGCATTGACGCCTTCTTGCGGCGCGAGGCCTGCATGAGAGGCTCGGCCGTGGACGATCAGCTCAGCTTCGCCGACACCTTTGCGGGCAGTCTTGAGCATGCCTTTTGGCCCGAGAGATGGCTCAAGAACAAAGACGCCATCGCTGCGGCGGGCTTCTGTTTCAATGAGTTTCCTTGAGGCATCGCTGCCGATCTCTTCGTCAGAGGTCCAGAGAAAGACAAGCCGATGGCGTAAGGGAACTTTTGTTTGCTGCAGAGCATCGAGAGCGAAGAGAGCCTGCGTGAGGCCGGCCTTCATATCGAAGATGCCTGGACCATACGCTTTTCCGGCGGCGACGCGGAAGGGCATTTTGTCTAGAGCGCCGCAGGAATAGACGGTGTCGTAGTGGCCGAGGACGAGGTATTGACCCGCGGGGCGCGCTTTCTGAGGCCACCAGGTGACGCGAAGCTGGTCGCCGCGGACTCTCTGGATAATTCTTTCGACGCTTGCGCCGCGTTTGTGCCATTCCGCGGCGAGAATCTCACAGCAGAGGTCGGCTGGCTCTTTTTCGAGGCTGGGAGATTCCGCAAGGACGAGCTTCTGGAGAGTGGAAAGCATCTCCGGCAAGCGAGGTTTCAAAGCGCGCAGGAATTCATTCGGGTAATTGGTCTCGGGCATGGCCGGGACATGCTAACAATGACGGGCAGCCGGAGCAACGGTGCAAGCGCAAAATACGGGAAGAACGAGAACCTCCAGCCGGGCATCGACCGGACTACGAGGCAAGAGCGCGTAGCTCGGTTGACGTGGGTTCGCATATAATAGAAAGTTTGTTAGCAAAGAGTGGGCGCCGCAGGGAGGATCTGTGGCGCGATGGGGAGCAGGAATGATACTCGACGTTGTGGAAATTCAGAAGATATTGCCGCACCGCTATCCGTTTTTGATGGTGGATGCGATTTTGGAGATGGAGCGGCTGAAGTACATCGTGGGCGTGAAGAATGTAAGCATCAATGAATCGCATTTTCAGGGGCACTTTCCAGGTAAGCCCATCATGCCCGGAGTGTTAATCATCGAAGCGATGGCGCAGACAGGCGGGCTGTTGCTCCTGCTTGAGATTCCGGACCGCGACAACAAGTTGCTGTATTTCGTGGCTGTGGATGGAGCGCGCTTCCGCCGGCCGGTAGTGCCTGGCGACCAGTTGCGGCTGGAAGTGAAGGTTATTTCGTGGCGGGGCGATTTTTGCAAGCTCGAAGGCAAAGCCACCGTGAACGGGCAATTGGCTGCGGAAGCGACGCTGATGTGCAAGATGGTGGACCGCGAAATGGGCGCAAAGGCCCAAGAACCCGCGAAATGAGTAAGCCGGAGATTCATCCGCAAGCTATTGTGGCCCCAAGCGCGAAGCTGGGCCCCGGAGTAAAGGTTGGGGCTTATGCGATTGTGGGCGACGAAGCGGAGCTTAGCGAGGGTTGCGTACTTCACCCGCATGCTTTTGTAGGCGGTCCTGCGAAGTATGGCCGCAACAATGTGTTCTATTCGTTTTGCGCGGTCGGGGGCGATCCGCAGGACTACACATTTAGCGGCGAACGGACCGAGTTGGTTGTGGGCGACGGAAATATCTTTCGCGAGTACGTCACTGTTGGCCGGGGTACGGTGAAGGGCGGCGGCGTCACGCGGGTCGGCAACGAGAATTTCTTTTTGGCCTACTCGCACGTGGGGCACGACGACCAGATCGGCAATCAGACTCTCTTTGTGAATGGCGCGACACTGGCCGGGCATGTTGCCGTGGAGGATTTCGCGACCATCGGCTCGTTTTCGGTGGTGCACCAGTTCTGCCGGGTGGGGCGGTACGCCTACGTGGGTGCATGCACGGTGATAGTGCAAGATGTGCCGCCGTTTTCGCGTGTGGTGACGGAACGCGAGACAAAGAGCTATGGTGTCAATACTATCGGGCTCGAGCGCAAAGGGTTTTCCAAAGAGCGGTTGCAAGTATTGGACCGAGCTTTTCGTTTGTTGAGCCGTTCGAAGATGAACACCACGCAAGCACTCGCCGAGATGCGAGCGAAGCTAGCCGGCTCCGACGATGTCCAGGAACTCGTCCGATTTATCGAGACTGCTGAACGCGGAATCGTGAAGTAAGAATCACAGTCGCCCACACACTTCATGACGGACACCAGCGTAAACGTGACAGGATGGGGACTCATCGCCGGAAATGGGCGGTTTCCGTTTCTTGTACTGGAAGGCGCGCGAAGCCAAGGCATCGAGATGGCGGTGATCGCGCTAAAGGAAGAAGCATCGCCTGAACTGGAAAAAAGCGCCAAGCGGCTGCACTGGGTGAGCCTCGGCGAATTGAGCAAAGCCATCGACCTGATGCACAAGGAAGGCGTAACGCAAGCGGTGATGGCCGGGCAGGTAAAGCACAACAAGATTTTTAGCGCCATCCGTCCGGACTGGAAATTGGCGAAGCTGCTCTTCTCGCTGCCGAGGAAAAGCACGGATGCGCTGATCGGCGGCATCGCCAAGGTGCTTCAGGATGAAGGCATTCAGCTGGTGGACTCGACGCTGTTTCTGAAGCCGTTGCTGCCCGAGCCCGGTGTGCTGACGCGAAGAGCTCCCAACGAACAAGAAGCCGCGGATATTGCTTACGGGCATAGCGTGGCGCGGCAAATCGCGGGCATGGACATTGGACAAACGGTGGTGATTTCGGATCAAGCTTGCGTGGCCGTGGAAGCCATGGAAGGAACAGACGAAACCATTGCACGCGCGGCGCGCATTGCAGGCGGCAAGGCTCTCGTAGTTGTGAAAGTGAGCAAACCGCGCCAGGATATGCGGTTTGATGTACCCGTGGTTGGTTTGCCGACCATCGAACAGATGAAGAGCTCTCGCGCCACGGCGCTTGCGGTGGATGCGGGACGCACCTTGTTATTTGACCGTCAAAAATTGATTGAGCTGGCCGATGCGGCGGATATCGCTATTCAGGCGTTTGCGCCAGCGACGGCAGTGGAACCGAAGAGCGCTTCGGGGGGAACAAACAAAAAATGAGCGGCGAAGGGCGAGATATGCGAAGAGTCCGCGCCGCAGTTGTAGGGGCGGGGGAATTTGGCCGCAACCATGCACGGGTGTATCGCGAGTTGGAAGGGGCTGAACTCGTTGGCGTTTACGACCGGGATCAGGCTCGTGCGGAAGCTATCGCTGTAGAATTTCAAACCAGGGCGCTGCGCAGCCTCGAAGAAGTCCGTGAACTTGCCGAAGCCGTGAGCGTGGCGGTGCCGACAGTCGCACATGCCGAAGTGGGTTGCCAGTTGATGGAGAGCGGGCTGGACGTGCTGGTCGAGAAGCCCATGGCTCTGAATCTCGCGGAGGCGGATGCGCTTCTCGAAGCGGGGCGTCGGCACAAGCGGATTTTGCAAGTGGGCCACGTCGAGAGATTTAACCCCGCTGTGGCAGCGGTTGAACCGATTCTGAATCGGCCGCTTTTTTTCGAAGTGCACCGCCTGGGAGTGTTTACGCCACGTAGCCTCGATGTGGAAGTGATTTACGACGTAATGATCCACGACTTGGACATTCTTCTGGCGCTCGTGAAGGAGCCGGTCACTGAATTGAAGGCGGTAGGGATCCCTGTGCTGACGGACAAAGTGGACATCGCTCATGTGCGGCTGGAATTCGCGGGCGGAGCTGTTGCCAATGTGACGGCAAGCCGCGTCTCGACGGAGCGCGTGCGCAAAATGCGATTTTTTCAGCAGCACGAATATATTTCGCTCGACTACGCACGCCGGGACGCTCTCCGGGTTGGCGTAAAGCGGCCTGGACCGCAGCCTGAGTTTTCGTTTGAAAAATTGCCGGCGCCTGATATGGAACCTTTGCATGCGGAACTCGATGCGTTTCTGGAAGCCGTGCGCACCCGCCGCGAGCCGCGTACCAACGGCGCCGCTGGCCGTGCGGCCTTGGAACTGGCTACCCGGGTGATGGCAAGCATCCAGGAGCACGGAGAACGCGTCCAACTAGCAGCGTTCGCCTCACAAGAGAAAGCAGGAAAATGATTCCCCGCACCCTGGTCCCGGAAGGTGCCCGTCTGCCTGCCTCGGCAGACACTACGACGCAGCGCCGCCGTCCCACCACGATGGATGAGCGCACGCTCGTCCCGGCCATGTTGCCGATCATCGAGCTGGACGGTAAATCCAGTATTCCTCGATCGTTGCCGCTGGAGTCGATTGCCGCGCGGGTCGTCGTTCCGCGCGATGTGAATCAGGAAGCCTACAACATCGTGGAAAAACACTCGACTCCGGTCCAGCCGACGGACATGGACGAGCGCATCGCCATCCCGACGGGGGGAGCGGCGCTGGTAATCACGGAAGGGCGGCTGATCCCGCCGGCGGATATCGTCGATCTCGACGTGTTCATGACTGGCGAAGTGAATCTTCTCACTAAGCCGCAAACGGAAGAAAAAAACAAATGGGATTTGATCACGCGCGTTTCTTCGTTTGCGTTTCACATACTGCTGTTCTTGACCATTATTCTGTGGGCAAAGATTTTTCCGCCTCACGTGCCGACGAAGGATGAAATTGATCTAGCCAACCGGCAATTGACCTGGATTCCGCCGGAGAGTTCGTACGCTCCCAAACCCAAAGCGGAGCCTCGACCGGCGCCGCCGCCAGCCGTCCATGTGGATCCTAAGGTAATCAACAAAGTGGCTCCTCCTGCGCCGCAACCTCCACCTAAGCCCCAGCCGGAAGTTCCGAAACGCGAGCTGCCCGATGCTCCAGCCCCTAAAGCCCAAGTGACTCCTCCGGTGGAGCAAACACCCGCGCCGAAGCCGGATGCTCCGAAACCGCCTCTGAAACTCGATACTCCGGACATGCCAAAGCCCCAGCATGGGCTCGTGCTGCCGAAGGCTCCGTCACTCTCAGATTCTGCGCAAGATATGAGGCCGCCAAACTCAAGCACGCCTTCAATTTCCGGCGGGGGGCGCATTCGGGGCCGCAGCACGCCTGGTGGAGGCGGAGGCGGCGGTATGGCCTACGGCGAACTTGAGATGCTGACGCCGGACCAAGGCGTGGATTTCAGAAGCTACCTTCAGCGCGTGTACCTTGCAGTGAAAGGCAACTGGTTTGCGATAATGCCCCAGTCCGCCGAGCTCGGCGAGAGAGGCATTGTCGTGTTGACGTTTAAGATTATGAGAGATGGCAGCGTGCCTGGCGCTGAGCCGGTCATTAACCGTAACTCGGGGAAAGAGCCGCTCGACCGGGCCGCTTATTCATCCGTGCGCGCCTCCAATCCCTTCGAGCCGCTTCCTGCGCAATTCACCGGACCTTACATCGAATTGCGATACACATATCTCTACAATATCCCGCCAGAAAGTCTCAATCAGCAGTGAAGATCGCGCGGCAGCAGGTTCTTGGCAGTCTGCTGCTCGCACTGATTGTGTTCCTTGTGCTGCTCTTCCGCGCTTGGCATATTCTGTTTCGATGAATCCAGGAATATCTGAACTGCCGCTGGTCGCCGTGGTTGGGCCCACAGCATCGGGAAAGTCCGCGCTGGGCGTGTGGCTGGCTGAACAATTCGGCGGAGAAGTATTGGCGTGCGATTCCACGCAGCTCTATCGCGGCTTCGACATTGGCACGGCCAAGCCGGGACAATCCGAGCGTCGCGGCGTACCTCATCACCTGATCGACTCTTTGACACCCAGCGAAGCAGCGACCGCCGGCGGATACCGTCAGATGGTGCTGGTTGTGTTGGAAGATTTGCGCAGGCGTAGACGACTGCCTATTCTTACGGTCGGCACAGGATTGTACCTGCGCGCGTTGCTTGAGGGACTGGCCGACGTACCGCAGCGTTCCGAAGAATTGCGAAATAGGTTGCGAGCGAGCGCGGAGGCGCATGGGCCGCGTTACTTGCATCGGCTGCTGGCGCGCCTGGACCCCGAAACAGCAGGAAAAATTGCCGCAGCGGATGAACAAAAATTGATTCGCGCCGTCGAAGTATGCGTGCTCGCGCAACGGCCGCTTTCTGAAGTGCATCGCACGGGACGCACGCCGCTTGTGGGCTGGCGCTCATTGAAAATTGGACTGATGCCGCCGCGCGAGGCGCTCTACGAACGCATTCACGCCCGCACGGACGCGATGCTCGCAGCTGGATGGATGCGTGAAGTGCGCAGCTTGATAGATAGGGATTTACCAGAAGATGCGAAGCCGTTCGATTTCATCGGATACCGCGAACTGCGTGAGGTCCTGCGTGGAGAAAAAAAACTCGAGGAAGCGCGCGCAGCGATTCAGCAAGCTACGCGACAATATGCGAAACGCCAAACTACGTGGTTCCGCAAAGATCCCAGCGTTCACTGGCTCAAGAGTTTTGGTGACGACTCGCGCGTACAAGACCAAGCGCGTGAATGGCTTCGTCAGCAGGGCTTAGCAGAGTCGCGGCGGACAAGCTGAGCGAGTATAATGGCGCAGGTGAAGAAAGACCCTCTCGTTGATGACTCTCTCCGTGCAATGGATTCAGGACTGACTTCGTGACGAAAACTTCGCAATCTATCTCTACCTCTACTGCGGACCGCGCTTTGCTTGTCGGCCTGGGCTGGAAGCGCAAGCCTCGCTTTCCTGGCATGCCTGCGGGCGAACAGGGCAGGGAATCGCTCTTGGAGCTTGAGGAGCTGGCGCGCAGTGCTGGTGCGGAAATCGTGGGCACGGTATTTCAGGTACGCGAATCGGCAGACCCCGCGACGCTCGTGGGGCGCGGCAAGCTGGACGAGATTCGTGCGGAAGCCACCACGCACAAAGCGCCGCTGATCATTTTCGACAGCAACCTCTCGCCGATGCAGCAGCGCAACATCGAAGAAGCCACCGAGCGCCGCGTCATCGACCGCACACAGTTGATTCTGGATATTTTTGCAAAGCACGCACGAAGCCGCGAAGGACAGTTGCAGGTCGAACTCGCGCAGCTTAACTACATGCTGCCCCGGCTCACCGGCAAGGGCAGTTCGATGTCGCGTCTCGGAGGCAAGAGCGGCGGCGGAGGCTCCGGCGGGGCAGGCGGTGGTGCAGGGCGCATTGGCGTGCGCGGACCCGGCGAAAAGAAACTGGAAACGGATCGCCGGCGCATTCGTGACCGCGTGGGGAAAATTCAAAAAAACATCGAAGACATACGCAAGCAGCGTGCGTTGAGGCGCGAGGCCCGCAATGCTGTGCCGCTCGGCACGATTGCGCTTGTGGGTTATACAAACGCTGGCAAATCTACTTTGTTTAATGCGCTGAGCCGCGCCGAGGTTCTCGTTTCCTCGCGGATGTTCGCGACGCTGGACCCGACCATCAGGGCGATTCGTTTGCCTTCCAATCGCCGCGTCCTGGTGTCGGATACCGTGGGATTCATTCGTGATCTGCCCAAAGCTTTGCTTACAGCATTCCGCGCGACACTCGAGGAAGTACAGGAAGCCGCGCTGATACTTCACGTGAGCGACATCTCGAACCCGCATCATGCCGAACTTGATGAGGAAGTGGACAAAATGTTGAATGATCTCGGCGTCGCGGACCGGCCCCGGCTCCGCGTGTTCAACAAAGTGGATCAACTCACGCAAGAGCAGAGGGCTCCGCTGATCCATTCCCACGCAATGGGCTCGGGTACAAACGGCGGACCTGTGCTAGTCTCTGGCCTGACGGGAGAAGGTGTCGAGGAGTTGCTGCGGCGCATGGACGCGGCTCTTCCAGTTGATCCCGTCGTGACGCTTTCGTTGCGGCTTCCGCTTGCTGAGGGCCGCACGCTGGCCCTGGTTCATGCACTCGGCCGTGTGCTGCATTCCAAAGTCGAAGACTCTCACATGCTGATGGATGCCGAGGTGCCCATGTCGATTGCGCGCAAGCTAAAGTTGGGTACCTTTGCGAAGGATGGAACTTCGAGCCTCACGCGTGCGTAATAGAAGGTGAGAGGGTTGCGATGATGACGTTTATCCTGTGGTGCATCCTGTTTTGCTTCTGTTGGCCTCTTGCTTTGCTTGCGCTCGTGGTTTATCCCATCGTGTGGCTGATTCTCTTGCCGTTTCGCATTGCGGGAATCGCAGTGCACGGCGTTTTGGCGTTTTTGCGAGGCCTTTTTTTCCTGCCCGCACGACTCTTACGAGGACCGAGAGCTATCTGACGGTCGATCGTTCTGTTTGCACTAGAGTAACTCTCCCTCGAGAGCCAAAAAACCACGAGTTCTGCCTGCTAAATGGCTCTTTCCTGAGTGGTTTGCATAGAGTTGACAAGCCCGCCTTGCTGTGGAAACCTTGTGGAAACTGTTTTTCGCAATAAAGTCGTGCGCCAAATTGGACGACAAAGAGATCGGGGCATCGCCCGGCATTCACCGTTAACATATTGAATATAAATGGTTTATTTTCATGCCAGGACTCGGCTTAGGGCACATCAGCGAGTTGGCTTGTTCGTCATCGATTCTGGACATTTGCACAGGTTTGCAGCAGAGAAAGTACGAATGAGTATAGCATCCGCAGGGGCGCAACTCATTTTGCTTGTTAACGTTACAGTACCCGCAAAGACGCCACCGATTCATATACAGGCCCTCAGAAACATTGACGCCTGCCGAGCAGAAGTCTATAGTCAGGCAAGCGGTGGCCGAAGCCTAAGGGGCGGCCTCCCCGCCGCCATGTTGCCATGAATCTCCCCAACTCACTGACGGTACTGCGCATCTTTTTCGTTCCCCTGCTGATTGCGGTTTTGCTCACGAAGAGTCCAAACGTCGATTTCCGTGGTTTCCCGATGCATTATGAGTTCTGGGGAGTCTTGATTCTGCTCCTGGCAGCGGCGACGGACTGGGCCGACGGGTATTTTGCGCGGCGACGGCTTCAGGTGACGACGCTCGGGATTCTTTTGGATCCCATCGCGGACAAGCTGCTGATCTCTGCCGCCTTTGTTTCGCTCGTCGGCATGCAATTGGTTCCCGCTTGGATGGTAGTAATCATTATCGGGCGTGAGTTCACCGTGCTTGGTTTGCGCAATATCGCCTCAGCCGAAGGATTTACGATTGCTGCATCCTTGTTGGGTAAGACGAAAATGGTTTTGCAGGTATGCGCCGTGGCCGTCTTGATTGCTGGTGCTCGCCATCCTTATCTGAATTCTCTCGCGCTTGTGCTTCTCTGGTTGGTAGTTATCAGCGCGCTGGTGTCGGCGGCGCAATACTTTCTGAAATTTTGGGGCCAGCTTGACGATCGCATCAAGCAGCGCCGCAAGCTGCGCATGATGGAAGGCCATAAAAAGTCCGAGGATGCCGTCCCTCTCTGAAGCCGATCGGCAATCTCTGCTCGCTTTGGCGCGCAGGGCGATTGTCGAGGCCGTTTCCTCGCAGAAGTCTATCGGCGATACTCCGCGAATTGGAGCGATTGAGGAAAGATGCGGAGTGTTCGTAACTCTCCACGCACGCGGGCGTTTGCGCGGCTGCATCGGCGTTGTGGAGGCCTTCGAGCCGCTCGGCGAATCCATTCCGCGTTGCGCGGCCAACGCGGCCCTCCGCGACCCACGATTTTCACCTGTCCGTGTGGAAGAGCTCCCAGAAATAGAAATCGAACTCTCGCTGCTGTCTCCCTTTGAGCTGATTCTTCCAGAGAACATCGAGATCGGGAAGCACGGCTTGCTGATTTCCCAAAGCTCGAAGCGCGGACTTCTACTTCCGCAAGTTGCGGTTGAGCACAAATTTAGCCGCGACCAGTTTCTGGAAGAGACTTGCCGCAAAGCTGGTCTGAAGGCGAACGCATGGCAAGAGCCGGATACAAAAATCCTTGGATTTATTTGCGAGGTTTTTTCGGAAGCTAAAAGTACCGGGGAACAACCCGCTGCCAATGCTTGAGCACTTTCGCACGTGCCAGTCGCCGTGAGGGGTGGTGCCAATGAAAAGGCCCGCGCGAGGAGTACCTCGCAGCGGGCCTGAAGTTTATATCTGCTGCTAGCCGGTGGTTTATTCGACTTCGACGTAATCGCCGGTGTACATAGTCATCCAACTATAAGTGATAAGCACGGTGGAAGAGTTACGGCTAACATTGATGACGATGCCTTCTCCTACCACCTCGCGCGGCAAATCATTCCACTTGTAGTTCCCAGGTGAGCTCCCAAAGCCATAAATACGGTCCTGGTAGTCTTTCGTCTGAGGAGCAAGCTCCGACCTCGTTCCCTGGTAGCGGAATACTCGAAAATAGTCGCCCACTTTTACGCCCTTGTTTGTCCCGAGGTTTACGTAGACCGTGTTGCCCTGGCCGGCCGATTGTTGATAATCCTTCGACTCGACAATCATCGCCACTGGCTTGCCACTCACAGGCGCGAAATGATCGAAAGTGCCCGCGTCCTTGAAAGCAGGATCCGGCCTCTCCTGATACGGTAGCACGATATCGCCGCGTTGCATGTAGTCGCAGGACAGTGTTACTTCTGCGATCGCCACCTTGGGCTGAACGACAACGACCCGAAGCTGTCCGGCGTCCAAATAGTGCGTCCCCATCGCCTTTACGAGTTTGTCTTGCCACTTGAACCACTCCACATCTAGTTGGTCCTTCTCTGGCCTTAAAACGGAGTATCGATCGCCCACGCGAACGCCCTTGTCCATCCCGCGGTTGATATATACATAGTCGCCGCGGGCGAACGTAAGTTTATCGCTCGATTGCTCCCCGGAAACGAGCCGGGTTGCATCGGGGACCTTCTCGTCCGAATAGAAGCCGGAACAATAGACGTTCGAAAAAGTCGCCTGCGAGATGTTGGGGGAGGTCTGCGCCGAACAAACGCCGGCGCCGACAAAGACAAAGGTGCAAAGAGCAGCTAATTTAGCGCGCATTCCAAGACTCCTTCAAACACGCCCTGTGGGCCGTGCGGGGACGATTCTTAGCGAAATTAACAGGGCTGCCTCCATGCGTCAACAAATACGCCGGGACCGCTTTACACTTTTGCTACGGGCATGCTAGAAGCTTTATTCTCAATAACATGGCAAGAGCCACTCAAGGGAAGAGTCTGTTTAGGGCAGGAATCCGGCGCATTTGCGCGGTCGCGGCCGCCTCTACGGCCGTGGAAATGGCGAGATTGGTACGAGCGGCGCTTCGCGAAACGCCGACCGTCGAGCTGCGTTTGGACTGGCTGCGCAGCGATTCTGAGCGTGCCCGCTTCCTCCTCTGGCTGAAAAGGAACAAGATGAGGAATGCAACTCTCCTCGCTACCTGTCGCCGAAGGGAGGGAGGAGGTAGGCTCAGAGGAGGCGTCCAAGCCGAGCTTCATTGGCTAAACGAGGCCCGCAAGGCGGGTTGCTCCTGGTGCGATCTGGAAATCGAAACCTTGCGAAAATTGCCCGGCAAGTCCTTGAACGAACTTGGCTTGCCCAAAAATATCTTGCTCTCCCTGCACGACTTCCAGCGCATTCCTGCGCGACTTAAGTCCGACCGTTCGGCTGCTCTTTCTAACGCCGATGCTATGAAAATTGCCGCGCATGCCGATACCATCAGCGCCAGTCTCCGCCTTCTGAAGATGGTTCGGAGCTCTCCCAACCTAGTCGCGGTTCCCATGGGCGAAGTCGGACTTCCAACGCGCATCCTCGCCCTGCGGGAAGGGAGCGCGCTGGCCTACGCGCCGATTGGCGAAGCAACGGCTCCTGGTCAAGTCTCACTGCACGCCCTGAAGCATCTCTACCGAGCCCATGAACTGACGCGCCGCACGAGGATCTACGGCGTGATTGGTGATCCCGTAGGGCATTCCCTCTCGCCACTTCTGCATAACACCGGATTCATCGAGCGCAAAGTCGATGCCGTCTATTTGCCCTTCCTCGTAAAAGATCTTCGCGATTTTCTGAAGGCTGTGCCTCAATTTGGAATTCGCGGCTTCAGCGTGACGATTCCGCACAAGCAAACCATTCTGCGACATTTAAAAGAATGCGACCATCTGGCTGCCGAGATTGGTGCCGTTAACACCGTCGTTGTCAGGCGAGACGGTTCGCTCTACGGCTGTAATACCGATTACATCGGGATTCTGCGCGCTCTCGAGAAGAAGCTTGACACAGCTGGAAGCCGCGTTTTGATCTTCGGCGCAGGCGGCGTAGCGCGAGCCGCCGCATTCGCTCTTGCGAAAGCGGGAGCCCACGTCGGGGTCTGTGCCCGCCGGGAAAAAGCCGCGCGGGAATTGGCCAAAGCCGTCGACGGCGAAGTTGTCCCACGGCGCGCTCTGCAAAGCGAATCTTTTGACGCCATCTTGAACGCTACCCCGATCGGCATGCATCCTCACGATGGAATTTCACCTCTCTCGCCGAAAGAGCTAAATTGCCGCATTGTTATGGACCTCATCAATCGGCCGGAAAAGACGCAACTCCTGAAGCTCGCCGCTCGCAAAGGAATCACCACCATTTCTGGAGTGGAAATGTTCATTCCGCAGGGCGTCGCTCAATGGGAACTGTGGACCGGACTGCGCGCGCCTGAAACTGCCATGCGCAAAGCCGTTCTGCGCGCCTTGCGCTCTGAAGAAAAGTCCCGCCAGCACAGGTAATCCAGAAATGCGATAATGCCGACCTCGGAAAAACAAACTTTAGCCGTGAACTGAGCCCATGATCCAGCCGGACTTCCGCGAATTTCAGCGCCTCGCCAAACAGGGAAACCTCATCCCTGTCTATGAAGTGTTTCCTGCTGATTTGCTTACTCCCGTCAGCGCTTACCTGCGTCTGGCGCAGGGAGCGCGATATTCTTTCCTGTTGGAGAGCGTCGAAGGCGGGGAAAAAATCGCTCGCTACACATTTGCGGGTGCAAATCCCGAAGAAATATTTCGCTATGCGGGCGGCGCCTGCGTTCTCGAGAGCCACAACCGCATCGTTTGGGAAGAGCGCGATCCTGTCACTTTTCTTCGTGCTCGCATGGAGCGTTTCCGCCCCGTTCGTTTGCCGGGCCTGCCTCCGCTGGTGGCAGGCGCCATCGGCTATTTTTCATACGATATGGTCCGTCTGATCGAGCGCATCCCCAAGCGCCTGCGCGATGACATCGGCCTCTACGACGCTCAACTGATGTTCTATCACGGCATCATTGCATTCGATCACGTCCAGCATCGTCTGTGGATCGTGCGCAATGTTTATACCGATGGCGAAGGCAGCCTCCGCACAAAGTACAACGCGGCTGTTCGCGAGATTCGCAAAACTCGCCAGCTGCTCGAACAAGCTTCGCCGTCAGAGCAATCGAAGAAGGAAAAAAAGAAGCGTGGCGCACCGCTTCGCGTCACTTCGAACTTTCGCCGCGCGGAATACCTCGAAGCCGTTCGCAAAGCGAAAAATTACATCCGAGCCGGCGATATTTTTCAGGTAGTGATCAGTCAACGCTTCTCAGCCAAGACGCACGCCGCGCCGTTCGATGTCTATCGCGAACTGCGTGCGCTCAACCCATCTCCATATCTTTTTTATTTGCAAATGAACGACGTTGCCGTCGTTGGCAGTTCGCCGGAGATGTTGGTGAAAGTACAAGGCCGCGATGTTTTCTACCGGCCGATTGCCGGGACGCGCTGGCGCGGCAAGGACGAAGCCGAAGACCAGCGGCTCGAACGCGAAATGCTCGCCAGCGAAAAGGAACGCGCCGAGCACATCATGCTCGTCGATCTGGGACGCAACGATTTAGGGCGCGTCTGCGAGTACGGCACGGTGAAGCCCGAAAAATTAATGACGGTGGAGCGCTACTCGCACGTTATGCATCTTGTTTCGAGCTTGCGCGGGCGCCTTCGCGAGGATGTTGATTGCTTCGATGCGCTGATGGCTTGTTTCCCCGCGGGAACCGTCTCCGGCGCTCCGAAGGTGCGTGCGATGGAGATCATCGAGGAGTTGGAACGCACGCGGCGCGGCATTTATGCCGGCGGCGTTCTATACTTGGATTTCGCGGGCAATCTCGACTCGTGCATCGCATTGCGCACCATGGTCATCAAAAATGGTGTGGCCCATGTGCAAGCTGGAGGCGGAATCGTCGCGGATTCGACACCCGAGGGCGAATACGAGGAATCTGTAAATAAGTCGAAGGCCCTACTTGCGGCGCTGGAAGCTGCGCATCGAAAAGGGAAGTAAACGAGGTTTCAAAACGGTGCCACGAAGTCGTCCAATAAAATGATTCTGCTGCTCGACAACTACGACTCGTTTACCTACAACCTGGCTCAGTATCTGGGCGAGCTGGGATGTCAGGTCGAAGTGCACCGCAACGACAAAATCTCGGTGGAAGAAATCGCTCGCCGCAAGCCTGAGAAGATTGTCATTTCTCCTGGCCCCTGCACCCCACAAGAGGCAGGCATTTCGGTGGAGTTAGTAGAGCGGCTCGCGGGAAAATTTCCAATTCTCGGCGTCTGCCTTGGCCATCAAGCGATCGGCGCGGCGTTCGGCGGCAAAATCGTTCGTGCCCCAAAACTCTTTCACGGCAAGACCAGCGAAATTCATCACGACGGCAAAAATATTTTCAGAAATTTGGCAGAGCCCTTCACTGCTACGCGCTATCATTCGCTCATCGTCGAACGCAAATCGCTACCCCGCGAGCTGACCATCACTGCCGAGACCGGCGACGGCATCATCATGGGCCTCCGCCACCGCCGACACAAAATCGAAGGCGTCCAGTTCCACCCCGAATCGGTCCTCACCACTTCCGGCAAGCAGTTGCTGCAAAATTTTCTCTCTCTGTGAACTCTGTGCTCTCCGTGTCCTCTGTGTAAAATTCTTTCTTTTCACCAGTTCAAATCCGCCAAGATCGCCGCATAAACTTCCATCCCCCGCCACAAATGCCCCAATCGCAAATTCTCATCCGAGCTGTGCTGATGATTGTCATAATTCACAATCGGCACTCCGATCCACGGCAAGCCCAAATCCTCAAAGATATACATTGGCACGCTCCCGCCAAGCGTAGGCGCAATCACCGTATCGTTGCCCGTCGCGTCCTGTACCACCTTGATCAGCGCTTTCGACACCGGCAAATCCATCGCCGTGCGCGAAGCGCGATAGCCGCCCTGGTCGACAACTTTCGCGATCAAGGCATGGGTGCGCCGTTCCTCCATCGTCGGCTCGTGGTCAATGACAAAATATCCCTGCTTCGCAATAAACGCCGCAATCTGCTCAAATTTCTTCCGCGGATCTTCGCCCTTTACGAGCCGCGCGTCGATCGAAGCTTCCGCTTTGTCAGGCACCACGTTTTGCGCGTGCTCTCCTACGTAGGCGCTCGAGAGGCCTCGGATATTGAGCGAAGGTTCCTGCAACAATTCCATTAGTTTTTTTCCTGCGCCTTCCGGCTTCGCGATCCCCAACTCTCGCTCGAGATCGGCGTCATTCACAGGCATCTCAGCAAGCGCTTTCTTTTCGAGATCGCTGAGCGGCGTAACATCGTCGTAATAGCCATCGATCAGCACGCGGCCGTCAGCATCTTTCATCGCGGCAAGCAGCCGCGCGAGTTCCATCGCTGGATTCGGCGCCCAGTTTCCATAGTGGCCACTGTGCAGCGCACGCACCGGCCCGTATACCGTGATGTCCAGCCCGATATCGCCGCGGTTTCCGAAAAAAACGAGTTGCCGCCCCGATTGATGCACCGGTCCATCCGCGGTAATCAGCAGGTCAGCGCCGAACAGATTTTTGTTCAGCTCCAAGGTATGCGCGAGATTTGTCGATCCCGCTTCTTCTTCTCCCTCGAAAATTACTTTCAGATTCACTTTCAACGGAATCTGTTTCGCTCGCAGCGCGTCGATCGCCGCAAGCAGAGCTACGATCGGCGATTTGTCATCCGAAGATGATCGCGCATAAATCCGCCAGTCGTCCTTATAGACCGCCGGTTGCTTCGCGCTATTTTCCGGAAATGGAATGCGTTTCCCTCCAGCTTCAATCGCATCGCTCCGCAACACTGGCTCGAACGGCGTGCCATCGGTCCACGCCGCTGGATCCACCGGTTGCCCATCGTAGTGCGCATAAAAAATGACGGTGCGCGTGGCCGCGGGCGCGATCAACTTGCCGAAGACCACCGGTCCGCGTCCTGTAATCGGCAATAGATGCGTTTCGATTCCGCGCGCTTCCAGCATCTCGCGCAGATGTTCCGCATTTTTCTGGATGTTCGGCGTGTCGCTCGCCACATTCGGGATGGAGAGGAATTCCGCGAGTTCCCGCACGATGCGGTCTTCATGGTCCATTCGGTAGTCCCGCACCTCTTGCACAACCTGTGCCGGTGGAATGGCAGCGGGCTTTTGCCCCATCGCGGGACGCACGCAAACGACGGCAACTAGAATAACTCCAAGCAATCTCAAGGATTTTCTCCTCTAGCTCTCTCGACGGCCACTGCTGCAGAAGCCCCGCGCCTAGACGTCACCCAAACGACGCTTTCATTTTCTCATTTTACCTGTACCAACGGACAGCCGTCCTTTCGGGCAGGCTGCGTTTCGTTTTGTGCGGAACCCGGTAACAGCGGATTGCGCAAAGTACCAGTGCGCCCGTCGTTTCATTAACCAAAACTAAGAATTCGCTTTCCCTCGGAGGTTTCGCACGACTATGAGCCGTCGCATTTTGGCTGTTGCGCTGTCCTGTCTACTCTTGGGAGCTGTGCTTCCCGGGCAAACCGCTCTCGCTGGCGTCGTCCAGCAATCTGCTAACGCGCGCCTGAATACGACCGATGCGGCCATTGGGACCACGATCTTTGACGGCGATCGCATGGAAACTCAGGAGAAAGGCGCGCTGAGTCTTCGCTCTGGGCAAGTGCAGCTTACGCTTCCCGAATCAAGCACGGTCTGGATGAACCACGAAAATTCGATTCTCACGCCTACGCTCCAGCGCGGCACCGTAATTTTCCGCGCAGAAAACGGAACGGGAGTTGAGATCAAAGCCGACGACGTGCGCGTGAGGCCGCATTCTCCCGTACTCACGGTTGGCGAAGTGACCCTCCAAGACTGCGACGTTCTTGTTACCGCGCGCACGCAAGACCTGGAAGTCAGCACGGGTAAAGAAACCAAGATCCTCGAAGAGGGGAAAACCTACCGCGTAGTCCGCAAGGGCGTCTGCGGCGCCGCTTTGAATCAACCGGCTCAGGCCGTGGGCCAAAGCCGTTTCTTTTTGCTCCCCTCGGCTATTGTGGGCGTGATTGCAGTATGGACGATCCACAAAGGTCTTGAGAGCCCCGATCGCCCCTAAGTCGTCTCCTTGAAAAAAATCATCAAGCCTGGAAAACTCACTTAGCCGGATGCGTGAACGCGGCAAGCGCCTCGAGTTTTTCTTTGGCAGCGCCCGAAGCGAGAGCCGCTCCTGCCAGTTGTGCACCATCGCCAAAATCCTGCGCAACACCAGCGGCCACCAGAGCAGCGGCGGCATTCGCGATGACGATGTCGTGGTGCGGTCCGGCTTTGCCAGCAAAAATATCGCGAATCGTCACAGCATTTTCCTGAGCAGTCCCGCCGCGCACGGATCCAATCGGTGCTCGCGAAACTCCGAAATCTTCCGGCGTCACTGCGAAACGTCGCACGCTTCCGTCTTTTACTTCGGCAACCAAAGTTTCTCCGGCAAGCGAAATCTCATCCAGCCCGCCCGCACCATGAACCACGAATGCGCGTTCCACGCCGAGTTCCGCAAGCGTCGCCGCGACCAAGTCGATCAGTTCTGGCGACGGAACGCCGACGATTTGCGCTCGCGCACCAGCTGGATTCGTCAAGGGGCCAAGAAGATTGAAAACCGTGCGCACCCCAATCTCTTTGCGTGCTGGCGCGGCGTGACGTGCCGCCGCATGTGCCGCCCGCGCAAAGAAGAAGCCAATCCCGATTTCGCGAATGGCTCTGCCGAAATGCTCCACCGGTAGATCAATCTTCACGCCGAGCGCTTCAATCACATCCGCCGAGCCGCTGCCCGTGTGCGACGCGCGGTTCCCATGCTTTGCCACGCGTGCACCCGCCGCCGCCGCAACGATTGCCGCTGCGGTGGAAATATTGAAGGTCGCAAATCTCTTGCCGCCCGTCCCGCACGTATCCACAAGACGCTCTGGGGCAGGCTCGCCTTCCGCAAACACACGCGCTGCATGCCGCCGCATCACGCTAGCGAAACCCGCCAGCTCCTCGACGCGCACCGCTCGCGTATTCATCGCTCTAAGCAGCCGCACGATATCGGACGTCTCGGTCCGTCCGGAGAGCAGCTCTTCCATCACCGCTTCCGCATCTCCCCGAGAGAAAATCCGGCCAGATACGGCGCCGTCAATAAGCGATTTTGTCATCTGGATTTAGCCGCAATTCGGCCGCAACCTTGCCCCGTTTTATACTTTCCGAGTACACTCTTATGTTCACGACGACTCCAAAATTCTAACACTACGGAACCCCGATGAAGATTCATGAGTATCAGGCTAAGGCTATTCTCGCGCGTTACGGTGTCACCACGCCGCGCGGCGAGGTGGCTTTTTCAAAGGAAGAAGCCCGCGAAGGCGCAGCAAGACTCAGATCCAGCGTAGTCGTTGTGAAAGCGCAGATTCATGCCGGCGGCCGCGGCAAAGCGGGGGGCGTCAAGCTTGCGCATTCGCCCGACGAAGCCGCCGACATCGCTTCGCACATGTTGGGCGTGAATCTCGTTACCGCTCAGACCGGCCCCGGCGGCCGCACCGTCAAGCGCGTTCTCGTCGAAGAAGGTTTGGACATCAAGCGCGAACTTTATCTCAGTATCCTCGTCGATCGCAGCGTGGGCAAAGTAGTTTTCATGGCCAGTGCATCCGGCGGCATGGACATCGAAGAAGTTGCCAAGACGAATCCCGAAGCCATCATGCGCGAGACGATTCATCCCGCTGCTGGCCTGCAGCCCTACCAGGCCCGCAAGCTTGTTTTCGGCCTCGGGCTTTCCGGTGATGTGGCCACGAAAGCCGGCCCTTTTCTCCAGGCTTTGCACCGCGCTTTTGTCGACACGGACTCTTCCATGCTCGAAATCAATCCCGCCGTCGTCACCGCCGACGGCCGCCTCGTCGCCCTCGACGCCAAGATGACCTTCGACGACAACGGCCTCTTCCGCCATAAAGAGCTGCGCGAATTGCGCGATCTAGACGAAGAAGATCCGCTCGAAGTTGAAGCCTCGAAATATGGCTTGAATTACATCAAGCTCGACGGCACGGTCGCCTGTATGGTCAACGGCGCAGGCCTTGCCATGGCCACCATGGACATCATCAAATATGCCGGCGGTTCGCCCGCGAATTTCCTCGACGTTGGAGGAGGCGCGTCCTCTGATCAAGTGAAAAACGCTTTTCGCATCCTGATTGGCGATCCCGGAGTGAAAGCCGTATTCATCAACATTTTCGGTGGAATCTTGCGCTGCGATGTTCTCGCTACGGGCGTCGTCGCCGCAGCCCAAGATTTGCAAGTAAAAGTCCCGGTTGTGGTGCGCATGGAAGGAACGAACGTCGAACTTGGCCAGAAGATCCTCCGTGAGAGCGGCTTGAACTTCACTATTGCCGATGGCATGAAGGACGGCGCGCAAAAGGTCGTCGCTCTCGCAGGAGGTGCGCGATGAGCGTTCTGGTCAACGAAAAGACTCGTCTAATCGTCCAAGGTTTCACGGGACGCGAAGGCACGTTCCACGCCCAGCAAATGATTGAGTACGGGACAAATGTTGTTGGTGGCGTAACTCCAGGAAAAGGTGGAACGAAACACCTGGAGCGCCCTGTATTTGACACTGTTCAAGAAGCTGTAAAGGCCACGGGTGCCAACGCTTCCGTAATTTTCGTTCCGCCGCCATACGCTGCCGATGCCATCCTCGAAGCCGCCGACGCGGAAATTCCGCTTGTCATCTGCATCACCGAAGGCATCCCGGTGATCGACATGGTTCGCGCCGCTGCCACCGTTGACTTCAACAAGACGCGCCTCATCGGCCCCAATTGCCCCGGCGTTATCTCTCCCGGCAAGTGCAAAATCGGAATCATGCCCGGCCGCATCCACAAGCAGGGCCACGTCGGCGTTGTCAGTCGAAGCGGCACGCTAACCTACGAAGCCGTCGACCAACTCACACGTCTCGGGATCGGTCAATCCACATGCATCGGCATCGGCGGCGATCCCATCATCGGCACGTCGTTCCTCGACGCGATGCGCCTTTTCAACGACGACCTCGACACGCACGCGGTTATCCTGATCGGCGAAATCGGCGGAAACGCCGAAGAAACCGCTGCCCAATGGATTAAAGCCAACGTAAAAAAGCCGGTCGTCGGCTTCATCGCTGGCCAAACCGCGCCTCCCGGCCGCCGCATGGGCCATGCCGGAGCCATCATTAGCGGAGGCCAAGGCACCGCCAAAGACAAGTACGCCGCGATGGCCGCCGCAGGCATCCACACCGTCGAGACTCCCGCGGACATGGGCTCAACCATCGCCGCCGTCCTCAAATAATCATTTTGTCTTTGTAGGCGCCGGGCTTTAGCCCGGCATCTTGCACTTAATATCTCGGAGGAATCTTTCGTGTCACTAGAACGCACATTTGCAATCATCAAGCCCGATGCGGTTAAAGCCGGGCAACAAGGCGAAATTCTTTCGCGCATTCACAAGGCAGGCTTCACCATCGTCGCCATCAAATCCATGCGTCTCACCAAAGAAGAAGCCGGCGGCTTCTACGCCGTACACAAAGCCCGCCCCTTCTTCGGCGAACTCACCGACTTCATGAGCTCCGGCAAAATCATCGCCATGGTCCTGGAAGCCGATGGCGCTATCCTCAAATGGCGCGACACCATGGGCGCCACCGATCCCAAAAAAGCCGCGCCCGGCACCATCCGCCACGATCTCGGCACCAGCATCGGCAATAATTGCACTCACGGCTCCGACGCCCCCGACACCGCCGCCTTCGAAATCGGCTACTTCTTCGCCGGCCTCGAACTCATCTGAGTGGCACAGACTTCGGCCTGTGCTCTTGCACTGACTCTGCGCTCCTCATCGGCGCCGCAATTTTCTAGAACGTAATGCCCTCAATCCGCACCTCGAAGAGATGCGCCCAGTTCTTGCCGGTAACAAAAAACCGGTGCCTCGCGGAATCATAAGCGATGCCATTGAGCACAGCCTCCGGCTCCGTCTGCTCCTTCTCAGCGATCGCCGACAAATCAATCCAGTCCCGCACCTGCCCCGTCCGCGCATCAATGCGCGCAATTCGATTCGCGTGCCACACGTTGGAGTAAATGTCATCCCTAATGCGCTCGAGCTCATTCAAATTCGTCACCGCTTCTTTACCCGCGTAAACCTCCAATGTTCGCACCACCTCAAACGTTTCCGGGTTTATATAGCGCAACGTGTTGGTGCCGTCGCTCAGGATCAGGTTTGAATCGTCGTGCGCAAGTCCCCAACCCTCCCCGTCGTAATGAAAATCCCGCAACTTCCGAAATGTCTTCAAGTCATACACAAAGCCGATCTTCGAAAGCCAGGTCAATTGATATATTTTCCCTCGAAAAATGGTCAGCCCTTCTCCAAAATATTCCGGAGCGAGGTCCGACTTTTGCAGCACCTTGCCAGTCTCCAGATCTACTCTCCGAAGAGAAGACTGTCCTGTTTCTCCCGTGCTCTCATAAAGAAATCCGTCGAAGTATTCCAAACCCTGTGTGAATGCATGCGGATCATGCGGATACGTTTTCAAAATCTTGACACCAAGAATTGGAATGGATTGCTCGGCATGTTGAGGCGCAGCAGAATGCCCAACGCTAGACGCGCCGAGGCCAAACGTAAATACCCCTGCACCAAGCAAAAAGCCCGCCGCCAAAAACGCTAAATTTCGTCCTCGTCGAAAAGTCCCAGATTGTAAGCTCATACCAAGGCCCCGCGCCCTGCGAGCATACCTCGAAACGAGCGGAGCGGAGTTCGCTTTACGGCCTGTCCGGACTTTCGATGCTCCCTTTCGTACCTCCGCCCCACAGCGCTGCGACTCCCGCCGCAACCGTCGCACCAACCACGATCAGCACAAGTGCTTTGCCGTGCCTCCCCGGTTTTTTTGCGTCCGGTTCTCCCGGCGTACCATCGTCGGAATCATTCAGCCGCACTCGGTAGGACTTCCCCTCCGCAATCGTTTCGGTTTCGCCCCGATAAGAAATCTGCGCTGGGCCTCGCCGCGCAAAAACGATCAGCTCGTGCGGCCCTGCAATCCCCACCTAAACCACTCCTCGCGTTTCCGCCATCGGTCGAATTCGAGCGGAACTCGCGACAACTTCCGCCGCACTCCCCGCCGTCGCCGAGAGCACCACTGTCCCCGAGACGAGCTCCGCCTCGAACTCCTTCGCCGCGCCGCTCACGCTCTTGTGAAGCGTCACGCAACTTTTGTCGGGCAAATACACAAGCGCTTCGCCAACTCGCAACTGCAATGATCCCTCTGCATCGGTCGAAAGCCGGTCACCGTCATAGATCGTCGTGCCCTCGGCAGTGGCTTGAGAGCCTAGCCTTGCGTGATCCGCCAAAAGAACCATTCCAACCGCATCCACGTTTCCATTACGGGGATTGCCCGACAGCAAAAATACCATCGCAACCGCCAGAAGGCGCTGGGTGCCTGCCATGCGATACCTCCTCACATGCCGTAATGCAGGAAATCGGGGATTGCTGGAACGGTCCCCGGCTGCTCATAAATAAGCTAGTATCTATTATAATCTATTGGTAAATAATGCAAGGAATTTGGAGGGCTGCTCGCGGGCGCCACCCGCCTCTTCTATAATGCTCTTGTGGATCCGCTTCGTGACCTCGGCCGCACTCTTCTCTTGCTCGGCGTCGTCCTCGTAATCCTCGGCGCTTTTCTCTACTTCGCCGGCAAGCTCCCCTTCCGCCTCGGCAAACTCCCCGGCGACATCGTGCATCGCGGCGAGCATTCAACTTTCTACTTTCCCATCGTCACCTGCCTCGTACTCAGCGCGGCGTTTTCCTTCCTCCTCTGGCTCTTCTCCCATTTCCGTCGCTAACGGCCTCGCCGATTTTTCTCGCGCGGGCGCTTTCCTGATATATAGTTCCGCCTCCAAAACGAAGAAACGTAGTGCACGCATCTAAATCAGACGGGAGAACTCGCCATGAAGTCCGGACTTTTCACTCTCACTGCGGCTATTGCCGCAACTCTCACTTTTTCGCAATCATGCGTCGCGCAATCTGCATCGAGTCCATCCCCGTCGCAGCAGCAGAGTGCGGTCCGGCCTTCGCAGCAGCCCGGCCCTAATCCCTTTGCAGGCGCCCCTGCGGCTAAATCCGAAGACGTCGACACCATCGATCACGTCCTCGTTGCTCTCTACGCGGTAATCTCCGGTCCTCCTGGCGAGCGCGACTGGAATCGCTTCCGCTCGCTCTTCCTTCCCGGCGCCCATCTCACCTCCACCGGCAAGGCCGCCGACGGCTCCATTCGCGTTCATCCCAATACCGTCGAGGACTACGTCACTCGTGGCGGCGCTTACTTCCTCAAAAACGGCTTTTTCGAATTGCCCATTCACAGCCGCACCGAAACCTTCGGCAACATCGCTCAAGTCTTCAGCAGCTACGAATCCCGCCACAACGCAGGCGAAGCTCCTTTCGCGCGCGGCATCAACAGCCTCCAACTCCTGAACGACGGCAAGCGTTGGTGGATTGTCGGCATCCTCTGGGACGAAGAGCGTCCCGATAATCCGCTGCCCAAGGATTTCGCCACCAAGCCCTGATTTCAATTCTGCCTTTGTAGGACCGCCTGTCCCTTATCCGGCCGTGTTGAGACCGCGGTTCTTTCTTCTCTCTCGCCTCTCTTTACAGGCCACCGCGCAACTTCTATAGTCTTTCTTGCATGAAGTTGGCCTCTTCCAAACCTCTTTCCATGACCGCGCCAATTTTTAAGCCGCAGCTCATTTTCGTTTTTCTATTTTTCGTGCTTGCCGCAAACGCCGAAAAGATCACAGACATCCATCCCACTGGTTATGTCACCGATCTTGCGGGCGTGATCAACGCGGACACCAAGACCCGCCTCGAAAATCTCTGCCTGGAGCTCGAACAAAAAACTGGCGCCCAGATGGCCATCATCACTGTCCGCTCTCTAGAGGGACAGGACGTCGATCAATATGGCAACGACCTTTTCAAGCAGCTCGGTGTCGGAAACAAAAAAGACAATCGCGGCGTCCTCCTGCTCGTCGCACCCACCGAACGTACCTACCGCGTGGAAGTAAGCTACGGGCTCGAACCCATCATCAACGATGCTCGCGCCGGCGACGCTGGCCGCCTGATGCGCTCCTACTTCCTCCAGGGAAATTACAGCGCCGGCATCGAAGCCGCCGCCTGGCAGCTCGCCAAATATATCGCCGACGATCGCGGCATCACGCTCACCGCAACGCCTCCTGCTCGGCCGGTCCGCCCGCGCCAGGACGACTCCCGGTCTTTTCCCATCTGGCCGATTCTCATTTTCATTTTCGTCGTTATTAACATCATTAGAGCCGTTTCCAGAGGCGGGTCCGGCCGCGGCGGAAGAGGTAGCGGCTGGTGGATTGGCCCCATGATTGGCGGCATGCTCGGCGGCGGTGGTGGCGGGGGATTCGGCGGCAGTTCGGGCGGCGGTGGTGGTGGCTTCGGTGGTTTTGGCGGTGGCAGCAGCGGCGGTGGCGGCGCCAGCGGCAGTTGGTAACTGAAGTTTATTAGCCAAAGTTTGCGTATAAAGTATGCGGGCGCAGTCCACGAGTTTGCACAAGGAGCGGTAGCACCATGCTCTCGACGGAAGCAAAGCTGACCGATCTCGTAAGCCGGATGAAGGAATTCGCAGGAGAGAATCTCGAGTCCATCATTCTCTACGGCTCCGCCGCTCGCGGCGACTTCAAAGAAGGCCACTCCGATTTGAATGTCCTCTGCGTGCTGCGTTCCGTGGCCGCGCGCGAATTGGCTCGAGTCACCCCGGTCGTCCACTGGTGGTGCAAGGACCAAAACGAGCCGGCCCCATTGTTTTTCACCGCCGAAGAACTGCGCCAGTCCGCCGACGTTTTTGCGATTGAGCTACTCGATATGCAAGACAGCCGCCGCGTTCTTTATGGCGCTGACGTCGTCGCCGGCATCGCCGTGCCCATGAATCTCCATCGCGTCCAGGTCGAGCACGATCTGCGCACGCTCCTCCTCAAGCTCCGCCAGCATTTTCTGCTCACTGGGCAAAAAGAAAGCGAGTTGCGCACCGCCGAAGCCAAATCATCTTCCAGCGTGCTAGCGCTCCTGCGCCACACCCTGATTGCATTCGAGGAAGAGCCACCCGCCACCGCTCACGAAGTTTTCGCGCGCATCGCCGCGCTCACCGGAGCCGACGCCGATGCTTTTACGGCCGCTTTCAAGCTACGCGATCGCCACGCTCACACCGAGGACATCGCGCGCGCCTATGGACAATACTTAAATGCTCTGACAGTGGTAATTTCCGCTCTAGACAAAATTGTTCCCAAGCACGAGTGGCAGCGAGCCGGCAAAACCGGTTCCTGACTTGTTTGCAAGGATTTGATTGCGGAGGAAAGCATCATGAAGGTAGCTCTGATTATTTTGGTCGTTCTTGTCATCATCGCGTTGCTCGTCGGCGGTTCTTTCGTCGGGCGCCGAAATCAGATGGCCATCAAGCGCGAGGCCGTCAACGCCGCGTGGGCCCAGGTCGACGTCGTTCTCCAACGCCGCGCCGATTTGATTCCCAATCTCGTCGAAACGGTCAAAGGCTTCGCTACGCACGAAACCGAAGTCTTTGCTGACATTGCCAAAGCTCGCCAGGGCTACATGAACGCCACTACTCCTGCCGACAAAATCGCCGCCAACAGTCAACTCGAAGCTTCCTTGGCCAAAGTTCTCGTCCTCACGGAAAATTATCCGCAATTAAAATCCAACGAAAATTTCCTCCGCCTCCAGGACGAACTGGCCGGTACCGAAAACCGCATCGCCGTCGAGCGCCGCCGCTACAACGAGACCGTTCAGGACTACAACACCTACATCTCCCTTTTTCCGAACAGTCTCGTAGCCAGCTTCGGCGGCTTCACCCGCAACGACGCCTACTTCAAAACCGAACCCGGCGCCCGCCAAGCTCCCAAAGTCAATTTCAGCTCCACTCCCGCCCCCGCAGCCGCGCCAACCCCGGCCCCCGTCAAGCCGTAGCGCTTTCAAGTCCCTGTAGGGGCCGCCCTCGCAGACTGTTACGAAACGGACGGCAAGATTGAAGCAAAAGAGACGTTCCGGGTTCCGGAGCGTCTCTTTTGCTTTTGGTGAATGCTGGTCGTGATTCCGCTTGTTTCAAGCGGTTCATAGTATGGAAGTCAGTCGGTGTCCTCCGAGGATGTTCGGCATTCTTTTCAGATTGTAGGCAGCCACCGCCAGGCTTACTTCCGTTTGTGCCCCGCGGAGACCACGCAGCAGGAAGCGCGGATGTCCGAAGATGCGGTATTTCAGATTTGCGAATGGATGTTCAGCAGTTGATCGTCGCAGTCGCATCGCTTCTGGCGTGGCCCGCTGTTGCATGCGCTGTAGCGCTTCTTCGTGCAGGTGACGGGTAATCATCCGTCGTGACGATACGGTGCATTGCGGCTTGAGAGGGCAAGCTCCGCAGACTTCTGGCTTTGCCGCGTAGAGCACCGCGCGATCTTTCCGCGAGAGTTGTTTACGAGTGAGAGTTTGACCCGCCGGGCACAGTAACGTGTCACTCTCCGGCTGGTAGATAAATTGCGTGCGATCGAACAGTGTGCCATCTCCGTGATTGTTCACGCTGCGGTTGGCAGGCACATGCGGCAAGATGCCCTTAGCCTCGCAGGCTTCGGCCTGCTCTCCATTCGAGTAGCCCGCATCGGCGACCACGTTGATCGGCTGCTCAGGGCCGCCCGTCGCTGCCTGTGCGGCTTCCGCCATCGGTTGCAGGCATCGGTTGTCAGCGGCGTGGTCGGTCACTTGTTGCGCCACGATGAGTGCGTGTTCGGCATCGACAGCCGCTTGCACGTTGTAGGCAGGAATGAATCCTTGCGTGGTGCGCATGAAGCCAACTTCCGGCTCCCGGTGCTGGCGCAACTTTTCCAGCGCACTAGCCACAGCACTAGAGTCGATGACCACCTCGTCTTGCTCATCGTCCCGCTCCAACTGTTCCAGGTAGCGTTCCAGTGCCTCGCGCTCGCGCACACTTTTCGCGCTGCTGACCGCTTGGAACTTCGAGCCATCGATGGCGATCCACTCGCCCTTCACCAATCCCACCGAGCGCGCTAGTCGCACCAACTCGGCTCCCGCAGCGGTGACGCCTTCTCGGTGCATGCGTCGGAACTCAGCAATCGTCTTGTGGTCCGGCGCTAGCCGTCCCAGCAACCACATCAACTCGATGTTCCGTCGGCACTCCGACTCCAACCGCCGCGAGGAACGGATCTGCTGCAGGTAGCCATACAGATAGAGCTTCAGAAGGTCGCGCGGATCATAACCAGGCCGCCCCGTCTCGGCCGCCTCGGCACGCTCAAATCCCAAACCCGCCATGTCCAGTCGGCCGACAAATGCATCAATGACCCGGCACACATGATCGTCCGGAATCAACTCTTCCAGACAGACGGGAAACAGCGTTCCTTGAGTCCGGCCTTCTCCCTGCACAAAACCCATAAAAAAATGCCCTCGCTTTCACGAGGGCATCTTCTCATTTATTTTCCGCCGATCAACAGAGTTTCGTAACAGTCTGCTGGGGCGGCCCTTTGTTTGTCGCAAACAAGCAAACGGATTTACCCGCTTCAGCCGTTTCGGAAGATTGACAGGGGCTAGCCCAGTCCACCCCCGCGTGGGCGCTCTATTATCCCTCTTCGCGACCCTTCCGCAGTAGACTCCTATTTTCGCATTCGCTGACATGGCTTGATTTTTACTTTGTCTTATTGTATCTATACATTAAGATGATCCATAGGGGCAATGGACCACTCGCTTCTCGACTGCGTCAGCGCAAGTTTCAGCTGCTGCGGCGTTTCTCTATTCCCGCCGATGCCCTCCCTGGTTCGCTCTCCCTTTCGCATCTCCATTGCGGCAAGCCCACCTGTCATTGTGCCGAGGACCGTGGCCATCCGGTCTGGTCGTTGACCTTTATGGTGCAGGGAAAAAAACGTGTCCAGCACATTCCCAAGGACTGGGTCGAGGAAGTGCGGCGCCGGGTCAAAGCGGGACGGGAGTTTCAAGACGCCGTCCGCGAAGTGTTGGCGGCCAACGCCCAGCTGCTCGTGCTGGAGCGCAAGAAACCTAAGAAAAAGAAAAAATGAACCGTTCGACGCCACGTCATCTGCTCCACTATGTGACACGGCGTCTTCGCCTCCGACGGTATCTCCGGGATCCTGGAGACGGTCGGCCACAACCGCAGATTCCGGCGCAGGCTCTGCTCTGGGCCCTGCTGATCGGCCAAATCCTCCGCGAATCGAGTTTTCATGCCGTCGAAGCACTGGTACGATCTTCGGCACGACGCACTCTCTCCATCGCCACTCCGTTCTGTGACGATACCTTGGGTTATTTCACCGAGCGACTCGATCCCGGTCCAACACGGCAAGCCCTGCTCTCCCTCATCCGCGGCGCCAAGCGCAACAAGGCCTTTGATGATTGCCGCTGGATCGGCCTAGCCCTCGACGGCACCGGCGCGGGTTGGCGAACCCAGCAGGGTTGCACCCTCTGTCGGCCGAAGCAGAACGCTGCGAAACAGATCTTGGGCTATCAACATTCTTTCGTGATGGTCAGCGTGGTGGGAACCGGCCTGTCTCTGCCCTGCGATGGGGAACCCTACGGACCGGGCGACAGCGAGTACGCCGCCGGGCAGCGCTTATTGCGACGGGTGATCGGGAGCGTGGGAAAGCGCTTGGCGCAATATGTGGTCGTCGATGGAGAATTCGCCACCGCACCGTTCCTGCATACGGCAGGTGAACTCGGTCTACGAGTGGTGGCACGGCTGAAAGACAATTTGCCGGAGTTACTGGCCGCCGCCCAGCAACGTTTTCCCTGCGGGCCTCCCGTAACGGTTTTCCAGCACGGAGCAGATCGCGTGGAGCTCTGGGACGCGGAGGACTTCGATCCCTGGGACACGCTCGATTGGGAAACCGTGCGCGTGTTCTTCTATCGTCAGCACAAGCCGGACGGCCAGGTAGTGCAAGCCTACTGGCTGACGAATTTCCCTTCCTCCACCGTGGGTTCGCAATCGCTATTCCGCATGGCCAAAAGCCGCTGGGAGATCGAAAACCAAGGCTTCAACGACGCCAAGAGTCGTCACGGCCTCGAGCATATCTGTCATCATCATGCCAACAGTCTGCTGATCGGCTGGCTCCTCACCATGCTGGCCTTGACCATCGAACGACTCTACCGCCTCCGCTATCTCCACCGCGGCAAACATCGGGTGCACAGCAGTGCTCAACTGCTGCTCCACCTGTGGCTCAGTCTTTCCCGCCCTTATGCAGCCGACAGTAGCTGACGCCCAGCAGAAAACAACTGAATATTCTCTTTCTTCGCATCCGACCACTCGCCATCACCAAGTTATTCCCGAGGGCTACGACGTCGAAGAAAAAAACTGTCTGAAAATAGGCCCGTTTCGCTCCGCTCCGTAAGTGAACAGAAAATGCTACCACCAGGACCCGTTCGTTCCTGGTCCCCTCCAAAGTTCCGAGATCGTTGTACCCGCTTCTGATCCCTTCCATATTCATGCAAATGTGATATGCTGCGGTATATACCGGAAGGCTGTCCTTTGAAAGGAGGGCCACGTGCACAAAGTCGCTAAGCTCTTTAAAAACGGTCGCAGCCAAGCCGTCCGGCTGCCGTCTTCTTTCCGTTTTTCTTCGCGCGAAGTTTACATCCGCAAAGATTCCGAAACCGGAGACGTGATCCTCTCTCGCAAGCCGGAATCATGGGACGCCCTCTTCGCGCTAGCCGACGCCACGGACATCCCCGCCGACTTCCTCCGTAGGCGCGATCGCCGTCCACCCAAAAAACGCCGCATGTTCTGATCACCCAAGTCATGCCCCGTTTCATGATGGACACCAATACGGTGAGTTATGCGCTCCGCGGCGACCCTCCAAGCGTTCGCGATCGCCTCCGCCGCGTTCCCATGGCTCAGGTTTGTATCTCCTCCATCACCGAAGCAGAACTTCTCCTTGGCCTCGCGCTCAAGCCCCAAGCCATAAAGCTGGCCGAGCTGGTAAATCAATTTCTTCTTGGCGTGACCTCGCTGCCTTGGGATTCCGCAGCCGCGCGAGCCTATGCCAGCCTCGCAGCCTCTTCTTGGAAGCAAGGCAAGCGGCTCGCCGCCATGGACATCCTCGTTGCTGCCCACGCCCTCTCCTCCGGCCTCACTCTCGTCACTAGTGACCAATCCTTCCGAAATCTCGGTCCCCGCTTGGCCCTGGCCGACTGGTCCAAACCCCGCTAGCCGGTTCCCATCCCAGTCACAATTCGAATCGCCCTCCATCCTTTAGCAAACAACTCACTTACAGTAATTACTTGACAAAGAGTACCAATATGATATAATGCTTGTGTCTGTATCGCGGAGGAGAAAGGAAGGCTAACGCCATGTCCGTTCTTCCTCTGCGTACTCTGTGCCTCAGCGTTAGGTTCTCCTCTCCCACCCCTTCGATCGATGGACTGTTAGCTGTTGGCTGTGAGCTTCCCCTTCCTCTAGGTCCTTTCCCTGGTACTTTAATGCGCCCCGTCAAGCTTAAATCCTTTGTCTGCAACGCTTACAAAAAACACGGGGGGGTGGGGTGTCACGTCCGCTTCTTCGCTCTTCACTCGTCGTCCCTAACTTCCGCGACACGCAGGAACTCCCGCAACTCCAATCCTTTTATATGTTTACTTCCTAACTCGCGGACACCCGGGGTGGGGGGTGCCCTCTGTGGGAGGTTAAGATCCTGCTCTCTCCATCAGAGACCTGCTGACTGCCATCGCCGCCCAAAGCCTGTCCCGAGCCTTCGACTTTCAACTGTCAACTTTCGACCTCTTCCACGAGTCACCAGTCACCAGTCACGAGTCACCCCCTATGAGCCAGCTCACCTTTAACCTCCAACCCACCCGCCGCGCGCTCACAGTCAGCGAGCTGACCGCCCGCATCCGCGACTTGCTCGCCAAAGGTTTCAATGACCTCCTGGTTGAAGGCGAAATTTCCAACTGCCGCGAAGCCCAGTCCGGCCACATCTATTTCACCCTCAAGGACGACCGCTCGCAGGTCCGCTGCGTTTTTTTCAAGCAGCAGCAGCGCGGCATCAAGTTCCGTCCTGAAGACGGTCTACACGTCACCGTGCGCGGCTCAATCAGCGTTTACGAAGCCCGTGGCGAATACCAAATCTATGTTGAGAGCATTGACCCCGTCGGTCTAGGCGCGCTTCAGCTGGCCTTTGAGCAGCTGAAAAAACGCCTCGAAGCGGAAGGTCTGTTTTCGGCCGACCGCAAAAAGCCGTTGCCCATGCTCCCTAGCCGCATTGGCTTGATCACTTCGCCGCGCGGAGCCGCCGTCCGTGACGTTGTGCGCATCCTGCGCCGCCGCTTTCACAATGTTCATCTCACGGTTTATCCCGTACGCGTCCAGGGAGAAGGCTCCGCCGCAGAAATCGTCAAAGCCCTGAAATTTTTTAATCAGAAAAAGCTAGTGGACGTCCTCATCCTCGCGCGGGGCGGTGGTTCCATGGAAGATCTCTGGGCCTTCAACGAAGAAATTGTCGCTCGCGCCATTTTCGCTTCGGAAATTGCCATCATCTCTGGCGTAGGTCACGAAACCGATTTCACCATCGCCGATTTTGTCGCTGACGTTCGCGCTTCCACTCCCTCCGCCGCTGCTGAGTTAGTCGTCCAAACCCGCCGCGAATTTGATAAGCACATCGCAGATCTACGCGAAACGCTAGCCAGCCAGGTCCGCTATCGTCTCCTTGATCTAAGTAAGCGCGTCCACGAGCTTTCTGCCCGCCGCGGTTTTCGCCGCCCGCTCGATCTCCTCCGCCAGCAGCGCCAGCGCGCCGACGAAATGACTTCGCGTCTCGCACTTGGTCTTCGCGCGCGACTCGAACAATCGCGCAAACGCTTCACCGCGCTGCACCTGCGCATCGCCACGTTCGATTTTCGCGTGAAAATTTCCGCGTTCCGCCTGCGCCTCGAAAAACGCAGCGCCGACCTGGGCGTCCGCGCCGAACGCCTGCTCCGCACCAAACGCGAACGCCTCGAGCGCCTGTCTCTCCAACTCCAAGAGCGCAGCCCCCTAAAAGTCCTCGAACGCGGCTACGCGATCGCCACCGACGCCGCCGGCAACCTCCTTCGCGACGCCGCCCAGGTAAACGTGGGCGAAGCGGTTGCCATCCAACTCCACCGCGGCCGCTTAACCACAGAAGTAAAGAAGAAGGAAGTTTGATGCGGCTACCGGTAAACGTCTTTGCGGTGACAAATCGTGAGAACGGTCACGAGAGCGCGAGAGTCATCGATTTCGTAAATGATTCGGTAGGTTCCGGCTCGAACACGCCACGCGCCATCTCTGTCCTTCAGTTTTTTACATCCAGCCGGTCGAGCATTCTCTCCAAGCAGAACCAACTGACGTTCGATCAACTCGTACGAAGGGGAAGGGATAGCGAGGTGTTCTTTCTGGGCTCGGCGCGAGATTACGACGGTGTAGTTCACTTCCGGTTGCGGCGGTTCTCAGCCAGAGCCTGCTCCAGCGGAATGGGAGCCTCATCAGACGCCTTTACCTCGTCATATGCGCGGACATCCTCCGCGTCTTCGACTGCTTCGATTAGCCTTTCGTACTCCTCAATGCCGATGACTACGGCGATTCGTTCGCCTTTTTCGTTAGTGAGGAACTGCGTCGGTTCTTTCATTTCAACACCCTGCACAAAGTCTAGCGCAGCCACAAACGGGCAGCAAGAAAGGAGATATTGCGGTAAACCAATTTGCTAGCAGTTCCGCGGCCCGTCGATCAATCGTCGTCGGAGGAGGAGGCAACTTTGAGGACTGCGAGGAACGCTTCTTGCGGAATGTCGACTTGGCCGACGCGCTTCATGCGGCGTTTGCCTTCTTTTTGTTTTTCGAGGAGTTTGCGTTTGCGCGAAATGTCTCCGCCGTAGCACTTGGCGAGCACGTTTTTGCGGATCGCGGCGACAGTTTCGCGCGCGATCACGCGGCTGCCAATGGCCGCTTGGATGGGCACTTCAAACATTTGGCGTGGAATCAGCTTACGCAGGCGAGTCACCAATTCGCGGCCACGCTCCGCTGCGAAATCGCGATGAATGATCAACGCGAGCGCGTCGACCGGTTCGCCGGCGACGAGAACATCCAGCTTGATCAGGTCGGATTCGCTATACCCGGCCAGATGGTAGTCCAGCGAAGCGTAGCCGCGTGAAACGCTCTTGAGCCGGTCATAGAAATCGAGCACGATTTCATTGAGCGGCAATTCGTAGGTGAGCATGACGCGAGTCGGCGAAAGGTATTCGAGATTTTTCTGCGTGCCGCGTTTCTCTTGGCACAGCTGAAGAATTCCACCGACCGATTCATTGTTGGTGATGATCATCGCGGTGATGATCGGCTCTTCGATTTTATCGATGTCGCTGGGATTCGGAAATTTAGCCGGGCTGTCGACTTCAATCACGTCTCCACTGGTACGCGTAATCCGGTAGCGCACGCTTGGCGCCGTCGTAATCAGATTGATGTTGAATTCGCGCTCGAGGCGCTCTTGCACGATTTCCATGTGCAGCAAGCCGAGGAAACCGCAGCGGAAACCGAAACCGAGCGCCACGGAATTTTCCGGCTCGTAAAAAAATGCCGCGTCGTTCAACTGCAATTTTCCGAGCGCGTCGCGCAGCGGTTCGTAATCGTCGGCTAGGACGGGAAACAGTCCAGCGAAGACCATCGGCTTGATGGCTTCAAACCCCGGCAACGGCGGCGCAGGCCGCGCAGCTTCCGTGACGGTATCGCCCATGCGCGCATCCGCCACGCGCTTAATGTTTGCGACGATGAAGCCCACGTCGCCGGCGCCAAGTTCCTCGAGCGCGACGGGTTTGGGAGTGAGCGTGCCGAGTGTTTCGACTTCATGGACTTCGTTGCTGTAGCACAGCCGGATTTTTGTGTGCTTATTGACATGGCCTTCCATCACGCGCACGAGAACTACGGCGCCGCGGTAGATATCGAACCACGAATCGAAAATCAGTGCCTGCAGCGGATTTTCCGAGTTGCCTTTCGGCGCTGGGATGCGTTTCACGATGGCTTCGAGAACATCTTCAACGCCCAATCCGCTTTTTGCGCTGATTAGCAAAGCGTCCTGCGCGGGAATCGCAAGCACGTTTTCAATCTGTTCTTTGACGAAATCGGTTTGCGCAGCCGGCAAATCAATCTTGTTGATGACGGGAACAATCGTCAGATTATTGCCAGCCGCGAGAAACGTGTTCGCAACGGTTTGCGCTTCAACGCCCTGGCTCGCATCCACAACAAGAAGCGCGCCTTCGCACGCAGAGAGAGCACGTGATACTTCGTAGGAAAAATCCACGTGGCCCGGCGTGTCGATCAAATTGAGCTGGTACGTGTTTCCATCTTTCGCGGTGTAGTGCAGCCGGATGCTTTTCGCTTTGATGGTGATACCGCGCTCGCGCTCGAGATCCATCGAGTCGAGCACCTGCTCGTGCATTTCGCGCTGCGTCAGCGCGCCGGTCATCTCCAGCAGACGGTCCGCGAGCGTGGACTTGCCGTGATCGATGTGCGCGATGATACAAAAATTGCGTATGAACTTCGGGTCCATGTATTCCGGTTATCGTTTCCGCTGAGCGACCGCTTTTATTTTTTAGTTCCCGGCAGGAGCCGCATGCTTCGAGGAGCCAAGACACCAGGCTGCGCAAAACCGTGCCGTGTGACAGTCCAGTTTGCCATAAGCAGTGAGTAGTGAACAGTGAGTAGTAAGTAGCAGGAGGTGGGTAGAGGAGGCAGAATGTTTGAAATGTGCCCGGAAACAGTGGCGAAAACGGCGCGTCTAAGAAAGCGGAGGTAACCTCGAAATGATGAAACGAGTGACGGAAATGGTGATCGTGATGGTGGTGGCGGCGGGGGCGATTGTGTCGATGGTTCTTCGCGCGCAAGACAACAATGCGAAGCCGGCGCCTACGCTGAAAAGCGTTTTGCTACAACAGTTGAAGGACACACATACCAACAGCAATTGGTTCGTGTGCGCGGATGTTGCGTTGGCGGGAGTGACGCCGGAGCAGGCGAACTGGACGGACGGCAAGGGGAATCACTCGGTCGGCCAGCTGGCGTATCACATCTGGTTCTGGAACGACCGCAACCTGCGGCGGCTGAAGGGTGAAGACGCGGGGAAGTTCAGCGGGAACAACGACGAAACGTTCGACAAGTTTGACGCGAAAAGCTGGAGTGAAACCGTACAGAAGCTGGACGCGGTGCTGACGGAACTGGAAAAGATGGTCGAGAATGCCGACGAGGCAAAGCTGAAGGCTATCGCTCCGACGATCGCAAACATCAACACCCACAACGCTTACCACATTGGGGAAATCGTGATGGTTCGCAAGGAACAAGGCTCCTGGGATCCAAGCAAAGGCGTGAAGTAGAAGAGAGTGCTCAACGGTTGTTGTGGAGTTGTCGTTATGAGAGCAGACGGGCTTACTCCGTGGGACGCGCTGAAGCGCGCCCCTACACAGAGTTGCGCTACTCCTCGCGGAGGGTACGGATGGGCTCGACGCGGGTGGCGCGATACGCGGGCACGACCGTGGCGAGGACACCCACGG
Source organism: uncultured Acidobacteriota bacterium (assembly GCA_963751295.1). Classification (GTDB taxonomy): domain Bacteria; phylum Acidobacteriota; class Terriglobia; order Acidiferrales; family UBA7541; genus Acidiferrum. Next base: position 2,589,865 of record CAVVUA010000001.1, on the reverse strand, counting down.
CGACTAGGAGAACGGCAACCGTTGCGAAAGTGAGCGGGTCGGTCGGGCGCACACCGTAGATGAGGGACGCCACGACTCGGCCTAAGGCCAGCGCTGCGGCGAGGCCGATGGCGACGCCCAGCAGAATGGGCCTGAGGCCATCGGTGACGACCATCTTCAACACGTCGGAGTGAGACGCGCCGAGAGCCATGCGTATTCCGATCTCGCGGATGCGGCGACGGACGGCGCAAGAAAGCACGCTGTAGATACCGACGGCGGTGAGGACAAGAGCAAGGCCGGCGAACGCAGCGAGGAGAAGCATGTTGGAACGCTGGGGCGAGAGGGAATTAGCGATGAGCTGGTTCATGCTGAACACGTCAATGACAGGCGTTTCGGCATCGACTTGATGGACGGCGGCGGTAACGGCGGAAACAAAGTTCATGGGGTCGCCGGTGGTGCGAACCGCTAGAGCCATACCGAAAGAGCGCCAAGCTTCGGAAGGCGGCGCGAAAATCTGATCGATGGGCCAGTAGACCATGGCGACAGGGCAAGTTTCGTCGAGTGAGTCCAGTTTGGTGTCGCCGACAACTCCCACCACTTCGCGCGCAACGCCAGGATAGAAGGTCAGCGTGACATGTTTGCCGAGCGGATTCTGGCCGGGCCAGAAACGGTCGGCGAAGGATTGGCTGACGATGACGGTGGGCGCGCGGCCGGCTACATCGCTCGCGTCGAGGTCGCGCCCGCGGAGAAGCGGAATGCGCATGGCGCTGAAATAACCGGCGCTGATGGAGCGAACGTCCACTTCGGGCTGGTCGGACATGGGGAGGACGGGCTGGCCTTCGACCTGAACGGGTTGATGGGAACCGCCGTCGCCCATCGGGATGTCGTCAATCACGCCGGCTGATTCGATGCCGGGAGTGGTGCGGACTTGCTGAAGGACGCGTTCGAAGAACGAGATTTGGCCCGCGGGAGTTGGGAATTTGTTAGCGGGCACGGAGAGCGACATGGTGAGCACGTCGTTCGGGTCGAAACCGGGGCGAATGCTGCTGAGTTCCCAAAGCGTGCGAACCATGAGTCCGGCGCCGATGAGTAGAACGAGAGAAAGAGCGACTTCGCAGACGACCAGAGCGCTTCGGGTGCGACGGCCTCCGGAGTCGGAACTTCCGCGACTCTGACCTTGTTTGAGAGCTTCGCTAACGTCGGAATTGGTGAAGCGCAAAGCGGGGAGGAGGCCGGCGAGGATTCCGGCGAAAAGAGAGAGCGCAACGGTGAAAGTCAGCACTGCGGCGTCAACATTGATCTGCGCGAAGCGGGGGAGGCGGTCGGCCAGGAATTTCGAGATTAGTGTAATGCCAACATTGGCGAGCAGCAAACCCAGCGCTCCTCCGGCGAAGGAGAGAAGCAGAGTCTCCGAAAGAACCAGTCGGAGAATCGCGCCGCGAGTAGCTCCGAGAGCGGAGCGAATGGCGATTTCTTTTTTGCGAGCGAGAATTTTGCCGAGGACGAGATTGGCGACGTTGGCGCAGGCGATGAGCAGAACGAAGGCGACAGCACCTAGGAGGACGAGGAGAGCGGGGCGAATGTCACCAACGAGTTGCTGGCGCAGAGGAATGATGGTGGCGCCCCAGCCTTTGTCGTCTTCAGGATAGAGCTGCTCGAGGCGTGTGGAAATGGCGCTCAATTCGAATTGCGCGGCGCGGATGTCAACGCCGGGCTTGAGGCGGCCGATCACGGAGTAGTTGTGATTGCCACGAACGGCGCGCTTTTCGTCGGTCCAGGCCATGGGAACCCATAGCTTGGCCCAGCCGGGCAGCTTGAAGTCGGGCGGCATGACGCCGACGACATGGTAAGGCTCGCCGTTGAGAATGATGTCCTGGCCGAGGATGGCGGCACTGGCGCCGAAATCATTGCGCCAAACCTGATCGCTCAGAATGGCGACATGACCTTGGCCGGGACGATCTTCTTCGGAGGAGAAAGTGCGGCCCAGAGCAGGCTGGGCGCGGAGGATGGAGAAGAAGCCTGATGAGACCGTGGCACCGAAGAGGGAATCGGGACGGTCCTTTCCGCCGAGATTCAGAATCGTGCCACCGTAAGCGGCCATGTCTTCAAAGGAAGTGTTCTGGCGCTGCCAATCGAGAAAGTTCGCGGGTGAGACAGAGAACTGAGTCATGCCGGGGAAACTCTTGGCGGGAGGGACGTGCCAAATTTGCATGATACGGGAGGAATCCTGGAAGGGCAGCGGGCGGAGGAGAACGGCGTTCACGACGGAAAAAATCGCGGTGTTAGCGCCAATGCCAAGGGCGAGCAGGAGGATGGCCATGACTGTGAAGCCTGGGTTGCGAAGGAGGATGCGAAGGCCGAGTTGAAGATCGGAGAAGAGGTTACGCATAAGAAGGTGCTCCTAGCCGCTGATGAAAGGCAGGTCGGCGGTGACATACATAGCAGACGGACGAAACGGCAAAATGTTCCACGGATTAGGCGAGGCTGGGCGTGCCGGATACCACAAAGCGCGATTGCGCTTTTTTTGCGGGGCTTGCCACCGCGGTATATAGTGGGACGAGGGCGTGGGCACCTCGCATCGCGCGCGACCCGGCACGATTTTCTAGTCAGCCGACAGGCAAAGCAAAGGCAACCCGGACGGATGGCCGCAGACGTCAGCAAGCATTTGGACCGCGCAAAGCGATTCCTCGAAAAGAACCGCGTCGAGGACGCTATCGAAGCCTATCTGGCCGTGCTGGATGAAGCGCCGCAGCATCAGGAAGCTACGCAGGCGCTCGGCGATCTTTACGCGCGAATGGATCAGCCGGAGCGCGCCGCCGTTTACTACGGGCTACTCTTCGATTTGCTAATCGAGCCGCGCGACGAGACCAAAGCGCTGGCCATCTACAATCGTTTTCTGCGAAGCGGTGCCACGCCACAGCCGCCAGAGCGCATTGCCCGATACGCCTTCCTGCAACAAAAACAGAATCATCCCGAAGAAGCCATCGATCAGTACAACAAGGCCGGGGAACTCTTCACCAGCGCGGGTCGCCACGAAGACGCGCTCTTTTGTTGGGAGCGGATCGCACAGCTCGATCCCGAGAATCTCGGCCGGCAAATGCGGCTGGCGGAAGCGGCGGAGCAGATCGGAAAGAACGCGCTCGCGGCCCGCACATTTCTTCGCGCGGGGCAGCTTGCGTCGGCGGGCGGCGCTGAAGTTGATGCACTAAAGCTGTTGGGCCGGGCGTACAAGCTTGCTCCGCAAGAGCGCAGCGTTGCGCTGCTCTACGCACAGGCAAAATTGCGCGGCGACGAAGCAGCGGAAGCAGCCACGCTACTGGAGCCGTTTGCGACCACGGAAAGCGACACCGTGTTCCTCGAGACATTCGGCGACGCACTTATTCGCGGCGGAAATCTCGACCGGGCACGCGAGATTCTTGAAAAGCTTTTGCGCGAGAAAAATGCAGGCACTGAGCGGCTATTCGAACTTGCCGATGCTTATACGGCTTCGGCGCAAACTACCAAGGGCGTGGACGTGCTTCAGACGCTGAAGCGGCGCATGTTCGCCGACAAACGGCAAAATGATTTCGCCACGCAGTTGGATGCCGTGGCCGCAAAGCATCCGCACTCGCAAGGCATGATGGAGTTTTGGGCCGCGGTGTATAACGAGCTGAACCGCGAATCGCAATATTTCGAAATCCTCGTAAAACTTTTTGACGTGTATTTCAACGCCGGCGATTTTCGCAAGGCGTGCGATTCGCTCGAGCGCCTGGTGGACATCGACGCCTACGACTACCGGAACCAAGAACGGATGGAAAAGCTTCGTGGGCATGTGGATGAGGCTTTTTTGAAACGAGTGGGTAGCAGGCTGGCCAAGTCCATGAACACCGCGCCGCCACCGCCCGCCAACACTGGCGTAGGAGGGAGTGTCGCTCAAGCTGCGCCAAGCACGGAAGAAGGACGGCACGCGCAAGCGCTTGAGGACTTGATCGTGCAGACTGAAATTTTCCTGCAGTATTCGCTGCAGACGAAAGCGCTCGAACGGTTGCAAAAGATCGCCGCGATGTTTCCCGGGGAAGAAGCGCGCAACGCACGATTGCAGAATTTGTATCAGATGGCGAATTGGTGGCCTCCCGGGGCTGCGAAACCGAAGCAGGAACCTGCTGCGGCTCCTGCGCCCCCGGTGGCTGCTCCGGTTGTCGAGGCACAGCCGGTTCAAGTGACGACGCGGACAGGTGTGTATAGCGCTGAAACGCTGCGCGACCTTTCTAAGATTTCAGAAATCAACCAGAAGATTTTTCGGCAACAGACGCCGCGCGCAATGTTAAACACGGCGGTGAGCGAAGTGGGCTCTCACTTGCGCACGCTGCGTTGTATCGCGGTTGTCGGCGCGCCTGGACGCCCACCGGAAATGTCCGCGGAGTTTTGCGGCCAGACAACCAAGCCTGCACCGGGAGCGCAGGTGGTCTTATTGCTTGCGCAGATGGAAAAGGCGGAGCCGGATGAGCTTGGCGGGCTGGTCGTCGATGCGACCGAGGGATCGATTCTTACCGAGATGGGCCTGGCGACCGCGCTCGGCGTGATGATCACGGATAAAGAGACGCAAGCGCCCGCGGGAATGCTGATCGTGGGCCACGCGGAGCCGCATAAGTGGAGGCCGAACGAAGCTTATTTTTTGCAGGCGATTGGCGATCAGATGTTGATGAGCGTGAGCCATACGCGGCTGCGTTCTCTGGTGCGCCGCATGGGCGTTTCGGATGAACGTACGGGTTTGCTCAGCCGGAGTTCGTACCAGAGTTGTTTGCTGACGGAAGCTGATAGGGCGCGAAGCCAGGGCACTCCGCTTGCGCTGGCGATTTTGCAAATCGATCGCGGTGCGGAAATTTTGCGGCAGCAGGGGGAATCGCCGCTGGAGCGGTTTTTGGAGCAGCTGGCGCGGTCGCTGCAGCCGATCGTGCGGCAGAACGATGTAGCGGTGAAATATACCTCGTGGTCGCTGGCGTTTATTTTGCCGGATACGACATTGGCTGGTGCGCAGAATCTTGCGGATAAATTGCGCCGTGCGGCTTCGGGTTTGCGGCCGCCGTGGGACACGACGCAGATTACGCTGAGCGCGGGGATCGTGGAAGCAGTGGCTAAGCATGATTACGATAGCGAAGATATTGTTACGGATTTGATCAATCGTGCGGAATTTAGCGTGGAAGAAGCCCGAAAAAAGGGCGGGGATACTGTCGTAACCTTGGATACGCCAAAGGTTTGACGGCTGGTGATTCGAAATTCATTCCTAGATGCTAGTACATCACAATGAGCTACAGGTCGTCGAAGAACGTGCTCAAGTCTGTTAAGGAGCGCAGAGATTGGCTAATACAGAGCCTTCGGACGCATCTGCTGCCGGTGCTCACTGAGCAGGGGTTTACGGCTGCGCCCGCCGTTGCGCCTGGACACAGTGATCCGGTAGACCGAGAACTCGCGCTGGCCCTCCCCTTGGGGCGGTTGGTTCGCCACAGGGAAAGGGGAGTGGATCTGATTGAAATCGATTTTCACAAATACCGACGAACTGCCTTTCGGATTGCTGCTGGTGTTGCACCAAAAGAAGGATTGATGACTGTCACTGGGCATTGGGCAGCCGAAGACGTCTACGTAGGCTGGTTGAATGAATTTTATGTGATGTACGCTTTGCCACGATGGCAGGTCTCGTTTTTTGCGTGGCATTGGCCGTATCAATCCCCGACTCAGGGCGACTACGAAAAGCTTGCACGGCGAGTGGTTAGATTTGTTCCAGAGCTGGAATTAGCGCTGCAACAAGGCCGATTGGGATCCCACGTTCGCCGATTTTTGATCCCGCGCACGGTTATCCGTCAAGAGTGAAGTGATGCTGCTATTTGATCGAAAGCGAGAACGTTGCTCGGGCGACTAATTTAAGCGCGGGGGCGGGTGAGAGGAAAGATTTTGAACCGGCGTTTGCCGTCGATGCGATAAGTAGAGAAGTCGGCGTGGTCGATCGTCAAGATGGCGGAGATGGATTCGCGTCTCGCGAGGTGCACGAGAGTGGCATCGGCGAAATCCATCGGGCGATCCCAATACTGTGACATCAAGCCATGGATTTGCGGCAACTCGTCATGGTCGATTTTCGCCAGAACAAGCCCTTCCGAGCGGACGAACTTCCATGCGTTTTCCATTCTGGATTGTGCTTCGCCAACGAAATGGAACACTTCAGTTAGGACTGCCTCCGAGGTGAGTAATGGCAAGTGAAGCTGGCGAAATGCTTCCTGGCATAGCCGATGCCAAGGGTCAGTCTTATCCAGCATGGCGACAATCGCGCCGGAATCGATGAGTGCGTCAGCGGCCATAGCGACGCGCGAGGCGACGCCTGACTACCTTACGAATGGATTGCGCGTCGGCTGTGTGAAGGCCCGAAAGAGTGCCAATGAAGGGTTCGACGGCTGCGTGTAGTCTTCTTTGGGATTCATCATCGGAAACGCTCGCGGCGCTCTCCGCGAGCCATTTGCGGGCGGCCTCTTCCAGGATTGAGGATAGAGGGACGCGACGATGCCGAGCCGCGCGTTCGAGATCGGATTTTAGCTCGCGGGAGACGCGCCAGCTATAGACTTCGGTCTTCATGCACTACAGTGTAGTGCACAGCAGCGGGGAGTGTCAAGCTGTGGCCCGGCATGGCAGAATGGTTCAGTGGTCCTAAAGAAAAAGCAATCGTCTAAACGGAGCAAAGGGAAAAAGCCGCGCCGCTCAGCTGCGTTGAAGGGCCGCGGCGTGAAACGAAAGAAAAACGACATATTCGGATTCATGGCAGGGAAGTTTGAGATAGTCGGTGATATTGAATCGCCGATTGAGGATTGGAAGTATTGGGATCCGGCAAAGAACCTGGAGGATTGAGGAGAATATGTTTCCAACGGATGTGGTGATTGTGGCGGGGGCGCGGACGCCGATGGCGCGGTATACGGGAGCGTTTTCGGAGGTGAGTGCGATTGATTTGGCGGCGCATGCTTCGAAGGAGGCGATTCGGCGATCGGGCGTGGACCCGGGGGACTTTGACCACGCGATTTTTGGAAATGTGATGCAGACGAGCGCGGACGCGCTTTATGGGGCGCGGCATGTGGGGTTGAAGGCGGGATTGAAGGTGGAGACGCCGGCGGTGACGGTGAACCGGTTATGCGGGTCGGGGATTGAGGCGGTATCGCAGGCGGCGCAGCGGTTGTTGCTGGGCGAGGCGACGATGGTGCTGGCGGGCGGGATGGAAAATATGACGCAGGCGCCGTTTGTGATTCGCGGGGCGCGAACTGGATTGAGGTTGGGCGGAGGGGCGCTGGAGGATTCGCTGTTTGTTGGGTTGACGGACAGTTACTGCGGATTGCCGATGGCGATGACGGCGGAAAAATTGGCGGAGCAGCATGGGATTACGCGCAAAGATGCGGACGCGTATGCGTTGCGGAGCCAGCAAGCGGCGGACGCGGCGTACAAGGCGTGCCGGATTCGCGAAGAGCTTGCGCCGGTAGAAGTGAAGCAGGGGAAGAAGACGATTGTTTTTAGCGAGGACGATCACCGGCGTCCGGAAACTACGATGGAGACGCTGGAGAAATTGCCGCCTTCGTTCAAGAAAGACGGGATTGTGACGGCAGGAAACGCGAGCGGGATTGTGGATGGAGCGGCGGCGGTGGTGGTGACGCGCGAAGCGACGGCGAAAGAGCGCGGGCTGAAGCCGATCGGGAGAATTGTGGCTTGGGCGACGGCGGGAGTTGACCCGAGCATCATGGGGATTGGGCCTGTGCCTTCTTCGCAGAAGGCGCTGAAGCTGGCGGGGCTTACGCTGGAGCAGATGGACCGCGTCGAGGTGAATGAAGCGTTTGCGGCGCAGTATTTGGCGGTGGAGAAAGTGCTGGGGTTAAACCGCGATAAGACAAATGTGAACGGCGGAGCCATCGCGCTGGGGCATCCGCTGGCAGCAAGCGGGACGCGGCTCTTGATTACAATTTTGAATGAGTTACGGCGGAACAACTTGCGTTATGGGTTGACGACGGCTTGCATCGGCGGCGGGCAGGGGATTGCGATGATTGTGGAGGCGCTGAACTGAATATCGCACCCGCGCAGACACTTCTTAGCTTGGATTCAAAACAGCTGGGTTTCCAAAGTCGCTATGAATTGAATTCCTGGGACAAATTTACCAAGAAGTCGTTTATCGTTAGTCAGAAACAGATCTACTTTTGCCTGGGCAGCGCAAGCCAAATGAATTGCATCGGCCGGCGCGACTCCCTGCGCTCCACGGATTCTGACGTAATGCTCCGAGGCTTCGAGGTTGAATGGTACCACTTGGGAAATCACCCTTTGTAGAAGCCGACGCGACTCGTCCGCTGCTCGTATGGCACCCACGCGGTAGGCACCGGCGAGCACTTCGCCAAATGTGAAAGCACTGGTGATGAGTTCGTCCCCGCGCTCTTTCATCTTTGCGTGGACCGCTCCCGTACGTTTGGCAAACTGCGGATTGTCTTCGAGCCAGTAAACGAAAAGCATTGAATCCCAGTAGATCCGGCTCACGAGTTTTCCTTATCAGCGTAAAAATTCTCTCGTTCTCCGCGGAGATAAGCCTCACCGCCTCCAAACTCAGCAAATACATTCTTTAGGGCACCTCGCAGCTCGGTCCATGGATCCGAATTAGCCTGTGACGAATCCCAAGCATCAACGAACTCATAGGTATAGGTTACCGTTGTGCTCTGTCCCGAACTTGGGCCAGTGCGCTCCACTATTCGCAGACTATTCTGCTCCAGGAATGCACGGCTCTTGAGTGCGCTGCAAACGGCCGGCACGCGCCCCAACAGCTTGAGTTCCCGAACCACGTCACCTGCACGAATTGAGAATTTCTCCAGTTGTCGCTTGCGCGCGGGTACCACGTATTTCTCGCGACCGAAGGTTCGAATATTCTCTGCCATTTTGGCCATAGCAGTTTTTTCCTCCAATGTGCAATGCTATGCATTGCCACGCTAGCATGATATGGCCTAAACTGTCAACATTGGGGAAACCTGGGAGAAGCCGCACTTCAAAAGGGATTCTGGTAAACTTTCGGGGCCCGCGAAGAGGTTCGACTGCGGTATCTACGAGGAAAATCAATCATGGCAATTCAGAAGGTGGGCGTGGTTGGGTGTGGGTTGATGGGGTCGGGGATCGCGCAGGTCTGCGCGGCCGCGGGATTTACGACTGTAGTTCGGGAAGTGAGCCCGGAAATTGTTGAGAAGGGGCTGAAGAGTATTGAGAAGAATTTGGCGCGGCTGGTTGAGAAGGGAACGATCACGGCTTCGGCGGAAGGCGAAATCCGCGGACGGCTACAGGGGACGACGGTTATCGATGATTTGAAGGATTGCGACGTGATTGTTGAGGCGATCATCGAGCAGTTGCCCGCGAAGCGCGAGCTTTTTTCCGCGCTGGATCGGTTGTGTCCGCCTTCCACGATTTTTGCGAGCAATACTTCGTCGCTGACAATTACGGAAATTGCTGCCGCGACAAAACGGCCGCAGCGGTTTGTGGGTCTGCATTTTTTTAATCCGGTGCCGGTGATGAAGCTCGTGGAGGTCGTGCGGACGATCGCGACGGACGCGGACGTTTATGAAGAGATGGTCGCGTTTGGGACGAAACTGGGGAAGACCGCGGTGCGCGCGCACGATTCGACCGGATTTATTGTGAACCGGTTGCTGGTGCCGTATTTGCTGGACGCGATTCGCGCTTTGGAAGAAGGCGTTGGTTCCATCGAGGACATCGATAATTCGATGAAGCTGGGCTGCGGGCATCCGATGGGACCGCTGACTTTGCTGGATTTTGTGGGTTTGGACACGACTTATTATATTTCGCAAATCATGTTCGAGGAGTTTCACGAACGTCGATTTGCGTCGCCGCCGCTGTTGAAGCGGATGGTTTTGGCGGGATGGAAGGGGCGGAAGTCGGGGCGGGGATTTTATGACTATGCGGATCCGCAGAAACCTAAGGCGATGAAATTTTAAGCGTTGGAAAAAAATAAACGAATTTTACACAGAGGGCACTCAGGACATATAGAGCACAGAGAAGAGAGAGTCGGGCTGAGAAATGCAAACTGGGAAGATTGATGGCGGGTTGAGCGCGGCGGGATTGCGGTTTGGAATTGTTGTGAGCCGATTTAATAGTTTTATTACCGAGCGGCTTCTGGCGGCCACTGTGGATGCACTGGCGCGCGCGGGGGCGGGTGGAAAGGAAGTGGACGTCGTACATGTGCCGGGATCATTCGAATTGCCACTGACCGCCAAAAAGCTTGCGGCGACAGGGCGCTACGACGCGCTTATCGCAATTGGATGCGTGATTCGCGGCGAAACCTCGCATTACGATTACGTTTGTTCGGAAACGGCGCGTGGGTTGCAGCTAGCGCAGATGGACTCGGGCGTGCCAATTATGTTTTGCGTTTTGACTTGCGACACTCTGGAGCAGGCCATCGACCGCGCAGGTTTGAAGGGCGGCAACAAGGGTTTCGAAGCGGGACTCGGTGCTATCGAGATGGCGCAATTGTCGCGCAAATTGCGCGGTGCACAAGCGAAGCCATCCGCCAGTGGAAAGACGCGGCACAAGTAAATGTCGCTGCGCACAAAATCACGCGAGTTCGCGATGCAAATGTTGTTTCAATGGGACATGAGCGAGCAGGAGCCCGTGAAACTGGAAGCAAAATTCTGGAGAGCTGCGAAGGCGACGGATTCCACGCGCGCGTTTGCGAATCGTTTATTCGAAGGGGCCGTGAAAGATACGGCTGCGATCGACGAACTGATAGTTAAACAGGCGGAGAATTGGCGGCTCGAGCGGCTTGCGGTGATAGACCGCGCAATCTTACGGCTGGCGATTTACGAACTGCGGACGACGGACACGCCGCCCAAAGTGATCCTGAACGAGGCGGTTGATTTGGCTAAGAAATTCTCCTCAGAAGATGCGGGATCGTTTGTGAATGGAATTCTCGACGCGGTCCACAAAAGCATCGCGACAAAATAAATAAACATCGAGTTGGAATTTTCTAGTTTGAATCTATTGTCCGCCGGTGGACTCTGCTGCGGGCGGTCCCAGTGCGAATTAAACTGTGACTGTGCCTTCGAAGACTTTGACGGCGGCGCCGCTGACGCGCGGGACCAGTTTTTTACCCCGTTGCGTCACTTCCACTTCGATGTGGCTGGGGCGGCCCATTTCTTCGCCTTGCAGAATACTGAGGGTGTGCCCAGCCGACAGTTTTCCGTGTTTCACGAGATAGGCGCCGAGCGAGCCGGCGGCAGAGCCGGTCGCGGGATCTTCGTAGATTTCCCAAGGAAGCATACCCCGCGAGAAGACTTTGCTATTGCTGCCGAGCGCAAAGCAGTAGGCCATCGTCGCGTTTTTTCCTAGCAGTTTGCGCAGCTCAAACATGTTCATAGAGATTTTGCCGAGCGCGGCACGATTTCTCAGTGGCACCATGAGATTGAAGATGCCGGTGGAGACGCACTCGGGCTCAAGATCCGGATCCAGATCTTTCGGTGTGAGGCCGAGCGCTTTAGCGAGTGCTGCCTTCTTGAATTTCATGGGACGGAACGCCGCTTCGGTCTGCGTCATGGTGACACGTTGCGGACGGCCATCCTTGAAACGAATTTCGACGGGGAGTACACCGGCACCGGTTTCCTGCATGATATGCACACCGCCTTCTTGCGCGGGAACAACGCCGAGCTCTGCCAGTAAAAACCAAGTGCCGACGACCGGATGGCCGGCGAGTTTCAGCTCTTCACGAGTGGTGAAAATGCGCAACCGAGCGAGAGCGCGTTCGTCAGTCGGTTTTTGCACGAAGACGGTTTCGGCGAGATTCATCTCGCGCGCAATAGCTTGCATCTGGTCGTTCGAGAGGCTGTCGCCATCGGTGAAGACGGCGAGCGGATTGCCTTCGAAGCGCGAATTGGTGAAGACGTCGAGCGTGTAGAAGCGATGTTCCATTGGGTTATGAGCCGTGGCTGGAGCAAGTACGCGGACTATATGCGCTCGAGCTGTACGACCGTCCTTTCGTTGGTTATGTTTCCGGTGTTGAGCGTGGATTTCGGCTCAATCAAGACGATGTGCACTTCTTCGTCCGCAACAGGACAATGCTCGACGCCGTGAGGAACGATGACGAATTCACCTTCATGAACTATAGCTTCGCGATCGCGGAATTTCATACGCAGCGTGCCTTTGACGACAAGAAAAAGCTCATCTTCATTGTCATGATGATGCCAAACAAATTCACCTGTTAGTTTTACCGCTTTGACGTGGCAGTCGTTCAGCTCGCCGATGATGCGCGGATTCCAGTAATCCGAGAAGTGGCTGAATTTGTCCTTTAGGTTGATCGTTTCCACGGGTTCACCTACAAAGCTCGAACAAGTTTTGTTACGGCATCGAGAGCGCGCTGCGTCGTTTCCTGTTTCGAAGTCTCACAATAGACGCGAAGCAAATTCTCCGTGCCAGAAGCACGAACAAGGAGCCAGCCGATTTCGCCGAGATAGATTTTGATGCCGTCCATGTTTTCGCGGCGTGTAATGGGCCAGTCCAGTAGCTTGGTGGTTTTCTCGCTGGAAAAATACGCGACAGCCTTTTGCTTCTGCGCTGGGGTGACGTCAAGATCGACGCGGCCGTAATGGAACTCACCGAACTCCGCATAGAGGGTGCGTAGCATGTCGCCTAGCGACTTACCGTGCCAAGCCATTAGCTCGGCAAGGAAAAGCGCGCAAACTGTGGCGTCGCGTTCAGGCAGATAGAGGCTTGTGCCGATGCCGCCGCTTTCTTCTCCGCCAATTAGGATGTTTTGTTCGAGCATCAGCTCGCAAATGTATTTGAAGCCGATCGAGACTTCATGGAGCTTGCGGTTGAATTTGGCGGCGAGTTTGTCGATGAGTTTGGTGACACTGAACGTTTTGGCGATATCACCCGGCAAATTGCGGGTACCGGCGAGATGCCAGACGAGTAGCGCGAAAATTTGATGCGGGTTGACGAAAGAGCCGTCGCTGTCGACGGCACCGATGCGGTCGCCATCGCCGTCGGCGCAGAGGCCGGCGTCATATTCTCCTGCGAGCACGGCTTCTTGAAGAGGGGCGATGTGCGGTGGAATGGGTTCCGGGTGGACGCCACCGAAACGCGGATCGCGCGTGGCGCGAATTTCGTCGCAGGCGATTCCGTTGCGCGCGAAGAGCGCTGGCAATAGACCGGTCGCGGACCCGTGCATCGGATCGGAAACGAAACGCAGCTTTGCTTTCCGCAATCGCTCCCAATCGATCAGTTTCTCAATGGTGTCGAGATACGGAGCGCGCGGCTCGAGCGATTGAATTAATTCTTTCCGGGGCGGGAGCGGGGCCACTGCGTTTTTTTGGACCTTCGCGAGTTCGATTTCAATTTGCGCGACGATGGACGGCAGCGCGCTGCTGCCGTAGCTCGCTTTGTACTTGATGCCGTTCCATTGATAAGGATTGTGGCTCGCGGTGATGAGGATGCCGCCTGCGGCCGCGCGCTGGCGAACGAGCAGAGAAATTGCAGGTGTGGGACAGGGCTTGTCGGCAAGCCATACCGGCGTGCCGGTTGCGGCAATCACTTCAGCAACCGAGGCGGCTACGGTATCGGACGCAAAGCGGTGGTCGTAGCCGACCAGCACGCCTTTGCGCGCGTCCTCGCAGCGCACGACGTATCGCGCGATAGCTTTGGCCACAATGCGCGCGTTCGCAAATGTGAAGTCTTCGGCGATCACGTCGCGCCAGCCATCGGTTCCAAATTTGATCGCGGCCATAGGGGCAGAGAAAGTATACGCGAAGCGATATGTCCGCCAAACAGCCGCATTGGACTGAGACTGCCGAGAATCCTGCTACAGCAGTTTGGTGAGTTTTCGTTCTTCGAGGGATTTTACGATTTTGGCGACATCCTGCGCGCGGTCGCGGGGGACGATGAGAAGCGCGTCAGGAGTTTCGACGACGATCAGATCACGAATGCCGATGGCGGCGACGAATTTCGTCGGGCTGTAGAGAAAATTGCCGGTGGCATCGAGAGCCAGGCCGTGGCCGGCCAGGACGTTGTCACCGGAATGTTTCGTAAGGAGTTCGTAGACTGCGGCCCAGGAGCCGATGTCGCTCCAGCCGATGTCCGCAGGGATGACGTAGACCTGCGGAATACCTTCCTGGCGTGTAGCGTTTTCCAGGATGGCGTAGTCGACGGAAATGTTTTCCAGTTTCGGATAGATGGCGCGGAGTCGGAGCTCGTAATTTTTTTTGCCGATGGTTTCGGCGAGCGATTCGAGAGCTTCGTGCGTTTTGGGAAGAAAGCGCTTCAAGTTGTCGAGAAAGGTCGAGACGCGCCAGAAAAACATGCCGGCGTTCCATTGAAAATTGCCGGAGGCGACGTATTCCTTGGCGACTTCGAGCGCGGGTTTCTCCGTAAAGCGACGGACGGCAAACGCGGGGAACCCGCTCGATCCGAGCGCGTCTCCCATGCGCTCGACGTAGCCGAAGCCGGTGTCAGGCCGAGTCGGCGGAATGCCCAACACGATCAGGCCTTTGGGTTCGCGCGCGAGTTCGAGTGCGGCGCTCACGATTTTGCGAAATTTGTCTGGCTGCGCGATGAAGTGGTCGGCGGGCAGCACGGCCATCAGCGCGTCGCCTTTAGCGGCGTGACGCACGTGAATCGCGGCCAACGCGATCGCGGCAGCGGTGTTCCGCCCAAGCGGCTCCGTTAGAACTCGTTTGCGTGCCGCGGCTGGGAGCTGCTTTTTGACAGCGGCAGTTTGCTCGGCATTCGTGACTGTCCAAATGCGATCAGCAGGAATGATCGACCGCAACCGAGTAACCGTCTGCTCAAGCATCGTGTCTTTCCCGACGATGTTTAGCAATTGCTTTGGCGTGCGCGTTCGGCTGCGCGGCCAGAAGCGCGTGCCGCGTCCTCCAGCGAGAATTACTGCGTGTATTTGCAATTTCTCCATGTCAGCCCATACTTCCTAGTCGAAGATGAATCGTCGTCGGTCTTTTTCAGAAAAACCTTTATCAGTAATCATTTTTTCGAATTCAACGAGGTCAGGCACGTAGATTCGAAGAATTTCGGTCTCTTCCCTAGAAGAGCCCAGTTCGTATCTTCCTAACGACGCCGGCAGCAGCCACGTTTCCCCAGCCGAGTACAGATATTCTCCACCCTCCCATCGAATATGGCCGCTGCCTTTCAGAACGGTCAGCAATTCAAAACGAGCGGCGTCCGTGCTCCCTTTGGTGAGCCAGCCGTCAAAATCCCATCTCTCGACGGCAAAATAACGGCAAGCCGCTAGGTACTCGACATACGCTGTTTCAATTTCATCCATTGGATGTGGCCAGTGAAACGGGGGCACAGGAGCTCCCCCGAAGCGAATGACTTCGAGCGCTTTCTCAATGTGCAACTCGCGCGGCTTGCCGTCGGCGTCGAGGCGGTCATAGTCGAACACTCGATAGGTGATGTCGGAATACTCCTGGATCTCGCAGATCACCATGTTCGGGCCGATAGTGTGAGGCGTTCCCGCGGGGATGAAGAAAGTATCGCTTGCATGAACTTCGTAAGACTCGAAGACGTCTTCCAAGGTGTGAGCGGCAAGCGCTTCGAGGAACGTCTCCTTGGTGACACCCGATTTCAGACCTGCGAGTAGTCGAGCGCCGGGCTGAGCAGAAACGATATGCCACATTTCCGTCTTGCCGCGCCCACCAGCTGCTTTTTCGTGGACCGAGGCGTACGCGTCGTCCGGATGGACCTGGATGGACAGCTTGTCGGTGGGGAAAATAAATTTCACAAGCAGTGGAAAGTCTTGGACGGAAGTGAGCCTTGTGCCGCGCCAATCCGCGGGCATTTCGCGCCACGCTGCACCTAGCGTTTTCCCGGAAAAAGGCCCGCTGGCGATTTTGCACTCGACGCCAGTGAGCCAGGCTTCGCCTAGCGGCTCGGCGAGATTCGTTTTCTCAGGGAAAAGGGGCGCAAGCGACTTCGCGCCCCAAATACGCGGACTGAAGACCGGTTCGATGCGAAACGGCTCAGGCTTTAGTGAAGAAGCAGTCACGTTTTAGGCTGCGGCTTCGACGCGCGTGAAAAATCGCTCGAGGCGGCGCAGGCCTTCGTCGATGCGTTCGATCGAAGTGGCGTAGGAGAGCCGCAAATAGCCTGGCGCGCCGAATCCTTCGCCGGCGACTAGCGCGACGCGCGCTTTGTCGAGCAGCAGTTTGGCGAGTTCGCCGGTGTCTTTTGCGATGGCGTGGCCGCTCTCGCCGTTCGAGAGATGCGCGGCGACATTCGGGAACGCGTAGAACGCACCGCCGGGCATTTCGCACTTCACTCCAGGGATGGCGTTCAAGCCTTCGACGATGCGCTTGCGGCGGCGGTCATATTCGGCAAGCATCACGGGGACAGAGTCCATCGAGCCCGTCATTGCGGCGACGGCAGCGTATTGCGCGATGGATGTGGGGTTCGAGGTCGACTGACTCTGCAATTTCGTCAGTGCCTGAATAAGTTCAGCGGGCGCCAGTGTGTAACCGATGCGCCAGCCGGTCATCGCGAATGTTTTCGACACCGAACCGATGATGATGACGTTGTTCTTCGAGTCCGGCGCGCTAGCAATAGTAAACGGTTTGTGCTGGTCATACGTAAAATGCGAATAGCACTCGTCGCCCATCAGCCAGACATTATGTTTTTTGCACACTGCCAGAATGCGCGCGTACTCGTCAGGAGGAACCACGCCGCCCGTCGGATTGCTCGGTGAATTGAGAATCAAAAGCTTCGTCTTCGGAGTGATGGCCTTTTCAATTGCAGCAGCTTTCACGCTAAAGCCGTCTTCTGGCCGTGTCTGTACGTACACCGGCGTGCCGCCTGCATACTTAACGATGTCCGGAAAACTCACCCAGTAAGGCGCGGGAATGATCACTTCGTCGCCCGTTTGCACCAACACACTCATCACATTAAAAATTCCGTGCTTGCCGCCGACTGTGACAATACATTCCTTCGGAGCGTAGTCCGAGCCAAGCTCGCACTTATGCCACGCGCAGATTGCTTCGCGCAGCGGCATGATGCCGCCAGTTGGTGTGTACTTGGTTTTGTTCCCCTCGATCGCTGCAATCGCTGCCTTCTTAATGTGGTCTGGAGTCGGAAAGTCCGGCTCGCCCGGACCAAAGTCCGCGATGTCCACGCCTTGAGATTTCAGCCGGTCCGCTTCCGCGATGACCGCCGCTGTCGGCGAGATTTGTATGCGATTAATGCGTTCAGTAAGTTGCACTGCTTTCTCCTGTGGGACAGGCTTCAGCCTGTCTCTTTATTTTTTGCATCGCGCCATACACGGCGCGTAACCGTTTACAAAACTTTTGCCCTCAGCCGCTGCTCCACTTCCGGAGGCACAAGATCTTTCAATGGTCCACCGAGCTGTGCAATCTCCCGCACCAATTTCGAGCTCAAATAGCTGTACGATTCACCCGGCAACATGAACACAGTCTCCAGGCGCGGCTCAAGCTTTCTGTTCATCAAAGCCATCTGCAGCTCATATTCGTAATCGGAAATCGCGCGAATCCCCCGCAGAATCACTCCTGCTCCGCGTTTCCTCGCGTAATCAACGAGCAGCCCGTGAAAAACGTCCACTTCCACGCCCGGCCATTTCTTCGTGACTTCGCGCAACATCTCGACGCGTTCCGGCACCGAAAACAACGGCCGCTTTTCCACGTTGCTCAACACCGCCACAATCACCAGATCAAACATTTTCTCGCCGCGCTCGATCAGGTCGAGGTGGCCGTTCGTCACCGGGTCAAATGAACCGGGATAGATGGCGATGGATGTTTTCATGGGCGCCGCACGGAGTTGTTTATTCTAACTCATGCTGCGAATCGGATGCGCCGCAAAGTTTGGGGAGCCAGGAGCGCCCCGCGATTTGAGGCTGTGGATTTTCTCTTCGCACCGGGCAACGACTGTGACAGTATCCTCCGTGCCGCTCTGCGAACAAGACGGCCGCGGATTGTTCTTGATGGCAATTCCAAAAGGAGCTCCGAAAACATGGCTGCAGGCCCCTCGAAGCGAGGTCTCGGTTTGTTGGTGCTTGGTGTTTTGATGGTGTCACGGTTTGCCAGCGCGCAGGAGCAGCGCACGCTCAACCTAATGCCACTTCCTTCGAGCGTCCAAATTGGCACAGGCCGCCTCCTGGTGGACTCTTCTTTTTCCGTGGGATTGACTGGTTATACCGAGCCACGGCTCGAACGCGCAGTCGAGCGTTTTCTACGCCGACTGTCACGCCAGACAGCAATTCCCGTGGAGGGCAAACCGAGTGCAGCCACAAAAGTTGTTTTCGTGATTCACACTGATCACGCCGGCAAGGAAATTCAGGAGCTCGGCGAAGATGAGTCCTACGTCCTTGAGGTAAGTGCCAGCGGCGCGAAACTCAGTGCGCCAACTCCGCTGGGCACGCTGCATGGCTTGCAGACTTTCCTGCAACTGGTAGAAGTCTCGCCTGACGGATTCGCCGCGCCAGCCGTAACGATCAACGATAAGCC
The DNA here is from genome assembly GCA_963751295.1 of uncultured Acidobacteriota bacterium. GTDB lineage: Bacteria > Acidobacteriota > Terriglobia > Acidiferrales > UBA7541 > Acidiferrum. Next base: position 2,571,389 of record CAVVUA010000001.1, on the reverse strand, counting down.
GCGATTTCCATGGCGCGGATTGATGATCGACTCGGCGCGCCATTTTGTGCCGCTCGACGTGCTCAGAAGAAATATCGACGGCCTCGAAGCCGTGAAGATGAACGTGTTGCACTGGCACTTGTCCGAAGACCAGGGCTTTCGCGTTGAAAGCAAGAAATTTCCGAAGCTTCACGAGATGGGTTCCGACGGCCTGTACTACACGCAGGATGAAGTCCGCGACCTGATCGAATACGCGCGCGACCGCGGTATCCGCGTGGTCCCCGAGTTCGATATCCCCGGTCATAGCACGGCGTGGTTTGTCGGCTATCCGGAACTCTCAAGCGGCCCTGGCCCCTACCAAATTGAAAGGAAATGGGGCGTTTTCGATCCCGCATTCGATCCCACGAACGAGCGCACCTACAAATTCTTCGATCAATTCATCGGCGAAATGGCAAAACTCTTCCCCGACCATTTTTTCCATGTGGGCGGCGATGAAGTAAATGGAAAGCAGTGGGACGCCAACCCCAAAATCCAGGAGTTCATCAAGGCTCACGATTTGAAGAACAACGAAGGCCTGCAATCTTATTTCAACAAACGGCTTGAGCCCATCGTCAGCAAGCACGGCAAGAGCATGGTCGGCTGGGATGAGGTGCTGGACCCCACGCTGCCAAAGGACATTGTGATTCAGTCATGGCGCGGGCCGGATGCGCTGGCCGCTGCTGCAAAGCAGGGTTTTCGAGGCATTCTTTCCAATGGCTACTACCTCGATCTGGGCTGGTCCTCGGCGCGTCACTATGCCGTTGATCCGCTAGGCGGGGCCGGGGCGAATCTCTCTCCGGAAGAAAAAGCCCGAGTCCTTGGCGGCGAATCCTGCATGTGGGCGGAGTACATCAATCGGGAGAATATCGATTCGCGCATCTGGCCGCGCAACGCTGTAATCGCGGAGCGACTGTGGTCTCCACAGAACGTGACAGATGTCGCGTCCATGCACACGCGCATGGAATTCATTGGTGAGCGCCTGGAATGGCTCGGCCTTACCCATAAGACGTATCACCGGCAGATGCTGCAGAGAATTGCCGGACCGAGCACTCCGGCGGAATTTACCGCGCTGGTCACGCTTGCTAGTGTGGTCGAGCCGGTGAAAGATTACGCTCGAGAGGAAACCGCGACCACAGAACCAACGAGCGCTACGCCGCTCAACCGAGTCGTGGACGCAGTGCCGCTCGAAAGCGCGACTGCACGGCATTTCGGAGAATTGGTCGACAAGTTCATTGCCGCTTCCTGCCACGATCCTGCCGATAGCGCTCGTCTGCGCGCGGAACTCTCCGTTTGGCGCGACAATGACGCGAACCTCCAACCGCTGGCAGAGCGGTCCTTCCTGGTGAAAGCAGTTACCCCGACTTCGCAGGATCTTGCGACGCTGGGAGGCATCGGCCTTGCCACTTTGGATTTTATCGCCAAGGGCCAACGAGCGCCGGATGATTGGAAGGCACAGCAACTTGCGTCCCTGCAGCAAATCGAAAAACCGAAGGGCCAGCTCCTGCTGATGCCCGCTTCGTCCGTTCAAAAACTGGTCGAGGCAGCTTCGGCTGGCGGAGCTTGTTCGTCATCAAATTAATAGCGCAGGGCTTGCAGACCAAAATACAACTAGCTCTTGGGACTAACGTGATTAGGACACTCGCCTGAGCCCGAATCCGTAAACGACTCGCCCTCTACCGGAATGAATTGCCAAACGTAATGGCCGGGAGTGAGCGTCAGTTTGAGGACGCCGTAAGTGCTCGCGTTGCGGACTTCACTATTGGCAATTGCAAAGCCGAGGGGGTCGTGGCTGCGGCCACCCGTCCCGACTACGATCTCCCGAATGCCTCTATCCGGTTCGGAATGCCCCTCCGGATCCTGCGGTGCAAAACGTTCGTAGGAGTGTTCATGGCCCACCAAGAACAAGGCGGCATGCGCATCGTAAAGATCCTGCCAGAATTCTTTCAACTCAGGATGGATCGCATGCGTTTTGAGCAATCCACTGCTGAAGAGCGCTTGATGGGAATAGGCGAGAATACATGCGTCGGGATGCCCTGCAAGGTCTTGACGCAGCCATTCTTCTTCGGGAGAGCCTTTGGCGCAACCGCCCAAGCCTCGGGCGATGCAGTTTGTGTTCAGCGCGACGATGTGCCAGGAGCCTAGGTCGTAGCTGTAATATCCCTTACCCGCAGGTCCGGCTTGATCTCCCCAATACTGAAAATATGCTGAAGCGCCTCCCTCTGCATACTCGTGATTTCCTGGAACCGGCCGCGTCCTGGCCTTAAATTCTCCCCACGTCGTGTCGTAGCAATTCTTAAATTCGGCGCTTGTACCTCTTTCGTATGCCAGATCCCCAGCAGCAAAGATTGTTCCCGGGATGCGCTCGAGGAGTTTGGCCGTGGCGCGAGCACCTTCTATGTTCTCGCAACCTGCAATGTCGCCTGCGCCCACTAGGGTATAGGTTTGTCCGTCAGCGGGAGTTTGGGAGGGCGACGGATCCTTACGGTGTTCGACTGCCGAAGGTTGTTCCGGTCGGGAACAGCCGGTTGCCATGAAGTTTGCTGCAAGGAGGAGTAGACAAGACGCATATCTCACCGAGTTCCAAGCCGATCTTGTCTCGCCTGAATTTATTTTTTCCATATTTTCACGGACTAGCCTATCACGACCGATGAGCGTGGCGCCCAGCTTACCGTTGGCCGTTCGGAATTGACCTTCCATTGCAAAATTCGACCTTTCGCCGTAAATCACTGGCAACCCCGACTAAACTGGTCTTATTATAAGCCGCACGAAATAAAGGGTTTGGCGGTTGTTACTAGGTCTGTTAGTTTGACTTGGAATGCGAAACAGAGTATCCTCTGACTGCGACTGATTCAGTCGCATATCCTGCGGGGGCAGGAACCTGAGTGAGAAATGTTTAAGCTATCCAAAAAAGCCGACTATGGGCTGATTGCCGTCAAGCATTTGGCGATGCACCGTCAAGAACATGCGTGCAGCGCGAACGAAATTGCGGAAGAGTACGGCATTTCGGTCACCCTGATGGCAAAAGTGCTGCAACGTTTGGCACGAGAAGGCGTCGTTGTTGCGAAACACGGTTCGACCGGAGGTTATCAGCTGGCGAAAGACCCCGGACAAGTGAGCGCCCTCGATGTTATTTCAGCCATCGATGGCCCCGTGCTCATCACATCCTGTGTGACCAGCCACGGGAATTGCGAAACCACGGAGAGATGCTCGGTTCGCGAGCCGCTCCGCAAGGTAAACGAGAGTATTTTGGGAGTTTTGAGCACTGTAACGATTGCGCAGATGAGCGAGGACCCCAATGAGCCCGCGCTTGTCGCCCTGTCGGGCCCGATGCGTTCGGGTTCGTACATGAGTTCGAGTTAGGAGACCAGGAAATGGCTGTCAAGCTGCCGATTTACATGGATAATCACGCGACCACGCCGGTCGATCCGCGTGTCGTGGACGCGATGCTGCCTTATTTCACGGAAAAGTTTGGAAATGCCGCGAGCCGCAATCACAGTTTTGGCTGGGCCGGCGAGGAAGCGGTCGAAACAGCGCGTCAACAGATCGCCTCTCTGATCAACGCCACGCCTAAAGAAATCATCTTTACCAGCGGCGCCACTGAATCCGACAACCTGATGATCAAGGGCATAGCGGAGATGTTCCGCGAAAAGGGCAACCACATCATCACGCAGGCTATTGAGCACAAGGCGGTGCTGGATACCTGCAAGCGTCTGGAAAAAGACGGCTTTGAAGTTACCTATTTGCCGGTGCAGAAAGATGGCCGCGTCAATCTGGATGAGCTGAAAGCCGCCATTCGCCCGACCACCATTCTGATCACCATCATGTATGCCAACAATGAGATTGGCGTGATCAATCCCATCGCCGAAATTGGCAAAATCGCAAAGGAACACGGGATTTTCTTCGCCTCGGATGGCGTGCAAGCAGTAGGCAAAATCCCCGTCGACGTTCAGAAAGATAACATCGACATGCTGGCCATCAGCGGCCATAAGATTTACGGTCCCAAGGGTGTCGGCGCGCTGTACGTTCGCCGCCGCAACCCGCGCGTGCAGCTCTCGGCCATCATTGATGGCGGCGGCCACGAGCGCGGCATGCGTTCCGGCACGCTCAACGTGACGGGCATCGTCGGCCTCGGCAAAGCCTGCGAACTCTGCCAACAGGAAATGAAGGAAGAAGCGGTTCGGCTCAGCGGACTTCGTGATCGCCTGAAAAAGGGCCTCGAAGCCAAGCTCGATGAGGTCTTCATTAACGGTTCGCTGGAGCACCGCCTGCCGAACAATCTCAACATGAGCTTTGCCTATGTCGAAGGCGAGTCTCTGTTAATGGGCATTAATGACATTGCGGTATCGAGCGGTTCGGCCTGCACTTCGGCTACCCTGGAACCCAGCTATGTGCTGAAGGCTCTGGGAGTTGGCGAAGACCTGGCGCATACCTCGATCCGCTTCGGCTTGGGCCGCTTTAACACGCAGGAGGAGGTCGACTACGTCATCGATAAGATGGTTCAGGTCGTCACCAAGCTGCGCGAGCTTTCGCCCCTTTACGAGATGGCCAAGGAAGGTATCGACATCTCCAAGATGAAGTGGCAAACGGCCTAGACCCTGCATCTAAAAGGATTAGCAGCACAAGATCTCAAGCACAGAAGGAAATACGATGGCAAACGAAGGCACAATCCGAATTCACCGCTCGATCGGCGGCACAGGAGCCGCATTTCGAGTGACCTTTGTACCCTATGAAGAAGGTGAAGAGGCCCCCGCCGCTGGCGAGCGCTCTTTCCACGAACTGCAGCAGGTTCGCGCCTTTTTGAAGATGCTCGGCGTTGGCGCTGAGTTCATCAAGGACGCTCTCCGCCAGCTCACAGCGGGCCGCTCGGCATCCGTGCCGAACGTTTCTCTCTCCGAGAAGGCCGTGAAGAGCGCAGGCTTTGGAAATCTCGTCAATTTGGCAAGGAGCAACAGCTAATGGCATATAGCGATAAGGTGGTTGAGCACTACAACAATCCGCGCAACGTCGGAAGCTTGCCGAAGGAAGACCCCAATGTTGGAACGGGTCTCGTCGGCGCTCCCGAATGCGGCGACGTGATGAAGCTGCAAATGAAGATCAATCCCGATACGCAGGTCATTGAAGAAGCCAAGTTCAAGACCTTCGGCTGCGGCTCGGCGATTGCCAGCTCATCGCTCGCGACGGAATGGGTCAAGGGCAAGACGGTCGAGGAAGCGCTCTCGATCAAGAACACGGACATCGTGCGCGAGCTTTCGCTCCCGCCGGTGAAAATTCACTGTTCCGTGCTTGCCGAAGACGCTATCAAGGCCGCCATCGGCGACTGGAAGAAAAAGCACGGCATCGAAGTGCCGCTAGCCGAAAAGGCCGCGCACTAATTCTGGTAGCCTTTTCCATGTAGGGGCACGGCATGCCGTGCCCGTCTGCGGCAAGGCTGGAACTTTATAAGGCCCCTGGAGCATTTGAAAATGGCAACAGAAGTCGCCAATCCGACGATCGCAAAAATCTGCCTCAGCGAGCGAGCCGCGAAGAAAATCCGCGAACTCCTCGAAAAGGAAGGCGTCTCGCCCGAACAGGGCGGCTTGCGCGTCGGTGTGCAAGGCGGTGGCTGCTCCGGTTTGTCCTACGCGATGCGCTTGGACACACAAGCCCGCGATCGCGACAAAATCTTCGAAGAATTCGGCGCGCGCCTCTTTGTAGACCCAAAGAGTTTCCTGTATCTAAACGGCACAACGCTCGAATACGAAGAAACGTTGATGCGCCAGGGTTTCGTCTTCCAGAATCCCAATGCCGCCAGAAACTGCGGCTGCGGCAGCTCGTTCACGGCGTAGAAGTAGCACAGGCACTCTTGCCTGTGTTCTTCGTTCTAGACTTTTGAATGTGTTTTTGCCCAAGTCAGCTTTTGCATTTGTTCCGGCGGGGGAATTCCAAGGCGAGTCAAACCAGTGGTTGGCAGCCGCACCCGCCAGCCACTTTTTTTGTGCCCGGTTAGAAACGATCGATTCCTAAATGAGCACGCCTGCCACATCCAGGACGAACGCCCCGGCGCAGGACTACTTCGCCATTTTCGGCCTCCCGCGCAAGCTCTGGATTGAAATGAACGGGCTCGAACAAAAATACCTGCAACTAAGCTGGAAGCTTCATCCGGACAATTTCGTCAACGCCAGTGAGGCGGAGCGGGAACTCTCTCTGAAGCGCAGCTCTGAGTTGAACGACGCCTACCGCACGCTGCAAGATCCAGTCGCTCGCGTCGAATATCTCCTCGGCCTTGAGAACATGCGTAAGGAAGGCGAGCACAAGCAGCAAGCGCCGCCCGAACTGCTCGAAGAAGTCTTCGAGCTAAACGAATCGCTCGATGAACTACGCGAAGCAAAATCCGCCGGTGACGATTTGACGGCGCTGAAATCGCGCCTGGAATCCGCCGAGAAAAATTGCGGTGAGAAGCTAGCCGAAATCGATGCCCAACTTCAAGAAACGGCCCGCGAATGGGACGCTGCCGTCGATGCAAACGCGGACGAAGCCGCGCGCAAGAAGTTGATGACCCGAATGAACGAACAGTTGAACCGGCGCTCGTATATCCGCAATTTAGTCGTAAACGTCCAAAAGGAGCTTTTGTAGCGAGGGGCTTTAGCCCCTCCAGGTTTTCGCCATGGGCAGAATCGTCGGAATAGACCTCGGCACCACAAATAGCCTCGTCGCGTACATTGACCCGCAGACGAATCAGCCGAAGTGTATTCCCGGCCCGTACGGCAGCACGCTCTGTCCGTCGGTCGTCAGCCTCGATGCCGATGGCACCATCATCGTCGGAGAAGCTGCACGCAACCGCCTGCTAACACAGCCCGAGCGCTCGATTTACTCGGTGAAACGATTGATGGGTCGCGGTCCCGCGGACGTGCAAACTGAGTTAAAGGTTTTCCCGTTCCGCATCGATCCCGTGAGCAAAAACGTCATCCGCGTGATGCTCGGCGACAAAATTTTCACCCCTCCCGAAATTTCCGCATTCGTTCTGCGCGAACTAAAAAACTGGGCTGAAGCCTTTTTCGGTGAAACGGTCGACCGGGCCGTAATCACCGTCCCGGCCTATTTCAATGACGCGCAACGCCAAGCCACCAAGGACGCCGGCAAAATCGCGGGCCTCGAAGTTCTTCGCCTCGTCAATGAGCCAACTGCCGCGGCACTCGCCTATGGTCTGCACGAAAAGCAGCGCGGCCGCGTAGCTGTTTACGACCTTGGCGGCGGCACATTCGATATTTCCGTTCTCAAACTTATTTCCACCGCCGAAGGCGATATCTATCAGGTCCTCTCGACCAACGGCGACACGCACCTCGGCGGCGACGACATTGACAATCTGCTCCAGGCTTTCGTTCACGAACAAATTCTTCAGTCCGACGAGATTGACTTCTCGCCTCACGGCGAACTCGCACAGGAACTGCGCAAAGCATTGATCGAAGTCAAGCATCAGCTCTCGGAAGCCGAATCAGCCACGCTACGATTCCCGCTGCCCAACGGCTCAATCTACGTGCACGAATTCACGCGCGGCGCTCTCGATGCCCTGATCCACCCCGTCGTTGACCGCACGATGGGCCCAGTGAAGCAAGCGCTCGCCGATGCAAAGCTCAAGCCTGCCGAGATCGAGGAAGTAGTGCTCGTCGGCGGCGCCACGCGAACCCCGCTGATTCGCCGCACCGTGCAGGAATTTTTCGACCGCAAACCGCACACCGAGTTGAATCCCGACGAGGTCGTCGCGCTAGGCGCTGCTGTCCAAGCCAACATTCTCGATCGCGGCGTCACCAACATGCTCCTGCTCGATGTAACGCCGCTTTCGCTAGGCATCGAAACATACGGCGGCGCCGTCGCAAAAATCATTCCGCGGAATTCCACAATCCCCGCGAGCGCGCAAGAGCTCTACACTACCGGTGTCGACAACCAGACAGGCATCGACATTCACGTTCTGCAAGGCGAGCGTGAACTCGCAAAAGACTGCCGCTCGCTAGCCCGTTTCACGCTAAAAACACCGCCCGCTCCGGCAGGCCTGCCGCGTATCGAAGTGAAATTTCTGATCGATGCCAACGGCATCCTGCAAGTTGGCGCAAAAGATCTTCGCACTGGCGAGCAACACTCGATCGAAGTTCAGCCTAGTTACGGTATTAACGACAACGAAATCGAGCGCATGCTGGAAGAATCCATTGAATATGCCGAACAGGACTTCGCCGAGCGTCAACTCATCGAAGCGCGCACTGAATCCGAATCCATCCTTGTGGCGACCGCAAAAGCGCTAACCAATGAGCAATCTAACAACCTGCCGAGTGAAGAGCGCGCAAAAATAGAAACCGCGATCGCCGCGCTGAAAGAAGCCGTCGCAAGCACGGATTACAAACAGATCCGCAAACGCATCGACGATCTGAATCACGCAACCGAGCACCTGGCGGAATTACTGATGAACAGCGCCGTCACCAGCGCGCTGCAAGGCAAGAATCTAGCCGAAGTCTGATATTCGTAGGGGCACGGCACGCCGTGCCCGTCTTGTCTTTGTTTTTTCGATGGCCGCCTCGCAAAAACGAGGCCGTCCGTCACGGTTTTCTCGGCAGTGGCGCAGCATGCTGCGCCACTACAAGCAGAATTGTTGAAACGGCGAATGCTCTAACGCAATCGCCCGAAATGGAGCAAGCAAAAAATGGGCGGCAGCAACCCGTACATCGACGAAGTTAAATACACGCCCGCAACGAAGAAATATAAAGTGACATTTCTTCCCAGCGGCAAAACTATCGAGGTCGACCCGGCGAAAATTCCTTACGGGCACAACGGCATCCCCGGCAGCATCCTCGATATTTCCGAAGGTATTAAAGCTGGCCTCGATCACGCCTGCGGCGGCGTCTGCGCTTGCTCGACCTGCCACGTGATCGTGAAGCAAGGCCTCGAATCCTGCAATGAAGCCACCGATGCCGAACTCGACGAACTGGATATGGCTCCAGGCATCACGCCAAAGTCTCGTCTCGGTTGCCAAACCGTTCCCGATGGCACCACCGACATTGTCGTAGAAATTCCCGAGTGGAACAAAAATTACGCCAAAGAAGCCGACCACTAAGATTCGGCGTTCGGCGATTCGTAGTTCGTATTTCGAGTCTCGTATTTCGAATTTCGTTCATGCTTTGCAGGAGCCAACATGCCGCCACAATTCGGCTGGGACCAAATCGAAGACATCGCCATCGGCCTGACCGACAAGTTCCCGGACACCGATCCGCTCACCGTCCGCTTTACCGACATGCACAAATGGATCACTGAACTCCCCGGCTTCAACGGTGACCCAGCGGCCTCCAACGAAAGCAAACTCGAAGCCATCCAAATGGCTTGGCAGGAAGAATTTGAAGATCGCCAAAGCTAATTGCCGCTGCCCGCAATAGTTCGCCGTCCGCTTGTTCATTCCGCGAATTTCTCTTATCCTAGATAGGTTACACACCCTGCAAAATGTGGCGCTATGGTGCAACGGTTAGCACGCGGCCCTTTCAAGGCCGAAATACGGGTTCGATTCCCGTTAGCGCTACCAAATAATCTGTCATCATGGTTTCTCAGGTACGATTCACGAGCTCTTGAGGAGCCGCTTTGAGCTACGTAGAAAAACATCTCATTGAGGGCGAAACGCTACAGTATCAGACCAAGTTGCATTGGGTCGTCATGCTGGGGCACGCCGGTCTGGCAGCGTTTTTCGTTGCAGCGAGCGTTGCCCTTTTCGTGTATTCCTGGAATGCCAAGCGCAACGGGCAATCTCCTCCGACCGCCCTGATATTTCTGGCGCTTGGGGCGTTCCTCGTCGCCATGATTCTTTTCGGGATCGGCCTGATCAAGCGCAACGCCACGGTCATGGCCATTACCAACAAAAGAGTCATTGTAAAAACCGGTTTGGCCAGCCGGCGAACAGTCGAACTGCTCCTCTCAAGAATCGAGAGCGTTGTCGTGGAAGAACCAGCCATGGGCCGAATGCTCGGCTACGGAACTGTCATTATTAGGGGCACCGGTGGAACTCCTGAAACGTTCGAGAAGATTGCGCACCCTCTCGAATTTCGAGCACAAGTCCAAAGCCAAATCTCCAGCGGACAAAAACAGGCATGATGGAAGCCCGGATCGTGGTTTTCGAGTAAAGCCAGTCCGTTTGGATTTGTTGCTTGATGAAGAGTAAAATGAGTTTGTACCCTTTCGGAGGCAAGCTATGGCAGGTTTTATGCGTACGTCCAATCCCGCTCTAAACGAAAAAGCTTTCAAGGGGCAAGTAGCCATCGGCGAAGCGATGACGTTGCAGGGCACCGTCAACAAGACGGGCCTGCTCCTGCTCTGCGTCGTCGCGACCGCCGCATGGACTTGGGGACTAGCACACTCGAATACGCCCGAAGTTGTCTATCCGTGGATGATTGGTGGTTTCATCGGTGGCTTCGTCGTCGCGCTTGTGACCATTTTCAAACCAAACTGGTCTCCGATCACCGCGCCAATTTACGCGCTGCTCGAAGGATTTGCACTCGGAGGCATTTCCGCGGCCTTCGAGAAAACTTATCACGGTATCGCCATTCAGGCCGTGGGCCTCACGCTCGGCGTACTCTTTGTTATGCTCCTCGCTTATAAAACCGGTCTAATCCGCGCCACGCAAGGATTTAAAATTGGCGTGATTGCAGCGACGGGCGGCATCGCCGTTTTTTACTTAGTCGAAATGGCCTTGAGCTTCTTCTTTCACTTTCGATTTTCGGCGATCAACGGAGGCGGCTTTTGGGGCATCGCCTTCAGTTTGTTCGTGGTTGTCATCGCCGCGCTGAATCTGGTCCTCGATTTCGACATGATCGAAACTGGCGTGCAAGGCGGCGCTCCTAAGTACATGGAGTGGTACGGCGCGTTTGGCCTGATGGTCACGCTGATTTGGCTCTATCTGGAAATGCTTCGGCTGCTTGCCAAAGCGAACCGCAAGTAGCTCGATCACGCAGCCGAAAAAGAGTCGTTAGGGTGATGAAACCCAGGGGACTTCGGCGAGTGTGTCTTAGAAATTTGTCGTCAGGCGAAGATTGTAGCTGCGCGGCGGACCGATCGCGTTTCCAGAAAAAAGCCCCGCAAAATCAATAACGTTCAGGCGATTGTTCAGATTCGTTCCGTCGGCTTGTATCCTCACGTTGAGCTTTTCCGTTTTCCAGATGTCCGCGCCAAGCGATGCGTTAATCGAAAGAGATGGCCGCACTCGGCCCTTGTCGAAGTTCACGCGGTCCACAACAGCTTGTCCATATTGTGCAAGTGCGAGCGCTTCATCGCCGGAAAATTCAAACGGCAGCCCTGATCCGTACTCTGCGCCGATGCCTCCCCAAATTCGTTTCGTAAATTCGTAGCGCACGCGAGTCCGTACGGTATTACGCTGATCTTGTGAATCCCAGAATCGTCCCACTCTTTGCCCCAACGCATCAGTTGCATCGTCCCCGAGAAAAAGCCCGCCCGTTACCGGCAAATAGGCTGATCCGACGATGTAGGAATAACTCACATAACCGCTGAAACGCTTCCAATGCGGGAGTTCCAGCTTTCCCTCCGCGCCATAGATGTAAGCCTTTGCAAACGCAATCGGAAAGCTCACGGCAGTACTGAGCAGCTGATCGTCATCGGCATAATTATTCACGCGGCGGTCGAAGACGTTAGCGTCAAATCTCAGTTGGCCAAAAAAATCTTTTGTCAGCCCAACCTCATAGTAATTTCCGTGAGAAGGGAGGACCGGGAGCCGCAGTACGATCGGATCGAGGGAAGTCACGGCGGATGAACTGGAGATGAGAATGTTCTCGAATGATGGCGTCTGAAAGATCCTGTCGTAGGATACGTGCGCAACCATGCCAAGCTTGGGGAAATAATGCGCAGCACTCAGCCGCGGGCTTACAGCGTTCTGATTCACCAGCAACTGATAGTGATCCCATCGCGCCCCGGCACTGACTGTCCAGCTGCCCAAACGGATCTGGTCTTGCACAAATGCGGCTTGCTCAAGGTCCGGCTTGCTAGCCGCGAAAGTGAACGTTCCAGGTGTATCGGGATCAAATTGCGTAAAATCCGTAATAGTGTCGTTGAAATTTTCATGGAGAAACGTCGAATCGGATTCGACCCCCGTCTTCCACTCTTGTCTGCCGTGATGCACCGAAACAGATCCCTTGAAATATCCTTCGCGAAAATAATTATGCTGGAAGGCTATGACGGGCGTGGAGTACGGATTTGAATAGAGATCGTTGGAGTTATCGCGAACCATCCCTCGAAAATCGCCGACTACATTAGCCGAAAAAATGTGCTGGTAAGAGACGATTCCCATCGTTTCAAAATTGTCCGCGTTTTGCAGCTGCGCTCCGAGTGGTTCTAACGGATCAAATGGATCCTCGTGAGGAGTTTGCTGCACCTGTTCGTTGGGGATTTCGTACCGCGAAAGCGCATGGCGGACCGAAAAACTCAGCCGGTCGTGGCTGGTCAAATCTATTTCGTAGCGAACCATGAAATCGCCCGTGGTGCCTGTGTTCGTATAATTCTCCGGTACCACAGGATTCAGGTAGTGGCCGGTCATGTTCCCGCTGGCGCTGACGCCTAGCGTGTTTTTTCCCCAGACATACTGTCCCATGACATAAGAGCCCGCCGTATCAAAGCTGCCTCCCGATAGTACGACTTCGCCGTGAAATCCCTCGCGATCGTCTTTCGCCGTGTTCAGTTCCACAACGCCGCCCATTTTTCGACCGTACTCGGCAGGGAAGGTTGCCGTGAAGACACTCATGGAATCGAGGTCATCCGCTCCGATTTCCGGACCAAAACTTGGCGAGCGATTGTCTGTTAGCGGAATGCCGTCCAGCACAAATTGCGTCTGGTATTCCGAACCGCGAGGATGCAGCACGGCGTTACCTTCATAAAGCCAGCCGGGCTGAGTATTGATCAAATCCTGCAACGAGCGTCCGGGGAGAGAGCTCACCCGAGTTTCAATCATGTCCGTCCCGATACGATATATCGTTCCCGTGCGGTAAGGGTCGATCAGCGTATCGGAGTCTTTTACGACGACCGAGGTAGTCGACGCAGCGATGCTAAGCTTGGCGGCAAACGCAAACGGAATCGCAGAGCGAATTTCAATGGAATCCGTGAACACGGCGAATCCGGAGCGCTCGACACGAAGCCTGTAGACGCCAAAGGCCAAGCGCTTGGCCGCGAGATTTCCGCTATCGTCCGTTTCGTAGCTCGCCTGAAACTGATTCGCCTCGCAAACCAGTTCGACCGAACTCTTCACTCCAAACCCAGATGGATCCGTCACGCTAAGGCGCAACTCACCTGTATTGCTCTGCCCAAAAACCGGCAATACGCTTGCAAGGAATAGCAATAGAAGTCGCTTCATTGATGATTGGCCCCGATTGAGAAATCCTAGTCGCACTGGGTGAGATGCCTGGGTGGTTTACATCCCTATTAGGACGACACACCACTCCCCAAGCCTCCCCTTAGCTTGCTTATCTGAATATTCGTATGCTGCTGGTCTTGTTCAGTGTTTTTTCGAAGTATTTAGCGAAGTGGACCGGAACAGTATCGAGGATCGGGAGCTTCAGAGGTCAAAACTGGGCACGCAAAGAAAAACAGTGAACAAATCAGTGCCGCAAGGAATGTACTATTAAGATGGGTTCCATGGCCATTTCGCTCTCAGACTCGCTCCGAAGGCTGCCCTTACCGAGGGTGGATGACTCCGCGTTGCCGGCCTTGCCCTCCGAACTGGAGAACGAAATCATCGGTTTGTTCGACGAATTTAGGATTCGTTTGCTGCGCTATGCCCTATCCTTTGGCTTGCCCGTGCATGACGGTGAGGAAATCATTCAAGAGGTCTTCCTTTCTCTGTACCGCCATCTCCGGCTTGGCCGGTCCCGCAAAAATCTTCGAGGCTGGCTGTTTCGCGTGGTCCACAATCTCTCGTTGAAGCAGCGCCATGCAGCTCACGGAGTTCGCGAAACTGTCCTTTCGGATGGCAGTTTGATGGAAAAGCAGATCGATCTCGCGCCAAATCCCGAAGAGCAATTGGCTGCCATTCAAAGACACGCTCGTCTGCGGGCAGTTCTTCAGGCGCTGCCAGAGCGAGATCAGTCCTGTCTTCATCTGCGAGCGGAGGGCCTTCGCTATCGTGAGATTGCCGAGGTTTTGGGCATGTCGCTTGGTGCGGTATCCATTTCCCTGACGCGCTCTCTGGCGCGCTTGGAAAGCGCCGACGAAAAGTAATCCAATGCCGAACGAATCAAATCATCTTTCGGATCAGGAAATCCTTCTAGCCTTCGACGACGAGCTCAATCCGTCGCGGCGCATCCAGGCTCACGCGCATCTTGATTCTTGCGCGACGTGCCGTGGCCGCCTGGCGGAAATCAAATTCACGCTCGCAGAGTTTTCTCTCGTTCGACAGAGTGAAGGCAGCGAACAACAATTGCCACCGGCCGATGGTGCTCGCGCCATGCTGCAAACTCGAATGGCGGAATCCGCTGCCTCGAGCCGTCGAAGGCTGTGGCCGGCCATCGGTTTTTTTATGTCTCCGGGAACTCAATGGGCCGTTGTCGGCGCGGCTTTACTCTTTGCAACTCTCGGAATCTGGGCTATTCGACATCAGGAGGCACGCTCGCCGGAAGCTGGCCCCGCATTGGACGAAGCTGAGCTAGGGCCGATCCCGGATAAGAATCTCACTCCCGGTGCTACGCTTCCCGTGACCGCCGCGGAGATTTGTCGCTTGGGCGACAGCGGGGAGACGCGCATGATTCCAGCTTCCGTAAGGCAAAGGGTTCTTCAGGAATATCAAGCGCCCGAGTCTCACGCAGCGGAGTACGAGGTCGATTTTTTGATCACTCCCGGTCTGGGTGGGGCGGACGACATACGAAATCTCTGGCCAGAGCCTTACTCCTCCACCGTTTGGAATGCCCACGTGAAGGACGCCCTCGAAGATCGACTTCACGATATGGTTTGCGCTGGACAATTGGATTTATCTACAGCCCAGCATGACATCGCCACAGACTGGATTTCCGCCTACAAAAAATATTTTCACACACAAAATCCCCTTTCCACACGTTCCGCCTCCACTTCCGACCATCTTTAGAAGCGAGCCCGCCGAAGCTTATTCGATTCCCCGGTCGTACCGGATTTCCATGCTTCTGGCGCAAGAGCTTCCGCCCGAGCGGAATTGCTTGCCGCTTCCGCTCGCTTTCGGCAGAATACCAGCCTGCGATATTAGGAATGCAACGTGCCGCTTTCACATATCAAGTCGAACGAGATATTCACCATCGGCCACTCGAACCTCGACTTGGGTGAATTCGTCGCTGTTTTGGCGCGCCACCAAGTGGGACTCGTCTGCGATGTTCGGAGCCGCCCCGGTAGCTTCCGCTTTCCGCAGTTCAACCGCGAGCCACTCGAAGTCTGCCTTGCCTCGGCAACTCTTCGATATGAATTTCTAGGTGAAGCTCTAGGCGGCCGGCCTTCCGATCCCCGCGCCTACCACGCGGATGGAATCGCGAACTACGAGGAACGCCGCAAAGCCGATGATTTTCGAGTGGGAATAGATCGCACACTCGAGTTGTGCCGCGCAACAAATATCGCATTGATGTGCGCCGAGGAAGATCCTTTGCAGTGTCACCGATTCCTCATGATTTGCCCGGCCCTGCTTGATCGCGGTGTTACGCCCTTGCACATCCGCCGCGGCGGTGAGCTGGAATCGCAACTCGATGCCGAAGACCGCCTCCTCAAATTGCACGATCTTGCCGCCTTTGACAGTGGCTCGCTCTTCATTTCCGAACGCGATGTGGCAGTCCAAGACGCACTCCGCCGTCAAGCCCGCGACTTTGCGTTCCGCGCTTCTCCTGAAACTATCGAGTACTTTTGATCTATGGAAATTCTCCTTTGCACGATCGGTTTCGCCGGAAAGACTGCCGAAGAGTTTTTTCGTCTTCTCGAGGAAGCGCACGTAGAAAAGCTCATAGATGTCCGTCTGAATCGCGGAGGCCAGCTCTCCGGTTTCGCGAAGCATCCGGACTTGGAGTATTTTCTACAGGAAGTTGCCAGCATTGGCTATTTCCACGAGCCGCGGCTTGCCCCAACCTCCGATTTGCTCGATACCTATCGCGAAACCAAGGACTGGGCCGTCTACGAAACTGGTTTTCTAAATTTGATGAAAGAGCGTGGAATCCCAGGAGCGCTCGATGCAAGCGCGTGGCCTCAGCGGGCTACGCTCCTTTGTTCCGAATCGGGTCCGGAGAAATGTCATCGCCGCCTCGTTGCCGATCTGCTGGCAGTACATTGGCGAACGCAGGGCCATTGCGTGGAAATTCGCCATCTCGTCGCTGCGCGCTCCCAGTCCTCGAAAACGCGTCGCTCCAAACCGAACTCCGTACCATGACTAAGCTGCTCATCACGGAAATCACCCGGATGGGACCGGCCTTCTGCGTCATAGGACTGCAACGCGAAAAGGACAAGATTCGCTCCGTTCGTCCGGTGACAACGAGTGCCAACAGTTGGCTGCATTTTCCCTATCAGCGCGGCGATGTGCTGCACTGCGAGCTAGCTCCTTTTTCCGGAGCCAAGCCGCATATCGAAGACCGCGTCTCGACGCGCGGCTTTCAGAAAGAAGCCACGGTTCCCGAACCGGAGATCGTCACTTTCCTGCGAAAAGCGGAAATCGCAGGCTCACTACCAGATCTTTTCGGTTGCGTCCTTCATGAAAACAAAAGCGGCAGTGGCCTGCACGCAATGCCTCTCGAACCAAAGCGCTCCATTTGCGGCACCGAGACAAAGAACCTTCGCTTTGAGCTCTGTGCGAACGAACTTCGCGCCACTCTGGTGCTTTCTTCGGGCGAAGTCTTGCGCGATCTTCCCGTCGTCGATCGGGATTGGCGCGATTTCATCGAAGCCGCATTGGCTGAGGGGCGAGGCGCGAATCGCGTATCCCGCCTCGAGCGATTCTTAAACTCACAGTTCCACTACAAAGTTTTGTCTTGCCCGCACCACTTCATCCGGCTGGGACTTACGCGGCCTTATCATGACCTTTGCTGGCTTATGCTGGACACATTGTTCCCGCTGCCGAAACATGAATGGCTCGAGGAGTTTTGATGAGCTCCCACACGGTTGAAAATCGCTGGCAGCGTCTCGTTGAGGAATGTTTTCGTCGCGAAGCCGGTGCCCACTCAGCCACACCCCATCCGGCACAAGATCTCATAGAAACAGGCGTTCTCGACTCCATGGGGTGGGTTAGTTTTCTTCGCTACTTGGAATCCGCGACCGGTTTTAACGAACTGGGCGCTCTGCTCACTGAACGCTCTCCATCTTTTGAGAGCATTTTTCAGGCCTTCAAGGACGCACAAACCGCCAGCCCTTCACGCGAAACTGATTTGACTCGCGCGGGTCAGTCTGTGACGGGAAGCCCAGTCTTCATTACTAGTTCCTCCGCGGTGGTCGGCTCCCGCAAAATTCCTTCCGAGGAAGTGGATCGAGCTTTCGGCATGCCGGCGGGAAAACTTCGCTCCCGGGCCGGAATCGAATTCCTTGCGTACGTTGCTGAAGGCGAAAATGAACTCACACTTGGCGCGCGCGCCGCGCAGCAGGCGCTCCACATCGCGGAATGCGGCGTTTCAGAACTTGATTGGATCATCGCCACGAGCGAAACGCATCGCGGCTACCCTTCGCTCGCCGCGCAGCTTCACTCCCAACTCCTTGCTCGCGAAAACTGTGGAGCGCTGGACGTCGGTGGCGCTTGTCTCGGCCTAGTAAACGCGCTCGCGGTAGCCCAAGGGCTCATCGCTTCGGGCCAGGCCCGCACCATCGCCGTAATTACCTCCGACGTTCATAGCCGCACTTTCAAGCCGCCCCTGGTCGCGGGAGAATTCGGTGGCTTGTTCGGCGATGGCGCCAGCGCGTTTCTTTTGCGCGCGAAGAACGGGTTCACACCGCAACACGCTTACGCTCTTGGAGAATTTTTCTTTGGCTGTGCGGGTCAATATGCGAGCGCGATCCGCGTGGTGGATGCGCCGAACGGGGCCCTCGACGTGCACTTTGATGGTGAAGCTCTGTCCCGTGCGGCCATCACAAGGCTGGAAAAAGTGGTACGCGAAACCGAACTCCGCAGCGGCATCGATCGTTCCTCGCTGCAAGGTCTCGCCACTCATCAGCCCAATCCGCGTCTTGTCACGCTTCTTGCTAAGCAGTGCGGGCTGCCGGAAGACAAGTTTCCCGTTGTCGCCAAGTCTTTTGGGAATCTCGGCTCCTCCACGTGTGGCGTGGCCCTCGATGCTCTTCTGCGGTCGACGCAGGGCCAAACGGACAAACAACTGGGCCCTATCTTCACTGCATCCCTAGGTCCGGGCCTACTTTTCGGCGGAGGATGGCTCGTTCCCGCGTAGCCAATTCGCCTCGATCTCAAGGTGGCGACCTGTAACTTTTTGTTACATTCTTTCAATTAGCCATTAGAGCTGACTTCCTGATTTCCTCATAAAATACACAAAAGAAACATTTTATCTAAACACTCCTCTTGGCTGCCTTCGTGCACTCCTCTTAGCGACAAAGACGGGATTTATCCCGGGGTAGAGGTGGACGAATGCAGCGAAGAAGCAATAGGGCGCAACAAGGTTTCTCGATGGTTGAGTTGGTAACAGTCGTAGGGATTACGTTTGTCCTGGCTGCTATGGCCTTCATGTCGACCACGAGCTCGACGGCTGCTTCGCGGGCCAACGACGCCATGTTCCAGATCATCGGCCAAATGCGGACCGCGCGCGAAATAGCAGTTACCAAGCGCCGCAACGTATTGGTTACATTCACCGCTCCAAACGAGATTCAGATTGCTGTCCAGACCCTCCCAGGCGAGGCCCCAGCGACGGTCATCGCACCTGTCTATCTTAACGATGGAGTAGTCGGCGGCAACAATTTCTACCAGTACCCTGGATTGCCGGACACACCCATGGGCTTCGGGAATACCAATACCAACGGACTGAATTTTTCCCCTGCGAGCGGCGGCACCGCAGGTCTTGCCATCATGTTCAGCACTTCTGGAAGCCTGGTCGGAACGACCGGATCCTCTGGCTACAACACGGTTGGAAATAACAATCCTGTCAACGCCTCGATCTTCATCGGTACAGCTGGCAAGCCCAATACCGTGCGCGCCGTCACCGTCATGGGGGCTACCGGGCGCGTCCGCTCTTATTCTTGGGCTGCCGGTGCGACCGGCGGCACAGTGGCGAATTGGCAAGAACAGCAGTAGGAGAGAAGCCCATTTATGAAAACACAGCGCAAACGTACACGACCCCTGGCGGGCTTCACGCTGCTCGAAGCCATGATCTCAATTTTCGTTTTGACCTTCGGCGTGCTATCGCTCGCCGCTGTCTATGCCCAAGGCATCTTCTTCGCGAGCCTCTCGCAATATGACTACGTAGCCGAGAAGAAGGCTGAACAAGCCGTCGAAGCGATCTTCACGGCGCGCGACATCAAACAGTTGACTTGGTCATCCATTCAAAACGTCAGTAACAACGGCGTTTTCTTGGACGCTCCGCAGCCCATCCTCGTTCCCGGTACAGATGGTCTCGTGGGTACGGTGACGGACCAGGGTTCGGCAGATGAATTGATCACGATTGGTCCCGGCCCCGACGGAATTCTCGGCACGGCCGACGACCAGGTAGTGGACCTCAATCCGTGGATGAAACGCACGATCGCTATTACCTCAGTCACGGGCGAAACCAACCTTCGCATGATCACCGTAACCATCAACTATCAGGTTGGGAAAATGAATCGCACTTACACATTGATCAGCTACATCTCAGCGTTCGCCTAGAGAGCTTATGAGGACTTTGGACATGAAGAAACAATCGGGTTTCACGCTAATTGAATTTACGGTAGCGATGGCCGTCACGCTGGTCGCGCTGCTGGCTACCGTCATGGCCTTTAGGATGGCCACGTACTCAAACCAGAACGTCACCCAGCGCGAGGACATGGCCGACAACATTCGCGCCGGCCTGAACCTTCTGGAGCAGGACGTCATCATGACGGGCATGGGCGTTCCCACTGGCGGAATTACGATTCCGACTTTCGCGGCCACCACGGCTTGTCCGGGTGGCACTTCCAATCTGGCACGTCCCGTCCCCACTGGCACCGCCACATTTCCTGTTTGCAACACGACACTACCACCCATCGAGCCCGGCAACGCCTTGGGGCCTCTCATCACTGCTCCTGATGCGACCTCGGCCACGCGTACCGACATCCTTACCATCGTTTATGAGGACAATACGGCAAGCTCCACTGGAACCATCATCGGCATGAACGCTCAGCCGATCAACGGGACCAGCTGCCCCGCCGGCACAATATCCGCTACCGGAAATTCCGTCACGTTTGACCCGACCTGCTTCAACCTCACGAGCCTCGCTGCCAGCGGCGTGCAGATTAATCCTGGCGACCTGATCATGTTTAGCAATACGAATGGCAAGGCTCTTCAGTTGGTCACCAGCGTGTCCGCCCAAACACTGACTTTCGCCTCGGGCGATGCTTTCCATCTCAACGGAATCACAGGTGCGACCGGCGGCACGATCAAACAGCTACAGAACACTACCGTCAATGGCACGACCGGCGTTGTCACCTACCTTGGCACTTATCCGCAAACCTCGGCCACGCGCATTTGGATGATTTCCTACTGGCTTGATAATGTGACCGACCCAATTCACATCCGGCTTGATCGCGCGGTCAATTTCAATGCTGCGCAGCCCGTCGGGGAGACGCTCGAGAACTTGCAATTTACCTTCAATTTCAATGACGGCATTGCCGTGAATCAGCTAACCGTCCCCACCGGGTATTCCGAAAGCCAGATTCGGTCCGTGAATCTCTATATGAGTACGCGGTCGACCAGCATGCTCGGTCAAACCAAACAGTATGCTCGTGAAAACTTCCAGACGCAGCTCAGCCTCCGCAGCATGGCCTACGTCAACAGGTACCAATAATGAGGAGCCTCACAATGAATGCCCCTAACAAACAGATGCGACGCGATTCCGGCATCGCCCTGCTTACCACACTGCTGCTTATGTTGCTCATGTCCAGCCTGCTGGTTGGCTTCGTTCTGCTGATTAGCTCCGGGCAGAAGCTCAGCGGCTACAACAATGACTACAGCAAAGCTTTTTATGCCGCAGAAGCGGGCATGGAGAAGTTGACGGCGGATATCGGCACTCTCTTCGACACGAACTATTCGCCCACTGGCGCTCAGATTACAGCGCTAACCACGACTCCTCCGGGTCTCACTGGCATCAACTACATTCAATACAACGGGGCGAGCGGCTACAACATCACTTTTCCGACGGATTCCAACGGCAACCCTCTCGCTACCAACAATGTGATCAATTCCGGTTCTTACGAAGGCATGACGGCGCTTCAGACTCTGTACACTCTTAACGTTACGGCGCGCACGACCTCCGGTTCTGAAGTGAAGCTGCAGCGCACTACGCAAACCGTCGGCATTCCCATGTTCCAATTCGGTATCTTCTCGGCAACCGACCTGAGCTTCTTTGCTGGCCCGCAGTTCAGTTTCGGCGGCCGCACCGCGACCAATGGAAACCTGTTCCTGGCCGCGAACCCCGGCCCTCTAAACCTTACCGAGCCCGTCTCGGCTTATCTAAACGTAATCCGCACCAATCTTTCCAACGGGTATTCCACTTCCAGCTCCTACAACGGCGCCGTAAACGTGTTCAATGGCAGCAGCACCCGTCCATTGGCAGAGACAGAAGGCAGTTTGGTGGGAACAATCGGCTCCGCGGCAAATCCGAGCTGGCCGACCATCTCGCTGGGCACCGCTGATTATGCCGGCAACTTGAGGAATGGCGCCACTGGAGCGAACCAGTTAAATCTCGGTATCGTGTTGCTTGGAAATGGCACGACTCAGCCAGTGGATATGATCCGCCGGCCATACGTCGGCGAGAGTGCTTCCGTCACGAACCTGCGATATTTCGCGCAGGCCAGTATTCAGGTTCTGCTCTCGGACAACCCGACCGATATCATGTCGCTTCCCTGCGTCGATACCACTACACAGCCAGTCAACTTGGCACAGCTAACCGTGCCCGTTACCGGTTGGACCGCGCTTGGCGGCAACCCGGCGGCGCTCTATACGAAAATGAACGCCAATAACACAGCGGGATATCAAACGCTGCCCGTGCCGCTGGCAGCATCCGGTGCAGTGCTAGGCGCAACGACGGGCTACAGCCCGGGTGGAACTACTTCACTCACAGGCAACGGCTATTGGTTGCCAACGCCGAGCGGCACGGGGTTTGCCACTGATTCCGGCCTGCCTGTCGTTAAAGGCTATATCAAGATCGAAATCCAAACCGCCTATGGGAACCCTTGCGGAACCTGGAAAGACGTAACTCTGGAAGTCTTAGGTTATGGTTATGCAGGCCGCAACATCAACCCTCAGGGCACTGGCCTCACGGGGACACAATATGGAGCCTCCGAGCCGCTGCTCGCGCTGCCAACGACCCAAGTGCTTTCCCCGTACAGCGCGACTTTCCCCTGTCAGTACGACGTACATCCTAACGCGATCATCCGATTGGAGCGCGTGCGCGATAATCCGTCCAATTACACGGCTGGAAATCAATGCGGCGTAACTGTTACAGCTGGCAAGGTCACTGGCGCACCCTCGAGCCCCGCGGATTATTGGCCTAATGCGCTATTCGACACTCGCGAGGGCACCATCCGCGATACCACCCCCGCCGGCAGTTTGGGCGCCGGCGCCAACCTCATTAACTATTCGCAGATGGTCACTGTGGGCGGCGTAATGCAGTACGTGGAAGTTGATGCCAAGAACCTGGCTGGCTATCTGGCGGGAACAGGAGTCTACGTGGGAGGCTCTGGCCACCAGGCTTATGACAGCGTCAACGCGCCGAATGACTATCTGATTTATGTTTCCGACCGGCGCGGAAATTATACGGGCTCTGCGCTCACGAACGCGTGGCCGCCGCTTTCACCCAGCAGTCACGAGACTGGCGAATATGGCTGGGATGATTTTGTGAACCCTGCCAGCACAAACGGATGCCCGAACGGTACCCAAGATACAGGCGAAGATCTCGACGGCTTGGGCTCCACAGGCTTCTACACCTACGGGCAGAACCCCACTTATGTCATGGATGCCGGCGTCATCACCCCCACGATGAGCGCTGCCACGGTGGGCACCACACTGGGCTACGGGCAGTACGGGATGTATAGTCTGGCAGGACCTGGCAATCTGTATGGCACATCGACCACAGCCAATGCCATAACCGCTAATCCAAGCTGCACTGTGACTTCGCCCTCGACGATATGGCCCATGGATTTTGTTATCCATGCTAACGAAGCCCGCGAGAATCCCAACCCGTTTTTCCGCCGCGCCGTTAAGATTATGGACGGCAGTCTCTTGACCGGACTTGGCACATGCCCCGGCGCCGTGCCTTGCGGATTAGCTATTGCCACCGAAAATCCTGCATACATCCAGGGAGACCTCAATGCTAATTCCGCTGGTGGCGGCTTCAACGACCCTAACGTTGCCGTCTCAGTAAACGCGGACGCTGTCACGTTTTTGTCTAACGGCTTTAACGACGTCAATACCTTTGCCTTCCCTTATGCGAACTCCGCTGGAACCATCGTGCGCATCGCCACCAACGGTACCGCAAACGGTGCCTATTATCGGACCGCCATTATGGCCGGCAAAGGCGTCTCCTTCCCGCAGCCGACCGGTACTGCCGCCGACTTCGGTACCGACGGCGGAGTCCACAACTTCCTCCGCTATATCGAAAACTGGGGCGGCGGGACCGTTGCAGGAGTTTCGATCTCTGGCCAAGCTCTGAATTATCGCGGCTCCATCATCAGTATGTATTACAACCGGCAGGCACTTGGTACTTACAAGTGCTGCACTACGGTCTATTCCCCGCCATCCCGCGGCTACGCTTTTGATTCGGAGTTTCTGACTCCTTCTCTGTTGCCGCCGCGAACGCCGCTCTTCCGCGACGTGAACACGACTGGCTTTACACAGCTTCTTCTGCCTAGTCAGTAGAACGCAGCCAACAACTGCACCCTCGCGACCGGCCCCGGCTACTTCTCCGGGGCCGGTTGCTTTTTGAGTGGACCCTACTATGGATCGGAAATTCAAGAATGCGTGCCGCTTCAGCGGCGGGAATGAAGTTCACCGACGGACGTTGCCGGTCTTTGCGTGTAAAGACTTGGTAAGCAAAGTGCTAGAATCTCTGTCAACATTCCTGGCGTGGGGAGATTCCAGTGAGCAAAGCGATAGAAAACCTACAGGGGGCTCAACAGCGTGCAATGGCGGGTCGGCCAAAAGTCGGTGGCTTCCCGTATCTGGCTGAGACTCTCCGGCGCGCAGGCGTGACTCGCAATCAATGGTTTCTGCCTGCATGCCAGAGCCTCTATTTAACTCAAGAAGGGCCGATCGTGACCCAAGGCGCTCCGCTGCTATCCGGCACGACGGATGTGCCACAGTTCAGCCGCGAAGCGCTCATCACGGCGCTGCGAACCGACCAAGCTGGGAAGAGCACCTTTCCTGAGTTTCTGCTCGCTTGTTGGCACGCCGGAGTTGTGCGCTACGATGTCGATTTCATAACGCGCACCTGCACTTACTATGGCTGTAAAGACGAAAACTATGTTGAAGAATATCCCGCAGTAACGATTGATTGACAGCTACAGAGTTAGCGGTTCATACCTGCTTTTCTTGATCAATTTCAGTTACCCGCACGGATGTCCGGAAAGCGTCTCACTAGTTGTTGTTTGTTCGCTTTGGGAACGAACTCATGAGCCAGGGCGCGTGCGCGTCGTAAAACTGGTGTTTACTGTGGGCACCACGCAGGCCTGCAGCGGGGGCCAGCCCGCATCCGTCGTGGGATTGCGGCAGAGAGATGCGATGGCGGGGCTGACTAGCGAAGGATAGACCGTATTGTCGAGCGGCTCTGCATGCACTTGGTAGCTGTGGCCCACGGGCAGGTGGCTGATTTCGTAGGTTCCGTCGAACTGCGCGGGACCCGGTGCAACGCAACTCCACCCGCCGAGCGTGGCCCCTATCACTGCGCCGCTCGTTGCATCCACAGCCGCCACATGCGCTCCGAAAATTCCGGTCACTCCCGGCGGCGATGCGGGCAGGGAAAGCGGATTGGCTGGAAGGACGTGCCCGCTGAGCGAGCCCACATTTACCGTATCTGCGGGGTCTGGATACAAAACGCGCAGGCCGGTCCGATCATCATCTCCCAGCGGGGCATCGGGTTGCTGGGCGGTAGGTCGCATTCCGGAAAATGTGCCCGGAGCAGGCGCAAAGGGGTACATCATTGCAGCCAGCACCGCGGAGTGGCTGAAGCCAAGCGTGTGCCCCAACTCGTGGATCATCAGAGACTCGAAATCGTATGCCGTCGGCGTCGCGGCGAGCGCCGCGGGTGTCGCAAACGTAATCATGGAATTGCCGGGATCAAAATAAATGTCCGCGTCGAGAATCTGTCCGACTTGTGACGACGGCGCGCCCGTTCCCACCTGCACGCCAATGATGTCCGCGGTGATTACCCGTGTAAACGCGAGAATCCCCGGTGTAAACGCCCCGTCGGCTTGATCGAAGCAGATGGAGTTCACTCCGTCCGACCCGCACGCATTTTGTGTTGCCGTGCGCGTCACCGCGGCAAACGTTCCCGACACAAGAGTCGTGCCGCTCACTCCGGTCCACACTGCCAGCGATTGCGTGATGACTGCTTCGATTTCGTTGAGCCGCCCCGCGGCGGTTTGATCTTGCGTCAGGATGGTCACCGGATTGGTTCCCAGCACTGTGCTCCACTGTTCCGCTATGGCGCCCGGCGCGATGACATCGTGCGAAGCCACCGGGCACGCCGAACCTCCGGAAACGCTCGCCGGTTGGCGCACATCAGGCACGATTTGATCGAACGCGTAGCCGCGCGCTCCAGGAATGCCGCATACGCCGTAGAAGGCGGCAAGAAATGCCGCCATGTAGCTGGAAATGGCATGTCGTTTCATTTGTTTGGTCATTAGTGCTCTCCTGCGCCTTACTGATTTTCCTGTCTCAAGGCTTTGTGAAGTTTTTCTCTAAAGATGGCTACGGGAAGATTGCGAATTCCGCCGCGCCGGAAAGCCCGAGCCTGCGGGTCGAAAATCACTGAGGACGCGGAATCCTGTGTGACCATTTCCAAACCGGACTGCGGATTGCGCGCAATACGAAAAGTTCCTTGCGACCATCCCATAACCTGATATGGCTCGCCCTCGCGCGCCCAAAGGAAGAGATAAACCTCTTCGCCGGGACGAAACGCGGGAACTTCATCCACATGGGAATGAAGATGTCCAACGTGCCCTCCCATGAGGCGCACCGTAACGATTCCTGGCAGAGAGCCTTTTTCACGCTGAAGCACCTCGAATCTGGTCTCGGTCCAAATCTCTCCCTGCTCCCACTGACTCGTTGCTCCCAAGCAGCGCAAGCGGGCCACGGCGGTGGATTCCTGCGCCAGGTCTTCAAGTTTCAGACGTGACAATGTCGTTGCGTTCGCCGCTACCGCGAGCAGCGCAAGCCCTCCTAGAAAAAGAATCCACAAGAATCGGCGTCGTTGAACGTAGTTCATTTTCATTTACCTCGCGATCTTCACTGAATGACCAGAGCTCCGGTGGCGGCGGTCTCGTCCAGATTTGTGTTTTCGATAAAAAGCGTGCGAGCGCCGGGCAAGGCCGTGGACGGAACCTGCAGCGCCAGTTGGATAATTCCGAGCCCGGCGGGCTGTTTTGCGATCACCGCGACATCGCCTGGCCCTGTCACCGTGAACGTCATGCTGGTGTCCAATCCGCTTTCGGAGAACACGCAGACATTGAATGTTGTGCTTCCGCTCGCCGGCCGTAGCAGCGGCAGCGGATTGCCCGAGAGCGAACAGGAATTGTTCGCAGCGGAAAACATTCCAAGAGCCATAACGTTTAGGTCCACGTCGTTGCCTTGGGCGCTCACGCCTGCGGTGGTTGGGTCAACAACCACAATGTCTTTACCTGTGACCGTTGGTGTCGCGTTGCTGAGAGCGATTACGTCGTTTGAGGTGTTCGGGGTAACGATCACCAGCGAGACAGCATTGGATTCTGTCCCGCCTGGATTCAGGATTTGTACGGAGACATTACCCGCCACGGAGACGTCCGCAGCCGTGACCGGCGCGGTGCATTCCGTCGACGACAGGCAAGCCGTTGATCGCGCGGCTCCGGCAATCATCAATGTCGAACCCGGGCCTGGGCTCGACGCTGTGAAACCGCTTCCTTCGACGAGCAGCGTGAAGCCTTGGGCCGCGCCCGCGTAGACGCTCGCAGGATGCAGCGTAAGAATGTTGGTTCCCGTGGAGATCGTTACGTTTGCCGCACCGGATTGTGTGGTGTCGTCCGAGCTG
The DNA here is from genome assembly GCA_963751295.1 of uncultured Acidobacteriota bacterium. Lineage (GTDB taxonomy): Bacteria > Acidobacteriota > Terriglobia > Acidiferrales > UBA7541 > Acidiferrum. The sequence goes on along the minus strand of CAVVUA010000001.1, from coordinate 2,543,988 downwards.
ACGGCCACAACTTGCAGCGCGTCCGGCGATGGCGCGGAGCTCGGTGCGGTGTAGTTGCCGTTTGCATCGATTGCACCGCAAACGCCAGCGTTTGCGCACGCCGTCCCTTGAACTTGCCACACCACGCTTTGGTTGCTGGTGCCGAGAACCGCGGCCGTGAATCCCTCGACCGCCAGAGGCGCGAGCGTGATGCTCTGCGGCGACACCGAAACCAGGACATGATTGATGATTGTGATTTGCGTTGCCGCGTTTTTCGTCGCGTCCGCCGCACTCGTTGCCATTACGCTTACGGGATTCGGCTGGGGAATTGCTCCCGGCGCGAGATAGTCCACTTGCAGCGCGCTTCCGCCCGCGACGCTCTGGCACGGGCTTGAGCCCACAACGCAGATTTGTCCGAGCGTAGTGTTTCCGCCGGAAACGCCGCTAACGCTCCAGTTCACTCCGGTATTTGTGGTTCCAAAGACTTGCGCGGTCAGCGTCACGCGGTGGTTCGCAGCCAGCATGTCCGTGGTTGGAGAAAGGCTGACGTTTACGCCTGCTTGCACAGCCATCGTGGCTTGCGCTTTTTTTGTAGGATCAGCTTGCGGTGTTACGGTGACTACCACGCTGTCAGGACTAGGCGGCGTGATTGGAGCCGTGTAGGTTGCGGTATCGGCGGTGACTGTTCCACCTGATCCTTGCGTGGTCACTACTGTCAGCGTCCCGCACGTTGTGGAACTGCAGCCGGGACCAGAGAGTGACCACGATAGAGCCGTGTTGGGATTGGAACCCGCGACGGGAGTCATTGTGGCGACGATCGTTGCTGCGCCTCCGGCAGGCACGCTTTGTGGGGCGGTAACTTGAAGCGTGAAATTGCTGGTGATGTTGACGGCGGTCGAAGCTTGCTTGGATGGATCGGCCACACTCTGCGCCGTGAGTGTCGCGGTTGTGGCTGATGGAAGAATTCCGGGTGCCGTGTAGTTGCCGCTCAGGTCCACGCTGCCGCACGCTGTGGGGCAAGCAGCGCCGCTGAGACTCCAGCGCACCGAGGTATCCGGGTGGCCTGCGCTGGTGATTGCTGCATGAAATGCCTGGACGGCGCCCAGTTCGACGCTGGCATTCGGCGGCGCAATGCTGATTCCGATGTCGCTCGTAATAGTGAGTTGTGCCGTAGCGGATTCCGTCGAGTCCGCTTGGCTCGTTGCGGTTACTCGGACGGTTGCTGGCGATGGCAGGTCGACCGGCGCGGTGTAAACGCCAGCGGCGGTAATCGTTCCCATGGACGGGCCTCCGCCGGGAATGTTGTTCACGCTCCAGGTCACGCTTGTGTCGGTCGTGCTCGTTACCGTGGCGGTAAGAGTCTGTGAGTTCCCGAGAAGAACGGATCCTGTCGTTGGTGATACCGTGACGGTGACAGATGGGGGCGGAGGAGCAGACGGAGGCGGAGATATGACTGACGCTGGACCACCTCCGCAGCCTAACAACCACAGTGCCGCTAAGGAAGCTTGTGCCAGTCCAAGAGCGCGAGCGCGCAGAGCATGTCTGGATCGGTGGCTTGCATTGACTTTCACTGAGTTGTGCGTGAGAGGCCGCATGCTGGGTCGGAATGCAGGCGAAGGGCCAGCGAAAGGATTCGATTAATGAATTCCCACACCGATCTGCCTAGGTTGTTGTGGCCACGGCTAACTATATGAAAATAAAGTGTTTATTTATTTAGATTTCGAGGATGCACAATTTTTCACAAGCAACCAGGACGAAGTGAAGTCTAATATCGCAAGCATCGGCATCCCAGTATGGAACTGGAGCCTTGAGCAGCTGTTCCAAAACGGGAGCCATTCCCTAGGTGTGGGTTGTGCTAATTTTCTAGCATCTATGTATTAAATCGGCGGGTTGAGTTTGCGATCCGACGTTTAAGCGATGGATTAAATATGTGGCCGCAGGAATTTCCATGAACCGAACGGCACGCCGTGGCGTCTGGCAGTTGTACTGGGAGGGCGAGTGAATTTGGCTCGCACAAAAGACCTAATGCAGGAGCTGGTTCTGATCCAGCCAGGCCGTACCGCTGAGAAGGAATTCGTGCAGGAAGCGGCTGCGGCTGCTCTCCGCCGGGAATTCGAGGAGCGGCTCGCGGAATGCGGGCCGCTGGCGTATCGCGTTGCGCGCGGTGTGCTGCGCAATAGCGCGGATGCCGAAGACGTGGCGCAGGAAGCGCTGCTTCGCGCGTACCGGCGCTTTGAACGCTTGCGGGATCGCACGCGGTTTCGCGCGTGGCTCGTGCGTATCGCGTTTCGGCTGGCGATCGATCGAGCGCGTTCCTCGAAGCGGCGCGAAGTGCGCGAAACGCTTTGGTCGCAAGCGGCGCCGCGGCCTTCGACGGAAGACGTCGCGGCTTCGAGCGAATTTCAAGAGCATCTCGAATGCGCGGTGGAAGAGCTTCCGGAGAAACATCGGCTCGTCCTTCTGCTCGCGGCGATGCAGGGCCACTCGCTCGAAGAGGTAGCCGAGATGCTTGGCTTGCCAGTGGGAACGGTGAAATCAAGATTGTTCTTTGCACGAAAGCAACTTGCGGAGAAACTGCGATGCCATGCGAAAACTATAGAGAAGCGCTGAACGAAGCCGCAGCCGCGGATACTGCGCCGTCACGCGAATTGCGTTCGCATCTGGACGTCTGCGTGTCTTGCCGCGCGGCGTTCACCGAAGAGCAGCGGCTCTTCGCCGCCATCGACAGCGGCCTGCATGCCACGGCAAATGCCGAAGTGCCTGCTTCGCTCTTTCCGCGTGTTCGCACTCAACTAAGCGAGCGCGCTCTTCCGCAACATACTTGGATTGCCGCCGCTGCTGCGATTGCGACTACCGCGGCACTGATCTTGTTGGGTATTTTCGTTCGCCAATCTGGGCGCGGTGCAGCTCTGCCGACTCCATCAGCGACTTCTGCTGCGGACAATATTGTCTCCGCCGGAATGGGAGTAATTCCTCCTGCGGTGGCTTCCATGGAATCAAAAGGACGATCTGGGAGAGTCAGCCCGACCCTGTCTGTTAAAAATGTGCGCGTTGCGGGAAGAGAAGCTGTCGCTGTACTGATTCCCGCCGGTCAGAAACAGGCTATCGACGCTTTGCTCACTGGCGTTCAGCAGGACAAAATCGAAACAAATGTTTTGCCCTTTGAGAAACCTGAAGAAGCTTTGCAGGAATTGCGAGTTTCTCCGCTGGAGATCTCTCCAATCGAAGTGAAACCTCTTGCGGATGTCAGCTCGGAATCGTTTTCAGAAGACGAGAAGACAAGACAATGAACTTTTTGAAGAGTTGAAGAGGAGCGTTCCATGAAAAGGTCCATTCTGGCGGTATGGCTCATCACTCTGATTCTTGTTGTCCCCGGCATGCGGGCGCAAGAGAAGGAGAAATCCGCGGACGCAGCAAAGCCTGCGGCAGCTGAAAAACCGATCACGCCTCTGCGCGTCCAAGTAGTCTTTACGGAATTCGATGGCGACAAAAAAATCGGAAGCCTGCCCTATTCCTTTCTTGTGAATGCGGATGATCGGGGCGCACCGGCGGCCGTACGCATGACTTTTCACGTTCCTGTTGAGACGTCTAACAGCGCAGGCTCAAAACACGTTGGGCAGTACCCCCTAACCACCAATATGGACGGTCGCGCGGAAAAGGCCGATGACGGGCGTTTCCTCTTGAGGTTGAATGTGGAGAAAGATTCGATCTATTTAGCGGGCGCGAACCAGAAGCCATCTTCGCTTGGGGGAAACGAAGTTTCCTCGAACGAGCCTATCCAACAAGATTTTCGAACACAGGTCAATCTGCTTATTCGCGATGGGCAAACCATCCAATCCACGGTCGCGACAGATCCCGTTACCGGGCATGTGATGAAAGTCGACGTCACGCTCAATGTGATCAAGTAAGGCGCGCAAATGGAATTAGGAAGCGTTGAGCGCAGCGGTCAGACCACTTTTTAAATCCTCGTACAGGAAACGATAGCCGAGCTTTTCCAATCTCTGAGGCAAGACGCGCTGGCTGGATAGGAGCAGCGCGTCGGCCATTTCGCCAAGGACGAGGCGCAGCGCGAAGGCCGGGACAGGGAAGAACGCTGGACGGTGCATGACGCCAGCTAGAGTTTTCGTGAACTCGACGTTTTGCACTGGTTGCGGGGAGATGACGTTGATTGGGCCGCGAATGTTACCGTTCTCGATCGCCAAGCGCAAGATTTCAACAACATCTTCCAGCGCGATCCAGGACATCCATTGCCGACCCGAGCCGATTTTTCCGCCGGCGAAAAAACGGAAGGGAAGCATCATGGCGGGGAGTGCGCCTCCGTGACGTGACAGGACATTTCCGAAGCGTGCGAGGACTACGCGAATGCCAATCGCCTCGGCCTTGAGCGCTTCGGCTTCCCAATCCTTCGCAGTGTTCGAGAGAAAGTCATTCCCTAGTTGGCTCTCTTCCGTCAGTAGTTCATCGCCGCGATTGCCATAGATGCCAGTCGCGGACGCGGAAACCAACACTCTGGGACGGGCGTTCATTCTCGCAAGCGCGGTGACCAGCGCGCGTGTTGTATCGATGCGGCTGGACCGTAGCAACGCTTTGCGCTCCACGCTCCAACGACCGTCGGCGATCGACGCTCCGGCCAGATTCACGACGGCGTCCGCGCCAACGGCGGCGCCTCCGAGTTCTCCGGTTGCTGGATTCCAGGCGACTTGAAACCCATCGTTCGCGGAATCTTTCGTGATGGTGCCCGGCCTCACGAGTCTGCACACCGTGTGCCCACTCTTAACGAGCGCAGGCACGAGCGCGCTTCCAACCAAGCCGCTCGATCCCGTTACGAGAATTTTCATCGCGATTTTGTTCGATCCTGAACTACAAAAATACGAAAACAAACTATGCCAGAACGCTACGCAAGCATCGGCCCTTGGTCAAGGGATAGAAAAGTTCAGCGCGATTTTGTGATTCAAAAATATCGAAACTGTCGCACCCCGCTCGTCTGTTGGCGCTAACCGCGCAAGCTATGGCCCGGTACACTTCGCCGGGTTACAATCCATTTGTGAGGCAGTCTACACAGACCGCGCGGATCAAAGTCCTTTTCTTTGGCCGCCTCAAAGAGATCGTTGGCCATGCGGAAGACTCTATTGAGCTTCCCGATGGCGCGCCGATCGAAGTGCTTTTCGCCCACTATGGTGCAAGCCATCCCGAACTCGCGCGATTTCGCGCGTCGCTGGTCGCCTCGCGCAATCAGGAATTCGCCGCGTGGAACACGCCGCTGCATTCCGGGGATGAAGTTGCCTTTCTCCCGCCCGTAAGCGGCGGCTAGCGCGGATTTCCATGAACAAATCAGTTCAGCCCGATCTTCTCGTTCTCGTGCGCGATGCCATCGATCAAGCCGCTTTGATCAGGCATGTCCGCGCGCCCGAAGATGGGGCCGTCGTTATCTTCGACGGTTGCGTTCGCAATCATTCTCAGGGTCGGCGTACGCTCTACCTCGACTACGAAGCTTACGAATCCATGGCGCTGGCCAAAATTCGCAAAATCGCCGAGCAGATCCACGAGAAATTCCAGGTGCACCTCGTCGCAATTGCACATCGTCTGGGGCGGCTCGAAATTGGGGAAACCAGCGTGTTCATCGCGGTCAGTTCCGCCCACCGGCCAGCTGCTTTCGACGCATGCCGGTTCGCGATCGACACCCTCAAGCGCACTGTTCCGATATGGAAGAAGGAATATTTTGAGGACGGGGCGGTCTGGGCCGATGGCGAGATGCCTCCCGCTCCGATGGAAACACGGGCGGAGAAACCTGCATCTTAGTGAATCAATGAGCTCCGCACCCTTTCGCACGCGTAGTGCAGCCGGCGTTTTTCTCGGCGCGATTTTTGTTGCGGCGGTCGGGCTCGCTATTGCTCAAGACAAGCCTGACCGGCCGCCTTGGGCACAGCCGAAGCCCAAGCTGCCTGCCAATTCGTCCTCCGCCGACGCCCCGGCTCCAGTACCGCCAACGCTGCCATCGCCTACCCCCCCGCCGCCCGGCAGCATCGTGCCATCGCCGGAGCAGCCACTTAGACCGCTTGACGACCCCAATCCGCAACGCGGCAAGATCAAAGTTAATGTGGAACTCGTGAATATTTTGGCAAGCGTCCTGGATGATCACAGCAAGCCCGCGCCGGATTTGCCCGTCGAGGCATTTCAAATCTATGAAGAAGGCGTGCTTCAGAAGATCGAAGTATTTGAATCCGAAACGCAGCAGCCTCTCGATCTTGCGCTGATGATCGATGCGAGCTTGAGCGCAAACAAGGAAATCACCTTCGAGAAAGAGGCTGCAGCGCATTTCATCCGTCAGATATTGCGGCCCGGTGACCGCTTATCTGTTTTTGCTTTTGATGAAAACGTCACGCAGATAGTGGCATTTTCGGACAATGTTTCAAACCTGCAGGCGGCTGTGCGAAGGATTCCGCCCGGGTCGGGGACTTCGATTTACGACGCCGTACTCCTGGGTGCGAAGGCGTTGGAGCGACGCGGCGAAGATCGCCGGAGAGTCATTATTCTGGTAACGGACGCGGGCGAAACGACCAGCACCGTCGACTTTGAAGCCGCGCGAAAAGAAGCTGTTCGCTCGGACGCGCTGCTTTACACGATTGTTATTCGGCCGATGAAAAATGAGAGCGGCCGAAACACCGCCGGCGAGCACGCGCTCACAACGATCACGGAGACGACCGGTGGTGATATGTTTTTCCCGGACACGCCTCAGGAGCTCGACGTGATTTTCGATCTGATCGACCGCGAGTTACGCACACAATACCGGCTAGGTTACTACCCTACACCACGAGGGCCTGCCAATACGTATCGCAAAATCGAAGTCAAAGTCCTGAACGGCGATTATCATGCCCGTTCGCGCAAGACTTATCTGACCGGTTCGCAGTAAGCCCTAGTTCATGCCAAAATCGTAGTCAGAGAGCGAGCTCGCTACCCCCCACCCCGGGTGTCCGCGAGTTATGACGTAAACGATTGACAGCAAGGAGGTTGCGGGCGTTCCTGCGTGTCGCGGAGCCACGGGATGCGACGAACTTTGTCGGTTGCGCCCACCCCATGATTTTCATAAACGTTGCATCTGAAGGAGTTAGCTGACTTTGAGCTCTCGCGAATTTGACATCGCCAAAAAGCAAAAAGCGCCAATCAGGAGACTGGCGCTTCCGGGCAAGAGGCATATTATTACCTAATTGGAACTATACGCTGGGAGTAAGAGTTTGTCAAGTTAAAAACAATTGAGTTGTTCGACGGCCGGCGAAACTACTGCGGTTGCTTGATGTCCGAGCCGGCTTGCTCGATGCTGCCTTTAAGAAGTTCCGTTTTCACTTCAGACTTTTGCCCCGCGAGGACATTCACCTCGGTCTCAAACGTGCGATAACCGGGCAACTCGATTTTAATCTTGTGCTTTCCCGGGCTGACCAGCAGGGAATGAAATGACCCGCCTAGCTCGCTGGCGTGACCAACATAATTGCCGTCAAGAAAGACAGCCGCGCGTTTTGGTTGAACCGTAACCTTCAGCTCAGAAGTGATATCGGGAGTCCTTGCGCCAGGGAGAAACTGCATTTTGACTTGAATCTCCTGAGCTTGCCCGGGCTCGACAACAATCTCTCGCTTGAATTCGGTATACCCGGCTTGGCGCACCGCGATCTGGTGCGTGCCCGGCAGCAGCAGGACTTTCTTGTCTCCCTTGAGTTCTTTCACATAGCCAACGTATTCGCCGTCGATCCACACGCCTGAATCTCGATCGATCTGCGTAACGCCTTCAAAGCGCACTTCGCCCATGACTTTGCTGCTTTGGGCAGAGACGCGTGTTGTGCCTATCAAGAGTAAAGACAGTGCAAGCCAACTCGCCGTGGTTAGCAGATTCCGCATTTTGTACACGATGCTCCCTCACATTCAGGCTGGTGATTTAGTTTAACTCGGATGGGATGCGGATGCCCTCAAAAACGGCAGCGATGTGGAAGAAATATCCAGTACCAGGTTTCCTGTATGCGAACGAAGCTTTTTCTTCCAGGCTGATGGTAAAGTGGACAACGCATTGCGCGTTGCGCAAGCTGACGAAGCGCTCCGGCGCGCCATTTCCTCATGAGCAAAGATTACCTCGATGCCGCCATTGAAATCGCCCAGGAAGCTGGCAAAATCCTGCGCGAAGAGTTCGACCAGCCGATCCAAATCAGCTATAAGGGCGACGTCGACCTGGTTACGCAAGCAGATAAGCGCTCCGAGGAAGCGATTGTCGCGGGCCTTACAAAATATTTTCCAGAGCACTCCATCGCCGCGGAAGAGGGAACCGGACACGAGAACACCTCGGAATTTCGCTGGCACGTGGACCCGCTGGATGGGACGACCAATTTCGCCCACGGGTATCCTTGTTTTGCGGTTTCCATAGCGCTTGCCCAGCGCGGCGAGCTGCTCGCCGGCGTAGTTTACAATCCGTTTTACGAGGAGCTGTTTGCCGCTCTCCGCGGTGGGGGCGCCACGCTGAACGGAAAGAGAATTTTTGTTTCAACCGTGGATACACTGGCTACTAGTCTTCTCTGTACAGGCTTCCCAGTTCACAAGCGCCTCGCAAATCCCAACATGCACTACTACTGGGATTTTACTTTGCGCTCGCACGGCGTTCGGCGCGATGGTTCTGCAGCACTGGATCTGGCGAGCGTCGCTGCCGGGCGTTTCGACGGATTTTGGGAATTCGGGCTCAAACCGTGGGATACGGCTGCAGGAGTTTTGCTGATCGAGGAAGCAGGCGGCAAAGTCAGCGACTTTGCTGGGGAGCCTTACCAACTAGGAGGCCCCGTCGTGCTCGCCACGAATGGCGTGATACACGAGGAGACACGCGGAGTAGCCCTCGAGATTTCCAAGCGCGATCCCTCCGCTCCCCTCCGACGTTAACTCGTTTCCTTAACTGCAAATTCCGCTTACGAAAAGCTTTTAGCCTTCTTACGAATTTTTAATGTCCTGCACGCTACCCTTTTTTGGCAACGATACAGCGTTGTGTGCCCACTGAAGTCGGCCGACTTCCGACACCGACATTTCCGTTGCTCTGCACTGACCATTGGGGGGTATATGCGTGCGTTCATTCAAAAAAAAATGTCTATCTTCGCGATACTCGCGGCGCTGCTTTGTGCCAGCACAAATCCGGAGCTCTTGCTTGCCGACGATGACAAAGACAAGAACACGCCGCCGGCAAAAGCCGCGGCAAGTAAGCCGGATGCACCTGCCCCCTTGACTGAGCGCGAGCGGATGCTTCTGGATCGCGTCGAACAACTCGAGAAACGTGTGGCTGATCTTGAAGCAAAAAAGCCTGCAGAAGCATCACCGGGAGTTCCCGTGGGGCCAGGTGAAACTAGTGCGGTGGCGGCCGGCGCGCCAGCGGCAAATACCGTCGCATTGAACGCGGTTTCAACGGCGCCAACCAATGCCGTGAAGAATGCGGGCCCCATTGTGCCAGGAGCAGTATCCGCCGCTCCGCCCACTCAAGATCAAACTACACCAACAAATGTGGCAGCGGTTGCGACAACCGGAAAGCCTGGTTACATCGAGCCTTTTTCGGATGCGGATTGGACCTGGCTGAACGGCAACCCGCGCACAAAAGAGATCTTTTGGGACTCGAAATTTTTTACTCCAGAAATTCGCGTCGATACGAACTACGTTGCCGACTTCAACCACCCGACAGATCACACCATCGGCGGTTCGAGCGAGTTGTTTCGGTCGTATGAGGTTCAGTTGGAGCAGTTCGGGGTCGGCGGCGATTTCCACTATGACAACGTTCGCGGCAGGCTGATGACCCAGTTCGGTATGTATTCTGAGACGACGCCACGAAATGACCCGAGTCCAGGGCACGGCCAATGGGATTTAGCCGATGCCTACCGCTATGTTTCGGAAGCCTACGGCGGATATCACTTCGATGTGCTGCACGGGATCAATGTCGATGCGGGAATATTCATGTCCTACATCGGCCTGTTCAGTTACTACAACTTCGACAATTGGGCGTACCAGCCTTCTTTCGTTTCTTCCAATACTCCCTGGTTCTTTAATGGCGTGCGGGTGCAGATATTTCCCAACGAGCACCTGAAGATTGAGCCATGGTTCATTAATGGCTGGCAGTCTTACGCCTCTGCCAATCACACGCCGGGCGTGGGTGGGCAGATTAAATGGACTCCAAAGCCATGGTTGAACATCATTTCTAACAATTACGGTGTGGGCGAAGATGATCTTTTCATTAAAGGCCGTCGTCGCATCCACACGGACAACAGCATCGAGGTCAAATACTACGACAAGCCTGAGAAAACCTTGGACAAGATGGCCTTCTCACTGACCGGAGACCTGGGGTGTGAGTATGGATCTGGAGTGAGTTGCCACGGCGATACGAAGGGTGGGCCCAAGCAGAGCTTTATAGGCTACATGTTCTACAACCGCCTCTGGTTCCACAGCGATCTATTCGCGTTAACAGTCGGCGGCGGGCAAATCAACAATCCGGGACGCTATCTCGTTCTAATTCCCCCCATCAATGGAGAAACCGCCATCTCCGCAGCAACAAATTCGCCATATTTCACCGGAAATCCCGGGGACCCTTTCAAAGCTTGGGATTCGTCGGTCACGTTTGACTATATGCCCAAGCAATACATCACATTCCGATGGGAGTATGACTATCGTCATGCCAGCGTTCCCTATTGGACTGGAGCAGGTGGGATCACGCCCCCCGGCGGAAATAATGGTTCTCCGCAATTCTTCACATGTAGCAATGGCAGCTCTTCCGGCCAAGGGTCGCCGGGGCCTGCCGAAGCGGCTTGCGGCGGGGGAATCAGCAGTATCTGGTTCCCGGATCTGCGCAAGAATGAATCCTTTATCGATTTGTCGATATTGGTGAAATTCTAGCGGCTTGGAGAGTCGAGGGCGGCAAGATGTTGCCGGAGCGCGTCATACAACCACTCAACGGATGCGCTCCAGCGAACATAGGTGCAAGGCAGTTTTTCAGCGACCGAATATCTTGTATGCTTGCAGAAGGGCGATTACTCGGATTGCTTCCGCACGGATGCTGCTGTTACTTCCCGGCATATCGACTTGCTGTCAAAGTTAGTTCCTTGGCGTTCAGTTCGCCTTTCTTGTTTTTGTCCAATCTGTCGAATTCTGCTTCCATAAACTTCATGAACTCCTGCTTGGAGATCATGCCCTTTGTGTCGGTGTCCATGAGGGGCAGCAATTGCTTGACCTCGTTCTCACCCATCGCCAGCTTATTCTGCGGCTTCGGAACGGATGCTTTTTGCGCGGCCGCATTCCCAAGCATGGCGCCGGACACAATCAGCAGGGCGAAGATGACAATTACCCACAAGCTTTTCTTTCGCAGCAGCATGGTCGACTCCATATGATTCCTAAATGATGCGGTAAGAGCAGAGTCTGTCTGTCCGAATCAGTTGCGCCTTGACCGGGAACGGCAGTTTTGGCCTTCCGGATTTGGTGAATGTACACCCGCATGCTTTTAGCCCGATTACGCAAAATACGGATACTTCGAATCAAAGAGTTTGACTGCCAGAGGCTGCAAGGCATTCGCCGATAATTGTTCAGCCGCGAACTCGGTTTTGCGCAAGCCGTCACGAATACATCACATCTTCGGCGAACTCTCTCTCTGGTAATACAGCATCGGTATACCTTATAAGGATGGCCGTGGCGTGGGTCCGCGGTCCTACTGAGGAGGATTGTCCGCATGTACAAGTTGGCAGCTTTGCTCACAATATGGCTGGCGCTCCCGCCGGCCTGGAGCCCACAAAACCAATCGGTGACCGAATGCTATAGAAGCTGCGACGCGCCTCCGGTCGATCCGGAAATGCAGCGGCAGGAAATCGTGAACCTGGAAAAGGAAGGAGCGCGCGCGATCCAGTTGAGCGACGGAACGTTTTTCAGGCGCGTCTATAGCGATGACTTCACCGGGACGCTTTCGCGGGGCGAGACGGTCAACCGGGCGGGATTTATCAGCGCGGTGCAGTCGAACGTCGTCAAGTACGAGGCTTTCAACGCCTCGGATATCAGGATCCACATTTTCCGGGAAACGGCGGTGGTCACATGTTTGTGGTCCGCGCGGGCCGTCGTACGAGGCCAGAGCGTGAACAGCCAGATGCGCGTCATGCACATTTATGTAAACGGCGGGAGCGGATGGAAGGTTGTGGCAGGGCAGACGAGTCCTCTGCCACCTTATCCACAGCAAGCTCTTTGATTATCCTTTCGAATGGCGGCTGTAGCGCGTAGCCTGGGAGAAAGCCGCGCAAGTATACGACAGCCAAATTTGTTGGCTTGGGTTCATTGCTTGCTTTGCAGGCTAGCAGTGATCATTCCTTAGAAAATCGCTTCTAGGCGACTTGAGCTGAGGGCTCCAGGGTCACTTTGAAGCCCAGGCCTTCGAGTCGTTTGGTTAAACGCCTGCGCAGGCCTTCTGGGTTCAGGCGATCGAAGTAGTCTGCGCCGAGGTCGCTGTAACAGGTTCCGTCTCGCAGAATGTAATAGGCAATGACCAGGAGCTTGTGGGCCACCGCGATGGTCGCGCGTTTCGATCCTCTTCGCGCTGCGAGCCGGCGATAGAGAGCCGACAAATAGTTGTTCTTCTTGGTCGAGACGGCCCAGGCCCCTTGGCATAGGCAGCGACGCAACCACAGGCTCCCTTTGCGGATCTTTCCGCTCTTGCGCTTGCCGGCGCTCTCGTGACTGCCCGGACAGAGTCCCGCCCAACTCGCCAGGTGCTGCGCATCGGGGAACTGTTTCATGCTCATCCCGATCTCGGCTAGCAACCCCCAGGCGGTCACACGGTCCACTCCAGGAATCGTGCACAGTCGCGCGACCTCACTCTGGAAAGGGCCTAGGCGCTCTGCGACCTCCTGCTCGATCCGCTGCATCTTGGACTGCACAAAGTAGAGATGGTCCAGCAGCTCGCGCAGCAGAAATCGATGATGTGGAGTAACGCGTCCTTGCAAGGCCTGCTGTAACTCCGGAATCTTGTTGCGCAGCAGCCCCCGCGACATCTCCGCCAAGCGGTGGCTGTCCTGCTCGCCTTGGATGATCGCTTCCAGCATCGCCCGGCCCGAGGCTCCCAACGTGTCCGTGGCTACCGAAGCCAGCTTGATATTGGCATCTTCCAACACCTTCTGGATCCGGTTGGCGATGCGGTTAACCTCCTGTGCCAGGCTCGCCCGATACCGCGTCAGATCGCGTAGTTCACGGATCGGAGTCGGCGGCACAAAACTGGCTCGCAACAGCCCGTGTTGCAGCAGGTCCGCGATCCATTCGCTGTCTTTCTGATCCGTCTTGCGCCCTGGCACTGCTTTGATGTGCTGCGCATTCACCAACAGCACCTCAAACTGCCCTTCCAGAAGGTTCCACACCGGCTTCCAGTACACTCCCGTGGACTCCATCGCTACATGGGTTACTCCACAGGCGCGCAGCCAATCGCCCAACTCCAAGAGTTCTCGCGTAAACGTCCCGAACGCCCGCGTCTCTCGCCGTCGGCCAGAAGCCCACAGCACACACGCCGTTACACTCTTCTTGTGAACATCCAAACCGCAACAGACTTCATGTACAACTTGCATCGCCAAACTCCTTCCGCCGCCTAGCGGAGGACGTCAGCAAATTACCGAAATTCCTTAGCGTGCTCTCTGCCTTACGACAGAGGCAACAGTTCGTTGTGCCCATCGACGTCCAAGTCATATTCGTAGTCGGGCTCTAATCGCGCCAGAATGAATCGGCCTTCGTCCACTTGACGGTCGCTCCAAGATACCTCCTTCTCGAGATTATTTTCATGGTTCGTTGTGGTTCGAAGAACCATGACCTATTCGTAGCGCAAGGCGATCATCGGATCCACGCGCATCGCTCGCCGAGCTGGGACGTAGCACGCGAGGAGGGCAACACCCACGAGAAGTAGCGCCACGCCGCCGAAAGTTAACGGGTCGGTAGGTTTCACGCCATAGAGCAGGCTTGAAATCAACTTCGTCAATGCAAACGCACCCACCAGCCCAAACGCAACTCCAGCAAGCGCCAACTGCGCTCCGCGGCCAATCACAAGACGCCAGATATCCCCCGGCTGCGCGCCGAGAGCCACGCGGATGCCGATTTCGTTTGTGCGCAGGCTGACGACGTAACTCATCACGCCGTAGATTCCCATCGCGGCCAGCAGAAGCGCCAGGCCCGCGAACACTCCGAGAAGGAAGGTGGAGAAACCCCGAGGCGAGACGGAATCAGCGAACAAGTGATCCAGCGTCATCACGTGCGTTACCGGCAGATTCGGATCGAATCTGTGTACCTCGCCGATTGCGGACTGCGCGAGCGCAGCTGGGTCAGTCGCCGTACGAATCACCATGTACCGTGGCCACCCTTCGCTGTAATAGATATCGAGAGTGGGCGCAGCTTCGAGCCCATATTGATGTACGTTACCGACTACGCCGACAATCGTCAGCCAGCAGGGCTTCGGATCGAGCGAGCAGAGATTGAGGCGTTTTCCGATGGGATCACCGCCGGGAAAAAATCTCTGCGCGATGGCTTCGTTCACCACTATGGTTTGGCTGGCGTAATCGTGTGCATCCAGCGGCCGGCCCATAAGCAAAGGAATCCCCATGGCTGCAAAATAGCCGGGGCTTGCACTGCGAGTCTCCGCGATAGGGCGCGCCCCATTGGCCGGAAGAGGTTGGCCTTCCACCATGAATCTGGACGCCGATCTCATCGCCGAGGCTAGCGGCAGTACCGTGATCCCGCCGACGGCTTTTGTCCCTGGCAAGGCCTGAATGCGCTGAGCGAGTTCATCGAATTGCAGCGACTGCTTGCGAGCGAGCGCGAGTTGCTGCTCGGTCGTCAATTTGACGACTTCGCTGAGCGGCAATTCCGGTTGGTCCATTTCCATTGCCAATATGTGTTCGCGTTGAAAACCCGGATCGACTTCCAGCAGACGATGAAGGCTCCGAATGAGCAATCCTGCGCCGATAAGTGGAATGAGCGCCAAGGCAATCTCGGAAACGACCAAGAAGCTTCGGATTTTTTGCCCGCCTGCCGCCCCCGCTGTTCGTGTCCCTTCTTTCAAAATGCCATGCAAGTCTTGTTTCAATGTCAGCAGAGCTGGAATCAGTCCGCAGATGAGTCCGGCCAGGAAACTTACGGCGAGCGTGAAGCCTAGCACCCACCCGTTGAGCCCCGTTTCTTTCACGCTCGCAAGATCGGGCGGAACGAACGTGCTGAGAACACGTAGCCCTGCCGCGGCAAGAAAAACTCCCAGTGCACCGCCGAGCAGAGAAAGCAAAATGCTCTCTGTCAGAAGTTGTCCGAGGAGTCGCGAGCGGCTCGCGCCCAATACCACCCGCAACGCAATCTCTTTCTGACGAACGGCGTTGCGCGCCAAAAGCAAATTCACGATGTTGGCGCAGGCCACGAGAAGCACAAGCCCCACTGCTCCGAAGAGCACCAGCAGCGCTACGCGCATCTTTACTGCCGAGGGATTTTCCATCGGCGTTACGAGCACACCCCAATTTTTGTGCGTGTCGGGAAAGGCTTGTTCTTCCTGGCGGTTCAAGGTGGCCAACTCGGCTTGCGCCTGCGAAATGCCAATGCCAGGCTTCATTCGGGCGAGAATGTTGAAGTCGTGATGCAGATGGCTTGTAAGGTCGTCGCCATATTCGCTTACTGACATCCAGAGGTCCGTTGTGGGCACCAAGTTAAATTCAGCCGGTAGAACGCCCACCAATGTGAAGCCTCTTCCGTCCAAAATAATTGTGCGTCCCACAACCGATGGGTCAGACCCAAAATGGTTTTGCCACAAGCGGTGGCTGATCAGGACGACGGGTGGGCCTCCGGGCTTGTCCTCTTCCCGTGTAAATGTGCGTCCCGCGACCGGTCGCACACCGAGAAGCGGAAACAATCCGGAGGTCGCGAGGGTTGCCTCGAGGCGCTCGGGTTGCCCATCGCCGGTCAAATTGAATCCACTGGGAGGGTCCACATACGCGGCCATCTGGGAAAAGCTGCCCGCCTGGCGTTGGAAGTCCTGAAAGTCCCCCGAAGATATAGGCGTTTGAGGAAAGGCGGGCAAGTACGTGTTCCAAACTTGAACGAGAGCCGTGGGATCTCGATAGGGAAGCTGGCGAAGCAATACATTTTCGACAACGCTGAAAATCGCGGTGTTCGCACCAATACCCAGCCCAAGCGTCAGTACTGCGACTGCCGTGAATCCAGGACTCTTGCGAAGCGCTCGAAACGCATGCCGCAAATCTTGCCAAAGGGTTTCCATACCGTCTCCCTGTTCGCTGCCTCGTTAGACGCCTGCCCTATGCGTGCGTTTCACTGCTCCCAAAGTCCGGACTGCGTTGGGCCCGAGGCGTCGAACAAAATGGCAACTCTCGAAGTTGCAAAGCATCCAACACGCTCGACGGCACATTCCATTGCGTCGCGCGTTGACTTGCCTTACCACGCACCCTAAGATGAGCGCCAAGGCTGGTCCCGCCTTATGATAGGCCAAACTCTAGGCCACTACCGCATCCTCGAAAAAGTTGCCGCCGGAGGGATGGGGGTCGTCTATCGCGCTCATGATGAACAACTTGAACGTGATGTGGCGCTTAAGGTGCTTCCTTCGGGCACGCTTAGTGATAACACTTCTCGCCGACTATTCCGCAAAGAAGCTCTCGCTCTTGCCAAATTAAGCCACCCCAATATTGAAACGATCTACGAGTTCGATACACAAGATGGTATCGACTTTCTCGTGATGGAGTATGTTCCGGGGAGCACGCTTGCAGAGCGGCTTGGCAATGGCGCCCTCCCGGAGAAAGAAGTGGTTGCCTTGGGGATGCAAATTGTTGCCGCACTGGAACAAGCTCACGAACGCGGCATAGTCCATCGCGATTTAAAACCTCGGAATATCGCTATTACGGAGCGAGGACAGGCGAAAGTATTGGATTTCGGCCTGGCGAAGCTTCTTCCCAAGGTTAACGAACTGACAGCGTCGGATACCTTGACGGATACGCAAGCGGGAGCCGGCACGCTACCTTATATGCCGCCGGAACAACTTCAGGGCGAGTCCGTGGACGCCCGCGCCGATATCTACACCATTGGCGCGGTGCTCTATGAAATGGCCACCGATCGTCGTGCTTTTCCGGAAGAGTTGCCGTCGCGTGTTATCAATGCCATTCTTCACCACCCGCCTGTTCCCCCGCGGGCGCTCAATTCCCGCATTTTGCCGGAGCTGGAACGAATCATCCTCAAATGCCTCGACAAGGATCCTGCGCGGCGTTTCCAATCGGCTAAGGAACTTCTAGTAGATTTGCGGCGATTGGGCACAACCTCAACCGCGCATACCACACCATTGTTGCCTTCATCTGCCACTTGGAAGAGAACTGGGAGACTAGCCGCCTATGCCCTGGCTGGGCTACTCGCACTTGCGGCCCTGATGACAGTCTTGAATGTTGGCGGCTGGCGCGACCGTTTGATGGTCCGTACCCGGCCGGGACAGGTTCAGTCCCTGGCAGTTCTACCTTTAGAAAACCGCTCTCGCGACCCCGAACAAGAATATTTCGCGGATGGAATGACGGATGAATTGATCACCGAACTCGCAAACCTCAATGCCGTTAGAGTCATTTCGCGAACTTCTGCCATGCGGTACAAGAATACGGACAAATCCTTGCCGGAAATTGCCAAGTCTTTGAATGTGGATGCTGTCGTGGAAGGGTCGGTCCAACGCGTAGGAGACCGTGTAAAAATCACCGCCAGACTCGTTCAGGCCCGCACCGACCAAGAGATATGGGCGCGCAGCTACGACCGTGATTTGAGTGACGTCCTCGGGTTGCAGCACGAAGTTGCGGAAGCGATCGCGGGCTCCATCGCAGTGACCCTCAAGCCCGCGGAGGGCCACCAAAAAGCTCACTCGGTCGATCCCGCGGCCCATGAGGCATATCTGAAGGGCTTGTATTATTGGAATAAGCGCACTCCCGACGGTCTAAACAAAGCCCTTCAGTACTTCCAGCAGGCGATTAACAAAGATCCGAATTATGCTCTTGCCTATGCCGGGCTATCGTATACGTATGCGTTTGCACCTGAATTGGGTCTGTCTTCGGAAATCGCAAAGGACAAGCAGAAAACGGCCGCGCTCAAAGCAGTCGCTTTGGACGACAATCTTCCCGAAGCGCACACTGCGCTGGCGGGCGCACTACAGAACCAATGGGATTGGAACGGCGCCGAGCAGCAGTACAAGCGGACTATTGAGCTGAACCCAAACTACGCGACCGCAAGACATTGGTACTCCATCTACCTTTCCGTGGTGGGCCGCCATGAGGAAGCCATTGAAGAGGCCAAGCGCGCTCTTGAACTGGACCCTCTCTCGTTGATTATCCAAGCAAATCTAGGCGGGCGGTATCTCCGGTCGGGCCGCTATGAGGAAGCGATTCAAGAGTGCCAGAAGGCTATTGAGATGGACCCCACCTTTGCCGTCGCTCACAATTGCGTTGGCTATGCTTTCCTGCAGATGGGTCGCGCGCCTGAGGCGGTGGCTGAATTTCAGACCGCCGTTCGCCTTTCTGGGGGTGACACCGAATCTGTTTCCGCGCTAGGGTATGCTTTTGGCGCATCCGGGAAAGGAAAGGAGGCGGCAGAAATTCTCAGCCAGCTGCAGAGCCCTTCGGGAGATGCATATCTTCCGGCGTATTACATTGCTATTGTTGATTCTGGACTAGGAAGGAAGGACGAGACCTTCGCTTGGCTCGAGCGAGCTTATCGGAGCCGGACCTCTGAATTACCAGAAGTTAAAACCGAGCCAATGTTTATTAAACTTCGAGAAGACCCGCGTTTTCATGAGCTGCTGCAACGGATTGGACTCCCTCTCTAGCTGGTTCAATCGAAACTTCCTGGTCAACCGGGAAATGAGTTGACATCAGTAGGCGCGTGCGTTAGCTTCGCGAAAGCTACGGCGTTTGTTGGCTCCCCATCGATATGCATTCCGGAAATTGTGAAGCCTCAAAACCGAATGGAGGATAGTATGGCCGCCAGCCCCAAGAGAGTTGCCGTCAGAGAGAGAACAGGGCCGTCAAAGCCGATGACTAAGGCTGAAAAGAAGAAGTTTGAGGATGCGCTAAAACAAATGGAGAGCCAGCTCGAGCGGATGGAAACGCAGCTGCGTGATTTGAAAAGCATGGCTAAGGAACACTCTTTCTGGATTATCGGATAAACTGCGCGTTGCGTTTGTTTCCCGACCCAAGCTGGCCTACTCTGTGAACAATCGAGAAACACGCCTGCGCCGTGCCATCACCGTCGCAATCTACTGGCAGAAAAATGAACTCGTGATCGAGAACTATCTCAGTGGGAACCGCGTAGCTGCGGCTCCCCTCACCGTTATCGTGCTCGATTTTTTTAGCCGCTGGCGCAGACCCTCGGAGTTCTATCGCAGATTTGCCAAATACGAGCGAACCAGCCTCGCTCTTACTCTCCAACAGTTACAGGAACGTCACTTCCTGGTACCGGAAGGTTCAGCAGAGGCCCGCATTGACGAACGCATTCAAGTGAATTGGTCGTCTTGGCTTCCCGCTGCGGGAATGCTTCAATTTGGAACCCGAAATGTTCAATACGAATCGAACCTGGCGACTGTGCGTCGGCGGTTCCTCAAGCGAGCAAAGAAAACACCGCCACCGCAACCCCTCAAGCACTACCCGCGCTCGCCCCAGATTGCGCTTCCTCCGCCCCGCAAGGAGAGTGCATTCACCCGGATTCTCCTTGCAAGGCGGACGTGGAGGCGATTCTCCAGGCGCGCGATTCGATTAGAGGATCTGGCGACTCTCCTCGGCTTGTCCTGGGGCGTGCAGCGATGGGTGAATTTCCCTGGAATCGGACGCGTCGCTCTAAAGACTTCTCCCTCCGCTGGTGCGCGTCATCCCATTGAAGTCTATGTATTAGCGGTCAACGTGAAAGGTCTGCCCCGCGGCATATATCACTATGCCCCCGACATTCACCGCCTAGAACTTCTGAAGCGCAATTCGAGTTCAAGGGACACCGTGAAGTTTCTTGATAATCAATGGTGGTACCGGCCTGCTGCGGCGCTCATGTTGATGACGGCAGTTTTCCCGCGCACCCAGTGGAAATATCGCGATCCCGCCGCTTACCGCACCGTGATGATCGATGCCGGCCATGTGTGCCAAACGTTTTGTCTGGTTGCGACCTCGCTGGGCCTCGCCCCATTCTGCACCATGGCCTTCGACCAGACTTTGGTGGAAAAAGAGTTGGCCATCGACGGGGTGAGCGAATCTGTCGTTTATGCAGCTGGTGTGGGAACGCCTCCCTCTGGAACAGGTTGGGCTCCGTGGCCGCACCCTAGCCGCTGGGCGGGTGTTACAACGACCTGAAATCGCCAATCGATGCGTGGCCCACCTCGGCTAACCTGGGGTTCAATCCTCAACGGAAACCTTCATTCAGTCTCTGGCTTCACTTCGCTTCCCAGACTCGAGTTTCAATAGTTCGGACGGGCAGACGTTGATCCAAACGCCTGAAATTCGAATTTTAGCAAGGCGGGCAAATGCTCCGCGAAATAGGTCCAGTCGTGGCCGCCGGGATACAAGTGGAACACGTGCGGGATATGGCGTGACGTTAGCAGTTTGTCCAAGGCGGCCGCGCCCGAATCGAAGGCGTACTCATCTTCCGAGCCGCAATCAAAGTAAATCTTCAGGCCGGCGAGATTCGCGGTGCGCGCGATTGTCAAAGGATCGTTTTGATTCCAGTACGCGGCATCGAATGGCGAGCCAAAGGCGTCACTGAGAAATCCGAAACGGCTTAGCTGCCCGGAATTGTGCGCACTGATGCTCTGCATGTTCTCGATCAGCGCGGCACTATGCGCTCCCACAGCTGCGAAAAGCTGCGGATGCCGGAACGCAATGTGCAGAGCGCCGTATCCGCCCATCGAGATCCCTGCAATCCCGCGCGTGCTGCGGCTTGTTTGCGTGCGATACCTCTTCTCGACGCCGGGCACGAATTCCTGCATGAAAAAATCCTCGTAGCGCCGCTTTCCATCGCTCGAATTGATGAAGAAACTTGTGCCACCTCGTGGCGTCACTATCAAAAACTCACCCAACTCATGCTGCTCCCACAAGTCCTGGACGAGATTCATTCCGCCCGAATGCACAAGCATCTGCTCGTTATCGCCCAGGCCGTGAAGTAAATAGAGGATGGGATAGCGGCGCGTCTTCTCCGTGTCATAGCTGGGTGGCAGCAGCACGCAGTAGGAAACCGCACGATTGAGAATTTTGCTTGGCAGGGAAACGCATTCAGCTCGTCCAGTAGCTCGCGAACCCGGCGCCAATAAAACGCAGCATAGGCAACCGATCAGCAGCGCTGCCAAGCCAGCGCACCGGAATTTATTCATACCGCAGGGCCTCGACTGGGTTCAGCTTGGCCGCTCGCGAAGCTGGATAAAGTCCCGCGGCAAGACTCACTAGAACCGCAAGCACGATGGCCATCAGCACCAGCCACCACGGCACAGAAAAAACATCCGTCGGGGGCAAACTTTGTCGCCTCAAATACACGTTTATTCCGAACGTCACAGCTCGGCCCACGAGCCAGCCAAATCCCACGCCAAGAACGCCCCCAAAGAAGCCCATGACGCTGGCTTCCACAAAAAAGAGGTTCTTTACGTCGCGATCCGCAGCGCCCAGCGCTTTTAAAATTCCAATTTCGCGACGCCGCTCCAGAATTGCCATCACTAACGTGTTGATAATTCCCAGTGTTGCCACCGCGAGCGCCAAGCTGCCGAAAATGAAGAGCAACATGTCGAAAATTCTGAAGAACACCTCCAAGCTCTTCGACGCATCCTGCAGAGAAAATGTTCCGAATCCCATATTCTTGATAGCCGTCTCAATCCCTTGGACCAGCGACGCGCTTTTCGCACGCACCGTCAGGCTGGGGTATACGGGCTTCCCATTCGTGGCTCGGACCGCGTCGCGCAGATCATTCACTTGCGCCGCGCGAAGCGAAGATGCCACCTCCAGCGGCATCAGCAATCTTCCGCTTCCGAATCCTCCAAATCCCGCTGCTGGTTCTGTTTCTATGATTCCTACGATGCGCAGTCTCTTCTCGCGCGGCACAATCGAGAATCCCCCTGAGTCCGCATCAGCATGTCTGCCCGCTGGCGAGCTATCAGCTTGCGGAGGCAAGGCCTCCCTCTCCGCGTAGCGCACGACCAGATCCTTGCCGATCAGGTTGGTGGGTTGCGTCGATAAATCCCTTGCAAACTCAATCTGCAAAATCGCTTCGTCCGCATTCGGGCCAGAAAAAAAGTTGCCCTGGATTCCATCGAACGATCCATTTCCCCGTGCCGACGCCGGTATCCCCGCCACAATCGTCGAGTAAGGAGTTCCATCGTAGCGAACCTCGGTTGGAAAGCGGACTTGCGAATAAACTTCAACGACATTCGGCAGGCGTTCCAATTCGTTTTTCGCATCATCGTCGAGCTGCCGCGCGTTTTTAGCCGGGGAGCTTTCAGCTGGCGGGCGGCGCATCGATTGCGCATTTCTTCGCTGCGTCACGATTACCGTGTCGAACAATCCCGAATTCGAAAGCCGCTTTGTTGCCAGTGCTTGTAGTCCGATGCCTAGCGAAAGCCATGCCACCAGAGAGGCGACTCCTACTGCGACTCCAAGGGTCGTTAGCGAACTCCGAAGCACTGCCTCGCGCAAATTGCGCAGCGCGAGTTCGCCGAGGTCTCCCGCCTTCATGATTTCACCCCGTCGGTCAGCAATTTACCGTCCGCAAGCGCAGCAATGCGGTCCGCAAACCGTTCCGCGAGTGGGCGTTCATGCGTCACCATCACGATCGTCATCCCCAGGTTTTGCTGAATTTCTTTCAGCAGAAGCATGATGGATTCGCCGGTAGCGCTGTCCAAGTTTCCTGTTGGCTCATCCGCAAATAGAAGCGTCGGCCGATTCACGAGAGCCCGCGCCAATGCCGCCCGCTGCTGTTCTCCGCCGGACAATTCACTCGGCCGGTGTGTCAGCCGCTTCTCTAAGTGCACGCGCTCCAGCGCTTCTTGCACCCGCGCGCCGCGCTCGACCCGATCCACCTCAGCCAAACGAAGCGGCAATTCCACGTTTTCTTCCAGCGTCATACGCGGCAGCAAATTAAAGGATTGAAAGACCATCCCAACGGTTCGGCTGCGATACCGCGCCAATTCGAGTGAACTCAGCTCCGAAAGGTTCCGGCCATTTGCGAAAATCGCGCCGCCTGTGGGGCGGTCGAGCCCCGCCATCAAATTCAGCAACGTGGATTTTCCCGACCCCGAGCTTCCCAGTAATGCGACGAATTCTCCAGCTTGGATCTGGAGCGTCACATCATCTACGGCTCGAATTACAGCGGATCCCATCTCGTAGTGCCGCGAAACACGCTCAGCGCGTACGGCCAAACCGTCGCCTGTCATCATCATCGTCCCTCGATGTTACTACGCATCGCGAGCCACTCGAGTTACCAACTGATTCGTAAGCTGGTGTCTCGTTTTTTCGTCTCTCAAGAAGTGGGAAATATCGCTATGCAAAAAACTCTTGACACGGAAATATAGCGCTGCTAGTTTTCTAGCATAGCTGCTGGAAAAATAGCACATGACGCGAACACCCAAGCCAAACGCTCTCTCCCGTCGCGAACGCCAGATTATGGACATCCTCTATAAACTCGAACGCGCATCCGTCGGCCAGGTCCTTGCCGAGATCGCCGGGAAGCCCAGCTATTCGACCGTGCGCGCCCAGCTCCGCGTCCTCGAAGAAAAAGGCCACGTCCGCCACGAAGAGCACGGCCTGCGCTATGTCTACGCTCCGGCGGTGCCGCGAGATGTTGCTCGCCGTTCCGCTCTTCGCCATCTCGTCGAAACGTTTTTTGATGGTTCGACTGAAAAGGTCGTGGCTGCGCTCCTCGGCGGCGAAGTCGCCCGTATTTCCCCGGAAGAACTCGATCGTCTCGCCCGCCTCATTGCGAAAGGCCGAAAGGAGAGCTAACCAATATGATGACGAGTGCGCTCGCCGATTATGAACAGGTGCTCGCATTTCTCGTGGTGTGTGGTGCCAAGGCCACAATCTTCGTCGCCGGTGCGTGGCTCATCGTTGTCGCATTACGACAGCGTTCTGCCGCGTTACGCCATCACGTCTGGACTGCCGCAATCCTTGCCTCGCTCGCTCTTCCTTTCTTCGCGATGCTGCTTCCAGCGTGGCATTCCGCGACGCTGGGCAGGGCCGCTACTTTCTGGAGTCCCGCGCACGCGAGTGCTGGAAGTTCCATCTCGCACACAATTCCTTCCAGCATTGTCAATGTCACGGCAACCCCTCAATTCTTCAACAGACTTGCCGGGGCGACGCTTCTGGTTTGGGCGGTCGGCTTCTTGTTTTTCCTGCTCAGGCTCTTGGTGGGATTAGCTCGCCTCGCGTGGCTCTCCAAGCATGCGAAACCCCTCTTTAACGACGATTGGATGAGCACCGTCTTGGAGCTTTCCAAGTTCCACAAAATCTCTCGACCAGTCCATCTTCTGCAATGCAACAGCACGATCGCAATGCCCCTCACATGGGGAATCTTCCGCCCAGTCGTTGTCCTTCCCTCTAGTGCCCCGGAGTGGCCCGAAGACCGCCGCCGAGTCGTGCTTTCCCACGAACTCGCGCATGTCAGTCGCCACGACTGGTCCTTGCAGATTTGCGCCGAGTTCGCGCGGGCCATCTATTGGTTTCATCCCCTCATCTGGTTGGCTGCGGCGCGGCTGCGACAGGAGAGCGAACGCGCCTCCGATGATGCCGTCCTGCTCTCCGGAATCGCGCCTTCCAGCTACGCTAGTCAGCTACTCGATCTCGCAAGGACACTCGAAAACTCCGACCGCGCCTGGTCCGCTGCTCTGGCCATTGCGCGGCCCTCAAATCTTGAAAGGAGATTTGCCGCCATGCTGAATCCGTCTGTCAATCGAAGCCGTTTGTCGTTTAGAACCAAGCTGCTTATTCCGTTTTTTGCGCTGTGCCTCCTGTTTCCGCTCGCCACTCTTCACCTGACTGCGCAAAATCTTTCTGGCAAGGTCGTGGGCACCATCCATGACCCAAGCGGAGCCGGAGTTGCCAACGCCACCATCATCATGACCAACCAGGAAGCCAAGACCATAGACATGACTACCACCGACCGCGAGGGCAACTTCAGTTTCAAGTCTTTGCCCTCCGGCGAGTACGAACTCAAGGCGATGAAGCCCGGATTCCAGGTCTATCGGCTTCCGCAGGTCAGTCTCACTTCTGGCAGCGATTTCTCTCAAAACATTTCCCTGGAAATCGGCACAATCATGGAGGAAGTCCAGGTCGTTCCCGCCGGCACCAGACAGTCGCTGCCTGTGGGCTCTGCCGGCAAGCCTTCGCGGCTTCGACTCGGGGGCGACCTTGAAGCTTCCCACCGCATCACAAAGGTCCAGCCGGTCTATCCAGATTCCGCCAAGTCTGCGGGGATAAGTGGCACCGTTATTCTTCACGCCGTCATCAGCACGGACGGCAAGCCGCTCTCCTTGCGAGTCATGAACAGCCAGATCGATCCGGATCTCGCCCGCTCAGCTGTCGAGGCCGTCAGCCAGTGGCGCTACACTCCCACGTTGCTCAACGGCGAACCGATCGAAGTGGACACCACCATCACTGTGAACTACTCGCTGGCGCCGTAACCGGAAGCCCCTGTTTTCAAAAAATGGCCGACGCGCGCTGCGACCTAGTGCAGCGCGCGCCTTTACATAGCTGGAAAGCGAAGTTTCCCACTCCGTTGACGGCAAATTGCGCCAATGTTACGCTCGCGCGGCAGTTCACGATCACGCATGCGCGCCGTCGACCTCATCCGCAAAAAACGCGATTCTGTTGAACACTCCCGCGAGGAGATCGACTTCCTGATCTCCGGCTACACGCGCGGTGATATTCCCGACTATCAAATGGCCGCATGGCTCATGGCTACGTGGATTCGCGGACTCAATCGTGCCGAGACCGCCGCGCTTACCGAAGCCATGCTCTTTTCTGGGCAAGTCGTCAATCTGGACCGGATCCCCGGGAAAAAAGTCGACAAGCATTCCACCGGTGGCGTCGGCGATAAGACTTCTCTTATCCTCGCGCCGATTGTCGCCGCTGGCGGCCTCACGGTTCCGATGATTAGCGGACGTGGCCTCGGCCACACCGGAGGCACGCTCGACAAACTCGAATCCATTCCCGGCTTCAACGTAAACCTCTCTTTCGAAGAATTCATCAGCGTTCTCCGCGAATGCGGCATGGGCCTCATCGGCCAAACGGCAGAAATCGCTCCTGCCGACAAGAAAATTTACGCCCTCCGCGATGCTACTTCTACAGTGGAAAATATCGGCCTTATCTGCGCCTCCATCATGAGCAAAAAGCTGGCGGAAGGCATCGATGCTCTTGTCCTAGACGTCAAAACCGGTTCCGGCGCCTTCATGAAGCGCGAAGAAGATGCCGTCCGCCTCGCCGAACTCATGGTCGAGACTGGCCAGCGCATGGGCAAGAAGGTTGTAGCGTTCATCACCGATATGAACCAGCCGCTTGGCCGCATGGCTGGCCACTCCAACGAAATCGCCGAGTGCATCGATGTTCTCAGCGGCGGCGGCCCTGCCGATCTTATTGAATTGAGCGTCGAACTTTCCGCCTGGATGTTTTTTCTTGGCGAACGTACCAAATCCCTCGAAGAGGGCCGCTTTCTTGCCAAGACCATGATCTCCACCGGGCAGGCTAGAGAAAAATTCAAGCAGGGTATTCGCCTTCAGGGCGGCGACGAGCGTGTCGTCGACGACCCGCGGCTTCTTCCGCAAGCCCGTTCTCATACGGACGTCCCCAGCCAGTCCGGGGGATTCATCACCGCAATAAATTGCGAACAACTTGGCACTGCCTTGGCCACTCTTGGCGGTGGCCGCGAGAAAAAGGAAGATACCATCGATCACGCCGTCGGCCTTGAATTCCACAAACGCATCGGCGACCGCGTAGAAAAAGGCGAGCCTTTGGCCACAATTCATTACAATAGCGGCGCAAAGTTGGCCGAAGCACAAAGCCTCATCGCCGAAAGCTATCAAATTGGCGAAGTTGCGCCTCCCGAGAGACCGAAGCTTATTCATCGCGTTCTCGGGGTATAGCGCCGGGATCGGCGATTTTGTCGCAGCTGGTTCGACCCAAACTTGATCGGCAGAAAGAGGTCCACGCATGGGACGTTACACCGGGGTACTGGGCCTGCTGACAATGTTAGGCCTCGCGTATCTCTTCTCCACCGACCGCAAAGCCATCAAGCTCAAAACGGTTCTTTGGGGCCTCGGCTTGCAAATCGTTCTTGGTGTATTCGTCTTGAAGGTGCCGGCCGGCCGGATTATTTTTCAAACTCTCGGCAATGGCGCCAAGCATCTTCTCGATTTTTCCTACGTCGGCTCTACCTTCGTCTTTGGCGAACTCGGCAAATCCGATTCCAACCTCGGTCTCATTTTCGCGTTTCAAGTCCTTCCTACCATCATTTTCATTGCCGCTTTTTTCGCCGTTCTCTACCACATCGGCGTCATGCAGATTGTCATCCGCGTTGCTGCATGGCTTATGACTAAAATCATGGGCGCCAGTGGCGCCGAGTCTCTCAATGTCGCCGCCAGCATTTTCATGGGCCAGACCGAAGCGCCTCTCACGATCCGCCCCTTTCTTGCGGTTCTCACCATTTCCGAACTCATGACTGTGATGACCAGCGGCATGGCTCATATCTCCGGCGGCATGATGGCCGCCTACATCCATATCGGTGGCGCAGACCCTACAAATCTTCTCACCGCTGTTATCATGACCGCGCCCGGCACATTGCTCGTGGCTAAAATGCTCGTTCCGGAAACCGAGCAGCCGCTTACGGCCGGCCGTGTCGAAATGCCAGCCATGGAAAAAGAATCCAATGTTCTCGGCGCCATCGCCCGAGGCACCGTTGACGGTCTTCATCTTGCCCTCAATGTCGGCGCCATGCTTATCGTTTTTTTGGCCCTCCTAGCTCTGCTCAACGCCATGATGGGATGGGTACACATTCACATCAGCTGGTTCCCCTACAACTTACAAGAAGTCCTCGGTTGGTTTTTTGCTCCCATCGCCTGGCTCATCGGGATTCCCTGGCACGACGCCACAAAGATCGGCGACCTTCTCGGCCTGCGCATGGTCACGAACGAATTCGTGGCATTCAGCCAACTCGGCACCATGAAAGGCGCTCTCGACCCGCGCACCTTCACCATCTCCACCTTTGCGCTCTGCGGGTTCGCCAACCTCAGCTCCATCGGCATCCAGATCGGCGGTATCGGTGCCCTAGCTCCCACGCGGCGCGGCGACCTCGCCCGCCTCGGCCTCCGCGCCATGCTCGCCGGCACTATGGCCAACTTAATGTCCGCCTCCATCGTCGGCATCCTTTCATGAGGCGGCACAGCCAATCCTGGCTGTGCTCCTCAGCTCCACGCGCTTTTCCCTGGTCTCACCGTATCTGTTTCGCTTCGAACTCTCCGCGAATCTCTGTTAACTCTGCGCCTCTGCGTTATCCCCTTTCATTCTTTTCTTCCTACTTTCTCGCCCATGCCGCTATTCCTTCCTTGCAACTCCATGTAAAATCCTAATCATCAAATGCCTCGACAGAAAAAAGCTCAACCAAAAACAAAATTTGACTCCGAATTCGACCGCGCCGAAGTTGCGTCGAATTTTATCTTCTCCAAAACCGATCTCCGACCCAAAATCGCTCTGGTCTTAGGTTCTGGCTTGGGCGCTTTTGCCGGCGAATTCGAAAGCCAGATTCAAATCCCTTATACCGAAATCCCGCACTTCCCCCGGTCCACCGCCATCGGCCACGCTGGACAACTCGTCATCGGCAAAGTCGGCGATATACCAGTCGCAGGGATGCAAGGTCGCGTCCACTTATACGAAGGCTATTCCGCTAAAGATGTCGTCTTCCCCATCCGTGTCTTTGCGCGCATGGGCATCAAAGCCGTAATTCTTACCAACGCTGCCGGCGGCATCAAACGAGAATTCGTGCAAGGGCAACTGGTTGTGATTAGGGATCACATCAACCTCCAGGGTGTGAGCCCGCTCACCGGGCCCAACGACGAAAACTTTGGCCCGCGTTTTCCGGACATGACGGTTGCCTATGATCGAAGATTCCGAGAAATGACCATCGGTGAAGGGAACCGCAATCGCATCGGTCTCTACGAAGGCGTCTACGCGGCGTTGCCAGGTCCAAGCTACGAAACTCCCGCTGAGATACGATATCTGCGCACCATCGGCGCCGATCTTGTCGGCATGTCCACGGTTCCGGAAGTGATCGCCGCCCGCCACTCCGGCATCCGAGTGCTCGGAATCTCCTGCGTGACAAACGCCGCGGCGGGCATTCTCGATCAGCCGCTCGACCACAAGGAAGTTCTCGAAACCGCGGAACGCGTCAAAGGACAGTTCATCGCTTTGTTGAAAATCGTGATTCCGCGCATTGCCGCCGAACTCTGATGAGGACTCCGTCTCTTCTCTGTGCTCTCTGTGAGCTCTGTGTTAAAACAAACCTGTCACTTCAACCTCGATTGCCACATAAGAAAAAGTGGAACTTTTGAAGAACGAACGCATGACCGAACATGAAGCTCTCGTCGAAGCCGCGCAGCAGGCGCGCGAAAATGCGCATGCGCCGTTCTCGAATTTTCGCGTTGGCGCGGCATTGCGCGCAACCTCCGGCAGAGTCTTCGGCGGTTGCAACGTGGAAAACGCCACCTACGGCCTAACTGTCTGCGCCGAGCGCGTCGCGATCTTTAAAGCCATGAGCGAAGGCGAGCGCAACTTTGACGCCATCGCCGTCGTCACGGATACCGACACTCTTACGCCTCCTTGCGGCGCTTGCCGCCAGTTGATTTGGGAATTCTGCGGCGATGTACCCGTGATTCTGGCAAATTTAAAGGGCATAACCGAAACAATCCAGATGCGCGAGCTTTTTCCGAAACCATTTGATTCATCGAATTTGTAACCGTCGGGGAAAAATGAATCCACATCGAATTACAAAAAAGAAAAAGGCTATCGTGTCTGTCTTTGTGGCGATCGTTTGCTTCGCTGCGCTGAAAATTTCCGCGCAGGAACAAGCGCAGCCCAAGCCAGCCAATTTTGTCGATCTCTTGATCACAGGCGGCACGGTGGTCACGATGGACGCGGACCGCCACATCATCGAGAACGGCTACGTGATCGTCAAAGGTGACACTATTGTTGCCGTCGGCGAGGGTCTTCCACGTATGCCGAATGGTCCGATCTTCACGAAACAAACCATCGACGCAAAAGGCGCTCTGATTCTGCCCGGCTTCATCAATGGCCACACTCATGTTCCTATGACGCTTCTTCGTGGGCTGCACGATGACGTCACGCTCGATGACTGGCTGCGCAAATATATTTTTCCAGCAGAAGCGAAAAACGTGACCGAGGATTTCGTGCGTTGGGGCACGCGCCTCGCCGCCGCCGAGCAAATCCGCTCAGGTATCACCACTTTCGCGGACATGTATTATTTCGAAGACGCAGTCGCCGAAGAGACCAAGGCTGCCGGAATGCGCGGTGTCCTCGGCGAAACTTTCATCGATTTTCCCGCACCTGACAACAAAACCAATGCGGCGATGCTCGAATACACCGAGAAATTTCTGAAGCGTTGGCAGGGCGATCCTCTGATTCACGCTGCCGCCGCTCCACATTCGATTTACACGTGCTCCGCAAAAACTCTTCAAGACTCCGCTACCCTCGCGCGCAAATATCACGCGCCGATTCTCATCCACGTCGCCGAAATGAAAAAAGAGCTGGACGACAGCCTAAAACAAAATGGCTTAACCCCCGTGCAGTACCTCGAAAAGCTCGGCGTCCTTGGCCCAGATGTGCTTGCCGCGCATTGCATTTTCGTCGACGAAAAAGACCGCAAAATCCTTGCCGAACACCAAGTGGGGTGCGTCCACAATCCTTCGAGCAACATGATGCTTGCCAGCGGTGTCGCCCCCGTCATCGAAGAACGTGCCGCGGGCATCGCCGTTGGCCTCGGAACCGACGGCCCCGCAGGCAGCAATAACGATCTCGACCTAATGGAAGAGATGGACCTTGCTGCCAAGCTGCAAAAAATCACCAAGATGGATCCACGTGCTCTTGGCGCAAAATCCGTAGTGGAGATGGCCACTATCGAGGGCGCGAAAGCGTTGCACATGGAAAAGGAAATCGGCTCGCTCGAGGTAGGGAAAAAGGCAGACATTATTTTGATTCCGTTGGACGAACCAAACGCCGTTCCCATGTACAACATCTATGCGCAGCTCGCCTATGCGTTAAAAGGCAGCGATGTCGAAACCGTCGTGATCGGTGGCCACCTCGTCATGCGCGACAAAAAACTCCTGACGCTTAACGAGCCGGAGATTCTCGCGAAAGCGCGCGAGTATGGCAAAAAAGTCGAAGCGTCTTTAAAGTAGTGCGGCGATGGACACCTCCTACAATCAGGTTGCCGGTCAGAGCGTGGAGCGGCTGGCTGCTTTGAGCGATGGAATCTTCGGTGTGGCGATGACGTTGCTCCTTTTGGAGCTGCATGTCCCCGCCAAAGAGCTCATTCATAGCGAAAGCGATTTGCGCAGCGCGATTGCCCTCCTTGCGCCGCAACTTCTTGTTTATTTGATGAGTTTCCTAACCCTTGGCATTTTTTGGGTCGGTCAGCAAACGCAGCTCAATCACCTCGAGCGTTCAGAACGCCACCTCACCTGGATTCACCTCGCGTTTCTTTTCGTAGTCACGATCATGCCGTTTTCCACGAGACTCTTGATCGAGTTCATCGACTATCGCACCGCACTGCTCGCCTACTGGGCCAACATTTTCCTTCTCGGTGCCATCCTCTACCTCAGCTGGGGACGTGCGACACGCGCAGGGTTGGTGAAGCGCGACACGCCGCCGAAAGTTGTCGACGCGATTTGCCGCCGCATCTGGACTGCTCAATCGTTTTACGCATTTGGCGCGCTGTTCTGTGTATTCCACCCCTATTGGAGTATCGGCTTCATTGTCCTCATGCAGCTCTATTACGCGATAGCGCCGCGCTTAGAGCGGAGCCAACGCAGCGAGGTTGCGTAGATGGACCGGACAAACTATGTGGCGATGCTCGAAACGGCGATAGACGAAGCGCGGCGCGGGCTCGCAGAGGGCGGAATTCCGATCGGCGCAGCTTTGTTCGATAACACTGGGAAACTCTTGAGCAGCGGACACAACCGCAGAGTGCAAGACGGCGACCCTTCCGCTCATGGCGAGACGGACGCGTTTCGCAAGGCAGGACGCCACAAAAGCTATCGCGACAAAATCATGGTGACCACGCTGGCCCCCTGTTGGTATTGCAGCGGACTGATCCGCCAATTTGGTATCGGAACCGTTGTCGTGGGCGAGTCCGTGAATTTTCGCGGCGGCATCGATTGGCTGCAGGAAAACGGAATCAAAGTGATTGATCTTGCGTCTAACGAATGTGTGCGGATTCTCGGCAAATTCATCGCCGAGAATCCGGCCCTGTGGCACGAAGACATTGGCAAGGACTGAACTTCGCTTCGTCGAGCCGCGGCACGCACGCAGCGAAAAGAGTGAATTATCCATGAAGCGTGAAATCAGTAGAAGGCAATGGTTGCTATTTGCGTTGAGCTGCGTGGCAATGGCAACCTTTGCCTTAGCGATGCGTACGAAGGCATCCGCCGCGGATGAAATTCCCAAGCTCGCCGCGCTCATGGACTGGGAACCCGGGGTTGTCGTCGCCGACATCGGCGCGGGAGATGGAAGTTTCGCATTCGCTGCGGTGGAACATGTCGGCGCAACCGGAAAGGTATTTGCGACGGAGATCGACGCCGAAAAACTCAAGGTGCTGAGAGCTGAGGTCAAAAAACGTGATCTGCAAAGTGTGACTGTAGTGGAAAGCGGCGAGGCGGAAACGAATTTGCCCGCTTCTTGCTGCGACGCGATTTTTCTACGCCGGGTCTATCACCATTTGACGAAACCCGTGGAGTTCGACGCGAGCCTGCTTCGCTCGCTAAAAGCGGGAGGAAAGCTCGCGATCATCGATTTTCCCCCTCATCCAGAGTACGGCAAAGTGAAGGGCGTCCCGAAAGACCGCGAAGACCATGGAATCCAGCAGAAAATCCTGATAGATGAGTTGACCGCGGCAGGGTTCCAGCTCGAAAAAATTGTGAATGATTGGCCAACCACGGATTATTGCGTTTTGTTCGTGAAGAAATGACGCGAGGTCGACGGGCGGAAATTGCCTACACCACCAGGAAAAGGCACGGGTCTAAAGACCCGCACTACAAAAACGCCGGCATGGGCGACCAAGCCCGCGCGAGAGATGAAAGCTATATAGACTCGGCGAAAGTATCGTGTTTGACCGCGATGTCGCGGACTTCCTGCAGGGTCATGTCGCGCAGGATCTTGCCGTCTTCGAGAATGGTTTCAAGCGCGTTGACACCGAGCCGGGAGTTATCGGGATTGGGAGCGTCGTTGTCGACCTCAACGGTGGCGAACTCCTTGCCTATGTGAATAAGATTGAAGCGGCCGCCTTTGCTCGCTTTGGATGGATCGGTTTTGGGATTTTTGTAGACGTTGTGCCATTTGCCGCCGCGGTCGATGGCGGAACATTTCAGAGCAAATTTCAGCGTGTCCCGATTCACCTGTTGGAGCAGCGCGCCACCCATGCCGTAACTCCAAATATCCTGCGACCAGCCTTTGCGCGTGAGCTGCCCGGTGATGTTTTGGATAGTGTAGAAATTTACGCCATCGCCCTGAATAAAGCGCACATTGGGAACCGTCGTCTTCCAGCCTTTCTTATTCACTTCGTAACCGAAAACTTCCGCTACGATCTTGAAGAGCTCTTCGAGAACGGTTACTGTATCACCGGAATCCGGCCGAATGACCAGAGTTCCTTTGCGCTGCAGAATCTTGTCGCGAAGCGCGCCGCCCCAGAGATTGCGCACAGCGTTGTAAATGTCATACGAATCGCTGACACAAGCGACGACGCCTTCCGGACAATTCTCAAGGATGTTGGCGTAGGCTTGCTCCTCGTTGGCCTCGCCCCATGCAGTAATCGTAGAGTGCTCGGAGGCAGGGATGGCATAACCGGCGCAGTTGAGTGGGTCTTTGGTAGTAAGATCTGCTGAATAAAATTGATTAAGAAGTTGAATGGCGGCCAGCGTGTCCGTGCCGAGAAAATTGAAAAGATGAGCGGCGCCGCCGATGGCCGCTGACTCTTTCGAGGATACGCCGCGAAAGCCGAAGTCGTGCAGCTTGAAGGGAAGCAGAGAAGGATCGCCCGTGCGGACCAGAGCTCTGCCAATCACTTGCTTGATCGCGCGCGATAGCGTTGCAACAGTAATGGGATACCAAACCTGCAGGAGAACCGTTTCCGCCCAATTCGTAAGCCAATAAAATTCCGGATCGGTGTTTTCGATCGTGATCAAAGCGTTGAGACTCTTGACGACCGTGCCTTCCTTTACGGCGCGGATGCGCAAGGGAAGCCGCCCACCGTGTTTCGCGTAAAGCGATTTGAAGCCCTCGTAATTGAAGGATTTAGGGTGGCCGCTGAAGTGAGCGTGAGCGATGCGGCGAGCCTCTTCGACATCCTCGAGAGTGAAAACCTGTCCGGCAAAATTGGATTTCACGATGTACTGCAACATCGCCAGCATGGTCTCGTCAAACATGCCGCCCCGCGATTCGACATAGGAATAGATATGTCGCGTGTCCGGCGGATATTGCCACCAGTGCGTGAGTTTGTAGGAGTCAGTGTTAAGGATCGGATTCAGCCGCAGCGACTGCATGGCACTCCTTCGAAGCGAGAAAATAGCATAGCAGAAGAGGGCATTTGTGATTGGCGGCGCGAGGTGCGTTGAAAAGAGGATCAGTCAGCTGGGATGGAGCAGTCCGGCACTATGGGGAATGTGGCCGAGACAAGCGTTCCGGCCGAATCCGACCGAATTTCAAACTCTCCATTTCGCTCGCGCACTCGTTCCCTCATTCCTGCTAAGCCAACGCCTACGTTGGTCCCATTTCCTTTGAAATTGTGCGCCATCTCAGGCGGCAGGCCGACTCCGTAGTCCCGCACTTTTAACGTTGCCGTTTTGCCATTCGCGATGAACTGGACTTCAGCCTTCGTGCTTTTCGAATGCCGCTGGATGTTGGTGAGCGCTTCTTGCAGCACGTAGACCTGAAAGTCCCGGCTTTTCTGCGGTCTGGGGAATTTAAGCTCTCGGCATGGCTGAGGATCTTTTTCTTAAAGCGTCAGATAGATGACTTGGATGAACAGGTCGCTACTGAGCATGCCTCTGCCCCAAATACCATCAATATCCGCTAGCGGCTTGGTTGCGGCGGCTTCCTGGGCGGTTTTTCCCTCGGACTTTAGTTTTTGGACGCGGTCGCGGGCGGTAACTACCATGTTTCGGTACTTGGTGAGGTCAGCTTTATTGCCGAGCGGCCCGTGGCCCGGAACTATTTTAGTCTTGTCGTCAGCGAGTGGAAGTGCTTTGTCGGCCGCCGCAATCATGCCATCGATTTTTCCACCGGAGCCAGCGTCAACGAAGGGATACAAGCCATTGAAAAAAGTGTCGCCCATATGAATGACGTTGGCCTTTTCAAAATGAACATAAATATCCGAGTCGGTGTGCGCGGGGGAGAAGTGCTCGAGGGAGAGAGTATCTCCGTTGGCCTGCAGTTTGTGCTTGGAGCCGAAAGTCTCTTGTGGCAAGGCATCAGCGGGTGAGGCCGGGAAGTGCACGTTGAGAACCGGAATGGTTTGCGGCGCGGACATGCGCTTTTTAGTGTTTTCATGGGCGAGGACAGTCGCGCCGGCGGCGTGAAGGGACGCGTTGTTGTCGGTGTGGTCGAAATGCCAGTGTGTATCGATGACGATCTTCAGCGGAGCGTTGCCGATGCCATCTAGAGTTTCTTTGAGCCTAGGCCATGCCGGAGAAACGAAAGTGTCCACAATGAACTTGCCGTCGGGCCCGTTAAGCACAACCACGTTTCCGCCGGGACCAGACAGCATGGTGAGATTATCCCCGAGCTTCTGCGACTGGATCGGAGCGGCGCCCATCTGTGCGCGAAAGGTTGCGGCAGGGTCGGCAGCCGGCGCTTGTTGCGGGTAGCCTAGAACTGCACCGCGCAGAAGGCTGCCGGGGAAGAGTTGCGCGAGGAAG
Organism: uncultured Acidobacteriota bacterium; assembly: GCA_963751295.1. Taxonomy (GTDB): domain Bacteria; phylum Acidobacteriota; class Terriglobia; order Acidiferrales; family UBA7541; genus Acidiferrum. The sequence continues at coordinate 2,507,837 of CAVVUA010000001.1, read as the reverse complement.
GCGCCACCTGCCAGCACAGCCGAACCTCGCAACATTTCGCGGCGCGTGGCTTGTTTCTTGAAGAAGTCGGAATTCATTGAGTTGCTCCCGTGCGCCGGTTAAACCGGCGAGGTTGTAGTGAATGAAAAAGTCACACGAAAGTGGATTAGCGACCCACATCGGCCCCGAGTCATGCGGAGCCGCTCGCGAGGGCGGCGTCGAAGCGTTGATAGGGGAACGTGCGGGCCGGGTATTCAGCCGCGTAAGAAACTTACTCCGGGACGCCGACGCCGTAGGAGCAAGCGGAAGGCAACATCTGGTACACCGATATCGCGAGGTGTGCCAGAGTCCCGCGCGGTCAGAGACCCCGTGCACGTACGCAAGCACCTCGCATGGGAACCGGGAGATCCCAGGTCCGCCCCGGGCAGCAGTTGCCTTGGGACGCATCGGGAAGTCTAAGGACGTACGCCGATGACGAACGGATATGGGAAGTCGGACAGACTTGTAGTACCGGAGAAGTCCCCGAACAACGCCGGGCAACCGGTTGCGGAGGGGATGGAGGGAAGAAGTCTGGCCAAAGGGAACCTGCAACAGCAAAACGCGTCCCGGACACCGAGCCGGAAAGACGCGCCAAGCGCGCTGGAGCGGGTGCGTCAAGCAGCAAAGAAGGATAAGCAGTTGCGATTCACGGCGCTCCTGCACCACATCTACAACCTGGAAACGCTGCGCATGGCCTACTACTCGTTGAAGAAGGAAGCCGCGCCGGGCGTGGATGGGGAGACGTGGCGGCACTACGGCGAGCAACTGGAGAGGAATCTCCAGGATCTTTCCGAAAGGCTGAAGCGAGGAGCGTACCGAGCGAAGCCGGTGCGTAGGGTATTTATCCCTAAGGCCGACGGGCGGCAAAGGCCGCTCGGAGTCACGGCGCTGGAAGACAAACTCGTCCAGCGCGCGGCGGTCGAGGTGCTGAACACCATCTATGAAACGGACTTCCTTGGGTTTTCGTACGGGTTCCGACCAGGGCGCAGCCAGCATAAAGCGCTGGATGCGCTGTACACGGGACTGCTGACGAGAAAAGTGAATTGGGTGCTTGATTTGGACATCAAAGGCTTTTTCGATGGGCTTTCCCACGAATGGCTTGTGAAGTTCGTCGAGCACCGGATTGCAGACCGGCGCGTCGTGCGGCTCATCCAGAAATGGCTGAATGCCGGCGTGCTGGAGGATGGGAAACGGATACGGACGGAGGAGGGGACGCCCCAGGGCGGGAGTGCTTCGCCGCTTTTGGCAAACGTCTATCTTCATTACGTGTTCGACCGGTGGGTCCAATCGTGGCGACAGAAGCGTGCACACGGCGATCTGATCGTGGTGCGATACGCCGATGACATCGTGGTTGGATTTAACAACAAAGCGGATGCCGATCAGTTTCGGGCGGAACTTACGGAACGAATGAGGAAGTTCAACCTGGAACTGCATCCCGAGAAAACGCGGCTGCTGGAGTTCGGTCCTTTTGCGATCAACAACCGGCAAAAGCGTGGAGAAGGGAAGCCGGAGACATTCAACTTTCTTGGCTTTACGCATATCTGCGTAAAGAAGAGAAGCAATGGAATGTATACGGTGTTGCGGCAAACGATACGCAAACGGTTGCAGGCGAAGCTGAACGAGGTGAAAGCCGAGCTTCGGCGTCGTATGCACGACCCCATCCCCGAACAGGGCAAGTGGTTGCAAGCGGTGGTAGGTGGGCATATCCGGTATTACGGCGTGCCCATGAACTACCCGGCGCTGGCTCTTTTTCGATTCCAAGTGGGACGGCTCTGGCATCGCGCGCTGTCTTGGCGCAGCCAGAACGGCCACGTCCTCTGGGATCGTATGCGGCGCTTGATCGCTCGCTGGCTGCCACCGCCTTCTGTCTGTCATCCCTATCCCCTGCGCCGCATGCGCGTTATTACCTAAGGCAAGAGCCGGATGCGGGAAATCCGCTCGTCCGGATCCGTGGAGGGGGTTGTGAGCGATCATGATTCCTACTCCGACTTTCGGTTTGGGTCTGGCCAGCTATCCCAAATTGTGGTTTCCGGAATTGATTTAGAGTAGGAGTTTCGCGGTTCGGTTACAACCGGGATCCTGTTGCGGACGTTCAGGGCGTCGACCATCAGGATTTTTGGTACTTCCAGTTGCGAGATTTTCCTTTGGCGATCCACTCGATGGCTTGCAGAACGCGTTTCTTGCGTGTTTCGTCTTGTTTGGCTTCGGCGATCCATGAGGAGTATTCGTTCTGACCACTGGCGCTAAAGGCTGCAAAAGCTTTGGCGGCGAGCTTGTTTTTGCTCAAAGCCGCCCTCAACTCCCGCGGAACAGCGACGGCTCTTTTCTTGGCGCGCTTACGCGGACGCTCGATGGACTTTCGACGTTGGCCGCTTTCGACCAGTTCCGCTGCGCGGCGCATGTAAGACAGCAGGGATTTGTCCGGGGGCAGGTCTTTCAGGCCAGTGATGCGGCCGAGGGTACCCATCGCTTCGCTAGCGTCGAGGCCGTCTTCGGCTAGAAGCTTTTTCATTTCCGGTCCCCAAAAGCCAAAGGCGCAATGCTGTTTGAAGGCGGCCATATTGGCGAGGATGATTCCCTGCTGAAGAAAGAACGGCATGCCCCACTTTATGGATTCGGTGGCGCGGTGACAGGCTTTGTGCATCAGCCCTCGCAAGTGGGTCAGCACGGGCTGAGCGAAGGGTGCAGCGTTCTCGATGTACGCATCTACGCGCGGATCAGATTGTTCATCCGGCATGTTGCCCTCCATTTTAAAGACAGCACTGTAACAGAGCCACCCGGCAAACGCAGCTTGGATGGAGCAGGTTACTCGTCGCGGAGGACTTGCATGGGTTCGACGCGAGAGGCGCGGATGGAGGGGAGCAAGGAAGCGACGGCGGAAACAAGCAGGACCAAGAAGATGACTGCGCCGAGAGTGGGAAGGTCTGTGGGCGAGACGCCGTAAAGGAGACCAGCGAAGACGCGGGTCGAAGCTGCGGCTAACGCGAACCCGGCCGCGCAGCCGAGCAGGCAGACGGCAAGTCCCTGCCAGAGAAATTGTTTGACGATTTGGCCGCGCAGGGCACCCAAAGCGAGACGCAGGCCTACTTCACGGCGGCGCACGTTGACGTTGTAGCTGAGCGTACCGTACAAGCCCACGCACGCCAGTGAGAGAGCGGTGGCCGCAAAAAAGCTCAGAAGAAAAGTGCGCAAGCGGTTTTCGGCGAGACCGTCCGAGAAGTGCTGTTCGAGCGGAGAGAAATCGAAGGCTGAACGGAGCGGTTCGATGTCGCGAAGCTGGCGACGGATGGTTTCGGCCATAGTCATGGGGGCGTTGTGGGTACGAACGAGAAAGTAAGTGCCGGGCTCCGCATACGGAGCACACCAGTAAGCGGTAGGGACGGGAGCGTGGTCGAGACCGCTCTCGCGGGCGTCGCCGGAGACACCGACGATTTCGGCGGGGCCGGAGTAGCCCATATTTATAGATTGCACGTGATGTCCGAGGATAGGCTGGCCTGGGAAATAAGCGTCGGCAAAGGCGCGATTGACAACCACGGTGGGCGGGCCATCCGTTTCGCGGCAGGCTTGGCCGGCGAGCAGAGGGATTCGCATCGTGGCGAAGTAGCTGGCGGAGACCAAGCGGTTTTCCGCGATGAGCTTGGGCTCGCTCTCGGAGCGGCCTTCGAGGAGCTTGAGCTCCGTTTCATATTTAAAGGGCACGCCGGGCGCGCCCACAGAGATAGCGGCGGCTTCGACCCCAGGCGTGGCGCGCAGAGTTTCGAGGATGCGGTCGGTGAACTGGCGCAGTTTCTTCATGTCGCTGGTTTCGCCATAGTTCATGCTGAGCTGGAAGGCAAGAATATGACTGGAATCAAACCCGCGTGTGACACGGCCAAGCTGCTGAAAGCTGCGAAGAAGCAGGCCGGCGCCGGCCAGCAGTGTGACCGCGAGAGCGACCTGGACGCCGACGAGAAGCCACTGGAGCGGATTTCGTCCCGAGACTTGCGAGCGGCTCGATTGCGCAAGTGAGGCGGAGAGACTACGGCGCGTACCGCGAACGGCGGGAATCAATCCGCAAAGAAGAGTGACTGCCACCGAGCAGGCTAAAGAATAGAGGACGATGCGAGAGTCGAGATGAATTTCTTCGACACGAGGAAGTTGCGCGGCCAGAGCGCGAAAAATGTCAGACGCCGCCGAAGCAAGAAACAGACCGAGGCCCGAGCCGATGAGAGCCAAGAGAAAAGTCTCGGTTAGCAGTTGAGTGATGAGCGCGCCGCGAGTCGCGCCCAAGGAGAAGCGGACGGAGATTTCGTGCTGACGCTGAGCGGAGCGAGACAAGAGCAGAGCCACAATGTTGGTGCAGGCGATAAACAGCAGCAGAGTGACGGAGCCAAAGAGCATCCAGAGAGAGCGGCGCGAATCGCCGATTGTGGTTTCCTTGAGCGGTTGGATGCCTACGGAGAGGTCGGCGTCGGTTTTGGGAAACTGGCGGCCAAGCTGGGCTTGCACCGTGGCGAGATTGGTGCGGGCTTGTGCAACCGTGACGCCCGGTTTGAGCCGCCCGATGACGATGAACCAGTTGTTTTCCCGAGCCTGACCGTAAGAAAGGCCGGCAGGAATGGGGCACCACAAATCGGCTTCGCGATTTGGAAAGAGGAACGAGGGAGGCATCACGCCCACGATAGGATTTAGATGACCATCGAGGCGCAGATTTTTTCCGACGACGTTGGGATCGGCGTTGAAGCGACGACGCCAGAAGCGATCACTAATTAGGACAGCGGCCGGCCCGTTGAGCGCCTCCTCGTCGGGAGTAAATTCACGGCCCAGCGCAGGAACCATTTCCCAGACTTGGAAGAAACGAGGAGAGACCCAGGAGCGAGTTACTTTTTCCGGAAGGGGGCCGGTGGATTCGGAAACGTCTTCGGTGTAGTAGCCGGTGAGCGCCTGAAACGTGGAATTGAGGTGATTCCAGTCTTCGAGACGGACCGGAGCGACCAAATGGAATGGACGGGGATTTTTCGGATCGTATTGCTCCACGCGCATAAGCTGATCGGCGTCGGGGAACGGTAGTGGTTTGAGCAGGATGGCGTCAATGGCGGAGAAGACGGCACTATTCGCGCCGATAGCGAGAGCCAACGTGACAATGACGGTGACAGAAAAGGTTGGCGATTTTCGAATGAACCGGAAAGCGGATTTGAAATTGGCGACGGTGTTCTCAATGATGCGGACACGATAGACGTCACGAAGTTCTTCCTTTACTTGTTCGTGGCCGCCGAATTCGAGGATGGCGCGACGGCGAGCTTCTTCAGTCGTCATGCCTGCGGCGATATTTTCGTCAGTAAGCTCTTCAATGTGGAAGCGGAGTTCGGAATTCATTTGCGCATCGGAAGCGCGCTTCGCAAAGATCGATTTCCACCAGGACATGGCTAGCTCCTATTCAGCAGTTTGCATGATGTGGGCAACCGCACCCGCCAGACGATTCCAGTTCGATTCTTCGCTCTCCAATTGCTTGCGGCCCTTTGCGGACAGTTTGTAAAACTTAGCTTGCCTGCCCTTGTCTGACTCTCCCCACTCCGCTTCAAGCCAGCCGCGTTTTTCGAGGCGATGCAGGGCCGGATAAAGCGAACCTTGCTGAACCTGCAGAACCTCTTTGGAAATCTGGCGGATTCGCAAGGAGATCCCATACCCGTGGACGGGACCCAGCGCCACGATCTTCAGAATGAGCATGTCGAGAGTGCCTTGTAGCAGGTCGGATTTCTCGGTAGGCATTGCATCTCCTAGACGTTCTACACATATAAGACATGGATAGGTAGAATGTCAAGGAGAGATAACGAGAAAATGCCTGCCGTTACTAGGGCTAGGAGGACTGATTCCGGACCTGTCTATCTCTAAGAAAAAAGGTAAAACTGACGATCTAACCTTGTCTGAGGCGCGACTACGAGTTCCAAGCGACGCGGGAAAGCTGCTGTTTTCGCGATTCCCATTCGGAGCCCGAGAGAATGCGTGGAGCGACATCGATCAACCGAGGAATGAGGCGAAAGATCGCGGCGGCGGTCCATGGCCGACCATCGCGTGTTCGATAGTCGCGTACATTAAGTGCATCTGCCATGCTGCTGAAAGAGACGTCCTGGACGATAAGCTCTGCCAGGAACTTAAGGGTCTGCGTTTCGAGCGGATCGTCTTCGAGGTGATGGCAGTCCGCAGCAATGCGCAGGCCGAACGGAATTTCTTCAGAGCCCGCAACTTCTTCGGGGGGCTCCGGGGTCGAGCCGGTTTCCACTTCACGTTCCCATTCGAGCGCGACGAGGGTCCAGCCGGCATCGTGCATCTTAGAGAGGTACATGGAAGTCGGCAAAATTGTGACCTTTTCTCGGATGCGTTCGTGTTTTTTCAAGGCAGCCTCCTTGACGAAAATGCGATAGACCGTAACAAGCCCCGAACCCAAAAAACAGCGCAATCGGATAGCCCATTTGATCAGCGCTCTAACAAGCAGAAAAATAAAGGTTTAGGATTGAACCGAAAGGCTCGGAAGACGCGTTGGCGTTCGCTCGTGGGATGAGATTGTCGCGTTGCCGGACAGTTAACTAGGATGTTCTATTAGGAAGGAAACTTCTTGACCATCCTGGGGGAGGGAAGCGTATGCTCTCCCAGTCGTTGAACCCACCACAACGTCCACTCCCAGAACTCGGCCCAGAAAGCAGCGCGGTGCCCCATGGACAGCGAGGCGCGCCGATTGGAAAACCGTTCTCCGGTGCATGTCACCGTAGACCTTTCCGGTTTGGATATCCACACCGTAGCTCAACAGGGAGTTACGGAAAACGTGAGCGCTCGAGGTGCGCGCATTGTGACCAACAAGCCCTGGCATCCCAACGATCACGTGACGGTCAGATCGCTTCTGGGGAACCTAAGGTCAAGAGCGCGTGTTGTTTATTGCCAGCCGCTAGGGAAAGATTCGTTTGCTATCGGTTTGGAATTATTTGTGAGTGTCGGCCAGTGGACTATGCCACAGGCTCAATGAATCCTTGCTTACGGCACCGAGCGCCGGGAAAATGAATGGAGACGGGCACTACTATCTTCAAGTGCAGCACTGCCAAACTCAGGCCCCGGCTAAGACATTTTAAATCCGGCTCTTGCCCATCCCTCGGTTTGCACTGGCAAGACTGAGCGAGCGTAAAGCAGTGCCGTGCTACTGTGTTACAAAAGCCCCATCATCCGGGCCACCCGCGCCCCCAGGCAACACAAGCTGGTTACAGGCAACGCGAAAGGCATCGTACCAAGTCCGCGTAAAGCTGGCGAGGAGCTCTTCTACGGTGCGCCCCCCAATTTGGATGCCGGAGTGTATTACTTCCCCCCAAGTGTGGATGCGAGTACCCTCTTCGCGTTCTTCAAAGGTGACCCATTGCGCCATGGCGACGCCGATGGCGTGGTCTATCCAGCCTACTTTCTTTCCCGGGACGCATGTGGTAATTACGTGGTCGACGATGGCATTTACGGGGCGCAGAAGTTCAATTTGGAGACGGCTACCGGGCTCCCAAGGGTTGCCGTCGCGCCATCGCACTTCGCCGTAGACATTGGCAAAGTTGTTCCAGCGATGTATATCAGAGAAAACGAGCCAGGCGAGCGCTGGGCTGGCCTTTGTGATAACGGTGTATTCAAATCTAGCCATGACTTGTTTCTGACTTCTCCTTACTAGGTTTTTGCTTCGGGCCGGGCCGTCGGTAAGGACCGCGGCAAGATTATTTATACGTTGTTTCTTTAACGCTGTCAAGGTTATAATTGAGTCAAGAAGGGTTCGGGAGGAATGGTGAATGCCGAGGAAAGCCGATAAGCAACTGGAAGGCCGCATCGTTGACGCCGCCTATCAGCTTTGGAGCAAAGGCGGAGAACACGCGGTAACAATGCGGGCTGTAGCGCTGGCCGCCAAAACGACGACTCCAACGCTCTATGAGAGGTTTCAGGATAAGCACGACCTGATCGTCTTCATGCGCGTGCGCGCCCGAGAGAGAATGCTCGCGGCGTTGCAACAGGCGAAGTCTTCGGTGGAGGCTTGTCGGCTTGGGCTAGAGTTCGCGATTGCCAACGGAAATGAATATCTGCTGTTGACTTCGGATTGGGCGGAGCGCTTTGCGCGCAGGGAGCGGTTGCCTTCTTACGAGTACGTCCAGGAAAAGCTGGCCGCTGACCTCGGTGGGCTTCCAGCAAACCATGCGCAGCTTGCGCTTGCGCTGGTGGCTACAGTACATGGGACAGCGATGTTACTTCTGGGAGAGCGAGTTGACACCGCAATCGAGAAGGAATTCAAGCATGCGTGCATGGAGGCGTGCGAGGTGCTGATCGAGTGCGGTGGCAGGCGACCTGACGTAGCCAAATCTAAGTAAACAGCGAACGAGCACGGCGAGAATGTAGCCTGCTCACTGGAACAATGGAACAATCCCCGCCCTTGCAATAGCTTACGGGTTTTCAACCTGTGCCGGATTTGCCGCGGATTAATTTGTGGCCGCCGCCGCGCGCCGTTTCGCTTTAATTAGGACGTCGACGGAATCGGGTCGGCCGTTCCAGAAATCGAGCCGGATGCGGCCGTCTGGAAGTTGCGTGACGGTAGCGGGTATGGCGCTTGCTGTTAGATACCAGCCCGCCGGGAGTACCACTGCGTTGCGGGCTCGGCCTAAGCTGCGATCAAAGATCAGATCATTGCCCTCGAGTTTGTAGCTGGTCGGCGCTGTGTACGTTTCAGAAATCCGCAGACGGATGGATTGTCCTTTTTTCACGGGTGGGAAAGGGATTAGAACAATTTGCGTGGTCGGAGTGACCGGGTCTGCGGCGTCAATTTTTGCGGCGGTCAGTTCAGCGCCGGTCATCATCTCGGTGGGAAGCTTTTCACCTGTATCCAGAATGTACGCAGACGGACCAGAGACAGTGCTGCCTTCACGGACGACATTCAGGTATTTGTCGGCCCCTTCGTGGGATTCCGTGTAGTCATGATAAAGGCTGAAGGCATGCGTTTCCGGTTGTTGGAGGAAGTAGACGATATCGCGATCCTGATGGGCACGCTCGGAGAGACGTTCTCTCTCGGATTCTCCTTGGAAGGGCGATTCCCAACTGCGGGTTTGCGTGGCAGGGTGCGGAGCAGCGGAAGGACCGGTTTGCGCGCCGAGTTTGGCGCGGAGAATAAGTGGTGCTTCGCCGGAGCCGGCATTTAGAAAGCTGATGGAGATACGGCCGTCCGGCTCGGCTAAGACTTGCGACGGCACATTGCATGCCACCAATTCGTATCCTGAGGGCAGGACGACTTTGTTTCGCTTGATGCTCAGCGGGCGATTGAAAACGATGGCATCTCCTTCGCGATAGTAGCTCTTGGCGTCCTTATACGTTTTCAGGATGAGGACCCGGCCTTGGCCATCCTGGGGTACCGGGCGTGCGAGGGAAATTTTGATGTAATTTGTATCGGCATCCGCGTCGGAAACAATCGCGTCTTTGCGGGCCTCCGCGCCGCTGACCACCTCGAAAGGGAGGGCCGCGCCGGTCATCGAATCGAAGACGGCTTCGTCGCTTGCCGCGCTGCCTTTGCGGATGGGATTGTAGAAAAACTTTGCGCCTGGCGTTGTGGCCGTAACCTCGTAATAGATTTTGAAACTGGCGGTTTCCGGCGTGAGAAGTTCGTAACGTGTGTACTCATCCGTTTCGGTTTGCTTCGCGTCGGCAGGAATGGCAGCGGCACTAGCGGATGTTTGTTGCGCTAGGACTGACCCGCGACCAAGTAGTGCGAAGACCGCGACTGCGGCTAGGGCGGCAACTTCTCTGCGCATTAAATCTCTCCTCAAGTGCGGCATGGAATCAACTTTTGAGCATGCATCATCCACGACTCGACAGCCCGAGTAAATAGCGAGAATTTTGTGCTCTGGAAGCGAAAGGAGCCTTTGGTATCAGCTGTCGCGAAAGACCGGCATTTTACACTGCCGACAAACACCAAAAATCCGGCAACAGAAAAGCAAACTCAGAAGGTAGAATTCAAATTGGAAAGCATTAGGAGCAAAACGATGGCGAAGAAACCGACGGTCGATGATGCGCGCTTGATTCTTGAGCTCTACAACTTGAGGCGCGAACCTGAAATGCGGAAAGCACGGCAATGGTGGCTAACCGAATTTTGGCCGAACTCTTCGGATGAATACATGAAAGTCGCGATGGCAATGGGGTCCAACGAGAATAACTGGCTTAGGCAGGTGATCAGTTATTGGGGAATCGCCGCGTCGTTCGTCGAGAATGGCGTGCTTAACGAGAAGCTGTTTTTTACCACGGCGTTCTGCGGAGAATTGTTTTTCATTTTCGCGAAGGTTCGGCCTATTTTGAAAGAGCTCAGGGAAAAATCGAAGAATCCCGAGATGTTATTGGCGGTGGAAAAACTGATCACGGAGTCAAAGCTCGGGCGGGCACGATTCGCGAAGGTAGAGCCGCGAGTTCTGGCTATGTGGCCCAAGTAATGAAACTGGACGAGGGCATTTTGCGGCGGTTTTCGTCCGCCTTGGCAGCTTCGATTGTCATCGCTGGGGCACTCTTGTTCACTGCGGCAGCCCACGCAGCGGATTGCGGAAACGGTGTGCAGCTCACATTGAGCGCTCCGGACGCAGCGCAGGGCACACTGCTGTTGGCACGAATACGCAGCGCCAAGCCGTTGGGCGAGGTCATAGGCAAATGGAACGACCGGGATGTTCCCTTTTGGAAGGCAGAGCAGAAGGAACACGCACTTTCGACCGCAGATGTACGGAAGGCGCTGCTCGGAGTGGATTTGGAAAAGGCGGCGGGGAAGTACGAGTTCACAGTCGCGGGTAAGTTGCAAAGCGGCGAAAGCGTCAGCTGCCGCACGATGGTTGAAGTGAAAGCAGGACACTTCGCCACGGAAAACCTGACGGTGAAAAAGCAGTTTGTCGAGCCGAACCCTGAGCAAGAAGCGCGCGCGGCGGAAGAGACGAAACGGCTGCGCGAGATTTATGACCGCGTGACGCCGGAGCGTTTGTGGGATGGACCTTTTCGCATGCCGCTGGTTGGGGAATTTAAAGGAAGCAACTTTGGGAAGCGGCGCGTTCTGAATGGACATCCCGGTTCGCCGCATAGCGGAGTGGATTTTCCGGCGCCTACTGGCACTCCGGTACACGCAGCACAAAAAGGACGCGTGGTACTGGCGGAAGAATTATTTTTCTCGGGAAATACCGTCATCGTTGATCACGGTTTAGGAATTTACACGTTTTACTGTCACTTCTCCGAAATTGACGCGAAAATTGGCGATGAAGTGGTGGCTGGAACTGTGTTAGGAAAAGTCGGAGCAACGGGTCGCGTCACAGGTCCTCATCTACATTGGGGCTTGGAGATTGAACACGCTCGCGTCAACGCGTTAGAGATCTTGAAGGTGTTGTGAAAGAGGTCCGGAAGCAGACGAACCCCAAAAGGCTCCATAAATGCGGATCCCAGCTTTGGCGTATTCAACTAGGTGGTTGAATAGAGGTGCCTCGTCACGGTTCGAGATGAAGAAACTTGCCGAAAGAGAGAATAATCTTCGATTAATGCAATGAAAATGCTAGGACTGATATCGGATACGCATGGATTGCTGCGAGAGGAGGCTTTGGACGCGTTGCGGGGATCAGATGTGATCCTCCACGCTGGGGATGTGGGCGGGCCGGAAATCCTTGAAACGCTAAAGACTGTCGCTCCTCTGGTTGCTGTGCGTGGAAACGTGGATGTGGACAAATGGGGGCAAACCCTGCCCCTGACTGAAGTGATTCAAATGGGCCCGGTGATGATTTATATGCTGCACATTCTGCAAGACTTAGACATTAATCCTGTCGCTGCAGGAGTGCAGATCGTGGTAAGTGGACATTCGCACAAACCCGGGCAAACTCAGAAAGACGGCGTTCTCTACGTGAACCCGGGGAGCGCCGGTCCGAGACGTTTTTACCTACCGATCACTGTGGCTCGGTTGGACCTGGATGTCAGGCCGTGGAAAGTCGAATTCATTGATCTCGAAGGGTTGAAATCATCGAAGCGGGATTAACGTCCCGTAAGTCAAAGAATATAATAGAGTTAATGGGCTTTCTTAGCGGATTCCAGGCAGCATTCCCCCCTTCAGCGCCTTCGGGTTGACCAATAGGGATCACATCGTCGGTAAGAGAAACGTTCGGACATTTGCGTGCACTACTCCAAGTCATTGTTTTCCCAAAATGGTGTTGAACTATTGTAGGTAACGTACTAGAGTACCGGAACAAATAGGGTCAATTTGGTACCGTCCTGCTATTGCTCGGAAGCGTACCAAACCCCAGAATACGAACAATGTGGACGACGTTCGTGCTTGTTTCCTCGCTCGTGTCGACCGTTCACTTCAGCGTTATGTTCGCGAAAGTGGTAATGCTAAAGCCCGTCCAGTGTGGGCAGGCTGAAATTCCGGTTCATTAAGATCAATCGAGAGGTAAGCGTCTCTCATGGCCATACTTCATTTTCGCTGTAAAGAACGGCGCCGAACATTGCGAGTGAGCATCACCGTGCCCGTAACTGTGCATGGGCAGGATGAGAATGGCGATAAGTTCCGCGTGAAAGCCAAGTCGCAATCGGTGAACCGTCATGGGGCACTGTTGCAGATCGATGAGCCCGTGGTCGTGGGACAGATGCTCATTCTGGTGAACGAAAACGGCGACCGGACGGTGGAATCCAGAGTAGTTTCCGTCAGGCGCGACCGCGAAAGCAAGACGTACGTGGGAGTGGAGTTTATTTCGGCGGATTCGAATTTCTGGCACATGAGTTTCCCACTGCCAGGAGCCAGGCCGTTGCGCCGTGGGGCAGACTCCAAAGTTATCGCATAACAAGGCGCGGCCCTTCGAAGCTCAGGGTAAACGGTGGCACGAAGGCGCCAACAATTTTTCAAAGATTAGAGATCAACGTTATCGGAAGCCCTCTCCTTACCGAGAGGGCTTTTTCTTTTTGTGGCGAGACTTTCGGGTAGGCGGCTTCGCCGCAGGCTTTTTGGCGGATTTTCTTTGTGCAGGCAGCTTGCTGCTGACAAGAGCTTCGCGGGTTTTCTTAGGTAGCTTGGCAACTACCATATCGTAAGACTCACGCAACAACAGGGTTAGTTCGTCGGACGATAGAGCGTCCCTGGTTTCCATGGCAACCCAGTTGGCTCGAGCCAGGTAAGGCGCAGGAATGATGCCGGGGCGTTCCGTCAGTTCCGCGAAGTTTTCCGGGGAAACTTTGAAAGTAAGCCAAGTTTTGGCGGGCTGGAGAACGGTTAAAGCGTGAATTTTCCCTGCCACTTTGAAAACGAGGACCTCGCCCCATTGAATTTTTTCGGTGGTCTGGGGAAACGATAGGCAGAGATTTCGGATCCAGTCGATATCCATCGGCGATACCCGTGCAAAGCTGGCGAGAATTATGGAATTGCCGGCGCCCAGGCGAGGCCATCTACGCCGGGAGTGAGCTTAATCGGTTGGAGCAGTTTGCGCCCAGGTACGTCCAGCACCTCAATTGTTCCCGCTTGAGGACAGCTTACGAAGGCAAACTTTCCACCGGGCGCGAGTAGCAGTTCGCCGGAGGCGGCTGGTATGTCGAAAGATTCTTCAAGCTTTGCTTTGGCAATGTCGATGACGAAGATTCTTCCGGCGGGAGAAGCCGCCAGCAATTTCTGCCCATCCGCGGTAGGTGATGAGGAATAGACAGTGGAGGGTACTGAGATCCAACTGGCGACCTTATTTGTCGTTGTGTCGATGACCGCGATGCGCGGAGTGTCTTGATCGTGAGTGAAGACGTGCTTGCCATCTGCAGAAATTGAAATACGCTGGACGGTTTTTGCGACGGGGATGACGGTAATGAGAGCGCGTTTCTTGAGGTCCAGGACGCTTACGCTACCCGCGGCCACATTGGCGGTATAGGCGCGACTACCGTCAGGAGAGATCACGACCATGTGGGATTCGATCGCGCCCGTAGGGATTTCCGCGATGACTTTGCGAGTGGCGGGATCAATGACATCGACAGCCTTGTCCAGCTCTGCCGTGACGTAAAGTAGACCATCGGGTCCGAATTCGGCGCGATGAGGACGAAGCGGTTTTCCCAGGTCGATGGTAGCTGCCAGTTTGTGGTCACGCAGATCGACTATGTCGATGGTAGTGCCGTCCGTGCCGGGCTTGCCCACACCGGAATTGCCATAGATAGGAACGTAAGCGAAGCGAGAGTCGGGCGAGACGGCGACTTCATGGCCATTGACTCCGACGACGACTTTCGCAAGCTCCTGGCGTGTCTCCGGATCAATAAGCAAAGCGGTATGTTCCCGCTGGTTAGCCACGACCAGCATTCCATGGGCAGCAGGGGCGGGTATGCGGCCCCCTTCGGCCGCCAGCACCAGGAACATCAGGGAAGCGATCAGCCACGAAAAATTTGCAGACATATTCAGCCTCGTTTGGGCATTTTGCCTGACGAATTGGAACAAATCCCGGCCGATTATACCAGTGCTATCCGGTATAGATCAGGGTTGTTTGAAGCGCGGATAATGGAATCGCTGGATTGGCTCAACTGCCCGGTCTTTTTAAGCTACATCCCGTAGGCCCCAGCCAGAACGAGCGAGGAGAACATGTTACTGGATACGACGGCCGGCAAAGTTTCTTATGTCGCGGGATTGACGCTTCTTCTGACTACGCTCGGCTGCTGGGTGGTTTTGGGACACCAGGAAAGCTCGCCCGTGCTATCTACTACTGAAGCGGTGATGAAGGACGAAGCGTTTGTGAGGGCGGCAGCTCGCGGGGGACTGAGCGAGGTCAAATTGGGCAAACTCGCGATGGATCAGGGATCAAACGAAGCGGTCAAAGCTTTTGGAACCCGGATGGTGGCGGAGCATACAAAAGCAGGCGACGAGTTGAAGGAAGCGGCTAAAGAGGAGAACATTGGGCTGCCGACGGATCTCACGGCCAAGGACCAAGCCACTTACGACACGCTCTCTAAATTGAATGGCGCTGAATTTGACCAGGCTTATGCGCAAGACATGGTGAAGGATCACCAGCAGGATTTGCGAGACTTTCAGCGCGAGGCAAACCACGGCAATGACGATGTAATCCGGGGGTTTGCCTCCGAGACAGTTCCGATGATCCAGCAACACCTGGATCAAGCTAAGGAAATGTTAAAGGCAGTTTCGCCTGCAGTAAGCCGGCGGACGACTGGAAATCCCAGCCGACAGGCGCGCGGACACTAATGGTCACGTCTTAGACTTTGTTTTCTCCCCCTAAGCAAACGAATCGGCGTCCCGGATTGTCGGGACGCCGATTTTTCATGATGAATTTAGATTTAGGCAAACTGGCAAGAGTTCGTAAACATATTGTGCCGCAGCAATTGCGTGATACCCTGACGCGCATTGCGGAGTTACGGGATGAGACATTTCGATAGAAAGCTGGCTGCAATCTGTGGTTTGGTCGTCATTTCGAGTGGGGTCTTTTCTGTGCAGTTTTCCCTCCGCGCCAGTGCTTCACAAGATGGCGCAAACTCCAGAGGCGAAAGACTCGATTGGCCAGCGTATGGCGGCGCGCCAGAAAACACACATTACTCCAGCCTCGCGCAAATCAATCGCAGCAACGTGAAGGATTTGACGGTCGCTTGGAGCTTCGACACCGGCGAACAGGGAGGTCTGCAAACGAGTCCCATCATTGTCGAGGGCATCTTGTACGGAATCACGCCGACGCAGAAGGTGTTCGCGTTGGATGCGGCGAGCGGGAAGCTAATTTGGAAATTTGATTCGGAGATTAAAGGCACGCAGCCTGATCGAGGGTTGGCTTATTGGTCGAATGAGAAAGAGAAGCGCGTCCTCGTTGGAGTAATGAATTTTCTGTATGCGCTCGATGCGAAGACGGGCAAGCCGATCGAATCGTTTGGGACCGGAGGCCGGATTGACTTGCGCGGCGATCTCGGACGCAGTCCTGAAAGACAATCCGTCGTGCTAACGAGCCCGGGGATTGTTTACAAAGATGTGATTATTGTTGGAGGCCGTAATCCAGAGACACTTCCTGCCGCTCCGGGAGACGTACGCGCTTATGACGTTCGAACAGGGAAATTGCGCTGGTCGTTTCACACGATTCCGCATCCAGGCGAATTTGGATACGAGACGTGGCCGAAAGAGGCGTGGAAGTACAGCGGCGCGGCAAACAACTGGGCGGGCATGGCGGTCGATGCGA
Organism: uncultured Acidobacteriota bacterium; assembly: GCA_963751295.1. GTDB lineage: Bacteria > Acidobacteriota > Terriglobia > Acidiferrales > UBA7541 > Acidiferrum. The sequence goes on along the minus strand of CAVVUA010000001.1, from coordinate 2,491,647 downwards.
AGCGGGGAATTGTTTATGTGCCTACGGGCTCGGCTGCGTTTGATTTCTACGGGGCAAACCGTCTGGGCGACGATCTGTTTGCCAACTGTTTGATCGCTTTGAATGCTGAGACTGGCGAGAGAATCTGGCATTTTCAGGGAGTGCGGCACGATCTATGGGACCGCGATTTTCCTTCGCCCCCTACGCTTGTGACAGTGAATCGCGATGGCAAAGATATTGACACTGTAGCGCAGACAACCAAACAGGGATTTGTTTATTTGTTCGACCGCATTAGCGGAAAGCCGCTTTTTCCGATCGAATACAGGAAGTATCCGTCAAGCAATGTGCCTGGCGAAGTTGCCGCTGCCGAACAACCCCTGCCAACTAAGCCTGCTCCGTTTGCGCGGCAGATTCTCGGCGAGGACATGCTGACAAACCGCACGCCCGAAATGCACGCGTGGGCGCTTGAGAAATTTCGATCGTTTCGCAGCCAAGGGCAATTCATTCCGTTCAGCGTGGGAAAAGACACGGTGATTTTTCCGGGATTTGATGGTGGCGCCGAGTGGGGCGGCTCGGCCGTTGACACGCAGACTGCAATTCTATACGTGAATGCAAACGAAATGGCTTGGACGGGAGCGCTGGCGCCGGAGACGGGGGAGAACAGTCCCAAAGCCCTTTACATGAGCCAGTGCGGCGTTTGCCATGGCGAGAAAATGACTGGATCACCACCAGCGATACCTTCCCTCGTCGGAGTAGGAGACCGTTTGTCCCCGCAACAGATTGGGGCCACCATTAAGAGTGGCAAAGGAAGAATGCCGGCTTTCGCTAATTTTGATGACGATCAACTTTACGCATTGATTGATTTTCTCGTGAGCGGGAAATCCAAAGAATTACCGAGTTCGGGGCCTACGCCGCAGGATATGAAATATCGGTTTACGGGCTACCACAAATTTTTGGACCCCGATGGTTATCCTGCCTTCGTGCCGCCTTGGGGTACGCTGAACGCAATCAATCTAAACACCGGTGAATACGTTTGGAAAATAAATTTGGGCGAGTATCCGGAACTTGCCTCAAAGGGTCTGAAGAATACTGGCACAGAGAATTATGGAGGTCCCGTGGTGACGGCGGGAGGGCTGGTATTTATCGGGGCTAGCGATTTTGACAAGAAATTCCACGCGTACGACAAAGCCACCGGAGAGTTACTATGGGAAACGACGCTGCCGTTTTCTGGCAATGCGACTCCCGCAACATACGCTGTGAACGGACGACAGTACGTGGTGATCGCTGCGGGCGGAGGGAAGGATCCCAAGTCGCCCTCTGGCGGAGTTTACGTGGCGTTCGCGCTTCCGAAGTGAAATTAAGGCGCGCAGCATCGATATAGCGATAGTCGTAGCAATGTTTTCGGGGACAGCCTAAAGGCTTCCGTGCAAGGCAGCCGTAACTGAATAAATCGGCGGGAGATGTCCTGAGAGAAGATGCCAGGTATCGCCCGCATCTCGCGAGTGAAACAGTGTTCCACCTGTAGTGCCGAAGTAGATCCCGGCAGGGTTGCAGTCATCGGAGGACATCGCCTCGCGAAGGACGAGGTCGTAGGCATCGGACTGAGGCAGTCCCTTAGTGAGAAATTTCCAAGTCTTGCCACCATTACGACTGCGGGCCACGCGGAGTTTGCCTTTGGGAACGTACCGTTCCTCGGGCGAAACGATGGGGATTGTGAAGAGCGTGTCTTTTTCGGCCGCAGGAACAGCTAAACCAAATCCAAAGCGTGAAGGCAGGCCTTTCGAAATATCGGCCCATGTTTCGTCGGCAAAACCAGCACGGTAGACTCCGCAATGATTTTGTTGGTAGAGAGCCTCAGGGTTGCGGGGATGCGCTTTCAGTTTGTGGACGCACTGGCCGACTTCTGGAAATTTCTCAGGCCCAAACTCGACCAGGACATTTCCGTTGAATGGTGTCCAAGTTTTTCCATTGTCGTTCGAACGAAATGCGCCAGCGGCGGAAATCCCCACTATCAGGCGACCTTTGCCGAGGCATTGGATCGAGTGCACCATCATTCCGCCGGCGCCAGGATTCCACTTTTCACGCGTCGGATGATTGCATAAGCCAGCGACCATTTCCCAATTCGCGCCATTATCACCGCTACGGAAGAGCACGCCGGGGTCGGCCCCGAGATATACCGCGCCCGGTTCGTCAACCGCTCCTGGAGCGATATGCCAAATGCGTTTGAGGGTGGCATCCGGAGTTGCCTTCAGCTCCATTCCTTTTTCTGTAACTTGCCAGGATTTGCCGGTAATGCCTTTCACCTCGAGCCCTTTTTCGGAGATTTGCCACGTCTTGCCGTTGTCGGTGCTGGCGTGAAGATGCGGACCAAACCAAGCGTTTCCCACAGCCGCATAATGACGCTTCGGGTCGCGAGGATCCTGCGCGACATGATGCACTTCCTGTCCGGCGAAAAATGGGCCATCGCAGTCCCACTTCTTGCGGTCTTTCGAGGTGAACGCAAACGCACCTTTGCGAGTGCCGATCCAGATTCTTGTGGAAGACTTGCGGGCCATGGAATGCCTCCGGCGAGAGAAGTGCCAGATTCTGGCGTACGACGATAATATGCATTTTATCGCATAACAGAAGGCAATTGAAGGAGCCTAATCGCATTCTTGGGCTGATCCATTCTCAACCCGCGGCATCGGAGTCGTTTTTACCGGTAGATAACAATCACGAGGAGCGAGGGATTCCTGTCCCGTTGGGCAGTTTCTGATTGTGCGCTTGTCTAAAAATTCCACTGTTAAAGCTCGGGGAGATGACCTAAAAATTGAAGAGGAGTAACGGTTCATTCGAGCCGAACGGGCCTCTTTGGTGCGTTTGCCGCGCTCAGGTTGGTAGGGTCATCGCGGTAAAGGTGCAAACGGTGGATTGAAGAACATCTGGCAGTCCGAGCCAAAAATCGGACGAGGAGGAGTGGTTCATGAAAATTAAAATCCTAGGTGTAGTGATTCTCGCGGCCTTGATTATGGCGGTGGCGTTCAGCGCCTCTGCTCCGGCCGCACCCAATACTGCCAGCGCAAATGCACTGCCCGCTCCGGCACCGGCCCCGGAACCAGCAAAAGCGGCTCCGGCGGACCACCCGGAAATTCACGATGCACTCAATTCGCTGCGTCACGCGAGAGAACATCTGGAACACGCTGCGCACGATTTCGGCGGCCACAGAGTGGAAGCACTTCGGGCAACGGATGAAGCGATTCGCCAGCTCGAAATCTGCTTGAAGTACGACAGGTAACGCAAAGTCGTATCGCGAAGTTCTTCAAGGCAGCGTCTCGCAAGTGCAACAAGCGAGGCGCTGCTTTTCGTTTTGAGTCGGTTTGTTTGTCGGGTTATCGCCTCCTTCGGTGTCTTCTGCTATTCAGTATTCAGATTGACTAGTCAGAAGACTAGTCATATACTGACCTCCACCGAGGCGAAAAATGGCTTCCTGGCAGCTTCAAGACGCGAAGGCACGATTCAGTGAATTTCTCGATGCCGCCCTTGAGAAAGGGCCGCAGGTTGTAACCCGACGCGGCGTGGAAACCGCTGTCCTCGTTCCGATTGAGGATTGGCGGCGCCTCCAGCGCGCGGCGCGGCCTGGATTGAAGGAGCTTCTGCTCTGCTCAGACCCAGTCATGGAAGACGTTAAGGTGGCACGCGGAGATCTGCGGCGGCGCGAAGTTGTGGAGTTCGAGTGAAGAAGTATCTGCTCGACACAAATGTTGTTTCGGAGCTGCGAAAGCCAAAACCTCACGGCGGTGTGCTGGCCTGGCTGAAAGAGCTAAAGGACGAGCAGATATTCCTTTCCGCGGTAACCTTTGGAGAATTACAACGAGGAATTGAACGAACTAGAGGTCAAAATCGTATCAAAGCTGAGGAGATTGAGTCGTGGGTTGAGCGGCTCACTGGCACCAGCCAGATTTTGCCGATGGATGCGATTTGTTTTCGCGAATGGGGGCGTTTGATGGAAGGAAAACAGGAACATCTCCTCGAGGATGCGATGATCGCTGCGACGGCGCGAATTCATGGACTCGTCGTCGCAACGAGGAATGACAGGGACTTTGCACAGCTCAGAGTGCAGGTGGAGAATCCCTTCCGCGTTGAAGGTTAATGGGCGCGCGCGCAGGAACCATTGGTGTTGCGGGTGATTGACCATCGCCACCGAGGGAAGTAGGATTTCGCAACTGGCGTCCCGTTTAGCTGCTCGTGCGAAAAGGAGAATCTGTGTATTGCTCAAAATGTGGAAGCGAGATTTCTCCAACGACAGCATTTTGCTCCACGTGTGGCCAAGCTATCTCCGGCTTGGTGCAGGCGATGCCTTCGCTATCGCCTGTTGATCCAAATCAGTACGGTCAGGTCGTACCCCCCAGCTATGGCAACGTGCAGTATGGTGGGGTGGCGTATGCCGGTTTCTGGCTGCGGTTCGTGGCTTACATCATCGATGGAGTCATTTGCGGTTTCGCATTCCTGATTCTCCTGGTCCCATTGTTCCTACTGACGGGCGCGGGGACTGCGCTCAGCAAAATTACTTCCGGCGAGAATATCAGTGACGACGCGGTCACCTTCCTGGGCCTTGGGTTTCTCTTCGGTTTTTTTGGAATTATATTTCTCATTGGATGGTTGTATTTCGCGCTCTCGGAAAGCTCGTCCTGGCAAGCCACGCTCGGGAAGAAAATGCTTAACCTAAAGGTTACCGACCTGAGCGGGCAGCCGATTTCTTTTGGCCGGGCTTCGGGACGATATTTTTCAAAGATCATCACCGGCCTGATTCCTCTTATGATCGGCTACATCCTCGCGGGCTTCACCGAGAAAAAGCAGGCTATTCACGACATGATTGCGAGCTGCCTGGTTCTGCGAAACGTTTAGCGTGATTTTTCGACAATGCTCGTGGGCACGGCTTGCGGGAGTCGCACTAACTCACGCGTGGCGGACGGATTCCATCGGGTCAGCGTGCAGCCACGGCCGAGCGGCGGAATACGCAGTGAGCGCGGTCATCCCTCCCATCGTGAGTGCGACGACGAGAAACACGCTCCACTCCACAGGATGAATTCCATACAGTTGCGAACGGACGAGTGTGGCGACGACGGTTCCGCAAAGGATTCCTAAGACGACGCCCGTGGCTGTCACTACGCTCGTCTGGCGCAGAGTCATTTTCCAAAGATCGCGCGGAGTGGCGCCAAGCGCGACGCGAATACCCAGTTCCTTTTTCCGTTCGCTGACAGAGTAGAAGACGGCTCCATAAAGTCCTACCGCGGCGAGAATGAACGCGAGGCCACCGAACACGCTAGTACAGACTAACGTGGCTCGGGGGATGTACAGCGAGAGGTCCATCCAGTTGTCCATCGTGAGTGTCTGGAAAGAAAGTTGAGGGTCTATTTTCTGAAGAGCTTCGGATATTGGCGTTAGCCACTGATTCGGTTTGCCCTGCGTGCGCGCCATGAGATAGACAACGGATTGGTAGTGCTGATTTAAGGCGTAGTACATGAACGGACGAGCAGGCTCATCGATATCAACGTATTTGCCGTCGCCGACCACGCCCACGACAGTAGCAACCTGATTGCCGTCTTCGCTTCGGACTGTCTTGCCTAAGGGGTTCTGGCCAGGCCAATATTTTTCTGCCATAAAGTGATTGATTACGATCACGGCAGGGGCTTTGGCCCCGTCCGCTGCAGTAATTACACGTCCTGCTAAGACGGGAATTCCAAGCGTGGAGAAATAGTTCTCGTCAACGGCCGTGGTGGATATGGTGGCCGTCTGCTGGCTTGACGCTAGCGAACCTTCCACGTGCACCTGCTCATCGTGTCCCCCATCCTCGCTCAGAGGCAGGTTACTGGCCAAGGTAATCGCTTCTACTCCATAAATTCGCGCGGCAGCCTCGCGCATTTTTGTGTACATGGTTCGGCCCTGTTCTTCGGAGTATCCATTGCTTTGCAGATCGCTGCTCAAAATCGCAATGTTACGAGCGGAAAATCCCAGATCGACGTGCTGCAGATTGCTCATGCTCTGAAAACACAAACCCACGCCGATGAGCACCACGGTGCAAACCGCTACCTGGATAACCACGAGTGCACTTCGGATCCTACCTTTTCGCGTTCCGCCTACGGCAATTTCTCCGCTCAATGCTCCCGCGAGATTGGGTGAAGAAGAGTAGAGCCCTGGCACGAGGCCTGTCGCAAGGCCTGCTAGAAAAACGAGCGCGACCGTCGCCAGCGCGACTCGAATGTCCGGCCGAAAATCAATGGTTACAGGAACCACGCCAATACCGGGAACGTACGGCTTGAATTGCATAAGTTGGCGAAGTCCAACCCATGCCAGCAAGAAGCCAAGCGCTCCGCCGCCGGCCGCAAGAATTGTGCTGTCGAGCAGAAGGTCGCGAATCAAGCGCACGCGAGTGGCTCCCATCGCCGCGCGGACAAGGATTTCGTGGCGGCGTGCGCTAGCGAGCGCAAGCAACAGATTGGCGACGTTCGAACACGCTGCAAACAAGACCAAAGCTACGATAGCGAAAAGAATCGCCGAGATGATCTTTGCGGAAGAGACGGAATCCACGGGCAGCATAGTGGTTTCCGTTAAACGGGTGACGCGGTCTTTGTCGGTTTGCGGATTCGCTTCGGCGAGTTGCTTCGCCAGTATTTGCAAATCCGCCAGAGCCTGGGGACGTGTTACTCCAGGCTTTAGACGCCCGATCATGCCGAGATTATGAACAGTGCGGTCCGCGCGCCAATCTTGCGGTTGCTGATTGACGGTCGCGTCGATGGACAGTGGATACCAGATATCCGGTAGGTCACTGAAGATTGTGCCGACAAAACTTTTTGGTGCTACCCCGATAATCGTAAGCAGCACACGGCCAATCGTTACCGTCTTTCCCGCAATGTGCGAGTCTGATCCCAGCCGCGTCCAGTAGGAATAACTCAGGACGGCAATCGAGGATGGCTTGTCGTCTTCGCCTCGCGCAAACACCCTGCCCAGAATGGGCTGAATCCCGAGAACCGAAAAATAATTGTCCGAGACGGCATTCGTCAACCCTGATCTAGTGTAGCCTTCATACGTAATGGGCCGCACCGTGACGGAATATGGAAACGCGAGAACATCGGTGAAGGCGTGATTATTGTCGCGATAGTATTTGTAGTCGTCGTAGTTGGTGCCGCTGAACTCTTCGGTTGGAGTGGACGTATAAACCGAGACCAACTGGTCCGGCGATGGCACGGCAGGCGGACGCAGCAACAGCGCGTTGAAGACACTGAATCCCACAGCTCCGGCCGCCATTGCGATAGCCAGCGAAAAGACGGCGATGAAAGTGAGCTTCCAATGCTTCCTTAGTATGCGCAGCGAAAACCGGATGCTGGACCAGAGCGCCATGTTGCCCTCCCTCGTGAGGCTCTCTTAAGTTCGAGCCGTTCTCTTGCCAGATGCAACGCGGAGACTTCGAGTTGCCGCGGCCGTCTTCAACTAATCAGACGATCCGAGACCTTTTTGCATGGGATAGCCCTTCTCGACCCAATCCACGGCAAAACTAGTCGGAAGGACAAGGACGCGCACGTGAGTAAAACCCATGTCGTGAAGAACCGTGTATGCAGGCCGAATGTTTGGGCAGTGATCGAAAGGGCAGCACCCGCAATAGATGACTAGGTTTGTGGAGCGCGGTAATGCGTTCACCGATTTTTTAAATTCAGCGAGGCCTTCCTCCTTGGAAGCCGTGCCATGAAACGACGCTTCCGCAATGTGGCCTCCTTCGAACAGCGTGCGAAAGCCTACATAAATGATGGTCGGAGAGTTTGCACCCTTCGCGCCGGCAATTTCAGACACGAAGTCAGCAGCATGCAGAACTTGGGCATCGGTCCAAGGATCCGCCGGCTTTTCTAGTTTCGCTGCCCCACTCTGAGCAGACCGAAGGACGGACGCGAGAGGCAGCGCGGCCGAAATGCCTATCGCCAAGAAAACAGTGCAGCTGCGAAATTTGTACGGGATGAACACAATCGGACGCCTCCGCGCACGATTGTAGAGCCAAATCGCAGCAACAGCGACGCCTTTTCGCCGGGACTGCGGCCCTTGAAATAAATCGTACTTTACCAAAAATTATTTCTTGAGTTCGGCTCGTGTTCTTTGCAGTTTGGTGGCGGTGGTGCGCAGAGTTTCCGGCACGTTCTTATTGTTGGTCAGTTTCTTGAGGTCCATGACGTTGACCATCGGGAGCATGTGTAGAGAAACGTCCAGCGGGGTTTTAGGGTTATTCAACAGATTGCGCACGACGGCGTAGTTTTTTCGGAATTTGCGGTTGCTGGCGATGAGCCGCAGAATTTCGTCCGTGAGGCTCGTCATCGTTGCGAAGGCTTCCACTTCCTGATCCGTGAGGCGCGGCGATTGCAGAACGGCGCGCTGCACAACTTTGTTGGAGTCGCGAATCAGCGTGCGGCGCGCCTCGGAGCCGCCCTTGATCGCGAATTGCACGCGCTCGGAAACGCTCATCTTGGCGAGACGCATGAGAAGCGTCTGGCGCTTGGCTATATCGGGCTCGGCTTCGGCTGCTGCTTCCGCAAGGGCCGCTTCGTCCATGGCGGAACCCAGTAGTTCGTGGAGAAGATGTTTTTGGTCCGCGGTGATGGATGAAGAATGTTCGAGAGCAGCCGCGAGCGCAGGAGACTCGCTGATACGTTCCAAGTCTCCCATGAGCGCGGCAATACCCAGCGCAGAGAGATGACGCGCGAGCGGAACCAGGTGCTCCGCCGCGCAATTTTTGTTTTGCACCATCGCATCGCAGACGCCGGGTTTATCCGCGAGATGTTTACCTGCGTAAGCGAAAAGCCCGGGGACTGCCTTTTCGCGCTTCAGGGCTTCCACAAAGGTTTCCGTAGGCTGCGAAAGGATAGCTTGCTGCGCGCGTTCGGAGACCATCTCGTCCGCATCTCCTGCGAGCACGGCGAGAATTTCCGCGCGGTCCGCGGGCGATAGATGTGCCCCGCCGGCGCAGACTGCGATTTTGCGTTCGCGGGGAGCGCGTCCTACGCGAAGATCTTCGATTACTTCAGGGCTGAGGGGTTCCACCGGATGCCTGCCTCAAGTCTTTCTGGGACAAAACTATTGTACCGGAGGCTCCTGGCGTTCCAACCGGCGGCATGGCTCGCCCGTTCAATTCCAGCAACACTGCGGAAGAGTCGGCGACAGTCACCTCAAATTGCTGGGTAGCGGAAAAGTGATGCGTTTCCCCGGCAGGAATTTCAGCGTCCAGCAGCGCCTTGCCGTCGGCAAGAATGCGCACGCGCGTGGCCGCGGAAGTGGAAACGGCAAGATCCAAGGGCACAGTGGTCGTGGCAATCGAAGCGTCAGAAGACGAAGCAATGCCTGCGGCCGGTATCGCACTGGCCGTTCCGGTTTGCGTTTGCGCAGGAAAAAGCGCGGAGGAGGAAGATTGTTTCAAGGCGCGCCGCACTGAATACCATCGCCAGCCGTAAATTCCGCCTGCAACGAGGCCGGCAAGTACGGCAAGCAATGCCAGCACTGCCAGTATCGGAAGCCAGATGGGCGGTCGGGGAAGCTTGTTTTCGTACGGCTGCGGAGCAGGCATGCTCTGGTCACCGCGTGCGAGGTCGTATTCGGCGAGTAGATTTTCTTCGTCGAGGCCTAAAAAACGCGCGATGGAGCGCACAAACCCGCGGTTGAAGATTCCGCCCGGCAGTTTCTCCCACTCTTCGTTTTCGAGGGCTTCGAGGAAGCGCGGACCGATGCGCGTGGCCGAAGTAACTTCCTTGAGCGAAACTTCGCGCATCTCGCGCTCGCGTTTCAGGCGTTCGCCAAAAGTTCCCGTAGCCATGAATCGAAACCTGTCCTTGCCGATACACTCGGGGCAGCGGAGCGATCAAACTCACGGGCGATCGCAAACTTTACGGCTGCGTTGGGCGCGCTTTTTTCTGCCTTTTTTGTGGATGACCGCTACTTAGGCAGCTCAGGTGTGACCGAACGACGGTTCACCTACGCGCGACCCAATCCGGCCCACGCAAGGCGCAAAAAATCCCCTCGCCAAAACTATAGGCGGTGTCGCGCAGCAGTGTCAAACAACGGGATCAGAACTGAAAGTGCTATCTCCAAGATCGCCAGACCGGCTCTCGCTTGGCTGCTTTAGTGCGTGGGCGCCTTATGAGTTGAGGGAGAAGACGCCAAGCAATCGATCCATCCAAGGGGCGAATCGGGAGCAGATTAAACACGGCGACGCTCAGGCTGAAAAAACCAAGAATAGCCAGAATTGCGTTGACGGCTTGAAATCGCGTGTATCCGAATGTCTCAACCCAAGCTAAAAGTGGCACGGCCACAATTGCCTGCGCGACGACGCCACCCCAGGCAATGACACACTGGTCATATTGAGAATATGGTTGGTTAAATCGTGTGATTCCCCAGATCGGATACAACTCGATAGACCAAACGGCACATCCCTTGCGTTGTGCCGCAATCATGTGACCGCACTCGTGAATCAGAATGACCCCGTAGTAGGAAATGAGAACGGAGCACGCCAAGAGCGGTTCCTCGAGCGCCCCAACCAGGATGATCGCACCGATGAGGAGTACCGACCAATGGGCAAACACCTTTACCCGCCTAATCTCCATAACTTCAAAGAGCTTGTTAAATTTTGCGAGGCGCATAGTCTTGACTGTGCATTGCACCGAACAAGGTACGATGTCCAGTTAGTCCCGAACATCATTCGACCACACTGTGCTTTGTTTGAGGCATGGTCGGCGGTACAGGTGTGACGGGGAAGTTAAGGCAAAAATAAATCCGGTGTGAATTTCATAATCTAGGATACGCATGATGTCTCAGGCAAGGAAGGAGTTCTTGGACGAACAAGTGCCAACCTCGTACACGGATCCTTCTGCACCTCTACCGCTTCCGCATGCAGGCTTCTGGATTCGCTCCATCGCCGCAATCATCGACCTGATTCTTCTCGTAGTGCCATTTGCCGTCTTCATTTCTTTTTTCGCTGCGGCGGCGGGAATCTCGAATCCTTTCTTCAATCATCATGCGGGAACACCTCTCAACGAAACACTCACTCAGTCCGGACCAACTTTTCTTTTCATCTGCCTCTGTTTCTTCGCGGTAGAAAGCTGGCTGTACTATGCGCTTTCGGAGAGTTCCGCTTGGCACGCAACTCTAGGTAAGCGGTTCCTAGGCATCTATGTGGCCGACAGCGCAGGCAAACCAATCGATTTTTGGCGCGCGAGCCTCCGTTTCTGCGGCGGACGGCTGCTGGCGCTCGTGCCAGTTTTAGGCGGCTACTATTTTGTGGTCGACTGCCTCTGTGTCGGCCTGACGCCCAGTAAACGCGCCATCCACGACATGCTTTCCGGCTGCCTGGTCCTGCGCGAAGGCGCGCACAGCTCATTTGTACGCTGATTATTCGCTGAGTATTCGACGACAAATCAGCGCGCCGGTACGCCCCGTACCTGCCGATGGCAAGATGGCCACGCCTGTACCACGAGATTCTTGCACCCCTTTTTGCGAGGCGCCTATACTGGCAAAGATTCGGGGTCCAGCGCCGAATCGCGCTCGTGGTGTTGTCTGCCGGAGCGGCAGCTGGCTGGCCTATAAAATTTTTAGCGCGGGGACTAACCGAGCGTGGACGAAGTAAAGCAGTTTCCAGCCGTGGAACGCCGCCGCAATCCCGCGGTGTCCGGTGAGCAACGTGAAGCGGGTGAAGTCGCCATCTTCCAGGAATTGGGGAAGGCGCTCACCTCATCGTTGCAGCTCGACCAGGTTCTCCGCACCATCATGGAGAAAATCGACGAATTTCTCCGCCCGGATAACTGGTCATTGCTCCTGCTTGATGAGTCCAAACAAGAACTCTACTTCGAACTGGCGGTTGGCAAAGCATCTCAGGCGCTGAAAGACGTTCGCATTAAAATCGGACAGGGAATCGCCGGCTGGGTGGCCCAGCACGGAGAAACCGTAGTCGTCCCGGACACTTCCAAGGACACGCGCTTTTTCGGCAAGGTGGATGAAAAAACGAAAACCGAGACGCAATCGATCGTCGCCGTTCCTGTCAAATTCCGCGACACCTGCCTCGGTGTCATCGAGCTAATCAATTGCTTCGGCCCTGAAGGATTTGACGATCGCGATCTCAAGCTGCTCGAAGCTCTTTCCGATTTTGCCGCCATCGCGCTCGAAAATGCCCGGCACGTGAAAAGAATTCACGAGCTGACCATCACGGACGATTGCACCAGTCTTTACAACGCGCGGCACATGGGCTTCATTCTCGAAACGGAAATCTACCGTTCGCAACGCTACAACTACCAATTTTCGCTGGTGTTCATCGATCTCGACCATTTTAAGCAGGTCAACGACACGCACGGCCACCTCGTCGGGTCGCGCTTGCTTGCGGAAATCGGAAACGCGCTCAAGGCTCACTGCCGATTGATCGATTTTGCGTTCCGCTACGGTGGCGACGAGTTTGTGATCCTCCTGCCGCAGACTTCCAAGGACAATGCGCTTAACGTAGCACGCCGGCTCCATAAACTCATCCGCGAAACCCGCTGGCTCGACCCCGAGGGATTGAGCATCCGTTTGACGCCAAGCTTGGGCGTGGCCTCCTATCCCACCGATTCGCGCACTAAGGAGGGCCTCCTGCACCTCGCCGATGAGGCCATGTACCTGGTGAAAAATACAAACCGGGACAGCGTGGCAGCCGCAAACATTGGAATCTTGCCGGACACGACGGCTGCAGCAGCGGAGACAGCTGGGTAGTCCCTCTCACGTTCCAATTCACTCCTCTCTCCTTCTATACAGTCCTGGAGAATTTTGCTTAACTTACATTTATGCGAAGAAGCGAAGCGGCGCGGTATGCGCGCTGGTCCGCGGCTGTTGCGTTGCTGCTGGCCTGCCTGACGGCTGGCGTGTATCTGAAGCGCGGCTGGCAAAGAATCAGCGAACAGAAGAAGGCGCCCCCGCCTGCCCCGACCAACGTTGAAAAGCAATCCACCGGACTGACATTCTCTAAAATGGACGGGCCTCGCAAGATTTTCACTGTCGAAGCCTCGAATTCCACGGATTTCAAGGGTCAGGACTCCAGTTTGCTCGAAAATGTAAGAGTCACGATTTTTGGAAAACTCGGCGACCGCCACGACACGATTCACACGCAAAGTTGCCAGTACCGGAAAGACAGTGGCGGCGTCACCTGCGACGGAGATGTTCAGATCGATTTAGAGAGCGCGAAGGACGCGGAACGCAGCGCGAAAGATCACGCCATCCCGCCGCAAATCGTCCACGTAGAGACTCGCGGCGTGAATTTCGATCAGGGCAGTGGCGCCGCGAAAACAGACCAACCCGTGACGTTTACTTTCCCCAGCGGTAGTGGCGATGCCGTGGGAGCCGAGTACAACTCGCAGGAAGGCACTCTCCGCCTGCTGCAAAACGTCCAGTTGAAGCTCAAACCAACACCGAAAAAAGACACAGGCAAAAAAGACGTCGTGAATAAGCCCGCGAAATCGGAAATAGACAAGGAAGTTCTGGTAACCGGCTCCAGCCTCGACTTCGGCCGTGATGAAAAATTACTCCATATCCTCGGCCCGGCGGAGGCTGTATCGAGCGACGATAGATTGACCGCCGGAGAGTTCACGCTCGAGTTGGACTCTGCGTTTCGCGCACGGAGGCTGGTGGCCACCGCAGGTTCGAACGGAAAGCCGCCAGAACTTACTTCTATGCGCGGCGACGACAAAATGCTCATCGACGCGGACAAAATGACCGGGTTGATCACTCCGGAAGGCTGGGTCACTCGAATCGACGCGACAGGTAGCGTGCATGGCGTGCGCCATGGCAAAGAGGAAGCGGACGAAGTCCACGCGGACGCAGGCACGCTGGATTTTTGGCCTCGCGTGAATCGCGCCAAGGAAATGAATCTCAATGGCGGAGTTTTTCTTAAGACGCGCATGACCAAGAGTGGTGATTCCCGAATCCTTCAGACGGGCGCGTTTCGCATGGAGTTCAGCGAAGGAAAACAGGGCCAACCCGGCAAGCCCACAATTGCGGAGACGCTCACGGCGGGAAGCATGGAATGGACAGACGCCGCGCCCCAACCCGACACTGCTCCCACGCGTACGAAGTTACAAGCCGACAAGCTGGAGTTGGCTTTCGGAGACGAAGGCAAGCCTAGGCAGCTGGATGCCACGGGGAACGTCCAGACGGAGCGCGCCCTCGCCGGCCACCAACTCCAGACCGCTACGGCCAAGAGCGGGGTCGCACAACTTCTCGCCACGGGGGGCTGGTCGCAGATGGATCTGCAAGGTGACGTGAAGCTGAAAGAGGCCGACCGCAACGCGCAGGCGGATCACGCCACGTTTCTACATGCTGGGCAGACTGCGGTTTTGACTGGACACGCCGTCGCTCGCGACGCGACTACCGAGACGCATGCTCCACGCATCTTCTTCACCGGAACAAGCGGCGACATTCGCGCAGAAGGCGGCGTACGTTCCACGGATTTCGCACCCAGCGGAAATGCCGTGCAGCTCGCACAGGTCCCCGCCAACATTACTTCGGACACAATGCAGGGCAATTCGAAAGCGGGACGCGCCGTCTATACGGGCCATGCGCGCCTCTGGCAGGGAGATTCCGTACTGGAAGCGGACTCCATCGAGCTTCTTCGTGATACGAAAGTGCTGAACGCAGCGGGAAAAGTTCGTGCCGTCTTCCCCCAGACACCTACTCCTGCGCCAACCGGCGCCGCGCAACCCGGCGGGACGCAACCAAGTACTCTGCAGTCCGGCACGCCACAAGCTGGCGCGCAACCCTCGCCTGCAGGTAAGACCGTCCTCTGGCACGTAAGTTCCGGAACGCTGACGTACAACGATGTCACCAGCATCGCCCATCTCGAAAAGAACGTGGTTGTGCAGTCTCCCGATCAGAAAATCCGCGCTCCCATCATGGATTTGTACTTCACCCGCGGCGCCAACACTCCGGCAAGCGGCTCCGCCAGCAGCGCAAAAGGAGCTCCCTCGACTCCCGGAGCCCAGCAAATCAGCCGCGCCATCGGAACCGGCGGCGTTATCGTCGATCAAGCAGGCCGCCGCGCCACCGCAGAGCGCGGAGAATACACTGCCTCCGACGGCAAATTCGTTATGACCGGCGGCGATCCCACTCTCTACGACAGCACCGAAGGCACCACAAAAGGCCGTCAATTGACCTTCTATTTAGCGGATGATACGATCATCGTCGACTCTGAAAATGGTTCGCGCACGTTGACGAAACACCGAGTCGAGAAATGACGCGGCCTCCTAGCGGCCGTTCGTGACGAGGTATGCTGAAACTCCAGGCCGTTGAGTTGAGCAAGTCGTATCGCGGTCGCAAGGTCGTTGATGACGTTGAACTGGAGATCGGCCAGGGTGAAGTCGTAGGGCTCTTGGGACCCAACGGCGCCGGTAAGACCACTACCTTCTATATTTTAGTTGGTCTTGCCCGGCCAGACTCCGGCCACGTTCTCCTGAACGGCGGCGAAATCACCGACCTGCCCATGTACCTCCGGGCCCGCAGTGGCATCAGCTACCTTCCTCAGGAACCCTCGGTTTTTCGCCAGCTGACCAGTGAAGAAAATCTGCTCGCTGTTCTCGAGACACTCCCTCTCACGCCTGAGCAGCAAAGAGACCGGCTCGAACAGCTATTGGCTCAAATGGGACTCGAAACCGTACGCACCAGCAAGGCATATACGCTTTCCGGCGGAGAACGTCGCCGCCTCGAAATCGCCCGCTCGCTCACTTTGGAGCCTTCTTTCATCCTTCTCGACGAACCTTTTTCCGGCATTGACCCTCTAACTGTGAAGGATCTTCAGGAGATCATCCGTGGCCTGGCCCGCTCCGGCATCGGCATCTTGATCACCGACCATAACGTGAGGGAAACACTCAACGTGACGGACCGCGCATACATCGTGAACCATGGCAAAATAATGGCTAAGGGCACTCCGCTAGACCTGAGCAACGATGCGGAAGTGCGCCGTGTTTACTTGGGCGATCATTTCCGCCTGAACTAAAACGCTAAATTGGGGACTTTGAAGGGATAATCGGAACCGATCATGGCCTGGCAAGGACTCAAGCTCAACTTACGAGTGGCGCAGAAGCAGATTCTGACGCCGGGTCTCGTGCAAATGGTGAGCGTCCTCGCCCTGAACCGCCTGGAACTCCGCGAGATGATCAACCAGGAGATGATCGCCAATCCCGTTCTCGAGGAGCTCAGCGAAGAAGCCACTCAGAGCGACAATTACAGCGACGAAACCTTCCTGAAAGCCGAAACCGAAAAGCTTCCAGAGAAACCGGAAGCGAATCCTTTCGACGAGTTCGACGTCGGCAGCTTTTTTAACCAATATCTCGACACCGGCGGCGACGGCGGCCAATCCCAGGAAAGGGAAGTCTCCGAGCGCCCTTCCTTCGAAAAGTTTCTGTCCTCTCCCAGCGGCCTTACAGACCATCTCGCCTGGCAATTGAGTATGACCATCTGCTCCGAAGCCGTCACGGAGCTCGCCGAAAGTATCATTGGCAACCTCGATGAAAATGGATATCTAACCGCTTCGACGGAAGAGCTTGTGCAGAGTGGCAAATTTACGCAGGACGATCTCGATGACGCCCTCGCCGTCGTTCAGGATTTCGACCCCATCGGCGTCGGCGCTCGCGATTTGCGCGAATGTCTGCTGCTGCAGCTGAAGGCTTTCGATCCGACGAATACGCTTGCCCAGCAAATCGTCTCTGAACATTTGAAGCAAGTGCAGTCCAACCAGTTGAAAGAGATTGCCCGCGCGCTGAATCGTCCTCTCGAAGTCATCAAACGCTCGCTGGAAGTGATCAAGAAGCTCGATCCGCGCCCCGGCCTGCGCTATAACAAAACCGAACCGCGTCTCGTTGAGCCGGACGTTTATTTCCGCAAAGTGGATGACACGTGGCAAGTCTTCTTGAACGAAGACGACATGCCGCAGCTGCGCCTAAGCCCCACGTACCGCCGTCTCCTCGCGCGCGATGCCGCTGACCGCGACGTTCGCAACTACGTCAAGGAACGCTTCACCGCCGCCATTCAGCTGATGAAAAATATCGAGCAGCGCAAACACACCATCTTGCGCGTCTGCCAATCTATCATCGCGCGCCAGGGCGATTACCTGACCCATGGCCCCGACGCGCTCAAGCCCATGATGATTAAAGAAGTCGCCGAAGAGGTCGGCGTGCACCCTTCCACGGTGAGCCGTGCAGTAGCGAGCAAGTACGCTCACACATCGCAAGGCGTGCTCGAGCTCCGCTCTTTCTTCAGTGAATCGGTGAATGGTCCCGAAGGCAGCGGAATGTCGCTGCTCACACTCAAGCGTCTCGTTAAAAAAATGATCGAAGAAGAAGACACTTCGAAGCCGCTCACTGACGAGCAGATCGCCAAAAAGCTCGACGACGCTGGCATCCACGTCACGCGCCGCACCGTGGCCAAATACCGCGAAGACATGCGCATCCCCAGCACTCACCAGCGCCGGGTGAAAAGCTGAGCCGCCGCCTCACGTGAAGCCGTCCACTAGACACGACGCTCGCCACCTTGTAATTCTCACCGGCGTTTCTGGTTCGGGGAAAAGCACCGTCCTCCGCGCGTTCGAGGACATGGGCTTCTACTGCGTCGATAATCTTCCCGTTGAATTGATTCCTATTTTTGCCGAGCTGCACGCTGCCGGCGAAGGTGATTTTGGCCGCGCGGCCTTGCTCGTCGATGCGCGTGAAGGTGTGCAACTTGAAAAGCTTCCAGCTCTTTTGAAGCATCTTCGCAAGGATCATCCCATCACCTTGGTCTTCATCGATGCCACCGATGACGCGCTCCTCCGCCGCTACAGCGAGACGCGCCGTCCTCATCCCCTCGGCAAGGCTCTATCCGTTCGCGAAAGCTTGCGCCACGAACGCACGCTCATGGAGCCCATCCGCAAGCTTGCGGATGTGGTCATCGACTCCACGCAGTTCAACGTTCACGAGTTGCGGCACTTCGTCACCGAGCGCTTTAAGAATCCCGATAAGCGTCCGATGCTCGTTTCCGTCGTCAGCTTCGGCTACAAATATGGCGTCCCGACGGACTCCGACCTGGTGTTCGATGTACGCTTCCTTCCCAATCCCCACTTTGTTCCCAGCCTGCGCCGCTACACCGGCAAAGATCCCAAAGTTCAAAAGTACATTCGCTCGTTTCCTCAGACTGGCGAATTTCTCCGTCGCATCGAAGGCTTGCTTACCTATCTGATTCCGCACTACATCACCGAAGGGAAAAGCTATTTGACAATCGCCATCGGCTGCACCGGCGGAAAGCATCGCTCTGTCATGCTCGGAGAACAAATAAAAAAATCCCTGGCGAAACACGGTTTTTCTTCCAAGGTCACGCATCGCGACATCGAGAAGTAAATATTCATCCTTGCCGGGCAGAACTGAGAGCGCACGCCAGTTTTGACATTTCGCCATTTTCGAGTACTTGGCCTGCGCCTTCATTTCGATTCCAAAATAGAGGCCCATTTTCTTGCGTTTATCGCGGAGTGCGGAACCAGAAAGCGGTTAAATTTGTACCGTCTCTTCGCCATTCCATACAACTCATTGCCACCTTGTACAAATGGGATAAGCCGCGCGGCTCGGCGTGCCAGCGACGAGCGCGATTCTCGAAACGAGGACCCGTCCTCGGGCCGAAATTGGGCCCAAGCAATCGATGGAACGAATCCCGCAGGCCCAAATCGATCCGAGCGCAAAATGTCTTCCACGAATACGCGGATTGGTCCGGGAAAGTTATTCAGGGCGTCGTGGTACGCCACAACTCCGTGGGGGACCAAGTGCGGAAGGAATCCATCCAAATCGCTCTTGGCACCTTCATAACTATGATCACCGTCAATCCATAGAACACGGATGGGCCTATTCCAAGAGTTCGCCACCTCCTTTGAATACGCAGCCTGCGATTCTACGTGAGCTGATACTCCTGCGGCATGGATGGAATTGAGAAAATCCCGATAGGAGGATGCTTCCTGGTCGGTTTGGTGGTCCAAAAGTATGGGCGAATTATGTGGATCAATCGCGACAACGGGGCCACAACCGTAATGGGAGGCAACCTTAGCAAGCATGACGGTGGAGCGTCCCTTGAAGCTCCCAATCTCCACGATCATGCCTTTGGCCGGCACGCATGCGGCGAGCAACCCTAGAAAGCGAGCTTCCTTCTCCGTAAGATGGCCTGGAATCTTCCGGGTTGCTTCCCATGCATCGCTAAGAACAGTTTCCAGGTCAGCAGGAATCTTGACAGTAGCCAAAAGTTGTCTCCGTGCGCTTGAGTATCGCAGGCCATTCAAGGCTCGTGCGGCCATACGAAGTATCCGGGTAATGGTCTGCCCGCACGAGGCTAGAATACCATCCGGAATTCACTGGCGCTGCAATGCCAGTCCTTACAGACGGTTCGGCATGCAGCCACGTTTTCTGCCGAAATAGGGGAAAGACCTCCAATGACGTTGCTACAGATTAGCATCCTGACCGATCTCCATTTTCTCTCTCGCCAATTCGCTCGCGAAAACTTGACACACCCAAGCTGGCGCACTAGCGTACCAAGTACGAAACGCAGGGGTATTCAGAAGCGTGGCATCTATCGTTTCACCGCAACTTCGACGTTTGCTGAGTTACGTTCGGCCCTACACCTTTAGGCTTATTGCGGGTGTGCTTCTGCTGGCCTTCGTAGCCCTTGCAGAGGGCGTGATTGCCCTCCTCGTAACACCTGCCGTCGACCAAGTTCTTAACCCTTCCGTGGCCGTCCGCTCCGTCAAACTTGTGACACTTCCTTGGAGCGGCCACACCATCTATCTAAACGATTTCTTTCCTCCGAGCATCCACTACGTCTGGACGATTTTCGCTTTTACTCTTTTGGCCGTCTTTTTTGCAAAGGCCGTCGCCGAATATCTGGGAACCACAGAAGTCTATCGCGTAGGTTACGGAGCCATCACCGACCTCCGCAATGCGATCTTCGCAAAGATTCTCAGGCAGCCCATTGGCTTCTTTCGTGATCACCCCACCGGACGCATCATGTCCGTTGCAATCAACGATGTAGATCGCCTCAGACCCGCCCTCGGCGAATTCCTCGTCGATCTCTTCCAGAAAGGCCTCACCTTTCTCGTTTTTGTCTCTGTGCTTCTCATCGTCAACTGGAAAATGGCTCTGGCAACGGGGATCCTGCTGCCGTTGGTTGTTCTGCCCATCAGCAAATTCGCGCGGAGGATTCGTCGCTCGGCAGAAAACAGTCAGTTGCGGCTCGGTGATCTGAGCCAAATTCTGCAGGAAACTACCACTGGCAACCGTGTCGTCAAAGCCTTCGGCATGGAAGATTTCGAAATCCGCAAATTCCAGGATTCCGCGCGGCGATTGCTGCGCGAGAATATGCGCTGGATTCGCGCCGGAGTCATTACACCTCCTCTCATGGATATGTTGGGAGCGGTTGTCATTCCTCTCCTCTTGCTCTACGCACGTGACCAGATTCGCCTGCATGTCATGACCACCGGCCAGTTTTTCACTTTTCTTTATGCTCTGTTAAATGCCTATATGCCGCTTCGCCGTTTGGGCTCGGTTTATCAGCAGTTCCAAACCGCGCAAGGCGCTGGCACGCAGGTCTTGGCTTATTTGGACTTGTCTGAGGAAGCTGCCGATGCCCCTGGGGCCGGCACGCTTCCGGCTCTTCAAGAGGAAATCGCGTTTGAGGATGTCGGCTTTGCCTACGATTCCGTTCCGGTCCTGCGTGGTGTCTCTCTATCAGCGCACCGCGGAGAAATCATTGCTATCGTCGGCTCGAGCGGCGCAGGCAAAACGACTCTTGTGAATCTGCTTCCGAGATTTTATGAAAACTCGTCGGGTGTAATTCGCATTGATGGCATGGACATTCGCAAAGTGTCGCTCCGCTCTTTGCGAGCCCAAATCGCGATCGTCTCTCAGGAAAATATCCTCTTCCACGACACGGTCTGGAACAACATCTGCTACGGCCTGACTGATGTTCCCAAGGAGCGCGTCGTCGCCGCCGCACAAGCAGCCCTCGCGCACGATTTCATCATGGAACTGCCGTTGCAGTACGACACTGTCATCGGCGAGCGAGGTACTCGTCTGAGCGGCGGACAGAGGCAGCGAATTGCCATCGCGCGTGCCATACTTAAAGACTCCCCCATCCTCATTCTCGACGAAGCAACGTCGGAGCTGGATGCGGAGTCCGAAATGTATGTGCAGAAAGCTCTCGCCAATTTAATGATCGGACGCACCACTTTCGTAATCGCGCACCGCCTGGCCACCATTCGCCGCGCGGACAAAATTCTCGTTCTTGAGGACGGCCAAATCCGCGAGAGCGGCACGCACACGGAGCTCATGGCGCGTGGCGGCACCTACGCCCGCCTCCACGATTTGCAATTTGCGGACGACGACATTCTCGGGCCGGCACAGGCAGCGCCGGCCAGCGTAACGGCACCTGCGGAAACCTTATGACCCAATCCTCTGTACTACCAAAAGAAGCGTCGGCAAAAAAAGCCGGCGAATGTTTCTCCATGACCGGCTACGCTCAGGCTCGCACCGAACAGAACGGCTGGGCCGTCCGCGTCAGCGTGAAAAGCGTCAACCACCGCTTTCTCGATCTCAAGCTGCGCCTTCCGGAAGGCTTCGACCTTTATGAACTGCGCTTGCGGCAGGTTCTCCGAGAGCGCATTCATCGCGGCCACGTCGAAGTTCACGTCAATGTCGATCCCGCCGCCGCTGCTCCTGTCCAGGTCAATCGCGAGCTAGCACAAACCTACATGCGCGTCGCGGAAGAGTTCCGTCAAGTATCCAGAGCCGCTGCGGATGTGGACGTCGTCGCGATCCTGCGACTGCCCGGAGTCATCGCCGGTCTTTCTGCCGCAGTGCCGGAAGCCGAAGACGATCAAGAACGCCTCGGCCAGGCGCTGGACACCTGCTTGCTCGAAGCTCTCCACAAGCTGGATGATATGCGCCGTGCCGAAGGCCGCCATCTGATCGAAGATTTGCGCTCGCGTCTGGCGCGCATCGGGCAGGAAGCGGAAAAAGTCCGCGAACTCGCCGCCACGCTTCGTCCCGTTTTTGCGCGGCGTCTCGAAACGCGCCTGAAAGAATTGCTTGGCGGCGCCGGAATCGATCCGGCGCGTCTGGCGCAAGAAGCCGCTCTGCTTGCCGAACGCGGCGATGTCAGCGAAGAATTGGATCGTCTGCGCAGCCATCTCCAGCAGTTCGGGAAACTTTTGGATGGAGCCGGCGAGATGGGCAAGAAGCTCGACTTTCTCCTGCAGGAAATGCATCGCGAGGCAAACACGCTGCTGTCGAAAACGCCTGGCGTTGAGAGCGAAGCTCTGGCAATCACCGGGCTCGCGCTCGAAATCAAGGCCGAGATTGAAAAATTGCGGGAGCAGGTGCAGAACATCGAATGAGCATGGAGAGCAAGCTTGACCCGCTGGTGCTCATCGTTTCGGGGCCATCGGGCTCGGGAAAATCGACGCTGGTGCAGAGAATTTTGGAGTTGCCCGGAACGATGCCTTCGGTATCGTGTACCACCCGGTCGCGCAGGGCGACCGAAGCCACCGGGAAATGCTATGATTTTGTCACGGAATCGGAGTTCGACGCCATGGTCGCGCGTGGTGAATTTTTGGAGTATGCGCGCGTCTTCGGAAAACATGCTTACGGCACGCCGAAGAAATGGCTCGAAGAATCGCGGAAGAAGGGTCTCGACCTCGTCCTCGAGATTGACGTGCAAGGTGCGGGGCAAGTAAAGGAAAAGCTTCCGGAGTCGGTGGCGATTTTTATTTTGCCTCCATCTCGCGCGGAACTCGAACGGCGTTTGCGTGGCCGAGGCCAGGATTCTGACGAAGAAATTGCGCGGCGGTTGGCGAAAGCGCGGGACGAGATTGCAGCGTTCGGACGTTATTACGATTATTGCGTTGTGAATGAAGATGTGAAGCGTGCGGGAGACGAAGCGCAAGCTATTGTGATTGCGATTCGCTGTTCCGCCGTTCGGCGCAGACCACGGGTGGAAGAACTTCTGGCATCGTTTGGGGGGAAAGACTGAAATGACTGTAGCCACGAAAGCTCCGGAGAGCCAGTTTGCTTACGTTGTGCTGGCGGCGAGACGCGCTCGCCAAATTATGGCGGGTGCGCCGTCACTCATTGAAAACCCGAGAACGCTCAAGGCGACTCGGATTGCTTGCGAGGAACTCGAGAACAGTCTCATCGAGTACGAATTCATCGAGCCGTCTTCCATCGACGAAGACAAAGACGGCAACAAGCGCCGAAAGTAAACGGCCGCTGTGCCGGCTCGCAGGCGGCCTGGACGAAATTTGTAGGGGCACGATTCATCGTGCCCTAGCTTGGCAAGATTTGTTGGGATAAGACGCAATGCGAATCACCCTAGGCGTGACCGGCGGCGTAGCAGCCTACAAAGCCGCCGAACTAGTCCGCCACCTCCAACAAGACGGTTTCACCGTGCAAATCGTCATGACGCGCGGCGCGCGCGAATTCATCACTCCTCTAACTTTCGCCGCCCTCACCGGCCAAAAGGTAATCACCGACCTCTTCGAAAAATCCTCGACCGGGGAGGCTAACGTCGAAAGCGCCATCGAACACATCGCCGTGGCGCAACGCACCGATCTGCTCCTGGTCGCCCCAGCCACCGCGGACATCCTCGCCAAATTCGCCCGCGGTATCGCCGACGATTTTCTCACCACGCTCTATCTGGCGACGACCGCTCCAGTAATCGTCGCTCCCGCAATGAACGTGAACATGTGGAACCACGCCGCGACGCAACAAAATGTCGAAACGCTGCGCACTCGCGGCGTCAAGATCGTCAGTCCCGATGAAGGTTATCTCGCCTGCGGTATGACCGGAGCGGGCCGCCTCGCAGGACAGCAGGAAATCGTCGCCGCAGTTCGCGAAACGCTGTACGCGCAAAAAGATTTGCAAAGCGAAACGATTTTGATCACCGCCGGCCCGACGTGCGAAGACCTCGACCCCGTGCGCTACTTGACAAACCGTTCCTCCGGGAAAATGGGTTACGCGGTGGCCGAAGCAGCGGCGTGCCGCGGCGCCAAAGTATTTTTGGTGAGCGGTCCTGTGAGTTTAGAAACGCCTGCCGGAGTCGAGCGCATCGCCGTTCGAACTGCGGAAGAAATGCGCGCCGCTGTTATGGATCGTCTCCCCGCGTCCACCATTGCGATTTTTGCCGCAGCCGTCGCCGACTATCGCGCTGCTGAGACTCAACCCGAAAAGATCAAACGGAACAAGGAGCCGTTGACGCTGCGCCTCGAGCCAACGCCGGATATTTTGGCCGAAGCCGCGCAATCGAAAGGTGACCGCGTCATCGTAGGCTTTGCAGCCGAGACGAACCACGTCGCGGAAAATGCCCGCAAAAAACTCGCCGCCAAGAATGCCGATCTCATCGTGGCCAACGACGTCACCTCCGAAGGCGCCGGCTTCGATCACGACACCAACATCGTCACCCTGTTTTCTCGCGATGGCCGTGATCTCGCTCTGCCGAAGTTGAAGAAAAGTGAAGTAGCCCAGCGCATCCTCGACGAAGTCCTGCGCTTGCGAACTCTCCGCGCCGCCCACCATTCTCCTGTATGATGCGTAGCATGTCCGAGCGCATTACGGAATCTCTCCAGGAAAAAATTTCCGAGCGATTGCATTTTTACGAAGATCTGGGCGTTCGCCTGTTCTACAAGCAGCGTGGCGATTTGCAATTTCAGTCGGCGGCAACGCCAGCCACAGAAACTCTCGCAACGCCACCCATCCAACAAATCTCCTATGAGGAAGCGGCATTGCCAAAATCCACACGAAAACCGGAATCGCCCAAAGCTGCGCAAGCCGCCCCGCGAACTGCTCCCGCTCCGTCTGCTCCATCGCGGCCCGCGCTAATGCCCAATGTACTGCCGGTACCAGCGGGACCATCGCTGTTCGAATCGTTCGACAGAGTCCCGGACGATACGCTGCTCAAGATTCGGTCCGATCTCGGCGAATGCACGCGCTGCAAACTCCACAGAACGCGCCACAAAATTGTTTTCGGCGATGGCAATCCCAAAGCCGAACTGGTATTTGTAGGCGAAGGCCCCGGTCACGACGAAGACATGCAAGGCCTCCCGTTCGTTGGCCGCGCAGGAAAACTTCTCACCCAGATGATCGAAGCCATGGGCTTGCAGCGAAAAGACGTCTACATCTGCAACGTCGTGAAATGCCGCCCGCCGGAAAATCGCGCCCCAGAAAAAGACGAAGTCGCCGAGTGCTCGCCATTCTTGCTCCGCCAAATCGATACGATCGCGCCCAAAGTGATCGTCTGCCTCGGGAGCACCGCCGCGCAGACCGTTCTCGAAACAAACCGCGGCATTTCCCAGTTCCGCGGACAGTGGCTCGAATTTCGCGGCAGAAAATTGATGGCCACCTATCATCCCGCTTACTTGCTGCGCAATCCCAGTGCAAAGAGCGAAGTCTGGAAAGATCTGCAAAAAGTCATGGCGGTTCTCGGCCTCGAAGCAAAGAAAGGCAAGTCCGCCGAAGCGGGCAAGTCCTCCTAATCCAACATGGGAATTTTGCTGGGCCTTCTGACGGCTCTCTCCTGGGGCGGCTCGGATTTTCTCGCCCGCTTCGCCACGCACCGCATCGGCACTCTCCGAACCATGCTCTACATGCAGTTCACTGGCTTTGTCCTGCTCACCATCTTTCTACCTTGGCTCGGTGGCTGGGGACATCTAGCCGATGGCTCCGGATGGCAACCGTGGGCCTGGGGCGCTCTCGCAGGCACCCTAAACTTTTTCGCGACACTGACGCTCTATCGTTCATTTGAAATCGGCAAACTTGCCGTCGTCGCGCCGATCTCCGCGAGCTATCCAGTGCTGACGGTTCTCCTTTCTCTCCTCAGCGGTGAACACTTGAGAGCGGCCCGCGCAATCGGCATCGCGTGCACTCTGCTCGGCGTGGTCCTAGTTGCAGGTGGAGAGAAAGCACCAGATGCAGCCAATGAGGATGGCTTGGAACGCAGCGGAAAGGGAATCGGTTTGGCGTTGTGCTCCGCGATTGGATTTGGATTTTTATTTTGGCTGCTCGGCACGCGAATCGTGCCCACCACCGGAGCGATGCAAACAGTCTGGCTCATCCGGCTGACAAGTTCGTTGCTCACGGCCATATTGATTCTGGCCGCGCGCAAGTCAATCAAGCCGCCCACGGACCGAGTTGCCGGCTGGATCCTTGGCATGGGCCTGACGGACACCGGCGCCTTCGTTATGAATAATTTCGGAATGCAAGTCGAGCAAGTAGCCGTAGTCAGCGTGCTCGCGTCGCTCTATGGCGCAGTCACAGTAGGCCTAGCCGCAATCTTTCTGCGTGAACACGTTTCGCGCTGGCAGTGGCTAGGAATCATCGCGATTTTTGCCGGCATCTTCCTGATCAGCCGCTAGCCCCCCACCGATAAATCTCCAGGGCCTAGGCTCCGTTCCCCTGCTTGCCCTGAGGAACGAAGGGAGCTTCGAAGGGCCCTGCCCGGCGATCCGGCGAGCTCGTCAAACCACGTCAAAGCAAGCTCAGCGGATCCATATCCACAAGTACAGCCGTCTGCGGGATCTCCTGCTTGTCGCAATAGCTCATGGCCCCGCTCAGCAGTTTCGTCAGGATGGATCTTTTCGGCGACTTCAGCAGAAACTGGAAGCGATGCTCCTTTTTCAATCGCGCCAGTGGCGCGGTTGCCGGGCCAAGTATGCGCACCGTGTGTCCATCGTGCGGCGAAAAATATTCCGAAAGCTTACGCGAAAATCGGATCGCTTTTTCGAGACTAACATCCCGCACAATCACATTCGCCAGCGAGGTGAGCGGAGGATACGCCATCATTCGACGGAAATGCATTTCGCGCTCGAAAAAGGAAGCGTAATCCTGTTTCACGGCGTCCTGAATCGCGTAATGCTCCGGATAATAAGTCTGAATTAGCACGCGACCCTTCAACTCGCCTCGTCCCGCGCGCCCCGCCACTTGCGTCAGCAGTTGAAACGTCCGCTCTGCAGCTCGAAAGTCCGGCATGCTCAATGAAGAGTCTGCAGAAATCACGCCGACCAGGGTGACACGCTGAAAGTCATGCCCCTTGGCGAGCATTTGCGTGCCAACCAAGATATCCAGCGCGCCGCCAGCAAAGGCTCCTAGTGTTTCCTGATATTGCCGCTTAGTCCGCGCGGTGTCCCGGTCAAGTCGTGCAATCCTCGCACCGGGAAACTCCTTGCGCAATCTCTCCTCGAGATGCTCCGAACCCTCCCCAAAGAAATAAACGTACTGCGACTGGCATTTCGGGCATTGCTTTGGCACCTGCTGGATCGAGCCGCAATAGTGGCATTCCAGGCGGTTGCGGCTCTTGTGATAGGTCATCGAGATGCTGCAATTTACGCACTGCACGCCCGCGCCGCAGCTCCTGCACAAAACGGACCACGAGTAGCCACGCCGGTTGATGAGCACGAGCGCCTGCGTCTTCCCCGCGAGGCACTCCTGAATTCCCGCGTGAAGCGCTGCGGAAATGGGGCTAGTCTGATGCGTTTTCTGAAAATCTTCGCGCAGATCCACAATCTCGACGCTTGCCAGCGAACGATTGGAAACGCGTGAAGCTATAGTGAGCAGATCATATTTTCCGCTGCGCGCGTGATGATACGTCTCTAGTGATGGAGTCGCCGAACCCAGCAGCGCCAGCGCGCCTTCGCTTTTGGCGCGCACGATCGCGACATCGCGCCCGTGATAGCGTGGCGTCTCTTCCTGCTTGTAACTATTCTCTTGCTCTTCATCAACGATAATCAGCCCGAGATTTTGCAGCGGCGCAAACACTGCCGAGCGCGTCCCAACCACAACGCGCGCTTCGCCATTGCGCACCCGCCACCACTCGCGTGCACGTTCGACGTCAGTCAACGCCGAATGCAAGACCGCGACGCCCTCGTACTTTGCCCCAAACCACGATCGACACTGCCGCCCGATCCACAAAGTCAGCGCAATCTCCGGCACAAGAATAATCGCCGTCTTCCCTCGTGCGAGTGTTTCCTGCACGCATCGCAAATACACTTCCGTTTTTCCGCTACCGGTTACGCCGTGAAGCAGTTGGACGCCGAATTCGCCTAGCTCAAATCGCGCGCGAATGCTCTTCATCGCGCTCTCTTGTTCTTCATTCAGTGCATGAGCAGGCGGCGTGTACCCGGTGTCAAACGGATCCTCCGCCGGATCGACAGGCTCTTCCCAGCTTTCGAGCAATCCATCCGCAAGCATCCGCTCAATCAAACTCCGCGAAACCAGCGCGAGCTTCAGCAGTTGTGGCAACGGCAGCGGTCCGCGTTCTGTTTCGAGCAGTTCCCGTACCTTGTCTTCTTTTTCTTTCAGCGTTTTTTCTACTTTGTCGCCAAACCCCTTCCACG
Organism: uncultured Acidobacteriota bacterium; assembly: GCA_963751295.1. Lineage (GTDB taxonomy): Bacteria > Acidobacteriota > Terriglobia > Acidiferrales > UBA7541 > Acidiferrum. The sequence continues at coordinate 2,463,260 of CAVVUA010000001.1, read as the reverse complement.
CAACGATCGTTTGCGATTTCCTTTTTGTGTCCCGCAAAGTCTCTCGAATTTCGATCAACCCAAGCCGCTGCAATCGTTGTAAAACTGCGGACGACATTCCCATCTTCGTCGCCAAGCTAAACAGCACCGGACCTTTTCTTGCATTCGCTTTTTCGAGAAATGCAGCTTCCGCAGTGGATAAACCGTGAGAAAGCTCACCGCCTCCGAGACTCTCGGCTGCTCCGCTCCCCGCCGCAGTCAAGAGAATCTCCCGGCGCAAATTCAGCTCCGTGACGGGAGGCAACATAGCTCGGAAAACTTCTCCAATAGGCGCGAGATAATAATTTGCGATCCATTGCCCCAGCTCAATCAACTTTGGAGTGAGCGCAGGCGCAAATTCCATTACCTTCGAGATTTCACGGAGCTTGGCGTTTGTGGGTGGCTGCTCCGCCATTTCGACGACCACTCCGATCATCGACTTCTTCCGAAAAGGAACAAGCACGCGGCTGCCAGGCTGAATCGCCTCACGCATAGCCTCGGGAATAGCATAAGTAAACGTCGTGCGGAGCGGCACCGGCAGAGCAACGTTGCAAAATGGCGAAATCATTTCGATCTGTAGTGTATCAGCACGTCGAAGACGCCACTCTTCGGAGCCAAGCGCAGCCGACATGGCTTCGTGGCAGCTGAGTCATCGCCCTCCCATAAATCAAATCGACGCAGCGAAGCAAATGCAACATCCTAAATTGCTCAATAAATTGCTCCGCCCCTTCGCGAAACATTTCGAAATCGTCGTTTTCCGGGAAAGCTCGCCAGAATTCTGCTAGTCTGGGCCGAGCAATCATCAAAGAGCAGAGGAGAAACAGCGTGCCGGTCGTAGCTGGTGTGGATCTTGGCGGAACGGCCATCAACTATACGTTGGTGGATCAACAAGAGCGGTTTCTCATCGAGAGTTTGTGCGAGCATCCAGCCCTTTCCAAACAGGGACCCGAGGTGTGCCTCCGCCAAATTGCAGACGGTCTCAAGATTGCCGCCGACCGCGCCGGCGTTCTTCTCTCTGACGTGGTTGCTGTTGGCCTGGATACTCCAGGACCGGCCAGCGCGGCTGGCCAGCTCAGCGCACGCGGCTCCACTAATTTTGTGCATCCGAACTGGGCGGAGTTCGATATTCGCGGCGGCTTAGCGCACACGCTCGATAAGCCAGTTTCCTACCTGAACGACGGAAATGCCGCGGCGCTCTGGGGCCACTACACCATCTTCGGCTCGAACAGCCGTGAGACATCGGTCTCGACCATCATTGGCACAGGCAATGGCGGCGGAATTATTCTTGACGGCAATGTCGTAAAAGGCAGAAATGGTTTCGGCGGAGAACTCGGTCATGTGCTCCTGCCTTACCAAAGCATCGCTGGCACCAGCGGGCTGAAACCTCTTTGCAATTGCGGGCGCATTGGAGACCTCGAGTCTCTCTGTTCCTTAACCGCGATCGAAAGGAATTTGGTGCCGTATTTTCTGCCTCGCTACCCAAATCACGAGTTCGAAAACCTAGATCCCCACCAGGCGGCAAAACTCGTTCGCGGCCTCGCCGACAAAGGCGATCCGCTCTGCAAAGACGTGTTCAGGGTGCAAGCCCACGCGCTAGGACTCTTCTTCGACGAAATGGTGAACACCTTCGATCCGGACGCTTTAATCGTCGGCGGAGGCGCGTTGGAGACCAGTCAGGAATTCCAACGCTGGTTCCTGGATGAGATCCGCGTGGGCATGCCAACGCAACGAGAGGAGCAAGCCTCCATACCCATCTACGTGATGCCCAATGGCGACACCGCGGGCGCGCGCGGCGCAGCAATCGAAGCGCTAAAGCTTGCCAGACAAAGCGGCCTAATGTAGCCAACGCGCCCCAATGTGGAGTGCGGCAGCTCTGCTGCCGCCTTTCTCCAAAACTAGCGCGACTCTATATTTGTCGAGACTCAATAGATGGATGGATCATTGGGGGTTGATTGCGTCCGTTTCTCCGCAAAAATGTGCCGAGGGCAAGCAAATGATCGTCCAAACCGAATACTCTGATATTCCTCTAGCGGGCTCCCCGATGAGAACCTTCGTCGCCGCACCCAAGGCCGAAGGCGAATATCCCGGCATCTGGTGCTATCCCGACATTTTCCAACTGACACCTCCGCTGCTACGTTTCTGCGTTCGGCTCGCCGGCTACGGATTCGTCGCCGCAGCCCCAGAAATTTATCGCCGCATCGAACCGCCAGGAACAGTGATCCCCTTTGATGACGCTGGGCGCACTCGCGGCCAGCAAGACGCAGCCAAGACTCCGGTCACACATTTCGATGAGGATTGCCGCTCTGGTCTCGACTGGCTCTCAAAACATCCGAAAGTTGCGCGCGGAAAAATCGGCGTGACAGGTTTCTGCATCGGCGGCCACCTCGCGCTCCGTGCCGCGTTCCAACCAGACGTGCGCGCAACAGTCTGTTACTACGGCACTGGCATCCACGATGGCAAGCTCGGCCGAGACACGGATGCGGGTTCTCTGTCCCGTGCAAAAGAAATACGCGGCGAACTCTTGATGATCTTTGGAACAAAAGACCCGCATGTTCCCGACGCGGGACGCGAAACGATCGATCGGGCGCTGCGGGCCTCCGGCGCCCGCTACAACACTCTGCTTTATCCAGCCGAGCATGCCTTCACGCGCGACGAAGGCCCGCGTTTCGATCCAGAAGCAACGGATCTGGCATTCGCGGAGATGATTCGTTTATTCCGTAAAGTCTTCGAGGATTAGAAGTTGCATACGCGCAATTCTGCGGCCAGCGCTCGATTGCCTGTCAGGGCAGCTGCGCGCCTTCAGTCCCTACGTACACGGCGTACAAAGACTGGCTCGCAGCCATAAACAAACGGTTTTTCTTGGCCCCGCCGAAGCATAGGTTTGCGCAAGTTTCGGGCAGATGAATCTTGCCGATGAGCGTGCCGTCGGGAGCGAAGACGTGTACACCATTGAAATTTTCGGGACCCCAGCCAGCCGCCGACCACACGTTTCCGTCGATATCGCAGCGGATGCCGTCGGAACTGCCCGGAGACATATCCACGAACATGCGGCCGTTCTTGAGGCGCGCGCCATCCACGACGTCGTACACCCGGATCTGGTGTGGGTCCTTGGGATGTTTTGGAGCGCCGGTGTCGACAACATACAGAAGCCTTTCATCTGGAGAAAAGCAGAGACCGTTGGGCTTATCTAGGTCGCCGATGACGACGGTGACCTCGCGCGTCTTTGGATCAAGACGATAAACGTTGGCGGGAACCTCGAACGTCGCTTTGTGGCCTTCATAATTCGACATGATGCCGTAGCCGGGATCGCTGAACCATATAGCGCCATCGGAATGCACCGTTAAATCATTCGGCGCGTTCAGCTTCTTCCCTTGATAGCTGTCCATCAGCACGGTGATCGTGCCGTCGTATTCAGTGCGCGTCACGCGGCGCGAGTCGTGTTCACAAGTAAGCAGGCGGCCCTGCCGGTCGCGGTAATTGCCATTGCTATAATTTGAAGGACTACGAAAAACGCTGACTTCTCCCGTGTCCTCGAGCCATCGCAGCATGCGGTTGTTGGGGATGTCGCTGAAGAGAAGGTAACGGCCATCGCCGAACCACACAGGGCCCTCGGCCCATCGAGTGCCCGTGTAGAGGCGCTCGACGGCCGCATTGATGATTTTATATTTCGCAAAGCGTGGGTCAATCACTTCGACCGCCGGATCCGGATACAGCACGGGAGTTTTCTGTGCCTCTTCGGCGGCACGCGCCAGTGGATGGAAAGCCAGTGCCGTCGCCGCGCTGGCCGTAAAGTTCATAAACGCACGCCTTTGCATCATTCACTCTCCACTTGGGAATATCGGTTCCGACGCACAATATCACGGGATGTTCTGCTGTGGCACAACCGTTTCCTCCAGGACTGGGCGGGAGCGATAGCAGTCACGCAACACTCAGCCATACGGGTCGCACGGACGCGCAACTGAAATTGACTTTGTTGGCTACTTTAGGAATTTTAGCGCGAGGAACTGCAGCTAGTTAAATACCGTAGTTCGCGTCACGAAGCCCGTCTTTGTACGCGTCGCGCGCTTCCGTGGCTTTCTTGTGCGCGTCATGCTCCGTGAAGTGGGCTGCATCCCAATGCTCCATAGCGACCATCGAATGGTCCGGTGTGGCCAATGCTTCTTCAGCGCGGATGGTGTCTACCCATTCGTCCACAGCCTTTTTGTAGGCGAGACGCAATTGATCGAGATCTGCTTTGCTCATAGTCCAGCCACAATAAAGCCCCAAATGCACGCCGGTCAATCGGAGGGCGAGAATTTAACGGAAAATTAACGCAGGGGGCAGGGGTTGGTACACGCCTGCTTGACTCGGACGCTCGTATCCGCGATAACGACTCGAGATTCACTTTGGGGAGTGCAATGAAAACTGGGATCGTCGTTTGTTTGTTGGTGTGCGCATTGGCGGTTGCACCCGCGCCGCTTCAGTCTCAAAAGAGCGGAGAAGTTCAGGTGTGGCTGACGAACCCCGACAAATCCGCCCTCTTTGAGCAACAAAAATCCCCATTGCAGTTCTCAAACTCCACGGGCGAAGAACCCACCATTGACATCGACGACCAGAAAACATTTCAAACTATCGACGGGTTTGGTTTTGCACTGACCGGCGGAAGCGCGCAGCATATTGCGCACATGAATCCGGCTAACAGATCAGCTCTGCTCAAGGAACTCTTTGCGGTGGACGGCAAAAACATTGGTATCAGTTATCTAAGGATCAGCATCGGTTCCTCTGACCTGAATGATCATGTTTTTTCCTACGATGACATGGCTGCAGGTGAAACCGACCCTGCCTTGGTCAAATTTAGTTTGGCGCCGGATCGCGCGGAACTCATTCCTATCCTGAAAGAGATTTTGGCTATAAATCCGAAGATTCAGATACTAGGCTCGCCGTGGTCGCCGCCCGCGTGGATGAAGACGAATAACGACCCAAAAGGGGGAAAACTTAAGACTGAATACTACCGGTCCTACGCAAATTATTTCGTGAAATACATCCGGGGAATGAAAGCGGAAGGCATCAACATCGACGCTATCACCATTCAGAATGAGCCGCTGAATGACAAGAATACGCCGAGCATGGTGATGCAGGCAGAAGAGCAGGCGCTATTCATCAAGGACCATCTGGGTCCAGCGTTCAAAGCCGCCAGTATACGAACCAAAATCATTCTTTATGATCACAACTGCGACGTTCCCGAATATGCGCTCGCCATTCTCAGCGATCCGCAAGCAAATCCCTACGTGGATGGTTCCGGTTTTCATTTGTATGGCGGAGAAATAGGCGCCATGTCCGCAGTGCACAACGCCTTCCCCCAAAAGAATTTGTACTTCACGGAATTCATGGCGGTTGAGCCTACCGAGAGCGCAAGAATCACAATCTCGAAACCTGTCGTGGGCACTTTCATCGGAGCGTTGCAGAACTGGAGCCGAAATGTGTTGCTCTGGAATCTTGCCGCGAATTCTAAATTTGAACCGCATACCGACAACGGAGGATGCGGCATTTGTCAGGGCGCCGTCACGATCGACCGCAACGAAGTCACTCGGAACTTGGCGTACTACGCGATGGCGCACTTTTCAAAATTTGTTCGACCAGGATCGGTCCGGATAGCTTCCAGCTCTTCCACAACAATTCCGAATGTGGCCTTCGAGACTCTCGAGGGCAAGATTGTACTAATCGTGGCGAATGATACGAAGTCGCCACAGATTTTTCACGTTCAGTATCACGGCAAGTCCTTCAAAACACTATTGAAGGACGGAGCTGTAGCCACGTATGTCTGGTAGGAGCCGCGACGATGTCTCCAAGTAAGATCCTTCTCCGGCCAGAGCTAACCTCTCGGACGCGTTAGAAACCTGAAGCTGAGCTTTCTTCAAAGATGAGGTGCTTGTCCATGTCCAGCATTTGCTTTCGATATTGCTCGACGGAAACAAGGATGGCAATTACGAGCGGGATAAAGAGAGAAGTCCGCCATGGTTCCGCGAGCGACCACAGCTCCAGTTCGGGTAGGTAGCTTGTGAAGATCACGAAGCCGAATAGATAGCCGACGAGAATGAGCGCGGAATGGCTTTGGAACGGCGGGTAAGTGCAGGTGAATGGAATTTTGCGGAAGCGTAGAAGAAGGAGTTCGACGAACGCCACTGTGCAGGCGGCGAAGATGGCCGTATGTAGAAGCGCGAGGCCAAAGCCCCACGCGATGACAGACGAGACGAAGCAAATGGGCACGAGCGGGGCGAGCGAAAAAGTAAGAAGGACTTTACGAGCGATGGGGCGGGTTTGCAAAGCGTCGGGATCAATCCACACTGCGAAGACCCAATTGGCGCGAAGGTCAGCAGGGATTTCAAACGCGAAACGAATTCCGATGATGATGCAGAAGCTCAGGATATACGGGATGGACAGGAGATCTTCGGAAGGATTGCGCAGCATCGTCGCGCTGTTGGTATGAACGGCCGAAGCGACGGATTGCGCGACGACCACCAAGCCCATGGCGACAAACGCCGATGCAATTTGCAAATGAGCTTCGCTGCGCAGCAGCGTTCGAGTAATGAAGTGGAAACAGGCGCGCTGGGGCAGGTCGCGAAGAACAGCGCGATCGAAGAGGTTGACGGGAAGCAAATGAAATTGCGAACGTGGGAGGGGCCCCACTTCCGCGGTTTCTGGGATGCGAATGAAGGACCGGCGAAAGCTGAGAGCGTAAGATAGGACAGCGACAGCCAGAGATATTCCTAAAGCCAAGAGAGCGCTGCGAGTCATCGCCGCAAAAAATGGATGGTGACCGTTGCCCCAGAGGGTCTCACAAATTCCTAAAAACCAAACGGGAGGAAGTGAACTGATTCTGCCAGCATTCATTCGCTCAGCCTGTGCGAGGTAAGACGGGACAGTGAAGCTGGTAGCCAGAAGACCCAGAAAGAAAAGCGCGATTACGAAGCGAACATATAAAGAAATTCTGCGAAAGAGCACGTAGGGCAGAACCGCCATCAACAGGCCAATGACGGCGAACACCGCGAAGAAACTGAATGCGCTGGCGAGCACGACGGTGACGGCATGGCCTGCTCCGAAGCGTAGGAAGAGGGAAAGAGAGTTTTGCGAACCAACCACAGCGACTGGGAACAGCACAAAGCTTGCTGCGTTCACGTCAAGAGTGAGCGCGGCGGCGAGAAGCAGAATAGCAGCGAAATTCCCCAAGAAAACTCTGCGCAAGGAGATTGGCAAAGGAATGATATTCGTGTAGTCGCGGCGGTCGAGGAAGAGCGCGTCCCAGCGCCAGATTGCTGCCGCTCCAGTGACGACCATGGACAGCACGATGAAGAAATATTCGTCGGGTATCGTGGCGATGAATGGGTCGAAGGTACCGTCGCCGCGCATCCAGCGGATGAGCGTGCCATATTTTTCGAAAAGCAGTAGAGAAACCATGACGCCGGGCAGGGCGAGCAAGATCAGTACGACGCCAAGAGCGACGTCCATTTCGGATGCGCCCGATTCTCCGCCGCCATGGAAGACGCGGCCGATGAAAACGCGAAGAAGCGTGGGAAACGGGCGGCGAGAGTAAGGTTCCCAGGCAGCGCGGACAGATTGCTGCACGCGCGCGATCACGGCGAAATCACCACATCCACAATGTTGCTCGCGATTTGCGCGACGTCTCGGTCTTCCACGAGATGAAGAAAGATGTTTTCGAGTGAAGTTTGACCGATGCGCTGACGGACTTCTTCCGTAGAGCCGCTGGCTATGACTTGGCCTTTTCTGAGAATGAGCAGGCGCGTGCAAACTTTTTCAACGACTTCGAGTACGTGCGAGCAATAGAAAATGGTTTTGCCCTTCGCGCTCAGCGATTGAATGAGGTTTTTGAAGATGAGCGCTGACGTTACGTCCAGGCCGGAGAGCGGCTCATCGAGAATGAGCACGTCGGGATTGTCCATGAGGGCGGAAATCAGAAGAATGCGCTGGCGCATGCCCTTGGAATAAGAGCTGAGCGCGACATGGCGATGCGGGAAAAGAGAGAAGAGTTCGAGGAAAGCATCGATTTTGTTTTTCATGCGCGGCAACGCCATGCCACGGAGAGTTCCGACAAGCTCAAGATATTCGTAGCCGGTTAAGTAGGGATAGAGGTTGGCTTCTTCTGGAACGTAGCCGAGATGTTTGCGGTAACCGACTAAATCCTGCTGGATGTTTTTACCGTTGAAAAGTACCTGGCCGTTTGTAGGCTCCAGAAGGCCGATGAGCATCTTGACGGTCGTGCTTTTGCCGGAACCGTTCGGGCCGAGATAGCCGAGAACCTGGCCAGGTTCGAGACTGAAGTCGATGCTTTGAACAGCGAGCACCGAGCCGTAATACTTTGTGAGCCCTCTTGCTTCGAGCATCGGGCGCCTTCCTGCGAACAGACAAACCACGAGCGAATCCCAGGATAGTTCCTTTGACACCACGGGAAAGCGAAAAGTTTCCAGTAATATTTCGGAACAAAGGAGCGGAGAATCCGGCTATTTATGGCGTGACCGAGCCGCGTTTGCGCCAGAACCAATAGGCTGGCAAGCCGAGAACAAACAGCGCGATGGCGATGGCCAGGTTTATGAATTGTTTTGGATCGAGAACAGCAACGAAGATGGCGTTGCCAACGATGGCGGTGGCGGCGAGGACGAAGAGCAGAGGAGTCCATGGATAGCCGGGGACGCGATAAGGGATGGCCAGACCTTTTCCGGCGCGGCGAAGGGGGAAAATGGCCGCGGCACCGAGGCCGTAGAAAATCCAGCCAATAAAAATAACTCCACCGATCAGCTCGGCAAACTTGCCAGCGCAGGCCAGGACCGCGGACCACACGCCCAGCGCGACGATGGCGGATGCGGGCGTCTGAAAGCGCGGGTGCACTTCGGCTAGTTTTTTGAAGAAGAGATTGTCGTTGGCCATAGCGTAGAAAACGCGTGGGGCCGTGAGCATAACGCTGTTCGCAGCGCTGAAGGTGGAGATGAGAATTGTGAGTGCGACAATAATTTCAGCTCTGCGCCCGAGTACGACCCCGACCGATGTCGAAGCAATGGTGTTGCTGGCGGTGGCTCCCGCCGGACCCAGCGCGACAAGGTAGGCGACCACGGCGATGAGATAAAGACCTGCGAGTACAAGCGAGCCGAGCAGGAATGCGCGAGGGAAGGCCTTTTGCGGATTAACGACTTCCCCAGCGCTGTAGGTGCCAAACTGCCAGCCTTCATAAGCCCAAAGGACAGAGATCATCGCTAAACCAAAGCTCGAGAAGAGACCGAAACCGTGTTGCGTTGAGCCGAAGGCGGCGGGCAAATCTCCCGCGTGGCGGCCCAGTGCCAGAAGGATGGCGCTGAGAATCACGATGATGCCGACTTTAATCAGCGTGGTCCAATTCTGAAGGTTGGAACTCTTGCGTGTGCCCCAGACGTTTACCGCTGTGACGACGGCGATCATGGCGACGGAGAGGGCAGTCTTGCCTAGCGCGGTGAGAGGAATAATTTCAGCGAGATGTTCCGTAAAGGCGCGAGCCAAAGCAGCAACCGAGCCGCTTGCGATAACGAGAAAGAGGCACCAGCCGTAGAGGAAAGCAGAGACGCGGCCAAAGCCATCGCGGATGAAACAGTAGAGGCCGCCAGCCTCGGGATTTGTGGCGGCGAGCTCAGCATAAGTGAGTGCGCCGAGGAGAGAGAGGGCGCCTCCGACGATCCAGACCAGTAAAGAGTAGCCGACCGAACCGTTGAGCTGGCGCAGGATCAGGCCGGGGGTCAAAAAGATGCCGGAGCCTATGACTCCGCCGATGAAGAGCAAGAAAAGGTCGCGTACCGTCAGAGTGCGCAGGAGGGGTGGCATTAGTTGGTGGCGAGGACCTTGGGCCGCGTGTTCAAGCCATGCATCATAGCTGGAGTTGCCAGGTGGTCAATCGAAAGTTTGCGAGTGATTTAGTCCGGCCGCGTCATGGTCCGCCATCGTTTGAGCGCAGTATTGCGCCAGTTGTGAACAGCTGACAGGCAGGAGTGCCCGCCCTACTGAGGCCAGCCGAATGTGACGAACACTACCGCAGCGGTCTGAAGCCCGCGCGAACCTCTTCTGAAAAAAGTTGCGGCTGTTCCCAGGCCGCATAATGCTCGCCTCTGTCAACTTGGTTGTAGTAGATGAGTTTGTGATACGCCCGCTCTGTCCAACTCCACGGCACCTGAACTATATATGGCATGCGGCCCCTCCCTGTTTTCCTGCCAATGTTCGTTTTCGTGTTCCCAGGTGAATCAGAGGATGCGTAATGTTATCTTTATGACGCGATGAGATTACTACGCGGTGTTCTGGTTCTGATGACCCTGCTGTCAGTTCATTCGCTTGCTAGTCCACGGGAATCCCTCGGACAGATTTCTCCAAGCGTTCAGGACAAATCTACGGCGCCTTCGACAGTCCGGGAAGAACAGCCACCGTTTGACAAACTCGAATTATTTGGTTTCTTGGCAGCCGGGCCGATGAACCCGTACGCAAGTCAGGTTATTCAGGCACGTGGTACCAACTTTACCCCCGACGCGGCATTTATTGCCTCCTTCCCCTACCCCGGTTTCCAGCAAATACTAAAGAACATTCGTCCAAGAGTGGCTAGAACGCCTGCCCCGGGCCGCGATGCAGCATTTGAACTGCTACTGAAGGCATGGGACGCAAAGAAGAATCGGCAATTCAGTGCTGCTAGTGAAGATTTCCACCAGGCGCTTCAGCTAGCTTCAAACTCAGCCACACTGCATCTCGCATACGCAGCAAGTCTCTTGTTCTCTCAAAATTACTCTGTGGCCGAAGCGCAAGCTCGACAATCCCTGAAACTCTGGCCGGACAACGCCGTGGCTCATGGCGTACTCGCTCTCTCCCTCACCGCACAAAAGAAATTTGCGGAGGCCGAATCGCACTCTCGCGAGGCATTGCGAATTTTTCCTGACGACCACTCGGCCATCTTTACCCTGGGACTCTCTCTTACTCACGAGCAGAAGTATAAGGAGGCCCTTCCATTTCTCCGCGCTGCGATGCCGTTTATGCATAACTTGCCCGCGATCGAGAAATACATCGGCATTTGCCTTGTGGAAATCGGGGGAACCGCTGACGGTATTGAACAATTAAGTTCGTACTTGAGCTCTGCGCCTGAGGATGCCGAAGGCCACTACTACCTAGGAGTGGGGCTTCGTCAGATGGGCAAGTCGGAACGGGCAAACGCCGAATTTGCAGAAGCGTTGCGACTTCAACCGAATAACGCCCAATACGAAGCTGCGGCGCATCCAGATTCAAACCAAAGTACGGGGGTTACGGACTCGGAACCGAAATTCGAAGATGGCAATATCTCCGACAACTTGTACACAAACGGTTTCTTTTCATTCACTTATGAATTTCCCAAGGGCTGGGTCCCTCTAAGCTCAGATGCGGCTCGCGCAGTCATGGAGATAGGACGCGTGATCATTTCGACAGGGGATCCGACAGAGGTAGACGTAAAAAAGGCGCCCATTTTCAGACTGTTACGAAACGGACGGCAAGATTGAAGCAAAAGAGACGTTCCGGGTTCCGGAGCGTCTCTTTTGCTTTTGGTGAATGCTGGTCGTGATTCCGCTTGTTTCAAGCGGTTCGTAGTATGGAAGTCAGTCGGTGTCCTCCGAGGATGTTCCGCATTCTTTTCAGATTGTAGGCAGCCACCGCCAGGCTTACTTCCGTTTGTGCCCCGCGGAGACCACGCAGCAGGAAGCGCGGATGTCCGAAGATGCGGTATTTCAGATTTGCGAATGGATGTTCAGCAGTTGATCGTCGCAGTCGCATCGCTTCTGGCGTGGCCCGCTGTTGCATGCGCTGTAGCGCTTCTTCGTGCAGGTGACGGGTAATCATCCGTCGTGACGATACGGTGCATTGCGGCTTGAGAGGGCAAGCTCCGCAGACTTCTGGCTTTGCCGCGTAGAGCACCGCGCGATCTTTCCGCGAGAGTTGTTTACGAGTGAGAGTTTGACCCGCCGGGCACAGTAACGTGTCACTCTCCGGCTGGTAGATAAATTGCGTGCGATCGAACAGTGTGCCATCTCCGTGATTGTTCACGCTGCGGTTGGCAGGCACATGCGGCAAGATGCCCTTAGCCTCGCAGGCTTCGGCCTGCTCTCCATTCGAGTAGCCCGCATCGGCGACCACGTTGATCGGCTGCTCAGGGCCGCCCGTCGCTGCCTGTGCGGCTTCCGCCATCGGTTGCAGGCATCGGTTGTCAGCGGCGTGGTCGGTCACTTGTTGCGCCACGATGAGTGCGTGTTCGGCATCGACAGCCGCTTGCACGTTGTAGGCAGGAATGAATCCTTGCGTGGTGCGCATGAAGCCAACTTCCGGCTCCCGGTGCTGGCGCAACTTTTCCAGCGCACTAGCCACAGCACTAGAGTCGATGACCACCTCGTCTTGCTCATCGCCCTGCTCCAACTGTTCCAGGTAGCGTTCCAGTGCCTCGCGCTCGCGCACACTTTTCGCGCTGCTGACCGCTTGGAACTTCGAGCCATCGATGGCGATCCACTCGCCCTTCACCAATCCCACCGAGCGCGCTAGTCGCACCAACTCGGCTCCCGCAGCGGTGACGCCTTCTCGGTGCATGCGTCGGAACTCAGCAATCGTCTTGTGGTCCGGCGCTAGCCGTCCCAGCAACCACATCAACTCGATGTTCCGTCGGCACTCCGACTCCAACCGCCGCGAGGAACGGATCTGCTGCAGGTAGCCATACAGATAGAGCTTCAGAAGGTCGCGCGGATCATAACCAGGCCGCCCCGTCTCGGCCGCCTCGGCACGCTCAAATCCCAAACCCGCCATGTCCAGTCGGCCGACAAATGCATCAATGACCCGGCACACATGATCGTCCGGAATCAACTCTTCCAGACAGACGGGAAACAGCGTTCCTTGAGTCCGGCCTTCTCCCTGCACAAAACCCATAAAAAAATGCCCTCGCTTTCACGAGGGCATCTTCTCATTTATTTTCCGCCGATCAACAGAGTTTCGTAACAGTCTGGAAAGGAAGGGCCATTCGCTTCTTTACGTAATGGAGAACCGAGTCGCGAATCAACCGATCTCGATGAGATCCGTAATGATAAATGCGTTGGATTTAGGGACAGTTCCGGGCCTCTCGCCAGAATCATATCTAAAATCCATAGGCCAGCGTGTCAAACAGGCCGGGGTTCCGATGCAGCTTAATGGAGCGCCCGAGCAGGTAACGATAGGAGGTAGGAGTTTCTGGAAAGGAAATTTTGTGCTTCAGACGGGGGCGGGCACCCTTTACGACTCCCAATTCGTAACAATAGATAAGGGACATGTTTTAATGTTCGTTCTAAGCAGTCAGGACCTGCCTGGTCTTCGAGATATCGAAAAATCTCTCGCATCCGTTCACTTCCTTAACAACCTTAATTGAAATTCTTAGCTGCGCATCAGAGCTATTCCTAATAATGCGAGATTCAGCGATTTCCTGGTTTCCCTGGAAGAATGAATTCACTGCTTAGCAGATATTGATACAGAGACTCCAGTGGTCCTGACGGATGCAGGTTGTCAGCGGTGACCATGCCATTTGTCTCTTTCCACGTCCAGCCCGTCAGTTCCGCTACTTTTAGCTGTCGTCGCACATCTTCCGCCAGCATAGGATAGACGGATACCCGGACATTTTGCGTGAAGAGCCGGGCGATCCCTTCGAGCAAACTTCCTGGCAGGTCTTTGTAGCGATCTTCAAAGACACGCGCAAGCACCATCAGTCCGATCGCGAAGTGAATCCGTGATTTCGTATAACGATTTGCATACGCGCTCATTGTGTAGAGTTCCCGTGCGCGGAATAACATCACGCCATAACCCAAGTTGTGCAACGCTTCGACGTGCTCCACGATCTCTTTGAGCGACGCTTCTGTACGTCCGTCGTTCGCTCCGCCGATCGACAGACAAAACAGTCCGAGACCACCTTTGCTCTCTCTTAGCTCCTCCTGCGGCAATGCACTCAGGGTGTCCTGTACCAGATTCGCATGAAGCTGATCCACGTTGTCAAAGTGGCCAGGTGCCAAAACCAGTGCTTGTTTGTAGAGCAGTTCGTTGGGGGGGACGAATTGGTTGTTCGCGGAGAAGACCACCGCTTCCGCGTATCCGCCGGCCACCAGAAAAGCGTGGAGCTGGTTGCGGTCCCAAGACTCGAAGGCCGGTCCTTTCAATTCCAGGCAGTCGATTTCCATTCGCTCTAATCTAAGGTCTTCGAATACGCTGGCCAGAAACTCCTCGAGCGAACCAACGGCATGATAAGCCGCATTGATTAGATTCACGCCAAGAATACCCACGACTTCTTGCTGCCGCACATTACTGGAATCCCGCAGATTCACGTGCAGAATCACGTCATTGGGCGGCGCCTTCGGTTGGGCCCGGAAACGCAAGCCCACCCATCCATGACAATCATTAGTTCCCGCGTAATTGCGGGCAGAGATCGTATCAACGAACGAGAAAAACTTCGTATCGGCTCCACGGCTGGGCTGCAATTGTTCCAGCAGTTCCTCCCATTCGCTGTTGAGCATGGCCAGGAGTCGGGCTTTGGAGACGTAGCGGGTCCCCACTCCGTAAAGGTGGTCGCTCACTTCCTTGTCATAGGCCGAGATCGTTTTCGCTACCGTGCCGGAGGCGCCGCCAACACGCAGAAACCAGCGAGCGACCTCTTGACCCGCACCGATTTCGGCGAAAGAACCAAAGATGGAAACGTCAAGGTTGAGGGAAAGTGCTTTTTGATGTGTGTCGCGCTTCTCCTGAGAGGGCATGTGTGTCTCCACGTAACTAGACTCTATCACTCTGACTGATTTTGGACGCTGACCGCAACCATCTCAAGCAGGACAAAGATATAACTTTGGTTCGGCGCTTCCAATCGCCGATCGTCGTAGATGGGCGACTTTTTGTCGCAAGCGACGACGCGCTGCACGGCTTCGTCGTAAGATGAAATTATACAAGCGCGATATGAAGGGGTTGGGTGCAGCAAACGAAATGTCGCATTGCCGAACATTTACAAATTGCAAAAGCATTTCGCCACCAGCGGAGAGAACATGACCACTCTGGAATTTCGCCATGCCAGCCGCCCTCCTAACGTCGATATATTGTGGGGCATGAAACCGCAGGAAATCGATTCGATCTTATCGGCGGCGCGCCCTCGCCGGTTTTCCGCCAAATCTGTAATGACGCACCAGGGGGAACGTTCGGATTATTTTCTGTTGATGTGGAAAGGCCGAGGGCGTTTTTTCTACATAACCCCCACTGGGAAAAAACTCATCCTGCTATGGATAAAGCCAGGAGAAACCTTCGGCGCTGCGGGGCTCTCTCGCCGGCCTTACCCATATCTTGCAAGCTCGGAAGCGGTACAGGATAGCGTTGTGCTCGCTTGGGACGGTCCAACTATCATCGCTCTTGGAGAACGGTTCCCTCGACTGTTGGAGAATGTAATCTATCTCACGTTTGAATACGTTTCTTGGTATATCGCTGCCCACTCGGCATTGGTCTCCGAGTCGGCAAAAGAGCGGCTTGCCAATTTACTCGTGGCGCTGGGGCCCAGTATCGGTGAAGTCGTCTCGGATGGGATTGAAATCGATGTCACCAACCAAGAGCTCGCCGATTCAGTGAATATCAACCTCTATAACGCGACTCGCATCGTGAGCGAATGGCAAAAGAGCGGTGCAATACGCAAATGTCGTGGGAAAATCGTTTTGCGCTCCCCCAAAAAACTATTTCTTCGTTCCCTCGATCCGAAGCTACTCCGGATCGGATAGTTGACCTACTCCGGCTCGGGGCTACTCTTGATAATTTCTCTTATCACCGGTAATGCGGATCACTTGCAATGATGTCTGTTCACTGTAGTCACTCCAACGGCGCTAGATGCCCGCTAGGCGACGACTGAGATACTGCCCGCCTTGCAGGACCGCATCCACGGCAGGCAGAAGTTCGCGTGCTGCATCGGCCTTCAATAAGTAGCCATGTGCCCCCAGTTGGAGGGCTTCTTGTACTACATCAGCAGAGGACTCTAGGCTTACAAAAAGGATTTTGGAACTCGGGGAAACTTTCTGAATTCGTCGCCCGGCTTCGATTCCATTCACGCTCGGCAGTCCGATGTCTAGAAGAATCAAATCCGGTTTTAGCTCTTCGGCTCGCTCGACGGCTTCCAATCCATCTGAGGCTTCGTGGATGAACTGAAACTCTGCCCTTCGTCGAAGGCTCAGAACGAGAAATTGCCGGAAGCGATCAGAGTCATCAACTACCAGAATCTTGTAAGATCGCACTAGGCTCTCTGGCCTCCGGAAATTTGGTGTCAGTCTGCACTTGCGGCTTTGCCTGCCTGAAATTGTGAACGTTCAGATTACGGAGCAAAAAACTGCACCCCTGCAACACAGGCAGATCTTCAGGTCGGGAAATACCCAGACCTTGGGCACATCAACATTTCCTGTGCGGGGTTCCAGGACACAAGTTGGGAGACTTATAAGGCGCTACTTGCAAAATGGCCACGTGCAGATTGGCGGGGAAGGGGGAGCTAGTCCTCGTAGATTTCTTTATCTAGTCCGTGAATTAGACGCTCAGCCGAAGTCTCGAATACAGCGCAGATACGCAGCAAGGTTGAAACTGTGATCGGCCGGCCTGCTTCCATCTGTTGCCAATGTCGTGCCGAAAAGCCGTAGGAAATCATGTCCTCTTGAGAATGGCCGCGTTTTCTTCGCAACTCGCGAATTCGTTCTCCTAAGCGAAGAAAGAATTTCTGTTGATCCACAACTGGCGGAGTCCTAATTGGCCGAAATTCCTCCTGGCACATGCCAGAGCTCTTAGTTTAGGCGCGCAATTGACTATGAGGGCAAAAAGGGGAGCATGTCTTTGCTGTACAGCAAGGTATGACTCTCGAGTTAGACATCAGACCGCACGCTGCATTACCGCGAGAAGGTGTTCCGTTTGTCGCCGATGTACCTCGCGGCAGACCCGATTAGGCGGCAGACACTATGGGAGAGTTTCCCTGGATTTCCCACCACTCCGGTGGGCTCAATGCCTTGTTGACGCGGGTGCCGTCCAAGTGAACTAAATCTTCGCATCTCCAGTAGCGCGACTTGCCAGGACTTAGCTCCCCATGTTCTGCTGCGAATTCAAATTCTCAGCGGTACGGTTCCTGTTGGAGTGGTACATATACATCGATCCTTGTCCCCTTACCGGGCTCCGAATGAATCCCGAATAGCCCGCCCACCAGTCGTGCACGTTCCCCCATACTTCGGATGCCCAAAGTCGCGTGATTCCTCACATCCTTCGCATCGAATCCTGCACCTTGGTCGCACACGGAGAGAAGCAATCCATCTCCATCCTTGCGTAATCTCACTTGTGCCTGTGCCGCGCCACTATGCTTCTTTAAGTTCTGAAGGCCTTCTTGGACGATACGGAATAAACACAAAGCTAAGTTGGGAGCTACGCGAGATGGAATATTCTCTGCGGAAAAAAAAACCTGAATACCCTGCCGGGCGGAAAATTCTTCACACAAGGCTCTCACCCCCGGCTCCAAGCCCAAGGTCTCCAGCAAGGATGAATGCAGACGATGGGATACGGTGTGTAGATCGGCGCCAATCTCGCTGGCTAAATTAATGAATTCATGCAGTTGTCGCTTCGCGTCTTGCTGTAAGTCCGGTAATGTTTCCGAAACATTCTCCAATCCTAGAGTGAGCAAAGCCAAGCGTTGGCTAAAATCGTCGTGGAGTTCCGAAGCCAGTCGTGTTCGCTCCATTTCCTGGGCGTTGATCAACAGACCACTAAGCTGCCACTGAGCGTCTCTCGCCTGCCTGAGTTGTCTCCGGCTGAACAGAAGGTAAGCGGCAAGGGCGGACAAACTGAGGATAACTAGCAGCCCACCGATCCAGATCCATTTGGTGCGTTCCCATAATGACAATTCGCGAAAGATCACAACGCTGCCGGGTGGAAGGTCGGTTTCCCTAAATCCCCACCGACGTAGAGCGCGCCAATCGAATAGATAGACGTTACTATTTTTGACGACGGGGATCTCCTGCGGTTTCGCTCCGTCGAGAATTCTCACGGCCATCTCAGCGGCAACCTGGCCGTCCGCGGCCCAGCTCACCACATTGCCGCCCACTGCTCCTCTACCGACATCTACGTCATCCACCACAAATACAGGTGCATTTGCAGCGCTAACAACCATAGGAACAGACTGGGCCGCGTCAATGAAGTGTGCACCAGAAGCATCCTCCATAATGGATGTGTGATACACAATCGTCTTGCTCGGCAAGCGCCTCAGTTGTTCTAGGAGCGTAGGCATATCCAGGTTCGTAAGATATGTGAACTCGAACTGCGGCTCGTACTTGCGGAAACTTTCCTTCGTGACGGCCTCAAGGCTCCGGTCAAACGCTCCGACGCCGCCCACAACTACCACGTGCTTGGTTTCCGGCTGCAAATGCAGCGCAGCGATTAGGGTCTTCTCTGGCTGTGCCACTCCCCAAACGCCCGTAAAGTTAGAGTCCGGCTTCAGTTGGTCTATCATTTCCGGGGTAGTGCCACAGAAGATGACCGGAATTTTCGGAAATGACTTTTCATGCGATTCGATCATGTACTTGAGAGACGCAGGTCCGACAGTAATAATCACATCTGGTTTGCGGGCCGCATACTTGCGATCGTACCATTCACGAAAACGGTGCTGGGACACCTCATCGGGAAACAAACTTGCTTCCAAATTCTCACTGTAGAGTTCGATTTGGTATGAAGAACTCGTTAGACCAGCGGCGATGGCTTGATCCAGAGCCACAATCCCTGGCGATGAAATGGAACCGAAGTCATTGAAAATGAGAACGCGCCGGACTATTTTCGTCGACTGCGCTGTGAGCGATTGCAGGAAGAGAAAAGGGGCAACTATAGCCAAAATCAAGGCAACCCTTGCTCCTCGTTGAGTGCTATTGCGAAGCCTAAATTCGCAAGACAAGCAATCCTCCACTGAAGCCAACAAAACGATCGTTTTAGGCGATTCTTAACGCTGCAAGCCTAACATTAGAGACGCAGAGCCCGCGAACGCAACTCCGCGACAATACCTTTCTGGCGCGCAGGGCCAGCTCAAACACCAATCTTCACTAAATCTCGGTAAACGCCGTAACCGTCCACGTGGATTTTCAGGTTTCCGGTTACGGCTTACCAGGCGATGGCTCTGGCATCTTTGTTACAATGCGAAATGTGGGCGTGCAGGTAACAATAAACGTAAGCCAGCGAGTTGTTATTTCCACCTTCTTTGGCGATCTCACGGATGCAGACCTGGTGGGCTTCGCTTCCTTGATTGGTTCCCATCCGGATTTCGACCCAAGCTTTTAAGAAATTCTTGATTTCAGCGGGGTCACCGCTGCATGTGTCTCGACCTCTGTGGTTCAGAAGGTGTCACGGCGTGCAAGCAATTTCAACCTTACTTCCATGCATGTAGTCGGCGCTCCGAACGACCTTATTTTGGGACTTGCCCGTATGGCTCAAGTGTTCGCGGAAAAAACGAAACCAAATGCCGCGGTGGTACGAACCCTCGATGAAGCCCGCCAAGTTTTAAGACTTGAAGAGTGAGAAGACTCTTTAGGGTTCGAAGCGGAAGTGGATGGTGATCGTAACGTGTGCGGGAACGGGCTGGCCGTTCCGAGTTGCTGGTTCGTACTTGTATTCCTTCAAGGATTCCACAGCGGGCGCGCGCAGTGAGGGAGGCCCGGAGATCACGCTGATGAAATGCACCTCGCCCGACGTACCCACGACAGCATCGATAACCACATTTCCTCTTTCGAAATCGCGCATAGCTTCCAGCGAAGCCACCGCTTGCACCGATTGAATCAATTTTGGCGGGACGACAACGCTGTCTTTCCCGGAATTCGCTTCCGAATTCGCTGCAGGTTTCGCCGCAGGCCGAACGGACGGAGCCTTCGCCGCCGCCGTTGCGCGAGCCGCTTTTTTCTTTGGTGCCAACGGCTCAACCGGGGCATCCGACGAGGCTCCTTCCACAGGCGCCGTACTTCCATCGGCGGGGGCCGGCCCTCCCGCATCGGGCACCGGCGCGCTTTGCGCAGGCTTTCCTGCCGAAGTCGTTGGAACATCGCTCGCCACTCTCATATTGTCGTATGCTGCGGGTTTCTTGAGCCTTGCTCCCGCCGACTTCCAGGGCAGCCAATTCTTGAACCAAGCCGTGCCAACCACCAGCCCCACTAGCACAATCGCCAGCATAAGTACTGCCCGATTAAATTCGGGCGTGGAGCCGCCGCGCGGCAATCGCCAGCGCTTCGACTTCGGCAATGAATTGATAAAATCGCTAACCGTCTGCGGCGTCTCCGCTTGCTCAGCCGCTTCCTGTCGCGCGGGATCCGCAGCACGCTTGGTTGGCGCAACCGCAGCCGCCGCTTGCAGCCCGCTTTCGAGAATCGCTTCCGTACTCAACGCGTCGCTCGTCTCAGGGATCGCGGAAGCCGGGTAAACTTCGCCTCTCAGCTGTGCCAGGGCAGTCGCCTCCGCGTTCGTCGTCGGCGTCTCCGTCAAGGCCGGTTTCCCGCGCAGCCCTTCCATTTCCCGCTTGAACATTTGCAGTTCGCTCGTGTCGGGCGCAGTTGGCAAAACCCAGGGTTGGTCGGCCGTGGCCTCCGCGGTGATGACCAGCGCGACCGTTTCCACATCCTTAGTGTTCTTCGGCAGCAAAGCCGTCGCCGCCGAAAACTCCGTGCCCCAGAATCGCGGTGCAGCCTCGACAAACTCAACCT
Source organism: uncultured Acidobacteriota bacterium (assembly GCA_963751295.1). Lineage (GTDB taxonomy): Bacteria > Acidobacteriota > Terriglobia > Acidiferrales > UBA7541 > Acidiferrum. Next base: position 2,442,501 of record CAVVUA010000001.1, on the reverse strand, counting down.
CCAGATAGCACATGGTCGGTTTGTAGGAGCGCTTCCGCAGTATCTGGACGATCACTTCGCGCTTGGTTTCCACGTTGGTGAGAACCAGCAGCTGCCCGGCGGTCACCGCGGCAGACAATAGAATCACCCCGCTAGTTTCAGCCACCAGCACAGAGGTAGTTTCTTCATTGAAAAGCTGGCGCCCCGGCTCACTCTTCTCCGGTGAAATACCCGTCGCTCGCACCGGCACTTCGCGTGCGATCGCATTCGGTTTCAGAAGCGGGAGGGGCGTCGTAGGAAGTGGTTCCGTTCCTATCGGTTCCTCCGCATCGCCCGGTGTCTGTTCGACGTGAGGCTGCCCGTGCTCGATATCCCCAGCGGAAGGCGCTTCGCTCGCCTTCGCTGTCGCTTCCTCCGCGGGGACGGATGCATCCACAGTCTGCTGTTCTGAAATTTTCGTGGCGCTGGAAGCTTCGACTGCGCTCGGTTGTTCAGGCGTCGCAGGCGCACTGGGAACGACAGGCTCTGGTTCCGGCTGTACTTGGTGCGGCACTCCGACCACAAATCCCAAAAGCAACAGAGCATAGAGCGCGCGAGAACCTTCGGGTCTTGGCAACCCGCTTTGTGCGACGGCGTTCTTGGCCGAAATGTGTTGGGAGATGAGGCTGAGCAAGTGCCGCTCTCCAACTTCCAGATCCTCGGCCTTGAAAACGCGCTGCGCGTCAGACGAGAGCCCGACCTGAAGATCGGCCTCCTCGGCGAGTTGGTCCAGAGGCAGGTCACCTGCTCTGCGCACGGCCGCCAAGAGCAGCCTTCCCAACGGCACAGTGCCCCCGATTTCCGGGACTACATTTTTTTCAGGAGAGCTGAAGAAATAGTAGCGCCCGGCAGGATAGTCGAGCGCGGACGCGGTTATTTGCAGGACCTGGCGTCGCACCCAGCTGACAATTTCCTCGACTCCGTAGATCCCCATCTCGGCAATGGCAGAACCAAAGCGTTGGCCCGTCTCGACGAGCGTCGACGCCTCCTCAAACTGGCTCTGCGTCAGTGCTCCGGCGCGAAGCATCACTTCGCCGAGCCCATCCTGCCTGTCGCTGCTCGTCGCAAACACCAGTTCCCCGGCATCGAAAAAGAGCGCCTTTTCCACCCGTCCAAAGACCAGTTGCCACTTGCCGGTCAGGCGCTGGGAGTAAATCCGATGCACGAGGGCGAGGAGGGCGTGGTGACTATCGATTTCACCCGAATCAAGTGGCTGTTCGGTGGGCGAAAACCATCTGAGTGGAGCGGCAGCCGCGGCCTTGCTCTGTTGCCCGTCCAATAGCTGAACAGACCCACTCTGCCCGGCCACAGTAGGATAGGGGCTACGATCTCGCTTTTCGCTAGAGATGGCTGCTGCCTCTGCAACCAGAATACTCGAACAAAATTGGGCTGAGGAAAGGCCTTGTTCAATAACCTATTAATCATTGCGAGCAAATTAGCCACTAGGACTATTCCAATGGACCATCCAAGTCCCTCCGAATCGGAGCGCAAGCGGAGCATGGGGGGCGTCGGCACCACGAGGCCATCTGACGAAACCAGGCAAAATGAATTCCAAATGCGTCAGATCCTGACTAACGCCGCTACCGTTCAAGTGGAATTGGTCCAAAACCACATGCCAGGTTTGCTGACTCACCAGGAGTTGACCATCGAGGTGCAACTGAACACTAGAACAGTGCCCCAAGAAGACTCGCCATGCTAGCCTAAGCCCAGCGTTGAAGCTCGGACTAACGCGAGACAACTTGATGAGACTTTACCGCGTGGCTTGGTCTTGCCTTTCGTTTCTTCTCTGCGTCGCCCTCCCCGAAGCCAAGGGCGAGGTTCGCGAAGTCCAGGAGGCGGCAGCGGCAGCAGTACGATTGAAGCCGTCGCGTAGCACGTCAAAGGACACGAAGTTCGTTAGCTGTTTCAGTAAGGGACAACCGACCGGCTCGCGCATAGTGCGGAGCCCTATCCTAATCGCCCCCGACGGCCTTCACCGCGCCTACGTCGAGGTAGAGGCCACTGCATTTCGGCCTAAGGATGAGCCTTCAGGCAGCGAGTTCTCCTGTGAAAACGCGTCACGGCTGTTCATAGCTGGACCGGGAGATAGCCAGTTCAAACTCGTATATTCACAATCCCCTCCGGATCTCGCAGACGGCAACAGTTTGAAACTTGTGGATTGGTCGCCCGACGGGGCGTACCTCCTTATGGAGCGGACCATCTGGAAGTATGAGTCGGAGGGGAACTACACCGATCTAGTGCTATTTAGTCTGAGTTCCAAAGGCGTTACTGCGCCCGACCTGTCGAAAATACCTGAAGGCCGATATGGGAAGGACTGTGGCTCTGAAAACTCTGTGGTGGGTTTTACGCCAGAAGGCAATGTCGTTATTTTGGTGGCTCCGGTTGAGGACACCTACTACAACGAAGGCGCAACCTCTTGTGTGAAGCATAAGACTCGGTTAGCCCTGGATACGAAGTCCGCATTGCAACAAATCGCTCAGGTGCTGCCCGGTGATTTCAAAGGGCGACTCTACGGGCAATTTCCTGAACGGGAACCATCAAAACAATAATTAAAACTTCCAGCAAGCCACCCGACTGGATTTCAGCCCTCACTATGCTTAGAGTTTCGGTATGAACCGCACTTCAGTTCTGGCGTCATTGCTGGTCGGGCTGCTCGTTTCTTGTGATCCTGCCAATGCAAAATGCGTAGTAATTCCCGTGCGAGTCCAAGGCGATGTCGAGGGACAGATTCAAGAAGGCGATGAGTTGTTATTGAGATTCGTATACTCGCCGAAGCGGGTTGAGACATCATCACCTCAGCCTGTGAAGGACAAGACTTTCACTTTGCTTGGTGCGTATTCAACCTACAAAAGAAGCGACGTATTCCATGGCGACGTCTGCGACGCATCTCCGCGTCAGATTCAGCTTGTTATGCGAGACAAGAATGGCGTAGTTCTGGATACAGTGGACTTGAAGACACCTGACGAGCTCACAGGAGAGATTGAACTAAGTTACGGGAAGAAGCAGCTCGTCGTGATACACCGAACACTCGGTTCTCGTTCATAGGTGTTGCAAAATCGCCATAAAACTCAAAGCGCGGGGTCTAGTGAGAGTATGATGTCTCATGGTCAAACATTTCCGGTCCTTAGCGCTCGTCGTCTTGCTCACGTCGCCCTTCCTGCTCCCTTCCCCAGTACTGTCGCAGTCAGCGGTGGCGGTGCAATACACGGAGGGCGTGGAACGCGGGTTCCTCGTGCTACGTACGCTCGAAGGCGACATCCTCGCCCAGGGGGATGAAACGCAGTTCGCCCGCGGCGATCGCGTGACTAGCCACACGATTCTTCGCTTCAAGGACGGCTCGATAAATGAAGAAACCGTTGTCTTTTCTCAGCGCCGTGTTTTCCGGCTCATAAGCGATCACCAGATCCAAAAGGGCCCCGCTTTCAAACAACCGATGGATGTCTTGGTGGACGGCCTAACGGGCCAGGTCACGGTCCACTATACGGATAACGACGGCAAAGAGAAGACCGTGACCGACCGGCTCAAACTTCCGCCGAACGTCTGCAACGGCATGGTTATTACGCTGCTGAAGAACATCCGTCCCGACGTTCCGCTAACGACACTTTCCATGGTGGCAGCCGCGCCAAAACCCCGGCTCGTGAAACTCTTGATCTCTCCCGACGGCGAGGAGTCGGTCTCGGCCGGAGGCTCCTCCCACAAAGCTACGCGTTATGTCGTAAAGGTTGATATCGGAGGCGTCGCCGGAGTGGTGGCGCCGCTTGTCGGCAAGCAGCCCCAGGACACTCACGTCTGGATTATCGGCGGCGATGCTCCGTCCTTCGCGAAATCAGAGGGTCCACTATATGGCAGTGGCCCCATCTGGCGGATGGAATTGACCAGTCCGGAATGGCACGATCATTGAGCTTTTCGGGTCGTGCTTGATTCGTGATGGGCTTTGGCGTTCTCACGCTGAAGGAGGGCTCGCTGAATACTGAACGCCTCGACCGGAGTCGTTCTCTCAGTTAGAATTTTTCTCCTCATGGCTGACTGCTCCATCGCCGTGTTCGATCTCGGCGGCGTTCTAGTTGATTGGAACCCACGGTATTTGTATTGCAAGCTTTTTGATGGCGACGCGGAAGCGATGGAGGAGTTTCTCGCCACGGTGTGTACGGAATCCTGGAACGAACAACAGGACGCTGGTCGCCCGTTTGCCGATGCCTGCTCTTCACTGAAGCTGGTTCATCCGCATAAGGCACCGTTGATTGATGCCTGGGTTCAACGGTACGACGAGATGCTAGCCGGGCCGATCTCTGGCACTGTTGACGTCCTCGCGCAGCTAAATTCTCACAGAGTTCCCTTATATGCGCTGAGCAACTGGTCTGCTGAGACCTTTCCTGCCGCTCTGAAGCGGTTCGAGTTTTTGAAGTGGTTTAAGGGAGTTATGCTTTCCGGCGAAGTGAAACTGCTGAAACCTGATCCACGCATTTTCAAACTTTTCCTGGAGACTTTTGCAATCGACCCTGCCTTGGCTGTTTACATCGATGACCGCGGACCCAATGTGGAGGCAGCGATGGCTTTTGGTATGCATGGCATCCTATTTACAGACGCCGCCGCGCTTCGGACCGGACTGGCAGGTCTTGGGCTGCTCCATTAACGCGTTATCGATCCAAGTGGAACAGGCCAACTCCGCCAATTGTCCGGTTAGATGTGCGAGCTCAGATGGTCGGCGCAGCACTTGCGCGAAGTCTATTCGAGGGAGTCTCGAGACCCAATCTCCCGCTTTCGCTTGGGACGCAGTCTATGGAAGCTCGACGGCCCAGGCGACTATTTTCCAATCCGTTTTCTCCTTGTTCCACAACAACAAAAGGCCGGGCGATTGCTCATCACCGTAATTCAAGCGGCTTGCGGACAAGTAGTAGCTTCCGTACTTGGCATCGGCCGGTTCTAACTCTTGATTTTTTCCTGACAAATGCCGGTTTTGACACAGAAAACTAGGGGCCATTTGGTCGGGCACGGCCATAATCGCAAAGGCTTTCGAATTGTCTTGCTCGACCGGACGCAGCAAATCGTCAACCGGCTGCAAGCTCGACATCATCTCCGCGAGACTCGGTTGCGAAGGGATTTTCTTGAGCACTTTTTCCAGGCTGGACTGGATTCTCGCAGACGGAGTCAGCTTTTTCTGCTCGTCGGTCGGAGCACTTATGCAAGCGTAGGAGCGTTGCGACGCAAACCGAGCAGCCTGCGCGCTATCCCGTTTCCCGATCCACAACTGATAAAATGCAGTGATATCCTTCACGGCGGCTGGATCGCCGGCGATCGGCTTCGGGTCTTCCACCTCGGGCAGCTTAGCTGTAGCGCTCTCAGGCACGATTCCCGAGTCGCTTCCGTCTTCGAGGCGAATGGCAACAATCTTCCAGTAATCTCCCTCCCGTGCCCAGACCAGAGACATCAGCTTGTTCCGACTACCGTCTCGCTTGCCACGGAATGCGGTCGCGTAGAGTGTCTCTCGCGAACTTTTCTCTGAAACTTCGGCCACGATTGACGCGCATTCCAGGTCCTGTCCCATGTCCGATGGCAGCTTTACCAGCCGGAACTCCGAAGTAAACGCATTCTTGGCGTCTTTCAGCTCTGGCTCCCATTTATCGGCGGCCTCGAAAACGTCGTTTACGGAGGCCGCCGTGCCCGAGCTATCGCTAAAAGCTTTCATCGCCATCTCTGTGCGTATCCGGACCATGCCCATCTGCGCCGGTTTCCGGCCTTTCTGTGCTATTGATTCCAGGCATGGGTAGCTCCGGCGCGAAAAGTACGCAACCGACTTATTGGGCTCTTTGTCGACAACCCACGCTTTCAGAAAATCGTGTGCACTCTTATCAACGCCTTCATCAGCCTTGATCGCAGGATTCAACGGGATATTACCGAGGCTTTCGGTTGCGGTCTCTTTTGGAGGCTTCGAACCAGCTCCGAACTGTGCAAAGACGTCGCGCCACCAGCCATTAAGCCCGGACCAACGGTTGTCGTGTCGCTGCAAGTTGTCACCTGCTCGCACGTCCGAGTTCGCCGCCGTTAGGTGTCCATTGAACAAGCCTTTCGGAAAGGTAGAAGACCGGTAATCCACGTCAACGTCCGCCATTTTCTTGTCCCGCGATATGGAGAGCTGAATTGACGGTGGTCCATTCTTGAGCCGAAAGGAGATCGGAAATCCTTTGTGATACGTGGCGTTATCCTTATCGCGAAAGAACTCTTGGCTCTTGGCCAGAATCTCCATCGCGTCGGGCTTCAGATAGACGTAGAGGCGGAACTGGCGGTCACCTCCCACACCTGATTCCTCTCCCATTACTTCGTCGACCGCCTCCACCAAATCGATCGCACGACCAAGGCTCTTGCCCTGCGCATCGGTGAGTTTCGCATTCAGAAGGGCATGAGTCACCGCGTCGAACGTGGTCCGCACCGACATTCGTGCATTCTCGTAGGCTTGTTCGGGAACAAACTTGCCGCCAGTCGTCGCGTTGTATCTCCGAACGAACTCATCGACCAGCTGCTTCTGCTCGGGCTGCAACTGTGCGTATGACTTTCCAATGTTCTGAGAGTTGCTGGCCTGTTTGGATGTGGCCGGGGACTTTGGAGGGGAGGTCGCTTGGTTCTGAGCACTTGCCGAATTTGCCGCGACAAACATCGCGAGAACGGGAGCGAGTCTTCTGGGGTGTATTTTCATTGGCGGTCGATCAATGTGCTGTCTTCAGTCCCGGCCCTTGGGTTGCGCGTGGCTCAGATCCTTGGAAGACCTTGAAACAGGAAGGATTGCGGATATTATGTCGGCGATCTTGGCCTCCCTATCAATCTTGACTACTCTGAGATGTGAGAACGCTTCCTGTAGGCGATCGAGGACGTAAGTATCCAATCCCGTTATGCTGACGGGATCCGCCAATAATACATCACAGGTTGACTCGATCATCTCCGCGGTAATGTTAAACGAGGCTTCTTGTCCCACCATCAACGAAATGTCGGTCTGACTTCGAAGGGAACGAGCGAGTGCTTCGCGCAGAAGTCGATGGTCGCTTAGCAAGAAAACCCGAATTGGGATACGGGCGTTACCATCTCTGATCTGGTTATTGTCGCGGCTCGAGTGGGCAATACTATGGTGAGCCCGCATAGCGACTCCTCCTCACGAACCTGCGAAGAATAGGAGCAGGAAAAGGTCCTTTGGTGCATTGTCAAAAGTAACAGTAGCCGGAAGGCCCGGCCAATCGCGGAAAATCCTAAGTCCTGACCAACGCCGTAACGGTCCAAGTGAAATTTGGCCCGATCCTCGATGTCTGGTAATCCGCCTTACAACGACTTAACGCAAACGGATGCTGTGGGCTGTTAGTTTTGACAGTGCCAATGCCAGGGTTCCCGGCGCATCATGAGTGAGCGTACTTTTTCCTAGGAGTCTATATGAAAAAGTCCCTAACCCTCCTCGCCGCGTTATTTCTATATGTAACGGTCGCTGCGTCCGGCTCCAAACCGCAGTCCGGCAACATTCTTTCGCACACTTCTGTTGAGTGCGGTACAAAGAAATCCAAGAAACAGGACATCGATCTGCTGTGCCAGCAGTATGTCGTCCGCTCCGGCACCACCGACTACACCATTCGTCAGCCCAAACCCTCCGAACAGGACATTATTCCGCTAAACACAGCAATTGAGTTTAAGCTCGACAAAAACAAAATGAAGTTCAAGGTCGAGGGAAAATCGTTCGAATTCATAGTTATCTCCCAGGCCGCTGCATCTTCTCCCGCCGCGGCATCGGCCTCTCCCGCCCCCAATCATCAGTAGCTCGCGTGGTCCGTCTCAGAAGGTGAGGAGAAGTGCCTTGGCGGCGTAACTCTCGCATTGGATCGCAACTCCACAAATTGCTGTTGCTGGCTACAATCCAATTCGACACTCAAGCAGTTGCCGCGGCCGATTCGCCGAAGGACCTGACGGCCGCAGCTTCATCTTCCCTAACGTCAAAGACTGTGTGCAGCTTGAAAAGCTGTATAACGGCCCATACTCTTTTCGTGGGATTGAGCAGCTTTAAGTCCCCTCGTTGCTTTCGCACGCTAACCAAGGAACCGATCAGGTACGCAAAGCCTGCGCTGTCGATGCAATTGACGCCTGCGAGATTAAGCAAAATCTGATTATGTCCCGGGTTTAGCAGGTCGCTGATTAAATTTCTCAGCGAGGTACATTCTTCACCGAGGACAATCTGGCCGCTGATATCCACAATTGTGACGAAGTCTATTTGTCGGGTTGTCGTCGTCATTTTCATTGGAAATCTTTCTACAACGCTTTAGATCAACACGAACTGAACGGATCGTTGCTCGCAGCAGATCCGCTTTGACAGCTTTAGTCGAGGGGGAGAAGAAAATGGATAACTACGTATACTGTGAACACGATCAAACCGACGATGCAGATTACCAGCCAGACCCTAACATCCGTTGACTCGCTAGATTTGCCGGACTGGCCCAGCATAATCCCACCTTGCTCCTACTTGTACTCAGCTATGTACTTCGAAAACCATCACTTAAAACCTAATACAACTGCTTAGGTTCTGGTGGGAAGTGTCAAATATACCGATACCCCATGAGTTTTAGTGGGAGCACAAAAGGAGAGTAGGGATTCCTGGCGAATTCCACATCTCGGTAGGCCGACTTCCCCAGGACCTAGGCTTGGCACTGCTAGTTTTGACAATAGACTCGCTTATGTGTATCAGAAATGATTCCCGCTGCCTAATCCCATCCGGTTCCGATCCTTTTTTACGAAGTTTGAGCAGTGGAAGAGATCGCCTAGCAAACAGTCCTACTTGAATACGCAAAGGAGCGTTCTAAATGAGACTTAAGATGATTGCCTCCATTCTCAGCGTGGCCCTGCTGTCCGCAAGCTCATGCATCGCCGCGGACGACAACGATCAAAAACGAGACAAAACTCGCAAGATGTCAGTCGAGGCCTTGCAGGATTTGTACAAGCTGGAACCCACTTCTCAAGCGGCTATCCAGAAAGCGGCGGGTTACGCCGTTTTCGATAATACGGGGGTGAACGTGTTGTTGTTGAGCACAGCACGCGGTTCAGGCCTGGCCGTCAATAACAAGAGCAAGCAAGAAACCTTCATGAAGATGGGTTCAGTCGGTGCCGGCCTGGGCATGGGAGTGAAAGACTATGTAGTGGTCTTCATCTTCGAGAACGATAAGGCGCTGGCACAATTTCTGAATTCGGGCTGGTCCGGTTCAGCGCAGGCGGACGCTGCGGCCAAAGCAGGCGATAAGGGCGGAGCTCACTCGGGAGCGGCTGAAGTTTCTCCGGGGGTATGGGTCTACCAGATCACGAAGAATGGCCTCGCACTGCAGTTGACCTTGCAGGGTACGAAGTACTACAAGGACGACAAACTGAATAACGCGGCTAAATCATAGCAGTGGATCACCAAAGGGGGCAGAGCAAAGCAATTCTCTGCGATGAGCAGCTGCAATGCCAACTTGTCGCCTTTCTCTACCCCGCTCATCATGTCTTCCTACTGCGGTCTTGTTGCCGTGTTGCCAGGGCGCGCGAATCAGGCTTCGACGGAGCAGTGAAGTCACGCTAGTACGGTCGAGTTAGACTGCCCCGGCCAATGCCGATTACGCCGAAAGGATGAGCGACGAAGCTCAAATTACCATTCGGGCATAGCGCTGCGAGTCAAGGCTTAGACTCCGGCTAGTTGCTCGAGTGCTTTCTTGTTCAGGATGGTTAGAGTCGTTCCGTGAATATCAACAAATTGCTTGTTTTTTAAGCTAGTAAAGAGGCGGCTGACTGTTTCCCGTGAGGTACCAATCATGTTGGCAACTTCCTCGTGGGTTAAAGCGAGGACGACGCGAGCCTTACCCGGCTCCGAGTTTTTTGCTGGTTTCAAATCCAATATAAAGCGAGAGAGTTTTTCAGCGGCGGAACTGGAAAGACCTAGATAACGGACCTCGCGACAAGTTGCATAATAAATCTCACCCAACATCTGGGCGACTCTTAAAGCCGCTTCCCCATATTTGCGCAGAAACGACAGAAAATCGTCACGAAGTATGAAATTCGCTTGAATCGGTTCTAACGCTTCCGCCGTCAACGTGTAAGGTTTGCCCGAAAGAGTGCTTGGCAGGCCAATAATTTCACCCGGTTCGGCAATGCGAAAAATCAATAGCTTGCCACTCGATGAGGTTCCGAAAAGCTTGACTTGTCGGTTGCACAGAATGAACACACCTCGCGGCGATTGACCCTCCACGAACAGGACCGAACCCCGCGGATAGGTGGCCGACGAGGAAATTGCGTCCAGCCCCGCTAAGGCGACTTCCGGTAAGTCACAGAACAGCCGGTCCTTATGCATCGGACAAGCAATGCAATCCTCGATGACATTCAAACCGTAAGGAGTCTTCATATTGCTGCGATTATACGACGGTCTGGGGGCAGCGCACGACGTGCGTCACTGCAAGGGGTGACCCACATCACAGAATTCGAGACCGCTAAAAATGTAATGTGCTAGCCAAGGAGGTTCGATATGTCAGCCACAACACAAGCAAGACAAACAAAACAAACCAAACAACGAGTAACTCTTGAAAATATTTTGTTCGCCACCGATTTCTTGCCTGCCGCTCAAGCCGCATTGCCCTATGCCGTCGGCTTTGCAAAGAGCTTCGGAGCGAACCTCTTCGCCTTGCACGTCAATGAGCCGATCAATTACGCCCTGCCGCCCGAGGCTTGGGTGGGCATGCAGACGGCCGGGGAAGCCCAGAAAAAAGCCCTTCGGGAGCAGTTGCAGCGCGAATGTCCCGAGGTCGCTCCCCAAATTATTGAAGCTGAAGGCAACATTTGGACAGCAGTAGAAACCGCCATCGAGAAGTATAAGATAGACCTGATCGTCCTGGGCACCCGAGGCCGGACCGGGTTTGAGAAGATGTGGCTAGGTTCGAAGGCAGAGGAGATTCTTCGATGCGCCCATTGCCCAGTTTTGACCGTAGGCCCCGACGTTCCGGCTAGCCTTGGGGCGCGTGGAAAGATCGCGTCCATTCTTTACGCTACAAATTTTGGTCCTGCGTCTTTGAAGGCCTCCCGCATAGCCGTATCGCTTGCCGAAGAGTATCAAGCGAAGCTGATGGTGCTCAAGGTTCTTCCTCTGGATCGGAATGATAATCAGGCCGGCCACAAAGAGGAAATCGCCGAGGCGAGCGAAGAGGAACTTCGCCGACTCGTGCCGGAGGACGCCGAGCTGTGGTGCACTCCGCATTTTGTGGTTGAGTACGGAAATCAACCCGCCGACAAAATCTTGCAACGTGCGCAAGAAGTAGGGGCAAACCTTATTATTCTCGGCGCGCGCAAACCGCAAGGGCTACCCGGCGCCGCCACGCACCTTCCAACGACCACTATTCATCGGGTGATTGCCCATGCGAACTGTGCCGTGCTGACAGTTCGAGGCTAGGCTTGCAGGAGACGGAGGCGACCGTTCTTTACAGGCGGTCGCCTTCTTTTATTGGATGTCGCACCACGGCTATCAGGATTCATAACGTAGAGAAGACGTAGAACACTGTCAAGAAAAGGCGGTCGAGTCCTGATCAACGCTATAACCGGAAAATTGGAACCGGCCAAATCCCAATGTCCGGTAAGGCCACTATACGTCCAAGTGGAAATAGATGGGACTCGATGCAATTTCCCATTCATCAAACTTCGAATGCCCAATTACTGAGCTAGTGGAATGTTAGCCGCCATGTCGTAGCGAATCACAGCCCGAATTTTGTTTTCGATTTGGAGGTAGCGCGCCACTTTCTTTCCCGGCAGCACACCGCTGAGCTTGGCCGCGTAAGACTTGCGCATGGTGACTTCGTCCTGGTCGATGGCTAGCGCCGCATTGGCGAGGCTCATCGCTTGCTCGTCGGTCAGCGTCTTCTTGTTGTAGGCATCCGCATAGGCAAGAATCGTATTCGACAAACGATCGTTGAGACCCTGAAGATCCTTCTGATAGGCGTCATAGATAGGCCAGAACACTTTACCCTCTGCGTCGGTCAAATCCATGTTTGCGGCCACCACCAGCTTTTTGTCGGCCTTCACTTTGTCGAGCAGAATTTGCATGTTCGTGTCGGCCGACTTGGTCTGCGCGAATGCGGGGACAGCAGTTAGCACGGCAGCACAAAGAACTACCATTCTTGTGAATTTCATCGATCTTTCTCCTTTGGTACTGGCTTTTTTCCGGAAGAATCGCGTGTACGGCATTGTCACCCGGCAGGCCCGCCGAATGTACTGTCACTTTTGACAGTCCAAGCGCCCTGCCATTTGGCGGTGGATAAACGCGAAATTAGCCAAATACCTTGCTAACGCGGTTATCGGCCTTGAGGATTTACTGGCCGCTACGTTAAGGGCGAGCAGCTAGCAGAGCGTATCCTTGCAGCCACGAAGCCCTCGGTGTACGAAAATCTTTCCGCGAAGTTGATTGGATAATTTCGCGCCGCAAAGCACCACTCTTGATAGAATCTGGCTCGGTGCTAGCTCACCTTCAATGTTTAATCAATTGGGAAGCGTGGACTGCGATTGGGACGGTCTCACTCGCTGTCATTGCTGGCGTCTCTGCACTCTACGCCAGACAACAACTGAACGATTTCCGTAGAGAATCGAGAATCGCGCACCTTATTTCGCTCGTGGACCAGTTCGAGCGTGAGCCTATGGCAGGCACCCGACGAACGCTGGGTGCGAAGCGAGCCCCGGGTGGCGTCCTAGTCCCACTCGATTTGAACAATCCGCCACCAGAACTCCACGACGTAATGAATTTCTTCGAACACATGGGTTATCTGCTGGAAGGTGGGTATCTCAACATCGAGGACGTTTCGGTCGAATTCCATTACTGGATTCTCCACGTGTGGGCTGACGCCAGAAAACTCATCAAGAGTGAGCAGGCCGAGAATGCAATTTACTACGAGTTCTTCGAGAGGATGGTGAATCGCCTGCTTGAATATGACCGTCCGCGAACAGGCGCGCTTCAGTTGCCAACCGATGCAGAAATCGAAGACATCTACGTCGAAGAATCGCACCTGCCAATCGGCAGCCCGATGCCTCGCGCGAAGAGGTCAAAGCGTCGTTCCAGCAGCTAGGTATTTCAAATAGCTTGGCCGGGCAATTTGCTGAGCTCAAGCCTCCGCGATAGCCGCGATCGAGACTCTCATACCGGGGATTCTAACGGGTAATCTCGCGCCCTGCCGGGCAGGTGGGTTCGTCGGAAACCATTTTGTCCACTCTTCATTCATCCCGGCGAAGTCTGCTTCCTCTAGAAGAATCACCGTGACACTCACGACTCGTTCGAGCGAGCTTCCTGCGGCTTCGAGTATGGCAGATATATTCTGCAAGCACTTTCTGGTCTGCTCTTGGATCGTATCCCCAACTATTTTTCCGGTTACTGGATCTTGCGGACCGGTGCCTGAGACGAACACCAATCCGCCTGCCCGCACTGCTTGGCTATAAATCGTCGATGACGGGGCGTTAAGCGTGCGAATGATGTCCCTCGTCATAGGGTCCTCCATCACATGTCCGGAACGCAGGACATAATGCAATCTACACGAAACCGGCTCTGCATGGCATTTGTCCTGTTACGTGACAAATCAGGAGTCAAGAATTCTGGCGATTTTCAACACTCGAAAGCTTCAACGCGAGCAGAGACCAACCATTGCAGCAAATGAAGCAGAACAAAAACTTGAAAAATCGGAGTGTAGTAATAGAAGAAAAATCCCAGCTTCTCAAACATTTGGCGCAGTGGGAATGCCTTGTACTCTCCCATAACATCGAATGCCCCTGGGAGATTGACCACGATGCAGAGCAACAGCAGGTAGAGGGTGAAGAGATGAAGCTGTCGGAGATTCGCGAGGCGCTTACGGAGGTTGTTCAAGCCGGGATTGCTAACATTCGCAGCGCTGCTCGCTCTCTCTTTTTTGAATGCGCGAAACCCCACAATGACGCGCAGCGACACCCAAAGCGTGTAGAAAGAAACGCCCCAGAAAAATAGCAGGAATAGTCTGCTGCTGGGCGAGAGTGTCGTCCATATTGCCCGGAAACCGACGTCCATGAGTGCCTTAAACATTTGGCTGTCCAGTCACACGCCTTATCGTAGTTGGACCCCGAGGACGAAAGCAAAGTTCCCTGAGGCTCGGTTCGCTAAATCGCCACGGTCGCTCCCGGTTCTCCGGTTTCGCGTTTGTGCCTGGCAGCGGTAATCGGAAAAGTGGGTATGGCATCCGATGACCGCTATGGAGCGCGGGAAAAGCTAAAGGGTATCTCCGCTAACGGCTGGGAATCGCGTGAGAAAAATGGGCTGGCTTCTGCCACCCAACCTCGTCGCGCGCACCTCTTGGACAACTGATTGCAAAGCCCATTCGCTCCTGCAAACCTGGCTTTTACGAGTTAATGGTATAACCACAGGAATGGACGACCGGCAACAGCCGCGCGAAGCACCCGAACATCCCACGATAGGGGAACCAGTCCCGCTCAACGAGACCTTCACAGCATTCAGTACGTGGCGGCCTTTGCGCCTGCCCCTGTTCCGCAACATCTTGATCGCTGGCTTCGTCTCGGACATCGGCGCATTCATGCAAGGCGTGGGCGCTGCATGGCTGATGGCATCGCAAGGTGCGGGCCCGCTGCTCGTGGCTCTCACTCAAACGGCTTCGGCCCTGCCGTTCTTTCTACTGGCGCTGCCCGCCGGGGCAGTGGGCGATATCTTCGATCGGCGCAAGGTGATTCTGACGATGGAAGTGTGGATGTTTTCCATGGCTGCAGCGCTTGCGGTGCTTTCCGTTTTCCATCTGATTACTCCGTTGTTGCTGCTCCTCCTGACCTTTGCGCTTTCGATTGGAGATGCGTTTGAATCACCTCCATGGCGAGCCGTCCTTCCGGAACTTGTGCCGCAAGATGACTTAATGCCGGCCATTGCGCTCAACGGCATCGAGTTCAATTTGGCGCGCGCGGTGGGACCTGCGCTCGGTGGATTTTTGATTGCGGTTTCCGGCGTGGCCACTGCATTTACGTTGAACGCATTTTCGTTTCTCGTGGTTATCTGGGTAATCGCACGATGGAAACGGCCACCGCAATCGCAAGGCTTCCTGCGAGAAAGGGTTTCTGGCGCGATGCGCGCGGCAGTTCGTTGGACGCTAAACGCGCCCAAGGTATTGACCGTCCTCGGCCGCATCGGCTCAATCATGTTTTTCGCGAGCGCGTTCTGGGCGTTATTGCCTACCGTCGCGCATGCACTGCGCCCGAGCGCCACTTTTTACGGATTGCTTCTGACTGCCTTCGGGGGCGGAGCCGTGTTGGGAGCAATGGCGCTGCAGCGGACGCGATCATCTTTCTCCAGTGACGCCATGTTGACTCTCGGCACCACGATTTTTGCGCTAACTTTGTGGGGCGTAGCCGCATTCAACTCGATTGCGCTGTTGTGCCTCGCCATTCTACTTGGCGGGGCCGCGTGGACTGTCGTTATGTCGCTGATGAGTACGCTGATGCAGAATCTTGCGCCCGATTGGGTCCGCGCGCGGGCGATGTCGGTTTTTATGCTCGTCTACATGGGGACGTGGACCGGCGGCAGCGCATTTTGGGGATATGTCGCGGCGCACAAAGGGACGCATTTTTCTCTGCTGGCCGCGGCGATCGGTACGGCCGCTTCTCCTCTGCTGATTTTGATTTCCCGACTGGTCGATGCACCCGTGGATTTGGGAGCCTGGAATCATTGGCCCAAACCGATTTTTGTCGGCGACGTCGGCCTCGACCTGGGTCCGGTGTTGGTTACAGTGGAATACAACGTTGAACCGAACCACGCGGAGGAATTTCTCGCCGCTCTTCAGAAATTGTCGCGCGTGCGCCGGCGCGATGGCGCGTACCGCTGGGGTATTTATCGCGATACGGAGCGCCCAACGCACTTCGTGGAAACCTTCATCGTGGAATCCTGGGCGGAACACCTGCGCCAACACGAGCGTGTGATTATGGCCGACCGCGCGATCGAGGAGGATGTTGACCGCTTTGATGCGAAGCCAAAGGTGACGCACTTCATCTATGCTCATCGCAATACTCAGCAACACACCTGAAAACGCAGGCCGCATCATCCTAACTTTTGATTAACGCGGTTACCTTTCAGATGGATTTCAAGTTACCGGTGAGCCAACTCATCGGGACTTAACAGCAGTTGTGATATAAAATCTGCAACGTTACCGAAGGTTTTCTTGCAAGGAAATCTATGTCTAGACTCTCAAAATTCCGGGCAGACCTTGCGTCTTATGAAGCCGACCAAAAAGGGGTAGGTGATACCACTCAGCCGCAAATAAAAGGGCGCACGGCTATTTTGATTATTGTGTGTCTGCTGCTATGCCTCGCGGCCTTAGCCTATTTTGCGATGAAATCTCCTATGCATCCTCGAAAGATCGATTTGCTCGAATCTGTGTTATTTGGGATTGCCGCACTGGTAGGCGCGCTGCGCATCCATTACGCCCGCAAGCACCGACTTTCCGAAGCTGCCATCGCTGCCACATCGAATAGGTCGCGCGCCGAAACCGGACAAGTACGCCGCTGATCCTCAATGACCGAGTAGCCAGGCGGCCTTGCGGCCGCCCGGCCCTCTCAGAACTGGGCGTGAAAGTTTCCCTTCACCCAGCTCAAGCACTTCGAACGCCTCTTTAGAGGAGACGCGGTTTCGAAACGGGAAGACGCTGACGATGAACCCGGTCATGACACTCGGGATGAAGTAGAACGCAGTTCATAGCACCTGTTGAACCACCCTGCACGCGGGGGACGCAATAATGAAGGCGCCACCCTGTGATCCGGGTGATTTTGGTATTGCACAGCGTGCAGAGTCCACGTTGTTCATGCCAGAGATAGCGAAGAGTGCTGATGCCCCGAAACGTGTCCAGCATGTGA
Source organism: uncultured Acidobacteriota bacterium (assembly GCA_963751295.1). GTDB lineage: Bacteria > Acidobacteriota > Terriglobia > Acidiferrales > UBA7541 > Acidiferrum. Next base: position 2,425,593 of record CAVVUA010000001.1, on the reverse strand, counting down.
GCCCCTTCACGTTCTTCGAAGTAGGTTTCATAGGTTGGATCGTACGGGTTCGCTTCGCCTTTGACCTTGACCTGTCGTTTGATGGGGGTGCTCTTGGCGTGGAATAGCCAGACTTTCTTTGGCCGTCCCTCGTCATCGCAGGTTTCACCGAAGAACACCCGATCGCGGTCCCTACGCGGTTCAAAGTATTTCACGTTGACCCAGCGCTGGGGCTTGTTCGGATGCCTTCGTCGTGCCCATTGCCACAGATTAGAGAAGATGGTGTGATCCACGCGTCCAAATATGCGTTTGCTCACCACGTGCCGATGATAGTTCGCCCAACCGCGAATCTTCGGGTTGAGTTGATCTATCAGGTCGGCGGCAGACACGCCATGCGCAGTTTTGATGATTCGTCGGATGCCATCCAAGAAGGTTCCAACATTCTTCTTGGAAGGCTTGATGAGCAGTTTCCCGTTGGGATATCTGCGCACATTTTGTCCGAGGAAATCAAAGCCGTGCTCCACGTGCGTGATGACCGTCTTCGTTGGAGAAAGTTCAAGACCTCGTTCTTGCAAGAACTGCTCGACGAGGGGTTTGATGTCTCCTTCCAGCAATTCTTTCGATTTACTGGTGATGACGAAATCATCCGCGTAACGGACGAAATGGACGCAGGACTTTTCACCTCTAATGGACTTGAGACGTTTTCCTGCAGGAAACTTTTCCTGCAGGAGTCGTTCCAGTCCGTCCAGCGCGCAGTTAGCGAGCGCGGGAGAGATAATTCCGCCCTGGGGAGACCCATCCGTCGATTCGTGAAGAACGTGTTTTTCCATATACCCGGATTTCAACCACTTTTGGAGAATGACTCGATCCATAGGGACATGAGCCAAAAGCCAGTCGTGTGAAATTTTGTCGAAACAGCTTTTGATGTCACCTTCCAGAACCCACTGCGCTTTGGCGCTTCGGAGTGCAAGAAAGCACTGTCCAATCGCATCCGCGCAGGACCGTCTCTGACGAAACCCGTAGGAGTTTCTGTCAGCGGTGGTTTCCCCAACGGGGTCCAGAGCGAGCAAGTGTAGTGCTTGCTGCCCTCGGTCGATCATTGTGGGAATTCCGAGTGGGCGCATCGTCTTGCCGTCCGACTTCGGGATGTAAACACGTCGCAGAGGCTGGGATCGATAACCCCTGCGTTTCAGTGCATGTACTGCCTGTGTCTTCTTCTCTGGTGTGTCCCAAATTTCTTGGTCTACACCGGGGGTTGCCTTGCCATTGTTTTCCGTCACTCGTCGAACGGCGAGAACTTTGCCGCTGTAGGAGTGGGTCAGCAAACGTTGCAGGGCTCGCACCCTACCCCATCTGCTTTCCTTCGTGGCCTGCACGATACGCACTTGGAGTCGGCGAACGTTGCGGTGGATGGCCTGCCAGTTGATGGCGTACCATGCCGCCGCTTCGCGTGAGACCGCACCAACAGCTTGCGCTGTCGTCATCTGCTTTGCCTCATGAGCCGATTAGTCAAGTTCTCTCGTGTGAAGCACCATAAAGGGAAGTCCGCCCGCTTTCGCGTCCGGTGATGTTGTCGATGTAGCTGACGCAACCGATATCTGCTCCATTACAGAGCGGCATTCGCTTTCTCCCTCATCTGTTATCCGCACCGCCATCGGTGCATCTTGCGATGCACTTTCCCCTTGCGGGGAGCGATGTGGATTTACCCTGTTCCGTTAGAATGACGCGATAGGTTAGGCCTGTTCTCTACGCCGGCAGTGTTGTTTACCCATGACAGAGAAACCGGAAGCCTCTGTGCTCACTGCAAGAAGAGCCGCGCAGCATGTTAGGCTCTCTTCGGCTGACGACGCTTACGAACATTTGCGTATTCTGGCCATGCTACCAAGCCTAGGCCCTCTCCGCCTTATGCTGGCAGATACACCGTGGCCTCACGGTTTCGGTGCCACTCTTGCGAATGTGGGTACATTGTCCGAGGGCTTCGAACGGTCTGTTGCCTCGCCGCTCCAACCTCGTAGGCTATGTGCGATGGGACGCACAGTCTGATCGATTTCCTCCTTGTCAGACAATCATTCCAACAGCTTTCAGGTCGCAATCCGGTAAGCCGACTACTCAGGAAGTGACCATGTGAACCATTCACTGGCGCCGTACAATTGAATCTCGGACTGGGGGGCTTTGAGAATGAAGATGGCCGGACTTGCTTTTTTGTTGTTATTGATCGCATCGCCGGAATCGGAAGTTCGGGGGCAGAATGAAGGCACCCGACAAGCCAAGAAAACACTATTTCCCTTGCGGCTGCTCCCCGGCTATAAAATTCAGAGTGTGTCGGGTATTGAAGGCGGCTTGGGAGGCAGAATCTGGAGAGAGAGCGGACCTGACATTCAGTTCGTCGTTCTGAATGTGTATTCCGAAGACCCCCTGCGGGCCGTCGAACGAGCGGATGTACTCTGGAGAGAAGAACAGATCCTAAACGGAAACCCGTTTGCCTGTGTATACACAAAATCAAAAGAACTAGTAATGAGTTTCCCAGCCAAGGCTAGTTTTTTCAGGGCCAAGGTTCAGAGCCCGAGGGACCTAACCGAAGTGTTGTTGATGGTCTCCACGTTCGATGTTGAGCATGGATATCCAGTGGACCCCGCGATGGTTGTGCCCGTCCCGTTGGACGACAAATAATCCAACCTTGCTACGGACCTCAAGTGGCTCTGTTGACATCCTCGGAGACGAAGGCGATGCCTCAAGCGGTAGAGGTTGTAGGTGAGCCCTAGGAGCAGGGCCTGACGGATTTGCACGGGCAAGCTGCGTCCGGGTGCGCGAGAAGAAAGTTTTCGTTTGATCACCGAGAAGATGGTTTCGATCTTGGCTCGTTGTCCGTACTCTTTTTGCGGAAAAGCCCGGTACATCTGATAACGAATTCCCCCTCGCGGGATGCCGCGGCGCGGTTTGGCGGGAATGATGCTACGGGCTCTCCAGCGCTGCCGGATATATTCATGATTCGCTTCGGAATCGAACTCGGCATCGGCCAGCACCTCGCGCACAGGCACCCGTTGCCTGGCGGCGTCGAGCAAAGCAGGCAGTGCTCGCGTATCGCACCACGGTCCTTGCCGCGCGCGCTGCGCCAGCAAAATCTGTTGCTTTACATCCGCCACCACCAGCCACTTTAGATAGTGCCGGTAGCGCAGCTTTCCGCCATTGTGCTGCTCGATGCGGCGAAGGAAGTACGTGCTGACGGCCTGTGGGGATAACCCCGTGCCGTCGATGGCCGCGGAAACGCGCACATGCGTTCTGCCACGGCGCAGGCGGCGCACCGTTTCCCCCAGTCCGCGGTCGATCAAGTCATCGTCCAGCCGCTTCAGAAAACGATACAGAGTGGTGTAGTCCGGCACGGTCTGCAACTGCAAAACTTCTCGCAAGTCGCGATGCTCGCCAAGACGCACCTCGGTTTCGCGAAAGGTCCAGTCTTCGTAACGCATCAGGCAGAGAATAGCCAGCAACTGCGGCTGGGTGAATTGGTGTTTGCTGAAACGGCTGCGGTACGGCGGCAAGACCCGCTCGGCCACTTGCAGGGCCACCCGGGCAAAAGGCAGAAGTCCGACTTCGGCCATCGTCCCTCCTGCTTCCTCAGAGAACACTCTCTGCCCCCTTGCGTCGAGAACTCAAATCGCGAACTGTGACGAGGATGTCAACAGAGCCACCTCAAGTCTTGAACGCGGTTAACGTCCAAGTGGATTTCAAGTTTCCGGTTGCCGGACTTGCTGGGTTGGACCGCTCATCCGGGGACCTTAGGGATTTCCCTAGTTGAGTGCGCATCGAGTCAATCCTAGGATCCTTTGGAAAATTGGCGTTGGGCAAGTTGTGGGCAATTGGTCTGTTAGTACGACTCGGTCTTTGAAGGTGTTGACCACCACGTTCCTGCCGGCCAGGTTCGACGCGTGCTCCACGGCGAACGCGTCGCGAGCCACGGTCTGATTCTAAGGAGATGCGCAAGTGTTTTCTCGAGCAGGCTCGGTGGTCTCGCTCTGGCGACAATTGTTGCCGCTCGCTCTGTTGCTGTTTCCGGTTGGATGCAGTCAACCGGCTGGTCCTCTTGCTGAGATTGCTTCACCAAACGAGTGGCACACGTTTAGCGGCACTTGGACATCCTCAGGGACTCGGCAGACGCTCAAGCTGGAGAAAGATCACCAAGCTTCCATATTCGATCTTACGGGGTCGCTGCTAATAACTGGCGATCGTGGGCTGGGAGTGGGGTTCCGGGCGAGGGCGATCGGTTTCTCCGACAATCCCGCCGGAATGCAGGGCCGGTGTGTTTGGACTGACGAGCGCGGCGACAAGATTTACAGCGAGTTGAAGGGTGAGTGGGTCGGAACCGGCCGAAGCATCACAGGTACTTTTCTCGGAGGAACCGGCCGATTCGCTGGTATCACCGGGGACTACTCCTTTGAGTGGAAGTACGTTGTCGAGTCCGAGGATGGCGGGGTGAGCGGCAGTTCCGTCAATCTTCAGGGCCGCGCACGGCTCGTTTCAACGTCTGCCGCGCTTGGCGAAGCACAATCCGAAAGAGCGCAGCCATGACGCCGTTCCGTCGAAGGCTTCTGCGAGTCATCCCGTTCGCGCTTGCGCTCGGCATTTGGTTCTGGCCGATACCTGCCGGGCTGACGCGAGAGGCTTGGCATCTTTTCGCGATATTTGCGGCGGCTATCTTCGCCGTCATTCTGAACTCATTTCCTCTCTTGACGGCCTCGGTACTAGCAGTATCGGCTGCAGTGCTCACTCGCACCGTCGATCCGGCTAAGGCTTTCGCCGGTTTTGCCAATCAGAGCGTGCTTCTCGTCATAGTGGCTTTCCTCGTCGCGAATGCCGTTGTGAAGTGCGGCCTCGGAAAACGCATCAGCCTCTTGGTGGTAAGTTTATTTGGGCGATCCACGCTGGGATTGGGCTACAGCATTTTTATCACCGACGCGATGATTGCACCCGCGTTTCCGAGCAATACAGCACGCAGCGGCGTGCTGTACCCCATCATTCTTTCTTTGGCGCAAAGTTCCGGTTCCATGCCAGACGATGAGAAAACACGACGGATGGGTGGCTATCTAATGTTCTGCGGAATGGCCAGCCTTAGTGTCTCGTCAGCCCTATGGCTCACCGCAACTTCGGGGAATCCCATTGCGGTCTCGCTGGCGGAACACTACGGCGTGAAAATCAACTTCGGTTCATGGCTTGTTGCAGCGTCGCTTCCAATATTGACGATGATCGCGTTGCTTCCGCTCGTCCTGTACAAATTGTTTCCGCCCGGCGTGGCTGACACTCCTGACGCGCCGAAGGCTGCACGCGAAGCATTAGGCAAGATGGGATCTCTTTCGCGAGACGAGTGGATTGTTGCGGTAGCTTTCTCCTTCATGGTGACCGGATGGGTGCTGGCGGGCACACTGAACTTAAGTCTCGCTGCGGTAGCCTTCGCCGGTCTTGGCGCGCTCCTTGCAATGAATGTCCTCACCCTAGAAGACATCAGCTTGCAGGGAAGTACGCTGGTGACATTTATCTGGCTGGCAGTGCTCTTTGCATTGAGCGGTCAGTTGAACGAACTGGGCTTCATGGGCTACGTCGGAGAGCGGTTGACGTCTCTACTCGGAGGGATCAGTTGGCCCTTTGCCTACGTGATACTCCTAGGGCTCTACGTGTTGATGCATTACATGTTCGTAAGCCAGACTGCGCAGATTTTGGCTCTCTTCGATGTCTTCCTGGGAGTGGGCGTGAAGACCGCTGTTCCCGCACCCCTGATGGCTTTTGCCCTGCTCTTTGCCAGCAGCTATTTCTCGACGATTACGCCACAGGGGGGCAGCCAAAACGTCATCTTCGTCGGGAGTAGTTATCTCACGCAAGGTGAACTCTACCGGCTGGGATTGCTGACTACCGTTTTCTGTTTGCTGGTGTTTCTGGTGGTCGGAACCCCGTGGATTCTCTTTGTCGCGCGGTGAGTTTGAGCGTGGCATCTCGTCAGTTGTGAAAAGTTGGCAGGCAAGAGTACCTGTTCTACTTAGGGCAGCTGCCTGAGTTGGGATGCCTAGGCCCACTACCCTGTTTTCTTGCAAATGCTCATTCTAAAGGGTTTTAAGTCCAATGTTTTGAAACTGCTCATTCTAGAGAGTTTACGGGCGTGTTTTGGAACTGCACATTCCAAAGGGGTTAGCGAATTGGCAATGAAAATAGCACGAACAGATCAAAGTCAGCCGTCAAATTCATATACATCATTTCTGTTGCGCCTTCTGCACGCTACCGAATAGTGCTCCCCGCTAAAACTCATGAGGTACTGGCATATTTAACAGTTCCCGCCAGAACTTAGCATCTATATAGGCTTCAAGGCGAAAGTATCGGAACCAAGAAGGTTATGTCTTGTCCGACATGAGGAATGTGCGAGTTGCGGAAAGTCGTGATTGCCGCGGTTTGTTTTGCCCGGCGGGGCTCCGCACACTTATGTGTTTCACGATTTTTGGCATGCTATTGTGTGCTTCCCCAGACTCTGCAAGAGCGGCTGAACCGAAGGCGAAGAATGTGCTGCTGCTGTTTGGCTCCGCGGAACGCAATAGCGGTAATTGGGATCCGTTTGACGCCTTGGTGAGGGCCCGTGTTCCAGGACAAATCACTTTCTACCGCGCCTACCTGGAATCGTCGCGAGCGGACGAAAAATCGTATCTCGATAGCCAGGCAGAGACGTTCCGCCGTACCTACGCTGGCGTGAAGCTGGACCTGGTGATCGCGGGTAATCCAGAAGAGCTTCATTTCGTGGAGACGTACCGCGACAAAATGTTTCCGGGTGTGCCGATTATCTTTACCGGAGTCAGCGCAAGGGAGCTGGAAGAGCAGAAGATCAGGCCAGGGGTGACCGGTGTGACCGTACCGGTGGGCCTTCGGGAAACGATCGATCTTGCGCTCCATCTTCATCCAGATACGAAGGCAGTAGCAGTTATCGCGAACGCGTCGAAGGCGGCCGAGTACTGGTTTGCAGTCGCACACGCCGAGCTTCTTCGTCATCAGGACGAGGTAACGGAGATTGATATCCTCGGACCTGCAAGTGGCCAACTGCTTGAGAGGGTTGCCGCACTCCCCCCTCATACGGTAGTTCTATTTCAACTCGCGCCAGATTCAAGCCGGCCCGCGTTTGGGGCCTTTGATCTCCTGACTGCGGTCGCGCAGCGCCTGCCGACTTATTCCGCGTGGCCTTCGCTGTGTCTGAACTATGGGTGCGTTGGTGGGGCATACGAGGACTGGCCAAAAGAAAGATCGTGGACGGCGGAACTCGCAGCCCGGGTTTTGTCAGGCGAGAGACCGGAGAACATTCCCGTGGTGAACGCCTCCAATCTTCAAGTGCGCGTGGATTGGCGGGCGCTCCAGCGGTGGCACATTCCGGAATCGGCGCTGCCTGCCGGCAGTCAAGTCTTGTACCGGGAACCAACGTTATGGCAGCGCGTCCGGAAATATGCCATCGCCGGCATCGCGGTGATTGCAGTCCAGTTTCTTTCCATCTTTGGATTGTTGAGGCAACGAGCGCGAAAGCGAAAGGCTGAAGCCGCGCTGCGCGAGAGCGAGAAACGCTTCCGTGGCCGACTGCTCGAAGCGCAGGAGGAAGAGCGCCGGCGAATCGCAAGAGAATTGCATGACGATATTTGCCAAAAGCTGGCGCTGCTGTCGACGGAAGTCGCAAACGCGAATCGTAGTGTGATCGGATCCGCGGAGGCTACGGCCTTGGTAGAAATCCAACAACATTGTTCTCATATTGCGAGTGATGTGCAATCGCTATCCCACCAGCTCCACAATTCCAAACTCGAATACCTAGGTATCGTGACGGCCATCAGAGGTTTGTGCAGCGAGCTTCGCAAACAATGCGACGTAAGCATCGAGTTCAAGGACGAGAATGTGCCGATGCGGTTGCCCGAAAACATTTCACTGTGCCTGTTCCGGGTGGCACAGGAGGCGCTGCACAACGCGGTCAAATACAGCGGGACAAGGCAATTCCAAGTAGAAATGAGGGCTGGAAAGAATGAGGTTGAGCTGATTGTGACCGATGCAGGCGCAGGCTTCGACATCGAAGAAGCGCTGACAAATCGAGGGCTTGGGCTGGTGAGCATGCAGGAACGCGTACATTTAGTCCATGGCCGGTTCGCCGTGGAATCGAGACCCGGTTCCGGGACCAAAATCGTCGCTGCTGTGCCCCTGTTTGATTCCAATAGTGGAATTTCAACAAACATAGTCGGTCATCCGAATTGACCGTCCAGCTGGCAGCACATCCCCGCAAGTTCAGAAGCAAGATCAAAAAAACTCCCCCTAAACCTCCCGCTCACCCGTCAAATCGGACAAGGAGGAATCTACAAATGAATTGGCCTATCCCTCATCTCTCACAGCTTGGCAGAAGAGGACTGAAGTTTGTTCAATTTGGGCATTGCTAGATGGTTTGGCAGGGCGCTGTCGTATAGCTAATCCGTTTTCGCTTGGCGTGAGAGTTTTTCTCTCTCCGAAGCGGTTTCGGCGCATACCTTACCATCGGTCGACAGAAGCCAAGAAAAAGTTGTTCGGGATCTTTCTTTTTCAATGCTTTAGCGGCACGGCGCACAGCTTTTCATGGATTTGCCGGAAGAGCTCGACGTGGGGATACCCACCGGCCAGCGAAATCCACACCTTCCGCACCGTGATGCGGATCAGCGCGCCGATCTTCAATAACTTCAGTCGAATCGTGGAGCACTGGGCTTTGGCCAACTCCGTTCCCTGCAGTCCCAGTCGCCGCAGCATTTGCAACAACACGTAGGCCATCGAAGAGAAGTACAAGCGCAATTGATTGCTGCGCAGGTAGTGCGTGCTGGTCCGGTCGCTGAACAACATCAGTTGTTCTTTAATCCGATTCTCCATGTCTCCTCTTCCACAGTAGTGCTCTTCATACAAAGCCTGCGCCGGCCAGGCTTCTCCGTTCAGAGAGGTCACCACGAACCGCGGGTTCTCTCCTTTCTCCAGATGCTCGGCCTTGGCCACCACCCGTCGCGCCCGATTCCAACTCTCCCGCGTCTGGTAGACAAACTCTTTGAACAACCGGGCGGCGCGTCCCGTCTCTTGGTAGCGTCCTTTGGCTTCCTCCATCTCCTTCTTGATCTGCACCTTCAGACGCTCGTTTTTCGCTAGCCCCAGCAGATACTCTACGCGATTCGTTTCACACCAAGCCATCAGCTCTTCGCGACAAAACCCGCAGTCCCCGCGCACCAAAATACCTACCTGGGGCCACGCGGAACGAATCTGGGCCACGATGCGCTGCAGCTCCTGTACACTTCCCGCCGACGCATCGATGTTCGATGAGCGCAACCGCGCACACAGCAAGAACTCCCCGCAGAAGATGTACAACGGCAGATAGCAATAGTGACGGTAATAACCATGAAAAAAACGACCCTCCTGGTTTCCGTGCAAAGGATCATCGGTAGCATCCAGGTCCAGAATGATTTCCTTCGGCGCTTCCCGGTGGACTTGCAGGAAAATATCCACTAGCAGCCGGTCCACGGCTCCGTGATCCAGCACGATCTTCTTGTAGCGCTCCTTCCGACTGGCCGTCTCTTTGGTCAGTTCCAGCCGATTCAAGGTGCTCTTTCCGGCTAAGACTTGGCTGCCGGGATCCTCCTTCTCGACCAACACCGCCAGCAAGGGATCGTTCCGCAACTCCTCGTGATCGTTCAGATCTTCGTATCCCAGAGCCAGACCATAGACTCTCTGGGCCACCAACTCCTCCACCGTATGTTCGATCAGATCGGGATCCCGATAATCCGTGAAGCAGGCGGCAAACTGGCGCAGAATCCGGACCCGTTTCTCGACCTCCCGCAAGAGCAGTCCACCGCCGTCGCTGGTGATCGCTCCGCCGTCGAACTGCGCCCGAATCTCGCGTCGCTTTTGGGAATGAAATCCGAAGACAAACTGGTTACACTCTGTGGTCATAAGGCTGTTGCTCCTTCTTGGCAGAATCTTTCTAGGCAAAAGAGTTATGCCATGAAGCAACAGCCTTTTTCAATTTAGTATGAGAAATTCGGGCTATGCGCGCGCTAGTTGCGGTCACTCTTCTTGCTGCCTTCGGAACGGGTCCTTACAGTTGGGCCCAGACGCAGAACCAGGCTCCGAGTCCTGCGCGTTCTCGTTCCGATGAGATGGTGGAACGATGGAACGACATCGGGAACAAACTGATCGCCATGGCGCAAGACTTTCCCGAAGACAAGTACGATTTCAAGCTGCAGAAGGACGAGCGCACGTTTGCTCTGAATCTTCTCCATGCCGCGGCGCTGGATTTCGTTCTGATACGGAGGATTTCCGGCACAAACGTCGGGCCCGACTTCGGCGAGGGCGACAATCCTACGCGTGAGGCTTTCAAGACCAAAGCGGACATCGTCAAGTTCGTGCAGGAGGCCGTGGCCGCCGGAGCGAAAGTGATTCAACAGCAGGGCGACGCGGGGCTGGACAATACTACGAAGTTTTTCGGCAATCGGCTGGTCCACAACTCGTCCATCTGGACGTTTACCATCGAGCACAGCGGGGAGCACTATGGCCAGCTTGTGGTCTACTATCGCGCAAACAATCTGGTGCCGCCGGACTCGCGGCGGCAGTAGGTCTATGAAAGTTGAGCGTGGTATCGCGGCGGTTGCGAAAAGCTGACAGGCAGGAATGCCAGCCCTACTGAGGCCTACCTGACCTGGAAGGCCTGGTGCCCTCCCTGTTTTCTTGCAAATGTTCATTCTAAAGAGTTTTAAGTCCAATGTTTTGAAACTGCTCATTCCGGAGAGGTTACGGGAGTGTTTTTGGAAGTGCGCATTCCAAAGGGGTTAGTGAATCGGGCAAAGAAAATGGAACGAACAGTCAAAGTGAAAAGCCCCACACGTAAAACCGACGTGCGGGGCACCCCTGAAGCTCAACATCAAAATCAAAAGACGCCCCGCTAAACCTCCGGGGCGCCTGCTATTGAGAAATCGTCAGATTCAAAACCACAATGGATGAAATGGGTCAGCTCTTAGAGTCGGGTTTCACGCGACGTTTCTCTCTAGTGTCGGGAGTCGCGCGAATGCCGGTAAGCTCTTCTATCTTAATGTAGAAAAACACTGAGATCGGGGGCTTGGGCTTCCGGCGAATCTGAGATGCTGTATATCCGCTCTGCCACCACAAGGTTCTCTGCTTTAGCAGGGAGCGGATATGCCCCCGGCTCTCCGCGAATTCGCGTCCGTTCGGGACTTCGACGTATTGCCCCATGACAACGATGCTCGTCCACTCGTCGTGGCCCCGAATCTCATCGACCTGCACGCACACCAATGGGTTCAGTCGCATCCATTCAATTTTCCGGCCCACGGTGGAGAAACAGCATAGACGGTCGGCATCGTATGCGAAATAAAGTGGAACGATATAAGGCCGGTTGTTGGAGGCACACGCGAGCCTGCCATAGCCCAGCCGCTTGAGCATTTCGCGGCATTCCCTACTTCGCATTCTTGTAATCAGCATGGGCGATCTAGCCAGGTCCTCCGGGGCACTCGCGAGCAAGTCTACATCGCTTGGTTTTGTGGCGGCTAGGGCAGACTGTCAGGTCACAGGCCCGGCAAAGCGACTTACCAGGAGCCAGCCGACGGGTCGCCGCGAGTCTGATGCACACAACCCGTTCGCTCATTTTCGGTGTGAACGATCGCCGACATACCGAAACAATTTGAGACTTGATGCGTATAGTAAGTTGCAGGTGTCCCGAGGCTCCTTAGCGACCCGCTAAGTGGCATGATTCCGCGGAAGGTGAGTCCATGAACAAAAGACTTAGTTTTGCGTTTGCTGCACTGATCTTCGTTCCCATTGCTCTACTTGGGCAGGAGAAGGCGCCGGCGCAGTCTACTGCACTGGCGAACCCGATTACCGCGAGCGAAAAAGGTTTTTACTCGTTTGTGAGCGGAGCGGTGGTCGGCGCCGCGCAGAAGATGCCAGAAGAAAACTACTCCTTCAAACCGACACCGGAGGTTCGCAGCTTTGGCCAGCTCGTTGGCCATGTGGCCGACGCTTCGTACTCGTTCTGCTCGCAAGCCATTGGCGAAGCAAATCCAGTAAAGGACATCGAAAAAACGAAGAAATCAAAAGCCGATCTGGTGGCGGCGCTCAAGGACGGGGTGGCGTACTGCAACAAGGCATTCGACAGTATGACCGATGCAAAAGGCAGCGAGATGGTGAAACTCTTCAACTTCAACTTAGCGAAGCTGACGGTATTCTCGATCAATACGGCGCACACGGATGAGCACTATGGAAACATGGTGACCTATATGCGACTCAAGGGGATCGTGCCGCCGACAAGTGAAAACCAGCCCGCACCGGCACCGAAGTAAGAGGCTGGAACACCCGACTCAGAGAACAGCCACACCCCGCTAAACGCGCTTACCTACAAGTTGAACTAGCGTGAAGATCCATTTGTCCGGCACGACTTACCGGGAGTTAAGGCGGAAGGACGAACTCACGGTTGAAGTGAAGCGATATAAGCAGTGAGGTCAACGATGTCTTGGTCCGTAAGATTGGCGACAACAGGTTTCATAGCAGCGGCATTACGGCCATCGCGAGTGCCGCTCTTGAAGTCGTAAAGTTGCCGCGCTGTAGCAGTAGCAGAACGTCCCGCCAACGGCGGGAACAGGTCTCCCTTTCCCTTCAAGCCGTCTCCGTGACAAAAAGCACAAGGAAGAGTCTTGCCAGCATCACCCGTCTTCGCCAGCAACTCGCCCCTCTTTACGCTTCCGCTCGGCACGTATGCGATAAACCCAGACGTGGCATCGCGCAACAACGTCCGCTTCACGTCCTCAGGCACCTCGATGATACGGAGCCCGATTGGTTCTGTAGCTCCGCTGGAATCCACCAGCTGTACGTTATGCGGGCCGGGATATGTGACAGGAACAGTATCGGTCTCAACGACGCGCGCACTTTTAACCGCCGGCACGGAGTGAAAGTACTCAGCTGCAAGCTTGGCATCGGCATCGTCCAGCGCTTTCGCAACAGGGATCATGTCGTTAACGGTTGCGCGCGGCACGGAACCGTGCCGCTTATCGTCCTTCATGTCGGCGAGCTGCTGAAGAAAGTAGACGACCGGCAGCCCCTGAAGATCGGCCGTATCGGGCTTTCCTCGTCCGTCGATGAGGTGACATTGCCCACACGCGGTGTAGGCGCCTTGCTTGCCCGAGATTACCGCAGCAGGAGGCGCAGGGTGCAGCTCCGGAAACCAATCGACCGTGCTGGTGCTCCTATTAATCTGTGTGTCCGTGTAGCTCTTCGCGCTCCCGGGAATACGGAACAGTTGGCCATCGTCTGGTTTCGGCGACTCGTGCACACCCTTCGGGTAAGGCCAATCCGGATAGTCGGTCCTTGCGAGGTTAGCCGGTGGATCGGAGCTCGGCTTCGTTGCTGTCTGGTGCGTATGAGCCAGAACGTTTGCGGTGAGAAGGACGCAGCTTGCCAACAAAGAAAACAACGATCTCTGATTCATGTCAACATTCTCACGGATATGCGCCCGGAATATCTATCCATTCTAAGGAGCAAATTCGCGCCCGAGATTTCGTCAGTCGCGGTCACAGGTGTTCGAGGATAGTACGAGAAGCGCGAGTGGGGGGCAAGCCTATGGACCCGACCACATTCGTTGTCGATGAAATCGGACGATCGCGCTCACGCCTCTGCGGCTAGGTCTAGGCCTTATTCTGCAGGTATGACGAACTACCGGAAGTAATCCACATGCCTGAGTAACGCGGTTGCCGTCCAAATGAAGTTTTACTTTACATGTTATGTCCGGTAAGCCAACTTGTCAGGAATTGGGCTCGCATACTTAGTATGGCGATGCGACGCGGATTCGCGCAGGGATTGTTCAATGCTTATCTCGGGAGTTGAGGTCGCGCGATAAGATCAATTTCAAGGTAACTTTGTTCGACGAACTGGTGAGACCAAAACCGACGCCGGCCTCGACATTTAGTTTCTCGGAGTACCGATCGAAAACCGCGAACAGTTCCTGTGACTGCTGGCTGACCGCGTAGAATTGGCGCAACGGGCCGTAATCCGCATACTCCTCGACAGCCACAGCCCACTTCGTGGGGCGAATGTACGCGACACGTACTGCCGGAGCGAAATCAAGACTCTTGAAGCCGCCGACAAAAGAGTTATCGAGGATCGGATTCACGATAATGTCGACTGGGTGCAAGTGCCAGCCAATGATCGGCCGAATCTCCGACGTAAAGTGGTAGGGCTCCCAGTGCAGGGCGTTGTAGCTGAACTCAAAGTTGACACCGTAAAAAAAAGTGTGATCCGCCGCATGCGGCCTAACAAAGAGCGCTCGGAGCTTGCCTCCGTTAATCGTTGCGCCACGGTTTTGGGAGATGCTGTAGAGCGGGAGGTAAAGCCCGGCCTCGAACCAATCGGTAACGCCGTACGCCCACTCGGTCACACCGTTGAAGGATTGGGCAGGTATTAGTCCACCAGGGAAAGCGGGCGTCTCCGCACCATCCGCGATAAGGTTATTATGCCAAGTGAGATTAAAGACTCCGGGTTCGGCAATTACGGCATCATAAACCTGGATCTCATCCGTCTGTGCGAATGCTGTTGCGGGGAAGACAAACGCAGCGATCACTATCGAGACAAACGTTCCTAGAAGGCTTTGAAGAAGCTTCATGGGCAGTTTCAAGGCAGAGCTCCAACCTCGGACGCGCCTACGTACTTTCCCGGTAAGGCTTGCCAGCCCAACCGGTCGATGCAACAGTTCGTTGAAGTTTACTGGCGTGAGTTTGAAATCCTAAGGTTTTTCTTGGACGCTGATTTAGCCGCAGCGCCACTTTGTCTATGAGGGCGCTGGTGGAGGCTATTGAGGTTCTGCTAAACCCGAGGCAGCCGTCCAGCGGAACAAATCTGCATTGAAAATCGGTTTAGAATGTACGGTCGCGGGGCAGCCCGGGGCCCCCTCCCCTGTTTTCTTGCAAATGTTCATTCTAAAGGGTTTTAAGTTCAATATTTTGAAACTGCTCATTCCAGAGAGCTTACGGGCGTGTTTTTGGAAGTGCGGATTCCAAAGGGGTTAGTGAATCGGGCAAAGAAAATGGAACGAACAGTCAAAGTCAAAAGCCCCACACGTAAAACCGACGTGCGGGGCACCCGCAAATTCAAGAGCAAAGTCCAGAGACACCCGGTAAACCTCAGGGCCACCGGCCCTACTGTGTTCAGGGATTCAAGGTAAGACTTTCGCGTACCGCTCAACTCTGTAGTTGTCTGGAAGTTGAGTGACTGCCGGAATCGAAGTATCCATAAGCCAGATTCCCTTTTGCTGAACGCAAGAGTCTTCCACTGGCTTGTCCTCTCCTTCCTCGAAAAACGGTCCGGCTGTGAGAACAATCTGTCCGCTCGAAGAGAATCCCACTGGATAGAAAACACCAACACAGTTCTTGCCGACATGTCTGCTAAATGCCTCGCGAACTAGAGACTCTCTGGACAAATTCTTAGATTGAGCATCGTAGATCCGCACCATAATTCCGCCAGCATCAGAACCCCACTGCCAGACACCTTGAGCCAGCAAGAGACGGTTTCCGTTGGGGGACCAATCGACGAGGTCAATGCTGTTCCCTAGCGCTTCTGGTGAAGGTTTTACAACTAATACCGGGCGGAAATTGTTGCTCTTTGAGTCCGAGACAAATAATTTGGAAGTGTTCTGGCATTCCGGGTTGGTAGCGCCTAGCGGTTGAGATGCCAAGGCCTCACTTTCGGCGTAGGCTCGATAGAGTCCGTCAGGTGACGTGAGCACGGAAGTCACCGACTTGTTCGACCCGACCAATCTCCCGGTGGATTTGTCAAAACAACTAGCATGAGCACTCATCGATTCATTCTTGCCGGCTGATTTGCGTTCGGTCTGCGCGGGCACAGAGCGATTCCAAACAAACAAGGTGATTGCAATCGTGAGGATCCAGTGGATAGGTGGTTTCATTAGTTAAAGTTATCCCGGCGGCATGAAGGAGTCGCATGTCCCCGCCACAGGCGAATCTAACACGACATTCGTCTCTTTGACCCTTTAGGCAAAATGCCAGTGCCCGCAACCGTAGTCCGAGAAGTGCGGGCTGGCTACCCCTCAAGTTGAAACAGGGCGGTCCACTGGCGATCGGCCGTAAGGAACAACCATCCGGCTCGATTCCTTGATAGGGATCATCCGTCAGTCTTCTTCGGGGGAGTCAGGCTCTGTGGGCTCAGGGGAACACTCGATGGAAGAGTTGGAATCGGTGAGGGGCGGAGGGGTGGAGAGTGGGGCGGCGTTGGCGACCGCTTCTGACCAATGTTTGAATTTGTACTCGAAACGGAATTCCTGCTTTACGAGGGGGATTGAGGAGAGCAGGGCTTTGCCGAGGTAGGTAAGATTGGCGGCTTTGCGGAGGGAGATACGGTTCTGGGCGACGGCGATGAAGAGTTTGCCGAGGACGTGGTTGATGTCGGTGGCGGTGAGAAAATTGCCGTGGAGAGATGTGGAGACTTCTTCGCCGAGGCGCTGGGACTCGATGCGTTGGAGTTCTTGGCGGGCATGGAACGCGCAGAAGGATGGATGGGCCGAGCTGCGCAGCATGCGGCAGCAGCGGTCGTCGGAAAATTGGAACTGGCAGCGCGGGGCGATGCCGGTGGTGGAATTCTCATTCGTCATAAAAACCTCTTGTAAGTGGATTTGAGTTATTGAGTTTCGCCAAATCTGGAATCGTGCGAGTTGCTGGGAAGAGCGGCAGCAGAGCTGCCGCACTCCACATCCTGCGCTTCTGCGGCGAGCGCTGAGAAGCGGTTCAGGGTTTGTTTAACACAGAGTTCGCAGAGGTCACAGAGAGTTTGCCGAAGCTCGAAGGGAACCTGGAAGCCGCTGGTATTAAAAAAGAAAAGAGCGGCAGAGTGGCTGCCGCTCTTATCGATTCGTGGTATTACCCAGGACAAATACTACCAGAGGTTGGCGCATGAGTTAAGACAAATCGCGTGAACTAACGCCTCTTCAGGTTTAGAGGCCGATGATGGGGGCGGGCATGAAACAGAGAATGAAGATGGCGAGGGTTAGCAGGGCCGCGAAGCGGCGTGGCGGGTCTAGCGGGACGGGGTCGTAGATGGGGGCGATGCGGAGAAAGCGCAGGCCGAAGAGCAGGGCGGCCCAAACGAACCAGCCGTACCAGAAGAAATAGCCGAGAGGAATGAGGGCTAGCGGGAGCAGGAGAGTGGAAAAGCGGTGAAGGCGGGGGCTGACGGAGCGGAGGATGTGGCCGCCGTCGAGTTGTCCGGCGGGGAGAAGGTTTAGGGTTGTGGCGAAAAGACCGACCCAGGCGGCGCGGCCTACCGGTGGAAGTAGGAGGATGTGGGGATTGACGCCGGGATGAAAGAGGGCGTCGAGGAGGCGGAGTAGGAGCGGGGTGCCGAAGATGACGGGGTTTTGATTGGGATCGGGAAGAGCAATGGCGGGGGCGATACTTGAATGAAGGACGCCGTAAATCAGGGCAGGAACGGCAAAGACAAAGCCGACGAGCGGGCCGGAGGCGCCTACATCGAAGAGAGAACGCGTGGTGCGAATCGGGGAGCGCATTAGGATGAATGCGCCGAAGGTCCCGATGAGAGAGGGGAAGGGAATGAAGAAAGGGTAGCTTGCATGGATATGATGGTGGCGACAGGCGAAGAAATGGCCCAGTTCGTGGGCGAGAAGAATGGTTAGGAGCGTGACAGCAAAGGGGAGGCCGGCCAGGAGGGCGGCGGGATTTTTGTAGAAGAGAGTGAAGGCGCGGAGGAATTCGTCGAGGGAGGCAGCTTGATTGTTAGTGTAGGCAATGGCGAATTGGGTGCCTGCTGCCAGGCAGGTGCAGAGCGTCAGTAGAAAAAGGGCGATGGCGAGGATAAGCGATTTGAGGGAGGGGCGCGGGAAAACAGGAACGTAGAATTGCGCGCGCGGGGGAATATCGCTCCAATCAACGGGAGCTGGAAACGGGTCCACTGTGGAATTTGAGGGTGGCGTGCTCACAATGAGTTCTGAAGACTAAAAAAGTTTTACCAATACAAGTACAACACAGTCAGAGGAGTTCGCGCCAGCGGCTTGAGGTGTGATTTCTGGATGTGAAGAGTCAGAGTAAATCAGTTCGTGCGTTCGGCTTTCCATGTGCCGTGCTGGCCGCGGTTGCCAAAGTTTCCACTCATCTGATTGCCTTCGACGTTTCCGCGGAAGGTGAGCACATCGCGAGTCTTGGTGCGGAACATGATGTGATGGCCGTTAATCGTGCCTTCGAGGCCGCCCGACTGGTGAGGACCTTTGAAATGGCCGGTGAGCTGGTTGCCATCTTGCTTGAGTTGAATGTACTTCGTGGAAGTTGTGCCGTTCGGGTCATTGGCGTAGATCGACCAGTTGCCGGCTACGTTGTCCGGCGGTTGTTCCGCGGGCGGCTCTTGCGCGAAGGAAATCCTTCCCGCCAGCATCAGCAGCAAAGCGAGCGAAGGTAAGAGCCACTTCGAGGTAAAGTTCTTCATAACATGCTCCACGAACGGAAAGGGCTTACGATTTCCCGATTGATTCTATACCGACCGCCGGCTTGCACTTCAATATTAATCGGCGAGCGGGCGTTGAGCCAGCATACTCGTATTCAAGAAAAGGGTTGTGAGATAGACTTTTGCAATTCCGCCGGGCCAAATTTTTGATGGCTGCATCCGCGGGAATTCTGACAACAGGTAAGAGGGACGGGGCGCCATGTCGAAGAAATTTAGCAGGCGATCGCTAATCAGGAACTTGTGCGGCACTGCGGCTGCGGGAATTGTGGTCCCGCGTTTACATGGATTTTCTTCTGAGCAAGCGCAAGAGAGAGAAGGCAACGGCAGCCGCGCGGAAATGTTTCGCATCGCGCGTGCGTTCATGGTGAAGTATTCGGTTCCAGAGCTTGGGATTTCTATTGCCCGAAATGGAAAATTTGTCTACGAGCATTCTTTCGGTATGGCAGACAGAGCGCAAGCGCAGCAATTGCTTCCCAATAGTTTGTTCCGCATCGCCAGCGTCACCAAGCCCATCACTTCGGCGACCATTTTTAGTTTGATGGAAAGCGGCAAGCTGAATCTTAACGACAAAGTCTTCGGGCCTTCGGGAATTCTGGGAACGAAATTCGGCAAGCCGCCTTACAAGCAGTATGTGACAGACATCACCGTCAATCACTTGCTGACGCATACATGCGGGGGCTGGCCGAATGATTCCACGGATCCGATGTTCCAACACGACTCCTGGGACCAAGCGCACCTGATTACCTGGACTTTAGAAAATTTGCCGCTGACGTATCCGCCGGGGCAGCATTGGGCGTACTCCAATTTTGGATACTGCTTGTTAGGCCGAGTCATTGAGCAGGTCACCGGTCAACCGTATGCGGAGTACGTTCAGAGCAGCATTCTCGGGCCGTGTGGCTTGAGCGATATGAACATCGCGCGGAATAAGGAGAACCAGCGGTATCCGAATGAAGTGGCGTACTACGGGCAGTACAGCGAGGATCCCTACAAGATGAACGTCACGCGGATGGATTCGCATGGCGGATGGATTGCGAGCCCTTCAGATCTGGTGCGCTTCCTCGACCACGTGACTGGTTTCCCCGGTATCCCGAGCTTGCTAAAACCGGAGAGCATCAAGATCATGACCACGCCGAGCCCCGCCTATCCGCAAGGTTCAGCGGGCAAATACGCGAGAGGTTGGATGGTGAGAGATAACGGAGCGGGGAATTGGTGGCATAGCGGCAGTCTGCCAGGGACAACGACGATTATGGTGCGCACGGCGACGGGAATGTGCTGGGCCGCACTGACGAACACTCGCACGGAACCTTCCGACGAGATTAGCGGGGCGTTGGACGACATGGTGTGGAACATGGTGCGCCAAGTCCCCGCATGGGGGGCTTGAGGACTTTCGCCACCTTACAAGGACTGTTTTCAGCTGCAGGCAGCGGGCGAGTTCGATCCGTTCAAAAACTAGAACAAGTAAGTAGCGGCCGACTGTAGTTGGGCAAGACGATTCGAGATAATTCGATTGCGACTTATTCGGACTGGCCGAAGGTATTGCAGGCTGCGATTGTGCCGTTATCCAGACCGGCTTTGAACCAGTGCATACGCTGTTGGGAAGTGCCATGCGTGAACGATTCCGGGCTGATATGGCCGGTGGACATTTTTTGAAGGCGGTCATCACCGACGGCAGCCGCTGCGCCCAGCGCGGATTGGACGTCGCCGCTTTCGAGCAGGCCGCGTTGTTGAGTGGAATGCGCCCAGACCCCCGCGAAACAATCGGCCTGGAGTTCCAATTTCACGGAGAGCGGGTTCGCTTCGCGAGAATTGCTCTCCTGAAGTTGATGGACCTTACCTTCGATTCCCAACAATTTCTGTACATGATGCCCGAGTTCGTGCGCGAGAACATAAGCTTGTGCGAATTGCCCGGGCGCGCCGAAACGGCGGCTCAGTTCATCGAAAAAACCGAGGTCAATATAGACTCTTTCGTCTTCCGGGCAATAAAAAGGACCAGTGGAGGCCGCCGCGCCGCCACACCCGGATTGCGTGCTATCGCGGAAAAGGACTAGCTTGGCGTGACGATAGGGAATGTTCGTTTGTTCCGGGAGGATTTGTGTCCAAGTTTTCTGTGTGTCATCGAGCACGAACGACACGAATTGAACGAGAGGCTTCTCGGCCTCGTCGCGAGAAGGATCGGGTTGGCTGACGGTCGTGCCTGGATCTCCTGTACCGCCGCCGAGCAAAGTAAAAAGGTTGGTCCTGAAAATGAAACTGAGGATTAGGAGAATAAGCGCGCCACCGATGCCTAAATGGAATCCACCGAATTGAAAGCCGCCGCCTCCTCCACTGTCGTCGCGACGGTCTTCGATGTCTTGGCTTTCGTCACCGGGGGACCATCTCATGAATTTGTTCTCCTTACGGAAAAATACCTGGCGGCATCTTCTCAAGCGGGCTGTGTGATTACGGTAGCAGGGAGAACAGATCGTGCCAATACAAGCTTTGCGGTACAGGAAGCTTACTAAGGGAATTTACTAGACGTCAGGAAATCCTATGCCTTCTTTGTGGCTTCGATGCCTTGGAGTTCTTTGCCGGGTTTGAAGCGGACGGCTTTGCCGGGAGGGATGCTGACCTCTTCGCCGGTGCGAGGATTGCGACCGATGCCGGTTTTGCGCGGTTTGACGCTGAAAACGCCGAAGCGGCGGAGTTCGATGCGCTGGCCGCGGCCGAGAGCTTGTTTCAAAGAATCAAAAACGGTTTCGACGGCTTGCTCGGCTTTGGTGCGGCTGATGAGAGTCTTGGCAACAACCGCATTGACGATGTCCAGCTTGATCACACAGGCCTCCTGCGTCGTGAGGAAATGCTAGAGGGTGAGGCGCGGGTTGTCAAGACGAGATGGGTAAACTACACTGTCCTTCCTTTTGACGAACTTTGTTTTGACTTACTTTCTTTTTGCGCTGCAAAAATCGTTTGATGATTGAGGAGGAGTGGATGTCCGTTAAGCCAGACCGGTGGATTCGCAAGATGTCTCTGGAACACAAGATGATTGAGCCGTTCACCGACCGGCAGGTGCGCGAAGGTGTGATCAGTTATGGTGTTTCGTCGTATGGCTACGACATACGCGTGGCGGACGAATTTCAGATTTTTACGAATGTGAATTCGACGATTGTGGATCCGAAACATTTTGATCCGCGTTCGCTGGTGCCGTTCAAGGGCGATGCGTGTTTGATTCCGCCGAATTCGTTTGCGCTGGCTCGGTCTGTGGAATATTTCCGGATACCGCGGAATGTTTTGACGATTTGTTTAGGGAAGTCGACGTATGCGCGCTGCGGAATTATTGTGAACGTGACGCCGTTTGAGCCAGAGTGGGAAGGGTTTGTGACTCTGGAGATCAGCAACACGACGCCTTTGCCCGCGAAGATTTATGCGAATGAAGGGCTTTGCCAAGTGCTATTTTTTGAGTCGGATGAAGATTGCGAAGTGAGTTACAAGGATAAGAAGGGGAAGTATCAGGCGCAGAGCGGGATTGTTTTGCCGCGGTTGTAAGCGAAAGAGGGCACGATGTATCGTGCCCCTACGACTAAATCTGAGTGGAAATTTGCGTGAGTTTAATGTTGGCGACGGGATAATTGTGTTCGCGCCAGGCTTCTAGGCCGCCTTCGAGTGGGCGAATCCGTGTGATTCCTTGTTTTCTGAGGAGGAGCGCCACACGGGCGCTCGTGGCTTCGTTTGGTCAAGTGCAATAGAGGATGATTTCACGATCGTGGGGCAGCAGATCGTTTTTTTCCTCCAGTTCCTTGGCGTCCATGCGGAAAGCGCCGGGGATGGTTTCCGGGTCGGCTTCAAAATCCATGGAATGGCGCAGGTCGACAATGACGAGGTCTTCGCCGGCGTCGATTTTATCCTTCAATTCTTCGACGGAGATCCGGGCGATGCGAAGCGCGCGCAAGAAGCGCTTGCGCGCCAGAAATTTGTAGCCGAGATAGGACGCGAGTGCGGCAACGAGGATGACGACGAGTCCGCCACCGAGAGAGGCGGCGCGTTCGGCGATGCGTTCGATCTGGCCGCTGAAGACGTAGCCCAGGCCAAGGAATGTTCCTCCCCAGAGGATGGAGCCAGCGCTATCGAAAAGGAAGAAGCGCCTGGCGCGCATCTGGAAAACGCCGGCGAGCGGCGGAGCAACGGTGCTGAGGCCGGGAAGAAATTTGGCAAAGAGCAGCGAGCGAGCGCCCTGCTTGGAGAAAACGCCTTCGGTGCGGCGGACACAGGAATCGGGCTCTATGGAAATCTTGCAAAGGAATTGAAGGACTTTGATGCCTTTGCGGAGGCCGAGCTGATACCAGAGTGCATCGGCACAAACCGCGGCAAAGGCAACCACGAAGAGCGACGCGAAGATATTCAGTTGATGAGAGCCCGCGAGCGCGCCTGCGGCTAGCAGAAGCGGAAGCGAAGGCACGGGGACTCCGGCTTGTTCGGCGAAAACCCAGGCAAGCAAGACGACATAGCCATGATGGAGAAGGAACTCGATGGTGCGGTGCATTTTGCTAGGCTAGTTCCCTCTGTAATTGACGTAACCGACTATCGAGAAACTATAGGAGAAGTATGCCCCCAGCGGCCCGACATGACAAATTCGGTTAAAGGCTTGCGTGTTCGCGGAGCAACTTCGCGGTCGTGCAATGGTTGCGAGAGCGATTTCGGATCTCCGGGATAGCCGAGGGCGATGGCTGCGATGGGCTCCCAGTCGGCAGGAATATCGAAAACTTGCTTGGCCTTGGCGGCGTCAAAGCCGCCCATTTGGTGAACGTAAAGGCCTCGCGCCGTAGCTTCCAAGCTGAACAACATAGTGGCCGCACCGGTATCGTAGAAAGCGTTGCGATTCGGATTGCCGTTGCCCTGGAATTTAAGATGCGATACGGCAAGAGCAAGAACAGGCGCGCTTTTAGCCCAGCCGGCATTGAATTCCACAAGAACGCTCAGCATTTTTGCGTAGTCTTCGGGAATGTCCTTTGTTCCGAGGAGGTACGCCCAGGGCTGTTCGTTGCTGCTGGAAGGAGCCCAGCGAGCGGCTTCGAACAGACTTGTGAGAACCTCGGGCTCGACCGGTTTGTCGGAGAAGGCTCGCGGACTCCAACGATGGCGGATGAGATCGTGAACCGGAAAATCTGTTGTCGCTGGTTTATGCATGGGTAGCGTCCTTTAATTTGATTCAGAGAATTGGATGAAACGGAGCCTGTAGAAGGTGCGCGCTCACTATTATTAGTCAGAACCTATATTCATGGGCCGTTGCGAGCTGGAGCGAAGAGACTGGTTTCTTCGCTCCTGTTGGCAACGGAATATTCTGCCGGCGAAGCGAGCGCCACTGCAGTCTTTATCGTTCTAAGCCGAACAGGTGTGGGCCGATTTACTTTTTTGCAGGAATCATTTCGGCGTCGATGGTGATAGAGATTTCATCGCCGATCATGCCTGGGCCGTACGTGATGCCGTAGTCCTGGCGAGTGATTTTGGAACTGGCGCTAACGCCCATGCGCTGGTTGCCCCAGGGATCCTTTACGGGAGCGGTGGGGCCGTCGACATCCAGGACAACTTCTTTCGTGGCACCGCGAATGGTGAGGTCACCGGTGACTTTGAGTTTGCCGGGAGACACTTGTTCGACGCGCTTGGACTTGAAAGTGATGGTCGGATAGTGCTCGACGTCGAAGAAGTGATCGCTCTTGAGATCCTTGTCGCGGTCAGCGACGCGCGTGTCCACGGAACTCGCATCAATCGAGACATCCACGGTGGATTTGGTGATGTCCTTGTCATCAAACTGGATAGTGCCAGTTACCTTCGTAAAGGCGCCGCGAACCGTCGAGATCATCAGGTGCTTGACGGCGAATTGCGCTGACGAATGCGCGGGATCGATTTGCCAGGTGGTAGTGGCCGCGGCGGCGGGCAGGGAAAGAACGGCTGCCAGTCCTGCGGTGAGTGCGATGCGAGAGAAAGCTTGTCCCATGAGTGTTGCCTCCTTAACTGAGTGCTGCGTCTAAGCAGATTTTAATTTTGCTACGTTTACTCAGGTCCGCGAGCGCGGACTTCCTCCAACAGCTCGGCGAGTGCTTTCAAACGCGCAGCGGGCAGGTGGTGGAACTGGCGCTTGTGAAGTTCGCGAACAGGCTGATCGAGACTTTTCAAAAGAGATAGACCCGCGGTGGTGATACGGGTTTTGATGACGCGTCGGTCGTCGGTCTGGCGCGCGCGAGAGATAAGACCGCGCTTCTCCATGCGGTCGAGGAGACGGGTCATGTCGGGGTCGTGAGAGATCATGCGTTCGCCGATGCCGCTGCAGGCGAGACCCGTGGGTTCGGCGCCGCGAAGAATGCGGAGTACGTTGTATTGGGTGCCGGTTAGGCCGTGGGGCTTGAGGAGTTGCTCGGCTTCGAGGCCGAGGGAGTCGGCGGTTTTTTGGAGGGAGATGAAGATCCGGGCTTCGATGGGGAGAGGCGGATGGGGAATGGGGCGGCGACTCATGGGGCTACGATAGTTGTTATGACGACTAATGTCAAGAGGAAAGAATTGGACTGAGCGAGGGAAATATCCAAGGAAGAGGACGGGAACGTGGTTGACCAGTGTGTCTGGGCAGGTGCGGGCACGGCGTGCCGTGCCCCTACGAGGGATTCGGATGGCTAGGGTTTGCGGAGGGGGCGGAGGTGGACTTCGCTTAGGAAACTTTGGGGGCTTTGGGTGACGATCATTTCTACGGCGTGGGCTACGTCTTCCGGAGAAAGGACCTTGGCGGGATCTTTTGGACCACGGGCCGAGCCAGAGGAAAAGCCAGTGGCGACGCTTCCGGGACAGATTACGCTGACGCGAATGCCATGCTCGCGGAGGTCTTCGGCCATGGAGGCGGAGAGGCCCTGGAGGCCCCACTTCGAGGCGCAGTAGATGCCGCCGCCGGCGAAGGCATTGCGGCCAGCGAGAGAGCTGATGTTGATGATGTCGCCGGCGCCGCGCTTGATCATTGCAGGAGCGACCGCGCGAGAAACGAGAAAAACGCTTTTGAGATTTGTGTTGAGGACCCGATCCCAATCGGCTTCGGTTTTTTCGTGGGCTGGGCCGAAGAGGCCGATACCGGCATTGTTGACGAGGATGGAGATTGGGCCAAGCGCGGCTTGGGTCTTGTCCACGAGGGTGGTTACGTCAGTGGAGCGCGAGACATCAGCTAACTGCGAGTGGACAGGCGAGCCAGATTTTTTCAACTCGGCTTCAGTGGCGGCGAGCGCCTGTGCATCGCGGCCACAAATGGCCACGCTGGCGCCGAGTTTGGCAAGTCGGAGCGCGATGGCGCGGCCGATGCCGCGATTGCCGCCGGTGACAAGTGCAACTGCTCCGAGGAGCGGTGAACTGCCGCGGGCTAATGTATTTACTGTATCTTTTGGAGGCATTTGAATTCTTCCTCTCGCTTGCCACCTTTTTTATGCGAAACTCATCTTACCACCCAGGAGTCTAAGCAGTTCCCACGTGGCTTGGGATCCTCAAAGGTGTGCAGGGAATACAAAGAAACGCCTCCAGGCGAGCGCTTCCACAGGCTCCTTGAAATTTCCTGAGATGAAAGCTTGCGGATAGACTGGGGCATTTCCTATAATTCTCAAGTTTTGGAAGAAGAGCAATTTTGAAACGACCGCAATTGTTGGCAGCGACAGTGCGAGAAAAACCAGAAACAAAAATCCAGGTTGAAATTCGGGCGAGGAGAGTGGGAATGAGTGGAACACGCAAAGTGGCAGGCCTCGCGATAGTAGCGGCGCTTTGTCTGATTTTAGTGAACGGGATGAGCGCGGTGGCACGGGCCCAAGCGCCGGCAGCGGGAGGGCAGGACGCCGGGGCGGGGAAGCAGCCGTACACGATGGCAGAGTACAACTCGTATCAGGCTTGCGCGAGTGAGAAGGTTCCGGCCACGCAGTTGAAGTGCCTTGATGATTTCGTCTCCAAGTATCCCAATTCCGCTTTGCTAATTTACGTTTATCCGCTCTACGTCCAGGGTTACGGGGCGCTGAAAAATTATCAGAAGGTGATCGAGTATTCGGACAAGGTAATCGGATTGGGAGACAAGATTGACGCGGGCGGGCAATATCAGGCGCTGTATGCACATTGCTTTGCGTACAACGCCTTGACACCAGCTCAACAGGCGGACCCCGCAACGGCGAAAGCGGCAAGAGATGCGGCGGTCGCCGGATTAAAGGCGCTGGATGCGGTCAAGAAACCCGACAGCATGACGGATGACGCGTTTGCCACGCAGAAGAAGCAGATTCAGATTTATTTCAATGGGACAGCCGCACAGGCTTCGGCAAACATAAAGGATTACGCGGGTGCGATCCCATTCTATAAGGCTACCCTGGCGCTGAATCCAGACGATGGAATCACGAGTTACCGGTTGGGGCTGGCATACGAGGCGTTGACGCCGCCACAGCACATGGATGCATTCTGGTCAATCGCGCGGGCTGTTTCAGCGAAGGGGGCAACGCAAGCGCAATCTACGAAGGTGAAGGATTATCTGCGAAAGCTGATCGTTAACTACCAGCAAGCTGCGTGCGATAACTTGACGGATGCGGAGCTGGCTGAGCTGCTGCAACTGGCGGGCAGTTCCGCGGAGCGTCCGGCGAGCTACAACTTGCCGAGCAGCGCTGACCTGGATGCAGCGCGCAAGGATATGACGATCGCTTCGGTGATGACGGATCTGAAAGCGGGCGGCGATAAGGCCAAAGTTACGTGGCTTGCGTCGTGCGGCCTGGAATTTCCTGGAGTGCCGGGAAAGGTGATTGAAAATGTTCCCGGAGATGTTGCCGTGCTCAAAGTAGCCTTCGTGACGAGCGACGCGGAGTTCGATGCCGCGACGGTGGCGAACATGGAAGTGAAGGTAGCTGGGCAGCCGGACGTGGCTCGCATAGAGAAGGATAGCGCGATCCACTTTACGGGGACGCTGGTTTCCTACGATCCGGAGCCTGCGTTCATGCTGCACTGGGAAAAAGGCAAAGTGAACGAAGAGGATATCCCGAAGGAAAAGTCCGCGCCGAAGAAGACGGTGAAGAGGAAGCCTTCGAGCTAGTCCAGCGGCACAGGACAGAGGATAAGTTACGAACGGCTCTCCGGCTTCGCCGGAGAGCCGTTTTTTTGGGTACGCCGCGCATGTTCGACAGCTTGGAGGTGAAAGTCCTCTTCACAACCTGATAGAGGTGAAGTGATAGCGAAGCGCAAGGGCGTCGCTGCGAGGCGGGGTCTGAAGGAAGCGCGGAGCAAAAACGCGAGCCAATGTACAAGAACCGGATCTGAGGCGTGAGCGTCGGGCGAGCGGGCCCATGATCGCGAAGCCCATATCTATCAAGGACGCAAAGCGTAAATTCGGTGGTTGCGCGTAGAAAGCGATCGAACTTATCTCGGGAGATCTGCTGCACGTCTCGGATTCGGGACTGAGGGTGGAGTAATTCACTCTGACCATGCAGCAGAAGTCAGCAGCGGGCGTAGTACTCACGGAAGTGAGGAAGGCCCAAACAGTAAGAGCGAGTAGTAGAACGTCGAACTCACGGGTGGCACTGCGCCAGCCAATCAGCTTCGGCTGAGCTTTACAGGTTCAGAAGACGGTGAAGCCGAAACGGAAACCTGCAGAGCGGCGAAGCCCTTGTGGCGAACGACGACTCGAACCTCCGGCCCGTCAGGGCTCAACTTGCTGAACCGCCGTATGCGGACCCGCCTGTACGGTGGTGTGGGAGGGGCGAGCAGGTGACTGCTCCCCCTATCCCGATTGTGCCGAGCATGTTCGACAGCTAGGAGGTGCAAGTCCTCTTCACAACCAGATGGAGGTGAAGTGATAGCGAAGCGCAAGGACCGAACCGCAAGGTGAGGTCTGAAAGAAGCGTGGAGCAAAGACGTGAGCCGATGAACAAGAACTGGATGGGAGGCAGGCAGTGTTCGGGCGAGCTGGCCAATGGCAGCGAAGCCCTAATCCATCAAGGGCACTGAATGTAAATCCAGCGGTTGCGCGTCGAAGGCGGTCGAACTTACCTCGGGAGATCTGCTACCGGTCTCGAATTCGAGACTGAGAGGCGAGAGATCGTTTCTGATCCGGTGGCAGAAGTCAGCAGAGGGCGTAGTAGCTGCGCAAGCAGCGAAGGCCCGAACGGCCCCCGCAAGGGGATAAAGGGAGCGATGAGCACGCGGCGCGACTCAACAACCGACAAGCGGCAGAAAAACCAGTACTGTCTGGCCTTCCCGGAGGAGAGTAGGGGTGCAGCCCCGACGGCCTTCGAGGGAGGGACCGAATCGGAGTTGGCGAAGCGCAGAGCAGAAAGTCCGACTACCGAGCAGTGGATGGAAGAAGTCTGCGAGCTGGAAAACTGCAAGCAGGCGCTACGACGAGTGAAGGCCAACAAAGGCGGTCCGGGCATCGACGGGATGACCGTTGAGAAACTGTCTGGACACCTGAAAGAGCATTGGCCAGCCATCCGGGAACAACTCCTCAGCGGAACCTACACACCACAACCGGTAAAACGGGTGGAAATCCCGAAGCCGGACGGCGGAGTGCGCAAGCTAGGCATTCCGACGGCGCTGGATCGGTTCATTCAGCAAGCGGTAATGCAGGCGCTGCAGAGGAGCTGGGACGGAACGTTCTCTGAACACAGCTATGGGTTTCGGCCCAAGCGATCGGCACATCAGGCGGTGGAGCAGGCGCAGCAGTATCAAGCCGAAGGCTACCGCTGGGTGGTGGATCTGGATCTCGAGAAATTTTTCGACCGGGTCAATCACGACCGATTACTAGCGAAGATCGCCGAAAGGGTCAGCGATAAGCGTCTGCTGAAACTGATTCGTGCGTTCTTGCGAGCCGGAGTAATGGAGAACGGGCTGGTAAGTCCGGCCGAGGAAGGAACACCGCAAGGTGGACCTCTCTCGCCCGTGCTATCGAACATCGTACTCAACGAACTGGATCAGGAGCTGGAGCGGCGCGGACATCGGTTCACCAGATATGCGGATGACTGCAACATTTACGTCCGCAGTCGGCGAGCCGGTGAACGAGTGATGAGCAGCGTGACGCGACTCCTCACGACGAAGCTCAAGCTGCGAGTGAACAGCGAGAAGAGTGCGGTGGCACGACCATGGGAACGGAAATTCCTGGGATTCAGCTTCACGAATCACAAGCAACCGAAGAGGCGCTTGGCGCCGAAAGCGGTGGCACGGTTCAAGGAGCGAGTTCGGGAACTCACCAGCCGGACGCGGGGCATAAGTCTCGCCCAGATGGTCCATGATTTAGCGGAGTATCTCCGTGGATGGATCGGTTATTTCGGGCGATGCGAAACTCCGAGTGTGCTCGAGGAACTGGCGCAATGGCTCCGACGTCGACTTCGGTCGATGGTCTGGAAACAGTGGAAACGAGGAACTACAAGATATCGAGAGCTCCGCAAGCGCGGCATCGTTGCGCAGGAAGCCGCGCAAACCGCTGGCAGCTCCGATGGACCGTGGCACCTCGCAAACACTCCAGCGCTAAAACTCGCTCTGTCGAACGCTTACTTCGCCTCGCTCGGACTTCCCGAGCTCACGGCTCATGGTTAGTTCAACCCGCCGAACCGCCGGATGCGGACCCGCATGTCCGGTCGTGTGGGAGGGGAGGACGGGCAACCGTCTCCCCTATCCCGATTGTCACAGGATACTTTCGCTTATGGACGGGCACGGCGTGCCGTGCCCCTACGAGGGATTTGAGGCGATTGGCTCATTGGTGACCGGAGATTCGGTTTAACGAGAATGGTGATTTCTTGACGCGAGTTTGTACTCGTCGATCTTGCGGCTCAGGGTGTTGCGGTGAATGCCGAGAACTTGGGCGGCGCGGGATTGGTTACCGTTGGCGCGCTCCAGGACGCGCTTGATGAAACGTTTTTCGAATTCGCCCACGGCCTCATCGAAGAGGATCCCCCGGTCCACCATTTGTGTGACGAGCCCTTCGAGTTGATCTTTCACGATCGCACGCTCCGGAATTTGTTCTTGTGTGTTCTGGGCCCGTTTGCGACTACGTTTACAGTGATTGGTCGAGCTCGTGCCCTGCCAGGATGCGATAAGCCTCCCGGTATTTGGCACGCGTGGCAGCGACGACATCGGGCGGAAGCTCCGGGCCAGGCGGGGTTTTGGGCCACCGGATTCGCTCGAGGTAATCACGCACAAATTGTTTGTCAAAAGAGGGTTGGGGGCCTCCGGGTTGGTATTGCGCGGCGGGCCAGAAGCGTGAGGAGTCTGGGGTGAGCGCTTCGTCAATCCACATTAAGGAGTCGACGGCATTGGGAGAGCCGAAGGTGGTGTTGAGAAGGCCGAATTCGAATTTGGTGTCGGCGAGAATCACACCGCGGGGCTCAGCGTAGGCGGCGGCGCGGCGGTAGATATCAATGCTGATGCTGCGGACGCGTTCGGCGAGCTCCGTGCCGATGAGGGAAGCTGCCTGTTCCAAAGAAATATTTTCATCGTGACCGGTGGCGGCTTTTGTAGCGGGCGTAAAAATGGGTTCGGGCAAGCGCTCGGATTCGCTCATGCCCGGCGGGAGCACTATGCCGCAGATTTTTCCGGTGGCCTGATAGTCTTTCCAGGCGGAGCCGGAAACGTAACCGCGCACGACGCATTCGATGGGGAGTGGCTGTGTCTTGCGGACGACCATGGAGCGGCCGTCGAGTTCCTCACGGAAGGCATTGAACGCGACGGGGAATTCGGTGGAGCTGAGGACGTGATTGGGGATGACATCTCTTAATAGGTCGAACCAGAAAAGGGAGAGCTGAGTGAGGACGCGGCCTTTATCGGGAATGGGCGTCGGGAGAATGACGTCAAAGGCGGAGAGCCGATCGGTGGCGACGATGAGCAGCTTGTCGCCGAGATCGTAGATATCGCGGACTTTCCCGCGCGCCGCGGGAGTGAGACCGGCGAAATGCGTTTCTTGAATGATGCGACTCACAGGGCCTGAAGCCACAGGAAAGTTTCTCCCCAAAGGTGCGGAGCATTCTAGCGCAGCGGCTCGTCGAGGGGAAGCCGCGCGTAGAGGAAATTTGTGGATAAAGAATATAGGGCGAAGAGATTATTTTTCGCGCGAGCTCTCAATGGACAGCCGAGAGACTCGGATTCGAAAACTTGATCGCAGTGCACACGCCAAGTGCACAAGGAGATTTAGCGCGGACGCTGGCCAGTGCACCGAATGGTGCTTTGGCGTGTGCTTAAGCGGCGGAGGCTGCTTTCTGTTTGAGAGCGGGGGCTTCGTCGCCTTCCCAGCGGACACTGACGAGCTTGGAGACGCCGGGCTCCTGCATGGTGACGCCGTAAAGAACGGAGCCGGTCTCCATGGTTTTGCGGTTGTGGGTGACGATGATGAATTGCGTTTGGCCGCTCATGTCGCCGACGAGGCGGGTGAAGCGGCCAACGTTTGCTTCGTCGAGCGGAGCATCTACTTCGTCGAGAATGCAGAAGGGGCTTGGCTGATAGCGGAAAATGGCGATGAGCAGCGCGAGCGCGGTCATGGCTTTTTCGCCGCCGGAGAGTAGAAGTACATTTTGCATGCGCTTGCCAGGCGGCGAAGCGACTACGTCGATGCCGGCGTCGCCGGAGCTGTCGACCTCGGTGAGGCGCATTTCCGCCATGCCGCCTCCGAAGATGGTATGGAAAGCTTCCGAGAAATTTGCGTTGATGGCGTTGAAGGCTTGTTCGAATTTTTCGCGAGAGACGAGATCGAGTTCGGCGATGGCTTGCTGCGTGTCGGCGATGGATTTGAGGAGATCATCGCGTTCGCGGGTCAGGAACGTGAATCGCTGCTCGCACTCGTTGAACTCTTCGAGAGCCATCATGTTCACGGGGCCCATGGCTTCGATGCGCTGCTTCATTTCGCGATAATTTGTTTCCGCGACGGCCAGTTCTTCGCCGGTCATGAACGCGGCTTCCGTGGCGATCAGATCCTCGGGTTGCGCGTTGACTTCCGTCATGCAAGTTTCGCGCAAATGCTGGCGGTCTGAATCGTTGCGCGCGTGATCGACTTCCGCGTGGCTGCGCTGTTCGCGAAGCTCTTGGAGTGACTGGCGGCCTGCGCGGAGATGATCTTCCATCTGGGTGACACGCGTGCGGCCGCTGTCCCACTCTTGCTCGAGCTGGCGCTGGCGGACTTCAAGGCGAAGCTTTTCGCCGCGCAGGCCTTCGAGTTGTTGCGCAAGCTCTTCGCTTTGCTTGGTCAGAGCGGTGGTTTCATCCCAAATCGAGGATTCTTGCTGCAAGAGCAGCGTTTCGCGGCGATCCAGTTCCGCGCGCTCTTCTTGCAGGCGCGCGGCAAGGCCTTCGGCTGCCGAAAGGCGTTCGTTGAGAGCCGCGAGTTCGGCGCGGCCCGTAGCGAGTTCATTCTGCTCGGTATGAACGGAACTTCGAAGTAGCGCGAGTTGTTCGACGAGGCGAGTGCTTTCGGCTTCCGCTTCTGCGCGGCTGATGGCTGCAGCAGCGTGCTGATGCTTCGCCTGTTCGGCGCGCATTCTTGCGTCTTCGGAATCTTTGCGAAGGCGCAGAAGCTCGTTCTGGCAAACGGTGAGCTCGAGACCGAGCCGCGCGAGTTCACTTTGCATGTGTTCGTGACGATGCGTCGCGGAGAAGACGCTGCGCTCGGCATCGCGCTGCTGGAGCGTAACTTGTTCGAGCGATTGCTCAGCTTCGCGCAGCTCCATGCTCACCTGCGCCAGTGCGGCTTGCGCTTCGCTCGATTCATGCTCGATGCGTAAAACATCGGCGTCGAGAGCGCGGAGTTCGCGCTTCATGCCGAGCGGACCTGCTTCATCCGCGCGGCCGCCAGTGACCATGCGGCCCTGGTAGCAAGTGCCATCCGGGGCGACGAACGCGAACTGAGGATTGTCGCGCGCTAGCGTCTCCGCGGCAGTGGAACTATTCGTCAAATAGGCCGAGCGCAGGCGCGGAAGAAATTGCTTGGCGGCTGCGCCAAGCGGATCACGGAAGCCAACTAGTTTATCAAGGCGGGAGACCACGCCGTCTTCAATGTGGAAGTTGATGATCGGCTCGTATTCGGCCAAGCGCAGATTGCGCAGGGAATCGACAAAGAAGGTGGCACGCCCGCCGACTTCGTCTCGGAGCAGAGAAACGCCGGCGCGAGCGTGGTCGAAGGTTTCGACAACGACGTATTCGAGTTCATCTCGCAGATATTGTTCGATGGCGGCTTCGTGCTGTTCTTCGACTTCGGCGTAATCCGCGAGCACGCCGACTGCGTGAAAGCTCTGGCCACCACCGCGTTCATTTGCGGCGAAAAGCTTTTGCACGGCATCGGCGGTGTAGGAACGGTCGTTGAGAATTTGTGTAAGCGTTTCATGGCGGGCGCGAACTCCGGAGAGCGAATCGCGCAGGATATCCGCTTTCTG
Organism: uncultured Acidobacteriota bacterium; assembly: GCA_963751295.1. Lineage (GTDB taxonomy): Bacteria > Acidobacteriota > Terriglobia > Acidiferrales > UBA7541 > Acidiferrum. The sequence goes on along the minus strand of CAVVUA010000001.1, from coordinate 2,391,721 downwards.
CGTAGTGGCTTCACGTTGCTGCCGCAAATCCGCGATGCGCGACTGTAGAGCACCCGCGTTTTGAGTCAGGGCGTTGAGCTTGCCGCTTGCGGCTTCCCAATCATAGGCCGCCTGATCGGCATCGTCGCGAATGCGAATGGAAGTTTCGAGCAGTTCGTGCTCGTTCGCTTCGCGTTTGCGCAACGAGTCGAGGTGATGGACGAGAGCCTCTTCCGCCTGCTTCTGTTCGCCATGCAAACGAAGCAGGCTATCGCCGGCTTCCGATGCGGAGCGGCGCAATGCTTCGATGCGCGTTTCGGATTCCTGGATTTGAGTAGCTCGCGATTCCGCTCGCATGGCAAGTTCTTCCACACGCGTAGAGAGGACACCGGACTCCTCGCGCAGAGAAGTCACGGCCTCCTGCTGCGTCGTGCTGCGAGCTTGCCACTCGGTCGCTTGAGCGGCAGCCTCTGCCATTTCGGCGGAGATTTGTGTGCGACGCGAGCCGAGCTCCGTGGCGCGCTGTTGGTTGAAACTGATGCGGTTCTCGGTGCGGTCGACTTCGAGGGTGGTGAGATTCAAAACATTTTGATTCTGGCGAATCTCGGCGTCCAGTTCGTAGATGCGCTGGTTAAGGCGGTCTTGTTCGCCTTCCTGCATTTGGATATTCTGCGCATGCTGCGTTTCCGCGGCGGTGAGTTCGGTGAGCTGCTTGGCGATGCGCTCCGCTTCGGCGTCCAGCTCGCGCGCTTTTCCGGCGAGCATCTGGCGAACAATGCCGCGCATCTGGTCGCGAATTTCGGCGTAGCGGCGTGCTTTGGAGGCTTGACGCTTCAGCGAGCCGAGCTGCTTTTCCACCTCGACGACGATATCGTTCACGCGTGCGAGATTGAGCTTCGAGGATTCCAGTTTGGCTTCGGCGAGGCGCTTCTTGGTCTTGAATTTTGTTACGCCGGCGGCTTCTTCAATGATGGCGCGGCGCTCCATCGGTTTCGTGGAGAGGATCAGGCCGATGCGGCCCTGCTCGATGATGGCGTAAGAATCGGGGCCGAGTCCCACGCCCATGAACATTTCCTGAATGTCGCGGAGACGGGCGATGCGGCCATTGATCAGATATTCGCTTTGGCCGGAGCGGTACAAGCGGCGCGTAACCACAACTTCGCCTGGCTTAGTAGCGAGAACTGGTTTGTCGCCACCTTTTTTGCGGCGCTTGCCTTTCAGAGATTCGGGAGCGGCGGCAGAAGATTCTTCCGGATGTGAACCAGAATCTTGCGATGCTGCTCCTTCTTGTTGCGAATCGGGGGCCGGCGCGGGGTCAAGCGAGAGAATTTGTATGTTCGAGTCATCCCCGGGAGCTATATCGCCATTCGTGGCAGGTGGGGCGGTGGCCGTGGTTACGGCAGCGTCTTCGATCATCGCGCTTTCGAGTACGAACCGCGCGGCTTCTGCCAACTCGGCGTCTTCCATGGTGATGGTCACTTCCGCCATGCCCAGGGGTGGCCGCTTGACTGTGCCGTTGAAGATGCAATCGGCCATGCGCCCGGCGCGCAGGGACTTGTGGCTCTGTTCGCCCAGAACCCAGGAGATGGCATCGACCACGTTGGATTTGCCGCAGCCGTTCGGTCCGACGATGCAGGTGGTGCCGGAGCCGCTAAAAGTGACTACGGTGCGGTCAGAAAATGACTTAAAGCCGACAATTTCCACTTTTCGTAGCTTAAGCAAGATGTCCTCTTTTTGTCGTCAATCGCGCTCCCCGACCCTCGAATAGTTCGACGCAGACCGCGAATACTCACAGCACAACAGGGACCAAGGGCAAAAAACGCGTGCGAAGACGACGCTTTGTTCCTCAAGGGGAGGTCTTTCGAGCGACAAGTCGACCGATTTGCGGTCGCTTAGACAAACGTGTGGCAGGTTCTCAGTCAGAGGCCCAGCCGCCTGGCGCGTGGATGGCGGTACGGGAAAAAAGATTACCACGAGCATTATGGAGTGTAAAGGGCTACGCAACAGATTGTGTGTGATTGAGGGTGACCACAATGCACGTCTTGCGAAAGCTGCCCACTTGGTTGGGATACTCCGTGGGCACGGGGCTATCCAAGATGTAACCAAAGCGGTGTTTCTTCCGCCAGAACTGGAATATTCGCCGTAAGATGCACACAAGCAGAAAGAGAACGGCAAGGCGCAACTTGGGGGCCCCGCCACGTGAAGAAGCTGCGATTCCTCGTTTCACTGATCACCAAAGACAACGACTACCAACTCCAGCAAGCGGCTTCAGCGGAGATGGCTGCGCGCGAACTGGGAATTGACCTAGAGATTGTGTACGCCGATGGCGACACGATCACGCAGAGCACGCAAGTGCTCAAGGCCATACAAGCGCAGCCTACTTTGCGGCCGGACGGAATCATCGTCGAACCCGCGGGCGGAACAGGGCTCCCGCAAGTAGCCAAGGCAGCGGTGGAAGTTGGGATTGCCTGGGGACTCGTCAACCACGACGCGGGATATGTCGCAGAGCTGCGGCGAAGTTCAAAGATTCCCATCTTTATTGTGACAAGCGATCATACGGAGATCGGGAGGATTCAGGCGAGGCAGCTAGGGGCGCTGGTTCCCGAGGGCGGCGGTGTTTTGTACATTATTGGTCCCACCGAAAGCGCTACGGTCAGGGACCGTAAAGCGGGGTTCGAAGCGGTCTGCCCAAAGAAATTGCGCGTCACGGTGCTGAGAGGCAAATGGACGGAAGAGAGCGGTCACCGGAGCCTGGCGACGTGGTTGAAATTGGGAGGCTCGAGCAAATTGAGCATCGTTGCCGTTGCCGCGCAAAATGACGCGATGGCTATGGGTGCGAGAAAAGCCCTGCAGGCTATAAGCAATCCGCAAGAACGGGAAAAATGGCTGAGCTTGCCATTCCTTGGCGCGGACGGCTTGCCGAACACCGGGCAAGCGTGGGTGCGTTCCGGGTCCTTGGCCGCAACGGTGATAACGCCGCCGATGGTGGGACAGGCCGTGCAACTTATGGCTAAGGCGCTGCGCACCGGGGCAACTGTGCCGGAACGAACTGTGACCCAACTGGAATCTTTTCCGCCTATCGGGAAACTCTCGAAACTACAAACAGTTGGGAGCCCGAAGTAAAAGCCTCGCGCGAGGAACAGCGGCAATTGCTTGAAACCACCGCGGCTGGAAGTTCTTGTCGCACCTACTTCAAGTGCGCGTCGTACCAGGCGAGTATGCGATTGAGACGATCGAGAAGATGTTTCTCCTCTCGCAATCCGTGCGGTTCTCTCGGATACATCACGAGTTCGGTCTCTACCCCATAGTGTTTTAATCCGCGATAGAGTTCCTGGCTTTGATCGGGTGGATCGGTTGTGTCGGTCTCGCCTTGAAGAATGAGTGTGGGCGTCTTCGCATTCTTGAGCTGCGTGAACGGGGAACTGTTCAGGAATTTCACGAGGCTATCGGACTCGTAAGGCACGCCGTAGAACCATTCATCGTAGGAAGGATGTTCTTCGCTTCCATACTCGGAGATCAAATTGGAGAGACCCGCGCCGGAGACGGCGGCTTTGAAGTCGTTCGTTTGTGTGATGGCCCATTCGGCCATGTAGCCGCCGTAGGACCACCCGCCAATGCCAAGTTTCGTGGGGTCAGCAATGCCGCGGTCGATAAGATCTTTGACACCCCACATCACGTCCTTGAAGTCTGCGCCGCCCCAATCGCCGCGATTCATTTCGATGAATTTCTGGCCATAGCCGACTGAGCCGCGAATGTTGGGGTAGAAAACCGCGTACCCGCGCGCCGCAAGGAGCTGTCCCCAGACTTCGATGGAGTCTTGCCAGTTGCCGGTTGGTCCGCCATGAATCAATGCGATGAGCGGCAGCTTGGATTTTCCTTCGGCGCCTGCGGGTTTCAGGAGAGCCGCTTCAATCTCCAGGCCGTCGAAGGATTTGTATTTGTAAAATTCGGGCGCGCTCAGCGTGAACTGTTTCCAGGAATCATTGATGTGAGAAACTTGTCGCGGCGAATTTTTCTGGTCCCACAGCCAGAGTTCGGGGGGCGTCGTGGCGGACTGTCCAGCGAAGACAATGTCACCAGCGTCGGAAACGGCGAAAGCATTCACATTGCTGGCCGGCGGATTCGACGGATCTTTGCTCATGCCCTCGGGAGAAAAACCAACGAGTTTGTTTCGGAATCCGTCCGCGTAGAGCGCAAGCATGGAGCCATCCTTCATCCATCGATACTCGGAGATGGCGCGATCGAGGCTCGCGCCGGTGAGATTACGCGTGGCGCGCTTTTCGATGTCCAGAAGCATGAGGTCGTGCGGCGTGGGGCCATCCACGCGAGAGCCAATGTAACTGACCGTCGCGCCGTCAGGCGATACTTGCAACTCGCGAAACGGACCGTGCGGCGCGAAAATCAGCCGCCGCGAGCTGTCCTGAATGGAAATGGAAAAAATGCGATGAGTCTCCTGGTCGGATTCGGGATGATCGGTGGCGCTCACGACGAGGCGGTCTCCGGTCTTTAGCCAGGCAAGGTCACTTACTTCCCATTTGGTGTCCGTGAGGGCTTTGGCCTCGTTTGTAGCCAATGTGAGGAGCCACAGCCGAGGTTGCTTATCGTTTTTATCCACGACGCGCGCGTCATCTTTGTCCTTATCCTTTTTTTCCTCGGTGGCACTCTTGGCGTCGGGAGCAAGATAAGCGATCTGCTTGCCGTCGGGGGACCACCCAAAACTATGCACGCTGCGCTTGCCTTTGGTTGCAGCGGCAGCCTCGCCACCATCCGCGCGCATTACGTAAATTTGCTGCTGGTCGTCGCGATTCGAAAGAAAAGCGAGCTGCTTTCCATCGGGAGACCAGCGGGGCGACGATTCATCCTTCGCGGAAAATGTAAATTGGCGGATCGCGCCGGATTCTTTTTCGAACAGCCAGATATGGCGCGCACGCCGTTCGCCCTTGGGTGGCTCCGTAACGACGAAGGCAACGCGCGAGCCGTCTGGCGAAAATTGCAGGTCGGAAATCGAGCGCAAGTTGAGAGATGCTTCCGGGGTGAGAAGCTTGGGCGCATTTGCGGGCGTTTTTTCTTGCCCAACGGCTGCGGCCGCCAGCGCCAATATTCCGAGAAAGCCTCTGCCCAAGGCAAAGCGAATCATCTTTGACCCTTTCCAGTGAGAACCTAGAACTCTAACGACCGCGCGGCCCACCGTCAATTTCGTTCGCGGGCGCTCAGTAGTTCTTTTGCATTATTGACCCTGCCGCACCATCGCTCCTTATAATGCGCCAACTAAAAGCGGGGTGAGGTCCGACTTGCATGATCAGTGCGCAAGCGTTTCTTGCGCGTGACGCACTCGTCTACCCCAAAGATTGAAAAAACTTATCTAGTGGAAACCGGAGACTCGCATGCGGAATCTTGGAAGGCTGATTTGTATCCTCGCGATTGCAATTTACCCGAGCCTTAACGCTTCGGCGCAGGAAATCGCGGGGAGCATTCGCGGCACAGTGTTGGATGCGAGTGGGGCTACTGTCTCTAGCGTGAAAGTTACGGCAGTGCAAACTGAAACGGGACTCGCGCGTACCGCGACGACGGATTCTCAGGGAGTCTACGATTTTGTCGAACTACCCATCGGCCATTATCGCCTCGAAGTTGAAGCTAAGGGATTCAAGAAGTACGTTCAAGAGGGAATCTCGCTCGACGTGAATCATATTGCAACCGTCGTGGTACGTCTTGCGGTGGGTATTCCCACACAGGAAGTGCGCGTTCAAGCCGACGCATCCTTGGTGGAAACGACCGTCACCAGCCTCGGAAAAACGGTGGGTGAGCGCGAGATCCTGGATTTGCCGCTGAACGGGCGCGACTTTGCCCAGCTCGGCTTGCTTCAGCCTGGCGTGGTCCCCATTACTCCCGGGCTCGCAGAGGCTGGCGGTTCTTTGCGTAGCGGACAAGCTTACGCCGTGAATGGCCAGCGTCCGGAATCCAATAATTTTCTGATCGATGGAGCAAACAATTTTAACTCTGTCGACGGTGGCCTGGTGATTCAGCTTCCCATCGATTCCATTGCCGAGTTTCATATCCTGACGCATACGGCTAGTGCGGAGTTCGGGCACAGCAGCGGCTCGACTACCAATATCGTCACGCGCTCCGGGTCCAACGCGTTTCACGGAGCGGCTTGGGAATTTCTGAGAAACGACGCCATGGACGCCAAGAGTTTCTTCGCTACTAGCGTCGAGCCCTTGAAGCGGAATCAGTTTGGCGGAACTTTCGGCGGGCCCATCAAGAAAGACAAGACTTTTTTCTTCGGATACTACGAAGGTTTGCGGAACCGCCAAGGTGAAACGGTTGGTGCAGCGGTGCCCACTCTACAGGAACAACAAGGCGACTTTGGCCAGCTCTGCACGCAGGCACAAGGAGCCTTTAACGCTTCGGGCATTTGCAGCGTCCCCTCCGGCCAGCTCGTGAACGAATTCTCAAACCAGCCCTTCCCTTTCAACAAACTTCCGGGGATCGATCCACTCTCCCAGTCGCTCTTGCCTTTCTTTCCGCTGCCCAATCAACCGAGCCTGGGACCAAACGCTTTCAGTACCACGCAAACGTTGGACCAAAACAACGACCAGTTTGGGGTCCGCGTGGACCATTACCTGACCCCGCAAGACGTCTTGAATTTCCGCTATATGTTTTCGCAAGGGGATACGATTGACCCGCTCTCCACGGCGGGTGCGAATGTGCCGGGCTTCCCAGTTGGAGAAAACCAGCGGGCCCAAAACTTTGTGGCGCAGGAAACGCACACATTTTCGCCAACTCTCATCGGCGTCGCGCGCTTTTCGTTTCTGCGGAATAAGTATCTCTTCAACCAAGCCGTCAATCATACGACCCCGGCGAGCCTGGGTTTTCAATATGAGCCGACGCTGGACGCCGCGATTGGGCCACCGTTCATACAGGTCAGCGGATATGCCTCCGTGGGCGATCCGATTACCGGCCCGCGCAACACTTACGAAAACGCCATCGATATTTCCGGCTCGATAACATGGATTCACGGCCGGCACGAGATGAAATTCGGCGGTGGTTACGACCATGACCAGATCAATGTTTTGTTTGGAATCGCATCGAATGGATTTTTTGTTTTCGCACCGGTCCCTGCCAACGATGCTTTCGCCAGCTTTCTACTCGGCGCTCCGGCGTTTTTCCTGCAGGGCGGAGGTGACCCATCGCGCGGGCTGCGAGGAAACAGTTTAAGCGCCTATGCACAGGACACGTACAAGCTCACCTCACGTCTGACGCTGAACGCCGGACTCCGCTATGAATTGCCATTCCCTTACACGGAGATTCATAACCGCCAGAACCTTTTTGAGCCTGGCGTGCAATCTGTTGTTTTTCCAAGCGCACCCGTGGGTCTGGTCTATCCGGGTGATCCGGGCGTGCCAAGAGGTTTGATTCCGACTGAAAAAACGGCCTTTGCTCCGCGCGTAGGATTGGCTTGGGATCCGCGAGGGAACGGCCTGTGGCTGGTCACCGCGTCCTATGGAATTTCTTACGATCCTTATTACAACGGCCAGGGAGGGCCGCTGCAGACTCCCAGCAGCGCGCCACCCTACTTGCAAACGCCGCAGCTGAATTTTCCAGATTTTGCTGATCCGTATGGTGGAACGAATCCCTTCAATGGATCTTTCGCGCAGCCAATGACATTGTTGACGTTGTCTCCGAATCTGCGCTTGCCTTACGCGCAGGATTGGAATCTCAACGTCCAAAGATCTTTCGCCAACGATTGGCTGTTCGAAATCGGCTACGTGGGGACGAAAGGCACCAAGTTGCCGCGATTCATCGAGGGGAATCCGGCCGTTTTCGTTCCGGGCGAAACGGGCGGAGTGCCAAATTCCACCGAAGACAACGTCAACAACAGGCGCCTCTATTCGGGTTGCAATCTTTCACCCACCAGCCCGCCCTGCAATTTTGCTTCGGTCGGATTGATCGCAGGCATCGCGGATTCCAGCTACAACGCATTGCAGGCGAGTCTGCAGAAGCGTTTCAGCCATGGGTTGTCGTTCCTTGCATCTTACACGTATTCGAAAACTCTTGACGACGTTTCGTCCTTCAACATTACCGGCTCGGCTTCGCAGAGCGTCGCAGGCGAGAATGACTTGGCGCAGGACCCGTTTAATCTCCCCGCGGAATATGGCAGGTCTATGTTCGACGCGCGCAATCGGTTCGTGATCAGCTATCAGTGGCAGTTGCCCTTCTGGAATCACCCAGAGAACTGGTACCAACACGTGCTGGGCGGTTGGCAGTTGAACGGCATTACTACGTTTATGAGCGGCACTCCCTTCACCGTCTATGACTCCACTGACGTTTCTTTGCAGGGAAGCGCACCGGAAATCTCGGGATTCTCCAGCAACCGCCCGGATGTCGTTGGCAATCCTAATAATGGGCCACGCACGCCGCAGGAATGGTTCAACACGGCTGCCTTCCAGCAACTCAATCCGACTACTCAGGCAGGGCAATTTGGCAACGAAGGCCGCAACATCGTGCAAGGACCGGGACTGCAGGAGTGGGACTTCTCTGCCTTCAAGAACATTCCGATTCGCGAGTCCAAAAGCCTGCAATTCCGGGCGGAATTTTTCAACATTTTCAACCACGCCAATTTCCGGTTGCCGGATAACGACATAAGCTCTCCGACCTTCGGCGAGATTTCCGAAAGTCTGCCGGGCCGTCAGGTGCAGCTGGCCCTGAAATTCTACTTCTGAGTGGCGTTGCAAGCGGCCGTCGGGAATCTGCGGTTCCACCGTGCACTGTTGATTGCCTGCTGTTCTGTTCCACGCGGACCCTTCCGTGTTGGACCATTGAATTGTACGATCACATTCAGATTCCGATCGACACCACGCCACTGAAATGACGGTAAGATGAGTTCGTTGGAAGATCGAAGAGTCAGAGGTAAGCCGTGATCCCGCGCTGCTCCGCATTTTGCCTTGCCGCGTTCCTCATGTGCGGAGCCGTTGTTCCTCGCATCGGGGCCCAAACCTACAACGAAAAGGAGCTGAAAAGCTTCTATATCGTGACGCACGTTTTTTCAGATGCGTCTCCCTTCTTTTATGAATACGTCCTTGACGTGAAATCTCAGGGCAAGGATGTGTTGGTTCGGCAAGTTCGGATCGGTCCAACGGGCACGGGTTGTCCTAGCGGTCTGACAGTCAAGGCGGCGGACCGGTTAATTGAAAATGCAACTCCCCAGAAAGTTGCGAGGCATGAGCTCTGTTCTTTAAATGCCAAGGACGTTGCATCGGCGATCAATCATGCTCACCCACAGTATGGCGCCGGCATTTTCGATACTGCCAGCTACAGCATCGTTGCCGTGTGCGGGAGAACGGAGAAAGTCTTCGAGCTACCTTATCCAGAGACTGTAGATTTTAAGAAATTGAAAAGAACCAACCCGCAAGCGGCTTCCCTATGGGATTTAGTTAGCGAAGTTTATGAACGGTCTTTCGGTAAGGATTTTTCCTTTCATGACGCTTCCGAGGCTCAGGATGAGGTGTTTCAGGCTCTCGGGGCAGAGATTGTGCCTGCCATCAAAGCAGGGGTCTATGCTCTTGGTTTCGAGAGCGGCAGTCACCTAGAGTCCCTCCTGGATAAATATTCGGGCCCCGTTAAGGAAACCCCTCCCGTTTATGTAGAGTTTGTGGGGTCCAAGCCCGCCGATTTGTTGCAATACAGGCTTCCGAATTACCCTCCGCTCGCGAGGCAAACCAGGATCGGAGGAGAAGTGCATCTGACTCTGATGCTCGACGCAGAGTCAGGCAATGTCAAAGATGTGAAAGTCGATTCCGGCCATCCTCTCTTGGCCGATGCCGCTGTCGCTGCGGTGCGGAACTGGCATTTTCAGCCGGGCAGCCCACCCAAGGATTCCATAGAAGTGGCCCTGAGGTTTGTCCCAGACTGTCCTCCCCAGTAGAAGGCTCTGACGGAGCATCTGTGGTATCGGGCGCAGGGTACCTACTTGGTTGAATCTTCGGAAACTGTGCCACCATCGCGAGCCGTTCTTCATTGCGGCTGTCTGGAAGCCTCGGCTACAATCTGACGTTTATCCTTTGGGGCAAATGGCAGACTGAGCTGCGATGCACGAAATACGCTTCCATAACACGCTGGGCGGGAAGATCGAAGCTTTCGCGCCACAAAAAAGCGATGGAGTCCGCATGTACACCTGCGGACCGACGGTGTACGACTACGCGCACATCGGGAATTACCGTACGTTTGTGTTTCAGGACATTCTTCGGCGTTTCCTGAAGCTGCGCGGCTACAAAATGAAGCACGTCATGAATCTCACCGACGTGGACGACCGCATCATCGCTAACTCGGCGGCTGCGGGTGTGAGCATTCGGGACTATACAGAAAAATTTGCGCAGGCATTTTTCGACGATTGTAAGACGCTTAGCATAGAGGCGCCGGAACACTGGATCCGCGCGACGGATCATATCGATGATATGGTCAAGCTCATCGAGCGATTGCAAGGGAAGACCTACACCTATTCCAGCGAAGGCTCTATCTACTATCGCATCGCGAAGTTTCCGAACTACGGCAAGCTGTCGAATATTGACGTGGCTGGTATTCAGGCCGGCGCTCGCGTGGATGTGGACCGCTACGAAAAAGAGAGCGCGCGCGACTTTGCGCTGTGGAAAGCGCCAAAGCCTGGCGAGCATTTCTGGGAGACGCCGATCGGCAAGGGCCGTCCTGGCTGGCACATCGAATGCTCAGCCATGGCCATGAAGTACCTCGGCGAGACGCTGGACATTCACACTGGCGGAATCGATCTTGCTTTTCCGCATCATGAAAACGAAATTGCGCAGAGCGAAGGGGCTACGGGAAAACCGTTTGTGCGGTACTGGATGCATGCAGAGCATCTGCTCGTGGAAGGCGAGAAGATGTCCAAGTCGCTTGGGAATTTCTATACCTTGCGGGATTTGTTCGCGAAAGGGTATAAGCCCTCGGCGCTGCGGTTTGCGCTGGCCAGCGTGCCGTACCGTAAGCAGCTCAATTTTACGTTTGACGGGTTGCAGCAGGCGGCAAGCTCTGTCGAGCGATTGCGAAACTTCGCCGTGCGACTGGCGCAGGGCAAATTTCCCGCAGGAAAACAGAAGGGCATGGCCGACCGAATCGCCGAAGCCGCGGATGAATTTGATGCGGGGCTTTCCGATGACTTGAACACGGCGCGCGCGCTGGCAGCGGCATTCGATCTCTTGCGCGAAACGAATATCGCCATGGATAAAGGCGAATTCCGCCAGGGAGATGTTGCCGCTGTGCAGGAGTTTCTCGCGAACTTCGACCGCGTCTTCGCCATTATGGAAGACAACGATGCGGAGAAGCTTCGCGCGCTCGGTTTCGGCCCCGCGGACAGCGGTCCTGACGACGCCGAAATCGAAAAACTCGTTGCGGATCGACAAGCCGCGCGCCAGCGCCGAGACTTCCCGGCCGCCGATCGCATCCGCAAAGAGCTCGCGGATCGTGGTATACTTATTGAAGATTCAAAGGACGGCAGCGTCCGCTGGAAACGCAAATGAAACTCTCGAATCACTATCGGTTCCCCTGTAATTTCTCCCCTGCGGAACTGCGTCCCAACCTCTTCGGCGTAGACTAAGCAATCCTTCTCCTGGCGGGGCGCGCACTCACTACTGGTGTACGCACACAACCTGCTTTGCGGTAGCCGATCCACATTCACCGCTGACCATTTTCCCGAGGAGGAAGAGATGATTGCCACAACGGAAACGAAACTACCGAAGCTAATTACCGCTCTGCCCGGACCCCACGCCAAGCGCGTTGTCGAGAGCGACGCCAAGTTCATGTCGCCGTCTTATACGCGCGACTACCCGCTGGTTGCCAAGCGCGGCCACGGCGCGATTGTTGAGGACGTTGACGGAAACGCGTTTTTGGATTTCGCAGCGGGGATCGCTGTCTGCTCGACGGGACATTGCCATCCCAAAGTCGTAGCAGCTATCCAGCAGCAGGCTGCCGAGCTTATTCACATGTCCGGCACAGATTTTTACTACGAGAGCATGCCGCTTCTCGCCGAGCATCTGTTGGGTACCTTGTCCGGTTCTGTGCCGAAAAAGGCGTTCTTCACGAATTCCGGCGCGGAAGCCGTGGAAGGAGCCATTAAGCTGGCCCGGTATGCCACCAAGCGCGACAAAATGATCGCGTTCTACGGATGCTTTCATGGCCGCACCATGGGCGCGCTTTCGTTGACCGCCTCGAAGACCACGCAGCGCAAGGGATTTGGCGCGCTGCTTTCTGGAATCGAGCACATTCCGTTTCCGTACGCCTATCGCTGCGCTCACGGACATACTGCGGAAACCTGCGGCCCGGAGATTCTCGAGCTGCTCGAACAGCAGATTTTCAAGCGCCTCTTTGACCCCGAGGAAGTCGCGGGAATCATCATCGAGCCGATTCAGGGCGAAGGCGGGTACGTCGTTGCGCCGAACTTCTTCCTGCAAGAGTTGCAGCGCATTTGCCGCAAGCACGGCATCATGCTCATCGCCGACGAAGTGCAGTCCGGCATGGGCCGCACCGGAAAGTGGTGGGCGCATCAATTTGCCGGAATCGAGCCGGACATTATCTGCAGTGCGAAAGGCATCGCCAGCGGTATGCCGCTCGGTGCAATCTTCGCGCCAGCCAGCATCATGAATTGGAAGCCCGGATCGCACGGAACGACGTTTGGGGGAAATCCGGTATGCATCGCGGCCGCTCTGGCGACGGCGAGCTTAATCGAGAGCGAGTACCTCGAGAATGCGCGCCGCATGGGCAATTATCTTTTCACACGACTGGCGGATTGGACGAAGAAGTTCAAAATCGTCGGGGACGTTCGCGGGCGGGGTTTGATGATTGGGATTGAAATAGTCCGCGATCAGCGCACCAAGGAAAAAGCAGCTGACCTGCGCAACGCCATTGTCGACCTTGCGTTCCACAAGGGGCTATGCATCCTGGGCGCGGGGGAGAATACCGTCCGGTTGTCCCCGCCGCTCCTCATCGACGAAGAACAGGCGGACTTTGCCGTGCGCACCCTCGAAGAATGCCTCCGCGAAGCCGAAACAAAAATCTAGCGCCGATTTACCGCCAATAGCTCGCGTCATCGATGGCTAGTTATGGGGGCGCAGCATGCTGCGCCCCTACCCTAATTTCGCATCCTCGTTATTAAGAAAATATAACGTCATAAGTTAAATCTTTAGATATACTGCCCACCGCAAGGGACGTTTTCGGGGAAACCCATGCCACTTGTCTCGCGATTGATTTTCCAAGCTGTCCATTGGGCCGCGCGAAAGGGCTTGCGCGAAGGCGACTCACCCGCTCCATCTCTCGAAGGAAGAAAACACGAGGCGCGCCAAACGGGCATTCGGGGCGAGACCTACGCCTATTGGTATCTCCGCAGGCAAGGCTACGTTTTCGTGGCACGGAATTTCACTCCCCGCGCTTCAAAAGGCGAGATCGATATGGTCGGTTACGACGGCAAGACGCTCGCTTTCGTCGAGGTCCGCACACGCACCGTGCGCGAAGAAATGTCGGCCTTGCCGGAGCTAAGCGTCACACCGGGGAAACAACACGTCCTTGCTCGTACCGCTCAACACTTCCTGGCGGAGCGCCACGTCCCGGAATGCCCCTGTCGGTTTGACGTTGTCGCGATCGACAATTCTCCCGGCAAACCGCCGTTATTGCGCCTGCACAAGGACGCCTTCAGCCCTCAGATGTAAGATTCCACAGGAAAATCCGGGGGGGTGGCTTCTCAGCACCGCCAGAAGCGGTACAATCGGAGCCAAGGGCGGAGACAGGTGGTGCGCTCTCCGCGCTCAAGTCTTTGACCCCTTTCGAGGAGGATTGCTTTGCCGGAGTTGCGAAAAGACCCGATTACTGGCCGCTGGGTGATTATTTCCACCGAACGGGGAAAGCGCCCCAATGATTTTCTGCGCGAGACCGTCGCTCCTCTTCCAAACGGCAAAAATTGTCCGTTCTGCCCCGGCAATGAAGCGAAGACGCCGCCGGAGATCCTCGTCTACGGCCGGAGCAATGGAGGCGCGAACTCACCGGGGTGGAGCGTTCGCGTTGTGCCCAACAAATTCCCGGCACTCGGCATCGAAGGCGACCTCGACCGCGAGGGCGAAGGCCTCTTTGACAAAATGAATGGCGTCGGCGCTCACGAGGTGATTGTCGAAACGACCGACCACTCGGCGACGCTGGCCTCGTTGCCCGAACGGGCCCTCGAAGATGTTCTCTGGGCCTACCGCGACCGCATGCTGGATCTCAAGAACGACAAACGGTTTCGCTACGTGCTGATCTTCAAGAATCACGGGGAAGCCGCGGGCGCTTCGGTCGAGCACACTCACTCGCAGCTGATCGCTCTTCCGATCGTGCCACGGCGCGTGCGCGAAGAGGTGGACAGCGGCTGGCACTACTACGACGAGAAAGAGCGCTGCATCTTCTGCGACATTATTCGCCAGGAACGCGACACCGGCGAGCGTGTCATCGGAGAAAACGATCACTTCATCACGCTAGCTCCGTATGCCTCGCGCTTTCCATTCGAGATGTGGCTGCTCCCCAAAGTGCACGGTTCATCGTACGAAAATAATCAGAGCACCATGTACGCGAGCCTGGCGCGTATGTTGAAAGACACCTTGATGCGGCTTGACGCCGTTCTCGACCGTCCGCCTTACAATTTCATGATCCACACCTCGCCCATCGGCGAAGAAATTAACGATCATTACCACTGGCACTTCGAAATCATCCCCAAGCTTACAAAAGTCGCAGGCTTTGAATGGGGCACCGGTTTTTACATCAACCCGACGCCGCCCGAAGAATCCGCCCGCTTTCTGCGCGAAGCCAAAATCGCTTCGCCGCTAGCGCCCGCAAAAAAATAGCGCGCCGAACGCACGCAGCGGCCGCCCAGTTTCCGGGCCTTGCTAGAATTTTTGCTATACTTGCTGAATCGGCGCGGTACCCAAGTGGCCTAAGGGGAAGGTCTGCAAAACCTTTATCCGTGGGTTCGAATCCCACCCGCGCCTCCAAATTTTCCCTTTACATTTGATATGTTTTGAAAAATTGCAGGAAAAATGTAAGACAGTTTCGGCGTCCTGCTTCTGACCAAGGCATGCCGCCGCATCTTAACTGAAGGCAATGCCTCTCTGCGAAGGAAGACAAGAAACGATATAGAAAGGTACCTACAGGAAATCCTGTACTTCACCAACGAAGCGGGTCGGTGTAGGCTTATGTAGGTTTAACGACAAAGTGATCACTCGTATCCTCATTGCCGACGATAGCCCGGTAGTGCGAGGAATCATCCGGACTTTCCTTGCGCGAAGACCAAATGTGGAAATCTGCGGAGAAACCGCTGATGGCCGTCAAACGATTGATGCCGCGCTGGCTCTCCAGCCGGACTTGCTCATTTTGGACGTGATGATGCCAGAGTTCAATGGGATCGAGGTAGCGTCCATTTTGAAAAAAAGCCTACCGAAGACCAAGACTATTCTGTTCACGATGTACGAGGATTATATCAAGAGTATTGCTTTAGCCGCTGGTGTCAGCGTGATTCTCTCAAAGTCAGACGGACTGTCCCCACTCCTCCTGGTCCTTGAGTCTATGCTGAATCGAGCAACTTCCTCGTAAGTGGGTCGCCCATTTTCTTAAGGCGTTGCCAGCCATCTCTTAGCCAGCTAGAAATTTCAGATCGACCAGGTTTTTGTACGGAATTGTGCAGACACTCTCCGCCCCAATCCGTCGGTAAGGTAGGAGTGACGGGTATTTGGCAGCCTGAATGCGCGTAGATGCGAAGTCAATTCGCTGCCAGAGCGCCTTTTGGGCGTTGAGCAAAGCGTGTAGGTTTGTGAGGTCCATCGGGAAGCCGAGGGACGGCTCTTTTCCGAAGCGCTTCCAAAAAGCGCTCTGCAAATCCGTCGATAAGAACCTGTTCCGGGAAATGCTAAGAAGGAAGCGGCAATAAGCGCACTGCGCCCATGCACATGGCGAGGCCCTCGATGGCCGTCCCCAGTCGCAAGCTCAGTTCACGAGCATGATGCACCAGTCGACCCGGCATATGGAAAATCAAAAAGCGCAGTCGCTTCGGGCGGGCCGTCAATAAGTCTGCCGGCAAGGCCAAGCGCTTCAGCGCTGTGAGCACGTTGTAGGCGATCACCGCCAGCCGCAGCCAGGCGGCATTGGCTCCGAAATATTTCGACGGCAGTACCCCGGCCGCTAAATCATTCTTCATCACATCGTGTACCCGCTCGATCGTCCCGGCTTTTTCTCGGTGCCACTCGATCAGTTTCACCGCTTCCCAATCCCAGATGTTGCTCTGCACGGCAAAACGTCGCACGTTACTGCCGTCGGCAAACAACCCTCCCTGCCGTTGGCGCAGCCGGATGGCGATGTAGCGCAGCGGCTGGCTGTCCTTCGGCTCTGCTTGCTGGTTCGACACGAACACTACTTCGGCGCACTCCCGATCTATACCCGGCTCGGGCTCCCCGTAGGCCTTCCATTCCTTTTCCGGAACTTCCAGAATGGCCTCGCGCAACGCCTCGCTCATCCGCACGCTGATCGCAAAACCAATGCATCCTTGCGGCCCTTCTTCACGTTTCTCGTTGCACAGCCAGCGCAACAACTCCTTCTCATGACAGGCCGCATCGCCGCGATAATAGTAGGTCGTCACTGTTTTGGGCAGCGCGGCGAACGCCGCTTTCGCCACGGTCAACGGAGCCATCTGCGCCGGTACGTTCCCATCTCGAAACTCATCGGCCAGCACCGCGTCCATCTCGGCCCACACCGCCAGCATCGGCTGATAGCCTCGCGGCCCTTCGTAGGTGTGCAGGGCTTCTTGTTTGCGGCTCTCGATAATCGTGGTGTCCTGATCCACCGTAGCGATCTTCTGCTCCGGACAACGTTCTCCCAATCGCCGGATCAGATCTTGGTTCACTTTTCCTAGCCCTTCCAGCGCTTCACTCTCTGTGGGAATGTACGCAATTTGATCCGGCAGTCGCTGCTGCTTGGCTTGTTGAATCTTTTCTTCTTCATGGAACGCATACAGGAACTTCCGAGCTGCTTCCGGAGAAGGCACTTCGTGCCCGATTAGTTGCCCTAGCCCGGGGTCCGCCCGCAGTCGCTCAAAATCATCCAGACACTCGCCTCCGGCGGCATTCAGAATCACGAAGCTCTCGACAAAAGTAGCCTCGTCGTAACCCCGCTGGCGTTCCTTCACCACCAGGTGTTGTTTCACACTGCCCGGTAATCCCAGAGAACGAAAGGCTTGCACCACCAGGGGTAAGCCTCCCAGCGCGGTCAGCATCTCTTCGGCTGGCTTGGGATCGAACTCGAACAATAATGGTGATTCGGTCGGTGAGGGCTTCTCGATTTTGCGCATGCACGCCATCGTATGCGAAGGGCGCACCTTCCAGGTGAGAATTCGTAGTCTTCGGTTCAAACAGCCTACCGGCATTCTACGCTGGCGTACGGCCCCATTCAGGCTCCTCGCGCCTGCCACTATGTAAAACACGTCCCGCTATCGACGGATCGGGGTCCACCCCAATCCGTCGGTAAGGTAGGAGTGACGGGTATTTGGCAGCCTGAATGCGCGTAGATGCGAAGTCAATTCGCTGCCAGAGCGCCTTTTGGGCGTTGAGCAAAGCGTGTAGGTTTGTGAGGTCCATCGGGAAGCCGAGGGACGGCTCTTTTCCGAAGCGCTTCCAAAAAGCGCTCTGCAAATCCGTCGATAAGAACCTGTTCCGGGAAATGCTAAGAAGGAAGCGGCAATAAGCGCACTGCGCCCATGCACATGGCGAGGCCCTCGATGGCCGTCCCCAGTCGCAAGCTCAGTTCACGAGCATGATGCACCAGTCGACCCGGCATATGGAAAATCAAAAAGCGCAGTCGCTTCGGGCGGGCCGTCAATAAGTCTGCCGGCAAGGCCAAGCGCTTCAGCGCTGTGAGCACGTTGTAGGCGATCACCGCCAGCCGCAGCCAGGCGGCATTGGCTCCGAAATATTTCGACGGCAGTACCCCGGCCGCTAAATCATTCTTCATCACATCGTGTACCCGCTCGATCGTCCCGGCTTTTTCTCGGTGCCACTCGATCAGTTTCACCGCTTCCCAATCCCAGATGTTGCTCTGCACGGCAAAACGTCGCACGTTACTGCCGTCGGCAAACAACCCTCCCTGCCGTTGGCGCAGCCGGATGGCGATGTAGCGCAGCGGCTGGCTGTCCTTCGGCTCTGCTTGCTGGTTCGACACGAACACTACTTCGGCGCACTCCCGATCTATACCCGGCTCGGGCTCCCCGTAGGCCTTCCATTCCTTTTCCGGAACTTCCAGAATGGCCTCGCGCAACGCCTCGCTCATCCGCACGCTGATCGCAAAACCAATGCATCCTTGCGGCCCTTCTTCACGTTTCTCGTTGCACAGCCAGCGCAACAACTCCTTCTCATGACAGGCCGCATCGCCGCGATAATAGTAGGTCGTCACTGTTTTGGGCAGCGCGGCGAACGCCGCTTTCGCCACGGTCAACGGAGCCATCTGCGCCGGTACGTTCCCATCTCGAAACTCATCGGCCAGCACCGCGTCCATCTCGGCCCACACCGCCAGCATCGGCTGATAGCCTCGCGGCCCTTCGTAGGTGTGCAGGGCTTCTTGTTTGCGGCTCTCGATAATCGTGGTGTCCTGATCCACCGTAGCGATCTTCTGCTCCGGACAACGTTCTCCCAATCGCCGGATCAGATCTTGGTTCACTTTTCCTAGCCCTTCCAGCGCTTCACTCTCTGTGGGAATGTACGCAATTTGATCCGGCAGTCGCTGCTGCTTGGCTTGTTGAATCTTTTCTTCTTCATGGAACGCATACAGGAACTTCCGAGCTGCTTCCGGAGAAGGCACTTCGTGCCCGATTAGTTGCCCTAGCCCGGGGTCCGCCCGCAGTCGCTCAAAATCATCCAGACACTCGCCTCCGGCGGCATTCAGAATCACGAAGCTCTCGACAAAAGTAGCCTCGTCGTAACCCCGCTGGCGTTCCTTCACCACCAGGTGTTGTTTCACACTGCCCGGTAATCCCAGAGAACGAAAGGCTTGCACCACCAGGGGTAAGCCTCCCAGCGCGGTCAGCATCTCTTCGGCTGGCTTGGGATCGAACTCGAACAATAATGGTGATTCGGTCGGTGAGGGCTTCTCGATTTTGCGCATGCACGCCATCGTATGCGAAGGGCGCACCTTCCAGGTGAGAATTCGTAGTCTTCGGTTCAAACAGCCTACCGGCATTCTACGCTGGCGTACGGCCCCATTCAGGCTCCTCGCGCCTGCCACTATGTAAAACACGTCCCGCTATCGACGGATCGGGGGTCCACTACGTCCCTTGCATCTGTTACCTCCTCATGTAAAATCAGTCGGTTACACGCTACCAATGCCCGGTTGGGTGCGAATCCCGTCCGCGCTTACAAGTTCTCGTAAGAGACACAATCGCTGGAGGAACGCATGAGCACGTCGTCTCTCCGATCAACGGAACAAAACGCGCTCCCCGCCGATCGCGCTCCACTCTCAGAAGGGGAAATCCCTTCCGCAGTGGAAAATGTCCTCGCCACCACGCAATTCGTCGACATTCACACCCATTTGTACTCTCCGGCATTCGACAAGATTGGCTTATGGGGCATCGACGAACTTCTGACCTATCACTATCTCGAAGCGGAACTGTTCCGCTCTTCTTCCATTAGGCCGGAGCAATACTGGTCGCTTTCCAAAAGCGAGCAAGCCGATAAAATTTGGCAAGCTCTCTTTGTCGAAAATACTCCGATCTCTGAAGCCACGCGAGGCGTCATCGCCGTGCTCAAGGCTTTCCATTTGCCTACCGATCGGCTGGATTTGGCCGAAGCGAGATCGTTCTTCAAGGCGCAAACCATCGAAACGCATATTGAGAAAGTGTTTGAAATGGCGGGCATCAGCACTGTTGTTATGACGAATGACCCTCTCGACCCAGCGGAAGCCGCGGTCTGGTTGAAGGGAGTCGCAAGCCATAAACAATTTCGTCCCGTACTTCGGCTCGACCGAATTCTGTGCACTTGGTCCGCGCACTGGAGTGTGTTGGCCAGCCAAGGCTACAACGTGGACGAGCACGCCTCTGGGAACTCTGTATCCGAAGTGCGGCGCTTTTTGATGGACTGGTGCAAGCGCATGCAGCCGGTCTATATGGCTGTCTCGCTGCCAGACACTTTCGCTTATCCCTCGGACACTGTCGGCAACAAATTACTGAGAGACGCGGTGCTTCCCGCTTGCCGCGAACTGGATTTACCGATCTCGCTCATGATTGGAGTTCGCAAACAAGTCAATCCATCGCTTCGCTTGGCCGGCGATGCACTGGGCAGAGCGGACCTGCGAGCCCTGGAAAATCTCTGCCGCGAGTTTCCCGACAATCGCTTTCTGGTGAGTGTTTTAAGCCGGGAAAATCAGCACGAACTTTGTGTTTACGCCCGAAAGTTCAGCAACCTAATGCCATTCGGCTGCTGGTGGTTCCTGAACAATCCTTCGATAGTCGAGGAGATCACCCGCGAGCGCCTCGAAATGCTGGGTACAAGCTTCATCCCGCAGCATTCCGATGCCCGCGTGCTCGAGCAAGTCATCTATAAGTGGAACAACACGCGCCGGACTATCGCGCGCATCCTGTCTGACTCCTATCGTCTATTGTCCCAAGACGGTCGCGGGGTGACGCGCGCCGATATTCAACGCGACGTCACCCGCCTTTTTCGTTCGAACGCAGAAGCCTGGATCTCAACGCGGTCGCCTGTCTCTAATACACCGAAGCAATCCTAAATCTCTCAGCGAAACGCGGCGATGATCTGCGCGTGGTAAGCTTTCCATTCGCCCCCGCCCGTAGAATCCAATATAATTTCGCTCGCGAAAGCGCACAGCCCATTCGGCAATCGACGACGCAGGAGGTTACAAGCACCTTGAAATCGAACGCTCGCATCCTTACAGTTGCACTCGCAGAGTGCGCATTAGTGTCTCTTTTTCTGATTACTGCATCGCCGGCGCAGGATTCCACTTTCCATGGCGCGCCGCCATCCGCTAAACAACTGAAGAACCCCTTCGAGGGACAGCATCCTCCTTCCGGCAGGGCTGACTATCTTTCGCGGTGCGCCTCGTGTCATGGACAAAACGGAGAAGGCACGGGAAATATTCCCGCACTGGCCACGGGCAAAGCGCAGGGCGCCAGCGATGGCGAGCTCTTCTGGTACATAACTAAGGGAGATGTGAACAACGGTATGCCGCCCTGGGCAAGCCTGCCGGAGGAGCAGAGATGGCAGATCATCAATTATCTGCGCGTCCTCGGCAGCATGAAACCCGGCTCGCCACGCGTTGAGCTTTCCGCTGACGAAGCCGTCGCGACTGCCTCGAACGCACCTCCGGCCAATCCACCGTTCACTGACTACCGTGTCGAAAAGCCTGGCACGACTCGCAAAATCACTCTAAAGGATCTGCCCGAACCGCTGGCAACGTCGTCGTCAGGCAATGGCCCCAAGCTGGTGCCGCGTCCAAAGGATGCGTGGCCGCAAGTTCTTCCTGGCTTCAAAGTTGAGCTCTATGCGTCAGGGCTCGATCAGCCGCGATTGATTCGTACCGCTCCCAACGGCGATTTTTTCGTCGCCGAGAGCCACACTAACAACATTTTGGTCTTCCGCGGAGTCACTGCAGACGGCAAAGCCGCGCAGACGGAGACTTTCGCCACCGGGCTCAACCGTCCGTTCGGTATCAACTTTTATCCTCCTGGTCCGGACCCGCAGTGGATTTACGTTGGCAATACGGATTCGGTTGTGCGTTTTCCCTATCGCAACGGCGATTTGAAAGCTCGCGGCCCCTCGGAGCATATTGCTGACGTGCCCGCGGGCGCTGGGCACTGGACGCGCGACATTCAGTTCTCGCTTGACGGCAAGAAAATGTTTGTCTCCGTGGGCTCGGCTTCGAATATTGACGACCCCGATACCACGCCGGCGGAAAAAAATCGAGCTGATGTGCTGGAGTTCAATCCGGATGGCTCAGCGATGCAAATTTATGCCTACGGCATCCGCAATTGTGTAGGCTTGGCCATGAATTCGAAGACTGGCGAATTGTGGTGTTCGGTGAACGAACGCGACGCCCTAGGCGACAACCTCGTTCCCGATTACATAACCCATGTGCAGGACGGCGGTTTCTACGGCTGGCCTTGGTGGTACATGGGTGGCCACCAAGATCCGCGCCACGCGAGCAAGCATCCCGAGCTGGGAAACAAGGTCATTACGCCAGACGTAATCCTCAACCCGCACAATGCGTCGCTGGAACTGACTTTTTACGACGGCAAACAATTTCCAGCGGAATACCAGGGCGATATTTTTGCAGCCGAACACGGCTCATGGAATCGCTCGGTTCGCGTGGGCTATGAAGTCATTCGCGTGCCGCTACATCAAACGGGCCACGCTACCGGCGAATACGAAGATTTCATGACCGGATTTGTCGTGGACAATGGCCACGTCTGGGGACGCCCCGTAGGCGTTGCCGTCGCCCAAGATGGTTCACTGCTAGTCACTGATGACGGCTCAAAATCCATCTGGCGCGTCAGCTACATAGGAAAGTAAATTCCGCGTGGACGAACGCCAGCAAATGCCTTGTAGGGGCGCAGCATGCGCCCCAGCTTGCCCTAGCGTGTCAATCAAAGCGCCTTTTTCCCTGCGTCGCTTCCAACAACTTTCGTCTCAGTATCCCAATTTCTTGTCCACTACATTGAGCAACGGCTCGCTCTTCCGGAATCGTTCATACTGCTCGATGAAAAACTTCACGGCATTGTCCAGCCAATCAGGCGTATGGTCCGCGCAATGCGGCGAAAGCAGAACGTTTTCCAACTTGTAGAACGCATGACCTGCCGGCAAGGGCTCATGATCGAAAACATCCAGGGCCGCACCTCTAATTCGGCCACTAGAAAGCGCGCCAATCATGGCCTCCTCGTTGATCACGGGGCCGCGCCCAACATTGATCACCACTGCCGTTGGCTTCATCGCCGCGAACTCCGCGTCGCCAATCATTCCGCGCGTTTCCGCAGTCAGCGGCGCCGCAACAACCACATAGTCGCAGTGCGAAATCATTTCCAGTCGCCGATCCGGCGTATAGGTTTGCGCAACCAGTGAATCTGCAGCCTGCGAAGACGAGGCATGCCGCCGCACGGCGAGCACCGTCATTCCAAGCGCACGCGTTCTCTCCGCAATGGCCCGCCCGATGTCCCCGTATCCAATAATCCCGACGGTTTGCCCTGACGCCCACGAAACGTCAAATGCTTCCCATATTCCACCCATCTGATTCCGAATCATGCGCCGAAAATCTTTTGCGAAGTACAAGATCGCGCCAAGCGTAAACTCGCCGAGCGATGCGCTAAACACGCCCGCCCCATTGGTAAGCGGCACGGGACTCTCTCTTAACTCCGTGAACAACGTTCTCTCCAACCCCACGGAGCGCGAATGCACCCAAAGCAGATTTGGGCACATCGCAAACGCTTCTTTGAAGAGCGCGAGCGAACCAGACCAATTGAACAGCACAGTTGCGTGAACAGCGGCCTGCTCAAATACTGCGGCCGAGTCTCCGGCGATGATCTTCACATCCGCAAGCCGCTGCTTCAGCATCGCGAGCTGCGCCTCGGCAGGCTCTGCCGGACTGACCAGGACCAGAATTGTGTCGTTTCTCATCGGTTTCGCGAGAACAGTGCAAGAGATTACACCACAATCCGCGCAAACCGTATTCAGTAAGGGTAATTTAGAAGAGGCAAATTCGCTGCCGATCTAAAACTCCATCGAGACCGAAATGTTTCCCGATTTCAGAGAATTGTCAGCTTTGCGAAAAACAAATCTAATTTGCGCTTGCTTGAGGTTCCCTGGATTGATCATTGCCGTGGCAATTGGAAATTTGATCAGTTGCGTGCCTGCACTGTCGACAAGAGTGACGTCATACATGGTCGTTGCCCCCAACGACTCAGAAACGTTGGTCGAACCATTCGACAGAGTCTGGGTGACGACCACCGTATCAGGCCCTGAAGCGTTCTGTTTGCCAAACGTTACGATCCCTTGGACATTAGACCCATCATCCCAGCGCGCACTCATCGAGAGACTTGTTGTGGATGTTTGCGGATGTGCGGGAAGCGCAAAACCAGTGGTCATACACAGAATGGTTATAGCGAGATAGTTTTTCAAGTGGGCCCCCTGAAATAGATTTGATTTCTCAGCGATTCGGTGTGTCTCTTGCGACTCCGGGGAGAGGGGGACCCGTTGTTGACCGTTCTGATTGCATATGGAGACTAACAAGGAAATCGGCATGAGGTTAGTTGGGCGGTAGGACAGAATCAGTACAGCGTACCTTGTGCAGCCACCGCCTGCCCTACGGCGAATAATCATGACCGCCAGTTCAATTTGTAAGACAGATTGGCAGTTGACCCCGCAATTTTAAAGTTCTAGGTTTGTCTGCATCGAGTCTCAAGCTTTCGGAAGGAATTCTGTGCCGCCAAAAGATTCCAAGTCTCTAAGAAGTCATCGCTGGTACGGGCCCGACGATCTTCGTTCGTTTGGGCATCGCTCGCGCGCCGCTTCCATGGGCTGCACACAAGCCGACTATGCAGGGAAGCCCGTCATTGCGATCATCAACACCTGGGGCGACATTAATCCATGCCACAGCCATCTTCGCGAGCGCGCAGAAGACGTGAAGAAGGGTGTGTGGCAAGCGGGCGGCTTTCCGGTCGAGATGCCCGCGTTCACTCTTGGCGAAACGTTTCAGAAGCCTACGACCATGATGTATCGCAATCTCCTTGCGATGGAGACGGAAGAGTTGTTGCGTTCCTATCCCGCCGACGGTTGCGTGCTAATGGGAGGCTGCGATAAAACAACTCCCGCGCTTTTGATGGGCGCCATCAGTATGAATCTGCCCGCGATCTATATTCCAGCAGGGCCGATGCTTCGTGGCAATTGGCGCGGCGAAATCCTGGGCAGCGGCTCCGACGTCTCGAAATATTGGGCTGAACGCCGCGCGGGCAACATCGATTTGCAAGCCTGGACCGAGATCGAAAGCGGTATCGCTCGTTCAGCGGGAACTTGCATGACTATGGGAACGGCATCCACCATGACGAGCCTGACCGAAGTGCTCGGCTTCACTTTGCCCGGTGCGACCTCTATCCCCGCGGTCGACGCCAATCACCCCAAGATGGCTAACTGCTCTGGCCGCCGCATCGTGGAAATGGTTTGGGAAGACTTGAAGCCGCGCGATATTCTGCGCGACGCTTCCTTCAATAACGCGATTGCAGCGGTCTTCGCGCTAGGCGGCTCGACAAACGCAGTGATCCACCTGATCGCAATGGCCGGAAGAGCGGGAATGAAAATCACGCTTGACCGCTTCGATCAATTTTCAAAAAAGACTCCAATGCTCGCGAATATTCGCCCGAGCGGCAAATATCTGATGGAAGATTTCTACTACGCAGGCGGTTTGCCAGCTCTTCTCAAGGCGCTCGCGCCGCACTTGGATCTGACTTGCTTGACCATCACTGGAAAAACGCTCCGCGAAAATATTTCCGGCGCTGAGATTTACAATTCGGACGTTATCCGCAGCTTGGACAACCCCATTCTTGCCTCCGGAGGCTTAGCTATTCTTTACGGCAATCTTGCCCCCGACGGCGCAGTCATCAAGGCGTCCGCCGCCGAACCGCGTCTCCTCAAGCACACCGGCCGCGCCGTCGTTTTCGACAGCTTCGACGAAATGAACGCCCGCCTCGATGATCCCGCCCTCGATGTCGACGCGAACAGCGTCCTCGTTCTGCGCAATGCAGGTCCGAAAGGCGCTCCCGGAATGCCTGAATGGGGAAATCTGCAGCTTCCGCAGAAACTCCTGAAAGCGGGGGTGCGCGACATGGTCCGCATTTCTGACGCAAGAATGAGCGGCACAAGTTACGGCGCGTGCGTACTGCATGTTTCCCCTGAATCCTTCGTCGGTGGACCGCTCGCGCTGCTGAAGGAAGGCGACATCGTTGAACTCGATGTCCCCGCCCGCCAGCTAAACATGCGCGTCAACGAGGAAGAACTAGCCCGCCGGCGCGCAGCTTGGCGACCAAAAGAAGGCATCTATCCACGCGGCTACGGCAAACTCTTCATGCAGCACATCAAGCAAGCTCATGAAGGCTGCGACTTCGATTTCCTGGAAGGCACCGCTCCCATCCCTGAGCCTGAAATTCATTGAGGGAGTAAACACGAACATTGGCGGGAACGGCTGAAAAACTTCGCGCTAGCTTGCGATTGCCTCACTCGGTTGTGGCAACGAGCGACGTCCCGCGCCGACAGCAAGCATCAGCACGCCAGAAAGGCAAAGGCTCCCCACCAAATATAAGAGCCCGGCGGTGAATGAATGCGTTCGGTGAACCAGATAACCCATCATCAGTGGCCCAACAAACCCTCCCAGATTTCCCAGCGAATTAATCAATCCAATGGAGGCTGCCGCAGCCGACTCACTCAGAAAAGCGGTTGGAACCGCCCAAAAGCATGGATGGAAGGCAAAATAGCAAGCCCCCACCAAAGTGAACAACGCGATCGTGAGCGTAATATTTGAGCTAAAAATGACCGTCAGCATTAAAATCACACCAGCGAGAAAAATCGGCGTTGCCGTATGCCACCGCCGCTCGCAGGTTCGGTCGGAGTGCCAGCCGTTCAGTTGCTGCATCACAAATCCTGCGAGATATGGCAATGCAGCGAATAGCGTGACCCGGATGTCGCTTTGCCCCGACAGCCGCTTCAAAATGCTCGGCAGCCAAAACGAGATTCCGTAGCCTCCTGTCGTTGCGCAGAAATAACTCAGCGTCAGTAAAATCACGTCGCGCTGCGAAAATGCCTGCCATATGGTGTATGAGCGAACTTTGAGCTTCGCGAGTCTTTCCTTCTCCAACTCGGAATTTATCCAATCGCGTTCGTCTGCCCGCAGCCAAGTTGCTGTTCGCGGCCAGTCCGTTAGATAAAAAATTGTGATCACGCCCAACACGACGGCGGGAATTCCTTCGAGAATGAACAACCATCGCCAGCCCCTCAGACCGAGCCAGGTGATTCCCAGTAACAAACCTGCGAGCGGCGAGCCAATCACATAAGAAAGTGGATTGGCCGCGTAAAACACAGCGATGGCTTTGGCGCGGTCCCGGTATCGAAACCAGTGCGACACATAAACGATGATGGCGGGGAAGAAGCCTGCCTCTGCCGCGCCTACAAGAAAGCGCACCAAATAAAATTCCCGGGCTGTGTGGATAAACGCCATCAGCGCGGTTATGATTCCCCAGGAAATCATGATGCGGGCAATCCACCGCCGTGCGCTCCACCTCTCGGCAATCAGTGCGCCGGGGATTTCCAGCACGAGGTAGCCGATGAAAAATATGCCGGCTCCGAGGCCCACGACTTTATCGTTGAAGCCCAGATCGCCGGGCATCTGGAGCGCCGCCGCGCTGACATTCATGCGGTCCAGGAAGGCGATGATATAAAGCAGGAAGAGAAAGGGAAGAAGGCGCCACGCAATTCGTTTTCGTGCGCGCTCGGCGACCGCTGGGACTGTCGGTGTGACGTCCATCTTCCCTCGATTCGCAAGCTCGCAAGGAGCGGCGGAGGTATCCTGCACCACTTTTGGTTTTTCGCGGCGTAAAATTTGTGCCGAGTGGCACACACAAGAAGGGGCCTGGCTTTCTTACAAAGTCAGACTGCTCCTGGAGTTGAAATGCGAGAGTACGCGATTGCAGCCATTCCCGCCGATGGCATCGGCCCTGAGGTCATTGCCGCAGGTCTCGAAGTGTTGCAGGCGCTCACACAAAGGGTCGGCGGGTTTCAGTTAAAAGTGCAAATGTTTCCCTGGGGCTCGGACTATTACAAAAAACATGGCGCAATGATGCCTCAAAATGGCCTCGAAGTTCTGCGTCCGTTCAGCGCGATTTATTTTGGGGCTGTGGGTGCACCTGATATTCCCGACCACGTTACACTCTGGGGTTTGCGGCTCGCCATCTGCCAAGGCTTCGACCAATACGTCAATCTGCGGCCCACGCGCATCCTTAAAGGCCTGTCATCGCCGCTGCGCGATTGCAAGCCAGGCGATCTTGACTGGGCCATTGTTCGCGAAAACACGGAAGGCGAATACTCCGGCCAAGGTGGACGCGCACATCGCGGTTTTCCGGAAGAAGTCGCTACGGAAACTTCGATCTTCACTCGTCGCGGCGTGACGCGCATCATGCACTTCGCTTTCCAACTCGCACAATCGCGTCCACGCAAGCTGCTCACGGTTGTCACCAAGTCCAACGCCCAGCGCCACGGCATGGTTTTCTGGGATGAAATCGCGGAGGAAGTCTCGAGAGAATTTCCCGACGTTACCCGGGACAAAATGCTCGTCGACGCGATGACCACGCGCATGGTCGCTAAGCCCGCGAGCCTAGACACTATCGTGGCCACAAATCTTCACGCCGACATATTGTCCGACCTCGCCGCGGCCCTCGCTGGCAGCCTGGGAATCGCCCCGACCGCCAACCTCGATCCTGAACGGCGCTTTCCTTCCATGTTTGAGCCGATTCACGGCGCAGCTTTTGACATCACAGGAAAGGGAATCGCGAATCCAATCGGTGCGTTGTGGACTGCCGCGCTAATGTTGGAACATCTCGGCGAAAAGGATGCTGCCACGCGATTGATGCACGCAGTGGAACGCGTCACTGCTTCCGGCGTTCACACGCCCGATCTTGGTGGCAAAGCCACAACACGAGAAGTCACTTCTGCCGTCTGCGACGCCATTCACAGTTCCAATGTTTGATCACAAGTCGACGACAGGCCCCATCTCTACCATAAAAAATTACTTCGGCGGGTCCACGACTTGTACGTGATGACGCTCGAGCAAGTCGCCCGTCGCGTGATCCACCTGTGTGACGGCCACTTGAAAATTAACCTGAGATTGAATCAAGTTCAGCTCGGCTTGCGCGAGCTGAGTTTGCGCATCGAGGACAAAGAAGATTTGTTCCGTGCCCAATGCATACTTTCGTTCGTCGGCGTGAAGCGTCTCCTTCGCCAGATCTACGGCCACTTTGGCAGCTTCCATCCCAAGCTTGGCGGCCTCGAGTGCGTGCACAGCGCTAGTAACGTCTAACAAGATGTTTTGATTCGTCTCTCTCTGTTGATACTGGTCGTGACCCCTGCTCACCAGGGCATCGGCTAGATTTGCCTCCGCGCTGTGATTTTTTATCGGGAGCGCCAACGAAAGAGTCGCGCCATACGCCGGGAAAGCAAAACGGAAGGACTGGCTCAAGCTTGTGCCTATTCCCGTATTTGCAACACCGGGTTGGTAGCCATTCAGCCCGTTCCCCAAATAGAAACCAGAAAGTTCGAGATCCGGCTTTAGATTGTTGTGTGCAAGACGAATGCTCAGTTCATCGATGGCGAGCTGCTGATGTACCGCTTCCAACTCCGGGCGATTGGCAATGGCGCGCGCGAGAGCAGTGGGAATATCAATGGTGAGCAGTTCTCCGACGGGTTCAGGACGATCCGTCAATTCAAGATCAAGCACGCGCGTCGCAGGGTCAATGTCCGCGGCGATACCCTGGCGAAATTGATCTTCGGCTTGCTTGACGGCGTATTCCGCTTGAATCACTCCAACCCTCCGCGACGCAACCTGCGATTCGGAGCGATAAATATCCAACGGAGGTAAAGCCCCCAGGCTCAGCGCCTTTTTGTCGTGATCGTAACTCTTCTGCGCTTCGTCCAGCGATTTTTGCTGCACCGCGAGGACTTCTCGAGCGAGTACGACGTTCCAGTAATTGCCCACAATCTGCTGAACAATGTCGCTCACCTCTCCAAGAAACGAAGCGCGAGCCTGCTTCAGGTTGCGCTGTGCGATCAAAATCGGTGCGCGGTTGGGAAAGAGTCCTCGGTTGCGCAAAAGCGGTTGCGTCACGGTGAACTGCAGCGTCGTCGCGGTGGCAGGATTCAGTGTGTTGAACGAGCTATTGGTCGAAGTCTTGTCCGCAATGAGCGAACCCTGAAAATTCGTGCCTGTTTGAAAAGTTTGCGAGTAGCCGATCTGCGTCTGCTGCGTCAATTCATTGAGGATGGACGCACCAGAGAGTTGCGTCGAAGTCGGCGTCTTGTTCCGCTGATCGGTGAAACTCGACGTCAGCAGCGGATCAAACGGTGCATAGACACGCTGAAGATTATTCTCCGCGGTGTCAATTTGGTAGTG
The DNA here is from genome assembly GCA_963751295.1 of uncultured Acidobacteriota bacterium. GTDB lineage: Bacteria > Acidobacteriota > Terriglobia > Acidiferrales > UBA7541 > Acidiferrum. The sequence goes on along the minus strand of CAVVUA010000001.1, from coordinate 2,361,535 downwards.
GTCCAGACGGATGTCGGTGTTGTAGGAAAGAGCCAGGCGAATGCAGTCGTCCACCGAAAGCACGAGCTTTCCATTGACGACGTGATCCTTCAAATCCTGCGGAGCAAGCAGCGGCGCTGGCGGCTTTTGCTTGCCACTGATTCCCAGATACCTTTCCGTGAACGAGGAGTTCTGCGCCCTCGACGAAACCCCGCTCACCGCCATGCACGCAAGCAATGAGATCGCAACGCAAAAAAAGCGCACCACTTTCATGATCACCCCCGACAGGATCACCTGAACGTATACTGCTGTTATTCGTAACGAATGGCCTCGACAGGATCGAGCCGCGCTGCCTTCACTGCCGGATAGATCCCAAAAATTAATCCCACAGAAATGGAAACCACAAACGCCAGTAGGATCGAACTGATCGTAACCACTGTCGACCATCCTGCTAGCCACGCGATCAGTTGCGACATGGCGAACCCCACAACCACGCCCAGAAGACCGCCCGCGAAGGAAATGAGCGTGGCTTCGATCACGAATTGGCGAATGATGTCCCAGCGCCTAGCGCCGATGGCCCGGCGAACCCCGATTTCCCGCGTGCGTTCCAGAATGGCGGCCAGCATGATGTTCATGATTCCGATTCCGCCTACCAAAAGCGAAATCGACGCTATGGCCACCATTACGGTGTTAAAGAGCTGCTCCGTTCTCTTCTGCTGGGCCAGCAGTTCCGCGGGTACGATGACGCTGAAGTCCCCCGCGTCGTGATGCGAAGAATTAAGAATGCCGCGCACCACTTCGGCATTCGAGACGCTCGTGTCTGTCGATGCCAGATGCAAATACATGCCGTCGATTTCGTCTTTCAGCCAGCTTTGCGAATCCTCCAGGCGATACAACACGGAATTCAACGGCGCATACACCAGATTATTCATGTCCTCAGTCCGAACGCCGGATACGTCGGATTCGGGAGCAAGTTGCGGCCCTGCGATGCCAATCACGTGGCACCACATTTCGTTGAGCTTTATGTATTCGCCCACGGCCTGAGACGCGCCAAACAAGCTGTCTTTTGCAGCCGCGCCCAGAACGCATACAGGTGCGGCTGCGGCATTGTCCGAAGTGGCGAAGAAGCGTCCTTCGGTCACACGCAAATGGCCAATCTCCAAATAGCTCGGCTCGACGCCATAAACGACAGGCGTATCCTGTTGAGGCTTCGGAAGAATCTTCGTCGGCGTGAAGCGCTTGCGCGGAGTTGCTTCCTTTATGTCCGAGACATTCTGCCGGATGACCTGATAATCCCGGAGCGTAAGACCCGGCGAAATTTTCCTGACTTTCTGAAGCTCCTGGTCGTTGCGCGCTTCCTTGGCTTCTACGATCAAGTTGCGCACGCCCAGCTGCTCGATGAACGCCATCACCTTCTGTTGCGCTCCCGCGCCGATCGAAAGCATTGCGACCACCGCCGCGACGCCGAAAATCATTCCGAGCATGGTCAGCAAAGAACGCAGCTTGTGGCTGGCCAGGTTCTCCAAGCCAAAAGCGAGATCGGGCAGCCACTGTTCCAGGGATCTCGGCTGAGCCATCGAACCAGGTTTCATCGCCGCCCCATTCGTTTCAATTGGAACTTGCACCCAAGCTTGGAGTCGCGTTGCCGCCCTCTTTTGGTTTCCTGGAGCGTTTTTTGTCTGGATTCACCAGCGCGACAACTGTTCCCACCGGAATTCCTTCTAGGATCGCTCGGCCTTCGCTCAGCGCAAGGACTTTGACTTCTTGCATTTCAAATCCTCGGCCGCGCTCGCAATACACAATCTTCTTCCCGGCATGTTCGAAGACAGCTTCGGCGGGAAGAGACACGGCGCGCGTGAGGTGATCGCCAAGAATGCTGAGTTGCGCTTCGAAGCCCGGACGCAGACGCGGGTCAGCGCGGTCCAGTTGAATGGCCACATCGAACTTGTGCTTCGCGTTGTCGTCCCAGAATTCTCGTGCGGTAGCTCCGCCAACCGTTCGCACTTTCCCGGTGAAGGACTCGCCGGGAAGTGCATCTACCTTTATCTCCACGGCCTGTCCTGTCTTGAGATTGGTGCGATCGGTTTCGCCGACCTGTGCGGAAATCTCCAGGTGAGAACTGTCAATCACTTCTGCAATCGAGCTGCCAGGATTTACCTGATCTCCGACGTGATAATCCGGCAGCGTCATGCCATCCATGAAAAATCCTCCGGTGGAATCGCGGTTGCCGTGAATGACCATGAGCCCATCGATCGGCGAAGTAATCTTCATGTTCTTTATGTTTAGCTCTGCTTGATCCATTTCCAGGCGCGCTTTGTGATGCTTCTCCTGGCTGATCGCCAGCGCCGCATCATTGGACGCGCCATGCGAGCGGATGTCCTGTTCGAGCTGCGTCAGAGCGCGCTTTGCCTCATCGAGCGCAAGAACATTTTTCTGCCCGTCGATCTGGCTCAGTATTTCATTTTTGCTGACTTCGAGTTCCGCCTTACGAACAGCGTATTTTGCTTTTAAGAGCGCGGTTTGGTCTTCTGCCGTTTGGACTGCCGCATCCGCTTTCGCTTTGACGATTTCCTGGTCGGCCTGTTCAAGGTCGCTGCGGTTTTGCGCCAAATTGTATTCCTGCTGGCTCGGGTCAAACTCCAACACAACGTCGCCGGCGCGCACATGCGCTCCAGCGGCGGCCAATTGGACGATCTGTAGCGTGCCACCTGCGATGGGCGGTGCGGAAAGGCCTCTCGATTGCTCCGTGTGCAACGCGCCCTTCGTGAACACTTTCAGTTGAAGATCAACTTCTTTGACGGTGGTGGTCGGTACTTCCGCATCGCCGGCCAGCACCGTGGTCTGTCGGCAGGCAATGCCGCTCCCTCCCAATGCAACCGCCAAGAGAAATGCTGCTGCTCGCGTTGTCTTTTTTCTCAACATGAAGTTTCTACTTCGCAATCGTTGGATCCTTGAGCGCCAGCCGTTCACCGGGCTGCAGTCCCTTAGCAATCAAAGCTTCATCGCCGCTCTGGCGCGACACTTCCACGGGAGTTTCTTCGAATTTCGATCCTCGCTGCACATAGGCCACGGTTCGTCCCGCCTTTCTGAAAAGAGCATTCGTCGGAATCACAATTCCATCGGGGACGCGCGCCACAGCGATACGAACGGTTGCTCCCATTCCAGGCGTGAGCCGGGCGTCGGTCTCAGCGAAGCCAAGCTCCACCGCAAAATTTCGCGGCACTGGCCATCCCGCACCGAAATCCATGCTCGCCGTTGGACTGATCGTGTCCACATGCCCGTCGAAGCTGCGGTCTGGAAGCGCATCGAGGCGCACCGTTGCGGATTGACCCAGCTTCAGTTGGCCCCTTTCTGCTTCTTCCACGCGAGCAGCGATCTTCAGCGCGGAACCGTCAGGAAGCTCCGCGATCGCCGCGCCAGGCCACGCTCGGTCGCCGGGTTTAAATGTGGTGGGGCTGCCCTGGGGTTGCCAGTGATTCTGCAACGCCACGACACCATCGAGCGGAGCGCGGAGAGTGAGGGACTCCATGGCTCGCTGGTCAAGCTCCACTTGGAAAGCAGCTTGGTCGTGCTTTTGCTGTTTGCTGGCGAGATCGGAGACCGCTGCCGCTCGATCGGCTTTCAATTTGGATTCGGTTTCCTTCTGTTTTTGCTCCGCGTCCGCGAGTTTTAATTTGGCTTGCTCGCCCTCAATGACCGAGAGGATTTCTTGCTTGCTGGCATCCATGCGTGCCTTCTCGGTGTCGTACTTCGCGGTCATGGCGTCCGTTACATCCTGCTCTTCCTTCAATCGAGAGGCCGCGCGCGACTGTTGAATTTCCGCTTCCGCCGATTTGACGGCAGACTGATCTTCTGCAAGTTTTTGCTTCACCGTAGTCGCGTCAAACTCCACCAGAAAATCGCCCTTCTTCACTTTCGCTGCATTGTCGACAAGCCTCAATATCTGCAAGTCCCCTGCACCGTAGGGCGCTGCAATTACTGCCGACCGAATGGCTTTAACCTCGCCCTTAATTTCCAGGTAATCCACGAATTCCTTGCGCTTCACATCCGCCATCGGAAAACTCACAGCCGAACTCGCCATCCGGAAAGCCCCAAACACGAGCCCGCCAATAACCAGGATGGCAGCGCCAACGAGCGCTTTCTTTTTCGATTTCCACTTCTGATTTCCGCCGCTCATGGCCGTTCCGCCATTTCTGGATCTTCGCCAGCGTCCCGCCGGATCACATCCCCCTCTACTAGGCCAGATTCAACTACGGCATTCAGGTCATTGCGCCGGCCAATTTTCACAGTGCGTTTCTCGAAACCGCTCGAGTTTTTCAACCAGACAAACGAATGACCCGATTCTGTTCCTACACTTTGATACGGAACCACAAGCACATTGTTTTCCGTCCCCAGGTCCAGGTCCATGGCTGCCGATAGGTCCGGCAAAAGCCTGGGGTCGTTTCCTTGCACGAGGAAACGCGCCGTGAATGACCGCACCATTTCCGTAAATTGCCCGGTGTGGCCCAGCGGCGAGAGCTCATCAAGGACGGCCGGAAGCATCATTCCCGGATACGCATCCAAATGCATTTGTGCCTGCTGGCCTGGATGAACCTTCAGCAGATCCACCTGATTCAGCTCGACGCGTACTTCCATCCTCGAAGGATCGACGACCTGCAGGAATGGCACTCCAGGCCGTACTTGCTCTCCTTGCTGCACTGTGCCCATCCGTCCGCCAAGCCAAATGGTGTTATAGACTACCACTCCCGCCATCGGTGAGTGAACGGTCATCTTCGCCGCATTGGCCAACGCGTAGCGCATCGCTTCCTTTGCGCGATCTCGCTGAATCTCCAGAATCTTTATTGCCGCCGCCGCTGCGGCCCGCTTCAACTGATATGTTTCCTTGAGCTGTTTCAGAGTGGCTTGCCCTTCGTCAACAGCCTCTTGATTTTTTTCGGCGTCGATGCGCGAAACCACTTCATTTCTCTGGATCTCCAGCTGCGCGCGCTTCAACTCATCCTCGGCCTGTTTCATCGCCGTATCGTCTTTGGCGCGCGCGATATCCTCATCCGTCTGTTTCTGCGCCACCTGGCTTATAAGGTTGTCGTAGGTGCTTTTTTTATCGAGGTAGTCTTTCGTCTGCGCTTGGGGATCGAACTCGACCAGGAGGTCGCCGCTCTTCACGTGCGTGCCCGCAGGGACCAGTTTGGTAACGACCATCGACCCGACCTGCGCTCCTTCAAGCCTCGGTGCCAACACGATAAAAGAGCGCGAAGCCTGCGTCGTTCCGTTCAGCCGTAGCGTCTGCGAAAGGTCCTTTCGTTCGACTTTGACCAGGGAATCTGTTCTGTCTGCCGAGGGTCGTCCTTGCCGGAAGTGCAGAAAAAGAAAGGGGATAGTGACAAGTAACAATACGGCGGCGATACGAATGAGAACGGTCCTGGGCTTGCCGCGGGGTTGAGATAGTTGGCCCATAACCTCGTATGACTTCTGAAAACGTTTGAGTGTTAGCCCGTCAAGCTAGATTCTTGGAACGCGAAAGGGCCGAATTGGTTGTTTCCGACAACGTCAATACTTGCCGCTGCCCTGCAGCCACCAAGTCTATACCCTCGTTAAGCAGTACCGCACAATTCCGTGCTCACTGTGCTGACGTTGCCGACACGGAATTAGTTTCTGACGGGGGTTTCAGATCGAGAAATGGTTGGGACGTTGGCCTAATCAACCCTTGCGGCGCGTTTCCGAAATGCAATCCGAGTCTATTCCTTACCTACTGCGCCTCACGATTGGTTATGGACACCCGAAACAGCGGCTTGGATTTCTCCGCCGACTCCATCTCGTAGGTATAAGACGTTTTGCTGGCGTCATAGTCTCGCCAGAGCCAGACCATTTCCTCTGGGAACTCCGCCGCCCCTTGGCCCGAATTGTGCGTGCCCTTGCCGAAACTGAAGTGAAAGTCATAGCCCTTCATTTTCAGCGCATTGGCGAGACGGATGTTGGCCAGCGCCCAGCTGCCGTACTTTTCCAACTCCAAGTCCTCGGAACCATCCTGAAGCCAAACGCGCAGATTACGGTGAGGTTCGTGCAAGACTTTTTCGGGAAAATCCTGACCGCCATCCGGAACCGCGGGATCTTCTTTCCACTGGATGCTCGTGAAGCTCCCGATCCAGGAGATGACGCGACTAAATTGATCGGGCATCTGCCACGCCGCATTGAAGGAGCAAATCCCGCCGGACGAAAGGCCCGAAATCGCGCGGCTGTAAGCGTCCTTGCGAATATTGTATTTAGCTTCGACCTCTGCGAGCACTTCACTGTGCAGAAACCGGACATAGCGATCGCTCACGGTGTCGTACAGCGTGCTGCGCATGGAATCCTTAAGCGTCCGCTGCCACTCGTCAGAATATTTTTTCACTAAATTGTAGGTGGGTGTGCCGGGCGAGCCTTCGATATCGCCCGGGTTGATGAACACGCAGATCATCACCGGAATTTTCTTTTGAGCGATCAAGTTGTCGATGACGTTGAGCGCCGGATTCTTGCCATCCCGGTCGAGATACCACTCTCCATCCTGAAACACCATCAGCGCAGCTGGCGTGTGCGGATCATATTGCGCGGGCACATAAATCCAATATTCGCTTTTCATCCCATCGTAGATTTTGCTGGTGTGGAAAAGCTTCGGCGAAAGCGTCCCCGCCGGAACTCCCGATTGCTGATAGGACAAAGGACCGAACGCGGGCAGGTCAAGTCGCCCTCCGAACCTTTCACCGTCTTTCGTGCCATTAAGAACATAGTAGAAAGCGTGCAGCCTTCCTACAGGCTCGATGCGAGCGGAAGCGTACCAAAGATCAGAGCCGGATAAATTCTTCATCGGTGCGCTAGAAGCGCCATCAATGAAAAGTGCAGGTTTCGAAGTCGCATCAATCGCAAAAAAGAAATCTGCCCCGTGTCCAATCCAGGCGGTTCCGTCCTTTAGCTCTTTGGCGTCGAACGTATCAGTAATCGCGTCTTTTAGTGCAGGGCTATTTGATCTGGCGAGTTCGACGAACTGCGCCACCGTCGATTTCTCCGCCGCTAACCCAGGGCTGCCAAGCAATAGAAACAGAATGACTGCAAGCCCGACCACATTTTGGCGCCGCATAGGAAAACACCTCTAGTCAATCTCAACAAAACTTTAGTGCGATGAGCCTGAAACGAATGGCTATGGTACAGCCGAGCGACCTACGAACGAAGCAGGAAGAGTCTTGCGGCCGGTTCTTGTACTTCAGACACTGACGATGCGATCGGGCGTCTTTGCGGCACGATAGATGGTTTCAACCAGGGCGATGCTATGCCGGCCTTCGCTTCCGTCGCAGGCGCTAGCCCTCTTACCCTGAATGGCTGCAAGAAAATCTTCGAGCACAGCTTGGTGACCACGAAAATCGCCGACCGCGGCCGATGACGAACTCTTGTTTTCGTCGGCCGCGACGGGTTCGATGACTGGGGCAGCAGCGTTTCGAAGCTCTACCGCGATGATGCGATCGTGTTCGAGAATGACGGTGCCTTCAGTGCCGGAGACTTCAACGCGGCGAGGGTAGCCGGGATACGCGGCGGTGGTGGCATGAAAAATACCGAGAGCGCCGCTGGCAAATTCCAGCGTTGCGACAGCCGTGTCCTCGGCCTCGATTTTGTGGAGCAGCGTAGCGGTGCGCCCCTGCACCCGAACGACATCGCCGAGCAGCCAAAGCAGCAAATCGATAGTGTGAATGCCCTGATTGATCAGCGCCCCGCCGCCGTCGAGCGCGAGCGTCCCACGCCACTGCGAATTAGCGTAGTACTCGGGAGGGCGATACCACTTCACACGAGCATCCACGAATAAGGGCCTGCCGATCAGGCCTTTCTCAATCCAACTTTTGAGTTGTCGAATGTGCGGCTTCATGCGGTCTTGAAAAATCACCCCGAGCTGAACGCCCGATTGTTTTGCAGCTTCGATAAGCGCGTCGGCGCGTGGGGTGCTGATTTCGATTGGTTTTTCCGTAAGCACGTGAAGCCTGTGACGCGCAGCCGCAATGCCTTGCTCGGCATGCAGCCCGGAAGGGCTGCCAATAATCACAACATCCATGGGGCGATGTTTTAAGAAGGCGTCGAAGTTTTGATATCCAGTTCCGCCGTGCTCGCTACAGAGGCGAGCGACTTTTTCGGCGTTGGTTCCATAGATGGCTGAGATTTCGACGTCAGGGATCGCGCGCGCCGCACGCGCGTGCGTATCCGAAATGTTGCCGCCGCCGATGAGGCCGATGTGAATTGTCATTCGATTCTGCGCATCATTAAACGAATCAATGATAAGTCTCGACGAAATCTTTGTAAGCCGCTTCGGTAGCTTCCAGTGTGAGGATCGCCGAAGAAATCAAAATGCGATAGCGGAAGGTGACACTAGCGTGTGGCGCTAGTGAAAAATTCAGCTCCTCCCTCCCATTGCTGAAAACTTTCTGGCCGAGCGGATTGGCCGCAAATAGTCCGTAACCGCGAGCATGCCAATAGGTAGGAAACCCCGGATTCTCCGGGTGGTCGAGAATCGTGATGGTCACCGGCTCGTCACCCACCAGCCCGCTCAAATTACACCAACGCCCGCGCGTTCCCCAAGCGGCGTCGCCTTTTTTCCCCTCACTCGTAAGATAGGTTCCGTTGACTCCGGTGTTGTCCAGCTTTGCAACGGTGGTCGCCCGGCCGCTCGCGTCGGTATACACCTCTGGCTTATCCGATGGAATCTCCAGCGCCCGAATTACCCGAAGTCCCAGCATGCCGTCTTTTTCATCAGGAAAAGAAACTTTCTCATCAAGCGCCCGCAACGTGGTAATACGATCAACGCTGCGAAAGTCCGCCCCTCCGCGAAACACAAAGTGCGTGTGTTCGTTCAACAAAATTTTCTTCTCGAACGTGACCCAATCTGTTTCAACATCGAGCTCGCCTTGCTGCGAACCGCTCTTTGCCGAAACAATCGCGCGCTGCAGAATCGTCCCCATCTTCGGCGCGTTTTCCGCCTTAATCGCATCCGAATTGTTCCAGAAATCCAGGCCATTCACGTTCTCATAGTTGAACCACAGCCCCGCATGATGCGGGTGATCGATGCGCTCTCCGGGGCGCTTCTCAAGCGGATACCCGCGCGTAACAATCGTTCCTTTAGCCGTTCGCAGGGGATATAGAACAGGTTTCTTCAGAGCAGTTGGCCATATATATGAGGTGAATGGTTTTCCATCGATCGTGATGTCGACTCGCCGTGCTTCCTCGTTGACAACAACGGAGACGCGCTCGGGCGTAGCAGCAACCAAGGATGTCAGAAGCATGGCCACGACGATGAGTATAAAAGATGCCCCACCAATAAGAATACGCATGTTCAGATGCTCCCTCCCAACCCAGCTCGCTGCCAAATCATAAGCCAAGACCTGGAAATTTGGCTGTTGAGACGTACTAAAGGAATCGTCTATCACGCTTGCGTTGACTCGGATTCTCACCAGTCATAAAACTTTGCCGGAGACTATCTCCGGTGGACCACTTTCCGCGGATCTGCCTAAAGCAACTTCCGCACTGGAACCAGGCCGCAAAAACTAGTAGCTTTCCCTCCACATCATGGACCAAGCAGCCATTCTTAATCAGCAGGTGCGGCCCTCGGTTTCTTCTCGGGCTGGCCATTTTCGCTGGGTTATCTGCGCTCTACTTCTCCTCGGAACTACGAAGAACTATATGGACCGGCAGGTCCTGGGAGTTCTCAAGACCACGCTGCAGCATGACTTCGGCTGGACCGAAATCGACTACGGCAATCTGGTCTCCGCGTTCCAGATTGCGTATGCACTCGGCATGTTGTTGATGGGCAGGCTGATTGATCGGCTTGGCACGCGCTTAGGTTACACGTTAGCGATGGTTTTCTGGAGCCTCGCTTCGATGAGCACCGCGTTCGCAAACTCTCTCACTGGCTTCGCTATCTCCCGGTTCGCTCTGGGCTTTGGCGAAGCCGCTGTGTTTCCCGCCAGTATCAAAGCCGTAGCCGAGTGGTTTCCAAAGAGAGAACGAGCGCTGGCTACCGGCATATTTAATGCCGGAACAAACGCCGGCGCCATTCTGGCGGCTCTGATCGTGCCCTGGATTGTGGTGCACTGGGGGTGGCGAGCAGCCTTCGTCGTGATCGGCGCACTCGGCTTCGTCTGGCTCGCATTTTGGCTGCTGATCTATCGTAAGCCGAGCGAACATCCAAGAGTTTCCAAGGAGGAATTGCAACACATCTGCAGCGACCCGTCTGTGCCGGCAGGAAAAATCAGCTGGGCGCGCCTGATTACGCTGCGGCAAACGTGGGCCTTCGTCGCCGGAAAATTCCTGACCGATCCCGTCTGGTGGTTTTATCTTTTCTGGGTGCCAGGCTTCTTGCAGAGCAAACATGGCTTGGCCCTGACGGGACTCGGACTTCCGATTTTGGTGATCTATGTCATTTCAGACTTCGGAAGCGTCGGCGGTGGTTGGCTTTCCTCCTCGCTGATCAAGCGCGGGCACAGCGTCAACACCGCACGCAAGACCGCCATGCTGATCTGTGCCATCGGCGTGATACCGGTTGTGTTCGCCTATCGCGTGGAGAATACGTGGTCTGCTGTCTTATTAATCGGCTTAGCCGCGGCCTGTCACCAGGCGTGGTCCGCCAATCTCTATACTCTGTCTTCGGACATGTTTCCCATTCAAGCCGTAGGCTCGGTGAACGGAATCGGCGGTATGGCGGGCGCGATCGGCGGCATCTTCGTCGCATCCGTGGTTGGCCATGTACTTCAGTGGACGGGTAGCTATAGAGTTCCCTTCCTCATCGCCAGCGCTGCCTATTTACTGGCACTCGGTGCGATTCAGCTTTTGGCTCCCAAGCTCGCACCCGCTAGAATCATCGAGGAAATGCCGGCTTGAATAGCGCAATGCTAAACAGAAAAATGAGAAGGTACAATGCCGGTGAAAGGGCGAGCTGAGGTGCTCACATGGGATTGACGACCAAGCCGAAGAAAGATTGCCGCTGGGACATCCTCAGTCTTGGCGAAGTCATGCTCCGCTTCGACCCCGGCGATCGTCGCATTGCCACCGCCCGCTCCTTCGAAGTCTGCGAAGGCGGCGGCGAATATAATGTCGCTCGCGGATTGAAACGCTGCTTCGGTTTAGACGCTGCTATCGTCACGGCCTTCGCCGATGATCCCGTCGGTCGTCTGCTTCAGGATTTTATCTATCAAGGCGGCGTCGACCAGTCGCTGATTCGTTGGGTCGAACACGATGGCGTAGGCCACGCGGCGCGCAATGGCCTCAATTTCACCGAGCGCGGCTTCGGCGTTCGCGCCGCCCTCGGAAGTTACGATCGTGGCCACACTGCCGTCTCCCAATTGAAGCCCGGCGACATCGATTGGGAAGAAATCTTTGGAAAGCAAGGCGCGCGTTGGTTTCACACCGGCGGCATTTTCTGCGCCCTCTCCGCGACCACTCCGGAAGTTGCTCTCGAAGCCATGCAGTCAGCAAAGCGCCATGGCACAACCGTTTCCTACGACCTGAATTACCGCGCGTCTCTCTGGAAATCCCATGACGGAAAGAAAACGGCGCAAGAAGTAAACCGCCGAATCGCGCCGCACGTGGACGTCATGCTTGGCAATGAAGAAGACTTTTCGGCCGCCCTCGGATTCGAAGTGCCCGGTATGGACGAACATCACTCAACGTTCGAAGTCGAAGGCTTCAAGCAAATGATCGCCAAAGTCGTCCAGGAATATCCATTCCAAGTCGTCGCTACGACGCTTCGCAAAGCAAAAACCGCCACGCAAAATGATTGGGGCGCGATCTGCTACTCCGATGGGCAGTTCTACCAGGCAAAAAATCGCGAGAGTCTCGAAATCTTCGATCGCGTCGGCGGCGGCGATTCTTTTGCGTCTGGCCTGATTTATGGCTTTCTGGCCGGCCATGACCCGCAATGGGCCGTCGAGTGCGGCGCCGCGCATGGCGCGCTCGCCATGACGACTCCGGGAGACACTTCCATGGCCACGCTGCAAGAAGTCACTCAAGTGATGAAAGGAGTCGGAGCCCGTATCGCGCGCTGAAAAATCCTCCGAGTAAAATGACCGCCCATGGATAAACAAAAAGTTCGCGAACGTATCATCGAAATCGGAATCGTCCCGGTCGTGCGCGCCTCCTCGCCTGCCGAAGCCTGCCTCGCCGCCGATGCCGTCCGCCAAGGCGGCATTCCCATCGTCGAAATCACGATGACCGTCCCCGGCGCCATCGACGTCATTCGCGAACTCGTCCGGAATTGCGGCTCTGATGTACTCGTTGGAGCCGGAACCGTTCTCAACGCAGACGCTGCTCGTCGCTGTATCGATGCAGGGGCGCAGTTTCTCGTCAGCCCTGGTCTAAACGCGCAGACAGTCGCCTTTGCCGCAAGGGAAGGGAAGTTGATCATGGCCGGCGCACTCACTCCCACGGAAGTCATGGCCGCGTGGGACGCTGGAGCTGACATCATCAAAGTTTTTCCCTGCGGCCAAGTGGGAGGCGCGAAATATATCAAGGCGCTGAAAGGCCCATTCCCGCAAATCCCTTTTATTCCCACAGGCGGCGTCAATCTTCACACTGCCGCTGAGTTTCTCGAAGCGGGCTCCGTTGCGTTGGGCATCGGAGGAGAGTTAGTACAAGCTGACGCACTAAAAGCTAACAAGCCTGAAATTATCGCGGAGAACGCCAGGAAATTTCTCGCCATCGTAAAACACACGCGGGCGCAAATGGCGTCATCGCACGTCACCGTCAAAAGCCCACACTAACTCAAGTTAGGTAGGAAAACTTTCGAAAAAGTGAACAGTGCTTCTTCTAACGCGGCTGTCCCTCGCGTTCCGGCTGAAACTCAAACAAAATTTCATGCTGCTCGTGCCTCGAAGCAGCGACTGTACCCAGAGCCTGATGTGCCGCCCCCAAAAGCGGCGCGTCCTCATTCAAAACCACGGAAATCGGAATCTTCGCCAGCACCGAACTTAATTGCCCCTTCTCCGCGAACGACCGGCAGAAGCTGCTCTGTTCCAATTTCGAAAGAATTTTCAGGACGATTCCCCCTGCAAAATATACGCCGCCATACGCGAGTACGCGCAGCGCCAAATTCCCTGCCTCTGCCCCAAACGCATCGATCCACCAATCCAGCACTTCCACGCACACTGGACACGTGCCCGCCAACGCGTTCTGTGTAATTTCGCTGGCTGAAGCGCTTTCTGCTTCGCTAAACGTTGCATGCACCACCGCCGGATCAAGAAACTCATGCAGTTTACGGAAGCCACGTCCAGAAAATATTTCTTCGCAGGAAACCCGCTCCATCCGCTTCTTCAAAAAGCGCAGCAGCTGAATCTCACGTTCTGTCCGCGGCGCAAAATCGGCCGCGCCGCCTTCTGACGGAGACGCTCGATGCTGGCTGCCGTCCCAGATGATCATAGCCTCGCCGAGCCCCGTGCCCGCGGCAATCAACGCCTCGTTCCCGTTGAATTGTGGAGCGCCAGGATTCAAAACCAGAAAGTCCTGCGGCGTCAGGTGCACCAGTCCATACGCCGTGGCTACCAAATCATTGATTAATGTCAGTTGTTCGGGATCGAGCTTCAGCTTGTGGGCCAGCCCCGAAGTGGTCAGTTCCCATGGAATATTTATCGCCACCAGGCGGCCGTCCACCACTGTTCCCGCAACTCCAAAACCTGCGGCGCTGATCTTGTCCTCGACTGCAACACCCGTCTCCGCCGCGCATTCATGGAAAAATCTTTCGATCAAATTCTCGAGGCTATAAAATTCACACGTGGCGTAGCGGCGCTTAAAAAAAAGCTGTAAAGAAGAGCCGTGCTCTTCAAACACAGCCAGGTTGCATTTAGTGCCGCCAATGTCTCCGGCCAGAATCATTACGCCTCTTGGGCACCCACCAAACCTTCAGAACGTCGGCTGGGTTGCCGTCACCTAAATCTCAATTCTTGCTTAACGTACTGGACCTGCTCGAAAGCAGACTAACAGCCCGCTCGCTCTGCAGCCTCACGCGAAATTTCGTTTCATCGGAATCGCCGTATCACTAGGTTATGCCGGTCCGACCGATAGAAGCCCAAGACGTACAGAACAGCCTTTCCGTTCGTGGAAAAGATCACCTGCCGGATTCGCAGCACCGGCTCGCGCCTCGGAACGTCCAAAAGATCCGCCGTACGAGGATCAGCCGCAGTGGCATCTACCTCTTCATCTGAATACCCGATTTCCACTTTGTAATCGCGTTCCAGAATCCCGAACAACGATTCCCGCTGCAGCGGAGTCGAAAGCAATCCGGGAAACTGCGCGGCCGAAAGGTAGCAGGTTTCTAGCGCAAAGGGCTCTCCCGCGGCGTGTCTCAGGCGTTCTAGCTTAATTACACCGCTTTTCGGCGAAAGAGAAAGCCGCGCGTTCGCCTCTTGCTCGTCGTCGATCATCTTGGCGAACAGCACTTTCGAGACCGCCGTCAGGCTGCGGCTGGCCATCTGTTCCGTGTAACTCATCAGCTTGTTGAAATGGATTTTCGGCGCTGAGACAAATGTGCCGATCCCTCGCCGCCGCTCCACAACGCCTTCCCGCTCCAGGGAAGCCAGCGCGTGCCGCGCGGTCATCAGGCTAACCGAATGAATCTTCGCTAAATCACGCTCCGAAGGCACGGCATCCCCGGTACGCAAGTCTCCGGCGTCGATTCGCTTCCGAAGACTGCCTTGAATCCTCTGGTAGGCGGGCAACCCGTTGCTTCGACTCTTAGCAGGCATTCTTGCTCCCGGAATCTACAAAACACCCTACATTAGACTGGCGCGCGCTCTCGCAGTCACCTGCGCGCAAAATGAAACGGCAAACCTTGTCCTTCGTTGGATTTCCCAACTTCCGTGTTGCCACCCGATGCCAACCGACCGACTCCGGTGGCGCGGAGTTAAAGGCTGCTCAAGGCAATCCCGTGAAAAATCTCCCGGCCAACCGTCACCCGCCGCGGTGATATAGAGCGCAAACAGTACTGCTATACATCACCACCACAGAGTGCTATACATCCCTGCTTCTATAATCCTTATAAATCATTACTTTTCGCTTGACAAGCCTAAAATCGTGCTATATAGCTATTCACCAATTGGACCTATAGCGGTTAAGCGGTGCGGGTGCTGTGCAAAAATTTTCGGCAGTTGAGGAGAGGCGGAATGGCTGTCGGGGGCCTCGCCTCGGAGGAATGGACATGAAAAAAGTGCAGTCTTTGGGGCTGGTTATTTTGTGTATTACGCTGCTCGCGCTTCTGTGCGGCGCGCATGCAGCATGGGCTCAGGACGTCACCGCTTCCATCTATGGAACAGTTACCGATGCGACTGGTGCGGCGGTTGTCGGCGCCAATGTCACTGCCAAGTCCGTGGAGCGCGGTGTCACCTATACGGCCGTGACGAACGAGACGGGGCTGTACCGCATTTCGCAGCTACCCGTTGGCAACTATGAACTCCGTGTGGAGAAGCAGGGATTTCAGACCAGCATATTCCCCGCGTTTACGCTGGTGCTGAACCAGAGCGCGCGTCTCGATGCCGCTCTAAAAGTCGGCCAAGTCACCCAGACGGTGGAAGTAACCGGCGCTGCACCCATATTGAAGACCGAGTCTACACTCGTCGATACCATTCTTGATGCAAATACCAACGAAGCACTGCCTCTCGCCACTCGTAATTACGTTGAATTGACGCTGCTCTCCCCGGGAGCCGTCCATCCCGATCCAAGCAGCTTCAATAACGGCGACAACGTAAACTCCGGAGCGCGCCCGTTCATCAACGGCAATCGCGAGCAGGCTAATAACTTCCTCCTCGACGGTATGGACAATAACGAGGTGTCTGACAATCTTCTTGGTTACACTCCCTCGCCGGATGCCATTCAAGAAGTCAACATCATTACCAATAATGCTCCTGCGGAATTCGGAAACTTCATGGGCGGCATTGTGAGTGCTTCCCTCAAGTCCGGCACAAACGCATTTCACGGCGATGTGTGGGAATTCTTCCGCAACGACGTATTAAATGCCAATCAGTGGGAAAACAAGATTAATCCGAGTGCCCAGATTGATCGCGCCCCTCTGCGCTGGAACATGTTTGGCGGCACTCTCGGCGGTCCGGTCATCAAGAACAAACTTTTCTTCTTCGTTGACTATCAAGGGCAGCGCTTCGACCATCCACCCGCGGGCAGCTTCATTTCGGTATACACCCCTGCGGAACAGGGAGGCGATTTCAGCGGGCTATTGAACGCCGCAACCCCGATCCAGCTCTACAATCCCTGCCAAGGAACTACTGGGCAAAACGGAACTGCCTGCGTTGCTGCCGCCACCCGTCAAGTTTTTCCAGGCAACATTATTCCGGCGTCTATGATCAGCCCCGTGGCGGCTGCTCTTTTCGCGTCGCCTCTCTATCCCAAGACCATTAACAATAACTTGACGAATAACGCCCTTCAGGAAGTCTCCACGGCTTTCAATAGCGACCAGGGCGATGCTAGGGTCGACTACAGAATTTCCGACAAGGATCAGATCTCTGGCCGCTTTACTCGTGCGATGCAGGTCGATCCTTCGACTAACTCGCAACTCCTCTTCGGGAATGGCCAGGTTACTGCGCCCATCTGGAGTGCCGTTGGCGATTGGACCCGCGTTATTAACACTAACTTGGTCAATGATGCGCGCTTTGGCTGGAACCATATCACCCTCAACACAGGAACGACTTGGGATCCATCCGTAGGTGCCTTTGGTCAGACGATCGGAATTGCGAATTCGAATCCCGCAGGACTGGTTGGTCTTTTGGGTTTGGATTTTGGCGGAGGAACTCCGACAAGTCCGGGTGCAGGCACGCTCAGCAATATCGGGAACAGTATGGTCACCCAGAGCTTCAACAGCAAGGTGTACCAAGGCGATGATTCGATCACCTGGACCCATGGCCGCCATGCATTCAAATTTGGCGGGGAATATATGTTCGACTCCATCACTGTGTTCTATTCTGGCAACAGCGGTGAATTGGGTGGAATGACCTTTGGTCCCAACTTCACTGCATCCGCTGCCACGGACCCAGCCAAGAACACTGGAGAAGGAATGGCGGATTTCTTCCTCGGCCTTCCCACCGCCTTCGGCCGTGGCCTTAGCAGCGGCACTTGGGAACAGACCACCAGCATTTTTTCTGGATTCGCGCAGGATACTTGGCGCGTGACGGACCACCTGACCCTAACGCTTGGGTTGCGTTATGAAGCGCATACTCCTTGGGTCGAGGTAAACAATCAGCAAACGAACTACAACATCCAGACCGGGCAGATTGAATATGCCGGTCAGGATGGCAACAGCCGTTCCCTCTATAACGGCCAGTATGGTGGCAAGGATTTCCAGCCCCGCCTGGGTTTTGCCTACACACCCGGATGGTCAGGCGGCCATACTGTTTTCCGTGGTGCTTTCACGATCTCGGATTATCTGGAAGGAACTGGCACCAACCTGCGATTGCCAATCAATCCTCCATATAACGGCGGAGCTACAGCGGGAGGCGAATTCCAGACGCAGTATCTCCTCCAGCCTTTGCCCGGCAGTACGGCGTCGGACGGTATTATTGCACCTCCGCCCGCGGGCCTTGCCTGCCCCAACAATGCTTGCTTCGCGGACACCATATTCCGTCTCTGGGACAAAAACGTTCAGCCTGCCATCGACGATCAGTGGAACCTGACGATCCAGCATCAGTTCGGGGCTAACACCACTCTCCAGGTAGGGTATGTCGGGCAGGTCGCTTATCACCTAATGGTGCCTTTCAGCTATGGCCAGCTCGTGGCGGAGCCTAGCTCCTCTTGCGGCACGCCTCCTTGCACCGCTCCGAGCCCATTTTTTGTCAACAACGAGGCTCTGGCGAACACTATCGGCGACGCCAACGTCTCTGGCACGCAGTCGAACGGCAGAATGATGTATAACGCCCTCCAAGCCGTTCTCCAAAAAACGTTGAGCCACGGATTGCAAGCTCAGGTTTCCTACACCTACGCCAAGTGCATGTCCAACAACACTGGTTATTACGGAACGTGGTCGAATGCGAGAGCATCCTCGACCGCTTCCCCGTACTGGCAAAACGTATACGACCCCGCAGCCGAGTGGGCGCCTTGCTATTACGATGAAACCAACAACCTCACTGCGTATGCTGTCTACGACCTGCCGTTTGGTCACGGCAAGCAATTCGGCAGCAATATGAACAAGGCTGAAAATGCCATCGTGGGCGGTTGGACTGTCAGCCCCATCATGACTCTCCATACCGGCTTCCCCTTGGCGCTCTATACCAACGCTTCCGATCCGACAGGCACGGGCTCTCGCGGCTTGCGCCCGGACTGCAACGGAACCAACACTGTCCTCGGTCGGAGCCCGGCTCCTGCGGGAACCGGTGGCGGATATCTCTGGTTTGATCCCAACAATTATTCCGACCCGACGACCACTTTCGGAACTTGCGCACCGCAACTCGGTGGTCTGCGCGGCCCCGGATTCTACAATTGGGATATCAGCTTACAAAAGAACTTCCAAATCACAGAACGGATCAGGATGCAATTCCGCTCTGACTTCCTGAATGCGTTTAACCGCGTCAACCTTGCCGTACCCAATACGACGGTGAACGTATCCACCACTGGAGTCATTCAGGCTTCGCAACCTGCGAGAAACATTCAGTTTGCGTTGAAGCTCTTTTTCTAACAGCAAAGCACGTATAATGAGGCAGGCGCTCACCCCCGCCTGCCTCATTTTTTTATGCCAAGCCTCTTTCCCAGATTCCTGGTTCTCACTCTTGCCTGCGGCACCCTAACGGGGCTCGTTGCAGCGCAGTCAGCCCCAAAGACCGCCCCCGTGGACACCTCATCCGCCACGCAAAAGGGGATCAGCCTGGCCGAAGCAGGCCACTGCCGCGAAGCGCTGCCAATGCTGAAGAAGTCCGCCCCTCTGACTCCGGATAAGCAGTTGAAACTGAGGGCCGGCCTCGCGACGGTTCGCTGCGGCCTCGCCTTGAACCAGCCAGAAGCTGCCGTGAACGCCCTGCTCTGGCTAAACCGCGATTTTCCCTCTGATCCCGATGTTCTCTACGTCACCACGCACGCCTACTCCGATCTTTCCACGCGCGCCGCGCTGCAGCTCGCCGGTACCGCCCCTCTTTCCATTCAGGCCCACGAACTGAACGCGGAAGCTCTCGAGTCCCAGGGAAAATGGGACGAAGCTGCGGCGGAATATAACGTGATCCTGAAGCAGCAGCCCGGTCTGCCCGGAGTCCACTATCGTATAGGCCGTATTATTCTCTCCAGGCCACCAACGCCGGCGACAGTCGAATCTGCACGAAGCGAGTTTCAGGCGGAACTGAAGATCGATCCGAATAACGCGGGAGCTGAGTACATCCTGGGCGAACTTTCTCGCCAAGCCCAGCAGTGGGACGATGCCATCGAACATTTCTCCCGGGCTTCAAAGTTGGATGCAGGTTTTGCAGACGCTTTTCTCGGGCTCGGTTTTTCGCTGAACGCTGCGGGCCGCTATATGGAAGCTATCCCGCCTTTGGAAATCGGAGTCAAACTGCGGCCGGCAAATCCCACGGGCCACTACCAACTGACCATTGCCTACCGCAAGGTCGGGCGCAAAGAAGATGCGGAGCGCGAACTCGCCTTATTCCAGCAGACCTCCGAAAAGGCCCAAAAAGAACAGCCTGGCCAAGAACCGCAACAACAACCGCAGCAGCAACCACAATAGCCCGTCTTCAAGCGGTCGCTTACTTCTTAGGTTTCACGAAGGGCTGGAAACCAAGCTCATCCTTTCCTTCTTGAATGCTATAAAATTGATCCGCACGTAAATCTTTAAAGGTCTGCTTCGCGCCGCTCGGCCAAGTGATCTCCAACTTGTCAATCTTTTCTGCCGAACCAAGTCCGAAGTGCGCGCGCAGATCACTCTGGGACAAGTAACTCCCTCCACCCGCGATTTCGCGAATTTGTGTCATGCCCCCGGCCGTCAGTTTGAGCCTTGCGCCCATCGCGTCGCGATTGCTCTTCGTTCCCACCAGCTTGAACGAAACAAAGTGGCCGCCATTCCCACCGTTGTTGTGCATCAGAAGCGGTGGATCTCCGTTGTTGCCGACCACCACGTCCAGGAACCCATCATTGTCAAAGTCCGCAAACGCCACTCCGCGCCCGACATACGGCGTGCTAAACCCATCTCCGGAAGTCTTCGTTACATCAATGAATTTCCCGTGGCCGTCGTTGTGGAACAGCGTATTGATCTGTTTGTATTGAGTCCCCGGAGTGGCCTGTTCGACTTCCGGGTAAACATGGCCATTCGCGATGAACAAATCGAGCCAGCCATCATTGTCGTAATCGAAAAAACCGCCGCCAAAGCTGAGAACCGCGCGTGTGGGTTGCGTGATTCCGGCGTGATCGCTGACCTCGTCAAACGATCCTTGACCGTCATTCTTCCAAAGGTGATCCGAGCTCCCCTGAAAATCGGAAATATAAAGATCCAGCCAGCCATCGTTATCGTAATCGCCCAGCGAAATGCACATCGCCGCCATTGTCCGTCCCATATTCGTAAAGGCCATGCCCGCAAGTGCGCCCTCTTCTTTGAACGTCCCGTTGCGTTCGTTGTGATAGAGGTATGCACTCAATCCATCATTCGCCACGAAAATGTCCGGCCAGCCGTCGTTATCATAGTCAGCAGCGCCTACTGAAAGGTTTTTGCCATTCGGCTGATAGATCCCCGCTTTCTTGGTCACATTCGTAAATGTCCCGTCGCCATTATTGTGATAGAGAATGTTGGCGCTGCCCTGGTAAGCGCTCGGGGGGCAGCTGCTGGTCACCCCGCCGAGGTTGCAGTAGCGCCGCGCGCCCGGCCCGAATGCCACATAGCCGCCAACGTAGAGATCGAGTTTGCCGTCGCGATCGTAATCGAGGAATGTGGCGCCTGAGTGAAAGTAAGTCCCGAACTCCATCCCTGCAACCCCGGCTTTGTCGGTTACATCGGTAAACGTGCCATCTCCGTTGTTGTGATACAGCACATTGCGGCCGTACTGCGTCACAAAAAGATCCGGGTGGCCGTCGTTGTCGTAATCCCCCCACACGCAGCCCAATCCGTAGCCCGTGCCAGGCACGCCCGCTTTGTCCGTTACATCCGTAAACGTGCCATCCCCATTGTTGTGGTATAGCGCATTTTGCACCTTGATGCCGCGGCCATATAGATCCCTACCGTTCACAAAATAGATGTCCTGCCAACCGTCTCCATCAAAGTCCGCTACACAAACGCCCGGGCCAAATTCTTCGAGGTTGATGGCGATCCCCTCGTTCCCCTTGAAGTGGCTAAAATGAATCCCTGCCGAGCGGGTTACATTGCTGAACTGGACGGTTTGCTGCGCTAATGTGCTCGACGCACCGAGGCTCAGCGCAATCAGGCATCCCCATGCCACAACCATCAGAAACACGACTCCACCAGGACCATCTAACTGACCGTTTTTCGATGCATTCCGCATGCCTCTCCATAGTTGCACGGAAGCTTCCCGGCAACCGCTAAAACTGTGATCTGGGGCCTCTATTTTGGCCAGCATTTCCCTGAGTGGTTATACAATGATCTCCATCCTTTCGGGTGCGGAAGCCAGAATATTTTGAGCGGGGACTTCGTGAATGTCTGAACATCACGACAGCTGGAGGAGAGGACTGGAGAGGCGTCAGTTTCTCCGTATGTTGGGATCAGTTGGACTATGCAGCCTGCCTGGTGCCGCGTGTACATTTGGCCTCCCGCAGACGGGATCAGCTGCAGAAAATGCCCTGCCTTCGTTCGAAACGATCCCTGCCTCTGCTAGCAAAATTTCCTGGGTCCACACCAGCGGTCGCTCTCCGCAAATGTTTCTCCCAGAAACTACAGGTGCCGGCTGCGCCTTCTTTGACTACGACAACGACGGCTGGATGGACATTTATCTGGTCAACAGCGGCTCCTGCGATTTCTACAATCCAAATCCCCCACTATCCAACGCCCTCTACCGCAACAATCGCGACGGCACATTTACCGACGTCACGAAAAAAGCTGGCGTTCCCGGAAACGCCTATGGCATGGGAGTAGCCGTGGGAGATTATGATGGCGATGGTTTTGCCGATCTCTACGTATCGCAGTATTCCCGCGGCATTCTCTATCACAACAACGGCGACGGAACTTTCACCGATGTCACGGAGAAAGCCGGCCTCACTACATCAGGCTGGGGAACTAGCGCGGTTTGGTTTGACTATGACAATGACGGACGCTTGGATTTGTTCGTTTGTCGCTTCGTCGATTTCGATAAATCCAAAAATCAATTTTGCGGGAATCTGAAAACCGGCGAGCGCTGGTACTGCATACCCCGTGTCTACAAGCCAATGCCGTGCTGGCTCTTCCACAATAATGGCGACGGAACGTTCACGGATGTCAGCAAGGAATCGGGAATCGCGGCCTCACTCGCGAAAGCGTGGGGAGTGGTAGCTGCGGACATAAACAACGACGGCTACATGGATTTATTCGTTGCGAATGATACCGTCGCAAATTTTCTTTTTGCCAATCGCGGCAAAGGAAAATTCGAAGAAATCGGTTTGCTGTCGGGCGTCGGTTTCAGTTCTTACGGCAGGGCGCGTTCGGGAATGGGCGTCGATGCCGCCGACTACGATCAGGATGGCTGGATTGATCTCTTCGTTGCCAATGTTGACCAGGAAATGTTTTCGCTCTACCACAATAATAAAGACGAAAGCTTCCGCGATATGGCTATCTCCACCGGCATCGGAAGTGCCACAAAGCTGATGAGCGGCTGGGGCCTAAAATTCTTCGATTACGACAATGACGGACTGCTGGATCTGCTTCTCTGCAATGGACATCCGGATGATAAGATTGACGGACGCGTGGACAACGTAAAGTACCTTGAACCGATGTTGCTCTTCCACAACACCGGCAATGGCCTGAAAAACGTGAGCAGCGAAAGCGGACCGATCTTTTCTCAACCGCTCGCAGCGCGCGGCATGGCGTTAGGTGATTTTGATAACAATGGCTCCATGGACGTGCTCGTCGCCATTAACAACGGCGCGCCCATTCTCCTCCGCAATAACGCCGGAACACAAAATCATTGGCTCGGCCTGAATCTCAAAGGGAAAAAATCCAACCCTGACGCCATCGGCGCGCGCATTTCCTATCAAGCCGGCGATTTGAAGCAAACGCGGTTCAAAGTAGGCGGCGGAAGCTATCTCTCTTCTCACGACCCCCGCGTCGTTCTTGGTCTCGCCAAACGCGAAAAACTCGACTCTCTCGAAATCAAATGGCCGCAGCCCAGCGGTCTGGTCCAGCGTTTCACCGATCTCCCCATCAATCGCTACATCACCATCGTCGAAGGCGAGGACAAATGGAAATAATCCAGCGCACGCGCCAAAATTTTGCTTTTCTGTCCCGTTCTTGCTTGGCAAGTCCAAATCGCGAGGTTGCAAAATCCATGAAATTTCTCTCTATTCTGTTTGCGGTCATGCTGTGCTGCGTGGCATCCGCCCTCGGGCAGGAGCCGGGCAATGCTCCGCCGACGTTTACCAAAGACGTAGCGCCGATTCTGCAGCAGCATTGCCAGACCTGCCATCGCCCCGGCGAAGCTGCACCCTTTTCCATGCTCACCTACGAGCAAACGAAGCCGTGGGCGACCACGATCAAAATGGTCGTAACACAAAAGATCATGCCGCCGTGGTATGCCGATCCTCAGTACGGCCATTTTGCCAACGAACGCTCATTGTCCGCCGCTGAAATCCGAACCTTGGTCAACTGGGTGAACGCAGGCGCGCAAAAAGGAGCCGAGCAAGACATGCCGCCTCCAATGAAGGACTTTGTCGAGGGCTGGGGTATACCCGCGCCAGACGTCGTATTTCAGCTGCCAAAGCCTTTCCCTGTGCCCGCTTCGGGAGTGATCGACTACCAATACGTAATCGTGCCCACCGGCTTCACCGAAGACAAATGGGTTCAGATGCTCGAGGTCCGGCCAACGGATCGCGCAGTTGTTCACCACATCATCGCTTACCTCCGCGAACCCGGATCGAATTACTTCAAGGACCAAAAGAAAGGCGTCTTCTTTGTCGCTCCGCCCGCAAAAGTGGACGAAAAGACGGACACCAGTGCGCTGCCCAGCGATTTTCTCGTCGGTTATGCTCCGGGACAGCCCGCCGAAATTCTCCATCCCGGCGAGGGCAAGCTCATCAAAGCCGGCTCTGATATCGTTTTTGAAGTTCATTACACGCCGAACGGAACACCCACCACGGACCAGACCAAACTCGGCCTGGTTTTCTCGAAGACTCCTCCGAAAGACCGTGTGTTGACTCTCTCGGCTTCCAACGGAACCTTCAAGATTCCGCCCGGCGCTCCCGATTACAAAGTGGATGCCACCTTTGAAGTGCACAAGGACGTCACGCTTGTGTCCCTGCATCCCCACATGCACTCGCGCGGGAAAGCATTCGAATATAGATTGGTATTCCCCGATGGCAGGAAAGAAACCATCTTGAGCGTGCCGGCGTTCAACTGGCATTGGCAGTTGTGGTACAACCTCGCGGAACCCATCGCTCTTCCGCAAGGCACGAAAATCGAATGCACCGCCCATTTCGATAATTCGCCGAACAATCCCGAAAACCCAGACCCAACCAAAAGCGTGATATGGGGACAACAAAGTTGGGATGAAATGATGGTGGGATTCTTCAACTTGAGGTTTGACGCCGCAATGCCCGCACAAGAAATAAAAGCGCAGGAAGGAGCTGTGCACGTCCATTAATATGTTCACCCCAGTGCGAATCTCGCTCGATCATTTTGTGACGCGCGCCCTGCTGCTCGTTCTTGCGGCATGTTTTATGAATGGCATTCTCGCAGCGCAAACCAAATCCCCAAGCTTCCGCGTGATCGCCCTGGCCGAGCACGGCGGTATTCATAAGCCCTTTGTGGACGCCGCCAAGCCTTGGCTCGCGAAATTGGCGAGCGAAAACAATTTCACGGTCGACTACATCGAAGACACCCAAAAAATAGACGACGCATTCCTCGCAAAATACAATTTATTCATTCAGTTGAATTACCCGCCCTATATGTGGACGGACACCGCCAAAGCCGCCTTCATCAAATACATCGAACAAGGCAAAGGCGGCTGGATCGGATTTCACCACGCCACCCTGTTGGGAGAGTTCGATGGCTATCAGATCTGGCCGTGGTTTCAACAGTTCATGGGAGGAATTCGCTTCAAGAATTACATCGCTACGTTTGTCACTGGAACGGTCACGGTCGAAGACAAGAATCATCCCGCGATGAAAGGCATCGCATCTCCCTTCGTGATCGAGAACGAAGAATGGTACACCTACGATACTTCGCCGCGCCCCAACGTGCATGTACTGGCCAGCGTCGACGAGAAAACCTACACGCCGGGCACCGATCTAAAGATGGGCGACCATCCCGTGATCTGGACCAACGAACACTACAAAGCCAGGAACATCTATATCTTCATGGGACACCGTCCGGAACACTTCGAAAATCCCGCATTTACTAAAATCTTTAGGAACTCAATTTTTTGGGCCGCCAGCCAGCAGGAGAATCGCGACAAATGAAGCGAGCCACCGTCTCTGGACGCACTCCCCGCAAAATCCATTTGGTCGCCGGATTTCGAACGGTCTTGGCAGCCGCGCTCTTGCTCTTCTTTTGGAACTTCGTGGCCGTCGCACAAGAACCTGCTTTCAAGGTGCGCGCTTTCTATTCGACGGATGTTGAGCCCGATCATGTCCATACTGCCAACGACGCCCTCGCTTTCTATCGAGCGCTGGCGGCAAAAAACAACTTCACATTTGACTCCACGACGGATTGGACCAAGCTCAATGAAACCGATTTAAAGCCCTACCGGCTGATTCTGTGGCTGAACAATTTCCCGCAAACTCCGCAGCAGAGAGCAGCGTTCGAGAAGTACATGGAAAACGGCGGGGGCTGGATAGGTTTCCACGTCGCCGGCTACAACGATGAAACGACAAAGTGGCCCTGGTTTGTCGATTTTATGGGCGGAGCCGTCTTTTACTCCAATAACTGGCCGCCGCTCCCCGCGAAGTTGATTGTGGACGACCGCACACATCCGGTGACCCGGCAGCTCCCCGCAACCTACGACGCACCAGCCAACGAATGGTATCTCTGGAAACCCAGTCCTCGCCTCAACAAAAATGTCCACGTTCTCGTCACGCTCGATCCCTCCAACTATCCCATCGGCGTCAAGGACATCATCACGGACGGCGATCTTCCCGTGGTCTGGACGAACTCGAAGTACCGAATGATTTATATGAATATGGGCCATGGCGCACACGGGGAGAAGATTTATTCCGACCCAACACAGAACATGCTTTTCGCAAACGCGATACTCTGGCTCGGGAACCAGAAATAGTTTTCGCTGCGTTGGAAAAAGTGGAGGACCATAAATTGAAGCCGCTTCGAATTGTATCGCTCGTTCTCCTTGTAGCATTCAGTAGCCGCTGCATGGCGCAGACCGTCTCCACGCCAACGAAGCATCTTTTGATCATCGGCGAGGAAAAAGGCTACAGGCACGAAGCCGTCTCCCACGCCATGGCCACCATCGAGCGCCTGGGCCGGGAATCTGGCTTGTGGACTACGACGATCCGCACGGACACCGAATCGCTGACCAAGAAAAAACTCGAGTTCAACGCCAAAAATCTAAACGATTTTGACGCCGTCCTTTTCTACACCGGCGGCGACCTCGAAATGAACGATGAACAAAAAGCCGCGCTCCTTTCCTTTGTTCATGACGATGGAAAAGGATTCATCGGCGTCCACAGTGCCACGATCACCTTTACGAGCTGGCCCGAATACGGCGAAATGATCGGCGGATACTTCGACGAGCATCCCTGGTTCACTTTTGACGCGCCCATCATCGTCGAAGATCCTAACTTCCCCGGCATGCAGCAATGGCCCAAGTCCTTCGTCCTGAAAGACGAAATCTACCAAATCAAAAATTTTTCGCGAGACAAAGTCCGCGTCTTGATGCGGCTCGACGCCAGCAAACTCGACCTCAACAATCCGCGCGTTCACCGTAAGGATCTCGATTTTGCCGTAACCTGGGCCAAGATGTACGGCAAGGGCCGCGTCTATTACTCGACGCTGGGCCACGTCGAACAGAATTGGGACGATCCTCGAATGCAGAAAATGTTTGTCGAAGCCATCAAATGGTCCATGGGCCTTGTTGACGCGGATGTGACACCGCGCCCGCTTCCCAATCCATCCGCCAGCGGTCACAGCGATGGCCTAGGAATTAGCTCGTTATACAGCGCTCCAAGAACGCCGTAGCAAGCTCGTCCTGGCGGTAATGCAAAAAAGTTTTTCGCGAGTGCATAAAAGAGGTTTAAACCAAATGTGGCGAACGATTTTTTTATTGCTTCTGGCCTTCACAGCCTCTGCGCAGACTTCTCATCCAATTTTGCCGTTAGGCTCATCCGCCCCCGACTTCTCTTTGCCCGGTGTCGATGGAAAAATCCACAGCCTCGCCGACTACGCATCCAGCCCCGTCCTGGTTGTTGTCTTCACTTGCAATCACTGTCCCATCGCCCAAATGTACGAGCAGCGCATCCAGCAACTGGAATCCGATTATCGTGACCGCGGCGTCGCTGTCGTTGCCATTCAACCCAACAACCCCAAAGCCATTCGCATTGACGAACTAGACTCTTCCGACATCAGCGACAGCCTTGAAGAAATGAAAATCCGTCTTGCCTACAAAAATCTCCACTATCCCTATCTTTACGACGGCGAAACACAATCAGTCGCCCGCGCCTACGGTCCGCAGGCCACGCCTCACGTCTTCATCTTCGACAAGGATCGAAAGCTCCGCTACCAAGGCCGAATGGACAATAGCTATCGCCAGGAACTCGTGAACACACAGGACGCCCGCAATGCGATCGACGCGCTCCTCGCCAACCGCGAAGTGCCCGTGAAAAAAACGGGCGTATTCGGCTGCTCCACCAAGTGGCAAGAAAAGGAAGCCTCTCGCCTCGAAGCTCTCCGAAAAATCGATGAGCAACCAATAAAGCTGGAAATGGCTACCGCCTCGGACCTGAAGACCCTTCGTACCAATCCCGCGAAACACATGCTACTCATCAGTTTCTGGGCCACCTGGTGCGGTTCCTGCATCGATGAGTTCTCCGATTTGGAGGACACCTACCTGATGTACAAAGTTCGCGATCTCGATTTGGTCACGGTCTCCGCCAACATGCCCGACGAAAAAAACGGCGTCCTGAAAATGCTCGAAAAGAAGCGCGCCACCAGCCGCAATCTCCTCTTCGCCTCGAACGATACCGCCGCGCTCCAGACGGCGTTTGATCCAGCATGGGAATCCGCCGTTCCCTACACAGTCCTTCTCGATCCAAATGGAAAAGTTCTCTACAAAAACCTTGGCAGCGTAGACATCCTCGAACTGCGCCGCACAATCCTGGCCAACCTGCCCTCAGACTATATCGGCTTCAACCAATACTGGCAGGCAGGTCCAGTCAAGTAATGTGGCACAGCCAATCCTGGCTGTGCGCCTCTGCGCCGCATCGCAAGCATGCCCCAAAATCTTCCCAACAATTTCCTCTCCGCTAACAAAGCCATCCCAAACTTTTCCCCAGTGTCACTCCCCTGATCCCCTTACCCGGGCCACCCCCGCAAAGAAAAATCAATCACTCCCTGCAACTCCTCACGCGAAGCCCCTCCCGCCGACTGCACCGACATCCCATGCATCACCGCCATAACATACCGCGCCAAATCGGCAGCATCCGTCTCCGCCGGCAAATCCCCCTCCGCCTTAGCCCGTGTAAATCGCTCCCGCAGCGCCGCCTCTCCCGTCGCCCGTCGCGCAATTAGCTCTTTCCGTATCGGATCCGCCTCGTCCCCGCAAGCCAGCGCTCCCTGCACCATCAAACATCCCTTCGGATTCCCCGGGCACGAAAGCAAGTCCGCTGTCCCCACCAGCAACGCCCGCGCCACAGCTCGCGCCGTCGGCAACTTCAGCGCCTCAGCCGTAAAGCCCGTCATCTTCCCGTTATACCGGTCCAGCGCCTTACGAAATAACGCTTCCTTATTCCCAAACGTCGCATAAATGCTCGGCCGGTTAATCCCCATCGCCGCCGTCAAGTCCGAAAGCGCTGTCCCTTCGTACCCCTTCGTCCAAAACACACGCAGCGCCGCCTCCAGAGCCGTATCCGGATCGAAAGCCCGCGGCCGTCCCAGATGCGCCCCTCGCCGCGTCACCCCTAAGCGCCGCGAAACACGCGAGTTACCCCGCCTTTTCTTTTTTGTATCTTTTTTCATACCTCAGCATCTTATCACACTGTTTCGTATCGAGCGGTAAGAAAGTCATTGACACCGCCGCCGGAAACAGATATTTGCGTACCCAACGGTACATAAATAGAATGAACAGGAGAGCAAGCACGTGGGCAAACTCAAAGATCAGGTCGCAGTCGTAACCGGCGCCTCCAAAGGCATCGGCGCAGGTATCGCCAAGGCGCTAGCCGCCGAAGGCGCCTCCGTAATCGTTAATTATTCCTCCAGCAAGTCCGGTGCGGACAAAGTCGTAGCCGAAATCACCAGCAAAGGGGGCAAAGCGGTCGCCGTTCAGGGCGATGTCTCCAAACAAGCCGACATCAATCGCCTCTTCGCCGAAACCAAGAAATCCTTCGGTCGCCTCGATATCCTCGTCAACAACGCCGGCATCTACGATTTCGCCCCCATCGAAGCCGTCACCGAAGATTCCTTCCACAAACAATTTAATCTCAACGTCCTCGGCCTCATCCTCACTTCCCAAGCAGCAATAAAGCAATTCGGCCCCGCCGGCGGCAACATCATCAACATCAGCTCCGTTGTCAGCACGATCGCGCCCGCCAACACCTCTGTCTACAGCGCCACGAAAGGTGCCGTCGACGCCGTTACCAAATCCCTCGCCAAGGAACTCGGCCCTCGCAAAATCCGTGTGAACTCCATCAATCCCGGCCTCGTCATCACCGAAGGCGTTCAAGGTGCGGGATTCGAGGGTAGCGACTTCCAGAAAGACTTCGAGGCGAAAGCCCCTCTCGGTCGCGTCGGCCAGCCAAGTGACATTGCCCCAGCCGCCGTTTTCCTCGCTTCCAACGACTCTTCGTGGCTAACCGGTGAAACCCTCGTCATCTCCGGCGGCACTCAATAACCACCGCAAAACAAAGTTCCCGCGCGAGCACCTCGAAATCGCGGCGAATGCAATTGTAGGGCGGGGCTTGCCCCGCCCTTGCCTCTGTAGGTGCGGGTCTTTAGACCCGCGTTTTTGACTCTCGTCAAACAACAACAATGGCAAACACATTCTGTCCACAGGAGAATAATTTATGTCCAAGCACGAAGGCAAAATAGCCGTAATCACCGGCGGCAACAGCGGCATAGGCCTAGCCACCGCCCAACGCCTAGCCGCCGAAGGCGCCTACGTCTTCATCACCGGCCGCCGCCAATCCGAACTAGACACCGCCGTAAAACTAATCGGCAAAAACGTCACCGCCGTCCAAGGCGACGTCGCAAATCTCGCCGATCTCGATCGCCTCTACGCCACGGTGAAACAACAAAAAGGCCGCATCGGCATTCTCTTCGCCAACGCTGGCCTCGGCGAATTCGCGCCTCTCGGCTCGATCACCGAAGCTCACTACGACAAGACTTTCGACGTAAACGTGAAAGGCGCTCTTTTCACTGTACAAAAAGCTCTCCCTCTTCTCGTCGACGGTGCCTCGGTCATTCTCAATGCCTCCATCGTCTCCATCAAAGGCATGCCGGCTTTCAGCGTCTACAGCGCCACCAAAGCCGCTCTCCGGTCCTTCGCCCGCAGTTGGACCGTCGATCTCAAAGACCGCAAAATCCGCGTCAACGTCGTCAGTCCCGGCCCCATCGAAACCCCGGCCATCGATCGTCTTGGACAGGCCGTCGGCGATACAGCCCAGCTCAAAGCCGGACTCATCAGCGGCGTTCCCATGGGCCGCATGGGCACCTCCGACGAAATCGCCAAAGCTGTCTCCTTCCTAGCCTCCGACGACGCCAGCTTCATCACCGGCATCGAACTCTTCGTAGACGGCGGCATGGCCCAAATCTAACTCCCCGGCTCGCTGGCGTATCGTCAAGCCCATCCGTAGGACCGACGCCAGCGGGTCCTTTCCTCTCTGGCACTGTGTTCTTTGTGCCCTCTGTGTAAAATTCCTTCTCTTCAAGCTTCGCCCCAATTCCTCCCACACAGCTAAGTCCGTTGTTTCCAGCTTCTCTACTCACTAGTCTCCTGAGTCACTGATTTCTTGCATATTGTTTGTGCCATGTGCAGCCAAAGTACGGGAAGCAAACCGTCCAATGCTGTTAAGAATCGCATCGGCACTCTTGGTCCACACAAAGGGTTTGGGCTGCTCGTTGTGCACCTCGATGAATTCCAAGATGGCAGATTCCAGTTCACGCACGCTGTAGTGCGAACCTCGTTTGATCTGGCGTTGTGACAGTAAGGCGAACCAGCGCTCCACTTGGTTCAGCCAGGAACTGTGCGTGGGAGTGAAGTGCAGATGGTAGCGAGGATGCCGCAGGAACCACGCCCGAATTTCCCTGGTCTTGTGGGTGGCATAATTGTCCAACACCAGATGGACGGTAAGATCGGCAGGAACGGCACGATCGATCTGATTCAAGAATTTGCGGAACTCAATGGCCCGATGGCGTGGCCAGCACTTGCCGATCACCGATCCCGTGGCAATGTCCAAGGCCGCGAATAGGCTAGTGGTCCCATGGCGCTTGTAATCGTGAGTTCGACGCTCCACCTGGCCGGGCAGCATCGGGAGAATCGGCTGACTGCGGCTCAGCGCCTGAATCTGACTCTTCTCATCCACGCACAGCACCAGCGCATGATGCGGTGGATTCAGGTACAAGCCGACGATATCTCGCACCTTGTCGACCAACAGCGGATCATTGGATAACTGAAACGTTTCGCTGCGATGAGGACGCAACCCGAAGGCTCGCCAGATGCGACTCACGGTGGATTGACTCAAGCCCGTCCTCGCTGCCAACCCGCGACTGCTCCAATGCGTTGCTCCCTTGGGAGCCTCTTCCAGGGTCAGGCGTACGGCCCGCTCGACACGGTCATCGCCGATCTGCCGTGGCGCTCCTGGCCGCATCTCGTCACCCAAACCAACCATCCCCTCGCTGATAAAACGATTCCGCCACATTCCCACAGTGAAACCGGTGGTGCGCAGCTTGGCGGCCACCGCGGCGTTGCTCTCCCCGCTGGCACACTCCAGAACGATGCGAGCGCGAAAGGCCAGCGATCGCGAACTCCGCGGTTGCTGCAGCAGTTGCCGCAAAGCTATCTTCTGTTCTGGGCTGACAACGAGTTCTCGCTGCTTAGGACGCCCTCGTGGTTTCGACATGATCCACGATAACCTCTTTCCCTGCTTTATGCAATCTATTTATGACTCAGTAGACTAGAAGCCATCTCATAAATGCTCTTCCCGAAAATATGCAGCCTGCCGACCTCACTGCCGAACTCATCAAAGACCCCAAAGAGCTCGACCGCCTCGATGGCATCTACGACTTCCTCGCCAACCTCATCATTCTCCAGGCACAGAATCGCATCTCCACTCGCCGTGCCGCCGTTCTCGCCTACATTACCAATCAACTCCTCCGCACTTTCGCCGCCATCAAGCGCGTGCAAGCCGAACAAGCGGCCGAACTCCCGCAAACCATCTTCGACGTTCCCCGGCACCAGGACGATTAGCTCCGAGGAAAGCCTGTGCACGTTCAACAATCATTACCTGCGCAACAAATGTTACTAGCCAGGGACGCGCCAAAAAACCGATGCGCTCTATCGAAAACCATCCCCTTGACACCAGCGCTCTATGCGATTAGCCTCTCTGCAATCGGACAGCAACATATGTTGCGAAAGCCGCGCACTGGCGGGTGGCGGCATCAGTCGGGGATAGTCGTTCTAATCAGCAATCGAGTGGAGGACTGAAGCATGGCCGCAAAAGAAACACTAATCTCTTCGATCGACATGCAAGAAAATCGCGCTTCACGCTGTTGCGCTTTGTTCCTCTGCGCAACGCTTGTTGCATTATTCCTTCTCGCCATGCCCGCAATCTCCGCCGCGCAAACCGCGGGCACTGGCGCTCTCTCCGGCACCGTGACGGATCAATCCGGCTCCAGCGTCGGCGGCGCACAAGTGAAAGTTACCAGCGAAGCTTCTGGCGAAGTGCGGACGGTCACCACCACACCCACCGGTTACTTTGTCGTTCCCTTGCTCTTGCCTGGCACGTATCACGTCGAAGTCAGTCAAACCGGCTTTCGCTCCGTTAGCGTCGCGCACATCAAGATTACCGTCACGGAAACCAACGCTCTCACCCTCCGGCTCGAGGTCGGCCAGATTGCTGAGACAGTGGTCGTCGAAGCGCAAGTAGCACAACTCCAAACGGAAACCAGTTCGCTCGGCCGCGTCACCTCCAGCGAACAGGTCGAATCGCTTCCTCTCGCCATGCGCAACTTTACCCAGATCATTGCTCTCAACCCAGGCGTGTCGGCGGAAGTCTCTAATGCCGGCGAATTGGGCCGCGGCGGCGGCGGTAACAACCAGGATCCCACCGTATCCGCTGGCAACTGGGCCTCCGACAACAATTTCCAGATGAATGGAGTCGGCGTCAACGACATCCAGCAAAGCGGATACTTCAGCGCCGGCGTCGCCATTCCCAACCCGGACACTATTCAAGAATTTAAAGTCCAGACCGGGCAATACGATGCCTCGTATGGCCGGAACGCCGGCGCCAACGTCGACGTCGTCACCAAGGGCGGTACCAACGCATATCATGGCGCAGCCTGGGAGTACTTCCGTAACGATGCCATGAATGCCAACACTTTCTTCCTCAACTCCGTCGGAGCCCCTCGTGCGGAGCTCAAACAGAACCAGTTCGGCGGCGATTTCGGTGGTCCCATCAAGAAGGATAAACTCCAGTTCTTTACCTCCTATCAAGGCACGCGCCAGCGCAACGGCCTTGATGTCAACTGCTCCTCCAGCTCGAAGGAAGCACCGCTCACCAATGACCGTTCGCAAGCGGCTCTCGGCGCCCTCTTCGCCGGTCAGTCGGGTGCCCTGGGCGGCACTGCGATTGCCGCCGACGGTTCCAACATCAATCCTGTCGCCCTCGCTCTCCTGAATACCAAACTTCCCAACGGTAATTACCTCATCCCAACGCCTCAAACCATCAATCCTAGCCTTCCCTTCGATTCGCAAGGTTCTATCGTTTTCAGCGAGGCCTGCCCCTTCACCGAAGACCAGTTCATGACCAACGCTGATTACGAAATGTCCTCCAAGAGCAAACTCACCGGCCGGTTCTTTTTCGCAAATAGCGGAATCACCTACACCTTGCCAGAAACCAACCTGACTGGCGGCGGCTCGCCTCCAGGAGCTCCGGTTAACCTCACACAGGACTTCCGCAACTTTTCACTCACCCATACTTACATCTTCACGCCAACACTCTTGAACGAAGCCGAAGTGGCTTATCACCGCATTTTCGCCACCTTTGCGCAGGCCATCCCGGGCTTCACTTGGTCACAGGTTGGCGTTACTGTGGTCCCGCAAGACAACGACATTCCCGCAGTCGCTATTGATGCAGCCGGTCCGACCGGGCTCTCCCTCGGCGGCAATGGCCAGAACGTTCAAATCGCGGAAAACACCTATACCTTCCAGGATTCCGTCTCTTGGACTCACGGGAAACACAACTTCCGTTTCGGCGCTGGCCTTCAGCGTGAGCAAAACAACCAGGTTGGCTTTCACTATCTCGCCGGTGAGCTCTTCCTTAGCTGGGCCGATTTCATGCTTGGGCAATCCGGCGCACAAAATGGCAGCGGCGTAAGCAACGTCTTCGGTTCCATCGACCTGCTCGGCCTCTTTGATCGCGCCTATCGCGATTGGGAAGTCTGGAGTTATGCGCAAGACGACTTCAAAGTCACTAAGCGCCTCACCCTGAACCTTGGCTTGCGCTACGATCGCATTGGCGACTTCGGCGATGCCCAAGGCCGGAATGCTGGTTTCGATCCATCTTTGGCGGACACCAATCCGCCTCTCACAGGTTCCCTGGCGGGTACAACGGTTCCGAATAATTATGTGGGCACTATCCCGGCAGGAGTTAAACAACTCGATAACGATTTCGGCTTGAACGGAATCGGCCAGAACACCTGGAATCCCCGTCTCGGTCTTGCTTATCAAATGCCCTGGACGCATGACCGTGTTGTCATTCGCGCTGGTTACGGCGTCTATCACTCCCGCTCCACAGGTCAGCCGTTCCTGCAGCTAATATCCGCGCCACCCTACGGTCAGATTCGCGAGTTCCTCCCCAACACAACCTTCACCGAGCAGCAACCGCTGCCCTTGGACAATCCGGCTTTCCCAACTTTCGTTCCGTATTCGCCCAACACCATAAATTCCATCACCTTCTTCGAGCCCAATTATCGTCCGCCGATGGTTCAGGAATACAGCTTCGGCACCCAGACGCAGATTACTCCCTCGTTGGTTTTGGAAGTTGGCTATTCGGGAGCGCGCGGTCTCCACCTCATTGAAGAGCGGTCGGTTAACCAGGCCTCACTCGCCAGTGCAGCGGATCCAATCAATGGCCAGACCACGAATACATTTGCAAATATCCAGTCGCGGGTACCTTACATCGGCTTTTCAAGCTCTCTGATGTCGCAGATCGAGTCCGCCGGTGCGTCCTGGTATAACGCTCTTCTGGTTAGCTTGAACAAGCGCTTCAGTCACGGTCTGCAGGCCCAAGTCTCCTACACCTGGGCTAAGGATCTCTCCACCGCGTACGCTACGACGACGGGGCCCAACGGCGGGTCTGTCCTCGGAAATCAGAACGATCTCGCCGCTGGATACGGGCCAGACAACTTCGTCCGTCC
Organism: uncultured Acidobacteriota bacterium; assembly: GCA_963751295.1. Classification (GTDB taxonomy): domain Bacteria; phylum Acidobacteriota; class Terriglobia; order Acidiferrales; family UBA7541; genus Acidiferrum. The sequence goes on along the minus strand of CAVVUA010000001.1, from coordinate 2,325,648 downwards.
CCAGCGGTTGGTGATCAATTATTCCTACCAGCTGCCAAAGCTTCCAACAAACAATGCTTTCGCTCAGGCGGCGCTAGGAGGCTGGTCTGTCCAGGGTGTCACAACATTCCAAACCGGTCACTATCTCACCGTAGGCGACACTAACTCCACGAATGTCTATGGCATAACCACGGATCGGGCTTCCGTCTCTGGAACTTGCAGCCCCGGACAATACGTAAACAGTGGTTCCATTACCTCCAAGCTGGGCGACTACATAAACAAGAGCTGTTTCATGGCTCCTGCTGTCGTGGGCGATGATGGAGTTGCCACCGGTTTTGGAAACGCCGGCGTCGGAATTCTCCGTGGCCCCAGCGAACTCAACTTCGATTTTTCGCTCTTCAAGAATTTTCCGATCCACAAGATCAGGGATAGTGCTAACCTGCAGTTTCGTGCCGAGTTCTTCAACATCTTCAATCATCCATTGTTCCAGGATCCCGACTCGAGTTTCACCGATCCGGCGTTTGGACAAATTACCAACACCTACGGCAACCCGCGCATCGTTCAGTTAGCTCTGAAGCTGAGCTTCTAATTGAAGGCGCAGAACTTTAGGAAGAAGAGGAACGGTTAAATATATAAGGTGAAACTAAGGGCCACCGCCGCCGGTGGCCCTTAGTTTCCGAATAGCCCAAAAACTGATACCTTGCCTCCGGCAGATTAGGGAACGCAAACTGCCTCCCGCCTCGCGCTGCCAAGCTAGCAGCAGCGCACACGGGAAAGGGCACTACCAGGAGCGAGAGCGATGAACCATACGGCGGCAGTAATCGGTGTGGGATTTGTCGGCAGAGCGCACGTAGACGCTTTGCGGCGGCTGGGAATCCCGATACGCGGCATTCTCGGCAGCACGAAAGAACGCGGCGCGGAATCCAGCCAGGCTTTGGGCCTCGATCGCTCCTATGCCTCGCTCGACGAGCTCGCAGCAGATTCGGCCGTCACCTCCGTCCATATCTGCACGCCAAATTACGTCCACTTCGAGCAAGCCAGCAAATTGCTCCGCGCAGGAAAACATGTCCTGTGCGAAAAGCCGCTGGCCATGGACTCGCGCGAATCCGAAATGCTTGTAAAACTCGCGCGCGAATCAAATCGCGTCGGCGGCGTCGCCTACAACCTGCGCTACTACCCGCTCTGCCAGGAAGCGCGCTCGCTGATCGAGAAAGGCGAGATCGGTACGCCGCACACTGCACACGGTAGCTTTCTGCAGGACTGGCTCCTGCATCCGACGGATTGGAACTGGCGTCTGGAACAAAAGCTTGGAGGCGAATTGCGCGCTGTTTCAGACATCGGCACCCACGCCATGGATTTGCTGATGTTCCTGACCGGCAAGAAAATCACCGAGGTCTGCGCCGATCTGGGCACGGTCATTCCTGTTCGCCGCAAGCCGCGCGGCCGGGTGGAAACTTTCAAGAAAACCGCCTCTACCGATTACGACGAAATGCCCATGACAACCGACGACTACGCTACCATGCTGCTTCATTTTCAGGACGGCATGCGCGGCGTCGTTACAGTTTCCCAAGTCAGCGCCGGTCACAAAGCCAAGCTGGGCTTCGGCATTGACGGCTCCAAAGGTTCATTGTGGTGGAACGCAGAGAATCCAAATGAAATGTGGATCGGACGGCGCGAAACGCCGAATGGCTCAATGCTAAAAGACCCAGCGCTAATGACACCCGAAGCGCGTCCCTATGCCGTGTATCCCGGCGGCCACACCGAAGGCTATTCCGACACGTTCATGCAACTCTTCAAGGATTTTTACGAGTACATCGCGAAAAATGATTTGAACGCGCCGCGAACATTTCCGACCTTTCAAACTGGCCACGACGAAATGGTCCTCTGCGATGCCATTCTGAAAAGCTCGCAATCCCGCGCCTGGGAAACCGTCGAATGGGACTGAAGCACGCATACTCTTCTCATTTGGAGTGCGGCAACTCTGCTGCCGCTTTAGCGCGAGTCGACCGCCAAGCGGAAGGGCCGTTATTCGCGGTACCTGCGCCACCCGCTTGTAGGGGCGCGATTCATCGCGCCCTGGCTGCCCGCCGCATCACTTCTGTTGAGGCGGATAACGATAGCTCAAACTCGGCGGCATCCGGTCCGAACGCTGACGCGTGTTGTATTCGAGTTGATAGCCGAGATGTTGCGCATCATCTGGATATTCTTTGCCAGCGGGATACGGATAAGGCAAAGCCGAATGTCGCGGAAGCGGCTCGACGCTGAAAGCATACGCCGCGTAGAAATCGAGATCCTTCTCGAAGCCGTTCGCATAGAAAAAGTAATCGCGCACCCAACCGGCGGGAAGCGCTGGCAGTTGGCGCGGATCGAAGTCGAGCTTGACGCCTTCGCCGGAGCCGAAGACCACGAAGCGATCGTCCGCGGCGGTGAGCAAATCCAGCACGTCGCCAAAGCGCGTGTAGTTGCCTGCAGCTCGTGCGTACGGACCGGTCATGCTGCGATTCGCGTACGAATAAACGGTGTCGCTCGCTGGAGTGAGCCGAATTTCACGCGGGTAGCCAAGGAATTCAAGTGATGCTTTCGCGAGCGGAACTTCGGCGGTACGAATCTCTTTCGCGTCAGAAGTTTGATCGATGCGGATCGCGTCCCAATAAATTTTTAGGTTGGTGACGATGCGAATGCGGCGCGTGCCCGGCGGCAATTTGCCAGTGAGGTCGGCTACCATCGTGCGTTCGAGGCCAGCCGGAAATCCCATGTCCTCGACGACGCGAGTCCATTTGTTGTTTGCATCCTGGGCTTCGACGTACGGAGCAATAACTTTCACTCCTGCTTGATCGGCGGCGTACATCGATGTGGCCGTGAAATAGTCCGTGTAGCCATCGATGATGAGGCGCAGCGGCATCGCGGCGTCCCACTTGCCGAGGTCGAGCTCGACCCAATGGAGTTTTGCAAAACCAGTGAACGGCAAGCCTTCGAAATCAGTGACATATTTTCGATCGCGCTGCGAAATCAAAGACAGAACGTCGTTTCCGTGATCATCCCACGCGCCGAGCGGCGGATGCGCTTCCTGGCTGGCGATGACGCGAAACTCGGGGAAGGGAGGATTAGAAACGAAGCGCTCGTTGGGAAACACTTCGTAAGACGCGGGATGATCGACGGCGAGAAGACGAAGTTGATCGAGATAGACAGTCTCTTCCATCGGCTCCATGAATCGGAAACTGAGCATGCCATGAAGCGGACGAAGGCTGTCAGCGCTGACTTTTAGATATTCATCGGGATCGGGCACGTCGCGCTCGGCGACATTGTTCTTGCCAGGGCCAACCCAATGACCGACGACGCCGGGACCGATCATATCGGCGATGAATTCGTATTCTTTGCCGTTCCAGGAAAATAAAACGGGACAGGAACTACCGCGGCGGTCAAGTTCGCCGATGGATTGCGTTTTTTTGGCAGCAAGATTTATTTCGTCTTGCGGGACGCCACTGGGCCAGAGGAGGCGAACGACTTCCGCGTTTTTTTCTTCGCCAAGGCCAGCGAGGATGTTTGGTGCATTTTGTCCGAGATATCCGGACGCGCCTTGCACTTCCCACTTTTGATAGAGCGGACCCGCATAGATTTCTACTTTTGTGCCGATGCCGTTTTTATTGTCGGCGAGAGGCTTGAGGTCGATGCTCATCCAGTTGTGCTGATTCGCTCCTTCGTTTTTCAGGAGGAGCGGCGCGTTGCCGAGTTGCGTAACGACCAGATCGGGGCTGCCGTTGCCGGCAAAATCAGCGATAGCGATGGCACGCGGTTGCGAAAGCTTGATGGCATCGAGATGGGTTTCTTTTGTGACGTCGGTCCAGCCTTTTGCGCCGAGATTGCGAAGCAGGCGGAGTTCGCCACCGTTGGCGGATTCGCCGACCGCTACCAGATCGAGCCAGCCGTCATTGTCGTAATCAATGGCGGAAATTCCCCAACCGCGTTGCCAACCGAAATCCGGAAGTGGGACGCGCTCGAGATGCTTTCCGTCGACATTGCGCCAGAGGCTGATGCCTGGCGCGCCGGTATGCGTGAAAGCGAGATCCATCCAGCCATCTTTGTTGAAGTCGAAAGCCACGACACCAACGGCGGGTGGAAGATTTTCTTTTTTGAAATCTATCGCGGAGAGCGGCGTAAATTTTCCTTCGCGGGGATTCAGATAAATCGAAGCGCCGTCGAGGCCTCCAGCTAAAACAAAATCAATGGCGCGATCGTTGTTGAAATCCGTAGTGACAAGACCGGCGCTTGTAGCGTCGAAGCCGAGGCCGCTTTCTGCAGAGACGTCGGTGAACGTGCTATTCCCATTATTGCGCCAGAGAAAATTGTGGGCTGCTGTTTCACGCGTACCGGCCGCGGTGGGCTGCATCGTGATGTAGAGATCGAGATCGCCGTCGTGGTCGTAGTCAACGAAGGTGACGCCCACGCAGCGTTTTTCGCGGCGAATGCCAACTTTTTCGGTGACGTCTTCGAATTTTCCAGTGCCATTGTTGTGAAAGAGATGGACGCCATCGGCGAAACAGACCGCCAGATCGGTGTGGCCGTCGTTGTCGAAATCGCCCGCGGCGCAGCCGAGGCCGCTGCCGGTAATTTCGAGTCCGGATTCTTTCGTGACATCCGCAAACTTTCCGTTGCCAAGATTGTGGAGGAGGTGGCTGGTGCCGTCGGCTGTCGCGCTTACGAGAAAGAGATCGGGTTTGCTGTCGCCGTCGTAATCGAAAAAGCATGCTCCGGTGCTCGCGCCGATTGGTGTCGAATTGCTGGCGGCGGTTTGAATGATCGCGGAGATGGGCTGCTGCACGAAGTGAACGGGAATGGCGGGCGGAGCGTTTTGGACAGAACTGCGCGGAAGTTCGGCGAGGGAGAAGCGGCCTTGATCGCCGTAGCCTGCGCCAAAAGGTGTGGCGACGTGGTCGGCGGTCATCTTTTGAAATTTGGCGAGGTGTTCTTTGGCGGCCTCGGCGTTGCCGCTGCGTTGGTAAGCGCGGGCCAGGCCAAATTCGGCGGAGGCATGAAACGGAAAAATGGCGAGAGCTTTTTGGAAGGCCGCGATGGCTTGATCGTAGCGCTGAAGTTGTGAATTCAGGTAGCCGACGAAATACCAGGGGTCGGCTTCGTCGGCAATTTGCGTGACGTGTGTGAAGGCGGCGACGCCTTTTTCCGCGTCACCGAGATCTTTGTAGACGAGGCCGAGGTTGTACCAGGCGTAGGGATCTTGCGGAAGCTTTTCGGCAGCGGCCGCGAGGGCAGTGCGAGCAGGCTCAAGTTTTTGCTGAGCGAGGAGAGAGATGCCGAGATTAGCGCGGGCGACTTCGAATTGCGGATCGGCGGCAAGCGACTGTTCGAAGAGCTTTTGCGCGTCGGCGGGGCGCTGTTGATTCATGTAGGCGACGCCGAGAGTGTTGAGGCGATAGGCTTCGGCGGGATCGATGTGAGGAACAGCTTTTTGCGGGGCAGCAGCGGATGAAGATTGCTGGGCACGCGAGTGTAGAAGGGCAGCAGCGGCCAAGAGCGAAGAGAGACAGACTGCGAACATGACAGCCGAACGCCGAAGGGCAGATTGCATCAGGGTATTTGTCCTGTCCGCGGAGCGCGACAAGTTCTGGAAAGTTGCGGCGCGGAGCAGTAAAGATTCTGTGTGTAGCGGGGGATAGCGTCAACCGTTTTTGTAGAGGGCATCTGAAGGTGCGCCAACACCATGTAGTTCCGAGGCGAGCGAAGTAAAACCCTCACCCTGAAAATCGCAGGGATGCGGAACCCGGCGCTCTTGATCCCATACTGGTTGCATTTACAATCGGTTTCGAGTCATTGTCGACTCTTAGTCGCGGGTTTAAGAAGGGAAATTGGCGTATGAAAAACGACGACCCAGTTCTTTCAAGTCATCGCGTTGTATCGGATGAAGAATGGCTCGAAGCACGGCGTGCATTGCTGCGCGAAGAAAAGGAAGCCACGAAACGCCACGACGAGCTCACGAAACGACAGAGAGAGCTTCCGTGGAGGAAGGTTGAGAAGCGTTACATCTTTACGACGACCGCAGGAGACGTTTCACTCAGCGACCTGTTTGAGGGGCGGACTCAACTTTTCATCAAGCATTTCATGATGGGTCCTGAGCAGGACTGGCAGTGCCCGGGCTGTACTTTGGAAGTGGCCCACGTCGAGGGCCTTCTCGATTACTTCGAGCATCACGATATGAGCTATGTGGCCGTAGCTCGTGCGCCCATTGACCAGATTGAAGCTGTACGCCGCAAGATGGGCTGGAAATTCAAATGGGTGTCGTCGTTTAACTCCGACTTTAATTACGATTTCCACGTCTCCTACCGACCTGAGGAGCTGGCGAACCATCGCGCTACTTACAATTTTCGTGAATTTGATCCTAAGGGGAGCCAAGAACTTTCCGGCAATAGCATCTTTTACAAAGACCAGAGCGGTCAGGTCTTCCACACATATTCCACTTTTGGGCGTGGCGGGGAGCAATTTCTCGGGATCTACGGTTTTTTCGATCTCCTGCCAAAGGGCCGCGAAGAAAATGGCCCAACTCACTCGTTACCGGACTGGGCCTCGTTTAAGACGAAGCACATCCACAACTGCAAGGGCTAGAGTGGCTTGTTGCCGGCGATCCTGGCTCTTTTGGCGCAAGCGGGCAAAGGCGTCTTCGCCGTTGACAGGTTGAACGCGGCCATTCTTTATATCCTTGTAGCGGCCATCCAGCATGCGTCGTGATTACTCCTTTTCGGCTCAGACCTGCCAGGGCTATAAAGCCAGACTGCGGACTATGTGCCATTGGTGACAGACGGCTTGCGACAAAAGAAGGAAAATAGATTGGCACTGAATAACGAGGCAGCCAATGCTAAATTTATGGTGGGCAGCACCACTTACCGACGACCAGGCAAGAAATGTTCTGCTTTCTCTAGACCCGAACGCCGACGCAGTCGAAATCCACTTGGCTCTTGAAAAACGCAGGAAGGACGCAGCGAAATTCGGCGTCTGTCTTAACGAATTCTTTCTTCGAAATGGTTCACAAGCGACGAACAATGCACGCGCCGCATGGTCAGAGATTTCGACGCAGGACTCCAGTGCCAATCCGAATGTGAACTATGAACTTGATATGAAGTCTTTTGATTTACTAACGTTCGATGTCCGCGCCGCATGCTTAAAGCAATTGTTTTCGTATGCCCGTATGAAGCACGGAAACGGGCGCATATTGAGAATGGGAGTTGCCGCAGCATTTTAACCCCCGTGGAATGACTCGCCAATTCTCGCAGGCAGAGGTGCAAGTGGACGCCGACAAAGGCGTCCACTTTGCGGAGCGTTATTTACTGCGAGCAGCTTTCGCTGACCATTTTCAGATCGGAAACATCCAGGCGAGTCGTTGCTGATGCGGCGGAGCCGTCGGTGGAGGCTGTGGTGACGGGAGTACCGGTTAGGGAAACGGTGTGGCCTACGTGCTTTGCGATGTCGACAGTCTTACTGCTGACATCCCAGCCTTTACCGTCTTTTGCAGTGAGAAGGAATACGTCTGTGGTTGTGCCATTTTGGAGGCAACCAGCAACCGTGACCACGGCGCTGGACCTTTCCTTTGCCTGGTGAGAAGTTGCGGTCGCTGCCAGAGCAGCGGAGCCGAGTACAAATGCAAGTGCCAGAAGGCATGTGGTAAATTTGATTTTCATATTTATTCCCTCGATTCGAAGTTATTCGCCAGAATTCCGATTTTGGAGTCAGGAGTCGCTGAGTGTGCCCAAGAACGTCCAGTTTGAAATTCGGTTGGAGCAAGAGTAGGAGAGATTTCGGGCAGCGTCTGTTCAAATTGGGGCACTTTCGTGGTTTGATGTTCGCTTTTGGAAGAGAAATCGTAGCTAGTTGGGGCGCCAAGTAGCGACGGAGACTCGTGGGATTGAGGTGCTGAATTAGGGCGCGGCGGTCCGCGAGTTGCCGGTAGCCGACGCGTTAACAGAAAGGGAGGCGAAACATGGAGGTGCTATAATATTGGCCGACGGGCAAGAATCATAAGCGGATGCAGGATATGAGCGGAAAAAAGATCGAAGAAATTGAGCGCGCGATCGGGACGCTTACGCAAGAAGAGTTGGAAGAACTGCGGCTGTGGCTGGACGAGTACGCGGGACCGAGGCCGCTCGATCGGCGGATCGAGGGGGATTTGGCGGCGGGCCGGCTGGACGGAGCCGTGCAAAGCGCGCTGGACGACGAAAAGCACGGAAGAGTTCGTCCGCTGTAATTGAATGGATCACCGTGCTACGGAAGGTTTTTGGCGGGCCTACCAAGCGCTGCCGCTTGCGATACGAAATCGCGCCGACAAGCAGTTTGTACTGCTGAAAAGCAATCCGCAGCATCCTTCGCTACAGTTCAAGAAAGTTGGAGAATCCCGCGGCAAAGAAGTGTGGTCGGCGCGGGTCACGCTAAACTATCGGACACTGGCTGTCAGGCGGGCCGGCGGATTTTTGTGGTTCTGGATTGGCGACCATGAGAGTTACGAAGAGTTGATTTGAATAGGTTTCGAATGCCGGCGGCCGCGCCGAATCTCTGTGCAGATTGTTTCGAGAGTACAAAAGACTCTGAGAGGCCTTGATGAAGAATTTAAGACTACCGCTACTCGTTTCACTTTTCTTGATTGCCGCGAGTTCGGGATTTGCGCAGCAGCCTCGGAAAGTGATTATCAATCAGGATTGTTCGGGGCCTGGCGGCAGCAATATGCAGACACTGTTGACCTTGATTCAATCTCCCAAGGTGGAAGTGTTGGGGATAACTGTGGTCAGCGGAAACCAATGGCGCGATGAGGAGGTCGCACATACGCTGCGGCTGCTGGAGTTGATTGGGAGGACTGATATTCCGGTGGTGCCGGGAGCTGTGTTTCCACTGGTGCATCGGCGTAAGGAAGCGCTCTTGTGGCAGGCAAGGTATGGGAAAGTTGAGTTCGCCGGGGCCTGGGATGATCGGTGGTGGCACGAACATGACGTGATTCCGGCGCTGAAGGAAGGGCAGCCTACGACCAAGCCAGCCGATGAGGACGCCGCGCACTTCCTGATCCGCATGGTTCACAAATATCCGCATGAAGTGACAATCTACGAAGGTGGCCCGATGACGAACCTAGCGCTTGCCAATGCCATCGATCCACATTTTGCGGAATTGGCCGAGGGCTTGGTGTTTATGGGTGGAAGCTTGAGCCCTCAGACCGACGATCCGGAGTTCATCAGCAGTCCGCGCCACGAGTTTAATTTCTGGTTCGATCCGGAAGCCGCAAAGAGCGTGTTGGAGGCGCCGTGGAAGAAGGTCGTGTGCACGCCGGTGGACATCTCCGTCAAAACCAGAATCACGGACGCCATGGTTGCTGAAATCAAGAAGAGCAACAGCGGCGCGGCGCAGTATCTCGTGAAATATTTTATGGCTGACCAGGGTGGTTCGTATATGTGGGATGAACTTGCGGCTGCGGCGTGGATTGACCCGACGCTGATCACGAAAAAGGTAATGCGCTATATGAGCGTCGACATCGACCACGGCGCGGGCTATGGAAACACACTGACTTGGGTAGAGAAAGACAATCCCAAGCTTGGCGCGCGGCCGGTGGAAATCCAGATGGATTTGGATCTGGCAAGATTTGACAAGATGTTTGTGGAATTGATGAAGGCGCCTACGCCGCACGGCCATTGAAGATGGCGAATTTCCTCAGGGGCTAAAGCCCCTAGAGTCTTCTCGCTTTTTGGCAGGGGTGACGCGATGCCCTCCCTACTCTCCCTGAAGGATTTATTAGGGCAGGCGTCTAAGCGCTTCGCGAATGGCCTGCTCGCTGTACTGGAGGGCAGCCTCGACAATCTCAAGCGCCGGTTGACAGCAATTGAGCAACGCGATGGCTCCTGGTGAACCCGGGCCATCCTTTGGGTTCCTGAATTCCATGTGCCATATCTCTTTGCCAGTGTCATAGGAGTCAAAGCCAAATTGCATGGAATATTTGTTCAGCCACATTCCGGCCGCGCTGCGCAAGGCTGCAGCGTTGTAAACGGGGTTGGCGCCGAGGTTCCGCTCACCGGTTCCGTCGGAAATCCAAAAATCGAGGTCGAACACCAAGCCCGTTGCGTGTGGATTTGTACCGCGGGGGGTGTAAACCGCGTCCACGAGACTAAACAAACTGGAGGCCAACTGGGGAGTCCAACCCGGAGCAGCTGCGACGTGTTGGTGAAACGCATTACGTCTTGGATCGCCAGGTTTTCCGAGAACGCTCCGGGCTTCGTCCTCTAGGCTGCTAGGGAACTCGAGAGAGCCAAAGATTGCTGGTTTCTCTTTGATGGTGAGCTTGATGATACGCAGGTAGTTGCGGCCCTGAGATTCGTCGTCGGGCCGGTAACCGTTTTGGATGACGGCGCTCCGCATGCTCCAGTCATTAATCTTTTCTCCGTAATGGAGCAGAGCTGCCATCAATGCGTTTGCCGCAGCGTGTACCTCGGGAAGCAACTTCGCTTGCCTGTTGGATCCTTTTCCCGCATATAAGGTCAGTAGCTTTGGATCTGCATATTTCGGGGGCCGATTTACCTGGTTCTTATGACCAGGCTGTGCGGGGAATACGTAATATTGATGACCATGGACAGTCTTGAGGGCAGCTTGGCCCAGTGGAAGTTCGAACATAGGAGATTACCCTCCTGATGAGACTCGGCTGGTGGGTCTGGTGATGATGTAAAGCCAATACAGGTTAAGAAAATAACACATCTGGAGCTGCACGGTGCTGACTGCCGGAGCGTCGGGAAAGAAACCAGAGACTTACGCGTCTTACTTAAGAAGAGAGCGGCGAAAGCGGGGATGCGGGGAACAATCGGGCGACTGGGCGCGTAACTGATTGCGGGAGAAAACTCGATGACGGCATGGTTGCAGGAAATGAGGCAGACGCTCCGGCGGCTTGCGAAGGCGCCGGGATTTGTGCTGGCTGTCGTTGTGTCAATTGGGCTCGGGATTGCGGCGAATGCGACTATTTTTTCGATGGTTAGCCGGTTTGTGTTGAGTCCGGCGCCGGTGGGCGATCCAAGGACGCTGGTGTCGCTGCACACAACGACGCGAGGCGAGTGCTGCAATCACTTTTCGTGGCCGCTTTTTAGCGATTTGCGCGAGGAGGCGAAATCGTTTTCTGGCGTCGCCGGCTATCAGGACCTTTTGCCGGCGTCGATCGGAAGCAATGGCGAGCCGGAACGCGTGTGGGGGCAGGCGACGACGGCGAACTATTTTGATGTGGCACAACTGGGGATGACGTTGGGAAGAGGTTTTGCCGGCGATGAGGAAAAGCTGCCTGTGATTGTGCTGGGGCATCGGTTGTGGCAGAGGCGGTTTGGAGCGGATCCAGCGATTGCTGGGAAGACGATTTTGTTGTCGGGTAATTTGTACAAGGTTGTCGGTGTTGCGCCGCCGGCGTTCCACGGAGTCGATCTGCCGCTTGATCCAGAGTTTTGGGTGCCGCTCGGGAATCTTGATCAGTTGCTCCCGAAAACTAGCAACTACGATTCACGCAATTATCACTGGCTGGCGGTGATGGGAAGGTTGAAGTCTGACGTTACGCGCGCGGAGGCTTCGGCGGAACTGGATGTGCTTGCGCAGCGCTTTGCGCTTGCTCATGCGGAATCGGAGAAGGACGGTGGGTTTCGTTTTGAGACAGCGGGAACGCTTTCGCCGCACGATAAATCTGCGGTGATGATTTTTCTGGGTGCGCTCACGGTGGTGGTGCTGCTGGTTTTGTGCATCGCGTGTGCAAACGTGGCGAATCTTTTGCTGGCGCAAGCTTCGGGGCGGCAGCGCGAAATGGCTGTGCGGCTAGCGGTCGGAGCGACGCGCGGGCAGTTGATGAGGCAGATGCTGACGGAAAGCGTGGTGCTGGCGATGGGCGGCGGGCTACTCGGCATCGTGCTTTCGTTGTGGGCGACGCGGGCGATTTCTACATTCCAGACGCCTGCGCCTGTGCCGCTTGATTTAAGCGTGAGCATCGACTGGAGAGTTTTGCTGTACACGTTTGGCGTGAGCGTTGGCAGCGGATTGCTGTTTGGGCTGGCGCCGGCTTGGGCTGCGTCGCGGACGATTTTGACAAGCGCGCTGAAAGGCGAGGACATTCTGGCGCGGCCGGGGCGGCGTTGGACGTTGCACAATGTGCTGGTTGTCGCGCAGATCGCCATGTCGCTGGTTTTGCTTTGCGCTACCGGACTTTTCTTGCGGAGCATGCAGAGCGCGGCTGGCATTGATATTGGTTTTCGTTCGCACGGGATTTTGATGATGTCCGTCGATCCACGGGAGCACGGGTATACGGCTGAACGGACGATGCAACTGCTGGGCCAGTTACGCGAGCGAGTGGCGGCGCTGCCGAGTGTTAGTTCGGCGGCGGGGACGGATGTTGCGCCGCTTTCGATGGGGAATCGTAGCGATGGGTTTGGCATTGAAGGGCGGCCAGAGACGCTGGATTTGAATTCGAGCGTGGACCTTTATATGGCGACGGCCGGCTATTTCGACACGATGGGAATTCCTCTGATAGCGGGGCGCGATTTTGCAAACGAGGGTGTTGCGGAGCCAAAAGTAGCGGTTGTGAATGAAGCGTTCGTTGCGCAGTTATTTAAGAAGGAAAACCCTTTGGGTCAGCGCGTTTCGGGCGGCGGCGTGACGTATCAGATTATCGGCGTGGTGAAGAATACGAAGTCGCGGACGCTTGGCGAGGAAACTCGGCCGGTGCTTTATCGCTCGCTTGCGCAGAATGTTGCCAGCGATCCTTCGTTTCTTGGATACACGATCGTGGTGCGATCGGCGAGGGATGCTGCGGGCTTGGCGAATGCGGTTCGCGGTGAGATTCGCGCACTCGATCCGACGCTGGCCATTTTCAATGCGGTAACGATGGAAGAGCATTTGCGCGGCGCGCTGTTTTTGCCGCGGCTGGCTGGGACGCTGTTCGGAGTTTTCGGAGTCGTAGGCCTGCTACTGGCGGCCGTCGGATTATATGGCGTGATGAGTTATTCGGTGAGCCGGCGGACGCGCGAGATTGGCATTCGCATGGCGTTGGGAGCGCAGGCAGGCGGTGTGCAGGGTCTGATAGTTTGGCAGGGGATGGCGCTTACGTTGATTGCGCTGGTGCTTGGTTTGGGCGCGGCTTTTGCGGTGACGAAGGTGTTCACGAGCATTCTTTATGGAGTTCGTCCGCACGATTTGTTGACGTTCACGGTTGTGCCTGTGTTCCTTGCCGCTGTTGCGCTACTGGCGTGTTGGATTCCATCGCGGCGGGTGGCACGTGTGGACCCGTTGACAGCGCTGCGATACGAATAGTTCTTCCCCACTTTTTCACCAGTTTCTTGCATAGTCTCTCCTGATGTCCGGTGAAACTTGCCCCATCGTGTGTGCGCAAACAAGTGCGGGCGATATCACGATTATTTTCTTTCGCGCAGGATCGCGGCCATGACGCGCGGATTGCGGCGACCGTGGAGAATGGCCAGAACAACGAGGGGTTTTTCATCCGGGGCATAGGCGATGAGAAAATCTCGCACGGGATGAAAACGAAGGGGTCGAGATGTCAGATCGGAACGACTGTGGCCTGCTTGGGGGAAGGGGATCAGGGCGCGAATCGCTGCGTGGACTTCCTCAAGCACGCGATCGGCGGCGGCGGGATTGTTAATTGCGATAAATTCCCAAATTTCGGTCAGGTCTGTGAACGCATCTGGATGGAGTACAAATCCGCTCATGCACGACGGCGGTCCTGACTTTTTTGTCGCAGACTGGCAAAGGCCTCCTCACCATCGATGGGTGTGACGCGGCCGGTCTTGATGTCATCGTATCGGCCATCCAGCATGTTGTGTACTTCAGTTAATTCTGCAAGATAACCTGACATGGCGTCCTCGACGAGGTCGTCCGGCGCGCGACCGGTTGTAGCCGCGAGTTCCTTGAGGCGGGATTCGGTTTCTGGCTTAAGGTGTACAACCATAACCGTCAGTTTAGAGATGGGCTTGGGAACTGTCAAAGCGATTTAGGGAAACTGTCGATGTCCCCGCGGGACCCTGCGGAGAAACCGCCCTCCAGCTTGACCACGAGAGGACGGTCACATACGCTCGAATGCCTGACCATGAGCAAAATAATTTTTGGGACGATTGCGGAAATTGCTGAGGGGATTCGCGAGAAGAAATTTTCACCGGTGGAGGTTGTGGAGGCGCATCTCGAACGAGCGGCGGAGGTGCAGCCGAAACTGAATGCATTTGTACACCTTGATGCGGAGGGAGCGCGGAGGGAGGCGCGCGTTGCAGAAGCCGCGGCTATGAATATGAATGGTGGCGCGTTGGCGGCGCTGCATGGCGTTCCTATGACGATTAAGAGCTGTATTGATGTGGCGGGCTGGCCGACACCGTCGGGGTCTTTGCAGCGGAAGGATTATGTGGCGCAGGCGGATGCGCCGCTGGTCGCGCGGCTGCGGGCGGCAGGTGCGATTATTTTGGGAAATACGAATACGCCGGAATATTTGATGGCGTATGAGACGGACAATTCTTTGAGCGGAAAGACTAGCAATCCGTGGAATCTGGAGCGGTCGTCGGGTGGGTCGAGCGGGGGAGAGGCGGCGGCGATCGCGTCGGGGTGCTCGGCGGGCGGAGTGGGAAGCGATGGGGGTGGGTCGATTCGCGTGCCGGCCCATTTTTGCGGGATTTGCGGGTTGAAGCCGACGCCGGGGCGGATTCCCTCGACCGGGCATTATCCTGAGGGAGGCGGCGCGTTCGGTTGGATTGGTGTGGTTGGTCCGATGGCGCGGACGGTTGCGGACGTGCGGGCCTTGTTTGAAGTGATAGCGGGGCCAGATGCGGGGGATGCGCTTTCGGGGCCTGTGCCGGTGCGCTTGATCGAAGAGAGTCAACTGCGCGGATTGAGAATTGGGATTTTGGAGAATGAGGCACTTGGCAAGGTCACGGCAGAAACGTCAGCGGCCGTGGAGCGAGCTGCGAAGATTTTGAGTGAGCAAGGATTTCTGGTAGAGACGAAACGATTAAGCGGACTCGATCGGGCGATTGAGGTGTGGTGGTATTTTTTTGGGCCGGTGATTGCGGACGGCATTCGGAAGGGTTCGGCGGGGCATGAAGAGGAGTTGAGTCCAATGCTGCGCGAGTATGTGGAGCTGGCTACTGCGGAGACAACGTTGACTTACGATGGGTTTCTGAGCGCTTGCGCAGAGCGCGACAAGTTGCGCGCGGACATTGTGCGGCAGATGGAAGATGTGAGAATACTTTTGTCGCCAGTGTCGGCGGGGCCGGCATTTCGCCATGGAGAAGGGAATTGGCGAGTGGGAGAGAAGGAAAATTATCGGGACACGATGCGGCATTCGCAATGGCTGAACTTGGCGGGATTTCCGGGGCTTGCTGTGCCGCTGGGAAAGTCGCGCGAAGGGTTGCCGATTGGAGTGCAGGTGATTGGGCGGCCTTACGAGGAAGAGTTGATTTTGGCGGTGGGTGAAGCGATTGAGCGGGGGCGTGGTGTGTGGGAAGCGCCGAATATTTAGGGTCGGGGCAAACTAGGAGAGGCAAGACAACGAAGCAAGACGGAGAGGCAAAAACGGGAGGGGCAAGCCCCTCCCCTACAGGTTTGGGTTGTTGGCAGGGGGTTGTTTTAGTTCGGGATTGGGGATGGGGGCGTCGCCGTATTTTTCACGTTGTTTGGTGAGGCTGGAATCGACGAGTTTTTTTGCGGTGGCCAGTTCGGCTTGGGCTTCTTCGCGGCGGCCGAGGCGGAGAAGGACTTGGCCGCGCATGAAATGGACATTTTGGTTGTTGGGGACGAGTTTTTCGGCGTCGTCGAGAGCGATGAGTGCTTCGCGATTTTTTCCCTGGCGCTGATAGAGGCGGGCCAGGCCGAGGAGCGAAGCGGGCTGGCGGGGATTGTAGCGGAGGGCTTCGCGGAAAAGGTGCTCGGCTTCGGCGTCCTTCTGCAATTGTGAGTAGAGCAGGCCGAGTTGTTCGTAGTTGTCGGGAAGATCGGGCTCGATGGCGATGTCTTTGCGGAATTCGGCTTCGGCGCGGTTGTGGTCTTCTTTCTTCGCGTAGGCAAGTCCGAGACTAAAGTGGACGTAGGGTAAGTTGGAATTCGCGGAGGCGGCGATTTCCAGCTCAGAGATGGCTTTGTCCAATTCTTCGCGGTTGAGATAGGCCTTGCCAAGAATCAGGTGGAACTCGGGAGTTTGACCGCCGACTTCGACGAGGCGGCTGAGAGCTTTTTCGTCAAGATCGTTTTGATTGGCATTGTGGGCGGCAATGTCCAGAACGTAGAGGTAGGTGAAGTCGTTGGACATTTGCGGCCAGAGGGGTTCGAGGACTGCGACTGCATCGGCATAGTGTTCGGTGAAGACGTGGCAGAGACCGAGCAGGTAGCGCGCTTGCTGCGAGTCGGGTTGGTCGCGGAGGACCGAGGTGAGCGGGGCGACGGCGCCGGCGTAGTCGCCGCGGCGGTACTTTACAAGGCCGATGTTGAGGCGAATGCCCGACATTTTGGGTTCGAGCTTTTCGGCTTTTTGAAGAAGTGTGAGGGCGTGGTCCCACTCTTTCCGGCGCATGGCGATGACGCCGAGGTTGGCGTAAGCCGCGCCGGATTGCGGATCAGCAGTTAGGACTCGACGGAAAGCCGCTTCGGCTGTATCCAAGTCGCCGGATTGAAGGGCGGATTGGCCTTGCGCGAAAGAGGCCTTTGGGTCTATCGCGGGCACATGGCTCGTGGCGCCAGAAGTAGTTCGTTCGGACTGCGCAAGCAGGGAGCAATCTGAAGTCGACGGCAGGAGACAAACGCATAGAATGGCAACTAAAAAGCCAAAGAGAAAATAGACGAGCCGGGCACGGAGGCGGGAAGACATCGTTCGGTAGTGTCCAGCACGGGAAGAAGGAATTCAAGCGGTGACCCGCGGACGTGAACGTAAACGGGCAAGTACAGAAATAGAGGCTTGCGCGATGAGAACCGACGGCCCGATTTTCAGCTTGACACGGACGTGGCCATGCTTTATTAATCCGATTTAATAAGTGAGATTGGATGCGTTTTCCAATCGTCGAGTGGTGGGGGTTTCTCCTATGAGTGGCCTTCTGCGAGCGGCAGATACCAGGGGTGCCCGCTGTAGCAGGCGTAATTGTGCCCACACCAGACCGGTAATCCATTTCAAAAATTTGGGGAGGTAGCAAAGTGAAGGGACACGGTCGTGGTTTTCATGCTGCTATTATTCTGAAAAATCTACCCAAGACGGCGCGGCTGGTAATTTATGCGACGATCGCGATTTTGTGTACCGCGTTTGTCGCGAAGGCGCAAGACACTGGTTATATCAGCGGGACGGTAACGGACAAGACGGGTGCGGCTGTTGCTGGAGCGGAAGTAGTGATTTCCAGCACGAACGGCAGCTCGACACACCCAACAACCACTAATGGGGACGGCGCCTACGTTGCCGCCGGCTTGCCGGGCGGGTCATACGACATTGTGGTGACGGCAAAAGGATTCCAGAAATATACGGCGAAGAACGTCGTGCTGGATGTGGCCCAGAAGATTCGAGTGGACATCCAGCTAACTGTCGGCCAGATCAGTCAAGAAGTGGTGGTGACGGGCGAAAGCGTGGCGCAGGTGGAGACTACCTCGTCGGCAATCGGTACGACGATCACAGGGAAGCAGATTAACGAGCTGGAGCTGAACGGCCGCAACTTCACGCAACTGGTAACGCTGTCAGCGGGAGTGGTGAATCAGACCGGTCAGGATGAAGGCACAGTGGGCGTGTACGGGAACGTGCAGTACAGCATGAATGGCGGCCGCACCGAGTACAACAACTGGGAGCTCGATGGCGGCGACAACATGGATAACGGCAGCAACGCGACCCTGAACGTATATCCGAACGTAGAGGCTATCGCTGAGTTCAAAGTGCTGACCTCGAACTATGGAGCGCAGTATGGCCGAAACGGGTCGGGCACGGTCGAAGTGGAGACGAAGTCGGGCGGCAGCTCCTTCCATGGAAGCGCGTTTGAATACTTGCGCAACGACATGTTCAATGCCAGGCCGTGGGAGTCGGGCAATGACCCAACACACCCCAATCCGCCTTACAAGAAGAACGACTTCGGGTACACGATAGGCGGCCCGATTTACATTCCGAAGCATTACAACACAAACAAAACCAAGACGTTCTTCTTCTGGTCGCAGGAATGGCGGCGCGAGAAGGATCCTACTAACATTCTGCAAAACGTCCCCTCCACAGCGGAAGCCGGGGGGAACTTCTCCGATATTTGTCCCGCATATGCGGCTGGGGTGCCAGTCAATCTCACGAATTTTCCCGATTGCCCAACGCAGCTGGGGAGCGGCGGTCTGGCGTTTCCGAACAATCAGGTGTCGGTGAGCCCCACGGGACAGACGATCGCTGGACTTGTCCCTGCTCCGAACACGACGAACAATGGTTTCCCGGCCGTATCGCAGTTTGTTTCGCTGCCAACAACGTGGCGCGAAGAGTTGATCCGCGTCGATCACAACATCACCAGCAGTGAGCGCTTGACGATTCGCTACATCCACGATTCCTGGCAGACCACCACGCCAAATCCACTCTGGGGCAATGGCTCGAGCTTCACGGATATCAACACGTCGTTCGTGGGGCCGGGAACGAGTTTTGTGGCGCGATTGAACTCCAACATTTCTCCCACGCTCCTGAACGAATTTGTCGCGAGCTATACAGCCGACCACATTTTTTTGAACGCGGTCGGTCCGGCTAGTCAAACTACTTTGCCTGCAGGATTCGCAATGGGATCTATCTTCAATAACGAGTTCGGAGGAAAGATTCCGTCGTTTTCTCTGGGCAATAATCCGGCCTACGGCGGCGGTTTCTCGGCGGACACCGGTTATTTCCCGTGGAACAATGCCAACCCTACGTACACCTATCGCGACAATATGACCAAGATTCTCGGGAAGCACGCCATGACCTTCGGCGCCTACTTAGTGTTCGCTCAGAAAAACGAGGACAACTCTCCCTACCTCCAGGGGATCCTGACGTTTGACTCGAGCAATACGAATATCAGTACGGGAAACGCGTATGCCGACCTGCTCATGGGAAACATCGCGCAATACCAGCAGGCGAATTTCCAAGCCAAGTATTACAACCGCTACAAAATCGTCGAACCCTATTTCCAGGATGATTGGCGCGTCACGAAGAAGCTCACGCTCAATCTTGGCTTGCGCGTCAGCCTATTTGGAACATACCGCGAGAAGTATTTACATGCCTTCAATTTCTATCAAAGCGACTTCAATCCCGCCAATGCGCCGGTGATTGATGCCGACGGCTCGATTACCACTTTTGCCGGTTCGCTCGTACCGGGCGCGGGAAACCCATTTAACGGCATCGTTCAGTGCGGCGGGCCTGGCGGGACTTATCCTGTTGCCGGATTCCCCAATGCCAGTGTTGGTCCCAACACGAACTCCGGCTGCCTCTCAGGCCATCTCTTCAACCCCGCCCCGCGCATCGGCTTTGCTTTCGATCCCAAAGGCGATGGCAAGATGGCCATTCGCGGCGGATACGGGATTTTCTATGAACACACCAACGGCAACGAGGGCAACACCGAATCCTTGGAGGGTTCGGCCCCCTACGTGCAAACTGCTTCGCAATTCAACGTTGCTGGCGGAGTAGGGAGTTGTGGCGCCGGCCAATCCGGTTATACCTGCATCGGAGGCAGCGGTGGGGCCGTTCCATTTTTCCCGCTTGCGGTGGTTTCCATCCCGACGAAGGTGCAATGGCCTTACGTCCAGCAGTGGAACCTTGACGTGCAACGCGAATTGCCTGAGCACATTATTCTTTCGGTGGCGTACGTCGGCAGCAAGGGAACACACCTCACGCTGCAGAACGACCTCAATCAGCTCCAGCCTGTTGCCGCTTCCGCGAATCCGTACACGCCAGGGCAACCGATCGTCTCCAGCGACTGCACGCCTGATGGAAGTGGAAACTTCTTCACTTCGACTGGTGCGCCCGTTACCGGGCAAGCTGCCATAAATCTCGGCATCGCCTGCGGAAACGATCCGAATCCAAATCGCCCGATTCAGGGCTATGGCAGCATTACTTCCCTTCAGGACGCCGCGAACTCTATCTATAACTCTTTGCAGGCTACGGCGCAGCGTACGATTGGCGATTTGCAGGTCAGCGTCGCTTACACGTACAGCCACTCCATCGACGATTCTTCTGACCGTTACGACGGAGCTTTCGTCAACGCTTATGACGTTGCCAGCAACAGAGCGTCCTCGAGCTTCGATCAGCGCCATGCGCTGGCGGTCAGCTACGTTTATGCCCTTCCGTTCTTCAAGGGCTCCTCGGGAGCAAAGCGCACGCTGCTCGGCGGGTGGCAAATCTCGGGTATCACGATCGCGCAGACTGGCACTCCCTTCAGCGTAACCAATGGAACGGATTTTGGAGACAATGCCGGCGTTGGAAACGGTGTGGGCACCGGCTCGCGGCCCGATCTAGTGGGTAGCACGGGAATCTCGGAGCAAAATACTCCCGGAGTGTTTGGGCCACTCTTCTATAATCCGGCGGCCTACGCGCTTCCGACGGGGCTCACCTTTGGGAACGTCGGACGGGATACTCTGTACATGCCGGGACGCTTGAACTTCGACTTCGGCTTGTTCAAGAAGTTCGTACTTGGGGAGCACAAGGAGCTCGATTTCCGGTGGGAGAACTACAATTTGTTCAACCACACGCAGTTCAACGCCATCGACGGCTCGATGGACTGCGCGCCTGTCGGTTCGACAGCTGGGGATGCTTCTTGTACCTCAACTTCGTCTTTCCTCCATCTCACGGGTGCGCATGCACCGCGCCGCATGCAGTTCGGGTTGCGGATCCAGTTCTAGGCAATCACGGTTCTGAAAAGGCGGCGCTCTCCGGGGCGCCGCTTTTTTCTGAGCGCCACCGTTTTTTCTGATAATAGCCATCGCTTTTTTGTATACTCCCACCGCCCGTCCAGGAGGAGAGAAAACCGCCATGAAACGCCGAACATTTATAGAAAAGTCGATCGCCGCAGCGGCAGTCTTAGCGGCAAGGCCATCGTGGGCCGTTGCGAGCGAACACGAAATCAAAAAGGTAGGATTGCAGCTTTACACCGTGCGCACGGAAATGCCGAAGGATTTTGACGGAACGATCGCCAAGGTGGCGGCGACGGGCTACAAAGAATTGGAGTTTGCGGGATACTTCGGTCGCACGCCGAAAGAAGTTCGCGCCGTGGTCGACAAGAATGGACTAACGGCACCCTCGACACACCTCGGTTACGATCTCATCGAAAATAAATTGCCGGAGATGATTGAAGTGGCGCACGTCATCGGGCACGAGTACATCGTCTGCCCCTGGCTCGACGAGAAACAGCGCAACGCGGATGGCTGGAAACGGGCGGCGGATCTGTTCAATAAAGCCGGCGAGGCCACCCGAAAGGCTGGGATTCAGTTCTGCTATCACAATCACTCGTTCGAATTCTCTCCGGTCGAAGGTTTGGACGGACAGATGGCGTACGACTTTCTGCTGACGAAAACAGATCCCAAGTTCGTAAAGATGGAAATGGATTTGTGCTGGATCAGCGTGGCGGGGAAGGATCCGCTGAGTTACTTCAACAAATATCCGGGGCGGTTCCCGCTGGTTCACGTGAAGGATTATGTGAACGATCCCAACGCGACGAGCAGTTACGCTGGCGCGACCGGCTCTGTGGAATTTAAGGGACGGCTCGCGGATGCCGGCAAGGGGACGATCGACTTCAAGCGAATCTTCGCGGAGTCGGAGAAGGGCGGCATCAAGCATTATTTCGTGGAGAATGACGACGCGAAATCGCCCTTCGAGGACATCAAGATCAGCTACGACTATTTAAGCGCCCTGCGCTTCTAGTTGCTGGCGATTCGGGATCGGGGAGGGAGCACCATGCGTAGAGTAGGTATCTGTCTGGCCTGCGCCGTGGGCCTAGCTTTGCTATTGGTAGCGGTGCGGGCACAAACGCCGCCGTGGAAGCAGCTTTTCAACGGCAAGGACCTGACCGGCTGGAAGCATGTCGGACCGGGGGACATGACGGTCGAGGATGGGCTCATCCGAACGCATGGAGGAATGGGGCTGCTTTATTGGACCGGGGGCAAGCTTGGGAATTGCCGCATCCATGTGGTCTACAAGATGCGGGATTTCAATGACAATTCGGGCGTGTTCATTCGTATTCCGATTGAGCCGCGGGAAGCGTGGATGCCGGTCAACTACGGATACGAAGTGCAGATCGACAATCATCCCGAGACTTCGAACGAAGATGAGTATCACATCACGGCGGCGCTTTATTCGCTAACGAAGCCGCTGGCGAAACCAGGGAAACCCGGCCCGGAGTGGAACACGATGGACATCACGCTCGATGGACCGCACACAGTTGTGGTTCTGAACGATGTGAAGGTCACCGATTACACTGAGGGTCAGCCGGTTCCGGAACGGAAGTTTGACTTCGAACCGCAACGCGGGCGGCGGCCGGATGAAGGCTACATCGGTTTGCAAAACCATAGCGACAACGACATCGTGTTTTTCAAAGAAGTGAGCGTCCAGGCATTGAAGTAATGGCTTTGGGAAGAAGAAAACAGAGTCAAATCAGGAGGGTGAGATGAGCAAGAAAGGTTACTCGCGTCGTGAGTTTCTGCACAGCACAGCTGGGGCTACGGGTGCGCTGGCGGCGGCTCCGAGCATCTTCCTGAAACCGGAATACATTCCTTCGGTTCTCGAACGAGTGGCTCCGAGCGACACTTTGCGCTTCGGAATTATTGGGATCGGGATGCAGGGCTCGGGCCTTTTGACCACTGCGGTGCAGTTGCCTGGCGTGGAATGTGTTGCGGCGTGCGATCTGTACGACGGGCGGCACCTGCTGGCGCAAGAAATCGTCGGAAAGAAAATTCCCACGACGCGGCGGTATCAGGATTTGCTGGACAACAAAGAGATTGATTGCCTCATCGCGGCGGTGCCGGATCATTGGCACAAGCAGGTAGTGGTGGACACAGTGAACGCGGGCAAAGATATTTACTGCGAAAAACCGATGTCGCACTCCGCGGCAGATGGCTTGGCGATGGTGGCCGCGGCGCAGAAAACCGGGCGCATTGTGCAGATTGGTTCGCAGCGCGTAAGTTCCGTGATTTGCGCGAAGGCCAAGGAAATGATTGCGCAGGGCATCCTTGGGACGCTGACGCTGGTGGAAGCGTCGCTGGGGCGCAACGATCCTACGGGTGCGTGGGAATATCCGCCGCCGCCGGATCTTTCTCCGTCGAATCTGGATTGGGACACGTGGCAGGGGTCCGTACCTAAAGTGCCGTTCAATCCGAATATTTTTGCGCGCTGGCGCTGCTGGAAGGAATACGGGACCGGGCTTGCGGGCGATTTGCTCGTGCATTTGGTCAGCGGCATGAACTTTATGCTCGGTTGGAATGCTCCGCCGAAGAAGGCGATGTCCCTCGGCGCAATTCTGCGCTTCCCTGATGGGCGCAACATGCCGGATGTACACGCGACGCTGTTTGATTACGGAAGCGCCCCGGTCTATCTGCGGCTGAATCTCGGATGCGAGACTCCGGAGATTTACCGCTTCCAGGGTTCGAAAGGAATTCTGGAAGTCACTGAATTTGCAATCACCTATTATCCGCAGACGGGCGAAGATTCTGGGCCGAGCTACTACACTTCTGGCTATCCGCAGAAAATGCGGGATGCCTACGTGGCGGAGTGGCACGCGAAAAACGATCCCGTTCCCGGCAAAGAGCCGGTGCTGGAAGGCTATACGTATCGCGGCGATTCCTGGGATGACGAGAAGCCGCACCTCTGGCGGTACTTCCAGGGCGTAAAGACTCGCCAGCCGGTGACCGAAGATGCCGTGTTTGGAAACAACGCGGCGCTGGCATGCCACATGTCCAACGAATCGTACTTCCGCAAGAGCGCGGTAGTGTGGGATCCCGCCTCAGGAACGATTAAGTCCGTTTCCTAGCAACGACGATTAACGGGCCGTCCATCCGGCCAGTAATGAATGGGCCACAGCGAAACTTACCTCGAGCACCGGGTTTTATACTAAAGGTGTTCCATCGAGGAGCCTTGCAAATGCGCAAAAGTCACATTTTAAGATTGGTTTTGTTCGCGTTGGTAATGGTGTGTGTGCCCGCGAGGTCGTCGGCGCAGATCAGCGTCGGTGTCGCAGTGCACATCGGTCCTCCAGCATTACCTGTTTACGATCAGCCGATTTGTCCCGGTGCGGGCTACCTCTGGACTCCTGGATATTGGGCATACGGGCCGGCCGGATATTTCTGGGTGCCTGGCACTTGGGTCATGGCTCCGACTGTTGGTTTCCTTTGGACTCCTGGATATTGGGGCTGGGGCGGTGGCGGGTACATTTTCCATGCAGGCTATTGGGGCCCGCACGTTGGATTTTATGGCGGCATTAATTATGGATTTGGCTACGGAGGAGTTGGTTTCGTCGGCGGGCGCTGGAATGGCGGAGTTTTCGCGTACAACACGGCCGTGATGCACGTCAACACGACGGTGATTCACACCACCTACGTGGACAGGACTGTTGTGCATACAGAGACCGTCAATCGCGTGAGCTTCAACGGCGGGACCGGCGGAATTAACGCCCGGCCAAGTTCGGCGGAACTGGCGGCTGAGCATGAGCATCACGTCGCGCCAACAGCCATGCAGACGCAGCACGAGCACACAGCGAGCACGAATCGCGCGCTGCTGGCTTCGGAGAATCATGGCAAGCCGGCGATTGCCGCAACAACGAAGCCTGGCGAATTCAACCACGGTGTCGTGGCAGCGGGGGCGCCCCACAGCGGTTCGCCAAAGGGCGGGAACAAACCCCCGACCAACGCGGCTAACCTGAATAAGTCGGATCGTCCGGCTTCTAGCACAGGAGGCGCCGGAGCTAACGGATCGCATACGAATACGACGAACACATCCCATGTGAACAACGGAACAAACAATCCGCCGAAGAACCAGTCGCATCCGCAGAACAAGCCTCCGGCGCAAAGCAAACCGCCTAAGGAAGAAGGCAAACCGCACAAGTAGTAGGAGGAAGCAAAGGAGAGAATTGCTCCAGGCGCGCGAGCCCGCGCTTGGAGCAATTCCTATTTAGGCCCCGGGGAGTGGAGGACATCCAGGGAATTCGCGGAGTGCGGTGTTGCCAATATATTGCAAGTCCTCGATGCCGATTTTGCTGGTGTAAAAGCCGTCGCAGGTGAGCCTGCGCAGGAAGGCGAAGAAGGCCACGCCTTGGCTGAGAGATAAGTCCTGTTTCGCGTTTTTGCGGAAGGCGATCAGGTCCAGGACTTCTTTGCGCTGTTCCGGGGTGCACTCCAGAAAAACCGTGGAGTAGCGATCGGAGCAGAAACTGTCCAGCCATTGGAGCCCGCCGCTGAGAGCTACCTGCCACTCTTCATTTTCGCTGGTGAGGAGGTCAATAAATTCCGGAGCGCCGCCTTCCACTGCGCCGCCGGATTTTTCATCTTTCGGAATAATGGTGTCGCAAAGAGTGGTGATCATCTCGTACTGGTGGGGCGAAAAAAACTTTGGCGCGTACTTCCCCGCAGGCGACACCGATTTTTCATTGTGGACCGCTTGATGAGCAAACTCCGCGGCCTTCGCGGGAATCACTTGCAGTACGGAGCCGCTCACCGCGCTCACGGCCAGCGTTCTTAGTATGTCGCGCCGCGTTACGGAGTGTTCGCTCATAGAATGTCTCCCTGAAGGTCTTCCAACTCGTCTGACGCTGATTCTGGTTGCGGCGCCCTACAAATTACCTTTCCTCGCTTCATCGAGCAGGTATTCCGACGAACGCCAAGCCAGCGCCATGATCGTCAGGGTCGGATTTTTATCGGGATTGGTGACGAGCGGCGCTCCATCCATGACAAAGACATTCTTGACGTCGTGCGCCTGACAGAATCCATTCAGTACAGAGGACTTTGGATCGGCGCCCATGCGAGCAGTGCCAACCTCGTGGATGATTTTACCCCCTGCGGCAATGCCGAAGGGACTCTCACCGCTGATGGGAGTCTTGGTTTTGTACACGCCGCCGGCAGCTTCGATGATGGCGCGAAAGGTTTCCTGCATGTCCTTGGCCTGGCGAATTTCGTATTCGCTCCATTTGAAATGGAAGCGCAGGACGGGGATGCCCCATTTATCGACAACTTCGCGATCGATCTCGCAGTAGGTATCCGGATTGGGAATCATTTCTCCGCGTCCGGCCATACCGATGCCCGTGCCGTAGACCTGCCGCGCGCGCTTCTTCAACGTGGCGCCGTAGCCTTCTTCTTCGTGCAAGAGGTCATTGAACTCGCCAACGCCGGGCATATCGCGGCCACCGCCGAATTCGATGTGATAGCCGCGTGGAAAATCGTTCTTGCGATCGAACTTCCACCAGGGGATGTACATGTGCATGCCGCCGACGCCATCGTGATTGTGGGGAGGCATTCTCTCGAGCTGAGGGATGATGCCCCAGCCGTCGCTGCCAACGGAATCGGTGAGATATTTGCCGACGGCACCGGAAGAATTGGCGAGGCCGTTAGGGAACTGCGCGGATTTGGAATTCAGGAGCAAACGAGCAGATTCGCAGGCGCTGGCCGCGAGAACGACGGCGCGTGCGCTAATGCGTCTCTCAGTGCGCGTGGCTTTATCGATGTAGGAAACGCCTTCGGCTTTGCCGTCCTTGCCGAGAATCACTTCGCGCGCCATCGCGCCGGTGATCATTGTGAGCTTGCCCGTTTTCATCGCCGGGGGAATCATCACCTGGCTCGAGCTGAAATTGGAGGCGGTAACGCAGCCGCGGCCGCATTGGCCGCAATAGTGGCAGGGAAGGCGGCCATTCACGGATTTGGTAAGAATCGCAAGCCGCGAAGGAATGCAAATAACGCCGATTTTATCACAAGCATTTTTTACGATGAGATCCGTACAGCGTGGTTTCGGCGGCGGAAGAAACATGCCGTCGGGCGCGCTCGAGACATTTTCATGCGTGCCGAAGACGCCGATGTAGGATTCAACTTTGTCGTAGTAGGGCGAGAGATCGTCGTAAGTGATTGGCCAGTCGTCGCCGAGCCCGTCACGCGTGGCCGATGTGAAATCGATCGGCGCGAAGCGCAGCGCGATGCGGCCCCAGTGGTTCGTACGTCCGCCAACAATCCGTGAACGAAACCACTGGAAATTTGAGCCAGGCGCGGAAGTATACGGTTCGCCTTCGATTTGCCAAGCGCCATTGGGAGCCAGGAATTCGCCAAAATTTTCCGCCGCGTGACCGCCTACACCGATTCCGCGGTGCGGCAGTTCGTAGGGCCACATGAGCATCTTGAAATCTTTTTCGGGATACACGGGAGGCCCAGCTTCGAGCAGCGCGACGCTCAGGCCGCCTTCTGTCAGGATTTTCGCGGCAGTGCCGCCTCCGGCGCCGGAGCCAATGACGCACACGTCGTACATTTTCGGCGAGCGAATCACTTGCGACATTTCGTGGACCTCGAGTTACAGCTCGTTTTGTTTCATTTGGGTAACAGCATAATCGCAAGCGCGGGCCGTCAAGGCCATATAGGTTAGCGAAGGATTTACACAAGCGCTGGAAACCATGCTAGCGCCGTCGGGCAGGAACAGGTTTTTCACGTCGTGAGCCTGGTTGTGTGCGTTGAGCACGGAGGTCTTCGGATCCCGGCCCATGCGAGCGGTGCCCATCTCGTGAATGCCGAGTCCCGGCGGCGAAGGTTTTTGATACGGAGAAATTTCAGTGGCGCCCGCCGCAGCGAGAATTTCCGCGGCTTGGATGGCGATGTCCTTGGACATAGTTAATTCGTTTTCGCCCCACGCGCAGTGAATCTTTAGAGTGGGAATGCCCCAGGCATCGACTTTCCCTTTTTCTATCTCGACGTAATTACCGTGATTCGGCAGGCACTCGCCGAAACCGCCGAGACTCATGCGCCACGGGCCGGGCATCTTCAGCGCATTCTTGAATTCAGGGCCGAGACCTACCATCGACGCGCCGCGCGACCAGCCGTCACGGCTTCCGCCCCCCTGGTAGCCGTAGCCGCGCAGGAAATCCGGCTGCTTAGTCTTTACGTTTCTGAAGCGCGGAACATAAATGCCATTGGGGCGATTCCCAAAGGGCATTTTGTCTTCATGGCCAGGCATTCTTCCGCTCGCGCCGGCGCCCATGTGGTGGTCCATAAGGTTGTGGCCGAGCTCGCCGCTGCTATTGGCGAGTCCATTCGGAAATTCAGGCGTCGCAGAATTGAGAAGAATGCGCGTGGATTCTAGAGTGGAGGCGCAGACAAAAAAGACACGCGCTTTGAATTCGATTTCGTTCTTCGTTTGCGAATCAACCACGTTCACGCTGGTGACGCGGCGCGTCGCCGAATCAAAATTCAAGCTGCGAACCACGCTGTAGGGCCGGATGGTAAATTTACCTGTTTTCATTGCCGCGGGGAGAGTCGAACTCAAGCTGCTGAAATAGGACCCGGTAATGCAGCCACGATGACAGACGCCGCAATAGTGGCAGGCTGCGCGTCCCTTGTGAACGCGAGTGAGGACGGCGGAGCGGCCGATGGTCAACATGCGGTCGTCGAAATGTTTGGCCATCGCCGCGCGAACATCCAGCTCGACGCACGTCATTTCCATCGGCGGGAGAAATTTTCCGTCAGGCAATTGCGGCAACCCTTCGGCTTGACCGCTGATTCCGGCGAATTCTTCGACGTAGTCGTACCAGGGCGCGATATCCGCATAACGTATCGGCCAGTCAACGGCGACGCCTTCTTTTAAGTTGGCTTCAAAATCGAGATCGCTCCAGCGATAGCTCTGGCGGCCCCAGGTGAGGGACTTTCCGCCGACTTGGCGGCCGCGAATCCAGGCAAAGTGTTTGCCTTCCTCGCAGGTATAAGGATTGTCGACGTCGCTGACGAAAAATTTGTTGGAATATTCATCGCACGCGTAATAACACTCGCGCTGAATGGGCTGCGTGCCCATGCGCTTGACGTGATCATCCCAGCCGCGGTACTTGAGCTCCCAAACCGGAACGTGCTCGACGTAGTCCCGTTCCGGAACGGTAGTACGTCCCGCTTCCAGGATTAGCGTGTTGAGCCCTTTTTCGGTGAGCTCTTTCGCCGCCCATCCGCCGGTAATTCCCGAGCCGATAACGATTGCGTCGTAGGTATTGGCCGCCATGCGAGTCTCCCTTAAGCCTTTTTCTCTGCTGCTACCGGTACGCAACCATGCTGAGCGCCGGGAATGATTTGCAAACCCAACTCGCGAGTAAAACCAACTTCGGAAGTGTAATAGCCATGAAGCGTGATGCCTTTGAAAACCACGAAGAAATTGCCTCTGAGCTGGGTGTCCCAATCGGGGACGGTGTTGCCGTGACGAGCGGGCCGACCGGCGAGCATGCCGATGGTTTCGTCCATCGCGCGCATGAGGGTAAGTTGCTGAGCGGGAGAAGCATCGACGAAATCCTTGCCATATAGCTCGTTGCTTTGCTTGTCCACACCAGCAAGACCGGCGAGGAAATTGTTGCGGTCGCCTTCGATGGCCCAATCGGTGAGGATGACGTCGATGAATTCATTGACGCGCGCACCTTTTGCGCCCGGCGTGTCCGTCTCCGGAATGATGATTTCGCTCATCAGAACAACGGTCGTGTTTTGGTGAGGATTGAGCGTGCGCAGCGCATATCCGGAGGCCGGATGTGCTTCCTGAAAAGAACCGAAGAGATCGGGTGCGGCAGTGGAAGCAAGAGCACCCGTGGCAAGAAATTTTAAGGCATCACGCCGTTGCATAAAACCTCCCTAATTCTTTTTCTACCGATGCATCAACCTTCGAGAATCTCTTTGCGCACGTTTTTCAGAACGTAGGCCGCGCGCTCGACGCCGACCTCACCGCTCAGGATGGGGTCTTCATTCTCGATGCTGAGGATTCCTTCGTAGCCGATGTCCATGTAGGCTTGGATGACGGACTTCCACAGACTCGCGCTGTGGCCGTAGCCAACGGCGCGGAACGTTTCCGAGGCATTGCCGAGATCGCTGGTCTCGAACGCGAAATTCAGCACGCCATATTTTGCGACGTTGTCCTGAAAGAATACGGTGTCCTTCATGTGCGCATGATAGATCATGCCTTTTTTGCCCAGGAAGTGAATCACTTCCACGGGGTCGCAGCCCTGCCAAAAGAGATGGCTTAAGTCGCAGTTTGCGCCGATCTCTTCACCGACCGCTTCGCGAAGTTTGATAAGGGTTCGCGGATTATAGACGACAAAATTAGGATGCATTTCCAGCGCGATGCGATGTATGCCGTGCTCGCGAGCGAATTTGGCGGCTTCCTGCCAATACGGAATGACCTTTTCCTTCCACTGCCAGTCCTGCATTTGCGCGTACTCGGGAGGCCATCGATAAGTGATCCAATTTGGCTGGGCATCCGTCGGCGTGCCACCGGGGCAGCCGGAAAAACCGACGATCACTTTTACGCCCAGGCGCTCGGCGAGCAGTACCGTCCTGCGAAAGCTTTCACGGTCCCGTTGGGCGTGTTTTTCGTCCGGGTGAACGGGATTTCCGTGGCAACTCAGGGTGGCCACTTGAATCCCGCGATCCGTGAATTTTTTCTGCCACGCTTTAGCTTTTGCGGGATCATCGAGAAGCTCTTGCACGGGGCAATGTTTCGTGCCTGGATAGCCGCCCGTGCCGATTTCCATTGCTTCGAGGCCCAGCGCGCTGACCTTGTCGAGCATTTCATCGAGAGAAAAATTGTCGTAGACGGGGTCGAAGACGCCGATGGGAATTTTGCGCTTGGTTGACGGGGAAGCCGCCGATTGCTTCTTCGAAGCGTGAGCAGCCTCAGCGCCTGCATGGGCAATCGTGTCCCTCATACCTGCTCCTCCCGGAACCGCCGCAGCCAGCAGACCTCCGCCGGTCGCAGCGAGAAATTGCCTTCGGTCAACCGATTTACTAACGCGCGAGCTGCGCATCCCTGCCCTCCGAAAAGTCCCTCTTACCCCGGCCAAATTACGGCCCGCGGCATTATACGCTTCCTGAGCGAGGGAGGAAGGCAGAAAATCGTTTTAGTGGGTTCCAATGCTGGGGAATCGTCCCGTAGGGGCAAGGCACGTTTATCCTGAGCTTCGAAGGGCCGTGCCCGTCATGATTTCTATTCGGCTGACTCAGCAGTGCGCTTTTCCTGCTCACTTGATTGATAGGGGATATCAGGGCGGAAAGGGTCGCCAGAAGTGTCGATCAGGGTTTCTTGCGACCAAGAGCATCCAGAGCCGGGATAGATACTGCGGCTGTCACAACTCGTTCCGGCGGCATCTTTTTATTTTGAATCGCGTCGACAAGCAGTTCAATCGCCTGGCCGGCGTTCGGTGGAACAAAAACAGTGGCGGTTAGCATTCCGCTGCGCACCCATGCCTGACCCGTTTTCGGCAAGCCATCGCAGCCTGTGAACGGCAACTTGAGCCATCTTTCGCGTTCGTCCTCGTTGGACAGTTCCTTAAAGGCATCGCGGGCGCCCATGGCCATGGAATCGTCTTGTGCGGAAATGAGGTCAATCGCGGCGCGCTGAGAGGTCGTTAGCTTCAACCAGGAACGAACCGAGCGTTGGGAGCTTTCCTGAGTCCATTGAGCCTTGAGCATGGTGACCTGCACGCTTGCGGGCTTGGTTTCTTGCATTCCTAGAGTGCGGTCTTTGGCTGCGGAATTCTCCGAGGGTCCCTGAATATAGAGGACGGAACCTCCGCCACGCAGCAGGGCTGCCATTTGGCGCCCCTGTATACGGCCAATTTCGACATGGTCGGAACTAACGGAGAAGAGCGGGGCCGTAGAAGTCTTGCGCAGTTCCTCGATGTAGCTGGCATCGCGATTCAGAATCACCCAGCCGATTCCTGCGGTGACTGCAGCCTTCGCGACCTGCGGCAGTGCGGTGCCTCCGACGGGTTCAAAAATGATGCCGTCTGGCCGCAACTCTTTCGGCGCTTGGATAGCCTTCAACACTTGGGTGCTTTGGTTGATGGCGTCGTTCTGTGCGTGGATAATCTGCACGTCCACGCTGGTTTTGCGCGCGGCCTGCTCCGCGGATTCCTTCTGCTCAATCTGGTAATCGTTATCGTCGGTCGTGAGAGAAACCACGAATCTAAGTTTTTTCATTCTAGTCTCAATAAGGATAATTCTATTCCAACACAAAGGACGACGCTAATGGACTGAAGCCTGCCGGATTGGTGCTCAGCCCGCCATTAGTTGTGAGCTAGTTACATTCACAGGGACCATATCCGGGCAGGCTATTGTTTTGCGAAATCGTCGAGGGCAGCGCTTAGACGTTCGAGGCCGGCTCGCAGCCCTGCGGTTTCGCCGCCTATGCCAATCCGGAAGTGCCGCGGGATCTCAAAGAACCCGCCCGGAACGACCGTCGTTTCGTATTTTTCGCGCAATAACTTAAAAAATGTCTCAGGATCGCCGTGGGCGAGGCGGGGAAAAAACACCGTCCCAGCGGCCGGGCGGAAGCATTCGAGATCGCCGCGAGAATCGAGAAAGGCATCTATCACGACGCGATTGGCGGTGACGAGCGATTGCGCCCGCTCGCGAAATTGTTCGAGATGATCGAAGGCGATCACGGACATGCGCTCAGCCGCGTGCGCCGCGACGGCTCCATACAAATCATTCAGAAGCCACATCCGCTTGGCCAGCGGCGGCGAGGCGAGTACCCAGCCGCAACGCAGCCCGCTCAAGCCGTAGACTTTCGTCAGGCTGCTGGTGACGATAAAGGGGTTATCGCCTGAGTGCGCGATGGATTGGCCGATCGGAAAACAAAATGGCGCGCCAGGGTCGAATAACAGATCCAGATAAACTTCATCGACCAACACCCGCGCGCCCACTCGCTGTGCCATTTCGCCAATAGTTCGCAGCGTTGCCGCTGGCATCAGCGCGCCGCTTGGATTGTGGAGATTGCTCAGTACAATCAGGCGCGTTTCCTTTGTGATGGCTCTCTCGATCTCCGTCGGTTCCAATGCGAATCCTGTTTCGAAACGCCGATGGATTCGCTTTACTCGTGCATGGAGGTATTCCGCGACGTCCAGCAACGGCCCATAGACTGGCTGTTCAATCAACACTTCGTCGCCTGGATCAAGCACGGCGGCCATCGCCAGGTGATTCGCCATCGACGTGCCGGTTGCGGCGACCACGCATTCTTCGGGCACTCCGTTATGGCGTGCCAGCCGCTGTTGCAGCGGCTCGTGACCATAACCGCCGGGTTCGGTGATTTCCAAATCTTCGAGGCGCACCGGGAACTCTGACAAGGGCACGCTAATCAGGCCACTCGTCGCTAAATTAAAGCGGGCATGCGAATGCGTTTTCGCCCATTCCATGTAGACCGAACGCTTTGATGATCCCGAACCGCTCATGTCCTTGTTTCTCCCTTATTTTTCGCGCGCCATAAATAGTATGCGGGCAAGCCAGCGATAGCGATACCAAGCCCAATAAAAGAGCGTTTGGGGTCGTGCGCGAAGGTGCTCACGACGACGATCCATTCCGCAGCGATGAACAGGAGCGTGGTCCAGGGGTGTCCGGGCACTTGAAACTCAATCGCGGCCGATCCCTGAATCGCCGCGCGACGCCGCAAAACAAGTAAGCAGACCGCCGTCAGCCCAAAGAATATGCAGTCCATTGCCACCACGTAGTTGACGACTTGCGCGTAGGTCCCCGTTAGCGCAATAAAGATGGCCCATACGCCCTGCAGCAGGATGGCGACCACCGGTGCGTGGGTCCGCGGATCGATCCACGCGACGCTGCGGAAAAAGACACGGTCTTCGGCCATTGCGAAATAGACGCGCGGGGCCGTCAACATCGATTGCCCAAGAAACCCGAACGCAGAGAAGGCAATTCCGGCAGCAATCAGTGAACTTCCGCGCGGGCCGAGCAGGGCGCGCATGACGGTTGATGCGGGTGTCATGGTGGCGGCCAATCCAGCGGGTCCAAGAACACGCACGTAAACGAAATTCACCGAGGTGTATACCGCGATCACGCCAAGAACACCGAGAACGAGGCCGCGCGGAAGAGTTTTACGCGGGTCGCGCACTTCGCCGGCCAGAAAACTCGAAGTCTGCCAGCCGCCGTATGCGAACAAAACCGGCGTCATAGCCGCCCCAAAAGTGAAGATGAGGCTCATGGACATCGGCTGATCCAGAACTGGGCGCCAGGATATTTGCGACGGTCCATCACGCGCAAAGCTGAAGAGCTCGAGCATGCCGATGGCGGCGATCGCAGCCAGAGTCATCGCCGATTGCACTCGGCTGCCGGCGCGAACGCCCAGGCAGTTAATCATGGTGAGCAGGGCGAGAGCGGAAGCCGCGATGACCGAGGCACTGACCTGCCAGTGGGTTAGCTCTAGGAAGTATCGGGCAAAGGTGACGGCAACTGCGGCCATTCCGCCCGTCTGGATCACGAGCAGGAGAACCCAGCCGTACAGAAATGCCACTGCGGGGTGAAGTGCTTCGCGCAAATAGGCATATTGGCCGCCAACGACCGGCAACCTCGCGGCCAGCTCCGCGTAGATGAAACCACCGAGCAGGGCAATGAGCCCGCCGGCGATCCACGCACTGAGGATCAGCGTGGAAGTATGCACCCTGTCTGCAACTATGTAGGGGTTGATGAAAATCCCTGCGCCGATGATCCCGCCCATGACGGCCATCGTCGTGCCAAACAGGCCGAGCTGCCGGGCCAGTCCACCTCCCTGGTCAGTTGATTTGCTCGGGTTTTCGATCACTGTCATTGTGTCTGACTCGTGCTTACGCCACGGATCTGCTCGTCTAAGCCATTCGCAATCGGGGCGTACTCTACCACCGCAGCCTCCGGCCACAAAATGGACGGCGACTAGGGCCTGCCTTCAGCAGGGAACGGTATTATTTACTATTGAAGTCGCCCGATCGTTTGTGCGACAAAATCATCGTTGCCATACTGCTCGATTCAATTCCGCGGAAATCCTTTGCAGTCTTGGAATTGCGAGAAGTGTGGTTATCGCTAGCCCATGCACATGGACTAGGAGTATTATGAGTCGAGATTTCCGGTCCCCTAACCAGGCAATCCACGGGTGTGTCATGTTTTCACGTGTCCTCAAAGTCTTTGTAATCCATCTTTCGTTTCTCTTGTTTTTGCTTCCGCTGCGTTCCTCGTTCGCTAGGCCTCCGCAGGTTCCCGCCTCCCCTGATCCCTCGACCGCATTCGGCGCAACGGAAATGGCCTATGGGTCTGCTAACGCCGAGATACACGTGAACGGCCCTGACGGCGCACCAGTGAAGGCGCCCGTTATCGTGACCCTCCTCGGAACGGGTGGCCAAATGTATGGCCAGAACACGGCCAAAGAAGGCTTCACGAAATTCGAGCACGTGCCCTACAGTGAATTCACGGTTCAAGTTGTGGCCCCGGGTTACGAGACGGCATCGAAAGTCTTCGAAGTCAACACACCGGGCGCCGTTTCGGTCACGCTGAGTCTTAAACCACTAGAAGCCGAGGATGCTGCCGCTTCACGCGGATTTTATGCGCTTCCGCCAAAGGTGCAACGAGACGTAGGAAAGGCGCTTGAGGCGCTGCGAGCCAACAAGCCGGATAACGCCATCAAACATCTGGAATCGGCGCAGCGCGACGCTCCGAAAAGCGCCGAGGTTGAATATCTCTTTTCTGTTTATTCCACGGAGACGAAAGACCCCGTTGGAGCCCGTGCCTACTGGATGAAAACCCTGGAATTGGATCCCCGCCACCTGAGCGCTCTCCTTGCGGTCGGGCAGGACGATCTTCAGTCGAACAAATCTGCCGAAGCCCTTCCGTACCTTAAGCGAGCCATTCAGGTTGAGCCAAATTCCTGGCGCGCTCAATTGCTCTACTCGGAAGCGCTGGTAATGGAAAAGATGAATGACGAAGCTGCCGAGCATGCACTGCGTGCCATTGACCTGGGCCACGATAGCGCTTCCGCTGCTCAGCTGGTCCTCGTCCGCGTGCTCGTCCAAAAAGGCCAGGTGGATCAAGCCATTTCCAAGCTGGAGGAATTCGTCAAGGCGCATCCTTCGGATAGAGAATCTGCAAGCTACCTTAAAAAATTAAAGAATCCGGCGCCGAGCGGCTTGGTTGCTGCGCGAGAAATGTCCGTAGTCTCGAACACCGAGGATGCGCTGCCGGTCCCGTCGAATTGGCTGCCGCCAGATGTGGATGCTTCTGTGCCGGCGGTCGAACCCGGTGTCTCCTGCAATGTGGATGATGTGGTGCGCAAGGCTGGAGCACAGCTCCTGGAGCTCGCCAAAGACTTGGACAGGTTCACGGCCACGGAGACGTTAGTCCATGAGTCCATCGACAAATATGGAATGCCATCGTCTCCCGAAAAACGCACCTTCAGTTACGTGGCCTCGATTCAGGAAGTGAACCACCATTTTCTTAACGTAGAAGAATACCGGCTCGATAAAGATGGCGGACAGGCGGAATTTCCGAGCGGGGTGGCGACGAACGGTTTGCCGGCTCTCGTGCTGATCTTCCACCCCTTCAATGCGCCAGACTTCGCGATGAGCTGCGAAGGCGTGGCGCGCTTGAGCACGGGACTCGCATGGCAGGTCCATTTCAAGCAACGGCCGGACAAACCAAACGTGATCAAGAGATACCGCATTGGAGCGGACGGCCCGTCCTATCCTGTCGCGCTGAAGGGGCGTGCGTGGATTTCTTCAGACACCTACCAGATCGTCCGATTGGAAACAGACCTTGTCGCTCCGGTCAAAGAGATTCGACTGGCTGCGGACAGGGCTGACATTGAATATGGGCCAGTGAAATTCGCCAAAGGCAATGTAACCATGTGGCTGCCTCGGAGCGCGGATGTCTATTACGACTGGAAGGGAAAGCGCATTCATCGGCGCCACAGCTTCAGCAACTACATGCTCTTCGCTGTGGACGACAAGCAGAAAATCACTGTGCCGAAAGTCGATGAAGCACCAGCCGCTGCGGCGCCAGGGCCAGGCGCCGACCCGAGCGATCCAGCGAAACAGAAACCGTAACAAAGCGATTCGCTTCACAAAATAAGACAAGAAAACGTTTCTTCATCAAACATTCTGTCCGATGCCTTTTTCAGCGGGCGCTTTGGCGCAGTTGTTCACTTGACGGTGGTATGCGTTTGTCGGCGGAGGAATTGGCCTGCGCCGGGGCGGCCGACAAACTTTCCTGCGTCAATCACGGCGCGCCCGCGCGAGAAAACCGTCTTCGGTGCTCCTTTAATCTGAATACCTTCGAACATCGAATAGTCCACGCGCATGTGGTGAGTCTTCGCGCTGATGATTTGTTCCTCGTTGGGATCGAAAATCACAAGGTCGGCGTCTGATCCTACGGCAATTGTTCCTTTGCGGGGATAGAGGCCAAAAAGTTTTGCGGGCGCGGTGGCCACAAGTTCGACGAAACGGTTGGCAGAGAAGCGTTTACCGTGAACGCCGCCGGTATAGATGAGGCTGAGGCGGTGCTCGATGCCCGGGCCGCCATTCGGAATTTTCGTGAAGTCGTCCTTGCCCATTTCTTTTTGTTCCTTGAAGCAAAACGGGCAGTGGTCGGTGGAGACCACTTGCAGAGTGTCTTTCGCCAGGCCCTGCCAGAGCTTTTCCTGGTGCCATTTTTCGCGCAGCGGCGGCGTGAAAACGTATTTGGCGCCTTCAAAACCGGGAGCATCCATGTTTTCCAGAGAAAGATACAAATATTGAGGACAAGTTTCGGCATACGCTGGCAGACCGCGGTCGCGGGCTTCGCGTACTTTTTCGAGAGCTTCGTTGCACGAGAGATGAACGATATAAACAGGGACTCCGGCCATTTCGGCTAGCGCAATCGCGCGTGAGGTGGCTTCCGCTTCAGCAGTTGTGGGTCGTGTGAGTGCGTGATACTTCGGCGCGCGTTTGCCTTCTGCAAGCGCCTGCTGAACGATGACGTCAATCGCGCCGCCATTTTCCGCGTGCATGCAAATCAAGCCGTCGTACTTGGCTGCCTGGCGCATGGCACGGAAAATAGTGGCGTCATCAAGCATGAACACGCCTGGATAGGCCATGAAGAGTTTGAAGCTCGTGACGCCTTCACGGACCAGATCACCCATCTCTTCAAGCTGGGCGGCGCCAAGGTCGGTGATGATGCAGTGGAAGGCGTAGTCGGTGACGGCTTTGTCGTGGGCTTTTTTCATCCAGGTATCGAAGGCCTGACGGAGAGTTTGCCCTTTATATTGGATAGCGAAATCAATGAGCGTGGTGGTGCCACCGAAGGCGGCGGCAATTGTGCCGGTCTGGAAGTCGTCGGCGCTGGTAGTGCCGCCGAACGGCATGTCGAGGTGGGTGTGCACGTCGATGCCACCGGGGATGACGAGCAGTCCCGCAGCGTCGATCACTCGCCCTGCATTTTCAATGGGTAGCTGAGCAGCAATTGCAGAAATCTTGTCAGCGTTGATGCCAATATCGGCGACATAGGTATCCGACGCCGTCACGACCGTGCCGTTTCGGATGATGGTGTCAAAACGCATCTCTGGACCTCCAGCTTGTCCTAGAAAATCATCGCGTGGCAGTTACTTAGCATAAACGGGCAGAATCTCGCGCGAGTAAACATCCAACGTATTTTCTTCTTCGCCGCACATCAAATAAATATTGAATTGCGTGACGCCGACCTTGCGCAGGGCTTCGAGCTTCTTCAGGTGGGCTTCGATGGGGCCGATGATGCAAAAGCGGTCAATGACTTCGTCGCTGACGAAGTCGGCGTTGTCGCTGCCCACTTCGCAATGGTGATGGTAGTCGTAGCCGCCGCGGTTTTTGACGAAGGACGTGAGGGAGGGCGGCAACTCCTCGGGCTTGTATTTCGAGATCAGGTCCATCACGTGGTTGGAGACAAGGGCGGGGAACCAGCGCACACGGTCGCGTGCCGTTTTGAGATCGGCTGAAGGCCAGACGGGCGCGGCGGCCATGACCTGAAACTTGCTGAAGTCGCGGCCGGCTTCTTTGGCCCCTTCGCGGACGAAGCCGAGGCACCAGTCGATCAAATCGGGATCGGCGAACTGCAGGATAACGCCGTCGCCGATTCTTCCGGCGGTGCGCAAGGCTTTCGGGCCGTATCCGGCAACCCAAACTTGAGGAATTTCGCCGCTGGCCCACGGGAAACTTGTGGGGACTCCATCGAGGTCGACGGTTTTTCCGGCATTTAGGTCGCGGAAGACGTGGACGAAGGATTCGAGATTTTCCAAAGTGGTGGGTTTTTTGCCGAGGACGCGGCGAGAGCTGTCGCCGCGGCCGATGCCCAGCTGCATGCGGCCGCGCGAGGCGAGGTTCAGCGTGGCGAAGAGGCTGGCGGAAACGGTGACGTCGCGTACGGCAGGATTCGTGACGCAGGTTCCAAGGCGCATGGTTTGGGTGCTCGCGGCCATCAACGTGAGCAGCGGGAATGGCTCTTTCCAGATTACGTGCGAGTCGAAAATCCAGCCGTAGGAGAAGCCGCTCGCTTCGGCTTGTTGCGTGAGGCTGACGATGCGGTCGATGTGAATGTCGGGTTTGATGGTGATGCCGAAGTCCATAGGAACCTCACGAAAGAAAAAGAAAGAATAAGATTTTACACAGAGGGCACAGAGAAGAAGAAGCGGATTCCTCGCTTCGCTCGGAATGACATTGTGCTTATCGTCGCGATTTCGCCCGGGTGCGGTCTTATCATTTCCTGCTCTTCAGTCTGCGGCCTGCACAACATGTGCGGGTCTGGGGGTTAGTGCGAGATAGGCGATGAAGCTTACGGCAAAGCCGACGAACCATGCGTAATTGTAGAGCACTTTGAGGGCGGGAACGAAGAGGCCTACGAAGGCGACTCCGGCTCCTGCGGCGAGAGCGACAATGGCCTGCCAGTTGATGCCACGGGAGTATTCGTAGAGGCCGCCGCGCTGGTAGAGATCCTGCGTGGAGAGATTCTTTTTGCGGATGACGAAGTAATCGCAAATTAGAACGCCCGCGATCGGACCGAGAAAACCGGAGTAGCCAACAAGCCAGCCGAAAATGTAGCTGCCGTAGCTTGACATCAATTTCCAGGGTTGCATGACGATGCCCATCACGCAGGTGATGAGGCCGCCGCTGCGAAAGCTGATGCGGCGCGGCGAAAGATTGGAGAAATCGTTGGCGGGCGAGACGACGTTCGCGGCGACATTGACGTTTAGCGTAGCCATGAGCAGAGCGATCATGGCAATAACGACGGCTAGCGGATTGCCGAGTCGGGAAAGAACATCGACGGGATTCCAGAGGGCTTGGCCGAAAATGATCAGAGTCGCGGATGTTACCGCGATGCCGATGAAAGAATAAAAGGTCATCGTTGCGGGAAGCCCCAATGCTTGACCAAGCATTTGATCGCGCTGGCTGCGAGCGTAACGGGTGAAATCAGGAATGTTGAGGGAGACGGTGGCCCAAAATCCCACCACACCGGTCAGCGAGGGAATGAAGAAGCGAAAAAATTCCCCGAAGCTCTGAAACTTCGAGGGTGTAGCCAGCATGGGACCGAAGCCGCCTGCTTTTCCTTTGGCCCAGAGAAGAAGCGCCAGCCCGATGAGAAGCAGGAACGGCGCGGAAATACCTTGCAAGAAGCGGATGGTTTCAATGCCTCGCAGGATGACCAGAACATTCAGCAGCCAAAAGAAACCGAAACAAATCGCAGGACCGTATGGAAAGTGCTGCCAGCCTGGAGCGAGTGCGATAAGCATCGCGTTAATCGCTTGTCCGCCGATCCACGTCTGAATGCCGAACCAGCCGCAGGCCACGAGCGCCCGCAGGATGGCTGGCACGTTTGCGCCGAGCACACCGAACGAGGCGCGGGCGAAAACGGGGAAGGGAATGCCGTAGCGCGTTCCTGCATGGGCGTTCAACAACATCGGAATTAGGACGAGGACATTGCCTAGAAAAACGGTGAAGAGGGCTTGCTTCCAGCTCATACCGCCGGCAATCATGCCGCTGGCTAGAAGGTAGGTGGGAATGTTGACGCTCATGGAGATCCAGAGGGCGGCGTAATTATAGGTGCCCCAGGTACGGCGCTCGGGCGAGACGGGAGCCAGATCTTCGTTATAAAGCGAGCTGGTGCGAATGGTTTCGGTGGCTAGGGAACTGGAGGGCGCGTCAGTCATCGAGTGCGCTCGGCTTGGGATGCGCGGATGAAAGAGAAAGCAGATTCCTCGCTACGCTCGGAATGACAGGTTTTTGTGTTGTTCGCGAGTTTGCTCGTCGCGCTCGGAATGACAAGTGTTGAGCTGTGCTCGAGTTTCCAGGCACTCTGAAAGACATTTTTTGTATTTTGCGTCGGGGCGACGAAGGCTGTTTTGCTGAATGGCATAGAAGATTCAGTCGGCGGCTTCGGAACTTGATGCGGCGCGGGTACGCGTGATTTCGCCGTAGGATTCGGGGCGGCGGTCGCGGTAGAACTGCCAGGTGTCACGCACCTTTTGAATGTCGTCGAGATTGAGTTCGGCAACGAGGAGTTCGTCTTTGTCGCGGCTCGCTTGCGCGACGATTTTTCCACGCGGATCGCAGAAATAGCTCTTGCCGTAGAATTCGCCGATTTTCCAGGGAGCCTCAGTCCCGACGCGATTGATGGCGGCGACGAAGTATTGATTGGCGACGGCGTGGGCGGGTTGCTCGAGTTCCCAAAGATATTCGGAGAGGCCTGCGACGGTGGCAGAGGGATTGTAGACAACTTCGGCGCCGTTCAAGCCGAGGACTCTTGCGCCTTCGGGGAAATGGCGGTCGTAGCAGATGTAAACGCCCACGCGGGCGTAACGCGTTTGGAAGACCGGGTAACCTGCGTTACCCGGTGTGAAATAAAACTTTTCCCAAAAGCCGGGGTGGCAATGAGGAATGTGGTGCTTACGGTATTTGCCGAGGTAGCGGCCATCGGCGTCGATCACGGCGGCGGTGTTGAAATAGACGCCAGTCATTTCGACTTCATAGATAGGGACGACGAGGACCATCTGATGTTTTTTCGCGAGCTTTTGCATGTGCGCGATAGTGGGGCCATTGGGGACGGACTCGGTGAGTTCGTACCAACGGGTTTGCTGCTCGGCGCAAAAATAGGGGCCGTAGAATAGTTCCTGCAGGCCGAGGACCTGGACTTTTTTCTTAGCGGCCGCGGCGATGAGGTCGTCGTGCTTCGCCATCATTTTTTGTTTGATTTGCGCGAGAGAATACTTCTCCGGCGACCATTCACAACTGGCCTGGATCAGACCGCAGCGGACAACACGGGCCATGACCACCTCCACAACCTCAGCACGAAATCCTGGCGAAAGTTTACCCTGTGGCTGGAAAGCTCACAAGGATTACAGGGGCAATGGTGAGTGACCACGACCGAGGCTGGTTTAAGTCTTCCGTGTGCAGGAGCGGAGCTGCGCGGCGAGACATGCGTTGTCTGCAATATGCGCGAGCGCATTGAGTTTTCTCGCGATTGGGTTCATAGTTCTGGCCGGCGTTTGCTTTCATAAACTAGTTCTCGTTGTGAACGGAACTCCGCCTTCGGCAAATCGGAGCCGCGTGCGGTTCGTTTTTGCTGCGCCATTCAAATCTTTCTCTGAGGTGCTACGTGCGTCGAAAGAAACTACTCTCGATAGTTGTGCTTGTCTGTCTCTGCTTATTCCCTTGCGCGAAAGGGAGCAAGGCGCAGCAGTATCCCGAGAGTACGTACCAGGAACTTCGCTGGAGAATGATTGGTCCTACTCGCGGCGGCCGGACCCGCGCCTCGTGCGGCGTGCCAAGCCAGCCAAATGTTTTTTACGTCGGCGCGGTGAATGGCGGCGTTTGGAAAACAGACGACTTTGGCCGTACCTGGACT
Organism: uncultured Acidobacteriota bacterium; assembly: GCA_963751295.1. Taxonomy (GTDB): domain Bacteria; phylum Acidobacteriota; class Terriglobia; order Acidiferrales; family UBA7541; genus Acidiferrum. Next base: position 2,282,871 of record CAVVUA010000001.1, on the reverse strand, counting down.
CCGATCTTCGATGACCAGCCTTCGCAAGCAGTCGGAGCCATCGCTGTCGCACCGTCCAATCCAAACATCATTTATGTTTCCAGCGGCGAAGGTCTGGCTCGTCCCGATCTTGCGGTTGGTGACGGAATTTATAAATCGACGGACGCGGGTAAAACATGGACCCATCTCGGCCTGCGCAACAGCCAGGGCATACCGGCTTTGGCCGTTGATCCGCGCGATCCGAATCGGGTTTTCGCTGCTGCGCTCGGCCATCCCTACGGCCCAAACGAAGAACGTGGAATTTATCTTTCGACCGATGGCGGCCAAAACTGGCAGAAGGTTCTTTCCAATAGCGAAAACGTGGGCGGCTCGGACGTGGAGATCGATCCGTCGAACCCCGATGTCGTATATGCGGGGCTTTGGGAATTGCGGCTAGGCCCTTGGGAAGACGGAAATCAATATAACGGACCCGGCGGCGGACTATTCAAGTCCATTGACGGTGGCAAGACTTGGCATCCGCTGACGAACGGTCTTCCCAAAGTCGTCATTCAAGTCAATCTTACAATAGCGCCAAGCCAGACGAGCAGGCTTTACGCCAGCGTGGCCGGCTCGCGCGATGCAAATGCTCCCGGAAACGAAGTCGGGATTTATCGTTCCGACGACGCCGGAGAGAACTGGCAGCACATCACTACCGACCCACGGCCCGCGGGGCGCATCGGCGGCGGCGATTTGCCGATGCCAAAAGTTGATACCAAAAATCCGGATATCGTCTATAGCACCAGCACGGTGACGATGAAATCGACGGATGGCGGAAAAACGTGGATGAGTTTCCGCGGTGCTCCTGGCGGCGACGATTATCAAAATATGTGGATCAATCCGAATGATCCGAACATTATTTTGCTGGTCGCCGATCAAGGCGCGCTTGTAACTGTGAATGGCGGGAATACATGGAGCACCTGGTACAACCAGGCAACGGCGCAGCTGTATCACGTGGCGACCAGCAGCTCGTTCCCCTATCTCGTTTGCGGCGGACAACAGGAGAGCGGGTCCGTCTGCATTTCCAGTCGCGGCAACGATGGCGAAATCACATATCGCGATTGGCATCCGGTTGGCGTCATCGAGTACGGCTATGCCGCGCCAGACCCACTTAACCCGGACATTATTTATGGAGCCGGTAGGCGCGAGGTTACGAAATATTCTTTGAAAACGGGCCAGGTGCAAAATGTCGCGCCGATTCCCGTGGCTGATCCCAAATATCGTGCTGATCGCACACAGCCGATTATTTTCTCGCCGATCGATCCCCATGTCCTCTATTACGCAACGAATTTTCTTTTTAAGACTTTGGATGGCGGGAATACCTGGAAGATCATTAGCCCGGATCTCTCCCGAGAACATTCCGGAATTCCTCCGAGCGTTGGCAACGCCGCCAGCAAGGACCCTAACGCCGACAAACAGCGTGGAGTTATCTATTCGTTGGCGCCGTCCTTTAAAACTTTGAACACAATTTGGGCAGGTACAGACGACGGCCAGATTTGGAACACGCACGACGCTGGAACCAACTGGAAGAACATCACTCCGCCTGAACTAACGCCTTGGAGCAAGGTCTCGCAGCTCGTCGCCTCACACTTCGATGATGTGAGTGCCTACGCTTCTGTCAGCCGTTTTCGCATCGATGATCAACATCCATACATTTATCGCACGCACGATGGTGGCAAGACATGGAAGCTCATCATCGCCGGGCTCCCCGACAATTCACCTGTCGACACAGTGCGCGAAGACTCCGTTCGCAAGGGCTTATTGTTTGCAGGCACGGAAACGAGCGTGTGGGTCTCTTTTGATGATGGCGACCACTGGCAAAGCCTCGAACTCAATTTGCCGCACACTTCCATGCGTGATCTCTGGATTCATGATGACGACTTGATCGTAGCCACGCACGGTCGCTCGTTCTGGATTTTGGACGACATCACTCCGCTGCGTCAGATCACGGAATCGGTGCAGAAATCGCCAGCGTTTCTCTTCAAGCCAGGCGCGGCATATCGCGTTATGCGCGATACCAATACGGATACGCCAATTCCACCGGATGAACCGACGGCGAAAAATCCTCCCGATGGCGCCATCGTCGATTATTTTCTCGCGCAGCCGGCGGACGGCGCCGTCAAGATCGAGATTCTCGACGCGCAATCCAAAGTGGTGCGGCGGTACGCCAGCACGGACAAGCCGGATCTTACCGAGGAAGATCTCGCCAAGCAGCTAATTCCGCCGTACTGGGTTCGCATGCCGAAAATTCTTGCGACCACCGCGGGGATGCACCGTTGGGTTTGGGATCTTCACTACACGACGCCCGTTTCCACCCGCTACGACTACCCAATCGCCGCGATACCCGGAGACACTCCGCGACAACCGCAAGGCCCGACTGCTCTTCCCGGTCAGTACACCGTGCGCCTCACTGTAGGTGGCCACACATTCACGGAACCGTTGACCGTAAAAATGGATCCTCGCGTGAAAACCGCTCACGAAGGGCTGGTGCAGATGTTCCAGCTCCAGTCGCAGCTTGCAAAGCTGATGTCAGAAAGCTCGGAAGACCTTATGGGAGCGCGCTCCGCGCATGAACAGTTAGAAAAACTCAGCAAGCAGGCAAGCGGTCAGGTTGCGGATGCGGTTTCCGCTTTCGACAAGAAACTCACCGCACTTCTTGGTGGAGGCGGTTTCTTTGCGCCTCCCTCTCCAAACCCAACGCTCGGACGAGTCAACGGCGAGGCTAGCACGCTCTACGCAGAAATAGGACGTGCTGACGCAACGCCGACCGTCGCGCAATTGAACGCCACGGCTGCAACCGAAAAAACTTTTGCCGAAGTGTCGAAGCAATGGAATCAACTAAAGACGGTTGACCTACCCGCGTTGAACAAGCAGCTCCACGACGCAAGTCTTCCAGAAATTCATTTGGAAACCCAGCCGCCGGAATCGGACGATGGCGACGATATTGATTAGCATCTGAATCGGCAAAAGCACGTTCGCACCCCTGCGGCAGATATCGAGGTGCTTGCAGCGTCGATGAGAAGCGCGTTTTGCCGCTCGAGTGATGGCGGATTCCCAGCATTTATCTGGGGAAGTGTGACGCCTCGAGGTCAATTTCAGGACGGTCCATTTTTACTTAAGATTTCCGTTCCTGTAACATCGCATGCGTGAAGCCTTTCGAATTGCTCGGCCAGACAATTTCTGCAGACGGTACCGTCATGAAGTTGACTCGTCGCGGCGACGAGTACCTGATCCTCGCCGACGGCGCCGTTCTAATGACAAGTCGCATGCATGGCTCCGAGGAGGCCTTGGCCTCGCTCGCCTGCCAACACTTGCGGACGCTGGAGCAACCCAGCGTGCTCATCGGCGGCCTCGGAATGGGTTTCACTCTGCGCGCGACGCTCGATCTTCTTCCAGCGAATGCGACGGTGTTCGTCGCCGAGCTAGTTCCCGCTGTGGTGGACTGGAATCGCGGTCCGCTCGGGCCGTTGGCGGGACACCCGCTAAACGATAAACGCGTACGGGTCGAAATCGGTGATGTTGCAGTTATACTCAGTTCACGACTCGGGCCATTTGATGCCGTGCTACTCGACGTGGACAATGGTCCCGCTGCATTTGCCTCCTCGAACAACGCCGGGCTTTATGATGAGCACGGTGTAGCCGCCGCCCATGCTGGTCTCAACACAAATGGAGTGCTCGCTGTCTGGGCGACGCGAGAGGATCGAAAATTCGTGCAGCGCTTGCGCGATGGCGGATTCCACGCCGAGATGCAGAGCGTACGCGGTCGCCTGAAAAGCGGCGGTCCTCACCACACTATTTTTGTTGGTCGCAAAATATGAAGTAGGTTTTGATCGGCGCGCCAGGCGGCGAGGTTTCCAAACTGCTAGAAGCGCATCTGCTTATTTACCTGCATGGAAAGCCCAGAAAAAATGGCGCGCCCGGTGAGGGTCGAACTCACGACCTACAGCTTCGGAGGCTGTCGCTCTATCCATCTGAGCTACGGGCGCACTGTGACGATTTAGAAGAACAGCAATAAAAACATGCATACGTTAAAATCGCCGCTTCCGTCATTATTTTAGCGCGTGCGCCCATTCCGCGCCAGAGCGCTCTGCACTGCCATCCATGACTCACCCACGCGCGAGAAGCTTCTCCGTTCAACCCTTTGCTCGCGTCTTAATCTCTCGCGCAAGCTTCTCTATCTCTTCCGCCTTCTTCACCATCGCTAGCGAGAGCACCTGAGAAGAGTCCGTTTTTTCCACTTCCGTCTTCAGGTCCGTGGCCAACTGATACAGCTTCTCGATATTTTTCTTAATATCCTTTTCGTTCGCTTCAAGCAGCACTTTGGTCGGCGATTTTCCCGTTGGATCCCCAGGAGCGTCCGCATCCGGACTGGGGTCCGGAGCTGTTGGGCGGCCTGTCGGTTTGGTTTGCCCGCGTTCCGTTTGAGCGCGCAGGATTGCCGCCGTCCCCGCGCCCGCCAATATCGTCAAAAACGCTCGTCTCGTCTCATACATACCCACCTCGCCCCCGCTGCCAGCGGCCCAAAATTGAGCTAGCCGCCGGCGCGCATCTCAGCTCATCCAATGTTATACTCACACTCCCGAAAAAACGATGACCAGTCTCTCCATTCACTGGCCCGAATTCACAGTAAGCACCATACTTGACCTCGTCGCCATCTTCATTATTGCGCTGCTCTTCAACCGCTTTCTCCGCGTGATGACCAATCTGATGATCAAGCCGGCCGCCACGCAGAGCCGCGCCGCGCAGGTGCGCGAACAGCAAACCCGCACACTCGCCAGCGTGCTCTATGGCTCCGCAAGCAAGGTTGTCTGGTTCGTGGCGTTGCTCACCGCCGCGGACAAAGTCGGTATCAATCCCATCCCGGCCTTGACGCTCGCCGGCCTGGTCAGCGTCGCCGTCGGCTTTGGAGCGCAAAATTTTGTCCGCGACCTGATTACCGGCTTCTATATCGTGCTCGAAGACCAATATGTGATAGGTGATACAATTCAGGTTGGAGACACGACCGGACGCGTCGAGCATCTGACGTTGCGACGCACAGTTTTACGCGATGCCCGTGGCGCACTGGTGACCATTGCGAACGGCGAAATTCGCACCGTGAGCAACCTTAGCCGCGACTGGTCGCAGGCCTTTGTGGACATATCCATCGCCCCGGAAATATCCCTAGAGAAAACCATGCATGCCTTGGAAGCCGCTGCTGCGGAGATGCGCGGCGATCCGTCATGGTCTCAGGCGCTAGTCGATGGCCCGCGCATTCTAGGCGTGCAAGCCTTTGACCGCTCGTCGTCCACAGTGCGGCTGCAAGTACGTACCGCTCCGACGCGGCAAGATGAAGTTTCCCGCGAACTTCGCCGCCGCATCCAAACCGAGTTTCAACGCCAGGGCCTTCCGCTGTCCACTGTGCAACGTTTTGAACTGGCGAGCGCCTCTCCTCCTGCGCAAGAGGCTCCGAAACCAGATCATCAGAATTGAAGCCAGGAGATCCCCAAATGAGCCAAGTTACGTACGATGAAGTGAATCTGATGTTGAAGCTCTACGAAATGAGACGCGAGCCCACGCTGAGACAAGCGCGTGCCTGGTTCCTGGAACATTTTCACCCTTTGTCGCCCGAGGACATGATTCAGAAGTTTCCGCAGGGCGGCGAAGAAAACACGTTCATCCGCATGGTCATCAGCTATTGGGACATGGTGGCCAGTATCGTCAATCGCGGTCTAATCAATGATGAGCTTTTCTTCGAGAGTAACGGGGAGATTTGGGTCGTGTGGGACCGCATGCACTCCGTCGTGCCCATTTGGCGGACCGCGTTCAAGAATCCACACCTGTTTTCAAACATTGAAGATACTTGCAAACGGCTAGAGGCCTGGCGCGAAAAGAAAGCACCAGGTTCAAGCGCGGCGATGCGCCAAATGATGGAGCAGGAACGAAAAAAAAACAGCGGCGCTTGAGTTTATCCCCGCCGGAAATGCTGCCTCGCGCAAGGATTCATTATTGCCTGCGCCGAACGGCTTGTGGCAGCATCGCGGGTAACATTTCCAGCTTTGCTGCCGGCTGAGCCATCCGAAGGCAGTTCCGGCCTGCCGCTTTTGCTTCGTAAAGCGCGATATCCACTTCGTGTAACAATTCCTCCACAGGTCTCTGTCCCCATTCCGAACTCAAGAGCACACCAAAGCTCATCGTAAGCGTAAGCGGGCCCTTCGAGGTTTGCATTGGACGACTCGATATGGATTTGCGAATCTCTTCCGCGCGGCCCGGCGCATACGATGGATTGCAATTGCTCAGGACAACGAGGAATTCCTCCCCTCCATAGCGGCCCACGAAATCATAGGAGCGCACAGACTTGAGAAGGCGGCCGGCAATTTCTATAAGGACTTCATCACCCACCACGTGGCCCATTGTGTCATTCACGCGCTTAAAGTGATCGACATCGCCAAGCAGGATGGCGGTGGATTTCTGCTCGCGGTGCGAGCGGTGCAACTCGCGCATCAGCAAGTCCATGACAGCGCCGCGGTTCAGCAGGGAAGTCAATTGATCGTGCGTCGCCCTGAAACGCATGTTCTCTCGAGCTTCCACTAGGCGGTCTTCCAACAGCAAAATGCGCTCCCCCACGCGCAGCCGCGCTCGCAATTCTTCGGCATTGAACGGCTTTGTCAGATAGTCGTCGGCTCCAGATTCCAGGCCCAGCACGGTTTCTTCTTTGGACCCCTTCGAGGTCAATAGCACCATATAGGCGTAGGGCTGCTCCGTGCGTGTACGAATCGCGCGGCACACGGCGGGCCCGTCCAGTTCAGGCATAATCCAGTCCAGTAAAGCCAGTCGAGGTCCGTTCGGCTTGCACAGTTGTTCCAGGGCTTGCTTGCCGTTGTCCACGGCGATGACTTCGTAGCCCGCGCGGTCCAGCGTTTTTTCGAGCAATCGACGCGAGAGCGCCTCATCGTCAGCGATCAAAATCTTCAACGCCGCACCTCCGTCATGTACGCATCTAGTTCTGGGAAGAGACTCCCCGCTTCGCTTTCTAGGGCGTTCAAAGCGGCGTGCAGCGGGGTTGTTTCATCGGCTGAGGACAGTGCTTCAAGTTTTGACGCGGCGGCGGCGGCGCGTGTTGCGCCCAAGCTGGAAAGCATTCCCTTGAGGGTGTGACTCAAACGCGAGGAGCTTTTCAAGTCCCCGTCGGTTATGGCCGTCTTCAGCGACTGCATCGTTTGGGGAAAATCCTCCTTGAAGATGTCAAGGAGTTCTCGGAGCAGAACCTGATCGTTGTCGACCCTCTCCAGTAGCTCAGGGAGATTCCAAACCGGTTCCGAAAGTCCTTCTTCTTTTTTATTCATCGTTTCACTTCTCGGCTTGCGACAAATGCAAATCAAACCCTTAGTCGGCTCAGCCATCGGAAGGCACCAGCGGCGCCGAGCCTTGGCACAGCTGAAAAGCACAGCGACGCCCATGTCTTTGGGGCAAGACAGAGGCCAGACATGCCAGGTGCTGCGATAGTTAGGCTGTTGAAAGGAAATGCGTTATTGAGGTCTCGCTTGGCTGGGGGAACATAGAAAGTCCCGTGTTGGGACAAACTCTATGAACTAGTTCACAGTGGAACAGATCGCCATTTTCTCGTTCTGATCCATCTAGATTAGACAAGCTCAAAATTCTTGTCGCCGGCTCAGTTTTTCTCGTGCAGCAGCGAGTCGCGTACGTTCTCTAACTCCGTCTTTTTCTCTTTGTCCACATCGGGGAACGAAAGATCTAGCTCTTCCAGCGTGGTAATGATCGCGGAGGCTATGATGAGCTGCGTGTACCACTTGTTATCTGCGGGGACCACATACCAGGGGGCATGTTTCGTGGCCGTATTCTGGATCATCTCTTCATATGCTTCCTGATAGTCCTTCCAGTAGCCGCGCTCTTTAACGTCGGCCATCGAAAATTTCCAATTCTTTTTTGAATCATCCAGACGCTCCAAAAAGCGTTTTTTTTGCTCTTTCTTTGAGATATGCAGAAAAAACTTGCGGATGACCACGCCGTTGTGCGTCAGATACTCTTCAAATGCGTTGATGTCCTCGTAGCGCTGCTCCCAGATGTGCTTGGTAATCAAGGGGTCCGGAAGCTTCTGCGCTTGCAAGAGGGTGGGGTGAACACGAACGACTAGAACTTCCTCGTAGTAAGAACGATTGAATATCCCAATCTTGCCACGCTCCGGAATGCAACTGTGGACCCGCCACAAATAATCATGACTCAGCTCTTCGGTGCTTGGCGTCTTGAAGGAGTGGACGTCGCACCCCTGCGGGTTCACGCCGGACATGACGTGTTTGATCACGCCGTCCTTGCCGGCGGCGTCCATCCCTTGCAGAACGAGCAGCAACGCCCAGTGATCCTGCGCATAGAGCTTCTCCTGCAAATTGGCAATAAGACCGGCGCGATGATCAATGATTTTTTGGCCGTGCTTCTGGTCCTTCACGTCGCCCGTCTCGCTCGGGTCGTGATCTTTCAACCGAAAATTATCGCCCTTCGTGACGCTGTAGGGTTCACTAAGCTGCGCGGCTTCCTTGATCTGTTTTCGGAATTTCATGGTGCTGCGAGTTTAGTATAGAGAGGTCGCTCAGAACAGCGTTCCGAGGGCCCAGCCGAAGGCGAATAACTTGTTATGCGCGTGAAACAGCGACCCGTCCGGTAACTGCAGGAAGCGATTCAATCTCAAAATGTTCACCGAATAATTGACTCGCACGGGAACTTGAATCTCCGGCACTGTCCACTGAAGCTCGAAGCCTACCGACCCGTGCAGTATTCCATTTGTGGCGTTGAGCAGAGTAGGGCGCGCGTTACCCATCCAGTTGGGAAGAAGCCAGCCCGATCCCAGATCGAAATAGCCCACTCCCTGCACTCCTCCGCCAAGTGGAACGCGATACTCTGCATTCGAAGCCCAGATCACGTTGGCGCCTGCCGGGAGCGCGGAATAAGCTTGTGTACCGGAATTCGTGGCCCATGGCACCGCAGCGTAAGGTCCCAGTTCGCCTGAGCTGAGACCGCGAACTTGCGCATCGCCGGAAAAGAGCATTGCGTAGAGCGGCATAACACCCTGGTAACTGCCCACACCACTTAATGTTGTTCGAAAAGCCCAGGCACTCTGGCGGTTGAAAAATGGATCGGGAAAGATTCGCGAGCACTCTTCGTTCGAGCGAATCACATTTTCGCTTCCGCCGAGAATTCCGCCTGAGATGGAATTCGCGACGGAAATGCGCTCACTCCCTGTATCGTGCGTCCACCCCAGTCCCACCGCGCTACTGGAAGTTTCTGCACGAAGATCGCTCGAGGTCAAACCTGTGGGGGAAGGTGGGAGGACGAAAGAATAATCCGTGTTTGTATGCGAGAGGCCGTAGTTCACTGTCAGAGATTCGGTTTTCGTTAAGGGGTAGCTCCAACCTGTGTTCAAGCCCTCGTTTCGCGAGGTATAGAAAGGGCCCTTCACACTGCTTGCAAAGCGCGGCCGCAACACATTGTCGAAAACGGAGAAGGCCAGTGAACTGCGCGAACCTAGAAAGCCTTCCACCACCAGGCCAAGCACGATTTGCAAGCTGTCTGGTCCGCCGTCAAATTGAGCGGAAAGCAATTCCTCTCGCTCAAGCAGATCGAAGAGTGTGTAAGCGATTCCCAAAGTGTTGCCAAACTGACCGTGCCCTCCAGAAAATAGCGTGCGCTGCTGGCCCGCTTCGGAAACGCAGATGGTCACATTCGCGGTATGGGTGATGTCGTCGATGCGGACGCGAACGTCTTCCTTTTTGATTGTGTGAAAGTAACCCGGCTTGGCGAGGCGCGCGAGCCCGGCCTCGAGCGCACGTTCATCAAACGGGTGCCCTTCGTGCAAACCGATGCGGCGCCGCATATAGCGATCGCCGAATTTGTGCAGACCAATAAAATCGATGCGTCGCACGAGATAGGGCGGCTCGTCGCTAAATCCGATTCGCTCGCGCACCAAGTGCGTTTCAGGATCCAATGTCCGCGACGTTTCAACGCTTCGCTCGGCCGTTGCTTCTTCGCGCGCACGTTTTGGCTGAATGCCCGCCACCCAGGCATGTCGCAAATCTTCGATGACCTTCGCGGAGTAGGCGGAGCCAGCCTCTGCTTTCGCGTACGCCAGAAGTTTCTTGCCATGCTTTCCGCTCGCAGCAACTAATTCTGGACTGACGTCAACGAACTCGACGCGGTACGCGGGGCCAGCTTCGATCGGCACAGAGACTGCCAGACGCTTTTCAGTTGTCCGGAATGGCCACGGCGTCCAGCGGCCAGCCGTTTTTTCGTACACCGAGGTGCGAACTTCGCCGATCCGTGCCTCCGGGAATCCATGATCTTGGAAATAGATCAGGATTCTCGCGCGATCCTCTTCGAATCCCTCACGCGTATACGCATCTCTGCCGCGCCAGGAGGCAAAAAGCGCGCCAGGAGCTGTTCGCCCCATCTCTCGCTTAAGCAATTTTGGTGAGACTTCAGGATCTCCTGCGAAATCGATCCGTCCAACGGGAATGTGCGGTCCGTCTTCAATTTCGAAGCGCACTCGCACAGTGCCATTTAAAGACTCCTCGCGATGAATTTGCACTTTCGGTTGGGGATGGCCCAATTCAGCTAGCGCCGTTTGGATTGTGTTCGAGATGCGCGTCATCTTTGCGGGATCGGCGGGTTCACCCAATCGCGGGGTCAGTTGCTTCTCGCCTAGAATCTTGCCGATCTGTGCGGGTGACAGCAGACGTGATCCAGCGTATTCAACTTTCGCGAGATAGGGCAGTTCTTCGAGGTGGAAAACGAGTCGCACGTGCTGCGCGGCATCGGCATGGGTGGAGGACGACGCGTTCGCTGGTTGCGTTTCTACCTCAATTTCGCCGAACCACCCAAGCTTTCCAAGTGTGTGTACATCCAACTCGACTTTCTTCAAATCGAGTCTTGTGCCAGTGCGCGACGAAATTTGCGCCCGCACTGCATCCTTGGACAGATGGCGCAATCCTACGAACAAGATTTCATCAACGATGGGAGTGGAAACTTCGAGAAGCGTAGCAGTCGTGACACGATTCGCCAAGCCAGCTTCGTTTCCGAAAGCCGTCGCCGATCCGCCTGCAGCAAACAACACTCCGCCAACGCTCACTACAATGAGCCAATGCACCATCATCCCTCCTTGCACCAGGAGGATGACTTAACGGATGAGCGCATTCTTCGAGGGGTTGTCTCTTCGGGTCAAAGTTTCGGATAGATACAAATGCAGCTCGCGTCAGCGCTCATGCGCTTTCCCTATTTCGGCGGAAGAACGTCGTAAGGCCTCATCATTTCGTTGTCTTCGTGCTCCAAAATGTGGCAGTGCCAAACGTACCGGCCGGGATAGCCTTCAAACCTCGCGATAATCCGCGTCACCATTCCCGGATCGGCGCGCACAGTGTCCTTCCACCCCGCCTCGGTCGCATCAGGAAGCTCTCGATCGCCCAAAAATCGCAGCTTCTGCTTCGTCAGATAACCAAACGTCTCAAATTTCTGCCGATCCAAAATCTGAAATTTCACCAGATGAAGATGGATAGGGTGCGAATCGTCCGTTGGATTCACGAAGCTCCATATCTCCGTAGAGTTAAGCGCCGGATTTTCCGTCACCGGGTCGTGCCAGTTCGAACCATTCAACTGCATTTTCATGGGGTTCTGAATGGAATCGTCAATTTCATCCAGCGAAAGCATCCGCGTTTTCACCGCGGCGGATTCCTTCAATCTTTCTATCGTGCGCAGCGCCGCGGGCAAAAGACTGTCGTCCTTCGCGCCACCATTCGAAACTCGAAACTGTATCAGAGAAACGAAGCCGTCGTTCAAGGTAATCCTGCTTCCAGCGGCCTCCTTGAAATCGACAATCAAATCCAGCCGTTCGCCCGGCGCGATAATTATTTTCTGCACCGCCACCGGCGCCGCCAGCAAACCCTGATCCGTGCCAATCTGGTGTAACGTCTGCTTGTTCGAAAGTGACAGCCGAAAAAACCGCCCATTCGAAGCATTCAGCACCCGAAAACGGTACTTCCGCGCCTCCACGTCAAGAAACGGAAACAAGGTTCCATTCACCAAATTGGCGTTCCCAAAAAATTCCGGTATCCCGGGAGACTTCTCCTTGTCCGAGATCGGATAATAAAGTTGCCCGTCCTTGTCAAACATCCGGTCGCAAATTACCAGGGGAATCTCATATTCTCCGCGCGGCAAATGCAATGCATCTTCTGTCTTGTCCCGCAAAATGTAAGCGCCCGCGAGTCCCGCAAAAATATTCAGCCGGTTAATTCCCATGGCGTGGTCGTGATACCACAGCATCGCCGCGTCCTGCTGGTTCGGATAGTGATAAACCGCCGATTTCCCCGGCACGACCCAGTCCTCGGGATACCCATCGCTCTCCGGCCGCGTCTTCGCGCCGTGGAGATGCGACACCGCGCGAACTTCCGGCTTGTCCCTCTCTGCCCCATGCAGCGAGTGATCGATCGGCAAAAAATGCTGCCCTGGCAGCTCGTTTGCCCACTCCACCATCACTTCTTCGCCGCTTTTCAAATCAAACGTCGGCCCGGGAAACGTCCCGCCAAATCCCCACATCCGCGTCGGCTTCATTTCCCGATGCACTTTCGTTTCGAACGCGCGCATTGCCACACGGTAGTACGGAACTTTCGACGCCCCATTCCCAGGCGCGGGCCCCATCTCCGCACTCTTCGCGATAGCCGGAATCGGCAAAGCATCAACCCATGGCGTCAGCGAGTTCGGGTCCAGCGCCGGTCGCTCCTGGACAACAGCCGCTTGGTGATGCTGATGCGTCAGGACCGCTCCTGTCATCAAGCTACTCTTATGCAGAAACTCTCTTCGTGTAATCGCCACGCCATCTCCCTGGGAAAACGAAACTCATTGTATGCCACCGATGCCCACCGCAAAAAATAGCGGGCATGCGAATCGTCTTCGCACGCCCGCTCCTTGCTGAATTCATTTCGGCTGGGATGAATCGAAACTTTCGCCCCAGCCGTTTCCGCTTAGAAGTGAAATGGAGACGAAGGTCCCGACGGCCCCTTCGGTTCGCCCGTGTTCGGATCAAGGATGAGGATGCCATCCTCATCGCGGCAATGATTGAAGTCAAACATGCTCGTGATCGACCCTGCAATCGCATCGAACGAGCCAGCAATGCGCTCGCCCCCGAGCCAGTTGTCCTCGATAAACTTCACGACGGAACTCTGATCCGTGATCGTGTGGTCTACGAAGTTCCGCTTTGCGTATGGCGAAATTACCAGGAAAGGCTGGCGCGGGCCATAGCCACAGCGCCCTTGTGCATGCGTTGTGCCCGTGGCCACACCTGCCAGAGCCGTTGTGGTCGCGCTTGCCGAAGAACCGCACATGGGCGAGCCGGCGGTGTTCTGGTCGGCCGTTGTCGCGGACTGGTTGATGAGCGGGCTCGTCACGTGGTCATACCACCCGTCGGAGTCGTCATACGCGATAATCACCGCGGTGCTTTGCCATTCGGGGCTCTTCTCCAGCGCGTTGATCACCGTCACGACGAAGTTCTGCTCATCGATCGGATCCGAATAGCCAGCGTGCCCATCCTGAAAGCCAGGAGCCTTCAGGTAACTCACCGAGGGCAAGTTGCCCTTGCTGAGAGCCGTGAAGAAGTCGGCCGTGTCGTATTGGTGATTCGCCGGACCGTTGTGCCCGATCTCCGCGATCGAAGCGGGACGCAGGTGCAGTGGGTTCGCCGTGCTCGCGTAATACTGGAATGGCTGGTGATGCGGGATGTAATCCGCTTTTTTCGAGTTCGTGATCGTCGAGGTTGTCGAGCGCGCGCAGCCGGTCGACCCGTTCGCATTGGTCAGGCTCAGGTTAAAGCCACCCTCGAAGAAGCCCCAGCTGATGCCCTTTGAGTTCAGTAGGTCGCCGATGTTCTGGCTGCTCATGCCGAAGGTTTCTCCGGTAGTCGTCGAGCACACATCGCCGGTTGGGTCGGCATCGCCGATGTCCGAAAGCCCGCCGTTCCCATCCGCAATCACCGCGCCGGTGCCGTTGACGTTCTCGACCACGCCATTGGTCTGCCCCGAGATCACGTTAATCGCTCCCGGTGTCGAAGGCCCAAAGTTCGTGTCGAACGAGTTGTCACTCATGGCAAAATTCTGCGCGTAATTCCAAAGCGCCGTGACGGTATTGCCGTCGTAGTAGCCCATCGTGAGACCCTTAGTCAGGTTGATCGGGGGCGCTCCTGGTGGCGGGCCGGCCGTTCCCGTAAATTCCGGAAACAGATCCATCAATCCGCCATCATACGCTTCCTGTTCCGGCGTGTAGTTGTGATCCTGATCGCTTGTCGCTGCCTGCGCGGGACTCAGACGGAACGGATTCGTCGCGCCGTTTCCGTTCGCCGGATTCAAGTTCGGGTTGTGCGATAAAAGCGCGGGGCTATAGCCGTTCACTCCTGGCGTGTTCGGTGCGGCGTAGAAAGGATTTTCGCCCTTGAGGTTCTGGGCATTTGGATACGTTCCGAAATAGTGGTCGAACGAAATGTTTTCTTGGAAGATGATGACCAGATGTTTGATAGGTGTGGCCGTGCCGCCGAAGCTTTGATTCGGTGGCGCGGCCCCGATCATCGCCGGGTTGAGCAACACTCCCGCGAGTAAAGTCACGAAGACTCTGCGCATATTCGTTGTGGATCCTCCATGGATTTCATGAATAGTTGGCTGGCCAGCAGTCAACAGAAGCACTCAGAGGCTAGTAGCGAAAGGTTACACCCGTGTGAATACCGCATGCAGGCAACGTAAACTCCAGTCGTCCGGTACCATCAGTACAGGTAGGCCCAGCCAACTCTTTCTTTGGAAGTCTATTTCTTTGGCGATCTATCAGTGCTCGCTCACGTTGACTTCTTTCGCTCCTCGAATCTAACATGCCTGCCCGTGCCTAAACCCCGACGCGCCTTTCGCTTGCCTCATCCTCAGCCGCTCGACGCGCTTAGTTATGCCCGTTTCACCGGCATCCCGACATTTATGCGGCTGCCTCACATTACTCAGCCCGAGGAGCTCGATGTAGCTCTGATGGGCGTGCCTTTCGACGGTGGCACAACCTATCGTCCCGGCCCGCGCTTTGGCCCGCGGAATGTGCGCGTGCAATCCGCAATCATTCGACCCTGGAATCCCGTCCTAAAGGTGAATCCCTTCGCCAAGCATCGCATCGCCGATTTTGGCGATCTCCCGGTCAATCCGCTCTCTATCGAAGACACGTTTTCGCGCATTGAGCAGGGAATTGCCCCGCTTCTCAAAGCTGGTGTGCGCTGTGTTTGCGTCGGGGGCGATCACTCAATCAGTCTCCCCATCCTTCGTGCAGTCGCGAAAAAGCACGGCCCCGTCTCCCTCATCCAGTTCGACGCTCACAACGATCTCTGGGACGAATACTTTGGCAGTAAGTATTCGCACGGCACCCCCTTCCGCCGCGCCTTTGAAGAGGGTCTCCTAATAGATGGCGGCGTCCTGCAGGTAGGTCTTCGCGGCCAAGTCTATGGCGAGGACGATTTCGATTTCGCCCGTGCCCACAAAGTAAAAATGGTCACCGCCGAAGATTTTCACAAGAAAGGTCTGGCGATCGTTCAGCGCCATCTGCGCGCCTTTCGCAACAAACCCGTGTACGTCACTCTCGATATCGATTGTGTCGATCCCGCTTATGCCCCCGGCACAGGCACCCCGCAAGTCGGCGGCCTCACCAGCATCCAAATCCTCGAGCTCGTCCGCGCCCTCCGCGGCCTCAATATCATCGGCTGCGACCTCGTCGAAGTTTCTCCTCCCTACGACACTGGCGAAATCACTTCGCTCCTCGCCGCCAATCTCCTTTACGAACTGCTCTGCGTCCTCTAAATGCCCGCCGCCCTAGCTCGCAAACTTCGCCTCCACGATTATTTCGCGCTCGCTTTCGGCACCATGATCGGTACCGGCTGGCTCGTCCTCATGGACGATTGGCTCGGCCGCGGCGGTCCGTTAGGCGCAGCTCTAGGCTTTGCCATTGGCGGCATCATTCTCCTCCCAGTCGGCTATGTCTACGGCCAATGGGTCAAGCGCCTACCCGACGCCGCCGGCGAAGCTGCCTACACCGCCCAAGTCTTTCCGCCCATCGTCAGCTACTTCACCGGCTGGATGATGCTTCTGGCTTACTTCATCGTCTGCCCGTGGGAAGCCGTCGCCATTGGCAAAATCGCCGCCTACATTTTTCCTTCGCTCGATCGTTTCGTTCTCTACCGCGTCGCGGGCCAACCCGTCTTTCTCCCTCGTCTCCTCCTCGGCATCGCGCTCACCTTATTTCTCGCCACGATCAACTACCGCGGCGTTCGCCTCAGCGCCATTTTCCAGAAAACCATGTCCTCTATGGTCCTCGTTATTTTCGTCGCCCTCGTCGCCGTCAGCGCATTTCGCGGCACTCCCGCAAACCTCCATCCCGCTTTTCACGCCGCACCATTTCTCTCGATTCTCCTCACTCTCCAAATCGTTCCGTATTTCCTCACCGGCTTCGAATCCGTCCCCAAGTACGCCGAAGAATCCAATCCCGACTTTCGACCAAAAAGCTATATGCAAGCCATAGGCCTCGCTCTCGGCGTCGGCGCACTTTTCTACGCCCTCTGTATCCTCGCCGTCGGCTACATCGCTCCCTGGCAATCTCTCCTCGGTAAACGCTTCGCCACCGCCATCGCCTTCGAACACGGCATCGGCAAACACTGGCCCGTCCAACTCATCCTCGTCATGTCCCTCTTCGGCCTCTTTCAATGCTTCAACGGCAATTTCGCCGCCTCCACGCGCCTGCTCTTCGCCTACGCCCGCCGCCACACCATCCCTCCCCGCTTCGCCAAAATCCACGACCGCTTCCTCACCCCGTCCGCCGCGATAGTCGCCATCACCATAGGCACCCTAATCGCCCTCCTCCTCGGCGACTCCATCCTCGTCCCCATCACCGAGGTTGGCTCCATGGCCTCCGCTCTCGGCTGGCTAGCCGCCTGCCTCTCCTTCTGGCTCGTCGAACCGCGCCTGCGCATGCGCGTGATCACTGGCCTGGGCATCTGCGTCTCCATGCTCCTCCTGCTAATGAAGCTGATCCCCGCCTTCCCCGGGCATTTCACCCACGCCGAATGGATCGCCCTCGCCATCTGGCTCATACTCGGGACGGTCCTTCACCGGCGTTCAGCCTCCGTAGCGCTTCCAGACACTAAATGAGTGCTCCGTTTTGCACTCTGATGGTTGTTAGCCGTGGGCGGCTCCAAACTCTCTCACGCCGTCATGTATACTCTCGAAGGAGTCTGACGCGCGTGCATCCATGATCCCTTTCCTGCATCTCGGCCCGTTGGCCATTCCCACGTTCGGGCTGATGGTGGCTCTCGGCATGCTCGCTGCTGCCTATGTCTTGCAGGCCGATTTCAATCGCCGCAGATCGCAGCTCAAAAGCATTGCCGCCCGAAACGAAAAGGACGAAGGATTTCTGATCATTGGAATCGCGGGACTAGCAGGTTTGGTCGGCGCACGGCTTTACCACGTTCTCGAAAGTCCGCACGAATTCTTCGCGGACCCATGGCCTCAGCTCATCAGCCGCTATGGCTTCGCTTGGTTTGGCGGATTTCTCGGCGGATTTATCGCTCTGATAATTTTGGCGCGATGGGTAAAAATTCCCGTTCTTGAATTTCTGGATATTTGTGCGCCCGCAGCCTGTGTCGGCTACGCCATCGGGCGAATCGGCTGCTTGCTCTCTGGCGATGGAGATTACGGCATCCCGACTTCGCTCCCCTGGGGCATGAGTTTCCCAAACGGGCTTGTCCCTACGACGCAGCACGTGCATCCCACTCCCCTCTACGAATTTTTTATTTGGCTGGCAATTGCTGCATTTCTTTGGCACATGGGCACGAAATCTCTCAGGGGTCCCAAAGCCAAAGGTGAAATTTTCTGCAATTATCTGATTCTGACCGGAATCGCCCGCTTCCTGATCGAGTTTATCCGCATCAATCCGCGCTCGTTTTTTGGCATGTCCAATGCCCAAACGGCAAGTGTATTTTCGATTCTGCTCGGCGCGGTGTTACTTTGGCGTATTAAAAGCCGATTCCACGGTCAGAAAAAAGAGCATCGCATCGTAGAGCACATCGCGTCGAGCGGCGATGTCCTTCAGCCCGAATATCACCGCCCCACGCCAGAGTGTCCGCATCCCGAACGCTGGCACATGTACGATTCGATGAGCGCTGAGGTGGAAGTGCTCGATTTTCTGAAAGCGATCGTTACGACGATCAAGCCGGAACTAATCGTCGAGACCGGCACATTTTCCGGCCTCAGTACGCTGCGCCTCGCGGAAGGGCTAAAAGCCAACGGTTTTGGCCGCGTCATCACGTGCGAGTACGACGCGAAAGTTTTCGCGCTCGCGCAGCAGCGCTTTGCTTCCTCTGGTCTTGGGCAGTGGATTGACGCGCGCAACGAATCCAGTTTGGACATGAAAGTCGAAGGCCTCATCGATCTGCTTTTCTGCGATAGCGACGCCCCGCTGCGCGTGCAGGAAGTCCGAAAATTCCTTCCGCAGATGAACCCGCACGGACTCATCCTAATGCACGACGCAAGTTCGCTAATGAAAACGGTGCGCGAGGCCGCCCTCAAGCTCGAAGCTGAGGGGCTGCTGTCCGTTCTTTTATTGCCGACGCCCCGAGGATTGGTGGTCGCGCAAAAGCGCGAGGGACGTACTTAGATTTGGAGTGCGGCAGCTCTGCTGCCGCTTTTCTCAGCGACTCGCACGACTCTAAATTTGGCGAGTCTCGTCAGAGGTGCCAATATTCGCAATCTGTCAGGAATAAAGGAGCAAATCTCAGAGCATCTGCCGTAGAACGTACTGCAAGATGCCGCCGTGATGGAAGTAGGAAACTTCCTCCGGCGTATCGACGCGCGCAATCGCAGTGAAAGTCTTTGTCGATCCATCTTCGGATTTGGCCCGCACGGTGATCGTTTTCTTTGGCGAAAGCGACGCCACGCCTTCGATCTCGAAGATCTCTTGTCCAGTCAATCCAAGTGTCTCGCGATTTTCGCCAGCTTTGAATTCCAGCGGCAACACGCCCATGCCGACCAAATTGCTTCGGTGGATGCGCTCGTAACTCTCCGCAATCACCGCGCGCACACCAAGCAATCGTGTTCCCTTGGCCGCCCAGTCGCGCGACGATCCGGAGCCATACTCTTTGCCGGCAAGAACGACGAGCGCCACTCCGCCCTCGCGATATTTCACCGCGGCATCATAAATCGTCATCTTCTCGTTGCCTGGCAGGAAATGCGTCCAGCAGCCTTCGGTTCCAGGAGCCAGCTGATTGCGAAGCCGGATGTTCGCAAACGTGCCGCGCATCATCACTTCATGATTGCCGCGCCGCGCGCCATACGAATTGAACTCGTGCGGCTTCACGCCGTTCGCGATCAAATATTTCCCCGCAGGCGAATCCACGGGGATCGACCCTGCTGGTGAAATGTGATCCGTCGTAACGCTATCGCCTAGAATCGCGAGGACGCGCGCGCCGTGGATATCCGCGAGAGCCGGCGGCGTCTTCGGCATATTTTCAAAAAATGGCGGCTGCTTAATGTACGTGGACTTCGCATCCCATTTGTACAAGTCGCCTTCGGGAACTGGCATGGACTTCCAGTGCGCGTCGCCTTCGAACACGTTGGCGTATTCTTTCGCGTACATTTCGCTCGTCACGGAATCTCGCACCGTTGACTCAATTTCCTGCGGCGTGGGCCAGATATCACGCAGATAGACAGGCTTGCCCGCAGAATCCGAGCCCAGAGATTCCGTGGTCAAGTCCATGTCCATGCGACCAGCGAGCGCATACGCCACGACGAGCGGCGGCGATGCCAAATAGTTCGCGCGCACCAGCGGGTGAATGCGTCCTTCAAAATTTCGATTGCCGCTCAGAACCGCTACGGCCACGAGATTGTTGTCCTTAATCGCGGCACCGATCGCCTCGGGCAACGGCCCGCTATTGCCAATGCACGTAGTGCATCCGTAGCCGACAAGATGAAAGTTCAGTTGTTCGAGATACTTCGTCAATCCCGAAGCATCGAGATAATCGGTCACTACTTTTGAACCCGGCGCGAGGCTCGTCTTGACCCACGGCTTTACGTGCAGCCCGCGCTCCACCGCTTTCTTCGCGAGCAGCCCCGCTCCCAGCATAAGCGAAGGATTCGAAGTGTTTGTGCAGCTCGTGATGGCCGCAATCACCACCGCGCCGCTCGACAGATCAAACGAATCGCCGTTATTCTTCACGGCCACGTGCTTGTCCGGCGTACCTTCCACAACTTTGGTAAACGAACTCTTAGCGTTGCGCAGCGATACGCGATCTTGCGGGCGCTTCGGTCCTGCAACCGTCGGTTCCACCATGCTCAAATCTAGCTCCAGCTTGTCGCTGAAGATCGGATCCGCCATATCATCCGTGCGGAAGAGCATCTGCTCTTTGCAATAGGCTTCGACGAGCGCGATCTGTTCCGCGCCGCGAGCCGTGAATTGCAGATATGCGAGCGTTTCCTCATCAACAGGGAAGAAGCCCATCGTCGCGCCATATTCCGGCGCCATGTTCGCAATAGTCGCGCGGTCCGGGACGCTCAAACTCGAAAGTCCCGTGCCGCAGAATTCAACGAATTTGCCGACCACGCCCTTTTTCCGCAGCATTTCCGTTACGGTCAAAACCAAATCCGTCGCGGTGGCTCCCTCGCTGAGTTTTCCGTGCAAACGGAACCCAACCACGTCAGGGATGAGCATCGAAGACGGCTGGCCAAGCATTGCGGCTTCTGCTTCAATTCCTCCCACGCCCCAACCAAACACGCCGAGCGCATTGACCATCGTCGTGTGAGAATCCGTACCCACGACAGAATCCGGATAAGCCTCAACTCTGTTTCCCGAAGGCATCGCGCAAACCACGCGCGCAAGATATTCCAGATTCACTTGATGGCAGATTCCAGTGTCGGGGGGCACCACCTTGAAATTCTGAAACGCGGTCTGTCCCCATCGCAAAAATGCATAGCGTTCGACGTTGCGCTGGAATTCCAACTCCGCATTCAAACCGAAGGCATTCGCGCTGCCGAAGCTGTCGACTTGCACGGAATGATCGATAACCAATTCCGCGGGAAAAAGCGGATTGATGAGACGCGGACTGCCGCCCATGCGTTTGATAGCTTCGCGCATAGTCGCCAAATCAACCACGGCGGGCACGCCGGTGAAATCCTGCAGCAGCACGCGCGCGGGCATGAACGCGATCTCTTTTTCGGCGACGCCAGGTGCCCAGTTGGCGAGGAACTTGATATCGTCCGACCGGACAAAACGCCCGTCTTCGCAGCGCAATAGGTTTTCGAGAAGAATACGGAGGGAAAACGGCAGCTTCGATAAATTGCAGGATATTTTTTTCTCAAGCAACTCGAGCCGGTGAATATCAAACGATTGCGCGCCCACATTTAGTTTGTCGCGCGTTCCGAAAGAATTCCCTGCGGCAATGGCCATTCTCGCCGTCCTTTCCGTCAGTTCATCAGCCCTCTATGATAACCGAAAACGATTCTTTACGGCGGGCGGCCAGCTATACTGTTGAACACGTGAACATCGTTCTGATTTCGACGTACGAGTTGGGACGCCAGCCTTTCGGTCTCGCGTCGCCGGCGGCGTGGCTGCGCAAGCGCGGCGACGATGTTGTTTGCCTGGATCTTTCTCGCCAGTCCCTGAATGAACCCGCGGTTCGAGCTGCAGAATTGATCGCAATTTATTTGCCGATGCACACGGCCACACGTCTCGCTGCGAAGCTCATCCCGACATTGCGCGAGCTAAATCCGCTGGCTGCTCTGTGTTGTTATGGCCTGTATGCGCCAATGAACGCGGCCTATCTGCGAACGCTCGGCGTCACGACCATCCTCGGCGGCGAATTCGAGCACGAACTCACGCGACTCGTTGAGCGCCTCCAAAACCGCTCGCAAAGTTATGATCGACCGGGGCTTTCGCCACAACCAGAACCTCTTGTCTCGCTTGAACGCCTCGCGTTTGAAGTGCCAGACCGTTCAGATATGCTGCCCATGGACAAGTACTCCCATCTAATTATTCCCGGCGGCGGATTCCGGCTCGTGGGCTCAACCGAAGCCAGTCGTGGCTGCAAACATCTTTGCCGCCATTGCCCCATCGTTCCGGTTTACAAAGGCGTGTTTCGCATCGTCAGCCGCGACGTCGTAATGCAAGACATCCGTCAGCAAGTCGCCGCCGGCGCCCAGCACATTTCCTTCGGCGATCCGGACTTTTTCAATGGCATTCGTCACGCGATAGAGCTCGTCGAAGAATTCCAGCATGAATTTACCAACGTAACTTACGACGTAACCATAAAAATCGAGCATCTGAAAAAATACGAAGCGCACCTCGCAAAACTAAAAGAAACGGGCTGCCTCTTTGTCATCAGCGCGGTCGAATATCTCGATGACGCTGTTCTCCGCGCTCTCGACAAAGGCCACACGCGTGAAGATTTCCTGCATGTCGTGCACGCTTTTCGTGCGCTCGGCATGATTATTCACCCTACGTTCGTGCCGTTCACTCAATGGACGACGATGGAGAGTTATCTCGATCTGCTGCGCGTGATTCGTGCCGAATCCTTGATGGAAAATGTTGCCCCTATCCAGCTTGGCATTCGTCTGCTCATTCCCGAGGGTTCGCGTCTCTTGGAATTGGACGAAGTGCGGCGCAACGTCGGGCCGTTTGATCCGGAATCGCTCTTTTATCCCTGGAAGCACGCCGACCCTCGAGTCGATGCACTTAGCGAAACCGTGCAAGCCATTGCGGCGGAAGGTGATCGCAGAAAAGAATCTCGCTCGATGGTCTTTGAGCGCATTTGGAAAGCCGCGTACGCCGCCGCTGGACTCGACGTTCCGATCCTTCGACCATCGCAGGAGGCCGCAGTCGCCATTCCTTTTCTGAGCGAGCCGTGGTACTGCTGCGCCGAACCAACGCGCGAACAGTTCGTGTCGATCGGCCAAGTCGCAAAGAAAATAGAAGATCCCATGCCCGCCACCGGCAGTTACGTTTAGAGACAAGCCGGACGCGCCTGCAAAATAAAAATGCCGCGACTCCTCATTTTCACCGCCAAACTTGGCTATCAGACGCGCAGCTTCGACGAAGCGGCTCGCAAGCTTGGTGTCGACCTGGTCTTTGTTACAGATCGTTGCCACCAACTTGACGATCCGTGGGGTGATCGCGCTATCCCCGTCCATTTCGAGACGCCAGACGCGGCAGCCTACGCGGTCCTCGAAGCGATGCGCGGCCAAGACGTCGATGGAATTCTCGCGCTCGGCGACCGTCCCGCTGTCGCAGCAGCCTATGTCGCTCGCGGCTCGGGAATTCTTTACAACCATCCTGCCGCCGTCGAGGCCTGCCGCAGCAAATTGCGCATGCGCGAAGTCTTTCGCGAAGCCGGCCTCCGCGTGCCGTGGTTCCGTGCTGTCTCGCTCAATCCCACGCCGGAGCCTGCTCTTCTGGGTATTTCGTATCCTTGCGTCGCGAAGCCGCTTTCGCTCTCGGCCAGCCAAGGCGTAGTCCGTGCAAATTCTCGCGAAGAATTCATCGCTGCTGCAACTCGAATCTGGCGCCTGCTGGAATCGCCGGAAATCCGCGCGATGCGCGAGCCCAATCTCGATCAAATTCTCGTTGAAGGGTATATATCGGGCAGGGAAGTAGCCATGGAAGGTTTGTTAACGGACGGAAAACTGCGCATCCTGGCGATTTTTGACAAACCTGATCCGTTGGAAGGTCCCTATTTCGAAGAAACTATTTACATCACGCCTTCGCGTCTCTCCGAGTCGCAGCAGCGCGAAATCGAACGGTGCGCGGTGGATGCAGTTCGCGCGCTCGGACTATCGCAGGGTCCGGTGCACGCGGAATTCCGAATAAATGAGGACGGCGTCTGGCCGCTGGAAGTTGCGCCGCGTCCGATCGGCGGCCTCTGTGCGCGCGCGCTACGATTTGCGCCGGATGCAAGAAGCCAAACCATCGGGCTCGAAGAATTACTGTTGCGCCACGCGCTCGGTCTGCCCGGTAGCGAATGGCCTCGCGAGCAACCCGCCAGCGGCGTGATGATGATCCCCGTTCCCAAGAGTGGCACTCTCGAAAAAATCGAAGGCGAAGACGCCGCGCGAGGCGTGCCCGGCATCACTGCGCTCGAAATCACCGCGCGCCTGCACGACTACATTGCCGCATGGCCCGAAGGCTCCAGCTACTTAGGTTTTTTGTTTGCAACAGGAAATTCTGCCGTAGAAGTGGAAGAAGCGATCCGCGCAGCCCATGCCAAATTGCGTTTTGATTTGACGCCGCGCTTGCCCGTCGAACATCCCGCAACGGGCCGATTTCCCGCGGCCGGAAACTAGCCCTTGGCTTTGGGAGCGACGTAACCTTCGGGCAGCTTGGCCCCGGCGCCAAAGAAAAACTCTTCTAACTGCTCTCCCATGATTTTCTGCGAATTGGGATCCATCGGATTCAGCCGGTACTCGTTCATGATCATCTTGGAATGCTCAATCCACAGCTTCCAGGCATCCTTCGACACGTTCTCGTAGACGCGCTTCCCAAGTTCGCCCGTCCACGGAATGCGGTCCAGGCCCGGCAGCTCCTTGCCGAATTTCACGCACATCACCATGCGTGCCCCGGGCTTCGCCGGCTCACTCGGAGCCGGAACGGGATCGCAAGACTCATTCGCCATTTGAATCACCTCATCAGGATTGTCAATCCTCAACATACTGCAAGTTCAAGCAATTGCCTAGTGCGGGTGTCAATTGAAGAGAGCCCGCGTCCCGTTCATTAACTATTTACACTTTTAACCGTATAAAGGTGGTTTGCAGAGACGTCGAAGCAGTGTGACAATATATCCATGCGAAAAACACTCACTTTAGCAGTAACAGCATTCGCGGCGGGCGTGTTTGTCCTTGGCTATGCGCAAGCACAGCAGACTCCCGCGTCAAGCGCAACACCTCCGGCGAGTTCCTTACAAACTCCGGGAACGACGACTCCCAAGACCCCCGCGGCGAAACCAGGCACCACGGTCGCGAAAAAACCAACCACGCCAACCGTGCTGACCCTCAAAACACAGAAAGACAAAGCCAGCTATGCCATCGGTTTGAATATCGGCAAAAGCATGCACAAGGATTCCGTCGACGTTGATCCTGCCATTCTTATGCGTGGCATGAAAGATGGATTGGCCGGCGCCAAGCCGCTGCTGACAGACGAGGAAGCTAAAGCCGCGATGGTTGCCCTGCAGGCCGACCTGCGCAAAAAGGGTGAAGAGAGAATGCTCGTGCAGGGAGAGGCCAACAAAAAGCAAGGCGATGCTTTTCTCGCGGAAAACAAAACGAAAGACGGCGTCGTGACGCTCCCGAGTGGCCTGCAATACAAAATTCTGAAAGAAGGCACCGGCCCCAAGCCAACAACCACCGACACTGTCGTCTGCAACTATAAAGGCACGCTGCTCGACAACACGGAATTCGACAGCTCCTACAAGCGCGGTCAGCCCGCTACATTTCCTGTCAGCGGTGTGATCAAGGGTTGGACCGAAGCGCTGCAGCTCATGCCCGTCGGTTCAAAGTGGGAACTCTTTGTTCCGGCCGATCTAGCCTACGGTGCGCGCGGCGGTCCTGGCGGCGGGATCGGTCCCAACGCGACCCTCGTCTTCGAAGTCGAGCTGGAGTCCATCCAACCCAAGGCAGACGTACAGACTCCCAAGCCGACGCCCAGCCCGAGCACGAAGCCAAACTCGAACCAATAGAATTTTAAATTAATTCTCTGCTGCCTCGCCGGGGTGCAAGCTCTTGGCGAGGCGTTCTTTTTCCAGTCAATTGTTGTTTAAACGAAGCAGGCTTTATCTTGTCGTCCCCAATTTTGAACCGTTTGAATTACGCCATTAACGTGTTTTCTTACCACGAAACGTTTATCATGGTTGCCTTGGCTGCCCGGCTCGAGGTGCCGCGCATTTGGCTGCGATTACCACGCTCTTTTGGGACATCGGCGGTGTCATCCTCACTAACGGCTGGGACCGTGGTTCGCGCCGCGATGCCGCCACTGCTTTCAATTTCGACTACGAAGAATTTCAAGATCGCCACGACCTTTCTTTTCCCGCGTTTGATTCTGGCCACATCACGCTGAACGAATATCTCGAGCGCACCCTCTTTTATCGCCAGCGTTCGTTTACGCGCGAAGAGTTCACTGGCTTTATGTTCGCGCAATCCAAAGAATATTCTGATACACGCGCCGTCCTCGCTGATGCCGCGCGCACCGGCAAATATTTCATCGGCTCCATCAACAACGAACCCTTCGAGCTCAACCAATACCGCATCGAAGCGTTTAATTTGAGGCGGGATTTTCTCGTCTTTTTTAGTTCCTGCTACGTCCATTCGCGCAAGCCGGAGGAGACCATTTTTCGCATCGCTCTTGAAGTCACGCAACGCCCGCCGGAGCAATGTATTTTCATTGACGACAGGCCGCTCAATCTTGATAGTCCCCGCCGTTTGGGATTTAACGTTATTCATCATCAAAATGCAGAGCAATTGCGTTCCGAGCTGCGAAGTCACGGCGTTGAGGTATAGTTTCTTGCGCGCATTTTCACGCGCGACAATTGCGCGAACAAACTGAGGGAACCCATGGCTGAGGATACCAACCGATCTGGAAGTCTCTACGGCGGAATAGCAGAACCTTGCACGGTCGTGCTGTTTGGGGCATCGGGCGATTTGGCCAAGCGCAAAGTGATTCCGGCGATGTTCGATCTCGCCAATCATAATTCGCTCGGCTCTCGCTATGTGATCGTGGGTTTCGCGCGTACTCCGATGAGCGATGAAGATTTTCGCGCCACCGCAGGCGAAGCGGCGAAGACGATGTCCGAGATCGGGCCGGTTGACCCGAAGCAATGGGCGGACTTTGCCACTTCTCTGCATTACAGCTCTGGCGATTACTCAGACCCGAAGGCGTATGAACAACTCATCAAACGCCTTACGGACCTCGAAGCCGAAAAAAAATTAGGCGGCAACCGTCTTTTTTACCTCTCAACGCCGCCGGAAGTTTATCCGCACATCGTCGAGCAACTCGGCCGCGCCGGCTTGGCGCGCCCATCGTCGCAGAACTCCTGGGTACGCATCATTATTGAGAAGCCTTTCGGCCGCGATCTGGCCACAGCGAAGGAACTCAACAAGAATGTTCTGAACGTGTTTGAGGAAAAACAGGTCTACCGCATCGATCACTATCTTGGCAAGGACACTGTCCAGAATTTGCTCGTTCTTCGTTTCAGCAATGGCATTTTCGAGCCGCTGTGGAACCGCAACTACGTTGACTGCGTGCAAATCACCGCAGCTGAAACGCTCGGTGTTGAGCGGCGTGGCGGGTTTTATGAAACCACCGGCGCGCTTCGCGACATGATCCAAAGCCACGTGCTGCAGCTTACTTCGCTGGTCGCCGTCGAGCCCCCGGCTTCCTTCGACGCTACTTCTGTCCAAAATGAAAAGCTCAAAGTCCTGCAATCTATCCGGCCGTTCGATCTTGAGATGGTCGCGCAATCCGTGGTGCGCGGGCAATACGCGCCGGGCCAGATCGACGGCAAGCATGTCGCTGGCTATCGCGAGGAACCGGGAGTGAGCCAAACCTCTCGCACCGAAACTTTTGTCTCCGCACGCTTGCTAATCGACAATTGGCGCTGGGCTGGCGTCCCCTTTTACTTGCGAACGGGAAAGCGTCTCGCAAAGCGCAGCACGGAAATCATGATCCAGTTTCGTTGCGCACCCCACATCGTCTTTCGCGATCGCGAAATCGAGCCGAACCGCCTCATTCTGAATATTCAGCCCGAAGAAGGCATCTCTGTTTCTTTCGGCGCCAAGCGTCCTGGAACCGAAATGCGCATCGGAAACGTCGACATGAGCTTCAACTACAAAGATGGTTTTGGTGAAGCGTCGCGGAGCGCGTACGCCACACTCGTCAACGACTGTCTGCGCGGCGATGCCACGCTTTTCGATCGCGGGGATAATGTCGAAGCTGCCTGGGCGCTTGTCGACCCCATTCTCGACGTTTGGAGCGCAGCTAAAAGCGCCAAAGTCCCGGAATACGCCGCGGGAAGCTGGGGACCTAGCGAATCCGATCTACTGCTCGAACGCGACGGAAGAAAGTGGCTCAATCCATGATTCGGAGCCTGGGCAGTTCTATCGAACGGCAGTATGACGGGGGGAATAGGTGATTCTTGCGGGCGACGTTGGCGGCACGAAATGCAACCTTGCGCTCTTTTCTGAAAACGGCGGGAAGCTTACCTCCGTATTTACGCAGCGCTTTGCGAGCAAAGACTTTGCGCAATTCGATTTGATCGTCCGCGAATTTTCGTTGCAAGCTGCGCCACACCTCGCCAAAGAACGAGTGCGAGCGGCAGGCTTTGGGGTCGCTGGCCCGGTCATAGAGAATCGCGTGCGCGCCACGAATCTTCCGTGGACCGTCGATGCCGCGGTGCTTGCAAGCGAACTAAAGCTTTCGGACGTCGTTCTGATGAATGATTTGGGTGCGACGGGCCACAGCATTGAGCATCTCTGCCCCGAGGAATATTGCGTCCTCAACGCTGGCACGCCCGAGCACGGCGGAACACGCGCTCTGCTGGCTGCTGGCACAGGCTTGGGCCAATCCATCCTCGTTTGGGATGGCGCCCGGTATCGTGTCGTGCCTTCGGAAGGGGGGCATTCCGATTTTGCGCCGCACACCGAGCAACAGATCGAACTCCTCCGTTACATGCGCCGCCGCTATCCTCAAGTGAGCTGGGAGCTGATTCTTAGCGGGCGCGGTTTCCGAACCCTCCATGAGTTCCTGAATCCCAACGTAATACATCCTTCGTTCGAAGATCCTGGCGCGGATCCAGCACCTGAAATCACTAAACTCGGGCTCTCCAAAGAGTGTCCCGTCTGTGTCGAGACGCTCGATCTATGGACCGCCATCTATGGCGCGGAAGCAGGCAATCTCGCTCTCAAAGTTCTCGCGCTGGGCGGCGTGTACGTCGCTGGCGGCATCGCCGTCAAAATCATAGAAAAAATAAAGGACGGCGCCTTCTTTGAAGCTTTCCGTGACAAATGGAAATTCGAAAGCGTGCTGAGCAATATCCCCGTCTCCGTCGTGCTCAATGAATCCGCGCCTCTGCTTGGCGCAGCTTACGAAGCCCTCGCTTCCTTGCCACGCTGAGCCAGATTTCCAGTCGCAGGCGCATGCGATGAGAATCCGTTGCAATCCTTAGGCACAACCGCGCGCGATAGCGCAAATGGCCGTATTGACACCGTAACGCGCCGCAAACACACTGAACCAAGTGGTTCAGTATTATATGGCCAGCAATCTCAATCTCGTCGCCGCAGCCATTTCTGATCCGACACGCCGCGCGATCATCGAGCGCCTTGCTCGCGGTTCGGCTCGCATTTCCGACGTTGCCGAGCCCTTTTCGATGTCGCTCACGGGATTTTGCAAACATGTGCGAGTGCTTGAACGAGCTGGGCTTGTCCGGCGCACTCGCCGTGGCCGCGAAAACACTCTTGAGTTACGTCCTGAACCGTTGCGCGATGTCGCGCGGTGGGCTCTGAAATACGAGCAGTTTTGGAATGACCGGCTTGACCGATTGCAGGAATTTTTTGCTCTGCACAAGGAGAAATCGCGATGAATCTTACCGAGGTCACTGTTTCGCGGACGATTGCCGCGTCACCCGAAAAAATCTTTGACGTCTGGATGGATCCGAAGAGTCCTGGTGGACCTTGGTTTGGAGTAGAGCGCGCCATCGTGAATCCCATAATCGACGGACTTTTCTATTTGTGCGTGAAGCATGAAGGCCGGGCTTGGCCTCACTATGGACGTTTCCTTAAAATCGAGCGGCCGCGCGTGGTCGAGTACACCTGGATGTCGGAGGCCACCCAAGGTGCGGAGTCTATCGTCACAGTGACGCTGGAAGCGCGAGGAGACGAAACGCAAGTCACACTCCGCCACGCAGGCGTACCGGACGACGAAACGGGGCGGCGTCACAAGGACGGCTGGGAATGGGTTCTGTCCGCGCTCGCCGAAGCGATCGCTTCACGGCCGTCGGCTTCCACGTAACGGAAGAATCAGCGTTCTGGTCAGCGTGATATCATCAACCCTGAAGGGCCGGGAGGCGCCATGGGCGACCAGCGGGGAAACAAGAGATTCTACGAAGAACGAATTGTTCGAGATCCCAAAATTTGCGGAGGCGATCCCGTTTTCAAAGGTACGCGCGTTACGCTCCGGACCGTACTAGCCAGTTTAGCTACAGGGGATACCGCCTTGGATATCCTCGCCGATTTTCCGAGCCTGACGCCGGAAGACATCCAAGCGGCTATCGCGTTTGCCGCAGCGTCCGCGGAGGAAGATCTGCCGGTTCCTGAAGTTCCGCGTGTTCGATGAAAATCAAGCTAGACGAAAATCTTCCATCAAGTTTGGCGATCCCTCTGGAAAGACTAGGTCACGAAGTTCACACCGTTCACGAAGAAAATCTTACCGGCCGACCAGATCTCGAAGTTTGGGAAGCAGCGCAATTGGAATCGAGATTCCTAGTCACTCAGGATCTTGACTTCTCTGATTTAAGACATTTCTCTCTCGGATCGCACCATGGCATTCTTCTGCTTCGATTACGCTCAGCAGATCGAAAGAGCTTGTTGGCGAGAGTTGAGGAGATCTTTCAAACCGAATATGTGAGCGACTGGGCGGGTTGTTTTGTTGACGCTTCGGAGCGTAAAATTCGATTGTTGAAGCCGCCTAACAAGCAGAATTCCTGAGCCTGGCCGCAAGGAGTTAGTCATGAGCAGCGCCGTAACCACCCAAGTCACCGAACTGCAGAACTTCATCAATGGCGCGTGGCGCCGTCCGTCATCGACCGAATTCTTCGATGTCACTAATCCTGCGACGACCGAACTTCTGGCCCGCACGCCGATGTCCTCGCCTGCCGATGTGGATACCGCGGTGCAGGCTGCCGCCGACGCGTTTCCCGCGTGGCGGCGCACTCCGCCTGGGGAGCGCGTGCAATATCTCTTCAAGCTGAAGAATCTACTTGAAGAACATCTCGACGAACTCTCTCGCCTCATCACTCTGGAGAACGGCAAGACCTTCGGCGAAGCGAAAGCGGAATTGCGCCGAGGTATCGAAAATGTCGAAGTCGCCTGCGGCATTCCCATGATGATGCAGGGCTACAACCTGGAAGACGTCACGCCAGGCGTCGATGAAATGCAAATCCGCCAGCCGCTTGGAGTCGTTGCGGCCATCGTTCCCTTCAATTTTCCGGCAATGATCTCTTACTGGTTCCTGCCCTACGCCATCGCTTGCGGGAACACTTTCGTCCTGAAGCCCTCTGAGCGCGTCCCACTCAGCATGATTCGCGCCTTCGAGCTTCTTGAAAAAACGGGCCTGCCCAAAGGTGTCGTGAATCTCGTCAATGGCGGCAAGGACGTCGTCAACGCGCTCTGCGATCATCCGCAAGTCCGAGCGATCAGCTTCGTCGGTTCCACTCCTGTGGCCAAACATGTTTATATGCGATCAGCCGCCAGCGGCAAACGCATGCAGTGCCAGGGCGGCGCGAAAAACCACGTCATCGTCCTCCCCGACGCGGATATGGAACTTGCCACGCAAATCATCAGCGACAGCGCCTTCGGCTGCGCTGGACAACGCTGTCTCGCCGTGAGCGTCGCGGTCACCATTGGCGACGCGCAAAAAACATTCCGCGATTCTATTGCTCACTCTGCGTCAACTCTCAAGGTCGGCTACGGGCTTGAACCCGGCGTGCAAATGGGCCCAGTTATTTCCGGCGATAGTAAGCGCCGCATCGAATCCCTAATCTCCGCTGGCGAAGCCGAAGGCGCCAAAGCCATTCTCGATGGCCGCAACACCAAAATCGCGAATCACGAATCCGGCAGCTTTCTCACCCCCACAGTTCTCGACGGCCTGCCGTCGACAAGCCAACTCGCCAACACCGAAATTTTCGGTCCCGTCCTAAGCCTCGTCCACGCGAACTCGATGGACGAAGCCATGGACTTCCTCCGCCGCAGTCCCTATGGGAACCAAGCCTCTCTGTTTACGACCAACGGTGGTGCGGCACGCCGATTCCGCTACGAAGCTCCCGCAGGAAACATTGGCATCAACATCGGTGTCGCCGCTCCCATGGCCTATTTCCCCTTCAGCGGCTGGAAAGAAAGTTTCTTCGGCATCCTTCACGGCCAGGGCCGCGACGCCGTCGAGTTCTACACCGAATCCAAAATCGTAGTCGAACGCTGGTCGCGCCAGGAAACTCGCAAGTTCTAAGTAGCAGAGACTTCAGTCTGTGTTCTTTTTTCCTCCATGACCTCTCAACCCATTAAACTCGACGTCCACGAAAAAATTGAATCCGCACATACGCTCGCGTCGAAGTTCTACACAGATCCCTCAATCTTCGATGCTGAAAAGGCCCGCGTGTTCCGCCGTACCTGGCAACTTGTGGGCACTCTCAACACTCCTTGCGGAGAAAGCGGCGAATCAAAGGCCACAAAACGCACCATCGCCGATCCAGAAAGCTTCTTCACCGTTGATGTCATCGGCGAACCGATAGTCGTCGTCCGCGACAAACTAGGGACGCTGCGCGCGTTCAGCAATGTCTGCCGCCATCGCGCCGGCCCCATCGCCCAGGGCAGCGGCTGCAAAAACGTTTTCCGCTGCGGCTATCATGGCTGGACCTACGCGCTCGACGGCCGTCTCATCGGCACGCCGGACGTCGAGGGCGTCGAATTCTTTGACCGCAGCACCATGGGTATGTTTCCTCTGCGCCTGGAAACCTGGGAACAACTCATCTTCGTCAACTTCGACCAGAATGCAGAACCGCTCTTCGCCTATCTGGGCAAAATTCCCGAACAAGCTCGCGGCTTCCAATTCGAAGGGCTGCAATCCGTCGAGCGCCGAGATTACATCATCGATTGCAACTGGAAGGTATACGTCGACAACTATCTCGAGGGCTACCACATTCCTATCGCCCACCCCGGGCTAATGCGCGAAATCGATTACGCAAACTATCGCACTGACACCTATCGCTACTATTCGCAGCAGTTCGCGCCCATTCGCGCCATGAAGCCCGAAGACGCAGGCGAACGCTTCTATGCGCCGGGCAGGGGCCTTCAAGAAGCCTTGTATTTCTGGATTTTTCCGAATCTCATGCTCAATGTCTATCCGGACAATCTTTCCACGAACCTCATCGTCCCTCTATCACACGACAAAACGCTCACCATCTTCGAATGGTTCTTCCACGACGCGCATTCCGAAAAGGTTCGCGAGCGTATCCAACGCGCCGTCGCCTTTAGTGATGAAGTCCAGCAGGAAGACATCGAGCTCTGCAGAAGTGTCCAGCGAGGACTAAACTCTTCGACCTACGACCGAGGCCGCTATTCCGTCAAACGTGAAAACGGTGTTCACCATTTCCACATGCTCCTCAGCGAATTTCTTTCCAAGCCTTGAAAAACTAGAAGGAGCGGGGAACGGCAAGGGAAAATTGTGAAGAGCGCTGTCTCATCTCAAGTTCTCGAACTCATCGCCCGAACCTGTGCCACGCGCGCTGTTGAATCTCGCATCACGAACTCCGGCTCGATAGCGATCTCTGGAACATGTTCTTCGTGGCCCTCGATCTTACTTACTAATGTTTGCGCGGCAATTTCGCCCATTCGCACGAGGGGCTGACGTACCGTCGTCAATCCGGGATTCGCAAAAGCCGCCCCTGGAATATCATCGAATCCTACGACTGACACATCTTGCGGCACGCGCAAACCCGCTTCGCGCAGCGCCCAGATTGCCCCGATCGCGGAAATATCGTTATAGGCAAAGAGCGCCGTGAAGGGCTCCCGCCTCGCGAGCAACTCCTTCGTCACTGGAAATCCCACTTCCGGCGTGGAAACCTTGCTCTCGATCCGTATCGTCATTTCCGGCCGAATACGAATCCCCAACTCCGCTGCCACCTCGGAAATCGCATTCCACCGTTCTTCGGAATCCGAGCTGAAAACCTGGCCCTGCAAAAAAGCAATTTCTTTGTGACCCAAATCTTTCAGATGCTCCAGCGCGAACCGCGCCGCTCGTTTATGGTCCAGCACAATATTCGTCACGCCTGGAATCTGCCTGTGGCCCGCGACCGCGACGGTAGGCAGCGATGGCTCCGCCAGAATGGATGTGTCCACCGTAATAAATCCTTCGACGCCTCGCTCCACCAGCATCTGCGAATACATCTGAAGCAGTTTTGGATCGTGGCGATGCACGACAGTCATAAAAAAATAATTTTGCCCGGTAAGGTATTTCTCAATTCCGCTGATCACTTGCGAGCCGTACGCGTCTCCGATCTCTTCGGCGATCACGCCGATCGTAAACGTCCGCCGCATCCGCAATGTGCGCGCGAAAAAATCCGGCCGGTAATTTAATTCCTGAGCCGCGGCAAGTATGCGTTGTTTGGTATGTTCGGGGATGGACCGCGCCGCCGGAGAATTGTTCAGCGTTGCGGAAACGGTTCCCGCGGCGAGGCTCAAATGCTTTGCCACCGTTTTCAGCGTCACTTTTTTGTTTTCTCTACGCGGACCCGCGTTCTTTTTCTGCGTCGGTGTCATTTAGACGCCCTCGACAATCTCTGGCAGTTCTTGAACCGCACTGCCGCACCTGTTGGGCCGCAACCTGCTTCGGTGCTACCCATAAATCGTGCCGCGAGTATAGCAGGGACCCGTCCCAATGCGCTCAGTTCGCGGACCCTCGAACAGCTTCTCCTCAAAGCGCAGAACCGCGACGGCACTTCGGACGAAGTCGGAAAACAAGCCCATTTCGGCGACCTCCCGCTAAAGTCACCCCGTCCCCTCGAGTGCCCGAGATAATGGAAAGTTGGCGAGACAGAGAAAAAAATCCCATGCACCGCCGCGGCGTTTTCAAACATCTTACGAAGGTCACATAGCAGGAACAACGGAGAAAACCCATGTCCAGGAAGCTCGAAGGGAAAGTTGCGCTCGTAACGGGCGGCTCGCGTGGTATTGGCGCGGCTATCGCCAAGCGTTTGGCAGAGGATGGAGCGAGTGTGGCCATCACGTACGCGAAAGAAGCTGGTGCGGCCTCTTCGGTAACCAAAGCGATTGAACAAATTGGCGGAAAGGCGCTCGCGATTCAGGCGGATGCCTCCAACGCCGATGCCGTGAAGGCCGCGGTTGCGAAGACGGTCGCCACGTTGGGCAGCATCGACGTGCTTGTGAACAACGCCGGCACCGCAATTCCGAACTTATTCGAGCAGACCTCGCTCGAGGACATCGATCGCATGATGAACATCAACGTCCGCGGCATGCTGGTCGCGACGCAGGCCGCTCTGAAGGACATGAAGAACGGCGGCCGCATCATCAATATCGGCTCGTGCGTCGGAGAGCGCAACATGACGCCCGGCTTGGTGGCCTACGCGGCCACGAAGGGAGCCGTCAAGATGTTCACGCAGGGTTTGTCCAGAGAGGTGGGCGGCCGCGGCATCACTGTCAACAACGTTCAGCCGGGCCCGATCGACACCGATTTGAATCCCGCCGCGGGCGATTGGGCAGCGCCGCAGAAGGCTAACACCGTGCTCGGCCGCTACGGCACCGTGGACGAAGTGGCTGCGTTGGTCGCATTCGTTGCAAGTCCGGAGGCTGCATACATCACCGGCGCGAACCTGACCGTCGACGGGGGCACAAACGCATAATATGAGCGCATACCTAATTTTCACACGCGAAAAAACTCTCGATGCGCAAGAGTTGGCGACCTACTCAAAGGAAGTGCCGCCGACTCTCGCGGGACATAACGCCAAGCTTCTTGCTCTCTACGGCCAGCATGAAGACCTCGAGGGGGCTGCGACGGAAGGCACGGTAATCATCGAGTTCACAAGTGCCGCGGAAGCGAAAGCTTGGTACGACAGCCCCGCCTACCGCAAAGTGCGAGAACACCGTTTCAAAGGGGCGATCTACCACGTCATATTGATTGAAGGAGTCTGAAGAAATTGAGGAAGGCGGCGGTTGGGCCAGACATCACAATTTCTTCCGCTTTTCTCAGCCGTTTTAGCCTTTTCTCTTGACAAAAAGTATCTCGCAGCGTATAGTGTTTCTCGGGTAATAAAGTGTTTCGTTTTCTGTAACGCCAGCGTCCCTGCTGGCGTTTTTATTTCGACATCAAGTATTTTCCCTAAGCTCTTTAGAATGCGCACTTACGAAAAACGTGTCCACAACCCCCTTAGAATGCGCAGTTTCAAAACACACGACTTAAAACCCTTTGGAATGTGCAGTTCCAAAAAAAAGGGAGGAGCGGGGATACGGTGGTGACTTCCTCCGAATCCGAAAACAGAGTAAAGTCTTCCTTCTCAATAAAACCCAAAGGAGCTGACTCCTGATGCTGCATCGCATGTTCATCCTGATTGGCGCGCTTACTCTGACCCTAACGGCTGGAGCGCAGCAAACGTCGACGAGTCGCTTCGACGGTTCTTCGTGGTGGAACTACGTGAAGGTGCTGGCGGACGACAACATGGAAGGCCGCGAAACCGGGAGCGATGGACTGCGCAGAGCGGAAGCCTACGCGGTGGAGCAATTGAAGAAATCTGGCCTCGAACCAGCCGGCGAGAAAGGTTTCTACCAAACCGTGAAATTCGATCAGCGCCAGGTGGACGAAAAGAAGTCTTTTGCCACCTTGGTGAGCGACGGAAAATCGGTCCCCATCGTTCTGGGCGAGGACGCCTACTTTTCAACCGCGGTCGATATGCCCTCAACGGGAGTTGCCGCGCCTTTAGTGTTCATCGGTTATGGGTTGAAAGTTCCAGAGAAAAACGACGACGACTTCGCAGGGCTCGATCTGAAAGGCAAAGTAGTGGTCTACATCAGCGGATCACCGTCGGATCTGCCCGCGCCGCTTTCAGCACACTCCCAGACAGGCGCGGAACGAGGCAAAACGCTGCGCGCAGCCGGAGCAATCGGCGTAATTCGCATCTTCAATCCCGCTGCAATGGACCTTCCGTGGACTCGCATATCCCTGAATCGCACTGCGCCTGCCATGCAGCTTGCCGATCCTAAAATGCAGGACTTTGCGGGGACCAAAGTCGTTCTTGGGTTCAACCCGGAGCATGCAGAGAAACTTTTTGAAGGCTCGGGCCACACGTTTGCTGAACTGGCAGCACTGGCCAAAGAGCGTAAGCCGCTCCCGCGCTTTCCGCTGGCCGTCTCGCTGAAAGCGCACGCCGAAATTGAAAGCAAGACCATCGAGTCGGACAACATCGTTGCCAAGTTGTCTGGCTCCGATCCTGTACTGAAGAACGAATACGTGGTTCTTTCCGCGCACATCGATCACATTGGCATCGGTGCTCCGATCGACGGAGACAAAATTTACAACGGCGCGATGGACAACGGCTCTGGCAGCGCCTTGCTTATTGATATCGCTGCTCAGCTGAAAGCGCACCCGGAAAAGCTTCGGCGCTCGGTGCTTTTTGTGTTCGTCACTGCGGAAGAAAAGGGCTTGCTGGGATCACGGTATTTCGCGGCGCACCCGACGGTAGATATTCACTCGATCGTGGCCGATATCAACACTGACATGTTTCTTCCTATCGTGCCCCTGAAGACGCTGCTCGTCCTAGGAATCGACGAGTCCACTCTGGGCGCGCGAGTGACAGCAATCGCGAAATCGCTGGGTGTGCACGCCATTCCCGATCCCATGCCTCTTCGCAATATTTTCATCCGCAGTGATCAGTACAATTTCATCCTGCATGGAGTTCCGTCCGTGATGATGAGCGTTTGGGCCGAACCCGGTTCGCCCGAGGACAAAGTATTCGAGACGTGGCTCAGCACGCGCTATCACGCACCATCGGATGATCTAAATCAGCCCGTCGATTTGCAGGCTGCCGCGCTTTTTGAGGAAATCGTACTGCGCTTGCTGGTGGATACCACGAACGCCGATGCCCGCCCGCAGTGGAACAAGGATTCGTTCTTCCGTCGCTATGCCACCACGGGGAATTGACGCCGAGGTTCCGCACACTACGAGAGAGCGAGCAATGTCGCGGATTTCGCTTCACTGAGGCGCTTTGGAGTGAATCGGCGGCAAATGACAACCATTAATTTGAATCCGCCCCGATTTTACGGCTGGCCGTTAGCCGTTCCAGCCACTTCCGCGCGGTGGCCGCTTCGCGCCGATCTGCGTGATCTCTAACAAATTCGCGCAACACCTGCGCTGCATCCGCGTAGCGCCCCACCGCCGTCAGCGATTGCGCTACCAGCAGCGCGATCTCCGGCGCTTTCCCGTTCGATGTCGCGAGAGCGTCTTGCGACATTTTCAGCGCAGCGTCATATCGTGCCGTCTGGTAATACGCTTTCGCCAAAGTCCAACGCGTCTCCCACGCGCCCGCCGCATCCAACTCCAGCGACTTCTCGAGTGGCACAATTGCGGCATCACATTTCCCCTGATCGCAAAGCGCCATCCCCAGCGCCGCAAGAGCCCTCGCATGACTCGGGTCAATCTGCGTAGTCTTTTCTAGTACGTCTTGCGCCTGCACCCAGTTGCGTTGTTTCAGCCAGAGAACGCCTTGCACGTACAACACGTCTGGATGGCTAGGCGCAAGCCGCACCGCTTCACTTACGTACTTTTCTGCTTCACCGATATTGTCCGAGCTTAGCGCCAGCAGTCCTTTATCGAGCGCTTGCTTTGCCTTTGGCGCGAGGACCGGTCTCCCCGGAACACCCACGGAACTACCGGCTGGCAAAAGCTTCCGCAGAAAGACATCCACCTGCGTTCGTCCTGAAACTTGTACCGACACTTGTTTCTGCGCGCTCTCGTATCCGGCCGCCTCCACAATCACGGTAAACTCACCCAAACTGTTCACCACCAGCACCGCGCTCCCCCGCGACGTCTCTCCTTGCCTGCTCAAGGTTGTTCCGTCCCGATAAAGTTTCACCATCGCCGCCGTGGAAATCGGCTCTCCCGAACTATCACGCACGTTCACCGTAATTTCCGATCCCCTTCCGTGAAATTCGTTTACTTCGCTTCCACTGTCTTGACAGCAAGCAGGGAGCGCAAACAAAGCGGAAGACACTACCAGCAGAAAACAACGCGAAGTACACTGACACAGTCGTGAGAGGCGTAGTCGAGGGTATCCGCTGGCCTGGGCTCGCACCTGAGCCCGCACGTGCACCAACTTCCGGGCCCCTCCGTGGAAATAACGCATGAAGGCCCCCGACCAGTTGGCGCGAGCCTAGTCCTCGACACTGACCGCGTCAAGCAAAACATTTCGCTTTGCCAGAGGTGCTTAGCGAGGCTGCATTCTCGCCTCCAGAAACATTCGCTGAAAAAACTACGGGGCCGCGGAAGCGGCCCCGTAGTTCCAAAAAAATCTATATCGAGTGTTCGCTGGTTCAGAAGGTGAGGTGCAGGCTCAACTGCAGGAACCGCGGACTCCCAATCGTGTGTTGAATGATTCCCAGGCTGCCCGCAGGCGGGATCGAAGGAGGACCCTCGAAGTTGGGGAAGAATTCCACGTTGTTGTTCGGCGCATCGAAATCTGGGTGGTTGAACATATTAAACGCGTCAGCTTCAAAACGCAGCTGGAAGCGTTCCTTGATGGGGAACTGCTTGGCCAGACTCATGTCAAAACGCACCTGAAAAGGACCTCGGAAGATGTTTCGGCCGGTCGTGCCGTAGAGGGACTCGAACTCATCGCAACCGGAGGCATCGCAGGGTGGCACACCGTTGGTGCCAGGCGCGAGAAATTGCGGTGCAAAATCGGCTGCATTGAGCACAGGCGTGCCTGGATTGACACCGAGCGTGCCTTGCAGTTTCGCCTGCCCGGGCGTTACGCCCGGTTTGAGAGGCACGATGGGGTTCCCGATATAGTCGCTCGTGCCCAAGTACATGCTGGCCACCGAGCCCGAGAAGTCATAGACGCTGTAAGGCTGGCCGCTTTCGGCCACAGTCTGTCCGCCAATGACCCAGCCGTTGACCACATAGCCCAAAGCATGGCTCTTAACGAGGGTTGGAATCGTATAGCTATAGTTCACGAGAAAAACGTGCGTTTGATCGAAGTCTGACGAAGCATAGTTGGCATGGGGAATTAGCGGATTGTTGCCTGTGAAAAAAAGACCGAGTCCGCTTTGATCATCCAGAGAGTGCGACCAGGTATACGAGCCGGTTAGCTGGAGTCCGTAAGACAACCGCTTATGCACTTGAACCTGGAGAGCGCTGTAATTGGAAATACCCTCGGCTTCGTAGAGCACCGAGTTCATGTCGTACCCTGGATAGGGAACGCGGATTGGCGCGTTGCCGGAAAACTGGTTCGTAAAGACAGGCTCATTATCGAGTTCCAGCGGGCTCGTCCCACCATAGGAGTAGATCTGGCCATTCACGGGGCTTGTGGGTGTGGCGATTTCCGGTTGATTGAAGGGAATGGGCAGCACTTCATGCGTGCCGTGATTGCCCACATATCCAACCTCAAACATCCACGTGTTAGAGAGCTCGTATTGAAGGTCCAAGGTCCAGTTCTGCGTGTAAGGCAATTTGTTGTGGATGTCATAGCCACCAAACAAGAAGGGGCCAAAGAGGTTACCGGTCGGCCAGCAGCCGGGGAAACCGCACGCGGTTTGAGATAGGTTCGGCAATGAGGCGAGAAATGCAGCTGCGGTAGCCGGCGGCGGCGGAGGCGCAACCGTGCCAAAGGGCGCCGAAAGGTTCGCGTTCGCCGCGGCAGAAACCGGTTGGACGAAGGGTGGTGCCAGCGTGACGCCGAACGGACCGTTAAAGCCGGAACCGGCACTTGGAGACAGGTAGCTGAAAAGCTCGCCGCGATCGAAGTACATGCCGTAACCAGCACGCAGCGTCAGTTTCGTAAGCGGCGCCCAGGCGACACCGATACGCGGAGCGAAGCCCCACTGGTGGTTCTTCATCAAGGAGTTGCTTGCTCCTGGCGTGGCTGCAGTCCTGTTATTCCCGGCAATTTCCAAGCCGGAGTTGTTGATAACGTCCGTCCCTGCGTCGCACGGAGTACTCGTAGTAGGATCGGCGGGAGTTCCGTTTATTGTGCACTGTGTGTAGCTATATTTGGATGGATCGAAGGCGGTGAGCCGGCCGTACTTCTCCGAAAGCGGCCCATCGATATCCCATCGTAGGCCGCCGGTTAAGGTGAGGTTGCTGCGAAGCTTGTAGTTATCGTTGATGAAGAGGCCAGAAGTCGTAGACCTGTAATAGCGGTCCGCTGAACCTGAGAATGCAGTTCCGCTCCGAACGCTTCCTTCCACAAAGGTCTCGAAGGACGTGAAATTGAGCGTATCCGTGTTGGTGTTATTGTTGATGATATTCAGCTGGGTGCGGTCCACCTGCCCGCCGAAACTGATGGTGTGTTTACCTTTCAGCAGGTTCAGCGTGGTTCCGCCTCCCCATTGATTCTGAAACATGCCGGCATCGCCGAAGCTGGTGCTAGGGCCGAACTCCAAACCAGTGGCGATTTCTGGATCTGCGGTTTTGATATCAAATTGTGGGAACGTTGCCGATCCCAACAGACTGATGCCCATGGAACCCGGCGTGAAAGCCTGTTCCGTGTTCGCATAGGCGCGCATGCGCGTGAAACCGAAGTGCTGCTCCCAGGTGAGACTTGGGGAGATGATCCAGGTATTGGATAGGGAAACGACCTGACTGCCCGCCTCAAGCTGCTGCGAAAAGCCAAGCAGGGAACCGACGGCGCCGAACGGATTGGTGGTTGGATCGCTCTGAAAGTAATACTTGCCGCTCAAGCGATCCTTGGCATTGATCTGGTAGTCGATGCCGCCAATGGCCTGATTGACGGTTGACTGTGAGTTGGGCCCTTGCGCAACTGCATCGAAGCCAAGCGTCTGGGCTTGTGTGGCGCTGAGTCCTAGATTCGGACTGGGAATCAAGAATTGATTATTGGGAAGCTTGGCATTCAAGAGGTTCATCGCCGCCGGATTGATTTGGCTCGAGAGGAAGGGACAGCTTGAGGGTGGAGGAGTCGCACTACAATAGGTTGCATTGATCATGTTCGTGATGCCCTGTGCGCTGCGGTCATTCGTCAAAGCGAATGGCACCGTGACGTCCTTGGTGGAAGACTCCCCATCGGCGATGCGAACCCCCTGATAAGAGCCGAAGAAGAAGAGTTTGTCTTTCTTAATCGGTCCGCCTATCGTGGCGCCAAACTGGTTTCGATTGAGAAAAGGGGCCGGAATTCCGGCCGCGTTGTAGAAGAACAGGTTTGCATTCATGGCGCTGTTCTGAAACTGCTCCCAGACCGAACCATGAATGGAGTTCGTGCCAGATTTTGTGAGCACGCTGATATGCGCGC
This sequence comes from uncultured Acidobacteriota bacterium, assembly GCA_963751295.1. GTDB lineage: Bacteria > Acidobacteriota > Terriglobia > Acidiferrales > UBA7541 > Acidiferrum. The sequence goes on along the minus strand of CAVVUA010000001.1, from coordinate 2,240,549 downwards.
CGCTGTTGTTACCCTGCGTGGCATCGTACATCGAAGCGTTGACGGCAATTTCCTGAATGGCGTCGGGAGGAGGAGTGGGCAGGGCCTGACCAATCGCTCCATAAACCGATGTGCTGGTCTGGATCCCGCCACCCGAGCCAAAGTTTTCGCCGGTGTTGAGGACGAAGCGATTCTCTCCCACTTGGCTGGTGGAGTTGCCGTTAAACAGGTTATTCGTACTTGTGCCATTTAAAGAAAAACTATTGCTGGTGTCCCGGTTTCCATTGGCGAAAATAGCCTGATTGCCTAGGCCGGAGTTCGAGCCTGCACCGCCCAGAAAATCCGCGTGAACACCCGGGCTCAGGATCGCCAGTTGGGTGAAGCTGCCGGTACCGAGTGGTGTGTCCTCAATGATCTGGTGATCGATGACGTAGCCGTTGGTGGTGTCGGTTTGGTTCATCAGAGGAGTGCCATTAACAGTCACGGTCACGGTTACTTCGCCAGGCTGCAAGGACCCGTTTATGGTTGTGGTGCGATTGCCCTGCACGAGGATTTGCGAGTGGACCTCAGTTTTGAAACTATCGCGAGAGAAAGTCACGCTGTAGGTGCCGATGGGGAGATCGGTGAAATGAAATGAGCCGTCTGTGTTTGTGCTGGCGGTTTCTTCCAAACCGGTGGCCAGATTGTGGATCTTGACCGTGGCCTCGTGGATTGCGCCGCCGGAACTGTCTGTGACCGTGCCATTGATCGATCCGAGATTTTCCTGCGAGTGCGCAGGCAAGGTAAGCAGACAAAGAAGACTCAGACAACTCAGGATGAGCTGTACAATTTTTTTCATCTCGATACACTCCTCACGTTAGATTCAACCGCCCCGGCCCTTGCCACGGATGTATCACACCCGCGGTTTGTAAATCGAGCGCCAGCCTGTGGATAACTCCTGGCACGCCCGACAAGTTGGCGAGAGTATGGCGACCAGACAGAGGAGAGTAAAATCGAAAATTACAATGCTGTGAATTTGGAATGAATATCTCGTTACTGGGTGAGGGTTCCGAGTTTGTGAAGGTGGCCGAAAATTTGATGAATGGGAGAAGAACGCTGGATTGGAGTTAGTGACTTATGGCGCTACTGTGATTTTCTTTCCTGAGTATTCGACGGTTTTGTCCGCGTTTTCGGTGAGGCCACCGCCGACGCCGTGATTTTCCCCGACAAAGACTACACGGAAAGTGCGCTTCTCCAACATGCCTGGGAATGTACCTGTGCGATCGCCGATGGTGAGGGTGTGAGCGGAGTCGTCCCAGGAGAAGGGAATCGTTGCGTGGACGCCTTTCTCGTAGTCGTAGGAGTCGTTTTCGTCTTCGTAGAGAGTGAAGGCGCCGTTTGCGCCGCGATACACGCGAAGTTCGATGGGATCGGCGGATTTTTCGGCGGCGTATTGAAGGTCGGGGCCGAGCGGAACGATAGAGCCGGCGCGGACGTAGAGCGGCATGCGATCGATGGGCGATGGAGCGTCCAGCGTCCGTCCGCCTTGCATTGCGGCGCCGGTCCAGAAGTCAAACCACTTGGCATTGGGAAGATAGAGACGGCGAGTGGCCGCGCCCGTCTCGGTGACGGGGTTTACGAGAATTGCGGGGCCAAAGAGGAATTGGTCGCCGATATTTTGCGCGCGCGTGTCTTCGCGGAAGTCCATGACCAGCGGGCGCATGATGGTGTAGCCCTCGCTGGTGGTTTTCCATGCTAGCGAGTAGATGTAGGGCATCAGGCGGTAGCGGAGATTGTCGTAGGCGACGAGAGTTTTCTGCGCTTCGGGGCCGTAGGACCAAATCTCGTTTTGATTTGTGGTGCGCGTGCCATGAGCGCGAAAGATCGGGCAGAAGGTGCCGAACTGAAACCAGCGAATGTAGAGCTCGCGGTACGCGGGATCATCGGGATTCGCAGAGACGAAGCCGCCAATATCGGTCGTCCAGTAGGGAAGACCTGAGACGGAGTAGTTGAGGCCGGCGGGAATTTGGCGGCGGAAGGTTTCCCAGTTGGGATCGACGTCGCCGGACCAGACGGCGGCGGCGTTGCGTTGTGAACCCGCATAGGCAGAGCGCGAGAGAATGAAGACGCGCTTTTTGTCGGAGGCTGCGCGCTGGCCTTCGTAGACGGCGGTGGTGGTCATCAGGGGGAATTCGTTGGCGTAGCGTGCGCCATTTTCGCCGTGATTAATCTTGTTGGTGACGAGAATGTTGGTTTCACGGCCCTCGGTTTCGGCTTCCGTGGTGTCGAGCCACCAGGCGTCAGCGCCGATTTTGAAAAGCGCGTTGTTCATTAGGTTCCAATAGTATTTGCGGGCATCTGGATTGAAGGGATCGTAGAGAGCCTGTGCGACGGGATGAAAACTTGGCGCAATGGTTTTGGCGATGAAGAAGCCGCGTTTGTCCATGTCGTCGTAAACAGGTGAGCCGGGGCGAAAATAGGGCCATACGGAAATCATAAGATGGACGTTGTTTTTGTGGAGGGCGTCGATCAGGCCTTTGGGATCGGGATAGTTTTTGTTGAAGACGGGCTCGCCCATGGTGTTCCACCAGAACCAGTCCTGGACGAGGTTGTCTAGCGGGATGTGCAGGTCGCGGTATTTTTGCGCGATGGCGAGGAGTTCTTGCTGCGAGTCGTAACGATTCTTGCATTGCCAGTGGCCGTAAGCCCATTTGCCGAAGAGTGGCACGGTTCCGGTGAGTTCGCGATAGTCGGCGATGAGGTGGTCGAAATCGGGGCCATAGAAAAAGTAATAGTCCATCGAATCGGAAACTTCAGAGCTCAGGTAAAAAGCGTGGACGAAGCGGTTCGTGAATTTGCTTCGCGATCCGTTGTTCCAGAAGATGCCGTAGCCGTTGCTGGAAAGAAGAAATGGAATGGAAATGTTCGTGTTGTCTTGTGAGATGTCGATGGATTCGCCTCGATAATTCCAGGCGCCGGCCTGATGCTGTCCGAGGCCGTAAAAGGCTTCTTGCGTATCCCACATGTTGACGAAGCGCTCGGAATGGTAGGTTTTTTCGCCGTTGACTTCGGTTGGCGTGAGCGTTCGGGTGTTTTCTTGGGTGAGTTTGTGACCTGAGGAGTCGTAGAAAATGATCGAGCTGTCGGCGCGAGTGATTTCAATTTTAAGACGCGATGTAGTGAGAGTTATGAGTTTTGGATCATCCGTGTGGAGAGCGAAGTCGGCTTTCGCCCAGGATTTCTTGATGACGAGATTGTCGGCGTGCTGGGGAACGTCGCGCTCAATGGAGTAGACGACGTGGACGATGGAGTCCGAGCAGACCTGGAATCGCAGGAAACCCGTTTGGAAAACGAGCACTACGCCGTCGGGCTGCTGGTCCACTGAAGTTACGGGGTTGAGAGGCACCCACTGGGCCTGAAGCGGGGAGGCGGCCGCGATGAAGAATAGAACGGCCAGAGGGGCGATGTACTTGTAAGCATGCAAAAAAGAAATTGGTCGCATGAAAATCATGGAACTCCGTGTACGATAACGTTAATTTGGGGCGTGTGTCTGGGGGGAACATTGGCACTGAGACTCCGGGGTTGTCAATGGTCTTTGCAAACGGCCAGGATTGCAGTGCCGCATAGCCCGGGTTCGGCAAGTCTAAGAAAAATAAGGACAAGATTCGCGATTGATGAATTTTTGTGATACAAGGCGTGGGGAAGAATCGATGCATCTTAAGCGTGTCGAGGATAGAGGAGGAGCGGAATGGTGCTCAGGGGGAGAATCTGCATGCTGGCGTTTCTAATAGCTTTCGGTCCGGAGTTTGCGTCGTCGTCGCCCGGGGGAGAGGCGCAGACGGCTGCCAAAAAGGGTGCGCATGTGGATAAAGCAGAGTTTGGGAAGATGCCGGATGGAACGGTGATTGAGGCTTTCACCCTTTACAACACGCAGGGGGCTTCGGCAAAGATTATCACCTACGGCGCGACGCTGACGGAACTCCACGTTCCGGACAGGAACGGCAAGATGGGCGACGTGGTGCTCGGCTTTGACAATTTGGAAGGCTACGTTCAGGGCCCCCATCCCTACTTTGGTGCGACGATCGGGCGTTACGGGAACCGGATTGCGAAAGGGAAATTCACGCTGGATGGCAAAGAATATCAACTGGCGATTAACAATGCTCCGAACAGTTTGCACGGCGGACCCACTGGATTTGACAAGCGAGTGTGGAAAGCGGAGCCGGTTGCGGCGAAGGATGGAGCTGCAGTGCGGTTTACATACTTTAGTAAAGATGGAGAGGAAAACTTTCCGGGGAACCTGACGGCAAGCGTGACGTACACACTGACGAACTCGAACGAGATCAAACTCGAATACACTGCGGAGACCGACAAAGACACGGTTGTGAACCTGACGAACCACAGCTACTTCAATCTTTCGGGCGACGGCTCCGGAAACATTCTGAAGTACATCCTTTATCTGAACGCGGACAAATATACGCCGGTGGATTCGACGCTTATCCCAACAGGCGAAATCGCAAGCGTTGAGAATACACCTTTGGATTTTCGGAAACCCACGGAGATCGGGCTGCACATCGGGGAGATCAAAGGGATCGGTGGTTACGACCACAACTTTGTCCTGAACGGGAAGGCTGGAACGATGCGCATTGCCGCACGGGTGACCGACCCCGCTTCGGGAAGGCAGATAGAAGTGTGGACTACCGAACCGGGAGTGCAGTTCTATTCAGCGATTGGTCTGGATGGGAGCATTAAAGGCAAGGGCGGAGTCGCCTACCAAAAATACGGAGCGATATGTCTCGAGACGCAGCACTATCCAGACTCGCCGAACCGGCCTAATTTCCCGTCGACGGAGTTGAAGCCTGGGATGAAATTTCATTCGGAAACGATTTACAAGTTCTCGGCAAAGTGACGCCGATAGCCAGTTTGCTCGTTTGTAAAGAGGGCTGTGATTTTTCCCGTAAGTCGTAAGACGCACGCAGAGGAGAAGCGATTCGACACTCTATGACTATTCCTTACGCGTTTATCGTGCCCGCTCGCCTCGTTCATCTTTCGGCTGTTGACGTGGTCATCGTGGTCTTTTACTTCGCGCTAGTGTTGGCCATTGGCTTCTATCTGCGCGGCCGCGCGAATACTGGCGAAGATTTCTTCATGGCCGGACGGGAAATGACTGCGTGGGTGGCGGGGCTTAGTTTTCTTTCGGCCAATCTCGGCGCGTTGGAGTTGATGGGCTGGGCAGGTTCGGCCTATCAATACGGCATTCTGGCGACGCATTGGTATTGGATTGGGGCCATCCCGGCCATGTTGTTCCTGGCGCTGGTGATGATGCCGTTCTACTACATTTCTAAGACGCACTCGGTTCCGGGTTATTTGAAATTGCGTTTCGGAGAACCGGCACGCGCGGTTTCCGCAGTTTCGTTTGCGTTCATGACTGTGCTGATGAGCGGCGTGAATATGTTCGCCATGGCGAAGGTCATGCAAATTGTTTTGGGATGGGACATCAACTTCAGTATTTGGGTTTCGTCGCTGACGGTCGCGGTTTACGTGACTTTAGGCGGGCTAAGGTCAGCCATATTTAATGAAGTGCTGCAGTTCTTTTTGATTTGGGCCGGCGCGCTGCTGATTCCGATTCTTGGCCTTTACGAAGCCGGCGGCTGGACCAATCTAAAATTGCAAATTGCTCAGCGGGCATCGGATCAGTACGTTCACATGTGGTCCAACTTGGGTTCGTTTACAGACAACCCGATGGGGATTAACTGGGTCGGAATTGTGTTCGGGCTGGCCGCGGTTATCTCGATGGGTTACTGGACGACGGATTTTCTTGTAGTTCAGCGCATCCTTGCTGCAAAGGATATTCGCAGCGCGGAAATGGCGCCTATCATCGGAGCGGGATTTAAGATGTTTGTTCCGCTGATCGTGATTTTGCCGGGACTTCTGGGCTTGGCCGTGCTTCCGATGAAGCTCGTACCCGAATCGGTGGCCGCAGCAACCGGAATGCACAGTTACAACGATGTGCTTCCACTCATGCTCGCGCGATACTGCGGGCCTGGCTTGCTTGGCCTCGGGATTACTGCGTTGATTGCGGGTTTCATGTCTGGCATGGCGGGGAATGTGAGCGCGTTCACGACAGTGTGGACGTATGACATCTACCGGCCGCTGATCAATAGTAAGGGCACGGACCATCACTACGTGAACATGGGTCGCTGGACCACTGTGATCGGCGTGTTGATTAGCGTCGGCACCGCATACTTGGTGATGCAGTTCGCAAGCATCATGGATTATGTGCAGGCCCTGTTTAGTTTTTTCATTGCTCCGCTATTCGGCACCGTCATTCTCGGAATGCTTTGGAAGCGAGCGACAGGCGCTGGCGGTTTCTTGGGATTGCTCTGCGGCACCATATCTTCCATTGGCATGTGGGCCTGGGTGAAAGCCGATCCATCGGCGCTGCGTTATGTGGCCCTCTCGCCGCACGCTAAAGCCCTAGCGCAGGATATGTTTCAAGCGCTTTGGTCTTTTCTCGTATGCGTGATCGTGACCGTAGTGGTGAGTTTGGCGACGAAACCCAAAACGGACGCGGAATTGACCGGTTTGGTTTACGGGTTGACCACCGTTCCGTCTGTCGGAAATATTTCTCTGTATCAGAAGCCTATTTTCTGGGCCGGAGTGGTTGCTGTCGTGTTTTTTACTCTGAACATCATTTTCTGGTAGTTCTTTAGCCGGAGGTTTACAGGATGGTTTCCATTTGGTTTTTTATTGGAATTTCGCTGCTCGTGAATGGAGTGCTGATCTTCGGCGCGGGCCTGTACGAATATTGGCATCCACCGGCGGAGCAGGTCGTCCTCTTTAATTTGCACGCGAGCATCTGGTGGGGCGCGCTGATGACGGTAATAGGAGCGTGGTACTGCTATCACTTCAAGCCGGGGCAGAAAAAGGCTTCTTGAGGATCGCGAGTTGCCGCGCTTGTTTCGACTACGCTTGAGATTGTTTGGATTTGACGCTCAGTTGGTCGAGGCGGATTGATCCTCAGCGAATATCGAATGTAGTGCCGGATAAATCCGGCGATAGGTTTGATAGCCGCGCTGCATGGTGGCGCTGGCTTCTTTGTTTGGGCTAACCCGCTTGGCAACACGCACCACGGCGTCGCACGCTTCATCGACGCTCTTCCAGCATCCTGAACCCACTCCCGCGAGAATTGCTGCACCGTAGGCTGCGCCTTCTTCCGCTTTCAAGACTTCGACTTCGTGCGCGTAGACATCCGCTTGGATCTGCTGCCACAGGGGCGAGCGAGCGCCTCCTCCGCCGAGGCGGATGCGTTCCACGGGAACCTGAATCTCGTTAAAGATGCTGAAGGTATCTTTCAGGCTGTAGGCCACCCCTTCAAGCACAGCGCGGACGAGATGTGCGCGCGTGTGAGAGGCCGAAAGGCCGACAAAAGCGGCCCGCGCGAATGGATCGAGATGCGGAGTGCGCTCGCCCATCAGGTACGGCGCCCAGAATGCGCCTTCGGAACCGGCTGGAGCGGTGGCGGCCTCGTCGGACATGCGTTCGTAGGGATCGCAGCCGTCATCGGGGCCGGAGCCAAAGCGATCGCGGAACCAACGCAGTGAAAGTCCGGCGGCTTGCGTCACTCCCATGACGTGCCAGCGGCCGGGGATGGCGTGGCAGAAAGTGTGCAGGCGGCCTTTGGGATCAAGTGACGGGCGATCCGTGGCAGCAAAAACCACGCCTGAAGTCCCGATGGTGGCGCTCACCACACCGGCGCGCGTGATGCCCATGCCGACAGCGCCAGCCGCTTGATCGCCTGCGCCTGCTATAACCGGGGTTCCTGCGCGCAATCCAGTTGCATCCGCGCCGGCTTGCGAAAGCTTTCCGCAAATATCCTGAGACTCGAAAAGTTTTGGGAGCAGCTTCACGTCAATGGCGGTTTTTGAGAGGACTTCGCTCGACCACGTGCGGTGCGCGACATCAAGCATCAGTGTTCCGGAAGCGTCGGCGACGTCAATGGCGGATTCGCCGGTTAAGCGCAATCGCACGTAGTCTTTCGGCAGCATGATTTTGCGGACGCGTTGCCAGTTTTTGGGTTCGTGCTCACGGACCCAAAGAAGTTTTGTGAGGGTGAAATTTGTCAGCGGGGGATTGCAGGTCAACTGGATGAGGCGGTCGAGGCCGATAGTGTGCTCGAGCTCTTTGGATTGCGCTTCGGTGCGCTGATCGCACCAGATCAGCGCGGGACGAATGACTTCGTCGTTTTCGTCGAGGAGGACGGCGCCGTGCATTTGGCCGGAAAATCCGACGGCGGCGATGGACTCGGCGGAGAGGCCCGAAGCTTGGAGCGCTTTGCGAACGGCGAGCGCTGCGGCGCGCCACCAGTCGCGCGGGTCTTGCTCCGCCCAGCCGGGTTGCGGGCTGGCGAAATTGGCGTGCTCCTCCGTGCCCGAAGCGAGGACGGTGCCGTGCTCATCGAGGATGAGTGCGCGGGTTCCGCTGGTTCCGACATCAATGCCGAGGATTGGGATACTGCCTCCATTTGAAGCAAAAATTGCGAGAGAAATCTATCTAGCGAAACGAGACAAAAACGGCTCGCTAATCCGTTCCGTGAACGTTCACGGTGCACATTTAAAACTAGCGGCGTTGGCTTGTCAACGCGGGGTCGCATCTCGTGGGGATTAGCTGCCTGATTGACAAGCCGCAATGCGAACCACACAATGCCTCCGCTGAAACTCAATTAGAGCGAGTGGAACATCACGGTCGGGAGGTCGAACAATGAGCGACTTAAACGAAACAATTAATCGCAGAGATTTTTTAGGCAAGTCGGCTGTGTTAATCGCGGGAGGAGCGGCGCTGCCAAGTACCGCGCTTTCCTATGGGAGAATCGTCGGCGCGAACGACCGCATTTCGCTGGCGCATATTGGAACGGGGAGCCGCGGAAGTGATCTGGACTGGATAGCGGCGCAACTGAAAACGAGCCAGAACGCCGAGATGACGGTGATCTGCGATTTGTGGAAGATGAATCGGGAAAAAGCGGCGGCGACCAACGCCAAATATTATGGCCGTGCGCCGCGGACTTTTCAGTATTTAGAAGATGTGCTCGCACTGAAAGACGTGGACGGCGTGATCATTTCCACGCCGGAACATGCACACTCGCCGATTCTCAAGATGGCTGTCGAGGCTGGCAAAGACGCATACGTTGAAAAGCCAATGGGCAATGTATTAGCTGAAGCAAAGGCAGCACGGGACACGGTGTTAAAAAGCGACCGCATTGTGCAGGTCGGCACGCAGCATCGTAGCGAGCCGTATCAAATTGCTGCCCACGATTTAGTGCAGACGGGCGTACTCGGCGACGTGAGCAAAATCGAAATCGTCTGGAATTATCACGGGCCTCGGTGGCGGGGGCGCGAAGAGACAAAACTACTCCGCGAAGAAGATACGGATTGGCGCAAGTGGCTGCTAACGAAGCCGTACCGGCCTTTCGATCCGAAGGTGTACTGCGAGTTTCGTTTGTACAAAGAATTTTCCAGCGGCATTCCGGATCAATGGATGAGCCACGCGATCGATCTCGTGCACTGGTTTATGAAGGACAGCTTCCCCCGCTCGGCAATGGCACACGGCGGAATTTTTGCGTGGCACGATGGCAGGGAGAATGCAGACACGTTCCAGGCGTTGCTCGAATATCCAAAAGGGTTTCTAGTGAGCTACGCCACGAGCTTTGGGAACGATGCGCCCTCATCGACGCGCTACATGGGAAAGAAGGCGACCCTCACCAACATCGGAGGGGAAGGAAGCCCGCGATACCAGTTGGTCGACGAAAAGGGGAATCACGAGGACGACGCGGACATCGATAAAAAGCGCCCGGCGAAATATATTCTGCCGCCAGGCGAAACAAAACTCCCGCCGATGGGGATTGATGACAGAACTCTGGAGCACATGACGAACTGGGTCCAGTGCATGCGCTCGCGGCAGCAGCCTCATTGCACGGTGCAGGCTGGGTTCGCGCATTCCGTTGCGAACATGATGTCGACGGAGTCTTATTGGTCCGGCAAGAAGCAATACTGGGACACGGTTACCGAAACATTCAGCGACCGGGCGCCAGTTAGTTGAATGGGAGAAATCTGAGCACAGCTGCGATGCGGAGACTCCTAACGGGACTTGGCGCAATCAGGAAAGATATTTAACGGTTTCATCGATCAACTTCAAAGTGGGAGCGTAGGGATCGCCGGGGGCGTCGAACTCCATCGAACAATAGCCGCGATAATTGCTGGCTTTCAGAATATCGAACGATTTCTTCAAATCCACATTGAATTGCTTGTCGTCGTCATTGGTTTCGCCGTCTTTTACATGACAAATATTGTAGGCATGCTGAAACATCGATTGCAGGGCTCGGTAATTCAAATCGGCATCGCCGCTGAGCATCGAATTTGCAAAATCCGGCAGGGCGCGAAGATAGGGATTGTTGACCGCCTCGATGACCTTGACGAGGAAGAAAGCGTCCTCGCTGACCAAATCGTCGTTCTCGAGCGTGACGACAATATTCTTGTCTGCAGCATATTCGGTCACTTGGCGCAGGCTTTCGGTGGTGCGCTCAACACTGGGCGGAGAATTTCTCGTCGTGGCAATGTGCGTGCGGATTCCCGGAGATCCAATACGCACAGCGACATCCACCCATTTCTTTGCATAGTCGACAGCCTTTTCGCGCGCCGAGGCTTCGGCGTCGTAGAAACTGTTGACTGTGCTGACGGCGATATTCACGGCGCGCACTTTGGTTTTCAGCAAAATCTGACGGAAATCATCGAGATAGTCCGGCTGCAACGATGTGAAGTGGCGGCTGTGCGGCTCAATATTATGAATATTGAATTTCGCGACTACATGAGCCGGGAATTCGAGCAGGTTCATCCCTGGAAGCGTGGTGTCGCGGTCGCGATTGTCGGGGCTCAGAATGTATGCGCGAAACGGATACGACGCGATGGAGATGCGCTCGCGAGGATGCGTGGGAAAAGTGATATGCGGTTCGGGTTCGGGATTTGCCACAGCGCCGAGGGCGCTAGCCGCCGTGAATCCACCGGCCGTTAGAACAGAGAGTTTTTCCAGGAATGCGCGCCGAGATAGTGAGTCTATTTTTTGCATTTATTCCGTTTTGCGATTATCTGCCTGAGCAGCATATCACCTTGAGAAGGACGCTTGGCGCTTCCCCAGCGTTACAAGGCCAAACTCGATCAGGAAACTGTGACGATAACTTTTCCGATTTGTTCGTTGCTTTCCAAATAACGGTGCGCCTCAACTATCTGATCGAAGGGAAATGTCTTCGCAATAATTGGTGTCAGCCAGCCTTCGCGCAAACCTTCTTCCACAAACAGTCGCGCACGCTCAAATCGCTCCGCATCGCTTAAGATCTCAAACACAACATAGGCGCGCATGCCGAATCCTCTGACCATGGAAGGTCCAAAGGGAAAAATCGTACTTGTCGCCTCTCCGCTGAGATTTCCGTACAAAATCAACCTGCCTCCAGCAGCCATCGCCGCGGCAAGCGACGCGACAATTGGGCCTGCAATCGGGTCGAACGCCACCTTTGCCCCTTTGCCGCTTGTAATGTGCAGCACTTCCGTCTCAAGCGCCTGTTTTTCCGTAACGATTACATGCGCCGCTCCGAGCTTTCGCAGTTCTGCCTCTTTCGCCGCTGTTCGCGTCACCGCAATCGACACCGCGCCAACATGGTTTGCGATTTGGATGGCGGCAAGCCCCACACTGCTCGATGCCGCGGTAATGACTACAGCATCGCCACTGCCAATCTGGGATATATCGATGAGCGCGCCGTATGCCGTCAGGTACTGCATCCAAATCGCAGCGCAAGTGTGCGTTCCCAATCCCGTCGGGCGTTTTAGAAGAGCGGAAGCCGGCACGATGGCGCGCTCGGCGTAAACGCCATATTTGTTCATCGAAAACGACGGCAGAACGCAAATCGGCTCGCCGACCGAAAAATTCTCGACCCCTTCACCAAGAGCCTCGACGACACCGGAAGCCTCATAGCCGATACGCGCCGGCAATATTGCCCTCTCGATGTATCCGCCCGACCGAAAACCAATCTCAGCGCGGTTAATTCCAATGGCTTCGATTCGCACGCGCACTTCCTTTGCGCCCGGCTCGCCAACCTCAAGGGATTCAAATCGCAGAACTTCTGGCCCGCCAAACTCGTGGAATCGCACTACCTTGGTCAGCATTTTTGTTTTTCTCCACCCTCCATCTTTCCTGCTCGCTTCCCCGCACCCAGGAAACCTCTAGCACTCTATGACCTCGACGAAATGTACCCAAACCTATTACAGACTACACTTGGGAGCAAGCGCGCCAGAAAATCGTGGCGGGAATGGCGTCATTTCTCTTATTGGAGTCTCCGGACCACAAAACAGGTTTATCCTCGTGCATGCCAGGATGAAGATGGATCTCGTCAAAAAGTTCGCCGCCAAGCTTTCCAAATTGTTCAGCCGTGGCCCCGCGGATTTTGCGACAATCAGTCCACCATACGATTCATAGAAGTGGGAGAGGCCCCTTCGGATGCCGACAAAGTACCGCGCCGATCATGTCGGAAGTTTCTTGAGGCCGTCGGATTTGTTGGAGGCCCGGAGCAACAAAAGCAATGCGGAGAAGCTGCACGCCCTCGAAGATCAGCACATCCTCCGCGTGCTCGCGAAACAAAAGGAACTCGGTTTTGAAATCTTCACGGACGGTGAATTGCGCCGTCGCAACTTCATGAGCGACTTCACAGATGCAGTCGAGGGATTCGACTTCGGCGATGCTGTTGCGAGAAATTGGAGCGCAGGTGATAAGGGAGCCGCTCCCGTGAGCAACGTCAACGGCATCGTCAGCAAGAGGTTGCGCCAGGTGCGGCCGCTCACCGGTCATGAGCTTCCGTTTACAAAAAAGCATAGCCCCGGCGACATCAAGATGACTTTGCCGAGCGCGACGCAATTTCCTGCCATCTCGTTCAAGCGCGGCGTATCCGATGCTATCTATAAGGACCATTCGGCGCTGTTGTGGGCCGTGGTCGACATCATGAAGAGCGACTTGGCCACACTCGCCGACGCCGGCGCCAAGTACATTCAGATTGACGCACCCCGCTACAGTTATTATATGGACCCGAAGTGGCGCGAATGGATCCGCGCAGAGATCGGAATGGATCCGGACACTGCCCTCGAAGAAGCCGTTAATGCGGACAACGCATGTTTTCGCGCCGCACGACGTCCCGGTGTCACGCTCGCCATCCATCTTTGTCGGGGAAACAACCGCAGCCACTGGTACGCGGAAGGCGGCTATGACGCCATCGCCGAGAAATTGTTCGGTACTCTTGAGGTGGATCGATTTCTCTTGGAGTATGATGACCAGCGCTCCGGAACATTCGAGCCGCTCCGATTTATTCCCAAGGGAAAAACCGTTGTGCTGGGGCTCGTCAGCTCGAAGGTTCCGCAAATGGAAGATCCCAGACAACTCGCAAAGCGCATTGAAGAAGCGTCGCGTTATGTTCCGATGGAAAACTTGGCCCTCAGCCCGCAATGTGGTTTCGCTTCGACTGCGGAAGGCAATCTCATCACCGAAGACCGTCAGTGGGCAAAACTAAAACTCGTGGCGGATACAGCTCGCCGGGTGTGGGGCTGAGGCTGGATGGGACTCCTTAATAGGAATACCGCGCAGACGAACGAAATGGCGGACGGCCTAACCGAATTTGATCTGGGCTATTACGGCTGGCGTGTAGTGCTGGCCGCATGCTTCGGTGTAATGGCGGGGTTCGGCTCGCTGTTCGTTTATACCTTCGCGGTTTTTGTGAAACCGCTGAGCGCGCAATTTGGCTGGAACCGCGAAGCCGTCTCGCTCGGCTTCGGACTCGCCGCTATTACTTTGGGCGTAGTCTCCCCGCTCATCGGCCGCTTGCTCGATCGTTTTGGGCCTCGCCGCATCATTCTTCCCTGCATGACCGTTTATTGTTGCGCGATTTTTTCGCTGGCACTGTTGCACTCTGGAGTGTGGCAGTTCTACTTGACCTGCATCGTGTTGGGTCTGGTTGGCAACGGTGCCGCTCATCTCGCCTTTTCGCGTTCTATTTCTTCTTGGTTTCAGCGGCGTTTGGGAACGGCGCTGGCTTTCGTCATGGTGGGAGCAGGCTTGGGTGCCTTGATCCTACCCGTCGTTGCGCAAGCTATCATCAGCAGATCTGGCTGGAGGGCAGCCTACTTTTCTCTCGGTTGCCTTGCCTTGCTGCTCGGCTTGCCACTGAGTTGGCGCTATATCTTTGAACGTGGCGAGACTCGGTGCGCGACTGCTCCTGTTTCACATTCTGGACAGACGTGGCAGCAAGGGCTGCGCTCGTTCGCTTTCTGGATTATCGTCGCTATCCTTTTCGTGAGCTCGATCAGCATGAACGGAGCAATCACGCAACTTTCCGCGTTGCTGACGGATAGAGGAATGACGCCTGGGGATGCGGCGTTATGCGTGTCCATGATTGGTGGTTCGAGCGTGCTCGGTAGGATCGGTGTTGGCTGGCTGTTGGACAGATTTTTCGGCGCGCGCGTCGCCCTAGTAGTGAACCTAATCACCGCCGCCGGCATTTTTCTGCTCGCACATGCGAGTAGCTTTCCAGCCGGTTGCCTTGCTGCTGCGCTTATCGGCATCGGGGCCGGCGGTGAAGCCGCGATTACGCCTTACTTGCTGACTCGCTATTTTGGGCTGCGTGCTTTTTCCACGCTTTACGGACTTACGTGGACGTTTTATGCCGCCGCCGGAGCTATTGGTCCGGTGATACTGGGCCGTGCTTTTGATTTGACTGGCTCCTACACCTCTTTGTTAGTAGTACTGGCAGTGGCGTTGGGCTTGGCGGCCGCAATGAATCTGTTGCTTCCAAAATATGCAAGCTCAACTGCAGTGGATCTTCCCTGAGCGATTCCGAACGAAACACTGCGAACTTGAAAATGATCCGCATGACAACTCGTGCGCTTGGGAACTGTTCAGCCATCCCCGCAAGCGGTCGCTTGACTTTCACTGGAGCACGGCGAAAAATCATGGCGCTCACCGCAATTTTGCGCCGGTGCGATAAGCGCCCGATTGTTAATTTGTCCTTGATGAGCTATTCCGCTTGACGTATTTCTTCGCGCGGCAAGAAAAGAGGCAGTATGTTTTCGACTCCTTATATCGGCGGTAAGGCGATTGAAGCGCCGGCTTCTGCTTTCTCAGATGTCATCAATCCCGCCCATCAGCGTCCGTTCGCGCGCATCTTCATGGCGCAAGAGCAGCACATGCGCGCGGCCATCTATGCAGCAGATACTGCCAAAAAGGCGTGGGGCGATACGCTTGCCGGGGAGCGCGAGCGCATCCTGATGCGCGCCGCCGATGAACTCGAGAAGGCTTCGGAGGAAATGATTGACCTCCTGATCGATGAAGCGGGCTCGACTTTCGGCAAAGCCCATTTCGAGGTGGCCTTCGCCGCAAATCTTGTTCGCTCGATTGCCGGCGAAGCTCGCCGTATTCGAGGAGATGTTTTTCCCTCCGATGTGCCGGGAATGATTTCTATGGCCTTTCGCCGGCCTCTGGGTGTCGTGGCTGGAATATCGCCCTTTAACTTTCCGGTCGTGCTTTCGCTAAAGAAAGTCGCTTTCGCGTTAGCTTGCGGAAATACGTTCGTGCTGAAGCCGTCCGAGGAGACATCGCTCGTTGGACTGAAGCTGGCGGAAATCTTTGAGCGCGCCGGAGTGCCAGCCGGTGTTTTCAACGTGGTTCCCGGCGATGGTCCATCGCTCGTGAAGGTGCTTATCGACGACCCCCGCGTGAAGCTTGTTTCTTTCACTGGATCGACCGCGGTCGGACGAATTATTGCCGTCGAATGTGCCAGTCGCGGCAAACGATGTGTTCTGGAAATGGGCGGAAAAAGCCCGCTGATCATTCTGAAGGACGCGGATTTGGATTACGCTGTGGATACCGCATGTTTTGGAATATTCATCCATCAGGGACAAATCTGCATGGCAGGTTCCCGGATTATCGTCGAAGCCCCAATCTATGAAGAATTTCTGAAACGATTCGCTGCAAAAGCGCAGACGATGAAAGTTGGCGATCCGCGCGATCCGCACACGGTGATTGGCCCGCTGATCCGCTCTTCGCAATGCCCGATGATCGACAAAAAAATCAAAGACGCCGTAGCGGCCGGCGCGCGCCTGCTGACCGGCGGGAAATACGAAGGAAACTTTTATCACCCCACTGTTGTCGCGGATGTAACGCCGGAAATGGCCGCGTTTCGCGACGAGCTCTTTGGCCCCGTCGCCGCAGTGACTAAGGCCAACGACGCGGATCACGCGCTCGCGCTTGCCAATAGCTCGACTTACGGCCTGTCCTCTGCAGTTCTAACTAACAATCTTCAGCTCGCGATGCGCTTTGCTCTCGAACTCGAAGCAGGCATGGTCCATTTGAATGGCCCGACAATTCATGACGAAGGCACCGTTCCCTTCGGCGGCATAAAAGATTCAGGGATGGGCCGCGAAGGCGGTCGCTGGTCCACCGATGAAATGACCGAAGTGAAATGGGTCACGATTCAAACCGGCCAACGCCACTATCCGTTTTGATCGCGCGGGACCACGAAAATCTTCGGTAAAACTTGTAGGGGCGGACTTGTTTACCCTGAGCCTCAAATGGCCCCGCCCATGTCGGTCAGTTCGAATCAAGCATCGAAAAAAACTGTTTCGCCGGGACCCTGGAGGACAACGTTCCATTCCAGCGCGCCAGGTCGTCCGTCAATTGTTTTTGCGATGAGTGTTCCGCGCCTTCTGGCTTCAACAAGGCTGAGCGCGAAATCTTCCGCGTTGCTGGGTTCATCGGGGAAATAAATCCGAGTAATGAGTCGACGCAGCAATCCACGAGTAAAAACCGAAATAGCAATATGTGGAGCTTGCAGTTTTCCATCCGGCCCAGGAACGCGCCCCGGCTTGATCGTCGTAAATCTGAAACGGCCGTTGTCGTCGGTAGGAACGCGTCCGTAACCAGTAAAGCCTGATTCGCCCGTTTTTTCCTGCGGATCATCGGGATGAGCATATTTGCCCTTCGAATTCGCTTGCCAAATTTCGATGATCCCGTCGGGTACAGGTTTGCTATCGCCATCGAGAATGCGGCCCGAGATTTCTACGCGTTCACCCGAAACACCAGGACCCGCCAAGTTGTCGCGATAAAGCCAGGAGAAGCCGATGCTGAAAAATGGCCCAACGGTTTGCCACGTTGTGGCCTGAAGACTCATGACTTTTCTCCGTGCGCATGAGTTTCCATCGGAGTGCTTTCGCGCCCGCTAAGAACAATATCGAACCGGTAGCCAAGCGCCTGGGCAGGAATCGTGGTCTCCCAATCGAACTGCGAAATCAGCCGATTCCGCGCTCTTTCATCGTCCGTGCAATTGAATATTGGATCGAAGGGAATCAAAGGATCGCCCTGGAAATACATCTGCGTCACAAGCCGCGTCGCGAAAGCAGGACCGAACAGCGAAAAATGAATGTGCGCGGGCCGCCACGCATTGTGGTGATTTCCCCAAGGGTATTCGCCTGGCCGAATCGTCACGAAGCGATAACGGCCGTCAGAATCTGTCACCGCATGCCCGCAACCAGTAAAGTTTGGGTCGAGCGGAGCGTTGTGTTGATCGATGCCGTGCAAATAGCGTCCTGCGGCATTCGCCTGCCAGATTTCGACGAGCGTGTGCGCCACCGGCCGCGAGTTCTCATCGAGAACGCGTCCACTCACGATAATGCGTTCCCCGAGCGGTTCGCCGGAATGCTGCCGAGTCAGATCGCAAGCTTTCGCATCGGTGATCTCCTGTCCGAATACAGGCCCCGTAATTTCAGAAAGTGTGTGAGGAAGCACCACAAGAGGCTGCAGCGGAGCTCGCTTAATGGAAGAAACATAAGGAGGATGCAAATGAGGTGGCTGCGTGCCGGGGATGTATCTCCGATATCCCGGAATCTTCTTCATTCCACGAGCCTCCTTCCTAATGATACTTCCACTGCGCCGGGCATTTTATGGCACCTTAAAAGCGCCCGCAATATGGATTATCGAAGTAATGGGCGCATGTGGTTCAAATTCGTGTAAGCTGCCTCGCTGCATCAGTTTTTTCGATGGGCGTTTCCAGGAGGCTTCGAATGGGCGCCGCACGCATGCGTCGCGAAAGCTTGGAGAGGGAAGGAGGATGCAGTGCCGCTGACGTTCGAGGATGTCCGCAAGCTCGCCTTGGCGCTCCAAAACGTAGAAGAAGGCACATCGTACGGAACGGCTGCGTTTAAAGTCGACGGCAAACTGCTCGCGCGTCTCAAAGAGGATGGAGAATCGCTGGTAGTAGGCACGACTTTTGAAGAGCGCGAAGAGATGATGGCCGCGGACCCGGAAACCTACTACATCACCGATCATTACTTAAAATATCCTTGGGTTCTGGTTCGCCTTTCGCGAGTGCATGCAGATGCGCTGCGAGATTTGCTCAGCAGGTCCTGGCGCTTGGCTCGAAGGATGCCTCGGAAAACATCTTCGCGGAAGCAGGCGGACCGCTCGCTGTGAGGTTCGTCGCTTTCGGTTGCTCGTTTTTGTGTATTGTGGAGGCTTCGAGGAGGTATTCGAATGGATGAACGCCAGCGCTATGAAGAAGGGATGAAAACGCGGCGTGCGGTGTTGGGAGACGCGCATGTCGATGCCACGCTGAAAAACCGGAACGAATTCACGGACGCCTTTCAGGATTTCATCACGCGTTACGCGTGGGGAGAAATCTGGAGCCGGCCTGGCCTGCCAAAAGAAACGCGAAGTATGCTGACGCTGGCCATGATGGTTGCGCTAAATCGTCCAGACGAACTACGCATGCATTTGCGCGCGGCGTTAAAGGTCGGCGTCTCGCGCGAACAGATTCAAGAAGTGCTGCTGCAGAGTGCGATCTACTGCGGTCTGCCCGCCGCAAATTCGGCATTCCAAATTGCGATGGAAGTGTTCTCCGAACACCAGTCGTGAATCATTCCAACAGCGTCGCAAAGCATTGAAGGCGAATCTTCGTGAGAACTCAAATCGGAATTGTCGGAGCGGGACCGGCGGGGTTGTTGCTCTCCCACCTTTTGCATTTGCAGGGAATCGAATCGATCGTGCTGGAGGCACGGAGCCGGCAGCACGTCGAGGAACGAGTGCGCGCCGGAGTCCTCGAACAAGGCACTGCCGATTTGCTCAACGAAACGGGTGTGGGCTCGCGAATGATGCGCCAGGGTCTTGTGCATCACGGAATCGCATTGCAGTTCGGGCACAAGAGGCACCGCATCGATTTTCAGGAACTCACCGGAGGGAAATCGGTGACGGTGTATGCGCAGCATGAGGTTTTGAAAGATCTCATCGGGGCGCGGCTCGCCGCAAAGGGCCAGCTATTGTTCGATGTTGAAGACGTCAGCGTGAGTGGGTTTGACGGTGCAGCGCCGAAGATTCAGTTTCGAAAAGATGGCTCGCTGCAATCACTGACCTGCGATTTCATCGCGGGCTGCGATGGGTTTCACGGCGTGTGCAGGCCATCGATTCCGGCCGGAGTGTTGGAGACATTCGAACGGGTCTACCCGTTTGCGTGGCTAGGAATTCTCGCGCAGGCTCCTCCTTCCTCAGAAGAACTTATCTACGCCTACCACGAGCGGGGTTTCGCTTTACTCAGCATGCGCTCGCCGGAGATTTCGCGGCTTTATATTCAGTGCGCACCAGACGATGACATCGCAAATTGGCCGGACGCGCGAATTTGGCAAGAGCTTCACACGCGCCTCGAGTGCGTTGACGGCTGGAAACTTGTCGACGGGCCCGTGATTCAAAAAGGCATCACAGGAATGCGCAGTTTTGTGGTTGAGCCGATGCAGTACGGGAAACTATTTCTCGCCGGAGACTCGGCGCACATTGTTCCTCCTACTGGAGCTAAAGGACTCAATCTTGCGGTGGCGGATGTTCGCGTCCTTGCGCGCGCGCTCGGCGAATATTACGCTTCTGGGAAAACTCAGCTTCTGGACAGTTATTCGGCAACCTGTCTGCGGCGCGTGTGGAAAGTGCAGCGCTTTTCCTGGTGGATGACTTCAATGCTACACCGCTTTTCCGACGACAACCCATTTGACCAGCGCCGCCAGCTCGCCGAGCTAGATTATGTGACGAGCTCACGAGCCGCGTCCGTGTCGCTTGCCGAAAATTACGTCGGCCTGCCAATGGACTGAAAAGTTCGGTCCCGGTACAGAGGGGAAGAGTGCCAATTACGAAGCAATATCAGACGGGCCTGGTGGCTCTTTTTTTCTTCACATGGGGAAGCGTTTTTCTTGCACGTATGAGCGTTTTGTATCTGGCGCCGTTCATCGCGCCCGACCTTCATTTGAGTCACGCGCAGGTTGGATTGCTCGCCTCGGCCCTGGCGCTAGCTTGGGCAGGGTCGGGATTGATTTTTGGAGCAGTCTCCGACCGTATTGGACGACGCCCCGTTTTAATTCCAGCTGTCTTTCTTTTTTCCGTCTTGTCCTGGCTTTCAGGCCTCGCGCGCTCCTTCGCTGAGTTGCTGTTTATCCGCACGTTGATGGGCGTTGCCGAGGGGCCTACGTGGCCGACCATGACTTCGATGATCGAAGCCTCCTCCGAACCAAAAAATCGCGGGCGCAACATCGGCATCGTCGTAAGCGCCGGCGCCCTCGCGGGACTGGCGCTAGCGCCGGTGTTGACGACACAAGTTGCTGCGCGATTCGGATGGCGCGCAGCTTTTTTCGTCGCGGGAATCCCCGGAATCATCCTTGGCATTCTAATTTGGAGATTCGTCAAGGAGCCAGTCCAAGGCGAGTCTGAGCCGCATCATCACGCTAAACCTTCGCTCAAGGATTATTTGTCCCTCCTTCGATACCGCAACATGCTGCTGTGTTGCCTTGGAGCGGCCGGGTTCATGACCTGGCTATTCGTGATGCATTCCTTTGCCCCGCTGTACATCACAGAGGTTTCGAAGCGATCCGCCACAACTGCCGGATTCATCATCGGCGCCGGCGGATTGGGCGCGTTCATGTGGGGGTGGATTTTCCCATGGGTCTCTGACCACACGGGACGAAAGCCCACGCTGATGTTTGTTGCGCTGATCTCTGCGATGGCTCCGCTGATTTACGAAGTCCCGTTTCTGATCGCACATCCCTGGCTGATGGCCGCCGCGGGATTCTTGGTCAACGGTGGACAGGGCATCGCCCCTCTCGTTTTGGTTCTGGTTCCGACGGAAAGCGTTCCCGCAAAGTTTGCTGCCACCGCAATTGGGTTAGCTACGCTTGTCGGAGAAATTTTCGGCGGCGCGATGGCTCCAGCGCTGGCAGGCGCTGCCGCAAATCGCTACGGCCTCGGTGCACCTCTTTGGATAGCCAGCGCAGGGGCGATTCTAGTTCTGTTCGTGTCTCTGTTTATGACGGAGACCGCGCCATCCAAGACCGGCCAGCCGAGAATCGCCTGATCTACAATCTAAATTCCTTCCGGACCGCCACCATTTGTAAGGTTTAAAAGCGCGCTGACCAGCTCCCATTTACGCCGAGCTGCCGCCAGGCCACCACGACTTCGTGTAGAATTTCTTCAAGCTTGAACGCGATTAATCCAGCTCCGTCTAATAGCCTAGGATTTGGAAATGAAAACCACGGAATGTCCGGCGAAACCGTCTGGGCTGAACCGTGCAGGAACCGCGAAGGAAATGGCGCGCCCGGCCAGACTCGAACTGGCGACCCTCTGCTTAGAAGGCAGACGCTCTATCCAACTGAGCTACGGGCGCTATGCTGATTCTAAACGATTTCCCGTTTCTACGAACATCCTGATATCTCTCTTTACAGTCATTTTGTAACAAGAAGTGCCAACAACGTGCGGGCTCTGTGCACAAACTTCCGTCCCCCTACATGGCGGCTTCGACTTCCAAGGT
Organism: uncultured Acidobacteriota bacterium; assembly: GCA_963751295.1. GTDB lineage: Bacteria > Acidobacteriota > Terriglobia > Acidiferrales > UBA7541 > Acidiferrum. The sequence goes on along the minus strand of CAVVUA010000001.1, from coordinate 2,218,681 downwards.
CAGTACCTCGATGGTCCATTCCTTCTTACGTATGAATCCAGGCTTCAGAGAGCCTTACGCAACGACTGATGTACTTCGAGTCCGCCATCGTAGTCGATGTATCCCTTCTTTCGGAATCGATTCATAAACAAGTTGATCCGCGAACGCGTGGTACCGACCATTTCCGCCAGAACCTGGTGACTCAGCACGGGAATTTCGGCAACCGCTCTGCCGTTTTTATCCAAGTGCGCCAGCCGCAGCAAAACGCGCGCCAACCTTTGTTCCGCGGAGGAAGTCAGCAGATTTGCCACGTGATCGCTGTAATTCTTGACGCTCGACAGCAGGTAGGCTACCAGCGCGTTTGACGTTTTGGTTCTTTTGCGCAGCATCTCGAGCATCTTTGCTTTCTTGATGGTGCGAATAGAGCTGGCAGTCAAAGCCACCGCCGTGGACATCCGCAGCGGATACCCTGCCAGGCAAAGCTCGCCAAAAAAATCATTCACTCCAAGAATGGCGGTGACTGCCGATGTCTGATTCTTCGATCGCATGCTGATGCGCACTCCGCCCTCTTGGATATAGAACAGCGTGAAAGCAGGTGTACCTTGTTTGTAAATATTTTGTTTATTTTTGTAGCGCGAAACCTTGCCGCCCAGGCTGGCTCCATTACCAAATCCGGCCAGGGAAGCCCCCATCTTCTTCAAACTTTTCATAGGTCCTTTGGACTCCCAAAAAATATATTGCCTTCAGCTTAACAAGCTCTTCTGAATTAGACTGTGCAAGAGTGAACATGGGGTGCCTTGGACGGCGCCATTCAAACACCGTCCCGGACACGTAATGTGAGTGCTCTGAATAGAGTGAAGGCCGACCGCCTGCACCTCTCGGGCATACCTTTCATTAGCTTCCATTGCTCGCCACAAAACGCAACTGTGCAAAATTGCACAGACAGCGATTTTCGTTGCCTATACCGTTGCTCCATAAACGGCGAGGGGAGAATGGCAGGAACCGGAAGCAGGGCTGGGCCGAGTTCTTATCACCTCCTCGCCGTCCTTAGAAATCGATCTGGGCGAACTTAGATTCCCCGGCCTGTAATCGTTGCCTCCTCGCCGAATTTCACCACCGGATGGAAAGCAAGCACTGTGATATCTCTTGATTTCTAGTTACATTCTGATATCATTCTCAATAGAGCGTTCTGCGCACTACCTTCATATATCCCATCCTTATCTAGGGGGCAGTTCAGGAGCCGACGGTTAGGCGATTCGATGCCCTGAGGCCTCTGCTGCAGGATGGCGTTCGTAAGTCATTTAGAATCAGCGCGCACGTAAGTGTTGATTCTAAGCACCTTAAAACTGTTTAGAATCAGTGTTTATGAAAAACCTAGGGGGTGGGGCCGTTATTGTTAACTAGCCGGCCCGTGAAAATTGTCCTCGACGAAGAGTCGTAATCCCGGTGGAGTTTTCTTCACTGCTGGATCTACGAACCTCTCGGCGCCAGGGAACCCAAGTCATTCTCGACAGGCAAATGCGCGAATTGCATTCCGAAAGGAGTTGCGGACTGGGCCTTCGGTATCTCAGGCTTGTGATGAACCCGTCCGTCCCTGCGAGGCAGCCAGTTCCTTCAGTAGCGCCTTACCTTTGCGGAACCATGGGCGTTCATACCGCTGCATGTAGCGAGGGAGAGTCCGTTTCTTCGCGACCAGTTTTTGCGCCCATTCGCGCGATTCCTCGCGGTGGCCTGCAAGCTTCAGAAAATACGCGTAGTTATAGAGCGTTTCGGTCGTCGTCGAAAATTGCGCCACGTCGACATACAGTTGAGCGGCGCGTTCCAATTGCCCAGTTTGCGCATAAGCATCGGCCAGGAGTCCCGCGGCCCGGTAGTAATCGAACTTCCGGTCGCTGGCGACGACACGTTCCAAATCGGGAATCGCAGCGGCGAAATCGCCCATCCCTAAAGAAGCTTGTGCGCGGTAATAAAAGGTGTACACGGAATCGCTGCGCGCCGTGATCGCGTTTGTGAACGCCTCGCGCGCTTTTGCAAATTGCTTCTGATCCTTATATAGCTCGCCGAGCTCTTCGTAGTTTGCGGCGGAAGGATTGTCCAGAATTTGCGTCTCGACAATCTGAATACGCGACCTCCGGCCGAACCCTTGAAAGACGCCGCGCAGCAAGCCGAGGTCGGGCAACACTTCAGCGACGATGTACACGCCAGCCCCAAGGAATCCGCCGAAGAAAATGACGAAGAACCAGTAATTCTCCGGCCGGCGCCGCACAAAGTGCACGATCGCCAGGATTTGCACGATAAATCCCCAAGGATAGAAGAGGTGGCTTAAGCCAAACATGGACGACCGCCTTGTGAACAGCATCGCCGCATCGCGCCAACCGGTCAAACCGAACGTCGCGCGAGTATCAGCAGAAGTAACTGTCCGCCAGCGTCATGTCGCTTTGCTATGATGGGCGGAATGAATCCGATTGACGTACTGGGGATCGCTCTTGGCACCGGATTTTCCTCCGGTCTGAATCTTTACGCGACCGTCGCGACACTTGGCCTGCTCGAGCGTTTCGGAGTCATTCACCTTCCACCGTCGCTACACGTGCTTGCGCATCCGGCAGTTCTTGCGATTGCCGTCGTTTTGTATTTTGTGGAGTTCTTCGCGGACAAAATTCCTTACATCGATACCGTCTGGGACATGCTTCACACGTTTATTCGCCCGCCCGCGGCCGCTCTGCTTGCCTATAGTGCGGCAGGCGCCGCACCTGCTCACTGGCGGTGGGCCGCCGCCCTACTTGCTGGTAGCGTTGCGCTAACATCTCACGGCACCAAAGCAAGTGCTCGCGCCGCGGTTAACACCACGCCGGAACCGCTCAGTAACTGGGCGCTGAGTTTTGGAGAAGACATTTTGGCCGTTTGGCTGACGTGGATGGCCACCGCGCATCCCCTGGCGACAACTATAGTCGTCGTTGCACTCGTCGCGCTCTCCGTGTTTCTGCTGTTCCATCTCTTCCGGTTTGCACGTCGCGCACTGCAAAAGCTGTTCGCAATTTAAGACAATGTGGAGTGCGGCAGCTCTGCTGCCGCTTTTCTCGCCAAGAAGCGCGACGTTCTCTTTGCCCAGGCGTGGTCGAGCGCTACTTAAGATACGTCGCCAACCAATCCAAAAACGTCTTGTACCAAAACTGGCTGTTTTGCGGCTTTAAAATCCAGTGGCCTTCATCTGGAAAAACCACCAGTTTTGACGGCACGCCCTGTCTTTGCAATGTGTTAAAGAACTCCAGAGACTGCGTGTAGGGCACCCGATAATCTCGCTCGCCGGCAATCACTAGCGTCGGTGTTTTGAATTTTCCCAAGTCGCTCGCGTAAGTAAGCGGCGCCCACTTGCGGTAATTCTCGCCGCTTGTCCACGGCATGCCCTGCATGTCGTGTTCTTCAAACCACAGTTCTTCCGTGGCATACATTGCGTTTTTATCGTAAATACCGGCGTGGCTGATGATTGCCTTGAAGCGTCCCGTGTGAGTTGCAATCCAGTCCGCCATGTAGCCGCCGTAGGATCCGCCCGCGGCCGCCATGCGCGTTCCATCCGTGTAGGGATATTTTTTCAGGACGAAATCAACGCCGTTCATCACGTCGACGTAAGCTTTGCCGCCCCAGTCGTTAGTGATTTCGTCCGTAAATTTCTGGCCGTAGCCCGTCGAGCCGCGCCGGTTGATCATCAGCGTCACGTAGCCCGGAGCGGAAAACACTTGCGCGTTCCACCGGTAGCCCCACGCGTTCGACCACATGGTCTGCGGTCCGCCATGCAGCAGCACCAGTAAAGGATATTTCTTGGTCGCGTCGAAATCTGGCGGGCGAATCAGCATAGCTTGGACGCGCGTGCCGCCTGCGCCTTCAAACCAAAATGTTTCCGGCTCGTTCATTTTGAGCGATGCCAAAATGCTATCGTTCTGGTGGGTTAGTTGACGCACATTAGTTCCATCGCTCGAAGCCGCAAAAATCTCGGCTGGCATCGTCAGGCTCGTGCGCTCGAACACCAGCGTTTTGCCATCGCCGCTCAACGAAATTCCCAGGTTGAAGCTGTTTGCAATCAGTTTCTTCGGGGCATCGCCCGCACGAGGGGCCATCGAGTAAATCGGCTCCAGCGTTTCGTCTTCCGCCGTGAAATAAATTGTTTTGCTGTCCGCCGACCAAGTCAGCTCGTTGGCGCTGCGATCAAATGCTTCGGACAGATTCTCGATCTTGCTCGTCGCCCGGTCGTAGAGCATCACGCGCCAGCGGTCAGACTCGTATTCCGCCGTCAATTGCGCGTGATACGCAATGTACTTCCCATCCGGCGAATACGCCGGCCCTCCATCAAATCCGGGTTGCTTCGTGATTCGCTTTGCTTCGCCGCCCGCCACCGGTACGACAAACAAATCTCCGTTTGTGCTGATCGCTTCCACCGGATCGGTCACCGCGGTAAAACAAATCTCCTTCGAGTCTGGCGAAAAATTCAAATCGCTGGGGCCGCCGCGTTCATCCGGCGGCACATCATAGTTCGCTCCCGCCGTCAGATCGCGCGGAGTTGCACTGCCATCCGCAGGCATCACAAACAGATGGCTGCGCTTGCCCTCGTTCCAGTGCGTCCAGTGCCGGTAGAGAAGATGTTCCGCAACGTGCGCTTTCACTTTGTTTTTTTCTATTTCCGCATCCCGCGCGCTGTTGCAATCGTCGTCTTTGCAGTCCGGGTACACACCAGAGGTAAACGCAATCGTTTTTCCATCCGGCGACCATTTCAGATTGTCCGCGCCCGTGGAAATATGAGTCAGCGGCTTGGCTTCGCCGCCATCCATCGAGAGCAGATAAACCTGTGAGTCCCCGCTGCGCGACGAAAGAAAGGCAATCGTCTTTCCATCCGGCGACCAAACTGGCGACGAATCGTGTCCGCTCTGCGTCAGTTGCAGCGATGCTCCGCCCGCCGTCGGAACAATCCAGATGTTGCTCACGCCGCGATTCGCGTCGAGGTCGGGTGTCGACACCGAGTACGCCACCCATTTACCGTCGGGCGATACCTGCGCTTCTCCCACGCGATGCATCTGGATCATGTCGGCAAATGTGATGGCATGTTTTCCAGACTCTTGCGCTGTGGCGACGGACTGAACAGCCAATAACGTCACAACGAACAAACTGCACCCTGAAATGGCGCGCTTCATTGCATTTCCTCCCGATGGAGTACGTCGAGTTGCATTTTCCCTGTGTGGAACTGTGGATGATGTCACGATTCGTGGGCGATTCCAAGCACACGGCCCCGCGCCCATAGCCAATTCAACAGCGCCACTGTAAACGTGATGGACAAGACGATGACTTCGGCTCGGTGCATTTGCGTGAGAAGCACACCCATAAACGCAAGCCCAACAAACGCGAAAAACATTCCTGCCGGAAGCCGAAACTTGGCTGCGCGTGGGTACTTTCTTCTAAGCACCGGCAGCGCCGCAACGATAGCTCCGTACATAAAAAGCCGCGAAATTGCCGACAGCGATGCATTCCACCGAAAGTTTCCGCCGATCGAGAATAAGATGAGCATCGACGCAAAGATCACAATGGAAGTGTGGGGCGTCCGGAAGCGCGGATGAATGGCCGCAAAGAGAGAAGGGAAGTCTCCGCGTTCCCCCATCGCGAACGTGACGCGCGGGGTGTGCAACATGTTCGCGCTCAGGTAACCGTAAACAGAAATAAGCGTGCCTACGGCGACGAGAGTCACACCGATCGGCCCAAGAAATTGGCGTGCGGAGTCCACGGCCGGCTTTGTCGTCGCGCCTGGATTTGCCAGCGTATAAATCACGACGACTTGTACGCAAATGTAAAGCAAAGTTGCCGTGACGATGGCAATTAAAAGCGCGATCGGCGCATCCTTACGAGGATCGCTAGCCTCGCCCGAAGCGAAGAGCGCCGCCTCAAATCCTCCGTACGCATAAACCATAAGCAGGATTGCCTGGAAGCAATTTGCGGCCGTTAAGGGGACTGCGGCCGGAGTCACGCGCACGCCAGGATGCAACGCGAGAGCCAGAAAACCATCAGCAATAAAAAGTATGAGCAGGAGAATCTTCGTGATCGTAAAAAAATTGCTCAAAGCTTTTCCGCCGCTCACTCCTCGATAATTCACAGCGGCCAAAAAACCGATGAGCACCGTGAGAATCGTTGCGCGTATCCATCCTCGAGTCACCGCTGGAAAAAACGAACTAAGATAGGTGACAAATAGATTTGCCACGCCAGAGCATGCCGTAATCCGCGATAACCATGTTAGCCAGCCAATTTGAATCGCCGCGAATCGTCCGAACGCGATCCTCGTGTATAAATAAGGTCCGCCGGCTTCCTGAAAATATGAGGAAACCTCCGCCAAACACGCGGCGATCACCGCTATGCCTGCAAAGGCGATCACGTATCCTGCGAGACTTAGCTTCCCCAGGTATCCGGCGATAATCGACGGTATCCCGAAGATGCTCGCGCCAATCATGGTGTTGAGCATCAGCGCAGCTAGGCTCCAGCGCCCGATGGTGCGAACCAGGCCGCCGGGGGATTGCCCTAACCGTGTTTCTGCCTCGCTCAATCTTTTGCCGCGGCGACGGGTGGCGCTTTCATTTTTGCAATTTCGCCGAGCACATCAGGTTTTCCGGTGATTCGTTCCAGGTGTGGATAACGCTCGCCGCCGTGATAGTCGACCTTGTAGGTCTGAAAAAAATCTTCATTCTCGATAAGCAATTGAATCAATTCGCCGCCGCTCTTTGCTTGCCGGATCGCTGCGTGGAGATCGTCCGGACTCCACCTACGGCCATTCACAGCAAGCAGCTTCATACCGGGCGCGATTCCCGCAAGCGCCGCAGGTGAACCAGGAATTACATCGATCACTTCGTCGCCGTTCTCGCCGCCCGTGTCGCGCACTAAAAATCCAAGCGAAAACTGTACATCCGTCAAGTGCATGGCGATTTCGCCTGCTTCGCGGCTTTCGTTTGGCGTTTCGCTATACACCAGTTTCCACCCGCTATTTTCCAGGCCGCCCAGCGGCGCGCCGGGACCGTGGGAATTTACACGCTGCGTGAAAAATGTCCGCCAGTCGTAAGGCGCGATTTCTTGCATTGCGGCGACGACATCCTCAAAAGTGTATGGCACGATTTTTGGTCCCGTATTTTCTCCGCCCTCGAATTGCCGGCAAAAATCATCCAACGATTTTTTCCCTTTAGTCACCTGCCGGATGATGGTGTCCGCCTCCAGCCAGATCAGCGTGCCCTCGTCGTAGTAATCCGTATCGCGGCGCCATGTTCGGTATTCTTCCGGCGAACCATACAGTAGCTGCGCCGCAACCGCCGTATCTTCCAGATCGCGCCACGAGCGTCCCTTGCGGTGATCCAGATATGCCGCGACCCAAGCGAGATTCTCCCGCAATCTCTCCGGCGTCCAGCTTCCGATTCGCGCCGAAAGCATCGTGCCGTAATACTGCGTCATTCCTTCGTAAACCCAGAGCAAATTGCCTTTCATCGGCTCCTGATAATTTGGAGTTGCCAGCCCAGCTGGCCGCCGATATTTCCCGTTCCACGAATGCGTGAATTCATGGGGCAAAAGATCCGTCATCGCATCGGAAATGTTTGGATCTTGAAATGTCCGCGCCGGCACGCGGTTGTCGCTCGATTCGTGATGCTCGACGCCATCCGTCTCCATGTTGTCGCTTTCCGTCAGCAAGAAATCGTAATGCCGATAATGGCGCGCTCCGAAGAGTGCTCCCGTTTCCGCCACCAACTGCCGCCACTCCTGCACGGTTTCGGGCGTGACCTCCAGCCCGGCTTCGGATTCCGCGGCAATGTGGATGTGGTGCTCGGGTTTCTGCCCCGGAGATAAGTCGATCACGCGCACGTGAGCGCCCATCAGCACCGGCGAATCCACCAGCGTCGTCAAGCTGGCTGGCTGAAACTCAATCGCTCCGCCAGTTTCGCTTGCTACGGGCAGCGCAGTTCCGTATTTCCATCCGGCTGGTATCTGCAAACTGGCTACGTAAGTCAGGTCGTCGCTCTTCGCACTCTGCGGATAGAGGAGCACGGTGTACCAGTTCAAAACTGCCATTTGCGCAGTCGCCGAGGGATTTTCTCGCCCTGGGGTGGGACCAACTGGCGAAACGTAATCCAGGGAGACTTCGAGTTCGCTTACACCGGCGGGTACCTGGCAGTGCAAGGCAAACATGTCCACGTCGTCGCGCTGCCATGCGATCTCTTTGCCGCCAGCTCGAAAGAGCACGCCTGTCAGGTTGACGATTGGCCCCACGGGAGCGTGTTCTCCGGGAATCCATTTTGGATAGACGAGCGTAAGAGGGCCTGCTGCCACGGGGAATGCTAGTTTCGCGTGGAATATATGTTTGGTGGCTTCGCGCAAATCCACGCTGAGCCGAACGGGTTTTCGCGCATCTTGCGCCTTCGCCGGAACAGCGGAAAAAATGAGTGAAGCGATTGTCAGCGGAATCCAGCCAGGCATGCGCATCGATGGGTTCTCCCTAAAACTTGCGCCAGCGTAGCATAATTTGTGCGCTAGCAAGCACGCTCAGAAGTTCATTGTGAGCCCGTTAGTGTGCCGCGCCATCGGCGTGAAGGACCGCGCGAGTCTGTTACAATCGCACACAGAGCCAGCATGTCAAACGAAGCCGCTCTTTTCCCGCGCAACTTTCATCAGACGTTTCCCGTCGCGGTTCGTGGCGAGGGCAGCTGGATTTATTCAGCGGATGGACGAAAATTTCTCGATGCGGCAGGCCAGGCCGCAGTGATCAATATCGGCCATGGAGTTCCCGAAATTGGCCGTGCGATGGCTGAGCAATCCGCGAAAATTGCGTTCGCACACACTTCGCAATTTCATTCTCCGCCCGCGGAAAAGCTTGCGGCTCGGCTGCTCTCAATGGCTCCGCCAAATTTTCGAAAAGGTGGCCGCGTTTACTTCACGTCGGGTGGCTCAGAAGCGGCAGAAACGGCTATCAAGCTCGCGCGTCAATATCATATTGAAAAAGGACAGCCAGCTCGTTACCTCGTTCTTTCGCGTCGCCAGAGCTATCACGGAAGCACACTTGGCGCGATGACCGTCAGCGGCAACGTTTCTCGCCGAGCGCCTTATCGCCCGTTGCTCGCCGAGTGGGGCCACATCGCTCCTTGTTTTTGTTATCACTGCCCGTTCGGCAAAACATTTCCCCAGTGCCAACTTGCTTGCGCCGATGATTTAGATTCTGTTCTTGCCGAAAACGACGCAGACTCTGCAGCTGCTTTTATTTTCGAGCCAGTTGTGGGAGCAACTCTTGGCGCAGTTGTCCCGCCGGAAGGTTATGTCGCGCGCATCGCCGAGATTTGCCATAAGCGCGGCATTCTTCTGATTGCTGACGAGGTTATGAGCGGGATGGGCCGCACCGGCAAACCTTTCGCTGTGCAGCACTGGGGCCTCGAGCCGGACATTATTCTTGTCGGTAAGGGAATTGCGAGCGGCTATTCTCCGCTCGGTGCCGTGCTCGTCGCTCCCAATGTCGTGGAAGCATTTGAAAACGGCACTGGAAACTTCAAGCACGGATTTACTTACCAGGCCCATCCCGTTGCTACTGCTGCCGGGAACGCCGTACTCGATTACATTGAGTCGCACGATCTTTTCGCGCGCGTCGCTCCCGCTTCTCTAACTCTCTGCAATGCTCTCGCTCCACTTCTTTCTCACCGCCACGTCGGCGACATCCGCGGGCTCGGTCTGCTCGTCGGCATAGAATTCGTGCGTGACAAGCCTTCGCGCGCGCCTTTCGATCCATCCCAAGGCATTGCCGAGAAAATTCGCGCGGCGGCGATGGACGAAGGTGGCGTTCTGACCTATCCGACACAAGGCTGCTTTGATGGTACAAGCGGCGATCACATTCTGCTGGCGCCGCCTTTTATCTTCACGCCGGAGGAATCAGCGCTCACCGCGGCGGCGCTCGCGTCAGCACTCGCGAAAGTATTTCCTGAGTAAGGTGTCGCTGTTTTTCTTATTTCTAGCGTAGTCTGCTTGTTCATTCCGTAGAGGAGATAGATCGAAGATGCGCCGTCTCTCTTTCAAAATTGCACTGCTGCTCTGCACAGGCTGCTTCGCCGCTTTTTTGGTTCAGGCTCAGGATAAGCCTGCCGCTAAGCCTCGCGCACGCGATCTCGGCGTTCCTTTTGACGGCACTCCCGGCCCGCTCAACGCCATCACGGATGTTTCCGGTGTTACCGTCGGACATACGACGATTATTTCTGGCGAAGGAAAACTGCAAGTCGGCAAAGGGCCGGTCCGCACCGGAGTTACCGCAGTTCTTCCACGAGGAAAAGATACGATGTCGAACCCCGTTTTTGCCGGTTGGTGGTCGCTGAACGGAAACGGCGAAATGACCGGTACGACGTGGGTCGAAGAATCGGGTTTTCTCGAAGGGCCCGTGATGATCACCAACACGCACAGCGTCGGGGTCGTTCGGGACGCGGTGATTCAATGGCGCGTGAATCATGGACAACCCGATCCCACCGGTTATTGGTGGTCGCTGCCCGTGGTCGCGGAAACATGGGATGGCTGGCTGAACGACATCAACGGTTTTCACGTTAAGCCCGAGGATGCTTTTCATGCGATTGATTCCGCGCACGGCGGCCCCGTTGAGGAAGGCAACGTCGGCGGCGGAACAGGAATGATTTGCAATGAATTTAAGGGTGGCATCGGAACTTCTTCGCGCAGGTTCGTGATCAAGGGCACGAGCTACACCGTGGGAGTACTGGTGCAATGCAATTACGGCGTGCGGCCGAATCTTCGCATCGCGGGCGTCCCCGTTGGGAAGGAAATTCCCGAAGATGCGGCTTATAGTTCCGCTTCATTTGCCGAACTCGATCGCGGATCAATCATAGTGGTCGTCGCCACCGATGCGCCGCTTGTTTCACACCAGTTGAAACGATTGGCGCGGCGTGTTTCTCTTGGTCTTGGACGCAATGGCAGTATCTCCGGCAACGGCTCCGGCGATATCTTCATCGCTTTTTCGACGGCGAACTCGGGTGTCGATGGCGCCGATCATGTAGTCGAGCTGAAGATGCTCCCCAACGATCTGCTCGAAGAAGTTTTCGCCTCGACCGTACAGGCCACCGAAGAAGCTGTGATCAATGCCATGGTAGCCGCCGAAACCATGACCGGCATCGAGAATCACAGAGTCATCGCGCTGCCGCATGACCGCTTGCGGGAAGTGCTCAAGAAATACAATCGCCTGGTGCAATGAAGGAGCACCCATATTTGCAGAGGAGCGTTGAGCAAACGAAGCCATTGCGTGTGAATTGTGGTCACAGCTTTTTTCAGCGAACATTTCTACTCGTCTTCACTGGTATTTTAGCCTGTTCCTGTTCCTCGCATCCGCCGCCGTCTTTCGCGATCACTCACGTCACGCTTATTGATGGCACTGGCGCCGCCGCTCAGCCTGACATGACAGTTTTTCTCGCTGACGAGCAAATCGCCGCGATTGGGCCGTCAAAGTCAGTCTTCATTCCGCGCGAGACAAAGACTTTTGACGCGACAGGCAAGTTCCTAATCCCTGGCCTCGTCGACATGCACGCTCATCTCACTGAGGCCGGAGAGCCAACTGGCAGCCGCGAATTTATTCTTCCACTTCTCCTCGCGAATGGAATCACGACGGTCCGGGATATGGGCGGGGACCTTGAATCCCTGCTAAAGCTGCGAAAAGAAATAGAAGACGGAAAGTTGCAAGCTCCGCGAATTTTCTTTGCCGGACCCTACCTCGATGGGGATCCACCGTTTTTTCAGCCTTCGCTCGTCGTCACCAATTCCACGGAAGCCGGCGAAGATGTTCACTCTTTGATTTCGCGCGGCGCTGATTTCATCAAGGTGCAATCCAATCTCAGTCGTGACGCGTATTTTGCGATAGCGGATCTTTGCCGCCGCGAGCACATCACGTTCGTGGGACACGTTCCCGATCGTGTTACCGCCAGCGAAGCTTCCGATGCTGGACAGAAAAGCATCGAGCATCTCACAGGCGTGCTTCGTGCTTGTTCAAATGAGGAACCGCTTCTCATACGCAAGCAGTTCGCCGCTGGCCCCAAGAATGGAACGAAAGTGCAATCCATGGACCGCGAACTTTCGTGGCAACGTGAACTGTTGGAGAGTTATTCGGACAAGCAAGCCACAGCGTTGATTGCAAAATTCATCCGCAATCAAACCTGGCAGGTACCTACGTTGATCCTTCTACGCAACGACGCATATCCCACGCCGGCGACGGATCCTTCACACGACCCCCGCCGGAAGTATATCCCCCTGCAGGTTATGGCGAATTGGCAGAAGGGGGCGAAAGACCGCGACAGGGGCGCCACGCCGCAGGAATTCTCTCTGCGTTCCAGTTTGATGCAAGCGTCGCTTCGCATCGTCGGCAAAATGAACGCTGCGGGCGTTCCCATTATGGCCGGCACGGATACTACGGCACCTTTCATTTTTCCCGGTTCTAGCCTGCATGAGGAACTAGCTCTGCTAGTTCAGGCTGGACTGACGCCGATGCAGGTTTTGCAAGCCGCAACGAAACTCCCTGCAGAATTTCTAGGCAAGCTGCAAACGCAAGGCACTATCGAGAAGGGCAAAATTGCCGATCTTGTTTTGCTCGACTCCAATCCGCTCGATGACATAAACAATACTCAGAAAATTCGAGCAGTAGTCCTCTGCGGCAGGCTGCTTGACAGAAGTTTTCTGGACGAAGTGTTAACTAAGGAAGAGGAATTCGCCAAGGCTCATTAAGCTGAACATTGCAGACTGCGAAATTACTGCGCGCGATTTGTCCGCAATTGTCTTGCCGAGGTGAAAAGCACTTCTTTAACATTCCACAAACACGCTAGATCACCGGCACTGCGGTCTTTCTCGCCGGATTGAAGAAAGGCAGCGCCACTACTTTTGCGGAAACGGTGTGTCGTACGGCTTCGACGGTCATCTCGATGTTCACCGTCGAGCCCACCAACGATTTATCTCGGTTTACGGACGCCAGCGCGAGCATCTTTTTGAGTGTCGGCGACCACGTCGTGGATGTCGCTTTTCCTACCTGCTTGCCGCCGTGATAGACGGGCACCGCAAGGCGCGAGGCCACGCTTGGCACTTGCGGGGCCATTCCCATTTTGTCGTAGAGCGCCTCGACCTCGTTCCAATTAATCTCCAGACCAACCAGCGCGCGTGCGGCGCCTCCTTTTTTCTTTTCCTTGGCGAGTGCTTGGCGCCCGACAAAATTATCCTTCTTCAAGTCCACGAGTTTTCCAAGCCCAATTTCAGACGGAGAGAACTTCTGCGATTCAATCACCGCTTTTTTGCTCGATGTATAGTCCACTTCGATCAAAATCAGTCCCGCTTCAATCCGGGCGATATCCAGCGCAATCATTCCTGCGGGATGAATGTCGAAAGCTTTTCCCTTCTTGATCAACTCGTCCCACACTTTTCCTGCATTCTTCCACGGCATCCAAATTTCAAATCCCAGGTCGCCTGTGTATCCCGTTCGCGAGATGTCCACCGGGACGCCTGCGATTTGGCCGCGCGTCACCCGGAAATATTTCAAGTTCGCTACATCTGCGTCCGTCACAGCATGCAGGAGTTTCGCCGAGGTCGGCCCTTGCAGCGCCAGAGCTGCCACCTCTTCGGAGATATCTTCGATCTTCACATTCAGCGCGAGGGCATTTTGTTGAAACCAGCGCAGACTTGGGTCGGCTGCGGTCCAGCGGTAGTCATTTTCACCGAGCCGCGTGATGGTTCCGTCGTCAATCACTTTTCCTTCGGGATCGCACCAGCAGCAGTAAATGACCTGATCGATTGCGACTTTATTTATATCGCGTGAGATTACGCGGTTCACGAAGCGCGTCGCGTCGCTTCCTGTGATGTGGTACTTGAAGAGCGGGGATATATCGATCAGTGCGGCGGAATTGCGGATGGCATTGTACTCGTGTTCGTGGTGCATCTCGTAGACACTGACGGTGTAATAGCCGGACCATTCGCGGTAATTCAGGCTTTCGCAGAGTGCGAGCGTTTTGTCATGAAATGCAGTTCCAACGGGCACGATTCCTCCGAAGCTCCTGTGCGGCGCGCGCCACAGGAAGGAAATCGGATTATAGGTGCGAACTTTGCGCTGCGGCAAGCCGTTGTGTCTTCGTGTGCCTATGCGCGGCAGTCGCCCCGACGCTCGCGTTCGCTGGCTTGTCTGAAACGACCCGGATAGAATGAAGCGTGGAAGCGATTAAAGGCGGGATAAAGATGCCGGGCAACGGCGCGACGCAGGCAAGAGTTCTAGGGCTCGACGCGAAGGACAACGTTCTCGTGGCGCTCACCGATTTGCGTAAAGATGAAACGGTGAGTTACCTGGGGAACGAATACGTCTTGTTGTCCGATGTGCCCGCTAAACATAAATTTTTGACGAAGGATGTGAGCGCCGGCGGAGACGTTATTATGTATGGCGTGCTCGTTGGCACGACCGTCGAGAGTCTTCGGCGGGGAGATTTACTTTCCACTCGAAATATTCGACATGCCGCTGCGTCTTTCCAGGAAACGGAAGTGGCCGTTCCGCGCTGGAATCCTCCGAACGTGTCAGCATGGGCGAACAAAACGTTTCTCGGATATCACAGAGACGATGGTCAGGTTGGCTCGCGGAATTACTGGCTCGTTCTTCCGCTTGTTTTTTGCGAGAACCGAAATTTGGCCGTCTTGAAACAGGCTTTTGAAGAAGAATTGGGTTTTGCGGCGCCGCAGATTTACCGCAGTCAAGTTGCGGAGCTGGCGCGGCTTTATCGCGAAGGGAAATCGGAAGAACTACAGAAATTCGCGTTTGGCGAGGCGCGGCGCGCCAGCGCTTCCCCTAAAGTTTTTAAGAACATCGACGGAATCAAGTTTCTTTTGCATGAGGCAGGATGCGGAGGGACGCACGAGGATGCCAGGAATCTTTGCGGCCTGCTGGCTGGTTACATTCACCATCCGAATGTCGCCGGTGCCACGGTCTTGAGCCTGGGTTGCCAGCACGCACAAGTTTCCATGCTTCTTGAAGAGATCAAGCGTCGCGACCCGAATTCTAAGAAGCGCGTCTTAATTTATGAGCAGCAGAAGAGCCCCTCCGAAGCAGCGATGATGAGCAAGGCGATCCGCGAAACCTTTTTGGCCATGGTGGAAGCGGACAAAATCACGCGCCAACCTGCGCCGCTATCGAAACTAACGCTTGGCTTGCAATGCGGCGGGTCCGATGGTTTTTCCGGGCTCTCCGCGAATCCCGCCATCGGGCATGTCTCCGACATAATTTCGGCGCTGGGAGGCATCGGTATCCTTTCTGAATTTCCAGAACTCTGCGGCGTGGAACAGCAGCTCATCGATCGGTGCGTTCGCAGAGAAGTTGCGGATCGTTTTGCGAACCTTATGAGAGACTACGCGGCTCGTGCCAAGGCGGTGCGCGCGAGCTTCGAAATGAATCCTTCGCCGGGCAACATCCGGGATGGATTGCTGACGGATGCGATGAAATCCGCAGGAGCGGCGAAGAAAGGCGGTACATCTCCCGTCACCGCCGCGGTGGACTATCCGGAGTACTGCACGGTGCCGGGATTGAATCTGCAGTGCACGCCGGGGAGCGACGTGGAATCTGTCTCGGCGCAGGTGGGAGCTGGCGCGAATGTCATTCTCTTCACGACGGGATTAGGCACGCCGACGGGCAATCCGATCGCTCCCGTTCTGAAAATTGCGACCAATTCGAATCTTGCGCACCGCATGTCCGACATCATCGATATCGACACGGGCGCGATCATCACTGGCGAGAGCAGCATCGAGCAGATGGGCGAAGTGATCCTAGAACGAGTCATTCAGGTTGCCAGCGGCGAGGCCCGTACAAAAGCGGAGTTGCTCGGCCAAGACGATTTTATTCCGTGGAAACGGGGAGTTTCGCTTTGAGAAGGGAACAGCGCTAGCGTGAAAGCTCTTTTGCTTTCGCAATACAAGCATCTGGAAATTGCCGATCTTCCAAAGCCGACACCGGGCCCCGGTGAAGTCCTTATCAGCGTGGCGGCCTGCGGCATCTGCGGGAGTGACGTTCACGGCTACGACGGTTCTTCTGGGCGGCGCATTCCGCCGATTGTGATGGGCCACGAAGCTGCCGGAACAATCGCAGCGCTGGGTGTTGGAGTCAGCGGATTCGCGGAAGGCGATCGGGTCACTTTCGATTCGACTATCTTTTGCGGCGCTTGCAGCAACTGCCGTCGCGGAGATGTGAATCTGTGCGACCACCGTCAAGTCTTGGGAGTTTCCTGCGCTGAATTTCGCCGCCCTGGTGCTTTTGCCGAATATGTCGCCGTTCCTTCGCGCATTCTTTATCGCTTGCCGGAAAGTCTATCGTTCCGCGAGGCGGCGATGCTGGAGGCGGTGTCGGTGGCGCTCCATGGAGTTTCCTTGGCGCAAATTTCTAGGGGCAGCACAGCATTGGTTGTCGGAGCAGGAATGATTGGATTGCTCACTCTACAAGCATTGCGTGCGGCAGGCTGCTCGACAATTTATGTCGCCGATTTGGACGATACACGGCTCAAGCTCGCTCAAGAGGTTGGAGCGACTGCCGTTCTGTCTTCAGAAGAAGATGTAGCCGCACAGGTGATGCAACTGACCGGCGGAGTTGGTGTTGATGTGGTCGTCGAAGCTGTCGGCAGAAACGAAACGGTGAAGGCTTCTGTCGACAGTGTCCGCAAGGGTGGCACGGTCATTTTAGTTGGCAATATTTCGCCGGAAGTGACGCTTCCACTGCAGAAAGTCGTGACCCGTCAGATCCGCCTGCAGGGCTCGTGCGCATCCGCCGGAGAATATCCGCGCGCTATCGAATTGCTCGCGAGTGGCGCGATTCAGGTGAAGCCCTTTATCACGGCTGTAGCCTCGCTGGAGGAAGGTCCGCGCTGGTTTGAGAGACTTTATGCACGCGAACCCAACTTGATGAAAGTCATTCTCACCCCGGAGACGGTTTCGTGAGCGACGGCCTGTTTGATCTTGGCGGACGCGTCGCGCTTGTTACCGGAACCAGCCGGGGGCTCGGTCAGTATATGGCGCGTGCTCTTGCCAGGGCGGGCGCGGATCTTGTGCTGACGAGCCGCGACGTCAATCGTCTTGCTCCGTTCGAAGCTGAAATAAAATCGCTGGGCCGTCGCACTCTTTCTGTCGAGCTCGATGTTCGCAGCCAAGAAAGCATCGAGAAGATGGCCGCCGCCGCAGAAGCCGCGTTTGGCCGCCTGGATATTCTTGTGAACAATGCCGGGTGCAACGTACGCAAGCCGGCGCTTGATGTGACTTGGGATGACTGGAATTTGATTCTTGAGACCAATCTGCGCGGCAGTTTTTTTGTCGCACAGGCTGTCGCGCGCGGCATGATTGCTCGCGGTTATGGGCGCATTATCAACATCGGCTCCGTCACGGCAGTTGCCGGTTATGCTGGGCTCGCGCCTTATGGCGCAAGCCGCGGCGGCATAAAACAATTGACGATGAGTCTGGCCGACGACTGGGGCAAGCACGGCGTCACCGTGAATTGCCTTGCTCCGGGATGGTTTCGCACGGAACAGAACAAAATTTTGTACGAAAACAAGGAATGGGTCGAATATCTGTGCGATCGCATTCCGTTGAAACGCCCGGGCCAGCCTCAGGATCTGGATGCGGCGGTGGTATTTCTTGCCGCGGAGTCCAGTAGATATGTAACGGGACAGACGTTGCTTGTGGATGGCGGAATTTCGACTGGGGCGACGCGCGCGTTGGTCGAGCCTGCAAAAACAGCCTCGGATCGTCCTCGAGAATCAGACTAGGAGCACTCAAAATGAGCAGCGGTGTTATTTCGGGTGCCGCACTTCGCCGCGGGCGGCTGACAGGGCTTTTGCGATGCGCATTTTGTGGGCTTCTCGCCGCGTTGCTTTGCTCCGCCACGTTGTGGGCGGCCGCTGCCGAAAAAAGTAAAACCTTGCAAATCTATTTTGTAGATGTGGAAGGCGGCCAAGCGACGCTCTTTGTCACGCCGGAAGGAAAGTCCCTGCTGATTGATACGGGATGGCCTGGTTTCGACGGCCGGGACGCGGATCGCATCGTCGCCGTGACAAAATTGGCCGGCATAGCGAAAATCGATTTCGTGCTCCTCACGCACTATCACGTCGATCATACGGGCGGAGTCCCTCAACTCGCCGCGAAAATCCCCGTGGGAACTTTCATCGATCACGGGGAGAATCGCGAACCTGGAGACGCGGATACGCAGCGGGCGTGGCAAGCCTATCAAGCGCTGCTGGCGAAGAGAAAATTCAAACGGATCATCGCCAAACCCGGCGATGATTTGCCTGGCGTTGGCCTGCAAGTGAAGATCATCAGCGCTGATGGGGCACTGCTTGAGAAACCACTACCTGGGGCAGGCGGCGCGAATCCGGCCTGCGATGTGGCTCCGCAGCCTCCCGCGGATCAAACAGAAAATGTCCGCTCGCTTGGAGTGCTTCTCACATTCGGGAAGCTTCGCATTCTGGATTTGGGAGATTTGACGAAAGACAAAGAAAGAGAGCTCGTATGCCCAGTGAATAGACTCGGCCGAATCGACGTCTACGTCGTTTCCCATCACGGATGGTCGCAGAGCAACAGTCCTTTGTTTTTGGATAGCATCGCTCCGCGCGTCGCCATCATGGACAACGGCGCCGCAAAGGGAGGCTCTCCCTCTTCTTGGGACGCCATCGAAAAATCACCCGTGCTCGAAGACCTCTGGCAACTTCACTTTTCAGACGAGGGCAGCGCCTCGCATAATGTGGTCGATTCCTTCATCGCAAACAGCACGGGGCCGGACGCGGGCAACTATCTCAAGCTCACCGCCTTTTCGGACGGCAGCTTCGACGTTTACAACGCGCGAACGCAAGCAACGAAACACTACGCGCCAAAATCCAAAAACTAAGCTCGCTGAGTTTTGTGAATTACGCCGGTTCCGGCACGGGTTCCATTCGTCCAAGCAGAAAAATATAGGCCGCAATGCTGATAAGCAGAATTGCTGTTGCTACGACAAAAGCCCATGAATAGGCATGCGTGGACTGCACGACGTAACCCGTGACAATAGGCGCGGCGATCGCAGCAAGCTGATTGCTAAAATTCAGGATTCCGCCGACGGTGCCAACACTCTCTTTTGGAGCAATGAGCGAAGGAATCGACCATCCTACCGGCGACGCAGCGGACAATCCTCCGATCGACAGGCTGATCCAGAAGAGCGCGGCAGCGGCGCTTTGGGCATGCGCGGCGCCGAGGATGCCAAGTCCGAGGCTGGTCCCTCCGATGAGAACCACTTGGCGAACGCGCACCGCGTTCCAGCCGCGCTGAATCAGTGCATCGACAAGCCATCCACCGACGACGAGATCCGTGAGAGTCGCGAACAGCCACGGCACACTGGTATACGCGACGGAGTGAAGCAAATCCACATTATGGACGGCTAGAAAATATGAAGGCAGCCAGGTCAAGAGCAGGTAGAAAGTGTAATTGTAGCCAGCAAACCCGAGCGCCAATCCACAAACTCTCCGCTGCCGCAGCAGATACCAGAGGGGCGCTCCTTTCGCGGCCTTCGCGCGATCTTCGGGCTGCGCTCCGCCTTCGGCGATGAATTGACGCTCGGCATTCGAGAGTCGCCGATCTTCGCTCGGGTTCCGATAGAACGCATAGAATAAAACAAAAAATAGAACGCTGATGAATCCCGTCGCGGCGAAACTCCATCGCCAGCCAAAATGCAGAAGCAGGATGCCGAGCAGTGGAACTCCAATGGCGGAAGAAAGTTTTGCCATGGAGTCGAAGATTGCCGTCGCGAGGCTGCGTTCTTGCTTCGGAAACCAGTAGCCAATGGCTTTTGAATTCGCCGGAAACGTGGGCGCTTCGCCGATGCCAAGAAAAAGCCGTGCGGCGAGGAAGCCGCCTATACCCGTGGAAACGGCCGCGCCAAAAGAGGCGACGGCCCAGAGAATCGTGCTGTAACGGCCTACTTTCTTCACTCCAAAGCGGTCCAGCAACAAGCCGGACGGGAGTTGGAGTGCCGCGTACGTCCAATTGTAAGCGCTCGAAAGATAACCGAACGTCACTGCGGAAATTCCGAAGGCGGCATCGAGTGCATCCTTCGAGACGGAAAGGTTTACGCGATCGAAATAATTGACGAGGACTCCGAAGCCGAGCAGACACGCGATCGCCCACCTGCGGCGGGGGATGCGTTCTGATGCGGAAAATGTTTGGTCAGGGCGAGGAGGCATGAATATTGTTTTCTCGAGCAGTTCCTCACTTGACTTGAACTGGAAGTCGCGCTCTTTCGACGCGCAGAGTATCCCACAAGAATGGAGAGACCGTGTTTACTTTTGTGATTTGCGGGAACAAGCCAGGGTTGGTGCTAGCGGAGATGTGCCGAAAAACTGAAAGCGAGTGGGCGATGTTTGTACACTTGCCCCGCTTCTACCCCTCGCAGTAGACTACGCCGTCTTCCATTCAGGTTGGTTTGGCAAAGAGAGCTTAAATCCTCGAACGCAACGGGCAAACAAAATGAATGCATTCTCAACTCGACGCGATTTTCTTCGCACCACAGCCGCTGCCGGCGCCGGACTTCTGCTTTCGCATCCGGCCAGCGCGGCGAAAAATAAGTCCGTGCTACTGTTCACGAAATCTTCCGGCTTCGAACATGCCGTCATCAAAGTCGCGGACGGGAAACCCAGCATTGCCGAAACGGCCATTCGCTCCTTTGCCGCGCAGAACCATTTTGGTCTCACCGCATCAAAGGACGGCCGTATTTTCGACTCGAAAGAGTTACACGAGTATGCCGCGGTCATCTTCTTTACGACCGGTGACCTCACCCAGGAAGGCACCGACAAGACTCCGCCCATGTCTGTGCAAGGCAAGCAGGCCTTTCTCGATGCTATTCAAAATGGCATGGGGTTCGTCGGCATTCATGCTGCCACCGACACGTTCCACACACCGCCGGATACACCCGATCTTTCGAATCGTTACATCGCGCATGGCGAGCAGTCCGATCCGTATCTTCGAATGATTGGTGGAGAGTTCATCATTCATGGGCAAGACAAGGACCCTCGCCTACAGACCGCGAACGTCGTCATCAACGATCCGAAGTTTCCCGGCCTCGATGGAGTGCAATCTCCGGTGAGTTTGATGGAAGAATGGTATTCGATGAAGGATTTTGCGCCCGACCTTCATGTTGTCTGCACGCTGGACACTTCCACGATGAACGGTCTCGCTTACAAGCGCGCGCCGTATCCCGTCGTTTGGGCGCGCATGAACGGGAAGGGAAGAGTGTTCTACAACGCCATTGGTGACCGCGCCGAGAATTGGCAGAACACTTTTTTCCTCAATCTGCTGGCAGGCGGAATTCGCTGGGCGATCGGTGACGCGAATGCGTCGGTTTCGCCTAATTTGAAGACGGCGGCCCCGGGTTACGCCGAGATTCCGCCGCCGTATCCGCCGCGAGCGAAATAACAAAACGGCCAAAGCATCCGCTTAGTTTGTCAAGAGCCTTACGGAGCTTCCGAATACTCGATAGTTGGTGAACTGTCCGCGGCACCAATAGACTTTCTTACCGTTCTTGGCTTGAGTATAGATGGCGACGGGAGTAAGCCGAGGAGGCTCATTTGCCTGTTCGAGCTGTCCGTAGGTGAGGACAACCTGGTAGTCTTCCCACCCTCGATAAGCCTTCAGTTTGGCAGACAGCTCCAAGTGCTCCGATACTCTGATTATGTTCGTATCTTCGTCAGTCCAGACCTCCCCGAAACAAGCGACAGGGACATTCTTGCTGATTGTGAAGAAACCAAAATCTTCCACCGGTTCAAGTGAGCATAAGTTATCCTCGACACCGGCATAATACTGGAAGACCTTCATCCGTCTGCCGTTCACAATCGCGCCGGGGGCTTGCCGAACCTTCAACTTCAGATCTGTTCCTACCATCCCCGGCAGTTTGGACCATTCATCAGAGGGAAGTACCCAGCCATTCGGACACGGCAAAGGCACCTCGTCTAACTCTTTTTCGCCATCGGGATACTTACGGAATCGTTGGCGGCCGTCCACGACTCGAACTTCGTACGCCGACGAAGCATCAGGTGCCCTGTTACCAGATCCCCATGCGAAAGTTTGTACTGCGATAAAGTCCCGTATGCTATCGGCCAGAAGTTGGGCCTTGGTGCGTAGAGCCTTGACCCCGGCTGATTCTTCGGGTCTATGCTGTAGCACGTTGCCGATGGGCAGCGGTACGAACTTTGAATATAGGTCGGCCAAAACTGCTGAGACGAAATTGTTGGGAGGAAATATGCTTGGCATGAGGTTTGGTTGCACCTTGGCCACAAAGTCCGCTAGGGACTGAATGGGCACAGCCACTGCTATCAGCTCTTCGCCCGTTGATATCTCGTTCAGAATGCCAAGAATCTTCTGAGTCTTTTTGTCGACAACTATTCCGCCACTCGCCCCAGGGCGAATTGCCCTATTAGCAGACAGGCTGTAATCGAAGGCAAGGAGACCAATCGATGTCTCGCCTTTGAAGGTGCCGTGAAACTGCAAGAGGCGGCGGATGGGGGTGATGTTTTCTTTGGGATAAGCATAGATTTCTACCTCCTGCCCGGGCGCCAGGTCATCGAGATTGAAAGCGATGCCATGGTGATTAGGTATCGGGTGACGCAGCTCGAAGATGGCAAGGTCACGACTGGGGGTGTACTGTAGGGAACCAACAGAAGGGATTATGTTTACCGTTGCACCTTTATCCGTTGGCCCGGTGGCAAAATACAAGTGGGCGACCCTCTCTCCCCCAATTTTGCGGGGCTGCGCCACCACGGCAACGTGATAATTCGTTCCGATGAACCGGCATTCGGCGTCCAGGCAGAAGCCCGTTCCGAACTTGCCTTCCATCCCGACGCCCAGGAACTTCAGCTCGGTGATAGGAACGACGGTCTTATCGAAATCCACGGTGTAGTTACTATTCTGCAGAGGCGGAGGTGACATCGAGCCGATGGGGTCTTGTTGAGCCTGCGCTGACCAGAAAAATGGCGAGCATAGAACTAGGGCCAGGGCCGATATCACTTTTTGCGGAGTCATCAGGTGTCGTCCACGTTCCTAATGCGATCGTCCGAATGCGTTGCATGTTTCTCTCCATGAAATGAAACTATTAATACAAAAGGCTTAATAGACCGCAAAGTAATGAACAACCTAAAATGAAACTGGCTAGGGCATCATTTTGGGATTCCAGTGCCGAAACGACCCATTCGAAAAGGGCCACGGAGAGCAAATTTTGCGGAGCCATCTGCAGTTGTCCACGTTCTTGACGCGCTCGTCCGAAAGCGTTGCATGTGCCGCTCAACGGAATGAAACTATTAATACAAAGGACTTAATAGAACGCGAAGTAATATGCAACGCAGAATGAAACTGGCTAGGGCATCATTTTGGGAATCCAGTGCCGAAACGACCTATTTGAGAAGAGCCGTGGAAAGCGAAATAAAGGGAGGAACAAAAAATGCCTATGCATATAAGCGATGGATAGCCGGTGAAGTGAGGTGCCATTTGAGAATCCGCAAGCCCTTTCCAGCCACACTTATCGTAGTTTCCTCCCTGCTTTTCTTGCCTAGCGTGGCAACAGCCGACGGGGTTGAAAATCCTATGCCGAGGCCGAACGTGGAGCTGCATTCCTATCGTAGGATATTCTTCGTAGAGAGCACTGCGTTAGCGGTCAGCAGTTCCTTTGATTGGACTACGACGGTCCACTGCATCGAACGAGGTTGCCACGAGATCGCCAGTCGATGGGTGCTCGGACCGCGTCCGAGTGACCCTGCTATCGCGCGTTTCGCGCTGACTTGCTTCGTACCGCAGGCCACGGCGCTCTATTTTACCGAACGATCACACCACTCTTGGGTTCGATGGGCGGGGCGCGCGTATGCCGCGTACTCGATAAGAGGCCACTTTCTTGCGGGGTTTCACAATCGCCGCTTTTGCCAACCGATGGGCGCCTGCGGACCCGGCCGCTAAATTTGCGCCTCAAAGGTCCAAAATTCCGGCTTTTAACAACCCGAGGAAACAGCTTCGTGGCCTCGACGCCCTCTTCCCTCGGTCCAGGGTTCGATGATGCCATCTTCCGCACAATCGGGACACGACGGGGTCTGTCGTCGCTGACCTAAGGTTCTTTTTTCAGAATGAAGAAGTGTATGGGGGCTCGATCCCACCCCATTTGGTCCGATACGATCCAGTGAACGAGAACCTCCCACAGCACATCGCCCGGTACATCGAAATGGTCGGCGGAAGAGGCAACCGCGTAGTACAGCTGGCGGATTGTCTGGACGCACGCTTGTTCAAGGCACAACGGATCAACCTGTTCGGGGACAGCGGCAAGAGGTTGTGGGAAAGTTTGCGCCATTCCGCCCAACACCTTTCGGGCGAGATCCAGGCCGGCTAAAGTAGTGCCTTCAGGGCATCTGGTCTCCGGTCGCGCGGGGTACGGACGGTGCGCCATCAGCTTCTCCCACGCGAAGCCTCGACTAACTCCTTCGGATCGACCTTCCAGCACCGGGCGATATGCCAAATCTCATCCCAAATAGACTGGCGCAGTTCCAGGACCGCGCAGGCCAACCGGTCATCGCACTTCGCACCGCGATTCAGTGAGGCAGAGCGTTCCTGCATACAAAGGACCTTCTTTTTGGGTGATGGATTGTGTGACACGTGTTCCTCCAGTGATACCGAAGCTCTATATTACTGGGGACTAAATGGCTTATAGAAGAAAAGGCGAATAGTTGTCAAGTGTCATTTAATGGTACGTATATATACGTATGTAATAAATATCGCGTATGGAGTCGCTCCCATTAAGGGATCATGCCGACTTGCAGTGTTTGGCAGCCCTTGTTTGCCAGCCCACGTACCAGTAAAATGTCCCGTCTTCCAGTCGCATCGCATCTTCTTTTCAGTGCGCATCTTTAACGGGGTCTTTCTGCATGGCGCAGCACTACGACGTCATTGTCATCGGCGGCGGCCACAACGGACTTGTGAACGCCGCCTACCTTGCTAAAGCAGGGAAGAAGGTGCTCGTCCTGGAACGCCGTCACGTCCTCGGCGGCGCTGCTGTTACAGAAGAAATCATTCCCGGCTTTCTCTTTTCTGAGTGCTCTTATGTGGTCTCGCTTCTTCGTCCGGAAATCATTCGCGAGTTAGATCTCCCGCGTCATGGTCTCGAAATACTTCCGCTCGACGGCACCTTCACACCTATGGCCGATGGCAATCATCTTTGGCGCATGAACGACCATGCGCGCACGCAGCGCGAAATTCGCCGCCATTCCCGCGTTGACGCCGAGGCTTACGACGAATTTTCAAAAATGATGACGCCGATGTGCCGCTTCGTGAAGCCATTGCTTTCGATGATCCCGCCGGATCCCACCACGCTCAAGCCCGGCGATCTCAAGCAGCTTCACTTCCTCATGCAGCGGTTCCGCAGCCTCTCTTCCGACGAGCGCTATACGCTCGTCCAACTCATGACCATGAGCGCCGCCGATTTTCTGGATCAGTGGTTTGAGACGGACGTCCTCAAAGCCACCATGTCTGCTTCGGGCATCATTGGCACCTTCCTCGGCATTCGCTCGCCCGGCACGGCGTACGTTCTTTTGCATCACTACATGGGCGAAATCGACGGCGCGTTCCGGTCCTGGGGATTTAGCCGCGGCGGTACTGGAGCCATCTCCAACGCTATCGCCGATGCGGCTCGCGAGGCGGGCGTCGAAATTCGCACGCAAGCTCCCATTGCGAAAATCCTTGTTAAAAACGGGCGGACTTGCGGCGTGGCCCTGCAAAGCGGGGAAGAAATATCCGCCAGCGTCGTCTCTTCGAGTGTCGACCCGCATCTCACCTTCGAGAAATTTCTCGAACCCAGCGAGTTGCCTTCGGATTTTCTCGATGGCGTCCGCCGTTACAAATACCGCGGCTCTTCCGGCAAAATGAATCTTGCTCTCGATGCGCTGCCCGATTTCAAGTGTTTGCCCGGTCCGGGCGCGCATCTTCGCGGCGCGATTTCCATTTCTCCCAGCATCGAATATATGGAACGCGCCTATGACGATGCGAAATACGGGAATTTTTCGCGCAGGCCTTACATTGATATGGTCATCCCCAGCCTCACCGACCCAAGCGTTTCGCCTCCGGGCAAGCACGTGATGTCCTGCTTCGTTCAATACGCACCGTATAAACTCGCCAAGGGCACCTGGGACGATCAGCGCGAAGCCTTTGGCGACGCTGTCATCAACACCATCGCGGAGCACGCCCCCAACATCAAAAAAATTATCACCGGCCGTCAAATCCTCACGCCGCTCGACCTCGAGCGTGAATTTGGCTTAACGCAAGGCAACATTTTTCAGGGCGAGCTCTCTCTTGAGCAGCTCTTTTTTCTTCGACCAGTGCCTGGCTGGGCCTACTACCGCACCCCCATCGACAACCTTTATATGTGCGGTTCCGCCACGCATCCCGGCGGCGGCATTATGGGCGCACCCGGGCGCATCGCCAGCCAAGTCATCCTGAAGGATTGGAAGAAAAACAAATCCTCCCGTTCGAACGGGAGCAAGAACTAATCATGCCCATCGGACAGCGCGTAGCTATCATCGGCGGCGGCCACAACGCTCTTATTACCGCGTTCTATCTCGCAAAGGGCGGTTTCAAACCGGTCGTTCTCGAACGCCGTGAAATGATTGGTGGTGGCGCGATCACCGAGGAATTTCATCCAGGCTTTCGCGTTTCCGCGTTAGCGCACACGATCGGACCACTTCGCGCTGATGTTGCACGCGATCTTCAGCTAGAAAAATTCGATTGCGAGATTCTTCGCCCCGATCCTCGCGTCTTCGCACCGCGCCCAGACGGCCAGGCGCTGCTTTTCTATGACCATATCGCGAAGACCGCCGGCGGCATCGCGCATCTCTCCGCAAAAGATTCCGAAAAATATTCGCAATTCGCATCTTCGTTGGAAGAGATTTCCGGCTTCTTTGCCCAACTCTGCGCCATTACGCCACCCGACATTGACTCCCCCTCTCCAGAAGATCTCTGGCATCTCTTCAAGACAGGCCGGCACGTTCGCAGCCTTGGCAAGAGCGGCATTTTCGATCTACTCCGCTGGGGCCCGATGGCCGTTGCGGATTTCGTGGCCGAATTTTTTGAAACAGAATTGCTCCGCGCCGTCATCGCCGCTCGCGGCATTTTCGGAACCGCACTCGGGCCGTGGTCTGCCGGTTCCACAGCGGTTCTTCTTCTCCGCGCCGCTGTTGATCCTAATCCCGCGGGCCCCGCTGCATTTCCACGCGGAGGGCTTGGCTCGCTCACGCACGCTCTCGCCGACGCTGCCCGTAAAGCCGGCGCGGAAATCCGCACCAATGCGGAGGTCCAACATATCCGCGTAAAAGACGGCGCCGTAGCCGGACTTGTTCTCGCCGATGGCGAGGAAATCGCCGTCGAGGCCATCGTCTCTGGTGTAGATCCCAAGCGCACTTTTTTCAAACTCATCGATCCCACTCAACTTGATCCAACTTTTGCACTGCGCATTCGCAACGTGCGCGCCAATGGCACAGTCGCTAAAGTCAACCTCGCTCTCGGTGGTCTACCGACTTTTCCCGCACTCACCGACGCGATCGCCCCCGACGGCTTCATCAAGGCGCTCTCCGGCCGCATTCACATCGGCCCCGAGATCGATTATCTGGAGCGCGCATTCGATGCTTCCAAATACGGTGAATTTTCCCCTTCACCGTATCTCGATGTGACTATTCCCACGCTTCTCGATCCCGCTCTCGCGCCAGAAGGCAAGCATGTGCTTTCCGCTTATGTCCAATTCGCTCCCTTCAAACTTTCCGCTGCCTCTGCGGACGGCAAAACCTCCGTTAAATCGGAATCGAACTGGGAGGGCCGACGCAAAGACCTCGGCGACACAGTGGTCAAAACTCTCTCTGAGTACGCCCCCGATCTCCCCGGCCTCATCGAACACATGCAGGTCATCACTCCTCAAGATCTTGAGACCATCTACGGCTTCACCGGCGGCCACATTTTCCACGGCGAGCTCGCCCTCGATCAGCTTTTCACCATGCGTCCCGTTCTCGATTGGGCCCGCTACAAGACTCCCATCCGCGGTCTCTATCTCTGCGGCTCCGGCACGCATCCCGGCAACGGCCTAACTGGGGCATCCGGCGCCAACGCCGCCCGCGAAATCATCCACAACCTCAGGTAGTTGGCATGACCAAATTCGAACTCGTCGAAAGAGCGAGGCATCTATGGATCCCGACAATCCTATAATCAAACTGTGCGTGGACGGTATGAAGGCGGAATCGGAAGGCAGAATCGACGAGGCGCGCCTGCTATTCGCCCAAGCTTGGGAACAGAGCAAGAACGACTTTGATGCATGCATCGCAGCTCATTACGTTGCGAGGCACCAGAAGACTCTGGAGGAGACTCTGCATTGGAACAAAGAGTCGCTGGATCGCGCGGACGCGGTAAATGACGAGAGAGTTCACGGTTTTTATCCATCTCTCTATCTGAACCTTGGCAAGTCTCATGAAGATCTTGGCAATTGGGAGCAAGCCAAGAGACACTACGAATTGGCGGCAGCTAAGCTGAGCAGCCTTCCACTCGAAGGAAGGTATGGCGATGTAGTTCGGGACGGAATCAAACAGGGGCTGCAGCGAGTCCGCTAATTTGCAGGCTATTCACATGATCCAAATCGATCGCGCGAAGCTCCAAGCTCTCCACCAGCGCGAAGAAAAGCGCTTCGTGGCCGACCACCCGCGCTCCGCCGAGCTCTATCTGCGCGCGCAAGCCTCTCTCCTCGGCGGCGTTCCCATGAATTGGATGAACAAATGGGCCGGAGCTTTTCCCGTTTTTGTGAAATCCGCCAGCGGTGCGCATTTCACTGACGTTGACGGCCGCGACTACGTCGACCTCTGCCTCGGCGACACAGGCGCCATGACCGGCCACTCGCCTCAGATTGTCGCTGACGCAATCGTGCGCCGCGTCCGCGAAGGTATCACCCTCATGCTTCCCACCGAAGACGCGCTCTGGGTAGGCGAAGATCTCCAACGCCGTTTCGGCCTGCCCTATTGGCAATTCACGCTGACGGCTACCGACGCCAACCGTTTCTCGATTCGCATCGCGCGCGAAATCACCCAGCGCCCCAAAATCCTTGTCTTTCACTACTGCTATCACGGCACGGTAGATGAATCTTTCGCCACGCTCGAAAACGGTGTCGTCGGCCCGCGCCGCGGCAACATCGGTCCTCCTGTAAATCCCGCCGAAACTACGCGCGTAGTCGAATTCAACGATCTGCAGGCCCTTGAGGCTGCTCTCAAACATCACGACGTCGCCTGCGTGCTCGCCGAGCCCGCCATGACCAATGTTGGCATCATTCTGCCCGACAATGGCTATTGGGCCGCCGCGCGAGAACTTACGCGTCGCTACGGCACGCTCCTCATCGTCGACGAAACCCACACCATCTGCGCTGGACCAGGCGGCTGTACGCGCGAATGGAATCTTCAGCCTGACATTCTCGTTTTCGGCAAAGCTATCGGAGGCGGCATTCCCGGCGCCACTTACGGCGTTACCGAAGAAGTTGCCCAGCGAATCGCGTCCCGCCTGCATCTTGAAGACGTTGACGTAGGCGGTATCGGTGGTACGCTAGCCGGCAACGCGCTCTCCCTCGCGGCCATGCGCGTCACGCTCGAGCACATCCTGACGCCCGCCGCTTTTGCGCACATGATTCCGCTAGCTAACCGCTTCGCCGACGCCTTGGCAGCCCAAATCCGCGCTGTCGGCCTTCCCTGGAATGTCACCCGGCTGGGCGCTCGCGCCGAATACACGTTTGCCTCACATGCGCCCCGCAATGGCCGCGAATCCGCCGCAGCCGCTGACTTCGAACTCGAGCGCTTTCTCCATCTCTACGCGCTCAACCGCGGCGTCCTCCTCACTCCGTTTCACAACATGGCCCTAATGTGCCCCGCCACCACCGAAGCCGACGTCGACCTCCACACAAAAATCTTCGCTGAAGCCACCCGCGAACTCGTCTCGTAGGGGCACGGCATGCCGTGCCCGTCTTGTGTGAAAACTGTACGTACAGTTGTATTGACAAATAAAATGACTCCCGCTAAACTGAATACGGTGGCCCGCTGAAACATGCGCTTCGAGTGGGATAAAAACAAGAATCTTCAAAATCTCCGCAAACACGACGTCCGCTTTGAAACTGCCCTTCTCGTCTTTGACGATCCGCATGCCATTTCTCAGCGTGATTATTCCATCGAAGAGGAAGAACGCTGGATAACTGTTGGAGCCATCGCACCAGGTTCAATTCTCCTGGTGGTCCATACTCTTTATGAAGAAAACTTGGAACAAGTCATCCGCATCACTTCAGCCAGAGCAGTGGAATCCCACGAAAGGAAGGCCTATGCAGAAGCTCACAAAAGACCAGAAGCGAGACGTGGCGGCCATCGCCGCAAAAAAAGACGCGAACATTGATTTTTCCGACATGCCTCCCGTCGTCGATTGGACCGGCGCGGAAGTTGGCAAGTTCTATCGCCCTGCAAAAAAGCCGGTAACCATACGCATCGACGTCGACGTACTCGAATGGCTGCAAGCCGATGGGCGCGGTTATCAAACCAAAGCGAACTGGCTCCTTCGGCACGCAATGGATCATTTCACTAGAAGGGAACTCAGCGGTCGCAGAAAATCTATTCAGGAAACCGGGAACTCCCGCGCACGCAAGAGAAAGGCATGATATTAGGCGCGGCAACTTTGACGAAGCGCCCGGTCTATAGCCTGAACTGGTCGACCAAGAATGTGGACCGGCCAGTCTGGCCTGTACCTTGTCGCAAATTCGATCCCCGCTGTACAATTCTTTGTTTGCCTATCGAGGAGGGAACCTGCCATGGCCACGGCCGAAGCGAAAATCCAGATGTCTGAGTTCACCAACGAACCTTTTGTCGATTTTTCCAAACCTGAAAATCGTAAAGCCATGGAAGACGCGCTGAAAAAGGTCGCCTCCGAATTCGGCCGCGAATATCCGATGTATATTGGCGGGCAAAAAGTCATCACCACGGCGAAGCGAACTTCAACCAATCCATCGCACCCAACCCAAATTCTAGGCATTTTTCAGGAAGCCAACGCCGACCACGCCAATCAGGCCGTCGATGCCGCCTACAAGGATTTCGATTCCTGGAAGCGCGTTCCAGCCGAAGAGCGTGTCGAAATTCTTCTGCGCGCCTCGGACATCATTCGAAAGCGCAAATTCGAGCTGTCAGCCTGGATTTGTTACGAGGTCGGCAAGTCTTGGGCAGAAGCCGACGCCGACACCGCCGAAACCATCGACTTCCTCGAATTCTACTGCCGCGAAATGCTTCGCTTTGCCGGGCCACAAACGGTCGTACCCATGAAAGGCGAGAGAAACTATCTCAAATATATTCCGCTCGGTGTCGGCGCCGTCATTCCGCCGTGGAATTTCCCCGCCGCCATTGCTGCCGGAATGAGCGCTGCCTCGCTGGTGACTGGCAACACGGTTGTGCTCAAGCCATCGGAGGAATCTCCGCTTGTCGCGGCAAAGGTCGTTGAGATTTTTTACGAAGCGGGCATACCCAAGGAAGCGTTGAATTTCCTTACCGGCCCAGGCGAAACGGCCGGCGACGCGCTCGTCAAAAATCCTAAGACTCGTTTTATCGCCTTCACCGGCTCAAAGGAAGTCGGCCTGCTCATCAGTGAAAATGCAGGCAAGAAAGTTCCCGGACAGATTTGGATCAAGCGCACCGTGCTCGAAATGGGCGGCAAGGATTCCATCATTGTGGACGCGGAAGGCGACGTGGATTCCGCGGTTGAAGGTGTTGCGCAAGCCGCTTTCGGTTACCAGGGGCAGAAGTGCTCTGCCTGCTCCCGCGCCATCGTCTCGGAAAAAGTCTACGACTCATTCGTCCAGAAATTGATTGAGCGCGCCAAGAAAGTCACTGTTGGTCCTAGCGAAGATCCCGGCAACTATATGGGACCGGTCGTCAGCGAATCAGCTATGAAAACCATTCTTGGTTACATCGATTTAGGCAAAAAGGAAGGGAAGTTGGTTCTCGGCGGCGAACGTGCTCCCGGCGATGGCTACTTCGTGCAACCCACCGTCATCGTTGACGTAGATCCCAAAGCGCGCATCGCCCAGGAAGAAGTTTTCGGGCCGGTTCTCGCGGTAATTAAAGCAAAGGATTTTGACCACGCACTCGAAATCGCCAACAACACCGAATTTGGACTAACCGGCGCCGTTTATTCGAAAAATCCAGAGAAACTCGAGAAAGCGCAGGAATCCTTTCACGTTGGCAATCTCTATCTGAATCGCAAATGCACAGGAGCCATGGTCGGCGCGCATCCCTTCGGCGGCTTCAATATGTCTGGAACCGATTCCAAAGCAGGCGGGAGAGACTACTTGCTGCTCTTCATGCAGGCCAAAACTGTCGCCGAGAAACTGCCCAGTTAAGAACCGGATGACGTTGTAACGTTGTCCTCCCTCGCCCACTTGAGTATTAGAAAGACCGGGTAGCTGAGCACGAGCACCGCGAGCGCCAACACTGCTGGGCTCGGCGGCCAAAACTTGCCCGATGCAAGCGAGCCTTGCAGGTCTGTAATGATCGAAGCGATGAGAAATACCACGGACGCAATAAGTGCGATTCCGGTAGTCCACGGATAGCCCCAAGCTCGGTATGGTCGCGCCATTTCCGGCTCGTGCTTGCGCAGCACGAAAAGCGATGCATACGAAAGCGTGTAGTTCGCGACGAAAAAAAACGCGAGCATATCAATCACGCGCTCAAATGTTCCGGTCAGGAGGAAAAGCACGCCGGCAACCGTGCTGAGAAAAAGTGCAAGCACGGGCGTACCGCCCCTGTTTACGCTAGCGGCGCGTCGGAAAAAGAGCCCGTCACAGCTCATCGCATGCAGAGTGCGCGTGCAAAAAATCTGGTTGGCATTCATCGAGCTCAGCATCGACACAATCATAATTAAGCGAATCACGGGATCGCCGTATCTTCCAAAAATGCGCGCAGCGGCCGCACCCAGCGCGAAATCGTTTCCAGCAATTTCGTTCATTGGCAGGACATATAGCACCGCGAGATTGAGCAGAAGATAGATTCCCATCACGGAAAAAACGCTTCCGAAGATCGCGCGCGGAACATCGCGACCGGGATTACGTACTTCTCCTCCGACGTAGACGACACCGTCCCATCCATCAATCGTGTAAACCACGGCCTGCAAGCTGAGAATGACCGCGATGAGAAAAGGCCAGCCGCTTGGCATGGCCGGAAGCGGGGAAGTAGAACTTAAAGACGCTCCATGGGAGTGGCCGCCCAACGCAAAACACGCTGCGACTAGTACCACGAACGCGGCGGTCTTAAGCGCGGAGGTAACGAGTTGTGTCCCGCTGCCCCAGCGAATTCCACGCCACTGCAGCAGAAAAAATCCGCAGATGATGCCAACGGCAATAAGCGATTCATGTCCCGCGAAAATGGGAAAAAAATAGCGGCTATACTCTGCAATGACGATCGCGACAGCAGCAGCCGTGCCGCAGGTCGAAAGCCAGTCACTCCACCCGACGATGAAGCCCGCGTATTCGCCGATGGCGCGGCGCGAAAAATTATATTGTCCGCCGCTGCGGGGAATCGATGCGCCGAGTTCCGCGAGCGACGAAGCACCAAAAAGCGCGTAAAGTCCACCAACGATCCACACGCCGATAAAGAGCCACGCGTTTGGCAGCATTTTCGCGATGTCTCCGGGCGTGCGGACAATCCCGGCGGCGATCGCGTTGCCAACAGCGACAGCGATGCCGAACCAAACGCCAAGCACTTGCAGGAGCTTGCCGGAGCCGCGAGTTTGCGGGCCAGCAGATATGTTGGAGCTGGTGGAAGAGTCGGCCGATGTGTTAGACAATGTGAAGTCTCAGGTGCGTATCGGAAACTCCGCCATCATAAAGGCGATGTGGCAAAATGCAAGCCAGAACTCCGTGATTTTAAAAATGGCGGCCAGCGGGTTTCGTGAGTATCGATCGGTGAAGGAGCGGATTTGGAAGTAGAGCGCGCGCCAGAAATTAAGACGGAAGTGGCCACGAAACTTGACGCTAGCGGCGACGCGCCGCCTGCGGATGTCTCGGTCGTTATCCCATGCTTGAACGAAGCGAACTCGCTTTCCTTTTGCGTGGAAAAAGCGATGAAGTCTTTTCAGGCGGCGGGGCTGCGCGGAGAAGTTGTTGTCGCTGACAACGGCTCGACGGACGGCTCCATCGAAATTGCCGAGAAACTTGGCGCGCGTGTGGTTCGCGTGGAGCAGCGCGGCTACGGCGCAGCACTGCGCGCGGGAATTTCCGCGGCGCGCGGCGCTTTTATTATCATGGGCGACGCCGATGATAGCTACGACTTCGGCGAAGTGCCGCGCTTCGTCGAGATGTGGCGGCAGGGTTATGACGTGGTGATGGGCAACCGCTTCCGCGGAGAAATCAAGCCCGGCGCGATGCCCTGGCATCACAGATATTTCGGCAATCCCGTGCTCACCTCGGTCCTGAATCTTTTTTTTCACGCTGGCATTGGCGACAGCCACTGCGGCATGCGCGGCTTCACTCGCGCCATCTACGACCGCATGGATTTACGCAGCACAGGAATGGAATTCGCATCGGAGTTCGTGATCAAAGCCGCGCAACTTGGCGCGCGCATCACGGAGATTCCTATCACGCTTTGGCCGGACAAGCGCGGGCGTCCGCCTCACCTGCGCAGTTTTCGCGACGGCTGGCGCCATTTACGATTCATGCTGCTGTATGCGCCGAACTGGCTTTTCATTCTTCCTGGCGCCTTGCTGGTCATACCTGGCCTTTTTATCGTGTTTTGGCTGCTGCCAGGACCGCGCCGCGTCTCGCCAAATGTCGTTCTGGACATTCACACGATGATCTTCGGCGTTATCTTCACTCTGCTTGGCGTGCAAATCCTTTCCATTGGATCGTTCGCAAAAGTTTTCAGTTATGCGGAGCGATTTGATCGCAACACTGTTTCGCTGAAGCGCGTGCTAAAACGCGTAACCCTCGAGACCGGACTGCTTTTGGGCGGCGCGCTCTTTCTTGCAGGTTTTGCGGGATGCGCTTGGGTCACTTGGCAATGGGCTGCCAGTGGGTTCGGACCGCTTGCCCAGGTCCGCCAGGTTCTTTTCTGGTCGATGTGGCTGTTCCTCGGCGTTCAAGTGATTTTCGCTTCTTTTTTTCTGAGCATGCTCGGCATCAGCCGCGGCACATATATCGGCGACTACGACCTAAAATAAATGCCCTATACCGGGATTGACCACTTCATCGCCAGGCTTCGTTTTCGCGCCGCATATCCTTATGTTCGAATCGGCTCGCGCGTTTGCGATCTCGGTTGCGGCTTAGAGGCGGCTTTTCTGGATTATGCTTCCGACCGCATCGCCACTGGCGTTGGCGTTGACGATCAAGTTGCGGACGGCGCGCAAGGCCGCTGGCAGCGTGTATGTGGGGATCTGAGTAAACCCCTTCCCCTGCCGGACGCCAATTTCGACCACGTCGTGATGCTCGCCGTTCTAGAGCATCTCACTGAGCCCGAGAAGGTCCTTCGCGAAGCGCACCGAATCCTCGCCCCGGGCGGTTCGTTGATCATGACGTGGCCATCGGCAATGGTTGATCCAATTTTGGATATGCTTCACAGGCTTCATCTGATCAGCGATGAAATGGAAAGCGATGAGCATCAAAAGCGTATTCCCGTGGAAGCGATTCAACACATGCTCCAGCGCATAGGCTTTCAGAAATTCATTCACCGCCGATTCGAATTAGGATTGAACAACCTGATGGTCGCTTTTCGTTGAGAATCGCCGCGTCGCAGTCGACCAACCGCAACTTACTGATCAGGCGGTGGTGTGTAAGGCTTTAGTTCGGTGTTGTCGACGTCGGGTTCGACGAGCCAGATCTTGCGGTCTTTGAAGTAGGCGAAGAGCTTCGCGTTTTGTTCCTTATCGAGCTCGCGAGCCCAGAGCACTTTAGATCCGTCGATGTCGGCGCCGTTGTAAACCCATTCGTCATGGATGTTGTGATCGTCAGAGTAACGAACCATGATCAGGTGTTTACCGGGAGTAGCGAGAAGTTGTTTAGCGACGGTGACGCGGCTCGGATCGCCTGTGCAGGTCCACCAAAGCGGATCGCAAGAGCGGCGCGCGATACTAACGCCCGTACTCATCACGAGCAGCACAACAAGCGCTCGCGACAACGCTACGCCGACCGGCCGCGCCTTCCATTTTATTACGCGCAAATGGCGCACGCCCTGTGCCAGCAGCGCGTAAATGACACAAGTGACCGGCGCGGCGTAGTGTGGCGCCGACCAGATCACCGCAAAAACTCCCGCAAGGCAAAGAAAAAGTGTAACGACAAGCAAGCGCATCCGGCGGTCCCTGAACGCAAACGGCAAAGCAGGCAAAAGGAAAAGCGTTCCTGGCCAGAAAAACTCGACGCCCATCCTCGCCAATTTTTCCACCGTCACGTCACGCGCATCCTTCCAAGTAGTTTGATAGTCTTCACGCTCCCAGCCGTTATAGAAATCCTCGAATTGCTGGTTGTGGTAGGTAAGCTCGGGTTTGAGATGCTCCCACAAAAATAGCGGAGTCGAATGATACGTACGCGTGTTAAGAACATGCGGCATGAGCAGCGCATTTCCCGTCAGCCGCCAATTGTAATAGCCGATGAATGCCAAGGTAAAAACCAGGACGGCCGACAGCGGCAGGAACACGATTCGAATGCGAGCTCCAACTGCCGTTCTGGACTTTGTTTTTCCGATGAGCCACCACAAGAGCCATAATCCCGCCGGAACGCAAAAGAGAAATCCTTCGTAGGGCCGGCTATTCGCGAGGATGGCTACACCCAGGCCCAGGAGCAGGGCATCGCTCACGCTGGGACGTCGCAAGATGCGCGCTAATGCCCCAAGCGCAAGCGCTCCACCAATTCCCGCAACGGCGCCGCCCCAATAGCTGTTCATCCAATAGCTTGCGATCCCCAAATTCAACGCAGCAAATACGCCGCCCAACAACGCCCATCGCGCAGGCATCCACGCTTGCAGCATCCAGAGGATCGCCGCGCACATGGCGGCGTCGCTCAGCAGCACACCAATCCACGGACTACCCAGAAGTTGCCCGACAGCCATCACCAATCCCTGGGCCGGCGGGTACATTGAGGAATAAGTTGGAATCCAATTCACATGAAAAGTTTCAAAGCTCATCCACATCGGGTGAGTAGGGTTGGCGAGGCGACCATGGGCAAACGTATCCGACATCAGCAGGTAGCTGAATTCATCGTGAATCCCCGGAATGGGAACTGGCAGTAGCGGAAGCGCTGCGAGGCGAATAGCCGCAACACTAAGAAACATCAAACCAACAGCTAGTTTTTTGCGCTCAGCAAAGCGAGAGAGAACGTGCTCTATTTTTCCAAAGACACGACTGCCAATGGTTGGTTTCCACAGAGCCAGCAGCCCGAAGAAAACCGTAAGCAGCAGCGCAATTTCTGCCGACGGCCAGAAGTGGGTATCCGATTGGCTTCCGAGTGGATTCATTACGTGAAAAGAATTCTAGCGTGAAATGGTTCTAGAATGCGCATTTGCGAGGGCATTCCAGAATAGTTGTGAGGGGACCTTAACCAATTAGCTTGAAATCAGCGTTCGATTTCCATCTCGACGTTTCCCGCGGGTGCGGCGGCGGAAGATCGGCTGCCCCGCGATTCGGTGAAATCAGCCAGCTCAAGCCTAAGATTTCCCGCGTTAGAGGAATAGAGCAGGCCTGTCTCAAAATCCACGACGCCGGCGCGAATAAGCTTCTCAATCTCACCGTCAAAGTGCTGCATTCCTTCCGTGTCTCCGTCACGCATGGCATCGAGCAAGGACTTTCCTTCCGCTTCTCCCTTTTCCACGTAGTCGCGCGTTCGCATGGTGGACTTCAGAATTTCAATCGCCGCAATCCTGCCTTTGCCGTCTTTTCGAGGAAGAAGACGCTGGGAAACG
The DNA here is from genome assembly GCA_963751295.1 of uncultured Acidobacteriota bacterium. Lineage (GTDB taxonomy): Bacteria > Acidobacteriota > Terriglobia > Acidiferrales > UBA7541 > Acidiferrum. The sequence goes on along the minus strand of CAVVUA010000001.1, from coordinate 2,180,696 downwards.
ATGCAGCGGAATGCCTTTGAAAACCGATTTCGTATGGCAGCTTGATCAGCTAGAGGAAAAGCGCCGATGATTCGCTCGATGGTCTTGGCGGCGTCAATGGTGTGCAACGTTGACATCACGAGGTGCCCGGTCTCTGCGGCCTCCAAGGCGATCTCAATCGTTTCGCGGTCGCGCATCTCGCCAACCAAAATAACCTTGGGGGCTTGTCGAAGCGCGCCGCGCAGAGCAAGAGCAAACGTCGGCGTATCGCTGTGGAGTTCCCTCTGATGGATGGTAGCTTTTTTGTGTTTGTGCAAAAACTCGATAGGGTCTTCGATCGTCAGGATGTGGTAGGCCTTCTCCGCGTTCATCGTGTCAATGATCGCGGCGAGCGTGGAAGACTTTCCCGAGCCCGTGGGGCCGGTCACCAGTACGATTCCGTTCTTCATCTGCACGATCTCTTTCAACTGCGGCGGCAGATGCAGGTCTTCAAATCCAGGAATCGAATCGGGGATTACGCGCATGACAATTGCGATGCTTCCGCGCTGGCGAAAAATATTTACTCGAAACCTGCCCACGCCCGCAACGCCATAGGACAGGTCGGCCGATCCGTCTCGCTCCAGTTTCCCGATGGCGTGTTCATTCTTGTCCATCAGGTCTTCGGCGAGCCACTGCGTATCCTGCGGGGTCAAACGCTCAAGGTTTTTGAACCTCAGCTCGACGAGTTGTCCGCTGATTTCAATTTGCGGCGCGCGGCCTGGTGAGAAAATCAGGTCGCTCACATGTTCGCGAGCCTTCAGCATCGCGGCGATGAGCTGCGCCGTGTCAAATTTGCGCTGCGCGGGCGCTAATTGAGATGGTACCGCCTGAGCCGGTGCTACTTGTGTTGGAGTTCCCATAGTTCTTTGACCAGGTCACCTGAGGGAAGGGGATAGGTCCAGCGAGTAACGACATCAGCGATTGTAAGTGAAGAACCGGTAAGTCGGGGATGTAACTCTCAACAGGCGTGCCTAAAAGTTATTGGAAGAGAAGAAAACGACTAATACCTAAGCGCCCACAAACATGGCCGGACCACACCGCGCGGTCCAAGACCTCGCGTGCAGTTCGTTTGCGAAGACACCACTGCCCCATTCCGGCCTGGCGGTATGCGCAGATTTAATTGCGATGGATGCTATCTGGAAGCGCTATCGATAAAGGTGGCGATGTTTGCCTTGAGCTTGGCAAGATCCTCGTCTCGCAGGTACATCATGTGGCCCGCGTCGTAATACTGGAGATGGATATTTTTTTGCAGCTTTTCTGGAAGTCCCAGATGTTCCATCGTATATTCCGTGGCGAAGAACGGCGTAGCCAAATCGTAGAATCCATTCTCGACTTCGATTTGCAAATGCGGATTGGTAAGCATCGCTTGAATCAAATCGCCTTCGACGTTCGGCGAACCAGGGAAGCCAAAATTATCCCCGCTGCGATGTTTCCAGTCCCAATTATTGCCCGCCTCGTCGGAGCCGGTGTGATAAACCTTGTCCTGACCGAACTTTAGTTCTTCGCGAACGTAAGTATTGAAGGCCGCTGTGAACGGCCCGGTGATGGAAGTATCCTGCGGATCGTATTCGGCATATTCGCCGAGCAGGTCGTAGCTAAAGCCGGAGAAGCGAGCGTCGAGGCGTCCGGTAGTTAAGCCGCGGCTGCGCTGTAGCTCCTTCATGAACTGCGGGAGGTTTACGCGCAGGTCGGCTTTGATCAGGTAGTCCTCGCTCAATCCGGTGTAACGAGAAAGCTGCTTCGCTACCTCGGACTTTTCCGCAGCGCCGAGCTTCGATCCTTTCACCAGCGCGCTGAGATACCCCGTCCGCGCAAAGTTCCGGGCTTCCTCAATAAGCGCAGGCAAATTGTCCGGGCGGTCTTTGAGCATCTTGTGATACCACGCGGTCGCCGCGTAGCTGGGCAGATAAAAAACATAAGGCATGTCTTCGCCGGGATTGAAGGAGATCGTTCCCAAGTCCAGCACGGAAGAAATCAGGACGATGCCGTTGAAATCCATACCATCATGCGATTGCAGATAGTTCGAAAGCGCCGCCGAACGAAATGTGCCGTAGCTTTCACCAATCAAAAACTTTGGCGAATTCCATCGATTGTTGCGGCTTACATACGTGTTGATGAATTGCGCGAGCGACTTCATGTCCTGATCCACGCCCCAAAAATCTTTGTCCTGCGCTTTGCCGACGGCGTGGCTAAACCCCGTGCCGACAGGATCGACAAAGACCAAATCCGTTTTGTCGAGAAGGCAATTTGCGTTGTCCACCAGCTTGTATGGCGCGGGCGGTGTCGCGTCGGCGTTCACGGTCACGACGCGCTTTGGCGAAAAGGAGCCCATGTGCAGCCACACAGACGCTGAGCCCGGGCCGCCGTTATAGACGAACGCAATCGGGCGCGTGCTCGGATCTTTCACATCGCTGCGAGTATAGGCTGTCGAGTAGAGCAGTGCAGTGGGCTCGTCCTTTTCGTTTTTCAGGAGTATCGTGGCCGCCGTTGCTTTATAGGGGATCGTTTGCGAGCCGAGTTTGATCGAGTGCTCCGTGACGGAAGATTCTTCTTTCGGCGTAGGTGTTGCCGCAGCTGCTGAATCTGCGGGCTTGTCCGCTGGTTTTGCGTCTTTATCTTGAGCTAGCACACTTAGAGGTAGCGCAACAAAAAATAAGGCGGACACCAGGGCAAACTTGCAGCACTTCGAAATGCTCATCGAGACACTCCCTCATCAGATTGAATTAGGCCACTCGGCGAATCGGAGGATTGTATCTCTTTTTGAGATGGACTCGCGCTACTTCTTCGCTTGCAATGAAAACGCGAGGCCGTCAGTTCGCTTCCGTTGATTAAGAGAAAGCGCGCTCAAATTTTCTGCGATCCAATCCGCTCCTGCGCTTAAGAGCTCTTCCTCTCCCGATGTCGTGAGCAATCCCAGTACGCGCGCGCCAGCCGCTTTGCCCGAGCGAACTCCCGAGGCAGCGTCTTCCGCAACAACACAATCCGCTGGAGACACCCCAAGAATCTCGGCGCCTCTCAGATATGGATCGGGGAAGGGTTTGCCGCGCTTTAGATCGCTTGCGGTGACAAGATGTTTCGGCAGCGGCAACCCAGCGGCTCGCAAACGCACCTCGGCCAGCCTGCGACTCGCGGAGGTCACAATGGTCCAGCGTGCTTCGGGAATAGTTTGCAAGAGCTCCGAAGCTCCAGGAAGCGCCACAACATCCGCGATGTCCTCAATTTCCCGGCGCTCGAGCTCGCGATTCTCGGCGCCGTGGTCGCCATTCGGGAGCAATTCGATAATCGTGGCGAGGCTCGGCCTGCCATGCGCTCTGCGCACGACTTCGTCTGGGTTAAGGCCATGCTCGAAGGCCCAGCCGTTCCACACGCGTGCGACCGCCGGCGTGGAATCCACAAGCACGCCATCCATGTCGAACAGCACGGCACCGCATTGAATCGAGATCATCGTCGAAGTCATTTACCGTTTATCGAGAGCATCATCCTGAAAGGCTTCTAGGGTACTGAACTTGAGGAAAACAAGGAAGGTTGGGGTGGGAGACGGGGATTGAACCCGCGACATTCGGTGCCACAGGGCAAACTTCTAAAAGCCGGACGTGTGTTTTCAAGAGGATGGAATGTGGTGGTAAGGGCAAAATTAGGATTGTTGGGCTGAGTTGGGACGGATTTGTGCAGCGAAAAGTGCAGCGCATTTTGTTCGTCATGTTGAATATCGGGTTGAGCATCGGTCTTTGCCTCAATTTGGGGCAACGCTCGTAGCGTCTTTTTGAAAAAGCGCGTCCATTTTTCCGATTGCGCGAAGCGCGTCAGCCGGAACGCTTTTTATGTAATGGGCCTGAGTGGTTGCGATGTTCGCGTGTCGCAAGAGTGATTTCGCGGCCATCTGACTATCAATGGAGGTTGCCAACGTTGCGAGGCCGCGACGAAGTGCGTAGAAACCGCGCCACTTTGGAAGGGGACGAAATTCATGTTCGTCGTCATGTTCGCTTTTTTCTTTGCGGCATTCCGCGCATAGAACGAGGGCAGGCACGATGACCCTCATTGCCAGATTAGCGAGGTCAATCGGTTTGCCGGTTGGAGATTTGAGGATATAGCCGGTTTCTTTGCGCGACTCCGCGAGAACCTCAGCCAGAGTCTCTGCTACCGGCACGGTTGCAATGCTATCCGGCGTCTTCGGATCGGTTTCAAATCCCCGCCATCTGCTCGATTTGATGCGCAGATTCTTGCCGTCGTAATTCTCCCATTTGGCAGCCCGCGCTTCGCCAGGCCTCAATCCTGCAAAGTACATCAACGCGATTGCGTTTTTCGCATTGCCGTTCAACGCATCAAGCATCAGTAGGATTTCCTCTGAGCTATAGGCGTGTGACGGTCGGCTGGCCGCGGCCGCTCGCGGGATCGCGGCGTCTGTTATGGGGTTCGATCCGTCGAGCACTCCGGCTTGTTTCGCGTGACGGAACATCGATGAGAGCAGGGCTTTGCAGTGTTTCAATGTCGTCCGGCCCAACTTGTGATCTTCATGGATAGCAGCGAGTAAGTTTGACGCATCGACGCATCGGCAATCGCGAAGGGCGATTTTCGCCACGCGCGCTTTCAAGTACATCCGCCAGTACTGGCGGTAGCCGTAAGTCGTGCTGGGCTTAAATTCACGGTCTGCGTAAGGGAAAAAATATTTGTCGCCATAGTCAGCGACGCTGAGTGTGCTTTCTGGAGAACTACTCCCATCATTCATCGGTTTCAGTTTCGCGTCCAGAAGTGGTTTGAGGTCTCGCTTGCAGCGATAGCGGTCTGAGTATTCCGCGAGTTTCTCGCTGTGCTGTTTGCGGACAACTCGCATCTCGCCATCTTCGCCTTTTTCCAACTCATCTCTTCTCCAGCGGCCATACCAGAATCTGCCGGATCGAAAGATGTGGCCTGCTTGATGGCCAGTTTGTTTCGTCATTTCACTTATCCCCTTTTTTCGCGACGCTTCGCGAGCGCCTTTCGCGCTCGCTCCACTTGCGTCTTCGTCCAGAGCCGGATTTTCAAGCCTCCCACCTGCACTAGTGGCGGAAAGGGAATCCGCTTGTGCCTGATGAGTCTCTGTAGGTTCGCTTGATTCATTCGGAGCATCCGGGCGACTTCGTTTGTAGAGTAGCGTCGCTGTGACATAAGGCTATGTCTCCCATCGAAGTGTTGTCAAGTTCTCTGGCGTATCAACCATGCCTGAACGCTCGGCCAGTGGAAGCGAACATATTTGCCGAGGCGAACAGTCGGAAGCGGGTCCGCGTCGCGGATTCGCGCTCGTTGCCGAGTTTTTTCGCGAATCCAGCTTGGCGGAACTGCGAGCCGCTCGGCGAGTTGCTGGGGAGTTAGTAGAGCCACGCCCCCCGAAAACGGAGCCGCTTCCTGTTCGGCTGATATAGTCCCATGTCCCGACTTTTCTTTCATCGTCAACCCCTGTCCCGCTGTGCAAACGTCGTGCAATGAAGATTAAAAGTCTCTTCCTCAGAATCACTTGCAGGTGAGTGCCGGTTCGAGGGACCGTAGCTCACGGTTATGCCCCCGAGTCTTGGCCCACCCCGTTCTTCTATCAGCGAATCGAAAGCTACACTTGGGACACGTATGCATCTGGACTTTCTCCGCTCGCGGTTTCATCTTCCCGAATTTTCGGAATATTCTATGCAGGGTTGTCCTCTTCCCGGTGTGTGAGGGAAGTTCGCGCTCCCAAGCCTCTTCTCCAATCTCCTCTACGAGTCGAGCCAATCGCTGCCACTCCGAAGATTGGCGCTTTGTGATTCCAAGCCGTTCGAGTGTCGGAAAAACCGGTCCCACATTGGCACCAGTTTTTCTTGGTCGCCCGCCTTTGTTCAACTTCATCGTGGTCTACCCCTTAGTGGTAACTGAGAACACTTACTCACAACGGCGTCTTTCGACGGAGTTCATGCCCTGCGGTTGCCGCTTCTGTCTTTTCAATTTCTCTTTTCATCTCGTAGAACCGGCCAGGAACATCGATCTTCAAACTCTTGGACCTTCGGATACATCGCTCCATCGCATCCGAGAATCCTCCCGCGCCGGGTATAGAACACTCTTCACTCCATAGATTCTGGAATGCTGGCTCACCAAAGGGCTCGCACTTCATGGCATCGAAGGCATTCATGATTGCGGGGGAGGGAGGAAGCGAAGCGCCCTCTCCCTCTTTATCTCTTTCTGATTCTGATTCTGATTCTGTCTCTACTTCTCCCTCTCCCTCTAGTCCTGTGACGCTACGTGACGCTTGCGTGACGCTCTCTGTGACGTTGCCATCACGCTGCTTCTTTCGGCTGCGATAGTTCCGTGCGCGTTCAGCCTGAGCGTCTAGGTTGGATTGGTATTTTTTCCAGCTGAGAAGCTCGATGGCTATGAGTTTTGGCGGTCCTACTGACGTAATGGTGATTTTAACTTTGCCGGTGCGCTCGAAAAGTCTTAGGGTTGCTTCAATATCGATCGGTCCGGCCATGAGCGATTCGAAACGGCTGAGAGGATAGCCAACGAAATATTTTCCGTCACGGCCAGCACAGACGATTCCCGGAAAGCGGGATCGGCCAGCCATCGCCAGAAGGTCAATCCAAAATGCACGTTGCGCGTCGCTCATCTGATAGCGCGTGGTTCCGTCGAGCCATTCGTTTGTCCAGAGTTTTACCCACGAACGTTTGCCTTGGCCGGGCATCATCATGCTCACCGATGCACCGAATCGAACAAAGGCAAGCCAGTCACACGCGGTCGGTCCTGCCAACTCTCAGTCTTTGGATCTTGCGATTCGTCCAGCCAGTAGTGCCAATCACTTCCACCACGCGGCTCGCCTTTGATGTCAAAACCTTCCTTGCGCAATTCACTGATTCGATTTCTCGGACTGCGGCCAAACGTCAATGGCTGGTTATAGAGTTCGCTTCCTAGAACTCCGCGCGAACCGCGCTCGCGAAGTAGGGAAAGAATCGCGCTCTTATGATTCTTCGTCCGCGCCGGTGGGCCGAGAGCGTCATGGGTGACGCAGCGCCCGACGTAAATGGGATTGCGCGAAAGAATTGAAGACAGTACACTCGCCATTGTCCGCTGTCCTGCTTTCTCCCCTTGCGCGTTTCGACCGCGCGGGGGTGTGTTCCAACGTTGCTTAAGCCTCCGCGACACGGAGTCGTGTACCACCACTCTGACCAGTCTCTTCGTCGCCTACGCCTAGACGCCTGATGACCGCGACGTTTCCGCGCACCCGGTCAGACAAGACTTTTTTGATTAGGGATTGTTCTTGTTCTGTCGGCTTCGAAATTCCCAACTCGAAGTGCGAAATGCGAGCGCGACTGATCTTCGTCGCCTGCGCCAATGCGTATTGCGTGATTCCGACAGCCCGTCGAAGTTGCGCGAGTTTCTTCATGTCGTTCACCTCTTGCCAAGACTAACAGCACGATAGTCTTCCGATGTAGCAACGCTGCCTCTTCTGTATTAAGCTACTTTTCGCTATGTCAGAAGCTGGTTGGTGGGCCAACGCCACTAAAGGGCAGAAGGAACAAATCGTCCGTTTGCTCAACGGGGATGCTACTGTTCGGTGGCCCTTCCGGGTTCCTCCCGTTCGTACTACTGCGACCAAGGCGCTGCAACGTACACAGGAGCGAATGCGGCAAAAGAGGAGTTTGGGTTTGCCCCCACTCGTGTCGGACATGACGAAGCAATTTGGAACGGACCATAAATTCTTTTTTGAGCACTATCAGCGGATCGGCCAGTTCTATGCGTGGCGCGACGGCGGCGAATTACCACATGACCTTCGGCGGTGCAGACGCGAGAAGTGCCGCAAGTTTTTTCTGGTGCGAAAGAATCGTCCTGGCCGCGTGTTTTGTTTAACGTCGTGCGCCAGGAACCATCACGCCTCTGTTTACATGGCCAAGGAAGCTACTGGCGCACGCGAACGGAAGCTCGCAAGAGTTCGGGCGGCAATGAAGAAGCATCGACCGCGAACAGGCGACTGGAAGTTTTACATTGCTCGAAAGGCCCGCGTGAGTCGAAATTTTGTCTCATACGCGATTCGTCGAGGAGACTTCGCCAACCGCGTTCAAGCGAAAGACTGGAAAGGTGGGGACCATGACTCTTGATGAAGCAACGTTGCTTAAGCCTGACTATGAAAAGATTTTCGCACTTTTTGCCAGGTGGATAAGAACATCGTCCAAGCTGAAACTTGTGATGCTTCCTCCGGTTGGGAGTAACAAGAATGTCGTTCGGAATTTCATGTTCTCGAAACGGCCGTTAAGGACGCAGGAAGGCAGCTTTACGCACATCGACCAAAGTAATCAGATGACGCTGTTTCAAAGCAAAGAGAAAAGAACCATGATCCCGTTAGGTGACTGCAAGTTTGAGATATATCCCAAGAGAGCTGACCGGAACTATCCACCCGAGGAGTCGCGGTTCATTGCCAGGAATGATGATTTCAATTTGATTCTCAAAATTCTTTTCCCCACGGGCGAACGCTGTTGGGTTTTGGAGTTTCTACCAATCGCGGAAGAACCCTCTCGAAAGACTCACCCTCATCTGCCCGCCGACTGAACTCAGGTTCCCGTAACCGACTGTCACCTACAAGTCGCTGCAAACGCGCAGGTTCTATTGCCCATTGCACGCGTTTTGCACACTGCGACGGATTCCTAAAGGTAACGTGGAAACTCTCACCCTGCCGCCGTTCGTGCGCCTGAGATAGCCTGTGTTTGAAATTCGGGGTGTCTAGCGGCACTCGGTAACAGGTTTCGATTGCCTGAGCCGCTTGTCTGGAACAAAGTGCAGCCGTTTCTTCTTCCAGCATGGCTCGGCAAGGCTCAACGCATGGCCGGGTAGCGGACCTCGGAACAAGCCAGGCCGCTCAACGCCTTCAAGCACGGGCTCGCCTCGGAAACAAGCCGCGCAAAAAGGCTCGCCTTCTACAATTTGGACGGCCCGGACGCGCACACCAACGCGCTTTAGGTGTGGGCTGCAGACATATTGCGCTGCCGGATTCGCCGAGGGCTTCGTCATGCCTGAGTCGGCGCCGTCGCTGGTTTCTCTGGCAACTCGGATTCTGGCTCCTCGAAAGACAAAAATGTGAATGGCCAGCCGACGCCATTCGCAGGCCAATGACTCATGGCGCGCTCCCTAAAGTCTTCGAGGGATTCGTCAGTGCGCCGGTGATATACGAAGTTGCCGCTTCGCGCGACGTTATAGTTCGGCTCGATCGGCGGATGTAAGACACCGTCTTTATCGCGGTTCGGTGCGACGACGGTGAAGAAAAACCGCGGCGGCTGAGAAGGGTCATTGAGCTTCGCACGAGCTGATATTCGGGATTCGAGTAGATCCTTTTTGGTGTCGAGAAGTTCGTCGCTCATGTCGCCTGGCTCCTAGGGTTTTCAATCAGTTACGAAATTTCGAGGAAGAGCTATCTCGATACTGCGTATCGGGAAGTTCTTCATACCACGGCGGCAATTCTCCGGTTTCCGCGTAGTGCAGCATCTCGCCTCGCGTCCACCGGGCATCGTTCAAAAATGCTTGGTGCGAATTTACTTGTTCGAAGCGTTCCAGCGTCTTGCCTTCGCTGTCGAGTTTCGAAAGCGCGATCGCGGCGGCAAGACCTACGGATGGCGGCACTATTGTTTGGCGTGACAGACTGCGTTCGATGAACGTCTGAAATGCGGCGCGCACGTCCGACTTGCGTCGCAGAAAAAGACCCATCGCCTGCATATGCCGATAAACAACTTGGCGAGATCCCAAACGAAACTCACGCGCGATTTGTGCCGGGGAGCGCCAGGACAGAAACTCCGCTTCGATTTGCGCGCGGTCGCCGTGCTTGCAGATCGTGCAGTGGGATTCGTGTCGCTCTGCGCTTTTCTTCGTCGCCATCGCTAGAGCTGAGTGATGCGGCTGGCCGGAGAACTGGGCATAGTCCACGCAACAGGAATGGGCTTTGCGGCTTCTATTGCTTTGACGTCGCGCGGGCCGTACAGTCGGCACAAATTTGCCGCATGCTGGTATTCGTCGACCAGTTTCCTTAGGTCGGCGGCGGCACTTTCCATTTCCGTTTTCGCGGCGATTCGATTCTGTTCCCGTTTCTCTCGCTCTTCCTGCAGGTGGCGCAGCCGCAGATTCCACTGGTGGATTTTTTTCGGGCTTGGAAAATTCTCTCGCCGCGGTTCGCTCGCCCGATGCTCATAAATCGCCGCGTCGATTAAATCAACGTTCGTCTCCGACGTCGGATAGGCCATCGCGGCCCGTTCGTGCCGTTGCCGCGCTGTTCCGACTCGCTCTTTCAGGTCGACCGCCTTTGGATACCACTGGTGGTAGATTTTGGCGCGGTGCTTTTCCTCTCGGGCGAGTTCGTCCTGCAGCACCAACACCTTTTTCGCAGCCGCGATCGAGGCTATATAGAAATTTCTGTCAGCGATTTGCTCGGCTGAGGCGTTAGCGGCAATCAGTTCTTTTTTTTCAATCTCCGCTGTCCGGATTCGTGCTTCCAAGTTTTGAATGTCATCGCAAAGTTCGATCAGCATTGGCGGCTCCAGAAATTGCGGATTTTGTCGGCCAGCTCTGCGAGTGTGCGAGGCGGCCGGTTGATAATCTTTTTCAGGTCGTCGATCGTGAGACTCTTGCGGAGGCCGGCGACGACGGCGCCGGCGGCCGGCCGGCACGGGCAATCAGTGACGGCCGCATCGCTGACGCGCCAAACGATTTTGTCGCCGTGGTGTCTGTAGCGCATCAAAGCGGCTCGTACTCGCCGTTGAGTCTGGCCATCGCGTTATTTGTAAGTTGGTCCAGGGAGACAGTTTCGGGAATCGTCTCTTTCACGGTGGGAGCATATTCGATGCTCTTGCCGATTATTTTCTTGAAGTCGCTGCCCTCAACGCCTTTCACGATCGGCGCAGGAATGGCGGCCGGTCCCACCTTGGCGAGCTGCTCGGGTGATTCGAAAGCGATTGTGTTCCCTCGTTCTTCGTTTTTCATCGTTTCCCCTTTCGTTGCGTTACCGCGACCCGCGAATCCGCCGATGCGCGGGGGCATCTGGCAGCCCCTCACGCATACGAATCCGTGGGCGCGGACTGGCGGCTTCCCGCAGCGATGAAGCTGCTGCAAGAATTCTTCACCTCGAACCTCGCCGCCGATGTCGCGAAGCCCCGCTTGTAGTCGAGGCTTCGCGTCGGCCGGGCGAGGAGCCCCGCTCGGCGGCTTCTCGGGATGGAGTACCGAGAATTCGTTGGCGAAAAAATTCTGAGAGAGTTAAGCGCAGCTTTCTGGCGGCATGCAAAACTTGCCGATGTTCAGCACGGCGCAGTCGGATATGGAAGCTCTCTGATTTCGCTTCGCCCGGAGGTAGTGGTCTGCGGCAAACTTTCTTCATACTTTCCTCGTAAAATAAAAAAAGGCCCACTTCCGCGCTTGTCGCGGTGTGGGCCATTCGCGCCAGCCCTTTCGGGACGCGAACCGGGGCCAAAATCTTGTTCCACTTTTAGCTTGCTACCTGTGGTGCAGACGAGTCAAGGGGTTTTGGTCATGGACTGCGCAACATGTGCGTCTAGAGCCTTCCTATTGCGATATTTTTTCGCCGGAAGATGCGCAGATCGGAGGCTCCCGACCGCGCGTGTGCAATGGTTGTGCAATAAATTCAGCCGTGCGCGAGCACCACAGAATTAAGAAGCGGATTGTTTTCAATCTGATTGGGTTGGGGTGGGAGACGGGGATTGAACCCGCGACATTCGGTGCCACAGACCGACGCTCTACCAGCTGAGCTACTCCCACCACCGTGCGATTAACCTAGTTTACGCTACTTTCGCGCCATGGAAAAGCGGCTCAGAAAAGCCCCCAATCCGTCGGTAAGGTAGGAGTGACGGGTATTTGGCAGCCTGAATGCGCGTAGATGCGAAGTCAATTCGCTGCCAGAGCGCCTTTTGGGCGTTGAGCAAAGCGTGTAGGTTTGTGAGGTCCATCGGGAAGCCGAGGGACGGCTCTTTTCCGAAGCGCTTCCAAAAAGCGCTCTGCAAATCCGTCGATAAGAACCTGTTCCGGGAAATGCTAAGAAGGAAGCGGCAATAAGCGCACTGCGCCCATGCACATGGCGAGGCCCTCGATGGCCGTCCCCAGTCGCAAGCTCAGTTCACGAGCATGATGCACCAGTCGACCCGGCATATGGAAAATCAAAAAGCGCAGTCGCTTCGGGCGGGCCGTCAATAAGTCTGCCGGCAAGGCCAAGCGCTTCAGCGCTGTGAGCACGTTGTAGGCGATCACCGCCAGCCGCAGCCAGGCGGCATTGGCTCCGAAATATTTCGACGGCAGTACCCCGGCCGCTAAATCATTCTTCATCACATCGTGTACCCGCTCGATCGTCCCGGCTTTTTCTCGGTGCCACTCGATCAGTTTCACCGCTTCCCAATCCCAGATGTTGCTCTGCACGGCAAAACGTCGCACGTTACTGCCGTCGGCAAACAACCCTCCCTGCCGTTGGCGCAGCCGGATGGCGATGTAGCGCAGCGGCTGGCTGTCCTTCGGCTCTGCTTGCTGGTTCGACACGAACACTACTTCGGCGCACTCCCGATCTATACCCGGCTCGGGCTCCCCGTAGGCCTTCCATTCCTTTTCCGGAACTTCCAGAATGGCCTCGCGCAACGCCTCGCTCATCCGCACGCTGATCGCAAAACCAATGCATCCTTGCGGCCCTTCTTCACGTTTCTCGTTGCACAGCCAGCGCAACAACTCCTTCTCATGACAGGCCGCATCGCCGCGATAATAGTAGGTCGTCACTGTTTTGGGCAGCGCGGCGAACGCCGCTTTCGCCACGGTCAACGGAGCCATCTGCGCCGGTACGTTCCCATCTCGAAACTCATCGGCCAGCACCGCGTCCATCTCGGCCCACACCGCCAGCATCGGCTGATAGCCTCGCGGCCCTTCGTAGGTGTGCAGGGCTTCTTGTTTGCGGCTCTCGATAATCGTGGTGTCCTGATCCACCGTAGCGATCTTCTGCTCCGGACAACGTTCTCCCAATCGCCGGATCAGATCTTGGTTCACTTTTCCTAGCCCTTCCAGCGCTTCACTCTCTGTGGGAATGTACGCAATTTGATCCGGCAGTCGCTGCTGCTTGGCTTGTTGAATCTTTTCTTCTTCATGGAACGCATACAGGAACTTCCGAGCTGCTTCCGGAGAAGGCACTTCGTGCCCGATTAGTTGCCCTAGCCCGGGGTCCGCCCGCAGTCGCTCAAAATCATCCAGACACTCGCCTCCGGCGGCATTCAGAATCACGAAGCTCTCGACAAAAGTAGCCTCGTCGTAACCCCGCTGGCGTTCCTTCACCACCAGGTGTTGTTTCACACTGCCCGGTAATCCCAGAGAACGAAAGGCTTGCACCACCAGGGGTAAGCCTCCCAGCGCGGTCAGCATCTCTTCGGCTGGCTTGGGATCGAACTCGAACAATAATGGTGATTCGGTCGGTGAGGGCTTCTCGATTTTGCGCATGCACGCCATCGTATGCGAAGGGCGCACCTTCCAGGTGAGAATTCGTAGTCTTCGGTTCAAACAGCCTACCGGCATTCTACGCTGGCGTACGGCCCCATTCAGGCTCCTCGCGCCTGCCACTATGTAAAACACGTCCCGCTATCGACGGATCGGGGAAAAGCTTCCAGTGAGCGCGGTTTCCCCGTCAATTTGCCAATAAAACGGTTGCACCCCGCGCGCCGCTTTCCTTGAACCTATCTGCCCGCAGCGAGCATCCAATTTTTATTACGGGCATTGCAAGAAGCGGGTACAAACGCTTACAGTACGCTATGCAAAACTCAGCCCAGGCCTGAGGAACCGCATTTTCCGCAACTTTTCTCTGTGGCCGCAGGCAGCGGTACTCCGCGAGTTTTGGAATTGCATGAGCTATTCGGCCTCTTTCGAGGAGCGCTTCAGTAAGGCCGCAGCTCTTGGTCTTGGCAAGATGCCGTTAGAGTTTTTGCAGCTTTGCAGAGAGAGGATCGAGACGAGTCCAATATCGGCTCCGCAGGGAAACGGAACCCGAGGACGAAATTGAGTTTCACATGAAATTCCTTCATCCAGTACGGCGAAGCAAAGGCAGGGAGCGCAACGGGAACTCGACCCGCGGCGTGCTGCTGAAGCTGGAGTTGCCCAGCGACCCCAGTTTGCTGTGTGCTGTGCGCGGCGCCGTGGAACGATTGACGGAATACTTCGGATTTACTGCGCCAGATTGCCGAGCGGTCACTCGCGCAGTAGACGAAGCATTGACAAATATTATCCGGCATTCGTACAAGGGCCGACCCGACCAGCCAATTGAAATGCTCTTCAGCTCGGTCCACGGGCAAGCCAACGGCAAATCGTCCGAAGGGCTCGAGATCCTGATGTCTGATCGAGGGCCATCCATCGAGCGGGCGAAGCTATGCATGCGAGAACTCGAAGAAGTAAAGCCGGGCGGATTGGGACTTCATTTTATTAAACAAAGCATGGACGTTGTTGAATTTAGGCGCGCGAAGGGGGCCAATCGTCTCCGCTTGGTTAAGTACGTGCGCGCCGCAAAGCATGATGGGAACGAGTAAGAACTTTAAGGAGAACACACTGTGCAGATTTCCAGCCGGCAACTCGATAAGACTACGATTTTCGATGTGTCGGGAGACATTGACTTAGCGAATTCACCCGCCATTCGAAAAGCTCTTTTGAAGGAAGTGCGAGACAATCGCACGCCGCGCGTGGTGATGAACCTGAGCAAGGTGCGCTACATCGATAGCTCGGGCGTAGCTTCGCTCGTCGAAGGTCTGAAAGCGTCGCGAGACGTCGGTTCGCGCTTCATCTTGTTTGGATTGAGCACCTCAGCGCGGGAAGTTTTGCAACTCTCGCGCCTACTGAAAATTTTCGAAGTTTACGATAACGAAGAGCAGGCGCTGGCCGGCCAGCAGACTATTTCAGGGTAGTAGCTTTCCTGAGTTTCATTGTATGGCGTGACGGGGGATCGAGTAGCGCTGAATAGCGATGCAATTCGTGTCACAAATCGGCGGCACGGTAATGAACAGTCTTGCCTACGTTGGTTCACTCGCGTCGCTCGGGGGCCAAGCCGCCTACTACACTTTTGTAGCGCCGTTCCAGGGCAAGCCGCTTCGATTGCAGCGCGCCGTCTCCCAGGCCATGGACGTGGGCGTTCGCGCTCTACCGATTCTCTCTCTAATTACATTTTTTATTGGATTGATTCTCGCGCTCCAGAGCGCGTATGAACTGCGGCGGTTTGGCGCCATGAGCTATGTCGCCACCGCCGTTGCTATTTCCATGTCGCGCGAACTTGGCCCCCTCATCACCGCCATCGTGGTGATCGGCCGCTCAGGCTCGGCGTTCGCCGCCGAAATCGGCACGATGAAAGTCACGGAAGAAATCGACGCGCTGGAAACGATGGCCATCAGTCCGATCCGTTTTCTGGTCACGCCAAAATTTCTGGCCATGATCCTGATGCTTCCTTGCCTCACCATTTGGGCCAACGCCATGGGCATTCTCGGGGGTTCGCTGTTCGGCGTAGCTAAGGCTGATTTCACGTTCGCCAGTTATGTTAAAGCCTCGCTGGATTCTCTGCTCCTGCGCGATATTATGACCGGACTGGTGAAGAGTGTGATGTTTGGTATCACCATCACCGCCGTCGGATGCCAAGAGGGACTGGACACCGGCGCTGGCGCCGAGCAAGTCGGTCGCTCCACCACCAGAGCTGTTGTGGTCTCGATTTTTCTTGTTGTGCTTGTAGATCTGGTTTTTACGACCCTGTTCTTTTTTGTCAGCGGCAGTTAGGGAAGAGTGACCTTGGCATCAGAAATGGAAAACACGGATTCGCTAGATTCAGAGGTGATGCTCTCGCTGCGCGACGTGCGCGTGAGCTATGGCGAGGTCGAAATTCTGCACGGAATCACGTTTGACGTAAAACGCGGCGAGACGCTCGTAATTCTCGGAGGCTCCGGTTCCGGGAAAAGCACTCTGTTGCGGACCCTCGTCGGGCTTGAAAAAGCCAGCTCCGGGGAAATCTGGATCAAAGGCAAAAATATCGCGGCGATTTCCAATTCGGAAATGGACGAGATTCGCAAGAAGATTGGTATGTCGTTTCAGGGCAGCGCATTGTTTGGCTCGATGACCGTCGGCGAAAATGTGGCGCTCCCTCTGCGCGAACACACCAAGCTCGAAGACTCCACCATCGAAATCATGCTGCGGCTAAAGCTGGAGCAAGTAGGCCTCCAGGGGTTCGAATATTACATGCCGTCGCAGCTCAGCGGTGGCATGAAGAAGCGTGCTGCCGTCGCGCGCGCTCTGGCGATGGACCCGGAGATTCTCTTTTTCGACGAACCCTCCGCCGGATTGGATCCGATCATCGCCGCCGGCATCGACCAGCTCATCTTGGAACTAAAGCAAGCCTTTCGCATGACCATCATCGTCGTCACGCACGAATTGGCCAGCGCGTATTTAATCGCCGATCGCATGGTGCTCATCGACAAAGGGCATGTCGTCGCCATTGGCACCACCGCGGAAATGCGCGCGAGCACTCAGCCGCGTCTGCGGCAATTTTTGGACCGCGTGCCCGAACCCGAAGTCGCGCGCGAAATGGATTATCTGCAGATGCTTACACAAGACCGCCGCTTGTGACGAGCCCTTGCAGGGGAAAGAGGACGTGATGGCAGGGAAGCGCGACCAGGTTTTCGTAGGACTCTTCGTTATTGCCGCCGCTGCAGTTCTGATCGGTATGGTCTCTGCCATTTCGGGTGTTTTTGGCCGCAGCGCAAAGACGTATCACGCTTATTTTCCATTCGCCGGCGGACTCGAACAGGGCGCAACCGTACGTTACGCGGGTGGCCCCAAGGTCGGCCGCGTGGATAAGCTAACCATCGACCCGAAAAATCCTGCGCAAATAGACGTAGTCTTCAGCGTGGATACCGATCTACCGGTCAAGACGGACAGCCACATCAAAATCATGAGCTTGAGTCCGCTAGGCGACAATCATCTCGAGATTTTTTCCGGCACCGCGCAAGCCGCTCCCGCTCCCCCCGGGTCCTTGTTGAAATCGGATCCTTACGTCGATTTCAACGCCCTCACCGCTCAAATAAACGACCTGGCGCCGCAAGCCAAGCAGCTCATCCAATCCCTGAACGATCGCGCTACGGAACTGAAAGTCACCGTGGCCCGCGTCAACGACCTGCTCAACGATCGCAATCGCGAGAATCTTTCCGCCACTCTGGCGAACACGCGCGGTCTCATCGAAGAGAATCGGCCGGAGATAAAGGCCACCCTCCAGCATTTGAACGCCGCGAGCCAGAAGATCGAACCGCTTATTCAGGACTTGCACAAGACTTCGTTGGAAGCCAATAAAGCCCTCGACCACATAGACGAGCTGCTAGGAGATAATCGCGCCGACATTCGCGCGGCCGTCATCGATCTTCGCAAATCGCTGGCAACTCTCACTGACGTTACGTCGCGCGTGGACCAAACTCTTGACGTCAACTCCGAAAATATCGACGAGCTTCTTGAAAATTTCCGCCAGATCTCCCAGAACCTCAAAGAATTTACGGACACCATCAAGAAGCGTCCCTACACTCTCATTCGCGCTACCAATCCGCCCGATCACAAAGCCGGTGAGCAAAAATGAAGCGAGGAAATGAAGAACTCATGACGAGAAATACTGGATCGCCCATTAATCCGACGCGCGCTCTTCGCAAATTTCCGGCTCTTAGCGCTACGACCGCCGCGAAAATCACACTCTCGATTCTTGCCCTGGCAGTGGGTTTGGCGGCTGGATGCGGCGCCTCACGGCCGAGCAAATACTATCAGCTCACCGTTCCTGGAGACGGCGCGCCCGCAGCCAACCCCAATCCCGTCCCCATCACCCTGCTGATCGGCCGCATCACGGGCCCAGCTCTCTATAACGCCGACCAAATCGTCTACAGCACCGGCGGCGAGAGCATGGGGACCTACGAGTATCAGCGCTGGTCGGAGGCTCCCACGCAAATGATCGCGGAAGTCATGCTTCGCCAGTTCCGCGCCTCCGGCCATTATCGCGGGGTCTATTTCTTGCGAAGCGATATTCACGGAGACTTTCTCTTGCACGGACGGCTCTATGATTTCAAGGAAGTCGACGGCCCCTCTATCGTCGGCCGCCTCACCATGGAATTGGAGCTTCGCAACATCAAGACGGGCACCTCGGTTTGGACGCACTTTTACACGCACGACGAACCCGTCAGCCAAAAGGAAGTTGGCGCGATTGTTGCCGCCCTCGACAAAAACGTCCAGCAAGCCGTAGCCGAATTCCGCTCCAGCCTAGATCAATACTTCACGGAGCATCCGCCCGCGCCACCCACAACCGCGCCCTAGCCGCCAATCCCGTAGGGGCACGGCACGCCGTGCCCGTCTTAATTGATTCTTGATTGGTCGGCCGGCAGGTGTTCCTAGGCCAAGCGCCGCAAAGTCAACAAGGTCACGTCGTCGTCCAACTCCGGCCTTCCCCTATGAAGTTGCACCCCGTCCAGCAAAGCCGAGGAAAAATCAGGAAGCCGCGCGGACCCAGAGAATTTAGCCAGCGTAGTTTCAGCCAATTGCAGAAACCCGCGCGGCGTCAGTTGCTCGCCACCAGGCGACTGCACCTCGGTAGCTCCATCCGAAAATGCCAAAATCATGTCCCCCGGCTGTAGCTGAACGCTCTGCTCGCTATACATCTCCCCCGTGACGAATCCCAGCGGCAGATTCTCCATACCCTCTCCCAACTCAAAAAACTTCCCCTCGCGAGCCCGCCAAAGCAGCATTCGCGGATGCGCCGCATACGCAAAATTAAACTCTCCCGTCCCGCCATCAAACGTCCCGGTCACCACGGTTGTCAGCCGCAGCGCTCCCTTTGATTTCTCCGAATCCAAAGTGAACTCGTCATTCAAAGAAGCCAGCAATCCCGCCGTATCTCGAACATCCTGAAATTTGTGCAGCAAGTGATGGACGTGCCGCGCCACTCCGCTGGCCACATACCCGTGCCCCACGCAATCCGCCAGCACCACCCGCGCAATATTGTCGCTGCATGAAAACACAGCTGAAAGGTCCCCGCCCCGGTCCGCCCCAGACGGTATCGCGATAACGTCCGCTTCTAGCCCCGCCAACTCCAGCGTTCGGTGCGCCCTCTCGTTCCCCGCCCACAATTCCATACACCCAAACGGCCGCGCCGCCGACGTCGTACACACAAAAGCTTCCGGTTCAATCTTCTTAAACTTCATAAATATTTTGATGCACGCGCCTGTCGAATCGCTACCTGCTTGTTCACCGTGGAGCCCTCGCAAAAGTGCCGTTACTATTGTGGAACAGAGACCTTCCAGATACGCGCCTGCTTATAGAACACTTCATCTGCGACTCGGTCGAAAACGAGCGTTTCATTATCCAGCCATTTTAAGTCCAATACTTCATCTAGATTTTTTTCTGTGATCGCGCGTGGTTTCGAACCCTCCACCATCGAAATCACCAGTATCGTCGTCCCTCCCCAAAACTGCAGATCGGGACGGACTTTCATAGGGCGTGGCTCGCACGCAACGTAAGCAACCGATTTGCCGTCGGGCGAGGCCACAGGTAAACCTGCTAAACCACCGACCTCGATCTCCTTTTGCTGAGTTCCGTCTGGGGAACTGATCACAAGCGTTCTATCTCGAAGGAATATCAATCTGGAACTATCGGCGGACCATGGGTTCCAGTTCGGCTGAATATAGAGCCAGTTCGTGTCCGGATGAATTCTTATCTTTCCAAAGTCTTTCCATGTTTTGGAGCGGAGTTCAAAGACTCGCAGATTTGTTTCTGACGACTCGTTATAAACGGCGAGGTATCGACCATCCGGTGAAGGAACCACCCGCGCACCCAAGAACCCTTTCTCTGTGACTACGGTTTGGTGCAGCGTTTCAATCGCTCGATGGGACTTATCAACCTGCCGATCCCATGCGATGGAGTCCAGCGTTGGCACGTACGCGACCCACTCCGAGATTGGGCCTAGACTCTGATTGTTTGGAATTTTCCCCTTCGTGCCCGTTTTTCCGTCGACGGCGACCAACCCATATCTCCCGTCTCGGAAGCAAAGCAGATGGGTGCCATCAGGCGTCCAGCCTGATAGAAAGAAGTCCTCAGCAAGAGTTCTTGGAAGGGCGGCCCCTCTTGTGTTGATGATCTTGACGTCACTTACGATACTAGCGCGGCCGAATCCAACCCAGGCGCGTTCGCCCCATCCCGTACGGACGTACGCGATGTATCTGCCATCGGGGCTCGGCATCGGGTTATAGGCATTATCCGTGCTGAGGAGAGTTTCGTGGAATTCTTGCGCCTTCGCTCCCGAGCCGAGCATTAACGTGAAGAAGTACAAGATGCATGTTGTCCACGCCGCACTGGGACGAACTTCGTTCATGGTTTCTGATGCTCCGATGAGATTTTGTGGTCACACTGGATGCCTGCACAATCCTAGACTCTTGGATTCGGCAATCCCGTAGGAGTTGCTTTACTGGTTTAAACTTTAGCCCAACTTGTGCCCGCCTCTCCTTAACCGCTAAGTCACGCCCCCTAGGTTGCCTAAATCGTCGCAACCCGAATACGTCTCCTCGCGCCCGCTCCTCCCCTTGCTAGACTATTCCAGAGGAATCGCGTCCCCGCGCATGAGCCCCCACGAAACGGATCGCCGCCATCTCGAGCGGCAAATCGTCTACGCGCGCCCCATTATCGTTTTGCTTTCTATCCTCGCGCTACTCCAGCAACCCGATCTGCAAGCCGCCAAGCGCACCCTCTCGTTCCTCGTCGCCTATCTAATCGTAGCTCTCGCCGTGATTCCGCTCGAGCGTTTCCTGCGCAAACGCTCCTGGCACTTTCCGATTGTTCTCGATGTCCTCGCGCTCGGCTTATTCATGTCCATCAGCCCATTGTCAGTCCCCGTCTGGTTTCCATATCTCTTTGTCTGCTGGGTTGCAGGTATGCGTTGGGGACTCCGCGCCGCCATCCCCCTGGCCGGCGCTCTTGCGCTCATTCTCGTTCTGCTCACCGCCAGCAGAGGCGAAATAGGCTGGATGCGCGTCATCGCCTGGGTAGGACTCGTCGGAGGCACCTTCGCAGGCGGCGCCGCCCTTGCCTTCTTGGCCGACCGCAGCCGCCATTTCGCCTCGCAAAACGACTTCTTCTCTCGCATCACCGCCACCCTGCAGGTCGACCAGGGCCTGGCGGAATCCCTGCGCCTCCTCCTCGACGAACTAGCCCGCGCCTTCCACGTCGAGGTCGCTCTCCTCGCCTACCGCGACACAGACCTCGAGCGCATCTACCTCTGGCGCCTCAGAGCCGGCGAAAGCGAGCGCCTCGTACCCGAAAGCTACTCCCTGGCCCGCGCCGACGGCTTCCTGCTCGACGACATGGACGCCACCGTCTGCTGGAACAGCCTCGAAGGCGCTGGCAGCGGCTTCGGCTGGGACCGCCGCGATGGCCGCCGCCTCGCCACCCTCCCGCGCCTCCCAGGCCCCACACAGCAAGAACTCCACATGCGCTCCATGCTGAGCGTTGCTTTTGACCAGATGGGCCAGCCCGCCGGCCGCCTCTTCCTCATCAACGGCCGCAAACCCTTCGAGCGCCCCGACCTGGCCTGGCTCGAACGCATCTCCCGCCACATCGGCCCCTCGCTCGAAAACGTCTTCCTTCTCCGCCATCTTCGCGCCCGCGCCATCGAAGGCGAGCGCAGCCGCATCTCCCGCGACCTTCACGACGGCATTCTCCAGACCCTCCTCAGCATCGAAATCCAGCTCGATGTCCTCCGCCGCAAGGTCTCCTCCTCCCCCGACCATGCCGAAGCCAACCTCGGCAACCTCCAGCAAACCGTCAAGAACGAGTCTGCCGAACTCCGCCGCATGGTCACCGACCTGCGCCCCTTGCGTGTCCAGAGCGCCGATCTCGTCGATTTAATGCAAGGTTTCGCCGAGCGTTTCCGCAACGAATCCACGCTCGCGCTGGACGTCATCATCGAATCCGCCGACCTGCACGCTCCCGACCGCGTCTGTCGCGAGATTTTCCAGATTTACCGTGAAGCACTCAACAACATAAAAAAGCATGCTAAGGCTTCCCATGTCGTGGTAAAACTGTCGCAGGACGACAGTCGCATCGTTTTGGTAGTTGACGACAACGGTGAAGGTTTCAGTTTCGCCGGCCGGTTTACCGGGGATGAGCTCGACCGCCTGCGATTGGGTCCGATTTCCATCAAGGAGCGTACGCGTACTGTGGGGGGCCTGTTGACTGTAGAGTCAAACCCCGGCCATGGCGCTCGACTGACTATCGAGGTTCCGCTCGGTTGACATGGCCAAAACTAAACAACAAATTCGCGTACTGCTAGCCGATGACCATGCGATCTTTCGCGATGGTCTTCGCAAACTCCTCGATTCCGATGAGGACATCACGATTGTCGGTGAAGCCCAGAATGGTGCCGAGTGCATTAAGCTTCTCGCTAAACTCAAGCCGGAAATTCTCCTGCTCGATCTCCGCATGCCCGATAAAGACGGCCTCGCGGTCCTCGAAGAAGTCAATTTCGATACGCTTCCCACGCGCGTCATCGTTCTCACTGCCGCCGAAGACGATCGCGACGTAGTCCGCGCCATGCGTCTAGGCGCACGCGGCGTCGTTCTCAAGCAATCCGCCACCGACCTTCTCGTAAAGAGTATTCACCGCGTTCACGCCGGCGAAATCTGGCTCGACAATCGCATGACTGCCGAGGTAATGAAAGCCTTCTCGAAGTCATCCGAGTCCGGCCCGCGCCGCGAAAAACCTTTGCTCAGCGACCGCGAAAAAGAAATCGTTCAGCTAGTCGCCCAGGGTTTCCGCAACAAGGAAATCGGCGAAAAACTTTTCATCAGCGAACAAACGGTCAAGAATCACCTGCACAACATCTTCGATAAACTAGGCGTCTCCGATCGCCTGGAACTAGCCCTCTACGCCATCCACCACCGCCTAATCGACCAGACCTAATCCTCGTAGGGGCACGGCATGCCGTGCCCGTCCGCGACGGTCGAGATTCGTACATCACCTCCCACTGAACCGATTCTCGTCCGCGCTCGCGGCGCTGGTTTGGTCTGCGCGAACTCTTGGTGTGGCGCGGACGTCTCCCCGCCCACTTTTCTGCTCTTTAACAAAATGCCTTCTCCCACATTTCCTTCTTGAACTCTAACTAAGCGGTTGTGTCATCGCGCCAACGTCACTAGTCTCCTGAGTCACTGATTTCTTGCATATTGTTTGTGCCATGTGCAGCCAAAGTACGGGAAGCAAACCGTCCAATGCTGTTAAGAATCGCATCGGCACTCTTGGTCCACACAAAGGGTTTGGGCTGCTCGTTGTGCACCTCGATGAATTCCAAGATGGCAGATTCCAGTTCACGCACGCTGTAGTGCGAACCTCGTTTGATCTGGCGTTGTGACAGTAAGGCGAACCAGCGCTCCACTTGGTTCAGCCAGGAACTGTGCGTGGGAGTGAAGTGCAGATGGTAGCGAGGATGCCGCAGGAACCACGCCCGAATTTCCCTGGTCTTGTGGGTGGCATAATTGTCCAACACCAGATGGACGGTAAGATCGGCAGGAACGGCACGATCGATCTGATTCAAGAATTTGCGGAACTCAATGGCCCGATGGCGTGGCCAGCACTTGCCGATCACCGATCCCGTGGCAATGTCCAAGGCCGCGAATAGGCTAGTGGTCCCATGGCGCTTGTAATCGTGAGTTCGACGCTCCACCTGGCCGGGCAGCATCGGAAGAATCGGCTGACTGCGGCTCAGCGCCTGAATCTGACTCTTCTCATCCACGCACAGCACCAGCGCATGATGCGGTGGATTCAGGTACAAACCGACGATATCTCGCACCTTGTCGACCAACAGCGGATCATTGGATAACTGAAACGTTTCGCTGCGATGAGGACGCAACCCGAAGGCTCGCCAGATGCGACTCACGGTGGATTGACTCAAGCCCGTCCTCGCTGCCAACCCGCGACTGCTCCAATGCGTTGCTCCCTTGGGAGCCTCTTCCAGGGTCAGGCGTACGGCCCGCTCGATACGGTCATCGCCGATCTGCCGTGGCGCTCCTGGCCGCATCTCGTCACCCAAACCAACCATCCCCTCGCTGATAAAACGATTCCGCCACATTCCCACAGTGAAACCGGTGGTGCGCAGCTTGGCGGCCACCGCGGCGTTGCTCTCCCCGCTGGCACACTCCAGAACGATGCGAGCGCGAAAGGCCAGCGATCGCGAACTCCGCGGTTGCTGCAGCAGTTGCCGCAAAGCTATCTTCTGTTCTGGGCTGACAACGAGTTCTCGCTGCTTAGGACGCCCTCGTGGTTTCGACATGATCCACGATAACCCCTTTCCCTATTTTATGCAATCTATTTATGACTCAGTAGACTAGAATCTGTCTCATAAATGCCTTGCCAGGGGTCGGAGCTTTAGCTCCGACATAGAAAGCCGCCAAAACAGGGCTTTAGCCCCTTAGGAAACTCCCTGCTTCGTCGATTTGATACATTTATGAAACAAGTTCTGCTCAAATTGGTAAAGGAGTGCAAATGAACTATTTAAGTCTTGGCCTGGCGGCGCTTGCTAGCACGGTAGCGTATTTTGCATATGGTTTCTTGGTGCTTTGGCTGGTGCCAGCTCTTATCAACGAAGCCCGCAAGTACCCAGCCGTATTCCGACCGAAGGAAGAAATGATGAAGGTTATGCCAGTCGGATTAGTCGCAACGTTCCTATCGATACTGGTTGCCGCCCTAATATTCGCATTGATGCATCACGGAAGATCGGGCGCTACGGCGGGTGCGCACTTCGGCGTTCTCATTGGCATTTTCGTGGTTTGCGCATTTGTGCTGCACAACTACGTGAACCTCAACATCGGGCTGAAACTAGCTCTGGGACAGGCTGTGACGTACTTCGTCCAGTGGACGATCATAGGAATAGTCATCGGTCTTATTTACAAACCCCTCGCGCTTCGCTAGTCCAAGTGCCTAATTGACGCTGCGAGCTCAACTGGTCGACGCAGCTGGGCCCACCTGCGGATTACTGCCTGGAGGTGTTGAAACCCTCCGACTTCGTCACAATCAAAGCGATTGCGGTCTGGTTGCCGCTTGTAGTTCCATATAAAAACCATGTATGACCTTGCGGTCCAAATCGTTCGATTTGCCGACGATAATCAGTCTGGCCAGGTAGGGTGCGTGTTCTTGGGCGCTGAGGATCGCTCTCCAAGTCTCAGGGCATAAAGGATAGTGAGCACTTTGGCTTCGGTGAAAAAGTGAAGACGGCATTCTTCGGTACAAGAAAACAGCTGATAGGTTCTTGCGTCGCGGCTCTGGCCTTCACTTTTTCCCTATCTTGTTCCGCACAAGAATTCAATTTAATGCCTTGGCCGGCGCGAATCGAACAGCGGGAAGGATTTTTGAAGCTTGATCAATTGCCGCGGTTTGAAGTGAAAGGAGGCGACGAACGCGTTCAATATGCAATCGCTCACTTCCGGCGCCAACTGGACGCAGAAACAATGCTTTTCTCTAGAAGCAATGTGAACAACAGCACCGCGCCTCTCTTTGTCATCCGCTGTGATACCCCTGGCCAGAAGCTGCAAGCGATTGGCGAGGATGAGAGTTACAGCCTATTAGTTGATGAAAGCAAGATTGAGTTGACAGCTGGCACTCCGCTAGGCGTATTGCATGGAGTCGAAACTTTACTTCAGTTGATCCAGAAAGATAAGCACGACTGGATCATTCCGGCCGTTCGCGTGGAAGATCGCCCTCGGTTTCCGTGGCGCGGATTGATGGTTGATGTCTCTCGGCACTTCATCCCTCTTGAAGTTATCAAGCGAAATATCGATGGCATGGCAGCGGTGAAACTCAACACGCTCCATCTCCATCTCTCCGATGATGAAGGGTTTCGCGTGGAAAGCAGGAACGCTCCCAAACTCCAAGAACTCGCCTCGGACGGCCAGTATTACACCCAGCATCAAATTCGAGAGCTACTCTCTTACGCGCGTGAACGTGGCGTTCGCGTGGTTCCGGAGTTTGACATTCCTGGGCATGCAGTAAGCTGGTTGATCGCTTATCCCAATATCGCGTCGGCACCGCCACCGGTACACCTAGTTCGCGGGATGAGTGACGCTGTTCGTCCGCCCATGGATCCCACCATAGAGGAGACTTATCAAGTATTGGACAGCGTGCTGGGCGAAATGGCTTCTCTGTTTCCAGACCCATACTTTCACGTCGGTGGTGACGAAGTCGATGGAAAATATTGGGATGGCAACCAAAAAATTCAGGAATGGATGCGCGCCCACGCCATAAAAGATAAT
This sequence comes from uncultured Acidobacteriota bacterium, assembly GCA_963751295.1. GTDB lineage: Bacteria > Acidobacteriota > Terriglobia > Acidiferrales > UBA7541 > Acidiferrum. The sequence goes on along the minus strand of CAVVUA010000001.1, from coordinate 2,154,387 downwards.
CACGACCTGCAAACCTACTTCAGCAAGCGTGTTCAGGTGATTCTCGCCAAACATGGAAAACATATGGAAGGGTGGGACGACATTCTTAATCCAGATCTGCCAAAAGATACCTTGGTGCAATCCTGGCGAGGACCGGATACTCTCGCGACCGCTGCGCGGATGGGATTTCCAACCATTCTTTCAGCTGGTTGGTATCTCGATCTAATGTATCCAGCATCACGGCACTATGCCGTCGAGCCACTGAGCGGAGTGAGTTCTTCTCTTTCCGACGCGCAGAAAGCATTAATCCTCGGAGGAGAAGCCGCTCAATGGACGGAATACGCTACATCTGAAAACATCGACAATCGAATTTGGCCCCGGCTTGGCGCGATCGCTGAGCGCCTCTGGTCCCCTGCTTCCGTCACGGGGGAGACGTCTATGTATAAACGGCTTGACGCTCTTAGCATCAGCCTGGAGAGGCTCAAGTTACTCCACAACGTAAATAGCCGGAAAATGCTGGATGATGTCGCTGGAAAGACACCGAGGCAATTATTCGAGACGCTGTCTGCGGTGGTGGAACCGGTGAAAGAGTATGAGCGCGAAAAGACTCAAGCTTACAGCACGCAATCCCCGCTGAATCGCTTGGTGGATGCTGTTTCCCCAGAAAGCAAGGTTGGGCGCGAATTCAACATATTGGCTCAGCAGGCAATTCAGGATCCCAACTCACGGCTCGAACTGCGCAAATGGTTCAGGCGGTGGCGCGACAACGACGCAAGGCTGCAGCCGTTCTTGTCTTCTTCCAGATCTCTTCAGGAGTTAATTCCCCTGTCTCAGGCGCTTTGCAGTCTTGGATCAATAGGATTGGAGGCGCTCGACAATATGGAAGCCGGAAGCCGTATTACAGCAGACAAGCGCACCCAGCAATTAACGGCCATAGATGACGCGGCCAAACCCCATGCCGAGTTATTTCTAGTGGTTACTTCTGGGGTCCGCCAACTCGTTGCAGCGGAACCATTAGTTGAATGATTCCGATAGCCTGCAGACTACGCTTGTTTGGGGGGCGTCCAGTTGCTTCGGCCAACACGAAACGTTGCTGCCCGGCGGATTGATTTGACCCCAAGTTGGTGTAAGTGAGTTGGCACGACTTATCCGAGTTGGCGCAAGGACTCTGCTGGAACGGTCTAAGACTATTTCCCGGTGACAGCCTGTCTCGGTGGCGTCGTCGAGCTTAAGATAAGGAAGATCGTGGGTCTGCCTCTGAGGAACAAAGCATGAGCGTTTGGAAGAGCAGACTTGTAGTGCTCACCCTGATTTTCCTGGGCGTCACCTCTCTGATTTTTGTCGTGACAGGCTATACAGCGCTGTACTGGGCGTGGACGCGCGGCAATTTGGAAGCAGCTCGGCCTTATCTATCATGGGCAAGGAATTTTGGAATGCTGGCTGTGACCGGCGCTGCTGTGGCTCTCGGAATCTTATTCTCATCAAGAACGTTTCCTGTTCCAGCGAAAATGCGGCTTCTGCTTTCACTGTTTGCCACCGCCACGATTGCCTTCTTTGCCGAATTTAGAAATGAAGGTAAGTTCTATTTCAAAAATCTCCATCACTTTTTCGGGCCTGGAACCTGGATTCACAACGGACTGAATCACGTCGCGCCCTCTCTGAGCGATTTCCTATACCGAATCGAATACTCGCACTGGAACGATTTCCTACTGGGTCCAGCGATCGTCAGCGTTCTTTTTCCCCTTGCCATCACGCGAATCTACAAAGCTCTTTCGGATCAGGGTCCTATCAACCTGAACGCGCCGACTTTGGACGTGTCGACGGCTCTCGACGACGCGCTGCGGTTTGCGCGAATTCTGATGAACGTCGGACTCTTCTGGTTTTTCTGGCAGGCATGGGCGGAAAAGGCGGGATATTTAAGCAATCCTCATTCAAGCGATGAGATCGACCTGCCGTTTGAGTTTGGGGGAACCGTGCTGGGTTTCTGGATGGCGCGTGTGTTGACCAAGCCGTTCGACCAGCGGTCCGAGAAATTCAAGTCCACTTTTGTCATCGATTTCGTGTCGTCGGGAGTGATCGGTCTTTTGTACACGCTGATCGTAGGCCCGTTGATCGAGGGCGTGGCCAGTGCCGTTGGGCATTCTTTGTATCCGGTCGTTCCTCACTCTCTGGATGTCCATGAATTCACACCGTTTCAGAGACACATCCGCCCTCTTGAGCTTCTTTTGGTTGCCGGAGCAACATGGTGGAGTCTGAATCGGTCTTCCAAATCTGAGGAAATGACGCGACTGGGCGGCACTTACGAGGAGCCAGAAGCCAACCCCAGATGGAATGCACTGAAAATAATGGTCATGGCCCTGGGAGTGATGACCGGTTATCTGGTCATTCTCGCAATGATGTTCTCACTGTTAGAACCGCAAGGGCTGGGTTGGACGCTCGCGACAGCGGGTACAGGCCTCGCGGCCGGAACTGCGGCGTTCTTACTGGTCAAATGGGCCGGGCGACACGGCGTCACCAGACTCCTCGGTAAGAACGAGATGCGCCCACCCGGACCGCAATAGTCACGAACAAAACTTTTCAAGACGTCCAAAGTCCAAACCGCGGTTACCGTAAAAGTGGAATCGGGCCGGCGCTTGTTTACCCTGGGCCCCGAAGGGTTTACCCCGAGCCTCGAAGGACCCTGCCCTCTGTTCGATAAACACTGACAAACAGACATCATCTTCGGCTAAGGCGCCGGTGGCTTAGTCTGCGCGCCTTCTTGGTGCGGTGCCGACGTCTCTACGCCCTTCGCCGCCGTCGTTGACCCCGGCTTCGACAATCCCTGCGACTCATAAAACGCATTAAAGAAAAACTTGTAAGTGCCATGTGACTGCCCGCGCCACTGAGGCCGGAATCCCAGCAAGTAAACGCGCCCCTTGCCATACTGAACTTCCAGCGCCGCAGCTTTTCCCTGAATCCTCTCCGGATGCAGCAAATATCCGCTCATCAACGGACTCTCATCCTTCGGATACGCCGCCAGCACACGCCCGCGAAATCCCTCCTTGGCCTCGAATGCAGGCCCACGTTCAAACATGACGATCGGATCGTGCGGCAATCCCCAAGTCGCCGAATGCGCCATGTCCTGCACTTCGACGCGCAACAAACACCCGGAGCAGAAAAACTCCTCATCCTTCACTCCAGCCAGCACGTTCTTCACCGGCAGCCCCAAGTGGTCGACGGCAAACACCGATGCCTCGTTAAACGTGATCAGCGTGCCTCCCGCCAGCACGAACTCTCGCAGCGCCATCACTCCGAGTTCGCCGATCCCACCCACATATTCTCCCGGTACGCTCCCCGGTCCGAATCCGTTGAAAATCGCTTCGGGCGAACCATCCGGAATCACGATGGCGTCAAACCTCTCTCGCAAATTCCCCGCCTGAATATCGCCATTGCGCAACGCGACGGGATCAAACTTGAAATTTTCCAATATCCACCGTGTCCACCCTTCATCGATGAACGGAACCCACGCCCGATATAGCCCAACACGCGCTTTCTTCACGCTAATGGAATCCTTCGGCGCTGCCGCGACTGCTCGAATCGTCAAAGAATTTTCCTTAACGAATCCGTCAAGTTTCTCGCGCTCGATCCCCGACACCACAATCGCGCCTGTTTCGACTCCATCGGAAGTTTCCGTATCGCCAGGCGCGAAACTGGCGCGCCCTCCGCTCGCCAACACTTCGTTCAAAAGTTTAAAGCTCGCGTTGGATTTGTGGCTCAAGACATACACGCCGCCCGTCCCGCTCACACTCCCCGCAGGCGCCGCAAACTTATCGAGCTTCTGCAGCGCCCCGCGTTCCGCCGCTCCAATCGGTTGCAGGACTGGCGCCACCTGCACTCCCATCTGCATCGGCAACGTCCAACCCGTCACGTCGTACGGCAGCTTCGGTGGGCTGCTTGGAGTCTCGCGCAGATCCGGATAGACCTGTGGCTCGAACAATTCCTTCACCAGCGGCGAAAACGGCTGGTCCATCAGCACCACCCACGTCCCCGGCGCATACTCGCGGCCGTTCGCGTGAAAAGGTTTCGTCGCTTGCTGCACCTCGATGCCATTGACCATCAGTTTTTGCACCAGCAAAGCCGTCGTCGGCAGATCCCTCTGCTCTCGCGGAATCACATACCCGAACGGCGCCTCTTTGCGGAACCGCTCGACATTGTCGTGTGCCGCCTGATAGCGGTTATAGAGCAGCTCCTCCCGATATTTCGCGGCGGTGTCCAACACCGACATCGACGCGCCCTCCATATAATTCACCGCGTCGCGCAGCCGCCACCACCCGCCCTTCCACGGACTGCTGTAAAACATCTCCGCACGCAACCCGCGCTGCTCCTTCGGAAATTCATCCACCGGATAGAATCGCGGCGTCGCATACCGGAAAAGCGCCGTCTCTGTGAAAAACGAAATGCTGTTGCGGAAAATGTGCGTGTAATCCAAAAACCCCGGATACCAATTGTCGAAGCCCACGCGATTCACCGCGCCGGGCATGCCGTGTTCATCCAGGTACGCCGCCATGCTAGTCCCCATCACGCTCAGCCAGCGCGCCATCAGCGGATGAATGTTCGAAGAAATCGGCTCGACGAACGGCGGAATAAAAATCCGCGTAGGGAAAGGAGCTGTTTGATGGTGACAGTAAAAAATGACGGGATCCCATTCAATCTCCGTCCGCGTCACATCCTGCGACTCCACCATGTTGTTCATGTAGCCGTCGCGATTGTTGTCATGCCCCACATATTCCTGGTACAGGTCCGGCAGCGGACTCACCTCGTACGTCGTACCCAGGTTTTTGCGATACCACGCCACAACTTCGTTTTGTCCGTCGGGATTCAATGTGGGCCACAGCATCAAAATCACATTGTTGAGGATCGCGTCCACTTCCGGGTCGTTCTGCGACGAAACCAGCTTGTACGCCAGATTGATCGACTGCTGCGCACCCGCTACTTCCGAGGAATGCAATCCTCCATCGATGTGCACGATAGCTTTTCCTTGACGCGAAAGCTCACGTGCCTCCGCTTCCGACAAGCCCCGCCCGTCGGCCAGCTTCTGCGAAATCTCCTTATATTTGTCCAGGCTCGCAAGGTTTTCCGGCGAAGAAATAATTGCGATGTCCCAATCGAGCCCTCGAGTTGTTTTGCCCACGTTGATCAGCCTGATGCGGTTCGAACTCGCCGCGAGCTTACGGAAATACTCGCGAGACTCGTCATAGTTCGCCAGATAGAAGTCATCGCCCGGCTTGTGGCCAAGCACCGATTCCGGCGTGGGCACATTAGGCGACGGATTCGTCGTTACGGCGACTTGCGCACCACAGGGAATCACGCAAACAAAAACGCACAGGAATGCAGCGGTAGCAACGAACGCGAGGGCACATCTCTTTGTTTTGACCATGCCAGAGCATATCTTCGCGATTTTCCAAAGTAAATACCTCCGCTTGCATGACTTCGTCGCTCTTCGCCCATAAATATCTTGTTACGACTCCGAGAAGGTTTGGAGAAAAAGCGGCCTAAGGCACATCTACAGGATTCGCTGGATAGACAGTAATCGCTCCATCCGCGATTCTGGATGTGCGGGGAGAGCTGAGAGACGAGACACTTCGAGCGATCGAAGTGCCCGGGCTGGGACGGCTCTCTGCTTTCCTCGCAACCATTTCAAACGCAACTATTTCAAGAGGTTTCCCCTTGCGGTTCCGGTGTCCGTGCTGTCAGAGCAAGCGAACTCGTAGATCCAAAACCAGAGGATTGTTTGAGGGCTTCCTGGCCAAGCTATCTGTCAGGCCATTTCGATGCCTCGATTGCGATGGTCGCTTTTTCCGCAGCACCACCGCGCTCAAATCTCATCCGCGAGCCTCCGCGAAGCCAATCCATCTTTCGGCCCTTCAGACCCCACCAGTAATATCTGTCGCTTCGCTGCCTAAATAAAAGTTTCCTTCCGCAAAACTTGCCGGTGATCTTGGCTGTTGTGCTAGCCACGCATACCCACGATCAGAAATTTCAAGGACTTGGCACGCCTAACACCGGCATCACGCTCAGTGGCTTTTGTCGTCGTCCTTAACGATGAGATGCAGTCTCATAAACGATCCACACGACAAAGGCAATTACACCCAGGAGAACAGTCGCGAAATAATGGCGAGAGGCCAGAAGACCCAAGACCATGATTGTCTTTTTCTGATGTGCTGGATGGCGTTGTGCAATGAAAAAGCGGTAGCGATCGCGCCAAACGGAGTGAGACCGAAGGCGGGCATAAAAGCATCGAGCTCGGCCGGTCCTCTGCATCCCTGCCGGAGACAATAAACAGAAGGCAACAGAATCGATAAGACGTAAACAATCGAAACGAAATAAGAAATTCCGAGGCCCAGTCTGCGTAATGTGGCCCCAATTGCTGTGGGGCCTGAGGTTTTCTTACTTAGGTCCGGGTTCACGTTAGAATCGCTTTCGCTATTCCGGCAGCAAGAGTGGAGCGCCCCCCCCCACTCTGGATTCAGGGTGAGTTTCTGTAAAGCGCATTGGGTTACGTGGCGACGAATCGTGTAATGCCTGATAAACGTTGCGGGCTACAGTGCATGGTTAACGCTGCCAGCTAACCAGGCACCATCGCTTTAACCACAGGATTTCCCGCCTCCAGGGTCATCACCTCTTCACGTTGAGCGATTCTCTAGGGCAATCCCTAGATTCATCTCAGTGTTTCTTCCGATGTACGTCCCGTCAACGTTTTGCTAACTAAAATATCGCCTCTCTGTAAAGGGTCTAAGATGTGTGCGTCCTCCTCGCGGCGTTCGCTCCACATCCATCACCTGGAAGTACGGTTAGGCTAAGGCCAATAACTTGTAGAGCTCAACTCTGAGGAGAACTCTCATGGCGATTCGGCCCCGTAGCACCTGTGTGTCATATATCCTGAAGACCACCACCCTCATTCTCGCAACCCTAGTCGTGTGTATGGCTCTCGTCCCAGCCTCGCGCGCTCAATCCAGCGGATCTACCAAGTGGGTTGCCACCTTCGATGTGCTTGGTGGAGGCGGCATGCCCGCTGCTACAGCCACCGATTCCCTAGGCAACGTCTACGTCACCGGTGGATTCGGGGTCCCCTCTAATGATTGCCCCCCACCCCAGTCTTGCGCCCAAGCTCTTACTGTCAAGTACGATCCCTCTGGCAAGGTTCTATGGAAAGATTGGCTCTCCACAACCAATCCAGGATCAGCGGGAGGCATGGACATCGCTCTGGATTCTACCGGTAACACCTATGTCCTTTTCAATTTCACTCACCCCTTGGCTGCCGATCCCTCCCAGATCGTCCCCGAAGTGGTCACCGCCAAATACAATTCTGCCGGCGGTCGGGATTGGATCGAGTTTATTGATAGCAGTCGCGAGCCGGGCAGCGTGCAGCGCACTCCTGTGCATCTCGCCGTCAGTCCCGAGGGCAGCGTCTATGTCACTTACTGGGAGGGGATACCGAATACTGGTCCCATCACCGGGGCCGTCACCAAGTATGACACTGCAGGGCACACCATCTGGTATCGCAGCATCAACGATTCCGGGAAAACTCCCAACATAAATCAACCGGCGGCCATCGCTCTTGACGCCCTCGAAAATATCTACGTCGACGTCGGCCTAACAATCTCGCCTTACGCTGACGGCGAAATTATCAAGTACGATCTAAACGGGAACCGCCTGTCGACCTTTGGTCGCGGCCAGATTAGCACTGATAACGGTTTTCACGTTGACCCGGATGGCGCCTGTTACTTTAGTGGCCGTGGCGCTAATAACGGGAGTTCTCTCCCCGACCTAGTTGTCGCCAAATTCAATCCCGATCAGTCTCTCGCGTATCTCGTTGACATCACCACGCTCGAGTCTGGCCTTGGCGCTAACCTTGGCGCAGGCCCAAATGGCGGAATTGGCACGATCACCTCCGATTCCTCCGGCGAAGCTTTCCTCCTTCAGTACTTTAGCAACACGGGCCCGGCCTACGATGGAACCGTCATTTCCGTCCTAAAACTCGATCCGTCAGGCCATAAAGTGTTCGTAACCCGTTACAACAGCCAGTCTAACGAGTCGGGCCAAGGTTCCGCTGTAGCGCTTGCCGTCAGTCCCTCAGGCGAGGTTTACGCCGCTGGCGCCGTCGGTCCGGAAGCGCCCTCAAACGACTTCGAATTCGCCACCATAAAGTATGACAACACGGGAGTTCAGCAATGGGTCGCGCAGTACATCAGCCCCAGGCAATACGCGGTACCCATAGCCATGGCCCTGTCCGCCGACAACGTTATCGTTACAGGCCTAAGCATCAACAACTCGGGCGCCGACGACTGGGTCACCATCGAATACGTGCCCTAACGCCGTTTTCCTCAGCCCGGCGAATCTGATTCCCGGCGAATGGACGGCCGCTGCGTCGGTCTTTACGGAATAATTGTTTCTTAGTTCCCGGCAAACGCTGCCAGCTCAACCTGTCAAATGGATTTGGGGCCCTAAACCGCCGCGCATTTACGTCAGGGTAGGACTTGAATTTCATGTTCCATCGCACGCCCATCCCGGATTGAAAATGCCCGGATGGGCGTAGTTGCGTATGGCCGGGGCGTGACGATGAAATAGATCTTTTCAGAATAATAGGCCAGCGCGATGTCTTTGGGCGAAAGCTCGTTCATGTCCAGCCAATGCGGATGCGAGTGGTAGATGCCAAGGAATTCGAGCCGCCGCTTGCGGAGCTCCCCCATCAGGCGCACGATCTCCTTGGGCGCAATCTCGTAATTCCTGACTGGATCAGCCGCGACGTTCTTCGCAGGGAACGCCTGCGTGATTAGTCCGTCATGCCCAGCCAGAATTCCGCAGCATTCCCGATGCGGTTGGCGGCGGGCATGCGCTAGGAGTTGTCCGTATACTTTGCGGCGACTTCGGACTGCTCGCTTCATTCCGGGAGTATATAACGAGGCGAATTTGTGAATCGAGTGACGGATGCGGAGAGACTACCTGAGGTAAGTCCCGATAAACGCGATTATCCGAGACTGACCCACTACCTGACGAGTCGTTTTGTTGACCTCCTGCGCCTTTCTCTGCTATCAACAACGCACCACAAACGAACAGCGAGGAACCCATGCCAACCACACGACGAAAATTTTTCCGAAACGCAGCTTCAGGATTGGCCGCCGCAGCAGCGCTTCCACCCGTAGCAGAATTCGTCTTCAGCGAATTGGAACCTGCGTCTCGCGCCAGCGAGCCCGGTGGCCCAATCATTCTCAGCCGCAACGAAAACGCCTATGGCCCTTCACAAAAAGTGATCGCCTCTATGCAAGACGCTCTGCAATTCGCGAATCGCTATCCAGATCCCGCGGTAAACGCCCTTCATCGAAGAATTGCCGAATCTCATTCCATCAAGTCAGAGCAATTGGTCCTCGGCTGCGGCTCCGGAGAAATTCTCAGCATCACCGCTTCCTCTTTTCTCGGTCCTGGCAAGACTCTCATCACCGCCGTGCCCACCTTTGAATCCATCGGCCGCTGCGCCAAAGCTGTGGGAGCGCAAGTCATCGAGATTCCTCTCGACAAGAATTTCTCTCACGATCTGCCGGCCATGCTGGCGCGAGCCGATGCCTCCACGGCCTTGATCTACATCTGTAATCCCAACAATCCCACCGCCAGCCTCACTCCTCGCAAAGACCTCGAAGAATTTGTCCGTAAACTTCCGCCGTCCACGACCGTTCTCATCGATGAGGCCTACCATCATTTCGTCGGCGTGACGCCCGAGTACACCTCGTTCATCGACAAACCCATGAACGATGATCGCGTCATCGTCGCCCGAACCTTCTCAAAAGTTTTTGGCCTCGCTGGAATCCGTGTCGGCTACGCTGTTGGCGTGCCGGGAAAAATCCAATCTCTCTCCACACGCCGCCTCCCGGAAGGCCTAAACGCCGTTGGCGCCCGCGCAGCTCTCGTTGCCTACGACGATCTCGAATATGTGCAGCTAAGCGAAAAACGCAATGCCTTCGATCGCCAGGAATTCTTCAACCAAGCCAAACTCCGAAGCGTTCCAGGAATCCCCTCTTACACAAATTTCGCCATGCTAAAAACCAGCCGCCCTGCGGTCGAAGTCATCGACCACTTCAAGAAAAATAACGTCCAGATCGCCCGTCTCTTTCCCTCCATGAACACCTACGTCCGCGTCTCTTTCGGCACGCCTCCCGAAATGAAAGAATTCTGGCGCGTCTGGGACCTCATGCCTGCTGCTTAAATAGATTCGCAATAGATAGAGAGACTCATTTCAAACGAAACGCCAAATCCTTGAGTAGTTGGAATCTCCCAATTAATGTAACCCGTAAAAATCATCGGGTTCTCTTACGAACTCGATGAACCTAAACCGATGGTCCGCTGTAGCCCTATATGGGTATGTATATGAATTTAGAATTAATTATGTGAACGCCGCGCTAAAGATTCGGCATAAACTTCAGAAAACAAAACCTTAAGCATTCTCTTCCATTCGACATCCTCTTTGGTTCTTCGCTTGCACCCTCAGCAGTGGTGGAGATGCAACAAATGCCATCCGACCCTTGATGGATATCCAGTTTTTTGCATCCTCCGCAGGGACGCTTCCGCAGTTTGCTGCCCAATACTCGTCACTGGGGGAATTAAATGGTTTCACGTCGTAATCTTCTAAATCTTTTTAGTTCGTTTTGCATCGCTATCTTCTTCTTCTGTTCCCAATCGCTATTCGCGCAGATCAATTCCGAGAAAGGTGCCATCCGAGTCGGACTAACTGACGCCCAAGGCGGCACTGTCGCCGGTGCAAAGGTTTCCGTCACATCAAAAACGGGTGCTGCTCAGACCAAGGATAGCAATCCCGACGGAAGCACGGTTTTTCCCCTGCTTGATCCAGGTCTCTATGAGATTACAGTTGAGAGCCCTAATTTCAAACGAACTGTTCTCCATAACGTCGCCGTCCACGTTACTGAAGTCACGACTTTAAACATTGTGTTGGAAGTCGGCGCGGTGACTTCCGAAGTGGTGGTTTCTGCCGATGCTGCCCAGGAGATCAACACTAACAATGCAACGCTAGGCAACGTTCTTACGGAAAAAGTCTTGCAGAATCTTCCGCTCGCCACTCGTAATTTCACGTTCTTATTGGGTCTTAACGCTGGGACCGCTTCGCCGCTGCCCGACGCCACCGAAGCAGGCCGCGGCGAAGCCATGATCTACGTAGCGGGCCAACGTGGCACAGCCAACAATCTGGTCATCAATGGCACGGACTCCAACGAGCTGCTTAGTAATAATCTGAGTACCGTACCGATCCCTTCCCCAGACAGCCTCGAAGAATTCCGAGTCCAAACAAGTCTCTACGATGCCTCTCAGGGAAAAACTTCCGGTGGCAATATCGACGTACTCACGCGTGGTGGCACCTCAGCCTGGCACGGCGAGGCCTACGAATTTTTCCGCAATGACGACATGAACGCGAATCTATATTTCTTTAACGCCACCGGCACGGACAGGCCGGTGCTCAAGCAGAACCAGTTTGGCGGAAATTTCGGTGGCCCCGTTCCCAAGCTCAAAGACACTTTCATCTTCGGTTCGTATGAAGGTACGCGCCAGATCAATGGAGTTGCAGGCTCGGCACAGGCCCAATTTCCCGTCTTGCCCGCACAGCGCACAGAAGCTAACATCGAAACGGCATTTGGACTTGCCCCGGGCTCCCTCGATCCCACCGCTCTGGCGCTTCTTAATGCTCCCGGCAAATTCAACGGGTTCCTGATTCCTTCTGGAACGGGAACTCCCGGACAGTTCGGTGAAGCCACCTTTTCAGAGCCGCTTCTCTACAACGAAGATCAGTTCAACCTCAACGTCGATCGCCTTATCGGCACCAAACACAAAATCTCCGAACGCTTTTTCTTTTCGAATTCAAACACCATCAATCCTCTCGGTGGCGAGGATGCTCAGAGCGCGGTGAACAATAGCTTCGGGAGCGGCAACACCGAACCCGTCACGAACCGCTTGGCTACTATCGCCTGGACGTACACGATTTCGCCCAATCTCATCAATGAAGCGCGTTTCGGTTACAACCGCATCACCTTTTCGAATATGGCCGATCCTACCGCTTCCTTGGCTTCCGTGGGCATGAGCAGGTTTAACGAGGCTACGAACACCCAGATCCCTGTTTTGGCTACGTTTGACATCAACCCCGAATTTGGCGGCCCCTCCACCAATTTCGATCAACAGGATATCGACAACACCTTTAACTTCGCGGACACCCTGGCGTTGACTCACGGGAAGCACACCTTCCGCATGGGAGCTGAAGTTCGCCGTTACCAAATCAACCTCTTCAATAATTTCGCCGAGAACGGCTTTCTACTCTTCGATAGCTTCACCGACTTCCTCCAAAGCAATTTTCAGAATGGGGAAACATTCGTGGGTACCGGCATCACTAACCGCGACTTCCGCGGCACCGATGTAGGCGCCTATTTCCAGGATGATTGGAAGATCACTCGAAGGCTGACGCTAAATCTTGGCATCCGCTACGATTACATGGGTCCGCTGACGGACACGCAAGACCGCGTGGGCAACTTCGATCCCACTCGCCTAGACATTCCTACCAAACAAAACGCAGGCGAAGGCCTCTTAAATGGATTCGTCTTGCCGCAGGGCGCGAACTTCGGCGCCATTCAGGGCACTCCAGGCGTGTCTCGCTCTACTCTTCTGAGCAACAGCCCCCACAACTTTGCTCCCCGCGTCAGCTTGGCCTGGGATGTCAAAGGCGATGGCAAGACTTCTGTTCGCGCAGGCTACGGAATTTATTACATACGGACGTCGGGGCAAACCCTCCTGCAGCTGATCACTAGCCAGCCATTCTTCCAGTTGTCCGCACTGCAATTTGGCGGCTCAAATCCAGGCGTCTCCCTTTCCAACCCGTATCCGAATTTGCCGACGGCCAACCAATTCCCAATCTATTCGACCCCTCCGACGTTTACCGGTCTCGACGCAACGGGTGCCCCAGAATTCAATGGCGGCCTGTTGTCCCTCAACCCGTTCGATCGCAATCTGGTCACACCTTACGTCGGCAACTGGAACGTTACCGTACAGCGTGAACTTCCCATGCATTTCTTCGTCGAAGTCGGCTACATCGGCTCCGAAGGCGTGCATCTCATAGACAGCCTCCAGCGCAATCAGGCCCTATTGGCGAACGCAGCCAACCCGATCATTGTCGGCGGCCAAAACGGCGTGCCGCAGTCGATCATCACCACGAACTCAGTCAACAACGTGGAAGCTCGCGCTGGCGTACTTGGTTTCGATGCCGGCGGCGGTCTCAATGAAGTCACGGATCTGGGCCACTCCAGTTACAACGCCCTCATCTTCACCGTCAATCGTCGCACTGGAAACCTCTTCCTCCAGGCTTCTTATACCTTTTCCAAATCCATCGACAATGAATCCGGTGGTGCCGACCAGGATCTTGGATCAGCCAACAGCAACCAACTCGACCTCCGCGGCCAACGCGCGGTCTCCGATTTCAACGTTCCGCAGCGTATCGTAGTCGCCTACGAATACGCCATTCCCGGCTTTAAAAACGGATGGAAGAGCTATCCGCTCGGCAACTGGTCCGTCGGTGGCCTCACCACCTTTCAATCCGGTCTGCCGGCCTCAATCACTTGCCCAGTCTGCGGCGGCGCTACCGGTACTCTCTTCGGAGTATTACCTGGCTCAACATATCCAAACCTTGTTGGCAATATAAATAACCTTGTAAGCAGCGGTCGCCCGGAGAACTTCACCAGCACCAGCATATTTAACTCCAGCGTCTTGGCTCCCACACAATCCTTGGCGCCCGGTACGGTCGTCTCTGGCCTCAACACCTTAGGCGGCCCGGGCAATCAATCCTTCACGATAAGCGGCGATGGCGGCGCGCTCTTCGGCGATCTCGGCAGGAACATTTACCGTGGACCCTTCCAGCAGAACTGGGACATGTATCTCAGCAAAAAATTCTCTCTCACGGAAAAATACAGTCTCACGTTCCGTGCGGAGGCCTTCAACGTGTTCAATCATCCGAACTTCACTGCCCCCGGCACCGCATTCGGGACGCCCTCGTTCGGAATCTTTTCCAGCACCATTGGCAATCCGCGCATTCTGCAACTCGCTTTGAAGTTTGACTTCTAACTGGGGCTCTCTCCAGAGTCCTCCGGAGGCCGCATCTCTTTTTATCGCGAAGAGATGCGGCCTTCGCCTTTTCCACACCTTTCCACAGCTTCAACCAGCATTTCGATCCTCAACTCGGACCTAGCAAAACGCGCCAAAAATCGAGTCTTCAACTCTTTTATTTTCACTATCTTACAAATCAATTCAGCCGCAACTCCTTTCGATTCATGCCTATACAAGTGCCCCAGCAACACGCCCCACAACCTGGACCCAAAAGTCGATCTCCGACACGTCCTAGTACAGGCGTACCTCCCAATATTGAATCGATTTTGTACCCGCAGTCCTATTGTTCCCTAGACCGCTCCCGGCTACACTCTGACTTCGATCAGGAGGTCTTCCTTGACCGGTTCAGAACGCCGCACTACGCAACGCTTCCAAATGCGGCTGCCGCTCACCGTCCGATGGACTACGGGCGCCGCGGTTGGCGAGACAAGCACCGAATCCCGCGACGTCAGTTCTCGTGGCGTCTACTTCTTTCTTTCCAAAGACGTCCGCGAAGGCTCGCCCGTCGAAATTCTCCTGACCTTGCCGAACGAAATCACTTTGGCTGGTCCGGTACGCGTGCGCTGCCTCGGCCGCGTCCAGCGCACCGAACCCCGCGACGAAGGCGCCATTGGCGTAGTCGCCGCAATCGAGCGCTACGAATTCCTACGCGGCGACGAAGACTCGAAGGCTTAGTCTCTCGTAGCCCACGCGACACCTCGGCGGTGACACTTCGTCGCGCTGACGCTTTGTAGCGCCGACGTATTCGTGTCGTGGCGGACCTTCAGGTCCGCTCCTTTCGGAGTGGCCAGGGTGCACGCGCCGCCACAAAGGTTTCTCACAAGTTTCTTGCTCGCTCACTGCGGAGGCGGGCAGGATAAGCCGGGGTCCCTCGGCCCCTCAGCGGAGTGCCCCGGCTCAATTTTTTTCACCCTTCGCTCGAGGTATGGGACAACTGCAAGACCCGGATTCAAAAAACGAACCTGGGGCACTCTTGCGATTGAAGAGCGGGCACGGCGTGCCGTGCCCCTACGGGAGGAGCGAGGGCCGAATCTTCCCCGCCGCCATCTTCTCCAGCGCCCGCAGCCGCTCTTTTAGTTCGCCACTCTCCAGCCTGCCGTTGCGATATAGCCACCGCAGAAAGTCCTCTGCCCGCCGCTCGCCTTTCAGCGAATTGCACTCCGAGCAGCACGTGACCAGGTTGTGATAACCATTCCATCCCCTACGCGCGAGCGGAATGATGTGATCGAGGCACCGCGTCACCGATGTAACGCGGCGCAGGCAGTAAAAACAGTAGCCTTCCTCGCGCGCGTAGATCGCTTCCCGCAGCGCTCGGTTGACGAGAAAGTCGGCTTCCTCCAGATTGACCGCTCCACGTAAACGCCTCGCCCCACGCTTTGGGGTTTTTCTAGCCCGCAATCCGCGCACCTCCGCCGGCAAGCGCACTTCAATGGTGTGTCCTCGTTTGCTTTTTTCGGTTAGCCGCAAAGCGCCCTTGGCCGCGAGCCGCCGCACTCCCCCGCGAGCTGCCTGCGCGCCGATTCCCACGCCACGCGCCAGCCAGCCAATTGAAAACCGCAGCTGGAGCTTCCCCTCGAACCGACTATGGCGCAGCAGATGCGAATACAACGCCCGCTCGCTCATCGAAAGCCGCAGCTTCGGAATCAACAAATCCTCAAACTGCTTCCACACCTCAACGCCATCCGGCACTTTGTGTTTCATATTTTAGTCCATTCGTAGGGGCACGGCACGCCGTGCCCGTCTTTGGTTTACTCCTAGAAGTAAATATATATTTATGATAATCCTACTTGATGCGCGAAGCGCTTCATCTCCCCGCCCGTAGATCCATCCGCCTGCAATACATGGACTACTCTCAGCGGGGCGCTTACTTCGTGACGATCTGTGCGTTCCTCAAACACTGCTTATTTGGCAGGGTCGAATCCGGCCGCATGGACCTCAGTCCGATTGGCGAGATCGTGCGTGCCTGCTGGGTCGGTATTCCCAATCACTTTCCCGGTGTCAAAGCCGACATTTTCGTCGTAATGCCCAATCACGTTCATGGCATCCTGGCCATCGAAGAGCGGGCACGGCGTGCCGTGCCCCTACGAGATGAGGCGCGCTTCGAGGATTTTCGCAAGGCCGTACCAGGATCGATTCCCACGATTGTGCGCAACTATAAGGCTGCCGTAACTAAATTCGTGCGAGATACGGCCGGCGATCGAGCGATGCAAGTGTGGCAAAGCAATTATTTCGAGCGCGTCCTGCGAAGCGGCGAAGAACTCGCCAATGCATCGCGCTACATCGAAGAGAACGTCGCGATGTGGCACCTTGACAAACTCAACCCGTAGGGGCACGGCACGTTTACCCTGAGCCGCGAAGGGCCGTGCCCGTCTGTGCTTCGGCTTTTTCTCGACTTATCGACCAAGGAGGGGAAGAGAACGCTGCTAACTTGAAGAAAACACCAAAAAAAGCCCCGACCGAAGGTCGGGGCGCACTCTTCTACGCGACGATATTACTGAAAAGCTATAGTAGCTGTCAACAACTAAATCATTATCTTGCCGTACGTATTTTTACGTACAAGGTGCCCGGTTCGCTTTCTAAACCTCGGTCCTGAAGTTCCCTTTGTCCTTTTATCCAGCCGCGCCTAAATTTTCGTGCCGTACTCCAGGCTCGTATACCGGTGTCCGGTCTCGGGAATCTTTTTCGCTGAAAGACTGGTAACCTACAGTCTGTATGAAACCGTTCGGCTTGCGATCGATGACGGCGACAGCGCTTTCGTTGTGGCTGGGGGTGCTTGCATGTTTGTTGGGATGCGCGAAGCCTGCGATGGCCTCGCCGATGCAAGGCCAGCACAGGGAGACCAGTGGGGTAAACTGCCCCGAGCGCGATAGCGATGCCGCGGATTCCTGTTGCAAGCACGGACACAGTCCGAATCGATCCGGCAAGAACGAGCAACATGCGATGTCTTGCTGCCCGACCGAAACTGCCCTGATCCAGAAGCAGAACATGGCGCCGCCTGCGGTGAACCACCTGTTCGCTGCGGTGTTGGCACTCGTGGACTTTGAGGCCGCGACTTTCGTATTTGGAGACGCAGCCTCGGGCGAATCCGTCCCCTGGCACGCGGGTCGGGATATTCTTAGCCGAGTGCACATCCTCCGTATTTAGAAATAACTGCAAACCCACCGATGTTCGAAGTGCCTCGCGCGGATGATTTCATCCGCCTGACTACAACTCTTTCCACTTCTAAAGGAGAAGACTATGAAGACGCTAAAAGTGATGCTGTTGATGGCAGTAATCGCACTCGGTGTGGCAGGTACGGCGAAGGCGCATACGACATGCTGTGCGTCGGCCGATTGCTGCGCCTCGTGCAGCGGCTGCAAGTAAGAGCAGGCAGGGAAGAGGGGCGTGGGCTAACTGCCCACGCCCTCTTTTTTGTGATTCGGAATCGTCCCGTCTGCCCCCGGATTCCCCGAGAGTCGAGAGCGTAGAAAAGCCCCACCCTTGCATGAACCAAACCCGCAAGGATGGGCCACCCGATCGAGAAAAGGAAAGTCAAAACCTCTCCGGGCCCGCTAAGGCTGTTCCACCCACCTCGAAAACTTTGGAATCGCGGATGAGGCAGGTTAGAATCGGTGCCCATGAAAATCATCTTCCGTTCACTGCTCTCGTTTTTTTCCATTATGGTTGCAACAGCCTTTGCCGTTTTTTTGATTTCTTCGTTTCCGGCGGCAACCGCTCGGACTTCCACCGGCTCGGGCACCGGCTCGGGGCTCGACCGCGATATTCCTTCGGTCGAAAGCGCGGAGGAGCAGGCGGTCCTGGCGCCTATAACGGAGTTGTTTGATGGCATGGCGAAACGCGACGCTGCGGCGATTAAGAAACCGTTGCTAAGCGGCGGGACGATGGTGCTGATGAGGGACGGCAAGCCGACTCAGATGACTTTTGAAGATTTTGCGACCCGGCTAGGAAAACCTGGCACCACGCAGATTCAGGAGCGAATCCATGATCCGCTGGTGCGGATCGATAACGATCTGGCGGTGGTATGGGCTCCTTTTGAGTTTTTGGTGGACGGCAAGGTGGACCACTGCGGCACCGACTTGTTCAACGTTGTCCGTGCGGATGGTCAATGGATCATTGCCAGCGTCGCAGATACGGGACGGAAAGATTGCATTCGCAAGTAGACCTAACTTGGTTTGTGCTGCCGGGTGGCACAGGCTTCAGCCTGTGCGGTTCCCGCCTCTTGTGGCGGCACGAGGAACACTCAGCCACGGTTTCAGGCAAAATGATTCGGAAACGTTCCTCTGTCTCCTGTTCCCAACGAGACGAATGGTTGCTGGGGTGCCGCGTGTACATAACAGTCCCTGCATAGAGTTTCAAATCGGAGTGGCGGCCTAACGTCGTCCGTCGTCTCTTATGCCTTCTTTGCGTAGATTGGGCAGCCTTCAGCCATTTGCATACCAGCGCTTGCGCTCATCTCTGCTCCGACGAGGAACGTTTCTTTCACAGGGCGGTACTCTTCGATCAAGACAAAGTAGTCGGATTTGCAGTGTTCCCGGCAGATTGCGAGGATTTGCTCCGCCGTGAGTCCAGGCGCAAGTTTGATGGGGTTGACCTCTTGCAGTCCATAGAACGGCACTTCGACGTTCCCGCCACTGCGCAATACATACCGCGGCATCTGGCCGTCGTCGAATCCGTAGATTTCAGCGTATTCGCCTTCGCCGAATTGCCGTGCGGCGGCGGCGAGCTCACGAAACAACGCAAGAGCATTCTCTTTCACACTTGTACTAGGCAGGACGAACGCCGAGATGGACGGCCGGTTCGCAGGTTGCGTGCTGTCCAAATATCTGCGGAGGAAATCGCAGAACGATCTGAGGCTCGAGGTCTTCGCACTGAATACCTTGACCTGATGCTCGGTGTCGATTTTCAGGCTGGCTAGTTGCGTTGCCATGAATGTGTCGGTGCCGATCACATCCATGTACGGAAGGTACGTCGACAGCACTTCGATATCGGTGGCGTCACCGTTCTGTATCTTGCGTGTCGAAAATGTGGTGAGAAGGCGTGACCACAACCTCGAGGAAATATTTACGACAGGGATGGTCCGAAAGATGGGAGCATTGCTGAACGCGATCAGGTCCCGCCTGGGATCGTCACAGAGATGCTGGTAGTACAAGGCATTCTTCAGAAAGTCCTCGCGGTGAGCATCGAACTCTCTTGCGAGGTGGTGCTCGTACCTCTCCTTCTCGGCGATGCACTCCCTTCGGATGGCTTCCAACGTCGTCGCCGTCTCGACACGTTGAACGTCGAATCCCCACTCCGACAAGTTCAAGTTGACCGTTATTTTGAATTGCTGAACGCGGCTGTCTGGAGAGTCGCGAAATGCAATCTCCGTCTCGAGAGGGTCTTGATCGCCTTTGCTGAGAAATCGCTGTAGGAATCTAGCAGTCTGGTTAATCTTGACGCGCGGCGCTCTGTGCAGATCTACTTGGCCGAGGTAGCACTGATAGCTGACGATCCGCTCTTTGAGGACTGGCGCGAAACTGGTTTCTACATTGTGAAACCAAGACTGTGGCACCACTAGTTTTTCTTCAACAAATCCCTCCTTCAGGAGCGAGAACAGATCTTTCCATTCCTGTTTCACCTTGACGTTGACGTCGGCTTTGGCCATCTCACTGATGAAATTCTGGTCTAGGTAGACGAGAAGCTTCTTGGTACGCTTTGGCATATTGGCAATTAGAGTATCAGTTAGGGCGGGTGGCGGGCGCCCCAGACGCCGGCGTTGCGTCTGGGGGTTTTGATTCGTCCGGAAGTTTTTCAAACGGACTATGGAATACTGGGACAATTCTTGTTCCTTGGGAGTGGGATGCGTATTGTGCCGGAATGCACGGCATCTGGTTGTTTTTGCTTCGTGTAGTTGTTCTGGTGTTCTTTGGGGTCGTTTTTCTCGCCTGTCTAGCTTGGCCAAAGATGGCACCCAAGAAACGGATTGCCGGTCTTTTGCTCCTTGCGCCAGATTTTCTGATTATTGTATGCATCGTCGTGTCAACATCGTGCGGTCATCCTCCTCAGGGATCGCGTTGTTTCAATGCGCAGTTTCTATGTGGCGTTCTACTGGTGTTCATTCTGCCGCTTCCTGCTTTGGTCGGTACGCTGGTGGCGCTCGGCGGGTGGCGCACCCTGCGGTTTTTCAGGGTGTGGATTTTGACTTTCGTGCGGAGGCCTGACGCTTGCCTTACCTAAAGGGAGGCGACGCTAAAGCGCGCCATGGGTACACGACAGCTAAGTGATCCTGTCTTCCGCTTCGGGCGGCGTGTTGGGCACCTGTCGGAGGAATTTGAGCAGGCGGTCGCCCTTGGCGTTCCCAGCGCGCTTTTTGAAGAATGCGGCCGCAGTTTCCACGACACCCACCTTTTCGGCAACGGCCACGGCGATCCATTGGTTCAAGGAGACGCCATCTTCTTTGGCGAGGCGCTGGGCGGCCTTTTTCACGGAATGGGGAAGCTTTAACGGGTAAGTAGCCCTGCTCATGGTTTCACCTTTTTCAAAAACTGCCGCGGGACTCAGGCAGGCGGCCAGCCTGGTGGTTTTTCTGGCGATTCGAGGAGGAAGTCTCCATAAACCCAGATTCGCGCTTTATCGTAGAGTTCGGTCAAGGATTTCTTCGGCCTGTTATCCCCATCCCAGGGCTGAAGGTGCGAGTCCAGTTCACAAAAATCCATCTGATCGATTCCCTCGGCGTGGAGCTCTTCGGCGCGGACGAGAATCGCTGCGAGAATTGCCTGATCAAATGGCTGAAGCTCCAACTTTGCCTGCGAGAGGCCGGCACAGCACTCCAACATAGGCTGGCTTAGGTTAAAGGTCTCCACGCCCTTGGCGGCCTTGAGGCTTTCGAGGGCTACGTCGAGCATTTCGAGGTCATCTTTAACTCTTCCTTCCATCTGGTCGAGCGCACGCCTCGTGGCTTCCTCGTCCTTCGGATCCACAAACTTGTTGTCCCTGGCCCAAAGTAGGAATTGGCGAACACGATCAGCCTCGTTGCGCGACCGGAAATGTTCGAGAATCGGCCGTCTCGCTTCGGAAAGGCAGATGACGGGCAGATAGAGCTTCAGATCTTCGGAAGCAGCGCGGCTGAGGAGTTCCAGCGCAGCTGGGATTTTATGGTGTGCCGGTGCGGCATATGCCACGACCCAGTTCGTTTCGACAAAAACGTGGCGCATTTTAGCGAGATGTCAGCGATTCGCGGGGGCCCGTGGACCGAACGACACCTTGAGTTAGAGCGGGAAGAACGTAGTCGCTCAACGCTTCTCTAGTCTCTTTGGGCGACTGACTTAGGAAAATGGAAGGTATAGAGGCGAGTTCTTCGAGCCAAGATTTCACGGCTTGCTCAAATCGCAATTCGGGGCGCGGCTCGCCCTGATGAGATGACTTGAAATTTTGCCAAGAGTTCGGAGAAGGGAAAGAGGCGACGCGCACTACGGAAATTTCGGAATGCGCCGTATAGGTGTCGCGAAACACCTCGACGACATCCGGAGTGATGAGGAGGCCGATAGGGCACCGCATTTGCAGCATGTACGTTTTCAGCCGAGTCTCATCCTCTTTGCTGATCGGACGCGAAAGTTTCGCCTCCGCCGCCAGCAAAATTCGCGGAGTGTCCTCCCCGGTCACGATGATATCGGGTGAAAAAGACATATGTGTCTCGACCCAAGTATGCCAGAAATTGGATGCTTTACGCGTGAAACTAGCAAGACCGAAGCGGATGAATGGAGACAGCCATCTAACGGCTGCAAAGTCTTTCCTGAACGCCAATACCTGTTTCGGCAGCACGCCGTCGAAGCCGCTAGCTGCGCCGAGGTGCCCTCTTACAATGGAATTAGGCCACTCAAGATGCGCTGCCCCAAATGCCAATTCGATCATCCATTGCAGACCACCGAGTGTCTGAAGTGCGGAATCGTTTTCTCGCGTTACCATGCGCCGCTGGAAAATGCCGCGAACCAGCTTAATCCGGACCCCGCGGTCGCCGTGTCCGCTCCTCCCGCACTGGCCGAGCCTGCTACCGCTGCCAACGACGCCCATCGCGGAAGCGATGACCTAAGCAATGTCCGCACTTATGCTCGGAACGAGTTGAAGTACCGGCTCCTCGCGCTTCCGTTGGCCCTGCTACTGGCGCGTCTGGTTGCCGGCACGCCTCTACGCATGGCTGCAGCCATGCTCGCCATGGTGCTGCACGAGAGCGGGCACGCCATCACTGCGTGGCTCACCGGCCGCTGGGCGGTGCCGCTGCCCTGGGTTACCCCGCACGGCCAGGAACGCTCCTGGTTGATCGTTCTGCTGGTAACGGTCGTCATTGGCTTTGCCGGATTTGTGGCGTGGAAGATGGAGCGTCCGGGATGGCTTCTCGCCGCGGCTGGGCTGCTCGTCCTGCAACTGGTCGCGTTGTCTTCGCCTGCGGAAGCAATGATCGTTTTCTTTGGCGATGGCGGCGCCCTGGTGCTGGCCACCCTGCTGATGGCGACGTTTTACGCACCGCGCGAAAGCCGCCTGTATAAGAGTTGGGGTCTGCGCTGGGGATTGCTGGCCATCGGCGCGCTCAGCTTCATGCACGTTTTTCTGCTGTGGCGCGGGCCGCTCGAAGATCTTCCGTTTGGCGAAATCGAAGGCGTGAACCTCTCCGATCCCAGCCTGCTCACCGAAATGTACGGCTGGACCGTCCTTCAAATGGTCGATCGTTACGTGCGGCTCGGCACGTTCTGCCTGCTGGCTCTTCTTGCGCTCTACATTTGGGGGCTGGTCTCCACCTATCTCGAATTGCGACGCAGCCCGCCTGCGTAGAGAGCATTTTATTTCGGCGGGTGCCCCAGGTAGCGCTTTTCTACCTGGGTGTCGGCCTTAACGAAGGGGACAAACGGGACGTCTCCTAACCGGCGGCACTCTTCCTGGTCAGTTAAGAATGAGGTCGCAACAGCTTCTTACTATTCACTGCTCACTATTCACTACTCACGGTTCACCACCATTCGCCGCTCGCTTTTCCACAGCAGCACAGTTACCTCTGCGCGTCCTGTACTTCCGGGCAGGCGATTTTCCTCTCCTTTATAGGCGATGATGGGTTTCGCCCGGCAGCAACCCAGCCCAAGCAAACCGGCGATGCGGACCGGCCACACCCGGCTACTGTGGGCCGTAGTGTAGGCGCCAGGAACGGATAAATGGCCGCCATCGTCTCGAGTGAAAATCGTCTCGAGTGAAAAACGTCGAGTGGGGGAAAGTTTCACGATGCTTGCGGATATTCAGGATAAGCAGAATCAACTTTCTAATCAGCCTTCTGCGGAAGAAGCCACTGGGTCGATCTCTCTTCTGGATCTGGCGGAAATTCTCGATCAGCACAAAATCTGGGTGGAAACGGGCGGAGAGTCCGGTGTCAAAGCGGATTTGTGCGGCGTTAATCTTTCTCACTCTGACTTGACGGGAGTTAACCTCGAAGGTGCTTTTATTCAGCGAGCAAGTTTAATTGGCGCGGACCTTTCGATGGCGAATTTGCGAGGAGCCAGTTTGGTTCAGGCTGATTTACGAGAGAGTAACTTACTCGGAACTGAACTAAGGGGCGCCAATTTGATGGGCGCGAATCTTTATGGTGCCGAAGGCGTGTGGGTCGGGCGTCTCGGCGGAACGAATCTTTTCGATGCGATTCTGCCGGAAACCATTGCGGCCTTCGACAGCACAAAAGCTATTTCGGATGCTTCAAAAGTCGCGCGGTGGTTTTATTTTTTAATTTTGGGCGCGAGTCTTGCATGTATTGCCCTGATCGGCTTGACGACCGATGTGCGCCTTGTTGTCGATGCTTCCGCGATTCCCATACCGCGCTTCCCGAAAATTCTGTCCATGACGAGTTTTTATTTGGGCGCGCCGCTCGTGCTTTTTATCTTATATTTGCGGTTTCATTTTTTGCTGTTGCGTTTATGGGGAAGCATGTCGGGATTGCCTGCGGTTTTCAAGGACGGGCAAACGCTGGAAAAAGACGGACCCTGGTATTTGATGGGTTTGGTACGACGCCATTTCCGTTGGATGCGGGAAGGGCGTTCACCCTTTTGGGTGTTGGAGACGATCGTAGCCACCGTGCTGGCTTACTGGGTTGTTCCGGCGACACTGTTTTTGTTTTGGCTGCGATATCTCGTACGACAGGATTTTCGTGGGACACTTCTTCATGCATTTCTCCTGACACTTTCCGTAGCGGCGGCAACGTGTGTTCCGACAATCGTCGCGCGAGTGCTGCAGCCCGGTGATTTATTGCGGCAGAAGTCGAAGAATTTGCTGCGGCTGAGTTTCGCAACCGCGCGAATCGCTCTTTTGACCGGCTGCACACTGCTGATTTTCTCGCTGGGAGTGAATCGCGGCTTGCCTTCCGACAGCAACATTGCGACGCAACACTCGCAGGCCAGTTTACTGAGATGGGCTTCGGAAGCAATGCAATCGATCGGCTACCGGCCGTATGCGGAGTTGACGGAAGCAACGCTCTCCGGACCGCCGCCGCACGGTAATTGGAGCGAAGAAGCGCTCGCGGCTGTCCCTGGAGCGAAACTGAACGAAATGAATTTGCGCTTCGCGCGCGCGTACAAAGCTTATTTGGTGAACGCAAAACTCTGGCGAGCAAATTTGGAGGGCGCTTACCTTTCCGAAGCCGACATGAGAGGAGCAAATTTGCGCGAAGCTATTTTGAAGGATGCCGTTCTTGACCGCGTTCTGGCCTCGAAAACGGTGATGGTCTCCGCGGACGCGACTCGCGTGAATTTTACAGGAGCCGATTTGCGCGGCGCGGACATGTCCTTCGCCACGCTCGAGAACGCTTTGCTTTCGAACGCCCGGCTCGCCGGCGCTTCGCTCTACGCAGTAAATTTGCGCAACGCTCAATTGCTGCGCACCGATTTGTCACGCGCGGACATGCGAGACACGAAAATGGAACACGCCATTTTGTCGTTCGCGACGCTGGAGCAAACGGATTTTTCCTCAGCAAAATTGATTGAAGCAAACGCGACGGGCGCTCAGTTTAAGGGAACGATTTTGATGGACGCGGATCTCCGAAACGCGGATCTTCGCGGGGCTTTTTTCAACGGAGCTATTTTTCGCGGGACAGAAATTACCGGCGCAAACGTTGCCGGCGCGGACCTTCGCGGAGCGCTGGGACTTACTGCAGAGCAGGTTTGTTCTACAAAAGGATGGCAGTCCGCGCAGTTCGACGCAGATGTCCTTGTACAAACGCGCAGCCTTTGCGGGACGGGGCGCTAATTATCTAAGGTCGAGCAGTCTTTAAAAAATCACAATCTGAAATTAATTAGACGAAGTGGAGACAGCCATCACGGGAGGGGTGTGCTCTGCCGATGCTGAAGACGCCTTTGGCCAGGTGACTTCCAGCGCGGCTTCCTTGCGAATGAGAAGTTTGGAACGGCGATTCACGCGAATGTCGAGAGTGTTCGAACCATCGGAGACGATCTCCGCAAACCCTTCTTTTTGCAGGTGCAGGCTGTCGTCGGCGTGATAGAGGACGACGCGGAGAGGATGGGTGCCTGCCGAGAGCGGGCAGTCGAACTCGAGAGCTTCGCCCAGATGCGCGGAGTCTAGCCGCGTGGACACCAGGACGTCCTGGCCGGCATACACAGCTAGGGTCTCCTCGGCGATGGCAGAGACGATCTCCACGCGAAGGGAAGCGAGGGGTTTGGGAAGGGAGGGCTGGGCGGCCGTGGGAGGGACGGTGCTGGAAGGCTGTGCGTGCGATGCGTCGCGCTCCGGTCCGGTCTTCAAAGCGGAAGCGTGTTGCTGAGCCACAGAGGATTTAGCCTGTGCCGGAGACTTTGGGCTGTGCAGAGCGGTTATGCTTGGAACAGGCGATTCGGGTTTTGTTGAGAGCGACGAAGAGTCTGTTTGCGGCGCTTCCGAGACTTCAGGCGAGGCGATAGTGATCGCTGAAGTTGATAGTGCTGAATCTACAGTGCTTCGGTCCGGCGTGACAGAAGAAGGATTGTCCACCGTAGCCGCAGCAGCGGTTAGGCTGGGGATCGAGCGCTTGCGGATGGCCGGGAAAGTCACTGCGACGGAAACGAGAACGAGCAGAGCGGCGGCGAGTGCCCATTTATCTCTTTGCTTAAAGGACTTGTTCCACCAGGAGAGCTTGATTCGTTGGGTTGCGTCAGGGTGGGCCTTTGAAGGTGCGGCCTGCTTATTTCGTGCGAAGGGATAGACGGCAGCGGCCATTGCTTCGGCGCTTGGGAATCGCTCTTCAGGATTTTTCGACAAGCAACGCATCACAACCAAGTCAAACGCAGGCGGAAACGTTGGATTGTAACTTGACGGCGGCGGTGGTGTGCTCGAGACGATTTGCGCGCACACAGCTTCGACGGAATCGCCATCAAACGGCCGAAAGCCGGTCGACATCTGGTAAAGAACGATCCCCAATGAAAACAGGTCGGAGCGGCTGTCCTGCGAACTTCCGCGAATCTGTTCCGGCGAGAGATATGCCGGCGTGCCCATGAGATTTCCGCTGCCCGATGCTTGCGTGGAAAAGCGGGCCACGCCAAAGTCGCCCAGCTTTACCTGATTTTCGGAAGTGACGAGAATATTGGCGGGTTTCACGTCCCCGTGGATGACATTGGCGCGGTGCGCTTGACCTAGTGCCGAGGCGAGATCGCCCGCCCAAGCGGCGGCTCGGTAGAGTGGGAGAGGCCCGTCGTCGAAAAGAGCTTCCAGAGTTTTCCCCTCAACATATTCCATGACGAAATATGGGGCGCCGTCCTGATTGGTGCCGACGTCATAGAGGGCCACGATGTGGGGATGCGAGAGGCCGCCGATGATTTGCGCTTCGCGCAGGAATTGCTGCTGGAGGTCGCGGGAGCCGAAACCTCGAAGCAAGGTTTTTAGCGCGACGGTGCGTCCAATGAGCGTATCGCAAGCTTTATCGACACGGCTGGTGGCGCCTGTGCCAAGGGTCTCGAAGACTTCGTAACGGTTTTGTGGATTGCTCATAAGCTGCGGCAAATGAGTCGCCCGCCCCTGCTGCACTAGGTAGGATGAAAGAATTCGAGGGGTTCTGGAATCCCCCAAAAGTCCTAATTTTGAAGAACTCTAGTACCAGGCCAATGTGTGCTAACTGGAACACCAAGGATGAGGGCAATCCTACCCTCTTGTAGCCAGTGCAAGGACTGACGGATGAGACGGATTACTTCCGGTTGGCCGACGATCCAGGAGTTCTAGTCAACCATTCTGGGTGCTACGAGGTCAGTCCTTTGCTCCGACGTCCTGTCCGGTCGCTTTCGTCAATGCAGGCAGGCAAGTGTGCATCCAAGAACAAGACGCGAAATAACCCGAAAGATTAGAGTGTAGATTTGGCGGCCCAGCACAAGGACGCAGTGGATAAATCAATATTTCCCGATTGTCTTTTCAAGACCTACGCGGCGTAGCAATGTCTGGAATCGCGGGTCGGCGCGGAGAGGATCAAAAGATGGTTCGATGGCGAGCTCTGTCATTGAGAGTGATCGCTCATGATAAGCCTTTTCGAGCGCATCGAGAGCACTCGACTTGTCTCCAAGCTGGACATAGAGAATCGCAGTGCCAAATGGCGAGTTGTAGGCTTCGGGTGGATTGTCGGGGAGTTGTGTAAATTCAAGGAGTTGCTTCCAGTAAGCTTGAGAGCCGCCGGCGGCCAAGGCGTGGCGGAGCGCTTCTTCCTTTTGCAGGGCAGAGTGTTCCTCTTCGCCAGCTAGCAATCGTGCTCTTGTGTCTTCGTCGATGGCGTCCTCAAATTTCCCCATGAAGGCAAGAAGTTGGGCCAGGCGTTCATGATCGATAGCGAATCCGGGGAACATCTCCGCGCATTTGCGGAATTGCGACTGGGCCTTGTCGTATTGGCGCGCCCAGATGTATGTGCGGCCGAGGAAGGATTGCACGGGAGCGGAGAAGGGATCGATGGCGACGGCCTTCTGCATCTCGTCAATGGCTTCCGCGTGGCGGCCGAGCGGAGAGAGGTAGCTGTTGGAATAGAATAAGTGGGCGTAGGCGTCGTTCGGATTCAAATCGAGAGCGCGTAGATATTCGACTTCGGCAGCGGGCCAGTCAAAATCGTAGTGAGCCAAGACAAAACCGAGAGTGGAATGCCCGGCAGCGAGAGAGGGGTCCAGACTGATGGCTCGCAGAGCAGCCTCGCGTGCTTTGGGCATGGATTCATGGCACCGACGACGGGAGCCAGACTGTAGGCGCGTGCGAGCGCGGCGTGTGCGGGAGCGTAATCAGGATCGAGAGCGATGGCGTGTAGGAACTCCGCGATGGCGCGTTCGACGGCGGGTTTGGTGCGGAGATCCCAGTCATGAAGACCTTGAAGGTAAGCTTCGTGGGCAGCAGCGTTGAGGGAAGGGACTTCCGCGAGACGCGCGCGGATAGAAGGAGAAAGGGTCAATTCGATTTTGTTCGAGATGGCGAGGGCGAGTTCGCTCTGGAGTTTCAAGACCTCGCTGAGATCGCGATCGAAATCAGCGGCCCAGAGATGGGTTTGATCGCTGGCCTGGATGAGTTGAGCGGTGACGCGGATGCGCTGGTTTGAGCGACGCACGCTTCCTTCGAGCAGGTAATCCACACCAAGTTCGCGAGCCACCTGAGCTGCTCCTTTTTTGGCACCTTTGTATTGCATGGAAGAGGTGCGCGCAATCACCCCGAGGTGTTGCGGATCGAGGCTTCCGAGCTGGGTGATCATCTCTTCGGTCATGCCGTCGGCGAAATAGTCCTCGCGTTGATCAGCGCTGAGATTCAAGAAAGGTAGAACGACGAGCATGGCTTTTTTCGGGATGGTTCTGGGTGGCTTAGTCAGACGGGAACGAAGAATGAGTCCGGCGGTTGCTAATGCGACGAGAACGAGGGCAGCCAGGACGGGCCACTTCGGTAGGCGCTTTCGTGAGGGCTGGCCGATTTGAAGATCGGACACCGGGGAAGAAGGGGCTGACGAGCTGACTAGGGCAGTGAAGCGATAGCCTTTTCCGGGAATAGTGCGGAGGAAGCGAGAATCTTCGGGATCGTCTTTGAGGGCCTGGCGGGCTTTGCGGACAGCGGTGTTGATGCTGCTGTCGGCGTCAACGAAGACATCTTTACCCCAGATGGCCTGGAGGATTTCCTCGCGTGTGACGAGGCGGTCGCGGTTCTCGGCAAGCAGGAAGAGCAACTGGAGGGGAATTCGTTCAAGTTTGACGAGACGGCCAGCACGGCGTAACTCGAAGGAGCCATGGTCGAGCTCGAAGTCTTCAAATCGTAAGGTTTCGTGAGGCATGTGGGCCACACGCTGGCACGCAACCTCATTCTACGTGTTCGCTGGGCGGAGACAAAGGGATGATTGCGGGGTTTTGCCCCTGTGCAGGTGAAGAGGAACGGCGGGGGAATCGATGTAACTCGAAGAAAGGGAAACGTTTCGGCCTTCAGGGAAAGTACAGGAAAGCTTCAGGAGGGCTCCATTGTGGAAGAACCGCGCTGTGTTGAATATGGCGGTTACCCGCGGCACGACCGGCGGCAAAGAAAATGGAGGCTGGCTATGAAAGGTTTTGTATGGAAGGCGATGGTTGCAGGACTGATTCTGGTGGGATTTCTGAGTGCAGGGGCGAAAGCCCAGAGTAGTGACAATGATGGATGCAGCGATGCGACGCTGAAGGGCGACTATGCGTTTACGGTGTCCGGGACAATCTGGGCAACAGATGCCCAGGGCGTCCTTGAGGCGGTACAACGCGATGGAATCGCCATGACCCATTTTGATGGAAAAGGCGGTTTGTCTCAGGTGGATTATGTGTTGTCGGGTTACAACAATTTGCCGACGCCTCCGACTGCTCCTTCCGATCCGGTAACCGGGTTCCATATAGACGAGACTGGGACGTACAAGGTGTATTCCGATTGTACGGGGACGTTTACGATTAACAGCCCCGGCACTATCATCACGGTGAGTTTTGTGTTGAGCGATCATGGGCGAGCGATTCATACGATCGTGACGTCGCTCATGATGCTTAAACCAAGCGGGCCAGTGGCGGTGCAGGCGCTGATTCACTCAGAAGGTCATAAGCTGGGGAGAATTCGGGAGGATTAGGAATAGCGCTTGAACGTCGAGGAGAAGTACGGGGCGCAAGGACACATAACAGCTAGTGTGATTGCGCCCCACTCTTTCGTGACATGAGTCGAAACGATGCCAGTAAACGACTCTGACAATGGTGACCGCTCTTACCCGCGGTGCAAAGAAACTTTCCTTTCGTTCCGTTGGAGGAAATGTGGTACTGCCGGGTGCCGCGTGCACTCCGCTCTCCTCGAACACCGTTTCCGGCCGTTGAGAATGAACGGTAAATCCGTTTAGCAAGGAGGTCGGTGACTAATGCCATTACTAACTGTGGTGACGGTTTTGATCGTTGTGGGAGTTTTGCTTTGGCTTATCAACCGCTTCATACCGATGCAGGGGACGATTAAGTCCATTTTAAACGCGGTCGTGGTGATCGTTGTGGTGTTGTGGCTCTTAAACGTGTTTGGACTATTCAGTTCCTTCTCGCATATTCGCGTTGAGGGGTAAACGAATCGCGATGCGTCCGATTTGTTTACGAACGGTCCGTTTTCGAAATCGTGCAACCAGAATGTGAACTCCATCACCGCAGTGATTTGACGGAATACTACTCTGGTTTCGATTGTTTGCGCAGCGCGGCGAGGATCCACTTCTGCAAAACGACCCGGCAGTGAGGTTTAAGATCGCGAAACTCCAAGCCCATACCTGCGGCTGGTTTCACGTAGATCACTGTACCCTTGGCCTCGAAATATTCATCTGCATAGAAAATTTTCACGAAGACGGGCGATAGTTCGGCGAAGGGCGCGGGAGACTCAAGGTAACAACCGTAAAGGCTGATTTCGGTGGCTCGAACGGAGACAGTGGCGCTCGGTGAGCCCTCCGGGGCGACTTCGGCGCTAGCATTAAACGTAAACCTGAAACCACGGCGGTCGGGGCTCATGGTTTCTAGCCTAGACTAGCGGGATTGTTATTGTCGCCCGCCGGATGAAACGTTTGTTGCGAATTGCATAACAGGTTCCTACCGCCTCAGAACGAGAGGCCGCGATTGAACTCCAATTTGTTCGGTCAGGAGTTGCCAGAAATTAGTCCCCGCCATCGCCGCACTCTGCTGATAAAGGCATTTCCCTGCGGCCAAGATCAGCATAAGGGCGCTTCATACGGCGAATTTGCGAAAAAGTCCTGCATTTTGGTGCGAGCTTGACTGAGGAGGGTACCTGTCAATCTTACCAGTATCTAGGATTTTGTCCTCTGCTAGGGTAAGCCCACCCATATGCGAAAAGGGATTGGCCAATCGGGGTTACGTGGGGGCTGTCTCACTTCGAAGGTTTGGATTGTAGCCCTAATTAACGTCTGTCTAATCTGTGGCTTAGAGGTTTCCTTAACTGCCCCGGCATCGGCTCAGGGGCCAGAAAAAATAGAACTCCCTGCAGCAATTGCGGATCAATCGGATCAAGAGGTCAAACCCGTTCCACCGCAGGCGGTTGACCAGTCCCCGCAAACAACCACGCCAGCCCAGACAGAGCCGCCGCCCAAAAAAAAGAAGAAGTTCTCCATACCCGATGGAATTGTGGTCGCGCCACTTCCCCTTTCCAGTCCAGCCATCGGAACAGGAATTACCCCCATACTTGGCTATATCTTTCCCTTGAACAAGAACGACAAGGTTTCTCCGCCTTCCACAATCGGTGGAGCAGGCCTCATCACGAACAACGGCAGCCGTGGATTCGTCGTGGGCGGACAGTTCTTCTTCAAAGAGAATACCTATGAGGTCACCTCTGGCTACGTCCACGGAAATGTGAATTACAACATATACGCCGATGAGATTGCTCCCGGCGTTAAGCTACCTCTCGAACAAACGGGCGAAGCATTCTTCGGTGAATTCCTCCGCCGCCTTTTCTGGAAATTTTTCGCTGGCCCACGATTCATCTCAGGCAATTCATTTATTACGGTCCGCCCAAATGATGACGTCAACTTTCCGATCCCTCCGGAGGTCGGCCTCCACACGACCCTCAGGTCCATCGGCGCGAAGCTCACGCGGGATACCCGCCCCAATCACTTCTATCCGCTGAGCGGAACACAGTTCACTTTTACAGCAGATTTCTTTTCCCAGGATTTGGGTAGCAAGTATTCTTTCCAATCCTACCGAACTCAGTTCGACAAATATTGGAGTTTGAGCAAGAACCAAGTCCTGGCCTATGACGCCTATTTCTGCGGCACTGCCGGAAATCCTCCTTTCTATGGCAACTGCATATACGGCACCAGCAACGAATTGCGAGGCTATACGGCGGGGCACTATTTCACTCGCTACAGCATGGCGACTCAAGCGGAATATCGGTTGGTCTTGCCGTGGAGGTTCGGCCTGGTGGTATTCGGCGGCCTCGGAGGCGTTATTCCTGGCGGGAATCAAGTGGCGCAGCAAGGGGAGAACAGCCACTTCCTGCCTAGCGGTGGCGGCGGTCTGCGCTTCGAATTAAGCAAAAAGTATCACGTGAATCTTCGTGCCGACATCGCCCAGGGCCTCTATGGTCACACGTTTGGCCTGGGGGTCGGCGAGGCTTTCTAGCAAGTCAGCGAACTCTCGCGCTACACCTGAAGATTGCGCAGGTAGGGCACGCTGGCTCTCATCAGATCCAAGTTCATTTCTACGAAATAGTTCTTTAAGCCGCCTGTTTTGGCAGCTGTGAAGATTTTCTTCCAGTCGAGAGTGCCTTGTCCCACGGGGACGATTTTCTTCGTGGTCGCCGACCAGCCTTGGACGTGCATGGAGAAAAAGCGGCCGGGATATTTCATGAAATATTCAGCAGCGTCGAATCCTTCGCTGATAGTCGAAACCTGGAACTGGAAATTGACGAATTTGGGATTGAGAAGACCGATCAACACATCGTAGGTCCGCTTGCCGTCAACCATGGACGTCTCAAAGTTCTCGTTGTGAAGTCCCTGGCGGATTCCAGCTGCCGCAGCCTTTTCGCCCATTTTGTTATATTCGTCGGCGGCTCGCTTCACGTCGTCCATGGTCGGGTTTTTGGGCCCGTCGAGGCTCGCGACTAGCATTTGTTGGAGGCCGAGATCTTGGGCCCATGCAATTCGCCCGGCTTGATCCTTTCGAAGCTCTTCCATGCCGAAGTGCGAACTGATGCAGGTGACTCCCCAGCCGTTCAGCATTTTCTTTAGCTCGGAGCCTTTGTACTTGGCCAGGCCGCCGAAGCCGGAGTCCTCATAGCCGACTGGCGAGCAGAGTTCGATCGTTTGAAAGCCGGCAGAAACGAGTTCCTTAATTGTGCCGGGGAAATCCTTGGCGATGCCTTCTCTTACTGGCCAGGTTTGGCAGCCGATGGGGAGGCCTAGAGGATTGGCATGCAACTCGAGCGCGCCTGCCGAAAGGAGACTGGCCGCAACTGCGGTTGTAGCTGTGCTCTTGATGAATTCTCTTCTTGGGATTGGTGGCATTCAGGTCTCCTTGAGTTCGTTCGTAAGCATTTCAATTGTTGAATCGGGCGGGGCTAGCCCCGCCCCTACAGAGCTTTGAGCGATACGGCTACTTTTCTTCTCCGAACAACTTTATGTCTTCGGGGCCTTCTTGAAGAGGGCCGGTGTTACGCCCCTGAACCAGCTCGCGGATTTGCGCGACGATGTCCGGATTGGCTAGCGTAGTGATATCGCCGGTGTCCATGTGATTGGAAATTGCCGCCAGCACGCGGCGCATGATTTTGCCGGAGCGAGTTTTAGGCATGTCCGGAACGATGTGGATGCGCTTAGGCCGCGCGATTTTGCCGATGATTGTTTCGATCGTGGAGACTACTTTGTCCTGGATGGCTTTGTTCGAAGGAACGCCCGGCTTCAACGAAATGTACACCTCAGGTACGCGGCCTTTGATTTCGTCAACGACGGGAACTACCGCCGCTTCTGCAATTTCGGTGATGCTGAGGCAGGCGGATTCGACTTCTTTGGTGCCGAGGCGGTGGCCTGCGACGTTAATAACGTCATCGACGCGGCCAAGGATGCGGTAGTAGCCATCGGCCGGGAGAACGGCGCCGTCAGCGGCGTAGTAAGGCCAATCGCGCCAGTCTTTGCTCCTGGGATTCTTGCAATATTTTTTGTAGTACTGATTGACGAAGCGATCCGAGCTGCCCCAAATCGTTTGCATGATTCCCGGCCAAGGATTGCGAATGCAGATATTTCCCGCTCTGCCGGTCCCAGGTTTGATCTCTTCGCCGTTCTCATCCCAGATGACAGGATAAATTCCCAACACCGCGGGGCCTGCGCTTCCAGGCTTCATGGGATCGAGCGCGGGTTTCGTACTGCAGAGGAAGCCGCCCGTTTCGGTTTGCCACCAAGTGTCGACGATGACTGCTTCGCCTTTGCCAACCGTTTCGTAATACCAACGCCAGACTTCGGGCTCGATCGGCTCGCCGACGGTGGTCATGTGTTTGAAGTGATAATTATATTTTTTCGGCTCGTCGCCACCGGCTTTGCGGAGCATGCGAATCGCGGTGGGAGAGGTGTGGAAAATATTAACGTCGAGCCGTTCGGCAATGCGCCAGGGACGAGCGGCGTCTGGGAATTGTGGCACGCCTTCATAGAGTACGCTTGTGGCGGCGAGGGCCAGCGGGCCGTATACGATGTAGGAGTGGCCGGTGATCCAGCCAATGTCCGCCATGCACCAGTACACGTCTTCGGGATGGATGTCCTGATAATACTTTGAAGTCCCCGCCGCGTAAGCGAGATAGCCCCCGGTGCGGTGCTGGCAGCCCTTGGGTTTGCCGGTGGTGCCGCTGGTGTACATGAGAAACAGCGGCGCTTCCGCATCTTGCGAGACGGGCTCGACGATCTGGCCGCGGTGATCCTTGAGAACTTCATCCACAAAGTAGTCGCGGTCCATGATCATCGGGGATTCCGAGCGGTAGTGGCCCGCGTAGCGCCGCCAGAAGAGAACCTTGTCGATGTGCTGTCCTTCTTTTTTCGCGGTGGCGACGGCGATATCGGCACTGGGCTTGTGATCGACCCATTTGCCATTGCGGTGGTATCCATCCGCGTAAATTAAGACGCGGCTGCCGGAGTCAGCGGCGCGCAGGCCGCAAGCTTCTCCGCTGAAGCCGCCAAAGACTACCGAGTGGACGACGCCGAGGCGAGCGCACGCGAGCATGGTGATCGGCAGCTCGGGAATCATGGGCATGTGGATGGTGACGCGGTCGCCGGTTTTGAGTCCGGCAAAATCGCGCAGCATGGCAGCTACTTCGTTCACGCGCTTGTAGAGTTCTTGATAGGTGATAACGGTCGCAGATTCGTTTTCCGGTTCGGGGACGAAAATCAGAGCAGCTTTGTTTTTATGCTTGGCGAGATGGCGGTCCACGCAGTTGTAACAGGCGTTGAGTTTTCCGCCCACGAACCATTTCCAGAACGGGGGATTGGAGGTGTCGAGGGTTTTGCGCCAAGGCTTGTCCCAATCGAGGAGCTTGGCGTAAATATCGAAGCATTCGGGGAAGTGTTTCTCGCTGAATTTTTTAACGAAGGCAGGATCAACGAGATTCGCCTGGGCGATAAATTTTTTGGAAGGGTAGAAGTACTCTTCTTCTTTCCAGTGGACGGCAATCTGTGCTTCCGTAAGTTTGCTTTTGCTCTTCGATGCCTTCGCTTTTGTCTTCTGGCGAGCTTTGGCCACGGCGACAACTCCCCTTGCATGTTCGATTTCGGATGTAACGCTACAACGAAGGACAGCTTGGTTCAGGCAGACTCATTTCCTCTGCAGAACGAGTTTGCCCGCCAAAAATGATGCTCCCACGCGGGCGCGAGAGTCAATGCGCGTCTCGCGGTTATGTATATGGCTGGACGTGCTACTTCATGCCGCCGACTTCGTCCCAAATCTTGTGCCCGTAAGTTTCCTTGAGCAAGATGCTTCCCAAGACGAGCGTGATACTGGCGACGATCATGGGGTAGTAGAGACCGGCATAGATGTTGCCGGTGGCCGCGCATACAGATAGGCCGATGAGCGGCACCAAGCCTCCAAAGACGCCGTTGCCTATATGGTAGGGCAATGAGAGAGACGTGTAGCGAATCTTGGCCGGAAAGGCCTCCACGAGATAGGCCGCAATGGGTCCGTAGATCATGCAAACGTAAATCACCTGGATAAACACCAGCAGCACGAGCAACGGGACGTTTGGACTAGGCGCTTCCTTCGCTGCCACTAGCGCTCCGTTGGCGTCGGTGGTCATAGGCGTCAAGCCAATTGCGCCGGTAACTTTGTTCTTCGCCGATTTCACCGTGACGATATTGTTTCCCGCTGCCACGGTCATGGCTTTGTAGATCGGAATATACGTCACGACGGCGAGCAAACAGGCCAGCATCATGATCCATTTACGGCCGAACTTATCGGAAAGATAACCGAAGAGCGTAAAGAAAGGCATGGCGCAGAGGAGCGCAATGGCCACGATGATGTTGGAGGTTTTGCCGTTTACCTTGAGCACGGTCTGGAGATAGAAGAGCGCGTAAAACTGGCCGGTGTACCAGATAACGCCTTGTCCGGCCGTAGCGCCGAAGAGAGAAATTAGCACGCGCTTGAGGTTATCCCATTTTGCAAAGGCGTCGGTGAGCGGCTGCGTGGATGTCATTCCGGCGCTTTTGATTTGAGCGAAGATCGGAGATTCTTTCATTTTCAAACGAATGTAGAGGGAGACGGTGACTAAAACGATGGAGATGAGGAACGGAATGCGCCAGCCCCAGGCCTTGAAGTCGTCTGGAGACAGGAGCTGCTGCGTGACGAGAATGACGATCAGCGAGACGAAAAGGCCGAGAGTCGCCGTGATTTGAATGAAGCTGGTGTAGAAGCCGCGCTTCCCGTCGGGGACGTGTTCCGCGACATAAACCGTTGCGCCGCCATATTCGCCGCCAAGAGCTAGCCCCTGCAAGACGCGGATCACGAGAAGAGCAATCGGCGCAAACCATCCGGCAGTTGCGAACGTGGGGAGGAAGCCGATAAGGGCTGTTGCGCCGCCCATGATGGTGAGCGTGACGATGAACGCGTATTTGCGGCCGACGAGGTCGCCGATGCGGCCGAAAAAGAGTGCGCCAAAAGGGCGAACGAGGAAGCCGACGGCAAACGTCGAGAGATACGCGATGAGTGCGATCGTGTCGTTGCCAGCCGGATAAAATTTAGGGGAGAGAACGGCGGCGAGGCTGCCAAAGATATAAAAGTCATACCACTCGATCATCGTCCCGACTGCGGAAGCGAGAATTACCTTCGGAATACTGTCGCTTCCTGCTCCGCCCGCTCCGATTACGTTTGCCTGACTGGCCATGCTTCCTCCTGTTGAAGCGCGGTCCGCACGATACCTGTTGTTCGGGCGCACAAGAACGCCCGTCCCAGCGGCCGCAAGACACACTTTTACCTGAGTTGTGATTCCTTCCTCTTGAATACCCCCTGTGGCCCGCTAAGGGTGCGAGCCAGGTATCCAGTGGCAGAAGGTTGATAAATCGCACCGTTCATATACGGCCCGGCGCGTGTTGTCAAGAAGTGACTTATGCGCAGCGGAGGGGCCACTGTTCTCTTTGCGGCTTAACGGAACAGAAGAGGGACGCAAGGATCTCCTGCTGGAGTGGGGAGCGGCAATCGTGATAAAAGGTTGGCTTGAACTTACACAACGCCATATTTCTATTTTTTGCCGGGGCCATGGGTGGGGCTATTAACGCCGTTGCTGGCGGCGGCAGCTTTGTGGCGTTTCCGGCGCTGCTGTTTACCGGCGTGCCGCCTGTGCCCGCTAACGCTACCAACACGCTGGCGCTTTGGGTGGGAACGACCGCAAGCGGCGGCGCGTACCGCATGAAGCTGAGCATTCCGCGCCGCGTGATGATTCCGCTAATCGTTACAAGCGTGATTGGCGGACTGGCTGGCGCGATTCTCTTGATTAAAACGCCTGCACAGACGTTCTTGAAAGTTTTACCGTGGCTGCTGCTCGGGGCGACTTTGTTGTTTGCGTTTGGGAAGCACCTCACGGGACGGATTTCGGCGGGGATCTCACACGATTCGAACAATGCCGCGGTTGCGGGCGCGTCCATTTTTGAGTTGTTTGTCGCTATATACGGCGGATATTTCGGCGGAGGCATCGGCATCATGAATCTCGCGATGCTCGCTGCCATGGGCATGACGGACATTCATGCGATGAACAAATTGAAAGTGTTGCTGGGCGGGGTGATCAATGGAGTGGCAGCGGTAACGTTTATCATCACGCGGGCGATCTTTTGGCCGCAGGCGCTGGTGATGACGGCGGGGTCGTTAATAGGAGGGTTTTCCAGCGCGCACTATGCACAGAAATTGCCGCAGTCGTGGATTCGTGCGTTTGTGATTTTGGTGGGAGCGGGAATGACAGTTTACTTTTTTGTGCGCGGATATCGGTGAGAGCTATTGAGATAGGGATCGGCATGAGAGGTGAACGATGAAGACGAATTATGTGGCGGTATTTGTATCGGCTCTGGCGTATTGGATACTCGGAGCGGTGTGGTATGCGGCCCTGTTTGCTAAACCGTGGATGGCTTTGGAGCAGATGACGGCGGACAAGGCGCAAGGCTTGAATCCAATTCTGCCTTACATCATCACGTTTGTTTTGAATCTGTTGATTGCGTTTGTTTTGGCGCAGATATGCATTTGGCGGAGTGCGAACACGGCGGCGCGTGGGGCGGCGCTTGGGATACTTTTGTGGATTGGATTTGTGGGGCCGGTGACGTTTACGACGTATATGTATGAGATGCGGCCGATGCAGTTGTTTGCGATCAATGAGTTTTATCCGCTTGTTGGGTTTTGTTTGATGGGGGCCATTTTGGGGGCGTGGACGAAGAAGGTGGCATAACGAGAACACGGCTCGAATTTTTGTGAGTGTTGCAAGGACCCAAGACGGGCACGGCATGCCGTGCCCCTACAACGGCTTGGCGCGGATTGATGCGTCGACCAGTTGGATGGTGTGGACTACAGGAACTGGGTGGCCCTGGCGGGCTAGCGAGGATTGAAGTTGGAGCAAGCAGCCGGGGTTGCCGGTGGCTACCACCTCGGCGTTGAGAGGGGCGATGAGTTGGGCTTTGCGATCGCCGAGCGCGTTGGCGGCGTCGGGTTGAACGAGATTGTAGATGCCTGCGGAGCCGCAACAGATGGCGGCTTCCGGGATTTCTGTTAGTTCGAGGCCGGGAATGTTTGAGAGCAATTGGCGGGGCTGGCTGCGAACACCCTGCGCGTGTTGGAGATGGCAGGAATCGTGGAACGCTACGCGCATGCGGAGAAGATTTCTTGGGGCGCGCGGCGGGAGTTCGGTGAGAACTTCGGTGATGTCTTTGCACTTTGCGGCAAAGGCCTTGGCGCGATCGGCGTAGTTGGGATCGTCGCGAAGCAAGTGTCCGTATTCCTTTACGTTGGAGCCGCAGCCTGCGGCATTGGTGACGATGGTGTCGACGTTGGCGCGTTCGAACGCGTCGATTGTTTTTCTGGCGAGCGCCAGGGCGCCTGTTTCTTCTCCTGCATGAACCATTAGCGCGCCGCAGCAGGGTTGGTCTTTCGGCGCCACGACTTCGCATCCTTCGGCGGCCAGGACGCGAGCGGTTGCTGCGTTCACTTCAGGAAAGAACTCGCGTTGGACACAGCCTAAAAGGAGGCCGACGCGGCGGCGTTGCGTGCCTTGCGCTGGCGTGACTTCGGGGACGCGCTCGTTTGGTCCCAGCTTGGGCATCAGCGATTCCATGGATTGCAAGCGCTTTGGAAAAAGCTTCAGGATACCGACGCCACGAACAAGCGATTGCAGACCAGACTTTTGGTATGCCAGCAGCGGCCAGCGCAACAGGCGCAGGCGGTCTGGCCGAGTGAAAACTGCGAACAAAAAGCGACGATGAAGTTTCTCCGTGAAAGAGCGCGGATGATGGCGTTCAATTTGCGCGCGCGTGGCTTCAATTAATTTTCCGTAGTCGACGCCAGAAGGGCACGCGGTCATGCAGGCCATGCAGCCGAGGCAGGAGTCAAAGTGGCTGACCCACTGCGAGTTCATCGTCGCGTTGCCTTCGCTGGCGAGTTTCATGAGGTAGATACGGCCGCGCGGCGAATCCATTTCTTCGTTCCAGAGAACATAGGTGGGGCAGACAGGCAGGCAAAAGCCGCAGTGGACACAGTTTTCGATGATTTGTTTGGACGGCGGATGGTGCGTGTCAAAGGCGCTTGGCAGAGCCTCGGTGGTCGGAGAATCAGACATCAAATGCCACCCACAAAGCGGCCGGGATTCAACGTGTTCTTTGGGTCGAATTGTTTTTTTACAGCGCGCATGAGTGGAAGAGAGTCGCCGGGTGTGCCCCAGGCGTCGATGCTTTGCATATCCGCGGGACGGTGAAACGCGGCGAGCGCGCCGCCCGCGTGTTCGAGGTCGAAGCGAAGATCGGAAAGCGCAGCGTGGAGATTTTCTGGCGTGGCTTCCAGGCGCAGCCAGCCGATACCGGTGGCTTGCATCGTTAACTTCCAAAGCGCGTTGCGAGAGCTTGCCGCACGCTGCACAGTTTGGATGATGTGCGCGATGAATGCCGGGAGCGTCGTGATTTTTGCGACTGCAGCCGCCGCGGATTTCGCCGAGTCCCAGAGTTCTTGCGAGGCGTTCCAAACTGTGGATGCAGCCTCGGCCGCAGTTGCGGGACGAACGAGTTCCCGCAATTGGGTTTCCTGTGCGGCGATGCCTGCTTCGGTGCCTTCGAAGAGAATGTCCACGACCGGCTTGGCATCGTGCGCGATCCGCGCTTGGAGTGCGGTATGGGCCACTTTGGAATCTTGCACCGCAAGTATGAGTCGTTGCATCTCTTCGAGATTGCAGCCCGAGATGGAAAACGTCTTCGCGTTTCGCGGGAGCGGATGGAGTCGGAAGACGGCGCGAGTGATGACCGCTAGCGTGCCAAGAGCACCGGTGACGAGTTTGGGCAGATCGTAGCCGGCGACATTTTTTACGACTTTGCCACCGCTGGAGGCTAGAGTGCCGTCGGGAAGAGCGAGAGTAACGCCGATGATTAAGTCGCGGAGCGCGCCGAAGCGAAGACGCAGCGAGCCGCTGTCATTCGTCGAGAGCACGCCGCCGATAGTGGCTTGCTCGGGCCAGAGAGGATCGATGGCCAGGCGTTGACCGTGCTGAGCCAGCGTGGATCGCAATTTGTGGATGGTGCAGCCGGCTTCGACGCTGACGGTGAGGTCGGCCCAGGCGTGCTCGATGATTTTGTCGAGGCGTGCGGTGGAAAGAATAACGTCGGCGCGATCGGGTGGATTGCCCCAGGAAAGTTTTGTGCCGCCGCTGCGAGGAATGACGGCGAGATTCGCGTCATTTGCGAGTCGAAGAACAGCGGCAAGTTGTTGTTCATTGAGGGGTTCGAGAACAAGCCGCGGTTGCGCGCCGCAAACTGCATCGGGCGCGGTAGCCGCGTGAACGGAATCAGGAGCGAGAATCGCGCGGAATTCGTTTTCGATATCGAGTGGAGTCGTTGGCATTTGCGAGACTCATTACATTACAACAGTAAGCGGGTTCATTCACAGCGTAGGGCCTTCGCCGGGTCGATCGACGAGGCGCGGCGAGCGGGCAGGAGGCAAGCTAACGTGGACGCGCCAACCAAGAGGAGAGCAACGAATAGAAGCAGGAGAGGGTCACGCGAACTTCCTTCTGTCCACTGAGCGAGAATCTTTGTCAGTGACAGGCTGAGAAAAATCCCCGCTGCAAGGCCGCTGCCCACGCTGAACGCGGTGGATGAG
Organism: uncultured Acidobacteriota bacterium; assembly: GCA_963751295.1. Lineage (GTDB taxonomy): Bacteria > Acidobacteriota > Terriglobia > Acidiferrales > UBA7541 > Acidiferrum. The sequence goes on along the minus strand of CAVVUA010000001.1, from coordinate 2,112,457 downwards.
AAGACCAGCCACAGCACGTCTCCCCGCTGCGCACCAAGCGCCATGCGAATCCCAAATTCGCCCGTCCTTTGGACAACGCTGTAGGACACCACGCTGTAGAGCCCGACGAGCGCCAGCACCAGCGCCACGAACGCAAAAGCGCCAAGGAGCATGGATGCGAGATGTCCCTGCTGCCACTCCGGCATCCGGGCGAGCAACTCTTCCAGGCTGAAGCTCTGTCCCTCGACTTGCTGATCGGGATCCACCGATCGCACTTGTGCACGAACAGAGCGAAATATGGAAGCGGGGCTGCCCGGGCTGTGCACCAAGATGTGCGAATAGACTCCCAACCATATCGTGTAAGGCACATAGACGGCGGATCGCACGGTATTTGCCAGGCCATCATTTCTTGCGTCCGCGACGACTCCAACGATCTGGAACCACTGGTCGCTTCCCGGAGCCACAAGACGAAAAGGCTCGTTCTTCACTTGCGGCATGCGGATCTGCCGGCCCAGAACATCGTCATCGGGCCAGTACCGCCGGGCCATGGTCTGGTTAATCACCGCCAGGTGCGCTCCCCGCATCGACTCGGATTCGTCCCAAGTTCGTCCCTTGAGCAGCGCAACATGGAGCATGGAGAAATACTCGGGGCTAACCATACTTAGGCGAATTTGCTGCTCCTCGACGACGCGCCTGCCCATGATTTCCACTTGCTCGTCCACTCCGTTCATCGGCGGCGTCGCTTCGGTGGAAATGGCGGCTGAAATCACTCCAGGAATCTCGGCCACGCTCTCGCGAAGCTGGTGGAAGTACGCCGCTCGTTTTTCCCACTTCATATAGGTGTTGTTATGAAGCGGTATGCCGACAACCATGGTGTTGTGCGGATCATATCCAAGCGGCGCATTCATCAAGCGGAGGAAGCCCTGAATGGCTGCTGCCGCCGCGGCTAGCAGCAACAGCGTTAGCGCGATCTGCCCGGCGATCAACAAACTATGCGTGCGTTTCGCGCGCGCTCCGCCTCGAACCGTGCGGGCGCTGGACTGCATCACGCGGCTTACGTCGGGGCGGCTAAATTGAAGGGAAGGCGAAAGCCCGAACACGAGCACCGTTAGAAGTGCTACTCCAACACTAAAGCACAATACCGGCACGTTGATCTGGACGGCGGCTTCGTAGGGATAAGACCACCGCGGGAGCCACCGCACGATCAAGATTAGACTGCCGTAGGCAAGCAATATTCCGACCGCTACGCCGCTCAACGATAGCAGTAAGGATTCCGTGAGCAACTGGCGGAGCATGCGACTTCTGCTCGCTCCGACAGACGCTCTCACCGCCAGCTCATGTTGGCGCGCCGTGCCTCTGGCCAGCAGCAGGATCGAGACATTCGCGCAGCCGATGGCTAGCAGCAGCGTGACTCCGCCAAATAAAAGATAAAGCGTGCGCTCGAAACTCTTGCCATGCTCGTCCATCAATCGGGCAAGCTGGGCGCGAAAGGTTCCCCGAAAGTTCTTCGGGGTCTCCTTTGCAAACTGCTCCAGCAATGACTGGAATTCCGCCTGCGCCGCGTCATGGCTGACGCTCTCTTTGAGCTTCACGCAAGACACGTAAACGAGATCTTGGGGGTCGTTTGTGATTTTCAACGGAAGATAGACGTCTGCAACGGTCCAGGCAAACCGCGGCGGGAGAACACCGACAATTGTATAGTTTTTGTGCGCCATTCCCAGGGACTTGCCCAAGACATCGGAGTTTCCGCCAAAATGCCGCTGCCAAAATGAGAAGCTAAGAACGACTACCGGTTGCGGGTCCTGGCCATCCGGTGCGTCCGAGGGAAGCAGTCCCCGGCCTAACAATGCCGGCACTCCGAAAAAGCTGGACGCGTTCGTCGTTAGGAAAACTGCTCTTACATCTTCGGGCAGATCGGTGCCAGTGGTCGGTAGCTCCCAGTTTGTTTGTGCCAGTACACTCTCGACCGAGTTTGCTTGCCGCAACTGTTGTAGTTGTGGGCCGGTCAAGAAAAAAATTCTCGGAACTCCCGCTTTGTCCTCAGCTTGAGGTCGGACCATGCGGTCGGCGCCTACATAGGGGTAGGGATGGATCAGTACTGCATATATGACGCTGAATACCGCAGTGGTGGCGCCAATGCCCAACGCGAGTGAGAGCACAGCGGCGAGCGCGAATCCTGGACTCTTCTTGAGATTCCGCGCTCCATAACGAACGTCTTGCCAGAGGATTGGCATTGGAGAGACTCAGTAAATTACAACCGCAGCGCGCCGTCAAGATGTCCTCTTTAAACACGCGTCGCGCAGCACCCGCAAAACCAAGCGAGCCGGGGCAGGTTAATGGGCGAGATTCCACGCAGCAGGCTCAGGCCATTGCTTTGGCTCGAAGACCCCAGAGTACAAACAGCGACGAGGCGATAATTGCGATACCGACGCTGACAAATCCGACGGTTACGAGGCCCTCCTGCCACGATTGTCCATGATGGCCTACTCCCGTGATTGGAGAAAGAGCGGCAGTACCAAAAGCCGCCGCAAGCGTCGTTGCGAGCCAATTTACATAGGTGCCGTAAAGCGCGGTCCAATAGGCGATAGCCTTTGGTCGCGGCGACAGTCGCACCTCGTTCCAGGCTGCTCCAAGTGCAAGCAAGAATGTACCGTTCATAATGCCTTCCAGGTGAGCGGCAAGTCCCATGCGTACGTTCGCGAAATGTTGCTCAGCGAAGCCAGTTAGCAGACCGATCAGAAACAAAAACATGCCATGCCACATCAGTTGACGATTGGTGTGTCCCATTTCTAGGCTCTTTTCATGCTGCGATTAGCGGATAGTTGCGAGCGGCCAAATGCGGGTTGCAGGTGAGGAGAATCTAGCTTTTGTCTGCCAGTTTAGCAACGATTTGTTGGAAAAGGCCGGCAGTTCTCTGAGCGGCATGTTCCTGGCAGATTAGCCGCATGCTGAGCACACAAATCGTAACTCAACGAGCTTGAGCCACGTCTATGCAAGTAGGGCCTCAATGATCCAAATCAGCGAAGCGTTGCAATAGAGAACTACCGGTTCTTGGTCGGACGGAGGATTCTGATGTTCATTAACGCACGTCTTGGCTTTTTCTTTCTTGTCCCTATGTTTTGCGTGGTGACAGTCTCAGCCCAAGAATCAAGTGCGCTAACTCAGCCCGATAATAGCGCAATGTTCCTTGACGTTGTTGTGACTCCAAAGTCTGGGCCGCCCGTTACCGGTCTTCAACAAGAAGACTTCACTGTGCTGGATAATAAAGTCCCGCAAACAATTCTGACGTTTGATGCTGTGCGTGGGCGCGAGGCGCCTGTCGAGGTGGTGCTCGTGATCGATGACGTGAACACCGGTCTTGCAAACATTGCTTACGAACGTTCAGAGATCGACAAATTCCTAAAGGCCGATGGGGGACATCTTGCCCATCCGATGGCGCTTGCCTTCCTTACGGATGACGGGATCAAGGTTCAGGACGAGTTCTCGAGTGATGGCAACGCGCTCAGTGCCGCGCTGGCTCAGTACAACCTCGGCTTACATACGATTCGTCGTGCGGGCGGAATCTATAGCGACGTCGAGCGTCTGCAGATATCGATGAAGGCTCTGTTTGAACTTGGGTCACGCGAGGCGGCGCGCCCGGGGCGCAAGATTATTCTGTGGATTTCGCCCGGCTGGCCGACGCTCTCTGGCCCCGGCGTCGCAGAACAGATGGACGCAAAGCAAGAACAAGGGATCTTCAATAATGTGGTGAAGCTGTCGACTATGTTTCGGCAAGGGCAGGTCACGCTCTATAGCATCGATCCCCTAGGCAGCGCCGACTTCGGTGGGCGTGCTTTCCGCTGGGAGGCCTACACCAAAGGGCTCATCAAACCTAGCCAGGCGGAATGGGGCAACTTAGCTTTGCAGGTGATTGCGACTCAGAGCGGTGGGCTGGCGCTTACCAGCAGCAACGACATCACGGGATCCATGAAACTGTGCCTCGCGGACACGCAGGCTTACTACGAGATCTCGTTCGCCTTACCTTTGGACCAGAAGCGAGACGAGTATCACCACATAGAGGTTCATCTTACCGATAAAAAGCTGACGGCGCGCACCAGTCAGGGTTATTACGCGCAGGCTGCGGCACACTGACGCGTGCTTTCTTGGCATGCTTTGATGCTGTTGGCTTTCTCACCCGAGAAACGAACAATCCCGGCGAATGTGGTTAGTTTTTTCGGGGAGGCTCTAGAAGCGGAGGGGTGAGATCGGGATGATCTCGCAAATACTGCTCGATGGGCTCGCTGCGCATCACGACTCGAAATCCGCGGCGCGAATTCACGTCGATGGTTTTCTGTGCATCCAAATCGTCGAAGGCGATGACCTGTTCGACGGACTTCCTGCCGCTCTCATCGAGCATGGTGAAATGTATCTGGTCGTCGACGAACCAGTAGTCGTTCACGTTGTAGACTGTGCCATCCTTCATACAGATCTGTACTAGCGGCTGCCCATACAGGCTATAAATGTAAACAGGACTCGCGTACGTGAGGGGCGGGGCGAGATAGTGCTCAGTAAGAGGTGCCGAAGACAAGAAATCGCCGCAGCCGGTATACCAGCCCCAGATCGGGCCGCAGTACAGCCACCAAGATGAGTTGAAAGCTTGCCAAGACCAGAGAAACGGAGCGGGATTAAAGAAAGGACGGCGAATAATTAAAAAGGGGCGATCCGGAAGCACGTTCGGGTGGTGGAAGAACATTGCGTGTGAAGCCGGTGGGGAGACCATATGCGGTGCGACTATATGGCCGCCAGTTCTGAACTGCCCGCCACCGCCAGGGTGGCCGACGCGTTGGGCTAGAGCAAGCGGAGTCTGAAACCAAGCGCAAGCCAGCGCGTAGGCAGCAACTATAAAGATTTTTCTGGCAATGGAAACGCGGCTGACAACGAGCGGCATAGAGTTACCCTCCTTGCAGCATGGAAACTGGACTGCGAGGAACGCGCGGGTGCGTTTGTGTGAGTTTAATACTTTGGGGCGTGGAATGCATCATGGGGCTGCGACGCCGTGGCAGGAGGAAGGTTTGAAATCATGCTGAACAAAAAATTCAGGGCCAAATTACAAAGAAGCAAAGCTAAAGGTGGATGGACATACGTGGTCTGGCCCGGTTCGGTCAAGTTTTTTGGAACTCGTGGTTTGGTGAAGGTTAGGGGCAAGATCGATGGTCATCCATTTCGGAGTTCGTTTATGGCGATGGGCGATGGGACTCATAAGCTGGCGGTGAAGACAGAGATACGCAAAGCGATTGGGAAAGACGTGGGCGACCCCGTGGATGTGATTTTGGAAGAGCGGATAGATAAGCGCTCGTGAAAGGGAGGGTGACAGCCAAGCGTGATATTCTAGGACTACTCTTGTACCGCTGGAGACCGGGATGGCAACACTCGATCGCATAACACTGGACCCCGCCGTTATGGGCGGAAAGCCATGCATACGCGGCATGCGGGTTACAGTTGGAATGATTGTCGGCCAAATCGGCGCTGGGCATACGATCGACGAAGTTTTGACGGACTATCCTTACCTTCAGCGCGAAGATATTCTGCAAGCGCTGCGCTACGCTGCCTGACGAGCGGAAGATCGATAGGTTATTCTAACTGGCACATGAAGACATACGAAGGAGCGGATAGCTTTTGTTGTACTCTCGTTTATTGCACGCGTATTCTTGGTTGTAACGAAGCTAGAATAGAAAGTATTGCGTTGGAATGAAGCTTGACGCAGTGGGAGTTGGCCGGTGATGCACCATCTAACCATCTCGGTTCCCGATGAACTCTTGGAAGCGCTCTCCGCAAAGGGGAAGGACCTTTCGCGCGCGGCCTTGGAATCTCTGTTGACCGACGCGTATCGTCAGCAAAAAATCTCTCACTCACAGCTGGGCCGCCTACTCGGCCTTGAGACGCCGATGGAAGTCGATGAATTCCTCAAGGACCGCGGTATAGAACTCGAATACAGTACGGAAGATCTGGAACGCGACCGTGAAACGTTGAACCGCCTGGGCGTGTAGATGCCAGCGGTCGTTTGCGATACCGGACCGCTGAACTATCTGATCTTGATTGAGGCTGCGGACCTCCTTCCTCGTCTTTTCTCGCCCGTCTTGATTCCCGTAGCGGTAAAGAACGAACTCTGCATCCGAAAGCGCCTGCGGCGGTGCGTGATTGGATTTCTAATTCTCCTTCGTGGCTATCCGTGGTCCCGGCAGGTTCCTATTTCGTCGCGGAAATTCCCAAGTTAGGTATAGGTGAGTGCGAAGTAATCGCGGTGGCCCTTGATCGTCTCGGCTCGCTTGTGCTGATGGACGACCGCAGCGGGACATCTGAGGCGGTCAAAAGTGGGCTGAACGTCGTTGGAACTCTAGCGCTGTTGGACCGCGCAGCGTTACGAGGATGGATCAAACTACCCGAGGTGTTTCGCCGGCTTCAGGCAACGTCCTTCCGAGCGCCCCTGCGGCTAATGGCGCGGATGCTCGAAGCGGACGCACTTCGGAAGAGCTAGACGTTTTTGTCGCGAAGTCGCAAGAGGCAGTCATCTTGGACTTCCATTAGCGAGTGAAGCGCCGCTATCTCATTCAATTCAATTTCGCTCGGTGGTGAGACGTAGGGCTCCGATAGGAAATCACAAAGCACCTCCAAAGCAAGGCCGAATTCCCGATTTTCGAGGAACTCATCGAAGAGGGCACAAAACGTCTCACCTTTGCCTCCGCTTGGGAAGATGGGACGCAACGCTTCTAATCGAGCGCGCAATTCGGCCCAGTGTGATTGCCGATCGTTCCAATTGAACGGCATTAGAAGCGGTCAGCGGCGCCGGCGATTTCTGACGGATGCGGGACGTATTCGCCGGGTTTTTCGCCGCAGAGGCGCGGCGTTGGGAAAACCTTTGTGGGATTGCTGAGATTTAGCGGGTCGAAGGCGGTGCGGACGCGTTGCATGGTGGCCAGGTCGGGTTCGGCGAACATTTTGGACATGGCGTATTTTTTGTCCTGGCCTACGCCGTGTTCGCCGGTGATGGAGCCGCCGGCGGCGATGCAGAGGTCGAGGATTTTGGCGGAGAGAGATTCGGCGGCGTGTTGCTGGCCGGGGATGCGCGCGTCGTAGAGGACGAGCGGGTGGAGGTTGCCGTCGCCCGCGTGGAAGACGTTGGCGACGCGGATGCCTGCCGCGGCGCTGAGGCGGGAAATTTCGCTCATAACTTGCGGGAGGGCGGTGCGGGGGATGACGCCGTCCTGCACGATGTAGTTGGGGGAGATGCGGCCCATGGCGGCGAAGGCGGCTTTGCGGCCTTTCCAGACGAGGGCGCGCTCGGCGTCGGATTGCGCGACGCGAATTTCGGAGGCGGCGTGGGCGCGGCAGATTTCGTTGACGTGGGCCATTAGCGATTCCACTTCGGCGATGGGGCCGTCGAGTTCAACGAGGAGGAGCGCGCCGCACATCGGATAGTTGGCGTGAACAGCGGCTTCGGCGGCTTCGATGGCGAGCGTGTCCATCATTTCGATGGCGGCGGGGAGCATGCCGGCGGCGATGATGCTGCTGACGGCGGCGCCGGCTTCGTTGGTGTCCGGGAAAGCGGCGAGGAGCGTTTGCACGCACTCGGGGCGCTTGACGATGCGGAGAATCATTTTTGTGGCGATGCCGAGCGTGCCTTCGGAGCCGACGAAGACGCCTAGAAGATCATAGCCGGGAGTGTCGAGAGTTTTTCCGCCGAGGTGGACGAGGGTGCCGTCAGGGAGGACGACTTCGAGGCCGAGGACGTGCGTGGTGGTGAAGCCGTACTTGAGGCAGTGGGCGCCGCCGGAATTTTCGGCGACGTTGCCGCCGATGCTGCAGATGGATTGCGAAGAGGGATCGGGAGCGTAGAAATAGCCTTGCGGGAGGACGCGCGCGGTGACGTCGAGATTGATGACGCCGGGTTCGACGACCATGCGGGCGTTGGGGAGATCGACTTCGAGGATGCGGTTCATGCGCGCGAGGCTGATGACGATGCCGTTTTCTACGGGGAGCGCGCCGCCGCTTAGGCCGGTGCCGGAGCCGCGGGCGACGAAGGGAATTTTTTCGCGGTGGCAAAGGCGAAGGATGGCTTGGACTTCTGCGGTGGAAGAGGGGAGGAGGACGGCTTGGGGCATGGTGCGGAAATTGGTTAGGGCGTCGGAGTCGTAGGTGTGGAGTTCTTCGGGAGAGGTGATGACGGCGCGGGGGCCAGTGATGGCGCGGAGTTCGGTGAGGAGGGAGGAGTTCATAAGATCGCCGAGGACCATACTACGCGACTACGAAGACCTGTCTGGCAAGTTAATTTATCAGGGCTATTTTCTCAGTCCATCGATCTCGTCGATCTGGCAGTTGGCTTCTTTGTGATCCATAACGAATCGCACCTCGACTGGTTCGGTTCCTGCATTGATAAGAACTGGCTTCGAGCACAAATCGTTTCCGTAGCTCACCCAAAGGCTCCCGTGGAGGTGATAGGAATACCCTGCGTAGACGATGAGTGTTCCAGCTCCTTTTTGGTCAAGGTCGAGATTCACATAGCTCCCCGCATCTCCCGGATGGCGCAAATCTTCCAGTTGTATGTAAATCGCTTTCATCGGCTTTCCGTCCAGACCAGTCGCAACAAAATGAACGGTGCGAGGTTTGGCTATTTCACGTACGGGGAGTTCAAGCTCCTTGACTTCCCCCAGGCCAACGCTGACCACAATGGCATCCTTCTGGTCCGTCACGCCAGGATAGTAGGTCGGTGGGAAGGGATCATCCGGCTTTGGAGAACTATTAATATTTACTCCAACGTAATAATCTCCAGCGGGCAGCGGCCAAAGATCGAAGCGGTCCATTTCATCAGTGAAATCCCATTTCCCGCTGAATTGGTTCAATTCAGTCAGGTGCGTAGGAATCGCGACGACCTCAATCGTTTGAGATTCCATCCCAGCTGGCAGGGTCAAGTGTCCTCGAATCCTCGTGTTGGGTTGGAGAAGGAAATTAATGTTCGCGCATTGACCGCTGGTTAGACTTGCTTGGTACTTGTCTTCATATTCGTGACTGAAATCAAGGCTTTTTGGGATTTCCGGAATGACTCTGTATTTGCCAACCGGCAACTCGCTGAATTCGTAGGACCCGTCCGATTTAGTTTTTGTAGAGGTTGTAAAGCTAGGGCTCTCCGCACGGACAACCATGCCCTGATAAGGCTGCGGCTGGACATCGTTCCTCACGTCGTCTCCTTGTCAGCCCGGCCTGGTATGGAAAATGTGACCGAAGATGCTGGCCGATCCTTTTTTGACCAACTCTTGGTACTGTCCCACTGTTTGTTCGTCGTCAGGCGAGCCACTTAACTTCTGGTTGCCACTACACATGCCTGTCCAGAGCTTTCCGTCTTTTTCCTTATAGGCGAAGATCAAGAACTTACTGCCGGGGGAGAGCGGGGTTCCGCAATCGCCGCCACCGTTTCCTGTTTCGATCACGACCTCGGGTCCCAGATTACCTAGCAACGATGTTTCGACTACGAATCGCATCGAGTAACCTTGCGTCCAAGAACTCTTTTCCATGGGATGTTTTACGGAGACTGTCTCAATCACTCGGCCAACAAATGCTGCGTCAGTCCGCAATTTCTCACACGGCCGTTCGATGCCGATACACTCGCAAGCCAAGCATGCCGTCGATAGCCCTGTGCTAAGCAGAACGAGTTTTAGGAAGAATCGAAACAATGGCCGCCCAAAATTCACAAAGATATATGGAGATTAACAAGTTCCTGGGGAATTACAAAGCACCCAAAAGGTAGGCCCAGCTCCAATAAGTGCGACCGGCTGGCGGATGAAGGTTAGGCCGTTGGGCATGAATTAGGGCACGACGCGGGCGTTGAGCATAACTATTACGCCGACGAGGGTGGCAAGGGATACTGAAGGCCAGAAGATGAATTGTTTGTAACAGACATGGTATGCCACTCGATTTTTCCCTTAAGAAAGTGCACCACTTAGCTGCACGGCGCATCCAAACTTTGCGGGCAAGTACATTCGTTAGCCTCGCCGTTGTTTTCAGAGTTTAGAGTTTAGAGTTGAGATTTTGTGGGAGGCATTATGGCAACTTCAAAAGTGGCAATTGCACCAATGAGAGCGGCGCAGATTTCCAAGGCGGGAGGCGATTTCGAGATTGTCGAGCGTGAGATTCCTAAGCCGGGTGTGAGGCAGGTGCTTATAAAGGTGCTGGCTTGCGGTGTGTGCCACAGCGATGTGCTGACGAAGGAAGGTTTGTGGCCGGGCATCCAGTTTCCACGCGTTCCCGGGCATGAAGTTGCGGGCGTTATAGAAGAACTTGGCGAAGGTGTCTCTGGTTGGACGAAAGGGCAGCGCGCTGGCGTAGGCTGGCACGGCGGCCACGACGGCACGTGTCTCCAGTGCAGGCGCGGAGATTTTGGCAATTGCGTGAACATGAAAATCGCGGGTATCAGTTATGACGGCGGATACCAGCAATACATGGTGGCTCCTGCGGAGGCGCTGACGGCGATTCCGGACAGTCTGAGCGACACAGAAGCGGGACCGCTGCTCTGCGCCGGAATAACGACGTACAACGCTTTGCGGCACAGCGGCGCAATGCCAGGCGATTTAGTTGCGGTGCAGGGAATCGGCGGCTTGGGGCATCTCGGGGTTCAATTCGCGAGCAAGTTTGGCTACAAGGTCGCGGCCATCGGCCGAGGACCGGAAAACGAGACACTTGCAAAAAAGCTGGGAGCGAACGTTTACATCGACAGCAAAACGACAAACGCAGCCGAGGCTTTGCTAAAGATGGGCGGAGCGCAGGTGATTCTGGCTACGGCTCCTAGCTCCAAAGCAATGTCGGAGTTGTTTAACGGACTTGGGCCGAACGGCAAGCTCATGGTGATCGGCGCAGCGTTTGAACCGATTGAGGTTTCGCCGGTACAGCTGATCAATGGAAGCCGAGCGATTCAAGGATGGGCTTCGGGGACGCCGGCGGACGGGGAGGACACGTTGCGCTTCGCCGAACTGAGCGGCGTGCGCGCCATGATTGAAACCTATCCGCTCGAAAAAGCGGGCGAAGCTTACGCGCGCATGATGAGCGGCAATGCACAGTTCCGCGTCGTGCTGACGATGTAAAGTCGGTGAGAGAACGCTGTCACCACAATAATTCACGGTAGGGAGCCAAACGATGCGTCTTTTCAGCTCGCTCCGTAGGGCTGGGTGCTTGCAAGTCTCGGGCATGATGTTGACGTTTTCCGTGACGCTTCTATCATTCCCGTTGCTAGGCCAAGCCCAACGAAAGGAACCTTCCATGGCATATCCGATTTCTTTCCGCACGATACAGATAGATGGGCTCTCCATTTTTTACAGAGAAGCCGGTCCGAAAGATGCGCCGACGCTTCTCTTGCTGCACGGATTGCCCTCATCGTCGCGAATGTTCGAGCCTCTCTTCGACCGGCTTGCTGATCGGTATCACTTAGTGGCGCCGGATTATCCGGGCTTCGGTCACAGCGATTGGCCGGACCCAAAAAAGTTTGCGTATACGTTTGATCACATCGCCGAGATCACGAACCACTTCACAGAGGCGCTCGGGCTCTCGCACTACACGCTTTATATGCAGGATTACGGAGGCCCCGTTGGTTTTCGCATGGCTCTGGCCCATCCGGAGCGGATCGAGGCTCTCATCGTGCAGGACGCGGTGGCGCACGACACCGGACTTGGGGCGAATTGGAAAACGCGGCGGGCTTATTGGGCTGATCGAGCTGCGAATGAAAGTGCGCTGCGCGTAAATCTGCTGTCGATGGCGACGACTCGAGCACGGCATGTGGGCGACGATCCCAACGTGGAACGTCATGACCCGGATTTGTGGACCGACGAATTTTATTTTATCAACCAGCCCGGCCAAGTTGATATTCAGAGCGACCTCTTCTATGACTACCGCACGAACGTTGAGAACTATCCCAAGTGGCAAGCATGGATGCGCGCGAAGCAGCCGCGCTTACTTGTGATCTGGGGCAAGTATGAGTCGTCGTTCGATCCATCGGAGCCGGAAGCCTATCGCCGCGACGTGCCTAAGGCCGAAGTGCACATCGTCGATGGAGGGCATTTCGCATTGGATACGGCTGCGGATGAAATCGCCGCGTTGGTCCGAGGCTTTGTCGGCCTACGCTAATTAACCGTTAATTGACGGCCTTTGGAACTCACTGGCTCGCCTAAGAGATAAGATTTTACAGCTGGGTCATTGTTCGCGATGTGGTCTGCAACAGCGAAAAACTCCTGTATTAGTGGGCTTGCCAGAGCTTCGGAGCGAGTCATGGGTTTCCCTAGAACTTCTTTGCCGGCGTATAAAGACTCATCGGGCTCGCGCACCATCATCTCGTAGCTGCTCTCACTTGGGCGCGCTTCGATAAAGATCCATTTCCGCTTGGCTAAGTTGTCTTCCTCGCCCCATCCGCCGACGCTGATTGTCAGTCTTGCTGAGGTTTCTTCGTGACCCGTCATCAGATTAGCGAAGTATGCCCCATGTGCCGCCTTGTCTTTGTACACCCAGCCCCACACCGTCATCGACTCTTCGCCACAGTGCTGGCACGTGAAAGGCTTAATCTTGTCGTTAAATTCGAGCCTGTAAGCAGTCATTCTTGGAACTCTCTCAGACAGAATAGTGGCACTCGGCTGAAGAATGCAAAAAAGGCAGGAGTTGGAGCGCTGGGATTCTCAAAGATGTGGAGCGGAGTCCCCCAAAGATTCTATTTTTCGAGCAGCTTTAGCCATTTGGTGATTATGGCGCGGAGAGTTTCCTTCTTGGACCGCACATCCTGCGGGCTGTAAAACATCGCTAGCCTTCTTCCATCGGCATAATCACCTTCGAGCAGGCCGGAGGTGTCTTTGACTTTGGCTCCGCTGGGAAAGACGAGGCGGATGCAGTCTTTTTTGTAGAGATTGAAGACGACGAGATAGTGGAGGTATTTCTTGGGATCGGTGGGCTTCATTTTGCCAGCATAGAAGAAGGTGGGGGCGTTCCATTTGATTTCTTCGCCGATTTCTTTGTTGGTGCTTAGGATGATTTTGCGGAGGTCGGCGACTACGTTTGCGAGTGGGTGTTTAAGTTTGGCCATGTAGGCGTCGACTTTTTCGGGTTCGGAAGGTTTGGTGGTTGGGTCTTTTGTTTTTGGCATGATGCGTGGCCTCCGTCAGGATTGGTTGGGATCGTGTTGCCCCCAAGATATCTCATTTTTCTCTTGCGATGCGATTACAGAGGGAGGGGCGAGCCCCTCCCCTACAGAGAGGGACCGGAGGCACGGCGTGCCGTGCCCCTACAACGGGAGGATGCAAGAGGGACGCGATGAATCGCGCCCCTACAAAGAAAGACGGATAGGGAGCCGCGCGGGTGCTAGTGGATGAAGTTTAGGCCGTTGGGGATGAATTGGGGGAAGACGTAGGCGTAGAGCATTACGATTACGCCGACGATGGAGGCCAGGGCTACCGAGTGCCAGAAGACGAAGCGGAAGATGGAGCCTTCCTGGCCGACTTGGTTGGTGGCGGCGGTGGCGATGCAGATGGATTGGGCGTCGATCATTTTGCCCATGACGCCGCCGGCGCTGTTGGTGGCGCACATAAGGATGGGGCTTAGGTTGAGCTGCTGCGCGGTGATTTTTTGCAGGCCGCCGAAAAGGACGTTCGAGGAGGTGTCGCTGCCGGTGAGGGCGACGCCGAGCCAGCCGATGAAGGCGCCGAAGAAGGGGAAGAACCAGCCAGTGCGGGTGAAGGCGAGGCCGAGGACGGCGTCCATGCCGGAGTAGCGCGTGACGTAGCCGAGGCCGAGCATGCAGGTCATGGCGACGATGGCGAAACGCAGACGGACTAATGTGCCGCCGAAGATTTTTAGAATTTTGCCGAGACCGAGGCCAAGGATGACGCCAGACAGAAGGGCTGCGAGGAAGCAGGCGGTGCCGGTGGCGGTGAGCCAGTTGAAGTCGAAGCGCGCGGCTTCGGCGGCGGGTTTTGCTACCACTGGTGCGGTGCGGTAGACCTTGTTGTGGAGGGCTGGCCAGTCCCATCCGGCGGGGCCGGGGCGATTTTTGCCGTCGAGGAGTTTGACGGTGAAGGCGGGAGTGGTGGCTTTGTTCATGGCGAGCTTGATGCTGGGGAGACCCCAAGCGAGAACGAAGAGCGAGAGGATGGCGAAGGGCAGCCACGCTTTGGCGATTTGTCCGGCGGAGTAGCGCGTGCCCGCGAGGGAGCGTTGACGGATTTTCCATTCGTCGCCCATGGTGTCGGTCACGGAAGCCTGGACCGCGGCGGTGCCTTTGGTGGCGTCGGCGTCGCGCTCTTCGGGGAAGCGCCAGATGCGCTTGGGCTTCCAGAAGCGGAGGAAGATCATGGTGGCTATGAGGGATACGACGCCGGAAGCGATGTCCACGAGATTGCTGTCCATGTAGTTGGACCAAAAGAATTGGGTGCCAGCGAAGGAGATGCCGACGACGAGGATGGCAGGGAAAACTTCCCACGTTTCGGACCAACTGACCATCGCGCGGACCAGCCAGAAGGGCACGATTACCGCAGTGATGGGAAGAATGCGGCCAATCATGGCGCTGAGATCGCTTTCGTTGAGGGCGGTGACGGAAGCGAGAGCGTGGATGGGAGTGCCGATAGCACCAAAGGCGACGGGCGCGGTGTTGGCGATGAGGTTGAGCGCGGCGGCGTGAAAGGGTTTGAAGCCGAGGCCTATCATGAAGGCGCCGGCGATGGCGACGGGCGCGCCGAATCCGGCGCAGCCTTCGATGAATGCGCCGAAGCAGAAGGCGACGAGGAGGAGTTGGAGGCGGCGGTCGGGAGTGATGGCGGCGACGGATTGCTTCATGATTTCGAACTGGCCGGTTTCGACGGAGATGTCGTACAGAAAGACCGCGGCTATGACGATCCAGACGATTTTGAGAAGGCCATAGGCGGAGCCATAGAGAAAGCTGCTGAAGGCCATTTGCGCGGGCATGTGGAAGACAAGGATGGCGCAGAGAATGGCGGTGGCGGCGCCGGCGACGGCGCAGAGGTGGGCGCGGACTTTGAAGCCTGCGAGCAGGCCGAGAAGAACTACGACGGGCAGAGCGGCAACAAGCGTAGAGAGCCACCAATGGCCGAGGGGATCATAGATTTGATTCCAAGTCACAGTTGGGCCTCCAGAACAAAATGGTGTTCCAGCTTGATGGTCATGAACTCCGCCGAACGCTTTACGGGAGGCCGTGCCGATAATCGCCGATGCCGCCCGGACTGGAAAGCGAGCATTTCGGGTGATGAGTTACGCTGTTGGCACTCTATTGTCAAGAGATAAGTCGGCGCGCGCGCAGCGATGAATGTGAACAAACATTCACATTAGGTTGGCATTTGTTCAGGCAGCGAGTTTATGTGCGCGAGGATGGCCCTGAGTCAGAGCTTCATAGACCACGCCGCGGCTGCGAACTATACTCTGTGCATGAGTTCGGAGAAAGATCTGCTCGGTCCGCTGCAGAAATACTGGGGTTACGACGCGTTTCGTCCTTTGCAGGAAAATATTGTGAAGAGTTTGCTGGGGGGGCGGGACACTTGCGTGGTGATGCCTACCGGTGGCGGGAAATCGCTTTGCTACCAATTGCCGGCGGCGATTTTACAGGAGAAAACCGTGATCGTGGTGTCGCCGCTGATTGCGTTGATGCAGGACCAGGTGGCTCAGCTCACGCAGATGGGGATTCCATCGGCTTTGCTAAACAGTTCGCTCGCAGGGGATGTGCAGACTTGGGTGCAGCACAAGGCAATCGAGGGAGCGTATCGGCTTTTGTATCTTTCGCCGGAGCGGCTGGCGCGAGAGGACACGATTGGATGGTTGAAGCGCGTGCCGGTTTCTTTCTTTGCGATTGATGAGGCCCATTGCATTTCGGAGTGGGGGCACGAATTTCGGCCGGAATACCGGCAGCTAAGTTCTCTGCGAAAACATTTTTCGGAGTTGCCGATTGCGGCGTTTACGGCGAGCGCGACGCGACGAGTTCGGCACGACATCATTGCGCAGCTCGAGTTGCGCGAGCCGGATAAGTATATCGCTAGCTTTCACCGGCCGAATTTGAATTACATCGTGAAAGAGTGCGTAGGCAAGACACAGGATGAGCTGCTGATACGCGCGATGCGGAAGTATGCGGAGAGCAACGTGATCGTGTATGCGCCGACGATTGCGCGGGTCGAGGAGACCGTGGATTTTTTGGAGGAGCAGGGAATTGTGGCGATTGGGTATCACGGGAAAATGGATAGTGACACGCGGAGGCAGAATCAAGAGCGGTGGATGTCGGATGAAGTGCGCGTGTTAGTTGGGACGGTGGCGTTTGGGTTGGGAATCAACAAGGCGGCGGTGCGAGCGGTGATTCATCTGTCGCTGCCGAAATCGATTGAACAATATTACCAAGAGGCGGGTCGTGCCGGGCGCGACGGCGAACCGGCGGATTGCATTTTGCTGTGGCAGAAGCGCGATGTGGGATTGCTGACGTACTTCGTGCAGCAGTTGAGCGACGAGGAGGAGAAACGACGCGCTTGGCAGCGGTATCACGAGATTCGTGATTTCGTGGAAGGGCAGACTTGCCGGCATCATCAGATTTGTTCCCACTTTGGCGAGAATCGAAAATGGAATTCTTGCGGGGCTTGTGATGTGTGTGTCGGAGAGCCGGAGTGGCTGGGCGCGGCTTCGGCGCCGAAAAAAACGACGAAACGAAAGGCTGCCGCTGCAGCGGCTGGCGGGGGTGGAGTGACTACCTTTCGGGCGAAGGAAAGTCGGCGAGAGCCTACAAACATTCCTTTGGCCGATGTTCGCAGGAGTAGTGCTGCGGGGATCGATCCCGAGCTGCGCGAATTTTTACGCGAGTGGCGCAGGACAGCTGCGAGAGAGCGGGGAACTGCCGCTTACATCGTGATGCATGACACTTCGCTCGACGAACTTTGCCGAGTGCGGCCCCGTTCGCTGAGCGAGCTTCGTGGAGTTTCCGGGTTTGGCGATAAGAAGACCGAACTGTATGGGCAGGGAATCCTGGATGCATTGAAGGAGTTTGGCCGCGGAGTGCGAGCCGTACAGGTGGAAGAGAAAAAACCTAAGCCTGTAGAAGAGACAAAGCAATTACTGACGGAGGGGCGGACGCTTGAAGAGATTGCGCAGACCCGGGGGCGGCAGTTTTCGAGCGTCGTCAATCTGATTGTCGGGTTGATGGAGCGTGGAGAGGTGGAATTCCAGGCGAGCTGGGTGGACGCTGACAAGCAAGCACAAATCGAAAAGGCTTGCGGGCTTCTCGGTTTCGAACGAATCAAACCGTTGAAGGACGCGCTGCCGCCGGAAATTACTTATGAAGAGATTAGACTTGTTGCCGCGCACTTGCGGCTTGAGAAAGAAAATGAATCTCAGGCGCTACCTAGCGGCGCTGGCGAAAACTGAAATAATCGAACCTCGTCAGATACAGAGTCGTGCGAGTTGCTGGGAATAGCGGCAGCAGAGCTGCCGCACTCCACAGAGTTATAAGGCCGAGGAGACGGACGTGCCGGCGGCGGCGAAGACGGTATCCATTTCCGCTTCTGCGAACGATAGGAAAGACTGCACAACGACTGGATCGAATTGCGTGCCGCTGCATTGGATGAGTCGGCGGACCGCTTCTTCGTGCGGGAGACCTTTGCGATAGGGGCGGGAAGAAACCATCGCATCGAAGGCATCGATCACCGTCACGATGCGCGAGACGATCGGAATTTCTGTTTCCTTTAAGCCTGCTGGATAGCCTCTGCCATCAAAAGATTCGTGGTGATGAAGGATATCTAGAGCGGCGCGTTCGAATCCCGGTAGCATCCGCAAAACTGCCCAGCCGTACTCTGGATGTTTCTTCATCAGGGCATATTCTTCGTCGTCCAATTTCCCCGGCTTTTTCAGGATGGAATCTGGAACTCCGACTTTGCCTATATCGTGGAGAAGGGCCGCGACTTCGAGATTCTGCAGTTCTACTTCCTCGAGCCCTAATTCTTGGCCGACGCGCAAGCCCCATTCCGCCAGGCGAGTGCTGTGGACGCCCGTGTTGAGATCCTTGAGATCGAGAAGCTGGTTGAATGCGCAGATGACCGAAGTGCGCAGGGCCGAGACCTGTTGCTCGACTTGCTTGATGCGAAGTGATTCCGGCGCCCAAGGAAGGTTGGACCCTGCGTTGAGCACCGGAATCAGGCCGCTTGCCATGCTATTCGCCTAGTGTCCGCTCGAACTATTCAGCCACGCCGAGATGGCTTGATAGACGTCGAGGCGGCCATGGTTAAGGTCGGGCGTGAGCTGGATGGCGTGAGAGAACGCGCTTGCGG
Organism: uncultured Acidobacteriota bacterium; assembly: GCA_963751295.1. GTDB lineage: Bacteria > Acidobacteriota > Terriglobia > Acidiferrales > UBA7541 > Acidiferrum. Next base: position 2,094,170 of record CAVVUA010000001.1, on the reverse strand, counting down.
CGTTCGATTGGTTGAGAGAAGGCTTGGCGGTTAAGAGCAGATCGGCTGAGCCCGCGACGAGCGGCGAACTGAACGACGTTCCGGAAGCCGCGGCGTATGTGCCACCCGGGAAGGTGCTGATGACATATTCACCAGGAGCGGCGATCCAGACGTCGGCGTTGCCGTAGTTGGAGAAGGTCGAGCGAGTATCGTAATTCGACGTGGACGCGATGCCCATTACGTTGCTGTTGAGTGCGGCGGGGTAGACGGGTGCGCTGGTGTTTTCGTTGCCGGCCGCGGCCACGAGGATCAGGCCGGACTGGTTCGCATAGGAGATTGCTTGAGAGAGTGCCTGCGACGGCGTGGAAACGTCGAAGCTCATGTTAACGACATCGGCGTTTTGTTGGACGGCGTAGTAAAGAGCCGCGACGATATTGGAGACGTAGGCTTGGCCGTTGGATGTAAATGCCTTCAGAGGAAGGATCTTGGCGTTCGGGGCGACCAAATGGATGAGGCCAGTCGTCATCGTACCGTGGCCGAAGTCGGAGTAGGGTCCACCGTCCAGAATGGCCGCCGAGGATTGGTCGAGAATGGCGGCGCTGGATTGCTGAACGACTACGGGCTGCTCCGTTTGCGAGTTGCTGCTGTTTGCGGTTTGCAACTGAGGGACGTCGAGCCACTCGGAGGCACCTGGCTGGTTGCGCGTAAAGTCATATCCTGGCAGAAGGACCGGGGAGAGGACTGGATGGTTTATATCCACTCCCGTATCAATGACGGCGACGATGCCCGAACCGGCGACATTGAATCCGTTCTGGGCATCGCTGAGGCGGATGATCTGGGTGGCGGGTTGGGCGACATAGCCGTGGATGGTCACGGTGCCGTAGTAATTGATCGGAGTTAGGTCATAAAGGCCGGACGGGATCGTGTTAATCGGTCTCTGGGGGAGGGCCAGGAGCTGGTCAGCCTCAATGCTTTGAATTCCCAGCAATTGTTGCAGAAGGTTGCCGACGAAACCGAGGAGGTTGGCGATCAGGTTTTGTGAGGAAGTCACTAGATAGGTGTGACCTAGATTGCCGTCCAAGGAGCCTTGGACCTGGCAGTTTGCGGAGAGGCAGAGCTTCAGGACGGAGCCGAGGCCTCCTGATGTTCGGACGATGTAGCGGTTTTGGGCGCTTGCTGGTGTCGTTCCTAGGGAGAAGAGAGCGATTAGAATCACAAAGATGCAAAGGTTGCGTTTCATAGTTATGTATAGTCCCTTTCGGGTCTCCTGCTTCCGAACCAGCCGCACATCCGCACAAAGGGCTACCCGCTAAGTCTTGCGGAATCTTCTTTTTGGGCAAATGGTACGGGTGGTTTCTTGGTGCCAAACAAAAGCTACAAGGGATTTTGGTACTTCCGTACCAAAATGGGACTCCCTCGTAAAAGGTGTGCCGGCGGCCAGGCTCATGGCTTGCCTCCGGGCAAGTTGCCCAAGGCGTTTCGTAAGGAAATGACGATGGGTTGATCGCTGTCGCCGGGGATGGAAAGCTCCAAATCGCCGGAGTTTTCGATCTCGCCGGAGAACTCGCCAAACTGATTTGTCGGGGCCAAGGCGTTGTTCCCGCGCCGATTTGAGAGCGTGACTTGAATGTCTCGGCCAATGATGCCGGGATGGCTGAGGTCGAGTAATTGACCAGTGATGACAAGGCGATTGCTGCCGGGCTTGGGCTCGATCTGAATATCGATTTGGTAGGGGTCGGCTCTATAAAGCATTTGTCTTGTTCCTATTACGACCGAACGGGCTCCGGCAACGGCGGGCTGCAGAAAGCTGTCGAACAGCACTTCGATCAATTTGCGCGGTTCCTTTCGCGTTGTATTTAACCCAGTTGTTAAATACGCTGCCTTGGCAAGGCGCACGGTATCCGCTGAAGGTTGATAGCTGGCTTCGGCAGCCGCCGCTTTGCTGATTTTTTGCCATAGCGAAGCTGTCTCTATGCAGCGTTTACAACCGGTTGCGAGGTGCTTCTGCATCGCTTCTCGCTGATTGCTTGCGATAACTTGGTTCACGAAATCGACCCACTCCTCTGTTGAAAAGTGCTTCATCTCTTCCCCCTAATTTCTTTCTCTGCCTATCCGCTCCCCAGCGGCGGCAAGGATTCAACTGCTCCCATTGCATAAGGGAGGTGAGTACGGCTAAAAATATAGGCTGCGAAGATTTAATTAAGTCTTTTATTTACTGCGAGTTGACCGACGAGGACAAAAGGAGCCCAGAAATACGGGTGGGGACTCTTCTGGCGAAGCTGCTTCATGGCTAATTGGAGGGAAAGCGCCATATTGCCGGTCTCCATGTATCCCTTATAGAAGGATTGCATGTGTTCGGCGGTGCTTTGGTCGTGGACATCCCAGAGGGAGAGTAGGAGGGAAGATGCCCCCGCGCAGAAGAGGCCGCGCTGGAGGCCGAGAAGCTCATCGCCCGCAGCGACAAAATTCATGCCTGTGGCACAGCCGCTGAGGGTGACGTGGCGAGCGGATAGACGCATCTGGTAGAGATCGTAGAGGTTTAGGTAGCCGTCGCCGAGGCGGATGCCGGAGAACATGGGGTTGTCTTGGCGGTAGGTGCCGTGGGTGGCGATGTGGAGAAGGGCGCTTTTACCGCCTTCGGCTCTGAGGACTTGGGTGGTGGCTTGGTTACCGAGGCGAAGATCGGAATTTGGAAGGATCGCGGCTACAGATTGGACTTCATCCAGGATTTGGGGGGCGCGCTCGTCGGGGATTCCCATGACCAGGGAGCCGGACATTGGGCTGGGAGTTTTTTCTTGGCAGAGGGCAAAGACGGTGGCGCTTGGGGCATAAGAGACGGTGTGGGTGTCGCAGAGATAGGTGTCGCCATTTTTGAGAGCATGGAACGGGAGGAAGTGAAGCGGGCCGTGGGGGACGAAGATGAGGTGTTTCGCTTGAAGATGCTGGTGCAGCGGGGCGATCAGCTCGGCATAGAGAGCTTCGAGATGGCTTTGTGTGGCTTGAAGGAGAGGTTGCTCGAACCGTTGTGTGTAGGTGGCACCCATGCGGAATTTCGAGAGTTGGAAGCGGAGAAGGTGAAGGAAATGGACGACGCGGGACAATACGGTGACGGGAGTGATGTCGATGGAATTTCTGGTGACGACGGCGGCGACCAAGCGATCGCCCGTCGAGTAGTACTCGATAAGCGCGGCATCGGCGGGTATGGCAGCTTGTAGTTTTTCGAGGGAAAAATCCGCGGGGGCTTCGAGAGTGGCGTTTTCGCGTTCGTGGGCGGGCAATTCGCGGAGAGTGCGCAGAAACTCGTTTTCGTGGGAGAGGGCTTTTTCCTGGAGTTGCTGGAGGCGTTTGGCGGAGGTGTCCTCGGGGCGGAGTTGCTCAAGCTCGATGCGGTGGTAATACCAGTTTAATTCTTCGCGGAGGTCTCTAATTCTGCGGACGAGTTCGCTTTGGCCTGCATCGCCGAGTGGCAAGCTCTGGCCGCTTTGGAAAATCATTTCGGTCATGCTGCGGGACTTTGCGGCTTCGATGAAGGAGAAGGCTTCGGCGGTTGAAGCGTCGCCGCCATCGCCGCTGAGATGCAAATCAACTAGAGCTTCATAGACTTGGAGGCGATTTTTAACGAAGGAAATTTTCAGTTCTTCAGCGTGCAAGCGGCTGCGCAGGGCTTCCAAGGATTTGCGAGCTTCCTGGTAGGCTGCGAAGGCAGCGGGGCGGTCGCCGCGTGATTGCGCGAGCTGGCCGCGGAGGAAATGGGTTTGGTAGGCGAGGACCGGGGCTTGAAGACCCGAAATTTTGGCGATAGCGGCGTCTGTTTCCGATTGCGCGGAGGGAAATTCTCCCATCTGCAACGCGATACGTGCCAGCAGAAGATGAGCAAGAGCTGCTTTGCCGGGAAGCGCCGATGGATCGAAGAAACCGGCAGCGCCTGTGCAGAGGCGGCGGGCTTCAAAGTAGCGGCCTTCGTGAAAGAGAAGGAGGCCTTGATAGAGGTCGAGGAGCCAGGGCCAGACGAGATTTTTCTCTGTGGCGAACATGGCGCGAGCTTTTGTGAAACGCTCGAGTGCGTGGACAGTCTTGCCCTGCTGCCCGTAGGCGATGGCTTCGTTGGCGAGAGTTTTGGCGGCTTCGTATCCCATGCCAAGTTTTTCGAAACGAAGGAAACCCTCGTGGGCCATTTCGCGAGCTTCTTCACTGAGGTTGAGCTCGAGATAGATTTCCGAAAGATCCAGATGGCAGAGGGCAAGATGATAGGCGTCGCCGGTTATTTCGCAGGCGCGGCGCGTGGCGAAGAGCATTTCTATCGCGCGACTGTATTCGCCGCGGAAATAGTAGAGATAGGCGATGTTGTAGTCGGCCTGGTCGCGAAGGAGAGGCATGTCGTAGCGGATGCAGAGTTCACGAGATTTCTGGTAGCAATCGAGGGATTTGGCGAAATCGTTCAGGCTGATGAGGCACATGGCCATGTTGTGGAGGGTGACGGCAGCGCGCTCCCAGTCTTCGTATTGGGAAAGAGTTTTGTAGGCGCTCTCGTAGTGGAGCATGGCTTCTTCAAAGCGATCCTGGCGGTGAAAGATGTTGCCGACGTTGTTGTCAAGATTGGCGATGCGCCTGGTTTCGCCGATACGGATGAAGATTTCGCGCGCCTTTTCGGAGGATTTAAAAGCGCGATCGTACTCGCCGAGCAGAATGAGCGGCTGGATGGAGCTGCTGAGGGTGCGGGCTGCTTCTTTCTGATTGCCGAGGGCTTCGTACATTTGAATGGCTTTTTCGTGATGCTCGACAGCGGCGCGATTGTCTCCGCAGGCATAGAGAGCGTTGGCTTTGGCGCGTGTACCGAGGGCGATGTCTTCTTTGCGGCGCAGTTTGCGGCCGATGAGAACGGCGGCCTCGGCGAGGTGCAAAGCTTCTTTAGTATCTATGCGGATCTTTTCCAGGACTAAGTCGGCGAGCTGTTTTACGAACTCGCTGCGGATTAGGGCTTTGTGCCGCGTCAGAAATTTGCGGCGATCCGTGTCCTTTTCGATACGGGCCAATTGCGAAAGAAGCTCTTCGCGCGTGATTTTTTTGATGGCGGCGGGCATCAGTCAAATCCCAATTCGCCAAGATGGTTGCGCAGGCGATCCATACATTTTTGGCGGGTGAAGCCGATGGAGCCAACAGCCAGGCCTAGATCCGCGGCGATTTCGGTGTATGGGCGCGCGGGAGTTTCGAAGAAAAGAAGTTCGACAAGGCGGCGGCATTGCGGGGACAGAGCGGCCATCGCTTCCCGCAGCATTTGTTCTTCCTGAGTTTGCTGCACAAGAGTTTCGGCGATCGCAGGTGTTTCAGGTTCGGGAAGGTCGGCGTCTCCGTCTCGACTGACCAGGCGTTCCTGCTGTTTCTTGAAACGAAAGCATTGGTGGTGAGCAACCTGCATGAGCCATTTCGGAAGGGCGCGCGGCTCGCGCAGTTCGGGGAGACGATTCAGCAGTTCGACGCAAGTGGCTTGAAAAACGTCGGCGGCTTCATGGGGAGGCAAACGGTATTTAACGGGGATGGAATAGATGAGGGCTTTGTACTTTTCGATGAGAAGAGACCATGCTTCTTCGTTGCCGGCGAGGCATTCCTTCACAAGACGCTGATCGCTCCAAAGCGGGGGGGCTTTCTTCCTTACCTTCGTTTTGGTGATTACTGGCGTCATCTGGCGGCATTCTCCGCGCCGTTGCGAAAATAGAGTTGCTCGACATTCCAGAGAACATAAGGCTCAAGTACTGCTGGATGGATGTTGCCGATGGAATTTTTTGCACCAACTAGAATGTCAGGACTTGCAAGAAAGATCATGGGTTGATTCTCGGCGAGAATTTCCTGGACGAGGTCGTAGAGTTTTTTGCGCTGCTCGTAGCCGGGCGTTGCAAGCTGCTGCTCCATGAGGCGGTCGATCTCGGCTTCCCATGGTGTAGATGGATGGGATTGCGAGGGATTCCAGAGATGCGTGCCGCCGCTGGAGAGCCAGACGTTGAGATCGGCGGTGGGATCGGTGTCGAAACTGGCTAGGCCCAGGAGGCAGGCGTCGTATTCCTTGGTTTGGGTGACGCGATCGATGAGCGAGCGGAATTCGAGTGGGACGACCTGAACGTGCATGCCAAGTTGCTTGAGATCGTCCTGGATAAGAGTGGTCATTTTGGTGCGGTCGGCGTTCGAGGAGCTAGTTAGGATCGAAAATTCAACCGGCTTACCATCCGAATCCATCAGAGTGGATTCGCCGCTGGGCCCAGTGGACAGCGAAAAGCCTGCTTCCTTCAAGAGGGCGCGGGCGAGTTCTAGCGAGCGAGATGGATGCGGGATCGAAGTATTCACCCAACGGCCGTTTCCAGGCGTGACTGGGCCCCAAAGTGCAGCGCCACGGCCTTGGTAAACGAGGCGAACGATGGCGTCGCGATCGACGGCCGCGGAGATGGCTTGGCGAAATTTTATGTCTCGAAACCATTTTTGCTTTCGCGTCAGGTCGGAGGATTTTTCCCCAAGATTGTTCAAGTTGAAGAAGAGGAAGTTGTACTCGAGGCCGGGGCCGGCATCGGCCATGGTGTAGTTGCGCTGCTGGCGCGAGAGAACTGAGAAATTTTCGGCGCTGAGGCGAGTAATGATGTCAGTTTCGCCGGACTGAAAGCGGAGAACCTGGGCATCGGCGCTTGGGACGAAGAGAAAGACCAGCTCGTCGAGATACGGGAGGCGATTGCCCTTTGCGTCGGTCTTCCAATAATAAGGATTACGTTCCAAGACTAATTTTTGGCCTGCGACGTATTCTCTGAGGCGAAAAGGCCCAAGTCCGGCCCATTGGTTCGGTGGAGTGGAAGGCGTCCAGAGTTGGCCAAGCTTTCCTTCCCGATAGTATTTTTCGAGGAGATGGCGCGGCAAGATAGCGAGGCCGTCGAAGAGTCGTTCTTCGACGCCGTCGGGCTTGGCGAATTGGAAAACGAGCGTCTGCGCGTCTACTTTGCGGACGGTGATGGGCTTGCCGCCAACGATCAGCTGATCACGCTGGGTCGCGTGAATATTTTCATCGAGGTAGACGCGGAAGGTGAAGAGAACATCGTCTGCATCGAGAGGATGGCCATCGGAGAAACGCAAGCCTTGGCGCAGAGTGAGCGTGTATTGAAGTCCGTCGGCGGAGATTTTCCAGGATTTTGCTAGAGCGGGTTCGGTGAGTTGCGTTGCACGGTTGATATGGACGAGGTCGGCCTGCGTTGCGCCGATGGCTTCGCGAGAGGGAGTGTCCGCGGCGGTTAGCGGATTCAGAGTCTTCGGCTCCGAGCGCAAAGAGATGACAAGACGTCCGCCCGAGCGGCCAATTTCTCCTGGCAACACTAGCAATTCTTCCCTCGCATTTGCTTGCTGCGGATGCGGAAAGGCTTTGGTCGGCAGCCCAACAGTTGAGGCGCAAGCCAGGAGGAGGCTGAAAATGAAGCGACAGCGATGGGAAGTGCGGCGTTCTTTTCTCACGATGGGTTCCAGCCACTCTGCCCTTCTATCTTGTACGGGCTAGTGTGCTGCTGCAATGCACTCGCGAGGCCGAGGTATCCGAGGAAGAACGGGACGATTGCTAGAGCGGGCAAGTACATCCACCAATAGGAGACCAGGACGCTGTATTGCTGAAGAGATGCCAAGAGATTGCCCCAGCTAGACATTGGTTCGGGAACGCCGAGACCGAGAAAAGATAACGTCATTTCGGCTAGGACGAATTGGGGGACGAGAATGGCGGCTTGTGTGAGGAGGACGCTGGTCGTTTCGGGCAGGATGTGGCGACGCAGCAAGTAAATGTGGGAGGCGCCGAAACTGCGCGCGGCGCGGACGAAGTCACGTTCTTTCACGCTGAGGACAACGCCGCGGACCATGCGAGCTGGTCGCGCCCACCCGACCATTCCGATCACAACCACGACAAGGAGGAATGCTTCGATTGGGCTGACTGCGAGGGGCAAGAACGCGCGCAAGGCGAATAGGAGATAGAGCCAGGGGAGGGCAAGGAAGAGCTCGGCGATGCGCATCAATAGGTCGTCGCGCCAGCCGCCGTAGTAGCCTGCGGCCATGCCGATCAACGCGCCGAGAAACAGAGTGACACCCGCGCCAAGAAGGCCGGCGAGAAGAGAGACTTGACCGCCATAGAGGATGCGCGACAGTTGATCGCGGCCCAAGGCATCACAGCCCAGGAGATGGATTCGCGCACCTGTGGAACCAAAGAGGTGCAAGCGGGATGGGATTAAGCCGAGGAGACGATAGGCGGCGCCCCGAGTGAAAAAGCGCAGGGGAACGGCAGTTGTGGTGTCCTCTTCGTATTGGTCGAATGAACCTGTTCGCAAGCGAAGCGGATAGAAAAACGGGCGCAGATGAAAGTGGTTTTGCGCATCCATCAGGCGAACGCGCATGGGAGGAAGATACGGGCACTCGCGGTCTTGTTCGACGGGGTCGTAGGGCGCAAAAAATCCAGCGCCCACTACTATGCAATGAAGCACGACGAGAACGACGAGCCATTGCGTGAGTTTGCGGCGCTGACTCATTTTGGACTCGCTGCGGTGCGGATGCGAGGATCGGCCCAATAGAGCAGTACGTCCGCGAAGAGATTTCCAGCGACCAGGAAAATCATGGAGAGAAGAACGCCGCCGATAACTACATAAAGATCGCGCGCCAGGATGGATTCGAGAAGAAGCGGGCCGAGGCCGGGCCAGCTCATGACGACCTCGACGAGCAGAGAGCCGCTCAAGAGGGTGCCGACGCTGAATCCGAAAAGAGAGATGAGCGGATTTGCGGCAGCGCGGAGGGCGTAGCCGAAGAGGAGTTTGCGCTGGGGGATGCCATGGCCAAGGGCCGCACGAAGAAACGGAGCATCGAGAACTTCGGCGACCGAAGCGCGGACGTGGCGCACCAGCATTGGCAGAGTTCCCAGGACAAGCGCAATCACCGGGAGAGCCATGTGCGAGGCGAGGTCGCGGAGCTTATGCAGCGGAGAGAATTCTTCATAGCCGATGGAGACAAGGCCTCCGGTTGGAAACCAGCCAGTGCGGACTGCCAAGATCAACAAGAAGAGAGTAAGGACCAGGTCGGGGATCACAAGGAGTAATGCCGCGAACCACGACACGACGCGGTCGGTGGCGCGGCCCAATCTGGCTGCGCTCCAAATGCCGAGCGGAAGGGCTAGGAACCAGGCGAGGAACGTGGAGGTCAGGGTGAGCAGAAGAGTGTTTCGCGCGCTCGCCCAGAGAAGGGGCGCGACGGGGCTATTGTAAGCAAAAGAAAAGCCTAATTCACCGTGGGCCACGGCATTCAGCCAGTGGGCATAGCGGACGGGGAGCGGACGGTCGAGTTGATATTGCGCGCGCAGGGCGGCGATGGTTTCTGGAGAGATCTGGGGATTCAGGCGCATCTCGTCGAAATAATTTCCAGGCGTGAGAGCAGAGAAGAGGAACGTCAGGACAGAGACGCCGAAGAGGAGAAAGACGGCATGGAGCGTTCGGCGCAGGAAGTAACGCATCAGGAGTGCACCAGTACGCTTGGCGTTTCGATAAAGTGCGGCGTGGCCGCAAGCAGAGAGCGAGTGACTTCGTGACTTGGCGAAGAGAGGATCTTTTCGGGAGGGCCAGATTCGACAATGTGTCCGCGGTCCATGACGGCGATTCGATCGGCTAGGTGGGCGGCCATAGCAAAGTCGTGGGTGATGAAGAGATAGGTCAGGCCGAGAGAGGATTGCAGATCGAGCAGGAGGTTGGAGATTTGGGCTTGTACGGAGCAATCGAGGGCGGAGAGCGCTTCATCGAGGATGATGAGCTTTGGCTCGAGTGCGAGGGCGCGGGCGATGGCGAGGCGTTGTTTTTGTCCACCGCTGAGTTCGTCGGCTCTTCGGCCGGCCAACTTTCGGGGGATGGCGACGCGATCTAGAAGCTGGAGAGATCTAACGGCGCGATCTGGTTTGGTGAAGCGTCGCTGGACGAAAAAGGGCTCGCTGACAATTTCGAGGGCGGTCCATCGCGGATTGAGCGAGCTGGCGGGATCCTGAAATACGAGCTGTATTTGGGGTCGGAAAAGGCGTTGCTGATTTTCACCGAGTGCCGCGACATCGATTCCTTCAAACCAGATGGTTCCCGATGTCGGAGATTCTAAGCAGGCGATGCAGAGAGCGAGCGTGCTTTTGCCGGAGCCGGATTCACCGACGAGGGCCAACGTTTCCCCCGATGGAATGGACAGGGAAACGCCATCGAGCGCGGCTAGCTTGTCCTTCGAACGGGCAGAGCGCCCGGCCGCGTAGTGCTTCACGAGGTTTTCGACTTTCAAGAGTGGCTGCATGTCACGGTTCCTGGATCTAGATCAACCTGCAAATTTGAAGCAGGAGACCTCGTGAAGTTCGCTCACTGCGGCTGCAGAGGGCTCGTCGCTTTTGCAAACTTCCATTCTTTCCGTGCACCTGGGTTCGAATTGGCAGCCGTTTTCACGCGACGACAGGTCTGGTGGTTCTCCCTGAATGACGTGCAGCTTGGTTTTGCAGGCACTTTGGTCTTCGACAAAATGCGAAGGCAGGCATCGCAACAAAGCGGCCGTGTAAGGATGTTGGGGCGAGGAGAGTACTTCCGCTGTGGGACCAATTTCGGCGACGCGGCCGGCGTAGAGAACAAGGATGCGATCCGCGAGGCTGGCCAGGAAAGCGGGATTGTGAGTGATGAGAATCATGGCGAGGCTGAGCTTCTGCTGGAGAGTGCGAAAGAGTTGGAGGATTTCCTGTTGGGTCGTGGGGTCGAGCGACGCGGTTGGTTCATCGGCAACCACCAGGGAAGGCCCGCATGCGATCGCTTGCGCGATGAGTACGCGCTGGCGTTGGCCTCCGCTTAGCTCGTGGGGATAGGAGCAGGAGATGCGCTCGGCGTTATCGGGAAAAACCGAAGCGAGGATGTGGCGGGTTTTTTCAGCGAGAGCGCGCCGAGCTAATGGTTCGTGGGCGGCCAGAACATCGCTGACTTGTTGGCCTACCTGCAGCGTTGGATGTAAGGAAGAGGAGGGTTCTTGAGAGATCAGGCCTATGCGTGCACCGCGAATTTTCCGGAGCTCATGGGGAGAAGTCTCAAGAAGGTTTTTTCCTTCGAAGAGAACTGAACCCTTTTGAATTTGTCCGTTGGATGGCAGAAGACGGAGGAGAGCAGAGGCAAGAGTGCTCTTGCCTGAGCCGGATTCGCCGAGTACGCCGAGGATTTCTCCGGGACTGAGGTCAAAATTGACGCCTGCGAGGGCAGGGCAGTCTTCGCCCGTGCGGGCGGAGTACGAGGCGTGGAGATTCTTGACTTCAAGAAGCGGCGTCATTTCTTGGACCAGGGGCGGGCACTTCCCGCCCATTATTTATGGTCCGTTATGGGAAGCGGACGGACAAGACTGACGTAATTTCACGCGCAGGAAGGTTATTGACGAGTAGGAACTTACTGTCCTTTGGTACAGGAGGGCGTCGCCTGCGGTGAAACATGTTCGAAAGCGAGGCTACTCGGCGGTGTAGGTGATTTCGAGCCGATGAATGAGGAAACAGGATAAAACGAGAATTGCGATGGTAAGGCAGAGCAAGCCGAAGACGGCGACGAAGGGGGAGACAGGTTCGGCGACAATGGTAAAGATGGCCATGGGGCCTTCAATGGGGAGTTTGACGGGGCAGAGATGCTTCAAATAAAAAGCGACGCTTAGATGTTGTGCCCAGGAAGGAAAGATCGGAGCGATTGTTTCCCATCCCAACAACATAGCGCCGGGAATGATCGGATTTTTGAAGAGAAGGCTGAGAGCGAGAAAGACGGCGCCGTAGCCGAGGCACGCGAGAGCCGTTGCTAGTAAATAAGAGGCCAACTGCCCGAGGCCGGGGCCGTCAAAGACGTAAGCTCTGCCTTCGGCTCCAAAGCGCGCGTAGATAAGGCAGAAGCAGGCAAACGCGGCGGCCTCGAAGAGTGCGATGGAAATGATCGCGCCAGCAAGAAATTTGCCGACCACCAGGACTTCTTTTCTTACCGGAACCAGGAATTGATAGTGAAGAGTGCGTTGGACCATTTCGCCGCGGAAGAGCCAGGTAAAAATACCCATGCAGGCAAAGAAGATGCCAAGGCGGAAATAATAAACCTGAATAATGCTGGCGAGGACAAACGTATCGGCTTCGATTGAGGATGACTCGGTATGGTACCTGCTGAAGATGAAATGGGCAGCAAGGAACAACACCGGTATCCACGCGAGAAGATGAAATCCAATTCTCCGGCGAGTAAAGAGGTTTCTGCGAACTTCATTGCGTACGAGGACAGAGATCTGGCTGGCGAAGAGACGCCACGGTTGTTCCTTCAGAGAGCTCTGGGCACGGGCTACCGATTGCTGGAGGCTCATGTCGGGCTGCCATCCGATCCGATGAGATATTGATAGATCGAATTCACGTCGTCATCGGCGGGTGCGACGGCGTCGACTTCGACCAAGCCAGCGGAAACAATTTTGTTGAGCAGCAAGGAGAACTGCTCGGCATCGCGGGTGCGGACCAGAACGCTTTGGCCGTCACTCAGGATTTTGGCTTCGACGACATGATCGAGCTCGAAGGCGGCAGATGCTAACTTCGCAGCGTTGGAACAACGGACTAGGATCTGCATGGGATGATCGCGGACTTCGCGGCGGACTTCTTTGATTTGGCCTTCGGCGACGACGTAGCCACTGCTCATGAGCACGACGCGGTCCGAGATGCGGTCGACTTCTTCCAGAATGTGGCTGGAGATGATGACGTGCATTCCCTGCTTGGCGATGGCTTCAAAGAGCGCGATGGATTCCGCGCGCGCCATGGGATCGAGACCGTTGAGCGGTTCATCGAGAACGAGTACCGACGGATGATGCGCGATAGCCTGAGCCAGGCGAATACGCTGGCGCATTCCTTTGCTGTAACCAGCTACTTTGCGGCGGGCGACTTGCGCCATGCCCGCGCGTTCGACGGCTTCGTTGGTGAGCTTGGCGGCTTGATCGTGGCCAAAACCGTGAAGACGCAGCGGCCAATAAATGAAGTCGTAGCCGTTGGTGCCGGGGGGAAAGGAGTCGAATTGTGTGCAATAACCGACTTGCCGAAAGAACTCGATGGGTTGCTGGGGCGTTAGGCCGAGGACATAGATTGCGCCGTGGGACGGCTTGATCAAGCCGGTCAGCAAATTCATCAACGTAGTTTTGCCAGAGCCGTTCGGGCCGACCAGGCTCGTGATCCCCGGCTCGAGAGAGAAGTTCACTTTGTTTACGCCGAGAACTTCTCCGTAGAATTTGGAGACGTTGTCGAAAACGATTTGGCGGGCGTCGGGCGTCATCCTCGCACAACCTCACGGGCTCGCAAACGGACATTCAGAACAAACAACGCGAATATGCAGACGAGAACCAGCATTGTCCAAGCCATAGCAATTGGAATATCGTTCCCACGTGTGAAGGCACCCATGATCGACTCCGCGCGGAATGAACGAATCAAGATCTGTCTAAAAAGACTCGAGAAATTCAGCAGTCCTCCCCAATACGTGCCCATGATGGCGTTGAACATCTCGCCGAGGCCCGCAGGGATAAAAAATGTGACGAAGATTATGCCAGTGGCGACAATTCGCAGCTTAACCCACGCAGATACAGCTAACGAAATGAGCGAAAGCATCAGGATCCAAATCGCGGAGCACAATATGATGGGAACAACCATCCATAGATGCGACCAGATCCAGCCATTTCTCGCCAGCCCAGCCTGAAGGCTAAACAAGATCAAGCAGGGAATCCAAGTGACCGCGGATAGAAGCAGGCCTAGGACGGCGAGTTTTCCTAAAACGTAGTCGGCCCGGCTGAAGGGGCGGCTCAGAAAAAGGGGGAGCGCGCCATTCGTTAGGTCGCCAGAGATCAAGACGGGACCGACCCAACAATTCAACAGGAAGGCTGCCTGCGTCTGCACCGTCAGCATAATGATGAAATACTGGCTTTCGATCTGGAAAAAATCCATATCCGGGCGCAATTGCATCAGCAACTGTAGAGTTTTGTTATTGGCGACGAAAATGAAGCCTGCAGAGAACAGACAAGGAATAATACAAAGAATCAAAAGAAGAACGAAGAAGCGGGATTTGAACAGGTCGGCGAAAGCAAAGCGCGTCAGGACGAAAAAGCGCGACCACGTGGGTGTCAGCGAGCCGGTGTAGGAATTGTATCGACGCTTATAGACGGCCATCGGGCGCTCCCGTCTGTTCCATGGCGTTGAGGAAAATGTCTTCGAGCGAATCGCGGCGGTGATTCATGCGGCGAATCTGTACGCCGCGATCCGCAGCGACTTTGAAGACTTCGCGGATTTCAACGCTGTCCGGCATTACGACTTTGATTCGTCCGCTACTGAAAACAGCGCACTCGCAGCCAAGGCTTTCGAGTGCAGTCGTGAAGGTAGCTTCGGCGCCGATTGTTTCCAGTTCGAGAAACTTGCGATTGGCTTGCCGCTCTTCGACAAGGTTGCAAATGGAAGCGATTTGCCCGTTGCGAAGGATCAACACCTCGTCGCAGGTTTCTTCCACATCGCGCAAGAGGTGCGAAGAGAGCAGCAGGCATATGTCGCTGGCTTCGCGGATTTCGCGAATGAGCTCGATCAGGCGTTTGCGTGCTGGCGGATCCATGCCGTTGGTTGGCTCGTCCAAGATTAGAACTTTGGGGCCGTGGGCGATCGCCTGGGCCAATTTCGCGAGTTGCTTCATGCCGAGAGAATACGTGCCCACCGGGCGATAACGCGCTTCGCCGAGGCCGACATAGACGAAAGCTTCGTGGGCGCGTTCCATCGCTTGTTCGGAAGGGAGGCCGGAAATTTCCGCCATGTAACGAACGAAACGGACACCGGACATTTTCGAGATAAAGGCATCGTTCTCGGGCATGTAGCCGACGAGAGAGCGAAGTGCTTTGCCGCTGGTATGAGAATCCAGACCAAGCACCCGAGCGCTTCCTTTGTTCGGAACGTGAAAACCAAGCAAAGTATTAATGAGTGTGGACTTGCCAGCCCCGTTTGGCCCAAGGAGGCCAATGGCGCGGCTCTTCAGAACGCCGGTGATCCCATGAAGTATGGTTCGGCCACCGAGTTGAACTTCGAGCCCGTTGAGCTCAATCGTTGGAGTGGTCATCTAGAAGTCAGTACGGATTAGCCTATCGTGAAGTTCCATGATCGGACAAGCCCAGCAAGTGAAGCAGCGTTGGAAAAGCTGGATTCAAGTCAAGAAGCTTGCCGCTGCTCGCCACTTCGATGCGATCACTCTCTCCATACGCGCACATCACGCTTGGTTTGGAGTCGGCTGCCAGTTGTTGAAGCATCGCTAGTTGCCCGGAATTGAGCTGGGAAGCGAGTGGTTTCAGAATCGGGCTGAGATTTTGATAGAGCATTGCTGAGAAATTAGCCTGGTTGTCGCTGGGCAGAAGTGCTCGGAACGAAGCGGAACGCGCCAAGGACGTGCCGTTCGCGTGCGTTTCTATTGCGGCGACGAGAAGAGCACGGGAAGGTGCAACGATCATGTATCCGTCATCGAAGGTGTAGTCGTATTCGGTCGTAAGACCTGCACCCTGAGGTTGGATTGTGTAAAACGTTCGTCCACCGACTTGTGCTTGATTGAGAGTTAAGACGGGGTGATTTGATTTTTGCGCTTCCAGGTTAGCAGCTTGCACCAGTTTTTCGATGGCAAGCTGGAGAGCGCCTGATTGGTTGACTTCGATAATGGCTTTCCACGAAGGCGTAGGAAGGACTGGACCATCGAGCGCAATCGTCATCTCTCCGCCCAGAGCGTTGGCAAGGTCGTCGCGAATATTCAGACCGAGTTCTGTATTCAGCTGAGCTAGACCTTTGCTGAAGTTGGCATCCGCACCGCCGAACGTACTGAACACATCATCGAGCATGAGCGCCGGTTGTTTCCCAACGAAAGAGACTGCAGCGCCCGCGTTGGCGGAAACGTAGTCTAGCGAGCCCACGGGAGCAGGAGCGGCTAGCCACGAAGCCATGCCGCGCCGCTGGCCATTAAATTCCAGGGTGATGCGGTTGTCTGCTTGACTAGAGCCCTGGCCGCGAGTGGCGATCAAATACTTGATGTCGTTGAAGCCGCTATTCTGAAGCACATTCGATTCATGTTGCTCGGTGTGCGTAGAGTTCAGAATCTGGCCGATATTCGCAGCGATCAGGGTTTCGGTGCCCTGGCTGTAAACATTCAGAATTCTTTGGCCGAAGTCGGTAGCAGCAAATTGAGTTGCTCCTGCGTCGAGTTGCGCACTCATTTGCTGGACGGAAGCAGAGTCGCCGCCGACAACGAGCATGTTCTGCCTGACAAGCATGATCATTCCGCGCTCACCAGCCGTAAGGGAGGAGAGCGACTGAGGATCCACGACGCGCAGATTGGACTTGCCTTGCGTGCTGGATAAAGTGGCAGCCAGATGATTCTGCAAATAACTTTCCAGTCCAGGCTGTTTCACTTCAGCTAGCAGGATAGGGCCGTGTTCGTTGCTGGCGGAGTTGCCTCCGACTGTAATCACCACTTCGTTGCCCAAGTACTGGCTTATGGCTTGAATTTGCCCGATCAACTCTTCGGGAGTCGGATGCTGACTGGAATTGCCGCTCTTGTTCCACCAGTCCTGCAGAACTTTGCTCTGCGCAAGCTGCTGCCGGAAGATTTGATTGGCTTGCTGGAGCGCGTCTCCAAGATTGGGAATGCCTATATAAAGGATGGTGTCCGGCGCCAGCAAGGGAAGGATCTTGCTTTCGTAACGGGGACCAGGCGTCGGGATAGCCTCTAGTTTTTCCCGAAGGGTTGAAAATTCCGCGAGCAGAGCCAGTTCGTGATTGAGGTCGTTGCTCCACCCGATTTCCTGGCTGACGGGAACAAGCCCAACGCTCGGTGTGGTTGCCACCTGGTCGCCCGAGTGCAAAATGGATTCAAGACCAGAATGCTTGACGTGGACTTCTCCCTCGATGACGGAGACGCGCGAGCCTTTGGTGCCGGAGTTCACGGAAAAGACCGTGCCGGTGACGGCTACGTTGCAATCCGGAGCGCTAACGTACAAGTGGCCTGTCTTACGATGTGCGGCTTGGACGATGATGCTGCCTTGATCGAGATGGATAGTGGTGTTGCGGCGGTCTGCGCTGACGGCTAATTCCGCGCGCTGATTCATTTCCACTTTGGAACCGTCGAAGAGCCTGACTGTGGCGTGGGAATCCGCCGCTGTGCGAATGAATTCACCTTGGGCGATTTCATCGCCCATTTTTAGCGTGTGCTCGCCGGTCGGGCCAACTCGATATGCTAGCCCGGCGATAGAGTCGATGTGCGCGCGGCTGCCTGGAGGGCCATCGATATACCAGGTGCGCCCAACCCAAACCAGTGCAACCAGCACGGCCAATGACGCGGCCGCGAAAGACAATGTGGAGAAGCTCCACTGGAAACCGCGTGAGGTTGGTTCCATCCGCCAGCTAACGTTTGACTTGCTGTCGACCGCGCGTCCGTGCGCATAGGAACGGCAGGAAACGCATTCCTTCAAATGGTGTTCCACGATGAGCGCGCGAGCCTCGGGCAGTTCCTGTTGATGAAAAGCGGGCAGGAGAGCGCGAATATCGGCGCAGCCACGGATAGGCTGCAGCGCGCTAGTTGCCGCGTCTTCGCCCAGACCAGCTTGGAGCCTCTGCCACACGTGCTCGGCGGACGCGGAGAGAGTCTTGGCGTCGGGCTGTTCGGCGCGAAGCTCGGAGATCGCTTGATCCAGAAGATCGTTTTGCTTCGATCGAAAAAAATTCATGATGCACCTTTTCTAAGTCCACGGAGGCTCTTCTTGAGCCGCGCACGAGTTCGATGGAGAGTGACGGCAACAACCGCCTGTGATGTGTTCATTAGTTCGGCGATTTCAGGGTTGTCCAGGCCTTCGATATAGCGCAGGGTGAACATCTCGGCAGTGCGGGGGCTAAGCTTGGCGAGCTCCTGGCGAAGCCAATTCTTGATTTCCATCGAGGAATGGGCTCGTTCCGGCGAAAGACTGGGATTGAAGTGCAGTTCGTCAGCCGCTTCCACTGGCACGACTTCGCGGTGGCCTCTAGAGCGAATGAGATCCAAGGCGGCGTTGACGGCTGACCTGTGCAAATAACCTTGTAGATTGGAGATACGGCTATGGTCCACTGTGCCGCGGGCCAAACGGAGGAAGACGGATTGCGCTACGTCCTCGGCGTCGGCCATGCTGCCGGTTACGCGGTAAGCGGCTTTGAGGACACAGGCCTGGTGTGCCCGAAAGACGACCTCAAGCTCTGCGGCTGCTTGCGTCACCATAATGTTTTCTATCGCGGCCGCCAAGTATCCCTCCTCGGCTCTTCTACAATCTAAGACGCGATAGCTAGGAAATTCTTAACACACAATTGAGACGGGGAGGCAATTTGCTTGGGCGAGAAATCGAGGTTTGTACCCCCCTAGATTATTCGGCACTTTTCGCGCCGAAAGTTAAGAAGGCCACCCGTGGAACTTCCAAGGGTGGCCTAGGTCTCGATTTGACGGCCCGTAACGGCGCGAGCGATTTTTAGAACGCGCTTTGGAGGAAGATTCGGAACCGCCTCGAGCGCGAGTGGTGCCGCAGCTTTCGCAGAGCCTTGGCTTCGATTTGCCGGATACGTTCACGGGTAACGGCGAACGACTGGCCCACTTGCTCTAGCGTTAGTTCGTTACCGTCTTCCAGCCCGAAGCGCATTTTGATGATTCTTTCTTCGCGCGGCGTGAGTGTCTTAAGCACGGAAGCCAGGTGTTCCTTCAAGTTGAGGTGAATGGCCGCATCCGATGGCGAGACGACACCCTTGTCCTCAACAAAGTCGCCTAGATGAGACTCTTCGTCTTCTCCGATGGGCGTTTCGAAAGACATGGGCTGCTGCGCGATCTTCTTCGTTTTGCTGACCGCGTCAACGGAAAGGTCCATGCGCCTTGCGAGTTCCTCGGTGGTAGGCTCGCGCCCGAGTTCCTGGACAAGTTGACGGCTGGTGCGGGCCTGCTTGTTGATCGTTTCGATCATGTGGACGGGCACGCGGATGGTGCGCGCCTGGTCGGCGATGGCGCGGGTGATGCCCTGGCGAATCCACCAAGTCGCGTAAGTGGAGAATTTGTAACCGCGGCGCCATTCGAATTTGTCTGCGCCCTTCATGAGGCCGATATTGCCCTCTTGGATCAAATCGAGGAACTGCATGCCGCGATTGGTATATTTCTTGGCAATGGAGACGACGAGACGAAGGTTTGCTTCGGTGAGTTCGGTTTTGGCCTGCTCCGTTTCCGTCTCGCCAAGCCGAATGGCCGTAAGCGCGCGCCTCAGCGAGTCCAGACCAACTTCGCACGATTCCTCGATGTTCCTTCGTTCCGTCCGGCGCGCACGCAGCTCTTCGCGTGCCCCGTTCGCGCTTTCGGAGCGGGAAGAATTTGCGCGGCGTTCGAGTCGGGCAATCTCGCGTTCGAGCGTATGCAGCCGCTCGGCCGTGATGCGCAGCGTATCAATCAGCCGCCGCTTCTCGGCGTCGCTGAATTCAATAGAGCGGACTAGAAGCGAAATCGCAATGCGCGTCCGGGCCAGACGGCGCCGCGCGCGCAGATATGCCAGTTTTTCGGATTTTCCAGTGTTCTCCAGCTTGAGCGCCTGTTTTCTTCCAAGCTGATAGAGCTTCTCAACCTGATGGATGATCCGCAGGGTTTGCCGCAACTTTTCTTCGACCTTGTCGTCGGTGAGTTCTTCTTCCTGGATGTGGATGATTCTCTTGATGGAAAGAGCGCCTTTGCGAAGCTCCGCTCCGACGGAAATTAACTCCTTGGCGACGATCGGCGAGCGCGAGACGGTCTTTAGCACTCGCAATTTGCCACGTTCCATGCGCTTGGCGAGAACGATCTCCGTCTCGCGCGTTAAGAGCGGCACTACGCCCATCTCGCGCAAGTAGGTGCTGACAGGGTCGGTGCTCTTCTGCACGGAGTGCACGGGCCGCTCGATCTCGGTTTCTTCTTCGTGGATCGCGTCGTTTCGCGGGCCGAGTTCGACTCGCTGCGTGACTTCGAGCGTTGTATGCGCAGCTTTCGCCGCGGCTATATCTTCGTAAATGTCGGTGCCATCGCGTTCGAACGTGGAAAAGAGATTGTCGATCTCTTCCGCTGTGTGTTCTTCCGCGGAGAGAAGATCGTTCACTTCTTCGTTAAGCACGTAACCTCGGCTCTTGCCGAGGTTGATGAGGTTGCCGACCAGATCCTGTTTTTCCTGAATGAGCGGAGCCAAGCGTTTTCCCCCTGTATGGTATCGCCCGATACTGCCGGTCCTGCCTGCACACCACAACATGGCCAAGGAATATAGCCCAGGAGCATTTGTGGCAAACAAGAAGGCGGGAGCCGAATTGCAATTCTGGCGGTAGATTCGCCGCGGTGACCGTCAGGAAAACCACGTTCATCCCGACGCGCTCGGGTGACGGTACCTTTATTCTGGAATTTGTTCCTTCACAGTATACGCTACTTTCGCCATTTTTCGGGCCAAATCCGGCGCCATTTTGACCGCTCGGCTAACTTCTGTACCTGCATGGATTTACCCTGAATGGCGCCCGGAAGATGGGTTAATTTCCCAAATCCAAGAGCGCATTCGAGATTATATTGCCCTTAACTTTTTCGCCACAATTTTTGGAACTTCGAGCGCGGGGATTACACAAGTATTACAGAAGCGCGGCGCTACGCATGCTACTTTCGGATTCATGAGCATCCTAGGCCACGACAAAACATTTTCTCAACCCATCAATTGGACCACATCCTTTTTCATGTTTGCATTTCATGTCGGCGCGGTCGCCGCTTTGTTCTTTTTTACCTGGAAGGCGCTGGCGCTAGCGGTTGTT
This sequence comes from uncultured Acidobacteriota bacterium, assembly GCA_963751295.1. Lineage (GTDB taxonomy): Bacteria > Acidobacteriota > Terriglobia > Acidiferrales > UBA7541 > Acidiferrum. The sequence goes on along the minus strand of CAVVUA010000001.1, from coordinate 2,073,340 downwards.
CTCTGGTGGATCGCCGGAAGCCTCGGCATCGGCATGAGCTACCACCGTTTGCTCACGCACCGCGGTTACAAAACGCCAAAATGGATGGAGTATTTTCTGACGGTCTGCGGGACGCTGGCACTCGAAGGCGGACCGATCGCCTGGGTGGCCACGCACCGGGTGCACCACCAGAATACGGACAAAGAGGGCGATCCGCATTCGCCGCAGGATGGCGGTTTGTGGGCGCACATGGGTTGGATCATGACGGGTCAGGCCATGCACAACAGCGTTAGCGAACTGAAGGCTTATGTTCCCGATCTCCGAAAAGACAAGTTTCATGTTTGGATCACCAAGTGGCACTGGGTCCCGCTTACCGTGCTTGGAATAGCGCTCTTTGCAATCGGCGGCTGGCCCTTTCTATTGTGGGGAATATTCGTGCGAACCGTGTTCGGCTTACACTCGACATGGTTGGTAAACTCTGCGACGCACATGTGGGGTTCACGGCGGTTTCTGACAGACGATACTTCCAAAAACAGTCTTTGGGTCGCATTGCTTACCTTCGGAGAAGGGTGGCACAACAATCATCACGCGGTACCACAGTCGGCGCGCCACGGGATTGTCTGGTACGAAATCGATCTGAACTGGTACGGCATTTGCGCTTTGCGAGCGGTCGGCCTGGCGTGGGACGTTAAGCGCCACAAACTAGCGCCGGCATCGCCTGGCGAAGAACGGCACTCTGCGATCAATCCGGAGGTTGCCCCGGCAGTTTCTCCCCTGGTGATATCTAGCGGCGATTGAGCGATCCCCCACGATCCGGGCGAGGTTCGTTCGCGCGATCATGGCAACCAGGAGTTTTCTTTACTGACCCGCCGATATGGCAATCGCTCGCCCTGGCGTAGACTAAGACGTCATGCGCATCACGCGCCGCACCAAAGCCATCGCATTCTTCATCGCACTCGGGGCGTGTCTCGTTGCCCTGACGATCGTCCTGAACGTCAGCTGGATCATCTTTCACTGGCGGCAAGTTGTTCCGCTCGTACTCGGGATCATTTTCTTCGGTGTGCTCATCGCGGGACTGGTCGTTAACACAATCTTTCTTGTCCGCGAGATTCGGCGAAACGAACAGCAAGACAGCTTCCTCAATGCCGTCACGCATGAATTAAAAACACCGATTGCTTCCATCCGCCTGTACCTGGAGACATTGACGAGCCGAAACCTGGATGAAGCCAAGCGTCGCGAATTTTATCGCATCATGCTTGACGATACCGATCGCCTGCTTGGGACGGTAGAACAAGTATTGAAGGCCGGCGAAGTCCGCCATGCCAGCGCGCGAAAGAACTGGCAGGAAGTGCAATTCGCTGAGATTGTGCGCGAAGGCTTGGAGCTCGCGCGTTTGCGCCAAAATCTTTCACCAGAGGTACTGAGTTTTGGCACGGCGCCGTCCGATGAAATTGTGGTGTTGGGGAACCCTGAGGAATTTCGCACCGCCGTATTCAATCTGCTCGACAATGCCATCAAATACTCCGGCGAGAAGAAAGATATCGTGGTCGATTTGCTCACGCCCAATATCGATACGGTACTGCTGCGCGTACATGATCGCGGCATCGGCATCCCGCGGAACGAGATGAAACGAATCTTCAAACGCTTTTACCGGGCGTCGAATTCCAAAACGGACAAAGTGAAGGGAACTGGCCTCGGTCTTTTCATCGTGCGCTCAATCGCTCGCCGTTATGGCGGCGATGCCTTCGCAGAAAGTGCCGGTGAAGGGCAGGGCAGTACGTTCACCATTCGCCTTCCGCGGGTGTATCAGGCATGAGCCGAATCCTCATCGTCGAAGATGAAGCGCACCTCGCCGAGGGGCTTCGCTTCAATCTTGAAGCGGAGGGACATAGCGTACAGATTACGGACACTGGCGAGGGCGCATTAAAGCGGCTGTTAAAGGATCGTGAAATCTTTGATGCTCTCGTGCTCGACGTCATGCTGCCAGGCAAGGACGGATTTGTGGTCGCGCACGAGTTACGAAAAGCACAAAACTACACTCCGCTTCTTATGCTTACCGCTCGCGGCCGCCCGGAAGATGTCCTTAAAGGATTTGAATCTGGCGCGGATGACTATTTGCCGAAGCCGTTTGACCTCGCTATTTTGATCGCGCGTATCGAGAGTTTATTGCGCCGGAAGAACTGGCAGAGTTCAGGCAATTCCGTATCCCCACAAGGCGCGCCACCAACCGCCAACGCAGCTTTGCCAGAAAGTTTCCGTTTTGATGACAAGGTAGTGGACTTCCAGAATCGGCAGTTGCGCGTGAGCAACCAGATCATTCCGCTGACAATGATGGAATCCGACCTGTTCCGCTGCCTGATTAACAATAGCGGCCGTTCGGTCTCTCGCAAACAACTGCTGCAGGAAGTCTGGAACTTGCACGAAGACACCGACACGCGCGCCATCGATAACTTCATCGTGCGTTTGCGGCGATATATTGAGCGGGAGCCTGGCAAACCTCGCTACCTGCTTACCGTTCGAGGCATAGGCTATCGGTTCGTACCAAACCCCAGCGGCAAGAATTCAAAGTAGTTATTCGAACTCCAACTCGTCACGAGTTTTCGGCTGGTGGCTCCCGCGATGTAAGAAGCAAAATGCGATAACGGGTTCGGAGATGTACGCTCGCGCCGAGTAGCGGTATTATGCGACCGGAGCGAATACTAATCTCATGGCAATCGTAGCTGGAGTGGATTTTGGAACTTTGAGCGTTCGCGTTTCCATCGTGGACAGCGAACGAGGACTACTGGCGACGGCCCTCGCGGAATACCCGCTCCACCGCAAACGCGAAGATCCAGAATATGCCACGCAGTCGCATGACGATCAGATGCGGGCGTTAGCAGCAGCTACCCGCGAGGCAGTGCATAAGGCGAACATCTCAAGCGATCGGGTGGAAGCGCTGGCAATGGATACCACGGGCTCTTCTGTGATTCCTGTTGGAAAGAATCTCGAGCCATTGGATGAATACTATCTTTGGTGCGATCACCGGGCCAAGGCAGAAGCCGCGGAGATCACCGAAGCGGCGCATCGGGAGGCACTTGCAGCGATTCAGTGGTGCGGTGGAGTGTATTCGTCGGAGTGGGGTTTCTCGAAGCTGCTGCACTGGCTGCGGCATAATCCGGAAAAACGTGCGCAATTCGTTTCCGCGTTCGAGCACTGCGACATGGCGGCGGCGACGCTTTGCGGCATCACAGATCCGCACAAAGTAAAGCGCAGCGTCTGCGCAATGGGACATAAGTGGATGTGGAATGCGGAGTTGGGCGGACTCCCGTCGGAAGAGTTCCTTGCCAAAGTGGATCCTCTATTTGCGGCTGTTAGGGAAAAACTTCAAGGCGAGTATGTTACTTCGGACCAAATCGCTGGAAGACTTTCCGCTGTCTGGGCGGAAAAGCTGGGCCTGAAGGCGGGCATTCCCATACCCGTAGGGGCTTTCGACGCACATTGGGACGCCATCGGAGCGGGTTGCCGTACCGAAGATATGGTGAATGTCGTCGGCACCTCGACTTGCATCATCGGAATCACGCCGTCGGTCAATTTGGTTCCGGGTGTCTGTGGAGTTGTGCAGGGGAGCGTCCACCCGAAGTGCACCGGAATTGAAGCTGGGCTCTCCGCGGTGGGGGACATTTTTAACGCCATTGCCACTCGCGCTGGAACTGACGTCGCGACGCTGAGTAAGGGACTGGAGAAGTACCAGCCGGGTCAGACCGGTCTTCTTCGCATGACCTGGGACAACGGAGATCGAACGGTGCTGGTGAACCCGAATTTACGCGGAATAACGCTGGGTTGGAATCTGCAGAGCACTTCCCAGGACGAACTCTTTGCCGCCATCGAAGGGACTGCATTCCACACGCGAATTATTCTGGACCGTATGGCGGAACACGGCGTGAACATCAAGCGCGTGATTAATGCTGGTGGAATTCCCCAGAAGAACAACGTGCTCAATCAAATCTACGCGAATGTGTTGGGGAGGCCAGTTCTCGTACCGAGCGAAAGTGTTGTAAGTCTGGGTTCGGCGATATTCGCTTTTCTCGCGGCGGGTACGTTCAAGACCGTGGAAGAAGCGCAAGACAAGATTTGTCCCAGCCATGCGGTATTTACGCCAGAGCTGGAAGCGGAGAAGACCTATAACTCGCTGTATGCGCTGTATCAGAAGCTCTATTTCGCTTTTGGGCAGCCGCGCGATGCAACGTTCGGCGACGTTCTGCCCACGCTGATCCACATCGCCGAGAAGGCGAATCAGAGTCCTTCATAAGGCGATACGCGCCCTGGCTGGCAATGCCACTGAAGGAACTGTAAGAGCGAACGGAGGGCACAGCCGGAATGTTTTGGTTCGCTGTGCATGTAAGCGCTTGTTCTAGGGCGCGTATAATGCCCGTCGGATAGATCGAGAGCGCAGTCCTGAGGAGGCAAACATGTCGAAACGATCGCGATTGTCGCGCCGGGAATTTGTTGGCGCGGCCCTGTCCGTAGCCACGGTGAGCTCCATGCCCATTCCGAATTTCTTCGGTTCGTCTTGGAGAAGCGATACAAGCGCCCCCGATTCTACTTGGAAAGATGAAGGCGTCCTCTTTGTCGATGAGTCGCCGTACGCCAAGCTCCATAACATTCCTGTGCACGCGGTGACAATTAAACAAGGATTTTGGGGAGCGCGCCGCGAAACCAATGTCGACAAAAGTATTCCGTCTATGGAGAAATTGCTCGAAGCCAACGGCCGTATGAATAATTTCTTGCGGCTTGTCGGGAAGAGCGATGCTGCGCAGCATGGCCCGGTCTACTCGGACTCCGACGTATACAAATGGACGGAGGCTGCTGGCTTCGCGCTCCAGTCCGGCGATCGTCCTGAACTGCGCGCAATGGCGGACAAGATCATCAAGGAGGTTGTCGCGGTTCAAGAACCAAGCGGCTATTTGAATACCTACTACGTGGGCGACCACGCGAAGGATCGGATGTCCCCTCAGGTACAGCGATGGGGCCACGAACTTTACAACATCGGCCACATGATTCAGGGCGCGATCGCGTATTATCGCGCGACTGGCGATCGCACATTGCTGGACTCCGGAATTCGCTTTGTCGACAATTTCCTGCTGCCCAATTTCGGCCCGGGACCAGACAAGAAACCAATTCTTTCGGGCCATCCAGAAATCGAACTGGCGCTCATCGAGCTATACCGCACCACCGGAAACAAGCGCTACCTCGAACTCGCGGGTTACATTTTGCACGGCGACGAGCGCATTAAACTGCCGCAGGATGGCTACGTTTATCACTTCTCCGGAATTCCATTCACGTCGCGCACGCATCTCGAAGGCCACGCCGTACGTGCCATGTATGCCTGTTGTGGGGCCACCGACTATTACTTGGAGACTGGCGATCAAACTTATTGGAAGACTCTCAACGTGCTATGGGAAGACCTCGTGTCATCTCAGATGTACGTGACGGGTGGAGTCGGAGCGCGCAGCGAAGGCGAAGCCTTCGGCGATTCTTACGAGTTGCCGAATTTCACTGCGTATGGAGAGAGTTGCGCGGCGATCGGGAACATGATGTGGAATTGGCGGATGCTCGCGGCCACGGGCGATGCGAAATTCGCCGATGTCATCGAACGGGCCTTGTACAACGGCATCAATTCGGGCATGTCGCTAGACGGCACGATGTATTGTTACCGAAATCCACTGGGATTTGATCCTTCCGGCGGCGACCAAATTCGAAATCCGTGGTACGACACGACGTGCTGCCCTCCGAATCTGGAGCGGACGTTCGCTTCCTTGCCTGGCTATTTTTATAGCACCAGCAAGGACGGACTTTACGTGCACCTCTATGACAATTCGCAGCTGGATTGGCATCTTGAGGATGGAACAGGCCTGAAAGTCGCACAGAAGACGAATTACCCATGGGACGGGACGGTGGAGATTTCTGTTACGCCCGCGAAGCCGACCGAGTTTACGTTTTATCTTCGCGTGCCTGCGTGGTCTGACGGCACGCAGGTTTCGATCAATGGCAAGCCCGTTTCTGGGGCGACTCCGGGCCAATATCTTGCTTTGCAGCGCCGTTGGCTTTCCGGCGACGTAATCAACCTGAAGTTCAGCATGGCGCCTCAAGTGATCGAAGCAAACCCGCGGGTGGTGGATGACTACGGGCGCGTGGCGGTGCAGCGCGGGCCGCTGGTTTATTGTCTCGAGCAAGTGGATCAGCCGGATGGAGTGACTATTTTTGATGTTTCTCTGGATGTGCGGCAGAGAGGTGCCTCGGCGTTTCGCGAGGAGTTTCGTGGCGATTTGCTTGGGGGAATCGTGGTGCTGAAACATGAGGGATCGGTCAGCGTTAAGTCCAATTCGCATGGCTCGCTCTATCGTTCGTACACTGCGGAGGCACCGGAGGCGCGTCAAGTGGAGCTGAAATTTGTGCCGTACTACGCGTGGGCGAACCGCGCGGCGACGCCGATGCAAGTTTGGACGCCGGTTCTGAAGACGTAGGAAATTGGAGCGCACCGAGGAGATCCGAAGGTGCTGCTCTGGCGCCCAGCAATGAGCTTGCTGGTTATCAACTCAGCTGAATGTTCAGCGCGGCCACACATGCCGGAGGAAAGGCGACCACAACGCTCTCCCCGTTTAAGCTCAATGCCTTCGTTACGGGAACAACTACGTCTCGCTGATCAAAAGTATTGTGCGCATGAATGTCAGCGTTGCTCAACAAACTCATGCTGGCCTGCTTGACCGTAGCGCCTCTCAACACGATCTCCGCCAATCGAGGCTCGTTCGTGCTCGGATTGACCGCCGTGATTGTGAGGTTTTTGTCGCGCACGGATGCTGAGCCGCGCAGTCCCCAGAAGGTTGCCGGGCTTCCATCGCGATCGTAGTGCAAATTCGGTGACGAGAAGACGGTGCGCAACCCCTGTCCCCCTTGATGGCTCGCGTACAATTCGAACACGTGGCCCACAGGCGTAATCACGAATTTGTCTTCGTGCGCAAGGTACAGGCTGTTCAGGCAGTTGATGAGTTGCGCGCAATTTGCCATTGCAACTTTTTCTGGATTTCTGTTGAAGATATCGAGCGTCATTCCACTGAACACCGCGTCACGCAACGTGGGCATCTGCTCCAATTGGTCGCCGGGAGTGGCCTCGCTCCCCGGCCGGTACCACGGCCCCCACTCATCCACAACAAGCTTCACCCGATGCTGAGGATCAAATTCGTTCAGAACTTGCCAGTGGGCGTTGACCAGGCCCTCCATTCGTTCGCCTTCTCGAAGCAATTCATACCAGTCCACGGACTCAAACTTTACTGCATCACCTTTACCGGCTTCCCAGTCTTGCGTTTTTCCGCGGCTCAAGTTCCACGCATAGTGATGGAGGGCCATTCCATAAATCCGGCGCAATTCCTCAGGCCCTTTGCGCAACATCTCTTCCAGAAACCCTCTTGTCCAACTCGACTCCAGTGTGTACGGCCCAGATGCGATCAGATTCAAGTTGTCGCCGTAGGTCGGGAGCCACGTGGAATATCGCCGGAATTCCACAGCGTATTCCTGAGGAGTGAATTCGCCGCCGCAACCCCACGACTCGTTTCCTACGCCCCAATACTTCACGCGAAACGGCTCGGGATAACCCGCTGCGGCGCGTGCATCGGCGAGCGTGGTGCTTCCTGCCGGAGAATTGCAGTACTCCACCCACTGTTGGAAAGCGGAAGCAGGGAGACTCCTTACATTTGCGGCTAGATACGGTTCCGCGCCGATGAGTTTGCAGAAGTGCATGAACTCGTTTGTACCGACCGCGTTGGGATCGTAGCGATGGCTGGCCGGCGCTTTCTCGGATTCGCCCATGGCCCAAAAGTTTGTGCGGCGCGGCCGTTTCTCGGCGGGGCCAATGCCGTCGCGCCAATCGTAACTGTCCGCAAAACATCCGCCAGGAAAGCGAATCACCGAGGCTTTGATTTTGCGCATGTGTTCGATGAGGCTCTTGCGAAGCCCATTGATATTGGGCACGGGAGATTTCTCCCCGACCCAAATCCCGTCGTAAAGCACGCCGCTGAGATTTTCTACAAAATGGCCATAGATGTTTGGAGAAATGGTGCCAAGCGGTTCGTCGAAAAGAACTTCGATGCGGGAATCCGCTGTTCGTGAGCTGGCCGCCGAAGTCCAGCCGATCTTTGGCGCCAATAGGAGCGAAGCAGCTCCGGTTGCTCCCTGCTGCAAGAAATCGCGACGATTCATCATTTCGGTCTCCTCCGTGGCTGCGGATAATCCCAGTGGCTCACAACGTGCGCATGGAAACACCAGGAAGCGTATACAAGTCGAACGCACAATACGGCTTTCAGCCTGTATTCTGCAAGGGATTCGGGGAGTAAATGATCCGTTTCAGCTCTTGAGTGTGTTACGGAATGATGCCCCTAATGATAGATCGCCGCCTGAGTCTGCAAAAAACGGGGATTCGTGCTTTCTTGGGCCCGTGTTCGTCAGAAGCGATAGTTCAGCTCGGTGTAACCGAGCGCACCGTTGGAATTGGTGGAATAGATTTTTTTGATCACGTCGCCGCCGACTGCATATCCGAAGTAAAGGCTGAACGAGATGCCGTGCTTCCACTTGTAGTCACCGCTGATGTCATAGAGAGTTGCGAGAGACGTGTCGCCGTTCGAAGTTCTTCCATTGAAACCGAAGGTCCAAGGCTGAAACGCACCGCCGCCCGTGTACCACAAGTCATTCTTGTTACTTAGCCAGAGCCCGTGTACATCGCTGCGGATCGTGAGTCTCTTAGTCGGCCGCAGCATCACTTCACCGAAGAGGTCCGTATTGTTCATGGAGTTGAAGAAAGGAAAGCGGGCGTAGACGCGTGGAGTGGGAAGAATGGCGAAGAAGGTGCCGTGGGTGTTGTCCGAGGGATTTCCGTCGCCACTGGAATAGTAGTAGCCGCCGCGAAACCATGGATGAACGCGCTCCCAAAATGTCGGCTGCCAGCCGCCCTCGATAGCGCCAGCGCCAGACCGCTGGGTCTGTTCTCCCCAACTGCCATTCTGAAGGGCACCCCAGCCGAGTAGATCAAATGTCCCGACGGAGGTCGGCGCGGCGAGAATGAAGTGTCCGCCGTACGTGCCGATATTAATGCCGCCGAGATCGGTGGCTTTTGCGGGGGCTGGGCGGTTGTCGGTCTTCACCAGAGGGCGGTCGTCGTTGTAATAGATTCCAAAGATGCGCCACTCGGCGTGGGCACTACCTATTTCCGTTTGGCGAGTGAGCGCAACATAGGTGACGGGCGTTTTGACCCATCCCCAACCGTCGACCTGAAACACACCGCGCGTTGGTAGCGCGCTAAGCGCTGTGAATGTCAACGGACCGTTAGAATAGAGATATTGCAGTCCGTCAAAACTTCGCATGACGTCGGAAAAACCGAAGTTTCCAAGAAAACGTTGATCGATGCGGTCCGTCTTCAGCGATGCCAACGTTAGATCCTTCGGCGTTACCTCGCTGCCGTCGGTGAACTCCATGCGCCCCATTCGCAAGCTGGAGTGCTCTCCCTTCACGCGGAAAAACGCCTGCTTGGGGAAAATAAATGCGGTGTTTTGGGTGTTATCATTCGCGGCGTAGTAGGATCCGCCCAGCCCATATTGTCCCAAGGGAGCCGGATGGACGGCATTGTTGGGTAGTCCGAGCAGAATAGGCGCTTCAAACTCGATGTTCCAGTCATAGTGTTCGTGTTTTTGCGAAAATCCAAAACGCACGACAGTTCCCGAGTAGCTATAAAGATTGTTGCCGCTCGGCGGCTCAAACCAGTTCCAGACTTCGTATCTTTCGCGGATGCTGCCGGAAAACGTCACGCCTCCGAGTTGGATGGGTTGCGCGTCGGGTTCCTGCGCTTTGGTTACGATCCCGACCAACAGAAGCATCAAACAGACGAGCAATCTTTTCACGGAGTCTCCTGTACAAAACGATTCCAAGCAGGGGGAATGTGGCACTGCCTGGGACGCTATGAGCCGCAAGTCCCCTCGAAGACAAGCGAACCGGTGCATTTCCTCGACGTGACAAATCGCAATGGCCTCGCGGGTGTCGTTCTCCGAAGCGCAAACGAAAAAGTAGCGTGATTGTAGTTCGCAGAAATGCGAGCGCAATAATTGAAAAATACTAGGCGGGACACGAAGGAGGATAACGATAAGTCCGATTGGAAAAAACAATCCCGCCAGACCATGTACCGCAAGGTCTGGCAGGACGCAGTCGAGTCACTGGCTTGAGTTGAGACTTTAGAAGTGGGAGGCGAAGATTTACTTGAGCTTTGCTAAAATCCTCTTTTGATTCTGCACGATCGTGTTTAAAGTGGCCTGATTCTTCAAAATGGACGCCTGGTTTTTCTTGATCGTTTCCTGATTTGCCTTGATAGCGCTCTGGTTCGCCAGAATCGATTTCTGGTTTTGAAAAATGTACTTCTGGTTTGCGATTACATCATTCTCAGACATTCTTGATGTTCCTCATTTCTGAAATAGTCGTTCGTGAGTCACGAGATATGCGAGGAGCGTGTTCATTCTCAATTCTCGCCCTATTAGCGTCAATAGTGTTTTTATGGGATGGCAAAAAGAAAGCCGCCGCCGGTCTTGGGCCCGCAGGCAGGGCGCTAGTATGAATATACTATTGCTGGTCCAAGGGCCGTGTGGGAGCATCCCTCACCGGGGAAGAGCTAGGCGTTTAATTCCTGCTTAATCTTGAATATTGGAGGATAGCGGCATGGCGGTTTCCACTCCTGCGATTAGCGGCGCACACATCCCAGCAGCTGCAGGTGCCAGCCTTTACGACAAGTTGAACTCGACTTGGCACGAGCGCGCACTTCAAGGGTTCATGGTCATCGTTCTCGGTCACTGGGGTGAGCACCTGGTTCAGGCGTATCAGATATATGTAATGGGTTGGCCGCGACCGATGGCCAATGGCATTTTAGGGCTTTGGTATCCTTGGCTGATTAAGTCGGAAGTGCTCCATTATGGCTACGCACTCGTGATGCTCATCGGAATTTGGGTTCTGCGCAAAGGCTTTACGGGCACAGGTCGTAAGTGGTGGACCGTTGCTCTGGTGATCCAATTTTGGCATCACTTCGAACACCTGCTACTGATCACTCAAGCGACGATGCATCACAATTTCTGGGGCAAACCCGTTCCTGTGAGCGTTCTCCAGTTGTTCTTTCCGCGCGTCGAGTTGCACCTCTTTTACAACTCGATCGTGTTTATCCCGATGGTCATCGGCATGTACTACCACATGTTTCCGCGCAAGGGCGAGGAAGGCTTGTCCGTTTGCACTTGTGAGTGGAATAAAGAGGAAAAGAGCGCGGAAGCCTGCCCGGCCTAGCTACTGCTTTTCGTTGTTCGACGGCGAGAGCTTCGACCGCGAAATAGAGATCCGAGACATTCAGGCGATTTGAGCTCGTTGGCCACCCCATCCTCCAATCCGGCACTCTTGTCCGTTGAGGCGCCGCGCTTCGATTTGCTTCGTGTTCCTCTTCTTGGTGGTTTTCTGCGCTGGCGGCATTCGCGCACGATTCTGCAGATTCCTCTGCTGATTATTTCCGTCGTGATGATCCTTCACGGGCTGCTTGGCCCTACGCTGGCGCCAAGAAACCTCGCCACCGTGCTCACGTGGATACACTTCCGTGGCGCGTTAGTCTTGGTGCTACTTTGCGCCGGAAACTTTTTTTGTCTGGCATGTCCCTTTATGCTGGTGCGCAATGCAGCGCGCCGGCTGTTTCGGCCCCGGTTCAACTGGCCGCGAGCGTTACGGAACAAATGGATTTCGGTGGCTCTGTTCGTCGCCATTTTGTTCACCTACGAACTTTTCAGCCTGTGGTCATCGCCCTGGTGGACGGCTTCGCTTGCGGTGGCTTACTTTGTTGTCGTGCTGCTGATAGATGGACTATTCAAGCATGCTTCGTTCTGCAAGTTTGTTTGTCCAATTGGTCAGTTTAATTTCATTGCGTCGACCCTTTCGCCGCTGGAGGTTCAGGTTCGAGATCACGGTATTTGTGATCGCTGCGCCACAAAAGATTGCATCCGGGGACGGCGTGCGATGGCGAGTGAGCCGAGTTCGGCGGCAGCTCGACCGGACTCGCACGCCTCTGGAAATTCGAATGGTCTCGTGATTCTCCAGCGTGGCTGCGAACTCGCCCTCTTCCAGCCTCGCAAAGTGGGCAACATGGACTGCACGTTCTGCCTCGATTGCGTGCACGCGTGCCCCCACGACAATATTGGGGTGACGAGCCGGCTGCCGGCCGCGGAGCTGATGATCGATCCGATTCGTTCAGGCATAGGCTATTTCTCGCGCCGCAAGGATATTGGCGCGCTAGCGATAGTGTTCAGCTTTGGAGCGCTTCTCAACGCGTTCAGCATGGTCAGTCCGGTTTACGCGCTTGAAGAATGGATGCAGAGGCTACTTTCCGTCAGCAATCGAGCTCCGGTGTTGGCAATTGTTTTTGTGGTGTTTCTCGTCGTCGAGCCGGCGATCTTGCTCGGCGGAGCTTCTTGGCTGACGCGCGCGTTGGGAGGCAGCAATTTGGCCCTCGTTCCGCTTGCCGTGCGCTACAGCTACGCGCTCGTTCCGCTGGGATTTGGAATGTGGCTTGCCCATTACGGCTTTCATTTCTTTACGGGAATTCTCACCATCGTCCCAGTCACCCAAGCGGCCGTTGCGAATCTCGGTGTGCATTTATTCGGGGAGCCGCTTTGGACGTGGACGGGTTTGCCGACGCGCTTTGTTCAGCCGATCGAAATGGGATTTTTGCTGTTGGGATTTGCAGGTTCGCTTCTTGTGGTGTATCAACTGGCGGAAGAAGATTGCCCTATTAAGCCGATGCGCGCTTTTATTCCTTGGGCAGTCGTTTGTTTATTGGTTGTTTTGGCATCGGTCTGGCTTATGTTTCAGCCCATGGAGATGCGCGCAATGATAATGGGCGGCTGATGGAGTGCATAGGGTGCGGGATGGAGGGAACAGGAAACCATCGGATGTTGCGCGCGCTGCTTGCTTGTTTACAGATAGGCTTGCTCACGATGTTGTGCGCTCCGAATGCCGCCGCACACAACGGTCCGCCGTTTCCAATCATTACAGACCAGCGCGTCGGACCTTACATAATTTCTCTGTGGACTCACCCGGACCTTGGCACCGGCACGTTTTTCGTCATGGTCGACCCCGCTCCTGGTGGAACTGTCCCGAAGGATTTGAAGATTCAGCTTGGTGTACAACCTGCGAGCGGCAGGCTCGCCGAGGTTGTTTATTCCGCATGGCTCCTCAATTTGCGCGGACAGGTGGAATATAAAACGGAGGTTCAGTTTGACCAGCAGGAGAATTGGAAGGTTCGTCTGATTCTCGTAAGTTCTGCTGGAGGCGGTGAAGCAATCTCGCAGGTTGTGCCGACTCCTGCAGGATTTGGCAGATGGGATCTGCTGCTCTATCTTTTGCCATTTTTGGGCGTTGGGTTTTTGTGGGCAAGCGCCATCACAAAGCGGCGCCGGCGACGAAGATTACGAACGCAGCAAGTTTCGTGAGGTTTTGCGCTTACGCTTTCTGCGTGAGAGACTGAAGGGCAAATTAACGTCCTATAGTTTTGCGCGCTGCCACCAAGGGGATAAATGCAGCAAACCAGAACCACACTTTCTATTGTGATGGTCCGCATGGCGTCAGCACCTATATCCGTCTCATTACGTGTGTCCATGCGTCGTGTCAGCTACTTGTTTCTTTGCTGCGTGGTCAGCATTGGTTTGTATGCATGTGGCTCCGGGACGAAACTCCCCCAGAAAACTTCGAAGGAATACGCGGAGGCGGTTTCCGCGTTCTACATCGGACTTGGCGCGCTGCAGGTTGGCGATGATGTCCACGCTGAAAGTAAACTTTCTGAACTTACGACTCTCGTGCCCGGCGAGCCTGCTGGCTGGGCCAATTGGGGCGTGCTGGCGCTCCGCCAGCGCAAATTGGTTATTGCCGCGCAACGGATCGAACGCGCACGCGGCCTTGCTCCTGACAATGACCAGATTTATCAACTGCTTGGACTCTTGGAAAGCAGCCGCGGAAATTCTGCAAACGCCATCGCCGACTGGCGCAAAGCCATTGAACTCAATCCACGCAATTATCGCGCCGCCTATCAACTCGCCGAAGAGGTCGAACGTCAGTCAGATGCCAACAGCGACGCAGAATATCAACGCTTGATTCAAAAGATTTTGGCGGCTCAGCCGGAAAATCTGGCAGCTCAACTGGAACTCGCTCGCGTTGCCGCCAAGACTGGGGACACCGCAACACTAAAGTCGATGCTGGCACAGATCGGCGCGCGTTCTGCGAATTGGCCGGCCGAGGTGAAAGCGCAGCTGTCCGCAGTGCAAGTTGCGGCCGATGGACCGAATCCCCGCACTGCCGCGACGCGTACAACCTTTTTGCGCAACACGCTCATGCGCGTTCCTGAATTTCGCGAGAGCCTCGCTGTCTTGAAAGCTCCTCCTGGGGAGGAAGCGGAACCGTTCACTCATTTCTTGCGTTTGGAGACGCCGGATTTTACTCCCGCGCCTGCGGACACCGCACTTACGTTTGGATTGAAGCCGGTTCCAAATGGAGATAACGCTCCGTGGACTTGGATTGGCGCGGTTGCGCTTGGGAGTGCAGGGGCTCCGGTTGTCGCGCTGGCGAACGGCCACGAAGTGCGCCTGTCGACTGGAGCGACCTTTCCGTTCCCAGGTGGTTCGTCAGGTATCGCGCCGCTTCCTGAGGGCATCTTGCAGATCGACTTTAATTACGATTTCAAAACGGATTTGGTGCTTGCCGGTGCAGGCGGCGTGCGCCTGATGCGGCAAGATGCTCCCGATAAATTCACCGACGTCACTGCAATCACCAAGTTGCCGAAAAGCGTTACAAATGCGTTCTACACGGGGGCTTGGGCTGTAGATATCGAAGCCGACGGCGATCTGGACATTGTTCTCGGAAAGAAAGATGGTGTTCCACAGGTCTTGCGAAACAATGGCGACGACACTTTCAGTGTGATCCAACCCTTTCCGGGCATCTCGGGAGTGCGGGCGTTCGCCTGGGCGGATTTCGATGCAGACGGTAATGCCGACGCAGCAATTGTCGATGGATCCGGGCGGCTTCACATTTTTCACAACGAGCGCCAAGGGCAATTCCGGGAGGTCGAGCTTCCGGCAAGTATGGCGACGGTGAAAGCGATCGGCGTTGCTGATACGGACAATGATGGCGTTCTGGATCTGCTTGCCGTTGAGTCGAGTGGCTCTATTGTTAGCGTTTCGTTCAACGAAACGACCGGATGGAGCGTTACGCCTCTCGTGCAAGTTCCAAGTCCCGCAACGAACTTGGCCGGCGAGGTCCGACTGGAAGTGGCCGATCTAGATAATAATGGTGCGCTTGATCTGATCCTCAGTCAGATTGCACCGCCTCCGGGACAAGCCGCTGCACCGCCGCTGATTTGGCTCGGCGATTCGACGTCGAAATTCACGCTTATGGACCGCACGCCGGGGCCCAGCACCATATTTGATATCGCCGATTTGAGCGCGGACGGACGCCTCGATCTGCTCGGTTTCGATGCGAATGGCAAGTCCGTGCAAGGCGTTAACCACGGTTCGAAGAACTATCACTGGCAAGTGGTTCGACCCCACGCGAAACAGGCTGTTGGCGATCAGCGCATCAACCCGTTCGGTATCGGCGGAGAGATTGAAATTCGCTCGGGGCTGTTGGTCCAAAAGCAACCCATCAATGGGCCTCAGCTTCACTTCGGTCTTGGCAATCAGACGAGCGCCGAAGTGGTGCGCGTGGTCTGGCCGAACGGCACGGTACGCGCGGAATTTGGAGTGAAGGCGGACCAGGAAGTCGTCACCGAACAACGGTTGAAAGCGTCCTGTCCATTTCTCTTTGCGTGGAATGGCACGAAGATGGACTTCATCAAGGACGCTGTGCCGTGGGGATCGGCGATTGGGCTGCGCATTAACACGCTAGGCTCAGCGAAGATCGCTGCTACTGGCGAGTGGTACAAAATCCGCCGCGATCAACTGGTTCCTCATGACGGATATTACGACCTTCGCATCACGGCGGAACTTTGGGAGGTCTACTACTACGATCGCATTGCCCTGATGACTGCGGACCATCCTGCGAATACGGAAATCTACGTCGACGAGCGATTCGTGATTCCACCCGCAAAACTTGGGTTCACTACGGTAGCCACGCCTCACAAGATTGCTCGCGCTACCGACGACAACGGCAAGGACGTAACGGATATCGTCAGCACGTTAGACGGCCGCGCGCTCGCTTCTTTCGGCCGCGGCCAGTATCAAGGAATTACGCGCGACCATTACGTTGAGATCGATCTCGGCGACGACGCTCCAAAGAGCGGTCCGCTCTATTTGATTGCGCAAGGCTCCATTCACGATACCGAATCGTCATTGAACGTGGCCATCACGCAGGGGAACCGCTGGCATGCCAAAGGGATGAGCGTTGAGATTCCCGATGGCCGCGGCGGTTGGATCGTGGCGCAATCGGATCTCGGTTTTCCAGCGGGACGAAAAAAGACAGTCCTTTTCAACCTGACGAATATTTTCCGCCCAGGAACTCCGCGCCGCGTGCGCTTGCGGACAAATCTGGAAATCTATTGGGACTGTATTGAGTGGGCACAAGGCGCCCCGGACGTGCAAGTGAAAACGCAGACGCTGGATGCCGAGGCCGCGGACTTGCATTATCGCGGATACTCGACAATCGATACTCCCGACCCAGGCGCGCCCGCGCCTGAAGTCCCTGACTATTACCAGATTCTGGGAACGAAGCAGCGTTGGCGTGATTTGATTGGCTACTACACGCGATACGGCGATGTGCGCGAACTGCTACGTCAGGTTGACGATCGCTACGTGATCGTCAATTCCGGTGACGAGATGTCTCTGCGTTTTGCCGAGCAACCGCTACCACCGGCTGGCTGGCTCCGCGATTTTATCGTTGTAGGCGACGGCTGGATCAAGGATGGCGATTTCAACTCTACTTTCTCAAAGACCGTCTTGCCTCTGCCATATCACGCAAAGAACGAATACGTCGAGCGTCCCGGCCGTCTGGAAGACGAATACGTCTACCGCCAGCATCCTGAGGATTGGGAGAACTATCACACGCGCTACGTCACGCCAGACGTGTTTCAAAATTCCCTCAGGAGCGCGCCGCCCAAGTGAAGCAAGGCATTGCAGCAAGAATCGTTCTGGCGATCATCTTCGCGGGCCTGGTGTTCTCTCCCCTATTCATCAAGCGCTTCGCAGCGCGTCATGATGAAACGAAAACAAAGCTGGATCTTCAGACTGCTCTATCTCGCCATGGTTTCTATTTGCAGGAAGTTTCGCACGCGGCAGGAGTGGATTTTGTTCATCAAGCGCCCACGCTTGATCCCCGATTGAATCACATCATGCCGCAAGTCGCTTCGATGGGCGCGTCTGTTTCGATTGTCGATTTTGATCACGATGGATGGCCGGACATTTATGTCACGAACAGCAAAGAAAGCGCGAAGAATGCGCTCTATCACAATTTGCACGACGGCACATTCAAGGACGTCGCGGAAGAAATGGGTATTGCAGACGTGAATCGCCCGGGCACGGGTGTTTCCATGGGCGCTGTGTGGGGCGACTACGATAACGACGGATATGAAGACCTTTTGTTGATCAAGTGGGGAAAGCCGGAATTATTTCACAACGACGCGGGACACGGTTTTACGCGAGTGACCGATCAAGTCGGTCTGCCGCCTTGGATAAACGCGAACACCGCGCTGTGGTTCGACTATGACGGCGATGGCCTGCTTGATTTGTTCATCGGCGGTTACTATTCCGAGGACGTCGACCTCTGGCATCTTGCCTCCACCAAGATGATGCCGGACAGTTTCGAATATGCAAAGAACGGCGGACGAAAATATCTCTTTCACAACCTCGGAAACGGCAAGTTCGAGGAAATCAGCGAGAAAGTCGGCATCAACAGCCGCCGTTGGGCCTTAGCTTCCGCCGCGGCCGACCTTCGAGGTACGGGCCATCCGGATCTTTTCGTAGCAAACGACTACGGAGTTTCTGAACTCTATTTCAACGATGGGAAGCGCTTTCACGAGGTCGGCCAACAAACGGGTGTTGGATTTGCTCCGAAGAGCGGGATGAACGCGAGCTTTGGCGACATTCTCAACCAGGGTCGCTATGCAGTCTACGTATCGAACATTTCGGAAGAGGGCGTGCTCATTCAGGGAAATAATTTGTGGGTACCGAAAGAGAGCACCAGCGGCGACAAGTTGCAGTATGAAAATCTGGCGCGAGATTTTGGCGTGGAAATTGGCGGCTGGAGCTTCGGCGCGCAATTCGGCGACCTGAACAACGATGGCACGCTCGATTTGTACCTTACCAATGGCTACGTCTCACTCGATCACAACCGCAGCTACTGGTACGATTTTTCCAAAATCGCCGGCGGGCACAGCGCCATCATCAACGACGCCAAGAATTGGCCCGCGATGGATGGGCGCAGTTTGTCGGGCTATCAAACAAAGCATGTCTGGCTCAACGATGGCAGCGGAAAATTTGTGGACGTAGCACAAGCAGTCGGCGTCACGGACACGTACGACGGACGCGCGGTTGCTTTTGCAGACTTATGGAACCAAGGCGTGCTCGACGTCATCGTTGCCAATGAGCGGGGGCCTTTGCTCATTTACAAAAACACGGTCATTCCTGAAAACAAGTGGATTGAGTTTGAGCTCGAAGGAACCAAGAGCAATCGGAGCGCGATTGGCGCGCAGGTGACGGTGTATTGGAACGGCCAGCAGCAGGTACAAGAAGTTTCGGGAGGCAGCGGGTTCGCCGCCCAGAATCAGCGCCGCCTGCATTTTGGTTTGGGCAAGTTCCCTCAGATCCAAAAGGCCGTGATTCGCTGGCCCTCCGGCAAAATCCAAACCATCGACGGCCCGGCTCCCAACGAGAATCACGTGATCAAGGAACCTTCATGAGCCAACAGAGCATCGCGATGGCGCCCCAACCGGTTCAACCTTTCCAGTGGAAACGGTTTTTCAGCATGGAGAATCGCTATCTCGCGCCGATGTTCATCACCTGCATTCTCGTCGTGGGCCAGATATCGTTCGGAATGTTGGAGAGTTACAAGAAAACTGGGCTGGCCATCGTAGCGAGCCTGATTACGGAATTGATTCTTGGGCGAATATTTGTGGGCAAGTGGCCGATCCTCGCCAGCGCCTACATCAGCGGAATCAGCGTCGGCATTCTCGTCCGGTCGCCGGCGTACTGGCCCTACGCGGTTTGCGCAATCGTCTCGATCATGTCGAAGTACGTTCTTCGCGTGAACGGACGCCACATATGGAATCCCTCGAATTTCAGCATTTCGGTTTTGCTGTTCTTGGCCCCCGAAACCGTGGCGGCTTTAAGCATTCAATGGGGCAATTATCTGCTGCCCATGCTGGTGATCTGGATTCTTGGTTCGATCATCATCGCGCGACTGCATCGCTTCCACATTACTGGAACCTACGTCGCATGCTTCATCATTTTTGCTTTCCTGCGCAGCTACATCACCGGCAGCCCTTGGCAGTCCGAAATTGCCCCGCTGACCGGTCCCATGTATCAGCTCTTCATCTTTTTCATGATTACCGATCCCAAGACGACGGTGAGATCAAAGTATTGGCAATGCGTGGTTGTCGCGGTAGTTGCGCTGGTTGAAATGATTCTTCGCTTGTCGCATGTGGTTTATGCACCCTTCTATGCTTTGTTCCTGGTAGGGCCCGTAGCGCTGCTTATCGAAATGTGGTTCGATTCCCGTCGAACTGTTCCCATGCGCGTGGCCGCATGAATAGACAACTTGCCGCGCGAGTATGTTTTGGTTTCAGGTCGCAACGAAGCATGTTCCTCTTGCTCGCAGCGTCAATTCTCGTAGTCAGCTGCAAGCCGAAGCCAACCGCTCAGGCTGAACCAAGTTCGTCAGCGATATCCGTGCCCGCCTCTGCGGCATCTTCTCCTTCGGCAGTTCAGCCGTCGGCGGATGCAGTGCCGTCTGCGAACTCGCCAGTTGCCAGGCCCTCCGGCCCAATCGAATTCGTGGACGCGACAGCGCAAGCGGGCATTCATTTCAAACACAACAGCGGAGCGTTCGGCAAAAAATACTTGCCGGAAACAATGGGTAGCGGAGTTTGCTTCATTGACTACGACAATGACGGATGGCAGGACATTTTCCTGGTAAATTCGATGGACTGGCCGGAGCACAAGACCAGCAAGTCTTTTCCTGCTTTGTATCACAACAATCGCGACGGGACGTTTACGGATGTAACGAGAGAATCCGGCCTTGCCATCGAAACCTATGGTATGGGCTGCGCTGTCGGCGACTACGACAACGACGGGTTCGACGATCTTTATCTTACGACGGTCGGCTCCAACCATCTCTTTCACAATCTTGGCAATGGCAAGTTCTCTGACGCTACTGCGAAAGCGGGTGTGGCCAGTCCTGGCTTTTCCGCCAGTGCCGTGTGGTTCGACTACGACAACGATGGCAAGCTCGACCTTTTCGTCACCCATTACATCGAATGGTCCATGGAGAAGGATCAATACTGCACGCTCGACAACAAAAACAAATCCTACTGCACGCCGCAAACTTACAAAGGCGAGAGTTCCCGCCTCTATCACAACAAGGGCAACGGAGTGTTCGAAGACGTCACGAAGCAAGCCGGGCTACTTGATCCGACAAGCAAAGCCCTCGGCGTGGCGCTGCTTGACTACGATAACGACGGTTGGATGGATCTCTTTGTTTCGAATGACACCGAGCCCAACAAGCTCTACCGCAACAATCACGACGGCACGTTCACAGACGTAGGCGTCACCGTCGGAGTTGCCTTCAGCGACTCGGGCCGGGTGCGCGCCGGAATGGGTGCGGACGCGGCCGACTTCGACGGCTCCGGCTTTCCCAGTCTCGTGATCGGCAATTTTACCAATGAAAGCATGTCGCTTTATAAGAACGACGGCTCTGGTTTGTTCACCGACGAATCACCGCGATCCGGCATTGCACAGATGACGACGCAGTCACTCACGTTTGGCTGTTTCTTCATGGACTACGACCTGGACGGACTTCTCGACATCATCGCCGCAAACGGCCATGTCTCCGACGACATCGCCGTAGTTCAACCGACACTGAAGTATGCGCAACCAGCCGGAATTTACCGGAATATCGGAAATAGAAAATTTGAAGACGTTTCGGCAAAGTTGGGCCGTGCGATCCAGAAGCCTGTGGTTGCCCGTGGCATGGCCTACGCCGATTTTGACAACGACGGTGACCTGGACCTCGTGATTACCGCCAACAACGGTCCGGCCCGACTTCTCCGCAATGACAACGCGAATCAAAACGACGTTTTGCGAGTGAAACTCATCGGCACTAAGTCGAATCGTGACGCTATAGGCGCAAAGGTCACGCTTACCACGAGTACCGGCGCCTTAGCACGGATGGTGAAGGGCGGATCGAGCTACCTATCCCAGAGCGAACTACCGCTAACTTTTGGCTTGGGGAAGCCAGGAAGCAACAAAATTGTCCGCATGCAAATTATTTGGCCAAGCGGCCACAAGGATTCGATTGCGGACCTAAAGCCGAACCAGTTCGTCACGATCCAGGAAGGGAAGGGAATTATATCTGCTGCTCCAATCCGCTTCGCGCCAGAAACTGCCGAGAAAAGTTCGTCTACGTCGCAATAAACTTGACGAGCTATCCTAAGGTTTTCTTCAAGATTGTTCGGGGCGCCTAGATTTGAATCGAGCTTCCCCTGCACGGTCAAGACTTTCCCAAAGAACCACCACAGACCGAGGCCCCGCCTGATACGTGTGGTCAGCAATCGGAGGTGCTTCTTGCCATGGCACGATGTCCTGCGGCGCCTCTAGAAAAGTATCGATCCAGCGCCTCCACGAACCTCCCTCGCTCTTCTCTGGCCGCGGCATCTCAAACTCGAGAGGCTCCCAATATGCGTTGAAGATGAAATAGATAAGTAAGCCTTCCCCTTTTAACTCGGCACTGAACGCGACACTGTGCGATCGATCGCTCCAGTCAGGTTGATAAAGTTTCGTGCCATGCCAGTTTTTGGTCGCCCCGCAGATCAGTTGAGTCAAGGTCATCCGCTGGCGCTCAGGCCCGGCATCTCGCAACAGTCGCCTCGCGACGAGTAATTTCACAAAGCGATGCACATCCGCGTGCTTCGTGACCAGCGACCAATCGAACCAATTAGATTCGTCGTCATGACAGTAAGCATTGTTATTGCCATGTTGTGTTCGACGAACCTCATCGCCCATCGAGAACATCGGCAAACCAAGAGAGAGCGTGGTGACGGTGAAGAAATTCTTCACCTGGCGATTCCGGAGTCTTTCGATTGCAGGATCATCGGAAGGACCCTCGATACCACAGTTCCAACTACGATTATCGTCTCCGCCGTCGCGGTTATTTTCGCCGTTGGACTCGTTGTGTTTCTCGTTGTAAGAGACTAGGTCGTTGAGTGTGAATCCGTCATGACATATTACGAAGTTCACGCTCTGTTCCGCTTCGCGCTCCTTGTGGCGATAGATCTCGTGGCTGCCAAGCAATCGGTCTGCGAAGTGCCGCAACGAACCAGGGTCGCCGCGAAAGAAACTCCGTATGTCATCACGAAATCGTCCGTTCCATTCCTTCCAGCTGTCTCCAACGAAACTGCCCACCTGGTACAGTCCGGCGGCGTCCCAAGCTTCCGCGATCATCTTCGTCCCGGCAAGATCTGGATCCGATTCAATATCCAAGAGGACGGGGGGATTAGGCATGACGTGGCCGCTGGAATCGCGCGCGAGGATCGAAGCGAGATCAAAACGGAAACCATCCACATGCATCTCTTTCACCCAATAGCGGATGCTATCCAGGATCATCCGGCGAACGATGGGATGATTGGTATTGAGCGTGTTTCCAGTTCCGCTGTAGTTTGCATAGCGCGAGCGGTCCTTTTCTAGGACGTAGTAAGCATTGTTATCGAGGCCACGAAAACTGAGCGTTGGTCCAGAGTGATCGCCCTCGGCTGTGTGATTGAAAACAACGTCTAGGATTACCTCGATTCCCGCTCGATGCAAAGCCTTGACCATGTCGCGAAACTCGTCCACAGGCCCCAGGGAATCTTGCCGAGAGCTGTAGGCTCGATGCGGCGCAAAGAACGATATTGGGGCGTAACCCCAATAGTTAACCCGACCTGGCGGGCAATCTTGGGGATCAAATTGAAATACGGGAAGAAGTTCGATAGCCGTGATTCCCAGGTCCTTGAGGTACGGAATTTTCTCGATGAGTCCGCGAAAAGTTCCGCATGTCTCAGCAGATACGCCCGAACTCGGATGCCGCGTAAATCCCTTGACGTGCAATTCGTACACGATCGACTGCGAGGATGGC
This sequence comes from uncultured Acidobacteriota bacterium, assembly GCA_963751295.1. GTDB lineage: Bacteria > Acidobacteriota > Terriglobia > Acidiferrales > UBA7541 > Acidiferrum. Next base: position 2,049,961 of record CAVVUA010000001.1, on the reverse strand, counting down.
AGGTGAAGTGGTGTGTCGCCTTCCCAGTCGTACGAGCGTGAATCTACAATCACGCTCTTCATCGCCGTCGCGCAGTTATCGCCTTCTTCTTGGGCTACCTTACGAGAGTAGTTTTTAGGAGCTACAACTCCACGGCCATATGGGTCGAGCAAGAGTTTGGCAGCGTCAAACCGAATCCCTTTGACGGGATCGAACGGCCCATGAACACGATATCCATAAAGCTGCCCCGTCTGCACTCCAGGAAGGAAGACATGCCAATAGTGGTGAGTACGGTTGACCGATGGGTCCAAAGGGATCACACGCGCAGGCCGCGCGTCGTCTTCCTGGTCGAAAAACAGCAGTTCGACCCCGGAAGCATCACGTGAGTACAAACTGAAATTCACGCCGCCGCAGCCGACTGTTGCACCGAGAGGCGCGCTTCGACCGATTTCCTGGGCAGGAGCCATAACCGCCTGATGGATTCGTCGCGCGCCACTGCTGGCGGTTGCCCCCTCAAATTTGGCCATGCGTTTGATTGGTTTTACACCCACTGCCATCCCCGAGCAGTCTGTACATTGGCAGGGACGTGCCATGCCCGCTTCTTAGCGAGCGGTCAAACTCTAACTATGTTTTCATTTCTGCCGCATGATGTTCTCCCGCACCGAGATACGGCTGGGAGACAGTGGCTCCGTTCTGGCCCTACTCAAAACGCGTATCTCACCGAGAGCGTGACTGTATTGCCCCGGAAATTTCTCGGGACGAACAAGTCCTGATACGATCCGTTGGAATCCTCGTGGTATCCGTAATAGTTCCACAATGCTTTTCCTGTCCAGTTTTTCGTGAAATGGTAGGAAATCGAACCATACGGCTCATACCATGCCGAGTTCAGTGCGCCTGTTGGCAGTGTGGGGATGGCACTCAGAGGATTCAGATTGACCTCCGATCCAGCCGCCGATGAGATATTGGCACCCAAGTCCAAATTGAGGCGGTTCATGGGAGTCCACTGAAAATCGATGAAGCCCGTGTTCACGTTGCTGGTATAAGGCGCGAACTCCTGAAAAAGTTTGGGCACTCCGGGACAGGGTGGCAAACCCGGCTCGGCGAGGCTACTTGTAAAACAGAGATAAATCTGAGAGTAGATATTGTTGTAGTTATATCCGAGCTGTGTTGAGAATTTTTCTGTGGGCGTCAATGACAAAGATATGCCACCGTTCTGGTTGCGTTCTGCCCCGTTCACCGTAGTCTCAGAGTTCTGGCCGTACGAACCACGAAAATAGCCGCTGAGATTCAGCCACGCCGTCGGTTTGTACTGCGCCCGAATGCGGAACTGCTGCGCTTCCAGTGGGCTGATGCGTGTAAAGGTGTTATCGGCGCTGATGATATCCGCGTCGAAATTCAGGCTGAACTTAGGTGAAGGCTTCAACCAAAAGCCAAACACAGCCGAGTTGTAGTTGATGTCTGTCACGCCCGGGAGGCCGTAGGGTTGAATGGGCGCCTGGTAGGAAACTGACCCGTCAGAATTCAATGTGCAACCGGCCGGTAATGCACCGTTGGTCAGCGCGCAGTTGCCGCGTTCCGCGGTGTCAGGAAAATAAATTGCGTTTTGCGTGTTGTAGAAATTGTCCGCAATCACCCGGTGCTCGTATCGGTACCCAAAATATGCCCCGACTTTTCGCGTGATCTGCAGCCGTACTTCAATCAAGTTGCGCGTGATCTGCTGCTTTAGAAAATTGCTGTCCAGGTTTACCAGAATGTCCGGATCAGAACTGGTATTGTGGGTTGGGGTGCCAGATACGGCACTGATTGGCGAGGCACAAGTCGCTGGCAGTGGCGCGGTGGAAGTAAAGAAGTTTGGTGCAACGAGGAGCGTGTTACTGAAAAAAGAGCAGTTTGTACCTGTAAACTGCGCCGGTTCCTGCCAATTATCGTAGTGAAATTCATCCACAAGGCTAAACATCGATGTGATCTGCCAAGTAGCTCCAAGATCCGAATAAGAAGTGACATGCCTGCCTTGCGTTGGTCCGAACTGCTCGAAATTCGAAAGAAGACTCTTGCTTTCCAGGCCTACAAAGCCTTGATTGTAGTTGTTTACATTCATGTCTCCGCCGGTGTAACTGAACTTGCCGGTGAGCTGCAAAGCGGAGATGGGATTGGATTGAAAACTGAGCTGCTCTGTGGGTGCATTTAGCCGCGTCTGCGAATGCGAGTGATAGCTGGAGTACGCGTTGCAGTTGGAACTGACCAAGCCATTTGGTTGAAAGGCGGGGTTGCAGGGCGGGCCATTCCAGGAGACGCCCAGATCGACTGGGGGAAATCCCGTGCCGACGCTGAACTGCTGGTTCTCATCAGTCGCTCCCGGATCGGTTTTGTAATAACTCCAGATTTGGTCATAACTGATATTGGTGTGAGGGAGGAAACGGAAGTCCACACCAAGGCGGAATTGCGACAGCGTCGCGGAAACGTTTTCAAAAAGGAATTGTTCCGTGCCCTGGTGGATTGTAGTGAACGCCGGCCCATTATTTGTGTTGAGGTCGTAGCCGGCGCGGAAACGGATTTTAGATTGGGGCAGAAAAGTTACATTGTAGTTCTGCATGTTCCGTCGTGTGTCGAAGTAGTGCGGCGACATTGCAACCACCGGAGTCCCGACTACATTCGCCGGGGCATTCACGACAGGGTTAAAGTTAAGCGGTGCATTGGCGACAGGAGTCGCCGGATTAAAGGGATTCGCGAGTAGCGAATAGTCCCACAGATTCTCGTCGCGCCGAAACATCCCGTTAAACGAGTACCACTTGTTCTTGCTGACCCGGAGCACACTGACAACGTTTGGGTCACCCTCGTAGCCGGAATTAGTGAAAAAGAAACGGTCAAAAAACGTTCCGTGATTGTCTAGAGAGCGCATCTCCATCGTGAAATTCAGGAGCCGCGGGCCTTGCTGAAGATTGACCATGGTATCGTAAGTTTGCAAGTTGCCGCCGATATCTGTAAATCGATAGCCAAATTCGATGGCTTGCTTGATATTGTAATTGCCTTGATCGACCCCTAATTGTTCGTCTGTTTGTTGCGCCCCGGATGTCAGCGCAAATGGGCCGCTCAGAATCAGTACAGCCAGCACAATACGCGAAAATCCAGCAGCGCCAAATTCAAGTTTTCTCTGGAAGTGTGCGCGCTTCATCGTATTTCTCCAGCTCACGGCGTGAAGAACACGTTACTTGTGTTCGATCCATGTATGGCAACGTGGCACAGTGTACAGGACTGATATTTTGTGGATTGATTATGAAAACTCGGTGTCCCTGGGGGGCCGTCTGAGTCTGCCGGCAGTGAGTGGCATCCGAGGCACAATAGATTCACCTGGTTTTGCTGCAGCAGGCGCTGATTCGTCGAGCCGTGCGGCGTGTGACAAGTGACGCAGCCCTCGAGCAATGCCTCGTGATGGTAGACGAACGGCCCTTGTTTTTCGGTGTGGCAGTTAAGACAGACCGCGTCACCGGATGCGTTGGTCCGCAGCTGCTTCGGTTGGAAACCGCCATGTGGGTTGTGGCAATCGTTGCACTGCATCAGCCCTTCATTCACGCGATGGTGGAACGGCCGCCCAAACTGTACCCGCACATCCTGGTGGCATCCGTAGCACAATTGCGGCGTCTTTTGTTTCATCAGGAATTGGCTCTCCTTGGCTTGGTGTGGAGAGTGGCAATCAATGCACGCGACGCCGTTGGCTAGGTGCATTGAGCGGTCATAGTTCCCATGCTCTTCGGTGTACTGGTGGCAGCGCAGGCAGCGAGCGCTAGTCTGCTGCGGTGTTGCGTCCTTAAAGGTGAAGATTTTGGACTTGTCGCCTCCGCCGTCCACGTGCTCTTTCCCCGGGCCATGACAAGACTCGCAGCCTTGCCACTCCACGCCTTTGTGCGCGTCGAGCTTCCCGTCCATGGTGGTTGCGAAGTGGGCCGTAGCGGCGAAATGCGTGTAGATATCCTCGTGGCAGCCCTTGCAGGTGTCGGATCCCACGTAGAGACTGGAATCCGTCGGCGCAACATATGCTTTGGTCTGGTCAGAGGGATTGGTCTGTTTTTTGGCCTGGTTAGAAGGCTTGGTCTGGTCAGCAGGCTTGGTCTCTTGCGCCGCATTCTTTTGCCCGCCAGACTGGGCAAGAGGAACCACCAACGTCGGAATCAACACTGCCAAGAGATATGAAATGGGGAACCGCTGCCAAGACTTCATAGAACCCCGCTGGCCATCAGTGGACAGATACCTGCGTCCAAGCGAATCAGGTTGCAGCACCCTCTCTCAAAGGACACGACAACCGCGAGAGCTAGGCACCTCGCGAACTTTGGGAACCCGCCTCCAAGCTGGTCAAGCCGGCATTTCAAGAGGACAGCGAGTTTTTTGAAAAACTTCCCCACCACCCAGATAGGCTAAAAATCTTTTTCACGCAACTAGGGGTTTCCCTAGTTGCCCTCGGGCGGGCTGCAGGTTTAGCCTGCCGCCGCAGCTAGTCATCGGACGACCAACCGTTCGGTGGATAGTGCACGCATTCGAGATTAAAAAGTGTGCTTTTTTGAACAGCGTCATTCTTTTGGAAGGCTATGGCAGCCATTGAAAGGATTTCATTACTGAGATACAGCCTCTGTTTGATGAGCCCTGGAGCAGGCTTTGGATCCCAACAAAAAAGAGGAACGTGGAATTAATGGACAGATTGGAACCACCGGAGGCGAGTCATCAAAGACTCTGACAGGGGTTACACGCCGAGAGTGGTTCAGGACAGCTGCTCGTGGTTGTGCCGGGCTGGCGCTAAATGGCTTTATTGATGTGGCGGCTGTGCGTGCTAGCACTCAGAAGTTGAAGCTTTCCGATGTAAACGAGTTCACTACCTCCTGCAATTTCTGTTCATGCGGCTGTGGCATGGTCGCCTCGGTACGCGAAGGCAAGCTGATCGCCATGGAAGGCGACTTCGACCACATTGTCAATCGCGGATCCCTTTGTGTGAAGGGTATATCCATGTTCGCCACTCACGCCTCGCCTAGTCGGCTTACCAACCCGCGTTACCGTGCGCCCGGCAGCGACCACTGGGAGGACATTTCCTGGGACGACGCAATCGCGCGAGTTGCGCAGAAGATTCGGAAGACGCGCGACGCGACCTGGATCGCCACCGAGAAGGTTGGCGACAAAGAGGTTCCGGTCAATCGGACGGATGAGATCGGTTTCCTGGGTGGGGCGCAGAACACAAACGAGGAGTGCTATCTGTTCCAGAAGGCTGCCCGGTTGCTCGGCCTGGCTTACGTCGAGCATCAGGCCAGACTTTGACACAGCCCCACGGTCCCCGGGCTGGGGGCCTCATTCGGAAGAGGGGCGATGACCAATCACTGGATCGATCTCCAGAACTGCAAGACGATCCTGGTGGAAGGCAGCAACGTGGCAGAGAACCACCCCATGGCCTTCAAGTGGATCCGAAAGGCACAGGAGAACGGGGCGAAGATTATCCACGTCGATCCGCGATTCACTCGGACTTCTGCGGCAGCGGACGTGTACGCACGCATCCGGCCCGGAACCGACGCGGCGTTCCAGAACACGATGATCAACCACATCCTCATCAACAAGCTGTATGACGAGGATTACGTCGTGACCCACACCAACGCCCTCTTCTTGGGTGATGAGGCGTTCCACTTCAAGGACGGTGTTTTCAGCGGTTTTGACGGGGAGAACCACAAATATCACACGGACACCTGGGGATATCAGCTTGATGCCAAGGGAAAACCTCGTGTCGCAAAGAGCCTGGATGACCCGCACTGCGTCTTCTCGCGCTTAAAGACCTTCGTCTCACGCTACACACCGGAGATGGGCGAGCAGATCACCGGCATTCCGGCCGCGCAGATCCAGCAAATCGCGGAGATGATGGCGAAGAACCGGCCGGGATCTATCCTCTACGCACTCGGGATGACCCAGCACACGACCGGTGTGCAGGGAATCCGGTCGTTCACGATCCTGCAGCTCCTGCTCGGCAATATCGGCAAGCCTGGCGGCGGCGTCAACGCGCTGCGCGGTGAGCCTAACGTGCAGGGCGCTTGCGACATGGCCGTGCTCTACAATTACATGCCGGGCTATCTCAACTCTGCGTCGAACGCCGAGCCGACCATTTACGACTATGTGCGCAAGAACGGAATCGCCGACAGCCGGTACCTTGTCAACACGCTCAAGGCGTTCTTCGGTGAAGCGGCCACCGCCGAGAACGATTATGCCTATGCCTGGTTGCCCAAACGGAACGCTTCCAAGGATTACGGAACCTTGCCGATGTTCGAGGATGCCCTCGCCGGAAAGCTGAAGCTGCTCTGGATCGTGGGCCAGAATCCAGCGGTCACCGTCCCCAACCTCAGGCTGACGTTCGACGCGATGGCGAATCTCGAGACGCTCGTGGTCCAGGAGATCTGGGAGACCGAAACGGCCGCGTTCTGGCGCAGGCCGGGCGTCGATCCGAAGTCCATCTCCACCGAGGTGATTCTGCTGCCTGCGGCGTTCTTCATGGAAAAGAACGGAACCATCAGCAACTCGGGCGGCATGGTGCAATGGCGCCACGCCGCCGTGAAGCCTCCGGGGCTGTCCAAGTCCGACGGCGAAATCGTTGACCTTGTCTTCCGCGCGGTGCGCGATCTGGTTAAAGACTCGAAGGAGCCAAGGGACGAGATCGTCCAGAAGGCCTTCTGGAGCTACACGACTGCGGAAGATGTCCTGCGCGAGATCAACGGGTACGCCCTACGCGACAACCCGGAGACCGGCCTGAAAGCAGGTGACCTCGTCCGCAAGGTTAGCGATCTTCGAGCCGACGGTTCCACCTCGTCCGGGGCGTGGATCTACGCGGGCGTCTTCGCCAATGGCGAGAACCTCTCGAAGCGTCGCGACTCGCAAACGGATCCCGGAGGCCTCGGCCTCTATCCTGGCTTTGGGTGGACCTGGCCCAACAACATGCGCATCCTTTACAACCGGGCGTCGTGTGACCGAAACGGCAAGCCCTATCCGGGCTCGAAACCCATTGTCTGGTGGGACGAGAAGGCTAAGCGCTGGACGGGATACGACGTCCCCGACGTCCCCGTTCTGACCGACGGACCGGCCACGCCGAACGGCCAGCGAGCCTTCCACCTGGGAGCGGAGGGTGTCGGGCGCCTGTTCGCAGCCGTCTACTCGGACCCGGACGAGAAGCATCCGGGGTATCCGCGCGACGTGGCCTACGTACCGAAGGACGGTCCGCTACCGGAGATGTACGAGCCCGTCGAGAGCCCAGTGGAAAACATCCTTCACCCCCGCGTGAAGAGCAACCCGATGCTCAAGTATCCGCGCGTCGCGTCCCATCAGCCGATCGGCACCGTTGACAAGTTCCCCTATGTACTGATGACGTCCACGGTCGCCGAACACTGGTGCGCCGGCTCGACGACGCGGAACATTCCATGGCTAAACGAACTCATCCCCGAACCGGTGCTGGAGCTGCCGATCTCTCTCGCCCAGAAGCTTGGGGTGATATCGGGTGACTGGGTTCGCGTCTCGTCGGCGCGCGGTGAGCTGGAGGTCAAGGCCTTCGTCACGCCCCGTATGAAGGAGCTGAAAATCGGCGACCACCAGGTCACCGTCGTCTGGATGCCGTACAACTGGGGATACCAGGGACTGTCGACTGGGCCGAGCGTCAACCACATCACAATCGACGCCTCGGATCCTGGAGCGGGCACCCAGGAGACCAAGGCGTGCCTCGTAAACGTGGTCAGGGCCGGCCGCCCGGCCACGCGAAGATCCGGATCCGCGGGGAGACACGCATGACGAACGCCCCTGCTGCAGGCCCGATAAGGTCGACCCTAATCGACATCACCAACTGCATCGGCTGCCGGGCGTGCCAGGTAGCCTGCAAGCAGTGGAACGAACGCGAGGGCGAGGAGACCGAGTTTGAGGCCGAACTGGGCTTCCAAAACCCGGCGACGCTCAGCGCGAAGACGTACACGCTTATCGCATTCCACGAAATGGAGAACGCGCAGAAGCCTGGAGGCCTGGAATCCGCTTTCGTGATGCAGCGGTGCCTCCACTGCCTGGAGCCCGCTTGTGCCTCCGCCTGCCCGACCACGGCTTTGTATCGGCAGGCCGACGGTCCGGTGACGTACGACGCTGATAAGTGCATCGGTTGCCGCTACTGCATGCTGGCCTGTCCTTGGGACGTGCCGACCGCGGAATGGAACACGCTCGCCCCAAAGATCTCGAAGTGCACGCACTGCGCCGACCGCGCGGATCAGCCAGTGCCGATCGCATTCAACGGGAAGCCGCTGTCCGGCGAGGTAGGTAAGCTATTCATCGAAACCATCGCTACTCCCGCTTGCGTCAAGGCCTGCCCAGCCGACGCCCTTCGCTACGGAACCCGGGACGAGATGCTGGCGCTGGCGCACAAGCGGATCTCCGACCGGCCTGACAAATACGTCGACCACATCTACGGAGAGAAGGAGCTGGGTGGGACGAGCGTGGTATACCTGTCCGCAGTGCCGTTTGAAAAACTCGGCTTCCCGGCGTACGGGGAGAAGCCCTTTCCGGCCTTCACCGCGAAGGCGCTCGGTGCCGTTCCCCCCGCCGTGATAACCGTCGGCGCCCTTCTCGGTGCTTTGTACGCCTTTTTCCGGAAGAAGACTCAGGCGATGGCAGACGGATCGGCTGCGGCGAACCATTCCGCCGAGCACAGCCACGTGGAATTCGAGCCACTCAGAAACAAGCTCTTGACCCCGTTCAACTGGGTCCTCCTCCTGCTCATGGCGTTCGGCGGCGTCTCATTGGTCGCGCGCTTCGCCCTCGGGCTCGGTGGCAGCACTCACTTGTCCGACACCTACCCGTGGGGCTTGTGGATCCTCTTCGACCTCGTGTGGATCGCCGTGGCAGCGGGCGCGTTCGCGATGGCCGGGATCATCTATGTCTTCCAACGAAAAGACCTCTACGGGTTGGGGCGCACAGCCGTCCTAATGGGCCTCTTGAGCTATTCCTTCGTGATGGTCACTCTCCTCGCCGACCTCGGCCTGCCTTGGCAATCCTACCAGCTCGGTTTGCAGTCTCCCGACCACTCGGCCATGTTCGAGGTCTCGTGGTGCGTCGGCCTCTACGTCACGATCCTCTTGCTCGAGTTCCTTCCGGTTCCCCTCGAACGTTGGGGATTCCAGCGAGCCGTGGCTGTCTGGCGGCAATGGAACGGCGTCTACGTGGCGGCGGCAGTGACGATCTTCGTCTACCTGCTTTCGCGCAACCTCCTCTATGCTCTCGGGACGGCCGTGATCTTCGGCGTCCTCGCCTGGGTATTCCGTGCGCGAGACGCGAGGGCCGAACCGATCATGCTCGCTATCGCCGCCGTCACGCTGTCGACCATGCACCAGAGTTCGCTAGGCTCCCTGTACTTGCTGATGCCGAACATGCTCGCCCCGCAGTGGTGGTCTCCCGTGATGCCCGTGTACTTCTTCCTGTCATCGATCGTGGCCGGCACCGCGCTCGTGATCCTCATCGACATGTGGATCTCGAAGGGTTGGCGCCGCCCGCTCGAAATCACGCGGCTCGCGTCAGTCGGACAGATCACCTTCTGGGCGCTAGTCGTCTACCTCGTGTTTCGCTTCGGAGACATGGCGATGCGCAACCAGCTTTCTGGAGCCTTCGCCGGAAGGCTCGGCATGGCCTTCGCGATCGAGATCCTCCTCGGCGGCGTGCTACCGCTCATCCTGCTGGCCCGCAAGTCGCTTCGCCAGCGTCCAGGCGTGCTCTTCTTCGCCGCCCTTCTCGCGGTCCTCGGCGTAACCTACAACCGCATGAACGTCGTTCTCTTCGCGATGACTTTTCGGGGTCGGATGCCTTGGCGCGCACCAGAGTCCTACGCGCCGTCAATCGTCGAATGGGGAATTTCGATCGGCCTGATCGCCGCGACAATCTTCCTCTTCGGCCTGGCGGCCCGCCTTATGCCGGTTCTCACCCGGGCAGAACACAGCGAGGCACATTCGATCCAATGACTACGGATCTCTGGCTGGAAGAACGTTCGTACATCAGGCCGCTTGCCGATCTGTTCGCGCAAGTCGATCGCGCCGCGGCCGGGATCGACGTTCTCGACGCCCGTATTCCCGACTGGGAGGATTACCGCGCGGACTTTCTCGCAGGTGTGCCGCTGCTTCCCAGCACAGCCGCGGCCGTCGATCTCGAACCGGGCGGCCGAATGACGAGGGCTCTTCTCGAAAGACTGGCCTCAGGAACGTCGTCCGCAAGGTTCGACGAGGAGACCCGCACTCTCGACGCGGAACTGCAAAGTGAGCCCCAGGTCTCTCGCCGCATCGCGGACTTTCTCCTGGCGGACGAGACGGTCACGCTGCCGTTCCCCGGGCTGTTGCGTTATCTGGCGTGGACGGCGACGGCGCGCTTCCTCCGCCCCGTGGTGAACGCCTTCGATGGTTGGCGAGACGAGGAGGGATGGCTTCGCAGTTATTGCCCGACCTGCGGATCCCTGCCCGCGATGGCCCAGTTGGTCGGCGTCGACCCCGGGCGCAGGCGGCTGCTCTATTGCGGCTGCTGCGGCACGCGCTGGCGATATCGCCGAATTGGGTGCCCATTCTGCGAAAGTGCGAACGATCAGCGACTCTCTGCCCTGGCGATCGAAGGAGAAAAATATCTGCGCATCGACTTCTGCCAATCTTGTCGGGCCTATCTCAAGACCTATGATGGGGAGGGGAATGAGACTTTCTTTCTGGCGGATTGGACTTCGCTCCACCTCGATGTAATCGCCCGCGATCGCGGACTGAAGCGAATGGCTAACTCACTCTATGAACTATGACAATCTCATCCCCAGCTTTGGGTCGAGGGACGCCGCAGAAGCTAAGAAAAGGAGTATAAATAGGATGCTCGTGTATCATTTTGGCCAGCAATTCGCACACGACTACGTTTTTTTTACGCAAGGTGTTTAACGCAGTAAGAATTCGAAGCTAATTCGAAGTTAATCTCATTAGAAGGAGAAATAGGATGAACATCACGACGAAATATCGAATGGCCGGAGTATCAATCGCTTTATTCCTCGCAAGCGCATTTCTTCTAACCACGCACGCTAAGGCCGATGCAGCCGCGGCGCAAGCAACATATAAGGCGAAGTGTGCTGGTTGTCACGGCGCGGATGCGAAAGGTAAGGATGCTTTGAAGACTCAGGATTTTGCTTCGTCGGCAGTACAGGGTATGAGCGATGCAGATCTCACTACAATTATTAACGATGGAAAAGGCAAGATGCCGGCCTATGCCAAGAGCCTGAAGCCAGACCAGGTTAAGGATTTGGTGGCTTACATTCGATCTTTTAAGAAATAGTTCTGAACTCAGGCAGGCCGTGGCACGCCGTTTAACCCCATGCCTGGAAAGGGTGCGGACAGATGCTCCATGCAACGTCTCTGATCTTAAGTCTGATCCTTTTTAGTGCGGTGGTAATAATTGTACTTGTCGCTCGCCCGGCAATCATGGCGACCCGGGGCGGAAAGATACTCGCCTTTGTCGCTATGTTTTGTTTGCCTATTTTTTGCGGGCTGCTGGGCGTTTCCAGAGAAATGGGGCGTTCCAAAAGCACAGCTTTCTGCTTGTCCTGCCACACCATGGAAGACTATGGAAAAAGTCTTTATGTGGACGACCCTACCCATATTCCCGCATCTCATTTCCAAAACCATAGAGTTCCGCCCGATGAAGTCTGCTATTCCTGCCATACGAGCTACGCGATGTTTGGCGGGCTCAAAGTGAAGCTTTATGGACTGAAACATGTTGCCATCTATTATCTCGGGACTCCGCCGGCGCCGGAAAATATCAAGCTTTACGAACCTTATAACAATCGAGAATGTTTGCATTGCCATCTTGGTGCAAAGTCCTTCGAGGAAGGAGCGACGCACAATGCCGACCCCGCTACCCTGCCGGCAATCAAATCCAATCAACTCTCCTGTATCTCAAGTGGCTGCCACGATATAGCGCACGATCTGGCCCACTTGAAAGACGCTAAATTCTGGAAAGCAGGCACGTGATGCTGAGCGTAAATCATCTTGAGAAACTCCGGCAGGTTGCCGGCGTCTTCATAGTGCTCGGCCTTGTAATTGAAGCACTGTGTTTGATTTGGGCCACGCCAATCGCGTTCGTCCTCTTTGTGGCCATCGGCGGTTTGTTAATGTTTCTGGGAATCGCGCTCTTTCTGTATTCCCTGGTCTCCACTCACAAGGCCCCAGCCTAAGCAGATCAAGCTTTTGCGCCCGTAAGCGTGAGAGTTTACATCGATAGATTTTTCAATGTGAACAAAGTCGCGCAGTGGAAAGCGTGGCAAGCCCGTACCTGAACCCAAGTTGGATCCAAATTGGATTCTACTTGGACCAAAGTGTGGTCGGTCACCAACGCGGGGTGTCAAAGACAGTTCATTAAAAACCAAGAAGAAAATGGTCGGGGCGCCCGGATTTGAACCGGGGGCCTCCTGCGCCCAAGGTAAGAGCAGAAACGCTAAGTAGTTGGTTCGTTTAGCATTTTCCTATGTCCTGCATCACGGTTTTGCATGGTGTTCGGCAGTGTTTGTTCCCAAGTTGTTCCCACGAAATGAGGCAGACAGTAGGCATGCGCGGTCGCGTCGACTATTTGAGGGGACGCGCTCTCGCGTCGCTTGTGTCACTTTGCCCACGCCTCAAAGATCGTGCGTTCCAATTGCAGAGAGCATCAATCGAGTGCGGAGTGCTTTCGACGAATCCTAATCCCTGAGCTGCTATCGGGAACTACATTTATTACAACTGAAGGTCGAGATTTCTAAAGAGAGAAACCGCGAACGACGGTAAACTATCGCGGTTCATGAAGTTCGGAATCGGGCAGCCGCGAAAGATTTGACTCGGTCACGATCTTGTCAGCCAAGCTCTTGGTCAGTTTCGATTGTGCTTGGAGCTTTGCGGGGATGCAAATGTAGAATAGGGTCGTGGACACCCTTGTCAGACTGCCTGTCTTGGACGAGGCTGGCGTGAATCAGCATTCCCCCGCCGAGGCCAAAATCGCCCTCTTCCGCTGGCTGTTTCATGGACGCGAAGATGTTTACCCTCGTCGCTTCGAAAGCCGCAAGACTGGCAGGGCCGGCTATTCACCGGTATGTGGTAATGAATGGGTCCAGGGCATCTGCGAAAAACCAAGGATCAAATGTTCCGAATGTCCCCACCAGCGTTTTCTTCCCGTAACTGACGATGTGATTCGCTGGCATCTGCAAGGTCATGACGACCATAGCCGTGATTTCGTCATAGGCGTTTATCCGATGCTTCTGGACGAAACCTGTTTCTTCCTCGCCGCCGATTTTGACAAAACAACATGGCAGGACGATGTCGGCGCGCTTTTGGAAACTTGCCGTCAAATGAATTTGCCGGCGGCCTTGGAGCGATCGCGCTCGGGCAGGGGCGGACACATTTGGTTCTTCTTCAACGAAGCCGTGCCTGCCACTTTGGCGCGTAAGTTTGGGGCGCATATTCTGACGGAAACCATGGAACGCCGTCCCGACATTGGCCTGGATTCGTACGACCGTTTCTTTCCCAATCAAGACACTCTTCCGCCAGGCGGCTTCGGCAACTTAATCGCCTTGCCACTGCAGAAGCGGCCGCGGGAATCAGGCAATTGCGTTTTCCTGGATGAGCGAATGACACCGTATCTCGACCAATGGGAGTTCTTGTCCTCGATCCATAAAATTAGCCGCGGTGAAGTTGAAGGAGTGGTCCGTCTCGCCGAAGCGAAAGGGAAGGTAATTGACGTCCGTTTAGTGCGAGAAGGCGATGAAGAGGAAGCGACACCCTGGATGGCTCCGCCCTCGCGGCGCAGGAGAGATACCCCGATCGCTGGTCCCCTTCCGAAAACCTTAGAACTTACGTTAGCCAATCAGATATATATCGGGAAAGAGGTATTGCCTCCTGCCCTCCGCAACCGCTTGATCCGGCTGGCGGCGTTCCAAAATCCAGAATTCTACAAGGCGCAGGCCATGCGGCTTTCGACCTACGACAAGCCTCGAATTATCGCCTGCGCTGAAGATCACCCGAAGCACATTGGATTGCCGCGCGGCTGCCTGGATGACCTGCTTCAAACCCTGTCGGGTCTGAACATCAAAACAGTAGTCCGGGACCAACGCAACCCTGGCCAACCGCTGAAGGCGACATTCCAGGGTGAACTGCGCCCCGAGCAGATCGTCGCCGCCCAGGCCATGCTTGCCCACGACACGGGAGTGTTGGCAGCTACCACCGCGTTCGGCAAGACCGTGGTGGCCGCGTGGCTGATTGCGAAACGCGGCGTCAATACGCTCGTATTGGTGCATCGGCGGCAATTGCAACTGCAATGGATCGAGCGACTTTCCACCTTCTTGGGAATGCCGGTTCGCGTTATTGGGCGGATTGGTGGGGGCCGCAAGAAGCCCACCGGCCTGCTGGATGTGGGGGTGACCCAGAGCCTGGTCCGAAACGGCGTAGTCGATGACCTGGTCGGCAACTATGGGCACCTCATTGTAGATGAATGCCACCATCTCTCCGCCCAAAGTTTTGAGCAGGTTGCGCGCCAGGCCAAGGCGAAGTTCGTCACGGGTTTGTCAGCAACGGTCATGCGGAAGGATGGCCACCATCCGATCATCTTTATGCAATGCGGTCCTGTGCGTTATCGGACTAATTCCAAGGAGCGGGTGGCGGCTCAGCCCTTCAAGCATACGGTGATGGTTCGCCCGACCGACTTTCGCCCGCTGCGGCCGGCCAATCCCAACGTACGGCAACAATTTCACGAACTCTATGAAGAGCTGATTGCCGATGAAGAGCGCAATCAGCTCATCTGCCATGACCTGATCCAAACCCTTCGGGAGGGACGTTCGCCGCTGGTGCTGACCGAACGGAATGAACATCTTAACTCTTTGACAAAGCAATTGGCGCCCGAGGTGCGGCACCTGGTGGTGCTCCGAGGAGGAATGCGCAAAAAGGAACTTGACGCCATCTCCGCCCGCTTGGCCGCCATTCCGGCGGACGAGGCGCGCGTGATCTTGGCGACCGGCCGCTATATGGGCGAAGGTTTTGATGATGCCCGGCTCGACACCTTATTTCTGACGCTGCCCGTCTCGTGGCATGGAACCATCGCGCAATACGTGGGCAGGCTGCATCGTCTCTATGACGGCAAGCGCGAAGTGCGCGTCTACGACTATGCTGACCTCAATGTGCCCATGCTCGCGCGGATGTTTGATCGCCGCGGTCGCGGCTACGAAGCGATTGGCTACAAGATGCAGCTTCCGGGCAGCGCCGTGCCCGGCTGGCCTGCGGACGTGCCACTTCCCATCGATCCCGAATGGAAGAGCCAATACGCCGCCAGCGTACGCCGCTTGGTGCGCGATGGCGTAGATTCTTCTCTGGCAAATCTATTTGTCGGCGTAGCCGTAATGCCAGCTCCGAATGCCGAGGGCGCCAATCGAGCGCGAAGCGCAAGCGAGGCATTTCTATATCGACGACTCGAAACCTTGGTCGCAACGAACGGAAAGTTTCGTTTGAATGTGGAGTTGCCGATTCCATTCGATGGCTGGGGTCGCATGGAGGTTGATCTGCTTTGCGCGCCGTCCCGAATCGCCATCGAATTGGACGGCGGCCAGCATCTGGGCGATGCGGACGCCTACCGGCGAGATCGTCGTAAAGATGCCTTGCTTCAGGAGAACGGCTATCTGATCCTCCGGTTTCTCGCCGAAGACGTCGGCAAGCACCTCGATCGAGTTCTGGATGCCATCTTGCGGGCTTTATCACATCAAGAAGCCAGAATCTGAACTGAGGCTCTCCAATGTCTCTGCCTTCCGAGCCCGGCAGCTCTTCAGGCGGGATAAGGCAAACGGGAGGCAGCATGGAACTTTATGCACTATATACTAGGCAAACAGCTTGAAATAGCCATGAATGCCTAGTATATTAAGCACATGCTGACTATCCTCCCTTTAGGTGCCCAGATCGCCGCAAGGCGAAGAAAGCTTGGCCTCAGCCAGGCCGAATTGGCAAAGAAGGCTTCCATTGGCCGTTCAACGCTTGATGCACTGGAGAACGGTCGCATCGGTGAGTTGGGATTTTCCAAGATTACCAAAATTCTCTCAGCGCTGGGCATGGAGCTAAAGCTCCAGGAAACGGGTTCGCGCAGGCCGACTCTGGACGAACTCATGCAAGAGGATCGCGATGATCAAGGTCTGGACCGACGGCGTTGAAGCCGGTTTGCTCGACAGGTACGGCGATCGTGGCAGCACATGTATCTATCTGCCAGAAGCAACACCACAGCGAGCAGTCTCTGTCACCATGCCCGTGCGGCTGCCCTCTTGGGATACCACTTTTGGCTTGCCCCCTATTTTCGAGATGAATCTCCCCGAGGGGGTTTTGCGCGAACGCCTCCGCCTCGCGTTTGCAAAAGCCACCGGCACGTTTGACGAGTTTGATCTGCTCGCGATTGTCGGGCAATCACAGGTGGGCCGCATTCGCTTTACCGGCGAAAAAGAGCAGCTCCATGAGGAAGTTCCCTTTCAGTCCGTAGACGAAATCCTTGTGCGCCGCCGAGACGAAGACCTATTCCGTTATTTGATCGACAAGTTTGCATCCTTTTCCGGCATCAGCGGCGTGCAGCCCAAAATCCTCGTGCGCGACGAACAGGCATCCGTCGTCTTGAAGCAGGCTAAACCCCGCCTCTCTCAGAGCTACAGGGGCGCCACCCACATCGTGAAATTGTGGGAGTCGAACGAGTATCCGCAGCTCGCGGCGAACGAGTACTTCTGCCTCACAGTGGCACAGAGGTGCGGACTTGAAGCGCCTCCCTATCGGCTCGCTGAAGATGGCATGGCGCTCGTGATTGACCGTTTTGATCTTCGCACGGACGGCACCTACCGCGGCTTCGAGGATTTTTGCGTGCTTAACGCCCGGAGGACCGATGAGAAATATCGCGGCAGCTATGAGACCTCGATCATGAAGCGGTTTCAGGAGTTTTCGAACTCACCGCACATAAACGAAGATCTGGAAAAGCTCTTTACCTTGATTGCGCTTAATTGCAGCCTTCGCAATGGCGACGCGCATCTGAAGAATTTCGGGATTGTCTATGATGATGTTCTCGGGGAAGCAAGGCTTGCTCCGGTCTACGATCTCGTGACCACGTCTGTCTACCTGCCCGAAGACAGTATGGCGCTCACTCTCAACGGAACGACCAAGTGGCCGAGCGGGAAGGAACTTCGCAGGCTCGGTGAAACACGAATGGCGGGCACTCCTTCCAAGGTCAAACAGATTCTGGAGCGCATTGGCGACGCGATGTCACACACCACGCCCGAAATCCGCTCCTACATTAAACAGCAATCTGACTTTGCTGATGTCGGAGAGCGCATGCTCCAGGAATGGGAGAAAGGTGCTGCCCTTTCACTGCGACTTGATTGATAACCACAGTGGAGACAGAGAGGCGAACACGTGACGCGGGAATGCCACGATGCCATTCACGACTCTCAACGACGAGCAAGAAAAAGAGCTGTGGCGGCTAGCGTCACTCGGTGCATCTATGGCGATACGCTTAATCTTGACCGAGAAGTGGGCCTCGACCTCACGAAGATGGCGAACCGTATCCTCGGCGAACCTCTCCTAAGGACTGAAACCGTGGACCGGAAGAATCCGCAACAACGGACACGCGAACATCAATGCCCATTTGCGGAAATGAGCGACGATTTTCTAAGGCGCTTGGTGCAAAAAAGTGGATGCGAATC
The DNA here is from genome assembly GCA_963751295.1 of uncultured Acidobacteriota bacterium. Taxonomy (GTDB): domain Bacteria; phylum Acidobacteriota; class Terriglobia; order Acidiferrales; family UBA7541; genus Acidiferrum. Next base: position 2,032,254 of record CAVVUA010000001.1, on the reverse strand, counting down.
GATCTGCAAGGGTGCAAGGCGCAACCTCCATTGATTTACGGAACTACATCGAATCGCACGTAGTTCATCACAACACCGAACGAAACAAGGAACCGAGAATGAAAATGATGCGACTCAGCAAGAGACTAGCATTTTTCCTAGCCTGGAGTATCTGTTCGGAAGGCAGAGCATACCCGCAACACGCAGAAGATAGGCTTCAGCCACTGGTGGAGACATCCGCTCGGCGGCTTGCCCTTGCAGAGCAAGTCGCACTGGCGAAGTGGGACAGTGGGACACCGGTCGAGGACGCAGCTCGCGAGGCACAGGTCATTGCCAGCGCTACTAAGGCGGGAGAGTCGAGGGGCTTAGACCCGGAGTGGGTGTCAAACTTCTTCAAAGCCCAAATCGAAGCGAACAAGCCTCTCCAACACTCGCTGTTAGCAGAATGGCGTCGCCAGGGCAGAGCGCCGGAGCACACACCGGTCAGTCTGGCCGGAGCGATTCGTCCGCAGTTAGACAAATTGCAAGTGGTACTCATCGCGGATTTGGCGGAATCCGTAGAAATCCGTGTGAGTGCGTCATGTCGCACGGACATCGCCAAAGCGATTGACAATTACGTTTCCGCGGATAAGAACAGCTTCAGCACTACTAAAGTCATAGCGCTTAACCGTGGCATGGCTGCCTTCTGTACATCGTGAGCAGCAAAATCGTGGGTCATGCTGGTGTGATACAACTTGCGATAAACCGCGCCAAATTGCGATACAAGAACTGACAAGAGAAGGTTGTTTGCTCCTGCCGGCCAATACTTTTGGTAAGCACTTGGTAAGCATTTGACTGCAAATGAGGGCATTCAGTGCAAATCACCGAAAAGGGGACGCAATGGTTCGGGGAAATTACAGAATTCGAGCAATACCGGGATCTCGTTGACTGGGCGACTCGATCCAGGGACGCGGGTGAATTGTTGCCGCTGCCAAAGGAATTTGAGCGACACACCTTGCATCCATTCCGCAAATAAGCAGGACAACGAACTCAAGCAACAATCACGCTAACTCACGCAGCGTGCTACCGAATTGGTGAGCGCCCTCGCACTGTACCGTGTCAGGTCGGCGATCGTCGATGGTCTCGAGAGCAGACAGCGTACAATTGGGTCTGCTTGGTCGTCAGACGGAAGCGCTCTTGAAAGCAGGCTAGGCTCATGCCCGATATAGTCGACTGGCAGCAACCGCCGCGACGGTTTCTCCCTCGCCGTCTGTTTTTCCTCGTTCTGGCCATCCTTGCCATCGTCATTTTCAGCAGCCGGACGGCGCTATCGTATTACGTTGACGCCCTCTGGTTCGGGTCGCTCGGTTACGGGGACGTGTTCCGGAAGACACTCACCCTTCAATGGGCAGTCTTTGCGGCATTTTTTGCTGTCACGTTTCTTTTTCTGTACGGATGGTTCCTGGCGCTGAGGCGGGCTTACCAATCCGATTTGCCGGAAGACTACAGGATCGTCATCGGCGGCCAGCCGTTGAAGCTACCAGTTGCGCGCATCCTGCACCTCCTCGGTGTCGGGGTCTCCCTCGTCGACGCCATCGTGACCGGGGCAAGCATGTTGACTGAGTGGCCTGCCTTCGCGCTGTATTGGTACGCAACGCGCGCGACCGGTGGCGCTGTGGATCCGATCTTCGGCAAGCAGATCAGCTTCTATCTGTTCGCTCTGCCCGTATGGCAGATCATTACGGGCTGGCTGCTATCGGTAGCCGTAATTGCCTGTGTGATCGCCGTTTTCTTCATTTTCGTTACTGGCAGTACAACAATTCTCTCGGGACGCCGAAGCAGATACACCTCCCGGCCGTGGCGCGGGTTCTCCATTGCGTTCGGGTTCCTTTTGCTGATCCTCACGATGCGGGCGTATATCGCTCGATTCGAGCGACTGTTCGACGAACATACGATCTTTGGCGGCGTCACCTACACGGATGCGCACGTCATGCTCCCTGGAATGCTCGCAGTCTGTGCCGCGCTTGTTCTTGGTGCTGCGATTGCAACCATCAACGTCGTGGCGGTGCCGCGCGCGCGCTGGTTGGTGGCAGCAGTCGCTCCAGCCGCGGTCTGTTATCTCGCGCTTCAGATCGTTGGCTGGTACGTCAGCAGCTTTATCGTGAAGCCCAACGAACTGGTTCGTGAGCGACCCTACATTGCCTACAATATTGACCTGACGCGGCAGGCCTATAGATTGGACCGCCTTGCGCAGCGCGAATTTCCTGCTGAGACGACCGTCGAGGCGGCCGATCCGGCAAACAATCAGGCTACCCTGCAGAACATCCGACTGTGGGACTGGCGCGCACTCCAGGACACGCTGCGTCAGATTCAGGAAATTCGAACCTACTACGACTTTCCCGATATCGATATCGATCGCTATGAAATCAACGGCACAACGCGTCAGGTGATGCTTGCCGCACGCGAGCTAAACGTCGATAAGCTCCCGGAGAGCAGTCGCAATTGGATCAACGAGAAACTTATTTATACGCACGGCTACGGTATCACCATGAACCCTGTGAATGGGTTCACTCCGGAAGGGCTGCCGACACTGATTCTGAGTAACATGCCCATTCAGAGCACGGTGCCGAGCATCGTTGTAAAGCGCCCGGAGATTTATTTCGGCGAGCTCACCAATACCGACGTGTACGTGAAGACGCGGCAACAGGAATTCAATTACCCGCAAGGCCAGACGAACAGTCTGACGTCCTACGAGGGCAACGGCGGCATCCTCCTCGGAGGTTTCCTTCGGCGCCTCCTCATCGCGTCCGACCGAGGTGACCTGACGAAGCTTCCGTTCAGTGACGATATCAACCGGGAAAGCCGTCTGCTGATGCGTCGCAACGTGCGCGATCGCGTGGCAGCGCTCGCGCCATTTCTCACTTACGATTCGGATCCGTACATCGTTGTCGGCGACGATGGTCGGCTGACGTGGATTATGGACGCGTTTACCACCTCGGACAGCTATCCCTACTCGCGCCACTACACGCTCGGCAACACCTTCATTAACTACATGCGGAATAGCGTCAAGGTGGTCATCGACGCCTACAATGGCACCACGACGTTCTATGTGTTTGACCCACAGGATCCAATCATCATGGCGTACCGCCAGATTTTTCCCACTCTGTTCCAAGATGCGGCCGCCATGCCGCCCACGCTGCGCAAACACGTGCGCTATCCAGAGTTGTTGCTCAAGCTGCAGGCGGCTGTATACGGCCTTTATCATATGACCGATCCGCAAGTGTTCTATAACCGCGAGGACCTGTGGACGGTCGCTTCGGAAGTCGGCATGGACGAGTCCGGTCAGCAGAAGACGCAGCCGATGGAGCCGAACTTCGTACTGATGAAACTGCCGGGCGAAACTGCCGTCGAGTTCGTGGAAATTCTGCCGTTCACGCCGGCGAACCGAAACAATCTGATCGGCTGGATTGCTGGAAGGAGCGACGGCGAAAAATACGGTACGTCGGTGGTCTACGACTTCCCGAAAACGAAACTCGTCGACGGCCCTCTGCAAATCGAAGCCCGAATCGATCAGAACGCTCAGCTGTCGGGGCAATTGACGTTGTGGAATCAGCAAGGTTCCCACGTGCGGCGAGGCACTCTGCTGGTCATTCCGTGTGGGCACGCGTTGTTGTATGCGGAACCGATTTACCTCCAGGCCGAACGCAGTCCGATGCCGGAGTTGCGTCTGGTGGTGCTTGCGCTGCAAGACCGGCTGGCTTATGGACCGACATTCGAGTCGGCGATGAGAGCTCTCTTTGGGGGAGAGGTCTCGTCGCTAAGCGGCACAACGGTTCCCGCGGAACCTGAACGGGGCGCAGCAGCGCCGGCTGCCGCGACCAAGCCAGGGGGAGACGTGAACGCGCTCATCGCGGGAGCGGCCAAAGATCTCGCCGACTACCAGCGACTTACGGCAGAAGGCAAGCTCGGTGAGGCTGGACAGAAGCTTGAACAGTTAAAGCACAAGCTCGAGGAGCTGAGCGCGCATCAAAAGTGATGGTTCTCTTTCAGGATTCTAGGTTTGAAACGGTTTCATGGCTGATCGTTCGTCCACTAAGCATTAACGATTTCTGGTTAAACATCTTTCTCTCGTTCCTAAAATACATCTTTGCCTGCGGATGGCGACCCGATTTTTGGTGCACAGTTGGTGCACAATACGTTGCAAATGAGGTCTTCTGATGCGAATGAGAGCGCCCTAAGTTGCTGAAAACACGCCAATGCTAGTGAGTACGAACAGGTCAGGGTGAATTAGCAAACCGCCGCCAAGATCTCGCACTTCCCAAGTTCAACTAACGAATGGGGAAGCAATTGAGGTACGGCGAAGCGAACTGAGCCTAGCGCGTGATTTACTGATTTGCATTTCCGAAGATCAATGAGACGAGAAATGCCCAGGGTCCCCCGAATTTTCCCCATACTTGTCAAATCGCAGGCGATTTAACTTGCATCCGTTCAATAGTTTCTGAATAGCACTCCTGCCTCCCCGTGTTTTTGCAAATTCGTTTTTGGTGAAAAACACTTTTCATAACCTGAAGAAAATACGGAAGATGATTTTGGTCGGGGCGCCCGGATTTGAACCGGGGTCCTCCTGCGCCCAAGGCAGGCGCGCTACCAGGCTGCGCTACGCCCCGACATGAACTGCTTCTTCTATTCTAAAACACTTTTCAACTTTACTCCTAGTCGGTGTAATTATTTTTAACTCAACCGCTAAAAGTGTTTGAAACGCTTCTACCGAATTGCCTCCATACCAGCATAAAGCGACATCGGCATCTCATCAGCCTGCCGGTGTAGTTGTGCAGCCGCTCGCCAAAGGACGGTGTGATGCACGTAGCCAGTTATCGACGTGGGTGTATAAACTCTTTGACTCTTTCTGTTTGCTCATGAATACTTGAGTTCCCTTCCAGAATGTCGCCCAAGAGCTGTCCGTCCTCTCTCTCCGCTCATGGGAAACACAAGCCAGGATAGTCATTGCGTGCGAGCTCGCTGCCCTTCGTGGCATTCGGGCCTGACCACCATCAACTGACTTTCGGGCAAGGGAACGATGAATATAAAAAACTATGCAATTTGCGCCAGAGCACTCAGCGCTTCACTATTTCCGTGGAGAAGTAGCCAGACCTCTTTTTTGCATGCGGCGAGCGAACGAACTCCTCAAGGAGGCCGGGAATGCAACTGAGGTCAACGCGAAGAGGCAGGCAAGAGGCAACGAGAGTCCTTATTGCCGACGATGATTCGATCACGCGGCGTCTGCTGCAAAAAACACTTGAGCGCGCTGGTTACGACGTTGTCGCGGTTGAGAATGGGCATAAAGCACTGGAAGTTCTTTCCAGTCAAATTGGCCCGCGACTGGCGCTTTTGGATTGGCTCATGCCAGGGCTCAACGGGCCTGAGGTCTGCCGAGAGATACGCAGGCATTCCGAGTATCCCTACATCTACATAATTCTACTCACCGCGAAATCTTCCAAAGTGGACGTCGTAGCTGGCCTTGAAGCAGGAGCCGACGACTATATTACGAAGCCCTGCGATGCGGAGGAACTGAAGGCGCGCTTGCGTTCGGGCGAACGCATTTTGAAACTTGAAGACAAACTGACCTACGATGCGCTCCACGATCCGCTAACGCAGTTGCCCAACCGCTCCTTTTTCCTCGAACGCCTGACGCTGTGTGTCAGCTGGGGAATGCTCCATCCGGATTATAAATTTGCGGTGTTATCTGTCGATATGGATCGCTTCAAGGTTGTGAATGACAGCTTGGGAATATCTGCAGGCGACTGGCTTCTGGTGCAAATTGCGGATCGATTGCTCGGCTCTATCCGGCGAGATGATGCGATTTTGCGTACAGCGGAAACCGGCGGAATGGCTGGCCAATTGGAGGAAGTCGGCATACTGGCGAGACTGGGAGGCGACAAGTTCACCATCTTGCTGGATAACATCAGGAACGCTAGCGAAGGGATTCGAGTAGCGGAACGAATTCAACAAAATATCCAAGCGCCCTTTGATATCGATGGGCAAACGGTCTTCACAACGGCGAGCGTCGGCATTGCTTTTAGCGGGACTGGCTATAGCGCAGCGGAGGACATGCTAGGCGACGCAAATACCGCGATGGCCCGCGCCAAGACACTTGGTAAGGCCCGCTACGAAATGTGTGACCCCTCCATGCACGCTACTGCCGCGGGTCGTTTCCGCCTGGAAACGGACCTTCGCCAGGCGACGGAACGCCAGGAATTTCGCGTCCACTACCAACCGATTGTTTCTTTGCTCGATTTTCATATCACCGGCTTCGAAGCTCTGGTTCGATGGCAGCGGCCGGAATTTGGTTTGGTGATGCCCGGCGGATTCATCTCGGCAGCCGAAGATACCGGCCTGATCTTGTGGATCGGGAATTGGATCTTGCATGAGGCCAGCCGTCAGCTGTCTGCGTGGAATTTGCAGTTCCCCAGCACGCAACCCTTTACTATGGCCGTAAATATCTCCGCCAAGCAGTTTGCACAAGCCGATCTTGTAACCCAAATCGGCCATATTCTTGGCGAAACCGGCCTTGCACCTGAAAACTTAAGGCTGGAACTGACAGAAAGTGTGACCATGCGCGATGAGGAGCGCACGACTCGCATTCTCAGCGAACTGAGAAAGCTGGGCGTGCGGTTGTGCATCGATGATTTCGGAACTGGATATTCGTCCCTCAGTTACCTGCGCCGTTTTGCGCTGGATATATTGAAAATCGACCGCTCCTTCGTTTGCGACATGTTGAACAACAGCGAAAGTCTGGAAATCGTAAAAACCATATTGAGCCTTGGAAGCAATCTGGGGATGAAAGTGATTGCGGAGGGAGTGGAGACTCCCGAGCAGGCAAGCCAATTGAGATCGCTTGGCTGCGAGTTTGCCCAAGGATATTTCTTTTCCAAGCCTCTTGATCCAGCGGCTGTCGGGCGAGCCCTGGTGGCTTGCGAAGCAAATGCCTACACGCTTCCCCAGGAATCTTTTAGGCAGCTCGTTGGCCCTGTGAGGTGAATGGAAGATCAGCCCATAGCCCTTGGAAACCTTCTGGCAAACCGAGCTTGACCCTGCTTCGGGCTGTAATAAACTAAAATCTCTTCGAAATAAACCGGCGCGGCTACAGGCTGCCCTCTTACAGCCCTCGGGATCGCGTCCGGACTAGATTCTCCTTTTCCAACTTGGTGTGCGATGAAGACGAAGTCTCCATTGAGTCGCAAGCTCCAACTCGCGTTCGGGTCCGCCATTTTGGCGCTGCTCGTCGTGGGTGCAATCTCCTATCGTGGCCTGGTCGAGTCAAGGGAAAGTGACCTATGGGTGCGCCACTCTCGCGAGGTCCTTGAAAACCTCCAGAATCTGCTCGCGGCAATGCAGACCGTGGAATCGAATGCTCGCGGGTATCTGTTGACTGGCGACGAATCCTTTCTCGATGTGTATCGTGCCGGCAAAGCAAGGACGGAAAGAGAACAGGCAATCGTGCGCAACTTGACAGCGGATAACGCCAATCAGCAGCGCAGGCTTGATGCTCTAGCAATACTTGCCGCTCGGAAGTTCCAACTTGCGGAGAAAGTCCTCAGCTTGCGGCGCTCCACTGGCCTGGAGGCCGCCGAGGACGCGATCCAACTAGGGGCCGGCAAACAGATTATGGATGACTTTCAAAATCTGATTGGCCAGATGCAGGATGAAGAACTGCGATTGTTGCGACTGCGTGAAGCGGATTCTACGCGGCGTTTGGACCAGGCCAAAGCAATTCTAATCCTGGGGACCGTCTTGGGTTTATTGGTCGCAAGTTGTGCCGGATGGAGCGCCTACCGCGACAGCTCGGCGCGCGGGTTTGCGGAGCAAGCCCTCAGAGACAGCGAAGAAAAATATAGAAGGCTGATTCACGGCGTCCAGGACTACGCCATATTGATGCTGGGTCCGCAAGGCGAGATTCGCAGTTGGAATCCCGGCGCCGAGCGAATGACAGGGTGCAAATTCGAAGAGGTCTCTGGCCAAAACTATTCCCGATTCTTTTCTTCCGAAGACGTCAAACGCGGCCGGCCAGAGGAGATCCTTCGGATGGCTGCCGCCAGCGGCTTGTATGAAGAACAGGGCATGCGTGTGCGGAAAAACGGCGCACGCTTTCTCGTGCGAACCACCTACACCGCGTCGCGCGACCTGGGGGGAAATCTGCGCGGATTTTCCGTGGTCAGCCGCGATCTCAGCCAGGGCGCAGAGTCGGATGCGAAATACCGCGGACTTTTGGAAGCGGCGCCGGATGCCATGGTAGTGGTGAATCAGGGCGGGGAGATCGTTCTCCTCAATGTTCAGGCGGAGAAACAGTTTGGCTACAGCCGCGATGAACTCGTCGGACAGAAGGTGAAAAACATTATTCCGGAAGGCTTCGCGGAGCGGCTGATAGCGGACGGAACACGAAGTGCCGCGGAGGCTCTGGCGCAACAGATTGGTACGGGCATCGAGCTGATTGCGCTGCGGAAGAACGGAACCGAGTTTCCCATCGAGATCATGTTGAGTCCGCTGGAAAGTGCTGAGGGAACGTTGGTGACGGCAGCGATCCGCGACATCAGTGTGCGCAGAGCTGCCGAAAAGCATCTGGCGCAGATGGAAGGCAGATACCGCGGACTCTTGGAAGCAGCCCCAGATGCCATGGTGGTGGTCAACCAGGGCGGGGAAATCGTTCTCTTGAATGTTCAGGCCGAAAAACAGTTTGGCTACAGCCGCGATGAGCTAGTCGGCCAGAAAGTGAAGAACATCATTCCGGAGGGTTTCGCAGAACGATTGGTCGCGGACGCTCTGCGCTCCGTGGAAGACGCGCTGGCACAGCAAATTGGCACGGGGATTGAGCTTACCGGGCGGCGCAGGGATAGCACTGAATTTCCGATCGAACTCATGCTGAGTCCTTTGGAAAGTGCCGAAGGGATCCTGGTGACAGCCGCAGTCCGCGACATCACCACGCGCAAAAAGGCCGAAGCGAATCTTCTTAACAAGGTCGAGGAATTGAACCGCTCGAATGAGGAATTGGGACAGTTTGCCTATATTGCCTCGCACGATTTGCAGGAGCCGTTGCGGATGGTGGCCAGCTACACGCAGCTCCTCTCAAGACGATACAAGGGAAAGCTGGACTCCGATGCCGACGAGTTCATTGCCTTCGCCGTGGACGGCGCCAGCCGCATGCAGCGCCTGATCCAGGATTTATTGGCTTACTCTCGCGTTGGCACAAAAGGAAGGGACCTAGTCGAAATCTCCAGCGAAGAAGCACTGGAACAGGCACTGATAAACCTACGCGGGGCCATTGAAGATAAAGGCGCGCTGGTGACACACGATCCTCTTCCGAATGTTGTAGCAGATGATATGCAACTGGTTCAACTGTTTCAAAACCTTATCGGCAATGCCATCAAATACCAGAGTTCTGGAGTCCCCAAAGTGCATATCTCTGTCGCCAAGAATGGCGGCAAAAGATGGACATTTTCTGTGAAGGACAACGGGCTCGGAATCGATCCGCAATACTTTGAAAAGATATTTGGCATGTTTCAGCGGCTTCACAAACGAGAAGAGTTCGCCGGCACCGGCATCGGCTTGGCCATCTGCAAAAAGATTGTCGAGCGCCATGGGGGCAGCATTTCGGTCGAGTCAGAGCCCGGGCGCGGGTCCACGTTTCGATTTGCCTTGGCTGGCAGCGAGAGGAATTGATGAAATTGATCGGAGGAGATGGTATGCCCATAGAAGTTCTGCTGGTTGAAGACAGCCCCGGTGATGTCCGGCTGACGCAGGAGGCCTTCCGCGAGGCCAATAAAGCCATTCATTTGCATGTGGCTTCCGACGGCGTGGAGGCCATGGCTTTTCTGAAGCGGGAAGGCGTTCACGCTCGTGCTCCACGCCCTGAGCTCATCTTGCTGGATTTGAACCTTCCCAAAATGGACGGCCGCGAGGTGCTCGCGCACATTAAGGAAGATCCAAACTTGAAAACGATCCCTACTGTGATCCTCACCACATCCGAGGCGGAAGCGGACATCGTGAAAAGCTACCAACTCCAGGCGAACTGCTATCTCAGCAAGCCTGTGCAGCTGGATGCTTTTGAAGCCCTTATAAAGAGCATCAATGATTTTTGGCTGACTAAAGTCAAGCTGCCCCAGCAAAGGCAAAATGGATGAGCTCAAAATGGATCAAAATACTTCTTCTGGTTGAAGACAATCTGGGAGACGCCCGATTGCTGCGCGAGATGTTTAATGAAGAGGGTGCCCACCAGACCGAAATGACGCATGCGCAGTGCATGAAAGACGCCGAGAGGCACCTTGCAGAACGTGAAGTTGACATTATCTTGCTCGATCTGGGCTTACCCGACGTGGAAGGAGTGACGGCGGTACAGCGGATCCGCGCGGCCGCGCCAAGGGTTCCCCTTGTGGTTCTTACGGGAAGGGACGACGAAGCTCTCGCCGCACTGGCCTTGCAGGAAGGTGCGCAAGACTATCTCATCAAAGGTCAGATCGATTCCCGGGGACTGCTCCGAGCCCTCCGCTATGCCATCGAGCGCAAGACCATGGAAGAGGCGTTGTTCGTCGAAAAGGAACGCGCGCAGGTTACGCTTAATTCCATCGGTGACGCCGTTGTTAGCACCGACATGTCTGGAAACATCACTTTCCTCAATTTCGTTGCGGAAAAAATGACCGGCTGGGCGTGGCAAGAGGCTGCTGGCCGTCCCATGCTCGAAGTGTTACAAATTCTTGACGCCGGGAGCCGCGAGCCCGCTCCGCATCCGATAAACGTGGCGGTTGGCGTGGACCGAACCGTGCGCCTGTCATCGAATTGTATCCTCGTCCGGCGCGACGGATTTGAGACGCCGATCGAAGATTCGGTCGCCCCTATCCATGACCGGGAAGGCACGGAAACCGGAGCCGTTATCATTTTCCGTGACGTAAGCACAGCACGGGCCATGGCTGCGCAGATGACCCATTCCGCGCAACACGACTTTCTGACAGGTTTGCCCAATCGCATGCTTCTCAACGATCGCGTCACTCAGGCCATTGTCTTGGCTCCGCGTCATTCAAAAAAAGTCGCGGTACTCTTTTTGGATTTGGACGGTTTCAAACACATCAACGATTCTCTCGGGCATCCCACCGGCGACAAACTTCTGCAATCCATTGCAAAACGACTCGTGGCATGCGTGCGCAGCTCGGACACAGTGAGCCGGCAAGGAGGCGATGAATTTGTTGTCCTGCTATCCGAAATGGAGCAATCCGAAGATGCCGCCATTTCGGCTCTTAGAATCCTTCAGGCCGTGGCGGAGGCTCACACCATTGACCATCACGATCTCCATGTCACCGCGAGCATTGGTCTGAGCGTCTTCCCAGACGATGGTAAGGACGCCGAAACGCTGATCAAGAATGCTGACACTGCGATGTACCAGGCCAAGGAAAATGGCCGGCAGAGCTATCAGTTTTTCAGGCCAGCCATGACCGTCCGGGCCGTCGAGCGCCAATCGATCGAGGAAAATCTTCGCCGAGCCCTCGATCGGCGGGAATTCACGCTGCACTACCAGCCGAAGATCAAGCTGAGGACGGGAGAGATTACCGGAGCCGAGGCTCTCCTACGCTGGACGCATCCAGTTCGAGGCTCCGTCTCTCCTGCGCAATTTATACCGGTTGCAGAAGATTGCGGCCTGATTCTTCCGATAGGCCAGTGGGTCCTCCGCGAAGCATGCAAACAAGCTCGAGCGTGGTTGAACGCGGGTCTTTCTCTCGGAACCATTGCCGTGAACATCTCTTCGATGGAGTTCCGGGACGATAATTTTCTTGAGAGTGTCTTCGCCATTCTCAGCGAGACTGGGCTGGATCCTAGGTCATTGGAACTCGAGTTGACGGAAAGCGTGCTGATGAAGCGCGCCGAGTCTGCGGCGTCCGTCCTCAAAACGCTGAGGGCCAGAGGCGTACAGATTGCCGTCGATGATTTTGGCACGGGCTGCTCCAGCCTGAGCTATCTCCGAAAGTTCCCGATAGATGCGCTGAAAATCGACCAGTCGTTTGTACGACAGATCACCTCCGCTCCCGACGATTCGACCATCGTGACGGCTGTAATCAGCATGGGCCGGAGCATGAAACTTCGTGTCGTTGCCGAGGGTGTGGAAACGCGGGAAGAGCTGGCTTTTCTTCAGACTCATCAGTGCGACGAGGCGCAAGGCTTCTATTTCAGCCGGCCGGTGCTTCCGCATCAATTCGCCATGTTGCTTAAAACGGGGATCCCCGAACAGGCCGTTGTCGTCCATCGATGAGTATTCGTCACGCGGGCGGATTAACGAGAACTCGCGCGGGTCCGAGTGTTATTCGCAGGCTTCACTTTGAGGGACTCGAATCATATCGCGCGCTGGAAGTCGGTTAATGGAACTCCTTAACAAAACGATGTATGGTCAGCCGCCTCCCGTGCCAGTTGAGGCCGTCGAAAAACGTAGCTGTCCCCGCTATCCTTTTTCCCCCGCCGTCGAAGCGCTCGATCTTCACGCGGATATTCGAATTAAGGGCCGGCTTGCCGATATAAGTAGAAACGGCTGTTACGTCGATACTATCAACCCATTTGCCAAAGACGCAGCCGTCACGCTCACCATCTCGCGAGATAATCAGTCTTTCAAAACCCAGGCAAAGGTTCTTTATTCAAAGATGGGAATGGGCATGGGCCTTTTGTTCACAACCGCTGAACCCGATCAACTCCGCGTACTGGGTTCCTGGCTGAACGAGTTGAGCGGCGGGAAAGTCGACGGAGAGGAACAATCGAACCTCTTTCTGCATCCTGAAATCGCAAAGGGCACAGATTCCGATGTGCGAAAAATCGTTAGCGAACTGATCGCTCTTCTGAATGGCAAGAACCTTCTGAATGATTCCGAGGCCATGGGCCTGTTGCGGAAGCTTACCAAGTAATTGCTTTTGGACGCTTCATGCGCCACGATGAATACCTGAAAGCAACTTTCGCGCGAAGGAGTCCAAATCGCAGGCGAAAAGACTATGAGCACACCCCAAGGAAGCTCCCAAGCTAACTCCTGGAGCAAAGCCAAAGCAAATGACATGCCAGTGGGCCAGCTGATCGGTTTCGAAGCAATAGAAGCCGCCGATGGTCGTGCCGTTGTGACGCTCGCAGCGGGAACGCAGCACACAAATCCCATGGGTACACTCCACGGCGGAGTCCTCTGCGATATCGCTGACGCCGCCATGGGAATCGCCTTTGCCAGCACTCTTGCCACCGACGAATCCTTCACCACCATTGAGCTCAAGATCAATTTCTTCCGCCCTGTGTGGAAGGCTCTCCTAAAAGCCGAAGGAAAAGTGGTACGGCGGGGAACCACCGTCGGCTATGTCGAATGCGAAATCACTGACGAAAACGGCAAGCTGGTGGCAAAGGCAGCCTCGACTTGTCTGGTTTTGAGAGGCGAGCGCGCAAAAGGGCGTTGAACCAGGTCTGGTCTCCGGTTGAGTAACTCGTCACGGCTGGTCGGGCTCTATGGAGAGTCACCCCTTTTGCGGTACACTTTGCGCTCTCGAAGCTGGGCGACTAGTCGAACATGGCAACCAGGTTGAAGATGACCAGACCATCAAGGGGTTTTGCGACCCCGACTCGTCCCGCTAAATGGAATAGTTTCAGCAAAATCGCCGGGGCGGGCATTTTGTTCCTACTGTTTGTCATGGCCGGCTGCCAGCGATCTTCCCCGGAGCCGGTAACGGTGACGTTTCTCGATGTGGAGTGGGATACCTCCACGCTGAACCCGGGATTAGGGCACGAGTTACAGGATTTCACAAAAAAAACGGGCATCCAGGTCAATCGTCTTCCTCGTCCTGACGGCTCTCTCAATCAACTCGCTCTGTGGCGCGAACTACTCCAGAAAGGCGCCGCCGCTCCTGACGTAGTCAGCATTGATGTGATCTGGTCCGGCATACTGAATCCATATCTTATGGATCTGAAGCCTTACTTTGCTGAGCAGGTCTTTTCACAAAATCCGGTGGTGCTCGCGAGCTACACAGTGGGCGATAAGTTGGTGGCTATACCGCATCACGCCTATATCAGTGTTTTGTATTATCGTCCGAATCTTCTGCGGAAGTACGGTTATCGGGAGCCCCCCAAAACCTGGGATGAGCTCGAGAAGATGGCCACCCGCATTCAAGCCGGTGAAAGGGCCAAAGGTGAAAAAGACTTTTGGGGCTACGTATGGCAAGGGGGCGTCACCGAAGATCTAACCTGCAGCGGCTTGGAATGGCAGATCAGCGATGCCGGCGGGCGCATCATCGAGGATGATCGGACAATTAGCGTGAATAACCCGCAAGTGATTCATGCTTGGCAACGAGCCGCGCGCTGGGTCGGTTCCATTTCACCGCCCGGGGTGACGGCCTATGGATTGTGGGACGCCCAGAATCTTTGGGGCTCAGGAAATGCCGCCTTCCTTCGCGGTTGGCAAGCCGACTATAGTGTGATCACTGGTGGCTGGCCTTTTACTGGGTCGTCTTCGCCCGCTTCCACGAGCAATTCGTCTCAGATTGGTCTAACTAGTGTTCCGGGCGGCACAGCGGGGCGAGTAAGCACTTTGGGAGGCAATGGACTGGCGATTTCCCGAACCTCAGCACACCCTCGCGAAGCACTTGAGCTCATCCGATTTCTTCTACATGGAGATGCCCAGCTTACTAGCGGGAAAGAACAATCCGTGCCCCCCGAGGGGGTTGAGTTCTATGAACTTCCGGCGATGTTAGATCCTTATCCTCAGTTTGCCAAATTTAAGCAACATGGGGCGGGCTTGGCTGCGCGCCCTTCCATAGTCTCTGGTGAGAAATACGAACAGGTCAGTAGGGCGTACATTGGCGCGCTACGGTCCGTCTTGACCGGTGAAAAGATGTCGTCTATAGCTGCTGCGGACTTGGAGAAGCGATTGGTGGAAATAACCGGGTTCAGTCCGGGACCGCCCTCCAAGCTGAATTAATCGTCTCGCGAAAAAACGCCCCGAGAGTCTCATACGTCTTCCGGAACTTTTGGCTTTGAGTCCGCGCGCTGGTAATCTTGGCCACGCGTTATCGAGGCAAGCAATAGGGAGTCTACTGTGGTTGCGAAACTTGCCGGATGGGCGAAGCAAGCAGGCAAGCGGTCATTTCGTCTTCATGGGCTTAATATCGGGCCCCGTTTGACTCTATGTTTTGTCTTCATCATCCTTGCGATGTTGCTGGCAAACGCAGTTTTGCTCTGGCAATTCCATCAGGCTCGCGTTCAAGCTGCGCGCCTGGACGGGGTTGACCAGGAATTGATTGTTGTGCTGCAAGCTCATACCAATCTCATGTTGTTTTATGAGCGTCTGGACGCGTTCGCCCATTCCGAAAATACCATCGAACTCGTGACCGAAGCGGAACGTCTTCGTAACGATCTCCTTGAGGACAGCCAGCGCACCAGAAATGCCCTCAATAATTTGCCGTCGGACCTAAAGCTGGACCCCACGCTCCTGCCTGCACTTGAGGCAATTCAGGACGAACTGCCGGCGGAGCTCGGGTCCATCACCGACTTAGCCAAGACGAGGGATTGGCAGGCCGTTCGCTTGCGCCTTGCCAACCAGGTTCGTCCACTGGAAACCAGAAGTTCAGCGCTCGTAAGAAACATTGCTCAACAAGTCGGGGATCAGCAGGCGGAAGCGGTCTTGCAAGTCGCGCGCTTACAAAGTCACATTCTTTGGATTGTCCCCCTGTCTGCCGTTTTCACCTTGCTCATCGCAGCTTTCCTGGGTTTGGCCATCACTCGCAGTATTACCGGGCCGCTTGGTCTGCTCGTGGAAGGCTCGAAAGCGTTGGCCCGAGGCGAGTTTCAACATCAGGTGTCGGTAATCGGCGGCGACGAAATTGCCCAACTTGGCCAAGTTTTCAACGATACCGCGACGAGACTTCGTACTCTCTATGAGACTTTGCAGAACAGCGAGGCGTATCTCCGGGAAGCCCAGCAGCTTACCCATACCGGGAGCTGGGTCTGGAAGGTGGCCGGAGGGGACGCATTACATCTTTCCGATGAATGGTATCGCATCTATGAGTTCGATCCAGAAAAGGGTATGCCGCGCTGGGAAGAACGGCTCCAACGCCTTCATCCAGAGGATCGCGACAGATGGCAAAGGGTAGTCGACCGAGCCATCCGCGAAAAATCAGGGTACGACATTGAATTCCGAATAGCCCTGCCGGATAGCACTGTCAAACATGTCCACACCGTGGGCCATCCGATCTTGAATGCAACCGGGGAATTGGTGCAATTCGTGGGAAGCTCGACGGACATCACCGAGCGTGTGCGCGCGGAGCAAACTCTGCGTCGGAGCGAAGGGTATTTAGCGGAAGCTCAGAGATTGAGCAGGAGCGGCAGTTGGGCGTGGAATGTGCGGACGCGTGCCCTCTTTTGGTCGCAAGAACACTATCGCATTTATGAATATGACCCTGAGAAAACGAACCTCACGTGGTCGCACATTCTGGAAAGGGTCCATCCGGAAGATCGGGCAGGAGTGCAGCGGAGAGCGGAAATGGAGTCCACACAGAACGAGATCGTGGATTCCGGCGGAGACTACCGAATTGTACTCCCGGACGGAAGGATCAAGCACCTTCACTCCATCGCTCATCCCGTGATGAATGAGTTGGGCGAAATCACGGAAGTAGTTGGCACGACCATGGACGTGACCGAACAGCACGAAGCAAGGGTGGCTCTGGAGACTGCCTTTGAGCAAATAAAGGAGTTGAGGGACCAGCTCTATAAAGAGAACATTGCGCTCCGCGAGGAAGTCGACAAGGTCTCCATGTTTGAAGAAATTGTCGGCTCTTCGGAACCACTCCGGCGAGTCCTTATACAGGTTGCCAAAGTTGCTGCCACGGACTCGACCGTCCTAATCCTTGGTGAGACCGGCACGGGCAAAGAAATGATTGCTCGGGCCATCCACAGGCGGTCCAAGCGCGCAAACCGGGCCTTTATCCGCGTGAACTGCGCCGCGATTCCTCCCACTCTGATTGCCTCCGAACTTTTCGGCCATGAGAAAGGTGCCTTCACAGGCGCTTCCCAACGGCATCTCGGACGCTTTGAGCTGGCTGATGGAGGTACGATATTTCTCGATGAAATTGGAGAACTGCCAGCCGAGACCCAGAGCGCCCTTCTTCGGGTGCTCCAGGAACGCGAATTTGAAAGAGTGGGGGGCAGCCAGTCCGTCTCTGTCGATACAAGAGTGCTGTCGGCCACAAACCGCGATTTGAATGCAGCTGTTGCTGCCGGCTCGTTCCGGCAGGATCTTTTCTACAGGCTGAACGTCTTCCCCATCCAGCTACCCTCGCTTCGCGAGCGCGTGGACGATATCCCCCTGCTGGTGGAGTACTTGATCGAGCGTTACGCGAAAAAAGCGGGGAAAAAGCTTCGCAACATCGATAAGAAGACCCTTCAATTATTTCAAGACTACAACTGGCCTGGCAACATACGTGAACTCCAAAACGTGGTTGAGCGAGCCGTGGTCTTGTGCGATAGCGAGACCTTTTCTGTTGACGAGACATGGCTAAAGCGAGAGCCGTTCCACCAATCGTCGAGGTTTGATCCTCTTATTAAAGGACTTGGGCGCTTGGACGAGACAAAGGAAAAGGAAATGATTGAAGCGGCCTTAGCGCAAACCGCAGGCCGAGTCTCGGGCCCCGCCGGCGCGGCCGCCCTGCTCGGCGTTCCCCGGCAAACGCTCGAGTCCAAGATCGCTAGCTTGGGAATCAATAAGCATAGATTCAAGTCGGTCTAGTTTCGTGGTCGCATAACCTATCATATTCAACCAACTGGTCGAATACGCGTTCCATTTTGTATTTCTTATTCGGCTCGCCAGACTCGAGGTTCCGCTCTTGGTACTGCTCATTATGTAAGAATCTCGCCTGAAACCTTCAAAATTGCCGAAAATCAGCAAATGCCGATTTTGGGCATAAATAAATGACAAACAATCATTTGTTTTCAATAACTTAAGCGGGGCCAGCGAATTGCACCTTGTGTCTACGTCGAAGGGGCGCGATGACATTCAGAATTGAAAGAAGTTCGGGAGCTGGGAAAACGGTTCTTCGGGTCAGTGGGCGAATTAGTTTGGAGTATCTCGCGGATTTGAAGTCGCAGACAGAAGGTTCGGGACCTGGAACGGTAATAGACCTAGAGCATGTAACGCTGGTCGATGTGGAAGGTGTGGGTTTCCTAAGCGAATGTGAGGCAAGGGGAATCGAGCTGGTGCACTGCTCGCCGTATATCCGCGAGTGGATCACAAGAGAGCGGCAAAGATAGCGAAAAAGTGGGGGGATATGGCTTGTCAACGTGTGGCTATTTGTACGGAAGAGAATCTAGTGATGGAGAGTCTCGCGCTCAGGGATGAGTGCGAGCGGCTGGATGAAAAACGCTTGGTTGCTGCCGCCAAAAACGGGGAAAGCGTGGCTTTCGATGTGCTGTGTGAACGGCTGACGCCCAGAATTCTCAGGTCTTTGCTGCGGATCACTAAAAACCGCGAAGACGCTGAAGATGCTCTCCAGGATTCACTTCTTAGTGCTTTCATTCACATCGCGGAATTTGACGGGAGGTCGGCCTTTTCTACTTGGCTGACTCGCATAGCCATCAATTCGGCCCTGATGATTCTGCGAAAAAAGCGCTCCTCCCGTGAAATTTCACTGGATAATTCCGCCGATTCCGAAGAGAAGTCGCCGTCCTGGGAAATGCCCGATCACGCGCCCAACCCCGAGAAGCGCTACGCACAGCGCGAGCGGGAACATATTCTTCACGGGGCGATCAGCGCTTTGCGGCCCACAGTTCGCAAGGTGATTGAGCTGCAACAACTGCAAGAACATTCTATGAAGGAAACGGCTGCGATGATTGGTATCTCTGTTCCGGCAGCGAAAGCGCGTCTATTTCACGCCAAAGTCGCTCTGCGCAAGGCGCCAAGACTGAAATCCATCAGGTACGCCCGCACCAAGCACTTCAATTTGCCCTTTATCGTTCGTTCGACTCCGGCAAACAGCCGGCGAGCAATGAGCGCGGTCTGACTTTCGAAGAAAGCTCCGTAACTGAATGGATGCCGAGCCTCGCCCCAGGCCGCAGAATTTGGAAATCAAATCGCAACAGAAATTCAAAATGTGAGAGATCCAATGAAGGCTTTACAACATGTAGGCAAAGCGTTTCAGCCACTCTGCATCGTTCTGCTCCTGCTGACTTGCTGCACGCTCTCAGCGCAAAATGGAGGGCAACGCATACGGAATATTGTTCTGGTTCACGGCGCGTGGGCAGATGGTTCTGGCTGGAAAGGTGTGTACGACATTCTTGTGAAGGACGGCTTCAATGTAAGCATCGTTCAAGAGCCGGAAACGTCCTTTAAGGAAGATGTAGCTGCCACAAAACGCGTCCTTGCACTACAAGACGGACCTTGCATTCTTGTCGCTCATAGTTACGGGGGAGCGGTAATTACGGAAGCTGGCACGGACCCATCTGTCGCCGGATTGGTGTACATCGCGGCCCACATGCCGGATGCAGGCGAGAACGAGTCTGACGACGGAAAGCGCTTCCCAAGCGACCTCAGCAAGTCGACGGCGATAAAGAAAACCGAAGACGGATTCACATACCTCGACCCCGCGCAGTTTCATGAGTACTTCGCAGCCGACCTGTCTGCTGAGCAAGCCGCTTTCATGGCGCGCTCTCAGGTCCTCAACTTTGCTGACAATTTCAAAGCAGTCATCACCACGGCTGCGTGGAGAAGCAAACCAACCTGGATGCTGGTCGCAGGAGCAGACAGAACCATCAATCCAGAACTCGAGCGTTGGTATGCCGCACGAGCCAAAAGCCGCGTCGCTGAAGTTGCAGGCGCCAGCCATTCGGTCTACGTCTCCAAGCCGAAAGAAGTCGCATCTTTGATAGAAGACGCGGCGTCGCACTCACGGTAAAAGAGAAAACAAGACACAAATGGCCACAAAAAAAGTTAATGTACACTGGATTGACAAAACCGAGCGCTGCATCTGGTTTTTGCTCGAAATTCTTGGCGACTTCTAGAAGTTTCTGAAACGCCGATCGTTCCGTGAATATTCCCCGCGCTTTCCAGGAGGTTGACATGATTCCGGTGCCAGACAATGGAATGCAGCACCTCAGCAGTCCCTACTCGGTTCCAGAAACTCTCAAGCGCGTCGAATCCCTGTTGCAGGAAAAAGGTTTGACGATATTTTGCCGCATCGATCACAGCGGCGAGGCCGAGAAAGCCGGCTTGAAGATGCATCCCACGCAGCTTATTCTTTTCGGCAGTCCCAAGGGCGGTACGCCTGTGATGGTTGCTTCTCCGACGATCGCTATTGATCTTCCGCTCAAGGCTTTGATCTGGGAGGACGCTGGTGGCAAGGTGTGGGTTTCCTATAATAGCCCCGAGTACCTCAAGCAACGGCATAATGTTCCCGCCGATCTGATAAAAAACATCAGCGGTGCCGGCCAGCTCCTTGAATTGGCGCTAAAATAGGCGAGTTTTGGGGCACGCGGGCTAACTCTAGAGAATTTATGCCTGAAAAATTAGCGAAGAACTCCGGGTTTTCAACCAGTAGCAATCCCAACCTCGCCCGGGATCATCTCGCCAATGAACGCACGTTTCTCGCTTGGATCCGCACAGGGGTTGCTGTCGTCGTATTCGGTTTTGCGATTGGCCGCTTTGCTATCGCCATCCGGCAGTGGATGCAGCTGGAGGGCCAAGGGCATGTTGTGCCAACGGCCGGTCTTTCGGTATGGTTCGGCACGGCGGCCATCATTGCCGGAGTGCTTGTTTGTTTGATGGGATTAATTCGTTATCGCAAGACTCGCGAACAAATTGACTCTGGAAACTTCCAGCCAGCAGGCTTTATCATCGACCTCGTCGGAATTGTAACCGCGCTGTTTGGTTTGGCTCTCGCCGCATATCTGGTCTACATCGACCTTCATTTCTAGCTGCGTTTCCTGGAACGCTCCAAATAATAATTCCATCATGCAGGACATTGCAGGGGCAGGGCTCGCCCTTCCGGGATAGACTAAAGCCGACAGATCAGCAATTCTCTCTCATACACCATTTCTTTCGGCAAATGGTCGTGCAGTCCAATGAACAGCTCTTCATGCTCAATCACTTCCTTGCGCCATGCTTCCCGGTCGAATGTTTGTAGCTCTTCAAATTTCTCTTTGGAAAGATCCATGCCTTTCCATTCCATGTCTTCGTAGCGCGGCATCCATCCAATAGGGGTCTCGCGGGCCAAAGCACGGCCTTTCGTTCGGTCAACGATCCATTTCAGGACGCGCATGTTTTCCGAAAATCCCGGCCACATGAATTGCCCATCTCCATCTTTGCGGAACCAGTTCACATGAAAAATTCTCGGCGTTAGGGTCAGCGACCTTTGCATTTTTATCCAATGCCGGAAGTAATCGCCCATGTGATAACCGCAGAAGGGAAGCATAGCCATCGGGTCACGGCGCACTTTTCCAATCGCCCCGGCTGCGGCCGCTGTGGTTTCCGATCCCATCGTCGCTCCGATATAAACGCCGGAACTCCAATTGAAAGCCTGGAAAACGAGCGGCATCGTCGTCGCTCTCCGGCCTCCGAAGATAATCGCGCTAATAGGGACGCCGCTGGGATCTTCCCACGCAGGATCAATCGTCGGACATTGTGAAGCTGGTGCAGTGAACCGCGCGTTGGGATGCGATGCCTTTGCTCCGGTTTCTTTCGCAATTTCCGGAGTCCACTTCTGCCCCTTCCAGTCGAGGCATTCCGCCGGAGGCGTGTCCGTCATACCCTCCCACCAGACGCCACCGTCCGGAGTAAGCGCGACATTTGTGAAAATGGAATTTTTCGCAAGCGTGGCCATCGCATTGCGATTTGTCTTTACCGAAGTGCCTGGCGCAACTCCGAAGAATCCCGCTTCCGGATTGATTGCGCGTAGCAGACCGCGTTCATCCGGACGAATCCACGCAATGTCATCGCCGACCGTCCAAACTTTCCATCCGTCAAATCCCTTGGGAGGGATGAGCATCGCGAAATTTGTTTTTCCGCAAGCGCTCGGAAAGGCGGCGGCCACATACGTTTTTTCGCCAGCTGGGTTTTCCACCCCAAGAATCAGCATGTGCTCCGCCATCCAGCCTTCGTCGCGCGCAATGTTAGAGGCGATTCGCAACCCGAAACACTTTTTGCCGAGCAGCGCGTTTCCGCCGTAACCGGAGCCGTAAGACCAAATCTCGCGCGTCTCCGGGAAATGCACGATGTATTTTTCTTTATTGCATGGCCAGGGAACGTCTTTTTGGCCTTCCGCCAGCGGCGCGCCGACCGAATGCATGCACGGAACCACGCGCGGAATCCCCGTATCGATCTGCTTAAACACAGGCAATCCAATGCGCGCCATGATGCGCATATTGACGACCACATACGGCGAGTCTGTCAGTTGCACACCGATCTGCGACATCGGTGAGCCAAACGGCCCCATACTGTACGGCAGCACATACATCGTGCGCCCGCGCATGGTGCCGTTGAAAAGATTCTTCAGCTTCTTCCGCATCTCGTACGGATTTTCCCAATTGTTTGTCGGGCCTGCGCTGTCTTTCGAAAGCGAACAAATGAAGGTTCGATCCTCGACGCGCGCAACGTCGTTCGCATCGGATCTTGCGTAATAACACCCTGGCCACAGTTTTTCGTTCAGCTTGATCAGGGTTCCTGCCGCAACCATCTGGCTTCGCAAAGTGTCGATTTCTTCTTCCGAGCCATCGATCCAATGGATCGCGGCGGGTTTTGCGAGCTCCGCCATCTTTCCCACCCAGCGCAACAGGTGCTCATTCTTGCTGAGCGGTACTGCGGGATTTCGGCCATGCATGCGTGTGCTGTCCTTTGCCACTGCTTCGTGCATGATAATAAATAATCTCCACTATTAACTTTACTAGGTGTGCCGATGAAAGGGAACTGATGCTCCTGTTTTGGGCAGGTTCTGTGCGCAGTTTTTAGATGACTGTTGATGGTTCCGTCGCAGCCATCGAGTCGCGCTGCAGGAAATAATTGATTGCCGGTGTAAACACGAGAGACAGAACCATGGAGCTCAAGAGGCCGCCAATTACGGTAATCGCGAGCGGCTGCAGCATTTGCGATCCTGCGCCGATAGCCAATGCTAACGGCAACATTCCTGCGATGGTGGCCAGAGCGGTCATGGCAATGGGCCGTAGCCGGCGGCGGCCCGCCTGAAGCATCGCCTCCGCGGATGAAAAACCCAGGCTGCGGAAACGCTGCTCCGCGTCGAGCAGCAGAATACCGTTTTTCGCGACGATGCCGACGACCATAATCATCCCCATAAACGACGCAACATTAAAATTCGTGCGCGTCACGAGCAGGGCCAAAAACCCACCAAAGGTGGAGAGTAACGCCGATGCAAGAATTGCGACCGGGGCGGAAAAAGTGCGGAATTCGAAAAGCAGCACGACGAACAAGAGTGCGAGAGCCAGGAAAAGGACCATCAGCAAGTCGCGGAAAGATTTCTGCTGCTCCTGATACTGGCCGCCATATTCGACGCGGATCGACGCTGGTAAGCGAAGATCCGCGACCGCCTTCTGTACTTCCGCAATTCCTTTTCCCAGGCCCACATTTTCAAGTCGAGCGGTCACTTCGACTAATCTCTGAAGATTTTCTCTCCTAATTTCCGTTTCGCCAGGATCCGTTGTGACTGTCGCAAGCGAGCCGAGCGTAGCTGTGTGGTTGGTGGAGCTGACGAGCAAAGTGTTGGTCATCCGGTCCAGCGACGTGCGGATACGCTCGGGAAACCGCACGCGGATGGGATAGGCTTGATCGTTCAAAATGACAGGTGTCGTTGCCGGTTCGCCTTCGAGAAGGGCTGCGGCATCGGTGCTGATTTCCTCGGCAGAAAATCCGGAACGTGCCGCGGTCGCCGGATCGATTTGAAAGGTAATCGCCGGACCGCTGATCGTATTTTCGATGCCATCAAGGACGTCGACGACGCCATGAATTTTGCCGATTGCGTCAGCTACTTCGGGTGCGGACTTAAGTAGCAGTTTCGCATCTTGCGAATACATCTTAATGACCACAGGCTCGGGCTCGTTCGAAAGATCTCCGATCATGTCCTGAAGAACCTGCACAAACTCGACGTCCGCGGCAGGTTCGCTTTCCTTGATTTGCGCGCGGACATCGTCCATGATTTCATTGATGTCACGCTTGCGGTCTCGCCTCAGACGCACCGTGAAGTCTCCCCGATTTGCTTCCGTGACCGCAGCCAATCCCAATTGAAGCCCAGTGCGGCGCGATGTGTTTTCCACTTCTGGCGTGTCGCGTAGAATCTTTTCAATTCGCTGGAGGATACGATCCGATTCGGCTAAGGAACTTCCCGGTGGGGTGAAGTAGTCAAGAATAAATCCTCCCTCATCCATTTCCGGCAATAGATCCGTTTCCAGCAACATGTAGCAGACGCCTGCAAGAACAACGATTGCCGCAGAGCTGACGATCAGCAGGATGGGACGATGGATCACTCTCTTCATGCAGCGTTCATAAAAATTCACGATTCGGCCGAAGAGACCGCTGACATGCGCTTCCTCCGAAACCATGAGAGCACCAACGTCCCGCAGTTGCGAGGACTGTTCAGCGGACGGTGACAAATCTGTCGCTGAACTTTTTCGGCGGACAAAATACTGGCTTAGGGTGGGAGTCCACGCCAGAGCGAGCACTAATGAGCAGAGCAGGGAAACAGTCATCGTAATGGCAAGCGCACGGAAAAAACTTCCAGTGACTCCCGTGATGGACACCAAAGGCAGAAATACAACAATCGGCGTAATGGTGGAACCGATCAGTGGTATTGTGATTTCGCGAAGCGCGCTCTGGATAGCTTGTGCGCGTCCTTCCCCTGCATCGCGATGCAACACGATATTTTCAAGCACGACGATGGCATCGTCGATCACCAAGCCAACCGCAGCCGCAAGCCCTCCCAGCGTCATCAGATTGAAGCTTTGGCCAGTGAACTTCAGCACGATAAATGTGAGCAGCAAAGTAGCAGGAATCACTAAACCTGCGACAAGGGACGTTCCCCAATCGCGCAAAAACAAGACTAGAATCGCAGAGGAAAGTATCAGACCGAGCAGCACCGCGTCGCGGACGCTGGCGATAGAGTCGTGCACGATCGTTGACTGATCGTAAAATGGTTCGAGGTGTACGCCAGGTGGCAGAGTCGCAGCGAGCTCCTGAATCTGCGCGTGGACTTCATCGGCAACAGCAAGCGTATTGCTTTCGGGCTGGCGATTGATGCTTAGCAGCACTGCGGACTTTCCATTGGCCGTAACAATCGTGTAAACCGGCGCGACCGATGGTCCTACCGTTGCGACATCTTCAATGCGCACAGCAACACCCGCCGGGGTGTTCTTGACGACGATCTTGCCAATCTGTTCTGGCGTGCGCACTTGGCCACTCACAAGGCTAAGCACGAGTTGATGACCGTGTTCGAGCAAACCCGGCGAATCAATCACGTTGGTTCGTCGAATAGCCTCAAGCAAATCGGTGATGGTGACGCCAGTCGAGAGCAGCCGCGCCGGATCGGGCGACACTTGAAACTCCGGCACCCGCCCTCCCTGAATCAAAACGGAAGCGACGCCATCTAAGCGGTTGATACGCGGCTTGATGTCGTAGGTGGCGATTTCCCACAACTTGTCTTGCGAAATCGCGTCGGAAGTAAGGCTGTAACCGAGAATCGGAAAGCTCGCAAAGGTGAGCCGGTGCGTTTCGAGCTTGGCCGTTGGCGGCAGTTCACCTTGCAATCGCGCTACAACAGCGTCCACCCGCTGAAGCGTGAGGACCATGTCGCTCTTCCAATCGAAAAAAAGGTCAACCTCCGCCGATCCTCGGCTCGTGGTGGATAAAACTCTCTGCAATCCAGGAACGCTATTCACAGCTTCTTCGATTGGGCGCGTGATTGTTACCAGCATTTGATCGATCGGCATGACGCCGTTGTCGACACCGATTACGACTCGCGGGAAATCCGTATTGGGAAACACCGAGACGGGAATGCTGAATGCCAAATACGCCCCGACTAGCGAGAGGCTGATGACCAGAAATAAAATCGGCCGCGAAAGGCGCTCAAACCACGGCGCCATTCTTGCGGGGGGCACACTCGAACCGGAATCCGCCTCCAAGGCCATCTCCCTTAGTCCTTAGCCTTTTCCGCGGGCTTTTTTTTGTCGCCGCCCTTTGCGTCGGATTCATCGGCGGAGCCGGTGGCCTTCTCTGCGGGCGCTGGTGCTTCCACCTTAATTAGCGTGTTGTCCGGCAGCGCATAGCCGCCAGAGGTGATCACAGCGTCGCCTTCTTTGATCCCGCTGAGAATTTCAACTTCCGTCGTGCTTCTTATGCCGGTATCGACGGCTTTGACATGAGCCTTTTCATCGGTGCCAGCAACGAGCACAAAGCTCGTCCCTTCCGCGTTTTTGTAAACTGCCGAGACTGGAACCGCGAGTGCATCTTTCGCAGCCGCTGCCGCGATTTGAACTTGCACCGTCATTCCAGGCTTAAGCGCAGATCCCGGCTTGGTGGTTTCGATCCAAACTTCAATGGTCGTGCTTCCTGGATCGACTGCCGGACTCACCAAGCTCACCCGCCCTTTCACTTTTTCGTTCATCCCGGGAAGCTGCATCTCGGCCGCGTCGCCCACTTTTAGTGCAACGGCCTCCGACTGCGCGATGTGCACCTTTGCGATTAGCTTCGAAAGGTCCATCACTGTGAGCAGCGGCTGATTTGCCGCCGCAAGTTCGCCCGGATACTGAGGCCGCTCCGTCACTACGCCATCGATGGGACTCTTAATCTCTGAATAGCTAAGCTGCGCTTGTGCGCCGAGAAACTTTCCTTTTGCGGCTGCGAGCTGGCCGTTTGCGGATTTCAGCGCTTGCTCTCTTCCAATTTTTTGCAAATCGTCCAGCTGCTTTTGTGCCTGTTCATACTGGCTGCGCATCTGCATCAGGGACACCTGCGCAGAATCAAAATCTCGCCGCGGTATTCCTCCCTGGTCGAAAAGTTCCTTGCGGCTGTTGTAGATCTGCTGTTGCGCATCCAATGCGCTTTTCGCCGCAGCTGTGTCCAGTTCCGCTTTTTGAATCTGCTCGGGCAAGCTCGCCCCTGTAGTAGTGGCATAACCAGCTTCCGCTTGTTCAAATTCACCTTTACTTTGCTCGGCCACTGCAGAAAGGTCCGCATTCTCCAGTATCGCGAGCAATTGTCCCTTGCGAACGCGACTGCCCCTCTGCACGAGGAACGTCTTTATCGTGGACGTAATTTTTGGTGTGAGAACCGCCTGTTGTAATGGGAATACCACGGCGTCTGCCGAGATTATTTGCGAAATTGTGGTTCGGCGCGCCGAAGTCGTTTGCACCGAAACGACTGGGTCCTTCACTTTCTCTTCTGAGCCGCATCCGAGTCCTGCAGATGTGATCACGCACAATCCGATGCAGATGAGAGAACTCCTCCGTCCGCCGCGTATTGAGTCGGCCCTCATGGCGTCGCCAAAGCTCCCGTCAATGTTTGCAGATTGGCCAGCGCCACGCGATAACGCACTGCCCCATCCTGGTAATTGGTATTCGCTTGCGCGAATGAATTCTGCGCGTCCACAACTTCCAGCACGGTCGTCTCACCCCCCTTGTAGCGAAGAGTTGCCAGTCGCAGGCTTTCGGAAGCCAGGTCCGCAGATCGCTGTAAGTCCTCAAGTTCATTCAAAGCTGTTTCTGCTTCGCCGTATAACGTTCGCATCTCTGCAAGCAGCTTGCGCTGCGCTAACGAAAGCTCACGTTGTGCCTGAGCATGTCGCAACTCGGCTTGCTTCACCTTGCTTTGTGTTGCGCCCCAGTTCCAAATCGGAATGTTCAAGGTAACGAAAGCCGAAGAGCCGAGATTGTGGATCCTTTGGTTGTCGATCACACTGTTCGTTGAGAACTGGGCTGAATCGATTCCGTAGAAATAGTCGAGCGTCAGTGCAGGCAAGTAGCCTGCTTTCGCGCCTGAGACGCCATACCTTGCTTCTTGAACTCCCGCCAGCGCCGCGCGTAATTCCGGGTTGTCTCGAGCGCCCTGTTCTTGGATTGCTTCCAGAGTCGGCAACGGAACGTTCTCATGGAGGTCGTCGCCGACTTCAAAGTTCTCATTGAAGTCTGGGAAAATGAGCACGGCCAAATCCAGTTTGGCTCTCAGAAGTTCGAGTTGGGCTTCCTGCAACTGCCTTCGCCTGTCACGCATTTGCAATTCGGCGCGAATCACATCGGAATGCGCTACTTCACCACCTTTTTCAAGTTGCCCCGTTAACTTGAAAAATTCTTCCCCTTGCGAAAGGCCCCTCTGTGCAATACCCATCTTGCTTTGTGCAGCCGCGACTCGGAAGTAGTCTTGCACGACCGTCACAACAAGGCCTCGCGATGCAATCTCAGCGCGCGCCCGCGCAATGGCTGCGGCAGCTTCTGTGCGTTTGTAGGTCGCCAACCCAGCAAGGTCGATCGCTTCATGGACATTTCCCTGGCTTACATATTCGTGTACCGCGTTGTTCGCAATATAACGAACGCCGCCGGCGCCATTGCCCTGCGTATATAGAACTTCATTGTTATAGACAGCTGTGGGCAGCAACGCATCGCGCGCCTGCTTGCGGTCTTCAGACGCTATGGCAGCATCCGTCGCCGCCGCTTGAAACTCGACGCTGTTTTTCTGTGCCCGAGCCAGCGCGTCCTGAAGCGTCAAGCGCAATTGTGAGGCCGCCTCAGCGGCTGACTGCGAGCTCTTCGGCGAAGAAATAGACGCGCTTACTTTTGGCGCAGGATTTTCGGGTTGCTGGCTCGCGCCAGGCAAACAGAACAGAGCAAGCGTCGCGAGCGCAAAAACTGTCGATCGATACCAGCAATACGGGATGTTCACGGACGTTCTCTCGAGCGGCCGTAAATCTTCACGTTCCGCTACAGCGAATGTAGCGACACTGAGATAAACATACGATTAATCCGTTCCCGTAACCGCAACACCAGGCCCCGGCAAATACACTGCAAAGTGACTTCCCGCTGAATCGGAGCTGACCAGTTTCAACCGGCCGTGGTGCGCCTCGGCAATCCAGAGAGCGATCGAAAGCCCCAAACCCGCTCCGCCTTCGCGCCCCGACCGCGATCGCGCAGGATCAGCCCGAAAGAACCGTTCGAAAATGCGAGAATGCAGCTCAGGCGGTATCCCCGGTCCCGTGTCAGTAAGGTGTATCTCGAAGCCCGCACTTACTGCGCGACATGCAATATCGACTTGCCCGCCCTCAGTCGTATACTTGATCGCGTTGTCCAGAAGGTTGAGGATCATCCGACGTAGAAGCGCCTGGTCGCCGCGAATCAGACATTCCTCAGAAGCATCGACGTTCAATTCAATGTTTTTCCCGCGCGCCAGGGTCCTCGCGGAATGTGCGCAGTCAGCCACCACCTCTTCCAAATACACATTCTCTGGCGAGAGAAGATATTGCCCGGAGTCCGCTCGGGTAAGCGTGAAAAGATCTTCCACGATTTTTATTAACCGTGAAGTTTCCTCGTGCAGAATCGCCAGAGATTCCAGATAGTCTTCTGCTTTTCGACCGTGCTGCGACATCGCAACTTCGGCCTCGCCGCGCAAAATTGCCAGCGGCGTCCGAAGCTCGTGAGAAGCATCCGCGATGAACCGCTGTTGGCGCTCAAACGATTGGTCGAGCCGGTCCAGTAGATCGTTGAAGGTAGTGGCTAACTGTCCGAGCTCATCGTTGGCATTCAGCACCGGAAGCCTCTCGTGCAGATTGATTGCACCGATGCGCCGAGCGTGCTCGCCCATCGCGACAACGGGAGCCAAACTCTTTCTTGCCAGGAAGTACCCGCCTGTCCCTGCCAGAATCAGACCCACAAGAATCATCCACATGAATGTCAGGCGAATCGTTTCCAGCATTTCATTCTGCGCATGCAGCGAATGAAGAACGATCAAAAGGTAGGGCTGATTGTTGATCTGGAACTTACGCGAGTAGGCTCTGAATCGAGAGTGCTCTCCCCGAATTGTTTCCCATCCCACGGCCTTGCTCTCCCCGAACGTTGCGAAACGCTGAAAGTCGCGGGAAGCGAGCGAGCGTTTAACAGCTTCTTCAGATGGCGCCGAGGAAGAAATGACATCAGTTGAGGTAGCAATGATCTCTCTTCCCGGGTCCAGAACGATGAAGGTATCGCTATTCGAGTGATGTTCCACCATCGACTGTTTCGCGGCCGATAAAATTGCCGAACCTCCACCGCCGGGAGCGTCTGCCAACTCAGCCTGTAGCGTCGCCAGAAACGAATCCGCCAATACGGCCAAGTCTGAATCCGTCCGCTGCATCGACGTCGTTCGAACGATCAGGTAGGTGGTCACAGATACAACGACCAATACCACAGCAAGGACCGCCGAATACCACACCGTCAGGCGAACGCGAACGGAATCAAGCATGTTTCTTGCGATCCGCTGCATTCATTTTGCCTTGCGGCCCCACTGATGGGCCGCGGCTTCCACTGTCCGCATCCTGGCTGGATTTCAGGATATAACCAGCGCCCCGCCGAGTTTGCAAAAGTCCGGAGCCTCCATCCGGATCGATTTTCCGGCGAAGACGGTTGATATAAACCTCAATCAAGTTTGAAAATGGATCGAAGCTTTCATCCCAGACGTGCTCGGCAATATCAGTTCTGCTCACCACCCGTCCTGCATTCCGCACCAGGTATTCCAGCAGCGCATATTCCTTATGCGTTAGGGAAATCGCGTGTCCGCCGCGCGTTGCACTTTGCGCCGCTGTATCTAGCTCGAGATCTCCAACGCTCAGCCGAGGCGGATGCAGTTCCGACGAACGCCGGAGGAGCGCACGAAGCCGCGCCAATAGCTCGCGAAATTCGAATGGCTTTGTCAGGTAATCATCCGCTCCGCGATCGAGCCCGCTGACTCTGTCTTCGACGGCGTCTCGGGCGGTAAGCATCAGGATGGGCACTCGGCGGCCAGACTTCCGTAGCCTGCGGCAAACTTCGAATCCGTCCGGCGCGGGAATCATGACGTCCAGAATGATCAGATCATACTCATTAATGTCCGCTTGATAGAGTGCATCCTCGCCAGTGGCCGCGATGTCCACCGCGTAAGCTTGCTCGCGCAATCCTTTGACAACAAAGCGGCGCACGCCTGGATCGTCTTCGACCAGCAAAATCCGCATGGCTGCATAATACGTGAAAGCGCAGCCCGAAGTGCGGTCTTAGCAATCTGCGCGCAAGCGGAGCTCGTTTCTGATTTGGCGGGCGCGAATCGGCGCAACATCAGATGCTGCAATTTGGGTGAGGCTCTTTCTAAATTATTTTGTCCTTCGAATAGCAGATTCTCTCAAGGTTACATTCAATGCATTTCGGTTTCCGTGCCTGGCAAACACGCCGCCCGTGCCAAATAATTTGGTGCGAAAACTGAATCCACTTTTCTTTTGGAATCACCTTCATCAAATCCTGCTCGATTTTCTTCGGGTCTTGATTTCGCGACAAATCCAGCCGGTTGGATATGCGTATTACGTGCGTATCCACAACGATTCCGCTCGCAATGCCGAAGGCCGTCCCTAGCACCACGTTCGCCGTCTTTCGCGCCGCTCCCGGAAGTGTCAGCATCTCTTCCATCGTGCGCGGCACTTGTCCGCCAAAATTCTCAATGATTCCTTTGCTCGCTCCCATGATCGACTTTGTCTTATTGCGAAAAAATCCCGTCGGCCGAATCTCTTGTTCAAGCTCGCTGGGATTCGCATACGCAAAGGCTTCCGGCGTCGGATACTTTTTGTACAGCGTTTGAGCCACCAGATTCACGCGGACATCCGTGCACTGCGCCGATAGAATAGTAGAAATCAGCAGCTGAAACGCGCTCTCGTGTTTCAACTCGCAAGTCGCCGTTGGATACGCCTCGTCCAATTTAGTCAGGATCGCGGCGACGCGTTTCGGATCGGTCCCCATTGCCACGGCAGTCTTCGCCGTTTTCACGTTCTTAGGAACGCGCAAAGCCTTCGCCACGATAGGCTTCTTACTTCTAGTTTGTCTTTTCTGTTTTGTTTTCTTGGCTGGCATGACGCGCAAGAATATCATACGGTGGGACAGACATTCCTGTCTGTCTTCTTCATCCACCAAAAGTTTTCCCTTACGGCGCTCGGGCACGGCGTGCCGTGCCCCTACGAAGCCCTAAGAGAACTCAGTAGCTTATGGAAGGCCTTGCCGCGATGGCTGTGCTGATTCTTTTCTTCCCGAGAAAGCTCTGCGAAAGTCTTTTGTAGAGCAGGGAAGTAAAACACTGGATCATATCCAAAACCGCCATTCCCTTGTGGTGATTCCAAAATCTCGCCGTCCACGCGAGCAGTCACAATCGCGATCGCCCGGCCGTGCTCTGCCAAAGCAATCGCACAAACGAAATAGGCCGCACGCTCCGCCCCTGCTTTTCCGTGAAGTTTTCCAAGCAATTTCGCAATCCTCTCCGCATCGGTCGCATTTGGCCCCGCGTAGCGCGCTGAGTGCACACCAGGCGCTCCGCCGAGCGCCGGAACCACAAGCCCGGAATCGTCTGCAAATACGAGCCCTTCTGCAAGCCGGGAAGAATGCAGCGCTTTTCCCAGAGCGTTTTCAGCAAACGTGGGCGCGTCCTCATCAAAGGACGGCAGGGAATCGAACCCTGGCGACAACTCGATCTGCACACGCGCTTCAGCAGAGTCAGTCGTTCCCGGCACACTCGTCTGCGCCAATGCACGATACTCCCCAAGTTTCCCAGGATTGGATGAAGCCAGAAACAACCTAACGTGCGCGCGCACTGAATTTAACCGGCAACACTGCGCGTTGGTCCTCCGTCAATCGGCGAATTCCAGCGGCTGCCAACGCGAGGAGATCCTGCATTTCGCTTCCGCTAAACGGCCGGCCTTCCGCTGTAGCCTGAATCTCGACGAAGTGTCCGCTGCCCGTCATCACCACATTCATATCCACTTCCGCGCGCGAATCCTCTTCGTAAGCCAGATCCAGCAGCGCGCGGTCATCCACAATTCCCACGCTCGTCGCAGCCACCGTATCAATCAACGGTGAGCTCTTCAAAATCCCTGCTGCCACTAGCCGTTCGAACGCCAGCGCCAGCGCCACAAACGCTCCTGTAATCGAAGCCGTCCGCGTTCCTCCGTCCGCCTGAATCACGTCGCAATCGATCCATACCGTACGTTCACCGAGCGCCTCCTGGTCTGTCACTGCGCGCAGCGACCTTCCAATCAGCCGCTGAATCTCCAGCGTGCGCCCGGACTGTTTGCCGCGCGTCGCTTCGCGTTGCGTGCGTTCCTCCGTTGCCCTCGGCAACATCCCGTATTCGCTCGTCACCCAGCCCTTGCCCGTGCCTTTCATAAATCCCGGCACACCATCGTCCACCGTAGCCGTGCAAATCACCCGCGTACTGCCAATCTCGATCAACACGCTTCCTTCCGCCGTCGAAATAAAATCCGGCGTCATTTTCAACGGGCGCATCTGGTCCGGGCCGCGGCCATCAACTCGCACTCTTCCTCCTGCTGTCATCACTCTAGTAAAAAAGATCTCTTACGATTTCTACTCAGGCTGGGCCAGTTTGCCGGGCCCTTTATCGAGTGTCAATGTTCAAGCGCCCTTGGGCGAACCCGGTTTCGTCGTCGGGGCGGCTTCTGGAACCGATTTCCCGGTTGCGGGAGTTGCCGGTTTCTCTCCGCTTGGAAGTGCTGTTGGCGCAACAACGGGTGTCGCCATGATAGGTGCGGCCAGCGTGCCCTTCGTGTTAACCAAAAAAGTTCCAGTTAGGTCCAAGTGTCCCGCAAGCGTTTCCATTTCCTGCCCATGAATCAAAATTTTCAGCCGTTGCACGCGCGGCACATTTGCTTCCAGCGTGCGCGTAAGCGAGTCTACAGCCAGCTGCTCACTCTGGATACCCGAAGGTGTTGCGGTCGCCAGCGCCTCGGAAAAATCCGCAACCGCCGTCCCGTTCGGTAACAAATAGAACGCGAGAAGCACTGCGTCCGGAGGCAGCGTGCGCAATTCGGCGTCCACAGGCCCTGCCAACAGTGTGTTCAGTACTTGTTTCGAGCGCAGAACTGGATCATCCGAAAGTGGCAACTCCACCGTCGAGTCCACCAACGCTCCATCTCCATTTCCCGAAGCCCAAAATAATTTCGCTTTCACGCGAGGTTCGCCAGGATTTATCGGAACGGCCTGCGTCAACTCTCTCCGCGCCTGTTCCGCGGTCTGCTGCTGTAACTTTGCCGCCGCTTGCAATCGCCGCCGCAGAATCGGAAAGTAAAACACTCCCACAATCACGGCCACGCAGAGCACGCCCACCACCCATTTGATCCAGCGGCTCGTCACGGAGTGCCTCCCGAAATGGCTGGCACCACATAGGAAGGCCTAAACGACGCCACTCCGGTCGCGATCGCGTCTGCCACACCCGGCGCCATGCGATCCAGGTCCGCGCGGTTCTCCACCACGACGCTCGATATTTCCACGGCAATCGCCGGCGCGGCCGTTGTTCGCAACTGCCTTACGGCCGCGGTTTGCGCCGTGCTCGGTGATCCCTTAAAGCGCTGCGCCAACAACGCCTGCACGAGATCGCCCAATTTCCTGCTCAACCCTTGAAACGACGTCTGCGCCCGGTCCCAAGGAATCAGTCCGCCCGCATTCGTCGTCACCGGCAAATCCGAATTGACGTATACGCGGGCAGTTCCCGGCAGCCCCGTCGAAGCAATATGCAGCGTGACGAACACCGCCCCGCTCTGCGCATTAGCTATCGCCGAACGATCGTCGAACGAAGGATCTTCGTTTCCCTGGCGTGTCTGCAGCACTTGAAATCCTTGCGCTTCCAGCGCCCGTCGCACCTGCGCCGCGAAGTCCAGCACGATTTCGCTCTCGCGGATGCCGCCCGTCCCGCGCGCGCCTAGGTCCGTTCCGCCATGCGCCGGATCGAGCACCACAACGTTCAGTCCCGTATGTGGCTGTGCTGGTGGAATAGCTTGTGGAACTCCTTGCGGAGTTGCTGGTGCAGGCGTTGTTGGCAATGCCTGAGGTACAGCCGACTGCGCTGCAGGAGCGGCTGGCGCCGTTTGTGATGGCGCCACCGCAGAAAAACTCAGCACTACAACACCCAAAACAAGCGAGAAAAAAAACGCGCCGATTCGAAAACAGTTTCGACTCCAGGCGCGCTCATTTATTCGAACAATATTTGCCACGTCGAGCAGCATACCAAATCTCTTCGCCATTCCGTGCTGCTCGAATGTATCCCTCTACTAAAAAGGGACGGCCACTCGGGCCGTCCCTTCATGTATCGCGATTACGACCTTGATTTGGCCGATTGCCTAGCCATCCTTATGAATCGGACCTCTCCAAAGTCCCGCCCCGTTACCCTTGCGGCTGGGCTTGCGGCGGCTGTTGCTGCTGTTGCTCTCGGCGGGATGCGCGCAACGCACGAACATTGGCCTTCATCTGCTGCCGCTGTTCGGGCGTCAAGAGTTTCACCATCTGCAGGCGAGCACCGTGCCGCAGCTGATGAGTCTTTGCTGACTTCTGATCCGCCGTCAGCGATTCGTCCTTATTCACGGCATCCAATTGCGCTTTCGTGGACTCGTGAATTTTCTTCATCGCCGCTTTTTGATCATCGGTCAGGTTCAGTCCTTGCATCGCGCCATGCATTCTTCCTTCGTGCTGCGCTGGAGTGGCAGGTGCCGCTTGGCTCTGATCTTGCGCCGGAGGCTGTGAACCGCTTTGTGCGCGGCTGATTCCCGGCGCAAAAGTCAGCGCCAGAAATCCGGCGGCTACTGCAATTTGCTTCGTAACGCTATTCCTAATCATGGAGGGTCCTCATTCTGGGCTGGCGTTCTGTCTTCTTACCTTCATATAACCCGCCTCCCGCCCAAATGTCGCGCGCGTTCCAGCCGCGAACGTAGCGCACCCCTTTAGGGGTGCATCTTTTCCTCCCCCAATTTCAATCCCTCCAAATGTGCCTTCTCCAGCAACAAATTCACACGCGCCACATCATTTGTCTGAATTGCATCCCAACGCCCCAAGGTAGCCTTCCCAGCCGTTTCCCATTTCTCGCTAGCCGCCGCCGCATCCGCCGAAGGCGCCACATCCGCGCTCTCAACAATCCCCATCAGCGTGCCCATGGCAGCTGACATTTGTCGCAGCGTCGTCGGCTCATTCCCCGGGATCGCGAAACCAAAACCTCCGAAGCCCCCGCCAGTTCCCAAACCTTCCACTACGCTAACTTTCTTCTCCAAATCAGCCAGCGCCGCCCCAAGCTCCGCCTTGCCCGTCGCTTCTTTGCTTCGCGCAGCGATCTGCTTTTGCAAATCGTCTGCACGCGTGACAGCCGCGGAAAATTCTCCAACGCCTGCCGCCAATCGGGAAGCCAACTGGAACTGCCGCTCCAAATCCGCAGCGCTGGTCTTAACGCGCGGATCCATCTTGATCTCTAGCGGTGCAGAAATTGTCTTCCCCGCTGCAGTCAGCTTCACGGTATATAGACCAGGAACCGCAATCGGTCCGCCTCCGCCGCGCCGAGACCTTCGCCGCGCTCCCGCGAACGCATATCGCAAATCCCAAACAAATCGGTGCGTCCCCGCCTCAGCTGAGAGCGGTTCCGCGTCATGTACCCAGTACATCGGAATGTCCAACTCGTCCGGGTTCGACTTTGGCATCTCGTCGGTGCTCGCAAATCGCCGCACCAGTTTCCCTGCCGCGTCAAATATTTCCAGTTGCACGCTTTCCGTCTGCTTCTCTTTCAAGTAATAATCCAGCACCGCACCCGTCGGCGGATTCGCCGCTTGTGGCTCATCAAGTGGTATCGGAGTCCCCTGATCAGCGCCGGGCCGCACGCGATACGCCGTCTGCGGCTCAAACAGCCACGCATCCGCATTTGTAACCTTTGCGCTCCACTGCCGCAGTGGCGTCACGTCATCCAACACCCAGAACGACCGCCCGAACGTGGCGATCACCAGGTCATCGCCATGCACCACCAAATCGCGTACCGCGGTGGTCGGCAAATTAAGCTGTAGCGGCGCCCAGTTGTCGCCTTCATCAAACGAAACGTACACGCCCTTTTCCGTGCACGCATACAGCAGCCCCGCAACTTTCGGATCCTCTCGCACGCAATTCAAAAAGCTTCCTTCCGGAATGCCGTTCGAAACGCGCTGCCATGTCTTCCCGAAATCTTTCGTGCGGTAGAGATAAGCCTGCAAATCTTCCAGCCGGTGGCGATCCACTGCCGCGTACGCCTTGCCCGCGTCAAAACGCGAGGCCGCAACGTGCGTCACTTTGCTCCACGGCGTCAGCTCTTTCGGCGTAACGTCATTCCATGTTTTTCCTTCGTCGCGCGTCAGATGCACCAGCCCGTCATCCGTTCCCACCCAAATCTCGCCAGCCACCTTGGGCGAAGGCGCAATCGTATAAATCACGCCGTGCCTTTTTCCCGGCGGGATATCCGCCGCAGTAGCCGCATCCAGATTCGCGGGCACGCCCGGATCTTCTCGCGTCAAATCAGGGCTAATCTTCTGCCACGAATTTCCCCCGTCCGTTGTTCGAAATAAAACCTGCGCGCTGAAGTACAATACATGCGGCTCAATCTCCGAAAAAACCAGCGGCAAAGTCCAGGTCCGCCGATAATCGCCGGGATACATCAGCGTGGGCGGTATCTGCTGCACTTCCTCATTGTGAAAATCCTGCCGCACCACGGATCCGCCATAAATAATTCCGGGATTCACGGGATCGGGCGCGACGTAGTCGCTCTCCCCACCTGCCTCCATCGGCCGCCAATCTTGAGCATTTAGCGCCCGAGAATTACTGCGGCTCGGTGTTGCACCAGCTCCGCTGTCCTGCTGCGCTCCGTAAACCCAGTAGGGAAATCGGTTGTCCGTCGCCACGTGATAGAATTGCCCAGTCGGCTGGTTGTACCAGGAGCTCCAGGTCTCCCCGCCGTTTCGAGTTACAATCACGCCTTGATCGCATCCCAGAATCATCTTCTGTGGAAAGTCCGGATCAATCCAAAGCTGGTGATAATCATCGCCGCCCGGTGCGCCCTTAACAGCCGTAAAAGTCTTTCCCCCGTCGCGCGAACGATACATCGAAGTATTCGGCACATACACAGTGTCCGGATCGAGGGAATCGACGTTCACTTCGCAGAAATACCAACCGCGTCCCCAAATCCGCGGATCTTTCGAAACGCGCGCCCAATTCTCCCCGCCATCATCCGAGCGGTACAGCCCGCCTTCCTTCGCATCAGCAATCACGTAAATCCGCTCCGGATTGCTCCGCGAAAATGCAATTCCCATCCGCCCTAGCTCTTCCGAAGGCAAACCGCGTCCCGTCAAGAGCTCCCAATGCTCTCCTCCATCCTTCGACCGATAAAGCCCTGTCCCCGGCCCCTTCGACGGCGGATAAATACTCCACGGCGGCCGGCGCGTCTGCAGCAAAGCCGCATAAAGGATCTGCGAATTTCCCGGCTTCATCGCCAAGTCGATCGCGCCAGTATTTTCATCCTTGAAAAGTACCTGCTGCCAAGTCTTGCCGCCGTCGTTCGAACGAAAAATCCCGCGCTCTTTGTTCGGTCCGTAAGCATGCCCCAGCGCGGCCACAAATACCTTCTCAGGATCGTCCGGGTCAACCACAATCCGCGCAATTTGCCGCGAATCTTCCAATCCGATGTGCGTCCAGGTTTTTCCCGCGTCCGTCGACTTATACATTCCGTTGCCATACGAAATGCTCGAGCGCATGTCCGCTTCGCCCGACCCGACGTAAATCACATTCGGATTCGAAGGCGCTACCGCAATCGCCCCAATCGAACCTACGGGTTCAGAATCAAATATAGGGTTCCACGTCCGTCCCGCATCGTTCGTCTTCCAAACTCCGCCGTTCACTGACCCGAAGTAGTAGACATCCGGTTGCCCACGAACTCCCGTCACCGCCAGCGATCGTCCCGCGCGAAATGGCCCAATCGACCGCCACTTCATCTCCCCAAAGAACTTTTGGTCGAATTTCTGCGCCGCCTGCGGCAAAGCCGCGGCCGTCGCGTGCACAAATAGAGCCCCGCCAGCAACTAGCAGAAGTAGTAGGAAAAGCCGCAGATTTTTCACGGTCTAGTCTCCAGATGGAAAGAGGATGTTGGAATGAACTGTGGAGTATACCAGCAGCGCGCACGCCGCGCGGCAGCTTAGTCGCCGGTAACCGCGTTCGGCGTGGCCGCCGGAGCAATCACCGATCGCCGCAAAGGTTTCGTCGCCAGATAGAGTACGAATCCAGCGGCGATAATAATTCCGCCAAACGCAAGCCCGTTGATGCCCAAGACGGTTTCGCTCTCGCTCTCGACCATCGCCAGGCTCATTAGCAAAAGCGGGAAAATCCCGCAGGAAATTGCGCCAACCAACCCTCCGGGCACTTTGAATTCCCGCTTCAACTCTGGCTCGCGAATTCGTAGAACCACCAGCGTCACGAACTCCAGCATCAAACTCGCGCCATAAAGCATAATGTCCAGCGTAACGAGTTTCTTGAATCCCAAGCCGAGACACAGCGCCCAGCAGCTCGCGCAAACTAGAATCGCCACCCATGGCGTTTGCGATTTCGCGGTCGTCTTGGCAAACACTTTCGGCAGCATGCCGTCCCGCGCCATCGCCAGCGGAAGCCTCGAATAACTCATCACCAGCGCGTTGAACATTCCAAACGCGCTCATCATTCCGCCAATTACAATCAAAAAGCGCAGCCACTCGAATCCCAGGATCTTTCCGCCCATCAATCCCGCGATCGTCGCCCAAGATCCATCGGCGCCAAATGTCGCAGCCGGAATCCCCGTAAAGTAAACCGCCAGGAACGGCAGAATATAAGTCAACGAAACAAGAACCACCGCCGCGATCATCGCTTTCGGATACGTCCTCTGCGGTCTTTCCACTTCTTGCGCAATCGTCGAAGCGTTGTCCCAACCCATGTAATTCCACATCGCCACAAGCACGCCACCCAACAACCCCAGGCCCGTTGCTTCCGCTGCTCCGTGACCACCGCCTCTTGCGAAAGCTCCAACCTTAAACGGTGCCATCACGACAATGATTGCAAACGGCGCCGACAGAAAGAAAAACAGCCACAGTGAAGTGATTCCTACAACGCGGATTCCTAGAAGATTGAGAATCGCGCAGGTCACCACCACAAACAATCCAGCCATCACCGCATGGCTTCCCGACCCAAACCACGGCGACATCTGC
The DNA here is from genome assembly GCA_963751295.1 of uncultured Acidobacteriota bacterium. Taxonomy (GTDB): domain Bacteria; phylum Acidobacteriota; class Terriglobia; order Acidiferrales; family UBA7541; genus Acidiferrum. Next base: position 1,992,052 of record CAVVUA010000001.1, on the reverse strand, counting down.
CTCAAATAAAACACGAACAAAGTCGGGTAAATCGCCATGTCAAAGATGCTCGCCGCCAAAGAGAGCCAAGCCTCTTGGAAGCCCCAGAAATTTCCCAACCCGCGCCGCACCCAGGCGTAATAACCGCCCTCGGCAGGTAGCGAACTCGAAAGCTCTCCGATCATGAACGCCGTCGGCAAGCACCACAAAACCGGCAAGAAAAGCAAAATCAAAATCCCGTGCCCGTACCCCGCGCCATGAACGATCTCCTCCGTCCCATAGGTCCCTCCCGACACCATGAAAAACGTCGCCGCCACAAGCGGCCAGAGCGTCAGCTTTGCGACCCTTTTTTTCGCGGTTGAAATTGCAGTGGAAGGAATCTGGGCAGGAAGGGATAAAGAACTCAATTTTTACTCTCGTCCTCCTTAGCGATTCTCACTCGCGCGCTGGGTGAAGTGAGTTCGCATTCGAAGAATACAAGGTTCGTCCCTGCATGCAACAAAAAAATGCATCACGCCGAATATTTTTTCATCGCGCAAACTGTCCCTTCGCACAGGTCCTCGCGCATCTCCAGCCCGCTCGCTGCTCGACTTGCACAGCTCGGTACCCGCTCGGCGCCTGTGTTAAACTCCGCCCTTTGGTTTCGCACTCATTTTCGTCTTAGGAGTCGTCTGCATGAAGTTTTGCTCAGCCAGCCGGTCTTTCCTTCTCTGCGTACTCTGTGTCTCTGCGTTCAGCTTCTCTTTGTCCGCATCCGCTCAATCCTCCCCGCCGGCGCTTCGTCCCATCACCATCGACGACTACTTCCAAATCCAAACCGTCCACGAACCCCAACTCAGCCCCGACGCCCAATGGGTCGCCTACACCGTCGACAAGTCCTCTTTGAGGACTGACAAAAACGAATCACGCATCTGGATGATTTCCGCGTCAGGCGGCGAGCCGCTTGCCATGACCGCCGAAGGCGTCTCTTCCTCCCACCCGCGCTGGAGCCCCGACGGCAAATTCCTGGCCTTCCTCTCCGAACGTAAGGGAGGCCAGACCCAAGTCTGGCTGTTAAATCGTCAGGGCGGCGAAGCCCAGCAACTCACAGACACGCCTCAAGATGTCGAAGATTTCGCGTGGGCTCCCGACGGGCGCCGCATGGTCCTCGTCCTCAAAGACCCAACACCCGAGGAACTCGACGACGCCAAAGAGAAATCCCGCGCCGCTCAATCCTCAACTGCCTCTGACTCCGACTCCGATGACAAAAAACCCAAATCCAAAAGGCCTTGGGTCATCGACCGCCTGCAATTTAAAGCCGACGAAATCGGCTATCTCGACCGCCGCCGCACCCATCTCTACGTATTCGACATCTCCAAAAAATCTCTGACCCAAGTAACGAGCGGTGACTTCGACGACTCCGAACCCGCCTGGTCTCCCGACAGCAAACTCCTAGCCTTCACCAGCAACCGCTCTGCTGGTGACCCGGATCTCAACTACAACACGGACATCTGGGTTGTTCCAGCCGACGTCAACAACCCAAACAACAGCGCCCACCTCACCCAGGTCACCACAAATCCCGGCATCGACATGTCACCAGCTTGGTCCCCCGACGGCAAATCCATCGCCTATGTCACCATGCTCGACCCTAAACTCTTCGACTACGCCACCCACCATCTCGCCATCTCTCCTGCCACTGGCGGCCCTGCCAAAGTCCTCACCCTCTCCCTTGACCGGATGGTCACCAATCCCCATTTCTCTTCCGACGGCAAATTTATCTATTTCGTCGCTGACAATGACGGCGCTATGGTCCTCAAGACGATTCACCTCGAATCCGGCGGAATCGCCGACGCCGCCGCGGTCCCAAACATGACCTCCGCCCAGTACTCCGGCGCGCGCACCGTAAATGGCTATTCCATCAGCTCCGGCCCTGTAAACTCCGTAGTCGCCCAAATCGCCACCATCGACCGCCCCGATGAGCTTTTCATTATTGAGGGCAAGCAGTACAAACAACTCACCCACGTCAACGACGCTCTCTTCGCTCAGCTCAAGCTCTCCCACGGCGAATACGTCCACTTCAAAAGCAAAGACGGCACCCCAGTCTCCGGTTACCTCTATAAGCCGCTCAATTACACTGCAGGCCAAAAATATCCCACTCTCCTCATCCCTCACGGCGGTCCCGTATGGGCTTATTACGCCGAATTCTCCCACCTCGCCCAGCTCTACGCCGCCAACGGCTACGCCGTCCTCTTTCCGAACCCACGCGGCTCCTCTGGTTACGGCCAGGACTACGCCAAAGCAATCTTTGCCGACTGGGGCAACAAAGACTTCCAGGACGACATGGCCATGGTCGACTACGCCATCGAGCAGGGAATCGCCGACCCCGACAAACTCGGCGTAGGTGGCTGGTCCTATGGCGGCATCTCCACCGATTTCATCATCACGCAAACCACCCGCTTCAAGGCGGCCATCTCCGGCGCAGGCGCCGCCGAGTTCTCCAGCCTCTACGGCCACGACCAATACCAAAAAGATTACGAAGCCGAGCTTGGCCTTCCCTGGGAAAACCAAGCCGCCTGGGCAAAAGTCTCGCCGTTCCGCAACGTCGCCAAAGTCACCACTCCCACTCTCTTCATGGGCGGCAATATTGATTGGAACGTCCCCATCCTCGGTGGTGAACAAATGTACCAAGCCCTAAAACGCCTCGGCCGCACCACCGAGCTAGTCGTCTACCCCGACGAATACCATGAGTTCAGCCTCCCCTCCCACATCAAGGACCGCCTCGAACGTGACCTAGCCTGGTACGCCCACTTCGTCAAAGCTGACGGCACCCCGGCCCGCCCTCCCGAGCCTTCTCCCAAATCAACAGACTGACTATCGCGGTGTCTTGAGGTTCATCGCAACTCGGGAGGGGCTCTGCCGATTACAATCTGCTCTTCCAATAGCCCGGCCGACGAAAACCGTGTGCCACAGCCAAGATCAGAACGGACCCTTCCAATTCTCGATAAATGATCAAGAACGGAAAACAGGGGAGTTTGAGCTTACGTGTGCCGCGCGAAGAAAGCGGCCAGCGATGAGGTGCCTCGAGAATTCTGTCGATCCCCTCATTCAGTTCAGCGACGAAATTTGTTGCCGCTAAACGGCTGCGTTCACGGTACCAACGCGCAGCGGAGATCGCCTCTTCGATGGCGGCAGGGTGAAATGAGAATGAAGTTGCACTCATTCAAGAGCGGACGAGATGCGCCGACGAGCGTCTTCGAGCGCAACGGGTTTGACTGAGCCGGAATCAATGTCGGCCATGCGGCGGACGACTTCTTCGTCCCAAGCTGCTACGACAGATTCATCTTGCGTGTCTTCCAGACTCGCGATGAGAGAACCAGCAAGGTCGGCGCGTTCTGAAACGGGCAGGGTGAGCGCTTTTTTCAAAAGCTCGGCAGCTTCCTTGGTCATGACTTTATTTTACTCCCAAAAAGCGCGATTGAGACATTCAATGCCCTCAACTGCCGTTTGATACTCATTTTCGACCGTTCCCTGTAAATGTCTTTACTCTATCGCTAACCTTATGCTACCTTTTTCCGTGCTCTCACTGGCAAACCCGTCGATCTCCTTTTACAACCGCCTTTCGTCTTCATATTCATTTAGTTCCTCCACTTACATATTGTCTCGCACCCAAATAGTTCCCGTTTTTTCCACAGCGAGTAAACATGCAACACGCAGAAACGCCTGCAACGTCATTCGTTTCATGGACTTACTTCACACTTCCTGTCACCACGGGGGTGGGGGTCAGACCCATCTTAAATCGTGGCTCAAGTCACAAAATGTGACGCCTTCCTCGCCCGCACGGAGCAAAGTCGTATACAATCTGCGCGCTGTAAAGCCGGTCTGGAACCTGCAGGACTGGAATTCGGATCGCTGGAATAGTAGGGGGAGGCTATCGTGAAATCTTCGAGGCGCGAACTTCTAATAACTGGCAGCGGGGCGCTAGTTGCGACCGCATTGGGATTGGGTAAACCGTCGCAGCTGTTCGCCAATCCGTTAGGCAAGCCCATTGGATTGGAACTCTACACCGTTGGCGCCGAGCTGGATAAAGACTACGACGGAACGCTGCGGCAAATCGCTGCGATTGGATACAAAGAAATCGAAACGGGCGTTTCGCCAAAGCACAAGGCGACCGACGTTAAGAAGTCATTGCAAGATGCCGGTTTGCAATGCAAGTCATTGCACATGAGTTTTGGCGGAATGGAAGAGGCGATTCCTTATGCAGAGGAAATTGGCGCAAAGTATGTGATCTCGTCCGTGACTCTTCCCAAGGTTCCCGAGTCGGGTAAGTTCGACATGAAAGGGTTCATGGCGCAACTCTCCGCGTTGACATTAGACGACTTCAAAAAAATCGCGGCGCGTTGCAACGAAATGGGCGAACAGGCCAAGAAAGCCGGCTTGCAGTTCGGATATCACAATCACAATTTTGAGTTCAAACCACTGGACGGCGGCGAAATCGGCTACGACGTGATTTTGCACGAAACGGATCCGTCGCTCGTAAAATTCGAGCTCGACTGTGGCTGGATGGTTGCAGCGGGCCACGATCCAGTTGCCTACCTCACGAAATATCCAAAACGCTACCGTTTGTTGCATATCAAGGATTTCCACCCGACCTCCAGCCCATCCACAGGACTAGACGAAAGCGTGCGTCCAAAGCCTGCAGAGCTAGGTCACGGGCATATTGATTACGTACCGATTTTCGCCGCGGCCAAAAAAACCGAAGTCGAGTTGTATTACGTCGAACAGGAGCCGCCGTTTACCACCACGCCTGCCATGGAAGCGATCAAGATCGATTATGATTATCTGCACGCGATGGCGTAGTCTTCTGTAGACGAAAACTGTACGCGAGGAGTTTTCATGAAGCGACGCGAAATGTTACGAGCGAGTGTTCTTGCCGGTGCTGCGGCGGCGTTGCGCCCTGCGCTTGCCAATGCTCAAGGTGCGGCGCAGAACGCTGCGCCACCATCCGAGTTGACTCCAGCGCAAAGTGGTGTCGACGCCTCGAAAGAACTTGAGGGGACTGGATGGAAGCCGCTCTTTCTCGATCAGCACCAGAACGAAACGCTAATTATTTTTAGCGACTTGATTATTCCGGCGACCGACACTCCTGGCGCGAAGGAAGCGCTTGTGAATCGCTTTATTGATCTTTTGATGGCTGCGGAAACGCGCGAGGTGCAACAAGCGTTTTTGAACTCGCTCGGATATCTGGATAGCGAAAGCATTCGGCGTTTCAAGGCCGCCTTTCTTTATCTGTCGCGAGATGATCAGGACCTCTTGTTGCATGCGCTGGCGTATCCGCGCAATGCCAGCAACTGGACGGGTGAAGCAGATGCAAATCCTGATAAAGGACATGCCCATTTTGAAGCCCTGAAAGACCGCATTATGATGGCCTACTACAGCTCTCAGATTGGCGAAAAAGAATTGGGTTGGGACGGTGCCTTTGCGCACGGCCCGTATCAAGGCTGCGAACATCCGGAGGGGGACCACAAGTGATTGGGATTACTAACAAGGTTGGCATGGCGCAAGATCCGCTTCAGCAAACGTACGACGTTATCGTGGTTGGATCGGGCGCAACAGGCGGCTGGGCCGCGAAACAATGTGCCGAGGCCGGGTTGAAAGTGGCCTTGCTCGAAGCGGGCCGTGCGGTCACTCCAAAGGAATTTACCGAGCACATGCCGGCGTACAAATTGAAATATCGCGATCACTCGCCTGAGATTGTGCGCACGCGGCCTGTCCAAAAGCAGTGCTACGCGTGCATGGAATACAACTACGAATGGTTCGTGAATGATCTCGAGAATCCGTATAGCACACCGCCCGGCAAGCCTTTTACCTGGCAGCGGCTGCGCGTCCTCGGCGGGCGCTCGCTAGTCTGGGGCCGCCAGAGCTACCGCATGAGCGACAACGATTTCAAAGCGGCGAGCCGCGACGGCTATGGCGACGATTGGCCGATTAGCTACGCCGAGCTGTCCCCCTATTACGACACCGTGGAAAAGTACGTAGGCATCAGTGGCGCGCTGGAAGGCAACGAAATGTTGCCCGACGGACAATTTCTCCCGCCCATGAAAATGAGCTGCGGAGAAATTTTGCTCAGAGACCGCGTCAAAGCGAAGTTCGGTCACACAGTCACAATCGGACGCACCGCAATCCTCACGCAGAATCACAATGGCCGTCTCCAATGCCACTATTGCGGGCCATGCGAACGCGGCTGCAGCACATTTTCTTATTTCAGCAGCCCGTTCACCACCGTCAAGGATGCGATTGCTTCCGGCAACTGCACGCTCATCACCAACGCGGTGGTGAGCCATGTAGACATGTCCACCGAGGCGAACAAAGCGCGTGGAGTAACGTACGTGGATCGCTTGACGCGCCAGGTCAAAGAAGTCCGGGGAAAATCGGTGATCCTTTGTGCGCAAGCGCTTGAATCCACGCGCATCTTGTTGAACTCGTCCACGCGCGAATATCCCAATGGACTCGCCAATTCGAGCGGCGCCCTCGGTCACTATCTGATGGACCACGTCGTTGGCGCAGGAGCCTCGGGCCGTCTCGCAAATTTCAATCCCACTCCCAATGCGAACGAACCTGCACGGCCCAATGGAATTTACGTCCCTCGCTTCCGGAACACTCCTTCGAGCAAAAACCATTCGCAATTTATCCGCGGCTACGGTTACCAAGGCGGAGCTGAGGCGGGTTTCAACTTCAACGCCGAAGGCTACGGAACACAGCTCAAGAGAGCTGTGAAAGAAGGCGAATACTCGATATCGCTCGGAGCTTTTGGCGAATCGCTCGCGCGTTGGGACAATTACATCGAGATCGACAAGGATCTAAAAGATGCCTGGGGCATTCCCGCATTGCATATCAACATGTCGCATGGCGACAACGAAGCAGCGCTGATGCAGGACGCCGGAGCCTCGGCGGCGGAAATGCTGGAAGCAGCCGGCGCGAAAGACATTCGCGTGCAAGCAAACGTCGAAATGCCTGGAATGGCTATCCACGAATTGGGCACAGCGCGCATGGGGAACGATCCAAAGAAGTCCGTTCTCAATTCATTTAACCAGTCTCACGATGTGAAAAATCTCTTCGTGATGGACGGGGCGAGCTTCGTGTCATCCGCGTGCCAGAACCCGACGCTCACTATGATGGCCGTCACCGTCCGCGCCTGCGATCACATGATCGAGCGTTTCCACAAGAATGAAATCTAAAGCAAACTCTCTCAGCGATCCTTCTGATTTGGTCGCGGATCGCCGGACAGAGATCACGGACTCCTTGAAACGCATTCACAGCCGCTTCCGTCACACACATGCAAGCGGTACCCTGTGGCGGCTCAAATAAGTATCACAAAGTCGAATTTCAAAACGGAGGAAGATTGTGCGTAAGCATGCGAGCGTGTTTGCGGTTCTAGCCCTGATCTTGGCGGCTGTGCCAATCGGAGCGCAGGCTCCAGCTGTTAGCCAGTCCGACCTGGCTGCGATTCATCAAATCAGGGAAGAAGGCTTTGGCGCTACAACTTCCAAAGTCATGGAAATCATCAGCTACTTGAGCGATATCCACGGCCCGCGCCTCACCAACTCCCCGAATATCAAGGAAGCCGCCAAATGGACCACAGACACCATGAACGAGTGGAAACTCGCCAACGTCCATCTCGAACCCTGGGGACCGTTCGGCCGCGGCTGGTCTAACGAGCGCACCAACGTTCAGGTCATCACCCCGCATCCGTTTCCGCTCATTGCCTATGCCAAGGCTTGGACACCCGGCACCAATGGCCCCGTTACTGCCGATGCGGTTTTTGCGCCCATTACAAAAGAAGAGGACTTCGCCAAGTTCAAGGGACAGCTCAAAGGCAAATTCGTCCTCACCGCTGCGATTCCAGAAAGTCCGGAGCGATTCGATCCACAGGCTCATCGCTACACCGACGCCGAGCTTGCCGATCTAGCAACGCAGCCAGTCCCCGCTTCCCAGGCAGGCCAGGAAGAACGCATCGCCCAGTTCCGCGCCACGCGCGAATTCCAACTCAAAGTGCAGAAGTTCCTCTTGGATGAAGGTGTAGCAGCATGGATCGAGCCTTCCCGCAGCGATGACGGCACCGTTTTCGTCCAACAGGGCGGCGGCCGCGACAAGGAGAAGGATCCCCCAGCTCCGTGCCGCGTCGCGGTAGCCAACGAAAACTATGGTCGCATCGTTCGCACGCTCCAGAAAAAAGTTCCCGTTACAATGCTTGTCGATATCGAGAACAAGTTCTACGACGACGACCTAAATTCTTTCAACATCATCGGCGAGATCCCCGGCTCCGATAAAGCCAAAGCCGACGAGATCGTCATGCTAGGCGGCCACTTCGACTCCTGGCAGTCTGGCACTGGCGCTACCGACAACGGCGCCGGCTCCGCTGTCATGCTGGAGGCCATGCGGATCCTCAAAGCCACCGGCGTCAAGATGCGCCGCACCGTCCGCATCGGCCTCTGGACTGGTGAAGAGCAAGGTCTCCTCGGCTCCCGCGCCTACATGAAGCAGCACTTCGGCGATCCGAACGTCGAAGATCCCACCACTCACCTCATCAAGATACTTCCTGAGCAGTCCAAGCTCGACGCTTACTACAACATCGACAACGGCACAGGCAAAATTCGCGGCGTCTATCTCCAAGGAAACGAAATGGTCGCTCCAATTTTCAACGCATGGATGGTTCCGTTCCACGATCTCGGCATGACCACGCTGACCATCCGCAACACCGGCGGCACGGATCACCTTTCCTACGACGCCGTCGGCCTACCGGGCTTTCAATTCATCCAGGATCCGATGGACTACGACACTCGCACCCACCACTCCAACATGGACGTCTACGAACGCATCCAGGAAGCCGACATGAAACAAATGGCCGTAATCGTCGCCAGCTTCGTCTACCTAACCGCCAACCGCGACGAAATGCTCCCTCGCAAACCGCTACCCAAGGCGCAACCCGTTCGCCAATTCCCATGATTCGTCATTCTCATAAATTGCGAGCGGTTTTTTCTAATACCGAGCGGGGGCAGACAATAGTCTGCCCTCTCGGAAATCCTTAAGGTCGCTTTTGTGCGCCGTGGTAAATATGCAAGACTTCGATCGATTCTTCTTTAATACTGTATGCAACGATGTAAGGCAGGCGCGGCAACACCAGCTCGCGAGTTCCTTCCTCGCGGCCCTGTCGTCCCCGCCAGGGGGACGTCTTCAAAGAGCGAATGGTTTCATAAAGCTCAAGGACAGTTGATTGTGCAAATTGCGGATGATGCTCGGCGAGATAATTCTTGATGTGTTCGAGGTTTTCCGCGGCAGCTGGCGTCCAGCGGATTCGCATCACGGTTGAAACATGCGCTTGACTCGCGCATCCATTTCCGCCTCTTCGATGAATTCTCCTCGGTCAGCCTGCTCAATTCCTTTGCGAACGCCAGCGCGAAACAGCGCGTCCTCTTCGAGTAGGCGCAGCGCGGCATCCTTGACCAATTCTTCGGGGTCCAAGCCTTCCTGCGTGGCGATTTTCGCGAGTCGCGCTTCTTCTTCGGGAGTGAATCGCACTTGCATGTCCCCAGAGTAGGTAGGCAGGTTACGCATGTCAAGTCAGGAAGGCAGCAGCCTGGAATGCCAAGCCGTCGGCCGAAGTTCTTGGCCTTCAAGACCTAGGTTGGGGGGATTCCTGCCAACGTGACATTTCGACCTGTGTTTCGTCTTACTACTTAGACGGCACCGGTGTACTTTGGGAGACGACATGACCAATCTCTGGCGGGACCTTCGCCACGCCTTTCGACTTCTTCGGCTGAGTCCGGGCTTTACGATTGTTGCCGTGCTTACCCTTGCGCTAGGCATCGGCGCCAACACTGCCATCTTCCAACTGATTGATTCCATACGCCTTCGTACCATTCCTGTCAAAAACCCTCAAGAGCTTGGCACTGTCCGCATCGCTGATCGACATTGGGGCTCCGGCAATTTTTCCGGCCAATATTCGCAGCTCACTTTCCCGATGTGGGAAGAGATTCGCAAGCGCCAGGAAGGTTTCGCCGAAATCGCTGCCTGGGGCGGCCAGGGATTTAATCTCGCGAATGGCGGGGAAGTTCGCAACGCGAAAGGCCTCCGCGTCACCGGAGATTTCTTTCGAGTGCTTGGCATTCAGCCGATTCTTGGGCGCTTGCTGGGTCCTGAAGACGACCAGCCAGGATGTCCGGTATCTGGTGCAAACATTAGCTACGCTTTCTGGCAGAGAAATTTTGCTGGAGACCCTTCGGTCATCGGAAAACGCCTAAGCCTCGACGGCAACTCCTTCGAGATTCTCGGCGTGACGCCACCTGGTTTCAACGGGATTTCCGTGGGCGATACTTTTGATGTAGCAGTGCCTGTTTGCGTCGAACCGATTCTCAATCCACGCGACAACCGTCTTCCGACGCGACACGCCTGGTGGCTCGCATCCATCGGACGACTGAAACCCGGATGGACCATACAGCGCGCTAACGCCCAAATGAATGCCGTCACTCCTCAAATCCTGCAAGAAACGATTCCACCCAACTACGATGCAGACGGAGTGAAGCACTATCTCGAATACAAACTCGGCGCTTTTTCGGCGGCCACGGGATTCTCAGAATTGCGCGAGGATTCCGAAACTTCGCTATGGTTGCTGCTTGGAATTTCCGGATTGGTTCTGCTGATCGCGTGCGCGAACTTGGCCAACTTGATGCTCGCGCGTGCGGGAGCTCGCGAACGTCAGATCACAATTCGCCGCGCACTGGGAGCGTCGCGTTGGCGCATGATTCGTGAACTGCTATCCGAAAGCTTGCTCCTCGCTGTCGGTGGAGCGGTTTGCGGATTGTTCCTGGCGTTTGCCGTGAGCCGACTCCTCGTTACATTCATCAGTACCGCCGATAATCAAATCTTTCTGGATTTGGGAATGGATTGGCGTGTGCTGGCATTCACGACGACTCTCGCAGTGCTGACCACGATTTCGTTTGGGTTGGCTCCCGCGATCCGCGCCACGCGCGCAGAACCCGCGACTTTGCTTCAGTCCGGCAGCCGCGGATCGACGGGCGGCAAGGAGCGCTTCAGTCTTCGCCGTATTCTCGTTGTTTCGCAGGTTGCGCTTTCGGTCGTGCTTTTGATGGGCGCTCTCCTTTTCGTCCGGAGTTTGCGTAATTTGACCACGCTCAATGCCGGGTTCCAGCAAAGCGGCATGCTGGACGTTGCTATCGATTTTGAGCGTTTGCATATTCCCGATGAGCGGAACATCGAATACAAACGCGACATCGTGAAACGCATACAGGCATTGCCCGGAGTGGAATCCGCAGCCGATGCCCGCATGGTTCCTTTTGGTGGTAATTCCTCAAATGACGAAGTCCTGATAGAGGGTTCTGACGTCGAGAAAGGCGTCTCGTGGATCAACAATCTTAGCCCGGGCTATTTTCAGACGATCGGTACGCCGCTGCTCGCTGGCCGCGATTTCGACGATCGAGATACCGCCACGTCCGTCAAAGTAGCCATCGTCAACGAAGCGTTCGTGCGCAAGATTCTTGATGGGACGGCGAATCCTCTCGGCAAGCGGTTTCGCATCCATGAGCCTCCTGGAAAGCCGCGTCCGCTTTATGAAATTGTGGGAGTCGCGAAAGACAGCAAATGGCGGGACATGCACGAGGAATTTCTGCCGTTCATGTATTTTTCAGCGGCGCAGGAGGAGAAACCTGGTCCCTATGACCAGATATTGGTGCGCTCTTCACTTCCTTTAACGAGCCTGATCGCTTCGCTCAAAGAAACGATCGGCGGCATGAATCCCGGCATTGATCTTGATTTTAGGGTCCTAAAGACCAGCATTCACGAATCACTTCTGCAAGATCAACTGATGGCTACGCTTTCCGGATTCTTTGGATTTTTGGCGGCGTTGCTGGCCGCGATCGGATTGTACGGCGTGATTTCGTACATGGTGGTGCAGCGCACCAAGGAAATCGGCATTCGCATGGCCATCGGCGCGGAGCGCGTCGATGTTTTGAAGCTGATTCTTAACGAAGCGACTTTGCTGACCGTGACTGGACTCGTGATCGGCGCCGGCTTGGCGTTAGGCGCAGCCCAAGCCGCCAAATCGTTGCTCTATGGGCTCAAGCCACGTGATCCAATCACGCTGCTCGCTGCGGTAGTTGTGCTTTCCGCCGTAGCCGCCTTCGCCAGCTTCTTGCCAGCCTATCGTGCCTCGAAACTGGATCCACTCATCGCGCTGCGTTACGAGTAGGAAATGTTTCGTCACGTTGGAACTGTAAAGTCCACTTCAATCGGCTCGATCAACGGCATCAGCCACACCAACAATTTCTGATGCACGGGGTGTGCGCCGTAAGCCTCGCACGCCGATTTATCCGCGAACTTCATCACTCCGCCCAGCTCAAAACCTTGCCCGCGCGGTGAATCATTCCGTCCCACCCACCATTCCAGCACCTGCGGAATCTCACTCTGCAGTTTTCCTATCTCTGTGACGACGCGCTCTTTCTGCACCTCTGTCACGCCAGCCTTAAATCGAAACGCAAACATGTGTATGTACATGTCGGCCTTCCCTCCATTTGGAAAGCGTTCAATTTTGCTACATTCTCTGCGCCTCTGCTACACTTCGCCAGGTTTATCCCAGAATTCCAGTCGGAGGAATTTCGGCATGAAAATGATTCATCGCTTCGCCTTTACTCTATTCGTCTTAGCGCTCTCGTTCTGCGCACGAATTGCGGACTCGGCTCCGCAGCAGCCTCGCACTCCCGCCACTACGCGCAATATCACGATTGATGATTACTTCCAGATTCGCGATGTCGGCCAGCCCGAGTTGAGCCCGGACGGCTTGTGGGTCGCATACACTGTGCGCACAAAAATGCTCAAAGAAGATAAGAACGAAACGCGGATTTGGATGGTCTCGGCTCATGGCGGCGATCCGCTCCCTATGACCGCCGAAGGTATTTCTTCGGGCCATCCGCGGTGGAGTCCTGACGGCAAATATCTGGCTTTCACTTCCTCCCGCAATAACGGAAAGAGCCAGGTCTGGGTCCTTAATCGAGTCGGCGGGGAAGCTGTTCGGCTTACGGAGATCTCGCAAGGTGTCGGCGACTTTGAGTGGTCCCCGGATAGCACGCGCCTCGTTTTGGTCCTTCAAGATCCCAAACCGGAAGATGCGGAGGCGGAAAAAGATAAAGACAAGCCGGCTCCGGCAAAGCCGAAAACGCAGCCTCCGTACGTGATTGACCGGCTTCAGTTCAAGGAAGACACAATCGGATATCTCGACAATCGGCGCAGTCACCTTTACGTTTTCAACGTTGAGAAGAAATCGGTAACGCAAATCACTTCGGGCAATTTCGATGACGAACAACCGGTGTGGTCACCGGACGGCAAGCAACTGGCTTTCACCAGTAACCGTACGATGCCCGATCCCGACGCTTCGCGCGATACCAATATCTGGGTCGTTGCTGCAGACAACACCGACAAAGGCGCACATCTTACGCAAATCACTACGAATCCCGGAGCTGATAGCCAACCCGCATGGTCTCCCGACGGAAAATGGATCACGTACGTTACGATGCTGGACCCGCACCTCTTCTGGTACGCGACGCAACATCTCGCGATCGCTCCTTCGAGCGGTGGTGAGGCAAAAGTGCTCACGACGTCATTTGACCGCAACGTGCGCCGACCGCGTTTTTCCGCTGATGGCAGCTTCATCTATTTCATTGCGGTGGATGACGGGACGCAGAATCTCTGTCGAATCGCCGTCGGTGGCGGAGAAATCGCTCGGCCAATCGGCGGGCGCGTCACAGTTTCGTCTTACTCTCTCGGCAAGGATGGAGCTATTGCGGCGCAAATCGGCACAACCGATCGCCCTGACGAGATTTTTCTACAGAATGGCAGCGATCTCACTCGTTTGACCAAGACCAATGATGCGCTCATCTCTCAATTACGCCTGGCCAAGGTCGAATATGTGCATTTCAAGAGTAAGGATGGAACCGCCGTCGCTGGATATCTTTACAAGCCGGTTGATTTCGACGCAACGAAAAAGGTTCCCACGCTGCTGAATCCTCATGGCGGTCCGGTGGGCGAATATGAGGCATCCTTTTATCATCTCGGGCAGCTCTATGCCGCGAACGGGTACGCCGTTCTCCTGCCTAATCCGCGTGGCTCTTCCGGCTACGGCGAGAAATTCTGCGCGGCCATTTACGCGGACTGGGGCAACAAAGACTTTCAGGACGACATGGCGATGGTGGACTATGCCATTGCTCAAGGCATTTCCGATCCCGAAAAGCTAGGCGTCGGCGGCTGGTCCTATGGCGGCATTTCCACGGACTTCATCATTGGCCAGACCACGCAGTTCAAGGCCGCCATCTCCGGCGCGGGCGTCGCGCTAATCACCAGCTTTTATGGGCACGACCATTACCAGCGCGATTACGAAACAGAACTCGGCTTCCCGTGGGAACATCAAGCTCTCTGGGACAAAATTTCGCCTTTCTACCGGGTCAAGAACATCACGACGCCGACACTTTTCATGGGCGGCGAAATCGATTCGAACGTGCCGATCCTTGGAAGCGAGCAGATGTATCAGGCCATGAAGGCGCTTGGGCGCACTACCGAACTCGTCGTGTATCCGGGCGAATATCACGGTTTCACGGTGCCGTCGCATATCAAGGACCGGCTCGAGCGCTACCTCGCCTGGTATGCGCATTATGTGAAAGGCGACGCAACACCGGCTACACCTGCGCCACAAACGGCTCCGGCAGTGAAAGCGGCAGGAGGCAGAGCGGAAGAAAGCCCAGAAGAGTGATTCAAGTCTGAAAGAGTAGCGTCTCAAATTCGTGCTACACAAACGGCTGGTGTCCAAGACTACGATCGAGGAGTAATTAGGGCCGGAAATCGTGATGCACAAGGCGCAAGAGCATGGTCCGGCCTTCTTCCTCGCTCAGCGTGCCTTTGCGCATTAAAGCGACGATAAGATCGTTCAAGACGTAGCCAGGTTCTTTTGCAGAACCGCCATTGGCCGGAGCCGTTGGGTGCTCTTGGATCACAGACAACTCGCACGGCGCCGAGCCGCTCAATTCGCCGAGCCATTTTTCCAAGACACTCATTTGCTGTGGGTCAATGAAGGTGAACGCCAGACCCATGCCCATTCCCATTTTTGAGTACACGACGGTTGCTTCGGCTTCGAAGCAGACCTTTTCTTTCGTGATGCGCAGCTTCACTCCTGTTTTCATGGGGAAAGGGCTGAAAGTATCCAGATAGCAACCACCTTTGCCCAAATCGCTCGTGCGGGCGCTCATTCGCAAGCGGTGTTGCGAATCGAGGGCCTCCGCCGTCGCCGTAAATTGATAACGAGGGTGAGCGCGCTGCGTTGCAGACGGCGCGGCAACAGCGCAGTTTCCGGTTTTTTGGCGTTCTTCGGGCATAGCTGGGCATCACTTTCCGAGCGTATATGCCAAGAGGGAGGTCTGACGGAGGGAGGAGCCAAACCAGCACTACGAGTGCGACATCTGGGAACAGTTTATCGCGGCTTAGGGTCCAGAAAGAATAATCCTCGGAAGGGCTTGCTCTAGATGCAACGTTCCGGAACAGCTACAATTGGGAGCCGCGTGTTTAGAATTTTTCTCTGACATCCACGCTTTGAAAGCCCGATGTTTCGTAGCGCGAGGTGAGTTTGCCTTCATGCAAACTGACGACCGTGAAACCTTCAGGGAAGCCCATGTGCGAGCCGTGCCACCAGTTGCCGCAGACGGCGCCGCCGGTGATGAATTTTGTGTTTTTGTATTCGACGGATTCGTTGACGTGCAGGTGGCCCTGGAGGACGGCGATGAGGTTGTGGCCTTCGAACGTTTTCAATACTTGTGGCGTGTTGGCTACGGTGAGCGTGCTGTATTTGGCTGGGGGGCGAGTAGGATCAGCACCGAAGGTGGAGAAGGCGGATACGAGGGGAACGTGAACGACACCGATGACGGGGGTGGTAGCGGGAGTGTTTTGGAGATCGGCGGCGAGCCAAATCATTTGTTTGTCGTCGATGCGCGCTTCCCACAAGCGGTCCTCGGTTGGCTGGATCGAATCGAGAACGATGAAGTGATAGCCCTTGTGATCGAACGAATAGTACGTTTTGCCGATGCGGTCTTCATACATTTTCTTGGCGTATGCGGGATCGCTCGTAGGCACACCACTCTTTTCGATGATGCCGAAGGGATCGTGATTCCCGATGGCATGGTGCACGGGCATTTGGAGCGATTGTTCAGTTTTTTTGTAAAGATCAAAGACCGTGTTGGCGCGATCGGCGCCGACAGACGTCGCGTCATAGACGTGGTCGCCGCCCATGATGGCGAACTCCGGTTTTAGCGCTGCGATTTTCTTGAAGCACAGGTCGCAGCCGTGCGCCGCATCGAGTTCCGGCTCGATATGCGTATCGGTGAAGAATACAAAATCGAAGGAGCCTGGGGTTTGCGTGTCCGCGGCCAAATCGAACGCGGCCGCACCCCCGAAGGCCGCCGCCGCGCCTGTTACTACCGCTGTTTTCAAAAACTTTCTTCGGTCGAGAATCATGCGAGACCCCCGCGCCTAAAATTTGCCAGCGACCGAAATCTTATCACTGGTTCTGTTCAGCCGCGCGGCGTTTTGTTCTGTTCGTCAGCAAACGCCATTTAGCAATGCAGTTGCCGATCCTCTTCACGCGCGTTATGCTCACTCGCTTCGAGGAGGTTCCATGTTTCGCACATTTCGATTTTCGCTCGCCCCGGCCGCCATGCTATTGGCGCTTCCTATTTTAACTTTCGGTCAGCGCGCGTCATTTACCGTGGGCACGGCCACGGCGGCGGTGGGGCAAAAGGCGAATGGCTATATCGAAGTGCCCGCGGGTACCGATGCGGGCACAAACATTCCTGTAGTGGTGGTGAATGGAGCGAAACCGGGGCCTGTTCTCGCGCTTGTTACGGGCGCGCATGGCACGGAATACGTCTCGATCATCGCCGTCGAAAAATTGATTGGTGAGCTGGATCCAGCGCAACTCTCCGGCACAGTCATCCTCGTCCCACTCGTGAATGTACTTTCGTTCGAACAAAAAGTTCCACATGTGAATCCCATCGACAATAAAAGCATGAACCGGTTTTATCCTGGGAAAATGGATGGCACCCAAACGGATCGTGCTTTGTTCATGATCACCAAGGAAGTCGTGGACCGCTGCGACTATTTGATCGACTATCACGGTGGCGATTTGGATGAAAGCCTGCGCCCGTACGCGTACTGGGGAGCGGTGGGCAAGGAAGCGCAAGACCGCGTATCAAAGCAGATGGTGCTCGCGTTCGGATTGGATCACATTATTATCTGGAGCGAGCGTCCCACCGATCCGACTGCAACTCGCTATTTGGACAACACCGCCTCGGTGCGCGGCAAGCCTTCCATAGTTGTGGAAGCGGGACACGCGGGAACGGTGGAAACGGATGACGTGGCGCTGCTGGTAAACGGAACGCTCAGCACGATGCGTTATCTGAAAATGATTCCCGGCGAGCCGCACTTTGTCGAAAACCCGGTCTGGCTGGGCAAAGTCGTTGACGTTATTTCCGACGGCCCGGGGATTTGGTATCCGCTGGTCAAGCGCGGGACGTACGTTCAAGAGGGCATGAAGATCGGCTATGTGACGGATTATTTCGGCAAAGTCATTCTAGAAGCGCGCGCCCCGGCCGCCGGCGTCATTCTTCATGTGAACGCAGTTCCTTCGTTGAAAAAGGGAGACAACATCGCCGACATCGGTGTTGTGGCTGCGAAAGCTCCGTAGATTTGCGGCCGATGTGTTTGTTGTTCCGATCAGGACAGCGAACTACATGTTGCCGACGATTTTTTTGGCTAGTGGCACGACATCTTCCGTCGTGCAAGGACACATCATATAAATTATGCGAACGATCGTGTCGCCCTTGCGAACCATGATCATTCCATTTGCGACATCGAAAGCGTCGTCCCCTAGAGACGGAATCGGGGTAAACGCCGGGCCCATGCGGCCAAATGTTGCGCGGGTCAAGCTCATCTGAGCATTTGCACTGTTATTGTCGACTGAAAATATAAACACTGGTGATTCACCGGGATGTCTCGGGGCGCTCTGTTGGGAATCATTGCTGTGGCCAACGGCCTTTGCAAAAGTCTCCATCATCTGCCTTTGAGATTCATTAGTTGCTTCTTTATGCAGCAGGGAAGCATGTTTGGCGATGAGATCCACATAATTCCCCATGACGCTGTACTCGCAGCCTGCGTCGCTTCCTTCGGACCGTTCTGAGCGGACAACGTCCATCTTCACGGCTAGGGCCACGTCTTCTTTTGAGAGCAGGCTGCAGGGATTCCGGCCGCCAACTGCCGGCCCGCGAGTTGCACTTGACGCGTTAGAGATATCGTCTAGTCCGACGTCGTGTATTCCTTGCTTTACGCGGTGTGCGACATACCAGATACCTGCAACTCCGATGGCACCGAAGATAAAAATCACAACTAGGAAGATCAGGAGAACTTTGACAAGAGTATTGCCCGATTTAGCAGGAGGAGCCGCGGTTGCTTGCGACGCGGGAGCAGGTGCCGACGGTGTCGGTTGAGGAGCGGCGGAAGGGCGCTGCACAGGCGGCGCACTGGAAGCGGGCGGCGGGGGCGCCGCTGAGGAACGAACTGGAGGACCAGAAGCGGGCGTGCCGCAACCGTCACAGAAAGCCTGTCCATCCGCCAACGGTCTGCCACAATTCCTGCAAAATCCAGCCATTTTTCCTCCGAGGATCCTTGGCATCCGAGTGCAGTGCTATGTTCCTTGCATCGTGCCAGAACTATGCTGCACGGGCAAGCGGGGTCTGACGATTTGATCCGCCGGGGCTGTACTTTGCGCGGGTGGCCGCGAATGGAGAAGGAAGCACAGAGTCTAGCGGTGCGTACGCTGCAATGAAAGGCAGCGTCCAGAGAGCTCAACAGGTAGAATGGTCGCGCCCAGAATTATTCATTTGGAGAGACGCATGGCCTCAGACTATTTGTTGAAAACCGAACCATCCGAATACTCGTTTGCGGATTTGCAGAAAGATGGAGTCACGGTGTGGGACGGCGTAACGAGTCCTGCCGGAGTGAAAAACTTGAGAGAAATGCCGGCAGGCGCGCGTCTGGTCATCTACGAAACTGCCAATCGAAAGAGCGCCGTCGGAACGGCCACCGCGATTTCGGTGGACGCATCCGATCCAAAGGTGCCAATCGTCAAGATCAAAGCAGGGAAGCCAATCGCGAAACCTTGGACATTGGCACAAGTTAAAGCCGACAAACTGTTCGCGGGCTCACCACTTGTTCGTGAAGGAAGGCTTTCGGTCGTTCCCCTCACCAAAGCTCAATACGCGGCGTTAACGGGCGCCTGAGATCATCAAAATGGGGAAAGGATCCCAAACACCGTGAGTCACAAAGTCGCAGTTGTGCAAGCCTCACCTGTTGTGTTTGATCGAGAACGTACCCTGGAGAAACTCTCCGCCATGGCCCGCGAAGCTGCGCAGCAGGGTGCGCAGCTCGTCCTATTCCCCGAAGCCTTTGTTTCCGCTTACCCGCGCGGGTTGGACTTCGGGGCAGTCGTGGGTTCGCGCACGGATTCCGGCCGTGAAGATTTCCGCCGCTACTGGGAAAGCAGCGTCGATGTACCCGGCCCCGCGGTCGATCATCTCGCGCGCACTGCTCGTTCCAACAACATCTATCTCGTCGTCGGCGTAATCGAACGCGACGCGGCCACTCTCTATTGCACGGTCCTCTTTTTCGGGCCAGACGGCACGTTCCTCGGCAAACACCGGAAGCTGATGCCGACCGCGTCCGAGCGACTCGTCTGGGGTTTCGGTGACGGCTCCACGTTGCCCGTATTCGAAACGCCACTGGGCAAGGTCGGCGCAGTAATCTGTTGGGAGAACTACATGCCCCTGATGCGCACGGCAATGTATTCCAAGGGCATCGAGCTTTATTGCGCGCCCACAGCCGATGCGCGTGACTCCTGGCTCGCCACCGTGTGCCATATCGCTATCGAGGGGCGCTGTTTCGTCCTCTCCTGCAATCAGTTCCAGCGACGCCGCGATTTTCCCGCCGATTACAACTCGTCCTTCAGCAGCGATCCAGACGCGGTCATTTGCCGCGGGGGCAGCTGCATCGTGGATCCTTTCGGAAATTTTCTCGCCGGACCAAACACCGAAGGCGAAGCCATCCTCGTTGCGGAAATCGATCTCGGACAAATCATCCGTGGCAAGTATGACTTCGATGTCGTCGGCCATTATTCCCGTCCCGACATTTTCCAACTGCAAGTCGACGAGCGGCCGAAGCGTCCCGTCACTACCACTAACGACACGGCCGCTGCCGCACTTGAGTTCGAACCCACCGCAACGGAATCCAAGTCGGCATCCTGAACGCAGACGAACGATCAGCTGGGTTCTACCGACCAGGTATTGTTTTGCAAGCTTGGATGATAGCGGCCATTCGCTCTTTTCGCGGATTGGCACGTACGATGTGGACGCGTATGATGCGTGGCGCAGCGCGACGAGGTGATTCAAATGAAACGCTTCCTTCTTGTTTTCGTTTGCGGATCGTTCTCATTCGCAGGTGGGCAAATTTTTGGACAGCAGCCACCGGAAATTCGGTATACATCCGTTCCTGATTTTCTGAAATTGCCGCCAGACATTTACCTTGGGGAAGCGGTCGGAGTAGCGGTCAATTCGAAGGGGCACATTTTTGTTTTTTCGCGAGGAAATACGACGGGTCCGGCGTATGCAGCAAGCGGTGCACAACTTTTGGAGTTTAGTGCAGACGGAAAATTTGTGCGTGAGATTGGACACAATCTTTATGCGTGGTCGTTCGCTCACGCCGTGAAGGTTGATCCTCAGGACAACGTCTGGGTGACGGACAAAGGGTCGGACATGGTGATCAAGTTCAACCCTGAGGGACGAGTGGTGATGGTGTTTGGGCGGAAACAGGAAGCTTCGGATGAAGGAACCGGCCCGTTGAAACATGTCAAGCCGCCATTGCCTCCTGTAGACGGCATGTTCCGGCAAGTCACGGATGTGGCTTGGAACGCAGCGGGGGATACGTTCATCAGCGATGGATACATCAATTCGCGCGTGGCAAAGGTCGACAAGGATGGGAATTGGGTAAAGTCGTGGGGCGAGCCAGGCGATCAGCCTGGACAGTTCAACGTGCCGCACAGTATTGCTGTGGATGCGGCGGGTAATGTTTATGTGGCGGATCGCGGGAATCGGCGAATCCAGGTGTTTGATGGAGACGGTAAATTTTTGCGACAGATGACCATCGATTTGCCAGCACCTCCGGATGCGCGTGCGGCGATCGGCAACAAGCCTACTGGGACAACGGGCACAATGTCGCCGGGTGCGCCGTGGACGGTTTGCATTACGCCCGGTCCGAAGCAAGTGCTATACACTTCCGACGCATTTCCAGGACGCATTTACAAACTTAGTCTTGACGGGAAAGTGCTTGGGATGTTTGGCAAAGCAGGGAAACAGCTCGGCCAATTCGGATGGATCCACGAAATCGCTTGCCCATCCGAAAACGAACTCTATGTAGCAGAAATCCTGAATTGGCGCGTCCAAAAATTAGTTCTTGAACCCAGCCATTAAAGAGCGTGGAGCATAAGCCGCTCTGTCCCTCAGGCTTTCAAAGAAGGTTCGAAGTCACCTCGGTTTCGGTTTAGTTGCGGCGGGGGGGCGCAAGTTGGCGTCGAAAAAATCGTCGACGCGGTGCCAGGCGTCGAGCAGGACGTGCTCTCGCGTGAAGTAGTGAAACTCGCCGGGATAGATCATGAAGGAAATTAGATCGCCCTTGTGTTTCTTCAAGGCTTCGTCCATTAGCCATACGGATTCGAGGAAAGGAACATTTACGTCGGCGGTGCCATGGAGTATGAGTAGGGGCCTCTCGAGGCGATCAATGTGCGATAGCGGCGAAGCGTTGGCATAGACTTGCGGATTCTGTTCGGGAGTGCCAATGCGGCTCGCGGTCCAATCGCCGTGGTAGGGATCGGAGTAATACATCGCGTAGTCGACGACGCCGGCGACATCCACGCCTGCGCGGAATAGTTTGGGCTGATCGGTCATGGCGATAAGCGTAAAGAATCCGCCGTAGCTTAGACCCCACACGCCGATGCGGTCTGCATCCACGTAGGGAAGTGTTTTAAGGTAGTTCGCGCCCATCCACGCGTCCTTGGCATCCTTGCCGCCGACGTCCATGTAAACACCAGTGCGCCAATCGCGGCCGTAGCCAATGCTGCCGCGATAATCGGGAGCAAAGACGACGTAACCCTTCTGAAGAAAATATTGGTGGATGCTGTAGTAGACGGCGTAATTGCGCTGGACATGCCAGCCGTCATAGTTTTGATTTACACCGTCGCCGTGAATCCACATGATCGCGGGATGCTTTTTCGTGCGATCCAGGTTCTTGGGGACGAAAAGCCAGCCGGGAACCTGCTGCCCGTCCGGTCCGGGAAAGTGGACGAATTGCGGCTCGACGAATTGAGAGCGGTCCATGCCGGCGGGCATGGAGTCAGTGAGGCGCACAGGCGGCGCGCCTGGGTTGGATCCGATGGTGTAAAGATCAGCGCTATTTTGCGTGTCGGTGTGCTGATAGACGAGGCGGCCGTCGCCTTCGGACCAGCGCGGCTCGATGTTTGTGCCGGGCGTCGAGGGAATGTAAGTGACTTCAGCGTGCGCAGGATCATCGCCGATTTTTGCGATGCCGAGGACGCGATCGCCGGGACCATCCTCGGTGTTTGCGTCGAACGCGATGCGCGTGCTGTCGTGCGACCACGCGGGACGCCAGGCTTCGAATTTGCCTTTGGTGATTTGAACGGCATCTCCTCCGGATGATGGCATGACGTAGAGATGATCCCAACCGTCTTCATCGCTCAAGAAGGCGATCCACTTGCCGTTGGGAGAGGGCCACGGCTGCGCGCCTGCTTCGCCCCAGTCGGGGATGCTCCAGAATTTTTCTTCGTGAATTTCGTGGATGGTTTTCGTGTTGCCCGTGGCAGCGTCGGCGAGATAGATGAAATAGCTTTTGAAGTCTTTGGACTGGCCGTCAAAGACAAGATGTGCGTTGTCGACCCAGGCCAATCCGCCGTACTCGCCGGGTTTGGCGATAGGGACGGGTTTTGCGTC
This sequence comes from uncultured Acidobacteriota bacterium, assembly GCA_963751295.1. Taxonomy (GTDB): domain Bacteria; phylum Acidobacteriota; class Terriglobia; order Acidiferrales; family UBA7541; genus Acidiferrum. The sequence continues at coordinate 1,968,938 of CAVVUA010000001.1, read as the reverse complement.
CGCGAGTTTGACCGCGTAGATTTGGCCAGGGACATATTCGGAAACGCGGTAAACGAGTTTGGCACCGGAATAAGAAGGCGATTCATCGTGATGAATGATTTTCGAGCCGGCGACATAAGCGATGGACAAACCGTCGGGAGACCAGAGAATGCCGCCGATGCTCACGTCGTCATGCGCGGTGGTTGCTTCGGTGCCATCGGTGAGCCAGCGAATGATCAGATCGCTTGAGCGCGGTGCGCCTTCTTTTGCTGCGCCGTTGGTGCGGACAAAGGCTACACGCTTGCCATCGGGCGAGAGGACGTATCCGCTGCCCGGATCAGGTTTGCTCCACGCGGGCTTGGGAGCGCCGCCAGATGCCGCGACCTGCCAGAGATCGCCGTCATGCGGAAAGTAGACAAGATCGCCGTCTTCACTCCAAAACGCGCCTTCGACTTGGCCCTGCGTGAACGAAGTGAGCGGCTTCGGCGAGCCGCCGCCGTCGGCATTAGCGATGTAAAGATTGGCCACGCCCGCGCGGTCCCAGACAAACGCCACGAGCTTGCCATCAGGTGACCAGATCGGTTCCGACGGATGCTTGATGTCGATCAACTGTTCGATTGTGAGCTTCGGCTTTTGAGCGGCGGTTTGTGCAACCGCGCCGCTCGCGCTCGCCAGCAGAATCAGTGCGATGTTGACTGTGTGAATCCGATTACGCATTGCGCCCCCTGAAGAGCGGACAAAGAAATTTAAAACCCTGAAACCAGACTGGCGGGTTGAGTGAAAGTATCACTCCACTCGCCGAGTTGGAAAGAACGATCGACTCATTCGGCGGTGAACGCGGTTCTCGCTAAAAGGTAAAACGCAAGCCGAAGCGAGTCACGAACGGGTTGATAGCGAGCGACGGCTTAAGAAAAAAGCCCCCAGTCGGAGGAGTGTACTGAGTGACCTCCGAGATGGTTGTTTGGGAGTTCGTTAGGTTGAAGAAATCGACGATCGGTGTGAGATGCCAGCGTTCATTGAAGACAAACTCGCGGGAAATGCGCAAGTTGAGCTGGTTGACGCTGGGCAGGCGCTGGATTCCCGCAGGCTGCAAGATGACGTTCTCTGCGATGTTGACACCCTGTCCGTCCGGTATGTTGAAGGTTTCGGTCGGCTGGATTGGGAAGCCGGTGTAATGCTGGAAGTTGACGCTGGTACCGAATTTCCAAGGCAGTTCGTAGGTGCTATCGACTTTGAAAACGTACGTGGAGTCGAGATTCAGGTAGTTGTTTTGCCTGTTGATGCCGTCGTTGGGATCATTGAAATTGTCAGCGGTGGCTTCGTCAGAGAAGCCGCGTCCGTACGTGCCCTTCTGGCTCTGGATCGTGAAGCCGCCGAGGATTTGCCACTTGTTGGTCAAGCGTTTGACGGCTGTAAACTCGACCGCGTTATACGAGTTAGTGTCGAGCTGCGAAATGTTTGTCACTAAGTTATTGAAAGCTCCATATTTATTCGGGTCAGCGGGCTGAAAACTAAAGAGAGTCATCGGCTGGTTGGTGATGGGATTGATGATCGGGCTGCCGTTCAGCGTGGTGATCGGCACGTAGTCGGATTGCTGAACTGCGGCGTTTTCAGTCCCGAAGAGGTTTTTCTTGGTGCGGTAGTAGTACGTGGCCCCGACACGGAGGTCCCGCCACAACTGCTTTTCGTATCCCACGCTGATTTCCTCAGAATATGGGCGGCTCATGTTTCTGTTGATCTGTGCCCCGCCCGAGGATGCAACGGGAGTCGCGCCGGCAGGAAGCCATTCGTTGAGCTGCGGGATTTTGTCTCCGTTGGTGTCAATCCATGGGAACGTTAGCGCTATTAAGCCATTCGGATTGGAGGTCTCCGCGAGCCCGGTGCCCTGCATGATGTAGTAGATGCCGTAGCCGAAACGAACCACGGAATCACCTTTGCCGGTGGGATCCCATGCCACTCCGATGCGCGGCGAGACATTGTTCCAGTCCACCAGGTTGCCCGAGGCAGGGAAGGTGTGATCGGCCTGGAAGAGTTGAGGAAACGTAAGGTTCGCGTCCGTTGTTTGCTGGGGATAGTAGGTGGTGAAGCGATCGTAGCGCATCCCCAGGTTCAGCGTGAGGCGGCGTTTAATCGTCCAAGTGTCCTGAAAGAAGAAGCTGGTATCGCGAAAATAGTTCTTCTGCGTCGTCGGAGTGTTGTAAGCCACAACTTGGAAAGGCTGCGAGAAGACTGGCTGTGTCGAAGGGTTGCTGTTGAAGATCGCGTTGATCCCTTGGTTCACATTGTAGATGTAAGAGTTGTAGTTCTTCCCCCATTCGAAGCCAAATTGAAAATTGTGAGTGCCATGCCAATTTCCTTTGTACCACGAGCCGCTAGCGGACCATTTGAGCACCCAGGCCGGGTTTTGAAATTCGTAGGGTGCTGCGCCACTCTCAGTGGAGTACCCAATATCCTGCAGGTTAAGACCGGTCGAGTTGGCTTGATAGCTAAGGGGGAAGACGATTTTGTTCCAGCCGACTCGAAAATCGAGCAAGAAGTTATTCGTGATCTGGCTAGTCCACAGACCTTGCAAGATATAGGCTGGTTCGATCTGTTTCCAACTGGCGTCCTGAGTAACAAACTGATAGGCCGTATCTCGGCGGAAGAAGCGATTCTGCTCGTTGTACAGCCAGATGAAGCTGAATTTGTTCTTTGCATTGATCTGCCAGTCGCTGCGCAGGTCGGTGTTGGTCTGGTGATTGACGTCCACGACAGGATTGCCGGCCTGGTCGGTCACTGCGAGAATGCGCTGCCGCAGGTCATAACGGCGATAAGAGCCGAACAACCACCATTTGTTTTTTATGACCGGGCCGCCGAGACTTGCAGAAGTGTCCAGCGTCATGTCGAAAGGTGAGCCCGTCGGCACTGGATCTCCCTGGAACAGGGGCTCCTTTACACCGGCTTGGGTGGCGGCAGTTAAGTAGTAAGCGGCAGCCTGGCCATGCAGCTCGTTTGAACCAGATTTGGTGACCATGTTCATGTAGATCCCGCCGATGGGGACGGAAGCAGGTGCGTTGTCCGCAACCACTTGAAATTCATCGAAGGAGTCATGATTGGTATAGAACTGCGTATAGCCGCCACTCGAACCGGGCCAGTTCAGGTCCAAACCGTTATAGCTGTAGATCTGCTCCGCTTGAGTACTTCCGTGTATTTGCATAGCAGACTGTTGATAGCTATTGTCGCCTGCCACATCAAACGTGCTGGAGGTAACTCCAGGCATCTGGGCAACTGTGGACCAGGGGTCGCGGCCGCTCGGAATATCCTGTAGCAGCGTTTGGTCGAAGGTCGTCGAGGTCTGGACGTTTTGCAGGTCCACCACAGTCTCGCCTTGCACTTGGACTGTCTGGGTAACTTCCCCGACTTGCAGCTTAGGGTTCACAGTCGCGGTAAACCCCGCAGTGAGGACGACACCAGTTTGAGTGACGGTGCGGAAGCCGGACGCCGTGACGGTCACGTCATAGGTGCCGGGAGGTAGTAGGTCAAATAGATAGGCGCCGTCGGTGCTTGTGCCAATCGTGCGGGGCGACATAAGAGCCGTGCTCTTAACGGTTACCGTAGCGTTGGCAACCGCCCCACCCGAGGAATCAGTCACAACCCCCGTGATTTTTCCGGTAACGGCGATTTGTGCGTACAGGATTGCCGGTAGAAAGAAAGCTAAGGCAAATATAAACAAGATGCGGTGTTTCATTGCGCCTCCCCCCAATTCATAGATCGAGCAGACTGCATTGGACAAGTAAATCGGGAATTGATCGGCTTTCCCTCCAAATCGGCACCTGCGTCCGACTACGAGACGCTATCTGTGATAGTTAGGATGGATTATGTACAGAATCCCGGTCGGGTCAAATCAAGAATCCAAATTCCCCTCATCCAAAGGATTACGCCCCGTTATCCTTCTTAGACGGCGTTGGCGCCAATTTATTCTGGCTGGATGAAGAAACTGTCCTTCCCGTCAAAACAGGCCTGACGGGAACGAAGGCCTGGACTGATGCGAGCAAAGGCCATCTCATGGAGGACGTGCTGATTACGCAGCTCTAGTTAGTAGGCAGGCGGTTCACGACGAAATCCGAGATGCGGCTGGCCGCCGGTGGATCAAGATTCGATAGCACAACGACTACGTAGCCGCTCTCCGGAAAAATTTGGAGGTCCCCGTTCATTCCTGGGGCGCCGCCGCCGTGGCCAAAGTGCCGCGTAGCTGTGCCCGCGCCGGTGTCCATAAAACCGAATGCGTACTTATCGCCTCGGGGCGTATTGACTTTCCCGGTGGTGAGCAGCTCGGTGTTCTGTTCGTTCAACAATTTATGATTGGTGAGAGCGTTGGCGAAACGGAGAAAGTCCTCGACGGTGCAATATCCGCCACCGGCGGAGGTTCCGCGATACGGGAGCGTATCCGTGTTGGGCTGAAGCTTGTTGCCAAAGCCTTGCGTGTAGCCAATGGAGCGGTCCGGAACGTTTTGGTCTTCGGGAAGAGAGCCAGTGGATGCCATTCCTGCCGGCTTATAGATGTTTTCGCTCACGTAATCGTAATAGCTCTTTCCGCTGACGCGTTCGACGATCACGCCGAGCATCAAAAATCCATAATTGCTGTACTCCCAGCGGCTGCCCGGTTCAAATTCCGGTGCGCGCTCGCCATAGAGTTTTATGTAGTCCTGCAGCGTCTTTAGTTCCAGGCGATGCGCGTCGAACTCTGGGCCGAAAAAATCTCCCGTGCCGCCGGTGTGAGTCAGCAGCTGCTGGATGGTGACTTTAGTGGCGATATCCTTGTTGGGATAGTCGGTGAGGTATTTGCCTACAGGATCGCTGAGCGAGATTTTTCCGGCTTGCACAAGCTGAAGAATCGAGACGGCGGTGAACATTTTGTTCATCGAGCCGATGCGAAATTTAGTGTTGAGCGTATTGGGGATTTTCTTTTCGCGATCGGCCATGCCATATGCGCCAGTGAAGATCGGTTTACCGTCTTTGGCCAAGAGCACGGCGCCCGAGAACTTGCCGGCCGCGGAATCCTTTTCTAGCTTTGCGCGCAGGGCCGTGATCAACTCGCTCTGGTTTGAGCGCGGGAGTACGAATCCAGGAGGACGTCCAATGGCCCGTATGTCGAGATGCGTGACGTGGTATGGCGCTGCGGCCTCCACCTCCAGGGTGAATTTAGCGAATTGGTCTGAATCGCGTTCTTGCACCAGCCCGGTGAGTTTCGTTGCGCTCGATTCTTCAATTTTCCTGAGTTCAAATCCCCCGGTCTGCTGGCGGAAGCCCAACATGCCCTCGACTTTGTGTTCATCCGGCTTGTCGAAGTGGCTGCGGAACTTTTCGAGCTCGGCCCTGTCGCCGCTATTGAAGGCGGCAAGCCAAGCTGAGAATTGCTCGCCGGCAGGCGTCTTGGGAATTTCGACGTCGGCGAATGGTGTCTGTTCGGTGCTGGTAGCGCGGACTGCGAAGCACATTCCCGAGAGAGCGAGGGCTATTAGTACGAACTTGCCGACCGTACGTGAACGGCTGACCATGATTTTCGACCGCCTCCGAAGCTGAAATTGCGCTGTTTGCACGAAGTCTACAGCTATAGACGGCGGAAGGGCGATAGCGTTTAGGTTGGAGTAAATGGAATGACCATAGTCAGACTTTGATTTGACTATGGTCAATAGAGTCAATACAATGGATCAGGAGTTTAGATCCATGGAAGAAATAGCTATTTCGAAATTCAAGGCGACTTGTCTAGCGGTTCTTGAGCGCGTGCGGAAGACAGGACAGCCAATACGCGTAACGCGCTTTGGCCAGGTTATCGCGGAGATCATGCCGCCAGCCTCGGCGCAGTCCCCCCGTCGCTTCGGACGGCGCATCGGGTCGATGGTGATTCTTGGGGACATCGTTGGCCCGATTGGGGACGAGGCCGATTGGGAAGCCGCACGTGATCCGGAACCGGACGAAAGCAAAAATGAGAAATGAACCTGCTACTTGATACTCATATTTGGATATGGAATGACACCTCCCCCGAGAAGCTTTCCTCCGAAATCACGCGGGAACTCGCCGACCTCGAAAACCAGCTATGGCTTTCTCCGGTGAGCATCTGGGAAGTGACCGTCTTGCTCGAGAAGAGAAGGATCGACTTGAAGCAGGATTTCCGAACCTGGGCGGACGAGTCTGTCGCAGACCTTCATTTACACGAGGCGACGATAACCTGGGAAGTGGCCCACGAGTTACGCTATACAATGCTTGGACATCGCGACCCGGCGGACCGGTTCTTGGTTGCAACTGCTAAGGTTTATGACTTGACGCTTGTCACGGCCGACGAGAGGCTAGTAAGCGTACCCGGTCTCAAGGTATTGCCAAATCGCTAGACTGCTAGGCGAGAAATATGCTCGCCAAAAGTTAAGCTATAAACGGTAAGCGATTTGAACCTGGGGCTTACTTAGCCGCGCCGCCCTGCAGCTCCGTAAGCGCAGCCAGGACTTCCTCGCTGTGCTGCTGGGGTTTGACGTCGAGATAGACCTTGCGCACAACGCCGTCTGGATCGATCAGGAATGTGTGGCGCGCGGAAACCTTGGCGACGCCAAAATTCATCACTGAGTCGTATTCCGTGGAAACTTCGGTATTGGTGTCCGCGAGCAACTTGAAGCTCAGCCCTTCTTTGGTGCAGAACTTCTGGTGGGAATCCTCATCCTGCACGCTGACACCGACAATCACAGCATGCTTCTGCTCGTATTGCGCCAGGTCGCGCTGGAAGTTGTGGGCTTCCACGGTGCAGCCGCTCGTAAAATCTTTCGGGTAGAAATAGAGCACCACCCACTTACCCTTGAAATCATGCAGGCTAACCGGCTTGGACTCTTGTGAATTCAGTGTAAAGTCCGGCGCAGGCGTCCCAACGGCAGGCGCCTTGCCATCCGCGCGCAATCCGCGGATCCCCAGGCCCAAACCCAATCCTGCCAATAGCAGCACTCCAACCGCAATTTTCGTCATTTTCATGGTCATGGTTTACCCCTCAGCTTTATACCTGCGTTTATTCGGATCTATTCCAAGAAGGATTGTAGCTTCCCAAGGATTACGACGTTTAATGAGGCTGGACGAGGTACAGCATACCGCCCGGTGCGAGTAAACGCTAGTTCGGATGGGTGAATCGCCCGAAGCCTATCCGCATTTGCAGCGTATTTATCCCAGGGTTCAGGTTGGCAAGCGAGGCGTTCGAGATATGCATGAAGCGAAGCTCCGCGTTGAAATTATATTTGCTGCGCAGAAAGTGCAGCCCCAGCGCGCCGCTCGTGGTGAAATTTATCCGCGAAGTGCCGGCAGGCACATTGTCATTCGTGAAAAGTGTGCCGCCTCCGAGTTCGAAATAGGGAACAATCTTTCGAGGCTTTGTAAAATTCCATTTCAGCGCGAAGGGATTCAGCCCGAAGCCATAGGCATTGTCAAATTTCTGGATCACCAAGAAGACGGGGACTACATCCACCGCGAATTCGAATTGGCCGCGCAAAAAGCCTGGGCCGACCGGTCCGGTCAAAATCCAGCCATATCGTAAACCCACGTTCCAGACTCCGGTGGTCGCGGTACTCCCATTCAGTCCATGGCCGCCGCCGGTCCATATTTGCAGATCATGCCCGCCATCCACTGGGCCGGCCTGGGCCTTCGAGGCGGGAACGTAGAGAATGGCTGCAAATAGCAAGCTTGCGAACAATCTTGTCAGCGAAAGTCGTGTCACCGAGTAATCCCCCGATTTTTCGATTCGGTTCCTCAAGACTTGGATGCACGGAAGATACAGAAAAACGGACACAAATGCGACTGACTTTTGCGTTACTTCAGATAAGTTCGCACGATTTGAATGACATCGTCAGCGGCCTCTTCCGAAGATTTCGAGTTTCGCGGCATGTGGTTTCGGATGTGATCTTCCATCAGCTCGCCCATGAGGCTATTGATCGCACCGCGAGCTGCGGCCAGCCGTTGCAGCGCTTCGGCACATGGCTCGTCTTCGTTAAGTGCGCGAAGCACACTCTCGAGCTGGCCGATGACTTTCTTGGTGCGCGTGACGAGGTCTATCTTTTCGCGTGCAGTGTGCGACATTTTGCTTGTATACCCTATGGGGGTATGGTATCAAGGTTCCGGCCCACGCTGCAATGGCCCTTATGCACAGTAGTGCAATGCCTCAGCGCACTTCAACAGATTCATTTCGGCTTCATCCCGCGCACGGCGTTCATCTGCCCGTAATGGACGGCCTTTTATTCTGCGGTATTTGTTGCCCGAGCCGAGCCGCCACCGGCAGAAGCCGACACCAAGGATTTAAAGATGCGACGATTCGCCCCACAATTAGCCGTTCTTGCCTGCAGCTGGCTTATGGTTTTTGCGTTTGCCGCGCCGGCCGCGGTCGCGCAAGATTTAGTCCTGTCTGAGCAGGATTCGCCAGATAGCGCCACAGCTTCGCCAACTGCCGACCCTCTCCCGATCATGTTTCCGCATCAGGAGTGGAGCCGGCTCTGGCTGTCGGGGCAAGCGAATATTATTTCGCAGTGGCACCCGACGTTCACTTCGCCGTATCAAGGTCCCCACAGTCTGAGCCCCGAGGCCCAGGAAGCCACCTCGCATGTGTTTACGTTTTACACTGGGCTGCGACTTAGCGCGACAACAGAACTGCTCTGTGACGTTCAAGAAACGGGCGGCCATGGGATTGGCGAAGCACTCGGACTTGCGGGATTTACGAACCTTGACGTCGTGCGCAATCCCTCGCTGAGCCACGCGCCCTACATTGCGCGGCTGATGATTCATCAGATCATTCCGCTGGGGCGCGCAAAACAGCCAGCGGACCAGACTCCCTTTTCTCTTTTTCGCGAACTCCCCGAGCGCCGCATTGAGGTGCGCTTTGGCAAATTCAGCTTGGCCGATTTTTTCGACGTTAATTCCTTGGGAAGCGACTCCAATTTTCAGTTCATGAATTGGACCGTCGACAATGCCGGAACTTATGACTATGCGGCGGACACTCGCGGATACACCTACGGCGCGATGTTTGAATATCACGACCATTGGGGAACAGTACGGTTTGCGGAAGTGCTGATGCCCAAAGTAGCCAACGGAATTAATCTGGAAGCAAACTTGGCCCTCGCCCGGGCGGAAAATGTCGAATTCGAATTCCACAGGAAGACCATACGGGGCCAAACGGGAATACTCCGCCTGCTCTCCTATGTGAATCACGCGAACATGGGTGTCTACCAGCAGGCCATCAATAATTTTCTTGCGGGCCTCACGCTTGAACCGGACATCACCGACCACCCACTTCAAACCACGATCAAGTACGGCTTCAGCGGCAATTTCGAGCAGCCTTTAAACGACTGGCTGGGCCTATTCGGAAGGTGGGGGTGGAACGAAGGGCAGCACGAGTCCTACGCCTACACAGAAGTGGATCAAACGGATCAGATTGGCGCGGCCATCAAAGGCTCGCTGTGGCACCGCAAATGGGATCGTGCCGGTGTCGTTTTCGTGTCGAACGGAATCTCGCACGACCACGCAGAATATCTGGCCCTCGGCGGAATAGGTTTCTTGCTGGGTGATGGCCGCCTAAACTATGGCCGGGAAAATATCGTCGAAACTTATTACACTCTACACGCCTGGCGCGGCATTTACCCTTCCGTTGGGTTGCAGCACATCAACAATCCCGGGTATAACCGCGACCGGGGACCTGTGCTGGTGCCCACGCTGCGATTGCATGTGGAGTTTTAGCTGCCAATGAGACAGTGAGATGTCTTCGTAAAGTCACGAACTAGGGATGAAACAACTCGCTAGCTCTCACCGCGGAAACAAACGCGCTGCATTGTCATACAAAATCTTGCGCTTTGCCTCGGCTCCAATCGGCAGCGCATGGAACTTCTCGATGTTGCCCTTGATTTCCGGCACGCCAGGTCCCGGCCAATCCGTGCCCCACAAAACTTTGTCCGCGATATCCTCGATTCGCGGAAAATATTCCATCAATTTCTGCGGAGGAATCCCCGAAATATCCATGTACATATTCTTGTGCCGTCGCACCAGAAAAAATGCCTCGTTCATCCACAGCGGCCTCCCGCCGTGCGCCAGAATCACTACTAGATTCGGATAATCGATGCTTACGTCGTCGCACAACATCGGCTGCGCATGTAAATTTCTCGCACCCGGAAAAATCGAGGTCCCCGTATGAATCATCACCGGCATTCCGTTTGCCTGCGCTCGCCCGTAAATCGCCGCCAAATCGGTGTTTCCGTGCATGTACGAATTCGGCGTAAGCACCTGGTGAGATGGATGCAATTTGATCGCGCGAATTCCGATCTTCGCCATGCGATCCACTTCGGCGCCCGCATCGGGAACTGTCCCCGGAGCCACGCCGCCAAATGCAATCAAGCGATCTGGCGCGGCGCTGCAGTATTTAGCGCTCCAGTCATTCACCTCAGGCGTAAAGCCGATGATTTTCGGCGCAACGTAATTGATCAACCCCGCTCGTTCAACTCCAAGGCTATCCAAGTGCGCGAGAAACGCCTTCGGATCATCGCAATACCGCATGACATCCGCATAATCTTTCCGCCCACGCTTCATCAAGTCCATCGCGGATGGCTTCATCATGTGATACGGCATGATGTGAATGTGAATGTCGATGATAGGCTGCACTCGTCTCCTTGTCGCGCGCTCTCCGCGAACCCCTGTGTACTTTGCGCCTCTGCGTTATCTTTGCTCTTCTCTTTCTTCTGATCTTTTCTTTCTGTCGGCTGTGAGCAGTCAGCTCTTCAATTAAACCTCACATACTCAAAATCCAATGGCTTGCTGTTGATCCCCCGAAGCGGTGGCGCGATCCAATTGGCAAATTTTCCAGGTTCGACGACGCGCCCGGTCATCAACGATTGCACAAACTTTTCGTCCGCGGGGCTTGGCAGCCATTCGTACTCGCGTTTCTTCCAGGCCTCTGCGGTCAAGACCTCACCGTTCATGCTGATGTGATGTCCCGCAAAATTGCCGATCGCCCGATGAAATCCTTTGTGAGGAAGCGTCAGCTTAAAAGGAATTCCCGCCTCGTCGATGACGCGCTGCCAGCGGGCTACGCCATCCGAAATCTCCTCGATGTAGTCGTCGCGCAGGCGTTCGTTCAAAGCCGTCAGCGCCGGAACATCCTTTCTGACGATCTTGCCACCAATCACTTCGTACACCGGATACTCCGCTTCGCTCAGCACGTGATCGTCTTCAAGCTTTGTTTCGCGAAAGCGTCCTTTCAGTCCGTTGGTAAAATAATTCGCCGCGTTCGAAGAAACATCCGAGCCATAAAGATCGAGCGTTACACTGTAATGAAAGTTCAGGTACCGTTGAATCGTCTGCAAGTCAATCACACCCAGCGCGCGTACCTGCGCCGGGTCTTCCAATTTATTTTCTTTCATCACTTCGCAAGTACGCTTGATAATCCGCGTAACACCCGTTTCTCCGACGAACATGTGGTGTGCTTCCTCAGTCAGCATGAACCGGCAAGTACGCGAAAGCGGATCGAAACCGGATTCTGCCAATGCGCAAAGTTGGAACTTACCATCACGGTCCGTAAAAAACGTAAACATGTAAAACGCCAGCCAATCCGGCGTCGGCTCATTAAACGCGCCAAGAATGCGCGGATTATCCGCATCGCCGGATCGTCGCGCGAGCAAAGCCTCCGCCTCTTCACGCCCATCGCGCCCAAAATAACGGTGCAGCAAATAGACCATCGCCCACAAGTGCCGCCCCTCTTCCACGTTCACCTGAAAAATATTCCGCAAGTCATACATCGAAGGGCAAGACGACCCAAGCAGCCGCTGCTGCTCCACCGAAGCCGGCTCCGTATCGCCCTGCGTCACAATCACGCGCCGCAGCGTCGACCGGTATTCTCCCGGCACTTCCTGCCACGCGGGCGAGCCCTTGTGAATTCCGAAATTCACTTCGCGCTTTTCGTCGCGCGGCTGCAAAAATATTCCCCAGCGATATTCCGGCATCTTCACATAATCAAACTGCGCCCATCCGTCCGGCTCAACGCTGATCGCCGTCCGCAAATAAACCTCATAGTTGTGGCTCTCGTCCGGCCCCATGTCGTACCACCAGCCCATATATGCCGGTTGCCAGTGTTCCAGCGCCCGTTGCAATCCGCGGTCCCTCCCCAAATCCACGTTATTCGGAATTTTCTCCGTGTAATCAATCATGGCCGATTCTCCTCAGTAGCACAGGCACTCTTGCCTGTGCTTCTTTCCTTGCCTCTTTACGGCATTACTCTCTTACTGCCTCTTCTCAAACTCTTTCCCAATTAAATTTCACGGGCGCCCCCGTCCCGTAAACTTTCAACGCCCCATTCGTCCCCACCGCATTCGGCCGAATAAAAATCCAATTCTGCCAAGCCGACAACCTTCCAAACACCCGCGTCTCCAAAGTCTCGTTAATCCCAAACCGCAAGTTTGCCTCCAACCCCGTCAAAGCATCCGGCGAAAGCGCCGCACGCGATTCCAAAGCCTGCCGAATTTCATCTTCCCAATCCAAATCATCCGGCGCAGCCGTAACAAGCCCCGCGTCCATCGCTTCATGCACCGTCAGCGTTTTTCCCACTAACCCACGCAATTTCTCAATCTGCGCCGAGTCCTGATAAAACCGTGCTGCCATTCGCGAAAGACCATTCACCATAGGCAACGCCCCAAAATTCATTCGCGAAAGCACCACGCTCGCCATGTTCTCGCCGTCCTGCGAATCCCGCATGTAGACGCGGTCCGCGGCCAGCGCCAATTCGAAGAGCGTTCCAGCAAAGCACGAGCCAGGCTCGACAATCGCGTACAGCGACCGCGAAGAAACATCGATGCGCGCAAACGTCCGCCGCATCATTCCCAATACTTCTCGCACAAACCAATTGTCCTGGTGATTCAATAGAAACTCATCAATCGCCAGTACGGCTTCAGGATTTCCGGTCGCCTTCAAAATCCACAACCCCAAATCGAGCTCGTTCGTCCGCAACGTCAAAATCGCATCATCCAACTCTCGCGCCATCTGCAGCGGCCACCAACTCGCTCCCGCCGCAAGCGCGTCCTCAATCGTGTACGCCGGCACGGCTTCGGGCGCGCGAATCGTCAAAGTCACCGTCCGCGCTTCGCGATTCACCTGCGCATCGACAAATTCATAATGCACTCCCCCTTCGTCCACCGTCCGGTTCACCGGCGTCAGCTCCACGCCCTTCGCATTCGCAGGACGATCGCTCAATTCCGCCAACTTCAACGCGCGTTGCTTGATGTGCTCGGCAAATTGTTGCGGCTTTACCACTTCATCCACTAACCGCCAATCCTTCGCTCGCTGTCCGCGCACGCCATCCGGATTGGTGCAAAACATATCAGCATAATCCCGCCGCACTTTTCGCTTGTCCGTTACTCGGGTCAGACCGCCGGTCCCGGGCAATACGCCGAGCAGCGGCAGCTCCGGTAAACTCACGGCCGACGACCGGTCATCCACTAAAATAATCTCGTCGCAGGCCAGCGCCAGTTCGTAACCGCCACCGGCCGTCGTTCCGTTACAAGCCGCAATGAATTTCAGTCCTGAGTGCGCGCTCGAATCCTCAATCCCATTCCGCGTCTCATTCGTAAACTTGCAGAAATTCACTTTCCACGCATGCGATGAGAGCCCCAACATATAAATGTTCGCGCCTGAACAAAAAATCCGGTTCTTCGCGCTCGTGATAATCGCCGACCGAATCTCCGGATGCTCAAATCGTATTCGCTGCAGAGCATCATGCAGTTCGATGTCCACGCCCAGATCGTACGAATTCAATTTCAGCTTGTACCCCGGCCGCAGTCCGCCGTCTTCCGCCACGTCCATCGTCAACGTCGCCACCGGCCCATCAAAACTGAGTTTCCAATGTTTGTATTTGCCAGGCTCCGTCCGGTAATCCGGCGGTTCCACTTTTGCCTGCGATGGTTCTGTCGCTGCAACGTCCACTGGATCCTCCTACCTCTCGTTCCGTTTTTCGCTGGCCTGCAACGCGGCCTTGAATTTCGCAAAACTCTCTTCCACAGAATTTCCGGAAGTGTCCAGGTACATGTCCGCTTTCCGGTAGAGCGGTTCGCGCGCTTCCAGGATTCGATGCAAATCGTCCATCGCCTGATTGCCGCCCGCAATCGGCCGCAAGTCGCCTTGCGCGATCACGCGCGCCATGTGTTCCTCAGGCCGCGCCTTGATCCACACCGTGTAGCAATTTGAAAGCAGATAGTCGTAAGTTTCTTTTTCCGAGACGACGCCTCCGCCCACGGAAAGTATCGCCCGCTCCTGCTCATGCAGCACGCGTTCCAGAGATCGTCGCTCGATGGCGCGATAACCCGTCTGCCCGTACAGCGAAAAGATTTCTCCCAAAGGCATGCCCGTATCTTTTTCAATCTCGCGGTCAAGTTCGATGAACGGAATATGCATATCCTGGCCGAGCCTCAATCCCAGCGTCGACTTGCCGGCGCCGCGCAACCCGATCAGCGCTACACGTTTACGGCGAGCCGCATCCTCGTCGCCAAACTCACGCAGCAAACGAGACATTGCGTCCTCGACGCGATGCGCGGGGAGCCTTTCCAGGAAGCGCTGGATCAAAACTTTTTCATGCCGCGTTTCCATTTCTGCCGCAAACAAGTCCGCAAGGGAAACATGGAGCGCTGCGGCAATCCGCCGCAGGAGCACGATTGAAACATTTCCTTCGCCGGTCTCAAGCTGGGCTAGGTGCCGTTCCGAAACGTCCGCCTCGCGCGCCATCATTTTGCGCGTCAGTCCGCGCCGATTGCGCAATTCCCGCACGCGTTTTCCGAGGGACAGAAGAAAACCGTCGTTTGACCGTGGGCTAAGGCGGGGAGAGGCGGCGGCTTTCGTATGGGCGCTTGTCTGCATGGCAGTAATTAAGGATAGTTCAACTCGCGCCTGCAGTATATCGCATGTAGCCGTTCGAAGGTCAAGATGAAACCTGCTTTTTGTCCTTTCCATTTAGCCGCCCTGCGTCATTCGGTATGTTTCTCAAAGCACTGTTGTTAAGGGAGTTAGCGATCTATGGTGAAGAGTCACTCGCTTGTAGCGCTAGAATTTTGCGCTTCGCATGCACTATTATGCCTATCCCGTGGTATCATCTCCCGCTTTCACCTTCGAATAGTCCGGATTTCGAACCGCTGCTCGAATTGTGCGAAGATGCGAACCTGGGTTGCGACCAAACGGGAGGCCCACAAATGAAGCGGCCGAACTACATATCCGGCCAATGGAAAGAAGGCACTGGCGAAGGAGAGCCTCTCGTCGACCCTGTCACCGGAGAAGAATTAGCACGAGTCTCCTCACAAGGCATCGACGTGAAAGAAGCTCTCGACTTTGCCCGTTCTAACGGCGGTCCGGCCCTTCGAGCGCTCACCTATCGCCAGCGCGCAGACCTGCTTGGCAAAATTGCCGAAACGCTCTCCGTAAATCGCGATGAATACTTTCGCATCTCTCTGCTCAATCTAGGCGCCAACCAAGCCGACGCGTCCTTCGATGTGGACGGCGCGATTTACACCTTGAAATATTACGCCAAGATCGGTCAAGCCCTCGCCGACGGAAAAATCCTGAAAGAAGGTGCTCCGGTTTCTATTTCCAAGACCGGCGTCTTTGTCGGCCAGCATTTTTTGTTGCCAACAAAAGGCGCGGCGGTTTTTATCAACGCGTTTAATTTCCCCGCGTGGGGCGTGTGCGAAAAAGCTGCACCTGCCTTGCTCTCTGGGGTTCCTATTGTGATCAAACCCGCTTCGCCAACGGCCTGGCTCGCCCACCGAATCGTCGAAGATATCGTGAAGGCAAATATTCTGCCGCCGGGCGCGATCTCAATCTTGTGCGGCTCGGCGCGCGATATTCTCGACCACGTCGGCGAAAGCGACATCGTTTCATTCACTGGCTCGGCGGACACTGCAGCGCGCATTCGCTCGAATCCAAATGTCTTGCGCCGCTCCGTTCGCGTCAACATCGAGGCGGACAGCATTAACTCCACGATTCTCGGACCAGACGCCGGTCCAGGAACGGATTTATTCGATCTCCTCGTGAAAGAGGTTGTACGAGAAATGACCTTGAAAGCTGGACAGAAGTGCACCGCGATACGCCGCGTGCTCGTTCCGCGGCAACACATGAAAGCGCTTGGTGACGCCATCGTTGCGCGGTTGAGCTCCGTGAAAGTGGGCAATCCGCGAAATGCGGAAGTGCGCGTCGGGCCGGTAGTGAACAAAGCGCAGCAAACAGCTTGTTTTGAAGGTCTGAGACAGTTAAAAGAAGAATGTGCGGTTCTCTTCGGCGGAGATGAAAAGTTTCAGCCGATCGACGCCGATGCGCAAAAATCCTCATTTGTGCAGCCGACGCTGCTTTCCTGTGAAAAAGGCCTCGACGCAAAATACGTAAATGATATTGAAGTGTTCGGCCCAGTCGCGACACTCGTAGCGTATGACGCAGTGGAAGATCTCATCGCCATCGCGCGCCGCGGCCTCGGCTCCCTCGTCGCTTCAATTTTTGCCAACGAACCTGCTTTCCTTCAAAATGTTGTGCTCGGCATCGGCGATTTGCATGGCCGCATCATGATTGTCGATTCCAGCGTCGGCACCCAGTTCACCGGCCATGGCAACGTTGTCCCGAGTTGTTTGCATGGAGGGCCTGGAAGAGCCGGCGGCGGCGAGGAACTTGCTGGCTTGCGCGCGTTGCTCCTTTATCACCGGCGTTTTGTTGTTCAAGGACCGACCGCATGCACGGCGGAGCTGGCAGGTTTGGCTGCCGATACGAACCTCTTCTATTCGTAAAAGGTTCTTCCCAAAAATCGTCACGCCAACATTTCTGCTCGCTATGGAATATTTTTGCTCTCCCGGTCTTGCAACTCACGGAGCTTGAAGCGCTGTAATTTCCCCGTAGCCGTCTTGGGAATCTCAGATAAGAATTCAATCCAACGAGGTCGCTTGTAGCCGCCGATTTTGTGCCCCACCACCTCCTGGAGCTCGTGGACCAAAAGTTCGCTCGGCGTAAACTCTGCGTTCAACACCACATAGGCTGCCGCTTTGGTGAGGCCATCTTGATCTTCGCGCGCAACTACCGCGGCCTCGCGCACTGCCGGATGCGTGATCAAAGCGCTTTCGACTTCTGCCGGGCTCAACCAAAGGCCGTGGACCTTAAAGACATCGTTGGAGCGCCCCGCATACCAAAAGTAGCCCTCTCCATCCTGCATGTACTTGTCGCCAGTTCGAAACCAGTCGCCCACAAAAGTCTCTTTGGTTTTTTCGTGTTTGTTCCAATAGCCGGAACAAGTCGAGTCTCCTTTGATCAGGAGATCGCCAATCTCATTATTCGCAACGGCATTTCCTTGTTCGTCCACAATTCGAGCTTCATAGCCACGAATGATTTTTCCGCTCGATCCAGGCTTCGCTTCGCCGGGACGATTCGCAATCACCACGTGCAATGTTTCTGTCGAGCCAAGCGCATCCAGAATTTCGACTCCGAAACGCTCTTTGAATCGATGAAACAGCGGCGCTGGAAGCGATTCGCCAGCGGAAATGGCTTGGCGAACGCTCGAGAGATCAAACTCTTTGCCGTCTTCCCGCTGATGCGCAAGAAGCGCTGCAAAATTTGTGGGCACGGAAAAGAGAAGCGTCGGGCGGTATAGCTCGATGTCGGCGTAAATCGTCGCGGGAACGGGGCGCACGGGAGAAAGTATCGTTGTGGCCCCACAGCCGAGAGGAAAGTAGCCAGCATTTCCCAGACCATAGGCAAAAAACAATCGCGCGACGCTAAAGCAGCGGTCGCTCTCCTTCATCCGCAAAATGCCCTTGGCGTACTGTTCGCAGCACACAACCATATCGTGATGGAGATGGACGCAGCCTTTGGAAGCGCCGGTGCTCCCAGAAGAGTACAACCAAAAGGCTGGCGCATCTTTACTCGTGTGCGCCGCTTGCAATTCCGGTGAGGCGGCCGCCATCAGATTTTGCATCGAATGTTGCTCGTATCCGAGCTGCGTTTGCGACGAAAACTCAAGTTTCGATTCACCGGCAGCGTTTGCTTCCTTTGTATCCTTTGTTTCCTTTACTTCCTTTACTTCCTTTACTTCCTTTACTTCCACTGCACTCACCACGATCTCTTGCAAATAGTGAAGTTTTTCTTTCGGAATCGATTGCAAATGCGACAGGAGCGGCTCGCTGACCAAAGCGAGGCGCGCGCCGCAATCGCTCAGAATATATTCATAATCCTGCGGTTTCGCTTGCGTGTTGACGGGAACGGCCACAGCCCCAATCTTGATTGCTCCGAAAAAGGAGTAGAGAAATTCCGGCGTATCGAAAAGCAAAAGAAGAACGCGTTCTTCCGGTCGTACGCCAAGAGCAAGCAGGGCATTCCCGACGCGGTTCGTATTTTCCAGCAGCTGCTCGTAAGTGATCCGCTCGTCGCCGCACTCGATCGCGACCTTCGCGCCGCGCCCCTCCTGGACATTACGATCCACGAAGTACGTCGCGACATTGAACATTTCCGGCAAAGTGATCAAGAGCTCAACCGCCTTCTGCCGGTTTTCTTGCGTGGAGTTGGATGATTCATTTGCGCAAACGGGCGGGAGTATAGCACGGGGGAATTTCGCGGGTCGGGAACAACGTTAGATAGTGGCGAGAGTCCAAAATCTTTCGAGATACAGCGGGGGAGAGCGATTGCGTGCGAGATTGCCCGGTGAATGTGGCGTTGGCAAGAGAGGGCTGTGGTGTAAAATCACCGGCCATGGCGGAAATGCGAATTGGTACGAGTGCGTTTACAGCGACAGGCTGGGACGGAACGTTCTACCCTCAGGGCCTTGCACCGCGCGAGCAGCTGACTTATTACGCGACCCAGTTTGACACGGTAGAACTGGACAACACGTTTTACCGGACGCCGGCGATTTCTACAGTAAAGGGATGGTACGCGAAAACGCCACCAAGTTTCGTGTTTGCAGCCAAAGTGCCTCAGGTGATTACGCACGAAAAGTTGCTGGTGGATTGCGAGGACGACCTCAAGCATTTTCTAGGCACGATGGATGAACTGCAGGAAAAGCTGGGACCGCTTTTGTTTCAGTTCGGATATTTCAATAAGTCGAAATTCAAGAGCGGGGCGGAATTTCTAGCGCGGCTGAAGCCATTTCTGGAGAAACTGCCGAGCGGCTACAAATTTGCCCTGGAGATACGGAACAAATATTGGCTGGACGCGCGCTTTATCGAGACTTTGCGCGAACACGGCGTGGCTCTGGCCGTGATTGACCAAAGCTGGATGCCGCGACCGTGGGAGATCAAGGGAAATCTCGATTTGATTACGGCGGATTTTACCTATGTTCGCTGGCTTGGCGACCGCAAGGGAATTGAACAGCAGACAACAAGCTGGGACAAGACAATCATCGATCGCACCAGCGAATTAAAACAGTGGGTGGACGTGTTCATGAAATTTTTCTTTCGAAATATCAAAGTATTTGCGTTTGCGAACAATCATTACGCGGGCCACGCGCCAGCTACGGTAAGACAGTTCGAACAACTGCTTGCGGAGCGGAAGACCGCCTAAGCCCTCTTCATGCCTCTGCGCCACCCACGGAAAAATGCGTGCCCCGGAAAACAAGAAAACGTCCACGGTTACCTCAGCCAAAATGTAAGCCGCCGAGGAAAGCGCGACAGGCGAATTCTTGTTGGTGCCCCGGGGGCCTGCAGCCCGCGATCCCTCTACTTGGCTGGCCGGGGGCTTGGGGAGCTCTTTATGACAGGAACATCTTCTCCAAGAGCGGTAGCCAACGAAATCAAATGATCCTGTTCGTCCTTTAGAATCTCCCGGATTAATTCAGCCATAGCGTACTCGCCCAGGCTTTCGCACTGTGGAATCCGTTCGCGATAACGTCGAATAGTGGCCATTTCGTTCTCAAGATCAAAACGAAGCATTTCTTTGGCTTTTTCCGATGTCCGAACCGGTTTGGGCTGCACCGTAGGCATGCCACCAAGGTAATCGATCTGTTGCGAGATAATCAGCGCGTGGCTAAGTTCCTCGCCCGCGTGTTTCTCAAGCTCTCCCGCAATATTCATGTACTCGGCGCCTTTCAATACTTGCGAGTATATGACATACGAGATGATGGCCTGATATTCGCCCGCAAGGTCTTCATTCAACAGCTCGACCAGATCTTCACGCGAGATTGGACCTGTAGAATGTGCTGTGGCTTCTGTTTTGTCAGCTTTCAAAGTTAGTCTCCTCCAATCTTAGATGCGAACACACTTCAAGAAGTTCACGGCACCCTAACACCCGACCGGCTGCGGAAAGATTTAGGCGCCTCGGCTGGTGCGGTAAGCTTCCTGGCCGGCTTCCACGGCGCCAGAGACGGTGGATTTCACGTCGTCGACGGACTCTTGCGCGCGGCGCCTCCAGCGTCTTCCGGTCGACGCCGCATCATCTACCCCCTTTTTCACACCGTTGGAGATATAGTCGCGCGTCTCCTCTCCCGAGGCTGGCGCAAAAAGCAGGGCAAGAAGTGCGCCCACGCCAATTCCCACGGCGAATGTCGTGTATTTGTTGGACCAATTACTGTGTCTCATGGCATCCATCCTTTATCTCAAGTTTCATAGTCACTGCGTCTTCGATGCGCAGCTCAAAGCTTGTAAGTAAGATTTTCGGAATCGTCTTCAAAAAGAAAAGGAGGAAGCCGAAATTCGACTTCCTCCGATTGGATTAATACGAACCGGTCGCTCCCTTGGCAGCAATTTCCCGATTCGGTTGCTTGTTATCAACGGCGGCTTCGCTCGTCGAGGAAACATCCTCTCCGCCCGTAGCCTTGAGAACTTCCTTGGCGCGCATGATTTCTCCGGATGTATCGCAATGCACGGAGAGAAGGATTCCGCCCTTTTGTAAGCGGCCTTCGTAGCGCTTGGCTTCAAATTCCGGGATGCCCATGCCGATCAACGCTCCGGTGAAGCCGCCGACTGCTCCGCCGACGCCCAATCCTGCCAAACCAGCCATGATCGGACCTGCTGCGATGAATGGGCCGAGCCCTGGAATTGCCAGAAGTCCAACGCCGAGCAACACTCCTAAAGTTCCGCCAATTACGCCACCAGTCGCCACGCCTGCAGCTGTGCCTTCCGGAGCTTTCGTGGCCTTTTCCGTGCCCATTTCCTTAGGTACACCGAGACTCTCAGGCAATAGGACGGAAACATCGGTAACGGGGAAGCCGGCCTTGACCAGTTCGTCCGTAGCGTTTTCGACCGCAATTCGCGTCGAGTAAATTCCGAATACGCCTACTTTTTTAGATGACATTGTTTATTTCTCCTTTGCGTTCAGACTAGCTTCGATTTGCAGCCGGTTATCTCGAAGGTACGAATTCGAGCTGAGGAAACTCCTTCGTGGAGGGAGGCACTGCGCAGGAACCACACTAGTCACAAAGAGGTTGAAGTAATGTCATGTTTCGGACACTTTCGCCTTTTACTTTCAGATGTTTTCGAGCAGTTCTACGCGGGCTCGTCCAGATCTCTCGCCTCTTCAGCCATAAGACATGCAAAAAGCTGCGATTATGATGTAGGCTCAACCAGCGGACCCAATCGAAAAAGTAGCGAAGACATTCGTTTGAAGTGATTCCTGATTGCAAAGGAGAACGCGCGGTGATCATCAGAGTATTCGAAGAAAAGCTCGCTCTCGGCTCAGCGGCAGCCGAGCAGGCGGGAACCGCTCTGCGCCGAGCCATTCTCGATCGCGGGCAGGCGCGCATCGTGGCAGCAACCGGAGCATCGCAGTTGGAGTTTTTGGATGCGCTGACCCGGCGCAAAGATATTGATTGGCAGCGCGTCGAAATGTTTCATCTCGATGAGTACATCGGACTGCCTATCACTCACCCAGCCAGCTTTCGCAACTACCTGCTCAAGAATTTCATTCACAAAACGGGGATCACGAACTATCACCTGCTCAATGGCGACAGCGACGGTGATGCGCGCGAAGCCGTGCTGCGAATTGGTGAGAGCCTGGCGGCCGCGCCGATTGATATTGCGTTTGTGGGTATCGGGGAGAATGGCCACCTCGCTTTTAACGATCCTCCCGCGGATTTCGAGACCGATGATCCCTATTTGATCGTCGACCTCGACGAAGCTTGCCGCCGGCAACAGGTGGGCGAGGGCTGGTTCGCGGATATCTCAAAAGTTCCGCGGCAGGCGATTTCCATGTCTGTGCGGCAGACCCTGAAAGCGCGAGATATTCTTGCTGTCGTCCCCGACGCGCGGAAGGCGCCGGCCGTGAAGCTTTGTTTCGAGGGCGAGATCGGACCGATGGCGCCCGCTTCAGCATTGCGCACGCATGCGAATGCGACGATTTACCTTGATGAACAGTCCGCCTCTCTGCTGAGCGCCGCGACGCTTCGTGCGTTTGCGGCTAAACCCTAAGCTCTGGTTGAAAAGTGGAATTGCATAAACAAATTGAGGGGGTCGATAAGGATCGACCCTCCCGATGGCGCTAGAGTTCCGATACTTCGATCGCTCTGTGTGTCGCGGCGTCAGAAGCGAACGACAGCGCTGAGCGAGACACGCGTGCAGTCGGCCGTGCCTCCGGAACTGTGCAGACCGACGTAGTCGAGTTGCGGGCGCAGTGCGAGGTGGGGCAGAACGTTAAAATCCACGCCGCCACCAACGCTATACGCGAAGTTGGTATTGGAGCCGCCACCGTTGCCGACCGTTAAATGCCCTGCACCTGCAAGGAACTGAAAAAACGGAGTGACCCGCGTCGGGTTATGCAGAATGATTCGCGGCCCAAAAAGAAATGTGTACGTGTTCAGCGAAACGCCTCCGGGGGAGGCGTGGTAACCGCCAAAGTCTCCAACGATACCCAGATAAGGGATAGGTTTATAGGCGATTGACCCGCTGATACCATTCTGGCTGAGATCTGCCCCTCCTCCTAGGTGGAAGTAGGAGTATCCAATGGAAGCGTCGGCGGAGGACTGGGCGCGCGACGGAACAGCGAACAGGAATAGCGCCAAGCTGACTAAGAGCAGCCGTTTCATAGATATAAAGTCCTTTCAAAGGTTAACTAGCGTTGAAAAACTGATCCGCAAGGGTACGGTTTAGGCAGGGTAGGGAGCCGTCCCGAGGCTTATCCATTTTGATGCAATTTGGAAGCATTTGGCAGGGCAAGGTGGGGAGTTTTCCAGGTGCGCAATAGCGGTAGAAAGACCGTCCGCGTCCGAATCAGCCGGCCACTGGCGCAGGTGCGCAGGCCGTTTTTGCATCAAGCGTTTTCATCAGATCCAGGATCATGTGCGCGACGCATTGATCGCCTGTCGCCGTATTGATCATCGCATGGTAAGCGGTGCGGTCGGGCCATTCGACGTGGAAATATTTTTGGATGAATTCGACGCGTTCCTGATCGACGCTGTCCACGCGCTCTTCTGCTTCCTTTTGCGTCTTGCCGCGCGCTATGAGGCGGCGCACTTTATCTTCCCTGGAAGCGTAAAGGAAGACGCGGAGCGTGTCGGGGCGATTCCTGAGGAAATGTTGCGAGCCCCTTCCCACGATGACGCAGTTGCCGGTTTTCGCAGCGTGTTGAACGACACGTTCGGTAATCTTCAAAATACTTTCGCTGTCGACGACGTTGAGTTTGTGCGCATTCAAGCTTCCTTCGTAACTCCCGCGCAAAAAGGATTTAAAAAGCCGATAGTAGAGCGGATCGGTGCGCTCCTCGCGAACCTGGACGATATCCTTAGGGCAATGTGCCAGCTTGGCGATTTCCTCCGTCAGGTCCTGATCCCAAAGCTTCCAGCCCAGTTGCTTGGCAAGCAGTTGCGCGATTTCGCCGCCGCCGCTGCCGTATTCCCGTTCAACTGTCAGTATTCTGATCATCTCGGTCCCTTAAACCCGCTTGCATCCAAATCCAATCCTACTGCAAATGAGTTCAATTCGCTTATTCTGCCAAAACCCTGCCGCCGCCTGGATCATTCTTCTTCAAAAGAAAAGCCAGGAAGAACATGATCCCCGAGATCACACAAAGAACCATAAAGATGTCGATGTAGGCCAAAGTCGTGGCCTGCGCTTGCAATCCCTGGTAAATCGTAGCGACGGCCCGCGCGTAAGCTTCATGCGCACCAAGACCCGAATGCGCCAAATGCTGGGCAAGACCATTTGCCGAATTTTGAAAATTGGGATTGTCGGGCCGCGCGTATTCCACCAGCCGGGCTTGATGGAGTTGCGCGCGGCGCGCAACCAGCGTGGTAACCATCGAGGTTCCTACGCTGCTCCCTATATTGCGCATGAAGTTGGCGATCCCGGCGACGGCGTTGTTTTTTTCCGGCGCAATGCCGATGTAGGCGACCAGCGTAATCGGAGTGAATAGGAAGCCCAAACCAACGACCTGGGCGATGCGCAGCAACGTGGCGGCTTTGAAGCTGATCTGCAGGTCGATGCGCTGCGTGGAATAGTACATGGCGATCGACAAGGCCAGCCAGCCGAAGGCAATAAGATAGCGTGCCTGGATCTTCGTCGTCAGTTGACCCACGATGGGCGTTTGAAAAAGCAAGACGAGTCCTCCGGCGGAAAGCGCTAAGCCGGCGAGTTGCGAAGTGTAGCCGACAAGCGTTTGCAGGAATTGTGGCATTAGGACCAGGCTGCTGAACAACAAGAGGCCCAGGGCGAACAACATCAGGCTGGCACTCGCGAAGTTGAAACTCCTGAACATGTGGACGTCAATGATCGGCGCTTTATGATGCCACTCCCAGATCACCAGGGAGATGAGGCAGACGGCGGCGACAACGATGAGAGTCGTGATGAACCGCGAGCCGAACCAATCGTCTTCCTGGCCCTTGTCGAGCAAAATCTGCAGTGCGCCGATGCCGAGAGCTAATAGGGCGATGCCGATGTAGTCCAGCTTGATGCCAGCGGACTTGAGCCGCGCTATATAGGGTGGATCTTCAACGACACGGCGCACCAAAAACCAGGTGATAATCCCGACCGGGATGTTAATGAAAAAAATCCAGCGCCAGGAATAGTTGAAAGTGATCCACCCGCCCAGGGTTGGACCGATCGTGGGCGCCGTGATGGCGGTAATGCCGTACAGTGCAAATGCCAAGCCGCGCTGTTGAGGCGGAAACGTGTCGGCGAGGATGGCTTGAGCCATTGGCTGAAGTCCGCCGCCGCCCGCCCCTTGCAGAACACGGAAGAAAAGCAGAAACCCGAGACTCGGCGCGAAACCGCAAAGCAGGGAACTCACCGTAAAGATCGCCAAGCAGGACATGAAAAAGCGCTTTCGTCCAAAGGTGTTGGCGAACCAACCGCTGATCGGGAGAATGATGGCGTTTGATACGAGATAAGACGTGAGGACCCACGTGCTCTGGTCGTTGCTCGCCGCCAGATTGCCCGCCATGTAGGGCAAGGCTACGTTGGCGATGCTGGTGTCCAGAACCTCCATGAACGCCGCCAGCGCCACCACAACGGCAATCAGCCAGGGATTGAATTTGGGCTTCCAGACGTCCTGGTCGATGGTGATAGCGGCGGTGCTCATTGGAGGTAAACGTCGGGCACCACATTCATGCCCGGCCGAAGCTGGCGCTCGCGATTCTCCCCCGGCTCAAGAACGATTTTTACAGGAATCCGCTGAACAATTTTCACGTAGTTGCCGGTAGCGTTTTCAGGCGGGAGCAAACTAAACAGCGGGCCTGTTGCTCCCGCAATGCTGTCCACGTGTCCTTTCAGAGTCCGCCCACTGGAATCGATGTGGATTTCCGCTTTCTGACCCACACGCATGTGCCTGAGCTGCGTCTCTTTGAAATTGGCGGTGATCCACACTTCGTCGAGAGGCACGACCGTGAGCAATTGCTGTCCGGCTTGAACGTTCAGCCCCACGACGACTGATTTGTTCACTTCGCCAGAGACCGGCGCGACAATTTTGGTGTATCCGAGATTCAGTTGGGCTTGTTCGAGCAAAGCGCGCTTTTCCTCCACGTCCGCAATGGCGGCGCGTGCGCGAGCCTTCGACGACGACACTTGTTGCGGCCCAGTCTCCGCGTATTGATGATTGGCTTCTGCTTGCACCTGGCGGCTCTGCGCTTGCTCAATGAATTGCTGCGCAGCAGACTCATTGGCGATCGCTGCCGCCACAGCAGCGGTGCTGGATTTAGCCGCGGCCAGCGCCTGATCGTAAACCTGCTCGGCGACTTCTTTCTTATCCACCAATAATTTGTAGCGTTTCAGATCGTCTTGCACCTTAACGTCGTTGGCGCGCGCTTCCTCCACTTGGGCTTGCGCGGCGGCTAACTGCCTTTGCGCGGCAATGATTCCGGCGTTAGTGTTTGTGATGTCAGATGCTGTGGACTTCAGTTGGCTCGAACTGTTCACCGAAGTGATCGGTACGGTGATATTCAGTGATTGAGCAGTCGCTTCGGCGTTGCCCAGGTTGGCTTGCGCCTGCGCGACGGCAACTTCATAGTCTTTTGGGTCGATCTCAACAAGCACCGTGCCTTTCTCAACCCACTGGTTGTCGTCGACATTGACCTTCACTACGTAGCCGGAAATTCGCGCGCTCACGGGATATAGATGGACGTCGGCTTGGGCGTCGTCGGTCGATTCATAGCTGCTGAGATAGCGCCACAAAAACACGCCCCCAACAAGCACCACCAAAACGACAATCAGAATCACAATGTTTCTTCGGGTTTTGGCGTTTCTGCGTGCCGGGGGCGTATAGCTTCTGCCCCCCAGTGCCGACTCCTCGGCAGGGGGTTCCTTGTCTGCTGCATTCACCGAGCGCGGTGGATTCTCGTCCGCCATGTTCATTGTCCTTTGAAATATTCTTTGACGCCTTGCTCCGCCAGACCGAGAGCCCGCGCCAGGGAAATTTTTGCAAAATTATAACTGTAAAGACTCGAAATGTACCGTTCGTGCGCGCTCGCGACCGCCTCTTGCGATTGCACCACTTCCACAGTATCGGTGACGCCCGCACTGAAACGATCGCGCGATTGCAGCAGAGTCTCTTCCGCCAAATCGATGTTGCTTCGCGCTACGTTCACTAGCTCCGCCGATGATTGCAGGTTCAGCAGTGCCGTGCGAATGTCGGAATCGATCTGCGCGCGCAGATTATCCAGGCGCTCGCGGGTCTGCTGGAGCCTTGCATCGGCCTGCAAAATATCACCGTGAACGCTGTTTCCCGTAAAGATCGGAATCGAAAGCGTTCCGCGCACATCGAAAACTTGCGTTGCCGTCGAGGGATGTGATCCCGCAGCGCCAATGTCCGCATTGAAGGCAAGCGACGGCAAATATCCGGCCACAGCAGCTTTCCGCGAGAATTCTGCTGCGCGCACGTCAGTCATAGCCGCCAGATAATCGGATCGCGCAGCGTAGGCGCGTTTCAGGGCTTCTTCTACAGTGATGCTGTTGAAGGGCTGGTAGGGCGACTTATCCGTGAATTCAACTTCCTGCCCCGGAGCCAAACCGATCACTCGAGCCACGGTCAACTTCTGGATAGCAAGATTATTCTTCGCCTGAATCAATTGCTGCTGGCGGGTCTGGAGCTCGACCTTGGCGCGCAGCCCATCGATAGCTGGCGAAGTGCCCGCGTTCACTTGGTCGTTTGCTTGATCGAACAGCGCCTGCGCCGTCTTCACCTGCGCTTCCGCCGTTTCGATGCGGGCTTCGTCGGCGATAGCCTGCAAGTAGGTGTAACCGACGGCCAGCACAACGAGATCGCGCGCGTCTTTGAACGTATATTCGGCGGATTTCAAACTCTGACTGGAGGCGCGCGCGGCATTGATCGACTTCCAATCAAACAGAGATTGAGTCACAGACACACGCGCATCAAAATACGAGAAAGGGCCATCAGCCGGCGGTATCGGGTTGCCACCAAGACTCGTAATGCCAAGCTCAGCTAAATTGATTTTCGAGTCCGACACATAAGGCGATGACGTCACGTGCGGCAGAAGAGCGCTCAATTGCGCCCAACGTTGGCCGCGCGCAGAACCAATTTCTGCACTCGATAGCAGCGCTCCGAGATTTTGCTTCAGGCCCCGATCGATGGCATCTTGCAAGGAAAGCGACAAGACTCTGGGAACAAGCTTCGCCGGCACGCTGCCAGCGAATGGACTCACTCCTTGCGTTCCGGGGATGGCTTGGCCTGGCGTACTCGAACTTTGTGGCGTGTCGGTTTGCGCAAGGGTCGTCGCTGCTCCGCATAAAAAGCCAGCGGCCAAAAGAAACGCGCGGCTAGGTCCGTAGCTGAGATTCAAGGCAGCCTCCTTGTCCCCGCATTTAGGCAAACGGCGTTGCGGGGGAAAACATCCTAGTCCCGCTCGCAGTCTCGAGCAACCGGCAATTTCCCAGTTCACGTTCGATGCATTGAGGAGCAAGAGGGAGACAATTTTCTCCTTGAACTATCGCTGAGCGGCGCTTGCAGGGGCGAGGAGAAATACATGTTCAGAACGCTATCGTACTTTGTAGAACGCTGTCGCACGTCGAACGCAACCGTCTGTTCTGGTTTTGTTGGTTGTTTACTCGCGGAAGAAATTTTCTCGCAGAAAAAATTGGGCAGATAAATAACTGCGCTAATGCTCGGCGCATTGCAATCCAGTAACGAACTGTTGAAAAGCCGAAGAATTTTTACGCGAAGAATGAATCGCGAAAGAATGGTGGAGGCGGGGGGAGTCGAACCCCCGTCCGAAAAGCGCTACGACACGAAGCCTACATGCTTATCTCAATTCGGTGTGCGACCCGGCCCTTGCGGGCTGATCGCGCGTTCGCCGGCGGCGCTTGGAATGAGCAAGATGCGCAACCAACTAGTCCGATGGTTCTCGCCCGAGCCTTACGGACCGAAAGGCTAAGGCCAGCTCACAGTGTGACGCCTCTGACCGGGCCCATGAGCGAAGCCCGGGGAAGCGTGCGCTTAATTAATTAAGCAGCAAGTGCCAAGTTGTTGTTGGCATTTCTAGTTTCCACCAAGTTACGGGCAGGTGGGTCCCGGCATGCCTTCGGGCCGCGACAGCTTCCGTCGAAACCGAGTCGCCCCCTAAGTACGAGTGTATTTTAGCATTTTTGGCGAATGGGCGTTGTGTAGCCTCCTGGGAGTGGGGCTGAGTGCTGATGGTTGACCCTTCGCTTTCGTTCTGGCAGGTAGTCGACCCTTCGAGGCTCAGGGGAAGCAGTTGAAAGCTGAAAGCCAACAAGGAATAAGAGATGACGCAGAGGCGCAGAGCACGCCGAGACGCGTAGAGAAGGAAGGCCCCGGTGTGTCCGTGAGTTATGAAGTAAACCCATGAAAAGATTGAAGTTGCGGGCGCTCCTGCGTGTAGCGAGGTCGCGCGGAAAGAGGAGACTCACGGTCGAGACCCCCTCCCCATGTTTTTTGCAAAGATGTGATTCGATGGGAGTTAAGGGGTGGGGGTGTGCGAAAGATGTGATTCTATGGGAGTTAGGGATAAGGCGGCGGTTGAACCGAAAAATTGGATTGACGATGGGGACAGACACCCACCCCCAGGTGTTTTTTGTACCCTTCGCGGCCGCTCTGGGTAAAAGAGTGGCAGACAAAGGACTTATGCTTGACGCGGAGTCAAGCGCGTCAACATTCGGAGAGCTGAACGCAGAGACACGGAGTGCGCAGAGGTCAGAAGATGAAGGGGATTTGGATGGAAGTGCGAGGCTTGGGCGAAACATGGAGAATGATAGCAGGAGTAGTTACCGATTGTCAATAGTTTTTTTAATTACCGAGTTGGTATTCGAACGGGATAGGCGGAAGTTGATGGAATTTAAGGGGTTGAACGAGGGTTAACTGATTTGATATGGGTATGGAAATATGTGAAAAATCTAAAGCCCCACACGTAAAACCGACGTGCGGGGCACCCAGGTTCGTCCCAGAGTTTTACGTCCGGGCCACCCGTCCTGTGGAAACGCGTGGGAAAGTTAAAAACCCAGACGTGGAAACGACGTCTGGGGCACCCGCCCACCCGCCTGAAGGACCTTAAAGGGTTGCGCGGGGGCTAACTCCTTTGGTATGGCTGTGGAAACGCGTGGAAAGGTCAAAAGCCCCACACGTAAAACCGACGTGTGGGGCACCCAGCAGGTTCGCTCCAGAGTTTTGCGTCCGGGCCACCCGCCCACCCAGGTTTGTTCCAGAGTTTTACGTCCGGGCCACCCGTCCTGTTTATTAGAACCCGCCCCACCCAACTTCGTATTAGGATTTATCGTCCGTGCCACCTGCCCGTGGGGAGTTCGATTCCGGTTGGTCAAGTAGTCGCAGGGACGGCGGGAAGATAAGCGTCAGCGGAACAATTAGGATGGCCGCCAAGGGAATCGATGCCGCAACTGCCGCGAGAATGGCCGTCAAGCCTCGGAAGCCAAAATGGAGGAACAGCGCCGCGCTAAATGCAAATGCTAGCGGAACAGCGATCTTGAGTATCGCAACGGATGTGTGCAGAAGCCGACCACATGCTGGACAGGGGAATCCACCTGATTCCCACGTTGGTATCCCAGTTGGGGGAGATCAAACTCCCGCAAGCAGGGCATTTTCGGTCGTATCGCGCCATAACTTGGCCAGTCCTAAACGAGCTACTGAGAAAGCAGTTTGATCGCTATTTTAATTGCAAGCCCTGCGGCTCCAAACATATTGGGTGCGGGGGGCGTTCTGCTTGACGTTGCAGCTTGAACAACCTGCCGGGCAGCATTGAACGGGCGGGTGGCCCGGACACTTTTCCGTCCTTTCCTTTTCCTGTGGACTAAAATAATGCCCGCGAATATACCATGTCTGTAGGTGAACGCGGCGTTAGGACGGGGGGGTGCCCCACACGTCGGTGTTACGTGTGGGGGTTTTTGGGGTGGTTCGATGCCCAGAGGACTCAAGCGGTATTATGGACGGGGCGATCTCCATTTTCTGACGTTTAGTTGTTACCGGCGGCTGTCGCTCCTGGGAAGAGCGCGGGCTCGGAATGCATTCGTGAAGGCGCTGGCTGCCATTCGCGATCGGTATGGATTTCTGTTGGTGGGATATGTGGTGATGCCGGAGCATGTTCACCTGCTTATTAGCGAGGGCCCGAACTCTACGCCGTCGCTGGTGCTGAGAGTGTTGAAACAGCGCGTTTCGCGGGATTTGCGAAGGCAGAAACGGCATGTGCCGACGGGACAAATGCGGCTTGCATTTAAAGAGAGTGACGCGGAATTGGCAAGGTTCTGGCAGCCGCGGTTTTATGACTTCAACGTATATAGCGCGAAGAAGATTCGAGAGAAGATCGAGTACATGCACGCCAATCCAGTGAAACGGGGACTCGTAGGAACTCCGGGTGAATGGGCATGGAGCAGCTTCGTATCTTATGAAAGAGGTGAGGGAGGGTTGGTCTCGATCGATTTTGTGGATTGACGAAGGGTGGGAGTCGTAAAAGTCGGAAACGGAAGAACGGACGTCGGAGAATTCAAAACCTAAGTCAAAAGCCCCACACGTAAAACCGACGTGTGGGCCACCCAAGTTCATTCCGAAGTTTTGCGTCCGGGCCACCCGCCGCCAAGCTTTTCGAGGATGCGGTAGTGGGAGACCGTCCGTCCGATGAGAGATATGGAATCGCCCATTTGGCGCTCATCTTAGGTTGTGCCCGTAGGCAAGTCAACGAAACTGAAATGCCTGTGGCGGGGTGGTTCGTGAGTGGAATAGAGCGGTCTTGTGAAACCATCACGGGATGAACATCAGCGGCGCACAGACGGCACGATGGACACGCCCGTTCTTGGATAATGTCGTCACTCTTAAGGCATAGTAGTACGTTCGTACCATACGGTTACTCTCCCATAAATTTGTGACAATCGAATTAGGCCACTACGAGATAAATTATTTGCTAATGGGAGAGATTATGAAATCCGGAATCGTTCTTCGCCGCATTCTGTGTTCCTCTTTGCTCGTTTTTCAAACAGCCGTATTTTCAGTCGCCGAAGGGCAGCAACCTGTAGCCAATGAGAGCAGGCCTTTCGTGCTCGAAGACGGAACACCGATTAAGCTGCGGCTTTCACAGACAGTGTCATCGGCAGATGCACATGTAAATGACCTTGTACAATTTGAGGTGTTAGAGGATGTCATGGTTGGGGATGCGGTGGTCATCCCAAAGGGCGCGTCTGCCTTGGGCACCGTAACTGAAGCGGTGCCGAAGAGACGCATGGCTCGCGGTGGGAAACTAGAAATCGTCATGGATTCAGTTCGCCTCTCTGACGGTCAAAAGGCCCCCCTCCGTGCTGTAAAGGAAGCCAAAGGTGGAGGGCATACCGGAGGAATGACGGTCGGAATCGTAGCAACCGCCATCGTATTTTGGCCCGCAGCTCCACTTTTCCTGCTTGTGCATGGAAAGGACATTACATTTCCGAAGGGAACTGATGTCCCAACCTTTGTTAACGGTGATATGAAGCTGGACCCTGCAAAGTTTCAACAGGCTCAAGGTGGTTCGACACAACCTGCGGCCACCAGCGCTGCCAGTAACCTAGCCATAAGCTCGACGCCTGTCGGGGCGGATATTTATGTTGACCAGAATTTTGTGGGGAATACGCCTTCCACGGTGAGCGTACCGTCAGGTAAGCACTCCATCTCCGTCCGTAAGGCAGGTTTTCAAGATTGGGCCCGCGACATGAACTTGTCTGGCGGTGCAATAACCCTCAATGCGGAACTACTCCCGGGCTCGACTGCCCCGGCCCCGGTAGCCGCCAGCTCTCAACCACAGCAGGCTCAGTTTGTTGATGTAACACAGCCCGACGTTAGCGTTGCTGAAGCCGCTCGTCAAAACAAGGCCGCGAAGGCGAAGCCAACTCCGCCGCCGCAGCAGTAGGAGATTCGTGGTACGACAACCGAAAGTCAACACTCGGTTCAGAAGACCGACTCACCGTGCGGAATCCGGGCTGCGTCACGTCCTGAGTGCGGAGGCACATAGGCCGCGTCAATGATATGGAGGTTTCGGATGAAGTCAAAAATCGTAGCTGTGCTGCTCTTCGCAACAGCATCCTCGACATTCGGCCAGCAGAGCACCACGGACACAAATTGCAACGTCAATGGTCAACAGGTGAACTGCACCTCGACCACGACTACTCCAACCCCACCGACTGGCGGATGGCTCACGGGTGTGAATAAGGCTATGGCTGAGAATCGCGCACGCGCCGAGGCGAACCGGAGCCAGAATCCTCAGAACGTCCAGCAATCCCAGCTTTCGCCAGAGGCGATGAAAGAACCGCTTGCGGAAGAAAAGCGGGAACGTGATGCCAAGGACACGGTTGATTTCATCTATTGTCGCCAAAATCCGAAGACCAACGTAACTGATTCAGAGGGAAAATCAAAAGCATGCGCCGATGTAATCGAGTACGCGAAGGCGTTCTGCCTAGTCAATCCCGATGTAGAAAGATGCACTCTCGCCAAGACGAAGACGGAAGTAATGAAGGCGTTTTCAGTTCTGTCAGAGGATTTCAATAGCGAACGACGCCGTAATAAAAAAGATGTGCAAATGTATTACGACTCGCTGTTTGCCAAGCTGACAAAATGGGGATGCATGTCTTTCCCCGATATGATTTTGCCTCAGCGAGACGGCACTACCCATTCGTGCCCCAGTGCGCCAGAGGCGGGGCCGCAAACGAAGTAAGTTCTAACGCAGGGAGCGCTATTCTGGGGCCCTATTCGTGGTCCTCTTCATGTTGCCGCCTTCAATCGCTCGATAAGTGCATCCAAGTCGACGCGGTCAACCATCCACTTGTTGCCAATCATGAACGGCCTCAAGGCTCCCTCTGACCCGCCCGAGATTTTGTACCAGTTTCAATGAGAGAGTCTACATCACAGCCATGGGCTGCGAAATCGGATTGGGTGGCACTAGGGGGCTACAGGCCGCCGGCGCCGGCGGCCTGTAGCCCAGCGCCGAGTGCGGCCGCAGCGTGTTGTAATGCACCCGCCACTTCTCGATCACCACCTGTGCCTCCCTCAATGATAGAAAATTTCTCCGTTCAAACACTCGTCTCTCAACTTCCCGTTGAAGCTTTCGCAGTATCCATTCTCCCAGGGACTTCCTGGTTCGATGTACAACGTTCCCGTGCCCACCTTGGCCAGCCACTTCCGTAGTTCTTCCGCCACGAACTCCGGACCATTGTCCGAGCGAATATTCTTCGGAACTCCCCGCAGCAGCATCACGTCCGCCAGCGCCTCGATCACTTCATACCTACCGAGCCTTCTGGCCACGCGGATCGCCAGACACTCTCGCGTGTATTCATCGATCAGCGTCAACATCCGCAGCGTCCTTCCGTCATGCGTCATCGCGCTCACGAAATCATAACTCCACACATGATTCGCTCGCTCCGGCCGCAGCCGCACGCACGAACCGTCGTTTAGCCACAACCTGCCTCGCGCCATTTGTTTCTGCGGCACTTTCAATCCTTCGCGCCGCCAAATGCGCTGTACGCGGTCTTTGCCTACTTGCCAGCCTTGGGCTTGCAGCAGCGCCGTGATCCGCCGGTAGCCGTAACGCCCGTACTCGCTGGCCAGTTCGATGATCGTTTCTGTAAGCGCCTCTTCGTCCGTTCGCGCCAGCGGCAAATAGCGTTGTGTTCCGCGCCACTGCTTTAGCATCCGGCAAGCCTGCCGTTCGCTCACACCATACTTTCTGCGCGCATGTTCCACGGCGCCCCTGCGTCGCTCGGGGCTTAGAAGTTTCCCTCCGCTACATCCTTCAGAATCTGCTTCTCCAGCGACAGCTCCGCCACCAGCCGCTTGAGTTTCGCGTTCTCTCTTTCCAGTTCTTTCAATCGTTTTGCTTGGTCCAGTTTTAGCCCGCCAAATTCCTTCCGCCAGCGGTAGTAGGTCTGCGCGGTGATCTGCGTTTCCTTGCAGGCCTGTGGGGTGGTCTTTCCGTTCGCTATTTCCACTTCAATCTGCCGCAGCAGCGTCACGATCTGCTCCGGCTTGTATTTCTTCATCGGCATACCAGCGCTCCTTCAGAGTGAATTCTCTCTCACTTCCGCTGGTACAAAAACCCCGGTCAGGTCAGGCGATTGTTTGTCAATAGGCTTTGTGGTTGATAGCTTGCGACTAAGGTTTGCGGGAGCGTGGTGTGGGGGTTGAGCGGCGCGTGCGAGCACTTACGATGGGTCTGTCGCCTGCGGGGCAGGGTTTTCCGTCGTGGCCGACTAGCAAGTGTTTAACGACGGCGTCGATCGTTTTGTTCTTTACGCGATTCAGTTCGGCGTCTTCTTGAAATGACACGTCTCGTGACCGGCGAATTCTCTTCAACTCGCGGAGAGTGCGGGTTGCCTCGCGTTTCAAAGCGTCGAGTTCTGTGCACATGGTCTTAGGCAGGGTGGGAAACTAATTTTAAATTCGCGGGCGCGGCAGCACAAGTATTTTTCGGCCTCGCGGGAAGAACACGGGTGTGGGATCAATACTCGGGGAATGCAGCGGGAATAGTGATTGGCGACTCGTGACTTGTGACCTGTGCACAGATTGCTTGTAGTGGCGCAGCATGCTGCGCCACTACAGAGTCTCGATCGATTTTATGGATGAAGACTGAAAGAAACGCGTAAGAACTGAAAGCAAGAGAACGGCACCGGGGAAAGTCAAAAGCAAAGTCAAAAACCAAGTCAAGCAGAGTCAAAAGCCCCACACGTCAAACCGACGTGTGGGGCAACCAGAGTCAAAGGCATTCAACAAAATTAAATCGACTCGGAACGCTATTGGACTGTAACCGTGATGGTCACGGGAGTTGGGTTGGTTACAGTGGCGGATCCGGCGGGGCTTACCGCGCCCGTCGGCGTAGCGGTGATGACATACGTGCGTGCTGCTTGTGTATGCTGCTGAGGCTGAGGGCTAGAGGAACCGCAGCCGATAAGTAGGCCAGTTGTGCCAATAGCGACCAGTAGCAAGGGCAATAGGGTGAGCGCGCGCTTCTTGCCGAAGCTGAACGGCAGGCCTAGCAAGATCGCGCAGAACAACACGGAGCTGCCGCGATTCCACGGAGCCGACGAAAGATGATTCGTCGCACTTGTGTTGGCTGAAATGGTCACAGTCGAAGTTCCCGTGCCACCGGAGGCTAGCGTGACCGGAGTAGCGGTGGCGGTAACGTTTGCTGCTGTGCCATCCGTCGAAGTGACGGTTAGGACGAAGGAAACTGTGCCGGCGTAATTACTGGAGTTTAGCGTAAGCGTCGCCGGGGCGGTGCCTCCGGGGGCCATGGAAACCGCGGACGTCGTAGCCGCGAGGGTGTAAGCCTCAGTGGGTAGAGCGCTTGTGCCACTTAAGGATATGGTCTGGGAAGCGGGGTTCGCGTTATCTGCGAGAACGATGCTGCCGCTGACGGTGCCTCCCGTCGTCGGAATGAACTCAATGCCTAGGACGCAACTGGCCCCGGGATTGAGACTCACGCCTGTCGAGCTGCAGGAAGTGTCGGAGCCGCCGAGCGAATAGTTACCTGTGGCGCTGATAGCGGTGATGTCCAGTGGGGCGTCGCCGAGGTTCATCACAGTGACATCCTGCGCGGGACTAGTCGCACCCATTGCCGTATTGGCAAAACTCACCGATGGCGCATCGGCGACATCGACCTTGCGAACGACAAGATTTTGGGTGTCAGCGATGTAGAGATTGCCGTTGTCGTCGAGCAAGACGCCGTAGGGAGAATTCAGTTGCGCGGCGCTGGCTGGACCGCCGTTGCCGGTATTGCCGGCAGTGGCCGTGCCCACGATGGTGGAGATCTTTCCGTCAGCAATATTGAACTTTCGAATGACCTGGCTTGTGGTGTCTGAGATATAGAGATCGCCGGCAGGGTCCACTTTTACGCCAAAGGGATTATCCAGGAGAGCGGAGGTAGCAAGGCCGCCGTCGCCGGAATTGCCAGCGCTGCCGGGAGTGCCCACAAGCGTCGAAATGACTTCGGGAGTCGTGCCGCTCAACAGAGTTTTGCGAATGGTGTGATTGCCGGTGTCGGCGACGTAGATGTAGTTTGCGGCGTCCATATCCATACCGGTGGGGCCGTTCAACTCGGCGGTGGTGCTCATGACGCCGGTGGTGCTGGTGTCGCCGTTGTAACCGGCTACACCGTTTCCGACCTGGGTGATGGTGTTATAGGTGACGCGGATGACGGTTCGAACGCGATTGTTAAGCTTGTCAGCGACGTGCAGGTTTTGCGCGTGGCAGAAGACGATGTCCACGGGCGTGTTCATCACCATTTGATTGCCGGGGCAGCCGTCACCGACGGAGTTTGTGGCTGCGGCGCAAACCGCCGGGGGAGTGCCGCCGGCTGGATAATACTGTCCAGCATAGGTGGAAATATTCCCGTGGTTGTCGACCATGCGAACGACGTTATTGTTGGTGTCGGCGATATAGATAAATCCGGCTCCATCAATGATCACAGCCATGGGGCCATTGAGTTGAGCGCTGGTGGCGGGTCCGCCATCGCCGGAGAAGCCAGCAGTGCCGGTGCCCGCAACCGTCGAGATGACTCCCGCGGCATTGACCTCATAAACTTTGTTGGCTTTCGGATCGGCGATGTAGTGATTGCCAAATCCGTCGACGGTGATGCCTGTGGGGCCAAGCAGTTGCGCGCTGGTGGCGGGACCGCCGCCGCCGCCGGTGCCACCGCCTGCGAATGTGGAAATGATGGCTGGGCCAAAGGCGGTCATGGGTCCGCCGCCTGCGCCGTCCAGAGACACGACCAACAGTACGTTGCCGCTTGGGTCATAGGCGGCGATCATGCCTTGGCGCCTGCCGGGGACGGTGGGCTGGAACAGGACTTCGACCGCACATTTACCGGCGGTTAGGGTAGGGCAGGTGGTGCCTGAGGCAACTGAAACGAAGTCGAGATTTGGTGCTCCGAGAGTCAAAACGGAGACGCTCCCAAGAGTCGTGCCTGAGGCAACGGTGAGCGTAAAAACCTGCGTTGCGCCGGGAGCAGCGAAGATCTCGCCGTTAGGCGACGAGGTGACCTGCGCCGACAATCGCGGCGCTATGAACAGTAGGCAGACTAAGAGACTTAGTAGGATTGAGAGGCGAACTGCAAATACAGAGCGGCTGTATGGGCAGGGGATTCTATTGAGCATTTGGAAGACTCCTTCGTTCCAACTTCGGGGAACTTTGCGCGTGTCAGTGTTAGTCAAGGAAGAGAATGTCTCCATACAGGGCATCCCCTAGATTTCTAGGTGTATTGCCTTAGTTCCAGAGTGGAGAGCGTCTTCAAAAACGTTCGAGAAGCAGTGAGGTAGGGGCGGCTAAGCAACGATTGGGCACATAGGTACTGCTAGGTGGTTGACTAGCCATGGCTTGCCTTCCAAAATCACAAAACGGGGTATATATCGTCTGTCTTGAGCAGGCGAAAAGACCAGCAAGGATCTTTTTGGTAAGGACGGAGACCCCAGAAACCAGGAATGCCACAAGAGCCTACTGCCGTGGAACAAGCCGTATCGCGCGCCTTGCGTGAGAACCTCGAACGGATTCAGCGAAATGCCGACGAGCTCCATCAAGCCGTTGGCGATATCGTTGCCTCTTGTGCGAGCACCAAGCCGACCAATGCGCTGCCGTCGATGCTGCGGGCGCAGACTTCGGCGGCATCGTTGTCAGCGGCGCTGGAAGTACTGTCGCGATTCGTGACGATGTCGGTGCAGCCTGGACAGCGTTCTCCGCTGGAAGCGCAAATCTCCCATTTGATCAGTACAGCTGGCGCCGAGCCTGCAGCGGAGCCGGTGCGTCCGCATCCTGCGGTGCCTACGCCGATGGCACAGGCGCCAGTTCGATCAAGTGTGCAAGCGCCGCCGCGTGTTGAGCCGCCCGCTGCTCCTGTCGCTGCATCACATATAGAACCGGCGCATATCGAACCGGAACCCTTGATCGAACTGGAGACCGATGCGGAAGCGATCGATTTGATCGAACCGCAGGCTCCGCCAGTTTCCACGGAGGCCGAGTTCGGGAGCGATTTTGACGTCAACCAGTTAACGCCGGAAGAACAGGAATTGCACAGGCGGGCAAATCGGGTGGCGAAAGTTTCGATGCAAGATATTAAGATGCTTAGACCCGAGCAAGTGCGGCTAGGGCGCGAGAAAAAGGATCTTTGCATTCGATTGAAAGACGACATTGAAAAAGCTCATCGAGAATACGACCGGCGTTTCAAACCCATCATGGACCACCCAGTGGATTACTTTTATCGCTGGGCGGTGGAAATTCTCGCGGAGGGCGATCCTCACGCTCTCGGCGACTATCCGTACGCCACGCCCGCGCGGCATCGCTAAGATTGCAGCCAGGAATTCGATTGCGGCAGGTTCCTGGGCCGCGGCGCGAAGCGTTTGCGCCATGCTGCTCGTACTGACGCTATTCGCCGGTGGTGCGTCGGAACTTCTTGCACAGTCCTCACATAAGAAAAGGAAAAAAGTAAAAAAACCGCCGGCAGTCCCATGCCGTGTGGGGTGCAAACCCGAGACCGCAACTCAGGGGTTGGTGGCTGGGGACACTCCGGAAGATCAAGCGCTTCGAAAAGAACTCTCGGGACTGGCGCGCGAAGTTCATAACGCTGCGCCGGGGGCCTACAACAGTCTTTCCGCGTTTGCGACGAAAAATGCGGCGAACGTCTGGGGAGCGCGCGCGGCGCTTGTGCTCGGCTTCGAAGATCAAACGCAGGGTCACGCGCAGCAAGCCTTAGCATGGTTCACGAAAGCAAGCGCGGACACACTTCTGCGCGAGTACGTTCTTTACTGGACGGCGCAGGCGAAGCGCGCGCTGGGCCGCTCGAATGAGGCGCTCGCTGATTTGGAGACGATACAGCACGACTATCCGAATACGGCGATGAAGGAACAGTTGCTGGAGAGTCTGGCGCCGCTGGCCATGGAACAGGGCCGGGCTCAGGATGCCATCGACGCGTTAAATTCTTATTCTGCCACTGGGAGCCGACCCACACTGCTGCTTGAGAGAGCCCAGGCTTATCAATCGTTGCATCAGCTTGATCGGGCGGCCAAGGATTACCAGGCGATCTACTACAAACATTCCCAGAGCGATGAGACGAAAATAACGGACGCCGCTCTGAAGAAAATTTTGCACGAGATGGGCAAGGAGTATCCGTACCCCGGCGTGGAACTGCAGCAGCAGCGGGCGCAGGCTTTTTACGACGCGCATAAATGGAAAGAAGCGCGAGCGGAATTTGAAAAGCTTCTGGGAATGCTCAACGATCCGCAGAATCCTAATCGCCAACTGGCCGAGCTTCGCGTTGCGCAAGCGAAGGTGCAGCAGAAGGGTTCGGCGAAACTTGTCGCGGCACTGAAGACTCCGGATGCCGAAGTCGATGCGGAACGCCTTTATGTGCTCTCGCAATTTTATCGCAGCGAGAAAAAGTATGACGAAATGTTCGCGACACTCGCCGAGCTTACGCAGAAATATCCGCTCAGCAAATGGAATGAAGAGGGCTTCATGGCGGCGGGGAATTATTACTGGGTAGGCCTCGACCGCACCAAGGCCGCCAGCTATTACCAGCGCGTTGTGGATACTTTTCCGAGCGGCAGAAACGCGTTCAATGCGGAGTGGCGGGCGGCGTGGGTGACGTATCTCAACCGGCAGTCCGAGGCGGAAGAAAAGATCAAGAATTTCCTGGTGAAATATCCGGCCTCGGCCAATACGTCCGACGCGGTTTATTGGCTCGGCCGCATCGCCGAGCGCAACGGAAAAGTCGCCGAGGCGCGCAGCTACTACCTGAAGGATGTTGATCGCTTTCCGCAAACCTACTTTGCGCATGCCGCGGCGGCGCGCCTAAGCAAGCTGGAACCCGGCGAAGGAGATTCGCTGGAGATACTGGACAAAATTCCGCCGCCCCCGCCGCTGCGCTCTTTCGATGAACCGATTCCTGCCGCTGCGGCCGACCGCTGGGCGCGCGCACAAGCCTTGCGTACGATTGCGTTCGACGCCAGCGCCGAGCTGGAGCTGAAGAACGCGTATTTCGCCACTTCGTCACCGCGATTCTTGTACGAGGCCGCGCAGGTTGCCTTTGACCAGGGCCATTTTGCCGCGGGGATGGCTTACGGGCGCATCATCGTCCCCAATTTCGATGCGCGCAAAATCGACGATTTGCCGGTGAACGTCTGGAAAGTGCTCTATCCACTCCCTTATGAGGCAGTGATCCGGCGCGAAGCCGCCAAGAATAATTTCGATCCTTTGCTCGCCGCGGGGCTGATGCGCCAGGAGTCGACGTTTCAGGCCGATGCACTTTCTCCTACGAACGCGATTGGGCTGATGCAGGTTGAGCCGAAGACGGGGAAACTCCTTGCCAAGCAGCTTCGTGTGAGCTTTTCGACGAAGAAACTTTTTGAGCCTGACTACAACATTCGGCTGGGCATGTTGTACATCTCCAATTTAGTGCGCTTAACCGGGGCGCCAGAATACGCGCTGGCGGCATTTGATGCTGGCGAAGACCGCATCGCCCTCTGGAAAGCCGAGCGCAATTACGACGAAATTCCCGAACTTGTGGAGTCCATTCCTTTCACCGAAACCCGCGATTACGTGCAAATCGTCTTGCGCAATTCCGAAGTCTACCGGATGATTTACGGTCAGTCTGGCGCGCCGTCTTCTTCGGCGGCTGGCCAGGCTGATAAACTTTCGCCGGACAATATTCGTGCGGCTCAATTGCACTGACAGTCTTTTGTTCAGACAAACTCTCTTGTGGCAGGTTAAATGAATCCCTCTGAATCCGGCATGGCGCAGGCAGCGCGCCGCATGCTTTCCGCGAAGGCGGAACAATTTACCGAATCCGTAATTCGCGAGATGACACGGCTGGCGATGAAGCATGGCGCCGTCAATCTCTCGCAGGGTTTCCCCGATTTTGCCGCGCCCGCGGAAATCAAGGAAGCGGCGCGGCAAGCCATCGCTGATGACATCAACCAATACGCGATAACCTGGGGCGCAAAACCGCTGCGTGACGCCATCGTCGATAAATTTGAACGGACACAGGGCGTGCGCGTCGATCCCGAGCGCGAGATCACGATTTGCTGCGGCTCGACGGAAGCGATGATGTCCACAATGCTGGCAATCATCAATCCTGGGGATGAGATCGTTGTATTCGAGCCGTTTTATGAGAATTATGGCCCGGATGCGATTTTGAGCGGAGCCAAGCCTCGCTTCGTAAAGATGCGGCCTCCGGAAAACGAGAGCTCTGTCTGGACGTTTGA
Source organism: uncultured Acidobacteriota bacterium (assembly GCA_963751295.1). Lineage (GTDB taxonomy): Bacteria > Acidobacteriota > Terriglobia > Acidiferrales > UBA7541 > Acidiferrum. The sequence goes on along the minus strand of CAVVUA010000001.1, from coordinate 1,926,870 downwards.
CGAGAAAGAGCTGGCAGCGGCATTCGGACCGCACACTAAGGCGATTATTCTTAATACGCCAAACAATCCCACTGGAAAAGTTTTCACGCGCGAGGAACTCGAGTTTATCCGCGATCTTTGCGTTCGCTGGAATGCGTTCTGCATCACCGACGAAATCTACGAACATATTCTCTACGACGGAACAGAACACATCTCCATGGCACGGATCGACGGCATGCGCGATCGGACGATCGTGATCAACGGCATGTCCAAGACTTACAGCGTGACGGGCTGGCGCGTCGGCTGGGCCATTGCTCCGCCGGAGCCAACTGCGGCGATCCGCAAAGTGCATGACTTTCTTACGGTCGGTGCGGCAGCACCCTTGCAGCAGGCTGGCGCTATCGCGTTGAAATCACCGCAGTCCTACTACGACAAGCTCGCAACGGACTACACGGTGCGCCGCGAGCGTTTGCTCAAAATTCTCATCACCGCCGGATTTACCGTGTACAAGCCGCTCGGCGCGTATTACATCATGACGGACATCTCGCGCTTCGATTTCCCCTCGGACCAGTATCCAGCGAGCTCGCGAGACGTCTCCTTCGCCAAATTTCTAGTTGAAAAAATCGGCGTCGCCGTCGTGCCGGGCTCCAGCTTCTATAATGATGCCCAAGACGGGGCCTCACAGGTCCGCTTCACATTTTGCAAGAAGGAATCCACACTTGCCGCCGCCGAGGAGAGGTTGTCTCATCTAGCTGAGCACGTCGCTCGATGAAGACTTGCTGTTGAAAATCTTGAGATTCATTCAGAGCCGGCATTGATGACATTTAATTTGGGCTGAGCAACCTCAAGGAAACAAAATGAAATGCGTGGTGGTGTTGCAACGCGAGAATGACGGAGGCTATGTTGCCTCTGTACCGTCGCTACCTGGCTGTGTATCTCAGGGCGACTCACGTGGAAAGGCGCTAAGCAATGTTAGAGAGGCAATCCAACTTTATTTAGAGGATTTAACGGCTGCCGGCGAAGCGATTCCTATTGAGGACGAAAGGGAATACGTTGAAGTTACTGTTCGTTGTTGACGAGCAGAGTTTTGTCCACTCTTCATTGCCAGGAAGTGTCTGAATCCTCGTCCCAGTCATGGGAAATAAGCCAAGCAATTCTATATTCTATATAAACAACGGAAATACAACGACATCCAGAGTTTTATGGGGTAGGGAACTGACGGTCGGTTGCCCTGTGGTGGTTAGCCCCCTACCCCGCGAGTGGTCTTACCTGTATAGACGAGGGCAGCCCGATTTTAGTTTCCTGATTGTCCAAAAATATTTCTAGAATCCATCAGCCTCATAAATCAACGGTATCCAGGTACCTGGCCACTGCGGCCTTCCATTTGAACTTGTCCTCTATGGCAGCTTGTAGAGCCTGGGCAGCTTGCGGTTCGCCATGGGTCAAATAGGTCTGCTTCGGCGCTGCGGGCAACCCGCTCAGCCATCGTAAGAGCTCACTCTTCCCGGCGTGCGCTGAGAACTGTCCCAGCTCCACGATTTCTGCGGCAACAGGAATCTGCTGGCCAAAGATATTCAACATTTTCGCGCCTTCTTGCAGCGCGCGACCGCGCGTTCCCTGTGCCTGGAAGCCACCGAGAATGACGGCATTTCGCGCATCCGGCAGCCGGCGTGCTAGATGGTGCAAGACACGGCCTCCGGCAGCCATTCCGCTCGCGGACACGATGATGCACGGTGTGTTGACGTTATTGATTGCTTTCGATTCCTCTACGGACCGTGTCAGATGAAATTGATGGACGTCCAACGGGTCACCCTTGCCACCGCTTTCCTCGCGCGTATATTCCAGGTCGTGGTCATCTTTATATTTCAAGTACAAATCCGTGGCGCTCAACGCCATGGGGCTATCCACGTATACCGGAAGCTGCGGAATGCGCTGCTGATCCTCGAGCTGACGCAAGTAGTACATAAATGTTTGCGTGCGCCCGATGGCAAACGCCGGTATGACGATCGATCCGCCGCGCTGCGAAACCCGGTTTACGATCCCAGCTAGCAACTCTGCTGGGTCGCCCGCCGCATGCTCGCGGTCGCCATAGGTGGACTCGCAAAGCAGCACGTCCGCTGTCGATGCCGGCGTTATCGGATCATTCAAAATCGGCTGGTTGTATCGCCCGATGTCCCCCGAGAACACTACCACGATCTTCTTTCCGTTTTCCGTGATGACTAGTTCCAGGCTGGTCGACCCCAGGATGTGTCCAGCATCGAACGCTGTGAAGTGAAACTCCGGACTAATATCGAAAGCTCCCGTGCGCGGCACGGGTTTCAGTAGCTTGAGCACAGGATCGACATCGTCCGTCACGTAAAGCGGCTCGCGAATTTCGTGATTGTTATGTTTGTTCGTCTTTGCGTGCAGCGCGTCTTCTTCCTGAAGATGTGCCGAATCCTTGAGCAGAAGCCCGGTGAGATCAATCGTCGCGGGATTGGCGAAAATTGGGCCGTGATAACCATCCTTTACGAGCACCGGCAGCCAGCCAGTGTGATCCAAGTGCGCATGGGTCAGCACCACGAAGTCGATCGACTTAGGATCAACCTGCAATGGCTTGTAGTTTCGTTCGCTGAGTTCCTGCGAACCCTGAAAAATGCCGCAATCGACTAGGAGTTTCTTGCCTGCAGCCTCCACGAGATATTTCGATCCGGTGACCGTCCCTGCGGCGCCAAGAAAAGTGAGCTTTGCCATAGGCCTGCCATTCTAGACGATATCGAGAATTTTTAGTTTCGGACCGCGTGTTAAAACGGGTAGTCGAGTCCAATCCATACAACATTGGTGCAATAGCAATTTCGCAGTCCCCATTTCCTCTTTGGTTGACTTGCTGGCGTTGGCAGACAATACTTTCTGCCCAGTGGATTCGATCTGAAAACAGGCAGGACCTATGGCCGCCTGCTAAGCTCCATATCTCCAAGTTGGAAGCAAATTGGCTGAACTCCCCTCCATGATCGGGACCGTGGTATCGCACTATCGAATCCTCCGCACGCTGGGAGGAGGGGGCATGGGCGTCGTCTACGAAGCGGAAGATATCAACCTCGGCCGTCACGTCGCGTTGAAGTTCCTTCCTGAGTCGCTGGCAAAAAGTCCTCAAGCTTTGGAACGCTTCCAGCGGGAGGCTCGCGCTGCCTCGGCACTCAATCATGGCAACATCTGCACGATTCACGAGATCGCTGCGCACGACGGCCAGCCCTTCCTCGTCATGGAGCTTTTAGAGGGCCACACGCTGAAGCATGAAATTGGCGCGAAGCCTGTTCCGATCGACAGGTTGGTGGAGCTCGCGCTTCAGATGGCCGATGCTCTCGACGCGGCCCATCAGAAGGGAATCATCCATCGCGACCTGAAGCCTTCGAATCTTTTCGTCACAAATCGGGGACAAGCCAAGATTTTGGATTTCGGTCTCGCGAAAGTTACCGGTGTTGTGCCTCTCGGCGACGCAACGGCCACCCGCTCGTTGGAAAGAGTGAAGACAGTTTCAGAAGAACATCTGACGAGCCCCGGCACGGCGCTGGGCACAGTCTCTTACATGTCTCCCGAGCAGGTACTCGGCAAGCCACTCGACCCTCGAACCGATCTTTTTTCCTTTGGCGTTGTGCTCTATGAAATGGCCACGGGAGCGCTTCCGTTCCGCGGAGATTCGACGGCAGCAATTTACGACTCGATACTGCATGTCGTGCCGGTTGCGCCCGTGCGATTGAATCCCGAGGTGCCGCCAGAGCTGGAACGCATTATTAACAAGGCGCTAGAAAAAGATCGAGACTTGCGCTACCAGTCAGCCGGAGAGTTACAAGCAGATTTGAAGCGACTAAGGCGCGATAGCAGCTCCGGCAGAACCGGCATCGCGCTGCCTCAAACTGCTGCGTCGTCCTTTGTAGCGTTGCGCACGCTTGTGATTGTTTTCGTTGTATTGGCTATCGCCGTTGGCGCCTTTTTCGGTTGGAAACGCCTTAATGCGAAGAGTGACCTCGATCGCTTGCCTCTGGTTACAAATGGGCGTATCTCTCGCCTTACGTCGAACGGCAATGTGATGGCCTCTGCGGTCTCTGCCGACGGGAGATATGTTGCGTATGTCGTCCGTGACGGCGGACAAGAGAGTTTGTGGGTTCGCCAAACCGCTGCCTCCAGCGCACAGCAACTGATCCCACCTGCCCCGCAGGCATATATAATCTCGCCCCTGTTCTCTGCCGATGGAAATTTCATCTATTTTTCCAAGGCTGCAGTGGAGAAATCGCGCGATCTGCAACTGTTCGTCATTCCTGTGCTCGGGGGAGCCCCTCGCAAACTCGTGGAACATCTATCGACGAGCTTCACGCTCTCTCCCGATGGGACGAAAATTGCATTTTTCACTTTGCACTGCGTGGAGATGGAACTGTGCCTCGCGCTAATAAACACGGACGGATCTGGCCGGACTGAGCTGATGAAATGGAACACGCCTCACTACGCACCGGCCTGGTCCCCTGATGGCAAGCGCATCGCGTTTGACGCTCTGGTTGAGGAGGATCCGCAAGGCCTGCGTGCGCACCTGCAGGCCCTCGATCTTGCCACTATGAAAGTGCAGGATCTGCCCACTCGCTGGAGAGTGATTCGAAATATGCTTTGGACCCGCGATGGTAAGGGAATGCTCCTGACCGCACAGGAGCGCGCGGGAGATCCGGTGCAAATCTGGCACGTGTCCTACCCGGAAGGAAAAATTCAACGTGTAACCAACGACCTGGAAGATTACGACAGTGCCGGCCTGGCGTTCGATACTGACACAATCATCGCTGTGCAAACCGACGTCAACGCCAGCATCTGGGTCGCTCCCAGCGATCACCCCGATGACATGAAACAGGTGACGCAGGGAAGAAACGACGGCTTGCATGGGCTGGACTTTGCCACTCCCCAACGGATTGTTTTTTCCTCGAATGATTCCGGGAACTGGGATCTCTCCGCCGTGGATTTGGCGGGCGGCGCTGCCCAGGTTATCGCGGGAGCGCCACAGTATCACAGCTCTCCCGTGGTTTGTGATTCAGGCCGCTCTGTCGTGTTTGTGTCAAACACGGGCGGGAATCATATATGGAAGACCGACGCCGACGGAACGAATGTCGTGCAGTTGACCCACGGGATCGGCGAAGTGTACCCGGTTTGTCCGCGCGAGGGCCGATGGCTTGCGTTTGTTAGCGAGGATGAATCTCTCAAAGGCGGCAATTTGCGCAAAATATCTCTCGATGGCGGCCAGGACTCCCCTCTGATTTCCACTAGCGTGGTAGGCATCAATCTCGCCCCGGATGGAAAGCACATCTTGTTCGCAGTCTTAAGCCAGGATAGCAACAAACTCAGCGTGGGTCAGGCTACCTTGGATGGCACGAACCCCATCGCTTATTTGGATCCGTCGCCCGGCCTGGGAAAGCTGCGTGATGGGCGTTGGATCCCAGGTCAGCAGACGCTGGCCTACGTAGACGCGCGTTCCGGGGCGCCCAATGTTTGGACGTATCCGCTGAACGGCAAGCCGCCTGTACAGCTTACGCATTTCCTTTCAGGGCGTATTTTTGGAATTTGTTTGTCGGCCGATGGAAGCAAGCTTGCCCTGTCGCGCGGCGCCATCAACAGCGACGTCGTTCTCTTTACGCGCAATCGGTAAGTCCCTGCAAAAAACAAAAAAGAGGCGAATCGAAATTCGCCCCTTTTTTCATTCCGCGCCGGTTCTTGGCCCGCGGTTTGTCTTTTGTTGATTGCGTTCAATCCGCCGCGCTAGCCTGCTTCTTGGCGATGATCGTGTCAATGTTCAGCCCAAGGCCTTTTGCGACCCCGCCTCCATAAGCGGGATCGGCCTTGTAGAAGTGCTGAATCTGCAGCTCCTGAATTCGCTGCGGCACGCCATTGCCGAGGCTGGAGACGATATTGTCAATCAGCCGCTGCTTGGCATCCGCCGGCATTAGGCGGAACAAATTTCCTGGCTGAGAAAAGTAATCGGCGTCACTGCGATGATCGTGCCTCGCCACCGTGCCGCTCACCATCTTCGGCCGCTCCGTGTATCGCGCATCCTGAGTCGGCCCGCCAAAACTGTTTGGCTCGTAATTTGGTGCCGAGCCGCCATTGCCATCGAAACGCATCGCGCCATCCTTGTTATAGGTATGGAACGGGCACTGCGGCTTGTTCACCGGCAGGGAATCGTAATTCACGCCAAGCCGGTACCGGTGCGCGTCGGGATAGGAAATCAGCCGCGCCTGCAGCATTTTGTCGGGAGAAAAACCCATGCCGGGCACCACGTTTCGCGGCTCGAATGCCGCTTGCTCGACTTCGGCAAAATAATTCTCCGGGTTGCGATTGAGTTCGAGTTCGCCGACTTCATGTAGCGGGTAGTCCTTGTGCGGCCACACCTTTGTAAGATCGAACGGATTGATGTGATACGTATCCGCGTCTTTTTCTGGCATGATCTGCACGCTCACTCGCCATTTTGGAAAATTGCCATTCTTGATGGCGTGGAAAAGGTCGCGCTGTGAATAGTCCGGATCCGCGCCTTCCAGCGCGCCGGCTTGCTCGCGAAAGAAATTCTTGATGCCTTGCTTGGTCTTAAAGTGCCACTTTACGTAAAACAGCTCGTTCTTCGCATTAATCAAGCTGAACGTGTGGCTGCTGAAGCCGTCCATGTGACGGTAACCATCTGGCGTTCCGCGATCGGAGAAAAGAATCGTCACCTGGTGCAGAGATTCCGGCGAAAGCGACCAGAAATCCCACATCATCGTGGGCGACTTCAGGTTCGTCTCCGGATCGCGTTTCTGTGTGTGAATGAAGTCGCCGAACTTCAGCGGGTCGCGGATGAAAAAAACGGGCGTGTTGTTTCCCGTCATATCCCAGTTGCCCTCTTCGGTATAAAACTTCAGTGCAAAGCCGCGCGGGTCGCGCGCCGTGTCGGCTGAGCCCTTTTCGCCGCCTACCGTGGAGAAGCGTATAAATGTCGGTGTCTTCTTGCCAACGGAATTGAATAGCTTCGCCGTCGTGTACTTGGTGATCTCCTCGCTCGTGCAGACAAAATGTCCATGCGCGCCCGAGCCCTTCGCGTGCACCACGCGCTCCGGAATGCGCTCCCGGTTGAAGTGCGCCATCTTTTCGAACAACAGGAAATCTTCAAATACGACAGGACCGCGCGGCCCCACCGTGAGCGAATTCTGATTGTCGCCCACCGGCCGGCCTGCATCCGTCGTCATTATCTTTTTTTCTTCCGCCATGATTCCTCCTCAGTTCGCTTGCAGAATCGGCCTCTCAAGGCAGAAATCTGCGCGCTTCAAGGAGGGTAGGCGCGCGGCTGCTATACTTCCAATATATAGTTCGGATACGATGGATAGGCATAGCCTATGGAGCTTCATCAACTTCGTTACTTCTGCGCCGTTGCGGAGGCCGGCTCTTTCAGCCGCGCCGCCGAGCGGTCTCACGTGTCGCAGCCGTCGCTTTCGCAGCAAATCATGAAACTCGAGGATGAACTTGGCGCTCGCCTCTTTGACCGGCTCGGCCGTTCCGTGCGCCTCACGGAAACCGGGCAGACTTTTCTCCCGCGGGCCCGCGCTGTCCTCCGCGAACTCGAAGCGGCGCGGGGCGACGTCGTCGAGCAAAAGGATTCCATTGGCGGATCCGTCATGATCGGCGTAATCCCAACCGTTGCACCCTACTTTCTTCCCCAGCGCCTCACGCGTTTTTCTCGAAAATATCCGCAAGTCCAGCTCACGGTGGTCGAAGAAATCACGCCGGCCCTTCTCGAGCTCTTGCGCGCCAGCAAAGCCGATCTCGCGATTCTCGCCCTGCCTATCCGCGGCCACGAATTCGAAACATTTCCTTTGCTAACGGAACCCCTCTTTGCCGCGCTGCCGCGAGACCACAAATTGACCAAGCGGCGCTCGCTCTCTCTCAAAGACCTGCGCACCCAGCCTTTTTTGCTTCTGCGCGACGGGCACTGCTTCCGCGATACCACCGTCGCGGCATGCGACCGCGCACGTCTTCATCCGCAAATTATTTTTGAAAGCGGACAGTTCAGCAGCCTACTCAGCATGGTGGGAGCCGGCATGGGCGTTTCCATCGTTCCGGAAATGGCCATCGACAAAAAATCACGGTGCCGCTTTGTGCGCCTGGACGATCCCGCCGCGGTCCGCACCATCGGCGCCGTCACTCTTCGCGGACGCTCTCTATCACGCGCGCATCACGCGTTCCTCTCTCACTTGCGCGCCTCGTCCTCTGCTGGCTGATCGCATGGAGTGCGGCAGCTCTGCTGCCGCCTTTCTCATTGGCCCACGCGACTCTGATTCGGCGGGGCTAAATTCTACGGACTTATCGCTTTTCGATGGAAATCGTCATGTCATGAAAATTCAGCGTCAATACCGTTTTGTAAAACAATTCCAGCCCCACCGTCGCGTCGAACAATCCATCCGGCTCGTGCACGTCCGCAGTAGGGAAGTACACCAGTGGAGCGGGCCCGCTCAAGGTCAATCCGCGAAAAGTTTCCTTCTCTGCCGGAGCTTCTTTCATCTTCACGCCGCCGTCCGTGAAAGGGAAATCGCGCGATTTGTCGGTCTTCGCCGCCGTGGCAAGCTGCAGTTTTTCAATCGAAGCCGTATAAACCAGCAGCGTCCCGCTATACATCGTGTCCACCTGCGCGGTCACCTTCTTTCCATTAATTTCAAATCCGTCTGCCACTACGATGGGCGGTCCCCCATTTCCAAATTTGATCAGCGAAATTTTGTCGCAGGCTCCCTTGCATTCAGCCGGCGAGGTCAACACTTCGGAAATGCGCACTTTGCGTCCCACGAAATCGATTTGCAGGATGCGATCCTTAAACGCGGTGTAGGCCAGCGTTCCATCCACGTGCGGCATTTGTTTTTGCGAGATCATATCCGTGAGGACCATCGCTAAAGTCCCCACATTCGTAAGCTTTACGCTCCCAACGCTAATAGATGGAATGACCGTGTGGTACATGCCCGGAGGCGCGCCTGCTGGCAACGCCGCTGTCGGCTTCAATCCAGCTGCTTCGGCATAGGACGTGTCCAGAACAGAATCCACGTTTCCGGTATCAATTCCCATTTTCAAATTAGGGCCGGTGACTATCCTTGCCTCGATACACGGCATGCCATCGCAATCCAGCAACGGCACCTCGGTCGCAAATTTCTTTCCGCCCGCGCTCTGCGCGTGCGCTTGAGTCACGTACAACGCCGTAAATGCAACGAAACAAAGAATAGGCAAAAATTTCCGGAGCATGGGCATGAGCGGTCCTCGCAAGCGAGAATCTGGATTTATAGTCACTTGAATCGTGGCGAAAACCAAGCAGGTTTTTTGGTGAAGCCGATGGGTTTCGAACCCACGACCTTCCCGGTGTCACCGGGACGCGCTCACCAGGCGCTCAAACATAATCCTATCTTTCCAAGATTTAAGTTGCCGCTCCCGCCGAACAGCTTCTGAACGGGTTAGGAAAGGTTCCTGATATATCAGCTTCCATGGACCCCGGTTTTTCAGCGCTTTGGAATAGTTGGCATTGTGATAGGACAAGCGCTCTTCAAGGTTTTGCGTTTGGCCTATGTAGAAGCGGTCTGTCGATTCACTCCGGAGGATATAAACAAAGAACGGCATAAGAACACACGAAAAACTTGGTGGAGCCGATGGGATTCGAACCCACGACCTCCTCGATGCCATCGAGGCGCGCTCCCAACTGCGCCACGGCCCCACCGGGGTTTACTTTAAAAGTTTATCACACCCCGCCGGGAACCTGGCGGCCTCTTGTGCATCACACTATTCGCAAGTCGCTTTCCGCATCCTTGTGGACATACTGGACGTGAAGCAACCCCGGCGTTATTCTGAAGCTCCTAAGCTTCAGGCTACTGCCCGGCTGGAAAGGAATTGGGAAGAAATGCTGCCAATCGTCCGAAAACCGATCAAGAAATTCCCCGCGCTGGCCGGGTTAACGCTCGCGATGGCTTCAGCCGCGCTTTTCGCATCGCCGCTGCCGCTTGCGGCTCAGCAGACCGGTCCGCTGCCGCCGCCTCCGTCCTACTCCGCGCCTACGCCCACGCCGTTGCCCCAACCGCGTATCTCACACGAAAACTCAACTGCGCCGCACCAGACGACTACAGAATCTCCTCTTTCGACCGATCCGCCCAAAATCCCCACCGACCAGATTATTCAAAAGTTCGCCGAACGCGAGCTCGAGTTTAAAAAAGAGCGCGACAATTACACCTACACGCAGACTTTTGTGATTCAAACCATCGACGAATACTCAGGACGCCCCGACGGCGAATATCGCATGACCAGCGACATCGTCTTCACTCCAGCAGGCAAGCGCACTGAACATGTCACCGACGCTCCGGCTCCGTCGCTCCAGCGCATCCAGATGTCGCAACAGGATTTCGACGACCTCGAGCATGTGCAGCCGTTCGTGCTCACCACCGACGAAGTGCAGAAGTATGACGTGAAATACGCTGGCCAGCAGCAACTCGATGAAATCAATGCCTACGTCTTCGACGTTGCGCCAAAGAAACTGGAAAAAAATCAGCGCTACTTCCAGGGCCGTATATGGGTCGACCAAAAAGATTTCGGCATCGTCAAGACCGACGGCAAAGCCGTCCCCGACATAAAAAAACACGGCCAGGAAAACGTCTTTCCGCGTTTCGAGACGTTCCGCGAAAATATCGAAGGCAATTACTGGTTTCCGACTTACACGCACTCCGAGGACACTCTGCAATTCAGCACCGGCGGCGTCCGCATTCGCATGACCGTCCGTTACGAGAATTACAAGCGGTTCGGGTCCACCATCAAGATTGGCCCGGCCACCGAGGCCCCGAAGGAAAAACAGTAGCTGTTGCCTGAAAATGGAGAGCCGCGCCGCGTGTCGCGCGGCTTCTACTTATTCAACCTAGTGTGAGGACTTGTCCGCCTGAGCCTAGCCCGGACCATCGTCAAACGCAGTCTGATTGTGCTCGGCATAGCAGTCGCGATCGTCTATGTCGGCGATTTTGCGTCGGTGCGCATGCGCATGACTCACGCGAAACCTAATGACCCTTTCGAAACTGTAACTTCGCTGCGCATCCTCGCCATCGGCGAAAAGGGCGGCAAGACTGAATACGACGTCGATCCGGTTCAGCCCCAGCAAACCGGCGTGTGCGTCCATGCACTGTTTCCGCACAACGGTGATCTTCCGTGCTGGTATCTCAAGAAAAAATTCGCCCAACCCATTCCCATGACGATTTTCCCTTTTGTGAGAAGCACGAGTTAACCACAAGTCTTGGCGTGAAGCAGTTTCTTGACTCTTGCCCTATTGTGGATTTTGGTTGCTCGTGACTTACAAACGGGCCTCGCAACTTGGCAGTCTCGTCGGATTGCCATAACATAGTTCCAGTTGCAAATAGATATTTTTCTCGTCGGCATTCGGCGGAGGCTCGTCACGAGCCGTTTCTTTCGTGCGAAGTGGAGAGCGATGCGCCCAAGTTACAGAGTTCGTCTTGCCCTGTATTTGTTTACAGGCGCTGCCATGTTCTTCGTGGCCCGCTCGGCTGTCGCGCATGCCATCCTGCTGGAATCCAGCCCGTCCATTAACGCGACCGTCGCTGGCCCTAGCGTACCCATTAAGCTGCGTTTCAACGTTCGCATCGACGCCACTCGTTCGCGTCTTACGCTCGTCAAGCCCGATGCTTCCACACAATTGCTGGCGATCAGCAAAGACGCATCCGCGGACATCTTGGCCTCGCAAGCCCAAGGGTTAATCCCCGGCGAATATCGTATCCGCTGGCAGGTTCTTGCTTCCGATGGCCACATCACCCGCGGCGAAATTCCGTTTAAAGTTAAGCAGCCCTGAGATTCCTTCTTGGCCCGTCTACTCCAAATCTTCGGTTTCCTCTCCGTCCTCTTCCGCGGCGGCACGCTGACTTTCGGATCGCTCACCATCGGCGGCATCATCTTTCTAAACTTCGTGGCGCGAAGTGCAAACTTGCAATCCGAAGCCGTCAACAAAGTCTGCCTTCGCTGGATTCGACGCGCAGCCGTGGCGTTGGCCGTCATGCAAATGGCATACATTCTTGCGAGCAGCTTGATCCTGATGCAGTCCGCGGACATGACCATGGGCGACGTCAGCGGCGCGAATTTCGTTCTGGCGGGCATTCTCGCCATCTCTTCGGCACTGACCATCGTCGCGCTCTCCGGCGCTCAGCGTCCAAAAATTTACGCAGTCATGCTCGCACCCGCCGCTCTCATCCTCGTCTCCTCCGTAATGACCAGCCACGCCATGGCTCGTCTCGACTACCGTCTTCCACTCGCCGTCGTGACCGGGCTCCATCAAGGCGCCACGGCCACGTGGCTTGGCGGACTCTTCTACCTTCTAATCTCTATCCCGCGTTCTCCGGACAATCAGTTCGCGCGCCAACTCATAGCGCGTTTTTCGAAACTCGCACTAATAAGTGTCGCAGTCCTCGCCGCCGCGGGATTCACGCTGAGCGTTGCCTACGTCGGCTCCATCCCCGCCATCTACGGCACTTCCTACGGAATCATGGTGGCCACAAAGGTCATCCTCTTCGGCACGCTGCTGCTTCTCGGCGCCCTTAATTTTCAAATCGCTCGTTCACCCTCCGGTGGCTCGGTCATCGCCAGCCTAAAACGCTTTGGCGAAGCTGAACTCGGCATCGGCATCACCGTCATTCTTACTGCCGCTTCGCTGACATCTCTTCCGCCTGCCATCGATCTAAAAGCAGACCGCGTCTCGCGCCAGGAAATTGCCGCTCGTCTCGCGCCGCAAATCCCGCGCCTGGCAAGCCCAGCCATTCAGGATCTCCCGGAAGACGTTTACGCCGCGGAGGTGACCGCATTCAACGCAGGCACTCTCTCATCCGCCTCGTTCGTCCCCGGCCAAGCAGGAACGCGCCCCAACACGCTCGCGGAAAAATCCTGGTCGGAGTACAACCATCACTGGGCGGGGCTGATCGTTCTAGCCATCGGCCTCCTCGCTTTTCTCGCACAGACAAAGCATTTCCCCTGGGCCCGAAACTGGCCGTTACTCTTTCTCGGTCTCTCCCTGTTTCTTTTCTTGAGAAGCGATCCCGAGACGTGGCCTCTCGGCCCCAACGGCTTTTGGGTCACCCTCCAGGATCCGGAAGTGCTGCTTCACCGAATTTTCTCGCTGCTTGTCATCGGCCTTGCCATCTTCGAATGGCGGGTGCAAACCGGCCGCGTCGCTACTGAAGGCGCTCGCCTGATTTTTCCCGCGCTAGTCGCCGTCGCTAGCGCTCTGCTTCTCACTCACTCGCACAGTCTCGGCAACATAAGAGAAGAAGTCTTAGCCGAGCTGAGCCACGCGCCTCTAGCAATCTTGGGAGTCGTCGCCGGCTGGTCCCGCTGGCTAGAGCTTCGCCTCCCCGCCGAAAATAAAGTCCGCGACAGAATGGCGTGGCTCTGGCCCACCTGCCTGGTCCTGATCGGCCTCCTCCTTCTTAATTACCGCGAAATGTAAACGATCTGGAGTGCGGGAGCTCTGCTCCCGCTTTTCCCAACGAATCGCACGACTGGATATTTGCCAAGGCTCCATAAGCCCGGAAAACTCTTCGGAAAATGTGGGCGAGCTCATCGTCCATCTCTTCAACGCGCCTCTTCGGTTCGAAACTCGCCTTCCCATCGCGCCACCACCACGCAAGCCAAACAATTCCCGAGCACATTCACCGCAGTCCGTCCCATATCCATTAGCTGATCAATCCCAAACAGCAAAAACAAAGGCTCCGTCGGCAAGTGAAACGAAGTCGCCGTAGCCAGCACAATCACGAGCGACGCCCTCGCCACGCCAGCCGTCCCTTTGCTGCTGATCAACAAAGTCAGCATCATCACGACCTGCTGTCCGATCGTCAGATGAATCCCCGCCGCCTGCGCCACAAAAATAAGCGCCAGCGCCTGATACAAACTCGATCCGCCCAGATTGAAACTGTAACCAGTAGGCAGCACAAACGCCACAGTCTCGCGCGGCACTCCAAACGCTTCCATCTCCTCCATTGCCCGTGGCAAAGCCGCTTCGGAACTAGCTGTAGCAAACGCAATCGTCACCGGTTCGGTCACCGCTCGCAAAAATTCCTTCAATGGCGTCTTCACCAGCAAAGCAATCGGCAACAGAACGCCCACAATGAAAACAATCAGCGCCACATACATCGTCGCCAGCAACTTCAAAAGCGGCAAAAGCACTCCCAGCCCCAAATGTCCCACCGTGTAAGCAATCGCACCAAACACGCCGATGGGCGCCGCGTACATCACCAGATTCGTGAACTTGAACATCGTCTCCGAGAGACTCTCCGCAAACGCCAGCATCGGCCGCCGCTTCGGCTCCGGCACTAAGGCCAGCGCCATCGCAAACAAAATGCTAAAGACCACCACCTGCAACACCTGTCCCTCGGCCACGGACTTCGCAATGTTTTCGGGGAAAATATCGGTAATCAGTTGCGCCGCCGTGTGCGGCACAGCATTCAGCGGCGCGGCCCCCGCCACAGGCGGTAGATGCACACCCTCGCCAGCCTGGCTGATATTGATAGCCGCAAATCCAATCACCAGCGTAATCACCGAAACAATCTCAAAATAAACCAGCGACTTGATCCCCAGCCGCCCCACCTTCTTCAAATCCGCGTGTCCCGCAATCCCCACCACCAGCGTGCCAAACAAGAGCGGCGCAATAATCACCTTGATCAACCGCAAAAAAATCGTCCCCAAAAACTGCACTTTCTCCGCCGCCGACGGCCAGTCGTGCCCCAACTCCGCCCCTGCCGCCAACCCCACTAAAATCCATGCCGTCAGCGACCGTCTCACACCTGCATACCCAGCAAGCAACGCAATCGCCGCCCAGCGCAATATCACGGGTACCAGCCCGGGCAGCGACACCACGCCCCAACTCTCCAGCAGCGACGCCGCAATCGCCACCGTCGCAGCAACAATCAACGCCCACAAGAGTTTGTTCTTCATCGTCCTCAATCTAACTCACTCATTGGCCGCGAACGGTATGCTGGATACGCCACCCTGTCAATCCCCATCCATCGAAGGCTAGCCGTTCAGTTTCCGTCCCGCATAACACTTCGAAAAGGCAATTTGGAGTGCGGCAGCTCTGCTGCCGCTGGGGGCCCCAGGTTCGTTTTTTGAACCTGGGTCTTGGTGTTGTGTTGTGTATTTGCTAGTCCGATGCCGCTTACGCCGGTTTCGCGAGCACGGGCTTAGTGAAATAATTGGCCCGCCACGGCGTCTATATCATCAAGAAAGCACGATGCCTTATTCACCCCTACTGCTCCTCCATATCTGCGCTGGCACCGTAGGCCTACTCTCCGGCGCCGCCGCCATCGTCTTCCGCAAAGGCTACCCTCGCCACGTGCTAGCCGGAAGAGTCTTTGTCGTATCGATGCTCACTATGGCAGTCCTCGCAACCTACCTGGCCATCGTGAAACATCAACCAAGCAACATTGGCGCCGGCATCCTTACGTTCTACCTGATTGGCACAGCCTGGCTGACCGCCAGGCGCAAAGACGGCGAAAGGAGCCGTCTCGATTGGGTCCTGCTCCTGATTCCGCTAACGCTCGGAATCCTCACCTGGATGAGCGGGATAAAAATCGTCCGCAGCGGAGCCACCTCGCAAGACGGCGTCCCGGTCGGAATGAATTTCTTCATGGGATCGATCATGCTGTTGGCCGCCGCGGGAGACCTTCGCATGCTCGTGCGTGGCGGCCTCTTCGGAGCAAAGCGCATCGCGCGTCATCTCTGGCGCATGTGCTTCGGCCTGTTCATCGCCTCAGGCTCTTTTTTCTTCGGACCCTCGAACCGCCCGCTCAGATTGCTCTCAAGGGTTGGCCTCGGCCAACATCTCCCCGCCGCCCTTTTCAGCACCAGCTTGTACCTAATCCTCACCCTGCTTCCACTGATCCTGCTGATCTTCTGGCTACTCCGCGTCCGTTTCTCGAGCGCATACAATCGCAAGCCAATACAACTAGCTTCCGCAAGTTCGGACGACTAAGTGGGACAGGCTTCAGTCTGTCTGCCCTCCGGCGGGTGGCAGGCCCAATCCTGGCCAACCAGCGCACTTAGATTCCGAATCTTTCTATATCCCCGTTTGTTTCGCAAAATCATCTAAAGCAAAACTGAAGAACTCCAGACAAGAACCCCCTGAGGTCCCGCCCGATACCATGCTTAACTGCGGAAGAAGAAAAACGGCTATCTTCGGTTTAGCTGCCAAGAAAAAATTACAGACATTTTCGTGGCTGCATCATCTAACACCGCGGCCCCTGATCTCGTCGGGCATATTCTCAGAGGACTGGATGAATCGTCGGGATTTCCTTGCGCAAGGCAGACTCTTTGCAATTGTTGGCGCATTTCCTGCTGTACTTGCAGACTCCGCGACTGAGCAGCGAAAGGAACAAAAACAAATGGTCGAAAAAACACTCGTACCGCACACCTCCATCCATCGCATTCAGGCAGACGGCGTTACCGTCTTCTACCGTGAAGCTGGCCCGTCGGATGCGCCAATCGTCCTCTTGCTGCATGGCTTTCCCACGTCTTCGTTTCAGTACCGTGAACTGATCCCGCGACTCGCCGACCGGTACAGAGTGATTGCGCCGGATCTTCCCGGATTCGGATTCACAGAAGTTCCCGAACGACGTCATTACAAGTACACCTTCGATGCGCTGGCTAGCACGATCATGGCTTTCACGGACGCGCTACACCTCAAGCGCTACGCCCTTTACGTATTCGACTACGGCGCTCCCACTGGCTTTCGTTTGGCGATGGCTCGGCCGGAGCGCGTCGCGGCGATCGTTTCGCAGAACGGCAATGCCTACGAAGAAGGTCTAGGAGATGCATGGGCGCCCATCCGGCGCTACTGGAGTGCGCCGACTTCTGAAAACCGCGAGGCCATTCGCAAAGGTCTGAATCTTGAAGGAATGCGCCATGAGTATTCTTCAGGTATTCCAAATCCGGAGTTAATCGCGCCGGAAGGCTACACGCTCGATGCCGCGCTCATGGCCCGGCCCGGCAACACGGACATTCAGTTGGATCTCTTTCTTGACTACGCCAACAACGTGAAGCTTTATCCGGCTTTTCAGGAATATTTCCGGAAGTCAAAGCCGGCGCTCCTGGCGATCTGGGGCAAGCACGATCCATATTTCATCCCTCCAGGCGCGGAAGCCTTCCGGCGGGATATTCCGGATGCGAAGGTTCAATTTCTGGATACGGGGCACTTCGCGCTGGAAACGCACATCGAGGAGATCACCGCTGCCATGCGCCAGTTTCTGGCGAAAACGGATGGTGTCTAAGCATCCCACCCCCTGCTTCGTAACAACTCGCATGTTCCACCGTAAATCGACTAAAGTATTTCTGAAATTCCATGACCCCCGGAAACCACATGAACCTCACTCGCGTAATTATCGCCACTCTCTGCGCCGTCTCTTCACTTTTTTTTGATTGTACCGCCCAGGCAGGAGCTTCCAAGACCGTTCTCTATAAAGTCGGCGTGATGCACCGCCAATTCACCCCGCCCGAGCCCTACGATTGGCGCGGCGCAAAGACTCACGCTCTCGTCACCGACATCTGGTATCCCGCAGACCCCGCCGCCGTCGAGCAAATGCAATGGATCGGCTCTCCCGATAACCCATTCGGCAAAGCCGGAAAAGCCGCTCCGGACGCTCACCTCATCGCAACCCCGGAAAAATTTCCGCTGATTCTACTCTCCCACGGCATCGGCGGCTCCTCGACCATGATGGCGTGGTTCGGTTCTGCGCTTGCATCGCACGGCTATATCGCCGCCGCCGTAAATCATCCTGGCAATAACGCGCTCGAAGACTACACAATCCCCGGCGCTATTCTTTGGGGACAGCGCGCCCACGACTTAAGTGCCCTCCTCGATAAAATGCTCGCCGACTCGACTTTCGGCCCGCGCATCGACGCCAAGCGCATTGGCGCGGCCGGGTTTTCCCTCGGCGGTCTCACAGTGATAGAAATCGCTGGCGGCATCGCCGAGCTTTCTCGTTTCCAGGACTTTTGCAAGTCTCCCAAAGCCGATGGCATGTGCCATGACACGCTCGAATATCCCGGCCTTCTCGCCAAGGCCACCGCTCTCGCCAAATCCGATCCTGCGATTCAAGCCGCACTAGAAGAAAACTCCAAATCCAACCGCGACCCACGGATCCGTGCCATTTTCGTCATGGCTCCCGCGATCGGCCCAGCGTTCTCGCCCGAATCTCTAGCCAAAATCTCAATCCCGGTCCAGATCGTCGCTGGCTCCGTAGATACCGTCGTTCCCATCGAAACCAGCGCCAAGTTTTTCGCCGCTAAAATTCCCGGCGCGCAGCTATCCATTCTTCAAGCCGTCGGCCATTACACGTTCCTCGCCACCTGCGCCGAACTCGGCGACCGCACCAAGCCGCAGCTCTGCATCGACCAGGCCGGCATCCTCCGCGACGAAATACACGCGCAAACCGCCAACATGGCTGCCAAATTTTTCGACGCCAATCTGAAATAACTTGGAGAGGTAGAGACTTTTTGTTTCGCGGGTACTCGCAACAAGCGCAGCTGTGCGGCTTCTAGCTTGGCAGCAATGACCTTCTCTTCGGAACGCCCTTCTCGCGATAAAGGTCGCGGTCGGCCGCGCCCAAAATCTCATTAACGGTCTCCCCGTCGCCCGGATACACGGCTGTCCCGATGCTCACAGAGATTCTCGGCTCCTCGCCATCTTCCGCCAACCGCTTCGAAATCCTCTGAGCCACGAGCCGCGCTGCCTCGGCATCCGTCTCCGGCAAAATCAGAACAAACTCGTCTCCGCCGTACCGCGCCGCCGTATCCATCTCGCGCGAATACAGCCGCAACATATCGGCCAGCCGGCACAACGCACGGCTTCCCGCGATGTGGCCAAGCGCGTCATTAATCTTTTTCAGCCCATCCAAATCCAGCAGCAAAACCACAAACGGCCGCTCGTTTCTTCCAAACCTCTTGATCTCCGTCTCCAGCGCCTCCACCATCTGCCGGTAATTCGCCAGCCCTGTCAACGGGTCGCTCACCGCCAAATTCCGCACGCGTTCCTCGGCACGCTTGTGCTCCGAAACTTCCGCTGCCAAAGCCAGAATCGTGATGGCCATGATTCCCATGAAGGCCTGCATCAACAGCAGCGACATATTCTGCGATTCCCGGGCGAACGGCCCATACCCATGCAAAGTGCCCCACACCGCTATCATCGAAAGAGCGCAGAGCGCCGTTGCCGCCTTCCGACGGCCGAATCGAAACGCTGCCCAGATCAGAAAGGGGATACAAAGATACTCCAGGGGATAATTCTTCAGCTCGGAGTGAAACGGCTTACCAAACACGACCCAACCCGTGGCAAAAAGCCCCAAGAACAGAAAAGCCAGCTCCGTAATTTGCTCGCGAGTCCATCTGAGGCTAGGATTCTCCCACCACAGCAACAGCAGCGGCGTCACAGTCACCGCGCCAACCGTGTCGCCGAGCCACCAGGTACACCAGATCGACCCAAACGCTGCCCAATTCGCAAATCCTGCCACGGCCAGCGTCGCCACTCCAATCGTTGCGCTCACCGCCGTCGCAATCATTCCCGCGAACAGCGCAAACTTGAATATGTCCTGAGCCCGCTCAAAGGCATCTTTGCCGCGCGCGAACCGGTTGACCAGATAGCATCCCGCCAACCCCTCCAGAGTGTTGCCCGCCGCAATCGCGATCGACGTCGCCACCGTACCCGCCGTCGTCAAGTTAACCAGAAACGCTCCAATCAAAATCCCCGGCCAAACCCTGTACCCAAATACCAGCAATGCCGCCACCGCGAGCCCTGTGCATGGCCAAACCGCCGTCGCACTTGCTTGCACGTACGCCAGTTGCAGACCCAGTTTCCCCGCGACGAAATACACAACGGCCAGACCCGCCACCGCCGCCGCATTTTTCATCGCATCCGACCGCGTCATTGGGCATTCTCCGCCTCGCCCGCATCTATCCGGGAGAGGGAATCAAGCACCGCGCATACACACTGCGAGCGTCCCGTTTTGAGCCCGTCCTTCAGCCCGAAACGCCTCACTCTACTACTGCAAACCTCTATTTTACTAAAGGTTTCACGCTAGCGGGGGCCTAACCGAACCGGCCTTTTCAACTTAATCAATCCCTAAGCTCCGCCGCTCCAGTGGCCCTAAATGGCCTTTCTGCAACATCTCCAACTCCGCAGCCTATCTCGGATGCTCATCCTCCGTTGGCTTAAGCGAAAGCTGCTCACGCCCACCCAGCCAGGCCGCCAAGTACCCGCGCCCCATCCCATGAAGTGTCTGAAACAATATCCCAGCCATCCCCTCGGAACTTGTCCAAGCCACTTGCCCCTTCCCGCTAAGATCCACTCCAAGAGCAAGTTCCAGAGCAAACTCGACCACCGTCCATTGCTTTAGCCCTCTCACAGCTCGAACCGCCATCCCGCCTTCGCTCAGATTGATGACGCGCCCCCGCTGCTCACCCTCGCCATCCTTTAGCGTTACTGACAGGTTGACCGCGTGGCGAAAATAACGCCGCCTCTCCCGCAGCATGATGTCTTTCGCAATGGTGATGTGCAGCGCCACGCCGTCTACGGTCAGGGGCGTGCGCAGCACAAAGTTAGCTCCCGCATTCAACGTGGCAGTCGTCTCCGCCGCGTTCGCAACGCAGGCGAAAATCGCTACTTTGCCGTTTGAGGACCCTTTGCGAATTCCTTCAATCAGCTCCAGCGTTCCTGGAACCTGCATATCCACAAACACGCCGTCAATCTTCTTTCGCTCTAAATAATCCCGCGCCGCCTCCGCCGTAGGCACCAGACTAAACTTGGCCCCATATTTTTTCATGCCTCCGGAAACCGCGGTCAGCGTCGCGTAGTCGTTCGACACCAGTAGGAACTCGAGCTCTGTCAGTGTGGACATAGTGGCAGCAACTCCCGGTCGCGCGCGAAGGTCTTCGGAATTGGTCGTAACAGATGCTAACTCTATTTTTATCTTCGAAGGCATTCCGCTGTCGAGACTTTCCGCGTCCCCGCCATTCAATTCAGCAATGATTTACAGCGTCAATCATGTAGCCAGTTAACAGTGACGCCCATCCCAAGCCGTAGCGCACAAGACTTCGCCAGGCTCTCCGATCTCTGCGTGCAATCGCTTCGCCTCCTACAGTGATTCACTGATCGCCTGCCACCCAGTTCTGCGGTAAGGTCGAACTTTGAGTCCGAAGGAGGGCCAATGGCGAAATACGGCAAAGCGGCAGGCGAAAGCGTCAAGAAAGCCATGCACAAAGAAAAGCGCGGCAAGCTCAAATCGGGAAAAGGCGGCAAAGGCGGCGTAGTGAAAAGTCCTAAGCAAGCCATCGCCATCGGCCTGTCGGAAGCCCGCAAAAAGGGCGCTAAAGTCCCAAAGAAAAAATCAAGTTGAGCTCCGTCTCTCAATTTGCGAACTCCAAAAGCTTCCCATCTCCGCATTTGAGATTTTATTTCAGGTGCCACAAGCAGCTTTGGTCAGAAATTCCGAGTCGTCACCAATCATGAAAGGCGCCAAACACCATCCCCCCACGGCTCTGGAAGAATCTCCTGTCATCAGCACGCGCGCGGAGGAAAAGAAGGTTGAAGACCGTCGCGCCATCGGGCCGAACATTGTCTATGAAACCATCCGCCGTGAGGGCGAAGAAGAATTCACGCGAACTTCTTGGGCGCTCGCCTGGTCCGGACTAGCAGCAGGACTATCGATGGGTTTTTCCCTGGTCGCGGAGGCGCTACTCGCCGCGCACTTGCCGCATGCTTCCTGGACACCATTGATTTCCAAGCTCGGCTATAGCGTCGGTTTTTTGATTGTTGGTCTTGGCCGCCAACAGCTTTTTACAGAGACAACGCTTACCGTAATTATTCCGCTTCTTTCCAAGCAAACATTGGCCAAGATCGTTGGCGTCCTGAGGATATGGTCTGTAATCCTGGCCGCGAATCTTGTGGGAACTTTTCTTTTCGCGCTGTGCATTGGGCGAGTTGTGATTTTCAATCCCACAATCCGCCAGGCATTTACGGACGTAAGCCAGGAAGGACTTGGCGCCAGCTTCGGCACCGCCATGGTACGCGCGATCTTCGCGGGTTGGCTCATTGCTCTGATGGTGTGGCTGCTGCCCGGCGCCGATTCCTCCCGCGTCAGCATCATCATCATTTTGACCTACTTGATCGGTCTCGGCGGATTCAACCACACCATTGCAGGGTCGGTGAAAATGTTCTATCTGGTGGCAACCGGCGGCGAAACTTTTAGCGCTTACCTCACCCAGTTCCTGGCTCCCACACTGCTCGGCAATATCATTGGCGGCGTCTCTCTGGTCGCATTTCTCGGCCATGCCCAGGTAGCCGCCGGCAAAGAAAATACCTAGTAAAGGAGAAAACTCCCTCGGCGAATACTAAATCCTACTTCCGGGGGGACGATTCGGCTGATCTGATGACGAGTTCAGGGCCGCCTACCTTCAAGGCCTGTGAAACACGTCTGTATGGGTCTACTATGGAACATGATGACGGTGAGGCCGCGTGGCAAAAAAGAAAACGAAGCCAACCTCGGAAGCAACTGTCGAAATCCTCGCTCAAATTCCCGAGAAGCACCTCGCAAGCATGCCACAAGAAGAGCAGCAAGAGCGCGTTGCCGCTCTCTCTCGTCGAATCTTTACTCCTTGAGGCATCCCACATCTAAATCTTATACCGCCTCTCAATGTCTGGTGAATCAGCGGTAGGCTTCTCTGCGATGGCGGACACCGGTAATTTGAATGGTGTTGTCGCCATTCAGATCGAAGAACACGCGGTACTCGCCGCAGCGGAGACGGAATTCCTTGAACGGGGGTTTCAGCTTTTTCACGTCACCGACGCGGCTGGACAGGTAGCGATCCACACAGTACAGAATCTGCATGGCTGGTTCGCGGTCGATGGCGCGGAGGTCAACGCGGGCTTCTGGCGACCAGAGAATCGCCATTCGGCCGGGCGAAGGCTCCTCGGTCATTTATCCAAGCCGAACTCGCGCCTGATTTCTTCGTGCGGTATGCCTTCCCCGCGAGCGAGCGATGCGCGGGCGCGGTCCAGCGATGCGGCCGTTTCGGTCGTGATTTCTTCCTCTTCCACTGGAGCGTTATCGAGGCCTAGAGACAGGGGATCAAGCATCGCTTCCAGCACGCCAACGACAGCGGGGAGCTGTCTCGCTGGAAGCCGGTCAATCAATTCGTGTGCGCGTTCTTTTGAATTTGCCATTCCTGCGCCTATCCATTTCTTACATGGCTGGTCGGAGCCTGTCAATAGTAGCGGGCGCCGGAGCACAATGAGTGCATTCCAAATCGAAATCGACGACACCATTGCGCTCAACCCGCTAAAACGGACGCTACTGGGAAACTCTGCGGCATTCAGGACGCTCACGCCTGTCAAGGCCCGACGGCAATGTGTCCCACCGGATTTCGCCACGCACGCAGGCCCGCCCGCTGAAGCACGGATACTGCCCGATCGGCAAACTCCGCCTCGATCGAATGCGCGATCTCGTGGTAGATCGGAAGCGCCCGCGCCGCGTCGATCGGGTCAGGCGGCTCGGCAACACATCCGTTCTCATCCCGAACAGCCATCCTGTTTTCTGCCAGAAGAGCGTCCAACCGGGCATCGTAATCGCGCAGGAACTCCAGATCAGACCGCAGAATTCTCAACAGTTCCGCAAGCCGCCATGTCTCACGCTCGCCATCGTGCAGGGCAAACCACACGGAATGACGGACCATTTCCACGCCGAACGCAAATTCCTTCTCCACTAACCGGCCGCCCTCGCAGCGGTACACCGAATAGTGAGCATTTAGCGACCCCGAGTCATCCCGGCCGCAAACGAACAATCCCCCCGGCCGCAGAACCTGCGCCACCCATTCTTCCGCCGCGCGTCGAAAATCCGCGTCGTAGTAGATGAGGACATTGAAACTGCGCACGACTCCCGCTTCCGGCAAGTCGCTGGATCCAAATCCCCCTTGAACAAATTTGAGATTGGATCGCTCGTACGCGCCCAAAGGATGGCGGATCAGACGCCTCCCGCCTTGTTCCGCAGTGGAAAGTATCCCCTCGTCGGGCGGAAGGTTAGGGAGCAATTGCGCGAACGCCTGCGAAAAATGCTGCATCGTAGCGTCGCGATCGGAGTACAGCCGGAGAAATTCCTCCGGGCGGCCAGCTTGAAAATACCGCACTCTTCCCGTTTGGTCGAGACATGCATAGTTCTCCCGTTCGTCGTAGAGGAGATATTGTTCAAAAGTGGGATCTACGCCAACGATTCGCCACTCTGGAAACGCCTCCGCCGCTTCAATGGAAGTCTGAGGAGGAAACCCGCATCCCACGTCCAAAAGGACCGTCCCTGGCTTGAAGTTCGCCCATTTATTCGAGCGCAAATAAGCATCGATTTTCTTATGCCGTCCCGGAAGCGTGAAGGGCGGCACGATTCCTCCCCATGCGCCAGGTAAAATGCCCGGCGCGATCG
The DNA here is from genome assembly GCA_963751295.1 of uncultured Acidobacteriota bacterium. GTDB lineage: Bacteria > Acidobacteriota > Terriglobia > Acidiferrales > UBA7541 > Acidiferrum. Next base: position 1,902,397 of record CAVVUA010000001.1, on the reverse strand, counting down.
CTGTGAAGAAGCGCGCCACGAAGGGTGAAAAATCACGCGCATCGAATTTCGAGATCGCCATGAGCCGAAATGCACGCTCCACGAAATCGCGAACTTCCGGCCGCTGCTGTTCTGCCTTCCGGAGCACTTGCAGTGCGGCTTCGGACGGGCGCCCGCCCAGGTAGCGGTCGCACAATTCTTCTACCTTGTTCCATTGCTCCCGCTCCGGAGTTCCGGTTGCACCTGATCGTTGCATCGAAGTCCCCTATGTTCTTGTCGATTGCATTGCCTCATCAGCCCAAGCGTTCCGCAACTCCACTCGCTGGTGTTCTGCTGCTGCGCGCGCCGCCAGATCACGAACCTGCGCAAAAACTAAGCTTCTCGGATCTATAAAGGAGGAAAACCCTCGCAAGGCCCACTATATGTTTCTGCGGGCATGTGTCAATAAACCGCTTATCTCGATGCCTAGAGCTCCGGGCAATAACCCGACAAGTCCGCCACGCCTTGATTACCTAACGCTGTCATACAACCTCGCAGTCACTCGGACCATCCAGAGAGTAAGATGTTCGGCGCAATTGGTTGCGACGACGCTTTCTCGCCCAACGCACGAAAGGCAGTGAGGTATGAGGAGTCGACCCAGCCTCCTTCGATCAGCTCTGCTTGCGTCATTTGTTGTGACCGTTTGCGATAGGGCGCTCGCGTCGCCGCAAGATGTTTCGCTTGAGTTACGCACAACGGACAGCCGCGCCGAGTATCACGTTGGAGAGTTAATTCCCCTTCAAATCCAGTTCAATTCAATCAGTAAGTCATACATTGTCAACAACGCTTTCCGTTTTCCTGAGTTGCAAGCGCCACGGGACGAATTCCTCGTTGATCCGGCCGAAGGATGGAGCGATCCCCTAGCAGACTACAAGCAGGCACTTTCCAGTGGTCGGCGTTTTTTTGATGTTGGAGGGCTAAGTGGGATTGCCCGTCTCGGAGAAAAACCTGTCGTACTCGACGTGTTCCTGAACAAATATGTTCGATTTTCCAAGCCAGGTCGCTATCTCGTCTCCGTAAAAGAGCACCGCGTGAGCCTCCTTCAAGACTCCGCGAATGAAGCTGTCCAGCCAATCGAACTGACCTCAAGGCCGCTGAGTCTGCTTATCACTGCGGCAAGCGCCGAATGGCAGCAACAACAGCTGGCTTCCGCGCTCGAGACAATAAAGAAAGCCCCGGGCGCTAACGACAATGCCTGTGAAATTGTCTCTGCCCTTAGCACGCCCGCGGCTGAATTGGCGATGGTTGACGACTTGAAGCGCACAAATGAACAGCCTGGCTGCTATTTTTCACCAGCATTGCTCGGTCTCGTGAATCGAGCCCTTGTTTTGGAACACATGCAAGCCGACCTCGAGAACCCGCTGGCTAGTATTACTTCGCAGTTTGTGGACACGATGGCAACGCTGACCGCGTTCGAAGACGGCCCATCCGCCGACTTCGTCCAGCGCACTTCGGACGCGCGGAGAGAAATTAACAGCAGGCTCTTCAGCCTCTTGAATGAAAAGAAAGGGCCCGCAAAGTCTGCAGCCATTAGCACGCTCGTGAACGAAACCCTGATGGGCTCTCAAGCTGGAGATTCAGCGCAACAAACTGGCGTTTTACGAATCGCCGCGGAAGTATTCGATCAGCTGAGTTCGCAAGCGCAGGCCACGTTGCTATCGGCGAAGTGGAAAGACGTCTCAAGCCCGGCAATGGCGCACGTCCTACGGAACTGCGCCGAAGCCGACAACAGCGTGAGTTGCGGACGTTTGCAGGGCGACCTTTTGTTGGCCCGCCTGCGAGAAATTTCCCCGAGTGACGCCCGCGAAGTGATTCTTGGCGATATGCAAAAAGAATCTCCTCGATTCCCGGCGACTGTTCTCGCTACCTTGCCTGATAAGGAACTCCCTGAAATGGACTCTGTGTTCCGCGAGCGTCTTGAGTCGCAAAGCGGGAATCTGGATGCCACCACTGGTTTGATCCAGCGATACGCAACAAGCTCTATTGCCCCCGCGGTGCAGACTTTCCTCGAAGATAACCTCGGTAAACTTCCCGGCCAGGTCGAGCCCGATCTAATCGCATACTTGCTTCGTGTTAACCCTGATGTGGGTAGGCAAGAATTCCGCGCCGCCCTTGCCGTTCGCAATGAAAATGGGTGGTACAAATACTTGCTTCGTGACGTTGCCCAGCGGAATCCTTCATCGGAGATCCAACCGATTACGATTGAAGCTCTCAATGACAAGGACGAAGACGTAGTGGGAAGCGCTGTACTCGCGCTCGCAATCGTGGGGGACGGCCGTGCGAAAGCTGCGCTCTTTGAGCGCCTCGAGCAATGGAATGGCAAATGGGTGGGTCGGCAGCGCGATCTAGCCGGGTTTCCCGGTGATGAACGGACTACGGACGACAGGTATCTTGGCGACAACCTGATTCATTCCATCGCCACGGGCGCCGGATGGCTTCTCAATGAAGAAGACCAACAGCGGCTGCTACGCTACATCGTGACGGAAAACCAGAAACGGCAAGTGGAGCAATTCGTCGCGTCTGTCAAGAGCAGGCCCGTTATGATCACGCTCATGGATACAGTTGCTCCACATGTTCAGATCTCTGTCGCGCAGTACAACTACGAGGACTTGGAGCCAGCCGAGCGCAAAATGTCTCAGTTTCCACGAGGGACCAGTTTCGTACTGCAACACATTCCGGCTAGTGGTGATGATGCACAAAGCGTTTTGCTTAAGCTCGAATCCTTCCTCGAAGAACACGCCATGCGCGTCAGCATCCTTAAGACACAATAATTGCGTATGCCGCATTTCTCGCGATTTTCAATGGCACGGGTCCTGAGTCTGCAGCTGTTGCTCCCATCACTTCAGCGGGTTAATCACGCGCACATCACCGTAGCTTTGCCCGTCCGCCAGATCTTCCGAGTAGAGCACTTCAGCTCCGCAACTTCCCGCCGCCTGTACAATGAGTGCATCCCAGAACGAAATCTTATACCGCCCCTCGATGTCCAACGCCATCAGCACAGATTCCGCCGTGTTCACCACGATTTCCCAGCTCGCATAATCTTCGATCACTTTGCGCGTGCCGTCGGCTGAAAGTGGACGAGCCACCTTGTGGTGCAGACTGACGCAGAGTTCTTGCAACACCTGCGTGCTGAGCACTCCGTTTTCGCCCTCCCACAGTTTTTGTACCAGTGCTCGCGCGCGTTCGTACCTTGAGCCCTGCTTCAAGTCGTGCGCGTACACCAGAATATTCGTGTCCACAAAATACTTATCGCTCATGCAGCTCGTCCCGAGAAGCTGGCCGCGTCCAGCCCAGATCCATCCCCACCCGAAGCCGTGCCAGCGCCCGCTTTCGCGCGCGATCGTATCCCGCGCGTTCGCGCACAAGCTCTTCTAGTTTGTCGGCGAGCATCCGGCTTACCGAACTCCCTTGCTCCGCGGCCAGAATGCGTGCCTGCTTCAATAGCTCTGCGTCCAACTTTAACGTTACATTCGTCTTCATTTTTGACCCTACTCCAGCACAGTATTACGTGCAGCACAATTCTACGTGCTCCTCAGGCTTCGGTCAATCCTCCTCTCTTAAGGTTGGCGAGACGTTTATCAGAAGACTCTAGTTTTTCGTCTTCTGCACTGCGCGGATGGCAGGCTGTTTTGCTCTGTTGAGGAACTGCGCTCATGCCTTCCGTCAACTCACACCAAATAAACCACTTTCAGTTTATCCTTGACAGAAGGTACTAATATGTTATAATGCTTGTCGAGTCTGGGGCAGGGATCATGTCCCAGCTCCTCAAGGCCATGCGTCTCTGCTGCGCGGTCCCTAAAATCCCAGGAAAATCCTCAGTTCCGCCCGGGTTACCACTTAATAAAAACCGCTCTCTTTCAACCCGTTCAGAATCAACACTTCCACAAACATTGATTCCACTCGACTTTATCTCCTTTATCAGCAACGTTTACAGAAAACCAGGGGAGGGGTCATCCCGTCTCAGCCCAAAAGTTTGCAACTCGTCACTAGCCCCTCCCCACTCCTGCGAACACGCACGAATACCAACAACCCGTTTCTGTTCATGGAGTTACTTCATAACTTGCGGACACCCCCGGGGGTGGGGTACCTCTGCGGTGGGACAGCCACTCTTGGCTGTCGCTGTTAGGCCTTTCACGGGACACGGGCCACGGACCACCGCTCTTATCGGTCCCCCGGTACCGTTGCGCTGTGATGCGCAAAGTGCCAGAATCACCCGTGTTACAGCCTAGTGGCACTGGGAAACAAATCCGCTCTGCTCGGTGTCTAAGTATTGAGAGCGGACATTGGGTCGGCAATGCCAGAACGCCGTCCCGGTCGCAAGTCGATTCCAGAACGCAGAAATGGGATCGCACTCGCAAGAAGGCCTGGGTCCAACGTTCTAAATTGGCATTCTGACGTGGACCTAACAGCAGGGTGGTCCGGGTAGCCTCCAGCAACCGGGCCGGAAAGGCCGGCAGTGTCCGAATGGGTCAGCGCCCTTTCTTGGGGCCGCGGTGAAGCCGAACTCGTCTCTGAGCTGCAAGCCGGCTCGGAAACGGCATTCGACTGGCTGGTCACCCATTACCACGCCCCGGTCTACAACCTGATTTTGAGCATGCTCGGCGACACTTCCGACGCCGCCGACGGTTCGCAGGAAGTTTTCTTGAAGGCCTTTCGCGGAATTCGCAAGTTTCGCCAAGGCAGCTCTTTGAAGACCTGGCTCTACCGCATCGCTATTCGCGAAGCGCTCAATCACAAGCGCTGGTTCAAGCGCCATCTGCAAAAAAATGTTTCGATTGACGCCGAACCCGAAGAAGGCCATGCCGCCATTGAAATTGAAGATCTCGGCGCGACGCCTTTTGAGCAGCTGGCTTCACGTGAAATTCAAATAGCCGTGCACCACGCGCTGCAAGAGGTTCCCGACGTGTTTCGCACCGCCGTGATTCTGCGCGACCTGGAAGGACTCAGCTATGACGAAGTAGCCGAAGTCCTCGAATGCAGCGTTGGCACCGTGAAGTCACGCATTCTTCGCGGGCGCCGCGCTCTTCGGCAAGTTCTCGAGCCGCTTCTCCGCGAACATGAACCGCATATCGCTTCGCATAGCGTGATTCACGTTAGCGCTCAGATTAACGGTGCCAGTTCGGTGGTCGAGCCGCAGCCGTCGCCATTCGGCGATGCATATACTGCCGCGCGCCGAGTCAAAGATTCTTCGCAAGAGCAAAGTGATTCCCTGCGTGCAAGTGCAGCGGGGGAGGGGCTTTCATGAAGTGCAATACGGTTCGGACAAAACTGGCGGGCTACCTCGACGATGCCCTCACGGGCACTACGTCAGCCGTCGAGCGAGTACAGATTGGCGAGCATCTGAACGGCTGCACGGTTTGCCGCGCTGAATTGGAAACTTTTCGCAAGCTTTCCGTGCTGCTTTCGCGCATGCCTAAAAATGTACCGCCAGCCGATTTGGCTGTTCGCATAAAAGTGGCCGCAGCGCAGTCGCAGCAATCTCAGGATTGGTCCAGCCGTCTGCGCAAAATGCGCGACCGCGCTGAAGTTCTTCTCGACAACGTTTTTCGGCCACTGACTGTTCCCGCCACCGGCGGCGTTTTTTCCGCCATAGTGGTGTTCGTTTTCGTGCTGCAATTGATGGCGCCGGGCGCCACTTTGCAGGCTGTGCCCAATGATGTTCCGCTCGATATCCTTCGTCCCGCGGAGTTGGTTTCCATTTCGGATTATCCGCAAGCTTGGGGATCCGAACAGCACGAGGTCGAACTCTCTCTTCCGCAGGGCCTCCAGGTCTATGTCACTGTCGACGATCGCGGCCAGATGTTGGACTATGAAATTCTTTCCGGTCCCGCGAGCCCGGCGTTGCGCCATCAACTCGACGAGATTTTGCTCTTCTCTCGTTTCCGCCCGATGCTGAGTTTTGGCCGGCCCACCTCCGGCGGCCACGTCATTCTTAACTTCAGCTCCGTTCACGTTCGCGGCTAACGCTCCATGAAAAATCTGCGTTTTTTCAGAACTGCTAGCGCGGTCGCAGCACTCTGTCTTCTATTTTTTCTTTCCGTCGCCCATTCGCAAGATCACTCGCAGAATCGTCCTCCGCGTCCAACTTCATCAATCTCGTCGCATCCCTCGTTGGACGAGAAACTCATCCTCGATGCGACTAACCGCGAACGCGCCGCAGCTGGATTGCAACCGCTCAAATGGGATGACGCTTTGGCCGCCGCCGCACACGAGCACAACCGACTCATGGTGCGGGAGAATGTACTCTCGCATCAGCTCCCAGGTGAGCCTTCGCTGGAGCAACGCGTCGCCCAGGCTGGCGCAAAATATGCCATGGTAGCGGAAAACGTTGCCATCGGTCCCAATCCGGAGGAAATTCACGACGGATGGATGCACTCGCCGGGGCATCGGAGAAATATTCTCAACGCCCAGCTCACGGCTATCGGCATTGCCGTGACGAGAGGAACCAACGGACTCTTCGCCGTGCAGGATTTTTCCCGGCAAGTCGCGGATTTGAGCTTGCAGCAGCAGGAGGAAAAAGTCATTTCGCTGTTGAAGGTAACAAGTCTGCAATCGGTCGAGGCGACAGTGGATGCGCGCAAAACGTGCGGCATGGACAAGGGTTATGAAGGTACTGCTGTGTTGTACGTAATTCGGTTTGATGTGACGGATCTCAGCAAGCTTCCCAATGAACTTTTGCAGAAGATCGAGAGTCGAAGATATCGGAAGGGTGCCGTTGGTGCTTGCCAGGGAGGCGATAGCGGCGGCTTCACGCGCTACCGTATTGCCGTGCTGCTTTATTGAGATATATCGTGGCGCGCGGCACGGTTTGGTACTTCACAGGTGTTTTACATTCGAGTTTGAAGAAGTTTGCGAGCAAGAGAGGCGGTGTGAAATATTTGTTGTTTCCGCAGAAAAGACGAAATACAATACGCCCATGAATCGTGGCACCCACTCGTATTGGTTTCGATTTTGGTACCCACCCATCTAAAATGCGAGGGGCGATTCTGTAATTAGAAACAACGCAAAGAGTTTCGACCCACTCGCAGAGAGTGGGTTTTTTGTTTTTGGGGCGAAGAATTTTGGAGAAGTTTTGCAAACTGGAGTTAGGACAAAATGGATGTGAGAGGACGAAGCCATGATTATTTCGATGAAGATGCACGCGACGCGTCAGGAGATCGATGAAGTGCGCGACCAGGTCGCACATTTCGGCTACAAGGTGCACTCGATTGAGGGAGAAGAGCGCGTGGTGATCGGCGTGGTGGGAGTGGGAGACGTGACGGCGTGCATGGAGTCCGTCGAGTCCATGCCGCAAGTCGAGAAAGTGGTGCGTATCTCCGCGCCATATAAATTTGTGAGCAAGCAGTTCCGCGCTGGTAGGACGCGGGTGCGCGTGAACGGCACGGAAATTGGCGGAGACGAGTTTGTGGTGATGGCAGGGCCGTGCTCTGTGGAATCGGAAGCGCAGATCATGCGCGCTGCGGAGGGGGTGGCGGCGGCCGGAGCTAAGATTCTGCGAGGAGGCGCGTTCAAGCCGCGGACTTCGCCGTACGATTTTCAGGGAATGGAGGAAGAAGGGCTGAAATTATTGCAGAAGGCGAAAAAAGCCACAGGGCTGGCGATTATCACGGAAGTGATGAGCGATCGCGACGTCGATTTGATCGCGCAGTACGCTGACATTATGCAAGTGGGCGCGCGCAACATGCAGAATTTCGTGTTATTGAAGGCGCTGGGAAAATGCGGGCGGCCGGTGCTCTTGAAGCGCGGCATGAGCGGGACAATCAAGGAACTGCTTATGTCTGCAGAATATATCGTGGCGCATGGAAATTCCGATGTGATTCTGTGCGAGCGCGGCATACGCACGTTTGAAACCGAAACGCGCAACACCTGCGATATTGCGGCGATTCCTGCACTGAATGAACTGACGCATCTTCCGGTGATTCTCGATCCGAGCCACGCGACAGGGAAGCGCAGCCTGGTGCCCGCCGTTTCGCGCGCAGCTGTTGCGATTGGCGCCGATGGTTTGATCGTTGAAGTGCACCCCGCACCGGAAAAGGCAATCAGCGACGGCGCGCAATCGCTGGACATCCCGCAATTCCAAAAAATGATGAAGGAGTTGGAGCCATACATTGCTTTGTGGAAGGCCTCGAGGCCGAAGGAAGCGACTGCGACCGCTGTTTGAGATGCAATGACTTAAAGAAGTAACGACGTAACGAAGCGACGGAAGCAAGAAAAAGATGACGCAGAGACGCAGAGTTCACAGAGCCAGCGCGGAGAAATCGAAGCCAGCGCGATGTCAGCTATTTTCCGAGGGAGCGCATATGTTTTTTGTTCGAGCCCAAATCGGATAGGCCAGAGCTGAATTCTCCCAAGCCACGGACAGCGCGTTCGAGGATTTCGTGGATGTAGGTTTGGTAGGGCTTCGATTCCTTAGTGGCGAGGCGACGAAGCTTGTCAAGGACCCGCGGAGCGATACGGATGGCGATCAAATGTTTGGCGTTGCCGGTGACAGGACGGCCAACGCGGGAGCGCGCCGGAGCTGCTCGTCAGTGGCTTCAGGGATATCGGAAAGGTCTAGCTGGCGATTCGGCAAAGGCTTACGCGAGCTGAGGTCGGGGGGTAACTGAGCGGAACTTTCCCTGACCAATGATCCTTCGCTTCTTTCGTTTGGTTTTTTCTTTGTTTGCGGCGCGCATGTCTCATTTTAATACATCGTTACGCGGGGTGAGCGTCGGTTCGGTGGAACGACCGGTTGTGATTAGTCCCGGTGCGAAGAGTTCTTCGCTGATGGGTCTTTGTCCATCTTTCGTTTCTTGGTAGACTCGCAGCAGAGAGTAATCCATGGCCTCCAGTGTCATCGTAAAGAATCCGGAGATTCTAGGCGGAGTGCCCGTGTTTACGGGGACGCGAGTGCCGTTTCAAGCGCTGCTGGACTACATCGAGGGTGGTCAGACGCTTGATGAATTCCTCGATCATTTTCCCACTGTAACCCGCGAGGCGGCTATTGCTGCGCTCGAAGAAGCCAAGGCGCTTGTTTTCGCGCAGCTCAAGTGAACCTTTTGTTGGATGAATGTGTTCCGCGGCCCCTCAAGGACAGTTTCCTACCTCACGGACATAGTTGCCTGACAGTTCCTGAAGCTGGCTTTGCCGGCAAAACCAACGGAGAACTCTTACGGTTGGCGCAGAACCGGTTCGACGTCTTTATCACGCTTGATAAAGGAATACCCCACCAGCAAAACCTGGCAAATCTGCAGATCGCAGTCTTAGTCATTCGAGCGAAAACGAATCAAATGATAGATGTGCTGCCGCACGTACCTGATTGCTTGGCCGAGATGGACACGATCAAGCCCGGAGAAGTTCGGTATGTTGGGCGGTGAGGTGCGTTTGCAAATTCGACCAGAATTAGCATCGATACGACAGGCGCAGAGATTTTTGGCCGGGTATTTTGGTGCGACGCGGTTGATTGAGGCGCCTTATTTGAGTGCGAGGGCGGGGAAGCGGGTTTGGTTGAAATTGGAGGCGGAGTTGCCTACTGGGTCGTTCAAGGTGCGGGGGGCTTTGTGGGCTTTGGCGGCGCGGTTGAAGCGGGAGCCAGGGAGAGGGCAAGGGCAAGAGCAGGGGCAGGAGGGCACGATGAATCGTGCCCCTACAGGGGAGGGATTGGAGAATGGCACAGTGGAGGAAGTGATTGCGTCGAGCACGGGGAATCATGGGGCGGCGGTGGCGTGGGCGGCGAAGTTGCTGGGAATAAAGGCGCGGATTTTTTTGCCGGCGGGGTGCAATCCGGTGAAGCGCGCACGGATTGCTTCGCTGGGGGCGGAGATTGTGGAGAGTGGCGGGACGGATTTGGCGGCCGCGTTTGTTTTAGCGAACGAGCATGCGAAGAGGCCTGGGGTTTATTTTTTGGATGATGCGACTGATGCGAATTTGCCGGCGGGGCCCGGGACGATTGGTTGCGAAATTCTCGAACAGCTGCCACCGACTGACACGATCGTAGTGCCCATGGGGGATACGGCTTTGATTCGCGGAGTGGCGGCGGCGGTGAAACAGATTTCGCCGCAGGTGAAGATTATTGGGGTGCAGGCGGAACGGGCGCCGGCTTATTTTCGGTCGTGGAAGGAAGATCGAGTGGTGGGGACGGAGACTTGCGACACGATTGCGGACGGTTTGGCTACGCGGACGCCGGATGCGGGGAATGTGCGCGATGTGAAGAAGCTGGTGGATGACGTAGTGCTTGTTGGCGAGGAAGCGATGTTGCGGGCGATTGAGATTTTGCTGGTCGAGGAGCATGTTTTGGCGGAGCCAGCGGGGGCGGCTAGTACGGCAGCGCTGCTTGCAGGCTGCGAGGAATTTGGTGACAACGTTGTGCTGGTGGTGAGTGGGGCAAATATTTCGCGGGACGTTTTGCGGCGGGCGGTTGCTACTCCCTAGCTCACGCGGCGGGGCCCCTCCAGGGCAAACAAGCCCCGCCCCTACAAGTTCTTAGGAGTATTCGGGAATTTTTCCAGGACGCGACACCGGGCGCGCGAGATCAATCAAAGATAACGCAGAGACGCAGAGTGCGCAGAGATTCGCGGAGAGCTTGCAGACAGATTATAAGCTAGGAGTTCAGCGAGATTGACTGGCCGAGGCGGCATGGCGCAGGCCGAGGACGCGCATCAGGGTGGCTTGCAGTTTGAGGAGTTCTTGTTCGCGTTCGTGCTCTACTTTTGTGCGGTCGCTGAGGGCTTCTTTCAAGAGGATCAGGTTGCGACGGAATTCCATTTGGGCGAGGACGAGACGGCTCAGGGCCTTGAGAGCCTCTTTTTGTTCGGGCTCCAATTCGCGAGGAGTCTGATCGACTACGCAGAGCGTGCCGAGCGCGTAGCCGTCTTCGTTGATGAGAGGAGCGCCGGCGTAGAAACGGATGTGCGGGTCGGAAACGACCAGCGGATTATCGCGGAATCGGTCGTCCTCAAGTGCGTCAGGAACCACAAAAACATCCGATTGCAAAATGGCGTGAGAGCAGAAGGCGACTTCGCGCGAGGTTTCCGTTGCGTCGAGGCCGATGCGCGATTTGAACCATTGCCGGTCGTCGTCGATTAAAGAGATGAGTGCGATGGGCGTTTTGCAGATGAACGAAGCGAGCTGCGTCAAGTCGTCAAACGATTCTTCGGGGTCGGTGTCGAGCAGGCCGTAACGTTCCAGGGCGGCGAGGCGTGCTGGCTCGTTGGCTGGCTTGGCGATGACGGGCATGGTGAGCTCCGGGACTAGTGACCGGCCGGGCAAAGGCTTCTCGGCGGCGGCCATCATACTCCAAGAACGCGCAACTTGCCCGCTTCTTGCTGACCCTTCAGCGGTTTCGGAACTATTGCGGAGGTCGGGAAAAGAACCTTAGATTTCGATAGGATTTCTTGTCCGATGGCCGGGTGTGGTAGGAGGGGCCTATTTTCAGACAGGTCTCTTCCCTTAATTTTGTAGCCTCGAGAACGGTTTGGCATTGCAGAGTAGTCTGATGCGCAGAATGTGGACCTTCCGTTTTTCTGCTGTGCGTCAGCTACTGTTGGCAGCACAGGGGCGGGAAAGACTGAGCCACAGAAGCAGCAGCAACTGGGCACTGCTGGGTACGCGATGTTTGCCACGGTGGAGGTAACGCAGGCGGTAGAGTCGTTCGATGGTCAAGGCCAGCATGGCCAGGAGCCATTCGATCAGCAGACTGTTGGCATGATGATGACAGATATGCTCGAGACCGTGACGGCTCTTGGCATCATTGAAGCCTTGGTTCTCGATCTCCCAGCGGCTCTTGGCCATGCGAAATAGAGCCTGCGGGCCCACCGTGGAAGAAGGAAAATTCGTCAGCCAGTAGGCTTCCACCACCTTGCCGTCCGGCTTGTGCTGGCGATAGAAGAACACGCGAACCGTTTCCCAGCGGAGTGTACTCCAGGGATCGAAGTCCTCCGCGTCCCACACCTCCACGCGATCCCGTCCATGCTGAAAGACCGTAGTCGGAGACGCAGAAGGAAAGCGCTGTTGGGCGGCGGCGAGTAATTCCGGCAAATTGTCTTTCAGCCGAGCCACCACTCGGAGACCGAGTTCACCTGCCGCATGCAGGAACGGTGCGGTGGCGAATGCTCCATCGACGACCACATACTGGGCAAAGCGTTTTCCTAGCTTCCCGATCACCCGTCGCAATAAGCGCTGCCCGGCGGCGTACTCGCTATCGCCGGGTCCGTAGGGTTCCCCATCGCAGGGCAGAGACAGACCGGTTCCCACCACGCTGATCATCACGAAAGAATGTTGATAGCCCAAGATCTGTTTCGCAGCGTTCTGCTTCGGCCGACAGAGGGTGCAACCCTGCTGGGTTCGCCAACCCGCGCCGGTGCCGTCGAGGGCCAGCCCGATCCAGCGGCAATCATCGAAGGCCTTGTTGCGCTTGGCGCCGCGGATGAGGGAGAGCAGGGCTTGCCGTGTTGGACCGGGATCGAGCCGCTCGGTGAAATAGCCCAAGGTATCGTCACAGAACGGAGTGGCGATGGAGAGAGTGCGTCGTGCCGAAGATCGTACCAGTGCCTCGACGGCATGAAAACTCGATTGCCGGAGGATTTGGCCGATCAGCAGGGCCCAGAGCAGAGCCTGCGCCGGAATCTGCGGTTGTTGCCGACCGTCTCCAGGATCCTTGAGATACCGTCGGAGGCGAAGACGCCGTGTCACATAGTGGAGCAGATGACGTGGCGTCGAACGGTTCATTTTTTCTTTTTCTTAGGTTTCTTGCGCTCCAGCGCGAGCAGTTGTGCGTTGGCCGCCAACACTTCGCGGACGGCGTCTTGAAACTCCCGTCCCGCCTTGACCCGGCGTCGCACTTCCTCGACCCAATCCTTGGGGATGTGCTGGACACGTTTTTTTCCCTGCACCATAAAGGTCAACGACCAGACAGGATGGCCGCGGTCCTCGGCACAATGACAGGTGGGCTTGCCGCAACGGAGATGCGTGAGGGCCAGGGAGCCCGGGAGGGCATCCTCGGGGATAGAGAAACGGCGCAGCAGCTGGAACTTGCGCTGGCGCAGTCGAGAAGCGAGCGGTCCATTACCCTTATGGATCATCTTAATGTATACATACAATAAGACGAAGTAAAAATCAAGTCGTATCAGCGAATGCGAAAATAGGAGTCTAATGCGGAAGGATCGCGAAGAGGGATAAAACAGCGACCATGCAGGGGGTGGACTCGGCTAGCCCCTGTCATTCTTCCGAAACGGCTGCTGACCCTTATTCCTGCTTCGCGGATTCGCCCAGCTTCAAGACCAAAACCTGGCCGTTGGAGTGAAAGCTGCCGCCGGTCGCGGTCTTGGCCTCTTGCATCGGATTTAGCGGTAAGACATGAGTGACTTCTGCGACTAGGCCCGTGGAGGTGAGTGTTTTTTCGACGTAATCGCGTTCTAGGTCAATGTTGGGATCGATTTTGTGTGTGAGGCCGTTGTTGCGCTGATCTTTTTCGAAACCGACGTCGTGCGTGGCGGCGCCGACCCAGAGCGTTCGGCCGTCTACAACGAAGGGCGCCTTCCATATGCGGAGGTGATTGCGCGAAGCAACGACGGCAATGGGTTCCGCGTGCGCCCAGCCGTAGTCTTGTTGACGACCAAAGAGATAGAGCGGGCTCATTGGCATGGTGAGATAGGATTCCTTAGACATGCTCGCAAGGACGCCGTTGAGGACGGTTTCTTTGACGTTGGCGTCGACCTTGACCCAGCCGGCGTTGCTGAAGACTTTTTCCATGGCTTCCTTGGAGCCGATGATAAGGAAATTGACCATATCACCGGGATCGCCAGCTTTGTCGGCGACGCGGCGCGGGATTTCCGCGAAAAGATCATTGTTGACGCCGCGCATGGAGGGCACGGCTTTGGCGGTGTAGAGTACGGCGTTAGAGTCGGCAGGATAAATCTCGACGCGAACCGAATACGTCCCATCGCCAGTGTCGCTGCTGAGCTGATTGATACCGATTGAGAGACGGCCCGAGAGAGGCGAGACGAGGTTGCGTTTGGTGCCGATGAGAAACGGTTGCGAAGTTTCTTTGTCGCCGATGCGGCCGATGACCGCGCCGCGGCCGGCTTCGTTGAAGGGGAGATTGCGCAGTAGATCTTTGAAGCCGCGAGCGATTCCGGCGGGGGTTGTGTCGGTTTGCTGATCCGCGTAGCGAAGGCTTCCAGTCGCTGTGGCGACGACGTGTTCACCGGCTTGCACATCGATGCCGGTGTCAACCCAAGAGGAATCGCCAGTGAGCTGAACATCTTGCGACACGCGCAGCTTGCCGGATGGCGCGGACGCGGGCGTGGCAACGGAGTTCTGCGCGAAGGCGGTAGCTGCGTAGTGGTGCGTTTGGGGCGCGGCATCTTTATCAGCAAGGTGGGCGTCCAGAGTGAAAGGCAGGATTCCGGGGAGGCCGCAAACCACGAGGAAAAAACCGGCTCTTTTTGTGAGAAGGGAACTCATGGGGTCGAGCCATCCCGCGGCGGGTGTGAACGCATCCTCACTGTTACCAGATGCCTGCCAGTGTGGCAAGAGTTGGATGGCAGGCTGATTGGGCGAGCGGCTGATTCCTTGACGGATGGGAAGGGCGCTTGTAAATTGAAAAGATGCTGCAGGGTTGCCACAGGAGAGTGTGCGCCCCAGGGGATTTTGGCGGAGAAGTTGAGAGACAGACCGAGTGCTGTCCCGCCTCAGAGGTCGAACAAGCAGTTCAGAGAGTATCCAACTCGAGCGAGAACTGCGGCAGAGTTCATGAGAAAACAACTTCAACGACGAATGAGGGGCGGATTGTGCGCAGCGGCAGTGTTTGTGTTAGGGCCGCTGATGGCGAGCGGACAGGTGCCGCTGCCCCCGCCGCCGCAACGAACGGCGCCAGTCACTAACGTTACGGTGGACGGCAGCGAGGCCATGTTCACGACCATGTGCGCGCTTCTGGCTGCTGGTTTCGAATCGAATGTGAGTGCGGAGGACTGGCATCCGCTGCGCGCGCGGCTCCGCGAGCAGATGCAGCATCAGCAAGGTCCGGCGGTGGACGCGGTGAGGGAGTTCTACAAGGGGCATGTGCTGCGCGATTCGGGAGCGACACTTTCGCGCTACATTTGGTTTGGGCTGCTTTCCGGGCCTGCGCCAAACTTCGAGATCACTCTTAAGCGAGACGACCAGCCGTTGGAAGTGCTGGCGCTCGAGGGCTTCAGCGAAATCCTCTCGAACTATTACAAAGAGCAAAAAATTGGACAGCTCTGGAGGGGATTACAGCCCGTATATAACGGAGAAATCGAGAAGGTGCACGACCCCGTGTCGCAAATCGTTTTTGTGACCACAGGTTATCTGCGAGAGGCCCAGGATAGTTCGACGGCCAGGACGTTCACGATCATTCTGGAGCCGCTGGTCGGGCGCATCACGAACGTGAGGAACTCCGGTGAGCATTACTCGATCGTTCTAAGCGGCTCGGACGACATTCCGACGGATATCGTGCGGCACGCCTTTCTGCATTTTCTGCTCGATCCGCTTCCGCAGCAATATCCGCATGTACTAGCGGTCAAGCGACCGCTGTTTGATAAGGCAGCCGCGGCGCCCAGGCTCGCACCGGACCTGAAAGATGATTATGAAGCTTTCTTTGCCGAGTGCCTGGTACGGGCAGTGGAGCTAAAGCTGAAGAAATTATCGCCTGGCGAAAGGGAAGCGGCGATGGACCGCGATGACGAGGAAGGCTACGTGCTCGTGAGGCCTCTTTTTAGCGGGCTGACAAAATACGAAGCTTCCGAGCCGTCCATGGCGCTTTATTTTCAGGACCTCGTGCGAGGCATCAATTTAGCCACGGAAGCCAAGAGGATTGACGGCATCAAATTTACATACGCGGATCGAGGACCGAAGGAAGGCGACCCAGCCAGCGAAGCGGTGACGCGGCACAAGCTGGCTCAGCCAACGACTGTGCCGAATGACGCCGATGCGATCGCGGAGCTTACGGATGGCGAGCGGCGAATCGCGGAGAAAAATCCCCAAGCGGCGGCAGTGTCCTTCCAAAAGGTTTTGGCGAAATATCCGGACCAAATCCGTGCGTGGTACGGTCTGGGATTAGTAGCGTTGTTGGAGCATGATGGGCCTCGTGCGAAAGAGGTATTTGGCAGGCTGACGACGGGCGCGCATGCGGCGACGCAGGACCCCATGGTGATGACCTGGTCGCATGTTTATCTCGCGCGGATTTATGATGATGAAGGGCAGCAGGGACTCGCCAAAAGCGAGTTTCAAGCGGCGCTCGTCGTCCCGGGAGCGCCAGAACAAGCAAAGCAAGCGGCGCAAAGGGGACTCGAAGCCGTGAACCTTGAGAAACCAGCCGAGCGGCCTTAGAGTTAGGAGCAGGAAACGATAGAGCTTGGGAAGAACGTGACGGTGAAAATCGAGCCTGCGGGCTCGATCGACGACTTGAAGAAGCAAACAGGAGGCGGGAAATGAAGGGGACGTGGCAGAAGTGGATGGAAGCAGGGGCTTTTGCAGGATTGCTGTTACTGGGATGCGTTGGGGCAGCTGCACAGAGTGGAAGCGGCCAAAGCGGACAGAGTGGCCAAAGTGGGCAGAGCGCGCCGCCTGCACAGCAGCCAGCCGATAAAGACAAGGCAAATACGCTGACGCTGGACACACCGGCGCCCCCCGTGAATGCGGAAGAGGATGCCGCGTTCAAGGCGTTCAATGCCATCCCTCTGACGGACGGCGCGAAGAAAATTCAGGCCGCCGAAGCGTTTCTACTGAAATACCCGCAGAGCCGCTACAACGCAGCGGTGTATTCGAATCTCGTGAAGCTCTATGTTGCGGGGAATGAGATCCAAAAGATGCAGGATGCCGGCGAGAAAGCCATTGCTCTCGCTCCAACCGACGTGCAGACCCTGGCGATTCTTGGCCAGACGCTTCCGCGAGCATGGAACGCGAACATGCCGAATGCCGCTGTGCAATTGGATAAGGCGGAAAAATACTCCAAGTCTGCGATTGAGCTTACCCCTACGATTGCGAAGCCCGACGGGATGACCGACGAGCAATTCACTTTTGCTAAGAATCAGACGCTGGCGATGGCCCATAGCGGGTTGGGGCTTGTTTATTTCCGCAGGGGCAAGTATGACGAGGCTATTCCCGAGTTTGAGGCATCCACGAAAGTGGATCCGAATCCTGAGGCCGACCCGGTGACCTTCTACGTCCTGGCGATTTCGGACGAGAAGACTTCGCATTTTGATGCAGCCGTGGCGGCGTTCATCAAGTGCGCCACCGTTCCCGGCAGCTTGCAGCCGACGTGCAAGAGTGGCGCCGAAGAAGCCAAGAAACTGGGCTCCACGCAGTTGAGTGCACCGAAATAAGCGCTGCTTGCGCGTGGCGTACTGCTCAAAGACATGACACAAAGTGACGCAAGCCAACTCGAGGAGCGTCTTGGTTATCGGTTTAAGAAGCCGGAACTCCTCGAGCGCGCTTTGACGCATAGCTCCGCGGTACCGGAATTGCGTGCTGAGCGCGCGGAAGAATCCGCGGAAGCGGCCATCCGGGATAATGAAAGGCTGGAATTCCTGGGGGACGCTGTTCTGGAGTTGCTGGCGAGAGAATATCTGCTGGAGTCGTTTCCGGAATGGAGTGAAGGCCAGCTTTCCAAGAGCCGGGCGAGGCTTGTGAATGCGCACTCTCTGCACGATGCGGCGAGCCGGGTGAGACTTGGCGAGCATTTAAGGCTGGGACGTGGCGAAGAAAAGACCGGCGGGCGAGAAAAGCCGGCGCTTCTTGCGGATGCTTTCGAAGCAGTCGTCGCTGCGGTTTATATGGACGCGGGGCTGGGCCCCACGAGGGAGATGCTTAAGCGGCTGCTTTTCGAACAAGCGCTTGAAGCGCGCGGAGAACGAATCTCGGATTCGGACCGTAAGTCTGCGCTGCAGGAATTTTTGCAAGGGCACGGAAAGCCCACCGCCGAATACCGGCTGTCGGGCGAAAGCGGCCCGGATCATCAGAAAATTTTCCAAGTGGAAGTCTGGATTGACGGTGAGCGCATGGCCAGGGGCGAAGGCAGCACAAAAAAAGAAGCCGAGCAGCGAGCGGCGCAGAGCGCGATGGAATTGCTGGAACGAAAGTGACACGCGAATGGAACGGAAAGGCTGAGATCAAATGGCGGAAGAGACGGCGGTAAATGTCGAAGAGCCAGTGGATCTGGTTGCGCCGGCCACGCCAAAAAAAGAGGAGCCGCATGAGGATCCTACGACGATTTCCGAATATCTGGAATCGCTGCTGGTGACGGTGCTCCTGGCGCTATTCGGGACCAGCTTTGTCGTTCAAGCGTTCAAAATTCCGTCGGCTTCCATGGAAGGGACGCTGCTGATTGGCGACCATCTGCTCGTCAACAAGTTTATCTTCGGCGGCAGCGGAGCCTGGTATGAAAAAGTGCTTCCGTACCGGCAGTTGGAGCGCGGTGACATTATCGTTTTCAAGTATCCGTATGCGGACCACCAGCATTTTGTGAAACGGGTGATTGGTTTGCCGGGTGATCGTTTGAAGATGGTGGATCAGCAAATGTTCGTCAATGGAAAGCCGCTGAACGAGCCGTACGTCGTCCACGACCACGATCAGCTGGCAAATTACGATCCTTTCAACACTTCGTTTCCGCCCCGCCGGGATCAGATGATTTCGCAACAAGTCGTTGCGGAATCCGGCTGGAGGGAAACGTTGCGCAGCTATGTGCAAGGCGACGAAATCGTGGTACCGCCCGGAAAATTATTTGCCATGGGCGACAACCGGGATCACAGTTCAGACAGCCGCTATTGGGGATTCGTGGATCGCAGCGCGATCATGGGGCGGCCTTTTCTGATTTATTGGTCGGTGGACGCCACAAGCAGCGATTACACGCAGACAACTTTTCTCCAGCGGCTGGTGGGAGTGTTTGACACGCTCGCGCACCTTCCGTCTCGCACGCGCTGGAGCCGCATGCTGCACACGGTGCATTGAACTTCCCCGTTTTTATTTGGCGGATTTTCTTTGAAAAGGTTTCTGGAAAATCGGCTCCTGGAACAATGACAGGACCCGGCGGAGTCCGTCTTACAGTAGCTTTTCATTTGCAGGCCAGTCTGCGAAACTTCCGGACAAGATGAAAATCCCGCGCAAGTGGTGGAAGCTGGCGATTACGATTGTGGCTATGCTTGTGGCCATGCAGATAAGCGTGTCTCTGCTCGTCCGCACGCACCGCATGCATGCGTATTTGACCGCGCAATTGGAGAGAGCGTTTGGACGGCCGGTCGAGGTCAGGCAGTTCGCGGTGCAATTGCTTCCCACGCCACGACTGGATGCCGAACAAGTTTCCGTTGGCGAGGACCCCGCGTTCGGCAATGAATATTTTTTGCGCGCTGAAAACTTGTCTGCGGGGCTTCGGTGGACCGGATTGCTCCGCGGCCATTTTGAATTCGGAACGCTTTCGCTGAGCCGGCCGAGTTTGATCCTGGTGCGCAACAACCAGGGAAGATGGAACCTGGAGCGCTGGCTGCCTCCGGCGAAAGCCGCGGCGGGAGCAAGCGCGCGCGTTTACGGACCTCCATCGGCGATCGCACCCGTCAACCGCTTGCTGAAAATCGATTTCGACGAAGGCCGCGTCAATTTCAAGAATGTGGACGACAAACTGCCGTTTGCGCTGATCGGCGTTTCTGGAAGCGTGGAGCAGGTGGCGGCCGGACGTTGGCAACTTCGCCTTGAAGCGCAGCCCTGGCGCAGCGGCGTGGCGTTGCAATCGGCGGGAACGGTGAAGGTGCAAGGAGACGTCGCGGGAACTTCGGCGCGGTTGCAGCCGGCGCAAATCACAGTGCACTGGGAGGAAGTCTCGCTGGCGGACCTGTTCCGTCTGTTGCGCGGACGCGATTACGGCATGCGCGGTGTATTTACATTGGACGGAGTGCTAAAGAGCAGCACCGCAGACGCTGGCTCGATCGCCGAAACGACTGCAGGTGAATGGATTTTTTCCGCGGAAGCATACGCAGCGCAAATCCATCGCTGGGATTTGATCGAACGAAGCGACAATCCACGGTTAAGACTTGGCGTCAAAGGTCATTGGAACGTCGCAGCGGGAAACGTGCGCGCGGAAGAAGTGACCATCGAAGGCCCGCGTTCGAATTTGCGAGGAGCGGCAAATTATGTGACCGGCCCTGCGCCCGCCTTCGAGGTGCAGCTGGATTCTTCAGGGATTCAGGCAACGGATTTGCTGGCATGGTACAGAGCGTTTCACCCAGGCGTAGACGATGGAATTTCTGCTGAGCAGTTCTTCACGGGCGCGATGATGCTGCGCGGTTGGCCGTTAGAGATCGATGAGGCTGCCTTCGCCAGCAACGGGGGCGTTGTGAAAGTACCCGGTCTGAATGCTCCCTTGCGGATCGGCCCATTGCGCATTGGGCGCGAGCGAAATCTGCTGGTTTCAGATCCGGTACGCTTTGCTCTCGGTGGTGCCGCGCGTGATATCTTCGCGCCCAAGAAGCGGCGCATGGCGACGCTGATGGAAAACGCCGCGGACATCACACTCATTCAAGATCTCGATGCGCCAACGGGAAGCATCAGTATGGAAGGGCATGTGCAAAAGGTTGAAGAGGTGCTGAAGGTCGCGGCGGCTTTGGGGCGACCTGTAAATCACGGATGGGAGCTGACAGGAGAGGCGCTCGCCGTGATGCGGTGGGAATGGCAGAAACCTTTCAGCGGCCGCTGGAACGGCAGAATTCTTTTTAATAAAGCGACGCTCGCAGTAGCGGGTCTCAACCAGCCTCTCGCCGTGCAAGAAAGCACGGTGAATTGGAAAGACGGAGTGCGCTCCGTGGAGTTGGCTAAGGTCGAGGGATTCGGCGGCACTTGGTCCGGCTCCATCACGGAAAAAGGTATTACCGATGGCGAGGATCGCCCGAAATGGAATTTTAGTTTGGCCACAGATCGCATGAATGCCGCCGAGCTGGACCGCTGGGTCGGGCCGCGCGCGCGGCCAAACTGGTTGCAGAGGCTGTTGCCGTCGCTGCTCGGTGGATCGTCGCCAAGTCCAGCCGCGAGTGAATTGGTTCGGCAGATGAATGCCGATGGGGAAATAAACATTGGGGAATTGACGGTGGAAAGACTAAAACTTGCGAATGTGCACGCGGAAGGAGCCTTGCACGACCTCCAACTGGAAGTACGCGAAGCGGATGCGCAATGGGCTGGCGGCACGGTGCATGCGCAAGTGAAGGCGAAGTTTGCACCCCTGCCGAAATACGATGTCATCGCAAAACTCGATCGTGTGAATCTCGCAGAAATTCCCGCGCCGGGGCGATTCACGGAGCGGCTTGCGGGCTTGGCATCGGGCACGGTGCACGTCGAGACGGGGGGCATTGGGCGCGACGAACTCCTGCAGAAATTGTCCGGCGACGGTGAGATTCAGTTGCAGAAAGTGGAATTTCGCGGCTGGGACGTGAACGCTAGCGTGTCCGACGGCGCGCCACACACAGGCACTTCGCGGTGGACAAGCGGCGAAGGGGCGTTTACGATGCGCAACCGCGCAGTTACCGTCGAACATCTGACGTTGGAAACTGGCGCGGAGAGAACCGCGCTGCAAGGCACGGTAAGTTTCACGCGCGACGCCGAATTGACCATCGAAACGTTGAATGCCGGAAAGCGACGCGGCAGGACGATCGGTATTAACGACGCGGGGCACGTACTGAAAATATCCGGGCCATTGGATGGGCCGCGCGTTTCGGTCGAAAAGGTGGCCGCGCGCCAGCCGGCGGATTGAGATTTGAATGCGATTTTAAGAAGCAAATTTGGTGGAAAACTTCTACGACCGTCGGAGGCCGTTGATGAAACGCATTGTACAGGTACTGATCTTTACGACGCTGGCAATTTGCCCAGCGATCAGGGCGCAAAAGGCGCCGACGCTCGAACAGTTTCTGAGCGCGCCGTTTCCAACGGAGTTGACGGCCGCGCCCGCGAAGGGCCGCGTCGCATGGGTCTTCAACGCGAATGGCGCGCGCAATCTATGGATTGCGGAGCCTGCGGCAGGCGGAAGTTATAAGTCACGCCAACTCACATCGTACAAAGACGACGACGGCCAGGACCTCGGCATGCTCAGCTGGGCGCCAGACGCGGAAACGATTGTCTACACGCACGGCGGCGATCTTGAATTCGCCAACGCGGGATATCCCAATCCG
This sequence comes from uncultured Acidobacteriota bacterium, assembly GCA_963751295.1. GTDB lineage: Bacteria > Acidobacteriota > Terriglobia > Acidiferrales > UBA7541 > Acidiferrum. The sequence continues at coordinate 1,880,237 of CAVVUA010000001.1, read as the reverse complement.
CAGAATTCGCCGCAAGGCGTCGAGCAGAATATTTGGGCCGTTTCGTTAAATGGCGGCGCTCCGAAGAAACTCGCCGAAGGTCATTCGCCTGCCATTTCGCCTAAAGGGGGCAGCGTTGCCTTCATCTTCAAGACGCAGGTGTGGATTGCGAAAATCGATGGCAGCGAGAAAGCCGATCAGCTTATTCATTCGAATGGTGGAGCGAGTGGTTTGCGTTGGTCGCCCGATGGCTCGAAATTGGCGTTTGCAAGCCGCCGCGGAGATCACGGATTCATCGGTGTTTATGACATCGCCGCGAAATCTCTGATTTATCTCGATCCAAGTGTGGACACCGACAGTCAAGCGGCGTGGTCGCCGGACAGCCGCAGAATTGCTTTCGTTCGCATCGCCGCTGCGAAAAGCAAACTGCCATTTAGCCCGGACCGCGAAGGGCAACCGTGGTCCATCCGAATTGCCGACGCTACCACAGGCAAAGGCCAGGAAATTTGGCACGCGGACGCCGGCAGCGGCAGCGTGTTTCACCCAATTGTCGCGGAGAATCAGTTGATATGGACGGCTGGCGACCGCATCGTTTTTCCATGGGAGCGCGGCGGATGGATTCACCTGTGGTCCGTTCCCGTAAGTGGCGGCACAGCAAAACTGCTCACGCCGGGAAATTTCGAAGTGGAATATGTTTCGGCCAGCGCGAACGGTCAGGCAATCGTTTATTCCTCGAATCAAGATGACATTGATCGGCGTCACGTTTGGAGAGTTTCGCCCACCGGCGAACATCCGGATGCCCTGACGTCTGGCACGGGGATCGAAACCGCGCCCGTTATCGCGAGCGACGACAAGACAATTGTGGTCCTGCGTTCCGACGCGCATACCACGATGCGTCCAGCCCTCGTCGCAAGCAAGAGCGAACTGCGCGATCTCGCTCCCGAATCGCTGCCGGCAGACTTTCCCGCCAGCGCCATGGTCACGCCGCAACAAATCATCCTTTCGTCGGTCGACGGGATGCAAATCCACGCTCAGCTTTTTCTCCCGCGCAACGCCGGCGACGGCGCGCGTCATCCCGCGCTCTGCTTTTTTCACGGCGGATCGCGCCGCCAGATGCTTCTCGGCTTTCACTACATGTTTTATTACAGCAACGCCTACGCCATGAATCAGTACCTCGCGAGCCGTGGTTACATCGTTCTCGCCGTGAACTATCGCAGCGGAATCGGCTACGGCCTCAATTTTCGCGAAGCGCTTAACTACGGCGCCGCTGGGGCGAGCGAATTTAACGACGTCGAAGGCGCCGGACTTTATCTGCGTTCGCGCCCGGACGTCGACCCGGCGCGCATCGGCTTGTGGGGCGGCAGTTATGGCGGCTACTTGACGGCTCTGGGCCTTGCTCGAGCTTCCGATCTTTTCGCGGCCGGGGTTGATATGCACGGCGTCCATGATTGGAACACGGAAATCCCCACTTTTGCGTCAACCTACAGGCCAACGGATCGCACCGATTTTGCGAGACTAGCATGGGAATCCTCGCCGCTCGCTTCCATCAGCACGTGGCGCTCTCCTGTTCTCTTGATCCAGGGCGACGATGACCGTAACGTTCCTTTCGCGGAGACGGTCGATCTTGCCGAGGCATTGCGAAAACAAGGCGTAGAGTTCGAGCAATTGGTTTTTCCCGATGAGATTCATGATTTCCTCTTGCATCGAACCTGGCTTGCCGCGTATCACGCGACGATCGAGTTCTTTGACAAGCATTTCAAATCACCGGAGAAGTGACGCCCGGCAGGGGCGCTTGCCATGAACAATTTTCTAAAATTGCTCGGCTGCTGCCTGTTCTTAGCGGCGGTTCCGTGCGCAGCGCGCGACAACGCGGACCGCGTCGTGTTATTCCCCAAACTCAGCGTCGGCCAGACCTTTCGCTATCAGATTGGTTACAGCTCGAAAACCAACATGACAACCGAGAGCACGGTCGCCGTACCCATGGCTCCGACGGGAATCCAAAACGATCAAACTCTTCTTCTTGCCGTGGAGGTGGAAGACTTACGCGTCGATGCTGGCAAAGCAGTAGCGCGCTTGCGTACTCGAATTCTCGATCCGGATGCAGGCGCGACCAATGCAACGGCTTCTGACACGGCAAAATCCGGCAAGCCCGAAAAAACGGTTGAATTTATTCTTCACGCGGATGGTCAAGCCACCGATATCGAAGGACTGGATCGACTTTCTGCTGACGAGCAGGTCATCTGGAAGGAATGGGTCTCGCGATTTGGCGGCGGCGCTGCTTACCCGGAGAGGGGCATAAAACCGGGCGAGAAGTGGAAAGCGGATGAGCCGATTCAGAATGCTCTGCTAGCGGGACTTTCCTGGGATAAGGAATCAGAATACGTTAACAATGCGCCGTGCGGCGCGATGCAGCGCACTCCTCAGGGCGATCTTTCGGCCGGTGAGCAACCTCAGGAAAACTGCGCGGTGATTTTGACGACCGCGCTCCTCAAACAGAAATCTTCTCAAAAGGACGCCACGCCCGAGGATTATAAACTGCACGACCTGCGCACCATGGGCCTTGCCACAGGCAAGAACGAGACCATCACTTACATCTCCCTGAAAACCGGCCTGGTCGTGCGCGCGACGGACGATGCCAAACAATCGATGAACGTCATCGTCGCAAAAACCGATGGCACAAATCGGGTTCACTACATGATTGACGCGGAAAGCCACGCGCAAGTGATGCTGCTTGTGGAGACTCCCGTCAATCATCCCTGACGCGTGCTCGAATATTTCTTCCGGGGAAAACCGCCATGCCGGAAAGCACTCTAGTCGAACTGCTCTATGGAAAAGGCGCGCACGCGAATCCTGTCGCCTGCGTCGAAGATCTTTCCGCGGAATTAGCGGGCCGCCATGCGGACAATCTTTCGCACTCCGTCTGGCAAATTGTGTGGCATGTGAATTTCTGGACGGATTACGAACTTCGCAGAATTCGCGGCGAAGAACCGCGCTACCCGGTCCACGCGGCGGAAAGTTGGCCGCCGGACGCTCCACCTAGCGAAGCCGAATGGAAAAAAGAGGTCGCGCGATTCGCAGAACTGATCGGCATTCTTGCCGCGATGGCGGAGGGCCATGCGGTCGAACTGAGCCGCGAAGTTCCCGCGATGCACGCGAAGCAAGAAACACGCACTTCCACCGTGATCGCCATTCTCTGGCAAACTCTGGCCCACAATAGCTACCACGTCGGGCAAATTGCCCTTGTGCGGCGCGCGCTGGGAGCCTGGCCGCCGAGCGGCGGCGGAGACACTTGGTAGCCGCCGCTCGCAATCGTCTACGGCCTTGAATTCCTGTCCTCAGATACTCCGAATTGCCTCGAGGAGTATAATAAAGGTTTCGGCAGTGGCCGAAATTCGTGCCGGGAGACCTCTTCCATGAACTTCAAGCTGCGCAGCAACTATCAGCCACGTGGTGATCAGCCCGCGGCCATTGAACAGCTTTCTCGCGGCATTGAAGGCGGCGAAAAGCATCAAGTGCTCCTCGGCGTAACGGGCTCCGGCAAAACATTTACAGTAGCCAAGCTGATCGAAGCTTTCAACCGGCCCGCGCTCGTGCTCGCGCACAACAAAACTCTCGCCGCGCAGCTTTATCACGAGTTCAAATCGTTTTTCCCGGAGAACGCTGTCGAATATTTCGTCAGCTACTACGATTTCTATCAACCGGAAGCTTACGTTCCTTCCGCCGACATTTACATCGACAAGGAAGCCACCATCAACGACGAGCTGGACAAGCTGCGCATGAGCGCGACGCGTTCGCTCTTCGAGCGCCGTGACGTCATCATCGTGGCTTCCGTCTCGTGCATCTACGGCATCGGCTCGCCGGAAGCGTATTACGGCATGCTTATTACTCTTGAAAAAGGCCAGCACACTTCTCGCGAAGCCTTGCTCCGCAAGCTCGTGGATATTCAGTACGAACGCTCAGAGGATTTGCGCCGCGGCACGTTTCGCGTCCGCGGAGACATCATCGAGATTTATCCGCCATACCAGGACGACGGATTCCGGTTCGAGATGTGGGGCGAACAGATCGACGCAATTCGGCAAATCGACACGCTTACCGGCGAGGTCAAGACCGGCCAGGAAGATTTGCAGCGCGTAACGATTTTTCCGAAGACGCACTACGTGATGCCGCAGGAACAGCGCGACCGCGCCATCATCACCATTCAGGAAGAGCTGTGGTGGTGGAAGAAAGAACTCGAGAAACAGGGGAAGTTTGTCGAGGCGCAACGCGTTGTGCAGCGCACCATGTTCGACATCGAGATGATGCGCACCATCGGCTATTGCCACGGTGTCGAGAATTATTCTCGGCATCTCAGCGGACGCTTGCCGGGCGAAGCTCCGCCGACGCTGCTCGATTATGTGCCGCAGGATTTTTTGATGTTCATCGATGAATCGCATCAGTCTGTGGGGCAGGTGCGAGGCATGTTCAATGGAGACCGCGCGCGCAAACAAACGCTTGTCGATTACGGATTCCGCATGCCTTCCGCGCTTGATAACAGGCCGCTGACGTTTGAGGAGTTCGAGCACCGCTTGAATCAAGTGATCTACGTTTCTGCGACCCCCGGCCCATACGAGCTGACAAAGTCCGGCGGAGTTGTGGTCGAGCAAGTCATTCGCCCAACAGGATTGGTCGATCCGCAAGTGGAGATTCGTCCGGTAAAGGGCCAGGTGGACGATCTGCTCGAAGAAATTCGCAAGCGCGCGGAGAAAAATGAGCGCGTCCTGGTTACCACGCTGACAAAACGCATGGCGGAAGATCTGTCGGAGTATTTTACGGAAGTCGGCGTGCGCTGCCGTTATCTTCATTCGGAAGTAGAAACTCTAGACCGCATCAAAATCTTGCGCGATTTGCGGCGCGGCGAATTCGATGTACTGATCGGCATTAACCTTTTGCGCGAAGGATTGGATCTGCCGGAAGTGTCGATGGTCGCCATTCTGGATGCCGACAAAGAAGGATATCTGCGGAGCGCGACGTCGCTGATTCAAACTATGGGTCGTTGCGCGCGCCACGTCGAAGGCCGCGCGATTCTGTACGCCGACCGGCGCACCGGTTCGATGAATCAAGCGATCGACGAAACCAACCGCCGCCGCACCAAGCAGCTTGAGTACAACAAGGAAAATAACATCACGCCGATGTCCATCATTAAGTCCGTTGACATGGACCTCGCGCGCATCGTCGAAGCCGACTACGTAACAATCCCCGCGGACGACACCGAACTTGACACCGCGACTTCGAAGATTAAAAACGAGCAGCAACTCGCCGAGATGCTGCAACAGCTCGAAACGCAAATGCGCGAAGCCGCGAAAAAGTTCGAATTCGAACGCGCCGCGCAGTTGCGCGACCGCATCCGTACGTTGAAGCAGCGCGACATGACCGGCCTATTCACAATCGAAAGTGCGCCCGCCCCCACCGCCGAACCGGCGAGCTGACGGGCCATGTCAAAGCTAAGCTACTAAGCTCGGCGACTGCGCTGGGTCGCTAAACCACCCCGCGTTTCAAATCTTTCAATGGATAAAACGTGCCGCGCCACGTCACTCCGCCTTGCCACAGCGTTACGGCGACGGAGCGGATGATCATGTAGCAAAACAAAAGAGCGCCAATCGGATGCGTCAGAGCGTAGAGCGGCGAAACCTTGTTGACTACATCCACGGTACAGTGCATGGCAAGGGCTGTGCCGACGGCAATCGCAGAAAAAATGCGAATCCATCCGTGGGCGGCAAAAACAGCAAAGAAGGGAACTACGTTGAGAAGGATCATTCCCACGAGGGCAACTGCCGCAAACGCCAGGTTATAACCAAAAGCTGCGAAAAAATTCTTCGTTACTCCACGAATTACGTTTCCTGCGCCCGCCTGCCAGCGCACCGTTACAAATTCCTGTGCGATCGCCACGCAGGAACGGAAGCCGGACTGCTTCACGAGTTTTCCCAGCTTCATATCATCCACAACTTCCATCGCTAAGCGGTTGTGCGTGCCAATGGCTTCGTAGGTGCTGCGGCGCAATAACTGGAATGCGCCCACGCCCACGTACGCACGCGAATTCGGATTGCTTACGTTATGAGCGTCGGTTGCGAGATGAAACGCGAGGCCGAAAAAAGTGATCAGCGTTTTTTCCCAAAAGCCGTGCATCTCTACATTGCAGACCAGGGTGAGATGATCAAGATTGTGTTGCTTCGCCAGCGTGACTGCGCGGCGGATGATATCCGGCTTGAAACGTACGTCGGCGTCCGTAAACAACAGCCACTCGCCGCTGCTGGCTTCAAATCCCTTTTGAAGAGCGTGCGTTTTTCCGAGCCAGCCGCTCGGTATCTCGGAAACGTGTACCGCGCGAAATCGCGAATGCTTGGCGGCAAATTCATCAAGTATGCGCACGGTAGCGTCTTGCGAGCGGTCGTCGACGGCAATGATCTCCAGATGTGGGTAGTCAAGCGCGGCTAAGGTCGTGAGCGCTGCGGGCAGCTTTTCTTCTTCATCGCGCGCGGCGAAAATGAGCGAAATACTCGGGCAAGCCGCATCGTCGGCGGGGGCGAAATGCTTAATCCAGGGAAGTTTCGTTGCGCCATACGCGGCCCGGAGGCCATGGAACACCCAAAAAGCGGCAACCAGCGAGGAAAAAACAAGTCCAAAAGTGTGCATCAAAATTAGTATCGAGTGACAAGCTCAGGTTATCCTAGCATGTAATGTCGGGGACGCTTTCGATCATCGGTGCAGGGCGTGTTGGGCGCGCGCTGGGACGACGCCTGCGCGAGTTGGGCTGGAAGATCGGCGCGGTGGTGACCAGCAGCGAGTCCAGCGCACGCAAAGCTGTCCGCTCTATCGGTGCCGGGCGCGCGCACGCATTCTTGACGCGGCAAGTGCTCGCGGCACAAGTCATCCTGATTACCACGCAGGACCACAGCGTCGCCGCGGTTGCGGGAGAGTTGGCGCGCATCGGCGCGGAAGAGTTGCGCAGCAAAATTGTTCTGCACACCAGCGGTGCTTTGAGCTCGGATGTCCTCGATCCTGTGAGACAGTGCGGTGCGGCCGTTGGGTCGATGCATCCCTTGCAGACCTTCAGCGGAGTGGGTGTGCCACCGCTCGAGGGCAGGGTTTTTACGATCGAGGGGGATGTTGTTGCGGTGCGGATGGCTCGGCAGATGGCGCGCGCGCTCGGTGCCGTTCCCGTGCAGATTGAAGGCTCGAAGAAGCCGCTCTACCACGCAGCGGGCGCGCTGGCCGCCGGGAATGTTCTTGCCTTGATGGAAGCAGCCACGCGGCTGATGACGGCAGCCGGAATGAAACGCCGCGAGGCGGTGCGTGCGCTTCTACCGTTGACGCGACAAGTGCTTGAAAATTTTGAACGCCTTGGTCCGCGCGCGGCTTGGACCGGGCCGCTTTCGCGCGGTGATTATGGCGTGGTGGCCGCACACACGGAGGCGATGAAGGATTTGCCGGCGGAATTCGCGCGGGCCTATAAAGAGGTGAATCGTTTGGCTGCTGTGGTTTTGGCGCAGGATTCCGCGACGATGCTGGCGGAGTTGGAATAATTGGCTGTGAACAAGAAGACCAAAGTGAAGCAACGGGGAGACAAGCGTGAAGCAACTGCAGATTGCGATTGAGAGCACGACGCTGGCGAACGGATTGAAAGTGGTCATCGCGCCGGATACGACTGCGCCGGTGGTGACCGTCGGCGTGTATTACAAGATTGGATTCCGGCTGGAGCCTCACGGGCGCAGTGGTTTCGCGCATCTCTTCGAGCACATGATGTTTCAAGGCTCGGCGAACGCGCCCAAGATGCAGCACATAAAGCTTATTAATTCGAGCGGCGGCGTGCTCAATGGTTCGACGCATTACGACGTTACGAATTACTACGAAGCTGTGCCGTCGAACGCGCTCGAACGGGTGCTCTGGCTCGAAGCGGACCGTATGCGCGCGTTGAAAGTCGACGATGAGAATTTGCGGAATCAGCGGGACGTGGTGAAAGAGGAAGTGCGCGTGAACGTTTTGAATCAGCCTTACGGAGGATTCCCGTGGCTGGATTTGCCGCCTGTGGCGTTTCGCAACTGGGCAAACTCGCACAATTTCTACGGCGATTTTAACGACCTGGACGCGGCGGATCTCGCCGACGTGCAAGCTTTCTTCAAAACCTACTACGTGCCTAACAACGCGGTGTTGCTGATGCTCGGCGATGTAAAGCCCGAGGAAGGATTTGCTCTGGCGAAAAAATTGTACGCCGATATTCCGGCTGGGGCGCCGCCGCCGTTTGCAGATCCGACTGAGCCCGAGCAAGCGGAAGAACGGCGCGGCCACGTTGAGGAAAAATTCGGAACGCTGCCTGCGATGGCGATTGGCTACGTCGTGCCAAAGCGGCGGACTACCGACTGGTGCGCCATGGCTCTGCTCGACCAGGCGCTGCATGGCGGGCGCGCGGGAAAACTCTATCGCGAACTCGTTCTCGAAAAACAGGTCGCCGTGGAACTCGACGGCGGTATTGACGATATTTTCGGCTACAACGGACCGACGCAGATGGTGACACGAATTCTGCACAAGCCGGAATATTCGAGCGAACAGGCGCTGGCCGCGTTCGATGAAGTGATTCGCGAAATTCAGGAGAAGGGCATCAGCGAAGACGAGCTCGCCCAGCTGAAAGTGAAATGGCAATCGGATTACTTTTCTCTTCTGGAGAGCGGGCACGGCGGCATGCCACGTTATGGCTTGATGCATTTGCTGGCGTGCTTCACGCTGTTTGATGGCGAACCGCAACTTGTGAATACCGTGCTCGATGGTTTTCTCTCCGTGAAGCGCGAAGACATTCTGGCAGCTGCGAAGAAGTATTTGCGCAAGGAAAAGCGCGCGATTGTGTTTCGGATTCCCGCCGTAGCCGGCGCAGACAAGAAAGAGGCAGCGTAATGGCGACGCGCGCGGTGGAAGTAAACGATGCTGTGCCGGCGCTGTCCGCCGAACGACAAGTCACCTGGCCGAACCGAAAACGGGCGCGACTGTCGAACGGACTCGAAGTCGTTCTCGTGGAGTCGCACACGATTCCGAAATTTCACGGCGACCTTTATTTCCGCTCCGGCAACGTGGCGGCGATCGGTCGCGGCCCGGGGCTCGCGGAAATGACGGCGACCGTGGCGCGAACGGGTACCACCAAGCGCGCAAGCAGACAGATCGAAGAAGATCTGCGGCGGATCGGCGCCGATCTCGGAATGAGCGCAGGCTCGGACACGAGCTCGCTCTCGTTTGCGGGACTCTCCGAATTTGCCGAGCCGCTTCTCGGTATGGTCGATGAACTGGCGCGAGACGCGGCGTTTCCCGAAGCCGAGTTTGAGCGCGAACGGCGGCAAAAACTCGAAGAGGTCAAGTTGAGCCGGACAGAGCCGGGATTTCTTGCGGGAGAGCGGCTGCGAAAAGTCTTGTTTGGCGCTCATCCTTATGCGCAAGTTTCGCCGAGCGAGGAGCAGGTCGCGGCGTATAAGCGCGAAGATTTGCTTTCTGTCTACCGCGATTTTTACACGCCTGAGAATGGTTTGCTTTTGCTCGTTGGCGATTTTCAGCCGGACGCAATGCTGAAAGCCGCTGAAAAAGTGTTTGGCGCGTGGCAGGGGAAGAAGCCGGTTGCAAAGGCTGCTCCCGCTCCTCCCAAGCCGCGTGGGCGGCGCGTTTATCTTGTGCATTTGCCTGGGGCGGTGCAGACGCAAATTCTCGCGGGCTGCCATGCCATCACTCGGAAGCATCCGGATTGGGTGAAGCTCGGCCTGACAAACAGCTTGTATGGAGGCGCGTTTAATTCGCGTCTGGTCATGAACATTCGCGAGGACAAAGGCTACACGTACAGTCCGCGAAGCGGCGTCACCGCGCTGCGAGAGTACGGCTACTTTTCGGTTTCGGCCGCCGTGCGCAATGATGTTGTTGCGGCGTCGCTCACAGAAATCTTCTACGAGATGGACAAGCTGCGCTCCGTCCCCGTTCCAGAAGCCGAGTTGGCTGACGCTCAGAATTATCTGAGCGGCATTTTTTCCATGGGACTCGCGACGCAAAACGGATTGCTCTCGCAAATCGCGGTCGTGGCTCTGAACGAACTGCCCGACGATTATCTTGAGACGTATCGCGCGAAAGTTCGTGCTCTCACGCCAGTCGACTTGATCGAGACGGCGCGCAGATATCTCGATTCCGCGAACATGCAGATCGTTGTAGTTGGCGATCGCGCGCAAATCGAATCGCAAGCCGCCCTCTTCGGCGAACTCGAAGTCTTCGACGCCCAAGGCAAGCCATTGCGGTAGAAGAACACTCCAAAATGACCACCCGCGGTCCTTGTTAGAATGGGACATGTACCGCCTGATCTATCCGAGCGAGAAGCCGGCGGCCGTTGGCTTCCTCCTGTTTTTCCTCGGGCTTCCTGGCGTTATCTTTCTCGATCCGCATACCACTCATCACCCGACACTCCGATTTGTTGCATGCTGTTTGTTTCTTGTTGGCTGGTTTTGGTGGCACGCCGTTTGGTTCGTACAAAGATGGAATCGGAGCCGAGTTATCCAGAAAGCGTATAGCAGCCCGAATGGCTTCTGGTGGATGCGCATTGTTGCGATCGTGCTATGGCTCGGCGTACTTCCTTTCGCGTTCTTGTGGGTCTATCACTATCTTGAAAGGGTCCGAACACCCACCTAGCTTCAGCCTCACTAATAATTATTGATTTATACACATGAAGTAGTATTATTCATGTGCAATGATTCAACGGATTCTTGCGCTACTTTCGCTCGTTCTCCTTCTGTTCAGTTCGGCTTCTCCCCACCTGTTCGCAAATAAGAAGCCGCCGGAATCGCCGGTCAATTTGAATACGGCTACTTCGGAACAGTTGCAGCAGGTGCCGGGGATTGGGCCAGTTACCGCCGACAAGATTTTGCAGATGCGCAAGTCGTACGGCGCGTTCAAGAGTGTGGACGATTTGCGCGCCGTCCGCGGCATTGGGCCGAAGCGCCTTGAAAAAATGCGCAAATACCTAACCGTCGGAAAAAGCCTTCCGGCAAAAAACGCGCCGACGCAGCCCCAGCGCCCTCCACCCGTTCCAGTTCAACCGTCCACTCCAGGCAATTCCTCCCAGAAAAATCCCGTGTATCTGTAGAGCCGCGAACCACGACTACAATCAGTGCGTGACGAGACTGTGTATTTCCGCGATGTACCCGCCAGGAAATTGCACAATCGCGGTCTTGCGGTCGCCCGCGTTGTACGCGGGGAATAAAATCTTTGCGTCGGCTCCTTTGGCTTTTTCGAGCGCTGCGCTGAGATCTTTGACTTCGTAGCCCGTCAACTCGTGGCCGAACGGATACGGCAAGTGGCCATCTGTGACCATGACTTGCATCTTTCCAAAGAGCGATTCGATGCGGATGCGACGGTAACTCTGGCCAGGAATTCCAATTTCTCCAGCGTTGGCGGTCCGCGTGTCCGAAAGGATGGATCCTCCGGAAAATTGCAAGAAACTCTTGACGAAGCTTTCGACTCGATCGCTCGAAACGTATACACGATTATCGGGGATCGTATCGAGCGGGGCGTAATTCGGCGGAGTTGAGTGCCAGTATAACTGCATTTTTAAGCCACCGGGCCACTGGATGACGGCGTCCAGTCCAATGGGATCTTTGAATGGCTCCACGATAACTTCCGCGCCCGCCAATCGTGCAGCACTGGTTCCATCATTCATCGATCTGACCAGATATCCGGTACGCTCCTGGCCGAAGGGATAGGGAATTGGCGTTTGAAAGGCGAAGACAGAAAGTGTGCCAACAGGAGTCCAGACATATTGAAATTCAGTGGTGCTCGGGACGGGCGTGACTGTTGTTACTGATTTCGCCGATGCGCGGCCGCCAAATGTCGCCACAAAACTCTTCACAAACGCGTCCAAGTCGGCTGGAGCGACGTAAACGTGCGTGGAGTCATACTGCGCGCCTACGGCGACAGAAGTGGTAACGCGCTCGATGTTCTGAGCATTCGCTGCAGGAATAAGTAACAGCGCTGTCAAAATCGCAGTCATGGCCAGCAATGGTTCAAATGGAGCTCTTTTCATTGCGGTGCTCAGAGGACCTGGTGGGTGCGGCATTGGTCGTCGGGCTTAGCTTCGTTGATGCGCAACGGGACTTGGTCGGCGATGCGGATGCCGTAGCCTTCGAGGGCTACTACCTTTTTGGGGTGATTGGTTAGGACGCGGATGTCTTTTAGGCCGAGGTCGATGAGAATTTGGGCGCCGATGCCGCTTTCGTGTTGGACCATGCGTTGGCGGGCGGGTTCGCGATCGAGTTGGCCGCGTTTGTGAAAATGGATTTGCGGGAGGGCGCCGGGTTCGCCGGAGGTTTCGACGCTAAAGCCGCGACCGGTGTGATGGAGATAGAGGAAGACGCCGCGGTCTTCTTTGGCGATGGTGGCGAGCGAGCGAGAAACAAGTTCGCTGCAATCGCAAGCGGTGGAGCCGAAGACGTCGCCCGTCAAGCAGTGCGAGTGCACGCGGACTAAAGCAGGCGTTTCGCCTTCGAGGTTGCCGCGCACTAGCGCGATATGTTGGTCGTGATCGACGTCGCTTGCGTAGGCGATTATACGGAAATCGCCATAGCGCGTGGGGAGGACGGCTTCGGCGACGCGTCGGACGTAGCGCTCGTGCTGCATGCGGTAGCGGATCAGGTCCGCGACGGTAAGCATTTTTAGGTTGTGCTGCTTGCAAAATTCGTGGAGCTGCGGCACGCGAGACATGGTGCCGTCTTCATTCATGATTTCGCAGATGACGCCGCTGGCGTTGAGGCCGGCGATGCGGGAGAGGTCGACGCTCGCTTCGGTCTGGCCGGCGCGGACGAGAACGCCGCCGTTGCGGGCGCGCAGAGGGAACATGTGGCCCGGGCGGGCGAGATCTTGTGGGCGAGTTTTGGGATCGATCGCGGTGAGGACGGTGATGGCGCGGTCGGAAGCGCTGATGCCGGTGGTGACGCCAACTTTCGCGTCGATGGCTTCGGTGAAGGCCGTGCCGTGGACGCTCGTGTTGATCAGAGACATGAGCGGGAGATGGAGTTCATCGCAGCGTTGCTCGGTGAGGGCGAGGCAGATCAGGCCGCGGCCAAACTTGGACATGAAGTTGATGGCTTCGGGGGTGATTTTTTCGGCGGCCATGGTGAGGTCGCCTTCGTTTTCGCGGTCTTCGTCGTCCACCAGGACGATCATGCGGCCTTGGCGGATTTCTTCGACGGCTTCTTCGACCGTGGCGAAAATGGGTTCAGAGGGGGTCATGTGTGCCTCGAAGGGATAGTGTAACGGATTGGTGAGGAAAGTGAGTAGTGGGTGGTGAGTAGTGAATAGTGAGGAGGGGCGGTGCGAGACGGACGGGGAGCCCCCTGGTTTTTTGTAAGCGTTGCGTCTAAAGGAGTTATGGACGGGGTAGGAGCAGGCATGGGACATGGCATGGAGCGAAAGCGGCGCGCGTTAGAGTCCGCTGAGGCCCCACCCCCGGGGTGTACGGAAGTTGTGAAGTAAACGATAGAGGGTGAAGGGTTTGCGGGCGTTTGTGCGTGCGCGGTGTTTACTGGGTGTGGAAAAAGAGGGAAGTGATTGGGTTGTTGCGTGGCAAGGTGAAATTCGGCGATGGGGCTTCGTGGGGATTTTAACGCAGAGGTCGCTGAGGACACGGAGAAGAGGGATCAGGGAGCGGCTGTGAAGAGAATTCGCAAGCTAAACATAAACTAGTATAGCATCTAAATGGATTACTGTCAAGCTATATTATTTCTGTAGTACTGTGGGCGACGTATAGTACTGTCGAGTGCGTGAGGAATTGAGGACCGTGGGACTCGGTGTGGGAGGTGTCGAGGATGATTCTGGATGGAGAACGCGCTTGGAGATGGCCGGAATAACGGGGAGTATGGCATGTTGATGGCTAGCGAGACGGAATGAAGAGAAGACTTTCAGAGGCGACGGAGAGGTTGGTCGAGTTGCTCTATGTGCGGGCGGGGTTCTGGAACAAGTTTGTGCACGCGGAGAAGCCGGAAGAGATTCTCCTGAAGATTCTGGAGGCAGGCGAGCCTGAGGCCATTCCCGATCTTTTGCCTCTGCTCATTACCGGAGATAAACGAACGATCAAGGCGAGTGCGAAGGCGATTCACGGGTTGATGCGGCGGCTGCGGCCTGTGGACTTCGCGAGCTTCGATGCATTCGTGCGGCAAGGCTGGTCGAATTGGCTCCAACGACGCGAGCCCTGGTACAGGTTGAAGCCTAACGACGTCGACCATCTTGCGCGCATCGGTGAGGAGTCCGTTTCGATTCTTGGCATCGCCAGCTTCCATACAAGTGGATACGTTCGTGAAGAGGCGACCCACGAGTTGGGAGAAGTCTGGACGGGTAACGAACTACCATTTTTACTTATCCGAGTGAATGACTGGGTGGAGGTGGTTCGTTCTTTGGCGCGGGAATTGGTGATGGCGCGCATGCGAACCGGTTACTTGGCTCATTTTCTGAATTGGCTACCGTTAGCGTTGCGGATGGGTGGTGCGAAGCGAGTCGACAATTCGGGGATCCTGGAGGCGATGCGGAGGCTTTTCGAGTTGCCCGAGGCTCGCGAGACGGTGGAGGCGGGGTTTGCGTCGGAGGACAAGTTTGCGAGGCGGTTTTGTCTTGACGTGGCGCTCAACTCGGATGTTGTGGGCGTCGATACAGTCATAGGGAAGGCGTTTGAGACGCGAGATCTCGAAGTACGGAAAGCGGCGGTGATTAAACTGGGCGCGTTTTTGCCGAACAACGAATGGATTGGGCTGTTGCTTCTGGCAAGGCGAGACGCGAGCGCGGTCGTGAGACGAGTGGCGTTAGAGATTTATCGAGACAAGTTTCCCGAGCGGGCGATGGAAGAGTTTGAGGATGCGCTACTGGACGCGAATATTTCGATTCGCGAGATGGCGCAGCAATTTTTCGGGAAGACGGGGAATGTTGGTGTTCGGGATTATTACGTGCGGAGCCTTGGAGCGAGCGAAGGGCGCAAGTTGACCGCGGCGATCGCGGGGATCGGAGAAACTGGCCGCGCGGAAGATGCGAGACCTGTGGAGGCTTTTTTTGCGCACACGTCGGCGGCGGTTCGCGCGGCGGCATTGCATGCAGTTGCTCGGCTGAATCGGGACGCGTATGTCGACGAGTTCGTCTTTGCACTGGAAGATCCGAGCGCAAGGGTTGGGCGCGAAGGCACTTGGGCGCTGATCCGGAAGGCGAATTTGGTAGGAGGGCCGCGGCTGTGGGCGATTTACGTGCAGAGCCAGCATGTGCACACCAAGCGTTACGTTCTCTATCTGCTGGCGAGAATCACCAAGTGGGACAGCATTGCTTATCTGATCCGGTCATTGAGAGAGACGGACGAACATTTGGTGGAACTGAGCAAGAGATACATCGCGCGATGGTTTGCGAGATATAACCGAAGCTTTGTCGCGCCACGAACGGAGCAGTTGAAGGCGTTGAGGGATGCGCTGGCGGATGGGAGTTTACTGGTTAGCGCCGAGTTGGAGCGGCGGTTGGAAGCGATTGTGAAGTCGTTTGGCTAGTCGCACGCCGTTCTGGAATATGCCCAAACTTGGGCATATTTACTTCGCGGAGAAAGCAAAAAGGCACGAGATGCAGCAACCACTTTTATTTGCGCGCATCCTACGAAGAGGAGGGTACAGCTATGCCAAAACTAGCGATTTGGGTGGAATTGGAAGCGAAAGCGGGTAAGGAACAGGAGGTGGCGGATTTCTTGAAGTCGGCGCAGGCGCTGGCGGAGAAAGAGCAGGGAACGATTACGTGGTACGCGATAAAGATGGGCGGGCCGAAGTTTGGAATTTTCGACACGTTCGCGGATGAGAGCGGGCGCGAGGCGCATCTCAACGGAGAAATCGCCAAGGCGCTATTTGGGAAAGCGAAGGAGCTTTTCGCGAAGGATCCGCAGGTTCATAAGTTGGAGCTGCTAGCGGCGAAGGTGCCGGGTGCGGCGGGGACTAAGGCAAAGTCGGCGTAACCGCGCAATTCGCGAATGTTTAGTGCGGGTCTCTTCCACAGCGCCGACCCATGATACGTTCTTGATATGGAAGTTACGATCAGGATTCCGGACAGCATCGTGACTCTGGCGAGAGCGCGTGGCTTGCCTGTGGAGGAGTATGTCGAGGAACTTCTGGCTCAGTATCTCAGAAGCCAAGGACCGGAGACGCAGCGGTTACGAAGCGCTCAGGAAATTCGGGCTTGGTTGAATTCCTTGTCCCAGTTTTCAGACAAGATTCCCGCTTTGCCCGAAACGATCACTCGCGATTGGATTTATCAGGGCCACGAATAGGCGTATTCGTTCCGCGCTCGCGAGTGCGAATACCAGCACATGGCGGTAGTTAGGCGGTCGCGAGATTGAATCGCGACACTATAGACGTCAGTACAGTGGCTTTCCGGCTGTGTTGCGACTCGATTTCGGCAGCAGCTACCGAGCATTCGTGCGCACTCAATACAGGATGGGCCACGCGAGCGGGAAATTCATCGTAGGTTTTGCCTTGCAGGCGGCGTCCGGTTTTAGCTTTGCGAACGCCTCCCCATTGCTTAAAGAAAAAGGCAACTTTGGTTTTGCGGCATTGATTTCGCAGAGAGAGGACCCAGTCTTCTTTCATGGGCCGGGCGCCTGCTCCACTTTCTCCGCCTACGATCATCCAGTCGATGCCGCGCAAGTCGGGTTGGCCAATGTCTTCTAGAAGAGGTTCGACGGACAGGAAGCGAATCGCGGCGCTCGCCGCTTGAAGATCGGCGATGCGAGGGACGCCGTATTTCTTGTCCTCGACGCTGACGCCCCACCAGATGTGGGGTTGTTGAGCGGCAAAGCGGAGTTTCGAATTGAGAAGATTACGGAGGCGATCGGAGCGCTTTGTGAGGACTTGATAGGTGTGCCAGTCGGCCTTGGCCATGACGGTGGCGACGGCGGCAATGTAGTCGTCAGGAACGAAATCGTGGAAGAGATCGCTCATGGAGTTCACGAAAATCATTTTGGGCTGCCGCCAACGTAGCGGTTCGGCGAGTTTTTCGGGGACGATGCGAGGGTCGAAGCCCTGCTCGTAGGGGTGGTCTTTAACTCCGCGAAAACGTTCGGCGAAGGTCTCGGCGTAGCAGTGCTTGCAGCCGGGGCTGATTTTGGTGCAGCCGCGGACGGGATTCCAGGTTGCGTCGGTCCATTCAATGGAGGATTCAATTGCCATCACATGCCTCCTTGTTCTTCGTACTTTCTGAATATATCCGTTACGATCTTCTCCCCTGTATCTTTTTGGGAAGCGAAATACAAGTAATAAACTATCGCGCCTCTAGTATTCCGCATAGGAAGAGGCTCTGGGACATATGCAAATCCTGCGACGTTTTGAAGTCGCGTTCGGAAGGCATCCGCGACTACTTCGTTTGATTGCTTCTCTGGTGTGTTGAACAGGTTCCCATCGGTTCGATAGGCGACCTCGCGCCAAGACTCGTCCCCCCAGTATTTGTTGAGCCTTTTCTTCTGGGACGGATCCACGGCCTCGCGGTCTCGCCAAAGAACATTTCGATTCATGTCGGCAACAGGGAAATTCAAAAACACGTCCAGCGTCTTCATTTTTCCGGCAGCTGCGATTACCTGCCAATCGCCCTGATGGATAAACACATCTTTGCGATCGCCCACTAAAGATCGGAGGTTATCGATTTTCTCTGGAACAATGTCAATCAGATGGTATTCGTGGAATGGCGGTCGCACTAGCAGCGCGTTTAGTGGGCTTCCTGGAATGAAGCTACCCGTGAATTTCGCAACATGGATTCCGGGGCCAGCAAATGCGTCGATATAGATATGCGAAAGGGCGGGCGTTTTTCGAGCGGCCAGGATCCTCGAGTAAGCCGATGCGTATTCCTTAATAATCTCGAGTTTTATTTCCGACCAATAGCCCACCTCGTCAAAACGAAGCTCGCTCATAACAGCGTTAGTATTCGCTTTGTATTCGTTATAAGTCAATGATAACTGGCGGCGTGTAAAAGAATATCTTCTGATAAATAAACTATGAAAACCAGTGGGGGAGTGGGCGGTGGCCTAGTAGGGATTGGGCGGCCCAGTGGCCTAGGTAGACGGAGAGGGCTACGCCGTGGCCGCTGAAGCCAGCTAGGGTGAGGATATTTTTGTGGTGGGCGTGGTGCCGGAAGACGGGGTGCATACCTTTGGTGATTAGGATAGGGCCGCCCCAGCGGTGCGTGACGCGGATGTTTTTTAGGGCGGGATGCATGTTGCGGACGCGGGATTCTAGCCAATCGAGAGATTTGGCGGAGTCACCGCGATCGATACGGAAGCGGAGAAGTTCGCTGAAGGTGTGCTGGGGTTTTCGTTTGGAGAAATCGCGGGAGAACATGGCGTCCCAGGACTTGGGCATGGGGACCAGGCCTGCGCCGAGGATGTAGCCGTTGTTTTCTAGCGGGCGGCCCCAGAGATAGGGGAAGTCGATGGTGTAGAAAGGGTAGCGGGCGGCGAGGCCGGTGGCGCGGAGTTGCGCGGGAGTGAGCGGGGCGGTGGCCAGGGCGAGGGTGAGCTTGGGTTCGGCTTGGTTGTGGAGGCCGGTGAGATGGAGCGAGGCGGCGTTGGTGGTTAGAAGAACTTGGCGGGCTAGGATGGTTTTTTGTTTGGAGCGGCGGCGACTTTTCATGCGGACGCGGAGAGCGAGTAGGCGGTCGAAATCGTTCTCGGCGGCGGCGTGAGGTCCGGAGCGAGAGACGCTTGCGAGACGCGCGATCACGGCTTGGCTTGCGGGCTTGATGGAAAGAACTTCGGCGTGTTCGATGATTTGCGCGCCGGCTTTTTGCGCTGCGCGGGCTAGGCCGGAGACGACTTTGCCGGGGTCGACTGTGCCGCCGGGGACTTTTTTGACGACGTGGAGATTGCCGGAGTCATTCCAGGAGATAGGAGAGTTTTTGGAGGAGCCGGAGCGGCTGAGTTCCCAGGCGCCGGGAAGTGCGAGTCGGGAATCGACGTGCAGGGCGTGGAGAATTTTCTTGTAGCCGGCGAGAACGTCGCCAAGGCCGGGGAGCGGTCCGGCGGCGGTTTCGGAAAGGGCCATGCCGCCGGTGCGACCGCTGGCGCCGTTACCAATCGATTCGGATTCAAGGACGAGAACGGTTTTGCCTGGAGCGAGTTTAGCGAGCCAGGCTGCGGCCGAAAGTCCTGCAAAGCCGGCGCCGATGACGGCGAAATCGACTTCGCCGGGGACAGGGCGTTTCGCGGGACGAAAATCGATATTCCATGGAGGAATCCCCCAGGGATGAGATTTGCGACGCACGCGAATTGGATGCAGCTGCTAAAGCCTTTGTGTCAAGGCAGCGGGAGAACCAGTTTTTCGCCGTTGAAATTGAATTCCAGCTGATACTTGGCGTCTTTCTTGCGATCGTGAATGGAGAAGTAGAGATACCCTGCCACAGGAGCCGCGATTTTCCCCACTGGTAATCCTTTTTCGTCCAGTTCCTTTTCCATGATCTGGCGATCCCGCTCAGTGGAACCCGGTGCGGGTTTTGAATCGCTTACGTTAACTTCCGTCCCCGTGTAGACGCCATGCACCCTTGTGGACTGCCCCGTGTTTGGATCGGTGTAAGTGCCGGACTCGTAGCCAACGGTCGCGCCACCGTGTACGGCAACTGGGGGTCCAGAACCGGCTTTCTTCTGCAACGTAGCGGCGATTAAAGTGGCGCCTTGCGGCTTTGTGCCGATATCGCTCCCCGAAATGTACAAGGCGAAATCATCCAGCGACAGATTGTGCGGATCTTTTCCTTTGGCGGGATAGAAGGCGAATTCGACCACGATGCAGCAACGATTTAAGTCGGAGACAACAAACGTCTTTTGCACCTCTTTGGGAGTGAGGATTTCCGCTCCGATGCTCGTGCCGTCGAGCTTGGCATGCGCATGGTAGCGGTCCGCTGAGGCTCGGGGAACGCTGCCGCGAGGTCCGGTGGAGGAGGAGTCGTCTTCCGTGCTTTGGGCGTTGGACGGCGCGGTGCAGAGCAGGGCCGCGGTAAATAACGCGGTGGCAAGAACTACAAATCTCATCGAGCGCATCGGGCACCTCGCCAGCGAATGCAATTCCTCGTGCCGGCCCAGTTGTTGTTGCTCCAGCACGGGCCCCGTTTACCAAAGACTACTCTAAGGGCATTGTACGCCTAGGATGCGGTTCAAGGACGAATTTGTCGCCTGCTACAACTTCCGTAATGGTTCAGGCAGGACGCTGGCGAGGGAATACTTGCCAGGGCCTGCGAGCAACAAACCGAGAGAGAGCAGAAGCTCTGTGAGCGCATATTCGAGGCCGCCATGAGCGATGTCGTAACCGTGTGGCAGATGGACGATGAAGATGGCGCCAAGCATGACGATGATGACGGAGACGGCTCCGACGCGGAGCAGCGCGCCGATCAGTATCGCAATGCCGCCGGCGAATTGAGCCAATCCGACCAAATAACCCACAGCGACAGGCATGTGCATGAACGCCGCGAAACCTTGCGGGCCTGGGCCACCGAACATCCCGAACAGGATGGCGCAGCCGTGGAAGATAAAGGGCAGCGCACAAGCGACGCGCATGATAAGGAGCTCGAGATTCAGTTCGCGTGCGCCACCCGTCAACCGGTTAAATGTGCTCATTGATACCTCCGTTGGTTGGATGGAGATGGCTTATCAAAAGAAACATGGAAAAGCTAAGAAAATTCCTAAGTTGGGCAGGCCAAGGAGAGCGGCGCTAATGGAGAAGAGGAGCAAGGATATGGAATAGGCCGGCACCGATTAGAGCGGCGCCGGGGATGGTCAGGACCCAAGCCCAGACGATACGGCGCGTAACGCCCCAGCGGACGGCGGAGAGGCGGCGCGTGGCGCCGACGCCAACAATTGCGCCAGTGATGGTGTGGGTGGTGCTGACGGGAATGCCGAAGTGGGCCGTGGCGAGCAGCGTGAGCGCGCCGGCGGACTCGGCAGCGAAGCCGCCGAAAGGCGTCAGTTTGGTGATGCGCTGTCCCATGGTTTTGATGATGCGCCAGCCGCCGGCCATGGTGCCGCCGCCCATCGCCAGATAGCAGCAAATAATCACCCAATACGGAACGGAGTAGGTACTCATCAGGCCGCCGGCGACAAGGGCAGTGGTGATGATGCCCATGCCTTTTTGTGCGTCGTTTGTGCCATGGCCGAGGCTGTAGCCGGCCGCGGAGACAAGCTGCAAACGGCGAAACCACTTATCCACTTTTTGCGGACGCTGCTTGCGGACGATCCAGCTGGTGGCGACGGTCACGGCCATGGCGATAAACATGCCGATGAATGGGGAGAGAAAAATGAAGAGAACGGGTTTAGTCCAGCCTGTAAGGATCAAGGCTTTATAACCGGCATGGGCGACCGCTGCGCCACCGTAGCCGCCCATCAGAGCGTGAGAGGAGCTGGTGGGCAAGCCCAAGATGAGGGTGATGAGGTTCCAGGAGATGGCGCCGAGAAGCCCCGCCAAAAGAACGGTTTGATCCACCATTTCGATGTGAACCATGCCCTTGCCGATGGTGGTGGCTACGGCAGTGCCGAAGACGAAAGCGGCGATGAAATTCCAGAAGGCGGCCCAGACGACGGCGCGGAACGGCGTGAGAACACGTGTGGAGACGACCGTGGCAATGGAATTGGCGGCGTCATGCCAGCCGTTGGAGAACTCGAAGGCCAGCGTGAGGACAATTACGGCGATCAAGAGGTTGAAGCTGGTCATCGGCTAGTCATCGGCGAATCAAGCGCTCTTGATGATGACGCCTTCGATTACGTTGGCGACGTCTTCGCATTTGTCGACGGCGGTTTCGATGACTTCGAAGATTTCCTTCCATTTGATGATCTGGACGGAGTCTTTTTCTTCGTCGAAAAGCTGGGCGATGAGGGTGCGGCAGATGCGGTCGCTTTCATTTTCGTAGCGGTTGATCTCGATGCAATGCTTGAGGGCTTTTTCGGGAGTGCCGAGGGCTTTGACGGCGGCGGTGACTTCGACGGTGGCGGAGACGAGGACTTTGACGAGGTCCACGGTGCCTTCGCGGATGGTGTCGACGCGATAGAGGACGAAACGGCTGGCGGCGGCGTCGATGAGGTCGATGACGTCGTCGAGCTGGTTGCAGAGCGTGTGGATATCTTCGCGGTCAAAAGGAGTGATGAAGGTCTGGTTCAGCTTGATGAGGAGATGGTGGGCGATTTCGTCGCCCTCGTGCTCGATGGCTTTGACGATCTGCACTTGCTCGGGGACGCCCGTGTAGTGCGAGAGCATTTTGAGGAGGGCTTCAGCCCCGTTATGGATATTTTCGGCTTGCTGGGCGAAAAGGTCGAAGAAACCCTCTTCGCGCGGCATGAGGCGCTGCAAAAGTCCTGGCATGTCGTGACTCTCCCCTGAAGAGTCGAAATGAGGCAGGGGCAGTTTAGCCGAGGGAGTTAAGGGTAGGCAAGCGAGAGGAAGGGGTTTAGTAAAAGGCGAGATACTCGGGCCAAGGCAAAGGTTCAGGGGACAATTCCATAGCCTGTTCGTGCAACAATCTCCTGCTGTTGAATCTCTTCGCCGGGCAGGTGCGCAAGCATGGAAATGTATCTGCATGTCCGTGTGCTATTTACAATTCTCCTTGGGCTGGGTGTTTCCCAGCTTCTGAGTGGAGTGGCGAAGATTGTCCAGCATCCCAAAGCATACAAAGTGTATTGGGTGCACCTTCTGTGGGCACTGTTCCTGTTTCTGTATCTGATTCATTTTTGGTGGTGGGAATATCGGCTCCAAGCGATCCAGCAGTGGACATTTCCACTTTATTTTTTCATAGCGATGTATGCGGTTGTGATGTTCCTGCTATGTGTGCTGCTATTTCCCGAGCAGATGGCGGACTACGAGAGCTTCAAAGCTTACTTTTATTCCCGGCGACAATGGATATTCAGCTTGATGACGATTCTGTTTTTGGCAGACCTCCTGGACACCTTTATCAAGGGCAGCGCGTTTTGGCACGCGATTGGGCCTTATTATTACGTCCGAACAGGGCTGTATATTTTGTTGAGCGCCGCGGCGACCAAGATCAAGGATGAGAGATTTCACGCGGGATTTGCGATCTTTGCGACTGCCTCCGAGATTGTTTTGATTTTGAAATCGTACATGACCCTAAATTAATTGAGGACTGCTGAGGGTTTCCGCCCCGCTGTGGATATTCTCGTGGCGAGGCTCGGCGAGATTAGCTCAGGAGGCGGATGCATGCAAGGAAGCCACTCTTTCACCGCGAAATGGCGCTGAATCTGGCGGCAGAGGTATAATAGAAGCAGATTGCATGGGAGATCTTCCATGACCTTCGAAGAAAAGGTCCTTAATAAACTTCGCAACTTGCCTCCCGAGAAGCAGGAAGAAGTTCTCGAATTTGTGGACCAGTTGAAAGAGAAGAATGGGGAGAAAGCGCCCCGCCGCAGCCTGCTTGGACTCTGGGCCGACCTGGACGTCCATATTACGGCAGAGGATATTGCCAAGGCCCGCCGCGAAATGTGGGGTAACTTTCCCCGCGATGTCAAGCTATGAGCCTGGTGCTCGATACTCATACCATTCTGTGGTATCTGGAAAACTCACGGGAATTGTCATCGGTTGCCCGAACGGAGATTGAAGATGCTATTCGGGACGCACGCGACGTCTTTGTCTCGGCGATTTCGCTCGTGGAGACGGTTTACCTAGTTGAGCGGAAAAGGATCCCGTCTGCCGCGCTCCAACGTCTGCGCGCAGCCCTCGCTGATCCAAACTCCGGATTGTTCGTGGCAGCCGTCGACGCCGATGTTGCAGGTGCGTTGGAGAATATCGCTAGGGATGTGGTTCCGGACATGCCCGATAGAATTATCGCGGCTACCGCGCTTCGGTTAGGACTTCCTTTGGTAACGTGTGATCGAAGGATCCAGTCTGCCGGGATCCAAACCATCTGGTAAGCGTAAAATCCGTTTACGAACCATCAGCGCGCTCAGGTTTTTGCGTAGTCACGATGCCAGGCAAATCGATTTTCTTTTTCTGACGCGCATCGACGATGACAAGAATATTGCCTGCAATTATGAGCAGTGTTGCAATCGGACTGTAAGCATGGGCCGAGAGAGTAAAGTAAACGGCTGCTAAGACGCACACTGCGCCCACCCAGGACAGGAAGGAGCGCTTGGGCCGAGCCGAAGATGCCGAGAGTTCAAACATACGAATTAACTGGATCGTATCGTGACCTCGACTCCGTGTCTATAGAACTCAAGATTTAGCACTGGACAGGAAACAAAAAAGGCGTCCTGGCTTGCGCCGAGGACGCCCTTTGGATTGAGGTTTTGGGCGAGCTGGTAAAGCCGCCCGGAGCACAGGCAGGAGTGCCTGTGCTACCTGGATTTAGTACATGCCGCCCATGCCGCCTGCGCCGGGGGCGCCGCCGCCACTTGCTGCTGCAGCCTTTTCTTCCTTGATTTCAGCAATGAGGGCTTCGGTCGTGAGCATCAGGCCCGCGATGGAAGCTGCGTTTTGCAGCGCCAAGCGCGTGACTTTTGCTGGATCGATGACGCCCATCTTGACCATGTCGCCGTACTCGCCGGTCTCGGCGTTGAAGCCGAAGTTTTCGTCCTTCGAGTCGCGAACCTTGCCGATCACCACAGCGCCTTCGAAACCGGCGTTGAGTGCGATCTGGCGGGAAGGCTCCTCGAGAGCGCGCTTCACGATGCCTGCGCCAACGGCTTCGTCATCGTGCAGCTTGAGCTTCTCGACTGCAGAGATGCAGCGGAGCAGTGCGGAGCCGCCGCCTGCAACGATGCCTTCTTCGACAGCCGCGCGAGTGGCGTGCATTGCGTCTTCGACACGCGCCTTCTTTTCCTTCAGTTCGGTTTCGGTCGCTGCGCCGACTTTAATGACGGCGACGCCGCCAACGAGCTTTGCAAGGCGTTCCTGGAGCTTTTCCTTGTCATAGTCGCTGGTGGTGTTTTCGACCTGGGAACGAATTTGCTTCACACGGCCTTCGATGTCCGAAGACTTTCCCGCGCCTTCGATGATCGTGGAGTTGTCCTTGTCGATGGTGACTTTCTTGGCGCGTCCGAGGTCCTCAAGCTTCACGTTCTCGAGCTTGATGCCGAGGTCTTCGGTGATGGCCTTGCCGCCCGTGAGGGTGGCGATGTCTTCGAGCATCGCTTTGCGGCGGTCGCCAAAGCCAGGGGCCTTGACGGCAGCGCACTGCAGCGTGCCGCGGAGCTTGTTGACGACCAAGGTCGCCAGCGCTTCGCCTTCGATGTCTTCAGCGATGATCAAGAGGGGCTTGCCCATCTTGGCGGTCTGCTCGAGCAACGGGAGCAAATCCTTCATCGAGGAGATTTTCTTTTCGTGGATGAGGATGCGAACGTCCTCGAGGACGCATTCCATGCGCTCGGGGTCGGTGATGAAGTAGGGGGAGAGGTAGCCGCGGTCAAACTGCATGCCTTCGACCACTTCGAGAGTCGTCTCCATCGTCTTGGATTCTTCGACGGTGATGACGCCATCCTTGCCGACCTTCTTCATCGCTTCGGCGATGATGCCGCCGATTTGCTTGTCATTGTTCGCGGAAATGGTGCCAACCTGAGCGATCATTTCGCCCTTGACGTCCTTGTGGAGTTTGCGGATTTCTTCGACCGCCACTTCGACGGCCTTTTCGATGCCGCGCTTGAGAGCGGTGGGGCTGGCGCCTGCGGCGACAGTCTTAACGCCTTCGCGGAAGATCGCCTGTGCGAGCACGGTTGCGGTGGTGGTGCCGTCGCCGGCGACGTCGGACGTCTTCGAAGCGACTTCACGAACCATCTGCGCGCCCATGTTCTCGAGGGGATCCTGCAGCTCGATTTCCTTGGCCACGGTGACGCCGTCCTTGGTAATGATCGGCGCGCCGAACTTCTTTTCGATCACGGCATTGCGGCCCTTGGGGCCGAGCGTGATCTTTACTGCGTCGGCGAGAGCGTTCACGCCGCGAAGAATCGCTTGGCGGGAATTCTCACCTGTTACAATCTGCTTCGCCATACTGGTATTTCCTCCTGATTTCGTTCTGCGAAATGTGAATTATTGCTTGTTTCATCGACGGGCACGGCATGCCGTGCCCCTACGGCCGAACTGCCGGGCTGAAGCCCGGCCCCTACAAATGCTGGTTACTTCTTGGCGGCTTTGGCTGCGCCGCTTAGTTTGGCAAGGATCTCTTCTTCGCGAAGGATGAGGTACTCTTCGTCTTCGATTTTGATCTCGGTGCCGCTGTACTTGCCGAACAGAACGCGGTCGCCTGGTTTCACGTCGAGCGGGATCAGTTCGCCTTTTTCGCGCTTGCCAGCGCCAACGGCGATGATTTCACCCTCCATGGGCTTTTCTTTTGCGGAGTCAGGGATGATGATGCCGCCCCTGACGGACTCTTTTTCTTCAATGCGCTTCACGATTACACGGTCGTGGAGCGGGGTCAGATTCACTGCCATCTTGGAAGAACCTCCATAGTTGATCTTACGGTTTGAACAGAGACTGGGAGCACGGAAGGGGAATTAGCACTCCTCACAGTCGACTGCTAATATAGCTAGAAAGAGATTGCATGTCAAGGATTTAGCAGACAGATGGGTGGGGCGGCTGTGGATTTCTGTCCAAGTTAAGCTGTTTATTTATAATAGCTTAGGTGGTGCAAGAAAAATACGACACTTGGCGATTGCCGTGCACTTCTTCTGGGCATAGAATCTGCGCGTGGTAATCTGTTGCCCCCACACGTCTATCCTCGACTGATCGTCTTGACGGCTGGCACGCTGCTGCCGTTCTTCTGGATCGTCGTTATCCTCGGCCATCGTCGCCAACGAAATTTCGAGCGTGTTTTTTTCTTTCTGTGCTTGTCCCTCGTCCTCTTTTTTGGCGGGTCATTGTTGGCTCTTAATGGTCAGCTTTACTACTCGAACTTGCCGACATCTTTGGGAATCTTCGCGTGGAGTGTGGTGTGCGTCGGGTTGTGGTTCGTGCCGTCGTTATTGATTCATTTGCACGTCGAGTATGCGCAGATTCGAGAACTGGTGCATGCAGGTCTCTCGAAACGGTTCTGGCTAGCAGTAGCTTACCTCCCGGGAGTGTTGCTTCTTCCCTATTTGTACTCTGGACTGCGCTTGCGCGCCGGTTTCGATTTTGTTGCACCCGCCAATTCGCTGGGCAAGCTTTTCCAAATCTGGCTGGTCTGCTCGCTGGTGATCTCGGCGGCTTGGCAATGGAAATTTTTAAAGGTGGCTCCCGACAAGGATCAAATATCGTTTCATAGGTCATTGCTCATCAGCTTCACAGGACTGGCATTGGCGATCTCGGCGATCCACCTGGTGGGGATAACCGGCGAGCAGACCCTGATGGTAACAACCAGCATCGCCGCTGCCATCGCGCTGTACCCACTGGTCATCCTGATTCGAAATGTCCAGCGGTTTAATTTCTTGCAGATCGGGCGGCAGCGAAATTTGATTTACGCGGTGTTTGCGACGTTTCTAGCGCTGCTGTACTTGAGCTTAATTCGGCGGGCGAGCCTTTGGATGGAGCCTTATCTGCCGCCGGAGGCGTCGGCTGCGTTGTTGCTGTTTCTTCCTGTGGTGTTCTTCGAACCGTTGCAGCGATTAATGAGAAAAGTTCTGCGACGAACGGCGCAAACGGAGATGGACCACGCGCAGCGCATGATGGCGCCCATCCAGGAAGTGGCGCGGCTCGGGAACCTGGGGAAGTTGGCCGCTTTTATCGAGAAGTGGATCGCGGAGGAGTTACAGCTCGCTGAAGTGAAGCTTGTTCTCGGTGGTGAGACGGGAGTCGGGCCGGGGGACAGGGCATCCGAGGACGAGTTTGCCATTCGGCAGTCCGGGCGGCTCCTCGGAACGCTGCGCGTCAAAGCGCATGGGGCGATGTTGTCGGGCGAGACGGCGGCGGCATTGGAGTTTTTGTGCGAACAGTTGCCGGGGGCTTTGGATTTGTGCCGGTTGATTGAGGAGAAGTTGCAGTTGGAGAGGGAGTTGGCGGAGCGGGAGCGGTTGGCGGTTTTGGGGCAGATGGCGGCTAGCATTTCGCACAATTTGAAGAATCCGCTGGGGTCGATCAAGACAATTTTGCAGGTGCAGCTGGAGAGTGATGAGTTGCCGGAGTCGATACGCGGCGAGACGAAGATGGTGTTGGAGGAGATTGGGCGGCTGTCGTCGAAGCTGAACCAGTTGCTGCAGTTCAGCCGGCCGACGATTCTGGGCGGAGCTGCGGTGGCGACGTGTGATGCGCGCGCGGTGGCGGAAGAGGTTAGCGGAGTTTTGCGGCATGAGGCTGAGCGGCGTGGAGTTAGGCTTGAGGTGGACGTTGAGGGCGTCAGGTCGAAGTTGGCAGTCAGTGCGGAGGCGGTGAGCGAGATTTTGTCGAATCTTGTGGTCAATGCGTTGGAGGCGACTGCGCGGGGCGGGCGAGTGAGGGTGAGCGGGGCGGCGAATGGCGAGGGGTTTTTGTTTGCAGTGGAAGACGATGGGCCGGGTGTGCCCGAGAGTGTGCGGGAGAAAATCCTGCAGCCGTTTTTTACTACGAAAACGCAGGGGACGGGGCTTGGTTTGGCGATTGTGGCGAGGCGAGTGGCGGAGTTTGGGGGGAAGTTGGACTGGGAGAGTCCCTTGAAGGACGGGCATGGGACGCGATTCAGCGTGAATCTGCCTGCCAATGATTGAAGTGTGTGGCAGCGGATCGGGTTTGTTTTAACACGGAGTTCGCAGAGGACACGGAGAAGAGTTGTATGAAAACGATATTGATTGTGGATGATGAGCCGGCGGCACGGTATGGGTTGCGGCGGGCGTTGGAGGCGAAGTACCGGATTGCGGAGGCCGATTCGGCGGAAGCGGCGCGCTCGGCGTTGGATGCGGAGCGGCCGGATCTTGTGCTGCTCGATGTGGTGCTGCCGGGGCAGAGCGGGTTGGAATTTTTGCGGTGGATGCGCGAACAAGGGAACGACGTGCCAGTGTTGATGGTTTCGGCTTTGGATACGGCGAAGACGGCGGTGGAGGCGCTGCAGTTGGGCGCGGCGGATTATTTGGTGAAGGGATTTGAACTGGAGGAGCTGCGGCAGCGGGTGGCGAATCTTTTGAAGTTGGCGACGCTGGAAAAAGAGAATGATTCTTTGCGCAGGCGTATGGCAACTGAGGGGCAGTTTGGGCAGATGATTGGGCGGACGGTGGAAATGCGGCGCGCGTTTGAGATGGCGGACCGCGTGGCGTCGGCGGATTCAACCGTGCTCATTCTCGGCGAAAGCGGAACGGGGAAGGATTTAATGGCGCAGGAGATTCATGCTCGGTCGCCGCGGGCGGGGAAGGCGTATGTGGCGGTGAATTGCGCGGCTTTGCCGGAGACTTTGATTGAGTCGGAATTGTTTGGGTATGAGCGTGGGGCCTTTACGGGCGCGGTGCAGCAGAAGAAGGGGAAGTTCGAGCTGGCGTCGGGCGGGACTTTGTTTTTGGATGAGATTGGAGACATGAATCCGATTACGCAGGCGAAAGTTTTGCGGGCTTTGGAGAATCGGACGATTGAGAGACTCGGGGGGACGCAGCCGATTCCTGTGGATGTGCGCGTGATTAGTGCTACGCACCGGAATCTGGCGGCGGAAATTCGGGCGGGGAAGTTTCGCGAGGATTTGTTTTATAGGTTGCGCGTGGTAACGATTGAGTTGCCGCCTTTGAGGGCGCATAAGGCGGATATTCCGGTTTTGGCCGAGGCGTTTTTGCAGATGCATACGGCGAGGCTGCGTGCGGGAGCCGGGGCGGCAAATCCGGGAGGGGCGAGCCCCTCCCCTACAGGACGGGTTACCCGGGAGGCTATGGCGGCGCTGGAGAAATATGACTGGCCGGGGAATGTGCGCGAGTTGAAAAATGCGCTGGAGCGGAGTTTAGTGCTGTGTCGCGGAGAAGAGATAGGCGTGGAAGATTTGCCGCAGGAAGTAGTGAGCCGGGAGGCTGGGCCTCACAAGAACTCCGATGGGGCGAATGAAAACGGATTCGGCGAGAAGGATTTTCGTGAAGCTAAGCGGAAATTTGAAGTGGCTTATTTGATGAAACAGTTGGCGGATCATAGGTGGAACGTTTCGCGGACGGCGGCGACGATAGGGTTGCACCGGCAGAGCTTGCAGGAAAAATTGCGTGAGTTGGGGATTCGGCGGCCGGGGCGCGAGCCCTTGGAGGAAGAATGAATCGCCGAACGACAGGATCCGCCATCTCTCCGACTTCGAGTATTGCGGGATATGTTGTGGCGGGAGGCGGAAGTACACGTTTCGGGCAAGACAAAGCGAGGGCGCAACTCGGTGGAAAATCTATGCTCAGGAAGATGTGCGGCTTGGTTGGCGACACTCTTGGATCAGTAAGTGTCGTTGCTCCTCGGCATCGATATGATGATTTTGATCTTTGGATTACTGAGGATTTGTGGCCGGGACAAGGTCCTTTAGGCGGAATCATTACGGCATTGCTCGCGACAGCTGAAACAGATGGCGGCCGCGATTGGAATCTGATCGTGAGCTGTGACATGCCTTTTCTCACGGGGGAATGGCTAACGTACTTGATTGGACGCGCGATCGAAAGTTCCGCTCAAGTTGTCGTGCCAAAGTCTGAGTTTGGTCTTGAGCCGCTTTGTGCTTGCTGGCGGACGGACGCAGCTGCAGAGCTGGAGTCGGCCTTGGAGCGCGGAGTCCGTAAAGTGACAGAGGGCATTGCACTCTTGCGCGCGGAAGTTCTTGACGCGCGGGACTGGAAACGATTTGATAGCGCAGGGCGGCTTTTCTGGAATATGAATACGGCGGCGGATTACGAAGAGGCGCGACGGATGATGGAGGCGGAACAAAGCTAGTCGACGCCTCGAACGATGGATGCATGGTTTACGCAAACCCGGGATAAACGAAAGCGAAGAATGGCAGACAAAAACGACATCAATCGCGGTGTAGCGGCTATGGACACGGGTGGATTGCGGTTACCGTCCGGACTGGTGAGCACCAGTGGCGCCAGCAACAGCGCTGAACCGCGCGCAGAAAAGTTTTTTGAGTTTCGCGATGTTTGCAAATCCTTCGACGATAATGCCGTGCTGAAAGACGTCAGCTTCAGCGTGAAGCGTGCCGAGACGTGCGTGATCATGGGACGCAGCGGCGTGGGAAAGTCCGTTTCGCTCAAGCACATTATGGGATTCATGAAGGCGGATTCCGGCCGCATCTTTGTGGACGGGGTCGACGTCACCGATTTCACCGAGCAGCAATTCGAAGAAGTGCGGCGCAAAGTGACGATGGTGTTTCAGTCCGGCGCGCTGTTCGATTCGCTGACGGTTGCGGAGAACATAGCTTTTCCGCTGGAAAAGCAGCCGGGGCTAGAATACGAAGACATCGACGCTTACGTGTTTAAATTAGCGAAGATGCTGGAAGTCGAAGAGGTCCTCGATAAACTGCCGAGCGAATTATCGACGGGGATGAAGCGTGCGGTAGCCATGGCACGCGCCTTCGCGCAAAATCCCGAGGCGATATTATTTGACGAGCCGACCACTATGGTCGATCCAATCATGGCGGGGCACATGGGCGACCTGATTCTGCGGCTGAAGGAGGCATTTCACCGCACGTCGATTGTCGTCACGCACGATACGCACCTGGCGAAAAAACTTGCCGACACAGTGGTATTTCTGCAGGACGGCCGCGTTGCGTTCTTCGGCCCGTGGGACGATTTTGAAAATTCGAAGGACCCATTCCTCCACAATTTCCGCATGCAGGATGCGTTGATTCCCGCTCTGGACGTGACTCTGTGAGCCAGGCCGCGGGCGGCGGCGCTTCCGATCCCATCAAGCAATTGCCCAAGACGATGGGTTTTTGGGACGTATTGCTTTTCAACATCGCCACCGTTCTCGGGCCGCGCTGGGTTGCTGCCGCTGCGCATAACGGAACATCCTCGATCAGTTTGTGGGTGATCGCGGCGGTTTTTTTCTTTGTTCCGTCAGCAATGGTGATCAACGAGCTTTCGTCGCGTTTCCCGGAAGAGGGCGGTTTGTACGTTTGGACGAAGGAAGCCTTTGGCGATTTTCACGGCTTCATCGCGGGATGGAATTACTGGGCCTACACCGTTTTTTACTTTCCTGGATTGTTGCTGGCCAGCGCGGCAATGAGCGCCTACATCATGGGCGAGCGGGGTTCAGCGCTGGAGCATGACCGCACGTTTTTGCTTCTCCTCTCTGTGGGCTACCTGATCGTGGCCGTCGGGCTGAATATCATCGGGTTGAACATCGGCAAGTGGCTGCAGAACGTCGGTGGAGTCTCGACGTACTTGCCGCTGATGGCTGTGGTGGGCGTCGCTGCGATCATCGCGATGAAGCATGGTGCGGTGACACAATTTACATGGCACAACATTTTGCCGACGTGGAACTGGGACACGGTAAATTTCTGGTCGCAGATTGCGTTTGCGTTCAGCGGGCTTGAGCTCGTATCCGCCATGAGCCAGGAAGTGCGCAACCCGCGCCGGACGCTGCCGCGCGCGCTCTATGCCGCGGCCGGGCTGATTGCTGCGATGTACATTCTGGCGACGGTCGCCGTGCTGGTGCTTGTGCCTGCGGCGGATGTTTCGAACACCAGCGGCGTGTTCCACGCGATCACCGTGGGATCCATCGCACTGCGAATTGGATTTCTGGGAATTGTTGCGGCGATTGTCGTGACGCTGGGGAATGCCGGCGGGGTCGGAAGTACTGTCGCGGGAATCGCGCGCGTGCCGTTCGTGGTTGGAATCGATCGCTACCTGCCGCAGGCGTTTGGCAAAATTCATCCGCGATGGAAGACGCCGTACATCGCGATTCTGGTGCAAGCTGTGCTTTCTTGCGCGATTCTGTTGGTCAGCCAGATCAACGAATCTACGCGCGGCGCGTATGACTTCCTTGTGAGCGCCACGAACATTCTTTATTTTATTCCGTTTCTTTATATGTTCGCGGCGGCGATTCGGCTCTTTTCACGTAAGGATCGCAAGGAAAACTCGGAGGCAATTCTGATCCCAGGAGGCAAAGCGGGCGTTTGGGCCGTTTCAGGTACGGGCTTTCTGATTGTGCTGATCGGCATTTTCGTTTCGCTGGTTCCACCCGGCGATTCGACGAACAAGTTTGGGTTTGAAATGAAATTGGTGGCCGGAACTGTAACGACGATTGTGATTGGGCTGGCGCTTTATTGGCGGGGTGCGCGCGCCAAGGCACGGGAGGCTATAAGTTGAGCGCGCTTGAAGAAAACGGGGCAGTCGAGTTTGCGATGGTGGGATGTTCCGCTTAAAACCCTTCGGCGATTAGCTTATCGAGGCTGAGTTTCGAAGTGGGCGCAGCTTGTGTTTCGTTGCGCGCTTCGAGATAGCGTTCCACGTATTTTCCCAGTACATCGCCTTCAAGGTTGACAGCGTCGCCAGGTTTGCGGTCGCGGAGATTGGTGTGTTCGTAGGTGTAGGGAATTACGGCGACTACCACGATGCGCGTGTCGCTATTCCACCGCCCGACGGTGAGGCTGATGCCGTCGATGGTAATCGAGCCCTTGGAAACAACATAACGCGCAAATTGTTCGGGGACTTCTACGCTGAATAGCCAACTGCTGTTTCCCAGGCTTTCTGGGACAAGACGCGTGACGCGGCCCGTACCGTCGACGTGTCCCTGAACGAAGTGGCCGCCGAATTCTGCGCCGGCAGTCAAGGGCTGTTCCAGATTAACGCGCGAACCTTTTTTCAGCCAGCCATCTTTCGCACCGAACGAGGTTTTCTGAATGGTTTCGCCGGATAAATCAGCGGAGAATTGTTTTTTGCCAAGAGCCACGACCGTGAGGCAGCAACCGTTCACGGCGACGCTCTTGGAGATGGCGAGCGAAGGCGCAAGGCTTGGCGTGTGAATCGTGATGCGCCCGCGACCGGGCTTCAGATCCAGCGCTTCGATGGTGCCAACATGTTCGATGATCCCTGTAAACATTTTCAAATGAACCTGGGGTTTCAGATAATTGTATCGCTAGCTTAGCAAGAATTGCCGAAGCTTTCTCCGGATACTCTGACCTTTCAAAGAGTCGCGAACGAGCCTGGATGAATTTCACAGCTCTGCAGACTGCAAGACTTTATGGCCGCGTGCCAGAATTCTGCGCGGCTGAAGTATTGATTCTCTTTCGAGTAGTTACCAATTCAGGCCTCTCGTCGCCGACGGCGATTTCGCTCAGTTTTTTGTAGTAGAGATTCGCGCTCGCGGAATTTCCGGCGGCATCCGCCGCGCTTGCGGCGCCGTATAGAGCGTTAAATCGATTAGGCGCGGTCTTCAAGACTGCTTCGTATTCTACGAGGGCAGCGGCAGGCTGTCTGTCCAAAGCAAACAGCTCAGCGAGCATCTCGCGCGCGGGTGTTACGACTCCTGGCGTCACGCCGCTCTTGTCCATGCTCTCTTCGAGTTCCGCAGCCGATCGCATCATGGCAATCGCATCAGCGCTCTTGCCACTCTTTTCCGCGATCCATGCAGCCACTTCCCGTCGCTGCACTTCCACTTGATTCGAAGTGTAGGCGTCATGTTGAGTGGACGCCAACTCGGCCAGCGACGCGAGAGCGTGCTCCGCTTCTGCCGCGCGCACGAGGTCACCAGTGCGAGCGCTCCCGATGCCGATCGCATTCCACGTAATGGCCCGCACCATCGGCGCACCGGTGGCTTGGGCTTGTAGCCCTGCAGCTCGCTTCCAATCACGGAGTTCGATGGCGCACCGCGCTGGTATCGCGGCGTTCGCGTAACCAGCGATAAACGATGTTCCGGAAATTGGGGGAAACGAGTTCATCTCGGTCAGAACAGCTTCGGCTTGTTTCACGCGTCCACTTTGCAGATAGGCGTAGACGAGATAATCCATGGCGTGAAGCCGTTGCTCTCGGGCCTCGCCGTCTTTCGAGGTGACCTCCGCATCGGCAGCCATTTGTGCGGATTTCACATTCGAGCGGATGGCTTCGTCCCACGAGCCAACGCGCGTAAAAAGATGCGACGGCATGTGCTGGGCGTGGGCCGAGGCCGGAGCAATTTCCGCATACATGCGCGCTGCAGGGAGGCCTTTTTCCGCGAGGACAGGATTGTCGTAACAGTGGATGATGTAATGCGCGATGCCGGGATGATGCGGATGCAATTTGAAAAGCGGTTCGAGAATCTCTCCACATTTTCGCTGATTGGCGAATGTTTTATCCGTGATGGGAGCCGTAATGTAGAGCGCCAGAGCATGGAAGATCGCCGCTTCATCATCATTAGGGTAGGCAGCCTGTAGCGCGCCCATTTTGAGTTCGAATTTTTGGGTGTGCGCGGCTGGACTCTTGCCGTCCTCAATGTAAATTTCTGCCAGGGCCTCGATGTAGGCAGTCTCGCGGGGAGTCGTCGAAGGATTGGCGGCGGCTGTGACCTTGGCCTTTTCTAGAGCGGCGCGGCCGGCATCCGTATCACCGTTTCCCCAGAGCCCGTGATAGTGAGACATCGCTACGCCCCACTGCGCCATCGCGCACGTGGAATCTTGCAGGGAGACTTGCGAAAAGGCTTGGCGAGATTGCTCGTATTGGAAAGAGTGAAGCAGCGCAACCGCCAGATTGAAAGATTCGCTGACGGTCTGCGAGCACGAGGTTGAAAAGTGGACCGAGCCTATTTCTTCCGCGCTCAATTCGTGATGATGCTCGTCCTGGCAGCGAGACGCCGGTGCAAAAAAGATGGCAGCACAAAAGAGAGCAGGTAGAATGCGCATGATTATATCGAAGAAAAACACGCCGTTTTATCGAATACCAGGATTATTCTACACGAAGATATCGTATGGATTGTGGGACCGGTGGCGGGCGACTTATCCGATTCGAGTTGCGTGTAGAGTTTAGTATTGAAGCTCAAGGATGGAGACCAGCGAGTGGCGATCTGCCGGAACTAGAAATGCAGAGCAAAAATGTGAGGCGCGAATGAAAGCATGTTTATTGAGGGCTCCCGCGCGGATTGAAACGAATCCACTCGAATTCACGGACGTGCCTGCACCAAATCCCGGCAAGGGCGAAGTCCTGGTGCGCGTCCAAACTTGCGGTGTGTGCCGCACGGATTTGCATGTGATTGAAGGCGAATTGACGCCGCGGAAATCGCCAGTCATTCCGGGCCATCAGGTTGTGGGTATCGTCGAGAAGCAGGGAGAAGGTGCGCACCGCTTCGCGATCGGAGCTCGCGTGGGAGTCGCGTGGTTGCACCACACGGACGGCACCTGCATGTACTGCAGTTTGGGAGAGGAGAATCTTTGCGACAACCCGACGTTCACGGGATACAGCGTCGACGGCGGCTACGCGGAATACATCGTCGCACCGCAGGATTTTATTTATGCGATTCCCGATGGATTTTCCGATGAGCAGGCCGCGCCGCTGCTTTGCGCGGGGATCATTGGATTCCGCTGCCTACGGCTGGCGGGGATCAAGCCGGGCGGTCGGCTGGGATTTTATGGCTTTGGCGCGGCGGCGCACATCGCGATCCAGGTAGCGCGGCACTGGAACGTGACGGTGTACGCGTCGACGCGGGATGAGCGTCATCAAAAGCTGGCGCTGGAATTAGGCGCCGCGTGGGCGGGCGGCACACTCGATGCGCCGCCGGAAAAGCTGGACTCCGCGATTGTTTTTGCGCCGGCTGGAGAGATTGTTCCCGCGGCGCTCGCGGCTTTGCGCAAAGGCGGCGTCCTGGTGCTGGGCGGAATTCACATGAGCCCGATTCCGTCGTTTAGCTATGATCTGCTGTATCAGGAGCGGATGATTCGCAGCGTTGCGAATAACACGCGCAAGGATGGCGAGGATTTTCTGCGAGTCGCGGCAGAAATTCCTGTACGCATGCACACGCAAATCTTTCCCCTTGGCGAGGCTAATCGTGCGCTGAACGCGTTGAAAAATGATGCGATCAAAGGGGCAGCTGTGCTACGCGTCAGCGAGTAAGACAGCACTATGGAGTGCGGCAGCTCTGCTGCCGCACTCCATAGTTACCGGTAGACATCTTGCAGGTAAGCTTCGACGGCGATATCGGGGCCGAACGACTGCGTGCGAACCTTTTGCAGCGTCGGAAACTCGAGATTTGGCGCGATGGCAAAGGGCACCCGCGCTTCGCCCGAAATTTTAGGCGCATAGAAAAGAAAAAGCTTGTGAACGATTCCCGCTAGCAGAGCTGCGCCATTTAGCGTTGGACCAGCCTCGAGGAGGACACTCAGTATTTCGCGGCGGCCAAGTTCGGCGAGGACCGCTTCCAGTTGGATTTGTCCATTGCGCGAAGCGGCGCGCACGACTTCGACACCGATTTTTTCGAGAGCTCGAATTCTCCGCGTGCTCGCATGCTGCTGCGTAAACACCAGAACATCGTTCTGCGCGGAGTGTACGATGCGCGAGTGCGGCGAGATCGTAAGTCCCCAGTCGAGGATGACTCGCAACAGCGGTTTTCGCCGTGGAAGGCCGCTGCGATCCGTAAGAAGCGGGTCATCGATCTTAATCGTGCCGATACCGGTAAGCACGGCGTCAGCAGCGTGGCGCATGCGATGAACTTCGGCGCGGGACTCTTCTGAGCTAATCCAATTCGCCCGTTTTTGCTTGCTGCGCCTCTTGCCTAATTTGTTTCGCTCGAGGGGAAGAGCGAGCTGGCCATCGAGGGTCAGCGCGGACTTGAGAGTGACGAACGGTTTCTTCGTGCGAATCCAGAAAGCGAAGGCTTCGTTCAGATTGCGAGCTTCTTCTTCATTGACTCCTGTGAAGACTTCGATTCCGGCATTGCGTAGCCGATCGAAGCCACCAATAGAGTTGACCGGATTGGGATCGTCCATCGCCGCGACGACGCGTCGAACGCCCGCAGCGATGATGGCTTCCACGCAAGGGCCAGTGCGCCCCGAGTGA
The DNA here is from genome assembly GCA_963751295.1 of uncultured Acidobacteriota bacterium. Taxonomy (GTDB): domain Bacteria; phylum Acidobacteriota; class Terriglobia; order Acidiferrales; family UBA7541; genus Acidiferrum. The sequence continues at coordinate 1,842,394 of CAVVUA010000001.1, read as the reverse complement.
TTGCACGGCTCCAGCGTGACGTACATCGTCGAGCCGCGCGCTTTGTCGCCGGCGGATTTCAGCGCGACAATTTCCGCGTGATCAAGTCTTGCGTATTGGTGAAAACCTTCGCCGACGATTTGGCCTTCGCGAACGAGGATGCAGCCGACCATGGGATTGGGACTCGCGAGGCCAATGCCTTTGCGGGCCAATTCCAGTGCGTGTTCCATGAAGCGAGTGGCGTGAGCGTCCATTGTTTGGTTGAAGGATTAGTCGAAAAGAGAGTTGGCGTAGGTTTCCGCGTCGAAGGGCACCATGTCGTTGATTTGCTCGCCGGTGCCGACGAAGCGGATGGGCAATCCGAGTTCGCGCGCGATGGCAACCACTATGCCGCCCTTTGCGGTGCCGTCGAGCTTCGTAAGAATGATGCCGGTCACGGCGACGGTCGAAGTAAATTCGCGAGCCTGGGCGAGGCCGTTCTGGCCCGTGGTGGCGTCAAGCACCAGCAGAACGTCGTGCGGAGCGCCGGGAATCACTTTTGCCGCGGTGCGCTTCATTTTTTCCAGCTCGGCCATGAGATTGGATTTTGTGTGAAGCCGGCCAGCAGTGTCTACGATCACCACATCCGCGCTGCGCGCTTTGGCCGCAGCCATGGCGTCGTATACAACGGCGGCTGGATCGGCGCCGGATTTTTGTTTGATCACATCGATGCCGTTGCGCTTCGCCCAAATTTCGAGTTGCTCGACCGCAGCGGCGCGAAAGGTGTCGGCGGCGCACAAGACAACGCTAAGGCCTTCCTGGCGCAGGCGATTGGCGAGCTTGCCGATGCTGGTGGTTTTTCCAGCGCCGTTCACGCCAACGATAAAGATTACGCGCGGGCCGGAGCCGTTCGTTGAGTTCGCTGGACTTTTCGCCGATGCCGAGGCAGTGGGGCTCGCGGCGTCGCCGTCGCTCATCGTCAGGATGCGAACAATGTGAGATTTGATTTCGCGCTTGAGCTGGCTGGCGTCGGAGAGCGCGTTGCGATCCAGCTTTTCCCGCACGGCATCGAGAATTTCTCGGGTTGGTTTCACGCCGAGGTCGGCGGAGAGCAACGCCGTCTCAAGTTTTTTCAGCAGCGCAGGATCGATCTTGCGCTCGCCAAGAAAAATATTCTCGACCGATTCGGACAGCGCTGCCTTCGTCTTACTGACCGAGGCTTTCAGCCGTTCAAGCAGCGACGGTTCGACTTTTTCCGGTTTTCCAAAAAGCGAAATCATGAGGTTAGTCGCACTGCGATCAGCGCAATCTAAAATTGTAACAGAAGCGCTTGGTGTGAGCCCCACGCGCACGTGAACGGGGAATGAGTGCAAGCCGCTAGATATCGAGCAGGTTTAGACGGTCACTTCAACAGCGCTCAGGCGGAGCTTCCCGGAATTGATGGCGGATTCGAGGGCGGTGACGACGACGGCGTCGAACTTCGAGCCAGTGAGAGACTTGATGCGGTTCAAGGCGAACTCGATGTCCATCGCTGACTGGTACGGCCGATTGGTGGTCATGGCGTCTAGCGTGTCCGCGACGCCGATGATGCGCGCCATCAGCGGAATTTGTTGGCCCTGCAAGCCGTACGGATAACCGCGGCCATCGATATGTTCGTGGTGCAACTCGATGCCGGGCAGCATTTCTTTCAATTGTGAAACCGGGCGCATGATGTTCGCGCCTTTCACAGTGTGCTGCTTCATTAAGTCGAATTCTTCCGGCGTCAGCGCGCCGGGCTTTTTCAGGACACGGTCTTCCACGCCGATTTTACCGACGTCATGAAGTAGGGCGGCAACGCGCAACTTGTCGAGCTCCTCTGCCGAAAGCCCAAGCTCTCGCCCGATAAGCCCGGAGTATTTCGCCACGCGGCCGGAGTGACCGCGCGTGTATGGATCTTTTTCGTCGATGGCCGCTGCGAGCATGCGAATCGAGCCGATAAACAGTTCGCGGTTTTCTTCCGCGGCTTCCTTCAGCTTTTCGATGTACTCCTCGATGTCGCTGGCCATTTTGTTGAAGTTTTCGGCCAGTTCGCTGATCTCCGAAGCGCCGCGTACTGGCGAGCGCTGGTGAAATTCGCCGCGGCTGATGGCACGCGTGGAAGCGGCGAGGCCGCGAATGGGTCCACTGATGCCGACCGCAAAAAAGTAACCGAAGAGAATGGCCACCAGCACTACCACGATGACGAAGGCCAGGGCCTGTTTATTCAGTTCGTTGACGCCGGCGTCGGCACGCGCGTCGTCCAGGCTGCGCTCGGCAACCACCGCCCAATTCACCTCGGGAAAAGTGCTGTACGTTCCGATCATCTCGACCGGATGTTTGTTCCCCTTATCGGTGAAGCGAATCGTTTCCGTATTGCGAAGGTCCCGGGGTAGAGCACGAATCTGGTCGACGATTTTTCCGCTGGCTTCCGCGCCAGGCACAAAATTCTTCGTGTCGGGATGCGCGACGATGCGTCCCGAGTGGTCCACGACATAGACCTTGCGGCCGCGCACGCTGGCGTCCCGCAAGCGGTGCGAAATCGGTTCAAGCGAGACAACCGCCGCCAACATTCCGGTGAAATTGCCCGTCAAATCCTTGAGCGGCACGGCAAGTACGAAGGCTGGTTGATTGTTCGGCGCGAGAGCGAGAGGTTCGCTGCGAAACTTGACGATGTGCAGCTCGTCGGACTGCATGCAGTTCTGAAAGGCGCGCAACAGGGCTTTGGATACGAACGGGTCCTGTTCGGCGCGGAAATTACCCTGGGAAGCGCTGGTGCCTTTGCCGTTTTTGTCGACCGCGGTCAGATAAAGAAACGTGTCGTGATTGCTTTCGACAAAATCTTCGAGCAGGTGAGTGACTTTAGGCTCTGAGGCAGGGTCTTCGACATTGTCGATCAGGCCAGTCAAGGTCAGAATCTGGCGTTCGCTGAAGAGCTGTTGCGTCTGGTTGAACTCGAACGTCTGAATTTCCTGGGCCAGCGACCGCGTCAAGTCAGATTGTTGAACGCTCTCGGTGTCTGTCAATTTGTCTTGGCTAAGCTGGAGCACCTGGCGGTGATAAAGCCCAATGGGCAGCGCGCTGACGAGCAGAAGCGCGCCCAGCACGAGCCACAAAATGCGCACGCGTCCCTTACGCAGGCGTTGCCACGTGGATGGGCTGGGTTCTGGCATCTCAACTCTCAATTTTAGGGGAATAGGGCAGCCAAAGGGGGCGCGAATGGCGCCGCGTCGCGCATCTGCAACTGGAACCTTGGTACTAGTGGCTGTTCACGAACCCGGCACACCCTAAACGGGCCTGAACGGCACCTGCCCAAGTCAACTTATTCGCGTTTTAGCGGCCTCTCCATGATATTTCGGATGGCCTCCAGTGGCGGCCTGTCCTGGTGCAAGATAGCCTCAATCTGCTCAGTGATTGGGAGCTCGATCGTTGCCTCGCGGGCAAGCGCTAAGAGGGGGCCGGCGGTTCCGACGCCTTCGGCGACCATTTTCATGCCTTCTAGGATCTCGGTCAACGCGCGGCCTTTTCCCAGCTCGATGCCCACGTGGCGGTTGCGACTGAGCGAGCCTGTGCAGGTCAGGACGAGGTCGCCCAAGCCGGCAAGACCACCGAGCGTCTCCCGTCGCCCGCCTAGGGCCACCACCAAACGCGTCATTTCCGCGAGGCCGCGCGTAATCAGCGCCGCCAACGGATTGGAGCCGAGACCAAGGCCTTGGCAGGCGCCTGCCGCGATGGCTATGACGTTTTTCATGGCGCCAGCAAGCTCGACGCCGAGCACGTCGTCGTTGGTATATAAGCGAAAATTCGGTGCGGCGAGTTCTTCCTGGAGCTCGGCAGCTAGCTCGGTATACCTCCGAACAGATGGCGCTGGGACGGAGATACTATGGTCGTGCGAAGCGATCACAACGGCTGTCGGCTCACCGCGCGCAACCTCTGCGGCAAAAGAGGGCCCGGATAGAACCGCGACGCCCACGGGAAATTCCGGCGACACAACTTGGGAGATGACTTCACTCATACGCGCATGGGTTGCGGGCTCAAGCCCTTTTGTTGCGCTCACAATCGGAATGCCACGAGTCAGGTGCGGCAGAATCCGCCGGTAAACGCTGCGAGCGTGCGCTGCAGGGATCGCTCCGATGATCATCTCAGCGTTCGCGAGTGAGACCGCCGGGTCATGCGTAATCTGGATCGTCTCCGGCAACTTGTGGCCCGGCAGATAGGTTTTGTTCTCGCGGCTTCGCCGGATGGATTCCGCAAGCGTCGCGTCGCGCACCCACAGGGAAATCTCATGCGGCTTGTGCGTGCGAGAGAGCACGATCGCAAGCGCTGTGCCCCAGCTCCCGCCGCCAAGGATGGTAATGCGTTTCACGGTGCATCCTCTTCGCTCGGCTTTTTGCGGAAGGAAAATTTCGGCTCGTCGCCCTGGACGAGGCGTTGGATGTTGGCGTCGTGTTTATAGACAATCAGCAGCGCGGCCGCGAGCGAGCCGAACGTGACGGCATAAGGTGGTGCGTGATGCGGCGCCCAGAAAAAATAAATCAGCAAGGGCATGGCCGCCGCGGCGGACATCGATCCCAACGAAACATAGCGCCAGTACACTACGACCAGCACGAAAAGTATTACGGATCCGAGCAACGCAGGCGGGCACAACACCAGAAAAACGCCCGCTGCCGTGGCCACTCCTTTGCCTCCATGAAATCCCAACCAGATCGGAAAGCAATGCCCGACGAGAGCGCACAGACCGGCAATCATCATCCACGTCGAGCTCTGGTCTGAAAGCCGCGCGGCCAGAACCACGGCAAACCCGCCTTTCGCGGCGTCGAGCAGCAGTGTGACGATTCCGGCAAGCGGCCCGGCGACGCGCGCCACGTTTGTCGCTCCGATATTGCCGCTTCCCGCTGCGCGCACATCCGCCGCTCCAAAAAGCTTGCCCATCAACAAGCCGAACGGAATCGATCCGAGAAGATATGCAGCCGCAGGAATTGAGAGGAGTGTTGCGTTCAGCTCGCCCATCTGGCGCTAGCCCTCCAACGTGAACGGAAAAGATGCGAGGGTAGTGTACTCGGCGCCGGATGGTTTCAGTTTGCTTTCGATGAGGCGAAATTCGCGCGTTTGGAACGAACCGAACTCCCGCGCTCTGTTCTCCTGGATCGCCGTGCGGAGTTTTTCGTGCAGGCCGGGCGGCTCGATCCTCGCCAGTGTTAAGTGCGGCGTAAAAGCGCGGCGTTCGCGCGCGATGCACTGCGATTCGAGAGCGCCATCGATATCTCCCGCGAGCGACGTCAAATTCGCCGAAGCATCCAATCCTGCCCACAAGACGCACGGGTGTTGTTCATTGGGAAAAAAGCTGAGCCCGTGGAATTTGAGATCAATTGGCGTATCCGAACGTATCGATGAAAGCGCGCCACGGATACCGTCGAGCTTTGCCGGCGATACCTCGCCGATGAATTTAAGCGTCACGTGAACATTCTCCGGGCGCACCCAGCGCGGCCGTTTGTCTGCCACTCTTGTGGATAAATCGCGCAACTCTTTTATCTGCGCCGCCAGATTGTCTCGCACCGCTGCGGGAATCTCCAGCGCGACAAAGAGGCGCACGTTCAGGCTCGCTTCAGGGGCTGCTTGCCGTTGTAGAGAAAGTGTATGCGAACCATATCGAGCGCGGCTTGGCTCGCCTGCCAGCGAATCGATTCGCGATCGCCGGGGAAGCGCACGCTCCGCTCTTTGACTCCTCCGGCATGCGATAGCGCAATATGCACCGTCCCGACTGGCTTTTCTTCGGTTCCACCGCCAGGGCCGGCGATTCCCGTGACGCCGAGACCAAAAGTGCTTCCAACGCGCCGCCGTATGCCGTCGGCGAGCGCTACGGCGACTTCCGCGCTGACAGCACCCTTGGCTTGAATGAGTTCCGCAGGCACACCCGCCCACGCCGTCTTCAACTCGTTGCTGTAGCAAACCACTCCGCCGACAAAATACGAAGAGCTGCCCGCGATGCTCGTCAGGCGCTGGGCGAGCAAACCTCCCGTGCAGCTTTCCGCCGCCGAAATCGTGGCGTTATGCATGGTCAATTCCGCCGCGATCACTTCCTCGAGCGGAGACCCATCTTGGCTAAAGATGCGGTCCGTCAGGGCAATCTCGAAGCCGCTTACGATTTCGTCCAGTACTTTTTTGGCGTGCTCCGCGTCGTCCGTCCAGATACGCAGATGGACTTGCGTCTCACCTGGCGCGGCGAGGATCGTGGTGGCCACATCGGGGAAACGTTTGTAAATGCCTGCGATTCGCTGCTCGACGTGCGATTCTCCGAGGCCGGTGACGCGGATCTCGCGATGAAACAGGCGCACGATGGAAGCTCGGCGCTCGAGGCGCGGCAGAACCTGTTCGTGGAACAACGGCTTCAACTCGCGCGGCGGGCCAGGGAGCAGCACGATGAAGTGCCCGCCATCTTCGAGCCACAAACCCGGCGCCGTGCCGCGCGGATTCTCTAATATTTCCGCGCCCTCAGGAACCATTGCCTGGCGCACGTTGACTTCGGGCATTTCGCGGTTCAGAGCGCGGAAGCGCCCCTCAATGAAACGAAGAATCTCGTCGTTGCGCCGCAGTTTCCGATGGAGCAGTTCCGCGACGGTCTCGCGCGTAAGATCATCTTCGGTAGGGCCAAGTCCGCCCGATGCAATAACAAGCTCCACTCGATTCAACGCGTCGCGAAACGCCTCGCTCAGCAAATCCCGGTTGTCGCCCACGACCGTCTTCCTCACGACTTCGATGCCAATCTTATTCAGCTCCTCCGTCAGGAAGAGCGAATTGGTATCAAGCCGGTCCGGCGTGAGCAGCTCCGAACCTACTGCGATTATTTCTGCTTTCATCGTGTCAATTATCCGAGTAGAGGCAAGCCGCGGACATCCCAGTCGAGTGTGAAGAGCGCGCCAGTCGTGGCGAGAATCGCGCGGCCTGACGCTTGCAGCGCCATGCCCACGAGGCCGGAACCGCTGAGAACGACATCCGCGTGCGCTTGTGGCGTGATGCGAATGATGCCGCGCCGTCCGCCATACGAAGCAGCGACGTAGAGATTGCTATCGCGGTCAAACGCTAGCCCCTGCGGACGCCCAAGTCCACGGAAGAACGTAGTGACGTCACCGCCCTGCGTAATGCGATAGACCCGGTCATAGCTGGATGTCGTTGGCCCGGTGACATACAGATCGCCGTTCGGATGGAACGCGAGATGATACGCGGAGAGCGACGGCTCGATCGTTGCAAAAACAAAAACTTCGCGGCTTGGACTAATTTTGAAAATAGTTCCGCTACGGTCGCCTACGTAGAGATTCTCGGCACGGTCAAACGCGATGCCCGTGGCGACGCCCATCCCTTCGATCCACTGTTCCGCACGCCCCTCGGGGGTAATACGGTGAATCGTGCCGTCGTTCCGGCATGAAACGAAAAGATTTCCCGCACGGTCCACGGCCAAGCCACTGGGATTCACTAGCGCAGTGACGAAAGGTTTTACGCTGTAATTGGCCGTAATTTTGTAGAGCGAAACGGGAACGCGCTGCCCGCGATTGCCCGAAAAAGTGACATAGGTATTGCCGTACGCATCGACCGCAGGATTTGCAATGGGATGCAAATTGTCGGCAATTTGCACGCCGATGGAAACAGGATGCGGCTGGCTTTCGTTCTCGGCGCTGAAAACCCGGACCATACTGATGGTCGCGCCATCGGGGACTCGCGCAATCAACCGGTTCTCGCTGGACAGCGCCAGCCCCGCTTCCACTTCGCCAAATCGCACAACCGGCCGAGGGTGAGCCCGAGACGCGAATCCGCTGCCGTGAATGACGATCTCTCCACCGGGAATGGCAGCCGCAGGCGCAACTCTATCAATACGGGGAATGCCGTTTTTTTCTGCCGACGACCCGAAGCCGAATTTCATAACCAGCCGAGCAACCCAAAGTGTAACGCCACTCGCAACAGGATAGCAGCGTAGATGCCCGCCATCCAGTCATCCGCCATGATGCCCCAACCGTGGGGAAGTTTTTCGAGTTGGCGCACTGGGAAGGGCTTCCAAATATCGAACAAGCGAAATAGTAGGAATCCCAGCAAAAGGTATTTCCAGTTCACGAGGCTCAGCGTAAAGAAGATAGCGTAGGTGGAAAAATCCATGTGCTCCGTCAGATGCGGCAGCGCAATGGGAATCAAGGGCAGCAATAAAGTGAGGTGCTGTCCGGCGACTTCGTCGATCACCACAAATTGCGGGTCTTTGATGCCTGAAAATTCGGCGGCCCGGTAGGAACTCCACACGCCAATCGCCCCGAGAATAACCAACAGGCCGAGCGCGCACAGAAGAGGCAGGGCAAGCGTGGAATTGTGAATGTCGCTGCCTGGAACCAGAAAGTGGTCGTCGGTGAACACCGCATCCGTAAGAGGATGCAAGGAGATGAGCCCCCTGGGCGACGAGGGGTGCAGAAAAAATACTGCTGATAGCACAGCCGTTGCGACTCCCACAAGGGATCCGAATGTCCCCGGGGCCTTCGGCAGGTAGCCCACACCGAGCACGGTTGCGATCGCCATCGCCAGCCGCGGCTTTTTTTGCCGAGCCGGCTCGCCGCCAGGGATTTCAGTGGATGGTGTCATCGGGTTTGCGGAACCCCTTAAAATCCTCGTCTTCGCCCACGGATTGTTGTTCTTCTGGGTTTTTTTCTGTTTCGAGTTCGCTCATGTCAAAAACTGGCTCAGACACGACGTACTTCTCCGTGGCCCAGTTTCCGAGATCGCGATCACGGCAGCGCTCGCTGCAAAAAGGGAAGTCCGCGTTGGATTCGGAATCGGTTGGCGTTTTGCAAATCGGGCAGCGATGTTTCATCGGAAAGACTCCCGACGGCTAGTGACTCGCCTCTCGCCAAATCACCAAGCCGGTATTTTTGTTCTCCGCGAACTCTGCGTACTCTGTCTCGAAATCCGCTCTTAACACAGAGGTCGCAGTGGTAGCAGAGCACAATTCCTGAGGAGTGAGTATATCTCAGCCGAGGACGCGAAGCGGAGCGCCTGTTGAGATACGGGTCAGTTTTTCCGCCGAAGGCACGTGCGGAGCCGGCGCGTATGCTGTACCGGCATTCTTAAACCCAGCGGCACGCGGCAGAATTTCCACCACGCGTCCGATGAGGTCATACACATCAGCTTTGATAATTTCGACGCGCGCCACATCGCCAGTCTCAGCCGTTTCGCCGGTCGGCAATTCAATATCGGTCAGATAAAGCTTGCCATCGATATCCGGCGCCATGCCTTCGAGGCGCGCTTCCCACACCAGCGGATTGTCCTTCGAGGGGCCTTCGACAAGCGCGATCGCTGTGCGGCCCTTCCGGGCCCGAAGTTTCTCGCGCGAGATTTTCTTCTGGATGGCCATCAGCTGGTTGCGGCGATCGGTAATCGTTTCCGGGTCGATCTTCGCGTCGAGCCCGTAGCTATTCGCGTTGTCCACATCCGAATACTCGAAAACGCCCATCCAATCCAGATTGGCGGCGCGCACAAAATCGCAGAGTTCCTCGAAATCCTTTTCCGTTTCGCCGGGAAAGCCGGCGATAAAGGAAGTCCGCAGCGAAACGCCAGGAATCGTCGTGCGGATGCGTTCGAGAAGTTTCAAGAAGGCGTCGCCATGCGATCCGCGCTTCATGCGCGCCAGGACATTGCGGCTCGCGTGCTGCAGCGGCATGTCCATATATTTCGCGAGACGCGGATGGGCTGCGAGCGTATCCAGCAATTTCTGCGTCACGCGATTCGGATACGCATAAAGAAAGCGTACCCACTGTAGATCTTCCACCTGTGCAAGCCGCTCGAGGAGCTGCGCGAGGCCATCGCGAAGGCCCAGGTCTTCGCCATAAGAGGTCGTGTCCTGGCCGATCAGCGTAATTTCTCGCGCACCCGAAGCGGCAAGATTCTCCGCTTCACGCACGACCGATTCAAAGCGCCGGCTCCGGAATGCTCCGCGCAATTGAGGAATAATGCAGAACGTGCAGGGATGATCGCAGCCTTCGGCAATCTTGATGTAAGCGGCGTGTCGAGGCGTGGTAATGATGCGCGGCGTCAGGTCGTGATACAGAAAAGCCGGTGGCGCAGCAGGCAACACCCGTAAATCGCCGTCGACCGCTTCGAGAATCCGCTCGACTTCGCCGGTTCCCACCACGGCGTCGACTTCCGGAACTTGCTCCAGAATCTGATCGCGAAAGCGCTCCACAAGGCATCCCGCGACAATAAGCTTTCGCGCCGCGCCAAATTTCTTGTGCTCGGCCATCTCTAGAATCGCGTCGACGGACTCCTTTTGCGCGGATTCAATAAAACTGCATGTATTGACAACGAGAATCTCCGCCTCATCCGCACGCGGAGTAAGTTCATACCCTTCGCGCGCAAGAATACCCATCATCACCTCGCTGTCGACGAGGTTCTTCGGGCATCCCAAGCTGACGAATCCGACCTTAGTCATAGGCAGTAAATTAGCGCCTTTGCGCAATTTTTAATTGTAACACGCCAGCCTAGGATGGAGGAATCGCGCCACTTTCGCCCAGATCGTTGTTAGCTCGGAGTTTTTCGTCGGGCTGCCAGGCTAATTAGGCAAAAAATGACCAATGCGTAGACAAATGCATTCGTCGGAATGGTTATTGCTACGAAATCAAACTCGGACGCAGAATGGACGCCTCTCAGGAGCATAGTCAAAAGGAAACCAATCGTCTGCGGCCAATAGAACGCCCGATTGTTCGTGCGATACGAAAGGAGATATAACGCGTCCGAAAGGAATAAACCGGCCAATGCTGCAATCCAGATGCGTCGTTTGAGACTCATCGCGAGGCGAAGGATGAACGAATTTGCTCCAGCAACGCGCGTAACCGTATCGTGTCGCACGGCGCGCCGCCAAAACGGGCTTGCGTGTAGCATTGCGTAAATTCGTACACCGCGGGCGCGAGGCGAGGTTGCGAAACAACCGCCGCAAACTCAAACGGTGTCTGCGTGGGCTGTCGCGCAAAGCCGCGCCGCGCGAGCAAGTACAAAAGTTCTCCGTATAGCCGCGAAGCAAGCTGCGGATTCGAGCGCGCCAATTCCGGCGAGCGAAGCTGCCACGACAGCCACAACCGCCGCACAAAAGCGACAACCAGATCGAACCGCAGCGCCATTAGAAAAAGCACAATCACGCACGGAATCAGCAAGCGAAGCCAGTCGTTTCTGGACCTCATCCACCTTCGCCCTTTTGCCTGTTGGTGTGTGAACCAGGAGCGCGCAATCTCCGTCCACGAACGCGTGGTGCGCTGCATGGTCTGCGCCAGCAAAATCTGGTGAATGAAATCGTAGTTGATGACCCACTCGTTCCAGGAAAGCTCGAACCAATCCATGTATTGCCCAAGGCGCGAAAAGAAACCGCCGGCATCTTCGGCTCCGGGCGGTGTGGGATCGAAAGTCATCCAGCCCGTGCCGGGAAAATAAACTTCCACCCAGCTGTGTGCGTCGCTGGCGCGCACAATATAATCCTCGCCGAGGTCGTTGTATTCGCCCGGCAAAAAGCCGTTTACTTCGCGAGTGGGAATGTCCAGCGTGCGAAGCATGATAGCCATTGCGGAAGCGAAATATTCGCAATGCCCCGAGCGGGTCTCGAAGAGAAAATGGGCCAGCGGATCGTCGCCGGGCTTTCCCGTGAGGTTCAGGTTGTAAGCGTAGTGAGAGCGCAAATAATTTTCGAGCGTGATGGTCTTGTCGAAAGGTGTCTGCGCGCGCGCGGTGATCTGTTTGGCTAATTCCGGAATTCGCGGATCGAGCTTCGGCAGCTGCAGGTAAATGTTGCGGATATCTTCGGAATATTCCGTAGAAGCCGCACGCAAGCGGGGCACATTCCTCGCTGGCAGCAAAGAAAACCCTTCGTACCGTATCGTGCTGAAATTATGGAAGGGATTAAAGAGAGAGCCGGTCGCGTCACGAATAATATAACTGCGGCGAGCGCCCAGCTCCGTGCTGGATCCTTCCCCAGAGAGATTTCCGCGTATGGAAATCGCATTCGCGGGCGCGAACATCGTGTCGGTCGCGACAGGCTGCAGCAGAATGGTGTATCGCAAAACGGTTGCGGTGGGATCTGCCGGCGCTGCCGGTCGCTCCGATAGGTTTATCCAGCCATTCATTCCGGCGGGGATGGTGACCGAGTCGTGCTCCGGAGAGGACCAGCGTTTTCCGTCAAACGAGGAGAGCGCAATGCCGCGCCAGCGCAGCGTAGGATATCCCACCGGTTTTCCAGTGCGTACGCGCATGACGACTGTGGAATTTTTCTTGATTTCGCCGATCTGTCCCAGCTCGACATCGTCGCTGAAGCCGGACATCAATGTCGGCTGCAAACTGGTTCGGCCCAGATAGCCAGCGCTGAAACGGGGAAAAAAGAAAAACAGCGCGCCGCCGATAATCATGGCGCCTAGAGCCACGCTGAGCGCGGCGAGGACCAGTGCGTGATCGAGGCGGCGTTCTTGCTGTGGCTGCGCATCCACTTCCGGCGCGATCGCGCCTTTGGATCCGCGGCGCATTTCGAGCCCCACGAACGTGGCCACGCCAAACAATAGAAATAGGAAGAAAAGACCCAGAAAAGTCGTGTCAATGGTGAGAACGGCGGCCGCCAGAATGGCCGCGAAAGAAAGCATCGTCAGAAAAAGCGCGTCGCGGTCCGAGTTGGCGCTGTAGAGACGGATGAGCATCACAAACAGTAGAAAATGGATGGCACCGAGAAGCGCGGCGTAAAGCGCGGGATTGGATGAAGCCGATACAAACGAGCGCGAAAGAAAAATGACATCGAGAGGAAAAAGGAGCAAATAGGCCACGACCAAACGGGTCGCAATGCGCTGCGGAATTTCAGCGGGGCAGTGCCTCCACCACCGGACTCCTTTATAGAGCACGGCGGAAGGCGCGACTATCATCGTGAATAGGTCGAGTTTGCCCGTGCTCACGAGAGTGGCGACAGCCGTCGTCATAAGCAGAAAAAGAGAAGTGCGAAAGAAACGCTCGGCGGGAAGCGCGGGGACACTCGTTATGGATGCGGAAGCGGCCATTGGGGACCCTTCCATCCTAGCATTACGTCCGCGCGCTGCGGTGGAGGCTACGCGAAACGATAACGTTTACAGCTTCAATGTATAGGGCTTCGCGGGTGCTATCGGCGATTCCGAAACCGCGGCGCGTGCGATTTTTCGGGTGAGATTTGAGATTGGTAACGTCGCGAAATCTTTCAGAAGAATGCTTCTTGCGCCGCGAATGCGCGGAATTTGTGCAATGGCGATGCGGTACGGGAGAACCGTGACGTTGCGGTAGGTCACCGCATGGCGGACTCGATCGAGCGGTTCAAAGTGGAACTCAACATGTCCATCGGGCATCACTCCGGCGAGAAAATCCCGGAGTTCGGCGATCGCGTCCTTGCGAATCGCGACCGTCGGAAAATGCCACATTCGCGAAACGAGCGTAGCGATGTCGTCGGCTGCAGGTTTGTTCTCCTTTTTCTTCTGCGGCGGAGGCAACAGGAGTGTTTGCCCACGCGGAGTGCAAAGCACGGCTGCGGCGAGTACGATTTGCACGGCTTCGCGTTTCTTTCGTTTTTCAGGGAAAGATTCGGGGTCGCCCGATTGGCGTGCGCGACAGAATTTTGCCACGGGGCACAACAAGCATTGCGGCGCTCGCGGCGAGCATATCATCGCGCCAAGTTCCATCATGGCCTGGTTCCAATCGCCAGGTGCTTTTGGATCGAGCAATTCCTGCGCGGTAGTTTGCAGCGATTGCCAGCGACGCGATTCACGGAGATCGCCGCGAATCGCCCCGAGTCGTGCAAGTACCCGCGCGACGTTGCCATCGAGGACGGCGCGTTTTGCGCCAAACGCAATGCTAAGAATCGCAGCGCCGGTATAAGGGCCGATGCCGGAGAGAGCTAGAACCGCCTCTTCATCCTGCGGAAATTGGCCACCATGCTGCGCCACGATTTGTTGCGCGGCCTTTTGCAGATTGCGCGCGCGGCTGTAGTAGCCGAGGCCAGACCACAGCCGCAACACTTCTTCCTGCGGAGCCTCGGCGAGCGCGCGCATATCGGGAAAGCGCGCAAGAAATTGCTCGTAATAGGGAATCACGGCGGCCACTCGCGTTTGCTGCAACATGATTTCCGAAATCCAGATGCGGTAAGGATCTCTCGTGCGCCGCCACGGCAAATCGCGTTGGAACTGCTGGAACCACGTGAGCAACTGCTTGCGGAATGTTTTGACCTCGCGGCCGGTGAGCATTACAGCGAGAATTCTCGCACAAAAGTGAAATCAGTGAGAGCTGCTCTGCGGAGAAAGTAGGTCTATCAATCTTGTCCGGCAGCGGACAGTCAATCCCACAACCGGACACAGGTTGCGTTTAGATTGTGTGCTGAGCGTTTTAAGTGGCTGAAAAACGACAATTTGCTTGGCGATTCATGGGCGTCTCATTGCTGGTAATCTTGCTGCGCGAAGATCTCTTCCGCCGGGGGTTTGTTTTCTGGAGGGATTGATGGACGGTTTCAAACAGGATTTGGCTTACGCGATCAGGGTTCTCTTCAAGTCCTGGACCGTGACGTTAATCGCTGTAGCGACTCTTGCGCTGGGAATCGGCGCGAATACAGCGATCTTTTCCGTTGTCAACAGCGTCCTCCTGCGGCCCCTGCCTTTTCAGAACTCCGACCGCATCGTTTATATCCTCGAAAAGCTACCCGGTTTTAGCTCAGCCATTCCCATGAATGCGCCGGACTTCAACGCCTTTCGCGAGCGCCAGCAATCCTTCGAGCAAATGGGAATCTACGGCAACAAGCATTTCGATATTTCTGGAATGGGTACCCCGGAGCGCGTCACGGGAGCTCGCGCGTCCGCTTCCGTTTTTCCCCTTCTTGGTGTTTCGCCGATGCTGGGCCGCACCTATACCAATCAAGAAGACGAGTCCGGCCAGCCGGTTGTTGTTCTGAGTTATGGCCTTTGGCAGCAATCCTATGGCGCGGACCCAAACATTCTTGGCCGGGCGATCCAGCTGAACCGTCAGCCGTATACCGTCATCGGAGTGATGCCGAAGACGTTTGAATTTCCGCTGCGCGGAGGAGTCTGGAGCGTCACACCTGCCGAGCTGTGGGTGCCCATGTCGTTTACACCGGAAGAGCGACAAGGCTGGGGCAACATGTACAACCATAGCGTGGTCGCCCGGCTGAAGCCCGGAGTGACTCTTGAACAGGCGCAGGGCGATGCAAACCGCGCGATTGGCCAGGTTGAGGCACTCTACCCGCCGCCGTTGGTGGCTTTCTTCCATGGCGCGCATGTGGGCGCCGTCGTAACGCCCTACAGCCAGATTGTGACCGGAGACGTGCGTCTTCCATTATTGCTTCTTCTCGTGGCCGTGGGATTTGTGCTGCTGATTGCTTGCGCCAACGTCGCGAATTTGTTGCTCGCGCGTTCCACCGCGCGGCAGAAGGAAATTGCCGTGCGCGCGGCAATGGGCGCTGACCGCTGGCGGTTGGCGCGCCAGATGATCACGGAGAGTACGGTATTGGGTTTGCTCTCGGGCTTGGCCGCCATTCTGATTGGCGGTTGGGGCATGGAGCTGATTTTGTCGCTCGCGCCTGCCAGCCTGCCACGCATGCAGGAAGTCCGGATTGACTGGCGTGTATTTCTTTTCGCTCTGGTGCTTTCCCTGGCGACGGCAATTCTCATTGGCATTACGCCTGCCATCGAAGCCACGCGGATTGATCCACTCGAATCGCTGAAGGAAGGCGGCAGAGGCGGAGGCCCATCGCGCGGCCGCCGCAAACTGCAGAGCCTGCTAATTGTTTCGCAAACGGCGCTGGCCGTAATGTTGCTCATTGGTGCAGGTCTCTTGACGCGAAGCTTCATTACGCTACTCAAAACGGACCCCGGCTTCCGGCCGCAGCGCGTGGTGACCGCAACGATTGCTTTGCCGCTTCGCGCGTATTCCAAAGCCGACTCCATCCGTGGTTTCTGGAGGGAATTGCTAACCCGCTCGGAAAATCTGCCAGGCGTCAGCGCTGCCGGCTTCTCCACCGACTTGCCGTTGGACGTGGAAGAGCGTGACGCCGTCACCATCGATGGCAGCGAAAGCACTAGGGATGATCAGCCCAGCATCTCGCAGAGCTGGATCATGGGCGATTATTTTGGAGCTATGGGCATTACGCTCAAACGGGGGCGCAATTTCACCCCTGCTGAGATCTTGGGAGCACCCAACGTTGTCATCGTGAGCGAAACTGCCGCGCGAACGTATTGGCCGGGCCAGGATCCTCTTGGCAAGCGCATCCGGTACGGTGGCGATACATGGCGCACGGTGATTGGAGTCGCCGCCGACGTGAAGGATGAATCGCTGCAAGCTCCCGCCCGTCCACACGGGTACACGCCCTATTTGCAAGAACCAAACGCCACGCTGGAAAGCCAGGATTTTGACGAGCTTCGCACGTTTCACCTGGCGGTGCGAACCAACGTGGATCCTGCTCTCGTTTTCACCTCGATTCGATCGTCAGTGGCGGCGATCGATCCGCAAATTGCGTTGGACGACCTCAAGACCATGAATTCGGCGATCGACAAATCGCTTGCACCGCAGCGCTTCAATCTGGCGCTGGTGGCGCTCTTCGCGGTGCTGGCTATTTTCCTTGCCGCCGTGGGAGTGTACGGCGTGCTTTCCTACTCGATTAGCCAGCGCACCCGAGAAATTGGTGTGCGCATCGCGCTTGGCGCTCAGCGTGGGCGCGTCTTGCGTATGGCGGTCGGCGAAGGGATGAAGCTGGCCATTCTGGGAACCGCGGTTGGCATGGCCGGAGGCTTCGTGCTTACCCGATGGATGGCCAGCTTGCTCTTCGGAATAACAGCCCGCGATCCGCTCACATTCGTGGCCGTAGGTGCTGTGGTTGCCGTTGTATCGTTCGCGGCTTGTTACATACCGGCGCGGCGCGCGATGCGCGTCGATCCTATTGTGGCTTTGCGCTACGAATAGGTCATGGTTCTTCGAACCACAACGAACCATGAAAATAATCTCGAGAAGGAGGTATCTTGGAGCGACCGTCAAGTGGACGAAGGCCGATTCATTCTGGCGCGATTAGAGCCCGACTACGAATATGACTTGGACGTCGATGGGCACAACGAACTGTTGCCTCTGTCGTAAGGCAGAGAGCACGCTAAGGAATTTCGGTAATTTGCTGACGTCCTCCGCTAGGCGGCGGAAGGAGTTTGGCGATGCAAGTTGTACATGAAGTCTGTTGCGGTTTGGATGTTCACAAGAAGAGTGTAACGGCGTGTGTGCTGTGGGCTTCTGGCCGACGGCGAGAGACGCGGGCGTTCGGGACGTTTACGCGAGAACTCTTGGAGTTGGGCGATTGGCTGCGCGCCTGTGGAGTAACCCATGTAGCGATGGAGTCCACGGGAGTGTACTGGAAGCCGGTGTGGAACCTTCTGGAAGGGCAGTTTGAGGTGCTGTTGGTGAATGCGCAGCACATCAAAGCAGTGCCAGGGCGCAAGACGGATCAGAAAGACAGCGAATGGATCGCGGACCTGCTGCAACACGGGCTGTTGCGAGCCAGTTTTGTGCCGCCGACTCCGATCCGTGAACTACGCGATCTGACGCGGTATCGGGCGAGCCTGGCACAGGAGGTTAACCGCATCGCCAACCGGATCCAGAAGGTGTTGGAAGATGCCAATATCAAGCTGGCTTCGGTAGCCACGGACACGTTGGGAGCCTCGGGCCGGGCGATGCTGGAAGCGATCATCCAAGGCGAGCAGGACAGCCACCGCTTGGCGGAGATGTCGCGGGGGCTGCTGCGCAACAAGATTCCGGAGTTACAGCAGGCCTTGCAAGGACGCGTTACTCCACATCATCGATTTCTGCTGCGCGAGCTGCTGGACCATCTCTACTTTGTGCAGTCCAAGATGCAGCGGATCGAGCAGGAGGTCGCAGAGCGCCTAGGCCCTTTCCAGAGTGAGGTCGCGCGACTGTGCACGATTCCTGGAGTGGACCGTGTGACCGCCTGGGGGTTGCTAGCCGAGATCGGGATGAGCATGAAACAGTTCCCCGATGCGCAGCACCTGGCGAGTTGGGCGGGACTCTGTCCGGGCAGTCACGAGAGCGCCGGCAAGCGCAAGAGCGGAAAGATCCGCAAAGGGAGCCTGTGGTTGCGTCGCTGCCTATGCCAAGGGGCCTGGGCCGTCTCGACCAAGAAGA
Organism: uncultured Acidobacteriota bacterium; assembly: GCA_963751295.1. Lineage (GTDB taxonomy): Bacteria > Acidobacteriota > Terriglobia > Acidiferrales > UBA7541 > Acidiferrum. The sequence goes on along the minus strand of CAVVUA010000001.1, from coordinate 1,824,220 downwards.
ACAACTATTTGTCGGCTCTCTATCGCCGGCTCGCAGCGCGAAGAGGATCGAAACGCGCGACCATCGCGGTGGCCCACAAGCTCCTGGTCATTGCCTATTACATTCTGCGAGACGGAACCTGTTACAGCGACCTCGGCGCAGACTACTTCGATCGCCTGAACCCAGAAGGCCTGCGCAGGCGTTTAACCAAACGACTCGAAGGCCTGGGCTTCAAAGTGACCCTGGAGCCCTCAGCTCAAGTCGCCTAGAAGCGATTTTCTAAGGAATAAAAAGCTCCCGGCGCTCCGGAGATGGTTAGGGCGCCAGATCTTCCAGAAATATCACCCACGACTGGTTCCAAATGCTGGACGGGATGGAGCCTCGTGACTCGCTGGTGACAATCACGCGAAAAATCTCGGGGTCTCTGGCTAATTCGGAGAGAAGTGCGCGCTTTGGGTCCGGCGGAAACGGTTTTGCCGTGGCGAGATGCTTCAGAATATCGAAAATGACCTCATCGGCTTCGACGAGCGGAGTTTCAAAGCCCGCCGTACGGAATTGCAAGACGGCATCGCGTTCGTAAAAGTGCCAGGCTAGGGCTGCGCACATCGTGACGGCGGACTCGAAGCGGGCGTCAGCTTCTTTTGTGGTGAGGCCCGCGGATGAGTGCGGATCAAGCACAAGTATGACGCGGCAATCATCCTCGCGGGTGAACTCGCGCACCATCAGAGAACCGAGGCGCGCCGAAGCTTTCCAATGCACGTGGCGAGAGCTGTCACGCGGTTGATAGTCGCGCAATGCGTATAGATCCTGTCCGCGCCCTTTGGCCAGGCTTTCGAGCGCACCTTGCATTCCGGGTAGAACTTCAAAAAAATCCCGCGTAGGCTCAACCGAAGGATATACGAGAGCTTGCGACTTCAAATCGATGCGGCGCGCCTTCTGCAAAAAGCCAAAAGGGAATCTGGTAACGATCCGAAAAGCTTCCTGTGAGTAGATGCCGCGCCTCGGAAAAGTCATGGGCACGTGTTGTTGCACGCTGTCATGTTTTGGGATGTATGGAAAATAAACCGGCGTCTCGAGCATGGCGGCGTTCGCGGCATTTTTACCGCGGACAGCTTCGACACGCAGCGAAAACGACGGCAGCGTCAGTTTTTCGTTTTGCACTTCGACCATCGAGCGCACGGGCTGCCCTGCAAAAATGTGCTCGGGCAGCTGCAGCCGCATCTCGACGCCAGACAGTGTGATCGAGGAAAGAACTCCGGACATCAAGATAATGGCGATTAGGCTAGCGAGAATCAGGAACAGCAAATTGTTGCCAGTGTTCAGCGCGGCGACGGCCACCAAAAAAATTCCCAAAATGTAGATCCAGCCTTCGCGTGTAACTCGGTACTCCATTTTGTAGCCGATCCAGCGAAGAGGCGTACGTTTCGCGAGAACCGGGACGAGCGTGACGGCTACCCATGCCGCGACGAGAAGGGCGCCAAGCGCGGAGGCAATGGCCAGCGCCAGATGACCCAACTCCGCCGCCGTGCCGGAATAAATCGCAAGGAGCAAAGCAAACGCCAACGCGGTGATGGAAAGAAAGAAGGCGCGCACGGCGGAGCGGTCAGCTTTGGCCCAGAGTTGCGCGGCTGTTGAGGCTAGACTCACAGAGGTACGCGAACGGAGTCGACGATCTCCCGGAGGACGGATTCGGTCGTCTCCGATTTTCTTTGCAGCGAAGCATGGCGCGAGCTGGCCACCACGCGATGCGAAAAAACGGCAACGGCTAGCTGTTTGAAGTCGTCCGGCAAACAATAATCGCGGCCATCGAGAAAAGCGCGGGCTTGCGCAGCGCGCTGCAGCATGAGGGTGCCGCGCGGGCTCACGCCCAGAGCGAGTTGCTCAGTCTTGCGCGTGCGATTGACGATTTCCAGGGCGTAGTCATGAAGGCTGGCGTCCACCTTCACGCGGGCGACGGATTCCTGCATCTCGAGAACGTCGTCGATCCCGGCGACAGGTTCGAGCGCCGCGAGCGAATCGTCATGAATGTGCTTGCGCAGAATTTCGCGCTCCGTTTCGTGCGAAGGATAGCCCATTTTGATGCGCATCAAGAAGCGGTCGAGCTGCGATTCGGGCAGGGGGTAAGTGCCGTGATGTTCGACAGGATTCTGCGTGGCGATGACCAGAAAGGGATGCGGCAACTTGAGCGTTTTCCCATCGACGGTAACCTGCGCTTCGTTCATCGCTTCAAGCAAAGCGGACTGCGTGCGAGGCGTGGTGCGATTGATTTCATCGGCGAGAACAACGTTGGCGAAAATCGGCCCGGAGCGAAACTCAAATTCGCGCGAATCCGGATTGTAAACGCTGACGCCGAGCACATCGCTAGGCAGCAAGTCCGAGGTGAACTGGATGCGCTGGAATGTGCAATGGAACGATTTAGCAAGGGCCTGCGCGAGAGTGGTCTTGCCAACTCCAGGGACATCTTCAATCAGCAGATGGCCGCGCGCAAGCAGGGTGATCAACGCAAGCTGAATGGCCTCTTCTTTACCGTAGATCGCGCGGGAGATCGAGCGCTGAAGTTGAGACACGATTTGGGACGTGGCCGTCGGCATCTGTTGAAAACCCGGGTCCTTCCTGCTACAAATAGGTAGATGACGCTTTCGAGCGTCGCGGCTGTACGGACCGGGCGACTAGCTCAGTTGGTTAGAGCGCTCCCCTCACACGGGAGAGGTCAAAGGTTCAAGTCCTTTGTCGCCCACCATAACCCTCTCATTTTGGCACTAATCTTTCCAGCGAATCAAAAACTCGGCAAGCGTGTGCTCAATCGGTGGTTGCATTACTCGGTAAAACGCGTGCAATAAGAGCCACCTCGTCCGCAATTTACGTTGCCGGCGTATAATCTCGCCGTGACATCCATCCTTCGCACGATTGAGTTTCTGGCCTTGAGCTTGTGGCTCGGAAGCGATGTGTTTCTGAGCTTTGTTGTAGCGCCGGGAGCGTTTCGCGTCTTGGCGCCGAGCCGCGACCAGGCTGGAGCCGTCGTGGGGTTTGCGTTGACGCGCATGCATCTTGGCGGCATTGCCCTCGGCGTCGGGTTCTTGTTGGTCCGGCTGGCGCGTACTAGAACGTTTGCGAGCTTGGTGTCTCCCGCAGCACTCTGTGTGGTGCTAATGATCGCGTTGACGGCCATCTCACAATACACGGTGAGCGCCAAGATGGCCGTTTTGAGAGTGCAGATGGGCTCGATTCAGGCAACAGCGGTGGACAGTCCTCTGCTCGCTGAGTTCAGCCGGTTGCATCGGATTTCAGTTTCACTCGAGAGCGGCGTTCTGCTGGCCGGATTCGCCGCTATGTATTTAATGGTCCGCGAGCTAGCCTCTTGCAGGTGAAGTTGTATGGGATCGATCGCCTGATCACCCCCCCGTTTTTTGTAAGCGTTGCTGATAAAGGACTTAGCCTGCCTGTGGGGCGCCCCATTTTCAGGCGCGGCGGCGTGGCTTTCGGGAGGAGGGCGCGTCTTTAGGTTTGCGTTTGCTGCGGGCTTTGGCGGGGCGGATTTTGCGCATGGCGGCATTGCCGGCGCGGTGGCAGGCGCGCCACATGTACCAGCTGGCGACGGTGCGGTAGGGGCGCCAGCGTTCGCCGAAGGCCAGGAGCTCTTTGGGCTTGGGTTTGTGTTTTTTGCCGTAGGTGATGGACCACCCTTTTTGTACGCCTAGGTCGTGAATCGGGAGAACGTCGGGGCGGCCCAGACGGAAAATCAGAAACATTTCGACGGTCCAGGCGCCGATGCCGCGGACGGACGTTAGGCGCTTGACGAGTTCTTCGTCGGAGAGTTTTTGTGCGTCTTCCAGCGTGGGGACGACGCCTTCGATCGTTTTTTTGGCGAGGTCTTTCATCGCGAGGACTTTTGCGCCTGAGAGGCCGGCTTTGCGGAGGGCTTGTTTGCGGAGCTTAAGCATTTCTTGCGGGCTGGGCGCGCGGCCGGAGGAGCTGAGGGCCTTTATGCGGCCAAAGATCGTGGCGGCGGCCTTGCCCGAGATGGATTGGTAGGCGATGGCTTCGAGGAGCGCTTCGTAGGGGCTTTGGAGGTGGTCCTCGTCCATTTGAAACGCTTGCGTTTCGGCGATGAGGAATTTTAGCTTTTCGTCGCGTTCGGTGAGGTGTTTGATTGCTTCCGTAAGATCGAAGGACGGTGTGGGAGGTGTAGTGGTCACAATTGCTCCATTCTGGAAACGGGGAACACAGACTAGCAAAATCACCGGCGAACACAAAAGGCCGTTGAAGGACTGATAGCGGGTCAATGCGGTGGAAGCAGATAAATATACGAAGCCTTCCCAATGGATACAACATACCCACCTTTCGGGCTTAGCCGAAGCCCCAAGGCCTCCAGACTAGGCAAGTTTTGCGATGTGACGACTCCCTCATAATTGGAGAGATTCCATACCGAAAATGTTTCGTCGACTCTTACGCCGCCCGGAACCCCGTCAGACCAATCGAACTTCATCTTCACTTTCCCTGTGAAAGCGAGAAACCTGCTGCCATCGGCAGAACTGGAGACCAAGTAGCGCACTCCTGCACCCCTTCCAGAAATTTCCCGTATTCTCTTGCCTGTAGACAGGTCGAATACACGGAGTTTGGGATCGTGATTCGCAAAGACTCCTAAACAGCCCTCATCAACGGCAAGCACACGTCCGTCGGCGGTAACCGCGATGCTGCCTGTTAGCAAACCGGACGTGAACTTATGTTTGATCGCGCCAGTGGCCACGTCAAATGCGAAGACGTCAGGCTGGATATCAGGGGACGTACATGGGTACACATTGGGCACCGCTAGAAGTAGAAGCTTCCCATTCGGATGCCACGTAAGTCCCCGTGTGAATTCAATCCATCCGAGCGGAGTCTCCCAACTCTGAAGAGGTGTGCCTGACACAAGGTCGTATAAAACGACTCGACCGTGCAGGTCATCTGTAATCCACAGGACTGCCGCTACATCCCCCGTTGGAGAAACCTCCAGAGCGCGTACCTTCGACTCCTTCGGAGCAGGGAGCTGAATCGATTGAAGCTGCGCCATATCCTCTGTATGCAGAATGTGGATTCTTTCGTCTATTAGTGCCACGACGAGCTTTCCATCGGATGAGAATCTAACGAATCTTTCGCGGCGAGTGGGGTCGCTAAAGTAGCCATTCGCGTCTGCCTTCACCTCGACTTGTGGCAAGCGGAATTCCGCGACCAATTTATCTTCCTCAAAATTCCAGAGCTGCACGGCCTCTGTAAAACCGTTTGTCCTCGTATCTCCTTTGGCTGATTGGAAGGTGCATTCAGTGACCACTGTTTTTTCATCCGGCGATATGTCCGCGGAATGTGGGTTGTTGTGCAAAGGAAAGGTCCTTAATAGTGCCTGTGGCGGTGCGGTGTCCCCGCGCATTGAACCTGGGAGAAGCAGCACATTAGATATCAGGACTGCTGTCAAGATTGACGACAATTTTATCCGAAATTGATGGGTAATCATTGAATGACGGACTGCGAACCTGACGGAATTTCTGGCAATTTCTGGACCAATGGCTAAGTCCTCGTCTAGGCTGAGATTTCGGCGCCGATTGCCTGGTTTACTGGAAAAACGTCAGCCGATTGCTGCCTAGTTTACCTTGCACTGGATGGTTCGCCTATCAACGGTCGTCCGCTGACCGTCGTGGTAGATGTCCTCAGCAGGCGAAGTCTACGAGGAAGTGACAGCTTAGTGCGAAGCTTGTTTGAGATAAGCTTTTTTGCGGGCGTGGCGGGCGCGGAGGATCATTGTTACGAGAATAATGGCGGCGCAGGATTCGACGAAAATCTTTCCGCCGTCGAGCCAGTCGATTCCGGCGCCTTTTAGGTTGGGGTCGGTGAAGAGCGAGTGGTAGAAGAGGGCGACGGCGCCGAGATAGACGGTGAAGTGGAAGGCTTTCCAGGTGCGGCGACCGAGTTGGATGCGGAAGTAGGAGGTGATGACCATGAGGGCGACGATGTAGAGAGCGATGGCGCCGATGGTGTTTTCGAGCGGTTGCTGGGGGGAGTGGACGGGATAGACGATGTCGAGGACGCGGAATTTTGGCGATTTGTTGAGGAGCAGCGGGAGGGGGTGAAGGAGGGTGACGACCAGGGCGATGTAGCCGGTCCAGTTGTGGAGGCGGAAATAGTTGAAGCGGCGGTGCGGCCAGTAGCGAACGGGGCTGTAGCGAAAGGCCATCATCACGCCGAGAAGCATGTTGATGGTGATGGCGCCGACAGCGATTAGGCCGATGTAGGCGGTGAGATCGAGGAGGGTGATTTCCATCGAGGGAGTCCAAGGCGTTTAGGCCGATTCCTTGATCTCCCAGCCGAGTTGCTTGGCGTATTCGCGAACATGGCGCTTCATGGGTTCGACTTCGATTGATCGATCCCGGGGAAAGCGCTCGACTGGTTTGTCGGCCCGGCTCCTCTTGACGATGCGGATTCGAATTTCATCGCCAACACGCAGATCATGATTCACCCACCTCACGTGCTCATCCTTCACAGTATTGAGGCCGCCCACGATAAGATTGGACCGAGCTCTCTTAATTGAAACGTAGTTCACAATCGCGGAAAGGACGCAGTCTCCTTCAATCCCAGCGACGCAAAGGCGCTTTTTGTTGAGGAAAACTTCGAATGTACGCATAAGATGGCAAGCCTAGCATACAAGTGGGCGTCCATTAAGAGGTTGTCGTCGCAAGCTCAATGGCTTAAGGCGTGTGTGCTAGGATGGTGAGTTTCGGATGGGGCGGATGAGGCTGTAGGGAAAGGGTGAGGCTTGCAGACAGGGATTATTGGATTGCCACAAGTTGGAAAGACGACGCTGTTTCGGATTTTGACGAAGGCGAACGTCGAGGGGAAGGGCGGCGGGTCGGCGACGCATGTTGGCGTGGCGAAGGTGCCGGAGCCGCGGCTGCTGGAGCTGGCGAAGCTTTATAACCCGAAGAAAATTACGTACGCGACGGTGCAGTACGTCGATTTGGGCGGGATGCAGAAGGAGAAGAACCGCGACGCGCTGGCGCCTTTGCGCGAGGTGGATACGATTGCTCACGTGATTCGCGTGTTTGATGATCCCTCGGTGCCGCATTCGGAAGGGAGCATTGATCCCCTACGCGACGCGACGAACCTCGAGTTGGAACTGATTCTTTCGGACCATGACCAGATTCTGCGGCGCTTGGAGCGATTGGAAAAAGATTTGAAGAAGAAGAGCGATCCGCTTTTGCTGGCTGAGAAGGCTGTTTTGGATAAGTGCAAGGCGCATCTGGAGTCGGAGAAGCCTTTGCGGGAATTGGAATTAACACCGGAAGAGCGCAAGCCGATTGGCGGATTTTTGTTCTTGTCGGCGCGGCCGGTTTTGTATGTGTTGAATTTGGGAGACGACGAAGCGGATAAGTTGGATACGGCGGTGGAGCGGCATAAGTTGAGCGCGCTGCAAGGCAAGCCGAATTCGGCGGTGATCGCGATTTGCGGGCGGCTGGAAGCGGAACTCGCGGAGATGGAAGAAAAAGAGGCGGCGGAACTTTTAGATTCGTATGGATTGAAAGAGCCGGGGTTGAACCGGTTGATTCGCGCCACGTACGACTTGATGGGGTTGATCCAGTTTTTTACGGCGGGGGAGCCGGAAGTGCGGGCTTGGACGATTCGCAAGGGGTCGACGGCGCAAAAAGCGGCGGGAGCGATTCACAGCGATATCGAACGAGGATTTATTCGGGCGGAAGTGGTGAAGTGGAGCGATCTTTTGGCGGCGGGGAGTATTGCGGCGGCGCGGGAGAAGGCGCAGGTGCGGTTGGAGGGGAAGGAATATATCGTGCAAGAGGGGGATGTGATTTTGTTCCGGCATTCGGGATGAGGAGAAGAGAACTGAACACAGAGGCACAAAGGTCGCAGAGAATAGAAGAAACAGCAGATTCCTCGCTTCGCTCGGAATGACACTCCTTGGGAGATGACACTCCTTTGGGAATGACACGAGTTTGAGTGGTGATGGGTAGGTCGCAAAAGCGGCAGCTGCGCTGCCGCACTCCATATGGCACATGACCTGGCATTTCGGACGGCGCTGGCGGCGGTGTTGGGGTTGGTCGCTGCGGCCGGGAATTTGATTGGCGGATATTTTGTGGTGCGGCGGGATTGGCCGCGGAAGTATTTACAGTATTTTTTGGCGTTGGGTGCTGGCTACATGCTGGCCGTCGCGTTCCTCGATGTAATTCCTGAGTCCATTCATTTGGCGGGCGAGCAGGCGCTGGTTTTCGTGCTGATTGGATATTTTATTATTCACCTCTTCGAGCACACAATTGCGCCTCATTTTCATTTTGGGGAAGAGACGCATCACGAAGAGATGAGCCATCACCACGCGCGAACTACTATTTTGCTGGGACTGACCATCCACACGTTCTTCGATGGAGTAGCCATTGCCGCCGGGTTCCTGGTTTCCGTGTGGCTTGGGTCGATGATTTTCGTGGCAGTGTTTTTGCATAAGCTACCTGAGGGCTTCACGGTGGCGTCGCTTGTGCTGGCGAGCGGACAAGGGCGGCGCAACGCAATCCTCGCGTCGGGGTTGTTAGGTGTAGCGACGCTGCTTGGAGTCTTGCTGACGGGCGTGCTTCAAAGCCAACTGAAATACGCGCTGCCGATATCCGGAGGGGTGACGCTTTATGTCGCTGCGACCGATTTGTTGCCGGAAGTGAACCGGGAACCCAATTGGAGAATGGCCGCGCTGGTCTTCGTTGGAGTGGCCACTGTATTGATAATGCAGCACTTATTCAACGTTTGATTTCGCCCTTCCTTCGCATTCGCGTGAATGTTCCATTTGCAACTTTAAGAGCCTGCTAGGGTTCGATAGAATGTGGCGGCTATGGCCAGGTCGGACGTCCAACTGATGCTGGACGTGAAGGCGGGCGACGAGCAGTCGTTCGAGCTTCTCCTCCAGCGCTACAGGACACCCCTTGTCAACTTTCTCTACCGCATGGTTCGCGCGCGGGAAGAGGCGGAAGACTTGGCGCAAGAAGTGTTTTTGAGAGTGTATCGAGCGCGCAAAGATTATGTGCCGAGCGCTAAATTCACGACATGGCTTTTCCGGATCGCGACGAATTTGGCGTTGAACTCGGTTCGAGACAACCGTCACCAGCGAATGGAAGTCTCCCTAGATGCGCCGGTAACAATCGATGCGGAAGATGGCGATGAGAAGCCGCTGGACATCGCCGAGAAGCATCCGAACATCGAGCAGTACATGGTGGAAGAAGTGCGGAAGAAGATGATCCGGCACTCGATCGATAAGCTGCCAGAGAAACAGCGCGCAGCAGTGCTTTTGCACAAATATCAAGAGCTGGATTATGGAGACATTGCAAAGATTCTCGAATGCTCGGAGAGCGCACTTAAATCGCTGCTCTTCCGGGCATACGAAACGCTTCGAGTGGAACTAGCCCCCCTCGTGGCGAGGCACGGGAAGTAGAGGAACTACAACCCGGGATGCCAGGGAAGTAAGAAATAGGCCCAGGGTAGAGAAGGAAGGTTGTTATGAGTTGTGCGCGAATGGAAAGCAAAATTTTAGGGTACGTGGACGGGCGCTTGAAAGAGAGCGAACGGCTGGAGATGGAGAAGCATCTCTCCGCGTGCGAAGCGTGCCAGTTGCGCGTAAACGAATTTCGCGCAGTGGCGGGATTTTTGGATGAACTGCCGGAAATCGAGCCGTCGCCGGCGTTTGATGTACGCGTGCGCGCGCGGGTGGCGGCGGAACCGGTGAAGCAGGGCTGGTGGGCGTGGTTTACGCCATCGCCGCGTGTGGTGTTTGCGGCGTCGCTGCTCTTGCTGGCGACAGTGTGGATTGGTTCGCGGCCAACGGATCGTACACTTTCGGCAGCGGACGAAGCGCAGATCAATCAGAACTTGCCGGTGCTTGAAAACTATGACGTGCTTTCGGACTTTGGAGCACTGACGGACTTGCCTCAGCCTGTGCAGCAGGAAGACACGGGCGACAGCAACCCGGATCAAAACCAGAGTCAGCCGAAGAACGACAGCAATAATCAGACGATGTAATTGATGAGATTTCGACTTCAACTCGCGGGATGTTTGCTGGCGATGGGGCTCGGCGCAGTGTTGGCCGCCCCTTCGATGGCGCAGCACGGTCACGGTCACACTGCTCATTTTGCGCAGCGGCAGCATACGCCTCCGAAATCTCAGAACCGACCGCCGCAGCACCAGCAGCCGCCGCCTGCGAAGAATGCGGCAAGACCGCCGCAAAACGGAGGGCATCCGAACGGCGGCGCGGGAAATCCTCAAGGCAATGGCGGGAACCGGCCGAACTCCGTGCCGCGTCCTAGCCCGAATCCAAACAACAATCCGAACCGGCCGCCGTCCTCGTACGTGCCGCCTCAGCAGCAGCGAAAATTCAGTGACTTGTCGCCGCAGGAAAAGCAGCGGGTTGTTGAGAATTACAATCGGTTGAACAAACTGCCCCCTGCCCAACGGCAGGAATTGCAAAACCGCATAAACACATGGAATAGATTGACGCCGCAGCAAAGGAACCACATCCAGAATGATGTGTTGCCCAAGTGGAAGCAGATGCCCCAGGATCGGCGGCAAGCGATTCGGCAGAGACTGCGCGTGCTGCAGAATATGCCGGAGTCTGCGCGGAATCAGCGGTTGAATGATCCTGAGTTCACGCGCGGAATGAGCGACGAAGATAAGGCGACGCTGCGGGATTTGAGTCATTTGCATGTTGGCGGGGCGCCTGATGCGCCGGGCGAGTAGGAAAGTCTACAGCTCACAGCTCACAACTGACAGCCAACAGTAAGAATCTCGAAATAGAAGTGAGTTCCACACCGCAAGAACTACAAATCAAGCGAAGTTGCCTTGGTAGGGACGCAGCCCTTCGAAGCTCAGGGTAAACATGCTGCGCCCCTACAAACGCCAGTCTCAGTCGGTCTGGCCAGTTTGGGCCAATCTGGCATTCTGTGGCGCTGCGCTGGTTTTTGCGCATCCGTTGACAATGCTCTCCCCTCGCGGCATCGTGACTAGGTCACGTCGCGCGCATCCAACGAGGGGAGGGCGCCATTCCCGTTTTGTCGCCGCGCTTTCGCGCACTGCAGCACCGAAACTTTCAATTATTCATAGCTGGCCAGCTCACTTCGCTCATCGGTACGTGGATGCAGACGACGGCGCAGTTATGGCTGGTCTATAAGCTGACGAATTCCGCGGCGCTTCTTGGAGTTTTCGGTTTTGCGAATCAAGTTCCCATTTTATTTTTAGCGGCGCTCGGCGGTTATATCGGCGACCGCTATAACCGTCATTATGGCGTGATCTGGACGCAGATCTGTTCGATGGTGCTGGCGTTCGTACTTGCTGGGTTGACGTTCGCGAACATCATCCAGGTATGGGAGCTGATCTTCATCGCGTTCCTTGTAGGCGTGGTGAATGCATTCGACGTGCCGATTCGCCAGGCGTTTCTTGTGGAGATGGTGGTGAAAGAGGATTTGCCGAATGCGATTGCGCTGAACTCTTCGATTTTTAATGGAGCGCGAGTGGTGGGACCGGCGATCGCTGGATTCGCGCTGGCGTGGAAAGGGCCGGCGTGGTGTTTTTTTCTAAACGGCGTGAGCTTTCTGGCGGTGATCGGCGCGCTGCTGGCAATGCGCATTGTGAAGCTGGAAAAAAAGGCGGAGCCCGGTTCGCCGTTCCAAAGTCTGATGCAAGGATTTCGCTTTGCGATGAGCGATTTGCCGATCCGGTCGACCCTGTTGCTTTTGAGCATGCTGAGTTTGCTGGGATTGCAGTACTCGGTGTTTTTGCCAATTTTTGCGAGCGAAGTCTTGCATCGGGGCGCGAAAGGATTTGGTTTGTTGATGAGCGCGGCGGGAGTTGGCGCAGTGCTCGGCGCGCTACATTTTGCCGCGAGGACCAGTTACAAAGGATTGGCGCGCTGGATTGCTGCGACTTCGACACTTTGTGCGGTGGGATTGGTTATTTTCTCGCAGTCGCGATACTTCTGGCTTTCGATGGCTGTGCTGTTGGTGGTGGGATTTTGCGCGACGGTGCAGATGGCGGCGACGAATACCACTTTGCAGAATCGCGTGCCGGACCAGTTGCGTGGGCGGATTATGGCGGTGTACGCCACGATGTTTATGGGGGTGCAGCCGATCGGTTCGTTGATCGCTGGTGGAGTGGCAAAACATATTGGGGCGCCTTATACCTTGGCCGTGTTCGGAACGCTTTGTTTTTTGGGGAGCATGGTTTTTATATTTCGCGTGGTCATGCCTTTGCAGCGGCAGCCGGAAGCGCCAGCCACCGCTTAGGATGGATTTGGGCGGTAGAGCCAGTCGGGTTTGGTGAGCGGCGGCTCAGCGGGCGGGGCAAGCCCCGCCCCTACAGAGTTGATTTCGTTCAGGATCGCGTCCACCTTCGAGCGCTGCGGGGATAGTGAGCAGACTGGATCGGTGGCGGTGGCGTCGGCAGCGAGAAGAAGGGCTTGGCAGCGGCAGCCGCCGAAGTCCAGTGCGCGGCGGTCACAGGTTTTGCAGGGTTCTTGCATCCAGGCTTCGCCGCGGAATTTTTGGAAAGCTTCGGATTCTTCCCAGATTTCCCGCAACGCTCGATCCTTTACATTATCGAACGACAGGCCAGGAATAACGCGCGCGGCATGGCAGGGAAGCGCGTCGCCGTTTGGCGTGATGAGCATTAATTTGCGGCCCCAACCGCCCATGCAAGGCTTCGGATATTTCGCGTAGTAATCGGGAACAACGTATTCTACTTTGATTTTTCCTGCCAGGCGCTCTTGCGATTTTTTCAGGAAATCGATGGATTGCGTGAGCTGCTCGCGCGTGGGAAGAAGAGAATCACGGTTGGCGAAAGCCCAGCCGTAATATTGCACGTTGGCGAACTCGACGCGGCTCGCGCTGGAGGTTTCGGCGAGAGCCAGCATTTCGGGGAGTTGCTCGATGTTTCGGCGGTGAATGACGAAGTTGAGCGTGACAGCGAGGCGATGACGTTTGAGCCACTCGAGGACGCGGAGTTTTTGTGGGTAGGCTTTTGTGCCAGAGATTTCTTGCGAGATTTCTTCGCGTGCCCCTTGGAAGCTCAATTGAAAGTGATCGAGGCCGGCTGCAACGAGAGCTTCCAGGCGCGATTCGTCGAGAGGCAAACCTGAGGTGATGAGATTCACGTAGAGTCCGGCGGCGCGCGCGGCACGAATGAGGTCGAGAATGTCTGGGCGAGTGAGAGGTTCGCCGCCAGTGAAATCGGCTTGCAGGACGCCGAGTGCGGCGGCTTCTTGGAACACGCGTGCCCAGTTGTCAGTGGAAAGCTCTGTGGAACGTTGCGTGAGCTCGAGGGGATTTGAGCAGTAAACGCAGTGGAGCGGGCAGCGGTGCGTCAGTTCGGCGATCAGGGCTAGCGGGTTGGCGACGGTGGAAGTCATGTTGCGTGCGGTGTAAATTGCGAAAGCGGGAGCAGAGCTCCCGCACTCCACGGGTTACGGCTCAAAATCGAGCGCGCGTTCTTTTTGTAGCAGGGCGAGGTAACCCAAGATGTCTTGTTCTACTTTCGCCGGATCGGCTTTTGAATAGAGCACCTGTAATTCCGTGACGATTTGCTGAACGGTGTGTTTGCCGTCGCAGCGTTCGACAATTTCGAGACTTGGGCCGTTTAGACGCAGGGCGCGCTCCGGCATTAGCAACGTGCGCAGTTGCTGGGTCTTTTCGTTCATTCGGCAGCCGGGGGCTAGCCGCGGATGGCTCGTGAGATCGATGCTCATCGCGAACCTGCCTCTGCACTCGGGCGAAATGCGCCCGGTGGCGGCCAGCCAGGATTTACGTACGAGAAATAGAGAGCGTCGAGCTGGGCCCACAGAATGTCGCACTTTGCACGCAGCGCGGCGTGGGCAAGCTCTTGTTGTTCGCGCGATTTGGCGTGTTTGACGACCCAGGCGAGCGCGAAGTCGGCGTCTTCGGGAGCTTGGGTGAGACGGCCGGTGAAATAGTCGAGGCCGCTCGATAACCACGGATAGTAGTGGCGTAATCGATCCATGCGCAGCGTAATGAGTTTTTTTGAAAACATTTCCGTGAGAGAAGAAGCGACAGCTTCGAGATGGGAACGAGTGGACACAAAATCCACGTAGGCCTGAACAGCGTAGAGCGTCGCAGGAAGAATTCCTTCGCCCTGCAGCGCCTGTTCGCGAGAAAGTCCAGTGGCTTCGACGAGCCGCAGCCACTTTTCGATTCCGCCAGGCTTCACGCCGTCGCCATCGTGGTCCAGAATGCGCTTACGCCACGCCAGGCGGAATGCCGGATCTTCGCTGCGCGCGAGAATGGCAGCATCCTTAATAGGGATGCGGCTCTGATAGTAATAGCGGTTCAAGGCCCAAGCCTGAAGCTGGCCGCGTGTGAGTTTTCCTTCGTGCATCAACGTGTGAAATGGATGCTTGTGGTGGTAGCGCTCTTCGCCGATAGCGTGAAATCCCGCGATGAAGTCTGCTTCCGAAAGCAGCGGCAAGTGCGCATCGATGGATTGGGCTTGGCTCATATTGCGAGTTCCATTCCATCATAGGCGATTTCCCAGCCTGCTTCACGAACGATGCGGGATTCTGGACTCTCATCATTCAACACTGGATTCGTGTTATTTAGGTGAATCAGCACGCGGCGGGTTTTGCTCGCACGAAACGGTTGCCGAAGCAGGCCCCGGTCTCCCCACAATGGCAAATGTCCCATCTGTCGCGCGGATTTGCTCCCTTTGCGGATAGAGTTCAGTTCGTCGTCCTTCCAAAAAGTTCCATCGAGGATCGCGAGATCGCTTTCTTCCACGCAACGCTGCCAATGATCTCCAATTCCGGGCAGGTTTGGAGCGTAGAAGAGTTTTTTTTCTTTGGAGACAAAGGTCAAGCCAATCACGGCTTCTTCCGGAGAAAGGCTGTTGCGCAGAGATTCGCTTACGTAATCCGGGAAGCTCCCGTTGAGCGAGACCGCTTTGCAAAAGAGACCGCTCTTCTTGTCCACAGGCGAAGGCGGAATCAATGGCATCAGGCGATCGAGCGGCAGGGTTTCCCATTTTACGGGAGGATTGGAGCGCGCCAGCACGCGGAAGAGGCTGTTTTCTTCCGTGAGTATGCGCCGGACGGCCAGCGTCGAGAAGATCTGAAGAGGCTGGAATTCCCTCAAATGTAGCAGCCCCATCACGGCATCCACGTCGGCGCTGGTCAGCACCACCGCGTTGATTGGCGTGTTTCGTGATCCCGCCGGAGGCACAAGATCGGCAGAGGAGAGAATCTGTTGCCTAAGGTCGGGTGATGCGTTTAGTAGGAACCATCGCGAGCCATCGGGGGAGATTGCGGCTTGGGTTTGTGTCCTGGGAATGGCCTTCAATGTACCTGTGCGCACACCCATACACTGGGCACATGAGCAATTCCATTGGGGGAAACCGCCCCCGGCTGCGGAGCCGAGGACTTTAACGCGCATCCGAGCACGCTAACCGCAAATGACCGCTGGGCGCGGTCAAAGTTCTACAGCTCGGCGTTGGCGTACGAGCTAATTTCGCAGTTGAGGTCGATCTCTTCGTGCTGAGGGGTTGTCCATTCCATGGTCGGAGGCTCCTAGGACGCAAGATTCAAATCGAGGTTAGGATAACACAAACGCATTTCCAAGGGAAGGCCCGGGCAGATAGAGGTGTCGCGTTGACAGTGACGGGTCCGGCCGCCGGTGCTCCGGCCAACCGAGACGAAACGAGCCTTCGAGCCAAGCTCGCGACCAGGAATAGGTTGCCCCTTTAAAAAACACACCCCCTCCCCTTTCTGCAAAATGCGACTCAACTAATTAAATCTAAAGGGCTTACGTGCATATCCTGCGCGCCGAGGCATTTGTAAGGATAAGAAAACAAAGAGTTTGTTTGCTCGCAGTTTGCTCGCGGAGAGAGCATGCCGGGAGCTGACCGCAGTCGCGAAATGGGCTCTACTGAGAATAGCCGGAAAAGAAAACACCGATCGTGCGACCGCTTGGATCGGAGGAATTCCTATAAAAAATATTACCAAGATATACCTTAGCTTGTCAACAAAAAATCGGTGGCAAGAAAGGAGCAGGAGGTATTTTGGGGAATTGGGTTCTGCGGCGTTTTCTCAATCGTCTCGACTCGCGGCGTGGATCGGAGATCAACTTACTGAAGCGACCTACGAAGGGTAGACGTGTGAGGAAGAAAAAACCACAAGGGGTGGTAGCGAAAATTTCCATAATGCTGAACCATTAAAAAAGCAAAATTCTAGAAAAAAGTGCGTGTTTTCTCTTGACAAGGCCTTAAATCAGCCTATTATGTGGCCAGAAGTGGGAGAGAGTGGTTAGTAGTAGAACAGAGTAGAGCTTCTCCCGGGGCCATCCAGACGTTCTCGAGGGCAATCGTGAACGTAAGCAATGCGGGCGTCCAAAACCAGCCATTGAATAGGGAATATGAAGCTGCGGGGAAACTGTCCGGCGAAAGTCGACGAGAAGGGGCGTCTCAAGATTCCCTCAGTGTTTCTGGACGAGCTCAAGGAGTACGGCAACCAGTTTTATATCACAAGTACGACGGGCGAAACGGCAAGAATTTATCCCATGAAGGTTTGGTCGGAAATCGAAGACAAGCTGGCGCAATTGCCAAGCACAGACGTGGCGAAGCGCAAGTTTTTGATGCGAACCAGCTATTTCGGCCAAGTGGCGGAGTTGGACGGGCAGGGAAGGCTGCTTTTACCTGCCGTTCTGCGAGACGCCGCTCAAACGATGGGGGAAGTCGACGTATTTGGGGCTTTGAACTACCTGGAAGTGATGAACCATACGCGCGTCCTCGATAAGTTGAAGAACGAGCCGTACACGGATGCGGATGACACGGCGCTGGGGATTTGAGAAGTAACGAAGTAAGGATTTAACGAAGTACCGAGTTTCGAATTTCGAGTTTCGAGTTTTTAGTGGGGCGGGGCAGCAATACGAAGGGCTAAACAGATTGAGTGCGGCGCATACGCCGGTGATGTTGAACGAGGTGCTGGAATGGCTGGGCATCAGGCCGGAAGGAACGTACATAGACGCCACGCTGGGAGCCGGCGGGCACTCGGAAGCAATCGCCGAGCGGCTAACCTCCGGCAGATTGATCAGCCTGGACCGGGACGCACAGGCGTTAGAGCTGGCGCGGGAGCGGTTGAAGAGCTTTGGGGCGAAAGTGACGGTGGTGCAGTCGCCGTTTTCGAAGATTGTGGAGGCCGCACAAGAGTTGGGGATTCAGAAGGTGGACGGGGTCTTGGCCGACTTGGGAGTTTCGAGCATGCAGCTTGATCAAGGAGAACGGGGATTTTCGTTTCGCGAGGCGGCCGCCTTGGATATGAGAATGAATACTGCCGATGAATTGACGGCAGACGAAATTGTGAATCGGTGGTCGGAACGAGAGATAGCCGACCTGCTCTACCGCGAAGCGGATGAGCACGATTCCAGAAGGATCGCCAAGGCGATCGTGCGGGCAAGGCCCGTACGGGATACCGCGCACTTGGCAACGACTGTAGCAGGGGCCCGTAAGCAATGGGGAAGGCAGAGACTGCATCCCGCAACAAAAACGTTTCTGGCGCTGCGGATCGCGGTGAATCGAGAGATGGAGGAACTCGGGCAGTTTCTTTCACGGACCCCTGCTGCATTAAATTCCGGCGGCCGCCTGGTGGTGCTTAGCTACCACTCAGGCGAAGACCGCATCGTGAAGCACGCGTTTCAAGAGGAAGAGCGTCAGAGGACGCTCCAGGTGCTCACCCGGCACGTTATCCAGCCGACCGAAGAAGAGAAGGCGAGAAACCCGCGTTCGCGAAGCGCGAAACTGCGGTGTGCAGAAAGAGTGTAGTTATGGTGCGCAAGAGAAAGAAAGCGGTAACGGCGGAGTTTCACACCGTCAAGAGAATTGATAATTCGCGGCTAGTGCGCAACGTCGAGCCCGCGAAGATGCGGAATTTGTGGCGGACGGTCGCGCTGGGAGGCGTGGTAGCGGCATTTTTCATGCTCTACATCTTCCAACATTTTCGCTGCATCGACTTGAGTTTCCAACTCGAAGATCTGCGCGGCCAGCAGGTGAAGGCCGCGGCTTTGAATTCGGAGCTCAAGCTGGAGATCGCTGGGTTGCGAAATCCCATGCGCATCGATGTGATCGCGCGCCGCAGACTCGGTCTGACCGAACCTCTGCCGACGAACGTGCAAGAGTACGAAGCGCCCGACGGCGCGGAAGTGGCCGCCGCGCGGTACGTGAGACCGAACCGGGCTCCGTGATTCCCGCGATCGGCGCTGCTTTCCAACACGAAAAATTTCTAGTTCGTTTCAACTTCAAATCGGAGTGTTTGCCGACCTGAGTTCACGATGCAACAAGACCGCGTCCACGTCCGTTTGCTCATTATCGCCGGCGTGGCCATCTTGTGGATGGGCGCGGTTTTCGGCAGGCTCACTTACCTTCAGCTTTTTCGGCATAGCGACTATCTTTCGCGTGCACTGCGCCAGCAGCAG
Source organism: uncultured Acidobacteriota bacterium (assembly GCA_963751295.1). Taxonomy (GTDB): domain Bacteria; phylum Acidobacteriota; class Terriglobia; order Acidiferrales; family UBA7541; genus Acidiferrum. The sequence goes on along the minus strand of CAVVUA010000001.1, from coordinate 1,805,765 downwards.
CGCACCTTCGAAATAACTCCCGAACGCGGCGCGATTTACGATCGCAACGGACAGCCTCTGGCGATGAGCGTTCAAGTGGATTCCGCATTTGCCGTGCCTTCGGAAATTGCAGATGAGAATCTTGCCGCGCGGCTGCTTTCGGGAGTGATCAATAAGCCCCAGGAGGAGATTGAGGCGCGATTCGAATCCTCGCGGTCGTTTGCGTGGATTGCACGAAAGCTGCCTCCCGAAAAAGCCGATGCGATTAGCAAGTTGAACCTGAAAGGCATTTACCTCCAAAAAGAAAACCAGCGCTTTTATCCGAAGCGCGATCTCGCGGCGCACGTATTGGGTTTTGTGGACGTTGATGAGAAAGGGTTGAGCGGTATCGAGCGAGAGCTGGAAAGCGAGATTCGCGGCAAGAGCGAACGGATCGTTGTGATGGCTGATGCGAAGCAGCGCTGGTTTGACGGCGGACAAGCGCGCCGTGAACGTCCGCTGAGCGTTGTACTGACCCTCGATGAAAAGATTCAATACACCGCCGAGCGGGAACTTGCTGCTGCGATTGCCAAGACACGCGCGCTGGCGGGCACAGTCATCGTAATGAACCCCAACACCGGCGAGATTCTGGCGCTGGCGAATTGGCCGAAGTTCAATCCCAACAAAGCGGGCGACGCGCCCTCGGAAAACTGGATGAATCGCGCAGTCAGCGCGATTTACGAGCCGGGATCGACGTTCAAGTTGATCACGCTGGCCGCGGCGTTTGATCAGAACATTACGCGTCCCGACGAAGTATTCGATTGCGAGAACGGCGCCGTGTACATCTCCGGCCACCGTATCCGCGATCACAAACCATTTGGCCTGCTGACGGTTTCAAATATTCTTGCGAAATCGAGCGACGTCGGCGCCATCAAGATTGCGCTGCGGCTCGGCGCCCCGAAATTCTACGAATACATTCGCGCTTTTGGTTTTGGCACTATTACCGGCGTCGAGTTGCCCAATGAAAGCCGCGGGAGGTTGGCAAGGCTCGAAGACTGGAAGCCGATTTCAGTCGGCTCCATCTCGATGGGCCAGGAAATTGGCATCACGCCGCTGCAGCTCACCACTGCGGTTTCTGCAATTGCCAATGGTGGGCTGCTTTATAAGCCACAGATTGTCGCCGAATTGCGGCGCGGCGAAAAGGTATTGCCGCCCGAAGAAGCTATGGCGCCTGCAGATCCCAAGCGCGTTATTCGTCCAGAAACTGCCGCGACGCTGCGACAGCTGATGGAAGGCGTGGTATTGCTCGGCGGCACGGGGCCTGCGGCCCATCTCGATGGATGGACCTCAGCGGGCAAAACGGGGACGGCGCAAAAAATCGATCCGGCGACGGGACGCTATTCGCCTACGCAGTACATCGCTTCCTTCACGGGATTTGCGCCCATCAACAATCCGGCGGTGACCATTCTTGTGTCGCTGGATTCTCCCGTCGGCTTGCACGAAGGCGGGCAAGTGGCTGCCCCAGTGTTCAAACGCATAGCCGAACAAGTTTTGGCGTATCTGGATGTGCCGCGTGATGTTCCGCTGAATCCAAAACTCATCCAAACGGCTTATATGAAGCAAGCAACCGAAGATCCAAGCGCGCTCGAGGATTTCTCGTCCGTTGATTTTTCTGGCCAGCCCGACCCGCCGCCATCGGCATCTCAAATGACAAAGTCTGGTTCCGTCAAGCAGGTTTTGACGGTAGCCGTGGATCAAGGAGGAGATATCGAAGTGCCCGACTTTAGTGGAAAAACTGTGCGTGACGTAGCGGATGTGGCGTTAAGGCTCGGACTCGACCCGGTGCTGGTTGGAAGCAATCTTGCTACGGAACAATCGCCTGCGGCGGGAGCAAAGGTAAGACACGGCGCGAAAATCACCGTGCAGTTCGGGACACCGCTCGAGAAGAAATCGAAGCTGCGCCCAGGAGTCAGGAATTAGGATGAGAACTGGATTGAGCCAACTAGAAGACACCAGCAACCCCAAAACGAACCACGCCGATGAACGGCAGGAAAATTCATCGGCGAGACGCGTCTCCCCTCGAAGTGTGAAGCTGCGCGACTTGCTGCAGGGTACCGAAGCCAGCGTTTCTGAGTCCGCGCAGGATCTGGAAATTCGCCAAGTTGCGTGCGACTCCCGCAAGGTGCAGCCGCGTGCGCTTTTTTTTGCTCTGCATGGCGCGAAAGCCGACGGAAATGAGTTCATTCGAGATGCGGTTTCGCGTGGCGCGGCAGCGATCGCCAGCGAAGAGAGCGCGCCAGCGGCCATTCCGTCGAGCGTGGTATGGATTCAAATGCGCGAGGCCCGTAAGGCGCTTGCTGTCACGGCGGCGAACTTTTTCGGGCACCCGGCCGAGGCCTTGCAACTCGTGGCGGTCACTGGTACGAACGGAAAGACTACGACGACTTCGCTTATCGATGCGATCGTAAAAGCTTCCGGTGCGAAAACCGGTCTTTTCGGAACGATCGCCTATCACACGCCGCTCGGCGAATATCCCTCGCCGAACACCACGCCGGAATCGGTTGATCTGCAGGGATTTCTTGGCGAGATTCGCGATGCGGGTGGGAAGTTTGGCGTCCTGGAAGCTAGTTCGCACTCGCTAGCTATGGACCGATTGTGGGGTTGCCATTTTGCTGCCGCCGTTTTTACTAACCTGACGCGCGAGCACATGGATTATCACAAAACGTTCGATGATTATTTCGCCGCCAAGAAAAAATTGTTCGAAGGCACGGGAGCTGGCGCGCCGGAAGTCGCCGTGATCAACTCGGACGACGAATACGGCAGGCGCCTGACCGGTCTAGCGAAGAAAACTGTGACCTACGGCCTCGAAAACGGTGCCGACATCACAACAAAAAAATTTCAATTGACGTTTAATGGCTTGGCCTTCGCGGCGCAAACGCCCAATGGCAAAGTGCAAGTTGCATCGCCACTAGTTGGCCGAATCAATGTTTACAACATCCTCGCGGCCATTGGAGCGGCGCAAGCGCTGGGTCTTTCAAACGAAATTATCGAAGCTGGGATTCGCAGTCTCGAAAGCGTTTCCGGGCGCTTCCAGCGCATCGATCTCGGCCAACCGTATTTTGTGGTTGTCGACTACGCACACACGGACGACGCGCTGGAAAATCTCATTCGCACAGCGCGGGAGCTAAATCCCAAAGGCCGCATCATCACGCTCTTCGGATGCGGGGGCGGGAAAGACCGCACCAAGAGGCCGGTGATGGGAGAAGTGACGGGCCGGCTGAGCGACCTGACGATTCTGTCGAGCGACAATCCGCGCACTGAGGATCCGCTGAAAATCATTAGCGACATCATCGTAGGGCTGCAAAAAACACCAGGAAAATATCTGATCGAACCAGACCGCGAAAAGGCCATCGGCCTAGCAATGGACGAAGCGCGTACCGGCGACATTATCTTGCTCGCAGGCAAAGGCCACGAGAATTACCAGATTCTCGCGGACCACACGCTGGAATTTGACGACCGCGACATGGCGCGCCGCGCTTTGCGGGAACGAGGTTATACCGAAGCCCAGACGGAAATTGGCAACGATGAGCCAAAAAACGGCTCAAAGTTTGGCACGTAGCGCGCTTGTCTAGGTTAACTAGAAAGTGTGGCGAGGGCGCGCGAGACAGATGTTAACTCGCGAAAGGAGGAGCCCTCAAATACGGTGAAAACAAACCGATACACGGGGTATCTGCGTAAAGCAAACCCCTTGAGGCATTTATGCGGTGGACGATTGCACAGGTGGCTGGCGCACTGGGTGTTAGGGCGGGAGCGGGACTCGACCCCGTGGCCCGGGTGGCCGGCGTCTCGATTGATTCTCGCACGGTACGTGCAGGAGAACTGTTCGTTGCCGTCCACGGACCGCGTCATGATGGACACGATCACGTGGCGAGTGCGCTGGGTCGCGGAGCCATCGCTGCGCTGGTGGCGGAGCCGCAAGCCAGCCGCTATGGCGATGCCATCCGGAATCGCTGCATCGTCGTGGGCGACACTTTCGAAGCGCTCAAGCAACTGGCCCGCGCGGTGCGCGAAGCCTGGGGCGGCAAAATTGCCGGCGTCACAGGCTCCGTGGGCAAGACCACAACGAAAGAGATCCTGGCGGCACTGCTGGGCGCGAAGCTGCGGGTCCTGAAATCGGAAGGAAATTTTAACAACGAATACGGACTGCCGCTGACGCTTTTTCGTTTGGATGAAACGCATCAAGCGGCCGTGCTCGAGATGGGCATGTCGCGGCGCGGGGAGTTGGCGCGTCTCGCGGCGATCGCGCGCCCTGACGTTGGTGTGGTGACGCGCGTAGCCCCCGCGCATCTGGAATTTTTTTCGTCGGTGGATGAAATTGCGCTGGCAAAGCGAGAGCTCATCGAAGGATTAAATGGACACGAATCGACTGCTGTGCTGAACGCGGACGATCCGCGCGTCGCGGCTTTCGGAGCATTTGCACCCGGGCGCGTGCTGACGTACGGAATCGATGCGCCAGCGTTTTTCTCGGCGACAGCGATCGAAGATCGCGGTGCGCTGGGCTCGGCGTTTGACTATGTAAGCCCCGAAGGCCGCGTTCGGCTGGAACTTCCCGTGCCCGGGCGTCACGCGATTTACAACGCGCTTGCCGCGCTCGCTGCGGCGAGCGTCTGGAACATCGGCGCTGCGGAGGCGCAAAGCGTTTTTCGAGCATTGCGCGTACCGGCGATGCGCGGTGAGTTGCTACGCTTTTCAAATGGAGCGGCGCTGATCAATGATAGCTACAACTCGAGCCCAGCCGCGTTGCATGCCATGGTCGCAGTGCTGGCTGCTACACCAAATTTTCAGCGACGGATTCTTGCCGCAGGCGAAATGCGGGAGCTCGGTGCGGCCTCTCCAGCTCTGCATTTCGAGGCAGGTGTATTTGCGGCGAAGACCGGTAAAGTTGATTGGATCATCGGGGTCGAAGGTGACGCGGAAGAGATCTTGGAAGGTGCGGCATCAGCGGGAGTTCCGCGAGCGCAAACAAGATTTTTTTCGTCCTCGGAAGGTGCCGCGAAATTTTTGGAGGAATTCATCACGGCGGGCGACGTATTGCTGGTAAAAGGTTCGCGCGGGGTGAAGATGGAACGCATCGTCGAAGCGCTGCTGACGCGATACGCGGCCCCCGGCGAGATTCCGCGGCAGGAGGTACGGCACTAAATGCTTTACTACCTGCTCTATCACGTTCTGCAGCGTTATTTCAGCCCGCTAAACGTCTTTCGCTACATCACCGTTCGAACGGTGTACGCGAGCTTGACAGCGATGTTTCTCGGCTTAGTGTTCGGCCCCTGGCTCATTCGCCGTTTGCGCGAACTGCAGATTGGCCAATATATCCGCGAGGAAGGCCCCCAGGAGCATCAAAAAAAAGCTGGGACGCCCACGATGGGCGGCGTCCTGATCGTTCTTTCGACGGCTGTGCCCACACTGCTCTGGGCCGATCTCACCAATCCCTTTATTTTGCTTGCGCTGTTCGCCCTCATTGGATTTGCCATCATCGGTTTTATTGACGACTACGCAAAAGTTTCCAAACAGCGAAACCTCGGCCTGACCGCAAAAAAGAAAATTTATTTTCAGGTGCTGGTGAGCACCATCGTCGGGATTTCGCTGCTCGTTCTTGTCACCCATTACGCGTACTCCACGCAGCTCATGATTCCGTTCCTCAAGCGTCTGCATCCCGATCTGGTCTTCCATTCCTTGATGAATTCGCCGCACCTGTGGCCACTGGCGTTTCTTCCGTTTTTGGCTTTCGTTTGCGTGGTCATTGTCGGTTCATCCAATGCGGTGAATTTGACGGATGGCCTGGACGGTTTGGCCATCGGCTGTACCGTCATCGCCGCGGGCGCGCTCACTGTGCTGACCTACGTCAGCAGCAACTCGCGCTGGGCCACGTATCTCGAAATTCAGTACATCCCGCGCGTTGGAGAACTAACCGTTTTTTGCGGCGCGCTGGTGGGCGCGTCGCTCGGTTTTCTATGGTACAACGCGCACCCCGCGGAAATTTTTATGGGCGATGTCGGCTCGCTCTCGCTGGGCGGAGCTCTGGGCACGATAGCGGTCATCATCAAGCAAGAGATTCTCTTGTTTTTTGTCGGCGGGATCTTTGTGATCGAAGCGCTCTCGGTGATCTTGCAGGTCGGTTCGTTCAAACTGCGCGGGAAGCGCATATTCCGCATGGCGCCTATTCACCATCATTTTGAATTGCTGGGGTGGAGCGAATCGAAAGTTATCGTGCGGTTTTGGATTGCCGCGCTTGTGTTTGCGCTGTTTGCGCTGACGACGTTGAAGTTGAGGTAACACGGCATTTGAAGTCGAGTGGAACTGACAAAGAACAATGCCCGGTGGAATCGATTTACGAGCGAAGCGCGTGCTGGTCGTGGGGCTGGCGAGAACGGGCGTGGCCACGTCGCTCTTCTGTGCGGCTCGGGGCGCGTGCGTGACGGCGACCGACGCCCGAACCGAGAGCGAGATCGGCGAGGCAATTGCCAAACTAAAAGACGCGGGAGTGGCGCTCGGTCTTGGTAGCCATCGAGAGGAAATGTTCCTAGACCAAGATTTGATAATTCCGAGCCCGGGCGTACCGGCGGATGCCGCGCATTTGCAAACGGCGCGAGCCAAAGGCGTAACGATTTGGAGCGAAATCGAGCTGGCCTATAGGTTTATGAAGGGCCGCTTAATCGGAATCACGGGCTCGAATGGCAAAACGACGACAACATCGCTCGTCGAACACATTTTGAAGACGGCTGGAATGCAGACGATTCTCGCAGGAAATATCGGGACGCCGCTCATCGGTTGTGTGGACGCGATGACAGACGATACTTGCACCGTTGTTGAGCTCAGCAGCTTTCAGCTCGAGCTCATCGACACGTTTCGGCCCAACATTAGCGTTTTTCTGAATCTGACGCCTGATCATCTTGACCGTCATCACACTTTCGAAGCGTATGGCGCCGCGAAAGCGCGTCTTTTTGAAAATCAAACTGGCGAGGATGCTGCGATATTAAACGCTGACGATGCGGCGACCACGCCTTATGCGCCGTCTCTTCCGCGCGTCTACTGGTTCAGCAGGAAACAGCGCGTCGCGCAGGGCGCCTGTGTTCGCGGAGAAGAAATCGTGTTTCGTCAGGACGGCGCCGAAGAAACTCTTCTCAAGCTCGAAGATATTCCGCTGGCTGGTGGGCACAACGTGGAAAACGTGCTGGCCGCAGCCGCAGCTGCGCGGCTCGCGGGCACATCAGCGACAGCGATTGCAAAAGGTGTCCGAACTTTCGCGGGAGTCGAGCACCGGCTAGAATTCGTGGCAGAAGTCGCAGGCGTGCGCTACTACAACGATTCGAAAGCGACCAACGTAGACGCCACTCTCAAAGCTCTCGACGCATTCCCCGGACGCATCCTGGTCATTCTTGGCGGAAAAGATAAAGGAAGCGACTATACGCCGCTACAAAAACCGCTGCGGGACAAAGCGATCCTCGCCCTGCTGATCGGTTCTGCAGCCGAAAAAATAGAAAAGCAAATTTCAGGAAGCGTTGCGCTAGACCGTGCAGAAACGCTCGAACGCGCCGTCGAAACCGCTTCACACGCGGCGCAACGCGGCGACGTCGTGCTCCTCGCTCCCGCCTGCGCCAGTTTTGACCAATTTCAAAATTACGAACAGCGGGGCCGCGTCTTCAAGGATTTGGTAAAGCAACTCGAAAAGCAAGCCGCTGGAGCGACTTCCGGAAAAAGGTGAACGACAGTGCCGAGACGACTCGAAATGGATCGCTGGTTATTTGGTGTGACGGTCGCGCTCTGCCTGCTGGGCGCGGTCATGATCTTTAGCGCGTCGGCCGTTACGGCTGAAAACCAATACGGCCACGGATATTTTTTCCTGGTACGCCAAATTCTCTGGCTAATCCTCGGACTCGTGGGAATGTTCGCATTGATGCGCATGGACTACCGGAAATTGCGCGAACCTGCCGTGGTCTATACCGCCGTCTGTGTTGTCCTCCTGCTTCTCGTCGGAGCCTTTTTTCTGGACAAAGCGCACGCCACGCATCGCTGGATTCGTTACGGCCCCATTGGGATTCAGCCGTCCGAACTGGCGAAGCTGGCGGTGATCCTCTATCTCGCGTGGTTTCTCGACCAAAAGCGGCGCAACAAAGCCGCCATGGAATTTTGCAAACGGGACTTTCTTCAGACGATACTCCCCGCCGCTGGTCCGGTCCTGATCTGCGTATGTTTAATTTTGGCGCAGCCTGACCTGGGCACCGCCCTGGATATTGTTCTGGTAGCTACAACGATTCTTTTTGCCGCCGGACTCTCCTGGAAATGGATCGCTGCGGGATTCGCCACGTCCTTGCCAGTCCTCTATCTTCTGATCACGCACGTTGCCTACCGTAATGCTCGCCTGATCTCCTTTCTCCACCCCGATTCAGATCCGCAAGGTGCGGGCTTTCAATTGATGCAATCCCTCATCGCCGTTGGCTCCGGCGGATTCACCGGCGTCGGTTTGATGGAGAGCAAACAAAAACTCTTCTACCTGCCGGAAGCGCATACCGATTTTATTTACGCGGTAATTTGCGAAGAGCTTGGCTACATCGGCGCGATGCTGGTCATCGGCTTGTTTTTGGCCTACGCATGGCGTGGCCTGCGTGCTGCGTTCGCTGCTCCCGATGGCTTCGGGCGTCTTCTAGCGCTGGGAATCACAGCCCTGGTCCTCAGCCAAGCCCTAATCAACTTTGCCGTGGTGCTCGGCATGGTGCCCACAAAAGGCATCCCGCTACCGTTCGTAAGCTACGGCGGTTCCAGTTTGCTAGTGATGCTGCTAGCCACAGGAGTTCTTCTCAACATCAGCCAACAGGCCACAGAAACATGAGCCGTCAGATCGAGGCGCGAACGCATTTCGGCCGTAGGGGCACGGCACGCCGTGCCCGTCCTTGTAGGGGCGGGGCTTGCCCCGCCCGCGCGCCCAGGCCCCGGCCATGAAACTCCTAATCGCCGGCGGAGGCACAGGCGGCCACGTAATCCCAGCCATCGCCATTGCCCAGGAATGGCTGTTGCGCGACAAAGAAAGAGAAGTCGTGTTAGTTGGAACAGAGCGAGGAATCGAAATGAAGCTAGTACCTCAAGCGGATCTGCCGCTGGAGACGTTACGCGTAGCCGGCCTAAAAGGAAAGGGCGGCGCCGCACTCGCGAGAAATCTCGCCATGCTCGCGCCCGCGATGATTGACGCGCGCCGTGTGCTGCGTAAGCACAAACCAGTCGCAGCGTTTGGCGTAGGCGGCTATGCCGCCGGCCCAATGATGCTGACGACATGGTTCAACGGCGTGCCCAACATAATTTTCGAACCAAACGCGGAGCCGGGCCTGACCAACAAGCTCCTTGCGAAGCTTTCGAAACGTATCGCAGTAGGCTATGAAATTTCTGCGCAGACCTGGGGAAAAAAGGCCGTCGTAACTGGCTGCCCCGTCCGGCCAGAGTTTTTCTCGATCGAGTCTCGACAGCTTGAAAAACCGTTTCGCCTTCTGATAACCGGCGGAAGCCAAGGCGCGCTACCTATCAATCGCACTTTCGTTGACGCCATGGACCTCCTGGCCGCTCGAAAAAATGACCTGTCCATCGTGCATCAAACCGGCGAACGCGATTATAATGCGGTGCGCACCGCGTATGCGCGGCGCGAGATCAACGCGGAGGTCGTACCCTTCCTCACGAATATGGCCGAGCGCTTTGCCTGGGCAGATGTGATCGTATGCCGAGCAGGAGCCATCACCGCAGCGGAAATCGCAGCCGCGGGCCGCGCTGCCATCTTCATCCCCTTCGGCGCCGCCACGGATAGCCATCAATTACGCAACGCGCAAGAAATGACCAAGTCGGGCGCGGGCCGGCTCATCTCAGAAAACGAGCTCACAGCGAAACGCCTGACCAGCGAGATTTTCTCGCTCATCGACCGGCCCGAACAAATTGAAAAGCAGTCGAAGGCAGCGCGATCGCTTGCCCGGCCCAACGCTACCCGCGACATCGTCAACCTCATTGAAGAGGCCGCCAACGTGCAAGGAAATCGCCAGAGGGCAAATCCATGATGGTCTCGTTCCGCAATTTTCAGCGCATCCACTTGGTAGGCATCGGTGGCATCGGCATGAGCGGCATCGCCGAAGTCCTGCTCACGTTGGGCTATTCGGTCTCGGGCTCGGACACCAAACCTTCAAACATCACCGAGCGTTTGCAAAATCTGGGCGCGACGATCCACGAAGGCCACAAAGCCATCAACGTCCAGGGCGCGCACGTAGTGGTCACCTCTTCTGCCATCCGACAGGACAATCCTGAAGTTGTGGAAGCGCACAAGAAAAAAATCCCCGTAATCCCGCGCGCGGAAATGCTCGCCGAGCTCATGCGTCTGAAATACGGCATCGCTGTAGCCGGTGCCCACGGCAAGACCACCACGACCTCGATGGTGGCCTCAATTTTAGCGGCCGGGCACTTGGATCCCACCTTTGTGATTGGTGGCCGGGTGAACCAGGCGGGCACCACCGCGCGGCTCGGCAAGGGCGAATACTTCGTCGTCGAAGCCGACGAAAGTGATCGTAGCTTCTTGATGCTCGCGCCGGTGGTAGCCGTCGTCACCACCATCGATCGCGAGCACCTCGATCAATACACTTCGCTCGCCGACATTCAAGGCGCCTTCGTTCAGTTCGTGAATCGCGTCCCCTTCTACGGCGCCGCGATCCTTTGCCTGGACGAGCCAAACGTGCAAGCCATCCTTCCCGATGTAAAGCGCCCCGTCATCACCTACGGCACTTCCAGCCAGGCTGACCTGGTCATCAGCGACGTGAAACTGGAAGGATTGAACAGCGAGTTTCGGCTGACGTTCAGAGGCGAAGACCTCGGCGTGTTCCACCTGTTGCATCCGCCGGGCATCCACAACGTCCGCAACGCCGCCGCCGCTGCCGCTGTTGCGCTCTATCTGAATGTCCCGAGCGATCTGATCCGCGAGGGCCTCGCGAAATTTACCGGCGTCGGCCGCCGCTTCGATATCAAGGGCATCGTGAACGACATCGCCGTCATCGACGACTACGGCCATCACCCCGTCGAAATTCGCGTCACCCTCGAAGCCGCGCGCGTCTGCAAGTTCAACCGAACCCTTGTCCTGTTCCAGCCTCACCGATTCTCGCGCACCCAGCACCTGTGGGATGAATTCAGCCGGGCTTTCAATGATGCTGACATACTGGTCCTAACAGACATTTACGCGGCGAGCGAAGCGCCGATCCCTGGCATCACCAGCGAAGCACTCGCTAACGCTATTCGCGAAGCTGGACACAAGAACGTCCACTATTTCCGCTCCATGCAGGATGGCATCGAATTCCTCCTCCGCGAAGCCCGAGCTGGCGACGCGATCATGACCATCGGCGCCGGCAACATCAGCCGCGCAAGCAGTGAACTGATGGTCCTCCTGGGGACCGAGAATCCCATTTCTCATGCGCATTGAAAACCCCAAAATCGTCGCAGCTCTGCCGGAGCTCGGCGTGCATCTCAAGCCGGGAACTTCCTTGGCCGGACTCACCTCCTTGGGAATCGGTGGCACGACCGACCTGCTAGGTATTGAGAAGCACGACGCGATCCCGGACCTTCTAAGTCTTCTCGACGCCCAAGGCGTGCCTCACCAGTTTCTCGGCGGCGGCTCAAACTTGCTCGTAGGCGACGGCGAACTCCCCTGGGTCATACTGCAACTCGTCTCTCCGACACCCGATATCGTCCTCGAAGGCAATTTTGCCCAGGTTGACGCAGCCGCCGACCTCGGCCGTACAGTAACTTTCTGCGCCAAAAACGACCTCGGCGGTATGGAAGGTCTTATCGGCGTACCCGGCACGATCGGTGGCGCCCTCCGCATGAACGCTGGCGCCTACGGCATGCAAATCGGCAGCTACGTCCGCCAGGTCAAGCTTTATCGCGCCGCCGCCCGAAAACTTGAAACCCTCGAAGGCGATCAAATTTCTTTTGAATACCGGCACACATCTTTTGCGCCTGATGATATGATGCTCGCAGTGAAGCTGGAATTACCCTCCAAACCGTATCGCGAAATTCTCAAAGGGATTCGTATCTGCAACGAAAAGCGCCGCGCAAGCCAGCCGCTTGGGCAGAAGAGCGCCGGTTGCATCTTCAAAAACCCTCCAGGCGCTTCCGCCGGACGCATGATTGATGATCTGGGCCTCAAAGGCTTCAGCATGGGCGACGCCCGCGTCAGCGACCGCCACGCCAATTTTTTTGTAAACGCAGGCAAAGCTTCCGCGAAAGACATGCTGGCCCTAATCGCCGACGTGCGCGAGCGCGTCAATAAATCCTTTGGTGTCATTCTCGAGCACGAGGTGGTCGTTTGGAACGCGTAAAAGCCATGCAACGGGGCAACGCCGCGGCGGCCGCCGAGCCTTACCGCCCGGAGCTGCTCGCCGACGAAGAACCGCGCTACCTGCGCCGCCAAAAGCCTCTCGAAATTCGCCGCAAAAAATTTGGCGGTCGAAGCTGGACATTCTATCGGCGCGTTTTGGTATGGACCGTCGTCGGCGCAACTGGCATCACGTGTGCCATCGGCGCTAGCCGCTTCTTGCTCTATTCGCCGCAAGTTCTTCTTCTGAAATCCGATCAGATTGAACTCTTGGGAAATCACATCGTAAGCCGCGAAGCTGTTCTGCAACCCTTCGCACGCGATCGAAACCGCAGCGTGCTCCGCATTCCTCTTGATGCGCGCCGCGCCCAGCTCGAAGAATTGCCCTGGGTCGAATCCGCCAGCGTGCAACGCATTTTGCCCAATCGCATCCGCGTGGAACTAACGGAACGCACTCCCATCGCGTTTTTGCGCAATAGCAGCGAACTCGCCCTGATCGATGCGCACGGCGTAATTCTCGACCGCCCCGAAGGCGAAGACCTGCATTTCCCCATCGTCGCCGGCCTCCCCGAAAGCATGCCGCGCGAAGAGCGCGAGAAACGTATGCAGACCTATCAAGAATTTCTAAGAGATGCTGATGTGGTGCGCCCCGAATCATCAGACCGCGTCAGCGAAGTCGATCTTTCCAACGCAAAAGACCTTCGCGTGGTCATGACTGGCTTGGCCTCCGCAACCGATGCGCAAGCCGTAACCATTCACTTCGGCAACAGTGATTTCACCCAAAAATATCGAATGCTCGTCGAGAATTTCGCGCAGTGGCAGGCCAACGCCGGCCACGTGCAGTCCATCGATTTGCAATATGCAAGGCAGGTAGTCGTAAACGCGGATAGCAATACGAACTCCGCGAAGCTGAAAAATTAAGAGAACCAAAGCGGGGGCGGCGGCTTGTCAAAAAAAGATCGGTACATCATAGGGCTGGACGTCGGCAGCACAAAAACGTGCGCGCTGATCGCGGAGATTGACGAAGAACAAGTGAAGTTTCTCGCGCTCGGCGCGGCGGAATCCAAAGGCCTGCGCAAAGGCCTCATCGTCAATCTCGATTCTACTGTGAGCTCCATCCGCAGAGCCGTGGAAGAAGCCGAAGGCGTCGCCAACGTTCCCGTTGAATCCGCAGTGATCGGCGTTGCTGGCAGCCACGTCCGCGGTGTGAACAGCCGCGGCGGCCTCACACTGGGCAATCGCGCGCGAGATATCGAACGCGACGACGTCCGCCGCGCCGTCGACGCCGCCCGCAACATCACGCTTCCCGAGGATCGCGAAGTCCTCCACGTGCTCCCTCATGAATTCATGGTCGACGCGCAAGATGGAATTCGCGACGCCATTGGAATGGTCGGCCAGCGCCTCGAAGCCAACGTTCACCTTGTCACTTCTTCCATCGCCGCTACACAAAATCTTGTCACCGCGGCAAACCGCGCCGGAATTTTGGTCAGCGACACCGTCCTCGAGCCGCTCGCTTCGGCGGAATCCTGCCTCACCCAGGACGAGCGCGACCTCGGCTGCTGCCTGCTCGATATTGGCGGCGGCACCACAGAACTAATCGTCTATGGCGGCGGCGTTGTTCGTCATACCGGTGCCGTTCCCGTAGGCGGCGACCATTTCACAAACGACCTCGCCGTCGGCCTCCGCACACCGATCCCCGAAGCCGAAAAAATCAAGCGCCGCCACGGCTGGGCAGCGTCTTCGCTTTTACTCGAAGACACTTCCATCGAAATTGCCAGCGTAGGCGACCGCCCGCCGCGCACCATCTTCGCTCGCATGCTCACAGACATCATCGAGCCGCGCGCCATGGAGCTCCTCGCGCTCATCCGCGACGATCTTCAGCGCGCCGGCCTCGACGGACAAATCCCCGCCGGATTTATTCTCGCGGGAGGTGGTGCCCGTCTCAATGGACTGATCGATCTCGCCGAGCAGTCCTTCCACCTCCCCGTCCGCATTGCGGAGCCCAAAGGTTTGGCTGATCTGCCCGAACAGGTGGCCCAGCCGGAATATGCAACGGTCGTTGGTTTGGTGATGTACGGCGCGAAAACGCGACGCAACGCACCGCAGCGCGCCGGAAATTTTGTATCCAAATTGAAGTCCATGTTCGCAGGTGCGTCGTGACCCCTCCCGAGCGCAGCGCCGCGAATTTGGAGAAGGCTGAGGGACGTATGACCGCAAAAGACACAGGAATTCGTATGAGCTTCAGCGAAGAGCTGCAGCCAGCGAAGATTAAAGTTATCGGTGTGGGGGGCGGCGGATGCAATGCCATCAACCGCATGATCCGCGCCAAAGTCGAGGGCGTCGAGTTCATTACCGCTAACACGGACTTGCAAGCGCTCAAGCTTTCGCAGGCGCCGACGAAACTTCAGCTTGGCGCAAAGTTGACGAAAGGACTCGGCGCGGGCGCAAATCCTGAAGTCGGCCGCAAAGCCGCGCTCGAAGACACCGACAAAATCATCGAAGCTCTCGAAGGCTCGGACATGATTTTCATCACCTCCGGTCTCGGCGGAGGCACCGGCAGCGGCGCCGCGCCCGTAGTGGCTTCGCTAGCCAGCGAGCTCGGCGCGCTTAGCGTCGCCGTCGTCACCAAGCCCTTCGCGTTCGAAGGCAAACGCCGCATGCTCCAAGCCGAACAAGCTTTGCAAGAACTAATCGGTTGCGTCGATACCGTCATCGTGATTCCCAACGAGCGCTTGATGGACACCGTCGAGCGCGGCACCAGTTTCTTCGACGCATTCCGCATCGCCGACGACATTCTTCGCCAAGCCGTTCAAGGCATCTCCGACATCATCACCGTCCCCGGCATCATCAATCGCGACTTCGCCGACGTAAAAGCCATCATGCACGGCCAAGGCTACGCGGTGATGGGCACCGCCATCGCCACCGGCACAAATCGCGCCATCGATGCCGCCAACCGTGCCATCTCCAGCCCTCTACTCGAGGACAATTCGATTCAGGGCGCGCAAGGCATCCTCATTAACATTTCCGGCAGCTCCAGCCTAACCTTGCATGAAGTTCACGAGGCCTCCAGCGTCATCCAAAAAGCCGCCCACGAAAATGCCAACATCATCTTCGGCGCCGTGATGGACG
The DNA here is from genome assembly GCA_963751295.1 of uncultured Acidobacteriota bacterium. Classification (GTDB taxonomy): domain Bacteria; phylum Acidobacteriota; class Terriglobia; order Acidiferrales; family UBA7541; genus Acidiferrum. Next base: position 1,790,290 of record CAVVUA010000001.1, on the reverse strand, counting down.
ACTCCATGAAGGACGCCGTAAAAATCACCGTGATTGCCGCAGGCTTCAAGGAAGCCAACAAAAAGAACGCCGTCCAAAAGCCTTCCTTCCTGCCCAAGACCTGGAAAGCTGGCCGCGAAGTGGAAACTCCCGCGCCGCAGCAGCAAACGCTGCCCAACGTGGTTCACCAAGTCCAACAAAACATCCGCGAAGTCAGCCATGAAGTTCCCGCGGACGATCTGGACGTGCCGACATTCCTCCGTCGCCAAGCCCAAAAAGCCTAATCGCTTTTCCGGAAATTTTCTCGTAGGGGCACGGCACGCTGTGCCCTCTTTCTTTTCCTGCTTTTGACTTTTCCGAAACCTGTAGGGGCGCGATTCATCGCGCCCTTCTTTTTTGTCCGTCTGGCAATCACTCAGAAATTACGCGATTATTCCGGCGCGGCCTATATCGCTATCACGCAATGCATCGGCCAGCTTTCGTACCTCTTTTTCAAACACCGCAAGATTCCCCGCCACATCAGCCACAACCGAACTCAACCCTGCATGATATTCGCGCGCTCCAGTCTTCGCGACCGCCTCTCGAATATTCCCCGCGTGCAACCCGCTGCCCGGCATCACCGCGATTCGCTGGCCCGCGATCCGAACCAGCTCCCCCAGCGCATCCAACGCCTCCGGCGCCGTCCGCTTTCCCCCAGACGTAAGAAGCCTGACAGCGCCAGTCCCGATCACATCCTCAAGCGACCGTCGCAAATCCACGCATTCATCGAACGCGCGATGAAACGTAACCGGAAGCGGCCGCGCGCGCTCAACAAGCTCTTTCGTGCGCTCGACGTCGATCTGTCCGTCCGCATCGAGTAAACCCAGCACCACTCCGTCCATTCCAATTTCCCTGGCCGCATCAACGTCACGCCGCATAGCCTCGAACTCCGCCTCGGTATAAAAAAAATCTCCCCCGCGCTGCCGAACCATCGAGAAAATAGGCAGACTCACGCGCTTGCGTACGCCTCTCAACAACTCATCGCTCGGAGTCGTACCGCCCACTCGAGCATTGCTGCAAAATTCAATCCGCGACGCTCCCCCGCGTTCCGCAGCCATCGCCGCCTCAATGCTCTCCACACTTATTTCGAGAACATACTGGTTTTTCATTCTCAAAGTCCTGCCACATGCCGCGCGTGCGTCAAGCTACCGTTTGACCAGTTCCAAAACATCCCCGCAAAAGCGGCCGCGTTCCAACCCCACATGAACAAACGCATAACCGTAGGACTATATGGGCGATTCTTCCAAATCAAAATGGCATCCAACACAAACCACACAGCTCCAAAGCCAAGAAATCCAGTGATCACCAAATCTCGAAAAAGGATATAAACCAGCGCCGTCTCCACGCACAAGAATCCCGCGATGAGTAACTTCGAACTTACCGCCCCCATCAAGGTAGCTGTCGTTCGCCGCCCGCTAAGCCTGTCGGGCTCAATATCCATCACTTCGCCAAAAATATGCGAGTGCATCGCAAACATTGCGCCGAACACAAAAGTCTGCCACGGAAGCTGAGCCGCGCCATTTAGCCAGCTGCTAAGCACAAACACCAGCAAGTAGCTTGCTTGAATCAAGACGTCGAACGGAGGATGACTCTTCCAGCCAAAACGCGGAGCATTGTAAAGCGCAACCGCCAGCAACAGAACAGCAAACCAAGCAAAAATCAGCGGTCCAATAAGGACAAAGAAAACAATCAGAAAAGGAATCTGCACGGCCGCGATTTTCCATCGCAAAGCAGCGAGCTGCTCCGTGGCGCCCAACGAGCCGAAAAGAAAAGTCCCTTTGCGCGGGTTCAACCGGTCTGCGGCGGCATCCACGATGTCATTCACGCCATACAAAAGAAATCCCAGCGGAAACAACACGTAGAAAAGCCCGAGCCACAGTGTTCGCGAGTGCAAAATATCGGCGTGTCCCAACGGCATCAGGTAAAACAAAGCCGTCGTGCTCCAAAGCCCCGGCCGCGAAACTTGTAAAAGGAAAACCAACTCGGAAGTCTGCGCACGCTTCGTCGCCGACTCCGCAAGGGTCCCGCTCAAGGCTGGCAAGCTCGGTTCCAGAGTTGCTTCTCCTCATTTCAAATAATGATTACGCCCGGAAAACCATTTGGTGCAATCCCCTATCAGAAGACTATAGAAAGCGGATTCTTCACAGCTTGGCTTCCATTTGAAGCTACCAAACGGATACGAGAGCGCGGATGCGAAGATACCCAGCAACTCTGCCTGACCGACTCCTGCGACCAACAGCAGTCAATTTCCAGCTACGCAACTTAGCGGGTACTGAACCCCTGATCTCTCCACAGACGCACGGAATTGGTCGGCTACGGTCAACAAGGGAGTAGAATCTGCGGATTACTTCGAAATCCAACACGGCACGCTTCTCAAAGATCGCTTCCTGCTGCTTGTGTCTTCTGCTGTGCATGCGCATCGTGGCGCAGATGGCTCAAGGCGCGCCACCCCAAAACACTTCTGCCAAAATCGTAGTCAAAGTGAATTCGGTGCTGGTCCCCGTCGTAGTCCGCGACGCGCAGGGTCATGCCGTGGGCAAACTGACCAAGGAAGATTTTCAAGTATTTGATAATGGCAAGCGGCGGGTTATTTCTGGCTTTAGCGTAGAAAAGCGCGGAGCGTCGGAAACGCAGGTGAATATTGGGGAGCGCGAAGCTGCTCCTGTAGCTGGCGAAGCTGCCTATGTTTCTCCCAAGCGGGGGTCCCAGTTTGTCGTCTTCTTGTTTGATGATTTGCACTTGAGCGCTGCTGACATGGTTGCGGTTAAGGCGGGGGCAATTAAGACGCTCGGCGTGGTGCTGGGCGAAGGCAGTTTAGCCTCTGTGAATTCGATTTGGGGGCGTGATGACAGCGGCGTGACCAATGATCGTGACAAACTGGAGAGAACGATCAGGAATATTAAGATGATGCAGGGTCCTTACCAGCGCACCGGGCACGAATGCCCCCATGTCGATCTTTACCACGCAGACCGGATCGAAAATAGACATGACATGCGAGCGTTCGAGGTTGCTGTGGACGAAACGATAGTCTGCGCTCATCTAGATCCCTTGATAATGCGCAATTTGGCCGAGACTATGGTCCATGAGGCCGCTCAACTGTCTCTGGCGCTGGGAGAACAAGATGATCGCACAACGCTCATCTATATCCGCGATCTGGTGCAGAAGATGGCCAATCTTCCGGGGCAACGCACGCTGATTCTAATTTCGCCTGGCTTCTACGCCGGCATTCCAGGAGCAAGGCCTTTGGAGTCCCAGGCGATAGAGGCAGCCGCGCGTGCGAATGTGACCATTAGCACGCTGGATGCACGCGGCTTGTATACCACCGGTCCGAAGGCCGATGATGACTTCACCGGTAACGCGCACGAAACGCAGGAATGGATACGATCCCACGTGGAATCGCTGACCGTCGTTGAAGATGTGATGGCGGGACTGGCCGACGCCAGCGGCGGCACCTTCTTCCACAACAGCAACGACATCGAAGCAGGGCTGAAGCGTCTGGCGTCCGTTCCCGAGTACGTCTACCTATTGGAATTTTCGCTGGACAAAGTGAAGGCCGATGGCAACTACCATTCGTTGAAGGTGAAGGTCGATCGCGGCGGACTAACGATCCAGGCGCGCGAGGGCTTTTTTGCGCCGAAGCGCGGAATGGAAGCGGCGCTGGCGATCCCGCCAATCTTGCCAGCGGCTCAACAGCCCCCGGCAGCTGGGCAATCCGCACCGGCGCAACAACCTTCGCTTGCTCCAGAACCAACGACACCTGAAGCCGCAAACTCCCAACCATCCCCGCCAGTTCAGCCGGTCAGAGTCATGGAAAAAGCCCCAAAGCCCCGCATATTGTTTTGGGATCCTCCTCCCGTGGACGCCCACCTTCATCCTGACAGCGCGTCAGCAGAGTGCTCCCTCTCTACGGTGCTAGAGCAAACGGGAAAGCGCGCCATCGAACTCCTGGCCAATTTGCAGAACTTTACCGCCCAAGAACGAATTGAATACCGGGTTTTGGGAAACGTGGGAGATCAACTGGACTACGGCACGGGATCATTTGATTACACAGCGGTTTTTGAGCGCCACAAAGAGGGCTACGCAGTGCAAGAGGGACGCACTCCAGAACATGGAAGCCAGCCCTTCCCCGCGGCTGCGCAAGACGTTGGGCTACCCGAGATGGCCCTGATTTTTCTGCCTGACCTCCAAGGCGACTACGAAATGAAATGCGAAGGGGTAACCGAATGGAAGGGGCAACCTGCCTGGGTGGTGCATTTCCGGCAGCGCAAAGATCGTCCAAATCACACCGCATCTTTCCGGCGCAGAAACAACGTGTATCCCGCGATGCTGAAAGGACGCGCGTGGATCGCGCAAGACTCAAGCGAGGTGATGCATCTCGAGATTGGTTTGATGCGCGAGATTCCGGAGATCAACCTGGAGCAATGGTTCCTGTCGATCGATTATGCCCCGGTAAGGTTTCGTACTCGAGATCTGCAAGTTTGGCTACCGCAGGCTGTCGATGCGTACGGTGATTTTGGAGTGAGGCGATCGATTATCTCCCACAGGTTCTCAAATTTCCTGCTCTTCTCCGTCCAGACGAATCAAATAATCGACAAGCCGAAAACTCCATGAGGTACGTTCCCTTAACGCGCCGAACTGCACAGTGTAGGTGTCCTGTAACGCAGCCGAGCCCAGTTGAAAATACAAGCACTATCTATCTTTCAATGGGTGTGCCATGCTGCCGCGTGACAAAATCAAAACTTGTACCCGAAGTGCTGGCAACTAGCCCGAAAAGCTTAGTCTGCCCGTTCTGCAAGGCAAAAGCCGGCCACAACTGCGCAACAAGTTCGGCAGGATTTCCGATTGTTCATGTCGCAAGAATCAAAGCGGCTGCCTCCGTGGACAACAGGAGGAAACGCGTGGCGGACAAGCGAGCCCAGACAAAATCCGCAAAGCCCACCTGAACTACTCCTCTCGCAGTGACGCCGCATGTATGACATCTCCGCTATACCGCGGCCACTCCTCGCCACATTAAGTTCGTCATCGCAAATCAGTCCACGATCCTTCTCTCTCAGCAGTTGCTCTATACAACGCTTGTGATACCCTCTTGCGCCAGGAAGTCTTAGTCTCTTGTTTTCATATTCGTTGATAGTGTGTTGCTATTTTCTGCAAAGGAGACCTCCAATGAAACTCCATCCCAGAAGCCTGGCCTTTTCGGCTGTCATTCTCAGCGCAGCGCTAGCTGCCTGCCAGGAACCCTATCACCAAAAAGAAGAACAATATTATTTGATCTCCGCAAATATCGGCTTGCCCTACTGGCAAGAAGCCGAAGCGGGCTTGCGCGATGCCGCCACCGGCATGGGCGTCAAAGCGGAAATGGACGGCCCCGCCACTCTCTCCCCACAGGAAGAGCTCGACTCCTTCAATAAAGCCGTGGCTCTGCATCCCGCAGGGATTCTTGTTTCCGTGATGAATCAACAGCTTCTCAAGCCCGCGATCGATAGCGCCGTGCTGCAAGGCATCCCCGTCATTTGCATCGACGCCGACGCGCCAGATTCACGCCGCATCCTTTTCGTCGGAACCGATAACTTTCGCGCCGGCCAGGAAAGCGGCAAGCACATGGCAGACCTTCTCAAGGGGCAGGGCCAAGTCGTCATCATCACCATCCCGGGGCAGACCAATCTTGACGAGCGCGTGCGCGGCGTCACGGAAGCTCTCAAGAAATACCCCGGCATTAAAATTTCTCAGACCATTGACGACAAAGGAGATCCCCGCAACGCCAATGACGGCGTCTCTGCGCTCCTCGCCAAAAAGGAAAAGGTCGATGGTGTTATTTGTCTCGAAGCTTCCGGCGGATCGGGAGTTGCGGAAGCTCTGCACCGCCTGGATATGACGGGCAAGATCGCCGTCGTCGCCTTCGACAAAGATCCTGAGACGCTCGACGCCATTGAAAAGGGTTGGATCAGCGCGACCATCGTGCAAAAGCCCTACATCATGGCCTACTACGGCCTAAAGTTTGCCGACGATCTCCACCACAACGCCGTCCATGAATTCAAAGATTGGCGCACAGCCCCAGTAGCCCCATTGCCTGCCTGGGTCGACACCGGTACAGCCACGGTCGACAAGAACAACCTAGCCGCGTTCCGCGAAGCCCTAGCCGCCCACCCGAAGCCCCTCTAAAAATTCTAACCGGCGTTGCAACCACGAAACCGCCGCGAACTCCGTCGTAGGGGCACGGCACGCCGTGCCCTCTTCGCTACTTGGGCGCACTGAGAAACGCAAACTCTTAAGTTCCGCATGGTATTGCAATGCAACGATTTGAAGTGCGGCAGCTCTGCTGCCGCTTTTCCCAGCTACTCGCAAGTCGCCCAATGAGGTGGGGCTGAACAGTAAGTCAAGTCTTGCAAATGCTCTGGAGACTTCGTGAGCCTGTCTAACTCTAAATCCACCCGAGGGACGCAAACGCCGTAATCGAAGCGCATCCAAGCGCGACACCCAAAACCATCCCCGCCAGCACGTCGCTCAAAAAATGCATTCCCAGGACAATCCGTGAAACTGCGATGCTGATCGCCAAAAAAAACAGCGGACCCTCCAGCGCCGGATAAAAGTAACTCACCACAAGCGCAATCGAGGAAGCCGTCATAGTGTGGCCCGATGGAAAAGAAAATCGGTCCGGAGGAAGAACCTTCGACCAGCAATGCGGTTCCAATTGGCAAGGTCGAGGCCGTTGGCTAAGTCTTTTGAGGGCTTTGAAAACGAGGATCCCAATCCCTGCGGCGATCCCCGCTGCACCAATGGCAAAAAACCTCTGAGGGCCGCCAGCAATCAGTAGCAAGATCCCCAGCCCATACCACAGCCAACCATCGCCCATCCGCGTGGCCAGAATCATCCACAAGCGCACCCACCGCGGGGCTCGCCAGCGGTTCATTCGCCGCATCAGGCGATGATCCCGTCGTTCGATGAATCCCCAAACCGTGCGTGTGACTGCCATGGTTTTATCCCATACTTCTTAAAGCCTTGTAGGGGCGGGGCTTGCTCCGCCCTTCCTAGCCTCTAGCCCCAGTTAGCCTCGAAGCTGGCATCCACGTCCCAAAACATCCGTTGGCGCTTTTCGCCGCGCTCCAGTACAGCCGACCATTTTTGGCAGAAGCGAATCTCGTTTATCCAATGGCCCGCCGTAACCATGGGAACCAAAGGCGCCAGCGGCATAAGTGCCAGAGTCCACGGCTTTTCCGTCCACAATGCCCACACGATGCGGAAGACGTCCGCAGTCAACTTGGAATAGCTGCCATGGTCACCATGCACCTGTCCTTGTCCCGCTCGCAGGCCAGCGAAAAATTCCTCGGTCGTTCGAGCGCCAGGAACCTCTGTGTAAGTCCGCCCAATGCCTGCCATCGTGTGCGAATCGCTCCCTCCGATGGGAATTTTCCCCATGCGCGATGCCAGACGTGCAGCGCTCTCGTTGGCTCTGGGCCACATCTCGCCGTTGCGCGATTCAAATGCCGGTACATAGGACGCAAACCAGCAGTAGTCTTCATCAAGTCGTCGTCCCGTAAGCCCCGAGAAAACGTGATTGGCGCTGAAAAACAGTTTTTTCTCAGTTAGGTACATCATCAACGAAATGAAGTCTTTACGCCGGCGTTGGATCTCCACATGGTCGCGTTCCGTGATGCCGTAAACACCCAGATGCATCTGAGTTCCGCCCGGCATCTGCACCGTCGCCTCTTCGCTCAGGAAGAAATCCGGGTACTTCCGTAGCACTTCCGCGGAATCGATCGAGTCGTGGTCGGTTAGGGTCACCATGGACATGCCCAGTTGTTTCACCCGGGAGTAAACCTCCTCGGGTTGGTTGTAGGACTCGCGGCAGAATCGGTTGAAAAAGGGAGTGTCACACATGCCTGATGCGATGGAATGAACGTGAAGGTCGCAGCGCATGAAACTATTGTCAATGGACGATATGAACAGGCCATGAAGAGGTGGCTAAATGTAGGTGAATGTGTCCATGGAACTTATTGAACACATTGGACTTCCAACGTTATCCACATGGCATGGAGCATGCTCTTGTTTCAGACTCGAAATCGCATGGCAGAATCTCCGCCATGAAGAAAATCCTCGTTGTCTTCCACGACGCCGGCGGCGGACATCGCAACGCCGCCATCGCTCTCCAGACGATTGCAGCCCAACAGAGCAGAGATTGGCAAGTGGAGCTGGTGCAATTCCAGGACTTGACCGATCGCCTCGACGTTCTTCGCAAACTGACCGGTATCCGCATCCAGCAGCAATACAACATCATGCTGCAGAATGGCTGGACCCTCGGCAGCAAGTATCTCTTGCAGGTGCTTCAACTTACGATCCGGCTCTTACACGGTCCGATGGTTCGGCTGCTCGAGGGTTTCTGGCGTGAACACCCAGCGGATCTCCTGGTCTCGGTTATTCCGCACTTCAATCGCGAGATCAGCGAAAGCTGGAAAGCCATTTACCCCGGGCACCCGTTCGTGACTTTGATCACCGACCTGGCTGATTACCCGCCCCGCTTCTGGATCGAGCCAATCAAGGAGCAATACGTCATTGCCGGGACGGAACGCGCAGTCGAGCAAGCCCGGGCCTTCGGTCACGACAACTCCCATATTTTTCAGGCATCTGGAATGATCCTGCGTCCCGATTTTTACGTTCAGGATAATGTCGATCCGCTTGCCCTTCGCAAAGAGATGGGCCTGCAACCGGATCTGCCAACCGCCATCGTCCTGTTCGGCGGACATGGTTCCAAAGTGATGTTATCTATAGCCGAACGATTGAGTGCCGCGAACGTGCCCCTGCAACTGATCCTTATCTGCGGACGCAATGAGGAGCTGGCCGCCAAGTTTCGCGCTCGAAAATGGAACATGCCCGTGCATGTTGTTGGTTTCACGAAGGAGGTTCACAAGCTCATGCGCGCGGCCGATTTCTTGATTGGCAAGCCGGGCCCCGGCAGCATCGCCGAAGCGATGGTGCGAAAGCTCCCAGTGCTCGTTGAGTGCAATTCGTGGACTCTGCCGCAGGAACGCTATAACACAGAATGGGTTACGGAAAAGCGCGTCGGAATCGTCCTACACTCTTTCAACGAAATCGTGGAAGGTGTCCGCCAAATACTGGAACCGGCAAGGCTTGCGGAATTTCGCAAGAATGTGGCTGCACTGAACAATCGCGCTATCTTTGAGATTCCGGAGATGTTAGCTCAGCTTTTGGGCGAATCCGCGGAGGCCGCCGAGCAGATTGCCGACCCGGCCATCCACACCCAAGTTTCTGCTTAGCTGGCCGCCGTTGGCGTTGCGTTTTGGGCCCTTTCGTTCCGCCCAGGATGCTCAAAACGTGGGCCTGCATCTCGGTTTTCAGCGGGACGCTTGAAACGCGGCTTGGCGCACGTCGTTGCCCAGCGCTTTGCGGCATACTTCGGCATTTCACACATCTTCACGCAACTACGGTGTGCGCTGGACTCCGCGCAGTGGCAATAGCAAGTGCCGACCTCGGCAGTTCGCAATTCCCCGGGAGTATCCGCCGATAGAACTAACGATCCTGCAAGAAAGCTCATGAGAAGTGAGGCAGCTACGACCCACAAGCTCCGCCGAGTGGGGTGTTTCCTGAGAAGAATGCGCATGAAGGGATATTGCGAGCATTCCGCCCGAAAACCGATAGCGCCACAAGCCCGAAGATTTTGTTACCAGGGTCCTGGAACTGGGTGGCAAGAGCCAAGGTCCGAGATGAAAAAGGTAGGGTTCCCGAATCAGTTTTGGCGAGTTCCAAAGTGGGCCGAAGGGACGGATTCGGGTCGGTATGCGGAATCGCAGCATCCTGCCAAGTATTTGTTAATGAATGACTTGATAGAAACTCAGAGCCCCGGCGGGATTGGCGCAGCCCGTGCATTAGAGAGGTGCATGAGTGCGTTTCACATGACGAGTTGAGAAGAGAGGCGAGCGAGGGGGAAGGGGCGTGCTCGCCACTTTTCGCAATTCGTTCCCACCTGCCTCTGAGAGGGAAGCTAGGATGGATGACCCCACGCGTCGGTGTGAAAACGACACTGACAGCGAAACGCACTCTCCGAGGCCCCCGATCCCAAGCGGGGGCCTCATTTTTTGACGCCTGCCCACTATCCAACTGACCGGTCAAAGGCGGGTCTATTCGAAAGCATCCGCTTAACTTGCGTGCAATCCCTGCCCAACCAGAAAGAACTGCGCCGTCCCACCGCTCTAATTCTTAGTTATTAAATTCCGGCTGAGCGCCTGTCTCGGTGACTTTACGCGCGACTGCGATCGTCGCCTGCCCGAGGACATGGGCAATCTGCGTGTCACGAAGCCGCGAAGCGTCGTACTCAAACGACAGGTGCTTCTTGCTCTCATCGAAGCGGAAGCGGCGCAGGCCGTAAGTGTTTGAAAATTCGCCGAGAAGCCGCAGTTGGTTCTGGGTCAGCGGAGATTGCAGTTCGTAAGTGATTTCCACGAGTGTCATGCCCGGCATTATACCAGCCCGGGCAAGGATTTCGGTCGTGTAGCCGGTTGCCAGCCTGAATCATTCAAGAACTTCAAATCATCTTATATAGTTATGTCTGAACAACTTCCTATGCCTGATCCTCAGAATACGGGTCTACCGATTCCAGCTTCCGCGCCACGCATGAAAGATCCCGTCTGCGGAATGCTGGTTGATCCGCAGAAATCCGCCGGCAAAGTCTTGCACGCCGATGAGACCTATTATTTTTGTTCGAAGGGTTGCGCCCAGAAATTCGAAAACGAACCTCAAAAGTACTTGGCGGCGCATGACGCTGCCGCAAAGGAAATTCCAGCGAGCGCCGGCCACAACGCTCATGCCACGCATGCCGTTACGGCTTCGAGCTCCGACCCAACCGCGAACGCTGGAGCCCGTTACACCTGCCCGATGCACCCGGAAATCGTCCAGATTGGTCCGGGAAGCTGTCCCATTTGCGGCATGGCTCTCGAACCGATGGACGCCTTCGCCGAAGTAGAAGCCGATCCTGAATACGATTCAATGTTGCGCCGGTTTTGGGTGAGCGCGGTGCTTTCGCTGCCGGTCCTACTGCTCGCTATGTTTGGCGATGCACTCAAACTCCCGATTTCTTCCAGCACACGCAACTGGTTCGAATTCATTCTCGCGACCCCGGTAGTTCTCTGGGGCGGCTGGCCGTTTTTCCAACGCTTTTGGGCTTCCGTTGTAAATCGCAGCCCCAATATGTTTACGCTGATTGGATTGGGCACCGGCGCTGCGTATCTGGAAAGTGTCGTAGCAACGCTCTTTCCGCAAATTTTCCCCATCTCGTTTCGTGACATGCACGGTGCCGTTTCCACCTACTTTGAAGCCGCTGCCGTCATCACCACACTAGTGCTGCTCGGCCAAGTGCTCGAGCTGCGCGCGCGCCAGCAAACGAGCAGCGCGATTCGCTCTCTGCTGAATCTGGCGCCGAAGCAGGCACACTTGCTGGCAGTTGACGGAGCGGAAAAAGATGTCGCGCTCGAACTTGTTAAGCAGGGAGACCGTCTGCGCGTGCGCCCAGGAGAAAGCGTTCCCGTCGACGGCGTGATCCTCGAAGGGGCCAGCGCGGTCGATGAATCTATGGTGACGGGCGAGCCCATGCCCGTCGAAAAATCCGCCGGAGACAAAGTAACCGGCGGCACGCTCAACACCAGCGGAAGTTTTGTAATGCAAGCCGAACGCGTCGGCAATGAAACGTTCTTGGCGCAAATCGTCAAGCTCGTCAGCGAAGCGCAGCGCAGTCGCGCGCCAATGCAGCGCCTCGCCGACACGGTGGCCGGCTATTTTGTGCCCGCGGTGATCGTCGCCGCCATACTAGCGTTCGCAGGCTGGGCGCTCCTCGGTCCCGAGCCGCGTTTCGCTCACGCCCTCATCGCCGCAGTCGCCGTCCTGATCATTGCGTGCCCCTGCGCCCTCGGCCTCGCCACTCCCATGTCCATCATGGTCACCGTCGGCCGCGGCGCCCACGCCGGCATCCTCGTTCGAAACGCCGAAGCCCTCGAAACGCTCGCCAAAGTCGACACCCTCGTCGTCGACAAGACCGGCACTCTCACGATCGGACGTCCCCTGGTCGCTTCGGTAGGTGTTATCGAAGGCGGCGGCCTCAGCAAGGACGACTTGCTGCGGCTCGCCGCAAGTGTGGAGCAAGCGAGTGAACATCCGTTGGCCCGCGCAATCGTAGAGAGTGCGCAAGAAAAGGGCTTGCAGCTTCCGCCAGTGACAGAATTTCTTGCGACGCCTGGCGGCGGGGCGGAAGGAAACGTCCTGGGCAAAATCGTCTGGGTAGGCAGTTCGAAATTCTTACTGGAAAAAGGTGTTAATGCGGGCACGGACCAGGAGCTCATTCGCGTGGGGTTCGGAGTGGATGCGCCCACAGGGTCCACTCATGTTTTGGTGGCCGTAAATCGAGAAGTAATCGGGGCGATCGTTTTGTTGGATCTGGTGAAGCCCACCACACCAGAAGCAATTCGAGCGTTGCAGGACGATGGCGTGCGAATTGTCATGTTGACCGGTGATCTGAAGGCGGCGGCGGAATCCATAGCAAAGCAAATCGGCATCGACGAAGTCAGAGCAGAGGTCTTGCCGCAACAAAAGGCCGAAGTCATCCAGCAGCTTCGCAAGGAAGGCCGAATCGTTGCCATGGCCGGCGACGGCGTCAACGATGCCCCTGCGCTCGCTTCAGCGAATGTCGGCATCGCCATGGGCACCGGCACCGACGTCGCCATCGAGAACGCCGGAATCACACTTGTGAAAGGCGACCTCCGCGGCATCGTGCGCGCCCGCAAACTCAGCCGCGCCGCAATCCGCAACATCAAACAAAACCTGGCCTTTGCTTTTCTTTACAACGCGCTGGGAATCCCCATCGCCGCAGGCGTTTTCTATCCAATTTTTGGCTGGCTTCTCAGTCCGATGCTCGCCAGCGCCGCCATGAGCTTCAGCTCCGTCTCGGTGATTGCCAACGCGCTGCGCCTGCGCAAGGCTCCGCTGTGAGTAGAGACAGACTGAAAGTCTGTCCTACCGCTCTTTTCAGCTTTGGCCGAGGATCGAATCGAAGTACGCCAGCATTTCCGGCGAATCCCACTCCTGAAACCCAATAATCTTGCGCGCAATTTTGCCATTGCGGTCGATGATATAGGTCTCCGGGATCATGCTCGTGCCATAGGATTGCGCAATCGGCGAATGCTGGTCTTTCGTGGCTGGATCGCGGTAGGTCGGAAAAATGACTCCGTGCTCTTTGAGAAATTGCTGGTAAACAGCGGCATCTTCGTCAGCAGCGACGCCGAGGACAACGCCGTTGCGCGAAGCAATGTAGTTCTGCAAACGGTTCAGCGCGGGAGTTTCTTCGATACACGGCGGGCACCAGGTGCCCCAGAAATTCAGCACCACGACCTTGCCGTGGAAATCGGAAAGACGAGTGGGCTTGCCATTGAGCTGCATGGGGAAGTCTTCCGCCCGCTTACCAGCGATGGAGGCTTCACCATGGCGGTAACTCGGCAGAGCAAAAACAACAATGATCCCGAGGAAAGCTGCCAACCCTCCCCAAGCCAGTATCTTCGGCCCGATTCTCATCGAGTGCTATACTAGCCTATCCGCGCGGGATCGAAAACCGGTCCTTGTCCCCAGACTCTACCGTGACCAACGTATCGCCCAATTCGAACACGCCGCAGATTTCTCTGACCCCATCGATCACCGCGATCGTGCCGGCGCGAAATGAAGAGAAAGTCATCGCATCTTGTATCGAATCACTGGCGGCGCAACCCGAAATCCGCGAAATCCTTGTGGTAAACGACCAATCCACCGACAAAACAGCGGAGATTGTTCGGGGCTTGATGGCCAAAATTCCTGGCCTTCGTCTGCTAGAAACGCGGGAAGTTCCGTCCGGCTGGGTTGGAAAAAACAACGCGGTCTATCTCGGCGCGAAAGAAGCCAAGAGCCCCTGGCTGCTTTTCACCGATGCTGACGCCGAGTTGCTGCCCGGCGCGGCCGCGCGAGCCTTGCAAATTGCCCAGGAAACAAGCGCCGCCCTGGTTTCTTTTTCGCCCGAGCAAATCACGCAAACGTGGTACGAGAAAGCGCTCATTCCATTTGTCTACAGCCGTCTGGCGAAGCATTTTTCCTACGACGACGTGAATAATCCTTCCTCGCCCGCGGCAGCCGCTAACGGACAATTCCTGATGATCCAGCGCGACACTTACCAATCGGTCGGCGGCCATGCCAGCGTCGCCTCAGAAGTCCTCGAAGATGTGGCTCTCGCCAAGCGCGCAAAAGCTGCCGGCTTCCGTATCCAGTTTGGTTCAGGGCAGGGAATCGTCCGCGTACGCATGTATCGCTCGTTCGCCGCCATGTGGCAAGGCTGGAAGAAAAATCTTTTTCTGCTTGTCGGCGGAACTCCCGGCGCTATCTTTCGCGAATTGGAGTCCACAATTCCTTGGATTCCTCTCGCCCTCATTTTGCTCAGCTTAAAAATCCCCGTCGCCGCGCTTCTGGGAGTTTTGTTCCTGCTGATGCGCCAAATGACCTACGGCCTGGAGATATCTCGTAACCAATATCCCTTTAAATTCATCATTTATTATGTGCCCGCTGTGGCCTTATACGCGGGTGTGCTCTGGGCTTCCTATCGCGGCCATGCCAAAGGCAAGGTGGAATGGAAAGGACGGGAAGTTCCCGTTACTCTTCCCGGCGCGCCCAGGTAAAAAAGCCAATCGACATGGTCCTCCTCACGCGCAAAATCGAGTTCGCCGCCTCGCACCTCTACCACAATCCGGATTTCTCGCCGGAAGAAAACCGGCGCATCTTTGGGTACGCCGCGCATGTTCGACAGCTTGGAGGTGAAAGTCCTCTTCACAACCTGATAGAGGTGAAGTGATAGCGAAGCGCAAGGGCGTCGCTGCGAGGCGGGGTCTGAAGGAAGCGCGGAGCAAAAACGCGAGCCAATGTACAAGAACCGGATCTGAGGCGTGAGCGTCGGGCGAGCGGGCCCATGATCGCGAAGCCCATATCTATCAAGGACGCAAAGCGTAAATCCGGTGGTTGCGCGTAGAAAGCAGTCGAGCTTATCGCGGGAGATCTGCTGCACGTCTCGGACTCGGGACTGAGGGTGGAGTAATTCATCCTGATCCTGCAGCAGAAGTCAGCAGCGGGCGTAGTACTCACGGAAGTGAGGAAGGCCCAAACAGTAAGAGCGAGTAGTAGAACGTCGAACTCACGGGTGGCACTGCGCCAGCCAATCAGCTTCGGCTGAGCTTTACAGGTTCAGAAGACGGTGAAGCCGAAACGGAAACCTGCAGAGCGGCGAAGCCCTTGTGGCGAACGACGACTCGAACCTCCGGCCCGTCAGGGCTCAACTTGCTGAACCGCCGTATGCGGACCCGCCTGTACGGTGGTGTGGGAGGGGCGAGCAGGTGACTGCTCCCCCTATCCCGATCAAATGCAATAATCCGCATGGACACGGCCACAATTACACGCTGGAAGTGACGGTTGCTGGTGAGCCTGATCCCATGACCGGAATGGTTTTGGACCTGAAAGATTTGAAGGAAATTCTCGAACGTGAAGTGATGCAGCGTATGGACCATCGCTTTCTAAATTACGAAGTTCCTGAGCTCGCGGGGCAGATTCCGACGTGCGAGAACATCGCACGCGTGATTTGGCGACTGCTCGATCCCCAAATCAAACAAGGAAAGCTGCACCGCGTGCGGCTCTACGAAACGCCCGACCTTTTTGCCGACTGCTATCGTAACGGATCAGAAGGGACTAAAGCCTGATGGCTCCCAACACGCAAATCAGCGCCCTGAAAACCGAACTGGGCCGCCGCTATCGCTTCTCGGCTTCTCACCGCTTGCACAATCCCGCGCTCAGCGAAGAAGAAAACTGCCGCATCTACGGAAAGTGCAATAATCCGTATGGCCATGGCCACAACTATATTTTGGAAGTCCTTGTTTCAGGAAAAGTCGATCCCGCCACCGGAATGATCGCGAATCTCGCGGATCTTGATGGTTTCGTCGAACGCGAAGTCCTCGATCCGTTCGATCACAAGTCGCTGAATGAAGACGTTGAAGCGTTTCGCGCCACGATTCCCACCACGGAGAATTTGTGCATCGAGATCTTCCGCCGGCTGAAACCGTTTCCCAAAGCGAAGCTCGAGCGCGTGCGCGTGCAGGAGACGTCGAACAACAGTTTTGAGTACGCCGGAGACAATCCAGAAGGATTCGAGAGGTAACATTGATGGCTAAGCCTACGGAAGAAATCATTTTGAACGAAGAGAAACCGCTGGACGCGAAGAGGATTGCCTGCCACGTCCGCGAAATTATCAAACTGGTTGGAGAAGACCCGAATCGCGAAGGATTGCGCAAGACGCCCGAACGCTATGAGAAAGCTCTGAAATTCCTGACCAGCGGCTATCTACAGAACGCGGAAAATATTCTGAATGGGGCGACATTCAGCGTTGCGTATGACGAAATGGTGGTCGTGAAGGACATCGAGTTCTTCAGCCTTTGCGAGCACCATCTGCTGCCGTTTTTTGGGAAGTGCCACGTCGCGTATCTTCCCAACAAGCGAGTCATCGGCCTGAGTAAAGTCGCGCGGCTCGTCAACATGTTCGCGCGCCGCCTCCAAATTCAGGAGCGGCTTACTAGCCAGATCGCCGCCGCCATTCAGGACAAAATCAGCCCCGAAGGCGTCGGCGTAATCATCGAAGCGCGCCACCTCTGCATGCAGATGCGCGGCGTCGAAAAGCAGCATGGCCAAGCTGTGACCAGCGCTATGCTCGGTGGCTTCCGCCACAACAAGCAGACGCGCGACGAATTTCTGTCCCTCGTACGCACAAAAAACTCCTGAAAAAATAATGGGACGGACAATCTCGTCCGTCCCAGTTGAGTCAGTTTTTTGGTGAACGTGGAGAGGTGAGTGCCCTAACCTTCCTCTACTTTTTGGCGATTTCGATCGACGCTACCGTAGTTTCCCAGGACATACTCATCGTGCAGCCGCTACCCGTCTTATTGAACGAGATCTTGAAGTCTTCCACAGGACTCGGCAGCTTCCCGGCTTTCATGTCCACCCGCAAGAGGTCCGAAGCCGCTCCGGGGTAGGGAACTCCCCACTCGCCCGTCTTCTTGCTGACGATGAGCGTCCACTTATTCTCTTCGGGAACCGTGAAAAGAGTGTAGTCGCCCGCTGGCACATCCTTGCCGCCAACTTTCAAATTCACCGGCGTCACGAACGTCGTCGCCTCGTTTGCTCCCGCGCGCCACTCTTGTCCGTAAGGGACCAGGCCTCCAAAAATCTTGCGGCCCTTCATCTTTGGACTTGAATAATCCACCGTAAGTGTTTTGCCTCCGCCCAAGTCACAACTCGCCGTAGCCGGCGGACTCGGACGCTTGCTCTTGTCTGACTGACTGGATGCTTGCGTCACCAAAAATCCCAAGCTAAGACAAAGTCCAGTAACTATCGCGATTCGCTTTTGCATTTTTCATTCTCCTCTTAAACCATTTCATCACTCGCACCAAGCATTCAACCCAATTTGGCAAAGCAACGCAACTTATATGTGCGCGTCAACCCAATCCACCTTGCTCCTACCCTCATTGCCTCATGCCCAAACTTCAAATCGAAGGGCTCTTCACTACTCCCTACTCACTATTCACTACTCACGCCCCTTCCTTTTCTCAAAAGTTTCCGCCCTCCAAACATGTTTACATTCCTTTACACTCAAAACATATTTGTGTTAGCCTGAATGAGTCGAAGAGAAGAGGAAAAATTCAAGGGACGACGGAGAGGGGCACTTGAGCACAGCCAAAGCGGTGTTGATCGAGCAATTCCGGCGGGAAGTAAAAGATACTGGCTCACCGGAAGTCCAGATAGCACTTTTGAGCGAGCGGATCAGCTACCTGACGACGCACCTCAAGTCCCACGTTAAAGACCATGCATCACGGCGCGGCTTGATCATGATGGTCAATAAGCGCCGCCGTTTGCTGGACTATTTGAACCGTCGAGACCCGGATCGGTATCGCGAGATTGTTGAACGTCTTAGCCTGCGCAAGTAACTGCCCCACAATTAACAGTTTCAACGGGCAGAAGCCTCTGCGTTTTCACGCAATGACAACTTCCACGCGAAGTATGTCTGTCAGCTTAACGTTCGGTTCGGCTGGCAGTGAATTTAGCAGGCGCCCGGCTGCATTTTTGCCGGTTTTTCTCGTGGTGTAATCCGGATCGAGTTACTGTCTCCTATCGCAGTTCTCGCCTCTTTTCTTCTCTGGGTTGTCCAGGCCAGGCTTACGCCGACCTACTCGAAGCAGGGATTTGTTTTGGGCCGCGCAAAGCGGCTAAGTACTCCTGCACGGTCGTCGCTCCTGTGGACATTCTGAAAAATGCTCCGTATGAAGCGGGGCCAAAGGAAATGATCACTTATGTCTGAAAACACGCACACACCAGCACCACATCAGGTTTCTGTCGAAGTCGGGGGGCGCGCCCTCATTCTCGAAACTGGAAAGATTGCCAAGCAGGCGAACGGCGCAATCACCGCTCGTTACGGTGACACCGTTGTGCTCACCACGGCTTGCATGTCGACCGCGGCCAACGACCGCGATTTTCTTCCGTTGACTGTCGACTATCGCGAAAACACGTATTCTGCCGGGAAAATCCCTGGTGGATTTTTCAAGCGCGAAGGACGGCCTTCGGAAAAGGAAATTCTCACTTCTCGTTTGATTGACCGCCCCATGCGCCCGCTTTTTCCGGAGTCCTGGCGCAATGAAACACAAATTGTCGCGATGGTGCTTTCCGCGGATAGCGACAATGATCCTGACGTCATCGCCGTCACCGCTGCTTCCGCTGCGTCCTATTGCTCCGACCTGCCGTTTGAGAAGCCCATTGCTTGCGTTCGCGTCGGCCTTTTGGATGGCCAGCTTGTTGCCAATCCGACTGTCGCTCAGCAAAAGAAGAGTCTGCTGAACATCGTCATCGCCGGCACCGAAGAAGCCATCGTTATGGTCGAGTCTGGCGCGCTTGAAGTTTCAGAAGAGACTGTCGTCGACGCGCTCGAATTCGGTCACGCTCAAGTTAAGAAAATTGTCGCTGCCATCAAGGAGCTGCACGCGCAACTCAAGCCGGTGAAAGTTGTCGCCAAGCCGGTCCCATTCGATGAATCCATCTACAAGGATCTCGAGAAAAAGTACGGCGCGAAGTTTCACGACGCTCTCAACACAGAAAAGCACCCCAAGAAAGAGAGCTATCACCTCGTTGATGCCCTCAAGGAAGAAATCATCAAGGCCATCCCCGAAGAGCCCAAGAAAGAGATGGACGAAAAGCGCACCCTCACCAAGCGTGCTATCGAACGCCTTCGCGAAAATATTTTCCGCGATGACGTTCTAAATGCGCGCCGCCGTCCCGATGGGCGCGCTTTCGACCAGATTCGCCATATATCTTGCGAAGTAGGCTTGCTCCCCCGTGTGCACGGTTCTGCGCTCTTCACCCGCGGCGAAACACAGGCTCTCGCTACTTTGACGCTTGGCACCAAGGAAGACATGCAGCGGCTCGATCTCCTCTTCGAGCACGACCAATTCAATCGCTTCATGCTGCACTATAACTTCCCGCCATTCAGCGTCGGCGAAGTGAAATTCCTGCGCGGTCCGGGCCGTCGCGAAATCGGCCACGGCGCTCTAGCACAGCGCGCGCTCGTCAATCTGCTTCCTCCCGAGGCGGACTTCCCGTACGCCATGCGCCTCGTTTCGGACATTCTCGAATCCAACGGTTCTTCTTCGATGGCCACCGTCTGCGGCGGCTCGCTGGCGCTTATGGATGCCGGCGTTCCGCTGAAGGCTCCTTGCGCTGGAATTGCCATGGGCTTGGTTGTTGGCGATGACAAGAAGTATTCGATCCTCACCGACATCGCCGGCGCCGAAGACCATTACGGCGATATGGACTTCAAAGTCGCTGGCACACGCGCAGGTATCACTGCACTCCAGATGGACATCAAGGTCCTCGGCATCAGCATCGGCATGATGCGCGAGGCCCTGGCCCAGGCGAAGAAAGCTCGTCTGCAAATTCTGGACACCATGGAAAAGACTCTCAGCGAAGGCCGCACGGAAATTTCCGCGTACGCTCCGCGCCTCTTCAAGTTGAAGATTCCGCAAGACAAGATCCGCGACCTCATCGGTCCGGGCGGCAAGAAGATCAAGTCCATCATTGAAGCCACTGGCGTCAAAATCGACGTTCTCGAAGACGGCACAGTTCATATCTTCTCCACCAGCGGTGCCGGCGGCGATGCGGCTCTGCAAATGGTTCGCGACGTCACCGCATCCGCCGAAATCGGCAAAACCTATCTGGGCAAAGTCGTTCGCCTGGCGGAGTTCGGCGCGTTCGTCGAACTTTTCCCCGGCACCGACGGCCTCCTGCACATCAGCGAAATCTCCGAACACCGCATCCGCGACGTTCGCGACGAGCTGAAACTAGGTGACCAGGTCCTCGTAAAAGTTCTCTCCATCGAGGGCAACAAGGTCCGCCTGAGCCGCAAAGCCCTTATCAAGGAAGCCCGCGACAAGCAACAAAAAGCCGCCGCCAGCGGCGGAGGCGGCCAACAAGTAACTTCCGGCGGTGAAGGTAACTCCGGTGGCGATTCAGGCAGCGACTCCGGCTCCGGCGAATAATCTCGCTTCACTCTAAAAACTCACTGTAAACTCAAAAGGCCCCCGGCTCATCGGGGGCCTTTGTTTTAGATTTCTCTGTGAGTCTCTGCGTACTCTGCGCCTCTGCGTTATCCTTTTCTTCTTTAAGTCTTGGAATCTACAGGCGCCATACACGAACCGCACAGCTTTGCCCGAGGTGTTCGGAGCGGCTTCCCGCATTTTGAGCAAGGCGGCCCATACATCGCCAGCCTGTGGTGAAAAACCGCATTCCCATTCGTTTCGCAGTGGCCGGTGATGCGCTCATATTCCTCAAGCAACGCGCCAAACATATCCTCGATATTCTTCCCGCTCAGTTTTCTCAAAAGGATGACGCGCTTAAATTCCTCCTCATCCAGCATTGGCCTTTCAGCCCTACACCGCCAGCACCACACCATTTTCACAGGCGTCACCCTGATTGGAAATCCTTCCCATCAAGTTCCATTCATGGCTATAATAGCCATGAAGGACAAAACCTCAAATGCGCACCGTCAACGTAGCAAAACTCAAAGACCAGCTAAGCAAGTATCTTACCTATGCCAAGAGCGGCGAAGAAGTCGTGATCCGCGACCGCGACCTTCCCATTGCCAAACTGATTCCGTTCTTTGCGGAAACTACCGATGAGCAGGAACTCGCACTCGTTGCGACAGGCAAGTTGCGCATGCCCATCGAGCATCTTGACATAAAAGCTCTCCTGAAAATCCCGACCGGAACAGTCAAAGGGAACAAAGCAATCGAAGCGCTCCTTGCCGACCGGGAAGAGAGCCTGTGAAGAAAACAGCAGCGTTCTGGGACTCCAGCGCGCTGGTCCCCTTGTGCATCCGCGAAGCGGGCAGCCGCCAGGCTCAACTCTACCTTAGAAAGTTCGACCTCGTAGCCTGGTGGGGAACTTATGTGGAAGTTCACAGCGCCATTTGCCGCCTTCATCGCGAGCGCGTAATCAACGACGCCAACAAACAAGGTGCGGTCGCCCGCTTGCGACTACTCAGCCGCGGATGGAGAGAAATCTATCCCGACGATCAAATACGCGATCTAGCCGCTGAGTCGCTGGATAACTATGCTTTACGAGCTGCGGACGCCCTGCAACTCGCTGCGTCCCTAATCTGGTGCCAAAAACGCCCGTCGCGAAGGAACTTCATTTGCGCCGACCGCCGCCTAGCGCAGGCCGCCACTGCCGCCGGTTTTTCAGTCCTCGAAATTCCCAGCGCCAACCCCTGAGCGTCTGCCCATGCTACCTCAGGCAACTGAAGTGGGTGCAGAAGTGTGTACGCCGGAGACAGCGCCGTGCACTCTCTCAATATCCGCTCCCACAGCCTGCAACTTCTCCACAATACCTTCATACCCGCGGTCGATGTGGTACACGCGCTCGATCACCGTCTCTCCGCTAGCCACCAACCCGGCCAGCACCAACCCCGCGCTCGCTCGCAAATCCGAAGCCTGCACGGTCGTCCCAGACAACGCCGCTGGCCCGCGCACCACTGCTTGCCGCCCATCAATCGAAATATTCGCACCCATTCGAACCATTTCGCTCGCGTGCAAAAATCTGTTCTCGAAAATCGTTTCGGCAATCACGGACGTACCTTCCGCCTGCGTCGCCAGCGCCATATATTGCGCCTGCATATCGGTAGCGAATCCTGGATACTCTTCGGTAGTCATATCCGCGGCAACCAATTTTTTCCCAGCGCGAACCCGCAAAGTCGTCTTGTTCACTGTCTCGATGCAAACTCCGGCCGCTTGCAACTTCGCGATTACTGCTCCCTGATGCTCCGGCTCGCAATTCGTAATCGTTAAGTCGCCGCCGGTAATTGCACCCGCCACCAAAAATGTCCCTGCCTCAATCCGGTCGGGAATCACGCTATGCTCCGTTCCGTGCAACTCCTCCACGCCGCGAATCCGCAAAATCGACGTCCCATCGCCCTCAATCGACGCTCCCATCTTCCGCAGCATCACCACAACGTCCGTCACTTCCGGCTCACGCGCGCAATTTTCCAGAATCGTCTCTCCGTCCGCCAAGGTAGCCGCCATCAAAATATTTTCCGTCCCCGTCACTGTAATCTTCTCAAACACAATATGCGCGCCCTTCAACCGCCCGCCCTTCGCCCCATTTCCCGGCACCCGCGCCTCAATATACCCGTGCGACATCGTAATTTCCGCGCCCATCTTTTCCAGCGCCGACAAATGCAAATCCACCGGCCGCGCCCCAATCGCGCAACCCCCCGGCAAAGAAACCCGCGCCACTCCCATCCGTGCCATCAACGGCCCCAGCGTCAAAATCGACGCCCGCATCGTCTTCACCAACTCGTACGGCGCCTCCGCGTGATTCAATCTCGGCGCCTCAATCACATAATCGCTAGCCGGCACCTCCATCACGGAAACTTTCGCGTCCATAAACGTCAGCAACTTGCTCATCGTAACCAAATCCCGCACCTTCGGAATATTGTGCACCGCCACTTTCTCAGCCGTAAGCAAAGCCGCCGCCATCACCGGCAAGGCAGAATTCTTCGCCCCGCTGATCGCAACGGTTCCCCGCAGCGCCTTCCCGCCCCGAATTAAAAACTTATCCATTATGTTCGCTCTTCTTTTTGCATGAGCAGCGCTTTAGCCCACCGCTGTGGAGTGCGGCAGCTCTGCTGCCGCTCTTCTTCTCTGTGTCCTCTGTGCTCTCTGCGAACTCTGTGTAAATGTTTTTTCCTATTCCCCGAGCGCCCTTCTCAAATCCCCTCGAGCCACCGCCAACTTTTTCCGCCCCGCTCCCGCCCCGACTCCCAACTTCAACATGACCAGCCCCACCCGCATATCGTGTCCCGCCGCCCGCAAAGCGTCCTCTGCCGCAGACACTCCCGCCCCACTAGCCTCCATCAAAATCCGCACCGCTCGCCCCTGCAGCTTCTTATTCGTCATCACCGCATCAATCATCAAGTTTTCATACACATGTCCCAGCTTCACCATCACAGCCGTACTCAGCATGTTCAAGACCATCTTCTGCGAAGTCCCCGCCTTCAATCGCGTCGACCCCGTCAAAACCTCCGCCCCCACTTCCACCCCAATCGCAATCTTTGCCAACCGCGCCAGCGGCATATCCCGATTGGCCATCACCGCGATAGTCGTCGACCCGCGCCCACGCGCGTACCTCATCGCCCCCAAAACGTACGGCGTCGTCCCACTCGCCGCGATTCCCACCACCACATCCCTCCGCCCCAATTTCAACCGCCGCAAATCCCGCGCCCCATTCGCCGCCGAATCTTCCGCACCCTCCACCGCCCCCGTCACCGCGCGTCTTCCGCCCGCAATCAACGCGATCATCTTTTTCTTGGAAATCCCAAACGTCGGCGGACATTCCGCCGCGTCCAATACCGCCATCCTCCCGCTCGATCCCGCCCCCACATAAATCAACCGCCCGCCGCCGCGCATCGCCGCCACAATCGCATCCACCGCCCGCGCAATCTCCGGCAACTCCCGCCCCACCGCCGCCGCCACGCGCCGATCCTCGCGGTTCATCAACCGCACAATCTCGATCGCCGTCATGCGGTCCAGCTTCTTCGAAGCCGCCAACCTCTGCTCCGTCCTCCTCGCGTCTTTCATCCCCATTCTCATCTCACAATTATAGAGTGGCACAGGCTTCAGCCCGTCCTCTTCTCTGCGCCCTCTGTGCTCTCCGTGCCCTCTGTGTAAATGTTTTTCCGCAGTCTCTTCGATACTCCATATTTCTAGGCACACACCCAAACTTCCCCCCAAATCTCCTAGCCAAGAATCAGCTATCCTAGAAATCGCCAAGCTCCACCGATGAGCGGAAAACCATGTCCATCGAACTCCTAAAATCTCTCTTCGAGCAACACTTCCACGCGCCCGTCGATAACGTCCAGCCTCTTCAAGGCGAACTAGGCGGCTCCGGCCGCAAAATCATCCGCCTAACTGCCGGCCCTCGCACCGC
This sequence comes from uncultured Acidobacteriota bacterium, assembly GCA_963751295.1. Taxonomy (GTDB): domain Bacteria; phylum Acidobacteriota; class Terriglobia; order Acidiferrales; family UBA7541; genus Acidiferrum. The sequence goes on along the minus strand of CAVVUA010000001.1, from coordinate 1,765,696 downwards.
CATCGGCATCCTCTACAACGTTCGCGAAGAAAACGCCGCCTTCCTTTCTTTCTCCAAACACTTTCGCAAACACAATCTCCCCGTCCCCGAAATCTACGCCGAAGATCTCGCCCAAGGTGCCTACCTGGAAGAAGACCTTGGCGACACCACGCTCTTCGAATTCCTTTCCAAAAATCGCCAAGGCGGCACCATCTCCCCCGCAGTTGTAGAAGCCTACAAAAAAGTCGTCGCCATTCTCCCGCGCTTCCAAGTCGAAGCCAGCCGGGATCTCGATTACAGCATCTGCTATCCCATCTCCAGCTTCGATCGCCAATCCATCGCCTGGGACCTCAACTATTTTAAATATTATTTTCTCCGCCTCGCGGGTATTCCCTTTAACGAGCATTCTCTTGAAGGCGATTTCAATCGCCTGACCGATTTTCTCCTCAGCGCCCCGCGTGACTATTTTCTCTACCGCGACTTCCAATCCCGCAACATCATGCTTCGCGACGGCCAACCCTACTTCGTCGACTACCAGGGCGGCCGCAAAGGCGCACTCCAATACGACATTGCTTCGCTCCTTTACGACGCCAAAGCCGATCTTCCTCCCGAACTTCGCCAGCAGCTTCTCTACGACTATCTTCGCGCCCTCGAGAAATTCATCCCCGTCGATCGCGAAGCCTTCCTGAGCTATTACTACGCCTTTGTCTACGTTCGCATCATGCAGGCTCTCGGCGCTTACGGTTTCCGCGGCTTTTACGAACGCAAAGCCCACTTTCTCCAGAGCGTCCCCTACGCCCTAAAAAATCTCCGATGGCTGCTGCATCAAGCCGAGCTGCCCATCGCGCTTCCCGCGTTGATGGGCGCGTTCCAGGGCATGCTCGCCTCCGAAAAATTGCAAAGCCTGGCCAGCGACGCCGACAATCTTATCGTCCGCATTTTCAGTTTCTCATTCCATCAAGGCTTGCCGACCGACGAAACCGGCAACGGCGGCGGATTTGTCTTCGACGGTCGCAGCCTCCCCAATCCCGGCCGCGAAGAGCGCTTCAAAACGCTAACCGGAAGGGATCTGCCCGTCATCGACTATCTCAACCAACAAGAATCCGTCCATCAATTTTTCGCCAGCGTCCTCAGTCTCGTCGACGCCAGCATCGCCAGCTACCAATCTCGCGGCTTCAAAAATCTAATGGTCAGCTTCGGCTGCACCGGCGGCCAACACCGCTCCGTCTACCTAGCCGAGCAACTAGCCAGGCGCCTCCGCCCCAAACCCGGCGTAGAAGTCCAACTCCGCCACCTAGGCCTAGAGAATCTCCGCAAATGACCGCGCCTCCGAAATGCCATTGTAGTGGCGGGCCTTTAGGTCCGTTCTTCTCCGAACTCTGTGCTCTCCGCGCCCTCTGTGTAAATCTTTTTTCCGAGTCTTCCTCTGCGCTATCTCTGCGCCCTCTGCGTCTCTGCGTTATCTTTTTCCTCTTTTCCCCCACTACTCACTACTCACTACTCACTACTCACTGGTTCAACCCATGAAAGCCATGATCCTAGCCGCCGGCCTCGGCACCCGCCTCCGCCCCCTAACAAACGATCGCCCCAAAGCCCTTATCGAACTAAACAACCGCACCCTCCTGGAAATAACCATCACTCGTCTCAAGTCTTTCGGCGTAACCGAAGCCATCATCAACGTCCATCACTTTGCCGACATGGTGATCGGCTACCTCAAATCCAAAAACAATTTCAATATGCGCCTAGAAATCTCCCGCGAAGACAACCAACTCCTAGACACCGGCGGAGGTCTAAAAAAAGCCGCCTGGTTCTTCCAAGAAAATTCCGCCACTCCAGACGAACCCTTCCTACTCCACAACGTCGACGTAATCAGCAACATCGACCTAAACGCCATGCTCCAATTTCACAAAGACCACGACGCCCTAGCCACCCTAGCCGTCCAATCCCGCGCCTCCAGCCGCCAACTCCTCTTCAACCACAATCTCCAACTCTCCGGCCGCCACATCGGCGAGAAAAATACCGTCATTTCGAGCGAAGCGAGAAATCTCTCTTATCCCTCACCTAATGCGGACGCCACCCGCTCGCCACTCGCTACTGGCCACTCGCCACTTCCTCAGTCCCAAAACTCATCTCCGCTCCTCCCACTAGCCTTCTCCGGCATCCACATCCTATCCCCGCGCATCCTCCCCCTACTAACCGAATCCACTCCCGTCTTCTCCATCATCGACTCCTACCTCCGCCTAGCCTCCCGTGGCGAAAAAATCCTAGCCTTCCGCGACGACACCTCCTACTGGCGCGACCTCGGCAAACCCGCCGACCTAGCCCAAGCCGCCCTCGACCTGCAGTAACAGCGCTCCAGCCATGAAAGACCGGACTTCGGTGACGGAACACTTGAAGGCAGCTCCAGATGTCGGGATAATCCTCGCCCATGATCAGGTTCCCTCTGTTTTCTTTCCTCGCAGTTAGTCTCGTCGCGGTTGGCGCTTGCCGGCAGTCTTCCGCTGCCGCACAAGAACAGGTGCAGGAGCACTATCTTTCTGTCCCGAATTCCGTCGGCTTCGACATCGAACTTCAGCGCACCAATGACGCTTCGCAGCAATGGCTCGCCACATACACATCTCACGGCAAAACCGCAAAATTCAAAATCGAGCTGGACCAGGCGAAATCCATCAAAGAGGACCAGCCGGTCGACTTCGACATACAGAGCGGAAAAGGCAGGTTCGTCGCGGTAGTCGGATCGGATGCAACCGTCTTACTAGCCGACCTGAAAAACGCGCTTGAGGCTAAATCGTTTCCGAAGCAGTTCAAGAGAGTTGCGGTCCTTCCATTCACCTATGTCACCTTCGGCAACAATAATTCGCAAGCTGCCGGCGGTGGCTTCAACGCAAAACCCGCCGGCCACTGGACACCCATGAAAATCTTTATCGGCAACGGCGAACAAGAAGGGCAAGTATTTGTGAACACCAATCCCGTCATCAAGAAAGGCCAATTCTCAATGAAAGATCCGGACTACGGCGACATCGTCCTCGCCCAATTGTCGAGTGTGCTCTGAGGCTACCTCCTTCAGGCGCTTCCACGCTCTCTTCTTCTCTGTGCCCTCTGCGCTCTCCGTGATCTCCGTGTAAAATCCCCATTCCATCTCAGCCTCACCTCAAATTTTATTTGATCGCCTAGGTACGCTCTGGTACAACTCTCTGGTTCAGTACTGCGCCTCGCCACAGCGGGGCGTTTCTGTTTTTAGACGTAGCGCCGGGCTTTAGCCCGGCACTCCGCCGCCCACACAAATCCTAAGTCCTTTATCAGCAACGCTTACAAAAAAGGGGGGAGGGGTATCGGGGACAACTTCCAGGTGCTTGCCACTTACTTAGGTCACTTCGGAGCAGGTGCAGCCGTCGCTAGTCCGAAAGCCTGCATCACCGCGTCATGCAACGCAGGTCGCACCTCTGCGATTTTGTGGTTCTCGCGCGTGGGATTCACGCGATTAGTCAGGAGGACAACAAAGAGCTGCCGGTCTGGATCGATCCAAATCGAAGTTCCCGTAAAACCAGTGTGCCCGAAACTATGCGCAGAAAAGTAGTGCCCGCTCGAACTGCCTTCCGTCGGCACCACCCAGCCGAGCGTGCGCGTTCCGCCCGAAAGCTGCTGTGGCACCGTGAACTGCGCAATCGTCGCGCGCCGCAATATCCTCTGGTGCGCGTAGACGCCGCCATTCAGCAGCATTTGGCAAAACGCTGCCAAATCCGGTGCCGTACTGAAGAGTCCCGCGTGGCCAGAAACGCCGCCAATAGCAAACGCGTTTTCGTCGTGCACTTCGCCCTGGATAAGCCGCTTGCGGAAATTCGCGTCAAATTCCGTCGGTGCAATCGAGGGCCAAAGTTTCTTCGGCGGCTTGTACATCGAATCGTTCATGCTCAGCGGAGAGAAAATATACTCTTTCGCGAGGTCGTCGAGCGTTCGCCCCGTCAAGCGCTCGATAATTTCCGCCATCAATATAATTCCCAGGTCGGAGTACACCATCTTCGTTCCCGGCTCAAACTCGAGCGGCTCGGCAAAAATCATTTTCAAAGTATCTGGCTTCCCTTTGGAAGTGCGCCAATATTCCTTGAACGGAGGCAGCCCCGATGTATGCGTCATTAAATGCCGCACCGTCACCTTGTGCCGCCATTCCGGCTGCGGGCCGGTGGCCCACTCGGGCAGATAACGTTCGATGGGCGCATCGAGTTGCAGCGGAGAATGAAAATCTCCCTCAACGAGTTTTTCCACGAGCGTGGTTGTCACAATCACTTTTGTTAGTGATGCAACGTCATACATCGTGCGCACATTCGTTTGTGGCGATTTCGCGTCGTAGCTCAGCTTGCCGAATGCATGCAGCACCACGCGCCCGCGGTAGCCGACCGCGAGCGTCGCACCGGGAAAAGCTTTATCCGCGATCGCGCGTTCGAGGACATCAAACGCAGGCTGGAGCTGCGCTTCCGCGCCGGCGTCCATCGGTTGAACGGTCATCGGATTCGCTGGCAGCTCGATGCCAAATCCTGCTTTCATATCCACGCCTGGCACAGTCACCGGTAAATGCCCGCGCACTGGAATCTGCCCGAAGAGAGCGCGAGCGATGGAAATCTGCGCCACGTCGCTGATCCCGAACGCCGCGAGCCATGTCTCGGCTTGCGGAAAATGTTCCACCAGATAAGGACTGCCAAATCCAATCGTCACCACTGGTTTTCCGTTCTTGTAAACCTTTTCCGCCAGCGCGGCCTGCTCCGTCGGGATGTCCACGTTCCCCTTGCGGTCGCTCACGCGCACAAAAAACGCCAGTATCGCCACGTCATACGTGTCCGGTGCGGGCAATTTCAAATTGTCCGCTTTCACAAATCGCGTATCCGCTCGCAGCGTGGTCACCGAATCCACACGTGACCGCAGCTCGCGCTCCAGATCTTCGCCTGGATATGGTTCTGGATCGGCGTATAACGCGACGAGCAGCGCCCGCGTCGGCTTAGTTCCATCGAGTGGCAAACGATGCGCCGTGTCGCGAAGCAGTGTCACGCCACGGTCGGAAATCTCCTGCGCTTCGCGCTGCCATTCCACTTTGCCGAATCGATTGTTCAATGCGTTCACATCCACCAATCGCTCGTTGTAAAGACCGATCCTCGCTTTCGCCTGCAAAATCCTCCGCACTGAGGCATCCAGTCGTTCGCGCGAAATGCGCCCGGACTTCACAGCATCGCGCAGTGCATCGATCGCAGCATCCGGAACCGGCGGCATGAGCAGCGCATCCGCGCCAGCCACAAACGCGCGCACCGCAGCTTCGCCCGGCGCATAGCGCACGGTGATGCCGCCCATATCCATCGCGTCGGTGACTACCAATCCTTGATAGCCGAGCTCTTTGCGCAACAAGTCCGTCAAAATATTTGAGGAGAGTGTCGCCGGCGTATTTGGATCGGGTTCGAGAGCGGGAATCGAGAGATGACCGGTCATGATGCTGTCGGCACCGGCCGCGATGGCCGCACGAAAGGGAACTAGCTCGAGACTTTCGAGTCGTTCACGATCCGCGTGAATCACCGGCAAATCAATGTGCGAATCGGCCGCAGTGTCGCCGTGGCCGGGAAAATGTTTCGCTGTTGCGAGGCCGCCGTTGTTCTGGACGCCATGCACGAAGGCCGTCACGTACTCGGCAACTTTCTGCGGATTCTCGCCAAACGAGCGCGTGTTGATAATGGGATTGTCGGGATTGTTGTTTACGTCGGAGTCTGGCGCGTAAATCCAGTGGATGCCGACGGCGCGCGCTTCGAGCGCTGTGATTTTTCCCATGGTGTACGCATCTTTGGGATTCCCTGCGGCGGCGAGTGCCATCGCCGTTGGAAAGGAAGTGCCTTCATCCAAACGCATGGCTGTGCCGCGCTCGAAATCGGCGCCAACCAGCAGCGGGATTTTTGATTTTGCTTGCAGTTGATTCGTCAGCACGGCCGTCGGATATGCCTGACTTTTTACAATGCCGAGCGGCGAGCTCTGCGTGATGTTGATAAATCCGCCGACGTGCAGCTTCTCGACGTCGCGCATGATTTCCGCATAAGCAGGCGCGTCCGTCGCGGTGAAGCTTCCGTGATACGTCGCAAAAATCAGTTGGCCGACTTTTTCGTCGAACGTCATTTTGGCGAGCGTCGCTTCAACCCACTGCGCGGCCGCAGGCGATAATTTCTGCGTTGTTTTCGCGGACGCGGCTTGTTTCTTCGCGCCAGAGGCATCTTTTGGGGACGAGGAAGGCGTCGAAGTGCCCGGGGCTGCGGAAGAAGGTTTGTTCTGACTGCGCGTCGTGTGGGCCATAAGAAAAAGGAACAAACAAAAAGGAACAAGCAGCAGAACGCCTGGACCGCGCCCTTTCATCAGTTGTGGGTCTCCCGGTTGACGCCCGGATCCTGCGCCTGTATATAACACACGCACTTCACGCTAACAACGCAGCCCCGAACGAAGCGTTCCAGAATATCATTGGTGACGCACAACCGGAGGGAATGCTTTGGCCCAACTTCTCGGCGGTCTCAATAGAAAGTTTAGTGTGTCGCTCAGTGTCGCTTTACTCCTCGCCCTTTGCATCCCGGCGCACGCGTCCCAAAAAAAGTCTGGCCGCCCCGGCCGGGTGCAAACAGGGCTCGACGTCCTGGAAGCGGAAAAATTCGCGCCTCTTCGCGGCAAGCACATCGGATTGATCACCAACCACACAGGCCTTGACGCTCAGGGCCGATCGTCGATTGAACTTTTTTTTCATGCGCCAGGTTTGCAGCTTGTAGCGTTGTTTAGTCCCGAGCACGGCATCTCAGGCCGTGCTGACGACAAATACTCGTCGTCGAAAGATCCAACCACGGGGCTGCCAACCTACAGTTTGTACGGCGAATCGCTACGACCCACGGACGAAATGCTCACCGGGATCGACACGCTCGTTTTTGATGTGCAGGACGCCGGCGTGCGCTTTTACACCTACACGTCGACGATGGCGTACTGCATGGAAGAGGCCGCGAAGCACAACATTGCGTTCTACGTGCTGGACCGGCCAAATCTTATTGGCGGCGACGTGATCGAAGGGCCGATGCTGGATCCCGACAAAACCAGCATCGTTGGCTATTACCCGCTGCCCATTCGATATGGGCTCACCATCGGCGAACTGGCGCAATTCTTCAACGCGGAAAATCATCTCAATTGCGATCTGCATGTCATCGCCATGAAAAACTGGCATCGCAATTATTTCTTCGACAGCACTGGAATTCGCTGGGTGCCGCCATCGCCCAATCTTCGTACCGTGAAGGGCTCAATTGTTTACCCAGGAATCGAGATATTGCAGAACGCTGGAGTTTCCGTTGGACGTGGCACGGAAACTCCTTTCGAGGAATTCGGCGCGCCATGGATGGATGGAATGGCCGTCGCAGATAAGTTAAACGCCATCCATCTGCCTGGCTTGCGTTTCGCCGACCAGCCGTTCATCCCCGTCTCCGGTCTCTACGCAGGACAGCGTTGCGGAGGCGTCGGCATTCGGATCACAGACCGCGCCGCCGTCCGCTCCGTGCGCGTGGGCTTGGAGATCGCCGTCATCTTGCAAAAGCAATACCCCAAGAACTTCGATCCGGCGAAACTACTATTTCTCGTCGGCAACTCAGAAACCATCCGCCAGCTTCAAACGGGCGTTGCACCCGAGCAAATCGTAGCAAGCTGGTCGACAGAGCTCGCGAATTTCGATCAAACGCGCCGAAAGTATTTTCTCTACAAATAGGAAGGCTGAGCTTTATTGGGTGGCCAGTAATTAGGCCAGAGGAATGTGGCGGGGGTGAACGGCTTCGACATCAGGGTAGCGCGCAAAGTCCTTCTTGTTAAACGTCAGAATGTGCTTGATCCCATGCACGTGCATTGAGGCGACCAAACGGGCGTCGTGGACTTGCACGCCTGAAACGCCATGCGATACCAAAAGACGGCGCCACTCCTCATGAACTGCGGGGCTCTCCTGAAGGAGACGAAGCCTTTCTTCGAAAAACCTGGCGGTGCGGTCCGCATCTCGAGGTGACAGACCGTAGCCGTTACGTTCGACAGGACGAGTACAAGTATTCCAAAATTCCGCAACATTCTGAGAGGTGTAGCAGAGGACGGCGCTTTGCCGAAGGAGGACGTCTATAGCCGAGACAATGGCGGGATAGTCGCTGTGGTTGGGCCGCACCCAGCGGAGAAGGACGTTGCTATCGACGAGGTACGGCGTCTCCGCCATCTAGCGGATCCTCATAAAAGCTTTCGCGCGTGAAACTCTCGGTGGGCAAGTTCGGCAGTTTTTCTGAGCCTTCAGCCATCTCGCGAAGCATTTGATGGAATTCTTCAACGCTCATTCGGCCTCGCGACGAAGAATATCCTGCAAGAGCCTCTTCGAGAAGCTGTTCGGCCACTGTTTCCGGAGGCACGCCTTTGGCGCGTGCCTCGGCTATCAGCCGGGCTTCCGTTTCCGAGTTGAGTCTAAGCTCAATGGTCATCGAACGAATCCACCGCAAAGCGCACGAAGTACAGCCCCAACAGTAGTAGTCTAACTTAAAACTGCGATGATCCGCCGCTAATCTGCCAAAATTGCTGATGATTTGCCGATATCTGGGCTCCGAGTACTTATGCTAGAGTTTCGGCATGCGCATTGTGTCGTTGCTGCCGTCGGCTACCGAAATATTGTTTGCTTTGGGATTTGACAAGGAAGTTGTTGGCGTTAGCCATGAATGCGATTTTCCGGCGCAGGCGCGAACGAAGCGCGTGGTGATTCATTCGCGGCTGCCGCATGACGCGCCTCCCCTAGAGATTGATCGGCTTGTTCGCGAATATGTTTCACGCGGCGAAAGCCTTTATTCGGTGGATGCCGCGGCGCTCGAAGAATTGGCGCCAGATTTGATTATCACTCAGGATTTGTGCCAGGTTTGCGCGGCTTCGCCAGATGATTTGGCGACGACGCTCGCGCGTTTTCGTCAGCCGCCTGAAGTTCTTTGCCTGAATCCTCAAGACCTGGGTGATGTGTGGCGTGACATTTTGTGGGTTGGCGAAGCGACTTGCCGCGGACATGAAGCGGAAACTTTGCTGAAAAAAATAGGGACGCGGCTCGGTGAACTGGAGTGCCAGCTCGAAGGCATGGCGCATCGCCCGCGTGTCGCTATCCTCGAGTGGCTCGAGCCATTTTACGTGGCGGGGCATTGGGTGCCGGAAATGATCGAAGTCGCGGGCGGAAAAGATGTGCTTGGGCGTAAGCGCGCGCCTTCGTTTCGAGTCACCGTCGAAGATGTGATTGATGCCGCGCCGGAAATTCTTTTGATTGCTCAGTGCGGCTACAGCGCACAACAGGCTCGTGATGAATACCGCGCGATGTCTTTTCCAGAGGAATGGAGCGCAATGCCCGCTGTGCGCAACTCTCAAGTGTACGCGCTTGACGCCAGCGGGTATTTTTCGCGCCCCGGCCCGCGACTCATGGCGGGTATCGAGGCGCTGGCAAAAATCCTGCATCCGGAAGTTGTGGTTAGTCCGGAAGCGGAAAGTGTTGCGGTGCCGATTAGCGGTTTACCTCTCACGGCACAAACGCCTTCTGTACGAGCTGCTTCAGCTTACTGAGACTTACCGACGATTGCGGCTTGTGAGTCGTTGCGAAAAGCGGCAGCAGATCTGCCGCACTCCACATAGCTTCCTTGCAATGTTGTGAGGGGCTGGGTAGTTGCCTCCAAGTCGGCGCGGGCGGGCAAGCCCCGCCACTACAATCCTAAACTATGAAACTGGTCTTCGGAACAGTTGACAATGCTGGCTTCTATATATAGGATTCTTATGTATAGGAGAACTGATGATTGCTTTGGGGATTAAGCGCGGGACGGCGGAATTGGCGGTGTTGAGCGTGCTGGAAGATGGGCCGTTGCACGGTTATGAAATGGCGCGGCGCATCGAAGAGCAAACGCATGGCTCGCTGCGATTCACATTGGCGTCGCTCTATCCGCTGCTCTACAAATTGGAAAAGCGCGGATGGGTGCGCGGCGTCTGGGAAACCAGCGATACGGGAAGGCGTCGGCGCTGCTATCGACTGACTGCCGAAGGGAAGAAAAAGCTTGCTCCAATTCGCCGCGAATGGGCCGAGCTGTTCCGCGCCCTCAAGCAGCTCACCAAGGTGAACCATGCCTGATTGGGAAGCGCTCGTTGGCGAGCAGTTCGCTGCTGTTTCTCTTGAACCGGTAGAGCGGCAGGAAGTGATTGCGGAGCTCGCCGGCCATCTCGAAGAAACTTTCGAGCAGTTACGTCGCCAAGGCCTTACGGAAGAAAGGGCGGCGGAACGCGCGCTCTCGCAAGTAAAAAATTGGCAATCTCTCCGGCGGAAGATTCAGAAGGCGCGAATGAAGGAGGACGTTATGACGGACCGAGTTAAACAAGTGTGGCTACCTGGGTTTTTGACGCTGTTCCTTTCGCTGATGCTGCTCATGCTGATTCAGTTCTTTGGACCGCAACCGCTCATCGTGAGCACGTCCGGCTGGCGGATGACGGCGCCTGTCGCGGTGATTTACGTGCCGTGGCTGTTCTCGTTGCTTGTGATCGGCGCGATGGGAGCATATTTGGCGGGCCGCGCTGAAGCGTCACCGCGCGCTGTGCTTCTTTCTATTTTGTTTCCCGTCTTGCCGTATTCCGTTTTTTTCGTGATTTGGATTCCCGTGTCGCTCATTCTTGACGACCACATCGGCCACAACACCATGCGTAGCGCCTTGCTTTTGGGTTTGGTCGCGTGGGTGGTGCTGCCCGGAGTGGCTTTGCTTGCTGGCGGGCTTCCGGTGCAACACCTGCGGTCCCGCCGCCCTGCTTCAGCGTAACGATTCTGCTCGAAGTAGGGGCGCAGCATGCTGCGCCTCTACAAATGCTTTGTCACTAACGAAGACTGCAGCCGATTCGGGAGTGGTTAGGCGACCAGTAGATAAATTTTGGTTTACCCCGCACTTCATCCAGGGTCACCAATCCGAAGAAGCGGCTGTCATAGCTGTTGTCGAGGTTGTCCCCGATCACGAACAGAGAGCCTTCCGGCACTTTGACCGTTTCAAAGGGAGGACCTTCCGGTGCGAGTTTATCGAAGGATTCGTGTTCGCCGCAGGGAGTTGGAAATGCTACCGGTGCGTTGTTCACGAAAATAGCATTCGACGGTCCGCGAGCGACTCTGTCTCCTGGTACGCCAATAATACGCTTCGTGTAGATTGTTCCGGTGTGATTGAAATCGAAAAGCAGTAACTCGCCGCGCTCCGGAATCCGCAATTTGAAGGCATCGCGAGCCGCAACCATCCGGTCGCCTTCACAAAGCGTTGGACACATCGATCCTGAATCTATCTTGAACGCGCCAAAGTAACGCCGCAAGCGATCCGTGAAGTAGTCAGGCACCGGATAAACGCCTAGCAGAAGAACAACGACGGTGGCTGCGATTGTCATTTTCAGGTGGCGCGGCGGAGGAGAAGTACCAGGCTCCTTGCAGGCCACATAGCTCCCGTCGCCGGCAATCCAGAGCCTCCAGATAACGGTGAGCGGCAATGCGATGATAAATCCCCCAAACGATACGAAGAGGCGGAAGATCACAATGGTCGTCGTGAGCAGGGCGAGCGAAACGGCCATTGCGACGCCTCGCCATGGCCGTCGGGCGTAGACTTGGCCGAGGCCGGGAACGAGGAGGCCGAGCAGGAGCGCAGTTACAAACTTTTTTACGCGTGACGGCGGTCGTTTGTCGTCTTGTGCGGCGGCAGCGGCAGAGATCGAGCTGGTTCCGAGATTCAATTGCGTCATGTATGTTGCAGCCTCTTGTTCCAGTAGCGGTAGAAGGGGAGGCCGGCGAGGATTAGGAGCAGGCCGATACTGGAGCGGCCGGGGCGATTGAGCCAGATGTTGACAGTGAGGGCGAGGGCACCTGCTATAAAGAGGCCGGGGACGATGGGGTAGCCCCAGCAGCGGTACGGGCGGGGCATGTTGGGTTCGGTGTAGCGCAGGCGGAAGAGGGCGACTACGGCAAGGCCGTAGAAAATCCAGCCGGCGAAGATGAAGAGATTGGTGAGTTCCTCGAACGTTCCTGTCAACGCCATCAGGCTTGCCAAGACACATTGAAAAATTAGGGAGCGGGCTGGCGTGCGGTATTTGGGGTGAACGCCGTCGGCGATTTTGAAGAAGATGCCGTCGCGGGCCATAGCGTAGCCGGGGCGCGCGCCGCTGAGGACGGAAGAGTTCATGGAGCCGAGAGCGCTGATGACCATGGCTACCGTAATCCACGCGGCGGCGATGGGGCCTGCTACGTGTTGCACGACGTCGGAGGCGATGTGCGGAGAGGCTGCGACGGCGCTGAAGGGCAAGACTTTTAGGCAGGCGGCGCTGAAGAGGAAATAGATTAGAGCGACTAGGGCGACTCCACCGACTAGCGCGCGGGGGAAATTTCTTTGCGGATTTTCTACTTCGGAACCGACTAGATTTAAATCTTCCCAACCATCGTAAGCCCAGAGAGCGGCAGCTAGTGCGGCTAGGAATGCGCTTACGACGCTCCCGTTTAGCGCGCTTGGCCACATCGGATCGGGAGTGCTGTGCGGAGCGGCGTGCGAAAAAAATGCCACGCCGATCACAATCGCGACGGACGTAATTTTTATGGCGGTGAGAAAGACCTGGACGACGCCGCCGAGGCGAACGCCGAGATAGTTGATGGCGGTCATGCCGACGATCCAGAGAACGGCTATCGGCTGTGCCCAGGTGAAAACGAAATCGTAGGGCTTGACCCACGTTGTGAGGCCGGGGATGGCGATGTGAAGCGTGAAGATCGGAGCAGCTACTACGGGGATGAGAAAACTTAGGAAACGCATCAGACCTGCGGCGATGCTTGAGAGCGAGCTGGGGCGGCCGACGATGGAGTGCATCCAGCCGAAGAGAAAGCCCGCGGCGGGGCCGAACGCGCGACGCAGGTAGGCGTACTCGCCGCCGGCTTCGGGGATGGCGGCGCCTAGTTCGGCAAAGGACAGCGCGCCGAAGAGAGAGAGGATCGCGCCTACGATCCAGGCGGCGAAGACGACGCTCACGAAGCGGCCTTCGCGCGCCATTTCGGCGGGCTTTAGGAAGATGCCGGTGCCGATCATGGTGCCGACCACGATGGCGCCGGAGGCCCAGGCGCCTAGGCCGCGGACTAGGTCGAGGCGTGTTCCGTGTCCCGTGATTCGTGTCCCGTGATCCGTGGAGGAAGGAGTTTCGGTCATAGAGAGTTGGGTGACATTTTCAGTTGGCGGTTTCGGGTCGAACGTTGGGCACGATGAATCGTGCCCCTACAGATTTTGCACGGCGCACGATTTGGTTACGCATTGGCAATTTTTCCAAACGTCTACGCGCCAGAAAGACGGGCACGGCGTGCCGTGCCCCTACGAACGAAATCTGCTTGCGGCGGCGCCTACGGCGAAAGTCATGACGCTGCCGATTAGCACGTACCATGTATACGCAATTGGGGTGAAACGCCAAATGCAAAGAACGGTGGCTAGGCCGGCAAACATTCCGATTAGGGCGCCGGTGGCGTTCGCGCGGCGGTCTAGTGTGCCGAGCAGGAAGAGGCCCAGTAGGCTGCCGAAGGGGAGGGAGGCGACTGTTAGGCCTGTTTCCAGGAGTGGGCCCCATTTTACGAAGCCGAAGAGCATTAGGATGGCGCCCCAGAAGAGGGTCATGCGGCGCGAGAGGCGAAGAAATTTTACGGGGTCGGCGGAGTGGCCGCGGAGTTTGGAGAAGTCGAGGACGCTGCTTGCAGCGAGGGAGTTGAGCGAGCCGCTGGCGTTGGACATGGCTACCGCGACGATGGAGGCGAGGAGAAGGCCGGCTAGGCCAGTGGGCATTTCGCGGACTAGGAACAACGGGAGGATGCGATCGGTGCGTTCGCCTGCGGCGAGGAGAGGAGAGTGTTGCGCGAAGACATAGAGCAGGACGCCGATGAGAAGAAAAATTGTGAATTGGATCAGGACGATGACGCCGCTGGTTAGAAGTGCGCGGCGGCTGTCTTTTTCGTTGCGGGCGGCGAGCAGTCTTTGGACGATGGTTTGATCCGTGCCGTGGCTGGCCATGGTTAGGAAAGCGCCGCCGATCAGGCCGGACCAGAAAGTGTATTTGGTGGCGAGGTTGAAAGAAAAATCGAAAACTTGGAGTTTGTGGCCGGCGGCTGATGCGACTTGCGAGACTTCGGTCCAGCCGCCTGGAATGCGGTGAAGCAAAATCCAAAAAGTTATGGCGCTGCCAGTGAGGTAGAGGAGGAGTTGCGCGACGTCGGTCCAGATGACGGCTTTCATACCGCCTTCGAAGGTGTAGAGAATTGTCAGCGCGATGACGATGACGACTGCCAGGTGCTCGGAAGTGCCGAGGACCACGCTTACGACGAGCGCGATCGCTGAAATGCGAACGCCCTCGGCGATGGCGCGCGTGATGAGGAACGTGCTAGCGGCGACGGCGCGCATTTTTTCGCCGAAACGTTTTTCGATGAGTGCGTAGGCAGTGAGAAATTGGCCGCGGAAATAGCCAGGAAGGAGGAGGAGGACGATCAGAATTCGGCCGATCAAGTAGCCGATCACCAATTGAATGAACGTGAGGTTGCCTGCGTACGCGATGGCTGGAGTTCCAATGATGGTGAGTGTCGAGGTTTCCGTTGCGACGATGGAGAGAGCTAGAGCCCACCACGGAGTTGTTTTGCCGCCGAGAAAATAGTCGAGACTGACGGATTCACGATCGCTGTTGGCTGCGTCCTTCTTGCCGCGGCGGAAGCGCATGCCCAGCGCGGTTACGGCGAGGAGATAGACGATGACGATTGCCAGGTCGAGTGGGTGGATGCGCATTAGCGATTAGAAAGAGAAGCGAGAATAGTGGGAGTGGGTACGGAGGTCAAGGAATGTGTGTGGGCTGCGAGGATTAGCGAGAGCGTGCGCGCTTGGGAGCTGGTCTCGTCGGTGGACGACGATGCGGGATCGAGGCAGGATCCTTCGCTGCGCTCCCTTCGTTCTTCAGGGTAAACAGGATGACAGGCACTGGCTTGGGCGATGTGTTGGAAGAAATTCGGTGCGCTGCTGTGCGATGGCACTTGTTTGCGCACGTTATTTTCTTCAGCGAATGCATTGGTTGCGTTTCTCGCTTAAACTTTTTGTATGCGCTTTGTCTTGGGTTTTGATGGCGGCGGCACAAAGACGGACTGCGTGCTGATGGACGAGTCTGGGGCGATTTTGGCGCGGTCGCAGGCCGGGCCGTCGAATCCGCTGCGCGTTGGATTTGGCGCGGCGATTAATTCTGTTCGTGACGCGGCGCGCCAGGCTTTGGCCCTGGCTGCGCTGCCTGCGGATTCATCGCCCACTGCGATATGTGCGGGTCTTGCGGGAGCGGGGCCGCCGGAATCCGCAGAAAAGATTCGTGTGCTTCTTGGCGCGGAATTTCCGAAATCGAAGGTTCAGGTCTGCACTGATATCGATCTCACGTTAGCAGCGACGGGGGACGGGCCTGTGATTGTGCTGTTGGCCGGGACCGGTTCGTTTGCAGTCGGGCGGAACACGACGGGAGAAACGGCGCGCGCTGGCGGATACGGTTCGCAGATCGGGGATGAAGGCAGCGCTTACGACATCGGGCGGCGAGCGGTTTTGACGGCGATGCACGAAAACGACCGCACGGGTGTGGATTCGCTGCTGGGGCAACGGTTGCTGCGCGAACTGGGTTGCGCAAACTGGTCCGAAGTTAAGGCTCGGGCGCAGGCTGCTTCTGACGAAGTGTTTCCACGATTGTTTTCTGTCATCGCCATGGTCGCTGATTGGCTTGAGACTTCGACTGAGACTCCAGCCGAAACGGCAGCGAGAAATTCCGCGAAAGAAACATTGCGCGCGGCGGCGATCGATCTTGCTTCTCTGGCGGAAAATCTTGCGGAGCGATTGCAGTTGCGCGGCATGCCATTTCTTCTGGCAAAAACGGGCGGGATGATTGGCCGGTCGAAATATCTGGAGAATCAGATTGATGAGCGTTTGAGGAGCGCGTTCCCCCAGGCGGAAATAGGATTGCTGCGAGTTTCACCGGCGGAAGCGGCGGGGCGACTCGCGTTGCGGGTACTATCCGATGGAGACAGTTCAGGCCATTGAGATGACGAGCGCGGACAAAAATCGGGATCGCGCGCTTGTTGCCGCCGGCGAGGAGCTGGCGGCTTTACTGCACCATGCCGACGCGGACGTGCTTCTGGCGCTGCTCGATAATCCATCGCTCGAGGAAGCGCAGCTATGCATGCTGTTGGAACGAAAAAATCTGCCGGCAGAAATTCTCGAAGAAGTGGCGCGGCGCAAGCCCTTGCTAAAGAATTACCGCGTGAAGAAGGCGCTGGCGTTTCACCCACGGACGCCTCGTCTCGTCACTTTGCGTTTGCTGCGCGATCTTTACTTGATGGATCTCGTGCAGCTTACGCTGCTGGCGGGCATTCCCACGGAGTTGAAGCGAAACGCCGAAGACCAGTTGGTTTCGCGGCTTCCGCAGCTTCCGCTCGGACAAAAGATTACTTTGGCGCGGCGCGGTCCTGCGCGGCTGGCTGGCGCACTTCTCGCCGAGGGACACGAGCAAATCGTTTTGATCGTTTTGGACAACGCGTATTTGACGGAGTCGCAAGTGTTGCGCGTGCTTTCGCGCGAGAAATTGCCACCAGCGGTGGTGCGCAACATCTCGCTGCACCGCAAGTGGTCGATTAGCTATAACGTACGGCTTGCGCTGGTGCGGCATCCTCTGTCGCCCCTGGCCACTGTTCTGGCCTACCTGCCAGAGCTCACCGTTTCCGATCTTCGCGAACTGGCCTCGCCTGGAATTGTTTCGGAGAGCCTGCGCAAGTATTTGCAGGCGGAAGTACAGCGACGAATTCGCACGGGGGAAAAATCCGCGCGCAAGGACGATATCCCCGGTCCATCGGCTGCGTCTAATCCAGACTAAGTGATGTACGTTCTCCTAAGGTTGGAAATTCCCGCCTAGGGAGTGTTTCCGAAATAGCTGCGCGCATTGCTGGGAACAAAACATCGGTCTCCGGCGTCGTATGGGTGTGCTCTTAGCAGGGGTATGCTTAATACGAACAAGCGGCGAGATCGCCCTGGCGCCGTACCTTGGGATCCTTGGCAGGGGGGTTCACCAAGTCCATGGGCAGTGGGGATCAATCGTCCCGGCGGTCAGACCGACGCTGGGCGCCACGTTACTCGTTTCGCGCCAACCTCGAGATCGAATGGGGTTCGGCGGTCCTGCGCGCCAGCACGCGCGACATAAGCTCGAATGGCATGTTCATCGAATCGGTCGATCCCTTGTGGATTGGAGCGGGTTTTACGGCACATTTGGTGCTGGACCGGCGCGTGAAAGTGGATTGCTCCGTGAAGCGCATCGAGCCGGGACTTGGCATGGGCGTTTCGGTAACGCTTTCCGAAGGGCAGCACGAGCAGCGCTATCAAGATCTTCTGGCTTCACTCTCCAACACAGGTTCTTAAGCTCGTCTTATACTATGCTTGCGGCGGCGCGGATTGGCTCGCGCGGCTTGCAAAGTGTGCAGCGGTTTTCGCCCCCTTCGTTTGGAACGGTGTTTGAGGTCGCATGAGTTTGACCAGATGCCTTGATTGCGGTTCCCCGCGAACCGCGGACCAATGTCCCTCTTGTGGGTTGACGTCGATTGCAGCCGAGTTGCTCTTCCGGCGGCGGCTGGTGGGGCGAACTGCTATTTTTCTGGTGGGCTCGCTGGCATTTCCTTACGTGAGCCAGATTTATCCTCCGTTGGATTTGGATCTGATGCTGGTATTTTTCGGCTTGCTGTTTTTTCTGGCGCTGACGATCGCGGTGATTCTGGAAAGACGCGCGCGGCAGCACAAGGAGATCGAAGTTCTGAAGCGCATCTACGCGGGATTTATTCCGCTCCCATGGATATTGGCGGCGACACTTTTTGTGAATGGGCGGCTCGATTCGCAGAAATACCTGGCCTACTATCCGACCGTAGTTGTCAGCAAATTTAATATGAAGGGGATTGTGCGAGGGAGCCGGCGTTTGCACGTGCATTCCTGGCGCGATGGGCAGAAGGTAGAAGGATTGGCTGTGGATGCGGATGATTTCGACCGGTTCCAGAGCGGGGATAAAGTTACAGTGGCGGTCGAGCCGGGGGCGCTGGGGATTCCATGGTATTACGGGGTTTATAGAAGGTGAGTGGATGGTGCCGAGTCAGTGCTAGCTCACAGCTCACAGCTCACAGCTAAAAACTGATCGGTAAGCTCTCGGCTGTTAGCTGTCGGCTGTTAGCTATTAGCCGATTTTCTTAATAGGCCGGTTTGCCGTCGGGCTTGAGGGGCAAATTAATGTCCAGGTAGTGGCCGGTTTTTCCGAAGCGAAAGCGGACGCGACGGACCATCAAGCCGGCGTCGCGGATTTTCCAGTCAGTTGTTTCGATGGGGTCGCTAGGAAGGTCGGAGAGCGACCATTCGACGTTGTCGCCTTGCTGCTTCACAGTTTGCGGATTGACCTCGTAAACTTCGGCTTCTTTTAGGTCCAGATAGAGATAGCGTTTCCACAGTTTCACCAGCAGCGCGTCGCGCTTTTCCGAGTGGTAGATATTCCAGCTTTGCGGCGCTTCTTCGTTGAAACGCACGACGGCGAATTGCACGGGTTTCCAAATGGCCTTCTTGTCGGGAGGCGCGGTTTGCGGAAGCGCTGTGAAGAGAATTAGCGCGAAAGCGATGACAGTTTGCATTCCTGAAATCAATTTACATCACAACTTCGCTGAAAGATTTGTCGAGGAGGCGGATGGCCTCGTCGACGTCGGGTTTGGTGGTGTTTAGCATGGGAGCGAGGCGCAGGACGTTGCCCATGAGGCCGCCTTTGCCGATGAGGAGGCCATTGTCGCGGGCGCGCTCCATGACTTGCGTGGTTTGCGCGGGGGCGGGCTCTTTGGTTTTACGGTCTTTCACCAATTCTAGAGCTTGCATCAGGCCCATGCCGCGAACGTCGCCGATGAGCGGGTATTTTTCTTGAAGTTCTTCGAGCTTGGCGCGGAAATAGTTGCCGACAGTGTGGGCGTTTTCGAGGAGGTCATCTTCTTCGATGAGTTCGATGGTGGCGCGGGCCGCGACGCTTGTTACGGGGTTGCCGCCGAACGTGGCGATGTTGAGACCCTGGAAGCCCGCGGCGATTTCGGGAGTCGTGACGGTGAGGCCAACCGGAACCCCGTTGGCCATTCCTTTTGCGCTGGTGATGATGTCTGGCGTGACTTCCCATTGTTCGATGCCGAACCATTTTTTGCCCGTGCGGCCCCAGCCGGTTTGCACTTCATCGGAGATGAAGAGGCCGCCGTATTTTTTTACAATGTTGAAAACGATCTTGAAATATTCCTTAGGCGGAGTGATGAAGCCGCCGACGCCCTGGATCGGTTCGGCGATGAAGGCGGCGATGCTGCCGCTGGTGCCGGTCTGGATGAGATTTTCGACGTCACCGGCGCAGGCAACTTCGCATTCGGGATATTTGAGGTGCAGGGGGCAGCGGTAGCAGTACGGATTGATTGCGTGCGCGATGCCAACGCTGATAACGGCGGCTTTGCGATAGGGCGCGTGTGCGGTGACCGATTTCATGAGCGAAGAGCCACCAGAATAGGCGTGGCGCAGAGCGACGATGTCGTAACTGCCAGTAGCCATGCGCGCGATGAGAATCGCGGCTTCGTCAGCTTCGCTGCCGGAACTGGTAAAAAAGCTCGACGACAGGTTACCCGGAGTAATTTGCGCAACTTTTTCGGCGAGCGCGACGATTTGCTCGTTGGGATAGAGCGTCGAGAGGTGCTGGAGTTTATTGACCTGAGCGTTGACCTTGCTAGTGATCCTTGGATTGCAGTGGCCGACGGAAACGGTGAGGATGCCGCCAAAGAAATCGAGGTACTTGCGGCCTTCGACGTCCCAGACATGCTGCATTTCGGCGTGATCGGCGACGAGCGGCTTCTGGTAATAGTTGGTGACCGACGGCCAGATATATTTTTTGTGCTTTGCGACGACTTCTTCGCTGCGCGACATCGTGGACGGTGTGGATGGCACGGGCTTGGCGGGCGTGGTCATGGACGCTTCCTCGGCGTAAGTTTGCGATGTTCGAGTGTACGACGCAGAGAAACGCGCGGCAAGCAGCGGCCGTAGATCAGCAGCATACTGCAGCTTGAAGAATCCGCGAGGACCGTTACCTGCGAAGAATCAAGAGAGCGCGGTCATCACGCTCAAATTGAGAAACGAGAATCGCATTTTCACTGATGATACGAACGGCAATGCTGGTGGGATAGTCGCAATTCTCAAGCAGTATCACTTTTGGCGGCGGACCATCGGCATTGGCCATAGTAACGAAATCAGTATCGGCCGTGATGATGGCAAAGCCGTTTTGCTTCGCAAAGTCCCAGATTTGGCGGTCGTTTGTGCCGCTGGCCAAGCCCACCTGCGAGACGTGAGCCGAGCCCGGAAAGAGATCGCGAGTTGCTTCGACCAATCGACGGGAAAGGTTTTCATCAAAAAGAAGCTTCATTGAAGCTTAACGA
Organism: uncultured Acidobacteriota bacterium; assembly: GCA_963751295.1. Classification (GTDB taxonomy): domain Bacteria; phylum Acidobacteriota; class Terriglobia; order Acidiferrales; family UBA7541; genus Acidiferrum. The sequence continues at coordinate 1,745,178 of CAVVUA010000001.1, read as the reverse complement.
ATAACGGCGTTGTCTTTCAGATTCGAGGCCCACTGGAGGGCGGCTAGGATGTCATCTTCGGTGAGTTCCGGGTAGTCGCTGATGATCTGGGCGTGCGATGCGCCGGTTCCGAGCCACTTTAGAATGTCCCAAACAGTGATCCGCAAGTTGCGAATGCAGGGCTGTCCGGAACGTACTCCTGGCGTGATGTTGATCCTCGCAAGCAAGCTTTCCACGACGTCGTCTCCCGGTCTGAACACCATTATGCCACGAGCGGGGACCGAGAGGAGAATAGGGTTAAAGGGAAACGCGCGGCGAGCACGCGACAGGCCTTCCTTGTAGACTAGTAGTCCGTTATGCGAAAGAAAATCAAGCTAGTGCACCCGGGCGAGTTCCTACGCGATGAGTTCGTGGTCCCTTTGAAATTAAGCATGAATCGCTGGAAAAAGTGAACGAAGCGTTTGCGCGGATGGTTAGCGGGGAGGCGCAGTTTCGCGTCGTGCTGACCACGCAGGGTGAATAACCTGAGCGGACCATCAGAAGCACGGAATGCGGCAACCGGGTTAATCGCGATGCTTATACGGGAAGCCACAGCAAGTGATGTCGACGCAATTTGGAGAATCCTCGAACCCGTGATTCGAGGCGCCGATACCTACACTTTGCCCGCGGACATGACACGTGAAGACGCGTTGGCATATTGGAATTCGCCCGGCCACGAAGTATTCGTAGCCGAAGAAAACGGCGAAATTCTCGGCACGTATTATCTGCGCGCGAATCAGAAGGGCGGAGGAGCGCACGTCGCCAATTGCGGCTACATAACTGCTCCGTGGGCGAGCGGACGCGGCATCGCACGAACCATGTGCCAGCATTCGTTGGAGCATGCCAAAACGCGGGGCTTTCGCGCGATGCAATTTAATTTTGTAGTCAGCAGCAACGAGCGCGCCGTGCGGCTATGGCAAAGCATGGGCTTTGAAATTGTAGGCCGGCTTCCGGAAGCTTTTATCCATCCGACGTTTGGCGCGGTAGATGCGCTGGTGATGTACCGCCGCCTGTAACTAACATCTCCGGAGCGCCGGAGCGAGCCCCCAAAACGCTCCGCCGAGCAAGAGGCTTTCCTTCGACAGAAGCTCCGTCATGCGTATAATGACGCGCTATGGTTCCCGACCCTTCCCTCCTCAGGCGTACGATACGGACGATCGCGCGCGTATTTCCGCGATGCGGCATGCTTTCGCAGGCCATCGCTTTCAATTTGTTTTTGGCATTTTTCCCGGCGCTCCTCCTCATGGTGGGCTTCGCAACCAGCCGCATCGGCGGTCGAACCAGCCTGCTCGACTTGATCACAGATCTAACTGCGTTTCTGCCGCCAGGGAGCCAGAGCATTGTTTCCGAGTTTCTAGAGAAGCGCGGGCCGGAAGCGTGGAAATTTGCGTTGGTTGGTTGGGGAGGGACGCTGCTGGCGGGATCGCAAGTGATGCGGTTGCTGATGGAAGGCATTCATCGAATTTATGGGGACCAGGAGCAACCGGGATTCTTGCAACGTCAACTTCGTGGATTGGTGTTGCTGCTGGTGACGATTGCACCGCTTCTGGCGGCTGCAATTCTGGGGGTTCTTGGACGGCCAATCCGACGTTGGTTTGGGGAGGAGTTGGGCCCGCACCATATTCTGCCGGGATGGTGGACGGTCTTCTTTCCCGCAATGGCGATTTTGCTGGCGATGTTGGCGTTAACGGTCATCTATCGGGTGGCTCGCCCCGGAGAGGAACGAATGCGGAACGTTCTGCCGGGCGCAATGGTGGCGACTTCATTGTGGTGGTTGGTGAACGTGCTCTTTGGATTTTATGTGCGCCGCGTGCCGTATAGCGTGGTGTACGGTGGGCTTGCAGCGGTCATCGGATTGATGGTGTGGATGCAGCTCTCCGCGGTGATCATATTTCTGGGTGCGGCCTGGAACGCGGAATTGGCGGAAGACCGGCGAGGAGCGATTGGGCAATAAGCTGAGGAACATGACCGAACAAATAGTTCGCGTGGAATGTTATTCAGGCCATAAGGCGGAAGAACGCCCCCTGCGCATCCTGTTTGGGGGCCAAACACTTGAGATCGAGGAGATAGAAGACCGTTGGTATTCGCCCGGTGCGACTTATTTTCGGGTGCTGGCAGAGTGCGGAGATCGCTATGTTTTGCGGCACGATGATGCCCAGGATGTTTGGAGCTTGACGGCCTTTCGCGCGGCTGGCAAACGCGTTGACACAAAAATTAACCAGAGCGTATAGTCATGCTGCGAGTGTGTCCCAAGGTTCCCCCGTGGTGCCGGCTGCCCAGATAGCCGGCGGTGCCTGCGGATGCGGATCAGAGAAGGAAAAGGATGTCCTATCTACCGCAGTTCCCGTTCGCTCGGTGCTTGAAGTGTGTTTTGTTGCTCTCCGCGCTGACAGGTATTGCCGCACCCGTTCGGTCGCAAACGCCGACTCCTCCGCCGGACGCGCCCTCCGCTACCGTTACCGTGCAAGTGCCTGCCGAGCCCGCAAAGCCGCAACCGCCGGCCTCCACCGACAACGCGGAAGTTTCGAGCCGCGATACGGCTCCGACATTCAAGGTCCGCGTAAACCTCGTACTGGTGCGGGTGGTGGTGCGCGATCCGCAAGGCCATGTGGTGCCAAACCTGAAGAAGGAAGACTTTCAGCTAACGGACAATCGCAAGCCGCAAATCATCTCGACATTTAGCGTGGAGACTCCGGAATCTCACGTAGTGGCGACCACGACGAGCGCCGACCCAAAGGCTATCCCCGATCCAGCCCTGGAGAAGGCCATTGCCGCTACGTTGCCGCAGCGCTTTGTCTCCGTGGTATTCGATGATCAGCATCTCAATATGCAGGATGCGATGTTCGTACGAAACGCGGCAGGCAAGTTTCTTGATTCGCTGGCGGCTTCCGATCGAGTGGGCATTTACTCGACTTCGGGTCAATTCACGCTGGAATTTACAGACGACCGCGAACTCTTGCGCAAAGAGCTTGCGAAGATCATCCCTCATTCGCCCACTGCCGGAATGCATGACTGTCCGGATGTCAGCTACTACCAGGCGGATCTGATACAGAACCGGAGCGATTCGCAAGCTTTGTCAGTCGCGACGGAGGACGCTGTGCAGTGCGAATTCGGTGGAGACGAAACGCAGAAAGCGGCTGCGCAGAGCATGGCGCAATCAACAGCGACCATGGTGCTAGGTCGAGAGGATTCGTCAACGGAATTTGCTTACCGTCATCTCGAAGACGTCATGCGGCGGCTGGCAACGATGCCGGGGCAGCGGGTAATGGTGTTCGTCTCGCCGGGATTTATTCCTACCACGCTGCAGCTGGAAACAAGCGGGCTCGTGGATCGGGCGACCAAGGCGAATATCGTGATAAACACGATTGATGCGCGAGGGCTGTACACGTCGGACATGGGAGATATCGGCAGCCCCTACACGGACCCGCCACAAATTGTTGGGTATAAAGCGTCCTACCGCGTAGCTGCGCAATTGGCGCAAGAGGACGTGCTGTTGCAACTTGCGGATGGAACGGGCGGAACATTTTTTCATAATCGCAACGACGTGGACGAAGGACTTCGTGAGGCAGGAGCTGCGCCGCGCATGACGTATCTGCTCGGATTTTCGCCGCAGAACATGAAGCTCGATGGAAGCCTGCACACTTTGAAGGTTTCGTTCGTCAATAAGAAGACCAACTATAAAATTCAGGCACGGCACGGCTACTTTGCGCCGCGTCACGTGGTCGATCCAGTCGAAGCCGCAAAGCAAGAAATTCAGGAAGCACTTTTTTCTCAGGATGAAATTCGCGATTTGCCTGTGGATTTGCACATGCAATTCTTCAAGACGGACAACTACCAGGCGAAGCTGGCCGTGCTTACGCATGTCGATATCAAGAGCGTGCACTTCCGGAAGGCTGACGGGCGCACCCGGGATGACCTGACAGTGGCGACGGCGATCTTTGATGAGAATGGAAATTACGTGACCGGTGGCGAGAAAATCGTTGAGATGAAACTTCTTGATCCAACCTACGACCGGCTGATGCGGTCGGGGCTGAATCTCAAGTCGAGTTTCGATGTTAAACCGGGGACATATCTGGTGCGGCAAGTAGTGCGTGACTCCGAAGGATCGCAGCTTGCGGCCCGCAACGGGGCAGTAGTCATACCGAATTGATGGGGGAGTATATGAACACAAAAAAGAATCATGGACGGATAACTTGGGGATGGCTTGCAGGATTAGCAGCGGCCACATCGTGTTTATTTTTAGGGCAGCTTGCGGGGCAGACGCCGCAAGCGCCGGCGCCACCTGCTGCACCAGCGGAGGCGGTCGCGCAGGGACCGGCAATTAAAACGGAATCTCGGCTCGTCTTGGTGGACGCAGTGGTGACCGACAAGAAGGGAGCCTATGTCCACGACCTGACGCAGAACGATTTCAAAGTGTACGAAGACAATAAGGAACAGGCTGTGTCGAGCTTTTCGTTTGGCGCGGACGCGGCCATTCAGGCGCAGGGGCAGAAGAAGTATCTAATTCTGTTCTTCGATAACTCCACGATGGCCATGCCTGATCAGATTTCAGCTAGAGATGCCGCGAAGAAGTTCATCGACGCAAATGCGGGGCCTGACCGGCTGATGGCAGTAGTAGAGTTCGGTGGCGCTTTGCAGATCGTGCAAAATTTTACCGCGAACGCGGACCGTTTGCGCGCCGCGGTTTCGGGAGCGAAAGGCTCCGCGGTGGATCCCAATGCGCAGGCCCCTGTTGAAGTGGCCTCGGCGGGCCTCTCGCCATCTTCGAGTCCGTACGGCGGAACATCGGGCACATACTCTCCACTTTCTGGCATGAGCAACGCCGAAGCAGACTTTGGGGCGCGAAGCATGCTGCTATCCGTGCGGAGTTTGGCTAAGAATTTGCGCGGAGTTCCCGGGCGAAAAATGGTTGTGCTGTTTTCGTCGGGTTTCCCTTTGACGAGCGAGAGCCAGTCCGAACTGACCGCTACGATTGACGCCTGCAACAAAGCGAATGTGGCGATCTATTCGCTCGATGTGCGCGGTTTGCTTGCTACGCCTCCTGGTGGGATGTCGCAGCTAGAACCTCCAGGTGAAGAGAAACAGGCCGTGGCAGAGCGGTCGAAGAAAAATGAGCTTTATGGGGGAGGCCGATTGGTTCTCTCTTCGTATTCTGCTGGGCTGCTTGAACCGCAAAGGCCAGGAGGAGGCGGCGGCACGGGAGGAGGCGGCGGCACGGGAGGAGGCGGCGGCACGGGTGGTGGCGGAGCAGGCGGCAAAGGCGGCACTGGAGGGACAGGCGGCACCGGTGGAACGGGTGGCACTGGTGGAACCGGGGGTAAGGGCGGCACTGGCGGCACAGGGGGAACCGGCGGGACCGGAGGCAAGGGCGGCACTGGAACTACTGGAGGAACCGGAGGAACCACCGGGCGGACCGGCGGGGGAGTAGTGAATTCCAACAATCCGAATTCGGTTTATTCGCAGCCAAGGACTATCGTTCCGCAATTCCCGCCATCGGCGTCAACAAACCAGCAGATTCTCGCTGCGCTCGCGGAGGGAACAGGCGGGTTCACGATTTTCAACACAAACGATTTGCTGGGAGGGCTTGAGAAGATCGGGCGCGAACAAAACGAATTTTATATTTTGGGCTACGTGCCGCAGGCGTTGGCGGAGGGAAGCTGCCACACGCTGAAAGTGAAAATGAACCGCGGCGGGTTGAACGTAAGATCGCGAAGCGGCTACTGCAACACAAAGTCATCCAATATGCTTGAAGGTACGCCGGTGGAAAAGCAGCTCGAAGCGCGGGCAACCGGTACGCAGAACGGAACGATGCAGGGCGCGTTTGAAGTGCCGTATTTTTACACGGCGCCAAATGTGGCGCGGGTCAACCTGTCGATGGAGATTCCTTCGAATACGGTGCAGTTCAACAAGGACAAGGGAAAATATCACGCCAGCCTGAACGTGTTGGGGATTGCGTACAAGCCGGACGGGAGCATCGGCGCGAAGTTCAGCGACACGGTGAATCTCGATCTGGAAAAGGATGAGGTGAAAGAATTTACGAAGCAGCCTTATTTTTACCAGAACCAGTTCGATGCAGGTTCAGGGGACTACAAGCTGACCGTGGTCGTCAGTTCCGGTGGGGACGCATTCGGTAAATATGAATCGAAACTGCAGATTGATCCTTATGATGGCAAGCAGTTCAGCCTGGGTGGAGTGGTGCTGACGAATTCGTTGCAGCGGCTGTCGGATATTCCGACAAGCCTCGATTCCGTGCTCCTCGAGGACCGCACGCCGCTGGTCGTAAAGGGAATGCAGTTCAATCCATCGGCCAGCAATCGGTTCAAGAAGACGGATAACGTGGCTGCCTACACGGAGATCTACGCGCCGTTGCTCACCTCAGCGAATCCGCCCCAGGTGATGGCCGGCTATGCGATCGTCGAGAAAGGCACCGGGAAAGTCATCTATAAGTCCGGTGCAGTTCGCATGGACGAGTTTGTTAAAAAGGGAAGCCCCACGGTGCCGGTGGGGATGAAAATCAAGCTGGACGAAATGGCTCCGGGAAGTTACCAGCTTGTGGTGATGGCGGTCGATGGAGCGGGAAACCATGCCAAAAACCGCGTCATCGATTTCGATGTGACGCCGTAGCGAGATTTGGTGCAGTTCTCAGGAATCTGTCTCATAAATGCTTTTTACCAGAGGAAGGGTGTGAAGCATGCACCGGCGCGAATTCCTGAAGCTGGGAGTCGTAGCAGGCGGAACGTTCCTAGTGAGCGGCACGGGCCGCTTCGGAAGTTTCCTCGATACTCCCAAGGAAATCCCCACCACTGACCGCCTTGTTCTCACCAACATGGTGGACAACATTTACGACATCTTCGCCAAGGGCGGGAAAATCGGCAATCTCACGATCACTCGAAATACTTTGCCCCGTCCCTACGGGTCAGAGATCTCCTTGTTGTCGGAACATGGGCTGGCCTTTCATTTGGAGTCCTTCCGCGGCACAGAGGAAAAACAGATCCTGCTGGACTTCGCGCTCACTCCCGGCACGCTCACAAACAATTTCAAAGGGTTGAAAGTAAATCCCGCCACGGCTGACGCCCTGATCATCAGCCACGGGCACGATGATCATTACGGTGGCCTGCCCGACTTGGCGAAGGTCCTCCAGGGACAAGCCAAACCAGGGCTCACTCTTTATGCCGGAGGCCGCGATACGTTCTGCCATCGCTGGGTGGTGCAACCAGACGGCAATAAACTCGACTACGGTGAGCTCAAGCGCGATGAGCTCGAAGCGCGAGGGTTGAAGATCGTGATCGCGGAGGAACCAACCGTAGTGGCGGGCCACGCCTTTACCTCAGGTCACATCGCACGAATCACCGATTTCGAGATGTCTCCTCCGGCAGCTCGCCTGGAAGCCGGCGCGCCCGGCTCCGCCTGCGACGCCACCTTCCACTTCCCTCCCGGCACAGTCAAGATGGAAGCCAAGCCGGGCGAGTTAGTGAAAGACATCTTCTGGGGCGAGCACGCCACCGCTTACAACGTGAAAGACCGGGGACTCGTCGTAATCTCATCGTGCGGCCACGCGGGCATCATCAACTCTGTCCGCCAGATCCAGAAGTCCACTGGAATCGAGAAGGTACACGCCGTTGTCGGCGGGTGGCACCTGGCCCCTTATCCTGATGAACTCATCGAAAAGACCGTGGAAGCCATGAAGGAAATCAACCCGGACTACTTGATTCCCATGCACTGCACCGGTCTCCGCACCATAATGGTGATCCAGCGCGAGATGCCCGAAAAGCTCATCATGCCTTCCACGGGCACGCGCGTCGTCTTCGGTGCCTAGCCCCGATCCTGCTTCTTAGCTTGCAGGCTGGCGTGACGCACTACCCGACTCCGCGAACAGACTGCGCAATACAAACCAGCAATTCGCTGGGCGCTCCGAGAGGCGCCGCATAAAATAAGGGCACCAATCGGTGCCAAACGGTACATAGACCTGCAGAGTGTCACCCGCAGCGCGTACCTGTGCTTGCAGGTCCCGTCGAATTCCGTAGATCATTTGAATTTCGTACCGCGATTTGTCCAGCTTGAGCCGTGCGGCTTCGGCCTGTGCGTGGGCGACCATGTTCCAGTCGTGGGAAGCGATGGCGGGCAGGAAGTTGCCTTGTGCGGCGCCTTCGAGGAGCAGGGTCGTCAATCTTTGATAGTTGGCGTCGACCTCGGTCTTTTTTTGATAAGCGATTTTCGCGGATTCGCGGTAGGCGCCTTTGACGAGTCGAATTTTGGGCTTGATGGGTGCAAGCCTCTGCAGATCTTTCTCCGTGCGGTAAAGATAGGCTTGTACCGCCAAGCCGCAATTGCCCAGTTCGCCCTGCACGCTTTCGAAAATATCCAGCGTAACGTCCGTGTACACGCTGCCTTCCATATCCATCTCGATGGTGCGGCCAAGAGCAGCGGCACGAGCCGCGATTTGGCGAGCCATCGAGCGGCAGAGCTCTTTGTCAATGTCGAGTCCGAGTTGGGTGAGTTTAATGGAGATATTTCCGCTGAGATTTTTGGCGTGCAGCTCTTCCACCATTTGGATGTAGCTGGCGCAGACATTCCGCGCAGCCGCTTCGCTGGTGACATTTTCGCCCAGATGGTTCAGGCTTACGTTGCGTCCTTGGGAGCAAAGCTCCTGGCTGGCTGCAAGGGCCTCGTCGAGCGATTCGCCTGCGACGAAACGGCGCGCGAAGCCATTTTTCATGCCGTGGCGCGCGATGCGATCCGTCACGCCCCGCTTTGTGGACAGCCAGAAGATGAAATTGCGAATCAGCACGAACCCTCCCTGGGAGAAGCAGCCCGAGGATACGGGCAGAGGTGCCGGGCGTCAATACCGCCAGTGGCCGGATAAACGAGCTCTAGGTCCAAGCGGATGAGCCGGTTAGGAGCGGAGCTGTACTTCCGGGCAAAGTAGGGTTTCGACACTGGCCCTTGTGGCATGCAACTTATAGGCGGAGGGAGGGTTATTCTAGGAAGCGACTCGTGTTCGCGGACCATTCCGCCCGGCAGGAGAGTGTCATGAACTTGCAGCAAGGCCTCGCCTCGCGTTCGGTTTCGATTTTGACGACACCCAGATCATTTCTGGCAGCCCTCCTTTCTGTGGCCTGCATATTCTCGGTAGGTATTGATTTGCCTTCGCTTGCCGCCATGCCAGCCGCGGCGAAAGATAAGAAACCGAAACAAGATCCCGCCCTAAAAAATCTTCCCATCACCGAACTTAATGCGGATGAGGCGATCATGCACGCGCTCAACCGTCTCGCCTACGGGCCGCGGCCAGGCGACGTGGAACGTGTGCGGCAAATGGGCTTGGCGAAATGGATCGACCAGCAACTGAATCCCAATTCGATTGACGACAAGGCGCTCGATGCGCGCCTCGAGAATTATCCGACGCTGAAGATGACCGCCGCGAAGCTGATCGAAGACTATCCGCAGCCCAAGCAGGCAGAAAAGCAGGCGGCCAAGCGCGCACAAGCGCAAATCGAGCAGGATCAGCAGCGGCGTTCGGACACGGCTGCCGCCATTGTTTCCAAAGATATGCAGCCGGCACCGGCTTCCACGGAAATCTCGGCTACTGACATGAGTCAGCCTTCCGCAGCGGCGCAACCTAATGGCGGCGACGCGAATGCTCCCGCGCCAATGAAGGACATTCCGGCGCAAGGGAATCCGGGTGCTCAGGGTAAAGGGAAGCGGGACGTGCTGGGCGGTGACCCGAATAATGTGCCGCGAGCCATCGACGAAGGCAGCAAGCGTCCCCAGCGCGTGGTCGCGGAATTGGCCATGGCGAAAATGACTCGCTCGATCTACAGCGAGCGTCAGCTTCAGCAGGTGATGGACGACTTCTGGTTCAACCACCTGAACGTGTTTGCAGGGAAGGGCGAAGACCGCTATTACCTGACCGCTTACGAGCGCGACGTTATCCAGCCGCATACGTTGGGTAAGTTCAAAGATTTGCTGACGGCTTCGGCGAAGAGTCCCGCGATGCTTTTTTATCTGGATAATTATTTAAGCGCTGATCCGAAGGCCGCGCAGCGTGAGGCGCAAGAACGGTATGCACGTCAGATGGCTCGGTATCGTGGCTGGGGCCCGCCGCCGGCGCCGCCGTCCGCGCAGAAAAAGAAAAATGACCGCGGTCTGAATGAAAATTATGGCCGCGAATTGATGGAACTGCACACCCTCGGCGTCGATGGCGGCTACACGCAAAAAGATGTGACCGAAGTCGCGCGCGCTTTTACGGGATGGACGATCGAGAAGCCTCGGGAGCATCCGGAATTCAAGTTCGACGAGCGTTTGCACGATCCCGATCCGAAGTTGGTACTTGGGAAAAAGATTCATGCTGGCGGAATGAAAGACGGCGAGGAAGTGATCGAACTGCTGGCGCGTGACCCGAGCACCGCGCGTTTTATTTCCACCAAGCTGGCGCGCCGATTTGTTTCGGATAATCCTCCGCCCGCGCTGGTGGATCGCATGGCGAAATCGTTCTCGGAAAGCGACGGCGAAATTCGAACGGTGATGCACACCATGATTTATTCGCCGGAGTTCTGGTCGCGCGAAACGTATCGCGCGAAGATTAAGACGCCGTTTGAATTGGTCGTTTCCGCGGCGCGCGCTTTGGGAACGGATGTGGACATGCCGCAGCCGCTGGTTGGCTGGGTGGGGCGTATCGGCGAACCGATTTATCAATGCCAGCCACCGACGGGTTACGCCGACAAGGCGGATGCGTGGGTGAATACGGGCGCGCTGTTGAATCGGCTGAATTTTTCGCTGGCACTGGCGGGAAACAAGATGCGCGGGTCGCGCACGGATGTGGCGGCGCTGCTTGGCGTCGAGACGTCCAGCGATGCGAAGGCGGCGCTGGAACGGGCGGTGCAGGTTTTCCTGGGCGGGCAGGTTGGGCCGACGACCGTGGAGACGCTGCAGAAGCAACTGGATAGTCCGCAAGTGGTGCAGGCCAAGTTGGATGATCCAGTGAAGCAGGTTGACCTTGGAGTTGTAGCGGGGCTCGTGCTTGGGGCGCCAGAGTTTCAGAGCCGGTAGTGTTTGGAGTGCGGGAGCTCTGCTCCCGCTTTTCAGCTGATAGGGTATGGCACAGAGACAAAGAGCGGCAGCAGAGCTGCCGCACTCCATATTCGGAGCTTGAGAGGTTTATATGAGTCATGAATGTTGCGAAGGCGTAAGAGGGTTGAAATTTTCGCGGCGGTATTTTTTGAAGCAAGGCGGCGTGGCGATGGTTGGGTTGAGCGCGATGCCTGCGTTTTTGCAGCGCGCGGTGGCGGCGACGCCGATGACGGGCAAGAAACAGCTCGTCGTGCTGTTCCAGCGCGGTGCTGCGGACGGATTGAATATTGTGGTTCCTTTTGGCGAGCCGAATTATTATCGGTTGAGGCCGAGCATTGCAATTCCGCAGCCGAAGCGCGGGGGAACGGACGCCGCAGTTGATCTGGACGGATTTTTTGGGTTGCATCCCAGCCTCGCGCCGCTTGAGCCTTTGTTCCATCAGAATCAACTCGCGATTGTGCATGCGGCGGGATCGCCGGACCCGACACGCTCGCATTTCGACGCGCAGGATTTTATGGAGTCGGGAACGCCGGGATTGAAAGCGACCGATGACGGTTGGCTGAATCGTGCACTGGAAATTGTGCCGGAGGAAAAAGCATCGCCGTTCCGCGCTGTAGCGATGGGGCCGAATCTTCCGCGGATGCTTCGCGGAAGCGCTCCAGCGATCGCGCTGCCGGATTTGAAGCAGTTCAAGGTGATGGCGCAATCGCCTGGATCGGGCCAAATGGTAGAAGGCGGTTTTGAGGCAATGTATTCGCAAACCGTCGATCACGCGCTCCACGGCACGGGCGCGGAAACATTTGAGGCCATCGATCTTCTGCGCAAAGCCGATCCGGCGAAATATCAGCCGGAGAATGGCGCGCAATATCCTACGAACAAGCTGGGCCAGAGCTTGCAGCAAATTGGACAACTATTGAAGGCAAACATCGGCGTGGAAGTTTTGTTCGTTGATTGCGGCGGCTGGGACAATCACGTGAATGAAGGCGGCGTGCAGGGGCAGCTCTCTAATTTGCTAAGGGACTTGGGGCAAGGCCTGGCTGCTTTCCATCAGGATATGGGCGACCGCATGCAGGATATTGTTTTTGTGACCATGAGCGAGTTTGGCCGCACCGCGAAAGAGAATGGTAACCGCGGCACCGACCACGGACACGCGAACTGCATGTTTGTGATGGGCGGCGACGTGAAGGGCGGCCGCGTGTATGGCAAGTGGCCGGGCCTGGACGATCACCAGTTAAACGAAGGGCGCGATCTCGCGCTGACGACCGACTTCCGAAGTGTGATCGGTGAAATTCTGACGAAGCACATTGGCGTCAAGGATCTTGCGCTGGTGTTTCCGGGCTTCGACAACAATCCGCGCAAATTTACCGGGCTGATTCGAGCGTAGGCATTCCGCACAGCGGGCACGGCGTGCCGTGCCCTACGAGAGCCGCAGCGTTGCTCGCGCCGCTTTGTGCTCGCAGGCTAGTGCGCACTGGCTGGAGGAGGAGCGGTACCGTCCGACCAGCGGCCTACTGGAACCAGAAAAACGGTAAGCCGCTCCTCCGGGTTCTGAAGCGCGATAATCGGCGATCCCGGCAGATCCGCGCCCCAGGCTTTGGACGCGGTCTGGGGAGTGAAAAACATCAGATGCGGAAGCCAGGGTCCGCCAGCCTGGTCGCCCAAATAGCCTTGCTTTGACAACATGTAGGACATCGCGCCAGGCTCCGGCGCTGGCAGTTCCTTCTTATCGATGGCCGCGGTGATAGCCTCGAAGATCTGGGTTTTTGTTCGTCCCGCTATGACCAGCTCGGTCTTTTTGATCGTGCGCGGAAGGTAGGACCGTACGGCCGGAGCATTCAGGCAGAGAGGACCGCGCAGTTTAGGATTCCAAAAGTTCGAATCGTTTATTCCAGCAGTCCACGATCGTTCTACCAGGCATACGAAACCGTTCTTTCCCTGAACGGCGGTTTCATAGCCAGATTTGGTGAGAACCAGAACTTCGGCGTCGGCGGAGATGGAGTCTGGCGCAGCGCTGCGCGCCATTTTGATCTCCTCGTTGCGATCCGGCATGAGGTATTGTTCGAACGGCGCCATGGCGGGATAGGGCGTCTTGGCGTTTTGAGCTTGCGCCGGCCACGGCGCGGAGAAGATGGCCGCCAATGCGATGGTGCGCGTTGCGCTTGTTCCGAGTCTAATCCGCGTCATGATTGCTCCCGATTTGGAGGAATGAACACCGCACCAGGCCACAGCGATATAAGATTGATATCAACGTATCATGTGCTCCGGCCTCTTGGCAAGATACGTTGATATCCATATTATTTGTTCATGGCCGCTTCTGCGCATCCGTCCTTGAAGACCACCCACATGGTCCGCGATTGCTGTCTCTGCTTGCACGTCCAGCGGGCGGCGAGAGCACTGGCGCGGCGCTTCGACGAGGCGCTGCGCCCTATCGGCCTGACCAACGGGCAATTTTCGCTGCTGACGTCTCTAAACCGGCCGGAACCGCCAGGGATGACGGCGGTGGCGTCGCTGCTGGCGATGGATCGCACTACGTTGACGGCGGCTCTCAAGCCCTTGCGGCGCCGCGGGCTGGTGCGGATCATGGCGGACCCGGCGGACCGCCGCGGGCGTCTAATGATGCTGACCGCTAAGGGACGAAAGGCGTGGGCGCGTGCCGTTCCGATTTGGAGAAAGACACACGCGGCCGTGGAAGAGCTTCTGCGCGACGGCGACGCCGATCGGCTGCGGAATAATCTACGCGTGCTCTCGTGACCATGTGCCGACTCTAAAATAAAAAATCGGGAGCAGGTTCTCCCGCTCTCAAAGCTATTCTACGGCGCACTTGGTTAGGAGCCACCGGCCGGAGTTCTCCTTCGTTGGAAGATCGAGTGAGATACAAGAAACTGACGTTTCCGTAGCAGACGGAGACGGACGCGAGGGATTCAGGAGATGTCTGTGGTCGCACAAGTGGAATTGCGGGCACTTGTCCGGCCTCCGCGTTTACCGGGACTTAGGCGATTAGTTCCGAGTTACTGACAATACCTCCGGAATGTGAACTCGGCTTGGGGTGCATGTACTCCAGCGGTTCAAAAGGATTAAACATCGTATAATCTCGCGCGCAACTGGGGAGCAGAACATATGAACGTACAAGAACAAATCAAGAAGTATATTTCCAGCCAACCGGAGCCAAAACGCAGTGACATGCGAGAGTTGCATCGGCTCACACTTCAAGTGTCACCAGAATGCAAATTATGGTTCTTCGATGGTAAAGACAGCAAAAATCATACTGTTTCCAACCCTACGATTGGATATGGATTTCACACAATAAAATATGCCAATGGAAAAAGTAGAGAGTTTTTTCAAATTGGTGTGAGCGGGAACAAAACCGGAATCTCTGTCTATATTCTTGGTCTCAAAGATAAGAAGTACTTAGCCAAAACGTATGGAAAAAAACTGGGCAAGGCGAGCGTGACCGGATATTGCATTCGGTTTAAAGCTCTAAAGGATATAAACATCGATACGCTTGAAGCGGCGATACGATGTGGGCTTGCAGCTCAGAATGAAAAAGGCAAGCTGACGAAATAATTCCGCTGTTAAAGGCAAGCAGTTATCGATGTAGAGGCGCTCCAGTATACGACCCCTACAGCCCTGACCCGCGCCACAAAGCCATTCTCTATTTAAACGGGTCTCCCGCAATAGTCGTGCGGCTCTCTGTCAGCGCTCCTTGCCTTTCTCTGTTTGCCGTTGCCCACTGCGGAGGTATCACAGGCAACTCGGAAGTAATTCCACTTCCCTGGTTAGTCGTCATACCGGCAAAGTTCGTACTGGGACTAGACGGTTCGACCGAATTTTCGGGCTTGTTCGGAGACGATCAATCCAGGAACTCGTCATAATGTGTAAGAATTCCAACGAAGAAGCTGAACTAAGACCGGACTGCACGCGATGCAGCACCAGTGTGGCGGATACTTCGCCTCGGGAATTTGTCAACTGCACTATTGCATCAGATACTGTACTGAATTCCTGCGCGCCGCTTCGAAATAAGTGGTCGCGCTGGTTGCTTGCTTTAGGATTACATCCGTAAACTTCTTTTGTCGTTCCGCGGATGAGACGACAGAGTTGAACAACTCGTCTGCCATTCGGAAATTCTTGCTCCCATTGGCACCGGCGAGCGTCGCAATACGCCGGGCGTTGTACATTTGCACAATTTGCGGAGGATAGCCGGCACCTGTATCGAGCGGCTGGAATTGATATCCAATCGGTGCGTAGCCACCTTTAAGAAACTCACAGCTTGCGACGACCGTCTCGCCTCCTGCGGGAGTCTCCAGTACGATCGTATCTGCCGGACGCCCTACTTGCTCGTACGGCTCAGCAGTCACCACGATCGCGAAGCTGCGCACAGCAGACTTCGTCTCGAGCTCGTACCGGTTCCCTTTGGCATTCATTACTCCCAATTTCAACACCTTTCCTGTTCGCGTAATGGCCCACACCATGTAGGTTTCAAACTGGGTTCCGAAGCTTCCCGGCGGGCCCAATCCGTTGGCTTGCGCTTTGACCGTGACTTCAACATTACCCATTTCCAATTTAGCTTGCCCGCTTGCGTTCGGAGCTAGTTCCGTCCCCTTGAGTATTATTGTTATAGACCCACGGGCCGGGGGATTAATGACGCTCACAGTCTTCTTCACAAGTTGCGGCTGGAATTTAAGGTTCTGCTCCGTGGTCGCGCTCCCCGATTGTCGCGCTTGCAGAATACAAACGCTTGCGCAACACAAACTCAGCAGGAAGCCGCTCGCAATTACGTCTCGGACCGAATTCTTCATTTCAGCTCTCCGTGTCGCAGCATTGCGCGCCGAAAGTTAGATTTTCATGGCCCAACTTTCCAGTGAATGTATTAACCGGAACCTCCTTTTTGGCTTCCAAAAGGGCACCATTGTACCCCCAGTCGTCGGCCCGCGACATTGTGAAATGATTTTCATCGGGAGCGTCCCCGATTCGATCCGCGAAGGTATACCCGGCTCCGGAGAAAACTCTTTTCTCTCTTATCACCAAGGGGTCTGGCTCAGCGTAGGTTTCGTTTGTTTCTCCATCAGCTCGGCTATCACAGCGACACTCCGCTTCCGAACGGGTTCAAGAGGACAAGCGCCCGATTAGTCGTTAACCAGGACTTGGTCGATCAAAACAGGGGTCTGATTAGCGTTGCGGGCCTACAATGAGAACATGAGGGTTGCAGCAGTTTTCTTTTGATTGCATAGGAGGTCATCGCAATGCCCGAAGCCGGGGGTTCCAACATTGAAGTCGCACAGCACCTCAGCGATCACAAAGAATCGTCGCTGTCTTTGGGATTCGAAATATTGGAGATTGCGGAGGCCGTGGTGCTCGCCCTAGTTGCTATCGCCACTGCATGGAGTGGCTACCAGGCAGCGCTCTGGACTGGACATCAGGCAGAATTGTACGGCCAAGCCAGCACACTGCGGATTGAAGCCGAGGGGGCCGCAACATACGCCAATCAGGAGCGTTCGTACAACGCTTCGACCGTGGTGGAGTGGCTGAAGGCTAAAGCTCACGGCGACAAGAAGGTCGCCGCCATTTTTGAAAGACGCTTCCTCCCCGAATTTCGGCCTATGTTTGAAGCTTGGAAGAAAACCGATCCTGTAAACAATCCTAATGCTCCGGCGGGGCCTCAGTTTATGGCGGATTACCGAAGCTCCAAAAACGAAGACGCTGTCAGATTGAATAGCCTAGCGACAGAAGCTTTTGAGCAAGGCACCCGAGACCGACAGCACTCAGACGAATACGTACGAGTAACAGTAACGCTGGCGACCGTTCTACTGTTGATTGCAATCAGCCAGCGTTTCAAGACTCGTGGTGTGCGGCTTGGACTAGTGGTGATCGCCACGCTCCTGCTTTACTTTCCCATTCACCACATCCTTACTCTACCCAGGGCATAGAGTGATCTGCTCGGCAAATTGGCTAACGAATAAGTACGGCCTTCTCCCATCTGGTAAACGCCGTAATCGTCCAAGTGAAGTAAAACTTCACATCTCCGGTAAGACGACTAATCGTCCACTGAGAACCCGAGGGCCCAACCGAACCTGCTCCGCTAAGCTGCCTGGTAACTAGTGAAGCTTTGCGTACTCCGCATTGGCAGCGATGAGAACAGAGATGTCGCGGTCGGCGTCCTTCCAGAGCGTGAGGAAATCCTGATAGGCCGCACTGGCTTTGGCAGTGTCTCCCTGGATGGCATACGCTCTGCCGATTTGGAGATGCGCGAGTGCGCCGATAGGTGAGTTCAACACAATTCCACGATGGTCGAGGATTTTCTGGAACTCGGCGGCGGCTTCGCTTCCCTGACGCGCGGCCAAAAAGGCTTCTCCCCGAACATAAACCGGGTACAAAGCGGTCCACCCGTAATTACCGGATTTTCCGAGTTCGTACGGCGCGGCGGCTGTAAGAATCTCGATAGCACTGGAAGCATTCCCCTTGTTGAGTGCAAGCTTCGCGCGAAGGGTTGGAAGGAAGTTGGTAAGCGTGATTGTGGATTCCGGAAACCTCTTGGCCAAGTCGGCCGTCAGCGCCTGCGCCCGCCTGTCTTCTCCCACATACGCCAAAGCAAGCGCGGCGCTGAATTGCACCCCCTGGTCTGTCGAGCGCTGCATCGCCGAGGCGGCGCCGCGCTGAGCTTCATTCAAGTTGCCGAATAAGGCTTCTCGTAAATCCAACCCGGCCGCGTACGTTGCGGCAGCTTCCCTTAAGTCTGCTCGGTCGGCGGAATCCATTGCCTGGCGAGAAAAAACCCGAGCCTCCCTAAGCCGGCCCGAATAGGCGGAGGTATCGGCTTGCAAGGCCAGCATGTTGCTCTCCGGCCCTAGTTTGCCCGCCGACCACGCCGCCTGCTTCCTCATGCCTGCAGCATCGTTCTGCAAGAAAGCAATTAGATAAAGATCAGCATGAATGTAAGGATGCTCCAGTTTGCGTTCGAGGGCCTGCGTGTACGTGGCCTTCGCCTCATCGAGGCGATTCAGTTGGATGTAATTGAACCCCAGGACAAAGTAAGGGATGGGACTATCCGGACTCATCCGGACGACCTCCCTGCCAATTTCAACCGCATTTTCATGTTGTCCAAGCGTCGGGTAGATTGGCCCCGACAAGAAAGTGCGCGGCATGGGATTTCGAGGATAGGCCTGTATCCAGAGCTCGCAGGTTTGTTTGGCCTTCGGCAAATTTCCCGTGGCCACGATATCGTATGAGGCCAAGATAAAATACTTTTCCGCGTCGCTGGCCGGGCCGCGGAGTTCGTAAGCCTTCCGGCTGTAGTCTGCGGCAAGGGCGTTCTCGTCAAGATCCCTATACGCGCGGCCCAACCATGCGTAAACAATGGCAAAATTCTGGTCGAGTTCGATGGCCTGTTTAAAAAACGGAATGGCTCCCGTCGCCCCTTTTGTGAACATAATTTTATGGCCTGAACTGAAAGCTTTCAGGGCTTCAAGCGACGGAGTAGTGGCCTGGTCCAGAGGAGTATCAAACTTCTGCACGGTGCTCAGTGACTCGCCTAGCTTGTTCCGTATATCCGAAGCAGTTTTTCCCAAAGCTTCGAGGACATGGTTCTTGTCGTCGGCCTGTGCTTCCGTGCTCGCCAGCGATTCGCCGCTCTCGCAATTGACCGCTTTGAGGATCACATCGTACTGCGTGCCAATCTGCGCAATCGAACCGTCGAGAACGGCGGCGCTTCCGCTCCGCTGGCAGAGTTCCCGCGCAACGGCCGGCGTGAGTTTTGCGTCGGCTGGCTGGCCCATCAATCCGAGCGTCTGCTGGATTTGCTGGTCCGAAATAATGCTCAGGAAGGGCGATTGTTCCAGTTGGACGGAAAGTCCCTGCCGGAGCGCCCCGTCAAACACTGTATCGCCGGTGGTGTTTGTGAAATCGGAAAGGACAATAGTGTCTTTGTCGGTCAGTGGATGCGCTTTGCGCGAGAGAATCAACCAACCGCTCACGGCGAGTCCGGCAACTACAATTACAGCAACAATCGCCGCCGTCCATGGAATCCACGTGGATTTCGCCGCGGGATTTGCCTCGGCCGGTGTTGTCGCACTGGCCGCACGCCCCGAATCGGTGTCTCGCTTCAGACGCTGTAAGTCCGTGCGAATATCTGCGGCGCTCTGGTAGCGCAACTTCTTGGCTTTCTCGAGCGCCTTGTTGATGACTTCTTCGATCTTTAGGGGAAGGACGGGATTGAGTCGCACCGGCGCAACTGGTATTCGGTTCAGAATCGCTTCCATAATCAGGCCAGAGGTTTCGCCACGGAAAGGTAGAACCCCGGTCACCATCTCGTAGAGCACCACCCCGAAGGAAAACAAATCTGTGCGTGCATCTAGTTCTTCGCCTCGCACCTGCTCTGGTGACATGTACGAGATGGTGCCAATCGCCGTGCCCGGTCGAGTGAGCTGTTCTAATTCGCTGACTGTGGGCATTGCCGAGAGGTTCACGGCACCGCCCGCCGGTGCAACCTTCGCTAAACCAAAATCCAAGATCTTGGCATTACCGCGCTCGGTGACAAATATGTTGGTAGGCTTGATGTCACGGTGGACGATTCCTTTCGCGTGAGCCGCACCGAGTGCCTCCGCAATCTCAATCCCCAACTCCAGCGCTTCCTCAAGCGGCAGCGGCTTGCCGAAAATTCGGTGCTTTAGCGTAGTGCCTTCCATGAATTCCATCGCAATGAAAGGCTGACCGTTGTGTTCGCCGATTTCGTAGATAGTGCAAATATTTGGATGGTTCAGCGCGGAAGCCGCCTGTGCCTCACGGTCGAATCGGCTTAGAGCTTGAGAGTCTGGCGTGAACCCTTCAGGAAGGAACTTCAGGGCAACGAAGCGGCGGAGCTTGGTGTCCTCCCCTTTATAGACAACACCCATACCTCCACCGCCGAGTTTTTCGACAATACGGTAGTGGGAGACGGTCTGGCCGAGAAGAGAGGAGGAATCCGGCATTCCGCGCTTATCTTAGGTTGCGCCAAAGGGCATGTCAACGAAGTGGTCCTGCTTACGGGGTTAGTCCTGGTACGGGACATGTCCGGTAAGACGTGCCAGGCGCTTGCGTCGAGTTGTGATATCTTTCGCCTTACTGCGCTCACAAATAGGAAAAGATTTTGATGGGATTTCACTTCCGGTGACAACTAGCGCTTTCAACGCGGCATTTCCGTTCGGCGCAATCGAAGCCATACTCAGCACGGATGACGACCCACAGCTTTGGAAAGCGGCCCTATCCGTCGTGTCGGACGAATTCTTGCAAAGGTACAAGCGAGAGTCCAAAAACAAATCCTGGGGCGTAGTCGTGGGTGCTTGTTCGCATTGGCTGCGGCCTCACCAGACCAGGTGGACGAAAGCGGGTGGTTTCGCATACCCCGCGGGATATCGAAGTTACAAACCTGAGTTCGATTGGTCAGTAACTTTGCTCTTCCGCGATGAACAGTGGGTTCCTGCTGTCGGAACTCCCAAGAAAAGGCCGACGCTACTCCGTGTGGTTATTCCTTCGCGGACGGTTCGACACAAGCAAGCCGCCATCTACACTCGATGGCACCCCGGCGCTGAAACCATTCTTTACGGATTTCGAAAACTCGATGGTGACTGGCAGTGCGTTGCCGCCTCCGACGAAACAAAGAGAGGCCGCGTTTTGTTGCCAAGTCCTGAGTAACGCTAGCGCTTAATCGGACGCGCGTTTTCGCGGATACGTGAAGACAGGCACGGTTCTCTGCGCGCGTTCGATTAAGCCGTTTGCACGTGGCCGCTGGCGATTGCGGTGGACGCGGGCCCTATGCAAAATCAATTGCGGGAAGGAGCGGTGTTGAGGTGTGCCGGGGACTGCGCGACCGAGAGCAACTGGCGAGACCATGTGCCAATAAGCTTGCTACCACAAAAAGTATCGCGATGACCATGCCCGAAGAAGCTGGAACAAGAGATTGATGCAATGGCAAGACGCAGAGGTAGGGGGCGTGGCGAAGCACGCGAAGGATTCGGGTTAGAGAGAGTCGTTTCATGCCGCAGCAGTCACCATGGGTGGAGAACGAAGCTGAATCTCGGCAGCGGTGAGCCGCTCGATAACCTTCATGGGTCCTCCACACTTGGGGCAGCGATAAAGAGCCGGAGCGTCTTCGGTGGAGGAAGCGTGGTGTTCCGCTTGCGGCTGTGGTCCTGAGCTCAGCAACTGAAAGCAAAGCGGCAGAAGCGTGGTGCGCCGACGGTTGGCCAGCAAGCCGAAATGTCGGATGCGCACGAAGCCTTGCGGGAGGATGTGCAGTAAGAAGCGACACAAGAACTCGTTGACCGATAGCGGCAGCAACTTCTGTTTGTTGTGGTCAGCGGAGTCCCGCCAGTGAAAGGTGACTTGACCATCGGTGAAGGAGACCAGGCGGTGGTTGGAGATGGCCACGCGATGGGTGTAGCGGCCGAGATATTGCAGCACGTATTCAGGGCCCCCGAAGGGAGGTTTCAAGTAGACCACCCAGTATTGTCGATAGAGGGGTCGCAGCCAGGCAGCGAAAGTCTTGGGTTGAGCGAGGAGTTTCAGGTCTTCCGGGAAGCACAGCTGGCCGTCCTGGAAGGCTTGCTTGAGCGCGTCGACAAACTTGCCACGAAAGATTTTCCGCAGCACCTTTTTCGGAAGAAAGTAATTTTCTCCTGAGCGAACCCAACGGGCGTGATCGGGCGAGAGGCCGCCGGCGGGAACGACACAATGAACATGCGGATGAATTTTGAGTTTTTGGCTCCAGGTATGCAACACGCTGAAGAAGCCAATTTCCGCACCGAGGTGTCTCGGATTGCGAGCCACTTCGAGAAGGGTTTCGGCACTGGTACGGAACAGGAGATCGTAGAGGATCTTCTTGTTCTGCAGAACCAGTGGCGCCAAGCGGCTGGGCAAGGTGAAGACCACATGGGCGTAGGGCGTCGGTAGAAGTTCTCGCCGACGCGCAGCGATCCAGCGTTCCCGTGCAGCGATCTGACACTTCGGGCAGTGGCGATTGCGGCAGCTGTTATACGAGATGGGGGCACGATGTCCGCAGCGGGTGCACTCGTCGAGATGGCCACCGAGTGCGGCAGTACGACACCGCTGGATGGCCCGCAGCACTTTGACATGCTTCCAACGGAGCCAGTGGCGATTTCGCTCGATGAAAGCCTCTCCCGCAGCGCGGATGATATCGGCCACCTCCAGAGGCGGCCGGCTCATCTAGTTCTCGTCAGGCGGCTGGTCGTTCAGTGTTAGCGAGTCCAAAGGACTCGCGGTGGAGTTGAGGCGTTGTATCGCGAGGTGCACGTAAATCAGGGTGTCTTTCAGATCTTCATGACCGAGCAGGACCTGAATCGTGCGGAGATCCGCGCCCGCCTCGTATAGATGCGTCGCAAAACAGTGGCGAAGCAAATGGGGATACACGCGTTTCTGGAGACCGGCGCGCTGGGCGGCTTTCTGACATGCGTACCAAACGGTTTTCGTATCGATGGGCCGATCCTTGCGATAGTGGCTGGGAAACAGCCAGGTACTGGATTTCCGATGGTAATAACGCCAGTGGGCGCGGAGTGCCACCAGTAGCTTGGGACTGAGCATGACATCGCGATCTTTGCGGCCCTTGCCGCCACGGATGTGCACCACCATGCGCTGACTGTCGATGTCGCTGACTTTCAAGTGGGTCAGTTCGGCGTTTCGGGCGCCGCTGGCGTAGAGGGCCATGAGCAGGATGCGTTCGCCAGGGGTGCGCGCCGCATGGAGGAGTTGCGCGACTTCTTCCCGGCTCAGAATCGTCGGCAGGCGACGGGTCTTTTTCGGATAGGGAGTTTCGGCAAGGCTCCAGGCTCGGCGAAGAGTCTTGATGTAGAAGAAGCGCAGCGCCGCTAGGTGTTGTCCTACGGAATTTGCTGACAACTTGCGCTTCTGGAATAACTCGGCTTGATATTCCCGAATCTGTCGAGGACCTAAGCGATCTGGCGAACAGTTGAAATGTCGAGCAAAATCTTCTACTGCACGAAGGTAGTGGCGTATGGTATTTTGTGCATAATTACGAAGCTGGAGTTCTTCCAGCATCAGTTTGCGAAGATGGGTCACGGGAACACCTCCTGTGACCCACACTTACACCCAAGCCCTCAAGCAACCAACGCTCCACTACCTCACGCGCAGCGTCCGCCGCGCCAGCGGCTACGTGCTAACGCCGTAACCGTCCAATTAAGGTATTACATCACTTCTCCGGTAAGCCGACTTGAACGAAGCCGCCCGCGCGGCGGACGCTACGCGTGAGGCGAACGGAGCAGTTTGTGGCGAACGGCTGAAGTAAGTTGTCGGGTCATAAGGAGGTCCTTATGACCCGACTTCGCAAAATGATGCTCGAAGAACTCGAGCGTCGTAATTATTCTGAGGCTACCACACGCTGTTACATTCGCGCAGTTGAAGATTTCTCACGACGATTCAAGCGTTCTCCAGATTGTTTGGGTCCGGAACACATTCGTGAATATCAGGCCGAGCTGTTCAAGAAGCACAAGTTGTCGCCGGGCACGGTTACGCAGCGATTGGCAGCTCTGCGATTCTTCTACGTCAAAACTCTCAAGAAAACCTGGAGCATCGCCGAGACGCCCTATCCGAAAAAAGGGTTTCACCTTCCTGCGATCCTCAGCCGGGAAGAAGTCGCACAACTCATCAACGCAGCTCTAACTCCTTTTGAGCGCACTCTGTTGATGACCCTCTACGCCACCGGAGTACGACGCGCTGAATTGACACACCTGAAAGTCGGCGACATCGACAGCAAACGCATGGTGATTCACGTCCAGGGCGGCAAGGGACGCAAAGACCGGGATGTAATGCTCAGCCCAAAACTGCTCGAGGTACTGCGTGAGCACTGGCGCGGATTACGGCACAAGCCAAGCACATGGCTGTTTCCAGGCAACCGCTGGCATACCGGTGATACACCGATCACCACCAAGGTAGTCTGGACCGCTTGCAAGAAAGCCGCTCAGCAAGCGGGCCTTCAGAAACACGTGCACCCACATACGCTAAGGCACTGCTTCGCCACACATCTACTGGAAGCAGGCGCGGATCTGCGAACCATCCAGATGTTGCTAGGACATCGCGATCTGGAAGAAACCACCATCTACCTCCATCTCTCTGAACGTCACCTCAGTGCGACCGGGAGCCCTCTGGACTCGCTAGAGCTAAAAGGCCGGCCACCACAGAACGAGTAGATGGACCGGCCACCCTTCGAGGTGGCCGATCTGGTCCGCGCTGCGGGAGACGCCTTCATCGAACGAAGCCGTAAGTGGATCACCTGGAAGCATGTCAAAGTGTTGCTGGCCGTTGCGCGGTGTCGCACGGCCATGCTCGGCGGACATCTCGATGAGTGCACGCGCTGCGGACATCGCGCCATCTCCTACAACTCGTGTAGAAATCGGCACTGCCCCAAGTGTCAGGCGGGCGCTCGCGAACGTTGGCTTGAGAAGCGTCGCAGCGAACTTCTTCCGACGCAGTACGTGCACGTGGTCTTCACGCTTCCTCGCCAGTTAGCCCCACTGACTCTTCAGAATAAGAAGCTCGTCTACGATCTCCTGTTCCGAACCAGTGCAGAAACACTGCTCGAAGTTGCCCGCGATCCCAAACATCTTGGCGCAGAAATTGGCTTCTTCAGCGTGCTGCACTCCTGGAGTCAGAAGCTCGACTTTCACCCACATGTGCATTGCGTGGTGCCGGCCGGTGGACTTTCTGCCGATCGCTCGTGTTGGATCAAGCCCCGCTATGCATTCTTTCTTCCCGTCAAGGTGCTCAGCCGAGTCTTTCGCGGCAAGTTCGTCGCGGCCCTCCGGCACGCTTTTAAGGACGGCAGCCTCAGTTTTCACGGAGACTTGCAACCCCTGACTCAGCCGAAAACCTTTGCTGCCTGGTTGAGACCACTATTTCGAAAGGATTGGGTGGTCTACGCGAAACCACCGTTCGGAGGCCCGGAGCAGGTACTCCGTTATCTTGGCCGTTACACCCATCGTGTAGCCATCTCCAACCATCGACTGATCTCGTTTGCTGATGGGAAGGTCACGTTTCGTTGGCGCGATTCCGCCCACAACAACGAACAGAAGTTGATGACCCTATCTCTCGATGAGTTCTTGCGCCGCTTCCTGTTGCACCTGCTCCCGGAAGGTTTCGTGCGCATCCGCAACTTCGGCTTCCTGGCCAACCGCAAACGTGCCACCACCTTGCCACTTTGCTTCCAACTGCTCGCTGGGGCACCGCAAACCAAGCAACAGGCCTCCACCGCCGGAACGAGCGATCCTTGGTCTTGTCCCAAGTGTGGTGGACCGATGATGCTCGTCGAAAGACTCACCGCTGCTGAAATCCAGCTTCGCTCCCCACCGGTGGTCACGGCTGCGGCATGAAGCGACTCTCTCCAATTCGAAAGTGTTTTTCCCACCGCTCCCTACAGCTCGACGACGCTCCTTCCCATCATTGAATTTGCATAGGGCCCGCGTCCGCCGCGCGGGCGGCTTCCTTCAAGTCGTTGTATCGAAAGCGCGCCAACACACCGTGCTCGTGCAGACACCTTGCCCCATCGCGCTTCCGATACAACACTAGGACTTACGAAGGACTTCAGGATTACTTCCGGGTTGCCCGTGATTCACCCGCAATCAGCGAAGGGTAAATCGGAGGACGGGAATTCCCGATCAACCAGACGCACTATCGATGCGCGCTGTACTAGCCCGCGGGTTGCCCGTGCATTGCTGCGCCTACCCCTCGTAACCGGGAGCTCGCACGGAAGGAACACTTTCACCGGGAACCTGAATCCGGACTCTGTCATTGAGAGACCATTCTAAGCGGAGTGAATCTGTTATCCCGTGGCGTCCACCTAGCGGTCCCGCAAGTATATTCCACACTCAGACCGCAAGTGCACGAATCCGACCGCTAGCCCATCCGGGGAAACCGGGCCAGGTCAGATTCGGTGCCACGTCCCGCTAGCTCTTCAATGCTCTGTAAGTTTCAAAATGGGCTTTTTGGATTGTCACGAACAGGCCAACGCCTGACTCTTGATCGAATGCAAAGGCTGCACTACCTCGGGCGCCAATCCATGGAATAGATCTCCTGGGTGCCAACAGCACGCGTAATGATCGGTTCTCCGTCTGGCGTCAGGCCAAACTCGAGCCCCGCCAAACGCCCGGAGAGACGGATGCCCTCCAGACTGGCTACTTGCTCGATCTGCCGGTCGGGCACGCTCACGCGCATCACTGCAGGGTGAGGACCGTACCGAAGGTAGTAGACCCATCGGCTGTCGGCGCTCCAGCGCACCAAGCCCCAGCCCGGAGCTAACGAACTCCAGGTCTTCTCTGCAAAGTCGAACAGCATAATGCGCTGGTCCTTGAGGCCAAGGGCAGTCGCGTACTTGCCGTCTGGCGACCATTGAGGTGCGAACAATCCGCCTGAATCGGGGAGCGTGTCGATGTTGCCTGTTTTGAGGTGGAGGATATAAACGCCAACCCTTTCTGGATGGTCGGAGAAGAAAGGGAAGTCGCTGTACATGATCGCGGCACCATCCGGCGACCAACTCGGCTGCATTTCGCCACCAGCAACCGATACAGGCCGTGGCTCGCCGCCCTCAGCCGGAATGAGAGAGGCACGTTGGCGGTCTCCACCAATCGCGTGAAAGATGATCTGCCGTGCGTCCGGCGACCATCGGGGGACCATGACTTCCAGAGGCGAGAACGAGAGCTGCGTCTTCTGGCTACCGTCTGTCCGGGCTCGCCACAGCGCACCTTCCGGATATGTCACATAGAGCAACCATTGCCCGTCGCGAGAAAAGTCAACAAAGTTTGCAGAGATGCCCCCCATGTAACTGACGAACTGTCCGACTCGGCTGTCGAACTTTTGCAGCTCACCCCGAGCCTCCTGTCCGATTACGAACAGGTTTCGGCCGTCTGGGCTGAACGCTGGCGCAATTGAACTGAGTTGCCCTGCGGTGACGCGCACTGGCTGCACCGAGTCGTGGAGCATTTTCCTCATCCAGCCGTCGTTGCCAGGCAGCCACCATACATCCGACCGACCACGCACTGTCACCTGAAAGACAAAATCATTTCCGTCGGGGCTCCACACCCCACAACAAATGTCAATGGGTTCACCGGTCGGTGTCCCCGCCGGCCGCCATCCGCGCAATAACGGTCGTAATCCTTCACCCTCGGAAGAGATTTCCCAAAGTGAGCTGGTCCATCGCTGTATATCGAATATCGTCAATCTAAGTCGCTTTCCATCGGGAGACCAGCGCGGGTGCCAACCATTTCCGGGGAGAGAGGCCAGGCGCCTCGATCCGCTTCCGTCTCCATTCGCCAAAAACAGTTCTCGGCCTCGCGCGTACACTAACGACTGTCCATCCGGAGACCACGCCGCATCCCAAGCAGTGATTCCGTTGAGACGCCTGGCAGTCCCCGCGGGAAAGGGGACTGCCCAGAGCGGCGGAGCATCCGCCGGACTTATAGATCCGGCTACCAGAAATTCGGAACGAGATCGAGAAACATCGAGCAGCGACGGTAGTTCGATGGGCACGGAGACGCGGTTTGTCTCGCTCCCGGTCGCCGAAGCTTCCGCAACCACAGGAGCGTCAGAGGAACCTTCCGTAAAGTAAACTCGGGCTCCATCCGAGAACAACGCCGCTTCGGGGCCGCCAAGTTGCGCCATCTGTAAACGTTTGATCGTCCTGTCATTGGTAATTTGTCTAAAGCCAGAGACGGCGGGCCAACGAGGGCTCTCGCGCCACCATTCGATTCCACTCGCCAGAGTCATCAGCGCGATGATCGCGAACACGCCGGACAGCATCCGAGTTGACCTCGGAACTTCCTCGCGAGGACTGAGTGCAGTTGTCACTCCATGATTCGGATTGGCCTCGACGCGGGGAGCCGCGTTTGCCCCGTGACTTTCTTGAGAGTCGGGGCTGATGATCCGCACGGGAACCGTGATTCTGTAGCCGCGTTTCGGCAGCGTTTGGATATAGTGCTCTCCATTAACGGTCTCTCCAAGTTCGCGACGCAGGAGGAAGATGTTCTGGGTGAGATTTCCTTCCTCGACAAAACTGTCGGGCCAGACCTCCTCCATCAGCTCTTTCTTGCTCGCGATGTTCCCTTCTCGCTCGACCAAAGTAAGAAGTATCTTCAGAGCTTTGGGAGGAATCGATATGACCCTTCCGCCGGCCGACAGAACCATGCGGTCCGCGTCGAAGACGTAA
This sequence comes from uncultured Acidobacteriota bacterium, assembly GCA_963751295.1. Lineage (GTDB taxonomy): Bacteria > Acidobacteriota > Terriglobia > Acidiferrales > UBA7541 > Acidiferrum. The sequence goes on along the minus strand of CAVVUA010000001.1, from coordinate 1,716,896 downwards.
GAGCCGAACGAATATAACGTTCCGCGATTCAATAGGTTAATCGCCTTGAGAACTAACTGAGAAAAAATTGAGCATTGCCTTGAAGACGCCAAGGCCAACCGGTGCTAATTCTGCCACACCTGGCGAAAATCGTTGCCGCGATTCCTACGAAGGGAAGCCTACGATGAGTACGGTCCCCGAAACAACACACAGTGATGCCATTGCTTCGGTACCAAACAAGCGTTCCACCGCATCACCGACGTCGCTGCGAGTCGACGATCAATTTTTCGTGGCGATAGCAATCTTCATTCTCGGAACGGTTTTCTTGGGATTCGCCCGCACGTTCTACCTTGCCGGAATTTATCACACTCACGTCCCCAATCTGCTCATCGCCGTGCATGGCACCGTCTTTACGGCATGGATCGTGCTTCTTGTCGTTCAGACAGGTCTGGTGGCGGGTCGACGGATCGCACTTCATCGGACGCTGGGTCTTTTCGGAGCGGTGCTGGCCGCCTCTATGGTGGTTCTTGGTCTGGCTGCTGCGACGGACTCGCTTGCCAGAGGCTTCGCGCCTCCCGGTTTCCCCTTTGGCCCCCGAGTCTTTTACGCAACCCCGGTTTTTGCAATGATCACTTTCGCGACTCTCATCGGCGCAGGGCTATGGATGCGCTCGAATGGCCCCGCACATAAGAGGCTCGTTCTGCTCGCGACCATCACACTCCTGCCCGCGGCCATCGGGCGGTGGCCGTTTGCCATCATGAGTCGGGTGCATTTCATCGTGAATGTGATCCTCTTCCTATTCGTACTCCTGGTCGCTGTCTTTGACCTTTGGTCTCTTCGCCGAATTCATCGTGCAACCATACTAGGTGGCATCTTCCTCACACTAATCGTGAATCTTGCAGTTCCGATTGGAGCCACCTCCGCATGGCAGAGATTCGCTGGTTTGGCACTGCGCTTCTGGCAAGGATGGCACTAGCCTCAAAGTTCCGGCGCATGGCAGCGTGCAAACGGTCTTGGTGGTCTATCTAAAACGCGGGGGCGGGCAATACTGTGCTTGGCTCTCCGCGCAAGCACCGTCCGAGCCTGGTGCGTTTATTGCAAGTAGCTCGAGCGCTGGATTACCGAACACCTGAGGAAGGAACGACCGACCGAATCGCCATGATCGCTAAGCGTTGCGCATTCAACAGCGAAGAGCAAATACGCTGGTTTGTAAGTGCCCTGCGGATTTCTTTGCGGCAATATCGGAAGCAATTCTCTATGAATCTCGGCTGTGAGTGAGATTTGTCCAATGCCTGAATCATGGCCATTCACCTCCTGATGGGCAACGACCAAAGCATCCGGTCGAAAACTCTCTGACAAATTCCTTAAATGTCATGTCCTAGACAATCTCTAGTGCCTGAGAAGTCGGCTTACCGGACGAGTCCAGTATCAGGACTGTCTCCAGGGCTGGACAGAGTCTTAATTACGGTGGAGAGTTCGACGACTTCGATTTGGTTTGGACAGTCGGACCAATTGTGGCGCCAACAAACGATGACGTCACAACCGTCAAGGGCATGGCCATGGTCGCGGAAATTGCGGCTCTCAAATTCAAATTCGATGGAGACGCGCTGCCACCGGCCAGGAGCGATCAGGCGCATGGCTTCACAATCGGGGAATCCCGTTTGCACGTTTTCGACCAAGTAGCCGAGCTTTTTCGCCAACATACCAAACAAGAGGACGACGCCTTGTTCGTTGATGGGTTCATGCCGCAGCCACTCGAACGGACTCGGGTTGCCGTAGATGGGCCGGTCCCTCAGTCGGACGTGCCATGTCTTGCGAGCCGCGACTGTGGGAGCGGGGTCGCTACTCGGAAGTTGCTGTCTGGCCCTGCGTACCGGACGCCGCGTCGCACACTGGGGAAGCAGCGCCATCACGTCTGCCCACTCCCGCTTGCCCTTGGCAAAATTGCGAAAAGCTTCGGGAACCGCCGACCATCCACCAAACCGTTTTGCGAGCGTGCAGGGATTGTAGTTCCCCAGGCGGAGGTGGATATGCCGCGGAAGGATCGCTTGGTTTTTTCGCACCGCCTCGCCCCAGTCTTCCAGCAGCGCCCGGCTCTCTATCTTCGCATTCCGCGTGTACGGTCGGAGTCCCGCAGCTCGAATCGCCTCGCTCCACGTTCGGAAGTATTGCAACACAAAGTACGCCGAGATTCCCGAGTGTGAATGAAACTCCGATCGCGACGGCGCGCGACCGAGCTTTCTGGCGATTTTCCCAATGGAACTTACGATTTGCTGTTTGTCTGGCATGGCATGCGCCGATCAAAAATTGCGTTAGTACAGAGACCGCAGAAGGAAGAGCACAGATTTCGCGGAGAAGCGAGGATCCAGAGCGGACGGTTTGGCCCTCGCCCCGAATCCGAAGCACGTACCGAGATAGAGGAGGGGAGACTAACACCCCTAAAAATGAAAAAGCGGGAGAGCAATCTCCCGCGTAAAAGCGTAGTCTCCTACGAGGCTATTTTACACGAACAGGCTAGTCTCCGTAAAGTAATACTTTCAGACGGTCCTGAGCGGCTCAGTTTCCGGGCTTTGAGAACAATCCGCGCAAACTTGTGGGACTTATTCGCGCGTAGGAATTCCTCGGAGCGGGCACGGCTTGCCGTGCCCCTACGAGAACCGCAGCGTTGCTCGGGCCACTTTGTTCTTAGTTCAGTTCGCGAATCCAGATGTTGCGGTAGCGGACCGGGTGATTGTGATCCTGCAGTGCGAGCGGCAGCTTGTCCGGGCCCGGTTCGTACGGCGGACGGACGTGATGGCCCGTGGGTCCTGTGGGCTCCACGTTGTCTTGCGTGAGAACGCCGTTGTGAAAGACAGTGACGTGCGCAGGCCGAGTCAGTTTGCCGGATGCGTCGAAGCGCGGGCCGTGCCAGATGATGTCGTAGGTCTGCCACTGCCCGGGTGCGCGCGAAGCATTCACCAGCGGAGGATACTGGCCATACACGGCGGATGCCTGCCCGTCCGCGTACGTCTTGCTGTTGTAAGAATCGAGTACCTGGATTTCGTAGAGCCCCATCAGGAAAACGCCGCTGTTGCCGCGATCCTGATCTTCTCCCTTGGGAGGATCGGGTTCGCGAAATTCGACGTGAAGCTGGCAGTCGCCGAAGGAGTCCTTTGTACGGATGTCGCCCGTTTTCGGAGCGACCTCGAAGTAGCCGTTCTCGACCTTCCACTTGGCGGGACTTCCGTCTTTCTTTTCCACCCATTGCGACAAATCCTTACCATCGAAGAGCACGATGGCGTCCGAAGGAGGCTTCCCCGGCGCCTCCTGCGTGCTGGCCGTGCCGGGCGTGACCACCGGCGGATTCGGACGGTTGCGGTCGTGTATTTCCCACTTGGGATCGACTTGGGCCAGCAAGAGGCTCGGACTGGCAGCAAACGCTACGGCGGCTAACAGAGTGAGACGGCTTGTTTTCATGGTTCGGACCTCGGCTCCGATGCGCGAGGATTCTAACGCTGAATCGTCGGCAAATACAAAAATGTGTGGAGTGCGGGAGCTCTGCTCCCGCTTCCGGAGCGGGCGTGGCGGGAACTGTGCCGGCGGAAAAAAAGTGCGGCAGCGGAGCTGCCGCACTCCATATAACTGCTGTTGAGTATAAATATAGAGTACACTTTGAGCCGCTAGGGGCGAGTCATGGCACTGAAGGAAGGCACCTGGGATTGGCCGCATGCGCCAGTGCATCGAATGCGAGATGCGGGGACTTACATCGTCACCGCAGCAACGTACAACGGGGCGCATCATTTTCATGACGCCGAGCGATTGACTTATTTGACCAAGTCGCTGCTGGCGCTAGCCGACAAGTACGGTTGGGAACTCCAGGCTTGGGCCGTCTTCTCAAATCACTACCATTTTGTCGCAGAGTCGAGCCAGCCGGCCACCCTGAGACGATTCGTGCAGCATCTGCATTCGGTATCGGCGAAGTATGTCAATCGTATAGACGCTACTCCCGGCAGGACCATTTGGTTTCAGTATTGGGATACTCTGGTCAGCAGTCAGAAGGCATATCTGTCGCGGCTGAACTACGTTCATACGAATGCTGTGCGACACGGGTTGGTTAGGGAGCCGAGCGCGTACCCGTGGTGTTCTGCAGGCTGGTTTGAACGAACTGCTGCGCGGGCATTTTATGCGACCGTTATGGCCTTCCCGTCGGACCGCGTAAATGTTCCGGATGAGTTCGAGGTGCTCCCGATTGGCAGATAAAATTTGTGGAGTGCGGGAGCTCTGCTCCCGCTTTTTTGTTGTGCCCCTATTCAATTGGAAAGAGAAAGCGGCAGCAGAGCTGCCGCACTCCAGGCTGTTCAGGCGGCGGAGCCGCGGATGCGCATGCTGTAGAACGAACGGTAGACGAAGACGAACGAGACGACGAAGAATGCGGCGGCGAGTATGTGCGTCAAGTTGCTGCCTTGGCTGGCGGTGAGTTGCACGGCTAGCTCGACGGCCAGCAGGCCGAAGAGCGTCGTGAACTTGATGACCGGGTTGAGCGCGACGGAGGAGGTGTCTTTGAAAGGATCGCCGACTGTATCGCCGATGACCGTCGCATCGTGAAGCGGAGTGCCTTTTTGCTTGAGTTCGACTTCGACGATTTTCTTGGCGTTGTCCCACGCGCCACCGGCGTTGGCCATGAATATGGCTTGATAGAGGCCGAAGATGGCGATGGAGAAAAGATAGCCAATGAAGAAGAAAGGTTCGATGAAGGCGAAGGAAAGCGTGGCGAAGAAGACGGCGATGAAAATGTTGAGCATGCCTTTCTGGGCGTATTTGGTGCAGATTTCGACGACTTTTTTGCTGTCGGCGATGCTGGCGGCGGCCGCGCCTTCGAGGTGAATGTTCGCTTTGATGAATTCGACGGCGCGATAAGCACCGGTGGTTACCGCTTGCGTGCTTGCGCCAGTGAACCAATAGATCATCGCGCCGCCGGTGATGAGGCCGAGAACGAACGGTGCGTGGAGAAGCGAAAGATTGTTGACGTTTTCCGTGAGGCCGTGCGTGAGCGCCATAATGATCGAGAAAATCATCGTGGTTGCTCCGACGACTGCGGTACCGATCAGCACGGGCTTGGCTGTGGCTTTAAAGGTGTTGCCCGCGCCGTCGTTGGCTTCCAGCATTTCCTTGGCGCGCTCGAAGTTCACGTCGATGTTGTAGTCTTTTTTCAGTTCGCCCTGGATGCCAGGAATTTGCTCGATCAGCGAGAGTTCGTAGACGGATTGCGCGTTGTCGGTGACTGGGCCGTAGGAATCGACAGCGATTGTGACAGGGCCCATGCCGAGGAAGCCGAAAGCTACTAGCCCGAACGCAAAGACAGCGGGAGCGAGCATCAGTAGACCAAGGTTGAGAGTGCTGATGAGATAGCCGAGAGACATCAGCACGACCATTGCAAGGCCGATGTAGTAAGCCGAGAAATTTCCCGCGACGAAACCGGAGAGGATGCCAAGCGACGGGCCGCCTTCTTCCGCGGAAGCGACGACTTCCCGTACATGGCGCGACTCCGTGGAAGTGAATGCTTTCACCAACTCCGGAATGACCGCGCCTGCGAGAGTGCCGCAGGAGATGATCGTGGCCAGCTTCCACCATTGCGAGGAATCTGTGCCGAGCACGGGAATGACGTAGAAAGAAATTAAGTAAGTAAGCGCAATCGAAACGATGGAAGTGATCCACACGAGCGATGTCAGGGGCGCTTCGTAATTCATTTCGTTGGCGTTGCCGTACTTCGCTTTGGCGATGAAGCCGTTGATGAAATACGCTCCCGCGCTGGAGACGAGCATCATAATGCGCATGACGAAAATCCAGACGAGCAATTGGACTTGGACTTTCGGGTCTTTCACGGCGAGAAGAATAAAAGTGATGAGCGCGACGCCAGTCACGCCGTAGGTTTCAAAGCCGTCGGCGCTCGGGCCGACCGAATCCCCCGCATTATCTCCGGTGCAATCGGCAATGACGCCGGGATTGCGCGCGTCGTCTTCTTTGATTTTGAAGACGATCTTCATCAGGTCGGAACCGATATCGGCGATTTTCGTGAAGATACCGCCCGCGATGCGCAATACAGCCGCGCCAAGCGATTCACCGATGGCGAAGCCGATGAAACACGGTCCTGCGTAGTCGCCAGGAATAAACAGCAGGATGAAAAGCATCATCAGCAGTTCGACGCTGATGAGCATCATGCCGATGCTCATTCCGGCTTCGAGAGGCGTGTGATAGATCGGATAAGGCTTGCCACGGAGGGCGGCGAAAGCGGTACGCGAGTTGGCGAAAGTGTTTACGCGAATGCCGAACCAGGCGACGCCATAGCTACCTGCCATTCCCACGACGCTGAAGATGAGAATGATCGGCAGAGTAACGGCGGTCGGATGAACGGGAGCGAGGACACCGAAATAAAGAACGATGACCACCGCGATGAAAAGCCACAGAAAGACGAGAAATTTGCCCTGTGTGAAAAGGTACGTTTTGCAGGTCTCGTAGATGAGCTCGGAGATATCACGCATGGACTTGTGGACGGCCATGCCTTTGAGGCGGCTGTAAATTGCCAATCCGAAAATGAGCCCAAAAACGCAAAAGACGATGCCGAAGAGAAGCAGTTTGTGGCCATCGATTCCGAGAAAGGTTACTTGCGAAAGATCGGGCACTTTCAAGGCGGCTTCGCCGCCGGGCTCTTCAGCTGCCGAAGCGGCAGCGCCCGTGAAAAGGCTCAGAACAGCGGCTGCGACACTACTCTTGGCGAATCTACTTCCCAGGGACCAGGCACTCGCAAGCCAGGTGCGCATTAAAAATCCTCCATGAAGAGAAATCGGATTCAGGGTCGACCGCGGCCCTGCACACTCGTTTCCGGCACACTATCTCGTCCGACAGCCGCTTTTTAGCGCGGGGGGATGGCCTTGCCGGATTTCAAAACACTCCCACCTCAAGACAGGACAGGAATAACGCTTTTGGCTTTTGTGCTCCCCGGCCGGACCGAGGCTGCCTGCGTCCGAACTCAACCTATCTGCCGCCGTTCCTGATGGCGGACAGCCCCTGTTGGGTCCGAGCACGGGCGTACACAAAACGTTGATTTATAACATTTAGCGGAGTGGCGGGTCAAACGCTGGGGGCCTAATGCTGGGGGCCTAATGGGGAAGGCGGGGATGTTAACGGGAGCGCTCAATGCCACGCTATTTGGGACGTGTATAGGACGGTACCGCTCCAAATATGCAGACGAAAAAGAATTGCAAAGCGATGGTAACATGCCTTCATTGCCAGAGCAGGAAACACCCGGCGTACACGGGGGCCCATGAACATGGATTTTTCGCAAGCAGCGAGCCGCTTAGCTGCAGTCGATGAAGTTCGCTACAACGCGGTGCGCCACAATGGAAGGCACGTTGACGCCAAATCTGTGCGCCGCACGCCTTCTTCGCGGCTAGACGTTCGAGCGCAGGGCCACGACGATCGATCCGCGGGACACGCGTGAGACATCATTTCTTTATTACCGGGACGGATGCCGGCGTCGGGAAGACGACGCTCTCGGCGCTGCTGTGCGCGGCGTTGGATGCGGTCTATTGGAAGCCGATCCAGACTGGAACGCTTGAGGGTTCGGACCGCGTAACGGTGATGCGGCTAGCGGGGATCGGGACCGACCGCACGTTGGACGAAGTTTACAAGTTTGTTCCGCCCGTTTCGCCGGATTTGGCGGCGCGCTGGGCGGGCGTAGAAATCGATCTTGGTCGAATCAACATGCCCACCAGCTTGCTGAACGATTGGCTTGTGGTCGAGGGCTTGGGTGGGGTGCTGGTACCCATAAATCAGAAGCAGTTCATGTTGGACATGATGGTCAAGTTCAAGCTTCCGGTGATTCTCGCGGCACGCAGCGGAGCCGGGACGATCAATCACACATTGTTGACGCTGGCGGCTTTGCACGCTGCCGAATTGCCGGTGCATGGCGTGGTTTTGATTGGCGACCAAAACCGCGAAAATCGCGACACGATCGAAAAGTTCGGACACGTCCGGGTGATTGGGGAGATACCGCGGCTGCCGAACCTTCACCGCACGGCTTTGATGCAGATTTTCATGAACCACTTCGATCGGGCTGCGTTTTCGCAATAATTCCTCGCTCGGCCTCAGTAGTTTCCTCATTTGCGTTTTGACTGCGGGTGCCGGAAAATTGCGAAAGCGGCAGCAGAGCTGCCGCACTCCACAGACTGTCTGATAGACTAAACGGCTTCCATTTCAGGATGAATGGAGGGCTCGCTTGTACGCGTGTCGGAAAAAATTGGCGGTTTGCATCGGGGAAGAAGTTGACTGCGGGAGTTGCGATTGTTCGTAAACCTGAACAGTTGGAAGCAGAAGATTATTGCCTTTGCCAGCGGGCTGGGAGCGCCTGGACTTTTTCTAATTTCCTTTTTGGATTCTTCAGTGCTTTCTTTTCCCATCATTAACGACCTGCTTCTCATTCAGCTTTCGATGCAGAATCACGCGCGGATGCCACTCTATGCTTTGATGGCCGCGACGGGGTCAGTGTTGGGTTGTGTGGTGCTCTACTTCCTGGCGCGCATGGGTGGGGAGGCTTATTTTCATCGCAAAGCTGGGGCGCGGGCTTATGCAATTCGCCATTGGGTTGAGCGCAACGGATTTGGTGGAATGCTGATCGCGGCGCTTCTACCGCCGCCAACGCCATTTAAAATATTTGTATTTGCAGCGGGCGTTTTTGAGGCGCCGCTCTTTGGATTTGTTTCGGCGATCACGCTGGCCCGTTTATTTCGTTATTTTGGCGTGGGGTATTTAGCTGTTCGTTATGGCGCGGACGCTATGCCCTATCTCGCGGCGCATAAGTTGCAAGTGACAGTGCTCGCGATTGTGCTGGTTGCAGTGAGCTATCTGCTTTCGCGATGGATCCTGCGGCATAGGCCTTATCATGAGCCGCCTATTGAGCCTCGGCAAATATAGAGTTGTACGCAACGCTGAGAAGAGCGGCAGCAGAGCTGCCACACTCCACAAAGACTATCAGCGGCGCAGGTCTCGAGCCCAAACCAACTCTTGCGATGTAACTTTGTTGCTCGGATCGAGCTCGATGACAGCGGCAATCTCATGTGCCGTCTCGCCCTCGGCGACGTAACGCAAGTCGCGCAGAATGACAATGTAGCCGGTATCAGTCTTTTCCAGGCTGGCCTTGGGAATTTGCGCCGTCGCGAGAAATCGCTTGGCCACGGCTGTGTTTCGGGCGGCATCAAGTGCTGGAGAAGGATCCGGCTTGAATTGCCTTACGCTGGAGTCGGCGTCGAATGTGTCAGGGGCGAAGGCGCTGACTTCGATTTCGTTCAGGGCGCTTTCGGTTTCCACCACTCCATTCCAGGTGAGGATTGAGAGAGACTTTGGGTAGGCGGCCACACGACGCGGAGTTTCTCCGTGAAATGTGCGCGATTCCATTGTGGCAAGCACATTCGAGTGCAGAGTTGCGCGCGCGCTAACATAGACCAGGACCAGAGCGAGGCCGATGATGGCGCCTGTCTGTCCACGCGGCTTTTTTGATTTGGCGCCGATTTCGGAACTGACAAGGCGGAGCAGTTCGGGCATCGCGATGCACGTGATGAGGATTGTGAGAATCCATGGGTCAAGGCTGGGGAGCCAGTCCGCCGCAAATCGCCTGGAACTAAATGGCCAGAAAAGCGCGACGCCGTTGGATTGGCACGCGTCCATTACGATGTGCAGCAAAGCGGCGCACAGCGGCAAAAGGAAAGTGCCCAAAATCAGTAGCCGCAGAGAGCGCACGTCAATGGAAACCGAATTACCCTTCGGCGCTTCTGTCTCGACGCTCAATCCCGTTTTGAAAATCTTTGCTATGAAAATTGCGAGAGACACCGCAGAAATAAGAATAGCCGCGAGAATCGAGTGAGTATAAGTTCCGTGCCAAGTGAGATAGGACGATGGGCCGAAGTAGCTGCTGAGCCAGTCGATATTTGCAATCGTCCCGGCAAGAACGGCGCTTACTATTGCCAATTTGCCAGCGCGGGGGAAAAAGCCTCGGGCGACGGCGAAGGAGACGAGTCCATGAGTGACGATGTCCACGGTTAAGAGTGCGCTGCTGCTTTCGATTGAGCAGGAAGGCCGTTGCCCGGCACGAGCAGTTTTAGGGCGCGCGGCATAATTTTGAACTCGACAGGGAGGCGGGCGAGCCGTTCGCCGTCCACTTGTGCATAGATCGGTTCTTCGCCAAGCGGTTCACAGAGGACGCTATCCGCTTTCCAGAAATGGACGCCGTCTGTGCCGCGAAGTTTTCCCAGCCATAGTGATGGAAGGTAACTCAGGTAACGGAGGCCGCTCTGAGAAGTTAGCGCAAGCAGTTCGAACTGATCCTCGAACAAATCTGCCTCAGTGGTGATTTTGAAGGGGCCGCCGTAATGTTTTGTGCGGCCTACCACGACGAGTGAGGAATTAATCTGTTTCCCCGCGGCACTGACTCGAAAATGCTTGAATTTGTAGCGGAAGGCCTCGCGCGCTCCTTGCCACCAATACGCCAGGATGCCAACGCGCGCTTTGAGATCGAGATCGATGGAATAGACGATCATTCCATCCGGCCCCGCGCCGGCGACGCTGAGAAAATATTTTGTTTTCGATGGCTCGTTTAGCGGAGTGGCGAGGCCTAGCGGAATATCCCGTACCGTTCCGCGAACGAGCATTTCCGCCGCGCTCGGTATGTCCCAGGGCAAATTTAATTCTTTGGCGAGAATATTGGCGGTGCCACCAGGTAATAGCGCGAGCGGGACACGGTGGCCATTTTCCTGGCCTGCAAGGCCGTTAACGACTTCGTTTACAGTGCCGTCGCCGCCGCAGGCAATGACGAGCTGGCGCTTTTCCTTATTGGCGCGCTGCGCGAACTCCGTGGCGTCGCCTGCTTTCGTGGTTTCGGAGAGGTCGGTGTGGATACCGGCTGCGGCAAAAATTCGGCGCGCTTCGTCCAGCATGGTACGGCGGCCCTTGCCGCCGTTGCCAGCGTTGGGGTTGTGAATCAGCAGCGCATTTTGGATTTCTGTGGTCATTCTCGGTTCGGGCCGGGGTTAGGGAGCCTCTTCAAATATAGATTGGTGCGGTTGCTGAGAAGGGCGGCAGCAGAGCTGCCGCACTCCAAAGGGCGTGCTTCCTGTTCGTTTCTTCCGGTATTCATTCTATATAATGTCAGGCGAAAGTGAGCTATTCCTTCTGCAGAGGGTTTCATGGCCAAGGGCGCGTCTGCTGCTATCAAAAAAGAGATTGAAGGGCTTCGCGGAAAGCTCCGGCACCACGAACACCGTTATTACGTTCTGGATGACCCGGAAATATCCGACGCCGCCTACGACAAGCTGATGCAGAAGTTGCAGGCGCTGGAAGCAGCGCATCCCGAATTGATCACACCTGATTCGCCGACGGTCCGTGTAGGCGGCACTCCCCGCGATGGATTTCAGACGGTGCAGCATGCGCGGGCGATGCTGAGCCTCGACAACGCATTTTCGTATGATGCGCTACGCGATTTCGACCGGCGCGTGCGCGAAGGCATCGGGCGGGAAAAAATCGAATACATTGCCGAACACAAGTTTGATGGGCTGAGCATTTCGCTGCAATACGCGGGAGGCAAACTTGTACGCGGCGTGACGCGCGGCGATGGGACAACGGGTGAGGACGTCACGCCTAATGTAAAAACGATTCGGTCGATTCCGCTGCGAATGGATGCGGATGTTTTGAAGAAGGCAAAAATACCGCCCGATTTTGAAGTGCGCGGAGAAGTACTGATGACGCGCAAGGCGTTTGAGGCGTTGAACCGGCAGCAGGAGCTGTCTGGCGGAAAGATTTTTGTGAACGCGCGGAACTCCGCGGCTGGTGCGGTGCGTGTTCTCGATCCGTCGATCACCGCGGCGCGGCGCCTGGACTTTTTTGCGTATTACCTTTTCGCGGATGGCAAAGTTCCTTTTCCGAAACACTCGGAGAGCTTGCTCGCGCTTAAGCAACTGCGTTTCCGCGCTTCGGACGATTGGAAGTTGTGCAATGGTATCGAAGCGGTGATTGCGTATTGCGAGGATTGGGACGCGAAACGGGAGAAGCTCCCGTACGAGATCGATGGCGTGGTGATCAAGGTGAATTCGACGGGGATTCAGAATGAATTGGGATTCACGTCGAAAGCTCCGCGGTGGGCGATTGCTTACAAGTACCCGGCGCGGCAGGAAATGACGGTTGTTAATGATATTCGCGTGAATGTAGGACGGACAGGCGCGCTGACACCGGTGGCGTTTCTGGAACCGGTGCAAGTGGGCGGCGTCACTGTCGGCCGCTCCACGCTGCATAACATGGACGAGGTGGGCCGGCTGGGCGTGCAGATCGGCGACACGGTGTTGATCGAGCGCGCGGGCGAAGTGATTCCGCATGTTCTGAAAGTGGTCAAGGAGGGGAAGAATCGCAAGCCCTTTCATATGCCGAAGAACTGCCCCGAGTGCGGGAGCGCGATTCATCACGTGGAAGGGGAAGTGGCTTACCGGTGCGTGAACGCGGCTTGCCCGGCGAAGCGGAAGGAGTCGTTGCTGCACTTTGCGAGCCGGCACGCGATGAATATTGATGGGCTGGGCGAAAAAATTGTCGATCAACTAGTGGAGAAGGGCTTGGTGAAAGATGTGGCCGATCTGTATGCGTTGAAAGAGGACGATGTCGCGGCGCTTGAACGGATGGCGGAAAAATCCGCGCAGAATTTGCTCGAGGAGATTGAAGGGAGTAAGAAAAGCAGTTTGGCGCGCCTGATTTATGCGTTGGGGATATTTTCCGTGGGTGAGAGAACGGGGCAGCTGCTTGCGCAGCATTTTTCGTCGCTAGAGGAGTTGGCTGCCGCGAAGGAAGAGCAACTTGAGGCTGTGCATGAAGTCGGGCCGAAGGTTGCGGCATCGATTGTGGAGTTTTTTTCGGAGCCTGCTAACAGGCAGCTTATTAAAAAGTTGAACAAAGTTGGTGTTCATCCCACTGCGGAAAAGCGCGAAGTGAAGAGCGACAAGTTCGCGGGGAAGAGTTTTGTGTTCACAGGCGGCTTGGCGAATCGTTCGCGAGAAGAAGCTGCGGATTTGGTGCAGCAGCATGGCGGAAAAATTTCCGGGTCTGTGAGTAAGAAGACGGACTATGTGGTGGTGGGGACGGACCCCGGTTCGAAATACGACAAGGCGAAGGAACTCGGCGTCAAGATACTCACCGAAACTGAATATGAAAAACTTCTTGGTCTGAAATAGTGACGAGCTATGTCGAGTTGCCCCGTTTCCTACGTCCGATTAGGAACACCACGATCTGCATTGCTGCGCGCTGGAAGTAGCCACCCAGCGATTGTGGTTTAAGTGCAACCGCGATAACGGTGGCTGCGAACGAGAAAAACAGAAATGACGCAAGGGTAATCCCGGATGGTTTCAAGAGATAATTTAACCCGAGTAAAAGACTCAACGTGATCGACGCGAGAACTATGAGCCGGATCAAAAGCCTAAAGTAGGTCCTAAAAGGAATTCTGGCGGTCGGAGTCGCACCCCAAAGAACCAGCAAGTAGTGGTCTCCTTCGCACAGCTTATCCACGGCGGCGTTCCATTCAGCGACTGCCTGCGAGTCGCCGCTCTTGAGGCGCTCGTAAGCGTGGGCCAACAAAAGTGACATCTTTTTTTCGTATTCGTCCAAATCGTATTTAGCTTCAAATTCTTCGTTGAGCTTGACCGGGTCTTCCACCGCGTCTGGTCCCTCAGTGAAATACATCATTCGTTTTTCGAGGTCAGAGAAAGGCACGCCTTCGAGCGAGGCTTGCTCCGCGGTTTGTGCGACGAGAAAATCTTTGGCTTCGCGGACTTGCATTGCGTGGATTGTAGGTTTCAATTCTGCTTGGAACAAGGGCAAATTCTGAACATTCTCCGATGTATAATAAAATTGGCGGGTGAGCCGGGTGATCGCTGGCTGTGCCGTACAGTGCCGGGCTAAAGCCCGGCGCTACGCGGGTGCAGCGGGAGGAAAGTCCGGACACCGTCGTCGTAGGCTCGCGAGAGCCGGTGACGAAATAGGGCAACGCGCCTGGTAACGCCAGGGGTGCAGTAGCGCAGGCTTGAGTCTGTGCGGCTAGTTTGTGCTTGGCGTCGCATGCTAATCCGTGCGGCGGAGAAAGAGCACAGGCTGAAGCCTGTGCTACTGTTCACGGAAAGTGCCACAGAGAATATACCGCCGGCTGAGAGAAGCACGGTGGCATCGCGCAGGAAAACCTGCGAGACGTCTTCGAAACGCTCGCTCAGTTTGGCAAGGGTGAAAAGGTGGGGTAAGAGCCCACCGCTCCGGTGGCAACATCGGAGGCACGGAAAACCCCGCGTGGTGCAAGGCCAAATAGGAGGGGAGAGCCGGCCCGGCTCGCCGAGAATGCTCGCGCAAGTGAGCGTTTTCCCTCGACGGTGGAGCAATCCATTGTTGAGAGCAACCCTCGGGTAGGCTGCTGGAGCCGCGGCGCGAGTTGCGGCCTAGAGGAATGATCGCCGCGACGTGTCGTCCCTTACGGGAGGGCGTGTTGAACAGAATCCGGCTTACAGGCTCATCCGCCACTTTTTCTAAGACTTACAGAAAACTGATCGGCCCACTCACCGTGACTGTGGGCGGAATAATGGGTTGCCCTGAATCCACCGGAAGCACGACTCACCACAACAGCTTCATCCAAATTGGACCCGTCGCGAGCTCGTGGCGGTTGGCGTGATTGCACGCGCCGCCGAAGAAGGATCCACACAGGATTCGTCAATTCCGCTTGATGATAAAGACCGTCTTGTCGTCGATACGATATTCTTCGCCAATCTGTCGCAGACGATCATCTCGTTTGACAGCGTATTCGAGCAATGCGTTGCAGATGTCTTTTGGCGTCTGCCGGTTGTGCTCACGCATGACGATTTCCAGTTGCCGCCGTTCTTCCTTGTCGCTGCCGTCATAAACTCCATCGCTGTAAAGAAAGAAAATGTCACCGGGACTCAATAGGGTCAGCTCCGCCACATCCGAGGAGGTCGCGCTCTCCTGCCGAGACTCCAAGGAAAAGTATTTGTTGTGATCCGGATGATCTTCGGGGATCTGCACGCCGAGCGGCAGGAATTGAACCATCTGGTTTCTATCAATATCCATGAATTTGCGGTATTCGGCGGAGAAAACCAGCGGCGGTGGATGCCCAAAATTAACGAACCGAAAATTTCCATATGGGCGTACTTCGCCGTAGAGCATGGTGGCAATTTCCTGCGTGTCCTCGTTCTTGCTCCTGCCGAGGGCATTCCGCGCGGTAACTGACTGTGCCAATCGCAAGTTGATACGCTCGAAAAACTCCGGAGTGGTTTTTCCCCGGTGATCGAGTTCGGAAAGCATGAGGGCATGAAAGGTGTCGTGAACCGTCGAAGCGATTTTCGCTGAAATGATTCCGTGTCCTTGAGCGTCCACCACCAGGACACCCGCTGTGCTATGAAGTTCCCGCAGATCTTCCGCGACTCGCACCTGCTCCGAACTTCGTGCGGCTCTATATTCACTTTCCATCTCAGGTTTGTAACCCGCTCTTGATTTCAACCATTTGACATGGTCATCCACTGAATTGCGTGGCGCCGCCCCCGCCGGAAGCGGCTCGAGGTACTCCTTCGATCGCTTCAGTGCTCGCTGAATGCGCGCATCGATGTCGTAGCGCTGATCAAAGTTTATGTATTCAAAAAGGTCGCCGCCAACCGTCCCGGCGGGAATGGAATTGCCGTACATCTCGATTCCTTGCACATGAGGAATCGCTCCTTCCACGGGCATCAAGCGCTTGCGTAGATATTCGTCGATACTTGGGGCGTTGTAAGTGTTTGCCATAGCGGAATTCGAAGTGAGCCGAACTCATACCTTGGATGTTTGCCCGGGACACGAGGATGTTCCAAGCTTTTGCATGGCGTCCAGTGTCTTGCAGCACTGATTTTCCGGCTTATATGGCTCGACGGCCATTTTTAGCGCATCGCCGATCTGGTTGGAAGCTGATATGTCGGCGACGAATTCTTACGCCTCCGGATGTTTCATCAACCGATCCAATTCCGCGCGACATGCCTACTAAGATTTTTGTGACGGTGACAGCGCCACAGAAGCTTCGCTGGTGAGCACGCGGAAAACGAATGTCTCCTGGAGATACAGCCTCACAGCGGAATCCGTGTGGCTGAGGTAGCCGATGGAAACATCTTGTCCGAGGGTGAGCTCGAAATCGCCGCCGCGCGTGGTGAGGACAAAGGCACCTTCGATGGCTGGCGCCCAGATCAGATTGCCGTCGACGATACGCTTTACGTGCTCCAGGACGGGGTATCCGTGATCGCGAGTTTCGGCGAGCGCCGTATACTCGTTGGCTCCCAGCAAGACCGAGTAGGGGCCGTTCACGCCGACGAGACGTAGTTGGCTCAAGGCGTGCGCCACGGCGTCCGGATATTCGCGCACATCCGCGGGCAGTGTCTCTATTGGATTGCTGGTACCTTCGCGAATGCCTTGGATATTTGCGTCGGGGTAACCGTTGAAGATGGCGCGATCTTCGGCAAAAGCAATTTTCTTCGCTGCGTCTTTTGCAGGCTGCCAATCGGAGTCTTCCGAACCGCGCTCTACGTCATCGATGGTCTGACGGGATAGTTCGAAAGGCGCACGCAGCTCAACGAGAGGATTCACCTCTCGTTGCCTAGCGATGATGCCATCCGCAGGAGCGGAGATCGACCGAAGATGGCCGGTGGCAACTCCGGGGAGAGCCAGTCCTCCAGCCGAAGGAACGTCGACGGCCCGCCGTCCGGCTAGATAGCGTTTCAGCGTTCTGGTCGTTTCCTCTTCGATCAGGGACCATGCAGCGTCAGAGATGGGAGCTAACTCTCGATGGAGGTTATTCATCTTTGTGTCCTTTAAGCGATCCTATTCCGAGCGTTTTTGATGCATCGGCCACTGAGGAGGCCGAAGTCGCGTCTGATGCCGGAGATGATTCGATGTCGGCGGAGTCCGGTGGGTCGCCGCTAATATTGTCGAGGAACGTGGAAGACGGTGCAAAAAATAAACTTCCCGTAGCTGCCTTGCTGAAATCGAGAATGCGGTCGTAATTGCCGGGGGGACGGCCCACGAACATGTTCTGAAGCATCGTTTCGGTAATGCGCGGAGTGCGGCTATAGCCGATGAAGTAGGTCCCGAATTCGCCGTGGCCTGGGCGACCGAAAGGCATGTTGTCTCTCAGAATCTTAACTTCTTTTCCATTTTCTTCGATCACCGTGAGCGCATTGTGCGCGAATGGCGGCTTCTCGGCATCTTTCAGTTCGATGTCGGAGAGTTTCTTGCGGCCAATAATGCGCTCCTGTGTCTCAACCGGGAGGGCATTCCATCCCTTCATATCGTGAAGATACTTTTGGACGATAACGTAGCTGCCGCCCGCAAAAACTGGATCTTCGTCACCGACAATGGCAGCCTCGCTTGCTGCGCTGCCTCGCGGATTTTCTGTGCCGTCGACGAAGCCCATGACATCGCGATCATCGAAATAGCGGAAGCCGTGAACCTCGTCGGCGACCGAAACTACATCGCCGATGTTGTCCATAAGCTGTGTGGCCAATTCAAAGCAGAGGTCTGGGCGTTTGGCTCGAATGTGGAAGAGTATGTCACCCGGAGTAGCGACGGCATGGCGGCCGCCTGAGCGAATCTCCTGGAAAGGATGAAGTTCAGCTGGGCGAGGCGATCCAAAGAGTTTGTCCCAGGCGTCTGAGCCGAATCCAACGACACAGGTGAGACCGGCTTCCACGTCTCGAAACTCGACAGCGCGCACGAGCCCAGAGAGGTCCGCGCAGAAAGAACGTAGCGTCGCATAGTTGGCCTGCTCCGGCCGAATGCAGACGACGAGAAAAATCGCAGCGCGTGTGAGCGGGCCGACCACACCCTGCGGAAGAACGATCTCGTTTAGTGCCTTGGGTGCGTCCATTGGCTCAATCTCAGTCTCGATCTCGATTCAAGATGATGCCCAACTATCTGAGCATTCTCAATAGATGTAGCGAGCGCATAGAGTACACCAAACTCTTTCAGATGAGACAAGTTTGCAATCGCGCTCAATCTGAAGTATGAACCTACAATCGCGAGGAAACCCATGTCTTGGTGGAGTCTTAGTAAGCGAACGGCGTTCGTTCTGGCTCTTGCGGCCTCCTTGGCGGATTTTCTCACCGCCCAGACTACTCCTCCAATTCCCGTTACGAACGCTCAACAAGCAACGCCGTCGCAAACGCCTCAAACTCCGTCCGCGCCGACGCGGGCGGACATTCTACGCGGTGCTTACGGCCAGTATCGTGCCAATAACGATTTGCTTTTCTACCATCTGGATGTGCGCGTCGATCCCGACAAGAAGTTCATCAGCGGAAAAAATACGATTCGCTTCAAGATGCTCAAGGACGATACGCGCATTCAGCTCGACCTCCAGCAGCCTCTCAAGGTCGACAAGATTCTCTTTGGCGCGACCGAACTGAAATACGAGCGCGAGTTTGGGGCCGTGTTTGTAGATTTCCCTGAGACTCTCCACGCAGGGCGCGTTTACTCGATCGACTTTTATTATTCGGGGAATCCTCTCGAGACAGGCCGATTCGGCGGCATCGCGTTTCGCAAAGATCCCGCTGGGCGTCCTTGGATTAACACTGCCTGCGAAGGAATCGGCGCGAGCATCTGGTGGCCGAACAAGGATCAGTGGCGCGACGAAGTCGAGAGCATGCAAATCAGCGTCTCGATTCCGAACGACCTCGTCGATGTCTCCAACGGAAAATTCAGGGGCAAGACCGATCTTGGCGACGGCTATACGCGATGGGACTGGCTGGTCCACTATCCCATCAACAATTACGACGTCGCACTCAACATCGGCAAGTACGAACACTTCTCCGACAAGCTCAACGATCTTTCTCTCGATTTCTACGCGCTGCCTGAAGACATGGACAAAGCAAAAAAGCAGTTTGCGCAGGCCAAAGGCATGCTCCAGGCTTTTCAGCACTATTTCGGCGAATACCCGTTCAAGAAAGACGGCTACAAGTTGATTGAAGTACCGTACGCAGGCATGGAACATCAGAGCGCGGTCGCTTACGGCAATCATTTCGCAAACGGATATTTGGAGCGCGACTGGACAGGCGTAGGCATCTGCCTGAGATTCGATTTCATTATCATCCACGAGAGCGGGCACGAGTGGTTCGGCAATTCCATCACGGCGGCCGACCCGTCCGACATGTGGATCCACGAGGGCTGGACGACGTATCTCGAATGCCTCTACGTGGAATATATGTACGGCCACGACGATTACCTGAAATACGTCAACGCCTACAAAGCCAAGGTAAAGAACGCAAAGCCCATCATCGGGGAGCGCGGCATCAACGCTGAGCCGCCACAAGACCAGTATTTCAAGGGCGCGCTATTTCTGAACACTTTGCGCAGTGTGATTAACGATGATCCTCGTTGGTTCAAGCTCATCCATGATCTCTACCAGCATTTCAAATACAAAAACATCATGACCGAAGACATCGTGGCGTTTTTCAACCAGAAGACCGACAAGGATTTCACGCCGATTTTCAACCAGTACCTTCGTCACACAGCGATTCCTACGCTCGAACTGAAATTCAATACAGGAGAGGGAACAGTCGCCTATCGATGGAAAGTCGACGAGCCGGGATTTGAGATGCCCGTGCGCGTCGGGAAAAAAGAAAACTGGCAGCTTATCGAAGCCACGACCGATT
Organism: uncultured Acidobacteriota bacterium; assembly: GCA_963751295.1. Lineage (GTDB taxonomy): Bacteria > Acidobacteriota > Terriglobia > Acidiferrales > UBA7541 > Acidiferrum. The sequence goes on along the minus strand of CAVVUA010000001.1, from coordinate 1,697,193 downwards.
GGCAGACTCTGAAGACGCCGTTCGCGAAAGACCAGTTCGACGTGGCGACCGATCTTTACTACATAAATGTTGATAAGCAATAGCCAAGCAGGCCGCGATTCTTTAGATGAGTCCCGTAACGCCTGCTAGCTTTTCTTCACAGGAATATTTTGATTCAAGCGGAAAAAATTATTCGGGTCGTAATGCGTCTTGACGTCGACCAGCCGATCCCACCGTTCGCGATACGCTTCCGGCACGCGATCCTGCTCGTCGCCGCTCATGAAGTTCACGTACACGCCTGGCGTCATGGATGGCCGCAGCTCGGCGAACAACCCGCGAACCCATGCGATGTTGGCAGCATCCTCTTCGGGCGCTGACCAGTTTCCGAGCAGGTTCACAATGAACGGCGAACTGCGGTCCCCGAATGCCGTCTCGCTTGCGTCGACGCGCCCTGCCGCGCCGCCAAGATAAGAGAGTTCGATTTGGCTCGCAGGGGAGGGAATCGTCGCGAGCGCTTGCACCATGCGCTGAATGTCCTCGTCCGCCAAAGATTTGTAGTAGCCGGACTTCGTGTAATATCGCCGGCCATGCGGAAATTCGTGATCCGCCATAGTTTGCAGGCTCAGGAAGGAAAGTTCGCGCTTTGTCACCGCCACGGTGTTGCAGAGCGAGAGCCCGCGATCCACATAGGCGCGCCCTTTTTCAAGATCGCCAACCCAAAGCAAACCCTGGCTCGCCGCCGGGCGTCCGCGCAAGTGCGCCGGAATGTTTTCTGTGTGCGGCGCAATCGTCAGAGAGATTCCCCATCGCAGATTATCGGGAGCGTGAGGCATGAAGTCCCGCCAGTGTTGCACGATGGCGGGAATATCATCGCCGAAGCACAAGCCTGCGCCGAACAAAACAGAGCTTACGGGATGAAGTCTTACTTCGAACTCCGTCACGACGCCGAAATTCCCTCCGCCTCCACGGAGCGCCCAAAATAAATCAGGATTTTCCTTGGCGTTTGCAAGAACAATCGATCCATCCGCGACGACTAGCGTGAAGCCCGTGACGTTGTCGCAAGAAAGTCCGTGCAAACGGTTCAACCAGCCCGTTCCGCCTCCTAATACGAGGCCGGCAGCCCCGGTGTGCGACACCACTCCCGCCGGAAAAGCGAGGCAGACTCTTTGAGTGGCGGTATCGATGTCACCGAGAAGACTTCCGCCCTCAAATCGCGCGCGCCGAGTCTGTGGGGCGACACTCACCTCGCGCATTAGGGAAAGATCGATCACCAGCCCGTCATCGCAAGTGCTGAACCCCGCGAGGCTGTGCCCGCCGCAACGAATCGCCGTCAGCGCTTCCGCAACCGCTGCGCTCCTAACCGCGAGCTGAACGTCCGCAACATCGGCGCATCGGGCTATCAAATCGGGCTTGCGAGCCACCATTCCGTTCCAAATCTTCCGCGCACCGTCATATTCGCCGTCATGCGGGCGCAGCAAATCACCACGGAATTGCCCGCGTAACGCGGAGTACACTTCTGCACTGGCTTTGCTCATGCTGGCTATTCTTGGTGCTTTCGAAATCGAACGCAGAATATTCTAGCGTGTGAAAGCGAAAAACAGCCAAGAAACACGGACTTTGCTTGACATGCCCCGCAGCCGAGGTATAGCTTTCGATTTGTTCGTTTCACAGCCTTCCTTCGCTGTTTTTTGGTTTTATTCAGGAGCAAATGTTTGCAGCCCAAATCGCAAGATATTCTCCAGGCGGAATTTCGTCCTCAGTCCAATCTGAATTTTTCGATCAAGGCCATCCGCTCGTTCTTCCCGGCGCTGCATCGCCCTCCTGCCTTTACGTTCTTCGACAATGCCGCCGGGGCGCAGGTTCCGCAAGTCGTTTTCGATGCTATCAATCGCCATCTGCTCGAATGCAATGTTCAGCGCGGAGGCCGCTATGCGAAAAGCCAGCAAGTGGACGCGACAGTTGCGCACGCCCGCGAAAGCGTCGCCGATTTCTTGAACGCGCGCGATCCCAGCGAAATCGCGTTCGGGATGAACGCGACATCGTTTATTCGTCTCATAAGTCTCGCGATTGGACAAACACTCGTTCAGCGCAACGAAATTATTGTCACCGACATGGATCATGAGGCCAATGTCGCTACCTGGATGGCGCTTGAAAAAGACGGCGCTAAGATTCTTTGGTGGAGGATGGGCGAGGACGGCAATCTTCACATTGAAGATCTAAAGCCTCTCGTTTCCTCTAAGACTCGTCTGGTCGCGTGCGCCGTCGCTGCAAATTCGCTCGGCTCCATTGTAGATGTGGCTGGCGCTGCCAAAATCACGCACGAAGCCGGCGCAGAAATCTTTCTTGATTGCGTTCACTACGGTCCTCACGGACAAATGGACGTGCAAGCTTTCGATTGCGATTATCTCGTCTGCTCTGGCTACAAAATATTCGGGCCGCACATGGGATTTCTCTGGGGACGCCAAGAGTTGCTGCAAAAACTTCCGACCTTTCGCGAAGAGTTCATTCCCGACGAGCCGCCGGGAAAAATCGAAGCCGGGACTTTCATCTATGAAAATGTTGCGGGGATGGATGCCGCGATTTCTTATCTCGAATCCCTCGGCAAGCGAGAGCAATCTGGCGGCGAGGGTGCGAGGAAAGATTCGAAGCGTGCAAACCTTGCCCGCGCGATGAAATGTATTCGTGCCTACGAAGAATCGCTATCTCTCGAGATGTTGCAGGTCCTGCGCGAATGTGGCGCTAAGGTCTATGGCCTAGCGGGAAAAGATCAAGTCCGTGACCGCGTTCCAACGCTCTGCTTCAATTTGCCTAATGTCGGTCCCGCAAAAGTTACAGAAACTCTGGCCAGTGCTGGCATTGGCATTCGCGACGGCCACATGTACGCTCCGCGCCTGATGAAGCGGCTCGGCGTGCGTCAGGAAAGTGGCGTCGTCCGCGCCTCACTCGTCCACTACAACACGATCGATGAGATTCATAATTTCGGTAACGCCCTGCTTGAACTGACGAAGCATGGCTGAACCCGCCGATTCTTTGCACGCGCGAACGCCGCAATCCTCCGGCGAAGGCTCGCAAACAGCAACTCTTGCAGAACCCGACGAACTGAAGCGAAAGCTCACACAGCGGCAGCTCACGATGCTGGCGATCGGCGGAGCCATCGGCGTAGGTCTGTTCCTCGGCAGCAGCGTAACCATTCGTCTCGCGGGCCCCGGCGTAATCATTACCTATCTGATCGGCGCGGTAATTGCCATGATTGTTGCCTACTCGCTGGCGGAAATGGCCGTGGTTCAGCCCGTCGCTGGCTCCTTTGGCGTTTACGCGCAGACGTATCTTAGTCCATGGGCCGGTTTCTCCGTGCGCGCCACGTACGCGTTGGTACAAATCATTGCTATCGGCGCGGAAGTCACCGCTGTTGCTATCAATTTTGCGTTTTGGTTTCCCAGCGTTCCGCAATGGTTGTGGGTAGTCTTCGTCTCGATGTGTCTGGTCGCCGTCAATATGCTCCAGGTAGGGCGTTTCGGCGAGTTCGAATACTGGTTCGCTCTAATTAAAGTTGTGGCCATCATTGTTTTTATCGTCTTGGGCCTCGCCTTAATTATCGGCTTGGGACCTGCGCCCGCGATTGGCCTCTCGAATCTCACCGCGCACGGCGGCTTTCTTCCGTTCGGCTGGAAGGGAGTCTGGCTCGCGCTCACGCTGGCGATCACTAGCTACATGGGCGTCGAAGTCATCGCCGTCACGGCTGGCGAAGCGCAAGATCCCGCTAAATCCATTCCGCGAGCGATGCGTACGATCGTGTTCCGCCTCGTGATGTTTTATGTTCTTGCCATCGGCATCATGCTGGCGATGACTCCTTGGAATCAAACGGGCAGTGACTTAACGGGTAGTCCCTTTGTCCGCGCGCTTTCTATTGCGCGGATACCCTTCGCTGCGGGCATCATGAATCTCGTTGTGATCACCGCCGCGCTTTCGAGCGCCAACACAAATCTTTATCTCACCACGCGAATGCTCTTTTCTCTGGCGCGCGGGCGCTACGCCCCCCAATGGCTCGGCCATCTCAGTGCGAATGGAGTTCCGCGTCGTGCTCTCGCTGTTTCCACCGCAGGCATGATCGCCGCAATTCTGCTTGCGATTTATGCTCCCAGCCGCGCTTTCCTGATGCTTTATGGCATAGCCGTTGCGGGAATGTTCTTCGTGTGGATCGTCATCCTTTTGACGCACATCGCGTTCCGGAGAACGCTTGGCTCTGAGCGAGTCGCCCAACTTCCCATGCGCCTGCGCTTTTTTCCTTATTCGACGGCATTGGGCATCGCCGCCCTCCTGGGAATCGCAGCGAGCACTTTTTTTGTGGAGGGATTGCGATACACCGTCCCAGCCTTCGCGCCTTTTCTTCTGCTTATCTCGATGGCTTACTGGATGATTCGGCGCAAAGCGCTCGAAGCAAACTCTAACCCAGCCGATAGTGAACTTGGTTCCAGATCCGGCAAAGAATAGTCGCGGAAAAATTCGCCCGCGTATCCCTGAACTCGTCCCCAATTTGTTTTTGTGTCAAAGTAATGCCTCATGGCCGAACCCGAAAACCCTCGCGCCGACGGCCGCGCCGCCTTCCAGTATCCGAGTTTCGTACTTTTTCAAACGGCTCGCTTCTGCATCGTCCTCGCCACGGAAATGCAATCGGTTGCGGTGGGCTGGCAAGTCTATGAGATTACGAAGCGCCCGCTTGATCTCGGTCTTGTGGGATTAGCGCAATTCCTGCCTGGTATTCTTCTTTTTCTGGTTTCCGGTCATGTCGCCGATCGTTACGATCGCCGAAAGCTAATTGTCATTTGTTACGTCGGCTTCGCGCTGTGCTGCGGTTTGCTGCTGCTTACTTCGGTGCACGACGTTTGCTCGGTCGCCTACATCTTTGCTGTTCTCGTCCTTCTGGGTGTCGTCCGTTCGTTCACTGGGCCTGTGAGCCGCGCGCTGCTCCCACAGTTAGTTCCCGAAGAGCATTTCCCGAGCGCGGTGGCCTGGGCCTCTACCATTTTTCAAGGTGCTGCCATTCTCGGCCCGGCGCTCGGCGGACTGATCTACGCGTTCTTTCGCGGTCCATCCGCCGTTTACGTTTTGGCCGTGCTCATGGCCGTCGCGGCCATAATTTGCACGCTGCAAATCAAAACTCAAGCCAAGCCCCGTGCGCGTGAGCCCATCAACTTCACGACTGTCTCCGCAGGACTTCGCTACATCTGGCGCGAGAAGCTGATTCTCGGCTCCATCTCCCTGGATTTGTTCGCCGTCTTTCTCGGCGGAGCCGTCGCTCTCTTGCCGATCTACGCGCGCGAAATTCTGCTGACTGGCCCGTGGGGCCTCGGTCTGCTCCGCACCGCTCCAGGAATTGGAGCAGCCGCGATGGCCCTTTTCCTTGCGCACCGGCCCATACGTCGCAAAGTCGGCCTTATTATGCTTTGGTGCGTGGCCGGTTTTGGTTTCTTCACCATCCTCTTCGGTCTATCCCACAGCCTCATTCTTTCTCTGATCGCATTGGTTTTCGTCGGTGCGACAGACATGGTTAGCGTGATTGTTCGCGGCGTGCTCATCCAGGTCGCTACTCCCGACGAGATGCGCGGGCGCGTCAATGCCGTCGACATGGTGTTTATCGGCGCTTCCAATGAGTTCGGCGAGTTCGAGTCTGGCCTCACCGCGCAATGGTTCGGGACAGTCCCGGCTGTCGTAATTGGCGGGATTGGAACACTTGTGGTGACAGCCATCTGGGCGTGGCGCTTTCCTGAGTTGAGGAAAGTCGAGCAGATTCATTCGCTTCCAAATCGCCGAGCGTGATTTATCTTAAATCGGTCCGGGGCCGGATTCTCGCATTTGAACAGCATCGCGGCAGAGACCTTTAGAGGGCCGCACCGGGTAAATCGAACTAAGGTTTTGGTTTGGGTGACATCATCATCATAGAACCGCCAGCGGGAGAAATATCCGATGCCGCAGGCGCAACTGGGGCAATCAACGCCGCCTTCACAGAAGCCGGTATCTTGTCCGAATTTGCCAGCAACACACTAACTTCCCAAATCTGCGTTTCCGTCAAACGCCCCTTGAAGCCCGGCATTCCCGTCAACCGAATGCCATTCTCCGCTTTCCAGTATGTTTCCGACGCTGGATCGTCAGAGACGCCAGTTCCGTGGAAAAGCTGGGGCGGTGGCGGGAACATCCCCTCCGCAATTTTCGTCTTCGGCTGATCAGGCAGCCCATGGCATACCGCGCAGTTCTCTTTGTAGACTTCCGCGCCGCTCAAATAGCTCTTCTCCTCAGCAACCACCGGGGATGCCGGGATTTTCTCTCTCTCGATGCGCGCGTCCAGAGCCATATGCGCAAGTTTCTTCTCAAATAGCATGGGGGGATCCGTTACTGCCACTGAGACACGACCGGTTGAAAAGTAGAAGTATCCGCAAGCGGCGACCAGCAATATCCCGAGCAGAATGCCGACGATTATGCCCTTTATCATGTTTCCATTCACCAGCCCTTTTCAGAGTCCCCGCCTCACCGGCCCCACTCGCGGGAGTTTACGGGCCGATAGTGTAAACTTTCACCAGCCGGAATGCCCACTAGAATTATTCGCCAATAAGGCGGGCTCCTTCGGACGACCTCCTAGTCTGACTGTCGGCAAGTGGGCCCAAAGAACGCCCTTCCAAAGGTGAGCTTCGTAACCATTTGCTCTCTAAGTCCGTCCAATATATGCGCAGGTCTGTTTTTCCGGTAGGCTCGGATGTTCGGCGGGGAACCCTAGGCGTATAGCCCCCGAGAGTCTTGCCCGGCAGACTCACTTGAAACACAGGCTTTATTGGGTTTTACTGACAGGAGAGAACGGATGGGCCATCTTGATTCCATAGAGCTTCCCGAACAGGGCACGCGTGAGTCTTCCGCGACAGAGCCCGCCAAAAGCCGCTGGTGGCTCTGGATTATCGTTCTCGGCGTCATCGCCGTTGGCATCTGGTACTACCGCGGAGCGCACTCGACGAGCGAGGCCGGCGCAAAGGGGGCTCCGGGCTCTTTTGGAAAGGGAGGCCCCGGCGGCTTCGGCATGTTCGGGCCGGTACCGGTTGTTGTCGCCACAGCCCAAAAGGGCGATCTTCCCGTGTATCTCATCGGTCTCGGGTCTGTCACAGCCTTTAATACAGTCACCGTCCGCAGCCGAGTCGATGGCCAAATCGTCAAAGTAAATTTTACCGAGGGCCAATTCGTTCATGAAGGCGATGCCCTCATCGAAATCGATCCCCGCCCCTACCAGGTCATGCTCGAACAGGCCGAAGGCCAGCTCGCAAAAGATCAGGCGCAGCTCCACGACGTCCAAGTCGATTTCGATCGCTACACGACTCTCTATAACGAAGGTGTCGTTCCTAAGCAGCAGGTCGACACACAGCAAGCCCAGGTCGGTCAGTTTCAAGGCTCGATTAAAGCCGATCAAGCGACTATAGATAACGCCAAGTTGCAGCTAGCTTATTCGCGCATCACGGCTCCAATCAGCGGACGCGTAGGATTGCGTCTCGTCGATATCGGAAACATCGTGCACGCCACCGATACTACTGGGCTTCTTGTCATCACCCAGCTACAGCCGATTTCCGTCATCTTCACCTTGCCGCAGGACCAGCTTCAGCAGGTCTTGGTCAAAATCCGTGGCGGAGGCTTGCTCCCCGTCCAAGCCTACGATCGCGACGACACGACCAAAATTGCCGACGGCAAACTCGCCACCATCGACAACCAGATCGATCCCACGACCGGCACGTACAAGCTCAAAGCCATATTCTCCAACGACAACAACGTCCTCTTCCCGAATCAATTCGTCAACGTGCACATGCTCGTCGATATCAAGCGAAATGTAGTTATTGTTCCCGCAGCCGCGATCCAACGCGGACCCCAAGGCACGTACGTCTACGTTGTATCGGGTGGCGACACTGTGAAGATTCGGATGGTTACGGTCGCCCAGACTACCGGCAACAACATAGGTGTCAGCGCTGGTCTCAACTCGGGTGACGTAGTTGTGATTGACGGCCAAGACAAGCTTCAGAATGACAGCAAGGTCATTGCGAACGCCGCTCCAACCGGTGGTGCCGCGGTAGGAGCATCCGCCCAGCCAGCCTCGCAAGATGGACCGCAATCCGAGAAGTCCGCTCCAAGTCAGCCTGCAGGTAAAACTCGATGAGTCCGTCCCGGCCGTTCATTTTGCGGCCAGTCGCAACCACCCTCCTGATGATCGGGGTGCTGCTGGTTGGCTTCGTCGCTTATCGGCAGCTTCCTGTCTCCGCGCTTCCTCAGGTGGACTATCCTACGATTCAAGTTCAGACCTTTTATCCTGGCGCCAGCCCTGACGTCATGGTTTCTTCCGTAACCGCGCCACTGGAGCGCCAGTTCGGCCAAATCCCTGGTTTGAGCCAGATGACCTCCACGAGTTCCTTCGGCAGCTCCATCATCACGCTGCAGTTCAATCTCGATCTCAACATTGATGTCGCTGAGCAAGAGGTCCAGGCCGCCATTAACGGCGCCTCCAATCTTCTCCCCCAAGGGCTGCCGAATCCCCCCATCTACAACAAAATTAATCCTGCTGACGCGCCCATCCTCACCCTTGCGCTTAGTTCAAGCTCGATGCCCCTTTCCAAGGTCGAAGATCTAACGGATACGACGCTGGCCCAAAAAATTTCGCAGCTTACGGGTGTCGGACTCGTAAGTATCAGCGGCGGCCAGCGTCCGGCCGTGCGTGTCCAAGCGAATCCTACGGCCCTCGCCTCCTACGGCCTAAGTTTGGAGGATTTGCGTACGGTTCTTGGCGCCGCCAACGTCGATCAGGCGAAAGGCACCTTTGACGGACCTCATCAGGCCTACACTATCGGCGCAAACGACCAGCTCATCTCCAGCGACAGTTACCGTCCCCTAATTATTGCTTATCGTAATGGCGCTCCGGTGCGGCTGTCCGATGTCGCCACCGTTTTCGATGGCACGGAAAACGTAAACCAAGCCGCCTGGGCCGGCAAGAATCCGGCGGTCATTCTAAACATTCAGCGCCAGCCAGGCGCCAACATTATCGCCGTGGTCGATCGCGTCAAAAAACTGCTCCCGCAGCTTTCAGCCGCGCTTCCGGCCTCAGTGAAGATCGAAATTCTCACGGACCGCACTAGTACAATCCGCGCTTCTGTCGAAGACGTGCAATTTACGCTGATGCTGACCATCGCGCTGGTGGTCATGGTGATCTTCCTTTTTCTGCGCAGCTTGCGTGCAACCGTCATCCCCGCGCTGGCCGTGCCGCTCTCCATCGTCGGCACTTTTGGCGTGATGTATCTCTGCGGCTACACGCTCAACAATCTCTCGCTTATGGCGCTCACCATCTCCACGGGTTTTGTCGTCGACGACGCCATCGTCATGATTGAGAACATAAGCCGTTACATCGAACAAGGCGATACGCCTCTCAACGCCGCGCTGAAAGGCTCCGAGCAAATTGGCTTTACCATTATTTCGCTCACCGTTTCTCTTATCGCCGTGCTCATCCCTCTTCTTTTCATGGGGGACATCATCGGCCGGCTATTCCGCGAGTTCGCCATCACACTTGCCATCACTATCCTTATCTCCGCTTTCGTCTCGCTCACTCTTACTCCGATGATGTGCGCGAAACTCCTTCGCTATACCAAAGAGGAAGATCAAACCTGGTTCTATCACAAGTCCGAACTCGCCTTTAATGCCATCATTGCTTTCTACGGACGCACTCTGAAATTTGTGCTTCAATTCCGCACGATCACGCTCCTTGTCACCGTCGGCACGCTCGTTGGCACAATCCTTCTCTATATTTATATTCCCAAAGGCTTTTTTCCCGTTCAGGACACCGGCCTGATTCTCGGCGTCTCCGAGGCCGCGCAAAACATTTCCTTCACCGCGATGTCCCAACACCAACAAGCTCTCGCCGACGTTATTCTGAAAGACCCCGCGGTCGAAAGCCTGTCCTCTTTTATCGGCATCGACGGAACGAACACCACACTGAACACCGGTCGCATTCAGATCAATCTCAAGCCACTTGATCAGCGCAATATCAGCGCCTCCGACGTCATTCGCCGCCTGCAGCCTCAGCTTGCAAGCGTCGACGGCATTTCGCTTTTCATGCAACCGGTGCAAGACCTCACTGTCGAAGACCGCGTGAGCCGCACGGAATTCCAGTACAGCCTTGAAGATGTTGACCCTAAAGAACTCGCTTATTGGACGCCACGCTTCATTGAGAAACTGAAGTCCATTCCATCCGTGCGCGACGTCGCCAGCGATGAGCTCAACAAAGGCCTCCTCGCCACGCTCATCATCGACCGCGACACGGCTTCACGCCTCGGGGTTCTCCCCGCGGATATCGACAACACTCTTTACGACGCTTTCGGTCAGCGCCAAGTCTCCACCATTTATACCCAGCTCAATCAGTATCGCGTCGTCTTGGAAGTCGATCCCTCGTTTCACCAGAATCCCGACTCTCTCAAGAATATCTACGTGCGATCTTCAGGAAGCCCTCAGACTTCCTCCGGGGCGACGGCCAATATCTCGACGAATGGACTTGCAAACATAACCTCTGCTCCCAGCCCGCAGGTTCCGCTGAGCGCCTTTACGCGTTTTGAGCCGGGTGCCACCGCGTTGGCGATCAACCATCAGGGGCAATTTCCGGTCGTCACCGTCTCGTTCAATCTTGCTCCCGGCGCCGCTCTCGGCGACGCCGTCGACGCCATCAACAAAGCGAAGTCCGAATTGAACATGCCTGTCAGCGTCCAGGCGACGTTTCAGGGCACCGCGGCGGCCTTTCTCAAATCACTCGCCAACGAGCCAGTGCTCATTCTTGCTGCGCTCATCACGGTTTACATTGTTCTCGGCGTCCTCTACGAAAGCTATATTCACCCCATTACCATTCTCTCAACGCTTCCTTCCGCAGGCGTTGGCGCCATTCTTGCTCTCCTCCTCTTTCACATGGAGTTCAGCGTCATTTCGCTCATTGGCATCATTCTCCTCATAGGCATTGTCCAAAAGAACGCCATCATGATGATTGACTTCGCTCTCGAGGCAGAGCGTAAGGAAGGGAAGACGCCGCTCGAGGCTATCTACGAAGCCTGCCTACTGCGTTTCCGTCCCATCATGATGACTACGATGGCTGCGCTCCTCGGCGCTCTGCCTCTGGCCCTCGGGACTGGTGTTGGCTCCGAATTGCGACGTCCTCTCGGTATTACCATTGTTGGTGGACTCATCCTTAGTCAGCTGCTGACGCTTTACACCACGCCGGTGGTTTATCTTGCCTTCGATTGGCTGGCCCACCGCTTTGCTTTTCAGATTGGCAATTCTTTCGAGGAGCCGGCTCACGGCGATTAGGCAATGACTTCCTCAACCAATTTCTCCGCACCCTTCATCCGTCGGCCCGTCGCTACCGCTCTCATTACCATCGCGATTTTTCTCTCCGGCGCGGTTGCTTTTCGCTTTCTGCCCGTAGCTCCTTTGCCGCAAGTTGATTTCCCCACTATTTCTGTCGGCGCCAGCCTGCCTGGCGCCAGCCCGGAAACAATGGCCTCGTCCGTTGCCACTCCGCTCGAACGCCAGTTCGGTCGAATCGCTGGCGTTACGCAAATGACCTCTTCCAGCGGCCTGGGATCCACTGGCATCACGCTTCAGTTTGATCTCAATCGCGATATCAATGCAGCCGCTCGAGACGTGCAAGCCGCCATCAACGCCGCGCGCAATCAGCTTCCAGCCGACCTTCCCGGTCAGCCGACGTACCGCAAGGTCAATCCTGCGGACGCTCCCATCATGATTCTGGCGCTGACCTCGGACAATCTTAGGCCAGCTCAAATCTATGACGCGGCCGATTCCATCCTGGCGCAAAAGCTCGCGCAGGTTGAAGGCGTCGGGCAGGTTTTCGTTTGGGGTAGCGCGAGCCCCGCCGTTCGGATTGAAGCCAATCCGTATCAACTCAACAGCTACGGCATCAGTCTTGAGACCATTCGTGGCTCCCTGCAATCGGCCAATGCCAATCTGGCCAAGGGCTCTCTCGCCGACGCGAACAAAACATGGTATGTCGGCGATACCGACCAGCTCTTTAAAGCCTACGAATATATGCCGCTCATCGTCGCTGGCCGCACGGGCGCTCCCGTTCGGCTTCGGGATATCGGCGAAGTTGTCGATTCCGTTGCGGACAGCCGCAACTTGGGTCTGTTCGGTGGAAAGCGTTCTGTGCTTCTGGCCATCTTCCGCCAGCCCGCCGCCAATATGATCGAGACGGTCGATCGCATCAATGCCATCCTGCCGGTTCTGCGCGCGTCGATCTCGCCCTCGCTCCATCTGACCGTCTCCATCGATCGCAGCGTTACCATTCGTGCTTCCGTTCACGACGTAGAAATCACACTGATTATCTCCATCATTCTCGTTATCCTGGTGGTCTTCGCTTTTCTCCGCAGCACCTGGGCAACCATCATTCCCAGCGTGGCTGTTCCTCTCTCTTTGGTCGGCACCTTCGGGATCATGTACCTATGCGGCTACAGCCTCGACAATCTCTCCCTCATGGCGCTCACGATCTGTACGGGCTTTGTCGTGGACGACGCCATTGTCGTCATCGAGAACATCACTCGCCACATTGAGAATGGGATGAAGCCTTTTGAAGCCGCCATGAAAGGCGCCAGCGAAATTGGTTTCACCGTGCTTTCCATGAGCGCTTCGCTCATCGCCGTTTTCATCCCTATTTTGATGATGCCCGGAATTGTCGGCCGTCTTTTCCGCGAATTTGCGGTAGTCCTAAGCGTGGCCATCGTCGTCTCGCTCTTCGTTTCGCTCACCACCACACCTATGATGTGCGCGCGTTTTCTCAAGCACGAAAGCGGCAAGCACAACTGGATCTACAACTTCTTTGAGAACGCTTTTAACGGGCTTCTTCGTCTCTACGATGTCTCTCTTCGTTGGGTTCTCCGCCGCCAGTTGCTGATCCTGGGCATGACTTTTCTAACCGCCGTGCTTGCCGCTTACCTGCTTGTGAACGTTAATTCCGGATTTTTCCCGCAACAGGATACTGGTCGCGTGAGCGGCATGATCCAGGGCGACCAGGATTTATCTTTCACGGCCATGTCGCAAAAGATGCGCGAGTTCACGGACATTGTAATGAAGGATCCCGCCATCGACACGGTCACTTCCTTCACTGGCGGCGGCAGTGGCGGGAGCACCGCCCGCATGTTTGCTCAGCTAAAGCCTCTCAGCGAACGGAAGATAAGCGCGGACGAAGTAATCGCCCGTATTCGCGAATCCACCGCCCACGTTCCCGGCGCCGCACTTTTTCTCCAGGCTGTGCAGGATCTCAGTGTGGGCGGGCGATTCGGCGCCGCGCAATACCAGTACACTCTGCAGGCGGATAGTCTCAATGACCTCAATCATTGGGCGCCGCTGGTCATGGCGAGGTTAGCCAAGATCCCAGAGCTTCGCGATGTCAACTCCGACCAGCAGATACATGGCCTGCAAAGCTCACTCGTCGTCGATCGCGACACCGCCAGCCGCCTCGGCGTCTCCATGCAAGCGATTGACAACACTTTGAGCGATGCTTTTGGCCAGCGTCAGGTCTCCACCATCTATAAGGGCCTCAATCAGTACTACGTCATCTTGGAAGTCATGCCGAGCGCCCAGCAAGATCCCGCGGCTCTGAAGTCCATTTATGTGCCAGCCACGGGCGGCAAGCTAGTTCCTCTCAGCGCCTTTTCCCATTACGAGCCCTCCAACACCGCGCTCTCTATCAACCACCAGGGCGTCTTTCCGGCGATCACGTTGTCCTTCAACCTTGCTCCCGGTGCATCTCTTGGCCCCGCCGTTCTGGATATCGAAGCGGCTACTCGTGAAATCGGCGTCCCTCGGACGGTCCACGCCGCTTTCCAGGGCAATGCGCAGGCCTTTCAGGACTCACGCTCGTCGCAACTTTTGCTTATCATCACTGCTCTCGTTGCAGTTTACATCGTTCTCGGCATCCTCTACGAGAGTTTCATCCATCCCATTACCATTCTTTCCACGATTCCTTCTGCTGGCATCGGCGCCATTCTCGCCATTCGAATTACTAACTCTGATTTGAACATGATTGCCCTTATCGGCGTCATTCTCCTCATCGGCATCGTCAAGAAAAACGCTATTCTCATGATTGATTTTGCGGTGCAAGTCGAACGCGAGGAACACATCTCGCCATTGGAGGCCATCTACAAGGCATGCCTGCTGCGTTTCCGGCCCATCCTTATGACTACTATGGCCGCGCTTTTCGGCGCTTTGCCTCTTGCTCTGGGCACCGGCGTTGGCTCCGAACTACGCCGCCCACTCGGCATCACCATCATCGGCGGGCTTATCGTCAGCCAGATGCTTACGCTCTTCACGACACCTATCGTTTACATCTACATGGATCGCCTACAAACGTGGCTGCAAGGCAAGCGCAAACATGGACACGTGCCCGTTCCTGTTGGCGCGCAGGCGGACTGATTTTCTCGTGGCAGCGTGGCGCGGCGCGTTCACTCTACTCTTACGAACTGACCGATCAGATATCCGGTGAGGAAGACCAGCACTCCCCCCACTACCACTTGAAACGCCGCCTGCAAGAAGGTCGTGTCCATATACTTGTGCCGAATATAGCTAATCGCTGTAAGTTCGATGGCCACCACAATCAACGCCAGAATCATAGCTACGTGAAAGTTGCCGATGAGAAATGGCAAGGTGTGTCCGAGTCCGCCGGCCGTTGTCATTAGTCCGGTGATTGTTCCGCGCAGCCACGGCGAACCACGTCCTGTCAGCGAACCGTCGTCTGATTGAGATTCCGAAAAACCCATCGAAATGCCCGCACCAATCGACGCCGCAAGACCAACCGAAAATGCGTACCCACTCTTATGTGTTGCAAATGCTGTGGCAAAAAGCGGTGCGAGTGTTGAGATCGACCCATCTATCAACCCCAAGAGTCCGGGCTGTACAACCTGAAGAAGAAATAGTTTGCGGTGCGATTCGTCTTCCTGCGCGCGTGCAGGCTCCGTTAAATGTTTCTCTTCCAGGCCGTCCGCCGTTGCCTCGTGTTTGCGCTCTTCGTCCGCCAGTTTATTCAACAATTCTCGTGTGGGAGCATCCGTAATGCGGCTGACGGCACGCGAATAGAAACGGGCCGCTTCCATCTCCATCACTTTGGCTTGTTTCCGCGCCACATTGACGCCGAGCGGCCGCACCAGCCACGTCGGCCTCCGTTGCAGAAAGCCCTTCACGTTCTCGCGTCGGATCAATGGGATGTGGTCGCCAAAGCGTTGTCGGAACATCGCGAGCAGCCGATCTCGGTGTACGACTTCTTCCGCGCGCATCTCCTCAAACATTTTTGCGGTCGCCGGGTAAGTCTCCCGCAAAGCATCCGCAAACTCGCCGAAGATGCGGCTATCTTCCTCTTCCGACGCAATGGCCAGCGCCAGAATCTCTTTTTCGGATAAATCTTTGAATTTCTTGAGCATCGGCACTTCCTCGAGTTTTGTCGAGGAAGAGAATCGCACAAACGGTAGAAAGAAGTCACCTAAAGGTAGGAAATGCCCAGTAGCACAGCCACTCCTGGCTGTGCGCCCTTTTACCAAATCACCAGGCTAAACCAAAAATCCCTGCGTCCGGCAAAGATGGACTATCCCAAACCGATCGCCTGCACCTACTTTATGCTTCATCCGGTAAAGATGATTTTTCACCGTCTGCTCCGACAAGCAGAATTGGTTCGCAATTTCTTTGTTCGTCAGTCCCTGCGCGATCAGCGGAACGATCTGCTGCTCGCGCCGCGTCAAGCCCAGCCTGGGATGAATAGTCGCCGAATGCACCGAGGTAGCTTCTCGTTCGAAAAATCGAAACAACAATGCGCATAGCGACCCCGGGCACACGGCCTCGCCTGCCTGCACTGCATGCATCGCTTCCAAGACGTCTTCCGCCGAAGCGTCTCGCGGCAGGTACCCTCGGATTCCCGCGCGCACATACTGAAAAAACTCAGTTTCGTCCTCGGTCATTCCCACCAGCAGGATGCGCACGGTCGGAGCCGTCAAGCGCACTTGGCGAATCACGAACACGTCTTCGCACAGGCTTCCACGCGAGGTCAGCAGCAATATGTCGGCTTTCTCCTCGATCAATCCTTCCACACGGAACGGCCCGGTGGAATTGAATCCCACCACGTCGATGTCTCCCTGCCTCGTTAACATCCGTGAGAGTGCTTCTCGCAACAGCCGGTTCTCCGCGGCGATATACACGCGTGCCCGCACCTCGACTGCACCGTTCGCTCGTGCGCGTAGCGCGTCTTCCGCCGGGAGGGGATTACCGCGTCGCTCAGCTCGGACCAGCTCATTGCGCTGACTAGTTCCTGTTGAAATTGGAGTGCGACGCGTCGCTGTATTCATGGTGGGCTTTTCTCCCGCGATATTTCTTGCTCTTCCGCAAATACGTCCTTCTAAGCGAACGTCAATTCGCGGGCGGCAACCAACTTCTGCAATTTCACAGCCGCACTTTGATCTCTCCTTCTTCTCTTGGCCTGCAAATATCTCTCATCGTACCTATCTCTTAGGGCCGGACTTCGTGGGGACCATAGTTCTACCTAGTCCCACATCGGTACTAAGCCCCGTCCACCGCTTCAGTTCGGAACGGCTCCATTAAATCCTTCTTATTCTTCTCGTTAGCAAAAATACCCGCCCTCGCTCTCTTCCTTTCGCAGTACTTCCGTACTATCATCCCTTTGGAGCGTCCTACTCTCGAGCGGTACGTTTCCTCTATAGGTTTAGTTTTACCCTGGCCTTACACTTTCTCTAGAACGTCCTATCAGCGAGAGGCCGAGGTATTCATGGAGACCCAGCAAAGCATTATGGGCAAAACACCCAGCACCACAGGCACGGCCGTTCCAAAAGTCACAACTCAAGAACGACGAGGCAGTCGCCGTTGCAAAATTACGCAGCTCATGCGCATTCGCCCTTCTGACCCTGAGAAGGAACATTTCGACGATATGCGCGGAACCCTCAGCGTTTCTCGCACCGGCGTTTATTTCCAGACAAGCGAACCTGGCTATGAGATCGGCATGCGCCTTTTTGTGACTTTGCCCTATTCCCAAAGTCCGATGGCGATGAATCGCGAATACCTCGCGGAAGTTGTGCGCCGAGACCCTCTTTCCACCGGCATGTTTGGCGTCGGCCTGAAGATCCTAATGGAAATGGGAACGCAACAGCCCACGTTCAATGACTCCTGGGCGACGCGCAGGTAGCAAGCGCGTTTAGCGACCTCTAACTTAATTTTAGAAACAAGAAGGGGCGGACGGCTTATGGCCACCCGCCCCTTCTTGCTTTGGGGTTGGAGAGAACTCGAAATTAATCCTGTCCGAACATTCGCAATGTCTTGTGCCGGATGATCCCCAGCTGCCGATTGATCGGGTGCTGCCTCGTCAGAAATGTCAGTACCGGAGGACGCCGCTCGACAAGGCGGTTCATGGCGATCGTCAACCGCACATCGCGCCGCGCAAATTTCAGGCCGGACTGCAACGCTTCGACTGCTTCGTCTCGCCGTCCTGCTGTCGCGTACACTTCCGCCAGGTTCAGATAAAGCTGCGCCTGGTTCCGCTTCATCCGCACCGCGGTATCGCAAAGCCGTTCGGCTTCGCCCCACTTCTGCTCGGAGCGCGCCAGCACGACTCCCAGATAAGACATGTAGTACGGATTGTTTCTATCGAGGTCTACTGCCTTCTTCATGTGCGGTAGCGCCTTTACCGCGTAGTTGTCTCGCAGCAACGTCAACCCGGTCTTGAATTCGCGGAACGCTTCCGTGTCCATCATTGATTCACCTCGTTGCCCCCGTCCTTTTCAGGATGGGCTAGGATTAGGACTCCCCCGGGAAGCTGGAAACTTGCCGCGCGCTGCAAAAAAGGACACTCACCGCCCGGGTGCCGGGCTTGGCTGGATTGGCCCTTTCGGGCTGATCCAAGAAAATGTTCTAGTCACCCAGTTGGTGTTCTGTAAAGCGGAGAGCAGTGTCGCGATTTCGGTTCCCATCCCAGTCCTTCTTGAACCTACGCGCACTTTCTTCAAGAATCTACTGACCCGTGGGACAGTCTTGGGTCAGCCGCACTGGCGGAGTAAGGAAACAGGCAAGGACAGTATGCAAAAACCCTGCCATTAGGGCCTTTTTGTTATTTGAGAGTCCGGCAGGACAAGCCGGCCAGTAGATGCGCGGCAGCGTAGACGAAATTCATTTCGTCAGCTTTTTCCAGCCCTTGCGCCAATCTTCCCAATCTTTAAGCGTGGCTTTGCACATTGCTTTAGACGCTTTGTGCAGCCAGCGGCCTTTTCTCTGCGCCAAATCGCGCTTGACCTCCGGAATCGCCTGCGGCGAACCGAAGTGCATGTTGGCCGTTTCCCACCCCATCGAATAAAGCAGTCGCGCTTCGTCCCGTTCTGCTGCCAGGGAAACCAGTTCTATTCGGGAGCAGTCGGGTGCCAGCCTCCGCACCACCCACCTGTTGTGCCACCGAACGAAAGGGTCTAATACGCGCAAACAGCGCCCTATGAGCCGCGGCCCATAGACGACAGCCGATGACGTCCCACAGTGCCATGCGGATGCCGAAGGCCGAACGGCTTTGGCTTCGCGCGAAATGTAGGCGCCGCCCGAGGACGAAATCGCCACTATCCGGGGATGCCCCAGACTGCCGAGACCCGCGATTCGCTTCTTGAGCTGATACACACTCTTGGGCGGCAGCGATTCCTCAAGCAATTCCCGCACTTCGTCTGGAGCTTTTGCGGTAAAAGGCGGCAAGTGCGTCAGCTTCGCCCAAAAATGAACGGGGTCGCGCAGCTTGCTCAGGGCCATCAGCCTCAGCCATTGATTATCCTCCGCCAGAATGAACGGTTTCCCCCCGGCGGCCAGCGAGTCGCGATAGCCTTGCTCGACCGCTTCCGCAGCCTCGCGCCGCTGCATGCTCAGATGCTCGCCAAGAATCGCCAAATAAGCGCTCGTCGTGAGCCGCACTAAATCGATCGCGTAGGATGACGGATAGACTTCGTCTAGATCATTGACGCCCCAGATGAGCCGCCCTTCCAGATCCCGCCAAGTCCCAAAATTTTCGACGTGCAAATCGCCTACTGCCAGAACTTTAGGTGCTTTCGCCAGTTCGCCACACACTTCCGGCCAGAGCTGCAGCCAACGGTAAAAGGTCGCGCGGAAGTATGGGAATGCTGCTTCAGCCATCAATCGATGTTTGAGGCGCAGGTCCTGTTTGATAATCGGGAGTTGGGAGCTGAGCCACTTCTCGAAGGCAAACGTTGCGTCAATAACGCCGGGTATCATTCGAAATTTACGCCCCCGCATGTTCTACGCGAGATGTTCCGCGCACACGCGATTCGTAAATCGGGAAGTGCGCTGCAAAGACGGCAACCTGCTTGCGCACCCTCTGTTCTGTTTCCGCATCGCCCAGATGCGAGAGAATCTCTCCAATCCAGCCGCCGATTTGATCCATCTCTGCCTCGCGCATGCCGCGTGTCGTCACTGAGGGGCTTCCCAAACGGATTCCGCCGCCCTTCATCGGGGGAAGGGGATCGAACGGAATCGAGTTTTTGTTCACAGTAATTCCCGCGCGGTCCAGCGCCTTCTCCGCATCGCTTCCGGTGATCCCACGCGAATGCACCTCAATCAAAAACACGTGATTGTCCGTCCCGCCCGTCACAATCCGGAAACCGCGCTTTGCGATAGCCGCCGCAAGCGCCTTCGCGTTCGCCACCACCTGCTTCTGATATTCCTTAAAGCTCGGCTCCATCGCTTCTTTCAAACACACCGCCTTGGCCGCAATCGTGTGCACTAAAGGCCCGCCCTGCGTCCCTGGAAATGTGAGCTTATCCAGCTCCTTTGCGAATGCGGACTTGCAAAGCACCAATCCGCCGCGCGGCCCGCGCAATGTTTTGTGCGTGGTCGTCGAAACAATATCCGCATGTGGCACCGGACTAGGATGCACGCCCGCCGCAACCAATCCCGCGATATGCGCCATATCCACAAAAAACAAAGCCCCCACAGATTTCGCAGCTTTTGCGATCCGCTCGAAATCGATAATCCGCGAATACGCGCTGGCCCCCGCCACAATCATCTTCGGCTTGTGTTCCAGCGCCAGCCGGTCGATCTCGTCGTAATCGATCCGCTCATCCTCTTTCTTCACTCCATACGCAATAAATTTGTACATCCGCCCCGAAAAATTCAAGGGATGCCCATGCGTCAAATGCCCGCCATGCGAAAGATTCATCCCCAAAACCACGTCGTCCTTCTGCAAAGTGGACATATACACCGCGACGTTGGCCGAAGTCCCCGAATGCGCCTGCACGTTCGCATGCTCCGCCCCAAACAATTCCTTCGCCCTGTCAATCGCCAACTGCTCCACCTTATCCGCGTACTCGCACCCGCCGTAATACCGCTTCCCCGGATACCCCTCCGCGTACTTGTTTGTGAAAATCGACCCCATCGCCTCCAAAACCGCCTCCGAAACGAGGTTCTCCGATGGAATCAACTCCAGCCCAGTCGCCTGCCTCTGCGCCTCTTCCTGCAACAACTCTGCAATCGTGGGGTCCACCGCTTCCAGCGGCCTCTGCATCCGTTCGTTAGCTTCAGTAGTCATCTCGGTTGTCCTATCGACTCAAATTCAATTCAGCCCAGCTCGTTCGTCTCGCCTCATTCAAGGTTCACCATCTTACTCCGCACACGTCATTTCCGCGAAGCGCCTCCTCTTCGTTTAAAGTCGCGGAGACGGTATAGTGTCTTCGGGAATTTCCGTGGAGTGCGGCAGCTCTGCTGCCGCTTTTTTATTTTGGGACTAAGTAGCACGGCAACTCTCGGCTGCGCTCTTTCGACGGAAGGATGACAAGGGCCATAAACTCCCAGCCAGCAACTATCTGAGATACGATGGCAGCATCTCACCGTCGTTTGGATTTATCAAATAGAGAGTCGGCTCCTGCTCCTGTAAGTGTTTAAGCGAGAAAAAGCTCAGCGCAGCGAGAAACGCCAATGAAAGCCGCAGTCTACACGAGGTACGGATCTCCGGATGTTGTCCAGATCATGGACATCGAGAAACCTGTTCCCAAGGACAACGAGGTCTTGATAAGAGTTCGCGCGGCGAGCCTAAATCCACTTGACTGGCACTTCATGAGAGGCGCGCCCTACGCCGTTCGCATCATCGCCGGGCTGCGCAAACCAAAATTCCTTGGGCTAGGCGTGGATGTCGCCGGCCAGGTTGAAGCCCTTGGCGGCAAAGTATCGCAGTTTAAACTCGGCGACGAGGTTTTTGGCTCGTGCAAAGGCGCCTTCGCCGAGTACGTCTGTGCTTCCGAAGCAAATGTGGTCATGAAGCCCGCTAACGTGACATTTGAGCAAGCAGCTTCCGCACCCGTGGCGGCCTATACCGCGTTGCAGGGTCTTCGCGATAAGGGACACATCCAGGCAGGTCAGAAGGTACTGGTTAACGGTGCTGCGGGAGGCGTGGGTACATTCGCCGTGCAGATTGCTAAGTCGTTTGGCGCGGATGTCACCGGCGTATGTAGCACCAGGAATCTCGAAATGGTCCGGTCCATCGGCGCAGATCGCGTTATCGACTACACGCGAGAGGATTTCACAAAGAGTGCTCAACGCTACGACTTGCTCTTCGATTGCGTTGGGAACCATTCCTTGTCAGCTACCATGCGCGTTTTAAATCCCAAGGGAATCTACGTAGGCGCGGGAGGTACGACCGATAATTGGATGATCGGTCCTTTAGTGCGCGCAATTTCCTCTCTCGTGTTGTCGTTGTTCGGGAGCCAGAAGTTCCTCATGATTCTTGCAAAACCCAACAAACAGGATCTGACTTTTATGCGCGAGCAGATGGAATCTGGAAAGATAACGCCGGTCATCGACAGGCTCTACAATTTGAAGGAAGCGCCTGAGGCTATACGCTATCTCGAAACAGGGCACGCCCGCGGAAAAGTGATAATAGCTTTTGAAAATAACTAGAAAATTTGCTACTGCCTTAAGAGGGGCTTTGACAGCTACTTCAGGCAAAAGGCTTTGCTTTGCGTGCAACGCCGATATAGGCTCCTCCGCTGGTTAATGAATCCCAAGGGGCTTCTGACATGACCGCATTCCGCCGCGCTGTCGTCCTACTGTTTTCCGCCTGCTCGTTGATTGCATCCACTTCCTTTGCACAACAGGACGCGAGCGAGTTGCAGCGCAAGGTCGACCAGGTCTTCGTACAGTACGACAAGCCCGATTCGCCCGGCTGCGCGCTCGGCGTCGTACGCGATGGCGAGTTCATCTACAAAAAAGGCTACGGCGAAGGCAGCCTCGAACTGAGTGTCCCGCTCACTCCCGAGTCGGTCTTTTACATGGGCAGCGTCTCGAAACAATTTACCGCCGCCAGCGTCGTGCTCGCCGCCGAACAGGGCTACCTCTCGCTCGATGATGACGTTCGCAAATACGTTCCCGAGATTCCTTCTTACGGAAAGCCCATCACGCTTCGCGAAATGCTGCATCACACGAGCGGATTTCGCGATATTCTCGGCCTGCTCCTTCTCGCCGGCCGCAATTTTGAGGACATCCACCCCACGCCCGAATTGCTCGACCTGCTCTCTCGCCAAAAAGCCCTCAACTACCAGCCAGGCGAAGAATTCCTCTACAGCAACACAAACTTTTTCCTCTTTAGCGTGATTATTAAGCGCGCCACGGGCAAGCCACTCTCTCAATTCGCTGAAGAAAATATCTTTAAGCCGCTCGGCATGACGCATACTCGCTTTTACGACGACCACTCCGTCGTCGTCCCCGGCCGCGTTCCTGCGTACGAGCCGCTCTCCAACGGCGGCTTCCGCGTCGACTGGTCCACCAATTTCGACAAAATCGGAGATGGCGGCCTCATGAGCAGCGTCGACGACCTGCTTCTCTGGGATCGCAATTTCTACGCCGACAAGCTTGGCAAGGGAACACTGCTAAGAGAAATACAAACGCCCGGTGTATTGAACAGCGGGAAAAAGATTGAGTACGCTCTCGGATTGTTTATCAGCACTTATCGCGGACTACCCATTGTCGAGCACGGTGGCGCACTCTTCGGCTATCGCACCGAGCTCCTGCGTTTCCCTCAGCAGAAATTTTCCGTCATCACCTTGTGCAACGTTGGCACCAGCAACCCTAGCCGCCTCTCGTTTCAGGTCGCGGATCTCTACCTTGCCGGCCAGCTTTCGCCCGAAGCCTCCGCCTCCGCAGCCGCCAGCGTTGACGCTCAGCCTTTCGCTGGCTGGTATCGCAACATTGACTCCCATTCGGTCCTTGAGATAACCGCGTCAAAGGAAGGCGTCGGGGCGTTCGGCACACTTTTCAAACCCCGCGACGCGACCCACTTCGTCGCCACAGCTGGTCCTGAAATCGCGTTCGACCGCCAGCCAAGCTCTGGTATGCGCCTCACGGTAAATTTCAAAGACACAGCGCCGCAAATTTTTGTAAGGTATGAACCGCTCAAGGCTTCCGCGGAAAATTTCGCACAGTATGCCGGCGAGTACACCAGCGCCGAACTCCAAGCGACTTACCGCTTTGCCGTCAAGGACGGCAAGCTCACTCTCGCGATGAACTGGCAGGAGCCTGCCGTCCTCGAACCAACCGTTCTCGACGAATTTCAAGGTCCGTTCGGCACCGCCATCGTTTTCCGCCGCGATGCCGCAGGCCGCGTTACCGGCTGCGATCTCTTCGCTGGCCGCGTCCGAAACATCTCGTTCGTAAAGACCACGGCGCCCCCAGCGAAATAATCGTCGCTGAATTAGTCTTGTGTTGAAAGCTGAGTGGCATGAGTTTCGCCTGCGTGATGAGGGACTGCGTTTATTGAACGCTAGGACGCAGTACATCCAGCCGAGCCCGGGCCTCGGCCATTGAAGGAGCCAGTTGTAGCGCCGCCGCGTAAGCCTTCGCGGCTTGCTGATTCTCACCTTTAGTTTCCAGCGCTTGTCCCAGCCTGAACAACGCGAGCGGCGACGGCGCAATCTGTGCCGCCTTTGTAAAATCCGCGATCGCCGCATCCGTGTTCATCATTTGCATCTCTGCCGTTCCGCGACCGATGTAGCTGTTTTGCGCATTTGGGTCGAGAGCAATCGCCGCGCTCAGTTCCGTCACCGCCACCGCATATTTGCCTTCGCCCAGGTAAAGGATCCCCAGATTGTTGTGCGACTGCACGATTTCAGCTTGGTCGCTGGAGAGAGCCAGTGCCGCTCGGTATTCGTGCTCCGCATCGTCAAGTTGATTTTGCCGCTGTAGCAAAACGGCAATGTTGTAATGCGGCGACGCCAGGTCAGGGCTCAGACGCACGGCAGCTATGAAGTGTTGCGCGGCGAGTTGCGGCTCTCCTCGCTCTAGGAGGGCAACTCCGAAATTGTTCTCAGCAAATCCGTTGTTCTTGGTCACTTCGAGAGTGTGCGCAAAAAGCGTGTAGCTGTCGTGCCAGTAGCCGATCTGCTTGATCGTCAGGGCCGCAAATGGCGCAAGCGCCAGAAGAAAGAGCGCGATTGGAATTTCTTTGTGCCAGTGCTTCTCCGCCGCCAAATCTGCAATCAGCCAAACCAAAGCAAAGAGCAAGCCCATCATCGGAATGTGCATGAAGCGGTCGGCCATGCCTTGGCGGCCGGTCTGGATGAAGCCAATCATGGGCAGCATCGTCCCCAGATACCAGAGCCAGCCCATCACCAGATATTTACGTTCGCGGAATCGCCACACGAGCAAACTGATGGCGGCCAACGCCATTCCGGCGAGAGCTACTACGGTCCACGACAGCGTATTTTCTGGATGCGGATAATATGGAGCCAGTCCAACCGGCCAAATTGCTTTTCCCAGGTACGCAACATAAGAAAAAATCGCATTTTTGAAACGCCAGCTAAAAGGCATCGTCGCCGTCAATGCATGTTCCCGAGAGTGTATGTAGACAGTCACAGCTCCGCCCGCCGCCGCCATCACGAAGAGAGGAATCTTTTCGATCACTAGCGCCCGGAGTGCGACATAGAACTTGCGCGGGTTTCCATCTGGGTCCGTTCCAGGAAGGCGCCCCAGTGGCCAGTAATCCAGCAGCAGCAGCGCAAACGGGAAGGGAATTACCATCACTTTCGATGTAATTCCCAGACCAAAAAATAGAACCATCCACAGATAACGGCCGACGGTTGGCCTTTTTGCGTACCAGCCGAACGCTCCTATCGCGAGGAGAAAAAACAAAACGCAAAGTACAGATTTTCGCTCGGAAATCCATGCTACGGCCTCGACATTCATAGGCTGCACCGCGAACAGCGCCGCCACTGCCGCGCCTCGCAGTGGCCGTCCAGTAGCGCTCTCGATCAATAGAAAAAGCAAAACCACGCCGAGAATATGCAGTAGGACGCTAGTGAAATGATGCCCGGCTGGATTTCTTCCGTATATCTGGACGTCCGCCATATGCGAAATCCATGTCAGCGGGTGCCAATTTGAAGAAGGGTAGCTCGAGCCGAGCGCCCAGCGGACATCTGCCCATGTCAATCCGGCCAGGACATGCGGATTGCGCGTTACGTAATCCGTATCGTCAAGATTTACGAATCCATTTCGCATTGCGGGCGCGTATACCGCTGCCGTCCCAAGCGCGAGCAACACGGCGAGGAAAGCGATCGACCGCCAGTCCGCTGGTTGCGCTGCACTCGGAGAATTCAGGCCAGCGTTCTGTTCTTCACTTGGCATTGAAAGAGAACTCACAATGAAACCAGCCTATCAAAACTGTGAAGTGTTCCGTTGCGCCGCGAGAAAGGCGCCACATCATTAGTTACCGGGTCTCGCGCCAGTCTTCTTTTGATAACGACAACCGAACAATCCCGCGAGCTTCTCATCTCTGGCGCTGTCGAACTCAGTACAATCAGAAAACGCACAGTGGCCATCGACACGCAAGCTAACGAGCAGCTTCTCCGGCACCGCCGCGTTTGGGAGCAAAAACCCATTCTGCGGCGCGTCTACAACGAGGAATTTTTCGCGCGCCTGCTCGCCTCCCGAAACCCAAACGGACTTTCCGTCGAAGTCGGCGCGGGCCCAGGTTTTTTTAAGCAATTTGCGCCGGACATTCTCTCGACAGACCTCATCTGGTGTCCCTGGCTCGACGCCATCGCCGACGCGCAGAAACTCCCGTTTCGATCGTACAGCGTCGCAAACGTTTTCGGCCTGGACATGCTGCATCACCTCGCCACGCCAATGACGTTTTTAAACGAAGTCTCGCGCGTTCTGCTTCCCGGCGGCAGGTTGATTCTCGTCGAACCATGGATCACGCCTTTTTCTTATTTTATTTTCCGTTTTCTGCATCAGGAGCGTTGCGATCTTTCTGAAACGCCCTGGGTTGTAAATCAGCCGGGAGAAGTACCCGGGAAATTGGCCTTTGACGGCAATCAGGCGATTCCGTATCTGCTCTTCGGGCCCAAGCATCGTTCGACTACGCTCCGTTCTTTGCCGGAACTCAAACTCAAAGCGCTCGAGCCTTTTTGCCTCTTCGCCTATTTGCTGAGCGGCGGATTCAAACCAATGAATCTCTTGCCAGAGTCTCTGTATCTGGCGATGTCAAAATTCGAGCGCGCGACATCTCCGTTGTGGCGCCGCGTTGCGGCATTGCGAGTTTTGCTTGTGTTGGAGAAAACTGCCTAGGCTCATGAAGAAGCTAACAGTACGAATTGCTCTCGACTTGAAGCGGCTCAAAGCATGAGCAGTAAATCATCATCGAACATTTTCACGCGTGTCTACAACCTGGCACGCTCGGCAGGCCTTTTTGAAATGCCGTTGTTCAAGAGATTCTTTCTTTTCGCGTATTTTCTTTACAAGCGTTGGTATGAAGATCCGTTCTGGGCGCTTGCCAAGCGTAGCCCTGAGCTCTTCAGGAGCGGTGATATTCTCGATATCGGGGCAAACATCGGCTACACGGCGTGGGTTTTTGCGACTGCCCTGAAGGCGAATGCGAAGGCTCCGGGCAAGGTCTACGCCTTTGAGCCAGACGCGGCCAGCTTTGCAACACTTGGAGAAATCGTTCGCCGCAAAAGTCTTGGCGATTCGGTGGAGACTTTCAACATGGCTGTCGGCAGCGCCGATGGGTTACTCGAGTTTTGGCACAACGAAGAGCATTCGGCCGATCATCGCGTCGTTACGGAGCAGTTCAAAACATCGCGGCCTGCCGAAGAAAAAATCACCACGGTCGCGGTGGCCAGCGTGGACAGTTTTGTTACAACGCGCAATCTGCAGAATATTTCGTTTATCAAAATCGATGTGCAGGGCTACGAGCTTGCGGTCTGCGAAGGCATGCGTAAGACCATCGAGAAATTTCCCGAGATGTGCATCGCCTTTGAGTACGCTCCGGACGGCATGCGTGAACTGGGCTTCGAGCCGTCGGCACTGCTCGATTTTTTCCGCTCCGCCGGATATCAACTTTACATTTTGACTCGGGCTGCGACAACTCTTGCTCTGGATAATCGCGCGATCGAACTCGCTGTTGAGCGCTCCGGCTATGTTGACTTGCTCTGCTCTAAGAAAATTCTTGCCTAGCTTGCGATTCTAAACACGCGCCTAGTCGGATGCGGTGAAAGGCCGTTTGATCAATACGCTCAGGCTAAGACGGGCACAGCGGTGCTGTGCCCCTACAAGAGATTTGCTGCGCTGAGGCACTGTCGATGTGAACTACGGGTTAAACCTGCTGCGTTTCGTCCTGTGCTCGCCGTGCTGGCTTTTTTCTGAAGCCCATCTTGATACGCACGAGGCCTACCCACGTCATCTTCAGCAGCTGAAGGCCGTGACGGAAGCGCTGGATGTTTGTTTCGCCATAGGTGCGCGCAAGATAGCGCACGGGCACGTCTACGATCTCCAAGCCCAGTTCAGCCGCGGGGAAGAGCAGCTCAAAATCTCCGAACGGATCAAATTCACCGAAATCTTTTCGCCACGCGACCATACGCTCGTAGTCGTGGCGCGTGACCAGTTTCGTGCCGCAGAGCGAATCGCCTAGACGCACATCCAGGACGGCACTGAGCATTTTCGCGAAAAAAATATTCCCCATGCGGTTCAGGAAACGCATGGCCGCGCCTTCCATCGGATAAACCAGTCGCGACCCGTTGATAAAATCCCCGTGTCCCTGATCGTAGGCAAAGGCAAAGCGCGAAAGCATTTCCGGCGGCATGGTCAGATCAGCATCCAGAATCACGAGCAAGTCTTCTCGAGCGTGTGAAAAACCCAGGCGCACCGCATCCGCTTTGCCTTTGGCGGGCTGTTGCACCGCTAGAATGCGGAACTGATCGCGGTAGACAGTGGAGACGCGGAGAATTTCTTCCCAGGTTCCGTCCGTCGAGTGGCCTTCGACGAAGATGATTTCCGCCTCGCGGCCCAGGTCCGGAAAGCGCGTAAGCGCATTCTCGATGTTTCCGCGTTCGTTGCGTGCGGGAATCACGCAAGACAGACCCTGTTGCGAAGACGGCACCAGAGGCCGCATCACGACGACCGACGTCAGGCTCAGCCATCGTGCCAGCGGTACTAGGGGCATGACGCGGTTGATGACCGTACCGAGTCCCAACATTTTCCATGGGCAGTAGACCGCCTGCCGCTGACGCACGATTTCAAATCCTGCCACCTTCGCGATGTTTTCGAGATCGACTCGCGTCACAAAAGTGCTTGGCAGGTCACCCTTGCGGATTCCCATGCGATTTGTCAGGTAATAAGCCCAGCGCAGGTAAGGGTTGTAGAGAACTACCACCAGGCGCGATGTACGAGCAAGCTTCGCTTTCAATTGCATCAAGAGAGCTTGAATGTCGAAGTCGTGGTTAAACGTTCCGTTGATCAGAATTGCGGTTCGCTTGTCGCGCTCGTGGGTCAAGTCGGGGAATGGCTCGTCCTTGCCAACGGTCTCTTTGCGCGGCGCATCGATGGCGGCAAGCAGCCCGCCTTTGTCGTCTTCGCGCGGCAGCCACTGGATTACGCGGTCGTAGTATCTGGTCAGCGCAGAAATTTCTGCGGCGAGAAACGCGTTGACGTAGGAGCGCCAGCCGGGAGCGGCGTTGTTCGCCACGTGTCTCGGCTTCTTCGCAGCGCTTTCCGTTTCAATTTCAGGCTGCATTTCGGTCAACTGGGCCATCCCAAAAGTTTTACCATGTTTCAAGTCTGGCTGAAGTTTCATCGCGCAGCCCGGCATCGTGCAAGTAATCTTTTGCGATGGCGAAGCAATCCTCTCGGTTCTGTAAATTTCTTCTGGGTGAACTCGTTGCCCGCCCCAGGCTCCCCCGCTTGTCTCCTCTTCGTTGACACATTACAACGTGTCCGTTACGCTTTTGAGTTTACTCAGACGTATTTATTTCTCTGAGAGGAACGGAATACACTGCCGCATGGCCGAAGAAAAGCTCCCGACACGCGCACAAGATTTTTCCGAGTGGTACAACCAGCTTGTTTTGAAGGCGCAGCTTGCCGACTACGCGCCTGTGCGCGGCTGTATGGTAGTGAGGCCCTATGGGTGGGCGCTGTGGGAGAACATGCAGCAGGCCCTGGACCGTCGCTTCAAAGCTACGGGGCACCAGAACGTGGCGTTTCCTTTGCTGATTCCGCGGAGCTTTATTGATAAAGAGAAGCACCACGTCGAAGGCTTCTCGCCGGAACTGGCGGTCGTGACGATTGGCGGCGGCGAAAAACTGGCGGAGCCGTTAGTCATTCGGCCGACTTCGGAAACGATCATTGGGCACATGTGGTCGAAATGGATCCAGTCCTATCGCGACTTGCCCGTGTTGATGAATCAGTGGAACAGTGTCGTGCGCTGGGAATTGCGCACGAAACTTTTTCTGCGCACGCTGGAATTTTATTGGCAGGAAGGGCATACGGCGCACGCCACTCGCGAAGAAGCAGAATTTGAAACGCGGCAGATGCTAGATATCTACACGGATTTTGCAGTGAACGACGCGGCGATTCCGGTAATTGCCGGGAAGAAATCGGACGCGGAGAAGTTCGCTGGCGCGGACGTCACCTATTCGATCGAAGGTATGATGGGCGATGGCAAGGCTTTGCAGTCCGGGACTTCGCATTTCCTGGGGCAGAATTTTGCGCAGGCCTTCGAGGTGCGGTATCTCGACCAGGGCGGACAGCTGCAGCATTGCTGGACGACCTCGTGGGGACTTTCGACGCGCGTCATTGGCGCGATCATCATGGTACACGGCGACGATCAAGGGCTTGTGCTACCCCCGAAGCTCGCTCCTTACCAGGTCGTGATCGTGCCGATTTACAAGACGGACGAAGAGAAGAGTTCGGTGATGGATGCGGCGCGGAAATTGAAAGCGGAACTGGTTGCGGCCAACGTGCGCGTGACGCTGGATGAGCGCGAAGGACCGAGCCCCGGCTGGAAATTCAATGATTGGGAAATGCGCGGGGTGCCGTTGCGCGTGGAGCTAGGTCCGAAGGACGTGGCGAAGGCGGCGGCCGTGCTGGCACGGCGGGATCGGCCAGGCCGAGAAGGGAAAATCAGTTCGCCATTAGCTGGAATGCCGCAGACGATCGAGAAGTTGCTCGTCGAGATTCAGCAGGCGCTCCACGACAAGGCTTTGGCTTTCCGCAAAGCCAACACGCACGACGCGAAAACCTACGATGACTTGAAGAAGGCCGTCGAAATGGGCTTTGCGTATTCTTACTGGTGCGGAAGCGCTGAGTGCGAAGCAAAAATTAAGGAAGAGACTCGCGCCACGATGCGGTGTATTCCGATGGATCAGAGTTTGGGCGATGGGGATGCGCGGGTTGGCGGGTCTGGGGCTTGCGTCTATTGCGGCAACGCAGCTGCCGAGCGGGCTATTTTTGCGCGGGCTTATTGAGAGTATCGGTGTGGTCCGTCCCATGACGGGTAAGAGCGACCGGGCCAGATCTAATCACATCACATCACATCAGGTCACATCCATCAGGTTCCAGCCCATTACCTCACATCAGATCGGGGTGCGTGTGGCAGGGGAAAAGAAGACAGGCTAAGTCCTGTCCTACTACACGACCCCGTAGCTTTCCGGGAACACCTGTCCCTCCATCTTCTCGACACCTCGTGGACAGGGTGCTAGCGTTAATTGATAGACAGCAACTGAATCCTGCCGTGCGATGCCGCGTTTTGCGAGCGGCTTTGGCGGCGCCCGGAGAAGAACTTCGTGCACTTTGCTGGCACCCCCGAACGGTATTCGATAGCGCGGCGCTGCGGCTCCCAGCGCGGCGAAGGCAAGTTCAAAGCGATAGTCTTTACCGTCATTCTCGTGATCGGAATCTTTCTAGCGTTCAAACTTGTGCCGCCCTACGTAGCCGAATACCAGTTGCAGGACAAGATGCAGGAAATGGCGCGCTTCGGCATCGTGAATCGCTATTCCGAGGAGCAGATTCGCGACAATATGTTCAAAGTAGTGCAGGATTTGGATATTCCGGCGAAGCGCGAAGACATCAAGGTCTCGGTGACGCAAGCGATTGTGAAGGTCTCGTTGGAGTATACCGTTCCGGTCGATCTGTTTGTCTACAGCACAGATCTGCACTTTTCCCCTTCCAGTGAAAACAAATCGATTATGTAGTGGTCGCGCTTTCTCCGGCCGGATGGCTGAATCCAGCGTTGCCGCTGCGGCTTTATCCGGATCGATCCGAGCAACTCCCGGGACGATGCCTGTCCCGGCATCACATCCGCGTGTACTGGGCCAAGCAACACTTCTCGTGCGAACACCGTCTTTCTTAGTGCTGGGCGTTGCGAGACAATAGAAGTTCAGCCCCGGGAGCCACCGTTTGCGCATTCGAATTGGAAAAGGGTTTTTCACATCTAAACTGGGCCTGACGATCTTGGGGATCGTCTTCGCGCTATTCCTCACCGCTGGCGGGCTTTTCACCTACTACTACATCAAATATTCGCGGATGATCGATGCGCGGTTGTCCGGTAAGGTGTTGCAAAACACGACGCAGATTTTTTCCGCGCCGGAATATATTTCCGCCGGGCAGGCCTGGAGCGCGGAAGATCTCACGACGTATTTGACGCGCATCGGCTACCGTCCCGAAGCGGACGATAACTCACTGGGGCAGTACACCGTGGAGGGAAACACGGTTGACGTACGCCCTTCCAAACTTTCCTACTTTGGTGGTTCGAACGCTCTGGCGGTGCAATTCAACGGGAAATCGATTCGCTCCATTCGCCCGCTTTCCGGCGGAGGAACTCTGGAGACTGCGCAAATCGAGCCAGAGCTAATTACCAATCTTTTTGACAGCGCCAGAGAGAAGCGGCGGCCAGTGCGGTATGAGGATTTGCCGCCTGAACTTATACACGCGATTCTCTCGGCGGAGGACAAGCGGTTTTTCGACCACGGCGGCTTTGACTTCATTCGAATCGTGGGCGCCGCGTGGGCCGACCTTCGGCACAGCTCTACGCACTACCAGGGCGCGAGCACCATCACCATGCAGGTGGCGCGTACGTTTTTCTTTTCGAACGAACGCACGATGCGGCGCAAAGTAGCCGAAACAATGGTCTCGATCGAACTAGAGCAGCGTTTTAATAAGCAACAAATCTTCGAGCTGTACGCCAACGAGGTTTATCTCGGCAACCGCGGAAGTTTCGGGATTCGCGGATTCTCCGAAGCCAGCGTCGCTTATTTTGGCAAGGATCTTCGGCAGCTCTCGATCGCGGAGTGTGCATACCTCGCGGGAATCATTCGCGCTCCTAATTATTATTCTTCCGCGGACCGTCACTCGGAACGCGGAGCGCAAGCGCGCGACCGCGTGCTGACGCAGATGCTGGAGAACAAGTACATCACCGAGGAAGAACTGGAGGCAGCGAAGCGTGCGCCTCTGAAAATTGTGCGCACCGCAGGCTCGGCGAGCGAAGCGCCGTACTTCGTGGATATGGTCAAGGACCATCTTCTCGACAAATATTCTGAGAACGAGCTGCTAAGCCAGAACTTCCGCGTGTACACGACCCTTGATCCAGCGCTACAGCGCGCCGCGGCGGCCGCGGTTGACGCTGGCGTCAAAAATGTCGATTTGCTTCTGGCGAAGAAATACGAGAAGTGGCGCAAGGAAGCGGAGAAAAAGGGAAGCACCGAGGCGATTCCGCAGGTGCAGATTGCGCTTGTAGCAATGGATCCGAAGACGGGCGAGATCAAAGCTTTAATTGGAGGCCGGGATTACGGGCAGAGCCAGCTTAACCACGCGCTGGCGCATCGTCAGCCTGGGTCGGTATTCAAACCGTTCGTGTATGCGGCGGCGTTCGATAACGCGGTGGACGGCGTGCAGCCCGTGATCACTCCTGCGACCACGGTCGATGACGAGCCCACGACGTTCGAATTCGACAACAAAGAGTACACGCCGAATAACTACGGCGCGAAATTCATGGGACACGTCACGGTGCGCGAGGCGCTGACTAATTCGCTGAACGTCGCCACCGTCAAGGTCGCGGAGCTAATTGGGTACGGGCGCGTGGTACAGATTGCGCGGCAGATGGGACTGGGCGGCAATATTCAGCCCACGCCGGCGGTCGCTCTTGGTGCATACGAAATGACGGCGGTGGATGTGGCCGGTGGCTATACCGCGTTCGCCAACGGCGGTGTGCGCGCGGAACCACAATTCCTGCACAGCGTGGTGAGCGCCGATGGAAGCGTGCTGGAGAAATTTACGCCGCAGACGCACCAGGTTCTCGATCCGCGCGTGGCCTTCCTGGTCACCAGCCTTCTTAAAGATGTTTTGAACAAGGGGACGGGGGCAGCGGTTCGCGCGCGCGGCTTTGCGCTCCCTGCAGCCGGGAAAACCGGGACTTCGCGCGACGGCTGGTTCGCTGGATATACTTCAAACTTGCTCACGGTGGTTTGGGTCGGGTTTGATGACAATCGCGACCTCGGCTTGACGGGTGGCGCGGCGGATGCGCCGGTTTGGGCTGATTTTATGATTCGGGCTAGCGCGCTCCCCGCCTATCGCGATGCCAAAGATTTCTCTATGCCTGATGGCGTGCAGTCGGTACTGATCGACCCCGAATCGCAGGAGCTCGCCACGCCGAACTGTCCGGTGACCCGCGATGAAGTTTATGTTGCAGGCTCTGCTCCAACCCAGTTCTGCCAATTGCACGGTGGGAGCGCCGCGGCAGCTTCCTCAGGTTCCTGGCTGTCTCACGTTTTTGGGGGAGCCGAGCCCAAACCGCCGCAAACCGATGCAGAGGGCAAGCCGATAATCCCCTACGACCCGAACAGGCCACCGAACGCGACTGGCCAAGGGGCCAGTGACCCCGCCGCCCCATCCGGCGAAAAGAAAAAGAACCCTTTGCAGAAGATTTTTGGTATCTTTGGGGGCAAGAAGAAGGACCCCGACAAGGCTAGGCCTCAACCAGCTACGCCTCCGCCGGAGAAGGGAGACTCGCCATGACTCAGCTACGAGTGGCGTTTCCAGTCAGTATTCTCCTCTTAAGTCTTGCGATTCCTGCAGCAGGACAAACTCTCGAAGACGCGCGATACATGATGGCACCAGGTGTGGCGCAAGTACCTTCGCCACAGGATCCTGTAATCGTGGTGCGCCCGGAAATCACCGATGAACAGATGGGCGACTTGTACATGATTCGCAAGGATTATCGCGAGGCCGCCGGAATCTTCAAGAAACTCTCGGACCAAGAACCACGGAATCCCGTCTATTTGAATAAGCTGGGTATAGCGTTGCACCAGCAGGAAGCGCTGGGGCTGGCGATGAAGTATTATCAGAAAGCCGTCAAAGTCGATCCGCGGTACGCGGACGCGGAAAACAATGTTGGCACGATTTGGTATCAACGCAAGAAATACGAGAAGGCTGTGAAGGCGTATCAAAAAGCAATTGCGATCAAGAGCGACATGCCCGTTCTGTACAGCAATCTGGGTTACGCGTATTTTGGGGACAAAAAGTACGAAGACGCCATTTATGCCTTCCGGCATGCATTGACGCTTGATCCCATGCTTTTCGAGCATAACGGCTCACGCAGCGGCTCAATCCTGCAAGACCGCTCCGTCGAGGATCGTGGCAGATTTTATTACATGCTGGCAAAGTCCTATGCGCAGGCGGGTGACCTCGACCGCTGCATCCACTACCTTCGCAAAGCCAAGGACGAAGGCTACAAACAGTTCACCGACATAAAGAAAGACCCAGCATTTGGCGCGGCCCTCAAGGATCCTGCCGTGCAAGAAATGCTCGTGCCGAAGCCGGTAGACGCAACGCAGCTGTAGCTTTTGCCGTGCGGAAGCGGGCTAGCGCACTTCGTCTGTGAACATTCTCTTCCACTCGTGTCCCCTCAACTCAAACGTGTTTTCCGGAATTGCTTCCGCCGTCGACACATCGGTGACGGTGATGAGCAGCCCGAGCTTGCCGTCATGCAATACGCGGATCTTGTGCGCGACTTGAGCGCCGCCGAACTCCACAAATTGGAGCCGTTGCGTCTCAATCCCCTGGAAGTACGTTTTCACGAGCTTCCCGCTCTCGTCAAACCAGTAAGCCCGTGCGTGCTCCGGATCCAAAACACCTTCGGGACTCTCAGATCCGGCAAGTACCATGAGGGTTTTAACCCCTTCTACCGTATCTCGTTTGATCCTCCAGTCGGACTCGGCAAATGTGTCGATGGCCGGAATTGGCTCCAGCATCTTCAGGACTGCTCGCAAGAGCCCCGCGTCCGGGCCTTCTGACAGTAGGTAACGCTTTTCTCCATGCCTGGCTCGTACGAACCGGCTCTTGCCTATCGTTGCTTCTCTGCGCCATTCGTTATCGCTTTTCCATGTGTCTACGTATTGGCCTTCTTCGACCGTTCCCGCTGCCACTCTGGCCTGCAATGTTGCCTTCAGCACATACGGTTGTCCGCTCCCTGCCGCAGGAAACGAAGCATGTCTTCCGCGCTCGAAGTAATTACGAGCGCTATCGAAAGCCTCTACTCCCTCCGGCCGTACGGTCTTAAAGGCCATTGTGACCCGCGACACGACTTGAACGGCCACACCGTTTTGCAAATATGGCTTGAACTGCATTGAGCCAATCATCCTTCCGGCCGTCTCGCTCAAACCCGGGTTGTCGGAAACGATTGTTCCAAGCTCACGCACTTTCCCCGTTCGATCGACGACAATCTCCGTCGTCACTACTCCTTCGAGGGGCCCATCCTTGAGTGGCGGCCATGCCCCTGGGGGCACGGGCAGCAGATTTTGCCGAAACGATCGTTCTTCCACCACGACGGTCCTAAGGAGAGGCGCGTCCCTGCCACTTCCGTCTGCGTCAAAAAAACCAGACGGAACATCTCGCAGATCTTCCAGCGTCATTACCTTTGCTGTTACCTCAGGCGATCCTACTTTTACAGTCCAAGCCACCATGCGGCCGTGAAAACTCTTGTAATCGGCATAGAAACCGCTCCATCCCAGGCCTGATCCACCTTGCAGGAGTCCCGCATTATCGTTGATGCTTACACCCGCACCCATCCCTTTCTCTACATTTCCATCGGTGCTCATGATCATCCAGCTGAAGTCCGTCGTGCCCATGAATTTCTTCACGTCTGAATCCTTCACCTGTTTCAGAACCTGATCCAAGGAGGGAACCGGTTCGATTAGGGCCACACTAACTTCTCTCAGCCATTCGGGAAAGTACTCTCCTTCGTTTTTCTGCCACTCCTGGCTGCCGTTCACAATCGCAATCTGATGAAACTCTGGGGACCGCACTTCTCGCTTCCACTGCGCCGGGGAGACCCACCAAATCTCGACCTCTCCCATTCGGTTCGATCCTTGATCCCTGGTCAGGCTGGGTGCCAGTACTGCTTTCAAGTGAAACGGTTTCGTCCCCGGCTGATTCAGCGTGCAGCGCTCCACCGCTTTCCTGACGACTTTCTCCGGATCGTCGGTACCGCCTAACGGCGGCAACGCCAGAGCCGCCACCGACATAGCCATCACGCTGACCACGTTTTGTATGCGCATGACCCGGAGTTTACACAGGAATGTACTTGGTCAACAATCATTCGAACAGCTACCAGCCTTCGAGTTGCGGTCACGGGAATTCGGGGGTCGGCCAGCCCTCTCTAACGCAGCGGGAGATTGGTATTGAGATTATTGGCAACGTAACGCTTCTAGCGCGATGCTGTCTTGCTCCTCTGCTACAATGAAATGAGCATGAAGCAGTCTGTTTGCACCGCCTATTCCTCTGTCCCATTTTGCACACTTGCCATTTGTTGCCTGATCCCTCTTTCTGTCTTCGCGCAACAACCTTCCGTAGGTACCGCGGCTCCTGCGGGCGCACGCAGAGCTACTTCCGAGGCTACGCAACCCGGAATTTATCTCGTATTCCCATTTGAAAATGCCGGTGCGTCTCCACGCTTAGACTGGCTTGGCGAGGGTCTTGAGGAACTAACGATCCAGCGTCTGTCTGCTGCGGGGCAGCAAGTGTATTCGCACACGAGGCGCACCGGCGAATTGGACCGCTCGGGGCTTCCACCCACGGCAAAACTGAGCCGCGCCTCGATGCTGCGTATTGCCCAAAACATGGACGCGGATTATGTGATTTTTGGCAGATTTACGTCAGACGGCCAAACTCTCATGGTTGAGGCTCAAATTTTGCGTGTGAGCCCGACGCGGCTGCTCCCGGCGATCCGGGAGACCGGCCCGCTCGATTCGCTGATGGATTTGCATGTGAAGCTGCTCTGGCGATTGCTTTCTGCCAACGATCACGCGTACCCGCGTACTCTCGAAGAGTTCTCGAAAGCGCAGCGGCCGCTGCGGCTCGATGCATTTGAGCACTATGTGCGTGGCTTGCTGGCGAGCGACGACGATCCGCGGCTGCGCGAGCTTCGAGAAGCCGCGCGACTAGAGCCCGAGTGGCCCGATCCGGATTATGCGATTGGCGACGCTTACTATGCGCGCAGAGACTGCGACTCGGCGTTGATTTGGTTTGCGAAAGTTCCAAAAACGCACGACCGTTACGTCGAAGCGGTGTTCGCGACGGGAGTTTGCCGGTTGTTGATGAACCAGCCGGAGAAAGCCGAAGAGGTTTTTTTGTCGTTGCAAGGAGCCTTGCGAAACAATCTCGTTTCCGGCGCGGACCTGCCGGAGATTTTGAATAACCTCGCGCTAGCGCGCGCGCGCCAGAACAACACGATGGCGGCCGTGGCTGATCTTCGCCGGGCGGCGGAACTTGATCCGGACGAGGACGACTATCCCTTCAACCTGGGATTGCTGGCGCTTGGCGCGAACGATTTCGCCGGCGCCGCCAATTATTTTCGCGAGGCTTCCGAACGCGAGCCAGACAAAGCGGAAAACCGCGCGTTGATGATTCTTGCGCTCGAGAAAGCGGGCAAACAGGCGGAAGCGGATCAGGAGCGCGACACTGCGGCGGAGACTTTTGGTCCTGACGCGCTTCCTGTTGTGCGACTGGACGCCAAGAAAGATACGTTGCTTCATCTCGAGCGAGTACGCTCGGAGATGGATACCACCGCGTTGCGGCTGGAGATTGTATCGGCTGGGGATTCCGCAAATGTGGCCGCTGCGGCAATGGCGGACACTCCGGCCGCGCATATACGGCGCGGTCGGCAGGAACTCTCGGCGGGGCGCGTGGATGCAGCCGAGGTTGAGTTTCGCGCGGCTCTGGTGGCTGATCCGGGGAACGCGTCCGCGCATAATGGACTTGCTGAAGTATACCGGCGTCGGGGGAAGTTGGACGATTCCGCCAAGGAGCTGCAGGCTTCTCTCGCGATTCGCGATTCCGCCGCGGTGCGCACCACGCTTGCGCGCGTCTATCTCGAACAGAAAAAAGTGGATTTGGCGCGCGCCGAATTGGAGCGAGCACTGAAGCTGGCGCCCAAGTATCCTGATGCCAAAGAATTGCTGGAGCACTTGCAGAAAGTAAAGCCGTCCGGAGGTGCACAATGAGCGCTCATCGTTTGGTTCAAGGATTCTGCGGTTCTAGAGTTTTCCGTACCTCGATGTCGGCGATTCTCTGCGGCGTCTTCGTCGCTGTGGCGTTTCTTGTGCTTCCGTCCGCTACGGCGGATGAGCATTCGGCGAATCCACTCGTGCTGGAGCTCAGTCTTAATCGCGAGGTCGAGCCTGTGCTGGCCACTTATATCGAC
The DNA here is from genome assembly GCA_963751295.1 of uncultured Acidobacteriota bacterium. GTDB lineage: Bacteria > Acidobacteriota > Terriglobia > Acidiferrales > UBA7541 > Acidiferrum. The sequence goes on along the minus strand of CAVVUA010000001.1, from coordinate 1,658,159 downwards.
GAGGGACTTGCCGATGCCGCGAGCCGCCATGCCGCACTGGTATTGATCACCATGGATACGCCCGGAGGACTGGGCGAGTCGATGAAGGACATTATCCAGCATATTCTGGCGTCGCCAGTGCCTGTGGCTGTTTATGTATCGCCCACGGGCGCGCGCGGCGCCTCGGCTGGATTCTTCATTCTACTCTCCGCGGACATCGCTGCCATGGCTCCGGCGACACACACGGGTGCGGCGTCTCCCGTGGTTGCCATCGGCGGATTTCAACTGCAAATCGACGAAACCATGCGCCGGAAAATGTTCAATGACACCACGGCCTTTTTGCGCAGCTACACGGAGAAGCGCGGCCGGAATCCAACGCTGGCGGAAACCGCGGTAACGGATGCAAAAGCGTTCACGGAAAAAGAAGCGCTGGACGGGAAGCTGATCGACTTGATCGCGTCTTCTCCCGAAGATCTTTTGCGGCAGCTGGACGGCCGCACGATCACTCGATTCGATGGCACGAAGATGGTTCTGTCGCTGAAGAATCCCGTTACTGCTCCCTTTGAGCTTTCCGCTCGCCAGAGTTTTCTCGCGCGCATCGTCGAGCCGGATGTTTTCTTTGTGCTTCTGATGGTTGGCGTGCTCGGGTTGTACACTGAATTTACGCACCCGGGCATGATCGCGCCCGGCGTGATCGGAGGCATCTGCGCGGTGCTTGCGCTTTATGCGATGCACATTTTACCGGTGAACTTTGCGGGGGTGCTGCTGATACTGCTGGCTCTCGCGCTGTTCATCCTGGAGGCGAAGTTCACGAGCCATGGGGTCCTTGCGATCGGTGGCATCGTTTCAATGATGCTGGGCGCGATGTTTCTGATTCGGTCGCCGCTGACTTCGGGTGGCGTCAGCTTAGGTGTCGCACTTGCTGCGACACTACCATTCGCACTCATCACGATATTTTTGATGCGGCTTGTACTGCGCTCGCGTTTGTGGAAATCGACGACGGGAAGGGAAGAGCTGATTGGCGAAGAGGGAATTGCCATCTCCGGTTTGGGAGCCGGCGCGGAAGGAATGATTCGCGTTCATGGCGAGCTTTGGCAAGCCGTTTCCCCACGTGCGGTGCCGGAAGGGAAGCCGGTGCGAGTTCGAAGCGTTGAGGGCCTGAAGCTGTACGTCGAACCGGAGGAAGCGGTAGTCACGGAAAGCAAGTAGAATGCGTTTACGTTCGGGAGGGTAGACATGGAGATAAGTCTTCTTGGGGCAGCGTTATTTATCGGAATTATTCTGATTTGGATTTGGAATTCGCTCTACATCATCAAGGAATGGGAACGCGGTGTAGTTCTGCGGTTGGGACGACTATTGCCAGAAGCTAAAGGCGCGGGCATAAATTTGGTTTTTTGGCCGATTGAAACTCTCTATCGCATCAATCTCCGGCTCGAAACCTTGGACGTTCCGCCGCAAGATATCATCACGCGCGACAACGTTTCCGTGAAAGTCAACGCCGTTTGCTATTTTCGCGTAGTCGATGCGAATCTGGCGATGTCTCAAGTACAGAATTATCAGTACGCGACGTCGCAGCTTGCGCAGACCACGCTTCGCAGCATCGTTGGCCAGTTCGAACTGGATGAAATTCTTTCGCAGCGCGACAAAGTGAATGGCAAGCTGCAGATCATCCTCGATCAGGACACGGAGCCCTGGGGTATCAAGGTCTCCAAAGTGGAAGTGAAACAAGTCGACATTCCAGAACAGATGCAGCGCGCCATCGCCAAGCAAGCCGAAGCGGAACGCGAGCGGCGCGCAAAAGTGATTCACGCGCAGGGCGAGTTCGAAGCGTCGCAAAAACTTGCCGATGCCGCGAAAGTTTTGGAGACGCAATCCTCTGCAATTCAGCTGCGTTACCTACAGACTCTGACGGAGATAGGTGTCGAGAAGAACACAACGATTGTTTTCCCCCTGCCCATCGATATCATTAATAGCTGGGTACAAGCGTTAGGGGGATCGAAAAAGTAAGAATGGCTTCAGGGGGAAAAAGAGCGAGCGCCGGAGAGCGAGTGCTCGAAGGACGGCACGTCATCGGCTTATTCATGCTGATGCTGCTGTTTTCTGGCGTCTTTTTCACGCTCGGTTACGTGATGGGACGTAACGAGTACGATGGCCAAGTGCGCGCGTCAACAACCTTGCGCGGCTCGCCGGATTCCGCGGTGTTGCCAAAGCCAGAGGTTGCGCCGAAAACCTCGAACAATAAGCCAACACCCGAACCGCAAACCGAAAAGCCAGCGTCGGCACCCGCCGATTGGGAGTTTTACCACGCAGGCGATTCGAACAAGGCAGATGATCGTCTGAAACCGGTCGCCGCGCCTTCGATAAACCCTTCCGCAACATCCGCAGTGGGAAAAAGCGGCAACCCCACGAAGCCACAGCCCAGCGCGATCTCGAAGACCATTGGTGTTGCGCCTCTCAGCGCCGGCGGAGGCACCAGCCTCCAAGTAGCTGCGCTCACTAAAGAATCGGACGCGATGGCGCTTGCGAACAATCTGCGCAAGAAAAATTTCCCGACGTTTGTGCAATCCCCGCAGGGGGATAAGTATTATCATGTCCTGGTTGGCCCCTACGCTGACCAGAAAGCCGTCGATAACGCCAGGAAAGGCCTCGAGGTGGCCGGCTTTAAGGCCATCGTCAAGCACTAATGCCAGGGCGTCCGTGGCTCGGCTATTTTCGACCGCATCCCGGCAGTGAAACTCCCGCGTGGCTCAGGCTTTTTATCGCGGCGGTTTCAGGCGCGGCGCTGTCATTTTCCTACACTGGTTTTTACCTCAGCATCTATTCCTGGGTATGCGTCGGAATTTTGTTCATCGTGCTTTTCGGGGCCAGTCAGCGTGTGGCCTTCGCGTGCGGATTTGTGCACGGCATCTGTTTTGTTCTGACGTCCGTCTCATGGATCGCGGAAACACTCTCCGTCCACGGCGGACTTTCTCGCGCCGGCGGATGGGGCGTCTTACTGCTGATTGGTTCGGTTTGGTCCGTAGCGAACGGCGCTGTCACATGGGTGATCAACCGGCTTTCGCGGCGAAGTATCACGCTCGCTTGTTTCGGCGCGCCATTCCTTTGGGTTTCGCTCGAGGTGTTTCGCGCCTACCTGCCGGAGATCAGTTTTCCGTGGAACCTGCTCGGATATCCAGCTTCTGCAAATATTGCGCTGGTGCAGCTCACGACGATCACGGGAATCTACGGTTTGTCGTTTCTCGTCGCTGCGTTCAACGCGCTTCTTGCCTGGACCGACGCGGACACAAAGTATTCGTCAAAGCGGCGGCTCGCGATTCTGCTCAGCGCGGCGGCGCTCGTACTCGTTGTGATGATCGTAGCGCCGCGGCTGGTGCCAATGCCAGTCGCTAATCACACCGCGCGAGGCGTGCAACTCAATTTCCCCGAGGCGCAGGACTACCCGAACGATTGGTTCACGCAGCACGCTTCGGACTTGGCCGAGATACAGCGCCTAAGTCTCGCGCCTTCTGCACATCATCCCGATCTCCTGATTTGGCCTGAAGCTCCAGCGCCTTTCTCGTTTCAAGATTCACAATTTGCCCATTTGGCTTCCAACCTGGCGGTTCGCTTCCAGCACCCCTTCATCGTTGGCGTGGTGGAATGGAAGCCGGAGACTATTTCCGCAGGTGGCGCGACTCACCAGATTATGGCGCCCTACAATAGTGCGCTGATGTTCGACGCGCAGGGGCATCGAGACTTCTCCTACGACAAAATCCATCTCGTTCCTTTCGGCGAGTACGAACCGTTTCCGCTGATTCATCGTGTGGTGAGCAACGTATCCAGTGAAGTCGGTGGCTTTCGTAAAGGCACCAAATACTCCGTCGGCCAGTTCCCGAATAGCAATTCCTTCGGTGTGTTCATCTGCTACGAAGCGATTTACCCCGGCGAGATTCGGCGCTTCGCAGCCAACGGAGCTCAACTCTTCGTCAATATTTCGAATGACGGCTGGTTTGGGCACTCCGCGGCCGCCGAGCAGCATCTCCGCATGGCACGTGTCCGCGCCGTTGAAAATCGCCGCTGGATCGTGCGCACAACGAACAGCGGCCTCACCGTTTCGATCGATCCCTATGGGCGGATCTTCCGTCCGCTGCCGCCGGACGTACGCTCTGCTGCCGATTTGCCATACGACTTCCGCACCGACAAGACTATCTACACTCGCTTCGGCGATTGGTTCGCTTGGCTCTGCGTGCTGGTTTCCGCTATCCTGTTAGGACTAACTTTCAGAAAGGCTGTTTAGCATTCCGGGCAAATTGCCGGACGCTCCCTGACACCACATGATTCTCGAAGACCTACAACACCGCTACGAAGGCCTCAAACCCCGCATCGCGCTCGTCCGGAGTTATCTTTGACGCCCCGCAATATCGCGAACGTTTAAAATCGCTCGAAGCCCGTGTTGCTCACCCCGATTTCTGGAATAACCAGGAAGAAGCGCAAGCTGTTCTTCGCGATCGCAAACGCGCGGAAGAACAAATTGCCGCCGAAGATAAGCTCACGTCCATCTCCGGCGACATAGAAACTTATGTCAGCCTAGCCAAGGAAGAGACCAACGCCGAGCAGCGCAATGACTTGCTCAAAGATCTCGACCGCGAGCTAACCGCAGCCGAAGCTTACGTCGGCGAACTCGAAACTAGAACCCTTCTCTCCGGCGAAACCGATCACCTCAACGCCATCATGACCATCAAACCCGGAGCCGGCGGCACCGAGTCGCAGGACTGGGCTTCCATGCTTCTGCGCATGTATCTCCGGTGGGCGGAACGTAAAGGCATTGACGCCACTCTTCTCGACGAAACTCCCGGCGAAGAAGCCGGCATCAAGTCCGCAACGATCCAGTTCTCCGGCGAAAACGCGTACGGGTTGCTCGCGGGCGAAACCGGTGTTCATCGACTCGTTCGCATCTCGCCGTTCGATCAAGCCGCCCGTCGGCACACGTCCTTCGCGTCTGTCTTTGTGATCCCCGAAATCGACGACAAAATCGAAATCAACATCCGTCCCGAAGATCTGCGAGTCGACACTTTCCGCTCCGGCGGCAAAGGCGGCCAGAACGTCAACAAAGTGGAAACTGCCATCCGCATCACGCACTTGCCGACCAACATCGTCGTCGGTTGCCAAGCGCAGCGCAGCCAGGGCAAAAACCGCGAGATGGCCATGAAAATGTTACGCTCCCGGCTTTACGATCTCGAGGTACAAAAGCGCCAGGCCCACACCGACAAACTCGACGAATCCAAGCTGGACATTTCCTTCGGCAGCCAGATTCGTTCCTACGTCATGCAGCCCTACCGCATGATCAAGGACCACCGCACCAAGTTCAGCGCCGGAGACGTGGACCGCGTCATGGACGGCGACATCGACCCTTTCATCCGCTCATACCTGATGGCCAAAAAGACCAAGGGGAAGCTGGAGGTTCAGCTGGATGACGACGAAGACGCCGCTTAACGCTATCCATCCGTCCGCCAATCGCCGCACCCAGGTGCAGTTCGACCCCTGTTTTCGACAGTTCGCTGCGTCCATAAGTCATTTAAGCTCAATGCGTTGATTCTTGGACCCTGCGATGTTACTTTTGTTAGGTTAATCCAATGCTCTGTGAATAGCATGTCCTGGCGGCTGGACCGTCGCGGTTCACGAAGGAGAAAGTCTTTTGAGCGAAGCCCTACGCAACTTTCTATTTACGTCGGAGTCTGTCACCGAAGGCCATCCGGACAAGATTGCCGACCAAATTTCCGACGCCGTTCTTGATGAAGTGATGAAGCAGGACCCGAAAGGGCGCGTGGCGTGCGAAACGCTCGTCACCACCGGCCTTGCCGTAGTTGCCGGCGAAATCACGACGAGCGCGATCGTTGATTATGACACGCTGGTTCGCAACACCATCCGTGGCGTCGGCTACGACCGCGCAAAATACGGCTTTGACGCCGAGACCTGCGCCGTCATGTGCACCGTTAAGCGCCAATCGCCGGACATCGCCATGGGCGTCGATACCGGTGGCGCGGGTGATCAGGGCCTCATGTTCGGTTTCGCGTGCGACGAAACCGCTGAACTGATGCCCATGCCCATCCAACTCGCCCACCGCCTGACGCAGCGCCTCTCGGAAGTTCGCAAGGCCGGCAAAGTTGATTTTCTCCGTCCCGACGGCAAATCCCAAGTCACCATCGAATATCGCGATAGCAGGCCAGTTCGCGTCGATTGCGTGGTCATTTCGACGCAGCATAGCGAAAGAGTATCCAACGCCGATCTGCGCGATGCGGTTACCGAGCACGTGATTCGACCCATCATTCCCGCAGCGATGCTCGATAGCAAAACCAAGTACCACATCAATCCTACGGGCCGCTTCGTCATTGGCGGGCCGATGGGCGACGCTGGTTTGACCGGCCGCAAAATTATCGTTGATACCTATGGCGGTTACAGCCGTCACGGCGGCGGCGCTTTTTCTGGCAAGGATCCCTCGAAGGTGGACCGGTCCGCTTGCTATATGGCTCGCTACATTGCGAAAAATATCGTTGCCGCAGGTCTCGCGCGCAAAGCGGAAGTTCAGCTTGCGTATGCCATCGGCGTCGCCGAGCCTGTCTCCGTCATGGCTGATACATTCGGCACAGAGGCGGTCTCCGAAGAAAAAATCACCGCGCTGATCCGCGAATATTTCTCGCTGACGCCCAAGGGCATCATCGAAGCTCTCGATCTTCGCCGTCCCGTTTATAAAGAGACGGCAGCCTATGGCCACTTCGGACGAAGCGGCCCCGGCTTCAGTTGGGAGCGCACCGATCGCGCGGATGCTCTGCGCAAGGCTGCAGGCCTCGGGGCAGCAGCTCCGGTGGAAGCCGCGGCACACCGTTAGACTTTGCTCGCAACACTGGTATACGCCGGCATCTCGGCTTTTCCCGCGCGACGTCCCTTCGCGGCGCAATATTCGAATTAAGGAGAAACAGGGTGGCTACAGCTGAACTGAAAAAAGGTGATGTAAAGGATATCGGGCTGGCGGATGCCGGTAAGCGCAAGATCGAGTGGGCGCACCAACAGATGCCCGTACTCGAAATTATCCGTAAGCGCTTTGGAAAGGAACAGCCGCTCAAAGGATTGCGCGTTTCCGCTTGTCTGCATGTGACGAGCGAAACGGCGAACCTGATGATCGCGTTGCGCGATGGCGGAGCCGATGCGGTTCTTTGCGCTTCGAATCCGCTCTCCACACAAGACGAAGTCGCAGCTTCGCTGAATCGCGATTACAACATTCCAACCTACGCGATCAAAGGCGAAGACAACGAGACCTACTACTCGCACTTGCGTGCGGCGCTCGATCATAAACCACAATTTACGATGGACGACGGCGCGGACTTGGTCACCATGCTTCTCACCAAACGCACTGACCTCGTTGCCAACGTCATCGCCGGAACAGAAGAAACCACGACCGGCGTCATTCGCCTGCGCGCCATGGCCAAGGACGGTACTCTCAAGTATCCGATCATCGCCGTCAACGACGCCGAGACGAAGCACTTCTTCGACAATCGCTATGGGACAGGGCAGTCCACACTGGACGGCGTGATTCGCGCTACCAACTTGCTTCTCGCTGGCCTCAAAGTGGTCGTTGCCGGATACGGCTGGTGCGGTCGCGGCGTAGCAATGCGTGCCAAGGGACACGGTGCTGACGTCATCATCACCGAAATCGATCCGACGAAGGGCATCGAGGCCGTGATGGACGGATTCCGCGTCATGCCGATGGCGGATGCGGCCAAGCAAGGCGACATTTTTATCACCGTCACCGGCAACAAGGACGTCATCCGCGCTGAACACTTTGAAGCCATGAAGAGCGGCGCGGTAGTTTGCAATTCCGGCCACTTCAACGTGGAGATCGACATTCCTGCGCTAGAAAAACTATCGAGCGGCAAGCGCGAAGTGCGCCCCCTCGTCGACGAATACCTGCTGAAGGATGGCCGCAAGGTCTATCTCCTCGGCGAAGGCCGCCTGGTGAATTTGGCTACCGCCGAAGGACACCCGGCCGCCGTTATGGACATGAGCTTTGCCAATCAAGCGCTGTCCGCCGAATATCTGCTGCAAAATTACAAGCAGTTGAAGCCGCAAGTCTATGTCGTGCCGCAAAATCTCGACAAGGAAATCGCGCGCCTCAAGCTCGACAGCATGGGCCACAAACTCGACAAGCTCACCGCCGAGCAGGAGCACTATCTAGCTTCTTGGCAAGAAGGCACGTAGTTGATAGCACAGACAATCCTGTCTGTGCTCTTGTCTTTCACGATGGGGCGCAATAAATCGCGCCCCATTTTCTTGTAAACTTAGTTCGGTTTCTTCCAGGTCAAGCCTATGTGGGATATCTGCACCAACGCGCTAGACACAACTCGCCTCCGCGGCGCCACCTACGCCGATGTTCGCATGATGCACTTGCGCCAGCGCGACCTGACCACCAAAAATGGCCAGGTCGGCACCCTAGCGCAGTCCGAATCGATCGGCATAGGCGTCCGCGCGCTGGCAAATGGCGCATGGGGCTTCGCCTCCACCGACCGCCTCACGCGCGAAGGCGTCTCCGCCTGCGCCGCGCAAGCCGTCTTGATCGCCAAAGCATCCGCGCTAGCAAAACGCGGAGACGTTGTCATGGTCCCAGAAGACGCCTACATCGATAGCTGGCAAAGCCCCTTCCGCAAAGATCCTTTTGAGCTCCCGTTGGAAAGCCAACTTGCTCTTCTCTTAGACGCGGATGCCGAAATGCGCCGCGTCAAAGGTGTCACCCTAACCGAAACCGGAATGCAGTTTCGCAAAATTGATTCTTGGTTTGCCTCCAGCATTGGCTCGCGCATTCATCAGCGCAAAATGATCACCGGCTGCGGCATCGCCGCCACTTCTTTCCAAGGTGATGAAATTCAAAAGCGCTCCTACCCCAACAGTTTCGGTGGGCAGCACGCACTCGAAGGCTATGAACTCGTCGAGTCACTGGAACTTTTGAAGCACGCAACACGCGTCGGCGAAGAAGCCGCCGCTCTACATTCCGCGGCGCAATGTCCGGAGAAAACCGGCACCCTGATTCTCGGCGGAAGCCAGCTCGGCTTGCAGATTCACGAATCTGTCGGCCACCCCATCGAACTCGATCGCGTCCTCGGCCAGGAAGCGAATTTCGCAGGGACAAGTTTCCTCACACTCGACCAGCTCAACAAGCTTCGCTATGGCACGGAAATCGTAAATGTCGTCGCCGACGCGCGCCTCGAACACGGGCCCGGCCTTGGTACTTTTGCCTATGATGATGAAGGCGTTCCCGCCCAGTGCACCGACATCATCAAAGACGGCCAGTTCCGAGGCTATTTGTCCAACCGCGAAACCGCCCATCTCATCGGCTTGGAGCGTTCCTCCGGCACCATGCGCACTGAGAGCTGGAACCGCCTCCCGATCATTCGAATGACAAACATTAGCCTCAACCCCGGAACGTGGGACTTTGATGACCTAATCGCCGACACAGACGACGGTATTCTGATGGAAACAAACCGTTCGTGGTCCATCGACGATCGCCGCTACCAGTTTCAGTTTTCCACGGAGATCGGCTGGGAGATCAAAGGCGGTAAAAAAACACGCAAGCTGAAAAATCCCAGCTACAGCGGTATCACCACCGAATTCTGGAATTCCTGCGACGCCATCTGCTCGCGCGATCATTGGACGCTCTGGGGCACGCCCAACTGCGGCAAAGGCCAACCCATGCAAACGATGGGCACCGGACACGGCGCATCACCGTCGCGATTCCGCAACGTCAAAATTGGCTCGGCCTTTTCAAACCAATGAGCACTCAGATCAAATCCAAATCCGCGAAATCCTCAGGGGGGAAGAGCACCGCGACTTCCGCGCAACTATTCCCCGAAGCCGAGTTACGCCGGATCATCGACACCGTTCTTCGCCTCGCCAAATCCACCGGCGTCGAGGAAACAGAAGTTCACGTCGACGAAACCGCCGACTCCCTTACTCGTTTCGCCAACAACGCTATCCATCAAAACGTTGCCGAGCACGGCCTCAACGTTTCCATACGCACCGTTGTCGACCACCGCACCGCCCGCGCCACCACGAATCGCGTCGACGAAGATTCCCTCCGCGCCGCCATCGAAGCTTCCTTGTCCCTAGCGCACAGCCAACCGAAAGATCCGCATCTCCTCCCGCTCCCCGCCAAACAGCACTATCGCAAAATAAATCGCTTCGCAAGAGATACCGCTGCCCTCACGCCCGAAGAACGCGCCCGCGCCGTTCGCCGCGCCTGCGATCTAGCCATCCAGAACGGCCAAGTCGCCGCAGGCATTTTCGCCAGTGGTCTGCAACAATCCGCCCTCGGCAATTCCCGCGGACTTTTCGCCTCCTACCGCGAAACCCACGCCGAATTCAGCATCACCATGCAAGAAACTCCCGCTGCGAGTTGGGCCAAAGCCAACGCTGCCAGCGTCCACGCCTTCGATCCGCAAAAACTCGCCCAGCGCGCCAGCAAAAAAGCGCATCTGGCTGTTGACGCCCGCGAACTCCCACCGGGCCGCTACACGGTTATTCTCGAACCCGCCGCCGTACTCGACCTCGTCGGCTTCCTCTTTTACGACTTCGCCGCCACCGCGCTCCAGGACAAACGCTCCTGCCTCAACGACCGCATGGGCAAACCGCTCTTCGGCAAAAACATCTCCATCACCGATGACGCTTATCATCCGCTCCAACTCGGCGCACCCTTCGACGGCGAAGGTATCCCGCGCCAGCAGGTTTTGCTAGTCGATCGCGGTATCCCGAAAAATCTCGTCTACGCTCGCAGCACCGCGAAATCTGCCGGCAAAAAACCCACTGGCCATGGTTTCGCACTCCCCAACGAATATGGCGAAGCCCCAATGAACTTGGTCTTCGCCGGTGGCGATTCCTCCCTAGATAAAATGATCGCCTCCACAGACCGCGGCCTCCTCGTCACCCGCCTCTGGTACATCCGGGAGGTCGATCCCTACGAAAAGGTCATGACCGGCATGACCCGCGACGGTCTTTTCCTGGTCGAAAAGGGCAAAGTCACCTCTGCAGTCCGCAATTTCCGCTTCAACCAGTCCATTCTGGCGATGCTACGCAGCGTCGAGCAACTAGGCCCGGCCGTCCGTGCCACGGGCGAAGAAGCCTTCGAAATGGTGGTTCCCGCGATGAAGGTTCGCGATTTTCACTTTTCGGAAGTTACAAAGTTTTAATAATCCACGGCTTAGAATCTCTTCCCCAACAAAACCGATTTGATAAATGCAAATTCTGCGTTGTACATCCAGCCCCCTCCCGCTCAATAAACAGATATGCAGCATTGGTGCGTGCCCTCCCGCAGCGATCGGCACCCGAATTGGGGCCACCCTGACCACGATGCCTGTGGCACAGGGTTCGTCGCGCGCCTCGGCGGTCCCGCCAGCCACGAAATTGTAAACATTGCCCTGACCGCTCTTGAGCGCCTGACCCACCGCGGCGGAGTCGACGCCGATGGCGCTAGCGGCGACGGCGCCGGACTGCTGACCTCCCTCCCGCACGAATTCTTCCGCGCCCGCGCGCAAGAGCAGGGCATCGACCTTCCAGAAGTATTTGGCTTAGGCTTCGCATTTTTCCCAGCCACAGCAACGGCCGATGCCAAAGCAGCGGTCGCTGCCGCCGCCGACACAGAGCGCCTCCGCATCCTCGGCTGGCGCCGCGTCCCCACCAACACGAACTCTCTTGGTAGCAAAGCTCTTGAGACCATGCCCGAGATTTGGCAATTCTTCGTCGCGCCCTTCCACGCCTCGCGCGGGGTTTCTCGCTTCGAGTGGAAGCTGGCCCTTCTCCGCAAGCGCGCCGAATCGCTTCTGCCTGCGCGTTGTTATCTCTGTTCGCTCTCGTCGCAAACGGTCGTCTACAAAGGCCTGCTCACGCCATGGCAATTCCCGCAATTTTACGAAGATCTCCGTGACGCGACGTTCGCTACGACGTTCGCCATTTTCCACCAGCGCTACTCGACAAATACGCAGCCCTCTTGGGATCTTGCTCAACCGTTCCGTTATGTCGCGCACAACGGTGAAATCAATACCATCGTCTCGAATCGCCGCTGGCTCCGCGCCAAGCAGCGTGAACTCCGCGCTCGCCTGACTGTCGGCTCATGGTTCACGCCACTCGAAGAAAAAGTCAGCGATTCCGCCAGCTTCGACAACGCTTTCGAGCTCAAGCTCCTCGAAGGTTTTGCGCCGGACGAAGCCATGCTCACTCTGGTTCCTCCCGCGTTTGAGAACGATCCCTTGCTTTCCCGGGACATCCGCGCCGCTCTCACTTCACTTTCGCAGCAAAGCGAGCCGTGGGACGGCCCCGCCGCTCTGATTTTCTCCGATGGCCAGTTTGTCGGCGCAAAGCTCGACCGCAACGGCCTTCGCCCCCTGCGTTACACGCTCACGCATGACGGCCTCCTGATTGCCGGCTCCGAAACTGGCCTGATCGATCTCGAAGAATCCCGCATCGCCGAACGCCAGCGCCTCGGTCCCGGCGAGATGATTCTCGCCAACCCGACGACTGGCCTCTTTCTGCGTTGGCGTGAAATCTTGAAACGCCTGGCGATGCATCAAGCGCGCACCGCCATGCCGCCGCCGCGGCACTTATCGTTTTCTGCTGCGACCCATTCCGCAACAACCGACCAACCGAAACGCACCGCCGCCGCTGCCGGTTGGACCGAAGACCAATTCAAAACTCTTTTCTCCGCGCTAATCCACGGCAAGGAAGCCGACTGGAGCATGGGCGACGACGCCCCTCCCGCGTTTCTCTCTACTCTCCCGCGCACGCTCTGGGATTACTGCAAGCAGCGTTTCGCGCAAGTTACCAATCCACCGATCGATCCACTTCGCGAAACTCACGTCATGTCTCTTGACGTGCATCTCAAGGACGGCGTCACGCTTCCCGGCCCTCTGCTTAATGCCGGACAGCTCGATGAACTCTCCGAATTCTTTGGCCCAATTCGTCGCATCGACATGACTTTCTCTTCTGCCCTGGGAGTCCCGGGCGCGCGCTGCAGACTTGCTCAGCTATCTTCTACCCCTCTGAGTAGCAGCGGACGCCCGGGCCTCCTCCTCCTTTCCGATCGCGGCCTCAACGCGGAAACCGCAACGCTCCCCGCGCTGCTGGCTACCGCCGCCGTTTGGAAAGCGATGGTTCTCGAGGGCCTCTGGGATGTACCGCTCGTCGTCGAGTCCGCGCAAGTCTTTGATACTCATCACGTCGCGCTTCTCGTCGCAGCCGGTGCAAGCGCTGTCGTCCCGTATCTTGCCGACGAATTTGCCGAAGCGGTCGAATCCGGCGGCGCCGACCGCATGCGCGTCGCCATCACTGCCGGCCTGCGAAAAGTTCTCGCTCGCATGGGCGTCTCCACGCTCGCAAGCTACCGCAACAGTCATCTCTTTGAAATCGTCGGCCTTTCGGAAGACCTCTGCGCGGATTTCTTCGAAGACGCTGCTGATTACCCCGGCTTGAAAACGCTCGACGATCTTTTCGCGGATTATGTCCGCATGCACACGACGGCTTTTTCGCCCGCGTCCACGGAGCTCGCCGATGCTGGTTTGTACCGCTTCCGCAAAGGCGCCGAACTCCACGCCACTTCACCCGAAGTCGTTCGCCGAATGCACGCCCACGTGCGAGCTCCCGAAGCTGGAAAATTTGCTGCCTTCGAGGAATTGTCCGAACACCAAGGCACAGTTTTTCTCCGTGATTTGTTGGAAACCGTTCCTGGCACCCCCGTGCCCGTCGAAGAAGTCGAATCAACAAACACGATTCTCCGTCGCTTCAGCACGCAAGCCATGTCCCTCGGCTCACTGAGTCCCGAAGCTCATCGCACCCTCGCCCTGGCGATGAATATGATCGGCGGCCGCAGCAACACCGGAGAAGGCGGTGAGGATCCCAACACGTATCGCTTCGAGCCCGCTGCCGCGAACAAAATCAAGCAAGTCGCTTCCGGTCGCTTCGGCGTTACCGCGGACTATCTCGTCCACGCCGAAGAGCTCGAAATCAAAATGGCGCAAGGCTCCAAGCCCGGCGAAGGCGGCCAACTTCCAGCGCGCAAAGTCACCGAATACATCGCGCGCATTCGACACGCCACTCCTGGCACTCCGTTAATTTCGCCGCCGCCGCACCACGACATTTACAGCATCGAAGACCTGGCCCAGCTCATCCACGATTTGCGCGCGGTAAATCCCAGCGCGCGCATTGGCGTCAAGCTCGTCAGCGGCGCAGGTGTCGGCATCATTGCCGCAGGAGTCGCCAAAGCGGGTGCCGACGTCATCACCATCAGCGGACACAACGGCGGCACCGGCTCTTCGCCGCTCACGTCTATCAAAAACACGGGCTTGCCTTGGGAAATCGGCCTTCGCGAGACGCACGACACGCTCGTCCGCGCAGGCCTCCGTTCGCGCGTCTCCCTGCGTGTAGATGGCGGCCTAAAATTTTCTCGCGACATCATCGTAGGCGCGCTCTTCGGCGCCGACGAATTCGGTTTCGGTACAGCCTCGCTCCTAGCTATCGGTTGCGTTATGGCTCGCCAATGCCATCTCAACACCTGCCCCGTCGGCATCGCCACGCAAGACGAAAAACTCCGCACCAAATTCAACGGCAAGCCGGAAATGGTCGTTGCTTATTTCCGCTCCCTCGCGGAAGAAGTTCGCAATCGCCTGGCCCAGCTTGGCGCGCACTCTCTCAGCGATCTCACGGGCTGGTACGACCGCCTCAGCGCGCGCTCCGGTATGGATCCGCTACTGATCGTCCCAATGTCCGAATCGAACCGCGTTGCTCCCCATCAGTCCCCAGCCTTGCACGCAGCCGCGCGCGAGGACGCTTTGCAGCTCAGCGCTGCCTTCGAGCTTCAGACGGAATCGCAGCCCATTCAAAATTCCGATCGCAGCGTCGGCGCGGGCATGAGCGGGGAATTGATGCGCCGGCGTCGTCCAGGCAACCAGAGCCAAAACCGTCCGGTTGCGGAAGAAATGATCAAGGAATTCCACGGTTGCGCAGGACAAAGCTTCGGCGCGTTCCTGGCCGATGGAATCACCTTGGCGCTTTCAGGCGAAGCCAATGACTACGTAGGAAAAGGTCTCTCAGGCGGCACCATCGCGATTTCCGCCAGCTCCGCCGCGTCTCGCCGCGGTGACGTTCTTGCGGGCAACACCGTTCTCTACGGCGCTACTTCGGGCCAGCTCTTCGTAGCAGGGCGCGCTGGCGAGCGCTTCGCGGTTCGCAATAGCGGCGCCCTAGCAGTTGTCGAAGGCGTCGGCCAGCACGGCTGCGAATACATGACCGGCGGCGTCGTCCTCGTTCTCGGCCCGCTCGGCCTGAATTTCGGCTCCGGCATGACTGGCGGGCTATCCTACGTTCTTCGAGGCGAAGCCGACGAAGTGATCCATCGCGATTTCGTCGCGCTCTCAGAGATCGATGTCCAGGAAGAAGCGTGGTTACGCAGCGTCCTGGAAGAACATCTGCGTCTAACCTCCAGCCCACGCGCCTCGCGTCTACTTTCGCGCCGTGGGGTGCTTCCGTTTTTACGTGTCCAGCCGCTGCATTTCCAGGGCACTCTCGAAGCTACCTGGGAGCCGCTGCTCGCTCGTTTGAAGCGCCGGGAAGTGATTTTCAGTTCGCCGCAGAGCGCCACGTTAACGCGAGCTTCTCTGCCAGCTTGAAAGGAGCTGTTCTACGGTTACTTAGCGGAGACATTCCGCTATAATCATTGCCGAGTCACCTGCCCATGGACTTCGACCAACTTGCCACATTCGTTTACGTTGCCAAGCTAAAAAGCTTCTCGCGCGCCGGGCAAAAAGTTTTTCGCTCGCAGTCCGCTGTCAGTGCGCAGATCCGCCAGCTCGAACAAGCCTATCGCGCGCGTCTTCTCGATCGTTCCGCTAAATCCGTCGAGCTGACCCCCGCTGGCGAAGTGCTTTTCGAGTACGCTGAGCGACTTCTTCGCCTCCGCGATGAATCCATCCAGGTCGTTGCCGACCGCGGCGACGTCGTGCAAGGTCCCCTCGTTTTTGGCGCCAACGAAGCCACCTGTCTCTATCTGCTTCCTGACATGTTCGCGGATTTTCAACGCCGCTATCCGCAAGTGCACATCAGCATCTATCGCAATTTCAGCCACAAAATCTTGCAGCGCGTCGAAGATGGCTCCGTAGACGTGGGCATCGTGACGCTGCCCATCAAATCGCCCACTCTCAAAGTTCACCACATCTCGCGCGATCGCCTGCGTTTCATGGTCAGCACTCGCAATCCGCTGGCCCATCGCTCCAAGATCACGCTCGAGGAGGTTGCTGCACAACCTCTTATTTTCCCCCGCACCGGCTTCACCCGCCAGGTGCTGGACAAGCTCTTCCGCCCCTATCGCGCTCGCCTCCGCGTCGCGATGGAGCTCCCCAGTATCGGCATGATCAAGCGCTTCGTAGCCGCCGACGCTGGCGTCTCCTTCATTAGCGAAAGCTTCGCCCGCGACCAGGTCAAAGCCGGCGAAGTGAAGCTTCTGAACGTCGAAGGCGTCGATCTCTGGCGCGAACTCGGCCTAGTCTATCGCCGCGACCGCAGCCTCCCGCGTTCTGCCCAAGCCCTAATCGCCGTAATCCGCGAACACAAAAAATTCCCCGACACCACCGCCGCTTCCGACTAATCCGAAACCTCATTGTAGGGGTGGGGCTCGCCCCGCCCGCCGCATCTAAATTCGTAGGGGCACGGCACGCCGTGCCCGCGCTGGCCTGCGGGTTCAAATGTAAGCTCTTCCAACTCATAGAAATTACAAAATTTGGGGAGGCTGCGAGCTAAGACTGGGCCAAGCGGATCGTACTACTCACTATTCACTACCCACTTTTCTCAATGTACATTAAAATCCAAACTCGCAATCGACCTCGAAATCACATTTTCCTGTATCTGAATGAGATCATTATCGGCGTAGGTCATCCCAAGCACCGTGAACACATCGGTCCCTCGGGAGATCACCACCAAGGTCCCGGACCAATCGTGGCCGTCCGCCATCCCGCGGTAGTGATATTCAATGGCTGGCTGCCCGCCGACCACTGTCTTCCGTTGCGAGATTCTCTTGTAATTTTCGTAAATTTCGCTCAGGCGTTTTTCGACGGTCGCCGCTGCCGGATCGAGCGCAGCTTTGCTCTCTTCGTCGCCGATGACCAGCAGAGTTGACTGGTTGAGCGTGCCCAATGCCACGACCGCATTCGGCAGCGCCTTTCGCGCATCTTCCATCAATGTCCAACTTGGCGCCTTGTACATTCTGAAGCCGTGCGTGTAGTTCGTGTACAGATTGCCCCGAACGTCTTCGCGGATCGCTGGCGGTTCCGGCTCTTTTGGAGCAGCGGGCTGTGCTGTGGACGCCGCCAGGCTTCCATTCGGCGCAGCTGTTGCTCCTGTTATGGCAGGGGCCACCGCATTCGTCTTCGTAGCCGTCGGAACTTCCGGTTTCACTGCGGCATTCGTAATTTTCGGAGCTGTTTTTTCGCGCTTGGCCGCCACCGGGTCCGCGGATTTCACGCTGGCATTCGTCGGCTGCGTTGTTCCCTCGGCTGACGACGCTACGGCCGATTCTGCCTTCGGCGCCCCATCCGTGGCCGAATCTTTCTTCGCTGCAGGCGCCTTGTCATTTTTCGGCGTCTCGCCGGCCGGAGTTGACGGAACAATCGACGCGATCTTGTCTTTCTCCACGAGTACATACCCAAAGTCCGTTTTGACTTTGAACATGTTGTCTTCGTACGACACGATCACGCCGTAAAGCTTCTTGCCATCTTTCAACCGGATCTCGTCCGCCAGCGCCGAAGTGACCGCGAAGCATAGAGCCACAGTTAATGCCGCAACACAAAGGGATACACGCTTTTTGGGGAAGGCCAACGCCGAAATACATACGGAGCCGCGCTTTCGGGACAGAGCCAAAGCTGCAACGTAGAGGGAGCCGCGCATTTTGGGGACAGCCATATTTTCAGTATGCGGTCGCCCGCCACGCCCTCGCAACCTTCACGAGCGCGGTGGTGTCCGCCGTGTTACCTCTGCCAGCAGCGCCCCAATCCGCCGCGCCAAGCTCTCCACTTGTTCGATGGACTCGCTCAACCGCGCTCGCAGCGGCTCCGGCAGATTCGCATGTGTCTGCTGCATCGCCAAAGCCTCCGCGATCACGCGAAGCTCCTTCCGATGCCGCGGATTCAGCCGCTCCCAAAGCCGCCGCTTCGCGCTCCGGTTTCGTCCCAGCCACTCCTCGCCTGTCCCTGCCGGCCGTCCCGCTTCCGGCTCCGTCGAGTTACCCGCGGCCGTCGTGCCTGCCGTTGCACTCGGTTTTCTTGTGAGAAATAGCATTCTCCGTGGCTCCGCACTTAGGCGTTCTTGCCGTTGTTTTACTCTGTGCTCTCTGCGCTCTCCGAGTCCTCTGTGTAAATGTTTTTTCACGGGTCACGAAGCACGTATTGCCAGTTGCCAGACACCAGTCACTTTTTCAACGCTTCCATTTTTTCCCCATTGATCTGCCCTCCTATTTCTACACGCCCCGTCACGCGCATCGCTCGCGTTTCAAACACCAACCCGCCATAGCGGTCGTAAGCATCCGGAAAAAGCACCACCTCATACAATCCGCGCTGATCCTCCAATGTCACGAACATCATGTTCCGGTAATTCTTCGTCCCCACATGCCGGTAAGTCACCACCCACCCGCACAGCGTCACGCGCTTCCCCCGCAACCCATCCAGCTCGTCGCTCCACACCTCGCCATTCCGCGGCAGAAAATCCAAAGGATGCCCGCTAACGCACACCTCCAAAATCTCTCGCTCGTATCTCAGCCGCTGTTCTTGCGTGTACGCAGCAACCGGCATTCCCGCCAGCGCCGCCCCAATCGCATCCTCGGCTTTCGCATCACCAAACAACGTCTCTGGCGCTTTTGGTGGCACAGCCAATCTTGGCTGTGCATCTTTGCTTTGAGGCAGCTGTGTGCTTTTGCCGCCCGCTTGCAAAAAATTCCACCGCCACAACATCGCGGGTCGGGAAATTCCACATGCATCTTCACCCGTTCGTCCCTCCACTTCATCAAACGCCCCGCACTTGATCAATGCCTCGATCTCATCTTTCTCCACCAGTACGCGCCGCAAAAAATCCTCGAGTGAACGAAACGCCCCATTTTCATCGCGCGCACGCACAATTGCCGTCATCGTCTCCACGCGCAACCCTTTCACCTGCATCAGCCCGATGCGCAGTGCGCGTTGTGCATCCGCAAGCGAAAGTGGGACAGGCATTCCTGCCTGTCGCCTCTTTCCCGCCCGTCGAGTCTTCGCCGCTGTGTACTCTGCCTCCGCCGTGTATTCCATTCGCGAGTGATTCACCGAAGGCAGCCGCACCTCAATTCCCAAGCGCTTCGCCTCTTCCACATACGCCGATACGTGATAAAATCCCGCTCCCGCGCTGCACATCGCCGCCAGAAACTCCGCCGGATGATGTGTCTTCAAATACGCCATGCGGTACGAAATGTCTGCGTAGGTCGCCGCATGCGCTTTGCAAAAACCGAACCCTGCAAATTTTTCCACCATCATCCAAGTTTCTTCGCGCTGTTTGTCAGTCAGTCCCATCATTCCTGAGGCCAGATGGAACTTTGCGCGCAATGGGTCGAGGTCACGGCGCCCAGAGAATTTTGCCGACGACCGCCGCATGATATCGGCTTCGGCTAACGACATTTCCCCGGCCACCTGCGCGATCTGCATCACCTGCTCCTGGAAAATACATACACCAAGCGTGTCTTTCAGAATTGGTTGGAGCGCGGGATGCGGATATTCGACTACTTCCTCTCCGCGCAGCCGTTTTATAAACAATTCTTTGGATCCATACTCCGCCGCGCCCGGCCGGATCAGCGCCAATGCCTGTGCCATCTCCTCCAGTGTCCGTGCCTTCATCATTCGCAGCAATCCACGCATAGCCGGCGACTCGATCTGAAACACGCCCATTGTTCTTCCCGCGGCAATTACGTCGCACGTCGCCGGATCGTTTTCCGGTATCGCATCAAAATCAATCTCGCGCGCTTTCGGGCAAGGCGTCATGCCATCCGGCGCAACGCTCGCCGTGGTAGCACAGACACTCTTGTCCGTGCTCTTGCTTTTCTTTTCTTCTACCTTCTTTATTTCCTCTGCCTCCTCCGCTTCCTTCTCGATGTTGTCCAGCGCCAGCGACATCGTCGTAAATCCGCGCTGTCCCAGCAAATCCATCTTGATCAACCCGAGCGCTTCGATCGCGTTCATGTCGTATTGCGTTACGACAATTCCTTTCGTCGCGCGCTCTAGCGGCGTCAGCCAGGTCAGCGGCCGCGCGGAAATAACCGTCCCGCAAGGATGAATACCCATGTGGCGCGGCGCGTCGTCGAGTCGCAACGCCACTTGCAGAATCGTTTTCCACGGTTCTTCGTCTACAGGAAGGCTGCGGCATTCCGGCAAATCGCGAATCGCCTGCAAAATCTCACGTACCGGCCGGTGCGGCAGCCGCTTCGTAAAATGGTTCACTTCGCCCGGAGGCACGCCAAACACTTTGGCGATTTCGCGGATGGCCAGCCGTGCGTGCATGGTCACAAAACTTCCGATCATCGCCACATGCTCTTCGCCCCAGCGCTCGTAAACATAGTCGAGCAATTCATCGCGACGCGCACCGCAAATGTCGATATCGATATCCGGACAATCGCCGCGTTGCTCGTTCAAAAATCTTTCAAAATACAAACCCCAGCGCAGCGGGCACACACAGGAAATTCCCAGACAATACGTCACCATCGAGCTCGCCGCGGAGCCGCGCGCCACCGCCGGAATTCCGCGCCGCTTGGCCTCTTCGACGATTTCCCACACCAGTAAAAAATACGGTGCAAGATGCAGCTTTTCGATCACACTCAATTCGTGCGTCAATCGCGAGAGCACTTCAGGCCGCAGCGGGCGGTAGCGTTTCTGTGCGCCGGCAAAACACTGCTTCCACAAATACGAAAACGCGGACTCATCCTTTGGCACGGGAAATTCCGGGAAGATGGTCTCGTTCAGCGTGAGCTCCAGATTGCAGCGATCCGCAATGTCGAGAGTGGCGCGCAGCAATTCTGGATGGTCCGGGAAGAGCTTTTGCATTTCCGCCGCCGGCTTGAACCACGCTTCGCTGGTGGTGATATCCGGAGCCGCGATGGTCGTCAGCAAACCGCCGGTGCGCACCGCATTCACCGCGCGATGATGCAAATGCTCTTCCGGCCGCAGAAAATAAACATTATTCGTCGCCACCAGCGGCACGCCGAGTTCGTGCCCGATTCGCCCTGCCTCGCGCAGCACTCGCCCGTCGCCGGGAGACAAATGCTGCACCTCGATCCACAGCCGGTCGCCAAAAATATCTTTGAGCCGCGCCGTATCCGTCTTGCATGTCACGCGCGTCTTGATCGGCGCGTCAATCTCCGGACGGGCACGGCGTGCGGTGCCTCTACGGTCATCTGCGTCGCGCATTCGTGGTGGCAATGGACACAGCGCTATAACACCTCTCGAATGCTTCGCCAATTCTTCCAGTGTTACCGGTCGTCCTTCGCACTCCTCCAAATCATTTTTCGCCAGTTCGGTCGTTCCCAAGTGCCGTAGCGTCACCAACTGACATAGGTTGCTGTAGCCTTCCATATCCGCCGCGAGCAGCACCATCGCCACACTCCGCGAATTTCGAGTTTCGTTTTTCGAGTTTTGAGCTTCGAAATGCGAAACGCGAAATTCGACGTCGATCACCACTCCCACAATCGGCTTGATTCCCGCCGCTGTCGCCGCTTGATAAAACGGCACAGCCGCGTACAGCCCATTCGTGTCCGTCAGCGCCACGGCGGACATTTTCTGCTCCACCGCCGCCGCGATAATTTGCTCGGGAGACGCTACCCCCCGCAAAAACGAATAGTGGCTGTGACAGTGCAAATGTACGAACACGAGTGCCCCGATCCGGGAGAGAAGAAGCCGATGTCCGCCGCAAGGCGGACGTTTTGTATCGTCAAATCAGGGTAGGGAACGGGAAGGGAAATTCAGCAACGTTTAGATGGTTTTTTGTAGGGGCGCAGCATGCTGCGCCCCTACAAGTATAACGTCCAAAACTTCACCGCGATAAGCAGGGCGTGGAGAGGACCAGGCCGCCGGGCTTGGTGGCGTAATGCTCGCGGAGCTCGAGGCCGTTGCCGTAGAAGACGGCGTTCCAGCCGTAGCGGCCGCGGACGGAATCGAGACCGCGATTTAAATACCAGCGGCGGTTTGCATCTTTGTCGAAGAGTTCGTGTTGGCGACGGTCGGCTTCGAGATTGGTCACGTTCACGCCGATCAGCCGCACGGCTACGCGCCGCGTGAATAATTTCTCAAAAAGATCTTTGGCTTCCGCGAGTAGTTCGCGTTCGTCATTGGATGGGCGCGCCAAGCGAACTGTTCGATGCGCTGAAAAATGGTCTACGTAGCGGATGCGCAGGCCAATCGTTCGTGCTTGCCGTCCGTATTCGCGCAGCGTAGAGCCGATGCGCTCGCTCAAATATTCGATGAGGCCGCCGAGAAATTCCGTGTCGATTGTTCCGCCTTCAATAGTTGTTTCACGTGAGACTGATTTCGGTGTCGAAGGCAGCATTACTTCGCGCCCGTCGAGCCCACGAGCTCGCTCCCAGATTTGTCCTCCAATCACTTCGCCAAACGCTGCCTCCAGAGCAGCTCGCGGCACATGACGCAGCTCTCCGATCGTAGCGATTCCGCGCTCCGCCAGTATCCCTGCGTGGACATGGCCGATCCCGTGGAGCTTCTCGACCGGCAGTGGGGTCAAAAAATCTTCTTCCGTGCCCGGCGCAATCATGCGGAAGCCGCGTGGACGTTCGAGCCGCGAGGCGATCGACGCTACTACTCTTGTCCGCGCCGCGCCTACGCTCACGCTTAGTCCTGTTTGCTCCAGCACGTCCGACTGCACGCGCCGCAGAGCGGCTTCGTAATTGGGGTACAGCCGCTCCGTCCCCGCGAAATCCAGATAAAAATCGTCGAGCGCCGCCGTCTCGACCGCGGGCGTGTACGTTTCGAGAATGCGCCGCACGCGCTCCGCAAAATCGGCATAGTGTTCGTACTGGCCCGGCACGACAATCGCTTTGGGGCAAATGCGCAGCGCATCGCGAAACAGCATAGCGGTTTTCACGCCGCATATTTTCGCTTCATAGCTCGCCGACGCCACCACGCCCCGGCCAACGAGTACTGGCTTGCCGCGCAGCTTAGGATCAAGCACTTGCTCGACCGACGCAAAAAAGGCGTCCACATCTACATGGACAATATTTGGAATCGCCTTCGGGCGCGAAGCGTCAGCTCCATGGCCTTTTTCTTCGCGCGCGTCTTCGTGAAAAGGATTGAACGGCATCGCCACTGCGGGGAATACGTTTTCGATACAGACGTCCATAACGGCTCCTGTTGACTGTGACTACACAGCAGTGAATACAAGGAAACGAACCGAGTACAATCTTCTCGGGAGTCGAGGGATCGCTCTTTAGAAGTGACCCCTCACCCCGCTTAGGGCTCGGAATTTTCAACGGGCGGCGCCCAGTTCGTGAGAGCCAAAGAGGCAATGGAACTGAACGCCACCCGTTTCCCGTTTCCTCTACCGCCTCGCACTATAGGCGAACAAAAAGCGAAAGTCAAGATGTTCCTGTTTTTTCTTTTGCTCAATAATAAAAACGCCTGTTTTCTACTCTCGAAAAAACAGTTCTGGTTGCTGCCGCATTTCTCTCTTACTTCTTGACACTGACTGGCATCGGGGATACATCTCTTTGCATGAGCGCTGCTTTCGTTTTCGTTCTCGCGTTTGCTATCGGCATTGTGTCGGGGATTCGGTCGTTGACTGCGCCTGCGGTGACGGCGTGGGCGGCGCATCGCGGCTGGCTGAATCTCGCCGGAACGCGGCTCGCGTTTATGGGATCGACCGCTGCCGTCGCCATATTCACTGTGCTTGCCATCGCCGAACTGATCTCAGACAAGTTGCCCTCAACGCCCAGTCGCACCGCGCCCGTGGGATTGATCGCCCGCTTCATCTGCGGGGCGCTTTCCGGAGCTTGCGTGGGCGTATCTGCTGGACAATCTCCAGTACCTGGCGCCATTCTCGGCGCTGCGGGTGGTATTGCAGGAGCATTCGCTGGCTATCAATGGCGCACCGGCCTTGTGAAAGCGCTCAAAGTTCCCGATATTGTCATCGCGCTTCTAGAGGACGCTATCGCGATCGGCGCCGGCCTTTTTATCGTTTCCCGGTATTAATTCCGGTACTAATCCTGATACTAACTCTGAGCTCGCTCGCAAATCGCGTTCCTCTAGCGGCGCCGACGTTTCGTCCAATCCAATTATTCATTTGCTTCGATTCTGTATTTCCGCGACTATTTCTCCACTCCGGGCATGCCGGATATTTCTATGAACTTGAATTTCTTCTTCGCGCTGCTCGGTGGACTGCTCGTTCTGGCGTTCGTTGCCAATCGGCTGGTGCGCTTCACGGGCGTACCGGACGTCATTATCCTCATGGCCACGGGTGTGGTCATCGGCCCCGTATTGCATTGGGTGAATCCAGATGTTTTTCGCGGCGCCACGCAGGGCTTTGGTTCTCTCGCGTTGATTCTCATCCTTTTTGAAGGAGGCCTCGATCTCAAGCTCCGCGAAATAGTCAGCCACTTCGGCGGCGGCTTGTTTCTCGCCGTATTCAGCTACGTGCTCAGCGCGGTGGGAGCCGCGCTCGTTTGCCGTCACGCGCTTCATTTCGCATGGATTTCTTCACTCCTCGTGGGAGCGGCGCTCGGTTGCATCAGCAGCTCGATCATTCTTCCGGTTCTGCAGCAAGTGAATCTGCGGCGCGAAGTGAAAGTCACGCTGCTTGTGGAAGCCACGTTCGGCGACGCCCTCGCCGTCCTGGCGGTCACCACTCTTCTCGATATCGCGGCAGGCGGCAGCGCTTCGGCGAAATTCATCGCCTGGACTCTTTTTGCGAGCGTCATACTTGCCGTGGCATCGGGTGTACTCCTCGGCGCACTGTGGTCCTATCTTCTGCCGCTCCTTTCCGAGGAGCGCTTCTGGCACGTGCTGACCTTTGGCGTGGTTTTGCTGATTTATTCCGGCGTTCACGCCGTGCATGGCAATGAACTCGTCGCTGTCCTAGTCTTCGGCCTGACGCTCTCTAACTATCCGGCAGCGCAAAGGCGCTTCCAGCTTGGCGACGCCTCCGAGACCGGCGATTGGTTTTCCGAGACGCCCGTTAAGCAAGAGCATCGCGGCTCGCTGGCGAAACATCACGGGCAGATGCTCACGTTTCACGGCGAGCTGGCATTCCTGATTCGCACATTTTTCTTTGTGCTGCTCGGCGCGCTGGTTGAATTCGACGGGTTGCGCAAGCACGCTGTCTTGGCGTTCGGCTGTTTTGGAGCGCTCTTGATCGCGCGCTGGCTCTCCGTACAGACCGGACGCTTTGCGTGGAGCACCTTTACGTCTCACGAGCGCGAGCTGATGGTCTGGTTTCTGCCTCGCGGCCTCATTACCGCTGTGCTCGGCATTGAAATTGTGGAAGCCCGCGGGCTGGAGTTTGAGTTTCTTCCATCGCTGGCGTTTGCGGTCATTCTGATCACCAATCTCGCCCTGCTCGTCGGCTCGCTTCGCGCGCGCCGGCTGTTCCCGGAGACTCGCGCGGCGGCGCCCGAACCAGCCGTCCCGGAAATCGCTTCCTAGCCGGCTGTGCGCTCGAGTTCCTTGCGGTTCCATTTGGCGAGGTCTGCGCCCGCATCATACGTGCTTTGCAAGAAGGCGAGCAAGGATACTCTCGGCGAAGCGGCGCGTCGCACGTCGTCGTACATCAAAATAAATTCCTTCAGCTGCGGATGATAGAAAGCCTCTGCCGGGCGAACGGGGTGCTGCGGAAATTCGGCTGGTTCCGGTGCAGCATAGGCGTAAAACGCGGCACCTTTGACGTCGCCGCCGCCCGGCCAAAATCCGGCGCTGATCACTTCGTGCGAATACGCTTCCCGCGTGATAGGATCCGCCCCTGGCCGCTCCGGAGCCCGCCGGCCAGAGAAGCGCGTGGCCGCCAGATCGAAGCTCCCCCAGAAAAAATGAACCGGACTGGCTTTTCCAATGAACCCCGCACGAAATTCTTTGAACACTGTTCCGCAGCTCACCAGAATGCGCCAGAAGCGGTTGACGTATTCGGGATCGTACGAGGCGTGCTTGGTGTCTTGATCAAACGGAATCGGGTCGGGAATCTCGACCGGCATCTTCCAGATTTTTACCGCGATTCCAAGGGAAGACAAAGCGCTCATGAATTCCCGATAAAAATCCGCGACGGAGCGCGGCGCAAGGACCAGCGCAAGGATCCCGTCGTTGCTGGTTCGAATGACGAGTTGGTGATGGATGAAATCGAACTGAACCTCGAAGTTTCCGCCACCGTAGGGGATGGGCGAGGTGGTCAGCCCCATGGCATTCACGTAGAGCGGCACGCCCCACCAATGATTGATATTCGGGCTCAACGCCAGGCGCACTTTGCCCACGATTTGCGTCCACATGTGCAGCGTGCTTAAGGTGTCCTGCCAAGCTTCAAGGGGAAGTTCCGGCCACAGATCGTGGTTAGCAAGAGCAGTAGTTGCGTTCATAAATCCTCCGCGGGGGGCAAACATCGGCCATTGAGATTATATGCCCGTGAATCGCACCCGTTCGTTCCGCGAAGAAGAATTCTCTTTGAGGTAGCACAGCCACTCTTGGCTGTGCGTTTTTTGTTTTTCGACTTGGCGACGGGCGATACTCGACAAACCCCGCACAGGCAGGAGTGCCTGTGCTACCTGACGCAGATTCTGTCTTGAAGAGATTTTTTTATTTGAACTAAAATATTTTGCGGAACGCAAAGAACAGGAATCCCGACAGCGTCATCGCAGCGGGGAGCGTCAGAACCCAGGCCAGGAGCAAGTTCCGCACCGTCGACCACTGTAGCCCCGAATGATTCGCCATCATCGTTCCCGCCACGCCGGACGATAAAACGTGCGTTGTACTGACCGGCAAGCCCAAGCCGTCCGCCGCACCGATTGTCGCCATCGCGGTGATTTCCGCAGCCGCTCCCTGCGCGTACGTCAGATGGTTCTTCCCGATCTTCTCGCCGACGGTGACCACGATGCGCTTCCATCCAACCATGGTGCCGAGGCCTAACGCCAGCGCCACCGCAACTTTGACCCACAGCGGAATAAATCGCGTGGCCCTGTCGATGTGGGTCTTGTAATTCTTCAGCACCGCGGCATCGCCCGCGGCGATTTCCGGTTTCCCGGACTTCAGCATCAGCCGTATGGCCTCGCTGACCAGATACATATCATTCCGGAAGTTACGCACTTGTCCGTGCGGCACCTTCGACAGCTCCTTGAAGATCGCCATTTCCGTCCCGACGCCGTTCACGAGCTCGCGCAACGCCAGCATCGTGTTCGGCTTGAACTGTTTTGTTCGAATGTACTCCGTCACGTCTTCGCGCGGATCTCCAATCGCTGCACTGCTCTGCACGTATTTATTCAGCGTGTCCGCGGTTTGCGCCGATACGGCAATGAAGTCCTGCGACTGCTGCGCCGTCACCGCGTGGTTCAGCGCGTACGTCGTTGGCACCGTGCCGATCAGGATGAGCATGATCAAGCCCATACCCTTTTGCCCGTCATTCGAACCGTGGAAAAAGCTCACGCCCGTGCAAGTAAAGACGAGCATGGCGCGAATCCAAAATGGAGGAGGCTCCGCTCCCTTAGGCGCTTCATACAAACGCTTGTCTTTGATGATCGCCTTCATGAAGAGGAACAGCAGGGATGCGAGAATGAACCCGAACACTGGCGAGAGAAGCAGCGACTTTCCGATGCCAATCGCTTGTGCCCAGTCCACGCCGCTCGTGCCAGTGCGTCCTTGCATCAGCTGATTCGCAATGCCCACGCCTATGACCGACCCAATCAGCGTATGCGAACTCGAAGCCGGCAGCCCTAGCGCCCATGTTCCCAAGTTCCAGAGAATCGCCGCCACAAGCAGCGCAAAAACCATTGCAAATCCCGCGCCGCTACCCACCTGTAAAATCAATTCCACCGGTAACAGGGAGATGATTGTGAACGCCACTACGCCCGACGAAGTCACGACGCCCGCGAAATTCCAGAACCCGCTCCATACCACGGCAATGTGTGGCTCCATCGAATGCGTGTAAATCACAGTCGCCACGGCGTTTGCCGTGTCGTGAAATCCGTTTACAAACTCGAATCCCAGTGCCACTAAGAGCGCCGTGCCCAATAGGATGTAAGGCAGCGCTGAACCCAGCTCTAACCCAGCAAGGTCGCGCGAAAGGCTATAGCCGATAAAAATCACGCCTACAATCAGCACCACGCCGAACGCCAGCATTCCGATTCGGCCGGGCTTCCTGTTCAGTTTTTCTGCCAGTGCATGCGGAACTTGGGGCGTAGCTGGTGCAGTCGCTGTTGCGGACATAACTCTCCTATAGATTCTCGACTCGAGAGCCAGCCTGCGGGTATGTGTGCTGGCGTGTCAGCCAGCTTTATATGGAAGATTTGTTACGCTCGAATGAACGTCTCGCTGCAGAACGATAACACTCGGAGCAGCGCGGTATATGTTGCAAGGCCTATTCGTATCTCAAAGCGTCAGAGGATCCACTCGCGCTGCACCAAATGCGATCGGCTATGTGGCGTGGTGATTCGCTTTCTTGGCTGCCTTTCGCTGGGACTTCGAGGACTTCTTCATTGTTTTTCGTTGTTTCTTGGAGGCCTTCTTCAACCTCTTGTTCTCCGCCTTCGCGGACTTCCTATCGAATTCCCGCGAATTACGCGCATATTCCGCGACACCCGGACTCTGCGCTCTGGCCAGCATCGACCAAGCAACATTCAGACAGATCAGCAATGCGAAGATAGCAATCCGCTTCATCCCAACTTCCCTCTCGCCCCCAAAATATCACAAGTTTACACCCATCCTGCCGGTTCGCGACATTGTGAAGCAATTTAGTTAGCTACTTTACCTGCGACAACGGAATGATCAGGCTGCCGATCTCCGCGGTGGCGGGGTCTTCGACCAATACCCGCAACGTCGTGAGGCCCGCCTTGAGCTGTACGTCCTGACCGAAGGGCATGCCCGATTTTAGAAGACTCGCGTACTGTTTCTCAGAGAGTTGGAGGTCGTAAGTCTTGGTCCATTGGCTAAGCACTTTGCCGGCGCCGTCCTGTTGAATGACGTACACACTGACGGCTCCTTTGTGCAAATCTCCGTTCTGCACGAGTCGAAGATTGTGGATGTCGATCGAGCACAAAAGCTTCAAAGAGTTCGGCAGCGGTTGGTCTACCCGATTCACCTTTGCCTGCAACGGAATTACGGATGATTCGATCGGGCTTTGCACCGCCGTTACCACCGTCTTCCAATTGTGGTCCTTCGTGGGAGGGGTATCTTTGGCGGCGAGGTACCCCTTCGGATAACGAATAGTCAGCCCCTCGCGTTTCACCTGCACCTTAAGTTCATGAAACTTTCCATCGGCGGAGTGCGCATCCATGTAGAAACCCAGCGAATAGAGAACGGTGCCATCCGCTACGGCCTCGCGGATCGCCCCGGTAAGATCATTGGTGTTGACGAAGGCCCGTCCGCCGGTTAGGTCCGCGAGCCGTTGCATAGTATCGATGCCTGAAGGTTGCGAGGGGCGCGCGGGGGTTTCGTTGAGAGCGTCGCGAACCTCCGCAGGCAGATTCGGCTGTGCAGAATCGACCCCACCTGATCCGAACATAGCGGAGCGCGGAAGCAAGCCGCGGCCATCCACCGGATAAGCTACGATCTGCGCAGGGCTCAAGATGGCTGCCATCGCCTCGGCGGAGAACGGAAGATTAGCGGAGAGCCATACGAGATTCTTGCGGCCTGGAATGTTCGCCACGTGATCGGCGATGGCTTTGAGTGCTGCTAGAGTGGCCGCGGCTCGCACTGCGTTTGCGTTCTCCGCATGTTCCATACTTGCCGCGTCGAACGGCGGCGCTATCAAGCCTCCCACCTGTTGAGGCAAACGAGTCTTACCCGGCTCGACGATCTCGCGGTTGGTCCGGGAACGAGGGTCGTAGTTTTCGACAATGGAAATAAGCCGGCTACGATCGCTCGTGAAATCGCACAGCACGTGTAGGGAGTCGCTCAGGCCATACAGAGCCACGCGGTCCTGTTGACCCAGACTCCTAAGGTATTCCAGCAAATGCGCCGTGGCATTAGCGAGGGCGTGATCCTCCATCCAGTATGGCGTGTCCTCGAATATGGTCGGCGCTGAACCGTATAGAGTGTTCAAATTGTCGAGCAGCACAATGGTGACGCTTCTAGGTGTGCTGGCGCCGTATTGAGGAACATCGGAGAACGTGTTTTGCGGCAACGGCTGCCTAGGCTGCGCCGCAGACTCGCTGGATTCGACAGAGAAAACGCTGATTTTCTGGGGTTTCCCTCGGTCGAGGACAACGAAATCGTTTATCGTCAAATCCGTGACCGGGCCGTTCTTGTCACGCGCGATGACGCCTACCTCGACCAGCCGAGTCGATACGCTAATCGAAGACCCTTGCGGCACGTCTCGAGCTGAAACGGCGATCGCGGCCAGACCGAACGAAAGTAACGAAAGGGAAGTTAAGATTCGCGACATGAAGAGCACAATACTCGACGCGAGGTATGTTGTCATCCATAACGAAGGAAGCAAAGGTACATTCTTCGATTTGAATCCGGGTGTCGATCTGCGCTTGTCGGAGATGTGAAATTTCCCAGATTCCTACTATCGTCAAAGACAGCAAAATCTTCTTTTGTGAGATCTCCAACAGCTCCGTTGTGGTCGTGCACGATAACGCCAATCTGAACTAGGTGAGTCGAGACACGAATTGGCGGAGCCTGGGGCGAGTTCTGCGCCGAAGCGGTAATAGCCACGACCGCAAAGGCAAGCGCAGTTGAGATGCGAACCACGAAGAGTACGATACCCCGTGTGAAGTGCGTTGTCATTAATGGCTAAGAAAAGGCCGCACAAATCGATATTGGGTGCGAGGCGCCAATTTCAGATCGATGCGGTAATCCGGAAACTGACAGCTACCACAATTTAGTGCGTCGATTCCTGCAAGCCACGATACTTCAGCATCGGCTCGACGCTCGGATCTTTGCCGCGCCAGGCCGCATACATCTTGGCTAAGTCTTCGGTGTTACCGCGCGAGAGCACCATTCGCCGGAAGCGGTCGCCGTTGGCGCGCGTTAGCCCGCCATTGTCTTCAAACCATTGGTACGCATCATCATCCAGCATCTCTGCCCAGAGATAGGCGTAGTAGCCAGCGGAATAATCCAGCGCCCAGATGTGGCTGAAATAGCTGGAGCGGTAGCGCGGCGGCACGGTTGCGATCAGTAGATGCGTCTTCTCAAGCGCTTGCTTCTCGAACACGTCCGGCTGCTGTAGCGGTGCGCTCGCCGGAAGCATGTGCCACTGCATGTCGAGTTCAGCGGCCGCGACCAGTTCCGTCAACATATATCCCTGATTGAAGGTCGCTGCTTTTCGAATCTTGGCGACCAACGCGGCCGGCATGGGCTCATTCGTCTTGTAGTGCTTTGCGTAATGGTCAAAGACCGCTGGATAGAGCGCCCAGTGCTCATTGAATTGGGAAGGGAACTCGACGAAATCGCGCGCCGTCGCTGTGCCCGAGATGCTCGGATATTCAGTATTCGCGAACATGCCGTGCAGCGCGTGGCCAAACTCATGGAACATGGTGGTAACGTCAGTAAAGCTGATGAGCGCAGGTTCTCCCGGCGCGGGCTTCGGCAGATTTGCCACGTTATAGACCACCGGCAGCGTGCCCAGCAGCTTGGATTGGCCCATGAAAACATCCATCCAGGCGCCGCCGTTCTTGTTATCGCGCTTGAAATAGTCGCAATAGAAAAGCGCCAGCGGCTTGCCGTCCACATCTGACACTTCGAAGACGCGAACATCCGCCTGATAGACCGGGATATCTCTGCGTTCTTTAAAAGTGATTCCGTAGAGCTGATGGGCGGCGTAGAAGACGCCATTTTCGAGCACATTGTTTAGCTCGAAATAAGGTTTGACCTCCGCGTCGTTCAAATCGTATTTCGCCTTGCGCACCTGTTCGGCGTAGAAGTCCCAGTCCCACGGCTGAAGTTTGAAGCCGCCCTTCTGCGCATCGATGACGTCCTGAATATCTTTGCCCTCGCGCGCTGCCCGAGCCGTTGCTCCTGGCACCAGCGCATCCATGAACTTCAAGGCGGCTTCTGGAGTCTTGGCCATTTGGTCGCCCAGCTTCCAGGCCGCGTGGTTGGGATACCCGAGCAGTTGCGCGCGCCGTGCTCGCAGTTGAGCCAAATGCGAGATAAGATCGCGTGTGTCGTTGGCATCGCCGCGCTCGGCGCGGTTCCAGGATTTTTCGAAAACGGATTCGCGTGTAGCCCGGACGCTGAGCGAGCCAAGCACGGGCTGCTGCGTCGTGTTCTGGAGCGGAAGCACGTAGCCTTCTTGCTTGCGGCCTTGGGCCGCCTCCGCCGCAGCGGCAACTTGCGAGTCGCTTAGGCCCGCAAGCGCACTCCTATCCGTCGTCGCGAAAGCTCCGTTTTTCGTAGCTGCAAGGAGCTTCGTCGAGAAGTCATTCGCAAGCGTGGCGATCTGCTCATTCAATTTCTTTAGCTCGGTTTTGTCGGTATCCGAAAGGTTTGCGCCAGCGCGGACGAAATTGTCGTAGTCAAATTGCAAAAGCCTCTGCGATTCAGGATCGAGCTTGAGCGATTCGCGCTGCTTGTAGACGGCAGCTACGCGCGCAAAAAGCTTCGCGTTCAAGCTGATGGCGTCCTGGTGCGCGGCCAGTTTCGGCGCCACATCGGCTTGCACTTTTTGCAGCGCGGGATTCGTATTCGCAGCGGTGACCCCTCCGAACGCAGCCAGCGCGCGCTGCAAGAGTTGACCCGTCTTCTCCATGGCTACGAGCGTATTTCCAAAGGTCGGTGCCGCCGGATTGTCTGCAATTGCCTGAATCTCGGCGAGCTGCTCGGCCATGCCTGCCTCGATGGCCGGCTGATAGTCTTCATCCTTGATTTTGTCGAAGGGCGGAGCGTGGAACGGCAGCGTGCTCGGCGCATAAAACGGGTTCGACGGCCCAAATTTCTCGTCAGCGGCCGTAGCTGGAGTGTAAATGGCGCCTAGCGCCATGGCGCCAAAGGCAATAAAAGCACTCATAGTTTTGAGCATAACCTTCTCCGGCGTGATGGCATGGCGCGCATCCGTACCGGCAGCCCACGCACACTAATTGTATGAGAGTTCCCACGTTCGCCACAAGGAACGCAGAAACTAGCAACGTAATAGATTTTCGATGACTGCGTTTATCCGAGGAAACTGCCTTATTTGATTTGCTGGTCCGGAGACAACGCCTGGTTGATGCTCTTCAACGTCTGGAATCCGTCTTGGACGACCGTGCTCTTAATATTGTCCCTTGTCACGATAATGGGTTTGAGCAGGATGGCAGGCACTTCGCCCTTGCCATTGTTGACGGTCTTGTTCGCGCGCGTTTTTTCGCCCTTCGCTAAGCGAACGGCTTCCTCTGCAGTGACGCCAGCTTCATTTGCAATCGGCTTGTAGACGGTCATGCTTTGCACGCCCTGGGCAATGCAGATAACCGCCGCTAGATCCGCGTCTTGCCCAGAAACCAATACCTTGCCGGCCAGTTTATGTTCGCGGAGCGCCTGAATCGCACCTCCCGCCAAACCGTCGTTGGAAGCTAGAACGGCCGCGATATCGCCCCGGGCGGAATCGATAGCCTTCAGCATAAAAAGATACGCGTCGGAAGGCAGCCAGTCCTTGGTATATCCATCGGCTATCACCTTGATATCACCGCGATCAATATAGGGCTGCAAAACCTTCATTTGCGCGTCGTGCAAAGTTTTGGCGCCTTCGTCATTTGGAGAACCCGCGATCAGCACGTAATTTCCTTTTGGGGCATGTTTGACGAGAAATTCCGCCTGCATCCAACCGATCTCATGGCGGTCAAAACTCACATATAGGTCGACATCGCTGTTCAGGACCAGGCGATCGTAGCTGATGACCTTCACATTGGCGGCCTTCGCGGCGTCCACCATCCGGCTGGCCTTCGCGTTGTCGTGCGGCAGTAAAACCAGAACTTTGATACCCGCTTTGATCATGTCCTGCACTTGCTTGAACTGAAGATCATCGTCTCCGCCGGCGTCGCCGGAGATCACCTCAGCCCCTAACTCCTTAGCTCGCGACTCAAAGGCATTCAGGTCCGTCTGCCAGCGCTCTCCCTTCATCGCCTCAATGGAGAAACCTATTTTTAACTTCTTCGCGTCTTGCGCCTGCGTAAGTTGTCCGCAATGGACCAGAACGAATATGGCGGACAGAACCGTCAGCGTGCGTAGCGCTTTTCTCAAGATACGTGCCTCCATATTTGTGACGTTCCTAGCCTAACCTGCTGAAATTCAAGAGAATAGCCTGCTGAAAGGCAGTGATGTTCAAGAGAATATTGTGCTCTGCGAAGAATCAATCGATGTCGGCCTTGCTTGCACCGACTTGTGACAAGAACAATGCGCCGGCTACCATGCCCCCGCGTCTGTGCTTTTTGAACTTAGTCAGTATCTTGCCGGCTTGGCATGTAGGCAACTGTCAGACGCCAATCCGGCAACTCCATTCTCGATATTTTGGAATGAATAAGTTGAGTATTCGCAAACCAACCTACGCCCGGAAGTTGGCTTACTCGTGCAGCACGACGCTTAGGAGAGAAGTGTTAATCTGCAAGCCGCCGTTGTACTTGATGAAGCCCAGCCTTCGGAATTTGTTCATGAAGAAATTCACCCGTGACCGCGTCGTGCCAATCATCTCCGCCAGCAATTCCTGCGACACTTTAGGGAGCAAACCGTGGGGTTGGTCTTCTTTGCCGTAACGCGCAAGCAATAGAAGAGTACGGGCCAGCCGCTTCTCGCTCGAGTTGAACAGTTGATCGACCAGGTCCTCTTCGATTCGAATGTTCCGCGCCAGCATGAACCGGATGAATCGGTCGGAGAGATCATGCTCTTCGTGAAGCACCTTGAACATTTCGCACTTCTCGATGACGAGCACTGTTGTGGGCGTAATTGCGGCAGCCGTTCCAAAGCGAAAGGACTGGCCTGCCAGGCAGCCTTCCCCGAAAAAATCACCCGGCCCCAGGATAGCCACGACCGCTTCTTTGCCGACTTCATTAACGACGGTTAGTTTCACGCCGCCACTCTGCAAATAGATCACACTCTCGGCTGCATTGCCTTGCGCGTAGATGACCTCTGTTCGCTTGAACTCCTTAACTTTTCTCGCCACACCGGCGGAATCGAGAAAAGCCTGGGCATCGAAAGCATGCTTCGCCCTTGGTTTTGTTTTGGTTTTGCTCTTCCGGGAGGCTGTGGATGCCCGCATATAGACACCACCACCCCAGATATATCCCAATCATTCAACTCTAGTCAACTTGTTCGTTCCTGATTGCCACCGTAGCTGCTTGAGTCGGTTTCTTCGCCAGGGCGTAGTCAAGCAAGTGCGGCTACTTTTTAGAAAGCTCCGCATGGAAACGATTTTCAACGTCTTCACGACTAAGCGGATTTCTTACTTTAGTCAATACGATCGAATAGACCACTTCATTGCCTGCAATCTGCGCGGTAATAAACGCCCCGTCTTCTGGCAGTTCCTGGTAGATGAATTTCACTTTTCGGTTGTCCGCGAGGGTCTTCACCCATTCTTGGTCGGGCATTTTCGCACCTCTTCAGCCGAGGCCGCTTTGTCGCGATTATCTAATCTATGACTTTTCCGGTTGTTTGCGACTTCGAGACGGGATGATCTTGGCGACCGTTCTTCCAAAGCTGGCATTTGCCTGTTTTGGTATTCTGACTGTAGCCAGATCCCGCTGCATCATTCTCGCCGATTTGGCCATCCGCGGCCTCGCCATTTCTCTTTTAACGCTGGCGCGTGTTGCATCGAGAAGTTCTTTCTTTGATCTCTTATGCCGCATGGGCTCATTCTGATACCGAGATGGGACTTATACCGCCCCATTTTGCACAGTTGCGAGCTATTTGACCCGATTCCCGCTAATACCATCGAGACCGGCCTTACGCCTAGTGCTCGGCGGGTAGGGCTGCATCCTGAGCCATCCAGCTAATCCCTGACCTCTCAGAACACTCGCCCAAGTTGGAAGAACCATTTGTGATGGCCCGTATCTCCTACGCTTCCCCCCACAAATAGCGGGCCGATCACCGTTTCTGCGAGGATACCGGCAGCAACATCATTTGGGAATTTGCTTTCATTGGTAGCGCCGTACATTTTTGCGAATTCGTAGGAACCGATCACAAACACTCTTTTTCCCACCAGCGGCGGCAAGATCCACAGGTCGTGCAGATAGCCAGCTCGGAACAAGTAAAATTGATCTCCTTGTAGCTCATTCAAACCGTAAGCGCTGAGTGTCAGCGGGCCGCCCAGAAAGAATTGCGGAATCCCCGTGTTATTAAACCCAAACGTCGTCCCTCCCTGGCCTTCGACGAACACCGAGCCCAGCGCCGAAACCGGTTGAAAATATTCAATATTTGCCTGGAGAGAAGGAAAAGCGCTGCTCGCGCCCGGGCTCGTATCAAACCACCGAAAAGTCGTTTCGGAGCGGACACCGCTTCGCGGAATGACCGGGCTATCCGTATGATCGAAAATGTAATGCAGTTTTGAGGCGCCCGTGCGCCCGTTCACCGAACTAAATACCGGGGTGCCCAGCCGTAGGTTTGTATCGAGATAACCCACCTCATAGCCGACACGCAATTCACTGAAGCGGTTGAATCCGTAGCCCACGTCCATACCGATGTCAGCTTGGCCCCGTTTGTAATCCGACAGCGGATTGCCCTTCTCATAAATCTGAAATACCCGCGTGCTCGCCGTGCCGTGTGGAGCGAAAAACCACTTGCTCACCGGCGTGAACGGCCGGTATAGCTCGCTTCCCAGGCCGTATGTATTTCCAAATAGAAAATCCGTGCGCCATTCAGAGCGGAATCCCGCCACATCCAAGAACGTCAACCGCGCGCCCATCGTGAAGCTCACTTATTCGCTTTCTGATCCATCGACCTCAAATGCCGGCTGAATCGTGGGCGGCGCATAATTTTTTTCGCTCACCTGAACGAGCAGCCCTTGTTGGCCGTCGCGTTCCGTAATCCGGTATCCCACCGCGTCATACCTGCCCACGCCCGCGAGTCGTGTCAATGCGCGATCGAGCTTGTCCGTATCCAACGGTTTCCCAGCCAAGGGCGCCAGGTAATGCTCGATGTTCTCCGTCTGTTGCTGGGTATCCGCTCCTCCCACTTTGATGAACTGCGGTACAGGCGACAGAGTCTCCTTGCGGGCTTGGCGATCCCGCACATAGTCTTTCCATTCCGCATCGCTGAGCGCGAATTTTTCGAGCAACTCCGCTTTCGTGTCGGCCGTCTCGTAACCCTTCCGCATGATCGCTTCATTCTTTCTGTAATCCGTCGCGCTGTATCCTGCAAGGGGCACGCTAATCACCGCGTCCGCCTGTGCAAGACCGCGCATTTCGCTCTCGGCAACCACCACGCGAACAGATTGTTGCAGCACGGTGAAGAGAGATCTGATTTCCGCTGCTTCCACCGGCTTCGTGTCCAAATGCACTGCAATCACAATGTCAGCGCCCATCTGCTTTACCACGTCGGTCGGCAGGTTGTTCAACAGCCCGCCGTCCACTAGCACGCGGTCCTTGTCCACCACCGGCGCAAACGCTCCCGGAATCGACATGGTCGACCGCAACGCCAGCGCAAGCGAGCCTTGCTCAAAGACCACCTCTTTCCCGCTTACCAGGTCCGTCGCCACGCAGCGAAAGGGCGTTGGCAGCGTCTCAAACGATCCCAATTTGTAGTAAGGGATCGTAATTCGGTCGATCAACAATCCGATCTGATGCCCGGAATTCAAACCGGGTGGAAGTGACAAGCCATTTCGCAGTCCCAGGATGAATGCGTTCGGAAAGGCCCGCTGATCCTCTTTGCGCCGAAAGGAAAGATCTTCGTAAGGCGTTGCGCCCCCAAGCATTCCGTTCCAATCGACTCCCTCGATCAATTTCTTTAGCTCCGCAGGAGTCATCCCCGTCGCATAAAAACCTCCTACCAGGCCGCCCATGCTTGTTCCTGCCACTTCGTCTATCGGAA
The DNA here is from genome assembly GCA_963751295.1 of uncultured Acidobacteriota bacterium. Classification (GTDB taxonomy): domain Bacteria; phylum Acidobacteriota; class Terriglobia; order Acidiferrales; family UBA7541; genus Acidiferrum. The sequence continues at coordinate 1,619,985 of CAVVUA010000001.1, read as the reverse complement.
TGTGGTGCTCCTCAAACCACTCAAGCACACCAATATGTGCCAGTCCCAGCGCGCCACCCCCTTCCAAGGCCACGCCAATCCGCAGCCGCCCTTTCACGTGTTCTTGGGCGTCGGATGTCGGAGAAGCATTCGGCGTATGGACTGCGGAGGGAGCGTCTGTTCGCTGCATCTCCTGCCCGACGGTGCAGAACGGGACGGAGAAGGGAACGAAGAACAGTAGCAGGTGGGAGAGTGTGCGCAGCATGATGACCTCCACGGCGAGAGTAAGGCAGTTGCCAAGCAGGGACAAGAGGTCAGGTGCCGAGTTTGCGACGCAGGTACCTCGGTTCTCTTGCCGCAACCATAAGCGGAGTCTAGGGTTAGGGGAAGACGGGATGATGCATCCTAGGGCCGAGGTGCTTAGTTCGCACGCCTGATTGCTGGGCCGCTGAAAATACGAAACTTAGCGGTGGTGGCGTACATCATACCTATGGGGCAGAAGAACAAGGAGTAAGTCATGCCAAGTATCACTAACCCTCCCGGGAGCAACCCGGTGAGCGACCCCCACTCCGCAAAAGTCGGCACGCTAGTACTGATCTTCAGAATCGTTCGCTGGACGGTCTATGCCTGCGCCCTCATCGTATTGATTCTATTGCTCCATAAGCCCGCGCCGCCGGTCGTCTCCACCACTCCGGAGGCCGCCGCCCGAGCGGAGCAGAAGTTCCAGGATGTTCAGCAGGCCGTCGCACAAGGCCAGCCCGCCACCCTGCACATGAGCGAAACCGAACTCAACTCGTATTTGGCGTCACATCTGGTCCTCCCGGCTGCTAACGCCAGTGCGCCCAGCGCGGTACCGAATGCGACTCCCACCAGCAGTGGCGCGGATGGAGCTCTGAACGCCGAACAGCCCACCATGGACGATGTCGAGCAAATGCGCTCGAACGTCAAGGACGTGAAGGTTCAGTTAGTGGACGACCATGTCCGCGCCTACGTGGTGTTCGATGTCCATGGCAAGGACATGACGCTGCAACTCGTCGGCAAGCTCGGCGCCGACAATGGCTTTCTGCGGTTTGAGCCGGTGAGTGGACAGATCGGTTCGTTGCCCATACCGCAAGCCGTGCTGGAAGCCGCCGTGCGAAAGATGATGGAATCGCCGGAAAACCGCGAAAAGCTGAAGCTGCCGTCAGACATCTCGAATCTGAAAATTGAGAACGGAGAAGTTGTAACGCAATATCAGTAACCGCGGTTTCCCCTCAGAGTTAACGCAACAGCGACGTGTTCCGAAACGCCAAATATTTTCCTTCGGCAATTTTCAGTGAACATAAAAGCCGTTTTTGGAAAGAATGACGTAGTCCTTGCCTTTTTTCCCGAACGAGGAAGCGAGACGCACATCAAGTTTGTGCGGTTTGCCGAGAGCTGCGCTGGCATTGGTGTAGTAGCCCAGCGTATAGCGCGTTTTGATGCGCTGGATCAACGCCCGAAAAACAGGATCTAGGTGGACGACGTCTTGGACATTGAATAGCTCGCCGCCCGTCTCGTCCATCACCTTGTGGATGTTCACCAGCCCGGGAACCATGGCGGCGTAGAGCAGAGTTTGCGGAGGATTGTAGCCGGGGATTTTGAGGTTATAGAGGACGACGTCCGCGGCGATGGCTTCCGTGACGATGTCGTGCGTGCCTTCTCCGCCGGCATCGGTGCCGACGTCATCGCTGATCAGAATAATCACTCGGCGGCCCTTGGGCGGTAATTTAAGCAGACTCTCGGAGGCAAGGAAGATTCCATCATTGATGTTGGTGGCCCCGCCGGCCTTAAAAGTATTGATCTCCTCGGCGATTTTGCTTTTGTCCTTCGTGAACGGAACGCGCATTTGAGCTAGCGTGGAAAAGGTAAAGAGCGCGACCTCGTCGTCTGGCTTGAGTGCGGCGAGAGCGGTGTTCGCGGCGTCTCGCAAAGGTTCGAGGAATGGCCCAATCGAATCGCTGAGATCCAAAACTAGCGCGACCTCCAGCGGCAATTCGTCCTTGCTGAATAAATCCAGTTTTTGGGCCACGCCATCTTCTCGAAGCTCGAAATCCTCCTTCTTCAAGTCAGCCATGATTTGGCCGGATTTGTTCTTCACGGTCGCGTCAACCAACACCAGGTTCACGCCAACGCGAATAATGCCCTGCGGCTGCTCCTGCGCGTGAGTAGGAATTAGAAAGACAAACGCCACAGTAAGGATGATGATCGAGAGCCAAAGTAAATTTCTCAGGAATTTTGGCATTGCCACTGTTTTCATAAACGACAGCTGGCCCTTCCGAACATCGATTGAAATCGAGTCTTTCTATTGTACAAGGGCTTTGTTGCTGAGTAGCCAGCGCGGGATGCCTACATTCAATTTGCTGCAGCTGGGTTCGAGTTCAGCCAACACGAGCGAGTCTGCGAATCGAAAACGCGGTGAAGAGCATCGTGACGCCGACCAATACTGCGGCATGCGTCAAGACTTTGCCATAAGACGGCATCGCGAGGGCGCTGAAGACCAGCTGTTGCAAGTGATAGCTCGGCCAGATCGGCGAGATGGCCCTAAGAAATTTCGGCAGAGGGTAGAATAACCCGGAGACGTGCATCATCGGCACGTAGATGAGATTTACGAGCGCGATGGCTGCCTTGCCGGGGACGCGCGTTCCAATAAACAAACCGATAGCGCAGAAGGGAAGCGAACCGAGAATATTGACTGCCGTAACCTTTATGCATTGCGCGAAGGTCAGTGGCAAATGGCCGAGCAGCAGAGCTGCCGGGATCAACATGGCCATTACGATGAACGCGAAAAGCATCGTCATGAGCAATTTTGCCAGCAAATAAGACCCAGGGGGCGCAGGCAAAGCGCGCTTCAATGTGAGAAGACCTTGCTCGCGTTCCGTGGCGATGGTAGCGCCAAAGCCGAACATCCCCGGTCCCATCACGCCGAAAACCGCGAATGCCGCGAAGAGAAACTTCCCCGTGGTTGGGTCGCTTCGAACAGCATCTCCGAAAAGCACAACTCCAAAGAGCAGATACAAGGCCGCGGGAAGAACTAAAAACGGTATCGAAAAGCCAAGCACGCGAAACATGCGCAAGCATTCGAAGCGAGCTTCCACAAGGTAGGCGCGCAGCAGCCGCCCAGTCGACATCACTGCGGCAAGAGACGAGCCGTCAAAACTTTCGAATGGCTTTGGGCTTTCAATCGACGTGGCATTCATTATGCGGCCTCCTGTGTAAGTTCCGTGAAAGCTTCGGCGAGCCCAGCGCGCCGGACTTCCAGCTCCTGCAGATTCGAATCGGCGGCCAGCAAGCGGCGCACAACCGCTTCGGAATTGCTCGTGCTTATTTGCAAACGCTGCTGATCGCGAGTGACACTCTCCACATCCGGCCACGCTGCGATTTGATCAGGGGGCAGAGCGGTCGAGCATGTGATGTGCTTGCGAACCACCAGCGCGCGAATTTCATTTACGGTGCCCGATGCAATGAGCCGGCCTTTGTTCAGCACGGCTACACGGTTGGAAAGCGATTCTGCTTCTTCAAGATAATGAGTGGTGAGAACGATCGAAGAGCCGTTGCCGACCAGCCGTCTCAGCGTGGCCCACATCATTTCGCGCGCACGAATATCGAGCCCGACGCTAGGCTCATCGAGGAAAAGAAGCTTCGGCCGCCCGCAAACTGCCATGGCGAACTGCACCTGCCGCTCTTGCCCTGCGGAAAGTTTTCCGTACGGGCGAGACGCCAAGGAAGAAATATTCGTTAGCTCCATCGCCTCGGCGGGACTAAACGGGCCGGGATAGTAGCTGGCCACAAGCGCGATATGCTCGCGAACGAGAAGCTCCGGTGCGAGCGTGACTTCCTGCATCATGACGCCGATCTGGCGTCGCGGCTCGATCCGAAATGGTGACTGGCCAAAGAGGTGCGCAGCTCCCGCGTCGGGTCTGAGAAGGCCGAGCAGCAGCGAAATAGCAGTAGATTTACCGGCGCCATTCGGACCGAGTACAGAAAATAACTCGCCCGGCCGCACTTGCAAATCGAGGCCGTCTAGAGCCACGGTCTTTCCGAATCGTTTTTTCACGCCCGACAGCTCGGCCCAGAATTCGTTCTTCATGATTTGCCTCCCGACTTTCTTGGAATTTCTAGGCGCGTGAATGCGCAAGCGAATTGCGGCGCCCACACGATCGACGAAGCACCTGATAAGTAACAAGCAAAGAGAGAACAGCAACGCTAAAGACGGCGGCAGTGAAGCAGGAATTCAGGATGTTGCGAATGAAGTCGCTGTCGGTCAGCAACTCAATAAGTAAAAAAAGAGCCTTCATAACATTCGATCCTTTCGAAAATGCATTCCTGCTAAAACGCGGCCGATGTCGATTCCCCTCGCGTGCGCCGAATCAGCCGCCGCAAGTGCGGAACGCTATACCACGCGTAGACAATGGCGCTGATTCCCGCGTACATCCACAACCACGGACCAAGAATTCCCCAGCGGATCATCCCATTAAAGTTTTCGACGAGTTGCTCGTAGTGCGGAGTACTTTGGATTCCGTCCGCAAGAACCACTAGGGTCGGGCTCTTGAACATAAGCACGCACAAGATCGGCACAGCCGCAGTGTTGATGAGCATCCTGATCACCGGCACCACCCAAGTCCATGTCGGTTGAAAGAGGCTCAGAATTCTCTGAGAGATGGAGGTCAGCGCAAGAAGAAGCATTGGCACGTAAAATCTGTGCCAGGTAGAAGCAAGCTTTAGAACCGCCGCCCCCGACCCCAAAATCAATCGCGGAAAATGCGGCAACGCGATCCACCAAATCGCCACTATGCTCCACATGATCAGGCCCGCCAGCGAATACCACCGGCTGATGGGCAACATGGGAGCAAGTTCCGCGGGCGGGTAATACCAGGGTTGTGGAAACTTGCGCCGAATGAGATTTAAAATCGTGAAAACCACCGTCAGGCAAATAATCTGTGCCAGCACCGGAACGACGAAAGCCTGCGCCGTAATGGGCACATGAATCAGCAGCGAGACAACGACGACCGACGCAAACGTCAGCGTCAAGTTGAAAGCAAGGAACATCAAATACGTCGGAAAAAGCTCCGGTCCAATCAACTCCCATCCAAGAGACAGACTGTGATGATCCTGCCGGTATCGCCGGGCTACGGTCATCGGATCGCCATGCTGCTTGAAAAAAGCCATCATCTCCTTGTCAGTGAGTGTGCGGCCAAGAGCGGATTGTTGCTCGTCGATTTGTGAGCGAAGATCGTCCGAAAGTTCTTTGATGATGTCGTCGCTTTGCGCTCGTGGCAGGCAGCGCTTCACAGCACGCAGATAGCTTTCAAGAATTTCCATCACGCGCTCCTAAAGAATCCCGTTCAGGGAGGAATTCATGCTCTTCCACTCGGCATGCAATTGCTTGAAGATGGTTTTTCCATCTTCGGAAAGCCGGTAAAACCGCTTGTTGCGCTTCTCCTCTTCACGCCACTCACTGACAAGAAGCCCCTGCGTCTCCAAGCGCCGCAACAAGGGGTACAAGGTGCCTTCGTCGATGGGCATGCCATGGTCGGTTAGCGATTTGCGGAGCGTGTAGCCGTATTGCTCGGTTTGCAGTGAGGCCATTACAGCGAGGATGAGCGAGCCGCGGCGCAGTTCGAGCCGCAGGTTTTCAAAGAGATCGTGGTTGGCGTTACCGGGCGACATACAGTGTGCGACACACACTGTATGAGACACAGTATAAGCCGTCAAGTCTTTTTTTATGATTTTTTAGCCTGCTCCGATTCCCAAAGTTTTGGGGCGGTTTATGAGACTCGCGAGGTGCGGCGGTAGGCGACCCCGCACTTATACAGCTTGTCTTTGGTGATCTCGACGACCCAGGCGATTTGCGCGGCCACGTATATGGCGTTGGCGCCTGGAGAATACGGGACAGCGACCTCGATGTCGGTCCCCTGAAAATACTGCTTACGGCTTCTGAAACTGAGGCCGCCTTTGGACATATCTTCGCAGGTGACAATGTCGTCAGTAAAACCCGAACGCCGTATAGAGGCTTTGTAACTGACCTTGGTCCGAGGATGTTTGCGGCGGTTGTCCAGGGGTACGGCCGGTTTCCGTTCGCCAGGCGACGCGTACGCCGAGGGAGTCTGCGAACTCGGAGACGGTTGCAGTATTGACGGAGCCTGCACAACAGGGGACGTCGGGGGAATTCGAGCTGCCTGCGTTGTTGCGGTGGTCGTCGCTTCCGTGGACGAGGACACACTGGCCACCGGCCCAGCCCCTACGAGAACGGGTTGCTCTTCGGGGGCTTCTGCAGCCCTCTTCCAGAGCGTCGAATCTCCACACTGCTTGCAATAGCGAACGATGCCTTCATTGATCAGGAAGACGTCGGATTCCACGTCGCTATGTTCCACGGTTTCGCGTTCTTTGCAGTTGCCGCATTCAAGCAGCATGCGGCGCGCATCCTTTTCCCTCTGGGAAACAGGAGAAAAGTCGATGCCCCAGAAGTCGATATTGGATGGATCCACAAATGCCACGCCGTACGTGTAAATCTCGTCTTCGGAACCGATGCGGCCTACAACGCGTACGAGGGCTTCTTTGTTGGTATCGAGATAGCGAACGATGATCTCTTGCTCGGCGGAAAGCTTATACGTGGAAATGATCCCGGCGCCATGGCGGCTCAGAAGAACAGTTTTCGTCATCTCCGAGAAGCCTTTGCCATCCATATCGCTTCCGGTCAGAAGGATAGCGACCTCTTTCGGAATGCGGCTGCTGCGGCGCAGGTGTTCGTAGGACACGATATGCACTCATCGAGGGAAACAGTGCTTAGAACAAGGTTAACCGGAAGTGTGCCACTCCGGCACAGAAAGTGAGGCCACGGTTCCATCGGTGCAATGGGAGACCAGTGCTTTCTCCGCGGAGCTAGGGCGAGATGCTGGCGGTCTCACGAACTCCGGTTCAAGAGATCGCAGCTTCGGATGAATTAGGCTTCGATCCTCACGCAGACGGACGCTTAAGGCCGTGAAAACAGTTATTCGTGGCGCAATGCGATGAGGGGATCGATGCGCGTAGCGCGGCGCGCGGGGATCCAACACGCGAAGAGAGCGATTCCCGTGAGTAGGAGAACTACGACAATAAACGTGACCGGATCGGAAGGTTTGACACCCACGACGAGGCCGCTGAGCAGGCGCGTGCCGGCAAAAGAAATCACCAAGCCAAGTGCCAGGCCTATGCCGACTACGCTTATTCCTTGCCGCAAAACCATCTTCAAAATGTCGCCCGGAGAAGCGCCCATGGCGATGCGAATGCCTATTTCTTGTGTGCGCTGAGCGGCGGCGTAAGAGACCACGCTATAAATTCCTACCACGGCAAGAATCAACCCAAGAAGACCCAATACTGCAGTCACCTGCGCCCCAAAGCTATAAAAGAAAAATCCATTTGCGCCCTGGAGAGCGTGTCTCATGTCTTGCACCTCACTGACCGCAAGACCTGGAGCTAACTGGCTGATCTGCTCCTGGATCTGGACCGCAAGGGATTCCGGTGGAACGGATGTGCGAACGTGGATGGTGCGCATCGACATATAATTCTGCGCAAGTGGCATGTAAAAAACGGGCTGTGGATCCTCGGTGATATCGCGATATTTGGCGTCCTGGATAACGCCAATGACTTCAATCGGTTTCGCCGGATTGTCCTTGATGAAGAAGGTTTTACCGAGAGCGTCTTCAGTGGGCCAGAATTTTTTGGCCATCGCTTCGGAAATGACGGCCACGGGTGGCGCGATTGGGCCGTCGGCTTCCGTGAAGTCTCGTCCGCGGAGCAGCGGCATCCGTAGAGTATTGAAATAGCCGGGCGTAACGGAGTTGTCTTCGATACCGGGGGGCTGCTTTCCAGGCTCTACGGGACGTCCCGGGATGCTCACAGGGACAAACTCGCTGATGTAACCTAGTGGCACGGTGAACGCCTGCGCCTCCGAAACCACGTTGGGCAGAGCGCGGATGCGGGTTTCAAGATCACGATAAAATTCCCTGCCGCGAGCTTCGGAATATCCGAGTCCACTCACATCGGTGGACAAGTTCAAGACTTGATTAGGATCGAAGCCGAGACTTATGTTCTGCGCCTTGCCTAAACTTCGAATGAAGAGCCCCGCGACAATCAGAAGCACCAGCGAGCCGGCAACCTGGGCGGCAACTAGAGTGTTTCGTGTAAATTGACGACGCGGGCCATCGGAGGAACCACGACCGCCTTCATGGAGGATGGAAGTGATATCGGTTCGTCCAATCCGTAACGCGGGCACAATCCCAACGATAAAGCCTGTAATGAGTACGGCCGCGAAAGCAAAGAGATAAACACGGGCATCGGGACGAAAGTCCAACTGGACTGGGAGACTTGTGCCCAGAGAGAGAGAGCTGAGGAATCCCGAGGCCCAGGATGCAAGCAGCAGTCCCGCGCCGCCGCCAAGAAAGGCGAGCAGCAGACTCTCCGTAAGATATTGGCGAACGAGGCGGCTGCGTCCCGCACCCATGGCCGCGCGGATTGCCATTTCGCGCTGCCGCACGGTAGCACGAACCAAGAGAACATTAGCAACGTTGAAGCACGCAACGAGAAGCACCAGCGAGGAAAGGGAAATGAAAATAAACGCAACTGTTGGTAATGTATCGTCGGGTTCGGGGCGGGCCCGCTTTTCCGGATAGGCCCGGACGGAGATGTCTTTGTCGGAGTCGGGATGTTGCTCGCCAATGCGTTTGGCGACGACGTCGAGAGAGGCCTGGGCTTGTTTGAGGTTCACTCCAGGCTTTAGCCTTCCGAGCACGTTCAAGGTACGCAGCTCGCGCTTCGTCCACATGTCGGTCACCGGAGTGCCGAATTCCTCCGTGAACGTCGCGCTGAGAGGAACGTAGGCATCCATGTTGAGCATTGCATAGGTGCCGTAAAACCCCTTCGGTGTAACGCCCACGATAGTCGCCGGATGGCCATTCATTTCAACGTGTTTTCCGACGACGTCTGGATCGCCGGCAAATCGCTTTTGCCAATAGGAATAACCGAGAACGACGATTGGATCCGCTCCAGGGGTGACGCCTTCCGTCGGAAGAATGAGACGGCCAACCGCCGGAGTGATACCCAGGGCCGAAAAAAAGTTATTCGAGACGCGGCTTATGATGCAGTGGTCTCCCTTGTTATCCACGTTGAGCCCCGCGAGGGAGACGCGGTAAGCGAATAGCTCGCCAATCGATGCGGATTGGCTACGAAGATCCAGGAAGTCTGGGTAGGAGAAATTCTGAGTTCCTGGAGTTCCAGATTGTTGCAAGGCGAGGACAGTAATTTGCTCGGGATGGGGCACCGGCATAGGGCGAAGGATGAGCCCATTGACTACGCTGAAGATGGTCGTATTGGCGGCCATTCCGAGGGCGAGGGTTACGATGGCGATGAGCGCGAAGCCCGGGTTCTTCGTTAGCGTGCGGAAGGCGTACTGGATGTCTTTCCAGAAATTGAGCATCGGCGGGGCTCCAGTCTCGAAGTCGAGGATGCGTAGGAATGGGCACCCGGGCTGCCTGTGAGGATATGCTGTAAATCATTCAAACGGTAGTGTTTAGTGCGTGTCCTTCGTAAGAATCTTGGGATAAAGCGTTCGATTGTGGGATTGCGCGTCTCATTTGCGAACACGTGGTCTCTTTTGGCCGCTGTGGGATTTCAGCTGGCTAATCCCTCCCCCATTTTTTGTAAACATTGCTGATAAAGGACTTAAGCGGGCTTGATTGTCTTGTGGGTCGGCGGGTCGATGGCCTTTCACTTCGCCGGATCAGCGATTCTGATTAGGTCTCCAAGCGCTTGTGCATTGTTGGTTGCTTGCTGGGACTCTGGGATAGGCAGCAAGGTGCGTAGGCATTAGATCACAGCCAAGATTGGCTGTGCCACTCTGCCTCCCTCCCCATTTTCTGTAAACGTTGCCGATAAAGGATTTAGCTCATCAGGGGATCCCCGAAAAGCCGGGCGGTTGCGGCGTCGCGAGTGGAAGCTTGCAGAGCTAGCCGAGTTTGGCGGCTTGGTCGCGGAGGACCTGGAGGCTGCCTTCTAGGTAGGACTTGACGAGTTCGAGTTCCTTTGTCGAATAGTTGGAGGCATGCTTGACGGAAGCGGCGGCGAGGCCTTGGTAAAGGCGACCAACGCGCTGAAGGGCTTCGAGGCAGGGGCGGACAAACACTTTACGGCGGTCGCTCGAGTCGCGGAAGCGCTCGACTAGGCCAGCCCTTTCGAGGCGATCGAGAATGCCGGTGACGGCGCCGGTAGTCAGGCCGGTGTGGCGGGCGAGGTCGCCGGCGGTGAGGGGTCCCTGCGCATAACGAGACATTAATTCAAAGCATCTGGTATCAGTAACGTTGATGCCCAATTTCGTGGCGATGGACTGGTGGAAGAAGATGGAGACGGTGCTGAGTTCGCGACCGAGTTCCATACCGACGCGTTGGATCAATGCTTGCCGTTTGTTGAGAGGTGCGGTGTATCTATTCATTTTATCTTGACACCTAAGTATCTCACGAACTAAGATAATTTGCGACAGGAAAATAAATCGGGGGCGGACGGGGCTGCCGCGGAAGAGGCTGCCACAAGAGAAGAGGGCACGATGAATCGTGCCCCTACAAGAGCAAAAAAGGTAGCGAGAGCATAAACGTACGGCAAATTTTAGCGGCGGTTTGCTGAAAGCGGACGCGGCGCAACAAAGCAGAGTAGAATGAAGAGCAGAAAACCAGGTTTGGCCTGTAATTTTTCGAAACGACATTGCGTAGATGCAGTTGAGGCGCGTCTGGCAGGGAGAGCAGGGCATTGATGGCGACAACAGAAATCCATCCAAAAGCGGATTTAGGATCGCTGCGGATCCATGACAGTCACCGTACGGGAGGCAAGACAGGCAAGGTCCTGAGCTACGTCTCGGCGGTCATAGGGTTGGTCATTATCATCGCGGGGATTGCGTACGCATTTCGCAACCAGACGCCAGTGGTGGAAGTAGTTACGGCGCAGAAACCGGAAATCGGCGGGCGCTCGGCGATTTTGAATGCGAGCGGATACGTCACGCCTCGTCGACGGGCTACCATTGCTGCCAAAATCACTGGTCGCGTAACTGGTGTGTTCTTCGATGAAGGGACGCATGTGAAAGCAGGTCAATTGCTCGCGACGCTAGATGATTCCGATGTGAAGAAGGCGCTGGATTCGGCGAAGGCGGACCGGGATTCCTCGCAAGCGGCGATCGCGGATTTTCAAGTGCAGCTCAAGTTTTCGCAGATCGAATTGCGGCGCGCTGAACAATTGCAGCAGGCAGGCGTGCAAACGCAAGAGCAACTGGATACCGCGAGCACGAACGTAGATAGCTTGAAAGCCAAAATTAATCTGGCGAAGCAACAAGTGCAAGGATCGGAAATGCGGATTCGCGAGGCGCAGCAGGCAGTGGACAATTGTACGATTACCGCACCTTACGACGGGATCGTGGTCTCGAAAGATGCGCAGGTGGGCGAGATGGTGTCGCCGATCTCAGCTGGCGGCGGATTTACGCGGACAGGTATCGCGACCATTGTGGATATGAACTCGAACGAAATTGAAGTGGACGTGAACGAGTCCTACATCGCGCGTGTAAAAGATAGGCAGAAGGTGACGGCGATTCTGGATGCGTATCCGGATTGGGAGATTCCGAGCCACGTACGGACGGTCATCCCCACAGCGGATCGGCAAAAGGCCACCGTTAAGGTGCGCATCTCGTTCGACAAACTGGATCCGCGGATTTTGCCGGACATGGGGATTAAGGTGACGTTTTTGAGCGACGAACCGGTGAAGAAAGTGGATGCTTCCGCGCCGGTGGTGGCGGCTTTGCTGCCGAATGAGGCTTTGCACGACGATGGCGGGAAGAAGGTTGTGTTTCTGGTGAAGAACGACAAGTTGGAACGGCGTGCAGTGGCGGTCGGAAATGGCCAGGGTTCGCAGACAGAGATTTTGTCCGGGATTGTGGCGGGAGATTCTGTGGTCGTGAAGGGGCCTGCGAATATGCAGGACGGGTTGGCTGTGCAGATTAAGAAATAGCGAGCCTCGCTGAATACGGAGTTGGGCACGGGATTGGGAACGGCGGCAGCAGAGCTGCCGCACTCCATAGGAGCTGGACGATGATTCGAGTGGATGGCCAGGGAAGCGGGAAGAGCTTGATTCAGGTGCGCGGGCTGTCGAAGACGTACCGGCGCGGCGGAGAAGAGATTCAGGTTTTGCAGCGGCTGAACCTGGATTTGGATAAGGGCGATTTTGTGGGATTCATGGGGCCGAGCGGCTCCGGGAAGACGACGCTGCTGAATTTGCTTGGCGGATTGGATGTGCCGACGCAGGGCAGCATTACCGTGGACGGCGATGAAATCACGCACATGTCGGGAAGCAAATTGACGCAATGGCGGGCGCGGCACGTGGGATTCATTTTTCAGATGTACAACCTGATTCCGGTGCTGACAGCTTTTCAGAATGTCGAGCTGCCGCTGCTGCTGACGAAGCTCTCGAAGTCCGAGCGGCGGAAGCACGTGGAGACCGCGCTGAGCGTGGTGGGTTTGATCGACCGCATGAACCACTATCCGCGGCAGCTTTCCGGTGGACAGGAGCAGCGCGTCACGATTGCGCGAGCGATTGTATCCGACCCGACATTTCTCCTTTGCGACGAGCCTACTGGCGACCTGGATCGGAAAAGCGCCGACGACATCATGGCCCTGATTGAGGAGTTGGTCGCAAAGCATGGCAAGACGGTGTTGATGGTGACGCACGACGCGATGGTTGCGGCGCGAGCACACACTACGCTGCATCTTGATAAAGGCGTGCTTGTGGAAGCGTCGAAACTGGAGCAGGGGGTCGTGGCGGGAGGTGTGGCGTGAAATTCCGGGCATTGATCTTCGCCAATCTGTTTCGAAAGAAAATTCGGCTGATCCTTACGGTGGGATCGTTCGCAATCTCGCTGGTCCTGTTTACGTTTTTGGCGGTGGTGAACAGCGCGTTCAGCAGAGGGGTTGATGTTGCGGGAGCGGACCGGTTGGTAATTGTGAATCGGATTGGATTGATCCAGACGATGCCGATTTCGTATGGCGACCAAGTGCGAGCGATACCGGGAGTGAAATACGTAACGCAAGACCACTGGTTTGGCGGCGTGTACCAGGATGAGAAGAATTTCTTTCCACAGTTCGCGATTGATGTGGACAACCACCGCAAGGTTTATCCGGAATTCATCGTTCCGGACGATCAGTGGAATACGTTCGTGAAGGATCAGCAGGGAGCGATTGTAGGGGCGCGAACCGCCAAGCGCTTTGGCTGGAAGGTGGGCGACCGGATACCGATAAAGAACACGCTGTATGGGCCGACAAAAACGTGGGAATTCAATCTCGACGGGATTTACCACACAGAGAAAGCAACTGGGGATGAAAGCCAGTTCTGGTTTCAGTGGAAGCTCTTCGATGAAAACGTGCCGGCGTATGCGAAGAGCACCGCGGGCTGGTACATCCTGAAGCTGGATAGCGCGGACGACTCGGCGCGGGTGGCAAAGACGATTGACGCGAAGTTCGCAAATTCCTCGTATGAAACAAAGACGGAAACGGAATCGGCGTTTGCTGCGGGGTTTGCGAAGCAGTTCGGAAATATCGAGTTTCTCATTCTGGCGATCGGAAGCGTGGTGTTCTTTACACTGCTGCTGGTGACGGGAAACACGATGGCGATTTCGGTGCGGGAGAGAACGAGCGAGCTGGCGGTGTTGAAAGCGATTGGCGTGACCGACGGGACTGTGCTGTTCCTCGTGCTGGGAGAATCGATGGTGATTGCGTTGTTTGGCGGAATGCTGGGACTTTTATTGGCATGGGCGGCGATACCGGTGATTAGCGTGGCGCTTACGGGTTTGCTGCCGCCGCTTCTGCTGTCAAAGACTATGTTGTCCGTCGGACTTGTGTTCGCGGTATTCGTGGGCGCAGTGAGCGGGTTGATACCGGGAATTGGCGCGATGCGCATGCGCGTAGTGAACGCGCTGCGGAGGGTTTGAGATGGCGATTCCGCTTGTATACAACATCCGCAGCGTGAAAGCGCGGTGGACGTCGACGATCGTAGCGGTGCTCGGGATTGCCGGGACGGTAGGTGTGTTTGTGGCAATGCTGTCGCTCGCGCGGGGATTTCGGGCGACTTTGGTGGCGTCGGGCTCGGAAGACAATGCGCTGATCGTGCGGGCGGGAGCGACTTCAGAAATGACCAGTGGCGTGCCGCTGGACTCGGTGAAGATCATTCAAGATGCGCCGGGAATTGCGCGAGGGACGGGCGGGCCGTTGGTTACGCCGGAAGCGGTGATGATGGCGCCGATTCCGATGGTGTCGACCGGGACAGATGCGAACGTAGAGCTGCGAGGCGTTTCGCCGAACGTACTGGAGATCCGCAAGCAAGTGAAAATTGTGGAAGGAAGGATGTTCAAGGCGGGGCTGGCGGAAATTGTTGTGGGGAAAAACGCGACGAATACGTACTCGGGCTTAAAGTTGGGGGACACGATTGCGCTGGGTAGCGTGCGGTGGAAGGTGGTGGGGATTTTTGACGCGGGCGGGAGTGCGTTCGACTCGGAAGTGTGGGGAGACGCGCATCTTTTGGACGGGGCGTACAACCGGCCGGACACATCGTTTCAGTCAGTGACGGTGCACCTGAATTCGGCAGACGCGTTGGGCCAATTAAAGGATTCGGTGACGACGGATCCGCGGTTGAACGTGGATGTGATTCGCGAAATCGATTACTACGCGAAGCAGTCGACGAACATGACGACGCTGATTACGCGGCTGGGTGGGTTTGTGGCGATGATCATGGCGATTGGAGCGGTGTTTGGCGCGCTGAATACGATGTATTCGGCGGTGGCGGATCGCGGGCGGGAAATTGCGACGATGAGGGCGCTGGGGTTTGGCGGGCCTTCGGTGGTTTTTTCGTTTTTGATTGAGGCGCTTTTGATTTCGTTTGTTGGTGGGGTGTTGGGCTGTCTGGCGGTGATACGGCTGAACGGATTGACTACCAGCACGATCAATTTTCAGACATTTTCGAATTTGGCGTTCGCGTTCAAGATTACGCCGGACCTGATGATAATGGGCGTGGTGTTTGCTTTGGCGATGGGCGTGATTGGCGGGATTTTTCCGGCAATACGGGCGGCGCGGTTGCCGGTGGCGACCGCTTTGCGGGAATTGTAGTTTTCAGAATTCAAAAACTAAAGACAAAACATTTACACAGAGGACTCAGAGTTCGCGGAGGGCACGGAGACGTGTGTCTGCGTTACAATCCCGGGCATGAGTGACGAAAAGAAGGATCGCGAATTGGGGATGGCGCGCGCGATTACGCGGCGCGATTTTTTGAATGGCGTGGCGATTGGCGTCGGCGGGACGCTGGCGAGCGGGGCGCTTGGGGCGGAAACGCTTTTGGCTGCGGCTGCGCTGGATGATTTCGCGCCGGAAAAAGCTGCGGGCTACTATCCGCCGGCGTTGATGGGCATGCGCGGGAATCATGACGGGACGTTTACGTTTGCGCATCGGCTCCGCGATGGCGGGAGTTGGGATTCGGATGGGGCGGCGGTCTCGACGGGGGAGACTTACGATTTAGTGGTTGTGGGCGGCGGAATCAGCGGGCTTGCGGCGGCGTATTTTTACAGCAAGAGCGCGGGGCCAATCGCGCGGATTTTGATTCTGGACAATCACGATGATTTTGGCGGGCATGCGAAGCGAAATGAATTTCACGTCGGAAACCGGATGGTGTTGAGTTATGGAGGAACGCAGTCGATTGAGAGCCCGGGGAATTACAGCGACGTAGCGAAGGGGTTGATTCAAGAGATTGGGATTGAGACGGAGCGATTTTACAAAGATTACGACCAGAAGCTGTATTCGAAGATGGGGACGGCGGCGTTTTTTGATAAGGAGACGTTTGGCGAGGACCGGCTGATTACGGGGATGAACGCGACGCCGTGGCCGGAGTTTTTGGAGAAGGCGCCGCTGTCAGACGTAGCGAAACGGGACATCGCGCGTGTTTATACAGAGAAAGTGGACTACCTCGCGGGTCTTTCGAAGGAAGAAAAGCGCGCGAAGCTGGCGAAGTTAAGTTACGCGGATTATTTGACGAAATTCTGCAAGGTGCATCCCGAAGCGCTGCCGTTCTTTCAGACGTTTCCACATGATTTGTACGGCGTGGGGATCGATGCGGTTCCGGCGCTAGGGTGTTTCGAGTCGGGAGACGACTACGGTTCGTTTACATATCCTGGCTTCGATGGATTGGGAATCGGCGAACACGAAAAAGAAGAGCCTTACATTTTTCATTTTCCGGATGGGAATGCTTCGGTGGCGCGGCTGCTAGTGCGGACATTAATCCCGAACGCGATGCCAGGGCACTCGATGGACGACGTGGTGACGGCGCGAGCGGATTACAGCAAGTTGGATGTCGACGGCGCGGCGGTGCGTATCAGGCTGAACAGCACCGTGGTGCATGTGCAGCAGAATGATGCTGGCGACGCGGCAAAAACCGTGGGCATTGCCTACATGCGTGGGAACAAGTTGCAGTCGGTGCTGGCCAAGAATTGCGTGTTGGCTTGCTACAACGGGATGATTCCATACATTTGCCCGACGCTGCCGGAGAAACAAAAACAAGCGCTGTCTTATCTTGTGAAGACGCCGCTGGTTTATACGCACGTTGCATTGCGCAACTGGACTTCGTTTGCGAAGTTGGGCGTTCATCAAATTGTGGCGCCGGGCGGATATCACACGTACACGGCGCTGGATTTTCCTGTCAGCATCGGGGAGTATGCGTTTCCCAGTAAGCCGGAAGAGCCGATGGTGCTGTTCATGCTGCGCACGCCGTGCAAGCCGGGGCTCGATATGCGGACGCAATTTCGCGCGGGTCGCATAGAATTAATGAGCACGCCGTTTCCGAAATTCGAGCGGAATATTCGGGACCAGTTGGGGAGGATGTTGGGCGGCGAAGGATTTGATCCGGCGCGAGACATTGAGGGGATTACGGTGAATCGCTGGGCGCACGGATATGCGTACACACCGAATTCTCTTTTCGATCCCGATTGGAAGGAAGAAGAAAAGCCGTGGGTCATCGGGCGGAAACCATTCGGTAAAATTGCGATAGCGAATTCGGATGCGGGCGCGAGCGCGTATTCGGATGTGGCGATTGATCAAGCGTGGCGAGCCGTCAGCGAAATTTTGAAAAGCTAGACTGGCAGTCTTCTAGAAAATGAGCTTGCAGGATTTGGCGGCCAGATGTGATATTGTCCTTGTTGTAGACTCCCGAAGTAGGGTTGCCTGAACTCTTTGAAGGGCTCGCTTTTGGCCTCCACCCAGTGAGTTCAGCCAATTTTAGGCCAGTGTATCGTAGCGTCCGGAAAGCGAGAGCTTGCCGCGATCCTGCACTCATGGTGCTTCGAAGAGTTCAGGGAGAATCAAGATGAAGAGTTTGTTTGTCGGGAATATGAGTTTTCAGACCACGGAAGGCGAACTGCGCGACTTGTTCACTCCGTTTGGGCAAGTGACGCGCGTGCACATGGCCATGGACCGGGAAACCGGGCGTGCACGGGGGTTTGCGTTTGTGGAAATGCCGAACGACGAGGAAGCGGCAAAAGCGATGGCCGGACTCGATGGCAAAGAACTGGGTGGGCGCAATTTGAAAGTGAATGAGGCGCGTCCGAAGGGTGAAGGCGGACCGCCGCGCGGGCCAAGGAATTTTGGCGGGCCGGACCGGGGCAGCGGTGGCGGCGGAGGCCGCGGCAAGGGCGGCGGCGGTGGACGCGAGCGATTTTCGAATGAAGACTACCGCGAGTCTGCGCGGCAGCCACGCGAACCGCGCTGGTAACGAAACTTGGTGATGTATGTAGCTTGGCGGCGACGGCTTGCGCCGCGCCGGACAGCGCCTGCGAGGAGACGCGATGACAACGACATTCCAGAAGCGCCAAAAAGAAATGAAGCGAATGGAAAAGCGCAAAATGAAGGAAGAAAAGCGCGTACAGCGAAAATTGGATAAAACGGCGGATAAGGAAGCGGGAATTTCGACGGAAGAAATTCTCGTACCGCTGACCGGGCCCATTCCTTATGATGACGAGCAGTAGCCGGAGAATCCCGAAGTCCGGTCTTCATAAACGCTAAGTTTCAAAACAAATTGAATTGGGCAAAACTTCGCTGTGTTCGCGCGGAGAGGCGCTCGCATGAACGCACGCGAATTGGTGTGCATGAAGGCCTCAATGCACGGACATGGGGCCACCCTTCGCTTGCGGACGCCGCATCAGAAAAATGAACGGAAGCATCAAGACGAACAATCCCGCCAGAATCAGAAAGATGCTGTTGTAGGCCAGCATACTGGCCTGCTGCTCGACCATTCCAAAGATTGCGGCGCGTGCCTGATGAGAGGCTGTTGCGATGTCCGATCCGCCGGACATGAACATTCCTCGCAGTGAATTCATCATATTGCGCGCGCTTGCGTCGTAAGGAGTGACGTGCGCGCCAAGCTGATTAATGTTCCTTTGTTGAAAACGAATCTGCATGGTGCTGACGGCGGCAATGCCGATGCTGCCGCCCAGGTTGCGCACGAGATTGAAGAGGCTGGTGGCGTTTCCCATGTTTTCTTTCTTGATGGGCGCCATGCTGATGGTGGTGAGCGGGACGAAGATGAGCCCAAGCGAGAGGCCCATGATGAGTTGCGGCCAGAAGAAATCCCAGAAGCCAGCGCTGAGGCTGAGGCGCGAGAATTGGAAGAGCGTCCAGCCGCAGACGATTAATCCGACGGTCAGCATTTTGCGTGGGTCCAACTTGGCCATGATGAATCCAGCAAGCGGCATAGCAATGAAGGAGCCAAGTCCGCGAGGCGCCATGGCGATGCCTGCGCGGATGGCGGGATAACCGAGGAGCGTTTGGAGGATCAGCGGGATCAGCACGGTGGTGCCATAGAGGCCGACGCCGAGCAGAGACATGAGGAACACGCCGGTGGAGTAAGTGCGATCTTTAAAGACGCGCAGATTCACGACGGGATCTTTAATGTGAAGCTCGTAGATTAGAAATGCGACGAGCGTAACGACGGCGACGATGGCAACGGCGGTGATCCAGCCGGTGCCGAACCAATCTTTCTCCTGGCCCTTATCGAGGACGATTTGCAGCGTGGCGATTCCAATGGCGAGCAGTCCGATACCCCAGTAATCGATTTTTTGCGAGGCGCGGCGAATGTACGCGGGATCGAATATAAAGAGCGACGTCATGACGATGGACGCGATGCCGATGGGAACGTTGATGTAAAAAACCCAGCGCCACGAGTGGCTATCGGTGAGCCAGCCGCCGAGGACAGGCCCGAGCATGGGCGCGACAACGATGCCGAGTCCCCAGAAGCCCATGGCCTTGCCGCGGTCTTCCGGCGGGAAGGATTCGAGCAGAATCGCTTGCGAAATGGGCTGCAAACCTCCACCACAGGCACCTTGAATGATGCGGCAGACGACAAGAAAGGGAAGAGTGGGAGCGAGGCCGCACAAGAAAGACGCGATCGTGAAGCCGGTTACAGAGAGCATCAGCATGCGCTTGCGGCCGAAAAAATTGGAGAGCCAGCCGGTAAGAGGCAGAATGATGGCGTTGGCGACGAGATAGGAAGTCAGGGTCCAGGTGGCTTCGTCGACCGTTACGGAAAGACTGCCTGCAATGTGAGGGAGCGAGACGTTTACGACGGTGGTGTCCAGCACTTCCATAAAAGTGCTGAGCATCACAGAGATGGCGATGACCCAGGGGTTTATATGAGGATGAGTTTGCGGAGTTTCCTGGGGCATCCAGACCTCGAACCACTCCTTGACGAACGCTCAGACTCGCTTCGATGAAATCATACGTTTTGGCCGGATTGCTGGCAAACATTCGTAGTGGAGTGCGTGTTCAAGCGGCACTTTGTGCATTCGCCTTGTTCCTCCACTTTGCACGTTGAGAAAAATGTCCACAATCGGCGGATTGCTGTATCTTGTCAGCATATAAAACTCGGAAGGGGGACAAATGGACAATTGCAAATCGCGGCGCGAGTTTCTTGCCCGCATGGGCGTTTTGACCGCGGCGACGGCTCTTCCCTGCGGCTGGCTTGCCGCTCGAGAGAGGCTGTATCCGCCAGTAGATTTGTCTTACTTTGACGTGCCAATTTCTCCGGCGGGGTTCGAGCTGCACATCGGATATGCAGCCATCACTTGGGGCGGGAACGATCGCCAGGCCATTGAGGACATTTCCTCAGTAGGCTTCCCTGGAATTCAGATTCGTTCCAATAGCGTTCAGGAATTTGGCAGCGGCGCCACGTTGCGCGAAGTGCTCGACAAACACCATATCAAGATGATCGCCTTGTCGAGCGGCAATATCAGTATCGATCCTGCCATCGAATCCTCGGAACTTGAAAAACATGTGGCTAATGCGAAATTTCTTCGCGATGCGGGAGGGCTCTATCTTCAAATCATTGATGAGAAGCCTAAGGATCGCGCAATCGTGGCAGCTGATTACAAACGCTTCGGCGCTTTGCTGACGGAACTGGGGAAACGAATCGCCGATCTCGGCGTGCAGCTTGGCTATCACAACCACATGGGAAGCATGGGCGAGACACCCGAGGGCGTGGAACAAATCATGGCGGCGGTCGATCCGCGCTATGCAAAGCTGGAGCTGGATGTGGCGCATTATTATCAGGGCGGCGGGGACCCGGCAAAGGCCATTGAGAAATACAGCGACCGGCTGCTCTTTCTGCACCTGAAGGACGTCGAGCGGCTACCCGGCGCAGCGAATGCGAAGCAATCGTATCGCTTCGTGGAGCTTGGGCGTGGTTCGGTAGACCTTCCAGCTGTGATCGAGGCACTTCGCAAGATCAATTTCCGTGGCTGGGGAATCGTTGAACTGGACGCTGTGCCGGACAAGGCGCGGACGCCAAAGGAATCGGCGATCATCAACAAGAAATATGTCGAAGAAAAGCTGGGGCTGACGGTATGAGTTCGCCATTCCGAATTGCCGTCATCAATGATGAAGTGAGCCAAGACTTCGGCCGATCGTGTGAAGTGATTTCGCGCGAATTTGGCCTGGAGTGGATTGAACTGCGCGCGATGTGGAACAAAAATATTCTCAACCTCGATGCGAAGGAAGTTGACGAAGCGCGCCGCGTCCTCGAGAAATACAAATTGCGCGTGACAGACATCGCAAGTCCACTCTTCAAAGTGGACTGGCCGGGCGCGCCGAAATCCCAGTACAGCCCAAAGGGCGCGCAATTTAGCGCCGATTTTACTTACGAGCAGCAGGACGAAGTCCTGGAACGCAGCATTGAGCTTGCGAAAGCTTTTCAAACCGATCGAGTGCGATGCTTCGATTTTTGGCGGCTCGAGGATCAAGCGCCCTATCGAGCGGCCATCAATGAAAAGCTCCTTGCTGCCGCGGGCGTAGCAGGGAAGAAGGGCGTGACGCTGATTCTCGAAAACGAAGCCGCTTGCAATACCGGTACGGCGGCAGAGGCCGGGAAAGTACTCGCGGAGGTGAAGTCTCCTTCGCTCATGCTGAACTGGGATCCGGGAAACGCGGCGTCGCGCGGGGAGATTGCATATCCGGATGGATATGCGCTGCTGCCGAAGGAACGCATCGGCCACTGCCATTGCAAAGATGTCGCGAAGAAGCCCAACGGCAAGGATTACGATTGGGCGGCGATGGGGCACGGAATCATTGATTGGACGGGCCAGTTTGCGGCGTTGAAGCGCGACGGCTACCACTATGCTGTCAGTCTCGAAACGCACTGGCGCGGAGCTGGAACCGCTGAGGAATCCACTCGGCAAAGCTGGGCCGGTATGAAAGAGGAATTACAAAAAGCTGGCGCGCTATGAATCGTAATATGAAAAGGAGCCAGCCCAAAACGATGAAACGCCTCGTCTGTGGGATCGCGCTGATGCTCGGCTTTGTACTTTGTTCGCAAGCGCAGACGACTCGCTGGAAAGAAAAGGCCGCGGATGACTGGTACGCACAGCAACCATGGCTTGTTGGCAGCAATTACATTCCGTCCTATGCAATCAACGAACTCGAAATGTGGCAGGCGGATACTTTCGATCCGAAGCGGATTGACACAGAACTGGGCTGGGCCGAATCGCTGGGCTTGAACACCATGCGGGTGTTTCTGCATGATTTGCTCTGGAAGCAGGACCCTGAAGGATTCAAGAAGCGCATCGATATTTTTCTGAATATCGCGCAGAAACATAAAATCAAGCCGCTCTTTGTTCTTTTCGATTCGTGTTGGGATCCGAATCCGAAGCTCGGCAAACAGCATGCGCCGACGCCTGGAGTTCACAACTCCGGCTGGGTACAGAGCCCCGGAGCTGCGGCACTCAAAGATCCGGCGCAATATCCGCGGCTTGAGGCTTACGTCAAAGGAGTCGTCGGAGCCTTCGCGAACGACAAGCGAATTTTGGGATGGGATGTGTGGAACGAGCCAGACAACACGAATGACGGAAGCTACGCGAGCGGGGAGCCGTCCAACAAACCCGAACTCGTGCTTGCACTCTTGCCGCGAGTGTACGAATGGGCCCGATCCGCAAGCGCGACTCAGCCGCTTACGAGCGGAGTCTGGAAAGGGGATTGGTCGTCTCCTGAAAAGCTTGGATCGATGGAGAAAATTCAGCTCGAATTTTCGGATGTGACTTCTTTCCACAATTACGATGCGCCGGATGTGTTTGAAAAGCGCGTGGTGTCTCTGCAGCAATATCACCGGCCGATTCTCTGCACGGAATACATGGCGCGCGGAAATGGCAGCACGTTTCAGGGCACGCTGCCCATCGCCAAGAAATTTCACGTCGCCGCCATTAATTGGGGGCTTGTCGCTGGCAAGACGCAGACCTACTTGCCATGGGATTCGTGGAAGCATCCATATACAGATCGCGAACCGACGGTGTGGTTCCACGAAATTTTCCGAACTAACGGCCAACCGTATAGCCAAGAGGAAGCCAGTTTCATCCGCACAATTATCGGGACTGCTGCTGCAGGAAACTGATCGTTCTGATCGATCAACTCAATCAAAGCGAGTTAGCTAATTATCGTTTTCTTGCGTCTTCAGAATATTCTTTGGCCGCGAAGGATGGCAGGGAAGAGATTGGTTCCGGGACGTGGACTCGAACCACGATACTCAGCTTCAAAGGCTGATGTCCTACCGATTAGACGATCCCGGAACCGTGGGAAACAGTTTAGCAGAGGAAAAAGAATGTGCGAAGCCACTGAAATGTGCGCGGTGGGAGAGTTTCTGCTAAATTGGTAAGGTTGCATCCATCGCGGGAGAGGTGGCCGAGCGGTTTAAGGCGCACGCTTGGAAAGCGTGTGTAGGTTAATCCCTACCGTGGGTTCGAATCCCACCCTCTCCGCCATTTCCCGATTTCAGAGGGAATATTTCCTTGAAGAACAGCGCCATCCTTTTGTTGCAGTGCCCGGATCGCAAGGGGCTGGATGCGGCGATTGCGGATTTTATTTACTGGCATGGCGGCGACATTCTTCATTTCGAGCAGCACCAAGCGGGGGAAGAACGTTATTATTTGGCGCGAGTCGAATGGGATCTCGAAGGGTTCGAGTTTGATCTGAAGGATTTTCCGAAATGGTTTGCGCCTATTGCCGAGGAGTTTTCGATACGGTGGCGTATCACGAGATCGAACTACCGCCCTCGCGTTGCAATACTTGTTTCAAAATATGACCACTGTCTCGTTGATCTGCTCTACCGGCAGCGGATCGGGGAACTGGCTTGCGAATTTCCTTTAATGATCAGCAATCATCCGGACGCGAAACGGCACGCAGACTTTCACGAGATTCCTTATCACATCATTCCGGTGACGAAAGAGAACAAGGCGGAGGCTGAGAAGCGGCAGATTGCGCTGCTTAGTGAAAATAATATCGAGCTGGTTGTGCTGGCTCGATATATGCAAGTGCTCTCCAAGGACTTCATTGCGCAGTTTCCGCAGCAAATCATTAATATCCATCATTCGTTTTTACCGGCGTTCGTTGGGGCGAAACCACACCAGCAGGCCTTTGATCGTGGCGTGAAAATCATTGGGGCTACGGCGCACTACGTTACGGAAGTGCTGGATGACGGGCCCATCATCGAGCAAGGCGTGGCTAGGATTTCGCATCGCGACAGGATTGAGGATCTAGTTCAAAAGGGACGGGATTTGGAGAAGGTGGTGCTTTCTACGGCGGTCCGCTGGCATATCGAGAACCGGATCTTGCTTTACGGAAATAAGACGGTGATTTTCGAGTAGCGCTTTTTGCTTTGGGCGAAAAAAAGGAATGTAAACCATCCACTAGCGGCGGCGGTTGGAGCGGGCGGATTGGCGTTGGTCTAGGGCTTGACGAAGCATGGTTTTGATGATGGCTTGGCGGCTAATGTTGAGTTCTTTGGCTGCAGCTTCGAGTTCTTCGAGCATGGCGGCGGTGAAGTCGACGTTGACACGCTGGATGGGTTTCATCATTTTGCCGGAGTTGGTGAAGAAGCGGGAAACATCTTCGCCGTTGTCGGCTTGGCGGGCGATGGTTTCGGCGGAGACTTGCCTTTTTCTAGAGTGTGTTTTCTTCATAGAGTTTTTGTTCTTCTTGGGTCGCTTTCCATAAAGTCACGAGATGGTGAAACTCGCCTTCAGCATCCTCACGGATTTCAAAGATGACGGAATATAGCCGATCGCCGACCCAACCGATAGCGCGATGCTGGACTGGGAGATCGGAACGTTGGTCGAGGTAGTAAGGATGAAAGAAGACCTCCTGTGCTTCCTCGAAGCCGATTCCGCGCCTGGGATTGCGTCGAAGGCTCTTGCTCTTCCGCTCATCGAAGTGGAATCGCATGAGGTATAACAGTTATACCACAATCGAATTGGGGAATAATAGAGAATTCAAAACCTGCAGCGTAGACTGCGGCACGTGGCCTGTCAGAGAGTTGGTTTTTCTTTGTGCGCTTTGTCTCGGAGATCGCACACTAACCTATAAACTGAGTCGACGTCTTCAATGTCCACGAACACGGGTGCGCCTGCAATACTCAGCGAATTGAACGAAGTAGATGAATTGCGGCCGGGCGACGTAAGATACGGCGGGCCGAAACGCAAAGTGCCGATTCCGCGCGAACCACCTTCTTTAATGAGCGCGGGCAGCGAGTCGACATAGGCAAAGGCCATTTGCCGTTTCCAGCCTTCCTGCACGACGATAACCCGGCGATTTGTCACTGCGTAGTGTGTACGTCCCTTTCGCCAGGCGACATGGAAGAACCTGCCCCAGATTGCCTATTGTCCGATCAAGACGAAGGGGATGCCCCATAGGATTCCGAACGTCCACTGATGGTGATTATCTCGAACGCCCCACAGTCCTGCGACGTTGCCTTCCCAGAAAATAGCAAGACCACCCCAAAGAAAGCTGAAAGGAATCAAGTACGTGTCTTCCTTATGAAAAATGATGGAGGGCTGGGGTTGTCCCGCCCAGACGAAGCTCTCGCCGGACAGGAGTTCCGATTGAATCGCAGCTGCGGAAGAGGGATTGATTTGTAGCATTCGTAAAAGAGTAAGACAAGTTCGTGCCGCGTGCTGTTCTGTAAGCGTGCGTGTTTACAGAGTTGAAACTCAAAATGAAGGGGAAACCAAGTCTAGATGGGGAACTCTTATTCGCCGTAGGGGACCCAGATGTTTTTGATTTGGGTGGCGTGTTGGAGGAAGAAGCGGTCGGAGGAGGGGGCGGGGTTGAACCAGTCGATTTGGCGGCCTTCGTTGGTGAAGACCTGTTTGAGATTTCCGATGGAGAGAGCTTTTGCAGTGCTGCAAGTCGCGGCGTCGGCGAAGACCCAGAGGGCGTCCACGTCGTCGTGTTCGGCGAGCGTCTTTAAAAGTTCAGCGGGGCGGCCCGTGACTATGTTTATGGTGCCTGGAGGTAGGTCGCTGGATTCGAAGAGTTGATAGAGGTCGGCGGTGATTAGCGGAAAAAGTTCGCTCGGGATGGCGACTACCGTGTTGCCTACGGCTATGGCGGGCATGACAGTAGAGATGAAACCTAGTAGCGGGGCTTCTTGGGGGCAGAGGATGCCGATGGTGCCGATGGGTTCTTGCATTGCCAACGTTACGTTGCGGAAGGGCGGGTTGTGGATGGTGCCTTCGTATTTGTCGGCCCAGGCGGCGTAGGTGAAGATGCGTTCGATGCTCAGCGCGACTT
This sequence comes from uncultured Acidobacteriota bacterium, assembly GCA_963751295.1. GTDB lineage: Bacteria > Acidobacteriota > Terriglobia > Acidiferrales > UBA7541 > Acidiferrum. The sequence goes on along the minus strand of CAVVUA010000001.1, from coordinate 1,593,844 downwards.
CGTCGTGCGCTTGAGTTTTGCCCACTACATCTGAAAGACGTTGCGCGATTTCATCGCGGCGTTGGCTGAGATTTTCGGCTAGGTAGTAGAGGACTTGGGCGCGGGTGTGGGCGGTGGACTTGGGCCAGGCGGTGGCTTTGCGAGCGGCTTCGACGGCGTTGCGAATGTCTTTGCGATTGCCTAGCGGGGCTTCGCCGAGTAGGCGGCCGTCGGGGGCGTGGACGGGGATGCTGTAGCCGGAGTCGGGGCGGGCTTGCTTGCCGGCGATGAAGAGTTTTACGGTGCGGTCGATTGGCGGAGTTGCAGTGGATTCGGCGGCGGATGCCGCGATTTGTTGCGGCGGTTGGTCGATCGCTAGCGGGCGCGGGTGGAGTTGCGGCGCGTGTTTGAACCAGGTGGGCTCTAGATATTCCTGGAGGCCTTCGCGGCCGCCTTCGCGACCGTAGCCGCTTTCGCGGTAGCCGCCGAAGCCGCAACTGGCGTCGAAAAGATTGGTGCAGTTGACCCAGACTACGCCGGCTTTGATTTGAGAGGCGACGTGGAGGCTGACGTTGATGCTTTCGCTCCAGACGCAGGCGGCGAGACCGTAAACCGTGTTGTTGGCAAGCTCGACGGCTTCACTGGGAGTGCGGAAAGTCATTGCGGCCAGGACGGGGCCGAAGATTTCTTGTTGGGAGACGATGCTGGTGGGATGGACGTTGCTTAGAAGAGTTGGCGGGAAATAGAGGCCGCGGGAGGGCATGGGAATGTTGGGCTGCCAACAGGTGGCGCCTTCGGCTACGCCTTGATCGACGAGGCGCTGGATGCGGTCGAGTTGGACGCGGGCGATGATGGCGCCGATGTCGATGGATTTGTCGAGAGGCGGGCCGACGCGGAGAGTGTTCATGCGATCGCAGATTTCGGCGATGAGCGGCTCGGCGATGCTTTCTTGCATTAAGAGGCGGGAGCCGGCGCAGCAGACTTGGCCTTGGTTGAACCAGATGCCGTCGACCAGGCCTTCGACGGCGGAGTCGAGGTCGGCGTCTTCGAAAATGATGAAGGGGGATTTGCCGCCTAGCTCGAGCGAGAGTTTCTTGTGAGATGAGGCTGTCGCTTTGCGGATGGCGCGGCCGACCTCGGTGGAACCGGTGAAGGCGATTTTGTCGACTTCGGGGTGGGCGACTAGGGCTTCGCCGGTTGTGCCATCGCCGGTGACGATGTTGACTACGCCTGCGGGGAGATCGATCTCTTGGCAGATTTCGGCGAAGGCTAGGGCGGTTAGTGGCGTGAATTCGGCGGGCTTTAGGACTACCGTGTTGCCGGTGGCAAGGGCTGGGGCGATTTTCCAGGCTAGCATGAGGAGCGGGAAATTCCAGGGGATGATTTGGCCTACGACCCCGCAGGCTTCTTGATCGGGGAATTCTTGGGGTAGGAGTTGGGCCCAGCCGGCGTGGTGGTAGAAGTGGCGGGCGACTAGGGGGATGTCGATGTCGCGAGATTCGCGGATTGGTTTGCCGTTGTCGAGAGTTTCGAGGACGGCCAAGCGGCGAGAGTGTTTTTGGATTTGGCGGGCTAGGGCGTAGAGGTAACGCGCGCGGGCGTGAGGAGTTAGAGATTGCCATGCGGGTAGGGCGGCGCGCGCGGCCTTTACGGCGTCGTCGATGTCTTGTGCGGAGCCTTGGGCGATGTCGGCTAGTTTCTCGGTTGTGGAGGGATCTGTTGTGTCGAAATATTTTTTTTCGATGGGAGGATGCCAGGCGCCGTTGATGAAGTGGCCGAAGCGGCGGTGGTGTTTGTCGAGCCAGGCTAGGGCTTCGCGCGGGTCTTCGGGGGCGGGGCCGTAATCCATGGTGACGAATTTTTCTAGGATGCTCATGGTTCAGTTGATTGTAATGGAAAATCAGGAAAACGGAGGCGACAGATTCGCGGAGTGACTTGCTTCCACGGACAGTGCGCGGTCGTGTTGAGGGTTTGTCTTAACACAGAGGCCACAGAGGGCACAGTGAAGAGGGGGACGATGCCCGCGAGGGAGTGAGAGGTGGGAAAAGCGGCAGCAGAGCTGCCGCACTCCACGCTAGGCGAGGGGGTGGCGGTGATCGGCGGAGTAGCGGCCGGTGGCGTGGTGTTCTAGTTGTCGTTCGATATCGGCTAGCATGCCGCTGGCGCCGAAGCGGAAAAGGTCGGATTTTAGCCAACTGGGGCCTAGCTCGTCTTTCATTAGGCTTAGCCATTCTAACGACTGCTTTGCAGTGCGGATGCCACCTGCTGGTTTGAAACCAACGGCATAGCCCGTCTGGTCGGCGTATTCGCGGATGGCGCGGGTCATTACTAGGCCTACCGGAAGAGTTGCGTTTACTGGTTCTTTGCCCGTCGAGGTTTTGATGAAGTCGGCGCCGGCCATCATGGCGACTTGGCTGGCACGCGCTACGTTGCGCAGGGTGAGGAGATCGCCGGTGCCGAGAATGACTTTTAGGTGGGCAGGGCCGCAGGCGTGTTTGAAGGCGGCGATTTCGTCGTAGAGGGCCTGCCATTTGGCGGCGAAGACGTGGGCGCGTGTGATGACGACGTCGATTTCGTCGGCGCCGGCTTCTACGGAGCGGCGGATTTCCTGGACGCGTTCGGGGAGGGGAGAGAGGCCGGCTGGGAAACCGGTCGAGACGGCGGCTACGCGGATGCCGCTGCCTTCGAGGGCGCGGCGGGCGGTTTCTACGAAGACATGGTAGACGCAGATGGCGGCGACTTTTATTTGGAGCGGTTCGATGCCGAGTTTTGCGACGAGTTCCTCTTGAAGCGGGTGGCGGCCTTTGGCGCAGAGGCGGCGGACTCGTTCGTCGGTGTCGTCGCCGCTCAGAGTTGTTAGATCCATGCAGGAGATGGCGCGGAGAAGCCAAGCGGCTTGGTAGTCTTTTTTTACGGTGCGGCGGGTAACTAGGGATTGGGCGCGGCGCTCGACGGCGCTGGAGTTGACACGGACGTTTTCGACCCAGTCGAGATTCAGGGGGACGCCGCGATTGGCTTCCAGCGCGCGGCCGCGGAGATGAGCTAGGGCGGTGTCCTCCGAAGATTGCGCGGCTTCTAGATTGCGATTGTTGATTTGGTGAGCGCTGCGAGGTCCGCTATTGATGGTGGACATGTTCAAATCTCTTTGGAGTTTGGGGACGGAGCGTCGGCCCCAAGCTCAATCTTATCACTTTGTGCGGCGCGCGTTATAGACGCGTGCTGTGGAACTGCCATTCTCGTTCGAAATCGGCGCGATTTAGAAAAGACTTTTGTGTTCCTACTGCGGTTGTGGAGAGAGCGGCGTAGAGATTTGCACGGGTGAGGGCTTCTTTTTCTGGCAGGCCTTCGCCGAGGAAGACGGCGAAGCTGCCGATGAAAGCGTCGCCTGCGCCGGTGGTGTCGACAGCATCGACTTTGAAGGCGGGAATTAATTCGGTGCCTTCGGGGCCGGCGAGAAGGGCGCCGCGTTCGCCGAGCGTGAGGACGACGCGCTTCATTCCTTGGCGCAGGAGAAAATTGGCGCACTTGGTAGCGTCTTCGAGGGAGTGGACGGGCATGCCGGTGATGAGTTCGGCTTCGGTTTCGTTGGGAATGAAATAGTCGGCGCCGGCGAGTTGCTTGAAGTCTACTTGTTGCGCTGGCGCGGGATTTACGATGCAGCGGATTCCTTCGGATTCGGCGAAACGGACAGTGTGATAGACGGTGCGGAGAGGAATTTCGAATTGCATGACGATGGTATCGGCTTTGCGGAGCAGGGCAGCGGCGGCATCGACGTCTTCGGGCGAGAGCGTGTCGTTCGCGCCTTTCACGACAATGATGCGATTTTGACCGCCTGGCTCGACGAAGATGGGCGCGACACCGCTGGAGACTCCTTCAGCAATGCGGACGTGGCTGGCGTCGATGCCTTGGGATTGAAAATTCTTGATGGTGGCGGGCCCGAAGAGGTCGCTGCCGACTTTGGCGATCATGGCGACATTCGCTCCGCAGAGTCGGGCGGCGACGGCCTGGTTGGCGCCTTTGCCGCCGAAGCCGAGGTCGAACTTTTTGCCGAAGATGGTTTCGCCGGGGCGCGGGAAGACGTCGTTGAAGGTGGTGAGGTCTACGTTGGCGCTGCCTACTACGGCGATGAAGGATTGTTTGGGCATAGTGGCGGATTATATCTGTGTACCGAGGTCCGTGGGGAGGATTTGCTTGAAGTTGAAAGCGTTTTTTAACACAGAGGTCGCAGAGAGCACAGAGAAGAGATGGAGAGAATTGCGGCTTGACAGGGTGGATGGCGGCGCATATAAGCACGGACGGCGTTGAGGCGCTCGACTCGATGCGCGGGACTTGTTGCGAAGGTGTTTTGTAGTTGACTTGAATTGCAGCACAGACTGAAGTCTGTGCCACTAGGAGCAAGAGCACAGACTGAAGTCTGTGCCACTGAAAACAAGAGCACAGGCTGAAGCCTGTGCTACTGGGAGCTGGGAGTTCATGTACACGCCGCATAGTTTGGAAATTGCGCTTTTGATGATGATCGCTACGGCGATTTGCTGGGGCTCGTGGGCGAATACGTTTAAGGGAGTGAAGAATTACAGGTTCGAACTTTTTTATTGGGATTACGCGCTGGGCATTTTTCTGATTTCGGTTGTGCTGGCGTTCACAATGGGCAGCACTTCGAATGATTCGTCAAGCTTTTTGAACAATGTGCGAGCGGCGGATGGTTCGAACATTGTTTACACGCTTATCGGCGGGGCGATTTTTAATTTGGCAAATTTGCTGCTGGTGGCGGCGATTGATATGGCGGGGCTGGCAATCGCTTTTCCTGTTTCGATTGGGATTGCGCTGGTGGTGGGAGTGATTGCGAGCTATTTGCAGCAGCCCAAGGGGAATGCGGGTTTGCTTGCGGTGGGAGTGGCTTGCGCCGTTATCGCTGTGATCATGGACGGCAAGGCTTATGGGAGTCTTGCCAGGGCGGCGAGTTCGACGTCGAAGAAAAGCATTACGACTTGCATTGTTTCCGGCGTGCTGATGGGGCTATGGTCGCCGTTTGTTGCGCACGCGATGAGCCACGGTAAAACTTTGGGGCCGTACAGCATCAGCGTTTTTCTAACGCTCGGCGCGCTGCTTTCTTGCTTCATTTGGAATATTTATTTTATGAAGAAACCGCTGGTTGGCGAGCCGGTGAAGTTTGGTGAATTTTTTCGCGGGCCGGCCTCGGGGCACGTTCTGGGACTACTGGGCGGAGCGATCTGGGGAACGGGAACAGTGTTCAACCTCGTGGCGGCAAATTTTACGGGTGTGGCCATTTCTTATGCGATTGGGCAATCGGCGCCGATGGTTGCGGCGCTATGGGGAGTGCTGGCCTGGAAGGAATTCCAGGGAGCGAAGCCGCAGGCGAAAACTTATCTAGCGCTGATGTTCCTCTTCTACTTGTTAGCTATCTTGCTTGTGGCGAAAGCCAATACAGCAACCTGACAATTTCTCGCCAAACCCTAGTAAGATTACCTGGATTGACGATCATGCTGACCCAAGCCCAGTGTGAAAAAGCTGTGACAATTTCGGAACCAATGGGGCGTCTCCCGTGGAGTTCAGAGATTGTGACCGCCTCGAAAACTCTGGTCCATCTGTGGATGTCAAAGCTTGAGCGACAATTTCGGGCCTTCTTCGTATCCTTCCAAATTGGAGTTTTCCGCCTTGTTTTCAGTGGTTTGCGCAATCAATCAGCCGCAAAACGGAAGCGACTTAGAACTATCCGCAAGTACCTGCAAAATAGGGCATTCGTACTCTTACGAGATGGGCGGTTTGGCCCTAGTTTTGTTACCATCATGCCGACAGGGGTGTGGGTGTGCAGCTTTTAGGCAAATACGAGATCATCGCCGAGATTGGCCGCGGAGCCATGGGCGCGGTCTATAAAGCCCGTGATCCGCTGATTGACCGCCTAGTTGCCCTGAAGACCATTACTGGCGGCCCCAGCGCGCAGACGAATCTTCTGGACCGTTTTTACCAGGAAGCGCGTTCCGCGGGTGCTCTTCAACATCCCAACATTGTCACGATTTATGAATTGGGCCACGAGAAAAATACTCCGTTCATTGCGATGGAGTATCTCGAAGGCGACAGCCTTGATCGGATCATCGAGCAGCGCCCGGTACTTCCGCTGTCCGTAAAGCTTGGATACATCGTGCGCGTTTGCGACGCGCTTGCGTATGCCCACCAGCACAACGTCGTGCACCGCGACGTGAAGCCGGCGAACATCATGGTCACCAAAGAAGGCGTGGTGAAGGTGGTGGACTTCGGCATCGCGCGGCTCACGGATATGTCGATGACGCAGCCGAACATGATGATTGGCTCACGCGCGTATATGTCGCCGCAGCTGTACAAAGGCGAGAGGGCTGATGCGCGGTCGGACATCTGGGCTGTGGGCGTGTCGCTCTATGAGTTGCTGGGTTACAAACGGCCATTTATTGGCGACAGCGAAGCTGAGCTGATGTTCCACATCATTTACGAGAAGCCCGAAGATCTTCAAAACCTTTCGCCGGAATGCACCGAAGAGCTGGCGCTTATCGTCGGCAAGATGCTGGAGAAGAAGAGCGAGGATCGCTACCAATCGATGGATGATTTGCTCCATGCGATTGAGCCAATCTGGAAAGCTGCGCAACAGGCGACTGTTTCAGGATTGCTTGCGGATTGCCAAGAGCTGGTGGTGGCGAAGGATTTGCAGCGTGCGCATGCGCTCCTGCGAAAGGCTCTGCACATCGATGTGGGGAACTCCCAAGCGAAGAGCATGTTGGAGAAAGTTTCCGTGGAGCTTCGGCGGTCGGAGATCCAGCCGAGGCTGCAGGAGCACTTGAGCCGCGGCGAGGGGTATTTGAAAGCGGGGCAACTCCGCGAGGCTAAAGCGGAAGCGCAAGCGGCGCTGGGGCTGGATTCTAAACACGAGCCTGCGCAGAAGTTGCTGGCGGAAGTCGAGGCGGCCGCGGCAAAAGTTCAGCAGTTAGAGCAGAAACTGAAGTTGACGAAGCAGAGATTGGCCGAAGGGGCGTTGACCGAGGCGGCGGCGGCTTTGGGACAAGCGGTGGAGTTGGACGACGCCAACCTCCAGGTGCACGAGCTCAAGAAACAGATCGAAGAAGAGCGGGGCCGGCGTGAAAAGCGCAAGAGGTTGGGAGAAATCCTGCACCGGGCGCGAACGCTTTGGACCGAGCTTAATTACGACGAGTGCCTTTCCGTTATAGCTACGGCGCTGCAGGAATTTCCGAATGATCCGGAACTGAAAAAACTGCAGGAATCGGCTAAGACGGACCAGGCGGAACTGCAGAAGCAGCGGCAGATGGCAGAAGTCCGCAGGCTGCTGGGGCAGCAGAATTTTGCCGACTCGCGAAAAGTATTGGATGTACTGGTCACAGAACACCCGCAGGACACCGCCGTAAAGAATCTGCAGAACCTGGCTTTGCAGGAAGAACAGGAACAGAAGCGGCAAAAACGTCTGGAATCCGAGATAACCGCCTTGCGCGGCTTGCTGGGAGCCGGAAAGGTCAAGCAAGTGGTGGCCAAGGGCGAGCCGCTCTTGCAGGAGTTTCCGCAGGAGTACGAATTAAAAGAATTAGTGAACTACGCGCGCGGCGAAGTGGCGCAGCAGGAGCAGAAGCGGAAAGAAGAAGAACGGGAGAAGCAGATCCAAGGCTTCTTGATGTGCGAACGCTACGGCGAGGCTTTGGACACCGCGCGGCTGGCGATCGAGGAATTTCCAAGACAAGAAGCTTTCCGAAAGCTGGCTACGGAAGCGGAAGCGTTAAAGAAAGAACAGGATGACCGCGAGAGAGCCCGCAACGAGATGCAGCGGCGGGTTCGGGAAATTAACAGCAAGATCAATCAGGACAAGATTACGGACGCCATCGATTTGGCCCAGCAGACCATGGAGTCTATGGGACCTGATCCCAATGTGACGCAACTACTGCAGGGAGCGGAAGAAAAGAAGAAAAAGAAAGAAGACGTAGAGAAAAAAGTTTCGAACCTGGAATCACTGGTGAGCAAGGGCGATCACGTTGGCGCAACGCAATTGTTCAACGAAGTGATGGCTACGCAGATTTTCCAGGCTTCTGATCCACGGATGCAGGAGCTTAAGGGAAAAATTACGAATCTCGTTAGCGGACAACAGCCCGCGGCGACACAAATGTATTCGGCTGCTAAGACAGTGGTGCAAAAGCCGGCGGGTTCTACGAAAAAAGACAAGGCGGCCGCTGCTAAGCCAGCGCCGCCGTCCGGCGACCTGACGCAGGTCAGCGAATCTGCGCAGAATATTCCCACGACGGGATTTTCAGCTACGCAGGTGATCCGCCCAGGAGGGAAGCAGGGGCCACAAAAAGATGCAGCGGTTCCCCCGCGCACGGGTTCTGGCGGGAAAGAAAATGGCGGGCGAAAAACAGATGCTCCTGCAGTTGATGCGACGGTGATCGCTGACCCAGCTGCGCGACAGTCCGTCGCTAGCAGTGGAGCGCCTGCGGAGTCTCGACAGAGTGGGGCCGTTGCCGCCGCCGCTGCGCCGCCAATTGCTCCGGCCAAGCCCAAACCTAGCGGTGACGCAATGGCGCAGATTTTGCCGATCTTACGGCGACCGCCAGTGCTAGTAGGTATAGGCGTTGTGGTCGTGCTGCTTCTCGCCGTGGCGCTGTGGCCGCGCAAGTCGAGTGGAGGGGGTACGCCGGTCAGCGATTTGAAGCTGAAGCAGCAAGCCGAAGAGCTTTGGCAGAGCCGCCAATTCGATCAATCTGAGCAAGCGTGGCAAGGGCTTGTGAAGGTCAAGGGGCCGCTGCAAGACGAGGCCGCGCAGCAGGTCAATCAAATCGAACAGAAGCGCACGGATGAGCAAAAGCGATTTGATGAGGGCGAGAGTTTGCTCAAGGACAAGAAAGACTATGCGGGTGCGCAGGCAGCGTTTCAGGATGTGATTCAGATGAATTTGTGGCATGTCGATGATGCCACGCGGGATTTGGAAGCTGCGAAGTCGGGCGTGAGCGCGACTGACGTCCAGAAGCAAGAGCAGGATCATTTCAATCAGGGCGTGACGCTCTATCAGGCGAAGGATTTTGAGAAGGCTCGCAAAGAATTTCGCGCCGTAGTGGAACTAAATATCGCCGGCTCAACACTTAAATCGCAGGCGGAAAATTATCTGGGCAAGATACGCCAGTCGGGGACCGACCAGAAGACCTTTGATACCGCCATGCAGGACATGAAAGAGGAAGACTGGAAGGGAGCGAAGGACCAGTTTCAAGAGGTGATAAACCGCAAGGGAGCGCAGAGCGCCGATGCGAAGAAGCAGCTGCCGGTAATCGATAAGGCGCTGCAGACTGTGAGCACCTTCGAAGACAACCTGAAGGCCAGCTCATTCCGCGCGGCTAAAACCCAAGTGGATTCCGCCCAACCATGGCCTAAAACTCACGACAAACTTTTAAAGGATCTGCGCGCCGCCCAGCAGCAACAGTTCGACCAGATTAAGAACAATGCGCAGGCAGCCGAGAGCAAGGGCGATACAGCTGCAATCCAACGCGCGCAAGATGAGTTGCACGGATTTGAGGGGCGCGCCGAAGATCCTGCTCTGATTGCAACCGCGCATGAGCTGGACAAGCGCCTCGCGGATGCCTACAGCAAGGCGGCCGAGAAGAACGGCGACAAGGCGGCTTTCGACGCCGCGGTGCAACACTTTGAGCAGGCGAAACAGAAAAAGGACAGCGACTTATTAGCACACGGCGTGATGCAGGAGTTTCAAAAAATAGCGAGTGGCACAGGGATTTATAAAGAGAATGCGTCGATGTACGTCAAGACGACCATTCCCAACGAAATTCAGGCAATGACACGGTCTTCGGGGAAGGTGCTGCTGCAGGCTATTTCTTGCGGTCCCGGCCGAGGCGTGGCGGAAGTGCCGTCCGTGGCGGGTTCCGTTACTTGCGCGCAATTGGATGCGAATCCAGGATTGCAATGGGTGGGGATTCCGATGGTGGACTTTCCTGACGTTGCCAACAAACCTGGGAAGCTGCCGTACTCACTCACTGTTATCGTTACGGTTGATTCGAACGGAAACGTAAAGATCGACAAAGAGGGCGACGCCGACAAGGATTTCCTCAAAAAAGTAAAAGACGCTTCGAAACACTGGAAGACGACCGCACCTAAGGCGGCCGGAAAACCGGTGAGCGTCCGCTTTCCACTCACGATTACCTTTCAGCGCTAATATCCTGTTCCGTTGCTAACGCCAGTGTGACTGGTGAAATCATCGATTCCACGCACTGAGTATTTCGCCTTGTGCCGATAAGGCGCGCCAACGGCGTTTAATTACTTGCTCATCGCCGAGCAACTGTAACCGGAGAGGAAGCCCGCCTGGAAGAAGGGAACTCCCTTGAAGTCCACGTCGAAGCGGAGATCGATCTCCTTGCCGTTGACTCTTGCAGGTTGACCGCCGGGACCAGGTAGCGGCCCTTGAATGGTGTATTTACCCGAAGAAAATTGCCACTTGTAGACGGCGAAAAAGCGGGCGACCGCCCATGGACCCTTTTCGGATTGATATTCGATGTCGGGACCGCCAGTGCTCAAATTAAGACTGGCGCCTTGAGCGTTAGGACCAGGCCAGACGAACTTTTGCGTTGCTCCATTAGCGCGGATCGTAAGCTCCTGGCCGTCAAAAGCGAGTTTTTCAACGGTGAATCCGCCGGCATCTGGCAAGTGTGCGGTGACGGTGTATTCGAAGCGCGGGCTGGCGGCATTGTTCGGATAGACCGCCTGTTGCATGGCATAGAGCTCGTTCAACGTTCGAAGAAAGTTGGGACCGATTTTCGCCTGGGTTCCAAGCGATGGAATATAGGCAGCGCCTTGCAGACTGAGGTTGCTCTTCTGAGCAGCAATGAACTGAGAGAGCGTGCCACTCCCAGGCTGGAAGAAGGCGTTGAATTCGGGAATCGTGATTTCGCGCGAGCTATGCGCGTTAAAAGGATAGGCGGTCTGAAGCCCCCTGAGTGGCTTGCACAGCGCGTCAGGATTGGGGGGCCCAGCGGCCCAGAGTCTCTGCAGATATTTAATGGGTTGGTCGAGAAGCAGGGCAACGGTCTGGTCGAGATGTCCTTCCGAGTCGTTTGGAAGCCCTTGCTCGATCTGGCCTGCAGCGCGCTGAGCCTGCCCAGCCGTTTGCAAACAGGTGGCCTTCTTTGCTTCCTTTTGATCAGGAGGGGTGTTCACGACGTCCTGCACGCAAACTTGGAGGTCCAATAAACCCTTCATATAGGGATCATTGGAGGCTTGATCGTATTTCATCTGAGCGCCACAACCGGGCGAAACCACCTGTTGAGGCGCCAGGAAAGCTTGTTTGATGCCGCCGGAGGCGACATTTGTATTGTCAGAGGTGTCGCAGAAGAGAGCCAGCAGCGGCGAGGAATTGGCCGAAAGCTTTTTCAGTTTGTTGGCAGCGTCGGAATCGCTGCCATAGGCAGCCACCGAGGCTCCATCCAGAAACGCCCGCCACTGAGTTATGAAATCTGTCTCGTACATAGCCCGGAGCTGCGTGCTCAGATCGGCTGAGCTGAGATTCGTGCTGGTAGTCGTTCCCAGAACCCAAGTTTCTCCCTGTACTGCATTCGGATGCTGGATGGATTGATCCATGATCTTCCAACCGTCCGCGGTGAAGGCTGCGTCGACATCCGTTTTGGAGTGTATGACCTCCACTCCCTCTGGATGAGCCGTTGCGAACCGATAGTTCTTCGCCTTCTGCCTCGCGTTTGTGAGCATGCTCGCGTACAAACGCTTCAGGCCCGAAAACTTGTTGAGATACGCACGAACCTGAACAACCAGTGCGGCATCGTTATTTTTCGAATAAGGATTGTCCACGGTCAATTCGCTGCTATAAAACGCAAATTGTTGCGCGGCCAGGTCGTTGCGTTCCGGATCGATGTCGCCCAAATCCCGTTTCCAATCTTTCATCAGGAAGTCCTGCAAAAACTCTCCAGAATTCCGCGGAGACTCGGAGGTGATGAGTAGGTACGATTTCAGCGCGTCATAAGCCGCGCCGGAATCTGCCGTCGGTAGAGGATCGCCCTGATAAGTCCTTAAATCGGCGAGGAGATTGTGTTTTGAGTGTTGAAAGAGAACCTGATCGAAGGCATGAAAATAGATCGCGCGGGCCTCTTCGAAGATGTCGTTGCCCGCGTATAAGCCCCATCGAAGATGTAAGGGCGCACCATTCTGCTTGTAGTCGCGGAGTTGGACGAGAGTCTGCCGGAGAGAGTCGAGTTTCTTCAAAGAATCGAGCGTCGGCTGTTGCGTGCCGAGATTCTGGACTGTGGCAAGTTCCTGAGCGGCACCTCGAACGCTAGATACCATGCGCGTGTTTCCAACGAAGGAAATGAGCGTGACGACGATCCAAATCGCGGCCAGGGCGGCGGTGGACGCGAACAGAACGCGGCGGCCCAGATCCCCGCGAGAGCTCGTGCCGCTGGCACCGAGCGCGGCGCGATCTTGCAGTAAGACGTGGCTGAAGACGTGGCTCAGAAAAACGCGTTGGACGGACCTGCGCGCTTCGCTCGCGCCTTCGAGGGACGTACCAGTGGACCAAGAAGTCTTGGCAGAGGAATCCTGAGCATTGATCAAACTCGTTGCGTCCGGATTGAAGCCGCCGGGAGCGCGCTGCGCCGAGCGTTGGCCGAGCATCGTTTGGCCTGCGTTCGACGCGACGGTGATGATCCTCTGACCCACAAAATAGAAGCCGCGAAGGAAGGGACCGGTACGGAGATGGCCGGGGCGGCAAAGGTCCACGAGAAACTGGACGAGGGGCTTGCTGAGCTTTCCGAACTCGCGAGGAAATTCGTAGACGCCGGCCTGGCGATCGCTGTTGCGTTCGCGACTTAAAAGGCCAGGGCGGCATTCCGCCAGAGTGAAAAAGATCGCCTGGAAGGCGGCGGTGAGGCGCTTGGTTTCCTGCTCGGCATAAACGCCTGAGTTTGTAGACCCAACAAGAGGCAAGGTGCAGCCAAGGACCTGCGAAGTTTCTTCGTTGTTGAAAGTGCCTGCAAACTCTTCGAAATATGGGATGCGATCTGACCGGTTGAATAGAACGTAAACGGGAAGACTGACGCCCATGTGATAGGAAAGTTCTTCCAGGCGAGCACGAACCTTGCGGGCTTGCGCGACTATTTTGTCCAGGGCGGCCTCGCGGACTAGTTTTTCGCAATCCACGCAGACGATGGCAGCACGCGGCGCCAAAGTTGCCCCACCAAAAATCGAGCGGAAACGGCTAGGTACGAAATGCTTGACGAGGCGTACCCATGAACCGGCATCGTCCAGCAGAGGACCACCGGCTTCCACAAAAACTGTTTTTCGTGCGAACCAAAGATTGGCTACGCGGGTCGGGACGATGGTGCTTTCTTGATATACCTGGCCGGCGAGAAGCTCTGCGTCCAAGCCGCTTTGGTCCATCGCGCTTGTCTTGCCAGCGCCGGTTTCTCCGAGCAGGAAGACAGTTGGGAGCGAGGACAGTTGGGCACCAGCGGCCAGCCGCGCGGCTGCCACTTTGCCGGCAGCGTCGCGGACCAAAATGTCCACGTCTTGAGAAGCTCCGGCACCAGCTGAGGCACTGATCGCAGCGCTAGCGAAGGCAGGTGCGGCCGGAGCGTGCGGTACTTCCGCTGCTGGCAGGGAAGGCCGCGAAGAGCGCGCCCAGAGAAGCAAGCCAATAATCGCAATCACACCCAGCAAGAGAATGCCGGCGCGCAGCACAAGAGCGTTGGTGCCAACGACATGGAAAATTGGCCCAACAAACCACGTCAGCATCAAGACCACTATGGCTGCCGCTCCGGCCGCAAGATGTTCCCAGTGAAATCGCATCTACGCTCCCTACGGGTGGGTTAGAGGTGCTATTGCGTGAATGTCTGAAACACCAGCAAGCATGCGCATCTTGAAAACCAGAAAGAAAAGAATTCCCAGCACCACGCATCCCATCGCTACAAACGCCAGACGCCGAACCCAGGGATCGCGCTTCGCGACTACGGCTCCGCCTTCCGGAATCGCCCAGGCAGGCGAGAGTCCCACGAGTGGTCCGCGGATGCGGCGGATTTTTTCCAGAGTGGAATCGATGATGGGGCGGGTGGATTCTGGACCAGAGAGACCATAACGCCCCTTGTAGCCCATCAAGAGACACAATGCATAGACTTCGAGCACGTCAGCGGCGTCGTTCGAATCTTGCCGGGACATCAGCTTCTCAAGATTTTCGAAAAATGTTTCGCCTGCGACGTGGTGCCCGAACATTTCTTCTTGCAGCGGCATGCTGTGCCAGGAGCTAAAAACGGGATTGCTTGAATTCAGAATGGACTCGTCCAAGTAGGCGACTGCCGCGAGCGTAGCCATTCGAATGTCGTCGGGAGAGTACGCCTTCTTCACTGCATCTTTTTCCGCGGCGCGCAGCCCGGCCTGAATGTTCGCACGGAACGCGTTGGCATCGGAGACGGCCTGGCGGTTCTGCCTCACGCGCACGATCACCGTCAAAATCTGCTGATAGATGTAGGCGAGATTTTCCGTTCGCCGCTTGGCGGATACTTCGCGGGGCTGCAGGCTCGTGGCCCCGAACATCGTGGCTCCCACCGGCTCCTCCTAAGATTCCAGAACGACCAGAAGCTCGATTTCCGCACCCGGCAAATCATCGGGAACATACACACCGACTTTTCGTGTTTGCACGATGTGTTCCCAGGAATTGCCGGTGCGACTGATGCCGAAATACTGAAATTCCACTTTTGGTGCGATAGCTGAGGGCGGAATCGGCAAGTGGACAAGGCCCAGGCCGGGTAGCGCTGTTTTTACAAGCTCTGGCAGTAAGTCCTTCGAGCAAATTTTTATCAGGCGCGGCGTCTTGGCTATAATCTCCGCTTCGCCAGTCTCCGCACGGACGGCGAGGACCCATCGCGCGCGATCGAGGCAGCGCTGATCCAAAACATCTCCATTTCGGAAATTTTTGCCCGCCAAGACCAGAGGAATCTGCACACAGTTCGAAGGCACGACAAGCTCAAGATGCGCGCGAATATGCTGATTCAGCGGGCCGAAACACTTCTCCAAATCATCGTGATTGTAGGCGGGCAACGATTCCGGGTGCGATTCCAGTCCAAACGTGCACAAGGCCCCGCCGAGCCTCGACATTTCGATATACAGCTGCTCGGGATGGCCTCGCTCGGACACGCTCAAATGCCGCAGTACGGAGAGACTTTCGTTGACCGTATGCACAAACCAGAAACTCGCGATTTCTTCCGATGAATAACCCGCGCGGCCCTGTGCTGTGGCTCGCCGCGCGCGCGAAAGCGATGCGCTCTTTTCGTCGAGGATGTCCACCAAAGTTCGCGCAATCACCAATAATCTTTCACTCGCGCTAATTTGCAGGCACGGAGGAATAAAACTCGCGTCGAAAATAAATCGCCCCGAGCCATCTCGTAGAACTCGGGCCACTGGCAGCGTGACAAGTCCTGCGTTGTCCTGGGTTTCCAGAGCAAACCGAATATTTTTCCGGCCAATCTGAATCTGCTTTTCGTCGCGGCCGGTATTCTCATCGGGCAGAGTGAGCATTTCTGCCTGGTAACGCAAATCCATTTGCGATGGATCGGAGTCGAGTGCGCAATTCGGCCCTTCAGGCCTGCGCTCCGGCACAGCCAAAAACACAAGTAGAGATTCGCGAGTCGTAGAAAACAGACCGTTGATGTTTAGAACCGGAGGCAGAGCATCGGCATCAGGCATTTGAAACGCCATGCCATCCGGGAAGAGTCCCCTCGCATGCACTACGGAGAGCATCCCATTTTGCAGAGCGTCCGCATCGAGCTTGCAGTTAATCACGCCATAGGGCGCGAACCACAGGCTGGACGTCGAGAAGTGAACGAGGTCTTCAAAGGATTGGGACTGGACCTGGAAGTGATGGGGGCCCAGGTACATCCCCTCGTGCCACACCACCTTGGAAAGATGCTTCATTGTCCAGTTGGTCATGCCAGACTCGGCGCGGGCATGCTGCGTCTCACCCAGCGCGAACCAGCTCTCCTATGACGCAGTCCAAAAGTTGACGCAATACTGCTCGGCCAATCAAGTTTTCCAGGCGAAACGGAGGCGCCGGCTCCGACTTGCGGTCGATCTCTGGCCAGGAGAAAGACCCGAAAAAGCCGCTAAACCCTTGAAACGAGCCTAACTATGGCGTTCGCATTGATGGATGTCAAGACATTCACCCCGCCTGTGTTGGTATTTGGTATTATGCCCGCGCGTCCTTGAGAATCACGCATGCCTCTCCTACAAATGGTTACTTCGGAGCAGTTTGCCGCGATCCGAGAGCATTTATTGGGGTCTCGATTTACAGAAGAAGTCCTGCGTAATTGGCTAGAGTTCAAGCCCGGCAGAGAGCTGGACCTCACTGGACTTAGCACCCATCCACCGCTGAAACGCGAACTGAGCAGTAGCCTCGACGCCATTATCCGGCTTTTTGTGTTTGGGGAATCTCTGGCCGCTGCTGATGTTGTGCCGCTTTTTCCAGTTGAGGTTTGGCAAGCACTCACTTTGACTGGCTTGATTCTTTCCGATGGCGACAATGCCAGCCGCAGCGTCGCGAGCGTAGCGCTCTATCCGATTCGCGATTTATTCATTGTCTCGGATCGATGGACAAAGCCAGATCACTCGATTCGGCAGATGTTTCCGGACATTGTGTATCCGGCGCTGACTAAGGCGGTCAAACAGTTTATCGACTACACCTCGTACGCTCCTTGCGAAGATTTTCTGGAACTATGCGCGGGCACTGCACCGGCGGCATTGCTGGCGGCACGATCTGCCAAGAATGTTTGGGCCACCGATATCGCCGAGCGTTCCGTGGAGTTCGCAAAATTTAACGCGGCGCTCAACGGCATCCACAATGTGACGTTTGCTGCAGGGGATCTCTACGAACCGGTGCAAGGGCGCGCGTTTGATCGCATCGCCGCCCATCCTCCCTACGTGCCCGTTCTCAAGCCCGCGGAAATTTTCTATGGCGGCGGCGAAATTGGAGAGGAAATCACCAAGCGGGTCATTGCGGGACTTCCAGACAGGCTAAAACCCGGCGGGCGCCTGTATTGCCGGACGCTGGGAACAGAGCGGCCCGGTCATCCTTTTGAAGAACGCATCCGGGAGTGGTTGGGAGAAAAGCATCTGGGCTTTGATGTTGCTCTATTCACGATCCAAACGCTGGAGCCGCGTCAATTTTCCCTTTATGAAACTGTCAGCAAGAGCGGTGGCAAAGAACAATTCGCGGAATGGCAAAGGCTGTTTGAAAAGAATGAAGTGCAAGGGCTCGTGGTTGGAATTGTGGTGATACAACGACTCGCTGAGGAGCGGCCCGCTTTTACTATTCGGCGGGATCTTGGCGCTTCGACACCCGCCTCCGCACTCGAATGGGCTATGCAATGGGAAACGGAAATTCGCAGAGAGGGCACTGAGCAAAGGCTCGTCCATGCCAAGCTTTTGGCTACTTCTGGAACCGAGATCACCGTGCGGCACGTCTTGCGGGACGGCGAGATATCTCCGGAAAGTATCACCCTATCGACCAGACAACCGTTTGCTACCGAACTCAGAGTGCAGCCCTGGATGACGCTTCTCTTGCCGCGCTGCGACGGCCAGACGACTGTTGCGGAATTATTGGAAATCGCCAAACAAAACGAGTGGATTGCTCCTGAGACCCCCGTTGAAGAATTTTGCCGCCTGCTGGCGACTTTGATCAGCGGAGGATTTCTTCAAACGGAAGAGCTTAGATTGCCTGCGGCAGCAAGATAAGAAGTTCGAGTTGCGGCTCCGGAATGTCGCTCGGCACGAAAGCAGCCAAGCTGCGTCCCTTCGCCACGGTTTCCCAAGCCATCCCAGACTGATTCAAGCTGAAATATTGATAATTCAGCTTTACGGGAATTGACGCTGGCGGCCTCACCGCGTGCGTAAGCTGCATGCCCGGAAGAGCCTGCCGCACCAACTGTTCGATTTGTGCCGCTGAGCAGACCTTAATCATCTGCGGCGCTTTCTTGATCAAATCGCCCTGGTTCATGGTGGTGCTAACCGCCAAATAAAATTTCGTTCCCGCCAGATAGCGATCGTCATCGATGTTCGTGGAATAGATCGATGCCTTCACGAGTTTCAGCGGCAGCGCGACGAAATTGCTTGGAACCACCGTTTCTAGAAGCTCGCGAAGTTTTTCATCCAAATCCGTGAAGCAGGCGCCAAGATTCTCGTGATCATAGAGGGGCAAGTCTCTCGGCTGGATTTTCAGCGAAAAAGTGCTCAGGGCTCCCGCCAGCGACGTGAGCAACCGGAACAAGACGTCTGGATGGCCGTGTCGCACATCGTGAATATGGCGCAAGGCGGGGAAGTGGCCGTTCACGGTGTAGAGCAGCCAGAAGCTCGCGATGTCTGCAGCGGTGAAATCCGCAAGTCCCGCGCTGCGCTGGCGACGGCCGCCTGCAAGGATGCTGCTTTTTGCGGCAAGAATCTCGATCAATCGCCGCGCGATTCCCATCAAGTAGTCGTTCGCAGAGATATCCAGCAGCGGAGGGATGTACTGTGGGTCAAGCCGAAAGGTGCCCGCGCCGGTTCGCTGAACGCGCGCGATTTGCAAGGAGTTGCACCCTTCGCGCGATTCTCCCTCGACGAGAAATCGTAAATTCTTTCTAGCGATTTGTACTGGTTTTTCGGTTAAGCCGGAATTCTCGTCTTTCAGGTTTACGATTTCGGAGAGATACCTGACGTCGGCATTTTTCTGCGCTATCGAAATGTTTAGCCCGTGTGACCTGTACTCGGGAATCGCAAGGTAGATATCCAGAGTGGTCTGTTCCGTCTCAAAAAAGACGCCAAGTGGCTTCGGCGCCGGGGCGGCGTCGGATTCTGGAATCTCAAATGGAAGGCCATCGGCAAAAAGTCCAGAAGCGCGAGTCAGAGCGAAATTGCCCTCGGTCAAGGCCTCTTGATTGATTTGCAGGTCGAGAAATCCCCATGGGCGGAAGTTCAGTCCTTCCAGGCGAAACTGCAGGCAACTCTCGACATAGCGGTCGCGCGTCTGCAGGTGTTGCGGCGTGAGGAAGGTGCCTTTGGACCAGATGACAGGTTGGAGCTGGCGCATGGCTTGCGGCTAAAGCTAGCAGGTGCAGTGCGTGAAAGTCAAAAGAGATTGTATTTCCTTCTATGCCTCAATCCGTGCCGTTTCCGGAAGTTACCAGTTCACCTGCGGTCTCTCCGCAGTTCACCCACGGTGCATTGTACTCCCCGGCGGGTTGAGCGATAGTGTGCGACATGTTGAAGCCGTCGAGAGTGGCTGTGGTCGGCGGCAATAGAAATCCAAGGCAGTCTCAAGAAGTTAGTAATTCTCGATTTGAGATTGGCGGAAAGCAGATTGCTGCTAGTTCTAGGACTAGAGAACCAATTGACGGACGGCGGAAATCGTGATAAACCGTGCCGATGCAATCGGGTAACCTGCCTTGGAGAAACGATACTCGCTCTCAAACCACTACCCACACTGAGAGGGAGATTTAAGGGGAATACATGGCAAAAGAAAGCGTCCACAAGAAGCTGGAGCGGGTCCGTCCACCTAGAGTGCATGTCACCTATGATGTTGAGGTTGGCGATGCAATCGAGGTGAAAGAACTGCCATTTGTCATGGGCATTTTGGCCGATCTTAGCGGCCAGCCCACGGAAGCGCTGCCGAAGTTAAAGGACCGCCGCTTCGTGGAGATCAATCCAGATAACTTTGATAGCGTTCTGGAGAGCTTCAAGCCGCATCTCTCGCTGGAAGTTGACAACAAACTCAGCGACGAGGCAGACGCCGGTAAGCTCAAAGTAGACATAGACTTCAAGAGCCTGGATGATTTTGACCCCGCCAGTGTGGCGAAGAACGTTAAGCCCCTTCGCGAGCTGCTGGAGCTCCGCCAAAAGCTTGGCGACCTTCGCGGTGCTCTCCAGGGCAACGACAAGCTCGACGACCTCTTAATGGAAGCAGTCGGCAATACGCAAAAGGCCGACCAATTGAAGAAAGAATTAGCGAAGGACAAGCCTGCGGGAGGCTCAGATGAGTAAGCCGGAGAAGGCAGCCGCCCAATCAGCGGAAGCTAAAACGACTGAATCGAGCCTCTTGGATCAGATCGTCGAGCAAGGGCGGTTTGGACGCGAACAGGTCGCGCGCGATCGCGGCCGGGATATGGTCAAGGAGTTCGTGGCACAGGTTCTCGAAGGCGAGATGAAGCTCTCGCGCGACGCTGACGCCACGATCAATGCTCGTGTCGCCCAGATTGATCATCTTATTTCCCTTCAACTGAACGAGATTCTTCATCATCCGGCTTTTCAGAAGCTGGAAGCCAGCTGGCGTGGGATCAAGTACCTCATGGACCAGAGCGAAACCAGCGCGATGCTCAAGCTCCGCGTCCTGAACGTAAGCAAGAAAGAGTTGCTGCGCGACCTGCAGCGCGCTCCTGAATTCGATCAGAGCGTGATGTTCAAGAAGGTCTACGAAGATGAGTTCGGCATTTTCGGCGGCGAGCCTTTTTCCGCTCTTATCGGCGACTACGAATTCAGCAAGCATCCCGAGGACATCGAGCTGCTCGAAAAGGTTTCGCAAGTGGCTGCCGGAGCGCATGCTCCTTTTCTAACGGCCGCTTCTCCGGAGCTTCTAAATCTTGACAGTTTCGCTCAACTGGGCGATCCGCGAGATATCGGGAAGATTTTTGACAGCACGGAATATGCCAAGTGGAAGTCCTACCGTGCCAGCGAGGATTCGCGCTATGTAGGCCTGGCCATGCCACGTGTTCTGATGCGCCTTCCTTACGGCAAGGAAACCAAGCCGATCGATGATTTTAACTTTGAAGAGGGCGTGGACGGTTCCGATCACTCGAAATATCTCTGGGGCAATGCCGCTTACGCACTTGGCGCCCGGCTCACTCAAGCCTTTGCGAAGTACGGCTGGTGCGCTGCGATACGCGGCGTGGAAGGGGGCGGGCTCGTCGAAGGGCTCCCCGCGCACACGTTCCACACCGATGAGGGTGATGTCGCTCTAAAGTGCCCGACCGAAATTGCCATCACCGACCGCCGCGAAAAAGAACTTGCGGATCAGGGACTCATTCCCCTGGTGCACTGCAAGGGCACCGATTACGCCGCGTTCTTTAGCGTGCAATCCTGCAACAAGGCAAAGAAATACGATAAAGCCGCGGCAAATGCAAACGCGCGGCTTTCCACACAATTGCCCTACATTCTGGCCATCTCGCGATTTGCACACTTCCTGAAGGCCATCATGCGCGACAAGATTGGCAGTTTCATGTCACGCAAGGATTGCG
Organism: uncultured Acidobacteriota bacterium; assembly: GCA_963751295.1. GTDB lineage: Bacteria > Acidobacteriota > Terriglobia > Acidiferrales > UBA7541 > Acidiferrum. The sequence goes on along the minus strand of CAVVUA010000001.1, from coordinate 1,572,563 downwards.
AGCAGTTTCTAAACCGCTGGATCAGCCAGTATGTGGTTTTGGACGACACCGCGAGCCAGGCGGCGAAAGCGCAATACCCGTTGCGTGAAGCCCGCGTCGACGTGGAAGAAGTGGCAGGCAAGCCAGGCGTTTATCGTGCCGTCGCGTTTTTGCGGCCGCACTTTCAGTTGGATGAACTGACGGTCTCCCTGCGGCTCGTAGCTGAATTGCCGAAGTCGGCCCGAGGGTAATTTTTGGTGAGCGCGATTTCACAGCGGAAGCTTTGAAGTCCACGCTCTCCAGGTTTTGATAGATCAAAAGAGGAAGGAGTAAAAGCCATGGCAACGGATTTTTACTTGAAGCTGGACGGTTGCGAGGGTGAATCCCAAAAGGAAGGCCACACGAAAGAGATCGAGGTCGTGAGCTGGTCCTGGAGTGGACACAACAGTGGAACTTTCGCCGCCGGTTCGGGTGGGGGTTCGGGCAAGTTTTCGTCCACTGATCTTTCATTGCAGGCCATGGTCAGCAAAGCCTCGCCGAAACTGATTCAGGCGTGCACCAAGGGCTCGCACATTGACAAGGGAGTTCTGAGCTGCCGGAAGTCTGGCGGCGACACCAAGCCATACGACTTTCTCAAGATTACGCTGGAGCACTGCCTGGTTTCGTCTTACCAGAGCGGAGGATCAGAGGGCAACGAGGCGCTGGTGGATTCCTTCTCTCTGAATTTTTCCAAGATTACGTATGAGTATTTCGTGCAGGATGCGTCTAAGGGTACAGTCTCTTCGACTGGCTCCATTAGCTACGATCTTGCGAAAGCACAGGCGGCTTAAACCCCGCATTTGCCATCGATTGAGTTTGGGGTACGCTCGGCCTTCGCGATGAGGGCCGAGCATCCTCTTCTTGGCCCTGCCTTGCGCTCGCGATTCAAGCGCCACACGGACGCTCTATGACCCCACAGCAGCTACTACAGGCCGGCAAGCTGGACGAAGCCATACAGGCGGTCAGCGCCGAAGTGCGCGACAATCCGCAGGACGTTAAGCGCCGCACGTTCTTGTTTGAGCTTCTTTGTTTCTCTGGGGATTTCTCTCGCGCCGAAAAGCATCTGGACCTCGCTGCGCAAGGCAGCCAGTCCGCCGAGATGGGTGCGCTCCTTTATCATGCGGCTCTGCATGCCGAGAGAACACGTCACGAGATGTTCGGCAAGAAGGAGTACCCTTCGCCTCACCAAGCCGCCTCGGGCGAGTTGTCCATCAAAGTGAACGGAAAGTTGTATCACTCTCTTGTCGATGCTGATCCGCGAATTGGAGCGAATTTGGAAGTGTTCGCTGCGGGGGCTTATATGTGGATTCCTTTTGCCCTGCTTACTTCGATCGACATCGATCCTCCTAAACGGCTCCGCGATCTTCTCTGGCTTCCCGCGAAAGTACGGACTTCGGATAAATACGCGGAGAGGGAACTGGGCGAAGTTCTTCTGCCGGTCTTGACGCCGTTTGCAGCGCAACATCCAGATACGGCGGTCCGCTTGGGCCGGGCGACGCTCTGGGAAGAAAGTTCGGATGGCGAAGTTTATCCCGTGGGCCAAAAAATGTTACTCGCCGATGATGAGGAGTGGCCGCTTCTGGATCTTCGCAGCGTGCAAATCACCATGGCCCAGACGGCCTCTTGACGGCTATGCCTCTGCTCGATGGTCTGCTCAACCCTATTCCTGGTGATAACCCCAGCGGAAAAAGTCTTCGCTACGATCCGGTCTACGACAAGATTCGCGAAGCGCGCCGCGAAGAGGACGTCCTTCCGCAGGGAGATTGGTCCCGCGAAGTAAAGAAGGCGGATTTTCCACTCGTTATCAAGCTGGCCACCGAGGCACTTTCCAGTAAAACCAAGGATTTGCAGATCGCCGCTTGGCTGACCGAAGCGATTCTGTTCCGCGATCACGTCGCGGGACTCCGCGAAGGGCTCGACTTGCTACGCGGCTTTATGGAAACGTTTTGGGACACGCTCTATCCGGAAATTGAGGACGACGATTTGGAGTTCCGCTCCGCACCGCTCTCCTGGGTTGGTTCCAAGCTTGATGTGGCCGTGCGCCGGCTTCCTCTTACCAAGAACAAGCTAGACTTTTTCAAATTTCAGGAATCGCGCCGTGTCGGTTATGAAGCTGATGCTGCGGCTAGCGATGTGAAAGCGGCTGAGCGGGCCACCGCCATCGAAGAAAAAAAATGCACCGGAGAAGAATTCGATGAGGCGGTTCGCGCGACGGGCGACGCGTTCTACGAAAAGCTGGCCGCCAACCTCGTCGCCGCTCTCGAATCGGTGCTGTCCCTCGAAACCTTGAGCGATGAGAAGTTCGGCCGGGAAGCTCCCAACTTCGCTAACCTCAGGACCGCACTTGAGGACTTGCAGGACGTAGTGAAGCACTATCATCACCCCGCGACGGCGGAAGTAGAAGAGGAAGTGCCGTCGGAAACGGAGCCCGAAGAAGTTGTCGAGGAATCCGCCGCAACGTCGCCCGGTTCATCGGCACCTCCTGCCAAGAAGCGATCCGTTGCCGCAGAGCCTGCCGATCGCGACGATGCGATGCAGCGCCTGACGATCGTGGCTCACTTTTTGCGCCACGAGAATCCGCAGAATCCCGTTCCTTATTTATTGCTTCGAGCAATGCGTTGGGGGGAGCTTCGCGCCGCAGGTTCTTCGCTTAATCCTGCAATCTTAGAAGCTCCGCCCACGGAAAAGCGCACGCTGATCAAAAAAATGTCGATGGAAGGGGACTGGGCAGGAGTTCTGGAAAACGCCGAACAGGCTATGAGCTTGCCTTGCGGCATTGGCTGGCTCGATCTGCAGCGCTATGCTGTGCGCGCGTGCGAATCGCTCGGCTCGGATTACGAGCCCGTTGCCGCGGGGATTCGAGCAGAGTTGAAGACACTCCTTGCCGACTACCCTGATTTGCTGACCTCCTCGCTCATGGATGACACGCCCTCGGCCAACGCCGAAACGCAAACCTGGCTCAAAGAAAACATTTTGCCGCCACCTCCGCCTCCTCCAGCTCCGGAGGTTCCCAGCGAGACTGAATTTGTTGCTGCAGCCGTGCCTGCGAGCCCGCAATCCGATGCTGGCAATGGAGAAAAAGCTCCCGACGTCATCGAATTAGCCATGAAAGCCGCGCGCGCCGGTAAGGTGCAGGAAGCAATTGGCATGTTGACGCGCGAAATGAATAATGAGCGCACCGGCCGCGGCCGCTTCCAGAGGCATATTCAACTGGCAAACATTTTTCTTTCAACCAAGCATGAAGCGATTGCTTACCCCATCCTTGTCGAGCTCGCGGAAGAAATTGAACGCCGCAAACTCGAGGAGTGGGAGGACGCGGCCGTTGTCGCGCAGCCGCTTGCGTTGCTCTATCGATGCGCCGAAAAGCTGGGCCGCGACGACGCGGAAAAACAAAAAATTTATCAGAAGCTTTGTCGGCTCGATCCCGGACAAGCACTGGCTTTGAGGTAGCCGATGCCGGACCACGACTCAAACGCGCCCATGCGACTGCCGCTTCTGGACCGCCTTCTGGACGATGAGCCCAAGGTCAAGTCCGAAGCTCCGCTGACGCGCAGCGCATCTCTGGCAAGGCTCAAGGTCGCCGTTCGGCGCGACCTCGAAAACCTCCTGAACACGCGCCGCACTCCCGATATTATTCCGGAGGGTTCCGTCGAAATTCTCCGTTCCGTCTATTACTACGGGATTCCCGACATCACCTCCATGCCCGCCAATTTTCTTTACGAACAAAACAAATTGCTCCAGTCAATCGAGACGGCTGTAAAAACATTTGAAGGAAGACTCGATGGCGTCAGAGTATCTCTTGTTCCCGCGGTCGGTGTGTCGCGCGTCCTCCGCTTTGCGATTGACGGGATGCTTCGCATCGATCCGCTTCCCGAGCATGTCGTCTATGACGCATCCATCGAACTAACCAGCCTCGAGGTTCAGATTTCCGGAGATGACCGTGCGTGACGAGCTGCTCGAATATTACGAGCGCGAACTAACCTACCTGCGGCAGATGGGCGCGGAATTCTCGGAGAAATATCCGAAGGTCGCGTCACGTTTGCTTCTCGAGCCGAACCGTTGCGAGGATCCGCACGTCGAACGTCTCATTGAGTCCTTCGCCTTTTTGGCTGCGCGCGTTCATCTCAAAATCGACGACGAATTTCCAGAAATCACGGAAGCTTTGCTCAGTGTTCTCTATCCGCATTACATTCGTCCCATCCCGTCGTCCACCATCGTGCAATTTCACCTGGACCCGGAGCAGGGAAAACTTACCACCGGCCTCCCCATCCCGCGCGGTTCGATGCTTTATTCTCAGCCCGTGGATGGCTATCCCTGTAAATTCAAAACTTGTTTTGACACTACTCTCTGGCCGCTTAAAATGGCCGCCGCGCAGTGGGTCACGCCCGATCGGCTGCGTCCCGCTGTCAAATCCCAGGACGCCGTTGCCGCACTGCGCCTCGAGCTCGAATGTTTTCCCGACGTCACTTTCGATAAATTGGAACTCAGTTCGCTCCGCTTCTACCTCAACGGCGAGAGCACGCTCATTCACACTCTCTACGAATTGCTGTGCAACAACTGCACGCAAATCCTGATTCGCGACCGTGTGCCAAATACGCGAAAGCACCCTATTGTTCTAGCGGGCACCCAACTTCAGCCCGCGGGCTTCGCCGATGCCGAAGCACTCCTGCCTTACCCGCGCCGGTCGTTTTCCGGCTACCGGCTCCTCCAGGAATATTTTCATTTCCCCGAAAAGTTTTTCTTTGTCGATCTAAAGGGCCTCGAAGAACTCCGTACTTCCGGTTTTGGACCGCGCATCGAGATCGTCTTTCTCATTTCGCGATTCGAACGCAGCGAGCGCCAGCAGACCCTCGAACTTAACGTTTCCGAAGAGACTCTTAGGTTGGGTTGTTCGCCCGCCATCAATCTTTTCCCTCATACAGCGGAGCCGATTCGCCTCGATCAAACTCACACCGAGTATCTGATCACTCCGGATGTCCGCCGCCGGCGCGCGATGGAAATTTTCTCCATCGAAGAAGTCATCTCTCCCGACCCCGAGACTCACGAAGTCCTGAAATTCGAGCCGTTTTATCGTTTTCGGCATACCACCTCTCGCCACCGCGAGAGGCCTAAAGGGTTTTGGCATTCCCGGCGCCAGGCCTCCACGCGCCGCGATGACGAGGGCACGGACGTCTATCTTTCCTTCTTGGACTTGAGCGGCCGCCCGCTTCATCCGGACACGGACTCTGCCACTATCCATTGCACATGTTCGAATCGCGATTTGCCGCACCGCTTGCCTATGGGCAACGAGCGCGGCGATTTTGAACTCGAAGGCATTTCTTCCATCAAACGCATCGTGGCCTTGCGGAAGCCCTCCGCTTCCGTGCGCCCGCCCACCGGGAAGGGAATGCTCTGGCGCCTTATCTCTCATCTTTCTCTCAACTATCTTTCCATCGTCGAAGAAGGAAAAGAGTCCTTGCAGGAAATTCTTCGCCTCTACACATTCGGAGAGTCTGGCTATAACGAACGGCAAGTCGCCGGATTGATGAAATTATCCAGCTCGCGCCACTTCGCCCGCGTCATCTCGGAAAATGGCATCGGTTTTGTCCGCGGTCACCGCGTCGAGATGGAATTCGACGAGGAACAATTCGTAGGCGGAGGCGTGTTTCTCTTTGCCAGCGTTCTTGAGTACTTTCTGGGGCAGTACGCTTCGCTGAACAGCTTCAGTCAACTGGTCGTCCGCACCCAGCAAAGAAAGGAGGTTCTGCGTCAATGGCCACCCCGGGCGGGGGAAGTGATCCTCCTGTAGATTTTTCGGAAGTCGAAGAACTCCTTCGAAGCGCGCCCTATCGCTTCGAATTCTTCCAGGCTATACGCTTGCTCGAACGCATTGCGCCCGATCGCAAGCCTCTCGGCCGCTTTACGAATCCGTCCGACGAAGTGGCGCGACTCGGCGCTCATCCATCGCTCTCGTTCCCCGCCAGCGAAATTCAGTCCATCGATTGGCCCGAGGGGAAAGCGCCCTCTCTCGCTGTAAATTTTATGGGGACCACTGGCCCACAGGGTCCTCTGCCGCATTTCTATACGACCCTCATTCTTTCCCGCTTGCGCTCCGGTGATAAAACGCTGCGCGATTTTCTCGATCTTTTTCATCACCGCATGCTCTCGTTTTTCTACCAGGCCTGGGAAAAATACCGTTTTGCCGTTTCCTATGAACGCGGAGAGCGAGATCGCTTCTCCCATCATCTGCTCGATCTAATTGGTCTTGGCACAGCTGGATTGCAGGAGCGTCTCGCGGTTCCCGACGATGCTTTTCTTTTTTTTGCCGGCATTCTCGGTCAGCGACCCCATTCCGCGCACGCTCTCGAATTGCTCCTTAACGATTATTTCGAAGTCCCTTTTGAAGTGATCCAGCTGGTTGGCGGCTGGTTTCGATTGGATGACACCACGGAATGCTGCATCGGCGAGCGCTCCACTCCCTCCGAGCAATTGGGAATGGGCGCGGTGGTTGGCGATGAAGTATGGAACCAGCAGGCGAGCGCGCGAATTCGCATTGGGCCGCTCAACCTGGAAAACTATCTCGATTTTCTGCCTAACGGGTCAGCTTACGAACCGCTTCGCGCCCTGCTGCGTTTTTGGACCAACGAAGAAATCGATTTCGAGGTGCAGCTCATTCTCAAACGGGAAGAGGTACCGCCGTGCCAACTCGGCGGCGAAGGCGACGGCGCGCCGCAACTTGGCTGGGTCACATGGATGAAATCAAAACCCATGGAGCGACATCCGGAAGAAACTATTTTCAATGTTTAGCGAAGCGAGGATCTTATGACGGCAAACTTAAAAGGCCTCATCGGAAAGCTTAACGATACGACTCGGAACGCTCTCGAAGCTGCCGCTGGTTTTTGCCTGGCGCGCACTCACTATGACATTGAGGTCGAACACTTTCTTCTGAAGCTGCTCGACACAACCGACAGCGATTTTCCGCGTATTCTCAAACAATTTGGAGTGGACAAATCGCGCCTCACCGGCGATCTAACACGTAGTCTCGATAAATTAAAATCGGGAAACGCCCGCACACCCGCTTTCAGTCCAACGCTTACGGACATGCTCTCCGAAGCGTGGACGATCGGCTCCATCGATTTCGGCTCCGCGCAAGTTCGCACCGGTTTCTGCATCCTCGCGATTGCGAGTTCAGATGATCTTTCGCGGCTCATGCGCGAAGTCACCCGCGAGTTTCAAAAAATCAGTGCTGAGACGCTTCACAAAGATTTCTGGAACATTGTCGCCGGTTCGCCTGAAGATCAGGAAACTGCGCAAGCCGTTCCCATCGGAGGCGAGGGGCTTCCGCAGGCCGGTGGCATGCCCGCTGCTGGGAAACAGCAAAATCTTAATCAATTCACGATCGATCTTACCGCGAATGCCAAGGCCGGAAAGATTGATACTGTCCTCGGCCGTGATCACGAGATTCGCCAAATCATCGACATTCTGACGCGCCGCCGTCAAAACAATCCGATCCTGACCGGGGAAGCCGGTGTCGGCAAAACCGCTGTCGTCGAAGGTTTCGCACTGCGCGTCGCCGCCGGTGATGTTCCGCCTGTGCTTAAAAACGTGAGCATCCGCTCGCTTGATCTCGCACTCTTGCAGGCAGGCGCCGGCGTCAAAGGCGAATTTGAAAATCGCCTCAAAGGCTTGATCGAAGAGGTTAAATCCTCTCCGTCTCCCATCATTCTCTTCATTGATGAAGCGCACACCATGATCGGCGCCGGCGGTCCTGCAGGGCAGGGCGATGCCGCCAACTTGCTCAAACCGGCCTTGGCGCGCGGCGAACTCCGCACCATTGCCGCCACTACCTGGTCCGAGTACAAGAAATTCTTCGAGAAAGATGCCGCGCTCGCTCGCCGCTTTCAGGTCGTCAAAGTGGAAGAACCCACCGAAGAACAATGCAGAGTCATGCTGCGTGGAATCGTCGCCTCGCTCGAAAAACATCACAACGTGCGCATCTTGGATGAAGCAGTTCACGCCGCAACGAAGTTCTCTCATCGCTATCTGGCCGGCCGCCAACTGCCGGACAAAGCAGTAAGTGTAATGGATACTGCTTGCGCTCGACTGTCCCTCGGGCAGAATGCTACTCCTCCCCTGATCGAGGACGCGATGCGCATGGTCGATGACCTTGACGTCCAGCAGCGCGTCCTCGAACGCGAAACCGCTGTCGGTGTAGATCATTCCGAACGCCTGGCCAATATTGCCAAGCAGAGAACAGAAGTCGCCGCACGCCTTAAAACCCTCGAGGAACGACGTGGGAAGGAGTTGTCGCTCGTCACTCGCATCCGCGACATTCGCACGCAGCTCGAAGCCGCGGTAGCTCCTCCTGCTGCGGCGCCATCAAGTACGGCCGCGGCCGCTGGCACCGCCGCGCAGCCCGCAACGGATGCGCCGGCGCTGCGCGCCGAACTCGAGAAACTGAATGCCGAGCTCGATGCGTTGCAAGGCGATTCGCCTCTGATGCGAGTTTGCGTGGACACGCAAATCGTTGGAGAAGTTATCTCTGCCTGGACTGGCATCCCTGTCGGCAAAATGCAGCAAGACGAAATCAATACTGTCCTCAACCTTAAAGATCTCATGGCCGTTCGTGTCATAGGACAGGACCACGCCCTCGAAGCCATTGCTCAGCGTATTTCAACGAATCGTGCGGGCATGGACGATCCAGTAAAGCCCGTCGGCGTCTTTATGCTCGTGGGCCCTAGCGGTGTCGGCAAAACCGAAACCGCGCTCGCCCTCGCCGATTTTCTCTACGGTGGCGAGCGCAATCTCATCACCATCAACATGTCCGAGTATCAGGAAGCTCACACCGTTTCGAGCCTCAAAGGCTCGCCCCCAGGCTATGTTGGCTATGGCGAAGGGGGCGTCCTCACAGAAGCAGTCCGCCGTCGCCCATACTCCGTAGTTTTGCTCGACGAATGCGAAAAAGCGCATCCCGACGTCCTCGAACTCTTTTACCAGGTCTTCGACAAAGGCATGATGGAAGATGGCGAAGGCCGCGAGATCGATTTCAAAAACACGATCATTATTCTCACGTCCAACGCCTGCACTGATTTGCTCATGAAACTGACCGCCGATCCCGAAACCACTCCCAGCGCCGACGGCTTGGCCAAAGCCCTTAAGCCCGAACTCAACAAAATTTTCAAGCCAGCGTTCATGGGCCGCCTGGTAACTGTCCCGTATTTTCCCCTCCGCGACGAAGCCATGAAGCAAATCGTCACCCTTAAACTTGCCAAGATTCAGCGCCGCATCCGCGAGAATCACAAAATCGAACTGACCTACGATTCCGCCGTCGTCGCCGAAGTCGCCAAACGCTGCACGGAAGTCGAATCCGGCGCTCGCAACGTCGACAACATCCTTACTAACTCCATGCTGCCGGATGTCTCGCGCTATCTCCTAAGTCGCATGGCCGAACACCAAAAGCCGTCAGCCATTCACGTCTCGGTCGGCGAGAATGGTTTCTTTTCCTATTCCTAACTCTCTTTGCGTTTCTCACCGCCATGCGTTCGGCGCTGGCACAGATTTTCAGTTGTTAGCTTTCACGACGACTATGTCGCTTCATCACCCACAAAGATTTCGGTCCGCGCACCCGGCGGGACACGATGGCAAGAAGAACCCACGGTTCGATGAGCAGGGTGGAACTCGCGTTGGCGGCCCCATCGGCTCGAAGACTTCACCCGCGGGTGCTGTCGTCGAGCGCGATTCCGATCCGCCTGATCTCACCCCCGATCAGGTCATTCGTGTGTGGAAGTCTCGCGGTGCTTTGGTCGTGTATGAATACAAAAATGGCCGGCGCGCCACCAAGTTGACCTATCCCGTCAAAGAGCCTAGCCGCAATTATTACCTGGAAGGCGATGTCATTCTCGTTCGCCAACTGGAGAAACGCCGTGCGGAGCAAGAATTCCCCGAGCTAAAGGAGCCGGACGATACATTTTCTCTCATTTCACTGGCGATGATGCTTCTCGGCGAGTATGAGGAAGAAAAATACAAACTTGGCTGGCAAATACTTCGGGTTTCGGATGTGGGTTGGGGCGCCGGCTGCATTATCGTTCAGGGCGTCATCTTTTTTGACAACGTTCCAACGGTCCTCAAGAAGCGTGCTGAGTTCAGCGTGGACGACCTTAACAGATCATTTATCTACTCCCGGACGGCTGAACAACTCGAGAGCACCGTGGTCCCCGCGATCGAATTCACGATTGAGCTTTCCGAAGCCTTGCTCGGGGGAGCCACCAGCGGTTTTAAGGAACTGGAGAAACTTGCCGCAAGGCGCCTTCTGAAGGCGTCTGCCCGCGCGGCTATGAAGAAGGGGCTAAAGAAAGCCTTCAACGTGACATTTCGTGTGATGGTGAGCTCCATAGCGAAAGCCTGCTTTGCATTTCTGAAGGCCTTTGCAACAGAGTTCTGGAAAGACATGCACGCCGCAGACAAGGAGCGCCGTCTGCAGCAACGCGTTGGGTCTACGGAGGTCTTCAAGGAAATCTACCGCCATCCCATCTTCAAGAAAGCCGTCATTGCTGGGGCCGATGCCGCTGCTCTCGCACTCATAAAGGAATGCTTTGAGCAGCCGATGATGAAGATGCTGGAAAAGTCTCTCAATGAGATATATCCGGCGGTCGAAAAGACAGTTTCACAGCGCGCGGCCATCTATTTCAGCAAAGAAATTGTCAAGCTGTGCACCACTGAGTTTGCGTCTGCTATTGTTGACGCCTTACTCTCGGCTTGGAAAGGTGCGCTCGACGCCAAGGGTAATGTCGATCCCAAAAAATTTGAAAAGCTGCTGCAAGACAAGTTACTGTCAGCGCTATCCAAAACTTTTAAAGGTCGCCTCATGGGCTGGCTCGAGACGCTTGCGGAAGACCAGTTCAAGGATATGCGCATTTGAATTCGAAGCCAGACTATGTGTTCGGAGTTGCGCTCGTGTTTAGGGCCATCGCGAACTGAGGAGATATTTCCAATATGCCGTACAGTCAAGATAACAGGCTCATTTCCATTCAAACGCCGCTCGGCGCTAATTCCTTGCTCCTCGGCAAGTTTTCTGGGCGCGAAACGATCTCTGGCTTATTTCACTTTTCCGCCGACCTTCTTTCTGAAGACGACAACGTGCAATACAAGGCCATCGTTGGAAAGCCGGTCACGGTTTCCATGTTGCTTCCAGACGGTAAACGCTTTTGGAACGGTATTGTCAGCAAGTTTGCTTGTCTGGAGCGCGACGATCGCTTCACATACTACCGCGCAGAAATTGTTCCCTGGCTTTGGTTTCTTACCCGCACCGCCGATTGCCAGATCTTCCAGCAGAAAACTATCCCCGAAATCGTCAAGAAGGTTTTTCAAGATCACGGTTTTCAGGACTTTCAGGACAGAACCCAAGCTAGCTATCCGCAGCGCGAATACGTCGTCCAGTACCGGGAAACGGCCTTTAACTTTGTCTCTCGGTTGATGGAGGAATACGGCATCTTCTATTTCTTCGAGCATGCAGATGGCAGCCATAAGTTGATTTTCTCGGACAATCCGCAAGTCCACAAAAATTGCGTTGGCCAGAACAAAGTTCGGTTCAACTTCAGCGTGGGTAGTCCTTTGGAAAAGGAAGATGTCGTGTTGAGCTGGGATTCAGAGCAAGAGTTGCGCCCCGGCAAATACGCTCTAACTGACTATAATTTCCAAACTCCGAACACGTCGCTTATGGCCAACGTCCAGACCGTTGCGGAAATCGGCGGTAACACGAAATACGAGGTTTACGACTATCCTGGCATTCACATCAACAAGTCAGAGGGGGACACAGTAACCAAGCTTCGCATGCAAGAAGAGGAAGCTCTACAACAGGTGATCGCAGGCTCCGGCAATTGCCGCTCTTTCGCCTCCGGCTGCAAGTTTCATGTGGACGAACATCCTCGCCGCGATATGAACGGTGATTACCTCCTCACGGAAGTAACGCATTCTGCCTCTGTCGGCGATAGCTACACCAGCACCGAGGCCACCTCCCATGAAATCTATGACAACCATTTCACTAGTATTCCGTTCGCGGTGCCCTTCCGTCCCCAACGTCTTACGCCGAAGCCCATCGTTCAGGGTCCGCAAACCGCCGTAGTCGTCGGTCCGAGCGGTGAGGAAATTTACCCTGATAAATATGGGCGTGTGAAAGTTCAATTTTTCTGGGATCGGCTCGGCAAAAAGGATGAGAACAGTTCCTGCTGGATTCGCGTGTCTCAGCCCTGGGCCGGCAAAAATTGGGGTGCTATCAACATTCCGCGCATCGGCCAGGAAGTCATTGTCGAATTTCTTGAAGGCGACCCCGATCGCCCTATCATCACGGGCCGCGTCTACAACGACGAGCAGATGCCTCCCTACACTCTCCCAGACAACATGACTCGCACGACCTTCCTCACACGTAGCAGCAAGGGCGGTGGATCGAGCAACTTCAACGAGCTTCGCTTCGAAGACAAAAAGGGCGACGAGCAAATTTTCATGAACGCCGAAAAGGATATGGATCTTCGCGTCGAACATGATTCCCGCGAATTTGTCGGCAACGACCGCAGCCTTATCGTGCAAAACGACCAAAAAGAAAAAATCGGGGGGGAGCAAGACATCCAGATTGCTAATGACCAAAATGAAAAAGTTGGCGGAGACGCCTCACTGAATGTCACAGGCAATCAGAACGTGCAAGTTGGCCAGACCATGTCGCTGCAGGTCGGCCAAAACCTGCAGGAAAAATCCGGCCAGAACTACGCTCACGAAGCCGGCATGGAAATCCACCTCAAAGCCGGCATGAATGTCGTCATCGAAGCCGGCCTGGAGCTGACCATCATGGCCTCCGGCAATTTCATCAACATTGGTCCTGCCGGCGTCGCCATCTCCGGCACCTTGGTGTTGATCAACAGCGGAGGCGCCGCCGGGTCCGGCAGCCCCTCAAGCCCGACGAGTCCCAAGGATCCCAAAGATCCCGACACTGCCGATGACGGCAGCAAGGGAGGCAAAATGTAGTCCTGCTCTTTTTAGTCGGATAAGTTTTCAGGAAATTAATTTGCCCGGGAATAAAAGTGTAATACTGAGGCCAGCCTACACCCGAGACTGACATGCCCCCAGCAGCCCGCATAACCGACATGCATGTTTGCCCCATGGTGACGGGCATCGTCCCTCACGTTGGCGGTCCCATCCTCCCACCCTGCGAGCCCACCGTCCTCATTGGTTTTCTTCCCGCTGCCCGCGTCACCGACATGCTCACGTGCGTTGGCCCTCCTGACATTATTGTCATGGGCTCGCCTACCGTACTGATCGGCGGCCTGATGGCGGCCCGCATCGGCGATCCCACCGCCCACGGTGGTGTAATCGTTCTTGGCTGCTTCACCGTCATCATCGGTGAAGCCGGCGTCCCTGCGCCGCCGTCCGCCCCGGGCGCCGCTATCGCTGACACCGGCACAGAAGGAGCCTCGGGGGGACCCAAGAAACCTCCGACGGCGATGCAAATCATTAGTCACAGTGCCTTCGGCAAAACTACGGAAGGCAAGAACGTTTTGAAGAAAATAAAAGAGCTAAAAAAGGCAGGCAAAATTAAATTCAAAAGGCTAGATGGGAACACTAGAGGCAAATGGGCAGGTGGGGAAATTGTGATCAATAGCAAATACAAGAAAAATCGAAACGCCATTGCCTCCGAACTTGTCCACGAAGCCACACATGCCTTGAACGAGGATGATTTCCCAGCGTCCAAGACAAAGTTGACAATCGATGAAGAAATGCGGACGAATACCAACCAGCTGGACTTGTATCAGGAGCAACGAAAATCTGGCTACAGAGATCCCGAACTCGAGCGTCGCCGGAAAGCCCGGAAAGATGGAACACTGCGGGATGATGTAAGAGGCCGCTACCCCGGGAGCGCCGAGAGTCTCTAATGGGCGAGCCAGGAATCCGCTTCCGGCTCTTCAAATTACAACGCGAGTTAATGTGCATTTCTTTTCTCAGTCTGTCACTGGCATCTGGCAATATCGTCTGCTGGACTCAAGGAGGATCAGCAATGAATCACCCCGATGAGAGCCGTCCAGAACCGGTACTTTTCCTTCTTGAGGCGGCGGACGCTATGGAACAGTACAAACAAACTCACGGAGAATACGCCGCGGAGTGGAACCAACTTGATATCAGCTTTGCAAATGGTCCTTATAACGAAGGTGATCCGGGTACACGGCCGAACAAGGAAGATAGGACCAGCTGGCGGCCGAAGGGTTGCGAATATACCTACTGGATCATGTCAAGAAACAAGGACAAGTTCTTGATTCAGGCACGCACCCAAAACAACCGCGCAGATTACGAAATCGCCTCCGGCATGAAGGTCCCTCGAAGCCTCCTGGTTTCCCCAGAAAACGAGCTTTGCAATATCGAACAACCCAAAGGCAAGGACATTCCTGAGGCCGCGATGTTCCTCAACGCGGCCTATTCCGCTTTTCAACTGTACTATAAGGAACATCATGAATTTCCGTCGTCCTGGGAAGCCGTGCATCTCCATTGGTCCTTGGCGGAACACCGCAAAGACGACCCACTCGCTTTTCCGCCACCTGGGACTGGAAAAGTGTGGAAACCCGCGGGGTCTCATTTTTCATACATTATTGTTATCTCAACTAAGAACGAATTCGAAATTCGGTCCACAAACGCAGAGGCCCGGGAGGATTATTTTATTTCTGCGGACCAACACTTTCCTATGCTACTGAAGGAAAAATAATCCCAAAATTGGCCAATGCGCCCGTAATTTTGGAGTCTACAGAATGGCGGTCTTCCTCGAAATCAAGACGGGATCATTCGCGGGGCAAAAAATACCTCTTCCTGGCGGCCAAACACTAATAATTGGGCGCGCAGTCGAGCGTGCACAATTTTCTGTTCCCCATGACAAAGAAATGTCCGGCGCGCATTTTGCTGTCGAATGCGATGAAAAAGGTTGCCGCCTCCACGACTTGAAAAGCAGCAACGGCACATTTCTGAACGGCGCGCGCGCCAAAGAAGCAGTGCTTGCCAACGGTGACGAAATTAAATCGGGCCAAACGCTCTTCATCGTCCGCATCGTGCCCGACAACCCGGTCCCACGAATCCCAGCCAGTCCACAAGCGACGGCGCAACCGCAGGCCACGACGCGCAGAGAAATGCCCAATGCGCCTCCCCCTCAGATTCGTCCACCAGTGGCTCGGGTTCTGAGTCCCGCACACGTAGACGGGCCCAGCAAACTGCCGTTAGCTCCAACCGTGCCTGAGCCAACTCCTGGGGCAGTATTCCCGTCACAGCCCAGCGAAACACCCGCTCTGGCCATCGGCAGATGGGCTTTTCACAAGATTCCTGAGCGTTGGAAAATCCAGGAAGGTCTTGGCATTCAACAAATTGTCAAGGACGCTTTTCCCGCCACGATTGGCGTCATGGAAGAGCCTCTCGGTCCCAGTCTCACACTCCAGCACTACGTCGAGGCTCACACGAAAATGTTTCGCGAATATATGCGTGAGCCGAAAATCGACATTGTTAACCCTCCCGCCATTCGCGGCTCGGAGGAAACGGTAGCGCTCGAAATTCGCTACAGCCTCAAAGATGGCCCGCAGATTTACTACCGCCGCGTTTACGCTCGATGCGGCTCCATTATTGGGGTCCTTACGCTCACCACACTTGAAAAGGATCTTCCGTCCGTCCAACCCTTCTACGATTCTGTCGTCTCTGCTATTACTTTTACTCGCAAGAGCTAAGGCAAAGGTTCGACGCAGCGCTGGCAACACATTGCTGAGTCCCATTTCGCGCGGCCTTGCGTCTCGTCTATGATGGACGCGCGCCAAGTGCTATAGGACAGCTGGTTCAAGAAACTTTTTGCTCAAGGTGTGTGTCGGTGCCAGACGTAGTTTCGAGGAAATAGCCCGCCGATGGGAGTCATTCTCGAAGTCAAATCCGGTCCGCTCGCCGGCCAAAAAATCGCGCTCCTCACGGGCCATACGCTGCTCGTCGGACGAGCAGCGGGGCGCGCGCAATTTGCCTTTCCGGACGACACATTTATGTCCGGCGTCCATTTTGCCGTCGAGTGTGCGCCGCAAGGTTGCCGCGTCCAGGATCGCAAGAGCAGCAACGGCACCTTCCTTAATGGCGCGCGCGTCCGCGAGGCGATGCTCGCCAACGGCGATGAAATCAAGGGAGGCCAAACGGTTTTCACGGTGAAAATCGTTGCTGACGCCAAACTTGCCTCTCTAATGCCTCCCCAGGAAATTCTGCCGCCGCCCGCACCCCAGCATCTGTCTCCTGCCCCTGAAGAGGCTTTAAAGCCTCCAACCCCTGTGCGTCCAGCGGCAGCGAGTGTTCCATCGCCGGTCATGCAGTCCGCCAATGTGAACGAAGCTGAAGATTCGCGTCCCGAACCCAATGTCGGTGCCGAACCGCCTCCCCGAAAAATGATTGCAGCGCAGGAGCCGCACGTAAAAGCGCCGCCGAAGCCTCCCGACGTCCCAGTCTCTTCTGGCGTTGGCAAGAAGCCGCCGCGTGTCGCTGAGCCGCCGGTTGGTGTTGCCTCTCACATTGCGCGGAAGTTTGGGGATGGACCACTTGAGCTCGGGGACGGCAGCTTGCAAGGCTCTGCATTCACCGTGATGGGCTGGTCGTTTCCTTCCGCGCCGGCCCGATGGCAAGTGCAAGAAGGTTTTGGACTACAGCAGTCAGGAAACGAGGAATTTCCAAGTAGCTTAGCCGCTACCGAAGAATTGCTTGGCGGAATTACCTTGCAACAGTTCGTGGAGTCGCAAATCAGCATGCTCCGCGGCTATCTTCGCGATCCCAAGATTGAACCAACGATGCCTCTGCGAGTGGGCGGAGCCGACGAAAGTATGGCGGTCGATGTTCGCCACTCGACTAAGGACGGCAGGGAACTCGTCTACCGCAGGATTTATGCGCGAAGTGGCGCTTCCGTTGGAGTTTTGACCGTGACCACGCTCGCGGCGGACCTTCCTCAAGTGCTGCTGAGTCTGCAACCACTCCTCGAAGGCGCAGCATTCAGATCAACCGTCAATAGCTGACAGGGGAAAGGAGCAGACGTTCTTCAACCCTGTTCGAAAATAAAGTACTGATCATTCGTCTGAAAAAGTGTCTCTCGATAACGCCTTCGTTCTAATCGAAGGTCACTGAAGAGGAAAGATGGGACTGAAATGATTCCGGCGGCTTGAGAATATCCCGTCGGCCCATGGTTTCTGCTACTCGGTCACGTTCCAGACATACAGGAAGTTGGCGTCGGTTGCAGTGGCAACCTTTCGCCCCGCTTTGCGGGTTGCGCGATTCAGAGCTGAGCGGACTTTTTCCTTTGATTCCGCCAATTCCGCGAGCGGGACCTTGATGGCCGCCCCAGTCTTCAGCCCATCAAGATCTTTAAGGATGATCGTGACAATTAATTTGTGCTTTCCATTGCGCCCTTGCGGCACGTCGGATTGCACCATGGTCTTGAAATGCATCGTAGCTTTTTTGTTTTGAGGCATGGCCATGTCGCCCTCTAAAAGGAAATGAAACCTTAAACAAGCGTAGCCTTATCGTAACTCATCGTAACGAGTCCTGCAAGTAAAAATACGGGCTGTAAAAGGGAAAGGCGAAGCGGCGCGATACGGCAGCGCTCGATTCGCTTTGCTCCGCTAAGCGGGATCATTCGAGCGGTTTACGTGAAAGGACGGATCTCAGAAAAAGTTTTAAAGATATGACCCGTATGAATTGCGGGCTGTTAGCTTTTTTGTAGTTTCAAGGAGTGATTATGACGGCCAAGCGAAAAACACATTTCGAGCAAATATCCGTAGAGGCGATCAAAAAGATTATTGCGGAAAACGCGCGGCAGGAAGAAACAAGAATTGGCCTGGATTGCCAGGTAGCCAACGAGCGCGATACGGAAACTGCCCCCTTGGAAGCAGTGACGGCCAACGTGTGGAGAGAAAGAAGATGAGTAAGCCATTCGATATTTTCCGATTGGACCGGACGGGCGTTCGGTGGCTGGAATCGGCAGAGAGTCTCGATCGCGCCAAAACACGTATTCACGAATTAGCCGTGAGTTCCCCAGGCGAATTCCTCTTGTTGGACCACAAGACGGGAAACCAACAAGTGATCAAGCCAAACCAGGCGCATGTACGATGACTCATCCGTCCGCGCTGGGATCGTATGTATTTACAGTACAGACTACCGTTCTAGTGCACTCAAAAATGATTTGAGACGAGTCTTAGAGTTGTTCTTGTACAAGCAGTTGCACGGAAAGTTATGAAATCTGCGGAGGTTAAGATGTCTGAGGTAAGTTCGAATCCGATCCAACGGAAAGCCCACGTCAGCATGTTGATTGAGTGTCCGCAGTGTGGCCAGAAGATGATTTTGCACGTCGGGTTGATAGGTGATCCCAAGGACAATTCCGTTGAGTGCGTAGGATGCCACAAGAGCCTTGTTCCACTGGTGCCAGGCCCCATTGTTGGTGGGCCATTTGTAGATTGAAACATGAATCTTGCGGGGATTGGGATCGTGCCCGCAACGGTTTTGCGTTCGCAGAGGATGCCCTCTTTGCGATTCTGCCGTGCCCATCCTGAAAACCAACCGCTAACACGGCTACCGGCTGGGCAATTGTACCCATTTGCACAGACTCTGAGCTGAATTCCAGTCAAGCTTACTTTGTAAGGGGAATTGTGTATGCCCCTTCATCCTTCCTTGGGAGAATATGGTCGAGAGCACGAATAGTCTCTCATGGAAAAATCTCTGAAACGAGCATTGGGATCGACGGATAACTCGCGGCTCCTGGGAATTGTTGCCGCTGTGGTAGTGATCGCGACTCTTTATTTTGCTCGAATCGTCTTCATACCCCTTGCGCTGGCTTTACTTCTTTCTCTTGTGTTGTCTCCGCCCGTTGCGTTCCTCGAAAAAATCAAGCTGCCACGCGCGCTTGCCATTTTTCTCGTAGTTATCTTGATGGTTGGATTGATGGGTCTGGTCGGCTGGAAAACTACTCAGCAATTCGTAGACTTAACGGGCCAACTACCTTCTTACAGGGCAACTCTGGAAGACAAGATACGCTCATTGAAGGGGCCGGGCAGTCAGAGTCTCGATAAAGCTTCCGACACTGTCAAGGAATTGTCGAAGGAAATAAGCGCCGTGAGTCCCGGGTCAATAGCGCCCGCAAATCAAACGAAAAGGACCGCTGCGTCTCCGGGATCCTCGGCATCGCGACCGATGGCTGTAGAACTCGTCGCTCCCGCTAACCCGCTCGAATCCGTCGAGAACTTGCTTGGTCCTCTGGGAAACGCCGGGGTGGTGATCCTGTTTACCGTTTTTATTCTTGCGGGCAGGGAAGATTTGCGCAATAGGCTCATCCGGCTGGCTGGCGGCGGTCGATTGAATATGATGACTCAGGCGCTTGATGAGGCGACGCAGCGAATAAACAGATATTTGTTCCTGCAGTTGCTCGTTAACTCGGCTTACGGGCTGATCGTATTTGCAGCATTACATTTTATTGGTATTCCCAATTCCGCGCTTTGGGGCGTGGCCGCCGGCGTTCTTCGATTTCTGCCGTATATCGGAGCGCCGTTGGCCGCGGTGATGCCCATTTTGCTGTCGCTAGCCGTTTTTCCGGGATGGCAACACGCCCTCGCAACAGCGGGTCTTTATTTGATTCTGGAGATAATCGTAGCGAATATTGTTGAGCCACTTCTTTACGGCGCGCACCTCGGGCTTGGGCCATTGGCCATTCTTGTGGCTGCAGTCTTTTGGACGTTGATTTGGGGATTTCCCGGTCTCGTACTTGCGACTCCCCTAACGGTTTGCCTGGTTGTCATGGGTCATTACGTTCCGAGGCTGAGTTTCCTGAATGTGCTTTTGGGAGATGAGCCTGTACTGCCCCCACATGCGCAATATTATCAGCGGCTTTTGGCCACCGATCAGAACGAAGCTAGGCAAGTCCTAGAACAACAGCTCAAAGAGAACGACCTGGAAGAACTGTATAGCACCGTGCTGATTCCAGCGTTAAGTCTTGCTGAACAAGACAGGCATCGAAATGAGCTCGATGAGGAAAAGCAAAATTTCATCTATCAGAGTACGCGGGAAATTATCGAAGAGTTGGCAGATACTGCCCCGACACAGAGCGCGGAGGGTACATCAGAGAATTCGTCTGGCTCGTTTCGAAGAGAGTTCGACGAGACCGGCGGCCTCGAAGTGCTCTGCATTCCCGCTCGAGACGATGCGGATGATGTCGTGGCCATGGTGCTTGCGCAACTTCTTGAGCGGCAGGGGCACCGAGCGCAGGGCATAGCGATCGGTACAATTGCGGAGATGTTGGCGCAAGTGGTGGAGCTAAACCCAGCAGTTGTGTGCATATCGGCGCTGCCGCCATTCGCCATGAACCACGCGCGAGCATTGTATGCAAAATTGCGGGCGCATTCACCGGACTTGCATATTGCGATTTGTCTGTGGCATTTCGAGGGTGATGTGGAAAAAGCTGCAATCCGGTTGAAACTGCACAAGGGCCACGAAGTATTCACAACGCTGCCGCAGATCTTGAAGCATATCGCTCTCCAGCCTGAAAAGATCGTGTCGCACGCCGGACACCTATAAAAAGCTACACGATTTAATAGACACTCCCTACCCATTTCTCCTTATGGCGGCTCTTTGGTCGAAGTTGTTTATAAGAGATGCAGGGTGCGGCACACGTTCGCACTAGAGACCACGGAGACCAGGCGAAGTTGGGCCTACAGGAGATTCCCATGGAGACAAACCGGTTGAAGCATCTTTACGTCGAGGAGTTGAAGGATTTGTACAGCGCAGAAAACCAAATGGTTAAAGCGCTACCCAAGATGATCAAAGCAGCGACTTCAGAAGACTTGCGCGCAGGATTTGAAGAGCATCTCGAACAGACGAAGGGCCACGTTTCACGGCTCGAAGAAATCTTCAAGGCTCTCGGCGAAAGTCCAAAAGGAAAGAAGTGCAAAGGCATGGAAGGACTTATTAAGGAAGGCGGCGAAATGATCGAGGAAGATCCAGCCCCGGAAGAATTGGATGCTGGGCTCATTTCGGCTGCGCAGCGCGTGGAGCATTATGAAATCGCCGGATATGGCTGCGTGAGCACCTACGCGAAGCTTCTCGGCGAAGACGAGGCAGAGTCGCTCTTGCGGGAAACCCTTGAAGAAGAAAAAAAGACAGACTCGAAGCTGACAGAGTTGGCGGAGAGCATCAACTTGGAGGCCGCTGGCTCAGACGAGTCAGAGGAAGAGGAAGGAAACGCCGCACCGAGGAAGTCTAGGACCGCGCGGGCCTAATCACGCTCTTGAGAAACACCAGAATCACAATTCAAAGGAGGAATAGATATGAATGAAAGTTTGATCAAAGTAACGCGATTGCTCTTGCCGCTGGGTTCGCTCGTTTTTTGCGCATCCCTTGTGGCCGGACCGGCGTCGCGGTATCAGGATCCGCAAACACCACCCGACAACACCAAACAAAATAAGGACCAAACGAACCCCACGGCCGATCAACAGAAGATGAATCCGGCCGACCGTGCCCTGACGCAGAAGATTCGAAAGGCGATCCACGACGACACCGCCCTTTCGACGTATGCACACAATATCAAGATCATTTCGCAAGACGGCAAAGTCACTCTCCGAGGGCCAGTGCGGTCCGAGGACGAGAAGAACAACATTGAAGCCAAAGCCGTCGCCGTTGCGGGGCAAGGAAACGTAACCGATCAGCTTGAAATTGCGCCGTCGAAATAACGATCCAGTGGTGGTCAGCCAGTGATCTAAAAGTTGAATCGAAAAGGAGAAATACAAATGTCCGGAAAAAAAGTAGGTGCATTCGGAATTTACTCCAGTCGCGTGGGAGTTGAAAACGCTGTAGACGCCCTGGTTAGGGCGGGTTTCCCGTCTCCAGATATTTCGGTGTTATTGCCGGAAAATCTGGCGGGAACTAAGGAAATGGGCACAGAAAAGGCCACCAAAGCGCCTGAGGGCGCGACAGCAGGCGTCACCGCAGGTGGCGTGATTGGCGGCACGCTTGGCGTTCTGGCAGGCGTCGGCTTGTTGGCGATCCCTGGCCTTGGGCCTTTCATCGCTGCTGGCCCGATCATGGCAGGACTAGCTGGGCTCGGCGTTGGCGGAGCAGTAGGAGGAGTTACCGGAGCTCTCATCGGCTCGGGAATTCCTGAATTCGAAGCGAAGCGTTACGAAGGTCGCCTCCAGCACGGCGGAATTCTACTCTCCGTGCATTGCGACACGTCGGACGAAATCAAGCGCGCCAAAGAAGTTCTGAAGTCCACGGGCGCGGAGGATGTTACTTCAACCGGAGAAGCTTCGGTGGATCGCGACGCCAAGGCTGCGCGGACTTCATCCTAATTCAACCGGGAGGAAGTCGATCTTTGACTTCCTCCTTTTACTACAGCAATTTTGAGTAGCGAAAAAACAGCTTCGGAAAGGATTTACGATGAACAGAAAACAGCTTCCAGGAACGATTCTAACTTTTGCTGTTGGAGCAGGGATAGGTGCAGCGGTTGCTCTGCTCTTTGCGCCGAAGTCTGGCGAGGAATTGCGAGGCGATATTGCTGACGGCGTTAACGACGGCGTTAATCAAGTTCGCAGCACCAGCAGAGATCTGAAGCGGCGAGCGCAAAGAGTGGCGGATATGGCAAAAGATCAAGTGCAGGATGCGATCGACGCAGGCGACAACGCTTATAACCAGGCCAAGAGAGCGTAAAGCTCTCTGGGCAGGCAGACAGGTATCGGCAAAGAGTGGGGAGCGCAACACGCCCCATGAGTAGCAAGGCCACACATTGAAAGAATAAAAAGGAGCCAGCAAATGAAGGCACATGCACGGAGACACACCAAGGATACCGCGCTTCTGACTACTGTTGCGGAGTCGATCGGGTCGGCGCTGGGCACAATCGCGGCGAAGGCCAACGCAGCTCAAAAAGTTATATCCCGAAGCAGAGCGGCCCATGTTGTGGAACGAGAAGGCAAGATGCTCGCACGCAGAACCAAGACAGTCGCGGGCAAAACCAGAAAGGCCGCCGCGAATCTGAAGAGAAGCAAAGCTGCTAAGGCCGCTCGGCGCGGTTTGCGTCGCGCGAGTTCCTCCATCAAGCGAGCCGCGCGGCGACGGTAAACAGTTCCTATCCCTCGAGAACGAAGAGGGAGCGAGTTATGTAGTGGCGGGCTATATTCCTCGTCGGAAGAGCCTGCTATTTATCCTGCAGCTTGAGCGAAAGCTTCCGGCGCTTTTCGCTCGAGCTGCTGAACCATTCCGTACTGATCCCAATTCTGCCACCCTTCGACAAAGCGCCCGTTCTCGAAGCGCAGGAAACTCATGCCTGTGACCTCGACACGTTTGCCAGTGCTTGCCTCTGTGGCAGTGCTAGACCATCTCTGGCAGACCATATCGCCCTCGGCGATTACTTCGAGCAAGGTGATTCGAACATCGGACAATTGTGTGTGAAGCGCATCATAGAAACGCTTGAACTCCTCGGGACCCCGATAGACGTTCTGCCCATCGTGAAGTACACAACCCTCGGGAAACATTTCGTCGATAGCTTCGCGTCTCGACTTATTCCACACCTCTTCAAACCACCTCGCCGCAAATGTTCTCTGCGCTTCTTTTTGGTCGGTCATCGGAGTGTCCTCCTTGCGCGGGTAGTATAGTCCCATAGACTTACACATTGCTATAACCATGCCTTCGCGATCAGGCTTTCGTGACGAGAGGCGCATTGCTGATGAGCGGCGTTGACTTCGGCCGCAGCGACTCGAGACGTCCACACGCGCAGCGACTCGCGTCTGGATCAGTGGACGTCGGGATAGATCTCGTCGGCGATCCAGTAATTTGCGATGAGCAGAGCGAAAAGAGTTCCGACCAACCAAAGGATCCAGCGATTACGTTTCCAGGCAGGGCAGAGAGTGGAGATCTGCATGGGAATATCGACAAGATAGGCCGCGCAGTAACAAGCGTTGGCCATTATAGCGAGGATGCTTAGTAGAAAGAGAGAATGGAGTGTGAATGCGGGACGGAAATGGGGCCAGGTGGCGACTATTCAAAAGATCGCCGCAGCGATCAGTGCGAGATTGTAAAAGAGACGGCGCAGTTCCCAGAAATGGATAGCGTCGATAAAGACGGGTAGCCCAGGGCCGGTGGGGGAATTGGCGAGAGATTGGGATTGCTTGGAGTGGGCGGCTCCCATGTTGACTCCGATACTTTCGGGTGGCAGAAGAAACTAGGGTACAACACTGCTTCCTATTGTCAAGTACTCTGCAATGCAAAGTTAAATTAGCAAGTGAACCGCCCTACGAGAATTTCGGATGGGGACTGAGCGCGGTTATTGCTGGCTATGTTGCTGCTGGCGTTCCGGGACGGGTTCCTGCGACTCGTCGGTTTCCGATTTAGGCTCGGCGATTTGTTCGTGCCCAGTTTCGTCCAAAGCGGGGCGGAAGCGAACGTCGACGGAAAGGCTCTGGCCAGCGCGTCCTTTATATACGCCACGGACCGGAGGCACGTCGCCGTAATCACGCCCGTAGGCCACTCGAATGTGGCGAAGCTCGATAGGTTTGCCTAGCGTAGGATCGAAGCCAATCCAGCCGCTGCCCGGCAAGAAAACCTCCGCCCAGGCATGCGACGCTTGCCCGCCAATGACTTCTTCCTGCTTCGTGCTTGGCATTCCACTGCCCGAGACGATATAGCCGGAGACATATCGTGCGGGCAGACCGCGCATGCGGACGACTCCCAATAATAGATGAGCGAAATCCTGGCAGACGCCTGCGCGCAGTGTGAGCGAATCCCGGACCGAGGAGTTCACGTGCGTCGCGCCCTTCATGTAGACAAAACTATTGTGAATGAAGTCGGACGCTGTTTGCGCGAAGCCGGCAACGGTGCCGTCGCAAGCTGCTTCTGCGGCTTGGGAAATTTCGGCTAGCTCAGGGAGATATGGGACGTAGGCACTAGGAGCGATCCAATCGAAATGCTCTTCGAAGAGATCGGCGCGGATGGCATCGAGTTCGCTAAGTGGCATGCTCTCTGGCTCGGGGCCGGGAGCTTCGTGAACCAGCACGACGGATTCGGCTTCGATTCGCAAGCGACGATGATGCGGCAAAATGCTTGTGACATGAATCCAGTTTCCGTACCCATCTTTATAAGATGATCCGCGCGAGGCCGGCGTGGTGATCAAACGGAAAGAAAGGCAGCTTTGCCGATCATCGTGGATGGGGCGGAGACGGACCTCGTTGTAACTTTCGTAGACCGGGCCGTCGTAGATGAATTCCGTTGCGTGAAGAAGATGAAAGCGGTTCATGCCACGCCCGCGTAGTAGAAGTAAGTGCGGGCGATGACTTCACCGATGGTGTTGAACTGGTGGATGAGGCCGGTGAGGTAGGCGTGAAGACCGTCGTCCAGTATTTCGTCGATGCGGCTATACCGCAGGCGCTCCAGAACTTTGCCCGTGAGACGCTCCGCTTCGTTGGCGTAGGAGCCGGGCGCGGTATTGCTGATGGCGCGTAGACCCGCCTGCATTTCTGTTACGCAAAAACGGATGGAGCGCGGATGCTGATGATTCAGAATAAGCATTTCGGCGACGCGCGCAGGTTCGATCGGCGAATGATACTGGCGGTGATAAGCCTCGTAGGCGCCGACGGATTTTAGGACCGCCATCCATTGATGGCTATCGGGCGTGTTTCCAACAGTAGTGAGCGCGAGAAGATTGCGGTACTGGACGTCGACAAGGCGAGCTGTCATTTCCGCGCGCTCCAGAGCCCAGCCGACGCGCAGGAAATCCCATCCTTCGTCATGCGGCAATGTGGCGTCGCTGACTCCATGAAAACGATGACTTCCGAAAATGACTCGGCCGCAGAAACGATGCGGGCCCGCTGCGGATTCTTCTTGAGGATCGAAGCGGCCGAGCGTGAAGTAAAGACCGTTGAGGTCTTCCCACATTTCGCGGGAGATGCGATCGCGAATCGTGCGGGCGTTTTCGCGAGCTTTGGTGATGCACTGCATGATGGAGCTTGGGTTGTCGGGGCTGAAGGCCAGGAATTGGAAAACATTGGGTGCAGTTGGTTCTGTGTAGAGCTGGCGGAAAAGATTTTCTTCGCCGGCCATCGAAAGAATTGGCTCCCAGCGCACACCGTGCGGCTGCGGAGCTTGCTCGAGCAGCGTGTGAAAAGTGACGTCGAGAATGCGGGCCGTATCTTCCGCGCGTCCGATGTAGCGCGCCAGCCAGAAAAGAGAATCGGCAATGCGAGAGAGCATGTCAGCACTCTCCCCGTAGGATCCAAGTGTCTTTACTGCCGCCGCCTTGCGAAGAATTGACGACGAGCGAGCCCGCTTGCAAAGCGACGCGCGTCAAACCGCCAGGCACGATGGTAACTTTTTGCCCGTCATAGAGGCAGTAGGGGCGAAGATCAACGTGACGCCCGGCCATGCATTGCGTAGCAGAATCGTAAGAAGGAACAACCGAGAGAGGCACAATCGGCTGCGCGATGTAGTTGCGCGGTTCAGCGAGAATTCTCTCGCGGAAAGCTTCGATTTCGGCGCGAGCGGCGCTGGGGCCCATCAGCATGCCGTAGCCGCCGGATTCTCCGACGCTCTTAACGACTAAATTGTGCAAATTGGACAGTACGTGCGAGAGATGGTCAGAGCGATCGCATAGATACGTTTCGACGGTGCGCAAAATGGGGTCCTGGTCCAGGTAATAGCGAATCATCGTTGGGACGTGCGCGTAGATGGCTTTGTCGTCGGCAACGCCGTTGCCGGGAGTGTTTGCGAGCGCGATGTTGCCGGCGCGGTAAGCTCCCATCAGGCCGGGAACTCCCAGCATCGAGTCCGACCGGAAACAGAGTGGATCGAGGAAATCATCGTCAACGCGCCGGTAGATCACATCAACGCGCTTGAGGCCGTAGATCGTCTTCATGTAGACGACCACGCCATCGACGATCAAGTCGCGGCCCTCAACCAGCTCGATACCCATTTGCTGGGCAAGAAAGCTGTGTTCGAAATAAGCGCTGTTGTGAATTCCTGGTGTTAGCAGAACAATCTGAGCGTCAGGGTCTGTGCGGGGCGAGAGCGTGCGCAGGATGCGGGAGAGCTCTGCAGGATAGTGATTTACGGGGAGGACCTCGTGCTCCTGAAAGGCTTCGGGGAACGTTCGCGTCATGACCAGCCGGTTTTCCAGGACGTAGGAAATTCCGCTCGGGGTGCGAACGTTATCTTCCAACACGAGGAATTCGCCGGTAGCGGAGTCACGAACCAAATCGATCCCGCAGACGTGTGTGTAGATGCCGTGAGGAACTTCAAGTCCAATCATTTCGCGGCGGAAGTGACGGCAGGAATAGACCAGGGACGCCGGAATTTTGCGATCTTTGATGATCTGCTGCTTGCCGTAGACGTCCTGCAAAAAAAGATTCAGTGCTACGACGCGCTGGCTCAGGCCCGATTCGATACGCGCCCACTCGGATTGCGGGAGAATGCGAGGAATCAAGTCGAAAGGGAAGAGCCGCTCGGTACCACGGCCATCGCTGTAGACGGTGAACGTGATGCCCTGCAAAAGGAAAGACATGTCGGCGTGTTTGCGGCGGTCCTCGAACTGGGTTGGGGCCATGACGCCGAGTTTTTCAAACAGGCGGGCATAGTGGGAACGGGCTTGCCCCTGCGAAGAAAACATCTCATCGTAAAAAGGGCCTGCCGTGTAGCCCGAGAACAGACCTCGGTCTGAAAGACACATAGGCGCCGCCGTCATCGGGACACGATAGCAACCCCGGACGCAGAGTGCTCACCAAAAAATCGCATTTCATGTATCGGAAATTTGGGAGAGGAAGGGCTATCAACACGTCACGCTTGCATCGTGGACTGCATTGTCCAAACCCGGCGGGCAGGAGTCGGAGCCCTGTCAGAAGGGGGAAACAGTTTGAAAAGATACGAAACGCCTTGACCTTCTACACGTCTATGATTATATATGCAGAAGCCGGAGGTATAGGGATTGAACCCGAAATCGGATCTTCCCCAGGGCACGCTGGACTTATTAATACTGAAAGTCGTGGCCCTGGGCCCGGTACATGGCTATGCCATTGCGCAGAGGCTGGAACTGGTGTCGAAGCACGTCGTGCAAGTTCCACAAGGGTCGCTCTATCCTGCGCTGCATCGCTTGGAAAACCGGGGACTTTTGGCCTCGGACTGGAAGGACACCGAAACAGGGCGTGAAGCAAAGTTCTATCGCTTAACGGGGAAAGGCCGCGCCCAGCTTGAGACGGAAGCGGCCAGTTGGGCACGCCTAACGGAGGCCGTTGCTCTCATTCTGAAATTATCAGAGGGCGGTGCGGAATGAACTGGTGGCAGCGGTTGTTGCGACGCAACAAGATGGAAGAACAACTCGAAAAGGAGATGCGCTTTCATTTGGAACAGCACTTCAGCGACTTGATCGCCAATGGTGTTAGTTCATCGGAAGCGCGGCGGAGAGCACGTATGGCTCTCGGCGGCCCAGAGCAGGTGAAAGAAGAATGCCGCGACGCGCGCGGCACGCGATGGATAGAGGATTTCTGGCAGGACTTTCGATATGCGATGCGCATGCTTCGTCAGCGTCCTGGATTTGCCTCCGTGGCCATCTTGACGCTCGCGTTGGGCATCGGAGCTTCCACTCTGATGTTCACAGTCGTAAATGGTGTGATGCTGCGGCCCCTGCCATACCCACAGCCGGACAAGTTGGTGGCTATCCACGGCTACAGCGACGGTTGGAAAACAGATTTGTTTGGAGAACAGAACGTTGCCTACCCTGATTTTCTGGATTGTCAGCGCGACAGCCGTACTCTGACGTTGGCAGGTTCCTTGTTCGACGGCGGCACTTTAAGCGGAGCAGGGCTGCCCGAATACGTAGACCTTCGGGAGATCACTCCGAACCTGTTTTCCGTTCTTCGCGTGAATCTCGCCCTGGGACGTGCGTTCTTGTCCGAAGACGACCGTAAGGGTGCGGCGCCGGTGATGATCCTGGGCTACAGTTTCTGGCAGCGGCACTTTGCTGGAAGACCGGACGTGCTCGGTGCTTCTCTAAGCCTCGACGACAAACTTTACACCGTGGTAGGCATTGCGCCCTCCGGTTTTCGGCTCCGGGACAGCGAGCCGGACGTGATGACGCCGCTCGGCCAGAACACAGCGCAATTCCTGCAAATGCGTGGAGCGCACCCGATCGGAGTCGTGGCGCGCCTCCAGCCTGGTGCGACGCTGGCCGCAGCTCAAGCGGAGCTGCGTTTGATTGGGCGCCATCTCGCTGAGCAATACAAAGACACGAATGCGGATCGAACCTTTCTCCTACAGGCGCTTCGTCCAAACGTTGGAGATATTGGTCCGACGCTTTGGTTGCTCCTGGGAGCGGTTGGCCTGGTTCTTTTGATTGCGTGCGCGAACGTGGCCAGTTTGCTGCTGGCGCGTGCGATTTCGCGCGAGCGTGAATTGGCTATGCGCGTGGCGCTTGGCGCGGGTCGCGGCCGATTGGTGCGCCAATGCCTCACGGAGAGCGGTGTGCTGGGTCTTTCCGGCGGAGTGCTCGGTGTTGCTCTTGCGGCCTTCGGGTTCCGGCCATTTGTCGCGCTCTGGCCTGGAGCTTTGCCGCGCGTGGAAGAGGTCCACCTCGATTGGCGAGTATTGTTGTTTGCACTGGTAGTCTCTCTGTTGAGCGGCTTTTTATTTGGGCTTGCGCCGGCTCTTCGCGCACCGGTGAAAAGATTGGAACAGGTGCTACGCGGCGGAGGGCTCGGCGTCGCCGGAAGTTCTCGGTGTTTGCACGGCAGTTTTGTCGTGTCCGAGCTTGCGCTAGCTGTGGTCCTGTTGGTGTCTGCGGGATTGCTTGGACGTACGCTTTTGCATCTTTCGTCGCTTGATCCGGGAATAAATGTCCGCAACGTGTTGGTGACTCGCATGGCTCTCTCCCCGGCAACACTTGCCGATCCGGCAAAGACGCGCGCTGCTTGGAAGGACGTTTTGGAACGCGCGCGTCGTGTGCCTGGGGTGCAGTCCGTCGCAACCGTCGATACTTTTCCGATGCGCGAGGGCGACAACGAACAAGGTTACTGGACCAGCGCGGATGTGCCACCCACGAACAAGTTACCATTCGCTTTGATGACGTGCGTCTCTCCGGACTATTTGAAGGTTATGGGAATCTCGCTGCGCCGAGGACGCTTCCTCGATGATCGCGATGTCCTCGACGCTGTGCCCGTCGTGGTTATTGACGAAGTCCTGGCACAAAACGCGTTTGGAACGCAGGACCCAGTTGGCAAACGACTATGGATTCCGGAAATGGGATATACCTCAAACGTGTTTGAAATCGTGGGAGTTGTGGGCCACGTCCGTCATTGGGGGCTCGCGGGCGATGACCAGGCAAAAATTCGCGCTCAAATCTATTATCCCTTTTCGCAACTTCCGGATAGTTTGATGCACCGGTGGTCCCAACTCATGTCGATTGCTGTGCGAACCGAAATTCCCCCACTGGGCGAGGTTGCTTCGTTGCGCAGTGAATTGAAGGGGGCGGCCGGAGACCAGGTTCTCTACGAAATTCGAACCATGGAGCAGCTGGCCAGCGATTCGCTCTCGCGTCAGCGCTTCCTTTTATTGTTGTTCGGCGTGTTCGCAGGATTCGCTTTAGTGCTGGCGTGCATCGGCATTTATGGAGTGCTGGCATATTTGACGGGCCAGCGTGTATCTGAAATCGGCATCCGAATGGCGCTAGGGGCCAAGCCTAACAGTGTCATTTGGCTAGTGCTGCGCCAAAGCCTCGGGATGATATTCGTCGGTGTTGCGTTAGGAACGGCGGCGGCCTTGGCGGCA
The DNA here is from genome assembly GCA_963751295.1 of uncultured Acidobacteriota bacterium. GTDB lineage: Bacteria > Acidobacteriota > Terriglobia > Acidiferrales > UBA7541 > Acidiferrum. The sequence goes on along the minus strand of CAVVUA010000001.1, from coordinate 1,541,756 downwards.
GGAAGAGTCTTGCAGCAACTGGTGCAGGGCATGCAGTCCATCCAGATTTCGACTTTTGCCATGACCGTTCCCGTGCTCGTGCTTGCCGCGCTGTTTGCGAGCTTTGTGCCTGCGCGGCGCGCGAGCCGAGTGGACCCGGTCATCGCTCTGCGCCAAGAATAAGCGAACGTCCAACTTTCAAAGCGCGGGCCATCCGTTGCTAAGTAGTTATGCTCCACTAGATACGATTCCAGTTAACAAATTATTTCCGGCTGAGAGCTTTCGCTGAGTCGAGGGTTTGACTTTGCGCGTGGCGGAGGGATTCGCCTGAACGCCAGTAGAATGGGGCTGTAACGGGTCCGAGCAACCGCCTACGCCTTGCGTGCGCGAGATGTTGGCAATATACTTCGCGGCGTCGTGGAGAGTGAAACGAACGTTTCACTAGCGGGATGAATTATTTGTGAGGGGGAGGCAATGGTGAAATTCTTACGCGGAATTGCGATTGCGGCGGTTTTTCTGGCGCCGCTCGCTGCAGGGGCTGGACAAAACTCTTCGAACCAAGACACCTCGGCCGCGCGCAGCAAGGACGGCAAAAAACTATTTGGCACAGCGGAAGCCTTGCGCGTGGCGCGAGTGAGTTCGCCGCGCATCTCGCCAGATGGTGCGCACGTAGCCTATCTGGTAGCCGAGAACGCAATGGACAAAGAGAAGGACACTGCGTGGAAAACTGTGACGCATCTCTGGGTAGTACCAACTGCTGGACCCGCGACCGCCTCGCGCCAATTTACGCGCGGCGAAAAGAGCGTTTCAAACGTGGCATGGTCGCCTGACGGAAAACTACTCGCCTTCACGATGGACGCCGGCGATGAAAAAGACGCAAAGCCGCAAGTGTGGTTCATGTACGCCGATGGCGGCGAGCCCTGGCAAGTGACGAAACACAAATCCGGCGTGCGCGGATTCCAGATTTCTCCTGACGGCAAAACGTTGCTCCTGACGGCGACAGTCCCCCCAAGTGAAGACGAAGAAAAGCGCGGGAAGCAAAAGGATGATGCCGTAGTTGTAGACCGCGATTTTAAAATGGCGCAGCTCTGGACGTGGAACATCGCCACAAACGAAGAGAAGCAAATCAGCAACGGAGATTTTACCGTCACCGACGCACGCTGGTCGCCCGATGGAGCCCGCGTCACCTTTACGACAAATCCGACGCCGCGCCTGGACGACATCTCGTTGCAAACAGCCTGGGTGTTGGATGTGACCAGCGGTAAGCAACGCAAGTTGGTGGAGACGTCTGATCCCACGCAGACAGCCCGCTGGTCGCCTGACGGAAAGTCGATAGCCTATCTGAGCAGCTCTGGGCTCGTCGTCTATCAGGTGAATTTGTTTGTTGTCGATGCCAACGGCGGCTCGTCCAGAAAAGTGAGCGGCAAGTTTGATCTGAATGCAGGGGAGCCCGTCTGGTCGAAGGACGGCAAGACGATTTTCTTCAGTTCAGACGATCGCGAAGCCAACAGAATTTTCGCTGTGGACGTCGCCGCGGGAACAGTTCGGCCTCTCACCGACACGGCGACGGTCGTCAGTCTTGCCGAAATCAGCGCGAATGGCCAATCGGCAGTTGGCACCGTGGGCGATGCAACGCATCCGGATGACGTGTTCCGTAGCGATTTGAGTTTCGGTTCGCTGGAGCGCATCACAAACCAAAATGCCTGGCTCGCCGACTACGCGCTAGGCGCAAGCGAAGTCGTTCGCTGGAAGAGCAGCAAAGACGGAATGGAGATTGACGGCATCGTTACCAAGCCGGTCGACTTCGATGGAACTCACAAAGTTCCGTTCTTGCTCAATCCGCACGGAGGTCCGACGGGCGCTTCGCTGCTTTCGTTTAGCCCGACCGAGCAGATCATGGCAGCGAACGGTTACATGGTCTTGCAGCCCAATTTTCGCGGATCCACGGGCCGCGGCGAAAAGTTTGAGGCCGCGAATCAGAATGACTGGGGAAATGGCGATTTCAAAGACGACATGAGCGGCGTCCAAGCTATGGTGGACAAAGGCTGGGCCGATCCAGACCGTCTCGGCGCTTTCGGATGGTCCTACGGCGGATACATGACCATGTGGATCGATACGCAGACCGACCGCTTCAAAGCAATTTCTCCAGGGGCGGGTCTGCCCGATCTTTATTCCATGTATTCGCAAACCGACATTCACCGCTATCTCACGGTCTTTTTCAATGCGAAAGCCCCTTGGGACAACTATCAGGAATACTGGGATCATTCGCCGATGAAATTCGTAGGAAACGTGAAAACGCCGACGATGATTCTCCATGGACAAGCAGATACGCGCGTGCCGATTCCGCAGGCCGAGGAGTTTTACCGTGCCCTGTATGAAAGGAAAATTCCGGTGGAGTACGTCACCTATCCCAGAGAAAACCATGGCTTCGTGGAACCGCGCCACATCCAGGATCGATGGCAGAGGTATCTCGTATTTTTTGGCAAGTATCTGAACAACCCGCCGGTGACGGAACCGAAGGCTGTCGTAGATCGGTTAAGCAAGGATCTGCCATAGAGAAAGATGTCGTTTTATTTGTCATGAAAACTATCGCGGCTGCGAAACAACGCAAGCGGTCGCAGCTCCAGGAAGCGCGATAGAAATAAAAACGGGAAAGGCCAACCGGCCTTCCCCGTTTTTGCGGCTAGTGTTTAAAAATTGCCGGAAGCAGTTAGAAACGGAAACGAATACCCAGTTCGATCGACCGCGGCGTATTTACCTGAGTACTCTCAACACCCCAGCTTGCGGGCTGTCCAAGGTTCAGAACCGGGTCGCCAAGCTGGTCGTGGTTGAAAACGTTGGTGAAGATGGTTTGGAATTCGGCGCTGAAGCGCTCGTTGATGTGAATGTTCTTCTTGACCTGGAAGTCGACGTTCCAGAACGGCATGCCACGAAGCACGCCGGCCCCGCCTGCTCCGCCGTCCAATCCCAGAATCGGGTTACGGGCGCAGGCGAACACCGCTGCAGGGTTCGCGAACATATTGACGTTGCCAGCAGTGCCCACGCCGTTTGAGCCGGAGACATTGTTGTGGCGCGAACTGCCAAAGTTGTTTGCGCAGGTGAGAACGCCATTTTCGTCAGCGAAGAAGTTTTGCGAATCGCCTTCTCCGAACGCCTGACTGTCGCCGTTGGTGGTGTTGATTTCCAGCGGCAGGCCGCTGCCAGTCGTGAAGATGGGCGCGAACGACCATCCTCCGAGTAGCCGGCCTTCCCATCCGTGCTGGGCCTTGAAGAAGGGCGGCTGGTAAACCGCCAATATGTTGTAAACGAATTTGCGGTCGAACGGCTGGAGGCCATAGCCTGCGCCGATGTTGTAGGGATCCACGACCGTAACTTCGCTGCTCGCCTGAACGTTGCTCACCGTGCCAAGAGCCTTGCTGAAGGTAAAGTTCTGCTGCAAGGTCAGCCCGTGCCAATCATTCATTTTAAGAGTGACGAATCCAGCGTTGTAGTTACCGTAGCCGAGGCTGGCGTTCACTCCCACGCCGGAGGTCAACTGGCCGCTGCAACCGATTTCCGTTCCCGTTGGGCAGTTAAGCGGAGTATTCAGCATGGTGCGGCCGAAGTTAAAGCCGCCGTTGTCCAAATCGCTCCACAAGTTCCAAACGTTTTGTTGCTGTAGGTTCCCCGTGCCGGCTGCCCCTTCTTTCATGGCGACAGCCTGCGTGCAGTTCGCGAAGCCGGTGCAATAACCAGTGCCCGCGAGAGCAGTTTCGAAGAAGGGCTGTGCCGTCACGGCTGCTACGTTACCAGTGCAACCGCCGCCAGAAAGCCCTGCAACTCCGCCGCAGTATTGCAATTCCAAATTAGCGTAGGCCTTCGCGAACGACTGCCCGCCAAGCGTCATCATGGTGGGTACCGCGTTAATGTTTACGGGCTGATATTCGTGGCTGATCTTGCGGCCGATGTAGCCGAATTCGATCATCGTCTTGCTGTTGATCTGTCGTTGAATCGTCAGGTCGAACTGATCCGATTCATCGGGCCGGAAATTCTTGTCCAAGGCTTCGCCAGCGCCTGCCGCGATGGCATTAATGCCCGGAAAGTCAGGCTGGGGAAGAGTCAAACTGGGAGAGGGAATCGGGGCAGTCATGCCGTCGGTGCCGATGCGGAAAGCATTGCTAGGCGTAGCAAGGCCGGAGCCGGCGCAGGGCGTATTAGCGATGCCCACGGTCGGGCTCTGCGCGCCGACGCACTGCACGGGTTGGATGAGACCGGTGCCAAGCAATGGAACCAGCACGAGATCCACCCCGTTGAGACGGCCGAAGATTCGGCTGTAGCCGCCACGGATGACCGTCTTGCCTTGGCCAAGCACCTTGCCTAGGATTCCCTCGTTATAGCTTGGATTCCAGGCTGCAGCGATGCGAGGGCTGAACGCGCCATAGAAGGGATCGTACGGGTATTTTTGCCCGCCGCCGGTGTTGCCGACGAGAGCGAAACCAACTTCCGGATTGTAGACATTACCCTGCAACGCCGCCGATTGCCGCGCGTTCAGGTAAGCCTGCAAGTCGATTTGCTGGCCTGCTTGGTCTACAAGCTCAACTTGGCGCCCTTGTTGTTCTACCGGAGGCATTTCGAGGGTCCATCCTAGACCGTATGTAACGGTGAGACTGGGTTTGATCCGCCATGAATCGCTGAAGTAGACGTTGTAGTAGGGAATTGTGCTGATGTCTTGCGCTGGAGTCAGCGGGGGGTTCAGGGTCAGTTGCGGCCCAGAACGCGTGAAAGCCGTTTGCGCGATGGATACGATTCCAAGCGCGGCGGTGTAGTCCCGGCCAAAGTTTGTTTGGTCTGCGGTAGCAACAGTGCCGGGAATAATGCCAGTGAGGTTGATTCCGGCGCCCGTGGAAGTGCCGAGCTGATAGACGGGCTGATAGTTGATCCCGCCGCCGTTGTCGCTGCGTTCGTGAAAGTCCCAGTTGCGCTGGTAGGTGCCGCCAAACTGGAAGAGGTGATTGCCGTGGAGATTGCTCACGTCATCGCGAATCATGTTATCTTTGCCGTCCCAGAAGCGGGTACGCGTGTCTTGCGTGTTCACGTTATACGGTGTCAGCGCATATCCTGCTGCAGCTCCCGCCTCGCCAAAGGGTTCAAGCGCTCCCCCAAGTCCGGTAAGCTGCGGATTATCGCCACCTGAGCCCCACTGCCAGAAGTTTCGCAGAAAGCTGTAGTGGAAGTCGTTTGTGGTGTTCGTAGTGATATTCGTCGTCAGGGCCGCTACATAGAACCACGGCACCTGCGGCCGCTCGGAGAGAGAAACCGGTGTCCCGCCAGTGATGTCATATTGGCTGTCCGTTACGCGGTTCAATTTGTAGTAGCGGTAACTCGTCATAAAGTGCCACTTGGCTCCAAAGTCGTGATCCAAGCGGGCTACGCCGAAGTTGCTGCTTTGCGGAACTGCCATGTTACCGGTGAAGACGCCGACATTTCCCCCAGCGGGTGTATTGTCGCAAAGGGAGAGGCCGTTACATCCCGAAGTATTCGGCATCGGCATAGTTGCCCACATCTGCTGCACCGTGGTATTGACTCCGATGCCTCTGGGGTCAAGATTTGTTCCGGCATAAGTGACGCCCTGGAAGGTTACCGGCGTTGGATTCAGGTTGTAATACTGTCCGCCGAAAAAGAGCAATCCTAGGCGCATCGAAGCCGTGGGTACGTTTCTGCTAATCGTCTCCGAATTAGGCCAGCTGAACCCTTCAAAGTTCGCGAAGAAGTAGGTCTTGCCCCCGAGAATTTCCTTGGGAATAATCGGCCCGCCGACGGCGCCGCCATAACGGCTGTAGTGATAGCTAGGAACTGGTATACCTGCCGCGTTATTGTCGAACGTGTTTGCAGACCAGTTGTTGTCCAAATAATATTCGTAAGCCGTGCCATGCCAGGCGTTGGTGCCACGCTTAGTTACCATCGACACTTGTGAACCCGCTGAACTGTTAAAGTCCGCGGTCTGGTTCGTCGTGCTCACCTTAAATTCTTCAATGCTATCGATCGGTGTGGGCATTACACCGGTCGGACCGCCGCCGGCGTTTCCCGTGACCTCTTTTGAAATCAGTCCGCCAGTTACGTCGCCGGCAAAGCTCGGCGTGTAAATGTTCATGCTGCCGTCCATGTCGTTGGTGTTTTGGCCACCATCGAGTTGGAAGGAGTTTTGATCCATGGCCACGCCTGCCACGCTGCCATCAGGAGCGACGCCGGGCTGCAGAGTAAAGAAAGTGCTGGCGTCACGGCTAATGCTCGGCAGTGAGTCTAGAGCGGTTCCCGAGATAGTGTTTCCCACCGTGGCATTCAGAGTCTGGAGTTCCGCATTCGATGCCGTCACTTCGACGCTCTCCGCAACCGAACCTACTTCGAGAGTCACATTCAGAGTGAGCGCTGAGCCCACGCTGACAATTTGGCCCGTGAGCTTGGAAATGCGAAAGCCCTGTTTGCTCACCGTGAAGTCGTAGGTACCGGCCGGCACATCGACGAGGATAAATCGGCCATTTTCATTGGTCGACGCCACTCGAGGATTGTTTGTCGCTTTGTCCGTCAGAGTGACCGTCGCGTCAGCCACAGCGGCACCCGAAGGGTCGGTGACAGTTCCCGCGACGGTGCCCGTCGACGCGCTCTGCGAAAAGAGCGCCGATGGAACCAATGCCAACAGACAAAACAAAAAGCCGATCCATAGCAGCGATCGTTTACTTAACATTTCGCATCCTCCAGTTGAGTGCATCGCAAACAAATCAGAATTAAGTACGGAATTTGGAAATTGTGCGGCACTCGCGCCGCATCTAAGTCGCACAGCCAAGTGCAAGCGCCGTACCAATTGGAGAACTCTTCGTATTAATTTGTTTTCAACGACTTCGAGGAAGAAGACTAAATGTAAATATGAATTCGTGAAGATTGCTCAATTCGGTTCGACGCATGATGGCTGGACTTCGCACCACTTATTCGACTGCTTGTATCGATCGCAAGCTGAAACGTCCCAAGTAAATGAGAGGGTCAATGTATTCCAAATCCTGGAGACTTGGGGTACTTGCTTCGGAAATCAGGGATAATTTTCTGACTGTAAATTCTAAAATGATTCTGGGAATACTAAATTTATTCTAAAACTATGTTTTCAGCTTGGCCTTTCCTCGAATTGTGACAACTGGAAACCGCAAATGCGTGAAATGAAGAGGAGAACCATTGGAGAGGCTGAAATCTTTCAGTGCGCAGTGGCCCAGCGTTCATCGAGAATTCCCGGGACCATCACTCGTCCAAGAAAGAATCCGTGCCGATCCAGGAGTTAGCGAGCGACTTCAGATTATTTTTATAAGTTCGGGAGACCATGTATTCCCTGCCACCAGCTATGCGCAGCACGTACTCCCCGCTGGTTCCGGGATGAATTTCTTCGACCGACGATGCATTCACAAGGACTGATCGGTGGATACGAACGAAGCCATAGACCTGCAGTTTCTCCGCCATGGTTGAAATCGACTCTCGCAACAAATAGGAATCCTCGAGGCGCCGCAACAATACGTAATTTCCCTCCGCTTCGACGGCGAGAATATCGCCAGGGTGAATGAGCAGAATTTTACCTTTTGTTTTAATGGCGATTTTGATCGGTTTCACCAGCGGCGTTTCCGGCCGGGGATGGAATTCCGCGACTTCGAGATTTTTTTCGGCCGCCACTATGTGACCGGTAACCATCGGGGGCGCAGTCTCAGCCTCCTGGTGCGGATCCTTCAATCCTCTTGCGGCGAATTTGGCCCCAAACAAGTCGTTCATATTTGTCCCGAGCGGAAGAGCAATTTCATCTCTCCGCTGCATACACATTCAATTTCCCAGCAAGCGGCAAATCGTTCCCAATGAAATTACGGTTTTCGACAAAAACGCCGTCGCTCAAAATCGGGCGAAACCAGGGAAAATTGAATGAATATGTCTGAGCGTCCATTTTTGACTGTCGAGAACGCGCGCAAAAAAGCGTTTTCAGTCTCAGTCCAAAGGCCATCCGCGTTTCCGCGCTGCAGGTCTCAAGTGTTTCTAAGCTCCTGCGGCGTCAAACCCAACACGCGGCGTGTATGCAGCGCGAGATGGCTCTGATGGCAAAAGCCATTCTCGAGAGCAACTTGCCCAATCGGCATCCTTCCTTTGCGCAACTGCATGGCCGCGCGCTCTACACGCCGGCGAATCAAATACTGATGCGGCGGCAGACCCAGCGATTTGCGAAACAGGGTTTTAAAATGTGAAACACTCAGGCCTGCGACCTCAGCGATTTCGTCCAGCCCAAGATCGCGACCGAGATTGTCTTCAATAAAGCCCAAAACATCTTTCAACTTGCGCCCCGGCATCGCTGCTTTAAAGCCGCGTGATGTGCGTGCCAAGGAACTGTGGTTCCGCACGATCCTCGCCGCGAGGCCTATTGCCAGCGCGTCCATATACGCCCGGCCGGTGGGATAGCCGCTTTCCATCTCGGCCTTCAGAGCCCATCCAATGTGCTCGATCTGCGAATCGCGCGCCTGAAAACGATTGAAGACTCGCAGTTTGCTCGGATCACCGCCCGGCTCTTTCACAATGGCTTCGAGGACCCGCAGTTTGAGCCCGATCACTAATGCAGTGTCCCGAGTTTTCAGCTCCCAGACCCCGCCCAGATTCGGCGGGATGATTTCGAGATCTCCATGTATCGTGGTTCCGCGATGTCTCTCTCCACCACGGTGGCAGTCGACTGCCACGGATGTTCCGACATGGAGGGAAACCAACACTCGCGGCGAACCAGGGTATTCAACAATTCCAGGTGGGTCTGAAAGGAGACTGAGACGGAGATTTTCTGTTGAGCCAATGACTTTTGGAGAGAGGGGTTCGGACGTCTGTTCCTGCAGGTAGCTTCTGCCAAAAGCACCCATACTTGGGGACCTCTCAACGGCAAAAAAGCGAAACTCGACCGGAAATTCCGCGTCCCCCTCGCAGGTCGCTGCTGCTGTCGACACCTATACATCGCAGCTACAATGTAGACAGCCACTGCATTCAGCTTTACCTTGTTCGACGTATGACAAGCCGAAAGGTTACCCTGAATTTGCAGCTGTGTTGAAAAATTGCGGTCAAAACGGGAGCGCCGGCACATTAGGAATCAACGTATAAGCTTCCGGTCCGCCACAATGCCCGGCAACCGCCGAGGCAACCTGCTCATCTATCAGACGGCATCCCTCCTGCATCACTTAAAATGCCAGGTCGAGTTGCGAAAGCTCCTGAGAATCCGCGAGAGAGAACTATTGCTGAAAAATAAGGGCCCGTTTGCATGGAGGTCATTTCTTAGGGATGTGCGGTGTCTGCTCTTTGAGTGGAGAGTCACTTCGGCCAGTTTTCTTTGGCGAACGGTCGGCGGATTGTTCTTGGTTCTCGCGATGTGTATATCTCCCATTTCTGTCCGCGCTCAGAATGTCACTTTCAAAATTCCCCCGGTGAAGATCCCGCTCAAGATCAAGGAGCAGTCGGTTACGATCACAGCCTCAACAGTCGTATCCATGCACTCCCAAGACCAGGAGACAAGCATTTTCAAGCTGGAGCTGACCGCCGATCTGGGTGAGCTGCAGCAAAACATGACGGCCCTGCTGGCTTCCCAATTAGATAAAGAGGATGCGTGCGGGGAGCGCATAGCCATCGAGCATGCAGACTTAACGCCCGCTCCACCGGCGAGCCTTGCCGTTGTGCAGCTGCACTATGAACGATGGGCGTGTGCGAAAGTTTTGGGCAAGGAAAAAACCAAAAAGCTAATTGGTGGCAACGCAGTGATTGAGGTGAAACTCACGCCCGCTATCGCGGAGGACAATACCGAATTGCAGCTAGTGCCGGAAGTCGGAAAGATCGAAGCGGATGGGTCACTGGGCGAGTTGCTGCGCTCCGGAACACTGGGCGACGCAATTCGCGACAAAATACGGACGTCGATTCTCTCGGCGATGGAAAAAGGAACGAACCTGAGTGCCACGCTTCCGCCCGCAGTTCAAGGGCACGCAGCTATTCAGAATGCTGAGTTCCAGGATGGAGGAGGCGGACGGCTGATCGTCGTGTTGGGGGGAGGGGGGCAAATCACGAGGGAGCAGATTCAGGCGCTCTCGAAGCAAGTCAAAGAGCGTATGCCAGCGAAATAAAAAATGCGCTGGAGCGCGAGTACAATCACTCCCGTAGAGCGAAAAATACGGAAAGAAATTTTGGCGGATGACGATCCCTACTCAAGAAAGCAGGAAAGTGCTGAGCTCGGTGTTGAAGCGATCGCGGTTCTCGATATTGGATAGATGCGCGGCGTTTAGTTCCACGTAGCGAGCGCCGGCGATGTGGTCTGCGAGAAACCGGCCGTCGGCGGGCGTGGTTGCGACGTCATGCGTTCCGGCAATAACTAAAGTTGGAGTCTTAATTCCAGCAATGGCATCACGCGCATCGAAATCACGAATCGCAGCGCAGTTAGCGACGTAACCTTCGGGATTCGCGCCCTCGAATGTGAGTTTGGTTGAGGCGACAACGTCAGGTGACTTAGCGCGAAACTCGGCGGAAAACCAGCGTTCCATGACTGCGGTTGAGATCGACTTCATGCCGCCTCTGCGAACGGCTTCGATACGCGGGTTCCATATTTCCGGGCAGCCGATTTTCGCAGCGGTGTTGCAGAGCACCATTTTATGGAACCGATCTGCTGCGTTCAGCGCGAGCCACATCCCGGTTTGGCCGCCCATAGATAGACCGCAAAAATAAACGCGATCGATATGCAAGTCATCCAGCAGGGCGAGAACATCGCGAGCCAACTGCTCGATGGTGTAAGGGCCGGGCGAAACGGAGGATTGGCCGTGGCCGCGCGTGTCGTAACGCAAGACGCGAAATTGCTTCTGAAATACCGGCGTCTGCGGATCCCACATCGAGAGCGTTTCGCCGAGCGAGTTGGAAAAAACAAGGACTGGTGCGTCGGTTGGACCAGCAAGATCGTAGTGGATGCGTGCATCTTTTAATTGAGCGAAGGGCATGGGCTCACTTTTTCCGTGGTTTTTTCTGATCGCGACGTTCCGTGCTCGACGCTAACACCCGGTCAATGAACTGGTCGGCGACGCCTAAATAGTTGGCCGGAGTGAAGAGGCGGTCAAGTTCGGCATCGGACAGATTTGCTTTCATAATGGCGTCTTGCGCGAGGACGGAGCGGAGGTCGCGGCGCGAGCTTTGGGCACGTTTACAAGCGAGTTGAACGAGTTCGTGAGCCTCTGAGCGGGGCATTTTTTCGGCCAATGCCATGGCCACGGCTTCAGCGAAAATTAGGCCGTGTGTAATATCTAAATTTTGCCGCATGCGTTCCTGGTCGATTTCCAATTCCGAGACGGTGGTGGTCAGGTGATGCAAGGCGCCAGCGGTTAAGCGGACAATCTCGGGCAACGTCTCCCACTCGGCGTGCCAACCGCCCAAACCGCGCTCTTGTTCCTGAACCATTGCGCCAAGCATGGTGCTGACGAGGGAAGGCACACGCGTGGCCGCAGACAAAACGATCGCGCACGTTACAGGATTACGCTTGTGAGGCATCGTCGAAGAGCCGCCGCGGCCGTCCGCCGACGGTTCAAAAACTTCGCCGACTTCCGTTTGTGTGTGAAGAGAAATGTCGCGGGCGATTTTGCCAAGTGTGCCGCAGCAGAGCCCGAGCGTGGTGGCAATTTCCGCCATGCGGTCACGATGGCTATGCCACGGAAGTTCCGGCAAGGGAAGCTGCAATTCTTTGGAGAGATTGGCAGCGACGTCCAGTCCTCGCGCGCCGAGAGCAGCCATTGTTCCGACCGCACCGCCAAATTGCAGCACGAGGCAACGCTCTTGCGTTTCCGCGAGGCGCGTGCGATGGCGGTCGATCGCATCGAGCCAGCCAGCCGCTTTGAGGCCGAACGTCGTTGGAAGCGCCTGCTGCATCCAGGTGCGAGCTACAACAAGAGTGGCGCGATTTTTGTGGACCAATTCGCCGAGAACGACGGCGAAGAGATCGAGTTCCGAGGACACCAGTGTGAGCGCTTGGCGCAACTGAAGCACGCGGCCAGTGTCGATGGTGTCCTGACTGGTGGCGCCCCAGTGCACGTAGCGGGCAGCGTCTTTTTCTTTTTTAGCAACGAGGAGCGTGAGTTGTTTCACCAGTGGAATTGCGAGATTCCCAGCGCTGGCTGCGGAGCGGGCTAGAACGGTCATGTCGTAAAGTTCGGCGCGGCATTTCGCTTCAATCACAGGTGCGGCTGAAGCCGGAATGAAACCTGCGCGCGCTTCGGCTCGTGCGAGCGCGGCCTCGAAATCGAGCATGGCTTGCAGCGTGGCCCGACTGGAGAACACCTTCTCCACGGCTTGCGAGCGAAACAAGGGGTCAAGCAAGTTCATGGGCAGAGTTTAATCACTCCTGCGATGGAAACAAAACTGTATCGTAATAAGACATCGGTTTGCGTTGGATCGCTGGGTGGTGCGCCCTCTTGATTACGGATGTTCTGCGGCACCGCAAGCCGACCGTTCGATGACAACTTCGAAGCTTAGGTCCTAGCCTCGGGAGCTGCTGTTCACGCTGTCAGGGATCCTCCCGGTCTATTCTGTCAACCATCCCCACAGCCCGCACCAGCACCATGTGACCCCACCCCCCGTTGTGACGAAAAGTGTGAGTAAATGCATGACAGGAATGGAGTTGCCGGTGTTCCTGCGTGTGCGCAGACTAGGCGCAGATTGATAGGGTCAAGGCGCTGGTCCCCGTTTTTTTGTAAACATTGTATCTAAAGGGTTTAGCGCTTTCGTAAGTGATTTAGAATCAATACTTACGAAGACCTTGTAAACACTGATTCTAAGAGAGTTAGAAAAATGAGCCTCTTATCGAGGTCCCGTGCACTAGCTCAACTAGATATTGGACTTTGTCTGCCTGAAGGTATTTCTTCAGGCAGAATCGGAAAAGCCGCAGTGCTTCGCCCTCCGCTACATTTACGCGCGGTTAGGATTTAGATTTCTTGCCGACCGGAAATAAAAAAGGCGGCAAGGAGATTGCCGCGTTGTGAGTCACAAAAATGCCTGACTGAAGTATACCACGTTTTCTGAAGCGCGAGCCATCGGCCCAGAGTCCGTGGCAGAAAACGATCCCTGGCTTGCTTTGGGATCGCAGATACACTCGAAGTATTGGCACGCGCTCGAAGGTCATCCCAGTTGTTGATGTAGAAATTCGCATGTCCGCCCGTTGGCAAGCGCTGCCGCGGCGGCATTGTAGTGCGTCCCATTATGTCGAGAGAAGGCATGATTCTGGCCCGGATAACTGTAGACCGTTGCGTTTGGTTTCTTAGCGAGTGCCGCTTTAATTTGAGCTTGCGCAGCCTTGGAAATGAACTCATCCTCCTCGGCCAGATGCATCAGAAGGGGCGCATTAAGCCCGCCGACCTCTCCCAGATATTTCTCAGTATCGCCGCCGTGATAAGCGACCGCGGCGTTGACACCATGGCAGCGCACGGCTGTCAGGAAGACCATCAGCGCGCCAAGGCAATAGCCGAGGAGTGCGACCCTGCCGTTGCACTCCGGGAGGTTGCGTACGGCGATGACGGTATCCTTGACATCCTTTGCGCCCGCGTCTCTGTCATAAGCCCCGTACAGTCGAAGGCCGTGTTGCCAGTCGGCCTCGGAGGTAACAGTGAGATCGACGCCCGGCTCCTGCCGCCAGAATAGGTCTGGCGCGACCGCAAGGAAACCTTGTTCTGCCAGTTCGTCGCAATGCTTGCGGATGTCGGCGTTTACCCCGAACAACTCCTGAAGAACAATGACTGCGGGAGCCGGCACGGTTTTCGGCCTTGCTATATAGGCCGCGAACGAGCCGTCATGTCCTGCTATCGAGATGTGATCCTTCATTCTGTTGTCCTCGGACGGCGACGTTCATCCGGGCCTCCGTCGATGTCGTCGTCTAGGTCGGCGGAGACCCAGCATCGAGCGAGGTGGGTTCAGCCGGCGGCACGCATGACGGCCGCGGAGGTAGCAGCCTCTTCAATGAGCTTGGCTGTTTCCTTCGGATGAGACATGTAGGCCACATGGCTGGAATTCACTTCGACTGTCTCCGCATTAGCGCGCTTCGCCATCATGCGCTCCTGGTCCGGATTGATCGACCGGTCTTGGGTGGCCACCATGTACCAGGTGGGCTTGGTCTTCCAGGCGGGCGACTTAACCTGGTGGGTGAACGCGTCGGTGGAGATAGGCACCTGCGACACAGCCATGAACCACGCCTTCTCCGGCGGAATGTCCGCCGCGAAGTCGGCCGCGAAGTGCTCCTGTTCTATCCACCAGTTGCCGTTGCTGTCCGGCTTGAACGCCTTGGAGGCTTGCGGTAGGGCTTGCTCGATCGTGGCGCAGCTTTCCCCAGCGTCGAGTGCGAATGCGGCAATATAGACGAGCGCCGAAACCTTTGGATGATTGCCGGCCTCCGTGATGATGGATCCGCCATAACTGTGACCCACCAGAACCACCGGCCCGTCCATGGCGTCGATCGCGGCCTTTGTGTACTTCTGGTCGTCGGCGTATGAGGTCTCGGGGGGCTGCGCAACCGACACCTTGTATCCATCATTCTTGAGGATGTTGGCGACGGCTTCCCAGCCGGAGCCGTCGGCGAATGCACCGTGGACCAAAACCACGTTCTTGATCGTCATCGTTGTTCTCCTTTTGGTCGCTTCTCACGCACTCCGAATTCGAAAGAACCGGACATTGAAGACCGGGCCCACAACTTATGCGGAAGGCTGGCCGCTTTCTTGCGGGATTTTGCTGTTTTTGTTGTTCGTTGCCTAAAAATGAGTCGTACCCGTAGGCGGGTGGACACGACTATTTGAAAGATTTGAAAATGGGGTCTTACGCGCGGAATTGCCTCATCATGTGATGCCGTCGCCATCTTCCGGGACTGAGCCCAACGAGTTGATGGAATGTGCGCGTGAACGCCGCCTGGTCATTGAATCCCGATTGAATCGCGATGTCGATCAGCGACATCCTGGTCTGGCTCATCAGTTCTTTGGCGTGGTCAATGCGATGCTGAATCAGCCACTGATGAGTAGAGATGCCGAAAGAGGTTTTGAACGAGCGGGAAAAGTGGCTGACGGAGAGTCCGCATTCGCGCGCAATATCAGAAAGCCGGATGCGGCCATGCATGTTTTCATGAAGAAGATCCGACGCTCGTCGCTTCTGCCATGGCGCCAGACCTCCCTTTGAAGGCCGCGCTGATTTCTGAAGTACTCCGTACTGCTGGATGAGATGCGCTCCGAGGATGAGACTGAATTGATCGAGAGCCAGCACGGAGAGAGGATCGTTCCGCCCAAGGAACGGAAGGATACTTTTGGTGATTTGGGCCACGACTAGATCGTCTTCGAGCACTGCCAAGCGATAGTCATTTACCTGGCCAAAACCAAGATCTTGCGCGATGTCATCCAGCCCCTCTCGTGGGACAGAATAGTGAACGTAATCGAAGGCATTACCTGCCCAGCACCGTGGCTGTGAATCGAAATCGATAACATTGGAGCGAAATGGGTGAACGGTGGATGTGGCGATGATCTTGTCTCCTGTCCACACCTGATAGCTCGATGATGGCAAAGACTTAAGGGAAATCGACACAAGCAGAAAGGGAACGGGCGATAGCTTCGTGATTCGGTCAGGAAGCCCAGCCGGCGACTGGAGCCGGGTAATCGTAAAAGTCCCGGGAACACGAAACTGCGATGGAACGGGAGATCGCCCGTCCAATTGAATAAACGTTGTAAAGGGAGCTTCAGGGGACACCTGCGGAGACTTAAATGTCTTCGGCGAAGAGTTCTTGTCCATTGCTACCCCGCTGCGAGACGCCGGTCGCGCGTACGATGATAGGTTCTGTCAGATTGTATCTATACAAGGCGGCCGCGGCCAAGTGGGTTATACGCGTTCAAGGAGGATGGCGATTCCTTGGCCTACGCCGATGCACATGGTGCAGAGCGCGTATTTTCCGGTGGTGCGGAGGAGTTGGTACATCGCGGTGGTGATGAGGCGGGCGCCGCTTGCGCCGAGGGGATGGCCGAGAGCGATCGCGCCGCCGTTGGGATTTACGTGAGGCGCGTCGTCGGGGACACCTAGTTCGCGAAGAACGGCTATGGCTTGCGAGGCGAAGGCTTCGTTTAGCTCGATGACTTGCATTTGGCCGACCGACAGATTTGTTTTGGCAAAAAGTTTGCGCGTGGCGGGCGCGGGTCCGATGCCCATGATACGCGGGGCAACTCCCGCTGCGGCGGATGCGACGATGCGGGCTTTGGGAGTTAAGCCGTGGCGCTTGGCGGCGGATTCCGACGCCAGAAGGAGGGCGCAGGCGCCGTCGTTGACGCCGGAAGCATTTCCGGCGGTTACTGTGCCGCCGGGTTTCACGATGCCCGGTAACTTTGCGAGAGCGGCTAAGGATGTGTCAGTGCGAGGGTGCTCATCGGCGGTGAAGAGGACGGGCTCACCTTTTTTTTGTGGGATGGGGACGGGAACAATTTCCTGCGCGAGAATCCCGTCGCGCATCGCGGCTGCAGCGCGCTGCTGGCTTCGAAGGGCAAAGGCGTCTTGATCTTCGCGCGAAACATGAAACTCTTCGGCGACAATTTCGGCGGTTTCGGGCATGGAGTCGACGCCGTATTTGGCTTTCATGAGGGGATTGATGAAGCGCCAGCCGATGGTGGTGTCTTCGATTTTCGCGGCGCGGGAAAAAGCGGAGTCTGCCTTGGCCATGACAAATGGAGCGCGGGACATGCTCTCGACGCCGCCTGCAATGATTAGTTCGGCTTCGCCGCTCTTGATGGCGCGCGCGGCGGTGGCGACGGCGTCCATGCTGGAGCCGCAAAGGCGATTCACTGTTACACCGGAAACTTCTTTCGGGAGGCCTGCGAGCAGCAAAGCCATCCGGCCGATATTGCGATTGTCTTCTCCGGCTTGGTTCGCGCAGCCGTAGATGACGTCGTCCAGTGCGTTCCAATCTACCTTAGGATTGCGTTCGATGAGGGCCTTGATGGGGATTGCGGCCAGATCGTCGGTGCGAATCGAAGAGAGCGTGCCTGCATAGCGGCCGATGGGAGTTCGAATGGCGTCGCAAATGTAGGCGGTTTCCATTGATGTGTTTCAAAGCTCCTGAATCGTTCTATCCTAACAGGAACAATCCGCCCGGCGAAAATCGGGAAGAAAGCGCGAGCGGAACGGGAGAGAGAATGAAATTCGCAAGAGTCGTAATGGTGGTGGCGGTGTTTTGCTCGATGGCTGTGGCGGGAAGCGGGGCGCAGACTAACGGGAACGCGACTGCGGAAGTCACTGCGCTATTGAGTGAGTTTATGGCGGGTGCAGGCAGTGGCGATCGCGCGATATTTGAGAAGTTTTTTGCGGATGATGTGATTTATACCAGGGCGACGGGCGTGGTTATCACGAAGGCGGACATCATGCAGAGCCTCGGGAAACCATCGCCAGCGTCCGAAGGGAAGAGCACGTATTCGGCGGAAGATATTACGGTTCACGAATACGGTGACACAGTGATTGTGGCGTTCCGATTGGAAGGCCACACAGAGCACGCTGATGGAAAGGTGGAGCTAGCTCATTATCGAAACACCGGCACGTTTCTGAGGCGTAATGGCCGGTGGCAAGCCGTGGCGTGGCAGGCGACAAAGATCAGCGAGCCGAGCAAATCGCAATCATGAACGAATCAATTACTACTCGTTGCTGTGTCGCGGGAGGAGGTCCGGCCGGCATGATGCTGGCTTTTCTTCTTGCCCGCATGGGCGTGGATGTTTTCGTACTCGAAAAACATGCCGATTTCCTGCGTGATTTTAGGGGTGACACGATTCATCCCTCGACGCTCGAGCTTATGCATGAACTCGGCATTCTGGATGATTTCCTTAAACGTCCGCATGACGAAGTACGCGAGCTCTCCGGGCAGGTTGGCAATGACATCGTTACGATGGGTGATTTCACCCACCTGCCTACTCACTGCAAGTTCCTCGCGTTGATGCCGCAATGGGATTTCCTCGACTTTATTAAAGAGCAGGCTAGCCGTTATCCCACCTTTCATTTGAGGATGAATGCAGAAGTGACGGATCTGCTGGAAGAGCAAGGTAGTGTCGTAGGCCTGCGCGCAAAAACTTCTGATGGCTCATTGGAAATTCGCGCCCCGCTGACTATTGGCGCTGACGGGCGGCACTCTGTGGTTCGCCAACGCGCGAACCTCGAGGTGATCGATCTCGGCGCTCCTATGGATGTGATGTGGATGCGGATAAGCCGCGGCGCCACTGATCCTGGTCAGACTCTGGGCCATTTCGACAGAGGAAAGATTCTTGTGATGATCAATCGCGAGAGCTATTGGCAATGTGCTTTCGTCATCCCCAAAGGTGAGGCCGACCGTATCGGAATCAATTTGGCAATTCAAGATGCGGTGGCAACGGCGAACTTACTTGGCGCAATACTTCTACGAAAAGTTCCCACCGAAAGCGAACTTCGGGCGGTTCAGAAGCGCAGAAGTTTTCCAACTTGGGCTACGCAGCGGCTGCAGGTCGCTATACAGAACAATGTGATTCGGAAAGTTCTTGGGAGCTCAAAAGCTTTGGCTCTTCCATGGCCTTTAAAGTTGATGCGCCGTTGGCCAATTTTGCGGCGAATTCCTGCGCGGGTGGTGGGAGTGGGATTCCGTCCCGAGCATGTGAAGACTCCTGATATACGCGCTGGCGCATAGTTTGATCATTGGGAATGGAATGACCGCAAGAGGCCGGGCTGAAGCCCGGCGCCTACCTACGGCGCACCAGCGCGCTCAAGGGATATCGTTTGCGCCATCCTGTCGCGATAGTTTGTTGACACACATCGGCATGACGGGCAGTATGGACTTACCCCTTCCAAATTTATTTTCCGGTGTGTGCCGATGCGCATTCTTGTCGCTGAAGATGACGCGCCGCTGGCGGAGTTTCTCCATCAACGGTTGCAGCAGGAACAGTTTTCCGTACATATGGTGGCGGACGGTGGGGAAGCCCAGCGTCTTGCTTCTGACCAGCCTTATGACTTCGTAATCCTGGATCTCAATTCGCCTGCGGAAGGCGGTCTGGATGTTCTGCGCCACATCCGCGCGAAAAAACCCGATCTACCCGTCCTGATGGTTACTGGGGCGAGCCTTGCGGAGGATCATGTCCGTTTGCTGGATGCCGGCGCTGATGATTCTTTGGCGAAGCCTTTCGAGTTTGCCGAGCTTGCGGCGCGGATTCGCGCTGTGCTTCGGCGGGGCAGCCGTCCCGGTCGCGCGGTCCTAAAAGTTGGGGACTTGGAGATTGATCGCGTCGCTCACGCGGTCCAGCGAGGGGGTAACTCTATCGAACTGAGCCCAAAGGAGTTCGCTCTGCTCGAGTTCCTGATGCGGCACGAAGGGCAGGCGGTGACACGAACCGCGATTGTCGAGCAGGTCTGGAAGCTGAACTTCGATACCATGACCAACGTCGTGGACGTCTATATCAATTACCTTCGCCGCAAGGTCGATTCCGGCTATGATCGGCCTTTGATCCGGACAATCCGGGGAGTCGGGTACCAAATCGGGGGCCAAGCTGCCCACAACTAGCTGCTGACTCCTCAGTTAGGTCCGTCAAACTGGCTCTTGACCCCTGGCCGAAGGGCCGAGGTTACGGAACGGACAGGGAATCGACGTCCCAGATTGTCACCTCAGTGGGCATCTGTTTCTAACATATTGGAAAAAAGGCACTTATATCCGTTTCGCTCCGAACGAGCATTCACAGTTGGTTGAATATGCGTGCCTGCTGACGTGGAGCGGTCTGCTTACCCCACTGCCTTGTCGGCCATGAGCAACTTCTTTTCCACTTTGGGGTTTCACTCAATGGGAGTTATATACTGAAGGAAGACTCTCATCGACCGGAACCAAAGGTCCGGGCGCGGGACAAGGTGACTAACCATGCTGAAGACCACTATTATAGGCAAGCCAAAGCTTAGCCTGCTTCTCTGTCTGATAGGTCTTCTTTGCTTTTCAGCTCCAAAGGTTCGCGCGCAGCAGCCAGATCAAGCCACTCCGGCTGATCAGCCGAATCAAGCCGAACCCGTTGATCCGTCCGCGGCAAGCGACGCCAACGATCCCCCTACTCGTGTTGCTCGCATCAGTTATGTAGACGGTTC
Organism: uncultured Acidobacteriota bacterium; assembly: GCA_963751295.1. Taxonomy (GTDB): domain Bacteria; phylum Acidobacteriota; class Terriglobia; order Acidiferrales; family UBA7541; genus Acidiferrum. The sequence continues at coordinate 1,521,644 of CAVVUA010000001.1, read as the reverse complement.
GGTGTCTTTTCAGCCCGGCGGCCAGGGCGACTGGGGCGCCGCAGCCCGCAATCGCCCCATGACCATCGGCGACAAGATTTGGACCGACAAAGATTCCCGCGCTGAATTGCAGACGGGAGTCGTTTCCATTCATCTGGGCAGCATGACTGCACTCTCTTTTCTGAATCTCGATCAAGCTATTACGCAAATGCGCCTCGCTGAGGGCTCGATCAATTTCCGCGTAAAAGAAATTCGCGAAGGCGACACCTACGAGGTCGATACTCCGAATCTCGCTTTCACCATCACGCAAGCAGGGGCTTTCCGCATTGACGTTAATGAAAATGGCGACAACACCGGCATCACGGTAATTCGCGGAGCGGGGCAAGTGACTGCCAGCGGAAAAACCTACGATCTCCAAGCCGGACAGCGCGGCATCTATAGTGGGACTGATACTGTGGAGTCTACGGTCGTGCCGCAAGCGCCTCCCGCGGATGGACTCGATCAATGGGCGAGCCAGCGGGATCTGGGTGAACAGAATTCTGTCTCGAAGCGCTACGTTCCAGAGGATATGCCCGGTACCCAAGACCTGGATAACAACGGCACCTGGAGTGAGGATGGCGCCAATGGTCCTGTTTGGTATCCCTCGGAAGTTGCACCCGGATGGGCTCCTTACAGCAACGGTTATTGGAATTATGTCGGCCCTTGGGGCTGGACTTGGATCGACTATGCGCCTTGGGGCTTTGCTCCATTTCATTATGGCCGCTGGGGCTACATTGGGAGCAGGTGGGGTTGGTACCCCGGCCCAAGAGTGGGCTTCTCGGTTTACGGTCCGGCGTTTGTCGGTTTCCTTGGCGGCGGCTTCGGCTTCGGATTTGGTGTCGGGTTCGGCGTAGGTTGGTTTCCGCTGGGCTACGGCGAACCGTTCCATCCCTGGTATCACGGGGGCTACGGGTACGTGAATCGGATCAATGTTCACAACACCTACATCCACAACGTCAACACTTTTCACTCTAACGGTAATTTCAACTACGCTTACGCGCACAACACGCATGCGGTGACAGCGGCTTCGCGCAGTGCATTCACCGGCGGCCAAGCCATCAATCGCGGCGCTGCTCATATCGATGAAGCCTCGCTGCGCAGCGCGCAGGTGACCAACAAGGCGGGTTTTTCTCCCACGAGGCAAAGCGCGCTTGGCGCTGCCAACGCGAGAGGAAACGTCAGTCGTCCGCCTAGCTCGGTGGAGAACCGCTCGGTAATGGCGCGTACAACGCCGGCGGCTGGCGCTTCGCACTATCCGGTCCACACGATTAACACGAGCGGCTTGAGCGCTGGGCATCCCGCGAATGCGGGAACGACGGCGCGGCAGAATCAACTATCGCAGAGCCGTCCGCCATCAGCTGGAAGCAATAACAATATGCGCCTGCAGAACAACGTCCCGGGGAACAATGGCAATCAGCGGGCAACCAACAACTCGCGCAGTTGGAGCGCTCAGGGCAATACGACCGATCACGGCCAGGCTCCGAATGGTTTCGGCAGCTCCAATAACCACAGCCCCTCCAACAACTCGACTATGACCGCGCGTGGTGCGAATAACCGTCCGCCTTGGGCTGGTTCCGGCGCTCAGGCTAATGGCGCCAATACTGGCGGTCGTTCCTACACGCCGCAAGGGAACGCGTCTTACAACAATCGCAGTTATACGCCGCAAGGTGCTCGCGGTGGGAACCCGGCGCCTACGCGTTCCTATTCTGCGCCGAGCCGCACCTATTCCGCGCCGAGCCGCAGTTACGGCGGCGGTAGTGCACCTCATTCAAGCGGTGGGGGAAGCGCTCCTCACGGGGGTGGTGGTGGCGGAGGTTCACATGGCGGTGGCGGCGGTTCTCACGGCCATCGCTAAAATCAGCGAAATCAGCACATCTGAAAAAGGTCCGCCGCTTTTGAACGCGGCGGGCCTTTTTTTTCTTAGGACTCGCGATCCCTAGTTAATCCAATACGCGACCACGCAACTCTCTTTGTGCGCGCGGGTTAAATGAGTAGTTCGCAACTGGCGTTTCTAAGTTCGACAAAGCGCTTGCCGTTCAAGCCCGGCTATTCGCACCAGGATGCTATCGTTAAAGTTAAGCAATGGGGCCGAATCCCTTGAGACCAGCGCTCGGAGATTCGGGGTTCAAGAACGCAAATCCGCACAACAAAGGGCCAATACCGGCTCTGACAATTCAGGAGAGAGGGAATCGCAAATGAAAAGATACACCATGCACTTGGTGAGCCTGCTCAGTCTCGCGCTGGCATTGGCCTGTTTTGTGCCGCAACGCGCTGCTGCCGACGATGACGATCCGCCGGGCCGCGTCGCGCGACTGGGATTTGTACGGGGAAATGTTTCTTTCGAGCCTGCAGGAACCGAAGATTGGGTTTCGGCGGTCGTGAATCGCCCTTTGACCACCGGCGATAAACTCTGGAATGATGCCGATTCTTTTTCGGAGCTGCATCTCGGCTCTGCATCGATCCGCCTGAACAGCAATACGGGCATTTCTTTCTTGAATCTGACCGACAATATGACCCAGGTTCAATTAAGCGAAGGCACTCTGAACATTCGCGTCCGCCGTCTTGGCGATGACGAAACCTTTGAAGTCGACACTCCCAATCTTGCTTTCACGCTGCTCCATCCAGGCAATTACAGGGTCAACGTCAACGAGGCTGGCGACGCTACCGTGGTTATTGTTCGCGATGGCCAAGGTGAGGTTACTGGCGGCGGTTCGGCTTACACTATCCATCCTCAGGAAGTCGGTACCTTCAACGGCACTGATCAAATTAGCGCAGACGTCGAAACCTGGGACAACTCCAGCGACGATTTTGATAACTGGTGCGCTGAGCGCGATGCGCGGATCGATAACTCCATTTCTGCGCGCTATGTTTCGAACGATGTCATCGGCTACGAAGATCTCGACGAATACGGCGGCTGGCGTCCTACGCCGGATTACGGCACGATCTGGTTCCCACACGTTGCCGTTGTTGGCTGGGCTCCGTATCACTATGGCCACTGGGCTTATATCGCGCCTTGGGGCTACACCTGGGTCGATGATGCGCCTTGGGGTTTTGCTCCCTTTCACTATGGACGCTGGGTAACCGTTGGTGGCGTCTGGGGTTGGGTACCCGCGCGGCCTGCGGTCGCTGTTGTCGGCGTAGCTTACGTTCGTCCCGTTTACGCGCCTGCGCTAGTGGCATGGGTTGGCGGCCCGCACTTCGGTGTTGGCGTCGGCGTCGGCGGCGGATTTGCTGCTGGCGTCAGTGTCGGATGGTTTCCGCTCGGTCCGCGGGAAGTCTACGTGCCGTCCTATCATGTGAGCCGCGCTTACGTGAACAACGTCAACATTACGAACACCACGGTCAACACAACCGTCGTGAACAACTATTACAACACCACGGTAATCAACAAAACCACGGTGACCAACGTCACCTACGTCAATCAGCGCGTGACCGGAGCCGTTTCCGTCACGACACCTCAAGCGTTTACGTCCGCTCAATCGGTCTCCAAGAACTCGGTCAGATTCGACGCACGGGAAGTGGCCTCCGCGCCAGTTGTTGCGACCACGCCGGCCGTTGTGCCTTCGAGGCAGGCCGTTCTCGGAGCCGGTGTTACCGCGTCAGCGCGGCCACCCGCTGCACTACAAAGCCGGGCCGTAGTTGCGAAGACTGCTCCGCCTCCGCCACCTCCGTCGTTCGCCAAGCGGCAAGAAGCGATTCAGGCCAATGGTGGTCGGCCTTTGGCGATGTCGGAAGCTCGTCAGCTTCAACCGGCGGCGGCTCAAGTTCACGCCAATATCAAAATCGCTCCGCCGGCCAAGCCGCAAACGATTCAGGCGAAAGGCGTTCAGCCCAATCCAAACAAGCCCGTTACGCCGGTCAACGCGGCCAACAAGACAGTGACGCCGCCCGCCAACAATCCTAATCGTCCGCCATCGGCGCGGCCTAATGCACCGGCGACAACGACGAATGCAAATCCGCAGCTTGATCAGAAACATCAGCAGCAAGTGCAGGATCTGCGCTCTGGGCAAGATTTGGAACGCCAAAAAGTCGAACAACAACAACAACAAGAACGTGCCGCCTTGGACAAGAAGGCTGCTGACCAGCAAGCCCAGCAAAAGCTCAATCAACAGCACCAGCAGCAGCTCGAAGACCTAGAGAAAAAACACGACGCCGAAGAGGCGAAGCTCAAGCAGCAACAACAAGCGGAGAAGAAGAATCCTCCGAAACCGGCGAAGCCTGCAAAGGAAGACAAGCCTCCGAAGAAGGATAAGTAGTCTTCGATCTCGGGTTGGGCTTTCGGGCGGGGGCTTGCTAAACGGCGGGCTCCTCGCCCGACTTATTTAGGCTCATCCAATATGGAGTCGTGCGTGTGAGTGGGAAAAGCGGCAGCAGAGCTGCCGCACTCCAATTCGCCGGATGATTTTAGCTTCCGTGTGAAATCATCGGGGCTTCTCGCGTAAGATTCTTTTTCTCGAACATGGCACGCCAAACTTCACGCTCGTCTAAACCAAAGCTAGCGTCTCCCGCTTCGTCTCCAATTTCGCTGCTAGTTATTTCCGGTCTCCCGGAAATTCGCAAGGGCCATAACCTGTCTAAATTAATCACTTTGGCCGCCCGGCGCGCGAAAATCATTTTTGAAGACGGCGACATTCTGGTGGTCGCCCAAAAAATAATTTCGAAAACGGAAGGCCGCATCGTCCGGCTGTCGACGGTCCGACCTACCCAGAAGGCCAATGAGCTCGCTAAGAAGCTTTCCAACGATGCGCGGTTCATCGAGGTGGTTCTCCGCGAATCTCGCCGCATCGTGCGCGCGGATCGCGTGCTCATCGTCGAAACGCATCATGGTTTCGTTTGCGCCAATGCAGGTGTGGACCATTCGAACGTTCGAGGCCGCGATTTCGTAACGCTGCTGCCGAAAAATCCAGACGGTTCCGCGCGACGCCTTGCGTCAGCCTTGCGGAGGCAAACTGGTAAGCGCGTTGCCGTCATCATCAGCGACACGTTCGGTCGTCCCTGGCGCTTGGGTCTCATCAACGTGGCTATAGGCTCGTGCGGTGTTCCCGCTTTGGTTGATCTCCGCGGCACCCGCGACCGCCATCGCAAACTTCTTAGCGCGACAATCCTTGCCGTCGCCGATGAACTTGCGGCAGCTGCAGGTCTTCTCATGGACAAATCCGCAGGCACGCCGGTAGTTCTGATTCGCGGCTATCGCTACCGCTTCGTACAAGATCCCGCCGCGCGGATCATTCGCTCGGCTAGCGAAGACCTGTTTCGTTAACGTACCGGCCTTGGGTCCAGTTTAGTCTCTTGCTCACACTCAACGATTTCCACTTGCGGGAATCTCCTTCCACCGGGCATCCTTAACTCCGTTATGTCTCCCGCAAAAAAACTCAAGGTTACCGCCCTCGCCGGCGGCATTGGTGCATCCAAGCTGCTCCTCGGACTCTACGGGGCAATGGACCCTCACGACCTCACGGTCATTGTGAACACCGGTGACGACATCGTCTTGCACGGCCTGAAAATTTCTCCGGACCTCGACATTGTTACCTACACGCTCGCTGGCGTTGTCAATCCGGCCACGGGCTGGGGCATGCGCGGCGAAACATTTCATTTTCTAAAGCGCCTCGGGATCTACGGCCGAGAAATCTGGTTCAATCTCGGCGATCGCGATCTCGCCACACACATTCATCGTACGGATTTGCTTGCGCACGGTAAGACTCTGACCCAGGCTGCGGAATCGATCCGAACTGCTCTCGGCGTGAAATCCCGCATTCTGCCCATGTCCGACCAGCCTATTCCCACGATCATCGAGACTCGCGACGGCAACATGCATTTTCAGGAATATCTCATTAAACATCGCACCGAGCCGGGAGTTCGCGGGATTCACTTCGCAGGGATAAAACACGCGCACGCCGCTCCAGGCGTACTCGAAGCCATTTGCGATGCCGACCGCGTCATCATCTGCCCAAGCAACCCGCTGATAAGCATTGGTCCGATCCTTGCAGTGCCTCGCGTCCGCGAACAATTACGTGCTCGCAAAGAAAGCGTCATCGCGGTCTGCCCCATCGTCGGCGGTAAATCGCTAAAAGGCCCCAGCGACAAAATGCTGATCCAACTTGGCTGCGGCTCCTCCGCTTCCGCAGTCGCCAAACTCTACGCCGATTTCACCGGTACCTTCGTGATCGACCGCCGCGACGCGTCGCAGGAGTCCGCCATTCGCGCCCTCGGCATGAAAGTCGCTATCCTTCCGACGGTAATGAAAACGCGCGCAGATAAACGCAAACTTGCCCGCGCTATCCTCGCTCTCTAGCAAATTCCTGTCGCAGGCTACTTGGGATCGTTTTAGTGATCTCGAGAATTCTCTTTCACGATGACCAGATCCCACGGCGCGATGGTTGTCTGCTGGCCTTGGGCGAACGACTGGCCGGTCAACAGATCAGTGCCTGGGGAGTAGGAATAGACCACCGCCGCAGGCGAGCTGGAATAGTTGAGATAGTAATGGAGTTTGCGGCCGTCCTGGCTGATTCCATTTTTGATGCGGACACTTGCGGGTAGTTGTTGGTCGGGACCAGCAAGACCTGCATCGCGTAGCGCACTCAACACGATGGCCTGCTGGAGCTTGTCGGACAAAACCGTGCCTTCATACGTGAGCGCTCCTGAGCCGAAGCTGTTCGTTGTCACTGCGGGCCAGCGTCCGAAGAATGGGTGATCGTAATAGGCGAGCGGCTTCGCGGTCTCCGGCTGAAGAAACTCAGCCCAGGTGCTGACTTTGTTTTCTTCGCCAACGTGAAATGGATCACCCTTCAGGGCTAGCGGTTTTTCCAAAGTCGAGAACTCTTGATACGTAAATCCTGCCGCTTTTCGCAACGGCCCAGGCGCCATCTCCCAGCGAACGGCGGAGTTTTCGTTGGCGAAGCCGCTCTTGAAAGTCATCAGTACGTGGCCGCCGTTTTGAACGAAGTCAGAGATTTTCTTCAGCAGGGCATCATCTGCAACGTAAAGGGATGGAACGATGAGCAACTTGTACTGCGCAAGTTCCGCGGCGGTCACGCCTGGAAAAACAATATCAATGCCCACATTGCTGAAATAGAGCGACTTGTGCAGCTGGGCGAGAACCGCAGCGTAGCCATGCGTCGCTCGGCCCGGTATCCAGCCGGTTTCCGGCATTCTCTCGTAGGGCATGAAGCTGATGGCGTGCGAGGAATCGACGCTGTAGAGAATCGCGACGTCGTTGTGGATTTTCATGTTGGCCAATTCGGGGCCAATCTTTTGGAGTTCGTGAGCGACGCGGCTGACCTCGGCATAAGCGCGATTTGGCTCGAGGTCGTGGCTCAGCACGCCTTTCCAATAGGTTTCCTGGCCGGCATGAATCGAGTGCCAATGCCAATACTCGACCATGTTGGCCCCGCTCGATATGTGCGTATAAACGTCAAGACGCAATTGGCCGTCGTAGGGAGGAAACTGGCTCGCGGAATCCCAGCCAAGCGTTTGCGCGTTCGTTTCGGTCACTAGAAAGTTGCTGTGCTTTAGCGAGCGCGAAAAATCTCCTTGGAGCGCCTGCCACGCGCCATCCATGTGATCCTGCGTTCCGTGATAGGGATTGTTGGCGACAGTGTCGAGAACAGCGGCGATTGTGGGCTCATCGGTTCCACCGCCCATCATTCCGCCGAAATCGTGGGTGATGAACTGGTCGGACCGGCGGTACTTGCGGACCAGCGCGGCCTGCCATCCAAGAAAATTTGCCACGCGCATCTCTTGCCAGCGGCTCCATTCGAGTTTGTAACTGGTGCTGGTGGCGTTGTCGCGCGTGGGCATGTCGGCCCAATCGTTCACGTCCTGGCCCCAATAGTTGAGGAACCATGCTTTGTTGAGTGCATCGGTGGTTCCAAACTTTTTCTTGAGATGCTCGACGAAGCCAGTGAAAACGTCGGGATTCGATGCGCCGTAGCCGCTGGTTTCATTGTCGATCTGCCAGCCGATTACCGCGGGATTGTCCTTGTAGTGGCTCACGAGATTGGTGATGACACGCGCGGCGTAGAAGCGGTACTTGGGATTATCGAAATCCATATTCTGGCGCATGCCGTAGCCGACGTAACCGTCGCCGAGTGGCCGCGCGAGAATCTCAGGATATGCGTGCGCCATCCATGTCGGTATGGAATACGTCGGCGTGCCCATGATTACTTTAATTCCAGCTTTGCTCATCGCATCGACCACGCGATCCATCCAGGCGTATTCAAAATGGCCGTCGGTCGGCTCCCACAAACTCCAGGTGGACTCGCCCATGCGCACCACGCTGATTCCCGCGCCCTTCATCAGCGCGACATCTTTTTCCAGCCGGCCGGGCTGCAAATCTTCGGGCATGTACTCGTTGTAATAGGCAGCACCGTAGAGAATGGTTGGCTGCGTGGCGCCGGGCGTGGCCGCTGGTTGTTGTGCAAACGCGGACAGACCTACCAACGACAACGCTCCCGCAATTAAAAATCCGCAGAAAGCACGAATGGGCTTCCCTGGATGCCGTTGCATGAATTCCTCCCGAAGAGTTTCTGCTTTGCAGCGATCAAACACTCTACGCCCGTGTTCGACTTGAACCGAACGAATGACGGCAGCCTAGTTCACCTGGCGTTTGGTTTCAATAGGGGTGGTTCGAATTGGTGTTTGGGATTGCCAAGAAATCTGCTTTGGAGTCTCATAACACTTCGTGTCTTTCACCAATGCCGCCAAACAGGCAAGCAGGAGAGAAGTATGCCCAGGCCTACTCATGCCCACCGTTTTGTTCTCGTCGTGGCTCTTCTGGTTGCGCCGTCAGCCATCTTCGCGCAGCAACAGATTCGTCCGCCTCTTCACACCGACGGTCATGCCATCCTGGATTCCGCCGGGCACGTGGTGCGGCTCACTTCGGTCAACTGGTACGGTTTTGACCAAAAGGAATTTGTAGTTGGCGGTTTGGATCACGCGCCGCTCGCCACGATCATCGCGCAAATCCGAGCGATCGGCGTGAATTCAGTGAGGCTCCCGTGGGCCAATGAAACACTGGAGCGCAATCCTGTGGTTCCCGAGTACGCCATAAAGGCCAATCCGCAATTTCGCGGTAAGCATGCGATGGAAATTATGGACGTTGTGATCGATGCTCTGGCGCGCGCGCACCTCATGGTCATTCTCGATAATCACGTGAGCCGCGCGGACTGGTGCTGCAAGGACGACGATGGCAATGGTCTCTGGTACAACGTGGAGTATCCCGAGGATAAATGGCTGGCGGATTGGCAGTCGATTGTTCGGCGTTATAAGCATCAGCCCTGGGTCGCGGGCGCCGATCTGCGAAATGAACTGCGCAGCGGAGCGCGGTGGGGCGGCGATGACCCGCGTCTGGACTGGCACGCAGCAGCTGAACGCGGTGGCAATGCCGTGCTTGCTGCGAATCCCAAGTTGCTTGTGATGGTGGAAGGACCGGAGTATTCGACGAACCTAACAGCGTTCGGAAAGCTGCCCGTCACACTGAAGATTCCCAATCGCGTGGTCTACTCGCCGCACGCATACGCGATCGGAGGCCATACTTTTCAGGATTACGACGAATTGAAGCAAGCATACGATGCGCGAGCTGGATACTTGCTGCACAACGTGCCTGGCGTGCCGCTGTGGGTTGGAGAGTTCGGGGAATGCCAAACGCTGCAATGCGGAGATCGCGCCCAATGGTTCCGCTGGTTTGTGCAATATCTGGGGGAGAATGACTTGAACTGGAGCTACTGGGCACTCAACGGAACGCAATCAAGCGGCGTATCGCGCAAGTATGATGATGTTGAAACGTTTGGCCTGCTCGCACCGAACTACCAGGGGATTGCCGCGCCCGAAATGGTTCGCCTTCTGCAAACCATCGAAAGCCCAGCGCAGCCGCGCAATCCATAGACTGTTACACCAGCCGCGCGCCTCTTTCGCAACGTGCCTCGCAATATGGTATCTTCAAAAACTTCGAATATGACTGCTACTCCTCTTACCGCGACAGACTTTCGCCACGCGCTCGGCCAATTCGCTACAGGAGTCACTGTCATCACCGCTCCGCGGGCTCCCGGCCAGGCCTACGGGATGACTGCCAATTCTTTTACGTCTGTCTCTCTCGACCCGTTCCTGACGCTTGTTTGCGTGGACCAGCGCAGCCATCTCCTTTCGCTTCTCAAACAAAACCGCTTCTTCGGTGTCAGCGTCTTGAAGGAACAGCAACAGTCATTGTCTGTTTATTTTGCGCAGTCTGAACAAAGCTCGGAAGCGGAAGCCAAGCTCGGTATCCGCTACCGCTGGACGCAACAGGGCATTCCGCTCCTCGAAGACACCATTGCACAAATCGTTTGTAGGGTTGTCGCCTCCTACATCGCCGGAGATCACACCATTTTCTTAGGGGAAGTTCAAAGCGCTGATCTATTTCCTGGTGAGCCGTTACTCTTTTTCCGCAGCCATTACCGCCAACTCGCCACGCCTCGGTGAGGAAGGTGGATAGCTGACAGTTCAAAGTTGAAAGTCGAAAGTTAAAAGTTGAGAGCCTAAAGAAAAGAAAGTAGCTTCGCGTTGGGACAAGCAATTTGTGGGCGTCGCACTTCGTGAATTTCGACGCGAATCGACCAAGCAGGGCTTAGCTCAATTTCCACCCAACGAGTCTCTTTTTACTCCGTATTCCGCGCCCCATCGGTCCGTCATTTGGCCGCGAATCTCCCAGAGCTCCGGGAAAAATTTGTGGCGCATGCCGTCTTCAAGAATTTCGACAGGCCGGCCTTTCAACGACTTCGAACCGAAGCCAATCGTACGGTAAATCAGCTGCATGTGTTCGTAGCGAAATTTTTGAAAGAGCTCGTCGAATTCCGCGAGCTGTTCGGCCACCATGTAGGCGTCGCCGTGGTTGTACTCCGAATCGTAAATCTTCTCGATCGTCAGTCCGTGCTTGTCCAAATAATTTGCTTTGAAGGAGTTCCAGATTGGCTGGTACATCTTCAGCAGCACGCGAAATCCCGGCGACTCCTGCCCGCTTCCATTTCCCAGCTTTTTGCGAATCTCTTGATACTCTTTCGGTGACATCGTTTCCAACAGCGCCAGTTGCTGAATCATCAGCTTTTGCGCGGTATGCACGCGCCGAAATAGCGTGATCACGCGATTGGTATTTTCTTGCTGTAAATACTCGTCGATGTCGAGGAGCGTGTAGGCCATCAGTTTCATCCAGAGCTCTTCGATCTGGTGGACTATCTGAAATTGCATTTCGTCTGCGTTGCAGAGCTTGTCGTAATCGAGTTGGCAGGACAGCAGCGTCTTCGTGCTTAGGTACACCTCGTAGTCCAGCGTCCCGTCGCCACCCATAATCGCGTAAAACTGTTCTCGATTCACACACGCCTCCTTGGAAGAAGGAAATCACCGCTAAAAAGCGCCTCTTACTCAGTTCGGCGCAGTGACAGTAATAGGCTGGTTGCTGTAGACGCTCTTCTCGCCCGCCTTCGCCACAAGATAATACGGAGCGCCCAGTTTCTGCAGCGGATCGATGTCCAGGTCACTCGGTATGAAAAAGAACACGCGGCCTGGGCCGCGCCAAAGACGTGCGAACGAAGCGTCATCTTCAAATACCTTGGGGCAATCGGGGTAAAGCGAGCCGAACCATAAGTCGTTCGTCAGGCCATTCAGCATATGCATCTGGATTCCGGTATAGAACAAAATGCTCGACGCCCGTGAATATTGCCCATTCACAACAATGGTGTCTCCCGTCTTGTAGTAACGCTGGATCGCAAGGGCTAGAGGTTTCGATCCCAGCACCGGATTAAACGTGCCCAGCGCCAAATGCACCGCATAAAGTAGAACTACCATCATCGATGCGAGAGTTAGATTGGCTCTCATCGAAGCTCCGCGCTTGCGAAAAATCCAGTGCAACACCGTGCCTACCAGAAAACTTATAGCCGTCAGAATCAGTGGCCACCGGAAGAAGCCCATGGCTTGGGGCGTGAGATCGAAGAGATGGCCCATGGACAGCTTGTACATGCTGTTCACTCTACGCAGCACTTCACCGAAGTCTGCATCCTTCGGGACTGCTGGTGCCACGGCCGCAAACCAGCCAGCTATTGCGGACGCAATCACGCCAAGCACCAGCAAAGCGGTCGCTCCTCGAACCGCGCTCCGCCGCAGTGCGCTGTCCGGTGCCGAATCTGCTTCACGCTTCAGCCACATGCCGCAAAGCACGGCGAGAGCGGGCAAAGCCGGCAAAACGTAGTATTCCTGTCGGGTCGAAAAACTGAAAAAGACGAGAACAAACGCCGCCCACACTGCGAGCAACAATGCCGCTCGCGATGGCTTATCCAGCTTGCCGCCCCAGTCTCGGATGCGCAACGGCACCTGTTTCAGGCTCTTGACCACCGCGAACGACCACGGGAAAGTCCACACTAGGAGCAGTCCCCAGAAAACCAACAGCGGAACTTTGTCGTAATCCCGTGGCACGCGCAAATTGAGGTAGCGATAAATCTGATCGTTGATGAAGTAAAACCAAAAAAATCCCTTGGCCTCTCCTACCGGTGGATTGCGTAGCGTCGCCAGAACGTGCCAAGGGGCAGCAACCGCCAAGAACACGATGGTGGTTGACACAAGCCGCAACTTCAGCAGGTGCCGCAAGTTTCGCGTGATCAAAAGGTATCCAACAATAATTCCGATCGGAAACGCCAATCCGATTAGCCCTTTCGTCAGCACATCGAGCGCGGTGACCACTCCAATCGACCAGCACAATAGTCGCGACGGCTGTGGTTCCTCAAGGCCTCGCCAAAACAAGTACACCGTTACCGTCAGCCAAAAGCAGACCATGATGTCGGGAATAATGAACCGCGTGTAAATGTAGGGACCAATGGCGGTCGCTAACGCCAAAGCGGAATAGAAGCCCGCTTCTTCGCCCGCGATATCTCGTGCGAGGAAGAAGACGGCGAGGAATGTCAAAAGCGCAAAAAACGTCAGCTCCAATCGAACAGAAAATTCCGAAACTCCAGCGACAGAGTAAATTCCCGCCATGATCCAGTAGGGTAGCGGCGCTTTCTCCAGATACCTTACGCCATTCACGTACATTGTCACGTAATCGTGGCGCTGCAACATTTCCACAGGGATCTGCGCGTGTTCGGAATCCACGTCGTCCATCATCGGCGGCGAAGCCAGGCCAGGGATATAGATCAATCCCCAAAAGAGCACGATCCCCAGCACAAACATTAGTGTGCGGTTAGTACGTGTGTGGATGGATGTGGACGCGGTTTCGGGCTGCGCTTTGCGCCCCACGTTTTCAAAATGAAGGTTGGATTCTGTTTGCAATTCCCGCGGGTTTACCAGCCCCCGGCTCCAGCTGTGCGAGGAGGTTCATCTCGACCGGCCAGTGCTTCCCGGCGGCTGCGAAACTCACGCACGCTATAGACCGGTTTATTCTGAGATTCGTAATACGTGCGTGCCAGCATTTCGCCGATCAGGCCCGTGGCAATAAACTGAATGCCACCCATCACGAGCGCCATCCCCAGCAGCATTAATGGCCCGTGATTCGCCAGCAGCCCTTCATTCAAAATTGCTTTGCGAAGAAATATCCACAACCCAATCCCCGCTCCACCGCTCAAGCACGCCAGTCCGAGCAGACCAAAAAATTGAAGCGGCTTGGTCGAATAATCCAAGAGAAACTTCACGCTCATCAAGTCCAGCAAGACGCGCACGGTCCGCGATATCCCATAGTTGGACTCGCCACTTCTCCGCGCAATATTCGAAATCGGCACTTCCGCCACTGACGCCCCTGCCCAACTTGCCAGAGCGGGAATAAACCTGTGCAGCTCTCCGTACAAATGAATTTCCGACAAAACTTCGCGCCGATATGCTTTGAAGGTCGTCCCAAAATCGTGCAAATCCACTCCGGAGAGTTTCGCCATCATTCTGTTAGCGATCCGGCTTGGCAGTTGTCTCGTCAACCAGTGATCGGTGCGCGATATGCGCCATCCGCTGACCAGGTCGTAGCCTTCTTCAATTTTTTCCAGGAACCGGGGAATCTCATCGGGGTCGTGCTGCAAATCGCCGTCCATCGAAATAATGATTTCGCCGCGAGCAAAATCAAATCCTGCTTTTAAAGCCGGAGCTTGCCCAAAATTCCTCCGCAGTTGCACCACGTTCACCCGCGGATCGTGCTCATAAATATCGGACAACACCTTAAACGTTTTGTCTTTGCTTCCGTCGTCCACAAACACCAGCTCATAGCGCTCGCCGATCGCATCCATCACTTCTGTCAACTTCACATACAATGGCGAAATATTTTCTTGTTCGTTGTAAAACGGAACGACGATCGAGTAGCGGATGGGCGGATCATTCTTCATGCTTTTAGTTCTGGACTTTCCTCAGGCTTCTTGGGCCGCGAAACCATAGTCTACCAGCCGAATCCCCTGCGAGGCGACAAGATTTCGTATTTGCGTGTTCGTCAAAATCTCCACTTCCGTCTGGCGCGAAGCTTGCAGCCGCGTTGCCGATTTAGCGAGATCTGCGTCGACGTACCCCGGGTGGCACATCAACTCGGTCGTGCCTTCCGGCAAAATCTCGAGCAGACGCAAAACGCCCTCGCGAGTCAGCTCGCCTGTCTGGGCAATGCCGCAAAAATAATCCGCCGCAGCAATGCCGGCGCGTTCCGCCTGTTCGCGCGCATCCCTCGCTAGGAATTTCAGGCCTCGCGCCTGCACTCCTTGCTTCATCACGGCGCCCTTTTGTTTTGCTCCCGAGGAAAGCGCAGCGCGCAAGCTCGATTCTTCATGCGAAATCCGCACCGCAGCTATTCCATGCCGCTTGGCCAGCCTTAGCACGATCTCGAAGAGCCCCGGAAGCATCTGCACATGCTTGTGCCCGTCAAGATGCGTAGGTTCGATTCCGACGTCACGCACCTTTTGGATTTGGGCATCCCATTCGCGCTCTACTTCATCGAGCAACACGCTCCGACGTGCCAGCTTCAGCAGCAAACTCTCGGGCTTGCCTTCCAGCTCGCCCCGGTCGTTCAAAAGGGTAGTCACCAATTCCCGATCGGCGACCGGTTCGCCGTCGCTCAAATTCAAATGCACTCCAACTCCGAGTGCCGGGGTCGCCCGCGCTAGTTCAACGCCTGACGCAAATGCGGCGCCATTGGCCAGCAGGGAAGCGCTCGTCACAATGCCGTTACCGTGCGCCTCGGCTATCCCCCGGTTGACGCCCTCCGTCCACCCCAGGTCATCCGCGTTTACAATCAGGTTTCTCAAGTCTCGCCTGTTCCGTCGTTCCAGCCTGTACTTCGGTACAGCTATCCTTTCGAGTGCCACCACTCGACCGTACCATTGACCGTTTTTCCCCTCAACTTTAGCATGGCTTCCAGAGGCAAAAATGCCGCCAGTTAAGACGCGAGAGACAAAGGTGTTAGGCGAGCGCTACGGCGATAAACGCCGCGGCCGCCGCATGAACTCTCGCGTGCCCGTTCGCCTGGAATGGGATGGAGACGCTGGAAAGCGCTTCTCCGTGGAAGCCCACACCCGGGTCGTCAATCCGTATGGCTGCATGGTGGTCCTAGAGCAGGAACTTAAGCTCGAACACCGCCTGGCTCTTACAAATCTTGCCACGGATACCAGCAACGCAGCCGTAGTGGTCTGGCGCGGGGTTCCGCGCCCGGATGGCTGGGAATACGGCGTCGAACTGGTCGCGCCGGAGATGGATTTCTGGGGGCTTGAGCTTTGATAAAACCTCAACCGAACGTCAAACCGGCCGCCGCGGCCCCAAGAGTGGTTTCGACGCGTCCGCCCACTGCGGAAGAGCGCCGTCGCGCTCAGCGCGTTCTTCTCAGGATTCGCGTGGCGGTCCATATCACCGGTAAAACGAATACGCTCGAAGGCCATACGCATACCGTGAGTGCTAGCGGCGCCATGCTCATTCTTCCGGAACCACTTGCGGAAGGAACCATGATTACTATCGAAAATCCCAAAGCTCAGAGCAAGGTCGAGGCCCGAGTGGTGCGTCCGCCGCAAACTAGCCACGAAGGCTCGCAAGTTCCGGTCGAGTTCACTTCGCCATCGCCGAATTTTTGGGGTATCTTCTTTCCCCCTGACATTAACTGAGGATCTGGCGAGAATCGTCCTCCAAGGACAGCGCAGCGAGGGTAGAAATCTCTCCTGACTCGGGGCGCTTTGTGTCCCCTGCGAACTCTGTGTAAAAATCCGCGATTTGTTCTTCGCGTGCTTTAGACATTCAACCACAAAAAAAGCGGCCCCGACTTTAGTCGGGGCCGCCCGATGTTTCGCTGGTTCTGCGCGGCGGCTACTGGACCGTCACGTTGATCGCCGGTGCAGCTGGCGTAGCCGCTGGGTTAGTGGTGATCGCGATTGTTGTAGTCCCGGTTACCGTCAGGTTGAGCGTACCGCTCGTCGACGCCGCCGTTGTCGCATCGCCCAAGTAGTGTGCGCTGATCGCGTGGGTTCCAACGGCCAATGGCGATGCCGTTGGTACCGCGGTCCCTCCAGACACGTTTGCCGCTGTGCCAACCATGGTCGCACCATCGAACAGTTGGACCGAACCGGTTGGGGTGCCACCTGTCACCGCTGCGCTAAACGTGAACGCCGTCCCGCTAGCAACGCTTCCGGTATTCGCGGTCAACTTTGTAACCGTGGCCGTCTTAGGCGGGGGAATTGGGCCTCCGCCTGCGCCGTTGCATCCCGCAGTAATTCCAAGTAGGCAAACCAACCCCAATCCAAGCGCCGCGCGAAACTTCTTGCGCCCGCCTGGGAGGAAGAGCATGAACAGCGCCGCAAAGCCTGTGCCAGCGCTTAGCGTCCACCATCCCTTGCCCCCGGTCGTCGGAGGAATAGTCTTTGCTTCCAGCATACGGTCCTCCCGTGCAATAGAAGCCGTCAGAGTTGTCGATGTCTGCGTCACCATACAATTCAATGTGCGGGTGGCAGGCGTCACCCCAGTCACGGTGATGGTCAAAGGTGAATTCGGGCAAGTTACGCCAGGCGGCAAAGTCCCTGTGGTAACCATGACGGACCCAGTGAAGCCACCGCTGGGCGTAACGGTGATTGTCGAAGCTGCCGACGCGCCGGTCGCAGAAACCAAAATAAGGGGCGTGGAGCTCACTGTAAAGGTCGGACCGGTTGGGGCTGTCACGTTAAAGGCTGTGCTCGTCGCGCTCGTCAAGCCCGCGGCGCTCGCTGTTAGGGTGTAGCCTGTCCCGAGTGTGCTGATGTTTAGGTTCGAGAATGTCGCCACGCCATTTGCCGGATTGCCCGACGTTATTCCCGCGAGTGTTCCGCTTCCGGGGTTTGTACCAATGGCGATAACGATCGGTGTGGTCGCTCCAGCAACGATACTTCCGTTGGCGTCTTCAATCGCCACGCGGACAGCGGGCGCAATGGAGCTGCCTACAACGGTGGTGGAAGGCTGCGCTATAAACGCCAGCTGCGTTGCCGCGGTGAGCACATTAAATGGCGCGCTCGTCGCGCCAGTCAAACTAGTAGAGCTGGCAGTCAGTGTGTAGCCGCTCCCTCCCGCGCTGATGGTCAAGTTGGGGAACGTGGTTACGCCATTCACTGGAGTGGCCGTGGCCGTTCCCCCGAGTATTCCGGAGGAAGGGTTATTGCCGATGGCGATGGTGATTGAGTTGGTAGCTCCCGGAACGACCCTTCCGTTGGTGTCCTCAACCGCAACCTGCACGGAAGGGATAATCGAAGCGCCAGCATTTGTGCTTGTAGGCTGCACTAGGAAAGCCAGCTTATTCGCCGGGAGAATTACGTTAAACGCCGTGCTTACGGCGGGCGTCAAACCTGTAGCGGCTGCGTTCAGCGTGTAGCCAATTCCTGCAGCACTGAGAGTCAAGTTGGGGAAGGTCACTATGCCTTTTACTGGAGTACCCGTTACGGTTCCTCCCAGTGTGCCGGTGCCGGGGTTTGTACCGACGGTCATGGTGATCGTGTTGGCGGCTCCCGCAACGATATTTCCGTTGACGTCTTCAACCGCAACCTGCACGCCGGGAGTAATGGAAACGCCAACGGGCACGTTCGAAGGCTGCCCAACGAAGACCAGCTTCGTTGCGGTCCCAACGGTCCCCGAGACCGTCAGCGTAAGCGGGGCGAGGCTGCACGCGGCGGGCGTCCCGGCCACCGTACAGCTGCTGTAGTTAAGGTCGCCGCTTGTGAATACGGCCTTTATCGGCTGAGGTGGGGTTGTGGCGAATGACGTGACTAACGTCGCCGTCGCAAACGCCCCGGCGCCTGATGTTGTATTAAATGAGGTCGGCACAACAGGCACAGTGCAGGATCCGGCTGTCCCGCAAGCCGAGAACGTGACCGTGCCAGTCGGGCCAGATCCATTACTCACACCATTGCAGGTGCCCGTGGGACCAGATCCGGTATTCCCGCAGGGTTGTGTATAGCCGGTGGTGACCGTTGCTACCAGCGTGACACTCTGCCCCGCGCTGACTGTTGCAGTGGATGAACCGTTGAGGGTGGAAGTCGTCTGAGTCGGGCCGGGAGTGACCGTGATCGAAGTTGGGGGGGTCGAAGAGCTTGAGTTATAGCTGTTGTCTCCGGAATAGGCAGCTACGATTGGATTCACTCCACCAAACAATTGAATGAGTAAATCTTCGACAAAGCCGAGATTGCCCACTGAAGAAATATTCGTGTTGGTTGAGCCAGTCCTAAGGAAATCATTCAACGGACTGCCATTCTCAGTCAGAGTGATATTTCCTGTTGGACAAGGAACCTCTGGGATTTGCGTGATGGAGGTCGGCGATGTGTTGTTGCAGATCGCGCCCGCAGTGGCTCCCACCACGTTCACGATCATGATGTAGTTTGTACCGTACTGCACGGATGTCGTAGGCGTTAGGAACCCAGTTTGTATGTCCTCATTAAACATCGTTGCCGTCGTCGTGCTATTTTCGCGGTTGACCGTCACGGCGATGGGCTGTGAGTCCGCCGGCCCGAACGTGCCGTCGCCTGCGTAGTGCGCGATGACTGGGTAAGGCGTACCCGCTCCGGTTGTGTCATCTCCCGGGAGCATATTCGTGGTAATGGTTGCAGTGCCGTTTACGAGGGTCGCGGAGCCCGCACCTACTTGGCCAAATCCCGGCGGCTCGGCGATCAGCGAAATGTCGCCAGTCGGCGTTCCCCCCGCTCCAGCGACTGTGATTGTGAAAGCTTGACTATGCCCGTGCGTGATACTCACCGTTCCGGAGGCCGGGCTGGTGATTGCAGGCGTGGCGGCCTTAAAATTCGTGGTGACATTCCCCCAGTTTGCGATCAAGTTCGAAACGTTGGGGGTGCCTAGTCCGGTCGCAAGGTCATAACCTGCTGTGGCCGAAAATGCTGGCGTGTTTGCCGCAAAGGGAGCCCCTGGAGTCACTAAAATGCCCAGACCGCTTGCAGTCTGATTGCTGCAATTGGGCGTCCCCGCGACGCACTGGACGGAGTTGTTACCCGTGGTGATGTCATTGAAAGTGCAGCCTACTGCGGGCGGCGTGGCACCGGTGGAATTGCAGGCGGTGTTCGCATTGGCCTGCGCGGTCGCCAGCTGGTACAACACGTAGTTCGCATTGCCTTGCCGTCCGCCGCGGCCAGCGGCTACCTCCGACTGGTTTACCAGGGCCATAATTCCGGCCCACGCAGGCGTCGAGGCGGATGTTCCGCCTACGCCGCTAAAATTGAAGCTCGGCACGCCGTTGATGATCGGCTGTCCGGTTAGGTTACACGGCTGGGTCGGGTCTTGATTGACGGAATCTGCTAGACAAAAAACGTAATAGTGGCCACTCGGACTATTAACTGATGCGTATAAGGATACGTCTGGAATATCGCGAACGCTGTCCGCAGGCACGCCGGGTGCACTCTGCCACGATGGTTTTGGATAGCCGTTCGCACATGTAATAGTGCCAGCGTTGAAATCCACCGTCTGGATGCCGCAGGTGCTTTGCCCGCCGCTCCCCCCGGTGAGGTCCAGTCCGTTCGGGTCCGTGGATATACAACCCGTCAGCGATCCGGATGCCGCACAACTGTCGTTCCAGGGAATCTCGGGAATATAGGATTTAGCGGTTGCCAACGCTGCCGTATTATTCCAAAACATTGTTGGATCGGATGCGTCGTTGAAATCCGTACCACCAACAGCGATGTTAAATGGCGTCGAAGCGGACCCACTAACGGAGAGACCGCTCGTTGAATTCAGGCTGCCGTCATCACAACTGTCGGAACCGCTGTCTCCCGTGGAAACAAATACGGAAATGCCCTGCGCTGCGGCCTGTTCCCATAAGGTGCTATTGAATAAATCATCCGTAAATTCCTCGCAGCCGCCGAAACTTTGGCTCATAACGGGTGCAAGGTTATTCGTGACAATGTATAGGGCTGATTGATCAACGCCGTCCGTTGGGTCCGTTTCTAAAGCCAAATTGCCGGTGATCGTACCCCCATTGACGACCAACAGAATATTCGCATTGGGCGCCGTCGATCCCACCATGTCCACATCGAGGGTGGCTTCCCCGTCGTCCTCCGGCACGATTCCGGGGTCCGGACCGTTCACGATAACGTTGCTCGTGGAAAAATTGGTCAGATTCGGGATGCCAAATGCCGATCCGAATTGAGTAATGTCTGAGATTGTTATGTTTGATCTCGCGACAATCGCAATCGTCTGCCCTTGCCCGGCGGGCGAACCAGCCACCGTCGCTGGAATGTTATAGATGGTCGCCAGGTCTGCCGGACCGACAGCCAGGACATTCTGATACTGTAAAGGTCCCCCTGGATTTGGTCCTGTTCCAAATGCTGGCCTTAGTTTGCCTTCTGACTTGGCCTGTTGCAGCGCGTTCGAGAGACGCATGTACGACTTCTTGCGAAAGTCATGCAGGGAGTGAATCCTCGCGATGACCGGCGCAAGAGCCGCGGGAATCTGCGGATCAGACAAATTCGCGAAGTGAAGCTGGCCGTTAACCATGACGTTGTGAATTTCCGTGTGAAAGGCGCTACGTACCAAACCGGCCGTGCCGCTGAACTCGATAAACATACTTCCGTTGCTGGCCTTGATTTCTGTAAAGCCTTTTTGTGATAGCCAGTCCGCTACTTTCTGAATATCGGCGTCAGCCACTCCAAATTGCTGGCCAAACTGCTGCGGCGTCAACCAAGCGTGGTAATTCGGCGAGCTTTTGACCTGTTGCGCGTCAATCAAGTTGCGCAGGGCCGTTTCCTGTTGGGGGCTGCGCTGCAAGACCAGTAGCATGTGGTTCATCGGGCGAGAGTCCGCCACGAGTCCCTGGTCGAATCCTGCGCGCGCTAAAGGATTAACACTTCCACGAATCGTGACGAGGTTGGCCTCATCGACCGCTTGCGTGATGCGCGCGGCAGCCTGTTTCGTCTGCGCTGTCGTCGATAGACTGAAAATTGTGAAGAGGGAGGCCAAAAACAGAAGGGAATTCCGAAAAATGAGAGTGCTAGTGTTTTTCATAACCCGCCCACGCTGCAGATTTGGTGTGTATTTCAGGGGTTCGCCATCGGTCCAGAGGGTGCAACTTCATTTGTAAAGGATTAACCCTTATACAAACTGGCTGCCTTGGCAGGGCTTGGCCCGAAAACGAATGCGCCCAAGAAACTGCAGGAGAGGTTACCACAAACCGTTTGCAGCCTCGCCACTAACTTGCTGCCGAACATGCATTGGTGGCACTGCCCTCAGGATTGCCTTGCCTACCACCCCGGTCCATCTTCGAACTTCACAACGAATATAAGTCCCCAACAACGAAACCGCAACAGCTTCACCTTTATTCCGATGTTCCGTCCTTACTACTTCCGTGGAACCTCTCGCGAAGTTCCCGCGGCTCCCAAGAAATGGTTTGGAAGTCGGCTTATAACGAGTACCTAACCCAGCTTGCTCTTATTTGTTTCGCCGTACCGCAAATAATTTTTTTCTGCTGTCGATGCCCGAATTCCTTGCCGCGCCGCGTTTCTAACTCCTCTGGCTTCCAAGCCTTCTCTTCTCGGGAGCGTGGCTTCTACCCCGACTTCGTTGGGTCTCTCTCAGGATCCTCTTTATATATCTTCCCTGGCTTTTTTTCTTCCTGGATTCCAATGGCCCGCTCGGGCTCTCGGTCGCGAAGATTGTGGGCCTATTCCGACAAAATACGCGCCTCTTCTGCCCTTTGTTTCCCTTACCAAGGTAACGCGGAAAAGTCGACATTGCCGCCCGAGAAGATGATTCCCAGTTTAGGCGGCTTGCCGTCAGAGCGAGCTGTCAGATTGAGCTCGGGGAGAGCTCCAGGCCGAAACAGAGGAGCGATGGCCACGGCGCTGCTCGGTTCGATGATGATTTTCATGCGCTCCCAGACGAGCCTCATCGCGGCGATGATCTCTTCTTCGCTAACCAACAGGACGCGGTCGAGGCGGCGTCGCAGGATCGCGAATGTGCGCGGGGCTAGAGAAGCTCGCAGTCCGTCGGCGATGGTGTCGCTCGAATCGAGCGACTGAAGAATGCCGCTGGCAAGTGATCGGTAGGCGTCATCGGCGCGGGCTGGCTCGCAGCCAATGATGCGGATGTCCGCGCGGATAGCGTGCGCGCTGAGGCAGGTGCCGCTGAGCAAGCCGCCGCCGCTGACAGGTGTGAACACAGCGTCGAGGTCCGGGACGTCTTCGAGAAGCTCCTTCGCAGCAGTGGCCTGTCCAGTAATGATGCGATCGTTGTCGTAAGGGTGGATCAGAATCGCGCCGGTTTCGTCTTGCACGCGCGCGGAAGTTTCTTGCCGCGAAGTGATCGTGGGCTCGGAAAAGGTGATGCGCCCTCCGTAGCTTTCGACAGCCCGGCATTTTACGGCTGGCGCATTTTTCGGCATGACGATGTATGCAGGCACCCCGCGCCATGCGGCGGCGCACGCCACCGCGGCGCCGTGATTTCCGCTTGATGGCGTCACGATGCCGTGGGCAGCTTCGGTCTCGGTAAGCGAAAGAATGGCGTTTGCAGCGCCACGAATCTTGAACGAGCCGGTTTTCTGAAAATTGTCGCACTTGAAGAAAAATTGCGCACCAGCCATTGCGTCAAGAGAATGCGACGTAAGAACAGGCGTGCGGTGGATATGCGGAGCGACGCGTGTATGCGCTTCTTGGATGTCACTCCAGGTGGGTGGATGAAAATTTGTCGATTCGACTTGTGGCGCTGTGCTCATGGGATGCCCTGAAGTGTTGACTTTCCGCGTTCGGGATGATTCTGTAGCACTACATGCGTCAGTCCGATACGAAGCACATTATTGCACACGGAATGGATGCCTCGAACCATTGCTGGAGTAAGTTGCGGATGCGAAAGCAGGCCAATGTGGTCGCGAGCGAAAGTGAGGCGCTCGCTCAGCAGTAAGTGCAAAAAAAGCGAGCAACGTGGTGTGCGATTACCGCTAACCCGCTAAAAGCAATTTGCGAAGATTGAAGTTTGTTCAGCGCGCCTATTGAGAGGTACTATCTCCGCGGTTCGGAACGGGGGAAATCCAGGGAGCCGAGGAGAGTGAATGAGAATTCTTGCGAAGAGCATCGAGCGCACAATGCGAGCCTCAATTGCCGCGCTATTGCTGGCTGGAATGAGCGTTACAGCGGAGGGACAAGTGCGCACGGACGCAGGCAGCGTCGAAGGTTTCACGAGCACGGATGGCAAGGTGCAAATTTTTAAGGGGATTCCGTATGCCGCGCCCCCCGTAGGCGCGTTGCGCTGGAAAGAGCCGCAGCCAGTGTCAAGCTGGCAAGGCGTGCGCAAGGCGACGGAATTCGGCGCGCACTGTATGCAGGGAAATGTGTATGACGACATGGTGTTTCGCGACGCCGCGCCGCGCGAGGACTGCCTTTATCTGAATGTGTGGACGCCACAAGCTTCCTCGTCCGCGAAACTTCCCGTGATGGTATGGATTCACGGCGGCGGCTTTCAGGCAGGGGCTACGTCCGAGCCGCGGCAGGATGGCGAACGCCTCGCGCATAAAGGCGTCGTGATTGTGAGCATGAACTACCGGCTGGGAATTTTTGGATTTTTCTCGCATCCCGAGCTGACCAAGGAATCGGCGCATCACGCATCGGGAAATTACGGATTGCTTGATCAAGCGGCCGCTCTGCAATGGGTGCGGAAGAACATTGCTGCGTTCGGCGGTGATCCGGAGAATGTAACGATTTTTGGAGAGTCCGCTGGATCATTCTCCGTGAGCGCGCTGATGGCTTCGCCCACCTCGAAGGGGTTGATCCATCGCGCCATTGGAGAGAGCGGCGCGTTTTTTGGCAAGACGCTTACAGCGAAGCCGCTTGCGGAAAGCGAGCAGGAAGGCGTGAAATTCGGGGCGTCGATTGGAGCAGACACTTTGGAGAAACTGCGGGCGATGAGTTCGCAGGAGACGCTCGACGCCGCCTGGAAGAATAAAAACGCGTTCCGCTTCGATCCAAACATCGACGGCTACTTCTTACCGGAAAGTCCCTCCGAGATTTATGCAAAAGGAAATCAGGCGCATGTCGCGTTGCTGGCAGGATGGAACCACGATGAAGGCAATTACCACATATTTTTCGGAGCCGACGCGCCGACCAAGGAAAACTTCGTGAAGAAAGTCAGCCAGACGTATGGAGACAAGGCGCCGGAGATCCTGAAGGCTTTTCCAGCCGAAACGGACGAGCAAGCCAAGACTTCGGCCAATCTGCTGGCCACGGCAAATTTCATCGGCTATGGGACGTGGAAGTGGATCGAGATGCAGTTGAAAACGGGTAAGTCCCCCGTCTACCGTTATGAGTTCGATCAGGCGCCTCCGCTGGAACCTCCCGTGGCTGGCGCAGCCTCGGAGGAAAGTCGCGGAGCCTATCATTCGGCGGAAATCGAATTCGTATTCGGAATGCTCGATTCGAAAAAACTGCCATGGCGACCCGGGGACTATGCGCTATCCGAGCAGATGGGTTCTTACTGGACGAATTTTGCGAAGACCGGAAATCCAAATGGCGCAGGACTGCCCCAGTGGCCGCAGTATTCCGCAAAAGATGGCCACCTGGTGATGCACCTGATAGCCACGCCCCAGGCGTCGGCAGATCAACAGCGCGCGCAATACGAGGCACTGGACAAGGTGTCAGCGAAGCCATAGCGCAGTTCCCGCCACGGCTTTGCTGTCTTATCCTCGGAGCTGCAATAGATCAAGAAGCGTGGACGGCTTCGGGGTGGAATTTGATGGCAGCGGCGATGGTCAGCACGATGAAGATGGCCATCACGACCACCTGACTGATCAAAAACGGCGGCTCGGATCCCGTGGGCGCCAGCACATGAAGAGACGGAACCTTCATAAAGAGCTGCGCGATCAAGACAAATACATTCAAGTAGAGAGCAATTGAAGCGGTTACAGCATAAATCTTGCGCCATGCTCCGGCGAGGTGCTTCACGTAGCGAGCGAGAATTGCCACGGCGAGCACGACCAGTGAAATGACTCCCACTTTGATTCCCGGCGTCACTCCGTGGAACGGAAAGAAAAAGCCCGTGATGCTGGTCAATGCGGTAGTCAGCAAGAAAATCGCGTTCCACGCATCGAGGCGCTTCCCGACGATCATTCCAAATAGCGCAATTAAGCCGGTGAAGATGCCGATCAGACTTATCACAACGTGAAAGAACGTATAGGGCGTCATACCAAAAATCATGGATTATCTCCTCTGGGCGAAGATGAATGGGCGAAGTCTCCATTCGATGATCTAGACCGATATAGGGGATGTAATTTTATGTGTTTGCGGATGGCATGTGCCCAGTTTTGGGTCCGGGCGGGAAGCTTGGACAGGCTTACGGCCATGCCGGGCACCTAAAATCATGGTTTGACAGCCGGTTTAAAGCTTTTGCGGATTCCGGAGTTTGGAGTACCTCTAGTACGATGGATTGATACTTGACCGGGTTTCTGACTCTGCTAGGCTTAGTTACCCCTTCTCTTACGATGCGAGGGCCGCGTCTTTAACCCTCGCCAAGAGGAGAACACTATGCCAGGCGCAGAACGCAGACAGCTTACCCGCCACAATCATCGTACCCCGCTGCGATTTCGGTCGACAGGGGTGGCTGCGGATAAGAGCGATCACTTCACGGAAGCCCTAAATATCTCACGGGGCGGGTTTTATTTCGCCTCCTCGGCACCCCTGCAGGTAGGGATGCCAATTGAGGTCACGATAAGGATACCGGGCGAAGTGACTGGGAGCCAAACCGAGGAGATGCAGTGTACAGCGCGTGTCGTCCACGTCCGGAACGAGGCCTATGGCGATGGGCGCATCGGGTTTGGCGCGGAAATCGTGAAATTCAGCACTTCACCCGCACCGCATCGCCAAACCTCGTAAGTTCTCGGACCTGGATAAAGCAGGCCCGGTAGGACCCAATACTCAGAGAAATTCGTCGTCAGCCGAGGTTTGGAGCCGTCGGGTGCTTTGGTTGGTAAAGGCCGATTGTGCCGCCACCCGGAAGTGCAATCTTAGTAACGGAACCCCATCTTTCTTCTTGAACCGCAGAACACGTCACTCCCTTTTTCGCCAGCATTGCCATTTCGGACTGGAGGTCTTCGCACAGGAAGTAGAGTTCGTGCGGGCCATTCTTTTCCGAGGGGTGAAACGCGGCCTCGCCCGGGGGAAGTGCGAAGATCAACCAACCGTGTCCAGCGTCGGCGGACGGCAAGTCGAGAACATCGCGGAAGAAGGCGCGATCAGCTTCAGCATCCTTGGTATAGACGATTACGTGAGCACCGGAAATCATGCTGCCCTCCAAAGCAGGGTCGCCGAAATTCGGGGAGGAAGCGAGTTTAGCGAAAGCTGCAGAACACTCTCAATCTCAAACAATTCAGAAGTCGGCCGGGAATCTTGGGCCTCAGGGTTTGGCTTCGGCCACGTTGAAAGTAGTTTTTGCGCTGCCAACGTTTTCGAAGTGATCGTAAGCGCGGACTGCAATCGTATGTTCGCCAGGGGTAAGGCTGCCCAGCGTGAATTCGTAGTTTTCGCTCGGGGCGTCGCTGACATTTCCAATCGGGGCCAGGAGTGTCCAGTCGCCGCCGTCGACGCTGTATTGAGCCCGGTCGATGCTGCTTGAGGAATCACGCGCTGTGAATGAGATCGTGTTCGAGATGACGACGACGTTCGGGCCGCTCTGAAAAGTGCCTTGGGCTACTTTAAGGTGTTCGACTGCCGGCGGAGTGTTGTCGACCTCGAAGCGTTCGCTTTCGCGTTGGGTTTTTAACGAGAGAGCGGGTGGATTCGAAGGTGCATCGGTCGCAATGATTTTCAGATAGTAGGCGCCATCCGGAAGGGTGGTGCTGTCCCAGGAATAGAATTTTTGGTCGAGCCTGTCCTTCAATAGCTTCCACGCATGTTCGTTTTCGCCGCGAAAGTAAATGGAATAGTGCAGGTCGTCGTCATTGTCGTCGTGGGCGCTCCACAAAACGGATTGATAGCCCTTTTCGCGGAAACCTTGCGGAGGTTGTTCGAATTTTGATGGCGTGATGTTTTGAGCGATGAATACATTGGGAGTGTTCGGTGTCGGGGGCATTTTGAGAGCGACGCTTGGCGCTTGGCCGGTCGAGATGATCGTATTGCCTTGCGCGCGCACTCCGGGATCTTGCAGAACGATGGCGTCAATTACAGGAGCGACGTTGCGAGGAAGATAAGCGAGGCTGACCCAGTTGATGCCATCGCCGGGACGGCCGTCATGGATGACGGCTTTCCACTGGAAAAATCTTGCGCTCGGAGCTTCGACGGCGGCGCCAGGTTTCGAATAGGGCCCGAACCAGCGCGACCATTCCTTGCCGGGATCTTCCGTGTTACCCGAGCGAACGAAAAATTCTAAGTGTGGTTCACCCGAGGCGCTTGCGGTTTTTGCGCCTGTCGCAGCCGCGGGCGGTGGTCCCCACCAATCCAGTCGTCCCCACTGCGAAAAGAGTTGCGCGTCAAAGGAACGCGATTCGTAAGTGCCTTCGGCTTCGTACTCGGGGCCGACAGAAAAAACTTTTCCGGGATTCGCGGTACACAAGAAAACTTTGCCGCTGGCGTTACGTGCAATACCAGTGATTTGCGCGGAGCCCGCCTTGGCGAGTTGTGCGAAAACACCATGGCCATCGATAGCGAGAAGAGAACCGCTATTGCCTGTGCCTGCGAGTACGCGACCATCCGCAGCGAAGCCTAGCGAATAGACAACGTCATCGCGGGAGGTCCAAAGTTCATCCGGCGAGCCTTCCGGGGAGAGCCGGTAAATGCTGCTGGAAAGAGTGGGCGGAAAAGTGACGAACGGCGTTCCTCCCTGTTGCACCTGTCCCGAAACCGTTCCAGTGACGCCTCCAGCGCTACTGGTGAACGTAGTGGTTCCTTGCGGCGAACTAATGATGGTCGTAGAAGGAGTGGAGGTGGCGTGTTGTTTTTCGCCGATGGCGGCAGCGTAAATGGAGCCGTCGGGAGCGACGGCCAGAGAAGTAATTTCGCGCTTGGATGTTTCGTAGAGGACGAATCCCTCGGCAGCGGCTCCGGAAGCGTCTTTGTCTTTGCGTGGGGATTTGGCGTCGGGACGCGTGATGCGGAGAATGCGGCCGTTGGGCTCTGTACCAGCGAGGAGATTTTTCTGCGCATCGAAAGCCAGGACGCGGATGTGGGCTTCGTCGCTCGCGTAAAAGAGTTCGCCTTTGCCTTCGGGCGTGACAGAGAAGACCTGGCCTTTGTCTCCGGTAGCGACATAGAGATTGCCGTCGGCGCCGAAGGCGATGTCCCATACATATTTTGTCTTGGGATCGAAAAACACGGATTTTTCGCCAGAAGCGGAGACCCGATAGACCTTGCCGTCAGGAGAAGTGGCGACGTAGAGAGTACCCTTCGAATCGAAGGCAATCGATTGGGCCACTAGATCGGTAGATTCAAAAACAGTAGTTGGTTTGCCGCCATTATCGAAGCGAAACACTTTTGCAGGCGAACCCCCTGCCGCGTAGAGAGCGCCTTTGGGGTCAAGACGAAGCGACCAGAGGTAAGAGGCGTCTGCGTCGGCGAGCAGAGTGAATTTTGGGGCTAGCTCCAGGCGTCCATCGCTGCGGACGGCTACGCCGTGAGCGGTCCCTTTGAGAAATTCTTCGTAAGTGGTTTGGAGCCAGCGGCGGGTATGCTCCGCGTGAAGAGGCGAGAAAGATGACGTCAAGAAGTAAAGAAGTAACGACAAAGAGGCGATTCGTGCGAACGCGCGCGCCGTGGTTTGGAAGCGATGCATGTGCGACTTGGAGATCGTCTGCTTGCGACTTGGCATTTGCATGGTCACCGGATTTGAAGATTTAGCGAGATAACGCCGGAAACGGGGCCTCCTAGCGCTATCGAAGATTCGCTGGCCAGCGATTCGCGCAGGACTTGCACGCTGCCGGGAGTGGGCCGGCCATCAATGACATTGATTTGGGAGAGCGGGATATTGGGTAGTTCTTTGTCGTCCCAAAGGATGGTGGGCGTAGGCGCGAAGAGACCGACGTACAGGCGGTCGTTGCGGCGCTCGCGGTTCAGCATGGCAATCAGTTGATCGAGGCCGGCGTTGCTGCCGCCTGCGCTGGCAAAAGCGAAGCCGCGTGAAGCGCGGTTGAGCATGTCGCCGTCGGTGACGAGGACGCGCAGCGTAGTGCCGCGCGTGGCTTGGTCCGGCACCCGCACCGTGGTTTCTTCCACGCGCGCGGGGCCCCGATACGGGCGAAGCAAGACGCGTACGCGAAGCGTTTCTCCTGGTGCGGCTTCACCCTTTTCCAGCCAGGCGCTTTCGATACTGAAGGATTGGCGGCCGGGAACGCTCTCAACGCGAAGCGAAATGCGGTCAAAAACAGGAGTTTCACGTGTATTGGTGAAGAGGCGGTTGAACACGCTCTGCATGTTGATGGCGATGGGCAAGCCATCGGGCGAAAAGGCGTCGCCGGGCGCAAATGTGTTCTCGATAAGGACGGGCGCATGGCCGTGGATGAGGACTTCGCCGGAAAGATGGAGCGTGGTGCCTTCGCCGTAGAGCGAGTTTTGCGTCAGCCCGTTGAAAACCGTTAGACCGATAAGCAGGGGCGTGAGCTTGGGGTGGTTGACCATTTCAAAATGCAACTTCTTTTCGGCACCGCCCATTGCGAGTGTCACGTCGATTGGAATCATCGGCGGCGGAGCGCCAAGTTTGCCGGTGACTGCTGTCAGATGGTCACCCGTAATGGTGCCGATCGAGCCGCCGACATTGATGATCTTGGTGGAAGCGAGTTCAGAGGAAAGCGTGGTGACGACCTCAGTGCGAGCCATGGGGAATTGCACATCGCCGAGGCTCAGAAATGGATGACCGCACAGATAAACCTGATTTGCGCGGATGGCAGTGACGGTGCACGCGGAACTGATTGACGTGTCGCCTTGTACCAAGACCATGCCAGCCATATCACCGGGGAGGAGATGACCGTCATCGGGTTTGGGTGCTGCGGTGCCGCCTTGAGCGGCGACGAAGCCGTAACTTTGTAGTTGTCCAGCGAATTGGCGAAGGGCCTCCGGTTGATAACCTGAAAAGACAAGTGGGGTCTCGATGGGCTCAAGGGCCGAGCCGGTTGGCAGACCCGTGCGGGAGGCCGCGTCTTGCGGGACCGGGAGCTGTTGGGTGGGCGCGTCGGATAGGACGTTCTGCGCCGAGGCGTGCGGCGCAGGATGAATGATGTCCTCGATGGGTGTAACGCCGCCGATGGGCTCCTTAGTGAAAACGCCGAGTTTTAGGGATAGTGCGCCAGCGAGTTTGCCTTCGAAATATACAGGGCTGCCGCTCATGCCGGCCACTACACCCGTGTGCTCGACTTTCGGCCCTTTGAGCTGGACAAGAATGATGGTTTGGCCAGGTCCGAGAAAATTGGGCATGATGCCGATAACTTCGAGGTCGAACTTTTCGACTTGGTCGCCGGCGAAGATGGTGTAAGCGTAGCCTTGCATCCCTGGCCGAACTTGGCTAAGTGGAATGATTTCAGTGGTGGTAGGGGCTTGAGCCTGCGCGGTAAAGAACGGCGGCGCGATTGCGGGTGCGATCGCGAACGTTAGAGCCAATAGGATTAGAAAGCGAGAGAAAAGGCGAGTCATTGACAGATTGGGCCGAGCCGAGAACATGAATTGCCCATCATACGCGGCGAGGTACAGGGAAGCAATTGAACCGCCGGAGCGCCGGACGGTAGGACCTAAAGTCTAGGCGTTCTAGGACCCTCTGGAATGATGCCTTCTGTGGAAAACGAGCCCCTCCCAGCTAAACTTTTCCGAAGTAGTTGGCGACGATGCTGGCGCAGGCTTCGACAAATTCCTGTTCCGACTTGGTGAACGTGTCCGCAAAATAGCTTTCGATATCGAGCTCCGCTTCGAGCTTCTTGTTCACGTAGATGGGGACCACGATTTCAGACTTCACCATGGACGATCCCTCAAGGTAGCGCGGATCCGTGGACACATCCTGCACCACTACTACCTGACCACTACTGGCCGCGGCGCCGCAGAGTCCCCTCGTGATGGGGAATCGAGTGTTGGGAGTAAAGCTTCCCGCGTAAGGTCCAACAATGAGGTACCCAGCGTCCGCGGGATCGACTAAGTAGAAGCCAGTCCAGTTGTAGCGCGTCATCTTCTCGTGCAGGCGCTTGGACATCTCTTCCATGAGGGATTGGACTGTTGGGGCGGTTTGGGCAAAATTTTGCAGTTCCTGAAGAATCTCTTTCTGCGCTGGCGTCATCTTTTTGGCCTCATGGCGAGAGTTGGAAAGCTTTTGTGGCGCTGAACTTCTTCATTCGTCCGTCTAGCAGTTTACACGAACGGTCTAAACGTATGACGAAGGACAAATAACGGCGTACGAGGAATCAATCCACGGAAGCATCGACGTTTTACTGGAGTGCATGTAGAATTGCGGCGACGAGGTGCGAAATGGACGAGTTGAAACGATTGAATGAAGGAAAAAAGGGCGAAGTCTCGCGGCGGGAATTTTTGGGAAAGACCGCCTCGGCGGCAGCTGGATTTTCGATTGTGCCGCGGCACGTTTTAGGCGGACCGGGATTTATGGCGCCAAGCGACAAAGTGAACATTGCTTTTATCGGCGTGGGAGCGCAGGGATTGCGCGTGATGCTGCATTTTTTGAAGCAGCCCGATGTGCAGGGCGTGGCGGTTTGCGATTCGAATAAAAGCGCGGCGAATTATCCCCAATGGGAGGAGCACGAGTTTTGCAAATCGGTGCGGACATTGCTGGGGGTCGATAGCGGGTGGGATTGGCTGAGTCCCGATCAGCCGATTCAGCTTTCGCACACGCTGCGCGTAACCAGCGGCGTGGCGGGGCGCGAGCCTTGCCAGAAAATTGTGAATGGATATTACGGAGCGCAGCAGCGGTCGGGCACCTACAACGGCTGCGCGGCTTACACGGATTTTCGCGAGTTGCTTGAGAAGCAAAAAGATGTGGACGCCGTGGTTGTCTGCACTACCGACAATTTGCACGCTGCGGTTTCGATTGCGGCGATGAAGAAAGGCAAGCATGTTTTTTGTCAGAAGCCGCTGACGCACACCATTTATGAAGCGCGGCGGATGGCAGAGGTGGCGCGCGAGACCGGTGTTGCGACGCAAATCGCCGTGGGGAATCAGGCTTCCGAGGCTACACGGCTTTTGTGCGAGTGGATTTGGAGTGGCGCGATTGGTCCGGTGCGGGAAGTTTACAATTGGTCGAGCAGGCCCTATTGGCCGCAGGGGATTGAGCGGCCGAAGGACACGCAGCCTGTGCCGGAAGGGCTCGATTGGGATTTGTGGCTGGGGCCGGCACCGGATCGCGCATTCAATCAGGCCTATTTGCCGTTTGTGTGGCGCGGTTGGGGCGATTTCGGCTGCGGAGCGCTGGGCGATATGGGTTCGTACAGTTACGACACGATTTTTCGCGTGTTGAAGCTCGAGGCCCCGGAAAGTGTGGAGGCCAGCTCCAGCGATCGTTATGAGGAGACTTATCCGTTGGCTTCGATTTGCCGATATAGCTTTGCGGCGCGTGGCGATATGCCTGCCGTGAAATTTAACTGGTACGACGGCGGTTTGAAGCCGGCGCGGCCGGAGGAGTTAGAGGACGGGCGACCCTTAAAGGGGGAGGAAGACGAAGAGGAGGGGCTGCTTTTTGTGGGCGATCGGGGAAAGATTTTGTGTGATTTCAACGGTGGCCATCCCAAATTGATTCCGCAAACGAAGATGGATGCATACCAGCAGCCGCCAAAAACTTTGCCGCGTTCGCCGGGCAATGAACGTGAATGGCTCGATGCATGTAAGGGAGGCAAAGTAAAGCCAGGTGGGAACTTTGAGTTTTCAGGCCTCGTCACAGAATCTTTGCTTTTGGGCAATGTGGCGTCACGAACCGGCGAGAGGCTGCACTGGGATCGCGCAGCGTTGAAAGTGACGAATTCGGAAGCAGCGCAAAAGCTAGTGAAACCAGACCGACGCAAAGGTTGGGAACTCTAACGTAGGGGGACTGCACATTTACCCTGAGCTTCGAAGGGCCGTGCCCGTCTGGATGAAATTAAAACCGATGCACTGGTCCAATGAGGCTCCAGTGGATCGAATACCACGTCAGAAAAACGCAAGCCGCCGCCACCAACGAAAATTTCACGCGAGAGATCACACGCACGTCCGTGCGACGCCAGATACGTATTCCCGCTACTAGCGCGAAGATGCTGAAGAAAACTGCGACAACTGAGAACCAGTTGATTAGCCAAAAATATCGCACAAGCGTAGGAAACGAAGGCAGAGCCTCGTTTTGAAGGTGTACCGACAATAAAGCGATCCACACAAGAACCAAGATCCAAAAAAACGCGGCCACCCGTGGACCGGCGGTGATCCGAAGAGTACCGGGTTGAGGCATAACCGGCGGACGATTGCGGAGGAAGAGCTTTCGCCCCAGCCGATGCAGGCTGGCGATGACTACTGCGAGCAAGATGATCACGCTTATGCCCACGCATATTCCTACAAAAGTTTTGTGCTCGTACCAAGGCACGCGCTGAAACTGCACTCCGGGGAAACTAACGGCGAGCCGCGTGATTTTTCCCGACGAGTCTCGAATGGCAAACAGCCGGCCCTGTTCTCCTTCGATCTGCCAGAGATCCTTGCCTACTGGCTTCCATTTTCGCGTGTGGCCGCGCAAATCCTTGTAGACATCTACGCTTAAGACGCCGTCTTTGTCGACGCTCGCGACGCCTTGGCCGGCCGGATTCGAAATAGCCAGCTTGGTGCTGTCAGCGCGGCGCGTGGATTGGTAATTGCCAGCGATGTCTTTAAGTTGATCGAGGGGAAAGGATTGAAAGGGCATTGACGTGTACGCGGGGAAGTAGCGATCGGCAAAGCCGTCCAAAAGTTCAGCGCGGTTGCGGCCCGAGGAACCTGCGGAATTGTAGGAGACGAACACCACGAGCTTCTGCGTAGGCTCCATCAAAAACATGCTGTGAAAGGCGATTAAATCTCCGTCATGGCCGATGAAGCGCAGATCGTTGCGCCATGTCTGGTAGAAGCCCATGCACATCGGAGGCAGAGCATCGTTCGTGTCGAACTGGCGCGTCCACATGGCGTCGCGAGTTTCGGTTTTGAGGATGCGTTGTCCGTCGAGCTCGCCGCCGTTTAGCAGAGCGAGCGCGAATCTTTTCATGTCGCCTGCGGTGGAGGAGACGCCGCCAGCAGGAGCGGGCTGGAAAATTTCAAAACCGATGGCGGGCTTTTCTGTGGTGATTCTGTATCCGTCCGAAACATTCGGAGCGAGTTCGGCGGTCATCGGCTGATTGAAGCTGGAGTGCTTCATCCCAAGGGGTTGAAAGATGTGCTCGGAAACATATTGCTCGAAAGGCTCGAGGCTGATTCGCTGGACGATGTAACCAGCGAGGCCGACGCCGTAATTGGAATAAGCAGGGATTTCTCCGGGAGGATACATGCGTCGCGGCTGATTGTTGATGAGGAAGTCTCTAAGAGGACTGGCTTTTTTCGGATCGACAAAAAGAATGTCGTGAACGACCTCTTCGAATCCTCCCGTGTGCGTCATCAAGTTGCGAAGCGTAATGGGTTTGCCGAATGCAGGAGCGATTTTGAAATCGAGATAGTTGTTCACGTCAGTGTCGATGTCTAGTTTGCCTTGCTCGGACAATTGCATCACGGAGACCCAGGTGAAGAGTTTGGAGATCGAGGCTAGACGAAACATCGTTGTGTCGGGATCGACGGGAGTTTTTTTCGTGACGTCCGAGTAGCCGTAGCCTTTTTTCAGAATTTCCTGGCCGTCTTTCATGACGAGGATGGTGGCGCCGGCGACGTCGCTGCGTTCCATCTGGATGGGAACTAAACCGTCGAAGAATGCTTCAAGATCGGCTTTTTCGAGAGGATGAGCGACCGGCGATGGAGTTGTGGGAGATACCTTTGCTTCGGGAGCTGCGGGAGGTGGGGTCGTTTTTAGAGGAGCTGGCGTTTGCGGAGGCAGCGCTAACGCGGGAAGCAGAATGCACAGCGCTGGAACTAGTAAAAGAGCACGAAGCCGGGTCATGTCGCCTCCGAAGGAGAAGAAACAGGGGCACAGTCTCTTGGAAACGGGGCGCATGCGCAACTAAAATCTGAAAGAGAATCGCGGCACAAGTGTAGCCGCGCGGCGAGCGACGCGATGCAGCGGCGGATTATTCGTACCGCAGCGCAACTAAAGGATCGACGCGAGTGGCGCGGCGAGCTGGAAGGTAGCAAGCCAGCAGCGCTGCTCCAACAAGCAGTAGCGTCACACCACCAAAGGTCAGCGGATCGGTGGCCGTCACTCCAAAGAGCAGTGACTCCACCGTGCGCGTCAGAGCCAGCGAACCGATAATCCCAATCGCCACCCCGATGAAGATCGTGCGCATTCCCTGGCTCAAGATCATTTTAAGAACATCGCCAGAGCCCGCGCCTAGAGCGATACGCACGCCAATTTCACGCGTGCGACGGCTGACGGAATAGGCCATTACGCCAAACACTCCTGCCGTTGCCAGCAGCAACGCCGTGATTCCAAAAAATCCGATGAGAATGACGTTAAATCTCCTCGAGCCCAGCGAAGCGGAATAAATTTGTGAGAACGTCTGGAATTTCACCGGAATCTCCGGGTCGAGCTCCTGCAAAATTCCTCGCGCCGCCGAAGAGACAGACCCCGTGTCTGCATCGCTCAGCATTGCTAAGGTGATTGCGGCGCGTGGCCGCTGGAACAAATTCACGTAAACGGTCGGACGCGGCGGGGCATCGAGCCCATATTCGTGGGTGTCGCCGACGATTCCAACGATCGTCAGCAAACGCAAATCCCCATCCATATTGCCAAACTCAATCGTGTGGCCGATCGGATCCTGTTTGGGCCATCGTTCGCGCGCCAACGATTCGCTGATCACCGCGACGTGCGGAGAATCCGCTCCGTCGTGCTCGTCAAAGATTCGCCCTCGAATCAGCGGAATGCCGAGAACCTGGAAGTATCCGTCGGTGGCGACGCAGAAATCCGCGGTGCCAAGGCGTTCTTTTTGCTGGAATAACTCCCCAAAACCATCCATGGTCTTTGGAACTTCATTCTGCGACATCAGTACGAATGTCCCGTCGGGCAGGCCGCCTTCCACCATTGGCAAGACGCTCGTTGCGCCAACCTTGCGCACGCCCGGGATTTGTTTGAGCCGGTCAATCAGGTTTGCAAAGAAAATTCCCTGGCCTGCTTTTGCCTTGGGATCCTCCACCCAGGGAAGCGAGACGTCCATCGCGACAATTTTGTCCACGCGGAACCCCGGATTCACTTCGAGCACTTTCATCAGACTGCGCCCGAGCAATCCCGCTCCGATCACTAGAACCAAAGTGATCGCGATCTGCGCCGCAACAACTATCTGGCCAACGCGCTGGCTGCTTTGCGAACCCGCTTGTCCACGCCCACCTTCCGCGAGGCCCTCGCGCGGGTCTCCGGCAGTCGCACGAGCGGCGGTAAATGCTCCGAGGCCTGCAGCCACTAATGTGGAAAGCAGAAGCGCGAACCCAAGCACGGGAATACTGATCGAGACGCTCTCCAGCCTCGGCAAATTCTGCGGCGCCAGCGCAACCAATCCCGCCACGCCACCGATCGCTCCCAGCACGCCAAAGCCGCCGCCAACCAATGAAAGCAAAAACGCTTCGGTAAGGAATTGACGGATCAGCCTTCCGCGCGCAGCGCCGAGCGCGCTACGAATGGCAAGCTCACGCGCTCTCACCGACGCTTGCGCCAGCAGCAAGTTTGCCACGTTCGCGCACGCCACCAGCAGCAGAAATCCCACCGCACCAAGCAGAATCAGCAGCGCTGGCCGAGCTTTGCCGGTGATCGAGTCTTGTAGCGGCAGGACAATTCCACCCTTGAGGAGATAATCGCCTTGCTCGCTCGATGTTTCGCGAATGCGCCGGGCTATCGCGCTGATGTCCTGATTCGCTTGCTCGACAGTTACTCCATCACGGAGCCGCCCGACTGCATAGTAGTTGTGCGACGTCCTGCTTGGATTTTCGCCGTTCAAATCGGCGGGTAACCACAGTTCCGCGTCTGCCGGGAATTGGAATTTGGCAGGGAGCACGCCGATAACGGAGTAGACCGCGCCATCGATCTTAAGGTGCGAGTCCGAGAGATCCGGCTTCGACCCCAGATGCTCTCTCCAATACCCATAACTGACCAAAACGGTGCCCCCGGCTCCTTTTTTCGCGTCGCTGGCGCTGAAATCCCGACCGAGGATCGGATGAATACCGAACACCTTGAGAAAGTCGGGAGATACGCCTGCGACCGCCGTACGCGTAGGCTGAGAAGTGCCGGAAACGGACGCGATGTTGTCATTGTATTTCGCGATCGATTGGAAGCTGCGGTTCTGATCGCGAAAGTCGTCGAAGTTCGGGTCCGCAAGCCGCGACCAATGGCCCTCCGAGGGAACCTCGAAAATGGCCATGATGCGGTTCTGTTTGTTATATGGTAACGGTCGCAGTAACACGCCGTATACCACGCTGAAAATTGCCGTAGTCGCGCCGATGGCCAGCGCCAGCGTAAAGACCATCACGGCGGTGGCGCCAGGATTCTTGCGAAGCTGCCGAAGACCGTAGTTGAAATCCTGCCAGAGTGAGTGCATCGAAGTGCCCCCTACGAGTCGACTTACGGCGAGTTAGCTGAGAATAGGCCTCACAGGCCGCCCATGCAACTATAAGAGACGACGAGACTCGCGCATGGTTTGTTCCATGGATCGCCCTTATTTGTCCGTTTACCGGTTTGAAGGCATTGAAGTTGCGCCGGCAGAGCATATATGATGCGACCCTGCGGCAGCGCACCCGGCCCAAGCGCTACAAGCCGCATCGCAACGTTGAGGGGGACAAATGAAGCGGATTTTATTGGTTTTGATGATTCTGGGAATCGCGCAGACGGTTTCCGCGCAGGATTGGGCTAAGGCCACGCTGGCAAAGTCGCCGCGACACAGTGAGTGGGTGACGGTGAAGCACGATGGGCGCACGGTGGACACGTTTGTCGTCTATCCGGAGTCGAAGGACAAGCGACCGGTCGTCATTATCATTCATGAAATTTTTGGCATGTCAGACTGGGTCCAGGACTTGGCGGATCAAGTCGCTGCCGCCGGATACATCGCCGTTGCGCCGGACCTGCTCTCCGGCATGGGTCCTGACGGCGGGCGCAGTTCCTCTTTCGCAGAAGGAAAGACGATGGAAGCTGTCAGCAAGCTGAATCCCGATCAGGTGACCGCCGACCTGAATGCCGTTGCGGACTATGGCAACAAGATTCCTGCATCGAACGGCAAACTGTTCGTTAGCGGATTCTGCTGGGGCGGAGGTCAGTCCTTCCGCTTCGCAACGAATCGCGGCGACCTGGCGGCTGCGTTCGTTTTCTACGGCCCCCCGCCAGACAAGGATGCGATGATGCGCATCAAAGCTCCCGTCTACGGGTTCTTCGCCGGCAATGACGCGCGCATTGGCGCAATGATTCCCGATGCGATTGCCAATATGAAAGCCGATGGCAAAACGTTTGAGCCCGTCACCTATGAAGGCGCAGGACACGGCTTCATGCGCGCCGGCGAAGCCCCTGATGCCAAGGACGCCGACAAGAAAGCGCGTACCGAAGCCTGGGAGCGCTGGAAGACTCTTCTCGCGAAATAACGTCGGTACGCGCCGTTCATTCGTAACGCAAAGCGACCATCGGATCGACGCGCGTGGCGCGGCGGGCCGGGATATACGACGCGAGCCACGCAACTGCAATCAAGAGAAGTAGAACAGCGGCGAAAACAGGCGGGTCGGTAGGCTTGACGTTGTAGAGCAGGCCCGTCAAAAGGCGCGTCAGGCCGAACGCTGCGCAAAGCCCCAGCGCTGCTCCCAAAAGTGCCGGCCGCATTGTTTCGCCGACGATAAGCTTCAGTACTTCCCGTCTGCCAGCGCCTAGCGCGAGGCGGATGCCAATTTCGTGTGTTCGTTGGGCCACGCCGTAAGAAATCACACCGTATATGCCGACTGCGGTTAGGACGAGTGCAACCGCGCCGAAGAGAAGAAAGAGGAACGCACCGAAGCGTTGATTGGCGACGGAGGCGGAGACGACGTCGTCCATCGTAGCGACTTCTGAGATGGGAACTTGCGGGTCGAGGGCGGAGACTTCGGCGCGCACGGCCGCGGCTATGGATGCTGGTTTGTTCGATGTCCTTACGGCGAGGATCACCATGGAATCCGTGAACTGCGTATTAGGCAGATAAACCTGGATCGTGTGCGGGGCGTCAAGTCCTTTATGCAAGACATCGCCTACAACGCCGACGACCGTTTTCCATGGGCCGTTCGTGTCGCCCATTCGAAAGCGCTTGCCGATGGGATCTTCGCCGGGCCAAAACTGCCGGGCCATCCATTCGTTGACAATGGCGATCATAGATGAAGTGGCCACGTCGCGATGGTCAAACTCACGGCCGCGCAAGAGCGGAATGCGCATCGCGCGCAAATACCCTGGCGTGATCGAATAGCGATCGGCGCTGGGATCTTTTTCAGGATTTGGCGAGGACTTGCCTTCGACGTGGACACCGTACATATCCATGTTGCCGCCGAGAGGAAGTTGACTGACCAAGCCTGCAGATTCGACGCCGGGGAGAGCTTGTACACGCTGGATAACTTGATCGAAAAATGCGACGGCAGGCGCGTCCGCGGATTTGGGTCCCCAAAGGGAAAGTGTAAGCGTCAGCGTGTGCGACGGATCAAAACCGGGCTTGACTTCGAGGAGACGGACGAAGCTTTTCATCATTAGGCCGGCCCCGGTTAGCAGCAGAAGCGCGAGAGCGACATCCGCAAAGACCAAGGCGCTGCGCAAACGGTGACGATCTTTGCCGGACGTGGTTTTACCGGATTCTTTCAGGGCTTCGTTGAGATCGAGTTTGGAGGCGCGGAACGCGGGCAGAAGGCCAAATGCGAGGCCGGTGACGAGAGAAATTCCGAATGTGAAAGCAAAAGTCCAGGCATCGATCTGCACGTTTTGAAGACGCGGTAGATTCGCCAGGCGGATTTGCTGGAGCAAAGCAACGCCGCCCCACGCCAGGAAAATTCCGAGGCCGCCCCCGAGCAGAGCGAGCAGCAAACTTTCTGTCAGGAATTGGCGCACCATGCGAGTCCGCCGGGCACCGAGAGCGGCGCGAAGAGCGACTTCTCGTTGCCGGCGTGCAGCCCATGCGAGAAGTAGGTTTGCAACGTTTAGGCAGGCGATCAAGAGAACGAATCCGACAGCGCCAAGCAATATCCATAGCGCCGTTTTGACGTCACCAACAAGATAGTCTTTTAGCGGAGTCAGCGTTACGCCCGCGGCGGAGTAGGCGGTAGGGTATTCGCGCACGAGGTTTGCGGAGATTTGATTCATCTCAGCTTCCGCCTGAGCAATGGACACGCCGTCCCTAAGTCGGGCGAACGCGCGGAGATGTCGGCAGTCGCGGCAGGCATAGGGAAGCGTCTCGTCGTAAGCGAGAGGCGTGTAAATATCCGCTGGCTTGCGCGGATCGAAAGAGAGCACGGAGGGAAAATCGGCGGGAAGGATGCCGACAACCGTGTAGGCGCGGGTTCCTAGCTGTACCGACTTTCCAACTATTCCTGGATCGCCGCCAAAGGCTCGCTGCCAGAAGCCATGGCTCAGGACAACGACGAAATTGTTTCCACGCACATCTTCGGCGGAGAGAAAGTTTCGGCCGCGCTCAAGCTTCACGCCCATCAAATCGAAAAACGTCGAAGAGGTGCGGAAACCGACCAGAGTTTCCGCGTCGTGCGAGCCCACAAACGTAGGGGACCAATAACTGACGGCAGCTATTCCGGTAAACGAATGGTTCAGACTGTTCCAGTCCATGAAATTCGCCCAGGAAGTATTCGAACGCCCGCCGTCATCGTTCTTCTCCCAAAGCGTCATCAATTGATCTTGTTTGGGAAAGGGCAACGGCTGGAGCAGCACGCCATGGACGACGCTGAAAATCGCTGTGTTGGCGCCGATACCGAGGGCGAGTGTCAGGATTGCCACTAAAGCGAATGCTGGGCTGTTGCGAAGCATGCGCAGACCAAAGCCCAAGTCTTGCATCAGATCTTGTATATAACTGACGCGGCGCATGTCGCGGCAATTTTCCTTGGATAATTCGATGCCGCCGAATTCGCGCTGTGCTTTGCGCTGAGCTTCATCGAGGGTGAAGCCCGCGGCGATGTATTCCTGAGTTTTTTGCTCGAGATGGAATTGCAGCTCGTCGCTTAGTTCTTGCTCCGCACGTTCGCGCCGAAAAAGGGAGCGCAAGCGAAGCGGCAAAGTGTAGAACCAATGTTTGGAGCGCATGACGCGATACCTCCTTGCCAGGGCGCGGCGCGCTCAGGCCTCTTTAAGTTTCACGATATTCGAGATGGCCGCGGAGAGGCGGCCCCAGTTGGCGGATTCTTTTTCGAGCTGCTTTTTGCCCAGCCGCGTAAGCGAGTAGAACTTGGCGCGCCGATTGTTTTCGGTCGGTTTCCACTCCGCGGTGATCCAGCCTTCTTGTTCCAGCTTGTGCAGGGCAGGGTAGAGCGACCCATCGCTCACTTGCAGCACTTCGCCGGAAACTTGCTTTAAGCGCAGGCTAATGGCGTAGCCGTTCATCGGCTCCAGCGCCAGAATTTTCAGCAGCAGCAAATCCAAGGTGCCCTGGACAAGATCAGAAGGCTTGCTCATGCAGTCTCCTCGGTTACCGAGAGCAGCGTACATCCACTCCACTCGGTAAGCAAGGGGAAAGATGAGCCGGGATTGGAGACTCCGCGAGCGGCTCTGACGTGATTACAGCAGACCGTTCGTCAAAATGGCCTCGGTCTGATGTGGCCCTACGCGGCGATGCGTGAGGGGTTTATTTACCGAGGAACTTCTCGATGGTGGTGAGTTCGGCTTCGGCCATGTCCAGATACTTCTTCGCGCCTTGTGTGTCGTGCTTCTGCATGGCGGATTGGGCTTTGGAGATGTCGGTCTTCATGCGCTGTTGTGCGGAAACGATGTCGCCGCGAAGGCCGTAACCAGCGGCAGCTTGCTGGCGCTGGATATTGTCCAAGGATTGCGAGACGGCGCCGGAGCGGCTGTCGATGTCGTCGTAGCGGTGCTCATTATCCTCGACGGCTGCGGCTTCGTCGGCTTTAGCCTGGGCGTCCGCTTGTGAGACTTGGCTATCTTTTTTGGATTTGGCGGGAGAAGGCTTCTTTGCAGGTTGCGCGGAAGAGCCGCCGGAGTTGGACGCCGCCGAACTCGCAGGCACGACGTCGGTCGACGTCGTAGACGACGCGTTTGAAGAGTCAGGCGAGGACTGCCCGGATTGCACCGCTTGAGCACTGGCGGCTGCAGTGGCCGCCCCAGCGGAAGTCGGCGCGTTGGGATCCGTCGAAGCGGGCGTAGGTGTACTCGGCGTCATCGCATCACCGGAGGCTGGTGGAGTCGTAGGCGACGGACTGGGAGCCGACGAGGCAGTTTGCTGCGGCGGCGGAACAGACTTGCCAGCTCCTGCGAGTGTTTTGATGCGGCTCGGGAGATACAGCCCGGCGGCGAAGAGCACTGCGACGACAATGAAAGCTCCGAGAGCGATGTACAGGCCGCGATGACTATTACCTTTGGCCGCAGGAGGCGGCGCTTGCGGCATAACATCAGCGGCGGCCGCAGCAGGGCTCGCGACGGCCCCAACGCGTGGTGTCTGCGGAAAGGCGGGGGTGTCCATCACGGTAGTTGGAGATTGCGACGCTGGCGTTTCGTGGAAGAGTGCCGTAGCACTCCCAGCGCTCGCGGAGGGAACGAAAGCGCGAGGATCGGCTCCAGCTTGAGTGGCTGCGCCTTGCGCGGGAACACTCTTCAAAGCGCCGCGAAAAGCGTCGGCGGACTGAAATCGCTGCCCTGGATCCTTGGCGAGAGCCATGACGATAATTTGATTTAGCGTCTGCGGAATGCCAGGGCGGAGAACGATGGGAGGCTTGGGCACTTCCTGGAGATGCGCGGCCATCATGGCGTAGTTGCTTTCGGCGGTGAAAGGAAGCTGGCCGGTGACCATTTCGTAGAGAGAAACGCCAAGTGAATAAAGGTCGGAGCGATTGTCAGCAGGGTCGCCTTTGACTTGTTCGGGCGGCATGTAATTGAGGGAGCCAAGAGTTGTCCCGGTCATGGTGAGGCTGCGATCGCTCGCGGAGCGTGCGATGCCGAAGTCCATTAATTTTACGGTACCGTCGGCGGTCAGCATCATGTTGGCGGGCTTGATGTCGCGATGGATGATGTTTTGTTTGTGGGCGTAACTGAGGGCGTCGAGAACCTGATCAATATATTTGACGGCCAGCGCCGGAGGAATGGCGCCCTGATGCAAACGCGACGAGAGCGTGACGCCGTCGACGAACTCCATGATCATGACGAGTTGATTGTCGAGCGTGAGCGCCGTGCGAAGGGAAGCGATATTCGGATGGTGCAGGCTGGCGAGGACTTTGATCTCACGAAGAAAGCGATCGGCGAGATCTTTTTGGCCGGCGAGGTCGGGGAGGAGAATTTTCATGGCCTCGACGCGTTCGGAAATAGTGTTGCGGACCTTATAGACCTTGCCCATGCCGCCGGCGCCGAGAATGCCGAGGATTTCATAATCACCGAGCTTTTGTCCGACCG
This sequence comes from uncultured Acidobacteriota bacterium, assembly GCA_963751295.1. Lineage (GTDB taxonomy): Bacteria > Acidobacteriota > Terriglobia > Acidiferrales > UBA7541 > Acidiferrum. The sequence goes on along the minus strand of CAVVUA010000001.1, from coordinate 1,477,583 downwards.
CGTAGTCCTGGCTCATTGCGTCGCTCCCTTCAAATAAGAAAATAGGCGAGGAAGTTTAAGAGGCTGCCTCGCCTATTTCCATCAAGCACAGAGGATATCAAAGCAAATCATGGATGTGCCGCAAATGCGGCGATGTATCGGGTTACGGATTTGTGGCGGCTGGCGTGGCTGCGACGTCACCGACTTTAGGCGGAGTGGCTCCCGAATAAGTGGCCGTTGCGGAGTCCGCGTCAACGTCGGTCACCGTGGCGCTGCCGAGCTTGTTGGTGACGGTCTTGAGAACTTTCCCGGTAGTCGGATCTTTGACGGTGCGTACAGCGCGGCTGACGTCGATGGTATCGCCGACGCGCACGCCGACTTTATTTCCAACGTTGATGATGATGACGTTACCGCTGACGTCGGCAACAAGACCGGAATAGGTGGCCTTAATGATGGGCAAGGTTCCAGCCGCAGCGTCGAGTTGCGTCGCGCAATCATTGACTGCTTTGTTTACGGCTTCACCGAGAATGGTTTGGGAAAAGTTGCTGCTGCTCATGTCGAAAGCGCCGCCGCCACCGCTATAGCCGGTGCCGCCTCCGCCTCCGAGCATCAGGCCGGAGCGCGAAGATTCGCCGTTCCCGGTGACGGAAGCGAGGATTTCGCCGGTAGTCGTGTTAACGAGGCGAGCGGTGATAGCAACCACGGCTTTTGATTCTTTCTTGCCCATGCCGGCAATGGCGCCCGTCCAGCCGCTATGTCCGCCGCCTACTCCGCCGATTTGCTTGTCGTCGCGGCCAAACTTGGTGATAGAGCCGAGAATGATGGTGTCGACGCCAAGTATGCGGCCGATTTTGGAGGCGCTGGAGGGATCGGCGCGGTCGCTGTTATTAAAGTTCTGTTCAGCGATGATCTTGTCGAGCGCGGCGCGTTCAATGACGCGGTATTTGCCGTCCGTAACAAGCTTTTGCACCATGAGGTCGGTGATGCCCTTGCCGACGTCCTGATCGGTGCCAAAGATGGACGCAACGACCGTTTTGACCGTGCCGTAGTCGAAATTCATTACGGCGACGAGCCTCTTTGGTGCAGCTGCGGCCGGTGCCGCGCCGGGGGCCGGCGTTGCCGCCGGAGCCGCTGCCTGCTGTGCCGCGCAGGGCGCAATGGCTAAGAATGAAATGCAAAATAGACGTACGAGTCGTGACATAAGAAAGTGCTCCTCACACCCAAGGAATTGGTGAGCGAAAGATGCGAACCGTTTCATTTTTAAACCTAGCCTTTTCGGATTCGATGAACGGCTGTCGCACAGAGTCGATAGACCATCTTGGGGCGTATCGTACACCGTGGAGAAGGCAGAGGCAACGGTGGTGTGTCGGAACGGGAACGAGCGGGGAAGGAGCAGAGTTCGGAGGGGTAAAGCGTTGCGCGAGACCTGCGGAGACTTGGAAGAGTTAAAACTGGTAGGATGCGACGAGAGGTCTAGGGAGTTGAATTTTCTTCGAGTTACGAAAAAGGGGGGCACGAAAAATGTCAGAACCAAGCAAAGAAGAATTACTGGCGCGCATCGCGGAGCTGGAAAAGCAGGCGGGGTCGAGAAAGAAAGGGTCGCTGGAATTTCGCGTTGGAGAAAAAGGCGGAGTCAGTGTTTACGGACTGGGGCGGTTTCCGGTCACGCTGTATTACGAACAGTGGATCCGCTTGTTGGATATCGCGGCGGAATTGCGTGAGTTCCTGGAACAAAACAAGAGCAAGTTGAAATTGAAGACCGCGGAGTAGTGCAGTGAAGAAGCAAGAATAGGCTAAGCTTTGCGGAGAAGGGTTAGCCCCTGTGAGGTGCAATGACGAAAACGACGAGCTTTCAAATTGACATCCGCCCGCTCTTTACGGAACGGGACATTCAAGGCATGAGCAAGTCGTTCAACCTGGCAAGTTACGATGATGTCAAAAAGCACGCTGCTGCTATCTACGATCGCGTCCGGGGAATCGGCGGAGCGGTAATGCCGCCCCCACCGCCAAGGGGAGAAGGTCCCTGGCCGCAATCTCGCATCGAACTATTCGCTAAATGGATGACGGACGGATTCCCGCCTTAGGGGCCCGCGGCATTCCGCCTAGGAAGAATCGAAGATTTAAAGAAAGGATGGCAAGGACATGCCGGAAGCGACCTGGAAGCCTCACGAGAAACACGGGCAGCTGACCAAGCAGAGCGACTTACCCGACAGCGTCTACGCGTTTCCGAAACAGCGCAAAGAACCACTGACCGACGCACGACACGTGCGTAACGCTGTCGCGCGGTTCGATCAAGTCATCGACGTTTCCGACGCCGACCGTGCTTTGGCGTTCGCGAACATCGAGAAGGCTGCAAATTACTACGACGTCAACCTCGCGGAAACGTCATGGCAGGACCTGGGCATTCATCCTCAAAAGAATAGAAAAGCGGCCGCCGCCAAAGGCGCTGTGACGCGCAAAAAGAGGGTACGAAAGGAAGATCGGAAGTGAAAAAGAATCTGCGTGGAATCAACCCCGCTTCGAAACCAAGCGGTGACGGGTGTGTGGAATGCCTAGCGTCACCGAAAAGTTGGTGGTTTCATCTCCGCCGGTGTGCGGAGTGTGGGCACATCGGATGCTGCGACAGTTCTCCGAGTCAGCATGCATCCAAGCATGCGGCGGCAACAGGACATCCGATCATTGCCAGCTTCGAGCCGGGCGAGGATTGGTTCTACGATTACGAGAAGCAGGCGATGATCAAGGGTGCGGAGTTGCTCCCTCCGCATTCGCATCCGAAAAATCAGCCCGCACCTGGACCCGCAGGAAGAGTCCCGGCCAACTGGGAATCGCTCCTACACTAGCTGCTAGTTGCAAGGCCGTCTCCCGCACGCTTGATACGAAGGTTTGAGCAATACCATAGTCCAGTTGTTTTCTCTGTTCACGTCTGGCTTAATTCCAATGTTTCGAGATGCACGTTGATCGGGCTTAGAAAGCCTTCTTGTGAAGGAGAACGCACCATGTCTGAACTCGTAACGAAATCTGTGGCGCAAAAAAAGCAGGAACAGAAGCCAGAAACACGCCCCGCCGCGAGACGTAATGCCGGCTTTACCGTCGCTTCGGTAGCCACGGCGGTGCTCGCCGTCCTAGCCGCCGCGGCCCTCTACGCGCATGACGCGCAGGATAAGTACTCGCTGAAATCGCCGAGCGGAATCGCATTCTCCGACTTCAGAGGATACGAGGACTGGTCGGTGGTCTCTTCTGCTCGAACCGACGAAGTGCTCAAGGTGATCGTCGCCAACCCGACCATGATCAAGGCCTACAAGGCTGGCATTCCAGGCAACGGCCAGCCTTTCCCGGAAGGTTCCATGATCGCGAAGCTCCAGTGGAAGCCGAAGAAAAGCACGGAGGCCCCATTCGTTGTGGATGTGCCGGACGTCTTCAAACAGGCTTTCCTCATGGAAAAGGACAGCAAGAGATTTGCTAAAAGCGGCGGCTGGGGATACGCGGTGTTCAATTACGACGCCGCATCGGACAAGTTCACGGCTGATGCTGGTAGCCCCTCAGACTGCGGGTACGCGTGCCATACGCCCGTAAAGGTGAAGGATTACATCTTCCACCCGTACCAAAAGCGTTGAACCGCGCCCGTCTCCGACGTCAGATATCCTGCGGAGCCCTACCGGTCTTCGCAGCTGGCTTACCACGATCTGGGTGAACTCGGAAAACTGGGAGCAGGCACGTTCCCCCTTTCCAAGAAAATCATCGCCACAACGCAGAGCTTGCGCAATGCAATAGAAACCCTCTAGCCCGCCCCCCGTTTCCCAAAACAGTTTCAGGTTATACTCTCGGCGTTTATGCCTTTACCGCAGGGTACGCAGTTAGGGCCCTATACCATCGTTGCCCTTCTTGGTCATGGAGGAATGGGCGTAGTCTACCGCGCGCGTGACGAGCGATTGCAACGCGATGTCGCCATCAAGGTTCTCCCGCCCGGCCTCCTTTCCGACGAACCCGCGAAAAGCCGTTTCCGCAAAGAAGCCCTCGCCTTAGCAAGGCTAAGCCATCCAAACATCGCCGCCGTTTTCGATGTGGGCGAGCAGGACGGCATGGACTACCTCGTGATGGAGTGCGTGCCGGGCCAGACCCTCTCGCAAAAAATGCGATCGCAACAGCTTCCCGCCAAAGAAATTTTTTCTCTTGGCGTTCAGGTAGCGGGCGCACTTGAAGAAGCGCATGAGCAAGGAGTCGTACACCGTGACCTGAAGCCATCCAACATCATGGTCACGCCCAAGGGCCACGCCAAGGTTCTGGATTTCGGATTAGCGAAGCTTCTGGAACCGGTCGGCACTCCCGAAGTTACTCGGTCCTTAGACGACACCCATGGCCCGGTTGGCACCGCGCTCTACATGTCTCCCGAACAGGCGAAGGGCGAACCTGTCGACAGTCGCACCGATCTCTGGAGTTTTGGCGTGGTGCTTTACGAAGCGCTCGCCGGCAAGCCTCCGTTTCAGGGAGCGAGCGCGCTCGCGATTCTCCGTGCGGTCAGCACTGAGGATCCCAAGTCGTTGCGGGATATTCGCCCAGAGACTCCCGAGGGCGCGGTTCAGATCGTCTCGCACGCACTGGAAAAGGATCTGTCCAAGCGTTACCAGAGTGCTTCTGAAATCTCTAGCGATCTTTCCGACGTTTTGTTGCAACTGAGCGCTCCCTCACTCCCGCCCGTGGACCGTGCACCAAGGTTTTCCCTGAGAATTCCCCTCACCTTCATCGTGTTGCTGCTGCTTCTCGCCGGTTCGGTGACGTGGCTCTATCAGCGCTCTGAGCGGCGTCATTGGGCGCGCGAGGAAGCCATTCCGGCGATCGCCAAACTCAAGTCAGAAGACAAATCCCTATCGGCATTTCTGTTACTGAAGAAAGCAGAGCAATACTTGCCCGGCAACCCGCAACTCGCCCGGCTTTCCGAAGAAAACACCACGCATGTCTCAGTCACGTCTTCGCCCGCAAACGCGACGGTTGAGATCCAGGATTATCTATCTCCGGACGGCGCCTGGTATCGCTTGGGCGCAACGCCACTCACAAACGTTCAGATTCCAACTGGCTACTTCCGCTGGAGAGTCTCGAAAGCGGGTATTGGCGAATCTGTTTCTGCTCCAATGACCGGGAAGAATATGCAGTTCGCACTGGATTCCACAGTGGCGGCTCCGCAAGGAATGTCCTGGGTCGGTGGCCGATCGTGGACAGATATGATCGCGTTCGTTGGTTGGGTCGGTCCCTACAACGTGCCGCCTTATTACATCGATCGCTTGGAGGTAACCAATCTCCAGTATCAGGAATTCGTCGACAAGGGTGGATACGAAAAGCAGGAGTACTGGCCAAAACAGTTTCTGCGCGACGGTCGCGAGCTGACCTGGCAAGACGCCAAGTTCCAGTTTCGGGACACTACCGAACGCACCGGCCCTTCAACTTGGGCCGGCGGTCATTATCCGGAAGGACAGGGGGACTATCCAGTGTCGGGAGTTAGCTGGTACGAGGCCGCTGCCTATGCGACGTTCGCGGGCAAAAGCCTGCCCACGTTTGTTCAGTGGTATGTTGCAGCTCCGCCCGATGCGGCCAGCTACATCGTCAAAGAAAGCAATATTTCCCAATCCGCTCTCGCAGCGGTTGGAGCCTTTAAAGGCTTGGGACCGTTCGGCACTTACGACATGGCTGGGAACGTGCGCGAGTGGGTCCAGAACGCCACCACCACGGGCACTTATTTCATACTCGGCGGAACCTGGAAGTCTCCCACCTATCTTTACTACAACCCGGAGGCGCTCTCCGCCTGGGATCGCTCGCCCACAAATGGTGTCCGATGCGTCCGGAACTTAACGCCAGTACCGGAGAATTTAACGACTCCCATCAAGACTTTCGAGCGCGACTTCTCCGTCGCCCACCAGACCGATACACGCAACATGCAACGAGCCACCCAACTCTTCAATGCTGGGTACCGCGTTTGCTTGCTCATTGACGCCCAGTTGGTTGGCTACGGAACGCAATCGGAGTCCGGAAGTCCCATTCTCTTGGATCGCCACTGGGTCGCTCTTACATCGCCAATCAGACTGATCGCCGGGACCGTCGACATGACCATCTTCACCTGGGGGAAAGGCGATACCTATAAGGTGCCTCAAAAGGGCGTGCTCACCCTGGGCCAGTTCCTGATGAACTATTACGGCTACGTCGCCGCCAAGCCGTAGCACGACTTCCACACATTTCTCGATTTCCCAGCGGCAGTCGCTTCGACATGATTCCTTGTTAGAATGGCGCGCTGATCTGAAGAGCGATCATCAGCAGCGGGGCAATCACCCGCATAGGCGCGGATTTTGCCTTTCTGAGTTGCCGCCGGGATTTCGGCGAGGGGAGAACTGCCATGGCAGGACCATCACAAGCGGTGCAATCCGGCGAGCCACCCGTGGTCATTCGGCGAGCCTCTGCGGCGGACGCCGAAGTGTGCGGAAGAATTTGTTTCGAGGCGTTTACCGCGCTCGCCCATCGACACAATTTTCCTCCCGACTTTCCGTCGTCCGAGGTTTCCATTGCCGTGCTCTCGGCGATGTTCTCGCACCCGGGTTTTTATTGCGTGGTGGCTGAACAGGACGGGAAAATCATCGGTAGCAACTGTTTGGATGAGAGGACGCCGATTGCCGGTGTTGGGCCGGTCACGGTAGATGCGTCGGTGCAGAATCGCGCGGCGGGGCGCGCGTTGATGCAGGCAGTTCTCAGACGCGCCGCGGAACGGAAATTTGCAGGAGTAAGGCTAGTGCAGGCGGCTTACCACAATCGGTCGCTGTCGCTGTATGCGAAGCTCGGTTTCGTTGTGCGCGAGCCGCTTTCTTGTATGCAGGGGCCAGCGATTAAGAAAATCCTGCCGGGGTATTCGGTTCGGCCTGCAGTGGCTGGAGACCTCGCAGCTTGCAATGATTTATGTTTGAGAGTTCACGGCCACGACCGTGGAGGCGAGTTGCAGGACGAGATTCAGCATGGCTCGGCAACTGTCGCCGAGCGCGATGGACGCGTGACGGCGTATGCCTCTTCGATGGCGTTTTCCGGGCACGCGGTTGGCGAAACGAACGAAGATTTGAAGGGTCTGATTGCCTCAGCGGCGGGTTTTCAAGGGCCGGGCATTCTTGTCCCTAGCCGCAATGCAGAATTGTTTCGTTGGTGCCTCGAGAGTGGGCTCCGGGTCGTGCAGCCAATGATGTTGATGACGATGGGACTCTACAACAAACCCGCAGGCGCCTATTTGCCTTCCATTCTGTATTGAAGGACGGCGAGTCATTCACGCGGAATAGTAATGCGTGAGAGAAAAAAGAAAGAGGGCACGACATGTCGTGCCCCTACGGACCGATGGAAGTTTGGAGTAAATCAGTAGCGCGACCAACTTAATCCATGTGGTGCATGGCGTAGATGTTGTCTAGGCCTTCTTTATAGGGATAGACGTGAGTCATCCAGCCAAAGACTACAGGGTGGAAGCGGCCGCCGGCTTCGGAGCAGGCGTCTTCGGTGATGATGGAGCCTTTGAGGCCAAACTTAGTCCAGTCGGCGGAGCTGAGTTGGCCTAGTGGAGGCAAGCAAAGATTTGTGTGCAGGTGCCACATGGCGACGCTTAGAGGAACTCGCTCGTTGAGCTGATCTTCTGTCGCGCGCTTGGGCATCGTGTACATGGCGCCGACGAGTTCGTAGCCGGTGGGCGTTTTTTTGTAGAGAAGAGAAGTGGGACGCGCGGGATCGAAGGTTAGAGATTCGAGAAAACCGTTGCGATAGCTGGTGAAGTGATATTCGGGTTGCGGAACATTTGGCAGGAAGATTTTGAAGCCGTCAGCGAGAGCGACGTGATAGTCCTTGTATTTCCCGATGCCAGCGCGAAGCTGGGTAGCGACTTCATTGGCGCGCTGAATATCCTCGGGAGTTTGTGTGCGCATGCTCGTCATGTACATGTGATGGCTGTGCGCGTCGTTATGGCCGGGCGTCATGTCTTGGACGGCGGCCTTTTCGGTGGCTTTTTCATCGCCCATGTCCATTCCGGGCATGGCTTTGGATTGCGGAGTGGCGGATTCCTGCGCGGCGGGATTCTGCGTGCTGGGCGCGTGGTGGCCGGGCGTGGCGACCAGCAGCACGGTGACTACAAAGATGGCTCCGAAGAGCATGCCGGTTTTTGCGGCAAGATGAAGCAACGTTCTACGCGCTGACATTACGATTCTCCTCACTTAATAATACGCAAGGAGTTGGATGGAAATATCAGCGAAGGCGCTGCTTGGTGCATGGGAAAAAACTGTACGGAGGGACAGTAGGTAAAGGAAGTAAAGGAAGTGAAGGAAGTAAAGGAAGTAAAGGAAAAGACGAACTGGAGAGTGACGCTGAATGATGAGTGGACACTGTTTCGAGTCGATCCTGTCGGGCGTGCTAAAATCTTCGCGTGAAAAAACAAACTGTTCAACCTGCAAAACACTTGACGGGTGGCGTGCAGCCCCCGGGAGACAAATCGATTTCGCATCGCTACGCAATGCTCGCGGGTTTGGCGGAAGGGACTAGCGAGCTGCGGAACTTTTCGGCGGCGGCGGATTGCCATAGCACTCTCGGCTGCATGAGTGCGCTGGGCGCGGACGTGAAAGTCGAGAAGGATGTGGTGCGTGTTACGGGCCGCGGGCCGCGCGGTTTGAAGAGCAGTTGGCGCGCGCTGGACGCCGGGAATTCTGGGACGACGATGCGGCTGCTCACGGGAATCTTGGCGGGACAAGAATTCACTACGAAACTTACGGGAGACAGTTCGCTGCAGAAGCGGCCAATGAAACGAGTTGTAGGACCGTTACGCGAGATGGGGGCGGACATTCGCGCGAAGGACGATAATTTTGCGCCGCTGGAAATAAAAGGCACGCGATTGCATGCGATCGATTACCAAATGCCGATGGCCAGCGCGCAGGTCAAATCGGCGGTTTTACTCGCGGGACTTTACGCGGAAGGCGTGACTCGTGTGACGGAGCCCGCTGGGACGCGCGACCACACGGAGCTGGCGCTCGAAGAGTTTGGCGCGAGCGTTGAACGGCACGGGCGGACAACAAAGATCCACGGAATCTTCGGCGTCAACGGAGCGGGAAAGCTGGTGGGAAAATCTTTGGACGTGCCGGGCGATATTTCCTCGGCGGTGTTTTTTATCGCGGCGGCATCGTTACTGGGGGATTCAAATATCGCGATTCACAACGTTGGGTTGAACCCGACGCGGACGGCGATTTTAGATTTATTTGCGGGGATGGGAGCTTCTATTCAGATGCTTTCGTTGAAGAGTTCGCACGGAGAGATCATTGGCAACCTTGCTGTGAAGGGTGCTTCGCTCAAAGGTGGAGTGATTGAGGGCGAGACGATCCCTTTGGTCATTGACGAGTTGCCGATGCTTGCTGCGCTGGGACCGTTTACGGAAGAGGGGATTGAGATACGCAACGCGGGCGAACTGCGCGTGAAAGAGAGCGACCGCATCGCTGTGCTCGTTGAAAATTTGCGGCGGATGGGCGCGACTGTCGAAGAGCGGCCGGATGGATTGAAAGTGGAAGGGCGGCGTGCGGGGAAAGTGCACGGCGCGGAGATCGAGCCGCATGGGGATCACCGGATTGCGATGGCGTTTGCGGTGGCCGGGCTTGCTGCAGAGGGAGAAACCGTGATTCGCGATGCAGATTGCGCGGGCGTTTCTTATCCGAGCTTTTTTGAGGATTTGAATCGGTTGGCGGAAAGATAGATTGGTATTGGCTTGGGCAATTCTGTATTTGAGTTACGACCTGATGGTTATGGAAAACGCACAGCCAAGATTGGCTGTGCCACAAAAGAAAAGCGGACGGCTAGCTCGTTTTTTTGATGGAGAGCGTGCCGTAGCTGGTTTTTAGGGTGATTTTGGGGCCGCGGGCGGAGCCGTATTTTCCTTCGAGATGGGAATCGCCGGATTCCACCGAGGTTTTCTTCAGAGTGTCCGCGGAAAATTCAGAATCAATATCGCAAGAGTGGCAATCGGCGACGATGTTGAAGCTCGCAGATTCGGGAAGAGTCAGCGAGATGCTGGCATTTGTGTTGGTGGCGTCGATATCTGCCTTCGGCGGGGTAGAGAAGCGCAACTCGACGTCGCCATCGCGGTTGTCGACCTTTACTTTGCCGGTGGCGTTTTCGATAGTTACGGAATAGCGGTTCGTGCGCAGCGTGATGTCTCCCGGCGCGTCTACTATTTCCAGATTGCCTGAGCTGACCTCCATGTGGCCGGTGAGCGAGGTAAGCGTGAGATCGGTGCGCTGAGAGATGAAGCGAAGACCTTTGGCGACTTTGTCAGCGCGGATGGGACCGTAGAATTCGCCGTCGAGTGTAAAGCTGCCGGTGGCTGACGCGACGTCGACTTGCGTGCCTTTCCCGGAGATCTTGATGTCGCCCTTGGTGTCGGAAACTTTGACATCGCCCTTGTGCATTTCGATATTCACGTCGCTGGCGGTGTCCCGGACTTCCACGTCGCCGTTCGCGCTGGTTATGGAGACGGGCGTGGCCATGTCGGAAACGGTGATGTCTCCCTTTTCGTTTCGGACGGTAACTGAGGCCTTCTTCGGGACCTGGATTTCCATGTCCACGGTGATGCGAGAATCGCTTGCGCTGGCGCCGGTCGGATGAATTTCGTAACCATCACCATTGTGAACTATCTCGACGGAAACGGGGCCAGCGCGGCGGGCAGCGTCGTTTTCGCTCCAGGCGTGGACGTTTTTCTTGCCGGCAACGCGGATTTCCGGAACATCTGTGGCGCGCACGATAATATCGCCGCGACCGCCGCGGACAGTGATGCGGGCATTTTCAGGGACAGGCTTCGGAGCGACATCCAAGTCGAATGGGTAAGAGTCGCCCGAAATCTCAATGGGAAGTTTTCCGCCGATGGCGCGCCTGCCGTAGTCGACGGCGACGACACAGCTCAAAAGCACAAGCATGCCAACCACCAGCAGGATTTCGCCACCGGTGATACGAGCAGCGCCGGGATCGTCGGAACGACTGGCGACGGTCCTGTCATAAATCTTGATTAAGCCGAGGAAGATAAGCGCGAGAGGCCACCATCGCAGCAGGACGTCTCCCAGTTCCAAGCCGCGGTAGTTGTGGAGTAGGAGGAGTGCGCCGACGGTTATCAGAACGAGACCTGGGAAGATTCCGCTGGTGCGATGCCGGCTAAGGGCCATATCGATTTATTGACCTTGTCCCGGATAAGAAGTGGGGGTGCCGGTCGATGAGGCGGGAGGCACGCCCGGAACAGGGGGGATCGCCGACGGCATGGGTGGCGTTGCGGAGACATGGCCTTCGGAAGAAGCCATAGCCGAGGCGAGACTGATTAACCCAATTACGATGAGGATGACTGGGTAGGTGTTACCGAAGTCGAAGTAGCCGCCGCGCATTTCCGCCAGAAGAAAAAGTACGCCCACGGTAACAACAACGACAGGACCCATGAGGCCGCGGATGCTGCAACGCTGGCAGGTACAACGAATGCGATCGCTCATCTATGTTCAACCTCCCGAAGGAGCCTCCTACGGCCGGCGGTCGATGCGATTCCGAAACATCAAAATTCCTACACCAATGAGAATGAGGGGCCAGAACCGAGTTATGCGGTACCACTGAAACCATTCAAAATTGTTGAGCAAGAGCAGGATGCCGACACCAATCAATATGATTGGACCAATGGGTTTTTGCTTGCTGAAATTATCGAGCGGGTCCGATAAGGGTAAACCAGCGCGCTTGGCTTGCGCGGTGCGAAGAGCATCGATAGGCATGTAAACCCAGAGCGCGGCGACGCAAATCCATAGAGCGGCTTCTGCGCCGCCGTTGTCGAGTCCGTTTACGCCGGTGATGAACAGGAGAAGAAAAATGGCGAGGTGAATCATGCCTTTGCCGTACTGCTCGTTGTAGAAGGCGCCGAGGCCCGGCAAGAATCCCAAGAAGAAAGCCAAGACGGGGTTGGGTCCGACTCCGGGTGGAAGAACAGGAGGCACGGCTGCAATGGGAGCTTGGAATGGAACTCCGTTTGGAACAGACGTCGCTGTGGGCTGAACTGCGGGCGGCGCGGGATGACCCAGAATCGTGGCCAGGCAATCCTCGCAATAGAGAACATCGCGCACCGGCCGGATACACGCTGGGCACATGGGCTTGCCGCAATTGCGGCAGTAGCCGGTTGCGTCCACATCAGGATGGACGGCACACTTCATGGAATTCTCCTTCCGAGCAACGGGCTGCATAGATTGCCACTAACGACCGGAACTTCCGCTGCGAGGATTTCAAGCTCTCTGCCGATACCATTGGCACGATTTTGCTGGCGCGGAGTCGCTGGCTTAGAGCCGTCGGTGCTGCCCGGAGTCTTTCCAGGCGCAGATTGCGGGACGGTGCTCTCTGGCGTCGTGGGAAGTTCGTTGTCTTTGTTCAAGCGAGATTGAATTTCGTAAACGACGCGAAGATCGCTGACAAATTTCGTAGTGCGTGCATAGGCGCGGTGCGCTTGACCGTCTATATTGCGATAAACGTTGGAGGGAGCAAGATCTGCAAGCTTGGGTTTGCGCAGCGAGATGCCGGATGCCATGAGAAGAATCAGCAGGGTGGCAGCGACCGAGACGGCACTGTATGCGAATCGGGGGGAAGCCAGACCACTCAGCCAGCCAAAAGCGCCGCGCCAGCCTTTTTTGGCTTCGCGCGGGCCGAGAGTCGCATTCAGTATGGAGTAGACCAACTGCGGTGGTGCATCGATTTGCTCCATCGAGTGCAGGCCACTCAGCATATGAGACAGGCTGGCGACCAATTGAGCGCAGTTTTCGCAGGAGTTCGCGTGGATGTCGAATTCGCGGCGCTCGTCCGGGCTAAGCAATCCGTCGAGATAGTCGCTAAGGCGTGCTTCGATATTTTCGCAAGTCCAAGTCATGACATGCTCCGCGCGGGGTCCCAAGTAAATTCCCATTTAGATGAACGAATCATGACGGGCGCACTCCCATTTGTTGCAAGATACGCGCGAGTTCGATTCGTCCGCGGTTGATTCTAGATTTCACGGTACCTTCGGGTACATCCAAAACTGTCCGAATCTCATTGTAGTCGAGCTGTTGCAAATCGCGCAGGATGACGGCTTCGCGAAGTTCCGGCGAAAGCTTGGTCAGCGCGGTCTGGACCTGGGCACTGAGTTCGCCAAGCAGCAATTGCTGATCGGGCCGGCGTCCCGCGGATTCTTTGTTTTCAACCACCGGCATGGCATCGTCGAGCGAATCCGTGATGCGGTCGCGCTTGGTGCGCCGGTAGTGGTCGATAAGAAGGTTGCGCGTCACGCTGGTCATCCAAGTGGCAAAGCCGCCATAGGCGGAACGATAGCTCCCAATTGTTTTATACACCCGGAGGAAAACCTCTTGCGACAGGTCTTCGGCTTCCGTGCTATTGCCGGTAAACCTGTAGCAAATGTTGAAGATGCGGCGCGTATGACGGCGCACAAGTTCCTCCCAGGCCGAACCGTCGCCCTGGAGGCATTGCTGGACCAGTTGGGCGTCCTGCTCCAACGTATCATCAGCCTCGAAACCCGCTACGGTGACCAGTCTGCCCCAGAAGTTGCATGGAGCCAACTTCGGCCTGCAACTATGGAACGCAAACTGCTCTCGAAAAGTTCCCTTTAGTTCTGGCCCGGGCGACCGACCGCGAGTGAGGGCATCTTACTCGGGGTTTTGGGCTTAGCACAAGGGCAGGCCCGGTAAATAGGCTGTTGAAGTGCCGAAAGTGCTGGTTGATTGTTATAACGGAGTTTGACATCCTAGAAATTGTCCCACGGTATTCCGCAGCGAGGAGTGCTTGGAGAAGATGCAATGGCAACAATTCTAAAAAAGACGACCCGCGGGGAAGTCCTGCGAGCTGCCCCACTGGACTCCTGGGTCGCATTATCGAAAGATGAAACTCACATTACCGCGAGCGGCGCGACATTTACGGAAGTTGCGAAACTCCTCAAAGAAGCTGGCGATAAGGATTCGGTTATACTTAAAACCCCAAAAGTCTGGCTGCCGTTTACATTGTAGCGCAGCGTGCGATTTACCTACAAAACGTACCCGACCTATGAAGGCACAGAAGACTGGGTCGCATCAGTACCAATTCAGATTTCCAATCCCGCAAAACGCTCCTCACCTGGCAGCGTGTTCGAGGCAGTTATTGATTCTGGATCTTCGTTCTGTCTGTTCCACTCAGCTGTAGGCGAAGACATAGGACTAGACATCGAGAGTGGCGAGCTCGACGAAACGATGGGCGTTTCTGGAACGCCAACGAGGATCTATCGTCACGTCGTGTCTTTGCACTTTCTGGGAAACATGTTCAAGATTCGGGCAGGGTTCACCGAGCAACTGCCCTTGGCTGGGTTGCTGGGGCGAAGTGGTTTTTTCGAGCATTTCAAAATCACTTTTGACCACTCAAGCGATCCGCCAGGATTCGACTTAGAACGCATTTACAGAACTTAAAAGGCAGCGGAGAACCATGCGAATCATGTTTTTGACCTTCGTCATCAGGATCTTTAATTTCGTATCGAAGCTGAAAACCGGAGACGTCCAGGAACTGGATGCGGTCAGACGAGGCGGAGCGAGCCTTCGAAGTACGGAAAGGAATCCCACGCTGGAAGAGTTAGTTTCGCGTATCACACCTGAAAATCTTCATGCCAGGACCGATTGGGGAGAGCCAGTCGGTAAGGAAATGTGGTAGGAAGAGAATTCGAATTCGCTGGCCTATCTACGTCGAACTTCACAATGTGAGTTAGTAGGTCTGTGACCCGCCTTGACGCGTCGTGTGCGCGACCGTTAGTCTGACAAGCGCATGCGTTCATCGTCGAGGAAGCTACTTTACATTCTGATTGCGGTAGCGGTAATTGGTTTCGTCATCTATCGGTCGAGCGGCCTTCTTCATTCGGGGGATTTCTTTGCAAACCTGCTCAAAGCTGTTCGCCGCGCCAATCCCGCACTGCTCGCACTATCGACCGTCTCCATCTACGCGTGCTACGCCATTCGCGCGCTGAGATGGCAGGTGCTGCAGCGAAATTTAGGACCATCTCGCTTCTGGCAGATTTATGCTATGACGCTTGCTGGTTTTGCTGCGGTCCTTGCGCTCGGGCGGCCTGGAGAGCCAGTCCGCATCCTGCTCCTCGCCCGAAAGGAAAAGTTACCTGTCGCGGACCTGTTCGGGATCTATTTGGTGGAGCGGATCTTCGATACGGCAAGCACTTTAGTTATCGCGGCGTTGGCGTTGTTGCTGATCAAATCGGGCAGCGAGTCTAGTGAAACGGCCGGGAAATTCGTGCCTGCGTTCCAAGCAGCTGGTGCGCTTCTTGGCATCGGCGTCGCGGGCGCAATTGGTTTCCTTGTATTCCTTCGGGTTCGCGGGACGGCTTTACTAGAACGTCGCCTAGCGCCATGGCTTAGTGCACATAACTGGAAGGCTCGCGTCGCGCGAATTCTGATGGGATTCGCTCGGGGCGTGCAAACGATTCGGACCTGGGGCGACTTGGCGTTGGCCACGATATACTCCGCGCTACACTGGGTTCTCGTTTTGTTCGTATATTTGTGGGTGATACGAGCCTTCGGCGGGAGCCTGGCGGATTTCAGGATAGGCGACGCGATGCTGGTGATGGCATTCTCGCTGGTAGGCTCGATCGTGCAGTTACCGGGAATTGGCGGCGGTTCGCAGTTGGCGTCTATTCTCGTGTTTACAAAGGTATTTGGGATAGAACCTGAGCTTGCTACGGCAATCGCCATTGTAATTTGGCTCATAAGTTTTGCCGCGGTTGCGGTGATTGGATTGCCGATATTGCTGCACCAAGGACTTTCGTTGACGAAGTTGAAAGAGATGGCAGAGCGTAAGTCACTGGAGAGCTCGCCCACTGGAGAGACTGAGTGAAGTGTCCGTTCTGCGCGCATCTGGACGATAAAGTGATTGACTCGCGCGAGGGCCGCGCTGGAGATACGATTCGGCGGCGACGAGAGTGCCTCAAGTGCAGCCGGCGGTTTACCACCTATGAGCGCATCGACGAAATTCCGTACATGGTGATCAAGAAGGATGGACGGCGCGAGCGCTTCGAACGGCAAAAGATTTTGCAGGGATTGTTGAAGGCTTGCGAGAAGCGGCCCGTGGCTACGCCTAAGCTCGAGGGTATCGTTGATGAGATCGAAAGCGTGGTTCACGAAGCCACGGAGCGCGAGCTCACTACAACGGAAATCGGCGAGATGATCATGCACCGGCTGAAAAAGCTCGATAAGGTGGCGTATGTGCGGTTTGCGTCGGTGTATATGGATTTCAAGGATGTGCAGGAATTCATGTCCGAGTTGAAGAATTTATTGAAGGACCGCGGCAAGAAGTAACCGCGATTTCGGTGATGGCTCAGCTTAGACCGAAGGCGGGGACTGCAATTAGAGGCTCGTCGAAGAGGGCCATTTCCTCGGGCGTCGGTACTTGGAATATCTCGAACCATCTGGACAGTTTGTCTCGCTGTATGGGTGGCTTCTCTCTGCCGCGGCGCTGAATCCTATCGAACAGGACATCCGCAGGCGCAGTGACGTGGTGCAACTCAACGGCGGCCCCAAGTGCTCGTGCGCCGAGCCGCAAGGTATCCCGCTCGGTCCTTCCCCATGTGCCCCATTCGATGATTACGGTAAGACCATGCGCGAGGAGTTCCTGAGCTAACTTCCACTGCAGCGCCTCGATTTTGCCGCGGTGTTCTTCTTCCCAGAGGCTTAGTGAAAGAGCATCCATCCACTCATCGGGAGAAAAGCGGACGGCATGGAGCTTGCTTTCGAGCTCCTTGGCAAGCGTGATCTTTCCCGAGCCCGGCAAGCCGCACACGATGATTAATCTCGATCCAGTGCCCGTTCTTTCCATAACTAGATTATCTCTGATGAAGTGTTTTCTTGGCCCGGCAGTTTTCGCGCCGGAAAGGGCGGTTGGATTTCAATCGACACACTATCTTGTGTTTAGAATATTTTCAGCGAGGCCAGACGCCGGCGGTGAAGGTTCGAATGGTCGTGAATCCCAGCTTTTCATAAAGCTGAACGGCGCCGTAGTTTTCTGAAGTGACTGTCAGCGTTAATTCCTTAAATTTCATACTGCGAAGAGTTTCGGCGGAGGTCTGCATGAGCATGCGGCCGATGCCATGCCCCTGATAACCAGGGAGCACGCAGATTTGCGTCGTATGGCCGACTCCTGGCGAGACTTCGCTGGTTAGGACTGCTGCAACCAGTTCGTCGCTGCCCGGCTCGCGAAGCACGAAAGAAGCTCCAGCCACGAAATGGCCGCAGCCGGGCAGTAGGATGATGTTCTTCAAAAACTTCAGTGCGCCGGAGCGGCTGCGATATTGATCGTTGATTTCGCCGTCGATGTGATTCGCGTAGGCGAGATAAATCAGCTTGGCGCAGGGCTCGAAGTAGCGGTCATTCCAGCGGTCCAGGCGCATCCCGGCGGAGGCTCCGGCCTTGCCTTCGGGCAGTTTCTGCAGATCCTGCAGCATAAATTGGCGGGAATAAAGGCGAAAGCCTTGTTCACTGAGCGGAACTTCCACTGGTCCGCTGAAGGGCATGAGCTGTGCTTCAATGCGCGAAAGCTGCGGAATCGCGCGCATGGAGAAGAGCATTTCGTCGAGAAGACGCTGCCCAATGGTGGCTTGTGAAAATTTTGCGGAAACATAAAGGCCACCGATCAGGCCCTTTTGGTCTTCGAGGACGTAAAAGGAGTAGCCCGCGGCGTTGCCATTTTCGAAAGCTACACAGCCGGCGAGGGCGTGTGCGTCCAGGAATCGTTTGATCAATTCCAGAGCGCCACGGTAATCCCAATGAAGTTCGTCGCGCCAGTGCCGCGCTTCCTCATCAAGGAGCGGCTCGAGTTGGCGGACGGTCGTCTGGCGCAAGTCGACAATATTCATGGATAAAGAGGACTGCCCCCGCGGCCCCTGGCCGCTGGCTCTATGATAGCCGAATCGGCGCCCGCACAAACAAGCGGGGCCGGCGCGACGATACAATTCGGACACAACGGGCGCAGGCTTCCGGAAATGATGCGGAAGAGGTGTGCTAACATCGCGAATATCGTACTTATTTTGTAGGGAGTGAAAATCGGCGGCGCTGGCCGCAGCAGTACGCAGACAAAGAATGTCGATCCTCTACGAATTACGCTATCCAACCAAGTGGTATATGAAACTGGTGACGGCTGTGCTGGCGCTGGTTTTCTTTGCCGTACTCGCGACTGTCGCCATTGCGGGATTTCTCGTCTATAGGATTGTCAAGCCACAGCGCACCAGCAGCGAAATAGATATGGAGAGCTTTCCGGGGAAACCGGATCTCGTGGATTTTACGGTACCGGAAATTGGTGTCCGGCATGGCTGGTTCTTTCCCGGATTGCGGGGAGCGCCGACGATTATTCTGTGCCACGGCTACGGATCGAGCCGCGGCGAGCTGCTGACGCTAGTCTCGGCTTTGCAGGATCACCAGTACAACGTGTTTGTTTTTGACTTCGCGGCGCACGGCGGCAATCAAGGAATCACCACATTTGGCTATCGCGAAGCAGACGAAGTGCGCGCGGCTGTGGACACAGTGGCGGCGCGCAAAGACGTCGATCCCGGCAGAATTGGATTGTGGGGCTACAATTTGGGAGCTTACGCTGCCTTGCGCGAAGCGGAAAACGACCATCGCATCAAGGCTATCGTGCTGGACTCGGTCTACGACGAACCGCAACAGATGGTGAAAATAGGCGTGGAGCGCACCGGCCTCGGCGGATTTCCATTGATGGCGCGCTCAGCGGCATTCAGTTTTACGTGGTTGAATTACAAGTATCGCGAAGATCCGCCGCTCTCGAAAAAGTTGAACACGCTGGCGGGCGTGCCGAAACTGTTCATCGAGCCTTCCGACGACCCCGAACTTGCCGAAATTACGCGACAGATGTTTGTGAAGGCGCCAGAGCCGCGCGATCAGATCATCATTCCACATGGCAATTTTGTGTCTATGGATGACGCGGATAAGCGCGATTACGAGAATCGCGTGGTGAGCTTCTTCTTACTCCGGTTGCCCGCGACGGGTACGCCAGCGCGGTAAGCCTTCGGCTTTTCACCGCCGTCCGGAGACCGCTTGATAATCCTTGACGACACTCTCTCCTGGTGACCAGCCAGCGTTGGCCTTACTCGAACAAGAATGACGTCCATACAAGTGTCATCCACGAGTTGGTAGAGAATTCGCTTCTCCCGTAGCTCCAAGATCCCTCTCACGGAAGAAAGTACGTACTGGTCCTCGGCCTCTGAAGGACTCCATTCTTTCAGTTCACGGTCCAAGTAAAAATTCAATGCGTATTGCCGGCCTCTTTGGACTTGGAATACCTTGACGCCGCTCGACATTTCCGGATTGTGGAGGATACTCCGGGCAATCGGACGAGCGGAGACCTGGAGATCCAGCCAAGGCATCGCGAAATGATTTGTAAGACCAACGAAACAGACCCAAGCCAGGATTCCCGCCACTAGCGTCGCTCTATGCATTCGACTGAACGCGAATACGAGAGCTGTGCTGACCGCGAGAAAGGACAAGAGACAAAGAGAGACTGCAAATGGATGCAGAGGTTCCGGTTTCCGCAGAAAATAAATGCTGAGGCCGATCGTCGCCATCAGTGAGACGGGCGTCAAGGCGAGCACGGCGAAGCCTGCTGGAACGGGAATCCTTTTCATCCGAAACGCGGTTGCGAGCGCATAGGCGGTAAGGAAAACGAATGCGGGAATTGCAGGCAAGACATAGCCAGGCAGTTTCGATTTAGAAATTGAAAAGAAAACGACTGGAAACACGCTGAATGTAATAAAGAAAAGAGTGGTTGAGTCCAACTTCATTTCAAATTTCTGTCGAAGGCTATTCAAGACGGCGCTGAAGGTCATTCCCACCCACGGAAATAGACCAAGCAACAGAATCGGACCGTAATACCAGAACGGCTGGATGTGCTGGAATTCTGGAGTAAGGAAACGTTTGAAATTGTGTTCGATGATGAAAATGCGGAAGAAATCGGGATTGCGGCGGGCGCAGAGGATGTACCAGGGAAGGGCGGTGAGGCAGAAAGCGGCGATGGCTGCTGGATGAAAAAGGCGGAAGGCATCGCGCCAGCGTTTTGTGAAGAGTGCCCAGAAGAAAACTGCGCCGCCGCTGAGAATGATTGCGGCGGGTCCTTTCGCTAGAACAGCTAAGCCTAGGAAAAAGCCGAACAGGATTAGGGCGAGCCATGGCGTTCGTGGGAGTATCGGAGAGTTTTCGTTGCGGGTGAGACCGAGGACGACGGCGGCGCAGACCATGGCAATTGTGAGCATGCCGCTGAAAGGCATGTCGGTGGCGGCGGCGTGCGAGAAGCCGATCATGCCGACGGTTGTGGGGAGGAGCAGTAATAGCCAGCGCGCAGTTTCTGCTCCGTAGAGACGCAATGCCAGCCACGCCAGGGCGAGCGTCGCCAGCAAAGCGGAAATCGCGCTCGGTAAGCGCGCTGCGGCTTCGCTCACACCGAAGAGTTTGAAGGAAAGGGCCGCGCCCCAATAAAAGAGCGGAGGCTTCTCAAACCACGGCTTCCCGTATAGTCGAGGAGTAACCCAATCGCCTGTTTCGACCATGTCGCGCGCAATCCACGCGTAGCGCGGTTCGTCGGGGCCGACAAATCCAATCGCTCCCAGGTGGCTGAAGTAACAGACGTACAGCGTTGCTACGATTAGAACGGCCCAGCCGATGCGGGCTACAGGGCTGGACTGCGGTTTCTCAGTGATGGCAGTAGGCGATTCGCTCACGGATGGGAAAGTCTAGCATTGAAACTCTATCTTCGAAGCGGGCACCTCTTGCATACTGTCGCGCGTCGCCCGCTCGCGGTCGGTTTGGCAACCTATGAAAGAATGGCTCGAATACGCCCCCGTTTGGCTGATCCTGAAAATGCTCGGCGCCCTCCCGCGGGGTCTTGCGCGTGGCTTCGCGGCCTCCGTCACAAGTCTGCTCTTTGCCTTGCAGCCAAGACTGCGGAAGACGGCGGAGTTTAATCTGCGGCTTGCCTTTCCGGATTGGACCCACGCGCAACGCAAAGACGTGACGCGCAGAATGGTACGCAATCTAGGCTGGATGGCCGCGGAATTTGCGCGATTGCCGCGACTCACGAAAGAAAACATTGAAGACGTTGTGATTCTCGAGGGGCACGAAAACTTTCTGGAAGGGCAGCAGCGCGGTAAGGGGGTCCTCTATTTGACGGGCCACATCGGCGCTTGGGAACTCTCCTCCTTCGCGCATGCGCACTACGGCTATCCGCTGCATTACATGGCGCGCCCTCTCGACAACAAGCGCCTCGACGCGCTGGTCAATCAATACCGCTGCGCCTCGGGCAACCGGCCCATCTTCAAAAATGAATCCGCGCGCGTCATGCTGAAGATTCTGAAAGATTCGGGAACCATCGGTATTCTCGCGGACCAAAACACGCTGCCGGCGGAAGGTGTCTTTGTCGATTTCTTTGGCAAATCCGCGTGTACAACAACGGGCCTCGCGCGTGTGGCTCTGCACACTGGTGCGGCTGTCGTGCCGGGATACGCTTACTGGGACGAGAGCCTCCAAAAATATCGATTGCGGTTCGAACCTCCCGTGGAATTGATTCGCACCGGCGATACCGAGCGCGATGTCTTTGAAAATACACGGCGGTTTGCCAAAGTAATCGAAGAGATTATTCGCAAACATCCCGACCAATGGGTTTGGGTTCACAAGCGCTGGAAGACACGGCCCAAAGGGGAGCCCGCGCTGTATGATTTTTGAGAGAGGTCTTCGATGATGCAAACGGCGAAGTCGTTGGCGGAAGCAGTTGGCGCGAAGCTAGAAGGCGACGGCGGTATCGAGTTGCGCGGAGTTGCAGCGCCCGAACGCGCCGGCCCTCACGATCTCATCTACGTCGAAAAAGCAAAGCATGCGGATCGCGCTGGGGCTTCGGCCGCGCTATGCGTAATTGCCACGGAAAATATTGCGCTGCTCGGGAAGACCGTTCTGCGAAGTTCGCAGTCGAAGGTTGCGTTTGCGAAAGCAGCCGCCTTAATCCTCGGAAAATCTCCTATTGCCAGAGGAATTCATCCCACCGCGATAGTCGCGCCTCTCGCGAGAGTCGCTCCAGGCGCGGGTATCGGGCCGTTTGCGGTGATTGGTGAAGATGCTCACGTGGGCGAAGGAACACAAATTGGCGCGCACAGCGTGGTCGGCGCGGGCTGCTGGATTGGCGAATACTGCCGCATTCACCCGCGCGTGACTCTTTACGCGGGCACTCGCCTTGGGCATCGCGTGGAAATTCATTCCGGCGCGGTCGTCGGTGCGGACGGATTTGGCTACGCGCAAGGCGAAGGGCGCTACTGGAAATTTCCGCAAGTCGGCATCGTGGAGATTGCTGACGATGTGGAGATCGGCGCGAACACGACCATCGATCGCGGCTCGCTCGACGATACGCGCATCGCCGAGGGCGTTAAGCTCGATAATCTCGTACACATCGGCCACAACTGCCAGATAGGCGCGCACACGGTGATGGCTGCGCAAGTCGGTCTTTCTGGCTCCTGCGATTTCGGCAAACATGTGGTCGTCGGCGGCCAAGCCGGTTTTGGAGAGCAATGCTACTTGGAAGATGGTGCTGTGATTGGCGGCCAATCCGGCGTACTCGGAGGTAAAACGATACGCAGCGGACAGACCGTTTGGGGAACTCCAGCCCGCTCACTCGAAAAGTTCAAAGAACAATTCGCCTGGCAAGCGCGTCTACCCGAACTGGCCGCGCGCATCAAAGAATTAGAAGCCAAACTCGAAGCGAAGCTGGAAGGGAAGTGAAGTGAGCGCCACTCCACACTGGCGCGTGATCGTAGTTGGCGGCCACACGCGCAGCATCGGCAAAACGCAATTGGTGTGCGATATCATCAGTACTTTTCCGCAGGCTAACTGGATTGCGGGCAAAATAACGCAATACGGCCACGGCGTCTGCGCGCAGAACGGCAGCGATTGCGACTGCGCCCCCGACGAACACATTTGCGCCATCGAATGGGAAGCGCATCCGCAGTCAGGAACGGACAGCGCCAGATTTTTAGCGGCTGGCGCGAAGCGCTCGTTCTGGCTTAGAACTAAGCAAGGTTTTCTGGCCGAAGGCTTGCCGCTGTTGCGTGATGCTCTCAAAGAATCAGTCGCGGAGCCTGAAGAAGATTCTCCTCCGCTAATCCTCGAGAGCAATTCGCTCATGCAATTTCTGAAACCGAGCCTCTATTTCGCGGTGATCGATCCCGCCCGGGAAGACTTCAAAGACTCGGCTCGCGTCGCGCTCGACCGCGCCGACGCGCTGATTCTTCGCGGCTTGATGGACGACCCTGCCGCCACTCCATCCTGGATCAAGCTCCCCGCCAATCTTTTGCGCACCAAACCCTCCGTCTCTCAGCACGAGGGAGAAGCTCTGCCCGAGCCCTTGCACGTGCTTATCGAGCGGGTGTTGCAGTCCCCGCCAAGTATCGCGATCTGATAAAAATTGACAACGATTAGGAAACCCCCACGCATCTTAGAAGTTGACCCAGTGGTGCAAGAGGGCGATAATTGACTGGTACTGGTGTTACTCGGTCTTAAAAGGGTTCGGCGCTCGTACCGGAAGTTGTGGGAAGTGGCTCGGAACACAGCAGTTAGGTCGGATTAGCCGGAATTGGCTGAATTCTATTCGCCCGCAATTCAGTAGACTTTACTTGGGGGACTAGTTTTGGCAACAGGTACACGCATAGGACTGGATAGACCTGCCCCGTCCATACCGCCTCTTTGGCAAGAGAAAGACCTGTCTGGCTCGCTCGAACAAGCCATCGAGAACGGCGCAAATCATCTGCTGTCTCTGCAAGCTGAAGAAGGCTATTGGCTTGGCGAACTCGAAGCCGATACTACCCTCGAATCCGATTACATTTATTACCTCTACGTTCTCGGCAAGGCCGATCCCGTTCGCATCGCTAAGCTCGCAAACTATGTTCGGAGACGCCAATTGCCTGACGGCGGCTGGAATATTTTCCCCGGCGGGCCCTCCGATCTCAATGCAACGTGCAAGGCGTATTTCGCGCTAAAACTTGCCGGCGATGACACTGCTTTGCCGCACATGACCCAAGCACGCGAAACGGTGCACCGTCTTGGCGGCCTCGAACTCACAAATTCTTACGTGCGTTTTTATCTCGCGCTGATTGGTGCGGTCGGCTGGGAGCTTGTTCCTTCGATTCCGCCCGAACTGTTGCTTTTGCCTACATGGTTTTATCTCAATATCTATGAGATGTCGTCCTGGACGCGCGGCATCGTCATTCCCATGGCGATACTTTCCGCGCTGCGGCCGGATTGGCGTTTGCCGGAGCGCGCTCGCGTCGACGAACTCTTCAAAGATATTTCGCACAAGGCTGCTGCGTTTGACTGGAGCGAACAGCTCATCTCCTGGCGCAATGTTTTCCTGGCCATCGATCGCGGCTTGAAACTTTACGAAAAACTTCCGTGGAAGCCGCTTCGCAACCGCGCGCTTCGTGAAGCGAAGGCCTGGATGCTCGCGCACATGGAACGCAGCGAAGGTCTGGCGGCAATTTATCCCGCGATGATGAATTCGATTTTCGCGTTGATGGCGCTGGGCCACGGCCCGGAAGATCCGATCACTTCTCGTGAGATACGCGAATTTTCGCGGTTCGAAATGGAAGAGGGCGACACCATCCGCATGCAGCCGTGCGTCTCTCCGGTTTGGGATACATGCATCGCTATGGTCTCTTTGGAAGAAGCTGGGTTGCCCGCCGATCATCCGGCCCTCGTGAAAGCCGCGGACTGGATGCTCTCGAAGCAGGTTCTCGGTCCTGGGGATTGGCAGTTCAAGAATAAAGATGCCGAACCTGGAGGCTGGGCGTTCGAGTTCCGCAACGATTTTTTTCCTGATGTAGACGACACCGCATTCGTTTTGATGGCCTTGCAGCGCGTAAAGCATCCAGAGCCCGAGCGCATGGAAACTGCGGTCCGTCTTGGCATCCAGTGGCTGCTCAGCATGCAAAATAAGGACGGCGGTTGGGGAGCCTTCGATCGCGACAACGATCGCCAACTTTTGTGCAACATTCCGTTCGCCGATCACAACGCGATGATCGATCCATCGACGGCGGACGTGACCGCCCGCGTCATTGAGTGCCTCGGCCGATTCGGCTGGCCAGCAGAGCATCCTGCAATTCAACGCGGTGTGAAGTTTCTGCTCAGGGATCAGTGCGAAGATGGGTCGTGGTTCGGTCGCTGGGGCGTAAATTACGTCTATGGCACGAGCGGCGCGTTGCGCGCTCTCGAAACCGTTTCGCTTACAGCCAAGGAATTCTGCCAGCGCGCGGTCAGTTGGCTACGCGACGTTCAGAAAGCTGACGGCAGCTTCGGCGAATCCTTGTGGAGCTACACCGATCCGACTACCAAGGGGCAGGGCAATAGCACAGCGTCACAAACGGCATGGGGCCTGATTGGATTGCTTGCTGGTGCACAGCCGAATGATTCCGCAGTTCAAAAAGCCGTCTCCTATCTCATCCATGAGCAAAATACGGATGGCTCGTGGAGCGAGGCGGAGTTTACTGGCACCGGATTTCCTGGCGTGTTCTATTTGAAGTATCACCTTTACCGCAATTCTTTCCCACTTTACGCACTCGCGCGTTTTCGCAATCAGGTCCAAGGCCCGCACGAATACTGCGCCTTGAAATTCCAACCAGCAGAATTCCGGTTGCGGATCGGGTTCTAGAGCCCGCGATGACGTTTTCTCTGCGGCTTACCGCGGATCTGACGCTTGCCTTGGCTGCCCGCGCGTTTGGCAAGAAGCAAGGTTATCCTCCGATTTTACAGCTTTCCCCTGACGCTAACTTCCAAACGATTTCAGCTTCCTTTTCTGCAAGGTCGCAACAGCCTGATGTCAGTACTTCGCAATCCGGAACCCTCGTTTCACGATATCGTTCTCCCATCCTTTGGATTTCCGGTGGCGAACCGTTGGGTTTTTCCGAAGTTGCGCGCTTCACCAACGCGCTGGCTACCTCCGGGCGCAGCGTGTTCCTGGAGACTTCTGGGGCCTTGTTGAAGCGGCGTCTGCATGAATTTCAGCCGTCTGACCGTCTTTACTTCACCGTTCGTTTTGATGGCCTCGCGCCTTCGCATGACCAGCACAACGCTCGTCAAGGAGCGTTTGCGGCCGGAGTGGAAGCCATTCGCATGGCAAGGCTGGCAGGGTTTTTTACTTGCGCGCTTCTGGTTTTGCACTCGCAAACTGCGCCGAGCGAAATAGAGCAACTTCACGCGGAGATTTGCCAGCTCGATGTCGATGGATTCTTGATCACGCGCGCGGCTCTTTCGACCGAGCTAGAGACGACGGTAAAGCAACTTCGCCGGCGTTTACTGAGCCGTCGTTGGGCAATGCTATCGGACTTGGTGGAATCAGCATCGCTGTCGGCAGCCTCGGCAAATTCTTGCGAGATTGATCGCCAGCCCATTCAGGACGCGCAGCCAGGCGACTTTGAGGAAGGCGCCGAGGTCGGATGACCACCTTGGTCACAGGAGCTTCGGGCTTTCTGGGTAGCCATGTTGCGCGTCAACTGGTCGCTCGCGGCGACACTGTCCGCATCTTGATGCGTCCTTCGAGCACTAATCGCGCCGTTGGAGATCTTTCCCTTGAATATGTAACTGGCGATCTGCGAGACGCGGCTTCTCTTGAGCGCGCTTTGGCCGGTGTGAAATGTGTTTTTCATGTGGCCGCCGACTATCGCTTGTGGGCCAAAAAATCGCGCGATATTTATGATTCGAATGTCGGCGGCACAAAAAATCTGCTCGATGCCGCGAAGCGAGCAGGTGTAGAAAAATTTATTTACACCAGCACCGTGGCCACAATCGCCGTCGACCGGCCCGAATTACCAACGGAAGCTACGGACACCAACCTCGATGAAATGGTCGGGCATTACAAACGCTCGAAATGGATGGCTGAGCGCGAAGCACTGAACGCGGCGAAAGAAGGACTGCCGCTCGTTGTAGCTATGCCCACTACTCCGGTCGGCCCGGGAGACTGGAAACCTACCCCGACAGGAAAAATTGTCCTCGATTTTCTAAATGGGAAAATGCCGGGATATGTCGAGACTGGCTTGAATTTTGTTGGCGCGGAAGAGTGCGCAGCGGGGCATTTGCTCGTTGCGGAAAAAGGCAAAGTGGGAGAGCGCTACTTGCTCGGTGCTGAAAACTTGACCCTCAAACAGATGTTGGACACGCTGGCGAAAATCACGGGTCTGCCCGCGCCAACGCTGAAGATTCCTCACGGGCTGGCTTTGGGTGTAGCCTACATGAATACGGCGTTTTCGCGACTCATCGGAAGAGAGCCGCAAATTCCCAT
Organism: uncultured Acidobacteriota bacterium; assembly: GCA_963751295.1. Taxonomy (GTDB): domain Bacteria; phylum Acidobacteriota; class Terriglobia; order Acidiferrales; family UBA7541; genus Acidiferrum. The sequence goes on along the minus strand of CAVVUA010000001.1, from coordinate 1,450,229 downwards.
CGAAGGCGTGAAGATTGCGCAGCACGTGATGTTTGTGGACTGCAAACGGGCGCAACGGGAACTAGGCTTTAAGCCGGGCTCGGTCGCCGCAGCCTTGGAACGCGCTGTTCGCTGGTACGAGGCTAACGGCTATGTGAAACCCGGGCGCGCCAAGAAAATGCTCCGCGCCGCCGCGTAGAGTAAGCGCAATCGGGGGCTTTTACCGCGCTCGGTGCTTTGGACAACGGTTAAAGGGGAGGGGGTTGTTTACCCTGGAAGGGCCGCTCCTGTTTCCTGAGGCAGCAAAATTGTAGATACGAGCTTTCGTTCAGCATCAAAGATTTACAGAAGATTTGAAGCATCATGCACATCCTAGTCACCTTCGCCATCAAAGCCGAGTTCTCGCCATGGTCCTCTCGCCATCCCTTTGTCCCTTATGAATTCGAGAATTGGGAGCGCCGCCGCGAATTCGATCTTTTCAAAGCCAACATCGGTCCCAACGAAGTGACTGTCCTTCTCACAGGCATGGGCGGCGACAACGCTGCCAAAGCGATGCTGTCCATCCCGGTAGATATTCATGATGTCTGCATTTCCTCTGGGCTTGCTGGCTCGCTTGATTCCACTTTGAAGCCAGGGGATGTCGTTGCGGCGCATACTGCAGAAACGCTGGACCAAAATTGCAGAGCCTCAAGTGACCGATCACTTCTCGATCTTGCCGTTACCTACGGCGCAAAGGCAGTGAATGTCTCCCTCACTTCTGAGAAAATCGTAGGGACCGCCGTGGAGAAGGAAGAATTGAGCCGAAAGGGAAGTATCGTGGAGATGGAGTCGACTTATATTTTAGCTGCAGCAGCGCGATGCAATGTCCCCGCAGTTACCGTCCGCGCTATCAGCGACGCCGCTGATGAAGATATGCCCGTGGATTTTGGGCGCATTCTCGATTCACATGGACATCTGAAAATGGGCGGCCTACTCAAGGAAGTTGGCCTCAGTCCTTACCGCATTCCCTTATTGATTCAATTTGGCCGGCAAAGCCGCGCCGCGGGAAAATCCTTGGCGGACTTTCTGGATCGCTACATTTACGCAATATCGCAAAACTGGACGCGCGTCTTGCCTCCGAAAATAGAAGAGGTCTCTGCGACATGAGCAGCATCGGAACCGCATCCGAGACTCTGACCTCGATCGGGCCTATTCCGAAAACGATGCGTGCCGGTGTCTTTCGCGAGAAAGGCGTCGTTAACGTCGAAGAAGTTCCCGTGCCCGAAGTTGGCGATGGCGAAGTACTCATCAAAGTTGCGGCCTGCGGAATCTGCGGCACTGATATCAAGAAAATCTTTCAGCGCTACGTTGAGCCGCCACAAATCCTTGGCCATGAACTCGCGGGCACAGTCGTGGCCGTCGGTCGCGGGGTAGACAAATGGACTCCAGGCGATCGCGTGATGAGCTTTCATCACACGCCCTGCGGCCGGTGCTTCTACTGCGAAAAGCGGCTCTTCTCTCAGTGCAAGCAATACAAAACGACAGGTTTGACCGCCGGATTCACCCCAAACGGAGGCGGCTTTGCCCAGTACGTGAAAGCCTTGCCATGGGTGGCCGAGCGCGGCATTGTGGCGCTCCCCGACGACGTAAGCTTCGAGGAAGCCACCTTCATCGAGCCCATCAACACCATCGTCAAAGCCGTTCAGAAGGCGCGTATCGTTGCGGGCGAGACGGTTCTCATCCTTGGCTGTGGCCCGATCGGCCTGCAATTGCTCATGGTTAGTAAGCTCGAAGGCGCCAAGCTATATACCAGTGATCCAATTCCACAGAGGCGAGAAAAGAGCCTCTCCCTGGGGGCGCTGGAGTCGTTTGACCCAACCAGTGGTAAGCTAATAGAAGAGGTTCGGGCCCGAACGGATGGCAGGGGAGCGGACGCGGTGCTTGTTGCGGTAGCGCATCCGTCGGTGGTAACGGATGCCTTGGCAACGGCGCGGCCCGGTGGGCGCATCTTGCTCTTCGCGGCAAATGACCCGGTTACAAAGATCGAGTTTCCTGCCGCGGCTGTGGGGATCGACGAAAAGGAAATTCTGGGCAGCTATAGTGCAGCGGTAGACATCCAAGAGTCAGCCGCGGATCTGGTGCTGAGTAAGAAACTTCCCGTGACGGAAATCGTCACGCACCGCTTTGCACTGGATAGAATCCAGGAAGCTCTGGAGTTGGCAGCCAGGCCCACGGCCGAATCCCTTAAGATACTGATCACGCACGCATGAAAACGACTACCACGAAGAAAACGGAAGCTGGTGAAGAAGTGAAGTTCGCCGTCGCCCGAGTCGCCGTGCCCTCAAGGATGACCGCAGCCGTGTTGTACGGCAGCGAAGATCTGCGGATTGAGATGATTGACGTGCCACATCTCGCCGCCGACGAAGTGCTTCTTCGCGTTCGCCTTGCGCTGACGGACGGCACCGACCTTAAAGTCTGGAAGCGCGGCTATCACGCCAAAATGATTCAGCCGCCGGCTGTTTTCGGCCACGAAGTCGTGGGTGATATCGCCGCCGTGGGCAAGCGAGTCGATGCTCGCTGGCGCATCGGCATGCGCGTCGTCGCTGCAAATTCCGCGCCTTGCCTGCGTTGCTATCATTGCCGTCGCGGCCAGGAAAATCTCTGCGAAGATTTGCTCTTCAATAATGGAGCTTACGCCGAATACATGCGCATCCCCGGCCGCATCGCCATGGAAAACATGCTGGAGGTGCCGCATTCCGTCGATGACGGAAGCGCCGCGCTCGTCGAGCCGCTCGCCTGCGTGCTTCGTGGCATTCACGAAATGGAAGTTCGCGCCGGCGATACTGCTGCTGTAATTGGTTGCGGGCCAATCGGATTGAAGTACGTGCGCATGCTTTCGCGCCGGGGCGTGCGCGTGATCGCGCTGGCGCGGCGTTCCGCGCCGCTCGATGTAGCTCGCAGACTGGGTGCGATTGCCACTATTAACGTCACGGAAACGGCGGACGTTGTCTCCGCCGTGAAGTCATTGACAGAAGACAACCGAGGACCGGATTCCGTTGTCGAAGCAGCTGGAAATCCCGCCACATGGCAGCAGGCGCTGGCTATGGTTCGCCGTGGCGGAGTCGTGAATTTCTTCAGCGGCTTGCCTTCAGGAACTAACGTGGCAATCGATCCCGCTGCTATTCACTATTCCGAGATTAAGCTAATTTCGCCCTTTCATCACACGCCGCGCTTCATTCGCGAAGCTCTGGAAGCCATTCGCCGCGGAGATATCGTCGGGCAGGATTTCGTAACGGAAGAAATTCGATTGACCGAACTGCCCCAAGCCTTCGAGCGCATGAAGATTCGCAGCGGCGAAATCAAACTGGCCGTACGGCCGTGATTTGGAGTGCGGCAGCCCGGCTGCCGCTTTCGGCGCTGGCAGGCCAAAGCGCATAGATCCAGTTCTTCAATGTAAACTTACGTCGTGCTCGTAACTTTTGTCATTCCGAGCGAAGCGAGGAATCTGCTCTTTCATGTTGCGTCCAGGTGAACTCGAAATTGCCGAACGTGCTCCGGAGAACAATTGTCCCCCGGCAGCGGCGCAGGACTACACGCGCTGGCTCGCCACGCATCACTACGAAAATTTCAATGTCGCTTCCTGGCTGCTCCCCAAAGACCTGCATCAACATTTCTACAATCTCTACGCCTATTGCCGCTGGGCCGACGACCTGGGCGATGAAATCCCGCAAGAAGAGCGCGCCCTCGAACTCCTCGATTGGTGGGAACGCGAACTGGATGCTTGCTACGGTGGCCGCCCATCTCACCCCGTCTTCGTTGCGCTGCGCGAAACCATACTCGCCAAAAATATTCCCAAGCAGCCTTTTGCCGATTTGTTGCGAGCTTTTCGTCAAGACCAAAATGTAAAGCGTTATCCCACCTGGGATTCCATGATTGGCTATTGCGTTTATTCCGCGAATCCCGTCGGACGCCTGGTCCTTTACCTCTGCGGTTATCACGATGAAGAGCGCCAAGCCATGTCCGATGCCACGTGCACAGCCTTACAGCTCGCAAATTTCTGGCAGGACGTTTCGCGCGACCTCGAAAAAGGCCGCATCTATATTCCCCTAGATGTTGCCGCATCGCACGGCCTCACAGGAGACGACATCGTCGAGCGCCGCTTCGACGAGCGTTACGTCAACTTAATGAAAAGTTTGATCGCTCGCACCCGGGTTCTCTTCGCGCAAGGTGCTCCTCTGGCAAAAATGGTCAGCGGCCGCTTGAGCGTTGATCTCGAAATGTTCAGCCGTGGCGGCCTAGCCGTCCTCGACGCCATCGAAGCGATGGGCTACGACACGCTCCACAATCGCCCGGCCATCAGCAAAGCTAAGCAAGTCCGCCTCCTGGGCCGCTCTCTCTTAACGCATCTAGTCGCCAAACCCATACACCTTGAATCTGAGAGCGGTGGATTCGCATTCGTAGGGGCACGGCATGCCGTGCCCGTCCCGGGTGTCCTAGTATCCCGCTCTTACGCCGAGTGTCATCGCATCGCTCGCGCCGCGAATAGCAATTTCTATTACGCGTTCTATCTGTTGCCAAAGCCGAGGCGCGATGGGCTTGCGGCTCTTTACGCCTTTATGCGATTGGTTGACGATGTCGCCGACGAAGGCAACGATCTCGCAGCGAAACAACGAGGTCTAGCGGATTGGCGCGCCGCGTTAGACGACGCCATCACAGGCCAAGTCAAAGCTATTGACGGCTCAGCCGCATTATCTCCCTCCGGGTCTCCGCAGAGCGCAACCGAAGTCCTGCCCGCTCTCGTCGACACCATGCAGCGCTATAAAATGCCCGCGCGTTATCTCCACGATCTCATCAGCGGCGCCGAGATGGATTTAACTCTCCGCACCTACCCAACTTTCGACCGCCTTCGCGAATATTGCTACCGCGTCGCCGGAACCGTTGGCCTAACCTGCACTCACGTCTTCGGCTTCCACGATCCTCGGGCCCTCGATCTCGCTGAAAAACTCGGCCTCGCGTTTCAACTGACCAACATCATTCGTGACGTCCACGACGACTTCAGCTTGGGCCGCGTCTATCTCCCCGAAGAAGACCTCGCGCGTTACGCAGTTTCTCCCCAGGATTTTGGCAAGAGTGAAGCCACTCTCGGCGTCCGCGAACTCCTGAGATTTGAGGCAGACCGTGCTTGGCAATGTTACGAAGAAGGCTCCGCGCTTCTCGGCCTAATTGACGCAGAGAGTCGCGGCGCCCTCTGGCTTTTGGTCCACACATACAGCGCGCTGTTAGCTCGCATCGAGTCCCTCGATTTCGCTATTTTCGGCGAACGCGTGCGGCTCTCGAAGGCGGAAAAAATGTTGTTCATCGCAAAGGCGCGCTTCGGCCGCCTCTCGGAAGAGAATATTCTTGAAAAGCGTAATCGTGATCGGCGGCGGGCTGGCGGGGTTGGCAGCCAGCGTCGCGCTGGCTGAAGCAGGCTGGCGCGTTCGACTCTTTGAGCAGCGCCCGTTTCTTGGCGGCCGCGCGGCTTCCTACGTCTTACCGAATGGCGAGCACGTCGACAATTGCCAGCACGTCACCTTTGGCTGCTGCACCAACCTCGAGGACTTCTACCAACGTGTCGGCTCCGCAGGCAAAATAAAATTCTTCGACCGCATGGTTCTTCTTGATCCTCAAGGCCGTCGCGGCGAAATGCATGCGGGCATTCTTCCCGCGCCGTTTCATATGACCGGCTCGTTCCTCACTTTTTCTCCGCTGGCGCTGAAAGACAAACTCTGCATCGCTCGCGCTTTTTATTCGATTCTGCAAAGCGGTGGCCATCCGCCTGACGTCGACGAACCCGGCGGCATTTCGATGCTCGAGTGGCTTCGTCGTCGCAAACAAACTCCAGCTGCAATCTCCCGCTTCTGGCGCGTAGTTTTAGTCAGCGCTCTTTCCGAAGAGCTCGACCGCATTGACGCGCGCTACGGCATCGATGTTTTCTGGAAAGCAGTTCTCTCCAACAAGACTGGCTACCGAATGGGAGTTCCCACGGTCGCGCTCGGCGATCTCTACGAAGGCTGCCGCGCCGCCATTGAGCAAAAGGGCGGGGAAGTCACATTTCGTTCCCCCCTCCGCGGCCTACGCATCGAAAACGGGAAGCTGCTTGCCGCGCTCTTCGACGATGGCCGCGAAGAGTCCGCAGACGCTTATGTCCTTGCTCTTCCCCATACCACTCTCTCCGAGCTTCTTCCCGAAGGCCTCAAACGCACCGACACCGCGCTGGGCAATCTCGACAAAATCATCGACGCTTCCATCACCGGTGTCCATCTGTGGTTCGATCGTCGGGTGATGACCGAGCCTTTCCTCTCGCTGCTGGACACCACCACACAATGGATCTTCAACAAGACAGCTCTCTACGCCGGCACAAATGGCGCAGCCTCCGCAACAGACAAAGGCCAATATCTACAGCTCGTCATCAGCGCCTCCCACGATCTCCTCCAAATGCCGCGCCAGGAAATCATCGATCTTTGCCTGAAGGAGGTCCGTCACGCGCTTCCAGCCGCCCGCGAAGCGAATCTCCTCAAAGCCACCGTTATCAAAGAAGCTGCCGCCACATTTTCCCCGCAACCCGGCATAGACCGTTGGCGTCCAATGCAGCAGACGAACATCGGCGGCTTGTTCCTCGCCGGCGATTGGACTGCAACTGGCTGGCCCGCCACCATGGAGGGCGCAGTTCGCAGCGGTTATCTTGCAGCAGAGGCGATATTGCGCAGTGAAGGTACGCCGCGACAGTATATTCAACCTGATTTGAAGCCTGACGGACTGGCTGGTTTGTGGGCAAAGTGCTAATCCGCTTCTAAATTCAGGCGGAATCGCCAAGCTGCTCGAACGCTCCGATTTTGCGCTCCGCAAGTGTCAGATTCGCGGAGGCCGCATCGAGAGCCTGATAAGCATCTGAGTTCAATTTTTGGAACGATTCGTAAGCTTTCTCGGATTCCCAGAAGTCGCAAGTTACATAAGTGCGGTCACGAGAGGGATCGCGCAGCAGAAGAGTTCGCTGGTAAGCAGGGTCTCGACGGAACAACTGGGCCCAATCCCCACCTGGCCCATATACGTTTTCAAACCGTTCGTCACATCCTGGCTTGACATCGAACTCCCAGAGGACTAAAAACATAGATGCAGCATCTCCTGCTTGGACGTAGCCAATCCTGTTCTGATCCTCTGGGTAACGATTGCGCTGTGGGCCGAGTGTAACAATCCGGTCTGATACATACCAAGGTCAAAGTGCGCATCAGCGCGGAAGTCTAGACAGTCATAGTCACAGTCCGGCATTGCGTCCGGACGGAGGCGTTTGTGGATCGAAAGTACGGTCATCGCGGCTACCGCGACACGGAAAAAGGCGACAAAAAAGAGAAGCACGAGCGCAAGCCGCCGCAAGGCGGTCCGCGTGCCGATCAATTCGGCCCGCGCACGCCACGCATGGTCGGCACCGTCACGCGCGGCCGCTGTTCCAACTGCGGGGCGGTCCTTACCGCTGGCTTCGACCCCAACGGGCAATGTCCCAAGTGCCAGTTTGAGCTCCACAGTTGCAAGCAATGTCGTTTCTTCGATTCCGGCGCTCAATTCGAGTGTACGCAACCCGTTCCCGAACGCATCACTCCCAAGGACACAAAGAACGACTGCAAGTTTTACGAATTCCGCATGACCATCGAAAAAGACACCGCTCCTACTTCCTACGCCCAACCCGCTCAGGTGGCGGCCGCAGCCTCTGCTCCTCCGCCGCGTACTAATGATGCCCGCCAAGCCTTCGAGGATCTTTTCAAGAAATAGTTGGTCAGTTAGTTCAGGCACCGATTTATCTCGCTTGATTTTCGGTCCAGTGAATCGGGCGCTCGCTCTGTGGCTTAGGCTGGCACTTCAGCAAGAATACGTTTTGGCGATATTGCCGATGCAAACGTTGCGTTGGCCTTCCGCCCCTTTCAGGGTTGAGAATCCTTTCAAACGGAGCCTCGCGAGTGGCTCCGCGATACTTTCGAAGCAGGTCAAACGGCCCCGGCAAAAAATCGGAGGATCCAACATGAAGAAGCGCATTCTGCTATCCATTTCCGGTCTTCTCCTCGTCGCCATGCCCCTTTTCGCTCAGGACGACAGTCATTCCAAAAAACCCCTCACCGCTACTGGCACCATCAGCCAGGACCGGGAGACTTTCGTCTGTGACAAGGATCATAAGACCTTAAAGGTTTCCAACCCCGCGGCTCTGCGTGACATGGAAGGCCAGCATGCCAAGCTCACCTATCGTCTCTCTTCCACCGCCGGCGAAATCTTCGTGACTTCCGCAGCGACCGTGCAGGATCCTACGGTCGCCCGTAACTCTCCCGATCCCGCTACCCCCAAATAAGTCTTTTCAGTCGCCGTACGCGGATCGGCAACCCGATACATCTCCGTCTCACAGTTTCGCACGTCCGCCGGGCTGAAGTACCTCTCTGCGCGGAGTCGCGCAGCCATCTTCGCGTTATTCTTAATCCTCCACGAAGCAATTTCCCTCTTGGCCCATGCATTCCCCCGACTATACTTTCGTTCGGCTACCCGTGGGCAGTCTTCAGGAGGGCACTTTTGATGGCGAACGATTCGCATTCGACCCGAAGTGCAGTTCTCAACATGCACATGAGCGAATTTTGGTCGGGCGACCTGGGCCTTACTCTCACAACCATCTCCCTCGTGGTGCTTCTCTTTGTAATCACACCGCTTCGCGAGGCAGGTCTTCCAGGGCGTCTCCTCTTCGATCTCGTCATGGTCACGCTCATGATTTCCGGCTCTCTGGCAGTAAACCAGAGCCGCGCCGCCACTGCGTTGGTAGTCGTCGTTATCTTCGCAGACGGGGCAATCTTGGGAGCTGGCCGCCTCCATCCGAGTCCGTTTCTTCATCAGTTCGGGAGCATCCTCTCCACCGTCACACTGCTTCTCTACGTGCGCATCGTTTTGCTCGTCATGTTTCGTAAGGGCCTCATTACTTGGAGCCGCATTCAGGGCGGTGTAAGCGCCTATCTGCTTCTCGGCATGGCTTGGGCATCTGCCTACCAGTTTCTAGAGCAGCGTTACCCCGGCTCTATCCAGTTCGTCACCGCGCCGGTGGATATCGACCAACTCACATCGAAGCTCACTTATTTTAGTTTTGGCGTACTTACCAGCTTGGGGAGCGACATTGCACCGGTGCATCCTTTCGCGCGCTCGCTCACGCTCAGCGAGGCTGTCGTTGGCCAACTGTGCCCGGCAATCCTCATGGGCGCTCTCGTGGCCATGGCCATGCAATCGCGATCCAAATCCTGAACGAATTGCATGCATTCGAAAAATCGTCCAGTAAATGAACGAGAGAAAAGTTGTACGAAACTCTTCTCCTGTCTTTCGGGAACTGCCCGCTACTAGCGGCTCGCTCAACTCGCAAAAACTGTCCGCCGGGTGCATACTGTTACGCTTTTCCTCTTCCAAAGGAGCTGATGATGTTGAAACTGCGAAGTCTTCTCGCCGGTGTGTTGATTCTTGTGCTGTCCTCGTTCGCGCAAGCCCAGCAGAAAGAAAAGAGCGGCAGCGTTCCCACGCCAAGCGCGTTTTTGGGATTTGAAGTCGGCGCCGACCGCAAACTTGCTGACTATCGCCAGATCGCATCCTATTTCAAAGCGCTAGCCGCAGCTTCTCCGCGAGTGGAAATCCAGGTTCTCGGCAAGACCACTCTTGGCGAAGACATGTTCATGGCTGTTATTTCCACGCCAGAAAATCTCGCCAATAAAGCCAAGTACAAAGAAATCGCGCGCAAACTCGCCGATCCTCGAGGCCTCACCTCGCAGCAAATCGATCAGCTCGCTCACGACGGTAAGACTATCTTCCTTCTCACCTGCAATATTCACTCCACCGAAATCGGCTCCAGCCAAATGTCCATGGAGTGGGGTTACAATCTCGCGACTTCGCAAGATCCCGAAATTCTTCGCCGCCTCAGCGATTCCATAGTTCTCCTGGTGCCTTCGCTCAATCCCGACGGCGAAATCATGGTCACCGAATGGTACAGAAAATATCTCGGCACCAAGTACGAGGGCGGCGAGATGCCCTACCTCTATCACCACTACGTCGGCCACGACGACAATCGCGACTGGTTTATGCTCACGCAAATCGAAACCAAAAACGTCAATCGGATGGTCTATCACGAATGGTTTCCGCAATTCTGGCTCGACGAGCATCAGATGGGAGAAAACGGTCCGCGCATCTACATCCCGCCCAATGCCGACCCTGTCGCAAAGCTCGTCAATCCGCTCGTCCATCGCGGCAACAATCTTATGGGCGCCGCGATGGGCTGGCGTCTCGAAGAAGCAGGGAAGTCCGGCGTGATTTTTGGATATTCCTTTGACGCCTATTGGCCCGGCGGCACACGTAACACTGGCTGGTGGAAAAACATGTACGGCGTGCTCACCGAAGTTGCCTCCGCCCGCATCGCAACTCCTATCGAAATTGAATCCACCGAACTCCAGGGCGGAGGCAAAGGCCTCACGACTTACGAGCAGCAAATCAATTTCCCGAATCCGTGGCCCGGTGGGACGTGGCGTTTGCGCGACATAATGGACTACGAGCTACTCGTCTCTGGCGCCGCTCTCGAAACCGTTAGCAAGTATCGCCAGGAACTTCTGCGTGGCGTCGCCACCATGGCTACGCAAGCTGTGCAAACCGCCGACCCGGCTGTCTACTGGCGGATTCCGCTCGACGGTCAGCGCGATCCCATCATTGCCACGCGTCTCGCCGCGCTGCTTCTCGAACACGGCGTCGAAGTTCGTTGGCATGCCGATAAAAAACTTTTTCTCATTCCCACCGCGCAACCCTACGGCCGCTTCGTCGACGAAATGATGGGCATCCAGCGCTATCCCGAAGTGCGTCCTGCGCCAAACAGTGGCATCCTTGAGCCCTACGACGTGGCTGCGTGGTCGCTCCCGCTGATGATGGGCGTCAAAGCGGAAAGAGTGAGCATCACGCCCGATGTCCAGAACTCTTCGCTGAAACTCGATACTGTCACGTGGCCCGTAGGAGCCCTCGCCGGCACTGGCAAATATTTCTCCATCGCCGATCATCAGAACAACGTCTTCGCTCTAGCTAACGCCATGCAAGCGGCCGGCGGGCAAGTTTTCGTCTCTCAAAAAGCAAACGAGACTCCGGAATTTATTTTCGCCGCAAATACCCAATTGGCCGTCAACGCCGAGAAATTCCATTTGCAACTCCAGTCTCGCGCCGATCTTCCGCAGGGCGCCACGCTACTCAAGCAACCCCGCATAGGACTATACAAACCGTATATCGCCTCTCATGACGAAGGCTGGACGCGCTTTCTGCTTGAACAATATGGGTTTAAATTGAAAAATATCGAAAACAAGGAAGTCAAAGCTGGCAATCTCAACAATTCCTACGACGTAATCATTCTCCCAGACTCCACTCGCGAAATTATCGTTGACGGAAAAGAAGGTCGTGGCGGCTACTTCGAGGAATTTCCGCCCGAATACGCCGGCGGCATCGGCAAAGAGGGCCTCCACTCGCTGCGCGATTTCGTCGACAAAGGCGGCACGCTCATCACGCTAGCCAACGCCTCCGACGTAATCTACGGCGAGGAATTTAATCTCCCGGTTCGCAACGCGCTCGCCGCTGGCGGTGGCCGCGGCACGGCTCCTGCAGGAGCCTCCGATTTCAACATTCCCGGCTCTCTCCTCCGCGTTTACATTGACATGAACCACCCCGTCGGTGCCGGCATGCCGCACGAAATCGCCGCTTTCGTCGACTCACCGATCGCTTTCCAAACCTCTGCTCCGCCACCCGACATCCAGCGCAACGTCATCGCCTGGTACCCCGACGACGCCAAAGACATCCTAGTCTCCGGCTACGCCCACGGAGCCGAACGCCTCCAACGCAAAGCCGCCGCCGTCGCCTTCACAAGAGGTAAGGGTAAGATTGTGATGTTTGGCTTCCGCGTCCAACACCGCGCTCAAACCGAAGGCACTTTTCAACTCCTCTTCAACGCCATCTATTGGGGAGGTATGTAGCTCGTGTAGCGCCGGGCTTCAGCCCGGCATCCCTCTTCGATTCGCTTGCCATCTCGAGATTGCGTCATTCCGAGCGAAGCGAGGAATCTGCTTTTCTCTTTCTTCGTTCTATTCTTTTAGGGGGCTTGCCCGGCCCTTTCTTTCTTTTTCTTTCTTTTCTCTAACGCAGCTAAAACCGTGTGCTAACCAATCGTCAACTCCGCTGAAAATATCTCAAGCCGTATACCGCGCCGCGTTCACACGCCCTCCAACTCCCGCCATCGCGTCATACTCCCGCCCCGAACTCTCCGGCAAGAGCACCCACAAAGTATAAATCCCTAAAGCCGTCCCAAACGGAAATCGCAGCAGCGCCAGAAAACCAACCACGATCCCCAAAATTCGCGCCCACGGCTGCCGTTCAAAAAGCCCCCAAGCCAGCAACAAATGAATTAATCCAAAGAACCCAAGAAAGACTCCATTCGAGAACAGACCGCCTCGAATCAAGGATTGGAGTCCCGGTTCCCAATTCCCCAGCGGCCATCCCCATCCGCCGTCAAAAAACAAACGCCGAAAAATCATCAACCACCCAAGCCCCATCAACCGCAAAATACCGTTCGCCAGCCAAAATGCGGCCACAATATTGATGTTTCGCCGGACGCGGCCATCTCCCGCGACCCTCGTAGCCGCTGGAACCGCCGGCACTGGCACGGGCTGCGGTATTGGCGCCGCCATCAGCTGCTTCCCGCACGAACTACAGTAAATTGTCCCGGAGTTGAAAGGTGTCCCGCAACCGTCGCAGTACATGATTTTGTCCTCCTGCCACACTACCCTTGTCCAATACTACGTCCCCCGCCCCAAAAAGTTCCACCCTGCCATCGCCTGTTCGCGCCGGCTCTCGAAGCGCGTCTTGCCACCGCTACAGTGTATATTCAACTCTTTATTTCATTAAGCGAGTTCCTAATCGCAGGAGCGAGCCGCCATGTCTCGATTAATCCCGGCCATCGTGATTCGTTCTCTCCTTAGTCGCGCCTCCGCTTTCTTCGCGCTCCTATTTGCCGCATTCTCTTTCCCCACCGAAGCCGCTGAGGAAAGCCAACTTGTCCACCTCAACACCGAGCTCCATCGTTCCAATATTCGCGTGGAAGCTTTGCTTTCTAGCACCGATGCTGACGAGCCCGGCAAACACAGAGATTCTCTCATCCAAAAAGTTCAGCAAATCGTCCAATACAATCAGAAACATCGCGCCGAGCGCTTCGACGGCATTCACCTCGACATCGAGCCGCAGCAGCGCCCTGAAAACAAGGGTCCCGGAAATTTGCGCTTCTTGCCTGGGCTGGCCGATGCTCTTCGCGCCGTCCGCGCCGTAACCGAGCCCGCTGGCATGACTGTCAATGCCGACATCCAGAACAAACTTCTCAAGGGCGATTTATCCCAACGAAAAAAGCTGCTCTCCGCCGTCCCGCGCGTAACTCTGATGATGTATGAGCTCAGCAGCCCCGGCGACGGCGACACGCCAGCCCAGCAAGCAGAAAAAGCCGTCAGCAACAGCCAAAAATCTCTCAACATGGCCTACGATGGCTTAATCGGCGCAAATCTTGCAAAAATGGTGATCGCGCTGCGCACCCCCGACTACCTCGATCATCTACCAGAAATGCTCAAGCAACTCGACGACGCCAATCGCTCCAACCCGCATTACCTCGGCTGGGCTCGCCACTCCTACAACGACATCCTGAAATAATTTGCTGCCACCACTTAATATCGCGGCGCTCTCCGGGGCCCGCCGTTTCTATTTCGAAAATCGCTTCACACTCAGCGCAATGGGCAACCCGATAATGATCATGTGAACCAGCACCCCCTGAATGAGTCCCCTAAGCTGGAACGGCCCTCTTACGTGCAACGCCGAAAGTGGCAGCACCACCAGGTTCATCACCAGAAAAATGGCAATCCCATAGAACATTCCGCACACCACCGCATGTTCGGTCATGAACTCCAGCCTACGGCTCACCGCGTAATAAATTGCCGCCGCCGAGCACGCAATAAAAAAGTGCAGCAGCACGCCGAGCGCATACGTCCCTGGGCCGCCCTGGAAAGCCGTTCGTCCGAGCAATCCTCCAGCGATCGCGCGCGGCACTCCCCAACCAAAAGTAATAAACGCCGAAGTCAGGTCCAGCGCTCCGGCAATCAGCCCGCCCACGAAAATGGCCAGCACTGCCTTCGATTCTTGCATGGAAAATGTCGCTACTGTTGTACCCATCGTCTCCTCCGAGCGAGTGGCGTTCACGCCACCCATCATCGCGCAGACAAGAAGGAGGAGTCGCTCAGGTTCGTACGATGCAGAACAGATTCGGCTTACGCCGTTAGACATCCTCTCGTTCCGCGCCGCGCTTGTTCCGGAAAAAGTACGCTGATGCGCCAATCACAATCGCGAAAAACGCCACCACCGCGGCCAGCATCGCAAACGCCCCCATGTCTACCCGCGCCCCCGGCACCGCCGCAAACTGGTGTGACCAAATCGCCGCATACCCCAGCGAGTTGTGCGCCGCGTCGCTTCCCGCAGGTGTCGTAGTCCACGGAGCCGAGCAACACAGAATCGCTAATCCAATCGCAAAAGCAAAAAGCGTCACTTTGAGAAGTGTGTTCATAGGCACTCAGTCTACACCCGGCGCGTGTTCTCTTAGCCAGTCGCAACGATTCACGCAAGTCGTTTGTCGGATAGCCTACATAAGCGGTTGAATCGAGCAAAGAGCGTATAACCAATAGTGGTCTTTTGCTTCGGCTTCTGTTTCGCGCTCTTGCAATCAAATTCCCAAAGAAAGACAGGCATGCTCAAGAGAAATTTCAGAGTCGTCCAAGCCGGAGAGCGCACCAACCCTCGAGGAAAGCCCGTTAGCAACCGCATCTTGTTGGCGATACCCGATAATGAATATCGCGCCATACGGCCAGGGCTCGAATTTCTTCCCCTGCCACACCATCGAATTCTCTACGAGCCAAACAAAAAGTTTGAGTTTGTGTATTTTCCAAATAATGGGCTGATTTCTCTGGTCATCGTCATGGCGGACCGCAAGACGGTCGAGGTGGCTGTTCTGGGCAGGGAAGGGATCGCCGGGGTGCCTTCTATCTTCGGCTTGCTGAAGAGTCCCATACGCGAGGTTGTGCAGATCGCCGGAGATGGTTTCAGAATGAAAGTGAATCTATTTCGGCGCGCGCTTCGTTCCTCACCCGTCTTGCAGGATTTGTTGGGCCGCTATTCCATTGTGTTAGCGATGCAGATTTCGCAGACCGCGGCATGCAATCGCCTGCACGACATCGAGCGCCGGCTTGCACGTTGGTTGCTCCTTGCGCAAGACAGAGTGGATGAGGGCTGCATTGCAATGACCCATGACTTCCTTGCCACCATGCTAGGAACTGACAGACCAAGCGTAAGCGTGGCAGCCGCGCACCTGCAAAGGAAGGAGATTATCGACTACACGCGGGGTTCCGTACAGATTCTGAACCGCAAAGAACTCGAGAAGTGTGCCTGCGAGTGTTACCAGATCATTCAGCAGTTCAATGGTGAGATTGACCTGAGGTAGAGCAATCAAAACTCTGCGGCTCTGTATTGAACTTGCATTTCAAGTTAAACGTACTGATTGTAAATTGCGGGCATCTGAAATGGAGACTCCACGTTGATTCCTCCATTCGATATCTTCCGGGTTTCAGAAGACAGCCAACCGCTCTGGGTGGAAGCGGCATCTACGCTCGATCTTGCCAAAGAGCGCGTGAACGAAATGGGGAAATCTGCTCCTGGCGAATTTCTTATCTTCAGCCAGAAGACGGGTCACAGCATCTCGATAGTCGTCCCAAGGCTGCAAGAATCGTCTTAATGCTTATAGTTGGTGAGACTGTTCGAGCAGCTGTGGGGCCAACGACATATAAACTAGGAAAGACAATCGAGGAAGTATATCGGTAGAATCCAATGCTTCCGCTCCATCAAAAACTATTAAGGCCTATTCTTAGGTACGGTTGAGTCCTTCTCCGCTTCGATTGTGACTTCAACATGAGCTCCCAGTTTCAACCCTACTTTATTTCCATTCTCGTCTTGCAAAATATTGGGTACACGAATCTCCCTATAGAGGTGCTCAGCATCACTAACTGAAATTTGTGCCTTCTCGGGTCCAATGTTATTCGCGGGAAGGATCTTGTCCACCGTTCCTCGTAGTGTTAACGCAGGTTTCTCAGGTTCAGTCAAGTTAGGCATGAGGGCCTCCTATCCATCATTCACCATAACGGGCCCTCGGAAGAATAACTGTTTCTTCTTGCACAGGTGGATTCATGGTCATTTTTGATACGGTCCGGTTCTTGGGGGCCTCTCCCTGCTCGCTTCACACTACTCACTTTTCCCTATTCACCTTTTGCTTATCGGAAACAAACTCGGCTCGGCAGGCGGCGAATCCGCAATGGTTTCCAATTCCGGATACTGCGCCCGCAGCGGCTCTGGTACCTTCACTTTGGAGCGTTTCAAAATGCTGATCAGTTGGAGGGCGTTCACGACGCCTTTGCCCTGGTAGTGGTTGTTAGTGATCACGAAGACTTCGCGGGAGCGCTCGGCAACTTTGTCGACGCGCTTAGCCCACGGCGCGAGTTCTTCGGTGGAGTAAAGATAGTTGTAGCGCTCGTGGGAAGGGACAGCGGGATCATCGCTGAACCAGGTGTCGTAACGACGGCCGTGCAGCCGTACATAGCCGATCGGGGATGTGGTCTCAGCGCTCGGTTCAATAGAGCGTCCGATCACCGGCTGATCGATGTTGCAAAATCCAGCATTCGATTCTGCAAGCAGAGCAAAAGTTTCCGGCGTCTGCCAGGAAGCATGTCGCACTTCAACAACCAGCGGGTAATCGGCGAAGCGTTTCAGAAGCGTCGAAAGTTGAGCGACGGTTTCAGGCGTGCGATGGAACGAAAAAGGGAATTGCAGCAGCACAGCGCCGAGTTTGCCGGCGGCCCGCAGAACGTCGAATCCGGCGCGAACGGCTCGCTCGTCATCCTTGGTTGCGGCGACTATAGAGGATGACGCGACGCCGGCCGTATTTGCTGGATTCGCATTTTTACCAGTTGCCTCGTGCGTGAACCGTTGCCACAGTTTGGCGGCGAAAACGAAGCGCTGGTTGCTGGCAACTTTATCGATCCACTGCGCCGCATGATCTGGCCGAATGGGATTGTAGAAGGATGTGTTGATCTCGATGGTGTCAAAGAATTCGGCGAGGTAGGTAGCTTCGTGAAAACCTTTGCCGCGCCGCTTTGGATAGACGTAGCCGAACCAGTCTGGATAAGACCAGCCGGCTGGGCCTACTCGAATGATGGATTTGGTGGCGGCTTTGGTGGGGGTGGAGGAGAACTTTTTAGGTGGGGGCATGGTTGGAATGTTCTCGTAGGGGCACAGCACGATGTGCCCGCCGCCGGTAGCACAGCCACTCTTGGCTATGTGCAGTTCTCGATGGCAAAACCGCACAGGCAGGAGTGCCTGTGCTACCAAAACACGGAGGAGGCGCAGCTGTCAACGCACTGCGAATTGGAACCTCACGGATACGAGTTTGGCTATGACACAAAATGTCTCAGTACAATTGCCGATGGCCAATCGCGCTGGTATGCTGGAATCATGATGCGGTGGAAGAAATCATTCCGCGTCGCCCGCCTTTTGTGCAACTACTCCTACAGGTGCATCCATGAAACTTTCCATCAGCTACAAGAATGTCGAGCCGCACAAGCCCGCGGAAAAAGAAGTCGAGCATTTCGCGAGCAAACTGAATCGCATTTTGAAGAGCTATGAACCGGACCTGGTATTGCTGCATGGCGTGTTTTCAAAAAATCCGCATCGCGAACAACTTTCGTTTTCGCTGAATTTGTCGTTGCCAACCGGGACGCTGCACGCAACCGGAACGGGCGAAAATGTGCGTGCCAGTTGCAAGCAAGCCTTCAGCGAAATGGAATCGCAACTGAAGAAACACCAATCGCGCTTGCGCAAAGATTACGAATGGAAACGCAAGCGCCCGCGTCCGGCACCTCCTGCGGCCGAAGCGCTGTCCTGATGGCGCGCTTTCAATAACGAGTTACTGCGATAAGAGGATTCGCGGCGTCTTGCGTTTTCCTGTCGTCGGTATTTATCCGCGCAGGTGTGTCGGGCAGGGCGGTAACGAGTCTGCGCGTGTATTCATGTCGAGGCGAATAGAAAATGGCGTCCGGCGCGCCGCATTCCACGATCTGGCCCTCATGAAGAATGCAAATGCGATGACAGAGAGCCGCGACGGAGAGAAGGTCGTGAGAGATATAGAGAATGGCGGTTCCCATCTCGCGGTTCAAGCGTGCGAACAAACTCAGAATTTCGGATTGCGTGATTGGATCGAGAGCGCTGGTCGCTTCGTCGGCGAGAAGAAGCGCCGGACGATGAAGTACAGCCATGGCGATACAAACGCGCTGCCCCTGCCCAACGCTTAGTTGCGATGGGCGACGCCGCAGAAAATCTTTGTCGTTCGGCAGGCTGACGCTCGCAAGAGCGGACTGGATTGCCGCCGAACCCTGCGCACCATTTCCTCGTTCGTGAGCCTTCCAAGCTTCGCTCAGCTGAGATCCAATGGAGAGTGCGGGATTCAGAGCCGCGAGCGGGCTTTGGAGCACGATGCTGATTTCTTTGCCGCGAATTGCTCTTAGTTCTCTTTCTGAACTCTTTAAGAGATTTGTACTTCGGAACTTAACCTCGCCTTTGGCTTCGCCGCCCTTCAGGGAAAGGAGTCCCATCAATGCGAGCGCCAGTGTGCTTTTGCCAGAGCCACTTTGCCCCACCAATCCGAGTATTTCCTGGCGGTCGATGCGCAAGGAAATGTTTCGGAGGACACCGGTTTTGTTGCGGTAGTCCACAGAGAGATCGGCTGCGAGAAGCGGGTCTTGCAAAATCACTTGCTAGCTCCCATTTCTCGCGCAGGTTTCAGGCGGAGCGATTCGATATTCCAGAAGGCTTGAGGATTGAGCGCGACGGGAGACGCGCCGATGAGATCTGTCGATACGGCCGACAGGGCGTTCTTGTTGATGAGATAGATAAAGGGCTGTTGTTCGGCGACGATTTGCTGGACACGATCGAACTTGGCTTTGCGGAGTTTTTCGTCGGGAGTAGACGCTTGTTCTTGCATGAGCTTGTCGATTTCGGCTTCCCAGGGCGTCGCCGGAGTTTTTTGGTTGGGGTTCCACTGATGGTCTTCACCGGAGCTCAGCCACACAGTCATCTGGCCGTTTGGATCGAGATCGGTGTTGACCAGGCCGAGGAGACAGGCGTCATATTCAAACGAGTGCGTGATCCGTTCGATCAGCGAAGGAAAATCCAGGGTGACGACTTTCAAAGTGATGCCGATTTCGGAGAGGTCCTGCTGAATCATCGTGGCCATTTTTTCGCGAGCGGTGTTTCCGGAATTAGTGATCACCGTAAATGCAACCGGGTGCCCGTCGCTGTCCTTCAGACTGCCACTTTCGAATCGGAATCCTGCACGCGCGAGAATCTGAAGCGCTGCCTGCGGATCGTGCTTGGGAGCTGGAAGCCCAGAATTGAACCAGAAACGATTAGACGGGGAAACGGGGCCGTAAGCGGGCGTGGCGTAG
This sequence comes from uncultured Acidobacteriota bacterium, assembly GCA_963751295.1. Lineage (GTDB taxonomy): Bacteria > Acidobacteriota > Terriglobia > Acidiferrales > UBA7541 > Acidiferrum. The sequence goes on along the minus strand of CAVVUA010000001.1, from coordinate 1,430,631 downwards.
CCGTCGAACACGACTCGCGCAAGGTCAGCGCGGCTGATGGACATGGAAATGGCTTGGCGGAACGCTGTTGTCTGAAACCATTTCCTTTTGTAATCGGGCAGTGTAGGCGCGGCAGTTTGATTGAACCAGAATTCTTCGCCATCGAAGCCGGCGCCTGCGTTTTTGGCAACGCCGGGCGAATCTTTTTGAAGCCGATCGAATTGCTCGGCATCGAGACGGTTGATCAGTTGCAGTTCGCCGCGGCGGAAGCGCATCAACTCGATATCGCGGTTTCTTTGAATATCCAGGCGGACTGTTTCGATGTAGGGAAGCGGATGGCCTTCGGAGTCGTGCTTCCAATAATTGGGGTTGCGGCGAAGGAGAACGTGAGAGCCGGCGACGTATTCGGAAACATAGTAGGGGCCGAGGACGCTCATCTCTTTTTTAGGAGACTTTGAGGAAAGGATTGCGACTTGATCAAAAAGGCGTTCGAGGCCAGCGACGAGAGTTGGAAACGAAATGACGACGACATCTGAAGAAGGAATCTGAACGTCGATAGTAGTGCCTTTTGCGGTTCGAAAGGCATCACCTGTGGCTGAGTTGATTTGCGGATCCATCAGGAGCTTCATGGTGTAGGCCACATCATCAGATGAGAAAGGAGTGCCGTCGGAAAAATAAAGGCCTTTGCGAAGATGGAATGTGATTTTGCGGCCGTCGGGCGACACTTTCCAGGATTGGGCGAGAGCGGGTTCGAGAGCCTGGGTCTGCCTGTTGACGCGAATCAGCACGCCACCCGTCAAATAGCGGACGTTTTCCGAAGCTTCATCATCCACAAGAATTGGGTCGAAGGTTTTGGGTTCGCCGTGGAGACAAAAATGCAGTTCTGCGCCAGACTGGGCGCGTCCCGAAGGTGCCGAAAATGCGAATGTACAGAGAGCGAGTCCCAAAAGGGTAGATCGTGGAGAAAAACGCATCAGGCAAGTTCCTCCGAACTTTGAAAAACGAATTGAAAACAGATTACGGTGAGGACGAGCACAAATAATGGAACTAGCCGCCACGGGTTGGCAGCCATAGCAGAGAAATCCTCGGAACCGCGCAAAAGATTTCCCCAGGATGGAAGTGGTTCCATCACCCCAAGGCCCAACATACTCAGTGTGGCTTCCGTCAGGATAAAAAGCGGGATTGAAATCCAGAACTGGGCCAGAAAAATCGGGCGAAGGCAGGGAATCACCTGACGGAACAATATTTGGGAGCGCTGGTAGCCGAGAGCTTGAGCGAGCAGGATATGATCCGAATCACGCAAATTTTTAGCGGCGGCCCAGACCACACGCAGCGACGCGGGCCAGCCGAGAAGGCCTAGGACCACAAACGTGGCGACGACAGACAGAATGGGTGAAACATCGAGAGGCAACAGGGCGCGCAGGGCAATCAGCACGAAAAGAAGCGGGAGCGACATGGATAGATCGGTGGACGCGAGGATGATTTTTTCGGGCCAGCCTCCACGGAGTCCTGCAATTCCACCGAGGAGCGCGGCAATGATTGTTGCGAGGAGAGCTGCAGCGGGCGCCAGCAGCAACGAAACGCGGGTTCCATAAACGATACGAGTGAAGAGATCACGTCCCAGTCCGTCCGTTCCTAGCAAATGTGCTGTGGAAGGAGCGGTATTGGGGAGTTCACGAAACTGATGTGCGTAGGAGTAATGGGTAAAGCTCCCTGCGAATAAACCCAATGCGAAAATGACAAGCAGAGTGCCGCGGCAGAGGAGGCGAAGGATACGTTGGGCGTTCACGACTGCCCCTCTTGCAGCATGCCTGCAAGAAAGTTAGCGCCTACTGTAAAGAGAGTGACGAAAAGCGTGATGCTGGTGAGCAAAGGTAAATCGCGATTGATAGCCGCCAGCCACGCCAGTTGTCCCACGCCGGGAGAATCGGAAAGAGCTTCCATGGGAATGGCCGCGCCAAGCGCCATGCTAGCGGAAACACCGAGGAGCGCCAAGAGAGGATGCCATGCCACGGGAATCACATGGCAAAAGAGAATGCGATTACTGCTGATGCCGCGAGCACGAGCCGCTAGAACAAAAGGCTGCGCGTGTGCCTGAGTGAGAATGTTGTGCTGATAACGGAAGAGTTTTGGAAGCGTGATGACGGCAATTCCGAGGAAGACGGGCGCGCGCAGATACAAACACAAGAGAGCCACAACGGCGGTGGGCAAAGCAATCAAAAGTCCGGTCATTGCGGTCGCCGAATATTCCAGCATCCAAGTTGGAAAGCGAATGGTAAGCAGCGACAGAAGGGAAGCTGCAATCCACGCAGTGGCCAACCCGAAGAGAACCGCCCGCGCTGTGAGCTGGGCTCGCTCTTTCAGAAGTCCAGCAACGGGTCGCTGGAGGAAGACTGACGTTCCCAGATTGCCGTGAATCAGGCCACCAATGTAGGAGCCATAGTAGTGGAGGATCCCGCCGCCCATTTTGTGTTCGTTTCGAATCGCATCGCGTGAGGCTTGAGAAAGCCGGAAATCAAGATCGCGTTCGTCGACGCCGTAACCAGGGGCGAAGCGAACCATCGTTGCGCAAAGCAACGCGCCCACAATCGCCAGCGCGGCCAGGAGAAGAAGTCTCTGTGCGAGTTTTAAAATCCAGTGGGTCATGGCGGCTGTGCACTGAGAAACGCTTTCTTCCCAACCTCATTCAGGCGATGGAACAACCAGCTGCGGAACGGCTGGCACGCCTTTTTCTCGGTAATGGCTTTCCTTGGCTTCATACATGGCGCGATCGGCTTCGGAAAGCAGTTCTTCGGCGGTCCTTCCATTTTGAGGATAGAACGCGGCTCCCACGCTGACGGTGACAACCTTCTTGCCACAAACGATCCGGCCGGCTTCCACGACGGCAAGTTCTACCCTGGGCAGCAGTTCTTTGATGGTCGTCGTAGTGAACTCTGGGAGAACCAAAACGAATTCGTCTCCGCCGAGACGTCCTACGAGGTCGTACTCCCGGCAGACAGTGCGGAAATTCCTGGCGATCTCTTCCAAAAGTTTGTTACCGACAAGATGTCCGAAATTGTCATTTACAGTCTTGAATCCATTGAGGTCGCAGAGCAGGACAGCCAGGGGCTGGCCGCTGCGCTCGGAGCGCGCCAACTCGCTATCCAAATGCGCGCAAATGGAACGGGCGTTGGGTAAACCGGTAAGGAAATCTGTGCTTGCTGAGTCTTGAGCCTTTTCGAACTGAAGGGAGTTTTCGACCGACAAGCCGAGTTTCGAGCTGGCGGCCATAAGCATGCGCAGATGATCTTTCGTGAAGGCCTGTTTCTCTTTCAGATACAAGGTGAGGACTCCAGCCACGCCATCCCTGCCCTGAAGCGGAATGGACAGTGTGGATCGCAAGACGGATACGCGCGTGGGGTCGCCCAGGTGTTTCGATTCCGCCATGGGGTCCCCATTGATGATGGGCTTCTTGTTCTGCGCGACCCAACCGGAAATCCCCTGACCAATAGGGATGTCCAGCGAGCGGAAAAGATCGTAATCAACCCCGTGAACATATCGCGGCACCAACTTCTGGTCCTGGCACACGTAGAAAACGATGAGGTCGTAGGGAATCATTTCCTTCAATCGAATCGCGACGACCGAGAGGGTCTCGCGCAAACTCAATGAATTGCCAAGCGTCTGCGCCAGTTCAAACAGTAGCTGTGCTTCCTGTCGCGCAGAGACGATCGAAGCCAGAAAAGAAGTGGCTCGCACTTCGGCGGCGTTCGGCACATCAGCAAACCCCGCCGAGGGAGCGACGGATCGATTGGCGTTGGTTACAGTGGGAAAAGGACTCTTTGTGGTTTCGGACCTGCGCACTCCTTCCTCTAGCTCGACGTACCGTTTTTCTATGGCCGCGACGACTCGCGGATCGAAGCTCGTATCAATTTCTGAAACCAGGTGCTTCATGGCCTCATCGGCGGACATCGCACGGCGGTAAGGGCGTTCGGAAGTGAGCGCGTCAAAACAATCCACCACGGATAGGATGCGTGCCCCGATCGGGATCGCTTCACGCTTCAAACCGTAAGGGTACCCGCTTCCATCCCACTTTTCGTGGTGCGACCGAACAATCGGAACGACTGGGTAAGGGAATTGAACGCGGTCGAGGATTTCCGCGCCGACGATGGGATGAATTTTCATTCGATCGAATTCTTCGGGAGTTAAGCGTCCGGGTTTAGAGAGGATTTGCTCCGGAACAGCCAGCTTGCCAATGTCATGAAGCATGGACGCTGCGCGCAGTGCGTTTAGCTCTGCATCGGTGAGGCCCAGGTCCTTTCCGAGTTGGACCGCATAAGCTTGAACGCGACGCAAATGATCGTGGGTACTGTGGTCCTTCGCCTCGATGGCAAGGGACAGGGCCTCAATCGTTCTCAGGTGGAGGTCAGCGATCTCTTCGGTGTGTTTCTTCTCTGCTTCTAGTCGGTCCAAATAGATGCGATAGGAGCGGTACATCCAGTAGACGAGCGGCAGGACGAGGATGGCGAATTGCCAACCGAACGCTCGATTGATCAAACTAATGCCTCCTGCGATCATCGCGCCCAACAAGTAGTAGGGAAACGACCACAGGTAGCATTCTTTCCACACTAGTAGAGGATTACGCTTCTGTGTGAGGGCGATGATTCCAGAGACAGACATCGTATTTATCGCGAAGTATGTCGTGGAAGCGGATACTAGCAACAAAGGCCAGCCCAGACCTAGATGAGAAGCAGCTCGGCTATGAAACACGAGATTTGCCGCGGTGATCGAAATGGAGAGATTGGCAAAATTGAACAAAATCTGAGTCAGACGCGGCCGGGGTTTTGACTGCCAAATCGACTGGACCAGCCCGCCGAAACATCCCATAAGCAAGGTCTCTGGGTAAGACAGATCCAAAATGCCCACAAGAATGAACAGGAAATTGGCGGACATGGTCGCCTCAATGCCCGGGAGACGTACCTTAAACAGGGATGCGGCGAGAGCCACTCCGAAAAAACAAGCGAACCGCAGTTGGTTCTCTGGATTCCAATGCAAGAGTGCGTAAGGTAATAGAGGAAGCCCGATCACTACCTGCAACAAGATGAAGGAGGCCGCCGGCCAACTGAGATTTTGCTTTTGTCTTTTGGGAGTGGGACTCGACCGAGTCTCTCGATATTTATCGGCAATCTGACTAAACGCGCTGCTAAGCCATGATTTCCGGATGTCAGTGACGCTCGAACCTACGCTCATAACTTCAGGAGGGAGAGCAGGATTCAAGGAACCATTATTCTCTTTAACGCTTTGTGTGGACATGCTTTCTTACGATCTGCAGCCGAGATTCCCATTGGTCCCTTTTGATACATATAGTGTCTGTAATTGAAAGATGAATGCCCATAGTACGACTGGGGCGTTTTGTCCCAAGATTAACCCTAGGCAGAGCCGCCTTCCTCTCAATTTGGCTCCTCCCTGAGGACGCACAGGCACTCCTGGCCATCTCTCCTTTGCGCGGACTGCCCCGATCTGGCGAAAACTGCCCTGATTCCCGAATTCCCATGCCCAACTTAGTACCAATCTGTGCCCACGTTGGTACTAGTCCTGCCCCACTCCCGTACTATCGACGAGATTCACGTCCAACCGCTAAAACTTAGGGAGCAACAACCGACGCAATAGATGCCAGGCTCCTAGCACCCAGCTTTTACCAGGAGAGATAGACAAAATGGATTCCGGACCTTACAAGAACCCAGAGAACAAACAGGGTGGACCCCTCAAGACGACCACATGGGGTGCGCTCATTGCCTTTTCTCTGTTGATCGCCGGCCTGGGACTGACCTGCTTCGTCTTCCTCCCTCACGGAAGCTCACAAGCCATTGAAACAGCAGCGAATATTTCGCCCAACCAGGCACCGGCACTGGGGTCTGCGGCGAGGGGCGCTTACGGCGCTGGCTCTAACGGGCTTGGCTTGAGCAGTGAATTCACACTTCATCCATATAATGGGGTTCGCGGCACGGGCTCGATTGCTGGGCAATCGAGCGCCTCAGCCAATGGCTACGCAGCTATATCTTCGACCACCCTGGCAGCACCCAGCAACCAAGCCGCACCTCAACAAAATCCTGCAAATGGCGGGGCCTCGAGCGGTGGGTTGAACCTCCAAGCGCAAATCGCTGCCAAGATCGCTCCTGACCTCCACGGGATCGACCCCCAAAAGCCAGTTGACGTCATCGTGCAGTTTAAGAAGACAGGGGCCTCCTCCGACCTGACCGCCGATGGGGCGGCTCTCAAGTCTGACCTGTCACTAATTCACGCCCAGCTTGTGACTGTTCAGGGTTCCAATCTGACCAGCATTGCTTCGCACTCCGATGTGGCATATATCTCGCCGAACCGTGCGGTGCACGGCGCGATGGATCCCGTCGTCACAGCCGTCAACGCGGACATCGCCTATTCCAACGGTTGGAATGGCGCAGGTGTTGGTGTCGCGGTGATCGACAGCGGCGTCGGGTATGTGGATGATCTGAATTCGGATGGAAATGCGACCCCGTCTCGTGTCGTTTATAACCAGAGTTTTGTACCGGGTGATACCTCAATAGCGGACGCGTACGGTCACGGAACGCACGTCTCGGGTATCGTCGCAGGAAATGCCTACGATTCCACCAGCTTGCAGACCTACCCGAATCAATATCAAGGCATAGCGCCGGAAGCCAACATTATCAGCTTGCGAGTACTGGACGGCACTGGCGCCAGCGTCGACAGTTCGGTGATCGCGGCTATTCAGCAAGCCATCGCACTCCAGAGCACGTACAACATTCGCGTGATTAACCTGTCGCTCTCTCGCGGCGTGTTCGAGAGCTACACGCTCGATCCTCTCTGCCAGGCAGTGGAATCGGCATGGCAAGCAGGCATCGTTGTGGTTGCCGCGGCAGGCAACATGGGTGAATACAACGGTGCGGGCACGCAAGGCTATGCCACCATCGGCGCGCCCGGCAACGATCCTTATGTAATCACCGTTGGCGCGACCAATACGCACGGTTCGGGAACGCAGGCGGCGCAAACAATTACGAGCTACAGCTCAAAGGGCCCAACGACGTTTGACCACATTGTGAAACCGGATCTCGTCGCGCCGGGCAATTCCGTGGTATCGCTGCTAGCCTCGCAGAATACCACTCTCATCACCGAGTATCCGTCACTCGCCGTGTTCCCGTGCAATTCGTCTGGGACCAGTTGCGGTTCCCAGTACGGGACCGCAAACTACATGACGATGAGCGGGACGAGCATGGCTACGCCGGTGGTCAGCGGCGTTGCGGCTCTGCTTGTTCAACAAAACCCCTCGCTCACTCCAGACCAGGTGAAAGCCCGCCTGATGAAGACAGCCTGGAAAAACTTCAGCCAATACACGACGACAACAGACTTGGGTACTGGCGTAAGTTATACGATTGAGCAGGACGTGTTTGCGGTGGGCGCCGGCGCTGTTGATGCTGCGGCCGCTCTCAGCAACACGGATCTTGCTCCTGCAACAATGGGCTCGGCGATGTCACCCACGGCCGTGTACAACTCGGCCAACGGGAGTGTAACCGTCACCGGTGCTCCGGGGACGGTGTGGACCAATCCGACTGTTTGGGGCAACTCCGTAGTCTGGGGCAATTCGGTTGTTTGGGGTAACTCTGTGGTCTGGGGAAACTCCGTAGTTTGGGGCAACTCCGTAGTCTGGGGTAACTCTGTTGTTTGGGGTAACTCCGTAGTCTGGGGCAACTAACCAGTCCGGTGTATGGGCCATTCGGAAATCACCGGAGAGTAAATGATGCCACAAAAAGCTAAAGTCTACATCGCACTGGTTATCTGCACTGGAGCCGCAGTCCTGGCCCTCGCAGCAAGATCGTGGTCTTCTGCCAGCCTCGTCCAGTTTTTGTTGCTGCTGGGTTTCGCTGCCGTTTCTTCAACGTTCAAGCTCCGCATTCCAGGCATGGAAAGCACCATGTCGCCGAACTTTGTTTTCCTGGTTCTGGCCATGCTGTGCTGCAGTTTTTCGGAAGTGGTGGCGATCGCGCTGGTGGCTGCCTTGGTGCAATCGCTTTGGGCAGCCAAACGGCCGCGGTTTGTTCAGGTCGCGTTTAGCGCGGCAGCATTGGTCTTGAGCGCCAGCGCTGCGTTTCAATGCGCGCACTTTTTGTTGGGACTAAGCGCTTCCAATTCGCCGGTTGTTTTCGCGATCCTTGCAGGTGCCTTGTATCTACCTCTGAATACGGCTTTGGTTTCTGCTGTGATCGGGCTCGTTGAGGGCAAGTCATTCGTACAGGTTGGAAGAATTTGCTACGAATGCGTATTCCCTTATTTCATGGGCGGCATGGTTTTCGCTGGCCTTGTTAGCAGCGCATTCTCGCGTTCCACGGTTTGGCAGGGAGCAACCGTGCTTTTCCCCGTAGCCGTTCTTGGTTACCTTTATTCTCTCAGCCGAACTGCGGGCGTTGCGCTGGCTCCATCAGGGCCAGGGTCCGTGCGTGTCGAAGAGGAAGAGCTCGTAGAGGTTGGCTCGTCTAATTCCCGCCCCCGTCGCTGAACATCCCAAAAAACTAACTTGCTTAGAACTAACCCAACTTGACCAGTTGCAGGTGATTTTTGGCATTATTGTCGTAATTTCGTAGTTAAGTCGTGTGTTTCCATCGCCGAGCTCTGAAAAAACGGTAGAGTGAAGACCAAGTGTCTTCCTTTTGTCCCCGGACTTCTGGCAAGCTGCCGTCAGCATGTTTCTGCGTAGCATCCATCGCAAAAAAGACGGTAAAGATCACCGCTACTTCAGCATTGTAGAAAACCATCGCATCGCTTCCGACAAAACGGTGCAGCGAACCGTTCTCTATCTCGGCGAAATCAACGATCAGCAACAAGTAGCATGGCGCAAGACGCTGTCGGTGTTTGATGAGCAGCAGCAAGAGTATGCGAACTTGAGTTTGTTTCCCGACGATCGCGAGATTCCCGCCGATGCGGTCGACACTCTGCAAGTAAAACTGAGCGGCCTCGAACTGCGGTGTCCTCGCCTGTTCGGCAGTTGCTGGTTGGGGTGCGAGTTGTGGCGGCAACTGGGCCTCGATGAGTTTTGGAACTCTCGCCTTGCCGGAACACGGGAAGAAGTTCCTTGGGAAAAAGTATTGCAGCTATTGGTGGTGAGCCAGTTGCTGGATCCGGGAAGCGAGTTTCGTGTACATCACCAGTGGTATCTGACCACCGCCATGGATGCTTTGCTCGGGACAGATTACTCCGTGGCGGAGAAAAACCGCTTGTATCGCTGCCTGGATCGCGTGCTGGAGCACAAGCAAGATCTCTTTTTGTGGCTGCGACAGAAGTGGGCCGATCTGTTTAAGGCGGAATTCGAAGTACTGCTCTACGATCTGACCAGCATGTACTTTGAAGGCGCGATGGAAGAGAACCCCAAGGCCAAGTACGGTCACAGTGCAGATAAACGGACGGACTGTTTGCAGGTAGTGATTGCGCTGGTGATCACCACCGATGGATTCCCGTTGGCCTACGAAGTGATGGACGGCAATACCAGCGGTCGCACCACACTCCGCGATTTTCTCGACAAGATCGAGAAGACCTACGGGAAAGCCAAACGCATGTGGGTGATGGATCGCGGGATTCCCACCGAAGAGATCCTGCAGGAGATGCGCGATCCGGCACGAGAGATTTTCTATCTGGTGGGGACAGCGAAAGGCAAGATCCAGCAGTATGAAAAGAAGTGGCTGGATCTGCCCTGGCAGCAGGTGCGAGATTCGGTGGACGTGAAACTGTTTGAGCAGGACGGCGAACTCTACGTGTTGGCCAAGAGTGAAGGAAGAAGAGCCAAAGAGACCGCCATACGACGCAAACGCTTGTCTCGCTTGCTCAGAAAATTCCGTGCCATGCGCCGAAACCTTCCTTCACGCGACCAGTTGTTGATGCGTGTGGGCGCCGCGAAATCGCAAGCGGGCCGCTCGTTCCATTTCGTGCAGATGCAAGTACCCGGGGAAGGCCAGGAGGTCACGCGGGAGACCTTCCAGTTTCGTGTGGATAAGCAAAAGCTGCAGGAGGCGGAATGGCGCGACGGGCACTACTTGTTACGCTCCAACCTTACCGCCGGAGATCCCAGTGTGCTGTGGACGCGTTACGTGCAGTTGACCCAGATCGAAGCGGTATTCCGGTCGCTGAAAAGCGAACTTTGCATCCGTCCGATCCGCCATCAACTGGAGCATCGCGCCGACGCGCATATTCTGATCGCCTTTCTCGCCTACTGCTTGCAAGTGACACTGAAGCAGCGCCTATTGCTGCACGCCCCAGGGTTGACGCCTACAGCGGTATTGGAGAAGTTAGCGGAAATCAAAATGATTGACGTGTGGATTCCTACGGTCGATCAACGTTGGTTGATTTTGCCACGCTACACACAGCCCTCTGTCGACACCAAGGTGCTGATCGAGAAGCTGAAATTGCAGTTGCCGAGCCAGCCACCACCACGCCTGGTGGGGCAAAAAGAGAGCTATGAAATCGAGGTACCAACCGTCCGGTAGGAGGCTATTTTGTGGTGGAGACCTTTCTCTAACCTCGACTGATTCCAAAGCACTTAACTAGGTCAGATGTGCCCAAGTGAGAAAGTTCGGCTAATGCCGGCATCGAAAATCGCTGGCATGAGGCGAGCCCGTACGGACTAACGCTGGACATGATAGACTGACAGAGTAGTACGTGGAACATCTCGCGGACGAAGAATCCACATACGTCCCAGTAAGTGTTGCAGCGGTGAGCGCCCTCAGGGTTATGCAAGAGAAGGGCGATCCCGGATGATGTGTGTTCCAGTCGCGGTGGTATCCTTTGTTAGAAGCAATGGATACTTGATGTGACGGCGGTCAAAACCGTGCCGCGGCAGGTTCGGATGATGTTCTACAAAATGCCGCGGAATAATTAGTTTAGGGGCGTAGCTCAGTGGTAGAGCAGCGGCCTTTTAAGCCGAAGGTCGTGGGTTCGATCCCCACCGCCCCTACCAACATCTCCTTTATAAATAGTGATTTGTGACTTTTCGAGGGGCCACAAGGGGCCATTAACGTCACGCAACTTGCGCGGGGAGTACTAAGCGAACGACTTTGCTGTTCGCTTCTCGCAGAGCCGAAGGAACTGCCTGCGTGTAGATATTCATAGTCGTTCGAACATCTGCATGTCGCAAGAGTTCCTGCTGCACCTTGAGATCGACACCGAGCGCATGAAGTAACGTTGAATGGCTGTGTCGGAACGTGTGCCAGCCGATCCGGCCTATCCCCGCTTTTTCTGCAGCAGGGACAAGCCAGTTCTCCTGAATTCGACCTGGCCAATACGGTTTTCCTGTTTCCGGGTTTGCGAATACCCAGTCCGCAGACTTCGCCAGCGGAGCCAGCTTCGCCTTATGTTGACGAAGCTTCTCTGCGAGCGAACGGTCACAAGCTGCTTCGGCAACAAGTCGTTCACAATCCGCGTTCGGTATCGCGGAATCAGCCGATCATAAAGCCCGTGATAGGCACGGCGGGCAAGCCGCCTGACCCGCTTCATCCGGTCTTCCTTTCCGTCAGCTCGATCTGCCGGAGCAGCGGCGTCCTGTCGCCTGCGCCGACATTTTTTGAAAGAATTTCGCAGCAGCCCTCTTCGGCTTCCGCAATTATCTCCATGCTCGAAAGGCTGAAAATTACACTCGCATAATTGCTGTTCGGTTCTTCGCGGAACGGGTGAAGCCGCGCCAGGAGTTCGTTTGCGGCGAGGGACGCGGCGAGCATGTTGACGCTGATGACGGCAGGCCGGTGTTCCTCTACACCCGCAATGTAGCCGTCCCGCACCTGCAGCGCGTGCGCGGCCGGGTCATTCCGCCGCAGACCGGCGGCAGCGACTTGCTTCATCGTGAACAGCCCGCGGCTCATGAGGCTGGAGCGCCCAGGCTGAAGATAATTGATCGTACCGCACACTTCGCGGATGTCGGCCTTGCGAGGTCCTTCCCGGACGGTGTCCAGACGCACGCCGATATCGAAATAGGGAATCGTGTAATAAGTGGCAAGCGTGTTCAGGAGGAATCGTCCGTCCACCGTATCCATGCAGCCGAATACAATGTCGCATTCCGCCACGGCGCGCACGACTTCCGGGTCCCAAAGATTCTTCGCCAGTCGAATAACGCGCGTGCCGAGGCCGGCCCGCTCGATGGCATCACCCAGAACGTCAACCTTCCGCCGCTTCTCGCGCACATCGTCCATCGTGGAATTCAGGATGCGATTGACGTTGCGGTCCTCCATCCGGTCGTCGTCGACGACGACGATCTCGCCGACGCCAAGACGCAACGCTTGCTCAACCATCGGGCTCCCGGTTCCCGAACAGCCGACGACGGCGACAGAAAGACGGCGCAGCCGTTCTATCGTTCCTTCGTCGAAGATCTGTGCGTGAGATGCAACAAAGCTCGGCATCTCGACGCTCCCCGCATCGGGATACCAGAAATCCAGATCGTCGCCGACAGCATTGATAGCGGCGATTGGTTTCATCACTCCGTCCGCGTCGAGAATCCGGCCGAACATCTGCCCGTCAGGTAGCATGACCGCGCTGCCGTGAGGGATGCCAGCCTCAATCCAGCCGCGGATCATCGGCAGCAGCCGGTTGTCACCGGCATCATCTGTTTCAGAGAAACCACCATAGCCGGTGGGATGGCTATGGACCTTGATGACCGATAACCGCTCCGACGCGGCGCGCTCCAGCAGAGGCTCGATTGACTCCGGCCTCCAGGTGACACGCACGCTTTTCCGTTCCGAATAACCTTCGGCGGGAATACCTTCGACCGCGCGCACAACGAGCCGGTGACGCCGCCTGCCCTCCCGCCGGCCGCAGAGCGCGATCGCCACGGCTTCCATCCCGTCGCCTGGAAACAGCAAACGTCTGAGGCGCTTGTGCTGGTCGCCCGTCATGCTGAGAGTGACCGGGATGCTCATTTCCGGAACTCCCTCTCCAGCCAGTCCTCTATCAGGATGACGTGGGTGCCGAGATTGTCCCGGCCGGCCATCCACGGATTCTGCGGCGTTCTGTGTCGTGACCACCGCTGAAATGATTTGCCGTCAATCTGCTGTGTTGTCTGCGTGGCCCCGATGGCCCTGCCATCGAGCCGGGCAAGGGCCGGGGAAAAATAGACCATGTCCAGCGCGGTATTCGGATAGCCCGTCTCCATCCGGATTGCCGCAGTGACGCGCGCATGGTTGTAATTTCCGTGTGTGGGAAAGTCATGGATGAGAACCCACGGGGACCCATCCATGACCGTTTCCCACGGCAGGCCGTACTCCTTAAGGAATAGTTCATCCTCCGGGAGCAATTCGAATTGGCGCCGCAGGCTCACGCCCCCTCCGTCTGGTCCTGCGGCAGCGCCTTGAACTTCTCGACGCCGGGTTTGCGCAGATCGACTTTTTCGTCCAACTCGACCTTGCGCGGCTTCTCTCCGGCATACTTGATTCGAAGCGTGTAGTTTTCCGCCGGCAACAGCCCCGCAAGGGTCAGTATTTCCCTGCCTGTCGGATTCGGGATGCTGACGACGAACTGCTCACCATTGATTCGAATGCGATAGCCCCGGCTGAGCGGCGGCTGCTTGCCTTCCCGCGCGTACTCTTCAAGGTCGACGACCTCTTCAAGCACCTCTTCCACTCCCGCCATGCCATCTTTGTTGTTCAGGTCCTTGGTCATTTCTGTTTACCTTTCTCTTCTCTGGATTGTCGGCTGCACAAGCTCCGACTCTACTTGCATACTATCACGTGCATGCTTGATACGTCAAGCAGTTACTTTGCAGGCTTGACGGAACAAGCGTGATCGCATAAAATACGAACGGAAGCAATGGTTTGGAGGAACCGTAATGTCAGTCACTACCGAGGAAAAATCTGTGAAGCTAACGCTGGGCCAATACCTAGCCTCCATCCGCGCCGACCGCCGGATGACACTCCGGCAGGTCGAGGAAGCAACGAACAAGGAAGTCTCAAACGCCTATCTCAGCCAAATCGAAAACGACAAAATCCAGCAACCATCCCCGAATGTGCTCCATGCACTCTCTGAAATCTACGGCATCGATTACAGCCAGCTTATGGAGAAGGCGGGCTATATCACTAGCACCAAGAAACGCACCGAAAACCAGAGGCATGGCCGCGTCGCGACCTTTGCCGACCACAATCTTACGGCTACGGAAGAATCCGAGTTGATTCGGTATCTTAAATTCCTCCGCAGCGGGAAGCGCACCGGTGACAAAACCTGACGATAGCACTCTCGACCCGGACGGACTTCGCGCGGTCGAGGAGCGGGCTCGCAAACTCCTCGATCGCGCCAGCGCCTGGGATCGGTTTCCCACTCCGATTGAAGATATCCTCGCTGCGGCAAATCTGCAGGTCGCCCCGAGCAGTGTTTTTGATCCCTCCCGCATTCTCGCCTTTGTCCGCACCAAGACTATCGACACAGCCCGCAGTATAAAATCCGCGATTTCCAAATTGTTCGGCATCTACGACGCGGACGAGCTTGTCATCCACATCGATGACACCTTGGGTCGTTCGAAACAAACTTTTGTGAAGTTGCATGAGACCGGCCACCACGAAATTCCCACGCACAGAAAACTCTTCCGCATTTTCCAGGATTGTGAGAAGACTCTGGCGCCGGAGATCGCCGACCTGTTCGAACGCGAGGCCAATAATTTCGCAAGGTTTGCCTTGTTTCAGGGAAACGCCTACGCGCAGTGCGCAGCCGACTGCGATTTCGACATCAAGACTCCCATCAAGCTGGCCAAAAGGTTCGGCTCATCCGTCTACGCGTCTGCGCGCGAGTTTGCGCGCACCCATCACCGTGCCTGTGTCGTGTATATTCTTGAGCCCATCAAATTTGTGGACGGCGACGGCGCCCAGGCAATCGTCCGCCGAATCGAGGCCTCGCCGGCATTCATCAGGCAATTCGGACAGCCCTCTGACACGGTCATCAACCTCGACCACCAGCTTGGACCAGTCCTTCCCATCGGCAGAAAAATGACGCCGCCCATGACGCTTTCGCTCACCGACCTGAACGGCGACGACCATGAATGCGTCGCCGAAGCCTTCGACACGACCTGGAACGTGCTTATCCTGCTGTACCCTGTGCGCGCCTTGACCTCTACCATGATTGTTTTGCCGTCCCGTTTTGACCGTCACAACAGGAATTGACGGGGATCGACCCGTGCCGTTAGACGCTATCGTTCGCACTTATATCCGCCGGATAAGGCCGCGTGCCCAGACCGAGATCGACTGGTTTGTCCGCCAGCCATCGCTTCGGCCAGCAATCAGGAACGCGGCGCTCGCGGTAAACAGCCGCGGCAAACGCTACTCTCATCAGCGCCGCCTAAAGAAAGTCGCTCTTGAACGAGCGCTCGATGTCCTCTCGAAGCACGCGCGAGCGATACAAAAAGCTCACGACTTCGACGATTTGTTTCACCTCATTGACACGGCCCTCGAACCAATTTCCGGACTCGGCGAGCTTTACGTCTATGACACGACCCTGCGCATCGGTGCAAAATTGAACCTGTTTCCCGACAAGGTTTATCTCCACGCCGGCACCCTGCTCGGAGCGCGCGCCCTCGGCCTGCGCACCGCCGCGCCGCTCAAGATGTCCGAATTGCCGAAGGAATTTCGCGCTCTGAAGCCGCACGAAATAGAAGATGTTTTGTGCATCTTCAAGGACGGATTAAACGCATCGGCGGCCCCGCCTGTCACGCCTGGTATTTTTGAGCGGAGCTGGTGTGATTAGGGCCCCATCCGACCACGGGACGGCAGGAGTAACGTCATGACCGGTGAGCGCGAAACGATGCAACTGATCCGGAAGGCTATCCGTCAGGGGCGGCTCAAGGAGCCTGTGCGCGGCGCCGACCTTAATAACGTGCTGGGAATCACCTGGGGCGGGAACTTCCTCGCCAAGCATTGCCTCGACACTGGCAGTTCCACGGCCCGCTTCGTGCGCGTCTCCCGCGGGCTTTACCGGCTGAAGGACCCGGCCTAGAGCCTGCGGTAATGGTCTCAAAACCCTGAATTTGGCCGGTTTTGTGCTCCCATATGTCAAGTTTTATTGCAGAAAAACTTGACAGAGTTTCGAGATATGCCGATACTTTGAGCATGGGAAGACGCGCCACACCGTCAAAAGGCTCAAGCCGGACCATGGCTTTCGTCCGCCAGCAGATCGAACGCGGCGGCGAACGGCTGTGGCGGCTTGATGACTTCCGGCACCTGCCCTTCGAGGCCGTCGCCCAGGCCCTCTCGCGCCTGACGCGGCAGGGGCGGCTTGAACGCCTGAGCAAGGGCGTCTACTACAACAACCGGCAGACGGCCTTCGGCAAGAGCCGGCCAAACCCGGCCGCGATCCAGAGGCTCGCATCCCGGCGCAAGGGCGTTTTCCCTTCCGGCATCGCCGCCGCCAATCTTCTGGGATTCACGACGCAGACGGCAGGACGGCGAGAGCTTTCCACCAGCGCCCTCAGCCTGCCCCGCAAACTCGTCGGCAGCGACACCGTCATTCACACGCGCAGACCGGAAGCATGGGCCGGACTTTCGGAGAGCGATGCGGCGCTGCTTGATTTCCTGCGCCGCGCCGGAAGGACAAGCGAACTCTCGCCGGAAGAAACCGTCCGCCGCACCGTCAAGCTTTTGTCGGAGAAAGGACGCTTCGAGCGGTTGGTTAAGGTTGCGCCTTCCGAGCCCCCGCGCGTCCGCGCGATGATCGGCGCCATCGGCGAACAACTCGGGAAGAACGGCGCGGCGCGGCGCCGCCTGCGCGATTCCTTGAATCCCTTCTCGCGGTTCGACTTCGGCCTGCTGGCCGGACTGCGGCACGCACGCAACTGGCAGGCCAGGGAGCGCCGCCGACATGAAGCTTTTTGAGCACAAGGATTTTGACCAGGCGATACTCGGGGCGGAGCAGCACTACCGCGCGCGGAAATTGCGCCCCGCGATCATCGAGAAGGATTACTATGTCACGGAAGCGCTGCGCATCATCGCCGCCGCGGCTCCCGACAAGATCATCTTCAAGGGCGGCACGAGCTTGGCCAAAGGCTGGAACCTGATCCAGCGCTTTTCGGAAGACATCGACATTTTTCTCGATCCCCGCGCCTTCACGCCCACCCTCGGAAAGAACGGCATCGACCGGGAACTCAAGAGGCTCCGCGATGCAGTCGACGCCCATCCCGCGCTCACCTTCGTCGCGGCGGAGAGCCACACCATCGGCGGATTCGGGCGCAACGACCGCTTCTCCTATACGCAACGCTTCGGCGGCACCGGCGAAGTCGCCAACCGCGTCCTCCTCGAAGCCGGCACCGCCAGCGGCCGCGAGCCCACCGCAGTTGTCCCACTCCGCTCCTATCTCGGACAGTTCCTCGAGGAAACAAAAACCTCACTCGGCGCGGACGACGAGGGCCCCTTTTCGCTACGACTCCTCCATTTCCGGCGAACCTTCGTCGAAAAGATGTTCGCCATCCACGGCAAGGTGGAAATTCTCAAGCGCGACAGGATGCCGCTCGGAACCTATGCGAGGCACTACTACGACCTGTTTCAACTGGCCGCGCAGCCGGAAGTCATCGCCATGCTCAAGTCCGGTGAATACGCCGCCATAAAGAAGGATTACGACGCGATCAGCCGCGAATATTTTGGGAGAAGCTATTTCCAGCCCGAAGGGATGAGCTTCGCCAAAAGCGACGCCCTGTTTCCGCCGGCGGAACTGGGCAAGATCATCGGCGTCGAATACGAGGGCCAGTGCAAGTTGCTCTGTTATGGCCCGTATCCGTCATGGGAAGAGATTCAGGCAGAGTTCAAGGGAATTCGGGACCTGTTGTGACATCCCGTCGTCGAAGTTTCTTGAACGCATTTCCGGGCGTGCCGAGCCTCCCATCTCGGCCATCCGGTAGAGACTCTCCAATCGAAAAGCTACAAACGAGGATCGACCGGCTCGCTTTCAAGGGCGAGGACACCGAAGACGCATTCGTGGATGCGCCGAAGCGGTTCTTGGCGGACGAATCGTTCCAAGGCTTCGATACCTAGAGCGAATTCGCGGAGGGCCAATGAACGCTTCGTGGAAACCGAACGACTACGAAGTCGGTCCAAATTTTCGGGGAGCAAATATTCGGGCCCATAGATAATTCTCAGGTATTCAGGGCCACGACATTTGACGGCTGGCTGGGACAAGCCACGTCGCCCACGCACAATGAAGTCCAGCGGCTTTACGACCATGCCCTCGCCACCGCGTCCGGTCAGCTCTTCCCACCACTGTGTGGCTTCTTCGACGCTCGCTGTGTCGGTCACATCAACCTGTCGGTAAGACGTTGCGAGCAAGAGACCATCGCTGGCTTTGCAAACTTCTGCCAGCTTTTCCATGTGCCACACGTGATCGCGCTGAACATGAACCTGTCCTTCTGTAGCCAACAGGTGAAACGGTGCGAGTTTCAAGTCGCTCACTGACTGAATCGGCCAGCAGTAGCGCCGATAAGAATCGATATAAAGCTTCGTGGCTTCAAGCCGTTGCTTATATTTCTCAATGAGAGGCAGAGCATCGCCATTCTTCGATGCAAGATGCTCCAGAGACGCGACTGTTTCCGTAAGAGACGCTTTCGCAGCCGCGCCCACAGCGGCGTATTGCTGCCGCAATAGTTCCTGAGCCTTTGCGGACCAGGGCATCAATTCCGCGTCGAGACAAATCCAATCCGTCTCAAACTGCTGCCAGAATCCTGCGGCATCTACCGCTCCACGCACCTTTTCGAGAAATTCCTTTTCGATCTTTGCGTCATCGAAGAATCGTCGTCCTGTTCGCGTGTAGCAAATCCCAACGCCTTCCTCGACGATACCGAAACGTCGTCGAGCGGCATCTTCATTTCGGCACACGATTACAACGGCGCGGGAACCCATGTGCTTTTCCTCGCACACGACGCGAGCGACCCCTTCGCGGCGGAAGTAGGCAAAAGCTTCCGCCGGATGTTCCAGAAGTCCTGGTTTTTCGGTTGTCTCTGTGGGTGACATCGTGGGCGGCAAGTAGATCAGCCACTTTGGATTCGCTGCAAAGCGGCTCATCACTTCAAGAGCGGCCAGCGCGTTCTCCTCCCTCACGGTGACATTGTGGTGGAGGCGAGTTGTCACAATTCGCTTTCCGATCACATCATCGATATCGAGCAAATCGTCGTGAACCTGCTGAGAGGTGAGCGACGCCGCGGTTTCTGCGACAGCAGCGAGCGGTTTGACCGGCTGTGCGTAGGTCTCACGAGCTGCAACAGAGACGAGTTCCTTCTCCGGGTAGCGCAGTGCTGTCAGGTTGCCGCCGAAGACACAGCCGGTATCGATGTTAATCGTGCGATTCAACCAATCGGGCTGGGGCACCGGAGTGTGGCCATAGACCACCATTGCCTTGCCGCGATACTCCGCAGCCCAGTTGTAGCGAACTGGCAGGCCGAATTCGTCAGTCTCGCCTGTCGTCTCGCCATAGAGCGCAAAATCTCGAACCTTTCCTGAACCACGACCTTGCATTTCTTCCTTCATGCCGGCGTGAGCGACGACTAGCTTTCCCTCATCCAAGACATAGTGGCTGACCAGCTCATCGAGGAAATCCGCGACCTGAGCGCGGAATTCCGGCGATTCCTTGTCCAGTTGTTGCAGAGAATCAGCGAGCCCGTGCGTGATCTGTACGTCTTTGCCCCGGAGCTTACGCATTAGCTTGATATCGTGGTTGCCCGGAACACAAAGGGCTGTTCCGGCTTGGACCATGCTCATCACTAGGCGGAGGACCTCTGGAATCTTCGGGCCACGATCCACAAGGTCACCAAGAAAGACAACCTTGCGACCCTCCGGAGGCTTCACGGAGTAGGCAAGAGAACCAGGAACGATTGATTGCTTCTCGACCGAATACCCAAGCTGCGTAAGCAGCTCGACGAGCTCATCGAAGCATCCATGCAGATCGCCGATAATGTCAAACGGGCCGTGTTCGTGCTTCAGGTTGTTCCACAGAGGCTCGCGCACGATTTCCGCCGCGTCAACCTCCTCGGGTGAATGCAAAATATGGACCCTGCGAAAACCTTCTCGTTGTAGATTGCGCAAAGAGCGCCGTAATTGCTGAGACTGCTGGCGTATGACGTGTGGACCGAAATCTCGGTCCGGACGGTTACGGTTTCGCTCGTGGCAAAGCCTCTCCGGCAGATCAAAAACTATGGCGACTGGAATACAGTGAAACTGCCGAGCTAGAGCAATGATTGGCTTGCGGGCTTCGACCTGTACATTCGTGGCATCGATCACTACCAGCTTGCCAGCCGTCAGCCGTTTCGAGGCGATGAAATACAGAACCTCAAAGGCGTCATTCGTGGCCGCTTGGCTGTTCTCCTCGTCGGATACCAGACCACGGCAGAAGTCTGAAGAAAGCACTTCAGTCGGTCGAAAATGCTTTCGGGCAAAACTCGACTTGCCCGACCCCGAAGGTCCGACAAGAGCAACGACTGCGAGTTCTGGAATCGTCAGCTTCATTGGCGAGTGAAAATGCCCATCTGTGTGGGGCTGCCCACGATTGCGTCCTCGGGTCCGATAGGCAAGAAGCGAACCGAGTAGCCGAATCGCGCAGAAATGGTATTTGCCCACGATTGAAATTCGGCGCGTGTCCATTCAAAGCGATGGTCTTTGTGTCTCATCTTGCCGGCAGGCAGCGTCTCGAATTTGACGTTGTACTCGACATTCGGTGTTGTCACCACGGCAGTTTGCGGACGTGCGAATTCAAAGAGGACTCGCTCAAAAGCCGCAAGACGCGGCGGATCTTGGTGCTCGATGACTTCCACAACGGTTGCGGCGTCATAACCGCTGAGGCGTTTGTCGTGATAAGTCAGTGATCCGTGAATCAGACGAATGCGATCCTTCTGCATCGTAGGCAAATCCTCAAGTCGCAGTTTCTGCGAAGCAATCTCCAGGGCGCGGTGCGACACATCCATTCCCACGATTTCTGTGAAGGCTTTATCTTTCAGAAGCTCCCGCAGAAGGCGGCCCTCGCCACACCCCAGATCGAGAACACGCTTCGCGTCGCTGCTGCGAAGGGCTGCAATGATGGCTCCGATGCGCTGTTCGGCCAGGCTAATCCGCTTCTCTATAGCCTCCTCTTCGCGCGTGTGAGTTTCCGCTACTTCGTCCGCGGCGGGCTCCTCCTCCCCAATGAGACGGCTCAACGCTTCGCGGGCCAGCCGCTTCTGGTGTTTTAAATATCGATTGGTAATCAGCTCGCGCTCGGGATGTTCGCGAAGCCAGCCCTCTCCATGACGCAGCAGCTTTTCGACTTCCTCGTCACCAACCCAGTAGTGCTTGTCGTCGTCCAGAACAGGAATGAGAACATAGAGATGCGTCAGCAAATCACTCAATCGAATTGTGGCCTTGAGTCCGACCGAAAAGTACGGACTCTCTCCCCACTCCGGGAATTTCTCATCGAGCGGGTGTCGAACGGCCGTGACCTCGTAACCCAGAGGCTCGAACAAGCGGCGCAAAAGACTCTCTCCGCCGCGACAGGGCAGGACTGTGATCCGCGTTTCCAATGGCAGTGGCCTATCGGCGAGCTCCTGACGCTCCTTGCTCTTACCGGTTATTGCCGTACCGAACGTGCGGGCAATGGCAACGCTTAGGAACGACGATGCCGCGTAGGGCCGGTCGTTGACGTATTCCTCCAAAGCGTGCCCCTCACCACTTGGCCCGCGCCGATTCCTCACAAGCCCGATCGGGTCAATCTCTAAAAGCAACGCGGCAGTGCAGCGCTCGGGTGAGGTCTCCGGATAGAAGACGTGCGCCTTCCCGAAGACCTGCTCGAACGAATGAACGCGGAACGGGCTCTTGTGCAGCAGGAAGCCCAAATCCGTGGCCGGTTGGCCCGTGTATGAAATTGTAAGAAGCATGTTCGTTTCGCGTCAGCGTTCGCCCGAATACTGCTGCTAGGCACAGGCGCACTTCGATGATACCTGTGACCGTTCAGCATGCAAGTATACGGTTCGTAATATTTGATACATGAATTAGAATGCCGCTGTGTGTCGACGAGACTGTGAGAGGACCAGAGATGGGCGATGAACTGGATAAATTCTATGAGCACCTAAAGCGAGGACCTGCACTGCTGTTCTTGGGTCAGAGGCATCTTGCTATTGAATCTGGCCAAGACCCTCTTCTTTCCGAGATCCTTAGAAAATATGGAGGCGGTGGAAACCGAGTTCTCAGCTATCACCAAATCTTCGAAGGTGAGGCGGGGAAAGCGCCCTCAGTAGCACTTGCGTGGATGCACGAGAGATGCAAACGTTTCTCAGCATCGGAATCGACGAAGATAATCTCAGAATTTGTTTGGAGCTCTCTCTATACATCAGCAATCGATGTCGTTTGGTATCCTACGTTTCGAAAAGAATGGCGTGAACTTCAGCCAATATTCGAAGAGAGCTATAAGCCGAGCGATCCGCGGAACCGGTTCAAACTGCATTGCACCTTCCTGTTCGGCTGCGCATTAGAAAAACCACTATGACGAGTAAGCAATTCACTCGCACAGAAGGACTTATTCTTAGGCGGATGAGTTCACTACCAAGTAGGCGTGATGTAGACTGAGCCTCGCATTCGAGGCACAAAGACACCCAGCATGAGATCCGACCTCAACGAGAAGAAAGCACCGGGGTCGGTGCCTTCGAACCTGAATTCGTCTCTCACCGACAAGAGGCTTGAAGCGGAAAGAGCCCAGTTACGGGGGATCCTGCAAGAATTCTGCGCACAATTGAGTCTCAATGGCCGCCTTCACCTATATTCCAGACTGGCGGCTTGGACCAGGTTTGATGGCAAGGCAAGTTCAGTGCCTGAGCGCAACAGACGCTTGCATGAACTTTTGTCTTTGCTTGAAGGCGACGTCGACCTGCGCGTCTCGTTTCAAAAAGTATTTCATGCAATGCTGGATGAAACCCAAGCTGTCAGGCTTTTCGCCGAGGCCGGGCTGCACCCGCGCGAGAGTCTCTGGTCCGAGCTAGCGCGAAGAGTTGTAGAACGAATCTTACCTTCTGCTCAAGCTGATGCGGATCTCTCGAAACTCGTTTTCCAGTTACATCCTGACGATCGCTACATTTCGGAATTTCTGGATTGGCCAGAGGAACTCTTTGAACGGACGGTGCGAGCGCTCTCGCCCGACAATGATTCCCATGTATGGAATCGGCAGAGGGAAGATCTTCGACAGGCAGTCGTTCTTCTAGGAACTCACGTGGCAGGAGTTGGCTTGTCTCCAGAAGTTCGGGAGCGGTGTCATCCTTACGCTGTAGAAGCCTCACCATTTTATCGAGTTCAGCGCCTAGCCGGTGAACTTGTACGTAGCGGTTCAACTTCGGAATCACAAGGCCTGCTAAAGGCATTGCGTGAAGAGACGATCCTATGCCGTGCGGAACTCGAATACATGCACGAACGGATGGAAGAAGCAGGCGTGAGCACGGCGCTCGAATTCGACATGTTTACGATCGAACGTGCGTTGAGGAGATTAACCCGCATAACGGACGTCTTGTTTGCCGAGGGTGTAGAAAGCTATCCGGCTGTCAAAAGGCTACTCGACGATGTACTGCGCGCCCGAATCGAAGATCTCAGCCTCTCGGCTTTGATTCGCGAAAATGCGGGATTGCTGGCTCGAAAGATTGTGGAGAGGACTGGGAAGACCGGCGAACATTATATTGCCAACACGCGAAACGAATACTGGGTTATGTGGAAGGCGGCGCTGGGGGGTGGTTTGCTGACGGTCGCAACGGCAGCCATAAAAATAAAAATCACCATGGTGGGCTTGCCGCCCTTTTTCGAAGGCTTGTTAGTGGGCACGGATTATGCGATTAGCTTTCTCGTTTTGCAAACTCTCGGCTTGGCACTGGCTACAAAACAGCCATCGATGACCGCTGCCACCTATGCCAATATTGTCCGCACTACGCAAGGATCGGAACGCTGGGAAAAACTAACGGAGTTCATCAGCCGAATTACCCGCACGCAGCTAGCCGCAGTGTTAGGAAATCTTCTAACGGTTACCCTCGGAGGCATAGTCTTTGCCAGCCTCTGGTTGTACTGGTTTTCTGCACCATTCGTCTCCCTGGCGACCTCGCAATACGTATACCGGACGCTGAATCCTCTTGTCTCGGGAACGGCTTTCTATGCGGCGTTGACCGGAGTGATCCTCTGGATGTCGGCATTGGCTGGCGGATGGGTCGAGAATTTTGCGACATATAACCGGGTGGCGGAAGCTATTGCCGACCATCCGTTAGGCCTGCGCGTCGGGTTCGATAGAATGCGGCGCATTGCCGACATTTTTGAAAGAAATATTTCTGGATGGAGTGCCAGCATCGTACTTGGGTATTCGCTGGGATTTATTCCGACATTGGGGCACTTCTTTGGCGTCCCTCTTGAAGTGAGGCACGTCACATTATCTACTGGAACTCTTGCGCTAGCGGCGACCAGCCTGGGAAAAGGTTGGCTATACAAAAACTGGTTTTTTCACACCCTCTTTGGAATCGCCATTATCTTCGTGCTGAATCTAGGAGTTAGTTTCGGGATAGCTGCTTGGGTAGCATTGCGAGCCTACGATGTTCCGTATGGCGATCAGCTGCGGTTGCTAAAACACGTTTTGAAAAGTTTCCTGCGCTCACCGTGGCGCTTCTTATACCCGACGCGCAGGCAATTGGACGAAGACCATGCATGAGTAACTTGAGTTCCTTCATGGAATTCCGAAGCTCTGCTGGCACTCGATCATATGCGTCTAGTTGGATATACCCAAGCCTTGGATATTTGAGATCAACAATCACAAAAAGGCGATTGCTCGGACAGCGTGAAAACCGAGTATGTGAATCCAACTAACCCAACTTCCGCAGTTACGTGAATAAAGTCTTTGGAATCAATGTGGGTACCAGAAAGTTTCCACTACATTTCTGTCCGTTCTAACGCTGTAGGCAGCCGCATACCGAGACGTTGCAACAGGATCCGTTGGTGCTCCGTCGGTTGACTGATGCAGCGCTTCCGTAGCTCCACACCGCTGCGCGTGGGCAACACCACATCGACCAAAGTAATCTCCGAGAGCTCTTCAAACACTTGCCGCGGCTCGTCACCGAGTCCCGCTTGGCGACAACTGGCTGCCAGCGTCTT
The DNA here is from genome assembly GCA_963751295.1 of uncultured Acidobacteriota bacterium. Classification (GTDB taxonomy): domain Bacteria; phylum Acidobacteriota; class Terriglobia; order Acidiferrales; family UBA7541; genus Acidiferrum. Next base: position 1,405,558 of record CAVVUA010000001.1, on the reverse strand, counting down.
CCACAACACGTAAGCCAGAAAACACACTAGGATGTGTGCGCCCACGCGATGCTCGCGGTGATGCCAGACCGGTCGGATCTGTAAGTCCGACTTGTGCACGCGAAAGGCGGCTTCCGCTTCCGTCAGTTGCACGTAGGCGCGCCACAACTCTTCCGGCGTCCAATCGGTCACATTACTGCGCAACAAGTAGCAGCCTTCACTTCGGCGCGCCCACTCGCGCCAACTATCCACCTTCGTCCAGCGTAGTTGCGCGAACCCCTGGGCATTTACCTCCACTTGCACATCGAACAGTCGCGCCGCACGTGTATTTCGTTCCAGGAGTCGTCCTACGCGCCGCTCCACGGCACCCGATTTCTGCCGACGTTGGTCGCAACTCGCGGCGATCTTGAGTAAACCTTCTTCGATACGCTTCTCGAAGCGTTCGTGCATAGCCTGTTCCTTGGCTTGGCGTTCCGCACTCCGACACAAGATAAATACTTCTTCTCCGTTCGGGGCCGGAACCAACCGTACCTCCAGCCCTTCATGCACTTGCTTCCAGTCTTCGCTCAGCAACTCGCGCTCAAACTTCCGCAAGGTGTTCTTTGCCGTACCCAGGATGTAGCGCCGTCCGCCGGCCCGTAAAAACTGCACATTCTTCTCGCTCGCCAGACCACGGTCCATCACCCAGACTCGTCCGGCCCGTCCGTAGAGCTCTTCCATGTGGGCAATGATCTCTTCCAGCGTGGTGGCATCGTTGCGATTGCCGGCGAACACCTCATAGCCCAACGGCATCCCGCAACGGCTCACCACCAACGCAATGTTCACCTGCTTGCAGTCCGGGCGATGATCCCGCGAATATCCCCGCTGCGCCTGCGGGTTGCCTTCTGCTTGTCCCTCGAAATATGTGCTGGTGATGTCGTAGAGCAGAAGGTCGTAATCTAGATCGAACAGTTCGCCAAGCTTCTCTTTCAGGAGTTTCTCGAGCGCTTTCTTCTGTGGCAGCAGCGTGTCCAGCGCTCGGTACAGACGATCTTCATTGACCTTCTCGTCCGGTACTCCCAGCAGGTCCGACAACGCGCTGGCCTCATAGAGGTGCTCGGCCAGGTGCAGTTCGCTGGAAGGTTCACACAGCCGGCTGAGAATCAAAATCATGGCCGTTGCCGACCAAGGAATTTCCTCGCGTCCGTTCGGTAGTCTCTCTTCCAGGAAGCGATCCAGTTCCAACCGACGCAGCAACGCTCTTCCCAGCCAAGGGCCACCAAATTTCCGGCTGCGTTCCACGCGCACGCGCTTCACATCGACTTCCACCCATTCTGGTTCCGTGGTGCTGAAGAGGCCTGTTTGATAACCAGGGCGCTTCTCGGCGCAGCGCTTCACTCCCAAACGGCCCTGCTCGTCCATGACTCCCAACCACGCTACGACGCGTTGCCGGGGACCTCGATCGGTTCGGTAACTCTCCACCAACGCCCAGTAGGCGTGACGTTTGCCGTCTTTGCGCCGATAGCAGCGTCGCAGATACATACCGCGATGCTACGAATCGCGGAGACAAAAGCAAGGGGGTTGGTCGTCACTACACGCACATTTCGAGCAAGCAACACTGGGATTCGTAACACTCGCACACAAACAAAAGCACTTTCCGCAGTGCCAAGCATGTGAATGTGCTCAAAATATTTTCAATTCGTTCGAAGCTGCGGAAGGTAGGCTAGGTCACCTGGGTTCAAAATCGGCAGGGTCACTTTTTCGGCGGAAAATCCTTCATGGTCTTTTGTATGTATTTGTCCACATTCTCTTTGAGGTTGTTCATAAATTTCATGGGATCGTGAATCTTCTGCGAAGCAGCGGCCTGCCACACGGTGTTCTTTGTGGCCGCATCGGTGACGGTGACTTTCATTTTAGCCAGACTGTAAACCCAAACGTCGGAGGAGATTCCACCCATATTGCCCCAGGAGTAGTTAACCAAGTCCGTTACGGTCGGATCGCGCTGGGCCCCCACATCGGATTTGGGGAGCCCTCCTGCTTCATAGATGATTATGAAATCCGGGCTCTCTTGTTCCAGCACAAAACCGCTCGTTTGCAAATCCCTATTGATGGAATCGATGATCGCCAGGTTGATGCGGGCCTGATCTTCGGGGTGCTGGCGGGTCAGCAGGTAGTTATGTCCCCACGCGTATTTCTTGTATTTCTTGAAATCTGTTTTTTTGTCATACGCTGACTTTACGTTTTGCGCAAAGGTGCCAACGGGAGCTTGCAGTGCGCCAACACAAAACAGGATCGCGACTGTTACGCGTCTTGTTAGCATCATGGATCTCCTTATTCGACTGCTGGTGCCTTTTCAATCTTGAAGACTTTACCATCGTACTCGCATCTGGCTTGTTTGCGGCAGACCGCAATGAAACCGATCGCATATTTCAACAGAGTTGAGATTTAGGAAAAATAGGAACACGATTCAGGTATTCTTTCTCGACGAAGTGTAAAGGCTGAGCTCCTTGTGAACGTGTGAATGTAAATCCCGGAAAGAACAAGTTATAGAGACATAACCCCAATGGAAAATTCTTCCGCCAATACCGCTCAAAAGAGATTTCTGGCGCAACCCAGGACTATGCTCGAGCGCTTCGTCCACAGCGAAACTTCCGGTTCAATCCTTCTCTTCGGAGCCACCGTTGTCGCCCTCCTTTGGGCGAATTCGCCGTGGAGCAGTTCCTACTTCGCGATTTGGAAATACCCCTTGAATGTAAGCGGGCGCCCACTTTTCTCAATGGACCTACATCATTGGATCGATGATGGATTGATGGTGCTGTTTTTTCTGGTTGTCGGGCTTGAGATTAAACGCGAGATTGTTAAAGGGGAATTATCTTCCTTTCGCCAAGCGGCACTTCCTATTATGGCGGCCCTCGGCGGGATGATTCTCCCGTCGCTTATCTATTTCGCGTTAAATCGCTCCGGGGTAGGGGCGCGCGGATGGGGCATCCCGATGGCGACGGATATCGGCTTCGCACTAGGTGTCCTCGCGCTGCTCGGCAAACGAATCCCTTCGAGTCTGCGGGTCTTCATGCTTGCGTTGGCAATCGTAGATGACGTTGGGGCCATCCTCGTCATTGCGTTTTTTTATACTCCTCAAATTTCTGTCTCCGCTTTGGCGATGGCGGGCGGTTTGTTGGCGCTCCTCGTTGTGATCGCAATACGCAGGGGCCCTATCTCCGTCTATGTGGTTGTCGGGTTTTTTTTCTGGGCTGCGGTCTTGAGTTCTGGAGTACACGCAACGATTGCAGGAGTGATTCTAGGGCTTGTCGCACCCATCACGCCTAAATGGCGCCCAGAGGAGCTAGCTGACAACGCTGAGCCCCTCTTAGGCACCTTTCGAAGTCAGATTTCGAGTAAGGATAAATTGGCCGCGGAAGCCACGCTGACGCAAATGGATCAACTACTCCGGGGTTCGGATTCCCTTGCTGAGCGATTGGAAAGGAGTATTCACCCTTGGGTCAGTTTCCTGATCCTTCCCTTGTTTGCTCTAGCGAGCGCAGGAGTGGCATTGTCCACCGAGCAACTGAAGTTGGCGATTTTCAGTCCACTTGCACTTGGTGTATTTCTGGGCTTGGTAGTTGGAAAAGCGGTAGGAATTGCCTTGTTCTCTTTTGTGGCTGTGCGTTCGAAAATTGCCGCCATGACGGACGGTCTAACATGGTCCGGGATTGTTGGAGTCGGTATTCTTGCAGGCGTCGGATTTACGGTTGCGCTGTTTATCAGTGGCCTTTCATTTGAAGACGAGACACTCGTGGCCACCTCGAAGGTTGCGGTCATCGCAGCCTCCTTGGCGGCAGGTTTCATCGGATATACCTATCTTCGGTTCACACTAAAAGAGAAGCCAGTGCAAACCTGCGCTGAATAATTAAATTGGCACAAAAGAGGCTTGCGGCTAGTCTGCAACTCCAGACTTAAAATTGGTCGGAGAATCAGTTTCGTCGACTTCCAACCTATATCGAAGACTGTCAATTTTGACAGTACTCTGCGTTCTCAACTCAGGCTAGAAAGTGTGGTTCGGGTCACGCTAGAGGACATCCCTATCGCTTCGTCACGTTGTTCACCTTCCAGAAGTAATTGGGGTGTCCTGATGCTGTGGGAACAATCTCTCTCATCGAAGCTCAGACCGTGACTGTGCGTGACAAAGAAATGTTGCAAACCCTTAGGGTTAGCGTGTAGACAGGGATAGGCGCGGGCGTAGTTGAAAGGCAAATGATGGTGCAGAGAACTCTTTTCAATTCGCATTCGCGAGATCAGGCGAGTTGGATCAAGTGGGCGCTTATTGTCTTAGCTGGTTATTTGCTCATTGCGCCGCCTGTTTTTGGCAGTTCCCAGAATCCGCCGCAAACCCCCAATATATTCAAACCGGAGTCGACACCGGCTTACTCGATTTTCCATCTTTCGCTCTTTGTACTTTCCATTTGCGCTGTGATTTTTGCAATAGTGTTCTCTCTTCTCGCATATTCCGTTATTAAGTTCCGCAGGCGCGCCAATGACAACGGCCGCGAACCTGCTCCCATTTATGGCAGCAACCAGATAGAGCTCGCCTGGACGGTGATTCCTGTCCTCATTGTGCTCGTACTCTTTCTGGCCACTGCTCGTGTAATCCATGGCATCCAGCAGGCCCAAAAGCCACCAGAGGCTATCGAAGTCATTGCCATCGGTCATCAATTCTGGTGGGAGTTTCGATACCCCGATCTTGGCGTGGTCACCGCAAACGAACTCCACGTCCCGGTGAGCGACCCGGCGCATCCCACGCCCACCTTTATCACTTTGCTTTCCGCTGATACTGACCACAGTTTTTGGGTCCCACGTCTGGCTGGCAAGACTGACTTGATCCCCAACCGTGAAAACCACATGTGGATGGATCCAAATGAACCAGGGATTTATATTGGCCAGTGTGCCCAATATTGCGGCACCCAGCACGCCAAGATGCTTCTCCGTGTTTACGTGGACCCGCCAGATAAATTCAAACAATGGATTCAGGAACAATCGAAAACGGCACAAGTGAGTGAGAGCGCCAAAGAAGGTCGGCGGATTTTTGAAACCACGGCTTGCATCAATTGCCATGCTGTTTCTGGAACGGTTGCAGACGGACGTTTTGGTCCTGATCTGACCCATTTGATGAGCCGCGATACGATCGCCTCAGGCGCCGCCTCAAATACTTCCGAAAACCTCCGATTGTGGATTCACAATCCCGATGCCATCAAACCAGGGTCGCTGATGCCAGCGATGAATTTGAACCAGCGAGATTTGGACGCAGTAACCGCCTATCTCGAGACGCTTCGATGACGGAGGGGATTTAAGCAGCATGGCTACAGAATCAATCGCGCTCACCAGCGCTCGTGAAGAGTCGCGGCCTATTGGTACGATCCTTCACGGTTGGGTTACCACCGTCGATCACAAAAGGCTCGGGATTCTCTATATTCTCTACGCCCTCGTATTTCTTGTCATTGGCGGCATCGAAGCGACCATCATGCGGATACAGCTGATCGTTCCGCACAACCATTTCGTTTCTCCCCAGGTTTTCAATCGCATGTTCACGATGCATGGCACGACGATGATCTTCTTCGTGGCCATGCCGATATTGTTTGGTTTCGCAAATTATCTGATACCGCTGATGATCGGCGCTCGCGATATGGCTTTTCCGCGCCTCAATGCCTGGAGCTTCTGGCTTACCGCTTTCGGCGGCTTGCTCCTTTACTTCAGCTTCATTGGCGGCAACGGGCTATACGGGGCGGGAAATGCTCCCGACGTTGGCTGGTTTGCGTATGCGCCGCTCACTGCCACCGCATTCTCAGTAGGACACAGTACCGATTTCTGGACTCTCGGCCTGCTGGTCTCCGGATTTGGCAGCATTGGAACAGCCGTAAACATCTTGGCGACAGTCATATGCTTGCGCTGTCCTGGCATGACCCTCGGCAAAATGCCGCTGCTTGCCTGGTTAAACTTGGTCATGGCCGTTATGGTGCTCCTGGCGGTATCGCCTCTTACGGCTGCGCAGATGATGCTTTCGCTCGATCGTTTTCTCGGTGCTCACTTCTTTGATACGCAAGCAGGTGGCTCCGCCGTATTGTGGATGCACTTCTTCTGGATTTTCGGTCATCCTGAAGTCTACGTTTTGGTTATCCCCGCTTTCGCGTTTGCTTCCGAGATCATTCCCGTCTTCTCTCGCAAGCCAATCTTCGGATATCCCGTAATGGTGGGGGCGACGATCTGTATTGGATTTGTCGGCTTTAGTGTCTGGGCGCACCACATGTTCACGGTCGGGATGAACTCCTATGCAAACACTTTTTTTACCATCACGACGATGGTCATCGCAGTTCCCACCGGCATCAAGATCTTCAATTGGATTGCTACCATTTGGGGAGGGAAGATCATTCTTAAGACTCCCATGCTTTTTTGCATCGCCTTCCTCTTTCAATTTCTGATTGCCGGTCTAACAGGAATAATGCTTTCCGCTGCGCCTTTTAATTGGCAACTCGGCAACTCCTACTTTGTGGTTGCGCATTTTCACTATGTGATTGTGGGAGGGATTCTTTTCACACTCTTTGGAGCTTTCTATTATTGGTTCCCCAAAATGAGTGGAAAGATGTACAACGAAACGCTCGGCAAATGGCACTTCTGGCTTTTCTTTATCGGCTTCCACCTGACCTTCGATTTCATGCACGTCCCAGGTTTGTTGGGCATGCCGCGGCGGATTTATACCTACGAACCCGGCCTCGGATGGGACATCTGGAACTTGATCTGTACCATCGGCGTGTTTTTTCAAATCGCCGGCACAGCCGTGTTCGTCGGAAATCTTCTTTGGTCTTATTTCAAAGGCAAGATTGCTGGAAACGATCCCTGGGACGCGTGGACTCTCGAATGGTCCACGAGTTCTCCGCCGGTGGAGTACAACTTTGCCAGAATTCCTATCGTAAGAAGCCGGCGCCCGCTCTGGGACATCAAGCACCCAGAAGATCCTGACTGGAAGTACGAGTGATGAGGACAGCGTCTTGAGCACCATTTCCTCAGTGCCACCGTCCATGGAGCAGCCCTGGGTACTCCCTTCGCGCGGACGCGTAGGAATGTTCTCTCTGATTGCAGCCGAACTCGCGATCTTTACCATTTTTGTCGTCGCTTACCTCTTCTATATCGGGAAAAGTTTGACCGGTCCGCTGCCCAAGGATGTACTTGATCTCCCGATCTTTGCCAGCATCTGCCTCCTCTCGAGTAGCTTGACGATCCACGCCGCGGTTAGCGCTCTGCGCAAAGGCAGGGTCGGTGCTTTTTCTATGTGGTGGTTCGCCACTATGGTACTCGGCCTCATCTTTCTGGGAGAAACCGCCCGCGAGTGGCATTACCTCATTTTTGAGAAGGGCTTGACCATCAGCACGAATCTTTTCGGCACCACCTATTACTCGCTCGTCGGTCTCCACGCTTTCCACGTCACTGTGGGTTTGATCTGTATCTCGATCGCCATGGTCTTAGCGTTATTCGGCAAAGTGAAACAGGAGCACGGTGAGCGTGCCGACGTTTTTTCCTTGTATTGGCACTTTGTCGATGCGGTTTGGATCGTTGTGTTTACGGTCGTTTACGTCATCGGACGCTGAGGAAGGAATCCTCAAATGGCTCGTGCTGATTTACCAGCGGAAGGGTCACTGCCTGGAACTGTGAGGCTACCTGCGCCAACCGCTTGGCCGATCGTTCTTTCTTTCGGCGTCACATTGTTATTTGCCGGCCTTGTCACAAGCGCATCCGTAAGTTTGCTGGGAGCGATCTTGGTCATCTCAGGATGCGTTGGATGGTTCTTCGACATTTTGCCTCACGAAAAACATGTTGAGGTTCCCATTGTTGAGGAATACGCTCCTATCACAACAGCGCGTACGCAAGTGGCACGGCTGCCCATCGCGCCCGACCTCCCCAGAGCTTTGCTCCCGCTCGAAACCTATCCCGTCTCTGCTGGTATCAAGGGTGGATTAGCTGGCAGCGTTGCGATGGCGGCGCTTGCATGCCTCTATGGAATTCTCAAGCAGGGAAGCATTTGGTATCCAATCAATCTTCTAGGAGCCACAATTTATTCTCAATCTACACGGCTGGATACCGCATCCTTGGATGCATTCCATCTCGACAGCTTCCTTTTCGCCGCCCTCCTCCATCTAGTTACGTCTCTACTGGTCGGCCTTCTTTACGGAGCAATGTTGCCAATGTTTCCGCGTCGACCGATTATTCTCGGCGGTATCATCGGCCCTGTCCTGTGGACGGGTTTGCTTTACAGCATTCTCGGGCTCATCAATCCAATGCTTGACGCCCGAATTGATTGGCTGTGGTTTATTGCTTCTCAATTCGCTTTCGGCGTCGTCGCGGGACTGGTTGTTGTTCGCCAAGCGCGCGTTCGCGTTCGGCAATTCGTACCGTTTGCCATGCGCGCTGGGATTGAGACCCCCGCAGTGAGAGGAGAGAATTATCCGGAGGACAATCGGCCATGATCCTCTGCCGACGCCTCTCGAGTGCGCTGGGGCTCCTTGCGTTGGCCCTCCTTGCGTTGGATTGTTCAGGATGTGGCAGTTCGCCGGGCCGGCCAGCGGCCGATGCTATTCCCATCGATCCGGATGATATTTCGAACTTCGAGTTTCTCTACGCACACAATTGCGCCGGTTGCCACGGTCCGAATGGGAAAGGCGGAGCTTCTATTGCGCTCGCAAATCCTCTTTACCTCTCCATTGTGGACGATTCAACCATCCAGCGTGTGACAACAAGCGGCGTTGCGGGAACTCTCATGCCCGCTTTTGCTAAGAGCGAGGGCGGCATGCTCACCGATCAGCAAATTAATGTCGTCGTGAAAGGAATTCGAGACCACTGGTCCAAACCGGAAGTCTTACACGGTGAGAATCCACTTTATTCTGCCCCCAATGCGGGCGATGCAGCGCGAGGATTGCAAGTCTTTGGTGTCTTTTGTTCTTCATGCCATGGCCCCCAGGGACGTGGTGGACCCAAGGCACGCTCAATTGTTGATCCATCCTATCTCGCCTTGGTCAGTGACCAATCTCTTCGAACAACCGTTATCGTTGGAATTCCTGAATTGGGCGCTCCGGATTGGCGAGGCGATGTGCCAGGGAAGCCGATGTCCTCGCAAGATATCTCTGATGTGGTGGCATGGCTCGCTTCTCAACGCACTGCATTTCCCGGCCAGCCATATCTCCATTCCGACAAACCAGCGGGAGAACCTCAATGACCAATCCGGACGATCTTTCCAGGCGCAAGCTCCTCATGAAGATGGGTGTTCTGTTCAACGGCATCATTGCTGCCGTGCTCGCCGTGCCTATCTTCCGCTACATCCTTTCTCCTGTAGCTCAAGAGCGAGGGCAAGGCCTTCAATCCTGGCTCTCGCTCGGCGAACTCAACCAATTTCCCGCTGGTCAGACGCGATTCGCCAGCTACCGGAATCCGTTCGTGAATCCCTGGGACGGAAAAACGGGAGATATTGCTTGCTGGGTGCGAAATGTGGACTGCAAGACGTTTCAGGTCTTTGCGATCAACTGCGCTCACTTGGGTTGTCCCGTCCGATGGTTTCCGCAGTCCAATTTGTTCATGTGTCCCTGTCACGGAGGAGTTTATTACCAGGATGGCTCGCGGGCGTCCGGACCTCCGGAACGCGGATTATTCGAGTATGACTACAAGATTGAAGAAGGAAAACTATTCATCAAAGCTGGGGAGATGCCGACGCCCGGCCAGAAAAAATGGTCTTCGCTCGTCACTTTGGAGACACGCCGATGCGTCTGATCGGACAAATCGGCGATTGGCTGGATGCGCGCCTCCAGGTTGGTCAAACTCTCCGTGAAACTGCAGAGCACCCTGTTCCGCGCGACACGGCGAGCTGGTTTTATGTTTTTGGGAGCGCCGCCTTTGTTGTGTTTATCCTTCAAATCTTTACCGGAATTCTTCTCGCCCTGATTTATGTTCCTTCCGCCGGGGAAGCTTGGAATAGTCTTCAGGTCCTCAACCACGGAATCCAACTTGGCTGGTTTGTTCGAGCTCTCCACGGCTGGGGCTCCAACTTCATGGTCGCCATCGTTCTGCTCCACATGGTTCAGGTTTTTCTGTTTGGCGCTTATAAGTTTCCACGAGAGCTAACCTGGATCGTCGGCGTCTTCCTTCTCTTGATGACACTCGGAATGGCGTTCACTGGCCAGGTCCTGAGGTTCGATCAGGATGCCTACTGGGGCTTGGGCCTGGGTGCGTCGATCGCGAGCCGTGTGCCGATCATTGGACCTGCCATTGTCCACTTAATGTTAGGCGGCCCCATCATCGCTGGAGCGACCTTGTCCCGGTTCTTCGCAATGCATGTATTCGTTATTCCGGGATTGTTGATTGCATTCGTCGCAGTTCATCTTCTGATGGTCGTAAAGCTAGGCATTAATGACTGGCCGATGCCCGGTCGCGTGGTTCGCAAAGCGACTTACATCCAGGAATACCACGAACTAACGAAAAAAGAAGGTGTGCCCTTCTTTCCCGCCGCTGTTTGGAAGGATCTTTGTTTCAGCGCTTTAATCTTGGTCGCCGTAGCTGCCTGCGCCATTTATTTCGGCCCCTTCGGCCCGTCAGGCCGTCCGGATCCAACGATTATTCAGACGGCTCCGCGGCCGGACTTCTTCTTCTTGTGGCTTTACGCCGTGCTTTCGTTCTTGCCTCCATCGATGGAAACTCCCGCTCTGCTTATCGGGCCGGTGATCGTTCTTGCTGGACTCCTATTACTTCCATTCGTGTTCGGCGAGGGAGAAAAGAGCTGGCGCCGAAGGCCCATAGCTGTGCTCTCCATTTTATTGATTGCAGTTGCTTTAGGTGAATTGACTCATCTTGGGACGTTCACGCCGTGGAGTCCTGTGATGGACGCATGGAGCAGTGACTCCATTCCCCCTCAGTTCCTGCACAACCGCTCCGCTCTCGAACGTCAGGGCGCGCTCGTTTTTCAGGAGAAGCAGTGCCGCAACTGCCATGCACTGGATAATATTGGTGGAATGCGCGGCCCCGCTCTAGATAGCGTTGCGGTACGCCGTACACAAGATCAACTCATCCGGCAGGTAATCCAGGGCGGTGGCAATATGCCCGCTTACGGAAAAAACCTTAGCCCTGCGGAAACGACCGCACTCGTCTCCTTTCTGCTGACATTGCGTCCCGAAGGTCAACCAGCCGCACGAGACTCTTCGAGCGTTGGATTCCTGCAGCCGGAGCCTGGCAGGCCCGTTTCGACGCAACCCTAACTCTGCCATGTCGCCCGAAGCCCATGCCGTTCTGCAAACGTGGTCGAGCCCGACGTGGATTAATGTTACGCTCGTTCTCACCGCTGTCGTATATGCGCGAGGCTGGCTGAGCATTCGACAGCTTCTACCTGCGCTGATCCCAATCTGGCGGTTCGGCGCGTTCTTCTCTGGATTACTGTCGCTCTGGTTCGCTATCGGCTCTCCTCTCTCCGCATTTGATGATGCGTCGCTTACAGCCCACATGGTGCAGCACCTCTTACTCATGGCCGTTGCCCCTCCGCTCCTTCTGCTTGGCACGCCGTCTATTCCACTCCTTCGAGGGTTCCCACTGTGGATTGTAAAGAACGCGGTCGGCCCATTCCTCCGTTGGCACCCGGTAAAACGGCTCGGACACTTTCTTACTCACCCCGCTGTTTGCTGGGCCGCAGCTACAGTCGCCCTCATCGGATGGCATATTCCTGCTGCTTTTGAATTGGCTTTACGATCGGAGGCGTGGCACGAGGTCGAGCACATCTGCTTTCTTTCGACTTCGCTCTTATTTTGGTGGCCCGTGGTCCTGCCGTTCCCGAGTGACGCTTTGTGGTCCCAATGGTCGATTCCTGTCTATCTTTTCCTCGCAACTCTGCCAGGCGGAGCGCTAGGAGCATTTCTTACATTTTGTGACCGGGTTCTTTATCCTTCTTATGCCGCAGCGCCTCGGCTGTTCGGTATTTCACCTCTGGAAGATCAAATAATAGCCGGCGCACTTATGTGGGTATTCGGAACGTTTGTTTACACAATTCCAGCAATCGTCATCACTATCCGGCTTCTCTCGCCTCAGTACGCACCTGCTCAGAAACCACGCGCACTTGGTCTAGGCAGAGTTATTGTTTAAGCCGCAATTTGAGTTCCGAAGCAGGCGATGCCCACCTTGGTCCGGCGTACGGTCAACCTTTGCGGTGAGGTTTTCTTCAGAGAAACTTCCGGACCGCTTACGCTGGTGCTAAGTGCCAGCTATTCCCTTGTTCTGCAGGACTCTGACTACGACCCGACGGTTTTCGGCCTGGCCGTCAGCCGTCTTGTCAGAGCCTACTTGTCTGCTCTCTCCCATCGCGCCTGGAGCCAGCATATTAGTGAGCGGGATGTGACCCTGCTGCATCAAGAATTGCGATACGTTGTTTGCCCGGTCCTCGCTCAGCGTCTGGTTGAGCGCAGCGCTACCCACCGATGAGGCATATCCCTTTACTTGGATCGTGTAGGCGGTGATCGTCTTGGCCTTTGCAGCCAAGTCCAGAAGAGGCTGGTTATACTTTGGATCGACCTCCACCTTGCCATTGCCGAATAAAACGGTTACCTCGTCGAGAATATTATAATCGTCTAACTGCCCGAAGCGTTTATTCGCTTCCGCGATGGCTGCTTTATTAGCGTCGATCTTCTCCTGCTGCTGTGCCAACTGCTGTTGTTGTTGTTGCATTTCTTGCTGTTGCCGTGCAAGCGCGGCCTGCTGCTCTGCCAGCTCTTGCTGGGTCTGCGCTACCTGCTCCTTCGTAGGTTGCAGTCCCGCTTGGATAGTTTGCGCGTCCTGTAGGTCATTGCCTTTGAATTTGATAGAGCTCGCCACGAGTTGGTTTTGAGCGTTGTAGGCCCCTTCCACCTGGACCTGAAGCCCGGGTATGAGCGCCGCCATCGACATCTGCTTGCGTCGAGCCTTGAAAATTCCCTGGACCTGGTCCACTTGCGTATTGTCAGTAAGCAACACCACCACCTTCGACGAATCCGGAGTCTGCAATGTCATAGTCTCCCCGCTTCGGCCCGTTATTAACCCCTGCGCCTTGGTGGTCTGGGCTTGAGCCACGCTACACTGAAGAAGCGTTGCCAGAGACATAACGGCTACAATCCCACGTACTGCAAATTTGCATTTATTCATAGAATCCTTCCTTCCATTTCTATTAGTTGCGTTCCTCCGGTACCGATCAAGTCGGAATTTCTTCTCAGCCCGGAAAACGGCAGCTTCTGCTTTTCGCCCGATAAGGCCAGCGTTAATCAAACATGTGTATTACTTTGGAGTTTCCCGTGAGTCGGGCGCGATGAGTGTCCGACTTCTGCTGGTGCTCACGAAACTGTCACTTTTAACAGTGCTCTAGCGGGATTGATGGACCTGCCTGCAAGAATCTGGCGCGACAGTACGATGTCTGTGGATATTCAGCGAGGCGATCGGAAAAGCAAGCCAAACAAGATCAGGGGCGCCACGTAAGCCGACGGTGATAAGATCCTTTTTGTATCCGACGAGACTGCGGAATCCATGGGAGATCGTCAATAATGAAAGGTTACTTCTTCGGGATTTTGACGATAATCCTTCTTCTAGCTGTAGTCCTCGTTTTCGCTTTGCTGGGTTTTGTAAACATGCGCGCGGACAATCCGCCTTCACATTTCGAAGCCGCTGTAGCCGGTCACGTCACGGACGCCAGCATCAGCCGCGCCGCGACCAAACTAACCAATCCCGTCCCAGGAGACGAACCCAATTTGGTCGCTGGGGCTCGCCTTTATCGCGAGCACTGCGCGCTCTGCCACGGCGATCCCGCCCGTCCCAAAGCCCCGCTAAACGAGTCTCTCAATCCGCCCGCGCCGCAGTTCATGGATGACAAGGCCGCCATGCCCGAGAATGAAAATTTCTTTATCCTGCAACACGGAATCCGCTGGACCGCCATGCCCGGCTGGAAAAATATTTTAAGCGACCAGCAACTTTGGCAACTTGTGACTTTCCTTTCGCACATGAACGAACTGCCTCCAAGCGCTAAGCAAGTCTTTACTGAAGCCGCCCCTCAAACCGTGCCTCTCCCTGGCTCACATTGATCTGTGAAGTTTGGAAGAGGGCGATTGCGCCACTTCGGAAAGAGGACAGTTGGCATTGGCTGTCCCTGCGCGCTCGAATTGCTCAGTATGCGATGCATTTTTTTCTTACTTCGAAGAACACTTTTAAAGATTTCCGACGCCGTGCTGATCGTTCATCTGGGCGACCGCCAACGGCACTCCGTTACGATTGACTAATGTTTTGCGGGCACGGCAAATAATTCGGGAGGATCGATCGCGGACTGCCGCCAGAACAACGGTTCGGCAAGTTTATTTTCCATCCAACTTTGTAATAGGACCATGGTCGTGGAGACCTGTCCCCCATCCGGTGTATCAAAGACCACAACCACGCCCACATTGGCGGTCTGAGCTTGTTTCGATTCATTCCAGGCACGCTCGAAAAGTGATTTTGTGAACGCGAGCTTTTCGTCTGGCGTCGTCGAAGTTGCAGGCGAATCGACGGGTTGAACCCAAAATATCTTAACGGTTCTGTCTTTCAGCGAAGCCCACGTACCGGGGAAGGGCCCACTCTCTTCGCGAGTTATTTTAAAAATGGGAGCACTTGCCGTTGCTGTTTTAGGAGTTTCCGCAGGAGTGTTCCAGCGCGGATCCATGGATTCGACCTGGGATCGGCGAATGTATCCGCGCGAAGCTCCAGAGATTTGTATGTGAAACCACTCACCTTCCGCGTCGATGAACTCGAACTCGTCGTCGGCAGCAGCGGTGAACAAGACCTTCGAGGCCTCCATTGGGCGCGCGAGTACAGCAGTTCCGGATTTCTTTACGATGACGAGATTGCGGGGATGAGCCTGGTTGTGCTGAATTTCCTGTAAGGCTTCGAGATCTGATTTGAGCTCCAGCATGTGTTTTTGCTCGTTTTCGCGCTGTGCTTTGAGGGCCGCGGTTTCGCTAGATGATAGGCCAGGGGATGGTGTTCCATCTGACGTTCCGCTGGGTGGGCTGAAACTCGTACCCATGCTAGAGGAAACTTGCGGCAAAGGGTTTCCTGAGGAATCAATTTTGGCGCGCGGAGCTTGCAAACTTGACCGCGGAACGTGGACAGAAACCTTTCCTCCCAATTTTTCACTTAGTCGATCCAGTAAGTCCAATTCAAGCCTGCCGTTGGATGGAAGCGCTTGATAGCCTGATTTCGCAGGATCTGGATCGGCGTACCACGCTGTGATTTTCGCCGAGACCTTAACGACGGTGCTTTGTGGAGTTTCGGGAATGAGCTCAAGGGAAAATTGGTAGAAGGCGCGCTCGTAGCGGTCCAGGGGTTGTTGTCCCATGGCGACAAATCCATCAACGAGGGGAAGCTTTTGTCCGGCGTAGGCTTGGAGATCCTTCAACACACCTTCGACATCTTCTTTTGATTTCGAGAATGTCCGCGCATAAGGTATCGCTTGAGCCCTCGACGGAGGAGGTGGCGAAACCAGCAGGACTCCTGGCAACGAGAGGCAAAAGAAGAAGAACTTGGATCGGAATGATTTCAAGTTGTTCACGGAAGCGGTTCCAGGTTGTCCACATGAATCCAGCCATGCTGACCATTGTGCAGTTCCACGCCATACCAGTGCGGAGTCACAATCACGACGATGACCTCAGTATATGCGGCAAGCGCCGCAATGCTGGCGGAGGAGTGGAAAGGCGCCGCTTTAAGTTCCACCCCCGGCGCTTTGACGCGACGCTCCACGTCGTGTTGCAAAACTTTTATTTGCTGCTCCAGATCCTGTGCCGAAGACTGAGCGGCTGCCAAAAGCGCTTTTTCATCCTCGCGCTGTTTCAATTCAGTCGCTTTAACCAGGTCGGCGCTTTCGCGTCGGCGAATGATTTCCAGGTTTTCTTGTTCCGTGGTTTGAATCGCGTGCAGGCGGTCCTCAATCGCTTTCGCTTCGCTGGCTTCCACCGTGCCATCGGAAATATGCGGTGTTCGATGCGTGTTTTCGACATAGATCGCATCGATATGCAGCCGCACGCGCTCTTGACCGATACTGGTGACGATATAACGAACCGCGATGGTGCCTTGATCGGCAGTTTCCAGAAAGTTGCGGGGGGCAATGGCGTCCTTGCGAATTTTGTAGAAGACTTTGCCGGGCTGATTCCACGGTTCGAACAGCGGGGTGGAATCCACAACAGTCGCCCCGGTCACTACTGGCTGCTTGTCGTAGATGACCGTTCCATGAATGGTTTGATCATGGAGAACCTCCTGCAGCGCCTCCATGACATCTTCGAGTGTCGCGGAGAATTCCCTCGTAATTCCGGGTCCCAATTGCCGTTCTTTGGAAGGTGAGCCAATAAGGGACAACGGAGAACTCAAGCAAGCGAGAGCTAGCAAAAGAAGGGGAAAAAAAATAACTTGCGTTGAAACATGGCTTACGCCTTTCCGGATTGCAGCTTTCTGAATTCTCCTCCCGTTTGCACTCATGTGGTTATAACCCAGGTCTGTTTTGCGTGAAACCGTTCCCCTCGCGATCGGTAGCCTGTCCTCTTACTACTGCAATTGCCTAAGAGCTGTCAAATCCAGATTTAGATGTTTGAACTCGCACTGGGTTGTCCAGGAGGCAACTACCTTGGCCGAGACGAGTTCTATTCCCTCGTTCGCCGGAGGCCTAATTGTCTTTGAGGGCCCTCCTCGATCATACAGATTAGGAACCCGGAGGGAATAGCCAGGTACCAGGACCGCATATAGAAAAATAATTTGAAGAAAAATAAGAAAACTCTTGCATTCGATTTTTTGCGGGAGTAGCATGCCCGCGGTTCAGGGACTTGAGGATTCGGCGCGCTTTTCTTTTTGAGAAGCGGGGCCGCGATGCTCTATGGGCGACTTGCTTACCGCTCCGCTACAGCTTTTTGACGAAGCCTGGATACCCCAAGTATCCAACGGGCTGTGTGTATTTACGCCTTCTCCCCACCACGTTGTGCTCCGCAATATTTTGCCATATGGTTCAATAGCGCATAGTGAGTTTCATGCTGAGGAGGCGACATGTCCTATTGGGATTCCACTCTCGTGAAGAAGAAAATGCGCTTTCACGCATTTTTTGTCGTGACTGCGATTCTGGTTCTCACCATTTTGCTTGCTGATACCCGGCCAGTTTCTGCGCTTCCCATTCCGGGAGGCACTGTTCGCGCCATACCTGCGTTCGCTCGGAAGTACGGCATGCCGTGCTCTTCGTGTCACCAGGCATGGCCTATGCTGAGTCCGTTTGGACAAGCTTTCAAGGACAACGGCTATCAACTGGGCAACGAGCGCGACGCCCCCATCTACCAGAACCCAGCCTACTGGCCGGTAACATTTCGCATGACGACGTTTTGGCATCGGGAGAACGAAAATCGTGCCCCGGTGGATGACCCCACCAGCACCACCGGTGGACAAATCCAAGGCAACGTCACGACTCATGGATTCGACTGGAGCGGCCTCGATTTTCATACCGGCGGCACGCTCGCCAAAAACGTCTCCTTCTACGTACTGCCATCCTCGGACAATACGGGCGCCTTCCACTTTGAGACTGTCTTTGCCCGGCTCGACAATCTTGCAGGCAGTAGTTGGTTGAACGTCAAGCTCGGCAAATTCGAGCTCGACAACCTGCTGTCCGAAAAGCGCATCCTCACGCTCACCAACGTATCCGGCGTCTACACCAACTACCACTACCAACCCGCAACGGAGAACAATGGTTTAAATCCAGCGTTCCCCTTGTTCACATTTGGAATTGGCGACAATCAGGTTGGACTAGAGGTAATGGGTCATTCCAAGGATGATCGCACGCGCTACTCAGCCTCGATCCTAAGTTCCAATGATGGCAGTCCCGGTTTGCCGACAAACCGCACCTACGATGGCTATTTCACTTTCAGCCAGGCATTTCAAGTCGGAAGCCTTGGACTGCAGCGCGTCGGCGCATTCGCCTACATCGGCCAAGCTCCTACGTATTTTCAGTTCACCCAAGGCAATACCAGCGGAATTCCTGATAATGCCACTTTCGGTATTCCGGGAACAGGAATTGGCAATGAGTCCTTCTACCGCGCGGGCTTGATCGGCCAGTTCTACATCAAGAAGTATGACCTCACCGCGATGTATTTCCATTCTTCCGACAATAAGTACCTGGCAACCGGCACGCCGTCGAATCCCGCATACGGTACGCTCCCCACGGGCGCGCAGAACGCCGTATGGAATGGCGCTCTGTTCGAAAGCCATTACACCCCCAGCCCGCAATTTATTTTGATCCAACGCGTCGAGCTCATACGCATGTCTCAGCAAGCTCTACCGGTCGTGCCAGGAACTCCCTATATCCCCGGTGTAAGCGTTCCGTCCTTAAGTTTCGGAAACGAGGATGTATACACCTTCGGGGGCCGCTACTATCCGTTCATCTCTAGCCGCGCCGGATTCGCTTTCCACGGCGAATACGCCTTCAGCCATCAGATTGGCACCTCGCCGACAACCGGCCAGAACCTTGATTTCAGCAGCTTGCTGTTCGGCTTTGACTTCGCGTTCTAAGGAGGAAGACGATGAGAAAAATGAACATATCAAAATGTCTTGTAGGAATCGCCGTCCTCCTGGCCGCGCCGCTGCTCGTTTCGGCTCAGCAGGCTGAAACGCACATCGGCAAAGTCACTGGCCACGAGAGCGCCGGCAGACAGCTCTATTTTCGCTATTGCTGGGGCTGCCATGGCTTCCGCGGTAATGGCAACGGCGAGAATTGGATCCCTACCGGATCTTTCCCCGACGCGCCGTATTTGAACGTCGAACCTCGAAATTTTGTCGCGGCCACGTTTGAGTGCCGCTCCACACCGACGGGAACTTTGCCCACGGATGAGGATCTCTACAACTCACTTGTGCGCGGCCTCGTCAATTCCAACATGCCCTCGTGGGTTACATTGACCACCCAAAACCGGGCCGACCTGGTGGCCTTTATCAAAACGTTCTCTGACCGGTGGAAGAGCGAGAAAGCCGGAACGCCCATTACTGTCCCGCCGGAGCCCGCTCCCACCGTGCAAAGCATCCAGCACGGAAAAGAATTATTCACCAAACTGGAATGCTGGAAGTGCCATGGCCCAGAAGGCCGCGGAGATGGTCCTTCAGCTTCAACACTCACCGACAGCAATGATGAGCCTATCCGGCCATATAATTTCTCTGCGGGTTCCCGGTTCAAGTGCGGCACCTCGAACCATGACCTCTACAAAATATTCATGACCGGACTGGATGGCACGCCCATGCCTTCGTTTGCTGACGTCATCAAGCCTGACGACGCATGGGATCTCGTGCATTACTTGCGCACGCTTCAGGTGTACCACAAGAGCCCGGAGTTGGCGCTCTGGATGGGCACGAAAGAGGGTGCCGAGATCGTCAAAGCACAAAAAGTCCGCGGGACCCCAACGGGTTCTGGCGTCAACCAATAACCTGCGACATATAGAAGAGGGCTTAGGAGGAACATCCGAATGCGAGGCAAGTATCTACTATCGGCGGTAGTAGTTGTTATGTCGGCTTCAATGATGGCGCCCGCTCGACCAAGTGGGGGAACCGTAAGTGGCAAGATCACTTACGAGGGCACACCCGCCAAGCAGAAGCCGATTGACATGTCCAAAGAGCCGAGCTGCGCGAAGCAGTATACGACTCCTCCCACGACAGAAACTGTCGTAACCGGTCCAAACAATGCTCTCGAGAATGTTGTGGTTTATATCTCCGCGGGAGCCCCCGATGAAGCCGCTCCGTCCAAGGCGGCCGTCTTTACTCAAAAGGGCTGTCGTTATCTGCCTCACGTTCTAGCTTTCCAAGTGAACCAGGAACTGACGGTGTTGAATGAGGATCAGACGTCGCACAATATCCATCCGCTAGCCAAGATCAATCGTGAGTGGAACAAGTCTCAGCCGCCTGGTTCTCCTCCAATTGACGAGAAGTACGACAAGGCGGAAATGATTCCCGTGAAGTGCAATATTCATCCCTGGATGCACGGCACGTTCGCCGTGTTGAAGAATTCTCACTATTCGGTTTCTAGCGGAGACGGGAGCTTCACGCTGCCGAACCTCCCACCGGGAAAATACACCATCACGGCGTTCCACGAGTCTTACGGCGATCAATCGCAAGAAGTGACGATCTCCGGTAGTGAGACCAAAACAGTCAGCTTCACGTTTAAAGCAAAACCGTATTAGAAGATCGTGGCGGGAACTTTTGAATTCGCAGGCGCGCGCGACTTAAACTGATGGCTATTGGCTTAGCATACGCTTGAGGTGCGTTCAGGCATAATCGAGGTGCTATGGGAAAAATCTTTGGAGTCATTCTCACGATCATTGCGCTCGCTTCCGCGTACCCTATCGTGACCCACATGTACGTGCAGCCTGTGGACATTTCCACCCACGGTCACGCCATCGATGAGCAACTCGCCGACACGATGGCGGAAGCAGGGCTCGCGTTCGTGCTCGCTCAGCTCCTTCTGGCCTTTTGTGTTTGGAAGTTTTCCAATCGGAAGGAAGGCGCCAAGGTCTTCCACATGTGGGGTGGCGCTAAATTAGTGGTTGTAGCCGCATTCATTCTCGTGGGAACGGAGGTCCTCGCTTTGGGCGTACTTGGACAGAAAGCTTGGGCCGAGGTGTATTTTACGTCGCCTAAACCGGACGCGTTGCAAGTTCAGGCCCAGGCGGGGCAGTTTGCTTTTTATTTTCGGTATCCCGGAGCGGACGGAAAGTTTGGTCCGCTTCATCCCGACAAAATTGACGAAGGAAATCAAAACTACTTCGGTCTCGATCCGGCGAATGACGTGGAAGCTCGTGATGACGTTGTCACAGCAGAGATGGCCATTCCGGTAAATCGAGAAATTCATCTGCTGATGCATGCAAAAGACGTTGGGCATTCCTTTTATGTTCGCGAACTCAGGATTCAGCAGGATTTTGTGCCGGGGCTGGACCTTTCGCTGCATTTCACAGCAACGCAAACAGGGCATTTCGAGATCCTGTGCACACAGCTGTGCGGGCTTGGTCATTACAATATGAAGGCGTACCTCAACGTCCTGTCCCAAGAAGATTTTGATAAGTGGATGAAACAGAAAGTATCGGAGCAATAGCTCCAGCTGTTTGGCTGACGTTGTTGACTTTAGAATCGATTTTCTGCTTCTCGCGGGACGAGGTGAAAATTTGGAAGAAGCTCTGAAATCGCAAGCTCACGTGCACGCGCCGCCGCAAGGCTTTCTGTGGAAGTACGTGTTCAGCCTCGATCACAAAGTAATCGGCAAACAGTACTATGCGCTCGCCCTCGTATCCGTTTTTGTGGGCATGGTGTTGTCCTGGCTCATGCGTTTTCATCTCGTTTGGCCCAACGCAAAAATCCCTGGCCTTGAACTCATCGCCAAAACGGGCGCGCCTGGTGGCATCATTACTCCTGAATATTATCTTTCGCTCCTCACCATGCACGGGACGCTCATGGTGTTTTTTGTTCTCACCAACGCTCCATTCGCCGGTTTCGGTAACTATTTCCTTCCTATCCAGATTGGCGCGGAGGATATGGCTTTTCCCCGATTTAACATGATGTCGTTCTGGACGACCTTTGTGGCCTTCGTCGTTCTCGTGACTGCCTTCTTCATCCCCGATGGTCCGCCAATTTCCGGTTGGACGGCCTATGCTCCTCTCAGTGCGATTGGAAAGGATGCGGGGCCCGGTCTCGGCTGGGGTCAAAATCTCTGGGTCATCTCGATCGCCATTTTTTGTATTGGGCAACTGCTCGGATCGCTGAATTTCATTGCCACAACTTTGGATTTGCGCGCCAAGGGCATGACTCTCATGCGCATGCCGCTATCCACCTGGGCGTGGTTCATCACTTCGTGCATAGGGCTGCTTGCGTTCGCGGTGCTGTTGCCGGCTTGCTTGCTATTGCTGCTCGATCGTATGGCTGGAACAAGTTTCTTTATACCTTCGGGGCTCGTGGTGAGCGACAGATTGCAGAATCACGCCGGCGGCTCGCCTCTATTGTGGCAGCACCTCTTCTGGTTCTTCGGCCATCCGGAAGTCTATATCGCCATTTTGCCCGCAGTAGGCATTGTGTCGCACGTGCTGACAAACAGCCTGCGCAAACCGCTCTTGAGCGCGAAAGTCATCATCTACTCGATGCTGTCCATCGGTTTTCTCAGCTGGATGGTGTGGGGACACCACATGTTTGTCAGCGGCATGAATCCTTTTTCGTCGCTGCTTTTCTCTTTCCCCACGCTGACCATCACCATCCCCGCCACAATCATCACGTTGATCTGGCTGGGAAGCTTGTACGGCGCGAACATTCAAATCAATGCCGCATCCTTTTTTGCTCTTGGATTCGTCTCTATGTTTGTCACTGGCGGCGTGAGCGGATTCTTTCTCGCGCAGCCGTCCATCGACATCTACCTCCACGCTACTTATTTCGTCGTCGGTCATTTCCACATGGTTATGGGAGTTGCTGCCATCTTCGCCATTTTCTCCGGAACCTATTTTTGGTTTCCCAAAATGACTGGGCGAATGATGAACGAAAAGCTCGGCATGCTGCATTTCTGGCTAACGTTCGTCGGAACTTACTGCATCTTCATGCCGTTCCATTATCTCGGCATCGTCGGTAATGTTCGCCGCTACTCGTCGTTCGTGGATGACTTCATGCCCGCGCTGATGGGCACGCACAAATTCATCACCATCGCTGCTCTGGCTACCGGCGCCGCACAATTTATTTTCTTCTTCAATTTGATATACAGCCGGTTTCGCGGAAAGCAGGCCACCGAAAATCCCTGGAAGGGAACTTCACTGGAATGGAGCATTCCTTCACCTCCACCGTGGAATAATTTTGGTGAAAATCATCCGGTTGTTTACCACGACCCATATCAATACGGTTTGAAGGGTTCAACCGGCGACTTTGTGATGCAAACATCTCCGGAACAGATCTTGAACGAGTAACGCCGAGCGATGCTAGGGAAGTAAGATGCGATTTACAAAGTTAAGTTGGCCGTAAAAGGATCTCATGTCGTCAACGTTAAATACCTCAATGGCGCTGCCCCGCGCTACGGAACTGAGGAAAGGCTCCGAGAGCGGAATCTGGATCGCTCTGTTTGCGATCACCATGTCGTTTGCAGCATTTACGAGCGCGCTGTTTATTCGGCAGGCCTCCACGGACTGGACGCATCTCGCGGTGCCTCCCATTTTGTTTGTCAGCACTGCCATCTTGCTCGTCAGCAGTTTCACAATGGAGATGTCTCGGCGTGGGTTCGACGGAAAATCGCCCTCGCAAATATCG
This sequence comes from uncultured Acidobacteriota bacterium, assembly GCA_963751295.1. Classification (GTDB taxonomy): domain Bacteria; phylum Acidobacteriota; class Terriglobia; order Acidiferrales; family UBA7541; genus Acidiferrum. The sequence goes on along the minus strand of CAVVUA010000001.1, from coordinate 1,382,263 downwards.
CAAATAAAGGAACGTGGCAGGGGACTGATGCTCCTGGCAACCACGTTATTTCTCGGCTTGGCCTTTGTAGGTGGGCAGTATTTGGCATGGAGGCAACTTGCCGCTCAAGGGCTTTACCTGGCCACGAATCCCAACAGCTCGTTTTTCTATCTTCTCACCGGTGTCCACGCATTGCACGTTCTCGGCGGAGTTGCGGCATTGGCTTATCTGCTCGCGCAGTATGCCGCTCGGGGATCTGTTCGGCGAAACCTATTGAATGGGGTGGTCATCTACTGGCACTTTATGGCCGCTCTCTGGCTCTATCTGCTCGTCGTCATTTGCGTACGTCTGTAATCGCAAAGGGGGAAGAAAAACTGTGAGCGAGTCTCAAGCGGCGATGCACGGCGCAAGCGGTTCCTTGGTGGAAGGATCGCCTTACGGCATTCCTTCCAGAAAACTGACGATGTGGCTGTTTATTATCTCCGACGCCGTGACGTTCGGAGCGCTGCTTTTCGGATATGGCTACTTGCGCACAGCGAGCACTGACTGGCCCGCTCCCTTCCGCTTTAATCCAAGCATATTGAACGTCATGTTCATGACGTTCATCCTTCTCACGAGTAGCTTGACGATGCTTGGCGCCGTCGATGCCGCCAAGGCCGGCGACAAAGCAAAGGCTAGGCGCTTCCTCTGGTCCACGATTCTATTGGGACTGATATTTGCGGGGCTCCACATTCGCGAATGGATTGGACTTATTGATGAAGGCGTCAGCATGTTCCAAAATCCTTGGGGTTCGCCGCTGTTTGGTGCCACTTTCTTCAGCATAACCGGCCTGCACCTTCTTCACGTGACGGGAGGCGTTGTGGCCATTGCAGTCGTTGCGCGCGGCTTTTCGCGAGGCAGCCTGACTGCGGGCCATGTCGAGACCACCGGCTTATACTGGCACTTTGTGGATTTGGTATGGATGTTCGTTGTTCCCTTGGTGTATCTGTTGAATCTTGCCCGTTAGCTCCAGCGGACTGCGAAACGAGGGAAATATGGCAGCGTCAAAAAAATCTGGAAACGTGATCGTAAGATATTTGCCTGTCTATTTTGTCTTGCTCGCGATCGCGGGTCTGGAGGTTGTACTTGCCTATCAGGGATTCTCTCCGGGAGTGCTCCTCACTATCCTGCTCGCCCTCGCGATTTGTGGCGCTGCGCTGGCAGTCACGTACTTTATGCATCTCAATCAGGAGCGCCGCAGCCTTTTTTTGACGTTGATACCCGCGGTCATTTTCGTTCTAATAATGATGAATATGCTGTGGTCAGATAGTTTTCGCCTGCTGCACATGAAGCCTTTCGCGCACTAAGGCCTTTTTTTGAGCCGCGAATAGGAATCAGGCGGAGGCCGGTATTTTAGTCGCTGCTGCGGAGTCTGAGCGAGGCACTTACGATGAACAAAACCCAAATGATTTGGAGATTTTTGATTCGCGGTACCGCTTTGCTTGTTGCCTTGTTTACCCCAACTCTAGCGTTCGCCCAAAACTGCGCTCTATGTTATTCGCAAGCTGCCGGTTCGGGAGCACGATTGATTCAAGCTCTGCGTAGCGGCATTCTAATCCTGGTTTTTCCGCCGATGCTGATTTGCATCGGTCTTTTCTTTATGGCCTACAGGAAGCGCAATCAGTTCAACGAAGAGTAGCTCGATTACGGAAGGTCCAGATCCAGCGAGTAGATGTCGGTCGTACCGCGTTCGATCATCACATAAAATGACCCGGTTCGGTCTAACCCGGTAAAGTAACACTGCGCGGCGCTTCCGCGGAGCAGTTCTCCGAATCCAAATACACGCTCCGTTTTTCGCGAGGCTACGTTCGCACGAAAAATGGATTCCTGTTCATCGATTTGATCCTGGAAATAGATCGCAGAGCTGTCATGCGCCCAGTGCAGTGATTCGAGTAATCCCCCAGATGCAATTTGTGCCCAGCTGGAATTTTGCATGTCGTAGAGAAGCAGTTTGCGCTTAGCTTCATCGATCGCCGCGATATACCGGCCGTCGGGCGACCATCGCGGTTCCATCAGCCCTTTCGACCCCGGTAACTCCTTCAGAGTTCCGGTCGTCGGTTCCAGCGTGTACAGTCCATAGTCAGATTGAGCCTTTTGATTTCGCATGGACACCACAATGCGATAACCGTCTGGCGACCAATCCGCTTCCGAAGCTTCCCATCCGCCGGGAAGGACCGGATGAAGCGATCCTCCGTCCGGTGAAATAATGTAAATGTTGCGTGACTGATTTTGGCGAGCGCCTGTAAAGAGAATTTGTTTGCCATTGGGAGACCAGCGTGCGTAGCTGCCGTGCAGGGGAGCAATCGTCAATGGAATACGCGCTTCGCCATTGATCCGGCTTCGCCAGAGGGAATCATCGGGGCGATCCGAATACACGACCATTTCATCGTCGGGCGAAAAGCTTGCCTGCGCGATGGATGTGTCTAGGTTCAGCGTGGACGTGCGCTGTGTTTGCGGGTCAACTTTTCCCAACTCCCGATGTGAGCGGAAACTGAAAGCAAAAATGCGTGAACCCATCTGAGCTGGAATCGTAACGTGCAGTGAGTCCGGACCGCTGGTCAGCGGGAATGGCTCGTGATGTGAGCGACGGAACCAGTTCCACGCATTCCGAATACCCCATAAGTTGCAGTCGTACCCTTCACACCCGGAAAACAGAAAGTATTTGCCGTCTGCTGTCCAATTTCCAGCGGATTGGCGTGAAGGATGATCTGTCCTTGACAGAATTGCATGCAGTCCATTGCCTTCTGGGGTCATTTCCCAGATCGATTGTGTGCCGAACTCCCCAAGGTCCAGTGTAAACCGGATGCTTCCGCCGTCGGGTGACCAAGCCGGCGAACGCGGATGGCCTTCCACATGCGCCAATTGCCGGTTTTGCGTGCCGTCGCGATGGATTGTGTACAAACTTTGTCCACGCACGAATACAACCTGCGTCCCGTCGGGCGACCATGCTGGATCTGCTCCGATAGCCTGTCCCAGCCTCCGGGGCTCTCCTCCCTGAACCGGCCAGAGCCAGAGAGGCATCTCCTCGTCGCGGCCGGTGAACTGCCCGATCAAGAACTGGGAGTGGTCGGGAGAGATGGCGAAGAGGCGTGTGTTTTCAAAGGGCGTCGCCATCTTCTCTGCATTGCCGCCTTCCACGGAAGTCTGCATCAAATTCCAGCGGCCATTATTGCGTTCGAGAAAGAAAATTCGCGTTCCGTCGGAGACGATCCCGCCCCACTCATCGATCCGGCCTGCATTGGTGATGCGCGCCATGTGCTGCATGCTGGGATGCGGCACAGGGTAGACGATGAAAAAGAGCAGCCAGGACCCGAACAGAATCGCGATAGAAAGCAGCATCAAATCGAACCGTTTTTGGGTGCGTTCCGCTCTTTCGCGGTCCCAATCCGGCGGGGTAGCGAACCCCTGCGCAATGTCGGGCGGCAGGTGCAAACGTACTTCGATCGATTGATCACCATTACCGAGTCGCGCGAGCCGCCCCTCTTGGACGGATGCAACTGCATCATTAATAGTCTGGATGGGGACCAGGAAGCGATATCCCTGCCGGGGCACAGTTTCTATAAATCGAGGGTTTTCAGCTTCGTCCTGCAACGCCGCACGGAGCTTTTTTAGGGCGGCGTTGAGGCTGCCGTCAAAATTGACGTGCGTTCCTTCGGGCCAGAGAGCCTGACGGCACTGCTCTCGAGTCACAATCTCGCCCGGTTGCTGTAGGAGCAGCGCTAGAATTCGGAACGGCTGCTCTTGCAGCCTGAGGCGTGTACCTTGTCGACTAAGAGTTCCCCGGGTTAGGTCCACCTCGAACAGTCCGAATCGCACCCTGCTGCCTGTCGAAATGTCCGGTCCGGGCAAAGCCATACCCCCAGTCAGGTCGGCGAACACTGTAACATAGGCCCGCACCACTAACCAAGAGCTAGTTCATGTGACCTTACATCTCTCTCATAAGCGAAGAGTTAATTGGTCATACTATTTTCAGGCGCAGTTCGTTTGACCGCGTATCACATCTAAGGTAGTTCAGGAGTCGAAGTCCGCGGTGGTGCACAGGCAGAAAGATACCCGTCATCACCGCAACCTACTAGTAGGCTGATAGGAGGCCTAGGACTAGAAAATTAGCCCGTAGTCCCAGAACCATCGAAACGCTCGTCGTTGCGAGCCCTGAACCGTATTAAAACAGCCTCCCGGCACGGGCGTTTCGATCCAAATATTCCTTCCTCTTCTGATCGTCCCTCTGGCATTTGTACCCATCACAGAAAACGATGGCCCCTTGAATACCTCTTGAGCTCGTGCGTCACTGCCGACTTGGCTGAACCATTTGACATCGAGGTAGATGCTCGCCCCAAAAGGTTAATAGTTCTTTGAGAATCACATCCACGCTTCTGTATTGCTGGCCGATAGTCGAACATTAGAACCTTATTCTAGCGGAAGTTCTGAGTCAGTGTGGATCCCCGTAAGGGCGCCATTCCTCGCGCGGAACAGGGCAAAGGTTTCATCCGGGTCAATTTACATGGAATCTCCAATGTTAGAGAGGAGGTCGGATCACGAATGCGATTAGAAAAACTGTGCATTGCAACGCTATTGATTATGTCTGTGCCAGCCATGGCCGGCCCTGGGAGTGGGACCATCACGGGAAAAGTGACTTTTTCGGGCACGCCGTCGAAACCCGAGCCCATAAATATGTCCAAGCAGCCCGAATGCGTCAAAATATATTCATCAAGGCCACTGATGACGGAAAAAGTCGTCCCAGGGCCAGGAAATACGCTGGAAAATGTGGTGGTGTATATATCCGCGGGCGAATCCGAGGCCTCTCCGGTACCTGCTACGCCCGTGAATTTCGATCAGCAGAATTGCCGTTACACCACGCATGTACTTGCGTTTCGAGCGGGGCAGGATGTAAATATCTCCAACAGCGATCCCTTTGGGCACAATATTCACCCGCTAGCCAAGATTAACCGCGAGTGGAACAGGATTCAGCCGGCCGGCACCCCGCCGTTCTCCTATTCTTACGACAAGGAAGAATTCATCGCCGTAAAATGCAATATTCACGCTTGGATGCAAGCCTATTTTGTCGTTCTGAAAACCGGTCACTTTGCTGTTACAGGACAGGACGGTGAATTCAGGCTTCCTGAGCTCCCGCCAGGCAAATACACGGTCACGGCATGGCATGAGCTCTATGGAACGCAGAGGCAGGAAATCGCCATCTCCGGAAGCGAAACGCGGGCGATCAATTTCGTGTTTCAAGCCACTCCTTAAAAACGAGCAGTTGTCTCTTGTTTCGGTCGATGCCCCATCTGCCTCGCGGCTCACTTGCGAATGCTGGAAGGGAATAGCCAGCATTGGTTGTGCCATCGGTCGAATCCATGAGATTCTGCTCACGAAACAATTTCGAGGTGATTGTGAAACTAATTGTTAGTTTGGCTTGTGCGGCTGTGTGTTTGTCGGCCGCTGCGCCAGCAAGGTCTCAGGAAATCCGTGACGGCCAGGCGTTGTTGACCGTGATGCACGACCGTTACAAGGACTCTTGGTACGACTCGGTTGTCTTCAAGGAAAAAGCGATAACACTTAACGCTGACGGCACCAGCAGCACAGAGATTTGGGATGAAGCCCTTCAGTTGCCTGGAAAGCTGCGCATCAACAGAGGGCCGTCCAGCGAGGGGAACGGCTTCATTTTCGTCGATGGCACTTTGACGAGGTTTCAAAAGGGCAAGGATTTGGGCACGCGTCCCTACGTTCACATGTTGTTGGTGCTGGGATTTGACGTGTACCGCCAGGACCCAAAGATAACAATCGACCAGGTGAAAGGCCAAGGGGTCGATTTGACCCAGATTCATGAAGCGAAATGGGATGGGCAGGATGTCTACGTGGTTGGCGCGGCAAAAGGGGATTTGAAATCGAAGCAGTTCTGGATTGAGAAGAACCGCCTGCTGTTTGTGAGATTGATCGAACCAGATGAGCACGATGCGACGAAAACTCGTGACACCCGCTTCAGGGACTATCGGAAGCTCTCGACAGGATGGATTTCCGCACGCGTCGAGTTTTATGCCGGCGGCAAAAACGTTTTCAACGAGGACTATTTCGATATAAAGGCGAACGCGAAGTTCGAGCTCGCTCTGTTCGATCCGAAGAAGTTTAACGAAACAGCTATATTCAACAACGCAGACCATTGAACAGTGCTTCTCATCAGTAATCCGTTCGTGTCACTCGCCAAACCGGCCAAGTCAAAAATTCTCCGCGTTAATTAGTTATCATATCTATCAAAAGTATATGGGGGTATCTCGATTTACGATGTGAATTCTAGGGCTTGACTTCAAGTCAAACAGGCGAAGAGAGATGCGGGCCGAATGCTATCGGAGAACTGAAACAGTTCGTGTTATAAGGGACTGTTCTAAATTCGGTTCGCGAACTGCAACCGGCGCCGACCGCGCTGTCTCAGAATAAATGATCCCACTGCTCTCCATCATCGCTCTTGGTTTTTTTCTCGGAATGCGGCATGCCACTGATCCTGACCACGTCATCGCAGTGACGACGATTGTCAGCCGGCAACGGAGCATTCGGCATGCGGCCCTGATTGGGGCACTTTGGGGAGTGGGGCATACCATCACGATTCTTCTCGTCGGCTCGGCAATTATATTGTTCGGCATCGTGATTCCCGCTCGAGTGGGACTCACCATGGAATTGTCGGTGGGCTTGATGCTGATTCTTCTTGGAATCCTCAATCTCTCGGGGATTATGCGCTGGATTACGGAAACGCTTACGCCTTCTCAGTACGGGCATCACTCACATCCACACGGACATGGTGACTACGTTCACAGCCATCCGCACGGCCACAATCCGGAGAAACACGGACATGCCGAGGAGGCGACCCCCGTGGGTTGGATGGATCGCGTTTTTGGCCGGATGGGCGTTTACCAAGTCGTCCGGCCGTTGGTCGTTGGCATCGTGCACGGACTCGCTGGGTCAGCAGCTGTTGCATTACTCGTTCTGACAACAATCCGAGTTCCGTCTTGGGCCATTGTGTATCTTCTGGTATTCGGAATTGGTACGGTCGCGGGTATGATGCTGATTACCGCAGCGATTGCCGTGCCCTTTACGCTTTCCGAAAGCCGCTTTGCCCGCATCAATCGGGGCCTGGGACTGGTCTCTGGGCTCCTGAGTCTGGCGTTTGGCATTTTCATCGTCTACCAGATGGGTTTCGTCAATGGCCTCTTCACGCACAATCCCACGTGGGTTCCTCATTGATTTTCCGTGCCAGTTTCTGTCAGGTAGCAGCGAAAGAATCCCATCTATGACTGCGGTTTGGTGACGGCGAGGTAATTGTAGAAAGCTGTTATCAATATGAAAAAGGGAAAGCACTAAGTAATGGCAAGAAGGTCTTGTCTCAAGATATACATCTGCACTAGAATCTGACGCCAGCGATTCTCCCTGTGAGTCGGAGAAGTAAGGAACGCACTCGCCGGCCGATTGCACCTCCTGGGACTTGCGATGCACCTTCATTTTTCTGCGGGCTGGCGCGATTGGCGTCGAAAACTAAAGGGAATTCATGAGCGCTAAGGCTGCACGCAAAAATCTTCAGACAGAAGTGCCGAAGGCAGTGAATATCTCATCGGTTGCGAACCACAACGACACCACAATAGTGGCCATTGGCGCTTCCGCTGGTGGCATCGAGGCTCTAACGGAGCTGATGAATCATCTCGCAGCAAACACTGGGATGGCTTTTGTGCTGGTGCAACATCTTGATCCAAAACATCACAGCATTCTAACGGAACTGCTCGGCCGAAAGACGTTGATGACGGTAACGGAAGTGTCGGATGGGCTTGCCGTGAAGCCCAACCATGTCTATGTCATCCCGCCAAACGCCATGATGTCCATATCGGGGCAAACGCTGCACCTCAGCCCGCGCGAAGAGTTGCGCGGGATGCACATGTCTGTGGATCATTTCATGCGTGCGCTCGCGGAACAGAAGGGAAATCGTGCCATTGGCGTCATTCTTTCCGGGTCGGGCACGGATGGAACTTTGGGCATGTCGGAAATTCAGGCGCACGGCGGCGTAACCTTTGCGCAGGACGAAGCCTCTGCCAAGTATGACGGCATGCCGCGAAGCGCTGTTGCCGCGGGCTATGTGGACTACGTGCTTTCGCCCAAAGGTATCGCCAAGGAACTTGCCCGGATAGCGAGTCATCCTTATGTTGCTCGCGACACTCACCCTCACGCGAGCGAAGTGGCCCCGGATGCCAGCGCGGGGCTCAGCACTATTTTTCAGGTCTTGCGACGAGCTACGGGAGTGGATTTCACGCATTACCGGCAAACAACTATTTTGCGGCGCATCCAGAGGCGCATGGTGGTTCACAAGATTGATAAAATCGAGGACTACGCTAAGTTTGCCCAGGGCCAACCCGGGGAAGTGAAGGCTCTGTATCAGGACATGTTGATCAACGTCACAAGTTTCTTCCGAGGACCCCGCGTGTTCGAAGCGCTGAAGTCATCGGTGTTCCCCGCTATCCAGAAGAACCTATCGCGGGAGCGCGGGATTCGGATATGGACTCCCGGGTGCGCCTCGGGCGAAGAGACTTATTCGGTGGCCATCGCGCTGCTGGAATTCCTGGGTGACAAAGGAACGCAATTTCCGATTCAGTTTTTCGGAACGGATGTAAGCGATCTGAGCGTAACCAAGGCGCGCAACGGCCTCTATCCGGAGAATATTCAAGGCGATGTATCGCCGGAGCGGCTGCGCAGATTTTTCACGAAGGGGGAAAATGGTTACCGGGTCAGCAAAATGATCCGGGATATGTGTATTTTCGCCCAGCACAATGTCGTGAACGACCCTCCGTTTTCCCGGATGGACCTTATCTGCTGCCGGAACCTGCTCATCTATCTTGAGCCGATTCTGCAAAATAAAGTGATCTCCTTGTTTCATTATGCGCTGGGACCGAGCGGATTTCTGGTCTTGGGAAATTCCGAAGGTCTCGGCGCGTCAACGGGCCTGTTCGCCGTGGAAGACCGCACCCAAAAGATCTTTTCAAGAAAAGGTGGTGGCGCGCACCAGGGCGGGAGTCTTTCGGCGGATGCGCAGACACAGCGCAGAATGTATGGACCAGCTCGCGCTTCGGCGAAGACGCAGGATTCCATCTGGAACTACACAGAAGCGCAGAAGGAATTCGACCGCCGCCTGCTTACGGAATACGCGCCCGCTACGGTCTTCGTAAACGAGGAAATGGAGATTCTGCACACCCGCGGAAATGTAAATCGCTACCTCAAGCTAGCGCCTGGCCGGGCCAGCTTGAGCCTTATGAAGATGGCTCGAGAAGGGCTCCTCGTAGAACTGCGGAACGCGATTAGCCGCGCGAAGAAAGATAACGCAGTTGTCGAAAAGCGAAATCTGCGAATCAAGAATGGGAACGAAAACGGCGAGAAGACTGAGACTGCGAATTCAACGCGACTGGTAAATGTCGATGTGATTCCGGTGACTTTCGGAAATACGAACGAGCTATGCTTCATGATTGTGTTTCAAGAAGCGCCCATCGAGCCAGCACGTGAAGCGGCTCCCCGACGAACCCGGCGCGGCGAAGAAACGAGATTGTCCTTCAAGCAAACGGCGAAGCTCGAGCAGGAATTGGCTGCCACGAAAGAATATCTGCAATCCGTAATCGAGAGTCAGGAAGCCACAAATGAGGAACTGCAATCCGCCAACGAGGAAATACTCTCCAGCAACGAAGAACTGCAGAGCACAAACGAAGAAATGGAAACGGCCAAGGAGGAGTTGCAGTCCGCCAATGAGGAACTGACAACCGTGAACGACGAGCTGCGAAGCCGCAATCTGGAGGTCACGCAGATCAACAATGATTTGATCAATTTGCTGGCCAGCATCGATATCGCCGTTATTATGATCGGCAGCGACCTCACCATCCGGCGTTTCACTCCCAAAGCTCAGAAGTTTCTTGGGCTGATCGCCGGAGACATCGGCCGCCCGCTCTCGAATATCAATCCCACCATCGAAATTGCGGACCTTCAGTCGATGGTGCTGCAGGTTGTAACGGATTTCCGGCCGCTCGAGAGGGAACTAACGGACCGGCTGGGAATTCATTACCAGTTTAAGATTCTTCCTTATCGGACTCTCGATAACAAGATTGAAGGGGTGGTGATCACCATCGTTGATATCAATCCTGATAAAATCGTCGGCAAAGCCTGACATTGTGGTCCCGGGGACGGTCCAGCGCGATTTGGGGTCTACCTAATCACAGTCTTTCATCGTGAAGTATTAGCCTTACATTGTGTTAACTCAATGACTATACTGCTGCTCGTAAAGCTTCCAGGTTCAAGACGTCCCCACTTGCAAGGTTTTTAAGCACGCAAACGTGTTGGAGAAACAGTTTGGCCAGCATCCGCCACGGAGAAAAAGCCCAATCAGAATTCCTGGATAGGGTCCCAGTAAGCAGGATTCGCGAGCCATTGGCCGGAACCCTGAGCACACTGAGCAGACTTCTGCATAATTCCACGATCGGCGTCGCCCTATTCGACGGAAATTTACATTGTAGAGCGTTCAAAAAGGCCTATCGGCAAACAGTTGCATCAGGTATTTCCAGGCGAGGCCCCCAAGTTGGAAATTGCGTTCCGGAGGGTTTGGGCCACAGGAAATTCCGTGTCGGACCTCGAATTGACGGCTCAGTTGCCCGCCGGAACGGACCCTCGCCGCTGGGTGTTGAACTTCTATCCCATAACTGACGAATCTGGACAAGTTCGGCTCGTTGCTACCACGCTCTGCGAGGTAAACAAAGGGCGCTGCGTGGAATTAAAGCTCTCCCGCCTCCGCGATAAATTCCAATCCAATGCTTTGCTTCAACCCAATCTTCTCGAAGAGGAATTTGCCAGAATGTCAGTGCGGACATTCGACCTGGTGAATCGCTCCGTTGCGCTCCTAAAGAGCTCATTGTCTCTACGATTTTATAACTCTGAGACCCGGCTTGAGGCCGCCTTGGTCCGGCATGCGTTGCATATGACGGGAAACCGGCTCAGCGAGCCAGCGTTTTCTGGCATTCCGCCGCAATATGATTCCATCGTGGAGACGGAGCACTCAACGGGCAGTCCGAATGATAATGACACGGATCCTTACGCGGGCCGCCCGAGTCCGCGCGAACGACAAGTCCTGTGCTTCTTGGCCGATGGTAAATCCAACAAAGAAATAGGTTTCATTCTCGATATAAGCACAAGGACTGTGGAATGTTATAGAGCTCGCATCATGGACAAACTTGACCTCCATTCGACCGCCGCACTCGTCCGCTACGCAATTCGGCATCACATAGTCGAAGCTTGATCACCTTGTTTAGCGTGGCCCGCTGATAAGACGGCTATAATATTGGGAGAGAAAAATCCTCCAAAGTATCGCCGACTTTGGCATGATTGACTGAGTTCAAGTCATGGTAAATCAATTACTTAGCCGAAAACTGCTTCCCGTGAACTATCGCTCCTAACCACTCCGTAGGACCCATCAGCCTGCGTGGTCAGCCCTGTGCTCTACTGTACAGGCACTACGCTTCATCATTCTTTACCTGAGTCTGTATCCAGAATCGGGTCGACAATCGTCAAAAGTACACGGATGATTGTCCCAGTGTCCAATCTTACGGTTTCAACAAGGAAACGCCTTGCCTGCCGATCAAAATGAACGCCCAATCATTGGGCCAGATCATCAACTTCCAGATTCCCAGACACCGCCCCACAAACGTGGAAAGGTGATCGCCTGGATTATTTTGCTCTTGGTCGTCGTGGTGGTCGCTTGGCTGCTCCTGCGTCACCACGAAGACACTGCGACTGCCGCCAAATCACCAAGGGGAGGTGGTGGGCCGGTCACGCTTACGACTACAACCGCTCAGAAGGGCGACATCGGTGTCTACCTTGACTCGATCGGGACGGTCACGCCCGTTTATTCTTCTTCGATTACGAGCCAAGTGAACGGAATTGTCACTGCGGTTCACTATAAAGAAGGACAAATCGTGACCAAGGGCGATCCGCTCATAGACATTGACCCACGGACGTATGAAGCTACTCTGCTGCAAGCGCAAGGCACGCTCGAACGCGACGAAAATGTTCTAGGTCAGGCAAAGATGGACCTCGAACGCTACAAAGACGCCTGGGCTCGAAACGCCATCCCGAAGCAGACTCTAGATGATCAGGAAAAAATAGTGCTACAAGACCAGGGAACGGTAAAACTCGATCAAGGCGTCGTCGAGTTCGACAAAATTCAGGTCGAATATTGCCACATCACTGCTCCGATTACGGGCAAAGTCGGTTTGCGGCTGGTGGATCCCGGCAACGTTGTGCAGTCCTCGGGAACGCTGACGCTTGCCGTAATCACGCAGATGCAGCCGATCACTGTAATCTTCACGATTTCCGAGGACAATCTTGGGCAGGTACAAACGCGTCTGCGCACCAATGCCGTTCTCACGGTGGATGCGTTTGATCGTGCCGGCCAAAAGAAAATAGCCAGTGGCAAGCTGCTGACGCTCGATAACCTGATTGATACGACCACAGGAACCGTAAAAGCGCGGGGAGCGTTCGAGAACAAGGATCTGATGCTGTTCCCGAATGAGTTTGTAAACGTCCGGCTCCTGGTGGATACCCTCCACGGAGCTACCCTGATACCGGCATCCGCGATCCAACACAACGGTCAAGCCGACTTTGTATACGTGTTGCAGGACAACACCGCTCACATGCGCAGCATCAAGTCCGGTGTCACGGACGCAGGAAAGACGGAGGTCACGGGCATCAACCCCGGGGACGTGTTGGCGAACAGCAGTTTCGATAAGTTGCAGGACAATTCAAAGGTTGTGGTAGCCGGAACCGGAAAACCTGCATCCGGAAACTCTGCCGGGAGTGCCGCTCCTTGAGTCCGTCACGCCCCTTTATTTTGAGGCCAGTTGCGACGGCGCTGCTCATGGCTGCGATTCTCCTTGTGGGAATTGTCTGCTATACGCAACTGCCAGTTTCTGCCTTGCCGCAGGTCGACTATCCTACGATTCAAATCCTCACGTTTTATCCGGGAGCCAGTCCGGACGTTGTAGCAACAACAGTCACTGCACCGCTCGAGCGCCAATTCGGGCAGCTTCAAGGCCTTAGCCAGATGACTTCCAGCAGTTCGGGCGGCTGCTCGGTCGTCGTCCTCCAATTCAATCTAAGTCTCAATATTGATATCGCGGAAGAAGAAGTGCAGTCGGCCATCAACGCATCTCAAAGCTTTCTCCCGGCAAACCTGCCTTCGCCGCCGATCTACAGCAAGACAAATCCAGCGGATGCGCCGGTCATCACCTTAGCCGTCACCTCTAGCTCCATCCCGCTCCAGCAGGTGGAAGACTTGGTGGACACGCGGCTTGCTCCCAAGATTTCGCAATTGACGGACGTCGGTCTTGTGACCATCAGCGGCGGTCAAAAGCCTGCTGTTCGCATTCAGGCAAATCCGGCTGCGCTTTCATCCTACGGCATCAATCTTGAAGATCTGCGCACCGCCGTAACGCAAGCTAGCGTCAACGCTGCCAAAGGGAATTTTGACGGTCCGCGCCAGGACTTCCAGATTGACGCCAACGATCAACTTGTCACCAGCAAGGACTATCGACAAGTTGTCGTCGCCTACCGCAACGGCGCGCCGGTGATGCTGACTGATGTCGCAAAAATAGTGGATGGCGTAGAGAACACCAATTTGGCGGCGTGGATGAATAAGACGCCCGCGGTCATCGTAAACGTGCAGCGCCAGCCCGGCGGAAATACCATCAGTGTCGTGAAGCGCATAAAAGCCTTGTTGCCGCAGTTGGAAGCAAATCTTCCGAAGGGAATTGACGTTACCACCCTCACCGACCTCACCACGCCCATCCAGGCCTCGGTCAACGACGTCGAGTTTGAATTGATGCTGACGATTTTCCTCGTCGTTATGGTGATTTTTCTCTTCTTGCGCAATCTCTACGCCACGATTATTCCCAGCGTGGCTGTACCCCTCTCGCTGGTGGGCACTTTCGCCGCGATGTACGCCCTCGGCTACAGCCTCGACAACCTCTCGCTCATGGCCCTCACTATCTCCACGGGATTTGTCGTCGACGATGCCATCGTCATGGTCGAAAACATTTCCCGTTTCATCGAGGAAGGTGAGCCGCCCATGGAAGCGGCCCTGAAGGGCGCCGAGCAGATTGGCTTCACCATTGTCTCTCTGACGGTTTCTCTTATCGCCGTCCTCATTCCGCTCCTCTTTATGGGTGACGTTGTCGGCCGGCTCTTCCGCGAGTTTGCGGTTACCCTGGCCGTAACCATCGTCGTTTCCGCTATCGTTTCTCTGACGCTAACGCCCATGATGGCCTCACGCATTCTGAAACAGCATCCGAAGGGCCAGCAGGGGCGTTTCTATCGCGTCACAGAACACGCTTTTGAGTCCATGATCGCTTTCTATGGCCGCACTCTAAAGTTTGTTCTGCGCTTCCAGACCATCACCCTTCTCATCGCTCTGTGCACACTTTTGCTCACGATCTTTCTCTATATCACTATTCCCAAGGGATTCTTCCCGGTGCAGGACACCGGAATTATTCAAGGCATTTCTCAGGCGCCCCCTACCATCGGCTCAAAGGCCATGGCACAAAAACAGCAAGAACTCGCTGACGTAATACTTAACGATCCCGCGGTCGAGAGTCTTTCTTCTTTCATCGGCGCCGACGGCACGAATATCACTATCAATAGCGGAAGGATGTCCATCAATCTGAAGCCGCTCGAGCAGCGCAACATGAACGCTTCCGACATCATCCGTCGGCTGCAAACGAAGCTGGCTGATGTACAGGGCATTCAGCTTTTTATGCAGCCCGTACAGAATATCACCATCGACGATCGCGTCAGCCGCACACAATACCAATACACACTGGAAGACCCGGACGCGAACGAGCTGAACGACTGGACTAACCGCTTCGTCGCTAACCTGAAAAAGTTGCCCGAGCTAGAAGATGTTGCTACAGACCAGCAGCCCGGCGGACTTGCTGTCTCGCTCGTAATCGACCGTTCCACCGCTTCGCGGTTAGGAATTGCGCCCACGACCATCGACAACACTCTCTATGACGCCTTTGGCCAGCGCCAGGTCAACACCATGTATACGCAGTTGAATCAATACCACGTTATTTTGGAGGCTCAGCCCCAGTTTCAACTCGATCCGGATAAGCTGAACAAACTTTATATCCAGTCGAATTCCGCTGCTAATACCACTGGCGCGGCCGCTTCCTCCTCCGGTAACGGCTCCACATCCGCGGGCTCCAACGCGTTGACCGGTTCCGCTCTCTATACTCCGTCGGCGAATACACTGTCTTCGCCCGCGAATGCGCTCACCTCGAGCACTTCGAGCGCTACTTCCAATAAGGGCGCGTCGTCGGCCGGTACTTCGAGTTCCACAACAAGTAGCGCGGTGCCACTGGGAACGTTCTCGCATTTTGAAACGGTAAGCGAGCAACTCTCCATCAATCACCAGGGACAGTTTCCGGCCATTACAGTTTCCTTCAACCTCGCGCCCAAGGCCGCACTCGGCGGTGCAATTTCGGCCATTACCAAAGTGCAAAAAGATATGCACATGCCTGCCAGCTTGCAGGCTGATTTTCAGGGCACTGCTGCATCCTTCCGAAATTCGCTCTCCAACATGCCGCTGCTCATCCTCGCGGCTCTGGTCACCGTTTACATCGTTCTCGGCGTCTTGTACGAGAGCTTCATCCATCCGATCACCATTCTTTCCACGCTTCCTTCCGCCGGAGTCGGCGCTTTTCTCGCGCTGATGCTTTTCGGCCAGGATCTCAGCGTCGTTGCCATCATCGGCCTCGTTCTTTTGATAGGCATTGTCAAAAAGAACGGCATCATGATGGTCGATTTTGCGCTGGACGCGGAACGCAACCACGGAAAAAGCTCCACCGATGCCATTTACGAGGCCTGCCTTCTGCGCTTCCGGCCCATCATGATGACCACTATGGCCGCGCTGCTCGGTGGTCTGCCTCTGGCATTCGGAAGGGGCATTGGCTCCGAACTTCGCAGGCCGCTCGGCATCGCCATGGTTGGTGGTCTTTTGGTGAGCCAGGTACTCACTCTTTACACCACGCCGGTCATCTACATTTTCTTTGACAGACTGGCGCAGCGGTTCTCGTTCGCAAAGAGGCCGGAAGCGGCTGATTCTGGAGCCGAGCCGCAACCCGCAGGTTCCTTATGAACGTTTCTGAACCTTTCATAAACCGGCCAGTTGCAACCACACTGCTGACGATTGCCATCGCCATCGCAGGGGCTATCGCTTTTGAGGTCCTGCCTGTTTCTCCGTTGCCCCAGGTGGACTTTCCCACTATTTCGGTCAGCAGCGGCTTGCCAGGCGCGAGCGCAGAGATTATGTCTTCCTCTGTGGCCACCCCACTCGAGCGCCAGTTCGGCCACATCGCCGGCGTGACCGAGATGACCTCCACGAGCAGCCTCGGAACGTGCAACGTCACGATTCAGTTCGATCTCAGCCGCAATATTGACGGAGCCGCGCGCGATGTCGAAGCCGCTATCAATTCCGCGCGCACGTATTTGCCGGCGAACTTGCCCGCAAATCCCACATACCGCAAGGTCAACCCCGCCGATTCACCGATCATGATCCTTGGCCTTACTTCGGATAAATATGGCCCCGACAAGCTGTACGACGAAGGCTCAACGGTCGTTCAGCAAAAGCTTTCACAAATTCAAGGCGTAGGCCAGGTCAACGTGGGCGGCGGCGCATTGCCCTCCGTCCGCGTCGAAGTTAATCCCACGAAGCTTGCCAGCTATGGCCTCACCATGGTGGATCTGCAATCCGTCCTGCGCATCCAGAACTCGAATCTCGCCAAGGGCCAGATCACAGATGGCAACTTCACAGCTGACATTATCGCGAACGATCAGATTTCCCACGCCGTAGACTACAAGCCCATCATCGTCGGCCATAACAACGGTGCGGCCATTCACCTTGAAGATGTCGCTAACGTAATCGACTCCGTTCAAAACGTGCGTGCAGCAGGGTATTTGAATGGCAAACGCGCGGTCTTGCTCATTATTTTTCGCCAGCCCGGCGCCAATATTATTGAGACCGTCGACCGCATTCGCGCTGAGTTGCCTTCCATCCAAGCCTCCATTCCAAACGGAATCGTCACCACCCTGGTTCTGGATCGAACCACCACTATCCGTGCATCCGTTAGCGACGTCGAAAAAACCTTGGTGATTTCCATTGTGCTGGTAATCATCGTTGTCTTCGTTTTCTTGCGGAATGGGCGCGCCACGCTCATTCCCGCTGTCGCCGTTCCCGTCTCTCTTATTGGAACCTTCGCAGTCATGTTTCTCTGCGGCTACAGTCTCGACAATCTTTCATTGATGGCCCTAACCATCTCGACAGGTTTCGTCGTGGATGACGCCATCGTGGTTATGGAGAACATCACCCGTCACTTGGAAGAAGGCCTCGACCCCTTTGCCGCTACTCTCAAGGGCGCGAAGGAGATTGGTTTCACCGTTCTATCCATTAGCATTTCTCTGATCGCTGTCTTCATTCCGCTCTTGCTGATGGGCGGGATCGTTGGCCGCCTCTTCCGCGAATTTGCGATCACCCTCTCCACCGCCATTCTCGTCTCGATGGTGATTTCGCTCAGTACGACTCCGATGATGTGCGCCTACCTGCTGCGAAACGAGCGCGCCAGGAAACACGGTCGCCTTTATATGGCCTCGGAGAGATTTTTTGATGGCGCACTGAACGGCTACCGGAAAAGCCTTCATTGGGTTTTGGAAAATCCCGCGCTTATTCTCACCGTTCTTTTCCTCACCATTGTTCTCAACGTCGTTTTGGTCTATAGAATCCCTAAAGGTTTTTTCCCTCAGCAAGACACCGGCACTCTTGGCGGTGCTATCCAAGGCCCTCAGGACTCTTCCTTCCCGGCCATGAACGACGCGATCCAGAAGATTGAGGCGGTGATCAAAAAGGATCCTGCCATTCAGAACGTCATGGGCTTCACCGGCGGAGGTGGCGCCACCAATACCGGAAATATCTTTATCGCCCTCAAACCCCTCAACGTGCGCAAAATCGGCGCGCCGGAAATCATCAACCGTTTGCGCCCACAATTAAATCGCCTTCCGGTAGCTTCCGCTTTCCTTCAGGCCTCGCAAGATCTTCGCATCGGCGGACGTTCCAGCGCCGCTCTTTATCAGTACACCATTCAGACTGACACCATCGCAGACCTTGCCACGTGGGGACCGCGCGTCTTCGCGGAAATGAAAAAGCTTCCTGGCTTCCAGGACGTGAACACTGATCAGCAAAACGGCGGCCTCGACGTCGTTCTAAACTACGACCGCGTCACCGCCGCAAAGCTTGGCCAAACTGCTTCCTCTCTCGATAGCGGCATTTATAGTGCTTTTGGTCAGTCGGAAGTCTCGCTCATCTACACCCAGTTGAACCAATACTATGTCGTCCTAGAAGTCGACCCTCAGTATTCACAAACCCCCGAAGGGCTGAAGAATATCTATTTTCATCCCGCAGGAAACAGCAACGTGACCGCCGCTGGCAACACTCCGCTCATCACCATGGCCACTTCTCAAACCAATACCATCCCGCTCGCGCTCAACCACACAGGTCTCTCGCCTTCGGTCACCACCTCTTTCAATCTTGCGCCTGGAGTCTCTCTGAGCGATGCAACGCTGGCGATCGACAAGATGAAGCAGCGTATCGGCGCGCCTTCCAGTCTGCGTGGTTTTTTTGCCGGCACCCTTCAGGCCTACCAGAATTCACTTGCCAACGAAAAGTATCTCGTCATCACTGCAATTCTCGCGGTCTACATTGTTCTAGGTATCTTGTACGAAAGCCTTATTCACCCCCTGACGATCATTTCGACCCTGCCCTCCGCCAGCGTCGGGGCCATCATTGCTCTCATGATCTTCAAAGTGGACCTCAACGTCATTTCCATCATCGGAATCGTTCTGCTGATCGGCATCGTAAAGAAAAACGCCATCATGATGGTTGATTTCGCCTTGCAGGCGGAGCGTGAACAGGGCCTCAGCACCGAAGACTCCATCTTCCAAGCCTGCATGTTGCGTTTCCGTCCAATCCTGATGACCACCATGGCCGCGCTCTTTGGCGCTTTGCCTCTGGCGTTTGGGACGGGCACAGGTTCCGAACTTCGCCGGCCTCTTGGCATCACGATCGTTGGAGGACTGATCATGAGCCAGCTGCTTACGCTCTACACCACCCCGGTCGTTTACCTCACGCTCGATCGGCTGCGGCTTCGGTTGCTAAGAAAAGAGCGCGACACACTTGCTTCACCGGGTGAGCCGGCCCCCAGCGCCGCAGATTGATGACAAGGGCAAAACTATGATTAACATTCGATTCAAAACTCTACCGGCCGCCGCGATCGCGGCAGTGTTTCTTGCGGGGTGCACCGTCGGGCCGAAGTATCACACACCCGCAGCCACCGTTCAGCCGCCACCGGCAGCTTACAAAGAGCTGCCCACACAGGTCTCGGATTCAGAAGCTTGGAAGGTTGCGCAACCCCAGGACGCCATGCTCCACAGCAAGTGGTGGGAGATTTACAATGATGCAGAGTTGAACGCACTGGAAGAAAAACTGATCGTCGACAACCAGAACATCAAACAATCGTTCGAGAATTTCATGGCAGCGAGAACTCTCGTTGCGCAGGCCCGTTCGCAGCTTTTTCCCACAGTAGGTGTAGCGCCTTCTTACCAGCGGACTCGCACCTCGGCAAATCTCAGAGTAAATACTAGCAACTCAAGTTCTGGCAGCAGCGGCTCAACAAACATACCCAATCTACAGGCTCAGGTTTTTTCAATTCCGGTCTCCGCTTCCTGGGAGCCCGATCTTTGGGGCAAAGTCCGCAACACCATCAGTGAAGCGCAGTACAACGCCCAGCTCAGCGCCGCCGACCTCGAAAATGAAAAACTGACCGAACAAGCCAGTCTCGCCGTTTTTTACTTCGAACTACGGGGCCAGGACGCGTTGCAGAAAATCTTCGATGAAACCATCGAAGCGGATAAGAAATCCGTCGAGTTGACCAAGGCCCGCTACGAAACCGGCGTAGACGATCAAATCTCGCTCGTCCAGGCCCAAAACGCGCTCGAGACTGCCGAATCCGAAGGTACCAATCTCGGCATCGCGCGAGCCCAGTTCGAACATGCCATCGCCGTTCTCATCGGCACCACGCCTTCCAGCTTCTCCATTCCCGTCAAACCTTTGAACGCCGTTCCGCCCGCTCTCCCCGTCGGCGTGCCTTCTCAGCTTCTCGAACGCCGTCCGGACATCGCCGCTTCCGAACGCACCATGGCCGCTGCCAACGCTCAAATCGGAATCGGCGTCGCGGCCTACTATCCAAACCTCTCTCTCACTGGCGACGTAGGCTTTTCAAGCTCGGCCATCCAAACTCTGCTCGCCTGGCCCAGCCGTATTTGGTCCGTTGGCACATCGCTCTCCGAAACGATCTTTGACGCCGGCTTGCGCCGCGCCACCGTTCAGCAGTACATCGCGACGTACAACGCCGACGTAGCCGGTTATCGCCAGACTGTTCTCACCGCCTTTCAACAAGTCGAAGATTCCATGGCCGCTGTCCGCATCTTGTCCAAGCAAATCCAGGAACAGCTAGCCGCTGAGCAATCCGCCGAGCGCTATCTCGAATTGGCAAAAGCCCGCTACTACACCGGCGTCGATACCTACCTCAACGTTCTGGTCGCGCAAACTACTCTACTCTCTGACCAGCAAACTCTCGCTTCTCTCCGCACGCAGGCGATGACAGCCTCCGTCCAATTGATCGAGGCCCTCGGCGGCGGCTGGGACCGTTCGCAACTCCCAACTCCAGCCCAAGTCTCCGAGAAAGTCCATGAGTCCAAAGTCGACTAGTTTCCCTTGTAGGGGCGCGCTTCAGCGCGTCCCTCTTCGGTTTTCAATGGAGGCACGCAGGAGTCAACCGCTGCACTTGTCTTTGGCAGTCGACCGTGAACGATCCAGAAAACGAATCCATCTCCCGCTTTACTTTCAGGCCGCACTCGCCGCCTGGCGTTGGCGAGACATCTTCCACTCGCGGTAAACCTCATTCGCGTACTGCGGTGTGAGCCGATAAATCGACGCGACTGCGGATATAAGATTTTCCCTCTCCTGAATCTTTTCAGACAATCGGTCAAATTCGCCGAAGTATATTCTTGGATGGCCAAACATTTTGTTTCCATTGATTACTGCCCTGTGGGTACTTGTAATTCTCACCGCGAGCCTTTCTTTTAAATCGACATTACAAAAGCGCCTGCCATACGTAGTGACGGTCCAGTGCAGTTCGTTTCATCGTTTCGATCCCATTGAGGATGGGGACGCCAGACTTTGTTGCTTGTCATTTCGAGCAAGTAGGCGTACTTATTTAGCAACGATTTTGGGCGAGCTCGTACTAGTCGCGCGAACGGCGATGGTCGATCTGATGACCAGACTCTGGCGAGGAGCGTGGAGTTTTCAGACTTCAACGGAGGCAAGTGGATCCATAAAGACCATGTGATAAGTGAGAGTAGCTAGGCCCGAACGTACCCAGTCATTGCGATCGAAGACAGCTGGCTCGTGAAGGAGAAAACATAATGGCAAGTCCGCAGCTAACCACCATCAGTCCTTCAATCAATCCCTCAAAGCCGGTCAATCACTACAAAGCATACAAACCCAGGCCATTTAAAAAAGAGGAGCGCGACAAAGTAACAATTTTGTACGGTGGGCTAACCTGGAAGCATGAGCGGCTTATCCAGGGCGCTCTGCATAATTTGAATTACAAAGCGGAGCCGCTGCCAAACATCACGCGCGAAGATCTGGACGCTGGAAAGGAATTGATCGACGTTGGCGCGTGCTGTCCCACGATTTTTACCACCGGCAGTTTAGTGAATCTTCTTAAGAAAAAGGTCGCCGATCAGGGCAAGGACGAAGTGAACGACAAGTTCGTTTATCTCACGGCTGGCGCGTGCGGTCCCTGCCGATTCGGCCAGTATCACGAGTCTTATTCGATGGCGCTGGATGGCCTCGGCCTCCGCGATTTTCGGATGTTTCTTCTCGCACAAGACGAATTAGACCAGGGCGCCGCGGACGGTGGTGGCCTAGAAATCAACATGCCGCTGAGCCTCGGCATGATTTGGGGCATTCTCTGCGCGGACCTCTTGATGGATTTGGAATACATGACTCGGCCGTACGAGGTGAACCCCGGACAAACAGACCGCGTGCTGAAAGAAAGCATCGAGTATTTGTACGATAAATTCCGCAATCGGCCCAGCCGCGGCAAGAAGCTTGGACCTCTCGCTTGGCACTTGATGACCAATTATTTCACGCGGGCGCTGCGAGTGGTTCGCAAGAAATGGGAAGCGATCGAGGTCGATCATCTCCGCGTAAAAGCCAAGGTGAAAGTTACTGGCGAATTCTGGTTGCAAACACACGAAGGAGAAGGGAACTACAACATCAAGCGCTGGCTAGAACAGGAAGATAGCGAAGTCGTGCCTCCGCCAGTAGCCGTTTGGCTGCATTATCTACTGCATCCCAGCATCCGCAAACTCGAGCATCGACATTCCACCAGCAAGCATCCTCGTCTGCAGCAACTGGCATTGAAGGCGCTCGAGCGTGTCTATCGCGGCACCTACAACCGGTTTCGTAAAGCGCTCGGCAATCTCCCCTACGAGCTGCCCGATCAGGAAGAGTTGCGGCGTCTCGCGGAGCCTTTCTATCACTTTGAGCTGCGAGGTGGCGAAGGGCACATGTTGATCGGGAAAGCGCTGCACACCTATCACCACAAAAAAGCGCACATGACTTGTGAGCTTTCCCCGTATTCGTGCATGCCAAACACCATGTCGGTCGGGTCCATGGCCAATGTGCTTGGAAAATATCCTGATTTGCTCTACGCCCCTATTGAAGTGAAAGGCGATTCGGAAGTGCACGCGCTCTCGCGGTGCCAGATGATCCTCACCGAAGCGAAGAAGCGCGCGAAGGCAGAGTTCGAGTCCGTCCTCAAGAAAACTGGTCTAACAGTGGACGCCATCCGAAAGTGCGAAGCTCGCCATCCGGAATTGCGTAGCGCCATGTATCGCATACCCCACCGCGATTGCGCGGGCGTGGCTGCGAATTACGTTCTCCATCTCGCGAATGACAGAGGATTGGCAAGAGCCTAACGCAGCGATGTTGCAAAGCCAAGTCTAGGCAGAGAAAGAGGCGACCTCTCTATGGCCAACGAGCGACTCGTCCAGATTTTGCCGCTGGAAGGTACTCTTGCGAGGAAACCCGCCGCGCCTCCCGCTTCTATGGTTTCGGCGGGCCCCGGTAAGACTTGCGGAATCGATGTTGGCAGCACGACCTGCAAATTTGTACTCGTCTCGCAAGACGGCCAGCTACTTGCTCAATCCTACGAACGCCACAACACCAAGCAGGCCGAAAAAGTCCTGGAGTTTCTGACTCGCCTCGAAACGGAATTCCAACTCACGCCTCATCAAGACCGCGTTTTTTTCACCGGCTCCGGCTCCGGACTCATCGCTCCTCTAGTTGGAGGGAAGACGATTCAGGAGGTTGTCGCGGTCGCCGCGTCCGTCGAAAAAGTTCATCCCTCGGTGCGCTTCGTCAGCGAAATTGGCGGCGAAGATATGAAGACTATCTTCTTTAGCGGAACTGAAAAGAACAAGAGCAAACAAGTCCTCATGCAGGCCGCTTGTTCAGGCGGCACAGGCACTTTCATCGAAAAGACCGCGCGCAAGCTCGAGATTCCGACAGAAAAGCTCGCGAAGATGCGCTACACGGGGTACACCCTGCACAAGGTGAGCAGCAAGTGCGGCATCTTTGCCGAAGCCGACGCCAATACGCTTCTCAAAGCGGGAGTGCCCGTCGAAGAAATCATCGCTTCGCTGTTCGAGGCCGTCGTCTATCAAAATCTCGCAACGCTCACTCGTGGGAACACGCCGGTTCCAGAGATTCTCCTGCTTGGCGGGCCCAATCTTTTCTTTACTGGCCTCCAGGAAGCGTGGCGTTATCACCTGACAAAGGTGTGGAAAGAACGCAAGGTGGAAACGCCAGATGGCAAAGATCCCGCATCGATGATCCTGGTTCCAGACGACGCACTTTATTATGCGGCTCAGGGATGCGTTGAAGTGGGACGCGGCGAACCTCCATCCTCCGGCGTCTATCTAGGGATTGAAAACCTGCGACAGTGGATTGAAGTGGGGCAGCACGAAGAAAAGAAAAAAGCTGGCCGCGGAGGACTCTGGAAGGATCCGCAGGAACTCGAATCTTTCAA
Organism: uncultured Acidobacteriota bacterium; assembly: GCA_963751295.1. Classification (GTDB taxonomy): domain Bacteria; phylum Acidobacteriota; class Terriglobia; order Acidiferrales; family UBA7541; genus Acidiferrum. The sequence goes on along the minus strand of CAVVUA010000001.1, from coordinate 1,357,979 downwards.
GTCTCGTTACGCTGGCGGAAACGGGAACGGCAAAGAAAAAACCAACGGAAACGGCCATGCCAATGGGAACGCCAATGGCAACGGTAATGGAAACGGACACGCCTCGGCGAACGGAGTAGAAGCCGTAAGCCGTATCGGAAAATTAGGACGCGTCGTCGTGGGTTGCGATTTTGGCTCGACCACAGCCAAAGCCGTTTGCCTGTCTCCAGAAAAAGAGCTTCTGTATTCGTGCTATGCCCTGAGTCGCGGCAATCCGATTGAAGACGCCAAAGTGCTGTTCCGCCAGATACGGGAAGCCATTGGCGTGGGCGAAATCGTAGGCCTGGCGATCACGGGTTACGGCAAAGACTTGCTGAAAGGAATCCTGGGAGCCGATTGTCCGGTGGTCGAAACGATCGCGCACGCCAGCGCTGGCCTGCATTATTTCCCGGACGCGGACTGCATCTGCGATGTCGGCGGCGTCGACGTCAAAATCATGCTCCTCAACAACGGCGCCGTAACCGATTTTCGTCTCAACTCCCAGTGTTCCTCAGGAAATGGAGCATTCCTCCAAGGCGTCGCGGAGCGCTTCAATATTCCAATGAGCGAGATGGCCGATCGCGCCTTTCTCGCGGAGTCCATGCCGCAATTGTCGATGGGCTGTGGCGTCTTCCTGCAAAGCGACATCGTGAATCAGCAGCGCAAAGGCTGGCAAGCAGACGAGATTCTTGCTGCCCTCTGCGCCATTCTTCCGCTTAACGTGTGGATCTATGCGGGCGGTTTAAATAATCTCAAGCAGGTCGGCCGAAAGTACATTCTGCAGGGCGGAACGCACAAGAACCTCGCGGTCGTGAAGACCCAAGTGGATTTTATACTGTCCAAAATTCCCGAAGCCGAAGTTGTTGTTCACCCCTATTCCGGCGAAGCCGGTGCCATCGGAGCCGCGCTCGTCGCTCTGGAATGGTGGGAAAAAGGAGGACGCACGAGTTTTCGCGGCTTCGACGCCATCGACCGGCTGACATACAAAACTGTCACCGCAGTCGAAACGGTTTGCCATTGGTGTCCAGTCAATTGCCAGCGGAGCTTCATCGATGTGGAACTGGACGGTGGCAAAGGCCGCGAATGGAGCAAGGTCCCTTTGGGCACTGGCTGGGAGCGCGTCATTGTAAATAACTCCTGCCCCAAAGGGCTCGTGGAAGATCTGAACGAAATGAAAGTGATCAAGACCGAGATCGAGAGGACGAAAAATGCCTTTCCGAATGTTGCCGACCTGGTTCGCAAAGAAGCCTTCCGTCGCGTCTCCACCTAAGGATCGTTCTCAGCTGCGCGTCGGCATTCCCAAAGTCCTGAATATCTGGACGACCAGCCAGTTCTGGGTGGGTTTCCTGAAGGCTTTGGGCATCGCTTCGGAAAATATCATTTGGAGTTCCGACACTTCGGAAGAGCAGGGCCGCGAATTCGGCAAAGGCCGCGGCACAGTGGATTGCTGTTACCCGGTGAAATGCATGAGCGGCCACTACGGCGAATTGATCTTCGGCCAGAAAAAAAAGATCAACATTCTCTTCAGTCCGATGATTCACTCTCTTCCCTCGATTCTTCACGGACATGTTGTGGACACAGTCACCTGCACGCGCGTGATGGCCGGCCCGGAAAGCGTAAAGGCCGGTTTCATGAAGGAGCGCGACGTATTTGCGGAGAACGGCATTGTATATGCTTCGCCCTTCGCCAGCCTCGGTGACCGTAACATGGTTGCGGACCAACTCTATAGCTCGCTGAAAGACGCTTTTAATCTGGACATGGAAGAAACGCAGCGCGCCGTTCAAGCGGGATTTCTCGCGCTCGACAATTTCACCGAAAAAGCGCGTCAACACTCGCGGGATGTTCTGACCTGGTGCGCGAAAAATCAGAAGCCTTGCATCCTCGTGCTTGCCCGCCCTTATCACATGGATACCGGCATCGGCCATGAAATCGAAGGAGAGCTGCAAGCCCACGGCTATCCGATTCTTTGGCTGCAGTATCTTCCCGGCGACCTGGATTTAATGAACTGGGTGTTTGAAGACGACCTGCGCGCCGGGCGGATCAAAAGCGCCTTCGACATCAATGATGTTTGGACGTCATCCTACAGCAGCAACACCAACGAAATCATGTGGGGCGCAAAATTCGCGGCTCGCTGCCCGTGGATCACTTGCGTGGTCCGTCTATCGAGCTACGAATGCGGCATGGATCAGCCAACCTACACGCCAACGCAGAAAATCGTGGAAGCCACCGGCACTCTGTTCTTCAAGTTCGGAGATCTGGATTCCACCAAGCCCAGCGGCAGCATAAAAATTCGTGTAGAAACGATCGTTCATTACATGGCGAAGTACTCTCAGGAAATCATCCAGCGCAAGTTGGGTTTGCTCTCGCCTAGTTGTCCATTAGGCGATTTTTCAACAGCAACAGCTTCCGTTCCCGTCGACCTTGCGCCGAAGGCGAAGACCGTCGGCGTCTGCTGACGAATGCGCCTGCGGCACCCGGACCACAACCATTTTTGGCTGGCGGAAATACCGCATTGTCGGTATTGAAGTGTGTGGTTGGACATCCAACAATTTCGGGATGATCTGCCTTTGCCACCAACAAAAAAACGGGTCCACGAAAAGAAGATGTGTTAGCTTGAGCTTGACGCACTAAAGGAGAATTTATGAAAAAGTTTTCGGTGAGTTTTGGATTGATTTTAGGTTTGGCACTGCCAGCTGCAGCGCAAGACAAAGAAACTGACCGCGTCGAAAACGCTGGAAAAGTGCTCAAGGAAATTCTCAACGCCCCAGACAGCATTCCGCAGAGTGTTCTCGACAAAGCCGATTGCATCGTGATTTTGCCCTCCGTGCTCAAGTTTGCCATCGGTTTCGGAGGCAGCTATGGCCGCGGTGTTATGACCTGCAGAGGCGGCAAGACATTTCATGGCGCCTGGAGCGCTCCATCGATGATGGCTCTCGAAGGCGGCAGCGCAGGTTTGCAGCTAGGTGGTAATGCAACCGACTTCGTTCTGCTGCTCATGAGTCCCCGCTCCGCTACCAGCATTCTCGCCAGCAAGGTCAAAATTGGCGGGGACGCCACCGCCGCGGCCGGCCCGGTTGGCCGTACGGCTTCCGCGGAAACGGACGTCACTATGCGCGCCGAAATACTTTCCTATTCGCGCGCTCGAGGCCTCTTCGCAGGCATCTCGCTGGCAGGTTCCACTCTTCGTGTTGACAACGGCGCCAACAAGAATCTATACGGCAAGGAAGTCAGCGGTAGCTCCATTGTTTTCGCGCATTCCGTGCCAGTGCCAGAGTCCGCTGTGATATTGATAGCAACACTGCAGAAGGCTACCCCGATAAACAAGAGCGGAAAATAGTCCGCCGTTCATTGCGCCTCAGACCAACGGCGCGAGGGCGAGTGGCAATCTCCGCTACCCCGCGCAGGGCACGTTGCTGGCCAATGGCCACACGTGCCCACGACGGTTTGATGTATCTCCCTCCCTGTCATTTCTGACAGTTCAATAGCACCTCGATGTTATGGATCATCTGACCTTTCGCTCATGCCCGGTTGAGCCCAATGAGGCGTTTTTACTTCATATCGATAGCAGTCGCTCTCCTCGGTGGAATCTTTCTGGGGTCGTGGAGGCCCACTAGCTCAGCGAAAACGCAAGCCCCTCCGCCAGCCTCAATCCGCATTTGTGGCCTGAAAGATCGCCCATGTGTGACGTACACGGTTTCTTTCCATGAGCCAACCGCAACTTATGGAGATTCTCAGGGTGAAGGTGTCACCGACTACGAACAAAAAACAATCTCCATCGCACGCAGCCGAGATCGTTTTAGAAACGTTCAGGCGCTTCAGCATGAAGTTTTCCACGCGGCGCTATGGGAACGGGACTTTCATGACGACACTGAGAAATGGGATTTGCACGCCTGGATTTATTTTACCGAAGCAGTATTCCCGCTGCTTCTCCAAGACAATCCGGACTTCGTCAAGTACGTGATGGAAGAAAGATAGAGTTGGTCTGCGCATCTGCGAAGAAAACGGCACCGCATGTTCGATGGCTTTCTCCGCTGCACGGAATCGTTTCTGGATACACTTCCACTGAGGAACAGGCTACAGGATCGCGGCGAACCATGTCGGACAAAACAGGAGAGTTGAATGAGTGATGAAAATGCCCAGAAAACCGGCATGAAGCAAAAGGCGGTCCGCGAGCTTGAGGAAATGGGCGTAATCTTTTTGTATCTGGCCTTTTTCTTTTGCGCGATAGCGACCTACAGCATGCTGCTGCTCAACAAATTCGAGATCTCCTATTTTACCTATGGCACTTCGCTGCTCAACGCTCTGGTGATCGCCAAAGTTATTCTTATCGGAGACTACATGCACCTTGGCAAGAAGCGTGAGGCCAAGTCATTGATTTATTTGGCGGTTTATAAGGCATTTGTGTTCGGCCTGCTCGTCTTCGCTTTTCATATCATTGAAGAAGTGATCAAGCACCTTGTGCACGGGGAGCGCATCACACCATTGTTCCGCGAGACTCGCATCGATGACCTGCTCTGCCGTACTTTGATCGTATTTTGCACTTTCATTCCGCTCTTTGCGTTTATAGAGTTGCGCCGAGTGCTTGGCGAAAGCCAATTTAGTGCCTTGTTTTTCAAGTCGAGAGAGACACCAAAGTCCGGCTCATAAAGCAGAACCTGAGGGGATTGCCCCGGCTCGCAGCTGACTTCTTCCTTGCCTGTTCAGAAGCTATCTTATAAATGCTCTTTAGGAGGGCACGGCTTCAGCCGTGCCGAAAACGACTCGGAAACGGGTGGCTTTAGCCCCTGAAGAATCGTGGTATTTCCGAAGCTCCGTTTTATGAGATGGCTTATAACTCTTGCGGCTGACTATTTCTGGTGGGAAACAATACTTCAACGAATCGCGGGTAACCGCAAGCTAGAGCTCATGTGGCGCTGGCGACTTGCCAAGAGTTAGAGCGGGACCTCGCCAGTCCCGCTCCTTTTCCTTCGCAAGGTTCGTTTCTATTGCTTAAATTGCATCGGAGGCCCGCTGACGCGCTTCCCCTTTAGATCGACGGTTACCTCGACGCGGTCGGCGATCGTAACGAAGGGAATGCCTTTATTCATCCCATAGTCTTTGCGGTCGAACGCCATTGTTCCTTTAATGGAACCTGCGCCTGTCCCTATGCCGGTAACCGTAAATGTCAATGATTCGGGTTTAGTTACTCCGCGGATTGTAAAGTCGCCATCCACCTTGATTGTGTTGGGACCTGTTTGTGTGAACTTCGTCGAGTGAAATGTGATCAACGGATCGTGCGAGGCGTCGAAGAAATCTTTGCTCTTCAGCTTGCCGTCCTTCATGCCGCTTCCAGTATTAACGCTGTCTGCCTGAATCTTGATGTCCAGAACTCCCGTAGTGATATCAGGAGACGTAAATGTAGCTGTGGCCTCCCACTTGTCGAAAGTACCCCTCAGCTCTACCGATGCCTTGACGTAGAAAGTGACTGCGCTATCTGGCGCCGGCGAAATCGCGAAGACTGGAGCTTGCGCCCGGCTCACTGACGGGAGCAGAGCTGACGCTAACAGACACACGACCGCTAATCTCATTGAATTCCTCCACATTCACAAATCAGACGACATAGCCTCGTACATCTCATTAGGCTGTCATAAATGCACTGAAGCCTCCTACTGTCAAAACTGACAGGCCCTCGCGACCTCTCAAAACTCGGGCATAACTCACACTGTTCAAAAAGAGACACTTATTTATGTGCAGTGGACTGGCAGTTTTGACAGTGGCGCACTCCCATCCCCTCCATCGGATACTGGCAAGAAGCTTGGAGATCAGGGAGACAGCTTACATTTTGCTCGCGTCAAGAGGATCTCGCCGGCCACGAGTGAAGGCCATGGGACCTTCACAGCGCCTGAGGCCAGCACCCCCTTTAGCTCCTCCTATGAAGCGAACGGAAGGCCCCGCGTGTGGTGCTTTCTCCTTGAGAACAGATCGTTGGAATTTGTGCGGTGCACTGTCGAAAAACGTCTAGAGAGATTAAGGAGAGTTCTAATGAATCAAAGTTCTGCAATTGAGCGAGAAAAGGCCATCCCGAGCAATGCTTTCAGGGGTAGCAAGCGCTTAATAATGATTGGTGTTGCGGCCCTTGCGGCTACCACCATGGCGTTTGCGCAGAATCCTGAACTCCAGCAGAAGCTTGCTGCTGTAAAGCAGGTCATCGCTCTAAATAAGCAGAGTTTGCAGCAATATCAATGGACAGAGACCACGCAGCTCAATCTAAACGGTGATCCCAAGCCGCCAACCCAAAACCTGTGTCAGTACGGCCCCGGCGGTCAAGTTCAGAAGACCCCCATCGGTCCTCCTCCCGAGCAACCCAGTGGCGGCAGACTGAAGCAAAGAGTCATTGAAAAGAAAAAAGCGGAGATGCAGGACTACATGGGCGATGTGAAGGGCCTCCTCAGTATGTACGTACCGCCCGATGCGCAAAAGATGGAGCAAGCCTATCAGGCCGGCAAAGCTTCCATAAATCCCCAGGGTAGCCTCGTGAATTTGGTTTTCAGGGATTACGCGCAACCGGGCGATCAAATGACCCTTACTTTCGACACTGCCGCATCAAAAGTCATCTCCCTGAGCGTTAACACCTACATGGGACAAGAGAAGGATGCCGTAACGTTGCAAGTGCAAATGGCCACCCTTCCCGATGGAACCAACTATGTACAGCAGACAATTCTCAACGCCACTGCCAAAAAGCTTGTGGTCACCACAACCAGTTCTAATTACCAGAAGATGGGCGGCTAATCGCGAGGGTGAAGGCGTTCGATCCGCGAACGGCTTGATCGACGCCTTCACCTTCATTTTCTGTGGCGTATGCCTACGTGGGAAGCGATAAAACTAAAATGAATGGACCATCTGCAGTTTTAAAACTCCGAATTTCCTACCGCTGAGAAAATTTCATGAGAATCGCCTACCGAAGCAGATTAGCTGGAAGATTCTACGAGCACAGCAGGGCCAAGCAGAAGCAAAGGTGGCTACGCCGTCTGGTTGGAAGACTTCTCAAAGTCCTCCAACACTTTCAATACAAAAGCCGTCTTTATGATTGAGGAGAACTCCCGGCTGCAGACGCAGCCGAAGTTGATACGCACCGAAATCCCAGGTGATTCGTTCCCGTACTGACCTCGCCCTTACCGCGCGTTCCCACCATATAACGAGAGCAATACTGATCGGTGCAAAGAAACGAGCCACCTCGGTGGGTTTTCTTTTTCTCCGAAGGCTCAGCGGGGTCAAAGGGGGCGTCTGGTCCTTTTGGATTTCGTGCTACTCCGCCGATGCTAGCCAGTTGTTTGTAGTAATCCGGTCGGTACCAGTCCGAGGTCCACTGCCAGACATTTCCAGCCATGTCATACAGACCGTATCCATTGGGCGCAAATTGCGCCACAGGGGATAGGCCGGTGAAACCATCGCTTCCGGTGTCCTTGTCGGGAAAGTGTCCCTGGTACGTGTTGGCCATCCACTTACCCTTAGGCCTGAACTCGTCACCCCAAACGAAAGGCTTCCCCGAAAGTCCGCCACGAGCAGCGAATTCCCATTCCGCTTCTGTTGGCAGTCGCTTATGCGCCCATTTCGCATACGCCTCTGCATCTTCGTAAGCTATCTGCACAACGGGATAGTTTTCTCTCCCCTTGAGGGAACTCTCCGGACCGGTTGGGTGACGCCAATTCGCACCCTTCACATAAGTCCACCATTGAAAATGGTCATTCAAGGCCACGGCATGGTCGGGAGGAGCAAATACCACGCCGCCGGCAACGAGATTTTCAGGTGCAGCACCAGGAAAGTCCTCCGCTCGAGGAGCTTTTTCAGCAACTGTTACGTATCCTGTTGCTGTTACGAACTGGGTGAATTGCGCATTGGTCACGTCGGTCTTGTCCATAAAAAAGCCGTCTACGTAGACTCGGTGGATAGGCCGAGAGTCTGTAGTGGCCTGCATGCCGACTTTATCCATGTCAGGAGGATCATGCGCGCCCATAGAGAACTCGCCTCCTGTGATCCAAACCATGCCTCGCGGCGCATTGGCCGGAACCGGAGTGGCATTCGGTATGGTAGGAAGGAAACTTGCGTTGCTGGGCGGAGCTTCCGGCGCAGGCGTTGCCACAGGTTGACTGGCAACTGGTGCGGTGGAAGCTGCAACGTAATCGGTTGAATGCGCTGATATCGCAGCCGATGCAGGGGACCTTGTATAGAGTGCCCCCCCGACGATGACAGCGAACAATATAGCTGCGGCCAAAAACGCTAAGACACTACCTCTCGTCAATGGAGTCGGGTTCGCCCTGGTCACGTTTTGCGAATGTCTTCTTGCCACTATCGATGTCCTTATTGTTTTAACTCACTTGAGATTTATGGTGACGCCAAATAGTACGCCGTCGGTAGTCATATTGAAACTGTTGCCTCTACTGCCTACATAGTCCAGATTTAGGTAGCGATACCCTACCTGCAGCGTTAAGGCCGGCTTGATTCGATACCCCAGGAAACCGCCGAATTGGTACTCGAGCTTCGAGCCAGTATTCCATCCACCAACGTCACCCAGGATATTGAGTACGATTTTCGGCGAAAGGGCCAACTGAATCCGCCCGCCCACAATTGGGTCCACGAAATTCTGTGAGCCGGTAAAATTGATGCCAAGCGCGGATGGATTGAAGCTCAAACTCTCTCCGAGGTGCCAGTATGTAAGTCCCGCCAGTGCATCAATCTTGATTTTTTCCTGATCGATCACACGATAACCGATTTTGGGAGCCAAAAAAAACTCAGTTGCATGAGCTTTGGCGCTGATCGCCCCATCACCAACGGCCGGGGGAAGCGGGATTGCTTGGTCGTCCTCAAGCCTGATCCAAAAAATGTCCACTGATGTGACTATCCGCTTGTGACTGGCTTGGACGGCCCCCATCAGTCCAATTTGAAAATGCGAGAGCAGATCGCCGGCGCTAGCACGGAAGCCGATGCCGTTGCCGTTCGGGCCCTCTATGGTGCCGTGCGCTCCTGGCATCCAGAGGTAGGGGCTTACGGCAAGATGCCACCCGTCATCTGGCGCGGTCTTGGCTGCCTGCGGTGGAGGCGAGCCGGCGGGATCGCCGCTCGTTGGCTGATCAGTGGAGACGGAGTCTGCGACCACGGAGGCTGGAGCAACCCATGGTTTAAGCGCGTTGGCGCTGAAGGGGTACTCATCGTCCGAAGACGCTGCGCTCGCCTGAGCCCGGCATGGAGCCGCAGCGACGAACAAGCACACGCTCAGAGTGAAGGCCGTGAATATTGTCATGAATACAAGTTTCTTGCTTGAGGGCATCGAGAGATCCTTTGTGGGTTCGGAGCTTTGCAAAGTACGGCTCCGCTTTTCGTCGTCAGGCCCGCCGGCGCGACTGGAGAATCGACCTGCAGAATGGCCGCTCATCTCTCGCTCCGAGGAATTGTCCTGAAATACAAATGCATTACTTGCGACCATGATTCATCGCGTTCGACTCTTGGAAGCATGCCCTGCGCAGAGTTACTGCGAGAACTGTCAAAAGTAACAGTCCCGCCGCCGGCTCTCATAAGCGACTTCTGGGAGCGACTGTTAGTTTTGTCAGTACGCGCGCGTCTGAGATTGGCTCAGCATTGGACATGACCGAATCGAAGCCTCTTACCGGTCAGACGATCTCCCACTATTGCGTCCTGGAAAAACTTGGCGGTGGTGGCATGGGAGTGGTCTATCGTGCCGAAGACCTAACCCTCCACAGATTTGTCGCACTGAAGTTCCTTCCTGACCATCTTTCTCGCGACCCGCAAATGCTCGAGCGATTTCGACGGGAAGCGCAGGCAGCCTCCGCCCTGAACCATCCGAATATCTGCACGATTTATGCGATTGGCGAAGAGAACGGGCAAACTTACATGGCGATGGAGTTGCTCGAAGGGGACCCATTGAACCGTCGCATCGCAGCGGGTCCGTTCGAGATGGAGACGCTGCTGGATTTGAGCATCGAGATTGCAGACGCTCTCGAAGCTGCGCACGCGGAAGGCATCGTTCATCGCGACATCAAGCCTGCCAACATTTTTATAACCAAGCGCGGTCATGCCAAGATTTTGGATTTTGGCCTGGCCAAAGTCGCGCCAGGGAAACGCAAGTTTGCTTCGGTAGGCGGAGCTGAATACGAAGACACATTGGGCGCCAGCGCAGACCACTTGACCAGTCCAGGGACATCACTGGGCACTGTGTATTACATGTCGCCAGAACAAGTGCGGGCGAAGGAATTAGACGCACGGACGGACATATTTTCTTTTGGCGTGGTCCTTTATGAAATGGCTACGGGGACCATGCCGTTCCGAGGAGAAAGTTCGGGCGTAATTGCCGAAGCCATCTTGAATCGTACTCCTCCAGCTCCCGTTCGACTCAATCCTGCCGTTCCGCCAAAGCTCGAACACATTATTAGCAGAGCGATGGAAAAGGACATTAACCTCCGTTACCAAAATGTCGCCGACATGCGGGCGGAACTGAAATTGCTCAAGCGAGACAGCGACCCGGGCCGAGTACTCGTAACGGAAGAAGATCTCGTAGGACTGCTCCCTGCAAGCGGGCTGCGCTTCAGTGAAAATAAGAAGGAAGCGTTTTCGCAAGCAGCAACGAAAGGGATACGACGTCACACGCGCTGGGAACTTTTTATTCCCTTGACCCTGCTCTTGATTGCAATCTTCACCGCTGGCGGCGTTTATTGGCACTCGCGGGCCGCAGTCAAACTGACGGACAAAGATACGCTCGTGCTAGCTGATTTTGAGAACAAGACCCAAGACCCGGTCTTCGATGGCACGCTTCGTGAGGGCTTAGCTGTCCAGCTCCAACAGTCACCGTTCTTAGACTTGTTGCCAGGGCCCGAAGTGCGGCGCACATTGCAAATGATGGGACGTCCGGACGATGTTCGAATCACGCCAGAAATGGCGCGAGAAATCTGCGAACGCGAAGGACTGAAGGCCTACATCTCAGGGAAAATTGCTCCCATAGGGAGCCACTACGTTCTCAGCCTTGTGGCAGCCGATGGGCACAGTGGCGCGATGCTGGCACACGAACAGGAAGAAGCCACTAGCAAGGAAGAAGTGCTAAAGGCTCTCTCTCAAGCGGCTAAACGGCTGCGCCAAAAGCTAGGAGAATCGCTCAGTTCGATCGCCACGTACGATGCTACGGTGGAGCAAGCCACGACGCGCTCGCTCGCGGCGCTGCAAGCCTACAGCCTGGGACAAAAAATGATGACCGTGCGAGGCGATTACACCGCGGCCGTCGAACAATTGGGGCAGGCCATTAGCCTTGACCCAAGTTTCGCTATGGCTTATGCACTGATGGGAACCGCGTACCATAATCTCGGAGAAAAAAAACTCGCGGCAGAAAGCACCAAGAAAAGCTTCGAACTACGGGAACACGTCAGCGAACGAGAGAAATACTATATCGAGTCTCACTACTATCATTACGTCACCGGGAACTTGGAGGATGTGCGCAAAGTGTATGAGCTCTGGGCGCAGACCTATCCGCGAGATTTGGTCCCTCACGCCAATCTGGGCGTGGTTTACCAGAGCCTCGGGCAATATGAGAAGGGCTTTGAGGAATTCCATGATGCTCTGCGAATAGCCCCCGAGGATGCTTTAACTTACAGCAACATCGTGATTTCCTATATCTGCCTGAATCAATTGGAACAGGCTCAGACCACCGCCAAAGAAGCGCAGGTCAAAAATCTAGATTCTACAGATCTTCACCTCTATCAGTATGAAATCGGTTTTTTGAAACACGATCCATTGGAGCCGGCGGAGCAGATAAAGTGGGCAACGGGCAAGCCGGGACCGGAAAGTCTGCTTCTATATTTCGAAGCTAATTCTGCAGCCTATTCCGGCCAACTCAACAAATCCTTGGAACTCTTCCATCGGTCGGAAGCGTCTGCTGAGCTTGCTGGAGAGAAGGATAGGGCGGCGGACGCTGAAGCCAGTGCGGCTCTTTATGAAGCGCTCTTCGGGAATATAGCAGAAGCTCGAAAACGTGCCGCGGCGGCAAAATCGCAATCGATCGGGAGGGACGGCGAGTTTGTGGCCGCGCTGGCATTGGCATCGGCTGGCGATTCTTCCCAGGCTCAAGGGATCGTAGAGGATCTAACCAAGCGTTTTCCCGAGGACACGATTGTGAAATTCAATTACCTGCCAACCATCCGGGCTCAACTCGCTCTCAAACGAAACGACGGAGCCAAGTCTATCGAGGTGTTGGAAGCCTCTGCACCGTACGAACTGGGACTTGCCGGCGGCACCACATTCTCTGCCAACATGTATCCAGTTTATGTTCGCGGGGAAGCGTATCTCGCCGCGCATCAAGGCGGTCAAGCCATGGCGGAGTTTCAAAAGATTCTCGATCATCCCGGTGTTGTGTTAAACGAACCGATCGGCGCGCTGGCCCATCTCGGTCTCGCCCGCGCCTATGTATTACAGGGCGATACCGCAAAAGCGCGAGCGGCCTATCAGGATTTTCTCGCGCTCTGGAAAGACGCCGATCCGGAAATTCCCATCTTCGTCGCCGCCAAATCCGAAAGTGCCAAACTGCAATAGTGCTCCGCGGCCTACCCAATCCACTCGTCACTTTCTTTGTCCTGCCTCCGTTGGAAATAGAGTTGAGGAACTCTGCCCAGGTCTGGCTCCATCGTTATGGACTCACCGAATCACTCATGCCGCAGCGCGGTCATGGGATCCACATTTGTGGCGCGGCGAGCAGGGATGTAGCACGAGAGTAGTGCAATGCTGACTAGCAGGAGTCCGACGGCGGCATAGGTTGCGGGATCAGTGGGCTTCACGCGAAACAGCCAGAGGTGCTCCGCCATGAACCGGTTAAGTCCGAACGTCAGCGCAATGCCAATGGCAAGTCCGATCCCAGCCAGTGTCAGTCCCAGCTTGGAGACCAACAGGAACACGTCGCCGCGCTGAGCTCCAAGAGCAAAACGAATGCCCAATTCTCGCGTGCGCTGGCTGACGAAATACGAAAGGACGCCATAAACGCCGATCGCCGCCAGAACCACGGCTATGCCAGCCAAAAACCCGAGCACGACGGCGTAGTTTTTATAATTCTTCATGAATTTTTCCAGCACGTCATCCATCGTACTGATGTCAGTCACGGGCTGATCCGGATCCATCTCTTTCACCATTTGCTTCACCGACGCTGTGATATCTGCTTCATGGGCGCGTACGTCTGACGTGGTTCTAATTACCAGACTCCCCAAACGATCGAAATCTGCGTCGCCCTGGATCGTTTCCGACTGCTGAAGAAAGGATTCGTAGAGCAGTGGGTGGAGTCCGCCCATGCCGATTTGCTTGACTTCTCCCACAACCCCTACAATCTGGCGCGGCCGATCTTCGTTCACTTGCTCAGGCTCGTAGCGGAGGAGGATCTGCTGCCCAATGGGATCTTCGTTCGGGAAATAGCGGCTTGCCAATGTCTCGCTAATAATCACTGCCCAAGGCGCGTTCTGCGTGTCGCGCTCATCGAAGTAGCGACCTTTCCTGAGCGGAATTCTCATGGCGCGAAAGTAGCTGGGGCTCACTTCGTTAAAGTACCCCACAGGCCGATCCCCCGGCGACGGGGCCGGATGCCCCAAGATTGAGAAACTCTTACTTCCTGCTCCCAGCGGGGGAATGATGCTGATCATGCCCACCGACTCCACGCCTGGCATCGCTGCAACTCTTTCGATCAATTGCTGGTGAAAGGCGGCCACCTTCGGGGATACCCTATTCATGTCTGTGCCCGGAATTTTCTCGAGATATTTGCCCTCTGTTTCCGGGAAATTCACGGCCATGGTCAACACATTTGCCGCGTCGAAGCCTGGAGATGGCAGCAGCATGCGAAGCATGCTGTTGATCATCAAGCCGGCGCCCACCAAAAGAACCATCGCTAGAGCTACTTCCGAAATCACCAACAAATAACGCGCGCGGCCTCGTTTTCCGGACGAAGTCCGGCTCTCTCCTTCGCGCAGAGCATCATTCAAATCCGGGCGCGCAGCCCGAATGGCTGGGGCCAGTCCGAAGAGCAACGCCGTCAAGACTGAGAGCCCAGCGGCAAAAAGTAGCACACGTCCGTCGATGCGAATGCTCTCCGCATCTGGAACACCTTGTGTAATCGCACGCATCAGGCGGGTTCCCCAGAAAGAAAGGAGTATGCCGAACGAGCCCCCGACCAATGTCAGCAATCCGGTCTCGGCAAGCAATTGCTGCATGAGCCGCCGCCGGCTCGCGCCAAGCGACGCGCGAACGGAGTATTCCCTTCGCCGGCTCTCCGTCCGCGAAAGCATCAGGTTCGCCACGTTCACACAGCCGATCAGCAGCACAAACCCCACTGCCCCAAAAAGGGGATAGAGCTTGTCTCCAGCATCCTTGTAAAGTGTGTCGCTCAGAGAAATAACCTTTTCTCCCACTCCCTTATTGGACTCTGGATAGGCTTGCTCCATGCCGAGGGCAATGACGTCCATCTCGACTTGTGCTTGCGCGATGGACACTCCCGGCTTTAGGCGCGCCACGGGCATGTTCCAATGGTCGGAGCGTTTCGCGTTCCTTGCACTCTCCGGATCGATCGGTCTCCAAACCTCCGTGGGCTTTCCCTCGGCGCCCGGCGCGTACCACGGCGCAAACCCTGTGAACCCCGCAGGCATCACTCCGACGACAGTCGAAACCACACCATCGATCCGGAACGTCTTGCCAAGCAGATTGGGGTCGCTGTTGAACCTCCTCCTCCAGAATGCGTTGCTGATGACAACGGTCTGGGACTGCTGCTGGCTTTCTTCCGCGCGAAAGACTCGCCCGAGTGAGGGACGCACTCCGACCAAGTCGAAAAAGTTCTGCGTCGCTGATTGAACGAGGACGGGTCCAGGCTCGCCGATGCCGTTCAGAGTGGCCGTCATCGTCATGCCGACTGCGGCTATGTCGGTAAAAACCTGATTCTGTTTGTTCCAGTCGGCCACCTCTGCAACCGGCGGAAGACCATCAGCACCGGGGTCCGGTTTTTGCGTGGACCAGATTGTCGCCAAAGTTTCCGGATGCTCGTAAGGCAGAGCGCGTAACAGCAGTGTGTTCATCGCACTAAAGACCGCGGTGTTCGCTCCGATGCCGAGCGCAAGAGAGAAAATCACCACGGCGGCGAAGCCAGGGTTCTTTGCAAGGGTGCGAGCCGCGTAGCGAACGTCCCGCCATAGCGTCTCGACCCAGGTAAAAATCCAATTTTCGCGGCAATCTTCTTTTACCAGCGTGACGTTTCCAAATCGCCGCCTCGCCGCTACCCCCGCGTCCTCTGCTCCTAGGCCTAAGGCGCGGTTCTTTTCCGCGCGCTTCGCTAGATGAAACTGCAGTTCCTCTTCCAGGTCGCGTTCCAGCTTTTTCCGCATCGCCAATGTCTTTACTCTCAGCCACGCTTCCGTCAACCACTCGCGCGCCATAGGTCCTCCTTAGGCAGGCTCCAGAATCCTCGCAATCGCGGAAGACATGCGTTTCCAGTGCGCTGTTTCTTTCGCGAGCTGTTTCCGGCCCGCCGCTGTCAGCCTGTAATATTTCGCCCGTCGGTTGTTGTCCGAAACGCCCCACTCCGCCGCCAGCAGTCCGCGAACTTCCAATCGATGCAGTGCCGGATACAAAGCGCCTTCTTCGACGCCCAGAACCTGCTCGCTCCTCTTGTGGATGTACTCCGCGATGTCGTACCCGTGCATCTCTCCGTGGCTCAGAGTTTTCAGAATCAACATGTCGAGTGTGTCGCGCAACAGATCGCCGGTTTCGGATTTCTTCTTCGCCATTAGATAGGTCCCTGCCCATAAGCATCTTAGGGGAGTATCTCGCCATCGATTTCACATTTCAAGCTTATTTTTCGGCAGGAGTTAGGCCAACTTCGCAGGTCGTCGCAAATTCAACAGATCCTGACTAACGCGGTTATCGTCCATGTGGTTTTCAAGTTTCTGACCACGCGCGAGAGCTACAACGATCTGGCCAGTCGAAACGGAGGTGGGCTCCGCGGGGACGCAACCATGCTGACGGGTAGCTTGGCGGGCGTGTCAGGATTTTCTTGCGCTCTGGAAAGACGCCGATCCGGACATTTCCATCTTCATCGCCGCCAAATCCAAAAGTGCCAAACTGCAATAGTGGTCCGCGGCCTACCCAATCACAAGCGCGTTTGCCAAGACCTAACTCACTTCTGAAGTGGATTCCCAACGAAATCCTCGGGCAAGCACACCGAATCCGCTTGAGCGAATATCCACAGATTCGGCCCACGCTCTTGGGTTGCAAAAGCGTGGGCCGCGCCATGCGGTGGTCATCGGGCGGAAATGGGAAATTGATTCTTCAATCGACGGTGATGCGAGTAGCGGCCACTGTTCCCTTGACCTCTGCTATTGGCTTTCCGACGCCGACGGCATCGTAGCTGGGAGGCCAGAGTTTGAAATCGAACATTCCTTTGTAGGTTTTTCCGTCGGGCGCGACCGTGTTCGTTTCGTCGTCGGTGAAGATGGCCGAGAGGCTGCCGTCCGAGTTGAACATTAAACCAATGTGGTGCAGCTTGACGGTGCCCTTGCCCAAGTCCTTCCAGACGCCGTAGCAGATATTCCCGCCAGCGGGTGGAACGAATGCATTTTCAAATTCAGTTCCATCCGCGTGCCAGGTCTTGAAGGATTCAAGGAACGGGAATGGGGTGGTGGGATAAGGCCCTCCGGGAGGGAAATTCTCATCGTAATTTGCAGTCAAATTCACATGCCACAGACCTACGATGGTGGCATGCTCGTCCCATTCCCCGTCCGCGTGAGGGCTGACGAACGGGATTGCGGGTACGCGTGAGGGTGCGGATGCGGCTCCCGCTCCCGCCTTGAAAGGAACCGCGCAACCGGCCTTGGCGCCGGCAGCGGTAAACAACAGCCCAATCGCAAGCAATACCGCAAGAACGGAAAACCGCCCGCTCCAAGAAACCTGGAACATATTCTTTCGATTCATTGTTTCTCTCCTTCGAGTTTTGCCTCAATCTCGTTGCGCTCCATGCTTGGCGTGCACAACTACCCCCAAGCGGAAATGCTGGGCCAGAATGCGGAAACACAGGCTGCTGTACAATGCGCTGCTCATCACTTTTTGTTCAATTCTTGAGCATCTGCTAACACCATCATGTATAAGGACTTATCATTTAGAACCTAGTATGATTAGGAATCGACGCTAGCTTTGGCGGTCTCCTCGCGTCAGGCCATTTCCTCGGATTCCTGTGAGAGTGACCAAATGTCCTCTTCGGCCGACAAATCAGAACGAGCATTGGGTGGCAACTCCCACCGAGTGGCCTTCGACCGTTTTGAACTGGACCTGCGCTCAGGGGAATTGCGCAAGGACGGACGAAAAATCCGATTGCAGGCGCAGCCTTTTCAACTGTTGGCATTGCTGATCGAGAATGCCGGAGAAGTAGTGACGCGGGACGAGGTGTGTCGCGCCCTATGGCAGGCGGACACCTTCGTCGACTTCGATCACAGTGTGTCCGCCGCAGTGAACAAGATTCGCGAGGCGTTAGGCGATTCGGTGGAAAACCCGCGGTTCGTAGAGACGCTGCCGAAGCGCGGCTACCGATTCATCGGGAAGATAAAGCCTGAAGCGCCGGTGGTAATCGCGGTTACGAAGCCGCAGCAATCTGTGGAACTTGTGCCAGTCCCTGCGGCAAAAGCCTGGACGAGTCGGAAATGGACCCTTGGTTTGGTAGGCGCAGCCGTCCTGGTAGCAGCCGCGGTTCTATTCGGCTGGCTATCTCGCAAATCTGGCAATTCCCAGCCGATGACAGTTGTCCCCTTTACTTCCTACCCGGGCCGGGAGACCGCTCCTTCGTTTTCGCCAGATGGCTCAAGGATTGCTTTCTCCTGGGATAACGGCACAAGAAGCCGCTCGGGAGGGCCGGGGTTTGATTTGTATGTAAAAGCAATTGGCAGTGAAACGGTGCTACGGTTAACCAACCATCCTTCCGAATGGATCAGTTCGACGTGGTCTGCCGACGGCACGCAGATTGCCTTTCATCGCCTGGCTGCGGACGACACTGGCATCTACGTTGTGCCCGCATTGGGCGGACCGGAACGCAAACTCCTCGCCACCCATATACCGTACTCTGTTGCCGCGCCCATCAGTTGGTCCCCCGACGGGAAATGGCTCGCCTTTTCCGATACTGAAAACGGACGACCCGACGGCCGCGCATTCCTGCTCAACATGGAGACTCTCGAATCTCACGAGTTTCCCCATGATCCGTCCTGCAATCACGAGGGAGCCTTAACGTTCTCGCATAGCGGGCAGGAACTGGCCATGTCCTGTGTCCATAACACGACTTCCTTCGAGTACTTGGTTACCGATCTTCAGGGAAAATCCAAACGATCTCTGACCACGCGGCACGAATTTCCACACGGACTAGCTTGGAGCGGCGATGATAAGTCGCTCATTGTGGCAGGGGCAACTGCGTTGGGCGACGAATTCTATGTAATCCGCGTGGGCGATGGCGAAGTGCACAAACTATCGGTCGCAGGAGGAGAATGGCCAACGATTTCTCGCGATGGGCACAAATTAGCCTTCAGCTCGGACGACGACCGCGTGAACATCTGGAGAAAAGACCTGGAACATCCCGAAGCTCCGGCGGTCCAGATGTTGGTGTCCACCCGGCAACAAAACAACAGCCAATATTCTCCGGACGGCAAACATGTGGCCTTCGATTCGGCTCGCTCGGGAACCTGGAGCATTTGGGTGGCCGACGCCGATGGCGGCAATCCCGTTCAGATTTCGCACGAAGGGCCAGCCGGTTTCCCCCGCTGGTCGCCTGATTCGCAGAAAATTACGTTCGTGATGACAGGACTCAGCGGTCTTGGGGGCGTGTACACGGCGGATATATCGGATCGTGTTGCGCACAAACTGAAAACCAATGTTGGGAAGGCGGACCATCCATACTGGTCGCACGACGGAAAGTGGATCTATTTTCGCGGCTCCGAAGGCGTTGGTCATCAGCTCTACCGTTGCCCTGTGGAGGGAGGTGACGCCACACTTCTTGCGGGATCACTGGACCTCGTCACTTCCATCGAGTCTTCCGACGGCAAGGCGCTTTACTTTCCATCGAGAATTGCCAACCCGAATATCATGATGCTTGCGCTGGACCACTCCGGTGCGACGCCCCAGGAAGTTTCCGGCATGCCGAAAATAACTTATTTTTCTCAGTGGACGCTCGTGCACCACGGAATCTACTTCGCCCCTCATGACAGCCCACGGAGCATTTGCTTTTTCGATTTCGCAACCAGGCACACCCGCGAAATCTTCAAAGCCGATAAAGACCTGGGCGATGGGATGTCCGTCTCTCCCGATGGCCGCTACATGCTCTACTCGCAAATCGACGAAAGTAACGCCAACATCATGATCGCGAATTACTTCCACTAACCGATCATCCTGCAGGATAAAGAGGAGCAACTCACACAAATGGTGCTGCCCTAGGTAAAGTTAAATCCCCTTCAAGTCGGCTTGTCGGAAGTGATCGCGATTGCTTCCGGATGACGAGGCATCCGGACGTTGAGACCGATGGATGCGGTAGAGCCCCATAGATCTTGCAGGGCGAAACGGAAACGGGCTCTGCGGGGACGCAACCATGCTGAGGGGTAGCCTGGCGGACGAATCGATGCCTTGAAAATTCGCGCCCGAAGGGCTGAATACTTACTAGCGGAAAGCTACCTCTTTCCATTTCAGGCTGAACCGACGCACTTTTCGTATTGAGCTTCCTCGTTACTGGCCGAGATGCGCGAGGGCCGTGCGAAGCGTCGCGTCGGAGATCCGAATGACTCCTGAGTAAGGATTGTAAAGCTCCAAGATCAGGAAGATGGCAAAGGAGACCGATAACGCAGAAACGAGTAAGGTGGCGTACACGGTCGCGTTGCGGGGTGCGAAGAGGCCGAAGCTGATGAAGAGGGAGGTGAGCCAGAAAATCAGCACCATTAACAACGGTACGGAACCGGAACCGGCTTTTTGCTCATACATCAACCAGCGTGTTTGCCCGAGGGCGAACACTAAGCTCAGTGCCTGGGACTGAATGGAACGTTGGGCATCATCTTTCGGAGAGAGCGCCTGGATCTTGTCGTATAAAACTTCGGAGCTCGCGGCCACCGGCTTCATTTGGGAGAGGTCCCCGTCGTCTTTCGACCACATACGATCGAGAGCGCTAAGTGCGGCATTGCGCAATTCCTCGCGGGCTTCCTTCGATTCTGGGCCGTAATGGGCCAGAACGCGGTCAAGCAAGATCAGCTTACTCGACATGTCAGTAAGCTCGCTTTTTTGTGTGTCGTATGCCGACTTGGCAGAAGCGATCAGCAAACCGAGAACGATCGCGCACATCGTCGAAACCAGCGCCATAGCTACCTTCACCGCGTCTTTCGACTCAGCGCTCATGTGGTGCTGGGGTAGAGCTGACCGAATCCCCATGCCGAGCAAAGCGCCTCCAAAACCAAAGGCGAAGGTTATCGAGCCGATCGCAATAGAGTTCATGTTTATCCAGTCTACTTGCCCATCATGGAGTGAGAACCGCCAATAGGCGGCAATCTTAGACCCACTCGAAGATGAATAAGAGATTTTGCGTGCCAGCATGAAGGTGAGGCCAATCGCCGTCCACTGTAAGTTCTACTGAGCCCCTCCATATTGCTCACGACTGCAGACTCGCATGCACCTGATGCCGGACGCCGGGAATATCGAACATCCCAACGACTCGTCGGGTAGACGAGTCGCGGGATCCGAGAGAGAGCAGGTTGCCGGTTTCCAGAGCATCCCAACTGAGGTCGTCCCTGTTATTTTTACCAGTGTTCGGAGGTGCCCCAATCGTTGTGCTATACGAGAAACGAGCAGCCGCCGGCCGCGCTATGGCAGGCTTAGTCCAGTTGTCCGCAGCTGTCGGATATTGGCTGTTCAAGCCTAGCTGGAATCTTTGACCTCCTTCCGCCAGCTGCACACTTGCGCAGGAGCGAGAAAAAGAGGTAGAACCTCCAAGCAATGCGGTTCAAACCATTGGCCGACGGGCTCGTATCCCTCCCAATTTTCAGTCTGTTCCGGAGGATTTCGCGCCGCGTTCGTTGCTCGGCCCAGATTGCCGTAGTGGCGCGAACCATGCTGGTTGTCTTGGGCCTCTCAACGCTCAGCGCCGCTCAATCCAATGAGCCCAAGCGAGTCTTGATCCTTTCGCAGGAAGATCTCACCTGGCCCGCTTATCGCCTGATCGACGAAAATGCGCGCACGACTCTGCGCGCAGGGTCGACGGAAGGGATTCTAATTTTTAGTGAACACCTCGACCGTGTCCATTTCCCCGATTCGCAATTTCAAGAGCAACAAACGGCTTGGATTCAGCGGAAATACGCGAGCGCCCATCTCGATCTAGTTATTGGAGTCGCTGACGTTCCTACCGACATCTTTCCAGGAGTGCCCGTCCTGCATGTGGCCACAGACCCCTTGAAGGCGCATCCTGCTCCATCCGCATCCTCAAAGGATGTCACCACTATTTGGATTGAGCTCGATGCGCGCAAAACTCTGGAAGCTGCGCTGCGGCTACAGCCTGCTCTGCGCCAAGTGGTGGTTATCGGAAGCTCCTCTCCTACCGGAAAGAATCTCGTTGATCAGGTTCGCGATCAAATCAGCAGCGAACCGGAGCATTTGCCGGTGATTGACCTGACGAGTTTTACGCTGCCAGAGATCTACGAGAAAGTGGCAGCTCTGGGACCGGAGAGCGTCGTGCTGTACGTAAGTTTCGCCCGCGATGCAAAGGGGCACGCGTTCATAAGTGCGGAAGTTATGTCCAAAATTACCGCTGTTTCCAAAGCGCCGGTGTACGTTGTACTCGAGACCAACGTCGGCTCGGGGGCCATCGGAGGGTACGTAACCAGTTTTGCCGAGTTGGGCAAGCAAGCTGGCGAAATGGGACTTCAATTGCTCGCTGGCCAGCACCCTGAAGACGCAGTCGCACGAAGTGAATACCTGTTTGATTGGCGTCAACTTCGTCGTTGGAAAATTTCAGAGTCCAGTCTCCCTGCTGGCAGCATTATTCTGTTCCGAGAGCGCACCGTTTGGGTAACTTATAAATGGTACATTTTCGCGGCTATCCTGCTTTGTCTGTTGGAGACAATGCTCCTTCTTAGCCTATTACGACAACGAGGGGCAAAGAAGAAGGTCGAAGCCTCTCTGATCGAGCGGCTCACTTTTGAGGAGTTTCTTTCCGATCTCTCGACAAAGTTTATCAGCCTGCCCGAAGATCAAGTTGATATGAATATAGAGCAGGGACTTGGCCGTATCGCTGAGTTTCTGAAAATGGATCGGGTGACCCTTTTCGAATTTTCCGCAGACAGGACGGAATTGAATTCGGCTTTTTCTTGGGCGGACGGAGGAACCGCTCCTGCTCCCACTTCCGTAAAGGCCGCCGATTTGCCGTGGTGGAGGGTCCGGCTCCTTCGTGGAGAGGTAGCATTCGTTTCCGACCAGAATGACCTTCCGGAGGACTCACTTCCGGAGAGGGAATACTTCCGGCAGATGGGCATCTTGTCGGCCGCAACTGTTCCGCTAACCGTGGGCGGTGAGATCAACGGCGCCATATCGTTTGTAAGTACGAAGCGTCGAGTGAACTGGACTCAGGATCTGTTGAACCGCGTCAGGGTCCTGGGCGAAGTATTCTGGAACGCGCTCCAACGGAGACGCTCGATGCAAGCCGTTCTCGCCACTCAAGCAGTGCTGCGAGAAAGTGAAGAGCGGTTTCGTTTGGTTGCAAATTCCGCTCCAGTTCTCATCTGGATGTCAGGCACGGACAAGCTCTGCACTTTTTTCAATCAGGGCTGGTTGAGTTTCACGGGCCGATCCATGGAACAGGAATTGGGAGAAGGATGGATCATTGGGGTGCATCCCGAAGACGTCCAACACTGCCTCAAGACTTACTACGCATCGTTTGAGGCACGCGCCCAATTCGAACTTGAATACCGCTTGCGACGATTCGATGGAGAGTACCGGTGGATTGTGGATTACGGGACCCCCAGATTTGACTCCGATGGCACATTCTGTGGCTATATAGGCTCGGCGGTCGACATTACGGAACGAAAGACATCGGAAGAATCCCTTCACAGCTTGAGCGGACGCCTGATCAACGCTCAGGAGCAAGAACGTGCACGCATCGCCAGGGAGCTCCATGATGACTTCAGCCAGCGCTTGGCACTCCTGGGTATTAGCCTTGGACAGCTTTGGGAAGAACTCCCGGAGTCGCAAACCGAGCAACGAACCGGGGTACTGGAAATATTGAAGGGAACCAAGGAAATGTCGTCGGACCTTCATTCTCTCTCGCATCAACTTCATTCCAGCAAGCTGGAGCTTGTTGGCCTGGTGTCAGCTCTCAGCGGCCTTTGTAAAGAAATGGGTGAGAAGTACAAACTTGAAATTCATTTCACTAAGAGTGGAACACTTCCCAAGATCACCAAAGATGTAGAACTGTGTCTATTTCGAGTCACGCAAGAGGCGCTCAGCAATGTGGTTAAACACAGTCAGTCGGAGCGCGCGCAGGTTGACCTTGGCGCGAACCCAATGGGCGTTAGCCTCCGCATCACGGATGCCGGCAAGGGTTTTGAACCTGACCTCAGCAATCCGGATGCAGGTATCGGATTGGTAGGCATGCGAGAGAGGCTACGGCTTGTGGGCGGAAGGCTGTCTGTAAAATCGGAACTCCTGCACGGAACAGAAATTCTAGCCGAGGTGCCTTCGGCTACTCGGCAGTTGACGCACCGGTGAGAGCACGGGCTGTGGAAAATTAAGATCTGGGTTCTCGCGTGGCGCTGCTGCCCACAGCTGTACCGTAATGGGGCTACTGTGAACCGAAAAAAGTTCGAAGCTTGTGCAATACGGGACACGAAGCCCCGGATGATCGCGGCCTAATCCCAGCCATTTACCTTCCAACTAGTAATTTCTGCCAATAGCCAGCCGCTTCCTTTCTGTGCATAGTGCGCCTAGAGGATTTGCCGTGCGGCTAAGGAAATGTGCTCCAGGCCGGAGACAGCTCTGAATGCCCAGGTTAGCCTGAACCCCGGTGCGAGTGTTAGGGTCGGGCGAACCACACAGGTTGAAGTACCCATGAATCTGCGACGGGTGATATTGGCGGATGATCTCGCGCTCGTGTTGAGGGCTGAGTCTGCGTTGCTGCGGGAGTCCTTCGATATCGTCGCCATGGTTTCTGACGGCCACGCCGCCTTGGAAGCAATCCTAGAACATGAACCTGAACTAGCCGTCTTGGATATCTCTATGCCAGGCATGAGCGGTATAGACGTAGCCAGTGAGGCCCGGAGGCGCGGCAATAACACCAGGATCGTATTTCTGACCGTGCATGAGGACGCTGATATTTTGGCGGCATGCCTTTCTGTAGGGGGGCTTGGTTACGTCATCAAGGTGTATATGAACCATGACTTGATCCCGGCGATTAATGCGGCGCTTACTGGCCGCGTGTTTGTCTCTCGTTTCTCGTAGCAGATAGACACTCTCCTGGGCAGACGGCATCGCGAGAGATGTCCTTGGCGGTTGGCAATTAAAGTTCAAATAAAACTTCTTGGGCGGGCAGGGAAGTAGGGTTGGTAACTGGGAGTGGATGTTTTCCGCCGATGTGAAGTTAGACTACCTTCTACGTTTGCCGGACTGATGGCAGCATGTCCCTCGCACCCCACCCTACGAATTTTGTAAGCGTTGCTGGTAAAGGACTTAGGAATTGTGTGCCGTGGGTTATGGCCTGGGCGGTGGAGTGCCGGGCTAAAGCCCGGCGCTACGTTTGCCTGGTGCGTCCGCACGTCGGCTGGTTACCAGGGTTTGCCGTCAACCATGAGGCGGTGGGTGTGGTCGAAGTGGACGGCGTAGGGATCTCGGTTTGGCTCGCCCGGCCGGCGTCGGGGTTGCGATGTCGGTGTAGCGGCTGGCGGGGCGGTGTTGGGTTGGTCGGTTTGTGTTGGAGTGGGATTCGTTGTGGGGGTGGTGGTTTGGGGTGGGGTTGCGTCGGCGCGGTCGGGGAAAATGGAGCGGGCGATGTTTAGGGCAGCTTCGGTGTCGGCGGGGGTGGGGCGGGCCGATGAAAGAGTTGGCGGTGGCGTGGCAGGTAGTGCCGACGTTGCGGCGGCGGATGGTTGCGGTTGCGGTGGTGGTTGGGTTGGGCGGTCGGGTTCAGTTGGCGAAGCGGGCCGGGCAAGCCCGGCCCCTACAGGTGTTGACGGAGTCTGTTGAGCCGGGGATGTGGGAGGCGCGAGGTGCTCGTCGTCCTCGGGTTCGGGATTGTCATCGAATTCGTCCTCGGATTCGTCTTCGGATTCATCCTCGGGATCGGGTTGGGGGGCGTTGGGGTCGGGTGGGTAGAGGTAGTCGTGGTTGGAGGTGACGGAGGTGTAGACGGCGTCGCGCCAGCCGTCGGTGCCGAAGGCGTTGATGTATTCGTGTTGGGCCAGGCGAGTGGACTGCATCAGGGTTTGGAACATGTAGGCCACGGTGCGGGCTACGCGGGGCTTGATTTGGCCGCGGATTATGACGGGGACTAGGCGGCCGACGGCGGTGTTGAGGTCGTTGGCGGAGAGGTAGTCGCCGGAGAAGAAATAGGCTAGCTCTTTCGCTAGCTTTTCGGTGGTTTGGGATTGGGATTCTTTTTGGGCGTGGTAGAAACAGAAATGCGGATGGGTGCCGATGCGTGGGGTGCGGCAGCGGCGACCATCTTCGTAGCTGAATAGACAGAGGGATATGCGGCCCTTGGCGGTTAGCGAAGGCATGGTGTCTCCTTTATTTTAGTTTTTGATTTAGTTTGTGATACGACGCACCGTAGAGACAGTGAGTAGTGAATAGTGAGTAGTGAGTAGCGGGAAATACCCAGATTGACTCGCTGCTCGACGGCGTGTTTGCTTCCAGGTCTGATGCGAAACGGAAAAGGGCGCGGGCTGAAGCTGTGACCCGAAAAAAGATGCCGGGCTGAAGCCCGGCGCTACGTCTAAAACAGAAACGCCTCGCGGGTGGCGAGGCGTAGTACTCAACGGGAACATTATATCGCAGATATGATGCTGAGCAAAATAGAAAATTCCGGGCCTAGGGGGAGAAGGGTCAAAACCACGGAGTCTTTGAGAACCTTAAAACTACAGGCTTCTGCACTTCATTCGGCGCGCGCTCAGCCCTTCCGGAGGGGAAGTCAACCAGCAGCCGCCATCGTCCGTTGTTCACCGTTCGGAGGATCTGATGCGAGCACTGAAAGTTCTGGTTTAGGAATGGTGAACTGTGAAAAACCACAGTCCATACAGACTAGAGCTTTTTGGAGTACCAAGACACTGGAATTGTCTATGTTTTTGAGACCGTCGCGGTGAACCATCATCTCGAAGGAATATTCTACTTGCCTAGCTGAAGCGCATATCGAACAAGACATAAACCCTCCGGCGTTTTTATAGGAACGCTAAAAAACGGCCAAGGCCACTTCGTGGGAAGAGTGTACACCCGAATAGAGTCCGACTGTGCAAAATTGGGCACCTCTCGCGTGGGTGGATCTCTCTGCATTTCTGATGACGCCACGATCGGAGAAAGGGCGATGCACTGGTACTTCTGACAGTTATGCCCCCTCACGATTAAGGACAGTATCGCGCAGCCTCGCGGTTTGTTGCGCTATTCGACGGAGAACCTGCCGCGAATTTTATCATCGAGTGAGAAGAGGGAAGAGGAGGACGTTAATGAAGTGTATTGGAAGGATGGCTTTAGTTGTTGCAGCGTTTCTCGTGGTTTTTGGGTTGGCGGCCCCGCAGCCAGCCTCAGCACAGGAGAAAAAGCCCAACATTCTTGTCATCATGGGCGATGACATCGGTATGTGGAATATCGGCGCCTACCACCGCGGCTTGATGGCCGGCAGGACACCGAATCTCGACAAGCTCGCCAAAGAGGGCATGTTGTTCACCGATTATTACGCCGAGGCCAGCTGCACGGCGGGTCGCGCGAACTTCATTACCGGGGAACTGCCGATTCGCACGGGCATGACGACGGTCGGCCAAGCCGGCGCGAAAATCGGCATACCCGCCGAGGCAGTGACCATTGCTACGGTGCTCAAGTCCATGGGCTACGCCACGGGACAGTTCGGCAAGAATCACCTGGGAGATCTGAACGAATTTCTGCCCTGCGTTCACGGTTTCGACGAATTCTTCGGCTATTTG
Source organism: uncultured Acidobacteriota bacterium (assembly GCA_963751295.1). Classification (GTDB taxonomy): domain Bacteria; phylum Acidobacteriota; class Terriglobia; order Acidiferrales; family UBA7541; genus Acidiferrum. The sequence continues at coordinate 1,330,779 of CAVVUA010000001.1, read as the reverse complement.
TATCACCTTGATGCCATGGAAGATCCGGCGCACCCGAACTATCCGCAAAATCTCTTGAATGTTGTCGGACCGCGCAACATGGTTCATTGCTGGTCTACTACTTCGGATGACGCAACCGAAATGCCCCGCTGGGGCAAAATCGGCAAGCAGAAGATTGAGGACGCAGGCACTCTCTATCCCACGCGCATGGAGACGGTGGATAACGAGATTCGCGACATGTCCCTCAACTTTATAGACAAGGCCAAGAAAGATAACAAGCCGTTCTTCGTGTGGCTGAACCCGACCCGCATGCACATCGTCACTCACCTCTCCCCGAAGTATGAAGCGATGCGCAACTCCGTGAATGGCTGGTCGGAAGAAGAAGCCGGCATGGCGCAGTTGGACGACGACATCGGCCTCGTGATGCAGAAACTGAAGGATATTGGCGAGGACGAGAACACAATCGTTCTGTTCACCACCGACAACGGCACCGAAGTCTTCACGTGGCCCGATGGCGGTCAGACGCCTTTCGCACAGTCTAAAGGAACAGTTCTCGAGGGTGGCTTCCGCGTGCCCGCGATCCTTCGCTGGCCCGGTCATGTGCCGGCGGATTCGGTGCAGAACGGAATCTTCTCCGGTCTGGACTGGTTGCCCACCTTCGTCGCCGCGGCCGGCAATCCGGATATAACTAGTCAATTGCTGAAGGGAGTGAAGATCGGTGACCGGACTTACAAGAACCATCTGGATGGCTACAACCAGATGGCGGCCATTACCGGCAAAGGGCCGTCTGAGCGCCACGAGATTTTCTATCTCGGCGAAAGTACGGTCGGTGCGGTGCGCATAGACGATTACAAATTCCGCTTCATCGATCAGCCCAACGGCTGGCTGGGTGAAAAGACCCATCCTGACGTGCCTTACATCACCAACTTGCGTCTCGATCCATTCGAGCGCACGGGATGGCCTAACGCCGGAACAAAAGAAGGCGGACAGCAATACTTCGATTGGTTCAAATACCAATTCTGGCGCTTCGTGTTCGTCCAGCAGCTAATGGCGAAGGAACTCCAAACCTTCCTTGAGTTCCCACCAATGCAGCGAGGCGCGAGCTTCAACCTTGACGCTGTCAAAGCGGAGATGGCCACAAGGATGGCCCAAGCTGAAGCAGCGGCCAAAGGCCCAAGCAATTAATAGAAACCAACGTCGCGACGGGCGGCTCGCAAGGGCCGCCCGTCGCTTTTGCAACTCAAGCTATGTCTGCAAGTGATGAATGATCGGCCAAGCCGCCAGCGCTTTCCGCAGAAAAAACCGAATAAGCGCCGCTGTGTGCTTCTGAAATCAAAGCACCAGAATTTGCCGACAACGATCCTAAGTTGCAATCGGCATGTGCCAGTACAGTTGTGCCTTCGATCGCCAACAAATTGTCCTCACAAAATGTGGTGAACAATTCAGTGTCACTTTTGACAGTTCCAACTTCCTTGGACAAGGGGCAGTATCGCGGACGTTCTAGCGGTGTTCGCAGATGCCTCAGCGAAGAGGCCGGCCGAATCGTATCTCTGCCAAGACTTTGGAGGATTGCGTTTATGAAAGGCGCTGGAAAAACTAGTCTCGGCCTCGCAGCGTATCTCGTGGTTCTAGGGCTCGCAACTACAAGTGCGAACGCGCAGCAGGTTACGGGTACGCCTGGTTCGCCCAGCGCTACGACCTCGATCGACGGGAAACAAATCCCGCCACCGCCGCCGAAATTCGGCGGAGTCATTAAGGAAGACGCCAAGGATTCCACGCCATGGTGGCCTCCGCGCGTCGTGCCGCCCAAGGGCGCCCCTAACGTCCGGAAAACCGTTTTTACCTATACCGGTGAGAACGCGAATATCCCCGACGGCAACGCCCCCAACGTGCTGGGCAGGGACTTCACCATTTCTGCCGAATTGACGATCCCGAGTGGAGGCGCGGAGGGCGTGGTTGTAGCCGAGGGCGGAATGATCGGCGGCTATGGCCTCTACTTAACCCACAGCTTCAATTGGTGGCTCAAGAGCGACCTGTTCAAAAAAATCGGCCTGGGATTGTTGATTCTGGGGCTTCTGCTCTTGATCGGCAATGCTGGACGGTGGAGAAAACGGTTCGGCTACGCGATGTTGCTCATAGCCGGATTGGGACTGCTCATGGTGTTTGCTACCGATATCTTCGGATTCGGCAGAGGTCGGCCTGTCTTCGTCTACAACATGCTGGACTTGGAGCGGTTCCGGTGGAGAGGCTCTGCGCTTGACGAGGGGAAGCACACTATAGTCTTCAACTTCAAATACGAGGGCCCCGGCGTCGGCAAGGGTGGCGTCGGCGTGCTTACTGTGGATGGCAAAGAGGTCGACCGCAAGTCGATGGAACACACGATTCCGTTCCTCCTTCCCGCCGACGAGAGTTTCGACGTCGGGCTCGACACTCGGACGCCAGTGGACTTTACCTATGATTGTCCTTTCCGCTTTACCGGAAGCATCGACAAGCTGACGTTCAACCTCGGGCCATCTCAGTTATCGGCCGAGGACCAGAGGAACAGAGACGAAGCCATCGCCAATGCCAACAACTAGGCAATGGGGACGAACCGAACCAGTACAAATTCAGCCGAGTGCGCTTTCTGTCCCATAGATAGCGGCCTCTTGCACACGAGCTGGCGTGTCGGCTGTTTGCTGGGTGCAGCTCCGAGAAAGGCAAAGAGGCCGCGGCGAAAACGCTTGCTGCAGCCAAGGGCTAGCAATGCAGCAATCAACAAAGGAGATGATGCGATGAGCCAGAATCACTTTACTCTTAGTTTTCCATTGAAATCGCCGGCGGACGCAAAGGCGCTGGCGGAGCGGCTTCCGCCTCTAATGCCGGGGATTTTTCAGGCGCAGGATGCCATTGGCACGATTCATTACTCGCGCTTCACCGTTCTGAGTGAGAAGACTCTGCTTTTTCTGGGCGATTTCGATGGCGAGTTCTCTCAGCTCATGTCCGAATTGGCTAAGCAGGCAGGACCGGTGTTCGATGCGATTTTCCAGCACGTAGTCGATCCGCCGTCAACTCCGGTCGCAGATCATGCCGACGCTTTCGTCGAATGGACTGCGGAGCATCTCCTCGATCCCGTAAATATTTACACCGCGTACCCAGGCGTGACTGCCAAGGAGATTAAGGCTTTGGCGGCTGCCGCAGACGTCGGTGGGGCCGGTGAACTTCACCCGTTCCTGGTGATCCTGCCAATGAAATCGCATCTCGCCCTCATGGAGGTGAAGTTAATCTTGCGCGCGAGGGGGCACGGAACTACGGGAGACTTGGACAAAGTTGGCACGCCGCACTTCGCACAGTTCGTACCGCTTGAGGACAACCAGATTGGTTTCTTCACCGTGTATGACGGTTCTTTCGATAAGTACATCGCCGATTTTACAAAAAATATTGGGCAAATTTTCGATCTGCTATTCAAGTTCACCAAGGGCGCGCCGCCGTCGCCATGCAGGAAGTACCTTCAGGAGTTTATTGACTTCGCCGCGGGGGCGCAGCGCACTCCAATTGGGTTCTATCAGGCGTATCCGGGACTGAGTGTTCAGGACATCCACGCGTTAATCGCTGATCGAAAGTCAGAATCAGCATCGGCATCAGCGGCATAGCGAAGACCGCGCTGGAGACTAGCAGTGATCCAAGGAAATAAGACAGAAGAGCCGCTGAAAAAAGAAAGTGGAGGTGTGCTCGGACGTCTCTTTGGACATGGCGGCGCCAAGACCACTGAGCCTGACGGTCGCGAGCGGACCAGCGCGAAGTCCACGCTGAACCTTGGCGATATTCAGGGGTTTATTCTTCGCGGATACAGGATGCCGATGGTGCGGCATTTCTTGCTGACGGTGGGCGCACCAGCGGCTGCACGCAAGCTGCTTGGCCGGTTCGTCAGTGGTGACGAGACTGATGCGCCGCAGATTACTACTGCAGAGGACTGGCAGGTCGGGTTCGAGCCTGGACCTGGAGATAATCCGGCCGATCCCCCGCGGCGCAAACCTGACTATTGTCTCAACGTTGGTATTACTTGGCCCGGGCTGATGGCGTTAGAGATTAAGGAACGCGTCCCGACGCTGGCGTTTAAATCCTTCGGCGCATTTACCGCGGGAGCCGCCGAACGAGCAAAATTGGTGGGCGATACCGGACCAAGTGCGCCGCAGAACTGGGTTGGCGAATTCGGAAAGGGAAGTGATCACGTTCTGGTGACCCTGCACGCCCTTAGTCCGGAGGCAATGACGAGCTACAGTGACCGGCTCTCTGTTCTGTTTGCTGAAGGCGGCGCGTTTCGGGAAGTTTGGCGCACCGACGGCGCTGCATTAATGGAGATGAAGGACGGTAAGTGCGTCCCCACTTTCAGAGTTCACTTCGGTTACACCGACGGAATTAGTATGACGACGCTTCGCGGCGGTCCCGAGCGATATCACGCGGATCACCAGCAGCCTTGTGAACCGTGGCTTTTCGTATTGCAGGACGAAGCCGAAAATTATTTCGTGCCGGAACCTCGGGAGTTTGGCCTAAACGGCAGCTTTGCCGTCTTTAAGATGATTGAGACGGACGTTGTTGGCTTCGAGAGTTTCCTGCAATCGAACAAGGACAAGATCGATCCCGAGCTGCTTGCCGCGAAAATTTGCGGACGGTGGCGCAACGGCGTACCGCTGGCATTGTCGCCGGAAACAGATAGTCCTCCGGGCGGGATTCCACTCGAAAAACTGAATGACTACGAGTACGTAAACGCGGATGGATCAGGAGACCCCAAGGGACTGCGGTGTCCTGTTGGCGCGCACATGCGACGCATTAATCCACGAGGACAGCCCGTTACGGGTCAAGGCCAACCCGGCGGCAGCAATAATACTCACCGACTTATACGTCGCGGCATGCCTTACGGGCCGGTCTATGATCCGAAGCAACCGTACGACGGAATCGAACGCGGGCTTCTCGGCTATTTCATCAACTCGAGCATCGAGAACCAGTATGAGTTCGTGCTGGGGCATTGGGTAAACGACAGTGAATTCGCGGGATCGGTCAGGCTGAACCCGAAGGCGAAGGATCCGATGATTGGAACCCAAGACCCGGCGGAAAGTATTTTTGTGATTCCACAAGCGAATGGCGCGCCACCGATCAAAGTTACCGGGTTTTCCACCTTCGTCACGACGAAGGCTGCCGCTTATTGTTTTCTGCCAAGCATTACGGCGATTAAGTTCATTGCCAAATTGGGTTGAGGGAGCCTTTTATGTTGTTTGTGACGAGGATGTTTGGAGTAACCGCTAGCGACGCCGACAGGAACCTCGCAACGGAAAAAACAGTTATTGAAGAGATCATCGAGAAGTCGCTCTTGATGCAGAAGAATGCAGCTGACCAGCAGCACCGGGGACTGTGCCGCGGAACCCATGCAAAGGGCGTTTGCGCGCGCGCCGAATTTGAAGTTTTGGATGTCACTGCCGGGCGAGACACTGTGCTGGCGGCGAGGCTTGCGAAGGGGATTTTCGCGAAACCCGGCGTTTATCCGGCCACGGTGCGGTTTGGAAATGCCGACGCGAAAATAAATTCCGACTTTAAACCAGACGTCCGATCAATGTCCTTCTCCGTTGACCTCGCCAGAAATGGCGCGAGCGTTTCTGATGCGAGCATCGGCAGACAGGATTTCTCGCTGCAAAATACGACGACTCTGCCAATCAACGACTCCACTGCATTTCTAGCGATTATGAGACTGCTTACGGCCCCTAACCCGGCGGCAGGTTTGTGGGCGCTGTCCTTCAAGGACAAGTTAAGAGTGCTGAGGACACTCGCCTTGGTTCAAGTGCAGACACACCAAAAAATTAAACCCTATCAGCACTATCAGTACGGGAGTAACGTGCCGTTTCGTCACGGGCCGATTGACGTTGTGAAGTATTCGGCAGCACCCTCCCCGGACAATCCGGCACGTCCTCTGCAGAAGAGTAACCCGAAGGGGTTGCAGGACGAGTTGATCCGGCACCTCAAAGAAGATGGCAGGATGAGCTGTTTCGATATCGGAGTCCAATTCCTTGACGCCGACCGAATGACCTATTGGGGCAAGCACCAGGACGCCAACTTCTGGATCGAAAATGCGAGTGTCGACTGGAAGGAAACAGAAGCGCCTTTTCATACGGTCGCGCGTCTTACGCTCCTGCGGAATTCACAACTGCACCCCGATGAGGATGCATTAACCTATTTCGATGTCACAGGAAACTCGACGCCGGATAGTACGCCTGTCGGGAGCATCAATCGTGCCCGCTGGCCATCCGAGGTGGCCAGCCGAAAAGCACGGACTCAAGCGATCAGCAGTTCTGAAAAAGCGGTAGCTGTGGGCTGCCCGCGGTAATTGAACCCAACGTTTGAAGCTGCCGCAAATCATAATGGCCAAATATGAGGCCCACTCCTCCAAAATGACGCGCATATATAAAACGATTTGGCGATGGGCACTGCTCTTCTGTTTTGTGGGCCTGCCTGCTCGCGCACAGGATACGCAGTTCATACCGGAGACTGACGCGTATCTCAAATTGAATTCCGTTGTTCGGGCGTATTTGCAGGCCAAGGACGATCGGGAAGGCGGCGATTCGACGCAACTTTCGATAGGTCCGAGTATTCAGTTTTATCTGAAACCACTGATAACGCTAAAACGAGTGACGACCTGTGATCTGGACGATTCGAAGTCGAGAGCGCTGGTTCTTGAAATCGGATACCGATATCTCGCCGCGCCGAATACTCCCGGCGAAAATCGGATGGTGGCTGCCGTTACTTCGAACTTTCCGCTCAGATACGGCTTTCACATGTCGGACCGGAATCGCGGGGATCTCGACTGGAAAAGCGGCAGTTTCACCTGGCGCTATCGGAATCGATTGACGCTGGAGAGAACTTTTGCAATTCATTCCTATCATTTAATTCCGTATGTCTCGGCTGAACTATTTTATGAGAGCCAATACAGCAAGATAAGCACTACTTCGATCTACGCGGGCAGTTTGTTTCCCGTGGGTAAACACGTTGAATTCAATCCCTATTACGAGCACGACAACAACACCGGCAAACACCCGAATAAACAAGTGGAATCGGTGGGGCTTGCCGCCTATTTTTTCTTTTCTGCGGAGAAGAAATAAATCGCGGAGCCCGGTTGGGTCAAAACCGCGAGGCAAATGTTTTTGGCGGCGCGATCACATGACTACAATATGGTTCTTGATGGCAAATTGAATCAGTTCGGCGGTCGACTTGACGGCGAGTTCTTCCATTGTCCGATATTTGTGGAAAGCAACCGTCCTCGGAGTGACATGAAGAACGTCAGCAATTTCTTTCATGGACTTACCCTCAGCCAGGAGCTGCACAACCTCGCACTGGCGCGGCGTCAGTGATTTGGCGCGCTGCCTGCCGCGCGGGTCGCGAATGAAACTGTCCTCCATTCCCTTGGAGATTTGTGGCGTGACGTAAGTCTTTCCCTTGAGGGCTTCTTTAATCGCGTGGAGTAATTCGGAGGAGGCCGATGTCTTCAGCAAGAATCCGGACGCCCCTGCACGCATGGCCTCGACCGCCAGGTCAGGATCTTCGTGCATGGTCAGAAAGATAAGTTTAACGGCAGGGAGTTTGGTCTTGAGCTGACGCGCGGCTTCCAGGCCGTTTAAAAGCGGCATGCCGATATCGAGCAAAATCACGTCTGGATTGAGAGCCGTGGCGGCGGCCAAGAGAGCGCGACCGTCAGCCACAGTGGCCACGACCTCATAATGCGGCTCTAAAAGTTTTCGGAAGGCTTCGACCAGAATTTTGTGATCATCCGCAAGAATTACTCTTGGAAGCTTCATCGTACCCTCCGACCGAACCTAACCCAAAACCAAGCACTGTGACCGGCAGTGACTTGGCACTCAATACAAAGCGAGACTGCTATCGAAAGACGCTGCCCCCCGGGTACTTCGTGTGCCCAAGAGAATAGCATTTTTTGGTTCGATGTTGTGCACTTCCAAGAAATTGGTCAGATCACATGGCCCTGGCCATTTAGATAGGGACAGAGGGCTACTTGGAAGCTCTTCTGGGCCCATTAACCTCGAAGAACATTGGGAGCAAGGACAAAAGCTGGTATTTCTGCCAGTATGCACCTAAGGACTAAAACGGTAGTTATGATGAGAAGTGCTCCTCAAATGGTTGGCCGGAGTCCACGGCTAAGGAGCGCGCACCGAGACTGCAAAGCCTCCTGTACCTCGGGTATTCAGGTGCTGTTCACGGAGATTCGTCTATGCCCGCCACGGGAATTGCGGCCCTACCTGCGGGCTTGAAATCACGGTTGTTTGAAGGATTTACTCAGCACGACCTCTCGGTGATCCGCAGAGCGGCGACGGAGCGACGATTCCTCGCCAATACTGTGATCACAAACCAAGGAAATCCTGCAGAGCATTTGTTTCTTTTGACGAGCGGCCGCGCCAGATATTTTTTTGTCACAGAAGAAGGTCAGAAGACTCTTCTTCTTTGGCTTCCGGAAGGGGAGATCATTGGCGGCGCAACGTTTCTACCTAAGGCTTGCAATTATCCCCTTAGCTCCGAAACGGTAAAAGATAGTTCAGTTTTGGTATGGGGCCGAGCCACCCTGCGAAATCTTACAGCTCAGTATCCAAGATTGCTTGAGAATGCACTCTTAATGGCGTCTGACTATTTGACTTGGTATTTGGCGGATCACGTAGCTCTGACTTGCCATACGGCTCGGCAAAGACTCGCTCAGGTTCTGATCCGTTTGGCTGGAGTTATTGGACAGAAGGTTCACGGCGGAGTTGAATTTGACGCGACAAATGAAGAGTTAGCCAGCGCAGCGAACATCACCCCGTTTACGGCAAGCCGCCTGATCAGCGAGTGGCAAGCGAACCGCGCCATTGCAAAGCGACGCGGCAAGATCCTCCTGCGGTCCCCTGATCGCCTGTTCCTCAACGTAGTTTGAATCCTGCTACGAATCCCTGACCTACCGGCGTATTTCCTACTTGTTTTTGGGCAATCTCAGAGTTGCGTCCAAGCAACGACAGAATTGATTGCGCGTGCGAATCTTGCGAGCTGCTCCATCAGCTCGGAGTCAGTACAGAAATGGCGAAAGGTATGAACGTTGAAACTGAGCAGGAATTGGAAGTGTCGTTAGTACGTGTACTAGTTGTGGATGATTTTGATCTGTGGAGGGGGTTCGTTGTCTCGCGTCTGCAAGAACGGCCCGACCTTCAGGTCGTTGGAGTGGCATCGGATGGGTTGCAGGCTGTGCAGAAAGCGGAGGAACTACAGCCGGATTTGATTTTGTTGGATATGGGGCTGCCAAAGCTGAATGGCATTGAGGCTGCTCGACAAATCAGGAGAGTGGCGCCGCTGTCGAAGATAATCTTCGTCAGCTCGGAGTCTGATATAGATTCGGTCCGGGCGGCTTTCCAGGCTGGGGGGGCCGGGTATGTGTCGAAAATGGAGGCTGCGGAAGACCTATTGGCCGGGGTCGAGTCTGTACTTCGCGGTGAACGATTTGTCAGCCACGGATTTGCGGATTCTGGTAGTGTGACAAACGTCCAGGAGTCAGACTCAGAAGACGAACCGACTGCTACGTGAACCGATTGAGGTGTTTTGGGGCACGGACCGTTAACAACGGCGTTTGCCGCAGCAATTAATTCTGGCAGACTGGGCGTACTCGGAAACTTTTAGCGCGAGTTCGGGTTAGATAGGTCCAGGAACACTTAAATTGAGTTTTGCATGTCGGTAGTCCGAATTCTTATCGTGGATGACTTTGTCCCTTGGCGGGAATTCGTCACTCTACATTTAAACGACCGGCCTTCCGTGCGCGTTCTCGGGTCCGCATCGGATGGGTTGGAAGGTATTCAGAAAGCGGAAGAACTTCAACCCGACCTGATCTTGCTGGATATCAGCCTTCCAAAGTTGAACGGTATTGAATTGGCTCGAAGAGTCCGAAAGCTTGTTCCCAAGGCAAAAATACTGTTCTTGAGTTCTAATGCCGATCCGGATGTGATTCGGGCCGCTTTCTGTGCGGGCGGAGCAGGATACGTACTTAAGATGGACGCCGGGGGAGCGCTTTTGGACGCAATGGAAGCTGTTCTGCTCGGCAAGCAATTTGTGAGTCGCAGCCTTATGGGGATCGAAGACCTAACCAACATCGAAGAACCGGAAATGAACCGAGAATGACTGTTAGTTTTGACAGTTAACCGCTAATTCTGCACCCTCCTATACTCCTCCTGCTTCCGACTGACCTTTCAAGAAAGCGCATTCGAATGCTGCCTCTAGAGTGTCTGACCGTCTGACTATTCAATGGATGCGAGTCATATTTAAACTCGCCTTGGCGTTGGTGCTCGCCGCTTGTCCTCTCGGTGCGCTGCACGCGCAGGATCTTGCGCCTCGAGCCTATGTGATAACGCCGGTGCATTCGAACACGATTACGCTCACCTGGGCGTTCTTCGACGGAGGCGTAAACTTCAACGGCACTATTCCGGTTACTAACGCTACGGGCACCTACTACGTCTCGATCTTCACCTACTACCACTCCATGAAATTTTTTGGCCGCTCCGCGAACTTCGCGGGCTCGTTGCCCTATGCAGTGGGAAATTTTCAGGGGGACCTCGCGGGGCAATCCAGATCGCTATACCGTTCGGGCCTCGCGGATTCAGGCTTTCGGTTTTCCGTGAACCTTATGGGCGGGCCAGCGATGCAACCGAAAGAATTTGCCAAGTGGAAGCAAAAGAGACTACTGGGCGTGAGTCTAAGAGTGGTTGCGCCCACCGGACAATACAGCAGCACGAAACTGATCAATTGGGGCGCCAATCGCTGGGCTTTCAAACCGGAAATTGGATATTCCGAACGCCGGGGCCACTGGTTGCTCGATGGCTACGCGGGAGGGTGGTTTTACACCACAAACCAGTCGTTTTATACCGGCGGCGCCGCCGGCCAACCGCAGAGCGAATCGCCGATCCTTTCGCTGGAAGGGCATTTGAGTTACGACATAAAGCCGCGCTTTTGGCTCTCGCTGGACGGTAACTTCTGGTGGGGCGGCATTACCAGTTTAAGCGGCATACAGAACCTAGCGACAAAACAAGTCGGCTCGCGCATTGGAGGCACGGTTTCCATTCCCATCAGCAAACACCAATCCATCAAAGCCAGCTACAGCAATGGCACATATATTAGCTTCGGCGGAAACTATCAGAACGTTTCAGTCGGGTGGCAGTATTACTGGTCTGGCAGGCCGAATTAGAATTTTGTTCGGAAGGATTTACACGCGAAAAACTTCGACTCATCGCGCGGAAGATCAATGCAGAGTTCGTTTGTTCGGTGTCTCGTCCCCGAAGCCAAATTCAGGTAGGTGAGCGGAAAGGCGATGGTGTCAGAACTTTGAGCGCATAGGTAATAGGTCAGTTTCCTATTACCGGACTTGCCAGAATTTAGCGTACACGGACTATACTGAGACAACCTAAATTATTGACAACGAATCTCTCACGACAGAGAAACATTCGCGCATGTCTCTTTCTTGTTCCACAATCCGTGTTGCTCTGTCGTTGTTTCTCTTGTTCTGTGCGAAGCCGATCCTCGCGCAGGCGAAACCGCTTCATCCTTGTTTTGAACAACCGGATGGTGCAAAGGATGCGATTCGTCGGCTTCCCGAGAGTGCGCGCTATTGGCTCACAGAAGATGCCTTTTACATTATTACGCCGGAAGAACGTTGCGCCTTTCTGCTTCTAAATACCGACGAGGAGAGAGAGCAGTTTATTGAGCAGTTTTGGTATCGCCGCACGGTCGAACCCATCTCGCTAGACTACGACTTCAAAACAGAACACTACCGCCGCATCGTTTTCGCCAACGAGAAGTATGGCGGCCAACTTACCGGATGGAAGACGGACCGCGGAAGGATTTATGTGCTGTTCGGACCGCCTGATTCTGTGGATTTGGTCACGGACCAAAAAGGAGCAGATGAGGCAGCCAATCAAGACGCAGACACTCACCTCCACCCTGCGGAGAAGTGGCGCTACCATTACATCAAAGGCATTGGGGAAGATGTGGCATTTCACTTTGAGTTTGTTGCTAACCGAAGGGATTATGCGCTCTCAGCTCCGGATCAAAACGTGCTTGAACAAGCCGACCTAAATCCCGACCCTCTCCTAGTAACACCCGAGAACATGCGCTTGCATGTGTCCGCGAGAACGCCTCCCAAAATAAGGTTCAAAGATTTGGAAGCCCTCGTGGTTGCCCAGGTGGTCCGCGACCAGGTGAAATTCAGCCATCAAATCGAGTTCGACGCAGCGACGCACGCCACCACTTTGGCGAGGATCGATATTCAAATCCCGTGCAAGGCTTGCCCCAGCGATGACAAAGTTGTTCCGTCCGTCGCGTATCCGCTGTTTATCTGCATTAGCAAACCGTCAGGTCGGGTTGTTGACATTTCGGAACTAACTGCGGATGTCGGCATGCACGTTAGGTCAAATTCCGGAGTTAACCTGACCGCCCATTTGGACGTTCCCCTGACGCCAGGTACGTATCAGCTTGCGATCGTGGCCAAGAATGCAGCTACAGGCGAGGCAGGCGTAGACCGTGCACCTCTTGACGTGCCATCCTTTGGGGAGTTAGAAATGAAAAAAACTGACAACTACTAGTTCAGAGATCCAAGTCCTTAGTTCGTTGCTGAGACTGAATGGATCACACGTTGCGGTCAACTCCTAGTTAACGCAATACCGTCCATGTGGAATTTCAAGCTTCCGACTTACCAGGCAAGTGGAATTACTTCCGGGTTGCCCGTGATGCGTCCAGGATCGATGTGAAGCGAGAAGATCGCTTCCTAGAAGCGAATTTGTCGTTACGGAATCCCTCAGGCACGTTTCAACGAGGTTTTGCATTTCCCTGACGTTGCCTGCCCCACGAATGCCGCGCCAGCGCGTACCCATCAGGGGAAATTCGTTACCTTCGGCGTCACGCGAGGATGTATCGCTGTTGCCTCGCCTGTGTCGTTGATCACATGGTTGATCGTTCCGTGATCGCCGAGCGCCACGGTGATCATGTCATGGAACCGTACCTGCGGGCTCTTGGGCGTTTCGATTGCCCGGGTCAACTCGACATTGGGATGGGTGAAGACGCTGTATACGCCCAACCCCCACGCCTCATGCGTCGTCACTCCATCCGCCACTTTGTACGAGGCCCAGCCGTTCACCCCCGGCGCACTGGTATAGCTCGCCTGGTTCGGAGGATCGTAAGGAATCTCGGACTGATAAAAATACGTTCGACCGCCATTTCCGTTCCACAGAACTTGGAATTGCTGGTGATGCTCCACAAACAGGCCATAGATCGTGACTTGGTTTCCATTCACCACCAGTCCGTTCTCACTGGTATTCAGCTCCCAGCCCACTCCCGCGCCGTGGTCCGCTCTCCAGATCCACGTATGGTCCACAATTGTGTCGTTGCTGTTGATCCTCAAATCCACCTTGGCCCGGCCCACGCCTGCGCCACCCACGCGAAAGAAAACATCGTGCAGCGCGATCGGGTCGTTCGCATGACGCGCCCGGCTTCCCTCCGGCCCCACCTCCAGCATGACCGGAGATTCACTAGGCCCCGCATCGAAGAGCAGCCCGGCAATCTCGATCCCGTCTTCATCGGTCGTCGTCATCGCCGCCGTGCCCTTCATCGGACGTAGCGTCGCAAACCCGAGCCCCAGCACCACCGCATGCGGCCGTGTCACGCGAATCGGAGCGGCCAGTTCATAGATTCCCGGCGTCAGAATCAGGTTCTTGCCTTGGGCAAGCTGGGCGTTGATCGTCTCCGCTGTATCGACATCCGGGCGCGCAATGTAAAACCGCGTAATCGGAATTGTCTCTCCCAGCGTTTCCCCGCCGTGCCACGTAATCCCGATGCTATCGCTGTACAGCTTCGGAACCCGCACGCTGAATTCGCCCGCCGCATTCACCTGCAGGAACGGCTTTTCGCGCACCACCGGCGTATGCGCCACGTTCGTGTACGGCGGCGAGGGCCATGCGCCTTCCGGCGGATGCACGACACCGACAAACACCATGTTCCAGTTCGCACCCGTCCAACTCTTCCAGTCGCAATTGCGCGAGATCCACTGCTGCTGGCTGCCGGAGTCGACATTTCCGTCCACCAGCGAATCCGACATCCAGCCGCCGCTTGCCCAGCCATGATTCTGGTGCAGCACCAGGTCGCCGCGTACATGCATGCGCCGCAGCGACACCGCCTGCGAAACGGCCCACTGCATCGTACCCCCGGCCGGCTTTATCGAGAGCCCTTCCGCAGCTCTCCAGAAGGTTGTCGTCGCATTGTTGTGTTCAAGATTCGCATCCGCATGCACGTTGCCCGCAATCCGCGTTACATCGGGCGACGCCCCAAGTCCTATTACTTCCGTGTAAAAGCCTACCGGCACGTCCACCGAATAGTCTCCAGGCAGGAATAGCAGCGCGTTCCGCTGCGGTCCAAACTCGTTGTGCTCCTGGGTCGCATAAACCGCATCGATTTGCTTCTGGATCGCCTGCGATGACATCGACGGATCGAAGACCATTACATTGGGTCCGAACTCCGTCCTCGCGCCCTTCGCCGCAAGTGTCGGCAGGGCCGTCGTCAGCCACAGCCGCACTTGGCCCTTTTGCTGCGCGTTCGACGCCAAGAACGACGAGGAAGAAAACAGCAGGATGCACGAGAAAAACAGGGACAATCTCAGCTTCATGCGGACTCCGGCTTGCGATCGTTTTTCGGAAAGGCAAATAATTGCCCTAATAAGAAACAACAGCCGTACCACAATTCGCTAACTATAAACGATGAGCGGTAACGCGACAAATCGGGAGTTAGGCGTGCCGCCGTGATAGAAGAATTCTTAAGTAGAATTGATGTATGAAGCCTATGGAGTTCAGGGGCTCTTCCACGGTATGAAATCCCGGCATGACAGAGCTCCACATCGGCACTGGCGCCCAGGCCATTTCATTCTTGTGATGGAAGCATACGAGATGGGAGCGGCGGCCTTGATGCGGTTTGGCCCGCACGCTCCCTGTCTTTAGGAACGATCACTAGAATTTGAAAAAGTGGGCGACCTTCTTTCCGGCCTCCTCCGTATAGTAGACCGTCACCTTGGCACTCTTCTCGGTGCCTTTGCCGACGTCCTTGCCGACGTCTTTGCTGGCGCTGCCGGTGTACTCGAAAGTCTTTTCCGTTCCATCCGCGGTCTTCACGACTACGGTTTTTGTGCCTTCATCTATTTTTGTAATCGTGCCCTTGGTAACCTTCAAACTGTCCTTGCCGACCTTACCGATTTCGACGCCGGTTTCTTCAGCGCCTTTGCCGGTGGTACGAACCACGACTTCTGTTCCTTTCTTGAAGCCGTCGAAGCCCTCTTTCGTTCCCTTATATGTGGTCTCGCCGGTGACTTTGATCACATGTTCCGTGCCATCGGCGCTCTTCACTACCACCGTCTTCGTGGTGCTATCCACTTTCGTTACCGTCCCGTGAACAACTGTTGCCACATCATCGGCCACACAAATGAACGCCAAGAGAACCATGCAAACGGCCATATAACTGAGTTTTCTCATATTATTTCTTCTCTCCTCATGATTGATGCATTCAAGAATCTATTCAAATCGTCCACGACTTCGAAGCTGAATCCGGCCTGTCCCTTAGAAGGAATACTCCAGTCCGACGATGGCCCCCTTCTGCGTCAAACGGACACCGATACGTTTGGAGCTGTCGTTGTTGTCCACCACGAGACGCGACCCAAGCTGATAGCCCGCGTTCAGGCTGAGATTCTTGGTTAGAGTCACCCCAATCGTGTCGGATGTCGAGACAAAATCACCATATCCCCC
This sequence comes from uncultured Acidobacteriota bacterium, assembly GCA_963751295.1. Classification (GTDB taxonomy): domain Bacteria; phylum Acidobacteriota; class Terriglobia; order Acidiferrales; family UBA7541; genus Acidiferrum. Next base: position 1,314,982 of record CAVVUA010000001.1, on the reverse strand, counting down.
GAGATACATCCCGTATACGTTGCCTTCCACAAAAAGCCTGGAAGAGTTCAACAAGTACAACCGGAATTCGGGCCCCGCGACGGGAATCGGAGCCAGCAGGGACGCGCTCGCAGATACTGCCCCCTGTTGCACTCCGTTGACGACCTGGGCAGCGGCGCTGATCATTGCGGACGTATCAAACAAATCGACCTGGACCGCGATTCCAAGGTGGCCGCGCTTTCGGCGGATAATATCGTACTGGTAGCCTGGGGCGATGAGAACGGCATGAAGATCGCTTTGGGTAACCAAATCGGCTTCGAAGGTCTGGCCTTGGAAGGTGAATGTACGACTGAGCGTCGTTTGCCGGCTGGTATCGAACGGACTGGCTGCAACGTAGAAATGGTTCTTGCGAGTGAACTTCCAGTCAAACTTGCCGGCAAACGTCGAGTATGTGCTGAAACCCAAGTCTTTTTGCAAATCAACGGAAGCACTGTCACCGGAGACGGAGCCCTGAATGTCTCCCGACGGATTTGAATAAAACCAGAAGGCGTCGATCCGCACTTTATAGACATCAAAGTCGTCGCTCTGCTGAGCGCGGAGCGGTGCGGAAAGCGTCAGAAGGAGGATGAAAACTATCGGTATGGCACCCCGAAGAGATTTCAACTTTCGGAGATTTCTGGCGTCAATCGACATTTGTGTTCCTCTCTCTAGAAAATAAAGGACTATGATCTGGCGCTCATCGAACCGCAGCCGCCTTGCTTGGAGTGCTTCGCAAGGACGCGATGATATTTTCCCAACCGTCGCGCAGCTAGCTACTGTCAAAAGTTACGGTCCATCCGGCTGCGTCGGTAGAGGCCAAGACGACGCTCTGAGGTGTTCTGAGAGTTAGCAGGGCAGAAATGATTACTTCCATGCATGAAGGGAATTGGTCTAACCCCCGGGGAAGAGTGGTTACCGGGAGGGGACCTGCTACCGGCGCTTAGCTCATGTTGCGTTGGAAGACGAAGGCAATGATGATTGGCGCGGGTGTGGGCTGTCCTTTAAACGTGGCCGCATTGAATCGCCAGGTCTTAATGGCGCTGATTGCCTGTTGGGTGAGGGTCGGCACGTCGTTGATTACGCGAATTTGTTTAGGGTTCCCTGAGCTGCCGATGGTCACGTCGAGTACAACGGTCCCTTGCGCCACACTATTCGCTGGGTACTTAGCGAAAGATGCCAGATTGATCTGCGGCGGCGTGAATTCCGCTGCGTCCGGATTAGCTGGCTGCGCAGGGGCGAGAACTAAACTCTGGTATGCCGCGCCTCCCGCTGGGTTGAAGACATTAAAGATAACGGTTAGAGAAATTTCGGAAGGGACGGGATTGCCTTTCCGTGTGGCAGGCCTGAAGGTCCAGAGCTGAACGGAGTCCTGGACGGCGCTGGTCAAAGGTGGAGTGTCGCGCAAAGCCTGCATGTTCTGGATTTGCGCGTTGCTGCCCAGGCTGAGGAGGAGAGACACGGCGCCGGTAGCCTGGGTATTTGGGGGGTAGGCGATATTGCTGGCGCTCAGGACGTCGGGAGGCGCGTATTCTGAAATCTTTCCGGCACCGGACCGAACGGGTGTCACAAGGAGAATTGCCAGGAGAATCGCTCGAGCAGGCAGGGAGAAGCACAGTTTCATGTTCATTGTGTTTGGAGTCCTCAACGATGGGTCAACGATAGCAGAAAAAAACGGTAATTTCGCAAGCTCTCCAGTCGCCCTGTGTGACAGCTCATGTGGAGATAAACTGGCCAACTCTACGCGGAACACTTCGATCAGGCACCCTCGGCTTTCCCCATAGGCATGTCATCTCCGTGTGATCTGTCTAAATATTTAATCAGCAAAACATTGTTGCCCTTCTCGTCGAAGATGAGCTCATCGACGAGTGATCTGGCAACCAGGACACCGTAGCCGCCTGCGCGCATGCCGTGTTCTTCACGGTAATTGGCATGCTGGATGGGATCGTCGGGAGGATTGGACAAGGCGCTGTGACGAATTTCATCCAGCGAAAAGCCTTCCCCGGGATCTTTAACGCGGCACATAACCATGTGCCGAGAGCGAACATAAGAAATTTCAACGAATTTATCAGGATCGAAATTCGCACCATGTTCGATCGCGTTCATGAGTATTTCGCGGAATGCGGTTGCGACATCCTCGCGTTCGGCGTCGGGAAGATCAGCGATTTCATTGATGAATTGCACCAAGCGTTCGGCGGTTCGCATATCGCAACTCGCCGCGAGACGAATCCACTCTGGGGTTGCGGAGAGAATTTCGATGCCGTCATCCCAACAGGGTCCTTCGGCGGCGGAACGAATCATGCTGGCGAGCGATTCTGGCGAGAAGGGGCGGGAGAAAAAACTGAAAGCGCGCTCTCGCATGGAGGCGATAACATCAGCCGGCGTTGCCTGGTCCGTGAGAATGATGAGCTTGGTATGCGGCCGAACGCGCCGGATCATACGCAGGAGCTCTACATCTTGTCTGCCCGACGTTTTTTCACTGGTGAGGATAAGGTCACACGGAGTCGTTTCCGCCCAAGCCAGCGCAGCAAGATTATTGGAAACATGGCGGATAGACCACGCATTGGGCACCAGAGTGTTGGTAACTACCTCGTCGACTTCGGGGTTCGCGTCGACAACCAGTGCGGTTCTAACGGGGACCGGTCGATTCGCGACATTTGGCAGGGCGTTCATACAGTGCGAATACGCGGACTTTAGAAGAGTCAAGCTCTGAAGACTAGTGTCAGAAATACCAGATGTTAATGGACGTTAATAAGAGTGCAGCGAGGGGCGCTCCGCTCGTGGATGAAGCTGCGGCGGGGGCCGTGAAGGTTAGCGCGGCTTACTGACAGGATCCATCATCCACAAATTGGCCGCTGGCAGCCATTGCGGCCAAGGAGTGTCCACAGTTGACGATTTTTTGGTTCAAGGCATCATTCGAGAGAGCGTCGGGGGCGATGTAATTAAGCGATTGGCGCGCGGCGACGTAATTGCTGCTCAGCGTCTTCATGTTTTCGAACTCGTTGTTTAGCAATTGGGCGGCACTCTGATCAGAATCTGTAGAAGCTGCCACTGAAGCCAATCTAAGACCCGCCTGGGCCTGATTGCGGTACCCGGATATCCAACTCTCGGCCAACGGGAATCCATTTTGAATGGCGTTAGCGAGGGCGCTGTGCCATTCCCTGACCAGGGACATTGCCTCAATGCCTGCCTTCAGAAAAGCTCTGGAGAATCCTGGATTTGCCGGGGCGGGTGCACTTGCTGGAGTTGCGACGCTTGCTGAAGCTGGCGTCGCAGGAGGAGTATTTGTAGAACTCGGCAATGTGAGCGTGATCTGGTTTCCACTAAAGCTCAGAGTTCCATTTGCAACTCGTGCCAAGGTTTCGAGGTCAACATAGGATCGTCCGTTCATCTGGACAACAGTCACTTGTCCCAGCTGGCCGTTTAGAACAAGGATGCGAGTCTGCTGAGCTGCTGCCTGGCAGAGTGCAAGCACTGGCATAACCAGAAGCATGGTCAGTACGAGCGGTGCCAAAGATCTTCTATTTCGCATGTTGGACTCCTATTCGGGTCGCCGGGCTTTTCCAGCATACCTCAGAGACATGCGGAGAGCGGTGCCAGTCTGAAGGGGAATGGAAGCTTGCCGGAGGTTAAAGCACAAGCCGATTGGAAGGGAGGGAGCCACCTCCAATCGGCCTATGCGCCTTTACGGTTCTACTCTCCAATACTCCATGGAGAGAACTCTGTTTGCCAATCAGGCTCTCGGGGTGGCAAGACGTGACATGGTGCCACGAATCGCCATGGTTGCCAGCGAGAGTGCGCAGAAGAGCATTCCAAGCAAGCCGATAAGCGGCAGTTCGCTAGCTGTCTTGGGAAGCTTCGTGGGAGCCGGTTCGGCAGCAGCTGTTTCTACTGGAGCAGGCGCTGGAGCCGGAGTTGGCACAAGAACCAGAATTGCGACGTCTGGTTTTGGCGCAGGCGGCGGAGGCGGCATGGATCCAGTACGCTTCACTATCTGCGCGACCACAGTGGCGGGCTGCTCGATCACCTGCTGAGCATCCACCTTCATGCCTTTCCTGAGGCCGAATGCGTCTGTTACTTGCCCGTTGACCGTAAACTTCTGGCCGTTAGGAATCTTGAACTCTTTATTCTTACCGTCTTCCATCGTCAAGATGACGGAGTTTGGAGGATTAATGAACCACACGGTACCAGTCACTGTCTTAATGGTGGTGATCACCTGTGGGGTGGTCGTAGTAATTGTTTGCCTTTCCACCGTCATGCCTGGCTGGAGTTGGTGAACGTTAAGTTGTTTCCCGTCGACAGTTACAGTCGTGCTATCTGGGACGTTATTGAAGTGTCTCAGCGTTCCATCTTCTGCTTTTACAACCACACTGTTGCCGGAGACATAGACGACTGTCCCTTTTTCGACCTTGACCGACCTCGTTGCCGCCCCGTCTTGCGTTGTCTTCGTTGTAGTCTCTACTTGTCCCGAGGCCGTCAGGCAGAAGGCGAAGCAAAAGCTTCCTCCAGCTAACAGGCCACGCAACATCGTTCTCGACAACCTACTTGCTTTCATCTTGTTTCTCCTTTTTGTTATTTTTCTTGCCCGTAGAAAATGAGTTGCTGCTTACATTCGCATCGACCCGGTCAGAAATTTGGTAAGACGCAGTGACTATGTATCGTTGAGGAGCATTCCCGATGAAATAAAAGGGATAGCAGGTAACGAGGGTCAAAGTCTGTGTGGACGTCGGAGCCAGGACGGAAACATTTTCTGGATCGACGATCTGAATCTGGGTGATCGCGTAGAAGTCCGTTTGCCCAGGCCGGATGACTTCGATCACATCGTCTGGGCCTACGTCTTTGAGGCCGCGGAAAAATCCGTCGCGGTGTCCCGCGATTCCGAGATTACCCGGCTGCCCAAATTGGGCCGTTCCAAGAATGCGACCTACGCCGCGATTCAAAGTTAGATCATCCGTGTCGTTGAATACGGGCACCTCAAGATTGATCTTGGGTATGCGCAGAATCGCAAGCGGCAGATCTGTTTTAGTGGAAAGGCTCTCCTTGAAGGCGGCGATGCGTTTGGGATTCCAGAGCGTAAAATCCACCCCGGAGGCTGCTAGGGAAGCGTCCTTGAGCAGGGCACTTTTGCCGGCGAGTTGCGCATCCGCTGTGTTAGATCGGAAAAGGTTTATCGCTGCGCGTGACGCCATGCTTCCGTAAATCCGTGCACCTGCCCAAATCGCCAGGAGCGCTATTCCAATAGCCAGAAAAATACGCTCGCCTTTTCGAATTTTCATGAGGCCAGTTGAAACCATCTCTCTCATGCTTCACTCGGTCCTACCGGGCTAGTTCAACTTTCTGCCATGCTGGCATCTCTCTCGGTGCCTTTCCTAGGGATCGAGGCATAAAGATGCTGGACTAGAGCGTTTTTCGGGCTCGCGGCCTGATCTTCACCTCGTCCCGTTCCAAACACACTCCGCGTCAGGTACGCAACGCCATCGGGACGAAAGCCAGCAACCGTGGGGTTCAAGTTAGGGGTTTTTTACTGGGCTAGGAACTGTCAAAAGTAACAGAGGAGTAGGAAAAGGGAGATTTGCAGCTGGGAATAAACAAGCTAGTTCTAGTACCCATGCATGCCCTTCCGTGCAACGTTGGAGGGCGCGTTTGCTAGGCGACCGTGAACAGATTCTGCCTCCGCCTTGATTATTCCAACAGGCTGGCAGTACCGCTGGAGAGGTCATAATAGCCGGCCACAACTCTTACTTTCTTTTCTTTCACCAGACCCGCGATCACCGTGGAGGATTCTCGCAGGAGCGCTGCCTGGATCTTGGCGTTAGCCTTAGTGGCAGCCTCGAGATTGGGGCCGGCTTGATCCACAGCGGGCTGAATATGAGGAAAGAGGGCGCTGATTTGCCCTGGTACTTCCTTGCCCTGAATCGTGGCCTTCACAGCTCCACAGTTGGCGTGCCCAATCACCAGAATCACCTTTGTGCCCAACACTGCCGCCCCATATTCCAGGCTCGCGATGATCTCCGGGGTGATCACGTTGCCTGCGACTCGCGAGACGAACAGATGACCGATGGTTTGATCGAAAATTATCTCGACCGGAACGCGAGAATCGGAACATGCCAGGACTGAAGCGTACGGCTCCTGTTTATCGAGGGTATTTTGCTTAAGGATAGCAACGTCTTGTTCGTGCGCGTTAGAACGGCCAGAAACAAAGCGCGCATTGCCATCCATGAGCTCCTTGAGGGCCGCGTCTGGGCTGAGCTTACTTTGAGCCATGACTGGATGCGGAGCTGCGAACTCGATAGCCGTTGCAGTAACGATTCCGGCCATCGTTCCTCGCAAAGCCATTTGGAAGAAACGTCGTCTTGATGATTCGCTGGCCACTGCGCAAGATTCCGAATCTTGGCCGGAGCAGCAATGTTCTGCTGGGATTGGCTGAGTTTCTCCCGCGGCAAATTTTTTTGAATGAAGAGGATCGCTCATTTGGTCTCCTCGGAGTTGGTGTGAGCCTCTGAGAACCGCCAAGCGGATTATCTCCGAATGCCCTTGAGGGCTGGCGGCAATCAAAACGACTTCTCGATTGGGATACTAACCGGATTTGGGGGATGACGGAACAATAGTTTGTCGCGCTTCGCTTATTCGTTCAAGCTTCACGCTGCAAGGCACTGTTCCGTCCTCGAATTACTTAGCCGCGGGCACCCAAACGTTGTCGGCAGCTGCGATGTCTGCGTTCGCTACTTCCGTCGTGATATCGACGCGCTGAAGTCCTTCTTTTTTCTTTGGCACTGCCTGGAACACAAGGTAGTACTGGTTGTTAAAAACCTTTTGCAAGCGGTCCAGGTAGGGTTTGAAACTGACGGCATTTTGAGTTCCCAGCGCAAAGTATTCGCCACCAGTTTCGTCGGCGATTTTTGCGACTCCGGACTGCCCCAGCTGCGCCTCCCATGCGTTACGGCCAAGCCGGCCCGCGCCGACGGCATAAATCGAGTGAACTATAACGCCGTAACGCTGGCTATTTCTACTTGCCGTATCCGCATCGGGGCTAATTGTGGCCATAGTAGTCGCCGTCGGGGCCCCCATTCCTGCGGGGCTGCGCGAGGGGTACGGAGAAACGGAAGATCTTTCGTTACGAAGGCGGTCAATTCCGTCTGTGATCATGAGAACTTCGCGCCGCACTTTTGCCTGTGGCCAGGCTTTGACCAAGCTCATGAGCGACAAATACGGGCTATCCATGGTGGACAAGTTTCCTCGTGGGAGACGCACGGCGTTGGCCGCGAGGTCATGATCGGGCGTGAAATTTTGCGTAATCTGGATCGTTGCATTAGACATGTAGGCAACACCAATCACGGTTGTTGCCGGTTGGGCTTTGATGAAATCGCGAAGATCGGTGAGGTTGTTTCCGATCGATGTGTCGCACGTGTCGTCAATGAGAATGAACAACTGCAAGGCAGCGTTCTCTCCCTGAGCTGGAATTAGCTGCGTTACTTTGAGGGAGTTCTTGCCCTGTTTCACCTTTATAACGTCTGGACGGAGTACGGGAACCTCGCTGTTATCGTTCATGGCCTCGTCCGTGATAACCATGTGCACCTGGGCCGTGCTAGATGCAGAACTCTCTTGCGAATGCGCAATCCGAACGCTCAACGCCAGCAGGCACAGCGCGCCCGATAGGCCGAGTAAGATTTTGTGCGTTTTCATTCATTCCTCCATTCACAATACATATAGAGGTTAGGGAGCGAGGCTCGACACTGTCATTTCTAACAGGGGGAGCAATCTCCGAACAATCCCATCGAGTGCCACTGGGGGCCAGAAGGGCGCGCCTGCGTCTTTGGCGACAACACCGCATCGAACCGTAGTGCGACCTGAAGTCGGACCTTCCGGGCAGAGGAAGGTCCGTCCTGGTTACTTTTTTGCTTGAAGCTCTGATGGTCGAGAATTGGTTCGCAAGCGAGCTGCCATGCTGAACACCGTGTTTGATATAGACACGAAGATGGCCAGGCTCAGTATGCCTATAACCAGGATGAAGCCCATTCGCGCGGCTCCCAGCGATTTTCGGAGGGAGACATTTTTCAGGGAGGAATCAGGATTCTGATCCACTCAGGTCGGAGGCGTCTCCCTCCTCCCAAAACCTATCGCTCAACGGAATATACCGGAATTGGCAAAACTAACAGTCGTGGCGAAATGGGGGCGATCTTCTGGAAGTCTACTTTATTCGACTCTGGAATAGCCGCGTTTGTAGTAGGGAATCCCATATCCAGCAAATTTGTCTTTCGGACGCAATTCGATATGGAGCTTATGCCATTTGGTTTGGCCTTCAACAACGCTGGCGTTTGGTTTGGGAACGGGCTTGTATGTCAAAACGTATTGGTATCGCACCGCGAGGCCGAGGGTCCGAACGATACGCGGAAGATCCTCTAGATTGCGAGCGGTAAAAACGGTTCCCCCGGTGGCTTCCGTTAATGATTTTAAGTTATGAGGCCCACGCTGCTCTGCGGGACCGATGTAGTTATATTGCGAAGCGGTGAGGTCTGGGAACGGTTGTTTTGAATTATCCCCGGGCCCAGCAGAGGGTTTTGGTTTTGGTATGTTCAGAGGAGCGGCGAAAAGATCAGAAAGCTCGAATGACGGTCCTGCCATTACGGCAAAGACCGGCACGTCGGCCTCTTGTAAGAACCCTTTGATGTCACGCAAGCTATACCGGCTGTGATTGTCGCCGCCGTCCGAGATTATGACCACGGCGCGGCGCTTGTTGATAGCCTCGCGTTTAATCGCGGTTACGCCCGCGTAGATCCCGTCAAAAAGAGCAGTGCTGCCGTTAGTAGGCGTAAGAAGCGAGGGGAGTCTTCGACCAAGATCCTCTTGATCGCCGGTGAACGGCGCAAGGCGTGTCACTCGGGTTTCAACACCGAACAAGGAAAACTCGTCACGGATCGGAGCCAATGGCTGGTCGGGGTCTAGAATCGAAAGGGTGGCTTCCTGGACGAAGGGAATTTTGCTGGTCATGCTGGAGCTCAGATCCGCAAGAATCACGAAAGAAACAGGCTGGCGCTCCCTCTCGCAGGACACTATTCGCTGTTCGACGCCATCTTCAAGAATCAGAAAGTCGTTCTTGTTGAGGCTTGTGGCTATCGACCCCTTATCGTCGAACACTGTCACTGGAATTTGAACCAACTCGACGCTTGCCACGATGCGCACGTCGGCTGGTGATTGTGCGGCTGGACCGTCAGCCGGCCACACTAATGCACAGATGGCAAGAAATAGAAATATGCCTCGGTTTGCTACCATCCTCCCTCCCAACCGACACCAATTGGTCGGAGATATATGCGTGCGTTCCGCATCTGTCAACGAGCAACGGAATTATGTTACCTAGCCGCCCTTATTGGCATCGCAGTCGAAATCGGAGAAGGCCAAAAGAGCAGGGGCGAGAGCTGAACTACCTGCTGGTTTGGGACAGGCAATCTGACCGAGACACATAGCAAGAGCAAAAAGACAAACTACAATTTCGCCGTGCCTGTCGACGCCCGCCAGGAAAAATGGAGGCCCAGACTTCGCACTTATGCTTGCTGGCTGGCGTTACGGAGAACGGTTTGCAAATGGTGCGAACTTGGCACCTGAATTTTGAAATGTGAAAATCCGCAATTCATACAGACAACCAGCTTGGGGAATTCCCAAACGCCGGGCTCGCTCAGATTCTTGAGACCGCTGAAATGGATGATCATTTCAGCAGAAAGTTCTTCCTGATCGCTCGAAGAGCATGACGGACAAGACATGGCGACCTCCGTCTGATTTCTTTTTGGAAATGCCGCATAGTTTTCAATGCCCCCACCGGGGCTTTGAATGTAGACACGCTGGAAATGCTTGTCTGTTCAAAACTGCACACCGGCGGCAGGAGCCTGCCCGGGCAGAGCGATTGCGCGGGAAAACATTGATTGTAAAAGGGCAGTAAGCCTAAGGGGCCGACTGGTACGAGAATGGTGGTGAAATAAAAGTGCGCCCTGCAAGGACTTCGCGAATGGCGAGCAAAAGGTCGCTCATGATTCGAGGCTTTAGGACGTACCCTGCGGCGCCGGCAGCAAAGCAGGCCTGCACAAAATCGGTGTCGGAGTGAACCGTCAAGAAAACGATCCTCGCCGCGCAGCCCGACTCGATTAATTGTTTGCCGGCATCCAGGCCGCTCAGAATTGGCATGGAGATATCCGAAACGATGACGTCGGGGCTCAGTCGTTTCGCGGCGTCGAACAGAGATTGGCCATCCGACACGCGCCCAACGACTTCGCATGTTGGCATCAACAAACCTTCAACCATGTCTAAGAACGGTCGATGGTCATCCGCCAACAGGATTCGTACCTTCCCCAATTGGTCCGCCTATCAAATGCGCGGGGCGAGAAAAAGCCGATTGCGAGGGTCCGAGGGGCCCAAGGGACTTTTGTTTTTCGCACGCAGCCGATCCGAGCACGTTTTGAGCCTAATGGTTAGTAAATCCTTTGGATAGTGTCAACAATACCAGTGAGAGAACTTCCTCTAAGCTTAAGCGGAGCCGTGGCTGAGCGGACGGGTTCAAGTCACGAGAACTCGTAATAGGCTGATTCCTGATGTGTATACGGGGGAGAATGTCCCAAAACGGCACGAAATGAAACGACTGGGTGTGGTAGAGTTAGTACCTCAGCCTAGTATGCCTCGGGGGCAGCGAACCGACAGATTGGAAACCGCTGCACTCAAGAGTGAACGCTCTGTTCGGAGTCGTCCATGGCTTGCAAAATATGCGCTTCGGCGAACCTTCAAAAGCTGACTGGGGAGTTGTCGGCCAGCTTTCCTGATCTGCAGAGGGCAGTTCTTCCACCTATTTACGTTTGCCAGGAAGTGATGGTCTGTTTGGACTGCGGTTTTGCAGAACTTTTCATCCCCATTCCCGAATTGGACCGGCTCAAGCAGGTAAGAGCGACATCGCATTCTTCGAGCTGTTGATAGACTTCTCATTCGGGTAAAGTGACGTCCTTCCTTCCATTCTCCTCGCAACAAAGCGTTTACAGGAATTGAACTCCGGCGCGTTCCTGCCCCCCAGTGCCCTCCTTTCTTGATCTAGAGATCGCCCATATTCGCTTCATGCTGAGAGCCTATTCTTTCCTGTCTGTAAGGATCACCTCCGTTGGGGCCACAAAGAGGCGTTCCTGGCGAAAGACTGGCAAAATTGACAGTTCTCTAAACCGTTCTGGGCGGGAACTATAGGCGCACCTTGCGACGGACAACGAGTTTCACTCCAACTGGAAACAACGGAACAATCGTCCCATCAGGAAACTGCATGAGACTTGAGAGAAGCACGAGAACCTGCGCCAACTATTTTCACCTCTTGGCGGGCAGAACTAGATGAAAGCGGCTAGTCATGATCGCTACTCCTTAATGTTGTTGATTTCCCTCATTTTGTTTTTAATTCTCAGCTCGTTTGTGTCGGAACATCACGTTCTGGGGGACGTCGTTCTCGCGGTGTCCATATATGTAACCTTGGTTACCGGAACGCTGGAGTTGTCCCAAAAAAAGAACTGGCGATGGCCGGGAACTCTCTTGGCTGTCATTTCCATGTTAATCATGCTGGTCCACTTTTTCTATCCCGGTCAGCTAGTGATGGTCGCAAACTGGATTTTCCTGGCGGCCTTCCTGGGTTTTGTTTCTGTTGCTCTCTTCTCTTACCTCGGAATGCCTGGCTCCGTAACAAGCGGGCGTCTATACGGACTAGTGAGTCTCTATCTCATGCTAGGAGTGTTTTATTTCGCCATATTCAATTTGCTTGAAACGGTGCATCCCCATTCCTTTATGGAGACAGGATTCCCGACTTCACACGGGGTTTCCCGGCATTCTCTCCTGTACTTGAGCCTTATCACTCTGACTACTTTGGGATATGGAGATATAGTGCCAGTCACGCCGCCAGCGCGACTGGTTGCCGCATTGGAAGCGACGACGGGTGTCCTCTATATTGCGATTACCGTGGCGCGGCTAGTCTCTGCCTATCAGAAGGAGGATAAGAAGTAACACTGTGGCAGTAGTTCGTGAAATTACATTCAGCAAAGTGACTGCAGGTGGTTTTGCATTCGCGCGCGAGTGCGGAAAATACGCGACTTAACAGTCGCGACGGCAATTCCCATGGAAGCTGCCAGTTCGCCATGCGTCCATCCTTCGCCTTTATGAAGAATGAATGTTTGCCTGAGCGACGGATGCAGTCCCTGAAATGCTTTCTCGGTGAGGTCGCCAGCGATGTATTGGCGCTCCGGATCAGGGCATCCATCCCGAATATCCAGAACAATATTGTTTTCGCTGACTTCTGTAGGCAGGTCTGTTTGTCCCGCGGCACGCGCGAAGTTTTCTTTGCGGATCTTCATTAAGGCTTCGTTGATGGTGATGCGAACAAGCCAGGTGGAGAAGCGGGAGCGGCCTTGGAACCGGCGGATGTTCTTATACACTTTGCAAAGCACGTCTTGCAGATTGTCCTCGGCGTCCGCGTGATTTTTTAGAATTCTGAGCGATACACTGTAGATACGCCGTGAGTGCATCTGAACTAGCTCGGAGAATGCCTCCGAGTTGCCCTGGCGGGCTCTGGTGATGAGCGGTTCTTCAGGCTGCATGTACTGTGCGAGGCTTTTCACGGTTTTTCACCACTTGGTTTAATTTCGCTCCATGATGTTCACCAGACACCGGGGCCCGGAGCCGAAGCTCGGGAGGAGCAATCCGCACGTGAATGCAATCGTTCCTGACAAGCTCAAGGCCAGTGCAGACCATTTCTTGGTCACTGAGTTCTCACCCCGTGCGTCTACACTCGCACGAGATGCTGGGCAGTTTTAACTGGCAAAAGTAACAGTTTATTGGGGAAAAAGTTCGGAAGCCCGACTCCAAGGTCAGCACTCAACTCAGTAGAACGGTAAGTCGGCTGGGCTCGATTCTTAAGACAACGTACCGTAATGATAAGCGGAGGCAAGCGGAAGGGCAGCCAAATGCGGTCGTCCTCAGTTGCTTTCGTCCCGAGATTCAGCGGTGAAGGGGCGGAGGGATTATCGGATTAGGAGAAGCCACTTGGCGGTGGCTAAATCTAGCCAGGCTTGGTACGACAGCTATCGTCCACAGAATGGTTCGGCGTATGGCTGCTTGAAACAGTACGAAGCAGACTAGTAGAAACAGTATGGCTGCGACCAACAGGGCGGTCACGAGCATGACGACGAGAGCCTCCTGCACCATATAGACCCTCTTCATTAGCGCCAATGCGACGAGGAGAGACAAGGCCAGTACGAGCACCATGCCCATCTGCCAGATCAAGCGTCCGACTGTGGTTCGATGATTTTTGTTTCGCATGTCTTGACACCAATCGACTGCTCATTTCGCAGCCCTGCAATCCGGATCGGTGTGGAAGGCAGGCGGTTGATGGTCCCGCCACTCGTCCGAACACGCGCATAGTAGGTTTCGCCACAGGGGTAGGCAAGTGTCAGTTTTATCAGAGGCCAAAATTGGTACTGCCAGGACGTGTCGGGGTGAATGATACCGGCTCGCCCAAACCCTTCGGCCCGCTAGCGAGCGTTCCTCGGGCAAAGTCTCAGGCATTCGAGGAATCCAAACTTTGGCGGCTCGAGGTCTTCGCATGCAAGGATTGCTCTGTAAGAACTGACAGTTACGAAGCTTAACTGGGTCCGCTAGCTTCAGAAATGAGTTCAATCGTCGCACGTGCAAGGTACCCTTTGATGACCAGCGAGTTCTCAGAAGTTTGCCAGCCAATCACGCTAAGTGCAGAGAAACAATACCGTAAGCAGATATGCAGGGTCGGGCGCTGGATGTATTCGAAGGGGCTCCTAGTCGCGAACGAAGGCAATCTTTCCGTGAGGCTGGATGAGCGGCGCATTCTTGTGACGCCTTCTGGCAAGTGCAAGGGGCGGCTGGCGATGGAAGACCTGCTGGTGACGGACCTGAGCGGCGAGATTGTCCGTGGAGCGGGGCGTCCCTCTTCCGAGATGTTGATGCATCTTTTCTTCTACCGTTCCCGGCCAGACGTACATGCCATTTGCCATGCCCACCCTCCGACGGCGACGGGATTCGCTGCCGCCAGGCGACCATTAGAAGCTCCGGTACTGCCAGAAGTGATCGTAGGACTTGGCAAAATTCCTCTGGCTTCCTATGGAACGCCTGGCACCTGGGAAGTTTGCGCGGGGCTTGAACCGCTTGTGGATGAATACGATGCCATTTTGCTAGAAAATCACGGTGTCGTAACGTGCGGCCCGGATATCGAAACCGCGTACCAGCGCATGGAAACGGTGGAGCAATTTGCCAAGGTGATGCTCACGGCGGAATTGCTCGGCGGAGCGCACCTGCTGCCACGCGCCGAAGTGCAGAAGCTGGTAACCGCCAGGCGTCGCGGCGGAAGTTCGCGGCGAAGTGAGAGCTTCGCTATCCCGCAGACTGCCGAAGATGTCCGAGACCGGCTCACCCCGGTGCACCCGGAGCTCGAACCAGTCGCCAAGTGACGGATTTTCAGGGACCGCGAGGCCGCGGGACATATCGGAGAGCTGTGAGGCAAGGAAGATCGCTGCCAGACCCAAAGCTGGAAGCGTATTCGGAATACGAAAGGGATAACGATTATGAAGACTAAATTTGTGTTGTGCGCGTTGCTGCTGTGCATTACATCCACCATTGCGGTCGGCCAGCAGGTTTCGGTCAACTACGACCACAGCGCCAGTTTTTCTCAGTACCACACCTACGCATGGGCGTCTAACAACGCCAACCAGATTCAAAACTCGATCCTGGCGCAAGTGGCGCAGCAGGACATTAATGCTGCCATGCAGGGCAAGGGATTCCAGTTGGTGCAAGAGAATCAGAACCCCGATCTGCTCCTTGTGGTGAGCGGAGGATTAAGGCAACAAACCTCCTGGAGCGCCTGGGGCATGCGCGGGATTGGCGGGGGAATGGGTGGAATCACGCCCCAACAGAACGTGGAAGGCACTCTAATCGTCGACTTGCATGCGGTAAAGACGCAGTCATTGATTTGGCGCGGAATTGCGCAGGATACGTTGAGCAACAATGGCGACAAAAACCAGAAAGCGGTCGGAAACGCTGTAACGAAAATGTTCAAGCAGTGGCCGAAGAACTAAGCCGCAACTTGCGCGGCAACTGCAGGGGGCGAGCCGAGCAAGTGAAGAGCTAGGCTCGCCGAAGAATCCATCTGGTATGTCCGATCATTACTTGTGTACGCTGCCGGCGCCGCGATCCTCGAGGTCACCTCGGTAGAACTCCAGCAAGAGATTGGGAACGAACTCGACTAAGTTTGGGAACAAGGTTAGTTCTACTGACCCTATCTCGCTTTACGAACGAGATTGATTCGCCCATCCCTGAAAATGCTCTCCCAACAACCCTCTAAGCCGGGCCCATTGAGTGTCAGCGGGTGGATATACGGACAGATGGAATCGTAGCCAGTCTATGATCTATCGATCGATCCAGCCTATTGGCGGAGGCATGGACTCGCTGCAGCGAGCCTCAGGATGTGAAGGCACCACCGGTGGTAAATACGCAGCTCGAGTGCCCCGCCGCTTATTCTTAGAGCCAGGACCCTCGGAAGCTACTCTTATTGCGACGAAGCAGAACCGCCAATCTTCGTGCCGATCACCTCGCCGGAGATGATGATTTCTACACGGCGATTCTGTTGGCGACCCTGAGGGGTATCATTGCTGGCCACCGGATTAGCCGGGCCAAAGCCCTGTGCCGTTATCGTGCCCGCGTCGAGGCCCTGCTGGATGAGATAATCACGAACCGCATTGGCCCGCTGCTCGGACAGAGTTTGATTGAACGCCGCTGTTCCCGTGGTATCTGTGTAACCTTCGACAGCGAGTTTGAGACCTGGATGGGACAGGACGATACCCGACAGTTTCGCCAGTCCCAACTGCGCCGGCATTCTCAGGTTGAACTTTCCCGTGTCGAAAAGAACGTCGCCCATGTTGACCTGCAGGCCGCGCGGCGTGTCTATCGTCGGCAGCACCCGATTGAACTGTTCGAGCAGTTGGGCACGCAGGTCTGCTGCGGCCTGACGTGCGCGTTCGGCTTCCGCTCGGGCGGCGTCTTCCTTTGCCTTCAAAGCGTCGGCCTCCGCTTTCGCTTTCATCGCGGCTGCATCTGCCTCAGCCTGCATCTGGGCTTGCTTGGCGGCCGCGAGTTCGGCTTGGCGTTTGGCCTCTTCATCGGCCTTTGCTTTGGCTGCTGCAGCTTGGGCAGCGGCCGTGGCTTCCGCTTGCGAACGGGCCTTGTCGGCCGCGGCTTGCTTTTCCGCCGCTATGCGCAGTTGATCCTGACGTTCTGCGGAAAATGCACGCGCATCCTCCGCGAATTGCACGGCCTGCTTTGCGGTAGAGATGATTTGCTTTTTGTCGGCATTGCTTGTGAGAGCGTTTTCCGCCATTTGGAGGCTCGCCTGAGCTTTGGAAAAAATATCTGGCGCATACTCGGCGGCTCCGCGATCTTTTGCGATTTCAACGGCATTGCGCGCTTCATACATTTCCAGGGGCACGCGAGGATCGGGCGTCAGCGCCAGCGGATTGCCCAGCTTTGCGTACTGACTGCGCTTCATCAGCTGGTACGAAGTGATAGGGAAGAGCTTGCCCTTGGTGTTTTTGCGCGTCTCCATTTCCAGGACTACGACCTCGCTGGGCACGCGAACAGCAAAATAAGGTTCCGCGGTAATAATCATGGAAAATGTTTGGGCCGGCGTGGTGGCTGTCAGCTTACCCTCGCCATTTTTGTTGAGGAGAATCTCTCCTAAGTTGCCGGTGCGCCCGTCCGGTGTGACAGCCCAAAGCACAAAGGTAAGATATTCGGCTCCGATGTTGGAAGGCGGCGTCATGTTCTTGACCGATAACTCGATATTCGTGAGACCCGCATTCGCCCGGGCTTGAACCTTTGCTTCACCATTGGCCTGAGGCATGACCGAAGTGCCCGTCATGTCCACTTTCGTGGCGCCGCCGCCGACCGTGAAGCCGATCGCCACGGTGGACTTACTTATGAGGCTGGAAGCCGGTATTTCCTGGGGTGTTTGCGCCAGAGCCATCACACTCATGGCTCCGAAGATGATGCACGCCGTAATTGCCCGAATCGATTTCATCGTTTTATCCATCCTCAGAATATATAAGTTTCTACGCCACATTATGCTGTGACTGCTGACTCTCACTCATTAACTGCCGTTTCGACCATTATGCCCCTAATCGCACCTTAGCGACTGAGTGCTCAATCTCATCCATCGCGGCCTAGACTGGTGCTCCAAAGGATCGCCAGTGCAGGCCGTTGTATAAAGGAGAACTCCAAGTCCTCAAAGACTATTCTGGAAGAGATTACGTCATAACTGTCAAAACTAACAGGCGGGCACATGTCTGTTTTGCGGCTAGGCGGGGTCGCCAATTGCTTTCGGCGTGCCCCGGGCGAGGGTTAGCTTCAGGAGCGGCGGGGTGAGCATGGTTGTGATGATCACCATGATGACGATCGATGCGAAGATGGAGTCGCTGACAACACCCAATCCCCGTCCAATGCCGGCAAAGATTAAGCCGACTTCTCCGCGTGGCATCATGCCTATGCCGATGGCGAGCCGCTTGAGGCCGCGGCCAGCCGCAAACCCCGAAAATATTTTCCCACCGATCGCTACGGCTGTCAGCGCTGCAGCGAGAATGACTACGGATAAATTGTTAAAGGCTTCGAGTTTTACTTGCAGTCCCATTAAAATGAAGAATATGGGGACGATCAGAGATTCGACTGGGGAAAGCATGTCGCGCAGGGAAAACCCGCCGAGCTCTTTGTCAAAGAAGCGTTCAAGGATCAATCCTGCCGCAAACGCGCCAATAATGGTTGCCAGGCCGGCAAGATTTGCCAGCCAGGAGAGCACAAATGCGAAGCCGACACCAAAGATGAGTTTCACATTTTCAATCTGAAGCCGTGCGAGCCGCCTTACGATCATCGGTGTTACCCACATTCCGATTCCGATGGACCCCGCCAGAAACAAAACTGCCTTAAGGGTGATTCCGAAAATATTGACCAGGCTAACGGAGCCTTGAACAATCAGCGCAGTGACGATTGCGAGCACCAGAAGACCGAGGACGTCATCGATTACAGCAGCGCCCAGGATAATCTTCGACTCCGGCCGATCCATTTGTCCCAGGTCTCGAAGCACGCGAGCCGTGATTCCAACGCTCGTGGCTGTCAAAACTCCTCCAATAAATAAGTGCGCGCCAAAGTTTGAAGCGGGCAGGAGGATGGTTGTGACCAGCAGCCCCAACCCGAGTGGCAAGATGACGCCAAGAACCCCGACGAGCGAAGCACTCCACCCAACCGCGCGCATTTCTTTCAGGCTGGTTTCGAGTCCAACCAGAAAGAGCAGAATGATAATCGCGATGCGGGACAACTGGTCCAGGAAGGAATAGATGGCAAGGACTTTCAGCCCGCGTGGGCCTTCCAGAATTCCGGCAATTTCTTCGGTGTGAGGTCCGGCGGGAAGTATCTGCCGAGTCGCTTCACCAACACTCATTTGTTGAAGGAGCGCAATTTGTTCAATCTTCGAAATCGAGTCGCCTTCGCGAATGATCGTAATTGCGGGCTGGTGATAAAGATAGCCGAGATTACCTACGAGCACTCCAATGAGGAGTTCGCCAAGAACGGCTGCCTGTCCGAATCGCTGCATAACGCGTCCGCCGATAGCGGCCGCAAATGACATCGCGACAAGCGCGATCAGAATCGGGGCAGCGGGATCGGCGTGAGACCCTGCCGCGGGAGATGCCGAGGCGAAGAAGAGATAACTGGCGAGCGCAGTCATGGGATGAGCTTGTCCGGAACAACGGACAATTTCAAGACCATCTAGACGATTTAAAATTCAAATAGCTCTTCTCACAATGCAGGTGTGGCGAGTATCTACTCCACGTCACTTGTGCGATTCCAGGTTTTGTCCGGGTTGTAGCGCTCCATCGCCGAAGCGATTTTGGCAGTATCCGGTCCCAAGTCTTTCTGATAAACGGTGCCGTCGTAGCTAACGATGAAGGTCTCCACGCCAGAGACACGGTATTCTGCAGGCCATGCAACCAACGCAAAGCCGCCTATCATGGCCCCGCCGACAACATAGTCGAGCTGGCCCAATGGCGCCGCAGGACCTTGACCCTTCAAAGTCTTGAAATAGTAACCGTGATATGGCCCGGACTTGCTTGTGTAGCCTTCCTCTATGGCCTTGGCCACTGGTGCTGCGATCGGACCACCTTCGGTGCCATCAGGATTCTTCCAGGCGAGTCCATCGTGTTTTCGAGTCGTGCTGATGATGCGTTGTGCGTACTGGTTCAGTCCGCTGTCATCGTGTATTACCGACGCGTACTCTTTCTGCGCTTCCGCGTAGCCGCGACAAATGGTGATGGCATCCAGTTCGTTCGCCCCGATGCGGCGGTCTAGAATCTCGGTGCGTCCGGCCTGCGAATCGAAATGCCATTTTCCCGCCTGTTTCACGATTGGCACCGGCGTGGGCCAGTCCTCGTTGCCGACGGAGAGGATCGCGCGGTTCGGGTTATGAGGATCGATTTCCACGCTCATTTTCTGTTGAGCCAGCGCGGCAAACTCGGCGCGCGAGTTCTTGTCCTGGACATTGTCTCCGGTTGAGACAAAATCCTTGCCAGCAGGTCCGAAAATCTCCAGCAGAGCGGGCACATCGTCATTTTTCACCGCCTGAATCATGGTATCCGCGGCCTGCTGCGCTGTGTCAAAGGTCTTCTGCTGCACGGGCGGTGTGTTAGTTGTTGCTGCTGTCGCCAGAGGTACAACGGATAGAGCGATTGCCAGCACGCAGCATGCGGCGATACTTGCTTTCATACAGAAAACCTTGGCGGAGAGAATATTCGTTTTCTTGGAGTTCATATATTTTTCCTTTTGTTCATAGCTCGATCAACGCGGGCGTGCACCGCCACCGGAACGTGTGGCTCCGCCACTAGGACGGGAAGCTCCCAAGCTGGATGCACCTCGCGCGCTGTTTGCTTGAGTGGTGGCTCTGCTCGAGGATCCTCCGAACGCGCTGGTGTTCCTCGACGCGTCGGTTTTCGGAACCTGTCGGTTACCAATATTGTTCCCCGAGCCGCTGCGGTTCGCGCCCTCATTGCCCGCGCCTGCGCCGGCATTCGAACCCAGACGGTTTGCTGCATTCGCGCCCGTGCCACCCGCATTCGCGCCGCCTCGATTTCCCGCGGCAGCGCCTTGGTTGACCGCGCCAGTCTGCGGCCGGTTGTTCGAGCCTTGCTGCTGCCGCGCATTCGCCTGTCGCGTGGACATGGAATCCCCGCGAGCTGTGCCGCCATATTGTTTGGCCACATTCTGATTTGAATAGGGTGTGCCGCCTCTGTGCTGGGCGTTATGTTGCCAGTTGCTGTTTCCGTTTCGATTGATGTTGTTGTTGATGTTGGTGTTGCGATTTACGTTTATGTTTGTGTTGTTGTAGTGTTTGACGTACCTGTTGTTGTTGTTGACGATAATCGTCGTGTGCCGCCCC
Source organism: uncultured Acidobacteriota bacterium (assembly GCA_963751295.1). Taxonomy (GTDB): domain Bacteria; phylum Acidobacteriota; class Terriglobia; order Acidiferrales; family UBA7541; genus Acidiferrum. The sequence goes on along the minus strand of CAVVUA010000001.1, from coordinate 1,294,467 downwards.
CATCCGCAGTTGTAGCCCCATCCGCCGCGATAATACGACCCCACGGCAATGCCGACTCCGAACGCAAACCAAACACCGGCCGCGTAATACGAGGGTGGAGGGTAATAAATCGGAGGGTACGGATACATATAAACAGGAGGTCCATAAACGACCACGGGGTTGTAGGTGGGGACATAAACAATCTGTGGGTTCGCCGGTTGAATAACCACCACGGTCTTGGTTTCGACCGTTTGCGTTTCTACTTTCATCTGCTCATTGGATTTTAGTTTCCCGGCATCCATCGCCTTCGTACGCATGCGTTGCACTGCGTCCATTACATCCGACTGTTGCGCGAGGAAGGCGTTTCCAAGATCCGTGGTCCACTTAATGTCATCGGACAGGCGCTTGACCAAATCCGGAAAAACGGACATGGCCTGAATACTAGGGTCCCAGTCCTGTTTCTCCACGGCGTTCGTCAAAGCATCGCCTGTAAGCCCGCTGTTCTTCTGGAGCCATTGCTGCAGTTGGATAATCTCGATCGGGTAAGTCGAAGCCACGAGCACTTGCGTCAGTAGTGGGTCCGGATACAGCGCCACGGGAGCGACCAGAGCATCCAACTGTCCAGCAGGAATAGTTGGTGCCGCTTGATCCGCTGGCGCATTTTGCGGTGCCGTCGGCTGAGCATAGATCGCTGGATCGCCGGGTGCGAGCGCCAGCACACAGAGAATTGCCACGAGACTCTGACCTACTCTTGCGCGAAAGTTTTTTCGAAACGGTTTTTTGGTCATGGTTGTTAATACCTTTTCAACGTTTTGTTCGCAGGGAAGTGCGGACCGACGCTATCTGCGCGCTCCGTATGCTCACGTTGCAAGCTTTTCAATTCTCCGAGTCACATTTTTATAGCGTCGGAGTTCGATTCTTGACACTGTCAAAACTAACAGGGGGGAAGAGAGCAATTCTTATCCGAGAGGTCTTTCGCAGGCCGGTTGCCCGAATGCGATTTTAATTTAATTAATTTGTGGCCTTCTTTCTTAAACAAGCGACGTTTTTATTTTGCGGGCCCGGTTTTTTGGACATCTGGCGGCTCCTCCGAGTCGCGCAATAATATTTTCCGATTATTCGTCCGTCACTGAAGGTTTGTTGCTTTCTAAAGACTCGCGCAAGCCGTCCAACCTATATCGTTATTTCCGAATCTAAAAAAAGTTACGCGGAATTTTTGTTTAGCGCAGATCGGAATTTGAGCGAAATCAATCAGGAGTGTCACTTTTGACAGTTCCAGAGCATTCGCGCTAGCCCTATGTTAGCGAGTGAGGAGAAACGGAGAATCCGCGAAGAGGCGGGCTCGCTCGAGAAGGGAACTGCAAGACGTCCTTTCTGGTTTCTCTTCTGGGTCGTCGGATCAGACGGGCTTTATGAGAAGGGCCAGAGGAGCAAAGAGTGAAGCGCCTGTGGATGCAAAATCGCAACCTCCATAGGCGCGTCGAGGCTGATCCGAAGGTGGGACTCCCGGCTGGCTTTTCAGGCCGCTGCGGGAGTGGGAGCGTGGCTTTAAATTGAGTGCTCGAATAAAAATCTAGAAATGAGGAGAAAGAAATGAAGATCAGAAGCGCGATTATTTTGGGAATTGTTCTGCTGTTCGGAACCGGGGCGTATGCCCAGGATTACCCGAAGGTAGAAGTCACGGCGGATTATTCCTACGTCCATGCCAACCCGCAGAACAACAACATCATCGGAACGTTCTCTTTGAATGGAGGCGGTGGTAGTGGTGCTTTTTACTTCAGCAAGTACATCGGAGTCGAGGCGGAGTTTGAAGGCTATGGCAGCTTCCAACACAACCTCGTTATAGCTGGCGGAACACCTGTGTGCCCTGGCGCCGGTAACTGCTTGGTTACTGCTTCAGGGAATCTGTTCACCTACAACGTTGGTCCGATCTTTAAATACCGCATGCGTCACTTCGAGCCGTTCGCAGAAGTGATGTTCGGCGGAGCTCATTCCAATTTCTACGGGAACCTCTTCACGTCTTGTTCGGGTGTGCCGGGCTGCCTATCTGCGAGTAAGTCGCCCAGCAACAACGCCTTTGACTTTATCATTGGCGGTGGCCTTGATGTTCCGCTTACCAAAGCGATTTCCATTCGGCCGGTCGAGTTTGATTATCTCCTGACACGGTTCGGCACCGGCTTTACGGGTGGCAACAACAATCAGAGCAATTTCCGATACCAGGCCGGTATAAGCTTCCGGTTCTAGTGGAAGCTGTAGTTGCGAATCATCGTAAGCTGTTGGGGACTGCGGAAGGACAACCAAACGGGGGTCCGGACCGCAGTCTCTTTTTTTGTATATTTATGATGCACAAACTCCCTGACTGCGTGCATCTTTATAACAGCGACTGGAGGCCCATCGACTCTGGGGTTGGAAAGTAAAGATTCTCTAGCTGTTGGTGGGATGAAACTGCGCCGGACAAAATAACGGAGGAGAATGAAGTGTTGCCCATTCAGGTTCCCGCTTTTCAAAGAATTTGCAAACTCGCGCTGATGAGTTTGCTTTTTGTCTTGTTCTTGATTTCCATAGAATTTCCAGCGTGGTCTAACCAGCAGGAAAAGCCCGATATGAAGGACATGCCGGGAATGAATCATGCGGATATGCAGGCGCCAATAGGTCCGGAGGACCCCGCAGTGGTGGCGAAGCGCCTTGCGGACAAACGCGAGAGTGAGTTCAATCACCACTTGGCAGGACTCTTTGTGGTTCTCGCTGGCCTTTTTATTCTTGGCGAGGACAAACTCGCGAAGCGTTGGCCCCTTCTGCGGTACGCGTGGCCGGTGTGCTTTCTGGCGGCGGGAATTTTTCTCCTTATTTTCAGCGACACGGAAATCTGGCCTTTTGGCCCTCAAACGCCATGGTATGCGATCACTCACAACTTGGAGGATCTTCAACACAAGACCTTCGCTGTCATCCTTCTGGCTTTGGGGTATGTCGAGTTCGAGAGGACACGTGGCCGATTCAAGGCCGCGTGGACTGCATGGTTTTTTCCGGTAGTGGGCATGGCTGGAGCCGTTCTTCTTCTGTTTCATGTGCATGGCGGGAACATGAACGCTCCCGGGGCCATGGAAACCATGGAACACATTCAAAAGGAGCATTTTTGGTTCGCATCGACGGGGTTTGGAATCGCTCTGACGAATGGGTTAGCCGAGACACCCTCAAGGTGGAAGCAAATCTTTAAGTACATCTGGCCGACATTGTTGATAGTTCTAGGCGTGCTCTTGATTCGGTACACGGAGTAGGACAGATTTTCGGAAAGTGGTGTCAGTTCCGAGAAACCTTGCTGGTTCTACAAGAAATCAAACGATTTTGCGACTCGCCGTTATTCGTTTGAACCGGTTCGAGAGTGTCGTTCAGAGTTGCAATACACGCCCTAGCAATCTTCTATTTTTCGAGTCGGAGGCGTGATTGCGAGGAATTGCAAATCAAGACACGCGATTCTGATCCGTCGAGCTACTAGCTTGCGCGCAGGCATGCCGGATGGTCTCAATCCTTTGCCAGGCAATTCGGAGCCGATAAAGGCTTTTTTTCGCTGTCGACTGGTATTTTTGACAGTTTACGCGGGTGAGCGAGAGGGCTACTGTCGGCTTACTTGAACCGACAGGGGATCCGGCTTGAGAGACCAACCTCCCTCCGATAGCGAGGCGCTCTTTGCCTTTGCTTTCTCTCAGATGTTGCCGGATCCCCCTCCGATTTTGGGCCAGATCGAAATCGTATTGAGTCAACCCCCGGGTCACCCCCATACATTCGATTCGCCCGGGTCTATTCGTGGCGCATCCGACGCTCTGTTACTAATGACAGTATCGCGCTGAACAGGAGGCAGCTAAGTTGGACGCTTTCGTGCGGATTCTTTTTGTAGAGCAGGGACAATAACTTGAGTTTTGAACCTAACTTTCTGAGTAGGGATGCGGGAACCGGGTCACAGATATTCGCGAACGACTTCGACTTGGGCCGACCGGCTCGCAGTTTAGTTTGCTGCCGGCAAGAGAACAAAGGCTCTGGCTGAAATGCCCCCAGCAAAATCGTCCCACGGGGCAAAGACAGCGACCGTGTTCGCGGGGAGGTGAAGTTTGGGTCGCACTCGTGTATTGCTTGCTGATGACCATTTGATGTTGGTCGAAGCGCTCAAAAAAGTGTTGGAAGTCGAATATGATGTTGTAGGTTCGGTCGGCGATGGACTCGCACTCTTGAATGCTGCCGAGAGATTACGGCCCGACGTCGTTGTACTCGACATTGCCATGCCTCTTTTGAACGGCCTCGACGCCGGCCGCCAGTTGCGAAACAATCTTCCCGCAGCGAAATTGGTTTTCCTGACAATGAATGAAGACCCGTACCTCGTGGGTGAAGCCTTTCGCGCCGGAGCATCCGCTTATTTGCTCAAACAGGGGGCCGCGTTGGAGCTTACCATCGCAATCTCCGATGTCCTGAAAGGGAAGACCTATGTAACGCCCTGTATCGCGGGGGGCTTGGCGAATATTTCATTGCTTGATCCCGAAACTCGCGAGCAAGCGCCACAGCCGACGGCACGGCAACGCCAGGTGATTCAGCTGTTGGCAGAAGGACGCTCGATGAAAGAGATTGCGGACTTGCTGCATATCACCATGCGCACCGTCGCTTCGCACAAATATCGCGTTATGGAAATCCTGCAGATCAAAACGAGCGCCGAACTTGTACGCTATGCCGTGAAGCATAGAATTGTTTGAAACTTGTTTTGGAGAGTGACTTGGTTATGGCCGTAAAAGAAGCACTCGTTGATCGTCGGTTTGTTTTCCTCGCTTCGTCCTAATGACACCTATCTTGAGCCGCGTTACCGTGACTTTTTCGATGCATTTTCATGAGTGCTGCGCTCTGGCAGCAAGCGCATGTCAGTTTTGACAGTTTCGTCGCGGGTTCTCTCGACGCGACATTAGCAAGTGTGTAGGGGATTCGTCGCGCCGTTCTTCGCAGGATTTCGCGTATTGTTTTTGTTCTCAGGAAATGAAGTACAAGGGAGAATTTAATGAAGCGCATAAGGAAGCAAGGTATCGTTGTTGCAGTATTTCTTGCAGTCATTGGATTAAGCGCGCCGCTTCCTGCTTCAGCGCAGGCTAAGAAACCAAATATTCTTGTCATCTTTGGCGACGATATCGGTTACTCCAACATCAGCGCCTACAACATGGGCATGATGGGATACAAAACACCCAATATCGACGGCGTAGCAAAACAAGGTGCGATCTTCACCGACTATTACGCGCAACAGAGCTGCACCGCTGGCCGGGCGGCGTTTATCACCGGACAGAGTCCATTCCGCACAGGACTATTGAAAGTTGGACTGCCCGGCGCTGATCTTGGCTTGCGCGCGCAGGATCCTACTATTGCTGATTTGCTGAAGGGACAAGGCTACATGACCTTTCAGAACGGCAAAAACCATCTGGGCGATCGAAATGAATTTCTCCCTACGGTGCACGGGTTTGATAAGTTTTTTGGCAACTTTTATCACCTGAATGCCGAAGAAGAGCCCGAGAACGTGGACTATCCCAAGAACCCAGCATTCATGGCGAAGTTTGGGCCGCGTGGCGTGTACAAGTGCGTAGCCACAGGCACGGAAAATCCCGCACCGCCTGATCCCCGTTTTGGTCCGTGGGGCAAGCAGACTTGCCAAGACACCGGTCCTCTTTCCAAACAGCGCATGGAAACTGCCGATGAAGAATTTCTCGCCGAGACGCTGGCGGATATCGATAACTCTGTGAAAGCAGGCAAACCGTTCTTCATCTGGCACAACACCACGCGGATGCACATCTGGACGCACCTTCAGCCAAAATATCAGGCCATGGTTGCGGAAAAGGGTCTTTACGGCGCGGGCATGACGGAGTTCGACGACAACATTGGCGTGCTACTCAAGAAGCTGGACGATTTGGGAATCGCCGACAACACCATCGTCATCATTACCACCGATAACGGCGCGGAGACATTCTCTTGGCCCGATGGTGGCACCACGCCATTTCGCGGCGAGAAAAATACGAACTGGGAAGGTGGCTACCGGGTGCCAATGATCGTTCGCTGGCCAGGCCTGATCAAGCCGGGGACTATCATCAACGATATTTGCGCGCATGAGGATTGGGCTGCAACGCTTCTGGCGGCCGCAGGCGAACCGGATGTTGTCCAGAAGCTACTCAAGGGATACCAATCTAATGGGAAGACCTTCAAAGTTCATCTGGATGGCTACAACCTTATGGATATGCTGGCTGGTAAGGCACCTGGGCCGCGCAAAGAGTTCTTCTACTGGACCGACGACGGTGATTTCGCCGGACTCAGGTACGAAAAATGGAAACTCGTTTTCCTGGAACAGCGTGAACACGGATTCGGCGTTTGGGGCAATCCTTTAATCCCTCTACGTGTGCCTTTGATCGAAGACCTCCGTGCCGATCCCTATGAGAGAGCCTCTTACGAGGCTTCTGACTACGACCATTGGATGATTGACCGCGTTTACATACTTGTTCCGGCACAGGCGTTCGTCGGGCAGTTCCTAATGACGTTCAGGGAATTCCCGCCACGCCAGACACCGGCCAGCTTCGGAATTGATCAGGTGATGGAAAAGTTGCGGGCAGGCATTCAGTCAGATAACTAAAATATTTCTTTCTTTAGTGGCGATTCGTGATGGAACGGACGCCTATCAGCTATTTATGAAAAGCGGGACGATACCTCGCACCCTCGATGAGCCGTCGAACATGGGTCGGTTAGAGTGTTGGAAAATGGAGGGTGCAGGAAGTCATTTCTCTTCTGACGCCCGCATGGGTGGAAGCCTGCCCGCAAGATCAGGAAGAATGCAGGGTAGAACTTCTCGCTTTCCCTCCCGCCGCTGGCTTTCTTAAGCGCGATGTAACACCAAATTCTCAGAGGAATTCCTTCTATCGCTTCATCTCGGTGAAATACAAGAGGGTGTCACTTTTGACAGTTTCCCCATGCCCGCCTGTCACAGTATCAATGAGTTTGTGCGGGTCGCCCCGCAGTGTGGACACAGGTTGCAAACGATAGTGGCGTTGATCAGAAACAGTTTGAAATGAAGTGTCGGCGTAAACACAAAGCTTTTGGAAAGTCGGATAGACGCAGTCAAATCGACATGGAGTGTTTCCAATGATTGCAGAAAAAATCAGGCAAACATTTGTAGTCCTGCTTAGTTTTGTGTTTGCTCTAACGTCGTCACAGATTCTGTATGGATTCCAAGACTCAGGCGCCGCTCCGGCGGCCAATTCTGGCGCTCCCACGGAAGGAGCTCCGTTGACGGACACTGAACTCCAGTCCCTGGTGGCGCCCATCGCGCTTTATCCGGACGCGCTGGTGGCCCAGATTCTTACGGCGTCGACATTTCCTGATCAGGTTGCAATCGCTGAATACTGGATGACGCAGAACACGACCCTGACGGGCAGTGCGTTGATGCAGGCCGTAGACAAACAAACGTGGGATCCTAGCGTTAAGGCGCTCACGCAATTTCCTTCGGTTCTCGCCAATCTGGCACACAATCTCACTTGGACTTCTTCACTAGGAGAAGCCTTTCACAACCAACAAGCTGCGGTCATGACGGCGGTTCAGGCCTTGCGCGCGAAAGCCCAGGCTGCCGGCAATCTTAAGTCCACGTCCCAAGTGACAGTCGTGCAACAGTCGCCCCAAGTGATCGTCATCCAACCGGCCAATCCACAAGTTGTGTATGTGCCGGAGTACAACCCGGCGGTTATCTATGGCACGCCTTATGTAACCCCGGGGTATACGGGTGGTGATGTCGCTGCCGCGGCGATTATTGGGTTCGGCGCCGGAATTGCCGTCGGAGCAATGATGAGCGGCGGATGCTGCGGTTGGGGGTACAGCAGTTGGAACTGCGGATGGCACGGCACCGCAGTGGTTTACCACGGCGGGGCGTACTACGGAAACACCGCCTGGCACGGCGGCTACTACAACGGTGGCTACCACAACAGCTACGGCTACAACAACGACTACAACCACAGCAACTACAACAGCGGGTACAACAACAAATCTTACGCACAGAACGGAAACAACTACAAAAATAGCGGCAACACCTATAACAAGAATGTGAACGTCAACACCGATCGTTCAGCATCGTCGAACTCCTGGTCACATGGCGGCGGGAGCTCAGACGCTTTCAGCGGAATGAGCGGACATTCCGGCGGATTTGGTGGTTCGAGCGGTTGGTCCTCGCGAGCCGAAAGTAGCCGAGGCTGGGGAAGCATGGGCTCCAGCGGATTCGGTGGTGGGCGCTTTGGCGGTGGGGGCGGCCGATTCGGTGGTGGTGGATTCGGCGGGCGGCGATAATGATAATGTCAGCGAAATTCTGTTCGCGGAGTACAACGAAATCCAGCCTTGGAGAACGTCATATGTCGCAAGTAGCGCGGGACCAAAAAGTTTTGGCTTCTCATTTCGCGATCTTCGCAGCTTTGTTCTTAGCAGTTTGTTTGCTCGTCTCTTGTGGCAAGGCGGAGAGCCCCAAAATTGAGCAAAAGACCTTCAACTCTCCAGCCGAAGCGGGAGACGCTTTTTTGGCAGCGGCTAAGGCCGGCGACCAAAGTGCCATACTTGCGATTTTCGGTCCCGACTCCCGTGGCGTCTTGTTTTCGGGAGACGCGGTAAAGGACAAGGACTCACTCCAAGAGTTTGTGGCCGCGTATGAGCAAATGCATCGGTGGCGTGAAATCAAGGTAGGCGGCGAAATGCTCTACGTTGGGGCAGACAATTTTCCGTTTCCTATACCATTGGGGAAGAATCCTTCGGGCCAGTGGGTTTTTGACACGGCAGCAGGGAAGGACGAAATTCTTGCGCGCCGTATTGGTAAGGACGAGTTGAGCGCCATTGCGGCGTGCAGCGCTGTTGCCGACGCAGAGCAAGCTTACTTTGCCCAGACTCACGATGGCGACAAGACAAAACAATACGCTCAGAAATTCATCAGCGATGATGGCAAACAGAATGGATTGTACTGGCCAGTAGCAGCAGGCCAGTCTCCAAGCCCCCTTGAGCAGGTTCGAGACTTTGCTAAAGCAGCCGGTTATACGAACGCTGGTGAAAAGCCGCAGCCGTTCAACGGCTACTATTTCCGTTTCCTCACGAAACAAGGAGACACCGCCAAAGGTGGTGCGAAGGACTACCTCGTGAACGGACAAATGACCGGAGGATTCGCCCTCGTGGCCTATCCGGCGGAATACAGGAATTCGGGAATCATGACGTTTATCGTCGGCACGGACGGCCTTGTCTACCAGAAGGATCTTGGCGAAAAGACCGCTGACATTGCTTCAGCCATGGCGGAGTACAATCCTGGCGACGGCTGGAAGCCAGCGCTCTAGTTTCAGGGGGGACTCGAATTCAGGATTCTTGGCATTGGATACGGAAGACTGCTGTATTTCCAGAGTCGCGATGTTTCGCTCTGAGATGTGAATCCAGCCGCACGCCGTCGCCGGATCAACCCCTATCAATTCTCACCGACGGAAAATCTACAGACCCACGGATTCTGTCACTCGCTTGGCATGCAACCTCTTTCGGGTTTTTCAGTACTATGGAAAGCATCGCAATCGCAGGAGCCAAAAAATGACTGCTCCAATTTCCGGATTTCTTCGCGCGGCAAGCTATTTTTTCCTCGCATCTTTCTTTGCGTGCCTCTGTTCCTCGGCTCGCGAAATACGAAAAGACATCATCGTGATGAGCAACGGCGACCGAATCACCGGGCAAGTAAAACGCCTTCAAAATGGGTTGCTGTACGTCGAGATGCCCTATGTGTCCGGCAATATCGGTCTGGATTGGAATCAAGTGGATTCAGTCCAAAGTACTGCCAGCTTCCAAATCGTGCTCAACAATGGCAAAAGACTTACGGGAAATATCGAAAAGATTTCCCGTGAAAAGGCGAATAACGATGACTTTCTGATTCACGAAGCTACCGAGGAAATACAGGTCCCATCGGCTTCTATCGCGAACATTGACACTCAAAAATCCACATTTTGGAAACAGTTGAAGGGCAATGTCGATTTCGGTTATAGCTTCACGAATGGAAATAATCAGTCGGCTCTGAACGCCGATTCGACTGTGACCTATAAAGCCACGTCCTGGGCGGCCACGACCTCCTTCGATTCGACGTTTGGAGGTCAGTCCGATGCCGCCAGCACAAATCGCGAAGATCTGCAGGGAATGATCACCAGGTTTTTGAACAGAAATTCCTTCGTCGGTGGTCTCGCCGATTTCCTTCACAGCAGTCAGCAAGACTTGACTCTGCGTACAACCCTCGGCGGCGGCTATGGACGATTTCTAAAGCGCACGACCAACAGCAACCTCGCCTGGTTGGGAGGCGTTGCGTACATTCATGAGAGCTTTGACACCGCGACCGCGAAACCGACGAACCAGAGCATGGAGGCTCTGGCGGGCCTGCAATACGATTATATTCGTTTCGACTTTGGAGAATTCGACTCTCAGGTGCAAGTATTTCCGGGTTTGACGGATGCTGGCCGGATTCGCATAACTACGAATAATTCACTCTCGATCAAACTAAGAAACAATTTTTATCTGCAATTCACCTTCTGGGATAACTACGATAGCAGGCCGCCCACGACGGCAAGAAAGAATGAACTCGGCACAAGTACGGGAATCGGCTGGTCTTTTTAAATTCAGCTTAAATACCGCGCTTGGCCAGTCCTTCAAGGTTTCTTGCTGAGGACGTTGTCTTTTTCCAATCCATCGATCACAACCTTAACTAGCCCTTTGATCGCTTTCATCGGCGAGTTGCCATCAAAAGTGTTGGTGGTGCCCGTCCACACAAGTTCTCCGCTGGGCTTTGCCGTGGAATAAAAATTTGTCTCCACTTGCGCAAGCTTCTCTTTCACCATGTACCCAGGGCTATAAACCAGGGGAGCCATGGTGCTGTAATACCCATAAAAATCCCCATAAAGGGGGTACGGGTTGTAAACCTCGCCGGGCACGTACGTGGTCTTCTTCTCTGCTTTGGTCAGGCGCGCGACTACAATCGCGTCAAACTTCTGTTCCTGTATCAGCTCCTTCAAATCTTTCATGTCTATGGGAGTCGCATTAGGACGTGGTAGAAACACATAGCTCTGGGTAGCCTGAATCCCTGGCCTCGCGATCGCCGTGGTCAACTCATCCTCGAATTCCGCGCGGTTCGCTGCCTGACCATTCAGGGCCAGCACGAGAATGTTGGCAAACTGTCCCCCCGCGTAGTTGGGATTCTTCCAGCTCAGAAGCAATTTTGGCGTGCTGGCGGCCACGATCACCGGGATAGCAAGGACGGCGAAGATCAAAAGTGATTTTATTCTCAAGTCATTCCTCCGACTAGACTTATGCGTTCTCCAGCGACCGAAGCGTCCCACTGTTTGCCGACAATTCCTCGTGTTCGGCTGCTGATTGAGCCTGCTGGGTCAAGCTTGCCATCCATCTCCGCGCTACTTGGAAGGCTAAGCCCTTTTATATGATCGATCAGCGCGATAGAATCACTACGCGATAGAATCATTAGAGCTAAGCCAGCCTACGCGGGCCATTTTTGGATGCACACTGTTAAAACTTACAGGCACTCTTTTGACCTCCTCAGAGCGCACAGACCAAATGACGCATGCCTGGCTTGATGCCCACGGGATTTATGTCGTAGCGGTGAAATTCGGAAACGTATATGATTCCCGGCATCCGCTGTGGTTAACGCGTCGCCTGCCTGGATCGGGCGGCGGTCGCATTCTAAAGAAGAGTGTCCCAATGCGTGAAAACGGCGGCTCTGACTGGTTTCTCCGTCTCGCGTTATCCCTTACAGGACTCTGCTCTGTACCTCTGCGACTTGCTTCATCCTTAATCTCGCGAAGCGCTCGTGCCCAAGCCATCGGGTCTCTGTTGGTGATGTTGGCGAGTTCTAGGTGGGGATTTTTCGCAGAGTCGAGGTGCGCATGAGTTCCTCCCCAAGTCGCCTGTCGTGGAGTACGCCCAATCTGGACTCTCGTATCTACACAGGAACGCTTGCACTTCTGGTCGCCACAATATGCTTTTTGGCCGCGAAACTGGCTGGGGTTTTGGTCATATCCATCCCCCAAACGATTTGGCCAATTTGGCCAGGATGTGCCATTTTGGTCGGCATCCTCCTTCTCGTTCCGCGAAAAATCTGGCCTGTTCTTCTCCCGGCTGGGCTCGCAGGTTTTGTCGTATATGACTTGCAAGCGGGTGTTTCGATTTCTTCCATCGCTTGGCTCATTTTGGCGGATACGCTTGAAATTCTTGTAGCAGTTTGGACTGTCAGCTATTTTTTGAAGGGCAAGCCCCGTTTGGACAGCTTGGAAGCCCTTGCCAGGTACTCGTTCTGTACGGTGTTCCTCGCTTCGCTGATTGTTTCGTCCATCGGCAGCCTTGGCTTAAACGGCAACATTTGGCTTAGCTGGCGGTTTAGCTTTCTATCGGAAGCACTAGCGTTCCTCACGGTAACCCCCGCCATTATTGGTATATTCGGCCTCGGCCGACCGTCATGGCGCGCCTCCCGAGCCCATTACCTGGAGGCAGCTATCTTGGTCTCCACGTTGGTTTCGTTAAGCTATCTCGTGTTTGTAGCTCCGGGAAGAAATGATCCCCCGGCGCTCCTCTATTCTCTGGTGCCATTTCTACTCTGGGCCGCATTGCGGTTTGGGTCCGCTGGCGTCGGTGCCTCGACAACCGTTGTTGCTCTGTTGTCCATTTGGGGTGCGATTCATGGTCGCGGTCCTTTCACCGAAACGGACCCTCTCGACCGCGTTTTATCGCTACAGTTATTCTTACTTTGCACTTCCATACCTTTTATGGTTCTTGCAGTTCTTGTGGAAGAGCGGAAAACTGCGCAACACGAGCTCGGCCAAAGCGAGGAGCGCCTACGTTTGTCCATGGAATCAGGGAAAGCGGTCGCCTGGGAGTGGAACCTCAAGACCGGCAGAGATTCCTGGTTCGGCGACCTGAAAACCATGTTCGGAATTCCGGCTGAGCGCTTTGACGGACGTCCAGAGGACTTCCATCGGTACGTTTACCCCGAGGATCAAAATCGAGTCTCCCAAGCCGTAGCCAAAGCGAGAGAAAGCCATCTCCCTTACGAGGCGGAGTTCCGCGTCGTTTGGCCCAACGGAACAGTCCGCTGGGTGGCTGCGAAGGGGAAATTCTATTATTCGGCGAGTGGCGTTGCCGAGCGCATGCTAGGCATGTCGCATGATGTCACGGAGCACAAACTCGCAGAGCAGGCATTGCGCGAGAGCGAGGCAGATCTGACGGAAGCGCAACGACTGGCGAATGTGGGCAGTTGGCAATGGGATTTGCAAACTGATACGGTCACCTGGTCAGAACAACTTTATCGGATCTATGGCCATGATCCCTCTTTGCCTGCCGTCAGCTACAAGGGGCACGAAACTCTTTATACGCCCGAAAGCTGGCTCCGCCTGCGGGATGCTGTCGAAGAAGCGTTGCGCTCTGGAACCCCTTACGAACTCGATCTTGAGATGAATCACTCTGACGGCACAACCAGATGGGTCATCGCCAAAGGCGAAGTGCGGCGCGATGGAGCAGGCCACATCGTCAGGCTTCGCGGAACCGTGGATGATATTACCGCTCGCAAACGAGCGCAAGATGAGCTTCGCAAAAGCGAAGAACGGCTACGACTCGCTATCGAGGGTGGAAGAATGTTCACCTGCGACTGGGATGCAGCCACGAATATCTTCACACACTCTCCGGAGAGCGCGCAGATTCTCAGGGGAAATAATGCGACCTCCAGCACCGGCGAACAACTCTTGAAGAGTGTACATCCAGACGATCGAGAGAGATTTATAGCTGCTGGCGCCGGGGTCAGCCCTGAAAAGCCCGAGATTAAGCTCAGCTACCGCATGTTGCGTCCCGACGGCACTTTGATCTGGTTGGAAAAGAATAGCCGTGCGCAATTCGATCAACAGGGCAAATTGCTGCGAATCATCGGCATCGTAACGGACATCACGGAGCGCACGCGAGCCGAAAAGGCGCTGCGCACGAGCGAAGAACGGCTGCGTCTGGCTGTCCAGGCTGGAAAGATGTTCGCTTATGAGTGGGATGCCGTGACCGATCTTCTCGTACGTTCGGCGGAGAGCACCGAGATTCTAGGAATAGATGAGGCCACGCCTTTAACCGGTCAGCAAATTTTGGCCAAGGTTCACCCCGATGACCGTGAAAGACTTGTCGCTACGCTTACCAACCTGACACCTGAGAAGCCTAGCCTCGCGGTCACTTATCGGATCCTACGCCCCGACGGTAGTTTGATTTGGGTCGAGAGGAACAGTCGCGCGCAGTTCGACAAACAGGGCAAGTTGTTGCGGATATTTGGCATCGTGGCGGATATCACAGAGCGCAAACGATCAGAAGAGGCGCAGCGGGAAAGCGAAGAGCGTTTCCGCTTGGTGGCCAATACCGCTCCAATGCTTATCTGGATGTCCGATACACATCGGCTGTGCACCTATTTCAATCATACCTGGCTGGAATTCACGGGCCGGCCCATGGAGTTGGAACTCGGAAACGGCTGGGCGGAGGGTGTTCATCCCGAGGATTTGCAGTGGTGCCTTGACACCTACGTTCGGGCTTTTGATGCCCATGAGAAGTTCACGATGGAGTATCGGCTGCGTCGCTACGATGGTGAATATCGATGGATTCTGGATCTTGGAGTGCCCAGGTTCAATCCAAATGGTTCGTTTGCTGGCTTTATTGGCTCGTGTGTGGATGTTACCGACCGCAAGCTCGCTGAAGAGGCTCTCTCCGGCGTGAACAGCAAACTGATTGAAGCACAAGAGCACGAACGCGCCCGCATTGCCAGGGAGCTTCATGATGATATCAGTCAGCGCCTCGCGATGCTGACGATCGAGCTAGAACAGTTCGGTCAAAAGTATTCTTATTTGCCTGAGGAAATGCTTCAGCATATTGCGGAATTGCGGAACCGCAGCTCCGATATTGCCGGGGATGTCCAATCCTTGTCGCACGAATTGCATTCTTCAAAACTGGAATATCTGGGCATCACGACTGCCATGAGGGCTTTCTGCCATGAGTTCTCGCTGCAGCAGGACGTCGAAGTCGCCTTTTCCTATGATGAGGTTCCACGCACGCTCCCGCAGGATATTTCGCTTTGCCTCTTCCGAGTCTCACAAGAAGCATTGCAAAATGCCGTTAAGCATAGCGGCGTGCGGCACTTCGATGTGGAGCTACGGTGTGCGTCGGAAGCGATTCACCTCATCGTGAGGGATTCGGGATCTGGATTTGACGCTGAAAGGCCGCTCAAAACGCAAGGGCTTGGTCTCGTGAGCATGACGGAGCGCGTGAAGCTTGTAGGGGGACGGCTCACTATCGATTCGCAGCCCCATCACGGCACAACCATTCGAGCCAGAGTACCCCTCAAGAAAGCCGCAAGCGCATCGGCCTAGGAATGCAGTCTGCCTTTTTTGAGCGGCATCTCGTGCGTCTCGTTGGCCCAATTGTCTTTCTAACGGTACTAAAGCTGCCTGTCACTTTTGCCAGTTCAATTCGAAGAATCTCTCGACTAGCGTCTCTTGTGGGAAATCTACAATTGCAATCGTGCACAGAAAATCTTCCTTGAGGCCTTATGCTTTGTAAGAAATGCGGGTCGGATCAACTGGCGGAGTATGGTTCGGAAATTAACCTCCACTCTCTCGGTCAAGGCGACTTGGACAAGCAGGCCGTACTGCTATTCCCCAAGCTGACTGTCTGCTTAAAGTGCGGTTTTACAGAGTTCACGCTCTCGGAGAGCGAATTGCCACGCCTGCAAAATCGTGAGGGATCCTAAGTCTGCTTAGATTGCGCCGACATAGGATGTTTGGATACAAAGTTGAATTTACGGAATAAACGCGCGAACTGTGGCAGGATTCCTCGCCCTACAAACTATTCAAAGCCTGCTGACATACTGTTTACCCTCAAGGACGGCCTCCACGGCCGGCAGCAGGTCGGTTCCAGCTCGAGTTTTAACAACGTAGCCCTGTGCCCCAAAGCTGAGAGCTTCTTGTATCACGTCTTCGGAGGATTCTTGGGTCAGGAATATTATTCGGGCGTTTGGAACGAGTTTACGCATTTGTCGGCCCGCCTCAATCCCATTTAATCCGGGGAGACCGATATCAAGAAGGATCAGATCGGGGTTGAGCTCTTCGACCTTTTGTACTGCTGCTAGCCCGTTTGATAACTCGCAGACTATTTCCAACTCGGGCTTTTGTTTTAGCGCCGAACAAACGAAAGAGCGAAAAGGTTCGAAATCTTCTACAACCAGAACTCGTATTTGCTGGTTTGTCAGTTGGCCCCATTTCCGAAGAGGTCACGCATGAATCCGTGGGGACTGCCCGATATTAATCGAAATTCTGATTCGGGCGCAAGTTTTTCGTCTTTCGTTTAATTCGTTTTAATACGTTCAAGCGGACTCAGGTGTCATTGCGATCATTCCAAGGTGATTGGCACATAGATTAATTTGCCGTCGCGCTGAATTTGTAACACAAAGGGAACTCCGGGGGGACTGGCTTTTAATGCTGACCGCAATCGTTCCAATGTGGTCATGGGCTGGGTGTTGAAAGTACGGATCACGTCCCCCGGTGCTAAGGGTACGTCTCCTGAGGAACCAGTTACTCGCGCCGTTATCACGATGCCAAAAGGGTCTCTCAAACCGCGCAACATGGGAGCAGTCTTCTTGTCGATTTCCACACCTATTATGCCAAGTTGTGGAATGAGATTTTTTTGAGGGTCAGTAAGCGAGACGAGCTGATCCACATCTTGCCCTTCCTCAACCGTCCCCACATTGAAAACCTGCTTCGATGTTCCGCGGAGAACGGTGACTTGCACTTTGTCCGATGAATCCCGGAGAAGGAAGAAATAGTTCACACTCGGCAAGTTGTCGGCAGATTGCCCATCGATGGAAACCAGGATATCGCCGACCATCAAACCCGCCGCTTCCGCAGGCCCTCCGGGAAGTACGTCCGAAACGATGACCCCGTATTCTTGTTTCAGTCCGAGTCCCACGGCGATGGATGGCGTAATGGTTTGGATCCCGATGCCAATCTCTTGCCGGCGCATGTGTCCGAACTGCTTTAGCTGTCGATAGACAGTTCTCACGGTGGCGGAAGGAATAGCAAAACCCAAGCCCTCATTTCCTCCCGATTGGGAAAGGATAAATGTGTTCACGCCAACGACCTCTCCATTCAGATTTACCAGCGGACCGCCGGAGTTCCCTGGGTTAATTGGGGCATCTGTCTGGATGTAGATCAGCGGAGAATCTGGGTCAAGCTGTCTTGCGACCGCCGAAATCAATCCGTGAGTGATGGAGTTTCTTAACCCTTCGGGGCTGCCGAAAGCAAAAACAGTATGGCCTTGCCTCACGTCCCTGTAAGACCCAAGTGGCAGCGCCGGAAGGTTTGTGTTTTCAATCTTCAACAGTGCGAGGTCCTTCTCACGCGCCACTCCGATAAGTCGAGCCGGGACCGTGTCGATCCTTCCCGATAGTGCAGTTGCGAGTGAACCGTCCGTGTTCGGGGGCGGCAGAACGACCTCAATCCGCTGCGCTCCGTTCACAACATGCGCGTTCGTTATGATGTAGCCTTCCGAATCGATGACGAACCCTGAACCACTGGCTCGCTGGCGTCCAATGACAGCGCCGGTATTCCCCCGGCCGCTCTCTTCGATGGGTGCGTACGCAGTCACTATGATCTGCACGACGCTCGGTGAGACCTTCTTGATCAGCGCGTCAACCATCGCGTCAAATTGGACGGCCGATTTTGCCCCGGAGGGTGCTTGGCCGAGAGCTTGGATCGCAAATCCCAATAGTACGCACTGCAGGAAAGTGGTGCGCCAGCCGAGGTTTCTGACAAATCGGACGGTATGAAACAGGATTTCATGCATTCGACAGACTCCTTTTCCTGGGTCGACCGATCCGAGCAGCGCTCAAACTTAAGAACCGCTGGCCGTGCCTATTGCTTGCCGAATCGCACAGCTCTCCCCAAGTTTCGGCAGCTTAGGACTGCCTGCTCATCTTAGGACACTGGTAAAAGTACTGAGTGGCTTCAACGGTGGACTACCGCGGATCTCTGCCTGCGCACCGAAATCGGCACATTTCTGCCAGGCACGGCTTTCGCGGATGCCGTTAAGACCAGATACCCCTGATTTTCAGGTTATCTTGCGCATACCCGGGCGTTTTGTCTCGGAAACTGGGTGTTTGATTACTGCAGCTTTGCTAATTCGGCCTTAGATTGTTTCAAGAGGGGGAGGTTCGGGTCAGCGTCCTTCCAAAGATCCAGCAACTTCGCAAGAGTCTCGCGGGCTTTCTTTTTCTCTCCGCGGGAAGCATAATCCGAAGCGAGCATGTAACGGGCTTCCAGCCAGCGTTGCTGAGGTTCCCAGCCGAGCGAACGGTCTGTCGAGCTGAGAATCTTCTCATAAGCCAGGATGGCTTTGTCCACGTCACCGCTTTGCTGGTAAGCGTGAGCGACGCCCTCGCTAGAGAACGGAGTGGAGTTTTCCTTGTCCGACTGCGCCAGCAATTCGATCGCTTCTTTATTTTTGCCGGTTGCCAGAGCGATGTCCCCCTCGAGAAGATGTAGGTAGCCCATTTGTTCGCCGTTCATCGGATCGGCAAGTGGTTTAATCATGTCGACGATCTGCCGGGCCTGGTCGAGCATCCCCGCGCGCGCAAAAGCATCTCCTAGCATTCCGCCGATCACGACTTTCAACTGTATAGCTTGCAAGCCTGCCAGCGCAGCATCGAGGTTTTCCTGCTGGCCCTTTGCATCGCCTTTGCCTTCTGCAACGATCGCAAGCAAAAGGTGAACGCGCGCGATGCTGAGAGGGGCATGATTGGTGCTGACAATCTCAAGGGACTGTTTCAAACGACTCAGCGCGTTCTCGTAGCGGCCTTGATACAGGTCGAGGAAAGCAAGCGACCGCAAGCCATTTTCGCGAGTCTCAGGTTTTTCGAGCAGCGCCGAAAAAAGCTGCTCCGCTTTTTTGGCCTCCCCATTGGCTACCAGAGCAAAACCGTATTCGCGGTTCACATTCCCGGCGGTCAGCCATTGCGGCTCGAGCTCGAAAGCTTTTGAATACGCTTTAAGCGCATCTGGATATTGATCGAGCGCTTTGTACGCGGTGGCGAGTCCGACGTATGCATGCCCAAAGTCGGGCATGAGGCGCAAGACTTGCTTGTACTGCTCGATGGCGTCTTGCTGACGGCCGTTCATGCGCAAAAGGTTAGCGTAATCGAAGAGCATCACCGCGTCGTCCGGGTAGCGGCTGAAATAGGCACGATAGAGAAGGTCTGCATCACTGATATGGCCCCGGTCCGCCGCATACTGCGTTTCGATGATCATGCGTTCGCGGTCCGTAGTGCGCGATAATAGCAAGAGAGCCTTCTCGTACTCCTTCTGTCCGTCCTCCGGCAGATGGTAAATAAAGCTGTAGTAGGCGTTGCCCAGCGCCGCGTGAGCCATCGCAAAATCGGGATCGCCGGTCACCGCCGCCTTAAAGAGTGTGCCTGCGTCCCGATATTTTCCGTGCTTCCAGAGCGCCGAGCCCTCGGCATACTGCTGCAACGCGCTGAGGGATCGGGTAGTGACTTGCGGCAGTGGCTTGTCCGCCAGATGAATTTCATAGAGAGACTCGCCAAGAGCTTCACGAATCTCTTTGGCAAGCACATCCAAGGCTTCGAGGAGGTGGTCTTCACCATACGACCGCTCGGTGTACGAGCGCACCGTTTCGCCTGATTGCGGATCAATCAACTGGGCAGTCAGGGCGTACTCTTGTCCTGCTCGAGTGATGCTGCTGGCGATCAATCCGCGAATATTCTCGCGCTGGCAAATTTCCCGGCCGAGCGCAGGCGTTATCCTGTCGTTGAGGGGTTTTTCCATGCGCATCAAAACTGCATCCAGGCGTGTGCGCGGGAAAACGTTGGCGTAGCGCGATTGTTCGATGCTGACGGCAAAAGCCGTGCCCAGTGCGTTGTCGAAACGGGGATCGCCGGTCTGATTCTCGAAATCGCCTATAAGTACGGAGTCGCGTGAGCGGAAGGAGAAGGCCGGATGTCCATGCGTTAGCCAATAGACGGCTCCGGAAAGAATCGCAGCGGCCACGGCGAGCGAGACCCAGAGACTTGCGCGAGCCGCCGGTTTTGCCAGGGGCGCATGGAGCGGTTCCGCTACCGTAGGCGCGGTCTCCGGTTGCTGCGCGAGAGGAGCTGGTGTCGCTATCGACGGACTTGCCTCGAAGTTTTTCTGGCTTGAGCCGTTACCGTTGACGCGTTCGACGGGTACGAGAAATCGGTAGCCGCGTCGAGGAACCGTCTCGATGTATCGGGGATTCTCGGCCTGGTCCGAAAGTGCGTCGCGTAGTTTGCTGACAGCCGTGTTCAACCCCGTTTCAAAATCCACAAACGTCTCGTCAGGCCAGAGGCGTTTCTTTAGGTCCTCGCGCGAGACCATTTGGCCGTGCCCCTCAGCCAGAGCGGCCAGCACACGGAGGGACTTCTCCTGAAGCCTGATTTTGGCGCCGTGCTTACGCAATTCGCCCGTGCGAGCGTCGAGCACATAGGGTCCGAACTGTAGCGTTAGAGGGCTGGGGGGCGCATCCATGGTCACTCCTCGAGGACAGGCACGAATTGTGCGGATTGTAACACGCCACGTCGAATTCGCATTAAGGTTACGATCCTTAAAAAGACCTAAACCGTTTCTTCTCTGATGGCTACCACTTAAGACTTAATGCAGAGCAATACTTCCTTCCGTACATTGACCGCCACGACAGTTTCAAACAAACTCCGGCTAAATCGTCTCAGGAGCAAGTTGCTCATGGAACAGCGCGCGGCCATTCCCAAAGAAGAAGCTGAGTTCGAGAAGTTGCTTGCTGCCGCACTGGAGCGCGAGCGCCAGAAACTCCGCGCATTGACCGAGGCACACGAATCCCAGAAGTGCAGCAGTTTAGAAGATTTAGAGAGTGATTCAGCGAAGGAGCGCCAACATGAAGAGGAATCTTAGAAATCTATGGAGCGTGCTGTGTTTTTTGCCGCTCGGCTTCCTAGCCAGCTGTAACTCCGGCTCAGGCTCAAGCGTCCCCCCGCCAACCGGGACCACAACGAAAGTGGCGCCTACGATCACAGGAAATCCCTCGAGCCAAACCGTGACGGCGGGGCAAACGGCGACCTTCACGGCATCAGCCAGCGGAACACCGACTCCCACGGTGCAGTGGCAGGTGAGTGCCGGCGGAGGCGCGTTCACCAACGTCGCCGGGGCTACCTCCGCAACGCTGGCGCTCACGGGAACGACGGCGTCGCAGAATGGAAACCAGTACCAAGCGGTGTTCGCCAATTCGGCGGGCAGCGCTACGACTACGGCGGCGACGGTCACGGTGGACTTCGCGCCCCAGATCACGCAGCAACCGACGAATCAAACAGCGAACGCCGGTGGCCCGGCGAACTTCACGGCTTTGGCCAACGGCAACCCTGCGCCCACGGTGCAATGGCAGGTCAGCTCGGGCGGAGGGGCGTTCACCAATATCACTGGTGCAACCTCGACGACGCTGGCACTCACGGGAACGACGACAGCGCAGAGCGGAAATCAGTACCAAGCCGTGTTCACTAACTCCGTGAGCAGCACGACGAGTACGGCGGCGACGCTCACGGTAAATCCGCCGGCTGATGTCAATGGCGCTGCGTTCGACGGCCCCGTGGTCGGGGCCACCATTAATGCGTACTCGTTCTCGTCGACGGGCGTGTTGAGTACCACGGCGATTGCTACAACGATTACGAATGCCGATGGAGGTTACACGCTTACGCTTCCCACAGGGTTCTCGGGCCCAGTGCTGCTCAAGAGCATCGGTGGAACCTATAAAGATGATGCGACCGGCGCTACTGAGCAAGCTGGTCCGCTCAGTGTGTTGATTCCGGATGCATCGGGGGCGGTGATGGCGGAAATGACGCCGTTGACGAGCATGGCCGCCACACTAGCCGTGGACTTGGCGGCGGCGAGTGCGACCTCTCCGACTACCATCGCAAATGACCTTAATATGGAGCTTGGGATGTACTTCGGCGGGACCGGGAATCCGGCCACTACGCCCCTGGTGGATCTGACGGTCCCCAATTGCACGCAGAATGTCACCCAGGCAATCCTCGACTCCTCCGCGATCGTGGCCGGATTATCCCAGGTTGCGGCTAACAATGGAGTTTCCTCAGCGACGCTGACTAACGCCCTGATCGAAGACTTCGAGGCGAACGGAGCGTTCACAGGCAGCTTCGCCAACGGCACTCCCATTACCGTGCCACTGGCAAATGGGAGCGGAAGCATTAACCTTTGCACAATTGAAGGCAACTGCGCCGGCAGCACTGGTAGCCTGCCACAAGTCGTCGCGCTGGCGATTCCCCAATTTCTGAGTTCGCTGTCCAATGCTTGCGGCGCCACGGTTTCTTCGACGACGCTTGCAAATCTGAACACTCCAGCCAGTGTGTCTCCGTCTTCGCAGATTGGTATCTTGCCGATCAACGTAAGCGGCACGATCACTGGCCTGAATCCTGGGCAGTCGGTGCAGCTGCGCGTGGGAACGATTGGACTCCCGAGCCACTGCGTTATAACTTCCGGCCCCGGTTGTCCAGGCGCCGGGTTCAAGATCACGGGCACAGGCAGTTTTTCTTCGTCGGCCCAAGCGCCGTATGCAGGCTTTACGGGGTATATATTAGTTCTCAAAGTATCCGATCCGGTGAACGAAAGCTGCTCGCTTGGAGGCGTGCCGATCACCGGCAGCGTGACCCCATTCGGACCGGTAATCCTCAACGGCATTCAGATCAATTGTTCCACCGTGACCTACGCTGTCGAGGTTGACGTGCAAGGGTTGACGGCGGGCCAGAGCCTACAGTTGCAGGATTCTGGAACGGATACAATAACTGTTACCACCAACGGCTTTTCCACATTCCCGACGCAGCTCACCTTGGGAAGTGCCTATAACGTGACCATTTTGACGCAACCCACGAGCGAGACCTGCGCCGTGGCAAGCACAGGATTAGCTGCCGGGATGGGGACGATAGGCGTATGGGACATCGTAAACGTGGGGTGCGGAACAGCGGGAGTTCCCTCGACTTTGAACAACCCCAATGGAATTGTGCTCAGCAACGACCAAACCTTGCTCTATCTGGCTAACGCTGGAGGCAACCAGGTTCTTGTCTATGAGATAGCTCGCAACCCTGCGAATGGAGCCGCAACCGGAATGCTTTTGGCAGATACGATTACTGCGGACATAACAAACCCGACTCGCCTTGCCTTCGACCCGACGGGCCGATATCTGTATGTGACAAACTTCGGGCCGTCCGGGTCGAAGGGATGGGTATCCGTCTACGACACGGCTTTCAGCAATGCGGAAATCACGGCCGAAAAGATAAGCACGGGAAGCATTAGTCGACCGTTGGGAGTGGCGGTGGACGGAGCATACAACGTCTACGTTGCCGACAATGCGAGCAACGCGATTTCGGTCTATCAGCCGACCTTGAGCGGGAACTATCAGGAAGCGTCATTCAGCCCGTTGTCCACTGACGGGGCCGGGGATTCTTTCTTAGCCCCAGGGGCAATGTTGTTCTATTCCCTATCTGGCTTCGGAGACTTTCTGGTGGTAGGCACCGGTGCGGGCAACGTCCTTGCGTACCTCACGCCGCTGACGAACACGTCGTCTCCGCTGTTTACATTGGCCGCCTCGACGTGTACGAATGCACCTACTGGGCCGACGGGATTCGCCGCATTTACCGGTCTTTCTGGTGGCCCGCCATCGTCCTTCTTCGTAAGCAACTTCTACGTCGGCGACGTCTTGGACTTTGGCATCGATAGCTTCTTCTCCGGCAATGCGTGTCCGGCACCCCTCACCCAGACTCCTGCGGGCAGCAACAAGAGCCCCGAGGGCATAGCGGTCGACGTGTTTGGAAACGTGTTCGTGACCAATGCCGGCGCCAATTCGATGTATGTCTATGAGAATGGCGGGCTGGCTGTAGCACCGACTTTGACAGTTCAATAATCGGCGGCGACTTGATCGCTTGAACCACTGGTGACCGAAGCGGGAACATTCTTATTCGGTTTCCTTTGCGCCCTCTGCTTCATTTGCGTTATCGCCGTCCGCCGCGGCGTATCCTTGTGGGCTCCCGCGGATTGTTTGTCGGCTGCTTTTTGTCTGGCTGCAACTACGGCAAACCAACCGGTTTATCCTGGGGCGTGGTCTTCACGAATCCACTTGCTGCCCAACTCGCAGGCACGCCGCTCGGCATTCGCCTTCACCCCACACAACTCTACGAATCCTTGCTTGGACTAAGCACATTTTTTGTCCTGATTTATTTGAGTCGCTGTGGACGCCGCCCTGGCGCATTGGTTCTGACGTTTATTTCGTTCTACGCAGTCGGGTGCTTTTTCATTGAACACTTTCGCGGCGATCTTGATCGTCTTTTCTGGGGACCGTTTTCCATCTCGCAATGGCTTTCTGTAGCGCTTTTACTCTTAGTGTTTCTGTTCTATCGCCTTCCAGCCACTCCTGGATTAGCGTCTCGGTCGATGGCGAGCCTTGTTCAAGTCCAGCGTCTGCGGCCTTCCAACAATGCGAGATAACGTTGATTCCGGGATTCCGGCCGCGCCCGTCGTATGCCGCTCACATAAGTTATGTGCTAGATGGATTCTATTTTTCTAGAGGGGCTGTCGTTTGCGGCTTACTTTCGCGCCACGGTTGCTATGACTTTATCTTTGGTCATTTCCACGGCCTGCTCAATTGTGGCGGATGCGGGCACCGGCTGGAATTCACTGTCGATCTCCTTCTGCCGCACGTCAATCGTCTTGAAGAAGAGGGCTTTACCGCTCATTCGTACGTCCAGAGTCGTCATCTCCCAATATCCCGGGCCGACTTCCTGTTGTTTTACCAAAAAGGTTCCACCCTCATCCAGGTGGCCCAATAATCCTCCGCCAAATTTTACAGGGCTCTTCAAACGTCCATTGATCTCAGCGAGCCGCTTTTGATCCATGTCCAAAGTCAACGTGCCTTCCATGTGATAAAAGACTTCCGCTTGGTGGCCTGAGGGATGAAACGCCGGATTCGGCGTAAATTTCACTTTGATTTTATTTCCATTCTTTTCTTCTATTCGAAATACGAAAGCATCTGGAATTAGCTCTAGCAATTCGGTTGCTTGTTTCCCATCTTCGTGTCGTTGTCGCTCTTGTTTTTGGAGTTCTCGCTTGCTGTGGAGCAAATTCCAAATCCGCTGATTTTCCGTCTCTTGTTGGATTTCATCCAGCGGCTTGCCGTTCACAGCTAATAATCGCTCGATCTGCCCACCTTTTGCTTGACACACCATAAGCAACCGTCGTGGGCCATCTTTTTCTTCCAACTTTCGATAGCACCACAACGACTGATCCTTCGCTTGGGCGTCAATTTCGTGCTCAATAATATCTCGCACGAAATAGCTCACATTTTTCTCAGGGTGTGATGCTTGCGGGGCGTTGGGATTACTCTCTTGGGCAACAATCGGGGAACTGATGGTCGTAATTAACAACATCCACGTGGAAAGCAGGAAGCCAATCAAAACTATTTTCTTCGTTAAGTCTTCTTCAAGGAATTTTGCCAATCCGAGACCTGGAAATGGTTTCGACATCTGCGACCCCCTCATCGTTCTCCGGCGGTCAATTACAGGCTGAGTGTGAACCATTCATGAAGTTCAGAACTATAAAGCAGTTGCTGTATTCAAAGCCGCTTGATAGTGCAGCCCGTCATATTTTCGGCAGTGCCTACCTTTGTGATCGAGAGAGGGCCGGGCGCCTATGTCCAGATAAGCTCCCGCTCTTGGAAATGTTTCAGAGGCAATGTCGTTAGGCTAGCGAACAAGAGCGGACACAACCATCGGGTCTTATCTGTAAGAAACACCGAAAGTTGAATTAAAAACGGAACAGTTCCCTTAGGACAACATCTACAGCATTCCACCGATATACGGCCCCAAGGTGAACGTCCAAATTGGAAAGTGACGGATAGATGTCCCACGAGGCCCTATGCAAGTTTTGATTGCTGATGACCACGAAATTGTTCGGCGAGGTGTCCGCTCGATATTGGAATCAAGGAAGGGCCTCGAGATTTGCGGCGAGGCAGTCAACGGCAGGGAAGCGGTTAATAAAGCAAGTCAGTTACACCCGGATCTGATCATTCTCGACCAGGCCATGCCAGTTCTTAGCGGTTTGGGCGCCGCCACGGAAATTCTGCAAATTCTGCCGGATGTCCCAATACTGATGCTATCGATGCACGATGGCAAAACGCTGTTGGATGCTCTGCGCACGATCGGCGCAAGAGGCTTCGTTCCTAAGGCGGAGTGTGCCGACAAATTGCTCGAGGCGGTAGACGCTGTTTTGCGCGGAGACACTTTCTTCGATGCAGAGCCCAGCTCGTGCATGGGCCTTTCCGAATAGAGTTCTGAGCGAGGTTGTTCAAATATTCTTGGGAGGTAAGAAAATGGCAGCAGCCGCACAACAAATTGAAGAGAAAATCTGGAATACCGCCATGGGTATGGCGCACAGATACGTCAGCGCTTATCGTGATACGCTCCTGACCGATTCTCAGATTGTGGCGGCCATGACGTCGGACGCCCTTTCAGGCGGTTTCTCCGAAGAGGACTCTTACGAAATCGCCGAAATTGCTTTCGCGTACCTCGAACATAATCACCACGCCTTGAATCCGTGAAGAATCTCGCTCCTCCCACCGATCCCGTTGGCACGGGAGCGGCGGCGCGCGGACTGTGATAGCTGACGATACCCGAGCGGTTTTGTCCGTGACTCAATCTGTGGTACTAATGAAGTAAGCCCACCCTCCACTCAGCCCAGAAATGAACCTAAGGAGAATTGTAATGAAAATCAAAAGACTATTGGGCGGTTTGGTGTCCTTGGGCATGGTTGCGGCGATGGCCGTACCCGTGACTCTAGCGAAGTCGCAGGATGCATCCGCACCTCAAGCCTCGGGTAAACAGATGGGAATGCGTGGTGGACTGCAGGCCGCGGTAGAGAGCCTGACTCTTACGGATGATCAGAAAGCAAAGGTAAAGGATATCTTTACTGATGCGAGGACCAAGTACCAAACGGTGTCCAGCGATACTTCGCTCACCGATGACCAGAAAAAAGCCAAGATGAAGGAGCTTCATGAAGGCACGCTGGCCAAGGTGAACGCCGTCCTGACACCCGATCAACAGACCGAGTTGAAGAGCAAACTCGAAGCTGCAAGGACGAAACCACCGTCGCAGCCGTGATCTAGAAACAATCGGACAACTGGAGATAAGCGCGAAAAAAGGCGCCTGGTTCAGGAGAGCCGGGCGCTTTTTATATACGACGTACATCTTCGGCCTGTTCTCGCAAAATTATCTATACAGATGACGTTTGAATTGGTGGAGATATTCTGGCCGCTTAATGCCGGGCGAAGAAGTTGCAATTTACGCCGATTAAGCTGGGAGAGAGATAGTCCGATAGGCGTGTGTCTACAATCGGGGAGTGTATAAAGGAGCGTTTGCATCCTACGCAGCGCAACACCCAAGAAGCCATATCC
The DNA here is from genome assembly GCA_963751295.1 of uncultured Acidobacteriota bacterium. Taxonomy (GTDB): domain Bacteria; phylum Acidobacteriota; class Terriglobia; order Acidiferrales; family UBA7541; genus Acidiferrum. The sequence continues at coordinate 1,266,909 of CAVVUA010000001.1, read as the reverse complement.
CATCGTATCGCCGCAAGCCTAATCTGCGCATAAGGAAACTATAAAGAATTCATAAGGAAAATTACTTCGTTAACGCAGCTTGAAACAACTAAGCAGTCTCGGTTCTCAGCCAGGGCGCTAAGTCATTTCGACATCTAAGTGAGCTGCAATGGTTTCTTCAAGTTCATTCAGAGAATCGCGTACTGTCAATAGCATACTTTCACGCGCAGGTTCGCTCAGAAGCATTGCCACTCGCAACTTATTCTCAGTGGCTTTTATCTTCGCACGCAGATCATTCATGAGATCAAGAGCTCGGGGTTTACCCGAGAATGAAACCTGACGGAGCGCTGAATGCACGCTACGCACGAGTTTATCCAGATTTTTTATGCGAATTTCCAATTCGCTTTCTGAGGCATTTTCGATATTCCGGAAAGACTTGTGCTCAGTGGCTGTATTCCCAGCAATTAATTGGTGTGAAGTCATAAATACCTCTCGGACCGACGTTATCGACGCTATCTAAGTTGCTGGGTTCCCATCTGCGGGGCGGGCACTCGTTGTAAGGGCAAAAGCTTTGCCAACCGGCACACTTTCTGGAAGACCATAAAGGCAATCGACTTATCAAATGTTAGGTGATCAACTTTTAAAATCCGGAGTGTACTAGGACCGGAAAATTGTTCATGCTCAGGTGCACAAGAGTGAATAAGGTTTGCGCAGGGCAAGTAAATAAGCTTGGTTGGACGAAGTGGCTGGGCGATTCGTAGAACGCAGATCACACCGGCCGGATACCTCGACCCTCTCAGTTTTGTAGGGCATTTACCCGATTACGAGCAGGATCTCCTCCAAGTATGTTGTCTCCCGAAAGCGAGGTGAAAAATGAGATTCATTTGGCTTTTGTTTGCGCTCGTGTTGGTATTCGCGTGGATAGGCGGCTTTGTTGTCTATCACGCTGCAGGATTCGCGATTCACATACTTCTGATTTTGGCCGTCATCTCGATCATCATGCAGTTGTTTAGCGGAAAACGAACAGCTTAGACGGATCGCCGGGGGAGACAAAACAGCTCTTCGTACGTCCGAGGTTTGTCAGACCGGTCGGTGTTGCTCCGCGTACCAAATTAATATTGCAACGATGAGCCAGGACAGGATGGCGAGGCTCAAGACAGCCATCGAATTCCAAACAGGTAGAAGCTTCCAAACCACTACCGCAAAAAATGCCAAGCCAAATGTCCCCATAGCGGCGCCACGCGCATCGAGGGCGGCGGCGTTCTTTCCTCGGGTGGTTCCATCCTTTCCAATCTTTTGTTTTTTCTCCTTCTCGTGCTTTGCCACGAGCGTGACACTCGCAGGGAAAATTGCTGGGAATGCGAGAAACAGTCCGCCGACCACGGGTCCAAAGTGCTTGGCCACAATACCAGTGGCAGCCGTAATTGCACCTCCAAATAAGAAACGCACGGCGTATTCGTACCAGCGGATTTTCCGGATTGCGGAGAAGTCAAAGTGGACGCGCATGAAATGTTATTTCAAAACCAGAAACCACAAACCGAAAGCCCCAACAAACCATGCCGAAAAGGAAAAGACGCTCGCTGCCATCGCGCCCCATCTATTCCGGATAAGGAGATGAATACACAAACAGGCATACAGAAAAAAAGCGACGGCACCGGCAATCATCGAACGGCCTTCCCGAGCGGCATAGAGCTTCCCATCCGTCAGGATCGTCAGGGTCAAGGTAGCCAATGCAACGGAAGGCGCAGCGCTGAATAACCCTGCGAAACTCCTGGGTTTTAGAAGGTCTCCCAGAATCGAAAAGGCAGATACTATGATGCCACCCACGACAAAGCGAAAGATGAGCGGTCCCATTTCGGGCTAGCCTCTTATCCCTGCACTAAGGCAGCAGATTTCCCCTGTAATTCGCCAACCGACTTGAATAAACGCCTGTAGAACTCTGATTGGCAAGCCCCCGCCACTTCGACTAGCCGTTCCGTTACTATTTTCGTCGCATTGCCCGTTTCTTGTTGGTCGCAGTTTTTCCGGGCTTTGCCACCTTGCCTGTTGTGATTTTTTGCGGATCGCCAGTGGCCGCCTTTTCAACATCTCCACCGTTGTCGCGAGCGATGTCTGCAAGCAGCCGTTTACTCAACACGGATCGCGGCTGGGAGACAGTTATGTCTTTATCCGATGCATATTTGTCGCGGTGTTTGATCAATAGCCAGGATTTATCTGTCTTGCTGCCAAAACCACGCGTCCGCACCAACACCCAAGACCCCTGCAGTTTCTTGCCTTCGAGAGTAAACTTCAGATCGCCTTTTTCGAGCGCGGCTTCGACGTCGTCGCTCTCCGGAATCCATTCACCGTTGTCCCAGACCATTACCGTCCCGCCGCCGTATTCGCCTTCTGGAATAACTCCCTCAAAATGTCCGTACTCAAGCGGATGATCCTCCACCTGCATCGCCAGTCGCTTGACGGAAGGATCCAGCGAAGGACCTTTAGGAACTGCCCAGGAAAGCAGGACGCCTTTGAACTCCAACCGAAAGTCGTAGTGCAATTGCGTTGCGCGATGCTTCTGGATGACGTAAAGCAAAGGACTCTTTGAACTTGCGCCAGAATGCGATCTCCCAGAAGGCTCGGGTGAAACCTTGAAATTGCGTTTCTCTTTGTATTTGTCGAGCGACATCTATAGCCCCTCCTCGGAGACCTTCGAGCACGAACGAACGACGAGTGCAGAGAGATCTTATAACTGTTTCAAACGTGCCACCGCGGGCCCCAGCGCCTGCCGGCTATTAAAAAATTCGCCCCACGGATCCTTTTTCTTGAGACGGGCGCTAAAATTGCCGATGTTAAAGCTGGAAGGATTAAGAGAAGGCTTGACCTCCGACCAGGCCAGAGGAGTCGAGACCGGAGCATGTGGCTTTCGGCGAACAGAATATGGGCTTACGACTGTTTGCACGGAGCCGTTTCTAAAAGCGTCCAGGTAGACCAGCGCTCCGCGATCTGCAATGGCATGCGCGACCGTCAATTGTTTCGGATAGGCTGCGGCGAGGCGCGCCACAAAGTCCTCCGCAAACTTGAGCACCTCGCTGGCTTCGGGGCCCACTCGGATGGGAACGAAGATATGTAATCCACGGCTGCCGGATGTCTTCGGAAAAGAAACAAGGTCAAGTTCATCCAGCAAAGCTTTCGCAAGCAGACCGGCCTTCGCGGCATCCGCGAACTTTCCTGACTGAGGATCCAGGTCGAAACAGATCCAATCAGGTTTGGGGAAGGTTTTGGCTCGGCTCCCAGTTACATGTATGGGAATACATCCGAGATTGGCTAGAGCAAGCTGTGTGGCAAGCAAGCCGCCCACAACATAGTCGGTCGCTTTTCGAGAAGAACCGCCTCTGTCATTCGCGATTCGTTTTGTTGGAGTTCCTGCGGGCATGCTTTCTGGTTTCTGCTTTTGATAAAAACATGCACCGCTCATACCGTCTGGGCAGCGTTCCAACGTCAAAATGCGGTCATTGACGTAGGGACGAAGGGCAGGGAACACGTCTCGATAAAACGTGACCAGGTCCAGCTTTGTGTACCCTTCTTCGGGCCAAAATACCTTGTCGGGGTTCGATACTTTTATTGGCATAGTCTTTGATGCGGGCGGCAATTAACCCTCCTTCCGAGTGACTTCCGTAGGTTTTTTGTCGTCGCGCAGCCCCAGATAAACCGGATGACGCAGCTTTCCATCTTTGGTCCACTCGGTAAAGGAGAGTTGAGCTATCAGTTTTGGCGCCAAAAATGTCACATTCGGTTCGCGCACCACAGATGCAAAAGGGGACTTCAATCGAACTAATGGCTGAAATTTCCGGTGAAGAGAGGCTAGCATTTCGGTATCGAAGCCCGTGCCAACTTTTCCGGCATAGCGGAGCTTATTGCGAGAATAGACTCCCAAGAGCAAAGCCCCAAAATACTGTCGTGAACCTGCAGGTTGCGTAAAGCCGCCGATTACGAACTCATCCTCCTGGTGAACTTTTACTTTGAGCCATTCCTTGGATCTCTTCTCCACATAGGTAGATGCAAGATTTTTACACACCACACCTTCAAAACCGCGCTTCGATGCAATTTGAAACGCCTTCAGGCCGTCGTTAGACAAGATGGTTGATAGCCGGAGTCGCGCAGATGGCTTTACGATTCGTTCGAGCGCCGCTCGCCTTAGGGAAAGGGCTTTTTTTCTCAAGTCGCCTTCGTTTTCCGTGTAAAGACAATCAAAGACTGCATACTGAGGACGGCCTTTGCCCTGCTGCAACAACTGGAACCGCGAAATGTCCTTGGAATCGAACACAATCACTTCGCCGTCAAAACAAAGTGTCTTTGGTTTAAGTGTCTGAATGGCTGCCGCTATTTCTGGGTACCGCGCCGTTCGATCGATAGCGTTTCTTGATATGAGGGTCACGCGTGTACCTTCTTTATATGCAAGCATCCGCACGCCATCATATTTCTCTTCGAATATCCAATTGGGCCGCGTAAATGGGGCGTCTACCAATGTCGCCAGCATGGGGGACACTCGAAAAGGAACTTTATTCATCACTTTCCCACAAACACCTTCCGGAGAGCATTAGATATCCTTCGCTACATAATTGCTTTACATGAAACCATGTATATGCGAAAGCTGTCGATAGCGAGAGGCTTTCACGACGGGACAGTAGCTTGGCGGAAAAGCGAATTACATTCGAGGGACACTCTCCGGACCCGAAGGCAGTGGCTGGGGTGAAACGAGAAAAGTCCGGGCCGCATAGGATTTTCTTGCTCTCGCCGGCAAATTCCAACGGAATCCGAGCAAGGATGCTTTTGAGTCCAAATGCGCAGTTCGAGCTCGCGCAGCGCCTCCGGAATTCCAATGTTCCTCTAGGGGAAGTCTTCAGCTTCATTAGCGGTCTATATTTTCGAGGCAAGCTAGTCTACGCAGAGAGGTTTAAGAATCCGCCGCCGGGTGTCCCGGGCGTACATGTCATCACCGCGACCTCGGGGCTTCTTTTACCTCAGGAACCCATGACATTGGACAGGCTCAAATCTATCTCTGCTTCAAATGTGGACCCCGAAAATCCCGATTATCGAACACCGCTTGATCGCGATATATTGCGTTTGCGAGAACTCGCCGGGACCGAAACTCAAGTTGTTTTACTGGGGAGTATTGCGACTGAAAAATATGCGCAGCCGTTGTTGGAGGTCTTTGGCGAGCGATTACTCTTTCCGAGGGATTTTGTCGGCCGCGGAGATATGAGCCGCGGAGGATTGCTCTTGCGCTGTTGTTCCACTGGATCGGCTCTTGAATATGTGCCAGTGCTCGGCGCCACACGCCGCGGACCGCGTCCTCCCAAACTCAAGCTCTAGCCTTAGCTCCGCACATGTATCTTAGACGCTTGCTCACTTGTTCTTGAATGCTCGCATGCCATCTTTGACCCGCTTCATGGCACTCGCTGGACCTTTCGCGCCCAGTATTCGATATTTTTCGCCACTCAACTCGTGATAGTTCACGAAGAAGTCTTCCAATTCCTGCAAAAAGGTTTTGCCCAAATCCTTGATGTGATGAATGTCCGCAAAGCTGTGATTTTCTTTCTCCACAGCCACAACGCGATCATTTCGTTCAAGTTTCTTCTTCGCGCCCTGTTCACCCTCGATGATTCCCACGATTCGGCACTGCAACACGCAGCCGGGGAAGGCAGGCTCGTCCATCAATACCAGCACATCCGTGGGGTCACCATCATCAGCGAGCGTGGACGGCACAAAGCCAAAGTCGTAGGGAAACTCCATCCCCGCCGGGAGAACTTTCTTCAATCCAAACACTCGCTGCTTTTTGTCAAATGCATATTTGTTCCGGCTGCCTTTCGGTGTCTCGATCACAACTTGAAGGATATCTTCGTCTGGATCAAGAGATTCAAGTAAAGATGGATTTCCCACCGATGCCTTTAGCTTTTTCTTCTTACTCGACATTTATTTCTACCTGATCTCTCATTCGAAGCTGCGCAGGATCCGCAAATTCATGCATTAAGCAAAACTAAAGGGCCAATCATTCTGGTTCGTATGTGACACAAGACTGCTAACTTGCCTTGCGCACCGTCTGTCCGGCTTTCTTGGCTTTTCCGTTACCTTTTTTCTTTTCCCTTGAGCTCGAAGACGAAGCGGCGAGGCTCTTCCTCAGCGCGCTCTTGATATCGATAACCGTGGACCGGCCGGGCTCTTTGCCAATTTCAATGGTTTTGCCATGCTGCTTGGCTTCGATCAATTTGTGCAGCTTGTCTTGGAATTCATCGTGGTATTTGGCTGGCTTGAATGGCTCAGTCATGGTCTTGACGAGCTGCTCGGTTAGCTTTACTTCTTGCGGTTTTAAATCCACAGCCTCAATAACGCCGTATTGCGGCAGCCGCCGAATTTCGTTTGAAAAATACATGGTGTGAAGCAGCAGGCCATGTTCATAAGCACGCAGAAAAACGGTGTAGTCCCTCTGATGCATGAGCAATTTGCCAATCCCGACCGTCTCGGTGTCTTCGAGGGCTTTGACGAGCAACTGGTACGGCTTCCTGCCGCTTTCGTCGGCAATGCAGAAATAGGATGAATCAAAAAAGATCGGATCAATCTGGCTGAGTTTCGTAAAGGCAAGAATTTCGAGAGTGCGGGAAGACCCAGCCGCGAGCTTCTTGATTTCCTTGTCTTCCATGAGCACATACTGTCCCTCGTCAAATTCATAACCTTTGATAATCTCGCCGCGCTCCACGAATCGGTTGCATGTCGGGCAGAACAACGGCTGTCGCACGCGCGAATTGCATTCCTTATGAATCTGGTGAAGATATGTCTTATCGCTTCGGGCGGCAGCGTACAGCTGCGCCGGAATCGAAATTAAGCTAAGGACAATAGAGCCTCGCCAAACGGAGGAAGGCATAAGGACTCCTTGTACCGATTGTTAGTTATAGAAGCTTCGAGTCACATCGGGTAAGCGCTGTAGAAGGTGGCTGCGGCTCTTTTTATTTTGGATACAATTGCTTATGCCAGCTTTAGCGGGCTATCGCGGCGAGCTTGCGCTTTTCCTCGCGCACGCCCCGGATAAGGCTAAGTTCGATGTCGGTGGGGCACCATGGGCTCCTGATCACATCAAATGCTCCGCGCTGGGTCGCATCCATGTAAAGTTCCCATTCCCCATTTCGCGTAAGCACGACAATCGGCGGAAGTTTATCTGCAAGTTTCAATCCTAAAATGTCCCCATAGCCTCCATCCGGGAGTCGCTCATCACAGAAAATGAGGTTGGGACGTTGATGCGAAAGCAGTTGTTCGGTCTGACCCACAGTCGAGCAGGGAATCACTTGGACGGAAAGCGCTTCCAGAATGTTGCTTACCTGTCGCCGGCTCTCCAGATTAGCCGAGACGACCACAATGGTGAGTTGTTCCTGCAGAAAAGGGTCGTAAGTTGTTGATATCTCAAAGCGATGAGCCGCGCTTTCTCGAATGGAAGGGTTCATATCGAAATTCACCTCGCGTCTCCGATTCCGATGGTGCAAACCAAATATCGGGGAAGACACTGTTAGTGGATTTGCGTTCCTCGGTCAATACGGACTTTTACCTAGTGCCGGCTAGTACCCTTGAAATCGCCATACAGGAAAGACTGTAGAGCATACCTACAGCTCTTATGCTAATTAAGCCTTCTTGACCCTAATTTCCTAATTCCAGGAAGTGATGTTCGGTAGCCACAAGTTCGAGGTTAAATTCAGTCCATTAGCGCAGAAGGGGAATGTGATCTCGAATTCGACTGGCTAGCCAGCCTATTTCAATGCCAGTTTGGAGATAAGCATGAAAAGAGTTGACCGTGAATCGTCGAGTGTGAGTACGAGGCCGATTCCCGCTGCAGAACCTGGGAGCAACGGGAAAGACCATATCGCTGAAATGTCAGCGTCCGATCTGGGCCTCATTCTTTCCAGTTTGCAGACCATGCGCGACGGTGATTTCTCCGTTCGCCTCCCCGGGTCATGGACAGGCCTGCCCGGGAAGCTAGCGGATACATTCAACGAGATCGTCTCTTCTAACCAACAAATCGCTCATGAGCTTAGGCGCGTAGGCCAGGTGGTAGGGAAGGAAGGCAAAACGCGCGAAAGAACGCAATTTCACCAGCCGCGAGGCGCTTGGGGCGAGATGGAAGTATCCATCAATACGCTCGTTGATGACCTGCTCCAACCCAACACTGAAGTTACGCGCGCGATTGCAGCCGTAGCGCAGGGCAACCTGACGCAAACGGTTCGGCTGGACGTCGATGGCCGACCGCTCGAAGGAGAATTTCTCCGTTCCGCCACAATCGTTAACACCATGATTCAGCAGCTTGGCGTTTTTACTGCTGAAGTGACGCGCGTTGCTCGTGAAGTTGGAACCGACGGAAAACTCGGCGGCCAAGCACAGGTCCCCGGTGTCGCGGGAACTTGGAAAGATCTCACGGACTCCGTCAATTCGATGGCCAGCAACTTGACCGGGCAGGTTCGTAACATCGCTGAAGTGGCCACAGCCGTTGCCAGCGGCGACCTTTCCCGCAAGATCACGGTCGACGTCCGCGGAGAAATTTTGCAGCTCAAGGAAGCCATCAACACGATGGTCGATCAGCTGCGGTCCTTCGCTTCGGAAGTCACCCGCGTTGCCCGCGAAGTTGGCACGGACGGTAAACTAGGCGGCCAAGCCGTCGTGCCTGGCGTGGCTGGAACCTGGAAAGACCTTACGGACTCCGTCAACGCGATGGCCGGAAACCTCACCGCGCAGGTGCGCAACATCGCGGAAGTCACGACTGCTGTGGCGCGAGGCGATTTGTCCCGCAAGATCACCGTAGACGTGAAGGGCGAAATCCTCGAACTAAAAGACACCATCAATACAATGGTGGACCAGCTCAACGCGTTCGCTGGAGAAGTGACGCGCGTGGCGCGCGAAGTTGGCACCGAAGGCAAATTGGGCGGCCAAGCGCAGGTTCCTGGCGTCGGCGGCACGTGGAAAGACCTCACCGACAACGTCAACTTCATGGCCAGCAACTTGACTGGCCAAGTGCGCAACATCGCCGAAGTCGCGACAGCGATCGCCAGCGGCGACCTCTCCCGCAAGATTACGGTCGACGTGCGCGGAGAAATCCTCCAGTTGAAGGAAACTCTCAACACGATGGTCGACCAGCTCAACCGGTTCGCTGGTGAAGTGACGCGCGTAGCGCGCGAAGTAGGCAGCGAAGGCCGCCTCGGCGGACAAGCGAACGTGCCCGGCGTCGCCGGTACTTGGAAGGACCTCACGGACTCCGTCAACTCCATGGCCGGCAACTTGACTGGGCAGGTGCGCAACATCGCGGAAGTCACGACGGCTGTCGCGCGCGGCGACTTGTCTCGCAAAATCACCGTAGACGTGAAAGGTGAAATTCTCGAACTGAAGAACACCATCAACACGATGGTGGACCAGCTCAACGCCTTCGCCGCCGAAGTCACTCGCGTTGCTCGCGAAGTCGGCACGGAAGGGAAGTTGGGAGGCCAAGCACAAGTCCCTGGCGTGGGCGGTACGTGGAAAGACCTCACCGACAACGTAAACTTCATGGCCAGCAACCTCACGGGCCAAGTCCGCAACATCGCCGAGGTTGCAACCGCAGTTGCGCGCGGCGACCTCTCCCGCAAAATTACCGTGGACGTCAGAGGCGAAATTCTCGAATTGAAAGACACGCTCAACACGATGGTGGATCAGTTGCGCGCCTTTGCGTCTGAAGTGACTCGTGTCGCTCGCGAAGTCGGCACCGACGGAAAACTCGGCGGCCAGGCGCAAGTCCCCGGTGTTGCGGGCACGTGGAAAGACCTCACGGATTCCGTCAACTCCATGGCCAGCAACTTGACCGGCCAGGTGCGCAACATCGCAGAAGTTGCCACGGCGATTGCCAGCGGCGACCTCTCAAAGAAAATCACAGTTAACGTCAGCGGCGAAATCCTGTTGCTCAAAGAGACCATCAACACGATGGTGGACCAGCTCAACGCGTTCGCCGGCGAAGTAACGCGCGTGGCACGCGAAGTAGGTAGCGAAGGCCGCCTCGGCGGACAGGCTAACGTGCCCGGCGTCGCTGGTACTTGGAAGGACTTAACAGACTCAGTTAACTCGATGGCCGGAAACCTGACTGGCCAGGTGAGAAACATTGCGGAAGTCACAACCGCGGTTGCTCGCGGCGACTTGTCCCGCAAGATCACCGTCGACGTGAAGGGTGAAATTCTCGAATTAAAAGACACCATCAATACGATGGTGGACCAGCTCAACGCGTTCGCCGGCGAAGTCACCCGCGTCGCTCGCGAAGTTGGCACGGACGGAAAACTCGGCGGTCAAGCGCAAGTCTCTGGCGTGGCCGGTACTTGGAAAGATTTGACCGACAACGTTAACGTCATGGCAGCCAACCTCACCGAACAAGTAAGAGGTATCGTCAAAGTGGTGACCGCTGTAGCCAACGGTGAGCTGACGAAAAAGCTCACGGTTAACGCCAAGGGCGAGGTTGCGGCGCTAGCCGAGACCATCAACAACATGACCGATACGCTTGCCACTTTTGCCGATCAGGTGACGACAGTCGCGCGCGAAGTCGGTGTGGAGGGCCGTCTCGGCGGACAAGCCAACGTGCCCGGCGCCGCGGGCACTTGGAAAGATCTTACGGGCAACGTAAACCTGCTGGCAGACAACCTGACCAACCAGGTTCGTGCCATCGCGGAAGTAACAACTGCGGTAACCAAAGGCGACCTAACACGCTCGATTCAGGTGGAAGCCAGCGGAGAAGTAGCCGAACTTAAAGATTACATCAACACCATGATCGACAACTTGCGGCTGACCACAGATCGCAACAAGGAACAGGACTGGCTGAAAACCAACCTCGCGCGGTTCACAGGCATGTTGCAGGGCCAGCGCGATCTCTCCACTGTAGGTCGCATGCTGTTGTCTGAGCTGGCGCCGCTCGTCAACGCCCAGCAAGGCGTGATTTATCAAATGGAGACAGACGAATCGGCGGAAATGATGCTTCTGTCGGCTTATGCCGATGATGCACCGAACGGACACGCACGTCAGTTGCGAGTGGGCGAGGGTCTCGTAGGCCAGTGCGCGGCGGAAAAACGCCGCATGCTCATTACGGAAGTCCCGCCGCACGCTGTTCCTATTCGCTCCGGATTATTCAAGGCCGTGCCTCTAAACGTGATCGTGCTTCCCGTTCTTTTCGAAGATCGCGTGAAAGCGGTCATTGAGCTGGCCTCGTTAAGCACATTCACAGCCTCCCATCTCGCTTTCCTGGAACAGCTGACCGCCAGCATCGGCATCGTGCTCAACAGCATCGAGGCCACAATGCAGACCGAAGGCCTCCTAAAACAATCGCAGCAGTTGGCCACCGAACTTCAAACGCAGCAGAAAGAGTTGCAGCAGACCAACGAGCAGCTCGCTCAAAAAGCCCAGCAGCTTGCGGAGCAAAACGTGGAAGTGGAACGTAAGAACCAGGAAATTGACCAGGCCCGCCGCGCCGTTGAAGAAAAGGCAAAGGAACTGGCTCTCACCTCCAAGTACAAGTCCGAATTCCTTGCCAACATGTCACATGAGCTGCGAACTCCGCTCAACAGTATTCTCGTCTTGGGCCAGCAGCTCACGGATAATCCCGATGGCAACTTGACTGGCAAACAGGTTGAGTTTGCCCGCACCATTCACGGCGCTGGCACGGACTTGCTCAATCTTATTACCGACATTCTCGATCTCTCCAAGATTGAGTCGGGAACCGTTTCCGTCCAGGCAGAGGAAGTTTTCTTCGCAAGTTTGCTGGACATGATCGCCCGTCCATTCCGCCACGAGGCGGAGAATCGCCGCTTCACCTTCGATCTAACGACCGATCCGCGCTTGAGCCGCAGCCTGGTCACAGACTCAAAACGATTGCAGCAGGTGCTCAAGAATCTGCTCTCCAACGCGTTTAAATTCACGGAACAGGGCAGCGTGCGACTCTCCGTGTTTCTGGCCGAGCGCGGTTGGAGTGATGACCATGCCGTGCTACGCGCGGCACCAGCCGTTATTGCCTTCCAGGTCGAAGACACTGGCATTGGCATCCCCGCGGAAAAGCAGCGCATCATCTTTGAAGCCTTCCAGCAGGCCGACGCGGGAACTAGCCGCAAATATGGCGGCACGGGACTTGGACTAGCCATCAGCCGTGAGTTGGCCAGTCTCCTCGGCGGCGAAATCCAACTGCGCAGCGAAGCCGGAAAGGGCAGCACGTTTACCCTCTACCTGCCGCAAACCTATGTGGGTCCATCGACAGGTGTCAACGTCTTGGAAATGAGAACCACTCCCGCTCAGGCGCCGCAATTGGTTCCCGCAATTGCCCCCGAACATCGCATCGAATCCATTGAAGATGATCGTGCAAAACTGCAGGAGGGCGACAACGTTTTGCTCGTTGTCGAGGATGACCCGCACTATGCGCGCTTGCTCCGCGATTTGGCGCGGGACAAGGGATTCAAAGTGCTCGTTGCCACTCGCGGTGCCGAAGCGCTCGCACTGGCGCGTGAGTTCCATCCCATGGCTGTTTCGCTCGACGTCTTCCTGCCGGACATGCTTGGATGGACCGTGCTCAACCACCTGAAGCAGGATCCCTCCATGCGACACATCCCGGTCCAAATTCTGACCTTGGATGAAGACCGCCAGCATGGCCTCTCTCGCGGAGCATTTGCCTTTGTCCAAAAACCTACTACGCCCGACGAGCTGCACAATGCGTTTTCACGCATCAAAGAATACGCGTCGCCGCACCTCAAGCGCCTGCTAGTCGTAGAAGACAATCCTGGCGAGCAATTAAGTATCCGCGAGCTGCTCGGCCATAACGATATCCAAGTCACTATTGCCTCAACCGGCGAAGAGGCGCTAGCCGTCATTGCCGAGCAGCCATTCGACTGCATGGTTCTTGACCTTCGTCTGCCCGACATGACCGGCTTCGATGTTTTGGAGCGCCTGCGCGATACGCCCTCTCTAATGGACTTGCCGGTAGTGGTATTCACGGGGAAGGATTTGTCGCCTGAAGAAGATGCCCGTTTGCATACTCTGGCCCGCAGTGTAGTCGTGAAAGGCGTGGAATCGCCGGAGCGTCTTTTGGACGAGACTGCTCTTTTCTTGCATCGCGTCGTTTCCGATCTTCCCATCGAGAAGCAGCAAATGCTCGACCGATTGCACCGCTCGGATGACGCGCTCGTGGGCAAGAAGGTTCTCGTTGTGGACGATGACGTACGCAACATCTTTGCCCTGAGCAGCGTCCTTGAGCGTCGTGGAATGATCGTCTTGACTGCCGGTACGGGCCGCGAAGCCATTGACACTCTGAGTTCCACATCCGATGTCGCGATCGTACTCATGGATATCATGATGCCGGAGATGGATGGCTATGAGACTATGCAGGTCATCAGGCAGAATCCAGCCTTCCGGCGTCTTCCCATCATTGCCCTTACGGCAAAAGCAATGAAAGGAGATCGAGAGAAGTGTCTGGAAGCAGGCGCATCGGAATATCTAGCAAAGCCGGTCAACACGGAACAATTGCTGTCGGGACTGCGCATGTGGCTCCATCGGTAAGAGTAGGTCGGTTGCGAATATGTCGAATGAGCGTGCCGCACGGCAAGCTCATCGTCTGCGAGGGCTAGTCTATGGCCGGGCCTGAAAAAGTGAACATTCTCATGGTCGACGATCAAGTCGGCAAGCTGCTCAGCTATGAGGTCATTCTTGCCAGCCTCGGTGAGAATCTAATCAAAGCCTACTCGGGGAAAGAGGCTCTCGATAACCTGCTGAAGTTAGATATCGCCGTAATCCTTCTGGACGTCAGCATGCCTGAAATCGATGGTTTTGACCTCGCGGAGATGATCCGCCAGCACCCGCGCTTCCACAGAATACCGATTATTTTCATCTCCGCAGTGCTTCTGACCGACGTCGATCGCCTCAAGGGATACGAACGCGGCGCCGTGGACTATATTTCCGTTCCCGTTGTGCCGGAATTGTTGCGAGCCAAGGTTAGCGTATTTGTGGATTTGCATCGCAAAACGCGCCAATTGGAAATGCTCAATCTCGAATTGCGCCGCCTTTCGAGCAGTCTCATCGCAGCGCAGGACCAGGAGCGGCGCAGGATCGCCCGCGACCTTCACGATGGCCTGGGACAAGAGCTTAGCGGCGCAAAGATGATGATTGATTGCATCAAGATGCCGAATCAAACGATGGAGTGGAAAGAGAAGGCAGCCGCTGAAGCCAGCGCCCTGATCGACCAAGCCATCCAGCAAATTCGCAGTATGTCCCATCTCCTGCATCCACCGATGCTTGACGAAATCGGCTTGCAGTCTTCACTCCGTTGGTATTTGGACGGCCTGACGAAACGAAGCGGTCTTGAAACTTCCTTGGATGTACAGCCAGAGGATTTTCCGCGCTTCGCGTCGGAATTGGAAACCACCATATTCCGAGTCGTCCAAGAAGCCCTTACCAATGTATTTCGTCACGCTGAAGCTCGGAAAGTCGTTCTCAATCTCACGATGAAAGACGGCCAAATCGTCATAAAGGTGCGTGACGACGGGAAAGGCATTTCGGATTCCGTAGCGGATTTTGAGGCGGACAAGATTGGTGTTGGCATCGCCGGAATGCGCCAACGCGTAAAAGAATTAGGTGGAGAGCTGCGGCTGAAAAATGGAAACCCGGGGACGCTTCTTGAAGCCGTCATCCCCATCAAATCAGGAGCGCCACGGCCCGCGGAGCATTTAGCCGCTTCGTGGAACGTCAGTCACTGATCTCGGGTACTTGCCCCTTCGAGCGTCGGTACTGACCGACAGCGATCTCGATGCCCTTGATAAGATCCCAAACTTGCGCCTTCGAGACGACCTGACAAATTCCAGCTTTCCGAGCAGCAGGTTCCAGACCTTCCACATCCAGGACGGTAAAGAGAACAAGCGGCACACTGCGATCCATTGAGGACATTCGGTGCGCAACCTCGATGCCATTCATATCAGGCAGAGCCAAATCAATGAGCACCAAATCTGGTTTTAATTCTTGGAACTTTTTGACCCCAGTCGTGCCATTTTCAGCTTCCCCGCAGAGAACCCATTGGCGAGAATCTATGATCGAGCGCAACAATCGCCTCATAGTTTCTGAGTCGTCAACGACTAGTACTCGCAATTCCAAGGACTCCTCCCGTTGTGTTTAGCCACGCTGAGTACACGCCCTACTGAATTCGCTGAATTGGGCGCTGCGCGAACACAGTCTCAATTTTTGCGATCAGCTTCCAAGCCTCGCTCTTGCGTACCACCGCGCAGATGCCCGCCTTGGCGGCCTGCCGTTCGAAGCCATCTATGTCCCACACCGTGAATAAGATCAGCGGTACCGTTGGATTGGCTGTGTACATTTTCGACGCTGCTTCAATGCCGTTCATGTCCGGCATTCCAAAATCCAGTAGTACCAAATCCGGATTCAATTCCTGAAACATTTCGATCCCGGACATACCACTCTCTGCCTCCCCGCATATCTTCCAGCCGGAATGCGACCCCAAGATGGTGGCGATGATTCGCCTCATGCTAAGGGAGTCATCTACGATAAGAATTCGTAAGTCCATGGCGGCCCAGGTTCTTCACCACTCTATATCCCTGCCCAAAGGCCGGGAATACCAGCGAAACCCTAGTGAAAGCAAAAGGGAAGGGGATCGGTGCCAGGAAGGAAATCTCGCCATTTCGGCTTTTACGTACAATAAATGCTGTATGTCACCGCACTTTGACAAATGTTAGCCTTCTTTCTTGGGTGCGTCTTGGCATCAAATTTTGTATGCTGCCTAACGTGGCCGAGCGGTACGCCGTCTAGCCAGGTAGTGGAGGACTATTCTTGGGTTTCCATGCAAGACCGGGGGTCTGAGTGCGAGTGCTTATAGTGGATGACCACGAAGTCGTACGGAGAGGGGTGCGGTCTCTCTTGCTGACCCAAAGGGACCTCGATGTGTGTGGCGAGGCCGTAGACGGCCTGGATGCCATCGAGAAAGCAAAAATGCTGCTCCCCGATCTCGTCCTCATGGATTTCAGCATGCCGAATTTGAATGGCTTTGAAGCCACGCGAGAAATCCGCCGCATGCTTCCGCAAACCGAGGTAATCATTTTAAGCCAGCACGAAACTTCTCAAATGGCGACGCAGGCCTTCCGCGCAGGCGCTCTGGGATACGTTGTAAAGTCTTCCGTCTCGAAAAATCTTTTTACGGCGCTTGAGAAAGTCGGCCGGCACGAAAGCTTCTGCGATCCAAGCATCACTGCCCCCACCGACAAACCCATCTGAATTCCTATCCTTTCGGCTTGTAATCCGTGCACGGGCAATCGGGATAATTGCATGGATTTTTCAGCTTTTTGTTAACTAGCTTCGCGCTATGGATTGATTTGCCGTGGGAGCATTGACAGGGTTGTAGTTTTGGCATGATGGCCCATTCTGCCATCCTGAATTCTTAGAACCCATACCGCGAAATCCGTAAATCTGAAAATGGCCTGCTGTATCGGTCGACTGCTTTCAGTTGGCCTGCGAGTCGCTTATTGCTTCAACTCTGCGCGCAAATACCACGAATCGCTTCGGTGCCGGGCCTATGTAGTGAAACGGATAGCAAGTAAGCAAGGTCAAATCGTGGCCGGTTGATGGTTGCAAGACGCAGACATCGCTAGGCGCAACCACTTCCGTCGACTTAACCACATAATTAAAACTGCGCTCTTGTGTTCTGAATTTGATTTCGTCGCCGCCGCGAAAGTGGCGAAGCGGACTGTCTAAACTGGACGGCTCTCGTCCAGACTTAGAGTTTCTGCACAATCACATTTAACGCCGAGCTTTGGACCGATCCCAGGTTTACTTGGGCCGGATTCATCCCCAGGTTAATTTGCCAAAGAATATGTCCGCCCGTATCCGTCAAGCTGAGGGTCACCTGGAATTGCGCACTGATGCCCATTGCGCTAGGGTTTGCGAACAGGTCGCACTCGGCGAGGCCATTTACAAGCGGTTGGCTGCCATTAAAGCTGAGGAGTGAAGAAGCCACAGCATAGTTCAGCGTGCCGGTAACAGCGGAGCCGTCAGGATACTTGAAACTCAAAGTCAAGGCTGGGCCCGAAATGCTTTGGCTCGCGGGAAGAATTTCAATCCCACTGACTTGCGGTTCGCCGCCGGAGTCGAACTTAAAAGCAATGGTCAGAGTTCCGTTGGTTACGGACGCCGTGGTTGTCTTTATGAGCGCCTCATTCGCACCCGCTTCGCTAAAAATATCCAAACTTGGAAAAACGTCGGCCCCTTGCACGCTTACGTCAAAAATACGCGCTCCGATTTTTTCGTCTGAAGGGGTACCCTCCGCGAAGTAGAGATTGACCTGATATTTTCCGTTCGGAACCTGAAAGGAATAAGCTCCTGGGTCCCAATGGTACGTTGCGAAAAGCGTCGGATCGGGAGTGCCTACGATCGGGCTGCTGTTGGTTAATGCCTTGCCCTCTTTAAATCCGTAATCAGCCTGCCAAACATTTCCTTTGGAGTCCGTGTATTTCGCGCCGCCGCAATGTACTCGAACGGGAGTTTGCCCTGCCGCTGGCAAACAAAATGGCAATGCCAAAGCCAAGACACAAAGAAGTTTCTTCACGTGTTCTCCCTAGGAGAATTTAGGATTTTTGCAAATCAAGCGAGGAGGGCCGGAGGAGTTGCTCCCGCTTACGTTTCAACCGTTACAGTATTTACTTTGTGCACTAACAGCTATTGTCCCGAGGAACAGAATTGGTCCAGCAAAATAGACAGGTGTCTTTCCTGTCCTGCGCGTGGCACCGTTCCGATTCATTTAGAACTTGCGGGTAGCTGGCACAGACACGGCTCTCGCCCACAAACCGACTCTTCCCGTACAGAATTCACCCGATAGTCTATCGCAAGCGTAATGATAGGTTATAAGTGTCCCCAGCCTTCCTAACCACCGGGAGGTTAAATGGAAGCCGCGGAAGAAAGGTACAAAGTTGTCGTGACGAAGGGAACTCGCCGTAAGGATCTCGGCGAGAAGAGCGAAACCGAGTTGTACACCTATTTGAACGCCCGCCCATTGGGATCTTCGGCAGCTGGCGATGTTCTTGCTCGTCTCGTTTTGCGAGAGTCGATGACGGTATCTTTCAAAGGGCCCGGAATAATCGAGCAGGTCGAGATTACACGCCTCGCTCAACTCTAGATCCTCTAGGACCATCATCGGAAGCGATCTTAAGGAAAAGCACCCTGAGCGCCGGGGCCAGCCCCAAAATGGCAGGTTTCATAAACCCCACCTAGGGAGATTTTCACGTCTCCTACAGTATTCCCTGTATAGTATAAATTCTTCCGGTCAGTATCGTAGGCGAATTACCTAGTTAATTTGGATAAGTCAGGCTCCACGGGTGGTTGTTCGGGTTTGTCTCGCGCTGAGGTCTATGTTCGGTCTCGCTTCGGCGCCCATCGGACGCCATTTGATTCGTAAATTCGAGGTTAGGGTGACATGCCTAGTCGTGTGAAGCGAAGCAGCGCCCCGCGCGAACTCTTGCCTTTGGAAAAGACACCCACGGGCATTCCCGGTTTTGATGAGATTAGCGAAGGCGGCCTCCCCAAAGGTCGTACGACGATCGTTTGCGGAGGCGCTGGCTGTGGAAAGACGATGTTGGGAATTGAGTTCCTGGTTCGCGGGGCACAGGAATATAACGAGCCGGGCGTCCTCATGGCTTTCGAGGAAACACCCGAGGATATCTCTAGAAACGTTGCGTCGTTGGGTTTTGATATCGAAGCTCTTGCGAATCAGAAAAAGCTCTTCCTCGACTTTATAAGCGTTGAGCCCCATGAGATTCAGGAAAGCGGAGACTACGACCTGGAAGGCCTGTTCATCCGTTTGCAGAGCGCTGTGGAGGCCGTAGGTGCCAAGCGGGTAATGTTCGATACGCTCGAGGCTCTATTCTCAGGTTTTAAGAACCCAGGGATTTTGCGAGCTGAGTTTCGGCGGTTATTCCGCTGGCTCAAGGATCTCGGACTGACAACGGTCATCACGGCCGAGCGGGGCGAAGGTACGCTCACACGTCACGGTTTGGAAGAGTACGTCTCCGATTGCGTGATTCTGCTTGATCATCGAATAAAAGATCAGATTTCGGCGCGCCGCCTGCGCATCGTAAAGTACAGAGGGACAAAGCACGGGGCCGATGAATATCCCTTCCTGATCGACGAGCGCGGAATGTCGATTTTGCCGCTAACTTCCCTTCAGTTGCAGCATACCGTGTCCAATGAACGAATTTCCTCCGGCGTGCCCGATTTGGATGAAATGCTGGAAGGGAAGGGCTATTTCCGCGGCTCCAGTGTGCTCATCACAGGGACTGCCGGAAGCGGCAAAACTACTCTTGCGGCCTCCTTCGTCGATGCAGCCTGTCGCAGAGGCGAGCGCTGCCTCTATATCGACTTCGAAGAATCTAGGGACCAGGTCGCGCGAAACATGAGTTCCGTTGGCCTTGATCTCGATCAATGGACCAAGAAAGGTCTTTTGACGCACGAAGCTTGGCGTCCCACGCAATTTGGCATTGAGATGCACCTGCTTCGCATCCACAAATTTATTGAAAAGGTGAAACCGCAGTGCGTAGTCATCGACCCCATCACCAATCTGTTGAATGGGAGTAGCGATAAGGAAGTCTATTCCATGCTCATGCGTTTGCTGGACTTCCTGAAGGTGCAGGGAATCACCGCGGTTTTCGTTAGCCTCACAAGTGGCGGTGACGACACGGAACAGACCACTGTCGGAATCTCTTCCTTGACCGATACTTGGATCCTTCTCCGTGATTTGGAACTAAACGGAGAACGTAACCGCTGTGTTTATGTCCTTAAATCACGCGGAATGGCCCACTCGAATCAGCTCCGCGAGTTTGTGCTTACGGGGCACGGCATAAGACTTTTGCCTGTTTACATCGGTCCGGGTGGCGTCCTTACGGGGTCATCGAGGGTTACACAGGAGTCGGCGGAACGGGCTGAAGCCATTCAAAAACAGCAGGAGATCGAGCGCAAGCAGTTGGATGCCGCGCGCAAACGGCTTACGATACAGGCACAAGTGGCGGCCCTGCAGGCGGAATTTGAAGCCGTCGAAAAAGAAGAAAAGACCCTCACCCAGGAGGACCGGGCAAGGGAAAAGCAAGATGAAGCAGATCGTGCCACTTTGGCTAAGAGCCGAGGTTCCAGATAGTTGCAGCCCAGATAGTTACAGAAGATCGGTAACGCGGGATTGGAAAAATATCTGAGACTCAGAAACCGGAAGCGGGCGCCACGTGAAAACTAAACCAAAAGCAAAAAGCTCCAAAAAGCTGGTCGAATTGCGTTTGTATGTCGCGGGACAAACTCCCAAGTCCGTGGCGGCCATCGCCAATCTGAAAAACATTTGTGCTGGAGATTTTGAGGAGGACTATCACATTGAAGTGATTGATCTGGTCAAGAACCCAGCCCTGGCGCGAGATCATCAAATTCTGGCCATTCCCACGCTTGTCAGAAGCCTACCAGTCCCCATC
This sequence comes from uncultured Acidobacteriota bacterium, assembly GCA_963751295.1. Taxonomy (GTDB): domain Bacteria; phylum Acidobacteriota; class Terriglobia; order Acidiferrales; family UBA7541; genus Acidiferrum. The sequence continues at coordinate 1,246,426 of CAVVUA010000001.1, read as the reverse complement.
TGCAAGATAATAGGCGACTTGTCAGATACGGCGCGTGTCGTCGTGGGTTTGGACATCCGCAAAGCCAAAGGAAAGAAACCAGCTACCAAAGCACGCGCTGTGGCGGGCGGTAAGTAAGAGCCTCCGTATATACATAATTCCCCTGATGTGAAAAGAGAGCATGCAATAGGAGCATCCCTAGGGACCCAGGCAGAACATTGAAAAAAAAATTGGATACCCGGAAGAAGAAGAACTCCCGGCGCCCGCGGCCGAAGAGTCCTTTTGTCTCTAAACCCCGGCGAAACGCCGCCGAGGCCGAAGAGATCGTGCTCGCCATTCGCCGCGGAGGAATCGATGCCCTGGTAATGGAGGGTACGAACGGCGAAAAAGTCGTCACATTACAAGGTACGGAGCATCCCTACCGGGTGCTCGTCGAGTCCATAAACGATGGTGCCGCCACTCTGGACGCGGATGGCAGAGTGCTCTATGCCAACAGCAGGTTTGCTCAAATCTTGAATATTCCCGTTGGAAAACTCACCGGGAGCTCGCTGCACAATAACCTATCGGCTGAGCAGAGCGGGAAACTAAAAAAACTCATACGCCAGGCGCTCCATCGGAGTTCAGTGGTAGAGCTTACTTTGGATGCCACGAAGGGAAGGCCCAAGCTCGTCCGATTTACTCTCCGCCCTCTACAAGACTCGGACATTCATAGAGTCGGCGTAGTTGCCACTGAGCTGACCGAGCTGGTCGAAGCCAACGAAGCGTTGAAGTCCAACGAGGAATCGCTAAGGCAGCTATCCGCTCGCTTGCTGCAACTCCAGGATGAAGAGCGCCGCCGCATTGCGCGCGATTTGCACGACGTCACCGGACAAAAACTTGCCGTCTTGTCCATGGCTCTCTCCGGCCTCCTCAACCGGTCCAACAGCAACCTCGACGCCGACTCGCAGCGTTCGCTTACCGAGTCCCTCGCATGGAGCAAGGAAGTCGCCGCCGAAATTCGCACACTCTCTTACTTGTTGCACCCGCCCTTGCTGGACGAATTGGGACTCTCTTCAGCCGTCAAATGGTATCTAGCTGGATTCACAAGCAGAACGGGCATTTTGGTGGAAACGGAAATTCCCGCCGATATTCAAAGATTGTCCCCTGATGCCGAAGTGGCCATTTTCCGCGTTCTACAGGAGAGCCTCACGAACGTGCATCGGTACGCCGAAAGTCCGAAAGCAGTCGTCCGGATGGACGTGACCGGAGACGAGATCAAACTCGAAATTCAAGATTTTGGAAAAGGCGTGCAATCTTCCAGGGCTAATTCGCCAAATGGATTGGTGGCGCGTCTCGGCGTCGGCATTCAAGGCATGACGGAACGCATGCGCCAATTGGGAGGCAAGCTGGAAATTACATCCAGCCCCAATAAAGGAACTCTGGTCTCAGCGACGATTCCACTTTCCAGCTTGGCGGCAATGCCCACGCAGTCTGCTACAGTCCTGGTCTCGCCTTCGAATCCCACTTCGGACCTCGCGGGACCCGTCGCAAACACTTTGCGGAAGCGAATACTCATCGCGGACGATCACGAAATGCTTCGCCGTGGCGTGAGAAACACGCTGCAAACAGAGTTGGATCTTGAAATTTGCGGCGAGGCCGTCGACGGACAAGACGCTGTGGAGAAAGTCAAAGCCCTTCAACCCGATCTGGTTATTCTCGATATCAATATGCCGGCTCTTAACGGACTGGTTGCCCTGAGACAAATACTAAGGCTTCGCCCACAGACAAAGGTTTTGGTTTTCTCCGTCCACGATTCCGATCAAACTGTCAAAGAGGTTCATGCCGCTGGGGCCCACGGCTTCATATCCAAAGGCAAAGACTCCCAGGATCTCCTGAGAGTTGTAAGAGAAATTCTCAACGAAAAAAGTCTAAGCGCTTCCGCTTCCCCGATTTCAAGTTAAACTCTTGGCGATAGCTTCTTCTGGCCCGGGACTTTGTATGTCCTCGTCCGGGGCCCCTCGAGAGAAAGGGAAGCGGTCTTACGAAGAGCCCCAAACAAGTCAACGCGACTTCAGCGACGAACCCTCGCCTAACAACTTAGGGAGTCACATGGACGCTGATTGCAACGTTCGTTCTGCCATCCTGACGGTAGGTGACGTCCGCAGTCGAACCAACCTTCATGCTGCCCTCAACCGTGGTGTTCTTATCCACCGCAAAGGTCATCGTGCTGGAAGCAGCAGCCGGAGGCTGTTGCGCGTCTTGGGTAATGGAAGACCCAGAGCCGACGGTAATCGTGAAAGAGCTCTGATCAATGGAGGCAATCTTTCCAGACACGGATTGCGTCTGGGGAGTAGCCTGTTGAGCTTGAGCCGCTTGATGCGTTGCTGCCGGTGGCATAGCCAAGGCCCCCGCTACGAGAACCGTGCCAGCCAATGTGGAAAAACCTACTCGCCATGTATTTTTCATTTCTACGCCCTCCTCGAATTTTGTTTAGCCGGACACCTTGATAAATGCAGGCGCTGTGCCAAAGTCTCTGGCCGCAAACGAAAAAAGTGAAAACTCCAATTATTTTAATGAGTTACGCGAAAACACGAAAAATGCGCGGCACTGTGTTTACTAGTACCGGAACCAGAATTCTCTTCACGGTCGATAAATAATTTTGGTAGCAAATTAATGTTTGGCGTTACAAGAATTCTTGTATTGCCGAAGGTATTCCGTCGAGTCAAGTTACTAGCCCATTTTTCGTGACCAGACACGGTGATGCAGCGAGTAGGCTTTAATTCTACGGTCATTCCTGTATGGCCATTGAATCCTCCAAGCGCAAGACTTCCGATGCAAGACTGCAGAAGCGTAGTCCTACTTAGTAGGACTTTCAGCTCTGGCTGAGCCGTTTCTGCTCTCTTGCACCTACCAACAGCCACCATCAACGTGAACGGATTGGAAGGCTTGCATGACACAACCTGGTTCTTCTTATGCGCTCGATACGGAGCTGGAGCCACTTTGCCCGCGTGATAACAACATCATGCGATACGAAGCGAGTGGACTCCCTTCCGGAACCGACAATCGGCCTTCCTATCACTGCGGTCATGGAGGTTGCAATGTTTGCTATGACTTGGCCAACGGATATTTCACTCTGATAGGAATGCCGGACAGCGTAAATCCCCTTGCGGAGCCCGGAGTGAATACCCTGAAGTGCGAGAAACACGAGACTTGGTTATACCGCCGCAGAGATCGCGCAGAGGAGTCAGGAGCGGCGTGGTGTTGCGGTGTCGAAGGATGCGACTATGGCACGCAGATGGGAACGAAAGGGAACTGGGTCAGGACGTAGTACCACCAGCAGTCAGGAATTCGCCATCACCTTAGTAGGCCGTTTCATATGTTCGGTCACGTATTTCTTAAGCTGCTTTGTCTGCAGGAAGGTCGAGCTTGTGCAGCATTCGATTGAGATCCTGTCGGGTGAAGCGCCACTCGAAAGGTTTGGCGATACTTTCGTAATGCCCCTCGAACGCGAGCAAGCGTTCTGCCAACTCCCGCAAGGAGGAGAAATCGTTCGGCGTCAGGGCCTTGCGTTGCAGGATGGAGAAGTAAATCTCTATTTGATTGAGCCAGCTGGCATGGACGGGTCCTTGAACGAGCACCAGGTTGGGATACTTGTCCTGGAGTCTTTGAACTGCGCGGGGACCTCGATGCGAAGAACCGTTGTCCACGATCCAGAAAACCCTTCGTGCCCGGCGATACGGGTGCTGTTTCATGACTTGATCGACGAGGCGGTCAAAGGGCGCGATTCCGGTTTTGGCTTCGCAGCGAGCGAAGAGTTTGGCCCGGTGGACATCCAGGGCAGCCAGATAGGCCCAGGCTCCCAGCCGCTCGTATTCGTGCTCGATTTTCATCGGCCGACCGGGTTGTGGGGGCAAAGATTCTGCTTTTCGGGACCGCGCCTGAACACTGGTCTTCTCGTCGGCCGATAGGACGAACTCGTCGGGAGCGAGTTTACGGCCCTTCCAGAGACCTTGGTACAAATCCAGGATGCGTCCGGCCTTGGCCTCGAAATCCGGGTCTCGCGGAAAGATCCAGCAGCGGTGCTGCCAAGGACGAATGGCATCCTCGTTGAGCCATCGCCAGAGGGTAGTGTCACTGAGGGAGGCCGTCAATCCGCAGGCGCGGACATGGGCACCGAGTTCAGCCACACTCCAGCGCGAAAGAGGTGCGCCCACCCGACTGGGAAATTCGCAGGCGATGGCTTTAACCTGCACGACCAGCTCTGGGGGGAAAAACCCGGGGCCGGCCCGGGCGTTCGAAGTCTTCCAGCCCGGCCAGTCGTTTTTCGAAGAACCGTTTTCGCCAGCGGCTGACGATTTCGCGTCGGGTGCTGAGCCGGTCGGCGATCTGATCATTGGAGAGGCCTTGCTGGGCGAGGAGAATCATCTTGGCGCGGGCAACCATAAAATACGGCAACGTATATTTATTGGCGCGCCGCTCCAGCTCTTCTCGTTCCTGCTTGGTGAGCACGATCCTGTACGGACTTTTCCGTGGCAAATTGATGCCCTCCCGGCAACAGTATAACCGAGTGGGCGACAAGCGCCACATAATACGTTATCGTATTTATGGAGAGAAGTACTTAGGCAGTCGACGACGCTCAGCGAATAGGATTCGTACGGCAGCGTGTACACAACGCGGCTAATTAACTCCTGACCGCAACCATGTAACACTCACCGGGAGGAGATCCCTTCGCAAGCAAGGTCAGTTCAGCCTCCGGAACGGTGAACCGCACGCTCCCGCAGTCCAAGCAGACCGCAAGCTTGGGGAACACCTTCACCCCCGGATTATCTAGATTTTCTAAACCGCAAAGGTGGACGATCATCTCCGCGGACAGCTCCACCTGATTACCTATCGTGCATGATGGACAGGACATACCCACCCCCGTTCTGATAGCCAATGCCAGGCCACACGGCTATCCCCAATAGGAGAGAAAAGTATAAGCAATCAAATGGTCGGATTGTTCAATAATTTTTACCTCTATTAGGTCCCGGTAATTGTGCGCAAGGTAGGAGATAATAGTAAATAGCCATCTGCCGTAGGCGGCGCAGCCGCGGCGAAACTATTTTGCAGAGTAGGGCATAACCTGTGGAAATCCCCTTCATTGCTCTGAAATTCTGGGCAAAGCAAGTCGAAAGCAAAGCAAAAAACATCGGCATGTATGTTATATTTGCCGCCCCTCGCCCGCACATGGAGGTCCAGCATGAGCGATAAATCATTCGAGTGGCAGAATCAACTTCAAGAAATACTTTACAGTCCAGACTCCCCGGAATCGCCCGCAAAAGTTGCGCATTTGCGTCATGCATTGGCCAACCGACTTCGCATCATGACACCGGTAGATAACGACGAGCGCGTGGCCATCAAACGCGCGCTGTCAGTCCTCAGGGCAGCAAAACCAAGGCATTAAAGCGACGGAATGCGTTCGCCAAAAGGCGTACGCAGAGGCGCGGCCCTGTGAACCATTGGCATCATTCGTATGTGCGGCTAGATTAGTCGAACAGCGAGGATCATCTATACATTTCGGAAGCAGTCTAACTCGCAACCGCCGACCTGCGTCTCTGCCCCAATCGAACGATGGTGGGGATCAGCGTATCCGCCAGGCTAATTTTGTCCAGCAAAACCGTGGCACCAAAACTCCTGGCTAGTGCCATGGTGTCCTCATCGTTCGAAAGAGAAATGGCCAAGATCTCTGAATCGCAATTCAAATGTGATTTGATGTCTTGAGAAGTAGCCTTGAGTTCCTCGGGCATGTGCAAATCCATGACAATCAATCTCGGCTTCAAATCATTTGCCAATTGGATTGTCTGCGCAAAGTCAGCAGCTTCGGCGACGATTTCAATTTCCGATCGAGTGGCTAAGAGTTGACGGATCCCCTTACGGACAATCTCTGAGTCGTCGGCTAGGAGTACTGTGATTGATAGATCGCTTTCTTGAACCGTGTTTGAACTAGCTACAGCTTGAAACATATTGCACCTCCCCATATAAAGTTGGCGCTGTCCTACCGTGTGCACGATTGCTGCCAGGGGTAGAGGCTTAACTTCTTCATTTCAATCACTTTGTAAACTGGCGGAATTATAGGAACTTTCGACCAAGCAGAAAATACATGTTTCACTGTAGCGGGGGAAAGTTTTATACGCCGACAGAATCCGCAGCGTGTCCGGCCCAGTTAATTGCTCAATGGATACGGTCCGCCAAGTACTGGCCCGGGCACTAGCGGCACAAACTCCGTGCCACAGCTGGGGCACTTAAGAGGAAGGTTTTTGACTTCTCCTGTTAGCCCGATCTGCAAAATCATTTTCTCCTGACATTCCGGGCATTCGATTTGCATGCTGTACTGGCTCATACGACGCTGGCCTGAATCTGGGCCGGCCATAGACACCTCCAATATAAATTTGTGGATTGGCTCGTGCGTCCAGTTGTGCTCGAGTCCAGTGCTCGAGTCCAGTGCTCGAGTCCAGTGCTCGAGTCCAGTTCAATAGGGTCTTATCACTTTTGCTCCGTCGTGTGTGTACGCTACAGTACAAAACTTCTTTCATATAATTCGGCGCGAAAACAAATCCCACCCGGCGAAATGCACGGAGTACAATGGCTATGTCTCACTAGCATCCTTCTGCCTTCCACCTTTCGGCAGTCCCTTGCGAAATCGGACAAATCTTTCGCAGGGGAACTCTCGTGCGCAAACCTAGCCGTGTGAAAGAACCCGCGAACCCAGTAGGTCTAAACGGTCACGCGGTTTATAACAAGATCCTGCGGAGTCTTCCGAAAGAAGAGAGCTCTGCAATCCTCTCGAAATTGGAGTTCGTCTCTCTGCCAGCCCCCACGATTTTGAACGAGGTGGGAAAGCCCATTAAGTTTGTGTTTTTTCTGAATGAAGGTTTGGCTTCGGTGCTGAGCATCATGGATGACGGAAAAACCGTGGAAGTCGGGCTATCTGGCAAAGAAGGATTTATCGGAATTCCGCTGTCAGCGGGACTCAGCACTAGTCCAACGCGAGTCATCATGCAAGTAGGCGGCAGCGGATTTAGAATGGCCGCCAAAGATCTCGCCGTGGCCTTACGCGAATCCCCAGCCCTGGCAGCGAGCCTCCAACGTTTTGCGCAGGAAATGGGGTTGCAAGCCTCCCAGGTAGCTGCTTGCAATCGTGTGCATGAAATTGATGCACGGCTGGCGAGATGGCTTTTGATGTCTCAAGATCGCTTAGGCGGCGATCTCATACCTCTGACGCAAGAATTTCTCGCCCACATGTTGGGCTCACGCAGGGCCAGCGTCACTGTAGCAGCTGGACACCTCCAAAAAGCGGGAGCGATTACCTACAAGCGGGGTTCTGTGAATGTCGAAAATCGTCTTAAGCTGGAAAGCATCGCCTGCGAATGCTATAAAAATATGATTCGGCAAATTGAGAAGTGGCGGGCCGAAGCGGACTCGACAGGGACTGCTCTATAATTCTGTTCGCATTGTTCCTCAAAACCGTCTAGTCCACAGAGAGGACCCAATGAAGCGCACGTGGACGATCATAGGGGTAGGCGATGTGCCGGGCAGCTTCAAATGGTACCAGGCGCTCTTCGGTCAGCCAGCTACCTTCCCGCCCACGATTACTTTGGGCAAATCCTCGATTCAGATGGAACTGTTTTGCTCTGTCTCCACGAGTGGGGCGCCCACGAGCATCCCTCATTGATGAGCCCTGATCACGGGACACCCGGCAACGGACTCCTGTTATTCTTCCGGGTCGATGATTTCGACCTGGCGCTTCAAAGGGCACGCTCTCTCGCTCGGCTCGAAGAGGAGCCACACGTGAATCCAAACACGCAAACCAAAGAATTTTCTCTCCGAGATCCAGACGGATATTACGTTACGATCAGTTCGCTCTCCGCGGCCTGACGAGGCTTTTCAGTTACCGAGCGGCGCTGCGGCACTTTTTGTGGAACATCTTGTCGCTTTACGTTGCGCGGCCCTTGCAACCCGAATGTCCGCACTTGCAATCAATATCCGGCGTTTTTTCCATCGCTTCGCACTGAGGACTGCAATACTTACTTTTTGCCTCCGCCTCACAGCTGCAATTGGGATGCGCACATTTCGTTCCTGATTTGTCTGCCATGTTCTTTCTCCCTCAGAAGAAAAATTTATAAAACTTTTGCCCGCCAAATTTATTGAACCTCGTACCCATGCACTCAGTTTTCTGCAGTTCTCGCCAATTGCGATTCCTCAAAAAGCTCGATCATGGCCTTGTTAAACGCCGGAATATCGTCCGGACTCCGGCTGCTAATCCAATTCCTATCGCGGACAGTCTCTTCATCTTTCCAGTTGCAACCCGCGTTGCGAATATCGTCTTGGATCGTATGGTAGCTCGTAAGCTCGCGCCCTTTCGCAAGGCCAGCTGAAACCAGCAACCACGGGCCGTGACAAATCACTGCAATCGGTTTTTGTGCCTGGTCGATGGCCTGCACGAAGCGCTTGGCTTCTTCTTCGACACGCAAGTGATCCGCGTTAAGCGCGCCGCCCGGCAAGAGCACCCCGTCAAACTCTTCTGGTTTCGCATCCTGCAGCTTCATGTCGACGGCAAACTCGCCGGCCTTCTCATCGTGTTTCATTCCTTGCAGCGTCCCGCTTTTCGGTGATACCAGTACCGTCTGAGCCCCAGCGGCGCGCAAAGCTTTCCGCGGCTCCTCAAGTTCAGCTTGTTCGAATCCATTTGTCGCCAGAATTGCCACGCGCATCCCAGCAAGCTTCTTCTTGTGTTTGTTTGCCATAGGTCACCCTTATTTTTGTTAGCCAACATCATTTTGATTCTGAGGAATCACATTCCGTCGAACTATCCCCTGAATCCGGCATACCAAAAAAGGAAGGGCTGTACCGTTCGCCTACTCCTCCGTAGGCTTTTGCAGCATTCGTTGGCTTATACCGGGCGGCAGAACCTTCAAAGTTTTGAGGAACTCAATGATGGAATCCCGGTCGTATTCGCTTAGAGCGTCAAAAGCCTGTCGCGATACAAGCGCTTCCCCCGCATGAGCTTCGACTGCTTCCCGCATCGTCGTAAACTTCCCGTGGTGTAGGAAAGGGCCGGAGTTTGCCAACCCCCACAACTTCCGTGTCAGAAAAAAACCGTTGCCGTTGAAAAACTGCGGTGATGTAAACGCCAGGTTTTGATTGAGAGGTTCGGCGTTCGGATCTGTCGGACCGGTGGAGATGTTGTGCAGCTTCAAATCCGTAAAAGCGGGTACCCACACCACTCCGTTTGAGTCCGGCTTCAGCCGCGGGCCAGGCAGCTCATCGCTCGTCAAATCCACGGAAAGCGTCGGCGCACCGCCGATTTGCAAATTTCCCGCGGGATTGTACGGACTCGGTTCCGTATAGATCCAACCTTTGTTATAGAGCGGCAACTTGGGAACGTGGCAGCTCGCACAGCCAGCATCTCCGAAGCGCTGTTGGCCATTGCTCACCGCTCGCCGCACTTCTTCATCATTAGGAATGATTTGACCCGGCACAGGCAGCGTTGCCTGGTATACCGTTGCCGCTGTCACATCGGCTCGCGTCAATTCATCAACGAATCCGTCGCCGTCCGCGTCGACGTTTGCGCCAAACCGTTCCTCGCTTTGGATCCCATGGTGCTGATTGAATGCCGTGTTTGTAAACTGCCGCAGCGATATGAAAGCGCCCGCCTGCGAGAAGGGAAATATCAGCAGGCTCGGCGGCTGGCTCGGCCCGCTTGTAGCCAGGCTAGCCGGAGGCAATCCTTGCACGCCAGACGTATTCCAACTCCCATCTGCATTTCGCGCCAGCGTTCCAAACGAAACTCCGTTCGCCACGAGCGCCTTCGACGTTCCCGGCGTAATGGAGTTTCGAATGGCTTGCATCTGCGCAGTCATCTGGCGCGCCAGCATCTCAATAAACCCTGAGCCGTTCATTCCAATTGTTTTTCGCTCGTTGGCAATATTTTGCAGGATCGCAAATTGACCGTTCTCCATCACCGATCCTCCGGTCACAATTCCATCGGTGTGGTCGAACGACGCGAAATCGAACCGCTGCCCCAGCACAAAAACTTCCGTCACTCTGTCCCCGCCGCCGCCCACGAACGGTTCATTGTGGCAACCCGAGCATGAGTTCGAATCGGGCCCGGAAACGCGATTGAAATTGTGCGGAAATACCAGCGGATTAGAAGGATCAGAAATCGGTGTTCCCGTTCCTTTCGTCAACGGCCGGCCGGCTCCCTCCTGGATCGTCCATTTCGCCTCGAAGAGTTTGTCGCCGAAAGCGATCAGCTTCGGTATCGATATCTCGTATTCTTCGCCATCCTTTAGATGGCGGACGATGGAGATCTCTTTGCCAATCAGGCCGCGATTTTGCGCAAAAAGCGCTCCGGTGAACAAAAGGCAAGAAACGCCGACAACGGCGCGGTGGGTCCAGGAAGGGCCGCCTGACATCATAAGAATGTCCTCTCAATTGGTTTCGCCAGAAACGCGAAATTAGATTGCGACGTAGATACTCCGACTGTGTCAAATCTTCTATCAGGTGTTCTTGGTATGAGGTGGGTCGGACTTACGGTAGAAAGCTCTGCCACGGGGGTCTCGAATACTCGTGTGCTGAATACTTCTTTAAAACTAATCGCCTCGACGGTAAGTAAGAATCGCATTTGCATTTTGTCCCGCCATACATAGAACCGCCCGCATAACTAAACGATTCTTCGCTCTCGCCTACTGGCATTAAGGTATTTCACCTAGAGCTTCTCCCGTATACGGTCTCTAAGGTTAGGAAATCAATTCCGGCATCGATGGATTAGCTCGGCCCTCACTCCGACACTCAATCGATCGCCACAAATAAGGAGTCGCTTCCATGCGATCTAGAATTAGTGTCTGTGCAGCATTCCTTTTAGTCTCTGGGATCGTCGTAGGATGTGGAGGCGGATCGTCTACTCCTCCTCCAACGCCGCCCACAATTACCGGGAGCCTTAGCGGCGCTCCTCAGTCATTGGCAACTGGTGCCACCGCTTCCCTCACGGTCACCGTCTCCAATGACAGTTCCAATGCGGGCGTGGACTGGTCCTGCGCTCCCGCCGCTTCCTGCGGCAGCTTCAATCCTACGCACACCGCCAGCGGCGCAGCCACCACCTACACCGCGCCCAACACCGCCGGCAGCGTCACCATTAATGCTACCTCCACGGCTTCTGGCAAAGTCATCGCCACCGCCACCATCGCAGTCAATGCCCCCGCGGCCGTCACGCTCACGCTTACCGCAGCGCCGCCAGCCACCTTGTCAACCAACGGCACAGCCTCCCTCACCGCCACCGTCGCGAATGACAGCACAAACGCCGGCGTCGACTGGACCTGCACTCCCGTAGGCACGTGCGGCAGCTTCAATCCAGCTCACACCGATAGCGGCGCGGCCACCACATACACAGCTCCAGGCGCAGCCGGTGCCGTCGTCATCACCGCGACCGCCACCGCCCTCGCCACCGCCACGCAATCCGCCACGGTCACTATCACCACCGCCAGCAACGTCTCCGACCTCAGCGGCTCCTACGCTTTCGCTCTCATCGGACGCGACGTCAACGCCCACGCCTATTCTCTAGCAGGCACCGTCGCTCTCGACGGCAATGGCAACGTCACCGCCGGCGAGCAGGACTACAACAACGGCCACGGCACACTTTCTCCGCAGCCTTCTGGCGACTCCATCACCGGCGGCTCGTACACCGTCGGCGCCGACGGCCGCGGCACGCTCACTCTCACCACCAACAATGCCGCTCTCGGCGTCACCGGCACCGAAACCTTCAGCCTCGTCGTCGTCAACGGCAAGCACGCCTTGCTCACGCAAACCGACGCGAGCGGCACCGGCTCCGGCACGCTCGACGCGCAAACCGTCGCTGGCAGCCTCACGCAGCTCACCGGCACGTACTCCTTCACCGTCGCCGGCGCCAGCGGTAACAATTCCGAAGTTTTTGGCGGCGTCATCGTTTCGAACGGCGCCGGCGCTTTCACCCACGTCACGGTAGACTCCAGCTCCAATGGCTCCGTCCACACGGGCGGCTCCAACACGGGCACCTACACCGCTCCTGACGCTTCCGGCCGCGGCACGTTCGCCTTTGGCGGCGACAACTTCGTGTACTACGTCATCGGTCCCGAAGCTCTACGCCTCATCGTCGTCGAGAGCAGCGAAACCGATCTCGGCGTCGCCATCGGTCAGGGCGCAGGACCCTTCTCCAAAGCCAGCCTAACGGGCAACTTCGTCTTCAAAAATGCTAGCGCGGAAACCGGCGCGGGCTCCTACGCCTCCGCGGGATTGTTCACCACCGATGGCAACGGCAACATCACTTCCGGTTTCGCCGATGTCGATGAAGCCGGTACCGTCACGAGCGCCGCTTTCACCGGCACGTACACTCTGGCCGCTAATGGCTACGGCAGCATCGCGATCGCTGGCGGCGCCACTCAGAACGTCACCACTCTCGGCGTCTACGCCATCGATCCAGCCATCAACCCGCTCGATCCCAATAGCACCAGCGGTGGCGGCGGCGCTCTCATTCTCGATCTCGACGCGACAAACGTCGGCGGCGGTGTCCTGCTTCCCCAGGTCGCCAGCCCCACGTTCACCGGCAACTACTCCATCGGCTACCGCGGCTTCACTCCCGCGGGCGTCGAGCAAAACGCCACCGGCCAAGTAGCTGTCGGCAACGGCTCCTTCACAGGTACCGCCGACTCCAACACGTTGCCAACGGTCGGAGCCAATCTCGGTGTCTCCGTCTCTGGAACGTTCACCGCCGACGCCACTCACGTGGGTCGCTTCACGCTGCCCCTCACCGTTTCCATTGGAACTAACCCGCCGGCCCTCAACTTCGTTCTCTATCAGGCCAGCACAGGCGATCTCCTCTGGATCGAAACCGACACAACCCAATACGTCTCCGGCACCATCGAGCAGCAACAACAATAACTGCCGCCCCGTCGTGGGCGTGCCGTTTGCTCTGTAGGGGAGGGATTCATCCCGCCCCTACAGTTCACCGCGAATCACGCACCAAAACAAAACTGCCAGCCCCCGGATTTTCCGGCGGCTGGCAGTTTTTCCATTCGAACGTTTTGCTTTTTCTAAAGCGGTGCCAGTCCAGTCCCTGTCAAAGTCACCGTCTGACTCCCGCTCCCTGCATTGTCATAGAGGATGATTTGGGCGCCACGAGCTCCCGTCGCTGTCGGCGCAAGATAAACCACCAGTTTGCAGCTTGCTCCAGCCGCGAGCGTTGCGGGGCAGTCATTGCTGATCGGGAAGCTGGTGCTGTTCGTTCCCGCCACCACCACGCTGGTAAAAGTGAGAGTTCCGCTTCCCGTATTCGTCACCGTCACATACCCCGGGGTACTCTTCTTGCCCACATATTCCGTCCCCATGTATATCGACGTATTGGACAACGAAACAGCCGGTGTCCCTCCTGAAGACAGTCCCGTTCCCGTCAAAGCTACCGTCTGCGTCCCCACCGAGTCGGCAAGCACTATTTGGCCACTGCATGCTCCCACTGCCGTCGGCTTAAAATAGATCGTCAATGTGCAGCTGGCTCCCGCAGCCAGGCTTGTGGGGCAGTTTTCGCTCAACGGGAACATGCTGCCGTCAGCCCCTCCGGCTGTGATGCTCGAGATTGCCAGCGCACTGCCGCCCGTGTTCGTCACAGTCACAGTGCCCGGCGTGCTTTGCTTATTTGTATACTCTTGGCCCATAAAAACCGCGGTATGGGACAGTGAAACTTTTGCCGGGCTCCCGCTTCCAGTGCTCCCGCTACTGCTCGCCGCAAAAGTGGACTGCAGGACCTGCAACGAAATATTTTGAAGGATTGACGTATTCGAATAACACTGCGAAAGTCTCGAAGTTAAGCACGCGTTCGTCTGCGTCGTCCACGAGGGCCAGTCCTGCGGATCGCCAAAGTAACCAAAGAAAAATTCCAATCCGTAGACCGTCCCCGCCTTTAGCATGTTCGCTTGCGTCTGCAACAGCTCCTGGTAGAAGGACTGCTCTTGCGCCGCCGTGCATTCCACGGTGCCCTTATAGGCGCAAGGAATGTAGTTGATCCTGTCGTACGGATAGGCCCCCGCAATAATCTTCGCGTTCGGAAAAAGACTCTTCGCGGTCGCCACATTGGCCGTGTAGTTCGGCGCATCCTCGCGGTAGTGCTCGTACAAATGAACAAACTGAATGGCTCCGCGCACCGACAGCGGCAGGCTTGTCAGCGCCGTATGTGTTAGCGAATCCTCATAAATGGTCACTCCAAACGCCAGATTCGGATTCTCGGATTTTGTCGCCGCCAGAACGTCCGCGACGAAACTCGCTGGATTCGGCATCGTGCCCGCAATCTGGTCGTCTTCGATTGTGCCAACGAAATCATCAAAGCCGATCTCCACCATCTCCTTGTGCGTCAAACTCAACGTACTGTATTGCTGGGCCCAGCTCACCGACGTGCTTGGATCAAGAGGGAACGACACGTAATACGTCTTAACATTTGACAGCGCCGCGAGATTATCTAGATACGGCTCGCACGTCGTCGGCGCATCCCCGCACGCCTCCCGCATTGCCGTTATTCCTAACGCGGTATTCCACGAGGGAACATTTTCTCCCCAACTCATGACGAGGGGCTTGGTCTGCGCCGAAGCGGACTTAACAGAGAGGGCCGCACCTAACACCAACAAACACAAGACAAGCACACTCCTCGACTTACACACCAAAGACTTTCTCACTGGCACCCTCCAGTATTTTTTGATAAAAGCCCGCACCGTTCCTGTACGTGGACCGAACTCCTCGCAACAGGGCCTTGCCACTCCGGAGCACGCAGAAAAAACGCAGCGGCTCTGTCCGTTTTCTTTATTTCTTCACAACTGTGAGCAGGAATGCAACGCGTCCCCGACGGGCGGTCGCATACGAAGGCTGGAGGAGCTCAGGCTAGCACAACCTCCAGAATGGTCAAAAAATTTTAAGTTCTAGGGGTTCACCTGTACCTGGTACAGGTATCCATACAGCAAACACCCTAGGAGGCCACCATAAATCCCCTAGGTAGCGCCCCCTAAAGCCATTTCCCTCGGCGAATCCAAGTATCGCCCGATTCCGCTTCGCGCTGTTTCCAGCGACTTTTCTGAAGTCCCGTTTTTGGTTTCTTAAGAACTTCGTTCCCGCGTCCAATAGGAGACAACACATGCATCTTGGCAATTCGATCCTCAAAGGCCCCGCGAAAACCATTAGTACTGTCGCCTTCTCTTGTTTGCTCTCGTCTGTCTTTGCCGCCGCCTCGCCCGTGCAATCCAACGTTTATACTAAGTGGTCTGCCAATTACACCGCCAGCCCAGCAGGCCAGCCTGTCGCCACGGTCCCCGACAGCCAGGGCAACGTCTATGTCACCGGCTCTATCGTCTCGGAATCCGTCACCGTCAAATACGACTCCAAGGGCAATACTCTCTGGCGAGCTTTTCTCGCTGCGAATCCGGCAAATGACCCCTACACTGTCAGCGATCCCGGCAGCGGCATTGGTACGGGTCTCAGTATCGCTCTGGACGCCCAGGGGAATGTGTACGTTCTCTCTGTCCTGCTCATTCCCAACTCTCCCGTTGCTGGTCCGCCAATCATTGCGACTGCCAAGTACAACTCCTCCGGCGTCCGCCAGTGGGTCGACTATCTCGCATCGACCTACCAGGTAATAACCCTGCCGGGAGCCTCGCCAGATCTTTCAGTCATAAACGCCTATTATCCATCCGCTTTGGCGGTCAGTCACGCCGGCAATGTCTACACGGCTTTCTACACCGTCAGCCAGAACTCCCCTGGCCAAAGCACGGCCAACATAATCAAGTACGATACGAATGGAAATCGGCAGTGGCTCACGACTGCGTCGGCCACCCCCTTCGGCGCGAACACTCCCCAAGCGATCGGTCTTGATGCCAGCGAGAATGTCTACCTTCTCGTGAACAGCGTGAACGGGACGGCTCCTCCCGTCTTGCAGGACAACGTATCCGCGATCTTCAAGTTCAATGCCAATGGAACCCAATTGGCTTCGTTTGGCTCCGATAAACTCGGCCCTACTTCTGGAGCGCAATTCAGTTTGGTCGGCCCCTATTCCATTCCCTACATTTTTCCATTCCAGGTTGACGCGCAGGGAAATTCCTACTTTGCCGGCACCGGCACGCCCAACTCATCCGGTGTGGACCCTCGTGTCGTAGCCAAATATAATTCCAGTGGTGCTCTGAACTGGCTCTACACCTTTAGCCTGCCGAACAATCACGACAACGGCACTCCCGGTATCGTCGATCTTGCTGTCGATACTTCTGGAAATGTTTTGGTCGCCCAAACCACCGATCTTAAGGATGCAAATCCTCCTGGCTCGCAAGGCACAGATATTTCCTTGAACAAGTTCGACCCCAACGGCAATCTTCTCTGGACCAGCAACTACAACGGCCACTCCGATGGCTCCGGCTTCGATCAAGCGGTCGCCATTGCCGTCGATTCCGCCGGTTCCTCATACATTACTGGGCAGAGCGATGGAACCGTGGAGAGTTCCGTCGGCCTTCGCAGCGTCCTTGCCACCATCAAATACGATAGTGACGGCAATCAGGTTTGGGCCGAACGCTTTCAGCCCAACACGGCGGTTGCGTATGGTCCGCCAACCGCGCTAGCCGTCTCCGGCAGCGACGTTTTTGTAACCGGCCTCGGCGGTGTTATCGTCCCTCCATCTCAAACGCCAAATCCCCAATGGCTCACGATTAACTACGGCCAGGACGCCCTCGAGGTCAATCCCGCTATCCTCAACTTCGGCAATCAAACCGTTGGGACCCAAAGCGCCTCACAAACTGTCACGCTGACCAACACCACCAACACCCCGTACATCGTCAAGACTATGAATTTCACGGGCCCATTCCATGTAACAGAAAACTGCCCCGACACCGTCGCTCCGGGCGAGTCCTGCTCCATCGTAGTCACGTTTAAACCGATTGCAGTCGGCGCTGCTCCTGGCACAGTCACGGTTCGCGACACATCGCCCGGCAACGCCATCAGCCCCGAAACTATCCACATAACAGCCACAGGCACCAACTAGCCCGAGCCTCGCGCCAAACCGGAGCCGTTGCTAAACCGAGCACGTTGCGCCAGACAGCCGAGCAGTTCCAATTTGGGAAAGAGAAAGGCCTGTCGGCCTTCTCTCTTTCCCAAAAAAGCCTTCCGCGAACCTGTTTGGTTTTCGCTCAGCCTCATTTTTGTTGTTTGCTCTTGACAGGGAAGTAACGCTAGCGTATAGTGGTCACTAGGTAATATATGAATTGTACCGCTAGCTCCCGCCGTCGTTTCGCTTTCTTACGTGGCACAGGCAATCCTGCCTGTGCGGCTACCCAGTCCACCGTAAACACCGCGCGGAAGGCAACCGGTCCGCAACGAACCCCACGCTGGACACCTTCAAAAGCCCAGAAATTGCATCATTTTAGTGCAATTCTAAGCTGCTTAGAATCAATACTTCCAAAAACCTATGAAAATAAACGACTTTATCTGTCCCAGAATGAGCGTTTACAAAAAAATAGGGTGGAAGTCAGTTATTGTTAACTAGAATTCTCTGACCGCCTTCGACACCTCAAGCTGCCCACGCCTCTCCATCACCTCCACACCAGGTCTCAGTGCCAATCCCATATCTCCGTCAAGGCCGCGCATTCGGGAATGGTCAGAACATGAGCGCCGATCCATTGTTCAATACCGAACAGAAGCGCTAAGCGCGCTCTTGTAAAATTCCGCTCATCCAATACAGCAGTCCAGTTTTCTTGGGAGATTTGATGCCTGGTACCGAATCGGAACCTAATCGCGTTTCGCAATACGCCATGCGGATTGAGTGTCCGCAGTGTGCCGCGAAGATGATTCTGCACATCGGTCTGGCCGGCGATCCCAAGGACAACCGGCTCGAATGTATTGTGTGTCGCAGCGAGATGGCGTCGCTGGTCCAAGGTCAGATCGTTGGCGGTCCTTTTCCCGTGACAACCAACTGTAGCATCCACTGACAGCAAAAGCCGTCAGGTTGTATATCCGTTGACACAAGAGAGATTACCGTCGGAATGAAAGGTGCCATATGTCCTCCATCCCAAGCCCGTTTCCTAGCAAAGATGATGGTCTAGGGTCGCAGAAATGTCTCCATGCCTCGGCAGCAAAAGGACAAGAAGTCGATGGCAGCCTCTTTTCCGCCGGCAACGGGCCATTGATGTCGACTATTGAGAATATTCTGAGATTTCAAGCCACAGCCTTGGAGATGATCGCCACTGGGCAGCCTCTGGTCTCAGTTCTAGACGCAATTTCTCGTTACGTCGAGCAACAGGCGGAAGACATACGATGCTCCGTAACGTTCATTGATGCAGAACACCGGATTCGGCCCGCTTCTGCACCGAGCCCCCCAGCCAAATCTAAGGGGGATTTGGACGACGTTAGGGTTCATTCCTACATCGCTCCTTGCGGCTTAGCTGCGCATAAGAAAGAACAGGTTATAAGCGAAAGCATTGAACTGGATGAGCGTTGGTCCGATGGATTTCGCTCCATGACAAAAAGTCTCGGACTGAAAGCTTGCTGGTCTACTCCCATATGTGACGCGGACGGCACAGTAATCGCCACCCTCGCCATTTATTCTCTGCACCCGGGTAACCCAAGTGCCCATCATTACCAACTAATTGGGGTCGCTACCCGGCTGGCAGGTATCGCCATCGAAAGACACCTCAGGGAAGAACGGCTGCGGTTGTGTGCCGAGATCATCAGCAGGTCCACCGATGCGATTAGAATTCTGGACCCAAGCTGGAAGATAATCGAGCAAAACGCGGCTCATCGGGAGCTGTTTGGAATTCCTGACGAGCTGCTATTAGGCAATACCCCCGCGATTATTTTTGGTGATGAACAATTTCAACGTCAAATCAAGAGCCTTGGGGCTGAAAAAGCCTTTCACGGTGACCTCACCGCCGAGATAATGGGCGTGCAACACACAATCGACGTTACTGTATTTCCTGTGCATCGCGACGGCGGCAAGATCGTATGTTTTGTGAGCTTAAGTCGCGACGTGACCGCGACTCGTAAAACCCAAGAAGAGATGGAGAAGTCCCACGCCGAGTTGGAGACAGCAGTGGAGGCCCGCACCTCCCAACTACAAACACTCTCCGCAAGACTAATGACAACTCAAGATGAGGAACGGAGGCACATCGCTCGCGAGCTTCACGACAGCGCCGGACAATATCTTGCGGCAATTCAAATGAACCTCGGTGCTATGCGCAATAGTCCTGAGATTACAACTACGGAGAAGTCTAGAATTCAAGATTCTTGGGACATGGCTGAGCGTTGCTCGTCTGAAATCAGAACGATCTCGTATTTGCTACACCCTCCCTTACTGGATGAAATGGGACTGCGCTATGCAATACTTTCCTACGTGGAGGGTTTTGCCCGGCGAAGTGGGATTCAAGTGGACTTGGACATTCCTGACGGGCTGAGACGTTTGCCCGCAGAAATTGAAACGACCATATTCCGTATAGTTCAGCAGGGTCTTGCGAACATTCATCGTCATTCCGAGAGTCGCGTAGCAGAAATCCGGCTTGCGGAAGACAACAAGCAAATCAAAATAGTAATCCGCGACGACGGACGTGGAATACCTGCCGAAAAGTTGAGCCACTTGCGGTCCGGGAAACAACTCATTGGAGTTGGTATCGCTGGAATGCGCGAGCGCATACGAGATTTGCATGGAGAATTTGATATTCGATCCGGGGCCTGGGGTACAACGATAGAAGTCAATCTGCCTGTTTTGCAGCGTTTGAATACCCAGAACGCTAAAACAAAATCTGCCACGGCATAGAGCAGTATTGGCGGGAACCTCAGTCGCTTGATCCATTTGCGGGAAGGCGCTGGACCCGAATCACGCGTCACCCGAACCAACTTCCCTCGGCCTTAAGACTCGGATTCTCTTGCTTCATCCGAAATATAGCGAAGGTCGGTTCGGACATAGGAAACAACAGTCCCACATTTTAGGCACTTGATTGTTGCGCCGGTGGAAACGTCCGGCTTGGTAGGAAATAGCAATTCGGACAAGCTTTCTTGCACAATTTGAGAGTGCTCGATGCCTGAGTTGCAGTCGGTGCAAGTCACAGTCCATACCGCCATATCAAGAAGCCTCAGAGACTCTTTCAGGCTGGTCTTATGAAGCAAAGACAGCAATACCCATAAAGCTGTACGGCCTGCCCTTAGTAGGCTTAGTTTAGTGGTAGGTGTCTGACAATAAACGAAGCGTGTGAACCTATAAGGACTTCCGGAGCATCTACCCCTGAAGTAAAAGAACGAGTAGACCCGCTGCAAGCGAGCAATGGAATTGTCCGCCACGCATGAGTGGAGATGTGAGGCGTGGATTAGCTCGACACGTCGTCAACAACGGTGGCCTGGTCCTGCGACAATTTTTCCGCTATCACGGTGAACTGCGTGAGGTTCGCGATTCCAAAAGAGGTCGTGATCGCAACGTCTGAGGCGTCACGGCCTGTCGCTATTAACACCCGTCCGACTCGCTGCTGGTTATGCCTGGCGTCGAAGGTCCACCAGCGATCTTCAAGATACGCCTCAAACCACGCGCTGAAGTCGGGAAGAGAGGGTGAGGCCGGCACATCGATGTCTGGCAAATAGCCGGTGACGTAGCGCGCGGGAATATTGAGAGCGCGACAAAGAGTGACGGCAAGATGCTGAAAATCCCGGCAGACTCCGAAGCGCTCTGTGAACACGTCCAAAGCAGTCTTCGTAGGCCGGGCATATTGATATCCGAAGCTAACTTTTGCATGCACCCAATCGCAAACCGCCTGCACCCGCGCCCATCCGGGAGGCACTGCGCCAAACAGCTCTAATGCGATTGTGGAGAATCTGTCTACTTCGCAGTAGCGGCTGTTATATAGATATCGCAGGATATCCGGCGGCAATTCCTGAACGGGAATCCCGCGCGCATCAGGGCTTATGAGATCTGCCTCGCCTGAGTCATGGATTAGAGTGGAGTTGCTTAAGCGAAGCTCGCCCTTTGGCGCAACAAAGCGAGTGCACCGATTCCCAAAGCTATCGACGAAATTTTCCATTTGTAGCGCGGGTGCGGCGTGCACCTCGTCGGGAGCGCGCAAATCCGCGACCCGGGAGGGATGCACGTTCAGCAACGCCACCATAGCTACAGGGGCCGGAATCTCAAAATGGATGTCATACCCTATTCGTAGAATCATCGGTGAAATCGGATGAAGGGATTCTCCGCATTGTTTTGCAAACGAGTGGTTCTCTGAGGAACTCGATCCGCGCCTTGATCCGAGTGGAACGCCGTTTCATTTGTGCGACCAACCGAGTCTAGTCGATTCTAATGCATCCTCCACGGGTTTTTACACTAAGGCCGGAAGAATCCCATCGCCTGACAAGGGAAGGACCTGAACTAGACTGATCCGGTGATCCTACTTGGCGGATTTGAGCTTACGCCGCCTCGATTGAATTTCTATTGGGAGAAAACCGGTCTGCCAGACTCCTTTCAATCAAGAACGAGCGACGCTTCTACGGCAGAGTGATTTTGGCGGCAAACGCGCTGGCGATTATGGCGTATCCGGCCGCATTGGGATGTATGTCCGGCGGAGACGCGCCCATGTAAGTCCAGGCCAGCGTCAGAAACACATTCACAGGAACATTTTCACCGGGAACCGGCAGGAAGTTGTAGGTGCGAAACGCCTGCGCGACGTCTGCCACAGGCACTCCGAACACCTGATAAATAGAACCTAGCAATGCGTTAAATTCCGTAGCCGCCACCAGTGATTCAAGCGCAAGTGCCTGTCCGTTCCCTCCAAGTTCCCACGCCGCCAGGAACGGATCGTAATAGTTCATACCGACGATGAGCGTCTTTGGGCCCGCCGCTTTGCGCAGTTGCCTGAGAATCCACGGCAAGTTTGCACCGACGCTCGTGAAACCCGAACTAATGCAGGTCTTGTCGATGGCTGTTGAGCTCACGCAACCGTCGACGTCGTTCGCGCCGATGTCCAGCGTGATCAGCGCCACTTGGTGATTCTCGAGGAAGCTGATGGCCGTGTCGAGCTGGCTGCTCCCCGCCGGATAGTTACTGCAAACGCCGCCTTGAATCATGGAAGAGGAGGTCTCGCCAGGGCATCCCAGCTTTTCGAGGCTGAGCCCCGGTATACGCTTGCTGTATTGGGCGAAGAGGTCGTCAGCATAGCCTTGGGGAGTGGGACCTCCGCCGTTTATTGGCTGGTAGCCCACAGCTAACGAATCGCCAAGGGCGACGTAATAGGTTTGTGCAAATGCTGACTGGGCGAGCGCGGACCCAAACAGCGTGAAGATAACAACGAGGTAGACTAATCGAATTCGCATACCGGCCTCCTTGTGCCATCGAGGAATGCGGGGAAACTCCGGTTTGGGCCTTCTAATTGCCGCATCCTATGCTTTCCATTCGTAGGACGCAACAAATTTGCTACCCATGCGGATCAGGGCGCAATCAGCGAGGCCGGCGTAGGGATAATCGAGTTCCCTCATTGCTCCCGAGCAACCCCCAAGATGTCTCCGAGCAACGACAGAATCCCCCTTACTTCGTACCCTTTGAAGGTTTAATCAGCGCTGCAGAGTGCTTCGATGGAAGCCCGAACAGTAGGAGAATTTATGAAACCTTCGACAATCCGTGTTCTTGTTGTGGACGATTTTGAACCCTGGCGTCGCTTCGTTTCTGTAATGCTCCGTACCAAGCCCGGGCTCGCAATCGTCGGCGAAGCCTCAGACGGCTCGGAGGCGTTTCAGAAAGCGGTGGAACTGGAACCGGATTTGATTCTAATGGACATCGGACTCCCAACCGTAAATGGACTCGACACCGTCCGGCGAATTCGCGATTTTGTTCCCGAAGCTAAAATAATTCTCCTGAGTGACGAATCTTCCTTTGATGTAGTGCAACAAGCGATGGACCTTGGCGCGTCAGCTTACGTTCTCAAAACCTCAGCGGCAGCCGATTTACTCACTACAGTAGAAACGGTCCTCTCCGGCCTGAAAATCGTCAATCTCTGAAGCCAGCTCTGCTCTTCTTTTGTCTTCTCTGCGAACTCTGCGTCAAAATCCCCATTCCACCCTGCCACAAACCCCAAATTTCGCTTGCCTCCATATTTATAATACCGCTATAATATTCATGTGCAGTAAATATGTTCAAACACCCCCTACTCTTTTTCTTACTTTAAATTACTTTCCAATATCCATATATGCCTTTCGCGAACGCCTATGAGCGCGCCATCCACTTCGCAAAACATGGCCATGAATTTGGCGCCTCCACTGAGTTAGACTATGAGCATATGGCCGACATGTTCCTGAATCGACCGATGACCATTACTACACGCGAGTGCCTTAGGCCCAACAGGATGCGCCGTCTCCGTGTCGACATTGCAAACGATCACTTCGGCCTCGCTGTTGCCGGCTCCGACACCGTCGTCACCTATTACTTTGTTCCGTTTCACAGAAAGCATCGGCGTGGCGGCATAGCTGGTTTCTTCGCCTCCGAATGCAGCAGGAACGACCCATGAAATACTCCTGTCCGGTCTGCGGTTTCGCCTCTTTGCCGTATCCACCTAACGATCACCATATTTGTCCATGCTGTAGCACGGAGTTCGGAAATGACGATGTAGACTACAGCCATTCCCAGTTGCGCGAGATGTGGATAGCCGCTGGAGCGAGATGGTTCTTCGGGCGTCCCCCTGACGAGTGGAATCCCTGGGCACAACTCACGCAGGCCAAGCTCGTCGATTCGGTTCCCGCCGAGTTTCGCGGCACTTCCCGCTAGCCGCTTCGGCTCCTCGTTCCATTCCGTTTCTCCGACGCCGAATATGAGTGGCTAGGAGTGAGTAGTGGGTGGACACAGCAGGTTCCTCACTCATTCAAATCCTCTTCGACACCTCAAGCTGCCCACGCTTCTCAAGCACTTCCACATCAATGCCCCGCGAGTGCCTCCGAATTAGGAGATCGGCACTAGCGTCCGCCACCTGCAATCCTCGAATCTCCACCTCGGAAACTCCTGCCGGCAGCTGCGGATTCTCGAACTGAACAAACCTCTCGCAAGCGTCAATCTTCATTCCGAGACATGCGCTCAACAACATGTAGACCGCTCCGGCCGCCCAAGCCTGCGGAGCACACGCCACCGGATAAAGTACAGGCGCTCCCCCCGCGTTTCCGCGCCGATGAAAACCGCAATACAACTCCGGCAGCCGGTGCAAATCCACTTCCGAGCTAGCGTCATACATCGCAACTAAGGTCTGGAGTGCTTTCTCCTGTAGGCCATACTGTGCAAATCCCGCGCCGATGAGTGCATTGTCGTGAGGCCAAACGGAACCATTGTGGTAGGACATCGGGTTGTAGCGCTTCTCCGCCGCACTCAGGGTACGCACCCCCCACCCCGAGTAAAGGGAAGGACTCAAAAGCGTGTCGCACACCGCTTTCGCGTGCCCTAGGGTGGCAATGCCGGAAAAAAGCGCATGCCCCGCATTGGAAGTGCTTACGCTGCAAGGTTGCTTGTTGCCGTCCAGCGCTAGCGCGAACGTTCCCAGTTCTTCGCACCAAAAATCTTTATTGAAGCGCTCTTTTAAAATCTCGGCTTCCTTCGAGAGTTGTTCGCTGCGGTCCGCAAAACCCAGAGCTGCGCAGAGCTGGGCAGCTGCTTGCTTCGCGGCGAATACGTAGCCCTGGACCTCACACAATGCAATCGGCGGCTCCGCAAGCTTTCCACTTGAGTGAAAAATCGAATCGTTGGAATCTTTCCAGCCTTGCTGCAACAGTCCGCGTTCGGATTTCTGCAGATACTCGACGTACCCGTCGCCGTCGGCATCTCCGTATCGCTCAATCCAGCCCAGCGCCGCTTCGATGTTCGGCCAGATCCGCTTCACAAAATCCAGATCATTCGTTCTACGGAAATGTTCCCCGGCAAGCACTACAAAGAGGGGAGTGGCATCCACGCTTCCGTAGTACCGCGCGAAGGGCACCTCACCCAGAACGGCCATCTCCCCTCGACGGATTTCGTGAATAATTTTTCCCGGCTCGGCGTCCTGTACCGCATTTTCCTCGGTTGCCTGAGTCTCGGCTAAATAGCTGAGTACGCCTCGCGCCATTTTGGGATCAATCCACAAACACTCCATCGCCGTAATAATCCCGTCGCGTCCGAACACCGTGCTGAACCACGGCACTCCGGCGTAGGGGTAGTCACCCTCCGGATTTCCCTCAGTGAGCATCCGCAAGTCGGATTCCGATCGATTGATCCAGGCGTTGAGGCGATCACTCGATGTGGTGAGGCGAGTCTCGCGAAGTGTTCTTGAATACAAAGACGAATGGCCCAGGATGGAAGGCGTTTCCAACCTGGGCGATGGGTTCAGGTTCTTCCGCTCGCAGAAAATATCGACGACCAAACTCTGTTCGACCTTGGGTTCAAGCTTGAACGTGAACCTTGCTACGTTGCTTGCGAGCGACTCTGGAACCTGCCAAAAATAAATTCGCGTCCGCCGTTCTACATTGTCCAGTCCACGGTATCCCAGTAGAACTTCCTGTTCACCTATTTGCACCGGCAGTTTTTCGCCGCGCTTCTCTCGCTTCGAGCCGCGCACCTCAAAAATGTCCACAAAATCGGCATCAAATTGCAAAGTTAGTGAAATCTGTATTTCTTCCGAACCGTAGTTGATGAGCCGCACAAGCTGATGACAACTGGCATGATCTAGGACGCTTGAGCGAAAGATGTGCAGAATTCCGCGCGGAAACCCTCCTTCTTGGCCATTGGTTTCGTCCAGGTTGGTTAGATCTACAGCAAGAAGGGCATTGTCCTGCCTGACCGTGGAGCCCAGAAGTTGAGATTGCTGGTCGTTCACGCGAAGAACCATTCGCGATAGATGCCGGCTTTCGGAATGAAATAGCCCGAATTGAAGCGAACCCAGAGCTTCAATGTCGCCGTATCGATTGAATACGCCAAATGTGTCGCCGTACTTCAAGACGCGCGTACGTTGGTCCGCCAACCCGGAGGTAGCGCGAACATAGTATTCGTTGTCGACTGCTAATACGTCGCCAGCTCTATTTGAGGGATTCATGGGACTAACAAAATGTCTGACTCCGAAGAAGTTCGTCTCGCGGGACGATTTTTATTTTTCGCCAGGGTTCGGTAGATCGCAAGATAGTCTTCTGCCATACGGCGCGCGCTGAATCTGGTTTCAAACTCTTCGCGGCAAGTTTCGCGCCGCAAAAGGTGGAGACGGCCAAGCGCCCGGACAGCTTCCTCTTCCGATTCCACGATGTAGCCTGTCACGCCATCTTCGACAATTTCAGGAACGGATCCGCAATTGAAGGCAATTGTCGGTGTGCCGCAAGCCATGGCTTCGATCATCGTGAGTCCAAAGGGTTCTGGCCAGTCGATGGGAAATAAGAATGCTAACGCGTCGCCGAGGAACGAGCTCTTTTCGCTCTCACTAATTTCTCCGATGTATTCGATGCCGGGGAGCTTGAGCAGGGGTTTGATCTGAGAGTCAAAGTACTCGCGATCGACCTTATCGATCTTGGCTGCAATTTTCAATTTCATTCCCGCACGCACGGCGATGCGAATCGCCCTGTCAGGCCGTTTTTCAGGCGAGATGCGGCCCAGGAATGCCAAGTAGTCGCTGGGTTTATCGCAAAGTGGATGAAGGTCGGCGGGCAAGCCGTGATAGACATTGCCAACCCAATTGGCTTCTTCAAGGGGTTCTCGCTGAGCCATTGAAATGGAAACAACCGGCATTTGCGAAAAATGCCGGTAGAGCGGGAGGAGGTCCGGGATGTCCAGGCGTCCGTGTACTGTGGTCACTACCGGAAGTTCCAGATTTTTGCTAATGGGAAAATGAGCGTAGTCGGTGTGAAAATGCAAAATGTCGAAGTCGTCTTTGCGCAATAAAACTTCATCGTACAAAATGGCGTGGTGAGCAAGCGGATCCGTGCAATCCGGACTGAGCCGAAGAGATCTTTCGCACGGAGCGACGAGCGTCGCTTTCGTCACAGAGTCGCCGCTTGCGAAGAGGGTGACGTCATGTCCCCGGCGAACCAGCTCTTCGGTTAAGTACGAGACTACACGTTCGGTTCCACCATAGAAGTGAGGTGGCACGCTCTCATACAAAGGGGCAACTTGGGCTATCCGCATGTTTCGCTCCTATTCTTCCAGAGAGTCAGAGAGTCGAAAGCCAAAAAATCGAAAAACGAAATTAGGCTACGAGAAGAGAGTCAACTGAACCATACGGAATCTCTAGTAGCTTGCTTCAGTGAGAGTTAGTAGAAGATCGTTTCCGCTATCTGCTTAATATTCCTCGATACAAGCTAGGTTCGACCGACCAAAAGCTGGTCCCCTAAACATCAAACTGTACAAGACTGTACAAAAGAGCTCTACATGATGCGCGGGCATTCCCTCAGGGTTTCACCTGATATTTTTTCAAAAACCCCTATGGTTATCTAAGGCTGCCCCGAACGTTAAGTTCTGTACTGGTGGGGCGAGTTTGCTTTTCAACTTATCTTCCCAATGCCCCCTGGGAGTGAAAATGGCGGAGCCCTACGCACATGGCGACTCAAGCGGCATGTTTGAAAACCGATGGTATTCCCGGGGTTCAAGCCCAAGAACCCTGGTATGCAGTGCGAACCAAATCCCGTCACGAGAAAGTAGTCTGCGATCAAATCAATGCAGATGGTTTTGAGTCTTATCTCCCGACGGTTCAACAGTTTAGACAGTGGACCGATCGGAAGAAGTTGATCGATTTTCCGCTATTTCCCGGATATCTATTTGTCCGGGCCCCGCACTTCTCCACTCAGAAAACCCAGATTCTTCGCAAAGTTGGCGTGATCGGCTTTGTCGGCAACGGACGAGGAGCAGCGCAAATACCCGATAGCGAATTAGATGGGGTACGACTCCTGCTCCGAAATCGAATTCCACACGCCTCGCACCCTTATCTCCAAATTGGCCAGCGCATACGCGTTACGGATGGAGTTCTCCGTGGCATTGAAGGAATTCTAGTGGGTCTTGGAAACAATAACGGTCTCGTCGTGTCCATCGACGCGATACAGAAGTCCCTCATTATCCAACTGCAGGGTTACGGTGTGCAGGTAGTTTAGATAGTTTTTCGCATCGATTGATTCCCAAGGATAAAAAATGAGTCACACATTTGCCTTGCCTGCCGGAACTAAGGCCGCTAGAGAATCGTCCACAGTTGCCGCGCGTGCTACTTCGAAAAGTTCGTGGACTGTTTTTTCAGTTGTCTCGAGATACTCAATCGTTCTTTTAGATCTTGTGGTTGTTTTTCTTGCTTATTGGGCTGCTCTGCGCATAGTTCTGAGATATACCGCTCTCCCGCTGGGCGTTGCCAGAATTCCCGAGTTCATTTTGCTTGTGGTGGCTATCAAAGGCCTGACGCTTTGGTATTTTGGCGTGTTCAAGGGATCTTTGCGCTATGCCGGCATACGAGAGCTTGTCGGGCTTAATGGCGCCATGTTTTTGAGCGGGGTCATGCTCGTCATGGCTTCCCATTTGGTGACGCCAAGAGCCTCTGCGCCATTCGCGTTCTTCGTGTTGGACGCAACTCTTTGCGGCCTCGCACTTGGAGCAGTTCACTTTAGTCTGCGCATGTATGAGAGCGAAGTGTCGCGGCCGAATCTCGCATCGAAAAAAGCGATTATCATCGGTGCCGGAGATGGGGGCGCCTCCATTCTGCGTCAACTCTCCATGAACCCGGATTCTGGAATTCGGCCCGTTGCGTTGATCGATGACGATCACAACAAGATTGGCAGCAACATTTGCGGGATACCTGTCGTAGGAGATCTAACGCGGTTGAAACAGGCGGTTTCCTCTTATCAGGCCACGGAAATTCTAATTTGTATTCCAAGCCTCACGCGCGTCCAAATGAGGCGAATTCTCGCGGTTTGCAAACTTTGCGAGGTGCCAATACGAACTCTACCTACGCTGAGAGAGTTGGTCGATGGGAACGTCTCTTTGCGGGATTTGCAACGCGTGCAGATCGAGGATGTGTTGCAGCGGGACCGCATCACGCCTGATCCCGCTTTGACCCGGACTCTACTCGCCGGAAAGACAGTTCTAGTGACGGGCGCGGGAGGATCCATCGGATCCGAGCTGTGTCTGCAAATCGCGGCCGCTGGACCACGTCGGCTGATCTTGGTGGACAAATCAGAAAACAGCCTGTTTTACAGCCATCTGACCATTTCCGAGAGATACCCAGATGTTGAAACGCATCCATGCCTGGCGGATATCACCGACGAAAGCTTGATGCGCGTCATTTTTCAGCGCGAGCGCCCGGAACTGGTGTTTCACGCCGCGGCTTTCAAGCACGTCGGAATGATGCAACTGCATCCTTACGAAGCAATCCGCAATAACGTACTGGGAACGCGGGTGATTGCAACCCTGGCTCTGGAAATTGGGGCTCAGAGATTTGTAAACATCTCGACGGATAAGTCCGTGAACCCGCGATGCTATATGGGGCTTTCCAAGAAATTCGCGGAAATGACAGTTAAGCAACTAGGCGAAGAGCATCGATCGCGATTTCTTAACGTGCGATTTGGGAATGTGGCGGGCAGCACGGGAAGCGTTCTGCGATTGTTCAATGAACAAATTAAAAAGGGTGGGCCAATCCGAGTGACCGATCCTCAAGCGACGCGCTACTTCATGAGCATCCCGGAAGCGGTGTACTTGATTCTTTGCGCGGCGTCCCGCGGCAAACACGGCGAGACGTACATTTTCGATATGGGGGAGCCAATCAACATTTATCAATTGGCTCGAACGCTTAGCCTTTTTGCAGGCTACATGCCCGAGGAAGAACTGCCGATTGAATTCATCGGTCTTCGGGACGGAGAAAAAGTGCATGAAGAGCTATGGGAGTCCTGGGAGCGGCCGCACGGAACGGAGAATCCGCTTTTGTTTGTGCTGAAAGGAACAAATCCGGCTCCGATCGACATCGTGGGAGCAGTCGAAAAATTCGACGATTTTCTGAAAACGAAGGATCACGACGGATTGATCGAGTATATCGATGGGCTGATGCCAACCTTCGCCGCAGGGCAGATTCCACGTCTAGAGATTCAAGATTACAGCTCCGAAGCGCACCTGGTGGAGATGCCGTCGTGAAGATCCCACTCTCCTCGCCCGATATCGGCGATCGCGAAATCGAGTACGTCACGCGGGTCTTGCGCAGCAATCATCTGAGCCTTGGCCCGGTGTTGGCGGAATTTGAAGAGAAGTTCGCAGCGTATGCAGGGACAAAGTATGCGATCGCGTGCAACAGCGGGACTTCCGGACTTCATATGTGCGTGCGCGCGCTAGGTTTGGGAAAAGAAGCAGAAGTCATTACGACTTCTTTCAGTTTCGTGGCATCCGTGAATTGCTTGCTCTACGAAGACGTATACCCGCGATTGCTTGATATTGACCGTGAGAGCTTGAATCTAGACGTGAATTTGATTCGAGAATATCTGCGTGACAAGTGCGTTCGGCATCGCGGAGGAGAAGTGATCAGCAGGGAATCGGGCCGAATCGTAAAAGCGATTTTACCGGTTCACGTTTTTGGCCTTCCGGCGGATATGGATGCCATTGGCGAAATCGCTGCGGAGTATGGGCTCGCGATTCTGGAAGATGCGTGCGAAGCAATTGGCGCCGAGTTCCGAGGGAAGCGCGTCGGAACTTTCGGCGATGCTGCCGTGTTTGCATTCTATCCAAACAAACAAATGACCACGGGGGAAGGCGGCATGGTTGTGACCGATGACGCCGGAATAGCGGAGCGTTGCAGGAGTTTGCGAAATCAAGGACGCGATGCGGATGGCCGCTGGCTCAAGCATGTTTGCCTCGGCTACAACTACAGGCTAAGCGATATTCAAGCTGCACTCGGTCTTGCGCAATTAGAGCGGATCGATGATTTGCTCTCGAAACGTTCCAAGGTGGCCGACGGGTATCTCAACTTGTTGGGTTCGTGCGATTCTTTGAAACTTCCTGAAACGCCGGCACATAGCAAAAGAAGCTGGTTTGTGTTCGTGGTTCGTACCACCGGGTCTTTCGCCGAAGAAAAGAGAGACGCACTTCGCGCTTATCTAGCCAGCGTAGGAATCGCAAGCCAGATCTATTTTCCGCCAATCCACAGCCAGCCATATTTTCAAGAGCTGGGATATTCGCAGGCAAGCGATTTGCGCGTCACGGAAAGTGTGTCGAAAGCGTGCTTGGCGATTCCGTTCTTCACGCGGCTTTCGGAAGAGGAAATGCAGTTCGTCTCAGCGTCGATACATGAAGGGTTAAATCCTGCTCTGTCTTCTATCCCTGAAAGTGCATCCGCGCAGGTTTTTTCCGCGCCAAGTTATTCCGCCGGCGATTGACTCTTACATTGGGCCCAAATCTTATGACCGCGAATATCTTACTAGCGATGGCGAGTTTCACGTTTTGTGTTCTGCTGGCGCCGGTAGTCTGTGCCGTCGCGATAAGCAACCGCTGGTACGACATGCCGGGCAAATTGAAAATACATTCCGCTCCGATTCCACGGCTGGGAGGGATTGCGTTGATGGCGGGCGTTTTGGTGAGCGCGGTGTTTGGCGTTCACGACGCGCGGCCGGTGGCAGCAGCGATGTTGATACTGGGAGCCGTATGGGGGATTGGCCTGCTTGACGACTTAAGAGGTACTTCTCCCTACCTGCGGCTTGCAGTGGATTTTGGCTGTGGAGCAGCGCTCTGGCTGCTTGGCTGGAAACTTCAATGGTTTTCCAATCCATATCTAGATTTTCTGGCGACGGTGGCGTTTCTAACATTTGCGATTAACTCGATGAACATGCTGGATGGAATGGATGGTCTGGCGCTTGTCGTGAGTGGTATCGCGAGTATCGGATTCATCGTTTTGTTTTCCGGGCGGCCGCTCGGATTTTCGTCAGGACTCGCCTGGTCCCTTGCCGCCGTGTGCGCTGCGATGTTCTTGTACAACCGGCCTCCGGCTCAAATCTTTATCGGAGATTCCGGCAGCACTTTGCTTGGAGCGGCTCTGGCGTTTCTTGCTTTGGATTGGGTGCGCGGCGATCCCGCAGTCAGCGATTCTCCGGAGCGATCGATTGTAATTCCGCTTATGTTTGTTGGTTTGCCGCTCGCCGATGGACTAGCGGCTGTGATTCGAAGATTACGCGCAAGGAAATCACCATTTTCTGGCGACCGGCGGCACTTTTACGATCTTCTCATTCGCCGTGGCTGGAGCGTCCCGCAGATTCTGATCCTTTCGGGTATCTCGACAGTAGTTCTGGTGATGTTTTCTGTTGCGGCCGCGTGGGGCCACGTCGCGTCCTGGCTTCCACTTTTGGCGTGCCTGGGATTATTTGGATTCGCGGGCCTGCATTTGGGCTCGTTTGAAACAGAAACGCACGCAGTTGGTAATTCCATTGGGTCAGCGCATCTCGAACAAAGTCTAAACGAAGAATAAGAGGCCAGTGTCAGCAGGACGAGTCGATTCAAGGTAATTGAGGCAGGAGAGAAAAAATGGCAAGTTCAAACAAACTTACACGTATCCCGAAAGATGTAATTATTGAGAATCCTCCGCGCTACGTGAATGTTTCACACCTGGACGAGACGGAAAGCCAGGGAGTGGAGTGGCATCATATTCAGAGAATTGTGCGGCGCCATTGGAAGCCTTCGCTTGCGTTTTTGCTGGGTCTCGAAGCGATCGTGCTGCTGGTCGTGTTGACGCTACATACTTCCTATCAATCGACGGCTACGCTAGAAATCTCTCCAGTCGTCAGTGAAAACGTTGGGTTGCGAGACACTTCTCCGATTACGCCGACGCAACAGGATTACCTCGATACACAAAGCGAAATTCTACGCAGCGATTATCTTGCGATTAAGGTGATCCGGGATTTGAATCTGGACCACAACACGACGTTTTATTCACCCAATCTCATTTCGCGAGTGATTAGCCGCGTGAAAATAGTATGGACGGGATCTCGGAAGGAAGCTTCCGAGGAGGAACGAATTGATGGTTTGGTGAAAACGTTTAAAACGGGGTTGTCCGTTAACCAAGTCAAAAACAGCCGCTTGGTTGAGGTGTCCTTTGAAAGCCGTGATGCGCGGTTGTCTACCGTGATCGTGAACGACTTGGTTCGCCTATATCTTGATGACGCGCACCGAAGTAAATACGATTCAACGCTGAAAGCCGCGGAATCTCTTGCACCTGAGCTAACGGATCTTAAAAACTCCGTTGATAAGAGCAACAGGGCTCTCTCCGACTTCCAAACGACGCATGAAGGCGCCGAACTGGCGGGGAGTCTTCCGCAGACCGGAGACGCTTCCGCTGATTCCATGGGACAGGCAATGTCTTCTAATCCTGTGGCAGTGCGCGTGTCGCAGCTCAATCAGCAATTGACACAGAGCATAGGCGACCGACTTCAACAAGAATCCAACGTCAGGGAGATCGAAGAGAATCACTATGATGTGTTGCCCCAAATGAAGGACAGCCCACTCATTCAGGAATTGACGCAAAAGAGAGTGGACAGCCGTGCGGCGTTGGCGCAGGCATTGGCTGTATATGGGAGCAATAATCCGCAAGTCCGAAAACTGCAACAGCAGACGGAGGAGTTGAATACGCAACTTAATGCAGAACGTGCGCGGATTGTGGAGCAAATCAAGAGTTCCTACAAGTCTGCCAAGGTGCGTGAAGACTTGCTTCGCAAGTCATTGCACGATCTCAAGGGTCAACTGGATTCGTCCAAC
This sequence comes from uncultured Acidobacteriota bacterium, assembly GCA_963751295.1. Taxonomy (GTDB): domain Bacteria; phylum Acidobacteriota; class Terriglobia; order Acidiferrales; family UBA7541; genus Acidiferrum. The sequence goes on along the minus strand of CAVVUA010000001.1, from coordinate 1,212,729 downwards.
GCGGATGCGGTGCGATTTGATCTGCTGAGACGTGAGGCGCAAGCGGAGTCTAACCTTTACATTTCGACCTCGGCGCGCATTAAAGAGCTGGCCGTATCGGGATCGCTCGCGGCAAATAACATTCGAGTGCTAGGAGATGCTCGGGTGCCTTACCGCCCGTCTGGCCCGCATCGCTTTCAAATTCTAGGGGCAGGACTTCTTCTGGGAATGATTGGTGGCGTGGTCCTGGCATTTGTGTCAGAAGGCATGGACGACAAAATTTCGACGCTGGCGGATGTTGAGCGCTTTTCGGGGATGTCGCCGCTGGGGCTGCTTCCGGCCAGCGAAAGAAATTGGCGAGGGGGAATTGGGAACGGCAATCGGGTTTTCAGGAGAAATCAGATTGCTGGCTTTAGCGTCCCGGTTCTGCAATTCCTTAAAGAAAAACCCAATTCGCCGGAGGCGGAGGCGATTCGATCACTTGAAACTGCAGTCCGGGTCTCCGCCCAATTGAAGGATCTCCGGGTTAAGACGCTTCTGGTCACATCGGGCTTTCCTGGAGAAGGAAAGACGACGGTGGCCACAAATCTGGCAGCCGCGCTCTCGAAACATTATAAGACCTGCCTCATTGACGCTGATTTACGCCACCCCGTTATCACCACCACCTATGGGCTGAAGCGCGAAATCGGATTGCAGGATGCTCTGATCAAGCCCGAACTCGTGGATGACCTGAACAATACGCCGATGGAAATTCCAAGTTTGACGGTGCTCGGATCTGGGGGCGCTATTCCCGATGCGATCGATAAGATGACGTCGGACTCCATGACGAAGCTTCTCGAAAGGCTGAAAAACAGATTTGATTACATTGTGATTGACTCGCCTCCGGTAATTCCTTTTGCGGAAGCGCGGTGGTTGTCGGCGCACGCGGACGGCATCGTGGTGGTTGCTCGAGCCAGCTCGACTACGCGGCGTGCTCTGGGCTGGACGATGAATATTTTGGGAGATGTGCAACCTCAAATACTGGGTGTCGTTTTGAATGGAGTGGATATAGCTGTCGACTGCGAAGGGTACGGAAGCGCGTATCGGTATTACCGGACAATTCCCGCTTAATCACTTGGTCCTACTTACCGGTGGATTGGAGAGTGGGACGGGCAAGCCCGTCCCCTACAACTGGCAAACTGGCTTATGAAGATTTATCTGATTGTCCTGCTTATTCAATAGGCCCCACAGAACGTCTTGGCCGTGCGAAACAATTTGGATGTGCGAAAGGGATATAAGTTTATGAACACCAAACCGCTTCTAGTTGTGTCGATTGTTTGCTCGTTTGCAGCCGGTTCCGTTGCTCATGCGCAACAGAGAGTACAGGGCATACAGAGCACCGGGGCGCCCCCGCCGGCCGCGGCGCAGCAGATGGATGCTGACGGCTCGAAGCTGTATGGCGGCTACATGATCGGAGTGGGCGATATCATCAACATTCGAATAGCGGAAGAAGATGACGTAAGCGGGCGCTATCAGGTTAGCGAAACGGGTGATGTAAAGATTCCGCTGCTTTCGAAGCCTATTCATGCGGATGGTCTTACTACTTTTGATTTTTCCAGCCACCTTGCGGAGGAATTGAAGAAGCAGGACATTCTGAAGGATCCTTACGTAACAGTTTTCATTGAGCGCGGCATGACCCAGAACGTTACGGTGTCGGGCCCCGTGGCACGGCCGGGTATTTATCCGATTGAGCGGCCGACCAGGTTGGTTGACGTTCTTTCGATGAGCGGAGGTTTGGCTCCCAACGCCGGCCAGACAATAACTATTACTCACGGCTCTGGGGATCAGAAACAGGCGGCAGGTGGTGGCCCGAACGGGGCCTCAGACCAGAAATCGGCTACACCGGGCGGCTCGAGCGGGAGTTCTGAAACCGTGGACATCGCGACGCTGATGTCTACGAATAACCGGGATGCAAACGTTTTAGTGCGTCCCGGGGATCAAATCACAGTTTCAGGCACGTCCATCGTTTATGTTGTCGGAGCTGTTACAAAGCCCGGGGCATTTGCCGTGCAAGATCCGAGGGGCGGGCTCAGCGTACTAAAGGCGATCGCTTTGGTGGAAGGAACGTTGTCTACCGCCAAGCTCGGCAGCGCTATCATCGTTCGGAAATCCACGAATGTAGAGGGAAGAGAAGAAATTCCCGTCGATCTGAGCAAGATAATGAAAGGCCAACTGCAGGATCCCATCTTGTTGGCAAATGACATTTTGTACGTACCGCAGAGCGGGGTCAGACTGGGCCTCAAGCGCATGGGTGACATAGCGACAACGGCTGCCGGGTACGGTTTGGGTTTGCGGATTGCGCCATAGTTTCGTCAAGCCGGCAATTTAACTTCACACATTCAAGTTTCATCATTCCAACTTTGCAGTCGAATTTCATTCGTTGAATTTCATTTCATCAAAAGGAGAATTCGTAACATGGCAACGGCACAGCAAGTCACGGGTGTAAGCGGTTCGGATCGCACAGCGATTCAGCCGGAGAAGAAGAAACCTTTACAGTTTCTCGATCTTAAAGCGCAGTTTGCTTCGATCCGGGAAGACGTGCTTAAAGCGGTTGAATCGGTTTTCGAGAGCCAGCATTTTATTCTTGGAAAGGAAGTGCAGCTTCTGGAGCAGGAAATCGCCAGCTTCATTGGCGTTCCGGAGGCCGTGGGATGCGCTTCAGGGTCGGATGCGCTTTATCTTTCGCTATTGGCGCTGCACATCGGACGCGGCGATGAGGTAATCACGACGCCGTTTACATTTGTGGCCACGGCGGGAGCGATCGCGCGGAGCGGGGCGAAGCCGGTGTTCGTGGACATCGATCCGGTAACCTACAACATCAATCCGTCGAAGATCGAGGCCGCAATCACGGATAGGACACGGGCGATCATTCCTGTTCACCTGTTCGGACTGGCTGCTGACCTGGACGCAATTCTGGAGATTGCGAATCGCCACAATATCGCCGTGGTTGAGGATGCGGCACAAGCGATTGGCGCGACTTACCGCGGGCGCCAAGTAGGAGGATTTGGTCTTTGCGGGTGCTTTAGCTTCTTTCCCTCGAAGAACCTCGGCTGTGCAGGGGACGGCGGACTCATTACCACGACGGACGCCAAGATCGCGGATGAACTTCGCCTGCTGCGTGCTCACGGCAGCCGGAAAAAATATCAGTACGAGATCATCGGTACGAACAGCCGTCTGGATGCGTTGCATGCCGCCATTCTGCGAGTGAAGCTCCCGCACCTCAATGGGTGGGCGGAAAAGCGAGCCGAGCATGCCGAAATCTACAAGACTCTCTTTGGCGCGGCCGGATTGACGAATATTTTCGTGTTGCCTTCGACTCCCGAAGGGCGCGGGCACGTTTACAACCAGTTCGTCATTCGTGTACCTCGGCGCGAGGAGCTGCGTGCGTACCTCGATTCACAGGGGATTCCCACGGACGTTTACTATCCTTCGCCGCTCCACGTGCAACCGGCGTTTTCCTACCTCGGCTACGATCACGGCTCATTCCCCGAAGCGGAAGAGGCATCCACGGAAGTTCTTGCGCTGCCCGTCTATCCCGAGCTGTCGCGTCAGGACCAGGAACGCGTGGTAGCAACGATTTCAGATTTTTATAACTCAAATCCAGCTTAAAAAAATAGGAGAATTCGCAAATGAAAGCCTTGCCTGCTGTTGGTGTGGTTGGTTGTGGATATTGGGGAAAGAATCTCATTCGCAATTTCTCCGAGCTCGGTGCGCTCCGAGTGGTCTGCGATGTCGACCCCGAGCGAGCTGCTTCACTGGCGGCAAAATATGACGTGGATTCCTGCACGTCGTATAGCGACATGCTGGCGCGCAGCGACGTGCAAGCGGTCGTAATCGCCGCTCCCGCGGCGGAACACTTTGCCTTGGCCAAGAAAGCGATGCTGGCAGGTAAGGATGTGTTTGTCGAGAAACCGCTGGCATTGAACGTCGAAGAAGGCGAACAGCTGGCCGATCTCTCGGTTACCACAGGACGAATCCTTATGGTTGGGCACCTGCTGCACTACCACCCGGCGATTCGTAAACTGAAAGAGCTCATCCGAGAGGGAGCCTTGGGCAAGATTGAGTACATCTACTCCTCACGATTGAATTTCGGGAAACTCCGGACAGAGGAAAATATTCTGTGGAGCTTCGCTCCCCACGATATTTCAGCCATTCTGCATCTTCTGGAAGAGGAACCAACTTCGGTTTCCGCAAATGGCGGCGCCTATCTAAATTCGAAGATAACGGATGTAACTCTAACGAGTTGCTCGTTCGCAAGTGGCGTGACCGCTCACATTTTCGTCAGCTGGCTGCATCCTTTCAAGGAGCAGAAGCTGGTTATCGTAGGCGACAAGCAGATGGCAGTTTTCGACGACACCGAACCTGTTCGCAAGCTGGTTCTGTATCCGCATGAAGTCGAATGGGTGGAGCGTCATCCTGTGGCAAAACGTTCGGAAGGGCAGGTGGTCGATCTTCCCGCGGATGAACCCTTGAAAAAAGAATGTCAACATTTTCTAGACTGCGTCGCGACGCGGTCGAAACCAGAGACGGATGGATGGAATGGCGTTCGGGTTCTCCGAGTACTCAACGCGGCGCAGCGGTCCTTGGAGAATAAGGGGGAGGCGCAGGAGTCAACGGCGAAGCCGGTCATTAAACCCAATTATTACGTGGACCCGACCGCGATTGTGGATCAACCGTGCGCGATCGGAGAGGGAACTTACATCTGGCATTTTTCACATGTGATGAAGAATTCCACGCTCGGCAAGAAATGCAATTTGGGCCAGAACGTCCATGTGGCGAGTGGAGTAAAGGTCGGGAACAACGTCAAGATACAAAATAACGTCTCGCTTTATACGGGAGTCGAGCTTGAGGATGACGTTTTCTGCGGGCCGTCAATGGTATTCACAAACGTGATTAATCCTCGAAGCCACGTGAACCGGAAAAACGAATACCAGCGCACGTTAATCCGTCGCGGAGCAAGCCTCGGCGCCAATTCCACCATCGTCTGCGGAACTACAGTTGGCGAGTATGCCTTTGTGGGAGCAGGCGCGGTGGTCACAAAAGACATTGCGGACCATGCGCTGGTGGTCGGTTGCCCTGCTCACCAGATTGGATGGATGTGCCGATGCGGTGTGCGGCTAACGATCCAAGATGGCAAGTCGCAGTGCGAAAGCTGCGGTCTTACGTACGAACTGACGGGGGAAACGATTCACAACACTGGTTCCGTCTCCGTCGATTCAGCCAATGCAGCGAAGATCATTCCATCCCACAGTGATACCCCTGCGGCTGCTGCTGCAGTGGGCGACTGACAAAGTATTGAAGTTAGACGATACGGACTAGTTTGGGATCAGCTCCCCAATGAGCACCGTCACAACCCATATCGCATCGAACCCGCCTGTCTCGCGACCGAAAGCGAGTCCCGCGTCTCAACCGAAACTGAGATGCGAATTCCTTTCCGTTGAGGACTATCCGACCTGGGACGCGCTTGTAAACAAGTCGCCACATGGAACTGTGTTTCACCATTCCTGGTGGCTTGCCGCCACTTCCAATTCTTTTCGCATCCTCGGCGTTAGAAATGAGGAAGGCAACCTGGCCGGAGGCTTGCCATTACCTTCCAAGCGTGTTCGTGGGTTGAAATTACTGCACGCTCCGACACTCACTCCATATTTAGGACCGATTTTCGATATCTCTGGGGCCGATGGTACTTGCGAGCAGCTTCACTTGATGCGTTCTTGCGGTGAAGCCCTTGCGCGTGCCATCGGTCCTTTTGATAGTTTTCGGTACATAGCGGGAGCGGATGCTCCCGATCTCCAAGGTTTTCTTTGGGCAGGATTTAGCGCATCGCTGGCCTATACATTTCGTTTTTCCTCCAAACAATCGATAAGCGAGATCAGCAAAAGCATGACTCGCACGCATCTGCAAAAGCTGACGAAAGCGAAGCGACTGAATCTTGAAGTCATTCGCGATGAGACTGTAGACACGCTGCTTGAGTTGAACAAGATGACGTTTGAACGCAAAGGCGCAGCCGTCCCCTTTGATGCTGGCCTGGTTCGTGGTTTGTGGGAAGCAAGTCATTCGCGCGAGCGGGCCGATCTTTATGTAGCGAAAACGGAAAAGGGCCAGCCGGTGGCAGCTCTTTTGACCGTACACGACGCGCGGACGACCTACCAAATTGTTTCCGGGTTCAATCCTTCCTTTCCAGATGTACCAGGACAGAATGTGGTTCTCTGGACGGCTCTTCAGGATGCCATTGAAGCCGGCCGAAATTACGATTTCGAAGGATCGAGCCTTCGCGGAGTCGAGACTTTCTACCGCCGCTGGGGGTGCGATGCCGTTCCCGTCTGGAAGATTGAGAAAACGGGAAGCATGAGGGGCGCTCTTGCCCAGCTGGCGATTCGATTTCTAGATCGGAAACGTTTTAGTGCTTCACCGTCCCAATGAAGTTATTCAAGACTTTTCCTGGGCCCCAACCCACCAAAGGAAAACAAACGCCATGAGCTCGAATGAAAGAATCGCGTCGTCAATGCTAAATTCCAGTTTGAATTCAATTCCTACGTCTGTCCCTGGGGCGACTCCGCCGCTCAAGGTGCAACCTGTTCTTCATGTTCAGCGAATTAGTCCGCAGGTTCGCATAACGCCGCAAGCGCGTTGTTATGCAATTTTCGAACTGGCTCGCCGAGCGGGAGTCTCTGCCGAATTCCAAAGGCAATGGACGATTCAGGTCGATGCGAAAGAGACGACTGTTCAGCTCGACTCGGCCGGTGAGAAAACGATTGTCTTTCCCCATGCCTCTCCGGACCTGCTAAGGGAATTGTCCGCAGGCCGGATCCGAACAGTTCGCCGCCGATGGATGTATGCGCCACAAAACGCAGCGGCGCTCGATATTCCCGATTTCTTTGTTCCATTTGCCAAGGATGCAGACAATTTCCCGAAAACTCTTTTCGTCTCTCGAGGACCGGGCAAACTCGCTTGCACCGTCGATCTGCCACTCTCTATCCTGATGACGCTGTCCCGTTGGGAGGAAACATTAAAGCGCGAACTCGATCACCATGGCCGCTTCCGAGCGAAGGACGGCGTTGCATTGCGCGACGGATTCCTAAACCGGCCAATCGTTGATGAATATGGACTTGCCTTTCAACAAGCAATGCAGGTTTGCCTTCCTGGATGGGAACCTATACGGAAAAATCTGCGGATTAAGCTGAGTCATGACGCGGACCACGTGGGCATCCCCTTTCGATGGAAGGATGCTCTTCGGCACACCACGCACAACCACCGGCCTATGGATTCCGCTCGGGATCTGTTTGGAGCGATCTCAGGCTCTGAGCCAAGCGATCTTCGAGCTTTGCGCGAAATTGTGAGACTGTCCCTCAGTCGAAAACTTGATTCTTCTGTTTATTGGAAAGCAAGTCAGCCGACGCCTCGCGATAGCGGGTACGATCCTCGTCACCACAAAATTCGGGACATCATCGCGTGGCTGATCGAAAACCAAGTGGAATGCGGTGTTCAGCCGGGGTACGAAACCTTTCGGGCACCTGAGAAACTGAGGCGTGAAGTCCAAATTCTTCGGGAAGCCATGGGAGCTGGTCCATTAGGAGGCCGGCAACACTATCTCCGGTGGTGCCCAGAGACGTGGATCCATTGGGAGACTTGCGGGCTCGCTTACGACAGTAGCGTCTGCTTCGCTGAGCACATTGGTTTTCGTGCTGGAACCTGTATTCCTTATCAGCCTTGGCTATTTCAGCTCAATCGCCGTGCGCAATTGTTGGAAATTCCCCTGCTTGTTATGGACCGCACGCTTCTGAGCTACATGAAATTGACGCACGAGCAGAGCATCGACGCAGTCACTCAATGCCTTGCGCGGTGTCGCACGGTCGGTGGCGTTTTCACGCTGGTCTGGCACAACAATCACATGCTTGATCCCGAGTTCAGGTCGCTTTACCTGAAGCTTCTACCATTGCTCGTTGATGCTGAGAGGTATGACTGGGCCAGCGATTGCCGCACCAGCCCGGAGAAATAGCCATGATTGCTGCACTCTCCTACGATTGGCGTTTGGCGTTGGCAGCGCTATTTGGAGTGGTTTGCCTGGCTGCCATCTTCGTCGGATTTCCAGGCGATAACTGGCTCATTCTCGCAGCTCTCGTGGCTATTCCTGCGTTTCTAACCATTGCGGGGAAGTTTCCTGAAGCTTTTCTGGTTGGCTGCGCGTTTATGCCTCAGTGGAAAAACGCGTGGCCGCTGGACCGTTTCGCGGGCATCGTCGACTTGACGCTCGTCATGCTACTTGGTCTGGTTGTGGGCGTTTTCTGGCGAACCCTGAGGCATATTGGGGGCCTGGAGCGTGAAACTTTCTCGCACCTTTTCAGGGGACAGTGGCTCGTCCTTACTGCTTACTTCCTATTCTGTGGGGCCGTGGTGGCCAGCTATTCCTATACCTCTGCCCCGAATTATGGCGGAGTCAAACTAGTCAGATTTCTTTTGATTGGCGGATTTTTCTTGTTTTCGGGGCTTGTTCTGGTTCGGGATGAAGCCGAGTTTCGCCGGATATCTTTACTCTTTGTTCTGGCGGCTTGCGTCACTGCGTTGCAGATGATCTTTCATCTTGAACACCGTGATGTGGGGGCTGAAACGGATATTACCCGCATCGGAGCAGGCTGGCTTCTTGGGATGAGTATTTTGCTTCTGGTGGCCTATCCAAATTTGCGAAATGCGCGACGCAATTTGACATTCATCATAGTAGCTCTGCCGCTGCTGGCGGCTGGACTGATCGCTTCGGCCGCGCGCGGCCCCATGGTTTCATTGGCGATTGCCTTGCCGCTTACTCTGGTCTGGTTTGCAAAGAAACGATCCTCTGGCTGGGTGGTTGCCGCTTTGTTGATTGGGAGTTGCGTGGCTGCTTTCGTTTACCTGAGGCATGTGGATCCAGACAAGTACAACGCCAAACTGAGTGAGATGATTGAGCTATCAAGCGGACAAGCCGCTTCGGGATCAGGTGTAAAGAGATTTATTTTTTATAGCAAGACACTGGCTGCTATCCCGGACAACCTCTGGCTTGGCCAGGGAGTCGGCAGTTGGAGCATGTTCTACTACGGCAGGGATACGCGCGGTTACCCTCACAATCTCTTTCTCGAAACAACGTTTGAAGAAGGCATGGTGGGGGAACTTCTTTTGCTGGGCTTTCTTTACTTGTTGGCGTGCGCAACTCGCAGAATGTTAAAAACGACGAACTTGCAATATGGAGTGATCGCGGGGCTGCTGCTTTATTGCGTTTCGGTGAGTATGTTCAGCGGAGACCTCGACGACAATCGCATTCTTTGGCTTTGGGCTGGGATCACCATGGCCATTTGTAGAAATGCTTATTTGGAAAGCAGGCGGCGCAACTTGTTAAATCGCTACACGCGGGGAGTGGCAAGCCCGGTTCCCGAGGTTGCGGTTAGTCCGACAAATTCCATTTTCGCTCATCCGCAAGTCTTGGAAAGCTAATCAAATCGTGCCCATTAAGATTTGTGTTTTGACATCGGCGCATCCCGCTTTTGATGTGCGGATATTTCATAAGGAGTGCAAGTCGCTGGCGCGGGCGGGGTACGACGTCACACTGGTGGCGCCGCATCGAGAATCTAAAAACGTTGATGGCGTGACTCTGCGAGCTGTAACTCCTGCAACAGGGCGATTTGAGCGGTGGTTTAAGACTACTGGGGCTGTGTATCGAGCTGCCGTCGCCGCGGACGCTGATGTTTATCATTTTCATGATCCGGAACTTTTGCCGGTAGGTCTTTTGCTTCGGGCGCGTGGGAAAAAAGTAATTTATGACATTCACGAGGACTTGCCGCTAACCGTATCTTACAAGCCGTATGTTCCTAAGTGGCTGCAGAGTCCCCTCGCAAAAGTATGCTCTATTGTGGAGCCGCTTACGGTTCGCCAGTTTTCAGGATTGATCGCCGCGACGCCTGAAATTGCGGCGCGGTTTTCTAGGCATTCGAATGTGTGTGTGGTTCAGAATTATCCGATCCGCGAAGAGTTTGGCGATGAGACTGAGAGTTCAGCACGTGGCGGCTATGTTGCCTATGTTGGATTGCGAATCACGAAGGCACGAGGCGCCGAGGAAATGGTTCGGGCAATGGGGTTGCTTACCGAATCTCTTCCGATTCGGCTAAAACTTGCCGGCGCAATCGAGCCACCAGAGTTGCTGCGGCAATTGGAGGCCACGCCTGGATGGGCATCCATTGATTATCTTGGTTCTCTCGGTCGCGCAGGGGTTTCGGAACTGATTCGAAACGCGATCGCTGGGTTGGTTGTACTTCACCCGGAGCCTAACTACGTTAGTTCTCATCCGGTGAAATTGTTCGAATACATGTGCGCGGGAATTCCTGTGATTGCCTCGGACTTTCCGGTATTTCGTTCCATCATCGACGGCGCTAAGTGCGGAATACTTGTTGACCCACTTTCTGAACGCCAAATTGCGGAAGCGATCGAGTATTTGTATACGCATCCTGACGAGGCGCGGGCCATGGGCGCGCGGGGACGCCTCGCTGTAAGCAGCCGTTACAACTGGCAACATGAGGAGCAAACGCTGCTCGAGATGTACAACCGCATGTGCCACGCAGCGGAATCTTGTGAGCAACTTGGATCCCAACTGACATGAGATTTCTCGTCCTAAGCCAATATTTTCCTCCCGAAGTCGGCGCGACCCAGGTGCGGCTTTCGTCGATGTGCCGAGAACTTGTCCGTGCTGGCCACCAAGTCGATGTCGTAACGGCCATGCCACATCATCCGGTTGGAGAGATATTTCCGCGTTACCGGCGGCGATTTTCCTGCCTAGAGTTTCAAGATGGCGTCCGGGTTCGTCGCACTTGGTTGTACGCCGCAGCGGGTTCTGGCTGGCGTCGCATCCTGAGCTATTTTTCTTTTATGATCACATCGTTGTACAGCATCACTCGAGTGCGTGCTCCTGACTATATTTTTGTGGACTCGCCTCCGCTGTTCCTGGGAGTTACCGGATGGCTGGCTTCCGTTTATTGGAAGTGTCCTTTCATCTTTAATGTCGCTGACTTATGGCCAGATTCCGTGTTGGATCTGGGGGTCATGAAAGAAGGAGCATTCATTAAGGCCGCTTTCTGGTTAGAGAGTTGGATATATCGACGGGCGCAGTTCGTCAATGCGGTGACGCGTGGTATTTACGATGTATTGCTGAATCGCAAGAATGTTCCGGCCGCAAAAATTCTTTTTTTACCGAACGGTGTAGACACGAACATCGTCCAGCCTTTGCCAGCTGACGAAAGTCTCAAGAAGCAACTTGGCCTGACGGGCAAGTGCATTGCTATCTATGCCGGCAACCATGGCTACGCGGCGGGCGCGGAGCAGATTCTGCAAGCTGCTAAATTATTAGAATCGCATCCTGATCTGCATTTTCTCTTTGTAGGCGACGGGCCTGACAAGCCTCGTCTTCAAAGCTTGGCGACCGAGCTGCAACTCCAGAACACAACTTTTTTGGATTCCGTTCCGCTTGAAAGTATGTCTTCCTACCTTTCTATTGCGGACATTGCTCTGATCACGCTTCGCAAAGCGGGAGTTACGCGTGGCGCCCGGCCAGCGAAGACTTTCGTTATGATGGCGGCGGCAAAACCAATCATTTTGGCAGCCGAGGGTGAGGCAGAGGAACTGATTGTGTCTTCGGGGGCAGGCATGATTGTGCCGCCCGACGAGCCAGAACAGTTCGCTTCGGCCATCCTGGCGATGCATGAAGATGCCGAGGGTGCTCGTGAGATGGGGCTTCGCGGCCTTGCTTACGTTCGCGAGAAGTTTGAATGGTCGAAATTGGTTGGAAATTGGCTCAACCAATTAAGCGCAGCGGAAGTTGCCCAGAACGACGATGCTGCAAGTGTAGGGGCAGTTGAGGATCGATTTTCCAAGGTTTCCTAGAGGCGGTTTTGACTGATGAAAAAAACGAGTTTGTGTCTATTGTTGATCCTGATGTTTTCTGCTGCCGCGGCTGTTACGGTGATCGGGAAGGAATCCTTCCTGGTTATTACGTGGGGAGGGAACTCACCGGACTGGAATCGGGCGCTGCATCTTTCTGGGGTCAGGGTGGGTTGTTCAGGTGCACCGCCCAGTTGCATGCAGGAAGTTGACCAGATGGCCAGAAGCCAAGGAGTGTCGCGCGTATTTTTGGCCATACTGCTGAATCCCACGAATGCGGCGACCAATTCAGCGGCTTATGGCAGCCTTAGCATTTCGGATCCAAACCTGACGGAAGTGGGATTTGACGATTTTGTCAGCCAGTGCGAGAAAACGCATCTTGGCCCTTCCGAGCTCTCGACATTACTAGAAGCTTTCGCCTCCAACCTGAAATCGCGCAGTTCGAAGGTGCAGTTTGGGGCGACCATTTATCAAGATCAGCTGATCACCGGAGAGCTCGATAACCTGCACCTCAGCGATGCAGCCCGGCAAAGCATCGACATAGTTCACCTTTTCCCGCACTACCGTAAGGAACGCAAGTCCGTGGCAGACTATGTCGCGGAAGCGAAACGATTTTTTCCGAATGCCAAAGTGATTTTAGGCGTCTATGCCTACGACCGGCGCGAGTATCTTCCATGCTCCGCTGGCAGCCACACTCCTTGTTCAACGGACGAAGAGATCAATTTGTTTGACCAGGTTTTTCACGAAGACCTCAGAATTGCGGATAGTGGCGGCGTTTTAGGAATCGAATTCTTCCCAGGCAATTTTGGCGGTGAAGATACCTGGAAGGGCTGGAATAACTCCAGGGCTTGCAAACCGGATGAAAGAGAAGCCTGCGTCCAAAATACGGTCGCTATGAGGACGAGGGTCCGGGAAGCGATGGGGAATGCAGCGCCGTGAAAAATTGCCGGCAACTATGCATTGGCGTTAGGGCGCAAAGTAAAACTGAAGATCTCCATCGGTTCGATCTGCAACGCCCCATTGCGTCCAGCCAACCCAGGTTCCACTTTGGAGAAATTGCGCGTAACCGTCAGGGAAGAATGTAGTGCTGTTATAGCCGTAATCGGAGCCTTTTCTGATCGGGTACGCTTGATAAACGGTAGAAGCTGGCGACTGCAGAACAAGATGATAGCTCTGACCGCCAGTGAGGGTGTGCGGTGACGAAAACTTGTAGCTCGCCCACACATAAGTTGCTGATGAGCCTATCGGAATGGAGGAGACTGGAACTGTGCCCTGCTCGATGAGCGTGCCGTCCCCGGTTTCCAAGCGCAGAGTGAGTGAGCCCGTCCCGCTCATGCGAGCCACTCGCACCGCAACCGAAGAAACCGTGTCGGAGGCTCCGCTAACGGTGAAGGCTTCGCGTACGCTGGCAGTACCCGAGATGGTTTCTGGTGCTCCGACCCATACTTCCATGTAGCCGAATCCTTGGGTAAAGCCATCTTCAAAGTCCATTTGAACCACGGGAGTGTAGCCTTGGCGAGGCTTCCATACGGTGCCGTCGGAGTAAGCAGAAAAGAGGAGGACAGCGCAGTCAGTATCAGACATGGTTGGCTGACTCGGCGTAGGAGCGGCGGCTTGATAGAGCGCATCCACAGAGACGAAATTGACCGACGGATTCGGGTCGGTATTCTCGAACACGATGTGATAAAGCTCACCGGCGGTCACTGAGGCTGGAGCAGAAAACGTGAACGTAGGGAAGTAACGGGTCGGTGTGGGAACGGAATCAGGATCGTTAAGCAACGAAGAGGTTAGCTTCTGGCCCGAAGGATTGTGCGAGGAGCTGCCATCATCCGTTTGAATGCTCACCAAGATGGATCCACTGGTACCGCCCCAATAGCCGGTATGATCCATGATCAAGTAGGGCTGAACTGCGGAAATGAAACCGGTGTGCTGGACGCGGATGCGGTAGCTAAGCTTATTTTGATTGGGACCGATTGTGGTATTTCCGAGGCCATCCGACCCAATCCCCGAACCATAATATGTGCTTGCCGCAGGCGAAGGCGTGGGCGAAGGGGCGGGTGAATTGGGCGCGGCTATAACTTTCACAGACATCGCCGACTGCGCGGATGACTTGCTGGTCGAGGAATCTTGAACGCCGACCGCGAAGCTGAAAGTTCCCGCAGCGGATGGCTGGCCAGAAATCACGCCAGAGCTCGAATTGATGCCCAGGCCGTTCGGTAGAGCACCACTGGCGATTGACCACTGATAAGGTGGCGTTCCTCCCGTGGCTGCTATTGAGCTGTCATAAGAGTCGCCTACTTCTCCATTGGGAAGAGAACTTGTGGATATTTGCAGTGGGGCTTTCGTGGAAGGGGCCGCAGTGATCTGCATGGACATTTGTGACATAGCAGATGCTTTGCTGGCCGAAGAATCCTGCACGCTGACCGCGAAACCAAACGTTCCGGCGGCGGCCGGCTGACCGGCGATCATTCCAGAAGCCGTATTGATACCTAAGCCATTTGGCAGAGCTCCAGTGGCAATCGACCAGTGATAAGGGGGCGTTCCACCGGTGGCTGACATGGAGTCCTGATAGGAGGACCCCACTTGACCGCTGGGCAGGGAAGTCGTTGAGATCGCTAGGGGCCTTGTCGATGAGTGAGGCGTGCTCTGCGATGCACTTATTGCGCCGGCGCAACCTATGAGCGTGAAAGCCGCAAGTAGAAATAGCAGGACCCCAACGAGATTGGTCTGAATAGGACGATTAGGTGTCAATGTACACCCCCGAAATTCGTTTTTTTCAGCAAGGTCACGCTAGGTCGGAGCGGTATGCCTACAGTGAATCCCCTAGAGCCCACTACAGTGATTACCCTAGAGACGCGTCGCGCACACCTGTGCAACAGTCCAAAAAAAGGGAAGCTGTCCTGTACTAGTACTATGGGTGTCCTGAGGTACTAAAGGATTTAGATAGAAGAAAATAAGGCGAAGCAGAACCGGACATTCCAAGAACTACCTAAACAAAGACCCCAATGAGTGCAAATCCAAAACGCCACATAGCCCGCGAGAAGGGAAGTTTCGTCTCCCACGTTGCAACTCTCGCGACAGGCACAGCGGTTTCTCAGGCTGTCACCTTTGCGGCGATGCTAGTGCTTACACGCCTCTTTGCGCCGGAAGCGTTTGGTCTTCTGGCAATCTTCATGACCATCGTCTCCCTGTTTTCGGTCCTGGGCGGGGCGCGTTATGAGCTGGCAATCATGCTCCCCGACGACGATCATGAGGCGGCGAACGTCTTCCACCTAGCAACCCTCGTCTTAGCGGCAATCTGTGTCTTATCTTTGTTTGCGGTCACGTTTCTTCACGAGTGGCTAGCGCGTATCCTGGCCGAGCCTTTAGTGGAATCATGGTTGTGGACCATCCCGCCGGTACTCTTTGTCAGCGGTTTC
This sequence comes from uncultured Acidobacteriota bacterium, assembly GCA_963751295.1. Classification (GTDB taxonomy): domain Bacteria; phylum Acidobacteriota; class Terriglobia; order Acidiferrales; family UBA7541; genus Acidiferrum. Next base: position 1,197,400 of record CAVVUA010000001.1, on the reverse strand, counting down.
AACCAAGTTTTGGGCTATTGGTGCGGGCGGATGAAGCGCTTCCGGCAGGTCGCCTGGTCGCGAATGGCGCAATCCTTCGGAACTGTCGGGATGCAGATTGCTCTTTTTCTTGCACACACAAATGGCGGTGTGGCGCTGATTGGCGGCTGGATATTCGGCCAGACCCTTGGTTCCCTGGTCCTATTAGTCCAGGTGCTGCGTCAGGATGGTGCCTTTCTCCGGGGCAGCTGGAACGGACGGGCCATTCCGCGTTTGCTACACACTTACAGAAACTTTCCTTTCTACAAGGCACCCTATAGCTTTGTGTCGAACAGTTCCTCCCAGTTGGTTGTCGTCGTGATTCGCATGTTTTCGAGCCTCACAACTGTTGGGCTGTTCTCGATGGCCAGCCGAGCCATCTACCTGCCGGTAAGTCTCATTGCCTCCTCGATGAATCAGGTTTTTTACGAAAAGGCGGCCACAGAAACTGCTCCCGGGCGGTTGGAGTCATTCGTCAATCGTGTGCTGCGCATTCAGATAGTTTTGATGACCCCGCTGCTTTTCTTCGCGGCGCTTGAATCGAAGCTGGTTTTCGCCACCATTTTTGGAGCTCGATGGGCGGAAAGCGGCGCGTTTGCATCGTTTCTCGCATTCGCCGGGTACATGTATTTCCTGACTTCGTGGCTGGACCGTCTTTTCGATGTGCACAGCCGGCAGCGACTCGCTTTGGGGCTTGAGATCGCCGGTAATCTGGGATCGTTGGTGGCTCTGACGCTGACGTTAGCGATTTCGGGCAGCGCCTTGAAGGCGGTTGCCGCGTTTACCGTCACAGAAGTTACTTACAGCGCGATCTGGCTATACTTTGCGTATCGCGTCGCTGGATTCAAGACAGCGGCTTTGCGGACATTTTGTGTGGATTTTGCAGTAACCGGCTTGCCAATGGTTGCATTTCTCGGAGTTGTCCACGCATTCATTCATGGATGGTGGGCTTTAGTCGTATCCGCTATCGGTCTTTTTGCCATCGAAGGGTTTATTTACTTCCGCTACGTTCGCGGAGATCTCGCTCACTCTTCCACCTCCGAACGTTTTCGCAAGTTCTGGGCCGACAAAAAGTCGCCTCTTCATGGAAACGACTCGCGTGAGTTTTATCAGAATATAGCGCTCGAGCTCAAAAGGCTTTTCCCTTTGGAGCTTTCTTCGAAGGTGCTGGAAATTGGATGCGGCGACGGCAGTCTGTTCGGGTACCTGGACCTGCCAAGCGAGAATTACACGGGCGTCGACTTCTCGCCTTCATTGCTAGAACTATTTCGTTCTCGCCATCCGGAACTTCAACTGCGCTGCGCGGAAGGATCCTCCTTCCTGGAATCCAGCGGTACATACCGTCTAATTTTTTCGCACGGCGTAGTGCAGCATTTCGATCGAGAAATGCTTCATGATCATTTTGAAAACGCGCGCCGCATGATGAGCGCGGATTCAGTCCTCCTGTGCGCTTCAGTATTGGACAAGTCTCAACGAAATCGATACGAAGCCGGTTTGCACACGAAAGGCTTGGCTGCCCGTGCGATCCGCATCGCGAAATCCAGCGTTATCCGGATGCTGGCTATGGACGTTATGGGATATTGGTACTCTCGAGAAGAATTCGCGAGAATCGCTATGGCGCATGGGTTCGAAGCTTCTTTTGCAGATTCTCAGGTCTTCTCTTACCGGTTCCATGCCACTCTGCGATTGAAAACGGCTCGAGCTGTTGTTCCCGAGAAAAACGCCAACCTCTCGGCACACTCAGCCAGGCCAGCACTACAAAACCATCTGCAGCAATAGCATTTCAAGAGATTTAGAACGCCGGTTCTCAAACGCTCCCCCACATCTTACTGCCACCGATTTGACAGGCCAACGAATCTCCTCAGAAGCGAAATTATTCGACCAACAGTTCCGAATTAGCTGACGGACGGCGCCAACCCTGGATGGGTTAAGCGCACTGCATTCCAGGGACAAAATACAATGCGAATTCTGGTTGCAGACGATCACGACATTATTCGCCGCGGCTTAAGGCAACTTCTAACTTCGCATGAGGGGTGGGAAGTTTGCGGTGAGGCGAAAACCGGCCGTGAGGCGATTGCTCTTGCTGAAAAATTGGAGCCCGAAGTCGTAGTCTTGGATATCACCATGCCCGAGATGAATGGCTTGGAAGCAGCCCGCAGACTGCACAAACAATTTCCTAAAATGGGGATTCTGATCTTGACGATGCATTTTTCGGAGCAGCTTGTTCGCGAAATCGTTGCGGCGGGAGCTCGGGGATATATTTTGAAGTCCGACGCGGACACCGATCTGCCAAGCGCAATCGAAGCACTCGCCAATCATCAGACATTTTTTACATCGAGCGCGGCGGAGATGCTTCTGAATGGTTTCGCTGTGAAGAATCCGGGAGCAGATTTGAAAGTCCTCCGTCGAAGCAGACTGACACCGCGCGAGCGAGAAATTGTGCAACTCCTCGCGGAAGGGAAGAGCAGCAAGGAGCTGGCAGTCGTTCTCAGCATAAGCGTAAAAACAGTCGAGGCTCACAGAGCCAATGTTATGAGAAAACTCGAGATGCATTCCGTAAGCGAAGTGGTGCGATACGCGGTAAAAAATCACATCATCGAAATATAACCGTTGAAGGATCTCGTGAAGTCTGTGGAAGAATATCTGCGCTAGACAGAGCGGCTTTGGGGCTGTCAAACTCGTTGCGGTCAGGCGCTTGAGAAACAGTGAAAGATTCAATTAGCGCCGCTAAGCAAGGCCGGAAGTTTTACTCGGGGAAATGTGGCAATGAAACGGTTTCTAACACTCCCGCTGTTAGCGTTTACCACCTTGTTTGGCGTTTCGTGCACATCCGTTCGCCACTATCCCGTACTCAGCAATGCCGAGGCGTCTTTTAGGAAACCGCCTTCCCTAAAGGGCACGGAATGGCTGCTTACCGACCTGCCGGGCACAACCGTCATTGCTACCTCAAAAGCTTCCTTTTCCGTCCTTGAAAACGGGCGCGCCGCTGGAAATGCTTCTTGCAATCGCTTCACAGCGGCCATCGAAATCAACGGGAACACCATCAAGTTCGGTTCGGTGGCTTCGACTCGCATGGTTTGTGGAGATGAAGCATTAACTGCGCAGGAAACAAAATTTCTAGAATTTCTGTCCGCAGCGAATCGCTTCGAAATGAGCGATCCTTATCTCCTGGTTTTCGCTAACGGACATGATCAGCCTTTGCACTTTATTCGCGTTCCGCCGGACACGTTCAATTGATTCATAGCATGTGATTTGGCTGGGCAACCCGTTAGCTTTGAAACCTAAAGGCTCAGGAGTAGGACCTCCTGGGCCTTTTGCATTTAAACTGGAAATAAGTTGGTGCGCCAGATTTGAATTGACGCTCTTCGGCGCCGCGCTCTGAAGCGCACCGGCTAAGAACCCATCACACGGTGCATCCCCCTCGCTCCGACGGAAACCGTTGCCCCTCCCTTCTTTTCCTTAAAATATGCCTTGACACGTATATGCTGTACGGAGTATATAAAGAGTATGGAATCAGTATTCGAAATCATCGCGGAGCCGAACCGACGCGCGATATTGAGCCTGCTGGTCTCGTCGCAACAGTCAGTGGGAGAGATCGAGCGCCGGCTTGGCATGCCGCAGCCGACTGTGTCAAAGCACCTGCGAGTGCTGCGCGAGGCCGGTTTCGTGGAGTCCACCGTGGACGCACAACGCCGTCTCTACCAGCTCAAACCTGAACCATTTCAGGAGGTGGATGCCTGGCTGGCGCAGTTTCGCCGGTTCTGGTCCGATCACGTGGATGCTCTCGAACGCCACCTCGATCGCATGCATCCTTTAGCACCGGCGAAGGCAACACGAACGAAAAAGAAGGCAACGAGAAATCGCCGCGGCGCAAACCGCGGAAATAACAAAGGAGAAAAGAAATGAAAATCAAACTGACGAGTGTGTACGTGGACGACCAGGCCAAGGCCTTGCATTTCTATACGGAGGTGCTGGGCTTTGCCAAGAAGTCCGATTTCAGTAACGGCCCATATCGTTGGCTGACGGTGGCCTCGCCCGAGGAGCCAAACGGAACTGAACTGCAACTGGCGCTGAACAACAACCCCGCGGGCCAGGCGTATCAGCAGGCGATCTTTCAGCAGGGCCAGCCGGCAGCCAACTTCTTCACCGACGATATCAAGGGTGACTGCGAACGGATCAAGGCGCGAGGTGCCGAGTTCACGATGCCACCGACCGACACGTTCGGCTCGACGATTGCAATGCTGAAGGACACCTGCGGCAACGTCATTCAGATCACTCAACTGAAGCGCGGGTAGCTGCGTGCGGTGAGCACGAGAGGAAGGAGAAGAAGATGGGCGACCTCGATCAGTACACACCAGCTCCGGCCTACGGAGCGCAGATTCAAAAGGACGGAGAGAAGTGGACGCTCATTCTCGTCAGAGAACTGCGCCACTCGCCGGAAAAAGTCTGGCAGGCGCTTACCGATCCAGCGCATCTGCGCGAGTGGGCGCCCTTCGACGCCGATGGAAACCTCGGTACGGCCGGCGTCACGGTAAAGCTCACCACAGTGGCATCGCCCAAGCTGCACGTTTCCGAAGCAAGAGTGACGCGAGCCGACGCTCCCCATGCGCTTGAGTACAACTGGGGCGACCACAATATGAGGTGGGAACTCGAAGCTTCCGGCGGCGGCACGCGCCTGACGCTGTGGACCAACATCGGTCGCCCCTTCATCGCCATGGGTGCTGCCGGGTGGCACATTTGCTTCGATGTACTGGATCGCCTTCTCAGTGGAACTCCTATCGGCCGCATGGTCGGCGGCAACGCAGTGAAGTTCGGCGGCTGGCAGCGATTGCACGCGGAGTACGCCAAGCAGTTCGGTATTGAAGCGCCCAACTGGCCGCCTCAAGCGGCTAAAAAGTAGTAACTAAAAGGAGGAGAATCAGTCATGAAAGAAGCCACTAAACGTTCGATTTTTCGCTGGATTCACATTATCTTTGGAATTCCGATCATCGGTTACATTTATGATTCGCCGGCGGATACTCCTAACTATGCTTGGTCTATTCGGTATGTTCTTTTGCCCGTATTGCTGATTTCTGGATTGTGGATGTGGAAAGGCCACGTCGTTCGACGGCTTATTTCGAGGAAATCGGCGAATCAACTGCCGCATCAAAACGGGACAAGAATCGAGGTATAAAGATCCAATGAATCCATCGGAACGCATTGATCTGTTAATTGAATCACTCACAGACTGGCGCGGCAAAACGCTCGCCACCGTTCGCAAGACCATTCTTGAGGCCGACCGCGAAATCATCGAAGAATGGAAGTGGATGGGAAGCCCGGTGTGGTCTCGCGACGGAATGATCGCGGTCGGCAACGCCCACAAAGATAAAGTGAAGCTCACCTTTTCTAACGGCGCGAGCCTCCCCGATCCCGAAAAACTCTTCAACGCAGGCCTCGCAGGCAACAAATGGCGAGCCATCGATCTTTTCGACGGCGATAAGATCAACGTGCGCGCCCTAAAAAATCTCGTCCGCGCCGCCATTGACTACAATCAGGTCAAATTGAAAAAGAAGACCCTTGCAGGTGCTCGAGCGAAAGTTCGCAAAATTAAAAGGTGGCCGCGTTCCGTTAGTGCTTAGCGTGGACAACATGAACGCCAAGGTGTCCTTGCGCGAGTCCTTGAATGGCATGGCCGAACCTGGACACGATCTCCTGGAAATGGTTGTCTTCGATGGTACAAAATCCGTGCGAGCGAAGAATCGCTGCAATGCCAGCCGGCTCGAAACGGCTGAGCGAACGTTCCTCCATTTTCTTAAGCAGTCCGGTTCGCTCCGTTTCCAGTTGCCTTAGCTCTTCGGAGGATGTCTCGGGAGGTTCCATGTAGTCGAACACCACCTCCGAGTTCTGGATGGACGACATGTAGTCCAGAGTGCGGCCGATAGCGTCCTGCGTCAGATAGGGCACAACCCCGAGCCAGGTGAAAAACGTGGGCGAGTTTTGCTGAAAGCCTGCGGCGGCGAGCTTATCTCCCAAATCGTCCCGCTCGAAATCGACTGGCACGAAAATAAGCCATGGCGGAAGTCCGATTTGGGCTTCGGCCAAGCGTTGGCGTTTCCATGCCTGCGTCGCGGGATGGTCCACCTCATAGATATGGATCTGTCGTGCGCCATGCGGATTCCGGAGAGCGAAAGTGTCGAGTCCGGCGCCAAGGATGACGATCTGCCGAATCCCTCTTTCGACAGCTTTTGACAAAGCATCTTCCGCAATCCGGCTTCGCGCGGCGGTGATCAGACGTCCGATGCTGGCCAAGGGGTGTCCGCTTGCAAATTGAAGCACATCTTTTTCTTCTTCACGCAGAATCTTCATGGCAAATGGGTCATCGAGGATTGAGCCATGATCGAGCAGCTGATGAGCAGCTCGTTGCCGGGCGATCATCAGGGCTGTGCGGCTGGGTTCATTGGGCTTCATGTTCGAGGTTTCCGTTCTCATCCATAATACGTGTGATCGCACGAGAGCTGATCGTACGAGTTGCCGCGGGTGGCCGTTCCTCGGATCCAGGTGCGCCGCGCCAGGATCAGGCTACAAATTCGAGGAGGGCCGCGGGTTTCTTTTTGGCAATGGTGAGGAGGCGGAGCGCAGCGCTCTGTGGTCGGCGCATGCCTTGCTCCCAGCTTCTGACGCACGCCACGCTAGTGCCGAGGTAGCGAGCAAAATCGTTTTGGCTCAGGCCAAGGGCCGTGCGAATCTTACGAATCTCTTTCGGTCGCAAGGCGGCCACATCCGGAGAAATGCGCGACACTCGCACGCGCGCGGTCTGCCCCCGTCGGTGCTTTGCGGCCTCCGCAAATCCAGCCATCATCTCTGTAAAAAGCGAATCTTTCATTTGTGCGCTTCCCTCAAGCCCCAAATTGCTTGCTTCAGCGTTTTCTTTTGCGGGCTAGTCAAATCAGCTTGTTCGTTCTTGCTAAAGATCATGAGCAGGAAAACCTGGCCATCTTGCTCGATGTAGTAGTACATGTAGCGAAATCCGCCGCTCTTGCCCTTACCGCGTGTGGGATCCGCCACGCGGGCCTTTCTCACGCACGCCGTCCCCTGTATCACGCGTCCGCGCTCGGGATTCACTAGCAAGTCGCTCTGGATTTCCAGCAATACATCGTCAGCGCGATCCCTCGCCAGTGCTAGAAGTCTGTTCGTAAACACCGGAAATTCAACGAATTCTAGCACGCTGTAAGACTACTACAGAGTAGTACCCATCGTCAAGAGACAAAGTCGCACACGGCGAGTTGATCGGATCGGAATCTATCGTTAACCAGCGAGGAAGATCGGGGAAAGACGGGACGCCACCAAACTAGAGTCGAGGGACCGGCGTGGGGGTCGCTTGGTGGCATCACACGGGGGTATTCTATTGGCCTGCTTTCCGGGAGAATGTCATGAAGATTGTCCCCGTTATTAAATCCAGCGATTTGCAACGATCATTACGCTTCTATACAGAAATTCTCGATTTCGAGCGCAAGTGGCCGGGGTATGAAGACCGCGAGATGGCCAAAGGAGTCGTTGACCTGGTTCGGGACGGGGCAGAACTACAGCTTTCGCGTCATTCAGGAGACGGCGTGTTCGGCTCCGTCAACCGCGTGTTTGTGGACGACGTTGATGAGCGCTACGTGACCTTTTGCGGCCGGGGTTTGGATACGACACAGCGTCCGGAGTCTCCAATTCATACCGCTCCGGTTGATCAGACGTGGGGACTACGCGAGTTTGCAGTGACTGATCCAGACGGCAACAATCTCTGTTTTTGTATGCCCACAAGATAACTTACGCTGAGCGCTGCTAATTTAATTGCGAGAGTCAAAGCTGTACATAAAAAAGCGAGTAGCAAACCGTAGAGGGAACCGTGTCACAGGAATACATCGAGATTCGCGGCGCGCGAGAAAATAACCTCAAGAACGTCTCGCTGCGCATTCCCAAGCGCAAGATCACGATATTCACCGGCGTCTCGGGCTCCGGCAAATCGTCGATCGTCTTCGACACCGTCGCGACTGAGGCACAACGCCAGATGAACGAGAATTTCAGCATGTTCATCCGCACCTTCCTACCGCGCTACTCCCAGCCGGATGCCGATGCCATTGAAAACCTAAGCATGCCGATCGTCGTGGACCAGAAGCGGCTCGGCGGTGGATCCCATTCGACGATGGGCACAATCACCGACATATACCCGGTGCTGCGCCGGTTATATTCCCAGATTGGCAAACCGCACGTGGGACATGTGAATGTGTTTTCCTTCAACGACCCAAAGGGCATGTGCCCGAACTGCAATGGCCTCGGCCGCAAAGTGAGTGTGGATCTGGAACTCTTCCTGGATAAATCCAAAACACTGAACGAAGGCGCGATCCTGTTCCACGAATATGCCGTCGGCAGTTGGTATTGGAACTTCCTCGGCCAGTCGAAACTCTTCGACATGGACAAGAAGGTTTCGAAGTTCAGCGACAAAGAAATGGAGCTGCTCCTCTACGCCAAACCCTACAAAGTGAAAACAAAGGTCGGCGGCAAGACCATCAACATATCGTGCGAGGGCATCATCAGCAGATTCACGGCCAAGTACATCACCCGCGACGTGAAGACCATGTCGGAACGCACACAAAAGCTTGTGACGCCTTGGATCACGATGGGGCCGTGCACGGTTTGCAAGGGTGCGCGCTTAAGTCAGGAAGTGCTGAAATGCAAGATCGACGGATACAACATCGCGGAGCTTGCCTCGATGGAGGTGAGCCAGTTGATCGGTGTGATCAAGACGATCAGGGAACCGAGAGCCGCGCCCATTTTGAAAACACTGATCCAACGCCTGCAATATCTCGTGGATATCGGCCTCGAATATCTCACTTTAAATAGGGAAACAGACACGCTCTCCGGCGGGGAATCGCAGCGCGTGAAGATCGTCAAACACCTAAGCAGCAGCCTCGTGGACGTAATGTATGTGTTCGACGAGCCCAGCGTGGGTCTTCACCCGCGCGATGTACATCGTCTGAACGAGCTGCTTCAACAGTTGCGTGATCGAGGAAACACGGTTCTCGTCGTCGAGCATGATCCGGATGTCATCAAGGTTGCGGACTATATCGTGGATGTAGGGCCGCATGCAGGAACTCAAGGTGGGGAGATCGTCTACGAAGGATCGTTCAAGAACCTGTTGAGCGCGGACACACTGACCGGGAAATATCTGAAACAGTCCGTTTCGATCAAAAGCGATTTCCGTTCTCCCAGTGGAAAACTGCAGATCAAGAATGCAAGAGCCAACAACTTGCAAAACGTGAGCGTGGACATCCCGAAGGGCGTACTCACGGTGATCACAGGTGTGGCGGGTTCGGGGAAGAGTTCGCTAATTCATCAGACCTTTCTGCGTCAACACGCGGACTGCATTGTGATTGACCAATCTCCTGTGGGTGTTTCGAGCCGCTCTAATCCCGGCACGTATACCGGCATCATGGACGAGGTGCGAAAAGCTTTCGCCGCGGCGAACAAAGTGAGCCCAGCCCTCTTCAGCTTCAATTCGGAAGGCGCCTGCGAGAACTGCCAGGGGCTCGGCGTGATCTACACAGAGATTCCCGCGATGGGCGAGGTCAAGTCTCCCTGTGAAATCTGCGAGGGCAAACGATTTAAAGAAGAAGTGCTCGAACACAAGCTCAACGGAAAATCGATCAACGAAGTGCTGGAAATGACGGTGAGGCAGGCGCTCGAATACTTCAAGATCGACAAGATCACGAGCAAGCTGCAGGCCATGAGCGACGTGGGCCTCGATTACCTGACTCTGGGGCAGCCCCTGAGCACGCTTTCTGGTGGCGAATGCCAGCGCATCAAACTGGCGAGCGAACTGCACAAACAAGGCAGCATCTATGTGCTGGATGAGCCCACAACCGGTTTACACATGTCTGATCTCAGTCATTTGCTGGAAATCATGAACCGACTCGTGGACGCGGGTAACACCGTTATTGTGATCGAGCACAACACGAGAGTGATCAAAAATGCCGACTGGGTCATCGATATGGGCCCCGAAGGTGGCACGAAGGGCGGCAAAGTCATGTTCGAAGGCACGCCCAAGCAACTGCTCACGGCAAAAAATTCGATGACCAGCGAGTACATACGGAATTAACGTTGTGGGAAAAGCGATCATCCGATCGGTCTGTGCGACCCTTGCATTCCCCTTGTCAAACTAGGAGAGCATCCCGTATACTCCTAGTCTAGCTAGGAGGCCACTCTACAGTGAGCAAAACCGCGGAACTTCTACCAGGCACACTCGACATGCTGATTCTCAAAGCGGTGTCCTTGAAGCCGCTGCACGGATACGGTGTGTTGGTGCGCATCCGGCAGATTTCAGGAGATGCGCTCGAGATTCCACAGGGATCCTTATATCCCGCGCTCTACCGATTGGAGCATCACGGTTTGATCGCCGCCGAATGGGGGCAGAGCGAGAACAATCGCCGGGCGAAGTATTACACCTTAACAATCGCGGGGCGTCGCCGTCTGCGCGATGAAACGGCGGGCTGGAACCGGCTGGCGACGGCGATTGCCGCGGCGTTGAATACCACGTCGGAGGAGGTGTGAGATGTTCGAGCGCTTGCGTTCCTTCTTTCGTGTGCTCACCCGGCGGCGTGAATTTGAAGACGGCATGACCGAGGAGCTGCGCTTTCACATCGAACAATACACCGATGAGCTCGTGAGTGCCGGCATGTCTCCGGAAAAAGCGGCCCGCCTCGCACACAAAGAGCTCGGCAGCCTTACCAATGTCAAAGGGGATTGCCGCGAGGCATTTGGCGTTCATCTGTTCGATGAGTTCCGCAGGGAACTGAGTTACGCCGCCCGATTGCTGCGAAAGACGCCCGGATTCACGGCCACCGCTCTCCTGACACTCGCCGTTTGTCTCGGCGCCAACCTGACGATTTTTGCCGTGATTGATTCGGTGCTGCTTCGCCCGTTGCCATTTCCCGAGTCCGACAAGCTTGTGACGATATTCAATACTTATCCGAAAGCTGGAGTCGACCGCGACGGCTCGTCGGTGACCAACTACTATGAACGCCGCGGTCAAATTCCTGCTTTTGCGTCGCTCTCGATCTATCGCTATAGCACGGAGATTATCGGTGAGCCTGGTTCAACGGCACGCGAGCAGACCATGCGAGTCTCTCCGGATTTTTTCGCTACTCTTGGGCTCGGCCCCGCAATCGGACGCGCTTTCACCGACGAGGAAACCACTTCTGAAACCGATCATGTCGCCATTCTTTCCGATACATTTTGGCGGCAACAATACAATGCCGATCCCAACGTTATCGGAAAGCAGATTCGTGTAAACGCCGTTCCCAGAACCGTGATCGGCGTGCTGCCTCCCACCTTCCGCTTTCTTTCTGCCGATACCCGGTTGTTCCTTCCCCTTGCGTCGCGACTTGAAGATCGTGGCCCCTTGCAGCGGCATTCTGGGGGAAACGTCACGCAAATGATCGCGCGGCTTGCACCGGGCGCCACTCTCCCCCAGGCCCAGTCGCAGCTCGACGCGCAGAACGCCACGTTGGAACTGGACGATCCTCAAGCCAAAATGATCGCCGAAGCAGGCTTCCGTTCTCTGGTTGTGCCATTACATGCCGACCACGTCGCAGCAATTCGTCCCACTCTACTTTTGTTGCAAGCCGGCGCGATGGCCCTTCTCTTGATTGGCGCAGTCAATCTTGTAAACCTGCTCCTCGTCCGTGCCAGCAGTCGCGTTAAGGAATTAGCGGTTCGTCAGGCGCTTGGCGCAAGTCGCGGATACCTCGTCAGCGAAGTGATCGTCGAGACCACCTTGCTCACAATTGTCGGCGGCTTACTTGGACTCGCCGTCGGCGCCGGCGGAATCCATCTTCTTCGCGTGTTGGGTGCTGATCGCCTGCCTCTGGGAAGTCGCATCGCCTTCGACGGGCGATTGGCATTGGTCGGTTTGGTGGCAGCAATCATCATGGGAATTTTGTTCGCGGTGCCCATTGCCTGGTTCAATCTTCGACGCCATCTCGGTAACGCGCTTCAATCGGAGAGCAGGGGCGGGACGAGCGGTCGCGCCTCTCAACGTATGCGCCATGGCTTTATCGTTTCTCAGATTGCTCTGGCATTCATGCTGTTGGCGGGAGCGGGTCTGCTCGGACTTAGTCTCCAGCGTGCGATGGCCGTTTCTCCGGGCTTCCAGTCTGACCACGTCTTAACTGGGCAAATCCTGCTTCCGTGGGCAACCTATCCGAACGCAACCCGGCTGACATTTGTTGAAAGCTTGATGGACAAAATCGGCCACACGCCGGGAGTGCTCTCCGCGGGCGTGGTCAGCAATGTACCCTTCAGCGGCAAGAGCGGCAAAAGCGCCGCCACCGTTATGGCGCACGTTCGCAGTCCGGGCGAATCCGCGCGAGGGCACTACTCTTACGGTGTCGCGGGTGACTACTTCCGCGCCATGGGATTCTCCCTGCAGGCAGGACGATTCCTAACGGCCGACGATTCGCGCAGCTCCCAGAGAGTCTGCGTTGTGGATGAAGACTTCGCGCGATATTACTGGCCGAACGCCAGCGCCGTTGGCCAACGGCTGTGGGATGGGTCCGAAGCGGGGAAGGATGCCGAAGCGTTCACCGTCGTCGGCGTTGTTGGCGAGGCAAAACAAGCGGGACTCACCGAAGACGAAGCCCAGGGCGCAATTTATTATCCATATTCCTTCCGCATTGATGACAGCTTCTTTGTTGCCGTCCGTACGAGCCTTCCGCCGGAATCGCTCGGCTTGGCTCTCCAAAGGGTAGTTCGGCAAATCGATCCCGACATACCTGTCAATGACGTCCGGTCGATGGAAACTCGAATTACCGATAGCCTTGCCGCGCGTCGCTCCCCGGCGCTGCTGGCTGGTCTCTTCTCCGGAATTGCTCTGTTGCTCACCGCTATCGGCACTTACGGCGTATTAACTTACGCTGTAGCGCAGCGCCGCCGCGAAATCGGCTTGCGCATGGCCTTGGGTGCACAACCGGGGCAAATCCGCAGCCAGTTCTTTTATCTTTCCTTACGCTTGCTCGCCGGCGGGACCATATTGGGCTTGATCGGAGCGTGGCTGACAGGCAGAGCCATGCAGGCGGTGCTTTTCCATGTACCGGCTCTTAACCCGGCGATCCTCGCGGGTACTGGGTGCGTGATGGGGTTGGTGTCTCTCGTGGCTTGCCTGCTGCCATCTCGGCGTGCCGCGCGGATATCCCCGATGGAGGCTCTCGCCGAGAAGTAGACGGTCCGTTCAATCCGTCGCGTAAGCTCGGAGAATCATTTCGGCTGCTACGGCTAAGACCGAGTTGATACTTGGGAACAAAACATAAATTTCCACCAGAGTTCGTTCCGAGTGGCGAATTTCTTTTGAGCGTGGCGTTTACAGTGCCATGCCGCCGGACACTTCGATTCGCTGGCCGTTTACCCAGCGATTCTCGTCCGAGAGGAGGGCGGCGATCATCGGACCGATATCGTCCGGCACGCCCACCCGGCCAAGCGCGGTCATCTCGGCGACGCGCTTGTTAATCTCGGGATTGTCGCGGACCATACCACCGCTGAAATCCGTCTCGATAGCACCTGGAGCGACGACATTTACCGTTATGCCCCTCGGTCCGAGCTCTTTGGCCAAGTAACGCGTCAGCACCTCCACCGCTCCTTTTGTCGCTCCATAAGCCGAGCTGCCCGGTAGCGCAAAGCGCGCCAGTCCCGACGAAACATTCACGATACGCCCACCATCCTTCATTAACGGAAGCAGCTTTTGCGTCAGGAAATAGACGCCTTTGAAATGTACGTTCACGATCTCGTCGAATTGCGCTTCAGTGGTTTGGTCGAAATTCGCATGGAGCGAGCCACCCGCGTTGTTCACCAGATAGTCGAAGCAATCGCCTCCCCAAGCGTGCAGCGTTTTGCGGACATCCACCACGAATCCGTCAAATGCATGAATGTCACCGGTATTGAGCCGATACGCTGCTGCTTTCCTTCCTATCGCTTCGACTTCGCCGATAAGTGAGTCAGCCTCTTTCTGATTCGCGCGATAGGTGAAGAGAATATTCACGCCTCGTCGAGCGAGATTGATCGCTGTGTTGCGGCCGAGTCCGCGGCTTCCACCAGTAATGATCGCGACTCTATCCTTCCTAGTTCCAACTGTTTCGTTTGCCATAGGCACTCCTTTACTCTTTGTCTTGGCTCAGCCTTGCATTTTGTACAGCATGATTTTGCGACAGGTGTTTTATACAGTCCACATTCTTAATGATGCGAAGGGGCCGCGTGCGTGGACTTTTCTGGTTCGAAATAGGTTCCTCGTTCAAGGTCGGCAATAATCCCCAGCTGCTTTGGCTGCCATCCCAGCTTTTCTTCAGTTAGTTTGCTCGATGCCGGGCAGTCGATACCAACGAAGTGAGCGAGCCAACCAAAGTGCTGGGCGGCATGTTCTGGCGTTGCTGACACAACTGGCACGGACAGACGGCGACCGATCACGCTAGCGATGTCGTGGAAGGGCACGCCCTGGTCGCCAATGGCGTGGTAGCTCGCTCCCGCGGAACCCTTCTCCAGTACGAGCCTGTAGAGATGAGCAGCATCGAGCCGGTGCACGGCGGGCCAGCGGTTAAGGCCGTTACCCACGTATGCTGAATGCCCCTTCTCACGCGCAAGCTTGATGAGAGCCGGAACGAAGCCATGATCGCCGTCGCCATGGACCGATGGAGGAAGACGTAACACGGAGACGCGCACGCCTCGCGAAGCCAGCGCCGCTACCGCCTGTTCCGACTTGCGCGGAAAACTGGGATTGGGCGCATCCTCTTCAGTTGCAAGTGGGCCTTGGCGCTGAATGAGCAAGGTCCCAGAAGTGACGACCAACGGACGCTCGGAACCCGCGAGTGCGGCTCCAAGTGCCTCGATGGCCAGCCTATCCTTCTCGGCGGCAGGGGCGTAGTTGGTGAAGTCGTGGATAAAGGCAGTGTGGATCACACCGTCGGCAACGGCCGCTCCGCTGCGCAAGCTCTCGAGGTCTTCGAGCGAACCGCGATGTACATCGGCACCTGCGGCGGCGATGGAAGCGGCAGAGGCGTCCGAGCGAGCCAGTCCGATCACCTTATGACCCGATTTGATCAACTCCTGAACGATAGCTGAACCGACAAAGCCTGTAGCTCCCGTAACAAATATCTTCATAGATCCTCCTTCGCATCAATTTGCTCGAAAACTGAATCGCTAAAACGACTCTCCGACGAGTTCTTCACTCTTCTTCCAAAGCGCCTGCGCCGTGCTTGGATCGAGCGCATATCCGCGGACTCCTTCGCTTACGCCCGTGACGGTCACATGGTCGGGCGCTATCTGACCGACATGGCAATTCTCACAATATTGGCCGCCGATCGCGTCAGCCGGAGCGACGACACCGGCCCAAACCGAAGTTGCGGCTCCTTGAGGAATGGTCTTCCACTGGAACGGTCCCTTACCCTCGGCCTCAAGCTGCTGACCTATTTGCTGAATCAAGTTTTGGAGGAGGCTTGGGTCCATGTAGCGACCCAGCTCCGTCTGGATGACTCCCGGATGGACAGCCGCGGCACGCACGCCACGCTTGCGGTGCCGTTGGTCGAAAGCAACAGCGAAGAGGATATTCGCCGTTTTCGAGCGGCCATAGGCGACCATCGGGTCGTAGGGGGTCCGCTCAAAGTTGGGATCCTGCAGATCTACGTTTGATATGCGATGACCGGCGGACGACAGGTTGATCACCCTTCCTCCGGCACGGATCAGTGGCGCAATCCGGTTGACGAGGACAAAGTGACCGAGATGATTTGTGCCGAATTGCGTTTCAAAGCCGTCCGACGTTTTGCCAAACGGAGTGGCCATCACGCCGGCGTTGGCGATGACTACATCGAAGAGTTCACCTTTTGCGAGTAGTTTGTCGGCGCAGTCGCGCACGCTCTTAAGGCTGCCGAGGTCAAGTGCAACCAGCTCGATGCTCCCACCCTTGGCTGCCGCGCCTTTTCGCACTTCGACGGTCGCCTGCTTGGCCTTAGCCAGATCCCGCGCCGCGCCGACAACATGTGCGCCATGCGCGGCCAGAGACCGCGCCGTTTCCACGCCAATCCCCGCCGAAACGCCCGTGACTAGGATGCGCTTACCGCGTAGACTCACGCCGGATAAAACATCGTCTGTTGTTGAGGTTGCCCCAAATACGTCCACCATTGTGTTCCTCCTCGTTCTGGCCCGTTCGAGTTCCGGGCCTACGCCAGCGGTATTGACTGGCAGCCACGATTCCGATAAAACGGAGAGTGGCTCCGAATACTTAGATATACGGAGGCTGTCTCCGGTTACAATCTTTTTTATGGCCAGAAAACCTTCTAAACGTTCGGAACGAAAACCGCGCACTGACGCACGACGCAATCGCGACCGTATTTTGGAGGTGGCCAAGGCGGCATTCACCCGGTCAGGTGCAGACGCCAGCTTGGACGATATCGCCAAACAGGCGGGTGTGGGGCCGGGAACCTTATACCGCCATTTCCCGACGCGCGATGCCCTGATCGAGGCTGTTTATCACACTGAAGTGGGAAAGCTGGCGGCGGCGCAACGGGAATTATCTGCAAAACTGCCTCCGATCGAGGCATTGCGGGCCTGGATGATGCTTTTCGTTGACTACATTGCCGCAAAGCAGATCATTGCATCAGTGCTGAATAGCGTCGTCGGCGGTCCTTCGAGGCTGTACGATTCTTCCCGCGTTCATATTACGGGAGCGATCGGTGCACTTGTGAAGTCTGCCGTGAAGAGCGGCGACATACGCAAAGATCTCGAGCCATTCGATCTGCTTCGCGCGCTGATTGGCGTCGCAAACGTAGCCACCGGCCCCGACTGGCAAGAAAGCGCCAGGAGACTGGTCGATATCCTAATCACCGGTTCGCGGCCAATGAAGAAGAGCCCGGCGAACTGACTCGGATTGTCGGCAAACTGGAAGGCATCCGGAACTAGCGGCGCGGGAAAAATAGGGATAGACGAAATGTGTGGGCTGCTGTGCGGCAGGACTCAGAATGCCAAATTTTCCGTCAACTTTTGAAAGAAAATGGCGGGGACGACGAGACTCGAACTCGCGACCTCTGCCGTGACAGGGCAGCGTTCTAACCAACTGAACTACGTCCCCGCTGAAGGGTGAAGCGTCACAGGTGCTGCACTACCGAGTGTTGCACGACCAAGTGAAGCACTGCAATGGTGGGCACTGTCCGATTTGAACGGACGACCTTTCGGGTGTAAACCGAACGCTCTAACCGCTGAGCTAAGCGCCCTGACTTAAGTAATCGTACAGGAAGCGGTAGGCAGCGTCAACGCGCTCCGCAATCTGCTTTTTGGCCGCGATTCGCGCTTCGCTTCGATAATTTATTTTTCGGCGGTGGAGCAAAGATTTGCATCGGAGTTCGAAGCTCCCCTAATGCTATAATTGCAACAATCGTTTGCTTTGGGCTGGAAGGCTCCTATCGTGTGGGAGCTGTTCAGCTCGTAGTAAACGGGCTCACCTGAGTAGGGCGCGGTCGCCAAGTGGTAAGGCAAAGGTCTGCAAAACCTTTATCGGCGGTTCGATTCCGCCCCGCGCCTCCAAATTTTCCTGAAACAACATATAAGCCTGTTTGAATTTCTTCAGGTGGTTTGCATCGTCGCGAACCACGGAGAGATTTCCTCTCCTTGCGCATCGGTATTCCTGCGAGTACGGTCTTTTATGTGTTTCGACAGAAACCACGGCCAAGAGTGGCTGTTCCACTAAATCGCATGCGCCTTGCACTTTGTAGGTCCAGCCAGTAAACTCTTTCTCTTGCTTATGCGCAAAGGACTCACTCTGGGATGCTGATCGCACGAGATTACGTCGGATACATGGCAACGGAAGTGGTGAAGCGGCTGGTGGAAGGGAAGTTGATCGAGACGAAGGTCGCGGACGCAGTCGCGCAGCGGTTGCGGCAGCGCATGATGGAAGAAATCACCATCGAAGACCGTTTGAACGAAGAAGTGCGCCAAATTCTCACCGACCATCAAGAAGAAATGCGGCGGACGAACGTCTCGTATCAAGAAATGTACAAGAAAGTGAAGGCCCAGTTGGCTCGCGATCGCAAGCTGGTTTTGCGGTAGCCCAGCCATTCCTAGCTGCGCATGGTTCGGCTTTTTTGCGGCAACTAAGCCTACTGTGAATCGGTAGGTATTGAGCTGAATAGAAAAAACTAGAGGGCAAGCAACCGGGATGCGACTGAGCCGCGAAAAGATTGTTCGAATCTCCCATCAGATCACGGACGTGCTGGTTTCCAGCGACGATGTGGAATTCGTCGAAGACCGCGACACCATCCGCCAGCAGGTAGTGCAGATCCTGACCGCGACGCTCCACGAAGAAGAGAAGGCCGACCTCGAAGTCCGCAAGAAAATCACTTCGCAGAAAAAAGAAATTCTTGAAGACAGCGAAGAGTGGAACGTTCTCTACCGCAAGTATTACGCTGACGAACTTCGCCGTCTGGGCATTGCCGCCGTCCCCGACGACCGCCGACGCTCATAAATTGAGTCAGTTATTCCTCCCTGGCTGATCCACCTTCCTTTTAGATTCGGCAAAAAGCCTTGAATTAAAGCAAACTTCACTTACCAGGTGCCAATCCGCACCACAGCTTCGGTGGCGATCAACACGCCATTCTGCGGATGGATAGAACCGATATTGTTAATCCAGGTGTGAGAATATTCGACGTTGAGAACACGCCATGCGAAGGGGCGAGTGATAACTACGTCAAGCCCGCCACCCACGGAGAGCATGGGGCCGTTTACTGCCGCCTCCGCGGACCAGTCGCTCCGCACTGGGTAATGGGCGAGGGTGCCACTCCCGTCGTTCCATTCGTGTAGCAACTCCTTTTTGAGTTCAAGGTCATCGATTTCGGTTGTGACTTTTTTTCCGCCGAATTTCATCTGAACGTAGGGAGAGAAGCGGTGGCTGGCGAGAGGAGTCCAACGAAGTCCGCCTGAATAGGATATGGAATCAGCGCTCATATTGTATGTGGGCTGGTGCATGATCAAGCAGCCGTTCACCTCGGCGACGACTTGGAATTGCGGGTTTACGCGAGCCGCCCCCGTGCCTCCGCCGCCGATGCAGCTTCCACCTCCCAAGAACGACTCATATTCCGGGAAAGCGGTAAGTTCGATGGGGGCTTCGCGTGGATAATCGTGTTTGAATTCCACGCCAGAGGGTTTATAAGCATCGCGGACGAATTCAAAGGGCTTTTCCCCGCCGTCCTCCTTGAATTCTTGTACGAGTTCCTTGCGGAGTTCGTAGTTTGCACCAAACAGGCCTATACGAGTGTTGCGTTGCCAGGGAACATGGAAGGCCATCATGTTCTGCATGGTACGACCGGGATTAAGAAAGCTGCGCGCCAGAATAATCACGGCGCGATTGGTGGTGCGGTTCTCCAAACCCATGATCAAGTAACGATCGGCCGCGTCTTCGGCCAACATGGTGCAGAAGCCTAGCGTGGGAGTGTCCACAAGAGTGATAAATCCTGGCGATGCATGCAACATGACATTGCCGATAGAGGCTTCACTGGCCGGCCCAATCTTCCATTGAGTGTGCCAAACCGCGGAAAAGGCCATCGACCTTAGCATACTGACCCAGTAGTCTCGACCATCGCCCCATTGCACCAGACGGTACTTCGGATCATTCTGCCGCTCGATAAAGCCGAACACGGAACCTTCGATAGGATGGCCCACGTAAGGAGCCATGAATCTGTCGCTGTCGCTCCAACCGCGAAGCTCGGACAACGATCTCGTATAGTTCCGGAACCAGTGGCCGTCCAAAGCGTCCCTCGTACCAGCTTCTGTTGTGAGGTCAAAGGTGTGCATGATTCCGGTGTACAAAAGGGACTCTTTAACAGCGGCCCACCAGTGAAAGCGGTCTGACTGGGGCCTCCCGGTTTCACTCCTTCCTTTCTGTGGATATGATGTTTTGGGCTCGATCACAACGGGGTCGTTAGTGGGAGTGGAATCATTTGCTGATCCACTCAGTGCGTCCGCTGGATTTTGTTCAGTGGTGCCCTTTAAACGATCCCCTACGGGAGAAAGCAGTATTGAGGGAAGATCGGGTTGGTCGGTGTCCGCCTTGAAGCTTTGGGGCAGCGGTAAATCGTTGGGCTGATTGTTCTTAGTACCTGCCGCTACGCTGGGAGCTTGCCAAAAAATCCCAGGGATGCAAATGTGAGCTTCAGTAGTATTCGCACCAGCAAACAGAGCCAGTAGAATACCGATACAAGCATGGGAACAATGAGCCCTCATGCATTTCCCCTTACCGGTACCCTTCAAGAGCATGCGTTCGCGCCCTGCGATCAATTGAATTTGCCTTCATCGATCTCGTCAGCCAGAAGCCCAGTCAACACAGGATAATTAGCATCTCGGTTCTTGGCTGGATACTGTCAATTTAGACAGTGGGTATGTCTGCCCGACACGAAAGAAATGATTCGATGCCTCTTTTTGCAGCATGGCCTTGGCGTTGATTGAACTGAGATGGATCTCGGGGGCCCGGAGAAATGGAAAGGGACTTGGATTTGATTACGTCAATTTTTGCGTTTGTGCGATGGCTGGGCGGCCGCAAGGGAATTGAGGAGCAGGCAAAGGGTTGAGACAAGACGAGCGCATTGACGAGTTGAGAGAATGTGTGAAGGTGTTCATGAAATTTCCCTTTTCGGAATATCGTGATTTTTGTGTTTACGGGCAATCATTACGCAGGGCACGGAGCCGCCACAGTGAGGAGGTTCCAATGGCTGCTTGCGGAAGAACGCCAAACTGAAACGGGCGTGCCGCGAGATGACCGGTGAGTTTGGCAATCCGATGGTTTAGATTTCGCCTGGCATGCCGCGCCACTGCCTGGGATGCTAGAGAGGTAGGAAACTCATCGGCCTATTTTTCACGGTCGCCGGATTTTTGCGCGCGGCGGGCCAATCTCGCCGCCATTTGAAGCAGAAGCTTACGGTTTGCCTCGTTGACCTTACGGAGCACGCGGCGGAGCTGCCTGAGATATTCCGCGTCTTGGCCGGAAGAGCCCCAGGGAGCTTCCTCGGTGGATTTCCACAAGCGGAGATCGCTCGCCTTGGGAGGCTCTGCTCCGTCATAAAAAAGCTGGTAGAGAGGGACTCCGAGAGCTCTGGCCCATTTTTCAAGAGTCTCGATATTGGGAACTGTGTGCCCATTCTCGACGCGAGAGAGATAGGCCCGCTGTAGTCCAGAGCGATTTTCGATTTCGCCCTGGGACAACTTTTTTTGCTTGCGAAGTTCGCGCAGGCGATCACCGATGATCATTTGACGAGTATTTCACTGAAACGACAATATGGCAAGCAAGAGGACCGGATCGCCAGGAAGAGTCTCTCGGGCAATGAACGCCAGAGTGGCGCCGCGTTATAGCACTGGCTGAGCCAGGTTGATGAGGTTCCCGCAGGTGTCTTCGAAAAGCACGGCAATGATGGGGCCTATATTTTTTGGTTCGCCCCGGAAGGTGACGCCGAGAGCTTTCAGGCGGTTGAACTCGGACTGAATGTCATTGGTGATGAAGGAAGTGGCAGGAATGCCGGCGGCGAAGAGCGCTTTTTGAAAGGTCTGAGCCGGCGGAAAGGCCATGGGCTCGAGGACTAGCTCGACCCCATCGGCGCCTTCAGGAGCAGAGACGGTTAGCCAGCGAAAGGTGGGACCCATAGGGATGTCTTTGTTTTTCACGAAGCCCAGGATGGTGGTGTAGAAGCGGAGAGCGTTGTCCTGGTTGTCTACCATTACGCTGGCGAGTCGGATTTGCATGGGTCCTCACGGGTGAGTTGGTATGGCGAATTGGTCTTGGGGATAGCGTACATCTGGAAAATGGAGGATGCAATTATTCGTGAATCGAGGGGCGAAGCGATGGCATTGCGCGGAATGCAAGTTAGAAAGAGAAAAGATAACGCGGAGACGTAGAGGGCGTGAGGGCTCGCGGAGAATGAGGAGCCGATAGCAGGGGCACGAAATTAGGAAGCAAAAAGACAAGTGCCGCACCCTTTGAGTGCATCGAAGGATGCGGCATCGTGGCGTATAGGGTCGAGGAACCTTCCCTTAGATTAGGAAGGCTTTCCCTTTTCGGTTTGCTGCTTAGGAGGCGGTGCCCCATGTGAAGCGGGTTGCTGGTGTTGCTGCAACTGTTGCTGCTGCTGCGTGTGCTTTTGCTCGAGTTGTTGCGTTTGCTGTTGATGCTTCTGCTCTAGAGGCTGTTGTTTCGGTTCGTTGGCCGGCTTTTGCGGGAGGCGCTGGTGATCATGTTCCTGCTTGGCCGCCAGGTTCTGCTGCTCCTTCACCTGTTTCGTATCCAGTTTTTGCTGTTGCTGCTGGAATCTCATATCGTTCTTGGCGTTGCCGGTGTTTGGCGCGGCATGAGGTTGTGTTGGCGGAATGTCCTTCGCATGGACTGCTGGTGCCGGGCGAGTGTTTTCAACCGGCGGGCGATTCGATCCGGTTTCCGGGCGTGATGACTCGTTGTTCGGGTGTGCGTTGTTGTTCTCGTTGGCGGTATGAACTGTTCCACCTTCTTTGGCGGCTACAGCACCGCTTTCCTTGAAGGCGCCAGGCTTCTCAGTAGCAGCGATGGGCGGTTTACCGTGATTTGAGGAAGCGCGTAACTCGGGGTTTGCGCGGGCAGTTTGGACATGTTCGGTCTGAGCTGCGACAGGCGCTATGTGGTGCGCTCGTCCTTCGGCTTCTTCCTGGGAAGTGGCACGCACTTGCACGCCTCCGTTTCCGCCGTTGAAGCTGACGCGATTCACCGCGGTTTCGTTGACTCTCGTGTTGTAAACGTTTCGATTGATGTTCACGTTTACGTGGCTAACGGATTGGTTGTAGAAGAAATGACCGTTGTCCCAGCGGCCGCCGTCATAGCCGTGGCCACCGTAGCCGTAGCCGTAATTGATGCCGCCGTAGAAACCGACTTGTGTGCCCCAGTAACCGCCGTGGAAGAGGTACCCATTGTCGCCCCAACCCCAGTACCCGGGAGTCCAGAGATAGCCGACTTCGGGAGCCATGACCCATGTTCCGGGGACCCAATAATAATCGTCGTCACCGTAAGCCCAATAACCGGGGGTCCAGATGTAGCCGTCTCCCGGGGCGATGGGCTGCTCATAGACTGGCAGCTCCGGCGGGGCAATCCTGATCGATACTCCAAAGCCAATTTGGGCGGACGAAGCCGCCGAAATAGCCAGCAATACCAGTGCGAACAAAAGCGAGCGAATAGACAGAATAAAACGCATTGTGTTTCCCTCCGCCTGATGACTCTTTGCGTGCTGGAGATACATCAGGCCATCCAAACTCGGCCTCTACGGCCTGCAATCTGAAGAATTGTTTTGCAGGCGCATGTGGAACATTGAGTGTTTACGCAACCAAACTCATTTCGGCGCGTTGGTACAAGTATAGGAATATCCAGACTGCAATGCTGTGCGGTATTGAACAGCGCGCCTTTAGCAGAAGACCGCGCTTGGCGGCTGCCGGCCTACGTTGTTGATTGACAAGGAGCGGCGAAGAGCGTGGACTACTGGAACGCAACACTCCGGCTGCGGGAGGTTCTCACCGCGAAAGGGTATGCGCGATCTTGGACAGCGCAATCGGGATAGGGGGAGCAGTCACCTGCTCACCCCTCCCACACCACCGTACAGGCGGGTCCGCATACGGCGGTTCAGCAAGTTGAGCCCTGATGGGCCGGAGGTTCGAGTCGTCGTCCGCCACAAGGGCTTCGCCGCTCTGCAGGTTCCCGTTTCGGCTTCACCGTCTTCTGAACCTGTAAAGCTCAGCCGAAGCTGATTGGCTGGCGCAGTGCCACCCGTGAGTTCGACGTTCTACTACTCGCTCTTACTGTTTGGGCCTTCCTCACTTCCGTGAGTACTACGCCCGCTGCTGACTTCTGCTGCAGGATCAGGATGAATTACTCCACCCTCAGTCCCGAGTCCGAGACGTGCAGCAGATCTCCCGCGATAAGCTCGACTGCTTTCTACGCGCAACCACCGGATTTACGCTTTGCGTCCTTGATAGATATGGGCTTCGCGATCATGGGCCCGCTCGCCCGACGCTCACGCCTCAGATCCGGTTCTTGTACATTGGCTCGCGTTTTTGCTCCGCGCTTCCTTCAGACCCCGCCTCGCAGCGACGCCCTTGCGCTTCGCTATCACTTCACCTCTATCAGGTTGTGAAGAGGACTTTCACCTCCAAGCTGTCGAACATGCGCGGCGTACCCTAAAAAGAAAACAGGCGGCTGCGAGCCGCCTGTTTTGATTCCAGAAGTATTGCGAAAGCCAGAGCTAATTATTCGGTTGGCAGGGGCGACGCTTGAGTGTTGGGCGATCGTCGTCGGTTCCGTCAGTCGTGGTCGCGTTCGGGTCGCTCGTCGTGGAAGTGGGCTGCTTGGTGGACTGCGCAGTCTTTGTGCGCAAAGTCGGCTTGCCCGGCGCGTTGTTCGTAACTTTGCGCGCGAACATGATGTTGCGGAGGCGGGCCTTTACGGAATCAAATTCGGAAGTGGTGACGATATATTCCGGGCGGTTCGGAAGAATGCGCGCGATTTCCTTCTGCGTGGCTTCGATGCGATCCGGAGTGGGAGGATGCGTCGAGAAAACTTTGGGAATAGTACCGGGACGGCGCTTTTCGTCGGCCTGAATGCGCTCGAAGAAGGTCACGTAGGAATTGGGATCGTAGCCGGCTTTATACATGTACTCAACGCCGAGGTAATCGGCTTCGCGCTCGGAGTCACGGCTAAATTTCAGGTACGTCACCGGGATGGCAAGGCTCATGGCTTCGTAAATGCCGTACCCTGCCCAACCACCCGGGCCAAGAAGCATCAGCGGAATCATAGCGAGCTGCATCGCCTCGCCTTTAGTCGCGTTCTTGGTGCCGTGGCGCGCGCAAACGTGAGAAATTTCGTGGGCCATCACACCTGCAAGTTCGGATTCTTCCTCGGCGCGGAGGATCAGGCCGCTATTGACGTAGAAGAAGCCGCCGGGAAGCGCAAACGCGTTGACTTCATCGGAGTCGATGACCTTGATGGTGAAGGGAACTTTTGCGTCGGAGTTGCGGACAAGATTCTGGCCCACGCGGTTCACGTATTCGGTGACGACGGGATCATCAATGAGCTTAGAAGAGCGTTCGACTTCCTGGGCGAGCTGCTTGCCGAGGGCGATTTCGCGTTCGAGCGAATAGAAATTGGGGCCCTTGCCTACGTTTCGGTTGCCGATGGCGTCTACGTCGTCCTTCGAATTCTTGGGATGTACCGTATCTTGCTGCTGAACCGGCTGGTCTTGAGGAGCCTGGGTCTGCGTAGATGCGGGAGCCGCCGGCTGAGGAGGAGCGGGTTGCGGAGGCGTTTGCGTTTTGCTTGGATCTTGGCCAGCTGGCGCGGTCGGAGCGGGCTGCGTCGGAGCCGGCTGCTGCGCGGTAGGCGGCTGCGTTTGTTGCGTTGGCGCGGGGCTTTGGCCAGACTGCTGAGCCCGCGGAGTCGCCAGTGCCGCACTTGCAGCGAGGAGGCCTGCCACCGTAAGGCCCAAAGTCACTTTCGGAATCTGTATCATGGCATTTACCTCCAGCTTCGGCAGTATACACCCGTTTTGCAATAATAGGATGTAATGGCAGTCGCGCCCTTAGTCACTACGATGTAAGACCCTTTAGGAAGGTTTCCTATTCCCCTTACGATAGGCACGATTTAGTGGGACGAAGCGAACGCCAGTGTCGTGAGGGATTGAGCTGGCCGTCGAGCAAGCTGAAAAGGCTGTTCCGAACCGAAAAGCGCGGTGAATGGTGTGCAAAATGCTGGATTAGAAGGGTTGACACGTTTGGCGAGGGCCTCTACAGTCAAGGTCACGGATAATGAGCGTTAAAAAGATTCAAATCGGGCAGCTTTGGAGGAAGAATGACACCGGGGACGTTTACCTGGTGACGCGCGTTTACAGCGAAGCTCTCAGCACTATCGTAGTGCTGCGGAAGTCCGGGGCAGAGGGCGAGGCGCTGACCCGGTTGCGCGCGGAGAGTACGCCCAAAGGACCCGGGATTCCGGGGTATTCGCCGGCGCAGGATGAAGAGAATTTTTGATTGAGGAAGTGAATAGTGAGTAGAAGCCGTCTCATAAATGCCTCAGGAGGATAACGGCACAGGCGAGCTGGATCATCGCGAGGAAATTTTCCGCATGATATTCCCAGCGCACCACGGTGCGCCGAAAATTATGGAGCCACGCGAACAGGCGCTCGATCTTCCAGCGGCGGCGATAACGGCGCAAGGCGCGTCCGTCTTGAGTGACCGGTTTGCTGCGGTTCCACCGGTGCGGAGAGATCAGTTCTACGCCCAGAGTTTCCCGCAAGCGCTGATCCAACGGATCACTATCGTAGGCTTTGTCACCGATCAGTCGCGCAGGAGTTTCTCGGAGGAATCTTTGTTGGAGCGTGGGCTCGACGAGGATGGCTTCATTTGGTCTAGCGCTGGCCACGTGCACGGCGACAGGAAGACCATGGCGGTCTGCAATTGCCACGATTTTGCTGCCTTTCCCGCGTTTTGTAGGGCCGACACTAGAGCCCCCTTTTTCGCCGAACTGAAGCTGGCGTCGATGAACGCTTCGCTCAGATCGAGTTTGCCGCGGTCGCGTAAGTCCTCGGCCAGTTTCTGCAGCACGTGCGTGAGCAGCCCGGAGCGCTGCCACTGCTGGAAGCGTCGATGACAGGTTTGGTAGGGCGGATAGCGATCGGGCAGATCGTGCCAGGGAGCGCCGGTGCGTAGAATCCACAAAACTCCGTTCAACACGGCGCGCGTCTCCTGCCACGGTCGCCCCCGGCCATCGGCCCGCCGTTGGGGACGAAGCAGCGGATCGAGCACCGCCCATTGGGCGTCGGTGAGGTCCATACTCTCGATTTACGCTAGTTTGCATAACTCTCAAGCCCGCAATGCCTTGAATGTGTTTATGAGATAACTTCTAGTCTACTGAGTCATAAATAGATTGCATAAAGCAGGGAAAGAGGTTATCGTGGATCATGTCGAAACCACGAGGGCGTCCTAAGCAGCGAGAACTCGTTGTCAGCCCAGAACAGAAGATAGCTTTGCGGCAACTGCTGCAGCAACCGCGG
The DNA here is from genome assembly GCA_963751295.1 of uncultured Acidobacteriota bacterium. Classification (GTDB taxonomy): domain Bacteria; phylum Acidobacteriota; class Terriglobia; order Acidiferrales; family UBA7541; genus Acidiferrum. Next base: position 1,170,287 of record CAVVUA010000001.1, on the reverse strand, counting down.
AGTTCGCGATCGCTGGCCTTTCGCGCTCGCATCGTTCTGGAGTGTGCCAGCGGGGAGAGCAACGCCGCGGTGGCCGCCAAGCTGCGCACCACCGGTTTCACTGTGGGAATGTGGCGGAATCGTTTTATCAGCGAGGGGATGGTTGGTTTGGGTGACGAGATGCGGCCAGGAGCGCCACGGCAGATCGGCGATGACCGTGTCGAGCGGGCCGTACGCCTGACCCTGGAAGAGGCTCCCAAGGGAGCAACGCATTGGAGCAGTCGCGGGTTGGCAGCGAGGACGGGCTTGAGTCAATCCACCGTGAGTCGCATCTGGCGAGCCTTCGGGTTGCGTCCTCATCGCAGCGAAACGTTTCAGTTATCCAATGATCCGCTGTTGGTCGACAAGGTGCGAGATATCGCCCCGATCCGTCGATAGCGGGACGTGTTTTACATAGTGGCAGGCGCGAGGAGCCTGAATGGGGCCGTACGCCAGCGTAGAATGCCGGTAGGCTGTTTGAACCGAAGACTACGAATTCTCACCTGGAAGGTGCGCCCTTCGCATACGATGGCGTGCATGCGCAAAATCGAGAAGCCCTCACCGACCGAATCACCATTATTGTTCGAGTTCGATCCCAAGCCAGCCGAAGAGATGCTGACCGCGCTGGGAGGCTTACCCCTGGTGGTGCAAGCCTTTCGTTCTCTGGGATTACCGGGCAGTGTGAAACAACACCTGGTGGTGAAGGAACGCCAGCGGGGTTACGACGAGGCTACTTTTGTCGAGAGCTTCGTGATTCTGAATGCCGCCGGAGGCGAGTGTCTGGATGATTTTGAGCGACTGCGGGCGGACCCCGGGCTAGGGCAACTAATCGGGCACGAAGTGCCTTCTCCGGAAGCAGCTCGGAAGTTCCTGTATGCGTTCCATGAAGAAGAAAAGATTCAACAAGCCAAGCAGCAGCGACTGCCGGATCAAATTGCGTACATTCCCACAGAGAGTGAAGCGCTGGAAGGGCTAGGAAAAGTGAACCAAGATCTGATCCGGCGATTGGGAGAACGTTGTCCGGAGCAGAAGATCGCTACGGTGGATCAGGACACCACGATTATCGAGAGCCGCAAACAAGAAGCCCTGCACACCTACGAAGGGCCGCGAGGCTATCAGCCGATGCTGGCGGTGTGGGCCGAGATGGACGCGGTGCTGGCCGATGAGTTTCGAGATGGGAACGTACCGGCGCAGATGGCTCCGTTGACCGTGGCGAAAGCGGCGTTCGCCGCGCTGCCCAAAACAGTGACGACCTACTATTATCGCGGCGATGCGGCCTGTCATGAGAAGGAGTTGTTGCGCTGGCTGTGCAACGAGAAACGTGAAGAAGGGCCGCAAGGATGCATTGGTTTTGCGATCAGCGTGCGGATGAGCGAGGCGTTGCGCGAGGCCATTCTGGAAGTTCCGGAAAAGGAATGGAAGGCCTACGGGGAGCCCGAGCCGGGTATAGATCGGGAGTGCGCCGAAGTAGTGTTCGTGTCGAACCAGCAAGCAGAGCCGAAGGACAGCCAGCCGCTGCGCTACATCGCCATCCGGCTGCGCCAACGGCAGGGAGGGTTGTTTGCCGACGGCAGTAACGTGCGACGTTTTGCCGTGCAGAGCAACATCTGGGATTGGGAAGCGGTGAAACTGATCGAGTGGCACCGAGAAAAAGCCGGGACGATCGAGCGGGTACACGATGTGATGAAGAATGATTTAGCGGCCGGGGTACTGCCGTCGAAATATTTCGGAGCCAATGCCGCCTGGCTGCGGCTGGCGGTGATCGCCTACAACGTGCTCACAGCGCTGAAGCGCTTGGCCTTGCCGGCAGACTTATTGACGGCCCGCCCGAAGCGACTGCGCTTTTTGATTTTCCATATGCCGGGTCGACTGGTGCATCATGCTCGTGAACTGAGCTTGCGACTGGGGACGGCCATCGAGGGCCTCGCCATGTGCATGGGCGCAGTGCGCTTATTGCCGCTTCCTTCTTAGCATTTCCCGGAACAGGTTCTTATCGACGGATTTGCAGAGCGCTTTTTGGAAGCGCTTCGGAAAAGAGCCGTCCCTCGGCTTCCCGATGGACCTCACAAACCTACACGCTTTGCTCAACGCCCAAAAGGCGCTCTGGCAGCGAATTGACTTCGCATCTACGCGCATTCAGGCTGCCAAATACCCGTCACTCCTACCTTACCGACGGATTGGGGTATCGTCGGCTTGTACCTGAATCCACCGCATCATGCGCTGGTGCTGTGCGTGGATGAGAAGAGTCAGATTCAGGCGCTGAGCCGCAGTCAGCCGATTCTCCCGATGCTGCCCGGCCAGGTGGAGCGTCGAACTCACGATTACAAGCGCCATGGGACCACTAGCCTATTCGCGGCCTTGGACATTGCCACGGGATCGGTGATCGGCAAGTGCTGGCCACGCCATCGGGCCATTGAGTTCCGCAAATTCTTGAATCAGATCGATCGTGCCGTTCCTGCCGATCTTACCGTCCATCTGGTGTTGGACAATTATGCCACCCACAAGACCAGGGAAATTCGGGCGTGGTTCCTGCGGCATCCTCGCTACCATCTGCACTTCACTCCCACGCACAGTTCCTGGCTGAACCAAGTGGAGCGCTGGTTCGCCTTACTGTCACAACGCCAGATCAAACGAGGTTCGCACTACAGCGTGCGTGAACTGGAATCTGCCATCTTGGAATTCATCGAGGTGCACAACGAGCAGCCCAAACCCTTTGTGTGGACCAAGAGTGCCGATGCGATTCTTAACAGCATTGGACGGTTTGCTTCCCGTACTTTGGCTGCACATGGCACAAACAATATGCAAGAAATCAGTGACTCAGGAGACTAGTGAGTAGCAAGAGGCGGCTTCAGCGTAAATCCTGCCAACTTTCCGATAAACCGTAATCCAATAAAGTAGAGCCTCAGAACAATAAGCCCATAGGAACTAGATGGACCGTACGTCCATTTTGACGACGTCGTGGACCTGCATTAGCTCCTTGATTAGGAAGGGTTCGCCGTACTTTACCCCGATCATTTCGCCGTAGTGGCGGGCTAGAAGGTTCATTTCGTCTTCGAGGCGGTCGATGGCAAGGAAGACGTTCGTTTTCTTGAACTTCTTGGACGATTCGCCCTTTTTGGGATGGAATTGGGAAGCGAAAGCCAGGATGGCACGACGCCGCTGCTCATAATGAGGCGTGATGTCGACGACGAAAGTGGGCCGGACGGGGGCGAAGGCGGTGGAATACAAGATCTTAAACGGACGGTGAGGCTCGCCGTCAATGGGCAGCTGCTTAAGGCCGGCGAGGAAGCAGGCTTCGTAGCCGAGTGTCGAGGCATGGTAGTGGTCGGGGTGGCGGGCTTCCCAATACGGAAGAATGACGGTTTTGGGGCGCAGTTCGCGGATGACGGCCGCTAGACGGAGCTTGTGCTGTCGGCTAGGCTGCACGTCCGAGTCGGGGACGCCGAGGGTGCCGCGCCAGTTTACGCGAAGCACTTTGGCGGATTTGGCGGCTTCTTTGGCGCGGGTCTCGGGAGTGCCTCGGGTTCCCATTTCGCCCGCAGTAAGGTCGAGGATGCCGGTTTTGTAACCCAAGTGCGCCATCTTTATAAGTGTGCCGCCACAGGTGAGCTCCACGTCGTCGGGATGGGCAGCGATGGCCAGCAGGTCAAGTTTCATTTACGGGCTCCTTCAATGCGTTCCTTCTTTGCGTTACTCCATTGCGGTCTACGAGTTCTAGCTGGTTGATGATATCACTGGCGAGGGAGGCGCTCTGCGCGCCCTTGCCGCTGCAGGATGTGGTAACGTTTCCAGCGGCGGAAATCTTCTAATGACAGAAAACACAGCAGGGCAGAGGGCGTCGCTCACAGGAAAAGTGGCGCTGGTCACCGGCTCAGCGAAGCGGCTTGGCCGAGCGGTGGCTTTGCGTCTGGCCGCCGAAGGCGCGGACTTAGTGATTCACCACGGCAATTCGCACGCTGAGGCGCAGGAAACGGTTGGGGAAATCGAGAAGCTCGGGCGCAGGGCGGTAGCGCTTTCCGCTGATTTGCAAAAGGTGGACGAGATTCGCAAGCTGTTCGTACAGGTTGCGAAAGAATTTGGGCGATTGGATATTCTTGTAAACAGCGCGGCGAACTTTTTGCCCGCGAGCATTGTGTCGACAACGGAAGAAATTTGGGATGCGTCGCTGGATACAAATTTGAAGGCAGGATTCTTCTGTGCGCAGGCCGCAGCGCCACTACTGCGCCGTACCAAAGGCGCAATCGTGAATTTTGCCGATGCAGGCGGTTTGATGGGATGGCCAGGCTACATTCCGCATTCCATTTCGAAGGCCGGCGTGGTCATGTTGACGAAGGTCCTTGCGAAGGCGCTTGCTCCCGACGTGCGCGTAAATGCCATCGCTCCAGGAACGATCACCATGCCTGGCGATCCGCCGGAGTGGGAGGCCGATTTTGTCAAACAGGCTCCCTTGCAGCGAACGGGTGCGCCGAGCGACATCGCGGATGCAGTGTTGTTCCTCGTCGGGGCCAAGTTTATGACGGGCCAGGTCGTGATTATGGACGGCGGTCGGACGCTGGATTGATGCTGGCTCCAATGGAACCACACTTCGTCATCATTTTCGACGTATCGCAGAAACATTCTGACTGGAACATGCTGATGGCGCCCGTCCTTTTCATATTGATTTCGATTGTCTGGGCTTTCTGGGAGTTGTTGACTAAGCGAAGGTTCAAATACTTGATGGGGGCAGGTATTTTTGGGTTGGTCGGATTCATTGTTGGCTACGGGTTTTACAAGGACAGCACCTACGGGTTGGTGGAAGCACAGTCGGCGCTGAAGAATGGCAGATTCTCCGTAGTTGAAGGACGAGTCAAAGACTTCGTGCCTATGCCATTCAACGGCCACTCGTACGAGCAATTGACCGTCAACGGTATACATTTTTCCTATTCCGATTTTGAGATTCATCCCTGTTTCAACAACACAAGTTCCCATGGCGGGCCAATTCGAGAGGACAAGTGGGTTAGGCTATCGTATGAAGGGAATTGCATTTTGCGTATCGAGGAATGGCGGTCCGCTGATTCGAAACCTAGCAGTTAATTTTCAGGCAAGAAGAACAAGAAGAAGAGGGGCCGTGCAGAGAATCGCGCGGCAGTGTATTCTATTCTCCTTATAGTGTGAATAAGTTTAGGAGGCGCGTGGACGAGCGCGCCCGAATCCGACAAAAGAGGGGCCAGCCTAAGTTATGGACAATGAGACTTACACGCACGTTGACAGCCCGAGCGAGGCGATCAGCGTTCCGCACGGACTGGAAGACACGCAGATTCAAGAATGGCTGGAGTCTCTGGACTCCGTGCTGGAATCCAGCGGGCCGGAAGTAGCGGCCGAGATTCTCGAGAGGCTTCGCGCGCACGCTACCGTTTCAGGCATCGATCTTCCGTTTTCCGCGAACACGCCTTATGCGAATACGATTCCCGCGCGGCTCGAGCCGCTTTTCCCTGGCGATCAGGAATTGGAGCGGCGCATCAAGAGCTTGATCCGCTGGAACGCGCTAGCGATGGTGGTGCGCGCGAACCGCGTGGAACACAACATCGGCGGGCACATTTCCACGTACGCTTCCGCAGCGACGCTCTATGAAGTCGGGTTCAACCACTTCTTTCGGGCGCGTTCGGACGAGTTCGAAGGCGACACGGTTTATTTTCAAGGTCACGCCGCACCGGGAATGTATGCGCGCGCGTTCCTCGAGGGGCGAATTTCGCCGCTGCAGTTGGAAAACTTTCGCCGCGAGTTGAAACCGGGAGGGGGTCTCTCGTCTTACCCGCATCCGTGGCTGATGCCGGACTTCTGGGAGTTTCCGACCGTGTCGATGGGCCTGAGCCCGCTGATGGCGATTTATCAGGCGCGCTTCAACCGCTATCTCGAAGATCGCGGGTTGAAGCCCGTGACGGACGCGAAAGTCTGGGCGTTTCTGGGCGACGGCGAAACGGACGAGCCGGAATCGCTGGGCGCGATCACGCTGGCCTCGCGCGAAAAACTGGACAATCTAATTTTTGTGGTGAATTGCAATTTGCAGCGGCTGGATGGTCCTGTACGCGGCAACGGCCAGATCATTCAAGAACTGGAGTCGGCGTTCCGCGGCGCGCGGTGGAACGTCATCAAGGTTCTGTGGGGTAGCGAGTGGGATCCGATTCTAGAGCGCGACACGGAAGGCCTGCTCGTCAAGCGCATGGGAGAATTGGTTGACGGCGAATACCAAAAGCTGGTGGTTTCGTCGGGCGCCTACGTCCGCGAACATTTTTTTGGCAGTGATCCCCGACTTCTCGCTCTGGTCGAGCCGCTCCCCGATGAGGCGTTGCGTCGTTTGCGGCTTGGCGGCCACGATCCGCGCAAGGTGTACGCAGCTTACAAGGCCGCAGTTGAACATAAGGGCGGGCCGACGGTAATTCTGGCGCGCACTATTAAAGGATACGGGCTGGGAGAAGCTGGCGAAGGCAAGAACGTCACGCACCAGCAGAAAAAATTGAATGAAGAGGAATTGCGCGAGTTTCGCTCGCGGTTCGGCGTTCCGCTGAACGATGACGATTGCGTCGAGGTCCCGTTCTACCGCCCGGCGGAAGACAGCATAGAAATTCAATATTTGCGTGCACGCAGGGAATCGTTGGGCGGCTACACACCGAAGCGCAGTGTACGTTCAAAACCGTTGGCGGCCGACCATGACGAGCTGTTCAAGGAATTCTTTGAAGGCAGCGAGGGCAGGGAAGTCTCGACGACGATGGCGTTCGTCGGGATGCTGCGCAAAATGCTGAAGGATCCGGAAATCGGCAAGCTGGTTGTGCCCATCGTTCCTGACGAAGCGCGCACCTTTGGTATGGAATCGCTGTTTCGAACGGTCGGAATTTATTCGAGCGTCGGGCAGAAGTACGAGCCCGTCGACGTCAACACGCTGCTCTATTACAAGGAAGCGAAAGACGGGCAGATCCTCGAGGAAGGAATCACCGAAGCCGGTTCGATGGGCTCGTTTATTGCCGCAGGATCGGCGTATGCGACGCACGGCATTAATACGATTCCGTTTTTCATTTACTATTCGATGTTTGGATTCCAGCGTATCGCCGATTTTATTTGGGCCGCGGCGGACATGCGCACGCGCGGTTTCTTGCTGGGTGGAACTTCCGGCAGGACGACACTAGCGGGCGAGGGGTTGCAGCACCAGGATGGCAATAGCCACATACTCGCGCTCAGCGTGCCGAATTTGCGAGCGTACGATCCAGCGTTTGCCTACGAAATGGCGGTGATTCTGCAAGACGGCATCCGCCGGATGTACAAAGACGGCGAAAGCATCTTTTATTACATCACGGTAATGAACGAACCCTACGCGATGCCAGCGATGCCGGGCGACGTGAAAGACGGAATTTTGAAGGGTATGTACCGCTTCCGGCCGGCAGCCAATCCAAAATCCAAACTTCGCGCGCAGCTCTTCGGCAGCGGCGCGATCCTCAACGAAGTCCTTCGCGCGCAGGAAATTCTGGACACGAAATATGGCGTTGCGGCGGATGTTTGGAGCGTGACCAGCTACAAGGAACTCTACGTCGATGGAAATGAGACCGAGCGCTGGAACCGTTTGCATCCTGGCGACAAGCCCCGCGTTCCCTACGTGACCAAGTTGCTTGCCGAAGCTCCGGGAGTATTGGTTGCTGCCTCCGATTATTTGAAAACGCTGCCAAACATGATTAGCAAGTGGATGCCGCGGCGGCTGGCTTCGCTCGGTACCGATGGATTTGGCCGCAGCGAAGGACGTGCTTCATTGCGCGAGTTCTTCGAAGTCGATTCGCGGTTCATCACGCTGGCGACTCTGCATGAACTGCACAGCGACGGGAAGATCGACAGGTCCGTGGTGGACAAAGCGATCAAAGATCTGGGTATCAATCCCGAAAAACTGAATCCCGTTATTTCGTAGCTCGACTATCTAACCCAGTCTGGTTGGGCGATTCATTGTGACTATCGGTCCCTCAGCAACCACTGCTGGATTGCTTCCGTCATTGGTCCGCGTTTGCGGCTGGTCTCTTCTTGCGGGCCAAAGCATTCTCATTATTCGCATTGTCTATGAGTCGACGATCCTAACCTGCGGAGAAGGTCCTCAGATGATTGGGTTCGCGTTGGCGCACACTGGACCGAGCATCTTTTTGTTAGGTCTTCTGTTACTGCTGCTCGGTTTTGTATTTGCAGCGGCGATGTTGGTTTTCGGCTTCTTCAAGAGACTTCGATTTAGTAGGAGCGAATGGCTGCTTCTGTGTGGCTTCCTCCTTGGAATTTTACTCTTGGCAATTCCGTATTCCGCTTGGGAACGATTGGACGTGACGGTTTGCAGCGCTGGTCCGCTGGGCGACGCTTTTCTTCTGGATGAGGCACGCGTGGGCGACCTCGACCAGGTCACGAAATTAGTTGCGCAAGGACACAACGTCAATCATGAAGCGAGAGACGGTGAAACTCCGCTGAGTGCCGCTGCACGGGGGAAAAGACTTGAGGTTGCCCGGTTTCTCCTTGGAAAAGGCGCGGACGTGAATCACCGAGGTAGCCTTGGCGGGGACACGCCTTTAATGGCGGCGGCAAAATCCGGTAACGTTGAAATGGTGAAACTGCTGCTGGAACATGGCGCTGACCTCTGCACAGTATCAAAGTATCAGTACAACGACACCGCGCAGTGGATCGCAGAGAAGAATCACAATGCCGCCGCGGCAGAGTATTTGGCCGCCCATTCCCACTGCGTGCTCCTTCCGCCATTACCCACGGCCTGTGCTAGCGGTAATTTGGCGACCTGTGTGGAAGTGCACTGAGAATTTCGGCGGGCTTCAGACGCCCGGTGGCGAGCTGCGCGATGAGCTGGGAATTGGCAGCCAGAAAGTCGTAGTTGCCCAATTCTTTTGGCAACGCCCACACGATTTGTTCGAACTCGTTCGGCGTGATTTCGCCTTCCTTAATGCTTGCAGCGTAAAACCGAATTTCCAATTCTTCCGACATCCCCGGGTATCTGTGGCGCACCCGGCCCAGTTCGGCGCATTTTTCCAATGTGGCGCTCAATTCTTCTCGAAGCTCACGCGCTAACGCCTCTTCCGGTGTTTCGCCTTCTTCAATCTTTCCGCCGGGGAACTCCCACTTCAGAGGTGAGGTGTCGTTGCGCCGCCGCTGCCCGATCAGTATCCGTCGGTCGCTGCGCTCGATCACTGCGGCTACGATTACTTTCATTTCTTGGTTCCCCATGTCACGGCGTCTTGCAAAATGCGGAAGAATTGTTTCGCTCCATCGACGAGCGGCGGCCCCGGAGTGTTAAGCAGTTCGTCGCGGACAACGTAAACCTGCTTTTCACGAATTGCGGGGACGTCTTTCCAAGCAGCGACTTGGTAGGATTTTTGCGGTTTAGCTTTGCCGCCAGTGGCGGCCCAAGCGAGCACAATCACATCTGGGTGTGCGCTGGCGACTTGTTGATCGCTTACCTTTTGGCCGGGCGGCAAGACCATTTCTCCGCCACATATTTTCACGATTTCCGTAACCCACGGCGGAGAGCTGATTCGTGGGTTCGGCCAGGCCTCGCAATACACGCGCAGCCTGCTTTTCAAAGCGCGGCTCTTCTTTGCGATGGCGATAAAGTCTTGGCGCATTTTCTTGATGAGGTGCTCAGCCTGCGCCGGACGTCCTGCGATTCGACCCAACATTCGAATGTCATTTTCAATATCCGCCAGCGTCCGCGGATTTGTGGCCAGGAAGCTAAGCGGGTGTTCCAAAAGTTTCGCGAGAGTTTCCTGTTTGTAAGGCACCGAGCCGATCACGAGTGATGGCTCCAGCCTTAAGATTTCGTCGACGGATTCCATGTGCCAGCAATCGCCCAGTTTCGGCAGTCTGTTTACTGACGCCACGTCGGCGCACCATTTTGTAACACCTACAAGAGATTTCCTTGCGCCGATGGCGCAAAGAATCGACGTAACGCTCGGCGCGAGAGACACGATGCGGAGAGCGGTGTTAGGCGAAAGGGACTTCATGGGGAAAGTGTAACAAACGTATTGGTCGTGTGGTTGTAGGGGTGCAGCATGCTGCGCCCCTACCGGGCACAGTGTTTCACACTCGCATGCAGACTGTTATTTCTGGTCGAAGATGTCGACGGACTTTGTATCATTCCTCAGTTGATCGAGATTCACCCAGTAATACGCGCCGAACGGTTTTTTCTCGGGCCAAATTTCGTCAAGCGTGTCGGCGTCATACAGCGTACCGGCCTTCATGACCATCGCGATGTTAGCCGTGTTATGGATGTCATCGAGCGGATTCGCGTTGAGAACCATCAGATCGGCAAGCTTGCCTACTTCGAGCGAACCGAGATCTTTATCAGCTCCAAGAAAATGCGCGCCATGCAGGCTGGCCACCTCCAACGCGCCCATCGGGCCGGTAGCACTGGAAATCATCCAGACTTCCCAATGCGAGCCGATGCCGTGAGCCTGGCCGTGCGAACCGATAGCGCCATAGCCACCGTTGGCGATGATGTCCGCCAATCCCTGCGCCTGCACGCCGAAATGATAGTCGGTTAGCGGACGCATCCAACGTGTGCGAAGGTGCGGCATGAGTTCGCGCCAGGGTGTCCATCGCTGAAGCTTGGCGTCTTTCCAGACGTCGCTAATCTGCTGAAAATATTCTTCATTCCACGGAGCCGTCCCACCAACCGTAAAAGTCGGAGAATAGACGGTGTGAGTCATGCCGAAAAATTTTGTAGCGTCGCCGTATAGCGGCGCATAAGGCGTGGGATGTTCGAAACCGGTCTGGCCGTCCATGGCCATGCTGACTTTGTGGAGCAGATCGCTGGAGCCTTCGGCGGTCACTCGTAGACCTTGTTTACGGGCCACCTCAACGATCCATTGGCGCTGTTCGCGGTCTGGCTGGAGATATTGTTTGAGAGAAACAACGCCGTAGGATGCGAGGCGCGTGATTTCGTGTTCCGTCACTTCGTAGCTGGTGAGTTCGTTGTGGTTGGGGCCGCTGCCGTTGAGCAGAGGAGTCGCGGTTGAAAAAGTGCGAGGGCCGATGGATCGGCCGGCTTCAATCATTTCCGCGAGCGGGAAGACTTCCTCGGACCACGTGGAAGGATCGAGAGTTGTTGTGACGCCATACGCCAGATAGACGGCGGACTCGAAGTTGTGTGTAGGAGTAATGCCTCCCGATTCGCGGTGATGATGGGCGTGCATGTCAACGAATCCCGGAATAATCGTTTTGCCTTTGGCATCGACGACGCGATCGACGCCCGCAGTGGGGCAGTCGCCGACACAGGTGATTCGTCCGGCCTTTGCGACAATCGTTCCGTTTTCGATGACTTTGCGGTTCTGCAGGGTGATGATTCGTGCGTTGGTCAACGCGATCGAACCTTGCGGGATGGCGCGCGGCACGCTGAGATGAATCTCCGTGGTGTCCGTTTTTGCGCTGTCGGTATGGTAGAGAAAGTATTTATTGGCATTGCCGTATTCGATCGTTGCACCGTCTCGCCACCGTGGATACATCCCGCCGTCAAGACTCGCGGGCTTAATGGTGAAGACAGGCGCCTTGCGATCGAGGGAGATACCTTCTTGACCGGTGACGTTGAGAGGAAGTGGGGCGACATAAACGTTGTCGCCTTCCTGATAAGCGACTTGCTGTCCGCTCGGGGACACCTGGACGAGAGTGGCGTTCGGAAATGTGGCATGTACGCGGCGGTCCGAACCGTCCATTTGCATCGAGACGAGGTCCGTGACGCTTTTCGCATCAAAAGGACCCGTCCCTTTCTCAAGGCGATGCTCTGTAAAGTAGATTCTGCCGCCCGGACCAAATTGCGGACGGGCTCCGGGAGCTTCCTGACTTCCAACGCGCACGATCGTCTGAGCTGCGCCGCCGCTCGCCGGTTGCTGAACGATGTCGTACCACTCATTGCGCGCCCAATCGCGCCCGCGCAGTGTCGCGCCGGAGCCGCGTGAATAGGCAAGCGTCGCGCCGTCCGTGCTCCAGGTGGGATTCAAATATTCGCCGGGCTCTGTGGTTACGGCATGAGGCTCGCCGCCATCACCTGCGACGGTCCAAAGCAATCCGTGCTTTTCATCATCCCAGCTGGTGAAGGCTATCGTCTTTCCATCAGGCGACCATGCAGGAGAAAATTCGCCAGGAGTAAACGAATCCGGCGTCAGTCGCTTTGGTTTACCGCTGGGCAAATCCATGAGCCAAAGCTTGTCGACCGCCTGGAACACGATACGTTTGCCGTCAGGTGAAGCTGTTTGCCAGCGAATGAACTTCGCTTCGAATGCGGCATCATGGAAGGGAATTGGCGAATAGGCCATTTCGGAAATGGTGCGATGGACGTGCACCGTAAACGGAATGTTTTCGACTTTTCCGTTTTCAACCCACAGCCGCCGAATTTTTCCTCCTTGCGAAAGCACCATCGACTTCCCGTCCGCACTCCAAACCATTCCCGGCAGGATAGTCATCTGGCGGGAGATCTCTTCGGATTCGTCTAGCTCTATGGGATCCATAAGCAGACGTTCTTCACCCGTTTGTAGATCGCGCAGCCACAGAGCGGTGCGCGGCCCGAACACATGTCCTTTGTAGGATTCAGTCCCATCGGGAACGCGTCGCGCGAAGGCAACAAACCTGCCGTCGGGAGACACCTCAGGCGCGATTGCCCCACCACTTGTTCCGCGGTCCTGCTGCTCATCTTGGCCGCCGGTGATCTCTTCGACTTTGCGAGTTTGCAGATTCATCCGGTTGATCTGTGCGCAGCCGAGCATGGGGTCGGTATGGCCAAAGGGAACTGGGGAGCAGATTTGCACGTCGAAGTAGAGATATTTTCCGTCACGAGAAATGGAATGCCACGATGGTCCTTTGTCGTCCGGAACGAGTGTTATCCCGGAACCACCATCCTTGTGGTACATGACCAGCGACCACGCGAAAGGCGAACCGCCGCGCCGCGTGCCCTGGCGCTGGACGATGATGTAGTTGCCGTCCGGCGTCCAAACGGGGCTCAATGCGCGCAGCGTCTTGTCATTGAACACGGAGCGCGGATTTTTGCCGTCGGCGTCCATGAGCCAGAGATTATTCTGGCCTTTGCGATCGCTAATAAACGCGATGGTCTTGCCGTCGGGAGAAAAGCGCGGCGTCATGTTCAATGCCACGCCCGAATCCTGTGTCAGGGATTCCGCTTTGCCACCCGTTGATGACATGCGGTAAACGTGTCCGAGGAGATCGAACACGATCCATTTGCCATCAGGCGAAACATCGAGCGACATCCACGTGCCTTCGCTGGTATCAAAGTCGATGTCCCGGGTCACGCCTCGAGCCTTCGTGGTGTCCCACGGAGCCGGAGGTTTCTCTTGTGCAGATGCCCATATGGGAGCTAGAAGGGCGACGGCGAAGAGCCACGCAAGGACACGCAGAAGACTCTGCGATTTATGATCGTAGGCCACGTTTTGCAAAATGATTCTCCAAGTTAATATGTTGGAACGGGCGGCCGCTCGCGGTGTCGGGCTAACCGCATCGAATCTGAAAATGATTTTGGGCATTCCTGTGGGCGCGTTGTATCACGCGGGCGCAGCAAACGCAACACTGTCCCGCGAATGTGCAACATTTGTTTCTTGATGCTGCGCGCTTGACGATTGACTTCGTCTTTGGCGTGTGTTGCACTCACGGAATTCTTTTTGAGGTGACGAGTTATGAGACTCATCTTGGTTGTGAGTCTGCTAGTGCTAACGGCTGCCGCGAATTGCTATGCCATGCCACAGGCAAGCCCGGATGCCGACAAAGACGGCGACAAACAAGTTGTGCAGATGACGCAGTTCGCATCGCGTTTACCGAACTTGTGGCGTGGATACACTCCGATTACGGATTATCAAAACTCGACGCCTACGGGCTGCTCTCAAAAGTCGGCAAGATCCACCTGACGGAGATGGTCGACCCAAACTATCTCGTGGTTGCTTCGATGGAGAAGAAATATCTGCCCGCGAGAGTAGCAAACACGCGGAGTCCCGCTCCCGCGCATTGAATTGAGAAATGCAAATGAACCGCGCCTCAATCCAGGAGGATCGCTTCGGGCTTAGTGTCTTGAGTGCCGCGACTCTGCGGCAACGGATCGCGCCAGAGAACTTCATGAACATCAATTGGCTCGGCACGGCCTTTCAGTTTCATTGCCGAGAGAGGACAGCACGAAAGTTCGCGCCCTATTTGGGCGTGCGTCGCATTGGAAATGACAATCTGCCCAGGCCCCGCTTGAGACGTCAGCCGCGAGGCCACATTCACCGTGTCTCCGATCGCCGTGTAATCCATGCGGTGTTCCGTGCCGAGGTACCCAACGACAGCCTCTCCCGTATGAATGCCGATGCCAATATTTAGTGGCGGCTTGCCCGAACTCTTGTTTAGCTCCGCGAGACTCTTTTGCATGCCCACTGCAGCGCGAACGGCAGCCTCTGCGTCATTTTGAAGAGCGAGAGGCGCGCCGAAAAGTGCCATCAACCCATCGCCGAGATATTTATCCAGCGTTCCTTCATGCTCGAAAATCACGTTGGTCATACGCTCGAAGAACTCATTCAGGACCTCTACCGCTTCACGGGGCTTCATTTTTTCAGCCATCGTAGTAAAGCCGCGCACGTCGGCGAAGAGCAGTGTGATGCGCTGACTTTCACCGCCGAGGCGGATGCCAGCAGGCTCCGCTCTGACTTTCTTGGAAATAGCTGGCGAAAGAAAACGTTCCAGCGCGCTGAGCTCCACGCCCTGTCGCTTCACCTCATTTTTCGCCATAACCTGGTCAATCACCAGCCCCGCTTGTGCCGCAATGACCGCAAAAACTTCCAGATCCTCCTGCAGAAAAGTGCCGCGCTTGGAAAGGTTGTCGACGTAAAGCAATCCGAACAGCCGGTCGCGACTGGCCAGCGGCGCGCACATCGCCGATTGCATGCCGGAAATCGCCATGCTCTGGCTGCCGGAGAATCGCGCGTCTTCCTTTGCGTCCATCACTAGCAGCGGCCCTTTGCTCTCCATCACCTGCTGAATAATCGCCCGCGAGAGCGCCATTTGCGGCGTTGCCGTTTTTGGAGCTCGCCGATAGCGGAGGATCGCAGGCAAAAAGGTGTAGTTTGCCGCGGCGTGTGGCGCAGCGCGAAGCGACTCTTCAGTGAGCAACATCGCGTAACCGCGTTCGGCTCCATCAATCTGAAGAACAAGATCGAGCACGCATTCCGTCACATCCTCGACGGTGGTTTTATCGCCCAAAGCGCGGCTCACTTGATAAAGCAGCGTGAGTAAACGATTCTCACGCTTGAGATATTCGATCCCCCCGTCCGTACCGACTCGCGAGTCGGTCAGCTCCGAAGCTGGCTGGTTTTTCGAACGCTCCAAAAGTTTTGCGACACTTTCCTGATCCAGGATTTGCGTCAGATGCGACGCTAGCTCCGGCGAAGTTTTCGCCACAACCGTGCCACTCATCATGTTCTCGAACCGCAGCTTGATATCGCCAAGCCCGATGACGTCGCCGCTTTTCAGCTCCGCGTGCTCAATGCGCACGCCATTGACCAGAACGCCGTTGGCGCTGCGTTGGTCCCTGACAATCCAAATATCGTGATTTCCTTCGAGCAGCGCGTGGCTCCGCGAGATGCTCGAGTGGGGAAGCGTGATGTCGTTGGACGCGGCCCGCCCGATGTGAATCGTCGAGCCATCTTTCAGCTCATAGAGACGCGGCGGAGCGTCGGGTCGTTCAATGATTAGTCGTGGCATGGTCGGATCAAGGCGCTAATAGTATGTTCAGGCTGTTTGCGGCGGCGCGCAACGAAAGTGTGAGGCTGATTGTCCGATTCTGCAATCTGGGTTGAGTTTTACGCTCAAGTTGAAAAGTGCGGCGCAAGTTGGGCTACGATAGTTCGGTGTACAGCGAACTGGTTTTAGAACACTTTCGGAATCCACGCAACGCCGGCAAGCTGGCGAACGCTACCGCCGAAGTGCAAGCGACGAATCCTGTTTGCGCCGATATTCTCGAGCTGGCAATTCGCGTCGAGGGCGGCGTAATCGCGGAAGCACGCTTCCTGTGCCGCGGCTGTACGACCTCGATTGCGTCCGCATCATTTCTAACGGAACGTCTCACGGGCTGCACCCTTGCAGCAGCGCGCTTGATAACAGCTGAGACTATCTCCGAAGCTTTGGGCGGGCTACCGTCGGCAACCTTTCATGGCGCGCAACTCGCCGAAGAGGCCCTCGCGCTGTTGCTCGCGAAATTGGCCTAATCAAAAGAATCCAGCAATCCCGCCATCAAGTGCCAAGAGCCCGCTGCATCGTGCCTGGATCATTCAAATTAAGAACGCAGCCTTCTTCGCTTGTCTGCACGATCTGAACATCGCCGGAATGCGCCCAAACAACGGAGCGCGCTCCCGTATCGAGCGGTGCATTCTTCAACTCTTCGTAGAGCGCCGAAGAAAAAATAACAGGATGTCCCCGCTTGCCTTCGTAAACCGGAAGCACGACCGACTTACCGGAACTGTAGAAAGCTTCCACCAATTCGTTGACAAGCGTTGAACTTATAAGCGGGTGATCAATCAGAAGAAGAATGATGCCGTCGGTTTGTGATGGAAGACTCCGCAGCGCCGCCTGAATAGAACTCAATTGACCTTTTTCCCAGTCCGCATTGATGACGATTTCGTCGGGAGAGAGATTTACTTCTTTCGCGATGGGCTCCGCATCGGCTCCGAGCACCACACGGCGCACGCCGATTTTTGGATGGCGGGCCACGTCCAGCAAATGTTCAAGGAATGGACGGCCCTGATAGGAGAGCAGCGCCTTCGGCGAGCCCATCCGGCGCGATTCGCCGCCCGAGAGGATGATGGCAGCGAGCATGCCGCCTCTTTCCGCTTTAGCGTTCCGTTAGTGCAGGGCGCGGTTCGTAAACCAATTTCTTGTGCGAAGCCGATTCCGCGTTGCGGCGAACGGCAATCAATTCCGCCACAATGCTAATGGCAATTTCTTCCGGCGCTAGCGCGCCAATTTCCAGTCCCATGGGCGCGTAGACGCGCTGAAATTCCTCGGGACGGTATCCTTCACTTTCTAAAGCTTTGTATACGGAAAGGACTTTGCGTTTACTTCCAATCATCCCGACGTAGCGAGCGGACGTTCGGACAGCCCATCCGAGAACCCGCATATCTTCCTTGTGGCCGCGCGTGACGATGATCAGGTAGCTGGCAACGTTCGGCCGAATCTTCTCAAAGGCATCTTCATAGCTCGTATAAATTTCTTGCGCCATGGCGAACCGTTCAGGGTTCGCAAACGCCTCGCGGTCATCGATGACCGCAATGCCGAATCCAGCGGCGCTGGCAGCCTTCGCGACAGCCATCGAAACATGCCCGCCGCCAAATAGATAAAGGATAGGCTGCGGCAGGATAGGTTCCACGAAAACTTCCAGCGTGCCGCCGCAAATGAGGCCGTTGTCATAGGTCGCCTCATTGTTCAAATTGAAAACCATTTTGCGCGGCGCTTCCTTGTGCATCACTTCCTTAGCGGCGGCCCACACTTCCGCTTCCACGCAGCCGCCGCCGATCGTTCCCATGATCGACCCATCGTCCCGCACAAGCATCCGCGAGCTCTCATAGCTGGGAATCGAGCCGTTCGTGTGCACAATCGTGGCCAGCGCTCCCCGCTGCCCCGCGCGCCGCATTTTTACGATTTCTTCGAACAGGTCCACGCTCGGCCTCAGCCCTCAGCCTACGGCGCGTCATTGGTCATGTCAATGTGAACGGTCTGGGTGCTGATCAATCTCCGATAATTGCCGCCCACGCTTGCACTGGCTCCTTGGGGGCGCGACAACTAGCAGTTCAGAATATACAATTCGTCTATGCCAAGCTTGTGGGTTAAATGGCGGATCTCAAGCTTTGACGAAACTGAAATCACGATAAATGATGTGCTCGGGGAGGTTGTTGGCTCTCCTGACGGTCAGCCTTGTGAGGCGCGTGGCGAACATCATCGTGGTAAGAGTTATGTCGTGATCACTAAGCACGGGGCTTATGTCCTATGTCGCCAATGTTGCAAGATACTTGGTCTTCCTGTGCGGCGTTAGGCCGCAGCTAGAATTTTGAAAATTGGGAGGGTAGATGAAGGCGATTCGATTCCATCAGCACGGTGGGCCGGAAGTATTGAAATATGAAGATGCGCCGGAGCCCGTCTTGCGCGCGAACGAAGTACTCGTACGCGTGAAAGCCTGTGCGTTGAATCGTCTCGATCTTTGGGTACGCACGGGCTCGCCCAACGTCCCGATTCCGCTGCCGCACATTCCAGGAAGCGACGTTGCGGGAGAGGTCGCGCAAGTTGGTGCCGATGTAACGACGCTCAAAGTTGGCCAAAAGGTGGTGCTCGCTCCCGGCGTTACATGCGGCAAATGCGCTGCATGCCTTTCCGGCCACGACAATCGCTGCCGCCAATTCACAAACTTGGGCTACATGATCGATGGCGGCTGCGCCGAATTTGTTCGCTGCCCGGAAGTAAACTGTATGCCCTATCCCGAGAATCTTTCCTTCGAAGAGGCGGCGAGCATCCCGCTCGTTTTCCAAACGGCCTGGCACATGCTCATCTCGCGCGCTGAACTTCAGCCGGGAGAAGACGTGTTGATTTTAGGAGCCGGCAGCGGTGTCGGGACCGCGGGCATACAAGTCGCTAAGTTTTTCGGCGCGCGCGTCATCGCCACTGCAGGAACCGATGAGAAGCTCGCGAAGGCCCGCGAGCTTGGCGCAGACTACGTCATCAACCACAAGACGCAAAGAATCCGCGAAGAAGTCCGCCGCATCACGAATAAGCGGGGCGTAGACGTGGTGTTCGAGCATGTCGGCACCGCGACGTGGGACGAAAGTGTGGCGAGCCTTGCTCTTGCCGGCCGCCTGGTGACCTGCGGCGCAACGACTGGCTATGACGCAAAGATCGATCTACGTTTTCTTTTCAGCCGGCAGCTTTCTCTGCTCGGGTCCTATATGGGAGCGAAGTCGGAACTGCTGACAGTCATGAAGCTAGTCGCCACGGGCCGTTTGAAGCCCATCGTCGATCGTGTGTTTCCGCTCGCGGAAGCTGCCGCCGCGCACGCGTATCTCGAAGCTGGATCGCAGTTCGGCAAAGTAGTTCTCACTGTGTAGCACATTCGCTAGCGCACTTTGCTATTCTCTCGGCATTTCTCAGGCGAAAAACGGAAAGCATCAAACATGGCAAGCTGGCAAGCTCATCTCTCAGTGTGGATCATCAAATGGCGGGTCAAACGTAAACTCCGAGGTGTGCGCGACTATCGCGTCGCACGCAAAATTCTAAATCCTGATCCTTATAAGGTGCCCGCTGATGTGCGCATTTCTCCCGCGCAAGTCGGCGGCGTTCCCGGTGAATGGGTGGAGGGAACTGGCTCGGCAAACGCTATCCTTCTGTATTTGCATGGCGGCGGATATTTTGGATGTTCAGCGCAGACGCACCGGGCGATTACGGTATCGTTCGCGCGTCAAGGATTCCGCGTTTTCGCGCCGAACTACCGTCTCGCGCCGGAAAATCAATTTCCCGCTGCGGTCGACGACGCGGTGGCGGTTTATCGCGGACTTCTAGGCGAAGGGTATTCGCCTGAGCGCATTGTCGTCAGCGGGGAGTCCGCGGGCGGCGGCCTCGCGCTCTCTCTCCTTTTGACGCTTCGCGAGGAAGGGAATCCTCTTCCGGCCGGAGCCGCCCTCTTCTCGCCATGGACCGATCTCGCCGCCACCGGCGAGTCTATTCGCACCAACTCGGAAAGCTGTGCCATGTTCCACGGACCAGACATTGCTTTCAGCGCACGCCTTTATTTGAGTGACATGGATCCGCACCACCTGATCGCTTCTCCGCTCTATGCCGATCTCACTGGACTTCCTCCGCTTCTCATTCACGTCGGCGCGGACGAAGTCCTGCGTGATGATTCCACACGTTTGGCTGAAAAAGCCCGGGCCGCAGGCGTTCGTGTTGAACTAAAGGTTTGGCCAGTCGTTCCGCACGCCTGGCAGCTCGCGCCACATCTAGTTCCCGAAGCTCGCCAATCGTTGCGAGAAAGCGCGGCGTTTCTGCGCGCCCTTGTTGCTGAGAACACATCGGACTATCGTACGACTCAGAACTGAACCAGTCGTCCCAGAATGCGTTGCTCAGCTTCATTTGTGTCCTCCGCTCGCCTGTGCGAAAATGAAATCAGACGAGGGCACCATGAGCACATCGCTCGGCAAGCACGTCACACTCACCAAACCCGACGACTTCGGCAGCCTGCTCGAAGACGAAGGCATTATTTTCACGACGCTCGACAAGGCCGTGAACTGGGCCCGCAAGAGCTCCATCTGGCCCCTCGGCTTCGGCCTCGCTTGCTGTGCGATTGAAATGATGTCCATGGCCGCCGCCCGCTTTGACGTTGCGCGTTTCGGCGCAGAAGTTTTCCGCCCCTCGCCGCGCCAGGCTGACCTGATGATCGTCGCCGGCCGCCTCTCGCAGAAAATGGCTCCCGTTATTCGCCAGCTCTACGATCAAATGCCCGAGCCCAAGTGGGTCATCTCCATGGGCGCTTGCGCCACCTCCGGCGGCGTCTTCAACAATTACGCCATCGTGCAAGGCTGCAACCAGGTGATTCCCGTCGATGTCTACGTCCCCGGTTGCCCGCCGCGCCCCGAAGCCGTCCTCTACGCCATCCTCCAACTACAAAAGAAAATTGACAACGAAAAAGGCTCCTTCAAGCGCGCCCTGAATCTCGATTAACTAGGACAGACCTCAGTCTGTGCTCTTTTGATTTTGCATGTCGAAGCTCAGCGTAAATCCCTCCCAAATCTTTCGGACCGCACTTCTTTGCTCAATTCCTCTTCTCTCCGGCTGTCATGTCATCCGCGACCCCGCTCCTCCGCCTCCGCAGTCGATGTGGACCCTAACCTGGAGCGACGAATTCAACGGCCCAGACGGTTCTCCGCCAGACCCCAAGAAATGGACCTACGACCTCGGCGGCAAAGGTTGGGGCAACCAAGAACTCGAGTCCTACACCGATCGCAAAGAAAACGCCCACGTCGAAAAAGGCAATCTCGTCATTACAGCACGAAAGGAAACGTACACCGCCGCTGACGGCATAACGCGCGACTACACCTCCGCCCGCCTAAAAACACAAAATCTTTTCACGCAAACCTACGGTCGCTTCGAAGCACGAATAAAAATTCCGGAAGGGCAGGGAATCTGGCCCGCATTCTGGATGCTTGGCGAAGACATTCCGACCGAGGGCTGGCCGAAGTGCGGCGAAATCGACATCATGGAAAACGTCGGCAAGGAGCCCGGTACCATCCACGGTTCTTTGCACGGCCCCAGCACAGTCGCTCCTACGAGCGACTTAACTTCAATTTTCGCTCTTCGAGACGGCAAGAACTTTGCCGCCGATTTCCATCTCTACGCCGTCGAATGGCAACCCGACACGGTCCGTTTCTACGTCGACTCCAATCTCTACGCCACTTTCCGCTCTTCCGACTGGCCCGCAGGTGGCAAATGGGTCTTTGATCATCCGTTCTTCATCATTCTCAATCTCGCCGTAGGAGGCGATTGGCCAGGCAGCCCAGACACCTCGACCAAATTTCCGCAGACCATGCTTGTCGACTACGTCCGCGTTTATACTAAGCGCTAGTTTTTGTCCGCCATCTTGGGAGAATTGATAACCATGTCCACGCCTTCAGATCCCGCTCGCCAACTCCTTCGCCACACCGTTGCCACGGTCGCCTATCGCGGTGGAAAAGCGCTGCGTGGCGCCCCCGAATCGTTCGCGCTATTTACTATCGGCGAAAATCCTCGAACCCCAGCAAGAATTCTCGCTCACATGGGCGATCTTTTCGATTGGGCTCTTTCGATGGCAAGTGGGGAAGCCGCCTGGCATGATTCTCAACCACTCTCATGGGATGCGGAGGTCGTCCGCTTCTTCGCCTCATTGAAGAAATTTGACGACTATCTCGCCTCGCCGGAACCGCTTCACTCCCCCGCCGAAGGCTTGTTTCAGGGACCTATCGCAGACGCCCTCACGCACATCGGACAACTGGCAATGCTCCGCCGTCTCGCGGGCTGCCCGATCAAAGGCGAAAATTATTTCAAAGCCGAAATCGCTCCCGGCCGCGTCGGAGCAGAGCAATCCGCCCCGCGCCGCGAATTCGATTAGGCCATCTGAACTTCTGTAGAGGAATTCCTGCGGAAAATCTGAATTGCCATTACTTCGCCGTCGCGGTTTCTGCAGCAAACCCTTCTGGAAATTTGGAAACGACCGCGTTCCCACCAGACCAATGCAGCTCGCTTCCGAGAGCGTTGTGATCTTTGCGGACGTATCCCATTCCGATCGCATGGCTCAAGAAGGACGGAACCGCGGCGCGAGTTACGAACCCTACTTCCTTACCATCCGCTGTTAGCGGCTCACCCGCGCGCGGCACCCCCGCGCCATCAAAAAGAATATCGACTCTTCGCCGATTCACCTGCCCGCGCGATCGCACGCGTTCCACAATTTCCTGCCCCGTATAGCAGCCCTTCGTGTAGCTGATGTGGCTGTCCTGCAAGCCTGCCTCATGCGGAATCTGCTTTTCCCCGAAGTCATATCCAAACCACGGCACGCCCTGCGCAAGCCTCTGCGCGCTCAGCGCCGCATAGCCCATAGGACCACCGCCATTCTTCTTCACGCTTTCCGAAAGAGTCTGCCAAAGATCCCTCAGTTTCTCGCGTTCGACGAGAAATTCGCATCCTGCAACTCCGCCCGGAGAACGCCTCTTGAGCCAGCAGGGAATTGACGCAAAAGTTGTCTCTATGCGACCAAGCTCCGTGAGCGCCAATAGATCGATTCCTGCCAGCTCTTGAACAACGTCGGCAACTTTTGGGCCCTCAATCGCCAATGTTCCATAACGTAGCGATTCGTCAGTCAGCGTCACGTCATCCATGATGATGTATTTCTCGATCACTTCGATGAGCCGCTCCCGAATCATCGCGTAGGAAAGACAGAAGAGACTCTCGGGCAGCGCGTAAGTTTCGACTTCCGCAAGAATATGCCCCTGCGGATTTAGCAGCAGCGACGAATTTCCTTGTCCAACCTGAAGATCTTTAATGTTGTTCGTCAGGATGGCGTTCAAATAGCGTACTCGGTCCGGTCCAGTGAACGAAAGATAGGCCAGGCAATTTTTGTCGACCAGCGCCACGCTCTTGCGAGCGAACTCCTGCTCTTCTCGCGGATCGGTCCAATGGTCCGGCAGGACGCAACCGAACCACGTTCCCAGAGTCGCACCAGAATCTTTGTGCAACGCGGCAAGCGGCGTTTCGATCGCGACGCCAGTCTCTCTTGTCTCCATGCGTCTCCTTCCTTCAACAGCTTAGCAAAGTAAAAGAGCGTATGCGTGCGTCGCGCTCCTGCTTTGGCCCGAGTGGATGATATAATCCAAACTTATGACGGACGCTGTGCCCACCTTCGACGCGGTATCGCAAGGACTCATCCACATCACCATTCCCGTGGGGATGCTGCAATGCAATTGCTCAATCATCGGCGATCCCATCAGCCGCGAAGCGCTCGTGATTGATCCGGGCGACGAAGTCACCCGCATTCTGGAACTACTCGGCCGACACAGGCTAACAGTCAAAGCCATCGTCAGCACTCATGCGCACATCGACCACGTCGGCGGTCTTAGCAAGCTGCGCCAGTACACTGGCGCTCCCATCCTAATGCATCGCGATGATCTGCCTCTTTATCAAGGGATGGAAGTGCAAGCGGCGTTCCTCGGCGTTGCCACGCCGGACATTTGCGATGTCGACCAGCTTTTGAAAGAGGGCGACGCGTTGAGCTGGGGTTCGTTCCAAGCCAATGTCATGCACACACCGGGTCACACGCCGGGCAGCGTGTGCCTTTATTTACCGAAGGACGCTGGCGCCGTAGCCATGCCCGTTCCACGGCTTTTTGCGGGTGACACGCTATTCGCCGGCAGCATTGGCCGCACCGATTTGTGGGGCGGTTCGATGGACCAGATCACGGACTCTCTTCGCGGCAAGCTGATGCAATTGCCCGACGACACGATCGTCTATCCCGGCCACGGCCGCCTGACCAGCATCGGCCAGGAACGCAACACCAATCCGTTCTTGATTACGACCTGAACTCAACCCACCCGGCGCCGCGATTACCGGCTTAGCGCTCTCTACTCACTGCTCACTACTCACCACTTACTCTCTTCCGTTTCAATTCTTCCATAACAGCTTGTACGAGCTGCTTCGCGTGCTCAAGTTCCTGCGTAATGATGCGCAAATCCATCGCCGGAACTGCCGCATTTCGCTGGCTGGTGCAATAAACGCCGTGCTGCCCAACCAGCACCAGTGCATTCGTCATGCGATCCAGTGACACGGCCAGCCGGCCACGCTCCCGCCCATACATCTGTTCAAAGTGCTCCAGCTCATCCTTATGTTCATCAAATGCATTCATGGATAGCAGTCCTTGTTCCTTTGCGCGCTTTCGCAGGCCCGCCAGACGGTTGCACATCGGGCACATACAACACGCACCAAACTTTACCCCATGCGGTGCGCGGAACATAATTCGCTTGAGCCACCAATAGACGATTTACCCACCTCTGCAGCGCAATTCGTGGGTTGGCGGCAAGCAGTCCGGCCCCGCTGTACGGGCTTGGGAAAAGATTCGGCTGGAGCAATCTGACAATGCGACGATCCGATCTCGTGCAGCACAAGGAAAAAGAGAAGGGCGCGGTGACGCGCACTTCGCAAATCGTCTTCGGTGAGCGCCAGCATTTGCTGCGCGTTCTCGATTCGCTCGAAGGCACGGATTTGCCAATCGCCCGGCTGCAGCAAGAGCGCCGCATTCTGGAAGATCTCATCCACGCGCGTACTCGCGAACTCAATCAAATCAACACAGCCTGGGACGAAAAGATCGGCTTGGTGTTGAGTGCCGATGCAAAGCCAGAAATGCTCGAAAAACTCGTCAAGCAAGCTCCCGAGGAAGACTACTATTTGCTGCGGCTGATCAGCGAGCATCCGCGCGCCAACGCAAAAACCCTGAATAAGCTTGCCAAGCATCCCTACGGCGCGATTCGCGAAAATGTCGCCCGTCATCCGAACGCCGATGCCGGCACTTTGACCTGGCTCAGCAAAGACCGCAGCCAGCCGCTCTGGTATCTCGTCGCGTTCAATCCCAACACTCCTACACCGCTACAGCGCCGTCTCCGCGACCGCCTCAAAAAGCTCGGCGAAAATCAACTCTCCCGCTAGTTCTTTCACCAAGTAAAGTCTGTAGGGGAAGGGCTTGTTTACCCTGAGCTTCGAAGGGACCATCCCGTCCAGGCTTATTCGTCTGAAATTGTCAGGAGCTGGAGTGTCCTGAATCGCCGGCACTTGAACCCATCGCGCGGCCAGTTTGAAATGCGATCGGAAGAGTGATCGTGACCGTGGTTCCTTTTCCTTCTTCTGAGTTGATCCGTACGTCGCCGGCGAACGGCCGTACACGTTCGACCATTCCGCGCAGTCCCACACCAACCCCGCGATTTTTAATCTTGGCGAGATTTTGTTCCGAAATTCCTTTGCCGAAATCGCGCACCTCGATGACAACGTTGGCGCGATCGCAGGCTAAACTCAGCTCCGCGGACTTGCTATCCGAGTGGCGATGTATGTTCGTCAAACACTCCTGAATTACCCGGAAGATTGTAAGCTCCATGTCTTCTGGTAGCCGCTCGAACTCAGTCATGGACAGGCGAACATCAATCCCGACGCGCTGCTGCAACCCCTCAATGTACCAGGCCAATGCCGCACGAAGCCCAAGTTCGTCCAGAAGCGGTGGATGAAGCAGGTAGGACGTCGCCCGAATTTCCTGTTCCAATTCCTTTACCATCGATTGAGCCTGACTCGCGAGTTCCGCTGCGGTTTGATTCGCGCCGCCGAATTGCTTCGAAATTTGCGCGAGGTTCATAGCTAACGCCGCGATGATCTGCCCAGCGCTATCATGCATTTCGCGAGCGATGTGACGACGCTCTTCGTCTTGCGTTTTCATCAAGCGGACCGAAAGCTCGCGAAGCAGTTCCGATTGCTGGACAACATCACGCGTGCGCATTTCCAGCTCTTTGGTACGCTCCTGAACCTGGCTCTCGAGCGATTCTGTCAGGGTACGAAGTCGTTCCTCGCTCTGCCGAAGGTCCGACTCCACGCTTTTGCGATAGGTAATGTCTCTAGTCGAGCCCGCAACCAGTTCGACGTTTCCTTCACGGTCCAGGACCGGGCGAAATATATATTCGTAGTAGCCACCCGCGCCAGTTGGACTGGTGTACGGCGTCTCATCCGTCAGGCCTTCTTTTGTTTCAAACACGGTCTGAATTTGCCGTTGAAGGCGTGCGGCAAGTTCATCAGGATATTTCAAATCAAAGAAGTTTTTGCCGACGGCGTCCTCGAGCTTTAGCCCCCAGAGATCTAAAAGAGACCGGTTGATAAACACAAATCGGCCTTCGCGGTTGAAAATATAGGCAAAGTCTGAAATCGAAGAGAGTGTGATGTCGAGAATCCGCGCCTGCCGGTCGAGGCGAAAGAGGAGATCGTCTGCTTTTTGTTGGGTCGCCTTCAGTTCTGAAATATCGATGACGACGCCCGGCAGAGAGATGGCCTTTCCTGAGGCATCGCGTTCGACGGTCCCGCGCGCGGAAACCCAGGACGTGTCGCCATTTTCTCTGACAACGCGATAGGTAATTTCGTACCTGTCGTTCGGGCCTTCCAACACTTTAGAAATCGCGCTCTGTACGGCCCCTCGGTCCTCGGGATGAATGGCCCGGATATAGTTCTCAATGGGAGCACCCCGTGCATCTTCGGAGTTCACTCCAAACAGTCGAGCCAGGTTTTCATCCGCCACCAGCCGGTTTTCCAGAATGTCCCAAGTCCAGGTTGCCACTTCATGAGCAGCCTGAACCGCTTTCAAACGTCGATTGGCTTCAGCTGACGCAGCCATTTCAATATCATTAGGCAGAGCCGTCAGACGGACATCGGCCTCGGAGGGCGTTCGCTCTAAATGACTCTTGGACATACGTTTGTCGGAAGACATGGAAGTATAGCAAGTAAAGCGTGCTCGCCCCAGTGATGTTGGGCGCTCTCCTGATGTGCACCAAGTCTTGTCATTTGGTCTTCTCGACAAAGTCTTGGCCTCGAAATACCTCGAGTCTGGCAGCTGATCCTCACCTCTTCTCACGTTTTCCGACAAGCCTGCATCTACGCTCAAATCGGGTCTCGCCAGAGCCGCCTTTTTATTCCGAAACAACGCAAGCGTGCAGCAGGTCTTGTGTCGTCCTCTTGGAGGCTACTCAAAGGTCAGCCGTTGGCCAATCCCAGGAACTGTGTGACCCGGCGGTGCTATTAGCCACCCGGATACACAGTAGTACTCGCGCTCTATTGGCCGCTACACGGGCGGTGGGGAGAATGATGGCACCCTAGGGTTTTCTAATATGTTTTGCAGTTTGAGGTGCATAGTGAAGCCTTTTAATATGTTTAAGATACCGATGATCCTACTGGGACTTGGAGGAACGCTGCTACTCTCTCCCGCCTGCAAAGCGCAGGAAGTTAGCCCGGCAATTTTCACGAATACTGGCGTCGAAGATGCTTATCCAGCGACGAAGCCAAAGCCGGCCGCAACGCAATCGCGGAAGCAGCAAACCGGTTCAACTGCGAGCACGCGACTTGCGGCCAAGCGTAATTCGTCTAAGCCTTCGCAACCCAGCGTGCAGTTGGTGGCAGAGAAGCGCAAGGAGACTCCGAAGCCGTAAGCAGTCAGGTGTTGCAGGAGTGAACGCAACTCCGCGCGATGGCGTCCGGCCTGCGTATGATCAAGGACGAATAAGGACGCTCGGCGCGTTCACGTCAGCCTCGCCGCGCTGCCTCGATAGCCGCGACGTCGATCTTCTTCATCGTCATCATCGCCTCAAAGGCACGCTTTGCCTCATCGCCACCCTTCGCAAGCGCATCGGTTAGCGCGCGCGGGGTGATCTGCCAGGACAGGCCCCAGCGGTCCTTGCACCAACCGCAGGCGCTCTCCGTTCCGCCATTGCCGACGATCGCGTTCCAGTAACGGTCCGTCTCTTCCTGATTGTCCGTCGCGATCTGAAATGAAAAAGCCTCGGTGTGCCGGAACGCCGGGCCGCCGTTGAGACCGAGGCAGGGAATGCCCAGGACCGTGAACTCCACAGTCAGCACATCGCCCTTCTTGCCGCCCGGATAATCACCGGGAGCCTCGTGAATTCCGGTTACTTTGCTGTCCGGAAAGGTGGAGGCGTAGAAGCGCGCCGCCTCATGTGCGTCTTTGTCGAACCAGAGGCAAATAGTGTTCTTTGGCTTCATGTTCGTGTGCTCCTTGTGCTCGATCGGGGCGAATGCCACTCGTCGTGATCCACACGGATTATAGAAGAAAAGCCGACGATCTGAGCTCGCAGCGGTTACCGGAAACTGCGCCCTCTCAACACACCCTTTTTTACTCCCACAATAAAGCAGTAAGGCGGAGCTTGTTTACCCTGAAGGACTCCGCCCGTTTGACCCACGGAAGTCTTCAGCCTTTTCCCGGCCGAGACACAGGACCGATCCGCTTCGAGCACCAGTGCCAGAGATAGTAGAATGGCTGGACTCGATTCTCGAAAGAGGTGTCTGCATTGCGAAATGGCGCGCGAGCTAAGAAATGACGAGTGACGCGAGGGAAGCATCGCCGGGGTCGCAGTTCGTACGCGCAAAAAAATGGGCTATCCTGGCCGTTTCCATCCTGATGATCGTGCCGTGCCTGTGGCACCGGCGCATCGAAGCCGGCGATCTTGCAAGCCACGTCTACAACGCGTGGCTGGCCCAATTAATCGAGAAGGGCCAAGCCCCGGGCCTTTACATCGTGCATCAGTGGAACAATGTGTTGTTTGACTGGACGCTGCTCCACGCTGCAAATATCGTGGGCTTTGCGGCGGCCGAAAAGATTGTCGTCTCGCTTTGCGTGCTGATTTTCTTTTGGGGAGTTTTTTCTTTGATTGCCGCTGCGAGCGGCTGGCCTCCCTGGTTTCTCACTCCATGCATCGCCATGCTGGCTTACGGCTACGCATTCAACATGGGCTTCCTTAACTACTATTTGTCGCTAGGGCTCGCATCGTTCAGCATCGCTCTTCTCTGGCGGGGAAGGGGATTAGAGCGACTCCTGGGGTTGCTCATCGTACCGTTCATTCTGCTTGCGCACCCGATTGGATTCCTCTGGCTGGCGGGGATGGCGCTCTATCTCTTCCTTTGGACCAAGCTGCCAAGTTGGTGGAAATTGTGCGCCGCGGCATCTGCCCTCGTGACACTGTTTGCTATTCACTGGTATCTAGTGCATCAGACCAAGTTTCCAGTCGATTGGGAGCACAACTCTTTTTATGTAATGAACGGAGTTGATCAGCTAACCCTCTACGGACAACGCTACGCCGTGCTTGGATGGACCGCGCTAGGCTTTGGAGTACTCTGCGTCGTCGTCGATTTACTTTCCCGTTGGCGCGACACTTCTTTTTGGCAGTCTTTACGGCTTCCCGCTGAGTTGTATTTCATTGCCATCGTTGCCGTGGCTCTGCTGCCTGAAAATTTGCGGCCGTCGATCTCTGGCGGCTGGATTGGATTGCTTGCCTCACGACTGACAGCGATCACAGCCATTCTTGGACTCTGCCTGATGGGCTGTCTGAAACCGAGGAAGTGGCATCTCGCGGGTTTCGGCGCATGCGCGATTTTCTTCTTCACTTTCTTGTACACGGACACACTCGACTTGAGCCGCATGGAATCCAGCGCCGAGCAAATTGTTAGCCGTCTGCCTTTTGGCACTCGCGTCATCGCAACGGTCTGGGCGCCTCCAGACTCGCGCGTTTCCTTTATCGGTCACATCGTCGACCGCGCCTGCATCGGGCATTGCTTCAGCTACGCGAACTACGAGCCTGCCTCCGGGCAATTTCGCATTCGCGCCCATCCCGGCAACCCCGTCGTCAGCGCCTCAGACGACGACACGGAAGACATGCAAGCAGGGGAGTACGAAGTTCAGGACGAGGACCTCCCGGTCATGGAAATCTTCCAATGCGATGAAAAAGACCTGACCAAGCTCTGCATCCGGCCATTAACTTCCGGCGAAAAAAATGGCCGCCTCGGCTACAAGCCACCCTCCAACTAGCCCTTTGGAGTGCGGCAGCTCTGCTGCCGCTTTGCCCACCAACTCCCTGGGCTCTGCCTCCGGCCAGGCCCAATAAGCCGGCTCTCCTGCCTTCTCCGCGCTCAAAACGCCCCAAAAACCCGCCAAAAGCCGGTAGACAAATTGGCTCTTGCAGCAGTCCAATATCGTGTAGAATTGGCTCAAGGTGAGAGACAATGTTGCCACTGCATCTCCAGCCTGAGAGCCACGTCCCGCTGTATATCCAGCTTCGCGATCAACTGCGTTCGCTCGTGCATGCTGGCGATTTGCGCCCTGGCGACCGGATTCCGGCCAGCCGCGAACTCGCCACCATGCTGGGAGTGCATCGCACCACCGTCGCGAACGCTTACGCCGAGCTTGAATCCGAAGGCCTCATTCAGGGGCACGTCGGCCGCGGCACGTACATCAAGGGCAATGGAAATGGCCTGAAACTTACTCCGCCACCGCCGCCTGTCCTGAATGGAAACGGAAGCGCTGGCATTCGTTGGGAGCTGCTCTTCGCTGATGAACGCGGCGAAGAAGCGCTCAGCCGGTTGACGGCCTCCGCGCCCGAGAATGCCTTGTCTTTCGTGATGGCGCGTCCGGCCGAGGAGTTTTTCCCCGTCGACGAATTGCAAATCTGCGTGAACGCGGTTCTTCGTCGAGAAGCCACCGATGTTCTGAAGCTCGGACCCTCCGATGGTTATGGTCCTTTAAAGGAAGCGCTGCTCGATCATCTTCGCGCCGACGGCATCCCTGCCAAAGATGAAAATCTTTTAATCACAGACGGTTGCCAACAATCGCTGGACATCATCAGCAAAGCGTTCGTACGGCCCGGGGATTCCGTCATTCTCGAGAATCCCACCTATCCCGGTGCGATGGCGATCTTCAATGGCGCTCGGGCGCGTTGCCTCGGCGTACCGATGCAAACGCGGCCAGAACCGGGAAGCACACTCGGTCTCGACCTGGAAGCTCTGGAAGCCACACTCGCTGCAAATCGCGTGAAACTGATCGTGCTCACGCCTGATTTTCAGAACCCCACAGGCACATCGATGCCGCTGGCGTCGCGGCGCAAAGTGCTGGAACTTGCCGGACGCCACCAAGTGCCAGTCGTGGAAGACCATATTTATGCGCGTCTGCACGCCCGCGACGAGCGTGTGCCTTCGTTGAAGCAGCTCGACCGCGGCAACATCGTGATTCATATCGATAGTTTTGCGAAAGTCGCGTTCCCTGGGCTGCGAGTGGGATGGATTGTTGCACCCGCAACGGCCATTGAACGCCTGCGCATTGTGAAGCAGACCACCGACCTGCACACGGATCAGCTTGCGCAGGCAACGCTTGCGGAATTTCTGCGGCGCGGGCTGTTTACCAAACACATTGCCAAAATGCGCAAAGTCTATGCCTCGCGTCTGGTGGCTCTGGACGAAGCGCTTCGCAAGCACATGCCCGAAGGCACGCGGTGGACGCGTCCCGACGGTGGAATGTGTTTGTGGCTGGAACTTCCACCGGGTTTTGACGCCAGCGAACTCTTGATTCACGCGAAAGAACGCGGATTGCTTTTCGCGCCTGGCCGCTACTTCTACGTGCAGAATCCGCTGCCCAACACCCTGCGTCTCGGCTACGCGGGCTTGGATGAAAAGCAAATCGCGCGCGGCGTGACGATTCTCGCGGATATACTCCGCGTGGAGATGCGTAAGCGCCAGCGCGGTGTGCGGCGCGCTGAAAGAAGCCGCGTTGCGCTTGTTTGAAGAACGAAAGTAATGAAGTGAGGAAACAATAAGGTAAAGAAAAGAAGCAGAGAGGCTGGCTGAATTTGACGGACACAATTACATTAGCGCCGAATCCAACGAACAAATGTTTTGGCTGCGGCGGAGCGAACGATCTCGGCATGAA
Source organism: uncultured Acidobacteriota bacterium (assembly GCA_963751295.1). Taxonomy (GTDB): domain Bacteria; phylum Acidobacteriota; class Terriglobia; order Acidiferrales; family UBA7541; genus Acidiferrum. The sequence goes on along the minus strand of CAVVUA010000001.1, from coordinate 1,138,234 downwards.
GTTAACGTTTGTGCAGGACAACGTCAACCGCCGGATCGTGGGAAAATTTATCTTGGGCGAAGCGTATCAGGGCGGCGCGGGCATGGGGCACGGCGGAATTATTGCGACCCTCCTGGACGAAGTGATGGGAAAAGTCTGCCGCTTTCGCGGGGTTCGCGCTGTGACGGCCGAGCTGACGGTGAAGTACTTGAAACCAGTGAAAGTGGACGAGGAAATCGTCGTCGAGGGTTTCGAGACAGAAGTAAAAGGGCGCAATCTATTTCTCGTAGGCGAAATTCGGAACGGAGCTGGCGAAGTGCTGGCGCGAGGCACCGGAAGATTTGTGGTGATCGGCCAGAAAGAAAAGGCCACGGCTGAAGTGGGCGGCTCATAGAGGAAAGCGACATAGAGGATTTTGGCGGTAAAAAACGCCGAATAATTTCGGACTAGAGGAGAAATGATATGGATGCGAAGAAGGTAAATGGCAGCGGCGGTGCAGATGGCAATGCAAACGAATGGCGTGTGAAAGTCGGCCTGGCGGAGATGCTCAAGGGTGGCGTCATTATGGACGTCACCAACGCAGAGCAAGCCCAGATTGCGGAGAAGGCCGGAGCTTGCGCCGTTATGGCGCTGGAGCGCGTGCCCTCGGATATTCGCAAGGAAGGCGGCGTGGCGCGGATGGCGTCGATCAAGATCATTCGCGAGATCATGAAGACGGTCACGATTCCCGTGATGGCCAAAGTGCGCATCGGGCATTTTGCCGAAGCAGAAGTGCTGCAGGCGCTCGAAGTAGATTTTATTGACGAGAGCGAAGTTCTGACTCCCGCCGACGAAGAGAATCACGTATGGAAGCATGACTACCGCGTGCCGTTCGTTTGCGGCGCGCGCAACCTTGGCGAAGCGTTGCGCCGCATCGCGGAAGGCGCGGCGATGATTCGTACGAAAGGCGAGGCGGGTTCTGGCAACGTGGTCGAAGCTGTGCGACACATGCGCACGATTGTTAGCCAGATGAAGAAGCTGACAACTTTGCGCGACGACGAACTGATGCGCGAAGCAAAAGAACTTGGCGCGCCGCTCGATCTGATTCGCCAGATTGCGAAGACCGGTAAGTTGCCTGTGCCGAATTTTTCGGCGGGTGGAATTGCTACTCCTGCGGATGCGGCACTTGTTCGCCGTCTCGGCGCGGAAGCTGTGTTTGTTGGCTCGGGCATTTTTAAGTCCAGCGATCCGGAAGCGCGCGCAAAGGCCGTCGTGAAGGCTACGACGCACTTCGATGATCCAAAAGCTGTTCTCGAAGCTTGCGAAGAGCTCGGCGAGGCGATGCGCGGGATTGATGTGCGGCAACTCGAAGAAAAGGACATGTTGTCAACACGCGGCTGGTAATGATTTTCGTTGGGATGTTCGCCCTTCTGTTTTCCTTGTAGTGGCACAGCACGCTGTGCCTTTGCAACAAAAGGCACGATGAATCGTGCCCCTACCGTTGCTTCGCGCAGCATGCTGCGCCACTACAAAGGCGGGCACGGCGTGCCGTGCCCCTACGATGACGGGCGGGGCAAGTCCCGCCCATACAAATTTTGACGGAGCGATTGGCGTGAAGATTGGGATTTTGGCGGTGCAGGGGGATTTTGCGGCGCATGCGGCTCGGCTTGCGGAGCTAGGCGCGGAAAGCGTCGAGGTGCGTACTGTTGGCGACCTTGACGGGTGCGATGGGTTAATTCTTCCTGGCGGCGAGAGTACCACGCAGCTACAATTTTTGCAGGAGGAAGGGTTGTTTGAGGCGGTGAAGAAGTTTGCGGCGGAGGGTGGGGCCATTTTCGGGACTTGTGCTGGGGCGATTCTTTTGGCGACCGAGGTGAAGAATCCGGCGCAGGCTTCTTTGGGTTTGCTGGACATGACGGTTTTGCGCAATGGGTATGGGCGGCAGCTGGCAAGCGATGTGTTTTTCGGCTCGAGCAAGTTGTCGGATGCTCCTTTGGAGATGGTTTTTATTCGGGCGCCGATCATTGAACGGGTCGGCCCTGGGGCCGAGGTGTTGGCTGAATATGGCGGCAAGCCTGTTTTGGTGCAGAAGGGTAATTTGATGGCTGGGACATTTCATCCGGAGTTGACGCAGGACAGCACTGTGCACAGACATTTCCTGCAGTTAGTGGCAGCCCGCCAGGGATTGTCAGAGTCGGTCGCACCCTAGTCGATCGAGCTTCGTAATCCATCTGAGTAATCGAGCGATTTCAGAGCACAGCCAGGATTGGCTGTGCCACCCTGCCCCCCTTTTTTGTAAGCGTTGCTGATAAAGGACTTACTTGGCCTTGCCTGTCCTTGGGCCGTCGGGTCGATAGCCTTTCTTTCGCCGGGTCGTCCATCGTTACCGTCTTTGCCAGCCGACGGTTGCTATGTTGTCCGCCCTTAACTTCGGCAGGGTAGCTGAGCCGCTTCGGAGCACAGCCAGGATTGGCTGTGCCACTTTGCCCCTCCCCCTTTTTTTGTAAGCGTTGCGGATAAAGGACTTAGGTGTTCTGTGCGTTGGCGTATTTGTTGCGAGCTTGGTGCGTCGGGCACGGCGTGCCGTGCCCCTACTAAATTAGGTGGCGGCTGGCTAGGCAGGCCGGGCTTGGATCAGCGCGGTCTGCGCTCTGCGGGGTGGGGAGTTAGGCCGGTTTGTTTCCAGAGTTTTTCCCAGTGCCAGAGGCCGGGGTATTCGGGGAGGGGGTGGCCTAGCTGGTGGGCGAGCATTAGGATTTGGCCGCGATGGTGAGCTTCGTGGGCGAAGATGTAGGCGAACATGGTGCCGGTGGCGGGCCAGGTTGGCATCCAGCTGTCGCGGATGAACTTGGTGACGCGGCGATTCGGGGCAGCGGAGAGAGCATCGGCGAGCATGCGTTGACATTGCGCGGCGCTTTTCTTGAGAGCGGCGGCGGCTTGCTTCTTGGTGCAGCGATGCGGATTTAGCGGCGGGGGACACTTGAGGTGGGGCGCGGATTTCTTGAGCCATTTCAGACGGCAGTTGTGCAGGTGCGCAAAGATGGAGGCGACGGTGCGGCCGGAGGCTTTCTGGCCTGGGAGCTGGGCGCGCCAGGCTCGAGCGTCGAGATGCTTGAGGATGAGCTGGTTCATAGCGTCGTTGATTGCGTAGGTATTGAGCAGGGAGTCGCGAATCTCGGCAAGCGCATCGTTGGATTGAAGTGCCATGGAATCCCGATTCCTCTCAGGATAGCGATGATGGCGCAAACACAGGTGCAATCAAAATAAAAAGGCAGCCGGCCAAGTAAATCATTTTAGTCACGATCCTGCAGGTGACCAACGGCAATTCCGATGACCTAGGGATTCCCCTAGTAGCTGCCACCAACGGGTCATCCTACAATCAACACGCACGATTCTTATATCTCAAGACGAGAAACAAGCGTCGACAGAACAAGAACCTGAGTGTGGGTGAAAATCTCATCACTTGCCCAAGGAGAGTGACATGGCCACAGCTTCGACCGCGAAACCATCAGAGCCCCAAGAAAACGATTGGACGAAACCACAAGCGATGGCGATTCCCAAGGGGGGATTTTTCGCGGACAAGGTTGAGCAAGGCAGGTACGGCCCGATCTTTCCCAAGACTCCGGCGTGCTACGGCTTCTCCGTCGTAGCAAAAGTCATCCCCGGAAGGGAAGAACACATATACAATCATGCCAAAGTCATCGAGAAAGCAATCGCAGATGCCCCCGAAACGCTCGCTATACTTAAGGCGCACTACTTGAGATGGCTAGTCTTCACCATTAAGGGCGAGAGCTATCTGATGTATCAGGCCATCTTCGACACCGATTTCGATAAATACTGCGAAGACGCCTCTTTCCTCTTCGCAAAGACGGGCATCCAGTCCGCCTTTGAAGCGCTCGAAGGATGGCCAGCGGACTACGCGAGCAATCCTTCGGCTATAGTCAAGTTTTTCCGCGAACACCAATGTCCGAGCTTCCTCGAATACAGCGAGCATCCCTATGTGAGCTGCGAGGAAATCAAGAAGGCTCTTAAGCTCAAGGCAGCCTTTGGCGACATGCTCGACCTGATGCAGTAGCAAACCTCTTGTTCTACTCACTAGGGAGAAGGGCGTGTCCCTCTTGCAACAACCGCATAGCGTTTCAGGTGATTTGGCCGAACGAACGGAAGAACCAAATCTGCTTGAGTTCGATGACATTCAACACCTCTTAGTGGCGAGGCCGCCAGCGCGGGCGGCGCGTTACGAGTTCCTCGCGTTTAAGAGCGGTTTAGATGGACGAAGGTGGGTGACTGGCCTGATCGACAAGGTGGGCACGGCAAGTGCTGTCGGATCGAGCCTGCTTGACGCAAGGTGGGTGACCGTCGGCTTCACCTGGAACGGCTTGCAAACGCTTGGAGTAGCTGAAGCGTCATTGGCCACCTTCCCGGAAGAGTTTCGTCAGGGGATGGCGGCCCGGGCGGGAATCCTCGGCACTACAGGCGCTAATCATCCAGAACACTGGGTGGGAGGGCTGGCAAGTCCTAACCTCCATGCGATTGTCGTGCTGTTTGCCCGCGACGTCGCGGAACGTGAACGCTGTCGCGCGGAGCACGAGCGGTATGTCGCGCAATGCGGCGGAGTCGAAGTGCTGTCATCTCTAGATCTGGAAGCGATCCCCCCTTTCGATTACGCTCACGAACACTTCGGCTACCGGGATCGGCTCTCACAGCCGGTCATCGAGGGAACGGGAGTAGAGCCGACCCCCGGTTCCGGCCCACCGATCAAAGCGGGCGAATTTTTTCTTGGTTATTCTGACGAAGAAGGTCCTGCTTCCGGATTGCCGCAGCCGGAAATTCTCTCTCGCAACGGCAGCTATGTTGCCTATTTGAAAATGGAAGAGCACGTAGGCGCGTTTCGCGATTTTCTCCGAGCCCATGGTGAAACACCGGAACAGCAAGAGTTGATCGCCGCCAAGTTGATGGGCCGGTGGCGGAGCGGCGCTCCGCTTGTCCTCGCGCCGGACAAGGACGATCCAAAGCTCGGTGCTGACTTTCAGCGCAATAATAATTTCAATTACGGAGATACGGACACATACGGTTATGGCTGCCCGCTCGGTGCGCACATCCGCCGGATGAACCCACGCGATACCGCAGTGAACATGAACCGGCGGAAGATGATCCGGCGCGGGGGGACTTATGGGCCAGAGCTGCCGGAGGGCATCCCAGACGACGGAGTAGAGAGAGGTATCGCCGCATTCGTCGGCTGTGCGAGCCTCGTACGCCAATTTGAATTTGCGATGAATGTGTGGGCGAACGATCCAAACTTTCACGAACTGGGAAACGAGCGCGATCCGATTTTCGGTACGCAGGACGGCACCTTTGACATGACCATCCCAAAGCGGCCCATTCGGAAAAAGATTAAGGGCTTACCAGCTTTCACCACGATTCGAGGCGGCGCTTACTTCTTTTTGCCGGGTATAAAGGCGCTTCGATACCTGGCGTCGCTGAGTGACAGTGTTTGAACGAAAGATCGTTGAATAGTAAAGAAAGAGAGGAATCATGAGCTCCGCTCCTCAACCGCCGCGCACTTACAACCAGAATCATGCGCCGCGCAAGTACACTCCGGACAAACGGAGAGTTTCCATCTACTGGACGTGGAGTTACCCCTGGGAATCCAACCGGGACACGACGAAATTAGACAATCGCTTCTCGACTATGACCGAGGTCCGGAGAGTCGCCTGGCCTGCATATGAGGGAACAGAATGGGATGAGATGAATTTCCTGCAGGGAATTGCTGGGACCCTGGAACTGTTCCACCGCTCCACGCTCGCGTTTCAGAGGGTTGTTGGTGAACTCACCGGACACTCGGTTGCAGTCTTTCAACGAATCGACCAGGCCGGGTACAAACTTCCGATCGACGAGCGAATACTGGAGGACACAGACACGCTGATGGTGTTCGGTCTCGATCACCTGGTTTCAGAGCAGGAGGCGGCTTCTGGGGAGATCCAGGCGGTCCGCGAATGGCTGAAACGAGAAGGAACTTGCCTTCTGCTTGGGCCCCATCACGATGTGGGATTTGCGGAAGATCTGAAGCAACGCCAACTGGAATATACGCACCACGGAGATGCGCTCGTCCCTCGCCAACAGCGCTTCGGGCAATACACGCGTTCGATGATGAATGCACTCGGGGTGCCGGTGATAAATCAATTCGGACTTCGCCCGGCCATCGTCAAAGGCACAAGCCAAATTGCGCCTCTCACAATCAACAAAGACCTGGATAAGCTCGGCCTCCTCAATGGGGTTACCACATTTAATTTTCATCCCCATCTGCCGCATTACGCGCTGACCTCCGGTGACACAAAGTCCGTCCATGTGCTTACGCGCCAACCGATTGATCTTGACCGGCCGCATCCTTTCACCCAGGCGGGCAACACCGAGTTCAACTCATTTATCTGGATGCCCCCAAACACACAACGCGCAGGAGACATCCTGCTGGCGGACTCCACGATATTTACTACCTTGTTTGGCGGCGTAGAGTCGTTGGAGACCTTTTGGAAGAACGTCGCAATGATGCCACTGACAAGCGGGATGCAAGCCCAAAGAACTCAGGCCATCGCCTGATCCGAATCTCAGAGCGCGTAAGCACTGGAGGGGAAAGGTTCGAATGGAACTCCTGAGTAAGGCAGTCCCGATCGCGATGCTCTCCTTTGTGGTTTCAAGCATGCTGGCAGTTGGTTTGAGTCTCACGATTCGGGAGATTGCGGCTTCCCTGCGCAATGGACGGCTTGTTTTTCTCGCACTGCTCGCCAATTTTGTGCTTATGCCACTGGGGGCATTAGGCATAGCCAGAATTCTGAAGCTTGACCAACCGCTCGGCATAGCCCTGCTTTTGCTCGGCGCAGCTGCCGGCGCGCCATTTCTTCCCAAGCTGGCAGGAATCGCCAAGGGCAACCTTGCCTTCGCCGTGGGATTAATGGTGCTACTGATGGTTTTGACGGTGGCCTACATGCCCCTCGTGCTGCCCCTGCTTTTGGAGGGCGTTTCGGTCGACCCGATGAAAATAGCGCGCTCGCTGGTCGTTCTCATGTTGCTTCCACTGGGTATCGGGCTTGCAGTGAACGCCTGGTTCGGAAGCATTGCTGGAAAAATGCGGGCGCCGCTTAACAAAATCTCTACTCTCAGCCTGGTGCTCCTGATTGTGCTGCTGCTGGTGACGAATATTCAAAATGTAATCTCCCTGTTCGGAACACGCGGCATTTTGGCGAGCATCCTCTTTCTTTTCGTTGGTGCTGGAATGGGGTGGCTCCTTGGCGGTCCGGGCTTCGGGACAAAAGGCGTGCTGTCGTTAGCGACTGCGCAGCGCAATATTGCCGCTGCACTTGTGGTTGCGGGCAAGGAATTCGACGACCCCAAAGTACTCGTCATGATTGTCGTGGTTGCCGTTGTTGGGCTGCTTATTCTGATGCCGCTGGCGCGGTTCTTTGGGACTCGAAGCCCGGGCACTCCAGCCTAGAACAACAGAACTATGAGATGAGAGCGGCCTTGCCATTTCGTTTCTTTGCTTTGATTGCGTTTATTGTCGTTGCTAATTTTGTTTTCTTGCTCCCCACCAACGCCCAAGTCAGAGGCGTCTATCCAGTGGGCATGAATGCCACCAACTCTGGAGTGACACCTGAAGCGGGAATCACCTATTCAAACCTTTTTGTTTTTTTCTCGCGTGATGAAGAGAAGGGGCCTCAAGGCGAAATAGTGGCCACCGGGCAGAACTCGATCCTGATGGATATGAACAGTTTTGTCTGGGTAAGCAAAAAGGAGATCGGATTCCTGGGTGGAGCAGTATTCTGTGCCTCAGCGACTCTCCCCATTGCCAACAACTCGCTCACTTCTGATATCAACGGCGCCATCAGCGGCGGTGGCGGGTTTGCGGATTCCTATTATCAACCGTTGATTCTAGGCTGGCGCAAAAAGCGCGTTGCCATTCGGGCGATCTATGGGTTCCTGGCGCCCACAGGAAGATTTAGCGCGGGTGCCAACACCAATGTCGGTTCAGGTTACTGGACTTCCGTTGTAGCGAGCGGACAGACGATATATCTCGATTCGAGCAAAGCTACTGCCTTCTCTGCCTTTCAGATGTATGAATTTCACGGCACTCAAGAGGGGACAATGGTCCACCCCGGTCAGACTTTTAACCTGGACTATTCGCTTACACGTACCTTTCCCTTGAAGAGTAACTTGCGGCTTCAGGTTGGGTTGGCGGGTTACGGCCAGTGGCAGACTACGGATAAGTCTGGCCCGAGCATTACGCCGGAACAGGCAGACGCGCGTTACAAAGTCAATGCGCTGGGCTTCGCAGCGAACGCAGTATTACCCGACCGGAAAGTGAGCGTGGGTATAAAGTATTTTCATGAATTCGAGTGCAGATCTACCTACCAAGGATACACGCTACAGATCTCCGCTGCGGTTACGTTCTGAGCCGGATGGGCTGACCTGCTACGCGTTTTTGAATGATCCAAAGGAAGATGGGCATAACGCTGAGTTGGACGAGGTAATTGATTTTGTCAGAGTCCTCGAAATGCATTTAGAAGTACGTCACCATCAAAATACAGACAGAGCCTGATTAAATCTTGGCCGCAACACCTGATACGCCTAAACGGAAACTGAAGCCCTGAGTGCTGGTGGCTCGCAGACGCCTTTTGAGCATGGCGATGGAACTATTGCGAAAGCGGCAGCAGAGCTGCCGCACTCCATAGACGCCTACGATCGCATGGACCTGCGAACTAAAACACGGTCGGAGAGAGCGCGGTTCGTGTTGCAGCGAGCGGGGCTCCCGGTTAGGCTGGTAGAATTGAATAGCTGGATTGGTGCGAGGGGATTTGCGTGAAAGAGATTCGTCGAGCGCGGGTGGTGTTTGTTTGCATCGGGAATTCTTGCCGGAGTCCGATAGCGGAAGGGATTGCGGCGCATATTGCTTCGGACGTGATGGAGGTTTCGAGCGCGGGAGTGGCGGCGCTGGGGCGCGTGCAAACCATGTCCAAACTGACGCTGACGAAGAACGGTTATCCAGCAGATGGATTGGAGTCGAAACCGTGTGAGGATGTGGACCTGAAGACGGCCGACATCATTATCAATATGACGGGACGACCGGCGTTGGTGGTGTTTCAGGATGCTTCGAAGGTGGAAGATTGGAACGTGGAAGATCCGTACGGTTCGGACGCGGAGACGTATCAGAGGATTTTCGAGGACATTGAGCGGCGCGTGGTGGAGCTCGTGGGCAGAGTGAGGACGTGGGACGGCGACAAATTTACGGCGCGTAGTTTGCGCGAAAAGGGAAGCGATCGCGGGACGGAAGGCGGACTCGAGGAAGGCAACGGGCAAGGATGAGTTGCGTCGAGGAGATTCTGGAGTGAGGCGAGAGAAAACTAGCGTTTCGCAGGAAGATTACCTCAAGGCGATTTGGGAGATGCTGGAGGAGGACCAGACGCCGATCAGCGCGCGGCTGGCTGAGGAGTTGAAGGTGACGCCTCCGGCGGTGACCGCGGCTTTGAAGCGGATGGCGCGCGACGGGCATGTGCGCGTGGAGCGAACGGGTCGAATCGATCTCACGCATAAGGGGCGCATGGTGGCGGAGCGGCTGGCTTTGCGGCATCAGTTGGCGGAGATGTTGCTTACGGAAGTGATTGGGCTTTCGTGGGCGAAGGCGCACGACGAAGCTGAGCGGCTTGAGCATGGGATTTCGCCGGAAGTCGAGGCGCTCTTGCTGAAGCGATTTAGTAACAAGAAGACATGTCCGCACGGGGTACCGATGCGGGGAGGCGTGGCCAAGCTGCGAAGTCAGGGCGCGGTATTACTGGCGGATTTACGGGCGAATGAGAACGCAGAGATTCTTTGTGTTTACGAGAAGGACGGGCAGTTTTTGGAGTTTTTGGAGGGGTTGAAATTGCGGCCTTCGACCAAAGTGGAAGTTTTGAAGCGGGAATACGACGAGACGATGACTTTGCGGTCGGATGGGCACACGATGCATTTGGGGAAGCCGGCTACTTCGCGGATTTGGGTGCGGCGGTTGGGGTGAAGAAGTGAGTAGTGGGTGGTGAGTAGTGAGTAGGAAAGAGCTTCGTGGTTTGGTCTCACCTTTGGTTGTTTGTTTTGGAATTCCAACAGGGAGAAGATTCATCGCTTACACCTGGGCACGCGCGGGCACGGCAGTGCCGTGCCCCTACGAGGATCAGGTGCGTTGATCCAGCAGAGTCTTGAGGCGGGCGTAGCCGGCTTTGCTGACGGGGAGGCGAGTGTTGTCGGCTAGGATGGCTAGGCGGCTGTCTTTTCCGTAGGGCTCGATGCGGACTACCCTTTCGAAATTCACTACGTAGGAGCGATGGATTCGCACGAACTGCTCGGGGTCGAGGCAGGCCTCCAGGCTTGCGATGGTTTGTTGCTTTAAGTGCTTTTTTCCTTCGCTGGCTAAAGCGACGTAGTCGTCCTGGGCTTCGGCGTAGTCGAGTTTTCTTACTGGGATTAGGGTGACGCGAGTGCCGTCGCGGACTACGAGGCGGTCGAGAAATTGTTTTGGCGGGCGCGCGGCTGCGGCGAGATCGGGAGCTGGCGGCAATTTTTCGCCCATGCGTGATTTCGCGCGTTCGAGGGCGGCTTCGAAGCGTTCGCGACCGATGGGCTTCAAGAGATAGTCGACGGCGTGGACTTCGAAGGCGCGCATGGCGTACTGATCGTAGGCGGTGACGAAAATGACGGCGGTGTCCGTACCGATCAGTTCGAGAACATCGAAGCCGGAGAGCTTGGGCATCTGCACATCCAGAAAAATAAGGTCGGGCTTGTGCTCGGCGACGGCTTTCACAGCCTCAAAGCCATTTCCGCACTCGGCGAGAACTTCGATCTCCGGATGCGTTTGGATCAGTTCGCGGAGAACCAGGCGCGCTAGGTCTTCATCGTCAACGACGAGGGCGGTGATCTTGTTTTCGAGCGTCTTACTCAATTCTTGACCTCTTTGGTGTCTACTGGGAACGACAAATCCACACGAAAGATCCCGTTTTCAGCGCTGATGCGCATATTCGCATCTTTGCCGTAACGCGCTTCTAGCCGCTCGCGCACATTCTTGAGTCCGAGTCCGCCTTTACGCGTGGGCGCGCAATCCGGATCGAAGGTATTTTCAATCGCCAAATGGGCACGGCCGTTTTCACTCTGGCCAGAAAGACGGACGGTTCCTCCTTCTGGCAAATTGGCGATGCCGTGCGTTACGGCATTCTCGATGAGCGGCTGGAGAAGCAGAGGAGGGAGCTGAAGGGAACTGGAAATTTGCTGGAGCTCTTCTTCCATGCACAGGCGCGAGCCGAAGCGGACCTTCTCGATCGCAAGATAGCGACGAAGGAGGGAGAGTTCTTCCGAGAGCGGCACGCTGGTTTTTTCGCCGAGCCCAAGAGTCATGCGCAGAAACTCGGCCAGCAGAATGCACATTTCTCGGGCTTTCGCGGGGTCCACACTGGTGAGCGCGCTGATGGAGTTGAGGCTGTTGAAAAGAAAGTGGGGATTTACCTGCGCCTTGAGCGCTCTCAATTCGGCATCGCGCGCGAAAATGCTGGTTTCGAGGGCGCGCGCTTCGGCTTGGCGCGATTCTTCGATAGCGAGAATTACGTAGTGCGCGGCGACGGATAGCAGATAAAAGAGAAAGCCGACGCCGAATAATACGGGAACTTGCGGCGCAAAGCGTTCACTCAATCCGCGAAAGGGAGCGGTTTGCGAAAGGACGTAGGCCAGCAGCCTTGCAAATTCGATCCAAAGAAGGCTGATGACGACGGCGGCGACCAAGTGTGTAAGCCGGTTGCGAACGAGAGAGGCTCCGCGCAGGGGCGCGGCCTTGCACATGTACCACGCGGAAAGACAAACAAACTGGTAGACGAGGCAAAGCGGGATAACCAGGACAGTGGCGTCCAGCCAGCCGAGGTTGCCGGGGACGGCCAGCAAGTAAACGAGAATGCCCGCGAGCGGAGTCCAAGCGAGCAGGTAATACCCATAACGATTGATCGGTGTGAGGAGCGGATGCATTAGCTGGAGATCCGAAGGCGGGCGATTATATAGGGCATAGAGGGCATGGCGTTTTTCTACGGCTGACCATTTTGGATTTCAAGAGATGTCTCTTAATTTGAGATTTCCACGCCGCCAAACACGACGACGCCAGTGACAACCAGCGTTTTTTGCCTCGCGCCGGCGGCCTCATCCACCCTGATCTGCCTGGTCTTGTCTTCAAAGCCTCCGAAGATGGGCAGGCTGCGGGAATGTACCGTCCAGGTTTCAGGAACGCGAATTTCGACGCCGCCAAAGAGACAGGTAATCTCGAGGACGGCTTCATCGTCGATATTGGCATCGCGCAAGTCGAGTTCAACGCCACCGAAGATGGAGGTGGCTTTGCCAGATTGGAGGTGTTGTCCCGTGTAGCGGCGTTCGCAACCGCCAAAAACGGCAGCGGCGTTGAAGGAGGAGTCGGTTTCGCCGGTGAGTTCGGTGAGGTGCTCGCGAAATTTTTGGGCTGCGGAGGCCTGAGTCCAATCGAATTTGATTTTCTTGCGGATAATGCCCCGTGACTCGAGGGAGCCCCATATCATCAGGATGCCGATGCAGATGATTGCCACGGGCCAAAGGTCTGCAAAGCTCAAACGAAGGAAGCCGAGCTTGTTGAGTTGCAGGAGAACACCGGCGGCAATCATCATAAATCCAAGGCCGCGGTTCGAGGCCGAGATGAGATTCATGATTCCAAAGAGGACAAGCAGTGAGGGCCAAAAGTGATAGACGTAGTCGAAGGGAATGACGCCCATGTGGTCTAGGAGCAAAGCGACGCCCACAATGAGGATGATGAAACCCCAGATGAGTCCCCAGCGGAAGTCGCCATGGACGACGACCTTCGGAGTTCTTGTTGGTTGGTCGCCAGACTGATCCATCAACGGTCTCCTCGAACGGAAGCAGAGTGGCGGGAGTTCCAAAGAACGGTACCCGTCACCATGGCTACAAGCGCCAGGAATAATACCAAGATACGCGAAATGAGGGAGAAGTAGTCGATTTGGTGGAACGCGATGGCGCGAGCGGCATGAAGAACCGATAAGCCAAGAGCGGGCACGAGACTGAACAACCCTTCGCTAAGTCTTTGGGCCAGCCGTTCGAGGGGCTGTGCCAGGAAGGCTAGGTCGGCAATCAAGCCTGCGAAGCCCAAAGAAACTAGAATTCTGCCCATATAGCGCCTCTTTTCCAGTGATGCATGTTGCTGCCCGGCCATGCTCGCCTCCGAATCGGGCAGTTTGTCTGCCCAGGAGCGAGATTACGCACCGCTCTTAGAGCGTGCATTTGCTATTCGGCGAAGAGGCCAGATTTACCGGCCAGTGGCGGCTGGCATCGGCGAAGAGGGGAGGCTGAGTCCACATTGCGGAGGGTACTAGGTCCCACTTGCAAATTGTCGCGATTCACCATAGGGTATGCGCAATACGGAGTAGCTTTCCTCAAACCAAGCGCCTAAGAAATCCTGGGCGGACGGAGATGGTATTGCAGATAGAAAATGCAAACGCCAAACGTGGCGAACGATGGCGCTGGCTCCTGTACGTGGCGATAGCACTTGCCGGAGGGTTGCTTACGTTTGTCGGCGCGCGGGCCCAGCAGAAGGCTACTGACGATGCAACGTTTCGCAAACTAATCGACTCCTATTGCGCAGCTTGGAGCAGCGGCAACGCGGAGAATGCCGCGCGATTCTATGCCAAGGAAGACGGGCTGGTATTTTATGACGTTGCTCCTTTCGCTTATCACAATTGGAAGGAATACGACGCAGGCGTGAAGAAGGAATTTTTGGATAACGCGGAGAGTATATCGCTAACTGCCGGGAAGGATTTGAAGGTGAGGCGCCACGGCACAGTGGCGTGGACCACGGTTTCCATGCATTTAGCGGAGAAAACAAAAGACGGTAAGAATTCTGAAACAGACATTCGGTATACGGGAATTTGGGAGAGGCGCGGGTCGGGCTGGGTGCTGGTGCATGAACATCTGTCTGCTCCGTTGGGCGGCAGTTAAGACGAACGAAGATTGGAGCGGGCGGTCATGCCCGTGTAAGACCGATGTTTAAGACACTGCGGTACTACTGGAATGTCGCTCGCGGGTATCGATTCAAACCCTGGAAGAGCCCATACTTGCGTTGGCGATTTGAGACTTTTCTTGGCCCGGAAGCGAAGAATATGGACGCGCGAAAATTCCTGCGGCTTTCCTGGAAATATAGATCGAACATGATGAATTTTGTGGACTGGGCTGCCGAACGGCGACGAGTCCAGCGACGCATTCGGCATCACGCCTGAAACACTCCTCTTACTCGCTGCCCGCACGCAATCTTCAAAAGCACAAATGGACCTCTCGACGGCGGGGAGGCGTATGATTTGAATGGAAGGAGGATCGGTTTATGAGTGAGCTGAAGATCCTCCAGAAAACTGACGAGTTGCACGAAGGACGCTGGTGGGAGCCGGAAGCTGGCGGGCGCGTCCACTGCTATCTTTGTCCTCGGCACTGCCATATTCACTCGGGACAATCGGGATTTTGCTTCATTCGCGTCAATCAAGGCGGAAAACTTTATAGCCTGGGTTACGGCGCGCCTGCGGCGCTGCAAGTCGATCCCATTGAGAAAAAACCGCTGAATCATTTCCTGCCGGGGACGCGTGTCTTCAGTATGGGTACGGCTGGCTGCAACATGGGCTGCTTTTTTTGCCAGAACTGGGACATCTCCAAATCGCGACAGGATCAAGTGCGTTCGCAGCATATTGTGCCGGAAGATGTGCCTTGGCTGGCACTTCAACATGGCTGCGATTCGCTGGCGTTTACCTACAACGAGCCGACCATTTGGGGCGAATACGTCATCGATATTTGCAAGGCGGCGAAGGAATACGGGCTGAAGACGGTGATGGTTTCGAATGGCTACATTACTTACGAGGCGTTTCACGACATTTACGATCACATCGACGCGGCAAATATCGATCTCAAAGCGTTCACGGAAGGCTTCTACGGGAAGATTACGCTGACGCATTTGCAGCCGGTGCTTGAGACTCTGGAATGGCTGAAGAACGAGACGAAAGTGTGGTTTGAAATTACCAACCTGATGATTCCTACCCTAAGTGATGATCCTGGGGAAACGCGGAGGCTTTCGGAGTGGATTTTGACGCATCTGGGGCCGGACGTGCCTTTGCATTTTACGGCGTTCCATCCGGACTTTAAGCTGCAGGATAAGCCTCGTACGCCTCCGGAGACTCTTCATCGGGCTCGCGCTATTGCTCGCGAAACGGGGCTTCACTACGTTTACGAGGGGAATATCTTTAGCGACGGCGCGAACACGTCCTGCCCTAAGTGTGGGGAGTTGTTGATGCGCCGTTCCTGGCATGATGTGCTGGAGAATCGTCTTATCGAAGGCGCTTGTCCGAAATGTTCATTGATTATTCCCGGCGTGTGGGGAAAGCCTGGAAAGGCTTCGTCTCGAAAAACTGGCTCACTAAAAACAGAAGGGAAGTACGATCACTTGAATTTGTAGCCGCTGCGAGACGCGGGCCGAAGCGCAAAGCCTCTAGATTCTAGAGGTGAAACGAGTAGTAGCCCGGCCCAACGCGCATTCCGTGATGCCACGTTACCGGGAAGGCCCACCATACAAGCGCGCCCAGAATGGCTTGTCCCACGGTGAGAGGGATAACGTTGCGTTCTCGACTGAAGAGCCAGCTCATTGCTGTTCCACCGAGGAATGTGAACGGGACGAGAACTGGGTTCGGCCAATGGAGAGCGGCGAAAAGGGCGCCGGCTACCAGCGCGGTTATGCGAGGTTGCTCAAACGCATAGAGGAGCCGGTTCGTTAAATAAGAATTGAGCGCTACCTGCTGCAACAGGCAGAACGCGAAGTAGCCGGAGAAGTGCCGCCACTGGGTTAAATGAAGCGGCAAGCGATGATAAGCGCCAAGCCACAAAGCGGCGAGGCAAGTCGCAATCACGAAGACTGCGAAAATCTTCAGCCCTTGGCGTGTCGCTGGCCAAAGGTTGTCGGCCCTCCAGCCGAGAGTTTTGGGAGTGTCACGATGGATTGCGATGCTTACTAAAAGCCAGACGAGGAAGACGATCCAGGAATTGGGCCGCGTACTTTGAAGTTGCCAGATGTACCAGGCAATGTATGCCGTTAGACTGAGGGCCTCGACAGCCGTCAATACACGAAAGCTAGTTTTCGACATCGTCCTCGGAGGCAAAAATGGTTGGCTCGTCGGCCCCGCCCAGCTTCAGCAGGAGTAACGTGCTCTCGAACAATTGTTCGATTTCAGCCTCGCTCGCTAGTTTTGGGGCAAGCAGTTTCTCCAAATTGAAATCGAGGAAACCGCGACTGATCATGCGTTGCGAGAGCGATGCGCGCAATTGTTTCGAGCTGAGCACGCCAGCGGCTTGAACTTCCTCAAAGACAGTTCTGCGCAGAGGATCGAGGAAGTTGTAAGAGTGCAGAAGCCGGCAGATTTCCAGCCGCGTGCCGGGTTTCACGAGTACTGAGCAGAGAAGGCGCAGAGTGTTGCGCTCTATTTGCTCGCGGTTCGGCGTTTTGGAAATTGTTTTTGTCTTCATGTCAGCTGTGCGCAGAAAAACCTCGTGCCTCAACGAGCTGACCGAGCATCGTAATTGAGAAATTCATGCTAGGTGAGATGATGATAGGGAGAACCGGGTTGCGTTCTCGGGGGCGGTCAGAATGGAAGAAAAGCACCGCGTCGTAATTCTCGGCGGCGGATTTGGCGGCTTGAATGCCGCGCAGAAACTCAAGCGCGCGCCGGTGGATGTTACCTTGATTGACCGGCGTAATTTTCATCTTTTTCAGCCGCTGATGTATCAGGTCGCCACAGGATCGCTCTCACCGGGCGAGATTGCTGCTCCGTTACGCGGAGTTCTGAGTAAGCAAAAGAATACACAAGTTCTGCTTGGCGAAGCCGCTGATATTGATCCCGATGCGAAACGCGTGACTTTGCGCGACGGCGGCGTTTTTCCGTACGATTCGCTGATTGTAGCGACCGGCTCACAGACCTCTTACTATGGCAACGATGCATGGCGCGAGTGGGCGCCGAGCCTGAAGTCCGTCGAAGAAGCTACCGCGATCCGGCACAAAATTCTCTATGCATTTGAATGCGCGGAACGTTCGACAAATGAGGAAGACGCACGTGCGTGGCTCACGTTTGTGATTGTTGGCGCGGGAGCAACCGGTATGGAGCTGGCCGGTGCGCTCGCCGAGATTGCAAACGAAACGCTTAAGAATGATTTTCGCCGGATCAATCCGCGAGAGGCGCGCATTATTCTTATGGAGGGCGGGCCACGCGTGCTCGCCACTTTTCCTGAGGATCTATCGGCGAAAGCGGAAAAACTTGTATCACGGCTTGGGGTCGAAGTGAAAAAGGGAGTGATGGTTACGGCCATCGATGCGGATGGCGTCACGTACAAATCCGGCGACGAGTCAAAAAGCCTGCCCGCAAAAACCGTGCTGTGGGCCGGCGGCGTCACAACCAACGCATTCGGCCGAACACTTGCCGAGCGCACTCACGCGGAGACGGACCGCAGCGGGCGCATCAAAGTCAATCCTGACCTCACTGTTGCCGGCTACCCGGACATATTTATTGTCGGCGACCTCGCACTATCCCTAGGTGAGGATGGGAAACCACTGCCAGGTGTCGCACAAGTGGCCATTCAGGGCGGAGCTTACGCGGCGAAGACGATTCGCGGGCGCTTGAAAGGGAAGAAAGACACGAAGCCATTTCACTATTTCAATAAGGGAGACATGGCTGTGATTGGGCGGGCCGCAGCCGTTGCCAATATATTTGGTTTTCATTTAGCGGGTGTGTTCGCATGGTTTACATGGCTTTTCGTCCACCTAATTTACATCGTGGAATTTCAGAGCCGAGTGCTCGTTTTTGTGCAGTGGGGATTTGAATATCTGACATTTAGCCGCGGCGCACGACTTATTACCGGGGTTGCTGCCACGGACTCACTCGACAAGCCAGGCGCGTTAAGCAATACGGGCGACGGCCGTTGACCGCACGGATGCACTTCGCAAGACACAATGCTAGAATCCACAATTCGCGAGGCGAATGCTGACGATGCGCTATAAGGCTTTTCTCTTGGTGAAGCGAGTTGCCATGACTTCGACTCTGTTGATGGCGATCGTTTTTCTCATTGCGGTGGCAAACTCGCTGGCATGGCAACAACGATCAGATATTGCAGATCCTGCCATCGAGCGCGGGCACAAACAATTCGAGCAATCCTGCGGATTTTGTCACGGACCTGATGCGACGGGCGCTCGCGGGCCTGACCTTGTCCGTTCGCCGCTTGTTGCGCACGACGTCAAGGGCGACCTCATCGGTGATGTGATTCGTCACGGCAGGCCAGATAAGGGCATGCCGGCGATGCCGCTAACGGATGCGCAAGTGAGCGATATCGCAGCATTTCTTCACGCGCGTGCCGCTGAAGCACTCAGTTCGAACGGAGTCCCGAGCGGTTATCCAGTGGAGAAGCTGCTCACGGGCAATGCCGAGGCCGGTAAAGCGTTCTTCAATGGGAGTGGTGGCTGCAACAAATGCCATTCTCCAACGGGCGATCTCGAAAAGGTCGCTGCCAAGTACCCGCCCATCGATCTCGAAGCCCATATGCTTTATCCCGAGGGTCACCATACAACGGTTGTCGTAACGCTTCCTTCTGGCGAACAAATCAAGGGGCCGCTCGAGCATGTCGACGAGTTTATGGTTTCGCTGCGCGACGGTTCGGGTGGGTACCGGTCTTTCTCGCGTGAACATGTGAAGGTGGAATTGCAGGATGCCCTTGCGGCCCATCGTGAATTGCTGGGCAAGCTCACGCAAGCTGATGTTCACAACCTCTTCGCATATTTGGAAACTTTGAAGTAGGGAATCAGGAGCGCAAGTCATAGGACAGGAGCCGGAATGCTTCCTAATTTCCGTGGAGTGGCTAAGGTCGCGCGCGACTGCATGAATTGCCTGGGCAGTTGCGCCGGCTTTCCTTTCGATGCGAAACGGGCCAGCGCTTCTCTCTTATTTTCGTTTCTTGCTCTGGGACTGGGCCCGGCCTTCGCTTCGGCTCAGGTACTCGATCCCGCGGCGCTGCTCAAGGCTCCTACAGATACCTGGCCAACGTACAACGGCGATTATTCCGGCAGACGCTACAGCACGCTAGATCAAATCAACTCGGGAAATATTAGCGCGCTCACCCTTGCATGGGCTTTTCAGACTCGCGGTGCAGCGATCAAATCGACTCCGCTCGAAGTGAACGGAATCCTTTATTTCTCCGTGCCGGACAATGTTTGGGCCGTGGATGCCCGTTACGGGCGCAGGATATGGCATTACGAGCGAAAATCCGAAGGCGATCACATTGGCCATCGCGGGCTCGCGATGTACAAAAATTGGCTCTACTTCACGACTCCCGACGCTCATTTGGTCTGCCTCGATGCAAAGGATGGGAGTGTGCGCTGGATTGTGGAGCTTGCCGACTCGAAACTCGAATATTTCTCGACGATGGCGCCGATGGTTATACGCGACCACGTGATTGTGGGCGTTTCGGGGGACGTTACGGACATTCCTGGTTTTCTCGAAGCGCTCGATCCGGAGACTGGAAAAATCCAATGGCGCTGGAACACCGAGCCGGAGCCCGGCCAACCGGGTTCCGAAACGTGGCCGAAAGATGGCGACGCCATCAAGCATGGTGGCGGCATGACCTGGATGACTGGAACGTACGATCCTGATCTCAATCTGCTCTATTGGGGCACAGGCAATCCGAATCCTGTGCTAGCAGGCGAAGGGCGGCCTGGCGACAATCTTTACACCTGCTCGATTGTCGCTTTGAATCCGGACACGGGCAAACTCGCTTGGTATTTTCAACCGTCGCCACACGACGTGCACGACTGGGATGCCGTCGAGACACCGGTGTTGTTCGACGCTGAATTCAAAGGCAAACCGCGTAAGCTGCTCGCGCAAGCCAGCCGCAATGGATTTTTCTTTGTGCTGGATCGGGCGACGGGAGAGCATCTGGTCACTTCTGAATTTATAGACCAGACTTGGGCCTCCGGTGTTGACTCGCGAGGACGCCCGATCGCCAAGGCCGAAGCCACGCCGACTCCGGACGGGGCGCTCGTTGAACCAGGATCCGACGGCTCGACGAATTGGATGGCGCCGAGCTTTAATCCGCAGACTGGACTTTTCTACGTGAACGCCCGGCGCCTCTTCAGCATTTTTTACAATACCGTGGAGGGTAAGGCGGAGGGGTGGGGAGGGCGCGACCGCAACCTGTGGGCCAATTCCACGCTGCGCGCTCTTGATTATCGCACTGGAAAAGTTGTTTGGAACCATGAGCTCGGTGACGGCGAGAGCATCGCAGGGATTTTAACGACCGCGGGGCATTTGCTATTCAGCGCAGATAACTCGGGTAATTTGCTGGCGCTCGATCCTGCTACCGGCAAAAGTTTGTGGCACTTGAATTTGGGCGGCAAGTTGGATGCTTCTCCGATGACTTACCAGCTCGACGGGCGGCAATATTTGATCTTTGCCGTGCAAGACATTCTGTATGCCTTTTCGCTACCGCCTACATCGCAATCTCACTGAACAATTACACGCGATTATTTTGATTGGGGCGAAGGCATCGCCTTGGGCAGGGGATATTTCTGAAGGATGGTGCCGGGGGCCCGATTTACACCGTTCGCTTCTTCGAATTCTGCCTTCCGATTGTGGCATGAGGGAACGGTCTTGATGTATCTTCACGGAAAGTGCAAGTCTAACGCGTAAATCTCTTGCAGGCTGCGATCACGCATCAAGAGAGGCGCATCATCCGGCGTCAGTCCTATCCATCCGGCGAACATGTCAATGACCTGCGGAAAATCCCTTAGGCTAAAAACGTCTTCCAATACGCCATCTCTTATTCTTACGCGAACCACTTCCGCCGCACCTCCCTTGGTTTCCCGCATGTACACATATTTTCCATCGTGTGACCACTCGTTGTAGCTGAGCTGTTCTCCTTCCCCCACGCTTGACCAATGATTCGTGTTTGTGTCGAACAGCATTAATTCCGTCTGACCCTTTTTAAGGGCGCAGATGTAGCGGCCGTCGCGCGATACTCTCGGCGAGAACAATTCATGGGAGTCGGGCACCTGCGAAATGGTCCTGGTGTTCAGGTCCAGCGAGTAAATCGCCATGCGGACCTTGTCAATTTCTTCCGATTTTCCAAAGACGATGGACTTGCCGTTAGGCATCCATGTCGGGTCCGATTCGGATTTTTCGGCGTTTCCTGGCACAAGCAACTCCGGGCTACCGCCTCCAGTGGCAGAAATCAGGCTGATTTTCCAAGGACGGTGGAACTGCACATCCAGGAATACAATCTTGGAGCCGTCAGGCGACCAACGCGGTTCATAAGCTCGCACCGGAGGCAACGTGAGCTGCATCCTCTCGCTTCCATCCAATCGGCTTCGCCACAGAGTCATGTCGGGATAGGAAACGTAAGCCATCCACTTCCCATCAAATGAAAAATCGATTGATCCGGCGGAGAGACCCTTAAGATAGGAATCGAAGTGCCCCCCTTTCAGGTCATATCGGAAAAGTTCCACGCGGCGCTCCTCGCCTACGACAAATAATCTCTTTCCATCGCCGCTGGGAACTGGTGCACTGAAACGCAGCGGCCCGGAAAGCAGGAGCGAAGGTTTGGCGGTATTCTTGCCAAATAGGGAACTGCGTTCCGGCACCACCCAGATCGCTTGACCATTGCCGCGTCCGGCCTCAAAATAATAGTAATCGCCGCCCGGAGACCAATTTCCACAACATTGGAAAGGAGATTCTTTCCAGTCAGCAAAGAGCGCGTGGAGATTCTTCCCGTCCACGTTCATCTCCCAAATTGCGCCGGATTCCATTTCTGGAGGCTGAATCACCCAAAAGCGGATTCGCCGGCCGTCCGGCGAGAACCGAAGCGCGCGGGCGACTCCTGGAACCTTTACCAGTTCGCGAGGCTCGCTTCCATCCTTGTTCGCAATCATGACGGCGCGCTCATACGCGTACACAATATGGTTCCCATCTGGGGTCCAACATGCCGCCGTCGAGAGGATGTTTCCCACACGATGTGGCGCTCCCGCAGGTAATGGCTGCGCCCAAACTTCACCCGCATTGTCGGAACCTACGGCCACTCCTTTAACAACCAACAATTCCGAGCGATCCGGCGACATGCTATAAATGGCCAAAACTTCCTTGAGAGCAGGTGTGATCCATGAGGTCTCTCCTCCCGTGGCTGACATCTGTGCGATTCCCGATCCCGAAGTCCATGGCTCCCCTTCAATGAAATAGAGGTGGACGCCGTCTGTGACAGGCGAATTCATTGGGATTTTAGCTTTGCCGTCATTGGTGATTCGAACCACGTTCGTGACGGTCGGCGGCCGCGGTTGACCGTACCAGAGGGCCACGCCTATCACTACCAGTGCCAATACCACGGCTGCAACGCTGATGAGTACGCTGGCACGCTTCAGGAGGTTTTTCTCTCGGGGTAATTCCAACTGGCCGGCGGGACCAAGAGTTTTGCTCTCCTCGCTTATCGACATTCCAACCGGCGCCATAAATTTGTAGCCCCGCCGGGGAACTGTCTCGATGAAGGTTGGGTTGTCGGCGGAATCGCCAAGCGTTTCGCGCAGGCGTTTGACCGCGGTGTTCAAGCCAGTTTCAAAATCGACAAAGGTGTCTGCGGGCCAGAGGGTGGAGCGCAACACTTCCCGACTGACCAATTCTCCGCGGTGCTCAAGCAGTTTGAGGAGCACCTGATAAGGCTGGTCCTGCAGCTTCAGCTTCACCCCACTCTTGCGAAGCTCGCTATTGCGAGGATCGAGCTCGAACATCCCGAAGCGATAGATGGGAGACGTCTCTGAAGGCACTGCAGCACCTCAGGGAGCAGGAAAGCTGGGCCAGTTTAGCACCGTTTCTCCCGGCAAGACGCGCCACACGCGGCTCTAAGTCGCTGCGAAATCGGCACTTGGCGGGCCACAGACATTTCAGACCCCGTCCATTGACCTGCATTTTCACCTGATCCATTGTCGGCGCAACCGCAATTGCGGTTGAGATGAGACTCCCGCTTCGTAGCAATTTCGCAGTTGTTCTGAAGACAATGGCCAAGTCCGAGAGATGGCCAAGAGTGGAGAGCTTCGCTGAGAAAATTGTCATTTATCAGGAGGAAAAATTCATGAGCTCGGGACTTATTAAGAAAGTGATTTTGTCGATCGCCGTGGTACTCGCGCTGGTGCTCTCCATCGGCTGGCGCGCCGCTGCTTGGACTCCGCATAATGAACACGAACTTATAGGGACCTGGCTTGTGACAGTGCAACTGAACAATTGCTCAGGCACCACAGTAGGCTCCTCCTTTGCTTCGCTGTTGACGTTCGCGGACGGGGAAACGATGATCGAGGACACTACGAATCCGTCCTTTGCCGTCGGTCAACGGGGCACTGGACACGGCATTTGGGAGTTCCAGGGCCACCACTCCTACTTGGCCAAGAGCATAGCCTTTATCAATTTCACCACAACGCCACTCCCTCCTCCTGGCTTCATGGCAGGAACACAAACCATCACGCAAACGATTGAGTTCAATAATGGCCCTGACGAATGGACCGCCGACGCCCAGATTACATTTGCCGACACTACCGGCGCCGCCTATCGCCAAGCCTGCGCCACTGCCACTGCGAAGCGCTTCGAATAACCCCTGCATTATCGGAGCATTGATTATGGGAGGCACGGAAGCGAATGCTGACTATATACAACAAGATGAAATTGAATACGCAATCGCCATTAGAAGCTCGTAGTGGTCGGCTCGTCTCATGGAAGGAAATTGCCGTCTACTTGAGCCGGCAAGTTCGCACTGTGCAGCGTTGGGAGATACGTGAGGGGTTACCGGTCCATCGACAATTTCACGCGAAGGCAGGCACGGTCTGTGCATTCAAGCATGAGATTGATACTTGGCTCAGCAATCGTTGTCGGCTGCTCCGCAAGCCTGTGCCGCAAGAGAGGCGCCACAACCAGTCCGTGCACTGGTCGAGTCCAATAGAACTCAAAGCGAGAAGTGGGGGGAACAGTTGCTGGTTGTGGCTAGTGCTCGACGCAAGTTCACCTCGACTTCATGGCGACCGGCGGCTGGTATCGATTAAGGGATGAACTTCAAGAATGAAGATTCGGTTTGCTTAGAAAAACAACCGGTAATAATGTGATCCCATGACCGACGAAAAAAAGTCGTGCCTGAGGACCTTCGCCAAATCCTTACCCACGCTGACAAGATTGTCGTTAAGACCAGTCCAACGAAGGGGTCAACAATCCTCTTTGAGTCGACTGACAAGAAGGACTTGGACGACCTTTGGGAGAGTTTGGCACTGATTCCGCCGGCAGAATGGTTTCACTGTATGTGTATTGGCACGCCAGCGATCTATGTCTACGAGCGTGGCCCGCCAACGTGTAGAGATAACAAATCACCACGGTCTATCGATTCGCTGCTCGTTGTGGGGTAGCGACGTGCGCATAGCTGACACCGAGAAATGGCTTTAATGGTTTGATGACCGCCGGATATCGGGGCCGAGACTAGAAGTTGAGGGCATGCGTTCTCAGCAAGCGCGGAACAAAAAGGATTGGGAAAGATGGCTAGCCGCCATGCCGAAAGCGCTTGGGGCATTGTGGTCGAGCGCCTTGCTTGAATCGAGACAGTCGATATTGATCCGCTCCGGTCAGAACTTGAATGCAGCATGCCGGACCGAGGTGAACGCGTCCTTGCCTTGCTTGAATGGTTCGGTTCTGGATCTGGACCTTGGTCAGGGTTCCCATCCTATGGGAGCGCTGCCGAGAATCTTCTTCTCGACTATTCAACGATCGATATCATTTCGGCCACACGATCCAACAAGTTGAGTCCCACACAAGCGGAGGGTGCTGCACGCCTCTTCGCAGGTTGGTCGTTTGCCCGGCAGCGCCCTGAGGGGCTAAAAGAACTTCACGACGCTCTGAAGAAAGAGTTGTGACTTCACAGCCAGAACACGAAAGACAAAGACAAGCTCCGTAGAGCCAGGGGAGCATTCGCAAAATAGATAGCGGCGACATGCGTATGAGAGGCGCCACTGGCTACTTTTGGCATGAAGTTTGGCATGTGTATTAGCACGCGTCTCGATGACCCTTGTAACCCGCTAACCGTCCATGTCGATTTCGAGTTTCCGATTACGCGGGCCTTCTCAATACGTCGACGCTTTTCTCCCTGGCCGCGTCGAACAGGTCTGGCCGCTTCTGCTTGGAGGGCGGCTCGCAGTAGGAAATAGATGTCGAAGGTCTCGACAAAGACTACGGTTTTGTATTTGCCTCTGGTTGGACAGACGCTGCGCCAACCACTTCTGCGTATGAAGAGTCCCCTTGGCGGGTGAGAAATATAACGAATGGAGTGACCTCGAACGGTATTTTCTCGTACTCAGCCACCCCGCTCACCGGCTTGGACTTAAGCATCTGCAAGCGGCCACTCCAGGGTTCGATTTTGACTCGACTGCCGAGCGGCAGTGCAGCGATGAAGTTCGCAGCCGGTTTTTCGGCCGGGGACTTCGCGGACGACTCGGAGGCGATGGCCAAATTCGTCGCGACCCGGTCGCCCAGGTGAGGACTGATCAGGTTGGGAATATCCTTAGACCGGTCCTTCAGCGTTTGGAGGAAGAGCCGAGCGTTCCCCGTTTGATCCTTGTAGGGCGATTTGTTCAGTAGTTCGGCCCCCTTTTGGTTCGCCGCCTGCTCTTCTTCATGTGTGCGGCTGAAGCCAAAGTGGCTGAAGGTTTCCTTCTGGTCAAATCGCAAGTGATTGAGGAATCCGAATTGCGTGTCCATGGGATGCCCCAGCAATACGTGACTAAGCTCGTGCGCGATGATCGCCGCGAGGCTAGCCTCGTCTGGGAGCACATCAATCAGTCCACGGCTGAGCACGATAGTATGCCCGAACGTGAAAGACTCTAGAGTTGAAGTCATTAGCACGCGGCAGCGGACCTCGGGTTGGATGTCGAGGTCATTCGTGACCTCGAGATTGTTGACCACCGTCTCGAGCACCTTGTCAACGTCCCCGTGCGGCGCCATCAACCCTAGCCGCTCCATGCTTTCCATGACGTTGTCCTCGGCCTGGCGGGCCCAGGAACGCTCGGCGAGGAGAGGCGAGAGGTCGTCCGCTTTCTCAGCCTGTTCCTTCACTGGTGTTTCCATTAGAACCGTGGTCAGCTCTTGCCTTTTCCCCTCACTGCCAGTGGAATAGCCCCAAAGTCGCGTCTGCGCCTTGAATGGCTTAAACGCCATGTTCTTCGTTTGTGCGTCTTGAAAATCGCCTTGCTGGCTGTAGATGAAAGCTGGAAGCCATTGCTTCTTTCCGGCATTCACCCGCCAGCTGTCGAAACTGAAGTAGTTGCTGGTTAAAGACGCGGGGCCGAAGCTGCCGTTGAAACGCACGATGGAATAATCCTGATCCTCTACCCAAATCCGACCAACAAATCGTGCTTTGCCGGTCTTGGGCAACGGCGTCATATCAAAGACGAGGCAACGGACCTCGCCCAGGAATTCACGGCGGACGTAGGTGAACTTGTAGTTCCCTTGGTTGAACCCTTCGGTGTCAATGAAGACCATCTGCAAGAAACCAGCAGGTACATACTGCTTCCCGAACGCAATGAAATTCCCCATGGATCCGAAAAAATTCTTGTTCTTATTCTCCGTATCATTCAGAGAGATGACCTCAACGCCACGCGAAAAATCGGCACGGCCGAGAAGATACTTGTCGCCGTCCGGCACTGCACCCAGATGCTTATCTTCGCGGAAATGTTGGATATACGTTTCCACCACGGGAGAGAATTGACGGATTAATTGCATTTCTTCCCATTCCCGGTTCACAATTCTGCCCACTATTTGGCTCTCTGTCGTCGGCTGTTGCGCTGCTTTGACCAGCGGCATCGCACCGAACGCCATCACAAGCAATACGTTTCGAAGGTTCCGCATAGGGTATTCCGAAAATCTGCAGGTTACAGTCCGAGCTCCGCTTACCACGCTACCCCGCGCAAAGCGCACAGTCATCTGTACAGACGAGCAGTTTTGGGACAGCCGTCTCCAAGGGCTGGCGACAGAGCACGTCTCTTATTCGCTGGCGAAACCTGCGGCTCTCTAGCTCATGATTAACGCCGTAATGAGAGAGTGGAATTGAACCTCAATGGTAAAGGGCCCGTCAGGTTGGCCGACCTAGCGGGACGAAGTGTCTGCTTGGGTAGATTTGACCATCTCAAGCACCTCGTGCCGTCGCACTTTGGTTCCTCGCTTTACGTCGCTGCTATTTACACCGGCCACGGTGAAAACCGCACGGGTCTCGACTGGCGTGATCGTTCCTACACTGAGCGCAACGACCGGCTCGTTTATCTTGGTAGCGAGCCCGTGGCTGATCCGCTTCGTTCCGATCCTCGCTTTGCGCGGCTCCTCGCAGATATCGGCGCGCACTAAACTGTGCGCCAGGACTCCCCGGAGGCAGGCGGAATCCCGGCGCAATAGCAGCACTTCCTGTCCAGTGGTCGTGCTACTCCCGTTCGACCAACACGTGCGCGGCAACTCCGGCATGATCCGATGGCCACAGTCCGTCAATGATTCGCTCTCTGGGATCCGCGCCGAACAGTGCAATGTCTCGTACTTTGACGTCCCCCAAGGTCAGAATTAGGTCGATGCGTTGATAGAGCTGCGATACGGGATTGTTATCGGCCTCGTCCTGGCAACAGGTGAGCCCCGGAACAAGCGGAAAGTTCTCCGCCCAGCCATCGTCGTAGCCCGCTGCAATGAAGTCCATGTAGGTCGGGTCCTGCGGTAGAGGCGCCGCTTGTGCATTTGAGTCCATAGCAAGAATCACGGGCAGCGAGGTGTTTGCCGGACCGGCGCGCAGCTCGGCTCCTTGCGCTTCGCGGATGGCTGGAACCACGGACTCCAGATGCGTCCCGATGTATCGAAATGCCTTGTGACCGAAAGTGGCGTCTACTGACACCCAGGCTCGCGGCAGCGGCAGTAGCCCAATCGGTGAAGGGAACTGCAGTACGGTGGCATATTGGGACGATTGGGGATTGCTCCAATGAAATCTCTCCGGCTCGAGATCGGTGCGCGCTAGAATCGCCACATGATTGACTACCGACACGCATAGATACGTGCTTGGAGGGATGAAACCTGGTATCAGGGGGAACGCGTACTGCTGCGCTTCCTCGGCGACCGTATAGTGCGCTCCTTGTGCGGCCAGGGCGTCCTGAAGCTCTTGAAGCATGGCAAATTCCAGAGTTGGCGAACCGCAGGCGCCCGTAGCTGGATTAAATGACGACGTGTACCACTCGTCCAATTCTTCCAGACTTACTAATGTAGGATCAGCGTCGATAATCTGTTTTGCGACTGCTCGCATACGCGCTGCAGGATTGGTTCCACGCACCTGCTTGATCGTCTGTCCCACAGCGACAAGGAACGAATTCAGGTCCGTCGCCGCTTGGATCTGTAGGAAGTCCGTGCCTTCATTTACGTTGTAGGTCATCACGCGCAGATCTCGTCTGTCTTTCCATGGCGACTGCGCGGCAGCCGGCGTGGGGCCTCCCAGCCAACTGAGCAAGCTCAAGAGCACTGAGCCCGCCAGCCACTGCCGAGAAACACTCCGCAGCCGGTTCGCAACCACAACAACAGAAGTTTTCATGGTCATCGTCACAATCCTTTCCCTACATGAGCTCCCGCACTCGGGATGGCACCACAAGGCCATCGCAGCATCCGCGCAAAACCGATTGCCATTCAAGCGACAAAGCACGACAGAGATGGTCTTCGCGAGAATGTCGTGAGATGTCGTATGTTTAGAGGAGGCTAGAAGGTAGGTTTTTGCACTAACTCGTAATCAACCTGGTTACCTGAGGAGCGGATGCTTTCCGGGCAAGAAGCGCGGTGAGGATGCATACGGATATACTCATTTTAAGTTGCAAAATCCGCCTATAGGGTGCCGACCCCCCAAACCATGTACTAGATCCAGCTCTTGGGCCCGTGCGCACAACATGTGTGCGGTAGTGGGGCAACGGTGCTGCGCCTGTACGAAGAGAAGCCCCGGGATGGTCGCCGCAAATCGGTTAGTGCAGCCCTGCGGCCATGGTTTTTACTATCGTGCCGTTGGCGTCGTCATCTTTGAGAGCCCAAACGAACGCACCACCGAGGCCGCCCGGCACACGTCCACGCACATAACCTGTCTTCAGCCACACGGTGACGGGATCGTCGTAGGACCAAAAGGTTTCCGTGTTGGAGTCGTACAGCCAAACGGCAATTCTTTGGTAATCAAAATGACGAGTGAACCCGGTGAGCCCGGAGAGCGTGAGATACGTGATCACTCCCGGAGTTTGAAGGTAGTCGGTCGGGGGAAAGGGAGCTGCCGCCGTGGACGTCTGGTAGAGGCCATTATTTTCGCTAGGAACGCCGGTCCAGCCTCGAGCATAGGTAGGAATACCGAGTACGAGTTTGTCTGGAGGCACTCCAGCATGGAGGTAGGAGCTGATGGTGTACTCGATGAAGAAATTTTCGTCGCGGTCGGGATCCTGCTTGTCGTCGAGCACAGGCGAAGCGTGGTTGGTTGAGGTCTCCCACGTTCCGTGAAAATCATATCCCTGGACATTGTAGTAGTCGAGTTGCTTGGCCACCTCCGCCAACTGGATGTTGGAAAAATTCTGCTGGCCCGCCGGACCGAACATGGTGAGGAGGTAGTGTTTCTCATTTGCTTTGCCCAATGCGTCGAGCTGCTTGCGGAATTCCTGCATGAGGAGAGTGGCGTTCTGCGTGTCGGAGACGGCAGGGAATTCCCAATCGATGTCGAAGCCATCGAAAACGCCCGCGGCGGAAATGCCGGGGGCGAGATTGCCGTTGATAAAAAGGTCGATGCAGTTCGCGACCATGGCTTGGCGGCCTGCGGCGGTGCTTGCGGCCGCGGAGAAAGCGGGAGCCCCGACAAGAGAAATCAGGACCTTCAGATTGGGATGAAGTTGCTTGAGTTGCTGGAGAGCGGCAAAGTTGCCGTAGAGCGGGCCGGTGTAGGGCGCGCCACTGACGCTGGGAAGGTAGGGGGATTGATAATCGGCCCAGGAGTCTGCGATGGCGCAACCGGTTGGGGTGGCATCGCCGAAGGCGTAGGTAAAGTGAGTGAGTTGGTCGGCAACCCCATTGGCTTGGAGATTGGCGATGTTGTAGCCGGCGAAGTAGATGCTCCATTCCTCAAAATATCCGCCAACAATTTTAGCGTGGTGATTGTCGTCCTGGTTCTTTTCGCCTGCGCTGAGTAAAGGCGTGAGAAAGAACGGAAGCAAAAGGCTGGTAAGCAACATGGAAAGCACTAGTCTGATTGCACGGGGAGAAAAACTTATTGTCATCGGGACCACCTCGGTGCGCGAAATACAAAACGCGCCCGACTATAGACCTATATAGCGGTATTGGCAACAGCATAATTCTTGTGGAATATGAAGAAAAGTTGGTCAGAGCTCCTATATAGCAGTTGGAGTGGCTTGGGATCGATGCGAATCGCCATGCAAATGACTCTGACCGCTGGGATGGCCCGTCTCTACCCCCGCAGGAGAGCGACACCGAAGTCGTGCTGAGTAGAGGAACACTCGAGCAAACTAGTTCTGCCCTTACCCCTCTGAATATCTCGACGGATGCTCTTGTAGAGGCTGAGATTTACAGACTCCAGTCGAGAGCAAATTGCCTTCGCACCTGACAGGAAGGCATCCAGGTCGTCGAGGGCCTCGATACGTTGACGCAGAAGCCACGGAGACGATCACATATCGAGACCCGCACTATTTCGTGATGCGTGAGAGCACGCCCGAAGGCCCTTATTGCTCAATCCATTGGGATCGTGACCAAAAGCTCGTGCGAATGCGCAATCTGGGACAGTTCAGCTATGACTGTCTCGTTTGCCGTCAAGACCGAGCGATAGCGAATAAATAGCGTCCCTGAAATTTTTCTGCGTCCACCAGACTTTCCCCAGAAATGTTTTGGTGAAGTATCCTTGACTCACGTCTGCGTCGTTCGAATCCACCCTAGTCTCCGTCTGGCAACAATCCCTGATACCGTCGATCTCGACGGCGAAACTTGGCCAGTCCGTCAGACCGCGAAAAGCAAATTAAAGCAGATCGATTTTCGTTTTGATGACCGAGATCTGCGCGGGATTGACCAGAATCCGAATACCAAATCCAGGTAGGCAAAACTAGCAAGAGAAGGCAAACAGGTCATGCAGTTTTTAGAGCACGGAAAATACATCGCGGTCGTCGTGGATGGAAAAGTTAATCAGTACAAGTAGTTTCGGGGAGGACCAGGTGCCTGTGTCCAGACAAGCACCTGATCTCCGTGGGTGATTCAGAGGCCCGATCAGGCTAACCACACAGACGGTGCACGGTAATCAGGTCTTTGCTGTAGCCAGGTACTTCTTGAATTAAACGAGGATTGCAGAGCCTATGTTATTTTCCCGCCCGATGTGGGATTGCTCTTCGTCCGATGACATTTCTCCGCTACAACTGTTGAAGCATCGTTACTTTCATCACGTGGATTTGACCCTTGTCCTTATACACGTGGGCGCTTATTTCGACGTGATGTCCCACATGGGCTTTCAAAGTCCCGGGATTGACGACATCCCAAGATTTTCCGCCGTCGTCCGAGACAAACACGATCTTGTCGCCGTCCGCCTTGACGGTGCCCCTGATGTTCATCAATTCGGGCTTTTGATCTTGGGTCGTATCCTGAGATTTTCCCTGCATCAGAACCGGATCTCCGAGAATCGCAATCGAAAGTGCCAATACTGCTGCGGATAGTTTCTTCATGTCGCCTCCTAATTGCTGGGAAGGTCAAGTACGTGTTGAGCTTGAGCAACCGAGAATCTGAAAGCTATAGGGTAGGTGCTGTATCCATGCCTCATCCAAAGTATCAGCAAGCACTCGCACTGTTTCTGCATTTTTGAGAAATCGTGGACCGACCCTGGTCGGATTCGGACTTACCTCTAAGGGAGTGCTGGAACGCAAACGCTCTAGTGAGTCTTGGTTTTCCGTCTATCGACGAATTGAATGATCTCGAATACAGCTATCACCGGATAGTTCTGCCACCCGTTGGCCGCTCAAGCTGAGGGAGTAGTTGAGTTAAGGAGGCCAAATGGTTGAACCAAGAACCGCAAGATATACAGATATCGTAGCCGCAAAAAAGACAGTGATCGGCAGCAACGTTGTCAACGCACAAAACGAAGACCTCGGAAAAATCGAGGACCTCGTGCTCGACGCTGGAGCTGGTCGGATTGCTTACGCAGTATTATCATTCGGAGGTTTTCTTGGATTGGGTGACAAGTATTTTGCCATTCCGTGGGATGCCTTCCGTTTCAATTTGACGGAAAAACGTGCCGTCTTAAATGTTGACAAGAAGCTGCTGGAGAATGCTCCGGGCTTCAACAAGGACAATTGGCCGAACATGGCTGATTCCGTCTGGGGAAACAGCATTTATAAGCACTACGGCTATGTCCCGTACTGGGATGAAGTACCGCCTCGCCGCTAGTTTATTGACCGGGCCGCCCGGTTCATCCTGGACGGCCCATTCTCTCCGTGGACTCACCCAACTTACTTCCACTTATGCAGCTTCTTATCAATCTTCAACAACTTGTCAAATTCTTCTAGCCACTCTTCCAATGTAAGATCGGACATCCGCTGCACTCTCACCGAGTTTGTGAGCCAGTTGACTGCCTCACCGCCGCCAAAATAAAAATACCCGTCGCCCGGTCGCAACGACTCCTCCCGTCCACGTTCCCGTAGCGCGTCGTTTATCATTTTCCGAGTCACGCGATTCGTGCCGGTTTTAGTTTTCATGCTCACTCCATGGCCCTGTGCCTGATTGTAACCGACTCAGAATAAGCCTCAGGTATTCACCTGACCCCCTAGTAGCTCAGCCTAGTATTTTTTACCGGGTTGGCCTTGTTTGAGATTCGCGACTCACGATAAGAGGAGAATCCAAAGGACTTATCCTTCATTCAGTTTGGTGAGCAGCGTGCCCTGTTATCCGTTGAGTTTAGTTAGAACTTGGCGCTCATGATGGAAGTGAATATGAATCGCGAGTATGATGCTTTTGAAGTGTTGCCCGATGGCGCGCTAATTTGGAAAGCCACAGTCAAAGGCCACGAAGACGCTATCAAGAAACTGAAAGAAGTCGCCAAAGACAATACGAACGAATTCCGACTGATGCATCTTCCTACGAAAACTGTCATTGCCAAGATAAACTCCAAATCCGCTTGAGCAGAATCGATGGTTGAATCCAGCTTTTACATCGTAGGCTGACCTACAGTGATTCTGGTATGGTCGTTTAAGTAGTTCTAAGTTGACTGGCTTGAACAGCGTGAGTCCCCGACTGTGCCAGGTTCCTAATGTGGATAATTGTCGCCGATGACCACGAAGTCGTCCGGAAAGGCGTGTGCACCCTGCTCGGTACTCGGGAGAATATCGAGGTATGTGCCGAAGCTTCTAACGGCCAAGAGGCCGTTGAGAAAGCGCTTCAGCTTAACCCCGACTAAATCATTTTAGATGTCACGATGCCAACGATGGACGGCCTGACAGCAACCAAGGAAATTAAGAAAGTGCTGCCCAAGGTTCCTATAATCATTCTCTCGATGCATGACGGACCCGGAATAATTCGCGCAGCACAAGAAGCAGGAGCCGAGGGATTCGTGACAAAAGGCTCTGTCGCGCTTACCTTGCTAGATGCTATGGACGCTGTTCTGCGCGGAGAGACATACTTCGGACAGCACGCGATGGAAAATACCAAAACAGCTTGATAATCCTCAGTCAGTCTGCCACGCCAAAAGAATTACTTCGCTTAGTCCCATTGGTCGGTTTTTCGTGACTTTACTGTCTTGGGTGCTACAGCTTTGTGGGTATTGCCCTGCAACCAGCTAGCGGCCAGCCTAAAGGAGTTCCTGGGATTTCTTGTTATGGCTTCATGGGCTCTGACCTGTACCAAGTGCAATTCAAAGATCATACATTCTCAAATCGTGCAGAAAAACTTATCCGAATTGTTTTTTCCTCCAAAGCCGGACATTCCCGCAGGAGCCACAATCGCCTGTCCGAAATGCGGAACTGTTGTTTCGTATGTGACGACTGACCTTCGCTATGTTTCAGACTAGCAAAACAATCAAAGTGTTCGCAGTTGGGGCAAATCGTCGGCAGATAGCGTCGTCGCCGCAATAAAAATCCATTTGACAGAAAAATCTCCGTTTTGCTAAGAAAATAGGTATCCGCGAAAAGGCCCCATTTCGGAGGTGCTATGTCAAACCATGATTCTGGTCGCGTTCACATGCGAATCGAGTGCCCGGAGTGTCACAAGAAAATGCTTTTGCAGATCGCGTTGACACCGGATACAGCCAACAATGAGGTCGAATGCCCCAAATGCCATCACATTATGATTCCTCTCGTGCCGGGACCAATCGTGGGCGGACCGTTTTCAGTAGATGCGTGATTTGTGCAACCAGAAGTGCCAGTGTGCAAAATTGAACAGTCCATCCATCGCCCTATCAGATTATTTCAAGGTGGAAAAGAAAGACCTCACTGTGTTGGCTCAGCCTGAAATGGAGAGGTGACGTTTTCCGTTAGTGAAGATTCCGCCCCTTTGGGGCGGGGATTTTCAAGGCATGGGAGTCTACCGCCCGATGCTTGTATCTGGTGATGAGTCAGCGCGAGAGGATTAGCTCCCGCGCTGTTTAGCATCGGTTCGATGAGCTCCACCAGGTTATCCCTCAGCATGGTTGCATCCCTGCAGAGCCCGCTTCTGTTTCACCTGGCGAGGTCATTGTAGTCGTGTTCGAAGAATGTGCAAGCAGCGATCGCGCTTCCCGCCGGAGCTGCCGTTGGTGACGCGCTTCCTCAAGCTTGCGATCGCGTGCCGCGTGGATCTCGGCCTGTCGCCCGGCGAGCATATCGTGTGGTGTTACGTAGCCGATAGCGCTGTGCAGGCGCACGGTGTTGTAGTGATGCACGTAGGCTTGAATCAAACGCACCGCGTCTTCTCTCGTCAACGGTGTACCTGGCCTGATGCACTCCGCTTTTAGCGATTTGTGCCAGCGTTCAAGTTTCCCGTTCGATTGCGGATAGCCGGGCGAGGTTCGCACGTGGGTCATCCCCGCGATGCGAATGAATTCCTTGAAATCCCTGGCAATGAACTGTGGTCCGTTGTCGGAGATGATCCGGGGTTTTGCTTCCGGATATTTCTCCCGCCCTCGTTGCAAAATGACTTCGATCTCCGCTTCCGTCATCGATTCCCGCAGATCCCAATGAACGATCGAACGGCTATAGCCATCCAGAATGCTGCACAGGTAATAGAACGTGCCGCTCACGTTGATGTAGGAAACATCGATGTGCCAATGCTGGTGCGCATGCGGTGGTTGCTCGAAACCGCTCCCCTTGCGCGAAGGCTTACTCTTCCATCGGGAGAGCAATCCGGCTTGTTGGAGCACTCGCCAAACGCTGGATGGGCTGACGGCCACAACATCGGCGTCCAGCATCATGAACGTCAGTCGTCGATAGCCTTCCAAGGGATGTTCCCGGTGGAAGCCGATGATGGCTTGCTTCTCCCACGGTTGCAGCCAGAAATCACGGGGAAGCCAACCGTTGTGCTCATTGACGTGCCCATAGCGCTCTCGCCAGTCGTAGAACTTGCTGGCTCGCACGCCCAGCCAGTGGATGAATCGTCCGGTGCCGATCTCCGTTTTTTCCGACCAGCACCGGACAAAATCCACCACCAGGTCCCGCACATCTGGCGGCACCCACACTTTGGTCAGAGCTCCCCAAGACTTTTTTTTAAAGCGATGTGTTCGGCCATCAATTCGGCCAACACCTCGTCTTTGGTGTGGATCTTCTTTTCCAGGAACTCGATCCGTTGCTGTTCGGCTTGATGGTCCGGGCGGCCCTTGCCCTGGAAGGCGGCCGCGCCATTCTCGAAGAACTCTTTCTGCCAGCGGTAGAACACTGTCGGCTGCAGTCCATGCTCCTCACAGAGATCAGAAACCGGCACTTTATCCAACAAGTGCCGTCTCAGGATGGCAACCTTCTCTTCTCCGGTGTAGTGCTTTCGCCCTTTTCTCATGCGTCCTCTCTGTTATCTTAACGGAAGAACGCCCTCTCCTGTTCCAGCTGAGGCAAGACATCACCTCGCAGCAACTCTTCGCTGTCCCTTGTCCGATATGCGGAGTGTACGCTGGGCCGAGTTGCATTCTCCATTCAGGTGACTCGCCGCCAGAGCCACACATCAACGACAAAGTCGCTGCGGTTGAGGCGATTGAAGCAAAACAAGGTCCAGAGAAACCATTCAGTTTTAGTTAGCCAACATTCTAGCGGCGCTTCTTGTCAGTCTTGCGAAGATCTAGCCCCACAATGACTCGTTCGGTATCCGACCATCTCGGGATGAAAAAGAAGGACTTGACCCCGAAGCAATTGTCCTCGGTTACTTGCCCGACATGCGGTGTGTCTGCTGGAAGGCGTTGCATACTTGAATCTGGCGGTCTTCGTTCATCCCCACACGTCAACCGAAAGCTCGCGGTTGCCGAGGCGATTGAAGCGAAAAGAATTTCTCGCTCTTGACAGTGTTTGGTGTGCAGCGGCTAGTCTGCGAACGGCCCATCAACAATTCGTCCCGGTAGTAGCGGAATTATAGCGGTGTGACATCCCAAACATTCAATCTCATTGTCTTTAGGGTCGCTGAATCCGATATGCACAATCATCTTCTGACCACATCGCGGACACTCAATTTGCATGGGGTATCGTGAAACCCGGTCTGGACTACGGCCTGTAGCGGACATACAAAGCTCCCGGGTTGTGCTAGATATCACCAACCGGATAGCACATTTTAGAGTGAGCATGTGTCCGGTACCGTACACACGGCGGGACGGAGAAGTTGCATAGATTGAATCCTACTCAGGCACTGCCCCGACTCAGCGGCGGCTTTTGCTATAGTTAGCCTGTGACATCAAATCCCAAACAGCCTAAACGTTTGACATCTCCGTGGAGGGCGATAGTCGAGATTAGCTTCATAGTCTTCCTTTTCTATTCCAATCTTTTGATGGGCGAGTTCACTCGTGCCAACGGCCAAGGGAAGACCTTGTTTTTCGCTTTTGAAGATATTTTCTCGGTGACTAATTTAGTGATTGCCGTCGTTTCCGGTTTGCTCGGCTATTTGGGTTTTGACTACCTTCGAAAGCACCTTTAATTTAACCAGCGAATTTTGTAACCGCCCAAGTGCCAACCGCCCGGACCCGATTTATTCTTGGACATGTGGAACCAAGGGCGGTGACGGCGGAAGCTAACAAAAAGAACTCCCCGTTCTTGACCGTGATAAATTCCAAGTGTTCTTGCGTAAAATTCCGCGCATAACAGACATCCTTATCGGCACCAGTGCCTTCACCAGCCGACGGCTGGTATGGCAGTTTTTATCCGAAGGGACTGCACCAGCGCAACTATCTCAGTTACTACGCGACTCAGTTCCCATGCGTGGAACTCGATAACACATGGTACCGAACCCCGGCTATGTCTGTGGTTGAGGGCTGGAACCTAAAGACTCCACCGGGTTTTATTTTCACCGCGAAAATTCCGAGGTCCATCACGCACGAAAAAGTTCTGGTGAACTGCGACGAAGACCTGAACAATTTCTTGAAAACAATGTCGGTTCTCGGCCCTGCGACGGTGAAATTGTTTTCGGATTTGTGGAACACGAAGACTTAGACCTTTGTGCGGAATCCACTTGTCCGGCACCGCGACTACACAGCCAAGTGGACTGCGACAGTCCCGACTTCGCAGAATGGGTCTTCTGCCCTGATCACTTCCGGTTTACCCGTCCTTAGAGACCGCCGGAAGCCCCTGGCTTCTTTCGAATTCACCGGCGGATGCGGTAGCGAGCCGAAATGCCTCGGACCCACTGAGTATGGTCGAATACCGGGATAACCTGATGTTTTTCTCCCATGCCCCGGCTTAGAATCTCAGAGGACGGTAATATGTGTCCAGTGTGTTATCGCAAGTGCGGCTGCCATGGCCTCTGGAGTGGGGTCCATGGGAGGAATTCTGGCCCTGTGCATCGGCAAGATTAGAAAAGTCTTTAGGCCGCATCGTCCCAGTCTTCTGAAAACGAAGGAGAAATAAAATGGCAAAAGCCATCAAGAGAGAAATGGAGCACCCGAAAGGACAACTCCCAAAGAACGCGCCCCCGATTGTATCGGCGCAGGAGTGGGAGGCTGCGCGCCAGCAGCTCCTCGTGAAGGAGAAGGCCTTGACCCGCTCCCGGGATGCACTGGCCGCCGAGCGTCGACGGATGCCGTGGATGGCAGTCGAGAAGAAGTACGAGTTCGACGGACCCAAGGGCAAGGTAAGTCTGCTCGATTTGTTCGAGGGTCGCCGGCAGTTGGTCGTCTATCGCGCCTTCTTCGAGCCCAGTGTCTTCGGCTGGCCCGATCATGCTTGCCGCGGCTGCTCCCTGGGCGCCGATCAGGTTGCCCACCTGGCCCATCTGAACGCCCGCGACACAACGCTCGCGTACGCCTCGCACGCGTCACAGAAGGACATTGAGCGCTTGAAGAAACGAATGGGCTGGAAGATGCCTTGGTACACCATTACAGATAGCTTCGACACCGACTTCGGCGTGGACCAGTGGCACGGCCACAATGCATTCATCCACGACGGCGACAAGGTGTTCCGCACGTACTTCATCAACAGCCGCGGAGACGAGGCGATGGGGTCCACCTGGAGCTACCTCGATATGACGGCGCTCGGCCGTCAGGAATCCTGGGAGGACTCGCCAGAGAGCTACCCCCAGACCCCGCCGTACAAGTGGTGGAACTGGCACGACAACTACGAGGCTGA
This sequence comes from uncultured Acidobacteriota bacterium, assembly GCA_963751295.1. GTDB lineage: Bacteria > Acidobacteriota > Terriglobia > Acidiferrales > UBA7541 > Acidiferrum. The sequence continues at coordinate 1,099,359 of CAVVUA010000001.1, read as the reverse complement.
TGCCTCACCGGACCCGAAGTGGGTCGATATAATCACCGACCCTCAAGGAGCCGCCTTGCGAAGGCGCGACGCAGAGGCGACGTAACGCCCCGAATCTAAGCGCTCTTGCGGCACAACGCAGTTTCGAACGCGACTCGACGTGTAGTCGGAATCATGGAGGTTATCCCGCAACCGCGTTCGACGCAGTAATGAAAGCCAACCGTGGCTGCACTTGGGCAATAAACGCTGTAATCATACAACTGGATCAGCGCGAAAAGCACAAGTCGTGTAACCCGACATGTCGGAACGGACTCGGAAGGGCCAGCCAATTAAATGTTTTCGCCCTCGTTATGCGCCTTTTCCTTTCCGAGCGACAGGTTCATTCTTGGCTTGTATTGATTTCATGAGGGCGGCAGACGATGCTCCTTCCAGCGACAGTCCGTAGCCAACTTCTCGCACGATGCGCTCCTTCAATGGTTGAATAAAGTGGATTCGCGTGTTGCGGCGCGTCACTTCCGGAGCCTTCAGGTACAGCTCTGCCAATTCCCGCGCTCGACTGAGCGCCTTACCGTTCGGCACAACTTCGGCAACCACGCCCCATTCTTGCGCGGTACGCGCCGCCAGCGGCTGTGGGTTCAGCAGGAAGGCCTCCGCTCGTCCTGCTCCAGCGCGATAACTCCACGTGGTAAAGATTCCGTCACCCGGGGCAACACCCGCAGCGAAGTGCGCCACGTCCTGGAAGGTGGCGCCCTCCGCCGCCACAATTACGCTGGCAAGTAGCGCGTAGTCGGAGTGCACATGGGCGCGCCCTTCAATCGCCGCGATGACCGGAACGCGTATGTTGGCTATATTTTCCAAAACCTGAACGCCTTCATCATGAACTTGGCTCCACACGCCGGGATCGACGACATCGCCGAAGGAGGGCCAATCGACATTAGTAATGAACTCCCCACCGGCACCCGTGAGGATTACGATCTTGTTCGCTCGATCTTGCGCAATGTGGTAGAAGGCGTCGACAAATTCCGTGTGAGCTGGCGCGGTCATAATGAGCGGCCCGCCGTTGCTGTGGAACTCCGCAACCAGCACACCTTTGTCATCTCGTGTCAGCTTTAGGTTGTGATAAGCAGTGAAGTAGTTGCTTTGAAGTTGCATTGGGTTCTCCTCTCCAAAGGCGAAGTGGTGTTCTCAACTGTCAATGAAAATCACCAGACCGGTTTCCGTTGGATGCTGAGCGCGCCCCTCGGATGTAGTATTTTTTTAGGCTAATCCTGGTAAACGCTAGCGCTTAATCGGGTGCGCCGTGAAAGGTGCTGGTCCACAGCGGGAGTACCCCGCCCGGGAACTGGTTCGCTCCACCCGGTAGCAATCAGAGCAGTAGTGGAGGCAACGAAACTGCTGAAGCCTCTGGTGCAGAGGGTCGCTAGGCGACTTGGCGAGCGTGCAGGCCGTAACGTGAGTGAACGCTGAGCAGGCCCCGAAACCGTTAATGCAGGAGCCGACCCGCCCCGATTCGTGGGAAGGCCGAAGCTGATGGAATCGTATGAGCGAATAAATTCCATCAGACCTGCCGGGGTATTGGCGACGGCATGTAAGCAAAGTGGATCAAGCGCAACACGGGAAGTCCCAGCGGTGATCGCGGTGTGGATCAACTGGCAACTCGCGAGAGACAGGCCGGGCCGTTTGGGATGACGGAGAGGCTCGTAGTACTGATGAAGCCGGGAAGCTGTGAAGAAACCCCGTGAATTTCAGCCTTGCAAAATAAAAACTCTGCCGTAAGCTCGCGGCATGAGCCAAGAAAATACAACCAGCAAGCAGCCTTTGATTCGCTACGCGAACCGTCAACAGATGAGCTGGCGCGCAGTGGATGTCGAGCAGTTAATCAGCGAGGACCATCCCGCACGCGCTATCTGGACGTTGGTCGGACGCTTGGACTTGCGCCGGTTCTACGAAAATATCGAGAGCAGCGCGGAGGAAGGCGGCCGGCCGGCGATTGATCCGCAACTGTTAATCAGCCTGTGGGTGTACGCCTACAGCCGTGGAATCGGATCGGCCCGAGAGATCGAGCGGCGGTGTGAATACGATCCAGCATTTCAATGGTTGACGGGGATCGAAGCGGTGAACTATCACACGTTGGCGGATTTCCGGGTGGAGCAAGGGAAGGAGTTGCATCAGTTGTTCAGCGATTTGCTGGGGGTGTTGAGTGCGGAAGGCCTGATCACTCTGGAAGAAGTGATGCAAGACGGGACGAAGATTCAAGCTCAGGCGAGCGGTAAGACGTTTCGTCGCGAGAAGACTCTGCGGGAACATGTGGAGCGAGCGCGACTGCAGGTGGAGGCGTTGCGAGACCCGCTGGCGGAGCCGGCGGTGAATCGGCGCCAGCAAGCGGCGCGGGAGCGAGCGTCACGAGAAAAGCGAGAACGGTTGGAACAGGCTTTGGTGGAACTGGAAAAGTTGCGCGAGACGAAGAAGACGGCGGAAGAAAAACGCGAGACACGCACGAGCACCAGTGATCCCGAGGCGCGTGTGATGAAACAGGCCGGCGGCGGTTTTGCGCCGAGTTACAACGCGCAGATATCGACGGATGGAAAACACGGATTGATCGTAGCCGTGGATGTCACTCAGGCTGGGAACGACTGCCATCAACTGGCGCCGGCGGCAGAGCAAATCGAACAGCGGTGCGGGCGAAAACCGCTACGGATGGTGGCGGACGCAGGTTACACCAGCCGGGAAAACATCCAGGAGCTGGCCGAGAAGAATATTGATTTCGTGGGGAGCCTGGCGGACAACGCCGCCAAAGCCAGAATTAACCAACAGCGGTTTGCGGCGACGCAATTTGTGTATGAGGCTGAACAGGACCGCTACATCTGTCCTGCGGGCAAGCCGTTGCTCTACGAAGGCCGTGACGAGCGCAGCGGCATCAGCTATCTCAAATATAAAGCGGCCGCGGAGGACTGTAAAAACTGCTCATTGCGAGCGGCCTGCTGCGGCGGCAATCAAAAGCACAGCCGATCGATTGTGCGCAGCAGGGAGAGTCCGGTGATGAACGCATTCCGGGAGAAGATGGCCACCGAGCAAGCTCAGGCTGTCTACCGCCGCCGCGGACCCATCGCCGAGTTCGTGCATGCTTGGATTAAAAGCAAGCTGGGGCTGCGGCAGTTCCATGTGCGGGGCCTTAAGAAGGTGCAGATGGAAATGCTGTGGGCTTGCCTAACCTACAACCTGCAGTTTTGGATCCGCCTAAGCAAGCCACGCACAACAGCCGTGAGCTGAGAGAGTAAGAGAACATCGAAGAGGATCGAGACACTCGCCGAGTAGCAACTCACGCAATCGTAATAAACTCATGCTCAACCCTCAGCCCATTATTAATTGAGGTTTCTTCACAGCTTCCGGGTAACTCCGGTAGAGGGAAGGAGCCTCAGTTGAAAGGAAACGCAAGAAGCAACAAAGGACCGAGGGATTGGCGATGAGCCTAACAACTCCACCAAGTGTTCAGAAGTTGCAGACGGCGTTGCACGACAAAGCGAAGGGATCGCCCAAATTTCGCTTCTATGCTGTGTACGACAAGGTGTACCGAGGAGACGTGATGGCCTTCGCCTACGAATGTTGCAAAGCGAATCGCGGAGCAGCAGGCGTGGACGGCCAAACGTTTGAGGACATCGAAGAGTACGGAGTGCAGAAGTGGTTGGACGAACTGACGCAAGAGCTGAAAAGTAGAACGTATCGACCGCAGCCTGTACGGCGGGTGTGGATACCCAAGCCGGACGGGAAACAAAGACCGTTAGGAGTGCCCGCGATCAAAGATCGCGTAGCACAGACGGCGGCAGTTTTGGTGCTCGAACCGATATTCGAGGCCGACCTGCAGCCGGAGCAATATGCCTATCGGGCAGACCGCAGTGCGTTGGACGCTGTGAAGCATGTCCATCAGCTACTCAACACCGGCCATGGACAAATTGTAGATGCCGATTTATCCGGCTACTTCGATTCGATTCCACATTCCGACCTTCTAAAGTCGGTCGCTCGAAGGATCGTCGACGGAGCAATGCTCCATCTGATTAAGATGTGGCTGGAAGCTCCGGTGGAAGAGACTGACGAGCGAGGGAACAAGCATCGGAGTACGCGCAATCGGGATGAGGGAAAGGGGACTCCGCAAGGAGCTCCGATCAGCCCGTTGCTAAGCAACTTGTACATGCGTCGATTCGTGCTGGGATGGAAGAAGCTCGGGCACGAGAAGCGTCTTGCTGCATACATCGTTAACTACGCGGATGACTTGGTGATCTGCTGTCGTGGCCGAGCGGAAGAAGCGCTGGCTTGGATGCGGGACATCATGACGAAGCTGAAGCTGACAGTGAATGAAACGAAGACGCGGGTCTGCAAACTGCCGGAAGAAAAGTTCGACTTTCTGGGTTACACGTTTGGTCGGTGCTATTCGCCGAAGACAGGGCGCGCGTACCTCGGTACGGTTCCCTCGAAGAAGAGGGTACTGCGCATCTGCGAGGCGATTAGTGAAATGACCGGACGGGATCAAACTCGGCTGGACCAAGAGATGGTGATAGCGAGGCTCAACCGCACGATGATCGGATGGGCCAACTACTTCTGTCTAGGGCCAGTCAGCAAGGCCTATCAGGCGGTGGAACGTCACGCCTGCAAAAGGCTGTGTCAGTGGTTGCGTGCCAAGCACAACGGGGTGTGGCCGGGGATCAAGAGGTCTCCGGAGACATCGCTGCACGAAGTGCTGGGCCTCGTCTGCCTCACCAAGCGGACGCGCAATTTCCCGTGGGCGACCTCGTGACACTTTCTCCGAGAGCCGGATGCCTGAAATAGGCCTGTCCGGTTCGATGAGCGGGATGTGGAAACGGAAGCAGGGTGAGGCTAGTGAGGCACCGGCCAACGAAAGGGTCGGCAACAGATAGGCCGCACCTACACCACCGCGCCACATCTCGACTCCACAAAATCGTCGCCACCCGACTTCGCACTATAACGTTGATCAATAGGCCGTACTAGGGTATTCACTGTAGAGATAGGGAGGCACAAAAGCTGTACGCTTTCGCCGCTCTCGGTTTCAATAATTCAATAAGAAGACGGACTGAGCGCCCAGTCCCCGGTCCACAAATGCTTGATAAGGTCAACATCCTGATGGTGGATGACCAGCCGAGCAAGCTGCTCACCTACGAAGCCATCCTCTCGGACCTCGGAGAAAACCTAATCAGGGCGCAGTCTGCGCGGCAAGCCCTGGACCATCTTCTGAAAACCCAGTTCGCCGTTGTCCTTTTGGATGTGAACATGCCCGAACTGGACGGTTTCCAGTTGGCGGACATGCTTCGAAGACATCCCCGTTTTCAAGACTTAGCGATTATCTTCATTTCCGCAACTCACCTCACGGACAGAGATCAGCTAAGAGGCTACGAGCACGGAGCAGTGGACTACATCACTGTGCCCATCATTCCAGAGTTGCTCCGAGCGAAAGTCCAAGTTTTCGCGTCCTTGTATCGCAAGACGCGCGAGCTAGAAGCCGCAAACCGCGAGATGCAGCGGCTCTCGGTTGAAATGATAGCTCTCCAAGACAATGAACGACGGCGCATTGCACGCGAGATGCATGACGGACTTGGCCAAGAACTCAGTGCGGCCAAGATGACGATCAAAAGCATTCGCACGGCCGACGCCAAAGAAAAGGTGGATGCGGCCTGCGATTCCATAGACAACGCGCTTACGCAGGTGCGCAGCATAACGTTCCTTTTGCATCCGCCCTTGCTCGATATTTCCGGGTTAGGGTCTGCAATAAGGTCCCTGGTCGAGGGTTTGGCGGAACGTAGCGGCTTCAAAATATCGCTCGACATTCGGCCGCCCGAATTTCCTCGCTTTTCGATTGAATTGGAGACTGCCGTCTACCGGATCGTTCAGGAGGCGCTCACGAATGTCTTCCGGCACTCTGGCGGTCGAAATGCCTCAGTCAGCCTGTTCGTTGAACACAGGCGCTTAGTGGGCCAGGTGCGCGATGATGGTAAGGGCGTCCCGGAGCGCATCGTCAAGTTCAGGCCTGGCGGTGCAGGGGTCGGTCTTGCGGGAATGACGCAACGTTGCAAAGAATTAGCTGGAGAGTTCCGAATTCAGAACGTCAATCCCGGCACGTTGGTCGAGATCGTGATTCCGGTACCCGCCGTTGTGGACAAAGCGGTCGCCGCCGCGGATAGTGACGGACATAGCATGATGAAATGAGGAGTGGCCCAGACTATTATTTCTCTGTCGTGTCGGTCTTATCGGCCAGCAATTCCACCTGCAACGAGTTCACGGCGTCGCGAGTATTATTTTTGCAGTCCTGAACCAAGCGAAGAAAATTAGGCGCACCCTCGACGCTGCCCGCCTCAGCAAGCCAGACGTGCTCAAGCAATCCCGCAATGTCTTTCGCCATACCGTGAGAAGAGAACGGTAACTGCATGAATCGCGAGAGCAGAGCGCCGTCTATTCCTTCCAGCGTGGTACAAGTGCCGATAAAGACCGTATTGGGAGGAAATGCAGTGCCGTCCGTCTTCGAGAGCAAAGCTAGTTGCGCGGCCTTGGATGCGGCGTGTATTTCGTCTATCAGGACAACGTGCAATGATCGAAGACCATTGCGCGGGACGTAATGACACTGGCGCACCGTCTCGTCAATCGTCGCAACGTTGCAAGACTGTGACGGAATATGATGCAGTTCTCCGCCGATAGCCTCGCACAACGCGAGCGCCATTGACGTTTTGCCCGTCCCACTCGGGCCCACGAACAGAAACGCAGCATTCGGAAATGGCTTGGCGGCAAACTTGGAGAGCACGCGCTTGGGTTTGTCTAGGCCGATAAAGTCTTCGAGGATGCGTGGACGATACCGTTCAGACAGCGAGGCCGGGAAGTCTAACCCGGCCTGTGCGGTGAAGAGTCCCATGTTAGGCAGCCTCGCTTTCTGCCTTGCGGCCTAGGATGTAGTCAGAGGCTTTTTGCGCTTGGGACGCGGCAGACAATAGAAGCTTGGAGTCTCCGCGTCGTCTGTTAATCCAACATTGCAGGTAGGCCGCACTGTTCTCAATAACGGCAGGGGAAATGCCCGTAACTCCGCAAAGCACCGCAGCACCCATTTCGGCAATTAGTTCCTCTTTCGAGTAGGACTCAGAGCCGAACGTGTTTAGGTGTTCGATGCCGTCGCGTCCCATTCCAGCATGCCCTCACATTTGCGGGTGCGAGCGGCAGATGAATCCAAAAGCCAATCATTTTAACGGAGGATTTCTCCGCGTGTTTTTTATCGTACTGTTAATTGCAGATTCGTGGCGTGCGCAAGCGTTCCGGATTTTCCGGTGATAGTAATTGTGTAAGTTCCCGCGGGTGTTTCTCGACGTGCTGAAGCCGAAACAATTTTTGAATCCGCACATCCGCACGCGGCGAATAGCATTGTCGCCATCACGAATGCCGCTCCTCTCGCGGGGCGGAAGGTTTCTATCCGGCGCGAGCGCCAGGCACATCCCATCGCTACTAGGGCAACGAGCCACAGTACCCACGGTTTCAACGAGATGTTTTGTCCGCCGATATTCCATATCCCCGCGCTGGCTGCAGGTCCCATCGTTGCAAGTGTTACCGTTGTCGTCGATTGAGTTCCTGAACTGAGGTTCACCACATTGGGACTCATGGAACATATTGAGTTTTGGGGTGCGCCTTCGCACGAGAGATTCACACTGGCCGCAACACCAGCGGCAGCCGACAACACCAGGCTGTATGTTGCCGTCCCACCGGCACTAATCGTTTGCGTACTCGGGGCTCCGGCAGCCATTTCCATGGAAAAGTCTGGTGCAACACCATTGCCGGTCAAATTGACGATGTGGGGACTCATGGGTCCCGAGTCCACGATCGTCAACACACCTGCCTGCGAACCTGGCGAAGTAGGCACAAAAGTCACGTTGATCGTGCAGTGCGCGCCACCAGCAAGCGATGTTCCGCAACTATTGCTCTGCTCAAAAGACCCAGTCACGCTGATATTGCTCATGGTAAGCGGAGCAGCCTCGCCATTGCTGAACACCACTGCCTCTGTGTTGCTCGAAGTCTCTGTCGCTTGATTGGCAAATGACAGACTTGCGGGAAAGACGGTACCGCATTCTCCAATCACAGGAGTTATGGCAATCAAGTGCGGAGCATAAGTCTCGGCAAGGCCGGCGACAAAAGGCGACCCGACAAGAGCCGCGAGAACCCCAGTGCCAGGGTCGATCGAGTAGCCCGATACGCTGCCAATTCTGCGATTATCATCTATCCCCGGGATGTAAGCGAACCTGCTCGTAGGATCGACGGCCAACGAAGCCACCTCGAAGTTTAGATCCGAGAAGGGTGCTCCCGGGATAAGTGTTAGCGCACCCGTAGCCGAATCGATCTGGTAACCAAAAATGATCTGGGAACCAACAATATTGTTCACCGAGCCGCCGTTCAGTTCATATAAGAACTTACCAGTGGCGTCCAGTTCTATCTCGCCGATATTTGCCGCACCGTTCGGCACTACCGTAAAGTCCAGAAACGTCAACGTCCCAGTCGTAGGGTCGGCGGCATATCGGCGAATGGAATTGTTTCCGCCGTCGAACACGTAAACGAATTTACCGGTCACGTGAACCCGCACGGCTGTTGGGTCGAATCCTCCCGGGAACGGTGAGCTCGATATGGGCGCCAGCGCTCCGGTAAGGCGATCGATCGCATAGCCTGAAACCGTAGACGTAGGATCATCGTCATTCGCGACGTACATAAAGCTCCCCGCAGAATTGATCGCCATAGATATAGGAACTGCTCCTACTAGGAATGGCGAACCAAGGATCGGTGCTAAGGCTCCGCTTGTGGCGTTAATGCTGTAGCCGGAGATGGTGCTGTCGCTAGAGTGTAGCTCATAGATAAACTTGCCTGTCGGATCGACGATGAGCAAGCCCGCTTTCCCCGGAAATGGAGATCCTGGAATCGCTGTTAATGCACCGGACGCCGCATTGATCGTAAACACAGAAATGGTGTTATCCGGTGCATTCGCTACATAGGCGAACCTACCTGCCGGATCCACAGCTATGGAGACCGATTCACCTAACAACTGAACTCCCGCGGCAAATGGCGATCCCGGGACGATGGTCAACGCCCCGGTGGCTGCGTTGATCTTCAGTCCGAAGACTGACGGACGACTGCCCCCGGGAATAGTGTCACTGCCGTCATTCGCGACGTACACAAATTGGGCGAATAGCGGAGGGACCAGGACCGAGAGTCCTATGGTCAAAACGAAACAGAACCGCAGAATCGCAAAATGAGGTTTGCTGAGCATTTGGAACTTCCTTCCTTGATAAATTCGCCGCCGTTGGGTCAAACCACAGAATGAGTTCAACCAATTGAGCGCGCTGATTCGATCATATGCAATCCGGTCCTTCTGGTAGAGGACCGTAAGCAGCTGGTTTTTAAGCGGCGTCAATCTGTGAAGGATGCAGATATTAGATAGTCAAACTCTAGCCCTCAGCGGCAGAGTCCGGAGCCGAACGGATGAGCTTTTCGTAGGCAGCCCGTAGTGCCGTTGCTATCGCTGCAGCAGGTCTAGGCCGAACCGCAGCGGAGATAATGGACTCATTCGATGTGATCAGCGAGGGCTGGCACGATTGCTAACGGTGTCATCTCGAAATTCCAGGTCACACTGTCTGGTTCAAGATACGATAGGTCCAGAGAAAACAACTGCCCCGAGGCCTTGGTACGCTTCCCCGATGGCAAAATCCAACCGTGTCGCTGCACCCACGGTAAGACAATCCACTTCGCAACCCTCGTTGGGCGAAAAATACTGAACATCTGCTTGTTTCCGAATTGCAAGTGCAGACGGTACAAGCCGAACGGTTAGTGCTTCAAGAATAAGAAAGCTGTTTGATATTCTCTGCTTATGTCGGCGTCCTTCGAATCCGTCCTTCTGAGCATCTTGCAACAATCCCTGATCGACAAAAAGAAAGCGGTCGATCTCGACGGCGAAACCTACCCCATTCGCCAAACATCGAAGAGCAAACTAAAACAGATTGATTTCCGTTTTGAAGACCGAGACCTGCGCGCGCTGGAACAGAATCCGAACACCAAATCCCGCTTGGCGAAGCTGGCGAGAGAAGGCAAGCAGGTCATGCAGTTTCTAGAGCAAGGCAGCTATATCGCGGTTGTTGTGGAACGGGAAGGTTCATACCTACAGGTAGTTCAGGGTCAGCGGATTAGCACTCTCGATATTAAAGCGCCCCACCAAAGAGACACGACAGGCTAAATCAAGAGGTACCAGTGCCGGAGAGCGTGGTGGTTTGAGGTTCGGTTTGACTGCCAGCCCAGTCATCGCGAACAGCGATGGTGCCAGTCCGGTTGCCAACATTGGTGGGCGTGAAAGTGAGGCTTATCGTGCAGGTGGCTTTCGGCGCGAGGACGGTCGGACAATTATTTATGAGTACGAAGTCGGAGCCGGATTCGGTGATGCTGGAAATTACAAGATCTTGTTCAGCGGTGTTAGTCAGCGTGACAGTTTGCGCGGTGCTTTGCGTGCCAACTTTTTGATCTGCAAAAGTGACCGCAGAAGGAGTCAGTTCTGCCGCGTCTTGGACGTAGTCGACGACAAACGTTCCATTCAAAAGGACGAACAGACCGCTGCCCCCGATGGTCATAGCTGTTGGCGAGATTACTGAATTATTTTGATAGGGTATTGCCCAAACTTCATTTCCGGAAGAGTCGAATTTTGCCGTGAGAGTTTGTGATGTAATGTCGCCTAGAAGTGCACCGGCGCCCGTGACGTAAATCTGGTTTGCGGAATTTAGAGTAAGGACCGCGGGCTCGATTCCCTTTATCACAGAGCTATCCTTATAATCGGAGACCCAGACCTGATTGCCTCGCGCATCGTATTTAATCAGACCAAGACCGTCGGAACTGTCATAAGCCAGATACGTATTGCCCGAAGGATCTGAGCCAATTCTGCCGATTTCCGCCGGAGGGGTTTTATACCAAATTAGAGTGCCGTCCACCGAATATTTGGCGACAACAGGTCCTGAGGGGATTGCTGCTGGGCTGCCAGCAGACGAACCTACGAAATAAGTATGCCCGTCTGCATCCACCGAGAAATCGCCGACACCATCAAATTGGAATGGGTCGGTGGACCCTATAGTAAGGCCATTCGAATTAACGATGGCGACGCCAACCCTTGCGGGTGCGTCCACAGAGGCGAGTACGTGGCTGTTCTCGACGGCATCAAGCTTCAGCGAAATACCGTTGCCAGGAAGGGCGCCGACACCAGTGGCGGAAGACCACTGCAGTTGCCCATTCGTGTTGTATTTCATTATGGCAATTTGGCCAGGCTCGGCTACGTTTATTGAGTTATAGAGAACGTAAGCGTTTCCAGAAGGGCTGACAGCCAGCTTTACGGGTTCATTCGAGAAACCTGAAGGACTGCTCAGGAAATTGATCCATTGTCGAACGCCAGAGGAAGTGTATTTGGCGGTTACGACCTCTGAGTTTACAAAGGAGCCTTGCGCACCTCCTTGATCCAACTGAAACAGGACGTAGACATTGCTCTCTGAGTCAATCCCGACATCGAGAGCGGTTGCATTGAAGTTGGAATTGGAAAGCCAATCTTTCCAAATGATTTTGCCTGTTTGGTCGAATTTGAAAACGAAAGCTTGCGGGTGGGTGCATGTTGGGGGGCAGTAATCGCCAACAGCGAAAACATTACCTGCGGGGTCAGCAGCAAAGGCGCTGGCTCCGGCAGCGAAGGGTAAAGTGGAAATCCATTTGGGGAAGACGTTGGATTGTGCTTTGGCCGTTGGGATGGTGAGAAAAAACAGGCAAAGAGCAGTCGCGAAAGACAATAAGAGAGGGTGAATGTTTTTGGATCGCATAGGGTCACTGGGGACTTGGATTGGCGTGGGCTGGAGAGCACTGCACGTCGAGGAAAATCCCTGACACGAAGCTACAAGATAGGATAGAGCAATGACAATCAGGTGAATTATGTAGAATTACTGTCAGAGGAAAAACTGCTTTTCCGTTTTTCTCCGCGCTCTTTTCAAGCGTGGCTATCAAGTGCAGCGGAGCTGTTCGATAAGGCGAACCTCGCAACTGAATTACTTCCCTCAGTCAGCCGCCTTGCCAATTCATCTTAAAATTTGCTCTCTGTCGGGTTCCGAAAGCCCGGACGTGAGCCGCAAGCTGTTGATTCGGCGCATCGATCCGCGCCGCCGTTCAGAGTTCAGAAACGAGTTGATTCTAGAACGATGCGGCGTACGGTCCCACGCGACAACCTTCGCTTGTTGGCGATGGGCTGAGCTTTCCTTCGCCAGATGGACGCCGCTTAGAAACGAGCTGTCTCCGCGGCCTCTACCAGAAGTACCCGATTGCATCTGCAGGAAGAAACGCGCTGACTGAGTCGAGGGTTTTTGTCCGATGCGTCGCCATCCGGCGGACAAAAGCGAGATCATAAAAAACAAAACGCTCCTGGAGCGGCGCAGGCGGAGCGATTTCGTCCGGTGTCGCCAATGCCAAGGAGTAAGTACTTGACGCTTAATAAGTTTCAACTCTGGATTCTGCGTATCTTTTGTTGCGTTGGCGCGACTGTGTCAATCCTCGTTTCTCCGCTCCGGGCTCAATACGTGTACGTACTGAACGAAAATAACAATACGCTCTCTGGTTTTGCGATGAATCCAACCACCGGGGTTCTGACGCCCGTCCCAGGGTCGCCTTCCGCAACGGGAAGCGAACCGCTCAGCATTACCGTAGATCCCGTGGGCAGATTTCTCTATATTCCGAATCTCTTTGACAATACCATTTCGGTTTTCGCGATCAACCCTGTTAATGGGGGAGTCGCACCCATTCCTGGGTCGCCTTTTCCTGCAATTAGCGCTGGTTCCGCGACCGTGGATCCCACTGGCAGGTTTGCGTATGTAGTCGATACCAGGGACGACGTCATTTTGGCTTATAAAATCGACGCTGTCAGCGGAGCCTTGACGGCCGTTCCCGGAACACCGGTAGCCACGGGAGAGCTTCCGAAATCTGTGACCGTAGATCCTTCCGGCAGATTTGTGTACGTCTCAAATTGGAGTCAGAACGACAATTCGATCTCGGGATACAGGATCGATACTGCGACCGGATCGCTGACACCCATACCGGGATCGCCATTTCCTGGCGGCTCATCCCCAATCTTCCTGAAAGTTGACGTGAATGACAAATACGCCTACGGGTTGGATGCCAATTCTACCCGCGAATATGCTGTCGATCCTGTGACTGGGGCGCTGACGCTCGTCGCATCGTGGGTTTTCCCCGTAATCGCGATATTTCCCCCGGAGTTGGACATCGACCCCACCGGTAAATTCCTATTCGTGGCGCTCCAGGCTGAAGATGTAAGCAACATCCTGGGTTATGAGATTGATCCTCTGACTGGGTCGCTGAGCCCCGTAGCCGGTTCTCCATTTTCGGACTTGAATAAACTGCCATCGTGGCTGGCGTTCGATCCGAGCGGAAAGTTCGCCTATGTAGCGAATGGTGAGTTCGAAAGTGGAAATGGTACCGGCTTCGACAACACCGTGTCAGCGTATGCGGTTAATCCTTCAAGTGGGTTTCTGACGACTGTTCCTGGCTCGCCCTTTATTTCAGGAACGGCCGGTAGCGGTCCTTATGCGATAGCGATAACTCCCTTGCCTTCGGATTGCGGAACCGTATCTCCCGGTAGTCTTTCGTTCCCGAGTCAGGCGACAGAAACCTCCAGCATCGCAGAGACTCTAGTCTTCACCAACGGCGGAGCCACTCCACTAACCATGAACAACATCAGCGCCGTTGGGCCTTTCGCGCAAACCAACAATTGTGGAACATCTTTGGCTGCCGGAGCACATTGCATGATTGAAGTAATCTTCGACCCCGTCTCCGCGGGTGCTCAAACCGGAGTTTTGACGATTGTCGATTCCGGGCCGATGAGTCCCCATATCGTTAATCTGAGCGGCAGCGCCATTGCAGCTGCATCGGACTTTACGATTTCTGTGGCGCCAGGATCGCCTACCTCTCAAACGGTGTTGGCCGGCGGTATGGCCACTTATAGCGTCGCGCTCGCGGAAAGTGCCGGGTCCATTCCTAGCGTGAGTCTTGCCTGTACGGGTCAGCCCCAAGATTCCACCTGTTCGATCAGTCCAAACGTGATGGGCTTGAGTGCGGCCTCCCAGAATGCCAAGGTAACCATCACAACTGTCGGCACTGCTACTGCCGCGAGAAATAACAGCTCACGGGATTCTGCTCCGACACCCTGGGTGGTCTGGCTCACCATTGCGGCGGCAATAGCTTTGGCTCTGCGGTCACCTCGGCTAGAAAGCGTCTCGCTAGGCAGGCGAACGGCATTTGCACTTGCCGCAATTCTGTTTGCGCTCATCGGCTGCGCCACTATGAACAATGAGTCGTCTGCCGTGGATAAGCGAACACCCGCCGGAACGTATACGGTAATAATCACCGCAACGGCTGGGTCGGTGGTGCACACGACGAGTGTTCAGCTAATCGTGCACTAAAAGAAACTTTCACTGCCCCCCGGTGTCCCTAACTGCGCCGCAACAACTTCCAGAGCCCTTGAGTCTGCACGGACACGGACACTGAGCAACGATCTCGAATACCAAGCCTCTTACCTCTTGGAATACTTCTTTCGCGTTTCTAGCCGCAACGTTACGGCGCACATAGCAAGAACCAAACAAAATCGGGAATCCGGAGATGGGTGTCCAGATTCCCGGGGGCGTTGCGGGGATTAGGTGGGTTGGCTAGCGGTTTGTACGGGTGAGTTCGGCAACCAGGGTGACTTGACCCTCGGTCTCAACCTTCGCGGTCATAGCGATCTCCTTCTCGCGGGCGGTCTTCACGAGTTGGCGTCCCTGCGTGTTGCCTACCGACCAGACCTGCGCGAGAAAATAACTGTCGCCGTAGCGATTGAAAACCAATTTTGATTTAGTTTGGGGTTCGATCGAGACGGCAGCGTTTGTGTTGATGATGGCCGACGTCGTGGCGTCCTTGTGGGAAATGAGGATCATTGAGTGCGTTGGGGCCCAGATCTTGACGGTGTACTCGCCGGCGGGAAGTGTCTTGCTGCCAGCGACGAAGTCGAAGGGAACATTGACTGCCATACCGTCTTGGGCCTGCGCCACTCGCGTCGTTGCCATTGCGGTCAGGGCCATCACAGCTGCCATCACCAAAGCTCTCGTTTTCATGGGACAACTCCTTTTTTTAGTTCGCTGTCGGCGTCCAAGCTTTACTTCGCTTCGCTTGGTTGGCTTACCGTGTCAGCGCCTCAACATGCTCCGCACTCTGATGCATTCCTCCGAAGTGCACAATGCACTAGCGGTGAACCGGAAAGCGTCTGTGGGTGAACCGCTATGTGGGAGAAATAAAAGGGTTAAGCGGGCCGCGCGGAGGGAATCGGTTCACGGCACCGTAGCTCTGATCCTGTCAGTCGAAACATCAGGCTTGCTCCTCGCGTGTCCGCTCTAAGAGCTGAGCAAACTAAAGCTTCGAGACCTGCGCGGAACAGAATCCGAATACCAAAACACATGACTTGCGCCGCACTTCGTCGTGATTAAAAAACCTGCTCAGCGTCGCTAACGGGGGTTCTGTCAGGTTATCAGGGTTTGCTTGGTAACTTCCACGGACGACCAACTCCGTCATTGTTGACGAAATCTTTTGCTACCTTTTTGTATGTGTCGCTGGTCGAAATTGCAACATTAAGCTTATTAACCGCCCCAACCCAAATCATCGCGAAATCAGGGGTGGTCCAGTAAGGTGCCGACGGAGTGCCTGCGGCAGCTTTGCTTTTGATTTGTAAGCGAGCAACTTCCCATGCTGCAATTTCTATCGGCTCCGTAAACGTAACTTTGCTCGGGTCGCGTTTCATCGCCAATAACTTGGCCATACCAAAAATACTCTGAGCAACGTACGCGCAAGCCTCGTGCTGGGTATGCGTCATATTCGGCACTTGGAGTAAATCAAATCCAGCATGAGTGCATTCATGTAAGATGGCCTGTGCCCTGTGAAATTGTTCGTTCATAGTCTTTCCACGGTCGGGTGTTCTCAAAATGAGCACGTCATAAAACGTCATGTCTTTGTTAATCGGCAGTTCGCTGAAATATTTGCCAGACTCATTTGCAGCGAGTGCCTTAGGCTCAACAATAACCGTAATCTTCGTATCGATGATGGCCTGCGCAACTTTTTTATACATCGTCGGCTTAACGGATATCGAACCCAGCATGAAATCAACTTCGCTGACCTGCTTGTCCTTCAATATGTCTAGTACGAGTGTGGTTGCCGCTGCATTGTCCTCTTCAGGTTTACCCATACAACTTCCCCCTCGGTCGTAGACAGGCAAAAGCCCGTCGGACGATAGTGTTGCGGAACGTCTAAACGTTACAAATGCGAGCAGACTAAAGTCCTCCAAAAACTATGCCTGGGCGGTAGAATCGCTTCCCCATCAGTCTACGAATATCAGCTAGCCTCTGGCTGCTCTTCGCCGTGCTTTATCCGAATGTAGGCATTGTTTAGCTAAACCAGTGTTTACTGCACTCAGGCGATCTGCGCACCGACTCCCACGTAGATCGGAAGCTGGCGGCGATTGAGGTGATTGAAGCAAAGATAGTGTCCCGCTCTTAACCGCTTATCTTTCATACCTAAGTTCGTTTTGCTCGTAGCTAAACTTACATTTGCAGTTGGGACATTCGCACTTCACCCCTTCTGGCGGGAACTTCGGTTTCAAAGGGAAAAAATACTCGGCGAGCGTTTCACCTGCCACGGAAGTGTTGCCGGATGGCGTGATGCTTTGGCGGGCTACTGTCACAGGGCATGAAGACGCCATCGACAGGTTGCAGCAAGTCGCTAAAAACAGCGCGAACGAGTTCAGGCTGATGCACCTCCCCACGAAAACAGTCATCGCTACAATCAACGCAAAAACAGTTTAGTAACAAACGCTGGAGGCAATCTATTTTGTCTTTGGTCCCTTGGCTGTGAAGTGCTTTGAGCAAACGTGGGCGAGAAATTCTTTGTCTCGTTGGTTTTCGTATTCTCGTTTCATTTTATCCAGCGAATCACCGACAAGGGCACGCGGAGGTTGAAATATCCACGCGCATTGGGAGCAGCCGTAGCCTTGAATATCCCCAAAATTGAACCAGACAAGTTTCCGTAGCACTGGCACAGTTCTCTCCGCGAGTCCAGCTAGTTAGGTCCACGCTCACTTTCTGGCTTAGGGTCTTGGAGGAAGCTTTGCGGTTGTATCGGGTAGACGATGTATTCCACGAAATGAAACACGGCAGTTGCGGATTTGTGGAACTAGCAGTTCCAATGTCCAAAACGGTTTGATGTAGAATTCTCCGCATGACAGAACTTCTTATCGGCACTAGCGCGTTCACCGCCGAAGGCTGGGTCGGCTCGTTCTATCCCGCAGGTATGCAGCCCCGCGACTCCCGCGCCTAAGGACAATTTATGGCAACCATTGCTTGGGAGATGACGCATGCCGTGGAGACGAGCGCCAGTCCCGCCTTCGCTTGGAATTACTGGACAAACGTTGCCAATTGGGATGACCCACCAGCAATCTTTCAATTAGAAGGTCCATTCGTTCCCGGGGCTCGTGGGACCACGCGATTGCCGGTCAGGAGCCGCTGCACTGGTTCATTCGAGAAGTCACCCCGCCCAACGCAGCCACGATTGAGATGAGTTTGGACGGTGCTGCACTATCGTTTGAGTGGCGATTTGTAGGACTCGCCGATGGGAGAACCCGTCTCACACAGCGAATTGTCTTAAAAGGCGATAGGGCAGAAATGTACCTTTCGCAGGTGAAAACTGCCTTCACGGCTAACCCGCCTGACGCATTGAATAAGCTCGCTGCGGCGATGGCCAACGCCGCCGTTAGCGATTTTCAATAATCATTGCGGGCATGACTTTTACTTCCGCTTATGAAGCTTCTTATCGAGCTTCAAGAGCTTGTCAAATTCTTCCAACCACTGGTCCAGCGTCAGGTCGGACACTCGCTCCACACTGACAGAATTTGTAATCCAATTGACAGCTTCGCCGCCGCCAAAATAAAAGAAGCCGTTACCCGGTCGCAGCGACTCATCCCGTCCACGTTCCCGTAGTGCGTCGTTTATCATCTTCCGGGTTACGCGGTTTGATTTGGGTTTAGTCCCCACATTCATGTCTTACCGTGCGTGACTTGGTTCGTCAACTGATGCAGCGTCCATCCAACAGCCTCGCTCGATATACCATCGAACGCTTATTAATCTACGGTGATAAATGTACTGACTGGTGTCTCCAAGATACCCACACTTGGGAAGTTGGAGTATGAGTATGCTGCGCACGTACGATTTATTCGAAGTCATGCCTGACGGTGATTTAATCTGGAGGGCAAAAATCGAAGGGCACGAGAGTGCCGTCCATGAATTGCAGCAAGCCGCTAGGAGAAGCGCGAATGAGTTCAGGTTGATGCACATTCCCAGCATGACCCTCATTGCCACAATCAACACACAAAACAAGTTGACATAAAATCCCGGCAGGGGAACCTGAAAAATCAATCCCGTTCATACCAAAGTTCATTTTGCTGATAAACATGTTTAGTCTTGCATGAAGGACATTCCATCTCTATTCCTTCAATAGGAACCTCAGGTTTTTTAGGAAAAAAGTAGTCTGTCAGCGTGTTCCCATTTTGGATTTCGGCATGCGGAACGACCTTAAAGCAGTTCTTGCACGTGAAAACCCATCTAGCCATAGACCCGGCCCCCTCACGACAATGCCTCGCTAGTTTCGCAAGAGGAATACAGAGAATGATTTATCGAATTAGCGCCTTCCCTTAGGCGAAGTTCGTGAGCGACGAGACACAGGAAAATACTGTTGACAGAAAAATCTCCGCTTTGTAAAAATTAATTATCCCCAGAAGCCCACCCCGTTCGGAGGTGCCATGAGTAGCCACGACTCCAGTCACGTCAAAATGCAGATTGAATGCCCGAAGTGTCACAAGAAAATGATTTTGCAAGTCGGTTTGGTTCCCGACACTACCAACAACGTTCTCGAATGCCCCGACTGCCTCAACACGCTTATCCCTCTCGTGCCCGGACCAATTGTCGGCGGACCATTTTCAGTGGACGCCGAACCGAGTGTGCAAAATTGAACAGCGTTCCCCTTCGCCGTATCAGATTATTTGAAGATGAAAGAGAAGGACCTCACACCGCAGGAACTCATCTCGGTCCTCTGCCCTATTTGTGGTTTGTATGCTGGACAGAGTTGCATCCTGAATTCAGGTAGCTTGCGCTTAGGGCCACACGTAAATCCGAAGCTGGCAGCGGTTGAGGCGATTGAACCAATACGAATTCCAGCAAAACCACTCAGTTTAAATTAGCCAACATTTTAGCGATGTTTCTTGCTTGTCTTGCGAAGGTCCAATCCCACAATGACCCGCTCAGTATCCGACAGTATCCAGAGAAAATGGAAGCGGCGGTCCGACCTGTGCTGGAGTTAGCCAAGACGTATCCAGAAGGCAGTGTGATGCGGACTTTTCTCAACAGTGCGGAAAAGTTTTTAAAGCCTCTATAAGAGCAAGCGGGACCGCCGTCATCTTAAATAAAGGAAGGGGAGCAGGCGCTTGTGTTCGGTCAAGCACCTGCCCTGGGGTGAGTGTTAGCGGTTATGTCGCTGACAGAATACGTACGCATAGGCTCGGGACAGAATCAGGTCTTCGCGGTAAAAGAACCTGTTATATCCCCTACCCGGCTAGTTGCAGTGCTTGTGCATCCAGACCAGAATGCCCGGCTCGCGGTTCAGCGCCATACCTATATACATCGTTCAACACGGAAGTATAAGATTTCACCGCCATGATTAATCAAGGACCCGGCCTTCAACCGCTTTGTCCGAAGCACGACGAAGTCATGGTCATCTGTCCGCTGACGCCAGACCAGCCGAGACTGCCTGACGACACAGCGGAAATTCACGATTGTGAATGTGTCGTGGATGGATGCTCGCAGCATTACTCTCCCGGCTACGGTTATTTCACTGTCGTTCGCAACGACGACTACTGGACTGGTACGGAGTCTTCGAGCCTGCGAATACTCAGGAATCCCGTGCAGGTGATATGCGCCGAGCACAGGCAGTCCATGTTTCTTGAATCACGCGACCCCGACAAACAATTAGAGAACTACCGCTGTCCACAGGATGGCTGTCAGTGCACGATGAGTATCAGCGGTGGTGGTCCGCCAGCTTATTGGCTTGGCGAGGGCTACTTTGACGAACCGTGAACTCCCGCAGGACTAATTTCAATGCTTGTCTGTCCAGATTAAAGTGTCCGATTCGCGGTTGAATTGCGCGATCACGAGACCGACTGTTGACGAAGAGCACAGCAGCGCGGGTCACAAGCTGCGCATCCTTGTCTACGGTTGCGTCAACGCGAAGCCAGCAGAACCACGTTTGGACACGGGCTTGGAAGTTCCACCAGTTCAGTGTCGATTTTCTCGTGCTCTTTGATTCTTGACTGAATTGCCTGCGCAAAATCAGGGTAGAACAACGTAGCTTGCTTCACGTCGCTGGTCCACTCGATAGTCTCGCAGGGTTCAGCGGCAAACTCTTCGACAAACTCTCCGCCCGGAATATTCTTCAAGCGCAAATATTTGTTTGGCACCTCACGACTGGCGAGCTTATCTACCACTTCGGTGCTCATGCGAGGATTCTGCGCACTCAGAAATGTGTTTGGAATAGGGTAAAAACTTCATTTCCGTCTGCTGATTCCGGCCCGAATCAAAATGGCCCTTTGACGATAGGTCCTGGGACAAGTGCAACAAAGCTTTTACGACAGGCGATACACACAACAATGGTATTCCGAATGCTCGGGTCCAGCTTGGCTTCTACCAGCATCTTCTCCCCGCAGCGTGGGCACTCAATTTGCACACTCACAGTAGAGAACTTCTTTTTGTGGCCTGTTCCAGACATGGGGGACCTACATGCCGAGCCAGTCCTATATCATCTGGGAACGTAAATAGATATGACAAGCGTAGAGGCTGGATGATCTAGCAGGGTCTTTACCGACTCTAGTGGGTTGGCAAATCCTTCGAGAAATCTGTGCTCACTCCTCATCCGCAGCAAACGGTCCGCGCACAACATGCCCCGGTAAGTGCGGAGTCACCTTGCTCTTACAATTTACGCATTCTAAGGATTCGTTGGTTTTGGCAGGTAGTAGACCGACATAAAGAAGCATCTTTGTCCCGCACCGAGGGCATTGAATTTGCATACACACTTGCTCAGTATTTCTGTGGAGATTCAAATGTTTCCCCGTCAATGAAAGCTTTGGCCCACAAAATGAGATGCTAGAGACAATCAAAAAGTTCCACCGTGCGTTGTCATCGGGCAGCTTGCCTTCTCTTCGCCTTTGATGGAATAATCCCCGCATGGTCATAGGCGACGGGCTCCGCGAACTTCGTGAAGAAAAGAAACTTAGTCAGGGCCACATTGAAAAGCGCACCGGACTTCTGCGGTGCTACGTTTCTCGTGTCGAGAACGGACACACTGTCCCTTCTATCGAAACGTTGGAAAAGTTTGCGCGTGCTTTGGAAGTGCCTCTATATCAGCTTTTTTACGATGGCGATCAGCCAGCGAAAGCGCCTGCTGTTTTCAAAAGAGGACCATCCGATGATGGCGATGGTCTTTGGGGCAATTCAGGCAAGGATGCTAAGTTTTTAAACCAACTCCGCCGTTTGTTGGGTAAGGGTACCGAGGACGACCGCAAACTTATTTTGTATACGCTACAGAAGATGGCGCGCTAGCTGCCGCCCGGCCCATGCCTAGAGTTTTGGTCTTTCGCTGATATGACCGCCAACGCGGCTAGAGCGTCCTTGATAGCCTCGCGCTCCTCATGGTCTGTTGGCCCCATAATGCGAAGCCTAGCTTCCAGCGCATCTCGTAATTCTGCGACTTTACTCGCGAAATCTGGGCCGTTCTTGTTAAGAATTATGTCTTGAAGTTGACTCTTCCACTCGACGGATTTGTCACTCATGGAACCTCGATCTGGAGAAAGAAGGCGAGGAATTGAGTATAACAGCTCAGCTTCCATTTCTCGACTGTCGGGGAACTAGGCGATGAGTCACTTAATTTGATATGCTCCCCGTGTGCCCTTTCGAGATAAAAGTGTCTTGATGCTCGATTTACAGGGTCGAATTGGCTTTGCGAGTTCCAGCGCTCTGCGAATTACTCGGTACAACGCCAGCGGACATTGCAGGAGTTTCCTGTTTTGACTTCGTTTTTCCAGAAGATTTTGAGCAAGCAAAGACGATATTTGAGTCAAACAAAGTGCCACACGCTGAACCATTTCGTTTCAAACTACGACGCAAGGATGGGTCGGCGGTTTGGGCCGACGTTCAAGCCGAGGCGCTACGGCCTGCGAACTGTCAGGTGTACGAGATAGTTGCAACTGTGACTCCTGTCAAAGTTTGACAAACGTTAGCTCTTAGCCTTCAACTCACCCGACCGAACGAATGGAGGCGTGCACGCAGAATCTGATCAAAAGCCTTCTCCATAACATCGGAGTGGTCATAGTCGGCTTTGTGTTCGCCTTTCTTGGGCGGAAAATCGACTCTTTACTCGGCATAGCTGAATTTCATTCTGTCTTTGCAGTTACCGCGGGCTGCTTGTTTGTGGGCGTGGGCTTCGTGCTACGTGTGTGGGCGACGTTCCTTTTCTACGAACGCCAGATGAAAGTGATTAAGCTCGCGCCGCAGAAAAAGCTTATTACTTCGGGCCCTTACCGCTTCTCAAGAAATCCGCTCTATCTCGGTGGGAATTTGTTCGTTTTCCTGGGAGCGGTGTTATTTTTCGGCTCACCGTCTGGAATCGTCCTTACCGCCATCAATCTTGTCGCTGTGGATTTTATGATCCGGCGAGAAGAACGACAACTTGCGCGGGACTTCGGCGAAGAGTGGCTGGCGTACAGGAACAAGGTGCGCCGATGGCTTTGAACGTAATAGACTGAACGTTTCTTGGGTAAGCCGAGCTTTTGAGTGATAAGTTCGCCTCCCGCAGATAAGTGGTTTTTGCCTACAGAATAAACCCATAGGCTGCCTCCCACGCCTTCCCGGACTCGCGCTGCACATGGCAATACGCGTAAAATTGCACTTAGCGGCATAGATTTTCCGCTCCAGCCGCGGTCATTCTTGCAGTTCTCGAAGCCGATTTACACGGAACAACAATGTCAACCACACCTGCACCGCTCGTAAGCCCCAACGCAAATCCGGGATTCTTCAGCCGTATTGGCCAATTTCTTAAGACGGCGGCGCCGTACATACAGCCCATTGCGGACCGTCTGGCAGCTGCGGCGGGCAACTATGCGCCAATGGAAGCAGAACGCCAGCAACGTGAAGACGCTCTGAAGCAGTCCCAATTCCAACTGCAATCGCAGCTTCAGCAGTCTCAGCTTCAAAATCAGGACCTCCAGCGTCAGCTCACACAGAAGCAGATCGACAACTATCAGACTCCCGATCAACAAGCTCAACGCACCATTGATATCAGGCGCGCTGAGACTCCGACGACTTATCAGACCGACGAAGGTCAAACGGGCACCTCACCTACGCATTGTTTCTGATGAGCTATTTGCCGGGGTCGAGAGACGGTTCGCGATAACTCAAAAACTCTGGGGCTCGGGCACGGCGGGCCTCTCGCGCGGCCAACAAAAGCAGGTGTACTTATTCTCCGGATTGCTTGAGTGTGGCGAATGTGGCGGCAGTATCACGCTAGTTGGCGGGAGGGCGAAGACATCTCGCTCGGAGTACGGGTGCTCGCTCCATGCACAGCGCGGCGACAGCGTTTGCGAGAATGATTTGAGGATCCAGCGCCAGCAGTTGGAAGGTCGGCTCTTGTCGGGGTTGCAGGACAAAGTGTTGCGAGAGGAATTCATCGAGTACGTGATCTGTGGGCTCCAGGAAGAACTTCTGCAGAGGCATGACAATCTCGAAGCTGGACTCACCGCCCTTCGCGAAGAGAAGCGCCGTATCGAACTGGAACTGAAGCGCCTCGTGGATACAATCGCGGTCGGCAACGGCTCCTCGACCGTTATGGCTGCCATCAATGAGCGCGAGGCGAGGTTGCGGGAAATAACGAATCAGGTCATCGAACCTGGACCCGACTCATTCCAAGAAAAACTCGATGAGTTACGAACCTTCGCAGTCTCGCGGTTGACGCGATTGCGTGAGCTGCTAACGAATCCTGCTGGGATTCACGAAGCGCGGGCACTCCTTGCGGAACAGGTGGGGAAGTTCAGGCTAGATCGCGTTGAGGAAGATGGCCGGGTCAGCTTTAGAGCCAACGGAAACATAGACTTTTTCGGGGAAGAGATTCTTACACGCGTGGATGGTGCCGGGGGCCAGAATCGAACTGGCTACGCCCGCCTTTTCAGGGCGGCGCTCTACCACTGAGCTACCCCGGCACGTGTGGTGTAGAAATTGTATGGGGTGCGGCGTGATTGTGTCAATTCGCGTGAGCCGAATGGCTTCGTCTGAGCTGTAACGACACATGAAACGCAGAGAAGAAAAATGTCCGGAACTCGTCTCGTACATGGATTATGCGCGGGTGAAAGGAGTTTCCTCAGGGGCTAAAGCCCTAATTATGCTGGCCGTCAAAGTCGGAGTTAAAGCTCCGACCCCCTAGAAGGAATTTATGGGACAGCTTCTAGCGTAAGGCCTGTGGTGCTTTAATTTACTGCGCGGATTCGTCGAACTCTTTCATCCAGCTCTTGCCTTTGAGCACTTCGCGCGGGCGTGTGCCGTCGGGCGGGCCGACGATGCCGTCTTTTTCCATGATGTCGATCAAGTGAGCGGCGCGGCCGTAGCCGATGCGCAGGCGGCGCTGCAATGTGGATGTAGAGGCGCGGCCCATTTCGCAAACTACGCGAACCGCGTCCTGATAGAGGGCGTCATCGACGGGCTCGCCGCCGGCTTCCGCGTCGCCACCTGTAGAACCTTCGACTTTTCCATTCTCATCCTTCGGCGCTTCGAGGAGGTGCTCGTTGTACTTGGCCTGAGCTTGCGCTCTCCAGAAGTCGCAAACCCTGACGATTTCGTCTTCCGAAACGAGTGGACCATGGATGCGATGGAGGCGCGCAGAGCCCGCAGGCAAGTAGAGCATGTCGCCTTTGCCTAGCAGCGATTCGGAGCCGTTGGCATCGAGAATGGTTCGCGAATCGACTTTGCTGGCTACGCGGAAGGAGATGCGAGCGGGGAAATTCGCTTTGATCAAGCCGGTGATTACGTCCACGGACGGCCGCTGCGTCGCAAGAATCAAGTGGATACCAACGGCGCGCGCCATCTGCGCCAATCGCGTGATGGACTCTTCGACGTTATTGGTGTCCACCATCATTAAATCGGCGAGCTCGTCGATCACGATCACGAGGTAGGGAAGTGGTTTGTGCTCGCTCTCCTCGACGTTTTCGAAGAGCGATAGAGATTGTGCCTTCTGAAAGGTGCGATTGTATTGTTCGATGTTTCGCACACCGCGCTGGGCCAGGAGTTTCAGCCGCTTCTCCATCTCGCGCGTCGCATTACGCAGGACGTTCGAGGCGATTTTCGGATCAGTGACTACGGGCGCGATCAAATGCGGAATGTTTTCGTAGAGGTTCAGCTCGAGGCGCTTTGGATCAACCAGAACCATTTTCACGTCATCGGGGCTGGCCTTATAAAGGATGGACATCATCAGCGAGTTGATGAAAACGCTCTTGCCGGTGCCCGTCGAACCAGCGATGAGCAAGTGCGGCATGGCGGCCAGATCGGTGACGCGAATGCGCCCGTGCAGATCTCGTCCCATCGCGAGGGTTAGTTTACTGGGCGAATTGCTGAACTCCGGGGCCTCAATGATTTCTCGCAGCGCGATGGTTTGCCGGGTGAGATTCGGTACTTCGATGCCGATTGTCGATTTGCCGGGAATGCGTTCAATCAGAATCGATTCTGCTTGAAGCGCAAGACACAAATCTTCCGTCAACCCGATGATGCGGCTGTACTTGATTCCGGCTTCGGGCTTGAACTCAAATGTAGTGACGACGGGGCCAGGATTGATCTGCGTCACGCGCCCTTGGATATCGAACTCGAGACACTTGGCCTCAATAGCGCGCGCGCGTTCCTTTAATTCGTCTTCGTCAATCTTCTGGCTGCGTGCTCCCTCTTGCAGCAAAGAAGGGGACGGCAGTTTGTAGTTGGGATTGCCCTTGGCGATTTTTGGCTCGGAAGTTTTCTTGGCAACAGTTTTTTCGGGACCAGCAAAGACAATCGGCTCTTTCCGCCTCGGCAAGTCTTGTTTTTCTGTCTCTTCTTCTTTCTCGTCCTCAAAGACGTCGCTCTGATCCGCCAGTTGGATCGATTTGAGCGGCTCAGCGATCGCGGTGGCAGTGCCAAATGATTGCGGCGAAACTGGTTTTCGGCCGGAAATTCGTGTCTCTTCGACGCGCCGCCGCATGCGCTCCTGCTCTCGATCATCTCGCCAGGAGTGCCAGCGCGCCGCGGCCTTCTGCAGAAGTCCCAGTCTTTCTACAGCGCCGAGCGGTCCTTTCGAACTTGTCGCCCATGCATGCGTACCGGCAAAGGAAAAACTCGTGGTCATGAAAACCGCGGTGATAAGGACTGCAAAGGCGATGACGTATGCGCCCCAGTTGAAGCCGCTGCGCAATCCGTGCGCGAGCAATTCACCGAGCATCCCGCCTGCAGGAACGGCGCCGCGCACTCCCGGCAGCGGGAGCAACGCCAAAAGGGAAGGGAGTGAGATAATCAGCAGGGCATATCCAATGAGGGTAGCCACTTGAGAGTCGATCGCACGGCTGCGGCACCACCTCCAGCCCAGCACCAGCAAAGCCATGGGCAGAAGGAACGCTGCAAAGCCAAGCACTTGGAAGAGCAGGTCCGCGCCATAGGCGCCGGCGGGCCCAATCCAGTTTCGCGCCGAAGCCCCCTCGGGCCCAGCGGCGCTCACGTTAAATGCGGCATCATGCGGCGAATACGAAATGAGGGCCAGCGCCATTAAGAGGCCCAGCGTGATACACAAAAAGCCGATCAGCTCATTGAGCCGTTTATTTTCGGTCGGAGTCAGCAAACGCACGGGGTTCTCCTCAGCTTTTCGGGGAAGGCTGAGTGGTGCGACGGGCACGTTGGCGCTATCGCGCGCCCGCCTGGAGAAACGCTAAAACAAGGACGATGATACCAAACAACAGCCGGTAGAAAACAAATAGTTTGAGCGTGTGTGTTTGCAGGTAGCGCAGAAAAAACGCAATTACGAAATATCCGGCCACGCCGGAAACCAGGATGCTGATGAGCAGAGTGGAAAGAGGCAAATCGAGTCCGCCGGCTTGGTGCAGCTTGATCAGCTTGGGCAAGTGCGAGACCACGGCTCCTGCAATTAGGGGCGTGGAAAGAAGGAAGGAAAACCTTGTCGCGGCTTCGCGCGTAAAACCGCGAAAGAGGCCGGCCGTAATCGTGATGCCCGAGCGCGAAACTCCGGGGCAGAGTGCCAGGGCTTGGGCGGTACCAATCGTGACTGCATCTCCTATATTCGACTGTTCGATCGGTCTCTTGAGTGGAGATTTGGAATCGGCCCACCACATAACGAGTGCAACGGCGATCAGTGAAATGGCTATTACGTAAGGAGTACGGAAATGATCTTCGATTTTGTGCTCGAAAAGGGCGCCTAGAATTCCGCCGGGAATTGTTCCAATCACCATGTACCAGAAGAGTTTCTTATGCTGTCCCACCTCTTCGGCGGTGGCGTTCGCCGGATATTTCACACCCACACCGCAGAGTGCCAGCGTCAGCCAATCCTTGAAGAAATATAGGAGCACGGCCACTAACGTTCCGGCATGCAACGCGACATCGAACGCAAGGCCTGGGTCCTGCCAGCCCAGCAGCCACGGAAACAGAGTGAGGTGTGCCGTGCTGCTCACCG
Source organism: uncultured Acidobacteriota bacterium (assembly GCA_963751295.1). GTDB lineage: Bacteria > Acidobacteriota > Terriglobia > Acidiferrales > UBA7541 > Acidiferrum. The sequence goes on along the minus strand of CAVVUA010000001.1, from coordinate 1,071,465 downwards.
GCAAGAATTCGGTGAAGGCTTGCACTAGGGCAAGGACAATCGCCTGATATAAGGGCATTTGTTTTAGGTTTCCTTTTGCGCTGGAACCGATTTGCCGGTGCCGGCGGGCAAAATTTTTCGCATTTCGTAGGCGTCGAACCGGCCCAGATAGTAGCGCTTCAACACAGCTTCGATACGATAGCCATGCCTCTTCCAGAACGCAACAGCGCCCTCATTGTCGATTGCCGTTTCCAGCAGGATGGAGCGCACACCTCGCAGCGCAAGGTTCCTTTCGCTTTCCGCGAGCAGCGCCGAGCCAACTCCCTGGCGCCGATGCGTTTCCGCTACGTCCAGCGTGATAATGTGAGCCAGCGGAGGGTTCTCCTCGGTCAAAATAAAACCGGCGATTCGCGTGCCGTCCGCCGCAACGATGCAATCCGCGCTGGCAATCGTTAGAAAATAGTGAAAGGTGGTCTTCGAATAGGAGATTCCGGCAGGGAAGCAGGACTGATCCAGCCGATGCAATGCCGCGAAGTCGTGCGGTTCGTAGGACCGAAGCGTAACCGCCATCCGCCGATTCTACTCCAGCCATCTCTAAAGAGTAGGGCACGGCATGCCATTCCCCTACGAAAAAAAAGTGAAAGGGCGCTCCGACCCAGTCGGAGCGCCCCTTTTCAAGTAGAACTAATCGTTCGATTTACAGCTTTACGGTAACGGTTTTAACTTCGGTGTAATTCGCCAAGCTGTATTCGCCGAGTTCGCGGCCGATGCCCGACTGTTTGAATCCGCCAAACGGCGCTCCTGCATCGAACACGTCGTAGCAATTCACCCACACGGTGCCTGCCCTTACGCTGTCCGCGATGGCGTGCGCCTTGCTGATGTCCTTGGTCCACACTGCGGCCGCAAGACCATACGTGCTCTTGTTGGCCCGGGCTGCGACTTCTTCGACAGTCTTGAACTTCAGTATGGACATGACCGGCCCGAAAATTTCTTCCTGGGCGATGGTCATATTGTCGGTGACGTCGGCAAACACGGTCGGCTCGATGAAGTATCCTTTGTCTCCAACGCGGCCGCCGCCCGTCAGCATCTTAGCGTTTTCTTTCTTGCCCTTGTCGATGTAACCCATGACCTTGTCGAACTGATCCTGGTCGACCTGCGGGCCCTGTTCGGTCTTGGCATCAAATGGATTTCCGACTGTCCGCTTCTTCGCGCGTGCCACGCTGCGCTCCACGAATTCGTCGTAAGCTTTCTCTTCGACGAACAGCCGTGAGCCCGCGCAGCAGCACTGCCCCTGGTTGAAGAACAGCGCAAAGTGTGCGCCTTCAATCGCTTCATCCATGTTCGCGTCCGCGAACACGATGTTCGGGCTCTTTCCGCCAAGCTCGAGCGTTACGCGCTTCAGGTTCGTCTCGGCTGCGGCCTTCATGATCAGCTTGCCCACTTCGGTTGAACCGGTGAACGCCACTTTATCTACGTCCATGTGTCGTGCAATCGACGCGCCCGCCGTCGGTCCATACCCTGGCAGAATGTTTACGACGCCTTCGGGGAATCCCGCTTCCATGATCAGTTCGCCTACGCGCAGCGCTGAAAGTGGCGTTTGCTCTGCGGGCTTCATCACTACCGTGCAGCCCATCGACAGCGCCGGCCCGAGCTTCCACGCCTGCATCAACAGCGGGAAGTTCCACGGAATAATCTGTCCAACCACGCCAACCGGCTCATGCTTTGTGTAGCAAAAATAATTTCCATTCACCGGGATTGTTTTCCCGTGATTTTTGTCGGCCCATCCAGCGTAGTAACGATAACAAGCAACGGTGAGTGGCAGGTCCGCGGCCTTTGCTACCTGGTATGGCTTGCCGTTATCCAGCGATTCGAGCTGCGCCAATTCGTCGGCATGTTTTTCAATCAGATCGGCCAGTCGGTTCAGCATGGCCCCGCGCTGCGAAGCGGTCATCTTCCTGCGCCACGCACCGGTTTCAAACGCCGCTCGCGCCGCTGCTACTGCTTTATCCACATCGGCGGCATCGGCCTCCGCCACTTGGGTAATGATTTCGCCCGTGGACGGATTCACCGTCGGGAATGTCTTGCCCGAAGCGCTGTTGACCCATTGCCCGTTGATCAGCAGTTTATTCGCACTGATTTTGACGCTCGGTTCGATTGCAGCTGTTGCTGTCGCCATGGAATTCTCCTTATCGGAATCGTCGCAGTGCAGCCACTTACAGCGAACATCGTGGGAGCTCCCGCGAAATAATTGATCTCATTAGCCGCCGGTTGGTGGCCAGGAAGTACGATCGCGCCAATGAAAGGAAGGCAGGGCGGAACCCCTCCAGCCCTGGGCGTGCGCAAACATACTGCCAGAGGAGAAGCCTATACCCATGGGGGACGAGAGGCAAGATGGCAGGCAGGCCAGCAGCGGTTTCGGAACTATTGCGGAGGTCGGGAAAAGAACCTTAGATTTCGATAGGATTTCTTGTCCGATGGCCGGGTGTGGTAGGAGGGGCCTATTTTCAGACAGGTCTCTTCCCTTAATTTTGTAGCCTCGAGAACGGTTTGGCATTGCAGAGTAGTCTGATGCGCAGAATGTGGACCTTCCGTTTTTCTGCTGTGCGTCAGCTACTGTTGGCAGCACAGGGGCGGGAAAGACTGAGCCACAGAAGCAGCAGCAACTGGGCACTGCTGGGTACGCGATGTTTGCCACGGTGGAGGTAACGCAGGCGGTAGAGTCGTTCGATGGTCAAGGCCAGCATGGCCAGGAGCCATTCGATCAGCAGACTGTTGGCATGATGATGACAGATATGCTCGAGACCGTGACGGCTCTTGGCATCATTGAAGCCTTGGTTCTCGATCTCCCAGCGGCTCTTGGCCATGCGAAATAGAGCCTGCGGGCCCACCGTGGAAGAAGGAAAATTCGTCAGCCAGTAGGCTTCCACCACCTTGCCGTCCGGCTTGTGCTGGCGATAGAAGAACACGCGAACCGTTTCCCAGCGGAGTGTACTCCAGGGATCGAAGTCCTCCGCGTCCCACACCTCCACGCGATCCCGTCCATGCTGAAAGACCGTAGTCGGAGACGCAGAAGGAAAGCGCTGTTGGGCGGCGGCGAGTAATTCCGGCAAATTGTCTTTCAGCCGAGCCACCACTCGGAGACCGAGTTCACCTGCCGCATGCAGGAACGGTGCGGTGGCGAATGCTCCATCGACGACCACATACTGGGCAAAGCGTTTTCCTAGCTTCCCGATCACCCGTCGCAATAAGCGCTGCCCGGCGGCGTACTCGCTATCGCCGGGTCCGTAGGGTTCCCCATCGCAGGGCAGAGACAGACCGGTTCCCACCACGCTGATCATCACGAAAGAATGTTGATAGCCCAAGATCTGTTTCGCAGCGTTCTGCTTCGGCCGACAGAGGGTGCAACCCTGCTGGGTTCGCCAACCCGCGCCGGTGCCGTCGAGGGCCAGCCCGATCCAGCGGCAATCATCGAAGGCCTTGTTGCGCTTGGCGCCGCGGATGAGGGAGAGCAGGGCTTGCCGTGTTGGACCGGGATCGAGCCGCTCGGTGAAATAGCCCAAGGTATCGTCACAGAACGGAGTGGCGATGGAGAGAGTGCGTCGTGCCGAAGATCGTACCAGTGCCTCGACGGCATGAAAACTCGATTGCCGGAGGATTTGGCCGATCAGCAGGGCCCAGAGCAGAGCCTGCGCCGGAATCTGCGGTTGTTGCCGACCGTCTCCAGGATCCTTGAGATACCGTCGGAGGCGAAGACGCCGTGTCACATAGTGGAGCAGATGACGTGGCGTCGAACGGTTCATTTTTTCTTTTTCTTAGGTTTCTTGCGCTCCAGCGCGAGCAGTTGTGCGTTGGCCGCCAACACTTCGCGGACGGCGTCTTGAAACTCCCGTCCCGCCTTGACCCGGCGTCGCACTTCCTCGACCCAATCCTTGGGGATGTGCTGGACACGTTTTTTTCCCTGCACCATAAAGGTCAACGACCAGACAGGATGGCCGCGGTCCTCGGCACAATGACAGGTGGGCTTGCCGCAACGGAGATGCGTGAGGGCCAGGGAGCCCGGGAGGGCATCCTCGGGGATAGAGAAACGGCGCAGCAGCTGGAACTTGCGCTGGCGCAGTCGAGAAGCGAGCGGTCCATTACCCTTATGGATCATCTTAATGTATACATACAATAAGACGAAGTAAAAATCAAGTCGTATCAGCGAATGCGAAAATAGGAGTCTAATGCGGAAGGATCGCGAAGAGGGATAAAACAGCGACCATGCAGGGGGTGGACTCGGCTAGCCCCTGTCATTCTTCCGAAACGGCTGGCAGGCCAGTAGGGAAGCGTCAGAGGCCAGCCGTGGGACAGGCTATCGAAGCAGAATTTCTGTTTCGTTTTCAGCGCTGCTCACGGTTTCTTGCTGAAAGTGACTTCGGGATATTTGGCAGAGGGTCCTTTAAGAAGATCGCTGTCCTGGCCGCGCAAATACTTGTCGAAAAACGCAAGCGTGTAGGCGATGACGATTGCGTGGCCACGCCGCGCGTCGAGTTCATCCTTCTCTGGCGAGATGGCGAGCATGAAATCGCTGAAATGGCCGTGCTGGGTTTTGGCTATGGTGACTTCGTAGCGGTCGTTGGTCGAATGTTCGATCATGGAGCGATCCCATACTTCCGTCTGGGCAATATATTCATTCAGGACAGCTTGCTGTTCCGGCTTGGGCGCTTTGTCTTCGCCGCCGTGATGCATCAGCATCAATGGGCGCGACGTGCCTTGTTTTCGCGCGCCCCCGAAAAGCTGCCCATCTTGATCAACGACGGCTTTGACGCGCGGGTCGTCGATGCTCATTTGCACGGACGTTGCTCCGCCGAAAGACCAGCCGAACATCCCAATCCGCGACAAGTCGAGCTGATGATAGAAGAGCTGCCCCGAAGTCTTATTAAGCTCTTCGATTTTATTCAAGGTGTAGGAGGCGTCCGCAATCCATGTGGGAAAAACCTCGTCGTTGAGCCAATCCCAACTCTTCTTAACGTCTTCGCGAAAGTCACCCGTTTCCGCGGGAGCCAAATGTTGGTCGGGCTTAAATGCGACGCCGTCGGGAAATAGAACGGTATCGCTAAAGCCGGGATGATCCGTACTCACGACAACGTATCCGTGGCTCGCAAGTTCTTCTGTCTCAAATGTTCCAATGAAACGCGGCGTGCCGCCTCCGGGCTGGTAGACCAAAACCGGAAAGGGAACTGTGCTTTTGGCAATCGGCGCGTCGGTTACCGCATTGGTCTTCACGCTTTGAAACGATCTATAAATGCTCTTCTCGGGAAATTCGTTCGGGTCACGGATATATGGAGCTTTCTCCGTGCCAGCCACGGCCGCAGCGGGATACCAGACCCGCACGATAAGATGCCGCCGCGTTTTAGGGTCTTTCGTAAAAGGATCTTGCCGGCTCTGGTCAATCCACAAATACTCGTGGGTGCCGACAGCATAAGGTCCCGTCGGCGGGAGGAAAGGAGCATTGGCAATCTTAAGAGGATCGTCGCTACGTGCGACAAGGCAGCCGAAGAGAACCAGCATGATAGAGAGTCCGCACCGCTTTGCCCTTATAGCCATTCTTGTCGCTCCACTGAAAAGATGATGTTTAGACTTTCCAGTCTGATGATTTCAAATCAGTTTCAAAACACCGAGAGCCCGCGAGAATAACACGTTGGAATCCATAAATGGTCAGAATGCCGGTGTCCGAATGGTCTCCGGCGCCCGGCACGCGGTATTTCCGCTTTAGCTTGGAGGCAAGTTCTGAGCGAGGCTGGCTAGATTTAGCGGAGCTACGCGAATTACGCCGCCACGCGGGCTGTCGATGTCCGCAATAAGAGAAAACGAGATGGCCACAACCAGGGGTATAACGACCAGCAGAAAAGGTTTCGCTTCAATCCGACGTGCAGTATAGCCAATCAGCAAATTGCAGCAAATTCCGATGGCGGCCATCAATACCCAGGCCGCCGTGGGGATTCGATTCCACCAAGCGGCTTGTGTATATCCCTGTGAGTTCAGCACATCATTCATTCCGGAAAGGGTAAGAGAGGCCACTGGTACAGTCATTGCCGGGGCGGGACCGCGGACAGCCAACCACAGATTTGTCTGCAATTGGGAAGTGGTGGCATTGATCTGCCTGAGCTGGCCGGCATCCCGTGTGTTGTAGAACAAAATACGCTGGCGGAGATATTCGCGCAGCAGCGCTCGAGTTTTTGCGGCATCGGCGGCAGGCAGCATATCTACGCGGAGGTACTCCGTGCCGATAGCGTTAGCCTCTGCCTCTTCGTAATTCTTGCGCTGATCATAGCGACTGATAGCCATCGAAAAGCTGAAACCGATGATTAACCCCAGCAGAGTTAGCGTCGCTCCCTCGACAACGCCGTAGTCCTGGCGATCGGTGTCCTCCAAAGGCTGCCGTCGCCGCTTGCGAAAGTAGACGCCGATCCGTGCTGACAGCCACAACACAACGACGGACAAAACGAAAACATACAAAGGGCTGTTCGTTAGAGGGTTCATGGGCTGGAGTCTCCTGTCCTGCTATGAGCAATTTACAATATTTTGCAGGCGCGGAAACAGATTGTCTCAATTGTGAGCTGGGGCACGAGCCTGGTTCGACTTGTTCTGCGAGCTTCATTCCAACGAATTTCTCAACTATGATTGGCTCAGGAGAACGTCCATGAACGAAGCCACTGCGCCGACTCCCGAATCACCCCGAACCGCCAATTTCCGCCGTCCTGGTTTCAACAATATCGCGCCCTACTTCCTTGTCCAAGGCGCCCCAAGATTCCTGGACTTCCTCGTCTTTGCCTTCGAATCTACCGAACGCATCCGCGTGCCGCGTCCCGACGGCTCCATCATGCACGCCGAAGTGGCCATCGGTCCTTCGGATGTCATCGAACTCGGCGACGCCAACGCGCAGTACCCGGCGCGTCCGATGACGACACATCTCTATGTACCAGACGCCCACGCCGCCTATGATCGAGCTCTCCAAGCTGGCGCCACAGCCATTCATCCGCCGAACGATGACCATCCCTCAGGTGATCGCTGGGGTATCGTCACCGATCCTTTCGGCAACACCTGGTACATTGCCACGCCGAGAGGTTGGGTACCTGGCCCTGAAGGTCTCCGCACCGTCCAGCCATATCTGCATGTTCGCGGTGCTCACAAAATGATTTCGTTTGTTGAGGCAGCTCTTGGCGCAAAATCCGACGGTTTGGCCGAATCTCCCGAAGGCGTGATCCTGCATGCCACCATCGAAATCGCAGGTGCCACGTTCGAGGTTGCAGAAGCTCAGGGCGAATCGCAGCCTTCTCCGCACTACCTACACGTGTATGTGCCAGACACGGACGCGACGTTTACGCAGGCGCTTGCCGCGGGAGCCACGGGCGTGACTCCTCCAGCAGACGCGCCTTACGGCGACCGCGCCGCCACCGTCAAAGACCCCTTCGGCAATACGTGGTTTCTGGCCACGTATCTCGGCGCCGGAAAGCCTTAGTCAATGCGGGGCGTGACATCAGAAGGTTGGTTATTCAGACGATTGATTTTTTTCGGCGTCGGATTCCGCGCGAACAAATCTGCGCATTCCGGTGATAGCAGCCTGTGCCAGGTGAACTTGCCCTTGAATCTCTTTCACCGATTGATGATCTTCTTCCGTCAGAGTTGGGTTGTCGCGCAGAAGTTCGGCGTAACCTAGAATTGCGGTCAGCGGGTTGCTGATTTCGTGCGTCGCGCCGGCGGCTAGGCGTCCCAGCGCCGCCATCTTTTGCGATTCCAGGATTTGCTTTTGAACGAGCTGGAGGCTTTCGAGTGAAGATTCCGTAGAAGCAATCAAGCGCAGAAGTTCGCGGTCCATTGAAGAGAGCTTAAGAAAAGTCAAAGTCCCCAGAAAAAGCATTGCGCCGAAGATCAACCGGAGGCGAAAAATAACAATCGGTTGCGGGGTGTGATAATCGGAAAACGTGGCGATGGCCAGAATGGGCAGCGAGATGACTCCGATCATCGCAAGCCGGGCACTCCACAATCCCCGGTTGCGCAAAGAGAGTGCGGATTCGCCTGTTTGCGACTCGAGATCCCCGCCCAGTGCGGCAGCCACCGTTAGCAATGCCAGCGAGAAACCCCAAGGCACGTCGTAAAAACTTCCGGTGTAATACAGCCCCCGGTCGATAACAATATTTTGCAAAAGACTCCCGGCGGCAAACGCACTCAACGCAAAGAAGAATTGCCCGTAGAATGTTTTCCAAGAGCCTTTGCTCTTGACATAGAGCGCTCCCACAGCCACCAGGGCTGCACCATGTTCCGATAGAGCAAGACCGTAGTACGCCGGGTTGTAGTCGGGATAGCTTTTTATTACCAGTTGCCAGGGCAAGGCAAAATAAAGGTACAGGCAGACCCACCAGAAGAGCAGAAGAAGAAAGTCCAAGCGGCGGAATCGCAGATCTCCGGCAGCACCTTCGGCATGAGGCCTCAGCGTGAACGAAGCCAAAGTGGGAACCAAAGCAAGAAGAAAAAGTCCATCACCTGCTATCGGATTAGGTGCGCTTCGGCGCAGCACAACATCGTAGTAGAACCAGACCCCTTGCGAAAGAAACAGGATGCCGAACCCTGCTTCATTCAAGGCCCAGAACAATCGAACCGTTCCGCTGGATTGCCGCCGGTTTCTCCGGAAAGCAAGCATCACCACCAGCGCCAGCAGACAAGGAAAGGTGTCGCCTAGCCAGGTTAACGGCGTACCGGTGCGCAAAAGAACAGCGGCGGCTATCTGAGCGATGACCAAGCCCAGGGCTATGCGCGTCCAGATTGTATCAATCGTTCGAATCAATTTCACGTCACCAATAAATCCAAGAATTCTAAGAAACTGCTTCTACCGTGACGGCTACCGAAGCAGGAAGCACCAGCGTGAACACGGCCCCGCCTTCTGGCCGATTTTGGCAGTCGATTTCTCCGCCATGCTGCCGGACGATCCCATAGCATGTGCTGAGTCCGAGCCCCACCCCTTTGCCGACGGGCTTGGTGGTGTAGAAAGGCTCAAAAACGCGCCGAGGCTCTTTCAGGCCCGAGCCTGTGTCTATAAATCCGATCTCGATATGCTCTTGCACCGCGTTGATTGAGATTGTGAGCAGCCCGGCCTTGTTTCCTTCCATCGCATCAATCGCATTCGCGATGAGATGCAGAAAAACTTGGATCAGCTGGTTCGCGTCTCCCTCGACCATGGGTACAGCGCCTTGCTCTTGGATCTCCACTCGCACGCTGTGCCGGCGCCCCGCGCGCGCCAAGTTAACGGCGCTTTCCAGGAGAGGCCGAACGTTCACGGAAGATCGATGCAAGGGCATCTCTTGCGCGAAGCTAAGCATGTTCTCAACTAGGCTGCCTGTGCGGCGAGCGGATTCGCCAATCTTGGTTGTCATTCTTTGGCGGTTTCCATCGGCCTTGGGATGCGAGCTTAATATTTCGACATTCCTGCCCACCGCGGCCATGGCTTTATTAATCTCATGTGCCACTCGCGCCACCAGCTTACCGAGCGATGCGAGTTTTTCGCTCTGTACGAGTTGATTCTCGAATCGCCTGAGATTCGAATAGGCAAAGGATGCGTCTTGCAGGTAGCCGGCAAGCTTGGAATTGAGAAGATCTTGTTTAAGCAAAAGCAGAATAGTCAGAAACAACATCGTTGATAGGGTCAACAGAATACGAAAATGGCGCACTGGATCTTGCGTTTCTCCACTCGTCATCAACCACAATCCGATTACTGGAGTCGAGAGAGTTGCCAACATGGAGAGTCGCGCGGACCAAACTACAGTTCTTCGGTTTGGGCGGCGCAGACTTTTAGACTCCTCCGAGTTTTGGAGGGATTCTGCCGGCGAATCTGCAGGGTAGATTATTGATATGACGCAAAACCACGTCAGTGCAGCGGACAGCGGTACGTCATAAAAACTTCCCGTGTAATAGCGCCCTGAGGCGATGGCATGGTTGATCAGAAAGGAAGCGAACCCATAGGTTGCCGTGGCGCCGAGAAAGTGCAAGTAGAAGCGGCGCCAGCGCCCCCGGCTTCGATAGGCGACGACAGCCAGAATCAAGAGAAATACTTGATTCCCCGCTATGTCGATAGTGTCGGAGTTGCTGTTGTAGCGCGCCAAGTCGTTTCCCGCAAGCAAGTAAGCCATGGCCCAGAAAAGATAAACATACGTCCAGAAAACAAGCAGGGAAGTGAGGTCGAAAAGACCCAGCAGGCGAGGACGATCGGGGCTGTCATTGTTTGGCTCGAGCGCCAGCGCGGCAAGCATCGGAACAAGTTTAACGAAGAGCAGGAACTCACCGATGGGAACGGATGGAACTGGTCTGTTGAACCAGACTTCGTAGTAGACCCACAAAAACATATTGACCGACCACATTCCGAACCCAAGTGCAAGCAGGAGCCAGAACGCGCGCAGAGTGCTCCGAGTGGAAACACCTTTCCAGGCAAAGAAGAGAGTCGCTGTAAGCAGCAAGAGAAACTGGCTCAAATCCCCGAAGGCCGTAAGCGCATAGCTTGGACGGCCGCGAAGCGAGGCTCCAGCGAGTAAGACGGGTAGAAGAACCGCAAGTACGATAAGAACTTTTTTGCTGGAGGAATTCCAGCCACTTGAGGTGCTTTGAAGTTGTCCAGCCGCTTCCTGCACACGCTCACCCATCGAGGCAATTCCCACGTCCCGTGTCATGCGTCCCAGCAACAAACAACGTCCTGATATGCCTGTCCCTTGTTCCAAGGAGACTGCCGCTAAGGATGCGAACGGATCGTTTAAGACTTGTCTCTATTTTGCTTGTGTTGGTCGCCACATCAGGAACAATTGTTTGGGTGAGTGGCACAATCAATACACGGAGAAGAGCCAAGGATGATTTCCCGCGGCTTCTGGTTGGTTCAGAACGGAAGTGGAACGAGAGCTAAATCTCGAGGGTAGGTGGAATCAGGGACAAGAATAGCGGGACTGCAAGAGCGCGCGCCCTGATCCTATCTCTAGCCGTTGAGCTCCTGTTAGTTGTGTGAAGACTGCGGAGCTTCTACCCCCAAGTGCGCAAGCCGATGATACCCCAATAGGCAAAGTAGGCAGCGGCGACCAGGAGTATTAGGATGACAGCCGTCGAAAACCTCCGGACACCTGTCCGAACTTCTTCTTTGGGTGCCCGCCACAAGGAAACTACGGCGGCAATCGTGGCGAGAGCATAGACCACGGTCGTTAGAAAGAAACTTGCGGACCACACAGTCAGGTTTCCCATGCGCGGAATCAGATCGTCGCTGGCGGCGTTGAAGATGATCACGACTGCGATCAAGCTCAGAACCGCGATTAGCGGCCACAAACGCATGCCACGCTCCGCCGGGCGGCGGCGCTCTTTTCTCAGCCCGCCCAGGATCCAGAACGGTGCATACAGAAGTATAAGGATGACGGCTAGTAGGAACCAGCAAGTGAGAATGATCTCGGAGATCGCGAACCACGTAGGGATGCGCTTTATCGTTTCCTCTCCGGCTCCGATCTGAATGAATTGGCCTTCCGCGTTTGGCGCGAGCAACTCAACCGTGGCAATGGGAGATGGGGGGCCTTTTTTGCGGTTCGAACGGAATTGTGTGTCCGTCACAGGAACGAAGACTATATTTCTTTCTCCTATATTGCTGACGAGGAGTTGGCCGTCCTCAAAACGGACCCGGACTATTCCCAACAAGCGTTCGAGAAAATGAGTCAACTCTGAGCGTGTCGAGTCAGGCTGGTACCAACCGGCATATGCGGCGGCATTGGTAGATAAGGGTGCCACTGGAGGAGGGACTGGTTTTGGCAGATTGCGCGTGAGGTACGCGCGAATGGCTTCGCCGATCTTTCCGAAGGAACCGCCATTCGCTGCGTTGATGCTGTAGAAATAGCCCACGTCGTTGTCGGGTATATAAGCCATTTCCGTGAGGCCGCCTGCGACACCTCCGTCATGCCCGTGGTAGACGAAACCCTCGTTGATGCTCCAGTAGTTGCTCAAGCCGTATCCAGCTTTCAATCCTTGTTGTGCCGCCCACGTGCGGGTCGGCATTTCCATACGATCAATCGAAGCGGCTGGAATCACTTCCACGCCATTTACAGTGCCCCGATTCAGATAGAACTGAGCGTAAGCCGCCATGTCCTTTGCTGATGCGTTGATCGAACCTGCCGGACGGTACTCCACGTTCCAATAAGGATAGGTTGTTTTTCCGTCGGCGTGATAGAGATTGGTCAGCATTCCTGAAGTAGGCTTAAAATACGTCGCCGTCTTCATTCCGATGGGATCAAAGAAATTCTTGCCGACGTAATCTTCGAATTTTTCACCGGTAATTTTCTCGACGATGTAGGCGGCAACCGCAGGCCCGGAGTTGCAGTAAGCCATGCGAGTGCCGGGGCGCCAGCGTGAAATGCGCGAGTGGTGGTCATAATCAAGCGCGTCGCGCAGGGGCAGGGCAGGGTCGTCCTTGGCGTATTCGCGTAAGTGCATGTCGTCCCAGCCGGTGGTGTGTTCCAGAAGATCAACGACACGTACAGGATCCGTCGCTTCCCAAGGATTCTCAAACCACACCTCGGGCACCAACTTGTGAACCGAGTCGTTCAGCGAAAGCTTGCCCTCATTCGAAAGCTTCAGAATGGAGAGCGACGCGAAGGCCTTGGACGTCGAGCCAATGCGGAACTGGGTGTCCGCAGTTGTAGCCCGATTGGCGGCCACATCTGATTTACCGAGCCCCGCCATCCACTCGGGACCATTGCGGTGAACGATGGCGACGGACACGCCCGGTGTGTGCGTGTCGATGAGGATCTTCTCCAATTGTTGTTGGAGTTCTGCAATGGACTGCGCTGGCTTGGGCGCATCCTCTTTTTTGTCTTGGGCAAAGCAAGCAGTTGCGAGCAGGCAGAAGAGCACGAGCCGGATTAGGTTTTTCACGATGCGCATTCTCCTCTTGAACGACCCAAATCCGCAAGTGGATAAACTTTTTCCACGCTCTCGCTCAGCCTGACACCCGTAAGACACATTTGGGTCTCTCTTCTTCGCAATCGTGCGGTTCGGATGGAACCTTTCGGGGTGCTCAGTCGTTACTTCTAGTGGCATCCGCTAGGGGAGAACTATGGAAACTTTCTGGAAAGACCTGCGCTACGCGTTTCGCATGCTCTGGAAGAGTCCCGGGTTCACGCTCATCGCCATGCTCGCCCTCGGTCTCGGGATCGGTGCCAACACCGCCATCTTCAGCGTTTTCAATGGCGTACTCTGGCGGCCACTCCCTGTCAAAGACCCTCAGCAGCTCGTTGTTCTCGCTTCCAAGACGGCAAGTTTCGAATTTCCCCTTAACCTTTCTTATCCGGACTTCCAGGACTATCGAAACCTTAAGACGGTCTTCTCCGACCTCATTGCTTACAACTCTAACCCCGTGAACTTCGGCGCAGAGGGACGTCATGAGCGCGTTTGGTGCGAAACGGTCAGCGGCAACTACTTCTCCATGCTCGGTCTTGAGGCGATCCGAGGCCGCACGTTTGCCGCGGACGAAGGCTGGGTTCCAGGCAAGGACCCACTCATAGTTCTCAGCTATAAATTTTGGCAAAAGCGTTTCGGCGGTGATCCTGCTATCGTCGGCCATTCCGTTCTGGTCAACAACCACGCGTTCACCGTGATCGGAGTTGCACCTGAGAATTATCGCGGAGCGTACTACTTCCTCGAGCCGGACTTCTATATTCCCCTCACTACCATGGGCCTTCTTGACCCGACTCAGGCTGACGCCCTCAACAATCGCGGCGCCTCGTTCCTTCGCGTTCTTGGCCGGCTCCAGCCTGGCGTGACTGTTGCACAGGCGATGGCAGCCGCCGAGCCGCTTGATCATCGTTTGGCTCAGGAATTTCCGGATTCGCACAAAGGCATGTCGCTGCTGGTAATACCGGAGCTCAAGGCGCGCCCGGAGCCCGGGTTGGTGGCGGGCTTCATGTCCACAGCCGCCCTCGTCTTCATGCTGCTCGTGGGACTCGTCCTTCTCATCGCTTGCGCCAACGTTGCCAATCTCATTCTCGCTCGCGCGAACGGGCGCAGAAAAGAATTCGCGACTCGCACCGCTCTCGGCGCTACCCGCGGGCGAATGGTCCGCCAAATGTTGACGGAGACTGTACTTCTATCTGTCTTCGGTGGACTGCTTGGTCTCGTCTTCGCACGTTGGGCTGCTTTGGCGCTGATGTCCGTGCGCATCCCTACCGACATACCACTAAAACTATTTGACCTGCGCATGGACTGGCGAATTTTTATGTTCACTTTTCTGGCTGCACTCATAACCGGAATGGTCGCCGGTTTGGTTCCTTCGCTGCAGGCCTCGCGAACGGATTTGGCGGACACATTGAAGGCTGGTGGGCGTTCAGGGGGAGCTTCGGCAGGCCATCATCGCTTTCGCAATACTCTGGTTGTCGCGCAAGTCGCGGTTTGTATGCTTCTTCTTGCCTGCGCCGGCTTTTTCATTCGCAGCCTCAGGAACTCGGCCAACGTGGACATGGGCTTTCGTGTCGATCACACGATTCTGATGTCCATGGACGTTGGCCTGCAAGGCTATAGCGAAGAGCGTGGGCAGCAATTTTTCAAGCAACTTACCGAGCGCGTGCGCTCGCTTCCGGGGGTTCGCGACGCCGCCGTTGCTTCCTCCATCCCCATGGGCAATGACGCCTCGCTCGACAATATTTTCCCTGAAGGCCAGCCCAACGACGACAAATCAAAAGCGGAGTCTGCTTTCGACGATAGCGTCCAGCCTGGCTACTTTCGCACTGCTGGAACTCCAGTCATCCAGGGCCGCGAATTTACAGAAGCTGACAATGCCACAGCTCCCCATGTTGCCATCATCAACGAGACCTTTGCGAAGGAAATCTGGCCTGGCCAGGATCCCATCGGCAAAGTGTTTCGCACGAAAAAAGACGGCCCACCTATCCAAGTCGTCGGCATCACGCACACCGGCAAGTATCTTTTTCTCTACGAAAAGCCTCAGCTTTACGCTTATTTCCCCTTGGCGCAGAGCTACAGCTCGGGCGCCAACTTGTTCGTCTACACGGAGGACAATCCGCAGCGGCTTATCGCTGCCGTCCGCGATCAAATTCGCCAGATGGATGCCGGTCTTCCCGTCTTCGACGTCACCACCATGGACCAGCAGGTGCAATATGGTAAGGCTCTCTTTCCCGCACGACTCGGCGTCATGTTTGTCGGCACTTTCGGTGTCCTCGGCTTGATTCTCGCTTCGGTGGGAGTCTACGGTGTCGTGTCGTATTCCGTCAGCCAGCGCACGCAAGAGATTGGCATTCGCACGGCACTCGGGGCACAGCGCTCGCACGTGCTCGGCTTGATCCTGAAGCAGGGAATGAACATGGCGCTTATCGGGACTGCCGTGGGAATCGTCTTGTCGTTCTTACTTTTCCGTGGTTTGGGCTCTATGCTTTATGGAGTCAAATCCACCGACTTCGTCACACTCTCGGCCGTCTCCGCCCTGCTTCTTTTCGTGGCTTTCGTCGCGAGCTACGTTCCCGCTTTTCGCGCCACTCGCGTCGACCCAGTCGTTGCTCTGCGCGAACAATAGATCTTGCGGTTATACACGACGATGAGTATTCGTATAGAATCTATACTTATATATAGATTCTATACAAGCATTCTGCTAGATTTGTACTGAGAGGCCTAGTCCATGCCCATCAGTATTAAGAACCACGAGACCGAACAGTTGGCCCGTCAGCTTGCAAAAGAGACTGGGGAAACCATCACAGAAGTCATCAAGAAATCTCTACAAGATCGGCTCCAGCGCGTCCGTGGCCAACGAAAAGGCCGAGCCCTCAAAGATGAAATTGCGGACATTCTCGCGCGTGTGGACGCGCTACCAAGGCTGAATGACGATCTCACCGATGACGAAATTCTCGGTTATGACGAAAATGGAATCCCTACGGGCCCGAATACGGAGCCCAGCAGTGGTCATTGATTCATCGGTGCTGCTTGCCATACTCCTCGCAGAGCCGGAACGCTCACACTTCGTGGATCTAATTACAGAAGCAAACTTCCGGCTCCTCTCTGCAGCGAACGCGTTGGAAACAGCAATCGTGTCAGAATCGCGGCTGGGCATAGTTGGAGGTCATGAGTTGGACGTCCTGATTCAAAAGTCTTCGATCGAGATTGTCTCAGTGGATTCTGAGCAGTTCACTGTCGCCAGGCAAGCTTGGAGAAAATACGGGAAGGGAAGGCACCCTGCGGGCCTCAAATTGGGCGATTGTTTTGCTTACGCGCTCTCTAGAGTCTCCGGAGAACCGCTCTTGGCGAAGGGAATGGACTTCCGGAAAACCGATCTCCAGCTCTTGTAGGGGAAGGGCTCGCCCCTTCCGATCACAGCCGGGACGTCGCTCTACTTCACGTCCACATCGTCCTTTAATCTCTCGTATGTCGATGCGCTCATGATCTTTTTGCTGACAAGTTCGTGCTTGTCCTTGTATGGCCGCCCGGCTATGATTCGCCGCGCCTCATGCTGTCCAATACCCGGCAATCCCGTCAGCTCATCCTCGCTCGCCGAATTCAAATCCACTGTTTTCTGTTTCCCGTTTTCCCAGCCTTCTTTTGCGCCATCGACCGCCGCTTTCACCGCCCGACCTGCCTCCTCGACCGCGGGCTTGGCCTGAGCCGCAGCTTTCGCTGCTTCTTCTCGAATCGTCTTCTCGCGCTCCGCCGAATCGCCGGAGCATCCGGACACGCCAATCGCAGCGACCACCGCCGCCGTTGACGCCAGAACCACTATTCCAAGCCCTCGCCGCATGCTTATCACCTCTCTCTTCTTCCACACTATCCTGTACGTCTCCGGAGCTTCCTGTCTATCCTCAATTTGCCCTATATCTTTATTTCTGCCCCTTCAAGAACGTTCCTTTCTCCAGATCCTTAAACGCTTGCTGCAGCTGTTCTTGCGTGTTCATCACAATGGGCCCATACCAAGCCACCGGTTCTTCGAGCGGTTTGCCCGAGACGAGCAGGAAGCGAATGCCTTCGTCGCCCGCTTGAACGACAACTTCATCCCCGCGGTCAAACAAAACCAGGGAACGATTGTCCGCCGCAACCGGAGGAGCAGTGTCCAGCCATCCAACGGCTTCCGTTGGCACCGCCAAAGGTTCCGATGCATTGCAAAACTTTCCGGATCCTGCAAACACGTATGCAAACGCATGGCGGGTGGTGCCAACAGGCAGAGTCTTCCTTCGACCTGGCGGCACGGACACATCCAGATAAATCGGGTCGGCGGCAATTCCATCGACCGGACCGCTCTTGCCCCAAAAATTTCCGCACACTACGCGCACATGCGTTCCGTCATCGTCCTTGATCTCTGGTATTTCTGGCGCTTTCACCTCTTGATAGCGCGGGGCCGTCATTTTCAGGGAGGCCGGCAAGTTCGCCCACAATTGAAAACCATGCATTCGTCCTGCGTGATCTCCCTTGGGCATCTCCTGGTGAATGATCCCGCTGCCTGCCGTCATCCACTGCACCTCGCCGGGTGCAATCTCGCCGTGATTGCCCATGCTGTCGCCGTGTTCCACGGTTCCCGCTAACACATACGTAATCGTTTCGATCCCGCGATGGGGATGCCACGGAAACCCCGCAAGATAGTCTTCGGGAACGTCGTTGCGAAAATCGTCCAGTAGCAAGAATGGATCGAAGTCGGAGGTGTTGCCAAATCCAAACGCACGCCGCAGATGCACTCCTGCGCCCTCCACTGTGGGTTTAGCGGCTACAAGTCTCTTTACTGGTCGAATCGACATTTTTCCTCCTCATGTACTACTTCGGCCGCATCTATATTGCGGTCGTGTATAAGACGGGCACGGCATGCCGTGCCCCTACGGCACCAGCCTCCAAGCGCACTGCTTTGCGGCCTTCTCAAGTATCTCCGTAAACGGGTACGCTTGCGCCTTGAATCAATTTCGCATCATCGCTGCACAAAAACAAAATCACTTTGGCAATTTCTTCCGGCTTAGGCCATTTTGCGAAGTCAGCCTTCGGCATTGCTTTGCGATTAGCTGGCGTATCAATAATGCTCGGCATAATCGAGTTCGCACGGACTCCCGTGCCCTTCAAATCTTGGGCTAAACAATCGATCATCGCCACCGCAGCTGCCTTCGAGGCAGCATAGGACGATGCTCCCGCAGCGTGGTCGACTGCGGCTTTTGAAGCTACGTTCACAATCGCGCCGCTGCCTTGCTTCACCATTACCCGGGCCGCCGCTTTCGCCAGTACAAATCCTGCGCGTAAATTCAGCGTCAACTGCTGTTCAAAAACTTTCGTTTCCATCTCCCACAATTTTACTCCGCCCGCATATCCCCCGACGGCGTTCACCAGGCAATCGAGGCGGCCGTGCCGCTCCACAATTCCGCCAATCAGTTTTGCGACGGCAGCCTCATCCGTGACGTCCACCGCATAGCCTTCCAGCGAGGACCCTTCCGTCGCAACTAACTTCGCGCTAGCCGCCTTCTTTAACTCGTCCAAGTCCCCCGGCCTCTGAAACGTAACAATCACGCGAGCGCCCGCTTCGACAAAAGCCAAGCTTACCGCGCGGCCTAATCCACCAGTCCCGCCGGCAATTAGCACTACTTTCTTCGTCGTAATTCCATCTCCCATCGCGTTCTCCAATCCGACGCCGCATGTCTCGTTTTCACTGTTTGATTAGGCCATTATCACACCCCCTGCGGAAACTAGAAACTTCGAGGAACATGAGAAAGTTTTGCCAAAGCTTTAAATTTCTGGCTGGCGGGCATGGAATTGACAAGCACGCTTACCGTCAACAATGGACAGCGAATCTTTAAACGATTCCCACTTCCTTAAATGAAACGGATTCCGTTTCAATCTGGAATGGATTGATTTCCTCGAGCGAGACTACCGCTCGCAGCCTGAATATTCTTTTATCGCTTTGTCCTATGGAATCAAGCCTTTAGCTGTTCAATCCACTAGAAACCAAATCTGCTCGGGCCACGTTTCGTTCTGGCGCGTGTCTTGCATAGTCTCCGGCAAGGAGAAAGTGTTCCAGTCGAAAAGCGCGGAGAGGAATTGTCGAGTTCCCGCTGGAAAGCCGACGGAATCCCAGCTCGATAGTAAGCCAGTTTTTTCGGCTTGCGACGTTTGTACCGAGTTCCCAGCCTCGCTGCAAATCTCTCGAGTCACAGAAAAGAATTAACGCAAGCCATGTAGTACGAACTGTCGCGCATACCTGCATCAGCGACGCCCAGCTCTTGTTCCATTCGTGCCGGCGCGGAACGCTGGATAAGCATTGTCGCCGAACTGCAACTCTGGGGATTAACGAATTCAAATGTACGACGGCCACGGAATCGAAAACGGAACGCCTTGTCATCGGTTAAACAGGAGAAGCTAATGCGCAATCTCAAGTCCGTAAAAATATCTCTACTGGCGTTCGTATTAGTCGCTCTGGCAGCCGGATGCGGCCGGGAACAAGCCACCAGTCCACCTTACCCCATAGTCATTGCTACTTCCCCTGCGAATGGCGCCACCGCCGTAATTCTCAATACCACCGTGACCGCAAGTTTTAGTTCGGTGATGGCCCCCACCACTATCAATACAACAACTTTCACTCTGACGGGGCCTGCCGGTGCTGTTGCAGGCGCAGTGACTTATTCGGGCACGACGGCCACGTTCACACCGACTGCTTCGCTCGTAGCCTCCACTCTTTACACCGGCACCATCACTACCGGAGCGACCGACCCCGCCGGCAACGCTCTCGCAGCAAATTATGTGTGGACCTTTACAACCGGTTTGCCGACCGTCATTTCGACGGTGCCCACCGCTGGGGCCACGGCTGTGCCTGTCAACACAACCATTTCTGCGACGTTCAGCGAGCCAATGAACCCGGCGACGATCAACGCGGGTACATTTACTGTCGTTGGGCCGGGTGGTCCGGTTGCGGGAATAGTCAGTCGAGGAGCAAGCTCGCCTCGCCAGTCCAAAGGAATGCGCCAGACTGCGGTAATTGTCTCCAAACCGCAAGTGGTCACGTTCTCGGGTTCAACGGCCACATTCACTCCCGACGTCGACCTCTTAGCCAACACCACATACACCGCCACGATTACGACCGGGGCCCTGGATCCCGCAGGTATTGGTTTAGGTGCGAACTATGTGTGGACGTTTACTACCGCGCCGCCACCGTCCGTTGTATCCACTGTGCCAGCGAATCTGGCAACCGCTGTTCCCGTCAACACGCCCATCTCCGCTACTTTCAGCGAAGCTATGAATCCTGCCACCATCACCGGAGCAACTTTCACAGTGACTGGGCCTGGCGCTACTCCCGTCGCCGGCGTTGTCTCGTATTCGGGCATGACGGCGACGTTTACGCCTACGGTAGTTCTTGCCAACAGCACCTTATTCACGGCCACGATCACCACAGGGGCGCAAGATCCGACTGGCGCTCCGCTCGCGGCTAATGTCGTGTGGACATTTACTACGGCTCCCCCACCAACTGTCGTTTCTACTATTCCTGCAAATCTCGCAACCGCTGTGGCCGTCAATACGCCCATCTCCGCCACATTTAGCGTGGCCATGAATCCGGCAACCATCACGGGAACAACTTTCAAAGTGACAGGCCCAGGCGCTACTGCCGTCGCCGGCGCGGTCACCTATGCAGGCAATACTGCGACATTTACGCCGACGGCCATTCTCGCCAACAACACTTTGTTCACGGCCACGATCACTACGGGAGCGCAGGACACTACCGGCGCGCCTCTGGCAGCCAATGTTGTGTGGACGTTTACGACCGCTCCGCCGCCGACCGTTGTTCCTCCCACGGTTCCGGCGAGTAACGCCGTCGCTGTTGCCGAGGGTGTCGTTCTCTCGGCTACCTTCAGCGTGCCGATGGAAGCTTCCACGATTAATACAACTACATTTACTTTGACCGGCCCAGGCGTGACTCCTGTCACTGGAGCTGTCAGCTATTCCGGCTCGACTGCGACGTTCACTCCGGCGGCACGCTTGGCGGTGTCCACTCTGTACACCGCTACGATTACGACCGGCGCGACCGATACAACCGGCGCACCACTAGCTGCCAATTACGTCTGGACGTTCACAACTGCTCCTCCACCGGCTGTTACTTCCACTGTCCCTGCGAGTGGCGCGACCAACGTTCCGCTCAACCAGAAAGTTGCGGCGACATTCAATACGCAGATGACTGCTTCCACGACCACGGCAGTCGGAACTTTCACGTTAGCTACTACGACCGGCGGAACTGCCGTCCCGGGCGCGGTGACGTACGATGCGTCCAGCTACACCGCGATTTTTACGCCGACCGCCGCCCTTACAGCCAGCACGCAATATACAGCGACAGTCACCACCGCGGCGCAAAGCACCCAGGGCAACGCACTGCCCGCCAACTACGTTTGGAATTTCACAACGGGCACTGCTCCGAATGCGGTCGCGCCAACAGTCGTGTCCACCAATCCTGCCAACGCGGCGATTAATGTCCCTCTCAATCAAAAAGTAGCCGCGTTGTTCAGCACGTCCATGGACCCGTCCACGATTTCCGCGGCAGGGACCTTCACGGTAGCTGCAACGGTCGGCGGCGCCGCAGTGCCAGGAACCGTCAGCTATGCCGGCAATACCGCCCTCTTTACTCCAACAGCGAATCTGACTGCGAGCACCCAGTACACAGCCACAATCACCACTGCCGCCAAAGACCTTACCGGCGTGGCCATGGCCGCCAACTACGTCTGGAGCTTTACAACCGGCGTTGCCACCAACGTTGTTGGCCCGACCATCACTGTCACCAACCCGGCGAACGTGGCCACAAACGTTTTCATCGACTCGACCGTCAGCGCCACCTTTAGCACCGCGATGGATCCGACGACGATCAACAACGGAACCTTTACTCTAGCCGTTGCGGGAGTAGGGAGAGCTCCGGTCAGCGGAACGGTTACTTACGATTCCGCAAGTCAAATTGCAACCTTCATGCCCTCAGCAAACCTGACGGCCAACACGCAATACACCGCCACGATTTCAAACATGGTCACGGATCTGTCCGGCAATGCCCTTACCAGCGGGCCGGCATCGACTCCACCGGATCCGTGGAGCTTCACAACGGGCACGGCCACCGGCGCCGCCGGACCGGCGATGATCAACCTCGGCTCCGCGGGTAGCTTTGCAGTGATGGCCACGGCATCCATCAGCAGCACCGGACCTGTGGTCATCAACGGAAATGTCGGATTGGCTCCGGGCACTTCGCAAGGCATCCCGCCGGCACAAGTGAACGGCACCATCCACGTCAACGATCCAATCGTCACGCAAGCCCAAGCAGATCTCTTGGCTGCGTTCAACGACGCGACCAGCCGATCCACGAACGCGCAAACCTTGCCGGGAAATATGGGAGGGCTGACATTCACTCCGGGCCTTTACGTTAACTCCACATCCGTCTTGATTTCGGGAGCTGGGCCAAACAACAACGTAACTCTCGACGCTCAAGGCGATCCCAACGCGGTGTTCATCTTCAAGATGGGCTCGACGCTTACAACGGGAGTCGGATCACAGGTGATCCTGGCGGGCGGCGCCAAGGCTAGCCATGTCTTCTGGCAAGTGGACACGTCCGCGACGATCGACGTCGGTTCCATCTTCCAGGGAAATGTGCTCGCCGCCACCAGCATCACGATCAATACCGGAGCAGCAGTGACGGGAAGCATGTTCAGCGGCGCAGCCGGGGGAACGGACTCGGCCACGATTAACGCCAGCACAGTCACTGTACCTGCGCCGTAGGACAAGCATTACTCGAAGGGCACGCGCGACGAACAAGATGTACGGCCGCGAAGCGGGGGTCTTAGGCCCGCTTCGCGGCCAGTAGGCACGATTCTGGAGGCGACAATGAAATTGGGAACACGCATTCTTCCCACAGTGGCGATTGCTATCTTTCTAGTGCCTGCGCTTTTCGCGGACGACACGCCCAAGCCCGGAGACACGCCTAAAAAGGATGAGACTGTGAGTTCGCCCGCGGCTTCGGCTGCTGCGGCCAAGCCCGCCACAAAGCCATTGCCTGGTTCGCCGGCGCCTCCCTCCACGCAGACGTCAGCTGGTGAAGGAAACGCGAGCCATTCGGGGCGGCACACGCGCCGCGAAAGAGCGCAGAACGACTCGACGCCAAAGCTGGAACTCTTTCTGGGTTACTCCTATTGGAGAGCTATTCCGTATAGCACGGAAAACCGGATGGAATCCATGAATGGCGGCAGCACCTCGCTGGCCTACAATTTCAACCGACACTGGGGTGTGGTTGGCGATTTTGCCGGTTTCCGAGTCAATTCTTTGCAGTTCACTAACGAAGGACCTGGCTTCACACCTTCTCGCGTCGTCGACGCCGAAAGCAACGTCTTCACTGTCATGTTTGGTCCGCGCCTTTCTTTCCGCGACCACGGCAAGTTCACTCCGTTTCTGCAAGTTCTCGCCGGAGTAGCGCACGCCGACGAACTCACTCTGGACGATTGCACCGCTCCTATCTATGCCTGCACGCCACTTCCGCGTGAAACAGTGTTCACCATGACCGCGGGAGGCGGGCTTGATTACAGACTGAACCACCGAATTGCTCTTCGACTTTTTCAAGCTGAATTCCTGGCCACGCGCTTTCAGAATCCCAATTCGATTTACGTCGTAGATAAAGAGTGGCAAAGCAACATGCGCCTCTCCGCCGGAATCCTGTTCCGCTTCGGCGGAAATCCTGCGCCTCCGCCGCTGCCTCCCAATCATGCTCCGATCGCTTCCTGCTCGGCTGATAAGACGATGGTTTATTTTGGTTCCGGGGATTACGTCGTGGTACGCGCTGACGCCAGCGATCCCGACAGCGATCCTTTGACTTTTTCCTGGACCGCCAGCGGCGGTGCAGTGGAAGGCAATGGTCCGCAGGCAAGATGGAACTCTTCCGGCACAAATCTGGGAACATATGTTGTGAAAGTGCGCGTGGACGATGGCCGCGGAGGATGGACCGACTGCTCTTCGTCGATTAGTGTAGAGCCTCAAGCCAACCGTCCACCTACGATGAGCTGCTCCGCGGACCGCACTACAGTGTTCATTGGCGATACGGTCCAAATCACTGCAACTGCCAGTGATCCGGATAACGATCCGCTCACCTATACATGGAGGTCCAGTGGCGGCCACGTCCGCGGCAGGGATGGGTCCGTGCGATTCGAGACTGCAGGTTTGAATGCGGGGCACTATTCCGTGAATGGCCATGTCGACGATGGCCGCGGTGGCGGCGCGGATTGCGAATTGGGAATTGAAGTCCAATCTCCGCCGCCTCCTCCGGAACAGATTGAGCTGGAAGTCAGGCTCTCACTCCATAGCATCTACTTTGCAACGGCTCGCCCGACAGTGGCCAATCCTGCGGGAGGCTTGCTCGGCAGCCAGGAGCAGGTTTTGGTAAAGCTAGCGGCCGACTTCACGAGGTATTTGACCTTCAAGCCAGACGCACACTTGATCCTTGGCGGTCATGCCGATCCGCGCGGCACAGCGGAGTACAACAAGGGCCTGACAGAGCGACGCGTGGAACGCACCAAGGCCTTCCTAGTGCAACACGGCGTTCCTGCGGACCACATTGACACGCGCTCGTACGGCGAAGAGGATCAGCTTACAACCGAACAGACCAAGGAACAGCTTGCGCAGAATCCCGACATCACTCCGGAAGAGCGTCAGCTAATGATGAACAAGCTGGCCCTCTTGGTCCTGGCCAACAACCGCCGCGTCGACGTCACCTTGAGCACCACAGGACAGCAGTCCGTGCGGCACTACCCGTTTAACGCGAGAGACTTCCTGGCCCTTATAAGCGCTAAAGGCGGGGATTCCGACCATGCGGCCAGGCCGGCGCCGAAGAAGAAGCCTAATTAGTCGCCAATGAAGAGGATGGTCCCACAGGAATCGATAAGTGGGACCATCCTCGCTGTGGCCGGTCCGCTAATCCAGTTACCGAACTAACCTAAATCCGCTCTCGAAGTTCGCCTATCTCTGTTTGGCCGTTACTACGGGCGCAAAAGAGGCGCGGTGTCGCGCCGGAAGTGCTACGAGCCCTTCCGTTTTTTCCTGGGGGCTATCCGGAATCGGCGATTTCACTAACCCGTTAGCTCCGCGCGTATAACGTATAATAGGTGCCAGTCCGAGGTTAGAAGAGGGAATTCCATTTTTGACGGATTGCCAGCCAGTTGCATGCATTCAAAATTTCAGGGGAGCCGAGATGGGGAGATATGAGATCGCGCAAGTCAATATTGGACGCATCAGAGCGCAACTCGATGATCAGGTAATGGCGGGATTTGTGGCGCGTCTAGACGAGATCAACGCGCTTGCAGATAATTCGCCCGGGTTCGTGTGGAGGCTGCAGACGCCGGAAGGTAACAACACCTATCTTCGGCCCTACGAGGATGACCGGATGTTGCTGAATATGTCGGTGTGGGAGTCCGTCGAAACGCTGAAGCACTATGTGTACAAGACGGCACACGCGGAATTGCTTAGGCAGCGGCACGAATGGTTCGAGAAGATCGCTGTGTATGCGGCTCTGTGGTGGGTTCCGGCGGGGCACCGGCCGGGAGTCGACGAAGCTAAGAAGCGGATTGCGTATCTCGAGGTACATGGGGCGACACAGTTTGCATTTACGTTCAAATCAGTGTTTCCCGCAGACGAGAAATTCCAGCAAAGCATCGATTGGTCGTCGTTCCAGCCTTGCCCTGCAACCTAGCTGGGCGAATCCACTCCTTAATTACTTAGCTGCTCCGGTCCGAATGGACAGTACCGTTTTGGAATCTACTGGCCTTTGGTCCATCTGATGGGGTGGAGCGTCGCTCGGTAAGCTTCTTGAGGGCTCGGTGTGTGGCCGAGCAAGGAGGGGCGATGTTGCGTAATCGATTGCTTGTTGCGTTGGGGATATGTTTTCTGGCAGCTTCTGGAGCTTGGGCGGACGAAGTGGGATTCGTCGACTGCTCGAAAAGCGCGGAAGCGACGCAGGTTTTCGGGAAGCCCAGGAAGTCGCAGGACGTCGTCGCCTCATTGCCTTGCGGGGAACGGTTTACGATTTTGGTGTACGGGTTTTACTTCTCGCGCATTCAGACGAAAGATGGGCAGGTAGGGTACGTCTATTCGAGCTTGATCTCGCAGGATCGCGGGGTCACCTCGTTGCAGCCGGCGGCCTCGACGCCGCAGACGGGCCAGCAGGTGCCTGCCTTGCAAACGGCGGCGGAGAAGGTAAAGATTCCGCGCTCGACCCCGTTCGATGCTCCGCCTAATGCGGCTGCTTCCCAACCACAGCCGGCTCAGGTGGCAACACCGCAAGCAGCAGCACCGGCGGCGTCTGTGCAAACGGCCTCTACGCAGGCCTCCTCAGTCGAGGTAGCGTCCGCAGCGCCGGCCTCAGCTTCGAGCAGCATCAGCTCGAATGGGACGGCAACGTCTGCCCCTGCCGCACAATCAGGTTCAAGTGTGGTAGCGGAGCCCCAGCCAGCGCCCGCGCGGCCTGCAGCGACGTCAGCTCCCGTATTCACGACACCGCCGGCGGCACCGCCAACGCCGAATGCGGATGCCCCGGAGACGGCTGTCGCTGCCGAGCAACCGAGTTCGGACGCGGCGGCGGCACAGCCTGCCGCTGCCCAACCACCAGCACAACCTGAACCAGCGGCCGCAGACCCAGCTCAACCGGCACCGGCTCAGCCCGCGCCGGCTAAACCGGCAGCGCCCGCGATTCGCCCTGCGGACTTGAAAGAAAGCTGGGAGAAACCGCGCCCGAGCGTTCGCGCGGCCCCCTTGCTAGAATTGTATGGCGGATTCGCTCTTGCGCACTTGGGTGGCACGGGATTCGGGAGCAATTCGATCGGTGGGCTAGGGTCCGTTGGCTGGAACGCAAGATCGTGGTTGCAGATTCTCGCGGACACTAGCTACAACGTAGAAACGGTTAGCGGCGCAAAGAATGTGCTCTACGGAAATCATTACGGGCCGCGTTTCTTTTACCGCGCGAGAAATCGGTGGGGCATCACCCCCTTTGCTGAAGCCCTGGTCGGCGGATCCAACTTTAAGACCACCGTCAGCGGTAGCGGCGGTTACTCCGCGTCCACGGGTGCCACTCTTTCGTACAAGGTGGGAGGCGGAGTGGATATCAAGCCATCTCATCGGTGGGAAATTCGTTTGATCGACGTGGACTACTACAAGACAGCGTTCGGGACGGATACTCACCAGACCAACTATTGGATTTCTACTGGCGTGGTGTTGAGGCTGTTTGGCGGGGGATCCGAGTAGCGGCGTGAAGAGTTTCCTGGTTGCGCAGGGACGCGAGTAAGCCAGCACAGGGTGCATCTTGTAGGCGCCGCGGTCTGGCTACTCTTCCGAAACAGGAGTTGAAAAGGGACTGGAACCTAACGTTTGAATTGGTCAAAAGTTGATCCAGGATGGAATGGCCGATTCATTGTTTGCGTGGCGGAAGGCCCGTGAGATCCCTTGGAGGCGATGTGAGAAAGACATTTGTACTGGTGGCAATTGCAGTCTTGGCGGGAATTCCAGCCGCGGCTAAGGAGCCTCAGGCAGGAACGATTGTTTCGGAAAGTTCGGTGGCCTGCGGATCGCAAGTGAAAAACAAGAAGCAAACGGCGGACCTCTTGTGCCAAGAATATGTTGTTAGGGCGCAGGGTACGGAGTATCACGTCCGGCAGGAAAAACCCGCGGATAAGGCTTTGATTCCGGTGAACACGAACGTCGAGTTCACGCTGGAAAAAGATAAGATGAAGTTCAAAGCAAACGGGAAGAAATACGAATACCTGGTAGTTTCTGAAACAGCTGCGCCCGCTACTGCGGCTGCCGCGACCTGGAAGCCCTAACTACAGTCACTCACCTACACTGTTCGAATTTCAAATTTCCAGGATGACCGGCAGGATTAGCGGACGCTTGGACGTTTGTTTATTGATGTAGCGTTTGAGATCCACGCGAATTTTTTCTTTGATTACGCCCCAGTCGGATTTTTCTTCGGCGTTAGACTGCTCAACAGTTTTCATGATCACTTCGCGGGCGCCGGCGATTAATTCCTGGCCATTGTCGCTGAAGAGGCCGCGAGTGACGATCTCCGGCTGCGATTCCATTTTGCCGGTATGTTTGTCGATCGCAATGATCGGCACGACCACGCCGTCTTCGGAAAGATGCTTGCGGTCGCGGATCACTACGTCTTCGATTTCTTCCAGTGAACCGGAATCGACGCAGACGCGGCCGGCTGTTACTGGATCAAGCCGCCGAACTCCGTCTGAGGTAAATTCAATGCACTTACCGTTTTCGAGAAGAAGGATTTCTCCGGAGACGCATCCTAGTTGATGGGCGAGGGCGGCGTGGCGGAATAGATGGCGATATTCGCCGTGAACGGGGATGAAGTATTTCGGTTTGACGAGCTGCAAGACTAGTTTTTGTTCTTCCTGGCTGGCGTGGCCGGAAACGTGAATCGTCCCAGCGGAATTGTCGTAGTAGACGAGCGCGCGGCGGCGGAACATATGGTCGAGCATGCGAAAGATGGCTTTTTCGTTGCCGGGAATGATTCGCGCGGAAAGAATGACGCTGTCGTTTTCGTCGACGGTGACGAAGCGATGGTTATCCACGGCGATGCGCGAAAGGGAAGACATCGGTTCGGCTTGGCTGCCGCTGGCAAGAATGACGATGCGCTTGGGATCGAAGTTGCGAATGTCTTGCGGACGGACAACCATCCCGTCCGGGATGCGCAAATAGTTCATGGAATGCGCAATTTCAACGTTATCGACCATGCTTCGGCCGACGAACGCGACTTTGCGCCCAACGCGCCCGGCGACGTCGATTACTTGTTGAATGCGATGGATGGATGACGCGAAACAGGAAAGGATGACGCGGCGCGGAGCAGAACGGCACAGCTCTTCGATGCGCGGAACAATGGCGCGCTCGGAAGGAGTGAATCCGGGGCGCTCGACGTTGGTCGAATCGCTGAAAAGGGCTAAGACACCTTCGGCGCCGTAGCGGGCGAAAGTGTGGAGATCGAAGGGAGCGCCGTCGACGGGAGTTTGATCGATCTTGAAATCTCCCGTGTGAATGATGACGCCGAGCGGCGTTCGAACGGCGAGCGCGACGCAGTCGATAGTGCTGTGCGTCACGTTGATGAATTCGATTTCGTAAGGGCCAATTTCGACGAGACGGCCGGGCATGACTTCGCGAAGGGTGGTGGAGGCGAGCAGGCCTGCTTCTTCGAGGCGTTTTTTTACGAGCGCCAGAGTGAAGCGCGTGCCGTAAACAGGGACGTTCAAGTCGCGCAAAATGTAAGGAAGCGCGCCGATGTGGTCTTCGTGACCGTGGGTGAGGACAATGGCGCGAATGTGCTGGCGATTCTGCTTGAGGTACGTTATGTCGGGGATGACGAGGTCAACGCCGAGGAGTTCGGATTCCGGGAACATCATGCCCGCGTCGATGACGAGAATGTCGTCACCCAGGCGAAGGACCATCATGTTCATTCCAAATTCGCCTAGACCGCCGAGAGGTATTGCTAGTAGGGACTGCGTAGACTTACTCAAAGAAAGGTTATCTCCATGATCTGCTTAGGAATCGTATCACAGTGGGATGCTGGCGTGCGCCGCGGTCCTCGCAGGCCCCAAGTGTCTCCTATTGCACAGGTTGGCTGCGCACGCCAGTCAATGTCGGGAGAAACAGAGTGCTAGACGGTGCGACTAGCGATCGCCGCCGCTAAAGAGATGCGCGATGAAGACTAGAAGCACCGCGCCAACGGTAGCGGCGGCGAGAGAATAGAGGAAGCCGCCGCCCCAAATTCCTAGGCGCATAAAAATCCAACCGCCAATGAACGAGCCGACGATGCCAAGAATAATGTCGGTGATGCAGCCGAAGCCGCGGCCGCGTGAAATTTTTCCGGCTAGCCATCCCGCGATGAGGCCAATGACAATCCATCCCCAGAATCCGCTGGGGAGTGCGATCCAGACACCGCGTGTGTCAAAAAAGGCGCTTAAAAATGTGGCGGACATTCAGCCTCCAGGGAATAGTTCGTTCGCATCTCGCTTGTAATGCGTAGGAGTCTATCAGATGGGTTGCTGTTGCGTCATGCAATGGAGCGTGCCAAGGCCGAGGACGAGATCGCGGCAGGCTATGCCGACGACTTCCCGGGTGGGGAATAATTTGGCTAGGGTGTTGAGAGCTACGCGGTCGTTTGCATCGTTGAAGGTGGGGACGATCACGATTTTGTTGGCGATATAAAAATTCGCATAGCTTGCCGGGAGGCGTTGGCCATCAAAATGAATTGGGGCAGGCATTGGAAGCGTTTCGACACGTAACGGGCGGCCGTCTTGGTCTTTCATCTTCTTGAGCAAGGCTAGATTTTCCTGGAGAGGGGCGTAGTTCGCGTCGTTCGGATTATCTTCGACGACTGTGACTACTGTCGCGGGATCGACGAATCTGGCGAGGTCGTCTACGTGGCCGTGGGTGTCGTCACCTGCGATACCATTTTTCAGCCAAAGAACGTTTGTGACACCGAAATAGTTTTTAAAGACTTCGGCGTAGTCTTCACTGGTGAATCCGGGATTGCGTTCTTGCGTTTTGCTGAGGAGACATTCTTCCGTGGTGAGCAGCGTGCCGAGACCGTTGACGTCGATGCTTCCGCCTTCGAGAACGACGCGCCTTCCGTTGTGCTCCGGTTGCCAGAGGCGGCGCTTCAGCTTCTTGTTTGCAGCGGAAACAACTGCGGCGTCTCTCTTGTGATTTTCGTATTTGGCCCAGCCGTTGAAGCGCCAGTGTGTGTAGGCGACTTCTCCGGAGGAGTTCCTCACGCAGATGGGGCCAGAGTCACGCATCCAGCCGCGATCGGTGGGAATCCGGAAAAAATCTACTGCGGCGAGATTGGCGCCGGATTTCTTAAGGATAGTGCGGACTCTGGATTCGGCTTCTTTATTTTCAACCAGGAGATAGACCCGCTCGACCTGCGAAAGGTGACGGACGATTTCCGCGAAGGCCCACGGAATGGGTGCAAATTTTCCAGGCCAGTCCGTTAGCTCGTGTGGCCAGCCAAGCCAGGTGGCTTCATGTTGGTCCCATTCGGCGGACATTCGGAATCCTTGGGAGTTGGGTGTGGATTCGTTTTTCGATGTGGGCATACGTTTCGGTGTGGACACAGGTTTTTTTAACACAGAGGTCGTTGAGAGCACAGAGAAGAATTATTCGCCGAGCCAGCGATTGAGGATAGGCTGGTAGGCGTCGATGCGGCGATCGCGCAGGAAGGGCCAATTGCGTCGGGTTTCTTCGCTTTGGGCTGGGTCGCATTCGACTACCAGGATTTCTTCCTTGTCGTTCGAGGCCTCGGAGAGAATGCGGCCGAAAGGGTCGGCAACGAAAGAATTTCCCCAGAATTCCAGGCCTGCGTCACCTTTTTCAGGTTTGCCTTCATAGCCGACGCGATTCACCACGGCGACGTAAACACCGTTGGCGATAGCGTGTGCGCGTTGGATGGTGCGCCAGGCATCCAGCTGGGCTGCGCCGAACTCAGCTTTCTCGTGCGGATGCCAGCCGATACTCGTGGGATAGAAAATGACCTGGGCGCCCTGCAGGGCGGTGAGGCGCGAACCTTCCGGATACCATTGGTCCCAGCAAATCTGAACGCCGATGCGGCCGTAAGCCGTATCGAAATTTGGGAAACCGAGATCGCCTGGCGTGAAATAAAACTTTTCATAGTAGAGAGGATCATCGGGGATGTGCATCTTGCGGTATTTGCCCAGGAGAGAGCCGTCGGCGTCAAGGACGGCGCAAGTGTTGTGGTAAATCCCGGCGGCGCGTCGTTCGAAAAGGGAAACGACAAGAACGACTTTCAGCTCTTTTGCGATTTTCGAAAGCGCATCGGTGGCGGGGCCGGGAACTGGTTCGGCGAGGTTGAAGAGGTCGGCATCTTCTGTGCGGCAGAAATATTCTCCGCGAAAAAGTTCGTCCATGCAGATAATTTGTGCGCCGCGCGCGGAGGCTTCGCGGATTTTCTCGATGGCACGCGAAAGATTCTCCTCGGGGCTTGCAGTGCTGCGCATCTGCAAAAGACCGATTGTGAATTTCTTTGTCATAAAAATTAGTTTATCATGCTCGTAGAAACATTTTCTGTTGCGTTTTGTTCTTTCCATCGGGTCGCATTTGTAATATCAATCGTTACGAAATTTGCATAGTGGGACTTGGTGTGAAGTTCTGAAACGAAAGCGTAAGGGAGTTCGAGGAGAGCAGATGGCAAAGCGGCACGAAAAGACAGTCACGGGGCGCGTACTGCACGATCCAGTGAAGGATAAGTTGCGGCCGATGTTTCCGATTGATTTGTCGAAGTGTCGCACCATCGACGAATTGGTCCGCGCGATGGGAAATACGGCGTTCACTGGCCGGCAAATCGGTGATGCCGCCGACGTTTTGGAAACCATGGCGCGCGACAAAGATTGTTTCGTGGTGATGACGCTCTCCGGTGCGCTGACCGTAGCGAAGATGGGCTTCATTTTTTGCGATTTGATCGAAAGCGGGGTGGTTAAAGCTGTCGTTTCCACCGGCGCGTTGATGGCGCATGGGCTTGTCGAAGCGACGGGACACTCTCATTTCCGCTACGACCCGAAGATGGACGACAAGGAACTCTTCCACGCGGGATACAACCGCGTTTACGATTCGCTCGAGCCGGAAGTGAATTTGGATCACGTGGAAGAAGTGATGGACGACGTCCTCTCCCATTGGGATGCGGAAGAAGTCGCGTGCAGTTGGAAAATTCACCGGAAGATCGGCGAGACGCTGCACAAGCAAGGAGCAGGACGGGGAATTCTGAAATCCGCGTACGAGCATAATGTGCCGGTGTTTGTGCCGGCGTTCAGCGATTCAGAATTGGGTATCGATTTTGCGCTGCAAAAGATCGCGCGGCAGAGAGAAAACAAGCCGCTGTTGCGCTTCGATCCATTCGAGGACTTCGAGAAGTTTGCGGACACCATGCTCGCAACGAAGCGTATGGGACTTTTTACGGTGGGCGGAGGCGTTCCGCGGAATTGGTCGCAGCAATTCGGAGTGTACGCGGAGTTGCTGGCGCGGCGCGGTTACAAGAAAATTCCGCTGAAGCGCTACAACTATGGCGTGCGGATTTGCCCGGAGCCGGTACATTGGGGCGGATTGAGCGGGAGCACGTACACGGAGGCAGTGTCATGGGGCAAATTTGTCCCGCCGGAAGAAGGCGGCAAGTTCGCGGAGGTTTTTGATGACGCTACCGTGGCCTTGCCGCTGATCGTGGGAGCGGTGCTCGACCGGATCGGCTATTTCAAGCGCGAAAAGTAGTGATGGTGGTGATATGCGGGTCCTTAAAGGCTTCGGTTCGCAGGGTTTAATGAGCCCAGAGGTGATAAGAGCTTCAACGCTACTGTTTTTCGTTTCCCCAACGGAACAAGTGAGTGCTCGATGGCCTCAGCGCTGGAACTGCTGAAACGGTTGGAGCGGTCGGATTTCGAGAGCAGCGCCGGCGAAAACCGGGGTCTGGAACTGTTGCCGCCTTTAACTGACGACGAGTTCCGTCGTCTGGAAACACAAATCCCCTGTCCGATTCCGGACGACGCACGGGAGCTATTCCGATACGCGCGCGGTTTCCGGGTGCAGAATCCTCTCCTGCACGGTGCGCACCGCGAACTCTCCTTAGTCGATCTTTCTGGGCTGGACGCTGAGTTCGGACTCGAACAGATTTTTCCTCACGCCCTTTCCATTGCCAACGATGGTTGCGGAAATTATTGGGTGATTGACCTCGCGAGCGATGCCAAAACATGGGGGCCGATCTTCTACGCCTGCCACGATGCTCCCGTGGTGGTCTACCAATCCGATAGTCTGACAGATTTTATCGAGCAGGCCGTAAAGAGGTCGAGCCCTCCGGCACAAAGCGAAATGGACAGGGTGCACGAAGTGCTGGCCCCGCGAATTTGGCGGGAAAATCCTAACGTAATGAGCTTTGAGAATTCCGCAAATTCCAAGGATGAGGATCTCAAAACTTTCGCGACCGCGCTTGACGCAAGTTATGAATTTATCGACCTGCGGACGCCCAAGCTAGGTGACGGTTTCTCATGGGGTAGATACGGGCCATGGACTGTTAACAAGAGATTCGGCGAAAAAAGACTTTTCGCATACAAAAAGAAAGCGAAGTGGGACAGATTCAAGCAATATTGGAAGCGATGAGAGCTAGTCGTCTTCGCCGATAAGGATGGCGGCGCCGAGAACGGTAGTCCAAAGGCCGCGCTTGTCGCCGACCGCGGATTGGGTGACGTTCATGGTGCGAACGATTTTATTCGAAATGCGGTAGACCTCTTTTTTTTCGTCGAAGCTCAAATCCGGATCAAATTCCACGTTGAGAGTGGTCGCGAGCATTTCCGCGGCGAGTTCTTCGGCGTATTCACCGGCGACTTCTTCGGTTTCGCCGAAAGAATGATGCTCGGAGAGATAGCCATACATCAATTTATCGCTCGGGAGCGCGAGGCCGATGCTGGCGGCGATCAGGCGATGCGCTTCCTTGGTGGAATTTTCGCTGATGACGGTGAAAGCCACCTGACCGGGTTTAATGTGCTTTAAACCTTCGCTGCGTGAAATCAATTTACAGTTGGGCGGGAAAATCGAAGAGACGCGCACGATGTTACACGCTGCGATACCTGCATTGCGCAGGGCGAGCTCAAAGCTCGAAAGTCTTTCGCGATGTTTTCCGACGCCTTTGGTGAGGAAGATCTTCTTAGCAACGAACGCCATGGTGCCGGGTTATGGTGCCTCCGTGAGTGGAGTAACGGCGGAAAAATTTCCGCTGTTGAAAAATAACAAGAAGGTATTGCAGTGTCAAACGAATTCGCGGAATTTCTCAGGAGCTAGGGCACAAAAATGAATGGATTGTGACAAGAAGCGCCGATTCCCCTTAGGAGTCACCGGTGATGTGCTGAAGTAATTTTCCGAGCGGTTTGCAAAGCGCCAAAACCTTGCCTAAATCGTCGGCGCTAAAGTCTGGCCCTGCGAGCGACGGGTTCGCGCCCTTGCGGCTGACCTGGATAACGCCCACAACTTTTTCGCCGGAAAGAATTGGAGCGCTGATTAATTTCTGAATGAGCTCGGACGCTTCGCCGCCGACCTTCACACCCTCGAAAACGGTTGCGTGGCGGACGCTTGCGAAATTGTTGATGATGTCCGGACGACTTTCGCGAGCAGTCCGTGCCGCAATGGCCGAGGTGCTGGAAAGTGGAATGAATCCGACCTGTTTCAGCGATTCGGGGACGAGAAAGTGCAGGTGGCGCCAGCGTGTGGAAACTCCCATGAGGGCGACTTCGTCGGTTTTGACGCCGAGATTTTTGGCGATGCGCTCTGCAATACCGGGCAAGGAAACTTGAGATAAGGCAGTGGCGTCCGATTCGACGGCACTCGCAATACGTTCCAGCTCCGAAACAAGGCTGAGGCTCGTAGTCATTGGATATCCGTTGGGCACGCGAAGGCTGCCAGGCAGGAGGGGCCGGGCGGATACCATCCGTCGTATTCTCATTTAAGCTAGAAAGAGTGTGCGGCGCAACGACTTTCCGAGCGGCGCGTGTCCGAGATAGGAACAGGTCGGCTCGCGGCGCGGCAATCATCAGCCAATGCCGAACGATATTCCTTTAGCCGAATCCGTCGGCGAAATGAACCGGCAATCGTCGAAACAAGCGCTCGTTGGCTGGCGAATAGGGTAGAATCTCGCCGCACCTTCCCATTGGAGGAATACATGCGTCAGTTCCGCGTCTCTCTAATTGCTTGCCTGCTCGTTGCTGGATTTCTGTTTTGTCAGGTTGCGACGGGCGATGACATCGCCGATCGCGCGAAGAAGCTGCATTTCTCGACTATCGTCCTCGATACGCACGATGACACGACGCAGCGTTTCTTCTCGAAGGACTTTGATATTGGTAAGCGCAATCCCGATGGGCACATCGATATTCCGCGCATGCGCGAAGGCGGCATGAACGCTATTTTCTTTTCCATCTGGATCGACGGCAGAATCATGGGCCCGGCGGCCGTGCAGAAGGCACTCGATCAGATTGATGCTGTGCATGAAAACGTTAACAAATATTCGAAGGACATGACGTTCTGCCGCACGGCGGAAGAAGTGCGCCGCGCCCATGCGCAAGGCAAAATTGCTGCGCTCATAGGTGTCGAAGGCGGCCACATGATCGGAAACGACATTCGCGTCCTGCGCATGTTCGGCGACTTGGGCGTTCGTTACATGACGCTCACCCATTTTTACAACGACGAATGGGCGGATTCCTCAACGGCCAAACCCGAACACAACGGCCTCACTGACTTTGGCAAGCAAGTCGTGCGAGAAATGAACCGTCAGGGAATCATGGTGGACATCTCACACGTTTCCGACAAGACTTTCTACGATGCGCTGGAGGTTAGCAAAGCGCCTTTGATTGCCTCGCATTCTTCTTGCCGAGCGCTGTGCAACCACGTCCGCGACATGTCGGACGATATGATCAAAGCGCTGGCCGCAAAGGGCGGGGTGATTCAAATCAATTATGAAAAAAGCTTCATCGATCAAGCTTACAAGGACGCTTCGGACAAGCTGACCGGTGGTGTTGTGGCCATGATGGATGAATTTAAGAAAGAGTGCGGCGACAACGACGAATGTTTGAACAAAAAAATGAACGAGATGACGGAAAAAGCCACCGCGGAAGGCAAACTGCCGCACGTAAGCTGGGAGAGAATCATCGACCACATCGACCACGCCGTTAAGCTGGTTGGTGCGGATCACGTTGGACTTGGTTCGGACTTCGACGGCGCCAATATGCCCGAGGGCATGGACGATGTCACCCATTTGCCGCAGATTACGGAAGCTCTGATGCGCAAGGGCTACAGCGATGAAGACCTACGGAAAATTCTTGGCGGCAACTTGCTGCGCGTAATGGAACAGAACGAAGCCGTAAGCCGCGAGATGCGGGCCGCTCAATAACAAAATGAAGCTGTCAGGAGTGTTGAAGGCGCTTCTCGTATCCGGGATGTGTCTTTCGGCGGGAATGGTACTGGCGAGGGGAATCGCTGTGGACGGAATTTCGGAACGAGCGAGGCAGCTCCACTTCTCTTCGATCGTGATCGACACACACGACGACACCACCCAACGATTTTTCGATCCCGGCTTCGATCTGGGCGCACGAAACGCGCTGGGCAGCATTGATATCCCACGCATGAAGGAAGGTGGCCTCGGGGCAATCTTCTTTTCGATTTGGATACCCAGCAAAATTACAGGTCCGGAGGCAGTGAAGCGCGCTCTCGCCCAAATTACCGCCGTGCATGAGCAAGTTCGCAAACATTCGAACGATCTTGTGCTTGTGACGACGGCGGAGGGAATTCGCGAAGCTCACAAGCAAGGTAAAATCGCCGCGCTCATTGGGGTCGAGGGCGGTCACATGATCGCGAGCGACCTCACCGTGCTTCGCCGTTATGCGTCGCTTGGCGCGCGGTATATGACGCTCACCCATAGCGGAAACGCTGAGTGGGCTGACTCCTCGACCGCCAAGCCGGAACACAATGGATTGTCAGAATTTGGCAAGGACGTCGTGCGTGAGATGAACCGTCTTGGGATGATTATCGATGTCTCGCACGTCAGCGACAAGACGTTCGCCGATGTTTTGGAAGTTAGCAAGGCGCCCGTGTTCGCGTCGCATTCCGACTGCCGCGCCATCTGCAATGCGCCGCGCAATATGACCGACGGCATGATCAGGGAGCTGGCTGCCAAAGGTGGCGTCATTCAAATTAATTATCACGTCGGTTTTCTGAGCCAGGAGTTTCGCAATGCGGAGAAAGCCCACCCGGAATGGGACAAAGCCATAGCTGTGGAAGTCCAGAAGCGGTGCGGGGATAGGGAGGGCTGCCAGTTGATCGAAGGCGACCGCGTCACAAGGGAATACGTTTTGCGCGGCGATTTGCCAAGGGTGGAATGGACAAAAATCATCGAGCACATCGACCACGCCGTTAAGATTGCGGGAATCGACCACGTCGGCCTTGGGTCCGATTTTGACGGCGCGAACATGCCCTTTGGGATGGAAGACGCCAGCAAGCTCCCGCGAATCACGAACGCTCTGCTGGAAAAAGGCTATTCCGAGGGTGACGTAAAGAAGATTCTCGGCGAGAATACTCTTAGGGTTATGGCGGAGGTCGAGCGCGTCGGCCGCGAGCTGAATGCCGCGAAGTAGTTGCCATCCGCTATCGGAGAACAAACGCAAGAATTCAAATCGGAGAGGGAAGAGCAATGCACAAATGTGGATGGATGATCACTGCGGGGCTGCTGTTCTTGTCGGCTGTGCCCTGCAACGATGCACGAGCGCAAGCAGCACCAGCGCAAACTCCTGCGCACAAACCAGCGGCGGCCAGCCCGTATGACCGGCAACTGCTTCGACCGGCGTTGTTAGTCGCGAAAGCACCTGCCACATATCAAGTGAAATTCACCACGACAAAGGGCGATTTTGTCATCACCGTGACGCGCGCGTGGGCTCCTCTCGGCGCGGACCGCTTTTACAATCTTGTGCGCCACCATTTTTATGACAATACGCATTTCTTTCGCGTGCTA
Source organism: uncultured Acidobacteriota bacterium (assembly GCA_963751295.1). Taxonomy (GTDB): domain Bacteria; phylum Acidobacteriota; class Terriglobia; order Acidiferrales; family UBA7541; genus Acidiferrum. Next base: position 1,032,929 of record CAVVUA010000001.1, on the reverse strand, counting down.
AAGGGATTTGTGGTGCAGTGGGGCATCAGCGCCTATCCTCCCGTCACGGCAGCCTGGGAACATGCGCCTATAAAAGATGATCCGGTTGTGGAGAGCAACCTGAGGGGGTACATCACCTACGCCATGAGTGGACCAAACACTCGAACGACGCAAGTGTTCATCAATTTGGTCGACAACAAACGGCTCGACGGGATGGGATTTTCCCCGTTTGGCCAGATCACGGAAGGACTAGACGTTGTCGAATCGCTCTATACGGGCTATGGCGAGGGTGCGCCTGACGGGCAAGGGCCAGAGCAGGATAAGATTGAAAAGCTGGGAAAGCCCTATCTCGATAAGAGTTTCGATAAGCTGGATTGGATTAAGACGACGACGTTGATTCTGCCCCCAGGGACAGCGCCGGCGAAGGCGCCAGCCGCCGCGAAACCAGCGCCGGCGGCTGCACCCTCAAAGCCCTAGTTTAGGGCTGTAAGGGATTGATTACTTTTTTGAGTTTTGTGCATCTAATCTTTGGTAATGGTCTTTTTTTGACTTAGAGGAGACCGCGAGGTATTGTCAGTCTTCATGATGAACTGTCGCCAGACCATGTGTTGTTCGTGCGCACGCAAGGCTGCGTGTTGTATGACACCCATCTCTGGCCAGGGGAGTTTCCGGACTTAGCGCCACTCTAAGATTCAAAGTTCCGAAGCCCACGTTGCCAGAGTTTTAGGCCACGTGGGTTTTTTGCTTTTACAGCAGTTTTTAGGACAGGTGAGTCAGCCATGGCCGAAGTTAAAGAAACCAAAGCGCAGCGCGTTGAGCGCCTGAAGCAAACGAAGAATGCGTGGGAGCATTTTGACGAGATTCGCGCGTTTGCACGCAATGGCTACGCCTCGATTCCGCCCGAGTGGTTCAGCATCTATTTTCGGTCCTGGGGCGTGTACACGCAGGGAGACGGCGCGGGCGTCGTTGGTGGAACGGGGGGAGAAGGAAAGTCCACGCCGTACTTTATGGTACGCATTCGCATTCCGAACGGCTTGCTGAGCAGCGACCAGGTTCGCGCGGTCGCGGATATTGCTGAGCACCACGCGCGCGGCGTAGCCGATATTACCGTCCGGCAGAACTTTCAGTTGCATTGGGTGACGCTGGAATCGCTGCCCGAAGTCCTGGAATCGCTCTGGCGTGCCGGCTTGACCACAACTGGCGCTTGTGGCGACGTCGCGCGCAATATCACGGGCTGCCCGGTTGCCGGGTTGGACGCGGAGGAAATTGTCGATGCCTCGCCTCTAGCTCTGGCGATAGACCGCGAGCTAGGAGGCGCTGCAGCTTTCTACAATTTGCCGCGCAAATTCAAAATCTCCATAACTGGCTGCAGGCACTGGTGCTCGTATCCGGAAATCAACGATGTTGCGTTGACGGCCACCACGCGAGAGAGGAACGGAGTGGTCGAAACCGGATTTTCGCTTCGGGTTGGTGGAGGACTTTCGACCGATCCGCACATCGCTTTGCGCTTGAACGCATTCATTCAATGGGATCAAGTGGTTCCCGTGGCCCGTGGCGTCGCGGAAATCTTTCGCGCCAGCGAAACGCTTCGACAGAGCAGGGAAAAGGCACGCCTGAAATTCTTATTCTTGCAGCAGGGTTGGACGGCAGAGAGTTTCTTGGAAGAGTTGCAACGGCAGATTGGTTTTTCTCTCGATCCCGCCGAGCCGGAAGAAATTTCCGCGGACATTCATCGCGACCACGTCGGCATTCACGCACAAAAACAAGAAGGCCTCGTCTACGTCGGCGCTTCCGTGTTGCGCGGCCGCGTCACTCCGCAACAATTGCGCACAGCTGCGGAGTTGGCGGATCACTACGCAGACGGTCACATCCGCACCACCACGATGCAAAATCTGTTGATCGTCAACGTGCCGCAGCGCCATGCCGCTGTCGTGGCCCATGAACTTGAAGTTGCTGCCCTGCCGGTGCAAGCCTCCGTGTTCGCTCGCGGAACCGTGGCTTGCACAGGCTCTGAATTTTGCAAACTTGCCCTTACGGAGACTAAGGGCTTTGCCAAGTGGCTTACGCAAGAGCTGGAAGAGCGGCTTCCTGATTTTCAGGAACAGCTGCGTCTCAACGTCACAGGCTGTCCCAATAGTTGCGGGCAGCATTGGATCGCCGATATCGGCATCGAAGGCAAGAAAATCAGGGTCGATGGCCGCATGGTTGATGCCTATTACTTCTGCATCGGCGGAAGCGTCGGCCAGTTTCCGTCGATCGCGCGCCCAGTGGGCTATCGCTGTGCGGCCTCAGACGTTCCGGATGCCATCGAACGCCTACTCGCCGGCTTCGAAGAGCGCCGCGAATCGGGCGAAAACCTGCGGCGCTTTTTGGCGCGCCATTCGAATGAAAGCATTCGCGAGATCCTCGCGGGGAGTTATATCCCGCCGGTGGAGCGCGATATCGCTCTTGGCCAGATTCCCCAGGGAGTCGAAGGCTAAGCAATGAGCCTCTTCCCCATTTTCGTGAAGCTCGAAGGGCGGCTCATCGTCGTTGTTGGCGGCGGAACCATTGCAGAAGCAAAAATACCCGGCGGCCTGGCCGCTGGAGCTCGAATTCGGTTGATTGCGCCTTCCATCACGCCACAAATCGCCGAATGGGTGCGCTTTGGCAAAATCGATTGGCTGCCGAAGGAGTTTGAGCCGACGGATTTGGACGGCGCTTTTCTGACAATCGCGGCGACTTCTGCGCCAGGTGTGAATGAAGCCGTTTTCCGCGAGGCCGAGGCGCGCGGAATCTTGTGCAACGCCGTCGATGATATCGAGAATTGCCACTTTTACTACGGAGCCGTGGTGCAGCGCGGGGACTTGCAGATCGCCATCTCCACAAACGGCAAGAGTCCGGCACTCGCACAACGTCTTCGCCAGGAATTCGAAGAGGAATTTGGGACGGAATACGAAGTCTGGCTGCAATGGCTCGGGGCAGCGCGAGAATCCCTGCGAGCGAGTGGCCCAAGCTCGGATACCACGAAGAAATTGCTGCATGAGCTGGCGAGCAAGCCGATGTTCGAAGAATTTCTTCGTCAAGCCAGTAAACGGACAGGGCAGCGAGGAGCAGCCTAATGGGCAAAGTTTATCTCATTGGAGCTGGTCCCGGCGATCCGGAGCTCCTGACGTTAAAGGCCGCGCGCTTGTTGGCCTCCGCGGACGTCGTGCTGCACGATTCGCTGGTGAGCCGCGAAGTGCTCGAAAGAATTTCGTCAAACGCGGAAGCAGTCGACGTCGGCAAGCGCTGCGGCAGAAAGCTTCTGACGCAAGATGAAATCAACGCCCTCCTCGTGAGCTATGCCGCTTCCCGCGAAATAGTGGTGCGCTTGAAAGGCGGCGACCCTTCGCTCTTCGGGCGTGCAGGCGAGGAGTTGCAAGCCTTGCGCGAAGCGCGCGTGCAGTTTGAAGTCGTTCCCGGTGTGACGGCCGCGTTCGGCGCGGCAGCTGCGGCTGGGATTTCCCTCACAGATCGCCGCGTGGCCTCGCAAGTGTTGCTTTCCACCTTTTCTCGTGGCGCGGATGCGAATGCGATGGATTGGGGCTGCCTCACGCCAGCCACAACGCTCGTTCTTTACATGCCGGGACCTGATTATGCCGAAGTTTCGCGCAGGCTCGGGGAAGCGGGTCTGCCTAGCGATTTGCCGTGCGTCATCGTCTCTAACGCTTCGGGCGTACAACAGCAGGTGTGCTGGAGCAGCGTCGGCGCTCTTTCCATCGAAGAAAAATTGCCCGCACCCGCGCTCATGATCGTAGGGCGCGTCGCTTCTCAGCAGGTACGTGAAATAAGCGGCGCGTTCTGGCGTGGTGAGCGGAACGAGTCGTCTGCTCAACCATTTTCTGTAAGTTAGTCAGGAGAGAACGAAATGAGTGCCGGAGAAACCGCAGTTCCTTTGAAAAAACCGTGGCGTCTATCGCTGGATAGCTGGGCCGTTGTAGTGGCGCTGCTTGCAGCGCTTCTTGTCCGTGCCGGTGTCTTCAAACATATCCCGTGGTGATCGATTCGCAAGCAAAACAAAAGAGAAAAGGGACAAAACATGGCAGATGCAGTCGTAATTCCTCAAGTTGAGCCCGTGCAACCGGCGCTACGTTTTCTTCGGCTCGTACCCGGCGTGCTTTTGCTCGCAGCCATCGGCTACGCAGGGAAACTCCTTGAGCAAAACGTCGGAAGGTACGCAAAAGCCCATCACTGGGTGTTTCCGAATATCGAGTATGTCCTTTGGGCCATTCTCCTGGGCCTCCTGATCTCCAACACGGTCGGTGTTCCGGAAATCTTTCGCACCGGAGTCGCGACCTACGAATTTTGGCTCAAAGCCGGCATCGTCCTGCTCGGCTCGCGATTTTTGCTAGGCGATATTCTAAAACTTGGCGGAGTTAGTCTTCTACTCGTGGCCATCGAAATCATTGGCGCTATCGCCTTCATGACGCTCCTCGGCCGCCTTTTCAAGCTTAAGCCTAAATTAACCACGCTGCTCGCCGTCGGTTCCGCGGTCTGCGGTGTCAGCGCCATTATCGCCACAAAAGGCGCGATTGATGCCGATGACGAAGACTCTTCCTTCTCTATCGCAGCCATTCTCGCTCTTGGTGCGCTGGCGCTCTTCACATTTCCTTTGATCGGCCACTATTTGCATCTGGGCGATCGCGCTTACGGCATCTGGGCCGGCCTTGCGGTTGATAACACGGCCGAAGCAACCGCCGCCGGCGCCCTGTACTCGGACGCCGCTGGCAAGCTGGCCGTCCTCGTGAAATCCACACGCAACGCCATGATCGGTTTCGTCGTGCTCGCTTACGCGATCTACTGGGCCAGTCAGGGGCAAGCCAAAGAGGTCGGCAACAAAGCCGCATTCCTCTGGCAGAAATTCCCTAAGTTCGTCCTGGGTTTTCTGCTCATCTCCGTGCTGGCCACGTATCAGTTCTTCAGCAAGGATCAGGTAGGCTCGCTCGCCAATCTTTCTCGTTGGGCATTTCTGCTTACGTTTGCCGGTGTCGGTCTGCGAACCAATTTCCGCGACATGCGCAAACAAGGCCTTCGCCCGTTCGCCGTGGGAGCCATCGGCGAAATCGTGATTGCCGTATTTACACTGGGTTTGGTGGTCGGAGCCGAAAAACTCTTCGGCTTTTGATCGACCAGAGCACAACACAAATGGGGCGCGGATAGTAGTTCGGCTTGCCGAAATACAACCGCGCCTCTAACTGTTTCTGCTGACTTTCTACAATCCGAGCACGTTCACCAATTCCCGCACGGAGGCCGAGGACTTCTGCAACGCCGCATTTTCTTCTGCCGTCAATTTGATCTGAATGATTTCTTCAGCTCCGCCTGCACCCAGCTTCACAGGGACACCCACAAAGAGCCCCTTGATTCCGTACTCCCCATCCAAATACACGGCACAGGGCAAAATCTTCTTCTTGTCTTTCAAAATGGCTTCCACCATTTCGACGGCCGCCGCTGACGGAGCGTAGTAAGCCGAGCCTGTCTTCAACAGGTTGACGATCTCGGCGCCGCCTTTGCGCGTACGTTCCACGATGGCGTCGATCCTCTCCTTAGGCAGCAAATCGGGGAGGGGAATTCCCGCCACGGTCGAATAGCGAGGTAGCGGCACCATATCGTCGCCATGCCCGCCAAGCACAAACGAGTGCACATTTTCCACGCTCACTTTGCATTCGGCGGCCACAAACGAGCTCATGCGCGCCGAGTCCAGTACTCCAGCCATCCCCAACACGCGATTCTTCGGAAAGCCACTGACCTTGAACGCCGCCTGCGCCATGGCGTCCAACGGATTGGTCACCACGATGATGACGCAATCCGGGGAATGCTTGACGATCTGCTCGACGACTGCCTTCACCACATCGTAGTTGGCCTTCAGCAAATCGTCGCGGCTCATTCCCGGCTTGCGCGGAAAGCCCGCCGTAATCACCACGATGTCGCTGCCGGCCGTAGGACTGTAGTCCCCAGTCGCCGTGGAAGCACCCGTCGCGCGAGAATCCGTCCGAGTGATCGGGCCGGACTCCAGCATGTCCAGCGCTTTACCTGCAGGCGGCCCATCCAAGATGTCCGTCAACACGACATCGGCCAGCTCTAGATCCACAATCCGCTGCGCCGTCGTCGATCCCACAAACCCGCCGCCCACCACCGTCACCTTTTTTCTGCTCATCCGTTAGCATCCTCTCCCATATCCAGTGGTACGGCAGCTTGGCTGCCGCCTTTCGTATTATCCAGCCGAAGTTCTTGGCTCGATGTCGCGAAAATTTTCATCTACAGCCATCTCAGCGAATTGTTGGGTCGTTAAAATCACTCCATTTTGCCGAGCAATTTCGCAATTTCTCTTCCAGAGTTCGCCAAGCATTTCAGGGAGGTCCGAAGGGAACTCCATTTCTGCCGCTATGATGCTTTGCCAGTTTCCCCCTCTTCTGAATGTGGCCTGAAGATTTGGAGTGATGTTTTCTAGGAAGGCCGCCTCTTTCGCGGGCAGTTCTCCGATCGCCCAGAAGACATACGGCTCAAGCAGCCGAAGCCATGGTTTCCCCTTATAGCGGGGGTTCGGAGGGTCGAAAAAGGCCACGATGCTCCTCTTGGCTGTTCGTCTGGGCTAGCGTGCAACGGTCGCAGCCTGCATATTCTCGATAATCGCCGTAGCAAATGCCGCGGTCCCAACCTTTGTTGCGCCAGCCATCAGCCGCTCAAGATCATACGTGACGCGTTTCTGCTGAATCGTCCGTGCGATCCCGTCCTCAATTAGCTGCGCCGCTTCCTTCCATCCAAGAAACTCAAACATCATCGCTCCCGAAAGCATCACGGAGCTCGGATTGATCACATCCTTGTCCGCGTATTTCGGAGCAGTCCCGTGCGTAGCCTCGAACACGCCAAAGCCGTCGCCGATGTTTGATCCCGGCGCCATCCCAAGCCCGCCCACCTGCGCCGCGCACGCATCCGAAAGATAATCGCCGTTGAGATTCGAAGTCGCCAAAACACTGTATTCATCCGCCCGCAGCAGCACTTGCTGAAACACCGAATCCGCGATGCGGTCGTTAATCATCAACTTCTTTTTCCACTGCCCTTTGCCGTGCGTCGCGTAGATCGCATCCAGCGTTTGTTTAACTTCATCGCGAATGGCTTTTGTAAACGCTTCCGTCGCCTGCTCTAGTCCGGGCTCGATCATTGCCGCATTTTGTTCGACGCTCAGCCCGGCGTTCTTGTCCAGATTGTCGAGAATCCAGCTCTCTCGTTCGGTGACAGTGTCCGCCCGGAACTCCTCGCGCGCCAGGTCATAACCCCAATCGCGAAAGGCCCCCTCGGTAAATTTTTGAATGTTTCCTTTGTGAACCAGTGTCACACTCTTCCGACCGTGCGTCAGCGCGAACTTAATCGCTCGCCGCACCAGCCGCTTCGTGCCCGTCGGTGAAATCGGCTTGATCCCCACGCCCGAATCCCAGCGAATCTGCTTTTTGCCGTCCTTCAACATTTCGTGATTCAGAAATTCGAGCAGCTTCTTTACTTCCGGTGTACCCGACTTCCACTCAATCCCGATGTAAACGTCTTCCGTATTCTCTCGAAAGATAACAATGTCCATCTTTTCAGGCTGCTTAACAGGGGAGGGAACTCCTTCGAAATAACGCACTGGCCGCTCGCACGAATACAAATCCAGAATCTGGCGCAAAGCTACATTCAACGATCGAATCCCGCCGCCCACCGGAGTCGTCAGCGGTCCTTTGATGGCCACGCGAAAATCGCGAATGGCGTCCACAGTCTCATTCGGCAACCATTCTTTGTATGCGTTGAACGCCTTCTCCCCAGCAAAGACCTCAAACCACGCCACACTCCGCTTCCCGCCATAGGCGTGCTCCACCGCCGCGTCAAAAACCCGTCGCGAAGCCTTCCAAATATCTCGCCCCGTGCCGTCGCCTTCAATAAACGGAATAATCGGTGTGTCCGGGACTTGCAACTCCCCGCCGCTATAGCCAATCCCTTTGCCGCCAACAGGAATAGCCTGACCGTTGTACGAACTCTTCATGAATGCAAACCCTCCCTGGAGATTAGAGCGCTTCCTGTTGGAAAACAGTGCGAAGCATCGCCTGATCAACTAATTTTCGCACGTCTCCGCGAACCAGAAAACATACCACAATGCGCGTGAACTTCGAAATGAACGGCCAAATTGAGATTCAAAGTCGCCTCGAAAAACCTTAGCTGTCCCAACATGAATCGTTTTGCTATATATACTCATCAAAGCGAGCTACGCGGAAACCACAACGCGCAGCAAGGAGACCCGCCCATGATGCTTGATTGGAATGAATACCATAAAGAGCTAGGCGCCAGAATTGGCGAGCTCGCAAAGCTCAGCCCGGACACCGTCCGCGGATATCAAACGTTAAGCGCCGCTAACTCCAAGACCGGCAAACTGGACGAAAAGACTCGCCAGCTCATCTCGCTGGCCGTCGCCGTCACTACGCATTGCGACGGTTGTATCGTCGTCCATTCCGAAGCCGCGTTGAAAGCGGGCGCGACGAAAGAGGAGATCTCCGAAGCCCTCGGTGTGGCCGTGGCCATGAACGCCGGCGCTGCTCTCGTTTACTCGACACGCGTGCTGGATGCTGTCGCAGCACATACAGCGAAATCACAGGGCTCCTGATCCAGGCGACGAGGCCGTCGCTAAGCGCTACTTCTTTTTCTTTGCCTTTGAAGCTTTCACAGCTTTGGGTGACTTAGGGCGAATCACGTCTCCGGCCCGGGTCCTGCTGGCTTGTGGTGCGCCTTGCGTAGAGACGATGTGCTTGGTCAAGTCCACGGTAAACGCATCGATGCTCGAAGTCTTGTCGGTAGTCTCGTTGACGCCTAGCGACTCGCACAGAATCGATTCTTCGTCCACCGTCAGCCGCAAAAAACCATGCATGGTGTTGTTGTATACATTCAGAGTGAGTTGATTGCCTTTGGCGTCGTTGCCTGGAATCCCTGGCTGAGGATTTACGCCGTTTTTGCCCTGACGCGGGTCGCTAAAATTGTAGTAGCCGCCATTGCCGGCCACTACATACGGTATTTGCCGCCCATCCGCCTTCATGACTCGCGCGTACCGCTCGTAGAGATGCGCGTGGCCGGAAATCACAATATCGGGCCAGATTTTTGCAGCCACGCAAGCGGCATCAATCTGCGCAAGCATCCCCGGACTCGGGGAGTGCGACTTGCTGACCGTGAACGGCGGATGATGCACCGCGATTACCAAAGCAAAGGGAGCGGAGCCTTTTTTCGCGCGTTGCGCCGCCGCTGCCACCAGTTGGCTTTGCAGGAACTGCAACTGCGCCGTTCCCGTGGTCGCATCGCTGATGATTCCCGTAGTCTCGCCCGTATTTGAATAAAGACCAATGATCTTCAAGAACGGCGCGTTCAGCGTGAAATACACACCGGGCTGCGTCATCGTGGTGCGCGCAAAGCCTTTTGCCGAAGGATCGTTCGTTGGCGCCTTCGAGCAGAAATTTTCATAGAAACCCGCCAGTGAGAACGGCACTGGCTCACTTTTAAAAAGCACTCCGTCATGATTTCCCGGTATCGCGAAGATGGGCCCGGCATAATCCCGGTAAGGGTCGTAAAATTGGTCGTAATAATACCGTTCCTGCCCAAAGTAGTAGATCACGTCCCCAAGGTGATACAAAAACGCAGGTCGTCCATCTGCGTACTTCTCCGTGCCAATGTCCGCTGACATCGCGTCCGCAACCGCAAACTGGTGTGAAGGCTCCTTGATGCCACCTGTGTCGCCGGCTGAGTGAAACACAATCTTCCCCGCGCTTAGAATTTGCTGAACAGCGCTCGCGCCAATGACGTCGCTCAGCGACATAACCGGTGGAGTCTTCCACGGTGGTGGAATGGCCTCCGTGGCCTGAATTCCTGACATAGCAGAGTCTGCAAAGACATCTTGCGGGTCGAACTCGTCGTAGTTGTCCGGGGAAGGCTGCGGGTTCGCAAAAGCAAAGCCAGGACTGGCCATAGTGTCCTCCGTATATGTTCCGAGGGTACTTCCTGGATGAGAAAATCTAGCACAGTGGTGATTACAAGCCTAAGAACAAGAGGGTGCGCGCCTGTCGGGGCACAAACAAAAACGCCCACAGCCGAGACCAGGGCGTTCCTGTTTCTGCACTCAGCAAATCCGCTTTTCTGTCGCCAATCTGATCAAACTCATTACTTCTAGTAGCGACAGGCTAGAACATGTTCCACAGGAACTGGTTATAAACCTCGTGGTGATACTGCACCTCGGGCGCTTTCACAAATGTGCCCAAAAGCCGTGAACAACGATCCGCCGAAGCCTGCTTCAAATCCGCGTACCGCCCCTTCACATCCGCGCCGAGCAGCTTCGTAGTCCACTCTGATTTCTTGAAGTCCTCCAGCGCCGTGTAAATATTGTCCGGCAGATAGCGCTCCGCTTGCCGCAAATTCTTGATCTTGGCGGTTTCGCCATCGAGTCCGGTCTTGAAAATGGAATACATGACCAAATAAGGATTCGCGTCCGGAGCTACCGAGCGCACCTCGACGCGCATGCTCTTTTCGTTGCCAATCGGAATTCGAATCATCGAACCGCGATCCACGGGTGAGGCCTTAATCTGATTGGGCGCCTCAAAGTGCGGGTCCAGGCGGCGGTACGCATTGACGCTGGCGTTCAGCAGTAAACAGTTGTCGTTGCCGTGCGTCAAAATCCGGTCCACAAACGCCCAGCCCATCTTGCTGAGTTTTTCTTCGCCCTTCGGATCCCAGAAAAGATTCTTGCCATCTTCGCTGATGGAGACGTTCGTGTGCATGCCGTTGCCGTTCACGCCTACAACCGGCTTCGGCAAAAAGCACGCCGTCGAATTCATGTTTGTCGCCACCTGGCGGCAAATTAGTTTATAAAGCTGGATCTGGTCCGCGGCCTGCACCACCTCGCCATAACCGTAATTGATTTCGAACTGCGAAGGCGCCACTTCCGGGTGATCCTTCTCGTTCTGGAATCCCATTGCTCGCTGCACTTCCGCGGTGGTGTCGATAAACGAGCGTAGCGGATCGCCGGGAAGGGAATGGTAGTACCCGCCGGTGTTCACATACTCAAATTTCCCCGTTTCGTGGTAATGCCGCTCCGCGTTTTCTCCCTTAAAAAGAAAACCCTCGATCTCGTTTGCCGCATTGAGCGTATAGCCTTCCTTCTTGTGCAATGCCGCGGCGTATCCCTTCAGCACGCCCCGAATATCCGCGCTATAGGGCGAGCCGTCTTTGTCGATCACCTCTCCGAACACCAGCACCTTGCCAGACCCAAAAACATCCGACGGCCCCCAGTAGAACGCTCCCCAATCCATCGCCAGCCGCAAATCGCTTTCTCGCTGCGCCGTAAACCCGCGAATCGAGGACCCGTCAAACGTAAGGTTGTCCCAGCTCTTGATCAGAAACTTTTTGTCATAATCCAGCATGTGCAAGCGGCCTTCGAGGTCGCTAAAGAGCACCGTCACGGCCTTGATCCGCTTCTCGTCTGTCAGGTACTTGATCCGCTCTTCCTGAACTTTGTGCGCGGCAATGCGGTTCTTGCGCTGCTCTTTCGCTTTCAGGTTCAGCTCTTCGAGCTCGTCATAGGAAAGAGCAAGGAAATTACGCAGTTCGTTCGACATGAATCTCCTCAAAATGAGATGGAATAGGGGACTGCGGTGCAATACGAGGCATACAGGCGCTCAGCATCGGCCCGTAGGGTATCGCGCCGGTCTTGCGAGCGTCAAATCGAAAAATCATTTCGCGTCATCGAAAAAATGAATCGAGAGCCGGACAATTTGTCCTGTTCCGGCTCCCAAATCTGCGCTAGTCGTAATACTCCTGCCCGAGGTGCGTGATCAAATCCTCGCCCATCATCCACCGCAGCGTATTCTTCAGCTTCATCGACTGGATAAACAGGTCGTGCTCGGGATACAGGCCGGGTGCTGTCATCGGAGACTTAAAGTAAAAGCTGAGCCACTCCTGAATGCCTTTCATTCCAGCTCGTTGCGCGAGGTCCAGGAAGAGAACCAGGTCCAGAACAATCGGCGCAGCCAGAATCGAGTCCCGGCACAGGAAATCCACCTTGATCTGCATCGGATACCCGAGCCAGCCGAAAATATCGATGTTGTCCCAGCCCTCTTTGTTGTCGCCGCGTGGCGGATAGTAGTTGATGCGCACCTTGTGATGCATTTTGCCGTAGAGCATCGGGTACAGCTTGGGCTGCAGGATGTACTCCAGCACGCTCAGCTTGGACTCTTCCTTAGTCTTGAAAGATCCAGGATCTTCCAAGACTTCGCCGTCCCGGTTGCCCAGAATGTTGGTGGAGAACCATCCGTCCAGTCCCAGCATGCGTGCCTTAAAGCCGGGGGCCAGAATCGTCTTCATCAGCGTCTGTCCGGTCTTAAAGTCCTTGCCGCAAATCGGGACGCCGTGTTCTTGCGCGAGTTCTTGAATCGCCGGGAAGTCCACCGTGAGGTTTGGCGCTCCGTTGGCAAACGGCACTCCGCTCGTGATTGCCGCCCATGCGTACAGCATTGAAGGCGCAATCGCCGGATGATTCGATTTCATGGCCTCGACGAATTTCTCCGGCGTCGAATGCACTTCCTCCGGCTTGACGAATACTTCCGTCGAACCGCACCAGCACATAACCAGCCGCGAAACTCGCGAAGTCTTCCGATAATTCGAGATGTCTTCCTTGATCTTCAGCGCCAGCTCGTACTTATTCTTGCCCTTCTTGATGTTCGGTCCATCGAGCAGCTTGACGTATTCGTGATCGAAGGCAGCTTTCATCGGCTTGATGCCAGAAAGAAAAGTCTTCACTTTCGCGAGGTCCTGCGGATTTAAGACACCCGCGTTCGCGGCGGATTGGTAGGCATTGTCATTAAAAATGTCCCATCCGCCAAACGTCAGATCCTTCAATTCCGCCAGTGGCACAAACTGCTTTAGAAGCGGCGAACGCCCCTCCGTGCGCTTGCCAAGGCGAATAGTGCCCAGTTGGGTGAGTGAGCCCACTGGCTGCGACTTACCCTTGCGGACCAATTCCACTCCGGCCATAAAAGTCGTGCTGACGGCGCCCATGCCAGGAGTCAGGATTCCGAGTTTTCCCTTCGGCGGCGCGATTTTCCCAGGCTTTTCCATTCAACTCCCCAATCACAAAGATTTGCAAACAGAAGTGCAAGCAGCAGATAGCTATCCGCTGCCCGAACAAACCAGTAATGATGCGCGAAGAGAGCAGGATTTGCAAATCGCACCTGCACGCTATAAAAGCAGAACGCCGTCCGCAGAGACAGCGAAGGGTGCCTCAACAAGAATTTCAGGCGATAAGGGAGTGAGACCTCGGATCGCGGGTTATGAAGGTACCGAAACTAAACCTGGCTGGAAGCGCCAAATCGAGCAGCATCAAACTTTGATTAGCCGCCAATTTGCGCCTTTAGGCAGGGCGGCGATCTTATTCCGACGGAATCATGGGCAAGAGAAACTCCTGCAATCGCGCACTTTCCTCGACCGGCAGCCGATCCAGATGAATCCCCATGTGATTCCCACGGAGAACCCGTACCACGGACCCAGCTCCCACCACCGGCTTCATCCTTTGCGTTAGTTCCATGCTCACCTGCACGGATGTACCTGCAGGAATCGTACGCGGAGCCTTAACCAGTATTCCGTCCAGACTAACATCCACCGTCTCGCACAAGATCTCTTCGAACCCAAATCGCAGCCGCACTTTGGAGAGCAGCGGGACGCGCCGCGTCTGACGCTTCTCATGGTCCATTCGTCCCTGCGTGGCTCGCACCAGCTTCAATAGACGCTCTCTGTCGACGGGCTTGTAGAGGAAAAAGCTCGCTCCAGCTGCAAAACCCTGCGACATAGCGCTCGGTCGCAGGTCGTCGCTCAACAGGATGATCGGCGTAGTGCGGTTGGACCCTGCCCGCCGCATTTCTCGCGAAAGTTCAATCCCATCAGGAGATCCCATGTGCAGGTCGAAAAACACCATGTCGAATTTGCCTTCTTCGAGGAAACTCGCGGCTTGCCCGCTACTCGTCAGCGTCAACGCATCCACACCGGCGGCGTACAAAACTTTTTGAATCAGTTCGCATGTTGCTTGTTCATCGTCCACCACTAGAGCTCGTCTTTGCATTTCACCCTCCTGGCCCTCGCCAGCGGTTCAATTACCTGGCTACGAAGACGGCTTTCGCTACCGGCAGCTCCACGCGCGAAACTTCATAGCAATCAAACTGCACACCCACTCCCAACTTACCTTGCGCTGAGTCCACGGCCTCGACTCGCACCACGTGGCCAGTGCATCGCCATTCGGTCAACGGCTCGTCGGTGATCTCCGCCGGCATGTTTAAAAGGATCTCCACAGTTTCCCCTTCGCGGATTGGAGTATTCGTCGCAAAGTAAACTCCGTTTTGGGAAAGGTTGAGCGATTCAGCGCTCTCTTCGGGCGCCGAGGATTTCCAAATCCGCACGCGCAATGGGGTTCTAAGGTTGAGACGACGAGACAGACGCCGGTTCAAACTGGTGATTTTCATGGTTGTCTCCGTGCGCCAGGAAGAGGAATGGCACATTGGGGAACTGCAAGGGGATCTAAAGTATAGTCATCGGCGCTGCATATTAATAGGTTAATCTGAGGCTGATTTGAACCGCCTGTGTACTTCTGGACCGCTTCCGCAGACGAAAAAAGTGTCCACTATTGGACACCGAACTTACCAACAGGAATGTACTCCGTCGCCTAAAACCAGTCACTGCGGTAAGCCACCCACCAGCTCGCATACACGATAGGTATGGTGGCAAACAGGGCCCACCAAAAGGGCAGCGCTAAATCCGCTGCCAGGCCCAACCCCGTAAATGTGAGCCAAAATATCTTCTTCTGCACGATTTCATTTTAGCTGGAACTTACGTTGAAGTGGCGGCCGCGTCCGATGCGATTCCATACTTGCAAATCGTCGGCGTCTTAACTTTTCTTGTGATCGAGCTCCGCCCATCGCGCATACAGCTGGTCCACAGTTTTTCGCGCCTCATCCAGCTGTGTCGAAGCACTGTGAAGCTTCGCTCCATCGCTCATGATGGCGGAGTCCTGAAGCGCCGCCTGCCGCGCGTGGAGTTCCTGTTCAGCCTCGGCAATCCGCTGCTCGATAGTCTCCAGCTCGCGAGTTTCCTTGAACGAGAGCTTCTTTTTCGCCGCGACGAGAGGCGCAGCAACTGCATTCGTTCGCAAACTGGCGACGGGCTCAGGGACGTTTGCCTCTTCGCTCTCTTCCTGCCGCAATTCCTGCCAAAGATCCCATTGCGAATAATCCGCAAAACGCTCGATCCCGCCCAATCCGTCGAACCCAAGTACAATGGTCGACACGCGGTCCAGCATGTAGCGATCGTGCGTCACCAAAACCAACGCTCCGCGAAATTCCAGCAAACTCTGTTCGAGGATTTCCAGCGTGGGTATGTCCAGATCATTCGTCGGCTCGTCTAGCAGCAAAACGTCCGCGGGCTGCAGCATCATTTGAGCAATCAGCACGCGAGCACGCTCCCCGCCAGAAAGCTTGCCAACACGCCGGTTCAAATCTTCTCCCGTGAACAGAAATCGCGAGGCCCATGAAGCCACATGAATCACTTGGTCCTGATAGACCACTGCATCGCTGTCCGGCGCCAGCGCTCGCCGCAGCAACAAATCCGGATCAAGCTCGCGGTTCTGATCGAAATAAACCATCCGCAGTGGCTCTGCTTTGCGAATCGTCCCCGCTGCGGGCATTAGGTCGCCACGAAGCAGCCGCAGTAACGACGTTTTTCCGCTGCCGTTTGGCCCTACAAGCCCAACGCGCATCCCCGAGGTCACTGTAAAGTCGAGATTGTCGACCAAGACGCGGTCGCCGATCTCGCACTTCACCGCTGCAAGCTGAATCAATTGTTTTGTCTGCCGGTTCGTCGCGGAAAAATCAATTTGCGCAGTGCTGACGCTGCTCCTGGCCTTCATTACTGCAAGGTCGCCAATCATCTTGTGTGCTTTGCCAATGCGATCTTTTGCTTTGGTAGTACGCGCTTTGGGCCCGCGCCGCAGCCATTCGATCTCCGTATGGACCAAATTCTCCAAAGCTTCTTGCCGATTTCGTTGCGCGTGCAAATGCTCTTCCTTGGCTTCCAAGAACGTGGAGTAGTTTCCCTTCACGCGCAGCGCGCCGTCCTCATACGCGCGATCGATCTCCACCATCTCGTTGGTAACATTTTCCAGAAAATAGCGATCGTGGCTCACTACTACGCTTGCGAAGGCGGCTCTGTGCAGAAGTTTTTCCAGCCATTCGATTCCTGCGAGATCCAAATGATTGGTCGGTTCGTCGAGCAGCAGAATATCCGGGTTCTGCACAAGCGCCTCGGCAATCGCCAGTCGCTTGCGCCATCCTCCCGACAGCGTCGCCGCCGGTATCTCAAGATCCGTGAATCCAGCTCGTCCAAGCGTCTCGGCCGAGCGCGCCGCTCTCTCCGCTTGCGGCATCGACACTCGATTCAGCGCGCCCTCAATCACCTCTTGAATCGTTATGCCGGGTGCAAATTCTGAGATCTGCTTGACGTAGCTGAGCCTCGTGCCTTTGCGTACTGCGACGTCGCCGCTATCCGGCTTCGTTTTTCCGCAGAGTATCTCCAGAAGCGTCGACTTTCCCGATCCATTCGGGCCAATCACGCCTATCCGGTCCCCTTCGGACACCGTGAACGAGATATTCTTGAATAGCGGTGCGACCCCGTACCTTTTCGACAATCCCTGGGCGCTGATGATTGGTGGCAATTCTCTCGGTCTTCTCCTGCTCTTAGTTTAACCTGAGGAACGAACCTAAGCACAGTTTGCAACCGCGAGGCTCGACGAAAGCTTGGCTCTGTTAACGCACAAATTTGACGCTCTCATCCTCGGCGCCGGCGCCGCAGGACTTTTCTGCGCAGCCGAAGCCGGCAAGCGCGGACGCCGTGTCGCTGTCCTTGAGCGTGCCGATCGCATCGGCAAGAAAATCCTCATCTCCGGCGGCGGCCGCTGCAATTTCACAAATATCCACTGCCGCCCGGAGAATTTCATCAGTGCCAACGAGCATTTCGCGAAATCCGCGCTAGCGCGCTATACGCCATCGGACTTCATCGCGCTTGTAGAAAAACATGGCATCCCCTATCACGAGAAAACCCTCGGCCAGCTTTTCTGCGACCGTTCCGCTCAAGACATCACCAACATGCTGGAAACCGAATGCCGCGAAGCCAATGTCCAAATCTTTCTGAATGCCAAAATCGAGGAAGTGCAACATTCGTCCGAGTTCGTCGTGCGTACCGACTCCGCAGAATTCCGTGCTCCCGTCCTGGTTGTCGCCACCGGCGGCCTCTCCATCCCAAAAATCGGGGCGACGGCGCAAGGCTACGATCTCGCGCGTCAGTTCGGCCTGAAAATTGTAAAAACGCGACCCGCGCTAGTCCCACTCATACTTCCAAAGAAAGAGCAAACTCAATACAGTGACCTGGCGGGCGTCTCTACCTCTGTCGTTGTCTCAGCCGATCATCAATCCTTCCGCGAACAAATGCTCTTCACACACCGTGGCCTCAGCGGACCTGCCATCCTGCAAATCTCTTCCTACTGGGAAAGAGGAAAGCCCCTCCGCATCGATCTCGCGCCCGATCGCAATGTTACCTCCGCCATCCGCAAAGCCAAGACCAGGAACCAATCGGCCGCTCGCGCCGCTTTCCTCGGCATCCTGCCCAAACGCTTTGCGGAACGCTGGCTCGACCTGCACGCACCGCCCACGTGGACCAACGAGGCATTAGACTGGCTCGAACGCGATCTGCACGAATGGATTCTTGTTCCAGCCGATACCGAAGGCTACGAAAAAGCTGAAGTCACGGCAGGAGGTGTCGACACCGACGAGCTTTCGAGCAAAACAATGGAAAGCCGAAAAGTCCCCGGACTATTTTTCATCGGCGAGGTCGTCGATGTTACCGGCCACTTAGGCGGTTTCAACTTTCAATGGGCTTGGGCCTCGGCCGCCGCCGCAGGCCGCGCCCTATGATCGCAATCTCAAGATAACCCCGCCGCCGCACTCACGCTTCACGCTCTAGCCTTCGGATACCGGCGAATCTCCCATATCAAATAAACGACCACCGCAATATTAAGGACCAGAGCCACACTCTTCGCAACCGTCGCGTGATGAATAATCTCGTAGACTTCCAGCGGCAAGAACGAACCTGTCGTAATGATCGTAAAATATTCCGCCCAGCGCTTGTGCAGCGCCAACCCCGTCCCTTCAGTCAGAAAAACCGCCGCGTAGACAAATGTTCCTACGCTCAGTTCCTTCAACTTCTTGTCGTCTACCAAGTGAACTTTCGCAAGCAGCCAGTGGATAAAACGATTGTGAGGATCCACGCGAAACGCGTTAATCCAATGGTCTGCGACGGCCGCCACATCTTTGTGTAACAAGTGCAACGCGCCAATGCCCACAGCGATCAGCGCGAGGCCCTTCAAAAGTTTGAAGGCCGCGATAAGCAGGAGGCCGCGAGAGTGGGATTTTGTGCCGGGCATTCACCAGGGCCAGTCCGCTTCCAGCGTGCAGACTCGATTGTACAAGGCCCTGGCAAGGAGCCCCGCAGTTATTGCCTCCAAGTAACGGAAAGGCATTATGGATATTCCTAGTACGATATATACGGGCCGTCTTGCGACTACGGGCGATCGGCCACTATTTTCTTACTGAGATTGCCAGTCGGCGGATCTTGAATCGTCGTTGTCACGCCATAGAACGTATTCGCCGCGAAGGTATTGCCTGTCGATCCCACACCCACCAGGATTCCCACCGGCGCTTCCGTAATCAGATTGCCCATCACGTTGTTGTTGTGGCCCTGAATGAAAATGTCCGCATCTCCGCCGTTGAACACGCGATTCTCTTCAATGCGATTGCGATTCCCCAAAATAGTAATGTTCTCGAAGATGCTCGCGGAAAACGCAGTGTTGCCGTGCACGTGGTTGCCATTTCCGTCGATAAAAATACCTGCCTGATCGATTCCAACGGTGTTCTCTCCAACGTGTACGTTGTTCGATTGCGTCACCAAGATCGCTGTTGCAACATTTGTGCATGTCGTAGCGTCGTTGCAAGGTGACCAGAAATTGTTCGTCACTGTGTTGCCGCGAATTGCGCCTGACGCTGAAAACCCAATCTGAATGCCGTTCTGCGCAGCGCCAGTCGTCGGTCCAGCACCAGTAACAACGTTGTCGTGAATTCTCGCAGTCGTTCCCGTCTCATTCGCGGTGACTCCATTCTTCTGGTAACCGTGTATGGAGCAATCCGAAATCTCCACGTCCGAACTCTCCCCGCCGCCGCTTTCCACAAAAACGCCCGTCCCGCTTTGGCATCCATTTAAAGAAGCTGCGAGGGCAAAATTGCGAACCGTAGCGTGCCGCAGACTCCCCGAGGAATTCTGAAAGTAAACTCCGATCAAAACCGGCGCGCATTCCGTGATTCCATTGTTGATCCCATCGACCGTCAATCCCGTTATCGAGACATTCGCGGCTCCACTCACGAACACAGCCGCGGCGATCCCATTACCCGTCGTCAGACTCGTCGCATTCTGCTGAATCGAAGCAGGCACCAGGAACGCGCCGGTATCTGCCTCGATATCCAGAGATTTAGTGATCGAGAGCTGCTCCGTGTAGATGCCGTTGCAGACGACAATCTCGTCGCCCGCGGAAGCGGCGTTAATCGCATCCTGGATCTTTGTGTATTGGGCATGCGGGCACGCCGCCGTGTTGCTTACGACCAGCTTGCCGGAAGGTGTAGCAAGCGAAGCGTGCGCTGTCAGAATCAGAAGAGAGCAAAACAAACCGCTGCGAAGGACAAATGAATTACGGAGTTTCATGATTCCCCCTTGTCGTCTTCGATTGACGTCTTCGGGGTGGAGCTGGGGCCACCCAAGTCACTAAAATGGGGTGCCACACCGGCAGACAGTCTCACAAGGAAGCGAGAGGCTTACTTAGGACAGGACCCCAAGAGGAACACAACCCTCTGGCCCTATCTTAGACCACAAAACCCCTACGGCGTCACTAGTACTGTCCGCACGGGTCTGCAGTCAATTGTGCGAGTTGTTTCGAACGAAAATCTACTTGTGTGAAGGCAGCAGATCCCAGATTGCCGGATCTTCCGTTCCCAGCACCCACGAACAAAATCCCTGGAGCCCGCGCTCCTTCACAAGTGTGTAACGTTCGCGGAAAGTGTGCGCATCTGTAAAGAAAATCCATTCCCGCATATCCGCACGGTAAAAATAAAACCACGCCACGCGATCCGTGGAATCCCATTCAATATGCCCGTCATACGCTTTCGCGAGATCCATCGCATCGTCGGTTCCAATATATTCGGCCGAGGGATTCGGTTTATCTCCGGATTTGTCATCCGATTTGACCGGCGTCCCCGCAAACCAGTGATAGCCGTACAGCGGAATCCCCAGCGATAGCTTTTGCGCCGGCACAAATTTGAGCGCGTAGTCCAGGTTGCCGGTAGTCCAAGCCCATCCCGCCACCGGCCCGGGCGCCGTCCATCGCGTATGCTGGTCGTAAGTCATCAAGCAAATCAAGTCAACAGATTGCGCCAGCGCCTTCAAGTCATACGCTCCGCGCCAATTCTCATAAATCCACGCCGAGAATCCGCCCTCTCCAGGCTCGCCCGGCGCGTTGGGCACTGTCGCAATCGTGAGCTGCAATCCTTCTCGATGAAATGCCACTGCGGCATCGCGCACCATCTCCGAAAGCGCATCGCGATCCGTCCAATGAACGTTTTCAAAATCAAATTGGAATCCCGTGTAACCGTTTTCCTTACACGCGCGAATGAGCTCTGCAACCATGCTCTCTTTCGCCGCAGCATTCTTCAGTAGTTTATGAAAATCCTCCTGCGCAAAATCGCCGTTTGCCACAATCGGCATCACTGGTACGTGGTGCTGCTTCGCCGTCTCCAGAACCAATGGATTCGGTCCGCCGGAAAGAAGCCCGTCCGCATCCACGCCGTACCAAGCCGGGACCAGCAAATCGATTTTGTCTGCGTGTGCCAAAAACGATCGCACCGATTTCGGATCGCGTGTCATGTAAAAAAGTGATTTGGCCTGCTGTGCGTGACCAAAAGGCGCAAGGAAAGTAAACGCCGCAATAAAAACAAGTGAAGTAAGTAAGCGTTTCATGATGGCCAAAGTTTAGCTGTCCGCGATGCTCAAACGCAACGCGTCTCTGATTCGCTTTCCCTCGCGGCTGGTTTTCGAGTTCTCTCGTAGGGGCACGGCACGCCGTGCCCGATCAGCCCGAGCCGAAACAGTCCCCTCCTATCGCCACCTACCTCCACCTCTTCAGCTGCGGCCAAATCTTTTCCAAAGACCCAAACTTCGCGTCTCGGCAAATATAAACCGGAATTAACTTCTCCAATGCATAAGGATTGTCCGCCGAAGTCCCCACGTACTCTACATGCTCGAACAAGTCTTCAAGCCGTTCCCGCGTATCGTCCAGCACGACTAGACAATTTCCCGAATAGCCTCGTGGTCCCCACAGCCAGTAGGTCTGGTGCCCGCTAAGCGCGGGCGGCAACCCGTACCGCGGACCCAAAAAATCGATCGCGCCAGCCTGCCCATAATCTTGCGCAAATATCCCGCAGCCCGATCGCTCGGCGGGCGCGATTTGGTTATATGCCTTTGCCGTTTCCGCAACAATTTCTTCCCAGCCAAACTGGTCGGAATACCACTGCGGCAACGGCGCCCGTTCGTGGCCGTGCTCCATCACTGGTGGCTTCATTGGCAAATACTTCAGGTAGGCAAGGAACTTGTCTGGCGAAAGGATGGGCACGACCAGCGGAGCGAGGTGCGCACCGCTCGCTAGCAAAAGAACAATAATGACCGGCTCCAGCCAAACAAGTCGGTTGGGACCAACGCGGACACTCTCAGCTTCTGTGCTTGCAATTTTTCTGCGCTCGATCGCCGCTTCGATCGACACCGCTCCCGCGGCCAGCAACATCGGGTAAATCGGCGACAGATAATAATTCTTGCCGTGCAGAACAAAGAAAACCGTGAAACAGACCAGATAAGCCCATCCAAGCACACGATACGGCTTTAACCCTTGCGAGAAGAAAAGTGCAATCAATCCCCTGATCCAGATCGGAGCGGTAATAGGGTCAATCAGCAGGATCTGCTGAAAGAAGAATTGCGGCAGAGGCAGGACTACATCGCGCCCATCTGCGCGAATGTTGTGCATCAGCTGAACAAATGGCCACTGATTGTGAATGTTCCAAAGCAGGTTAGGCAGAAAAATCAAAAAAGCCGCAATCCCGCCAATCCAAATCCACGGATTCGAAAACACGCGCCGCTGCGGAGTCAACAAAAGCCCAACAACTATCCCAAAACCAAACAAAGCGATCGAATATTTCTCCTGCAAACCTATTCCGGCCACCACGCCAAACCAAAGCCAATATCGAGGATTGTCCCGCTTGATAGCGAGCACCGCAAAGTAGGCACAACCAAGCCACAAATTAGGTTCCAGGCAATTGGTGCCGAGCAAGCTCCCGTTCGAGAGATATTGCGGCGCAATCAGAACGGTGATCGCGCTCAACACCAAAGCGAACCGCCGCCCGCCGAATTCACGCGCCAGCATGGCCGTTTGCACCACCACCAGGGAAGAAGCCAACGCCGGAATAAACCGAATGCTGCGCAGCGAGTCTCCCAACACGGCACGGCAAATGTGAATCAAGAAGGGAATCAGCGGTGGCTGATCGACATAGCCCCAGGCCAAATGGTTCCCGCAAGCCATGTAATCGAATTCATCGCGAAAATATCCGTACTGGTTGTTGAAATAGCAATGAAAAGCAAATTTTGCCAAAGCTATGGCAACAACAATCAGCATCCCATCCGCGAAGAAGGAAGACCGATCTTTGGATCCAGGCGTGGACTGTTGAAGGGAAGCTTTGGTCATCCGCGTTTTGCCAAGAGCATTACATTCGCCTCGTGTATCTGTTTTTCCGCGCTTCTACGGCAGCCTGAAGGCCACGAGCGAATCACCGAGAGTAGTGCCTAACTTTCCATGCCCGCCTGCTGCAATAACTACGTACTGCCTTCCGTTCTCCTGGTATGTTATCGGCGTTGCCTGCCCTCCCGCGGGCAATTCTGCCTTCCAGAGTTCCTTCCCGCTGTCCACATCGAAAGCACGAATGAAATCATCCATCGCCGCGCCGATGAAGACGAGTCCTCCAGCGGTGAGGATCGGACCTCCGAGATTCGGCGTGCCCGCAACCGGGATCGTCTTTGCGCCTAATTTAATAGCCGCTCCCAGCGGAACGTGCCATCGGATCGTCCCATTGGAAAGATCGACCGCAACGAGTTCGCCCCACGGCGGACGAAGGCAAGGCAACCCCTCCGGGGACCGAAAGGTCTGCCGGCTCATCCCGTAAGGGGTACCGTGTTGCGGAGAGACGTCGCCCCGGAATTTACCAGCTTCCGCTGCCTGCTCTCGTGGCAGGTACTGGTCACGCGGAATCAAGTGGACCTCCATCGCGAGATTGTTGACGTTCGTCACGAAAAGCTGCCGCTGCGGGTCGAATGCTCCTCCGCTCCAATTCATGCCACCAAGATTACCGGGAAAGGCAACAATGCCATCAACGCTCGGTGGAGTGAAGATCCCGTCCGACTGCAAATGCGCGAAACGCTCCTCGCACGCAGTTCGCTCGGCATCCGTGATTCCCCAAACATCTTCGGAGGATATCTGCTGACGCGCAAGAGGTGGTGGGGCCACGGGGAATGGTTGCGTCGGCGAGGCACTTTCCTCGTCAGCCCCGCTCCGAGGAACCGCCCTTTCCTCCACCTTGAACACGGGAATACCTGTTTCACGTTGCAGTACAAAAAGGTTGCCGGTCTTATTCCCCTGGATCACGACCGGCACATCTGATCCGTTTCTGTGTAAAGTTGCCAGCAGCGGTTGCGAGGCGCTGTCGTAGTCCCAAAGATCGTGATGGACTAACTGGAATCCCCAGACGAAGCTGCCATCTTTACCGCGCAGCGCCACCACCGAATTTGCCCACTTGTCATCGCCAGGACGTTTTGCGCCATGGTAGTCGGGGCTCGGAGCGCCAGTCGGCACAAAAACAAGATCTCGCGCTTCATCGACGGAGATCACCGACCAGGCGTTGCCCGCTCCGGTTGGAGCCAGGCTGGCTGGTATTGGATCCCATTTCCAACTCAGCTTGCCAGTTCGCGCGTCGAAGGCGCGCACTACTCCGCTCGGACTATCGACGCGATCATTGTCCGCGATCGAGGACCCAACGACGACTAGATCATCAACAATTGCAGGTGGTGAAGTTTCCTCGTACTCACCCTGGCGAATGATATGGTCGATTCCGCTGGTCAAATCAATTTCGCCCTTATTGCCGAAGTCGCTGCACGGCTTGCCAGAAGCAGCATCAAGGCTGATAAGACGTGCATCAATGGTAGCGAGAAAGATTCTTCTGCGGCATTCGGCGCCCGGTTTTCGCTGGCTGTCCAGCCATGTGGATACTCCCCGATTCATCAGCCCTTCGGAATACTTTCCTCCAAGATTGATCTTCGGATCGAAGGCCCAGCGCTCCCTGCCGCTTGTGGGATCAAGAGCGACCACTCGGTTAAAAGCAGTTGTCAGGTAAAGAGTTCCATCGACAAAAATAGGAGTGGATTCAAATTCGCTCTTGCGAAGATATTTCGTTCCGTCTGAAATGTCGCCGGTGTGGTACACCCACGCGACTTTGACCTTGGCTACGTTGTCGCGGTTGATCTGCGTCAGCTTCGAATAGCGCATTCCGCCAGCGTCGTGGCCGTAGAAAGGCCAGTCCGAGTCAGTGGCATGCTGCGCCGAGATAATCGTGCATGCAAGCAGGAAGACAGCCGCCAGGAAAAGAAGCTTCCAACTGGCAAACCGAGTTCTATTTCTCAACGTTTGTGGGCCTCGCGTCGGTTTGTACCTGTGCAAGAGCCTCATTCAGTTCCGCATTCGCGTAGCCGCTTACTTCGCACGCCAGCGATACCTCAACGAACTCCGGTTTTTCCCATTGCATCGAGATTCTCCTTGTAGCTATAAAGTCTCGGACTTTTTTCTATCGCCGCCGCGTGCTCAAGGCAAGCTGAATGCAATGACGTAATCGCCCTGCTTTGTTCCGAGCTTACCGTGTCCGCCGGCCGCGATCACCAAATACTGCTTGCCCCCGATGCTATACGTCATCGGAGTAGCCTGCCCTCCCGCCGGAAGCTGGTACTTCCAAATCTCCTTGCCCGTTTCTGAGTCGAAAGCCCGCAGATAGTTGTCCATCGCGGCCGCCGTGAAAACAATCCCTCCCGCCGTGACCATCGGCCCGCCCAAAGTAATCGTCCCGGTATTCATTCCTGGAATAAAGCTCCCCAGCGGCACGTCCCAAACTTTTTTCCCTTCAAATAGATCGACCGCCGCGACGGTCCCCCATGGCGGGGGATTGCAGGGTAATCCGCTAGGCGAAAGCAGCGGAGTGCGAAACATCGCGTACGGCGCGCCAGTCTGCCGACCAAATTCGCCGTGTAGTCGGTCGGATTCGGTGGCGTTCTTGCGTGCTGTATCGAGATCCGCCCGCGCAATCATCTTCACGAACATCGGCAGCCGGTTCGTATCCACAAACAGCAAATGCCGCTGCGGATCGTAAGCCGCGCTGCCCCAGTTCACTCCGCCCACATTGCTCGGAAATACCAGGGTCCCTTGCAGACTTGGTGGAATGAAAATATCTCCCGAGCGCGCAGCCTTGATTTGTTCCGCGCACCACTGCTTTTCCTTATCATCCTTGCCCCACGCATCTTCCACCGACAATTTCTCCGGCACGAGTGAAATAGTCGAAGCAGGCTGCGTAGGCCATGATTCTTCCCCAGGTATCTCGCTCTTCGGGACCGGACGCTCTTCAACTGGCAGCAGTGGGACTCCAGTCAAACGGTTCAGTACAAAAACGCGACCCATCTTGGTAGTAATCGCAATCGCCGGGGTCCCATCTTTCCACGCAAAAAGCGTCGGCTGCGACGCCACGTCATAATCCCAAAGATCGTGGTGCACTACCTGAAATCCCCAGACGAACTCGCCCGTCGAAGCTCGCAGCGCCACAACCGAGTTGGCCCACTTGTTGTCGCCCTTGCGAAATCCTCCGTAATAATCCGGACTTGCGCTACCCGTCGGAATAAACGCAAGATCGTGCGAAGCATCCACAGAAATCGTCGACCACGCATTGCCAGCGCCTGTGCGCGGTGAAGTTTGATAGGCCCACGGCGCAATCGGATCCCAAGTCCAGCGCAGCTTGCCCGTGCGAGCATCAAATGCTCGCACGATTCCACGCTCCAAAGTTACCGCGCGATTGTCCCCCTCCGAAGATCCCGTAATCACTAAATCCTTGAATATCGCTGGCGCCGAAGTCACTTGATAATCGCCAGGGTCGCGCAACTTGACCTCAGTTGTCAGGTCGACTTCACCATTTGTTCCAAAATCAAGGCAAGGCTTGCCAGTCTCGCCATCGAGCGCTATCAATCGCGCGTCCAATGTGCCGATGAAAATGCGTAGCGCGCAGACTCCGCCTTTGCTGGTCCTCGCCGAGCCATCACGCCAAGCCGAAACTCCTCGCGACGTCACTTCCGAAAAGCCGTAAGGGTGTTCTAGTTTTGGATCAAACTCCCAAATCTTCACGCCGCTCACCGCATTCAAAGCGATCACGTGATCGTAAGGCGTGCTCAAAAAAAGCTTCCCTTCAATCAAAATCGGCGTGGCCTCAAACGCCGCCTTCTTATCGAGGTCCTCGTCGTAGGGCAAAGCCCCCGTCCGATAAGTCCAAGCCACTTTCAGTTGCGCCACGTTTCCACGGTCAATCTGCCGGGCAGGGGAGTACCGCGTCCCGCCCGGATCACCACCGTAATTCGCCCAACCAGCGTCAGGCGTCGTTTGCGCGCCTGCCAAGGCAGGAAGCAAAAGCAAGAAGAAGAACAGCGAAGCCCCAGTAACAACCGCTCGCGCCGAAACATTCCGTAGGGGCACGGCACGCCGTGCCCGTCCGAATCTCACCAAGAAGCAGAATCGATGTGTGAATCTCATAATGGAAGGATTATCGCGAGAACTCTATATTGCCAACTCACTTGGGACAACCGGGCCCATCTCAGGGATAAATGGGCCTTTCGATGTTCATTCCGCCCCTATTCACCCCAGCTTCAACAACTCCGGCCGCTGCTTCACGTACCGCCGGCTCCAACGCAATTCCGTGGCGTCCTTCAATATAACCTTGTACTCCCCGTGAAACCACGGAACCAACTCACGTATCGCATCCAGTCGAACCAAACTCCCCCGATTGATCCGCACAAAAATCTTCGGGTCAAGCGTTCCCGCAAGCGACTCTAGCGTTCCCCGCAAAGTGTGCGTCTTCGCCCCACAATGCAATATCAAATAATTTCGATCGGCTTCGACCCACGATATCTCACGGATCGAAACAAAATGCGCCCGTTCATTTTCGTGTACCAGCAACCGGTCCGGAAAGGACCGCTCGCGCTCCAGTTGACGCAATAGATCCTGGATGCGTGCCCCAAATCCTTCGCCAGATTGCGCGTTCTGTTCTCGCGCACGCCGCAACACCGTGCGAAAACGTTCTTCGCCAAACGGCTTGAGCAGATAGTCGAACGCATGCACCTCGAACGCTCGCAACGCGTACTGGTCATGCGCGGTTACAAAAACAACGCGTGGCATCTCTTCGGGCGAGATCGCTTGTACCACTCCGAATCCGTCCATCCCGGGCATTTGCACATCGAGGAAAACCAGATCAGGCCGGTGTTTCCCAATCGCAGCAATCGCAGATTCCGCGCCTCCCGCCTCTCCAACAACCTGCACATCCGGTTCCTGCCGCAACAACCTCAATATCTTGCGCCGCGCAGGTGCTTCATCGTCTACGACAAGCACCTGAAGTGTGCTCAGCGAAGCCACGGGCTAAATACCACGCTCCTCTAGATGAAACGGAACCCTCAGTGTCACTTCCGCCCCACCCGCCGCCCCGTTGGCAATCGCAAACTCTTGCTCGGGGCCATACAATTGCTCCAGCCGACCGCGAATATTTGCTAGCCCCACTCCGCGGTTCATCACCGCATCCGCGCTCTGCGTTCCCAACCCCGCGCCCGTGTCCGCCACTTTCAGAATCAGCGAACCATTCTCGCGCCGCGCCCCGATCGAGATATCTATCCCCGCCCCGCCATCCTTCAAACCATGGCGCAACGAATTCTCCACCAGCGGTTGCAAAATCAGCTGGGGCACCATCGAATTCTCCAGCTCCGAATCCACCGAGTAGGTCACGCGCAGATTCGATTCAAACCGTTTCTGCATAATCTGCAAATAGAGCCGCGTAATTTCCAGCTCCTGCGCCAGCGGAATTTCGTGCGAGTTGGCCGTGCGCAGAGTCAATCGCAGCAATTCGCTCAGTTGCGTCAACATCGCGTCCGCCGCCGGAACGTCCTCGTACATCACCGAAGAAATCGTGTTCAAAGTGTTAAACAAAAAATGCGGCTGCAGCTGCAAACGCAGATTCTCAAGCTGCGCCCGCGCCAATTTCGCCTGCAATTCCGCCGCGGCAAGCTGCTGCGCCTGCGCAATCCGCAACCGCTCGAAGAAGTAATACACCAGCACGATGACCGTGTATCCCATCAAATCATTCGAGAACTCCATCGGAAACCGGAATCGCATAATGCCATAGTCGTAGCTTCCGAGGCCCACGAGAGGAGCCAGAATCCACCGGCTAAGCGCCATCAAAGTCGTATGCAAAAAAGAAAACCCCGCCGCCGCAGCCAGATGGAACAAAATCTGCCGCATCCATCCTTTAACTCTGAACAAGTAGAAGTCGGCCACACGCAAGACCAGCGGCAGCAGAAGGAAAACGCTATAGACACCCGTGGACTCCTCCAGAAAACGAACGGCAAACGTCCCAGGATGTTGTCGGGAAAGATCGTCGAGATAGTGGTAACCAAAGAAAAGTACGAAGAGTGCCGTGTAGACGAGAAAAAGAATCCCCCAACCCTGCGCGCGCGTGAGGCCCAGCACGCCTGTCTGCGCCGTCGCATTGGCCACATGCCGCGTTCGATTCGACATGGGGTGGCTAGTTGAGGGAATCGCCATTGGCTCATCCTTGAGCGCTTGATTATGCTCTATAACGAGTCAACGTCGATAGGGCAGAGCGGGATGAATCGTTATGACAGAAGGGAACCGAAACGGAGGGGAATCGGAGAAGTAAGGCAGACGAGTATTCGCTCGAGATGAGCTTCCAGCCTGGCGCTGGCAAGCTAGATCAGGAGCCGCGGCGGCCAGTCATACCGGAAATGGTGCTGGCAATCGTGGTGGAAACCAAAGCCACCATAGCAAACGCGAGCGCGACGACTATCACGGCAAACCCCCTTTTCAGACAATGTACTGAAAGGCAGGTTAGCTTCCAAAAGTTGGCTTTATGTTTTCAGCAAGATACACGTGGTAGAGAGAAATCCTCTGTCAGCAGAAGAGGACAACTGTCTCTCGGAAGGCACATTTTTCCAGTAATAGTACTGGCTTAGCTGCTTGTAGGGGAGATGCTCATTCAGCCTAAGCCAGGCTAATAGTATTAGTATCAATGAGAGGTTGCGTCAGCCTATGCCTTGCTCAGACGGATCGATCCATCCCCAGTATGCACCGTCAGGGATTGACCCCCGCCATTCATCTTCCCATGCAGCTGTGAGTTGCTGAAGGTCCCCTCGACGGTTACCGGCAATCCCACGCTGATATGTCCGTCGCCCGTGCTAGCGTCAATGTTGGCCTGAAAGTCGCCCGGCAAAGCCAAGTCCACGCTGCCGTCCCCAGTCCGTATGTTCCAGCTGCTGGCCATCTTCGAACCGGGAAGGACATGGGTATCCACGCTGCCATCGCCAGTCCTGATATTTAGTGCATCAAACCGCCCTGCGATCCTGACGTGGCCGTCCCCGCTGTCGGCATCCAATTTTCCGTCCAGAAGCCGCGCCTCAATCGAGCCATCCCCGGTATGCAGGCGAATGTCGCCCTTAAGCGTGTCCACGTTGATGCTGCCATCATGAGTGTTGAGGTCGATGGTTCCAGTCAGGCCGTTGGCCCTAATCGCCCCGTCGCTCGTCTGGATAGTTATATTTCCATTGATCGAGCTGGCTTCCACGGAACCGTCTCCCGTATGTGCATTAAAATCAGCGTCTTTCGGCATCCTGACTTCAATCTGCAACCGCCTGCCGTGGCTACCCCAGGAGAATCCCCAATGATTTCCGGTAACCCGCGCTACCAACTCCACCTGGTCGCCATTCTGGTGCGCCTCTACGTGGAGACTCTTATCCAGCTCATAGCCTTCATATTGCACGCTGAACTGAACTTCCTTGGAATCGCTCGTGGTCACGCGCACGCTGCCATCATTTGTGTCAATCCGCACATTGGCGCGCCCGCTGATCGTAAAGTTCTTGGACCAGTCCGTGGCGCTGGCCCGTGGGGCAAGGGCAACTACCGCCAGCAGCGCACTAGCAACAATCCCCGAGCGAACCGCTATCGTGCGATTTGGATACAGTTTCATGGCTCAAAGCCTCCGAAGTATGTCGTTCTGACAATAGGTACGACACCCTGAGTCAAAATGTTCCCTTTCCCAAGTCCCCGCAGCACCTTTGTGTCTAACTTGCCGCATAGACGGCCTTTAGGCCCCATCGCCATTCTGGTCGCAATTCTGCCTAGACGAGAACTTCCCAGCAGCAGTCACCGTTTGGCGGCAGACTTCTTTGGAGTCGCCGCCTTCGGTTTTGCTGTCCCAGGCTTGGGACGCAGTGCCGCCAGAAACTGCTCCGGCGGCAGAGTATTGAGTACGTCCTTCTTTTCCAGCCACCCGCGCCTCGCCACAGTAACGCCATGTCGAATGTACGGCAGATTCAGCGTGTTATGCGAGTCCGTCGAAATGACGACTTTCACGCCACGCTCCTTGCACATCCGCAAGTGGATGTCGTTCAAATCCAGCCTGTCGGGGTAAGAATTGCATTCCATGGCCACGCCGTGTTTTGCGCACGCATCCAGGATTTTCTCCATATCATAATCAAGAGGATCGCGCCGCAAGATCAGCCGCCCGGTAGGATGGCCGATGACCTGCGCATACGGATTTTCGATAGCCGCAAGCATGCGTTCGGTCATCTCGGACCGTTCCAGGTTGAAGTACGAATGCACAGAGCAGACCACAACATCCATCTGCGCAAGCAGTTCGTCGGAATAATCCAGTGAGCCGTCCTTCAAGATGTCGACTTCCGATCCTGCAAACAAGAGAATCCCAAGTCCTTTGTCATTTGCTGTTCGAATCTTCACAAGGTGTTCCGCCATGCGCTTTTCATCGAGCCCGTTGGCCACGGTAACGGCTTTCGAGTGGTCCGTCAGGGCGATGAACTTGTGCCCAAGCTTGCGAGCCGCTTCCGCCATTTCTTCGATGGAGTTCTTTCCATCGCTGGCCGTCGTATGCATATGAGGGTCGCCCGTCATATCCGTAACTTCGAGGAGCCGAGGCAGTTTGTGAGCTTCCGCGGCGGCGATCTCGCCTTTGTTTTCTCGCAGTTCAGGCGGGATGTAATCGAGCTTTAGCTTCGCGTAAATCTCTTCCTCGGTCCGTCGAGCTGCAGGTTTTTCGCCCTTTAGCGTCGCCAGGGAATACTCATTCAGCGTGTAGCCCATATCATTCGCGCGCCCGCGCAAGGCAACGTTGTGTTCCTTCGATCCGCTAAAATAAAGCAGCGCCGCTCCAAAGCTTTCCTTTTCGAGTAGTCGTACATCCACCTGCATGCCGTTCTGCAGCATAAAGCTGACTTTGTTTTCTCCATGCGCCAGCGTTTGCTCGATCCGTGGGAATTTCAAAATGTGTTCAGCGATCGCATCAACCTTTTTCTGGGAGGTATGCCCTTCGCTCAAAATCAGAAGTAAATCCAGATCGCCGACCGTTTCTCTTCCGCGTCGCAAGGAACCCGCGGGAGTAATCGACTCCACTCCTTTTCCGTATTGCTTGATGAACTCGATCAACTCCGCCGCCGCAGCTTCCGCCTTGTCGATTCGGAAGCGCCCCGTCGAGCGCTTAAACGTTTCCACGGCTTTCAAAATATTCTGCTCGGTCTTTTCTCCGAATCCCGGCACATCTCGAAGCTTTCCCTCTTTGGCAAGTTTTTCCACATCGGCTACGGTTGCTGCCTGAAAATTGGACCAAAGAAATGCTACCTTTTTGGGACCCAGCGATTGCAGCGTCATAATCTCGAGAAGCGTCGCCGGAAACTTCTTAAGGAGTTTTTTCCTCAGACCGTAATCGCCCGTTGCGATTATTTCCTCGAT
Source organism: uncultured Acidobacteriota bacterium (assembly GCA_963751295.1). Lineage (GTDB taxonomy): Bacteria > Acidobacteriota > Terriglobia > Acidiferrales > UBA7541 > Acidiferrum. The sequence continues at coordinate 1,000,597 of CAVVUA010000001.1, read as the reverse complement.
GTGCTCCGCCATGCGCTCGCCGATTCCTGGCAGTTCTTCCAGCTTCCCAGGTTCTTTGGCCATTTGCTCGATGGATTCATGCATGCCGCCAATCAATTCCGCCGCCTTTTCATAGCTGCGGTAACGTCCAATAATGGCGCCATCGATTTGCAGAAGTTCCGCCGTTTCGCGGAGGATGCGAGCGATCGTTTTGTTGTCCATGGGGGAGATTATAAAGCCAGTGTCCCGCGAAAGGCACGCGCGCGAACATCGCTCATTGGACGCGGAGTTATTTCCAATTCGCGCGTTCGCCGGAAGTTAACTCTTCACAAGTTTTTGAGTACACTGCTCCCTGGCTGCCGCCTATGAGCCGCTAAAGCCATGAAACGCCCCTTTGCTGTCACATTCCTCGGTTGGCTGTTCATCGCGGTTGGACTGCTCGCACTCCTTTATCACCTGGTAAAGGGCGGGCTCGATGTTTGGATGTTGCTTATCGCGCCTTTCGAGATCATTGCTGTCGTCGCCGGCGTCTTCTTGCTGAAGGGCCGCAACTGGGCTCGCTGGTTGTTACTGCTGTGGATCGCGTTTCACGTCGTTGCCATGGCGTTGAACTCGCTCTCTGAGTCTGTGCCGCATTTGCTGCTCTTAGTCGCCGTCGCCTATTTTCTGTTCACTCCGCCGGATTCCAAGTATTTCGGCCGCATGCGGGCAGAGTAATCGTTGTGATGGTCCATCCAGTTGAATAATTGCAAGCAATCGCGTATATCGTTGCCGCTGTGCGATAGTCTCTCTGCGTAGTTAGCGCTGCACAGAAAGTCTTGCAGCCGGATGAGTATTGCCCGGCTAGTTTCTTGGGAGGCAGAGTGCGTCGTTCGATCTTCGCTACTTTGTTCGCATTGGTCGTAGTTTCCAGCGTCCATGCGCAATCACAGAGGTCTCCGCAGGCAACGAACCAGCCCGAGAAAGTCATCATCGACACAGACATCGGCGACGACATCGACGATGCCTTTGCGATCGCCCTCGCTCTCAAAAGCCCTGAACTTGAAATTCTCGGCATCTCCACCACCTTCGGCGACACCGAGGCCAGAGCCAAAATCGTCGACCGCTTGCTGGGCGAAGCCGGTCGGACGGATATCCCGGTCCTTGCCGGCGCTCCGACGCACGCCACCAACGTGATGAATCAGAAGCGCTACGGCGAAAGCGGTCATTTCGCCAAAGCCGCGCATCCCAACGCCGTAGACTTTATCCTCGACCAGATTCGCCGCTATCCCGGCCAAATCACCCTAATTGCCATCGGCCCGTTGATAAACGTAGGCGCACTCATCGATAAGGATCCAGAAACTTTTCTCAAGCTCAAACGCGTAGTGATTATGGGCGGCTCCATTGAGTGCGGCTACGGTGAGCTTTGGTTCTGTCCAGAACGCGGGCCGGACGCAGAGTGGAACATCATCAATGACATCCCCTCCGCCAAAAAGCTCTTCCTCTCGGGCGTGCCACTCTACGTCATGCCGCTCGATTCCACGCAGTTAAAGCTAGACGAGGTCAAGCGCGCCTACCTGTTCAAGCAGGGAACTCCGCTCACCGACGCGTTGACGCTGCTCTATCACGAGTGGGGTCAACAAACTCCAACTCTCTTCGATCCCGTGACGGTGGCCTTCATCCTCGACCCAAAAATCTGCCCAGTGGAACCCACGCAAATTCGCGTCGACGAGAAAGGCTTCACTCGCAAAGAACCCGGCGCTCCCAACGCACAAGTCTGTATGCACTCCGATGCCGACTCCTTCTTCCACCTTCAAATTGGCCGTCTCGTAGCGACGAATAAGTGAGTAGTGAATAGTGGGTAGTGAGTAGTGGGAACCAGCCGAGCATCAGCGGCTGGCGAACAGTGAGTGGTGGACACTAGTAGTCTGCCGTGCCGCACTTCGACTACCGCCGTTCTTCTCCGTGCCCTCCGCGCTCTCTGTGTAAAATTCTTTTTTCTGTCATTCCGCGCTGACCGCCGATGCTGAGTGAGGCTTGCGCCTGCGCGACGGAGACTCTGGACGTTTCCCACTACTCACCACCCACTACTCACTTTTTTCAAAAAAAAGACCGGCAAAGGGGCGCCCTCTGCCGGCCAAATGATAAATGGCTTTTTACGCTGGCTTTTGCACGTTCGCCGCCTGAGGCCCTTTCGGTCCCTGGACAATCTCGAACTCTACCGTGTCTCCTTCCTGCAAACTGCGGTAGCCATCTCCCAAGATTGCGGAATAATGAACAAATACGTCTGGACCATCGTCGCGCCCTATGAAGCCATACCCTTTTGAATTATTGAACCATTTTACAGTTCCTTGCACAGATGTGCTCCTCCTGATGGAGACCTGGACATTTCTCCGGGTGGCTATTTGCAACAAAAGTTGCGACCACCTGTAATAATTTGCGCGGAGTGTACCAGAATGAGGCATCCAGTCAAGAGAGCATTCGCGAGCCATGCCGCCAAAAAACAACGATTATTCGATTATAAAATCGATTCAGTCTCGATATTTTTCTTTTCGATCGCGGAGCGAATGGGCGGCGCCCCTCGCAAGTGCAAGCGAACACAGGGTTTGCCTATTTTTGTTTCACGACGAGAATCATTTGTTTCACGTAGGTAACTCTACAAACAAAATAAATTTATGTCCCATCGGATGGGTGCGTTACGTAACTCAGAGGGCGCAGAATTTCGAAGAGATTGTTGTAATCGTCCGTCCAGAGCCGCAAATGGGGTGGCACTTCGATGTTTTCGCTGCCAGCAAATGTTTCTGGTTTATTCAAAAAATCCTGGTTTCGCGTAACCAGCACCCAATCGGCCGGTGAAACCATCATCGTCGCATCTTCATCGCTCGAAATGAGGCGCGAAGTGTAATCGGCGTCTTCCGCCAGCATTTTAACCACAGGCGCGAGTCTGAGGTACGTGTTCGATGTGTGCACCGCGAGTATGCCGCCCGGCTTCAAATGACGAAAGTAAACTGCAAGCGCCTCTTTGGTCAGCAAGTGCACGGGAATGGCGTCTCCCGAAAACGCATCGACCGCCAGCACATCAAATTGCTGTGACGGTTCGCTCTCCAGCGAAAGCCGCGCGTCTCCCAGGATGATTTCAATCTTCGCGGGGCTTTGCTTGAGGAAGGTAAACCAGCCATTTGCTACCGAAATGACTTGAGGATTGATTTCGTAAAATCGAAACGAATCGCCCGGCTTCCCGTAAGCTGCGAGCGTTCCCGCGCCTAGGCCAATCACTCCCACTCGTTTCGGTCCGTCACAACAAAATCGCAGCGCCAGCCCTGCGCCCGATCTTCTTCCGTAGTACGTCGTTGGGTTGCGATTCTCGGGAAAGGAAAGATATTGCGCGCCATGCTCAATCGTTCCGTGAACCAAACTGCGGTACGGCAGTTTGAGACCGGTTTTAAATTCTTGAATGCGGAGCGCTCCATAAAAATTGCGCATCATCGCGACGGTGCTCTCGCGCATCGTTCGGATGTTATAGACCAGCACGGCGCCCATAGAAACGGTCACGCACGCCCAGAAAATCCGCGCCGACCAGCCTTCCCGCCAAAGAACGACGGTTGCGAGAAGCGCTGCAAGCAGCAAGACGATCGGCAACTCGTAAATTCCAGAAAGAATATGGGGAGCAAGCAAGCCGACGAAGACCGCGCCGAGAGCGCCTCCGAGCGCGATGGTTAGGTAGAAAGAGGTCAGGTAACGCACGGCAGGCTTTCGCTGAGCGAGTTCGCCGTGACAAAAAAAGCAGACCACAAACAGCGCGGAGCAAAAAAGCGGCACGCTGATTTGAATGGCGTGCGTAATCGAAGAATTGTAAATCGCATAACCAGCCGCGCCCAGCGCGACTGCCAGCAGTCGTGCCACGAACCAACGCGAATAGAATTTGTGCTTGGCAAACACCATCGTAAACGAAAGCAAATAGAGCGCGAGCGGAACGACCCACAACAGAGGGATCGGTGCAACGTTTTCTGAAAGATGATTCGTCGCCGCAAGCAGCATCATCGAACTGCAGGCGGCGAGGCTCAGCCATAAAACTTTGGTGCTCAGCGCGGGCGGCGCTTCTTCTTGCGATGCTTCGGCTGTCGCAGGCGTAATCGGGCTGTAGTCGCGACTGATCCACGCAGTGAGGGCACAGCACAGCGCGAACGATGCATAGCCAATGGACCACAGCGCTGTTTGATGGTGCGAAGAAAGACGAGGCTCAATCAAAAATGGAAAACTCAAAAGAGCGAGCAGGGAAGCGAGATTGGAAAGAGCGAAGAGATGGTATGGCGAGCGGTTTGTGGCGCGGCGCGCGTACCAAGTTTGTAACAGTGGACTCGTAGAACTAAGCAGCAGGAAAGGCAGCCCGATAGAAAACGTGAGCAATCCCAGGATGCGCCACGCTGGATCGAATGTCACATACGAACGCCAGAATATTTGCGGTGCGATCGGCAGCCACAAAAGACTAACGAGAAGTAGACCCAAATGAACCACGGATTGACGTTTTGGCGAGAGGCGTCGAATCGTCGAGTCCGCATAGAGATAGCCAAGAAGAAGTGCCGTTTGAAAAAAGACGAGACACGTCGCCCAAACTGCTGCTGATCCTCCGAACCACGGAAGAATTAATTTGGCGATGAGCGGTTCAATCAGGAAAAGAAGAAAAGCTCCCAGAAAAATTGTCGTGGCGAACAGCAGGCGGTGCGCCTTCGGCATCGTGGTTTGCATGCGCCTGGCAGAATCAGGAGCGGACGAGGAAGCGCAGATAGTACAGGATGCCAGCGACGGATTTCGCGTCGCGAATTTTGTTGCGGCGAATCATCTGTTCTATTTCCCCGTGCGTGAAGGCCTTCACGGTGATTTTTTCGTCTTCTTCCGGCTCGGCTTCGCCGAGAGTCAGATCTTCGGCGAGAAGGATATACATGCGCTCTTCGAGAAAACCGGGCGTGGGAAAAATGTCGAGGAAAACGTGGAAACGTTTCGCGCGATAGCCGGTTTCTTCGATCAACTCGCGAGCGGCGGCGCGGCGCGGATTTTCGCCTTTGTCGATGCGGCCGGCGACAAGCTCCCAGAGAAATTGCCGCGTGGCGTGGCGATACTGGCGAATCATTACAATGCGTCCATCGGGCAGCGCGGGGAGAACGACGACGGAGCCAGGGTGCGTGATGACTTCGCGCGTAACGCGCAGCCCGCTCGGCTCAATAATTTCATCCCGGCGAAGGCCGAAGACCGGCCCCTGGTAAATCATTTTGCTGCGAAGGATTTTGGCGGTAGTGCGGCTGGATGCTTTGGGCGGCATAGAGCGTACGTTTTCTCCAGCGATATCATACACTGTAGAGGCCGGGCTTTAGCCCGGCATTGAAACGTAGCGCCGGGCTTCAGCCCGGCATCTTGAAATTGCACTCTATGCCAATCAACACCATCATCGTAGATGACGAAAAGCCAGCCAGAGACGAGCTAGCGTTCCTGCTCCGCGCCTTTCCAGAAATCAACGTAATCGGCCAAGGAAAAAATGGGGTCGAAGCAGTAGCTCTGATCAAAGAGCACTCGCCCGACCTAGTTTTCCTGGACGTACAAATGCCAGGCCTCGACGGCTTCGGCGTACTGAAAAAACTAGTCGAGCGCAAAATGAAAATGCCGCACGTAGTTTTTGCGACGGCATTCGATCAATACGCGGTGCAAGCGTTCGACGTGAATGCGGTTGATTACGTGTTGAAACCGTTCGACAAGGCGCGGATCGCGAAGGCTATCCAGCGCGCGCGAAAAATGTTGGACACGCAAACGTCAACGACAGAGCGGCTCGAACAGTTGGTAAGCCAACTCGGCGCGGCGAAAAGCGCGCCTCAAAAGGTGAAAGTACTGGTGCAATCGCAGCAGAGGCTATTACTCGTGAACGCCGAAGACGTGATTTTCGCTACGTTCGTCGGGGGCTCAATTTCGGTGGTCACGCGCGATGTCGAAGGCTCGTCGAACTACCGCACACTCGAGGAATTAAACGAGACGCTTGACTCGGAAGCGTTTTGGCGGCCGCACCGCTCGTTCTTGGTCAACACGCAACACATCAAGGAAGTCGTCCCCTGGTTCAACTCCACCTTCATCCTGAAAATGAACGACAAGAAATCCACCGAAGTCCCCGTAAGCCGCGTCCAAGCAAAACGCCTCCGCGAACTTTTCAAACTTTAGACTGTCACCCAACCCGTAGGGGCACGGCACGCCGTGCCCGCGTCTGCTCCATCTTTTTAGACTCGCGCATCACGGGTTTCTCGCACGTAAGGTGTGTTAGCATTCTGCGTACACTTCTTGTGCTGAGTCCACCGGGCTGAAACGTGTACGAAACCAGAGAGCACAGCCAGGATTGGCTGTGCCACTAACTACACGATGGATTTTTCGCTTAACGACCACCAAAAATTGATACGGGACACGGTTCGCCAATTCATGGAGGCGGAAGTGCGGCCTTCGGTGAAGCAGCGCGACCGTGAAGAGCGTTTTCCTGCCGAAGAAATCAAGAAACTGGCCGAGTTGGGTTGCTGCGGGATGATGATTCCCGAAGAGTGGGGCGGACCGGGGCTCGACACGCTTTCGTATGTGCTGATGCTCGAGGAAGTGGCACGCGTGGATGCGGCGATGGCTACCTCGCTGAGCGTGACGAACTCGGCGGTGCAAGTGCCGCTCACGAAATTCGGGACCGAAGAGCAGAAGAAGAAATATTTGCGACGGTTGGCGACGGGAGAAATTCTCGGGTCGTTTTGTTTGACGGAACCGGCGGCTGGTTCCGATGCTGCTGGCATTCAGGCGCGCGCAGTAGCGATGCAGCGCGTTGGCTCGGGGCTCGGTGCAAGGACCTCCCCAGTACCGGCGTTCGCTCCCGCATCCGACGCCGCTTGGAGCGGGGCACCGCTTGGCACGCCCGGCGGGGATGTTTATCGGTTGAACGGAACGAAGACGTGGGTGTCGAACGGTCACGTCGCGGGCTTGTTCATTGTGTTTGCTAAGACCGATCCCGACGCGGGCGGTAAGGGCATCACAGCGTTTCTGGTCGAACCGAGTTTCCCCGGCTTCAAAGTCGGGCGGCATGAGGACAAGATGGGGCAGCGGAGCACGCCGGTCGTCGAGATTCTGCTGAACGACTGCGAAGTGCCGCGCGAGAACCGGTTGGGCGAAGAAGGGCAGGGGTTAAAGATAGCGCTTAGTGCGCTCGACGGCGGGCGCATCGGGATTGCGGCGCAGGCGCTTGGATTGGCGCAGGGGGCTTTGGACGAGTCGGTGAAGCATGCCAAGGCGCGGCGGGCGTTTGGCAAGACGATTGGCGAGTTTCAGGCGATCCAGTGGATGCTGGCGGACATGCAGACGGAGATCGAAGCTGCGCGTGGGCTGGTCTATCATGCGGCGTGGCTTAAGGATGCGCACCCGGGGAAGCTGGGGGCGGTGTCGTCCAAGGCGAAGCTGTATGCCAGCGAGATGGTGAACCGGGTTGTGGCTAAGGCGGTGCAGATTCATGGCAGCTCGGGGTATTCGCGGGAGTCGGATGTGGAGCGGATGTATCGCGACGCCCGGGTCATTACGATTTATGAGGGGACTAGTGAGATCCAGAGGACGATCATTGCTCGCGAGCTCTTAGGGAAGCAGGGGAAGCCCAGTTGACTACCCACCTAACTCCTTTAGATGCAACGCTTACAAAAAACGAGGGGAGGGGTCTTGGCCCACGCGCCTGAATCCAAAAGCGGGAGCAGAGCTCCCGCACTCCAAAGGAAGCGCGTCGTCAGCGGCATGCGCCCCACCGGACGCCTCCACATTGGCCATTACTTCGGCGCCCTCGAGAACTGGGTCCGGTTACAAAATGACCCAGAGTATGAGTGCTTTTACTTCATCGCGGACTGGCATGCTTTGACTAGCGACTATGCAGATACGTCGGGCGTGGCGCAGAACACGATTGAAATCATGACGGATTACTTGGCGTCGGGGTTGGACCCCGCCAAGTCCGTGATTTTTCAGCAATCTTTAGTGCCGGAGCATGCGGAGCTGCATTTGTTGTTGTCGATGGTGACGCCGCTGAGTTGGCTCGAAAGGGTGCCGACGTATAAGGAGGCGTTGGAGCAGGTGAAGGATAAGGACCTGCACAATTATGGGTTTTTGGGGTATCCGTGTTTGCAGACGGCGGATATTGTGATTTACAGCTTGCCCGCTGACGCGGGTAAAGAAGGAGCACAGCTTTACGTGCCGGTGGGTGAGGATCAGGTTTCGCATGTGGAGTTGAGCCGAGAGATTGTTCGGCGGTTTTCGGTTTTTTACGGACTTGACCTCGATCCCGCTTTGTTCGGCGATGACAATGCCACGCGTAGGCCCGCAAGGTTGCTGGGGATACAGCCGTGGGATCGACACGACCCTGACAAATTTAGAGGTGAGGTAAGGAAAGTCGCAGTTGAAATCGGCGTAGATAACCTGCATGCAAAATTAGGCGATTTAGCAAATCTGTTTCCTTACAGACCGTCGCTAGTAGAACCAGGCGTGATGTTGACGAAGACGCCGCGGATTCCTGGGCTGGATGGGCGGAAGATGTCGAAGAGTTATGGGAATGCGATTACTTTGAGCGAGACGGATGAGGAGATACGGAAGAAGACGAAGGTGATGGTGACGGACCCCGCTCGGAAGAGGCGGACGGATCCGGGAAATCCGGACGTGTGTCCGGTGTTCGACTGGCATAAACTGTTCTCGGCGGGGGAGCCGGGGCGGTTGGAGTGGGTGCGGCAGGGGTGCACCACCGCGGGGATTGGGTGCATCGAGTGTAAGGCGGCGATGGCTGAGAATTTGATCAAGTGGATTGGGCCAAAGAGAGAAGCGCGAAACAAGTGGGAGAACGATCCGAAGGGCGTCCTGGAGATTATTGACGACGGGTCGAGGCGGGCAAGGGTGGAAGCAAAGAAGACGATGGAGCGCGTGAGAGAGGCAGTTTTTCATTGGAAGGACAAGCGACGGGAAGTTGGAGGCGATTTGGCGTGACCGAGGCAGGGCAGCGGGTTTGTTTTAACACAGAGGACACAGAGAGCACGGAGAAGAGACGACAGAATGGCGACGCCGGGAAATAAGTTGACGCGGGATGCGGCTTACAAGGTGAACATACCTTTGTATGAGGGGCCGCTGGACCTCTTGCTTGATTTGATCAAGAAGCATGAGATGAATATCCATGATATTCAGATTTCGTTGATCACGGCGCAGTACCTCGAATACCTGCACAAATTGGAAGAATTGAATGTGGATGTGTCGGCGGATTTTATTTATATGGCGGCGACGCTTATCTACATCAAGTCGAAGATGCTTCTGCCGCCGGATCCTTTGGCAGCGGAGGAAGGTGTCGAGGGCGATCCGCGGGCAGAGTTGGTTCAGCGCCTGGTTGAGCACGAGAAATTTAAGAATGCGGCGCAGCTTTTGTATCAGAAGCAGCAGGTGGAAGAGAACGTTTGGTCGAAGCCGGACAAGTCGCTTTATAACGACGAGGGGACAGAGGGCGAGCTGGTTGTGTCGCTTGTGGATTTGGTGAAAGTGTTTCAGCAGGTTTTGGAGCGGCGCAAGGAAATCACACGGATTGAATTGCACCACGAGCAGTTTACGGTGGCGCAGATGATTGCGGCTTTGCGGGCTCAGATTCTGGCTAGTGAGGAGAACAGCGTTAATTTGATTTCGTTTTTTGAGGCTTGCCCTTCGCGGCACGCGATGATTGTGGCGTTTTTGGCGGTTTTGGAGATGGTGAAATTGCAGGCGGTGGGATTGGCGCAGGAGAAGCAGTTTGGGGAGATTGTGGTGAAGAAGGGGAAGTCGTTTGATGTGATTTTTGATGAGGCGGGCGGGATTAAGCAGATTGATGAGGAATATAGATAGTGAGTAGTGGGTAGTGAATAGTGAGTAGGAAGAGAAAAGCAGATTCCTCTCTACGGTCGGAATGACAGTGTTCTTTGGCCGCCGTGCGGTGCGGAAAGCTGGGTGGTGGGGCGGGACGGGTTTTCTTAACACAGAGTTCACAGAGAGCGCAGAGAAGAGTAAGACGAAGACGAGATTTAGGGCACCGCAGGGAAGAGAGAGTTCAGCATGACGAATGAAGAGAGAAAAGCGTCACTCGAAGCGATTATTTATGCGGCGGATGAGCCGGCGACGATCGAGCAGTTGGCGAAGGCGCTGGGCGAGGAGAAGCTTGTTGTGCAGGCTTCGCTGGATGAGTTGGTGGCCAGCTACGCGGTGGAGGAGCGGGGGATTGAGATTCGGGCTGTGGCTGGCGGGTACAAGCTTTATACGAAGCCTCAGCAGCACGATGTGGTGCGGAGATTTATCAAGAGTTTGCGGCCGCCGCTGCGTTTGACGATGCCGGCGCTCGAGACGCTTGCTGTGATTGCTTATAAGCAGCCGGTGACCTCGCCAGAAATTTCGGAGATTCGCGGAGTGAATACTTCGGGGGTGATCAGCACGCTTTTGGATAAGCGGTTGATTACGACGGCTGGGCGGAAGGAAGTGATTGGGCGGCCGATCCTTTATAAGACGTCGAAGGAATTTTTGATGCGTTTTGGGTTGAGCGATTTGGAAGAGTTGCCGAGTTTGAAGGAGTTTGAGGCTTTGGCGCGCGAGGCGTTGGGGAGTGATGAAGGAGTGGCTCCGTCTTTGGGTGAGGAGTATCGCGAAGCGCAAGCGGGAGTTGCAGAGAATTCGGCGTCCGAGAGTAGCGAAGAAGTTGTGACCGAGGTCGTAACGTCGGAAGACCATTTGCACAACAGCGCGTCCGAAGCTATCGCGCATGTGCAAGAGGAACTTGCTGAAGCCGAAGCATTTCGCGAACACGAAGCGCTGGCGACGTCGGAAGGGATGCCGGCGGGGGAGTTGGATGAGGATCCGTTGCCGCCGAGCGTGAAGTCGACCGCGGCGGGGGAATAGAAGAAAAGGATTTTACACAGAGATCGCAGAGAGCACAGAGTTCGCAGAGGAGAGACGGAAAGCCCCTCATTGGAACGAGCGCGACGAGCGGTTTGATCTTGCCTCCCCACGATAGGGCACGATGAATCGTGCCCCTACAAGAAAAGACGAAATGCGGCAACGATTCTGGTGCGCGCAACTCTTGGGAACCAAAGTGGGTCTGGGTCCGTACTGATTGAGGGCGGCACGCCGCTTCAAGGAACAGACAAGAATTCGAGAGGGAGAAATCATGAGCAAGATAAAGACTTTCGTGCGGGGCTGGATACCAGGGGTGGTTTGTGTGGCGCTGATTTCGCTGGCGGCTGGTGTGCCCGCACGGGCGCAGGGCGTAAAGCGAACCGTATTCGCGGAGGGCGATTTCCATTGGCAAGGGAACTTGAAGGCGGGGCAGACGTTCGAAGTGATCAATCAAAATGGAGAGATAGGAGCGAGCAAGTCTTCCGGAGATGCTGGGCGTGTGGAGGGCATCAGAAAAGGAAGCGATACTAACCGGGAATTGTTTATCGAGGTCGTCGAGTACTCGGATGGCGTGACGATTTGCGCCGTGTATGCGAAGGATAAGACGCCGGGACGGTGCCACCGCGGCGGCGTTTCGTCGGAGTCCAACAGCTGGAGTTGGCATGGACATAACGCGAAGATCAGCTTCGACGTGCAAGTGCCGCGTGGCGTGCGGTTCCATGCAATGACGACGAACGGAGCCGTGCATTGCGTTAGGTTGGAGAGCGTGGTGGAGGCGGCGACAACGAACGGCGATGTGGAAGTGTCCACGAGCGAGTGGGCTTCGGCGAAGACGACGAATGGTGGAGTCCGCGTGTCCATGGGCAACGCGAAGTGGAGTGGCGAGTTGGAGGAAATGACTACGAATGGCAGTGTGAATGTCACGCTTCCGTCTTCCGCAGAATTCAAAGTGGAGGCCGCGACGACCAATGGCGGAATTAATACGGACTTTCCGATTAGCGTTCAGGGGCGTTTTAGTTCGAAGGAGCTTTCGGGAACGGTGGGCGGAGGCGGGCGGGAATTGAAAGTGGCGACGACGAATGGCGGGATTGAGTTGAAGAAGAGCTAAAGAGGCTCTTTTTTTGCTGTACTAATCATCGGTAAGGAAGAAGGGCACGATGAATCGTGCCCCTACAAGAAAAGGCAAAATGCAGGAAAGATTGCAGAAAATTATTGGGCGGGCGGGGATTGCTTCGCGAAGGCATGCGGAGCAATTGATATTGAGCGGACAGGTGCGCGTCAACGGCGTTGTGGTGCGCGAGTTGGGGACGAAGGCTGATCCCGCTACCGATAAGATCGAGGCGGCGGGTCGGACGGTGGGAGTCGGAACGGCGGCGCAGAGGAATATTTATTTGGCTTTGCATAAGCCGCCGGAAGTGGTTTCGGCGATGGCTGATCCTGAGGGGCGGAAGACTCTGCGAAATTGTTTGCGGGGGTTGCCGGAGCGCGTGTTTCCCGTGGGGAATTTGGAGTATGCGGCGTCGGGGTTGGTGTTTTTGACGAACGACGGCGATTTGGCGGCGGAGATGTTGAAGAACTGGGCGCAGATCGAGCAGGTGTATCACGTCAAAGTGAAGGGCATGCTGACTCTGGCGGATTTGGACCGGATTGGAAAAGAAGTTGGCTTGAGGATGAAGACGGTGCGGCAGCCCGATGCTACGCGGGGGCGAGCAGCGAATTTTTGGTATGAAGTGCGGATGCGGGATTCGAAGAAGGATGAGTTGCGGCGGCTTTTGATGAAGGAAATGCATCCGGTGGAGAAGTTGATGCGGATCGGGTTGGGATCGCTGACGGTGGAGGGATTGCCGCGGGGGAGATACCGGTTGCTGCCGGAGAAGGAAGTGGCGGCTTTGCGCGCGAGTTTGAAACCTCCGAAGAAAGAAAAAGAAAGAGAAAAAGATAACGCAGAGGCGCAGAGACCTCAGAGACAGCGCAGAGAAGAGCGCCGAGAGCGAAAGGCACCGGTCTAAAGACCGGCCACTACGTGTTGGAGAGACTCCAGAAAATTATGGCGGCTTGCGGGGTGGCGTCACGGCGCAAGGCGGAAGAGATTATTTTGAGCGGGCGCGTTACGGTGAATGGCACCGTTGTGCGCGAGCTTGGGACGAAGGCTGATCTTGAGCATGATGCTATCTGCGTGGACGGCGTGGCGATCGCGAAGCCGGAGAAACTGGTTTATTTCATGTTGAACAAGCCGAAGGGTTATGTGACGACGGTGAGCGATCCGGAGGGGCGGCCGACGGTGGTACAGATTTTGGGGAAGAGCGTGGGGCGAGTGTATCCCGTGGGACGGCTGGACTACGCGAGCGAAGGATTGCTTTTGATGACGAACGACGGGGCATTGGCGGCGCGAATGATGAAGGCTGGATCGCACATGCCGAAGACGTATTTGGTGAAGGTGAGCGGAAAACCGGATGAGAAGAGGATTGCGCGGTTGCGCGCGGGGATTGTGATTGAGTTGGAGGACGGGCGGAAGGTGAAGACTTCGCCAGCGAAGATACGGTTATTCGAGGATGGGGAAAATCCATGGTACGAGGTGGTTTTGATTGAGGGGCGGAATCGGCAGATACGGCGAATGTTCGAGAAGGTGGGGCATTTGGTGGAGAAGATCCGCAGGGTGCGGATGGGGCCTTTGGTTTTGGATTTGGAGCCGGGGCGATTTCGGGCTTTGACGGGGAAGGAAATCGAGTTGTTGAAGAAAGCGGCTAGCGGGGAATAAAAAAAAGAAAAGGATTTTACACAGAGAGCACTGAGGACACAGAGTTCGCAGTGAAGCGCGCGTCGAAAATGCGAGAATAGAGTTGGGCCAGATAGAAATTGGGGCACGCAGTTGGCGGACAGGAATCGATGACACGGACTGTGGAAGAGTTGATACCAGATTATATTCGAGGGCTGCCCGTGTATGTGCCGGGGCGGCCGATTGAGGAAGTGGAGCGCGAGCTGAAGATTCAGGCGGTGAAGCTGACGTCGAATGAAAATCCGTTGGGGCCATCGCCGTTGGCGGTAGAAGCAGCCAAGAAGGCGCTTGAAAATGCGAACCGGTATCCTGACGGCGGGTCGCATTTGCTGCGCGAGACGCTCGCGGCGCGGACGGGGCTTGCGGCGGAAGAGCTTTTTGTGGGATTGGGGTCGAGCGAGATTATCGATTTGGCTTCGCGGGTACTTTTGCGGCCAGGATTGCAGGGACTGACTTCGCACGGAAGCTACGCGCCGTTTTCGGTGGCGATTCGAGCCAGCGGGGCAGAGTTGGTGCTGGTGCCGCAGAAACATTTCGCGTTTGATCTGGAGGCGATGGCGAACGCGATTACGCCGAAGACGGGCGTGATTTATCTGGCAAATCCGAACAATCCTACGGGGACGGCGTTTAGTTTGGCGGAGCTGGAGGGATTTCTTGGACGCGTGCCGGAGAGCGTGCTGGTGGTGTTGGACGAAGCGTACGTGCACTATGCGCCGAGCCTGAACCGGCGGAAGTCCGAGGAAATTTTTCGGAGACGCGCTAATTTGTTGATTTTACGGACGTTTTCGAAAGTGTATGGGCTGGCGGGGATGCGGATCGGGTTCGCGATTGGGCGGCCGGAATTGCATGCCGCGATGAACAAATTGAAGACACCGTTTAATACTTCGGGAGTGGCACAGGCAGCGGCACTGGCGGCGATTGATGACCGGGAGCACGTCACGCGGTGCATCGAGACGAATGCGATGGAGCGCGCACGATTGAGCGAAGGTTTGAGCAAACTGGGATTGCGGCCGGTGCCGAGCGAGACTAATTTTATTTTTATGGAAGTGGGAGCGGAAGCGAAAGAGATCTGTGACGAGCTGCTGCATTTGGGAGTGATCGTGCGGCCGCTCGGTTGGATGGGCTTTCCGGAGGCGATCCGTATATCGGTGGGTACGGCGGAAGAAAATGAAAAGTGCCTTGCGGCCATGGGGCAAATATTGACCAAGCGCGCGGGAAAAGGCGAGCTGGCGGCGCGATGAGAGTGTTGTTGCCAGACGGCGAGAAGGCCGCGGCTGATCCGATTCTCGAAATCCTGAAGAAATACAAAGCGATTGCTGTGGTTGGATTGTCTTCGAATCCGGCACGGCCGAGTTTTGGCGTAACGGAGTATATGCAGCGCTCGGGATACAGAATTATTCCAGTGAATCCGAACGAGACGGAAGTGTTGGGAGAGAAGAGTTACGCGCGGCTGGAGGATGTGCCGGAAGAAATTGGGATTGTGGACGTGTTTCGACGGTCGGAAAATGTGCCGCCTGTTGTGGAAAGCGCGATCCGCGTAGGGGCCAAGGTGGTTTGGATGCAGTTGGGTGTTGAGAATGCGGCGGCTGCGGAGCGAGCGCGAGCGGCGGGGTTAATTGTGGTCGAGGATGCTTGCATTTTGGTGGAGCATCGGAGGCGAGGGGAGCAGTTGGCGTGAAATAATGCGTTATGTTGAGGGATGGATGAACCGCGCTGAGGTTTGCGCGGTTTTATTTATTTGTGGCAAGGGAGATCGAGCGCAACGAACACGCGTTTCCGAGAGGGGGCGCGAGAGTATAGCGTCAGTTGGGAAGGGGGAAGATTGCGAGATTGCGTTTGCCGGGGAGGATGACGGCGAGGAAGCGGCCGTCGGGAGAGATGTTGAATTCGCGAATGGAGAGACCGTGGAGGAGCGGTTGCGGAGTGGGTTGCACTATGGGGACGGCATTGCCGGGTTTTTGCGCGGGTAGCTCGGGAATGGTGATCCAGACGACATCGCCGGATTTTCTTTCGACGGCGCGCTTGAGCATGATGCGATTTTCGTCAGCCGACCAATGGAAAACGCCGAGGCCTACGCGGAGGCGGACGAAGTGATCGGGGGCGGCGAGATCGCGAACTTCCAGCACTTCCTTGTCGATGAAATACGCGACCTTTTTACCGCTAGGTGAAACGGAAAGGCCGCCGGCGTAGCTATCGAGTGTGGCGACTTCCTTGTCATCCTGCGCAAGAAGTTCGAGGCGCTGAAGGCGCGGAGGGCCGGATTGCGTACGGTCTTGCTCAACGGCGATGGCGGCGTTGGTGCGTGGGATGCGGTCGGAGTCGATGAAGGTGCGGCCTTCGAAGGCCAAGCCGGCGGGACCGGTAGAGATATTGGTGTAGCGAAAAGAGAAGAGCATGTGCGGCTTGATGGCTTCTTCGAAATAGATGATGGTGGCGTTGTCCAGGAGCCATGTGGCGTTGAAGCAATCCTTGATTAAATTTTCGCCCTTGTTTCCGAAGTGGATTTCTTTGCCGCCGTCTTCAAACGCGAGAGTCATGGAAGAATCTTCGGTGCGGCCGCCTTCGTCAACCACGCTGGTGGTGAAAAGCTGCGCGAGGAACATGCGTCCGTTGGGCGACCAGCGGAAAGCGTCGACGGCGTATGAGAAAAGCGTGTCGCCACGGTTGAATTTGTCGCCTTGGAAGAGACGGCGGCGCTTGCCATTGGCTTCCTGGATCCAGATGTCGTCATGCTGAAGATCGTATTTTTTGGTTTTGATGTTGCGGCGCACGGAATAGACGATGCGGCCGTCGGGAGCGAAGGAGAAAGCGGTCACTTCGTCGTCGATGTTTTGAAGAGGCTTGTCGAGGTCCTGCGCGCGAGTTTGCGGAACGAAACAGCAGCCGAGTGCGAAAGGAAGCAGCGCGCAAAGACGCGCAAGCTTCAGGAGTTGGCCCGGTGATCGAAGAGAGGTCATGGTTTGGGATGGTCCGCAGTGTAGGGATGGCAGCAGGGTTTTTGAGTTGGCGTAAATTCCATTATTTCGACGCGCGTTCCGTCGGGATCGTAAGCATCGAGGCTGTTTTTTCCGTCGCGGCCGATCTCGGGGCCGTCGAACGTTTGTAACCCATTCTTGCGTAATTGGGCCGCGGCAAGCTGAGCATCTTTCACCCCGAGAGAAAAATGATTTTGCACCCCCAGCTCCTTATGGTCCGCGGTGGCGGGAATATTGAGCATGTATTCGATCCAAGCGTGACCGTCGGGTACTTGGATTTCGTACCAGTCGATATCTTGATCTTTGAAGCCGCCGTACCAATAAAGGCGGAAGCCGAGTAGATCCATGTAGAAGTGGTTCTCCGTGGCTAAATCCTTTACGACGAAACCTGCGTGGAGCAGGCGCGTACTGACCCGGTTGGGTAGGGGAGGGTCATCACCCGGAAGAAGAGGAGCAGACCGCGCGACGAAAGCTATAGGATTTCCTTCGGGGTCGCGCAACTCAAAGTGCTTGGTGCCTTCAGAATCCTTCAAAATTCGGCTAACCGTTAAACCGTGAGCCACGAGATAGCGTCGCATTTGAGACAGGTCGTCAGTGACGAAAGCAACTTCAGCTAACAAGTTTTTGGGGGCCGGTAAAGGCATTCGTTCGAGCTCGACATGCTGTTGGTACGTACCATAGTTAATCACGAAGCGAGCACGCAACGCTCCGGCACAGCAATCGTCGGTTTCCAATAGCCCTAGATTCTTGCCGTAGAATGCGCGTGACTTTTCCATGTTGCTCACATAGAGCCGAACATGTTGGATGCCCATAATCTTCGGACGCGTGGGTTGGTCCTGCGCGGCGAGCGAGGAGCCGAAGCAGCACGCGGCCAGAACAAGGGCGATTTGTTTCATCCGCATGGTTCTAAATGTTGACATGAGGCGGGTTGCATTGGGAAATGGGTCACTGTTTTGGCCCAGGGTGCGGGCCGGTGAATTCGGAGCAGCACGGTTTTTGTTTGGGTGTGAATTCCATGAATTCGACGCGGGTGTCGTCGGCGTCGTAGATGTTGAGCTGCCATTTGCCGTCGCGGCCGATTTTGGGTTGTTCGGAGAGTTTGATGCCGGCTTTCGTGACCTCGTCGGCGATGACGTGGATGTCTGGGACGCCGATCGAGATGTGGTTCATGACACCGCGCGTGTGCTTATCGGCGGTGGGCGAAATGTTAAGCATGTACTCGACCCAGTCAGTGCCTTCGGGGACTTGCATGGCGACCCAGTCGTCCCGTTCATCCGTCATGCCGCCATGCCAGTACGGACGGAAGCCAAGTTCATTCACAAAGTAGCGATCGACGGCCGCGCGATTATTCACGATGAAGCCTGCATGAATGATACGGATCGGATTCGAAAGACTTGTTGGAGGCAGGCCGGCATTCACGTCTTCCGCGTTGGCCAGGTGATAGGAGTCCGTAATCGAAATGTGATGCCCCTCGGCATCAGTGAGCACGAGACGGATGAGCTCTCCTCCCCGCTTCTTTTTGACCTCGTTAAAGTCAACTTTATTGAAGTTGAAGTATTTTTTGAATCCTTCGAGATCGTCCGTAAGAAAAGAGACTTCGGCAAGCAGACTCGCCGGAGGCGGAACCGGCGTTTTTTCGAACTTAATTCGCTGGCCGCTAGGAAGGAATAAAAATGGAGGAGGCGCTGCCTGGCAATAATCGCAAGAGTGAGTCGGATCAATGAGCTTTAGATAGAACTTGCGCGCTTCGGTTAGGTCTGAAACGAGAATGGTGACCCCGGCGATACCGAGAATGCGCGGACGCTTGGGCACTTTGCGCTTCGCCACGACCGAAACACACAGGAGCAAACTTGCGAGCAGGAGTGCGACCTTTTTCATGCGATGACCTCAGGTATTGGATGCCGTGCGAGATTTTACCTTGCGAATCTCTTCCAAGCGAGTGCGAAGGCGCTGTTCGAAGCCCTGATCGGTAGGCTTGTAGTAGGTATGGGTGGCGAGATTGTCGGGAAGGCAAGTCATGTCGGTGACTTTCTCATCGAAATTGTGTGCGTATTTGTAGCCCTCCCCATAGCCGACGTTTTTCATAAGGCCGGTGACGGCGTTGCGCAGGTGCAGCGGAACAGGATCGGCTTCGGTTTTGCGCACGTCGTCGAGAACTTCGCCGTAGGCAGTGTAAACGGCATTGGATTTTGGCGCGAGGGCCAGATAGACGGCGGCTTGGGCGAGGGCAAGATTGCCTTCGGGTATACCGAGAAAATCGAAGGCATCTTTGGCGGCAAGAGTGACCGCGAGCGCGCCGGGTTCGGCGAGGCCGATGTCCTCGCTGGCCATGCGGACCAGTCGGCGAGCGAGATAGAGCGGATCTTCGCCGGATTCGAGCATGCGGGCGAGCCAGTACAAAGCGGCGTCGGGATCGGAATTGCGCACCGATTTATGTAGCGCGGAAATGAGATTGAAGTGCTCTTCGCCGGCTTTGTCGTAGCGCAGGAGCTTGCGTTGGAGGACGTCTTCGAGGAGTTCACGCGTGATTTGTTTCGAAGACCCGCCCCCAGAAGCCGAGCGTGTGGCGCCCGCGCTGCGAGTGGCGAGGTCGAGCGTGTTGTAGGCGGAGCGGGCATCTCCGTTGGCGTAGGAAGCGATGCGGAAGAGAACATCGTCGGTGGCTTCAACGTTTTCGTTTCCGAGGCCGCGCTCTTTGTCGGCGATGGCGCGTTTGAGTAGATCAACAATTTGGGGCGTCGTCAGCGGGTCGAGAACGTAAACTTTCGTGCGTGAGAGAAGCGGCGAAATGACTTCGAAGGAAGGATTTTCTGTCGTCGCGCCGATGAACGTGATGTGGCCGGCTTCGACGTAGGGAAGAAACGCATCTTGCTGGGCTTTGTTGAAGCGATGGACTTCGTCGACGAAGACGATGGTGCGCTGGCCCCCGTGGGATTTGCGTTCGGAAGCTGCCATGACTTCTTTGATTTCCTTGATACCAGCAAGCACCGCGCTGAAGGCTACAAATTCGGAACGCGTGAGACGGGCAATCATGCGTGCGAGCGTGGTTTTGCCGCAGCCTGGTGGACCCCATAGGAGCATCGAGGTGATCTGATCGTTTTCAATTTGTTGGCGAAGCGGTTTGCCGGGGCCGAGAAGTTTTTCCTGGCCGATGAATTCGTCGAGCGTGCGCGGGCGCATGCGTTCGGCGAGTGGCTGGTGGGCGGAGTCTTCGGCAGCGGCTTGGGGGAGTTTGGAGAAGAGACTCACAATTTCGCCCCGATTTTTTCCGATAAAGAATTGCGCTGGCGGGCGGCTTCGTAGAAAAGGACCGCGGCGGCGGCTGCTGCGTTGAGAGACTCGATGCCGCTGGACATGGGGATGCGAATGCGGGCGTCGGCGCTGCGTTCGACTTCTTCGGGCAGACCTGCGCCTTCGTTGCCGACTAGGAGGGCGACGGGTTCGCACCAGTCGACTTCCCAGGGGGAGAGTGGTGGAGTGATCGTGCTCGGAGAGGGCGCAATGAATTGCGCCCCTACAACGGAGGCGGGCGCCGATGGAGAGGCTTCGTGCGCTGAGGATGCAAGGGTGCGAACGTTGGCGATCTTTAGCTGCGTGAGGAGAATCGGCAGCGACATTCCCGAAAGAATTGGTAGATGGAGAGCGGCGCCGGCGGAAGCGCGCAGTGCTTTCGGCGAAAACGGACTGGCGGTGCCGGATTGGCCAGATGCGGCTGTGATCGCGCCCGTGGCGCCAAAGGCTGCGGCGGTGCGCAGGATGGTTCCGACATTGCCGGGGTCTTGTACTCCAGCTAGGACCACGAGAAGCGGTGAGCACGCGTTGGTTGGCGCGCTTAGCAATTCGTCGAGAGTTGAGGTGCGGGGGCGGACGAGCGCGGCTACGCCTTGCGGGTGCTCTGTGTCGGCAAGGCCTTCAAAGAGGCGGTCGGTGGTGCGCAGCGTGGGAAAAGCGATTTCTGGCCGGCTGATGAACGGGGCGAGACGATCGCGGTGGCGTTCGCCGGATTCGCTGAAAAGGACCGCCTCGATGGGGCAGCCGGAGCGCAGGGCTTCTTCGACCAGGCGGACGCCTTCGATGCCGACCGCGCCGGACTCCGTGGGCAGGCCGCCGCGGAGCGCCATGCGGAATTGCTTGAGCCAGCGATTGTCGCGGCTAGTGAGGACTCCGGGCGCTGCTTCAGGTGTGTTGGCAGCGTTGCGGGCGGATTTGCCAGGGGTGGCCATCAAGGGGAGCGTAGCAAATTTCGAGGGTGAGAGGCTAACGGAGGCAGCTGGCAGGGCCGGTGCGAGAGGCTGGCACCTGCGAGGAAAAGAAAATGATGCTGACAGCTCACAGCCGACAGCTGACAGTCAGAGAAGAGGACTTATTTGCATGAGCTCGCTACTTCGATTTCCCGGACGCGGCCAAGGGCGCGGCGTTCTGCGCTTCCGAGGAAGCGAGGCGTGCGCGGACATCTGCGAGAAGTTCGAACGAGCGGAGGCGCGCTGCGTGATCGTAGATGTGCGCGGTGGTGATGATTTCGTCGGGTTGCGCGACTTCGATGAATTTGAGGATGCCGCGCTCGACGGTTTCGGGCGAGCCTACGGCAGAGACCATGAGCGTCATGCTGGCGGAAGCTTTTTCCGCGGGCGACCAGTAGGAGTCGATGTCGTCGATGGGCGGCGGAATTTGGCCGGGGGTGCCGCGGCGAAGATTTGTAAAGGCTTGCTGGACGGAAGTGAAGAGGTAGCGCGCTTGGGCGTCGGTGTCGGCGACGATGACGTTCAGACCAAGCATGGCGTAGGGGCGATCGAGTTGTCGGGACGGCTTGAACTGCGCGCGATATAGCTGGAGCGCTTGCAACATGTCGGCGGGAGCGAAATGCGATGCAAACGCAAAGGGTAGGCCGAGTTCGGCGGCAAGCTGCGCGCTGAAGAGGCTTGAGCCGAGCAGCCAGATCGGCACACGCAGGCCCGCTCCGGGGACGGCACGAATTCTTTGACCGGGCGTCGCCGGCTCGAAATAGGATTGCAGCTCTTCGACGTCTTGCGGGAAGTTGTCGGAAGCCGCGGCTGCCTGGCGGCGTAGTGCGCGCATTGTTGGCTGATCGGTGCCGGGAGCGCGGCCGAGGCCGAGATCGATGCGGTCCGGGTAGAGCGAGGCGAGGGTGCCGAATTGTTCGGCGATCACTAGTGGCGAGTGATTCGGTAGCATGATGCCGCCGGAGCCAACGCGAATGGTCTTTGTGCCTCCCGCGACATGGCCAATAACGACGGACGTGGCGGCGCTGGCGATGCCGGGCATGTTGTGGTGTTCCGCCAGCCAAAAACGGTTGTAGCCCCAGGTTTCCGCGTGCTGCGCGAGATCGAGAGAGTTGCGCAGTGCGGTGGCAGCGGTTGCGCCTTGCGGAATCGGCGAGAGATCGAGAATGGAGAAGGGAATCATCGCAGTTAATTGGATGCCCTGGTCAGTGCTCTAGTTACAGAGGGCAATCTTGACGGTGCGCGAAGGAGCGCGATGGTATGGATAGGCGTTTAACGCGCCTAAATGGGCTTTACGGCAGGCTCTTATTGCATGCCGTAGATGGGTGTGTTAGCGTCGCCGGATTGATTGAAATTGCGGGCGAAGAGACGACTGGGTGGAATTGCATCTTCGCCAAAGGCCAAAAAATTGCCGGCAGAACTGTTGCGCGTGAATTCGCAAAACCCGGAACCGGAAGTGCTGCGCTACGCGGCGGATTTTCTTGGCCGTGGAAGTGTGGTCGGTATCCCTACCGATACGTTTTACGGATTGGCTGCCGATCCGTTTAATCTCGCTGCCGTAGACGAAATCTATCGTGTGAAGGGCCGCCCGGAGACGCGCGCGCTGCCCATTTTGGTGCGTTCGCTCGAGCAGGCCATGCAACTGGCGCGCGAAGTGCCGCAGATTTTTTTGCGATTGGCGCAGGAATTCTGGCCGGGAGCATTGACGCTGGTTGTGGATGCAGCGAACCGCTTGCCTTTAAAAGTGACGGCGAATACGGGAAAAGTGGCGCTGCGCTGGCCGAAGAGCGATATAGCGAGAAGGCTGATTGAAGAGTTTGATGGTCCCATCACCGGAACGAGCGCGAACATTTCGGGATTTCCGTCGTGTTCAAATGCCGAGCAGTTGGTGAAGCAGCTCGGAGGGCGTCTGCCACTAATCTTGGATGGCGGAGAAACTGGCGCTGTACTGGGATCGACGATTGTTCACGTTCATGGCGGAGCGTGGAAGATTATTCGCGAAGGTGCGATTCCCGTGGCGGACATTGAGAAGGCGCTGAAGTAAGAAACGGCGGTGGGAAGTGCACGCGATAGCACTCCAACTCGTTCTCCTCTTCGCATTCGGATACTCTGCCCAATCGTCACACAATCCTGCACGCGCTAGTGGTGACCCGCAAGCACCCCAACTGCAGCTGAGGGTCCGGACCGACAGGCGAACTTACTCGATCAAGGGCAAGATGCAGATGGAGGTGCAGCTAACCAACGTTGGGACGGAGACGGTGTATTTGTGGCGGTGGTATCTCTGTTGGGGACAAGGGCCTACCTTGAATTTGTGGGTTGAGGACTCCGACGGGCACGAAATCCATACGGACGTTTTATGGGATTGCGTTCCTCCCACTCCGAAGCCTGAAGGTCTCAGTGAGTTCATCCGGATCGACCCGTCGAATTTTTACGGCCTTCGTGACGAGATTAATTTGCGAGAGATCGTGAATAAGCCCGGTAAGTATAAACTAAGCATTCAATTTACGGGATTTTTGAGTCCGGAGGTTTTGGCGGATATGGGCCTCCCGAAATTGCCGTATTGGCGCCCTCCAGAAAAGCCACTCACAGCGGAAATTTGTGTTACGGTGACACCGTAAACAAGGCGTTTAGCAAAGCGTCCTCGCCTCGTAAGTCGGAGGCCTTCCGCACGTGCGCGATTTCTCACCTGTCTTGTATCTGCGGGCTTGCGAGGAAATCGAAATCGCCGGTTGGTGAGAGCGTGAGATCACCGAGCGAGCGGCGATGGACGGAGACTACGTCGGTGAACCAGAGCGGTAAGTAGGGCAGATCGTCCGCAAGGATTTTTTGAACTTCGCTGCAGAGTTCGCGGACAAGACTGCGCGCTATTGCGGCGGGGCATAGGAGATTTTACCGAGTATGGCTGGCGCGTGCGCGCCGGTGGCGCTTGGAAGATTGCTGGCGCGTCGGTGGAATGTTTCGTAAGCGAGGAGTGCAAAGGCGAAGGCTTCTTTGGCGTCTTCGGGAATGCCGAAGTTTGAGGAAGAAAGAATTTCTACGCCGTTTAAGGCAGCGGAGAGTTGCACCAGGAGAAGAGGGTTTTTTGCGCCGCCGCCGGAAACAATGAGTTGGCGGATTTTTATTTTGGGTAACACGAAGCGATTCAGCGCGTCGACGACTGAGAGCGCAGTGAAAATGGTTGCGGCGCGGATTAGATCGGCGGGTTTGGCGCGATGTTTTTTGCCGAGTGCGAGAACCTTCTTCAGGTAGGCGTGGCCGTAATATTCACGGCCGGTGGACTTAGGCGGAGCGAGCTTTAGATAGGGGTCGCGCATTAGTTCGTCGAGAAGCGTAGGGATTGAGCGGCCAGTTTGGGCCATACGAGCGTCTTTGTCGAAGCGCTGGCGGCCGCGAGTGAAGTGAGCGACGAGCGCGTCAATGAGCATATTGGCTGGGCCGGTATCGAAGGCGAGGATTTGTTCTGGTCTTGCCGCGGCGGGAATGACCGTGATGTTCGCGATGCCGCCGAGATTCAGCGAGACGCGTCCGAGTTTTTTGTGCCGATAGAGAAGATAGTCGGCGTACGGGACGAGCGGCGCGCCTTGGCCGCCAAGGGTTATATCTGCGGGGCGAAAATCGCCGACCGTGGTGATGCCGGTACGCGCGGCGATGACGGACGGTTCGCCGATTTGCAGCGTTGAAGCTGTGGCGCGACCGAGATACGGCGCGGGCTTTCCTTGATGAAAGATAGTCTGGCCGTGACTGCCGATCAGTGCGATGCGTTTTGGTGAGATGCGAAACTTGCGGCACGCGGTGAGTGCGGCTTCGGCAAAAACTTCTCCCAGGCGAAAATTCAGCTGGCTGAGTTCGCCGGCGGTAATCGGATGCTGTTCAGCCACTCGCAGAATTTCTTTACGCAGCTGAGATGGAAATTTGCCTGAGGTGTGGCCGAGAAGCTTTGCGTGCAGATGTGGTGGCGCGCCGAAGATACGAGCCAGCGCGACGTCGATACCGTCGGCGGAAGTGCCGGACATTAATCCGAGCACGAGCATGGGTTTGGTTGCCATCGTCTGTGATTGGATTTAAACACAGAGGGCACAGAGAACACAGAGCGGACACAGAACGACGGAGATAAAGAGTGAACGCACGCCACCGGCGTTTGCCAAGACTCTGTAGGGCGGGGCTTGCCCCGCCCGCACAGGTCAGATTAACTATGAGATTTGTTTTTTCAGTTCGGCGAGGAGGTTGAGGGCGTCGAGGGGTTTGAGTTGGTCGAGGTCGGCGCCACGAAGCTTTTCCAAGACGGCGCGGTCGAGCGAGGTAAAGAGAACTTCTTGGTGGCCGTTGCGTCGGTGCGATGAAGAGGCGGCAGTGCCTGCTGAAGTGACCGCCGCGCTTGACGATAGGTCATCAACGGCGCCAGGAGAGAGCGTCTCACTTAGCTCATGCTCGCTTTGCTCGTGCTTCTTGAGGACTTCGCGGGCACGCTCGATGACGGTGCGAGGGAGTCCTGCGAGGCGGGCGACTTCGATGCCGTAGCTCTTGTCAGCGCTGCCAGGCTCGACACGGCGCAAGAAAATAATTTCGTTCGGGGTCTCTTTGACGGAGACGTGAACGTTCTGCACGCCAGTCAGGAGATCGGCTAGTTCAGTGAGTTCGTGATAGTGCGTAGCGAAGAGCGTGCGCGCGCGAGTGTGCTTCTGCAAATGCTCGACGACAGCCCAAGCGATGGAAAGGCCATCAAAGGTTGCTGTACCGCGGCCGACTTCATCTAAAAGGACGAGACTCGACGGCGTAGCGTGATGCAGTATGGCGGCGACTTCGCTCATCTCGACTAAAAAGGTCGAACGTCCGCGCGCGAGATTGTCGCTAGCGCCGATGCGGGTAAAGATGCGGTCGGTGACGGGCAATTTGGCCTGGCGCGCTGGAACGAACGAACCCATCTGCGCCATCAGCACAATCAGCGCCGCTTGCCGAAGATATGTCGATTTGCCGCCCATGTTCGGACCGGTTATGAGCAAGAGCTGCTGGCGGCCAGGGTCGAAGCACAGGTCATTTGGGACAAAGCGCTCGCCTCGCTGGCGCAAAAGTTCTTCGATAACCGGATGACGCCCGGCGACAATAAGCAACTCGCCGGTGGCGTTAAACTCTGGCCGCGCATAACCACGATCAGCAGCAAGCTTTGCGAATGATGTAAGCACATCGAGCTGTGCGACGGCAGCTGCGGTGCGGCGAAGGCGCATAGCTTGCGAAGCGATGCTGGAGCGAATCTCGACGAAGAGTGCGCGCTCGATCTCCAGAATGCGTTCATCCGCAGCGAGAATCTTGCGCTCATATTCTTTCAGCTCGGGACAAGTGAACCGTTCGGCGTTCACAAGCGTCTGCTTGCGTTCGTAATCGGCGGGCGCGAGATGAAGATTTGGTTTCGAAATCTCCATGTAGTAGCCAAAAATGGAATTGAAGCGAATTTTCAAAGACGCGATGCCGGTGCGTTTGCGCTCGCGATCTTCCATGGCGGCGATAATCTGTTTGCTGTGCTGACTGAGGTTGCGGAGTTCGTCGAGCTCGCCATCATAGCCGCTGCGAATCATGCCCGGATCTGTCGCGAGAGCGGGAGGTTCATCGGCAATGGCGCGTTCGAGGCGCTCGCGAACGTCGCTGAGTTCGTCAATCTCGCTATGAAGATGGCGGAGCAGCGCGCTGCCACCCACCGGAGGCGGGGTCAAGAAATTCTTCAGCACGGGAAGCTGGACAAGTGATTTGCGAAGTGCGACGAGTTCGCGCGGCGTGACTAATCCCAAAGCGATGCGGCTCGTAAGCCGCTCAAGATCTTGTATGCCTCGCAGCTCTTTACGAATTTCGCCGCGCACCACGGTTTGTTGCACGAGATGCGCAACGGATTCGAGCCGCGCTTCGATCGCGTCACGATCGATAAGTGGCCGCAGAATCCAGGAACGCAAAAGCCGCGCGCCCATCCCCGTAACGGTCGCGTCTAGGGCAGCGACAAGAGTCACCGGTCCGCTTCTGGTGGATTCTTCGGTAAAAATCGGAGTGATCAGCTCGAGGTTGCGTACAGTGACAGGATCGAGAACGAGCGTTTCGTGTTGCTCGTAATAGCGAACGCGGTCCAGATGCTGCAGCGCCTCAATGCTTGGCGGCTGCGTGCTCGTCGAGCCAGTACCCGTATCCGGACCGCGAGCGGCGTTTTCCCGCAAGTAATGAACAATGGCTCCGGCAGCCGAGAGCGCTTGCGGATGGTCGTCGAGCCCCAATCCCGTGAGCTCAGCGACGCCAAACTGTTCACGCAATATCCGTTCGGCGTAGTCGCGCTGAAAAATCCAATCCTCAAGACAGCTTTCAACGCCGCCAGCGCCTTCGAGCAGCGAAGTTTTTGCGGTTTCAAAGAGCTGCTGCGGGCGCGGGAGAAGCGTTTCGCGCGGGTGGAGGAGCTGCAATTCATCGCGCAGGGCCTCGTCGGCATCAGCTCCGTAAAATTCCGTGGACTGAAATTCGCCGGTCGAAAGGTCCACGAACGCCAGGCCAACCGGGGATCCCGAAGAATGTTTTGCAACGGCGGCCAAATAATTGTTTTCGCGCGCATCGAGAACCGAGCCATCAGTGGCCGTGCCAGGAGTGATGACGCGGACTACCTCCCGGCGCACGAGCTTTTTGCCAGGCCCTGGTAGTTCCATTTGATCGCATATCGCGATTTTGAAGCCGCCGCGGATCAGCCGCGCAATGTAACCGTCCGCGGCATGATAAGGCACGCCGCACATGGGAATGGGTTGGCCTTTTTCGCGATTGCGAGAGGTCAGAGTGATTTGCAGTTCGCGCGAAGCTAGAATGGCATCTTCGTAGAAAAGTTCGTAAAAATCGCCGAGGCGAAACAGTAGCAGCGCGTGCGGATAGCGCGTCTTGATCGCGTGATACTGCTGCATCAAAGGTGAGGTGGGTTCGCTCATCGCTGCGGCCAAGGTGTTCCACGCATGCAGATAGACCAACCGGGTACACTAACCAGCCGGGCTCGGACGGGCACGGCAAGCCGTGCCCCTACGAGTGTGGACGCTACCAAGCGCAAAATTTGATCGCGCCTCATCCGCTTATGCCCAGTTCGCTCAGAAGAAAAGCGTAATCCAGCGCGATCTCCCGCAAATAATCGTAACGGCCCGAAGCTCCACCGTGTCCCGCGCCCATGTTCGTTTTAAAGAGCAACGTATTAGTATCCGTTTTCAACGTGCGCAATTTCGCCACATATTTCGCGGGCTCCCAATACATCACCTGGCTATCGTTCAGCCCCGTCTTCACGAGCATCGTTGGGTAAGCCTTGGCCGCCAGATTTGTATACGGGCAATAGCTCTTCATATAGAAATAATCTTCCGCAATACGCGGATCGCCCCACTCTTCATATTCTCCGACGGTAAGAGGCAACGAAGCATCGAGCATGGTATTTAACACATCGACGAAAGGCACGTGATTGATCACCATGCGAAAAAGCTCAGGCCGCATATTCGCAACCGCGCCCATCAGTAGCCCGCCAGCGCTGCCACCTTCGATAATCAGCTTTTGCGAATTCGAGTAACGCTCCGCAATGAGATGTTCCGCCGCAGCAATAAAATCCGTAAACGTATTGCGCTTGTGCCGCAGTCGTCCGGCGTCGTGCCATGGCTTGCCGAGTTCACCGCCGCCGCGGATATGCGCGACGGAAAAAATCACGCCGCGATCGAGCAGGCTCAGGCGGTTTGAGCTGAAATTCACCGCGATCGAGTGACCGTAGCTGCCGTAACCATATAGCAGCAGCGGCGCAGAGCCATCCAGCGGCGTGTCCCTTCGGCGGACGAGCGATATAGGCACACGCGCCCCATCTTCCGCCGTGGCGTGAAGCCGTTCGCTGACATATTGCGACGAGTCGTGGCCGCCAAGCACAGGTTGCTCTTTGCGAAGCACGCGTTCGCGCGTTCGAACGTCGTAGTCAAACACGGAGCGTGGCGTGACGAAGGACTCATATTGGTAGCGCACAAACGACGCATCGAATTCGGGATTGCTTCCGAGCGATGCGTTGTAAGCAGGCTCCGCGAATTCAATGCGGTGCGATGCCGAAAGCGCATCGGAGCTTTCCACACCGAGGTCCACGATGCGCAGATAAGGCAGTCCGCCTTCACGCTCCGTCAAAATAATATGCGAACGAAATACGTCGAGCCCGGCGAGCATCACGTCGGTACGATTCGGAATGATCTGCCGCCATTTGGTGCGTTGCGGATCGGCCACGGGCGCGCAAACGAGCCTAAATGTGCGCCCTCTCGAATTGGTGCGGATGAAGAAGTAGCCGCCCGCGTCATTCGGATTCGCACCGCGCGCTTCTCGCGTGAGCGGATTCGGATGATGGTCCACGTAATACTCGTGGTCCGTCTCGCGCGCAGCGATGAGGCGAAACTCGCCATTCGGTTGCGTTGCGGGCAGAAAGCGCACCTCGCTTGTCGTGTGGCTGGCAATTACCAGCACAAGAAAGGCGCCACTGCGGGTGCGCTCGATCTCAACGCGGAAGCGCTCGTCGGCCTCTTCATAAATCAGTGCGTCTGGCTCCCCCGAGCCGGCCAGGTGGCGATAGAGCCGGTGAGCGCGCTTTGTCGTTGCGTCTTCAACGGTATAGAAAAGCGTGCGATTGTCCGCCGCCCAAGCCGCGCTGGTCACGCGTTCGATCGCTTCCGGGAACACTCTGCCGTTCCACAAATTTTTAATGTGCAGCGTATATTGCCGGAAACCAGTGGTATCCAGCGCGTAGGCAAGAAGTTGGTTGTCGCTGCTAACGTCGAAAGCGCCCAGTCCGAGAAACGAGTGGCCCTCCGCCATGCGATTCAGGTCCAAAAGCATCTCGTCCAGCGAACCGCTTCTGTCCGCGCGGCGGCAATACACCGGATACTGTTTACCTTCTTCGGTGCACGTAAAATAAAGAAAGCCGCGCAAGCGGTAGGGAACGCTCAAATCCGTCTGCAGAATCCGGCCGAGCATTTCCTGATAGAGCTCCTCCTGAAAAGGCTCAGACGGGCGCAATATCGCATCGGTGTACGCGTTTTCCGCTTCCAAATAAGCGATGACCTCGGGGTTTTCTTTTTGGCGCAGCCAAGCGTAATGGTCGACGCGGCGGTCGCCATGCACCACGGTCTCGACCGGCTCGCGGCGTGCGAGCGGCGGTGAAAGCGGGGTGCTGGCTGTCGTCCCGTTTGAAAAAGCTGGCGCTGCTGCTTTGGCGTCTGGATTCATGAGTCTCTTGATCTGGTACGCTCGGCGGGGCGGTCGCCGGGCATTGCGCCGGATTTAGCCGGGGTCACACTAAACAAAGGTGAAATACATTCGTCCGTTATACTAACGGAAGTCCGCGGTGGGACAAAGCCGGCCCTCCAAGGACAACGACAAGCGGCAAGGATCGTGATGGCGCAGGAAATCGAAATCAAACTGAAAATCAACGACGCAAAGGCTTTCAAGCGCGAGCTGAAGAGGCTTGGTGCGCGTCCCGCAGATGGCGGCTCAGGCCGTGTCCATGAATGGAACGTGATTTTCGATACGCCCGAAGGCGGTCTGGCCAAACATGGGCAACTGCTCCGCATTCGAATAGAAACACCGGAAACCAAATCGAAAAAAGGCAAAGCTGCACCCGCAAAGCGCACTGTGTTGACCTTCAAAAGGCCGATCGTGGTGGGAGGGGCGCCTTCCGCGAGCTCGCAAGAGAATCATCGGCACAAAGTGCGCGAAGAAATCGAGGTCGAAGTAGCCGATGCCAGCGTCCTCGCAAAAATCTTCGAGGGTCTAGGAATGCGCGGATGGTTCCACTACGAAAAGTACCGCACGACCCTTCGTCTGCCCGCGCGTGCGAGCTGGGCGAAGGGCTTGCTCATCGAATTGGATGAGACTCCCATTGGAACGTTCGTCGAGCTGGAAGGGCCGCCATTGGCAATCGACCGCGCCGCGCGAGAGCTTGGCCACTCACGTCGGGACTACGTCCTGAGGAGTTATCTCGCTCTCTACGTGGAAGAATGCCGCCGGCTCGGCCAAGAGCCTCGAGACATGCTGTTTCCAGCCAAGAAATAGCCGCCGCAAAAGAAAAAATCAAAAAAATCACTCGCAAGGCCATTCTTTTCTTGACATTGAAACGCTCCCGGCTTATCACTGCACTTGCAACTGTGAAACGGCACTGCAATTGCTCCGTTTTGCGGATGAGTGTGTTAAGGCCGAGGTATGGCTGTGATGTTTAAGGTGAATTCTCTTCAATGAGTATGTCCAACGAACTGGAACCTGGCCCTGGTCGCTTCGACACGAAGCGGACTTTGAGGGCGAGGCTTGGGACGGGCGATTGGGCGACGTCGCGCGAGCTGCGATGCCTCCCGCAGGCGGTAGGGTGGGGAGGGTTCACGTCTGGCTAACGGTAAGTCCATTTTTATTAGGTACTTGCCCGCAGCCGAGGTCATTTCGGTATGCGGGCTTTTTTGTTGATGGCCGATCAATAGAGAGATTGCTCTGTACGCCTTCAGCGAATTAGGGTCAGCTGGGCGGCAGGGAAGGAGGTTAGACGATGGAGCTCTACGCTACAGAGCTAATGGGCGCGCAAGCTTACGACGCGCAGGGAAACTTTGTGGGGCGAGTACGCGAATTCTTTATCGAGCCCTCGCAGGCGACAAACCGTCTATCTCATTTCCTCATTTCGCGCGGCCGCTTCCAACCGCTGCTGGCTAGCCATGATCAGGTGGCTACGTTTGCCCCGGGCACAATCCGCCTGAACGTCAGCGAGCGCGCTCTCCAACTTTATGAACCGAACGAGTCCTTGCTGGCGGTGCGCAAGGATT
Organism: uncultured Acidobacteriota bacterium; assembly: GCA_963751295.1. Lineage (GTDB taxonomy): Bacteria > Acidobacteriota > Terriglobia > Acidiferrales > UBA7541 > Acidiferrum. The sequence goes on along the minus strand of CAVVUA010000001.1, from coordinate 968,904 downwards.
TGATGGACCAGCAGATTATTGACACGCGAGGACGCAAAGTCGTTCGCGTAAACGACGTGGACCTGGCGGAATTCAAGAGCAATGGAAATGTGGAGCTGCGGGTCACACAAGTCGATGTGGGGCTCCCCGGCGCGGTGCGGCGTCTCCTGCAAGGTGTATTTTCACCAGGGGTAATCCGCAGGCTGCAGCGCAAGCTGCCGCAAAGCGCGATTCGCTGGGAATTCGTGAACTTGATCGAATCTGACCCTCTGCGGCGCGTAAAGCTGCGCATCACGCATGAAAAGCTGGAAGATTTGCACCCGGCGGACCTGGCCGAAATCATGGAAGCCCTTTCGGCGGCCGAGCGGCAGGGAATTATCGCCTCGCTCGACGAAGAAACCGCCGCTGCCGTTCTGGCCGAGCTCGATGAGCGGCTTACGACGCAGATCGTCGAAAAGCTGGACCCGGAAAAGGCTGCGGACATTCTGGAAGAGATGGCGCCCGACGCCGCCGCCGACCTGCTGGCAGATCTTCCCAAGGAGACGTCGGACGAACTGCTGGAAGAAATGCCCGGACAGGAAGCGGACGAAGTGCGCGAACTGCTGTCGTTTGACCCTTCGACTGCCGGCGGCATGATGAACACGGAGTTCATCTTCGTGGGAGAACGCTCGCTACGGGAAGAAGTACTTGAGTGGATTCGCAGCCAGGAATTGAATCTAGACCAGCTGGATACCATCGTGTTGCTTGATGGAAAGGCGGAGTATTCCGGCACGGTGTCCATCGCGCGTTTGCTGCTCGCTGCTCCGGAACAGAGGATGTTTGAGCTGCGAAGCGAGCCGCTCCTGAGCATTGCCGGCGACGCGGATGAGAAAGACGTTTTTGAACTGTTCGACAAATACAATTTGCGGATGCTTACGGTGATCGATGAGGAGAAACGTCCTATTGGCACGGTCACCGTGGACGACGTGGTTTCGCGGCTTGTAAAGAAATAAAGAGGGAATGGGAAGCGGCGGATGAATTGGGACATTCTCAAATCGAGCCTGGAGGGCCTGCAGACGCGCGGCACGAATTTGCAACAGAAGATTCGCGGCCTGCGGCGGCGTTTGACCTTGCTCCTCGCGGTCGTCGGGCCGGGGCTGATTACCTCCAACGTCGACAACGATGCGGGCGGCATCGCGACCTATTCACAGGCAGGCGCGCAGTATGGCTATGCGCTGTTGTGGTCGCTGATTCCCATGACTATCGCGCTGTACGTAACCGAAGAAATGTGCGCGCGCATGGGCGTAATCACGGGCAAAGGGTTATCTGATCTCATTCGCGAGGAATTTGGCTTCCGCCCGACGTTTTTTGTGATGGTCACGGGGTTCTTTGTGGACCTGGCCAACGTCGTTGCGGAATTTGCCGGTGTGGCCGCGTCCATGGAAATGTTTCACGTCAGCAGGTACATCGCTGTTCCTATCGCGGCGATATTGGTTTGGATCTTGGTGCTTCGAGGTACATATCGCCAAGTCGAAGTCATCTTCCTGATTGCGTGCGGGTTCTATGTCACCTACATCATTTCCGCGATTTTGGCCAAGCCGGATTGGTTGGAGGCTGCCAAGCACGTCGTCATACCCAACCTTCAGTTCAATTCTGGCTATCTACTGACGCTGACGGCGCTGGTGGGAACAACCATCGCGCCCTGGCAATTTTTTTACCTGCAGGCAGGGTTCGTGGAGAAAAAAGTAGGGCCGAGGCAGTACCCACAAGCGCGAGCTGACGTTTTGGTGGGCAGCATCAGCTGCATGGTCATCGTGTTTTTCATCATCGTAGCCACGGCCGCGACTCTGTATGTTTCCGGCCAGCGCAACATCACCGATGCGGTCGATGCGGCCAAGGCGTTGATTCCGTTGGCGGGCAAGTGGGCTGGCTTTACCTTTGCGTTTGGATTGTTGAACGCCTCGCTCTTTGCGGCTACGATCTTGCCGCTCTCGACCGCCCATGTGATCTGTGAAGGCCTGGGATTTGAAGCCGGGATCGACCACAAGTTTAAAGACGCTAAAATCTTTTATGGGCTTTACACGGTTTTGATTGCCGTGGGGGCAGGGATCATTCTGATTCCGCACGTCCCGATCTGGAAGATTTTTATTTTCTCGCAGGTAGGGAATGGGATTTGGCTGCCCATCGTAGTCATCTTCATCCTGCTTCTCGTTAACCGGCGCGATCTGATGGGCGAGCACGTGAATTCGCTCACGTTCAATATCGTCGCGTGGGTCACGGCGATTGCCATGATTATCCTTACGCTCGTGCTGGTCTATACCTCGCTCTTCCAATCGCCACCGCCCGGGGGTTGACGCTCTGGATGGTTGCGTTCGAAAAAGGGATGTTCGAAACAGCACCTCGCCATTGCGCCGTTGCCAAATCGTATGTTAACTTTGCGGCGTAAAGAAGAAACCTCAGAAACTCGTGCCGCAGACTAAATCACACACGACGCTGCAAGTTTCCGCCTCTGGCGCGCTGGGACCGTTGACGCCGGAAGAAGGGCTGCTCTTCGAAAAGCTTGATCTGGCGCGCCTGCCGCGGCATGTGGCCGTTATCATGGATGGCAATGGGCGCTGGGCGCAGCAGCGGCACCTGCCGCGCGCGGCGGGCCACCGCTCCGGCACAAAAACGGCGCGCTCGACGATAGAAACCTGCGCGCGTCTGAATATTGAAGCGCTCACACTCTACGCGTTCTCGGTGGAGAACTGGCGGCGTCCAAAAACGGAAACCGATTTCCTCATGCAATTGCTGCGCGAATATTTGCGCAGAGAAATGCCTTTGATTCAGAAAAACGATATCCGTATGCGTTTTTTGGGCCGTACGAACGAACTTCCCAAAGGCGTGCAGGACGACGTGCGCGACGCCACGGAACGGACTTCTGGTAACAAGGGCATGTTCCTCTGTGTGGCGCTGAACTACGGCGGCCGCGCGGAGATCGTGGATGCCATGAACGCCATTGTGGCCGAGCAGAACGGACATGCAGGCCAAGCCGAAATCACGGAAGAGAACGTGGCCCGGCACATGTACACGAGCGGGCTGCCGGATCCCGATTTGCTTATCCGGACGAGCGGCGAAATGCGCGTTAGCAATTTTCTTCTTTGGCAGATTGCCTATGCGGAGATTTTCGTGACGGAAACGCTTTGGCCCGATTTTAATCGCGCGCGATTGTTCGAATCGCTCATCGAGTTTCAAAAGCGCGAGCGGCGTTACGGCGGAATCCGCGAAGGCCAACCACACCCGGAAGTGTCAGCGCGCGTTGTTGGAAAGTGAATCTTTGATTCTCCCCCGTGATTTATTCCCCTTGATGTGATGAGATGGAACGAGTGATTCGTCAGGGGACTTCTTCTCAATGACTTGGAAGCGCGTCGCGACAGCCGTCGTTCTAATCCCGTGTGTGGTCGGCCTGGTTTTGTGGGGCTCGACGGCAGTGGTTGCGATTGCCTTGGCGCTCGTCATTTTGCTCGCACTTTTTGAATTTTTTGCCTTGGGCGACGCCATCGGCCACCGCGCCTATCGCTTTTGGACGGCGACCTGCGCTCTTGCACTCGTGTATGTGCAGTGGCTGGCGGCCATCGCTCCTGCCTATGAGCTTGCGGGGAGATTGACGATACATCGCATGGTGGGGCGAGTTTTAGGCGTGATACCCACCGTCTCTGACGTTTTCTTTATCTTTTTACTCGGTGTAGGCGTCATAACACTTTTTACAAAGCGGCCCATGGTCGAGGCGCTGCCCGCTGCAGGGGTCAGTTCCAGCGGTTTGATCTTGATAGCGTTGCCGCTGACGTCTGCGATTCGGCTTTATGGAGTAGAAGCCGACGGCCCAAAGCTATTGATGTTCGTGCTCGTCATTACCTGGATCGGAGACACCGCAGCGTATTTTGTAGGCCGCGCGATTGGAAAGCACCCACTTGCGCCATTGTTAAGTCCCAAGAAGTCCTGGGAAGGCTCCATCGCCAGCATTCTCGGAGCGCTGCTTGTTGCAGTTGTGTTTTCAAGGTGGCTTATCGTGCCCCTACCGCATCTTCTGGCAATGGCTGTTGTCGGCAATGTGGCAGGCCAATCTGGCGATTTGCTCGAATCGGCTTACAAGCGTAGCGCCGGAGTAAAAGATTCCGGATCCTTGTTGCCTGGGCACGGCGGCGTGCTCGACCGTATCGATGCGCTGATTCTGGCAATCCCAGTTGTCTGGTACTATTGGATTTGGATTTATTTGCCCAACCGGTAGGACAGACATTCCTGTCTGTCGCCGTTCCATAAGTAGAAGAGTCAGGGGAGCAGTTCGAAGGACAGACGAGCATGACTGTCCTACTATGAGTTCGGAAGACAGACTGAAAGTCTGTCCCACCAAGTCAGCGCTAAGCGGAGAAAAGATTCGTCCTTGAAGCAGCTATCCATTTTGGGTTCAACAGGTTCGATTGGCAGGCAGTGCCTTTCCGTTGTGGAATCGCTGCCTGAGCGATTTGGTGTCGTCGCGTTGGCTGCTGGCGGCAATCTGGAAGAGTTGACCGGCCAGATTGAGCGGCATCGTCCTGAATTGGTTTCCGTTGGGGATGCGAAAAAGGCCGATGAGCTTGCCTCCGCGCTGCGGACAAAAGGAATCTCTCCGCTTCCTGCCATACATCATGGCCGCGAAGGAATGCTGGCGGTTGGCACCCACTCCAAAGCGGAAATCGTAGTTTCCGCGGCGGTTGGCGTGGTCGGCCTCGAAGCTACTTACGAGGCGGTCAAGCTTGGAAAAACCGTAGCGCTTTCGAACAAGGAAGTTTTGGTTGCTGCAGGCGAACTGGTGATGGCCGCAGCGAAAAAGGCCGGACGCGAGTTGCTGCCCGTGGACAGCGAACACAATGCGGTTCACCAATGCCTGCGTGGTGGAACGCACGGTGAAGTGCGCCGGCTAGTGCTTACCGCGAGCGGAGGTCCATTCCGCAAGACGCCGCTAGCCGAGCTTGAGAATGTCTCTCCAGAACAAGCGCTTGCGCATCCAAACTGGAAGATGGGCAACCGCATCACGATCGACTCCGCGACGATGATGAACAAAGGTTTCGAAGTGATTGAGGCGCGCTGGCTCTTTGGCGTGCGACCCGACCAAATTGACGTTGTGATTCACCCGCAGTCCACCATTCATTCCATGGTCGAGTTCGTGGATGGCTCGATTCTGGCGCAACTTGGTCCAACGGACATGCGAATGCCCATCCAATATGCGTTAACCTATCCAGAGAGAGTCGCGTCTAACCAGATAGCCCTGGATTGGCGCAAGTTGCGGCGGTTGGATTTCGCAAAAGTTTCCACTCGGCGTTTTCCGTGTCTTCGTCTGGCTCGCGAAGCGATGAAGAAGGGCGGCGCGTTGCCATGTGCCCTGAATGCGGCGGATGAAGTGGCCGTGGCGGCGTTTCTTGAGCGGCGCTTGCCATTCCTTGGGATTGCGGAAGTGATTGAGCGTGTGCTGGCACGCACCCCGCGTGTTCGGTTTGAAAAGATGGACGACGTGCTGGAATCCGACGCGGAAGCGCGACGCACGGCGAAAGAAGAAGTAGAGCGTTTGTCGGTAAAGGCAGTCGCGGTATCATAAGGTTCAGAAGAGGGGAAAGACGGAGATATGGGAGCGCTTTACGTTATTGTCGGCGTTGTCCTCGTGCTCGGGGTAATGGTTCTGGTCCACGAGTGGGGACACTTCATCGTCGCGCGGCTGTGCGGCGTTCGCGTGGACGTCTTTTCCATTGGCTTCGGTCCTCGCCTCTTCGGATGGAAGAAGGGGACAACGGACTATCGAGTAAGCGCGCTGCCGCTGGGCGGCTACGTGCGCATGGCGGGACAAGATCTCAGCGAAGTGGATTCGGGAGATAAGCCGCCGACGGGCGCGCCCGACGAGTTGATGAGCAAGCCGCGATGGCAGCGGGCGTTGATCTCTTTCGCGGGACCGGCCGTAAACCTGATTTTGCCGATATTTCTTCTAGCCGGACTCTTTGCATTTACAGGTGTGCCATATCCAGCCTATCTGGATGCGCCGGTGCATGTGACGGGGTTGCCCGCGAATTCTGACTTCGCGGATAGCCCGTTGAAGCCAGGCGATACCGTGCTTTCCATCAACGGAACACCAACGCCGACGTGGGAGCAGGCCTTCGGAGCGCTCAAGCAGGCCGTTCCCGGAGCAACTCTTAAACTGGAAGTAGAAGATGGCGGAACGCGCCGAACGGTCGATCTTCCCATCAAGGATAAGACCGATCCAACCCGAATCTTTGGATACATGCCGATTCGCCCCATCATTGACCAGGTCGCGCAGGGCGCGCCCGCCGATCGCGCCGGTTTGCAAGAAGGGGATCTGATCACTGCCGTAAACGGAAACCACATCGATTTCTGGGAGCAATTCCAGCAGCTGACCAGATCCTCGAATGGCCAGCCCATGACGCTGGATCTCATGCGCAAAGGGCAGCCTGTTCATTTGGTGGTGACGCCGGAGAAAGGCGCAGCGGGCACCGGCGAAAACGTTTATCAGATTGGCATCGGCCCTCGCGAAGAGACTGCGTACAAGCGCGTCTCATTCACCGAGAGCGTAAAGATTGCCGGACTCGAAACCAAGGACACCATTGCGCAGACCGTAGACGTTGTTGGAAAGCTATTCAGCGGACGCGTGTCGATCAAACAGCTGCAAGGACCGGTTGGCATTTCCCACATGGCGGGGCAAGCCGTGCGGAAAGGGCCGCCGTACGTCATCACCCTGATGGTGGTGATCAGCATCAACCTGGGAATCTTGAATCTCTTGCCGATTCCTATTCTCGACGGCGGAAATATATTGCTGCTGGCGATTGAGGGAATCATGCGGCGCGATTTGAGCCTGAGCTTCAAAGAGCGCTTCGTGCAGGTTGGACTGTTGTTCCTCTTGGTCATCTTCGCCATCGTTATGTACAATGACATTTTGCGGCGGATTTCGAGTCACTCTTAGCCCGGAGTGCGCCGTACCCCAGGAGGGCGACACATGTCTGTATCGCCGGGCCACCGGGCTTCGACGGGCGAGCGGCTCAATACTTCAGAGACAACTGGAAAGCTGCAACAGGCCATACGCGAGCGCGGGATTCGCCTCACGCGGCAGAGGCGGGTCATCCTTGAGGTGATGGACGCCGCTGAGCAGCACCTTGATGTGGACCAGATTTTGGAGCGCGCGCGGAAAATCGAATCCGACGTGCATCTTGTCACCGTCTACCGCACGATTGATCTTCTAAAAAAACAAGGACTCATCGACGAGCTCGACCTGCTGCATTTGCGCGGCGACCGGCACTATTACGAAAGCCATGGTCCGCGCGACCACATTCACGTAGCGTGCCTGAGCTGCGGCAAAGTGCGCGAGTTTGAGAGCCGTCTTTACGAGCAGCTCAAGCATCAGATTGCGCGGGACTTCAAGATGAAGGTAACTGTTTCGCGGACGGAAGTCGGCGGCTACTGCGAAGAGTGCCTGGCTAAAATGCCTTCGTAGTTCCCCCGCCGGCCGGCGAGGCATTTCTCACAGCAGATTGGCAGATTCTTCGACTACCGAGAGGGCCAATGGCAGAGACGTTCGAAGCCTACCGAAACCGAGTCCTGAGCTATCTTGGCGACGAGGAGCCCATCGGCGTCCAACAGGCCACTCCATCCCAGCTCGAGCGTCGACTGCGCGATGTCGCGCCCGAGGAGTTGATCCGCCGTCCGGCACCTGAAAAGTGGTCAATCGCCGAGATCGTAGCGCACTTGGCGGACGCGGAGCTGGCGATGGGGTGGCGATTGCGAAACATGCTGGCGAATCCGGGCGTGGCCTTAACGTGGTGGGATCAGGCCGTATGGGCGGAGCGCTTGGGTTACGCGCAGCAAGATGCGAGCCGCGCGGCCGGGGTCTTTCGTGCGCTGCGCGAGAGCAATCTGCGACTGTTGGAGTCGGTCCCGCGCGCACTGTGGGTAGAGTGCTATGGGGTCCACGAGATACGCGGACGCCAAACGGTCGAGGAGTTCGTCCGCATGGAAGCGGCGCACGACTTGAGCCATCTTCGGCAGATCGACCGCATCTTGGCTGGGCGTACGACCGGGCAGTCCTGATGGGACGGGCGAAGGCAGGGAAGTATTGGACGGGAGGCGTCCAGGTCTTTGTACGCCTCCCACTTTACCCCCTTTCGGGGGTCGAATCGTATGTGTATGGGACTCACGGAACATCGCTATGGTTACATAAAAGTTCTTCCGAATTCGTTCATAGGAACCGGACCCAACTAAAGGATTGCTTCCGATGGATTTGCCCCCCGGAATAATTTTTGGAACCGCTTACTCTGATTGGGTCATCCTTCGGCGGCGCTTACCTGTCACTAATTCATAGATGGTGAGAACAAGATAGAAGGTCAGAAGCGCCGCAGGAGCGGCTACAGTCTCCCGCCACGTCCAGTGGAGCGTAAAATGAAAGATTACAGACACCACGGCAATAATCAGAACCACCTTTGTCCCTAGCATAGGTTGTCCCTCGCCCGAACAGGCTATTGCTTATCCCACAACTGCTCAAACAATTTTACGACGGGTGGCAGCGCCTTTATTTCTGGGTGACCTACCGTTTGCGCCCTTGCCTCACGCAAACGGTGGGTCACTCTTCTCCGGTTCTGTTCTATCTACTCACCACTCACTATTCACTATTCACTTCTTATTTCGCCTGCGCTAGCTCCGCAACAACTTCGGCAAGTTTATCGAGTATCTCAACCCAGCCCTCGAGTTGCCCGCTCTTTTTCGCGTGCTCCATGGTTTCATTTCCAATCAAGGTGACTTTCGTCTGGCCGTTTCCAAAATCCTCAAAAATAACCACGTCGTTCGCACCGTCTATAGCTTCATGTTCTATTCCAAGGCTCGCAGGATCAACCTTGTTTCCCTTCGAGTCGGAAAAGTACATGGAGTAAACGATCTTCTCGTGCAGAACAATCTCGTGGTAATCCGCACCATTCCAGAACTCCTGCCCATCCGGCGATCTCATGCAGCAGAGAAATTTTCCTCCTACGCGAAAATCCATCTTGCAAGAAGGCGCCGTAAAACCCTTCGGTCCCCACCACTGCATCACATATTTCGGGTCTGTCCACGCCTTCCAAACCAATGCGCGTGGGGCGTCAAAAACTCTAGTGACAACCATCCGCCCCGTCTCGTTAACCGTGTTTTTTGTCATCTCTGACCTCCTCTTTTTTCATTTGATTTACAACCATATCCAACTTGTCGAATCTCTCTTCCCAGAATCGGCGATAGTGAATCGCCCAGTCGCTGACTGTCTTTATCGCCTCTGGCCTAAGCGTGCACACGCTCTCTCTTCCACGCTTCGTCTTGATCACAATCCGCGCCCGCACCAGGTAGGCAATATGTTTTGAAATCATCTGCTGCGAGAGGGCAAATGGTTCCGTCAATCTATGCACAGAAGCAGGCCCATGAGAGAGTCGTTCGATCATCGCCCGGCGGGTTGGATCAGACAGAGCCGTAAATGTTGTATCTAACCTATCCACAACCATATGGTAGTGGATTATCCGTCGATGTCAAGTGTGAAATTTGGAGCTCCCGATTTCAAAAACCGAGGACGGGGCACCCTCCGCATAACTGAGAGTCCGGGCCACCCGTCGTTATCTGTGGAGAGAGTTTTTTCTTTAACTGCTTCCGTCGAGCACTCAGAGTTGCACGACAATGAGGCCGGGGATCAGCCGGAAGTGCCGCACGTTGGCCGTCAGCAGGGAATAGCCAACCTCCAGCGCCGTTGCTCCGATCAACAGGTCCCCGAAGGGGATAACTGTCCCTCGACTTTGTTGCTCTCCGTCGATCTTGCCTGCCAGCAGCGCCGTTTCTTTGGTGTAGGGATAGACTTCGACGTCGTTTAGTAGCTCACGGATGAAGGAGTCGCGGCGATTGCGCGCCTCTGCCGTTTGTGCGCGGTAGATGCCATGCACAAGCTCGGTCAGACCAACAGAAGAGAGCACCGTCCGCTGGTCGCCGGTTGCGGCAACGATTTGCTTGAGCATCTGCGTTACGTTATCGCCCCGGCGTTCCGCGGCGATGACCACACTGGAGTCCAGGATTAGTCCCATGCGGGCGGGTTGAGCGGTTCACGATGGCTGTTGATGATCTCTTCGAGATCGCGGGCGAAGTCTCCGTCGAGCGTCACGGTAGAGCCGTGGGCTTCCGCCAGCGCGATAGATTCCGAGAGCAGACGGCCCGGATGCGGCTCCGCAGAGCGCAGCACCGCCACGGGCCGCGCGTCATTTTCGATGACGACTTCCGCGCCTGCGCGCACGTGCGCCAACAGCGTCGCCACGTTGGTCGTGGCGGCTTCCGCTTCCGAGATGTGGATCACATCCTTCGCCATACTCTCATTATACACCGCGAAGTGATGTTCAGAGGAAAAGTCAAAACCCGCACGCTTCAAAAATCGAAGCATGTAGCACCCGCGCCTTTATTCCTGCGCGGCCTACCGTTTGTGCTCTTGTCTCATGCAAACGGTGGGGGCCCTCTTCTCCGGTTCTGTCCTACCTACTCACTACCCACTACTCACTTCCTTCCCATGAAATATGGGGACAGACGGAAAGTTTTCTCATGTTTCTCTTCGCACGAATCAAGAATTACGGGAAACGTTTCGTCTGTCCCCAAATTTCCGCGTCTGTCCTCAAGTTTCCGAGGCTACAGATATTGGCCTTGCCACTTACGGCGACGTGCTTTCCGCGAGCGGCGCACGACTGCAATCGGTCGAACTCGGAAGTGCGTAAAGCTTCTTTTCTGGAAGTTTGAGTGCGATTAGGGCATTCGTCCAAACATTGAACAAAGTTTTCTCGTTTCAAATCGATTAAAACGAACTCGAGATTATGATTGTGCGCGTGTCTCCACACGTGGAAGAATGCACCGCAATGTTGACCGAGGATAATAATCCAAGCTTTCGGAAAACCGATACGTCCTGGATGGCAAGCCCCACATTCCGACAGACGCACCCACGATGGACATGGAGCTCTTCTTGGACGGCAAGCTTGGACGAGTTGGCGAATAATGCCGGGGAGTGCGCTACAAGGTTCGAATGACGTGCAACGCAATTAGAGTTCGATGAGCGAGGAAACTGGAGATGAAAAAGCTAGGAATCGCAGTACTTCTTTTAGCAAGCACTTGTCAGGCGCAACATGCGGGCGACTCTGAGCCCGCTTCGACCAACGTTTGGGGAGCGGAATATCCCCGCGTCGATAGCGCAGGAAGAGTTCAGATTCGTCTGAAAGCTCCCGATGCCGCGAAAGTCAGGTTAAATTTTTGGAGTGGACCCAAAGTGGACCTGGTGAAACAAGAGGACGGATTCTGGACTGTTACCACCCCTCCGCTTGTTCCCGGTTTGCACTATTACACGCTGATCGTCGACGGCGCCGAAGTAAGCGACACCAACAGCCAAGCGTTCTTTGGTGGAGGTAAGTACGCGAGTGCAGTGGAAGTTCCGGAGTCAGGCTCCACTTATTATTTGATTCAAGAAGTGCCGCACGGACAAGTGCGGGAGGTCTGGTACAACTCGAAGGTGACGGGAACCTGGCGGCACGCGATGGTCTATTTGCCGCCGAACTACGATACGCAAACCAAGGCGCGCTATCCCGTACTCTACCTCCAGCATGGTGGCGGCGAGGACGAGACGGGTTGGATTCGGCAGGGGCGTGCGAACTTCATCCTGGACAATCTGATCGCGGGTGGAAGCTGCAAACCGATGATCGCCGTGATGGCATACGGGTACGCTCGGCGTGCCGGCCAGGCTCCGCCCGATCTTACCGGAAAGCCCTTTGGTTCTCCCGAAATGCTGAAAGCGATGCAGGACATGGCGGCGGTGTTTGAAGACGATGTGACTCAGGTTCTCATTCCATACGTTGATAGCACTTTCAGAACGCTCCCGGATCGGGATCACCGCGCCATGGCTGGACTGTCCATGGGAGGAATGCAGACCTTCCAAGTCACTCTGAATCATCTTGATCTTTTCTCCTACATTGGGGGATTCAGCGGGGCTGGAGGGATGCTTGTGCTTGGGGACCGGAAACTGGATCCCAAGACCGATTACAACGGCGTATTTGCCGATCCGGCTGCATTCGCCAAGAAAGTGCATCTGCTCTGGATCGGAGTGGGAACTGCAGAACCCGAGAGGATGCGCGCGGGAATTCAGAGACTGCATGTTTCTTTGAACGAAGCAAATGTTCAGCACGTCTTCTACGAGTCGCCAGGGACGGATCACGAGTGGCAGACCTGGCGTCGCGATCTCAAGGAATTTGCTCCGAGACTATTTCAATAGCCGCTGAACACTGTCTGTGGAGTTGATTTGCTGCTCGATCAAAGACGGGGCAGAAAAATAACCCGTGAGAGGTCTGAAGGATGACTACGAAATTTATTTATCTGATGATTACAGGGATAACTCTCGCGCTCGGTCAAGGGCTTGCCGCGCAAGTCCAGACCGATGTGCCTCAAGTGGTTCCCGGTGCCCTGCCCGTCACCGTGGAACACATCAAGGTGCACGGAACCTCGCTGGAAGGCAATCTAGAGGGGGACGCCGCGGATCGCGACGTTTTCGTTTTTTTACCGCCCAGCTACGCCAAGGAGAAATACCGCCGCTATCCAGTTGTGTATGCACTCCACGGTTATTTCATCGGCGCTGAGCAATGGAGCCACGAAATCCATGTGCCGCAGACGATAGAAGGCGCTTTCGCTCAGGGCGCTCAGGAAATGATCGTTGTGCTGCCCGATTCGAAGACATTGCACAACGGCTCGATGTATTCGAGTTCCGTGACCACCGGTGATTTCGAGCTGTTCATCGCTCGAGACCTGGTCGCATACATCGATGCGCATTACCGTACGATTCCTGGGCGCCAAAGCCGGGGACTCGTCGGCCACTCAATGGGAGGTTACGGCGCTACCCGCATTGGCATGAAGCATTCCGACGTGTTCGGGAGTTTGTATATCATGAGTCCGTGTTGCTTATCTCCCCGGCCCGCCGGTTCCATAAACCCGGAAATCGCGAAGAGCCTTGAGGCTCTGAAAACACCAGCGGACTCGGAAGGCTTGCCGTTTTTTACGCGCGCCACGTTGGCCTCGGCCGCCGCTTGGTCACCCAACCCTAAGAATCCTCCGCTTTATCTTGACCTGCCCACGAAGGATGGAACGCCGCAGCCCGACGTTCTTGCAAAATGGACTGCCAATGCTCCACTCGCTTTCGTTGATCAGTACATCGGAAGTCTCCGGCGGTATCGTGCGATCTCCATCGATGTAGGTGACCAAGACGGTCTGCGAGCCGATACCGCAAAGCTCCACGAAGTCCTTGATAAGTATGGAATCGCGAATAGTTTCGAAGTGTATTCTGGCACTCACACAAGCAAGGTGGCTGACCGTTTCCAAAATCATGTGCTCCCGTTTTTCGGCCAAACACTCTGCTTTCAGACAACCTGCCAGTGACGTTAATCATGAACAAACGTCTTTCCGTCCGATGCACGCAACATCTGTCGTCGAGCAGTCCAAATGAAGGCGCCATGTACTGTTGCCATGTACAAGATCCGACACGCTACATCCTCGCGGCCTTTACCGCTTGCAGTCTGTGTACCGTCCAGGTTCTTTGTGAGAACCTTTCCGTGGATTTATAGTGACTCACTCGCTACTCTTTGGTCGCTCCGGGTGTGGGGGCTTCGACTCGAAATCAGTGGACAGGCTGAGTTCTTTCCAGGACCTCGCCTCTTCTAGGCGTGCGAGGTCGTTTTTCTCCGCCCCGTAGTACGCATCGCTGCCGAGCAACAGTCGCAAGGGAGGTTTCTGTTCCTGCGTCAGTCGCACGATCGCTTGCGCCGCCTTTTTCGGATCACCGGGCTGCTTACCGTTGTAGTCGCGTTGAAACCTGGCGGTGGCTCCAACCGTCGAGTCGTAGTCGGGATTTCCTTCGCTCAGTTTGGTGGAACTGCCGGCGAAGTCCGTGCGGAAGCCACCCGGCTCAACGATGGTGACCGCAATGCCTAGCGGCGCCACTTCGCGCCACAACACTTCTGAGAAACCCTCGACACCCCATTTCGCAGCCGAATAGGGCCCACGCCCTGGAGGCCCGATCCTTCCGCCCATCGACGAAAACTGAACAAAATGGCCGGCTTTCCTTTGGCGAAAGTACGGAAGAGCGGCCTTCGTCACGATGATCGTCCCGAAGAGATTCGTTTCGATTTGTGCGCGAAAATCCGACATCGGCGTGTCTTCGACGGACGAGAGATTGCCGTATCCTGCGTTGTTGATAACCACCTCCAGCGAGCCAAAGGCACCGATCGCCGCCTTCACTGCGCTCGCTGCTGCGGACTCGTCAGTCACGTCCAGCGCGAAGAGCTTGATCTGGTCACCGTGGCGATCCGCTAGGTCACGGAGAGACTCGATGTCCCTAGCTGTCGCCAACACTTTATGACCCGCCGCAAGGCCCGCTTCGACAATCGCGCGACCCAGACCGCGAGAACTGCCCGTCACTAACCAAACTTGCGCCATTCACCCTCCTATTATTCCCAATCGGTTCCTCAGGATATAAGAATAGCTCTAGCCTTTTAGGGCTCCCATCTCCTTGCCGGCGTGGTCGAGAGATCATCGCTCGACACTGCTTATCTGCGTCAGCAGATCAGAGACCTGTCTTCAGGCTTGATGATCACACTCCACGAATCAACTTCATGAAATGTTCAATCTTTTTCGTAACCCGTGCCCGATCCGGGCCAAGATTTTGTTCCAAACAAATTCCGCAAAAGAACGTGATGATGAGGTCAGCCAGGGATTCATTGTCGCCGGCCTCTCTGCGTGCAGCGGTTAGATTGTCGATCAGGAGCTGGTGGGCTTTCGTCATATTCGCGATCATGATCTGGCGGGCTTTGGGCGGAAGGTCCGCAAACTCGCGCATAGAGTTCACGGAAAAGCACCCCGTCTTTCCCCAACTCCCGTAACAGACCTTCAGAAAGCCCTCGACGTTGTCCCAACCCAAAGGCTGCTTCGTCAGGGCTCCGCGTGCCCGCAGCACGTCAAAATATTGGCGCATGCTTGCGACAAACAGGTCCTCTTTGTCCTTAAACTCTGCATACAACCCGGACTTGCGCACTCCCGTGGCCTGCTCAAGCTCCTGAACACTCGTCTCGGCAAGGCCATGCTTCCAAAAGACGGGGATCGTTTTGTTGAGGACATCTTCTCTGGTGAACAGTTTTCGTCGTCCCATTGCAACATTATCCGTCAATTCACCGTGGAGGCTTGCAAATAACGGACCAAATGGTCCATTATTGCAAAGAGCCTGTCCTGGAGGACCCATGCCGCCCAGCCGTAAACAACAGGTCATCGATCTCCTGAAGTCACTGGGATACGCTCGAAGCGATCCCACCTCGCGATCAATGGAAAAATAGCAAGGGTAAGTTCTAATTCAGTACGAGGCAGAATGTATGCTTGAAGGCATGTTTGGGCAAAGATTGGCGGAGCATTTCTCTCTGCTGGAATCTTCTTCACTCGTCCTTGGTCCCGGAGAAAATTCTCAGGTTGCGTTGACGCGCATGCGAATGCCGAACGGCTTTCCTGGACCCACGCCACACATTCCACCAGAAAAGGCCTTTTCGATATCCGTGCACCTGCGCCGTCCAGACAGCGTTAAGGGCTGGGGAACTTGGCTCGACGGACGCTTTCATCGGGTCACCGAATGGGATGCCAGCGGGATTCAGATATTCGATATGGAGTCGGAGCCGGTCGCACTGCGAACTTCAGGTTTCGACTCGGTTCACGTCTATATACCCCGGTCAGTTATCAATCGTTTTAGCGACGAGTACGAGCAGAAGCGGGTTCGCAACTTGCATTGCACTCCGGGAACCAAGGATCACGTGATTCTCCATTGGGCACGGATGATGATGTTCTACTTTGATCGTGCGATGCATCTTCCGCGCTTGGTCCTCGATGAAATGATTACATTGCTATGCGCTCATCTGACCAGGACCTATCAGGATTCGGTTCAATTCCCGGAAGTTGTCACCGGAGGACTAGCTGTCTGGCAGCAAGATCGAGCAATCGAACTACTGCACGAGCACTTGGATGGTGATCTTGCACTTCCCGATTTAGCAAACGAATGCGGTCTATCGCCGGGTCGTTTTATGCGCGCCTTCAAGAAATCGTTTGGTGTTCCAGTACACCGCTACCTGGTTCAGAGACGAATTCAAGCCGCGAAGTCGATGTTGTTGCACTCCGATAAATCAATGCTCACGGTTGCATTAGAAGTGGGGTTCTCTGATCAACCAGCCTTCAATCGAAGCTTCCGTGAGATTGTCGGAATTTCCCCGGGGCAGTGGCGAAGAGCAAATGCGCCGATGCCAAAGGCATTCAAACTGCTTGCCCAGCAGTAAGTGTCAAAACCGCTTGCCATAAGACGACTCGGGCCGTTCCGAAGCATCTCAAGCAATTCCCGAAGCGAGACTCTCTGCTGGCAGACCTGCCAGTTGAACAGGACGGAAAGTCCAAATCGCGGCAGTTCCAATCAAGACGGACCTCTAATCTTCCGAAATAATGAGATACGCAGATTCAATGGGGCGGTGTAGGACCGCGCTCTCGCGCTGGCGCATGTTGCGTTCGCAGGAAGGGAACCTCGAAATAAGAGAGTGACTGACACTCAAGATCGAGTCATTTCTGTAGGGCGGAATGTGAAGTTGGAGGATAAGGATGGCGAACACATACAGAGCCGTTGAGATTTCTTCACCGGGCGTTTTCTCCTTTGTCGAAAGAAAGGTTGCCGTCCCCGGCGCCGGACAGGTGCGTATCCGCGTCGAGGCTTGCGGTGTATGCCATTCGGATGCGGCAACTGTGGAAGCGCAATTTCCCAGCCTTTCTTATCCGCGCGTGCCTGGCCACGAGGTTATCGGACGAATAGAGGAAGTGGGTCCTGGCGTGACAGCGTGGAAGGTCAACCAGCGTGTCGGAGTTGGATTTTTCGGAGGTGAAGACGGAACCTGCGAGGCCTGCCGCCGTGGTGAGACCGCCTATTGCCAAAATGCAATTATGACCGGCATCACAACTGACGGTGGCTACGCGGAAACGATGATTGCGGAGGCACGCGCGCTTGCCCTGATACCGGATGCGCTCAAGTCAGAAGATGCGGCCCCCCTGGTATGTGCCGGCATAACAACCTTCAACGCGCTTCGTAACGCCACACGTGCCGGCGACACTGTTGCCATTCAGGGAGTCGGTGGACTTGGCCACCTTGGCGTGCAGTTTGCACGAAAAATGGGCCTGCGCACCGTGGCGATTGGTGGGGGCCCAGACAAAGAGCACCTGGCGCAGAAATTAGGAGCGCACATCTACATCGATGCCAAAGCGGAAGACGCGGCGGCAGCTCTGCAAAAGCTCGGAGGCGCAGATGTCATCCTTGCAACCGCGCCAAGCGGGGCCGCAATCGGTAGCTTGCTTCCCGGCCTTAAAACTCGGGGCAAACTTGCGGTTGTCGGAGTTTCAGGTGATGCCATCCCAGTCAACGGCGTACCGCTCATCTTCGGTGGACGGTCAGTTGTCGGCAGTCTCACCGGAAGAGCGATCGAGACTCAAGACACGCTTGATTTCAGCGTACTCACAGATGTTCGTCCAATGATCGAAACACTTCCGCTTGCAAAAGCCGAGGAAGCATACAAACGAATGATGGATGGCAAGGCACGCTTCCGAGTGGTGCTCACTATGACCTAAACAAGTTTAAAAGCCTGCGGCAAAACGGAGCACAAACCGAACGTCCCAGAGGGAGACTTGGATGAACTCATTCCAGGAAGTCTTTAACAAACAGAAGGCGTACTTCGATTCGGACGCGACTAAATCGTACGAGTGGCGCATCGATCAGCTGACACGCCTTGAGAATTTGTGCAATGAGAACTCCGAGGCGCTTGAGGCTGCGATGAGCAGCGACTTCAAGACCGCCAGCCAGGAAAAAGTCTTCGAGATTATGGCGCCAGTTGGAACCGCCGCCTTCGCGAAGCAAGAGCTGAAAGAGTGGATGAAGCCTGTAGATGTCGTCGTGCCGAAAGCCCTTCGGGAGAGCGGGCATACTGCCAAGGTCTATCGAGAACCGTACGGCGTCACTTTGGTGATTGGTCCATTCAATGGGCCATTGACCCTGCTTTTCGATCCGGCGTGCCAAGTTCTTGCGGCGGGCAATCCGTGCATTCTCAAACTCTCTGAGGGTTTGCCCGCCACCAGCAAGGTCTTACTGGATCTCATTCCGAAATACTTCGATCCTCGGGCCGTTACTGCCGTCACGGGAAGTAAGGACGAGGTCACGGAACTGCTCAAGCTGCCCTTCGACTTCATTTTCTTCACCGGTAGCGTCAAGGTGGGCAAGATCGTCATGGAGGCGGCTGCAAAGAACCTGACTCCTATACTTCTGGAGCTTGGCGGACAGAATCCTGCTTTCGTTGATCCGACCGCGAACATCCCGGATGCAGCCAAGAAAATTGTCTGGGGCGCAACAGCCTGGGGTGGGCAGTGGTGCACCTCTCCTGGGTACGCCTATGTGCACGAATCGATTGCTGAGGAGTTTGTAAGAGAATCCAAAAAGGCCGTGATCGAGTTGTACGGAACCGACCCGAAGAGCAGGTCTGACGACTACTCGCGCATCATCAGCCCGAAAGCCGTTGACCGATTCGTATCCTTAATTGATCAGCGCAAGGTCGTGGCCGGCGGCTCTGCGGACCGCGAAGCGCGCTACCTCGATCCCACGATCTTGTATCCGGTCACATGGGACGACCCGATCATGGAGGACGAAATCTTCGGGCCGATTCTCCCAATTCTTACTTATAAAGACATGGATGCGGCCATTCGTGAGGTGAAGAAGCATCCAAAACCCCTTTCCGGTTTCCTCTTTAGCCGTGACCAGAAGGCGATCGACCACTTCCTCTCGAGCTTGTCCTTCGGCGGTGGCGCGATCAACCAAGTGAACATTCACCTCTTCATCGAGACCATGCCCTTTGGAGGGGTCGGATATTCCGGCATTGGTCACTACTACGGCAAGGCCGGGTTTGACGCCCTCACCCATGCGAAATCGGTTCTCATTTCGCCGCCCGACGTGGCCATCGAACACCTGTTCCCGCCCTACACCGAGGAAAAGGTCAAGGCGCTCAGCCAGTGGTTTGAATACTAGGCCACAAAGATCCCCAACAAAAGCGACCTCCGAGGAGCACAGAGATGAAGACGACCACGGACTATATGAAAGCGAGAGAGGTAGAGAATGGTTTTAGCAGGAATCAAAGTACCGGACACAGTTCTGGTTCGCGATGCGATTGATTTGTCCCAGAGCGCGTCAGCGCCATTTCTCTTCAACCATGTGATGCGCTCCTGGCTATTCGGCGTATTGCTTTCAGAAAGCTCTGAACGTCCTCCGGATGCCGAGTTGTTGGCAGTAGCCACGACTCTGCATGATCTGGGCTTGACTGACCGCTATACGGCGGAAGATCGTTTCGAGGTGGATGGCGCCAATGCGGCGCGCTCGTTTCTGAAGGGGCGAGGCATCTCGACGCAGCAGATGCAAGTTGTTTGGGACGCCATCGCGCTTCATACCACACGATCTATCGCTCTTCACAAAGAGCCCGAAGTGGCTATGACCCATTCGGGAATAGCGGCGGATGTTCTGGGAGCAGGCCTTGATCGAATTCCGCAGGACAAACAAGGCGCGATCTTAGCCGAATTTCCGCGCCTGGCATTTAAAAACGGACTCAAAGAGTGCCTTTGCAACATCGCTCGTCGGAAGCCGGAGTCCACCTTTGACAACATCGTTCGGGATTTTGGCGTTCGATATGTCGAGGGGTACACATCCCCCAACTTTGCCGATGTCGTCGAGAATGCACCATTTTCCGAATAGACAACCCCTGATCATCTGGAACCCGGGGACAGACGCAACGTTTCCCCTTTTGAGGGCAGGTCTTGGATCTAGACTTCCTCTTTTGAAAACGAGAAATCCAGAGTTGCCTAGGCTATCTCCCAGCAATCCAGCAGCTTACGCCGTTTCTGTTTTTTTCTGCGGTTTTGTTTGACAATGGATTACCGTTGTAGTAGACTTTTTGCGTAGAAATTTACGCCCCGACCCTGTCGGGGCGTTTTTGTTTTTGGGGCGCTCCGGCTCGTTTGCTCTCGGGTTTTGTAGGGGCCGGGCTTTAGGCCGGCGTTTTTTGGACTCTCTCCTAGATTCGCTATGCGTTAAATCCTGCTTCGATCTTTGTGTTGTCCACAGGCGCTTGCACTTTTCTATTTTTCGACACGTAAACAACCGGGCTTAGTGGTCGGCCTGAAGGTCGGCCCCTACGCACGCCACGATCTCTCTCTCAGGACACAAACCATGCCAAACAAAAAACTCAACGCGAAGCGCCTCTGGATCCAGTTTGAAGATGTTCTCGTGCCGCGTCTCGGCCTAACCGTTTGGGACCGCGCGGTCTACCACTATCTCCTGCGCCATTCTCTCCTCATCGGCAAGCGTCGCCTGCGCTTCGCGGCGATGTCCGTGGCCCACGCTCTGCGTCTCTCCAATGGCCCGGTGCGCCAAGCCGTACGCCGCCTCGATGAGCTGGGCGCTTTGCGCTTGCTCGAACGCAGCAAAACTGGCCATCTCGTCGAAATGCGCCTCCCCGAACACATCCGCGCGCTTCGGGAAGACGATGGCCCTCCAGCCGACTTAACCGCTGAGCAGGCTCGCCTCTCCTCCAAACTCGAGGCCACCGATTTCATGAGCACCTGGGCGCTCCGCAAGACCATTCACGATCGCGATCGCGGCTCCTGCTTTCACTGCCTTCGCCGCACTCGGGCCCACGTCCGCTGCCTTGACCATGTCGTCCCTCGCGCCCACTTCGGACGCAATTCCTACCGCAACCTCGTCTCCTGCTGCATCGAATGCAACACCCTCAAAGCCGACATGCCCGCCCCCGATATTCTCCGCATCCTCTACCGCAAAGGCCGCCTAACCGCCAACGAACTCGACGCCCGCCTCCTAGCCCTGAAAGACCTAGCCGCCGGCAAACTCCGCCCCGCCAACTTCTGACGCCGCAATTGCCCACCGATCTTGTTGCCGATCCGGATGCGCTTACTCGCCGGCCATGCCTCAACTTGCGGGCGCCGGCGGCGACGGACAGGCTCCTTTTCCCGTAGGGGCACGGCACGCCGTGCCCGCTCTGCCACGCCGAGAACGGTTTACCGGCGGGTCTTCAGAAGCCGAAAAGACGGCGATTAGACCGAGACGCGAGTGGCGCGGACGCGGCGGAGGCGGGTGAAGAATTTGTCGGCGGTGGCTATGTCGCGGGCGATTTGGGCGCGCAATTCTTCGGGGCCGCTGAATTTTTTTTCTTCGCGAAGGCGGTTCCAGAAATGGACCTCGATGCGGCCCGGAGAAATTTCGGGAAGCGGCTCGAGGACATGGGTCTCGACGCTGAGTGCGGAACCGTTGAAAGTTGGGCGCACGCCGATGTTGGTTACGGAGCGGCGAGTGCGCGATTCGCCTTCGATGAAGGTGCGCGTAACGTAGACGCCGCGTGCGGGAAGTAATTCTTGTTCTGCTGCGAGATTCAAAGTTGGAAATGTGAAGCGGCGGCCAGTGCCGGTGCCTGGTACGACTTTTCCACTAAGCACGAAGGGGCGGCCAAGAAGGCGGGCTGCATGAGAGACATCGCCACAAGCGATTTCGCGGCGGATGATAGTGCTGGAGACAACTTCTCCCTTGTGAATGATCGGCGGAAGAATGACGACTTCGAAGCCGCGTTCGGCGCCGAGGAGAAGAAGCATGCGGGCGTTGCCGGCCTGTTTGTGGCCGAAGCGAAAATTTTCTCCGACAAAAACGACGCGCACTTGAAGATGTTGGACGAGGATTTGATCGACAAATTCCTGCGGGGTGAGCTTTGCAAGGTCGAGTGTGAAGGGAAGAACGACGGCGGCGTCCATGCCAAGCGCGGCGAAGCAGCTAAGGCGCTGCTCGGTGGTTGAAAGGCGCAATGGAGCGGTCTCCGGACGCAGAACTTTTTGCGGAAGGGGATCAAACGTCAGAGCAGTAGCAACGGCTTCGATTTCGCGTGCACGCTCAACGGCGGCGCGCAAGATAGCTTGGTGGCCCAAGTGGATGCCATCAAAATTGCCGATGGCGAGGGTGCTGCCGCAGCGCGAAACTCCATAGCGCTCGGCCCAACCACGCGAAGATGAAAACACGCCGAACGGAGCCGACTGGGCGGCGGTTGAGCTTACGGCTTCATGAGTCGCGTCGGATTCGTCTACGTTCACTTCAATTTCGAGACCGTCATAGGCAAGTTGCACGTTCGAATAGCCAAGGTTCCGCAGGCGCTCGTTGGTTTCGGCGTGAGGCAAATCGTGGGCGATGTGTGTGAACCAGGCGCGGCTTGGATTTAGTTTTTTGATGAGCGCCAGGGCTTGATCCACGGTCTGATGCATGGGGTGAGGAAGGTCGCGCAACGCGTCGATGATCAGCTCATCGAGGTCGTGCAATAAAGCGAGCGAGGAATCGGGCAGCGAGCTGAAATCTGTCAGATAAGCCGCGCGGCCGAAGCGGAATCCCAAGACTTCCATGTCGCCGTGGAGAAGCGGAATGGGAGTGAACGTGAGGCCCAGAAGATGGAAGGGCTCTTTGGCTTCACGAAGCGTGACGCTGGGAATGGAACTGAGCTTCGGCTTTCCGTCGAAGACATAAGCAAACGCGCGGCGGATGACTTGGAAAGTTTCCTCGTTCGAATAAACGGGGAGAGCGATTTGTTGCCGCAGATTATACGGCCGAATATCATCAAAACCCATAATGTGATCAGCGTGTCCGTGGGTAAGAAGAACTGCGTCGAGGCGATCCACGTGGGCGCGCAGGCCTTGCTGGCGGAAATCCGGAGTCGTGTCGATGACGACGTTTTGGCCGTTGCGCGCGAGGAGCAGGGAAGGGCGCAGGCGATTATCGTGGGGATCTTTGGAGCTGCAAACGCGGCAGTGGCATCCGAGCGAGGGAACGCCCATGGACGTGCCGGAACCGAGTACGGTGATTTTTAGCGGAGCCTGGGGCATGCTGATAATGCTGAAACTCTTTCGAACACAGCGACGAACTTCGAGTTACAAGATGGCTGTGTGTTAAGGCCGCACTTTGGCTTTAGGCAGCGCTCCCGCAGCTTGCGCAGCAACCGCCTGATTTACCTCTAGATAGGTCATCTTCAATTTGCCAAGAAGATCGAGCAAGAGGGCGTCTTCCTCGGGCGCGAGGTTTCCCTTTGTTTTCACGTGCAGGGAGTCGAGCATGTCGATCAATTCGTGCGCAGCTTCGGGGTCGATCACTGGCTGGCCGGTGCGCGGATCGGCGTAAGCTCCGAGGACCATCGCTGCGTTGCTGCCTATCATGCGGACAAGATTTTCAAATGGCTCGGAGCGCTTGGGCGCGTCGACGGTCGGTTGCGCCGCGACAGGTTTTGGGGCTTCGACGGCCGGATGCAGCTTTTCCTCGCGCTTGGCTTCGCGTTCCCTTTCTTCTATGGCTTCTTTGCGAGGCTCGCCATCGGAAGTGAAGGGGCGTTTGTCGATAACGCGGAATGAGTCTTCGTTCTTATGATCGGTCACGGGGACAATCCTCTATAGTATTTGACTCGTTAAGTTTAGCACGGGTCGCAGATTTAGGAAGCAGAGCAGTTCAGCGCCACAGCTGCGAAAGCGGCAGCAGAGCTGCCGCACTCCACAAAATGCGGTCGGAAGCAGGGATTAGCGAATTACGACGCAACCTCGCCGCGGGTCGCTTGTCAAAGTGTGTGGCGCACCGTAGAGTGGAACGTTTGTTGCGGGGCGGATTTAGTTGTCTGAGCTATGGCAAACAAAAAGAAGAAAACGAGAAAAACTAGGAAGCGTGGGACGGTGCGCCGAGCGAAGGCGAAATCGGCACGCTTGTCGGCGGGGGAGTGGTTTGAGAAGCTGGCGGCGGTGCAGGCGCGGTTGCGGGCGCCGGACGGGTGTCCTTGGGATCGGGAGCAGACGCACGTGTCTTTGCGGACCTACCTGATTGAAGAGGCTTACGAGGTTTTGGAGGCGCTGGAAAGCGGCGACGACGGCAAGTTTGCGGAAGAGATGGGGGATTTGCTGCTGCAGATTGTGTTTCATTCGCAGATTGCGAAGGAAGAAGGGCGGTTTACGGTTTCCGACGTGATTCGCGAAGTGCACGACAAGATGGTGCGGCGGCATCCGCATGTATTTGGAGAGAAGCGGGCGAAGGATTCCGCGGAAGTTTTGAAGAATTGGGAACAGATCAAGAAAGAGGAGCGCATCGCAGCAGGGAAGAAGAGTGGCGATAGCGCGGAGAAAAAAGAGGAGAAGGCGGCGTCTTTGCTGGATGGTGTGTCGAAGGCGTTGCCAGCTGCGCTGGAAGGGCTACATCTTACGCGGCGGGCGGCGCGGATTGGATTTGATTGGGACAACGTGGAAGGCGTGTTGGACAAATTGAGCGAAGAGAGCGGCGAGCTTCGCGAGGCAGTGGTTTCGAAAAATGCCGGGCGCACGGAAGAGGAAATGGGAGATTTGCTCTTTGCGGCGGTGAATGTGGCGCGGTTCTTGCATATTGATCCGGAGATTGCGCTGAAGAAAGCCAATGCGAAGTTTTCTTCGCGATTCCGGCGGATGGAAGACTTGGCGGCAAAGAGCGGAACGGCACTGGCGGATGTTCCGCGCGAGCAGATGGAAGTGTTTTGGGAAACGGCGAAACGCGCTGAAAAAGGTGATGCTGCGAAATCGGCGGAGGCTCGTAAAGTCTGATGAACGAAGGGATCGTCATCCGAAAATGCGAGGGCATCGAAGAGTTTCAACGTTGCGTTGCGTTGCAGAGAGAGATTTGGGGCGAGGACGATCTGGAGGTCGAGCCTGCGACTTTGTTTGTCGTGGCGGAGGAAACGGGCGGGCAGGTCTTAGGCGCGTTCGATGGAGAACGTTTGGTTGGTTACACCCTGGCGCTTGTCGGATTTCGAGACGGGGCGATTTTTTTGCATTCGCACATGACGGGAGTGCTTGCGGAATATCGCGACCGGGGAGTTGGGCGGGCTTTGAAACTTTTTCAGCGCGAAGAAGCGCTGGGGCGGGAAATTCGGCTGATTGTATGGACGTTTGACCCGCTTGAGAGTCGAAACGCGCATTTTAATTTGAACCGGCTTGGCGCGATTGCGCGGAAATATCTGCCAAATCTGTATGGAACGACGACGAGTCCGTTGCATCTGGGGCTTCCGACCGATCGTCTTTTGGCGGAGTGGCCGCTGGATTCGGCGCGGGTGGTGGCGGCCGTAGAGGATTTGGCGAAGGAGCCAGAGGACGCGCCCGCGACGATTGAGTTGCCTGCGGAACTCGATCGGTGGAAGCAGAATGATACGGCCTCGGTGGCAAGGGTACAGACCAGAATACGTGGAGAGTTCACTGGGTGGTTTGCGCGGGGATATGCGGCGGTGGGGGTGAGGAAGACACCGGCGGGTGTGGCGTATTTGTTGGCGCCTTGGAGCGATTTTTAGTTTCGAGAAAAAAAGGGAGGGGCAAGCCCCTCCCCTACAGATTTCGTTGGGATTGAGGTTTGGAAGGGAAGCGATACGAGTATTTGTTGGCGTGTTGGAGTGATTTTTAGTTTTGGCGAATTGGAAGAAGGGCACGGCGTGCCGTGCCCCTACGGAAGAAAGGGACGATGAGGATACGAGAAGTTATTTTGCGAGAAGTGCGGATGAAGCTGATCGCACCGTTTGAGACGAGTACCGAGCGGACGGAGGAGCGGCGCATCATTCTGACGGAAGTCGTAACCGACGAGGCGATTGGTTGGGGCGAATGCGTGGCTGGAGAGAATCCTTTTTATAGTCCGGAGACGACCGATACGGCTTGGATGGTGATGCAGGAATTTCTTTGGCCGATGATCAAGGGGAAAGAAATCGCGGCGGCGGCGGACGTGTGGGGTTTGCTAGAGCAAGTCCGCGGGCACAACATGGCGAAGGCTGCGCTGGAAGCGGCGATTTGGGACGCGGAGGCCAAAGAGCAGGGTGTGCCGCTGGCGAAATTGCTCGGCGGTACGAGGGAGGAAATTTCTAGCGGCGTTTCGATTGGGATTAAGGATTCGCTGGATGAATTGGCTGCGGCGGTTCGCAAGGAGCTAGCGGCTGGTTATCAGCGAATCAAGATAAAAATTAAGCCGGGGAAAGAGTTGCCACAGGTTAAACGGCTGCGCGAGGAATTTCCTGCGATCAAGTTGATGGTGGACGCCAATTCCGCGTACCGGATGGAGGATTGGCCGCTGTTGAAGCAGCTGGAAAGTTTTTATTTGATGATGATTGAGCAGCCGCTGGGTTGGGATGATTTATATGGGCATGTGGAGCTGCAGAAGAAGCTTGATACGCCGATTTGTCTGGACGAGTGCATACACACAGAAGAGGATGCGCGTGCTGCGATTCTTTTGGGCGCTTGCAAGATTATTAACATCAAGATGGGGCGGGTCGGGGGTCACACTGTCGCGAAGCGGATTCATGATATGTGCCAGCAGAATGGAGTGCCCGTGTGGTGCGGCGGGATGCTGGAAGCCGGTATCGGCCGAGCGCATAACATTGCCCTTTCGACGTTGCCGAATTTTACTTTGCCTGGCGATGTCACTGCGAGCAGGCGCTATTGGGATGAAGACATTATCGAGCCGGAAGTGACTGTCTCGGCGCAGGGTACGATTCGCGTGCCGACTGGGCCGGGCATCGGGTTTGAGCCGCGGCGGGAGCGGATTGAAAAACTGACAGTGCGGAAAGAACGGCTGGTCTGAAAGCGTGCTTGTTGAGTCTTCCAAGGGGCGCGCACCCAGCCGCCCTGCGATTGCTTCCCTGATAGGCCTGATTGTGGTGATTTGGGCTATCAACTTTATAACTGCGAAGATTGGGTTGCGGTCTTTCCCTCCGCTGACGATGGCTTCTTTCCGTGTGTGCGCCGCGGGGCTTGTGATGATTCCGTTTTATTTGGGTGTGAGGCGGCTGCGGCTGGCGGCGTTTGCCAGGACCGAAGGGGCGGTGGGCCGTGGATTTACTGGGCGCGATGCGTGGACGTTTCTTTATTTGGGGTTTTTCGGAGTGAGCGTGAACCAGTTTTGCTTCACGCTGGGCTTGCACTACACGTCAGTAAGCCATTCGGCGATTATTGTGGGTATGGGACCGATTTATGTGCTGGTTCTCGCGGTGGTACTGAGGCTGGAACGGGCTACATGGCACAAGGCCGTGGGGATGGCCATCTCGTTTGCGGGGATTGCAGTGCTGGCTTCAGAGCATGGGATTTCGGCGCATTCGCCTTCGCTGCTTGGGGATGCGATCACCATGACGGGTTCGGTGGGATTCGCAATCTATGTGGTGCTGGGGAAACGAGTGGCAGGGGAGTATGACGCGTTGACAATGACCGCTTACAACCACTTTGCAGGGGCGTTGATTTTGCTGCCACTGGGAATTCGGCAGGCGTGGTTGTTGCGGGCGGCGGGGAATTGGCGGGCGGTGCCGTGGGAGGCTTGGGCGGCGATTTTGTACATGGGAGTGTTTGAAGCTGTGAAGAAACCCCGTGAATTTCAGCCTTGCAAAATAAAAACTCTGCCGTAAGCTCGCGGCATGAGCCAAGAAAATACAACCAGCAAGCAGCCTTTGATTCGCTACGCGAACCGTCAACAGATGAGCTGGCGCGCAGTGGATGTCGAGCAGTTAATCAGCGAGGACCATCCCGCACGCGCTATCTGGACGTTGGTCGGACGCTTGGACTTGCGCCGGTTCTACGAAAATATCGAGAGCAGCGCGGAGGAAGGCGGCCGGCCGGCGATTGATCCGCAACTGTTAATCAGCCTGTGGGTGTACGCCTACAGCCGTGGAATCGGATCGGCCCGAGAGATCGAGCGGCGGTGTGAATACGATCCAGCATTTCAATGGTTGACGGGGATCGAAGCGGTGAACTATCACACGTTGGCGGATTTCCGGGTGGAGCAAGGGAAGGAGTTGCATCAGTTGTTCAGCGATTTGCTGGGGGTGTTGAGTGCGGAAGGCCTGATCACTCTGGAAGAAGTGATGCAAGACGGGACGAAGATTCAAGCTCAGGCGAGCGGTAAGACGTTTCGTCGCGAGAAGACTCTGCGGGAACATGTGGAGCGAGCGCGACTGCAGGTGGAGGCGTTGCGAGACCCGCTGGCGGAGCCGGCGGTGAATCGGCGCCAGCAAGCGGCGCGGGAGCGAGCGTCACGAGAAAAGCGAGAACGGTTGGAACAGGCTTTGGTGGAACTGGAAAAGTTGCGCGAGACGAAGAAGACGGCGGAAGAAAAACGCGAGACACGCACGAGCACCAGTGATCCCGAGGCGCGTGTGATGAAACAGGCCGGCGGCGGTTTTGCGCCGAGTTACAACGCGCAGATATCGACGGATGGAAAACACGGATTGATCGTAGCCGTGGATGTCACTCAGGCTGGGAACGACTGCCATCAGCTGGCGCCGGCGGCGGAGCAAATCGAACAGCGGTGCGGGCGAAAACCGCTACGGATGGTGGCGGACGCAGGTTACACCAGCCGGGAAAACATCCAGGAGCTGGCCGAGAAGAATATTGATTTCGTGGGGAGCCTGGCGGACAACGCCGCCAAAGCCAGAATTAACCAACAGCGGTTTGCGGCGACGCAATTTGTGTATGAGGCTGAACAGGACCGCTACATCTGTCCTGCGGGCAAGCCGTTGCTCTACGAAGGCCGTGACGAGCGCAGCGGCATCAGCTATCTCAAATATAAAGCGGCCGCGGAGGACTGTAAAAACTGCTCATTGCGAGCGGCCTGCTGCGGCGGCAATCAAAAGCACAGCCGATCGATTGTGCGCAGCAGGGAGAGTCCGGTGATGAACGCATTCCGGGAGAAGATGGCCACCGAGCAAGCTCAGGCTGTCTACCGCCGCCGCGGACCCATCGCCGAGTTCGTGCATGCTTGGATTAAAAGCAAGCTGGGGCTGCGGCAGTTCCATGTGCGGGGCCTTAAGAAGGTGCAGATGGAAATGCTGTGGGCTTGCCTAACCTACAACCTGCAGTTTTGGATCCGCCTAAGCAAGCCACGCACAACAGCCGTGAGCTGAGAGAGTAAGAGAACATCGAAGAGGATCGAGACACTCGCCGAGTAGCAACTCACGCAATCGCAATAAACTCATGCTCAACCCTCAGCCCATTATTAATTGAGGTTTCTTCACAGCTTCTTTGGGTCGGCGGTGGCGTATTTGTTGTACTACTGGCTGCTGCGGTATTTGGAGGCTTCGCAGTTGAGCGCGTTTACGTACTTGCTGCCAGTGCTGGCGACGATTCTGGGGATTTTGACGCTGGGGGAAAAGGGGTCGTGGATGCAGTTGGTGGGCGGCGGACTGGCGTTGGGCGGGGTTTATTGGACGGAATCCGGCAGGGCGTCGAGATTAGCGACGAACAGGGGTGTCCGGTAGTGGGTCAGTTTCCGATTACGCGACTTAAGGAGTTAGGCCGTCACTGCCCAGGCGGAAAGATGTCGGGGATCGGATTTATTGACAGTTTTCGGAGTCGCCGAGTGTGTGAACCGCAAGATGACCTCGGATTGAGATAGCAATTTCCGCCAGTGTTGGATACCCAACAGACAACAGCCCTTCGCCATCGGTAATCTCCAGACCTTTTGAATTCAAATCGAGGGGGCTTTGGAGCCGGTGCGTCGCAAACTCGTATGGGTCGAAAGACCGAATTTTCAAAGGTGGGGTTGCTCGGAATGCGAATGGGTGTTCAACCCTCTATCGCCGCTCGTCGGCAAATCCATTGACGAGATGAAGACGAACTTCGGACAGGAGCGCGACAGGGAATTCGCATCTCATGTCTGTGCAGAGCATCCGAGGACCACAAAAAATGCCTCTTAGCTAAATCACTCGCGGACCAAATGCTGAATGATTGGCGTGTTCATCCAAAACAACTACCTTCCGGGGAAGGATGTTGAAGTGGCATTCAGGACTTAAAGTGCCGAGGCGCGCGAGCTGAAGCTATTAGCGGAGAGCCCTAGCTAAACGGGAGGTGTTCACGTGTATCCCGCCGTTCGCGTAGAGATGGCTACGGTACTTGATGAATCCACGCCTTCTGAACTTATTCATAAAAAAATTGACGCGCCCACGTGTAACGCCGATCATCGCTGCCAGAGTCCCTTGCGATATTCCGACAAATCCGTGCGGCTTCCGCTGATTCCCCTTCCCTGCAAGCAGAAGGAGAACGCGGGCGAGTCGCCTCTCGCTGGAGTGAGAAACCTGGTCGACCAAGTCCTCCTCCAGCCGAATATTGCGTGAAAGCAGATAAGACAGGAACGCGTAGGAAAGCGCATGGTCAGCGTGGAGCGCTCGAACCATCTCGTTTTTTTCAATGACTTGTAGAGTCGTGGGGGCAATTGCAGCGGCGGTTCCCATACGAATGCTCCGACTTCCGAGGCACATTTCACCTAGAAATTCGCCTGGCCCCAGAATGGCGACAATTGCTTCTTTGCCATTTTTGGAGGCCACGGAGAGTTTGACGCGGCCCGCTTGAATGTACATGAGCGTCTCGGCAATATCACCTTGAGAGAAAATAGTCGCTCCTGGCGCGAAGCTTTCATTCCGTGTGACTACTCCGTTCAAATCGAATGAGATTTTAGGTAAGGCCTTTGTGTTAGATCTCACGGATTGATTGGACCCCCACCTCTGCCGGGATATTGTATGCCGTGCGGATTCGGCCATCTGCGGGATTGCCATTTCGTTCTTGACTCCGGCTAATGTGGCTTCCCATGACTTTTTCTGCGCGCTCTTCGTGAGCATCTCCCAACATTGCATCAAAACCGAGATTATTCTGTTCAATTTGGCACACAGGTGGAAGGATGATTCCATGGCCGTTTCGTAGCAACACTCTCGCGCAGACGGCGGGTCCTCTGGCAGGGTAACTCCTGGTAAACGCTAGTGCTGGTAAACGCTAGTGCTTTACCGGACGCGCGTTCTCGGTGAGGAGTGAACGGAGGCAGGGAGCTCTGCGCGCGTCCGGTAAAGCCGTTTGGACGTGGCCGCCCGTGGTTGCGGTGGACGCGGGCCCTATGCAAATTCAATGGTGGGAAGGAGCGGCGTTAAGCCGTGCCAAGACTGTTCTGCAGCAGGGTGCGATGGAAGGAAGTGCTGGCGGCCTGAATGAGTTGAGCAACTTCTTCCTGGCTGAGGATCGCTGGCAGGCGATGGGCCCCTTTCGGATAGGGAGTGTCGGCGATGCTCCAGGCTCTCTTGAGCGTCTTACAGTAAAAGAACCTTAAGGCTGCCAGACGGACCGCGACACTGCTCGGCGACAACTTGCGCTTCTCAAATAGATCCGCTTGGTATTCGCGAATGTGTCGAGGGCCTAAGCGATCCGGGGAACAGTGAAAGTGTCGAGCAAAATCCTCGACTGTGCGGATGTAGGAACGTGTGGTATGTTGTGCGTAATTACGACGCTGGAGTTCTTCCAGCATTATTTTTCTGAGATGGGTCACAGGGACCTCCTTGTGACCCAAAACTTATCTCAAGCCATCGAGCAACAAACACTCCACTACCTCACGCGAAGCGTCCGCCGCCGGGCGGCTACGTCCAAACGCCGTAACCGGAAACTGACCCACTGCCGGGCGTCCTGTCGCGTTGACCTGATTTGTGGGGCGTGTTAGTTTGCCGAGTCTCGCCAAGTCTTGCTCACGAAAGGTGCGCTTGGAGTAGAAGCTGCTCAGCGCTGATAGGCCATATTCTTCGCATGACGACGAAACCGACTAATCCGAGTGGCAAAATGCCTTTGCGATGGGGCGGGGAAGCTGCGCGTATTGCGGTGATTCCGGGGGACGGGATTGGGAAGGAAGTGACGCCGGAGGCGGTGAAGGTGATTCGGGCGGTGACGGCGCCGGCAAAGCGACCGCTGGAATTCGTGGAATTTGATTGGGGGGCAGATAGGTACTTGAAGGACGGCGTGAGCTTGCCTGCGGGGGCGGTGGAGATGCTGCGGGACGAGTTCGACGCTGTGCTGTTTGGGGCTTTGGGCGATCCGAGGGTTCCTTCCAACCAGCACGCGGCGGACATTTTGCTGGGGCTTCGCTTCAAGCTGGACCTATATGTGAATGCGCGGCCTGTTGAGCTGCTGCATGACCGATTGACGCCCCTGCGCGATCGCACCGTAAAGGACATCCAGTTGATGGTCTTCCGGGAGAACACGGAAGGGCTGTATGTGGGCGTGGGCGGGTTCTTTAAGAAGGGGACTACGGACGAGATTGCCGTGCAGGAAGACGTTAACTCGCGAAAGGGCGTCGAGCGGATTATCCGGTATGCCTACGACTATGCCCGGCAGAATGGGTTGAAGCGCGTTTGCATGAGCGACAAGTCGAACGCGATGACGTTTGCACATGACCTTTGGCAGCGGGTGTTCAAGGAAGTACGGCAGGAGTATCCGAAGATTGAGTCGCGGCACCTTTATATTGACACGCTGTGCATGGAGATTGTGCGCGACCCGTCGCAGTTTGACGTGATTGTGACGTGCAACCTGTTTGGGGACATCGTAAGCGACCTGGGGGCTCAGTTGGCCGGCGGGCTCGGACTGGCACCTTCGGGGAATATTCATCCC
Organism: uncultured Acidobacteriota bacterium; assembly: GCA_963751295.1. Taxonomy (GTDB): domain Bacteria; phylum Acidobacteriota; class Terriglobia; order Acidiferrales; family UBA7541; genus Acidiferrum. The sequence goes on along the minus strand of CAVVUA010000001.1, from coordinate 936,330 downwards.
GGCAGGACTTCATTGTTTGAGCCCGTTCATGGGTCTGCGCCGAATATCGCTGGGAAGGGGATCGCGAACCCGTTTGGATCGGTGTTGGCTTCGGCGATGATGCTCGATTTTCTGGACTGGAAGAAGGAAGCTCAAGTACTACGCGAGGGCGTGAGGGCTGCGTTGAAAGAAAATTTTGTTACGCCCGATCTTGGTGGAGTTAAACAAACGGTTGAAGTCGCAAATTGGTTGGCAGAGTTCGCCGGTAAAGCCCAATAACATCACTTAAAGCAGGACTTCAAGTGTCGGCGCGCATACCGACGCACTCTAAGAATAGTTCACGTTTTGCTTTCGGTCTCCCAGAGTCAGTCCGGTGATCAACATTCCCATTAGGAATCCGCCAATGTGTGCCCACCAAGCGACGCCTCCTGTCGCCGACGCGCCGACGGTACTTACACCGGCGAAGAATTGAAGCAGGAACCAGTAACCCAAAATGATGAAGGCCGGGATCGGGATGAAGAAAATAAAGACAAGCGTCAGGACCTGCGCTCGCGGGTAAAGAACGATGTAGGCGCCCATGACGCCGGAGATAGCGCCGCTGGCTCCGAGGGCGGGCAAGGAAGAATGGTAGTTGAAGACAATATGGGCGAGGCCGGAGCCGATGCCGCAAACGAGATAGAAGAGAAGGTAGGGAAGGTGGCCGAAGTAATCTTCCACATTGTCGCCGAAGATCCAGAGGAAGAGCATGTTTCCGGCGATGTGAAGTAAGCCGCTGTGCATGAACATGCTGGTGAGAATGGGCAGGAAGGCAGCTTCGAGACTGCCGTGGCCGTTGAGGGCGAGGCGGATGTGGTTGGGGATGGTGGCATTGGCCAGTTCGAAGGCTTGGTATTGACGTGGCGTCATTGTGAGCTGGTAGAGAAAGACGATGACGTTCGACAAAATGAGAAGCGTGTTGATGACCGGGTAGGTCCGGCGAGGATTTAGGTCTTTGAGAGGAATGAACATTCGCTAGCGTGTCGGGAGCAAGTCTTCGTCTTGATGATAAGCAGGCCGCATCATGGATGCTAGGCGCGCTTCTTGCGCAGGGCGTCTGCAGCGGCGCGATCAAGCTGCGCTTTGGAGAATAGCGCACGATTGCGGATTCCTTTGCGGAGGAGCCCCTTTACTCTGGGAAGGGCGGCGATGCCGCCGCGGGCTCCCAGTGTTTCGCAATTCAGGCCGGCGGCAGCGCAGGCGAAGTCCAGAATGCGTTGCAGGTCCCATGCGTGAAGAATCCCGTAAGAAAAGGCGGCGTGAAAAAGATCGCCGGCTCCCGTGGTGTCCACTACGCGGACCTTATAAGAGGGAGCATACCAGAAGCGGCTGCCGTCCCAAGCGAGCGCGCCATTTACGCCGAGCGTTGCGCAGATGGTGCGAAAGCCGTACTTGCGCCGAAGTTGAGGTAACGCTTTAAGTAGGTTCTTCTCACCAGTAGCGTCGACCGGGAATTCTTTCGAGGTGACAGGGAAATCGACGAAGGGAAGCAGGCGCAGCAGCCCTGGAGTCATGTGGTCCAGATCGGCTACTACCGGGATGCCGGACGCGCGAGCCCAGGAGGCGGCGACGCTGGTCGTGGCGGGGTCGTGACCGTCGACGTGCAGCAGGCGCGCCGAAGTGATCCATGCTCTTTGCAGGAAAGTGGGTGAGACGGCGAGGCGGGGATCGCGCCTCCATACAATGGTGCGCTCGCCTGAACTGGTATCAATAAGGACGAAGGACATTTGGCTGAGCGTTCGCGGGATTTGGGCGAGGTCGCTGTGGACGCCGGTGCGGTGAAGTTCGCGGCGGTGAAGTTCAGCGGCATGGTCGTCGCCGACGGCGCCGACGTAGTGGGTGCGGAGCCCCCACCGCTGGCAGGCGATGAGTGCGGTGGCGACTTGGCCGCCGGGCATGATTCGGGCGCCGAGCATCTCTACTTTGGAGCCGAGGGTTGGGAACTGGGGAAGTTGGAGGACGGTGTCGGTGGCGTTTTCGCCGATGCCGAGGATGTCGAAACGTTTGGCGCGCATAGGGTAGTGGTGCAGGGTATCGGAAGAGGGGAGAAATGCAAAGGGCGATGAGAGGGATTTGTGCGTCCGATAATTTTAGGTGCGGCTTGGGGTTGGTTAACAGAATCTGGCAGGGCGGTTTGCGCGCGCTAAAGATGCTCAGCGTCCCGAGTATTGACGCTCGCAAAATGTGGAGTTGTGGGCGTCATCGGGAAAAGCGGCAGCAGAGCTGCCGCACTCCACATGCGTGTTGAGGATGCGTTTTTGCGGGATGATGGCGCGCGGTTTTTCTGCGAGTTGCTATGTAAGCATTGCGCGACGAGAGCGTGTGTGGTAATTAAATTAGTTCTGCGTGTGCCTGCGAATCGGTCGTGACTCTGCATGTCGTTCTGCAATGTGTCCGGCGCAGCGTCGGCGCGCCGACAGCCCATGCCTGCCAGGGAAACGGAAGCCATCATCTTGAAGACCTTCTCGCTGGGAGAGGCGGACCGCCTGGTGAGTTTTTTCGGGCGGACATCGGGGCGGATGCGCGGGGTGGCGGCGGGAGCGCGGCGGATAAAGAATCGCTATGGATCGACGCTGGAGATCCTGTCCCACGTACAGCTTTGGTATATCGAAAAAGAGACGCGGGACCTGGTGCGCATCCAGCAGTGCGAGCTGCTCGAATCTTTTAATAAGTCGCAGAGCGATTACGAGCTGAGCACGGGGTTGGCGGTTGTGAGTGAAGTGTCGGAGCAAGTTCTTCCGGAGCATGAAACGGCGGAATCCATGTTCCGGCTTCTGTTGCTGACGGTTCGGGAAATCGAACGGACCGGTGCGTGGCAGTTGCCCTTGAGTTACTTTGCGTTTTGGAGCGTGCGCTTGGGCGGTTGGCTCCCGCAGTTTGATCGATGCGCTGCTTGCGGCACAGCGTTTGGAGCGCAAGCGGCTTTCCATGCACCGTGGGAAGCGGGACTGCTTTGCGAGAAGTGCCGGCGAGGCGGGATGCGTCCTCTGCATTTGGAGGCACGGAAACTTGCGGAGCGATTTGCCGGGGAGAAACTCGACAAGATAGAATTTCTTCCGGCGATGGTGCACCCTGCGGCGGAATTGCGAGAGGCTTCGCTGAACTGGATTGAGCATCACACGGAGAAGCCGCTGGCTACTCGAAGGCTTTTGGAGACGACTTGATAGCTAAAGTAAAACTTGAGAAAAAAACAGTTGGGCTAAACTTTCAAGATTTGGTTTTGAAGCTCTCGCATTTTTGGGTGAAGCAGGGATGTGTTCTGCAGCAGCCATACGACGTGGAGGTTGGCGCGGGCACAATGCATCCGGAAACTTTTCTGCGCGTGCTGGGACCGGCAGCGTATCGCGTTGCGTACGCGCAGCCCAGTCGTCGGCCCGCCGACGGAAGATATGGTGAGAATCCCAACCGGCTTTATAAGCACACGCAATTTCAAGTCATTCTGAAACCTTCTCCCGCGGACGTTCAGGATCTTTATCTAGAAAGTCTCGCGGCCATTGGGATTACTTTGAAGGAGCATGATATTCGGTTCGAGGAAGACAACTGGGAGTCGCCTACGCTGGGGGCTTGGGGGATTGGGTGGCAAGTGCTGCTGGACGGTTTGGAAATTACTCAGTTCACTTATTTTCAGCAGAGCGGGGGCATCGACCTCGATCCTATCTCCGTGGAACTGACTTATGGACTGGAACGCATCTGCCAGTTCCTGCAGGATGCTACGAGCGTTTACGATTTGCGGTGGTCGGCGGACAAGACCTACGGAGAGATTCGGCTCGCCGAGGAGCAGCAGTTCTCGGAGTACAGCTTCAATCGCAGTGATGCCAAAGCAATCCGCGCCGAGTTTGAGTTGCACGAGAAGCAAGCCAAGGAGCTGCTCGACGGTTTCCCCACGACGGCGGGGAGGGAGCAGGCGATGTATCCTCTGCTTCCGGCGTATGACCATTGCCTGAAGTGCTCCAACCTTTTTAACTTGCTGGATGCGCGAGGCGTCATCTCGACCACGGAACGCGCCGCGCTTATGGCACGCGTGCGAACGCTGGCTTGTCGGGCTGCTGCGGCATATCTCGAACAGATTGGCGGGCCTGCTGTGCGCCGTGAGGTGCGCGGATGAAGCGGGCCAAGGATAAAGTGATCGAAAAGAGAGTTGAAGTATTGCTTGAAGTTGGAAGTGAAGAAATTCCGGCGGGGATGTTGCCCAAAGCTGAAGAGGACCTGCGCGCAATTTTGGAAAAGCTGCTGGCCGCCGAGAATTTATCCGACGGAGTAAGCGTGGAGACTTTCAGCGCACCTCGCCGGTTGGTCGCGCATGTCAGTGGTCTGCGCGAGAAGCAGGCCGACGTTGAGAACGAGGTGACCGGGCCGCCGAAGTCAGTGGCATACGATGCCGTTGGCGAGCCGACGCGCGCGGCGCATAGCTTTGCAGAGAAGCAGGGGCTTTCGCTGAAGGACCTTTATATAGTGAAGACTCCCAAGGGCGAGTACTTGGCCGCCAAGCAAGTGAAGCGTGGACGGACAGCGGAGCAGGTACTGAACGAAATCCTTCCTCGAGTGATTCATGATTTGTCCTGGCCCAGGTCGATGACGTGGACGGGGATTGATGGGGCTCGATTCATTCGCCCGATTCGCTGGATCGTTGCCATCGTGAATGGCAAACCGTTGAAGTTTTCGTTTGCGGGTGTTACAGCGGGGGACACGACGTGGGGTCACCGTTTTCTCGGCAAAGGGCCGCTGCGCGTCAAAGACTTCGCGGACTACGAGAAGAAATTGGGGGCGAACGGAGTGATTGTCCGTCCTGCGGAGCGCGGAGAGAAGATTTCCAAGGAACTGGCGGCTCATGCAAAGAGGGCAGGATACCGGATCCACGAAGACGCGGAACTGCTGCGGCTAGTGACTTATCTAAATGAATGCCCGAGCGTGCTCGAAGGGGATTTCGATCCAGCTTATCTGGCTCTACCTGACGAGATCTTGATCACGGTAATGCGGGGCCATCAAAAGTATTTTGCGGTGGAGAAGCGCGGCGGGGAAGTGGCGCCGCATTTTCTGGCGGTCATTAATCTTCCTAAAGATCCGAAGGGTTTGGTGCGCGCCGGACACGAACGTGTGTTGCGGGCTCGGCTGGCGGATGCGCAATTTTTTTGGGAGTCGGATCAGAAATGTCGGCTCGCCGACTATTTGCCGAAATTGGAACGCGTCACATACGAATCGCGGCTGGGGAGTTACCGCGACAAAGTGGAACGCGTGCGAGCGATTGCGCGCTGGCTTTCCGAGCAATGGTTTAACAGTGGCTTGATGCAAGCGCATGTGGCGGAGGCGGATCGGGCGGCGGAACTTTCCAAGTGCGACCTGGCAACGGAAATGGTTCGCGAGTTTACCGAGCTGCAGGGAATTGTTGGCGGACTCTACGCGCGCGCGCAGGGCGAACCAGATGACGTCGCCGATGCGATTTACGATCACTATCGCCCGGTCGGTCTTGAGGATCCTATTCCGAGAAACCTGACCGGCTGTGCCGTCGCTTTGGGCGATAAGCTTGACTCTATTGTCGGGTGCTTCGCTGTCGGATTGGTGCCCACGGGATCGAGCGATCCTTATGCATTGCGGCGTGCGGCTTTGGGGATTGTGAAGATTATCCTGGAGCGGAAGGTGCCGGTTTCGATGTCCCTGGCCGTTGGCGCGGCCGCCAAAGCTTTGCTGACGAATCCTCCGAAGCGCGGAGTCACTCCCGAGCAAGAGACACAGGTTCTTGACTTCCTGCTGGACCGAGCGAAGTTCGTGCTGAGAGAGAGAGAGAAGTTCAGCTACGACGAGGTCAATGCCGTCTTTCGCGCGGGAGTCGATGATCTGGTGGATGCGCACAAACGGCTCATCGCGCTCAAGGCCATTCGCAAGTCCAAGAACTTCGAACCGCTGGCGGTATCTTTCAAACGCATCCGGAATATTCTCGAGAAGTCGAATTTCAAGAAGGAGAATGGTCCAGGAATCCAGACTGATTTGTTTGAGAGTGGCGTAGAACGCGAACTTTTCTCTGCAGTTCGTTCGGCTGCCGCGAAAGTACAGGCAGAGAAGCGCGCAGGGAAATATCAAGAAGCACTTGAAGTCATTGCAGGGCTTCGCAAAGCGGTGGACGACTTCTTTGAAGGCGTTATGGTGATGGCGGAGAATGAAGCTGTGCGGAAAAATCGTCTGGCATTGCTTTCAGAAATACTGAGAGAGTTCACGACGATCGCGGATTTCTCGGAGTTGGGTGGCGAGGAGCGCAGATAGAGAACATAAACTTTTGCTTTAAGTTTTGAATGAGCAGATTGAGTCGGCGTGCCGACACGTTTTTCCGGCCGCCATGAAGATTGGTAATCGCTGCAAAGTTTTCAAAATCCAAAAAACGACAAGCGAGGAACACAGTGGCTAAATGGGTCTATTTTTTCGGAGCAGGTAAAGCGGAAGGTGACGGAACACAGCGCGCGCTCTTGGGCGGGAAGGGCGCCGGTCTTGCGGAGATGAGCCGGATTGGCTTGCCGGTGCCTCCTGGCATCACCATCACGACAGAAGTTTGCACTTACTTTTACGCAAACAAGAAGACCTACCCGAAGTCGCTCGATGCGGAAGTTCGCAAGGCGGTCGCGCGCGTGGAAAAGATCATGGGCACGAAGTTTGGCGACAACAAGGCCATGCCGATGCTGGTCTCGGTCCGCTCCGGTGCACGGGATTCGATGCCAGGCATGATGGATACGATTTTGAACCTGGGCTTGAACGATGAGACGGTGCTCACTCTGGGCAAAGCTACAAAAAATGAACGGTTCGCGTGGGACTGTTACCGCAGGTTTATTCAGATGTACGGAGATGTCGTCATGGGCGTGCAAAAGCGTCCGGACGAGGACCACGAGCCTTTTGAGGTCGTCATTCACGAGTTAAAGCACGAGAAGTATCACGCCGACGTCGATGACCCGAAGTTGACGGTACAAGATCTTCAGGAGTTGGTCGTTCGCTTCAAGAAACTGATCAAGGAACGCAGCGGGAAAGAGTTTCCCCAGGACGCCTGGAAGCAACTTTGGGGTGCGGTGGGCGCCGTGTTTGGTTCGTGGATGAACGATCGTGCCATCGTGTACCGTCGCAAGTACAACATTCCTTCGGAGTGGGGCACGGCCGTAAACGTACAGGCGATGGTCTACGGGAATACGGGCGACAAGTCGGGGTCCGGCGTGGCGTTTACGCGCGATCCGGCGACCGGAGAGAAGGTTTTCTATGGCGAGTTTCTCATCAATGCGCAAGGAGAAGATGTGGTGGCGGGTGTGCGCACGCCTGAGCCAGTTGCGCAGCTGAAAAATTATCTGCCTAAGGCGTTCAACGAATTGGAGAAGATTCGCCAAACGTTAGAGAAACACTTTAAGGACATGCAAGACTTCGAATTCACTATCCAAGAGGGCAAGGTTTTCATGCTTCAGACGCGCAATGGTAAGCGGACAGGACTAGCGGCCGTCCGTGTCGCCGTTGAAATGGAAAAGGAGAAGCTGATCGATTGGAAGACCGCTATCCGAAGGGTACCTGCTGATCAGCTCGAACAAGTGCTGGCGCCTATCTTTGATCGCAAGGCGGTTGCGGCTGCCAAAGTGATCGCCAAGGGACTGCCAGCTGGCCCCGGGGCAGCTGCAGGCAGGATGTATATGAACGCGGACCGCGCCGTCGCGGCGGCGGAAAAGGGAGAAAAGGTCCTTCTCGTTCGCAATGAGACTTCTCCGGAAGATTTGCGTGGAATGATCGCGGCCGAGGGGATTCTCACGGCGAAGGGCGGCGTCAGTTCACACGCGGCTCTCGTTGCTCGCCAGATGGGCAAGGTTTGCGTCTGCGGAGCGGCGGTGCTGCAGATTGATTACGCGGCCAAGACGATGACTGTCGATGGAACAACATATAAGGAAGGAGACTTCCTTTCGATCAATGGGACTGCCGGCGAAGTCTATGCAGGCCAAATACCCACGGCGGCGTCCGAGATCGTTCAAGTATTGATTGAGAAATCCCTCGATGGAAGCAAGAGCCAGACATTTCAAAACTTCAAGAAGCTGATGGATTGGTGCGCCAAGGTCACGCGCATGTCGGTCCGCACGAATGCCGACACGCCGGAACAGACGGCTCATGCGGTAGCGTTCGGTGCCGTTGGCATCGGCCTCTGCCGTACCGAGCACATGTTTTTTGAAGGCAATCGCATTGACGCCATGCGAGAGATGATTTTGGCGGACACCAAGGAACACAGGCAGGTCGCACTTAAGAAGATACTGCCGTATCAGAGGGAAGACTTCGTCGGAATATTTAAAGAGCTGAAGGGATATCCTGCGACTATCCGGTTCCTTGACCCGCCACTACACGAGTTCTTGCCTCATGATGATGCCGCGCAGAGTGCTCTTGCAAAGAAGATGGGAGTGCCGGTTGAAAAAGTAAAACAGAGAGTTAAAGAACTACATGAGTTTAACCCAATGCTCGGATTCCGAGGCTGCCGACTGGGAATTGTCTACTCCGAAATTTCGGAGATGCAGTCGCGCGCCATTTTCGAAGCGGCGGCGGAGGTTCAGAAGGCTGGGATTAAGGTAAACCCCGAAGTCATGATTCCGCTCGTTGGCTTTAAGAAAGAACTGGATCTGCAGGTTGAGGTTGTTCATCGGATTGCAAGCGAGGTAAGGAAAGAAAAGGGTGTAAAACTGAGTTACCTGGTTGGCACGATGATCGAGGTTCCGCGTGGCGCACTGACGGCTGATGAGATCGCGCAGACGGCTGAGTTCTTCAGCTTTGGCACCAACGACTTGACGCAGACCTGCCTAGGCATGAGCCGCGACGATTCTGGATCTTTCCTTGGGCCTTACCAGGAATTGGAGATCGTGAAAAAGAATCCGTTCGCTACCATCGATCAGGCGGGTGTTGGGCAACTGATCGAGATGGCGGTTACGAAGGGAAACAAAACACGACCCGGGATCAAGTTGGGCATCTGCGGGGAACATGGAGGCGACCCGGACAGCGTGAAGTTCTGCCATCGCACGGGACTGACTTATGTGAGTTGCTCGCCATTCCGAGTACCGGTGGCGCGACTTGCGGCAGCTCAAGCAGTGGTTGAAGAAGAGCAATCGAAGAAACAGAAGGGGAAGTGATCGAATAAATTCAACAATCTGAAACTGAAGTAATACTTGAAGCCGTCGGCGTGCAGACAAGTGAAGTAAAGTAAAGTCTGCGATCCGGCGGCTTCTTTTTTATGTGGGCATTTTAAAGAAAAAATAGAGGCCGAGAAAAAAGAAAGTAATGTCAGTCGACCATGCGGCGAGAAACGGGGGAAGCTGGCCGACGCCACCCATGGCCTCGAGCAGACGCGCGGCCGTCCAGTAAACGATTCCTATGGCAACCCCCAACGCCACACCGCCGATTGCGCCGCGCGTGCCGACCAAGAGCGCGAAAGGTATCGCAAGCAACATGATGGTGGGAGCGATGAGCGGGAAGGCCAGCTTGACGTGCCATTGCACGGTTAAGTTGGCGACGTCAAAGCCCGCTTTACGCAGCCCCTCAATATATCGCCGCAGCGCTCCCCAGCTCATTTGGGAAGCCTGGCGGACCTCGCGATTGAAATAACTGGGTGGCTCGGAAAGTTCAGGCAGCGAAGTGACCGGGAAGCGCTCGTATCGAGTGATGGTGCCGTCGGCGAAATCGCGCACCCAGCCGCCTTCGAGAACCCACACTTTCTGAGAATCGGACCACGTGGCCCGCGTGGCAAAAACGCGCCGCCGCATTTGGAACGTCGCGGGGTCGAGCTCCACAACGCTGAGGCCACCAAAGAGGTTCTGCGTGGGATCAAACAGGTCGTAGTTGTAGATTTTTTCGTCATTGCCAAAAATCCAGCGCTGCGGACGAGCGTATGTTTGCGCCGGGCGACCCTTGATCTGGTTGCGCAGAGCGTCCTGACGCTGGTTGGCGTAGGGTAGATAGGTTTCATCCAGGACGATCATGCTTCCGGCAAGTGCCAGACCGCCGAAAAGCAGAGGTACGGCGAGGCGGTAGAGGCTAATGCCGCTCGCTTTGCAGGCTACGATTTCGTTGTTTTTGCTCATCACGCCGAGAGTTACGAGGACGGCGACGAGCGCTCCAAGCGGAGCGAGGTTATAAACCAGAAAGGGCGTCAGGTAACGGAAATAGTCGACAACAACGAGAAAGGGCACCTTGTGGCGAGCGATGTCGTCGAGAAGCTCAAAGAAAGTAAAGGCTTCGAACAAGAAGATGAAGGCCGCCATTAGCAGAGCGAAATGAAAGAAGAAGCGACGCAAGAGGTACATATCCATCAAGCGAGGGAAGCTGCCGCTTGTCTGGACGCCGTTTTCAAGAGGCTCTGCCAGGCCGTTGGGAATGCGGGCGACGAGTGCCGCTTGCGCGCGTGCTTTGCGGCGGCGTAGCAGCCTGCCCCAGCTTCGAAAACGGACCATAGGAGTCATCCAGCGACTTTCACCGCGGAATTGCTCCATGCGGGGAAGCAGCGCCAGGCCAAGAATCGCGAGCAAAATATTGGCGCCCCAAATCCCCGCAGAGGGAGGCAGCGTCCCTTGGCGCGCGAGGCCAGCTCCAATCACCGTAAGCAGGTAATACGAAGCGATGATGATGACCGCGATCAGCGAACCAGCCGCTCGACCGCCGCGTCGAGGCTGAGCGCCGAGTGGTACGGCAATCAGGGCGAAGGCCAGGCACGCCACGGGAAAGGCGAGGCGGCGGTGCAATTCCACGCGTGCCTCGCGCCAGTTGGCATCGTGGGAGTCCAGCAGCTCTCGCAGAGAACGCTCGGAATTGCTAAGTTCGCGAGGCTGCGCGGGCACGAGACCGTTCACTTCGAGCGGCCAGTCGCTTTGTCCAAACGAAGTCACGGAGTACCGGTCAGGATCTTCTCGCGAAAATTCGTGCGTGCTGCCGCCCTTTAAGTGAAGCTCCAGCTTGCCCTCTTTCGGTTCGGCAATTACAATCGCATTCTCCGCCAGGGTGAGTTGCGAGCCGTTCTCTCCTCCGGCTTCAGCGAGAAATACGCCGTGCCATTGCGTGCCGCTGGCAGACACGTCGTTGACGTACAGAACCAGCTTGGGGAAGCGCTCGTCGAAGACGCGGGGCTGCACCGCGAAAGAGGCTTGGGAAGCGAGCAGATCGGTCTCGAGGCTGCGGTATTTGTGATACGCCATCGGCCCAAGCCAAAGCGTCATGCAGAGCGTGACGAGAGCCCCGGTGACGGCGAGAACGCCCACGGGTAGAAGAATGCGGCGGCGGCCGATACCGAGCGCAGTTAGAGCGATGATTTCGCTATCCGCGGACATGCGTCCAAGTCCGAGGAGCACGCCGATCAGCACGGCCATGGGGAGCGTAAAGGTGAAGACAGCGGGAAATATGCAGAGAAATAGTTCGAAAATTTGGGCGCCTGAACCGCTATGACGGACAAACAGCTCCATCAGTTGAACAAGCTTGGGCACAAAGAAAACGAATGTGAATACGGCGAGTCCGAGGAATGCGTGACGAAAAACTTCACGAACAATATAGCGGTCCAGGATGCGCATAACGCAAACCGTGAGTGTAACACGGCCTCGCCAGTAGAACGGGAAAGAGAGTCGCGATGAATCGCGTGCATGTGGTGCTTTTGTGGCACATGCATCAGCCACAATACCGGGACCCGGAAACTGGCCGGTATGTGCTGGCGTGGACGCGGCTTCACGCGCTGAAGGATTATTGGGGCATGGTGGCGATGCTCAAGGAATTCCCGAAGTTTCACGCCACTTTCAATGTTGTGCCTTCGCTCGGGATGCAGCTCGAGGAATATGCGAGCGGAGAATTCAACGAGCCATGGTTCTCGCTGGCATTTAAGCCCGCTGATGACTTAACGCGGGAAGACAAGGCAGAGATCCTGGCTCGGGCATTTCAAGTGAATCATGAACGGCTGATGTCTCGATGGCCGCGTTTTGTGGAGTTGTATGAATGGTCGCAGCCGGCCGGCGGAGCACAGGCGCAGGTTTCTTTTACTCAGCGTGACTGGCGCGACCTACAATTGCTTTCGCAATTGGCTTGGATGGAGGAAACCTGGTTCGAGAAAGATTCAGTGGTCAGCCGTCTCGCGAGCAAAGGGAAAGAGTTCACGGAAAAAGACAAAGCCGCGCTACGGGCGAAGCAGTTGGAATTGCTCGGTTTGGTTTTGCCGGAGTACCGCGCGGTGGCGCAGACGGGCCAGATTGAACTCAGCACCACGCCGTTTTACCACCCCATCCTTCCGCTAATCTGCGATTCGGATATCGCACGAGTGGCCAATCCCAGCACGCCTCTGCCGCGGCGTGCCTACCGCCATCCGGAGGATGCGCGCGAACAGTTGCGGCGCGCATGCGAATATCACGAGCGCGTGTTCGGCGTGAAGCCAGTCGGACTCTGGCCTTCCGAAGGGTCGGTTTCCGATCAGGCTTTGACTATCGCCGCCGAGGAAGGTTTTCAGTGGTTTGGGACCGATGAAGGCGTTCTCGGCAGAACTTTAAACGCGGGATTCTTTCGCGATACCAAGGGCGTGCCTGCCAATGCGGACCGTCTCTACCAGCCGCTGCGCGTGCAGCTCAGCGGCAAACCAATGACAGGATTGTTCCGCGATCATCATCTTTCCGATCTCATCGGATTTGTTTATAGCCGCATGGACGGCAAAGCTGCCGCTGCTGATTTACACGGACGTTTGCGAGAGGTTGGGGAACGCGTGCAGAGTTCGCAACCACTTACGGTCTGCTTGTTTTTGGATGGCGAAAATGCCTGGGAATACTATCCGGGGAATGGGCGCGAGTTCTTGCGCGAGTTTTATGGCCGAATCCAGAGTGATCAGGATTTTCGAGCCCTCACGGCCACGGAAGCGATCGCCGCCGCCGGCGATATTCCGACGAATCCCGGAATTTTCCCCGCTTCCTGGATTAGCGCCAATTTCGATGTGTGGATCGGCCACAGCGAAGACGTGGCCGCATGGGAACTGCTTTGGGACGCCCGCGAAGCCTATGGGAAGGCCGCGGACGCGCTGAAGCAAGGCCGCGACGGGGCACCGACAGAAACTGCGTTGAAGGAAGCGATGGAATCCCTGCTGGCCGCGGAGGGGAGCGATTGGTGTTGGTGGTACGGTCCGGAACACAGCACGGCTAACGATGCGGAGTTTGACGCGCTGTATCGAAAACATCTGACTGCGGTTTACTTGGCTCTCGGACAAGTCGCTCCGCAAGAATTGGCGAAGCCCATCAAGCGTCAGCCGGAGCATGCGTTGCAACTGGCGCCGACGAGCTTTCTGAAGATCGCCGTGGACGGGAGAGACACTTCCTACTTCGAATGGCTCGGCGCCGGTTTGTATTCGCCGGAGCGGCGCGGTGGCGCCATGCATGGCCGCACATTCTATCTTCATGAATTACGTTATGGTTTCGAAGAGGATCGCTTTTGTGTCCGTGTGGACCCATTTCTCGATCTTCTAGGAGAACTTGAAGATTGCGAATTTCGGATTACCATCAGTACCGCCGAAGAAATCAACATCGTAGTGAAGCTCATGCGCGGCCACTTGCAGGAATTCGCTGTAGAGAAGGGACGCCTTTGCCTTCTCAATCCCAAGAGCGTTGCGGAAGCTTCCTTTGATCGGATACTTGAAGTGGCCATCGATCGCAGCGAGCTCAGCCTGAAAGGACAGACAAAGCTCAGGCTTGGTGTCGCCCTATGGCATTGCGGCTTGCCCGTGGATGTCCTCCCGGCTGAAGGCTACCTCGAAGTCCAACTTGGCGAAGACCACTCGGCGTGGGCGCCCGAAGACACCGCGTAATTCGCCAACCTCTGTTTCTCTATTCCGGAACTTGATGTCACCGCTCTTCGCACCGACACGCATTGGCAAACAGTGCGCCTAGTGCCGTGGTTGCCTGACCCAATTCTCTCCTTGACAGCCTAGGAGAGTCGGCTTACATTCCTAGTTGATCTAGGAGAAGAGGGGAATTGGCCTCGGCCTGTCTCCCCGCCGCGCATGGACAAACAACTCGACCTTCTGCAAGGCACGCTCGATATGCTCATACTTAAAGCCGTTTCGCTCGGTCTTCTCCACGGCTACGGCATTCTTCTCCGTATCCAGCAAATCTCAAAAGACCGCCTCGAAATCCAGCAAGGCTCGCTCTATCCCGCGCTCTATCGCCTCGAACACCAAGGCTGGATCGCCAGCGAATGGGGCGAGTCGGAGAACAAGCGCAAAGCGAAATATTACACGCTCACTGCGGCAGGGAAGCGCCGGCTACAAGCAGAAACCGAAAACTGGAACAGCATGGCCGACGTCATCGCAGGAATCCTGGGAACAGAGCCGGAGGAAGTATGACGTTATGGAGCCGTTTTCGTTCTTGGTTCCACACAACGCTGCGCCGTTCTCTGATGGAGAGCGAGATGGACGCGGAGCTGCGATTCCATATCGAAGCACGGGCTGACCACCTCATGCGCGGCGGAATGACGAGGGAGGAAGCCATGCGGCGAGCCCGCATTGAATTTGGCGGCGTCGAGCGCGTAAAAGAAGAAAGCAGGGAAGCGCGCGGCGTCAGTTTTCTTGATGAACTGTTGCAAGATCTTCGTTACGGGCAGCGCGTTCTGCGAAAGAGTCCTGGCTTTGCAGTTGTTGCGGTACTTACCTTGGCGTTGGGTATAGGCGCGACGACGGCTATATTCAGTGTGGTCAACGCGGTCCTTCTGCGGCCACTGGCTATTCAAGACTCCTCCCGTGTGGTGCTCCTGCAGGAGCAGTGGAGGGGCTCAGGCGTCGATGTCTCCGTTGGCAATTTCAACGACATCGAGAAGCAAAGTAGCTCTTATACGGAGGTCAGCAGTTCACACGATGCGAGCTTTAATCTGCAAACTAAGGACATTCCCGAACGCGTCGATGGCGCAATCGTAACCTTCAATTACTTTGCGACATTTGGCGTACCGCCGATCGCTGGACGTGTGTTCACACCCGAAGAAGATACGCCCGGCCATGCGCCAGTCGTCGTCATTGGTGAGCGATTCTGGCGCACCAGTCTTAACGCTGATCCCGCCATCATTGGCAAGCCTATTCGCATCAACGGCCTGCCAACCGTGGTTGTCGGCGTGATGCCGAAGAGCTTCGATCCGTTATTAAGCAATAGCAATCTTTGGATTCCCGCTGCTTTTACTCCCGCGCAGCTTGCGGAACACGACGACCATTACCTGGACGTGATGGCGCGTCTCAAGCCCGGAATCTCAATGGCACAAGCACAATCCGAGCTCGAGATAATCGCTCAGCGTCTCCAGAAGCAGTATCCGCTGGATGACGCCGATCGCAGCTTCCGCATTCAGCCGCTGGCAAGCGCGCTACTAGGCGACCAGCGCCTGAGGCTCCGGCTGATGCTCGCGGCGGTTGGGTTTTTGCTTTTGATTGCCTGCGCGAATATTGCGAATCTGCAGCTGGCACGCTCGCGCACGCGCCAAAAAGAAATCGCCTTGCGCGCCGCACTTGGCGCTTCGCCGAATCGCATCGTGAGGCAGCTTCTTGTAGAAAATATCGTGCTTGGGCTGGCTGGTGGCGGTGTAGGGGTATTGCTCGCCTATTGGGCTGTTTCCTGGATTGTTGCCCATGGTCCCGCCGAGATGCCGCGACTGGATCAATCTCGTATTGACGCGAGCACGCTTGCGTTCGCGTGTGGTGTTGCACTTCTTTCCAGCTTTTTGTTTGGGCTGGCTCCGGCGCTGCGCTCCGCGTCGACACGCCTGAATGAAGTGTTCAAGACAGCCTCCGGTGTTGTGGGTGGTAACCGCGATCGTGTTCGCAGCCTCTTGGTAGTCGCGGAAGTTGCCCTGGCGCTTGTACTCATGATTGGTGCGGGACTTTTGATTCGCAGCGCTCTGCTTGTGTCTCACGTAGATCCTGGCTTTGACACATCCAATGTCGTCGTTGGGCGCATTGGCCTGCCTGATGCCGGCTACCGCGATCCCGTCGTTGCTCGAGAGACTTTTGAGCGCATGATCACCGCTGCCAGTGCCTTGCCGGGAGTCGTGTCGGCGGCCGTTGTCTCTCGCGCTCCGCTTGCGGGCGGCGGCAGCAGCAATGGTCTGCTCGCCGAAGGCAAGGCGCTCGATCTTGCGAACTTCGTGAACTCGCAATTGCAAATCATCTCGCCAAGTTATCTCTCGACGGCTCGTGTCCCGCTGAAAGCTGGCCGCGATTTCACTCCGCAAGATACGCGCGAGCGCACTTTTGTCGCCATCATAAATGAAACTCTCGCTCGTACGATGTGGCCTGGCGAAAACGCCATTGGCAAACGCTTCGCGTGCTGCGAGGCCGGGCCAAAGGGGCGCGAGGATCCTGTTTGGCACGAAGTGGTCGGCGTGGTGGCAGATATCCGCGCGCAGGGCCTTGACCGCGAGGCACAGCCAGCATTTTACATTCCCGTCGCTCAAATGCCGCCTGCCTCTTGGGATTGGATTGGCCGAACCATGGACTTGGTCGTACGCACTCGCGGAGGCGAAGTTCCATTGCGTGAATTGCAAAACACTGTGGCGTCAGTTGCGCCTGAAGTTCCGATCTACAGGCTGTCCAGCATGAAGCAGAAAATCTCCAGCACGCTCGAACGCTCGCATTTCGACACGTATCTCTTGGCGATCTTTGCAGGCACTGCGCTTCTGCTATCGTCAGTCGGAATTTATGGTGTGCTCTTCTACATCGTTGCGCAAAGGACGCGCGATATCGGTATTCGCATGGCGCTCGGCGCATCGCAGGGACAGATAGTATGGGACGTCCTCGGCTTCGCTGTGCGGCTGGCTGGAATCGGGCTGGCTGTTGGCATTGCCGGCGCTTTGCTAGGGACGCGGCTGCTTTCTTCTTTGCTCTACGGGGTGCGTTCCACCGATGCCATTACTTTTGCGGCGGCGTCGCTACTACTGTTGCTCGTTGCGCTGATTGCTGGGTATCTCCCTGCGCGACGTGCCACGCGGGTCGATCCCATTGACGCGTTGAGATACGAATGATGGAGTGCTTCGTCGTGGAGGCTCCGAGCAGAAGGCTGGAGGAAACATGACTCTCTGGAGCCGCCTCAGTTCATGGTACAAAGCAGCACTGCTGCGCCCGCGCATGGAAAGCGAGATGGACGCGGAGCTACGCTTTCACATTGACGCGTTCGCAGAGGACTTGGTACGCGGCGGCGTTTCGCGTGAAGAAGCTATGCGCCGAGCGCGCATCCAGTTTGGCGGGATGGAGCGCGTTAAAGAGGAAGGCAGGGAAGCGCGCGGCGTCCGCCTTCTTGACGAACTGAAGCAGGATTTGCGTTACGGCGCACGGATGTTTCGCAGGAGCCCGGGCTTTACTGCCATCGCCGTGCTCACTCTTGCCCTCGGCATTGGCGCGAACACAGCAATCTTCAGCGTGGTGAACGCTGTACTTCTTAGCCCGTTGCCTTACGCCAATGCTCATCGTCTAATGCTGGTCAAAGAACTCTTGCCCAACATCACGGCCGAACCGTTCAACGTTTCGGGGCCGGATATCACCCAGATTCAGAAACTGAATCATGTGTTTGAAGGGGTCGGCGGATTCGGCGTCTGGACCTATGAGTTTTCTGGAAGGGGCGAGCCCGCGCGTCTCACCGCGGACCGCATAAGCAGTGATCTTTTCGACGTACTCGGTGTTCAGCCACTCCTGGGACGTGCATTCGAACCGCAGGAGGAGCAGTTCGGGAATCAAGTCGTCATCCTGAGCTACGGCTTCTGGCAGCGCCAATTCGGCGGACAGCACAATATCCTGGGCCAGACGATCAATCTGGACCGCAAGCCTTACACGATCGTCGGCGTGATGCCGGAGAGTTTCGTCTTTCCACTTCCTGGGATGATACAGGGAGTCGCGGCCGATCTTTGGGTTCCACTCGGATTGTCCAAGGAAGAGTTGGCCGACTTCGGCGACAATTTTTCTTACACCGTCGTGGGCAAATTGAAACCAGGTATACAACCAGGGCAGGTTAATGCGGACTTGCAACTTGTCGCTCAAGGAGTTCTGGAAACCTACAAACAATGGTCGCGCGACGCGAACTCGCCGCTAGGCGACTTCCGGCTCGGCATGGTCTCGGTGCCGCTCCGCGACGAGGTGACCGGCCCGCTGAAGCCTATGCTGTTGATGCTGCTCGGCGCAGTGGGATTCGTGCTGCTGATTGCGTGCGTGAACGTGGCAAATCTTTTGATGATGCGCTCCGTCGGGCGCCAGAAGGAGATAGCGGTTCGATTGGCGATCGGCGCTGGGAAGCTTCGGTTGCTTCGTCAGTTCCTGGTGGAAGGCATGATGCTTGCTTTCACTGGAGGCGGGCTTGGCTTGGCTCTCGCCGTTTGGTTGAAGGACATTTTGGCGGTTCATATGCCGGCCAATATTCCCCAGTTTCATGCCATCGAACTCGATTGGACAGTGCTGCTCTTCAGCTTTCTAATCGTCACACTGGCGGGACTTGTCTTCAGCGTTTTGCCAACCCTTTGGGCGTCGCGAACTGATTTCAATCCTTCGCTGCAGGAAAGTAGCCGCGGCAATTCGCAAGGCCCAGATCATCGGCGACTGCGCGCGGCTTTTGTGATTGTCGAAGTCGCGCTATCGGTAGTGTTGCTCGTTGGCGCAGGTCTATTGATGCGCAGCTTCCAGAGAGTCTTGAATACCAATCCGGGCTTTCGCCCAGAACATGTTTTGACCGCCTCGATCGATCTGCCGCCAACGGAGTCTTACTCGCAAAACGAAAAGGTGGCATCTTTCTACAAACAGTTGATGGAAAAACTACGCCAGACTCCTGGCATTGCGGCAGCGGGAGCTTCCACCGACTTGCCTCTTCTTGGGGGATGGACACATGCATTCACGGTGGAAGGCTATCAGTCGCCCCCGGGTCCTCAACTGAACTTGGACAATCACTCCGTTATCTACGGAGACTATCTCGAGGCCATGGGCATTCCGCTACTTCGCGGGAGGGGTTTCACCGAGCAGGATGGCCCAAAGTCCACGCACGTGCTCCTCGTGAGTGATTCGTTGGCGAAGAAGTATTGGCCTGGTCAGGACCCTCTGGGCAAACGCCTGAAATGGGGACCGGCGGAATCGTCAGATCCTTGGCTGACCGTCGTTGGCGTTGTCGGGGATGTAAAACAGGGGCCGCTCGAGACGGCGACTGATGCGCACACCTACGAACCATATGCCCAACTCGGGGTCCCGCTCTCACTTCGAGTTGCCGTGCGGGGGCAAGGCGACCCGGCAGGGCTCGCTACCGAGGTTCGCGACGCGGTGAGGGACTTGGATCCCCAACTCGCTTTGGGAAGCGTCCGCACCATGGATGAGGTGATCAGCCGGTCGACGTCAAGCCGGCGCTTTAGCTTGGTACTGGTTGGCTCGTTTGCGGCCTTGGCGCTAACGCTAGCGGCAATCGGCATTTACGCGGTGCTGGCGTATACAGTCGCGCGACGAACGCACGAGATTGGTGTACGCATGGCGCTGGGCGCGCGAAGTAGCGACGTGCTCCGCCAAGTGTTGGGTCAAGGCCTGCGTGTTACGGCGATCGGAATTGTTTTAGGCGCTGCGGGAGCGCTTGTCTTGATGCGGTTTCTCCAGAGTTTGCTTTATGAAGTGCGTCCCACAGATCCACTTACATTCGCGGGTGTGCTCTCAGTGTTGGTCATCGTGTCGGCCACTGCATCGTACCTTCCGGCGCGGAGGGCGATGCGCGTTGATCCTATGGTGGCGCTGAGGAACGAATGATTCCGCGAATCATTATGGGAACTGTGGATAGTATAGATCGGAGGAAGTATGACGATTTGGAGCCGGCTGCGTTCGTGGTCGCGTACAACTTTCCGGCGCTCTCGTATGGAGAGCGAGATGGACGCGGAGCTCCGCTTTCATATCGAAACGTTCGCCGAAGATTTGATGAGTGGCGGAGTGCCGCGAGAGGAAGCCATGCGGCGCGCACGCATTGAGTTCGGCGGCATCGAACGCATCAAGGAAGAAGGACGTGAAGCTCGCGGAGTCAAAATCATGGAAACCCTTCTGCAGGATTTGCGTTATGGCGCGCGGATGCTTCGCAAGAGCCCTGGCTTTACCTGCGTCGCGGTTTTGACTCTTGCTCTTGGCATTGGAGCAAACACTGCCATTTTCAGCCTTGTCGATGGCATTTTGCTTCGACCTTTGCCGTTCGCGGCGCCGCAGAATCTCGTTAGCATTACTGGCACGAGCGGCACTTTTCCAAAGGGTGGGTTCGCCGCCTTGCGCGAGCAAATGCAATCGCTCGATGTCGCGGCGTACTTTGAGGGCCACGAATTTAATCTAACGGGCCGTGGTGATCCAATTAGGCTGTCTGCCGTGCTCGTCTCCGCTGAGTTTTTCTCCGTCTTGGGCGCTCGTCCCGAGATCGGCCACGCTTTCTATCCCGGAGATGACATCGCCGGGCGGGACAACTACGTCATCCTGAATCACTCCCTTTGGCAGCAGCGCTTCGGCGGCGATCCCTCGATTCTTGGCCGCTCCATCGACCTAGAGGGCGTCAATCGCGAAGTTATTGGTGTGATGCCCGCGGAATTTGCCTTTCCTTCGGCGAGAACGCAGGTCTGGTTGCCTCTGCACAATGATCCTCGTGACACCATCGCGTATTGGGCCGGCGATTTCATGCCGGTCATTGGCCGCCTCCGCCCCGGCTCAACGATTGCTCAGGCGCGCGCCGAAATTCGCATGTTTCAGTTACGGGTACCCAAATTGTTTCCGTGGCCCATGCCTGCCGACTGGAACGCAGACATCAGTGTCGTGGAATTGCGCAACGGCATGGTCGCCGACGTGCGCGGCCGTCTGTTCCTGCTTCTGGGCGCGGTCGGTCTGATTCTCCTCATTGCTTGCGTGAACGTGGCCAATCTTGCGCTTTCTCGCGCCGCCACACGGGAAAAAGAAATCGCGGTGCGCACCGCCATGGGCGCTGAACGCGGCCGCGTCATCCGCCAACTTCTCACGGAAAGCGTTTTGCTCGCTTTGATGGGGGGTGTACTCGGAATTATTCTTGCTACCCAAGGTCTGCATCTTCTCAAAGCCGCGCTCCCAGCGGACACGCCTCGTCTTGCCAATGCTCATATCGACTGGCGCGTTCTTGCGTTCACCGGCGGTCTTGCCATTCTCACTGGTCTTTTCTTTGGACTTGCACCTGCACTCCAATCTTCGCGCGCTGCTCTTGCCCAATCGCTCAATGCGGCCACTCGCGGCGCAGGCGTTTCCATTTCGAACCGTTTGCGCGGGGCACTGGCAATCGCCGAAGTCGCTTTCGCGGTACTTCTCGTTATCGCCGCTGGTTTACTCATCCGCAGTTTTGCGGCGCTTTCGCGCGTCGATCCCGGCTTTCGCGCCGAGCGCATTCTCACGGCGCGCGTTACTCCGAATCAGGCTTTCTGCAGCGATCCTTCACGCTGCATTTCTTTCTACCGCGAACTCCTGGATCGTATGCAGGCCATTCCCGGCGTCAATTCGGTCGCCGTCGTCAATACGCTCCCTCTCGGCGGCCGCGTCGCAAAGCGCTCTCTCGAAATCGAAAATCAGCCTGTGCCTCCCGGTGAAGCCATGCCGCTTTTCTGGATGGACGTTGTGACGCCCGACTATCTTCAAGTCATGAAGATTCCCGTAGTCGCTGGCCGCGGTTTCACTCTTGCAGACGATTCTGGCAATCCTCCAGTGGCCCTCATCACTGCAACGACAGCCCGCCGCTTTTGGCCAGGCCGCAGTCCCATTGGCTCGCATGTTCGCTTAAGCGGCGATAAGGACTGGCGCACAGTCGTGGGAATCGTCTCGGACGTCCGCGCGTATGATTTGCAAAAGAACGTCCCCGATTGGATCAACGGGACCATTTACTTCCCGTACGCCACCAACGCTACGCTTGAAGGCGGCCGCGTCCCGTCCGACATGACCCTTGTCATTCAATCTAGTTTGGAAGAATCGCAGCTGCAGAACGTTCTTCGAAGCAGGATCGCGGGGCTCAACCCGGAAGTTCCCGCCACCGAAGTCAAGACCATGCGCGCGGTTGTCTCGGAATCGGTCTCGACTCCGGCTTCCACAACGATTCTCTTCGTCGCGTTTGCCGCTCTGGCGCTCGTCCTCGGGCTAATCGGTATCTACGGTGTTCTCTCGTTTCTTGTCTCCAGGCGCACTCGCGAAATTGGCATCCGGCTCGCTCTTGGCGCGCAGCGCCGCGATGTTCTGTGGCTCGTCATGAAGGAAGGAGCGAAGTTCTCGCTCGTTGGGATCTCTGTCGGTCTCGCGTGCGCACTGGGAATCACCCGCCTTCTTGCTACTGAACTCTACGGCATCAGCCCCGCTGATCCCGCCACATTCGTTGCCGCAGCGGTCCTGATGACAGTGGTCACGCTTTTGGCCTGCTACATTCCCACGCGGCGCGCGATGCACGTCGACCCTCTCGTGGCTTTACGCGACGAATGACTCTCTGGACCAACTTCTCTAGAACAGTTTTACTGCCAGGTCCTGTGGTTTGTCTCCGACAGGAATCATAGTGAGCAGGCTATTGGTACGCACTCGGATAATGGCAACATCTCCCGAACCTTCGTTCACCACGATAAGCAGATTTTCATTGGGTTCATCAGGATCGAAGCGCAGCACGCCGGGGGACTGGCCTGCAGTAATTGGAAATTCTTTACCGGTGCCGGGATCGCGAATCACTCGGCGGTTGGCGATGTCCACGGGGATGATGTGGCCCGCGGCGCTGTCCGAGACGTAGAGGGTGTTTCCATCGGCGCTTAGAACGCCGCGCGTTGGAGCCGACCCGAGGACCATGTAGTCGCCGACCTCATGCGTCCACGTGTTAATGACCTGCAAGCCGTGGGCTTCGGGCGAAATGACGTACAGCTCGCCGCCGTCCTGCTTGAGCAGCATGTCTGACGGATTCCCATCCAGCTCGAGGTTCGTTACGAGCACGCTCCTCCGCAGGTCGACGACGGAAAGGCGGTGTTCCGTTCTACTCAGAACAAACGCCAGGCTGCTGTCGGGGAGTATTACAACCCGCTCAGGCTGTTTGACGATCCCAACCATGCTGCGCAGCGCCAGCGTGGCCGCGTCGTGAATCCCTAGTGTGGCATCGCGATGATTGAGCACCAGCACACTTTTTCCGTCAGGCGTAACGTGCGCCAGAACTGGTTCGCCGCCCGTCCTCGCTTTCGCGAGCACGCTACGTGTTTGGCAGTCGATAGCCAAAAGAGTGTCCGATCCGGAGGACGTCGTGTACAACCGGCTGCCATCGGGCGAAAAATCAATCGCGTAGGGAAGCGGCCCTACGGGAATGCGTGCGGTCACCTGATTCACCCGCGCATTGAGCACCCACGCATACCCGCCCGCCGAACTCACGCCCCAAATTTCCGCGCGCGTCGGATGTTCGCGCATTCCCGATATTCCTGGACCAACGGCAACGCGCGCCACCGCAGCAAGTTTTACAAGGTCGATCACAGTCACGCTTCCGTCGGCCGTGGAAACATAGGCGCACAATCGCAAGCCCGGCCTCAAAAAGGATGGCCGGTGCTCGCGCACAAGCTCCGTCACGCCCACGATCAGCAGGATGACCAGCAAGATGTACACACGGAAGTTGCGAGGCCGGTTCATAAGTCGAATGGATTGTTACATGTAGTCCGGGGAATTGGCCAGAATCCTTGAATTGGCCGGAAAATTAAGCTCGCAAAATAGAATTGGTTCCTTTTAAGAGGGTCCCGCGTATGTGATTTGCTGCTTGAATAGACCAGGGTGGGTAGCGCATTCTCAATTTATTTCGCGCCCCAAAACTGCGGCAATTTGGCGTACTTCTTCAACCAAGTGGTTGAACTCTTCGGGCAGAATCGACTGCATTCCGTCGGAGAGCGCTTTGTCCGGCTCGTGATGCACTTCCACGAGCAATCCGTCAGCGCCTACGGCTATCGCCGCGCGCGAAAGTGGCAGCACCTTGTGCCGTTTGCCCGTGCCGTGAGACGGATCGACCAAAATCGGCAGATGGCTGCGCTTCTTGACCGCCGGCACAACTGCCAGGTCCAAAGTGTTACGCGAAAAATCGGAAAACGTTCGAATACCACGCTCGCACAACATCACGTTGTAATTACCTTCGGACAAAATATATTCCGCTGCCATCAAGAAATCGTCCAGCGTCGCCGACATCCCACGCTTCAAGAGCACCGGCTTCTTTGCGCGGCCTGCTCGCTTCAGCAACGAAAAATTCTGCATGTTCCGCGCGCCGATTTGAATCACGTCTGCATATTCCTCGACGAGGTCAAGACTCTCGTTGTCGATCGCTTCAGTAATGATCCCAAACCCATACGCCTCACGTACCTTCGCCAAAATCTTCAAACCCGGCAAACCCAACCCTTGAAAACTGTACGGTGATGTCCTCGGTTTGTAAGCCCCGCCTCGAAATAGTCTCGCCCCAGATTTCTTCACTCGTTCCGCGATGGCGAAACACTGTTCTTCCGTCTCCACCGCGCAAGGCCCAGCCACCAACGCGATCATTTTCCCGCCGACAAGCACGTCGCCCGACGGCGTCGGAATCCGCAACACGCTGTCTTCTTCCTTTGCGTCGCGGCTCACCAGCTTGTACGGTTTGCTTACCGGAATACACTCCACCACTCCCGGCAGCGATTCCAACACGCCAAGATCGACCGCGCCATTATTCCCCGTAATGCCAATCGCCGTTCGAATCGTCCCCGGAATCGGGTGCGCCTTCAACCCCAGCGACTCAATTTTCTCGCAAACCGCGCGAACCTGCTCCTCCGTCGCGTGCGATCCCATTACAATCAGCATGGTGCATTCCTCAGATGCGTTGTGGATTTCTCAGTGTACTGTACCGAAACAACAGACGCAAAGAACGTCAGCTTCAGGCGCTCTTGCGGACCGTCGCACTCGCCAGACGCCTACAGCAATTTCCACTCATTTTTAAAGTCTTTCTGAGTAACGTCCGCCGCCTCACTTCGCATCTAACCTTTACGATGGTGTTTCTGCCCGTTCCTCAGCCCTTGCATTTTGAGCAACACACAGAACTACTCTTTCGACCGCGGAGGGCCTATGCAGTCAGATACAATTTCTTGGTTCGATTACCCATTCTCAAGTGGCGACCTCATTCTCGCCGCTGCGATTCTGCTGGTGCTTGCAGCGTTTTTGCTTATCTTTAGCAGCCGGCGCAAAGTCGCCCTGCAACACTCCGACGTAACCGAAGAGCTGATGCTCTATCTCGCGCGCATTTCGGACGCCTTGGAAATTCAATCCTCGCGCACTCCTGAGCGTGTCCTCGCCGAAATGGCCGCCGCGATAAAACAGCAAAACAATCTCGCCCCTCCCCAGACTCCGCTCGACAGCGAGCCCAGATCCGTGCGTGTCCCGAGGTTTAACGTCGAGATGCCTCCGGAACGCTGACGCCGCAAGACGTCCCCGTGTTTGGAGAATGTCTCCCCCTCGGCTACAATAGGGGATTAACAGTCATACAAAAATCGCACTGACAGCATGCCCGACCCTCAACCCACGCTCGACACTCAATTCGACGACGAAGACGAATACCGCCCGGAACCTGAGCCTGAACCGCTACCGCCCACCTGGATGGACGGCAGTCTTCGCATAGGGATTCACGCCTCCATTGCGGGAAGCTATCTCAACGCCCTCGAATCCGCGCGCAAGCTTGGCTGTAACGCGTTGCAAATTTTCTCGTCAAGCCCGCGCATGTGGGAAGGCGGGCCCGCCCGCATCCCCGAAGTAGACGCTGCGGCTTTCCGCTCCCGCCGCGTGGAACTCGGGCTAGGCCCTCTCGTCATTCACGCGAACTATCTGATTAACCTTGCCGCTGCACAGCCGATGCTGAGGGTGCGCTCCATCCAGGCATTCCATGATGAGCTTGTACGCGCCATGGCCCTTGGTGCCGATTTTCTGGTGGTTCACCCCGGGTCGCGCGGGGAAGCCACGCCTGAGCGAGCCGTTTCCACGGTGATCGAATCCGTGAAGCAAGGCTCCAAGCGAGTTTCGCTTGGCAACCTGCGCATGCTTATCGAAAACACGGCAGGAATGGGAGTCGCTGTTGGCTCGCGACTGGAAGAAGTCGCGGAAATACTTGCTGGACTTAAAGACGTGCCAGTCGCCGCTTGCCTCGACACCGCGCATCTTTTTGCGGCGGGCTATGACATTCGGAGCGAAGCCGGGCTGACTTCCACGATTGACGTAATCGACAGCACTATTGGCCTCGAGCACGTTCCCGTCTTTCACGCAAACGATTCGAAAATTCCGCTCGGCGGCCGCGTCGACCGCCACGAAAACATCGGCGAAGGCAAAATCGGCGCTGAAGCTTTTCAACGCATCTTGACGCACCCTAGGCTAGGTGCATCGTCGCCCGCAGGCTTAACGGGCCGTGCTTTCCTGCTCGAAACGCCCATCGATCAACCCGGCGATGATCGCCGCAATGTGGCCAGGCTTTGGGAACTAGCTGGTTTGACCGTACAGGCTCCGCCCGCCGAAAAAGGCTTTTCGATGCTCACTACCGCCATCAAAAAAGTTCAAATGAAAACCGCAGCAATCGCCAAAAACGTGGAGCGCCGAAAGAAAGCTCTGGAAGCGTCAATGCCAGCACGATCAGGCGAACCTAAAAAGAAATCGAAACCTGCGGTAAAGAAAGCAAACGCTGCACGCAAGTCTAAGAAATCACGCAAGACCAAGAGGGGATAGCGACGCGTGGCGGACTATAACCCACAAGAGATCGAAGCCAAGTGGCAAAAGCGCTGGGCGGAAGCGCGTGTATTCGAGACGGAAGCCGATTCCACTAAGCCAAAGTATTACGTCCTCGAAATGCTTCCATATCCCTCCGGCACGATGCACATGGGCCACATGCGCAATTACGCGATCGGCGATGTCGTCGCGCGCGTCAAACGCATGCGCGGCTTCAACGTCCTCCATCCCATGGGATGGGACGCCTTTGGCCTGCCCGCCGAAAACGCGGCCATCAAAAACAACACGCATCCGCGCGTCTGGACTAACAACAACATCGCCGAGTTTCAGAAAACGCTTCGCCGCTTCGGCTTCAGTTACGACTGGCGCCGCGAAATTTCCACCTGTGAGCCCGAATACTATCGCTGGAACCAGTGGTTTTTCCTGCGCATGCTGGAAAAAGGCCTGGCTTATCGTAAAAAGAGCCGCGTGAACTGGTGTCCCAAGTGCTGCACTGTGCTCGCCAACGAGCAGGTCATCAATGGTGGTTATTGCTGGCGCCACGAAGATACGCTCGTCGAGTCTCGCGAACTCGAGCAATGGTTCCTGAAAACGACCGCTTATGCCGATCAGCTTGTCGATGAGCTAAAGGAGTTAGAAGGTAGTTGGCCCGAGCGCGTCATCACCATGCAGCGCAACTGGATTGGCCGCTCACAAGGCGCGCGCGTCAGATTCGAAATCGCCGATCTCTCTAGCGTCAAGCCCATCGAAATTTTCACGACACGCATCGATACCATCTACGGAGCGACCGCCATCATTCTTGCTCCCACACATCCGCTCGTCGGGCGGCTCCTGCAAGGTTCCCCTGTCCGAGAGCAAGCCGAACCCCAACTCGCGCAAATGCGCCAGAGCTCCGTCAAAACGGCAGACCTCGCCACCGCCGAAAAAGTAGGCTTCTTCACCGGACGCCACGCCACCAATCCTTTTAGCAGCGAAAAAATCCCCATCTGGGTTGCCAACTTCGTGCTTATGGAATACGGCACCGGCGCCATCATGGCCGTCCCCGCCCACGACGAGCGTGATTTCGAGTTTTGCCGCAAGTACGGTCTGCCAATTCGCGTGGTCATCCAACCGCGCACCGGCGAGCCTCTCGTCGAAGAAAAAATGACGACTGCATTCTCCGAAGACGAAAATGGCATACTCGTGAATTCCGCCGAATTCAACGGCCTCGCGCCCGAAGAGGCCATCGCCAAAATGACCGCCTACGCGGAGAAAAAAGGCTTCGGCAAAGGCGAAATTGTCTTCCGCCTACGAGATTGGGGCATCTCCCGCCAGCGTTATTGGGGCACGCCGATTCCCGTTGTTTATTGCCCTGAGCACGGACTGCAACCTGTGCCGGATAAAGATCTACCGGTCCTGCTGCCACCGAATCCCAAGCTCACGGGGGAAGGCGAATCGCCGCTCGCGGCAACGCCCGAGTTTGTGAACACAACCTGTCCAAAG
Organism: uncultured Acidobacteriota bacterium; assembly: GCA_963751295.1. Lineage (GTDB taxonomy): Bacteria > Acidobacteriota > Terriglobia > Acidiferrales > UBA7541 > Acidiferrum. The sequence continues at coordinate 908,141 of CAVVUA010000001.1, read as the reverse complement.
TGCGGCGGGCCCGCGCGCCGCGAAACTGACACGATGGACACCTTCGTCGACTCTTCGTGGTATTTCTATCGCTACTGCGATCCGCACAACGACCAAGCCCCATTCGATCCCGCAAAAGTCGCCTATTGGTTTCCCATCGACCAGTACATCGGCGGCATCACTCACGCTATCCTGCACCTCCTCTATTCGCGCTTCTGGTGCAAAGTCATGCGCGATCTTGGCCTCGTCGGTCACAACGAGCCCATCTCCAGGCTCTTCACGCAAGGGATGGTTCTAAAGGGCGGCGTGGCCATGTCCAAGAATCGCGGCAACGTGGTCGGTGCGATTGATATGGCCCAAAAATATGGGGCCGACACAGGCCGCCTCTACACCCTCTTCGCCGCTCCTCCCGATAAAGACCTCGAATGGAGTGAAGAGAGCATCGAAGGCTCGTGGCGCTTCCTAAACCGCGTCTTCCGTCTCGTGGATAAGCATGCCGCAGCGATTCGTGAGACCAAGAATTGGAATTTCGATCCAAAGGGAATGACCGACAAGGAACGCGACCTGATCCGCGTCACCTACCAGACGATGACCAGGGTCACGCAGGACTTCGAGACACGCTGGCACTTCAATTCCGCCATCGCCCAGATCATGGAATTGACGAACGATATTTATTTGGCCGAACCGCTTGAAAACGGAGTGCGCCCCGAGATACGCAAGGAAGTGCTGCAGATCCTTACGTTGCTGCTCGCTCCGATGACGCCGCACATAGCCGAGGAAATGTGGGAAATGCTCGGCAACATAGACGGCCTCTGGAACGCGCCCTGGCCGATCCTGGCGAATGAGCAGCTTGAGCTGGCGAAAGACAATGAAGTCGAAATCCCTGTCCAGGTCAACGGTCGCGTCCGCGCCACACTAAGGGTTCCCGCGGACATAAGCGAAGCCGACATTGTTCCGAAAGCCCTAGCCATCCCGGCAGTTGCTCGCCATCTCGATAGCAAGCGCATCGTAAAAGTCATCTTCGTCCCCAACAGACTTTTGAACTTGGTGGTTCAATGATAGAGCGCAAGTGGCACAGCCAAACGCTTCTCCATCGCGCGCGGTTTGTGCGCGATGAATCTTGGCTGTGCTCTTCTCTTTTCCCCTGTAGGGGAGGGGCTTGCCCCTCCCGATTTGTCAGGCCGTAATTCCATGCGAGGTGCACCATGGCAACAGGAGCCGCAGTGACGGAACAACCTCAAAAGCCAAAATCCGAACTAGGCGGCGTAGTCGTCCTCGACTTCGGCGGCCAGTACACGCAGCTCATCGCGCGCCGCATCCGCGAACAACAAGTCTTCTCCGCCATTCTCCCGTGCACCACCACGCTCGACGAAATCCGCCAATACGCGCCCGCGGGCATCATCCTAAGCGGCGGCCCGAGCTCCGTCTACGACTCCGATGCCCCCAAATGCGATCCCGCTATCCTTGCAATGGACATCCCCGTCCTCGGCATCTGCTACGGCATGCAATGGATCACGCACACGCTTGGTGGAAAGGTCGATAAAGCGGAACGCCGCGAATACGGTCGCGCCCAGCTGAGAGTTTCAGACACCGCCGGCGCAAAGGAATCAGAGCTGTTTGCCGGTGTCCCGGCATCCCTGCGCATCTGGAACAGCCACGGCGACCATGTCCGTGAAGTGCCGGCAGGCTTCTATGCCACAGGCCACACCGACAACGCCATTGCCGCGCTCGAGGATCCCGAGCGAAAAATTTACGCAGTACAGTTTCACGTAGAGGTAAATCACACCGAAAGCGGGACCGAGCTTCTCCGCAATTTCCTTTTCCGCGTCTGCAAAGCCGAACGTAAATGGAGCGGTTCGGCTTTCATCGAAGAAACTGTCGCAGCCATTCGAACTAAGGTTGGCCAACAACGGGCTATCTGCGCTCTAAGCGGGGGAGTAGATTCGACAGTAGCAGCAGTCTTGGTTCATCGGGCCATGGGCGACCGTCTCACGAACATCTTCGTGAACACCGGAATGCTCCGGAAGAACGAATTCGCAGACACACTGGAGATGCTGCGAGACCGTCTCGGCCTGCGCGTAATTGGCGTAGATGCCTCGGACCGCTTTCTGGACAAGCTAGTGGGGGTCACTGACCCCGAGCAAAAGCGCAAAATCATCGGCAGGGAATTCATCGCCGTGTTCGCCGAGGAAGCCCAGAAGCTCCAAAGCGGCGAAGCCCACGGCGGAATCGGCTGGTTGGTCCAGGGGACCCTCTACCCGGACGTCATAGAATCGGTCTCCGTGAAGGGTCCCTCGGCCACCATTAAGACCCACCACAACGTCGGCGGCCTGCCCGAAAACATGCCTTTTGCCCTTATCGAACCCCTACGCGACCTTTTTAAAGATGAGGTCCGCCGCATTGGCAAAGATCTCGGGTTGCCGGACGAGATCCTTTTGAAACATCCGTTTCCCGGTCCTGGGCTGGCTGTAAGGCTTCTCGGAGAGATCACTCGGGAACACCTCTTCACTTTGCAGGAGGCCGACGCCATAGTAGTTGAGGAGATACGTCGCGCCGGGCTCTATAGTCAAGTTTGGCAAGCCTTTGCAGTTCTTCTTCCTGTTCGAAGCGTGGGTGTCATGGGCGATTACCGGACCTACGGACTCACGGTTGCCGTCCGCGTCGTCGAATCGGAAGATGCCATGACCGCCGACTGGGTTCGCCTGCCAGGCGAAGTCCTTGAGAGGATTTCCACCCGCATCGTGAATGAAGTGCGTGGTGTGACCCGAGTGGTTTATGACATTAGCTCGAAGCCGCCCAGCACGATCGAATGGGAGTAAGTTCCAATTTGGAACTAATGCAACTAGAAGAGGGAATAGCACTTAGACGCCAGACGAGGACTTATCCTGGCGACCTACTACATCAAATAGTGCAAAGGCCGCGCAGGGACGGCACGCGGCCTATCCAGGAGTCACGAACATTTCAACAGCAAGCTCAAAACAAAACGTCGCAGAACTAGCGGTTAGCCATTTTCTGCGCCATGTACAGAATGAGTTTGCGGTCCCCTTCTTCCACTTTGCCCAGCAAGCGGCGAAGCTTGTTGAGAAAGCGTGCGTCCTTACCGAGGCTGCCCCACGCGATGTCATCCGACGACTTCCGCTTGGGGAGATTGGGCAACTGCGGCGGTTCTTCACCGTCATAAAAGAGTTGATAGAGTGGGCACTCGAGAGCGCGCGCAAGTTTTTCCAGCGTTTCGATGGCCGGTACTGTATGGCCATTTTCTACGCGGGAAATATAGCAACGCAGCAACCCTGTTCGCTTCTCGATGTCGCCCTGGGAGAGTTTCTTTTCTTCGCGGAGTGCGCGAAGACGGTCACCTATAATCATGGCGGCATTATTCCATGTAGGTACGGGTCAAGCAAGTAGAAACTTGGCACGCGCAGATTGAAACAATTGATGCAGGCAAGGGAAACGGGCTCGCCTAGCCAGGGGAAACCAAGCTACATTAGACGTAACCGGAATGACATGCCACGCGTCCCTAAAGTAGAGCCACTGGAGCCTCCCGCCGGACCGGCGGGCGCCAAACCGTCAGGTGCGAAAGCGCCGGGCATTGTGGATGACCGGGAACTTGTCCGGAGGGCACAGGGCGAAGACCAGGAGGCTTTTGAGGAGCTCCTGCGGCGGCATCAGCACCGCGTCTTCGCTGTAGCCGGCGGAATTTTGCGGCGGCGCGAAGATGTGGAGGACATTGCGCAGCAGGTATTTGTTAAGGCATATTTCTCGCTGAAGCGCTTCGATCAGCGGGCGGCTTTCAGCACTTGGTTGTATAAGATTACCGTCAACGAGTGCTGGGATCTGTTGCGAAAGAAAAAAGTCCGGCCTCTGGTTTATGAGTCGGATTTGAGCGAAGAACAAGCCAAGCTGGTGATCGCTGCTGAAGGGAAGAATAGCAGCGGCCCGGACATCAGCGAACGGCTGGAAGCGCGCCAGCGAGTCGAGAATTTGCTGGAAGGGCTTGACGAGCGAGACCGCTTGATGCTGATTCTGAAAGAAGTGGAAGGCTTCGCAGTCGAAGAGATTGCGCAAGTTTTGGATTTGAACGCGAACACGGTGAAGGTGCGGCTTTTCCGCGCGCGCCGGAGGATTGTGAACAAAGTTCGCAAACGCGGAGAATAGACGCGGCGAGTGCGCGTAGAAGACGCGGAGCATGAATGGTTGAAGAGAGTCAAAATTCGCGCTGATTTTCAGCAGTTTAGATTTTTAGTGAAGTTTCGGATTGGTTGTAGGGCACCAAAAGGAGTCTTGAATGATAAATTTTCTGAACAAACGCAAGGCAGAATGCCGCGGTTTTCAGATGCAGCTCGAGGACACGGCCGGCGCCGCGCCGAGCGCCAAGGAATTAACGGAACTTCTGGTGCCCGCACCCATCGCGCTGAAAGAGCACGTAACTGGTTGTGCGGATTGCCACGCCGCCGCCGAAAATATTCTCGCAGCGCGCGCGTTGCTGGCGGAGCTGCCGTCGTACGCCGCCACGGCTGGGCCGTGGTTTGCTCCGCGAGTAATGGCCGCTATCGCAGCGCGCAAGGCGGAGCTCAGCCGCGCTGCCGACACCTGGACTTTTCTTCCGAAGCTCGCCGCGCGCCTCACTTGGGCTTCAGCGATAGCATTGCTCCTGGCGAGCGGTTGGCTCTATCAGAAGCCCGTATCCACGTCAGCAAAGCCTGTGGCTACCGACATTACCGGTGAGCCTGTAGCGGACACTGCAACGCCGGCCACCAACGATGAAGTTCTGGTCAGCCTGGCAGAGAGGCGCCGATGAACGAGAGTTCCGCTAAGCAGAAAGCTGTGTTGTGGGTGGCGATTGTGTTTGTGCTTGGCGCGGCGCTTGGCGGCGTGTTTGGATATTTTTTCGGCCATCGGAGCAGTGTGTCGGCGGCAAATCCTCCGTTAAGTGAAGCTGTGAAGCGCGCGCAGAGAGTCCAGGAATTGACGCAGGAACTGGGCCTGACGGACGATCAGAGGCAGCAACTCGACAAAGCTCTTTCGCAGCTGCATGCGGACTACAAAGCGGTCCACGATCAGTCCGAAGCGCAGATGGATCAGGCGCGGCAGAAAGGCCGTGAACAGATCCGCTCGTTTCTAACTCCAGAACAGAAACCGAAGTTCGAGGAATTTCTAAAGCGCATGGACGAAGAAAGAAAGCGGAACCAGCCGCCGCCTCCACCGCGGTAGTCACGTACCAGCGAGCCTTAAAATTCTCTAATCCTGCAGGCGCAACGGCGGCATCGTAGCCGCACCAATAGAACCCTTCTCCTTCAACGCGTTTCCTGCGGATTATTCACTCACACTTTTACGATGAGTTTGCCGGTGTTTCCGCCGGTGAAGAGCATGTTGATGGCGTCGGGCGCTTTTTCGAGGCCTTCGACGATGGTTTGGCGATCTTTGAGCTTGCCCATCATTTTCCACTTGCCGAGTTCCATGGCGGCTTCGGTAAAGCGCGCCCCGTAGTCCAGCACGAGAAATCCTTCTACCTTCAGCCGTTTCACGATAAGGATGCCGAGGTTGCCGGGTCCAGAACTCTCCTTCGTGTAACCGGAAATCAGACCGCAGAGCGCGACGCGGCCGTGCAGATTCATGCGGTTGAGGACGGCTTCCATGATTTCGCCGCCAACATTTTCGAAGTCGATGTCGACGCCGTTTGGCGTGGCCGCGGCCAGCTTTTCTTTCCAATCGGGATGCTTATAGTTGATGGCGGCGTCGAAGCCGAGCTCGTCGGTGAGGCAGGCACATTTTTCATCAGTTCCGGCGATGCCTACTACGCGGCAGCCGTGAATTTTGCCGATTTGCCCCGCGACGCTTCCGGTTGCGCCAGCTGCGGCGGAGACTACCAGCGTCTCTCCTTTTTGCGGCTTGGCGATTTCGGTCATGCCGAAATAGGCGGTTAGGCCGGTCATGCCTAGGACTCCGAGAAAGAGCGTGTCGGAGACGAAGGGAATCGACGGTACTTTCTGGAAGGGAAGCTTCGACTGCCCCTCGATGACCACGTATTCCTGCAGGCCTGTGAGGCCAACGATTTTGTCTCCCTTTTTGAATAGGGCGTTGCGCGATTTAACGATCTCGGCGAGGCCGCCAGAGCGCATGACGTCGCCGATGGCGACGGCTGGGAGATAGCTGTCTACGGCCATCCAGACGCGCATCGTGGGATCGATAGACAGATACTTAACTTTGGCTAGGGCTTGGCCATCTTGCAGCTCGGGCACTGGAGTTTCGGCGAGTTGGAAGTCTCCAGGTGCGCATAAGCCTTTGGGGCGGGCTTGCAGGCGAAGTTGGCGATTTGTTGTGGTCACTTGGTGCTCTCCAAATTCTCTGGCACGTGCTTTGTGCTGTTACGTGCACAGCCAGGATTGGCTGTGCCACTCATGAGCGCAAGGATCAAAGAGGACAGCCAAGATTGGCTGTCTCACCTAGAACGGAATGTCCTCGTCGGAGATTTCTGGGCCGCTGGGAGCTTGGCTGCCTCCGTAGGAGTCATCGGCTGGTGCGGCATGCGATTCCATGTCATCGCCGCCAGAGCGGGTGCTTCCGCCGCCTGCGCCTGCTGCTGCGCCGTCGCTGCGGCCGCCTAGCATGCGGAAATTGCTGGCTACGATTTCAAAGCTGGTTCGCTTTTGGCCTTCTTTGTCTTGCCATTCGCGAGACTGGATGCGGCCTTCGATGAAGACAAGCGAGCCCTTCTTTAGATATTGCTGGGCGATTTCGGCTTGTTTGCCCCAGACGACGATTTTATGCCACTCGGTGCGTTTTTGTTTTTCGCCGTTGCGGTCTTTGTAGGTTTCGTCGGTGGCTACGGAAAAATTGGCTACCGCTTGGCCGCCTCCGGTGTAGCGGGTTTCTGGATCGCGGCCTAGGCGGCCTACGAGCATGACTTTATTTACTGACATAAGCGTTTTCTCCTGCGGCGCTGAAGATAACAGAAACGGGGTGATGTGGCAAAAGATGAGGGAGTGAGCAGGGAATATTGGGTGGTGAGTAGGGGAAAAAGAAAGAGAATGGATAACGCAGAGACGCAGAGTGCACGGAGACGCTCGGAGGATTTTCGATTGGGGAGGGGCCCTGCCGCCTCCCGGTTTTTTTGAAACTGCGCATTCCAAAGGACTTTAAGTGGCTCTGTTGACATCCTCGTCACAGTTCGCGATTTGAGTTCTCGACGCAAGGGGGCAGAGAGTGTTCTCTGAGGAAGCAGGAGGGACGATGGCCGAAGTCGGACTTCTGCCTTTTGCCCGGGTGGCCCTGCAAGTGGCCGAGCGGGTCTTGCCGCCGTACCGCAGCCGTTTCAGCAAACACCAATTCACCCAGCCGCAGTTGCTGGCTATTCTCTGCCTGATGCGTTACGAAGACTGGACCTTTCGCGAAACCGAGGTGCGTCTTGGCGAGCATCGCGACTTGCGAGAAGTTTTGCAGTTGCAGACCGTGCCGGACTACACCACTCTGTATCGTTTTCTGAAGCGGCTGGACGATGACTTGATCGACCGCGGACTGGGGGAAACGGTGCGCCGCCTGCGCCGTGGCAGAACGCATGTGCGCGTTTCCGCGGCCATCGACGGCACGGGGTTATCCCCACAGGCCGTCAGCACGTACTTCCTTCGCCGCATCGAGCAGCACAATGGCGGAAAGCTGCGCTACCGGCACTATCTAAAGTGGCTGGTGGTGGCGGATGTAAAGCAACAGATTTTGCTGGCGCAGCGCGCGCGGCAAGGACCGTGGTGCGATACGCGAGCACTGCCTGCTTTGCTCGACGCCGCCAGGCAACGGGTGCCTGTGCGCGAGGTGCTGGCCGATGCCGAGTTCGATTCCGAAGCGAATCATGAATATATCCGGCAGCGCTGGAGAGCCCGTAGCATCATTCCCGCCAAACCGCGCCGCGGCATCCCGCGAGGGGGAATTCGTTATCAGATGTACCGGGCTTTTCCGCAAAAAGAGTACGGACAACGAGCCAAGATCGAAACCATCTTCTCGGTGATCAAACGAAAACTTTCTTCTCGCGCACCCGGACGCAGCTTGCCCGTGCAAATCCGTCAGGCCCTGCTCCTAGGGCTCACCTACAACCTCTACCGCTTGAGGCATCGCCTTCGTCTCCGAGGATGTCAACAGAGCCACTTTAAGTCTTGTGTTTTGAAACTGCGCATTCTACAGGGGTTACAGGTGGTTTTTGCGGAACTGCGGATTCTACAGGGGTTATCTCGAAGTGGCGAATGACGCCTTGGGGCTCGGGAACGGCAAAAGAGATGCGGTGCAGCGATCACAGAACATAGTAGCAGGATGATACATGCATTGTCAACTACTTTAATGGTATCGTTCGAACGGGTTGTGGAAAAGTTTTGGAGTGAGTAGAGAATAGTGGGTAGTGAGTAGCTCGGAGGGTCTGAAGACAGGGAGACTGAGAGTTGAAGATTTGGGTTTAGGATTCGTGAGAATTGATCGGGGGATGCATGAGCCAGGTGCCGGTTTGGTTTGAGCGGAAGTTTGCGTTTTCGTTTCCTGTAGAGGTGTGGCCGAATGTGTGTGCGCGGTTGCGGGGGACTCCGGCGAGGTTGGAAGAGACGCTTCGTGGGTGTTCCCGCGAAATTTTGACTCGGAGAGTGGGTGGAAAGTGGTCGGCGCAGGAGCATGCGGGGCATTTGCTGGATCTGGAAGCGCTGTGGCTCGCGCGCGTGGAGGATTACGAGGCGGGCAGCGAGCAACTTGCCGTGGCGGACTTGCGGAATCGGAAGACGGATGAGGCGGACTATAATGCGCGGGGATTGGAAGATATTTTGGGTGAGTTTCGCGCTGCTCGGGGAAAATTGCTGAGGCGTGTGGAAGAATTGGATCCTTTGCTATTTGCTCAGGCTATTCAACATCCGCGTTTGAAGACGCCGATGCGACTTGTGGATCATTTGTATTTTGTCGCGGAGCACGACGATCATCATTTGGCGAGGATATGGGAGTTGGTCAACGGCGTCGGGTAAAGTCGAGTGGTCAATGTGGCTGTGAAAGCGTACTGAGGCTTCAAAACGCACACGTGAAAAAGCGACACGTGGGACCCGCTGATTAATCCGCTACGCCGAAATCATGAATTGTGGTTTAGCGTCAGGGCCGTGCTATCCTAGAGGTCTGCCCCCACTCTTGCTCCGGTCATAGTGTTTCTGTTTGGCTATAAAGGGGTGTTTTATGCGAGAAATCGCGAAATCAAGCGGCACAAAACCCAAAGGAAAACCTACGCAGAAGCTCGCTTTCGATGCCCAAGCTTTCTTGGATTCCGCTGGGGTGGCGAGAAAAGTCAAAGAGTTTAAAAGGCCGGAGGCCATCTACGCTCAAGGTAATGCCGCTGAGAGCGTAATGTATTTGCAGAGTGGTGGTGTAAAGCTCACCGTCGTTAATGAAGTTGGCAAAGAGGCGGTTGTCGCCGTTTTGGGACCGGGCGACTTCTTTGGTGAAGGCTGTCTGGCAGGGCAGCCCATTCGCATGGGGACGGCTACAGCGGTCACTCCTGCCACCGTGCTCGTTATTGAGAAGACTGAAATGTTCAAGGTGCTTCACGCGGAGCATGGCCTCTCCGACCTGTTCATCAAGTTCATGTTGGAGCGGAATATCCGAATCGAGGCTGACTTGGTCGATCAGTTATTCAATTCGAGCGAGAAGCGGCTTGCCCGCACTCTTCTATTGCTTGCCCGTTACGGCAAAGAAGACCAGCCCCAGGGAGTTCTCCCCAAGATGTCGCAAGAAATGCTGGCCGAGATGATCGGCACAACACGCTCACGCGTCAATTTCTTCATGAACAAGTTCAGAAAATTGGGCTTCATCAAATACAACGGCGGGCTTCAGATCAATACTTCGCTTTTGAGCGTAGTGCTGCACGAGTAGCCCTTCAATGAAGCGCCCCAAGCCAGTCACGTCCTGTACGGATTGCCGAACGCCTGGGTACAACATAGGTCTAGCTAATATGAAGTGCGGGCGCGAGTTCAACAAGAAGACATGCGGGGGAACAAACCAGAGCGCTACCGGTGACAATGATTGGACCGAATGTCCGTCTTGTGAGGGTGTGGGATACAGGGGTGAGCCGCAGTGTAGCCAGTGCGGAGGTCCTGGCTGGTTGTTCACTCGCGAGAAAAGACACTGAATTCCCGGTAGCCGCGGTCAGGAAACAATGGACTCCGGTGACGTCTAGCCTGTAAAGGCATAACCGAGCCGCGCCGCCTCATGCAGAAGAACTTTTGCACTTAGATAGACCGCGTGCGCCATATTCTCAATCCTCTCCTGGAGCGCAATTTTCAAACGCGCCGGTAATGGCATGGGTTCTGCGGTACAATCCGCCAGCATCGTGGCGGTTATCTCCGCCTCAGCGGCATAATTTTCGAATGCACTGACGCAGCTTGCGTGCAACTCGTTAAATTCCTTTTGGTTCACAGAGCCCCACCTCTCCATACTAGAGAAGCATAGCCTCTCGCTTCTCCCTCCGTCTGTTCTAAGTGGCACAATTGTGCATGAAAGCCTCAATGTGCCGGACAATATTTTTCTTGTTTAGTTCAATCGGTCAAATTTTCTATAGAGAATTTTGAGAATACTCAGGTCGGCGAGCGCGGTGTAGATTTCTTCACGTCCTGCAATTTCTTCGAGGTCAATTTGCCACAGACGTTCGACGCATTCACGCATCGCGAGATCGGCCTTGCGTTTCTGACAATTCTTATTGCCACACGCATGCATCGCGCTGTTGTAAGAATTACGCCACCGATTATGAGCCGTCACGAGGATAACCTCAGACTTCGGAACAAATTGCAGCGGCACCTGGCATTGATAGGTTGAAGTTCGAAGGTTACCACAAGCTAGCTCGATGTCGCATCGTCCTGGAATTGCCAGGCTGTGCGAAACCGAACAGCGCGGACTATTGCCATTTAAGGCAGTGTCCCCGCGAAATGTCAGCGCTCTACAATGAAGTTAGAAGAGGATTCCGGCTACTTGTTCGGCGATGAGATTTGTTTTTTCGCGGCGTTCTTTTTGCGTCATAGACGGATCATCCTGGACGGTGGAGCTTAGGCTTACGGCGAAGGCTTGGTTGCGGACGCGGCCGACGACGAGTTCGGCGTAGTGGTTTTCTTTGGTGTGGGTGGTGCATGTGACGGCTTCGTTGCCGGTGGCGGGGAGGGCAGGGCTCTTGGGCGGGCATTGGGCGAGGTACGTGGGGAATTGTTTGGGGATGTCGGTCATTAGGTTGACGGAGATGCGAAGTTCGTGGATGGCGGAGCCTTGTTGACGGGTGAATTTGCAGACTCCGGCGCCTTGATCGTTGAGTTTGACAAGGATAGTCACGTCGCCGCCTAGGATGCCGCGTGCGGTGGCTTCGTTGAGCCAGGGGCACTTCGTTTGTGCTTTGGAGATGGCCGGCGAGAACAACGCCAGCGCTAACACAAGCGTAGGAGTAGTTCGCATCGCTAGGATTTCGCGGCAGGCTTCAACTGTTCAGATTTGAGGATTTTGCCGCCTTCTTGGATGACGTAGAGGCAATTTACCTCGAGATCTTTCAATTGATCGACTTGGCCGCTTAGCCAGCGAATTTCTACCATGTCGACCTTTGTGGCTTGTTCCAAGCCGAAGTGCATGCGCATGTCGTTTTGGGAGAAGTAGCTGCCGCCGCTGCGGAGTTCGTCCATTTGGACTAGCGGCTTTTCCGCGGTGGGAAGCGTTTTGGCTGTGACCAGGACACGGCTGCCGATGCCGGTGCGATTGGATTTTGTGCCGACTAGCTTGATCTTTATCCAGTTGCGATTGAGGGTAGAGTCGCAGCGGAGGAGTTGCGGGATGGCGTTGACGCAGTTAACGGCGATGTCGAGGTCGCCGTCGTTGTCGTAATCGCCGAAGGCGCAGCCGCGGGCAGGAGCGTTTTCCATGATTCCGGGGCCGCCTTGGTTGGTGACTTCTTCGAAGCGGCCGTTGCGGAGATTGCGGTACAGATATTTGTGCTCGGCGTATTTGAGGTCGGCTTTGGATTTGTCAACTTCGGGATAGACGTGGCCGTTGGACATGAGAATGTCGAGCCAGCCGTCGTTGTCCATATCGAAGAATCCGACGCCCCAGCCGAGGAGGCGGGTGTTGACGCCGAGCCCGCTGGGATAGGTACGGTCCTCGAAGACAGCGTCGCCGAGATTGGTATAGAGGGAATCGGTGTCCCCGGCGAAATTCGTTTTTACGATGTCGAGGTTGCCGTCGCGATTGTAATCGCCGATGGAAACGCCCATGCCAGCTTGCGGTTTGGCTTCGGCGGAGAGCGCGGCGCCGTTTTCGATAGCGACGTCCTTGAAGGTGCCGTCGTGCTGGTTGAGATAGAGCGTGGCGGGGGCGGAATCGTTGGCGACGTAAATGTCGGGCCAGCCGTCGTTATCGAGGTCGGAGGCGGCGACGCTGAGGCCGTAGGTGCCGACGGCGTTCCACATGCCTGCTTTTTGGCTGACGTCAGAGAACGTGCCGTTGCCATTGTTGTGATAGAGGATATTTTTTGCGCCAGCGAGGCCGGGAGGTCCGCAGGCTACTACGATGCCTTTGTATGTGCAGGGACCTTCTTCGGGGAGAGGAGCGGTTTTTAGATCGAAGTCGACGTAATTGGCGACGAAGAGATCGAGGTGGCCGTCTTTGTCGTAGTCGACCCAGGTGCAGCCGGTGTTCCAGCGCGTTTTGGGGCCGGGTTGGAGGAGGCCAGTGCGTTCGGTGACGTCGGTGAAAGTACCGTTGCCATTGTTGTGGTAGAGAACGTTTTGTCCGTAGTAGGTGACGAACAGATCCTCGTAGCCGTCGTTGTCGTAGTCACCGACGCAGCAGGCTTGTCCCCAGCCAGTGCGGACGTCGAGGCCGGAACCCTTGGTGACATCGGTAAAGGTGCCGTCGCGATTATTTTTGAAGAGGCGGCAATGCGGCTCTTTGCCCTTCGCGAAACCTTCTAGGCGCCAGCCGTTGACGAAAAAGAGGTCGAGCCAGCCGTCGTTGTCGTAGTCGTAGAAGGCCAGGCCGCAACCGGTGGTTTCGAGAAGATATTTGTTTTTGCCGACGCCACCGAAAATGGTTTCCACATCAAGGCCAGAGCCTTTGACGACATCGACGAAGCTCACGCCCAGCGGTGTGCCTTCGATGGGAGATTTTGGGCCGGGGGGAGGCGGAGCGGGCTTGGCGTCGTAGGTGCGTTCGGTGGGGCCGATTTTTGGTTTTGATGGGGCTTGTTGTTGAGGAGCGGCGAGAGCGAGAAGATCGGAAAAGGGAAGAACGAGAGCAGTGCGGCTGAGAGAGCGAAGAAATTTTCTGCGGTCCTGGTCCGACAAGAATCCTCCTTGGTTAATGCTGACCGGGGCCGTTTCCGGCGGCGCCTGCGTTGATGTTGGCGGGAGCCGGTTTCAAGTCCGTGTGCATGTGCCAGGGCACACTTTCGGTCGATGTCTCCGGATGCTTGCGCAAATAATCTAGCGAATAGGTGGGGGCTTCGGGGTCGATGCGCTTGGTGGCGTACATGGCGGCTTGGGCGGCGGCTTCGGCTTTCATGCCTTTGCGGCGATAGAGGATGGCTAGATTATAGTGGGCGGCGAGATCGTCGGGATCGATGGCTTGCAGGGCTTGAAACTGCGCGACGGCGTCATCGGTGCGATGCTGCTGATAATAGGCGATGCCGAGTTCGCGGCGAGCATCACGCGATTGCGGGAACTGCTCGACGACTCTTTGGAGATCGGCGACTTCGGATTCGGGATGTCCTTCGCGTCGTTCGACGAGAGCAAGATAGTAAAGAGCGCGGGCGTAATCCGGATGGAGCTGCAGAGCTTTTTCGAGCGGTGGGCGCGCGGACGAATACTTTTCCCACTCGATGTACGTCAGGCCGAGATTGACGTAGCCGTCTTCATAGTCGGGGCGGAGCTTTCTGACTTGTTCGAACGCGGCGATGGCGTCGGAGTATTGCTGCTGGTCGAGATAGCCGATGCCGACATTGTTCCAGCGCATCCAGTCTTGATTGTCGTTGGGCGCGGGAGGGGTTGGATCATTGATGCCGAGATTTAATGCGCGTGTGCGGGAGGCGAGTTCGACTACAGGATAAAGCGGGTGATCGGGACCGAAGACGTTATTGAGATAGCTCTGCCGGAAGTGGCGATAGTTTACGCGAGCGGTGATGCTGAGCGGGCCCTTTGCGTCAGGCGGAATTTTGAATTCGTAGCGGACCAGGGCGGAGCGTCCGGACTGGATGGAATTGTCGTAGGCCATGGAATGGATGGTCCAGACCTTGTGGTTGTCGACAAACTCGCCGGAGAGATTGACGGGGCGGTTGGTGAAGCTGTGGGCGCGGGTATCGAGCATGCCGTCAGGCTTCAGGAAACCGCTGTGATAGATGTCGTTTCCGATGGCGTCTTTGACACTGACCTCGACCCAGGCTTCGTAGAGATCGCGAACTTCGGGAACGAGCGAGTGGCCAATGTTTTTGTTCTGGATGACGACATAGGCGGTGACGATGCTGTTCGGTTCAAGCTGAAAGGGAACGGAGCCGAGTGGCGCAATCATGTTGTCATCGCCGGCTTTTTTCAGGGCGAAAATGTCCACGTTGATGTAATTGCCAGCTTTGAGAAACTCGATCGTTTTCTGGAGCTGCTCGTCGAAACCGTAATAGAAGGGAACCGCGGTGTTTCCGGCGAGCCACCGATGTGAAGCGAAGGTGCCGCTTTTGGCGCCGTAGTCGTGGAGGACGGCTGGCACGCGGCGCATGTGGCAGCCCTGGCAGGAAGCGAAGTCAGCCGAATAAAAAGTGAGCGGGTTGCGCTTTGAGAATTTGGAATTCTGCCACTCGTCAAAAACGGTGAAGGCGCGGATAAATTTGTATTCGTTGAGGGGATTGGGGAGATTGGCTTTGTGGCAGGCGGCGCAGAATTCCGGCGTGCGATAGAAGGGTTGCATGACGGCTTTGGAGTGACGCTCGGGATGCTCGAGGATTTCGCCGAACTGAACTTGGCCGGGGATGCGATTGCCGTTTTCATCGGTTATTACCGCGGGCACGCCCATCTCATAGCCACCATTGCCTGAGGTGGATTGCAGGCGCTGAATGGAATGACAAGTGGTGCAGGTAAGGCCGTCTTTATCGAAGGCTCGATCGACGTGGGAGTCTTTGGTGAGAGCCCCGGTTAGCACGGCGATGGGATTATGGCAACTGTCGCAATGGCGCGAAAACTCAATCCCTTTGGTGCGAATGAGGATGTTGACGCTGGCGCGGTAGAAGGGCGTGCGGAAGGAGTTGGAATGCAGGGCTTGACGCCACTGGCTGTAGGCTTCATCGTGGCAATGCGCGCAGTATTCGGCATTTGGGAAGGCGCCCGCCTCGATGAACTGGTTGCCTTCGGAGGCAGCATTGCCGGGGAGGGAGAAGTTGTCCTTGCCGAAAAGGAAGTTATAGGTTTTGCGTATCTCTTCGGAGTAATTCTTGCGTTCGGGGTCTTCGCTGGATTGGGCGTGGGTGGCGAAGGAAGCGGGCCCCAAGAGCAAGACGAGGGAAAGCAAGAAACCAGCGAAAGTTGCGAGGATTCGGCCCATTCTAGACTTCACCACGTCGACCTATCTGGACAAAACAAGCTGACCAAGCTTTACAGAAACTAGGAGCGCTTTCCCAAGTATTCCATACATTACAGACCCCTGCATCTAAAGGGCTCCATCGCCCACATTTCGCATCCGTTGGCCTGGCGCGCTGTGCATTCTGGTATAACGCATCCGTAGTTCGGTGTAAATGATGGCATTCGCACGGCCTAACCTGCAAGGGAGAGACACCGGTAGTGATTGGGTCAGCTGCCGATTGAGCATCCGACACCGAGAGACGTTATAATCCAGCCTCGACACCCTTAATGGAAAACAGGTGAGGCCATAAATTGAAAGATTCCGGGAATCAATGCGTTCGGTAACTCTGGCAATTCTGCTGCTCATGCTATGGGGAACCGGAACTGCTCAGACAAAGCCAACTTTGCACTTGTCAGACTACGTTGGCACTTACTCGGATTCCCCAGGACATCCGGTTGAGATCGTAGACGGCGACGGACTCTTTGCCGTTCTAGATGAAGCTAAGTACAGGTTGAGTCCCTCTGGGGTCGACCAGTTCACTACGATCACCGGTCAGACGATCCCGTTCCGGCGCGGCGCGAATGGAAAGGTGACAGGCTACGAACAGAGTGGCAAATTCCATCCGCGCATCTCCTCGTCGATTACGCCTGAATCCGCTGCGCTGGCCCACCCACGGCCACAGGGGCAAGACGCTCCTGAGGACTATCGTTATCACCCGCCCGCCGAGTTGCACGACGGCATTCCGGTCGGAGACATTGCGCAATCGGACCTAGGCACGACCACGGCCAACGCCATTGTGCGCGGCATCCTGGACGGCACATACAAGGATGTTCATAGCGTCCTTCTCTATCAGCGCGGGAAACTGGTCATGGAGGAGTATTTTTACGGCTACAGTGCGCAGCGTCCGCATCAGCTCCGCTCCGCGACGAAATCAGTCGTCAGCGCGCTTGCTGGCATTGCCATCGACCAAGGCGCTATCACGGGAGCCGATGAAGCAGTACTACCGCACATGAGCTATGTAAACTACGCCAATCCCGACCCACGCAAGGCAGCGATCACGCTTGGCAACTTGCTCTCGATGAGTTCGGGGCTGGACTGCAACGATCACAGCTCTACCTCTCCGGGTCGCGAAATCGTGATCGACGATACGCCGGATTGGGTGAAAGCCACGCTTGATCTCCCCATGATCCATGATCCGGGCACGAAAGCTTACTACTGCTCTGGTGGCGTTGCGGTGGTTGGCAGGATGACAGAGAACGCAGTCCACAAGCGCCTTCCCGACTTCGCACAAGCGAATCTTTTTGGGCCATTGGGAATTTCACGCGCGGGCTGGGTCTGGAATTATGATCTAACAAATGCCGACAAGGAGTACTCGCAGATACATCTTCGTTCGCGCGATATGCTCAAACTCGGCATTCTTTTCGCAGACAACGGACGCTGGCAGGGGCGCCAGGTAATTTCTAGCGGTTGGGTGCGCACGTCGATTGCGGAACACAGCCATGTCGACAATGTCAGCTACGGCTACTTTTGGTGGCGTCCCTGGTTGAATGTAGAAACGCCTAGCGGGCCGCAGCAAGTGAACCTGGTGGCTGCACAGGGAAATGGTGGCCAGAAAATCTACCTTGTACCGCAGTACGACCTCGTCGCCGTTTTCACCGCGGGCGGTTACAACGCAGAGTCCACACCTCCAAACACGATCATGGCGAAGATTATTCTGCCGGCGCTAATGGGCGCTTCTGGTCGCGCCGGGACATCACCGCCTCACCAATGAGGCGGGACTGTTCAAGAGTCGTTTTGATCAGGACACGCCTCGGCGGGGGCACAGGGGTAGCTGTTAGACTTGAATTTTACTTGAAGTTCTAAAGAGACAGGTGCTATATGGCTTTCACCATGGGCCCAGAAAGAGCACGAACGGCGATAACGGACGATCAGGTTTTCTATGATGCGTTCAAAGCCAGTCCTATCGGGATTGCTGTGGAGGACATGGAAGGGAGGCCTTTGTTCGCAAATCCGGCACTTTGCTCAATGTTAGGGTTCAGCGAAGAGGAAATGCGTAACAAACTCTGTGTCGAGTTTTCCCCTCCCGAAGACGCAGCGAAGGATCAGGCCCTCTTTGAACAGTTGCGAGAAGGGTTGATAGACTGGTATCAACTCGACAAGCGATTTTACCGCAAAGATGGCGCAATCATCTGGGGACGCTTGAGTCTTTCCCTGATGAAGAGCCCCACGCGCTCGGCTCCCCTGGTAGTCGTCATGGTGGAGGATATCAGCGACAAAAGAGCGGCAGAGGAGAAGCTACAGCGCTCCGAAGCGAGGCTACAGATGCTGGCGGGGCGCCTGATTCAGGCGCAAGAAGAGGAACGTACCTGGATTGCCCGCGAACTGCATGACGACATCAATCAGCGGCTCGCATTGCTGGCAGTGAATCTCGATCGCTTGACGCAGGACCTTCCGGCCTCTGCAGCTGAATTCACGCAGCAGGTCTCGGGAGCAAGGAACGAGGTGGAGGAGCTTGGGAAAGATATCCAGGCCCTTTCACACAGGCTGCACTCCTCGAAGCTGGAAATTACCGGGCTCGCCAGGGCAGCTGCAAGCTTTTGCAAAGAGCTTGCCGATCACCAGAAAGTGGAGATTGATTTTCACTCCGAAAACATTCCGAAAGATTTGTCGCGGGAAGTTTCCCTCTGTATATTCCGCGTTTTGCAAGAAGCCCTGCAGAATGCGACTAAGCATAGCGGTTCAAAACACTTTCAAGTGTCGCTCAGTGCGGCGTCGAATGAGATTTACCTGACTGTGCATGATTCGGGGAATGGCTTCGACCCGTCGGAGGCCATCGAGGGGCGGGGCCTCGGCCTCACAGGGATGAAGGAACGGCTGAAACTGGTGAATGGAGATCTTTCCATCGACTCCAAACTACAGGCTGGAGCCACAATTCACGCCCGTGTACCTCTTGTTCCTTCAGTTATTTCCGCGAGGAAATCCGGTTAGAAGAGCGTTGTGGAATCTGGTTAGACTTGGCTAGTCTGGGGCAATCTCCGATTTCATTTCCCCGAAATTTATATTCGCACCACTGGAAACGCACCCACTTCCTGGCTGGCAAGTCACGATCATGACTGCGGCTTCGAGAGGTCTTCGGCTTTTTGGCGTTCGGCTGCAGCTTCAGCCTTTTTGCCTTGGCGCTCCAGGGCGCTGGCCAAGCAACGATGCGCTTCGGCGTAGTTGGGGTCCTCACTGAGCGCTTCTTGAAAACGTTCGATGGCGTCGGCGACTTGACCCTTTTGGAGGAGAGCGTTGCCGGAATTTGTGGAGACTGTGGCACGCTGTCGATGCATCACATCGCGCTCGAGGTCGGCGCCTATTTTGCGCTCGGCGGCAGCCTCGGTGGCGTTTCCTTGCTGGGCGAGGACGGCTGCGAGAGTGAGGTGAGACTCAGGCTGGCCCGGGAGTTGGCGGATCGCCTCCCTGAGAGCATCGGCGGCTTCGGGCAATTTGTCCATTTTGCGATAGAGGCTGCCCAGCGTGGCCCAACCATCCGGGTTGTCGGGATGGAGTTTCATGGCGAGAGAAAGTTCGCGGGCGGCGTCGTCGTAGCGGCCGTCTTGCATGTAGAGGGTGCCAAGCGTGTAATGCGGCTCGTAGGCCGAAGAATTCAGCTTGGAGGCAGCTTCGAGTTCGGGAATGGCGCCAGCATTGTCGTCCTTTAGCTTAAGCGCGAGACCGAGATTGTAATGAAGTTGGAAGCTTTGGGGATCGGTCTTGAGGCCTGAGGTAAGGACGCGGATAGCTTCATCGACTTCGTTCATTTGTAAGTAGGCAGCGGCGAGATTTTCATGGGCCGTGGGGTCGGCGGGATTTTGTTGGAGTTTGCGCTGCAGAAAGGGAATGGCATCTTTTGCGTTTCCGGCTAGAAGAAGCGCTAGTCCGAGACTTGCTGCGGCCTCCGCGTTTTTTGGATCGGCTTGCACGACCTGGCGTAGCAGAGGAATAGCTTCAGGACCTTGGCCGGTGCGCTGCAGGGCGCGAGCCAGTTGATACTTGGCTTCCGCTGAGCCGGGATCGAGAGTGATCGCGCGTTGGAATTCCGCTACGGCCTTATCGTCATCATTATTCGCGGCGTAAGCTTTGCCGAGTTCTGTGGCGGCGAGCGCGTTTTCCGGGACCATCTGGGCGGCAAGGGTCAGCTCTTGGATTGCAGATGAGATTTGCTGCTGGGCGAGGAGCGCCACGCCAAGATGCAGATGAGCGCCGGCGGCTTTTGGATTCAACTGAATCACTTTTTGGAATTCACTTACCGCCAAGGGCCAATTCTGCTGCTGCGCGTAGAGCGAGCCCAAGGCGTCATGCAGATCGGGGCTTTGCGGGGATTCGGCAACCGCGGTCTTCATCTTTGCGGTTGCGGCCGCGAGCTGGCCCGTGGCCGCCAACGAGCGCGCATAGGCTGCCAGAACATAGGAAGGGAGTACGGAAGCGGAATCCGAGCCAGGGCCGTGCTTCACTGCGTCTTCAACACTTTTGAATAAAACGATCGCCTTCTTGTTGGCACCTGTTTGCTCATACGCCAGGGCCAGATTGGTCTGAACGGAAGGATCGCCGGGCTTCAGCTCGTGCGCTTTTTCCAGCTCTTTCATAGCTTCGGGAAGTTTCCCGAGGTGCATGAGAACCGCGCCTAAGGCGCTGTGACCTTCCTCGATCTGAGGAACCAGGCGAACGACCTTTTCAAACTGCACTTCCGCCGCGTGTAAGTCATTGTTCGCGGCCGCGGTAGTACCTGCGCGATAGGCTGCCTGGGCTTGTTCGTTGATGCTGACCTGCGATGCTGACGACGATCCGGTTTGCGCTAAGCAGGCCAGTGGCGTTGTTAACGCAAAGACAGCAAGCGCCAAAAAGAGCGCGATTAGGAAGGGAACCGATCTCGATGGTGCTGCCTCGCGCATGAGAGCCAGGGTGTTGCAAGAGCGCATAGAAAGGGTCGCCGAAGGAGACATGAGGTCAAGGAGGCTCAGATGAGCCAATGGAACCACGCATTCTCAGGAAGTATAACAGCCTAATTGCGGTGATTGCTGGCGTCACGGGTCAAGCTTCAGGACTTTGCTGGAAAGCAGGAGAGGCACAGATGACGTGCATGAGAAGAGTGTAAAAACTGAAGATTGTGAAGAGGAGCCAAGGTTCGAACGGGAACGACTCGTTCCGCAACTTCCGGTGCGGGCACCACATCAGCTAGCCCAGCACATCAGGAAATTTAAGCATCAACTGGGCGACGGGTCGAGGAAGAAATCCACAGAGCACGGGACTAGGGTCTCGTGCTCTGTTTTTTATGCAGCGGAGTATTTGGCACAGAGAGATGAAAAACGCCGTCCGGCTTTCCCGAACGGGGAGTGACCGTAGCAGCGGAGGGCGGCCGAGCGAGCAAAGTCCCGTACCCAAGAAAGGCCGAACTCAGGCGGTTCTGGGACTGCCGCGCAGGAAATGGAAAACGAGCATGATCAGGCCAACGACCAACAAAATGTGGATAAGGCCCGAGCTAACGTGAAATGCCAGAAAGCCGAGTAGCCAGAGAACAATCAAAACCAGAGCGATGAGTCCAAGCATGTTTTTGTCTCCTCAAGTTTGGGCGAGGAATTCAGAGAGACTTGTGCCTCGCGATGTGCGGATGGCCGCTAGCGGAAAGTCATCACGCAGTGAAATGTTATGGGGAGTAGATGGGGAAGTCTGTTCAGTTCAATACAGTCCTCGGGGTGCCGAGGAGGGCAGTGCAGTTCAGAAAGGGGTGCTACGCCGCCCAAGCACAATGAGCGATATTGAACAGACAACCGGTGAGGATAGTCCTATGTTGAACGCGCGGGGATTTCGGACAGGAAATGTCCGGCAAACCGGGCCTGCCCCGAGCGTCCCTAAGCGAAGAAATTGGCCGAAGGAGAGACAAATGACAGCCGAGAATACGAAGAAATGCGCTCATCCAAACTGTTCGTGTATGGCGACGTCCGGAAAATACTGCAGCGTGCAGTGCGAAACGATGGAAAAAACGCCAGACATTGCATGCACATGCGGCCATCCTGGCTGCAAAGGGAAGATCGACTAGAACCACGGATTTGGCACGGTATTTGTGAGTGCGGCGGAAGAATTTTAAGACATGACCGAGGGAGAGAGCCAATGAAACCGGGACTGCAGGATGAAGTCGAGGGCAAGCTGCATAACTTGAAGGGAAAAGTGAAAGAAAAAGTTGGAAAACTGACAAACGATCCCGACCTTGCGACCGAAGGTGAAGCGGAAGAGATCGCCGGTAAGGTGCAGGAGAAAGTCGGGCAGGTGAAGAAAGTTCTCGGGAAGTAGAGACGGTGTTGCGGCTGGCACTAGCAGAAAGTGTAGTGGGCTGTGTTGAGATGAGCTGTATGGCTTACGGCGCGGGAGCAAGAAGAGATTGAAGCGTTTAGCAAACTGAGAGGAGATTCATATGTTGCTGCTACTTATTGTCTTGTTGCTATTGTTCGGCGGTGGAGGAGGGTATTACGGATATTCAAGGTGGGGAAATCGCGGGGGGATTGGGATTGTCGGCGTAGTGATCATTATTGTGGTGGTTGTATACCTGTTCGGAGGGATTCGAATATAGAGCGCGCATGGACGGTTTGAGCGCCACGAGCGCCGGGAAAGAAATCAGGAGGCAAAGTCATGAGAAATATCACACCATTGGATCATCGCGCAACATGGAACGAAGTGGAACGAAGTGTGCGAGGCATTGGCATTCTCATCGCTCGATGCCTATGAACGAGGCCCAGGCTGCGGTGTTTGCTGCGAGGTGGCACCTGATTTAGACGGCGGAGTAGCAGTTGTGGCCGAAGAACTTGCATGGCTGGCTCTGGCGAAGGAAGCCTTGGATTCGAACTGTAACTGATTGCGCCGTCCGATCGTTGAGGCCGGCGAACCGAGCTTTGTGAAAAGGAGAAACATGCGATCGAATATGCTGTCTGGCACGTTGCTTGCGATGATTGCGATTGGAACGGTTTCGGGATGCTCTAGTGCGCCGACGAAATCGGCGGATGTAGAAGCACCCATCCGTCACGCGTTAGATCAGGCGGGGCTAAAAGATGTGAGTGTCAGCCAGGACCGGGACAAAGGAGTTGTAACGCTGACTGGCACAACCACATCGGACGTAGATAAGTCGCAAGCCGAATCGATCGCCACTTCTATTGGCACGGGCCAGGTAATTTCCGACCAGATTGCCGTGCGTCCTCCGGGTGGCGAGAGTCTGGCGAAGAAAGTTGACTCGGACCTCGACGGTGGCATTGAGAAAAACTTCGATGCGGTGCTGATACAGCATAAGCTGGACAGTGACGTAAAATACGCCGTGAAAAATGGCGTCATAACACTGACGGGCAAAGTTAATTCGCAGTCGAGGCGCGATTCGGTGGAGCACCTGGCGGCTGGCGTTCCGAACGTGAAGCAGGTGGTGAATGAATTGGAAGTGAAGGACCAAAAGGCTAGTTCCACGCTTTAGGGAGCGACGCCAGAGCTGTGCCGAAGAAGTTGCTTGACTGAAGATTCAAGCGAAGCGCAGGGTCTAGTTGCAACCAATCGCGCGGCCTTAGCGATGCGGCCGGCAAATTCACATATTTTGAAAGGGAAGGTTATGCCACAGAGTTTCCATCAGAGAGCAGCGGAACTTCACGACTTGGCGGCGCATGCGCACCGTTCGGCTGCCGTGCATCACGGTAAAGAGGATCACCTGACTGGCCACGAACTCTCTAAACAGGCGATGGAATATTCAGCCAAGGCGTTTAAGTCCTCGCAGGAGGCACACGAGAAATCCGAGAATTCCAGCGGTAAGAAGTAGCACGGAATTCCGAAGTTGAGGGAATTAATGGGGATGTAAGCCGTGACTGGGAGTGATGGACGAGAGGCTTGTACGCGCCTATTCACCCCTCGCACCGTTCGGGTCAGGTGAGGTGCTTGTATCGCGCGCTGCGGCGATTGGGACTTGCGGGACGCGAACGCGGATGCTGGTGCCCTGGGAAGGCGCCGATTCAATAGAGAGATGTCCCCCAACAAGCCTTAGCCGCTCTCGAATGCTTACTAGACCCAGGCCAGGCGCTCGCTTTGCAGACTCGACATCGAATCCGCGTCCTGAGTCCGAAATGCAAAGTTCAATTTCTGCGGAGTGACCTGAAAGTTCCACCTCGGCTTCCGTCGATTGGCTATGTTTCACAACGTTTTGCAAAGCTTCCTGGGTGATGCGATAGAGGCAGAGAGTTACATCTTTCGGGATCTGTCCTGAAATGTTGGCGTGCCGGAACTGGACATCCATGTTGTGCTGCGTAGAAAATTCTTTGCAAAAACCCTTCAATGAGGCGACCAGGCCCAATAGTTCCAACCTCGCTGGATGCAATTGATAAGACAAGCTATGGATGTCAGACGACACTTCTCTGGCCGCTTCCGCGATGGTGTGTAGTTGCTGCAGGGCTTTGGGAGAAATATCAGGCATGCCCTGCTTGAATTGCTCAAGGCCGATTTGGAGGACTGCCATTCGCTGACTCAGATCGTCATGCAATTCCCGGGCAATACGGGTTCTCTCCTCTTCTTGTGCGGTGATAAGGCGCCCACTCATTGTCATGAGCGCATCCTCTGACAACTTCCTATCGGTAATGTCCTGTGTCGTGCCACGAAGGTATATGGGATGACCACTCGCATCAACGACGGCTTCACCGCGGGAAGTAAGCCACAGCCTCGAGCCGTCTAAACGTTTGGCTTCCAAGTCCAATTCGTATGGAATTTTTGTTCGGATCGCCTTTTCCACTCCCTGCTTCAATCGTTCCCAGCTCTCCGGAGTGAAGAATTGTTCGTGCTCCTTAAAGGAAGGAGCAGGCAGCTTCGGATTGCAGCCGGACAATCGATAAAGCTCTGCGGACCAGGTCACCGCGTCGGTGCGGGGATCCCACCGCCAACTGCCGGTCTGGGCCATGCGCTGAGCTTCATTCAACTCGGCGTCTCTTTGTCGTAAGGCCTGCTCCACATCATTGGTCTCCTCAACAAGAGCCGCCAGGGCCATGAAAGGAGCAGCAGTAAAAAATAAGAACAGTTGGAGCGACGAAGTGTCGATAAACGGCCCCGGTCCAGTGAAAGGACCCCGGTCATGGATTGCGCCCCAAATCGATACAAACGCAATGGCAATCATCGAAGTGCTGACCCCCGTCGAACCGAAGCGCAAAGTGCACCAGATCAGGAGCGGCACGAGAGAATAGAGCAGTGTGGGGAGGGTGCTTCCTAGAGGCGTGGCGAAAGCGAGTTGCCCGAGAACAATAAGCGCAATGAGCAGCGCAATTGCTTCGACATAATGCGCTAGGGGCTTTTTTGCCCAAAGCGGAATCTCTCTGGCCCACCCCAAAATGGCGGGCATCAAAGTAAGAAATCCTAGCGCCTCCGAAAAAAATGCGACCTTCCAAGTTGCCCAATAGTTCCCGCTGCTGGAAAGGGCACCGAAGAAGGCTCCGACAAAGGGAGCTAGGAAAACCGCATAGAAGGAATATTTGGCGAAGGCTTTTACACTGTTCAGTCGAGGCACGCCGTCGAACGCAATGCGAAGACACCAAGCCGCAGTGAGAACTTCGACAGCGTTAGACAAAACGAGCCAGGCAATGGCATGTGTTGGCGCGCCCCCCTGCAGGTCATAAAGGAGAAATCCAATCAAACCAGCGGGCAGAATTACCGGCCAAATTTTTCGCCTAACCAACACCAACACAGAAGCCAGAAGGACATTTCCCATCCAGAGTGGCGAGACCATTTGCGGCCGGACTATCAGCGCGCCGCCCAGTCTGCCGGCGACATAGCAGAGGGCGACCACCAAACAAGCTTGGATGACTATACGGAGATAGGGATTCCGATCGCCAATGTCCTGGGACAGCTGGTCTCGCTTGCTTTCGATGGCCTACCTCCGATTCCGCGGACTGTTTGTTGGCTGCATTGCGCTGCGAAGCTACAGCCCATCCAGGGTCAGCACAGTTTATGGCGCTATGTTACGCGGTTACGCTGACCCTGTTGAGCTAGACTTCTGGTCCGGAAAACATCGACTGCTCGTTAAGCCAAGCTTCGATTTAATTTCGGTCCGTCAAATCTGGAAGAGTCCCAGCACGGGGAAGCGGTAGCGTCTTTTATAGGGAAAACCCTAACACAAAGCCGCATGCCAGCAAATTGTCTGACTCCATTATGAGCCCACAATGTGACGGTTCGCAAAGGCAGCCGATAGCCGAGTAAGCGGGGCGCGGCGATTGGGCAAAAGCGCCACGCAGGACGCCGCCAAACTGCACGCTCGTCTGAAACGAATATCATAGGGGGAAGTCTTCAGGCATGTTAGATTGGCGCCAACCAACGGTGTCGGAGTTTTGAAGAAGGACGACTTTCTGCCTCGCGATGATCGAATGGCTAAGGCCGAGTTTCGGCGGCGGCGTTCGTTTGGGTTTTGGCAGGAGCGATTGAGGAGCTAAGGATGGACTCGATGGGCGGCGTGCTGACAGTTTTTGGCGTGTTATTTGTACTCTTTGTCTTGGGCTTGGTGTTCGGCTCGTTCTTTACTGTCGAGACGGCGCAGGTAGCCATTGTGCAGCGACTCGGTAAGTTCGCGCGCGTCGCAGGTCCGGGACTCAATTGGAAAACTCCATTTATCGAGACAGTCGTCCGGCGAATGAGCATGAAGGTCCAGCAATTTGACGTGAAAGTGGAAACGAAGACGCAGGACAACGTGTTCGTGCAAATCCCAGTCTCGATTCAATACAAGGTGATACCAGACTCTGTGGAAGCGGCATTTTACAAACTGACGGATCCGGTCAAGCAGATCGAATCCATGGTCTACAACGTGGTGCTGGGGCACGTTCCTAAAATGAAGCTGGACGATACGTTTCTGAATCAGGCAGCGATCGCCAACGATTTGCGCGATAGCCTGGACGGCTCGATGAAGGAGTACGGCTACTCGATCGTGAAAGTGCTGATCTCCGATATCGTGCCGGATCAAAAAGTGAAAGCGGCGATGAACGATATCAACGCGGCGCAGCGAGAACGCGAAGCGACTGTATCGCGCGCGGAAACGAACAAGTTGCTCCTGGTAAAGCAGGCAGAAGCCGAAGCCGAATCCAAGCGCCTGCAGGGCGAAGGCATTGCCAACCAACGCAAGGCCATTATTTCCGGGTTGAAGGACTCGGTGGAAGACTTCGCGAAAACCGTGCCAGGCTCAACGCCGCAAGATGTGATGCAGCTTGTACTCATGACGCAGTATTTCGACACGTTAAAAGATATCGCTGCAAACGATCGCACCAACACAGTATTACTCCCTCACACTCCAAACACCGTGACTGATCTATTTAGCCAGATCCGCAACGCCGTAATTACCGGCACGGAAATGACCAAGCATGACGTACCAGCGTCCCTTTCTCCGAGCGGGTCGCAAAAATAAACTGCCAGCCGGTGTTCGAAGATGAGGTGCCGCGTCTCTTTCCACCATCAATTTGCAATCAAGAAAGTAGGAGAGGGAAGAAGTTAGGAAAAAATAAAAACAGGAAAAGATTTTACGCAGAGGGTACAGAGGCACGGAGTTCACGGAGAAGAAGGGGAAAGCGAAGAGATGCGGACACAGGATCGTCGGGGATTTTTGCGGGGGACGGCGGCTACGGCGGCGGTTGTTTTCGGTGCGCGCGGGTCGGGATGGGCGAGCCCTTCCCCTACAGTGGGCTTGGGGAGTTCGGGGGGCTCGGTTGAGGGACAGACAGTCGACTGGAAAGCGTTTGGGAATAGGGGGAAGAAGCCGCTGCGGCTGGGATTGATTATCGGGATTGGGAATGATCCGGATGCGGCGATGGCTAAAGTGCATGAGCTTGGTTTGCCGACTTGCCAGGCTTACTGCGAGGAGTTTGCGCCCGGACTGGCGGGGAAGTTGACGGCGGCCTTGACGAAATACGGGATTGAGGCGACGTCGATTGTCGTTGGAGGGCCGGGGAAAGAGGTGTGGGATTTCTACGACGGACCACTGACGATTGGGCTTGTGCCGCGTGATACGCGGGCGGCGAGGATCGCGCATATCAAGAAGGCATCGGATTTTGCTAAGGAATGCGGCGTGGCGGCAGTGCAAACGCATTGCGGATTTATCCCGGAGAATCCGAACGACGTGTTGTACAAAGAGACCGTGGTGGCGATGCGTGAAGTGGCGGAGTACTGCAAGAAGAACGGGCAGAATTTTCGGTATGAGACAGGGCAGGAAACGCCGATTACGTTGGTGCGCGCGATTAAGGATGTGGGGCTGGACAATCAGGGAGTGAATTTTGATTTGGCCAATTTGATTTTGTATGGGAAGGCGAATCCCGTGGATGCGATCGAAATTCTTGCGCCGTATGTGCAGGGGATTCATGCGAAGGACGGGCTCTGGCCGACGAATCCGAAGGAGTTGGGGGAGGAAGTGGCGATCGGAAAAGGCAAGGTGGATTTTGCGCGAATTATCGTGCGGTTGAAAGAGATGAAGTACCCGGGGGCGGTGACGATTGAGCGGGAGACTTCGGGGCCGCAGCAGATGGAAGATGTGCGAGAGGCGAAGGGGTATTTGGAGAAGTTGATTGGATGAAGGGAAAGCGCGAAGAAAAAGATTTTACGCAGAGGGGCGCAGAGACACAGAGGTCACAGAGGTCACAGAGAAGAAAAGTCGGCAGAGAGATTTCATCGCGCAAAGTACGCGCGATGGGGCGGAGGTTCTCGCTGCGCTCGAAATGAGGGGGTGGGGGCGGGATGCGTGGTTAAAAAGCACGGACTGAAGTCCGTGCCACGTTTTAGGGGCGGTGCTTTTTGCGGGTGGGGTTTGGGGTTGGTTGCATAGCTTGGCGGAGGAGGGCATTGATGCGGGTTTGGTAGCCGGGGCCGGAGCGTTGGAGCCAGGCGAGGACGTCGGCGTCGATGCGAACGGTAACGGGGCGTTTGATGGGGCGGTAGAACTTGCCGACTTCGGCGTTGGTCCAATTGGAGAGTTCGGGAGCGTCGGAAAGGTCGATTTTGTTGTCGGGGAGATGGGCGAGCTGAGCCAACTCCTTTGCTTGCTTTTTAGACAATTTGTTCTTCATAGATTTTTCTCTCCATGGGAGTTGCTTTGCGGGCGGAAATAATTCGCGCAACTTCGTCGTTTTCATCACCGCGAAAAGTATGCACTACCAGCAAGAGCACGATGCCGCCGGCCCTTCCAATACTGTGCCAGCGCTCTTCGTTCTCGTCGGTGCGGTCGAGGATGCTGACGACGCGAGGGTCTTCGAAGACAAGTGTTGCTGTCTCGAAACTCACGCGGTGTTTTGCGCGATTACGGATATTCTTTCGTTCGTCCCATTCAAAGCGCATACTGTACGTACAGGACTGTACATATCATGGCATACATACATGAGTAACGCAAGGGAGGCAGGCCACCTAAGACTTAGGGCGCGGCCATCCGAGAGTTAAGGCGCAGCCACGCGCTGAGACTACGCGAATAGGCGGCGCTGGTGGAGTTGGCCTGGGTCTGGGCGCCGACACTTTCTTCGGGGTGGTGGCGTGGCGCGGCGTGCTTTGGGGGTGGCACGCGGCTGGCCCAGAGCGTCGGCTGCATGGGCGGCGACGTTCAGCAGGACAAGGTCGGCCATTCGCAGTACGTCATATCCTCTCGCACGGGTGCGCATATCGGTTTCCGCAGCGCACTCCCATTCCATGGCGTTAAGTAAAGCCGTTACGCTGCTTGACTGGTCACGCCGCAAGCTCAGAATTTCGGTGGTGATGCTCATGATGCCCCCAACGCAGGAATGTTTTGTTCCTTTGGGGCAGAACCACCAATGGAACTTTCGTACTACGCTGGCGGTACTACGTTGTGAATTTCTGGGGGAAAGAGCAGGTTCGGCTGCTCTCCGTGAGAGGATCAACCCAAACGCGATCGAGATTGAAGTTAAGGGTTGTTTTAACACAGAGTTCACAGGGGACAAGAGAGGAGAGGGGCTCGGGGACTCGCTGTAAACGGCCTTGAACTCGATGCAGAAATCAGATAATCTGAAAATCAGATTATGAGGAAAACCAAGAAGATAACCGTCACGGAAGCGTCGCGCAATTTTGCGGAATGCGTTAATCGGGCCCACTATCAGAAACTGACGTTCGCGCTGGTGAAGAATGGCGAAACCGTTGCACAAATCGTGCCGGGAGGCGAGAAGGTCTGCACCGCGGGAGATTTGGCGGACGCGCTTGAGAAAACCCATCTCAGCGCGGAGAACGCGAGAGAGTGGCAGCGCGAACTGAAGGCGGCGCGCCGGCGGCTCAAACCGCCGATGGACAAATGGGGCTAATCCTCGATACGGATGTGATCATCGCTGGTGAGAAAGGTACGCTGGATCTTCGGGCGTGGTTAAGGTCCTGTACGCCCGAGAAAGTGGAGATTGCGGCGATTACCGTTGCGGAGTTGTGGCACGGTGTGGAGCGGGGAACCGGAACCTATCGGAGTGAGCGCGAGCGCTACCTGAAGACGATTGTGGACCTTGTGCCGGTTGTCCCGTATACGGAGCAGACGGCTTATGAGCACGCGCGCCTGTGGGCGGAGTTGGAAAAAGCGGGGAAAAGGATTGGCTACTACGATCTGATCGTGGGCGCGACGGCATTGGAGCGCGGCAGCGCGGTGGCGACGTTCAACACCAAACACTTTGGGCAGATCCGCGGGTTGAAGGTGATCGAACCTAGTTAGTACGGCAAGTTGGTGTCGAACGTCAAGACCCAGGTTCTCAAACCGAACCTGAGGGCACGCGACACCTGGCACTCTGGACAAATACAAGGGCTGAAGATCATGGAGCCGAGTTAGTTCGATAAGACGAAAATGAAACTGTAGACCCAGGTTCCGAAACCGGTCCTGGGGCGTGTGGAGTCGAGATGTGGCGCGGTGGTGTAGGTGCGGCCTATCTGTTGCCGACCCTTTCGTTGGCCGGTGCCTCACTAGCCTCACCCTGCTTCCGTTTCCACATCCCGCTCATCGAACCGGACAGGCCTATTTCAGGCATCCGGCTCTCGGAGAAAGTGTCACGAGGTCGCCCACGGGAAATTGCGCGTCCGCTTGGTGAGGCAGACGAGGCCCAGCACTTCGTGCAGCGATGTCTCCGGAGACCTCTTGATCCCCGGCCACACCCCGTTGTGCTTGGCACGCAACCACTGACACAGCCTTTTGCAGGCGTGACGTTCCACCGCCTGATAGGCCTTGCTGACTGGCCCTAGACAGAAGTAGTTGGCCCATCCGATCATCGTGCGGTTGAGCCTCGCTATCACCATCTCTTGGTCCAGCCGAGTTTGATCCCGTCCGGTCATTTCACTAATCGCCTCGCAGATGCGCAGTACCCTCTTCTTCGAGGGAACCGTACCGAGGTACGCGCGCCCTGTCTTCGGCGAATAGCACCGACCAAACGTGTAACCCAGAAAGTCGAACTTTTCTTCCGGCAGTTTGCAGACCCGCGTCTTCGTTTCATTCACTGTCAGCTTCAGCTTCGTCATGATGTCCCGCATCCAAGCCAGCGCTTCTTCCGCTCGGCCACGACAGCAGATCACCAAGTCATCCGCGTAGTTAACGATGTATGCAGCAAGACGCTTCTCGTGCCCGAGCTTCTTCCATCCCAGCACGAATCGACGCATGTACAAGTTGCTTAGCAACGGGCTGATCGGAGCTCCTTGCGGAGTCCCCTTTCCCTCATCCCGATTGCGCGTACTCCGATGCTTGTTCCCTCGCTCGTCAGTCTCTTCCACCGGAGCTTCCAGCCACATCTTAATCAGATGGAGCATTGCTCCGTCGACGATCCTTCGAGCGACCGACTTTAGAAGGTCGGAATGTGGAATCGAATCGAAGTAGCCGGATAAATCGGCATCTACAATTTGTCCATGGCCGGTGTTGAGTAGCTGATGGACATGCTTCACAGCGTCCAACGCACTGCGGTCTGCCCGATAGGCATATTGCTCCGGCTGCAGGTCGGCCTCGAATATCGGTTCGAGCACCAAAACTGCCGCCGTCTGTGCTACGCGATCTTTGATCGCGGGCACTCCTAACGGTCTTTGTTTCCCGTCCGGCTTGGGTATCCACACCCGCCGTACAGGCTGCGGTCGATACGTTCTACTTTTCAGCTCTTGCGTCAGTTCGTCCAACCACTTCTGCACTCCGTACTCTTCGATGTCCTCAAACGTTTGGCCGTCCACGCCTGCTGCTCCGCGATTCGCTTTGCAACATTCGTAGGCGAAGGCCATCACGTCTCCTCGGTACACCTTGTCGTACACAGCATAGAAGCGAAATTTGGGCGATCCCTTCGCTTTGTCGTGCAACGCCGTCTGCAACTTCTGAACACTTGGTGGAGTTGTTAGGCTCATCGCCAATCCCTCGGTCCTTTGTTGCTTCTTGCGTTTCCTTTCAACTGAGGCTCCTTCCCTCTACCGGAGTTACCCGGAAGCTGTGAAGAAACCCCGTGAATTTCAGCCTTGCAAAATAAAAACTCTGCCGTAAGCTCGCGGCATGAGCCAAGAAAATACAACCAGCAAGCAGCCTTTGATTCGCTACGCGAACCGTCAACAGATGAGCTGGCGCGCAGTGGATGTCGAGCAGTTAATCAGCGAGGACCATCCCGCACGCGCTATCTGGACGTTGGTCGGACGCTTGGACTTGCGCCGGTTCTACGAAAATATCGAGAGCAGCGCGGAGGAAGGCGGCCGGCCGGCGATTGATCCGCAACTGTTAATCAGCCTGTGGGTGTACGCCTACAGCCGTGGAATCGGATCGGCCCGAGAGATCGAGCGGCGGTGTGAATACGATCCAGCATTTCAATGGTTGACGGGGATCGAAGCGGTGAACTATCACACGTTGGCGGATTTCCGGGTGGAGCAAGGGAAGGAGTTGCATCAGTTGTTCAGCGATTTGCTGGGGGTGTTGAGTGCGGAAGGCCTGATCACTCTGGAAGAAGTGATGCAAGACGGGACGAAGATTCAAGCTCAGGCGAGCGGTAAGACGTTTCGTCGCGAGAAGACTCTGCGGGAACATGTGGAGCGAGCGCGACTGCAGGTGGAGGCGTTGCGAGACCCGCTGGCGGAGCCGGCGGTGAATCGGCGCCAGCAAGCGGCGCGGGAGCGAGCGTCACGAGAAAAGCGAGAACGGTTGGAACAGGCTTTGGTGGAACTGGAAAAGTTGCGCGAGACGAAGAAGACGGCGGAAGAAAAACGCGAGACACGCACGAGCACCAGTGATCCCGAGGCGCGTGTGATGAAACAGGCCGGCGGCGGTTTTGCGCCGAGTTACAACGCGCAGATATCGACGGATGGAAAACACGGATTGATCGTAGCCGTGGATGTCACTCAGGCTGGGAACGACTGCCATCAGCTGGCGCCGGCGGCGGAGCAAATCGAACAGCGGTGCGGGCGAAAACCGCTACGGATGGTGGCGGACGCAGGTTACACCAGCCGGGAAAACATCCAGGAGCTGGCCGAGAAGAATATTGATTTCGTGGGGAGCCTGGCGGACAACGCCGCCAAAGCCAGAATTAACCAACAGCGGTTTGCGGCGACGCAATTTGTGTATGAGGCTGAACAGGACCGCTACATCTGTCCTGCGGGCAAGCCGTTGCTCTACGAAGGCCGTGACGAGCGCAGCGGCATCAGCTATCTCAAATATAAAGCGGCCGCGGAGGACTGTAAAAACTGCTCATTGCGAGCGGCCTGCTGCGGCGGCAATCAAAAGCACAGCCGATCGATTGTGCGCAGCAGGGAGAGTCCGGTGATGAACGCATTCCGGGAGAAGATGGCCACCGAGCAAGCTCAGGCTGTCTACCGCCGCCGCGGACCCATCGCCGAGTTCGTGCATGCTTGGATTAAAAGCAAGCTGGGGCTGCGGCAGTTCCATGTGCGGGGCCTTAAGAAGGTGCAGATGGAAATGCTGTGGGCTTGCCTAACCTACAACCTGCAGTTTTGGATCCGCCTAAGCAAGCCACGCACAACAGCCGTGAGCTGAGAGAGTAAGAGAACATCGAAGAGGATCGAGACACTCGCCGAGTAGCAACTCACGCAATCGCAATAAACTCATGCTCAACCCTCAGCCCATTATTAATTGAGGTTTCTTCACAGCTTCCCGGCTTCATCAGTACTACGAGCCTCTCCGTCATCCCAAACGGCCCGGCCTGTCTCTCGCGAGTTGCCAGTTGATCCACACCGCGATCACCGCTGGGACTTCCCGTGTTGCGCTTGATCCACTTTGCTTACATGCCGTCGCCAATACCCCGGCAGGTCTGATGGAATTTATTCGCTCATACGATTCCATCAGCTTCGGCCTTCCCACGAATCGGGGCGGGTCGGCTCCTGCATTAACGGTTTCGGGGCCTGCTCAGCGTTCACTCACGTTACGGCCTGCACGCTCGCCAAGTCGCCTAGCGACCCTCTGCACCAGAGGCTTCAGCAGTTTCGTTGCCTCCACTACTGCTCTGATTGCTACCGGGTGGAGCGAACCAGTTCCCGGGCGGGGTACTCCCGTTGTGGACCAGCACCTTTCACGGCGCACCCGATATCCCGTCTAGCGCGCCCTGTCTAGCATTGCCGTGCCCTGCAGTGATAGTCTCTGTTTCGATTCAGGCGCTAGATGTCTCATCCGAGCCACCGACTCGACCTTCACAAATGATGATTGGGAATCCAGCGGTCTTTGCGATTGAGTCAGAGATAAGCAGAGCGTATGAGCGTTTGAGTTTTCGGGCACTCGGTTTTTTTGTTCTCCACATCGGTGGTGTGAGCTACGGCGTACGCAAGCCGGAAGCAACCATGTTGGCTTGCTCATTCGACGAGGTTCAAGCTCGCATGGCTTTCCGCGGTAAGCACACCGCGCCATTCGCAACAGAGCCTGACGGCGGGGCGATTGCCGATGCCTTTCGAAATGCCATATATTCCAACAAACAGAGAGCAAGTTTGTTCGGCATTCCGCTAGCTGAATTTTGTAAGTTTTTCTATATGCCGAGTAACGTCATGTGGGCGCCCGATGACGACGAAGCTTTCGACGACGGAAGCTATGCGCTGCAGTTCGACGTCGAGAGTCGAGTTCGACTGATCGCGTTTAAGAGTGATAAGGGTTACCGCCATGACCCGAACACCCTGAGTGACATATGGCTCCCCGCGGACGACTTCTACAATATTCTTCGCAAGTGGCATGATGCCTTCGAAGTTGAATGGGCGTCTGCTCCTAAATCTGCCGAGAATAATTAGGCGAATGAAACCGGTTTATTGGGCGGCTCTTTTAGAGTAGGGTGAGCAACGAGATTTCGGGATGTCTGACTATAAGGGGGAGCAAGATGGCGAATGACAGCACTGAGAAAAATGAGATTGGGCGCAGAAAATTTATTGAGGCGGCGGCGGCGGTGGGAGGGGTGATGTTTATACCGGCGGCGCGGGTGTGGGGATCGGCGGCGAATTCGGCGGTGCGCGTGGGGTTGCTGGGGTGCGGCGGGCGGGGGACGGAGGACGCTACCAACCTGTTTGAGACGGGCGGAGCGCGCGTGGTGGCGCTGGGCGATATGTTCCAGGACCAGCTGGATACGGCGCGTGCGGCGTTTGACAAGATGCAGACGGCGAAGGGATTTGCCGCGATTGATGCTTCGCAGCTTTTTGTGGGGCCGATGGCTTACGAGAAAATTGCTGCTTCGAAGGAAGTGGACGCGATTGTGATTGCTACGCCGCCTTACTACCACCCCTCGCATTTGGAGACCGTCGTAGCGGCGGGGAAGCATGTTTATTGCGAGAAGCCGGTGGCGGTGGACGTGCCGGGAGCGAAGAAGGTGATTGAGATTGGTAAGCGGGCGGAAGGGAAGCTGAGTTTGGACGTGGGATTTCAGATTCGCGATTGTCCCCCGTTTGTGGAGTTGGTGAAGCGGATTCATGGCGGGGCGCTGGGGAAGATTGTTTGCGGCGAGGCGCATTATCTTTCTGGATATTTGGACCGGCCAGCGTGGCCAAACGCATCGCCCACGGAACGGCGATTGCGAAATTGGGTGTATGACCGCGTTTTGTCGGGCGACATCATCGTGGAGCAGAACATTCACGTGATCGACATTTGCAATTGGACCCTGCAGGGGCATCCGGTGAAGTGTTCGGGGGCGGGCGGGCGATTGGGGAGGCCTGCGGATGGGGATGTCTACGGGAATTACAACGTGGTGTTTACGTATCCGGGGGAAGTCGATGTGACGTTCAGCTCGACGCAATTTGCGAAGGGGTGGTGGGACGTTACGGAGCGATTTTTGGGGACGAAAGGGACTTCGCAGTCGCCGTACTCGGGGCCCCTGGGAATTTGGGGTGATGAGCCGTGGCAGACGCCGCAGACTCCGGAGAAAGATGCGCAAGGGTTTTCGGCTACGGGGAAATTCACTTCGAATTTGGAGTTTGCGGATGCGGAGAAGAAGAAGTTGTTTGTGGAGAGCATTACTTCAGGGAAATTCCATAATCAGGCGGTGACGGGAGCGGAGTCGGCTGTGTCATGCATGATGGCGCGGACGGCGGCTTATACGGGGAAGGAAGTGACTTGGGAGGAGCAGTGGAAGTCGAAGGACGTTTGGGAGTCGAAGATTGATTTGAATAAGTTGAGCTGACAGCTTGCAGCTGACAGTCGACAGGGAAAGGCAAAAGCAGATTCCTCGCTTCGCTCGGAATGACAATGTTATTTTTTGAAGCGGAGAAGAAAAGAGAAAAAGATAACGCAGAGGCGCAGAGTTAACAGAGGTTTCGCAGAGAAGAGGAAAAAAAGAATTTACACAGAGGACACAGAGAGCGCAGAGGGCACGGAGAAGAGGGAGCGAGATGGGGCAGACGAGGCGTGAGTTTGTTAGGGCGGGAGTTGCGGCGGCGTGTGGATTGGGCGTTGGCGGCGGAGCGTTCGCAAAGGAGCTGATCTCCCAGGTTAGCGGACCGCTGCCGGTCAAGAAGGGGCTTGTGATGGACATGCTGCCTTCGAAGTTGAGTTATGCGGAGCGGTTTAAGCTGGCGCGGGATGTGGGATTTGCGGTGGTGCAGGCGCCGACGACGCCGGACATGCATGAGGCGGAGGAGATTAAGAAAGCGGCGGACGGGGCGGGGATTCGGATTGATTCGGTGATGAACATGGATCACTGGAAATATCCGCTGTCGTCCAGCGATAGCGCCGTGGTGGCGAAAAGCATGGAGGGGATGAGGACATCCTTGCACAACGCGAAGTTGTGGGGCTCGGACGCGGTGCTTTTGGTTCCGGCGGTGGTCAATGCGCAGACTTCTTACCGGGACGCGTGGACACGCTCGCAGGCGGAGATTCGCAAGCTGATTCCGCTGGCGGCGGAGTTGAAAGTTGTGATTGCTATCGAGGAAGTATGGAACAAGTTCTTGCTGAGCCCTTTGGAGATGGCGAAGTACGTCAGTGAGTTCGAGAGTCCTTGGATCAAGGCGTGGTTTGATGTGGGGAATGTGGTGCTCTACGGGTACCCGCAGGATTGGATTCGGACTTTGGGAAAGAGTATTTACAAGGTGCATTTGAAGGACTTCAAGCGGAAAGAGGATGGATACGCTTGGGTGAACCTGGGCGATGGGGACGTGGATTGGGCGGCGGTGCGGCAGGCGTTTGCGGAGGTTGGTTATTCGGGGAGTGTGATTGCGGAGTTGGATGGCGGGGATGAAGCGTACTTGCGGGATGTGAGTAAACGGATTGATCGGTTGGTGGTGGGAGTGGGATAACGAGTACGAAGAGAGAAAGGAATTGAAGAGAAGGAAAGAAAAAAGATAACGCAGAGACGCAGAGTGCGCAGAGGGTTCGCAGAGAAGAGGGGAAGGGGAGTTGCGGGGATTCGGCGCGGGGCTGGGCGCTTGCGGGGATTCGAGACGGCCGGAACGACGGTTCGGGCTTAGCCTGCCACGGTTACTGCTACGCCGAGTTCTTTGAGTTTGGCGCGGGCGGCGCGCTCTTCTTCAGTGCCTGGATAGCGGCGGACGACTTCGCGTAGTTCGCGGACTCCAGCAGTCTTCTGGCCTAGATCGATGAGAGCCATACCTTTTCTGAGGCGGGCAGGAGCGAGCTTGAAGCTTTTCGGGTAGACGGTGAGGACCTTGTCGTATTCGGCGACGGCGTCCTGATACTGTTTTTGGTGGTAGGCAATTTCGCCAAGATAGAACTGCGCGTTCGAGGCGAGGTCGGTGTCGCTGTAGTACTTCAAGTAGTCGAGAAATTCCTGCCGAGCTAGATCGTACTTGCCGCTGGTGATATCCCGCAGGCCATTCGAATAGAGCATGTCAGCGGAAGGAGCGGGGGAAGCAGTGTTGCTAGCGATAGGAGGAGCTGCGTTTCCGTCATTCGATGGCCGGGGGCTTGTGCCAGGAGCGGATATGGCGGGCGACGAGCCGGATATTTTGGAATCGATGCTTTGGACGGCGCTTTGAACATCGACGAGCTGCTGATTTAGTTTTCCGAGGCGGGATTTAATCTCTTCGAGATTGTCGGAGAGGCCCTGAACCTGGGTGGACATGGTGTCCAGACGAGCGCCGGAGTTGGCCTGCACGTCCTGCACGGACTTTTGAACGGTGCCCATGGTGGCATTGAGTTTGCCGACGTTTTCGCTGGCCTGCTCGACGAGAGTTTTGAGGACGGTGTGATCCGTGGTGATCTGCGTGGACATGTCCTTTTGACCCTGCAAGAGCGTAGTGACATCGCGCTGCAGGTCAATGATTTCGCGGGCGACGGCCTCAGCCGGGCGCGGCCCGATTAGGCTTCCGCCGAGCGCCCCAGCAAAAATGGCAGCGGCAAAAAGAACGATGGTACGGATTTTCATGAAAAAAACCTCCTCAGATGCGTCTGCTTCTCAGACGAACGTACGGGCCTAGGGAAGAGCGCTCTAACTTTTAACGGCTGAGCAGCCGGCATAGCTGGAACCGGGCGGCTCTTTACTCACTTTAACGGCAGAGCCGCGCGCGAGCAAGAGGTTGCTCGGCCACGCGGCTCTGTCGGTCATCGAACAGTTACGAGTTTGCCCTCGGATTAGTTGGCTTTGACGAAGTGGCCGACGCGGTTACGCTGCCAGCACTCTTCGGTGCTCTCAGAGCAGAACGGTTTCTCTTTGCCCAAGCTGGTCGTATTCAGACGATCAGCGGAGATGCCGAGGGAGACGAGATAGGCTTTGACGGCCGCAGCGCGGCGATCGCCGAGGACGAGATTGTATTCCGTGGAACCGCGGTCGTCGCAGTGGCCCTCGATGGTCACTTTGATTTGCGGATACTTACGCAGGAAGTCCGCAGTCTTTGCCAGGGCGTCGCGGGCATCGGCACGGATGTCGGCTTTGTTGAAGTCGAAGTAGGCGTCCTTCACTTCCTGGAGGAAGAGGGCGTTATAGTCGATAGCCGCTGGTGGAGGTGGCGGCGGTGGCGGCTGTGCCACGGTGACGCGGACGCTGGAATCAGCCGAACCGCCCGGACCGCTGGCAGTGATTGTGTAGGTGGTGGAATTAGACGGGGTGACTTTGGTCGAACCTTGAGCCGTCACAGCTCCTACTCCCGGTGCGATCGTGAGCTGGGTGGCATCGGTGGAAGTCCAGCTCAAAGTCGTCGAATCTCCAGTATTTATGGACGTGGGATTCGCCTGCAACGAAACCGTCGGGCGCGCGGCCGGAGGCGGTGGAGGTGGCGGTGGTGGCGGTGCCGCGGCTGGCTTTTTGGCGCAACCCGCGGCAAAAGCAACAGCGAGAACTGCAGTGAGAATGGCCCCGCGATACAAAGAGCTAGAAACCCGAATCATTCGAATCCTCCTCAGCGTAAGAATCCCTTTGGTCGTCCCACTAGAGGCGACATGGTATCACTAGCGGGCTGGGTAAAGGTGAATACATCGTATCACGATATATTACTCATCGCACACAGACAAATGCCACAGAAAATCCTAAGAAGCAACAGCAAAAACCATAGTTCAGGGAGAATATTGCAACCTGTGCGTCTGATGCCGGCCGCGCACGGAAGGTTTCGATAAATTTGTGCTGCCGGCTGTTTTACTTAGGCGACCAGTTGGGCGACTCGTTGTGGCCTTCGGTGGTTAGCTCGTGAGGCTGTGAGCCGTCGGCCAGCATGGACCAGATTTGGCGCGGGCCGGTGCGGGTAGATTCGAAAACAATGTGACGGCCATCGGGAGCCCAGCTGGGACGCTCGTTACGGCTGCCGGAGTCCGGCGTGAGGTTGATGATTTTCTGAGAAGCTGGCTCCATGACATAGATATCGTAGTTACCATCGGGACGACGCCAACTGAAGGCGAGGAGTTGGCCGTTGGGCGACCATGCGGGATCGATGACGTAACCTTTGTCCGGAAGATCGAGGAGATTCACGTTGGTGCCATCGGAGTTCATCATGTAGAGCTTGGGGATTCCGCCGCGATCGCTGACGAACACGACACTTTGGCCGGTCTTGGGGTTCCAGGTGGGGGAAGTACTGCCGCCATTGGAGAACGTGAGGCGCTTGGGCTTACCGCCGCTGGTGTCGGTGACGTAGAGCTCGGGATTGCCGGCCATAGACGAGGAAAAGATGAGTTGCGTTCCGTCGGGAGACCAGGCGGCCGCGCTGTTGGTGCCGCGGAAGCGAGGGAAGGAGATGACTTTGCCAGCGTCCATCGAGTACATGCAGATTTGGGCGTTCACCACGCCGTTGTAGGGCTGGTAGCAGGTGAAGGCGATGCGTGAGGCGTCTGGGGACCAGCGTGGCATAAGAGAGATGGTGCGGAGAGTCGTGAGAGGATGCTGGTTGGCGCCGTCGTAATCCATTAGCCATACTTCCTTGGAGCCGGTGCGCGAGCTGACGAAAGCGATTTGCGTGGATGCGATGCCTGGGAGGCCGCCGGAGAGTTTGAAGATTATTTCGTCGGCGAATTGGTGAGCGAATTTGCGGACTTGCTCATCTGTGGGCGCGCCTCGATAGACTTTGCCGACGACGGACTCGGTGGAGGAGCTGGTGACATCGTAGAGCCAGGCTTGGATGGCGACTTCGGAAGTGGTTTCGGTGAGATTGCCAAAGGCGACGTAGTGGGCGTTAACCTGGGGATCAGTCCAGGCCGTGCGTTGCAGTTCGCCGGGTTGGGTGGGGGCTTGGGTGGGATAGAAACTCGGGCTGACGAGATCGAGGATGCCGCTGAACGCGAGATCGTCGCGGACGATTTGGGTGAATTGCTGCGAATGGACTTTGGCGTTGTCCGCGCGAGGGCCGAAGTCGGCCACGGCAAGACGGATTCTTTCTACGCCGAGGCCCGTGCCCGTGCGGAACCAGGCTTCACGACCTTGTTGGGCGCCTGCGGGAAGGACCGCAATTACGAGAAAGGCTGCGACAGTCAGCCAGTAGAAAAGTTTGGACTTCACTAGCACCTTTACCTCCGGATTTCTTACCGCACAGAATGCCTCTGAAGCAGCAACCTTAGTGCATCAAAGAAAGATCAAAATCGAACGTAACGTCAACACCGCTCCCGCTGTAGTCGTTCGGAAGCGGCCCGAAGCGAATGCCGTCTAATGCGCGGCGAGCTGAATTGTCCATCGAGAGATTACCGCTGGATTGCGCCAGCTGGACGTTGGAAACGCTTCCATCCCGATTGATACGAAAGTTCATAACGCAATGGGCTTGGCGCGCGGCGCGGACGGGCGGATCGATAGTGGTCTGAAGCCAATTCTGCCCAACGCTTCGGCGTACGCCCTCGATGTACCAGCCATAGCGCGACGCAAAATCGCCGCCGCCTTGTCCTTTCACCGTAACCGGGGTACCGCCACCAGGAGTGGGGGCGGAGCCGACAGGAAGCTCGGGAGCGCCGCCACTGCCGTTCCTCACGGCGTTTTCTGGAGGGGGCACTTTGGATTCGTCACGTTTTGAGGGATGCGTTATGGGTTTCGGTTTGTCCTTCTTGAAAGGCGCAATGGTTTCGGCCGGTGTCGGAGGCTCGGGTTTTGGAGGCTCGGGTTTCGGCTTGGGTTCTTCTTTCCACAAGCCTTTGCTCGGATCGATGGCTTTGCTATCGGTGACGACTGGCTGCGGCGGCATCGAAATTCCGGACGCCGGGCCGACGATTTTTACGTTGATGCTGCCGCTGGTCCCTCCGACATCGCCCCACTCTGGCCCTGTCAGGTGGAAATAGATCGAGACGGCGATCCAAAGGGCTAGGAAGATGTGAAGGATTACCGAGTAGATGAGAAATTTTCGGAGACCGAGGTCATCAGCCGACGTGGTGCGTAATGGGATAAGCGAGTTGGCGGTGGTGCTCATGTTCAGCGAGTACGGGCGCGTTCGGAGAGCGGCTCCGTAACAATACTAATATTACTGACGCCGGATTGGCGCAATGCGTCTATAACCTTGGCAAAGGTGCCGAAAGGAATGGACTCGTCGGCCCGGAGAAAGACGGAGTCTTGCGGCTTTTTGAGCTGCGCCCTAACTTTCGTGCCGAGCTGGTTTATATTGACGGGAACGTCGGCGAGATAGATGAGCTGGTTCTTGTCAATGGTGATGACGAGGCGCGGCTCGTTGATTTCTTTAACGGTTTTGGTTTTGGGGACGTCGACTTCGATGCCGGACTGGAGGATCGGAGCGGTGATCATGAAAATGATGAGCAGCACGAGAACAACGTCGATGAACGGGACCATGTTGATCTCGGAGAGCGTGCTCTGCGTGTTTTTGGAGAGTTGCGGCATGGGATTAGAAACTCGAAATACGAAACGCGAAAATCGAAAGTTCAGGCACACTGAGAGCTAGTGAGATCGCGAGGCGGGCGTCTCTCAGGAAGTGGTCTTCACTTTGTGTGTCAACCGTTTTGGTTCGTCGCATCATAACGCACACCAAAAAATGGCCTCAAGTAAAAGTTTTTTCGATTTGGGCTCCGACTTCAAGCGCAAAAGTGTCGAGGCGCTGCGCAAGGTCGCGGATGTTCTGCAAAAAGTGGTTGTAGAAGATGACTGCCGGGATGGCTACGAATAGGCCTGCGGCGGTGGTGATGAGCGCTTCTGCAATGCCCGGGGCTACGGCGCGGAGGCTAGCGGCGCCGGCATTGCCGAGGCCGGAAAAGGCGTCAATGATGCCCCAAACAGTGCCGAATAGGCCGATGAATGGCGTCACGGAGCCGGTGGTGGCCAGCCAGGACATTCCCTTTTCCACGCGGCGGACTTCTTCCGCGGACGCAAGTTGCATGCTGACTGTGACAGCTTGGAGGCTTTTCAGCTTTCCAGTGGGTTGCGGATTGCCAGTACCGACTTGGCTCAAGAGTTCGCGATAGCCAGCCGCATAAACCGAAGCAAAAGGAGAGCCGGCGGAAGCGAGCGCTTGCGGATTAGCTACGCCCTTGGTGGCGCGAAAGATCCGGAGGAATTGGTCGCTTTGACGGCGAACGCGGCCGAAGAGGCCGAGCTTCTGAAAGATCATGGCCCAGGAAACGATGGAAAATATTCCGAGCAGGAGCAAAATGCCGCGGGCGACCCAGCCCGTTTGTCCAAGAATGTTACCGAGATCAGCGATAAAGACGGTGGCGAACAGAAGAATGGTGCGACCCCTCAGTTAGAAATAAATTTTCCTGACTTCAGGAACGTAGCACACGCCCACAGGGTGGTCAAACAAATGAGATGCGTAAACGAAAGATGGTGCTGCCTCTTTGGATACAGGAAAAATGTGGAGTTAGAGGAAGTTAGGGAAATAAAGGAGGTAAAGGAGGTGTGTTAGACTGCGAATTGGAAGCGCGCACCGAGCCTTCGCACGTGCTCAGGATAAACCTGCGCCACTACAAAGTTTAAAGAGAGAGATGAGCAAAAGGTTTGATATCGGTTTAGAGAGTTTGACGGGCGGCCTCGGCGCGAATCCGACTGCTGAGGCATTGCGTCTTGCGGGGATTGGTGGCGGGGAGCGTGGGACGTTTTTCTTGGAGACGTTTGGCTGCCAGATGAACGACCACGACTCAGAGAAAGTGGCGGGCGTACTGCTTTCTCGGGGGTACCGGCAAGTGGAATCGCCGGAATCGGCCTCGCTTATCCTCTATAACACCTGCAGCATCCGGGAGAAAGCGGCACAGAAGGTTTTTTCGAGGCTTGGGGAGTTTGGCCTGCAGCAGAATGAAGGACGGATTATCGGCGTGCTGGGATGTGTGGCGCAGCAGGAGGGCGAAGAGATTTTTAAACGCGCGCCGTGGGTGAGTTTGGTATGCGGCTCGGCGAGCTACAGCAAACTGCCTGAGTTGCTGGC
This sequence comes from uncultured Acidobacteriota bacterium, assembly GCA_963751295.1. Taxonomy (GTDB): domain Bacteria; phylum Acidobacteriota; class Terriglobia; order Acidiferrales; family UBA7541; genus Acidiferrum. The sequence goes on along the minus strand of CAVVUA010000001.1, from coordinate 864,383 downwards.
ACAGGTCGAGGCAGGGAACCAGCGCGTCACCGGTCTAGACAACGATACGGATGAGACGTTTGAAACGCCCGTGACGCGCCGCGACAATCCGTGGCGCGCGTATTTGACGATTATCGAGGGTTGCGACAAGGCTTGCTCGTATTGCGTCGTGCCTTATACGCGGGGGCCGGAGCGCAGCCGCGCTAGCGATTCGATTTTGCGCGAAGTGCGGCAGCTTGCGGACTTGGGATATTCCGAAGTGCAGCTCCTGGGGCAGACGGTCAATTCCTACAAAGATCCGACAGCGCGTCAAATGGGTTTTTCGGATTTGCTCCTGGCGGTGGCGGACGCGCCAGGCATTCGACGCGTGCGTTTTACAACTTCTCACCCACGCGACTTCACTCAGGGCATTGTGGATGCCATTGATGCACAGCCGAAGTTGTGCGATCACGTGCATCTGCCCGTGCAATCGGGTTCGACACGAGTATTGCAGGCCATGCAGAGAACATACAGTCGCGAAGAGTATTTGGAGAAGATCGCGATGATTCGTGGCGCGAAGCGGTCGATCAGCATTACGACAGACATTATCGTGGGGTTTCCTGGCGAGGCGGAAGAGGATCTTGAGGAAACGCTGAGTTTGCTTGAAGCGGTGCGGTACGACGGAGTGTTTGCGTTTAAATATTCGCCGAGGCCACATACCCCATCACTGAAGATGCGCGATGTGATCCCTGAAGAGGAGAAAAGCCGCCGGCTGGCCGTTTTGCAGGAAAAACAGAGAGAAATACAGACGGTGAAGCACGCTTCGCTGGTTGGTGAGAGGTTTGAATTGCTCGTCGGCGGGAAATCGCGGCGCGAAAATCAGTGGTCGGGACATACTACCTGTCATCGAGTTATAAATTTCGCTTCCCAAGAGAAGGCGCTTCTGGGAAAGTACGTGCAGGTTAGCGTGACGGGAGGGACTCCAACTGGTTTGGTTGGAGAGCAAACCCTTTAGGGCAGAGATTTCCGCCTGCTGGTTTAAGGCGTACTGATATTTTGAAAACACGGACTGAAGTCTGTGCTACTCGGGAGGTCACATGGAAGTGGAGATGAAAATCCGCGGCCTGATGATGGATCCCGTGACGAACATGCCCATCGTTGTGCTGAAGGATGTGCAGGGCCAGGCGATATTGCCGATTTGGGTTGGTGTGTATGAGGCCAACGCGATTGCACTCGAGATCGAGAAGGTGCAGACGCCCCGGCCGATGACTCACGATCTTCTGAAAAATGTTCTGCTCGGGCTCGATGTGCTGGTTCACAAAATCGTGGTGAACGATCTGAAGGACGATACGTTTTACGCCTTGATCTGGGTCGAGCGTGATGGGCAGATGATGACGATCGATTCTCGGCCGAGCGATGCGCTGGCGCTGGCGCTGCGTGTGGATTGCCCGATATTTGTGGACGAAGAAGTATTGAAGAACTCGAAAGTTTCTAGCGCTATCACGGAACGTAGCACCAACGAACAACTGCGAAACTGGCTCGAGGGTCTATCCGACGACGACCTCGGCCGATATAAGATGTAAACCTCTCTGCCATGCTTCTCCGGCCGCAATTTTCCAGCGGCATCCTCATTGCACTTGTGTAGCCCCTCCTATTTCTTTGGCGACAGTTTAATTTTGTGGAATTGAGAGAATCAACTGGCGGACTCTGTGCCGCCAGACCAGCAGCAGGACAATCCCGATAAGAATCAGCGCAAGACTCAGCCCGGCCCAAAGACCGAAAGCTCCCCATCCTCGGCGGAAACAGAGCCACGCGCCAAGCGGCAGACCGATAACCCAATAGGCGGTGAAATGGCAGAGCATTGGCGTGCGAGTGTCTCCCAAACCGCGCAGGGCACCGGTAGCAACTGTTTGAATGCCGTCAAAAAGCTGAAAGGCTGCGCCAGCTGCGAGCAGAAATACCGTGCTTCGAATGATGGCTTTGTCCGGTGTGTAGGCGCGCGCCAGCCATCTAGGAAAGACAAGCAGAATGATGCTCGCGGCAGTCATAAAGGCGGCGCCGAGAAAGATTGCTGTACCGCCCGCGTCTCCGGCGCCTTGTGGGTCTTTACGGCCGATGGCTTGGCCGACGCGGACCGCCGCGGCCGAGGAGATGCCGAGGGGAACCATGTAAGTGAAGGAGACGGTGTTCAGAGCGATCTGATGGCTGGCAAGTGCAACGGCTCCGAGGCGGCCGATGAGCGCTGTCACGAACGCGAAAACGCCAACCTCCAGAGTAATCTGCATAGCCGCGGGAAAGCCGAGCGCGATCAGGCGTCGTATGCGCTGCAGGTCGGGCTGTATGGGCGTATGAAGCAACCGCGTGCGATGGCGCCGGTCGTACCAGAGGAGATAACCTACAAGTAGCCCTGAGAGATAAATGCGTGCCCAAGCAGTGGACCAACCAGAACCCACTGTACCCATGGCGGGAAACCCAAGCTTGCCGTAGATAAGGAGAATATTTCCGCCGGCGTTGATGAGATTCGCGGTGATCAGAGCGAAGGCGATGGGCCGCACCAGATTCATAGCCTGCATACAACGGCGGACAGCAAAATAGAGGAGGAGCGGCATTGTCCCCCAGGCCAGTGCTTTTGAATACGGGACCGCGAGCGCAATCACGTCGGGAGCAATGTGCATGCTGCGAAGCAAAGGATCGAAAAACCAAACGGGGGCCATCAATAACGGCGCAAGCGCCAAGCTGAGATAAATGCCGTGTAGAAGCGAGCGATGGCAGTCCTCGCGCTGACCGGCGCCGAACGCTTGCGAGACGAGAGTGTCCAGCCCAATCAACAGTCCAGCTCCAAACATGGCGAGGACGTTAACCAGAATTCCGCCAAGGCTCACGGCAGCGATGGCTACCGCGCTGTTCGGAAGGCGCCCCACCATCATGGTGTCTACGATGGCCATGCTCATCCAGCCGACTTCGGCGAGGACGAGCGGCAGGGCCAATCGCAGCGTAGGAGCAAGCTCGGCGCGGAATGTTTTGTAGCGAGTCATTGGCGAAAGAGAAGTGAAAAGAGTTTAAGCGGGCTTATAGAAAGGCGCAAACGTGCTTGAAGGCGGATGGTGTGATAGCAGGGCCGAAGAAGAAGAGCAGAATCCTGGTCGACCGGGATGGTAACTTCGGCGTCGTTATAGACCTTAAGTCCCATTGACCGAAGCGGCGGGCACCCGTAGCCTGCGAAAAGTGCTGATTTTGTGTGTTTCGTGATAGGTCTATAGGTTCAAGAGGTCTGATCTAAGGATATTCTCTCGAAGCAATCTGGAATGGCTAGTTCGGCTTGCGATCGGCAAGTCCAGGAGACAACCGTGGGCATTGGGAACATATCCAGCTTTGAAGCGCGAACCCAGAATATCCGGGCTGGAGTGCGTGTAAATTCACGAGTGCCTGTGGCAGTAGAATGGGCGGAATCAGGTCGCGCGATGCGCGCGGAAGGTTATACTGCGGACGCCAGCACGACGGGGTGTCTAGCCATTATCCCTCAAGCTTTTTCAGTCGGGCAGCGCCTCGTCTTGATCAACCTGGTTAATAAGAATGCATGCGAGGCGGTCTTGATTTGGCGAGGGCACGAGGGACGAACTGGCTGGGAACTGGGGCTGCAACTTCAAGAAGCCCCAATGGATTTTTGGGGCTTGGATTTATAGTCCACGCAAAGAGCGGACCCTTTGAAGGTTCCGCTCAGCAGCCTCGTTCTTACATTTTTCTAAGATCTCTCCCCTGGAAGTCTTGACCCGATCCGCATTAGTTTTCCCAGAATAGAACTTCTGAGTTTTCCACCGATCCGGCTGTGAATTTCCACTTTTCCCTTGCGCTAGAATGGGTTGCGAACGTAGAGTGGGCCTAGAGCTAGGGGGCTTACTGCACACAGCACCCACATATTGGGACCCGGTTGCTGTATCGCGTCGGCGCGATTTACCATGCGCATAGACGGAGGCAGAAGAGCATGACTGCCATCATCACAGTTGCAAATCAAAAAGGCGGCGTTGGGAAAACGACTACGGCGATTAATTTGTCCGCTGCTTTGGCGCATCGCGGCAAACGCACGCTTTTGATTGATTTGGATCCTCAAGCAAATTCCACCATCGCATTTTACTCATCCGGCGAGATCGCGACTTCCATGTTCGACGTGCTTAGCGAGAGCCGCGCGACGATGGCGTCCGTTATTAAACCTAGCAAAGATCCTCTTCTTTTCCTTGGGCCTGGACGTCTGGCGCTGGCCAAGTTGGAGCAAGTGCTGGCGGGTCAATTCGACGCGCCATATCGATTGAAGGATTCGCTGGCACCAATTTTGAAGGAATACGATTACATCGTGCTGGATACGCCGCCCTCGCTGGGAATTCTAACCGTGAATGCGCTGGTGGCTTCCACGCATTTGCTGGTGCCAATCCAAGCGGCATATTTTGCAATCGAAGGCACGGACGATCTGCTCGAAACCTACGAAAGAATTCGTGCGCGGCCCAATCCTGGGCTGAAGGTGCTCGGCGTGGTGATCACTTTGTTCGACAAGCGTACGAATATTTCGCGCGATACGCATGGGCAGATTCGTACAGTGTTTGGCGAAGTGCTGTTCAAGACAAAGATCAGCAAGAACGTGCGGCTGGAAGAGAGCCCGGCTTACAAAGAGACGATTTTGACGTTTGCGCCGAAATCACCAGGTGCGATCGAGTACAAGAAATTGGCAGGGGAGGTTATCCAACGTGTCGAAGAGGATCGGGTTACCCGTCACGCTGAAGATGCGGCATGACGCGCACTACGTAGAATCACTGACGAGCTACAGCGGGGCAGCAGTGGGCAGAATGATCCCCGTGGATCAGATCCGCCCCAATCCGGATCAGCCGCGCAAGGCGCTGGGAGATTTGCGCGATCTTTCGGATTCCATCCGAGAGAAAGGCGTGCTCGAACCGCTCTTAGTGAGGTTCGTGCCCCGCGAAGATTGCTACTACATCATATCCGGTGAGCGGCGTTACCACGCTTCGCGTGCGGCGGGCCTCCGCGAAGTTCCTTGCATCGAGAAAATGGCGGATGACGCGGAAACGCTGGAAATCGCGCTCATTGAAAATATTCAGCGCAAAGATTTGACGCCGTTTGAAGAAGCGGACGGGTTACACCGGTTGGCCACGCAATTCGAGTACACGCACGAAGATGTCGCCAAGAAAATTGGGCGGGCGCGCTCTTCGGTTACAGAGACGCTCTCGCTTAGGAATATTCCCGAGTCGTTGCGCAAGAAGTGCGTCGAGCATGGGATCATCTCGAAGTCGCTGCTGCTGCAGATCGCGCGCCAGCCGACCGAAAAGAAAATGATCGAGATGATGCACCGCATTATGCAAGGCGGGTTGACGCGGGATGAAGCGCGCCGCGAGCGCCGCGACGAACAGGGCGGTCCCCAGCGGCCGCAGCCCTTTATCTTTCAGTTTGAGCCGGAGAACGAGAGCTTCCGGTTCCGCATTCAGTTTAAGAAGAGTCATGTCTCGCGTGATGAGTTGATCGTGACGCTGCGGGAGATCCTTGGGCAGCTTGAAGGAACAACCTCAGAAGCGGCGGATTCTACGGCGGCTTAGGCAATTCACGTCTAAATCGAAGACGGGCACGGCGATGCCGTGCCCCTACGAACTTCTCAGATGGTCGAATTCACTCCTCAGCAGATGCAGGTTCTGGAGAGACTGTTCGCGGCGGGCTTTCGGCCGATTGCGATTCCTCCGTATGAGAGCGCATTGTGCGTGCGACGCGGCGACTGCGCGGCGGTGCTATCACCGATCTCCAACGGTGGATTGAAGCTCCTCGCGCCGCCGTCTTACCTCGTCGATGGAAATCTAAGCGTAAAGCTCAAGCGAGGCGCCGGGGAGGTCTTTGTGTGGAAAAAGACAGAATTGCCCGCGACGCCAGAGCGATTGGAAGAGGTTGGGGCGTTTCGTCAGGAACTCACTGACATTTTGGAGCTGTCGCCAACCCAGTAATCCATGTCGAATTTGCAATTCGTGCGGCCTACCGGCAAACTAAAAACGTTATGACAACTTACGACATTATTTGCATTGGCGCTGGTCCCACCGGATTGGCCTGCGCCATCGAGGCGAAGCGCGCGGGAATGAAGCCATTGGTCATCGACAAGGGCTGCTTGTGCAACTCGATTTTCCACTACCCGGTCAATATGGTGTTCTTCACGACTCCGGAACTTCTCGAAATCGGAGACTTGCCCCTGATCAGCGCGGCAGAAAAGCCCGTGCGCGTTGAGGCACTGAAGTATTACCGCAAGGCGGCGGAGCACTACGAATTGGAGTTGAGGCTCTTTGAGCGCGTGCTGCGAGTGGACGGCCATGACGGCGACTTCACCGTGGTGACGCAGACGGAGAAGGGAATTCAAGAGCGATACACCTCGAGAAAAATCGCTGTTGCGACAGGCTACTACGATCTTCCCAACGTGATGGGGATTCCCGGAGAGGATTTGCCGCACGTCTCGCACTACTACACGGAACCTTTCGAGTTTTGGAATCAGGACGTGGTGGTCATTGGCGGGAAGAACTCTGCCGCGGAAACCGCGCTAGACCTGTACCGCAACGGCGCGCGCGTGACGTTGGTACACAGACACGCGGAGCTCGGTGCTTCGATCAAGTATTGGGTGCGGCCGGACATCGAAAACCGGATCAAAGCGGGACAAGTTAAAGCTCTCTTCGAAACGCGGGTGAAAGAGATCACCAGAGATGAAGTCGTCGTACAGAATGGCTCGGGCGAAAAGCGGTTGCCGGCGAAACGAGTCTTCGCTCTGACTGGTTATCATCCCGATTATGGGTTTATCGAAAGCCTTGGTGTGCGGCTTGATCCCGATACGAGAAAACCGGCGCTTGATCCGAATACGCTCGAAAGCAATGTGCCGGGAATTCATTTGGCTGGTGTGGTGATCGGCGGGCGACACACCGGCGATATATTTATCGAAAACGGGCGATTTCACGGGAAGCAGATCATTGACGCGTTGAAACCGTGATTTGCTTGGAGATGGGACTACGTTGAGGACAATAATTTGCCCGTGCAAAGGACGTTTGTTAGACTCCTAACCTATGGCATCCATATTAAGGGAAGTCGGCGAAACTTTTAGCACGCTGGTGCAGGGCTTCAGCGTGACCTTCCGGAATATGTTCCGTAAGACGGTCACGGAAAATTACCCGTTTGAGCCAGTGCATTTTCAGCCGCGCTATCGCGGGATTCATGTGTTGCATCGCGACGAATCCGGCCTCGAGAAGTGCGTAGGATGCTTTCTATGTGCCGCGGCGTGCCCCGCAAATTGCATTTACATCGAAGCCGCGGAAAATACGGATGCCAGCCGCATCTCCGCTGGGGAACGCTACGCCAGCGTTTACAATATCGATTATTCGCGTTGTATTTTCTGCGGTTACTGCGTGGAAGCCTGCCCCACGGATGCGATTACCCACGGACATGGTTTTGAACTCGCCACCTACGATATCAATTCCTTGATCTACCGCAAAGAACAGCTCCTCGAAAAACAGCCAGCCGCGCCAACTGCTGCTCGTTAAAAGAAACGCTCATTTCTGCAATTACCAAGAGTGTTTCCGTCTAGTCTGATTCGCTATTTTTCTGTCCGCGTGAGCTGTGCTCGCCCGCCTGAATTGCGCCTCATAACTCATATAAAGCAGCCAAGACGTAACGCTGTGATGAGGTTCGGTTGCGAGAGGATGCGATGGGGTATGGCTGTGGCGGAGAGATGCAGTTCCGGGATGCTCTGACACTGGAGAAGGTAGCGAGAGCGGGAAGTGCGTTTGGGCATGCTCCGCTGAACGCAACTTTAGGTCGCGTTGGAGTGCGGAGCGTCGTCGCCATTTTTGGTGCAGGAGCAATCCAGAAGCTCCCCATAACATTCAAAAAGTCAGGATTGGCCGGTGTTTTCGGCCTGCGGAACCATTCGATCCGCAAGAAAGTTATCGGACATAGAATGCGTGACGGAATTGCGGGATTTGCCAGTGGAAAGCAAGTCCGCCTCGCGCGCGGAGCGTTCGCGTTCCTCCAAAAGGAGACGCGCGAGAGTTGCGTTCGCGTTGTCGTCCATCCACTGATCAAGCAAAGCCGCAATCTCCTTGCGGATATTGGCGGCATGGGAAAGACGCGACAGCTCAAAGCTTTGCAACGAATTCTTGGAAGCCGAGAGAAGGAACTCCCAAGGGGGCTGGGTCGAACGTGCGGTCACATGACCTCCGTTACGGGGACACCGCGAATATTATCTTATCGGTAAAACGTGTCAAGGATACTTAGAGGTAATGGCCTTGTGGAAATCTGTGGAAAACTTTCGGGACCTCGGGATGGATCGCACGGCGGACCGAAAGCCACTGGAGCCTGGGCTGTGCAGAGGTCCCCGCGGTTCGGCGCAGCGCATGCGCCGGGGACTACGAAGACCCGGACCGCACGGCACGGATGCCGGATGAAGAGGAAGAGGATTTCGCGACGGAGAAAGCGCAATCCAAAGGCCAAGGAAAAGTCGAGAGCGAGACTGAACTCGATGATGAAGATCGAGAGCGCTAATGGCCCGGACGCGGACGAGAGTTTCCTGCAAGAAAAGCATAACCAGCAGGGAAGGAGGCGATGCGATGCGGAGGACGAAGCAAAATGAGGAAAGTCCTGTGGTTTTGCGAAGGCAGCGTGAGGTAATTCGGGACGTAATGCTGAGTGCGGGGCAGTGTGGCACGTGGTTGACGCTAGATGAGCTGGCGAAATTGACGCTCTATCCCCCGGCCAGCATTTCGGCGCAGTTGCGACACATGCGAAAACCCCGGAACGGGGCACATACGGTAGTGAAGCGGTGCAGAACGACGAACAAGGCCATGCGCGCAGAAGGCTTTGGTGCCGTGTGGGAATACTCGGTGATGCAAGATCGGCGCTTGCCTGTTCGCAGAACCGTGCGTCGCAGGCGCAAAGCGCGAGCGGCACTGCAAGCAGTGAGCTGTTGAACAGGACGGCGGCAGAAATTTCGGTGATGAAAAGCTGATGGGGAAGCGAAGCGCACGACGAGTGCGCTGTGGCGGAGGAGCCAGGGGTGTAAAGCCGGAGCTGGCATTCGATGTGTGCTGGGAAGTCTATCGCGGCGCGCGCGAGGTGATGGAGTCGAAGCGCGGGATCTCGGCCCTGAATTGGAAGGACACCGGCAAATTTCTGTGGCGGCCGGATATTCGTCCGCGGCTCAATGAGTGGGTAGCGGACTTCGCGCTGGCAGGGCAGAAGGCGCTCGAGGGTCCCGGCTGGGCTTCACGCATGGTGCTCTTCCGCCTTTACTACCTCGGTCTCGCGCCTTACGAGAATGCGCGGCATTTTCTCGGCTTGAGCGAGCGAAGCTGGGTGATTTGGACAGAGGAAATACGCCAACGCTGCGGGAAAGAACTGCTGCGCCGTGAGATGTTTCCCCCGCGAGGATATTTCCGAGAGATGAGCCGAACTGTCTCCAAGTGACTCTGCGGGTCGTCAATTAGGCTGATGCTTACTCGCAAACGACTGAAGCCACGCGGACACCACCCATTGCGCCACATGAAGCAATAGAAAAACGAGAAATACCAGACAGCCGAATCCGGCCTGAGCCAGAACGCCGATGAGCACAATGTCAAAAACCGACAGGCGAGAGTGATCGGCCGTGTACGGTGATAAAGCTAGTTCAAGCAGGAAGGAGGCCGCAAAGAGCAGCCAGAGCAGAATTATGACTTGGCGGACGTTGTCGAGCCGAGCTCGGAGCGCTAAAAAAACTTGCGACAGCCGGTTGGTCGTTGAAGCTTGCTCCGCAGTCGATCTCAGCGACCACAATTTCCCGACGGTGCGTGAGAGAGCGTACACAACGTACAACGAACCGCCGCAGAGGATTACGGAGTAGAGCCTCGTGAGCGTCGGAAGCTTCGGCCAGAGAAGGCGCAGATTCAGGTTGTCGAGCGGAATCATCCCTAAACCATTAGACACCATTGCTAGCAAGAACGTGCCCGGCTTGATCGCGTGAGAGGGTCAAGACAGTTTGTTGTTTACAAAAGAAGGGCGTCGCCGAGGCGGAGGAGTTTGCCGTGCTCGGTGCTGGGGACGCGGGTGTTGGTGGCGAGGCGGTAGAAGTGGTCGAAGCGTTCGGCGGGCGCCCACGCTGGCAGTTGGGCGCGGCGCAGCTCGATGAAGCGTTTCTGAAACCCTACCATGTCGGCGCCGGACTGTGAATCACGAGCGGGAACCGGGCAACGCGCGCAGGGATTGCTGCCCTCGAAGGCGACATCGCCAATGCGAAAACGTACCGCGCTCGTTTCCGAGTCGGCGAAGAGTTGATCTTCCCAGAATGGCGGCAACGGTAACGCTTCAGTTGCGGCCGCAGAGCTGCCCAGCTCACTTGTGCCTGACGGGAACTGGACTCGATCGGCTCCATGTGGGCCAGCAGCATCGATTTCGAGCGTCGTGCGGAAACGCCTGCGAGCTTCGTCCAGCGTCATGCCGGGGAACCATTCGCAGACAGCCCTCAGCGATGCGGTGGAGACAATCGTTGGGCCGGGGGCAAGGCCGTCATCCGGAAAGCCTTCGCGCGTGTAGCGAATCTGAATAGCCTGATCGAAGTACATGCTGAACCATTCCGCAGCGCCATCGGCATCGCCAGGAAACGCAAACGTCATCGCCGGAATGTTGCGTCTATCGCCGGGAACCGTGAGCGTGACGGAATCAATGTCCGGAGCGTACGCCGCGCGAATAAGGTGCATAGCAGCGGTGCGTTTCGCATTCACCCAGCGGCCATCGGCGGAGTAGAGAGCCCAGACACGGTCGAGCTCGAGACCGCCATTGGGACCAATGCGCGCTTCATTTACTGAAACAGGGTCTAGCGCTTTGATGGGATGCAGGCGAATATTCGCCAGGCGCGGCGTCGTTTTCCTGGAGTCCACATCTGCAGTTTAACAGAGGGTTGCGGCCGAGAAGTGTGGCCGAAGAAAAGTGTTCGCCGACGATTCGTTATCGCATAGGCGGTAAGGCGCTGGTAAGAAAAGATGTTGGAAGAGAAACCGGTGACGGAACCGCGGAGCGGGCGCAAAGCAGAAATCCAGCCATGCATAGTGCAATGCACGGACCGCTTTGATGGGGTGGTGGCAAAGACATGAAGGCTATCGAACGTGGAAGGCTAGGTGGGTTGAAGGGCGGGGACGCAAGAGCCCTAAACTGACCGCAAAGCGCCGCAAACAGATAAACCTTACTCCTATTGTCCAAAAGGGGGATAGAATTGCGTTGCAGATAGGTTCGTAACTAACGGTATACAAAGGGATTACAGTTTTCGCTTGACAAAAGGCAGGCTTGCTCGTATTCTCCTGTTCGGGTAATCAAATCCGTAGGTAGGTTGCAACCCCTACCTCGCAAGGTTCAGGACAGCCACTCGCCGGTTACCCCGAGTGGCTGTCTGTATTTAAGACCACAGTAGTTTCCCCACTTTTCGCAGTTTTTCAGCGGCTGAACGCTTCATTGGCATGCAGGCGACCAGTCTTAATCCGGCCTGATCTATTTTCAGTAGTACGGCCCGGAAGGGTGTCCCGGATTTGTCGTACTCACGAATGAATATTTCGTCTGCGGTTTTCTTTTGATTAGGTTCCCAAATTTCGTGGGGTGTTCTTAGAATTTCGGGAATCCAAGAGAGCCTTTCCGCTCGACTCTGGTCAATGATGTACGGCCCTAAACCACTCGTGGTTTCTCGAATTAGCGGCTCTTCTACTTCAACGGAGAATTGAGTCTGTATTCCTCTCTGCAATTTCACCAAGTGAAAGAAGTGATGTGAAACGATTGTTATCGTTTTCTCTCTCGGACACCGGAAGTCTTTCCCTATAAAAAGAACATGGAATTGGTCATAAAGTTCTGCCAACGATATGAACGCAAGATTTTCTGGAGGTTTTGTGATCTCGGGCATGGATTTAAAATCATAACGTGACTCAAGTTTAAGGCGTAAGATTACACACGAAGCATTTAATGTTGTATTGAAAAATCTAGATTTCGTTGATGTCCACAAGGGTAGCAAAACTGGCCCAATGGTTCAGTAAGTCGTAGCGCAATCGTCGATGATTATGACTACGACGACGATTACAACAATTATAGTTATGTCGACAACAACACCAACCACGATAAACATAAACACCGAACAGAAAAAGAAAAAAAAGGAAAAGAACTAAAATTTAAACTGACCCACTACCGTCGATTGCGGTGCCTTGAGGCGAACCTAGTCCGCTGAGGCAGAAGCCGCTGCGGGCGATTTCTTCTTTTTGGCCATCTGCTGCACCGTGAAGAGCAGCAGGGAGCGATCTTGCGCGTCCATTTTGCTCAGAAGATGTCTAAGCTTGCGCATGAAGCGTAAGTCTTTTCCTGAACTGCCCCAGGCATTGCTGGCGGATTCGGTCCAGGCAGCCGGGATATCCTGTTTGGGCGGTTGGTCTCCATCGTAAAGAAGTTGATAGAGCGGCATTTCCAGGGCTCGAGCCAGCTTTTCCAGCGTCTCGATGGCGGGGACAGTGTGGCCATTTTCCACTCGCGAAAGATAGCAGCGCAGCAGGCCGGTACGTTTCTCGATATCACCTTGGGAGAGTTTTTTTTCCTCGCGCAGGACGCGCAGGCGTTCGCCGATGATCATACATAGCTCCTCAGTAAAACGCTCCGGCTCACAGGCTGGGGGTGGGGCTGGAGTGACTGGACTATAATCTATCGAATAGTTGTTAGTCTAGGAGATTACATCTAAATTTATTGTGGAAATCCATTAGTGCAGCTCTTCCAACAACCAAGCGGTTATTTAGGGGCTGGTTAGGACGGTCCATCGTGAGGAGACGAGACGCACCTTACCTTTCGGCACCAATGGCAAGAAAACGGAGGCGCCTTGATTCCTTTAGGTTTATTTCCTGAAGCCCCTCGGGCAATCAGGCGCTTGCGGCGGATCCGTGCCCCGCAACGATGGACTTATAGCCACAGCTTCCGGCCTTCTTCATAGCCTCAATGGCCTGCGCGGCTGTCATGAGCGGGGTTGTTTGAACGTGGGCAACGGCACCGCCGGCGGCGAAAGCAATGGCGATAGCCGCGGCCGACATGTTATCGGGCATCTCCGTGATGGCGATGACGTCGAACGGGCCAAAGGCGAAAAACGCGGAATGCAGTTTGCCGCCGAGTTTTTCGATAGGCAAGCGAACGATATCCAGCCGGTCTTGCGGATCGGCCATCAGACGGGCCCAGGCTTCCTTGGTGTAGCTGACTTGGTGGCAGTAATAAGGCATGGATGGTCTCCTTTCGTTACGGGGGGAATCTTCCGAGGAATAGGCCCGGGGTACGAGATGACTATGTTCTTGAAAACAAAGGGTGTCAAGAAAAAGTAAAAAAACATAAAGATTTCTCTTGACAAATATTGGAGATGTGGTACACTTTCCCTCGTAGAAAAGTGCGTCCCGGTCTTGACCGGGACGTTTTGCATTTTAGGGCTGCCTTTTGGCGTTCCTTCGGGCCGCCCGATCCTCTGAAGGACCAAATCTTTACTCAACTCTAGCTCGAAATATCTCGTGCCGAGCGGTCTTATAGTGCCCGGCAGCGCCCCTGCGCTGTAGTGGCGCGGCATGCTGCGCCACTACAAAGGTCTGCCATGCGGACGCAGGCGCCGAAGTGTTTTTGTACGAATGAGTTGCACACGAATTCGCGCGTCACCAAGCCGCGCACATTAGGAGCCAAGATGCCAAATTATCAAAACGCGGTTCCACCGAGTTCGCTTTCCCCCGGCGACTTCGCCCTGGACTGCAAAGCCTGCCAAGCCAAACTGGCCGCCTCCCAGGCCGACCTGACCGACGAGAAGACCAAGACCACCGCCCTCACCAAGCAGCGCGACGCGGCAGTGACCGCCGCCAAAGGGGGAAGTGCCCTGCGCCGAATCGCCCGAGCCGCAAAGTGGTTCGCGCTAGGCGCCGCCGCCGGAGCCGTTGCCGCCAAAGCCGCCCGATAAATCCCCGGGCGAAGCAAGGAAGTAAAAGCAGTAAACGCGACGGGCAAGAATTTGGTTGGTGTCACCCGATGTGTGTCGCACAACAAAAATCTACCAAGTCCCACGCTTTCAATCCGCTACACCAACCGCCGCACAACCGCAGCGAATCCGGCTGGCGCACCCCCCCGCGCCAGCCGGATTCCTCCTAAGAAAGGGCCATGAATAGAAGGGTAGCCATTACTCAAAAACGGTGGAAAACCTTTAAATAACCAAAGATTCCTCTTGACACTGCGTCTGATAAGTAATATTATGTTAACTACGAAATCGGTCTGACTTCTGCCTCTCCTTGCCCCCTGTAAAACCGCTTTTCCAAGCGGGCGTCTCCCTTCCCATCACTCGTAGTAGTTAATTCTTTCCAGCAGATTGTTGCGCTTTGCGTTGGTCCAGCTCGTACTTGATGTACTGTTCGAGAGTGTGCGGATCCGCGCCGACAATGCGCCGGCCGTTTACAAACATCGTCGGCGTGCTACCGACTTCCAACAAGATGCCGTTAGCGCGGCTGGCATCAACCGCAGCTCCAGCTTCCGGGCTGGCCATGCAGGCCTTGAACGTGTCCGCGTTCAAGCCCGACTGGCTGGCAAAGTCCGTCATCTTACTCCAGGCGTTTTCCGCCGAAATGAGATCCTGGCCGTCGTAGATGAAGTCATACATCTTCCAGAAAGCCTTTGGGTCCTGCTGGTATGCGCAGCGACCGGCAAGGGCCGCTGTTCGAGCCCAAGGATGAATCTGCTCCAATGGGAAGTCCTTGAAGACCACGCGCAGCTGGGGGTAGTTCGCAAGCATCCCGCGCAACGCGTCATGCAAGGCGCGGCAGACAGGGCACTCGAAGTCCGAGAACTCCACGAGAGTGACCGGAGCATTGGCAGGTCCCAGCGAGGGACTATCCTTTGTATCCAACTTAGCCCGAGTTTCCACCATGGGGTTTTTGGAGAGATCCGACAGCTCTCCTCGGAACATATATTTCCCATCTTTCGTTACGTAGACTTGGCCGGCTTGTGCGTTCTCTCCGACCTTCACTTCGACATCGACTTCCAGCAGCCCTTCGATTCCGATATCTTTCGGAGGACTAACTTTGACAATAATGTCGGGCCCAAACGCATAGAGATTTCGCAGATAAGCCTCGACAGTCTTTTGCGTAGGCGACTGCACAGCGGATGTAGGGGCAACGGCTGCCTTGGCCTGAGGCTGTTGCGCCCGCGCCGCTGGGAGAGCAAGGCTCAAGACAAGAATTGGCATCATCGACAGTAATTTCTTCACGTGGGACCTCAATTCTCTAAGGAATGAACCGCTGGGCAATCGGAAACGGTCTGCCAAATCCAAAGGCTCGCGACGTAATCTTAAGGCCCGGCGCTGCCTGTTTGCGTTTGTACTCGGTCCGGTCGACGTGCAAGGCAATGTCGCGCACGAGCTGAAGATCAAAGCCGTAATGGTCCGCTATTTCCTGCGGGCTGTGAAGGTCCTCGATATAAGCCTTCAGTATGCGGTCCAAGACGTCATAAGGCGGCAGGCTGTCCTCATCTTTCTGATTGGGACGCAACTCCGCGGAAGGCACCTTGTCGATCGACGAGCGGGGAATTAATTCCCTTTCCCGATTGATCCAATTTGCCAGCTCGTAGACCATCAGTTTTGGCACGTCGGAAATCACTGCCAGACCTCCGGCCATATCGCCGTAAAGCGTGCAATAACCTACGGCCAGTTCGGATTTATTGCCAGTGCTCAGAACCATCGAGCCGAATTTGTTGGAAATCGCCATCAGATAATTGCCACGAATGCGTGCCTGAATATTTTCTTCGGTAACGTCGGCCGGCCTCGATGCAAATGCGGGTGCCAGCGCCTTCTGATAAGCGTCAAACACATCGCCGATGGGGAGCGTGATGAGTTCGATGCCAAGGTTACGAGCTAGTGCTTGAGCGTCGGACTTGCTGCCCTCCGAAGAGTACGGCCCTGGCATGGACACGCCCAAAACATTAGACGCGCCGAGTGCATCGACGGCGATGCTTGCCACTACGGCCGAATCGATGCCCCCGCTGAGGCCAACCAGCACTTTTTTAAATCCACATTTGCGGACGTAATCTTGTGTGCCGGTGATCAGCGCTTGGTAGGCGTAGGCGATTTCTTCGTGCAGCTGTTTGTGAATCTCGCCTTCACCGGTAACCGTATCGAAAAGGACCAGATCTTCTTCAAATGCCAGAGCTTGCGCCGCGACTTTTCCTTCCGCTGTCAACGCCATGCTCGCGCCGTCAAAAATCAAGCTGTCGTCGCCGCCCACTTGGTTGACGTAGACAATGGGGCGATGCTGGTTTACAGCGATCGATTGAAGCATTTCCAGGCGCAGAGCGCGCTTGTCGATGGTGTAGGGGGAAGCGGAAATATTGAGCAGGACAGTAATTCCCTGCCCAATAAGTTCGGTTACTGGATCGCGGTCATACCTGCACTCAGCCCAAAAGTTTTTGTCGTTCCAGACGTCCTCGCAGATCGTGATTCCCAGTTGCTCTTTGCCAAATCCGTAAGCGAATTGTTTGCCAGCGGGCTGAAAATAACGGGATTCGTCAAACACATCGTACGTCGGCAGAAGCATTTTGCTCTGCTCAAACACCACGCGCCCGCTGCAAATCAGCGCGGCCTTATTGGCAATGGACTTTCCTTTGCCATTTTCCACGCGTCCCGCATAGCCAACAACGGCGGGCAGAGCCAGTTTGGCTGCTAGCTGCTTCAATTCCTGGTGGTTACGATCGATAAAGGCAGGCCGCTCCAGAAGATCTTGCGGTAGGTAGCCACACAAACAAAGTTCTGAAAAAACGGCAAGGTCGGCCCCTCGCTGCCTGGCTTTCTCCGCCAGACTCAGGATGCGAGCCGAATTTCCTGCAAAATCGCCTACCGTGGGATTGAACTGCGCGAGCGCTATCTTCATGCCGGCACTTTAGAATACGGATGCCAAAGCGAGATTGCAAACACCAGCGAAAAGGGTTGTGTCTCGTTTATTGGCACCCCGCGCTACCCATTTTTCGGCGGCTTCTGGGCAACTAAACTGGCGATTCCCTGCCCGGCGTTCAGTTCTCGATAGAACAATGTGTGCAGTCCGGGAAACGCGGTTCGCAGTTCTCCCGATTCAAGCAGATGGGCAGGGTTGCGAGGACCGCCCGGGTAGTTAAGCTGTGCCCTCGTGAATGTCTCAAACACAAGCACGCCACCGGGCCGAAGAGCAGCCGTCATTTGCTGAAAAAGAGATCTTTGCAAATAATGCAGGCAAAGAATCAAAGAAAACAAAGCCTCTGGAAGTTGGATGTCCTCCAGATTTGCTTGAATGAGCCGTATGCCGTGCATACGCGATCCTGTGCCTGAAGTGTCGTCCGCTCGGCTAACGTGTATCTTGGCTTTGCCCGCCCGGCTTTCAAGAATATCGAGAGCCGCTCCCGACCAGTCGACAGCATTCACAAATTGTCCGCGACCTGCCAGCATCAAAGCGTGCCGGCCGGTCCCACAGGCGAGGTCCAGTGCAGCTCCATGCGGCAGCAACGGCAGCCATTCCGAGACAATGCTGGCGGGTTCCGCAGGCGAGTTTTGCGCGGCCTCGCGGTGACGTGCGTCCCATTCGATTACGTTAGCGGGCATAAAAAGAGGCTCTTGAACGTTGCGTTCAAGAGCCTCGAATTCTGGAAAGAAGTCGCACGAAACGACCAAGTTTGCTTCATTCACCCTGTCATTTTATGAATGACAGAAGAGAATAATTAAACGCTAAAGGAGCTGCCGCAGCCGCACGTGCTCTTCACGTTCGGATTATTGAACTTGAAGCCGGCACCCTCGATGGTCTCGATGTAGTCGATTTCGACGCCTTCCAGATACATCGAACTCATCTGATCGACCGCGACCTTGAGCCCGTTAAAATCAACCACTTCATCGGTCTCATTGGTCTGGTTTTCAAAAGCCATGTGGTACTGGAATCCGGAGCAGCCTCCGCCGACGACGGCAACGCGCAACGCCACCGGTACAGGATTCTGCATGCCCATGATTTCCTTGACCTTGGTGCTGGCAGTGGGAGTCAGACTAATCATAAATTCCTTTGGCCTCCGCATCGCAGATAAGCCCGCGACGCAACTCGCAAATCAAGTATAGCAAACCTTTTCCACAACTGTACATGCCAGTTGGACGCGGGATTTCTTGTTTGGAAACTCCTCGGTCGAGCGTATTTCTACAACTCTATGACCTTCGCATACAATAAGATAAAGCCATGAGACACAAAGTCACGTTGATCCCCGGTGAAGGCATCGGTCCCGAAGTCGCGTCGGCCGCGCGGCGCATCCTGGAAGCCGCTGGCGTGCAAATCGATTGGGAAGAGGTCGAAGCGCGCTCGGAAAAGGCGTCGGCTACGGGACAATTTGTGACGGAAGGCGCCGTCGAATCTGTTCGCCGAAACCGCGTTGCGCTTAAAGGCCCGATGGGCACCGCAGTTGCCGGCGGAGCACCTAGCATCAACGTAGCCTTAAGGAAAACGCTCGATCTGTACGCTAACGTACGACCGGTCAAGAATCTCCCCGGAGTGAAATCCCGTTTTGAGAACGTGGATGTAGTTCTGATTCGCGAAAATACGGAAGATCTCTATTCCGGGCTGGAACATGAAGTGGTCCCCGGCGTTGTCGAGAGCTTGAAGATCATCACGGAAAAAGCATCGACGCAAATCGCGCAGTTCGCTTTCAAATATGCAAAGCGCGAAGGCCGGAAGAAAATTCACGCCATCCATAAAGCCAATATTATGAAGCTCTCGGACGGACTTTTCCTGAAATCCATCCGCATCGTGGCGCCGCAATATCCCGATATCGAATATAAAGAGATGATCGTCGACAATGCCTGCATGCAAATGGTGCTGAACCCTCAGCAATTCGACATGCTGCTGTTGCCGAATCTCTATGGTGACGTGATGAGTGACCTCGCCGCGGGGCTTGTAGGCGGACTCGGCGTGGTTGGCAGCGCCAATGTTGGCAATGAAGCGGCTATGTTCGAGGCCGTTCACGGGACAGCCCCCGACATCGCCGGAAAAGGTTTGGCGAACCCGACAGCCATCCTCCTGAGCAGTATCATGATGCTGGACCATCTTGGCGAAAGATCGGCAGCTCGCCGCATCGAGAATGCCCTCGAAAAAGTGCACCGCGAGGGCAAGCACATCACCCAGGACGTAGGTGGCAAGGCCGGGACCGAGGAATTTACCGAAGCGGTTATCTCCTCGCTTCGCCCAAGTTAGTTCCCTGCTTGACACAGTTTTGGCTCGGAGCGGCTCAAGTGGCCGTAAACCCTTGTTATTCTTCTCTAAACGTGTCATTCTCAGAGCGTTGGTGTCCCCTTCAAGGCGGGTGAATGCATCGGTCCAGGTACCCCGAAAGACGTCGCACGGTTCGGATGACGCTTCAAATTCCCCTAAAAGTACGCTGCCAGATGCCTGAAGGCGAAGCCATTGATTTAAAAGCCCTTACCCAGTTTGTAAGCGCGCACGGCGCTCTGATCGTGATGGATGCGCCTCTCTTGCCCGGCCAGACGGTCCGTCTTTTCAACGAAATGACATCAGAATCCGTCGAGTGCTTCGTCACATCCGTGCGCGAAAAGCAGGACCGACGATACATAGGTCTCGGCTTTGCTACACCGAAGCATGATTTCTGGCACGTGGTATTCCCCAAGGCGGGTACGCGGCAAGCGGTGCGCTCTTCGCAAACCGGATCGTTAGTAGAACCGGGAAAAACGCCGAGCATCCCTCCTCAAAGCTAACGAGATAATCTCTTCTAAAATTTTGGCATTTTGCGAGCTGTCGCTTTGTTATCAGGCGATTAGTGCGTCGATGGCGGAGAGCTGGCGCTAACCCGCGTGCGGAGCGTAAACCTGATACAGCAGAATGTAGACAATCACTCCGGTAACCGAGACATAGAACCAAAGCGGCAAAGTCCAGCTTGCAATCACGCGGTGCTTGTCAAATTTCTCGAGCCACGCGCGGCGCAAGGTGATCAAAATTAACGGTACGATGACTATGGCGAGCACCGTGTGCGAAAGTAGCAAGGCAAAATAGACCGGACGAATCCAACCCTGGCCTTGGAAAACCACGTGCCCGACGCGGATGTGATAGATCACATACGAAATCAGGAACACGGTCGAAACGGAGAATGCGGCGATCATGAAAGCTTTGTGAACTTTCATTTTGCCGTTTCGGATGGCTGCGTAACCGCAGGCAAGCAGGATGGCACTGGTGCCATTTAGAGAGGCGTTGAGCGCGGCCTGTGAAAACATCGGTTGGCGAATGTCCTTCCCAGCGGCAGTTGCTCAGCGCGGAATTTTGTCGTAGATCATCAAGCCCAGAAGAATCGGAATGTGCAGTACGGTGGCATGCATGAGCCATTTGGCCCGCACATTGGTCCTCGATGCGGCAGCCCACAAACAAACCTGAACGAGCGCCGTACTAACGACCAGCGCGCCGAAGAAATAGCGTACTCCAGCCAATCCCATAACGGCCGGCAACAGGCTGACACCCACGAGTGCTATGGCTGTGAGAATGATCTGACGAAACGTACGCGTTCCTTCGCGGTCCACGACGGGCAGCATCAGAATGCCCGCGCGAGCGTAATCTTCCCGGTACATCCAGGCAATGGCGTAAAAATGCGGAAATTGCCAAAAGAACAGAATCGCGAAGAGCAGCCAGGCGCCGCGATCCAAAGACCCGGTAGCGGCGACCCATCCAATCATCGGAGGAATCGCTCCTGGAAATGCACCGATAGCGGTGGCCCATACGGTGCGCTTCTTGAGCGGCGTATAGGCAAGCAGATAGCTCACGGACGTTAGAACCCCAAGCGCGGAAGCTAGAAAACCGGCAGTGAAATACAGATCCAGCGCGCCCGCGAGGCAGAGAACCAGGCCAAACAGCAAGGCTTCCCTCGGCTGCAATTGCCCGCTGGGCAGTGGGCGCGACGCCGTGCGGCGCATGAAGCGATCAGAGTCGCGTTCAATGTAATGATTCAAGGTTGCTGTGCCAGCGGCAATCAGCAGCGTCGCGAAAACGGTTTGAATTAGACGAAGCCAATCCACCGCTCCGCGCGCACCCATATAATACCCAGCCGCGGTGGTCATCAGGACGAGAAAAGACACATCTGGCTTGGTGAGCGCCACATACGCATTGGCACGCGAAGCCAGCGTGATTTCCGTTGTGCGAACCGTGCTCATCAGACCGTCACCCGCCCCTGCGACGATACAGCAACCGCACCGGCGCGCGGGACCAAGCGATAGCACACCAGAATCGTCACGATAGAAACGGCAAACAAGAGAGCGCCGACCACAGTGTGCGTCACGGTCAGCACAACCATTACGCGCACGGGTTGTGGCGCGTCCGCGGTTGCAATCCGCGACCAGTAAGCGCCGATGCCAAGCAGAAACTGCACGCCGAAGAAGGCGTGTAGAAGAATCCGCATTTTCGTCAGCTCACGCGAATGCCCAAACCGTTTGCGAAGAACAACAGCGGTCCAAATGATTGTAGCAAGCACCACCAGAGATCCCGCAGCGTGGGGCCATATCGGAATTTCGCTATGACGAAAGCCAGCTCCCAGAAAAACCTGGAGAAAGATCACTACGGCGTTCAGTACTGCAAGCGAGTGTATAGAAGGCGAGCCGCGATCCTCAAGTTGAGGCCGGTCTGAGATCCACCAATTGCTCGTGAATACGGCGATGCTCAGAATCGCTCCGAACATGATTTGCGCGAAGCAGGCGTGCAACACAGGCAGCCAGTAATGCAGCAACTGGATCACCACCTGGCCCCCGAGAATCGCCTGCGCAACGATTCCGCCGACAGCGACGACTGCGAACCACCGCAGCCAGCGCCGCTCTTCTTTGATCCAAATTAGAATGGCGAGAATGAGAGTCCAGACTCCTAAGACCCCCGCAATGACGCGGTGGGAGTGCTCGTAAAGAACGCCGCCAACCATCGGTGGTGTCCACGTTCCAAAAGATTTTGGCCAATCCGGTACGGAAAGCGCGGCGTCGTTAGACGTAACCAGAGCGCCTGCGATTAATAGCAAGACCGTCCAGCAGACGGTAAACACTGCGAAGCGATGTACGCCCGCATGGTAGGAAGCCTTCATAGCCGTTGTCCCAGGGCGGGATTATAACGCACTGATGGAATTCCTGCTCCCCGTTCTACCCGATTTAGCGCAGGGCCAACGAGCGCACTCAGTTGTCCCAGGATGCCCTGCCGGCCAGCATCTTCATCACGATGCCGTAGAGGATATCTGTGCGTCCAGCGGATCTCCCGCAAGACCCACCGCTCGAAGCACAAGGTCTTTCAGCGCGGCGATAAAAAGAGGCGAATCGCCGACGGCCGGCATCATCCGGAAAACTTCGATGCCAGACTTCTTGGCATCTTCGCGCGCCTCAATGTTGATTTCGTGCAGCGTTTCAATGTGCTCGGTCACAAAGGAAATCGGCACAACGAGCATTTCCTTGACGCCTTCCTTACCAAGCCGTTCGATTGTGCCGGTTAGAGGTGGCTGCAGCCATTTTGAGGGCCCAACCCGGCTCTGATAACACAATAGATGTGTTTGCGGCCAGCCGGGATACTGCTTTCTTCCCTCGTCGCAGACGAGCCGAACAGTAGCCTCGATCTGGTTTGGATACGGATCGCCCTTTTCGACCAGGCTCATCGGCAGGCCGTGCGCGCTGAAAACCAGATGAATCCGAGAGCTGTCCGCGAATTGTCGCAAGACGGAACCGATGCGCTGCGCGAGCGCTTGAATATAGAGCGGATGGTCGTAGAACTGACTGACGGTTCGCTCCGGGGGGCCGCCTCTTAGCTGCCCATAGACGCGGCGCCATTCCTTGAAGCTGCTAAGAGTTGTGGCATAAGAGAACTGCGGGTAGAGCGGAAGGAGCACGATCTCATCCAGCGGCGCGGCCTTGCGAAGCGTCGCGACGGCCTCTTCGGTCATTGGATGCCAATAGCGCATCGCAACGACGGCGACAGGATCAATCTCGCTAGATAGTGCTTCGACGAGTGCGCATCGCTGCCGTTCTGTCAAAGTCCCGATAGGCGAGCGGCCCCCGATCTCCGCATACTTGCCCCGCACAGGAATGGAACGCCGCGAAGAAATCCTCTTTGCCAGCGGCCGACGCAAAAAGCCGAGCGGTCCCATGGGGATAATATCCGGGTCTAGAAACAAATTCAGAAGAAATGGCTCGACGGCCTCCAGCGAATCCGGCCCGCCGAGTTGGAACATCACAATGCCGACTTTTTTCTTTCGCGCCAATTACTTTCCTCGGTTCAAGGAATTCTTCACGCGATCGAGCTCTTCTCGCAAAGACGATGTACGTTTTGCAATGGTGAGATAAAAAACGAAGAACACGGCCCAGCCGATGATGTACGCCGCGAAAACGCTGTTCAGACTTGTCATATTGCCTCCGCCTCGCGGCGTAAGAGTTCAATGTCCGTGCGCAACTTTTCGAGCCGATAGCGTTCCGCGATCAGGAACACCATCAGAACGTGCATCGCCAGCACGCTGAAAAAGAATACCTTGAGCATGGTGGGCTCGAGACCGGAGCCGGGCCCGCCCATAATGACCGGCGCCGGATGCTGCGTCCGCCACCAACGAATCGCGCCAAAGACAATCGGTACATCGATGAAAGAAAATATTCCAAAAAGGGCGCTCAAGAGCGCGCGGCGATCCGGCTCCTCAATCAACGTGCGCAAAAGTAAGTAGGAGATGTACAGAAGCCAGAGCACAAACGTGGAGGTAAGGCGCGCATCCCAGGTCCAGTAGATCCCCCACGCCGGTTTGGCCCAAATCGGTCCGGTGATCAGAACGACGGTAATAAATGCCAGGCCCACTTCAGCCGAGGAAACGCCCAACGCGTCCCACTTCTCATCGCGTCGCCAGACGTAAAGTAGGTTAGCTACAAAGCATATAAAAAAAGCGGTCATTCCGGCCCATGCGGCGGCGGCATGAAAATAAAATATTCGCTGGAGTACATGCATCGTTTTCTCTTCCGGGGCGATAAAAAAAGACGCATAAGCGGCAGCGCCGACCAGGAAGAGAACGAAGGCGCCGATCATCGCGCGTTTCCACATAGTGCTTCATTCCTCCAGAAGATATTCGCCGAAAAGCCATAGCGCCGTCAAAAAAACCATGTCGAAAACGGCAAGGAATCCGATTCCCTTCCATTGCACGTATGGCGTGCGGTCAAGAAGTGATTTCGTAACTTCCGTGCTGGCCACGAGAATGGGCGTCAGTAGCGGCAGCATAAGCAACGGCAACAGCAGTTCGCGCATGCGGGCTTGGGCAGAGATGGCGGAGAGCGCCGTACCGGCAATCGAGATCCCGAGGCTTGCGAGAAAAAACACCAATAGCAGCCAATGCAGCACCGGCAGCACCGGCACGTTGTACATCACGGTGAAAATCGGCAGCAGCAGCACCTCGGTGAGAAGAAGAAAAAGAGTATTCGCTGCGAGCTTGGCGAGAAATATGGCGAATGGATCGCTCACCGACAGGCGAAGTGCGCTCAGCGTGTCGTTCTGCTGCTCGCGCAAGAAACAAGGTTGCAGCATCAAGGACGAAGCGAAGAGAAACGCGAGCCAAAGCAGCCCGGGAGCAAAACGGCGCGATTCGTCCGACGTTGGGTCAAATGTAAAGCTGAAGAGAACGACCACGATGAGGATGAAGACAATCGTTGTCGTCAGCAATTCGCGCGAGCGAAACTCTGTGCGAAGCTCTTTGCCAAGCAAAACAGCCGCATTGGGAAGCAGGCTCATTCAGGCGTCGGCGAACGTGAGAATGGACCGAAACGTCGCACCGGAGCGTGTATCCGCCGTGACCGAGCCCGCGTCTAGGCGAATCGCCCGTGTGCCGAGCGACGAGATTTCCGATTCGCCGTGGAGGCTCATCAAGATCGTGCGTCCAGAATCTCGAAGCCTGCGAATCGCTTCCGCAAGCCAAGCAACGCCCTGCGGATCGAGACCGGTCGCCGGCTCGTCGAGCAAAAGGACGGCCGGCTCATGCAACAGAGCGCGAGCGATCGCCACGCGTTGGCGCATTCCCCGCGAGAAGGTGCGCACCCTAGAAGCGCGGCGATCCGATAAACCGACTTCTTGCAGCAGTGCTTCGACGCGATTCTCGGGTTGGGCGGTTCCCAGGAGCCGTGCAAACAGCAGAAGATTCTCTTCGGCGGTCAGTTCGTCATAGACCATTGTGGCGTGAGCGACGAATCCCGGACGAATAGGGTTGTCCGCTTCACTGGAAGGCGCACCGGTAAAACTCAACTCACCTCG
Organism: uncultured Acidobacteriota bacterium; assembly: GCA_963751295.1. Taxonomy (GTDB): domain Bacteria; phylum Acidobacteriota; class Terriglobia; order Acidiferrales; family UBA7541; genus Acidiferrum. Next base: position 839,112 of record CAVVUA010000001.1, on the reverse strand, counting down.
AGACGGTCGCACCAATCGCGCCGCAATGCGCAGAAGCGTGGTCTTACCAGAACCGTTTCGTCCTGCAAAAACCACGCATTCTCCCCCAGCGATGGTGAGTGACACTCCGCGCAATGCCAGGAGACCGCCATAGCGCTTATCGATATTTTCAAAACGAAGACCAACAGGAAAAAATGCCGGAGACGTCACCGAGAAACCTCGGTTGAGGGCAACTCGGGGAACAGAAGAAGACCGACAGGAATGTCAGTCTCACAACGGGGCGAAATGCAGGCGGCGTCGAGCGGCGTCAACCTCTAGCCTCGCACAAGATCGCGCAAGACTTTTTCCGCGCGAGCGCGTTCCTGGTTGTACTCTTCTTCCGAAATAGTTCCTGCTTGGCGGCGCAACTCGAGCCGGAAGAGCGTGTCTTTCAATGCATCGAGGCTGCTGCCCACCGCCGAGTCGACTTCCGCTAGATTGGCGTTCGGAGTTACCGCAGACCCAAACGAAGCGGACGCCGATTTCTTGGAAAGCTTTGATGGCAAAGATGAAACGCCGTCGGAAGGACCGCCCGCAACGGCCACCACTGGTCTGCGCGCGAGAAGAATTGCAAGCAGAGCGAACATGCAGAGGAAGCCGCCCACGAGAGGCCATTTCAATACATCCAAACGGCCCGGAACCACCGCGATGGTCGCGCCGGAAGACGGAGCGGTTCCCTGCTGCGCCTCTCGGTTCTGCGGACCGGCATCCGGATCCCCGGACGCAGACTCATTGCCGCTCGGTGGCGGCGCCGTGCCGGAAACGCTGACCGTCAGAGTTGAATTGGCGGCGAGAGCGTCGCGGCTATAAAGACTCATTCCCTGCTCTTGCCCATTCGATTGCAATCCGTCGCCTGTGACTTGTACGGTGGGCGGCGCAACAAGAACGAGACGAGCCGCGGGATACACAGTCGGCAGTTTTATTGTCGCGGCGTTTCCGGTGTACGGCAATTCATACGAGAAGCGAACGCCGTTCTCGCCTGGACGAAAGGCGTATGCGACGCTGTACTTGTTTTTGCCGCGATCGATGGGCGCTTGTACAACCGGCATACCCGAAGGGCCCTGCGCGGCGATTTGCTTCAAGCTGGCGCCCTCAGGAATCGCAAATTCAAAATTGCCGTCGGGGCGAAAATAGGCTAGTGCGGGCTGAGAATCGTTTTTAATGGCATATTCTTCGCCAACTTCCAAAGTCGTGCCATTCGGTTGGAAAATTACGAAGTGCGTTCCCACGGTGATGGTCTTGGGATCCTTGGACGGCTCGAAGACCTCGACTTGCACCTGATTCTGGCCCGGCGGCAATGGCTGATGAAAATTAATCCCGTGATAGACCGCGCGTACCAGCATAGGCTGCGCGCCGATCGACGGATAGTCAAAACTGAACTGACCCTGCGCGTCGGTCTTGGAATTGAGCACCGGCTGCATTCCGCCCTGCAATTGGATAAGGATCACTTCGACGTCACCAGCAGGTTTGCCAGTGGTGCCATTTTTTACGGTTCCATGAACGGTGGCGCCATAAACAAAAGAGAACGGTGCCAAGAGGAAGATGCCCAGCGCCAATCGCGGAATCCAAGCATGCCTCATTGCGCACCTCGGTCCGAGGCCGCCGGCTTGATCCCGCGGGGACGCCTCACCTGCGATTCCGTAACCTGATCGATTTCCGCAAGCACCTGCGCCGCTTCATTCTCGAGAGAAATCTTCATCGCTTCGAAGTCATTTTCGGCATATTTTCCTGAGCGAAACTCGAACCGCAGGTCGCGCAAATTATCGTAGAGAGTATCGCGACGCTCAAGAAGTTGATCGAGTTTCGAGCGGTGCGGAGCGAGGTCCGACGCATCGGGCTGAATATAAAAAATAAAGAGTCCCGTAGCTATAGCCAGCGCCAGGCACGCCCCGATAACGGCCCAATCCGCGGAGGCAATCAGAAAAACAGTTGTGGCTGTGACAAACGTCAAGATCAATCCTCAGTGTCGCGAGCAGCCTGCGCACGCGCTCTCTCCAACATTTCGCTCGAAACGGGAGGTGCGTTGCCCGCGGTGGCCAAAGCAGGCCCGGTCGGTGGACGATTCCGCCAGCGCGAAATGACGCTTAGGACCAGCGCGAATCCGCCAATCAGTGCGACCGCGGGAATCCACCACGCCACCCGCCCAAATCCGCTGTGAGGGGGTTCGGTGAGCACGGCCTGCCCATATTCCTGGACGAAGGACTGCACGATCAGATCATCGGAATTGCCCTGAGCGATGCGCTCGTCAATTTTTTTCAGCATCCCGAGAGCGGTATCGCAAGGACCGGAGAACGCGCCTCCGACGTGATAGCAGCCGCCGGCGGAATCGTTGCAGCCGCCGCACATGCATTTCACCTTCATGCCCAACTGGTGCGCATGATCGAGAGGCTGTGCGTCCCCGAAAGCGGACAAAAGCGGCAACGCTCCGCCAAAACACAGAAGGAGCGGCAAGATCAGCGCAGCGCGTCGTTGTAGTTTTCGCGATTTAGTCATGGCCTTCTTTGTAGGTGGCCGCCGGCGCCATACCATGGACTAATGGTTCTGTCGCGGGCTGTTTCACCGCGGACAAAACTAATACGGCGCGCCGATTGGGCATCAATGCGACGAGCGTGCCAAACACGACAATCACGCCGCCAAACCAGATCCACTTTACCAGCGGATTCAGGTAGGCGTGGATGACCGGCAACTTCGTGTCGGGACTCTGTCCCGCGTAAACCACGTACAGGTCTTCGCGAAGCGTCGAATAAATGGCAACCATCGTGCCGGTTTCACCATTTGTCTCAAAAATGCGGCGCTCGGGATAGAGCATCATCAATGGCTTATTGTTGACAAAGACTTCCACGTTCAACCGAAGCCCAGTGTAATTCGCTTCCGGCTTGCTATCGAAGCTCTGCAGAACGAGCTTGTACTTCCCTAGCTCCATGGATGAACCGGGCTGCATTTCCTTCTGGACGTTTTGATTGAACGCGGCGCCGGCCAGTCCGATGAAGATCAGCACCATGCCCATGTGGACGATGTAGCCGCCATAGCGGCGCGTATTGCGCATCGTCAGTTCGATGGCGGAGGTCAGATAAGAAGCGCCAGAGCGGATGCGGATGACTCTTGCGCCACGGAAAAATTCCATAACGATCGTGGCCGTGACGAAGAAGCACAACGCAAAACAGATGAGCGAGTAGACTTCCCGGTATCCCAGCGCAAAGATGACCGCGCCACCAATAACCCCAACAATCAAGGGCCACGCAAAATTTCGTTTCAAACTTTCTACGGAAGTCTTGCGCCAAGCCAGTAGCGGGCCGACACCGGTCAGGAACAGCAGCAACAGGCCGATCGGGATGTTGACCTTATTGAAGAACGGCGCGCCTACGCTAATTTTGGAGCCCGAAAGCGCTTCCGATAAAACCGGGAAAAGCGTACCGGAGAGAACCGCGACGCACGAAACCAACAGGATCAAATTGTTGAACAAAAAGCTGGATTCGCGAGAGACCAGGGCATCCAGCTGGTTTTCACTCTTCAAATAGTCGCGATTCTTGAAGTACGCAACCAGGCAAACCCCGAATATGATCGCCAGAAACCCCACAAACCAAGTCCCAATACTGGACTGCGCGAACGCATGAACCGAGCTTACGACACCACTTCGCGTCAGGAAGGTGCCGGTAATGCACAAAAGAAACGTAGTGAAGACCAGCCACACGTTCCACACCTTCATCATGCCGCGCTTCTCTTGCATCATGACCGAATGCAGAAACGCCGTTCCGGTCAGCCAAGGCAGTAGCGAGGCGTTTTCCACCGGGTCCCAGCCCCAGTAACCGCCCCAGCCGAGGACTGCATAAGCCCAATGCGCGCCAAGGAGAATGCCAGCGGTCTGAAAACCCCAGGCAATCATTGTCCATTTGCGCGTAAGGTGGATCCACTTCTCGCCGGGATAACGCGCCAGCAGTGCGGCCAACGCGAACGCAAACGGAATCGTGAACCCGGTGTAACCCGAATAAAGATTCGGCGGATGGATCACCATCTCCGGATATTGCAGCAGAGGAGTCAGACCGTTGCCATCGGCGCGTGAGACGAGATCCATCGCGCCATGAGCGCCGGGAACTGCGAGCGCTTTAAACGGGCTAGCGACGAAATTATTGAGCGTCAAAAAGAAAATCTGTACGCCCGCGAGAATCACGCCCACATACGGCATCAATTCGCCGTTTTTATTGCGGTAAGCGATCAACACGGAGAAAACATAAATCGAAAGCAGGAAGCTCCAGAAAAGCAACGAGCCTTCCTGCCCAGCCCACAGAGCTGCGATTTTATAAAACGTGGCGAGCGCGCGATTGCTATGGGAGACGACGTAGGCCGCGGAAAAATTATCGCTGAAGAAAAGATATTCGAGGCTGAAGGTGGCGACAAAAATCAGGCAGCAGGTGGCGATTCCCGCCTGGCGCGTGCTCTTAACGAGCAGGGGATGGCGCGTAATGATCGCGGCAATTCCGCCTGCAAATGCAAATACCGCGCAAATGAACGCAAGGAGTAGAGCGAATGAACCGAATACATCCACGTGGCCTCCGCCTATCCCCGGCTAAGCCGGGACTGCTACGTTTCGCCTTATCGTGTTGCAGTGGAGGGAGTAGCAACCGTTCCCCCAGGAGCTGCCTCGTACTTGGACGCGCACTTCGCCTGGACTACTTCAGCGACAAAGCGCCCATCCGTTTCCCGGCCCTCCACCAACGCTTGGGACTTATCCACGAACGTATCCGGCAGAGGGTCGCTGCCGATATAGCTTACTGGGAGAGACTTGCCCTCCCCGTCCAGAACGAAATCCACACGGCCCGTGAAATGGTGAATGCTGCCCGGCGCAACGGTTCCCCCGACGCGAATCCGATGCGAAAGTTCAGATCCATGGAGAGTCTGCAGCTCCGCGATGGTGTGATAGTAAGTTTTGCTCTCGCCGTAACCGAGCCATGCTAGGAAGGCCATCGAAACGACGATCACGGTGACGCCGATGCCGAATTTTGCCTGTTTCTTCACGCCGAGACTCCTACTCCGACTGCATAGGATCTAAGTTTTGGATTCTATCACAGCCAGATGATTGCCAAGCTGGTCGAAGTTCAATTATTGGCCAGTCCAGTAGGGCTAGGGGATAACAGGCGATATTTTACTTCGCGGCGACTGGCGCGGCAAGAGCAGCGCGCAGCCTCCTAGCCACTTCAGAAAAGTCAAAAGAGTCCAATCCGAAAGGCCGGCCGCCATCAAGGATCACCGGGCAACCTAGCTCGGCGCTCGACAGTCCGGCGGACAACGGACCCAACGATTCTGAAATCAAAAAAACGCGCTTGGGCTTAAGCGACCGGCGAATGCGCGTCATCACCGACGAAACGCGTTTCATAAGCAGCGATTCGCACACCAACGGTCCAGCCTGGCCACTTTCGAGTGGACACTCGAGTATATGTGTCAGAAAAAAGCCGCCGCGTTGAAACTCGCTTAACACAGCGTCTGACGGTTTCCCTGCAGGAGCGATCCCAACGGCATTCAGCAATCGGCCCGCTTCACCCCCAAATTTTCCGGAATATAAGAAGTCGCTGTCAGCTAACGGAGAGAATCCCCCAAGCATGAGCGCGGACATGTGAACAGGCCGGTACCGGCTAGTCCATTCGAGGCGCTCAAGCCTCCGCGCGATATGCTCGGGAGATGCGCTTTGCCCGCAACCGTCGCAAGCCATGTGATCTATTGGCATGGGATGTATGCATGAATCGTAGTCCAGTGAAGGAAGGAGTGCAATCGCCCGAAGAAGCTTCTAAACCTGTCACATGAACTCAAGCGGCGTGCGGGGACACTTCAAGACTCGACGACGGCGATTGTGCGCCGGGGATGGTTAATTGGGTTTTGGCGTCGCACAAACGCCGTCGCTCGCTGATACGTGTAGCTTCAGCTTCAAACCCTCAGCGAGAGCAAAAGTTGCCTCGCGATGGAGCTTTTTTGTGCTCTGGAATTGGGAATCTACGAGGAAACTGTCGCGTCAGCTGGGAGCTTGGACCGTAGGCACCACTTCAGTTCCTGGCTCAATTCGGTAATTTCCATCCCCGGCATAACGATGAATTTACAGCTCAACATTTCCCTCGGCTCGTCGTCATCCGGCAACTGGCAGGAAACACGGCAATATTGGCAATCCTGATTCCAGCAGAAACGCCCATACGGAATCGTTTCCGGACTGATGAACTGAAAGCATCGCAAAAGCGAGTTGCGCTCCGGCACCTGAAACTTCTTGCCCATCACGGTGATTTCCACGAGCTTTTCATAGGGGCGAAAGGGTTCCGACATAATGAGTCCTGTTCTCCGTAGACGGGTGGCCGTGACAGCGCGGAAGTTGCCCCGATCCGGATCACTCTGATGGTTGCCCATTCAGATTAGCCCGGGCTTCTGGAAGCAACAACGATTGCTCTCGGATGAGTTGCGAATGTGCTAAGGGGTAGGCCTAGGACTAAAATGTCTCGCAGAAGGGTAAATTTAACTGCCAAAGTCGAAGAATTGCCCCATTTTTCGGAACTTGTCGTAGCGGGTATCGAGTAGATCTTTTGTCGGCTGCTGCGCCAGAGCCACCAGTTGTCGGTCTAACACTTCCCCGAGCAACTGCCCAGCGCCTTCCGGGTCAACGTGCGCCCCGCCTTCGGGCTCGGCCACAATTTCGTCAACGATGCCAAGCTCCTTGAGGTCCTTCGCCGTGATTTTCAGCGCGGCCGCAGCTGTTTCTGCCTTTGTGGCGTCGCGCCACATAATCGCTGCACAGCCCTCGGGCGATATCACGGAATAAAAGCTGTTTTCGAGGATGTTGACGCGATCCCCGACAGCAATCGCTAACGCTCCGCCGGAGCCACCTTCGCCAGTGACAGTGACGATGATTGGAACGGGCAGACGCGCCATTTCACGCAAGTTGCGCGCTATGGCTTCGGCTTGGCCGCGTTCCTCGGCGTCGATCCCGGGATACGCGCCTGGAGTGTCGATAAAAGTGAAAATGGGCCGGCCAAACTTCGCCGCAAGTTGCATGATGCGCAGCGCTTTGCGGTAGCCCTCCGGTTTGGGCTGGCCGAAATTGCGCAGAAGCCGTTGTTTCGTGTCGCGTCCTTTTTGGTGTCCGATAACGGCGATGGGCCGGCCACGAAACTTTGCGAGACCGGTAATCAAAGCTTTGTCGTCGCCATAGCCACGGTCACCGTGCAGTTCGATGAAGTCGGTGAAAAGCATGGCGATATAGTCCAGCGGATAAGGGCGCTGCGTGTGCCGTGCGATTTGGGCGCGCTGCCAAGGTCCGAGATGGCTATAAAATTCTTTGCGCAGCTCAGCCACCTGCTGGCGGATGCGTTCGAGTTCCGCGTCGGCTTCTTCGTCGCCCGCGAGCTGCCGCAACTCCTCGACATCTTTTTCCAGGCGTTCAATTTCGGTCTGTCGATTTGCTTGCGCCACCGGGGTTTTGGCCTTGTCCTTGGACTTCATCACATCACCTGCTCAATCGATTCGTTACCCATGCATTCCCGAATTGCGGCGACTAGTTCCGGGCACGTCCGGACGCGCTGCTCCACCTGAAGCGTGGCCGTCGCACCCTTTGCGTCGCAGAGATCAAGCGAAACCATGCTCGAACCTCGATAAGAAGACAAAATTTCTTCCAAGCGGTCCAGCAGTTCATCATTTAAATCTTCGAGCTTCATGCGGACGCGGAGGCCGGACGCAGGCCGTTCGGCGAGGTCGCCGAGGCGCGCCGCTTCCTGCAAGGACAGCCTTGTTCCGGCTTCCTCTACCTGCACGCGGACCTTCAGCAAAAGCGGCGTTCCGGCTTTGAGGATCTGCTCCAGCCTCGCAAAGCTCTCCGGAAAGGCAAGCAATTCCTGAACTCCGGTCATGTCTTGAATCGTGTAGATGGCCCAGCGGGCGCCCTTCTTGGAGCGCATCGGGCGCGTGCCCACAACCAGCACCGCGACCGTGATTTCTTTGCCGTTGCGCTGGCCTTCCACTTGGTCGAGCGAAACGCATTTCAATTCCTGCAACCGCGATGCGTACTTGGCGAGTGGGTGCCCAGAGACATAAAAGCCGAGCATGGCGTATTCGCTGGCGAGTCGTTCGGCCTCGCTCCACGGTTCGGCGTCGTGCAACTCAAAAGCAATGCGTGCGGGCGCCGCCGCGGTGCCGAACAAGCCATGCTGGCCAGATTCGCGTATCCGCGTTGCGCGCTGCACCGCCGCCAGCGCATCATCGACCGATGCCAGCATGGATTCCCGAGGCCCGAGAGAGTCCACGGCCCCGGACTTAATCAAGCTCTCAAACACTCGCTTGTTTAGAAACTTGGCCTCGATGCGTTCGCACAGATCGTATAGAGTAGTGAATTCGCCGGCGCTCAATCGTGAATCGCGGACGGCTTTCGCAGTGTTCTCGCCCACATTTTTGATCGCCGCGAGCCCAAATCGTATCGATTCGCCGACCGGGGTGAAATAGAGGTCGCTCTCGTTCACGTCCGGCGGAAGAATCGAGATGCTCATGCCTCGCGCTTCGTTGATGTACTTCACAGCCTTTTCTGCGTTACCCGTTTCGGAGGTGAGCAGCGCAGCCATAAATTCGACTGGATAATGTGTCTTCAAATAAGCCGTTTGATACGCCAGCAACGCATACGCGCAGGAGTGCGATTTGTTGAATCCGTAGCCGGCAAACTCCTCCATCAAATCGAAAATGCCCGCTGCCTTCTTTTCCGAAACCTTGTTGGTGATGCAGCCAGCTATGAATTTCGCCCGTTGCGCCGCCATCTCCTCTTTTTTCTTTTTGCCCATGGCGCGGCGGAGAATATCGGCTTCACCGAGCGAAAAGCTTGCCAGCAGGTTGGCGATCTGCATGACCTGCTCCTGGTAAAGGATTACGCCGTACGTTTCATCGAGAATTCCCTTGAGCTGCGGAAGCTCGTAGCTGACTTTGGTCTTTCCCTGCTTACGGCTGATGAAGTCGTCGATCATGCCGCCCTGAATCGGCCCGGGACGGTATAGCGCGTTCAAAGCGGTGAGGTCTTCAATGCGAGAGGGCTGGTAGCGGCGCAGAATGTCGCGCATACCATGCGATTCAAACTGGAAAATGGCGGTCGTATCACCTCGCGAAAAGAGCTTGTATGTCTGCTCGTCATCCAATGTCAGATTGTCGACGTCAACTTTTACGCCGCGATTCTTTTCGATCATGCTCACGGTATCTTGCAATACCGTGAGCGTCGTCAGGCCAAGGAAATCCATCTTCAGCAAGCCGATGCGTTCGAGCGCATTCATGTCATATTGCGTGGTAATTTCATCCCGGTTCGTTTTGTAAACCGGGACCACATCCGTCAGCGGACGCGGTGAAATAACCACGCCAGCAGCATGAGTTGAAGCATGCCTGGCCAATCCCTCCAAGCGCAGCGCCACGGCCATCAAATCCTTCAGCTTCTCGTCGCTGTTAATGGCGGACTTCAGCTGCGGTGCCTCCGAGAGAGCCGTTTCCAGGTCGATGCCGAGAGTAGTGGGAATGAGTTTCGCCAGCCGGTCCACTTCGCCGTAAGGGATGTCCATCGCCCGGCCAACATCCTTGACCGCCGCTTTCGCCGCCATGGTTCCGAACGTAATGATTTGCGCAACATTTTCTCGGCCGTACTTTTGCGTGACGTACTCGATCACTTCGCCGCGCCGCCGCATGCAAAAATCGATGTCGATATCGGGCAATGACACGCGTTCCGGATTCAGAAAGCGCTCAAAGAGTAGGTTGTATTGCAGGGGATCCACGTCCGTAATGCGTAATGCATAGCTAACCAGGCTACCTGCGGCCGATCCACGCCCTGGCCCGACCGGCACATCTTGCGCGCGCGCGTAGTGAATGAAATCCCAGACGATCAGGAAGTAGCCCTCATAGCGCATCTTCTTAATCATTTCGATTTCAGACGTCAGCCGTCGCTCATACTCGACCAGCGGGTTGTGCAAAACGCCTTGTTGCAACAACCGCTCCAAATAGGGCACGCGCGTCGCAAACCCCTCGCGTACCACCTTCTCAAAATAACTTCCAGCGGTGTGGCCGTCTGGAACTTTAAACTCTGGAAATGGATTCGGGATACGCTCGATCTTGACGTTGCAGCGCGCCGCGATGTCTACCGTCCGGCTAAGCGCGGCCGGCAACTCGCCAAACACTTGAGCCATCTCGGCGGCGCTTTTAAAATAAAACTGGTCTGTCGCAAACTTCATGCGATGAGTGTCGCTCATCGTTTTTCCCGTTTGGATGCAAAGCAAAACTTCCTGCGCATGCGCATCGGTGTGATGCAGATAATGGCAGTCGTTCGTAGCCACCAGCGGGATCCCGGTTTCCTTTGACAACCGAACGAGTTCGCGATTCACGCCCTGCTCGATCTCTAGCCCTTGATCCTGAATCTCCAGGAAAAAGTTGCCCTTGCCGAACACGTCCTGCAACCGGTACGCGTTTTCGCGAGCCTGGTCGTATTTTTCATCGACCACAGCTTCCGTCACCGCTCCCCGCAAACAGGCTGAGAGAGCAATCAATCCCTTGTTGTGCTTCGCAAGAAGGTCGTAATCAATGCGCGGCCTGTAATAGAAACCCTCAAGAAAACCCGACGAGACCAGCTTGATTAGGTTGTGATAGCCCTCGAGCGATTCGCAGAGGAGCACCAGGTGGTTGCTCCCGCGCATCCCCGAGGGCTCGGCCTCGCCGCGATCTTGTCCATTCGATCCGTTTGTTTTTTCACCGCGGTCGTGGCGGCTGCCCTTCGCCACATAGACTTCGCATCCAATGATCGGCTTTACATCACGCTTGCTGGCTTCGTTGAAGAAATTAGCGGCGGCAAAGAGATTTCCGTGGTCCGTAACGGCCACCGCGGGCATTTTCTGTCGCGACGCTTCGTCGAGCAATTCCGACGTTTCACATGCTCCATCGAGCAGGCTGAAATCCGTATGAACGTGAAGGTGAACGAACTGCGGCTGACCCATGGATCTCGATTCTAGAACGCCCGCGCGAGAATTGCGAATCGCTTTCTCAGGATTTGCACAGGCCCTGACTACTTCCCTGCCCGTTCGTTATTTCCGGCCGCCGCTCTTCTTGCCGCTTGACGCATGCTTCGCCTGCTCTTTGGCTGCCTTGTGCTTTGCGGCTTGCTTCAACATCACCGGATGGTTCTTATGCGATGCCCCATGTGCAGCTTTCGCTGGTGCGCCTTTTTCGGGGGCGACTGCGGCGGCAGTTGCTGCGGGCTGCTTTTCCCCGCTCTTTGCGGGCTTCTTTTCCTTTTCCTTCTTTTTCGGCTGCTCTTTGATCCCAGACAATTTGCGGAGGATCTTCACCCGTTCTTCTGGTGTCTTGCCACGCCCCGTCAGTTGCATGGCGAAAACTTGTTCGACAATCGCGTCGAACTTCTGCCCACGTGCATAGCCCAAGACTTCCAGCTCATTCGCCACCATAGGCAGCGAAGCCCGAATGGGCCGCCACTTGTGAAGATACGCTCGAATTTTTGAGAGCGCCGCCGAATTGCTCGATTCCGCGAGAAGATAGCCGAGACGCTCGACTGGCAGTTTTTCCAGAAACTTGTAGGCGTCGATGGGCGCATTCAGCTTGCGTCCGATCAATTCCTTCTGGTCAGCAAGGACTTCTTTCTCAAAGTTCAATATGGCATCCGCCTCCGCTGAGCGGAATCCCGCCTTGGAAAGAACGCTGCTTTGTTCTCGATCCTTAAGTCGCCCGAGAATGGCAAGCATCATCGGCGTCGCGAGCTTGGGACGAACGCCTGCTGTAAACAAATCCTCGCGAACCTTCATCAACCGCGCGATCGCCTCGTAATTCGGGCGCCGTTTAGCAAGCACGGGATGGATTGCCTCGAGCAAGTCGTGCTCTTCCCACTCCTTCAAGACCACGGCTGGGCGTTCTTCGCGAGCCACAGCCCGTAGTTCCCCTCCCGCGTCTTCCGGCGCGATGGTGTGGTGCAAATCTCGCTCGATGGCTAGGTCAAACCACTCCTGTGTTCGCGCTTCGATTTTGAAGCCCATACGCGCGGCAAAGCGCAGAACGCGAAGCAGGCGCACCGGTTGATTCGTAAAGCTGTGAATGGTAAGCGCGCGCACCTCGGCCCGCTCAACGTCCGAAAGCCCATTGGTTGGATCCAGAAGCAAACCGCGCGAAGCCGGATTGAGCGAGATGGCAATGGCGTTCAACGAGAAATCACGCCGCCGCAAATCCTCCATAATTGTGGACCAACGAATCTCCGGCCTCGTCCCGGGACGCACGTAGTGGTCGTCGCGGGCGGCCGCAATGCTGCCGTCGACGTCTCCAGCAAACAGAACTTCCACCTGGCGAAGCTTTTCATCCTCGGAGAGGATTTTTGCACCGCCCTTCTCCAGTTCGCGGGCGATCTTCGATGGATTTCCTTCCACCGAGAAATCAAGATCGCGCAGGGACGCTCCGGTCACCAGATCGCGCACCGTTCCGCCGGTCAGGTACACATTGAATCCCATGGCGGCCGATAGCTCCTGCACGCGCATCATGACCGCTCGCTGCTCGGGGGACAGCCGGCTTTCCAACAAAAACATATAATCTGGCATCGCACTCCTTCACGTTCTGGATGCCCGCGCTGACTGCCGCGGAGGCAACCGCAATTTTGGCCCAGGACTCCCGCGCATCAAGCGCGCGGGTGATGCGCTTTGTAGATCTGCTTCAACCGCTCTTCCACTACATGGGTATAGATTTGGGTCGTAGAAATGTCTGCGTGGCCCAGCATGAGCTGCACAGACCGCAAGTCTGCCCCGCGTTCCAGCAAGTGCGTCGCAAAGCTGTGGCGCAGCATGTGCGGAGTCAGCGCAACGCGCAAACCCGCGCGCCTGCCGTACGCCGAAAGAATCTTCCACACGCCCACCCTGCTGAGCGAATTGCCCCTCCGGTTCACAAACAACGCCTGACTAGCAACACCTTTTCCCAAAAGTTTCGGCCGGGCTTCCCGAAGATATTTTTCCACCATGCCCAGCGCTTTCTTACCGGCAGGAACGATGCGTTCCTTATCCCCTTTGCCGATGCAGCGAATGCAGCCAACTTTCGCGTCCAGATCGGTGACCCTTAGCCCAATTAGCTCAGAAACCCGCAGCCCGGTGGAATACAGCACTTCTAGCATGGCGCGGTCCCGCAAACCGGAGGGTGTTTTGCCATCAGGCTCGGCCAGTAAACGCTCAACTTCCTCTAGCCGCAGATAACCCGGCAGAGTGCGCCGAATTTTTGGCGATTCCAGATTCAGCGATGGATCGACGGTGATGAACTCTTGAACCTGAGCGAACCGGAAGAAGTTCCGCAGCGTGACCAAGTGCCGCGCCACCGTCCTGCTCTCTAGCTTCTCTCGGTATAGCCCTGCCAGAAAGTCGACCAGGTCGTCGCGGCTCACGGTCACAAGCGTAAGTTTACGTTTTTGTGCAAACACGCTGAACTTCACCAAGTCGCGCTGATAGGCCGACACGGTATTCGGGGAAAGCCCCTTTTCGACCTTCACGTGCGTCAAAAACTGCGATATGGCTGGCGCGATTTCCATTAAGTCTCCGTATAGCCGTTTCCAGCGCCCGCTCGCCGCCGCGTGGCGATGCCATAAACCTCTTGGATCTCATGACAACGGAAAAGCCAAGCGAGGGCTAAATAGAGCGCCGTCGCTCCAACAATAAGCCCCGAAAACACGAGAAGCTGCACGAGGAAGCGCGAGTGCACGGTAAATTCCGTGTAATGGTTCCCAAACCAGCAAGCCACTCCCATGATGCTTGCGCACACCGAAATCTTGCCAAACGAACGCAAGATATCCATCGTTCCCATCGCCCCGTAGCGCAGCCTGAAAATAATGAAAAGAGCAAAGAAATCAAAGAAGCAGGCGATCGCTGTCGCCAGGGCCGGCCCGCCATTCTGCACTCGCTTGAAAAAAAACTGCAGAAACACAATGTTCAGAATGACGTTAATGACCAGCGAAATGGAAGCGACAATCACCGGCGTCTTCGTATCCGAGGTGGAGTAAAAGGCAGGCACGACCAGCTTGACCGTCGCCAGCGCAGGCAGCCCTATCGCGTAATAGAGCAACGCTCTAGCCGTCAACTTCGTTGATTCCGCAACGAATTGCCCGTGTTGGAACAGCACTCGAATAATCGGCTCGCGCAGAATCATCAATCCCAGTGCTGCTGGTATCGTAATGAAGGCCACAATGCGCACGGAGAACGCCAAAGTCTTCTTGAGCGATTCGTAATCTTTAGCCGCGGCCTGGTGTGACATCATCGGCAATATTGCCGTGGCCACGGCAATCGCATAGCCTCCCAGCACAAGTTCCATAACCCGGTCGGCCACATACAGCGCTGCGAGGCTTCCGGCAGGCATCAGACTGGCCGTCGCGAAACGCGTATCAATAAAGAGATTTATCTGGCCTATACCGATGCCGAACAGTCGCGGAATCATCAACCGCGCAACATTTTTAATCCCGGGATGCGAGAACGAAATGCCGAATTTGAATGTCATTCCTTTACGAACCAGCAGCGGTACTTGCATAAGAAATTGCAAGACTCCGCCCACAAGAATACCCACGACGATGGCCGTCGCCGCATTCTTGAAGTGACTCCGAACAACCGCGAATGTAAACACGATCGTTGCAAAATTCAGGATGACTGGAGTTGCGGCGGGCAGTCCAAAAACGTGAAAGCAGTTCAAAACGCCCATCGCGAGCGCCGCCAATGAGATGAAGAACAGGTACGGAAATATGATTCTGTTCAGCTCAACGGCCTGGGCGCCGGCAACATTGTTTCCCGCGAAGAGGTGCACCACCGCGGGTGAGAAAATCATTCCGAGAACAGTAATCGCCGCGACAACCAGAGCAAGTGTCCAGAAGAGTTTGTTCGCGAAATCCCAAACCTCTTCTTTCGACTTCTCTCCCATGTACGTTGAAAACACCGGGATGAAAGACGCGGTCATGGACCCTTCGGCGACTAATCGCCGGAAAAGGTTTGGAATACGGTAGGCCAACACATAGGCATCGGCCGCAGCGGAAGTTCCGAGTAGGAGTGTAATGCGCTGGTCACGCACGTAGCCAAGAACTCGACTAACGATGGTAACCAGGGAGATGATCGAGGCCGATTTGAGGATATGCTTTTTATCGGTCAACGGCCGGCGCTCCGGGACCTAACCCTAATGAAAACAATAGGTTGACAGGCAAAACGCGCTTAACATAACATACATCTTGATTATTCGCAAATTTTCGCCATTCCGGACTTTTACAAACTGATTTCTTTGAAAAACAGAGCCCCAGCCTCTACTCACAAGAAAGTCGTCCTTGTCCTTGCGGACAAGAAGCCCGTCCGCGGCTATTTGAATCCCACGCGCCTTGGCAACTCTGATCCTATCGACCTGCTTACTCCAGATGGCGAACACCAGGAGATTTCTCTCGCCAGGGTACGCTCGATTTATTTTGTGCGCGAGTTCTCCGACGATTTTGAACCGGAGCGCAAAGCCTTCCTAAGCCGCCCCAAGCTGGACGGGCTTTGGGTCCGCCTCCGCTATAGCGACGGCGAAACCATTGAAGGCGTGGTCCCCAATGACTTGCTCACAATGCTTGATAACGGCATCCAAATCACGCCGCCTGATCTGAACTCAACCACCGATCGCATTTTCATCCCGCGCGCCGCTCTCACCGAGCTAACCGTTCTCGGCGTCGTTGGAATCTCCCGCCGCAAACCAGCAGCCGCTGCTGCGGCAGCCAACCAACCGCGGCTTTTCAACGAATAATCCCGGCTCGGCTGTACTTCCCTCTTCTCGCTGTGCGAGACTCGCACCCAGCGGTAAGGAGCTGTTTCCATGTCCATGAACCTCTCTGAAATTGCCCAAAAACTTGGCTGCCGTCTCGACGGTCCCGGCGAAACTCCCATCCATGGAATCGCTGGAATCGAACACGCCGAGCCGGGCCACATCACCTTCCTCGCCAACCGCCGCTACTTCCCTCTCCTAAAGACGACCCGTGCCTCGGCCGTGCTTGTTGAAGAAGGAATAAGCATCGAACGCGACGCCAACTTGCCCCGGCTTGCGGCGCTGCGTACCTCAAATCCGTACCTCGCCTTTGCCCACGCGATCGAACTCTTCTACCAGGCTCCCAAATACGCGCCCGGATTCCACCCTATGGCGCTCATCGCGAAATCCGCCAAAATAGGCACAGGCGCGCATATCGGTCCGTATTGCGTGGTCGGAGAGGATGCCCAAATCGGGCGAAACGCCGTTCTACACAGCTTCGTCACCATCTACCAGGGCGCTCGCATTGGCGATGACTTCTTCGCTCACTCACATGCCGTCGTGCGCGAATTTTGCCGCATTGGCAACCGCGTGATCCTCCAAAACGGAGCAATCATCGGTGCCGACGGGCTCGGCTTTGCCAAACAGAAAGACGGCACCTGGTACAAGATGCAGCAGTCAGGCCCAGCCGTTCTTGAAGATGACGTCGAGGTCCAAGCCAACGCCTGCGTCGACCGCGCCACCGTTGGAGAAACCCGCATAGGCCACGGCACCAAGCTCGACGACCTTGTTATCGTCGGTCATGCTTCGCGCGTAGGGCCCAATACCATGCTTTGTGGCCAAGTAGGGCTCGCAGGCTCCACCAAAGTTGGCGATGGCTGCATTCTCGCTGGACAGGTAGGCACCGCCGGACATCTGACTATCGGTGATGGCTCCGTGGTCACTGCAAAGAGCGGCGTGCCGAGCGACATACCGCCTCGCTCCATGTACTCTGGCTATCCAGCCGTCGACAATCGCCAGTGGCTCAAAACCGTGGCAGCTCTCAATCGCTTGCCAGAGCTGCAGAAGCGGGTACGGGAATTGGAGGCGGAAGTGGAGCGTCTCGGTGGCCGACCGCGGTCCTCGGGCTCTCGCTAGTTCTTATGAAGCCCCAGGGAATCCGAGGGGGCGCTGATCCGGCGGCAAACCTGAGGCCATTGCATCGTGAACGCGCTGGTTCAGACTATCGCGTTCCTCCCAGCTGTATTTTGAAGCGTCGATCGGCTCCAAAAACTCAACCAGAATTTCTCCCGGGTGAATCACCATCGAGCGCTTGGCCATCACCCGCTGCGCCCCAGAACAAAGCACCGGAACGATTGGCGCACCCGCTTTTATTGCCAGCACGGCCGCGCCTTTCTTAAATTGCTGCAGGCGTCCATCGGAGCTTCGTGTCCCTTCGGGATAAATGAGGAACGACTGCCCCGCCCGCATCGCGGCTGCCGCTTTTTCCACGCTAGAGATCGCCGAATCTCGAAGTTTTCGATCCACCGGAATGAAATGCGCCAGCCTGAACGCTTGTCCCACGATCGGCCACTTAAAGAGAGATTGTTTCAATAACACGGTGATACGCCTGGGAATCGCCCCCACCACGGCTGGTGCGTCCGCTGAACTCGTGTGATTCGCCACAAAGAGGCAAACTCCCGAAGGAATATTCTGCAGCCCCTCGATGCGCACCTTCACGCCCACCGCGCGCACAAAAAACATCACCCCTCGAACACCCGCCCAATACAGCGGATCGACGTGCCGAGTAATCACCGTGTAAAGCAGCAGAATTGGCCCAAGTATCAGGATGTAAAGCGAAAGAAAAACCGCAATGAAAATCGTTCGGACCATGCAATACGCAGAACTCTCTCGAATCCTACCCCGCAGGTCAAGCGCTACCTAAAAACCGCATGCCAATTCCGGACCGTTCCCGATCTGAAATCTTCCGGTGGCACCACCCCCTAGACAAACCGTCAGAGGCCACTGAATACACCCTTCCTTTCCGTGTTAGTCTATGCCTGCTTTGACTCCAAGATAGCTATTGACAAAGTTATACAACTAGTGGTACAACTCTCCACGTAGAATCAGATCGAAATCAACATATGCCGCCACCCAGGCGGCTATTTTTTGCCCGCTCGGACCCAAACGACGTCCGCCTATACCGCGGTGTGGAGTGCGGCAGCTCTGCTGCCGCCATTCTGAGCGGTTTGGCGGATGTCCCGGAGGCTTGGCGGCGGTTCCTTCGACCCCGCTCCTGACTTTGGCTTTTGAATTTGCGCGGTGCTTTTGTCTTTAATTTGTTCGTCCTATTTTGTTTGCGAATTCGCTAACTTCTTTGGAATGCGCAATTCCAGAAAAACGCCTGTAAACTCTGTGGAATGAGCAGTTTCAAAAGATTAGACTTAAAACCCTTTAGAATGAGCATTTACAGAAAAACGGGGTAGGGCTCGCGGCCCAACAGCCCACAGCCGCCAGTAACATTGGGAGGACCTGCGGGACTCACCAAACAAGCTCGTAGTTCACGCTCGGCTCTCTGCGAAGTGCCAAAGGACCTAGTAAGCCCAATATGGGCCTAGGCCTGCTGGCGTATTCTGCCCTTCAATGGCTGTGTATACGGTGCGGCCAAAGAAGAAGGGCAATCCCCAATCAAATGTACCAGCGTCAGGCCCACCCAGTCCGTTGGCTACACCAACGGTCTCGCTGGCTAAAAGAACATCGGCGTTGGCCACGCTGAAGTTGATAGGACCGCTCGCTCCATTTGTTCCCTGGTTGGTTGCCGAGAAATTCTGTGTCGTCGTTGGGCAATACCAGAAAGTAGCGTCGCTACAGGTCGGCATTCCAGTGGTATTTGAACCCAGAAAATAGATGGCGTTCGAGCCAGAGTCGATGAAGCTAGCGTCTTCGTAAGTGACGTTATCGAAGACAGTTGTGAAATTTCCACTCGACGGGTCGATCGTATAAACCGTCGCGTTCCCTAGCCCGTTATTTGTTTGCGTCCCGATGCCAAAGATCATCGAACCGCTGATGCTCGTCTCCGCCCCTGTAACCGACGGCAATTCGATGATCACGCCGTTATTGTCTTTGGGAAACAGCACAATTGGATTCACCACTTGGTTTGAAAGGCTCTCTGCTGTGACCTCGCATCCCGCGGCCGGACACGCGTAGTACAAGCCCGGGTTCTGCCCTCCGCTCGGGGGTAACGTGCACGCACCACCGCAGTCTTGCGCAAGGTTCCCGACTCCCAATATGCCATTGGCGCCCAAATCGGAAATATCATCTTCCGGCGCGCCAAAACTTGTGCAACCGCTCGGTATGTTCGAGAAAGTCGAACTGCCAATCACTTGAATCGGCAGAGACTTCGCCTGCTCACCCGCGATAGTCATATCCGCCGTTTGAACTGGCCCCCATGTAATTCCGTCCACAAAGGGGAGACACTCGACAATGGGACTGCCATTGGATGCAGTTTGTTGCGGCAGCGAAATCGTTAGCGCCGAAGACAGTATCCTCAATCCCGGCGAGCCTGTATCAACCAGTATGCCGCCGATGGTCTGACAGTTTGTCGTACTCCCCGGGGCGCAGAGCGTTACGCTCGTAAATGCGCCATCAATGTACGGGGAGTTGAGCGGAGGGCCAGCCGTGGGTCCAGTATTCACGGATATCGCTGCTACGTTCGATACCGAAGGAGTCGAGCCGCCTCCGCCACCGCCTGTGTTTGTACTGCTTCCGGCTCCGCTACAACCAGCCATTGCGGCCAAGGCTGCCGCCAAACTCAGATACAGAAATTTCTGCAGTCGTGCACTTTTCATCGGATATCCTCGGCGTGAACTCCTGCTGGCAACATCTGAGGAACGTACGCTTTCCCTACGAATGCCCGCATGTGTCCTGATATTTGAACCACCAAGCCAGCCTGCTGGATCAGCACTGGCCCGTGACCGCGTCGTTGAGCGCGCTGAGCTTGTTCGGCCTGTTCAAACTGGTCGAAGTATGTTCCTAGAAGCTGCCTCAAGTCTGGATGGAAGGGGCCTTGCCACGTAACGGCAAAGACCTTTCCGGTGGGCGCGACGTATTCCTTCACGGCAACGCCTGTTGATCCCTGAATTTCATGGATGGTGTACGAATTGTTGCTGGACGTTCGCAGGCTGCCTTGCATTTTCGCCTGATCTGCCTGCACTGTCGTTACGTCTCCACCAAGTGAGGCCAGCGCTGGGAGCGGGAGCAAAAGCAACACAGATAGTACGCGCAGGATTCTTGAATTCATTGTGTGTCCTCTTATCAGGATAATTCCCTCTTTCAGAGCAGAACGTTCCTTCCTGAACTCTGTTTACACGGAATTTCCTTGATGGATTTCGCGAGCCGATAGTCTGTCTTTTTTTACTTTAGGGGAACTGGGAGTCCCGTCTTCTTTTGTAGCACCCATTCAGACTGGGGAGTTGGAGGTGTCCTCAGCTGGTTAAGACCCTACTACTAAAAGATGAGCGGTAACGACCGAAGGTTGCTTAAAGCAGATTGCTTGATGCAGCACATCGTGGGAGTCAAGAGCGGACACTCTTGATGCTCAGTGGGCTGAGACTGGTTGCGTGATTCCGTGAATCAACCCCTCCCGAATACGCTTGGCCTTTTCCCCGGCATGAGAGTCTTCGGAGACTTGATAGAGCACTTCTTTTTCTTCGCCAAGTTTGAACTGGAGAGTCTGCTCTTTTTCGTCACGGCGAATGCGTACTTTCACAATCTCTCCCGGCTGCCGTTCGCGAACCCATCGGCCTAGCGATCGCGGGACGTCCGCGCCGTTCCAGTTCAGTATCACGTCTCCAGACCGCAACCCGGCTTCCGCCGCGGGGCTAGCGTCGTCAACCGCGCGCACCGTCACCGTGCCGCCCGATTCACGATCCGGAGTAAACCCCAGCACAGCTCGCTTCTGCTCCACTGTGCGTAATTCGAGGCCGGCAAGCGCGAGCGTTTGCTGATAAGGAAGTGGCTGCGCCGCGGCGACATAATCTCGGAAAAACGCTTCAAAGGAGCCGCCGGCAACTTTTTCCGCTTCCAGGCGAATGTCCAAACTGTCCCGATATGTTTTTCCCTGCTTCGCGAAATCCGTATTCAAGCCGCGCAGTACATCATCGAGACTTTTTTCGTTGTTAGTGCGGTCACGAATCAAAATATCTAGCAAGTCTCCCAGGACTTGCCCTTTCGTATAGTAGGAAACACTGTAGTCCGGCCCGTTGTAGAGTGAATATTTTTCAAGCCAAGCATCCAGACTGGACTCCTCCGCGCTCTGCCAATGATCCGCGGGCCGCGATTCCAGCTCGCTGATCTGTTCGCCGAGGTCCTCGTAGAACCTTTCTTTGTTCCAAATGCCCGTTCGTGCCAGCGTGTACGCGCCATACGTGCTTGTCACGCCTTCCGCGAACCATAGCGCCCGGGTGTACTGCTCCTTCGTGTAGTCCACGGGCTCTAACGTTGCCGGTCGAATGCGCTTCACGTTCCACAAATGAAAAAACTCGTGCGCCGCCACTCCCGAGAGATACTCATCCGACGGAATCCCAATCGCCGTGGAATTGGCGTGCTCCATTCCGCCGCCGCCCGCTCCTTTTCCGATATGCAAAATAAAAAGGTAATGTTCAAACGGAGCACCGCCCATCAACTGCAGCTCGTAATTGCAAATTCGGCTAAGGTCGTTGTCGATCTTTTTCTGGCTCCAATTGTCGCCATGAACCACAGCACGGATGTCCACTGGCAGCCCCGGTATGGTGAATTCCTTAAAATTACTGATCTCAATCGGCGCATCTGCAAGAGCATCGTAGCTCTTGCCTTCAACACTAAATGTGCGCACTCCTCCCAAGGTCGATGCGGCTACATGCGCGGCGCTGGCCACATTCCACGCGCCCGGAATGTCCGACAGAGCGACTTGCACGTCCTCACCTCGTCGTTCCTGCACGTACAAAAGAATCATCGCCGGATTGATGAATGCATGCTCGCCGTTGAGTTGCGTCGCAAAGGGTCCAGTCTCATCCCAATATGTATCGTACCGAACCGTAATCGTTCCTCGGCCTGTGACGCGCCAAGTTTGCTTGTCTACTTTTTCAGCAAATGCCTTCGCTGAACCGACAGAAGCTTCCACATGTTGAATATGGCTGCTGAAATCACGGATTTGATACAGCGCATTCCAGGCAGGAATTTCCACTTCGACTTCCCCATTCACGTTGGGGATCGTCATAGTTACATGAAAGAGGTGCTGCTCCGGATGGGCGAGCGAAACCTCGTAACGAATCGCCGTTCGGCTGGGAGCTGCTAGGCACAACGCGCACACGAAGAAAACTACCGCCGGGAAGATAGCCCCGCCGTGCCACAATCTGGATATCACCTGAGATTTGCCTCGGAAGAAGCGTGAACAGGCTGGGCAAGCTTAGCTAGCAACTTTTCGCAGAGCCCGTCAAAGCTGCCATTGGACATCACAAGTAGCACGTCGCCCGGCTCGGCTTCTGAAGAAAGTTGATCCGCGATGGCATCCGCGCTAGAAAACACTCGTGCGCTTTTTCCCAACTCGCGCACGCTCTCCGCCACTGCTTCGGGTTCGAGACGATTCTCGTCGCCGAGTTGCTGCGCGCGAAAGACTCCGCCCAGGACGACGCGATCTGCCAAAGCCAGCGCCACTGGTAGCGTTTCCTCAAAGACTTTTCGCCGCATCGAATTGGAGCGCGGCTCAAGAATCGCCCAAAGCCGACGCCCGGGCCAACGCGCGCGCGCAGCTTCAATGGTCGCGCGCACCGCCGTCGGATGATGCGCAAAATCGTCCACCACCAGCACGCCGCGCACTTCCCCTTTCACGTCCATGCGCCGCTTTACGCTACGAAATGTTGCAAGCGCCTTGGCCAAATCTTCCGCGCTAATCCCGCGCCCGTTTGCCACCGCGATCGCTGCCATGGCATTCAAAACGTTGTGCCGTCCGCTTGCCGCCAGCAAAAAGTCGCCGAAGGGCTTGCCTTTGTATGCGACGCGAAATTTCATCCCGGCGCCGTCGACCGCTAAATCGCTCGCCATCCAATCATTTCCTGGAGAAAATCCGTATGTTTCTACCGGACAAAACGCCTTTTCTGCAGCGCGCCGTAAAGCCGGTCCAGAGTCTTCCGTATCTCCCCAAATCACGACGCGCCCCCGCCGCGGTACGAGATTCACCAAGCGGCGAAACGCCAGCTCATACGTCTCAAAGTCCCGGTAAATGTCCGCATGGTCGAATTCCAGCGAAGTGATGATCAAATCGTCTGGATGGTAGTGGAAAAACTTAGGACCGCGATCCCAAAAGGCCGTTTCGTATTCATCACCTTCCAAAATAAATTCTTCGCCGCCGCCCAGGCCATAACTCTTGCCAAAATTCTCAGCCACGCCGCCCACTAAAAAGTTCGGGCGCTTTCCTGCGGTATGAAAAATCCAGGCCAGCATTGCCGTCGTCGTAGTTTTCCCGTGCGTGCCGCTTACCACAATCGAATGCCGCCCCGGCAAAAACACTTCTTCCAGAATCTCGGGCATCGAGCGGTACGGAATCTTCTTGTCCAGTACTTCCTCGAGTTCTGGATTCCCGCGCGCAATAATATTTCCAATAACAACCAAATCCGGCGCGGGCATCAAGTTCGCCGCATCAAATGTATGAAAAAACGAAATCCCCAGCTTCTCGAGCAGCGTCGAAGCGGGCGGATAGACTCCCGAATCCGATCCGGTCACGCGATAGCCATGCTCGCGCAGCATCCCCGCAAGCGGCGCCATCGCGGACCCGCCAATCCCAATTACGTGGACATGCTTCGCATCGCTCATTGGACGACCGCCGGCTCAAGAATCTCCAACTGCCCTTCTCCCTGCGCTCTGAGATGCGCCTTCACTCCCAACGGTACCGTCAACATCGGACGAGGCGTATGCCCGACCGCCGCGCCATAAACAATGGGCACTCCCAGGCCGCCCAATATTCTTGCGCATACGTCGCGCACCGAAGCGCTACCCGACATCAGCGGACCACCATCCGGAAATTCGCCAAGCAAGAACCCTCGAACGCCCTCAAACTTTCCGGCTTGCTTCAAATGCATGAGCGCTCGGTCTACTTGCCACGGCTTCATTCCGCGATCCTCCAGCAACAAGATCGAACCGCGCGTGTCCAATTCCCACGGCGTGCCCAGCGTCGTTTCCACCAGCGTCATACATCCGCCAAGAACGCGGCCTTCCGCTTCGCCGGCGGCCATAGTTTCGCCGCGCAACTTTAAAGTCCACCCGCTGTCGGTTTTCCCGATCGCAGCAAGCAGCGACTCTCTGTCGTAACCATTCAGCACGCTGTCGCCCGCATCCAAACCAGCAGCCAGCATCGGCCCGTAAAATCCAACCCATGCGTAACGCATCCATAGAAACGCGTGCAGCGACGTCAAATCGCTATATCCCAAAATCACTTTGGGAGCGTCCGCGCGTTCTATCGACAGAGCGTCGAGAAGGTAGTTCGACCCATACCCGCCTCGAATGGCCACGAGCGCGTCCACATCGTCGCGCTCCAACTCGCTCAGAAGCTCATTTCGCCTGCCCGTAAGCGATCCCGCGAAGTATCCATCTGGTGTGAGCGGCGTCGAGTCGCCAATATGAAATCCCAGGTTGCGCAATTCCTCAGCGCCAGCCAACACTTTGGAAAATTCAGCGGGAGATGCCGGCGCAAATGGCATGAATACGCTTTGCGAATTCAACGCGCGGGGTTTTCGCAGTTCGACGTCCATAGTCGTAGCCTCAGGACGTCCGCTTCGAACGCTCATCCGTTTTGCCGCTCCACAGGGACCATCTCGCAACTCATGCCAGGTTTGCACAGTGCTTGGAGGATTTTATCCTGCTGGTGCGGGCTGACCTCCGCGTCAAACTGAATCAGATTCTTCTCTCCTGAGAGCGATACTTGAAAATTATCGATCGGCACTTTAAGTTCTGAAAAAATCCGATGTACGTCCGTTACCATGTTTTCGGCACGATCCACAAAAATGCGGAACAACATATACCGGGGCTTTAAGTTGAGCCAATCCTCGACGTAGAAGAGAAGAACGAGGGCACACAAAACCAGAGCGCAGGCGATCCCTGAAACTGCGTACAAGCCCCCGCCAGCCGCCATTCCCATCGCCGCCACTGCAAAAATAGTTGCAGCTGTCGTCAACCCAACGACGCTGCCGCGTTCACGCAAGATCACGCCTGCCCCGAGAAATCCGATTCCTTGCACGATATTCGACGCAATCCGCGTGGTACTGGTGTCGCCAGTGCGCCGCGCGATTTCAACGGAAACGATTGTGAATAGCGCCGCTCCCAACGCGACGCAAAATCCCGTTCGCATCCCCGCGGGACGCCTGCGAATATTGCGTTCGACGCCGATGATGGAACCGAGCAGAGCGGCCCAGGCCAGTCGCGCGATGATAGTGCTTAGAGGCAGAACGTTCTCCTGCAATTCTTAGGCTATGGCAGGATTCTACACACTACAATTTGAATTGGGTCAATTTCGCGAAGTGGCGTGCCCTGGCGTGTATCTCGCTGCGTTTCAACACCCGCAGCCGATCCAGGCCGAATTTCTCGACGGTAAAGCTGCCCAGCACGGAACCGTAGACCATGGCACGGCGAAGTGTGGCGTCGCTCAAATCCTTGGCGCCTGCCAGATAGCCCATAAAGCCGCCCGCGAAGCTATCGCCGGCACCGGTGGGGTCATGCGGCTCCTCCAGCGGAAACGCCGGCACACAAAATACCCCGTGCTTGTCGACCATCATGGCCCCGTATTCGCCGCGCTTAACTACTAGCGTCGAAGGTCCCATCTTAAAAATGTGTTTTGCGGCGCGCAGCAGGTTGTGTTCGCTGGAAAGCTGGCGCGTTTCCGAATCGTTGATCATTAAAATATCAACGTGTTTTAACGTCTCGCGCAATTCCGCGGGAGTACGCTCAATCCAGTAGTTCATCGTGTCGAGCGCTGCGAGTTTCGGCCTTCCCTTTACTTGCTTCAGAACGTCACGCTGCAAATCCGGCGCGATGTTCGCCAGAAAGACGTACTTCGATGATTTGTATTTTTCCGGAAGCTTTGGCTTAAAGCCCGCAAACACGTTCAAGTCCGTGGCCAGCGTCACACGTTCATTCAGGTTTTCCGAGTAGCGGCCTGCCCAAAAAAACGTTTTCCCCGCCGCGCGCTCAAGCCCTTCCGTGTCGATGTGCCGCCCGCGAAAGACAGCTTCATCCTTGGCCGTAAAATCCTCGCCTACGATTGCGACGAGGCTCACTGGCGCGAAAAAACTCGCGGAAACCGCAAAGTAGGTTGCCGCACCGCCAAGAGTCCAGTCCACTTTTCCGTACGGGCTTTCGAGCGCATCAAATGCCACCGAACCGACTACAAGTAAGGACACAGGCTTCTCCTAGGAAATATATTTGCTGATAATCGCTTCGAGTTTTTTCTTCGTGCCTTTTGGGACCAGCTTCATGTCGGTAACCAGGGCGTGTTTCAGCGCCGCGCCGCACTTGCAGCTTCGCGCCTCAGGCATCGCGCGCACCGCCTCGCGCAAAACTTTTTGGGCGTTTTCGGCATTCTGCACCAGCGTCGCAATGATCTGCGAAGCCGTCACCGACTCGTGATCCGGATGCCAGCAATCAAAGTCCGTGATCATGGCAATCGTCGCATAGCAAATCTCCGCCTCACGTGCGAGCTTGGCTTCCGTCACGTTGGTCATGCCAATGACTTCGAATCGCAACTGCCGGTGCATATTTGCCTCGGCCAGCGTCGAAAATTGCGGCCCCTCGATGCAAACATACGTTCCGCGACGGTGCACCATCACTCCGCAATGCACGCTCGCATCCGCCAGTGCAGCCGACACTTGCCCGCACGTCGGCTTATCGAACCCCACATGCGCCACCAGACCGTCGCCAAAAAATGTCGAAACGCGATTCTTCGTGCGGTCCACAAACTGGTCCGGGACCAAAAACTCTCCAGGACGCAAATCCTCCATCAAGGATCCTACCGCGCTGACAGAAATAATCCTCTCTACCCCCAGGAGCTTCATTGCGTATACATTCGCTCGAAAATTGATCTCACCGGGCAATATTCGGTGCCCGCGCCCATGGCGCGCGAGAAATGCCACGCGCTTTCCCTCTAGCGTGCCCAGCACGATCGCGTCTGATGGCTCCCCGAATGGCGTCTTCACAATGACTTCGCGCGTCTTCGTCAGCCCGCTCATTGAATAAAGCCCGCTGCCGCCAATAATCCCAATCTCCGCCTGCGTGTTTGCGCGCTTCGACTTCTCTGTTTTAGCAGCCGCCATTCGCTTGTCTCCGTGAAATTAACTGTTGAGGTCTACCGGTTCGAAAGCCACTTTGCCATCGTGCTCGTGCAGAGTTCCCGCCGGGAAATCCGGGTCGTGCCCAAGCCCTACGATCCATCCGTCGCGGACAAACTCGCCAATCCACTTTCGCTTTGTCTCCAGCGTAGTCAGCGGGTATAGATCGTACGCAATAATCCACGGCAGCGGCAAATGATGTCGCGTGGGAAGCAAGTCCGAAACATACATCAACTTTTTTCCTCCGCCCCTGATCTGGACGCCCTGAATGTTTAGGTTATGACCAGGAATCTTCACCACTGAAATCCCAGGTAAGATTTCTGTGTCTCCCTCCACAAACTGCCACTGCCCCGCGTCCGTCACCGGCACAAAATCGTGCGCATAGTAGCTCGCCCGGTCGCGTTCCGTGGGCTGCATCGCGTGCTCAAGCTCCGCTTTCTGCACGATATACTTGGCGTTGGGAAACGCCGGCACCGCGCGACCGCCCGCGAACCGCGTGTTTCCTCCCGCGTGATCAAAATGCAAGTGCGTATTGATGACCAAATCGATCTCTTCCGGCTTCACGCCCGCCTTCGCCAGCGATTGCGTCAAAGGATCGTCATCAGGGAAGCGATAAATATTCCGCAGTTTCGCGTCCCATTTCGTGCCGTTTCCCGTTTCCACCAAAATGGTCTTTCGGTTCGCGCGAACCAGCAGTGAATTCACTGCAAACGCCAGCCGGTTTTTTCCATCGGGAACCATCTTCTTTTCCCAAATCGTTTTCGGCACCACGCCGAACATGGATCCGCCATCCAGCCAAAACGTGCCGGCATAAATAGTTAGAACTTCGATTTCGCCGAAGTGCATTCTCACCCGCCCTCAGGCCACAATTCCGCTTTTCGCTAGCAACTCGTTCACTGCCGTGAATGGATCCTTCTTGCGCTCCGCCACTTCCTTCGCCATCTCCGCCAGTCGTGCCTCTCCGTTGGTACCTCCCAAAACGCGTTCTACCAGTCGCGATTCGATCAATCCCATGAGCCGCCGCTTCCAATGTTCCACATGCTTCCGCTCGCGTTCGCCGCTCGATTCAAAATGTTTCCGAAACTTTCCAATCGTCTCCGCCAGCACGCCAATTCCCTTGCTCTCGCTAGCCACTGTGCGCACTACCGGCGGATGCCAACCGTCACGCGGCATAACCAGTGACAACATCGCGTGCAGTTGTTGCTCCAAGCGGTCCGCCCCCTCGCGGTCCGCTTTATTCAAAACAAAAATATCGCCGATCTCCATCAACCCGGCTTTCATGTTTTGAATATCGTCTCCCATGCCGGGCACTAGCACCACCAGCACGCAATCCGCCAGCCGCACGATGTCGATTTCATCCTGCCCCACGCCGACCGTCTCAATCAAAACTTCCTCTTTTCCCGCCGCATCCAGCAAGAGAGCTACTTCCGCTGTCGCCCGTGCCAACCCTCCCATGAATCCGCGCGTCGCCATCGACCGAATGAACATCCCGTGGTCGCTGGCATGGCTCTGCATCCGAATGCGGTCTCCCAAAATCGCTCCGCCTGTGTAGGGGCTCGTCGGGTCCACGGCAATTACACCCACTTGCTGGTCATGTTTCCTGTAATGCGCCGCAAGCCGATCCACGAGAGTGCTCTTCCCCGTTCCCGGCGCTCCGGTCACTCCCGTCAGATAAGCTCGCCCCGTCGACGAAAAAAGGCCACGCAGCAACTCTTCCGCTTCCGCCTGATGATTCTCAATCGCCGTAATCGCGCGCGAAATCGCCCGCACATCCCCCGCGCGCACCAATTCCGCCCAAGTCTCAACGGGCAGCGTCATTTTGTCCTTGAATTGTCCACGGATGCGATGAAGGCTGAGTGCACTCGCCTATTATCCCGGTTTTTGCCACTAGCCCCAAATGCAGTGCGGGCACTTCCGTCAGGCTGGAAGCGTTCTCGTCACGCTCTTCTCCGTGAACTCTGCGACCTCTGTGTTAAAACCCACCTTCTACTTCAACCTGGATCGATCCGCGACTCACTTCTTCCCCAGCAATTGCCGCGCAATCACCAGTTTCTGAATCTCGCTAGTCCCCTCCCCAATCGTGCAGAGTTTCACATCGCGATAAAACTTCTCAGCCGGATAGTCCTTAATAAAACCATAGCCTCCATGCACCTGCACGCATTCATTCGCCACGCGCACAGCCACCTCGCTGGCAAACAATTTCGCCATGCTCGACTCCCGCGTGAACCGCACATCCTTGCGGTCTGCCAGCCAAGCTGCCTGATACACCAACAACCGCGCCGCCTCCACTTCCGTCGCCATATCCGCCAACTTAAACTGAATCGCTTGAAACTCGCTGATCGCCTGCCCAAACTGCTTGCGCTGCTTCGCGTAACTCACCGCCGCGTCGAGCGCACCCTGCGCCATTCCCAGCGCCAAAGCCGCAATGGAAATCCGCCCGCCGTCCAGAATCTTCAAACTCCCGGTAAACCCCTCGCCCTCCGGCCCCAGTAGATTCTCCGCCGGAACGCGGCAATCCGAAAAAATTACCTCGGATGTGTCGCTGGCCCGCATCCCCAGCTTGTTCTCTTTCTTCCCCGGCTTAAACCCCGCCATTCCCTTTTCTAGAATGAACGCGCTGATCCCATGCGAGCCCTTCGACTTGTCCGTCACCGCCATGGCCACGCAAAAATCCGCGTAATGGCCGTTCGTTGTAAATGTCTTCGCGCCATTCAATACCCAAAAATCTCCATCGCGCCGCGCCGTCGTCCGCGTTCCGCCCGCATCCGAGCCCGCCTCGGGCTCCGTCAACGACCAGGCGCCAATCTTCTTCCCCGACGCCAACGGCGCCAGATACTTCTTCTTTTGCGCCTCAGTCCCAAACTTAAAAATGTGATTGCTACACAAAGAATTGTGCGCCGCCACAATCAACCCGATCGACCCATCCACCCGCGCCAACTCTTCAATCGCAATGACGTACTCGATGTACCCGAGCCCCGCGCCGCCATACTCCTCCGGGAAAATCACCCCCAGCAAACCCATCTCGCCTAACTTCGGCATAATCTCAATTGGAAAGTGCGAAGCCTCGTCCCACTCCATCACATGCGGCAATATCTCGCCCTGCGCGAACTCCCGCACACTCCGCCGCAACTGCTGCTGTTCTTCGGTAAAAGTGAAGTCCACGTTGTCTCCGCGCGGCTATATGCCTCGGCTATACTCCACCAAAGTTCCGCTTATAGCCCATTTTACACAACCCCACGCCTCTTTCGTCCACCTCTGTCGAGATTTGATTTCTTGACATGTGAGGCCGATCTCCGGATATCGGTGGATTTCCGCAAGAGCATTTAGGTGCTGGATTCCTACCAAGACGTTTGCTGTAATCTGGCAGTACTACTTGATCGTCAGCTTGTCGGACGAGATTAACAACGCTGAGCACGTGAGGTCGGAATGGCTGACTGGAGACGAGCGACCACGGTAGCCGCGAGCCCGCTGTTGGACAGTTTTCAACAGATCGAAACGCAAGTACTTCGATCTGTTTTTCGCGTAACCGATGACGGTTGCTTGGTTCGTATCACGCTCCGTTTCGATCGCTCTTTTCTAAAGATCGCTGCACGCTCTGATGATGACGCGATTGAGCTGGAGGCAGGCGAACTTGCCGTAGTTCCCACGCAGGGGGCGGATGCGAGTGCGTCGGAGCCGTGGAAGGATCTCATCGGGAAGCACTTCGGCTGGGGCTGGGTCACAATCAACCAACAGGGCTACTGCGACGGTGTGCTTCTGAGCTTCGATGGAATTATTCCGCAAGTCTTGCTAAACGTCGTCGCGTCTTCCATCGACGAAAGGAAGGTGGGTTAGATCCCACGCCTTTGTCCCCTCCCAAGCGACTCATATATCTCGGCCGCACTAACTAGAATCCGGAAGCCCAACTTCTCCTTCACGCCCGCGCCGTCTGTGGCCGTCCCACAATTTCTCCCAACGCCGCCAGCGCCCGCTCGCACCCTGCCCGATCTACATCGCAGTGGGTCACGAACCGCACCGAATATGTTGCTGTATCCAACGCCCAAATCTCCTTCTCGCGCAACAGATCACACAACTCCACCGCGTTTTTCCCTGTTCCTTCACAATCAAAAATCACGATATTCGTCTTCACCTTCGCTGGATCGATCTTCAACCCAGGCATCGCCGCAATCCCCTTCGCCAACACCTGCGCGTTCTCATGATCCACATGCAGGCGCGCCGGTGACTCCTCCAGTGCAATCAATCCCGCCGCCGCAATTACCCCCGCCTGCCGCATTCCTCCGCCAAACATCTTCCGGTAAATCCGCGCCTTCTCGATAAACGCCGCGGACCCCACAATCATCGATCCCACCGGTGCTGCAAGCCCCTTCGATAAACAGAACATCACCGAATCCACGTTCTTCGTCATCGCTGCAACGCTCTCGCCCAGGGCCACCGACGCATTAAAAATCCTCGCTCCATCCAAATGCACTTTCAATTTGGCTTCATGCGCATGGCCGCAAATTTCATCCACCGAAGCGGTCGCGTGCAAAGTTCCGCCGGCCATATTGTGGCTATTCTCAAGACAAATCAGCGCCGTCTGCGAGTCGTAATAAATCTTCGGCCGAATCACCGCCTCAATCATCTTCCACGAGAGAATCCCATCGACCCCTCGGGCAATCCGTGGCATACACCCCGCAATTGCCGACATCGACGCCAGCTCATACAAGTTCACATGGCTCTTTTCATCGCAAATCACCTCATCGCCGTGATGAGTCCAAGTCTTAATCGCTATCAGATTCCCCATGCAACCGGTGGGAACAAAAAGCGCCGCCTCTTTCCCGAATACCTCCGCGGCTCTCTTCTCCAGCCTGTTCACCGTCGGGTCTTCCCCATACACGTCATCGCCGACCACCGCTTCAGCCATGGCCCGCCGCATCTCCGCAGTCGGCCGCGTAACCGTATCGCTCCGCAAATCCACGACATTGTGCACGCCAGTCACGTCCTCCGCCTCACTCCGCATCCCACTCTTAGCAATCGTTCCACTCACCGTGTGTGCTCCTCGTCTTCTCTGCGTCCTCTGTGATCTCTGTGTTAAGAAAACATTTAAACTCCTGCTAGCTCAATCCGCGTGAATCACCGCATCAGTTCCGCAAACACCTCATTCGATACGCTCAATTTCGCAGGAGCCAACCGCACCACGTCCCCGTTTCGTTCCACAAGCCCCGATGCCTGCAATCCCTCGAATCTATCTCTTAATCCAACCCCGTACTCTCTCTCAATCCGCCCCACATCAATCCCATCCAACTGACGCAAGCCCAAAAACAATTCTTCCTCCAAGGCACTCTCGGGCGTCACCGGCTCCAACTGTTCGATCGGCAACCGCCCAGCCGCAATCGCGCCCACATATGCCGCCGCATCATGTTCATTGGCCCACCGCTGCGTCCCCGAAAACGAATGCGCCCCCGCCCCAAATCCTAAATATTCCTCACGCCGCCAATACTTCAAATTGTGCCGCGATTCAAATCCAGGCCGAGCCCAATTCGAAATCTCATAATGGTGATACCCTCGCTCCCCCATAAATGAGCAAGCCGTTTCATAAAATTCCGCCATTGAATCGTCGCTAGGAACCGCCCCCGCCGAGTACCGCGTCCCACTCTGCAAAATCTCCAGACCCAGCCGGCTCCCCTCATCCACTTCCAGCAAATAAACAGAAACGTGCTCCGGAACCAACTTCCCCAACTCTTCGAGCGATTCTCCCCAACTCTCTTTCGTCTGAAACGGCAATCCGGCAATCAAATCAAAACTGATGTTCCGAATCCCTGCGGCACGCAAAATCTCCGCCGCCAGATAAATATCCGCCCGACGATGCATCCGCCCCGCTGCCACCAATTCCCTATCTGAAAACGACTGCACACCAAAACTCACTCGATTAATCCCTGCCGACACCCATGCCTCAGCCTTCTCCGCGGTCACCGTCTCCGGATCCGCTTCCAACGTAACTTCCAAAAGCTGGCCTGTAGGGGAGGGGCTTGCCCCTCCCTCCGCAAACGTCTCCCGTATCGCCCCAATCATCCGCTCCAATAACTCCGGCTCCAACAGACTAGGCGTTCCCCCTCCGAAATAAACCGTGTCAACGATCGCTTTCTCAAAACCTTCCGGCAAATGAACTCCAGCCGTTCGATAAAACTCCCGATGCCCACGAATTTCCTGACACATGGCGTCCACGTACGGCGCAAACCGCCCTGCAGACACCACTCCCGTATGAAAATTGCAGTATGTGCACTTGGTCTGACAAAACGGGACCTGCACATAAATCCCCAAGTTGTTCGCCACCAGCTTCATCGCAAAAACTCTATCACACCCAACACCCAGCGCTCGTGCCGCAGGTCGTCATCTCTGCGCTCCCTCTGCGTGCTCTGCGTCTCTGCGTTATCTTTTCTCCTTCTTTCGCCTCTACGCTCTCAACCATAACCGTCATCGCGTATCCTCAATTACCTTCACCCAAAGTTTTCTTTCCCGCGGTCCATCAAATTCACAAAAGAACACTCCCTGCCACTGGCCTAACACCAATTTCCCATTCTCCACAAAAATCACCTGCGACGCTCCCGTCAAAACCGCCTTAGCATGCGAATCGGAATTTCCTTCCGCGTGCCGGTACGGCCCCGTCCGGGGGACCAATCGGTCAAACACGCCTTCCAAATCCGTCGCCACATCCGGATCGAAGTGCTCGTTGATGATTACCCCCGCGGTAGTATGCGGCACAAACACTTGGCACATTCCCGACGCCACCCCCGCTCTCGCCACTGCCTCCTCTACCAAGTCCGTGACATCCACCAACTCCGTCCGCCTTACCGTTTTCACTCGCAAGACTTCCATCACACCTCTCCCAGATTCTCGCAAATTCTATCACCAGGGTTCCTCCCCAAACCGTTCCGGCCGGTTCACCTACAGTCCACCCACTGTTCAGCCGCAGTGCATTGTCCCTTCTGCTTAACTAAGCGAAAGTGCACATCGTCATCCAACACCACCTTACTTGGCCCACCACCGAGTAAGCAGAACGGCGGCCCTGGCAATCTTCAAGCCAGGGCCGCCGTTAGAAAAATCAGGAGGCTTCGTGCAAGTGCAAGCGATCAGCAAGGACAGCGGTCGGCTGTGGTTGTTGGCATTTCTAGCAGTAATAGTACTGGCACAGTTCTACGTCGTCCGCGAGCTGCTGGCCGCGTTTGCCATATTCGCCTTGGGATTTGCAGTCCTACTTGCAGCGGTCGCAGGCCTCTACATGCTCCTAAAAACCTGGGAACAGGCCGTTGTACGCCTGGCAGCCCTCCGCCACCCCGTCATCAACATGGCCAAAGTCACCAATATGGCCTCGGTCGCCAGCATGGCGTCGGTCGGCCCGGACAATCGCAAAGCCGCCTAACCAAGAATTCCCAAAATGAAACGTTTTCGTCCTTTCTGTCTCTACTGAGTAAGCACCACTGTTTTTGGTTAGAACGCAGCTAACAGATGAGCGCCTTTACCAAATTTCGTGACCGATTGAATGGCGAGCGTACCAGCACCTTAGGCGAGCCGGCCTCCCCCAGCCCTCTCCTCTTAGCAACGTGCCCACGCTCCAGGGAGTCTCCCATGGTACAGAAACCGTCTTATTCGCGCCGCGCGCTATCTCGCCTCCCAGCTTCAGAGGACATTTGGGTCTGCTGGCGCTGCAACGAGCGCGACGATGTTTCACGCGTCCTGGACATCAGTATTGATGGCCTGTTTATCGAGACACCTCATCTCAGCGTGAAAGAAGGCATGCCCGCCAAGCTCGATTTTTTGGTCCAGGAAGGCCGCATCACAGCCGAAGCTTCGGTTCGTCACGTAAAGCGTGGCAATGGACTCGGGTTGAGATTCACTGCCGTGGCTGATAGCGATCGCCAACGGCTTAAAGCCCTCCTGTCCAGGCTCCGCTCTTATTCGACTCGTCCGCCCGCCCAACCGTTCCGTTCTATCGAACAGTAATGAGCTTTGGGACGGGGCGATCAGAACTTATCCTTTCACTAGGCGGACGTTGTAGCTGAAAGGACGCTCGATCGCCTCCTGCACTATCCAGCCGCCCTGTTTCGCAAGGGTTTGGAATGCCTCGATCGTTCGCGGCCGTGTCGGCACATGGTTTCCGATCAACGAAGCTCGCACAGGTTTGCCCTCCCGCGTGACGGATCCCACAACGATAGAATCAGCGGCTGTTCCGGCATGGAGAGCTTGAAGATTTGAGACAATCTCCTCGTCCGAACCATATTCAAACAAGGCGCCTTCTGACGAAATTCCGCACAACGAGTCGCCAGTTCTCAACTCGTGGAGCACCTCGCGCAGCCGGTCAGCGCTCGACCATTCGTACTCCAAATGCGCGAATTCGATATTGAGCCCGCTCAAAGGCGCCTCTGCCACACACAGGGCCTCGAGCGCGCGTGCGCCAAACACTGGCCCACGCTGATCGAGGTCCAAGATCGCGAGTACGATTTCGCGGTCAGCTAGCAGTGCCGCTTGCTCACGGCTAAGAAGAATCAAAGCATTCCAACTGTCTGCTCCCGGCCCGCCACCGATATTTACAAGAAATATAGGTCGACGGGACTCAGCCTTTGCCGCACCAGCTAGGCCGGCCGCCATCAATCGAGCCATGTCCTGCAAACGAAGTCGGACTGTAAACGCGGGAAACGAAGCGGCGATCCTTTGGTCTATCGGGCTGAAGCCCTCCCCCAAATTCTCCGGACCAAGCTTCAATTGGTAAGTGGTCATCCCGTCCACAAACGTCCCCGAGGCCGCCATAAGCCCAAGGCCAAGCTTCGAGCTTCGCAGGGCCTCTCGAAGCGCCGCAGGAATCTCGTTGTGTCGTCCGGCCTCGAGAATATACTTCTCGGCCATAGCCACAAGCTCCTCGTCAGTAGCGCTCACGGCAAACGCAGGATTCGTGACGTCTATAACGGCTAGCTTGTCACCCTCGTCCGTCATGGCGTAAACAATATCAGCCCTCATTTGACCCTCCATAAGTAAGCCTCACCACACAGCATGAATTTTGACGATGCCTAACAAACTCCCTTTACTAATTATATCACATTTTGGCGGGTTTTTCAAGGAAAAGGGCGCTCTCCATTAACTGTACACACGTGCTCATGTCCCCGAAGGATTAGGACGTCGGAATTTTTGATTTTCATCGACACGGCCCTCCTTCCCGATTCGGGCCTGTCCGGCATACGAACCATCGCCTCCCTTTTCGCATCTTAACTACAGAAAGTGTTTCTGAGGCCCACGCGTGGACAACAACAAAGTCGAAGCACCGCACAAATCCAATCAACCCGAAAAAGACAAGTCGAAGTTCGACTGGGTGGCGGAGCGCTCGTCATGTTCCCTTCCCAAGGTCTTCCAGGCACTTCGCGCACAAGTCGAGGAGGACGTCAAGACGCGCAACGGCCTTCGTCCAAAGAATTCGCCCTATGAATTTTCCGTCGAGGAGGTCGAAAGCGACTTTAGCGTTGTCTTCGTATCCGGAGATGTACGCAAGTCCGTCACCTTCAGTCTTGCCGAGCACGGTATCCTGGTTCGCGGCGACAAAGGTGAGCAGATGTTTGAGGTGAGACTCGCCTTTACTGACGATGGTCAGTGCCAAATGATTGTGAACGAAAAGCACCTCGAATCTTGGCAGGTGCGTCGAATGGCTCTTGAAGAACTACTGTTCGCAGGTCACTAGTCTAGCCATGAGGGGCACATACTTCCCAGGCATAAAACAAAGCACGCGACCTTGATCGCGTGCTCGCTTGATCCCTTCGCGTAGTGTTTCCCAGCAAGATTCTAAACTTACTGCAGTGGCGGGCTTGCGACTGTGACGCCCGCGCCTGTTGTGCTGTAACGGATTACTCCAGACTGGTCAGAGAAGAACTGACGCTGACCGGAGCTGCCAACCACGACCGGAGTGCCCGTGACCGTGTAATTGTCGGAAGGCGTATTGCCATCGCCGGTCCAAACGAATTTATACCCGCTCTTGGTGCCAGCGGAGAGAACCGGGTCAAGCAAACAAGCGTTTGCCGGAGTGGCTGTGCAAGGATTTGCACCACCCATGGCTGCCAGAGAAACTGGAAAGCCGTTTGACGGATACGTGGACGAATACGTCACAGCGGACGTGTTGATCGTACGGATCGAACCGACCGAAGAAGCTTCGTTGGCCGCCATACGCGACCTTAGTAGGTTAGGAATTGCGATGGCCGCGATGATCAAAATAATCGCCACAACGATCAACAACTCGATAAGCGAAAATCCCTTTTGTTTTGCCATTTCATTTTCATTAAACATAGGTTTACCTGTTTGCATGCCCATACTGAAGCAGGTCGATGACCGATCCCAGTCGATTAGGTTATTTTAATTGTACTTATTATTTACTGATTATAAGAACGTTATGGGAGAATTCGCGCGGATCTCTTCCTATTTCCGACTGCACACGAGCCTCGGATGACCGAACGTGTCCGCCTGAGCAGCCACAAACTGTCGTTTCAGTGGATTGCTGCGGCGCTGGCACAGGCAGTTCCCAATTCTTCGAGTCTTCTAATGCTAAGCGTTTCGGACGGCCTTCGGGCACAAGCTCGGTCCAATACTGCAGCAGAAAAAAACGTACGCCTACACGGCGGTGTCTTGTCAGTTGTACGATCGCCCGAAATCAGCGATGAAAATCACGCACTCGTCGTTAGTCTCTGGTCATACTGGTTATAGCAGTCTTGCCTCAAGTGGTTATTGTGAGAAACCAGTTTCTACGGGACACTTGCCCATATGCCTGCGTCTGCGCTTACGCTAGTAGTGTTTTCCGTCCCTGCAACCGTCTTCTGGCCTTACTTCCTCGGCGCAGCCATTCTGGCCATCGGCCTTCCCGTAATACTGATGAGTGAAGTTCCACAGGCTACCGGCCTCGATAAGCTCATGCCTTTTGGCCGTCTCTTTTACGCTATTCCACTGGCCGATTTCGCGGGAGAACACTTCACCCTGGGCAGGTTGATGGCCGACGGTATCCCCTCCTGGATTCCCGCGCATGTTTTTTTGGTCTATTTCGTTGGCGTGGCGCTGGTCGCCGCGGCCCTGAGCATCGTGGTCAAGAAATACTCGCAGTTGGCCGCAACGCTCCTGGGTACGATGATCCTTCTCTTCGTTGTGCTGCTCCACATTCCGCGAGTTGCAGCTAACCCCCACGACAGAATTTCCTGGGCGGTCGCTCTAAGAGATCTTTCGTTCAGCGGTGGCGCCTTCGCTTTCGCGGGCGCCCAGCGAAGACTTCAATCTAAAAACCCAACGTCGCTCCTGGTGACTCTCGCCCGCTACGTTATGGCCGTCACTGCCATCTTTTTCGGCGTTGAACATTTTCTCCATCCTGAGTATGCGCCCGGGGTCCCCCTCGCAAAAATCACGCCCGAATGGATCCCGCTCCGACTGTTCTGGGCCTATCTTGCTGGCATAGTCCTCCTCGTCGCCGGCGTATGCCTTCTCCTCAACAAAAAATCCCGTCTCGCGGCGACTTATCTTGGCCTCACAATTCTTCTCATTGTCCTCGTAATCTACCTGCCCATCCTGATCTCCATTCCCTCGGACATCGGCAATGGCCTCAACTATTTCGCCGACACTCTTATGTTTGCTGGCACCATCTTTCTTCTAGCCGACGCTCTCCCAAAAGAAAATCGCCTTCCGTCGTAGGGGCACGGCACGCCGTGCCCGCTCTGCCCATCCTCCCAACGTCACTCCTATTTCGTATCAACACCCAGCAAGAACGCTAACGACTTGCTGTTTGACCTTGTGTAAGATAATTCTCCAGGAGATGGTCGATGCGGGATGAGAGCACAAGGCAAGCAGCGCAGGAGTTTCTAGCTGCAAAGCTCACGGAAGAAGCGCAGAGACTTGAGGACAAGCTCAATCAGGAAACGGCTGTCGCCCGCTCACTCCAGGTTTGGAAGCATTTTCGCGACTCGATTTTCTCCCAGTGCAACGAATGGAATTCTGTGACGCAAGAACAGACCCTCACCTGCAAGGAAACTCCGCTTGGAGATCTCAGAGTTTGGTGCGCGGCCACATCAAAACATCTGACCGTGCATTACGATTCCAGGAAGCTGCTAGTCACGCTCAAAAATGGCGGCCGTCGCGAGAATGAAACCGACGTGATCTTGCACATCGAAGGATATTCCACGGGTTCCGAGCGCTCGGCTCACCTGGTGCGGAACGATGAGGCGGTAAACGTTTCTGTTTTGATCCTCGGCGAACTACGTATTTTATCGGGAATGGGTCGCCAGAGAACTTCTTAGTTATCTTGGTGCCCACAAATTACCCGGCCTCTTAAGCCAGACGTGTCCGACAACCTCAGTCAGATAAGAAGATTCTAATTTGTACGTTTCCCGGGGGATACTAAAAGCCCTCAAACTCGACGGTCAGAAGATTCATTGAAAATGTGTCCAAAACTGGATAGTACCATTTGCTTTTGCATGGTTGGCCCGTACACTGCCGGAGTCACCGAGGTCGCCGAGATGTTAAGCAAAGAAGATCTTCTCAGGTGTGAGTATTTGTTGAATCAGAAATGGGCAGTGACAAGAATGATCCAGAGTTATGAATCGGACGAGAAGTTGGCATACATTCATGGTTTTGATGCCGGAATAGATTTGCTTTGCGCCAAAGCCAGGTTGTCGCATCCTGCCATCGCGGAAAATGTAAAAGAGCTCGCTGGAAAATTAGCCGAGGAAACCGCAGCCACGTTACGTTCCTTGACAGAACAGAAAAAACTGATCACCGGCCGGACGGACTTTTAAGGTGACTAACAATGTCTCTCGCGGGCGTGAAGTATCGCACTCGCCCTAACCTCTTCACTTTTCTCAGCAGTTAATCGTCTCAAGGAATCCGCAAAATCTTGTGCTCGCTCTGTTTGGAGCTGTTTGCCAGCGATTGGAGCTCCTTTAACCCGCCCATACCCCAGCTCGCCAGGAACGGCAAGAAGCACAGCTCGCGCGATTGTAAAACCTTGTGTGGGTAAAGCAGCGACTCGAGAAACTCCTGATGCGCGGCAATCAATCCGTCCTTAAACGCCTGCGCTCTGCCCGTTTTGCGTTTTAATTTATCGAGCTGAAAAGCGATCTTTTTTTGCGCGGTCTCCACTGCTCCGCCCAAAGTCGGATCAAGCCGCACGATCTGTTTTTTCAGCGTCGCCAGCATCTTTGCGCTTTCTTTCACAGACTTGTCAAAATTCTTCCCAAGGGTCG
Organism: uncultured Acidobacteriota bacterium; assembly: GCA_963751295.1. Taxonomy (GTDB): domain Bacteria; phylum Acidobacteriota; class Terriglobia; order Acidiferrales; family UBA7541; genus Acidiferrum. The sequence goes on along the minus strand of CAVVUA010000001.1, from coordinate 798,770 downwards.
TGGGTACGCTGGCCGTCTCCATCTTGCGGCGAAGTTCTTGCGAGCCGCGCCATACGTCCTCGACTTTCAATCCGTAGCGTCGCAACAGCTTCTCCACCTTCGCATCCAGTATCGTGAACGCTGCGCGCGGCAATATCACCGGCATGCGCTCCAGCAACTTCTGGTAAATCACTTCCGCCTGCGCGAAGTATGCGATCTCCGCTGGACCCGCGATGTACGCCGCCGTCGGCAATAGAAAATCCTGCAGCACAGGACGGAGTAGCGCATTGGGACTAAACTTTTCCGGTGAGGCTTGCACCTCTCGGACCAATTCTTCCTTCGTCCAGCTCTGCTCGCCGCAAACAAATTTAGCGCCGCTCACGGTAATGGGCAGTCGTTTGCCTTTTTCCATGCTGAAGATCAAAGAGCTCCGGGCCGTCACCTTCACTTGAGCCGCATATCCTGCCTTCTCTAACTCCTTGCCCCGCGCAAGCAGCGCTTCGTTCAATCCCTCGCGCTCTTCTACCGCCCTACGCAGCACTTCCGCGCCCACGCGATGGAACCGCGCATCCAGTGGATCAAGCAGGATCAACCCCTGTTCGGCAAACAATCGCGCAAACAGCTTCCCAAACGCGCTTCCGTAAGTCTCTTGATTTCCATAACTCTCGCGGAATATTCCCGCCACGAATTCTCCACCTGCAGCCGTCAGGATTCCCGCGGCCTCATCCACCATTTCCGCAACCTGCGATCCGAGGCCGATTCGACCCACTGGCTGGCCTGCATCACCGTTTCCCGGGAGCTCAAATCGCGTCAGCTTGCCTTGATAAAACCATGTCGAGGTGCGCACTTCATCCAAATCGTGATCTTCCGTTGCCATCCAAAAGACCGGAACAGCATCCACTCCCGCTTTGGTCAGTTCCTGCGCGATCTGAATCGCGCTGACAGCTTTGTAGATGGCGTAAGCCGGGCCCCCGAACAATCCGACCTGCTGCCCGCTCACAACGGCAACTGCACCCTTAGCAAGCCGGTCAAGATTTGAGCGAGTGGCTTCACCCGCGCCCAGCGCAGCGTTCTGTTCGCGCAGAATTTCTGTGACCTCTGCCCTCTTAACTGGCGGATAGTCAAATGACCCCGCTGTTTTCTTTACCGCCGCGATTGTTGGTGGGTGCCCGTAGAACTGTTTAACGGAGGAGAAATTATCAAGGAATTGAAGAAAGAGCTTGGACTGATGCGGGAGCTGGCGAAACGGCAGGCTTCTACATTCCATCGGGGATTAGATGATACCGACAGCTTTTCGTCACAGCAAATTTGAGCGATTCCCTTTCGCTACGTCTCAGTGCTCAGGGTAGCTGCCACGATGCCCAACTAGGTCCTTGATTTAGACGGAGACCGCACCAGAAAGGTGTGCGGGTGCATGGGCGCCCACCTTTGCCATCAATTCCCGAATAGCAATCCTCTGCTCTTCGTGCAATGGCAATAGGGGTTGGCGCGGTATGCCACCTCGATAACCGGCTTGGTCCATGGCGTACTTCACACCGGGAATGCCATTCTGCGAAACGATCAGCTTCGAGGCGGGCAGAATCTTCGCCTGCAATGCCCTCGCCGTTTCCAGATCGCCTTTTCGTGCGGCTTCAAATAGCGAGACGCATAGTTCCGGCAACGCGCTAGCCAAAGCGAGGATGGAGCCGACCGCGCCAAGAACCATTGAGGGAAACATCATGCTCGCTGAACCGACTAATAGTTGAAAAGAGGAAGGGGCGGCGGCAAGCATTTCCGCTGCACGCTGCACATTTCCAGAGCTCTCCTTGATCCCAATAATATTGGGATGCTGCGCAAGGACGCCGACCTCCGGAGCTTCCAGAGCGACGCCCGTGAATTGCGGCACCGAATAAAGCAGCACGGGAATCGGCGAAGCATCCGCAACGCGCCGGTAGTGCGCGATGAACGTTTCTGGCTTGTACATCGGCTTGTAGTAATACGGCGTCTTTACCAGCGCGACGTGGTAGCCAAGTTCGGCCGCACGTTTTGTGCGATCGATGGTTTCGGCGGTGGATTCGGCACCCGTTCCGGCGATCAGCCGCATTCCAGGCGCAGCCGATTCCTTCACTGCGACGAGGACAGTATCGACCTCTTTGCGGGAGAGCAGCACCGATTCGCCGGTCGAACCAATCGCTACGTAACCAGCGAACCCCGTCGAGTTGTACTTGGTGATGTTGTGCTTGATGTCTTCAACGGAAACGGAACCGTCCGCCGAAAATGGCGTGGTGAGCGCGGGAAATACTCCAGAAAGATTCATGATCTAGTCTCCTGAGCCGGTGCTGCCAGAGGCAGCGACTCGGCCGCGATGCAAATCCTGTAGGGCAGCAACTTCGGTGCCTTGATCGAGCAGCGCGCGAATGCCACGGGCCGCGGCATGGGCCGCCGCAAGAGTTGTGATGCACGGAATGTTATAGCGAATCGCGGCGCGGCGAATGGATTTTTCGTCGTAGAACGATTCGCGCCCCAGCGGTGTGTTGATTACCAGATCGATTTTACCCGTCTTGACGAGGTCGACGATGTTCGGCCGGCCTTCGTTTACCTTGAAAACCGATTCGGCCGGGATGCCTGCTGCTTCAAGAGCCGCCGCCGTGCCGCGCGTCGCGAGCAAGCGGAAGCCAAGCTCATGCAGTTCTTTTCCGAGCGAGCCGAGATGTTTTTTGTCGCGATCGTTGACGCTAAGAAAAACCGTGCCCTTGCGTGGCAGTCGCTGCCCCGCCGCGAGCTGCGCTTTCGCAAAAGCAAGTCCATAGGAAGTGGAAATCCCCATGACTTCGCCAGTCGAGCGCATCTCCGGCCCAAGAATCGTATCCACGCCGCGAAACTTATTGAACGGAAAGACTGGCGATTTCACGGAATAGAATTCGTGGACTGCAACTTCAGCAATGCCGTTGTGCAGCACCACCGGTAGATTCATGTCCGCCAGTTTTTTTCCAGCCATCAATCGCGCGGCTACTTTTGCCAGCGGCACGCCGGTTGCTTTGCTGACGTAGGGGACAGTGCGCGAGGCTCGTGGATTTACTTCGAGGACATAAACCGTGTCTCGTTGAATGGCGTACTGCACGTTCATAAGACCAATTACTTTTAGAGCGAGCGCAAGGCGCTTTGTGTACTCGCGAATGTGCTCGAGGACAGCAGGCGATAAACTGACTGGCGGAAGTACGCAAGAGGAATCGCCCGAGTGCACGCCGGCTTCCTCGATATGCTCCATAATGCCGCCGATGACCACATCCGTGCCGTCGGCAAGCGCGTCGACGTCCACTTCCGTGGCTTCTTCCAGGAACTGATCGATCAAGACGGGGCGCGCTGGCCCCATCATCGCCGCTTGCGCAACATACTCCTGCACGGTATTCACGTCATACGCGATGACCATGGCGCGCCCGCCAAGGACGTAGCTGGGGCGAACGAGCACCGGCATTCCGATTTCAGCCGCAACACGCGCCGCTTCTTCCGGCACCAGCGCGGTACCATTGCGTGGCTGCGGAATTTTTAATTTATCGAGCAAACCGCCGAAACGGCGCCGGTCCTCCGCCAAGTCAATCGATTCCGGCGCGGTGCCGATGATAGGCACGCCATTGCGCTTCAATTCCTGCGCGAGATTCAGAGGCGTTTGTCCGCCAAACTGCACGATTACACCCTGTGGCTTTTCGCGTTCGACGATCGCGAGGACATCTTCCAACGTGAGTGGTTCGAAATAGAGGCGGTCGGAAGTGTCATAGTCGGTCGAGACTGTCTCGGGATTGCAATTCACCATGATGGTTTCGAAACCATCTTCGCGAAGAGCGTAAGCCGCATGGCAACAGCAATAATCGAACTCGATTCCCTGCCCAATGCGGTTTGGCCCGCTGCCGAGAATCATGATTTTGGGGCGTTGCTGTGCATCAGACTCGTCTTCGTCCTCGTAGGTGGAATAGAGATACGGGGTAAAAGATTCAAATTCAGCAGCACAAGTATCGACGCGTTTGAAAACCGGGGCCACGCCGTAACGTGCGCGCTGAAGACGCACGGAGGCCGGAGTGCTCTTCCAGATTTGCGCAAGCTGTTCATCGCTCGTCCCGTGACGCTTGACCTCACGCAACAGTTCTTTCGAAGCGGTCTCAACCGTAACAGTAGCAGCGCGGCGATTCATGGCTACAATTTCTTCAATTTGATGAATAAACCACGGATCGATTTTGGTGAGTTCGCAGATTTCTTCCGCTGGCAAACCCTTATCGACCGCCGTCAATAGCCAATGAATCCGGTCAGGGCGAGGCGTGGCGAGCTTTTCTCGCAAGAGTGAATCCGGCGTTTCCGCAGGCGCGCGCCATGGCGTGTGCGGCTCAAGCGAACGAATTCCCTTCTGCAATGCTTCTTTAAACGTACGGCCGATGGCCATGACTTCACCGACCGACTTCATTTGCGTTCCGAGAGTGCTGTCCGCGCCTGGAAACTTCTCAAACTGCCACTTTGGAATCTTCACGACCACGTAATCGATAGTCGGTTCGAAGCAGGCAGGCGTTTTCTTCGTGATGTCGTTGGGAATTTCATCGAGCGTCATGCCAACAGCCAGCCGCGCGGCAATTTTAGCGATTGGGAAGCCGGTGGCCTTACTGGCGAGCGCCGAACTGCGCGAAACGCGCGGATTCATTTCGATGACCGTCATGCGGCCATTCTCAGGATTGATGGCGAACTGGACGTTCGAACCGCCGGTCTCTACACCAACTTCGCGAACAATGGCGGCAGCGGCGTCCCGCATGCGCTGGTATTCCTTGTCCGTCAAAGTCTGTGCTGGCGCCACCGTAATGGAATCGCCCGTATGCACGCCCATTGGATCGAAATTCTCGATCGTGCAAATGACCACGAAGTTGTCGCGGTGATCGCGCATCACTTCGAGTTCATATTCCTTCCACCCAAGGACCGATTCTTCGACCAGAGCTTCATGGACAGGGCTCATATCCAAGGCGTGGGCGATGGCTTCGCCGAATTCTTCCTTGTTATAAGCAATGGACCCGCCCGTTCCGCCAAGCGTGAACGAGGGGCGAATGACGAGTGGAAATCCCAACTGATCGCACAATCGCAAAGCGTCCTGCGCATTATTAACGAGCGCCGAGGCCGGCACTTCCAGCCCAATCTTGCGGCACGCATCTTTGAACCAAAGCCGGTCTTCGGCGACTTTGATGGCGCGAAGTGACGCGCCAATCATCTCCACCTTGTGTTTTTCAAGAATGCCGCTCTCGGCAAGCTCAACAGCAAGATTCAGAGCGGTCTGGCCTCCGACGGTGGGCAACAGTGCGTCCGGTTTTTCTCGCGCAAGAATCTCGTCCAAATATTCTTTGGTCAAAGGCTCGATATAAGTACGATGTGCCAACTCCGGATCGGTCATGATCGTGGCCGGATTGGAATTGACCAAGACAACTTCATAGCCCTCGGCGCGCAGGGCCTTGCACGCTTGTGCCCCGGAATAATCAAACTCGCAAGCCTGGCCGATGACGATGGGACCAGAACCGATAATTAGAATTTTCTTTATGTCAGTACGTTTGGGCATCCGGCCTCAGTGATTTTGGCTTGCATCATCTTACAGGAAATCAAAAGCAGATTCCTCGCTACGCTCGGAATCACAGTTGGTGGGACAGGAGTGGGCATTCTCAGTTGACGGTTACGGTTTCAGTCCTTGCAATTGAAGCTGACCTTTCTCGAATACGTACAAAAACGTGGAACAATGGGTGCTCCCTTTTTTGCCGGGCACAAACCGAACCAATACTTTGTATTCCTTGTTGTCGATCGCCGCGGACACCCAATAATCGCCGGCCTCAAGCTTCTTGAATTGGAAGCTGCCATCGCGTCCGGTCGTGAGTTCTGCCAGAGGTGTAACCATCTCGCAGCAATCCGTGCTCGGAGAAAACAGCCGAATACGGACATGCTCAAGTGGTTTGACTTCCTGCTTGGGCGAATTCGTTGTTCCCGGCTGCGCTGCTCCTTCCATGGAAACCAGCTTGCCGCAAACCCCGTCGACTGCAACCGGCTCCGGAGTATCGGCTGAATTGGCTGAACGGATAAACCCGAGCAGCAAAACCAGAGAGAGCAACTGCCACTTCACGCTGCGTTCTCCTTCATCATGTCCGTGAATTTGGTGAAGAGATAGTGAGAATCATGCGGTCCCGGCGAGGCTTCGGGGTGATACTGCACGCTGAAGAGCGGCAAATTCTTGTGGCGCATGCCTTCGTTGGTGTGGTCGTTTAGATTGATATGGGTGACTTCAACGTCGCTCGACGGAAGAGATTCGGGATCGACGCAGAACCCGTGATTTTGGGCAGTGATTTCCACCTTCTGGTTGAGCAAGTTCTGAACAGGGTGATTCGAGCCATGGTGCCCAAATTTCAGCTTAAACGTTTTTCCGCCAAGAGCTAGCCCACAGAGCTGGTGGCCGAGGCATATTCCAAACACCGGGACGCGGCCGAGAAGCTTCTGAATATTCTCCACCGCATATCCGATAGGCTCCGGATCGCCTGGGCCATTCGAAAGAAACACTCCGTCCGGCTTGAGATCGAGAACGTCTTGCGCCGAAGTCTGCGAAGGAACAACCCAAACGTCGCAATGGTGATCGACCAGCAAACGCAAAATATTTTGCTTTATGCCAAAGTCGTAGGCAGCGACCCTGAATTTCCGCGTATCTGAAACTCTGCCGGACTCGCCCATGGCTTCCGACCAGGGAGGAATCGTGAGTTCGATCGAGCTTTTTTCCCAGCCGTATGCTTTTTTGCATGTTACGCGGCTGGCGAGTTCCTGCCCCGCCATCGCTGGCAATTGCTTGGCTTCGAAGATCAATTGCTCTGCCGGCGTGCCGTCGGTGGCTACAACGCCGCGCAGCGCTCCGACGTTTCGAATATGGCGAACAAGTGCTCGCGTATCGATATCCCAGATGGCGGGAATCTTGTGGCGGTTTAGATAAAGCTGCGCCGTTTCCGCCGAGCGCCAGTTCGAAGAGATCTGCGAAAACTCCCGCACAATGAGCGACTCAATATACGGCCGCGAAGATTCCTCGTCGTCAAGATTGGCGCCGACGTTTCCAATATGCGGATATGTCAGGCAAACGATTTGCCCGGCGTAGCTAGGGTCCGTGAAAACTTCTTGATAACCGGTGAGGCTGGTATTGAAAACGACTTCGCCGCCGCGGCGCGTGATAGCGCCCGCGGCACGGCCGTTAAATATGCGCCCGTCTTCCAGCGCGAGAGTGGCAGGTCGGTGCTGAACTTCGGTCAGTGTGTCCTCCGCGAATGGTCATAGAGTATGCCAGTCACTTTGAGTTCGTGGAACTGGCTTCGGTTGTGGAAAGCGATCCGAAATGGTCCACCGGCCAGTATGCAAAAACCGCGCGACCATAAATAAATTGGCTGGCCACGGGGCCGAAGACGCGCGAATCATTCGAGCTGATGCGGTGATCGCCCATGACGAAGTAGCTGTCTTTCGGGACTCGGACGGGGCCAAAGTCGCTCATATCCTCGTATTGCGGGGGCACGTAAGGTTCGTCGATGGCGTGGCCATTGACGTACACAATGCCCTGCCGAATCTGAACATCTTCGCCAGGTAATCCTATGACTCGTTTGATGAACGATTTCGAATGGTCGAGAGGATACCAGAAAACAACGACATCGCGCCGCTGAATGGGTTCGAACCGATAGACAAACTTGTTGATGAAGATGCGTTCCTGGTCGGATAGAAGCGGAGCCATGCTGGTCCCTTCGACTTTTACCGGCTGATACAGGAACACGATGATGACGAGGGCCAGGCCGATGGCGATCAGAAGATCGCGCGTCCAAAGACGGATTTCATTTCGCAGGGAATGGACTGTCGAAGTCGCCGGAGCCGTTGTTTCCGGAACCGATGGAGCGAGAGGTTGGTTCTGGTCCGCGCTTTGCATTTTTAATTGCCTTCTATTTATAACACGGGGGTTGCTGGCCACGCCAGATTGGATTTGTACGGCGCATTGGCGGATTGCCCCTTTGAGATGTTCTCTGGCCGGACGCTACATAAGATTCCAGCATAGTGGACATGCGTTGCCCGCGTAGACGCGAAGTTTGAGTGTCGTGTGACGACCTAGTCGGGAGAGAGAGCGAAGTTAAGCATGGCCAGAGCCGCAATCACTGCGGTTTCGCTGCGAAGAATGAGTTGGCCGAGAGAGGCTTCTTGGAATCCTGCGGCGCGGGCGGCGATCAATTCATCATCGGTCCACCCGCCTTCAGGCCCAATGGCGAGGGCGGCAGCAGCTGAGTTCACGTGATCGAGAGAAGTGCGGATCGACGGGGCGTCGCTACGCTCCGATAGCATCAGGCAAAATCTGGATGTTTGGCTTGCGAAGGCTTGTGTGGGCTTGGCCAGTTCATCAAGTTGCGGGGCGCGAAGACGGCGAGACTGTTGGGAAGCTTCCAGAAGAATCTTATTCCAGCGTTGGGAGCGCTTTGCGGCTGCAGCCAACAATCCCTTTTCCGATCGAGCTGCAGCCACAGGGATAATTCTTGTGACTCCTAATTCGGTGGCTTTCTCAATGGCCCATTCGAACGCGTCGAATTTAACGATGGAAAGAAGAAGAACAACGTCAGTGACTGGCTTTGGCGCAGGAAGTTGTTCGAGGAGAGCGAATTCGACACGGTTTCGACCAACAGATTCAATCCTGGCAAGCCACGCCGCAGAACCATCGCTGAGTTCGTAAACCTGGCCGCTCTGTGCGCGTAACACGTTCCCTAAATGATGCGCAGCGTCGCCTTCCATGACGGCGGTGGCTCCAGCGAATTGTTCGACAAAGAATCTGCGGCGCACGTGAGGATTCTAGCGCAGGAACGCCTCGCTAGCCGAAGATGTCTTTCACTTTGTCGAAGATGGTGGAATTGCGATCGGCGGGCTTGTTCTCCACTTTCAGTGTTGTGCCGAGTTGCTCGAGCAGTTTCCGCTGCTCGCGCGTGAGCTTTGCGGGCGTTAGAACGCGAACGTGATAGTAAAGATCGCCTTTGCCCCCGCCGCGCGGATCAGCCAGACCTTTTCCTTTGATGCGAAAGACAGCCCCGCTTTGCGTAGCTTCAGGAATTATTAGCTTTTCCTCGCCAATCAATCCGGGAACTTGCAGCTCTGTGCCGAGAGCGGCTTGCGTGATACTGAGCGGGATCGTGCAGTAGAGATCCGCGCCGCGTCGCTCAAAAAACGGATGCTCTTTGACGTCGAGAACGACATAAAGATCGCCAGGTGCACCCTTATTGGGCGCGGGTTCACCTTCGCCAGTAACGCGCAACCGCGTTCCTGAATCGACTCCCGGCGGAATCCGCAGCTCGATGGTCTTCTCGCGCTCGATGCGGCCCTGGCCGCGACACTCCATGCAGCGCTCACGCACGATTTGTCCCGCGCCTTGGCATGCGGGGCACGTGCGCGTAATGGTGAAAAAACCTTGTTGGTAGGCAAGTTGGCCGCGGCCAGCGCATGTTTGACAGGCAACAATTCCAGTGCCCTTCTTTGCGCCCGTTCCATTACACGCTTCGCAATACTCCTGGCGCGGCAGTTTAATTTTTGTGGTGACGCCGATGGAAGCCTCTTCAAACGTAAGCGTCATGTCATAACGGAGATCGGCGCCCCGCTGCTGACGACGGCGGCTGCGGCCTCCCCCGCCACCAAAGAGATCCTCAAAGCCAAAGAAATCCCCGAGAATGTCGTGGAAGTCGCGAAAGACAGTACTGTTGAAATCCACGCCACCAGCAGAGCCGGAAAGCCCTGCATGGCCATACGTGTCGTAGACTTCGCGTTTTTGCGGGTCGCTCAAAACACTGTAAGCTTCCGTGCACTCCCGGAATTTCACTTCGGATTCTTCTTTATTTTCCGGATTGCGGTCAGGGTGCCACTGCAATGCGGCTTTGCGATAAGAGGTCTTGATCTCTTCGACGGAAGCAGTTCGCGAAACGCCTAGCACCTCGTAAAAATCTCGTTGATTCCCCTTTGGCATGCAATCCCTTTCGATCGATTTAGTTCGCAGCTTCTTTCGATGCGCTGCCTGGATGAACGGCTACGCGCACCATGGCCGGGCGCAAAACGCGTCCATGAAAAACGTAGCCGGGCTGAAAAACCTGCAGAATCGTGCCGTCCTCTTGTTGGAGGGTTTCGGTCCTGTCCATCGCTTGATGCAAATGCGGATCAAATTGTTTGCCCAGCGGATCCGTGCGCTCGACCCCAAGTCGGCTGACATTGTCCACAAGCTGCTTGTAAATTAGCTCGAATCCTTTGCGATAATTTTCATACTCCGCTTCCCGATGCGCCGCGAGAGCTTGCTCGAACCCGTCAATGATGGGGATCAAGCTTTCGACGACGCGAGCGATGGCGCGCTTGGAATCGTCGGCGCGCTCCTTTTCGATGCGCTTGCGGTAGTTATCGAAGTCTGCCTGGCGGCGCACGAGCGTTTGACGCAGGTCGTTCAGGTCGTTGGCGAGCTTTGCCACCTCGGCATCAGCTGCGGATGAATCCGTGGCAAACTTGTCCTCTTCTGCTTGCTCCGCGGTATCTTGCGAACTGCTGTCTTTGTTAAAAGGCGAGTCTTTGTCGGGCACTTTGCTGCCTCTCTTGTGGAATAAATTCTTCAAATTTTGCTCAATGCTTCGCTGAATAGCTGCGCGACGTACGCGACAGCAGTCATGGCCCGTTCGTAATGCATGCGAGTTGGGCCAAGTACGCCAAGCGAACCCTGCACAAGATCGTTCCGCGTGTATGGCGCGCTGATGATTGCGAGATTGTCTCCGGCTTCCGCTATCTCCTTCACTCCGATTTGCACGTGCACTGGCTCGGGCGTCTCGATACAAGCGTTCAGCACCGTGACTAGCCGGTGCTTTTCTTCAATCGCCGCAAGAAGCTCACGCAGTTGCGCCTGGTTCGTAAACTCGGGCGTGCCCACGATCTGGGCTGTGCCTTCAACGTGCACCTGACTCGTTTGACTCTCTCCGAGCATCGCTGGGTCCCACAATGTGAGGGCGTTGCCGATAATTCCCTCATACTGCTCGCGGTCTGTGGCGAGCTTCAATAGCAGGTCGCCCCGAATAGCTTCGAGAGTCCAGCCGGAATAGAGGCGATTCAAAAAGTCCGCGGTCGCGTCGAGCTCGGCTTGGGCAAACGGACGGTTCGGCTTGACAATTTTGTCGCGCGTATTGCCGCCGGGCGAAATCAGTACCACTACAACGCGCCCATCGGGCAGCAGCCACATGCGGGCATGTTCAAGAACCGTTCGGCCAAGCGGCGGCGAAACGATGATGCCAAGTCCATTCGATACTTCCGCAAGAACGTGTCCGGCGCGCTCGGTAATCTCCGAAGCGGTTTTCGCGCCGCCCATTTCGCGCTGAATCCAGTCGCGATCGCCGATAGTCAGCGTCGCCTGCGAAGCAATCTCCTGCGCGAAGAACCGATAGGCCGAAGAAGTGGGCACACGCCCTGCCGAAGTGTGCGGCTGATACAGAAACCCGCCGTCTTCCAGATCAGCCATTACATTGCGAATTGTCGCCGTGCTCAACGTCTCTTCGTACCTCTTGGAAATCGCGCGCGAGGATACGGGCTCACCGGTCTCGATGTAGGTGCGCACGAGATCCGCGAGAATCTGACGGTTGCGGCGTTCCTGTAGGGCTGGATTCCTCATAGCAGCACTCTACGCTAAGTGCTAAAGAGCGCTACCTCTATTGTAGAAAGCGTGTCAAGCACCGTCAACGCAGTTGGTCCAATCCAGTGCTTGTCGGGGACTTCTGACGGCTCACCTCGCCACTCAGTTGTTATCGATTTGGGCGCGCTGGAGCTTGTCGGAATAGTCGATGTAAATAGTCTTCCATTCGGAGAAAAAGTCGATCGCGGCGATCGCGGCTTCGCGGTGGCCGTTGCCGGTTTGCTTGGTGCCACCAAAGGGCAGATGCGTTTCGGCGCCGATAGTAGGAGCGTTTACGTAGACGATCCCTGTGTAGAGATCGCGCGTGGCTTGAAAAGCCTGATTCACATTGCGCGTGTAAATCGATGCCGACAAACCGTATGGGACACCGTTCGCAACCTCAATTCCCTGCTCGAAGCTATCAATGGGAATGACCGAAACGACGGGCCCAAAGATTTCTTCCTGAGAAATACGCATTTGCGGCGAGCAATCCCCGAACACCGTGGGCGCGTGGAACCAACCTTTCGAGTAGATGCCACTGTCCAAACGATTCCCGCCCGTCAAAAGTTTGGCGCCTTCGTTCTTGCCGATTTCGACGTAGCTCATCACGGTCTGGAGTTGCTGCTCGTTGATGCACGGGCCCATATCCACACCAGAATCGAGGCCGTTGCCAACCCGCAGTGCTTTCACGCGATCCACGAACCGCGTGATGAACTCGTGATAGATGCTCTTGTGTACCGCAACGCGGCTGGCCGCCGTGCAGCGCTGGCCGGTCGTCCCGAACCCGCCCCAAACCGCGCCATCGACGGCGAGATCGAGATTCGCATCGTCCATAACGACGATTATGTTTTTGCCGCCCATCTCAAGGCTGCAATGTTTGAAGGTAGGCGCACAAGCCTGCGCGATAAGCCTGCCTACTGCGGTTGAACCCGTGAAGCTTATAACCGGTACATCTTCGCTCGCCGCCAGCGGCGCGCCAGCCCCCGGCCCATCACCGCTCACGATGTTTACAACCCCGGGCGGGATTCCTGCTTCGGTCAGAACTTGCACTAGATGATACGACGACAGCGGCGTATCTTCCGCGGGCTTCAGCACAACTGTATTGCCACTAATGAGCGCCGGAGTCATCTTCCACGACGGAATCGCCATCGGAAAATTCCACGGCGTGATCATTCCGCACACGCCAATCGACTGCCGCACACTCATCGCAAACTTGTTGGGCAGTTCCGACGGTGTCGTCTGCCCAAACAGCCGGCGCCCCTCGCCGGCCATGTAATACGTCATATCAATGGCTTCCTGGACGTCGCCGCGCGTCTCCGCGAGTACTTTCCCCATTTCGCGCGTCATGTCCTTGGAAAACTCTTCTTTGCGCTGCACCAGAAGCTCAGCCGCACGGTAAAGAATCTCAGCGCGCTTCGGCGCCGGAACCAACCGCCACTTTTTGTACGCCTCTTTCGCCGCATCCACGGCCGCGTCCACATCCTCTGACGTCGAAGATACAAACATGCCCACCAATTCATCCGTATTTGCCGGATTGCGGTTCTCGTAGGCTTTTCCGCTGCGCGATTCCACCCACTCGCCATTAATGAAGTTCTTGAACACTCGGGGAGCCACTGACGTAGCCATACGCTTTCCTCCGTTACCGCAAAGTCCGTTCTGAAAGTCGAGTCATGCCAGCGGGATCGTTCACAGGACACCACCGCGCGGAAACTAAAGTTTACAGTCGGTTGCAAGGACCGTCAAATCAAGCTTCGGAGTATTGAAAGTTGTTCCATTTCGCACAGATTCATCAACGCGGTTCTGGTCGAATCGAAATGAAGTCACAGAGTCCATGAAACTTCACCACATGGATGTACGGCACTCCGGTGCCATTCAGGATTGCTATGGGCGGGAAAAACCTTAGAGCCGAACCGGCAGGCCAACGGACCAATGCCGAGGGAAAGCAAGTACTAAACCGAGTGTTGCTGGCAACGCCAGACAATGAATTTGAGCTGATGCGTGCTGACTTGACATATATCGACCTGCCAAGCCATCTCAGCCTCCACGAACCTACACAAAATATCGAGTTTGTTTATTTCCCAAACCGGGGAATGGTTTCTCAAGTGGTTGTGACCAAAGACGGCCGAACCGTGGAAGTGGGGGTAGTGGGCAAAGAGGGCTATGTCGGGGCAGGATTGGCAGTCGGCATCAGCAGAAGTCCCGTGCGTGAAATAATCCAAATCGCCGGTGATGGCTTTCGAATGAAAGGGAGTGCGCTACAACGCATTTTGCGCTCGGCTCCGCAATTACAAATAATCCTAAATAGGCATACCGGGCTACAAGGAATGCAAGTCTCACAGACCGCGGCGTGCAATCGCCTGCACGACATACAACAGCGCCTCGCAAGGTGGCTGCTTATGACCCAGGACAGGGTAAATGCCGGCCTGCTCCAAATCACCCATGATTTCATTGCGACTATGATGGGTACGGACCGTTCCACGGTGAGCGTGGCCGCGTCAGTAATGCAAAAAGACGGAATCCTCGATTACGTGCGAGGCGCAGTGAAAATTGTAAATCGCAGGAAACTAGAGAAGTCGGCCTGTGAGTGCTACGGCGTCATACAGAATCTCGAGGATGAACTCGGCTTAAGATAGCCATTCTTGTCAGTGTTGGATTCCCCACAGACAGCAACCCCTTTCTATCGTTAGTGTGCTGGCCTTGCACCTTCACTTCGATCTTTGACGTGTGTTCAAAGGGCGGCGATTGGGCAGAACCTCATCCAGGGCTCTGAAAGACCTGCTTTTGTCGTCGCTGTGTCGTTGAAGGACGGTGCTAGGCCATTTTTCTAAGCTGCATGATCGCTACAAGTCTCGAGGGAGGCAAATAAAGCGATGCGTCGCAAACTGGTATGGGTCGAAAGCCAGATCTTTCAGGGCTGGGTTTGCTCCGAATGTGCATGGGCATTCAATCCCCTAGGGCCGCTCGTTGACGAATCCATTGAAGAAATGAAGGAGCACTACGAAAGTCAGCGCGACAAGGAGTTCGCTTCTCACGTCTGCGCTCAGTATCCGAGACCCACAAAAAACCCTCGTTAGTCAAATCGCTTGCGGCGCCCACCTCCGAGTAATTTGAGTTCTATGGGAACTGGCCCCTGCCCCATTTCAACTGTGCACCAGCCCACTCGATGTGAAAAGAATTTCTCGGCGAAGTGAAGTTGCGCAGGTACACTCTTGCGGGTCTCTAGCAGTTCGCAAATCAGGACTCCTTCTATGTATCTGCCAAAGTTCGATGGGCAGAGGAGCCTTCTACGGTGTGGAGGCAGCATGAAAAGATTTGTCATTGCAATTCTCTTGGCGACTATATGGAGCACGGCGCTTTCGGCCGCTCCTGCCACCACTAAGGCTGATCCGATACCGGTTCTCCTTGTGGATGGGCAAAGCGGCGGCCCCTATCACGACTGGCAACTGACCACGGCCGTCTTGAAAAAAGAGTTGGAGGATGCGGGAATATTCAGCGTCACCGTCGCAACTTCTCCTAAGTTTGGCGAGGACTTCAGCAGCTTCAAGCCTGAGTTCAGCAAGTATCGAGCAATTGTTCTTAACTATGACGCTCCCGATTGGCCGGCGAACTTGCGCGAGCAGCTTGAGAACTATGTCAAGAACGGCGGCGGACTAGTCATCGTCCACGCGGCGGATAATTCCTTCCCCGATTGGGCAGCCTATAATCAAATGATTGGCATCGGCGGTTGGCGCAACCGCACCGAGAAAGCCGGCCCGATGTGGTATTTCAAGGACGGCAAGCTTGTCTCGGATGATTCGCCGGGTTCCGCTGGCGCGCATGGAAATCGCCTTCCCTTTCAAGTCGAAACTCGCGCTCCCGAACATCCGATCATGAAAGGCTTGCCGCATGTCTGGATGCATGGCGCGGACGAACTTTACGGAACACTGCGCGGTCCGGGTCAGAACATGACCGTCCTTGCCACCGCGCATTCCGATCCCGCGAATCATGGCACCGGCCATGACGAACCCATGCTCATGGTGTTGAGCTATGGCAAAGGCAGAATTTTCCACACGACGATGGGTCACGACGTAGCGGCGCTGAGCTGCGCGGGCTTCATCACCACTTACCAGCGCGGAGCAGAATGGGCCGCCACGGGCCGGGTCACGCAAAAAGTTCCCGCGGACTTTCCGACGGCCGGTTCCGAAAGCCTCCGCGTAGAGATCGCAAAGATGGATCCGGCTTTTGTGAATGGGCCGCCTCAATTCAATCCCTTCGATGGCTTAGCCAATTCGGCTCTCATGGCGATGAAAAAACGCGCCGACGAGCTTGGCATTGGCGGCGTCGCCGTGGTCGCTTACTTCCCCGGCGACAAGATTCAATACTGGAATTCGAAAATGCTCGTGATCGGCCGCATGCGAGACGAACCTTCCGACACAAACAAAGGCGCCAACCTCATCGGTATCGCCTACGCCAAAGCCGTCGAGATGGCGGACACGCTCAAAGATAGTGGCAGCCAGGTGCGTCCAGCGATGACCGGAGAATTTGGATGGAAAGGTGGCGTCATAATCCGCGGTAAAAACGGATACTTGATCGCAGCATTCAGCGGCGGCAAATCCGAAGACGACGTGAAGATATCGACGGCCGGAGTCGAGGAACTTAAAACCGGCCTGTAGGATAAAACGCGTTCTTTCAATGGGTTGCATGTAGATACATTTGACTTGACAAGGCGATAACTACTCTGGTACAATTTTTGTTGTAAGAAGGTACGCCTCGACTGCGGTCGGGGCGTTTTGTTTTTGGGCGTGATTCCTCGTCTTACTGCCGGGGTTGTTCGAGCTGGCGCCTCATCGAAAAGCAGATTCCTCACCCTGCAAAAAACGCAGAGATTCGGAATGACATCTTTCGATGATGGGCAGCCGACGATAAGGCAACGGATGTGTTGTGATCCGCAGGTGTTGGCTGTTAGCTATAGGCTGTTAGCTCTTACCCCTCGATTTCTCGATTCCCACTCGGGACTACAAACATGAAAAACAAAAAACTTAATGCGGCACTGGTGTGGAAACAATATGAAGATTTGCTCGCGCCGCGGCTCCATTTTTCCAAGACCGACCGCGCCGTCTACTCGCATCTTTTCAGGCACAGCCGACTCGAAGGCAAAGCAAAGTTCCGATTCTCGATTTCCTGGCTGGCGCGTGGGGTGGGCCTCTCGATGAAGGCCACGCGTGGCTCGGTGCGGAGCCTTGTGGCGCGAGGCGTCCTGGACTTGATCGAACGGAACTGCCGGACCCAGCATGTGATCCGATTGCGGCTCCCGCTGGAAGTAAAGGCGGTTCACGCAAGGAAAACGGGGCTTCCCGAGTCAACAAAGGCGGCGATCAGCATCGAAGAGCAGGATTTCCTGCTGAAACAAATCCTGCGCCGTACGCTCCACGACCGCGAAGGTGGCAACTGTTTTTACTGCATGCGGCGTACCGGGGAACGGAACTGGTGCCTCGATCATGTGGTGCCGCAGGCGCGAGGCGGCGGCAATTCCTACCGCAACCTGGTGTCGTGCTGCGTGGAATGCAACTCGAGTAAGGGGGAGCGACCGGCGGAGGAGTATTTGCGCGAGTTGTACCGCGAGCGGCGCTTGGACGCCAGGGAACTGAGCGGGCGGCTACGTGCGCTGGATGAATTGGCTGCCGGGAAGCTGAAGCCGGTGCTTCCGGGTCAGGCATAGGATAGCTTGGCGACAGGTGGAGCCGCTCTGGGTTCGGACCTGGGGAAAAATAAAAGCCCCAGGTGCAAAATCGGCACCTGGGGCACCCGGCACCCGGCCTTGGATGATTTGGCTGGCGGGAGACTGAAGCCGGTGCTCCAGGGTCAGGCATAAGGTAGCTGGGCGTCAGGTGCAGCCACTCTCGGTTCGGACCTGGAGAAAGACAAAAGCCGCAGGTGCAAAATCGGCACCTAGGGCCCACGGGCTTGCAACTGGCCCTTAGCAACAAATGGGCAAGGGCAGGGCAAATGGTCCGGACGTCTCGTTGTAGCCATCGGGTTCAGCGCGCGGCGCCACCGTTCTGAACCTGAATTCTGGAGTCCGCTGCCGATATCGCCAAATCGCGGTGCGATGACCCATAGCTTTCGCTAACCGGAACAGACACTATCCGAATGACGCCCATAATAGCTTTGCAACCTAGCCATGACTTGCGTTCCAAGAATCGCATGAGAGGTTCCAATCACGATAGGCGTCGAATAGGTAACTAATTAGGTCTATTCAGTACTGTATAGCTCGACTGTCGGATGAGCTCCGTTTACGCTAGTGCTATGAAGTCAGTCCCAAACTTTGCCACAGCAAGGAATCTTCTGATCGTCGCTGGCGCATACTACCTGTCCGGCTGGTTGGACACCCCTCTGGCGTTTGGTCTTGGGAATTTGACCGCTGGACTCACTTACCGGGGAGACTTTAACCAAGGGATCGTCGCACCTCTGGTAGTCCAGTTCCCTTGGGCAATTACGGCTGCGGCAGCTGGTGCCTCAATAGTTTGGTTAGTCGAATCCGACCGACCCCTGCGCTGGGCTTTCTTCCTGGCATTACTATATGGACTTCTTAATTTTCTAGGGTGGCACTGGGCGCGACCGCCGGTAATCCTCGATCGGGTAGCGCAGATAATCGGCGCAGTATATGTCGGTCTTGCATGTGTTGCAGGAGCGCTGTTCGCAGCACAGTGTCGAAAAGTCCCGCGTCCAACTGTGACGAATCCCGACTAGGGTAACTGGCGCACTATTTCGGAACTATTCAGCTCGCATTCCGACTCGGCGCGTGCTAGACTGTTCTGCGCTTAATACCTCGGTTGTGTTGTGCGGTCCCTCTGGTGAGTTGTTGATCTGAGATTACCCGCCTGCAGTATTCTCCGTACGTCTTCAGCGTAATCTAAAACAAGACTGGCAATGCGAATTGCCGCGCTTGCACCGAACGTGTGTGTGCGCAGGGACCGCTCCCGCCAGCAAGAAAGCAATACGAATGCAAAGTTTCACAGAATTACCAATCTCCGCCTACATGAAGGAGAGATTGGCACACGCGCGATTTACGACCCCGACCCCCGTGCAAGCTGCGGCCATTCCGCAAGCGCTCGAGGGCAAGGACGTGCTCGCAACCGCGCAAACCGGAACCGGCAAGACGCTGGCGTTCCTGATCCCAGTCATCGAACAACTGCTCAAGAGCAAGACGCCCGGAATCGCGGCGCTGGCCCTGGTGCCCACACGTGAGCTAGCCATGCAGGTCGTGGCAGTGTTCAACACGCTCCGCGGCTCTCAGCTAGTGCCTGCGGCGCTTGTGGTTGGCGGCCTCTCCGAAGGAGCGCAACTTCAAGCCATCCGCAAGGGAGCGCGTTTCGTTGTAGCCACCCCTGGCCGCCTGGAAGACTATCTAGATCGCAAGCTCTTCAATTTTAACTCGTTGCGCATTTTGGTCCTCGACGAAGCCGACCGCATGCTGGATATGGGTTTTCTCCCAGCCATCAAGCGCATTGCCTCCATTCTGCCCAAAGAGCGCCAAACCATGTGTTTTTCAGCGACGATGGAAGCATCCGTCGCCCACCTCGTAAAGGATTACTTGAAGAACCCAGCGCGTGTCGCGTTCGGTTCCACGCTCAAGCCAGCCGAAAATGTGCGCATGCAGGCCTTTGAAGTTGCCGTCGACCGTAAGCAGGAGATGCTCCAGCGTTTGCTTGCCAAGGAAACCGGGCGCTGCCTGGTCTTCTCTCGGACTAAGCGGGGTACCGAGCGCATTACCAAGAGCCTCAACCGAGACGGCTTCTCCGCCGCGATGATTCACGGCGACCGCTCGCAATCACAACGAAACTCAGCACTTGCCGGCTTTCAGCAGGGCCGCTTTCGCGTATTAGTGGCGACCGATCTCGCTTCGCGAGGGATTCACGTACAAGATATCGTCCACGTCATCAACTACGACCTGCCAGACATGGCAGAGAATTTTATCCATCGTGTCGGCCGAACTGGCCGCGCCGGTGGCCACGGAGTTGCGACCACCCTATTCTCTCGCGAACAGCGTTCAGAATTGTTCCAGCTAGAACGGACCCTTGGTATTCGCATAGAACGCCTTAACGCCGACTCCAGCGCGACGAAACCAAACAATGGAGTACACATCCGCACCCAATCATCGCCGATGCCGTCCAACGGCGCGGCAAAGGTAGCCGCGGTTCGCTCGACAATGACCGCTCTGCCTGGGGAGATACTGCAGGCACAGATCGAAAGCTAACCTACCTTCCGCAGCTTCGAACGAATTGAAAATATTTTGAGCACATTCACATGCTTGGCACTGCGGAAAGTGCTTTTGTTTGTGTGCGAGTGTTACGAATCCCAGTGTTGCTTGCTCGAAATGTGCGTGTAGTGACGACCAACCCCCTTGCTTTTGTCTCCGCGATTCGTAGCATCGCGGTATGTATCTGCGACGCTGCTATCGGCGCAAAGACGGCAAACGTCACGCCTACTGGGCGTTGGTGGAGAGTTACCGAACCGATCGAGGTCCCCGGCAACGCGTCGTAGCGTGGTTGGGAGTCATGGACGAGCAGGGCCGTTTGGGAGTGAAGCGCTGCGCCGAGAAGCGCCCTGGTTATCAAACAGGCCTCTTCAGCACCACGGAACCAGAATGGGTGGAAGTCGATGTGAAGCGCGTGCGCGTGGAACGCAGCCGGAAATTTGGTGGCCCTTGGCTGGGAAGAGCGTTGCTGCGTCGGTTGGAACTGGATCGCTTCCTGGAAGAGAGACTACCGAACGGACGCGAGGAAATTCCTTGGTCGGCAACGGCCATGATTTTGATTCTCAGCCGGCTGTGTGAACCTTCCAGCGAACTGCACCTGGCCGAGCACCTCTATGAGGCCAGCGCGTTGTCGGACCTGCTGGGAGTACCGGACGAGAAGGTCAATGAAGATCGTCTGTACCGAGCGCTGGACACGCTGCTGCCACAGAAGAAAGCGCTCGAGAAACTCCTGAAAGAGAAGCTTGGCGAACTGTTCGATCTAGATTACGACCTTCTGCTCTACGACATCACCAGCACATATTTCGAGGGACAAGCAGAAGGCAACCCGCAGGCGCAGCGGGGATATTCGCGGGATCATCGCCCGGACTGCAAGCAGGTGAACATTGCGTTGGTGGTGAGCCGTTGCGGGATGCCGTTGGGCTATGAGGTGTTCGCCGGCAATCGCAACGATGCCACCACGCTGAAAGAGATCATTGCCCACATGGAAGAGCTCTACGGACGGGCCGGACGAGTCTGGGTGATGGACCGTGGTCTGGCGAGCGAGAAGAATGTGCAGTTTTTACGGGCCGGCGGACGGCGCTACATCCTGGGTACGGCAAAGAACACCTTGCGGAAGTTTGAGCGCGAGTTGCTGAGCGAAGACTGGAAGCAAGTGCATGAAGGGCTGGAGGTACGGTTGGTTCCGGCCCCGAACGGAGAAGAAGTATTTATCTTGTGTCGGAGTGCGGAACGCCAAGCCAAGGAACAGGCTATGCACGAACGCTTCGAGAAGCGTATCGAAGAAGGTTTACTCAAGATCGCCGCGAGTTGCGACCAACGTCGGCAGAAATCGGGTGCCGTGGAGCGGCGCGTAGGACGACTCCTGGAACGAAATACACGTGCGGCGCGACTGTTCGATGTGCAAGTGGAGGTAAATGCCCAGGGGTTCGCGCAACTACGCTGGACGAAGGTGGATAGTTGGCGCGAGTGGGCGCGCCGAAGTGAAGGCTGCTACTTGTTGCGCAGTAATGTGACCGATTGGACGCCGGAAGAGTTGTGGCGCGCCTACGTGCAACTGACGGAAGCGGAAGCCGCCTTTCGCGTGCACAAGTCGGACTTACAGATCCGACCGGTCTGGCATCACCGCGAGCATCGCGTGGGCGCACACATCCTAGTGTGTTTTCTGGCTTACGTGTTGTGGAAGACGCTGGCAGCCAGTTGTCGCCAAGCGGGACTCGGTGACGAGCCGCGGCAAGTGTTTGAAGAGCTCTCGGAGATTACTTTGGTCGATGTGGTGTTGCCCACGCGCAGCGGTGTGGAGCTACGGAAGCGCTGCATCAGTCAACCGACGGAGCACCAACGGATCCTGTTGCAACGTCTCGGTATGCGGCTGCCTACAGCGTTAGAACGGACAGAAATGTAGTGGAAACTTTCTGGTACCCACATTGATTCCAAAGACTTTATTCACGTAACTGCGGAAGTTGGGCTAAAGCGCATTCGGCTCTCGGCTGAATGCCGGGAACACAGTGATAAACAGGTCGTATTCAACCGGAAGGTTAAATACGACGCTTCAAAGGGCGGAACGTCATGTTCCGCTCTTTCCCATTTATATCCTTCGTTTTGTGGGGATTGGCTGATCGGGGAATATTATTCCCGGGTTGCCGGTCTCTGGGGATAACGGATGTTTCTCCTTGATCGCGCGAGCCGGTTCACTACACCCTGGTGAGCTGGTTCGCGCTCCTATAAGAAGACGGAGTTTATTGCTGTCGACGACTAGCTGGGGAAGGACTCGCAGCGACCGACGAGGAAGAGCTAACCGGAGGCATGGGCGGAGCGAGGCCGGCGGTTTGGGAACCGAGACCTAGTTTCTGCAGCGTCTTTGCGTCGAGCTTGCCTGACGGATTCAGGCCATGAGCTTCTTGAAACTTCTTCATCGCGTCCACGGTCGAGGCATCCCATTTACCGTTGGGGTTGCCATTGAAGGAACCGTCTTTGGCAAGAGCGCTCTGAATTTCGGAAATCCGCTCCGGAGCAGGGGCCTTCTGCCCTCGCTCCGGGCGGGTTGTCTTTCTTGTGGATTTGGCGTGGTGCGTTTTGGAACCGGGCTTTGCTGAGGGCGACTTTGAGGCACTGGTACCCTGCCCCCTCGCCGCGGCGCTCGTTACACCCATACCGGCTGTAACGAGCAGCGTTAGGGCTAGGTGAGTCGCTTTTCGCACTCGCATCGGTTTTCCCTTAAGTGCTCCAGGAGACGCAAGCGTCTCCCCAGGTCTATTGCTTATCGTTCTCGGCCGGAACCACACCAGACAAGAAGACGGTCAGAATGCGGTCGTCCGCGCGGCGTAGCACCTTGAAGACGACGTTTGTGCCAGGCTTCAGCTTGGAAACGGCTGCGCGGTAGTCTTCCAGAGAAGTAATCGGGTCATGGTTGATTTCGGTAATTACATCGCCGCGGCCGAAATTCAGATCATCTTGGGCAAAGCTGGCGGGATCGACATCAGTTACGATGACGCCCTTTTTACCTTCCACGCCGAAGCGCTGCGCGCGATCTCGCGTCAGATCATCGACATGGAGACCAAATTCGATCGGAGCTGACTCGCCAGGTTGATCACCCAAGCGGCCCGCAGTGGTCGGGAACACATGCGTGCGGTCCTCAACGGTTACGGTCGCTTCTTTCTGAGTGCGGTCTCGGACAAAGGTCAGCTTCATCTTTGTGCCAATGGGTGCTTGCGCAATGGGATTGACGAGGTCATTGCCGGTCTTGATGGTCTGTCCGTTCACGCTGGTGATGACGTCGCCACCCTTGAGGCCAGCCTTTTCGGCGGGACTGCCTGGTTCGATGTCTTCAATCACCACACCGTTCGGGGCGCCAAGAGATTTGAGAGTTATCGGATTTGTGCCGAGTTCTTCCTCGAACTTAACTCCAATAGAGCCTCGCGTCACACGGCCATTTGAGATGAGTTGATTGTAGACACTGATGGCAGTGTTCGAGGGAAGCGCGAAGCCGACGCCTTCGTAACCACGGCTGCCGGTAATGATAGCGGTATTGATGCCAATGACTTGACCCGCCAAATCAACCAACGGGCCGCCGGAGTTGCCGGGATTGATAGCCGCATCGGTTTGAAGGAAACGCTGGAATTGCTTGGCTAGTCCGAGGCCCCCGCGGTCTTTGGCGCTGATGATGCCGGCGGTGACGGTGGCTTGCAGTCCGAAAGGACTGCCGATAGCAAGAACCCAATCGCCAACTTGCACGCCCTCTGAATTGCCAAGCTTGGCGACGGGGAGTTCCTTGTTGACTTCAATCTTGATGACTGCCAAATCGGTGTCGTCATCGGCGCCGACAACCTTCGCGGTATAGCGGGCCGTGTCGTTGTTGAGTTGGACCTGTATTTTTGTCGCGTTTTCGATGACGTGGTTGTTGGTGAGAATGTAGCCACGCTTGTCAACGATTACGCCGGAACCGAGGCTGCGCTCCGCTTGGGGAGGACCATCCTGACGACCGTCGAAGAACCGGTCAAAGAAGTCCTGCATCGGGTCGTTGTCCTCGTCGGGATTGGCAGGCTTCTGGCGCCGCATCTTGGCGTTGGGCTTTTTCTCGAGAACCTGCGTGGTAGCAATATTCACGACGGCTGGTTCGACACGATTCACAATTCCGGAAAAGGAGCTCGCCGAAGGAATGGGATCTGGCACAGAAAGGTGTGCCGCATCCGTGCCGCTGAAAGACTTCATAGCGGAAACGCGGCCCGAAATCACCGAGCCGATCATGATTCCGACCACGAGCGTAAATCCTACAAAAAAAGACGCCATGATCTTGCGGCGCCGCGCCCAATTGAAAAGCTCTTTGACTTGCTCACCCATGTCGCTGCTCCTATCTATCTAGGCCGCACAAACCCACGATGCCAAGTCAGCAGTTTCGCAGAAGCATTTAAACTGACTGCCCGGCAATCCCCATGAAAAGTATAACACCGTAGATAAAGGACAGTTGCCTCGGAAAATCTTTGCTCCGGGGTCGTCACTGTCCTGGAGGACGGGCCAAAAGGACGAGTCGTGTCGGCTTTACGTCATAGTCTCAAAGGTTAGACGCAGGAACCCCGGGTTATGTTGTCAGGGGATTTGTCAGCTAGAAACGGCCGCAATCTTGCCGTTCGTGGCGGGCGACTGAGAAATTCTTCGATTGGCGATCCTGTTCCACCGATCAAATGCTGCGCTCAGACTCGCCGTGCCATCTCGTACTTGTGAGCGACACATTCAGACAGCGTTTTGATGATTGCTGACCGACTCCATAGGCTGGGCGCCCGGCGAGCGGAGAGTCCGAATATCCCGCATCGGCGGCTGGCCGAAGAACCGGCTGTATTCACGATTGAATTGGCTGGCGCTCTCATAGCCAACCTCAAAGGCCGCACTGGCCGCGTCCAGACCATCGACAAGCATACGGCCCCGCGCTGCCTGCAATCGAATCTGCTTCTGATACTGAAGTGGACTCATGGCGGTCAGCGCCCGGAAATGATGGTGCAGTGTGGACAGGCCCATACCTGCGATTTGTGCGAGATCTTCCACGCGTAGCGGCTTCGCGTAGTTTGTCTTGATCCAGGCAATTGCTTTTGCCGTTCTGTGGCTATGATCCCCCAGCGTGGCAATCGCTCGAAGGCGGGCCCCCTCCGGTCCTCGAAGGATTCGATAAATGAGTTCGCGCTGAATCAGACCACTAAGAAAAGGAATGTCCTGCGGAGTATCCAACAGATCCAGGAGTCGGCAGCATGCGCTGAGGAATTCCGCTGTCGCTTCCCCGATCGCCATTGCAGGACTGTCAGCCGGCACCTCAGCCACCCGAATCTCATCATGGCTGAGAAGTTCACGAATCATGGGCATTTCGAGTTTTAGCGACATCGCCAGTGAGGGTACTTTTTCACTGGCCTCGATGACCTGACTGATGATTGGCAAATCGAGCGATGTCAGCAGGTACCGCGACTCGCCGTAGATGAAGCTGGTTCGGCCAAGGTCCACCCTTTTTCGGCCTTGGGCCATCACGGTCACGCTGGGCTCGTAGGTCATCGAGCATGGTGCGGTCGGTGCAATACGCCGATGGAGGGACAGGCCGTGAATCTCCGTTGCCCGATTCTCTTCGGAGCCCATAAAGGAGGCAATCTTGCGAACCAGCTCGGCGCGCAATTCGCTCGCTCGATTTAACAGCGGAGAGGCTTCTTTGCTGCTTTTTCTCATTCTTTCCGTTTCCTTGTGTTCCACCGCAGGATAAGCGCTTGACCCCGGATACACCAACATAATTTCACTAAACAAGAGGAATAGGCAATGAATCGGAAGGATCAGGCTACCGCTCTGTCCGCGTTTAATTCTAGCCCAACTTCCGCAGTTACGTGAATAAAGTCTTTGGAATCAATGTGGGTACCAGAAAGTTTCCACTACATTTCTGTCCGTTCTAACGCTGTAGGCAGCCGCATACCGAGACGTTGCAACAGGATCCGTTGGTGCTCCGTCGGTTGACTGATGCAGCGCTTCCGTAGCTCCACACCGCTGCGCGTGGGCAACACCACATCGACCAAAGTAATCTCCGAGAGCTCTTCAAACACTTGCCGCGGCTCGTCACCGAGTCCCGCTTGGCGACAACTGGCTGCCAGCGTCTTCCACAACACGTAAGCCAGAAAACACACTAGGATGTGTGCGCCCACGCGATGCTCGCGGTGATGCCAGACCGGTCGGATCTGTAAGTCCGACTTGTGCACGCGAAAGGCGGCTTCCGCTTCCGTCAGTTGCACGTAGGCGCGCCACAACTCTTCCGGCGTCCAATCGGTCACATTACTGCGCAACAAGTAGCAGCCTTCACTTCGGCGCGCCCACTCGCGCCAACTATCCACCTTCGTCCAGCGTAGTTGCGCGAACCCCTGGGCATTTACCTCCACTTGCACATCGAACAGTCGCGCCGCACGTGTATTTCGTTCCAGGAGTCGTCCTACGCGCCGCTCCACGGCACCCGATTTCTGCCGACGTTGGTCGCAACTCGCGGCGATCTTGAGTAAACCTTCTTCGATACGCTTCTCGAAGCGTTCGTGCATAGCCTGTTCCTTGGCTTGGCGTTCCGCACTCCGACACAAGATAAATACTTCTTCTCCGTTCGGGGCCGGAACCAACCGTACCTCCAGCCCTTCATGCACTTGCTTCCAGTCTTCGCTCAGCAACTCGCGCTCAAACTTCCGCAAGGTGTTCTTTGCCGTACCCAGGATGTAGCGCCGTCCGCCGGCCCGTAAAAACTGCACATTCTTCTCGCTCGCCAGACCACGGTCCATCACCCAGACTCGTCCGGCCCGTCCGTAGAGCTCTTCCATGTGGGCAATGATCTCTTTCAGCGTGGTGGCATCGTTGCGATTGCCGGCGAACACCTCATAGCCCAACGGCATCCCGCAACGGCTCACCACCAACGCAATGTTCACCTGCTTGCAGTCCGGGCGATGATCCCGCGAATATCCCCGCTGCGCCTGCGGGTTGCCTTCTGCTTGTCCCTCGAAATATGTGCTGGTGATGTCGTAGAGCAGAAGGTCGTAATCTAGATCGAACAGTTCGCCAAGCTTCTCTTTCAGGAGTTTCTCGAGCGCTTTCTTCTGTGGCAGCAGCGTGTCCAGCGCTCGGTACAGACGATCTTCATTGACCTTCTCGTCCGGTACTCCCAGCAGGTCCGACAACGCGCTGGCCTCATAGAGGTGCTCGGCCAGGTGCAGTTCGCTGGAAGGTTCACACAGCCGGCTGAGAATCAAAATCATGGCCGTTGCCGACCAAGGAATTTCCTCGCGTCCGTTCGGTAGTCTCTCTTCCAGGAAGCGATCCAGTTCCAACCGACGCAGCAACGCTCTTCCCAGCCAAGGGCCACCAAATTTCCGGCTGCGTTCCACGCGCACGCGCTTCACATCGACTTCCACCCATTCTGGTTCCGTGGTGCTGAAGAGGCCTGTTTGATAACCAGGGCGCTTCTCGGCGCAGCGCTTCACTCCCAAACGGCCCTGCTCGTCCATGACTCCCAACCACGCTACGACGCGTTGCCGGGGACCTCGATCGGTTCGGTAACTCTCCACCAACGCCCAGTAGGCGTGACGTTTGCCGTCTTTGCGCCGATAGCAGCGTCGCAGATACATACCGCGATGCTACGAATCGCGGAGACAAAAGCAAGGGGGTTGGTCGTCACTACACGCACATTTCGAGCAAGCAACACTGGGATTCGTAACACTCGCACACAAACAAAAGCACTTTCCGCAGTGCCAAGCATGTGAATGTGCTCAAAATATTTTCAATTCGTTCGAAGCTGCGGAAGGTAGGCTAGTCTGGGGATGGCAGAAATGATTCGGAAGGAGAAACAATGCAAGAGCGCAAGCTTGGAAAAAGTAACTTGGAAGTTTCGGCACTCGGGCTGGGCTGTATGGGGCTGAGCTTCGGCTTCGGGCCCGCCGTGGACAAGAAGGACGGAATCGCGCTGATTCGAGCGGCAGTCGAACGCGGCGTCACATTTTTCGATACTGCTGAGGTGTACGGCCCGTTCACAAACGAAGAACTCGTGGGTGAAGCCCTCGCTCCTTTCCGCGAGCAAGTGGCGATCGCCACAAAGTTCGGGTTCAAACTCGATCCCGCCACGGGCAAGATGGCCGGGTTGGACAGCCGGCCTGCGCACATCAAGGAAGTCGCTGAAGCCTCATTGAAACGCCTCAAGACGGATGTCATCGATTTGTTTTATCAGCACCGCGTTGATCCCGATGTGCCGATCGAAGACGTCGCGGGCGCGGTGAAAGAATTAATTCAGCAAGGCAAGGTAAAACACTTTGGGCTTTCTGAAGCGGGAGTCAAAACCATCCGTCGCGCGCACGCAGTTCAGCCAGTGACTGCACTCCAAAGTGAATATTCATTGTGGTGGAGAGAACCTGAAGCGGAATTGATACCGACGCTGGAAGAGCTCGGAATCGGGTTCGTGCCATTCAGTCCGCTGGGAAAAGGCTTCCTTACCGGAAAGATCGACGAGAAGACTACCTTCGACAGTTCCGATTTCCGCAACATCGTTCCGCGTTTTTCGCCCGAGGCGCGGAGAGCAAATCAGGCGGTAGTGGATCTGCTCAGCATAATTGCGCAACAGAAGAAGGCAACACCGGCGCAGATCGCGCTGGCATGGCTGCTGGCGCAGAGACCATGGATGGTTCCGATTCCCGGCACGACCAAAGTATCGCGGCTGGAGGAAAACCTTGGGGGAGCAAACATCAAGCTCACAGCGGACGATTTGACCGAAATCAACAGTGCCGCATCCAAAATCAAGGTTGAGGGCGCGCGGTATCCGGAACACTTGCAGAAAATGGTTGGCCGCTGAACGGCTTACCTTCAGACGAAATCTCAACCGAACCAAGTGTCAAAGAACTAGGAGAATTTATGTACAAAGCAAAAGCCTATGCGGCTGCAAGTGCGACATCACCTATTGCATCGGCCACGATCACGCGGCGCGATCCTACGGAAAACGACGTGCAGATCGAAATTCTGTTTTGCGGCATTTGCCACTCCGATCTGCACCAAGTCCGCAACGAGTGGAGCGGTGTGATGCCCACCGTCTACCCCTGCGTCCCGGGACACGAAATCGTCGGCCGAGTCACGAAAGTGGGCGCCGCCGTCAAGAAGTTCAAGCGCGGTGATCTTGCCGCTGTCGGCTGCATGGTGGACTCGGACGGTACCTGTCCCGAGTGCGAAGCAGGCCTCGAGCAGTTCTGTCCGAATTTCACGTTAACCTATAACTTCCCCGACAAGCATCTGGGCGGCGTCACTTATGGCGGCTACTCCGAGGGTATCGTCGTCGATCAAAGGTTCGTCCTGCGCGTCCCAGAAAATCTGAATCTCGCGGGCGCCGCGCCTCTGCTGTGCGCGGGAATCACAACGTATTCGCCGATGCATCATTGGGGCGTCACGAAGGGCAAGAAGGTTGGCATCGTCGGACTCGGAGGGCTGGGCCACATGGGCGTAAAGTTTGCACATGCGCTCGGAGCGCATGTTGCTGTGTTTACGACGTCGCCGAACAAAAAGGATGATGCGCTACGCCTGGGAGCTGACGAGGTCATCCTCTCGAAAAATGCGGACGAGATGCAAAAACATGCTGGCAGCTTCGACTTCATTCTGGATGCGGTCTCCGCCGATCACGACATCAACGCTTACCTCAATCTGCTGCGGCGTGATGGCCATATCGTTATGGTTGGCGCGCCCGAGAAACCACTTGCAGTGTCGGTGTTCAGTCTGATCATGGGTCGCCGCAGCATTTCAGGTTCGCCTATCGGTGGCATCGCCGAAACTCAGGAGATGCTGGATTTCTGCGGGAAGCACAATATCACTTCGGATGTTGAGGTGATCCCCATCCAGAAGGTGAATGAAGCCTACGAAAGATTGCTGAAGTCCGATGTGAAGTATCGCTTCTCCATCGACATGGCTTCTCTCAAATCGGAGTGAATCACGAAACCGGAAAGAAAGACGCCAATTGAAGAACCACGAGATATGGAGATCAGCGACGAACAATATAGTGCTCGGAAGTATAGGACATTTGTATGAGCAATAAGGAAGCGAGCAAAGATGCTTTAAAAGAGCGCCTATCCCAGTCTCGCGAAATTAACATCAGCGTGACCGGCAGAAAATCAGGACGGACCATCTCCCAGCCAGTCTGGTTCGTACTTGACGATGGCACGCTTTGCCTTCTGCCGGTGCGAGGCTCGGACACACAGTGGTATAAGAACCTGCTCCAACACCCGTCCATTCGGATCGACGCGCATGGTGCAGGAGCTGATTTCCAGGGTGTTCCTGTTACGGATCAAAGCCAGGTTTCGTCTGTGGTTGAGAAATTCCGTGCCAAGTATGGAGCGGGTGATGTGAAGAAATACTATTCCAAGTTGGATGTTGCCGTGCTTGCTCACATGTAATGAGCTCAATCGCAACCCCACCGAAGCTGGCGTATCAGTTCCTGCGCTTTGGGGAGTAGAATCGAACCCAGAACGTGCCTTTAGAAGGAGTTGGCTATGGTCAAGATCACCGTGAATGGAGTTCAACGCGATGTTCAGGCGCCTGACGACACTCCGCTACTCTACGTCTTGCGAAACGATCTGCAACTCAGCGGTCCGCAGTTCGGCTGCGGGCTCGCACAATGCGGAGCCTGCTCCGTCCTCATCGACGGCAAAGAAACTCGCTCCTGCGTCACGCCGATCTCCACCATAAAGGCCAATCAGGAAATCACCACACTCGAGGGGCTGCCTGCAAGATGGGCAAAGCAAAAAGGCCTATCGGCGGAGGAAGCGAAGGACACTCTTCACCCAGTCCAGCAAGCGTGGATCGAGGAGCAGACTCCTCTCTGCGGATTCTGCCAAAGTGGAATGATGATCGTCGCAACCGAACTCCTCGAGAGCAACCCAAACCCAACCACAGCGCAAATCAAGGGAGCCTTCACCACCTCCGGGCCATCGCCCCATCTCTGCCGCTGCGGAAGCTACACCGCCATTATTGACGCCGTAAAGCACGCCGCATCGCTAATGGGAAAGGGGAAATAAGCCATGACTACCGCCGCTGAAAAAACCGTCAAGTTACATGAAGCGACGCTCTCTCGCCGCCAATTCGTCAAAACTGGCGGCGCACTTGTTGTCGGCATCGCATTCGTCGGTCCTTCCCTCCTCAAGGCTCAGCGTTTCCAAGGCCCGAAAGTCACCGGGGCTCCCTTCAAGAACTCTCTCGATCCGACTCAACTTAGTTCCTGGATCGAAATACATCCGGACAACACCGTCCTCATTCGCACCGGCAAGAGTGATTTCGGTCAGGGGTCCACATTCACGGCATATCGCCAGATCGTTGCCGACGAATTGAGCGTGTCTTTCGAAGCCATCACCACCGTCGTCGCAGGGCACACCGATCAAACGCCCGATGGCAGTGGTGCCTTCGATTTTCTCGGCCGCGGTACGCCCAACATCCGCAAAGCCGCTGCCTACACCTATCAAGCGCTTCTCGATCTCGCTTCGGAACGCCTCGGAGTCCCAAAAGATCAACTCTCTGTCAAAGACGGCATCGTCTCCGGCGGCGGCAAAACAATTTCTTACGGCGACCTCGTCAAAGATCAGCAGCTCAAACTCACCATTCCCGTCAGCGGAGATCTGACCGGCATTATGGGATTGACAGTCGAAGGCGATCCGCCGATGAAGCCTGTCAGTGCCTACACCGTCATCGGCAAATCGCACCGAAACTCAATCATCACCTCAAAAGTCACCGCAAAAGAAACCTGGGCCACCGACATCCGCCTTCCCGGAATGTTGCATGGACGCATGGTGCATCCGAAAACGCTGGGCTCCACGCTCGTTTCCCTTGGTCAGCTCGACAAATCCAAATTTCCCAATTCGCAAGTCGTTGTGAAAGGAAATCTCGTCGGAGTCGTCGCGCCAACCGAGTGGGAAGCCATCCAAGCTTCGCAGCAGGTAGCCAGTGCCACAAAATGGACAGAGTGGAAGGGTCTGCCCGGCAACGAAAAGCTGTACGATTCCCTGCGCAAAGAAGCTGACTGGACCACTGCGCAAGTTACAAAAAGCGACGCCAGCAAGGGGGATGTACCTGCGGCGCTCGCTTCAGCTCATAAAAAGCTATCTGCCACATATCACTTTCCCTACATGAAACACGCCCCCATCGGTCCCACTCTTGCCGTTGCAGACGTCAAGCCCGACGGCACAGTCCACATTCACACGCACAATCAAAATCCCCAGGCCTTGCGCGGCGAAATCGCCACGATGCTTAGTACCACGCCCGATCACATCATCGTTCACACACATCCCGGTGCTGGCCACTACGGCCGCTCGAACGGCGGCAACTCTGGCGCAGAAGACGACGCCGTACTCCTGTCCCAGGCTGTTGGAAAACCTGTGCGCGTTCAGTGGATGCGTGCCGAAGATTTGCAATGGTCCACGCAATCCCCAGCTGCTTTCGCTGATGTCGAATTCGCTCTCGACGAAAAAGGAAGAGTCGCTGGATACCAGATCGACCACTACATGCCGGCCTTCCAGGATGATCGCCCCATCGGCGCTATCCTTGCTGGACTTCCCACCATGCCCGCGCCGGGAAACGGCTCAGGATTCACCGGCTCTACGGCCAACTTCTTGTCCGATCCTTGGTCTTACGATCTCATTCCCAATGTGGCCGAGCGCGGCCACGGCACGTTTCAGGTGGGACAGAAGGCTTCGCCGCTCGCCGTCGGCCTACGCGATCACAGCATGCGCACGCCCGGCCAGTACCAGCAAAACTATCCGCGCGAACTCGCCTTCAGCGAAGCCGCAGCGCTCGCCGGCGCCGATGCGATTCAATTTCGAATTGACCACGCCAAGGAAGAGCGCCTCATCAACGTTCTCACGCAAGTTCGCGATGCGAGCGGCTGGCAAACGCGCCCTTCGCCTAACCCTGGCGCCAAATTTGTCGGCTCAATTCCCGTGCGCGGCCGCGGCGTCTCTGCCATGTTCCGCTCGGGAACCTATTGGGCCTGCGTGTGCGAAATCGCCGTCACGCCCAGCACTGGTGCCATCGCCGTTGAAAAATACACCATCGCCGTGGATCCCGGCATCGTCGTCAATCCTGCTCAGCTAAAACGTCAAGTCGAAGGCGGCGCCATGATGGGCATCAGCCATGCGCTCTACGAAGAAGCTATGTTCGATGAAAGCGGCATTACTTCGCGCGACTGGAATACGTATCCCGTTGCCAAAATGACGGACACTCCCGAAATCAAAGTCGTCCTCATTCACAATCCGAAAGTAGGCGCGTACGGCGGAGGTTCAGAAGCAGCCAACGCCCTCGCTTCTCCAGCGATCGCAGCCGCTCTCCAGGACGCCACCGGAAAAGTCCTCCGGCGACTCCCGCTGAAGCGCGCTTATGTTCAGGCGCTTTTGAAAACCTAGCCGAGTATCAGGAGAGGACGCTCTATTGGAAATCAAAAGGGTTGGCTCGCAAGCTTCCGCAAAAGGCCCGTCGGAATGGTTCACCGGCGCGGTGCGAATCGACCCACTATTTCAGGCACCCGAACCGGCGTTTGTTCAAGGTGCCTGCGTAACGTTCGAGCCGAGCGCGCGCACTGCATGGCATACGCATCCGCTCGGACAGACGCTCATCGTCACGGCCGGCTGCGGCCGGGCACAGCGCTGGGGAGGCCCGATCGAGGAAATTCGGCCGGGCGATGTGGTCTGGTTCGCGCCCGGCGAGAGACACTGGCATGGAGCCGCGCCGACCACAGGCATGACGCACATCGCCATTCAGGAAAAGAAGGACGGCAAGGTGGTCGACTGGCTGGAACAAGTCAGTGACGACCAGTATCGAGGTGTGGCGTAAGGAGCGTGGTGGTTGCACTTGACAAATGCAGCGGTATCTAGGATAAAGGTAGAAGCTGCGGTTGCGGCGACACGTGGCGATTTAGGGCAACTTGCTCCACGTAAAAAACTGCTAAAGAGCTGTAGAGTATCCCAGAAGATTTTCTGAGACCCTCCGAGCACTTTGGCACGGAGGGGTTTTTGTTTTACCTCCCTGCTGCCCTAATCGAATCCCACGTGATTTGTTGATGCCGAGGCTTGCGCCTATGACCTCAAAGGTCTCCGGGCGTCGAAAGGTAATGCGATGTCTGAGCTATATGAACTGCGATGTCGGGAGTGCGGCAAGACCTGGGGAAATGCCCCGAAGTCCTTCTGCGAAGATTGCTTCTCTCCTCTGGAAGTTTCCTACGACTACGATTCCCTAAAGAAAAAAGTCCGCCGCGAGAACCTGGCGGGCCGAACGTTTAATATGTGGCGTTATGCGGAGCTGCTGCCCCTTCCAGAAGACTTTACGCTTACGAGCGCTGTCGGCGGGACGCCTCTGGTTGCTTCGCGGAAACTCGCGTCGCACTGGGGGATCGGCGAGCTTTATTTTAAGAACGATGCGGTGTGCTTCCCTTCTCTGTCGTTTAAGGACCGCGTGGTGGGCACGGCGCTAGTGGCCGCGCGCCGATTTGGATTTGAAACTGTAGGCTGCTCCTCCACCGGTAATTTGGCGAATGCGGTTGCGGCGCAATCGGCTCAGCAGGGATTTGACGCATGCGTATTTATTCCCGCCGACCTCGAGCCTGCGAAGGTGTTGAATACCGCCGTTTATGGCGCGCGGATTGTGCGCATTAACGGGAACTACGACCATGTGAACCGGCTTTGCGCGCAGATCGCTGACCGGTTTAAGTGGGGCTTGGTGAACGTCAATCTGCGACCCTACTATTCGGAAGGCTCGAAGACGCACGGTTACGAAATCGCCGAGCAACTCGGCTGGCGCTTACCGGACAACGTCGTGGTGCCGATGGCGGGTGGCTCTCTGATCACAAAGATCGCGAAAGCGTTCAAAGAATTGGTGACGCTGGGCTGGGTGGAAGCGAAGCCCGTAAAATTCTTTGGAGCACAGGCTACTGGATGCTCGCCGATTTCCGATGGCGTGAAGCGCAACCTCGCGCGCTTTGAGCCGCAAAAGCCGAACACTATCGCGCGGTCTCTGGCGATAGGCAATCCAGCCGACGGACCGTTTGCGATCAAGCTCATGCGCGAGAGCGGCGGTTGGGCGGAAGACGTCTCTGATCCTGAAATTGTTGCAGCCATCAAGCTGCTTGCGGAGACCGAAGGCATCTTCACGGAAACCGCAGGTGGAGTTACAGCAGGAGTAACACAAAAACTCATCAGCCAGGGACGAATTGGAGCCAATGAGACCACCGTCGTTTGTATTACTGGAAACGGTCTGAAGACTCTCGACGCCATTTCCGCGGAATTTCCTGTCAGCGAAGCCATTGCGCCGCGCCTCGATGCATTCGAGGCGTACCTCGATAATCAATTTAACGCCGCACCGGCTACTGCCGGCGTGAAGTAAGGAGATAGATTCGAAATGCCAGTTACCATTGAAATTCCCACAGCGTTCCGCCGCTTCACCGCCGGCACGCCAAAGATCGACTGTAGTGCCACAACCATTGCCGAGGCGCTGAATGACTTGACCACGCGCTTTCCTGATCTGTCGCGCCATGTCCGCGATGAGCAGGGACAGATTCGCCAGTTCCTTAACGTTTATCTCAACGAAGAGGACATTCGCTTTCTTGGCGGCGAAGGATGCACGCTCAAGGAAGGCGACCGCGTTCTGCTCGTCCCCTCCATCGCGGGAGGATGAGCGTTCGCGTTTCTATTTTGATCGAGTGCTGTTCTGCGACTGAGTCCCCGTTTTCGCGTCGGCTGCCGAGTTCAGAACGATTTCGTTTTCAGCTATCATGAAGGTGGAGACGCCCATGGCTTACTATGCCCTTTTCTATCGCGAAGTCGTGCCGGATTTCATTACGCAGCGGGGCGCTTACCGCGAGGAACATCTGGGCCTCGCTCGAGAAGCCCATTCTCGAGGCGAACTGGTTCTAGCCGGTGCACTGACTGACCCGCCGGATGGAGCGCTGTTGATTTTTCGCGGTGGCGATGAAACGCCTGCACGAGATTTTGTCCGCAATGATCCGTACGTCCGTAACGGCCTTGTAAAGCGATGGGAAATTCGCTCGTGGAATGTGGTTGTTGGAAACCAATAGGAGTATCCCCAGGATGATTGCTCGTCTGTGGTCCGCTCGAACTACAAGTCTTCAATCCACCAAGTACCTGGAACACTTTTGGCAGAGTGTGGTGCCGTCACTTCAAACATTTAATGGGTACGTGTGCTCGAGCGTCCTCGTGCGGTCACAAGGAGACTCGGTCGAGATTCTCGTTAGCACGGTCTGGCAATCTCTGCAGGCTATTGAGGCTTTTGCTGGATCAGATCGCGAGACGGCCATTGTGGCTAGCGAAGCGGCTGCGCTCTTGACGGATTACGACACGCGGGTGCGGCACTATGAAGTCGCCCAACTGGATGGTCTCACGTTTCGCCAATCCTAATTCACGGGCCATTCTGACCCGTGGAAATCATCTGGGCACATCTGTTGGGAGCTATTGTCTACCGGGAGCCGAGTGGAAGGGGTCAGCTTCCGCCGGATTGAGCCAGTCCTCGGGACTCGCGATATCCAAATTGACCACGACAGGTTCCTGGCCGCTTCGGACGATGACCGCTTC
Source organism: uncultured Acidobacteriota bacterium (assembly GCA_963751295.1). Taxonomy (GTDB): domain Bacteria; phylum Acidobacteriota; class Terriglobia; order Acidiferrales; family UBA7541; genus Acidiferrum. The sequence continues at coordinate 762,301 of CAVVUA010000001.1, read as the reverse complement.
CACTGGCTCGTCCTTTCGCGCATTAAGCTCCTGGTGAGGAACATAGGGCGGGACGTATACAAAATCGCCCGGGCCGGCTTCGTCGACGAATTCGAGATTATTTCCCCACCGAAAACGTGCGCGTCCCCGAACCACGTAAATAACCGTTTCCAATTCGCCGTGGTGGTGAGGACCGGTCTTGGCGTTGGGATGTACGATCACGGTTCCGGCCCATAGTTTCTGCGCGCCTACTTTGGCGTGAGATATAGCCTCAGCGCGAGTCATGCCGGGCGTTTGAGGCGTATTGGTGTCCAACTGGCCGGCGCGGACGATGCGCAGGCCATGATTTTTCCAGTCGGGCTCTTCGGCTGGGACAGAGTCGCCCATGCTTTGCGCCTCCTGAGTCGCGCAGCAGCATCTTCGCACGGCCGGAGCGCGTTTATCCACCGCAGCCGTTAGCGCCGCAATTCGCTGGGAAGCTGCCAATGGATAAAAGAATGATTTATTTCGTACTACTGGAAACATTTCCGCGGGGAACTTCGTTACTTACTCCATGAGCTTCGGAGGTGTTTTCATGCGTACTCCTTTCTTGATGACAGCTGTGCTGGCACTGTCTGTTGCGTCGGGTGCCGCACAGACCAAACTCGACGTTAAAGACTTTGAGAATCATCCGTTTACGGCGGATTTCAACTCCGGCGGAAAGCTCAAGATATATCTGCAGTCTGGGAGTTTTCACATTGTTGGCAGTGCGGAAAACAAGATTACCGTGCGGGTTTCTGGTCGAAATGCTTACAACGCCGGGGACATGCGGGTCCAGATGGAAGGATCAAAAGACTATTCAAGTTTGACCGTCAGCGACGGCCCAAAGAATGATCTTGAGGTGACCATCGAAGTGCCTAAGAAGACTGGCCTTTACATCCGCATGCCCGCAGGAAACCTGGAGCTTCATCACATTACCGGGGATAAGGACGCGGAGTTGCATGCCGGTGAATTGATCATCGATGTGGGCGACGCCAGCGATTATTCACGCGTGGACGCGTCGGTTTATTCCGGCGGCCTCGAAGCAAACCCATTTGGCGAGTCGCACGGAGGGCTGTTCCGCTCTTTTCACAAAGAGGGCAACGGCAAGTATCACCTGCACGCGCACGTTGGGGCCGGCGATCTGACCCTGCAATAGTTCGCCCTAGCTACTTTCCGTCGCAAATATAGAGCATCGTGGTGCCTGTTTGTGAACTTTCGTTCGTCTGTACAACATTGAAATGTAGCTTTTCCTGTTGATGCTGCGTCTGAAGAAATTAAGGAGGCAGGGTGATCCAACTTCGACATCGGCAACCAAGTTTGTGGCATAGCGGACTGGCAAAGGACATCGAAGATTTGTGGGAACCATGGATGAAAGAAGTAGATCAACTTCTGGAAGACGCAGCACTGGTCGAGAGTGTGTACGATGCGCAAGGAAAGCGCCATCCGAAGAGCCGTACCCGTGGACGAACCCAAACACCGGCGGAAGTGGCGCTTCGGCTACTGATCTTGAAGCATGTGCGGAACTGGAGTTACGACACGCTGGAGCGAGAAGTACGGGCGAATCTGGTCTATCGCGCGTTCACCCGCGTTGGGGACGAGAAAGTGCCGGATGCCAAGACGCTGGCGCGATTGGGTCAAGCCATCGGGCCCGAAGTGATGGGAGAACTACACGAACGGTTGATGGAGTTGGCACGTGAGCGGGGCGTGGTGCAAGGACGGAAGATGAGGGTAGACACCACGGTGGTGGAGACGAATGTTCACTATCCGACCGACAGCAGTTTATTAGGGGATGGAGCGCGCGTGCTCACGCGAACCATGAAGAAGGTCGAGAAGGCTACCGGCGGGCTGAAAAAGCGGATTCGTAATCGGATGCGCAGTGTAAACAAGAAGGTGATAGCGATCGCCTTGGCGGGGCGGCTGAAGGGACCGGAAGGTGAGGAACGGCGTGTCGAGCGATATCGTGAACTGGTGAGTGTAACGCGAAAGATTGTGCATCAAGCGGAAGGAGTGTTGGAAGAAATGCAGCATTTTGCTCGGCACCGGCAAGCGCGACTGAAACGATTCCGGGAGATCTTGGAAACGATGACTGGGCGTTTGCGACAGGTGGTGCGGCAAACCAAGGCGCGCGTGTTTCGTGGAATCACCAAATATCCGCACAAGATCGTGAGTCTTTTCGAGCCGCACACGGAAATCATTCGCAAGGGGAAGGCGAGCAAGCCAAACGAGTTCGGGAACATGGTTAAGGTGCAGGAAGCCGAGAACCAGATCATCACGCACTACGAGGTGTTCGCCGAACGTCCAGAGGATAGCCGACTCCTGGTTCCCGCGGTCGAACAACATCAGCGTCTGTTCGGGCGTGCACCACGAATGGTCGCTGCCGACGCGGGGTTCTACAGTTTAAAGAATGAGAAGATCATCCAGGGAATGGGCGTAACACGAGTCGCGGTGCCGAGTCGGAGCACCAAAAGCTGCGAGCGAAGAAAACTGCAGAGAACGCGCTGGTTCCGAGCTGGGCAGCGCTGGCGGACTGGATGCGAAGGGCGCATCAGCGTGTTGAAGCGTCGTCATGGATTGAATCGATGCCGGTACCGAGGCTTTGAAGGTATGCAGCGATGGGTTGGCCTTGGAGTGATCGCGGACAACGTTATCCAGATCGGGCGCTGTCTGGCACTACAACGGGCCTAAGGTCCCCACTGCCACGACTCGGGATGTAAACGGGTCGAGCGCAGAAATCAAAACGTACACGCAGAATCAGACGGTCTCAAAAAACGAATAGCTCACTCACAACGAGCTATTTTGCGACGGAAAGTAGCTAGCTCAACCCCAAGTCGGAGTACCGCAACATTTAGCGGTATTTTGTGTTCTATACACATGAGGCTTAGGCTGACGATTTACGGTGCAGCTTCCCTGTTACTTCTGGCCTTTTACGCCCCAGCGCAGGTAGTCGCTTCCCTGTTTACCGGCCATCGTCAGCGGTAAGTTGCATCCTGCCTGTTTCTCCCCGCCTCGCTTTCATTGCTTCCACTCGCAATTCAGGGCAGACTGTCGCCTGAATTATTGGTCTTGCTTGTGCCGCGCTTAAACAAGCCGATCTTCGCAGGAGTTCCGAAAGATGGCGGTTTCGCCCCACGCGCCGCAGCCACTCAATGGAGTCGAGCTTTCGAAGGCGCTAGCTCCCGTAGCCGCGTTGCTAGCGATCTCAACGTTTATCAACTATATCGACCGGGGCAGTCTCTCCCTCGCCGCCCCTTTGCTCAAAACGGAGCTTCAGTTGTCACCCTGGCAACTGGGCATTCTGCTTTCGTCATTCTTCTGGACGTACACCGGCTTTCAAATCATTTCGGGCTGGCTGGTCGACCGTTTTAACGTTAACTGGGTTCTTGCCAGCGGCTTTTTTGTTTGGACCATCGCCACGGCTACGACGGGCGTGGTCCACGGTTTTCAAATGCTGCTTATCATGCGGCTTATCCTGGGCGCGGGAGAATCCGTGGCTTTCCCTTCGTATAGCAAAATACTCGCCAAACATTTCCCTGAGGCACTGCGCGGGCGCGCCAACTCATTCATTTCCGCAGGTATCGCTGGGGGGCCGGCGTTTGGGATTTTTTTCGGAGCGATGCTCATCGGGAAATATGGATGGAGGCCGTTCTTCGTCGTTCTCGGACTGTTCAGCCTGCTCTGGCTGCCGCCATGGAAGAAATGGATGCCAACGGGTCCGGGACTGGTGGTCTCGTCCGAAGCGCAGATGCCCAGTATCTTTGAAATTCTCAAGCAACGCTCCGCATGGGGCACGTTCTTGGGGCTCTTTGCCTTCAATTACCTTTCCTATTTTCTGTTGACCTGGTTGCCGTCTTTTCTGGTCAGCGAGCGGCATTTTTCGATGCAGAAAATGGGCGGCGTCGGGGGAGCAGCTTATCTAATTCTGGCGCTTTCGGCGCTCGCGTCGGGCTGGATTTCGGATTTGTGGATTTTGCGCGGTGGCACACCTACCCGTGTGCGAAAGACATTTGCTTCGATGGGCCTCGGGTTTGCTTCCATTTTCTGTCTTGCGGTTGTGGTGTTCGCGTTTGACGAGAGACTCGCCACTCTCTTTCTTTTTTTGACTTGCGCTAGTGCAGGATTGTGCACTTCGAATCTTTGGGCGATTACGCAGACCATTGCGGGGCCGCTGGCCGCGGGCAAATGGAGTGGCCTGCAAAATTGCGCGGGGAATTTCGCCGGGATCATCGCTCCCGCGCTTACGGGTTTTGTGGTGCAACGAACCGGCCATTTCTTCTGGGCATTTGCGGTGACTGCCGGGGTTTTGCTGGCAGGAGCGTTGTCGTGGGCTTTTGTTGTTGGCCGTGTTGAACCGTTGAGTTGGCGCGGCAAAGACTTCGTAGCCGTTCCGGATGTTTCAGCTGGTTGACGGCACGAAGTCGCGCTACGGCCTCTCCCACCTTCCCGTTTCGGCGGAGCGGAAGATTGCTTCTATAACCGCCATGTTCCGAATGGCGTCTTCGATCGAAACAGGAACTTCGCCATCCCCGCGGATAGCTCGCGAAAAAACGTCTCCTTGAATGGTGTATTGATCGCATGTGGGAAAAGTTTCTGTACTTACGCCGCCGCCGTGGACGTCGCGGCCGTCATCCACAAAAATTCGACAGGGACGGTCGTTCGGTGCATTGAAGGGGATTTCAATTTCGATACGCCCTTTGGTGCCTAGGAATTGCATGCGCTGATAAGGAACGAGTTGCATGCTACACGTGAAAATGGATTGCCCTGTCGGGAAGTCTAAAATCACAGAGACCAAACGGTCGGTAGTAAACTCAGGGTCCCTTTCCACGAGGCCAATGACTCGCGTCGGCTCCTCGCCGAAGATAAACCGCGACGTCGTGATGGGATAGCAGCCGATGTCGTAGAGGCCGCCGCCGCCCCAATCCAACACGTTACGAATATTCGCGGCGTCGCGATTGAAATAGCTGAATGCGCCTATGATCGAGCGCAACTCGCCGATTCGCCCGGAGCGGATCAGTTCGCGTGTACGCAGCCATTGCGGGTGCGTGCGCACCATGAACGCCTCTCCGATTTTTACGCCAGTGCGGTCACGCGCGTTAAGCAATGCTTTCGCCTCAGCCACGTTCAGGCCAATCGGCTTTTCGCACAAGACGTGCTTCCCTGCTTCCGCGGCTTTAATCGACCACGGTACGTGCAAGTGATTCGGCAGCGGATTATAAATCGCCTCGATCTCCGGATCGGCGAGCAGTTCTTCGTAAGACCAATAGGCTTTGGGAATGCGCAGCTTGCGTGCGATCTCCTCGGCTTTCTTCCCATCGCGGGATGCTATGGCGACGATCTCGCTCCACTGGCCCGACTGCATTCCAGGAAGCACCTTGCGAACACCAATCGACGCCGTGCTCAACACGCCCCACTTCACCTTTTTGTTGGCCACCACTTCCCTCCTCGGCACCAGCCTTCCGTTCTATCACGCATCTAGGTACAAGCAAAATCCACACCTTAACGCTCATTTGTCACAGCCTCGCCGACCGAGTATAAGAATTGCCATGTTTCTTGACGTCCTCACCGCTAACTTGGCAGCCGAAAGCTCCATTTCTGTTAACGAATGGCGCTGGACAATTGTCTCCATAGGAATTGGAGCAATACTTTTGAGCATAGGCCTTGTCTCGACGGGGATTTTTCTTTTTCGAAAAAAGAGCACGGATCGCACTCTGCTTTATTTCGGCCTGTTTGTCCTTCTTTATGCCATCCGCGAGTTCCTGCGCGCGGCGCCGCTGGTCTCTGTTTTTGCCATTCCGGCCTCCGTCGCCGAGCACATCGCCCGAACCATAACGTTTACCTTCGCCTTGCCGCTCACGTTCTTGTTTCTTGAAATCGTGCAAGCTCGCTGGCGCCGCTTCTTCCTGTGGTCATTGGGGTTGCAGTTGGTCTTTGCCGCCTTCGCAATTCCTCTCGACCTATTCGGCATCGCCCGCAGGGCAGTCGATATCGGTAATGCCCTGCTTGTTCTGGGTTCGTGGGTTCTCTTGATCATTTTCCTGTTCTTTCTCCGCCCACCCGGCCGGCTCCCACTCGAACTACGTGTTGTCGCCGTTGGGCTTGCCGTTTTCGGTCTCTTCGTGCTTCACGCAATTCTCACCGGTCTTCACTTGGTTCCAGGACGCGACGTTGAACCTGCAGGTTTTCTTTTCTTCGTTTGCACTCTGGGGTATTTCGTTGCACACCGCATTTTCGCCAGGGAGGAGAGTCTTTTCGCAATTCAGAAAGAACTTGAGATTGCCGAGCGAATTCAAACGTCCATCCTTCCGCGCGGCGTCCCTCGCCTTGCCGGAATCGAAATTGCCGCGCGCTACCTTCCTATGAGCGCCGTCGCAGGAGATTTCTACGATTTTCTCGTGCTCGAAGGCAATCAGCTTGGCATCCTCATCGCCGACGTTACCGGCCATGGCGTTCCCGCCGCGCTTATCGCATCGATGCTCAAGGTCGCTTTTGCAGGTCAGATCCCTCACGCCCAAGAGCCGGCCCGTGTTATTGCTGGCCTGAACCAGGCCCTCTGCGGAAAGTTTGAAGATCACTTCGTCACCGCCGCGTACCTGTACGTTGATCTCGACACAAAAATCATTCGGTACGCCGGCGCAGGACATCCTCCATTGTTGTATAGAAGCCATTCGAAAGTTGGGGCGCAGGCCATTGAACAAAACGGACTTTTCTTGGGAATGTTTCCCGAAGCGGAATACTCATCGATCGAAATCCCCCTGCGAGACGGGGACCGCTGCTTGCTCTACACCGACGGCTTGCCGGAATCCAAGAGCACTACGGGCGAAGAGTTTGGAATTGTCCGCTGCACGAAGTTTCTCGAATCGAATTCCCGCCTGAACGCAACTGCGCTTGCAGATGCACTTCTCGCCGAAATCGCGCGTTGGTCCGCACGCGCGTCCGGTGCATCTCAAGACGATGATATGACCCTCGTGGTCGTCGACTTTCCTACTATAGCTTAGAGCCCCTCAGTAAAATCTTCTGTCTTTCGCCAGCCTAAGAAGCTATTCTCTTGCGCGCATCCCACACCATAGAGGCATACGAATGAATATTTTTACAGGCTGCAGGCTCCATCTTGCATTGGCGTTCCTCGCGAGTTTCGTAGCTGCACCTCCACTGTTCGCGCATCCGGCACCTGCGGATGGGCCACAATTCTCTGTCTCGTTTACCAAAGAGCGTAGCGCGCAGCCGCTCGATGGCCGGGTCTTCGTTTTGCTCTCCACCGACCCGTCGCAGGAACCTCGCATGCAGATTGATCTCTCGGTCAAGACGCAGATTCTTTTCGGCGTCGACGTGGATGCACTCGCTCCTGGCCAGCCAATCGTGGTTACGAACGATAACGCTTACGGCTATCCCGTTCGGCATCTCCGAGACGTTCCTGCCGGCGAATACTATGTTCAGGCAGTACTCCACCGCTACGAAACCTTTCATCGCTCCGACGGCCACACGGTTAAGCTCCCAATGGATCGCGGTGAGGGGCAGCATTGGAACATCGCTCCCGGAAACCTGTATAGCAAACCTCAGAAAATTACCTTAAGAGCGGATTCGACTCCGATATCAATTCTTCTCGACCAAGAGATCCCTCCCATCGAAGCGCCGAAAGACACCAAGTTTATCCGGCACATCACAATTCAATCCGCGCTGCTGACGAAATTCTGGGGCCGGCCGATGTATATCGGCGCGGTAATCCTCGTCCCCGATGGTTTCGACGAACATCCTCAAGCGCATTTTCCAGTGATGGTATTCGAAGACCACTTTGTCCACGACTTCGACGGCTTTCGTACAGAGCCGCCCGACCCAAACCTGAAGCCCGACTACAGCGAACGGTTTCACATTTCCGGTTACAACCGCATACAACAAGAAGAGGCCTATAAGTTTTACAAGCAGTGGACCGCACCGACTTTTCCCCGCTACATGGTAGTGAAGCTTCAGCACGCCAATCCCTACTACGACGATTCGTATGCCGTGAACTCTGCCAATCTCGGTCCGTACGGCGACGCTATCGAAACCGAGCTTATCCCCGCGATTGAAAAACAATTTCGCGGCATCGGCCAAGGGTGGGCGCGCTTTCTCTACGGGGGGTCCACGGGCGGCTGGGAATCGATCGCGGTGCAGATGTTTTATCCCGACCATTACAATGGCGCGTTTATCGCTTGCCCTGATCCGGTCGATTTTCGCGCCTATACGCACGTCAATATCTATGACGAGAAGAACGCGTTCTACCACGAAGGCCCGCACACACGCGTCGCGCAACCCGGTATGCGAAATTATCTCGGGCAGACCCTAGTCTCTATCCAAGGTATCAATCAATACGAATTGGCTCTTGGCTCACACTCCCGTTCCGGCGAACAGTTTGATATCTGGCAAGCGGTTTATTCCCCCGCTGGTGCCGACGGCTATCCCATACCGATCTTCAACAAGGAAACAGGCGAGATTGATCACGCCGTCGCAGCATATTGGAAGGAACACTACGACCTCGGCGCGATGCTTCGCCGCGATTGGCCAACCCTTGGACCCAAGTTGCAGGGTAAATTGCACATTTACTGCGGCAGCGCCGACAACTACTTTTTAAACGATGCTGTGTATTTGGTTGAGGATTTTCTAAAAACGACTGCCAACCCGTCATACGACGGCGAAGTGAAATACGGAGAGCGCGCGGAACACTGCTGGAACGGAGATCCCACTCTGCCTAATTATCTTTCGAGACTGCATTACAACACGCAATATTTGCCCAAGATTTTGGAACGCATCGAGAAAACAGCACCGGCGGGAGCGGACGTGAAAAGCTGGCGATACTGATCGCGGAGTTAGCGAAAAAGACGGCCTTCGCAGGTCAACACGAGAAACGCGAGTGCCGCGCTCTTAAAGAAAACTCAGCTGCCTGCTTTCCAATGCCAATAACTTCTTTTTAATGGGAAGGCCACCGCCGAATCCAGTCAAATCCCCGCTGCTCCCGATAACGCGGTGGCACGGAATTATGATCGGTATGGGATTAGAACCGTTCGCCAATCCCACAGCGCGCGCGGCATTGGGACTGCCAATGCGGTCGGCTAGCTGGCCGTAGCTGATTGTTTCGCCATAGGGGATCTCCTTCAGGTTGCTCCAGACAAGGAGTTGAAATTCAGTGCCATCGAGGACGAGAGGAAGATCGAAGTCTTGTAGTTTTCCTTCAAAGTACGCATCCAGCTGGTGAATGACTTCCTTGAACGGCTTTTTGTCCTCGACCCAGTCGCAACGCGGCGACATGGGTCGCCGGCCATTGACGAAGTAAACCAATCGAAGGCCGCGATCATCCCCAGCCAGAAGCAGAGGACCGATTGGGCTCTCCATAGAGGTGTACGCCAAAACGTTCGTCTTCGTCTCTTTCATCTTCGAACCCTAACCGCCGCTACCCGGCCGCTTTGCTCTCCGCGACTGTCGCGTAGGGACTCCCGTCGCGGTACCTTTTCTCGAATTCTTCGCGAGTACACATAGTGCGGATGTCCGTGATGCGATCAACGGCGAGTATCCCATCGAGATGATCAATCTCATGCTGCAGCAACTCAGATAGATTTCTCTCTTCGTCTGCCTCAATTTCGTGCCACTCGCCGCGCAAATCTTGGTACTTCACTGTGATTTCACGATGTCGCTCTACTTGCATGAAAATGGAAAGGAAACTCAAGCAAGCGTCCCAAACCACGATTTTTTCTTCGCTGCGCTCAGTAATTTGTGGATTCACAAACGGCCACGGCTCGGCTCCGGGCAGTTGGAGAAAAATCACTCGCAGAGATGAGCCAATTTGCGGTGCAGCAATCGCACGTCCGTACCCGGTCGTGGTTTTCCAATAGGCAAGAGTATCTGCAAGATCAATGACCAGCACTCGAGTCTCCGCGCTGCTCGGATCGACCACGTGCTTCGCAATCTCGCGCAATCGTGGGTCGCCAAGTTGCAATACCTTTTGAATCGGCATGGGTTTCTAAATCCTCCTGCCGGGATGCCTCTATCATATCGCGACAACTCGGAATCACATCACCGACGACTTGACAGGCTCTAAATTTACTTGAAAGCAAACCAATCATGGTGATAGAGTTCCTGCGTTTGGGGAGTTCGGCTCCACCGCATCAGCATGCGCTGCCGGACTAGGCACTACCTAGGGGAATTCATGAAGAACCAGAAGGGTTTCTCGTTGATCGAGTTGCTCATTGTGGTCGCCATTATCCTCATCATCTCGGCGATAGCCATCCCCAGTTATTTGCGGTCGCGGATGCAGGCCAATGAAGCCTCGGCCGTCAGCTCTCTTCGCATGATCAACACCGCCGCCATCACCTATTCCTCTACCTATGGGAGTGTCGGATTTCCAGTGAACTTAGCGGACATGGGAGGAGCGAACCCATGCAACGCAACTCCGACCTCGGCGTGCTTGATCGATGACAGCATCGCACTGGGGACGAAGAGCGGTTACTCACTTGTCTGGACAGGCGACGGAGCTACGCCATCCGTCGCGTACACGATCACTGGAACGCCGCTCGTTGTCGGAAGCTCGGGTCAACGCATGTTTTGCACCGATCAAGTAGGCGTGATCCGCTATGACCCGTCGGGCGCGGGATGCACCGAGGCAAGCGCTGCTGTCCAGTAGGATTCACTGAGTTCTGCAAGAGCTAAGCAAGCTTCCCTCTTTGGAAAGATCCACTTTCCAGACCAAAATCAGTAGCCTTATCTCCATCAATCGCTCGTCCTAAAACAGACCCTTACGCTCTAAGCTGTTCCAAACCGGTACTTCGCGACGGCGATGGTGCAGGGATTCTAAGCGATTCTTCTCCTCCCTACTTCAGACGAAGATAGCCCCTTGCGTTTCAGTGCCTTAGGTGGAGTCCGTATGTCGAAAGCAAGTAGCCACATGGATAGCTTCGTGCAAGTACAGTCTGGAAGGTTTTGCGGCCCACAACCAAGCTCAGATTGAGCCACCAAAATAGTTGGCCCTGAGAGCAGGAGTGGACTCCGCTCGGTGATTCTTGAAACCGCAACAGCCAAAAACTCTGCGCCATCGGGCAGGCACGCAGACCAACGACATCCGCGCAAATTTCCGTCGGATCGAGCGGCGCGAGTGGTGGCTATGGGCGGCCGCCGCCATTATCACGCTCCTACTAACGGGCGGCCTCGCCTCCTTTCTTCTTCCTAACGCTCACGTTCATCAAGATTTCTACTCGCAAAACGTTTTTCCTCAAGCCATACGAGGGCTTGTGGGCCTGGTTTTCCTCTTCGATCTCTACACCATCTATCAGTACCTGTTGATTCATCGAATCCGCCGTCAGCTCGTCGACCGGGAAGAATTGTTTCACCTGATTAGCGAGAACGCTGCCGACATGATCGCCGTCGTGGATATGGACGGGAAGCGGATTTTCAACAGTGTGTCCTATCAAAAGGTTCTTGGATATTCGCAAGAAGAATTGCAAGCCTCTTCTGGTTTCGAGCAGATTCACCCCGAAGATCGTGAGCGCGTTAAGAATGCTGCTGCGGAGGCCCGCCGCACGGGTGTCGGGAAAACGCTGGAATACCGCCTTCGCCACAAGAATGGCGCGTGGCTGGTGCTGGAATCGACTTCCAGTGTGATCCAAGATGCCGATGGTAAGCCAGAAAAGCTGATCATCGTGAATCGCGACGTCACTGAGCGAAAGAGAGCCGAGGAGACTCTGCGCCGGCTGGAAACGGGTTTTCGGTCGGTTGTCGAAGACGCACCTTATGGAATTTATCGTGCAAACACTGCCGGCCGGTTCCTCCAAGTAAATCCGGCGCTCCAGAAAATGCTCGGGTACGATTCGACCGAAGAATTGCTAGGCAAAGATCTGCCGAGTGAAATCTTTGGGCACTCCGAGGAATATCAGCGCTTAACAGAACTCCTCACCCGCACGGAAGAAATCAAAGACCTGGAAATGGAATGGAAGCGAAAAGACGCCACGCCGATCACCGTCCGCTGCTCCGGCCGACGCGTAAACGATGAAAACGGAGCGCTGGCCTACTTTGAGGCATTTGCAGAAGACGTTACAGAAAAACGAATTCTCGAAAGACAACTGCGCATGGCGCAAAAAATGGAAGCAATTGGGCGTCTCTCAGGCGGCATAGCCCACGACTTCAACAATCTTCTTGGTGTGATCATCGGTTACAGCAGAGTCCTCAAGCGGGAGTTAGGAGCAAACAATCCTCAGGCTGAGCATGCCTTGGAGATTGAAAAGGCCGGACAAAGAGCCGCCTCTCTAACCAAACAATTGCTGGCCTTCAGCCGCCAGCAGGTCCTATCCCCTGCCGTCCTGAACCTCAATACGCTCGCCGCCGACATGGAGAAAATGCTTCCCCAGCTCTTGGGCGAAGACACTGAAGTGTCCCTATTGCTGGATCCCGAGCTAGGCAATGTGAAAGCCGACCAAAGTCAGATCGAGCAAGTCATCATGAACCTGGCCGTCAACGCCCGCGACGCCATGCCCATGGGCGGAAAACTCAAAATCGAAACCTCGAACGTGGAGTTAGACCAGACCTATGTGCGGAGTCACCCAGGCTCCAAACTCGGCAGCTTCGTTCTCCTCGCTGTCATCGACTCTGGTACAGGCATGGATCCCGCCACGCTCACCCACATTTTCGAACCGTTTTTCACAACCAAGGAGTTGGGAAAAGGCACGGGGCTGGGACTCGCCACCGTTTACGGCATCGTCAAACAAAGCAACGGCTACATCGGTCTGGAAAGCATCGTCGGCAAGGGCACATCTTTCCAAATTTACCTCCCGCGGCACGCTGGTCAACCCGTCATCGATGATCTCAAAATCGATTCTCCAGAAAATCTGCGCGGCACCGAAACGATTCTTCTTGTCGAAGACTCCGAACCCTTGCGCAAGCTCGCAAAAACTTTTCTTGAATCCAGGGGATTCCGTGTCCTGTCCGGGGAGAGCGGCGAGGACGCCCTGCAAGTCGCCGCTCGTTTCGGAGGAGCTTTTGACCTCTTGCTCACCGATGTCGTCATGCCTGGCATCAACGGCCGCATCTTGGCCGAAAATCTGTTACTTCGCCAGCCGGGGATGAAAATCCTTTATATGTCCGGCTATACCGACAGTTTCATCGCGGGGCATGGAGTTCTCGATCCAGGAATCCATCTCTTGCACAAACCTTTTATAGAAGAGGTCCTTATCCGCAAGGTCCGCGAAGTAATTGACGGCGGCAAGAGCCCAGCGCTCGCTCCAGAGTCATTGACCGAATTGGTCGGAACTAGCATTCAACCGGGGAGATAGGAGAAATTCCGCGATGGATAAGTTGTTGGTTGTGGATGATGATGAGGCGATTCGACGCCTCATCCGTCTTGAATTGAGCGACCTCTTTGAAGTCATTGACACCGGCGTGCCCCAAGAAGGACTGGCTCTCGCCCTCGAACACAAGCCCCACGCCATTTTGTTGGACCTTCGCATGCCAAATTATTCCGGCTATGAGCTCCTTCAAACCTTCACGGCTTTCAGCCACACGCAAAAGATTCCCGTGATTATCGTCAGTGGCGAGGCCGGCGGACAAACCAAAGATCACTGCAAACAGCTTGGAGCTTGCGCTTATTTCGAAAAGCCCATCGACTTTGACGCCTTGCGAGCTTGCCTCACCCAGCTCACCAAGGTACGCCGCTTCATCCCTCGCTCGGAAGTCCGCGTGCGTTTGCGTGTTCCGCTCAAGCTGCGCGGCATCGACAAGCTGGGAAACAAAATTGAACAGGACACGAACACCGAAGATGTGAGCCTCAGCGGATTTCTATGCACCTGCACGACAGAATTACCAGTCGATTCGATTGTCGAAGTCTATCTCACGACTTCCGGAATAAACTATGTAGGCAAAGCGAAAGTCGTCCATTCGGACACAAAGGCCGCTCCGCTTCGCCACTTCGGATTCCGTTTTGTCGAGAAAACAGGCCCCTGGGTGCTGAGTTAGCGCTTAGGCGCCCAATGTCCATGGCCATTGCTGACCACCGTTCTCCCGTCGTTGACGAAACAATTGCGGCTGCGTCAGAGCCCGATCGCAGCCCTGTTATACGTATCCTCACCGTCGACGACGAACCCGCCGCCTGCAAGCTTCTCGCCTTAATCCTCGCTCCCCCCGCTTTTCACTGCACTTCAGCCTGTAACGCCGAAGAAGCCCTTGTAGCTCTGCGACGCGAGACATTTGATGCGGTAATTTCTGACCTTCAAATGCCCGGCATTAGTGGCCTGGAACTGCTCGCACGCGTTCGCCAGTCCCATCCCCATATCGCCTTTTTACTCACCACGGGCGTGGACGATCTTGAAGTCGGAGTTCAGGCCATGCGTTCCGGAGCTGACGATTACCTGGTCAAACCCCTCAGAGAAAGCGCCGTCGTTGCAAGCCTGGAACGAGTTCTTCATAAGCGCCACCTCGAAAAACAGATCGAAAACTACAGCAAGCGTCTCGAACAAATGGTTGTTGAGCGCACTGGACAGCTTCATCAGGCGCTGCAGCAGATCGAGCTCAACTATGAAGATACTTTGCAGGCGCTGGGTGCGGCGATTGATCTCCGCGACAATGAAACGGCTGGCCACTCTCAACGCGTCTGCAATTACTCCATCGAAATTGCGCGCGCCATGGGGTGGTCCGAAATACAGTTGAGAAGCCTGGCCAGAGGGGCGCACCTGCACGATATTGGAAAACTGGGGATTCCCGACGGCATTCTTCTCAAGCCCGGGCCTCTTTCCCCGGACGAATGGAAGCTCATGCAGCGCCACGTCCAAATCGGCTTCGATCTCGTGAAGGACATTCCTTTTCTTGCGGACGCAGCGGAAATTGTCTTAACGCATCACGAACGCTTCGACGGCGGTGGCTATCCGCGAGGACTCAAGGGCGTTGAAATTCTGATAAGCTCACGAATCTTCGCCGTGGCGGATTCGTTCGATGCCATCACTTCCGACCGGCCCTACCGCAAGGCCTCGTCGTTCAGGTCAGGAATTGAGATCATCCGTCAGTGCTCGGGCACGCAATTCGACCCGCAAGCAGTCAGCGCCTTCCTGAGCATCCCCGAAGAGACTTGGCCTGCCATCGCAAAAGATCAGAACCGACTTGCTCCTCGATCCTCCACCCTGAGAGAAAGCAAAGCTGAAGTACGGCTGGAACTAGAATCTCTTCCGTGACTGCTCTCGCATCGAAGAGGACTAATGCTCATCACGGACTATTGAAATCTATCGTTAGGACGGTGATGTCATCTTGCTGCCCCTGCCCCTGGGGCTGCTCTGACCAGCGTGACAGCTCTTCGAGAAGTCCTTCTGCAAAATGATCAACTGGGAGCCCGTCGCTTTTTTCGATAAACTGTTTCAAACGTGCAGTGCCAAATTCTTCCTGCGCCGGGTTCTTTGTTTCAGCGATTCCGTCGGTGTAAAGGATGCCGCGGTCACCGGCCTCGATCGGCAACCGCAAGCAAGTAAACGTTGCTTCCGGGAACATCCCTAAAAACAAGCCGTTTTCCAACACTTCGCTGACCTTCCCGCTGGATTTGCTCCTGAACAAAAGTGGAGGATGTCCCGCGCCAGCGTAGGTTATCTCTCTTTTCTCCATGTCTACAAACACATAGGCAGCCGTCACAAAATTTTGCTCGAACTTTCCGCATAACGCTTGGTTCAAGCCTGACAACACTCGCGCTGGGTCGGAAGCATGTGCGACTTGAGCAGTAAGCGCCACCTGCAACATCGAAGCGATTAGTGCGGATGGAAGACCATGTCCCGAAACGTCAGCGATTAAAATCCCCACGTGTTTTTCGTCGACGGTGATGAAATCGTAGAAGTCGCCGGCCACCGACGTCATGGGAATGTAACGGGCGACGATATCGAGGCCTGCGAGCTTTGGAGTATTGCGCGGCAGGATGGACAGCTGAATTTGGCGGGCCATCTCCAGCTCAATATTGATGGCCTGCAGTTGCTGCGCTATCTGCTCGTGCGCGGCACGGAGCATGAGATGGGTACGCACGCGCGCTTTCACAACGGCTTCAGAGAATGGCTTATGAATATAGTCTACAGCTCCGACTTCGAATCCTTTCGTCTCATCGTCAGTTCCTGTCTGGCCTGTAAGAAAGATTACGGGGATATCTCTCGTTTCCGGATTTGCTTTTAAACGGCGGCAAACCTCATAGCCATCCATGCCCGGCATCATGACGTCGAGCAAGATCAAGTCTGGCTTATCTTCACCCGAAGCAATAGCCAAAGCCTTCTCGCCGTTTGTGGCAACTTTAGTCCTGTACGAGTCTTTCAGCGCCCCGGAAATTACGCCGATATTGATGGGCGTATCATCCACAATCAAGATCGACTTTTGCGCCAGTGGTTCTGACATTTTCTTCACTCCAATCTGAGAGACAGACGATCGGCAATAGTTGAAAGAGAGACTAGTGCAGCTTCAAAATTGAAATTGCCAACCAACCCGGTAAGAGTATTGATCTCCGCAGCGGTCAAGACCTTCGACAAGCTCGGCCCAACCTCAAGTATGTAATCCGCGGCATCACCGTCGTCATTCTTCAGCAATACCTTCAGCCGGCTCAAGGGTTCGACCACGGTGGCGAGATCCGCTGGGTCTGGAGCCGGACCCGCCGCCGCTGTGCCAGATTGTTCGATGGGAAGTGCCGAGTTGATGGCTCCCGCTACGCTCTCAAACGAAATGGCAAGCGTATGTAAGGCCTCTTCGACACTCTGTCCTGTGGTGACCGCTGTCTCCGCCTTCGCAGCAGCCTCTGCCAATCCAGCTGCCCCAAGATTCGCCGCGGCGCCTTTCATGGAGTGTGCCGCGCGGGCAGCTGTTGAAGTGTCGCCTGCCGCGAGAGCGGCCCGAATGTCCTCCACTGCTCCCGCGGACGGCTCTGCGAATTTGCGTAGCAGAGACTCGTAACGTCGGCGATTTCCGCCAGTACGCCTCAGCGCTGACTTAGTGTCGATCCCTGTAATCACCAACTCATCGGAGTCAGAAGCCGCAGACGACGCGGCCAGAACCGAGACCGGAGGCGCAGATGCATTCGAAGAACTCTCCGAATTGCGCGGCTTAATCCACTGAAGCAGTGCTGCAAACAATGCATCCGGATCAATGGGCTTGGCGACATGATCGTTCATGCCAGCCTCAGTGCAATGCTCGATATCGTGGGCCATCACGTTGGCAGTCATGGCAATAATTGGCAAGGTGCGAAGTTGCGGATTCGAACGGATCGCCCGCGTCGCCGCGATCCCATCCATGACTGGCATTTGCATGTCCATCAGGACCGCATCGTATTTGCCCGCAGCGGTCATCTGGACGGCAACTTGCCCGTTCTCAGCTACATCGATAGCGAGATTTGCGTCAGAGAGCAGTCCAAGCGCTACTTCCCGATTGAGTTCATTGTCTTCCACGAGCAAGACTCGCGCCCCGCGCAAGCGCGAAAGTTCAAGAGCCGGAGCAGCCTGCGTCTCGTACTCCCTCTCGGGATCGGCACCCAGCACCGCGATGGCCGACTCGAACAACATAGATGGAGTAACCGGCTTAATTAAAATGTTGGCAAAAGCGTTTTCCTCCGCTTGCTTGAGGACCTCCTCGCGCCCATAGGCAGTAACCATGACTAATTGCGGCCGGACGGCGAGATTGGGCAGGGCACGAATGCGCTTGCCTGTCTCGATGCCATCAAGGCCCGGCATTTGCCAGTCGACAAAAGCAATCTCGTACGGCTCGCCGATTGCCGCGGCTTGTCGCACCATCTCGATGCCCTCCAGTCCTGAGGGAGCCTCATGTACAAGAAAAGTCAAACTGGTTAGCATGCTGGACAACACAGCGCGCGCCTGCGGATTATCGTCAATGATCAGGACGCGGCGCCCCCGCAGTTCGAGCCTGGAAGTTGGGCGCGATGACAATGTCCCGTTTCCGAGTCGAGCGGTGAACCAGAACGTGCTTCCCTTACCCACTTCGCTGCTGACTCCAACATCGCCGCCCATCAG
This sequence comes from uncultured Acidobacteriota bacterium, assembly GCA_963751295.1. Classification (GTDB taxonomy): domain Bacteria; phylum Acidobacteriota; class Terriglobia; order Acidiferrales; family UBA7541; genus Acidiferrum. Next base: position 744,323 of record CAVVUA010000001.1, on the reverse strand, counting down.
TTGTGCCAACCGCTTAGATATGGCGAGTCCCAGTCCGGTGCCGCCGTGCTGACGCGTTGTCGAAGCATCGGCTTGCTCAAATGCCTGAAACAAACGGCCCATTTGCTCTTCTGTGAGACCCATCCCGGTGTCGCTGACCGAAAAGCAAACTAGCTGGCCGTCCTCATTTTTCTCCTGAACTCGGGCTTTCACGACGATCTCGCCAGTCTCCGTGAACTTAACGGCGTTGTTGCAGAAGTTGATGAGAATCTGTCCCAAGCGAAGTGGATCGCCCTTGAGCTGGGTGGAAACCGAAGGTTCAATATCGAAGATTAGTTCCAATCCTTTGGCCGAGGATTTCTCGGAGATCAGGTTGCTGACGTTCTCTAAAACCTTTTCCAGATCGAAGTCGATGTTTTCGACCGACAACTTCCCCGCCTCGATCTTCGAGAAATCCAGGATGTCGTTGATGATGCCCAGCAGGTGCTGGCCGGACATTTGAATCTTTCGGACGTAATCTCTTTGCCGTGTATTGAGTTCGGTCCTCAACGTCAAGTGAGACATGCCGATGATGGCGTTCATAGGCGTGCGAATTTCGTGGCTCATGTTGGCGAGGAAATCTGCTTTGATTTTCGTCGCTTCCTCGGCTACATCCTTGGCACGCCGAAGCTCCACCTCAGACGCTTCGAGCGCCTGGTTAATGCTCTCCAATTCCTCTTTGCGCGCCATGATCTGCTGTTCCGAGGCGGCCAGCGCCTCTGCCTGAGCGCGAGTCTGTTTCAGAAGCTCTCTCGTCGCGATATTGCCGGACAAGATTTCGGCGCTTAGCCCCACGGACGGCAAAATCGCCTCGAGCAGGGCATGTTGGCGATCGGCCAAGGGTGAAACCGGTGCCAGCTCCACTACCGCCGTGACGGCATCTTGGTTAATTACTGGCAGAAATAGCAAACTTCCGGGCTTCAGCATGGACATCCCGGCAGCAATTTGAAGATGCTCTCCAGCGGTGACCGTCAGTACGCGGCGCTCAACTGCCGCCTGTCCCACTAGGCCCTCGCCTAGAGCGAACTCCCGATGGCTAGCGGTATCATCGATCGCAAAAGCGCCAACTCGCCTGAAATGCGCGTTGTTTTTATCAGCCAGATAGAGGCTTCCATAAACCAGTGGGATGCATTCCGAGATGCTCGACAACAATGCTTGCGCGAAAGGCTCAAAATTTTCCGCCGCTTGAATCCGTGTCAGCGTTGCGGCCACCTCACTCTTCACCCAGCCTTGAATCTCGCGTTCGCGTGCAGCGCCCTGCAGTGTTCGCACGGCGCGACTGATCTCCCCGATTTCGTTCTTGCGATCGAGATAGAGAATGGGTTGGTCCAGTTTCCCGTCAGCGAGGTCCCGGATGCTGCCCTGCAAGGACGACAATTCCTCCACCACTTCCGTTTGCACGATATAGAAAGCCGCGGCCAAGGACACTATGAGGCCGAAGCCAATCACTAACCATGTAACCAGGATCGCGTGACGCGTGTTTCTGGTCAGCTCGTAGGATCGCTGGTCAATCTCCCTTTGCAGCTGTTCCGTCAGTTCGATAGCGGCCTGGCGCGCCTGTTGCAATTCCTGATCCACGCCTCCATGAAGAAGGCTGATGGCTTTCTCATTGTTGCCGGCCAAGGCCGCCACCCGCACAGGGCGTGCATCCATTACCGCTCTATCGAAAAGCCCCGCCGCGGCTTCGATTCTATCCGTGAGGTCGGGGTTTTCCTGGGTTGCTGCCAAATTCACCGACTGGTAATCGGCCCGGGTTTTTTCCAGAACCCCGTCGATTACCTGCTTGCGATCAGGGTTAGTCTCAACGACAAGCTCGTACAGGAAAAAACCGAATCGATTTGTGTGGCTTCTCGCCTCCGCTAGGTTTCGTAGTCCCTTAACTTTAGTTTCAATTAAATTGCTGTACCGGTCGTCTATCGCCTTGGTTTCAATCGTTGAATACACCTCGGCTACGACCACCATCAGCGCCAGGGGAGCCATGGCGAGCAGCAGTTTTCGCCGGAGTTTCAGGTTTGGTAAAAGTTTGATCATTGTCGCGTGGCGATGGAAGTCAACAGTCCGCGCCGGACGAGCTTCGCCGCCGAATGCCCGGCCCGGGATTTTCAAATCCAGTTGGTTGCGGGGAAGGGCGAGCTACTCTTTCCCATGCCACTCTGACCGTCAAACCACCCGCCGAATACTGTCAAAAATGACAGGTAGAATTCGCCGTCGCCGCGCCTTCACCGGTCCAGCGTGAGAATCGCGGTCCGCCCGAAACCCTTACCCTAACTGCCGTTTCCTGCCTAACAGTATTGCTTCGATCCGAACTGCCATCGATTCTCCTGTTGTAATTGACCAGGCCACTGAGAACACGATTCTTTCAATAGTCTTGATCAAAGCAGGCTCCGAACAAATACGGCTCCCACCTGTTCATTTTGACAATACCCCTCGATTATTCGATTGCTCAAGAATGCAGACTCCAGATGAGTTTTGTTTCCGGTTGTTGCGCTAAGGAGAAAAAAACGGTATGCCGCAAACTAACAAGACGAGCAATAAGTCATACAAGTGGGCCCTGGTGGGATTGACGTTATCCGGACTGCTTCTCGCGGCTGCTTTTCCGGCCGTCTCGGCGAGGGGTGTCAAGGACGAGACCATCGAAGCAACTGCCATGGGCACGAGCACCCAAATGGGCGCAATGGTTGGCATTTCGGTCGAAATCTACGATTACTCGACGCCAGCAGACAAGCAGGTCCTCGCTCAGGCATTTGCAACTGGACAGAACCAGGGCCTCGTCAACGCTCTGGGCAAAATGAAAGCTGTTGGCCACATTTCCATCACCGGCACGCTGGGGTATGACCTAGCTTATATTCGGATGATCCCCACACCAACAGGCCGCAAAATTCGATTTGTCACTAATCGTCTATTGAGATTCGGAGAGGTCTGGGCAGACACGCAGTCAACGGCCTTCAATCTCACCGGAGGCGAATTCGATCTGAATGATACGGACAAGAGCAAGAGCACTGGCGTGCTGTATCCGGCGTGCCAACTCGCAATCGACAAGGAAGGCCAGCTTCAAATCCAACTCAATCAAAACGCTTGGAACTTGGTAGATGTGCTCGATTGGAAGGGCACGCCGGGCGTCAATTAAAACGCTCGCAGCCCGGCAGGGCGTTCGACAGAGGATGGAAATGGCCCCTCTGGTATTTTTTCGAAGGGTGTATAGGTTTTTGAAAAGACAGAACTCTAAGCTAGGAAGAGGTGACGCATGAAAAGCAAGCCGCTGCTGGCAATTGGAAGTAGTTTAGTTCTGGCATTAATTGGACTGTTGCTGATAAACGGCACCATCACCGCGAACGACAAGAAACCCAAGCCGTCGATATGCGCAAATCCACATCCGGAACAGCTTTGTACCGCGGCAAATACCTGTGGGTCGAGCAGCTCTCCCTGCGTTCTGGAGATTCGGCGTACGGGCCAAGGTTACGATGCGACCGTGACTCCCAACATCCCGGGCTTCCCCAAAGAGCTCGGGCCCATTTGCATCGCCCCTGGCACGAGCGTGACATGGAAAGGACAAGGCAAAAACACCGGCATCATGGTCGACTTCGGCGCCTCGTCCCCCTTCGACCCTGCAGGAACAATTATGGGCGGCTCTGATCGTCCCGTCACCGTCCAGACGAAAAACCCCGGTTGCTACAAATACACCGTCGGTGCCTGCAATCCCGGGTCAATCTACGGGATGTGCGGTAACTCGGACTTCGATCTGATCGTGACCGGCGCCAAGTAGGACTTGGTCACTCGTCACCTTCTTGAAGGCTAACGAGTCGCCTGAAGTCTCTTTCCGCCTCCACCGGGTTTTCGTACTGGCCGTTCTCATAGCCCGTCTTAGTGATATCCAGAATCCTCTCAATCGCGCGCCGGGACGCAGGCCCCTTGCCAATTTTCAACTGGCTGGCTAAACGGTCAAGAAATTCTATGCTCATTAAGACCCTACCCGGAGTTGCCATCACGCCGTGGCGGATCTTCCTCGGAGCAAGTGAAGAACGAACATGATTACCGCGAGCACCAGCAAGATATGAATGGCCCCGGCGGTAACATGGAACGCCAAAAACCCTAGCAACCACATGACGACGAGAACTGCAGCAATGATTCCAAGCATCTCAGTCTCCTTTTGCATTTGTTAAACGACGCTGCCCCGTCGTTGCGCCACCACATCGTCGTCAGCTTAGCAGCGCGGTTCAGCCGCACTATCAGGTTTGTGCGGTAGGGAGACTGAATTTAGTGGGTACGATGTAATCCGCACCGCGCCTCAAAAGTGGCACACGCTTCAGCCTGTGAGGTTTTGCGGACCAGACCACGTGCACGGTTTGACCCGGTCGCACAAATGACGAGAGCGATATTTCGTTAACGAACCAGTTCAACTTGCTCGCGCCATATTCCAAACCACTTCCAAAACTGCACTCCGCAACCTTTTAGTCATCTCGCGCGTCGAACCTGTACAAAACCGCTGTTCGCCAAGGCGAGGTGGGTATGCCATCGAAAATGTTAATCGCAGACGACTCAGCAATAGTTCGCCGGGGCATTCGAGAGATTCTCGCAACGCAAAGTGAATTCGAAGTTGTCGGCGAAGCCACGAATTTTAATGAAACGGATCGGTTGATAAAAGATTTGAATCCTGATGTAGTCATCATGGACATTCACATGCCTGGCGAACACACCGCCATTTCCAATGAATTTATTTCGCGTCTCCGCTGTTCAAAGCTCCTGGCGATCAGTATTTGGGGTGATGAACCCACCCGGATGCTAGCTGAAGTTCTAGGCGCGGCCATTCTTCTCGATAAAGCAAATCTCCGCGCAACTTTGATTCCCACCGTCATCGAATTATGTCAAAAGCCAGTTTAAATAAGCTGGCGGAAGCGTATGGAAGTCATAGCCTCTGTCGCGCGGCGTTCTAGCGCAGCGCGAGGCGGCGGAAGTGATATAGCTAGGCCACAGTGCGTTCGACGACCCAGCGGAAGACGCCGAGGCCGCCCACCGCGGACAGCGCGACGACGAGCGGTTCAATCGTTCGGTGATACACTTCGCTCGGGAAGGCGAATCTGATAAGCCCCGGTTTAGCGGATTGGTTAAGAGAATAGAACAGCTCGAGCTTCGACCGTAGATCAGTTCTTCGGGACCCTTTCAACCATGTTCAATTCTTCGGAGGCTGCCCCTGTTCCAGCTGCTTCAGTTTTTTCTCCATTAGCATCTCCTGCTCTTCCTTGCTTAACTTGGGAAACAGTAACGCAAATTGTAATCGCATGGTCCAAGACGAAGCTCCTGGAGGATGAACAGCGTTGCCATAAAACTGGCCGGTAATAGACACGGGCTGGGCTCCGAGTTTCATGATTCTTCCCAACCCACCGCCAAATGGCACTACCCATCGACCACCATTGGTAGCTTCCCAGTTTGCTGTCAGGGTAGGCTGCCAGGTGATATACCAGCCCTTCTTTAAGTTGTAGTTGATAAAATATTGCAACAGGAATTGATTGACATCCGGACGGCTGCCCGAACCGGCCACCGACCAGATATTGTTGAGCAACACACCTAGAGTCCAGTGGCCTGGTTGCATCAGCGCAACGGCAGACGGCCCAATTCCCAACTTGCCCTGCCCCAGATACGTGCTTGTGGCTGTGGGCAACTGGAAAACGGGGCCTAATCCCCAGATCAACTTTCCCGGCTTCTTCGGTGATAAGAAGAACGTTGGCACCATATCCCCGAATCCGTACACCCCCGTTTGCGGATCTGTTGGCGGGATGGGCAGAGGTTGGTAGACGATTGGCATAATCCAGCGAACGATTAGGTTCCAGTTCTTCGAAATGCCAACAGGTATGACAGGCTGAATATTTAAAACGTCCTGCGTCCGGTCTCCAGGACTGATGCCAAAATTATTGTTGTTCTGGATGGGGACGCTGATGAGACTAGCGACCGGGTTTTGCGTCGCTTTCTGAAGAGCTTCCGCCCCGGCGTTGGTATTGGCTTCGGGTTCCTCTTCTGCTTTCGGTTTTGCTTTTGCCGAGTTCTTATCTGCCGATGTAGCTGCGGGTTTTTCCTGCTGAGTGGCAGTCGTGCCCGACACCGGCGATGCGGCGTCGTCCGATTGTGCCTGCGCTTGGAGCGCGCGCGCTGCCGGAGCAACGGCGACAGAGAGTAGCAATGCAGCGGCCGTGAAGCTTCTTGTCCATGTGAAGTTCATTTTTGGGGCTCTTCCATTCTCGATCCACTTGTCCTTAGTTGCTGCCTGTCGCTGAAGCACTTTCTTGATGCTTTTCACGATCACTAGGTTTGCTCCATTTCGGCGTCGTTCACGAACGGTCTCCGCAATGTCTGCGATGCCGGAGACAGTTCAACCATATTCTTTACTGCACCGTCGAAGATTCGACGATGTTGCTCGTTGCAGCTTCGCGATGTAAGTGTAAAAAGTGACAGGGCCCTGGCCAATCGGCCTTGGCTCATTGCGCTGATAGAACTCGCTTTAGGTTATCCGTCAAATCTTGCCGTCAACCGCAGGCGCATCGCTCACTTCGCTTTGCTGAAGTAGAAGTGCAGCGTCACTCCGCCCACGTTCCAGTCTGTGGGCATGCAGGGGTCGCAATGTTCTCGTTTGTAATCGGGTGAGAAGTTACCGTCTGGCAACAGGAGCCAATTAGCTCGCAGCCGGGATTCGCACATGCGCTCTTACTAGATTCCGTCCGGATTCCTTCGCGAGGTACAAAGCATGGTCGGCGCGAGTAAGGATCTCCCGAAACGCCACTTTTTCCGTCCCATCATATCCAGCGATGTCAAAACTTGCCGTATAGGAAACCTGCTGCCCATTCAAGCTGAATCGCTCACGAACGACGGCGACACGCGCAATCCCGTTCGCCCTTCCGTAAATCCGGAATTTTCGGGATCGATCATTGAGGGCGGGCCGAATCAATATTTCAATCCGAACGCTTTCCTTCAGCCGTTACCGGGCACGTACGGCAATGTCGGACGAAACACGCTCCAGGGGCCGAATCTCTACGAAACTGACCTTTCCGTCTCGCGGCGATTCTCGCTCACGGAACGTCTTGGCTTGCAATTCCGCGCGGAGATCTTCAACTTGTTCAACCAAGTGAACTTCAATACGCCGAATCCCGTGGTGTACGCGGCCGCGACTGGCGATCCTTCGCCGACGGCGGGCGTAATCACGTCCACGGCAACAAGCTCGCGCCAGGTCCAATTTGGATTGAAGCTGTTGTGGTGAGCCGTGGCTCTAGCGGATTAAAACATGGGCCGCGAAAAAGGAAGTCCTAACCGCTCGAAGCTATAGGCTTCGTCGGCGTATGTTGAATCTTTGCGATCTCGGTCAAGAGAAACAGACCCGTGAGAAGCGCACGCAGATGAATGGAACCGTTCAGGTTATCGACCAACGGAGAGCCGATGGCGGGTTGCGCCAGGACCAGTTCGATGGCGGCGAGCGAATCGCTTGCGTCGCGCTCGAGCACTGCGAAGAATGCGCGATATTTGTCCGCCGGATCGAGGCATTCTTTTTTCACTGCAGTCACACAGCTGCCGGCCAGACCAGAGATGGCTTTCGCGGCTCGCCCTAGATAGTCGCGAATTTGTCCGCCGGACCGGCTTCCTTCATCGCTGGGAAGCCCTTGTGCAGCATAAGCCAGCATGAACTCGTAACATTCTTCAATCGTGTCGCAGCGTTCCGCGATTTCAGCCAGCATCTCTTAATCCCTCCGGAGCTTCTCCCTTGGATGCCGGCGATGAAGTAGGGGCCTCGACGGGCCAGCGCTGCGGATCATGCTCCTTCAGATAGAAGTCGCGGCTCATCCACCCGAAGATCATGGATTTCGTGATTGCGCGCTTTTCCGGGCGAAGCCCAAAATATACATGCACCATAATCAAGGCAATCAGTCCCACGCCCGCCAGGCCGTGCAGCACATACATCATGCCCCAAGTCATGTCGCTGAATAGGTAAGGATTGCGGGGGAAAAAGATTGTACGCACGCGAAACATCATGAACACACCGGTCACGATTGCAGAGAGACCTGCGGCTATAATCGCGGCGTGATAGAGCTTGTTCTCGAGGGGATACTTGGCAAATTTATCCGGCGGCGGCGCGGACTTGCCCAGGAAACGCAGTGTTCTCCTGTAGGCGTCGCGCAAATCAATTTTGTCTGGCCAGATCGACCAGAAGTCCATAAAGAAGGAAGCGTGGATGATGTGAAAAAGGATGGAGACAGTCAGGACGGAGCCAGCTATCCAGTGGTAAGTGACCCAGTCGAACGGCATTCCCACCTTGGGGAGAAAGGCGGTGAATAGCAAGGTGAACATGGAAGCTGCCATGATCCAGTGAAAGAGCCGCGCGGTCAGCGAATGCCTGGGCACGTGTTCGGGTATGCGCGCGGCGATCAGAGGCGATCCGCTGCTCGCAAACTCCTTAGGTTTGGCGAAATATCGGAGGTATGTGGCATGAACGATAAAAAACAAGAAGCCGGAAATAACCGCGACCCAAATCAGGAACCAGGCAATGTGAATCGGGACACGCTGTCCCCACGGACTGATGGCCCACTTCAGGAAGTCCATGTAGCCTCCTCCACTCCTCCGATGGCGCGCTTCACCAGATTTCTCATGAGCGGAATCTTGTATGCGTTGAACTGCAGGGGGACAGCTCCTTGCACAGCCAGTTTCCCCGCTATTTCCCCAGTTGCGGCGTTTGCCGGTTTGCCGCGGACCGAGTCCTCGACGGCTTTTAAGCGCAGGGGACGAGCCGCCGCACCGTTCACAGCGATACGGATGCGTTCGATATTGTTACTCGAGACGACCATCGCTGATGCCACATTCAAAAGAGGAAAGTCCCACACATTCCGGTCACGCACTTTTTCAAAATAGAAATGCGCTCCGGCCCATGTGGACGGGATGCGAATAGCTGTCAGCAGATCGCCAGGTTGCAGGATATGCAAGCTCGTAATGTCGATGTCCGGACCGATAAAATAGTCTTCGGCGTCGATGACGCGCTCGCCTTTGTGAGTGCGGATCACGAATTTGGCATCGAGCGCGATGAGAGCCGGGGCGGTGTCGGAGGGATTCACGGCCACGCATCGTTCCGCATGCAAAATAGCGTGCTCGCGGTTGCGGCCTTCCGGTGTATCGGCATAACAGATGTTCCCGCCAGCGCGATAGCAGGGCCAGCCGGCGCGGTAATACCAGCAGCGCGCGTCCTGCGTAACATTGCCGCCGATGGTGCCCTGGTTGCGGATTTGCGGCGACGCCACTAATTCCGCGCTGTCCGCCAGCAGCTTGTACTTTTCTTTGATGAGGGGATGCTCGACCACTTCGGTGAGCGTGGTCATCGCTCCGATTTCGAGCCCGTCGGCCGTGCTGCGAATTCCCTTGAGCTCGGCGATACCGCTTAAATCGACCACGACCTTCGGTTTCTTGATGCGGTCCTTGAGCCAGTCAAAGCTATCCATGCCTCCGGCGAGCACCCAGCCGTCGCTTCCCTGTTGCTGGAGTAATTTCTGCGCATCGGCAATCGAGCTCGGCTGAAGCAAATCGAAGGCCGGCATCACGTCTCGGATCACAGCCATCTGCTCTCCTTTCGCGTTTCCGCTAGATGCGCGCTTCTAAATGTGTGCCATTAATGGATGTTGCATCGGACGTCCTGCCTCAAGCGAAGTTAGAATCGTGTCGGCGTTCACGGGCGCGCGCCGGAAAATTTCATCACCAAGCGCGTCCGATAGCGCGTTGAGGATGGAGGCGCATCCTCCTCCTACCGGTGGTTCGCCTACACCGCGGGCGCCGACCGGCGTTTCCGGATCTGGAATGTCGAGCGCCGACCATTGCATATTGACGGGCACATCCAGAATTGTGGGGGGCTTGCTCTGACTAAAGCGCGTGGAAAGCATGGCGCCATAGCGCGGATCGAACACCCACTTCTGCCCAATCGCGTGCCCGATGCCGAGAATCGAGCGGCCCAGCACTTGGCCTCCAAGTGCGCGGGGGTGAATCACGGAACCAACATCCGCGGAGGCAAGGAAGTCCACGATGTGGTACTTGCCGGTCTCGACGTCAACTTCGACTTCAGCAAAGCTGGCAACGTAGGAAAACGTCGCTCCATCGCGGGGGTATTTGTCCTTGGCAGAGGCGATCAAACCTTGACCCGCAATCGCGGCGACAGAAGCCTTCGTCACTTTGTTGAGGTCGGGCGAAACTTCGTGGCCATCGTAGATCCCGCCTACTTGAATGGCGTAATTTGCGGCCTGCGCCAAACTCATGCCTGCGCCGCCGCCTTTGCGGAATACGCGCTCGTTAGCGACGTCATAGCTCTCTGGTTTGCCGCCCAACTTCTTGGCGGCGAGTTCCTGCAACTTCTTCCTGGCGTCCATCGCAGTTGCGTGAGCTGCGCGCGTCATGGCGTGGGTTGTTTGGCTTCCTCCCGAAACGCAGGTGAAAGGAAGGTTCTTCGACGAGTCACCCCAGGTGATGTCGCACTTCTCCCACGGCACTCCAAGCACCTCTGCAGCCACTCGATGAACATCGATCACGGACTCCGTTCCCAAGTTTCCAATTCCAGAAAGGATGGAGATCCGGCCATCTGGCTTGATGATGAGAATCCCGTCGAATCCGGTGGTGCCACCAACATAGCAACTGAGCGAAACGCCGACGCCGCGCACCTTGGAGCCAATGCGCTTCGGCGTCCGCGAAACCCTCTCGCTCCATTTGAACTGCTCCGCACCGCGATCGAGCGCCTCCTTGAGAAACGCACTCGTCGCATGAGGCCTCTTACCCTGCACGACAGGTCCGAAGTTTGCCTTGCCCTCTGGACAGTTGATACGGCGAATGGCCACTTGATCGAGCCCGAGTTTGCGCGCGGCTTTGGCGATGACCGGCTCCATAATTACGATTCCCTGCATGCCCCCCGGCGAGCTTTGTGCACTTCTCGGCGGCGTATTCGTCAGCAGTGTGGCTCCGCGCCAGCGCATAGCTTGTGGTTGGTAGAGAAGAGATACGATACGTCCTGAGGAGGGGGAATCGCCAACCGCGTCATAAGGACCATTATTCGCGATGACAAACATATCGAGCGCGATGATCCGTCCATCCTTGGAAAACCCGGCCTTCATCCGCCCGAGCATACTGGGCCGAGCACGGCCGATGAATGTTTCCTCTTCCCGGCTAATCCGCATCATTACCGGCGCATTCGCCTTCTTCGATAAGAGCGCGGGAATAACGAGCGTAACGCCGCCGGTGATTTTGCTACCGAAGCCGCCTCCCGTGTATTCGCTGATTAGGACAACTTGACTCGGGTCAATATTCAGCCAGCGCCCGATAGCAGGCACGGTTTGCGCGGTACTCTGCGTGCCAGTGTGAACGTAAACCTTTCCGTTTTGCCAGTACGCCATAGCGCTGCGGGTTTCGAGTGTCTGGTGGCTGGTGTCAGGAGTGACGAAGGTTTCATCGAGGACCAGGGCGGCATTTTGGAAACCTGCTTCCAGGTCGCCATACGACCATTGGTCGGGCGTCTTTCCCATGGGCAGGCGGCCCTGTTTTTCGTCAGCGAAATCGCTCTCGGTCCATTTGAGAACTCCGATCGTGGGCGGCGAAGGCGGCCGAGACCCTGGCGTCGCCGCGGGTGGCGGAGCGGACACCCAGATGTTTCCTTCGGTTCTGGGGTTGGGACCACCGGGCCGAAGGGTATCGAGCGGATCAATGACGAAAGGAAGGGGATCAAAGTCGATTCGAATCTTCTCAATGGCTTCGGCGGCCGTGAATTCGTCAACAGCAGCGACTGCGAGAATCGGCTCACCTTGGTAGAGCGGCTCCATAGTGAGGGCTTTCTCACTCTTTGGGTTGGCACGAATAACCGTTCCATTGTCGGTAAGACTATCGGCTGGAGGAGGTAGTTCGTCGGCGGTGAGAATCGCCTTCACGCCAGGCATGGCGAGCGCTTGGCGAACGTCGAGATGTTTCACGCGTGCGTGTGGCAAAGGGCTGAGCAGCAGCTTGCAGTAGAGCATGCCATCGGCGTGATAATCCTCGGCGTACTTTGCCAGTCCCGTGACCTTGGCATACAGGTCGGCTGTTTGGTAGTCCTTGCCGATCAGTTTGTGGCCCACTCCGTAGACTCGCCCGGTCGGTTCAGCGGGTTTAGTATCTTTATTAGAATTAGACACGGTTCGCCTCCCTCAGGTTCTCCGCTCCGCGCATCAAGGCGGTCAAGATTTTGTCGTAGTCCTGGCACCGGCAGAGGTTTCCCGAGATGCCCTGCGCCAGCTCGCTTCGCGTGGGATTGGGATTTGTTTTGAGGAATCCTACGGAAGCCATAATGAAACCAGGCATGCAGAAGGCGCATTGGAAGCCTTGCTCGTCAATGACACCCTGCTGAACGGGATGCAACTTTCCTTCGGGGCTCGCCAGCCCTTCGATGGTCAGAACTTTGCGGTCGCGTACGGTGTGTGTCAGAACGGAACAGGCATAGTGTGGTATGTCGTCGATCAACACAGTGCAAGAGCCGCATTCAGCGCGGTCGCAGCCCAGCTTTGTGCCGGTGAGGCCAAGCTTGTGGCGCAGAGTCCAAGCGAGCGTTTCTTGCCGCATAACGTCGGCTCGCCTCAACTGGCCGTTCACATTGATGGTGAGAAGTCTTTCACCTGTGCCGCGAGCAGACTGGCCCAGAAGAGTGGACGCGCGGAAAAGATAGCTTGCTGAGGAGACCGCCACACCACCTGCGATCACTCCCTTGATTAAATCTCGTCTCGAGAGCTTATTCGGCAGAACCGCATTCACTTCTTTATCGTCCGTCTCTCCCATCCTCCGTTCCTCCTCTAGTATCCACGTGGATTTAATGTTGCACGGACTTCAAAGGGTTCCTGATTGAGGAAACTCGCTTCTTCGCTCGAAAATGTACGTATATTCGTATCTCGTCTAGAGTCTCCTTCTTGTTGGATGACATACGGCATCGGAATGGGTACGGCAGTGCCACATTCCGCGTGGGTGCAACCCGCACACGAGATTCTACGCCTTATGGACGCCACATAATCTACAGATATGGGCGTGCTCGGGAGTCAGGTAGTCTTCGAATCGAATAGCCACATGATTATCCACCGGGGATCTACTTCGATCGGCGTGGCGGCGGTTGGCTTTAGTCCCAACTTCCGCGGAGCGGATGGCGAGCTGGCCACCGACCTTTCAAGAAACGGGAGTCAATCTGATTGCCTGGGATCCATACGAAAAATTGAATCGAATCTAGAGCTGCATCCCAAAGCAGCAAGGCTAGCGGCCCATCATGCCTCTGCTATGTGCGTGGATGGAATTCTCTTTAGGAAATCCCCAAAAATCCTGCCATCAACCGCCGGCGCATGGCTCACTTCGCTTTGCTAAAGAAGAAGTGCAGCGTTGCTCCTCCCACATTCCAGTCTTGAGGCTTGCACGTGAGGCAGTGCTCTCGCCGGTAATAGGTTTCCAGCATGAAAACGCGCTTGTACGGCAACTGGACGCCTCCCGTGTACCATTCTTGGTCCCAGGAGTGCTTGGGGCTATCGTAGAAGAATTCGACTATGCCAAAGGGAGAGAAACGGATGTTGTGAACACGAAGGTCAACTTCGAGCGATGGCGCATTGCGATAGGTTGTCGAGTACGTTCCGTTGATCCAACGGAGCTCGACCCAGTTCTTGTCGCGCAATAGCAGTCTCGATGCGGGACGAAGGCTGGGGGTCGCGTCAAAGGTCACCCGGTTTTCATTGAAAATTCTTCCCGACTGAGTCGTTCGAAGGTAGTCATAGCCGACGCCTAAAAGAAGAAAGTGTTCTTTGTCTGGATCGATGTTCTTCCAGTGCGGCCTTAGAATCGGTTTGAACTGACGGCCAATCCCCGCCGCCACGTACCACTGCTGGAAGGGATAACCCGCTGCCTGCTCCAGTCCGACAAATGAGAGTAGGCGCAAATTGTACGGCAGTTGCACATGGGCATCAGCTTCCGGCCACGCTTCATTTTCTGTGGAAGACGTCGATGACTGCCCTGCGGCACCCGAGCAGAAAAAGAGAGTGACCGCCGTTCCCAAAAGAATCTTAAGTAAACAATTGTTTCTCATCTGCCCTCAGGGATCTCCCGGTCGTTGATGCAGAGAGTGAGTGACTTTTGTTGATGCGAATTCTACGAAGGCGGAGGCGTCTTCGCTTGCAAGTCAAAGTGCGCGGTCCGCATACAACCGCTCAGGTCATCGCCAGGCAGTACGCCAAGATCGATTAATGCTAATCAAAACCTCGTCGCCCACCACGTTACTTGCCACAAGACGGGACGATGATGTCCTCAAACAATCCCCTGCAACTTCCGCGCAACGATCCCATCCAGCAATTTTGAATACGACGCCTTGTACATCATCGATGACAGCAGGCAAAGGAGATGCCGCCGAGCCAGGAAAAAGGGACGGAAAGCTCGCAAGGGCCGACGCTGCCGCAACAAACGGCGCACTAACCCGGATGAAAGTTCTGCGGTCGACTATCATGTGGTTTCTCCCCCTAACTTTCCGTATGAATCGCCGCTGCCAGAGCTGATAGTCCAAAGCCGCGCGTTCCACCCCAGCGTTTCCGGGCAGAAATAAGCAGTTCGGATGCCGCGCGCGTTTCGCCAGCTCCGATTGCGGTCTCGTACGCCTGCTCGAAAGCACGCAGTGTTGGGCGGTTCGCAAGATTTACCATCGCCAATTCAAATGCCCTTCGCGAATCGTTGCCGCTGCCAGAGTAGAACTCCGCGCCGTGATCTGCGAACGCCAGCAAGTATTTACCTAGAAGCGTCTCGAAGCCGGCTCGCGCGGCCTGCATCTGAGCTTCCGCTTCCTCAGGTCTCTCCATCGCTGCCAGCAGATCGGCGAGACGCCAATTCACTTCCGGATCGCCACTTGAAACCGCAGGAACCAGCAGGGCTTCCGCGCCCGCCACATTTCCAGATCCCAGATAAATCTCCGACAAGTGCACGCGCGCTTTGACGTAGCACGGCAAATATTCGATAGCTTTTTCATACCATCGCGCAGCCCGCTCAGGTTGTGGGTCAGGTACGAGTTCCCCCCACAGCGCGCCTAGCTGAAAACAAACCCATGCCACGGCAAACGGAGAGACATCTTTATACTCGCTCAATGCCTGCCGATACACGCTGTCGGCCTCGTCGAATTCGCGCAGATCAGCCAGCAATCCGCCCAGGGGCACAAGGTCTTCCAATCGCTCGGACTCTGCCGCCATCTTGCGCCGGGCTTCCAGAACCGACTCCAGGCTTGTGCCGCAAGCCTGATCGATACTCAGCATGAGGCGATTGACATCGGCTTGCGGCGCTCCGTGGACTTCAGCTTGAGCGAGGTAGCCCCTCGCCTCCGCGAAACGGTGCCCCATCGACGCGACCTGCGTATGGATGAGCGCCGTTCGCACTTTATCCGCACCCACTCGATCGAGCTGATCCACCAACGCGTCTAAACGCTCTAGTGCGCCCAGGTCGCCGACGTATTGCGCCGTAAATTGTTCTTGTTCCACAATGTACTCGGCTATTCCGGGCCGCTGTGGATCCTGCCAGAACCTGCTCCAGGACTGTCGGCGAGCGCTCTGCAGGTTATTGACCGCAATCGCGCCATTCGTGAGCGAATGGACCAAATCGATTTCCAGTACTGCGATCATTTCAGGGCTCCAAAGCGTTTGGTGAGGGCTTCGAAGCCAGTTTTAATCAGGGTGGCAACGATGGTCTTTACAATGAGGGTTGGTTGGTTGTCGGCCAGAAACTGAACCCGCCACTCCACGGAGCTGCCGCTCCCCTTTGGCTTCAGGTCGAATGTTCCCGTGTAGTCTGTGACTCCGAGTCCGCTCACATTCGTGTACCGATATAGCCTTTTCGAATTGTCCATGGCTTCGAGGCGCTCGATGATCTGCTTCCCGTCAATCAATTCGATTGTGCGCAACTGACTGATGCCCGCTCCGGTTAGCTTTACCGAAGCGACCAATGGATGCCACATCAGCTCATCGAACTTCCCGATGGCAGCCCAGACCTGATCGGGCGCGGCTGCCAGGTCTACGCCGTCGGCCACGGTTTGCAACTCGGTATTCGGAGAAGCCTCGTAAGGAAACTTCTTGGTGCCCGGCTTCGTCGGATGCAACGACCCGCCGTGCAGGGATTCGCGGTCGTTGTTCACCATCCATGTAACCATGATGTCGATGACGTTCGCGTCGACGGTACGGCCTCCGCCCGTCTTATAGGCCTCTCCATGGAGCGTACTTTTCTCAATCTCAAAGTAGCTTGTGTCGTTTATCGGCTTGGATACATCGAACAGTATAAAGTCGTCCATGTAGACGTTGGTGGCTGCCGCTATTTCTGGAGGCGTCCAGTCGGCCTTGCCATCGCGCATGTCCCACTCGGTCAGACTATCGATCAGACGCTTGCGAAAGACAGGCTTGAATTCTTCCGCAATCGCAAATGGTGTCTGCTGATTCCACAAGTCACGCACGTCATCCACGTCCTTCAAACCCCCATTATTAAGGCGCATGTTGGTCTGTTCCGGACGGCCGACCCAGTCGTAACGAACAGGCGGACGATCTACTGGATTAATGCCCGCAGCCAAAGGGATGGTTTCAGCAATCACGCCAAAGAGCGGGCCTTGGCTGGGGTTGAGCACACTCTGAGTATCGAATTCGATGATGATCGCTAGCACATTGTCATGCTGCAAGAGGTTAGGAACCTTCTTTGTCCCAACCCAAGCGAGTAAAAACGGGTCGGAACGCAAGCCTGCAAACACTCGGAATTTCCCATCCGGCGTCGAAGCCCCTTTTTCGTCATTCACCACAAAATGCAGCTCCTGTCCATCTGAGCAACTCAGCGTGCCGCGCTGAACCAGCTTCGAGTCAGTTCCATGTTCGAGCACGCTGAACCGGCAACCGAAGCGATACTCCTGATCGCCTGCCTGAAATCTCGCATCATTGCCCAGGCCCGCTACGGTCACCCTCCGCACTGCGATCGAATGATTGATCGCGTTCGAAAACATCGCGGTTACCCCCGCCGAGGGAAACACATTCGCGGCCAGCACCGTATGGGCAGGGTTTTCCGGGCTGGTGAACGCGAACAGATCGGTTAGATCGCTCGCCGGGTCACCAATCTGCCGCGGACCATCTATATGGTCTGACATCGCTAATCCTTTCCCGTGGGTCCTTCCCACTTAACGTGTCCAGTGTGAGCGTCCGGAGGGCCACCAAAGGGCGTAACTCGGCCTGCTTGCTCAGGAATGGATTTCAGATACTCAATCAATTCCCAGCGTTCTTCATCGGTGAGTAATGGGCCAATGACGCCGTTCCCCAAGGGGCCATTTTCAAATGAGTGGCCCGCGTTTGAATTCCCCTCCAGGGCTGTATCGAAGAGGAACTTCCCCGAATTCCCAGTCATGTCTATTCCTACCTTGACTGGATCGAAGTCTCCGGGCACGTAGAATTTCTTTGTGCGTTCCTTCGCAGGAATGAGCATTTCGTAAAGATTGGGCACCGCCCCGTTATGCAGGTAAGGACCCTCGGCCCAGATTCCGTCGCGAGGTGCCGCCTTGTATGAGCGCTCTGGCGGGCGTGGCAAAGGATATTCGCGATACCCATGCAGCTTGATCGCTTCTTCAGGAGTCAGGTTGAGTTTCTTCTGTGCAGTCCCCAGGAGCGCTCTACTCAATGCCACCTTAAATACTTCCCCAGGGAGGATGGGCTTGTCCTTAAACGGTTCCGGCATATAGGACGCTAGCTGCTTGGTAAGCACGTAAGGCACGAAATCCTCGAACTGCATTGGATCTGTGCCCACGTAGGATTGCGGCACCACTCCAACTTCGATGAAGCGCTTGCCGTACTTGTTGGGTTCGGTCCAGGTATAGGGATAGGAATTGTGGCACTCCGCACAGTGGCTGGCGAAGAGCTCCTTCCCTTTCGCCGCTTTGGCGCGGTCGATCTTTCCAAAGATCTCTTCTGGCCACTGGGGAGGTGCCAGGCGATCCAGCAATTCCTCGATTTTTTCAAGATTGAGTAGCCGTGCGTTCGAATCAAAGAGGCCTTCTTCGGGGGTTCTCGAGGTCAGGTCCATCGGCATATAAACCCCTTCGGTTTCGCCGTAGTTGCGCGCGATCGGATCTTGAACTGTTGCGCTCCACTGCGTCCAACTCCCCTGGGGAGCATTCCAGAGAAAGGGAGGCTTGACCGGTGCCATGGGTGGAAACCAGTTCTGGGGGATATTTGTCGCTATTGTCATCAGCCGGTTACCAATCAGGTTGAGGGCGTCTAGCTGTCCTGCGCCCCAATCGTGAGGTGGAACCATGATGGTGTCGACGTAGTAATGGATACGATCAGCTTCACCTTCTAAGCGTTTGCGCAGGGCGCTCTTCGCGTCTGAACTGGTTGCTCCGATTTTCGCCGCCAGGCGGTCGAACTTTGCAGAGTCATGCAGCGCCGCCTGCATCGCATCATCTGCACAATGTTCAAAACCATAGACAGCGAAGCGATTCCCGACATTGCCATCGACCCGAATTCTCTTTCCCTTGTAATGTATTTCTGAATCGTGACAGGCCGCACAGTTGAAGCCCACATACACGCCCTTCCATCGGCCTTCCGTGGTCGTTTCCTTGGCCAGGCCGATTGGCAATCCATCCGGATTGTTGGCTCCAGGATCCGGAGGGGAGGGGATCAAACCATAGCGTTCCATATTCGCGTTTGAGTGGAAGAGTTCCTGGCTGCCGGCAAGCTCCAGGTTTTCGTAGAAGTCAAACGACATCATTACCGTGCCCTGCGCTATCCAGTAATACGTGTCACGGTCCGCCTGGGACCAGCCCTGATCGAGATAGATGACCTTGTCGCTGGAAGTTTGTGGTGTGCCGGAATCATGACGGAAGGCTCCAAACGCCACAGCCCCGGTAATCAACACCACAAATGTAACGACAGGCCAAATAACGCGCCTCGATATTGCCACGATGATCCTCCAAAACTGATCAACGAACAAAAAACCCGACTCAGACCACGGCAGATGAGGCACGGCCCTTATTTTCCGGGCTGGTGAAAGCGAACAGAGCGGTTAGATCGCCCGGCGGGCCACCAATTTGCCGTGGACTGTATACATGGTTTGACATCGCTATTGCTTCTCCGTGGGCCCTTCCCACTTAACATGCCCGGTGGTTGCATTTGGCGGGCCGCCAAATGGCGTAACACGGCCTGCTTCCTCGGGGATAGATTTCAGATACTCGACGATAGCCCACCGCTCATCATCGGTTAGCAACCGGCCGACTACGCCGTTGCCAAGGGGCGCATTCTCGAAGGAGTGGCCGGCGTTCGAATTTCCGAATAAACTCGTATCGAAGAGGAACTTCCCCGAATTTCCAGTCGTGTCCACTCCCACCTTGACTGGATCGAACTCTCGCCCAACGTAGAATTTCTTGGTGCGTTGGTTGGCCGGGATCAGCATCTCGTAGAGACTCGGTACCGACCCGTTATGCAGGAACGGTGCCGTTGCCCACACCCCATCTCGCGGTGCCGCCTTGTACGAGTCCACTGGCGGTGGCGGCCCCGGCATTACGCGATAACCATTCAGATTGATGCGTTCGTCTTCGCTCAGGCTGAGTCCCTTCATCGCCCTACCCAGGGCTTCAAGAATGAGCGACCTTCTCATCTCAGGCGTCGGGATGATCGCCGCGCCCTTGTACGGCGGCAGCATATAATTGCTCAGGTCGCCGGTGATAGCGTACGCCTGTGTAGTCACGAATTGGGCCGGGTCGGTCCCCACGTATTTCTGCGGCACGAGTCCAACTTCAAGGAAGCGCTTGCCATACTTGTTGGGTTCGGTCCAGGTATAGGGATACGAGTTGTGGCATTCAGCGCAGTTGCTTGCGAATAGTTTCTTGCCCTCTTCTGCCTTCTTTCGATCAATCTTTCCAAAGACATCTTCGGGCCATTTAGGAGGCGCCAAGCGACTGATCAGGTTCTCGATCTTCTGAAGATTGAGAATGGCCGCATTCGAATCGAAAAGGCCCTCTTCCGGCGTCTTGGAGCGGAGGTCCATGGACAGGAACACGCCTGTGGTCTCGCCGTAGTTGCGTATGAGCGGGTCCTGCTGCGACCCAGCCCATTGCGTCCATGAGCCTTGAGGTGCGTTCCATACGAAGGGAGGTTTAACCGGTGCCAAGGGGGAAGACCAGTTCTCGCCAATGCCGGTTTCCGTGGCCAGCACACGGTCGGTGATGAGATTGAAGGCGTCTAGACGGCCGGGGCCCCAGGTTACGGGAGTAGGCATGGTGCGGGTGCGAAACGCATGCACTCGCGCCGCGTCGCTCTCATAGCGCTTGCGCAGTTCGCTCTTGGCATCTGGACTTGATGCTCCGATTCGCGCAGCCAGGCGATCGAACTTCGCCGCGTCAGTCAGAGCTGCCTGCAGCGCGTCATCGAGGGCGTTTACATACGACATCCAGTCAAAAGTGTGATTTGAGCCACCTTCGATGCGGATCCGTTTCCCTTTGTAAGTCAGTTGTGAGTTATGGCAGGCTGCGCAGTTCAGGCCGACTGCGTCGCCCTTCCAGCGGCCTTCCGTCACCACCGTCTTGGTCAGACCGACCGGCAAGGCGTCGGGGTTGGTCCCTGGATTCGCCGCCTGGGGGACTAGACCATAGTGGTCACTATTCGCATCGGACCGGAAGAGTTCCTGGCCGCCAGCCACTTCAAGATTGAGGAAGATGTCGTAGGATATCACTCGCGAGCCCTGCGAGATCTGGTAGTACATCTCCCGATCTGCCTGCGACCACGCCTGATCGAGAAAGATGACCTTGTTGTCGGAAGACTGTGGTGTGCCGGAATCATGCCGAAAGACACCGAACGCCACAGCCCCGGTAATCAACACCACCACTGCAACGACAGGCCAAAGAACGTTCTTCGATATTGGCACGACGGTCCTCCAAGACAGCAGCAAATCCTGATGTACGCGAGGGAAAATGAGCGGTTGAACCGCATTCGCGGCGTCACAGTTCAACCGACCGCGAAGATAGCCGTGGCGGAGGTTGTCGAGCAACTGTCAGAAATAACAATGAAGAAGGACTTCAAGGACGTTCGCCACCAACACCCACATCTACGACACTCGTTATTTGTGACAGTTGTAAGCAAAGCACCATCGGAGCAGCATTTGTCGCTCGACAACCAAAGACCCGGACGTTGTGGCTTCTCGCTCTTTGAGTCTTGGATAACAGGGCAAGCGCATTCGCCGAAATAGATCGCGCGACCTTGGCCTTACGCTTACGCGACCATCCGCAATGGAGGTACCTTATGTCGCTCATCAGCGAACTTCTAGAAAAGCCGTCCAACTTGTCGGTCGGGTCCAAGTACACAGTTATAAACGGCTTTCTTTATCTGGCGACCGGAGCGCTTCTGATCGCTTGGCCAGGCGCGGTCCAATCACTTTTTATGGATCCGGCTTTTGTTGGACACGAGGAAGCCCTCTTTCGTGTGATTGGCCTGACGGTTGCGGTTATCGGCTGGCTCTATGTATTCGGCGGTCGTTCGGGCGCGCGACAAGCCGTGGCCGCTTCGGTGATCGATCGTCTGATATTCGTTCCGGCGGTGCTCGTACCTTTGGCGATAGCTGGAGTGTTCCCTCATTTTTTAGTGGCTCTTGCCATTCTAGAGCCGACGCTCGCGATTGGTGCGTGGATTCTTCTCGGTCGCAAACCGTAACGCGACGTTACGACTCGCCGCGAGCCTCTTTCCTCCGAATAATATTCTAGAGAGATTTGCGGTTGTCGAAACCACTGAACTCGATTGGTAAGTAGGAGAATCTTGCCGCTGAGGTTTCAGCAGAGTCGATGTAAGCCTGCTCTCTCGAAACCTTTACTTATTTGAGCTCGCCGCTCGACTCTCCGTGTTCGATGCCCTCGTTCCGATTTCCACTCCGTGGTGATTCACGATCAGCGCTGAACCTCGCTTGCCGGTCAGATAGGTCCAAACCCATTGCAAGAAAACACTAAGACGAAGGTTTGATGTCGTCAGAAACTGGAGGTGTACACCTGCCCACGCAAGCCACGCCCCTAAACCACTCACATGGACTTTCCCACTTTCCAGCACAGCAAATCCCTTCCCCACTACGGCCATGCTGCCTTTGTCAAAGTAGCTGAATGGGGCCGCGGCACTTTTGTCGGTGATGCGACTGTGAATCAGTTTTCCCGCGTAACGCCCTTGCTGCATCGCCACCTGCGCCACTCCTGGCAATGGCTTCCCGCTTTGATCGAGCGACGCCGTGTCGCCGATAACGAAGATCTCCGGATGTCCTGGCACTGTTAGATCATTCTGGATTCGCACGCGCCCGGCGTGATCCGTCTCCGCGCTCAGCCAGTTCCCCGCCGGTGAGGGAGCTACACCCGCTGTCCAGATCACGGTCTTGCTCCCAATACGTTCCCCCTCCACAATGATGCCGTCTGCGTCGATCTGATCGACGCGCTTGCCAAGCAAGACCTCCACTCCCAATTCCTCGAGTCGTCGCTTCGTGGCCTGCGAGAGAACTTCCGAAAACGAAGGCAGGACCCTCGTCGCCATATCGACCACGACGACTCGAGCGGATGCCGGATCGATCCGCCGGTACTCGGATTTCAGTTTGCTGCGCCGCACGAGCACAGCTAAAGCGCTGGCCAACTCGACACCAGTCGGGCCGGCTCCCACCATTATAAAAGTCAGCAGGTCTCTGTGGCGGGCTGGGTTTTCCTCGGCCTCCGCCTGCTCGAACGCCTGCAGGATTTTGTTGCGGATCGCCACTGCATCCGCGAGACTTTTCAGCCCCGGTGCAAACTTCGCAAATTCGTTGTGGCCGAAGTAGCTGTGAGTAACGCCGGTGGCTAGGATTAGGTAATCGTAGGCAACCGGAACATTTTCGCGGTCCGCGTCGCTGACGAAAACGCACTTCTGATCTTTGTCAACACCAGTGACCTCGCCGAGGATCACTATGGTGTTTTTCTGCTTTCGAAAAATGGCGCGGATCGGCGAGCCAATCTGACCGGGAGCAAGCATGGAAGTCGCCACCTGATAAAGCAGCGGCTGAAACACATGGTGGTTTGAACGATCAATCAGAGTAATTTGCGCGGCCGCATTCCTGAGAGCCTTGGTGGCGGCCAAACCGCCAAATCCCGCGCCGACGATGACGATTCTCGGTAGAGTCATTTCTGCTGCTATCCACGTTGGCCGGTTGTTTCCTCGGTTCCCGGGTCACGGCGCAATCATGGTTTGCACTTTGCGCTCGAACGTGTGCTTCGAGTACGGCGGGTAGCGCACACCGGGGTCGATCTTGGCGCTGTGATAGAGGACGCCGCGTGCGTTAGTGAAGGATTCGAAGCCCCATCTCCCGTGGTACTTGCCCATTCCCGAATTGCCCACGCCTCCAAAGGGAAGTTCAGGGACAAGCGGGTGGATGGTGCAGTCATTAATCACGGCATCGCCCGACTCGGTAGCGTCGAGGATGCGCTCGGCCACTCCGAGGTCCTCGGCAAACACGTAGAGTCCAAGCGGCTTTGGCCGGTTGTTTACCCAATCAATCGCCGCCTCGACCGAAGCGATTTCGAGTACCGGCAGGATGGGACCAAACACTTCCTCCTGCATAATCGGCGAATCCGGAGACACATCCACGAGGACTGTGGGCGCGATGTAGCGTTCCTTCGCGTCAGTCTGCCCGCCGATGACCGCTTTGCCACTGGAAAGCAACCCCACGAGACGATCAAAGTTCTTGCCGTTGATGACGCGCCCGTAGTCTGGACTGAGCTTCGGGTCGTCTCCGTAAAACTTGTGAATCGCCACTTGCATGTGCCACACAAACGCGTCCTTGACCTCGGGCCATACAAGCACGTAATCGGGCGCGGTGCAGATGTGGCCCGAGTTGAGGTAGCGGCCATACGCAATCCGGTTCGCAGCCACCTCGAGATTAGCCGATGAGTGGACGATGGTGGGGTTCTTCCCGCCCAACTCGAGCACGCACGGGGTAAGATTCTTGGCCGCCGCTTGGTGAACAATCTTGCCGACCTGCGGACTGCCAGTGAAGAAGATGAGGTCCCACTTCTGCGCCAGCAGGGCGGTCGTTTCGGGAACTCCACCTTCCACGACGGCAACAATGCGCGGATCGAAATACTTTGGCACCAGCCGGGCTGCAGCCGCGGAGCACGCCACGGCTATCTCCGAGGGCTTGAGCACTGCCGTGTTCCCACCCGCGAACGCGGCAGCTAGCGGCGCAAACAAAAGCATGAACGGCTCGTTCCAGGCGCCGATAATAAGTGTTACCCCCAAGGGGTCGCGGCAAACGCGCACGTGGCCCGGTTCCAAAACGAGCGGGGTCTCTACACGCTCCGGCTTCATCCATGTGTTGAGGTGCTTGAGCGCGTATTCGGCTTCCTTGACGTTATAGGCGACGTCCATCAGGTCGGCGTCAACAACATTGCGGCGCAGATCTTTCCAAAGTGCCTCGCACAGCTCGTCGTGATTTTCGGTGAAGAGCGCCTTTAGCGCTTCAAGCTGTGCCTTGCGCCACGTCACCGGACGAGTAGCGCCAGAGACGAAATATTCGCGCTGTTGGGCGACGAGTGTCGAATAATCGGGGTTAGGCATAACCTTCTCCTTTGGTGCGCGAACCTTGACGCAGCCATCATTATTGAGAATTCCGCGTCATCCGGGATGACAATCCGGGCGTGAGAGGGATTCCTTTGTCGATTTGCGTCTTTATCGCATTCCTTCGCGGTCATTGATACGCTTCGTCACAAGTAGCGTCTATTGTCAAAAGTATGGGTACCGTTGCGTATTTCCACGACCCGCTCCTCGGCGGCCACTCATTCACATCCGCCAATGGATATTTGGAAAACAAGAGGGTCTCTTTGTCCCGGGCAATATTTTCTAATGGTGCGATTACCCGACTGTCAGTTTTGCCACTGTAAGGCGACCTCCGAATCGCGCAAAGATTCGGCGAGTCGACTCGCGGAAATTATTCATTTTGTGCGCCGCAGTTCCTATCGCGATCGGGAAGGAGTCATCCATGAAAAGATCCTCGGTAGTTTTGCAATCGTTGATGTTATGCGTCACGTCTTCACTTGGGTGCGCGCTTGCGCTGGCTCAAAGTTCGACTAGTTCAGACGGGTGGTACACCCCTGGACAAGCGGCAAACGGCGCCAAGGCTTATCAGAAAGCCTGCGCCGGTTGCCATGGCCCTAAACTGCAAGGTGGTATGGCGCCAGCGCTCGTCGGGAAGATATTCTGGCTCACTTATGGCGGCAAGAAAGTCTCGACTCTCTGGTCTAACGTGCACACACAGATGCCGATGTCAGCACCCGGATCGGTCTCCGCCAAGAACTCAATCGACATCATGGCTTTTCTCTTTGAGAAAAATGGCGTGCTCGCGGGTTCTACTCCACTTAACGATACGACGGATTTGTCCAAGGTACTTCCGTCGAGTAAATAGTCGAAAGCCTCTGAATGCACCGGTCTAAGAAGTTCAAGCCCGCCCAGAGAGCGCGGCCGTCGATCGGCAAATGCCGCGAATTGTTGGGAGATTCTGATGTCCATAGATGACCCGCTCGGAGCAAGCCGATCCGAAACGCGTGGCAACGCTGGCCGTCGCCGCTTTCTATGGATAATTTCGTGGGCTCTGGGTTTTGTGCTTCTCGGTGTCGTGTTCGTGGCCCTGACAACTCATCTAGTGAACTGGTCAAGCTCAGACAAATTCTGCGGAGCAACCTGCCACTCAATGACCTGGGTTAATGCAGCGTATCAGCGCGGACCGCATTACACGAATAGCGTCGGAGTTCGCGCCACTTGCGGTGAATGCCACATCCCCTATGACGCAGGCCACGCCAACGCAATAGAATATGTACAACTGCTTTTGTTCAAAGCCGACCGCGGGGCCAAGGATTTCTGGGGCGAAGCGACGAAGACCATCGCGACGAAAGAAGAGTGGGAACAACGCCGCCCAGCGTTGCGCAGCACTTTCCAGGCCTATCTGACGCAACACAATTACATCACCTGCCGGGGTTGCCACTCTCTGCAATCCTTCGGAGGTCCACGTAGCCACATGAAACTGATCATTCACCAAGGCATGGTGAAAGCCGACAGTTACGATTGTCTGCAATGCCACGCCGACATCGGCCATGTCTACGAACAGCCATCGTCCAAAGTGGGAGGGTGGTATTCCGCAGAACAGGCGGCGGCCGGCGCAAAACTTTTTGAAGCCTCATGCTCCGGCTGCCACGGCGCAAAACTGGAAGGCATCAGCGCCCCAGCACTTACAGGTGTCACCTGGCAACAAAGATTCGGAGGCGCAAAACTTTTGACAGTATGGGGAGAAATCAAAGGTCCGATGGCGGAATACGCCGGAGCAACTTTCAGCACACAGCAATCTCTCGATATTCTCGCTTACCTACTGCAGCAGAACGGGCTGCCCGCGGGAAACCAGCCTCTCGCTGACACCCGAGAACTTTCCGACACTCTGCCCGAAAAGTGACGAGCCATTTCAGGGAAGCGCTAATCGCGGCCCCATCCGATAGGCCGCAAGATTCGTTTTTGACTTGGGTACCGCACGCCGAGTAACGATCTCGAAGCGCAAGCCTCTTACCTCTGGGAATACTGCTTTCGCGTTTCCAACTGCAACGATGACGGCGTGTATAGGAAAAACAAAAAAATCGGGAATCCGGAGATGGGTGTCCGGATTCCCGGGGCATTGCGGGGGTTAGGGTGGGGTGGCTAGCGGTTTGTACGGGTGAGTTCTGCGACCAGGGTGACTTGACCCTCGGTCTCAACCTTCGCGGTCATCGCGATTTCCTTCTCACGAGCGGTCTTCACGAGTTGGCGTCCCTGTGTGTTGCCTACCGACCAGACCTGCGCGAGGAAATAACTGTCGCCGTAGCGATTGAAAACCATTTTTGATTCGGTTTGCGGTTCAATCGAGACGGCGGCGTTTGTGTTGATGAAAGCCGACACTGTGGCGTCCTTGCGGGAAATGAGGATCATTGAGTGCGTGGGGGCCGAGATCTTGACTGTATACTCGCCGGCGGGAAGCGTCTTGCTGCCGGCCACGAAGTCGAAGGGAACATTGACTGCCATACCGTCTTGGGCCTGCGCTACTCGCGTCGTTGCTATTGCGGTCAGTGCTATCGCAGCTGCCATAACCAAAGCTCTCGTTTTCATGGGAACCTCCTCTTTCGTATTCGCTGGCGGCGTCCAAGCTGTTCCATCTTTTTGCTTGGTTCGCTGAATTCCTCAGCGCTTCATCATGCTCCGCACTTTGATGCATTCCTCCGGAGACCACAATGCACTGGCGGTGAACCGGAAAGCGTCTGTGGGTGAACTCCTAGGTGGCGTGTCCACAACGGAACAGACACGAATCCTCGTCCCGGCTAGCATCCCGCTGAGGTGTTCACATTCAACCTCAAACGCAGAAAAAGGTGGCCCGAGCAGACAGAATCGAGGGGTCTATCGTTCTGTATCGCTCGTCAGCGAGAAGTGAGTTCAAAGCACAAAAGCCGCTCAGCCGTGGCGAGCCGTGGTGGAATATGGTCTTCGCGGTCCCTCTCTTTCTGCGGACAGTGCTTCGTCTTGTTTTCGTCTGTCATCATTGGCATAAAGGTCCTCCGGTAACGCTGCGCGAGTCTACCCCTTCCAACCCTTCCGGATGCCGACCTGTCGCTCGGCGAGGAAGCTACATCACTTGTTTGGATTGCGGTCAAAAATTCGCTTACAACCACAGGAATGGCCGCATGGTGGATTTCTGGGGCATTCGGGACGTAGAAGCACTGGCAGGAGTTCGTCGAAGGCTTGAGGGATTTTTTTCGCCTCTCTGGGGCATCAATCCAAGAGACGAAGCTGTTCCGCGCCTGTATGTCGCGCAAGGCCCGGCCGCCGACGGCGCCAAGGCAGACCCGGTTTTTGCCCATGCTCCTCCGCTTTCTTTCGTGGGCTCGAGAACCGGGACCACACCGTCATCAACGGCGCACATCTCCGTAAATCGTTTCCCGGTCTCGATTTCTTTGGCAAAATGGCGGCGCGTGTCCTTTGCAGTTCTTCGAAAAATTGGCCAATCGGCCTTTCCGACCCGGCTATGGCTGCGGCGTTGCTGGTTTGATTTCCAACGCGATTGGAGTGCCATGATCGACGCTATGGCATTGCCGAAGATGAAAAGCTCTTTATTCCGCTGGCTACACCAGCCTGTTCGTCGAGACTCGTAACGACTGATGCCTGATTATGCGGTAATTGGAAAAGTGACCCTCCGCGTTACCAATGTTCAAAAACAGATGTTTGTGGAACGGGCGGGTGGTTGGTAAGCGTCTGCTTCTCGCCGTATTGAAGTCAAGGTATGCAGCCCGTAGCGCAAATCGGAAGGTGGGGACGTAGCGGTTTTGCCGATAATCACATCAGAAGATCGGCGATACGTTTCAGTCGCGATCACTGCCGGCCTCCGTTGACCGCTCTGCTCGCGCCATCGCGTCGGCTATTCTCTTCATGCCGCCGCTGAGAGTCGCGCTGAAGTTAGCCTGGACTTGTTCCGCGAATGCGCTGGCATTGTCCCCGGACAGGACAATGCGCTGCGTGATTCGTGTTCGACGGTCTGCCACGGCGTCAAACCGCCACTCAAACGACTGCACGGCTTGCCCGAGCGGCATTTCAATGACGAAGGACCTGCCAGTCTGAACCTCGCGGATTCGCCAGTGCAAGGGTGCTTGGCCGGGAAGCACGGTTGTTCCCGATGAACCCTTGGCGAATGGGCCATCGAGCTGGAATCGAGCGGGCGGATCGTCCCAGTTCTTTACGTCCGTCCGCCAATTCCAGGCAAACGACGGACTGACATCAGCTTCGACTGAATGCTCAAGTTGGTAGGCGGGAGGGCTCGAGTTGGCCCCTTCGTTTACGCTGCCTGGCGTGTCGGAAGTTTTCGACTTGCCGCGACGTTCCAAGAGAGCAACTCCTCGATGCGCTTGATTTCAATTGTCATCGAACTATGTCAAAAGTCCATCTAAACCGGTTGGCGGAGGCGTGTACGTACCGCGTTTGGCAGTCTCCGCAATTTGAGCTTTGGTGTCCTGTTGAGTTAACTCTGCAGGCTCGTCGCGGTTTTTGAGCTTGCTACTCCACTGCGGAAGACCAATCAACAGGCTGTAGTCGTCGGTTGACCCTGCGCTATCGAGAGGATAGACGTGCGGAGTGGGATGCGCATCCAGTTTTAAAATACCGCGACGATTATCTCCACTGCCGACGATTGTTGTCACTCCCATGTAGAGCCAAGCGTTCGCCTGTGCCTGACTGTTCAACCCGGCAAATCCGTCTATCAGCCCAGGCAAAATGTAAGTGCCCCTATAATCAAGTTTCCTTACGTTGCTGGGGATCTTCACTAGAGCCGCGGGCCCCGCCGCTTCAATCTTCCCAGCTCGAAGGATCACCACCGCATTGGGGATATCGTGCGTACTGTGACCGGAGTTAGAGACATCGATCAAGGTCCCGCCCACAAGCGCAATTGGGCCGTGTCCCGTTCCATCCTGGGCATGAGCGGTCGATCCAGCTAAGGACAGAAGAGCAAGGCCGATGGCTGCGACGGGGATTTTCATGGGTGAGTGTTATAACTCTACAGGAGGACCTGTAGTCGGCAATCAGAAAGTTATCCCATTGGCTCCCAACAAGTGTAGCGGTAGGACCAATATCGGGCAAACGCCTGGTAAGTCGTGCGAGCTCAGATGGTCGGCGCAACACTTGCGTGGAGTTTACTCGCGGGAGTCTCGAAACCCAAAGTTTTTCGCGGACGTTGATTTAGACGCAGCGCGATCTTGTCCAGTTGGGATTGCGTGTAACCGGAAAGGTCGGTTCTCTTCGGCAGGTATTGTCGCAGCAAGCGGTTGGTGTTTTCGTTCGTTCCTCGCTGCCAGGGGCTGTGTGGATCACAGAAGTACACTTTCACGTTCGTAGCCACCGTAAAGGTTTTGTGTTTGGCCATCTCCAGTCCGCGATCCCAGGTCAGCGAGCGCCGCAGCGATGTGGGGAGCCTGCGAATTTGCCGGCTCAGTGCAGCGACGACCGCAGCCGTGTCTTTGCTTCGCACCTTGACCAGGGCAGTAAAACGCGAATGCCGCTCCACCAATGTCGCGATGTGACTGTTTTTTGTGCCGCCAATGAGATCGCCTTCCCAATGGCCGGGGACCGCGCGGTCCTCGATTTCTGCGGGCCTTTCCCGGATGGAAATGGCTTCTGCGATTTGACCGCGCGAGTCTTTGAAGATGTGAGCGTGCTGCGAGCGGCGTATGCGGCGCTTCGACCGCAGGTGGGCAACCAGCTCTTTTTTCAGCACTCCCCGCGCTTGAATGAACAGGCTACGGTAAATCGTCTCGTGAGACACGCGCATACTCTCGTCGCTGGAATACTCGGTCGTCAGCCACCCGGAAATCTGTTCCGGCGACCAGTCCAACAGCAGTTTACTCGCAACGATCTCTCGCAGTTGCTCCCGCATCCCAAGCAGGCACTGTTTTGGACGCAAGGCCGAGTCCCAGGCTTGCTGATCCGCTTCATTGGCGCGATATTCAGGACGGCCACCATGCCGGGCCACTTCCCGACTCACCGTCGACGCAGCGCGGTCCAGAAGCCGCGCGATCTTGCGAAGCGATGCACCGGAAGCCAGCCCTCGCGAGATGTCTTCTCGCTCAACGACTGTGAGTACGCGCCGTGAGCGCCGACGGACTGCCGGAACAATCCCACCGTGACGCGCCACCAGACAGCGAATAGACGAATGCTCTTTGCCGAGGGCGCGCCCGATCTCATGCAGCGACTGTCCCGCCTCCCAGCGGCACCATAGCTCGCTCTTCTGCACCGTAGAAAGCCCAAACCGTTGACCTTTCCTCATGCAACACCACCTTTAGAAACCAGACTTATATCAAATGGTGTTGCATCGACCTATTGAGACCACCCGTCTTACCGGACATGTCCCGTACCAGGACTAACCCCGTAAGCAGGACCACTTCGTGGACCACTTTCGTTGACATGCCCTTTGGCGCAACCTAAGATAAGCGCGGAATGCCGGATTCCTCCTCTCTTCTCGGCCAGACCGTCTCCCACTACCGTATTGTCGAAAAACTCGGCGGTGGAGGTATGGGTGTTGTCTATAAAGGGGAGGACACCAAGCTCCGCCGCTTCGTTGCCCTGAAGTTCCTTCCTGAAGGGTTCACGCCAGACTCTCAAGCTCTAAGCCGATTCGACCGTGAGGCACAGGCGGCTTCCGCGCTGAACCATCCAAATATTTGCACTATCTACGAAATCGGCGAACACAACGGTCAGCCTTTCATTGCGATGGAATTCATGGAAGGCACTACGCTAAAGCACCGAATTTTCGGCAAGCCGCTGCCGCTTGAGGAAGCGCTGGAGTTGGGGATTGAGATTGCGGAGGCACTCGGTGCGGCTCACGCGAAAGGAATCGTCCACCGTGACATCAAGCCTACCAACATATTTGTCACCGAGCGCGGTAATGCCAAGATCTTGGATTTTGGTTTAGCGAAGGTTGCACCGGCGGGCGGTGCCGTGAACCTCTCGGCAATGCCCACAGTCAGCGAATTAGAACAGCTCACTCGACCGGGCACGGCGATTGGCACCATCTCGTACATGTCACCAGAGCAGGTGCGAGGCGAAGAACTAGATGCACGCACAGATTTGTTTTCCTTCGGGGTGGTGCTCTACGAGATGGTGACCGGGGTTCTACCTTTCCGTGGCGAAACCTCTGGCCTGATTATGGAAGCGATTCTGAACCGAATACCAGTTGCGCCGGTGCGACTCAATCCCGTCCTTCCCCTAAAGATCGAAGAAGTCATCAACAAGGCGCTCGAGAAAGCCAAGAAGTTGCGCTACCAGAGCGCCGCAGATATTCGCACGGACTTACAGCGTCTGAAGCGAGACACCGATTCGGGGCGTGCGGCCAGTGCGACAACACCGGCCGAGGCAAATCCCGCGGCGAAATCCACGTGGATTCCATGGACGGCGGCGATTGTTGCTGTAATTGTAGTTGCCGGACTCGCCGTGAGCGGTTGGTTGATTCTCTCGCGCAAAGCGCATCCACTGACCGACAAAGACACTATTGTCCTTTCCGATTTCACAAACACCACCGGCGATACAGTGTTTGACGGGGCGCTCCGGCAGGGACTTTCCGTCCAACTGGAACAATCGCCCTTCCTGAGCATTATTTCGGACCAGCAAATCCAGCAGACGCTCGGATTGATGGGCCAGCCAGCCGACGCAAAACTCACGCCGGCCGTTGCGCGGGAACTCTGCCAGCGGAGCGGAAGCGCCGCCGTTCTCGACGGTTCGATTGCGCAGATTGGCACGCAGTACGATGTGATCCTCAAAGCGGTCAATTGCGAGAGCGGCGAATCGCTGGCGAGCACGGAAGCACAGGCCGACGACAAGAACCATGTCCTCGAAGCTTTGGGAAAAACTGCTTCGGATATACGGAACAAGCTAGGCGAGTCACTGAGCACCGTGCAGAAGTTTGATACTCCTCTGGACCAGGCCACTACTCCGTCGCTTGAAGCCCTGAAAGCTTTCAGTTCAGGCCATAAAATTATGTTCACAAAAGGGGCGACGGGAGCCATTCCGTTTTTTAAACAGGCCATCGAACTCGACCAGAATTTTGCCATTGTTTACGCATGGTTGGGCCGCGCGTATAGGGATCTTGACGAGAACGCCCTTGCCGCAGACTACAGCCGGAAGGCTTACGAACTCCGCGGCCCGGCCAGCGACGCGGAAAAGTATTTTATCTTGGCCTCATACGATATCGTGGCCACGGGAAATTTGCCGAAGGCCAAACAAACCTGCGAGCTCTGGATACAGGGCTATCCTCGAAATCCCATGCCGCGCACTTTCTTGTCGGGGCCAATCTACCCGACGCTTGGACAACATGAAAATGCGGTTGAAATTGGCAGGGAGGTCGTCCGGATGAGTCCGGATAGTCCCATCCCTTACTTTGTCCTGGGGTTCAATTACATCCAACTGAATCGCCTCGATGAGGCGAAGGCCACGTACACGCAGGCCCTCGAACGCAAACTGGAGCATCCTTACATTCATGCTGATCTTTATCTAATTGCTTTCTTGCAGAACGATGCTGCAGGCATGAGGAAGCAGGCGGCGTGGTCGGCGGGCAAACTAGGGCCGGAGAGCAACATGCTGGCCTTGCAAGCCGATACCTCCGCCTATTCGGGCCGGCTTAGGGAGGCTCGGGTTTTTTCTCGCCAGGCAATGGATTCCGCCGACCGAGCAGACTTAAGGGAAGCTGCCGCAACGTACGCGGCCGGGTTGGATTTACGAGAAGCCTTATTCGGCAACTTGAATGAAGCTCAGCGCGGCGCCGCCTCGGCGATGCAGCGCTCGACAGACCAGGGGGTGCAATTCAGCGCCGCGCTTGCTTTGGCGTATGTGGGAGAAGACAGGCGGGCGCAGGCGCTGACGGCCGACTTGGCCAAGAGGTTTCCGGAATCCACAATCACGCTTACCAACTTCCTTCCAACCCTTCGCGCGAAGCTTGCACTCAACAAGGGGAATGCTTCCAGTGCTATCGAGATTCTTACAGCCGCCGCGCCGTACGAACTCGGAAAATCCGGTAATTACGGGTGGACCGCTTTGTACCCGGTTTATGTTCGGGGAGAAGCCTTTTTGGCCGCGCGTCAGGGAAGCGAAGCCGCCGCCGAGTTCCAGAAAATCCTCGACCATCGTGGAATTGTGTTGAACTCACCTATCGGCGCACTCGCGCATCTCCAAATCGGCAGAGCGTATGCCATCCAGGGAGACACTGCCAAAGCCAGTGCGGCCTATCAGGATTTCCTCACGCTCTGGAAGGACGCCGACCGCGACATCTCTGTTCTCATCGCTGCCAATGCGGAGTACGCAAAGCTTCACTAGTTACCAGGCAGCTTAGCGGAGCAGGTTCGGTTGGGCCCTCGGGTTCTCAGTGGACGATTAGTCGCCAAACCGTCCATGTGCCGCACCAGGACTCCACTTGATTCCATAACAATGTCGGCTCCTCGACCCGAGTAGACTGTGGTTTATCGACGACCATAGGTTCGGGAGAAGGAGCCGAACATGATGATTATAGGCGTAGATTACCACCCGAGCTTTCAGGCGGTTGCATTTTTAATGGAGGAGACAGGTGAGTGTGGCGAACAGGAACTGAACCACAGTGATGGGCAAGCAGAGAGATTCTAGTGCGCCGGGATAAACCGGCATGAAGTAGAGAATGCAAGAGTCTTACGGGAAAGGAATAGCGATCCGCCCGGCCCCGAGTTTTGCGTTGCGGTACCGCGAGGTGCACAGCGAAGCGTAAACAGGGGCATAGGTGGGCTGGGTATTGAGCTCCGAAAACTCTAAAATCAGGACGCCGACGTTCTTAGAATAAACGGAAGGCAACATGGCCGGGGGCGCAAGCGCGAGCCACTGGACAGTCCTGCGTAGTCAGAGACCCCAGACACGCCTAGAAACTTCATGCACGAGAACCGGGAGACCTCGAAGGCACCTGCTGCGAAATACTGCAGCAGGACGGCGGGAGAAGGCCATGGCCGTACGGCCCGCATGCACGCCTTCGAGGAATCGGACAGCGGAATAATACCTATGAATCATTCGAACAAGGACGGGAAACCGTACGCGGAGAGTGAGGAGGGAAGGCCGCTGATCAAGGAGAACACTCGTCAACCTAACACGTACCCGACACAGAGCGAGAAACGCGTGTCACAGGGGCTGGCGGGTGTGCGCAAGGCAGCAAGGGAAAATAAGAAGATGAAGTTCACCGCCTTGCTCCACCATCTGACCGTCGATCTGCTGCGGGAAAGCTTTTATTCGTTGAAACGAAAAGCTGCACCCGGAGTGGACGGTGTAACGTGGCAGGAGTATGAGGCAGGGCGAGAAGATCGACTTGTCGATCTTCACAGCCAAGTCCATCGCGGGGCGTACCGAGCGATGCCATCGAGGAGAGTGTACATAGAGAAAGAAGACGGGCGGAAACGCCCGCTGGGGGTCGCGGCGCTGGAGGACAAGATCGTTCAGCAGGCTGTGGTCACCATCCTCAACCAGATCTACGAGGAAGACTTTCTCGGCTTCTCGTACGGATTTCGCCCGGGGCGTAGCCAGCATCAAGCGCTGGACGCGCTGTCGTATGCGCTTCTGCAGAAGAAGGTGAATTACGTTCTGGACGCCGACATTCGAGGATTTTTCGATAATCTCGACAAAAGTTGGCTGATCAAGTTCGTCGAGCATCGCGTAGTCGACCGCCGGATCCTACGGCTTATCCAGAAATGGCTAACCGCCGGGGTGATGGAAGAAGGCAAATGGTCGGAAACGAAGACAGGTACTCCGCAAGGGTCGGTGATTTCGCCGACGCTTGCCAATATCTATCTGCATTACGTTTTCGATCTCTGGGTGGACGTTTGGCGTGCGAAATGTGCGCAAGGCGAAGTGGTGGTCGTCCGCTACGCGGACGACACCGTCCTAGGGTTCCAACATCAGGCGGAAGCAGACCGTTTTCTAGAGGACTTTCGGAAACGGCTGGGAAAGTTTGGGTTGGAACTGCATCCAGAAAAAACGCGCCGGATCGAGTTCGGGCGGTTCGCCGAAGATCGCCGGAAAAGAAGAGGGGAAGGAAAGCCCGAACCGTTCGACTTTCTGGGTTTCACGCACATCAGCGGGAAGGACCGGAATGGGACGTTTGCGGTGAAGCGCAATACCAGCCGCAAGCGCATGAGGTCGAAGCTGCTAGCGATCAAGCAGCAGCTCCGACAGCGCATGCACGATCCCACGGAGCAGACCGGAAAGTGGCTCCAGTCGGTGGTGCAAGGTTACTTCAACTATCACGCGGTACCGGGAAATACCAACAGCCTCGGAATATTTCGCCAACGGGTGACTCGGCTTTGGCGGTGGGCTCTCCGCCGTCGCGGCCAAAAGCACCGGCCCAACTGGGCCCGAATTCGGAGACTGGCGGCACGGTGGATTCCTGAACCGCGCGTGCTCCATCCTTATCCTGAGCTTCGCTTTGCTGCCACCCATCCAAGATAAGAGCCGTATGCGCTCGTGAGCGCACGTACGGATCCGTGCGGGGGGTATCAGGCAACTGATATCCCTACCGCGACTCGAGACCTGAAGCAGCGAGGAATCTGCGTGCGGGTAGGCATGGAGGCTACCGGATATTCACGCTGGTTCGAGCGGCTACTGGCAGAGCTGGGGTTCGAGGTATGGATGGGCGATCCCGCGGAGATCAAGGCCAAGCGAGTGAAGAAGCGGAAGTACGACCGCGAGGATGCTCGACTCATACGCCGGCTGATGCTGGAAAATAACTTTCCGCAAATTTGGGTACCGAGTCCAGAGAATCGGGATCTCAGGCAACTACTGTGGCACCGGCATCGGTTGGTGCAGATGCGCACGCGGATCATGAATCAACTGCAGGCGTTGGCGATGAACGAGGGTTATCGCTGGAAGAAAAAACTATTCAGCGAACAAGGACGAGCACTGTTAGAGAAACTCTCGTTGGCTCCGTGGGCCAGTCGACGCCGGCAAGAGTTGTTGGAGTTGCTTCCGTGTGAGGAGTCCAGTGCTCGCAAGCAGCGATTAGGGCACATCAGCAAGCAAGGCAGTTCCTTGTTGCGTTTCTTGCTGGTGGAGGCGGCCCAAGCGGCGGCGCGTATCCATCCGGACTGGAGATGTCGCTACAAGCATCTGGCGATGCGCCGGCACAAGAGCATTGCCAAGGTAGCGATGGGGCGCCGGATGGCGATTAAGTTGTATTGGATGTGGCGAAATGGCTGCGAGTATTCGCAGTCCGTTAAGTGTGGTTCGTACGCGGGACAGCTCGGTACCGTCCATGGCGTGAAGTAGGACGTCGTCCACTTGATTGGGCATCCCGCTCCCTGCAAAGGGAGTTTGAAGAAGTAATCATGGTCGAAGTTTTGATCGAAGAGATGGTTGGGTCGGACTGAAGCCGATCGCTAGATTACAAACGAGCCGTGGTCGTCGATGCAGAGAAGAAAGAAAAAGAAAGAAAACGAAAGAGAAAAACTCTTTTAGGTGAAAAGAAAGAAGTGTCTTCAAAAAGAGCTTGCCAGGGCCGACATTGTTATCGCGCTGGGAAAAGCGTGGAAGAGGAGGAACCGAGGATGAGACGGTGAAACCTCTTGATGGAGTCCAGCGGGTGCAAGTCCCGCACGGCTAAAGCGAGCATGCAGGCCGGTAGCGAGTGTTGCCACTCACCGGGTGACTGATGGGTGCGAAGCGTACACAGCAAGGAAGCAGGCCGCGAAGATTCAGCTCCGAAAACTCGGCTCATTGCGATGCCGACGCTGTTAACAAGGCGGAAGGCAGCATCCGGACGACCGATATTGCGAGGTCGCGCCGGGGTCGCCGGAGTCCCTAGCTCGGGGCATGCTTCCAAAGGGATTCCCCAGGAACCCAGGAGAGCTCACCATCTCCGCTCGCAAGAGCGGAAACGCGACCGCCAAGGGAAACCAGAGGCGACCGCACACGGATGGAGGAGCAGTCTTACGACCCCGTAGTACCCGCGAAGGTGGGGAACCGCAGGGCTTTCGGAAGGAGCGGCCACGGGACCCACTGGAGGGAAGGGGGAAACAGGTGCACGTATCTGACGAAAGGAAACATAGACGAGGCTCAGACCTCGACACACTATGTCCACACAAATCGACAGAATATCCGAACTAGCCAAGGAGGATCCGAAGCGACAATTCTTTTCGATCGCTCATCTGATCACGGCCGAGGCGTTGTATGCGGCTTTCCGGGGACTACGAAAGAAAGCCAGCGCAGGAGTGGACGGCGTCACGTACCAGATGTATGAAAAAGACGCCGCGAGGAATATCCAACAACTTCATGAACGGCTCAAAGAGGGCAAGTACCGGGCTCAACCGCTGCGCAGGATCTACATCCCCAAGGAAAACGGGAAAGAGAGACCCATCTCCATACCCTCCTTGGAGGACAAGATCGTGCAGAAGGCGACGGGCGAAGTGCTGAACGCCATCTATGAGCAGGATTTTCTCGAATGCTCGTACGGGTTTCGACCCAGACGAGGGCCGCACCAGGCGTTGGACGAGGTGGGACGTGTCATATGCACAAGACCCATCAGCTGGATCCTGGAGTTAGATATCACCGCTTACTTCGACACGATCGTGAGAGGGCAACTCATGGAGATGATCGAAAAGCGAATCAGCGATGGCAGTGTTCTCCAGTTGATACGGAAGTGGATTCAAGTCGGAGTCATCGACGAAGGTAGATTACTCGTGAGCGAAGCAGGGACAGGGCAAGGGCAGACGATTAGTCCGCTGTTGGCCAACGTTTACCTGCACTACGTGCTCGACGAATGGTTCGAGCATGAAGTGAAGCCCCGCTTGAAGGGGGCCGCACACGAGATACGTTTTGCCGATGATGCCGTGCTGTGCTTCCAGTATCGGGAGGATGCTGAGAAGGTGATGGAGGTCTTACCGAAGCGATTTGCAAAATACGGTCTGACGCTTCACCCGGAGAAGACGCGGCTGGTGGACTTTGGGCGATACGCGGAGGAACATGCGAAGCGGCAGGGGAAGAAACCGGTCACGTTCGATTTCCTCGGCTTCACGCACATCTGCTCCCGCAGCCGGAAAGGGAAATTCACAGTGAACGTGCGGACGATGAAGAAGCGGTTACGACGGGGCCTGAAGGCGATTGCCGAATGGTGCCAGGAGAACCGCCACGAACCTGTGGAAGAACAGCAGCAAACCCTCAACGCTAAGCTCCGGGGCCACTACCAGTACTACGGGCTACCGACGAACTCCAGGAGCATCTGGAAGTTCTATCGGGGGGTCTGCCGCATCTGGCGAACGTGGCTCAATCGTCGAACTCGTGGGAATCGGCTAACGTGGGAGAAATATACCGCACTCCTCCGTCGCCATCCTTTGTTGCTTCCTTGGATCACACGTCCTTGGAACTGTGCGGGGAGTAGCGCCTGAGGAACCCGCTGCGTGGAAATCTGCACGGTGGGATCTGTGAGGGGGGAGAAGTCAGTGGTGCCATGGTGGACCTAAACGCGCACGAAGTTGGAAACGGCGGATAGAGCCAAGGAACACCTAAAGCCCACTGCGTTCTCCTCTACTCGGAGAGATGGATGGTAAGCGCGTTTGCAGGATGTGGATTACTTCTGGGTGGCCCGCAATTCTTCCAGAAAGAATTGTATACGATGCGGGTGGATGCAACTCATCTAGGACGCGATGTGAGGTCACTTGGCCTTGGGAGGAGATACTTTCTGCGCGGGACGAAACGTTATGCCCATAAAGTGTTTCGGCACGTCATTCTCTGCTGGGGTTCTTTCAAGAAACGCCTTTGCCAAGGCATCGTGTTTCAGGTAAGCATTCAGGAACTTCAGCGTGTAGAGCGCAACCCAGGCATGACTCCTGTTGGCGTCATCCCGTCCGTAATCGGCTACCTGATTCTCCGCAAAGCGCTGCGCGCTCTCCCTACGTTGAAACATCGAACTGAACTCCGGGTGCGCCATACCCAGCATATTTACGGTGAGGAGATCACCATGTATCCAGGTGTTGAGAACGTTTGGACCAACTCTGTCCGCAGGAGGAACGTCGTCGTTTTCCAGATCTTCAAGGCTCACATTTCGCGTAAAGCAAAGAAGCGGTATGGTCATTCGCTCTGGATGAACGTCCTCGGCTTTTTTCACGAGGCCGGGGTAATAGCGCATGCTGCCGTCCATCTCCACCAGAGCATCGATGCGAGGGTCTCGTGTTGAGGCAAACAGGCTCGAGATTCCTCCCCAGCTCCAGCTTATCACGGCGACCTCAGATGAATCCGTATTCGGTAGCGACTTGGCATAACTGATGAGAAAAGAGATATCGCGAGCCTGCGCGTTGATCCCGTCCAGATCCTCACTCATGTCACGCGTGGATACCCCCATCGACGGGCTTGCAAGAACGACGTAGCCATAGCTGGCAAGATACTCACATAGATCGGCGTTCTCCCACGAAACGGAAGAATCGCTGGGGGCGTAAATCAGAACCGGATAAAACCCCTTTGCCGGCTTCGCATTCCGCACCGCCCACAACGGAATCTCGGACGAAGTCTTCAACAGCGAATGCCATCGATTCTGTTCAGGACGAGGCTTGTCGAAGTGGATCTCTGTGTCGGCCAGCTGGGTATAGTCGCCAACCGTCATCGGCCTGACTGTGCTTCTCACTGATGGATACCAGATCAGTGTTTGCAGGGGACGGGCATCATCGACCACAGAGGGCTTTGACAAGTTCTTGGATGAAGCGGGGTAGGCGCGGGAGCGGTCATATTGATCGACGACCTTCAATCCTACCGGATACGGTCCAGGCTTTTGCAGGAACTGAAATGAGGATGTTTGTGGAACCGCGAATGCTGAACCGAAGCAAATCCACAATGAAAAACGAGCAATCAAGATTCTTGTTTTCAATCTCGCGCTCCTTCGGAGCTTGCATGCGGGCTCGCGAAACTAAGAGGTTGCGAAAAGCAAACAACCATCCGCACCGACTCGCTATATCATTCCTCAGAAACACGGTTCTTGCATTAAATGAAGCAGTCCAGATTGTCGCCTACTCGGAACTTGTCGCAAACCGCGACTAGGCCCTGGTAAGTCTTACCGGACATTGAGAATCGGTCCAATTTCACTTTTCCCATTACGGCGTCAATCGTCCAAGTGCCAAGACGATTTGCTTCGATTACTTCGTAGAACCCGGTTGCAGGAGGACTTCTGTCAAGCCGATGACTCGCCAAGAACCTTATCATTTCGATTCCTACAACCACGATTATGGGCCGTGCGGTAATCGTTGCGAGCCTCCTTCCGGAGGGACTATCATGACCGCGTGTTGGAAACCATTGGCCACTACCGGATCCGGCGTAAGATCGGCCAAGGGGCAATGGGGGTGGTGTTCGAGGGATGGGATGAGCGCCTCGAACGGCCCGTCGCGGTAAAGACCATCCTCGAAGTAAATGAAAGCAAAGAAGCCCGCTCCAGGCTTTGGCGAGAAGCGCGATCCCTGGCCCGCGTGAATCATCCTAACGTCTGCCAAGTCTTCGACGTCCTTGAAGAAGGCGAGTCTCTCGTCCTCATTTTGGAGTTGCTCGATGGCCAGTCCCTCGCGGATCGCCTTATCACTGGCGTAATCACTACCTCGGAAGCGTTAGGCATTGGACGGCAGATCCTCGGTGCGCTTCAGGCCCTTCACGACCTGGGCATCGTTCACCGCGACCTCAAACCCTCCAATATCTTCTTGACTCTTCACGGCACCAAGCTCCTCGATTTCGGCTTGGCCCGAGCGACGGACGCGACGCTGGCCGGCGACCCAAATCAAACGCGAACCTCTGCGTCACTGACTACACCCGGATTTATCGTTGGTACTCCCCACTACATGGCGCCTGAACAGGCCGGAGGTCTGCCGACAGGCCCGTCCGCTGATATCTTCGCGGTTGGCTCTATCCTTTACGAAATGATGACGGGCAGGCGGGCCTTCGAAGGCTCTTCACTCGTAGATGTCCTTTACGCCGTCATGCACCAAAACCCGCCACCCCTTGGCGGGTCGCGCGAAATTGAAGCTTTGGACCGCGTCATTCGTCGCGCCATGGCCAAACGCGTCGAGGACCGTTACTCCTCTGCCCGCGAAATGCTCCAGGCCCTCGAATCTGTTTCACTCTCCGGCAGCACCGCCATTGCTTCACGAACCCGAACCGTCTCCCGAATTATCGTCATGCCATTTCGCGCGTTGAAAAGTGACGAGCAGACTGATTTTCTTAACTACTCACTCCCAGACGCCATCAGCAATTCCCTCTCGGCCATGGACAACCTCATCGTGCGCTCCACCCTTCTGGCCGCCGCGTTCGGAGTGCAGCCGGACCCCAAACGTGTGGCGGTCGAAGCGGACGTGGATTCCTTCCTCACTGGCTCGTTGCAGCGAGCGGGAGATCGCTTTCGCCTCACCTGCCAGCTCGTCGAGGCGCCCGGCGGATCCGTTCTCTGGTCCGAATCGGCGAATTCCTCGATGCAAGACCTTTTCATGATTCAGGACGAATTGTGCGAACGCATCCTGCAATCACTCCAGCTTCCGCTCGACGAACGCGAAAGTCGCTCCTCGCATCGCGATGTCCCAGCCAGCGCCCGAGCCTACGAATACTATCTTCGCGCCAACCAACTCGCCCTTACGCGCACTCTGGACAGCATGAGCCTCGCCCGCGACCTTTATATCCAGTGTGTGGAAGAGAGCCCTAACTATGCCCCGGCGTGGGTGCGACTCGGCCGCGTCTGCCATTTTCTCGGAAAATTCGGTGACGACGCAGGCAAAGATGTCGAGCGATCTGCAGAAGCCTTCAACCGTGCCTTTGCTCTCAATTCTGATCTGCCCATCGCCCACAATTTCTATACGCCCGTGGAGTGCGACCAAGGCCACCCTCAGAAAGCCATGCTCAGGCTTTTGGAGCGAGCGCGCTCCCGCCGAAACGATCCCGAGCTATTTGCCGGTTTAGTTCAGGCCTGCCGCTATTGCGATGAATTAGATGCATCCATTGCCGCCCACCTTCGTGGCCGCCATTTGGATCCACACCTGATGACCAGCGCCGCGCATACTTACTTTCTCCTGGGTGACTACGCCAGCACGCTCGATTCCTACAGCATGAAAGGCGCCTATTATCTCGATTGCGCCGCCCTGGTTGCCATGGGCGATAACCAGATCGCCCTTTCCAAACTTCGTGAACGCGAGCAATCCGGAGGCACCACCGGCGCAGTACAGGGAATCATGCGCTCTCTTCGCGCCTACCTCGAAGGCAACTGGCAAGAATGTCTCAACGCGATTGCGAAGGCGGAGGCCGCTATCCGCACGGATCCGGAGATTCTATTCTACTCGGCACGTCACCTCGCTCGCATCAACGAGAGCGACCGCGCCATCTCCGCACTCTCCGCCGCGATCGACCGCGGATTCCTCTGCACCTCCGCCATTTCGCGCGATCCATGGTTCGCCCCTTTG
Organism: uncultured Acidobacteriota bacterium; assembly: GCA_963751295.1. Taxonomy (GTDB): domain Bacteria; phylum Acidobacteriota; class Terriglobia; order Acidiferrales; family UBA7541; genus Acidiferrum. The sequence continues at coordinate 701,308 of CAVVUA010000001.1, read as the reverse complement.
CGATCCCTCCCTCTCTACGTTGAACTTATGAAACGGGCCGAAGAGCGCCGCCGCGAAACACACGCCGCGTTCTTGGCAGCGGGAGGTGAGCAAGCGATCAGTGTGGCTTAACACCTTAAGCCAGACGCCCAATGGTCATAGACCGATCACTCCCAGCTCCAACCCTGTCGGATACCTCTGACCAAGGACAAGGCTCAGGCCACCATAAAAAAGAAGGGCACCTTGGAAGGTGCTGGTAGTCGCTGTCCAGAGGTCCGTCAGTGGGAAGGCGTGAATTCCATCTGGAACTTGCCGATTGAGGGTGGAGAATTCAGAACCTTGCTTGATCATTCGTTGACTTGCTTCCTGCTGACAACCTAACATTGCCGCCACATGGGTGACCCGCAATCCCTGGTCGGTCAAACCGTTTCCCACTACCGTATTTTGGAGAACCTAGGTGGCGGGGGGATGGGTGTTGTCTACAAAGCCGAAGACACTCGGCTCCGTCGCTTCGTCGCTCTGAAATTTCTTCCGGACGATGTAGCCCGCGACCCACAAACCTTAGCGAGGTTCCAGCGGGAAGCGCAGGCGGCGTCGGCGCTGAATCATCCAAACATCTGCACCATCCACGACATCGGCGAAGAAGACGGCAGGGCATTCATCGCCATGGAGTACTTGGAAGGTCAAACGCTAAAGCACGTTATCGCGAGCCGGCCCGTGGAGATGGAAAGACTGATCGAGATCGCGATTGAAATAGCGGCAGCTCTGGACGCAGCCCACTCCAAAGGCATCGTTCACCGCGACATCAAACCTGCAAACGTTTTCGTCTCCGCCCAGGGCCACGCCAAAGTCCTTGATTTCGGGCTCGCCAAAGTCGCAACGGCGACAGGCGTAGCGGATAAGGCAACCACCTTGGCCACTCAAGAGCTAGACCCAGTGCATCTTACGAGCCCAGGGAGCACATTGGGAACCGTTGCATACATGTCACCCGAACAGGTGCGAGCCAAGGAATTGGATAACCGAACCGACTTGTTTTCCTTTGGCGTCGTTTTGTACGAGATGGCCACGGGGGTTCTTCCTTTTCGTGGAGAAAGTTCAGGTGTCATCTTCAACGCCATACTCGAACGAGCTCCAGTTGCCCCCATCCGTCTAAATCCCGACCTTCCCTCCGACATGGAAGGAATCATCAACAAAGCATTGGAAAAAGATCGCAATCTCCGATATCAGTCCGCGAACGAATTGCGCTCCGACCTCAAACGACTGAAACGAAATTTCGAATCCAGTACCGCGCGAGTATCCGTCGAGCAAGTCGGCATCCCTCAGCGAACCAATATCGTGCTGACCATAACGCTTGCGAGTCTCGTCATTGCCATCCTTATTGCGGGAATCGCTCTCTACCATTTTTCGCATTCTCATACACCTCCAGCCAGCACCAATTGGGAGCAACTCACATTTTTCACGGACTCCGTGGTGTACCCTGCCCTCTCGCCCGATGGACGCATGCTTGCTTTCATTCGAGGAGACAATCCATTTTTCGGTACCGGAGAGATATATGTGAAGTTGCTTCCCGGCGGCGAGCCGGTTCAACTCACCCGTGATTTGCGAGCCAAAATGAGTCCCACCTTCTCGCCAGACGGATCCAGCGTCGCCTATGGAACCGTGCCCCCATGGGATAGCTGGGAGGTCCCGGTTCTCGGTGGCGAACCGCGCATGACTCTGCCCAATGCCTCCTCGCTGTCCTGGATAGATAACGGCAACCGCCTGCTGTTTTCCGAGCTCACCGAGGGTCTACATATGGTGGTTGTCACTACCGATGAAGGACGCGGTCAACGCCGCATTATATATTCTCCTCCAGGCGAACGCGGAATGGCACATCACTCCTATCTCTCTCCCGATGGCTACTCGGTGTTGGTGGTCGAGATGGACGCTCGAGGCGCGTTCCTTCCCTGCCACGTAGTTCCTTTCCAGGGAAGTGGTATTCCGCAGGTGGTCGGGCCCCCCGATGGGTCCTGCACGTCGGGCGCTTGGTCCCCAGACGGGAAGTCGGTCTACCTCACATCTACGGACAGGAAGTGGCTGGACGTTTGGTCCACGGAGCGAGAAAAGACTCACATCTGGCGACAGCGGGTTCCCGTCGGGCAGCCCGAACAAGTGACCTCCGGAACGACGGAAGAAGCAGGGATCGCCATGGCGCCAGACGGCAAGTCCTTCATCACATCAGTTGGAATGCGTGATCGCATGGTCTGGCTTCACGATCACAATGGCGAGCACCCGATAGTTTCCGAAGGTGCTGCATCAGCGGCCAATTTTTCCCGCGACGGAAAGAAGCTCTATTACTTGTATGCAACCGATCCAAAAAATGGTGATGAGATCTGGGTGCTCAACTTAGCTGATGGCAAGACCGAACGCGTCCTGCCGGGCTACTCCACGGAGGAATATTCCATTTCTGCGGATGGGCAGATGATCGCCTTCACGAGAGTAGATCAAACGGGACACTCCTCCTTATGGATCGCATCCACAAATCATGCCACCGCTCCCCGAGCCCTCATCTCCTCTACCAGTGAGGACTCCCCCCATTTCTTGCCGGATGGCGATTTATTAGCCCGTTTCAGTGAGGCAGGAATAAATTCTCTTTATCGCATGCACGCCGACGGAACCAACCGGCACCAGATCGGTTCGATGAATATATTCGACTTCTACGGGACATCGCCCGACGGCCGTTGGGCGCTCGTGAGTGCAAATCAGCCAGGTCCGGAGCGAGCCCCCGGTCAATTTGCGTTCCCCGTGCAAGGAGGTGCCCCCGTCCTGCTATGCACAGTGATCTGCTACATGAACTGGGGCGTTAATGGAGAGTTGATGCTGTTCAGCCTTTTCGGCCAGGGAAACCAGGGCACTTACGTGCTGCCGGTATTTCCTGCGACGGGCCTTCCAGCTTTGCCCGCGGACGGAATCGAGCAGGTCGGGGATTTGAAAAAAGTAAGAGGGGCGCAATTTTTGCCAGTGGTCGTCGATTCGGGCGTGAGCCCTTCTCTCTTCGCCTTCACACGCACCAACATCCACCGAAATCTATACCGTATTACTTTACAATGAAGCGTCAAGACTCAAGCGTTGACTGAACCAAACACAGAGAAGTCAGCGGCTCTTAGCAGGAATTTTGCGACACGCATAATCTCGCGATTCTGGCCTATGCCGCAAGGTGGAGGCTCTCTCTCAGTGCCCGGTAAGTCGTGCCAGCTCAACCGGTCGACGCAACACTTTGTTGAAGTTTACTGGCGGCAGTTTGAAATCCTAAGGTTTTTCTTGGGCGCTGATTTAACCGCAGCGCCACTTGGTCCAACTCCGCTTGGGTGTAACCCGACAGGTCGGTTCTCCTTGGGAAGTACTGTCGTAATAGCCCATTCGTGTTTTCGTTAGAGCCGCGCTGCCAGGGACTTTGCGGATCACAGAAATAAACTTTCACATCCGTGGCCATGGTGAAGGTCTTGTGCTTGGCCATCTCCAGTCCGCGATCTCAGGTCAACGAGCGGCGCAGCACTGCTGGGAGTTTTTGCGCATGTCTGGTCAGTGCGGCGACCACCACCGCTGTGTCTTTGCTGGGCACTTTGAGCAGCGTTGTAAAACGCGAATGCCGCTCCACTAAAGTCACGATGTGACTGTTCTTTGAGCCACTCAGTAAATCGCCCTCCCAATGACCGGGAATGGCGCGATCCTCGATTTCCGCAGGCCTTTCCCGGATGGAGATGGCCTCTGCGATTTGACCACGCGAGTCTTTAAAGATACGTGAGTGTTGCGAGCGGCGTATGCGGCGCTTCGACCGCAGGTGGGCCACCAGCTCTTTTTTAAGCACTCCCCGTGCTTGAATGAACAGGCTACGGTAAATGGTCTCGTGTGACACGCGCATACTCTCGTCGTTGGGATACTCGGTCGTCAGCCATCCGGAAATCTGTTCCGGCGACCAGTCCAACAGCAGTTTACTCGCAACGATCTCTTGCAGTTGGTCCCGGATCGCAAGCAGGCAGGGTTTCGGTCGCAAGGCCGAGTCCCAGGCTCGCTGATCCGCTTCATTGGCGCGATATTCGGAACGGCCACCATGCCGGGCCACTTCCCGACTCACCGTCGACGTGGCGCGTTCCAGAAGCTGGGCGATCTTACGAAACGATGCACCGCAAGCCAGCCCACGAGAGAAGTCCTCTCGCTCAATCGCTATGAGTACGCGCCGTGAGCGCCGACGGACTGCCGGAGCAATTCCACCGTGACGCGCCACCAGACAGCGAATAGACGAATGCTCTTTGCCGAGGGCGCGCCCGATCTCATGCAGCGACTGTCCCGCCTTCCAGCGGCAGCATAGCTCGCTCTTCTGCACCGCAGAAAGCCCAAACCGTTTACCTTGCCTCATGCAACACCACCTTTAGAGAGCAGACTTATATCAGATGGTGTTGCATCGCCCCATTGAGACCACCCGGCTTATCGGACATGTGCTTTTTGACCGATCCACTCTTGTGGAGTCGAGATGTGGCGCGGTGGTGTAGGTGCGGCCTATCTGTTGCCGACCCTTTCGTTGGCCGGTGCCTCACTAGCCTCACCCTGCTTCCGTTTCCACATCCCGCTCATCGAACCGGACAGGCCTATTTCAGGCATCCGGCTCTCGGAGAAAGTGTCACGAGGTCGCCCACGGGAAATTGCGCGTCCGCTTGGTGAGGCAGACGAGGCCCAGCACTTCGTGCAGCGATGTCTCCGGAGACCTCTTGATCCCCGGCCACACCCCGTTGTGCTTGGCACGCAACCACTGACACAGCCTTTTGCAGGCGTGACGTTCCACCGCCTGATAGGCCTTGCTGACTGGCCCTAGACAGAAGTAGTTGGCCCATCCGATCATCGTGCGGTTGAGCCTCGCTATCACCATCTCTTGGTCCAGCCGAGTTTGATCCCGTCCGGTCATTTCACTAATCGCCTCGCAGATGCGCAGTACCCTCTTCTTCGAGGGAACCGTACCGAGGTACGCGCGCCCTGTCTTCGGCGAATAGCACCGACCAAACGTGTAACCCAGAAAGTCGAACTTTTCTTCCGGCAGTTTGCAGACCCGCGTCTTCGTTTCATTCACTGTCAGCTTCAGCTTCGTCATGATGTCCCGCATCCAAGCCAGCGCTTCTTCCGCTCGGCCACGACAGCAGATCACCAAGTCATCCGCGTAGTTAACGATGTATGCAGCAAGACGCTTCTCGTGCCCGAGCTTCTTCCATCCCAGCACGAATCGACGCATGTACAAGTTGCTTAGCAACGGGCTGATCGGAGCTCCTTGCGGAGTCCCCTTTCCCTCATCCCGATTGCGCGTACTCCGATGCTTGTTCCCTCGCTCGTCAGTCTCTTCCACCGGAGCTTCCAGCCACATCTTAATCAGATGGAGCATTGCTCCGTCGACGATCCTTCGAGCGACCGACTTTAGAAGGTCGGAATGTGGAATCGAATCGAAGTAGCCGGATAAATCGGCATCTACAATTTGTCCATGGCCGGTGTTGAGTAGCTGATGGACATGCTTCACAGCGTCCAACGCACTGCGGTCTGCCCGATAGGCATATTGCTCCGGCTGCAGGTCGGCCTCGAATATCGGTTCGAGCACCAAAACTGCCGCCGTCTGTGCTACGCGATCTTTGATCGCGGGCACTCCTAACGGTCTTTGTTTCCCGTCCGGCTTGGGTATCCACACCCGCCGTACAGGCTGCGGTCGATACGTTCTACTTTTCAGCTCTTGCGTCAGTTCGTCCAACCACTTCTGCACTCCGTACTCTTCGATGTCCTCAAACGTTTGGCCGTCCACGCCTGCTGCTCCGCGATTCGCTTTGCAACATTCGTAGGCGAAGGCCATCACGTCTCCTCGGTACACCTTGTCGTACACAGCATAGAAGCGAAATTTGGGCGATCCCTTCGCTTTGTCGTGCAACGCCGTCTGCAACTTCTGAACACTTGGTGGAGTTGTTAGGCTCATCGCCAATCCCTCGGTCCTTTGTTGCTTCTTGCGTTTCCTTTCAACTGAGGCTCCTTCCCTCTACCGGAGTTACCGGGAAGCTGTGAAGAAACCCCGTGAATTTCAGCCTTGCAAAATAAAAACTCTGCCGTAAGCTCGCGGCATGAGCCAAGAAAATACAACCAGCAAGCAGCCTTTGATTCGCTACGCGAACCGTCAACAGATGAGCTGGCGCGCAGTGGATGTCGAGCAGTTAATCAGCGAGGACCATCCCGCACGCGCTATCTGGACGTTGGTCGGACGCTTGGACTTGCGCCGGTTCTACGAAAATATCGAGAGCAGCGCGGAGGAAGGCGGCCGGCCGGCGATTGATCCGCAACTGTTAATCAGCCTGTGGGTGTACGCCTACAGCCGTGGAATCGGATCGGCCCGAGAGATCGAGCGGCGGTGTGAATACGATCCAGCATTTCAATGGTTGACGGGGATCGAAGCGGTGAACTATCACACGTTGGCGGATTTCCGGGTGGAGCAAGGGAAGGAGTTGCATCAGTTGTTCAGCGATTTGCTGGGGGTGTTGAGTGCGGAAGGCCTGATCACTCTGGAAGAAGTGATGCAAGACGGGACGAAGATTCAAGCTCAGGCGAGCGGTAAGACGTTTCGTCGCGAGAAGACTCTGCGGGAACATGTGGAGCGAGCGCGACTGCAGGTGGAGGCGTTGCGAGACCCGCTGGCGGAGCCGGCGGTGAATCGGCGCCAGCAAGCGGCGCGGGAGCGAGCGTCACGAGAAAAGCGAGAACGGTTGGAACAGGCTTTGGTGGAACTGGAAAAGTTGCGCGAGACGAAGAAGACGGCGGAAGAAAAACGCGAGACACGCACGAGCACCAGTGATCCCGAGGCGCGTGTGATGAAACAGGCCGGCGGCGGTTTTGCGCCGAGTTACAACGCGCAGATATCGACGGATGGAAAACACGGATTGATCGTAGCCGTGGATGTCACTCAGGCTGGGAACGACTGCCATCAGCTGGCGCCGGCGGCGGAGCAAATCGAACAGCGGTGCGGGCGAAAACCGCTACGGATGGTGGCGGACGCAGGTTACACCAGCCGGGAAAACATCCAGGAGCTGGCCGAGAAGAATATTGATTTCGTGGGGAGCCTGGCGGACAACGCCGCCAAAGCCAGAACAAACCAACAGAGGTTTGCGGCGACGCAATTTGTGTATGAGGCTGAACAGGACCGCTACATCTGTCCTGCGGGCAAGCCGTTGCTCTACGAAGGCCGTGACGAGCGCAGCGGCATCAGCTATCTCAAATATAAAGCGGCCGCGGAGGACTGTAAAAACTGCTCATTGCGAGCGGCCTGCTGCGGCGGCAATCAAAAGCACAGCCGATCGATTGTGCGCAGCAGGGAGAGTCCGGTGATGAACGCATTCCGGGAGAAGATGGCCACCGAGCAAGCTCAGGCTGTCTACCGCCGCCGCGGACCCATCGCCGAGTTCGTGCATGCTTGGATTAAAAGCAAGCTGGGGCTGCGGCAGTTCCATGTGCGGGGCCTTAAGAAGGTGCAGATGGAAATGCTGTGGGCTTGCCTAACCTACAACCTGCAGTTTTGGATCCGCCTAAGCAAGCCACGCACAACAGCCGTGAGCTGAGAGAGTAAGAGAACATCGAAGAGGATCGAGACACTCGCCGAGTAGCAACTCACGCAATCGCAATAAACTCATGCTCAACCCTCAGCCCATTATTAATTGAGGTTTCTTCACAGCTTCCCGGCTTCATCAGTACTACGAGCCTCTCCGTCATCCCAAACGGCCCGGCCTGTCTCTCGCGAGTTGCCAGTTGATCCACACCGCGATCACCGCTGGGACTTCCCGTGTTGCGCTTGATCCACTTTGCTTACATGCCGTCGCCAATACCCCGGCAGGTCTGATGGAATTTATTCGCTCATACGATTCCATCAGCTTCGGCCTTCCCACGAATCGGGGCGGGTCGGCTCCTGCATTAACGGTTTCGGGGCCTGCTCAGCGTTCACTCACGTTACGGCCTGCACGCTCGCCAAGTCGCCTAGCGACCCTCTGCACCAGAGGCTTCAGCAGTTTCGTTGCCTCCACTACTGCTCTGATTGCTACCGGGTGGAGCGAACCAGTTCCCGGGCGGGGTACTCCCGCTGTGGACCAGCACCTTTCACGGCGCACCCGGTTTCGGCGTTTACCAGATGGGATGAGAAGGCCGGTCTCCAGCGGGATGCGATACGCTCCCAATGAAAGACGTGCTCAAGGCACAAAAGGAGACCGGCAATGAAGAAGACTAGCACTGTTCGCGTAAATGGAAAGATGATTTTCAAAGGACACCAGCTCACGATTGGTCTGGACCTCGGCGATCGCTGGTCGTGCTACTGCGTTTTGGATGAAGCGGGCGAAGTCCTTCTGGAACAGAAACTAGCGACGACACCGGAAGCGGTGAAGCAGACACTTGGGAGGTTACCGCGAAGTCTCATCGCCCTGGAGACCGGAACACATTCCCCGTGGGTAAGCCGGCTGCTAAAGGAGCTGGGACACGAGGTGCTGGTGGCGCACGCGCAAAAAGTGCAATTGATCAGCAAGAGCAATCGAAAAGATGATCGACACGATGCGCGGACACTGGCACGGCTGGCAAGAATCGATCCTGAGCTGTTGGGGCCGGTGCGGCATCGCAGCGCGAAAGCACAAATTCATCTGACGGTGATCCGGGCACGAGCGGAATTGGTGAGTGCGCGAACCGCGCTGGTGAATGCAGCGCGAGGATTGGCGAAGTCTTATGGTGAACGGCTGCCGAAGTGTGGCACGGAGCAAGTGAGCCGGGAGCTGGCCGCGGAATTGAGCGCGGAGTTGCGCGAAGTTCTGGAACCGTTGCTGAAAGAGATTGAATCGTTGAACGAGCGCATCAAGGAATACGACGCGCGGATGGAGAAAATCGCTAGGGAGAGCTACCCGCAAGTCGTGCTGCTCAAACAGGTGAAGGGGGTAGGAACACAGATCGCGCTGACGTATGTCCTGACCCTGGACGATCCGCATCGGTTCGCGAAGAGTCGCGAGGTCGGCTGTTTTCTCGGGTTAAAACCTGGACGCAGGGACTCCGGAGAGAGCCAGCCGCAGATGCACATCAGCAAAGAAGCAGACCGCTATTTGAGAACGATGCTGGTGCAAGGGGCACACTACATCCTGGGGCCCTTTGGAGAAGATAGTGATCTGCGGCGATGGGGACTGCGACTTGCCGAGCGCGGAGGGAAAAATGCCAAGAAACGAGCGGTTGTTGCGGTGGCCAGAAAGTTGGCGGTACTGCTGCATCGGTTGTGGGTGAGTGGAGAGGTGTACGAACCACTGCGCAATAGCCACAAAGCGATGCGCGCTGCGGCCTAGTTGGCGATCGTCGTTGCTAGGCGATCCTGGCTCGAAATTCTCTAGGGAAAACAGGGAAAAACAGGAAGAAAGAAAAAGCGCATACAAGAAAGAAGAGAGAGGGTATCCAAACAGCCGAGCTCAACCGCCGAGATCAGGTGACTGCGACAGGTCCTGGACCCGTTTCCTTCGAAAGGGGGAACGAGGTCGATTACCAGGTAGCAGCACCTACTGAAACGAGTACACCCAACTTGCACCGAGCGATCATCGCTCAACAAAGAGTGCGGATGGAAGGGTGGCGACAGAAGCGGCTTGGCTCAAGGGTAGGAACTCACAGGGAGAAAGAGAAGAACAAAAAACATCCTTACAAGAAAGAAAGAGAAAACATACTTGACACTCACCGGCCTTCTCATGGAAGGACTTGACGCCTGCGAGTACTTTGTGTAATAAAGTGGCATGCGTACTCGCGTTATCGCCGTCATGGAACTGGTGCTCATCTTCCCCGCTGTTCTCTTTATGACTGCGCTCGCGTTGCGCAATCTCCTGCCGCTGCAATACGAACCGGCTCGCAGCGCTCAGCAGCTAGTCATGAGGTACGCAGGCCGGATGTGGACGTTATGGTTGCTCTTGTTAGGTCTGCCGTTAATTGTACTTGTCGGTGGCTGCGCCGAGTTGCTACGCAGCTACAACCGCGACATTGTTCTGCCGCATACATCATATAAATCGTTAGCCATGGTCCGTGCGCACTTGTCTTTCCTTTTCATTGCCGCGACAACACTGATAGCCGGTGTCATCCTGGCAATTGTCGTCTTGCACGTCCTAGCGAACTAAAGGGCTTGGTAAGGGTCAACTCCCGATTTGTCGTGCCAGCTAGACCGGTCGGTGCAACACCTACTAATCAGTTGATCCGACAATACCTCCTTTCTTGACTGAGTCGGACTAGCAAGGATCCCTACACACTTCGCCGAGCAATTCCTTAGGGTGCGAATTCGGCGGATATGGATTATCCTCCCTGACATGCAACGCGTACGACCGGTTCGCTCTTGTGAAGAAAGTCTGGTTTGAGTAAAAAGACCTCATCTCGTCGTGATTTTCTAAGGCTGGCTGTAAGTTCGGCTGGTGCGACGATCCCTCGCCTGCCTCACCATTTGTTCTCGAAATCGCTTTTCTCCCAAGCGGTCTCACCAGACTACGTCCTGAGGATTGCCGCTAGCGCGATTGAGATTTCCCCCAAGCATCTCGTTTCGACAATTACGTACAATGGCAAATTCCCAGGCCCCTTGCTGCGATTCAAAGAAGGCCAACCAACCCAAATAGAGATTCACAACGATACCGACACTCCTGAGCAACTACATTGGCATGGCCAACTAGTTTCCGCGGAGGTAGACGGCGCGGCGGAAGAAGGAACGCCTTATATTCCAGCACACGGGATGCGAAGGATTGCCTTCACTCCCCGTCCGTCCGGTCTCCGCTTCTACCACACGCATAATCGCGCGGGCGCTGATCTTCACGCGGGGCAGTACAGCGGCCAGGTTGGCCCGGTGTATATCGAGCCAAAGCAGGAGTTGGGTTACTTCGACAAGGAAGTTTTTCTTGTGCTCAAGGAATTCGAACCGACGTTCAGCCAGGGCGGCGACATGGCGCAAGATTTCCTGCCGCCTTCGGGAAAAATCGAAGAACTCGTGGTGGTGGGCGAGTCCTCCACGAAAGCGTCACTCGCGAAAGGCATGCCCCACGGCTACGAGGTTGGATATCGATATTTCACCATCAATGGGCGGATGCTTGGACACGGCGAACCGGTCAGGGTGAAACGGGGCGAGCGTGTTGTTTTTCATGTTCTGAACGGAAGCGCGACAGAGATTCGAAGCCTTGCGTTGTCTGGACATTCCTTCAAGGTAGTGGCTCTCGATGGGAACCCAGTCCCGACTCCCGTGGAAGTGCCGGTGCTCTGGCTTGGAACTGCGGAGCGGATTTCTGCGGTCGTTGAGATGAATCATCCTGGCGTATGGATTATGGGAGATTTGGCCGACGACGATCGCAATCATGGCATGGGCATCGTCGTCGAATACGCGGGCCACCGGGGGAAACCCATTTGGTTGTCACCCAAGCCGTTTCGTTGGAATTACTCGCGTTTCGGTAAAGTTGGTGGGTCTGCTTCCACGCCTGACGAAACATTCGATATGACGTTCGCGAAAGACAATGCCGCCGAAGAGGGTTTCAATCGTTGGACGATTAACGGAATTGCGTACGCCATGGAGCAGAAGATCGCGCCCGCGTCCTTTCATCTGAAAGAGGGAAAACGCTACCGGCTGCGCATGCGCAACGCGAGCGACGACATTCATCCAATTCATCTGCACCGTCACAGCTTCGAACTCGCGAAAATCGCGGGGGCACCGACGAACGGTGTGATGAAGGACGTGGTCATGGTCGGTGGTTATCAGGAAGTCGAAGTGGATTTCACCGCCGACAATCCGGGTCTGACGCTCTTTCACTGCCACCAGCAGCTGCACATGGATTTTGGCTTCATGACGTTGTTCGACTACGTCTAGGGATTGTGCCGCGGCTGCGCGTGGACTCATAATCACTCGCGTTACCGGACATTGAGATTTGGGGCAATTCCACATGTCTGGTTTCGGCGTTAATCAAGACGCTGACACATCGGCATTCGACCTTTCAGCTGTCGTGAGCTATGCGCCCAAGCTATCATCGCGGCCAGACCAATGAGTTGGTCCAAGTTTTAGTCCGCAAGCACGGGCTCGCGCTGTATGACGCTCAAAGCGGGCATGAGCCATGGGCATTGTGCTCCTTTCGCCTTTGATTTCACCCGTGATGCGTCTACTCGGAAAGGATGGCACGCTCCAGAGCCCCCTGATTTACGTCCTTGCCGGTTCGTGTATTCGGAGACGACCAGGAACATCTAGCTGCTGGAGTTGCGGTAGAGGATGCTATGGGCGATTCCGCCCTGTTGCGCGACGCGATTGCTAAGCGCAGCCGAGCGTTGACTCAACTAAACGGAAACCCCGGCCCCGTGGGAGCCATCCAAGTACGTAATGAGATGTTTGCCGGAAGCCTTGTGGACCGGGGCGAGAGGTCGAACGGCTATACTACGGCGCGCCGAGGGGACCTATGAGTGGGCTGAGCGACCTGGGATTGCGGGCGGGACTTGTGCTGCTGGCGCTCCTGGGAGCGCCGCTGACGAGCCGAGCGCAGACCGACGAGATTCAGGTGTACGATGCGGAGATTGCCGCGCAAGGTATCTTCAACCTAATGATCCATACGAATTTCACTCCGGTTGGGCGGAAGACGCCTGATTTTCCGGGGGCAATTATCGCGAACGATTCAGTGAATGGGGCCGCCGAGTGGGCTTATGGCGTGACGCCGTGGTTCGAACAAGGTTTGTACATGCCGGTGTACAGCTTCTATTCGACGAACCAGGGCGCGACGATCAATGGGTTCAAGATTCGCGAATTGTTCGTGCGGCCGCATGCGCACGAGCACAAGTTCTTCTATGGGTTCAATTTTGAGTTCAGTGTCAATGCGTTGTACTGGGAAGACCGGCGGGTTACTTCGGAGATTCGGCCGATTGTTGGCGCGCATTTGGGACGTTGGGATTTGATTTACAACCCGATCGTGGATACAGATTACACGGGTGGATTGAAAGGCTTGCAATACAATCCCGCGGGACGCGTTGCATATAATTTCAACAACAAATGGGCGATGGCGCTTGAGCAATATGACGGATTCGGACCGCTGCGCGCGTTTGTGCCGCACGATCAGCAATTTCATGAAACTTGGGCGACCGTGGACTGGAACGGCGGATTTCTGAACGTGGAGACCGGAGTGGGAGTAGGCTGGAGCGGGGGAGCGGATCGGCTGACGCTTAAGTTGATGCTTTCGCGCGATCTGAATTCGCATGCGCATTGAGAGGGCGTAGACAGTCCTCAAACTCTTGATTTGTCGGATTACCGGTAAAGTTCCTTTGGCCGATTCGACTTTACCGATTACCAGGAACTGTCTTCGTCCTTCAGCGCCGATGTGGAAAGAGATCATGATTTAGAGTGTTATTCGTGCCGCAGTGCGACCATCGGATCAACTCGCGTGGCGCGGCGGGCGGGGATGTGGCACGCGACCAGAGCGACAACGGCCAGAAGCAGCCCGACCGAGGCAAACGTAATAGCATCGGTCTCACTGACGCCAAAGAGTTGCGCCTTAAGCAACCGCGTGAATGCCAGCGCGAGCGCCGTGCCCACCCCGAGGCCCGCCAGTGTGAGTCGGAGTCCCTGGTCGAGAACAAGACGGTAGATGCCTCCCTTCTCCGCTCCGAGCGCCATGCGGATGCCGATTTCCCGCACGCGTTGGCGAGTGCTGTAAGCCACGACGCCATAGATGCCGACGGCGGCGAGCAGCATGGCAAGAAGACCGAACGAGCCGGCAAACGTAGCCGCGACGCGTCCAAAAAGTGTGCCGAGCTGCATGGTGACGGAAAGCGGATTCACATTGAACAGCGGCAACTCCGGATTGAGCTGATGGATGGTCTCTTCCACAGAAGAAGCCATGGCACGCGGATCGCCAGTTGTGCGGAGGTGAATCGTGGTGTCATGTGTCGGGCTATAGGCCTGGTAACTCGGAAAATAGATGACAGGCTCGGTCGGGTAGGTGAGCAAGCGGTATTTGGCATTGCGCGCTACTCCAACGATGGTGAAGCGATCACCGCTGTCCGTCACCTGTTTGCCGATAGCGTCTTCACCCGGCCAATAGCGATCAACAAAGGCCTGGTTGACGACGGCAACGAGTTGCGAATCCACCGTATCCGCTTCGGTGAATTCACGGCCCGAAATCACGGACGTGCGCAGAGTGCGAAAGTAATTCGGCCCGACGATCGCTCGGCTGATCTCCATCGATTCGTGCGGTTGCGGCATGTAGCCTTCAAGCTGCAGATAGTCGGTGTGGATGCTGAAGCTCAGCGGTGAAAAATCAGCCAAGGTCACGGATTCGACCCCGGGAAGCGCCGACAGCCTGTCGAGCACCTGCCGGTTGAACGCCACACCCGTCGCGCGCGTGTAACCAGCCGGCGAGAGTTCATAAGAGGCAAGCAGCAGATGACTTGCTTCGAATCCCGGATCCGATTGCTGTGCTTTCTGAAGGCTGCGGGTAAAGAGTCCCGCGCAGACCAAGAGAACGAGCGAGAGTGAAATCTGTGCCACCACCAGGCCGCTCAAGAGACGACCCTTGTGCAAAGTAAGCGAGACGCTATTCGCTTCCTCCTTGAGAACAGATTGCACCGGTACGCTCGAAGACCGCAGGGCCGGAACAATACCAAAGAGGATCGCAGCAAGGATGGAAACCGCAATCGTCACGAAAAGCACGCGTTGATCGACGTGCGCGTCGTTTGTCAGCGGAAGAGAGCTGGGCGGAAAGAAAGCGACGAGGCTGCGGGAGGTACACATCGTAATCACTATGGCGGCAGTACCACCGAGCAGACCAAGCAGCAGGCTCTCGATCAAAAACTGCCGGATGATCTGTTTGCGTGAAGCGCCCATTCCCAGCCGGATGGCAATCTCCCGGCGGCGTCCGACCGAACGCACCAACAGGAGACTGGCAACGTTGGCGCAGGCCAGCAGGAGCAGGACCCCGGCGAGCCCCAGCAACATGGGAAGAATCTTGTAGAGATATCCGTTGATGCCGAAGAGTGAACGCCAAAGCGGGTCGAGAGAAATCTCGTTCGGACTGTCCCGGTGATCCTCCGGGAACCGCTCGGCGATTCCCCGCATGAGCAGGTTCAGTTCGGCCTGCGCCTGATTCTTCGTGACACCCGGGCGAAGCTTTCCGAGCACGTTCAGCCAGAAAATGCCGCGATAATCGGGACGGTTAAAACCCCAAACATCACGATCCATCGAGACAGGAATCCACAGTTCGGTGCGAAGCCCGGGTGCACAGCCAGTGAAATCCCGCGAGGCTACCCCAACAACGGAGTAGGGATGGCGATTGATCTGAATCGTCTTGCCAACGATTTGCGGATCGCCCGCGAAGTGGTTCTGCCAGACGGTGTAACCGATGACGATCACTGCAGCGCCGGCGCGCGGCGTTCCTTCTTCGGGAAGAAAAGTGCGGCCGAGAATCGCGTGGACGCCGAGAACATCAAAATAATTGGCGGTGGTCAGGGCGCCGTAGATGCGCTCGGGCTTTGCGGCGCCCGTGAGAGACATGTAGTCATCGTGATAGCCGAGAAGCCCGGAAAAAGTTTGAGTGCGCTCGCTGAGGTCGCGAAGGTCGGGATAAGAAAATGGCGGGGTGGGATGATCGGTGCGATCGCCGCGCATGACGGTGACAAGGTCGCTCGTTTGAGCGACTCCCGGAATCGGGTTCAGCAAGGTAGCGCTGATCCAACTGAGCACAGTGGTATTGGCGGCGATGCCGAGCGCCAGTGTAAGAACGACGATGGCGGTAAATCCTGCATTCTTGCGAGACATCCGGAGCGCGAAGCGACAGTCTCGTACCAGCGCGTCGAGCCATGCTCCCGCCCGCGCATCTCTCACCTGTTCCTTCACCTGCTCGACGCCCCCCAACTCAATTTTCGCTGCTCGTTTCGCTTCATCCGGCTTCATGCCTGAGCGCAGCTTCTCTTCGATCAACAAATCAAGGTGAGCGCTCACTTCCGCCGCAATGTCCAGTTCGTCTTTCTGCTTGCCGGTAACATTCCGAAAGAAACTGACCGCGCGAGAAAGCCAGCGTAACTTTCGCTTTTTGGTCACGACGCCTCCAGAGTCCGCGAGATCCCAAGTACAATCCGCTCCCACTTCGCGGTTTCCTCCTCCAGCTGTTTTACGCCCGCCTTCGTCAGCCGGTAGTACTTTGCCCGGCGGTTGGTTTCGGACTCTCCCCAAGCCGAACTGATCCAGCCTTCTTCCTGCAGCCGGCGCAGTGCGGGAAATAACGATCCGGACTTCACCACAAACGTGCCTTGCGATATCTGTTCAATCCTGCGAGAGATTCCGAGGCCATGCATTTCACCCAAGCGCAGGGCTTTGAGGATCACCATGTCCAGCGTCCCTTGCAAAAGATTGGTTTGTTCCGGACTCAAGACGCTCTCCTGTAGAAATTCTACTGGAAGATTAGGCCTTCCCCTGTAGAATGTCAACGGGTCGCAGATCGAATATACGGAAATGACGGGGTCCGATCACTCCGTCATCTGCTCATTGGCACCGTAGCATGATGAAGCATCTGGAGTTCGACCAGATGGTTGCGCTTACGGATCGGCTCCGACTGGAATTGGATTCCTCCGACCGCAAGAACCTGGTCGGTAGTCAGATAATTCCCGATAAGTCGCGTGCCAGCTCAACCGGTCGACGCAACACCTTCTAATAGCCTGATCCAACAGCACTTCCCCGAGAGAACCGATCTGTCGGGCGGCGCTCACTCAGATCCCAGCCAGGGCAGTGTCCCGTTCGATTCAACACTTGTAAGCGATTTTGGCCTTTAAGACTCCAGCAGTTAGACTTTGCACTGAGTGTTGCGTCGACCCATTGAGACCACCCGACTAATCAGGCCTAACCAACATCTAGGACTAATCGGGTACAGATCACACCAGTTTGGACAGCGCAACTGGGACTATTTCTTGGCTGCGTTCGCCGCCATTCGAGCGCGGAATTGTTTTTCCTTCTGAATTTCTTCGTCGTTGAAAGCAGATGCGAAGTCTTCGGGCTCGAAGACCTGGCGGATCTCTATGTCGGTCTCGCCTTCGTTGGGGCAGCGCTTGACCCACTCGATGGCCTCCTCGAGAGACTTGACCTGCCAGAACCAGAAGCTGGCGATGACTTCCTTGCTTTCGGCGAAGGGACCGTCCGTGACGATGGGGCGATTCTTGCCGGAGAAATGGACGCGGGCGCCGTTCGAGGAGGGGTGAAGACCGTCATAGCCTATCAGGACCCCGGCTTCCAAGAGGTCGTCGTTGAATTTGTTTATGTCGGCCATGAGCTGGGGATCGGGGAGTGTGACTTCGTTCTTGGAGTCTTCCGTGCATTTGACGATGACCATGAATCGCATTTTGTTTGTCCTTTCGGGTTGAGTTGGTCTGACGTTTAAGTTCAGAGCTAATTGTTGCTCTACCCATAGTCGAACGAGAAGGTGCAGAATCGACACGGAGAACCGAGAAAATTCTCGGTACCTCCTGGAAACGCCGTTACCGTCCATGTGGATCGATCAAAAAGCACATGTGACGACTTACCAGGCGCTTGCGTCGAGTTGTGATATCTTTCGCCTTACTGCGCTCGCAAATAGGAAAAGATTTTGATGGGATTTCACTTCCGGTGACAACTAGCGCTTTCAACGCGGCATTTCCGTTCGGCGCAATCGAAGCCATCCTCAGCACGGATGACGACCCACTGCTTTGGAAAGCGGCCCTATCCGTCGTGTCGGACGAATTCTTGCAAAGGTACAAGCGAGAGTCCAAAAACAAATCCTGGGGCGTAGTCGTGGGTGCTTGTTCGCATTGGCTGCGGCCTCACCAGACCAGGTGGACGAAAGCGGGTGGTTTCGCGTACCCCGATGGATATCGAAGTTACAAACCTGAGTTCGATTGGTCAGTAACCTTGCTCTTCCGCGATGAACAATGGGTTCCTGCTGTCGAAACTCCCAAGAAAAGGCCGACGCTACTCCGTGTGGTTATTCCTTCGCGGACGGTTCGACACAAGCAAGCCGCCATCTACACTCGATGGCACCCCGGCGCTGAAACCATTCTTTACGGATTTCGAAAACTCGATGGTGACTGGCAGTGCGTTGCCGCCTCCGACGAAACAAAGAGAGGCCGCGTTTTGTTGCCAAGTGTCGCGGTAGGGACGACCATCGCTGATCGCCCCCCGCACAGAACCGTACGGGCGCTTCTACGCATACGGCTCCCACCTTGGATGAGTGGCGAGGAAACGAGCTATAGGATAAGGATGCAAAACGCGTGGGGCGGGAATCCACCGCTTGAAGATCCGGGTGGTCCGGATCCACGACGTTGGTCGTTGACTGCGACGGCGTAGAAGGAGCCGCCACAATCGCCGCAAGCGTTGTCCGAAGATACTCAACCGGACGATGTTTCCCGGGACCGCATGGTAGCGGTAGTAGCCATTCACAACCTTTCGTAGCCATGCACCGACGTCGGCAATCGGCTCGTGCATGCGGAGGCGCAGTTCTGCTTTGAGTGCGTGCAGCTTCGCCACCATGCGTTTCTTCGCCGTTTTCCGCCAGACGATGAACGACCCGTTGCTCCGGCGCTTCCCGCAGTGATGCGTAAAGCCCAGGAACGTGAAGGTCTCCGGCTTCCCTACTCCACGCTTCTCCCGATCTTGGGCAGCGAACCGCCCAAACTCGATCAGTCGTGTTTTCTCCGGATGTAGTTCCAGTCCGAATTTAGCCAATCGTTCCCGAAATGCTTCCAGGAATCGCTCGGCCTCCGCTCGGTTTTCGAAACCCACCACCAGATCATCGGCGTAGCGGACGACGATCACATCACCCGTGGCCACTTTCTGGCGCCAAGCCTCGATCCACAGGTCGAATACGTAATGCAGGTACACATTGGCTAGCAATGGAGAAACCGCGCCGCTTACACAAAAGGTAATTTTGACCGTTTGGATCGTCGGATCCTCCGTTTTGGGGCGAGCCTGAAGGAATCGGAATGTTGTGACGAATGGTGATGGTATCCTCGCCGACCAGAACGTCTTTAACCAGGAGTCGCACGATTTTCTGGCGTTCAATGACACTAAGCGTTTCCGCCGCACTGCGCAAGCGAGCAAGGAATGCCGTGAGAGTCTCTGCCAGGCGCAGGAATGCGGCGCGATCATTGGTGCGGTCAGCGATCGCCTGCAGCTCAGCATCGAGTGTCTGTTGGCGATGACGCAGTGCAGGCATACGTTCACGCAACTGCTCAAGCGACAAGAGTTCTTCCTGATAGGCGGTGAGAAGCCGTTCGATACCTTTGTCAACATGGGTCAACTCCCTCTGTAGGCTCTGCTCACGTTTTGCGGTTGGATCGGAAGTACGCGCTGCTGCCAGACGACGATCAAGTTCCTGGTGTATCAGAGCAGGTTCTTCCAGCAGGCGGATCACCTCAGTCCAGACGATCTGATCGAGGAGTTCTTGTCGGATGAAGCGGCCGTTATCGCAAACCGGTCCACCGAGTTTCCTCCAGCTATCGGATCCAATGCATTTGTAGTAGTGAATCTTACGTGCGCTGGTTTGCGTCGATGTTCGCGACAAGGCGTAACCACACTTCGCACAGCTGGCCAGCCCCTGCACGACACTTGGCGCGATGGTACGCCGGCGCGATCGTATCTTGTTCTGGTAGAGCAGCTCTTGGGCACGGGCAAAGCTTTCTTCTGTCACCAAGGCGGGCACGGGGATCTCGATCCACTCTTCGCGGGGGCGTTGGTGGCCTGCTGTGGTGCTGGGCGTAGTTGTACCCCGCCGACGCTGTGGGCGCATAACCCGTGTGCGCGCAGAAATGCTGGTCTTGCCGAAGCAGGCGACGCCGCGATAGGCAGGGTTACGCAGCACGCCCCACACCACCGAGCGTTCCCAGCGACTTGCTTTACGAGTCGGAACGCCTTCGGTGTTGAGGCGACGCGTGATCTCCCCGATGCTGAGTCCCTCGACTGTGTACATCTCATAGACGCGCCGTACTACACGCGCCTCGGCTTCATCGACAACATACGCGGCGGGCACTTCGTCAGTCTTACGGATGTAACGGTATCCATAGGGAGCGCCGCTCATTACGCTCACCTCACCGGCTTGCGCCCGGTGTCGCTTACCGCGACGCGAACGTTCCAGAATCTGCGCTCGTTCATATTCAGCGATCATCCCTTGGAACTGCACAAGAAGTTGATCTTCCGCGCTGTCGCCTTGTGGCGACTTCACGAACACCGTCTCGACTCCGTGGCGGGTGAACTCCTCGATCAACAGAATCTGGTACGCATACTTGCGGCTCAAGCGGTCAGGGGAATACGCGAGCACTACTTGGATCTGCCCTTCAGCGGCGAGGTCCCGCACGCGCTCCAAGCCTGGCCGCTCCAGCGTGGCTCCGCTGTAGCCTTCATCTTCGAACACCCACTCTTTGGGTACCTCCAGATCGTGGCTCTTGGCGAACTCGATCAGCGACGCCGTCTGGCTCGCGATCGTGTTCTCCTCGCGTTGCTGCTCGGACGACACTCTTGCGTAGATTGCCGCCATCTTCATCGTCGAACTCCTTCACGCGCGCCCCGACGGGATGCTCGCGACATGGCACCAGAATCTCGTAAGCCCGCGCGAGCTTCGGCTCGAGCAAGCGATCAAACGAATAAGAAACTTGAATTTGAAATGCGTCGCGATTTTGACGCGGTTCAGGCATGCCTTTTTAGGGCGCGCAGAAATGCATTTAATGCGCCGGTTACGATCGCTCCAATGGTCAGGCCACTGCTTCTCGCGTATTTCCGCAGCAGTTCCACGGTGCGCGGTGGAAGCTTCAAGGTGATTGGCACAGTGGCTTCGGGAACTTCGATCGGTCCACCGAGTTGGGAGGCTTCTTGCAAGTAGCGATATGCTTGGCGCTCTGACAAGTCGAACTCGCGTGACAACCGACGTACTGCTTCGGGAAGCGCGATTTGACGCTGCAACAGGCCACGAGCGGCATTCAACTGGTGAGCCTTCCGCATCTTGGTCGAGCGGGTCATGTGACATAACTGTATTACTATTTACGACGAAGATCAAGCAATGTGTACCTTTCTCGCCACCCCACAACTGTTCTTTCAAACTGGAAATTGCCTTTTGTGTACGGGGCGTGACCACTGCTCCTTGCGGTGTTCCTACCTTACTCTCCGACCATTGGCCGTCTTCCGATATCCCCGCCTTCAACCATTTCTGGATCAGGCGCAGGATCCGGCGATCGGCTACGCGGTGCTCAACAAACTTCATCGTCCATTCGTGACTCATATTGTCAAAGAAGCCTCGAATGTCGGCGTCAAGCACCCAGTTCACGCGCTTCCTTTGGAGACCCACCGTCAGCGCGTCCAGCGCTTGGTGCGGGCTGCGTCCGGGACGGAACCCATACGAGAATCCTTGGAAGTCCACCTCATAAATCTGGTTGAGAATGGTCACCACGGCTTGCTGTACGATTTTGTCTTCCAGCGCCGCAATACCCAACGGGCGTTTCCGCCCGTCAGCCTTCGGTATGTAGACTCTTCGTGAGGGCTGTGCCCGATACGCTCCTCGGTGTACCCGGTTGTGTAGATCGGTAAGCCGACCTTCTAACCCGGTTTCATACTCCTGCCATGTCACGCCATCTACTCCCGGCGCGGCTTGCCGCTTTAAGGCGTAGTAGCTGTCCCGGAGTAAATCCACGCTCACATGGTGTAGCAAAGCTGTGAACCGTTCTTGCCTCCTTTTCTTTGCTGCTTCTCGCACACCGCCCAATCCCTGGGACACTCGTTCTCCGCTCTGTGTCGGGTGAGTGTTGGGTTGAACGATGTTCTCCTTGGCCCGCACCCTTTTCTCCCCAGGCTCCGCCGAAGATCGCTCCTCTTTGTTCGTCTGGTTCATCGATAGTATGGTGCGGTCCGACTCCTCTGGAGCGTGCGCGTCCGCCTTCTGGCTTTGCGCCTTCGCGGACCGGCCTCGTTCCCTTTCGGGCCGAGGCGCTCCAGAGGTCTCCCGGTTCTCGTGCATGTTGTTTCTCAGCGTGCGCGGGTTCTTAGACTACGCAGGACCGACTGCTCGCTCGCGTTTATCGCGAAAACAGCCGTATTGCCTTCCTCCAATCAGGAGAGAGTCGGCGTCCTGGTTTGCGTTTTTCGAAGTTCAATAGCCCGGCCCACCGATACCCCTGTCTACGCTTCGGGCGACACCTCGCGATGTCACCTGCAAGACTGAGGGCCAAGATGGAGTCGCTGTCTCCTTTCTTGTGGGACTCTTTCATTCCCTACAACACGCCGGTTTAACCCGGCGCACCCTGAGTAACGCCGAAACCAGACAAGTGCCGCAGGCGATATTTTGACCGATTTCCATTTTTTCCGATAACGCACGACTTACCAGGCATCCGACACCCTGGTCTCACTTCAGAAGCACGTAATTGATCGCCTACGGTCAACAAGGGAGTAGAATCGGCGGATTGCTACGAAATCCAACGCGACACGCTCCTCGACGATTGCCTTGGGTGGCTTGGGTCATCCTGCCGCAGTAGGACGGGTTGGCGGTGATTGTTGGCAAGAATTTCATCTTGGCGATAAACATCAGGCACATACCTGAACGCCGTTATCGTACGAGTGAAATTTGTCCAAAACCTCTTATCCGGTAAGGCGAGATGAGTGATAGTGCGAAAAAACTAGAGGAATTCTCAGTAGACACGAAATGTGATTTCAATTGGAACCTGAACCGCGATGGGATGCCCATCCACGCCTTTAGCGGGTTTGAAGCGCCAGCTCTTGAGTGCGTTAACGGCTCTATCGTCTAATCCAAATCCAGCGTGCTTCACGACAGAGATATTTGACGCTCGCCCCTTGGTATCGATGGTGGCTAGCAGAGTGACAGGTCCCCGGAAGTTTGCCCTCCTAGCTTCATCCGTATATTGGGGAATCGGGCAGTAACTACAGAATGGAACCCCGACGCCATTGACACCGGCCCGGGGCACCTGAGGAACCTCCTGCGTCGCTTGTGAGAGACCCAGCGTCGGAACACAAAGGCCAGCTAGTGCCAGCGCAAACGTGGCCAGGAGACGCATCGGCGAACCTCGTCCTTAGAAGGAACTTCTGCGGTAGAGCATATCAGTATCGCGGTTTGAGCCGACGTATTTTAGTCAGCGACAAGGTCGATTCCGTTATCGGAAACTAGCCTCACGGCTCGGCAACGCTTGAGGGCATTCCTCTCATAGGACCGTTAAAGCCCACCGTCGTTAGTTCTAGCATGAAGCAGAATTGCTACCACAGCGGTGCCAACAATTAATGCCGCGAACCACCATCTGGCTAAAGGGTCAGAAAATATCGCAACTAGTATCGCAACGGCAATGCCCAAGAAAAGTATGGCGGTCCTTGGCGTATAGCCCTTTGGCCACCGTATCGGTTTGTTCCACCAACGCTTCATGGGCAGATGGTATCTAACTTCGCATTCGCGGTCATCTCACCTGCTCTGATGGTCGCACTATCGAGAATCCTTTCATTGATCAGTTCCTGGCAGCCGCTACCGGACATCTCCGGCTCCCAGCGGTCTCGTTCCGGGGAGTCCGCCGCCTGCGGTTCACTAGTTCCCTTTCAGTATCAAAGGGTGCCAGCAATGGGCACTCTATCTATTTGATTCTTCGACTTCCTGATGGGCAAAAATAAGCCGTACCAAAAGAGGTCCTTTGGTACACCGCGGTTTCCTCATTACTGGCATTGAGAATCCTGAAGTTAGATTGCAGTCTGGTGAGACCTTTTGGTACAGGCTTTGAAGGGCACTGTATGATGTTGTGGTTCACTCTGCTTTGCGAACCAGTTCACTGAGTTTCAACCCCAAAGCACATGCCAACGCGTGAGCAATCTCTATCCCCACGCTGACCTTACCGAGTTCTATAGAGCTGATGTACGTCCTGTGAACATCGGCCCGTTCTGCAAATCCCTCTTGGGATAACCCCAGTTTCTCCCGCTCTTGGCGGATGACCTGCCCGAGTGTGCGGCGAGAGAATTTGATTGTCTTCGGCACACATCGCTTCTATTATCTTGAACACGATCAATCTACAGACGATCCTCTACAAACCAAGGGGTGAGGCCGTGGGAACTCTTGGGACTTTCACTGAGTCAAAAATGCTAATCGGACTCCTGACGGCACTCGTACTTTTGGAAAGTGGGTACATCTTTCTTGGCCGCCACCCGATCAATCGATTCCAGCCCGTGGATGAAGTTGGCTATGTTGCCTTCGATTCCGCGACCGGACGGCTTTGCAGAACTTTTCGGGCAGGACTTCCTCCCACAAAGCCGCAGCTCGCTCTAACCAAGCCTACTCCGTCATCTTTTGATACGAGGGAATCAAGCCCTAAGACTGACCCCATTCTTAGCGCGATTAGGGGTGGCCTCTCAGAGGCCGAGTTCGATAAACGGGCGCAACAGGAAAAGGACGCGAACACGCAAGTCCAGGCTGAGTTCATTCGCGGTCTGCCCGCTTGTGTGGACATTCGCTAGGAGGGACAATCGTGCCCCGCGAACTAATCGGCGAATTCGGTACTCCAGGTGCATCGCAAGAGTGGCTTGACGCCCAAGCCAAGCTTGCAATCCGACATATTAGAAAAGTCTGCGGCGATCCCCCTCCTGAAATGGAACTCGAACTCGTCTGGCAGGAGCACGAGCTTGGCAAATACCCTGTAATCGGTTTGGTCTGGGAAGACGCCATGCGTGGAGCGCCGTCGGAATACATCGCGCAATGTGAGAGGGCTCTTATGGCCTATGAAAACGGAGAGGAGCCGCCGCGATGGTCATTGCCGGCTTTGGAAGAGGACGGCGTCGATGAGGAAGACGATGATTCCCATGATCCGGACTTTCCCCGGGAGCCACGTGAGGGTGCCAGCTTCTTCGAGCTTCAGCAATATCTAAGCTCCCTGACCGAATATGCTGTGGATGCTTCCATCCGCGCACGAAGAAAGCCAAAGGTTGTTGAGGCCGATGACGACCTCCCCGATAAACGCCACGAGTAGGCAAACAGTTCACCCCAACATCGATTCTGCGGCGTAGTATCTCGCCCGCACACAAGGTATTGAACGATGATCTTACTGAGACTTTCAAATGGCGGCCAGAACCACGATCAAATCCTGGGTTCACATGGCTCCGGCGCGGAGGGGTTTTTATGTTGAAGGCTCAGATCGAGCCTGGTGTGGAATACGCCTTCCGAGAGCACCCTGCCCCTGGCATTCCCTTCCAGCGTGTGCGGATCATTCAGCACGCGCGCGGATCCAAATGGAGGGTGGAATGGATTGATCCAAGTCCGGGGCTAGTTGATTACGCCGATTCAGGACAACTAATTGTTCGATGGAAGGATCACAAAGCCTTCCTCAAAGAAGAGACCAACCAACAATCCCTACGGACGCACAACGATAAATTGGGTTATGACGAGAATTCTCCAATATCGAAGGCCCTCTATCAGGTATTTGAGAGTGTCGGTGACCAAGTATCCTTTTATCGGGGAATCCTGAGAGGTTCTCCTGAAGCTATAGATCGCATAAAAACGCGGGCCAAGGCGGACGTCACCAAACGTTCGCCGGCAGCGTATATCAGCCGCTCGGGGACTCTCCACTTGCCATTTGATGACGCACTTGAATTGGCGCGCATGTTCTGTGCCGCCGAGCCGGCTGCCGTGCTCGCAGGTGTAGAAACCACGGAACGCGACTGGGCCCGAAAAGCTAGATACGAAGGTGAGGAATACCTCGTCCCTCTGCTCAATGAATACCGAGCATCTTGGGCGTTAATCAGACAGTGGACGGGGCACGATCCGGCTATCGCCCAAAGGGAAGCCGAGATTGAGCGACTTGAACTTCTAGTGTGGGACGCCGTATACGCACTTCAAAAGGCCGGCCTCGATAAGCCAGCCGCCAAGTTACGGCTGGCGCTTGAGAAACATTGAAGCATTAGCCAGCGCCGAATCAGGCGAGGCATCAGACTAGGTGTTCTGTTGCGTTTTGCCGCTTTGCCCATACGAATCTACGAGACTTAAGGACGCCGTGGGGAACGAGAGGACTGTCTTCCGGATGGCTCGGGGATCCGCCAAAAACCCGACGATTCCGGCCTCCGCAAATCATTGCGAAAAGGCAGCCGATTGAGCTAGTTTTCTATCCGCCAGAAAGAAATGTTTTAGATGATGCACTGGATTACGGTTTGGGCGGATCGGGAAACATGGTTGCGGTCGTCGGAGTCGGCTTGCCCGCTTCGCTAATTATTTTCAGATTCGGGATGTTTTGAAAATGTTTCAAGTTGTGGGTAATGAGCGGAAGAGAGTGACGCAGTGCGCAGACGGCAATCCACAAGTCGTTTGGAGCCACCGAGGTGCCGGCCGCCAAAAGCTCTGCTCTAACGCTGCCGTATCGTCTGCACAAGTCGAGATCGTACGGGACGATAATTGCTGCCTTTAGGCGCTGCTCGAAGGAAGCCATCCGTTTGGCGCTCCACATTCTCCTAATGCCCCAGACATACAGCTCTCCCACAGTTACGAACGAAAGCGCAATCGTCTTGCCCTTGACGTGAGGCCGATACAAGGCAGCACGTGTGTCGCCTTCCTTCATGAGATATGAGAACACATCGGTATCAAGAAGTACGGCGTCCATGCTGAAGGTGATTTAGCTCCTGCCAAGATATGTCGTATTGATGAACTCGTCGACGTCTTCGTCTGATGGCCAGCCACCAGCGAGATCTCCAGGGCTCGTCAGGGGCGATATTCCTTGGGCATCTGCGAGCTGTTCGATCGTCCTTGAGGCGAAGAAATCCTTCGCGCCGAGCAACAACTCGTCCACTATCTCGATTTCTTCGATCTTTAACTCCTCTACCCTTCCGGTGTTCGGATTGAGCTTGCATGTGCCCGTCACCCGGGCCGGCCGACGAAGAGCACCGTAAACTAGATCCTCTTGACCTGGTTCGAACGTACATTGAACGGGCAGACCAATGGCCGGATGGATTCGACAAACTTTGGTTCCTTCTTTGAAGTCTGCCATTTCCAATTTCCCTTCGACACTCCGCCGTTCCTCCGTCGGCGCCTTCACGCGGGCAGCGATCCGGCTTCCAACCGACGGCGTGACGACGGCCCGGATCGTTCGTGTTTTTCCGTTGAACTTGGGCACGCTGAGTTGGATTTTTGTGATCCTCTTCGTTTCGAGCACATCAGCTAAATCTCGTAAGCTGTCCAGCACGCCTGGATCCACATTAGGCGCGGGACGCTCCTTTCTTCCCCCAAAATCCCTGACTGTCTCAGCGACCTGAGCGAGCACGTCCGCCCCGAAATGGGGTGAGCCCGGTAAAGGCAAATGCTGTTGGGACTTGGAATATCTGAACGTCAGCCCGGTGCTTCCGCTCGTTATCGCCGTTAGCTCAAGTGTGCATTCCTGCTGGGCGCTGGCCGTGATGGGTCCACGGCGAAGCGTGTTCGCCTGCGGCTTTTGCATGGACTCAGCTTGGCGATGAACCGCAGATTGAATAGCTGTGCAGATCTTGAGGAGATCCGGGATAGGGATGCTCTTCCGGTGAACCCCTGGGCCTTCGACCTTCACCTTGAGTGCGTAGCTGGGAGGTTTTGACACTCGGATGGTTCTGACTTTCTTTTTTCGCGCTCGCATACTAGCACCCCCGCTTAATGACCACAAGGTCAATCCACAGCGGAGATAAAGGAAATGAATTCTCGAAGTAATCCGCAACCGCCTTCGGGAAAGGCGACGTGTCCGGCGCTGTCCGGAAAGTACATATTACCATCAGTGCCGTGCGCCCCGCATCGAATCTTCCGCCGAAACTCGCCACAGGATAGAGTATCCTCTCGGCATGGTTGAACTCAGCCCGCTTGGCCTCGCCACAACATGGAGTGCTAGTTGCGAAGTAGTGCTGATGGCGTGTTTCTACCGACTTAACGCGTGGCAGCGAGGAAGGAAAGTTTGCCATGTGTTCTTCAATCCCCAGGATTACGCAGCATCCCAAACCGCCAAGACGGGCAATGTCTCTTTTCCCGAGGAGTCCAAGGAAGCGACGTTCCAGCCGTTCATCGCGCAATACACTGGCATCGCGAAGGTTACGATCGCTCTAGCCGCCGCCTCCATTAGCTTTGGCGGGTTAAGCTCAACCAATCCTCAAATCTGGACAGCGAAACTGCTGCTCGCATATAGCATCGCCTTCTCACTTCTTTTCTGCGTTCTGATGATCAATCGCTACGAGAACTATCTACACGATCTGAAATCCTACAAGCCGTGGCTCGCAGCGCTGGTGGAGTCCTGTGGGGTGACGTCGCTCTTCTGTTTTGGTCTCGGCTACTGGTACTTGGCGCGACATCTCTGACGTTCGACCGAAGCCCCGGATTGATTTGGGTAGAGGAAGGGAGAGAATCTTACATTCGCGGCGGCGCCAGAGCAACACTCAGTTCAGATGGGCTGGCATGCAAACCCAGGCTATCGCCCTTTGGGATGAGCGTCCCACCACTGATCAGAGGGCACATAAACAATTGCGCGGTCTGCAGTTTGACTACCGCGTTGTACAACTCTTAGCCCATGCAGCTTCAGCATTCTCTTCAGTTTTCCTGCCGATCCCGAAGGAACTTCAACATTTTGTCCTTGTTTAATGCAGTCGGCTACATCGGACAGCGACTCGGGTAATGCTTTCTTGTCGTAGGCGGTCTTTTTTTTGTCCGGTGGATCGCCGACTCTTATCTCTAAATTGTACTGTTTCACTTTCTTGGTCATGCCGTTTTCGTCCGATGCTTCTTTTTGGTCTCAGGTTGAGGCCAATTTGAGGCCAAAACCCTGCCAATTTAGGAACATTTTAAGCTTACAGCGCCGCAAGGGCAATTGAATCAACGGGACTTTGGCGGAAGCGTGTGGGAGTCGAACCCACCATTCGACCCGCGAAGGACCGAATCGCCGGCTTTGAAGGCCGGGAAGATCACCGGACCCCTTTCGCTTCCATACGAAGTATAGGGGTTAGGCGCGGACAGTTTCAATTGCTCCGGCGTGGGCCTTCGTACGGATTAGCGCCGCGACCAGGTCGTAGAGCTTAGGGCTGGTACACACTTCGTAGTAGGGGTGCGAGGAGGCAGCGCCGATTTTGCCGTCAGGAAGAAGCTCGCGCGCCAGGCTCTTGCGAAGAACGAGCAACTCCACCGACTCTCCCATGGGCACTTCGCCATAGTGCAGCAGGACGTTTTCTTTGCCCCACGGCATTTCCAATTTCGTTTCCACGGAGTCGAGCGAAATCTCTTCGGACAGCTTTTGAAAGCCTTCTTCGTTCAGTTCGATGCCGTTCAAGTTATAGCGCACCAGGAATTCATCCAGCTCCTCCGCCGACGCGCCTTCCATTGCGGTCAGGAATTGGTAAACGCAAAAGTGAGACTTCTGTCCGGAAAGCATGCGCTTGGCGAGTTTCGCGCAGCCGGAAAGGCGGTCCGAAAGATTCAGCGCCTTGGAGATCATGATCTTCGAGTCGCCGTCGGTCCAATACGTCGGCGCGGACCCTTGAAACGCTACGCCCAGTCCAAGTTCGAGCGCGGGAAGATCGCTCGCAGCGGCGCGGTCGTTGTAAGAGTTGCACACAGAAAGTATCTGTCGAGACAAAATGCAGGCTTTCGCAACGGATCGCGCATACGTGCGCGTGGATTCCGTTTCAAAGATCGCCAAAATTACCGCGTCGCCTTCGATAAACACTTTCTTCGCGCCAAAGCGATCAAGCAGTTTCTTCACCGGTTCGTGCAAGTTCAAGCTGAAGTGCGAAGCCGGGCTCAGGCCCCGCGACAGCAGGTCTTGCGTCATCTTTGTCGACCCGCGCACGTCCGCTTTGATGATCACGTGAGAGACGACTTGGTCCTCTTGCGTCTTGGCTTCTTCCTGCAGTACGCACTCGTAGAGCTTGTTATTCAACCGGGAAAGTTCGCGCGCTTGCTCCGTGGTCACCAAATGCACGCGTTCCATGCACGTGGTCAAGTGCTCAGCGTCGCGCAAATCCCTGCGCAACCGCAGAAAATCCGTCGCGAAACGCAGCACCAGCCCTTGCATTTCCTCTCGCGAATATTTGCGAATCTTTCGCGAAAGCTCTTCGATAGGTTTCAAAGAAAGCTGCTTGGCGGGAACGTGCTTCAGCACCTGCTCAACTTGCTTCATCTCCTCTTTCGAGACAAGCGCTTTGCGGAGTTGCTGCAAGTGCACCGGAGGGCAATAGTCCTTGGCAATCGGTCGAATTTCGTAGCTCGCCAGCACGTGATAGAGCACATCATGCTGCTCCAAACGATCAACGAGTTGCGCTAACAGCCGCCCCTTCTCTGTCGTTTCGGTATCCCCGGCGGAAGCATCGAAGAGGCGCTTGGCGTTTCCCGGATCATTCAGGTAATCCCCGAGCCGCCCTTTGTAATCCTTGTTAAAAAAGTCGAGCTTTTGCTTCGCGGCGTCAATCTCAGGTCCAAACTCCTCGAGTTTCACTTCCTGGTGCTTCAGACGCATCTCGATGTCGCTCAGCGAAGCTTTCAAATCGGAGGGATCGGCGGAAGTCAGAAATTTGTTAAAGAAGCTTTCCCCGCGGTCCATCTTCTTTCGGACATTTTCTCGCTGCTCTTCCAGGCTTGCGATTTCAGCCCGCATCGCAGTCGCTTGCTCGAGCAACGCATTGTGCGCCTGATTAGCTTCGGTGAACGCGGGGTCCTGGCCAATCGTGAGTCCCGCCTCGCAAATAAACTCCTGGAAGAGCGCATCCATGGCCTCGAAACGGTCAGGGTCGCGAGCATAATTCCCAAGCAGGACGTAGTGCTCCAAAAAGAAGACGTCGTCTTTTCCACCGTCGAGAAAGATAAGCCGGTTCTTCAGCAGCTCATAAAGCGGCGCAAAATCTTCGCCGAAGAGAGCCTTCCGCGTCTTGGCGATGACACCGTCCTCGACGTCCGCGAGCATCTGCGCAACTTGCTGACCCACGCCGCGAATCACTTTTCGCCGCGCCGATTGAAGCTCCGAGAGCCGTGCTTTAATCACGTGCGCTTGCTGGCTGCGCTCAAAATATTCGCCGCGCTGGCGAACCCATTCCTTCCCTTCCAGAATCAAGTTGGCGAATTGATTGGTCAATTCCTGAGTGATGAATTTCAGCAGGCCGAGCCGGAAAACCAGGTCGATCTCAATATTTTTGTAATATTTGGCTTGGGTCAGCGCGCTTTGCAGGAGTTCGGTCAGCAGCTTACGAAACGCTGTATTGTCGAGGCTCTTTGTGTTGCGCAGCTCGATGCCGGAAAAATAGGTGGCGCTCGTGCTCTGGCGAATCAGGTCAAACAAATAGTCGCGCGCCGCCTGGACGAACTTAGGGCTAAGGAAAACATCGTGGTGGATATTGTCCACCCCGATCGACAGCGATCCCATCGGGATCGTGACGTTATAGCTCTTAAGCTCGATCCGAGCTGCTTCTGTCACGCCTAGTGTGAGAGTCTCTTCCGCCATGCACACTCCGCCCGAAGGGGCTTCTACAAAGCTAGCAGCGCGTACCAACTGCCGCAACAGAACTGCCCGCGTTCGTAACGAGATAGTAAGGGCCACGCGGCAATCATAGAGAAACACAGGGGTTAGAGGACGAAGGACAGGTGCACGGTTGGGAACAGACTTGCCGAACAGGTTTAACGAGCTTGGAAAGTGATGAATGGAATTAGCTGACTGAAATCCGCCGCGAGTCTCCGCCCTGGTGTTCCAGCCGAATGCGAACCTGTGGCCAAGGGGACTGCAACGGAAAACGCTCCGACCACTCCAAAATCACCACGGCTGGTTTAGCAAATACATCTTCCAATCCCAGCGTCTCAAAGTCGTGAAAGCTTTCGATGCGGTACAAATCAGCGTGGTAAACCTTAGCCTCTTTTCCGTAAACGTGAACGAGCGTAAACGTGGGGCTTGTGACTTCGTCTTCACTGGCTGCCCCCAAGCCTGCGACGATTCCTTTTGTCAAGGTCGTCTTACCGCTGCCAAGATCGCCTGTGAGCAAAACAAGAACCGGCGCCGCGAGCCGTTTCGCGAATTCCCTCCCCCACGCCGTCGTTTCCTCGGATGACCGCGTAACAATCTCTTCAGCCACCGAATTGAATCTCCTTCAGCAGCCACTCCCGCGCGTCAGGAATTGTCTCGGCGACCTGATGCGCCAGAACGCCGGAGGGATCTTCCGCGCGCGAGAGGATGTCTCCGGCCATTCCGTGCAGGAAAACTCCCAGCGCCAGGACGCGCAGCCAATCCTCCGTGCCGAATTGCGCTGTCAGCGCCGCAAGCACTCCCGTCAGTACGTCTCCGGTGCCGCCCTTCGCCAGGCTCGGCCCACCGGTCGTATTAACAAAAACGCGTCCATCCGGGGCAGCAAGTATCGTGTGGTAGCCCTTCAAAATAACGTGAGCCTTCCACTTCTTGGCTGCATCCGTAGCCGCCTTCAGACGATCCTTTTGCACATCGGCGTTTTTCACGCCCAGAAGCCGAGCCATTTCTCCGGGATGCGGCGTGACTGCCAGAAATTGCGTTTTTCGCTGCCCGAGCTTAAATGCCTCACCGTCAAAACAATTCAACCCATCCGCGTCCAGAATGATCGGGAGCGTCGCCTCTCGCACCAGTTGCTGCACCACCATGCGCGTTTCCACATGCGTGCCGATCCCTGGCCCAATCGCCACGGCCGCCTTGTCCTCAAGCAGCTTCGTCATCCGTCCTGAGGAAGCGTTTGCAGCCGCAATCCCGCCTGTCTTGGTCGAGAGCAGCGGCTCGGTCATGTATTCCGGATATGCCCCCGCCAGCACCGGCTGGATCTCATCCGGCGTCGCAACCGTCGTCAACCCCGCGCCTGCACGCAAACACGCGTATCCCGCAAGCACGGCCGCTCCGGATTTTCCGCGTGAGCCCGCCACAATCACGGCGTGCCCGAATGTTCCTTTGTGCGAATCCGCTGCCCGCACCAGCGGCATTTCCGCAAACTCATCCGGCCCTGCCCAGCGAACAGTGCCCTTCCCAGTCGCTTCAATCAGTTTCGCCGGCGAACCAATGCTGACTACTTGCAGCGTCCCGCAGGCTTCTGCTCCCGGCCCCGTCAGTTGCCCGACTTTCGGCGCGGTAAACGTGGTCGTCCAGTGAGCCGCCAGCACCGGCCCTTCGGGGGCCTCTCCGTCGGACGGCAGCCCCGAAGGCGTATCCACCGCCAGAATCAGGGAGGGCCAGCTTCCCGTCGCCTTGTGCGACTTCTCGTTAACGTCCGCAATGGCCTTCGCGATTGCGCCGCTCGCCGCGCCTTTTAACCCTGTTCCTAGCATCGCGTCTACGATTACGTGCGACTCACGGACTAAATGCCAAGCTCGCTCCCAATCCGGCTCTCCTTCCACAAACTCAATTTCTCCGCCGGCTTCCAACCATTTCTTCAGATTTTTCTCGGCGTCGCCGCGAACGTCTTCCTTTTTTCCAAACAGAATTACGCTCGTTGCCAGTTTGTGGTCCTTCAAATAGCGCGCAACGACAAATCCATCCCCTCCGTTGTTTCCCTTGCCGCACAGGACAGTCACACGCGTCTTATCGTTTACGCGGCTGCCCTTAATTCGCGACAAGACGGCGTTCGCAGAGGCCCGCCCGGCATTTTCCATTAATTGTGAACTGGGAATCGCAAACAGCTCGGTCGTGAGGAGGTCCACTTCGCGCATCTCGGCTGAGGTAAGGGCTTTCATAGAAGAAAATTCATGTCCTGCTCACGGGATGTTTTCGATAGCATCCATGTCAGAGCATCCATCCGCCGCTAACATTTACAACCTGGCCTGTAACATATTCGGCTTCGTCGGACACGAAGAACGCAACGGCGGCGGCCACGTCCTCAACCGTTGGCGGACGGCCAATCGGAAATCGCGCATCGCGTATGCGCCGTGCCTCGCTAAGTGTCAGTTCTTTTTCGTCGATGCTGGATGGATTCACGACATTCACAGTAATCCCGTTTTTTGCCTCTTCGAGCGCCAGCGAACGCGACAGCGCCACGACCGCGGCTTTTGCCGCCGCATAGGCAGAAATCTTCGCCTGTCCAAAAGCTCGCTCCGCTCCTACCGCGCCAAGATTTACGATGCGGCCCCAGCGTCCTTTCCGCATGTGTGGCAACGTCGCCCGGCTGACGTAAAGAACGCTCGATAAATTCGAAGTAAAAATTCCTTCCCAATCCTCCAGCGAGGATTCCGCGAGAGTGCCCCAGCGAAATCCGCCCACATTGTTGACAAGAATATCGATCCGGCCATACCGGTCGGCGACAGTGGTGACCAACTGCTCCGCTTTCGCCGCATCGGTAACATCCGTTTCCACTGCCACGCAATCGGCTCCGCTCGCTTGTAGTTGGCGCAATGCCTGCTGCGCAGCCGTCTTATTTGAGCGATAGGAAATGGCGATACGCGCGCCCTCTTGCGCCAAACGGACGGCGATGCCCCGCCCGATTCCCCGGCTTCCTCCAGTAATCAGCGCCACGCGATTAACCAGCGACATTCTTCTCCTTGGCCACAACTATGGAAAGCTAGTCAGTATAGCCCACTCGCGATAGCCCCACTACCGCAGGCCGCGCGAGCGTTGCCTAACTGTATTCGGCGCTCTGAGCGGCTACCGAAGGCGAGCGACCACCACCGTCATATCGTCAGCTTGCTCCGGCGTTCCCGCCCACTCTTCCGCCGCCATCATTAGCGACTGTCCAACCACACGAGGTGCAGAACTTTGCACGCGAATCGCCGCCTCCTGCAATCTACGGATACCGAACTCTTCGCCGTATACATTTTCCGGCTCGACCAACCCGTCGCTGTACTCCACAAGCAGCGCGTTGGGAGGAACTGTCACAGTACCCTCTTCATAGACGTAGTCCTCCATCACTCCGAGTACCATCCCGCCTATGTCCAGGTGCTTCGAAGCGCCATTGGCAATCAGGAATCCTGGCAGATGTCCGGCATTGGTATACCGCAGCGTTCGAGTCGCGCTGTCGTACACGGCGATAAAAAAAGTCGCAAACCGGTCGTCGGCAGTATTTCGAACAAGATGCATGTTCAAACGCCCAACCAACTCCGCGGTGCTCATCTTCTCGCTGCCAGCGGCCAGAAGTTGGCTGCGCAATGCCGCCTGCAGACTCGCCATCAAGAGCGCCGCCGAAATTCCCTTCCCCGAAATATCCGCCAGCGCTATCGCCAGATGGGTGGGGCTCAGCTGAATGAAATCATAATAGTCACCGCTCACCGTGCGCGCGGCCTTATTGATTGCTTCAAGCTCGACTCCTTGGACCGAGGGTAGCTTTTGCGGAAAGAGTTGGTTCTGCACCTCGCTGGCGATGGAAAGCTCATTTTCCAGCCGCTGCCGTTTCTTCTGCTCTTCCATCAGGCCACTGATGGAGCCCGTCATCTCGTTAAACGATTCGCCCAGATCCCCAAGCTGGTCTCTGCGGTCGATTCGTACGCGGTGCGTCCAATCGCGGTTCCTCACATACTGTGTCGCCTGATGGAGATCGCTCACCGCTTTGGTGATGCGGCGCGTCATCACGATTCCCGTGACCAGCGCCGCAATCTCGATCAGGAGAAAACTAACGCTGATAACAATGAACCCGATTGCATAGGAACCGCTTAGTTCTCCCAGCGACGCAAATATTCGTCCGTTCAAACGCGACGGCCGTGCATTGAAAGTGACCAGCACTGGCCGCCGCGGATCAAACATTCCTCCTGCGCCGACATAAACCGCGTCAAGGCGGGAGAACCCAGTGATTGAAGGGTCAATCCAATGCGATGCCGGGTGAAGTATCCTGTTTCGAGCGGGAATTCGTTTGGTCGTCTCGTACGCGACTTCGCCTGAGGTGTAGAGAATTCCCTGCCGCGTGCCGCCCTCAAATCGCCGCGTCAGGTTCAGCTGAATCGCTCCCAGATCCGGGGCAATCGTAGCTAGAAATTCTGGAGAAACAGGAACCCGCAGAGTCGCTACACGGACGCCATGCGGTTCTGGCATCTCCCGAATGCTCATCAAGTACAGCGTGTCGGATTCTTCAACAAGCCCAGCGAACGAAGTCTTCCCCGCACCCGCCACTTTTCGCAGCAAGGACGGATCATTGGAGAATTCAATGCTTAAACCCGGAAGCTCCTGATCGTGAACCTCATGAGATTGCGCGGCGAGTACTCGCTCCGATTCTTCCTCCGAAATTCCCCTCTGCAAGGTTCCATGCGCGGCGGCAATGTGATCGGTGACGTCGGACATCATGGCAATCCGCTGATGAATGTCGTCGTAAAGCAGGTAGGCGCCGAGCTGCGAGTACAACATCTGACCAGCAAGGACCACAAGCGTCACAATCAGAAGAATTGGCACGACAGCGATGAAAAGATACGCGACGATCAACCGGTTACGCAGGCTCCAAAGCAGCCGCGTCCGCCACCACCCGGCCAGGCGAAACAGCGCGTAAACCGTTGCAATGATTGCGAAAAATTTCAGGAAGCTGGCGAGGCCGCCGCTGAGATCGAGAAAGGCGCAAGTCGCCCCGCCAAGAATGAGCCCAATCGCGAAAAGGTCAATCCGCGAGAGATGGCGCCACACGTTTCGCAGGTTCGCAGGCAGAGCAGTCATCGGGCGTCGATAGAAATACTACTTTACCTGAAGAACCGCTGCGAGTGGGGGCAACCAGTTTCCCTCAGCCCGCCGAGTTACGCACCTTGCTGTGTTTCACGCTGTACGTAAAGTAAATCACCATGCCGATGACGAGCCACACGACCAACCGTATCCACGTGACAGCTTTGAGTCCCGCCATCAACCCAAGCGACACGATCATCCCCAGGATGGGCACCAGTGGAACCAGCGGAGTCCTAAACGGCCGTACGAGTTCCGGCCGCCTAACGCGAAGGATCCAGACGCCAGCGCACACGATTACGAAAGCCAGCAGCGTGCCGATGCTCACCAACTGGCCGAGATCGCCGATCGGCACCAGTGCACCCACAAACGCCACGCAAATCCCAACGATTGCCGTCGACTTCCACGGCGTACGGAAACGGGGGTGAATGTCGCCCGCCCATTTCCACAGCAAACCGTCGTTCGCCATCGAGTAAAACACGCGCGACTGCCCGAGCATCATCACCAGCATCACCGTGCTCAACCCCGCGAGCGCTCCGGCGTTGACCACGTAGCTTCCCCACCTCACACCAGTCTCGCGCATCGCCAGCGAAACGGGAGCGCCAACGTTCAGGCGCGAGTAATGCACGGTGGCTGTCAGCAAACCGGACACCAGCAAGTACAAAATCGTGCAAACAACCAGCGATCCAAGGATGCCAATCGGCATGTCCCTCTGCGGATTTTTTGCTTCTTGCGCGGCAGTCGACACCGCATCAAATCCGATATACGCGAAGAAAACTACTCCCGCGCCGCGTAATATGCCCGACCACCCAAACGCTCCGAAGGACCCCGCGTTGGGTGGAATGAATACTTTCCAGTTGGCATGCGCAATTCCCGGATTCTTCAGAACAAACGCGCCGGCCACCGCGATAAACACGAAAACCGCCACGAGTTTCACGAAAACCACGCCGGTGTTGAAGTTCGCCGACTCCTTGATTCCGATGATGAGAAGCACGGTTACAGCGAGCATCGCTAGGAAGGCAATCAGGTTAAATTTGGCCGTCACCATCGGCAGGCCCGCCACCTGATCCATGCTCATTGATAGTGTATTGAGGGGCGTCCAGTGCCCGTTGTAGAGCACCCACTTCGCCCCCGGCACATCGCAGATTTGCGGCGGCAAGCTGATGCCGTAGTCTTGCAGGAAAGCCACTAGGGTGCTGCTCCAGCCGCTGGCCACGGTTGCGGCGCCAAACGCGTACTCCAAAATCAAATCCCAGCCAATGATCCAAGCGACGATTTCGCCGAGCGTTGCGTAACCGTATGTATATGCGGAACCGGCGATGGGAATCATTGACGCAAATTCCGCGTAACAGAGCCCCGCGAAAACGCAGCCGATTCCCGCGAGAACGTACGACAGCATTATGGAAGGTCCGGCGTAAAGCGAAGCCGCAGAGCCGGTCATAACAAAGATGCCGGCGCCGATAATGGCTCCGATGCCCAGCGTGACGAGATTGACCGGGCCGAGCGCGCGCTTGAGGCTGTGCTCTCCGGTCGCTCCGGCCTCCTTCATCAGCGTGGTCATCGACTTCGTCGCGAACAAGGGGTTGC
This sequence comes from uncultured Acidobacteriota bacterium, assembly GCA_963751295.1. Lineage (GTDB taxonomy): Bacteria > Acidobacteriota > Terriglobia > Acidiferrales > UBA7541 > Acidiferrum. The sequence continues at coordinate 663,160 of CAVVUA010000001.1, read as the reverse complement.
CCATGCAACTCCTCCTTTAGGCGGTTTGCGCCCGATTCTCGTCTACCACCGCTTTGCGGCCAAATTGGACTTGCACATTGTAGGGCGCAGCATGCTGCGCCACTACAACTAAATTCCACTTTTCAGACAGAGGATTTCTTCAGCCACATGGAGCGCAGCCAATACACGGGAATCCCCGCGGCCACAATACCGATGCCCCAGCCCGCTGTCTGCGTCTGGTAAAGGACAAGCACGAGGACGATCCCCAAAGCGGCAATCACGTACAACGCAGGCAAAATTGGATAGCCGAATGCTTTGTATGGCCGCTCGGCATTAGGACGCTTTCTGCGGAGAACGAAGATCCCGGCGATCGTGAGCGCGTAGAAAATCAAAACAGACGCAACGACGTAATTCAATAAATCATTGTAGAGATTGCCGTATCCGCCGCTCGGTGTGCGCGTGCGCAGCAATATCAGAATCACCACCCAGATTCCTTGCAGGACAAGCGCCACGCCAGGCACGCCCTTGGAGTTCAACTTGCCCGTCGCACGGAAAAACAGCCCGTCCTTGGCCATCGCATAGCTCACGCGAGAACCGGCAAGGATCAACCCGTTGTTGCAGCCAAACGTCGAGATGATGATGGCAATGGCCATGATGATTGCACCGCTTTGGCCGAAGACAGCGTCCAGGGCAGCGGTAGCCACGCGGTCGTCACGCGCGTTCTGGATTTGCGAAAAGTTCAGCACGAGAAGATACGCCAGATTTGCGAGGCAGTAGAGAGTTATGACAATGATCGTGCCAAACGCCATCGAAAGCGCCACATCGCGCTTTGGATTTTTGACTTCCGCCGCGGTAAAACCGATGTTGTTCCAGGCGTCTGCGGAAAAAAGTGAACCGACTTGTGCGACACCGAACGCGACGAGCAGGCCGAAAAATCCGCTCGACGCTGTAACCGTCGGAATCCAGCCTCGCAAGAAATTCGCGCCCGGCTCGATGGGCTCCGCGCCGCGGATGGTCCAAAAATGCGAAAAGTTGTCCGCAATGGCCGCGTGGTTGCGGCCGATAAAAACGCCTATGAGAATCAGGCCGATCAGCGACAAAGTCTTCGCGGAAGTGAAAATATTCTGAATCAGCTTTCCGAGGCGTACGCCGAGAGTGTTCAAAAACGTCAGCAAAACGATCATCAGCACGCCGACAAGCTGCTGCAGGCTCAGGCTGATTGCGTATCTCGAGCCAAGATTGATCGGATGAATGATCCATGCTTCCGGCGAAATGGCGGGAAAAACCACGCCGAGAAACCTTGCGAATCCGACAGCCACTGCGGCAATCGTCCCTGTCTGGATGACTAGAAACAGCGTCCAGCCGTAAAGAAATCCCCATAGCGGAGAATACGCCTCTCGAAGGTAAATATATTGTCCGCCGGCGTGCGGAAACATCGCCGCCAATTCCCCGTAAGCAAGCGCAGCGGAAACGGTCAGCAACCCGGTCAGCACCCACGTCAGGATCAGATTGCCGGGAGAGCCGGTTTGCCGCGCAATTGCCGCGGAGACAATGAAAATGCCGGAGCCAATCATCGACCCGACCACGATCATCGTGCCGTCGAACAATCCGATGGCGCGCACAAAGCCACCTTCGTTCTTCACTGTGCTTTGTGGGAGAGGATGCGTGGTATCAGCCATTCAGAATGTTCCTCAGACCGCTGCCGCGTGTCTCGCGGATGCAAGTGTCTCGATGTATTGTCGCGCGCGTTGCGCCGGATCGGCCGCAGTCAAAATCCCACTGATTACCGCGACTGAGTCCGCTCCTGCCTCAATCGCCGATGCGGCACGCTCCAGACTGATGCCGCCGATCGCTACGATGGGCTTATCCGTTAGAGGGCGAACGTTTCGCAGCAGATCTAGACCTACCACGAGATCGGGATTGGCTTTACTTGAGGTGCTGAAAATAGGTCCAAGGGCGATATAGTCCGCGGAGCTCGCAGCCGCGCGCTTGAACTGCTCCAAATTGTGAGTAGATATACCGACCAACTTGTCGCGCCCAACGACCTGACGCGCCTGTTCGACATCCAGATCATCCTGACCGACGTGCACGCCAGCTGCGCCTGCCAAGAAAGCGACATCGGGACGGTCATTCACAAAAAATGAAACTCCTTGCGGGAGAAGCACTTCGGCACGTTTTCGCGACGACTCTAGATACTGCCGAGCTGGCGCGGACTTGTTCCGGTACTGGAGCAAACGGACTCCAGCTTCGGCCAGACTCATGGCGCAATCTATTTCGGAGGAAGTAATCAACGCTGCGTCTAGTATCACATACAGCCTGGGGAGGACAAGGCGCATAGAAACTTATTTTCCGTTTGTGCCGAGCAATCTTTCGATGAAGTGAGTGTCGAAGCGGCCGGCGGCAAAGTCCGCGTCGGCCAGAATCCGTCGGTGAAGAGGAATGGAGGTCTTAATTCCTTCAATGACGAACATTTCCAGCGCTCGTTTCATCCGGCCGATGGCTTCCGCACGGTCGCGGCCCTTCACAATCAATTTCGCGATCATCGAATCGTAGTAGGGCGGAATCACAGCATCGGCATAAGCCGCCGAGTCCACGCGAACGCCGGTGCCGCCGGGCGCCTGAAACGTGGTGATGCGTCCCGCCGAGGGAACGAATGTTTCAGGATCTTCGGCATTGATGCGGCACTCGATGGCGTGTCCGGAGAAATTCATTTCGCCGACGGCATCGTCCAGTCCCTCGCCTGCCGCAATGCGAATCTGGGCTTTGATCAGATCCACTCCAGTTACGAGTTCGGTGACCGGGTGTTCGACCTGAATCCGCGCATTCATCTCGATAAAGTAGATTGAGCCGTCTTCGTCCATCAGGAATTCGACTGTGCCCGCGTTTGTGTAACCGACCTTTTCGAGCGCACGCACGACTTTTGCGCCTAGATCTTTCCTGCGCTTGGGATCCATCACCGGCGATGGAGATTCTTCCACTAGTTTCTGGTGACGGCGCTGAATGCTGCACTCGCGCTCGCCCAAATGAATGACCTTGCCGTGCTGGTCGCCCAAAACTTGAAATTCGATGTGCCGCGGATGCTCGATGAATTTCTCGGCATAGACATCCGGAGTTCCAAAGGCTTGCTGCGCCTCGCTGCGCGCCGTCTCGTAGGCATTCAGGAGTTCTTCCTGCTTGTGCACGACGCGCATCCCGCGCCCACCGCCGCCCGCCGAAGCTTTGATGATCAGCGGAAAACCAATTTTCTTAGCTTCTTTGGCAAGTTGCTCTTCGCCTTCGATCACGCCATCGCTGCCAGGAACGGTGTCCACGCCCAGCGCCTTCATTTCCCGGCGCGCGCGGTCCTTCTCTCCCATCATCTCGATCACTTCGGGAGTTGGTCCAATGAACGTAATTTCCGAGGCTTCGCAGACCTTCGCGAAATTGGCGTTTTCCGAAAGGAAGCCATAACCCGGATGGATGGCATCTACGTTGGTGATTTCTGCCGCGCTAATGACTTGTGGGATGTTGAGGTAACTTTCGCTACTCCGCGGGGGGCCAATGCAAACGGCCTCATCCGCAAAGCGCACGTGCAGCGAATTCCGGTCGGCTTCGGAGTACACAGCAACGGTAGAAATGCCCAGTTCTTTGCAGGCACAGATGACCCGCAGCGCGATTTCCCCGCGATTGGCTACTAGGATTTTCTGGAACATGGCTTCGGGCGCCGGCTACCTCTTCCGGCTGGGACGAATGCCGTAGAGCGGCTGGCCGTACTCGACAGGCTGCCCGTTCTCGACAAAGATGCGTATCAATTCGCCGCTTTCGTCCGATTCAATTTCATTCATCAGCTTCATGGCTTCGACGATGCAAAGTGTTTGGCCGGACTCGACGTGCGCGCCTATCTTCACAAAGGCTTCGGCTCCCGGACTCGGTGCCTCGTAATAAGTCCCGACGATCGGAGACTTTACCAAGTGGAGGTCCTCTGTCGCTCGTGGTTCAGAAGCGGCAGGCGCACTTGGGGAAGCCGCCGCTGGCCTCTCCGGAACCGCCCCGGGAATAATAATCTCGGGCACTCCCATCGACCGCGGCGAGTACATGGGCACGCCCGCGGACGGCTTCTTTAATCTTATCTTCAGGTCTCCGCGCGAGTACTCAAACTCCTCGAGGTTGTGCTCGCTCATGAAACGGAGGAGTTGCTCGATTTGCTGGACTTCTGGACTAGCGATGGAAGAGCTTTCTGCTGCTTTCGAGGGCTGTTTTCGTTTCATGCCTGTGTCAGAGCTCGATGAGATCCCGCGGTATGCGGGTCAGTACTTCGGTATTCCCTGCGTGAACGGCGACGTCATCTTCGATGCGTATTCCCCCGACGCCCGCCATGTAAACCCCAGGTTCAATCGTGACTACGAATCCCGGTTCCAGCCTTGTCTTTTGCCCGCGCGCGACCCGCGGATCCTCGTGTACTTCCAGGCCCAGTCCGTGCCCCGTGCTATGTGTGAAAAGCCGGTCCAGTTTGTAACCGGCCAGAACCTGCCGCGCAGCAGCATCCACATCCCCGCAGGTAACTCCTGCTCTTACCGCCGCTATCGCCGCCGTCTGTGCTTCCAGGACTGCCCTGTACCATTGTTTCACACGCGCCGGAGCTCTGCCAACGTACACCGTGCGTGTGATGTCGCTGCAATAGTGCGCGAGTATAGCACCCAGGTCTAGTACCACCAACTCATTTTTCCTCAATCGCTTGGCGGTAGGACGCGCATGAGGCAACGCAGAACGTTCGCCAAATGCCACGATCGTTTCGAACGCTGGACCGGAGGCACCTCCCCTCCTCATCTGGTATTCGATCTCGGCGGCGACCTCATTTTCCATGATTCCGGGCTTCAGCAGTTTGATCGCGCTGGTGAGCGCGTCACCAGCCAGAATCGCGGCTTGGCGCATCCGGGCGAGTTCCGAGGGCTCTTTTCGAGCCCTAAGGGTTGCGACCAGCTCTGGGGCAGGAATCCATTTCGTGCGGGAACCTGCGGCCTTCCGCAATAGATTCAGTTGCGCCACGGAAGTCTGCGCCGGGTCGAATCCAACACGCTTAATGGTCTTTTCGCGCAGCAGCCGCCCCGTGGACTCCATCAGGGAACCTTTCTGCTGTACCAGCCGGACCGAAGAGGTCTCTTGACGTACCTGTGTGATGAACCGTCCGTCCGTAATCAGCGTGGCCGGGCCATGGCCGACAATGAGGACGCCTGATTCGCCTGTAAATCCGGTGAGGTAATACCAGTTAGCGGGATGCGTTATTACCAGTGCATCCAGCTTCGCGGCGGAAATCAGCCGGTTAAGAGCTTTTAGCCGAATTTTAAACGCTGAGCTCATAAATGGAGTCGGGAAACCCTAATCTCGCCAATCCTCTTTACAGTTTAACTCGAAATTCTCGTTCTTCGCCCCCTGCGCGCCTCGCGTTGCGCGAACTACAGTGGCTCATTATGCACAAAATGAGCAAGCAGCACGGGCTGGTTTTGCTTGTCCCAGCTAAGATGATTCCATGTCGGTTCCTGACGGAAAAGTACGCGACGCGACCTCCAGAACAGCTGCGAATTTCTCCGAGATAAGTGGTAGAGCCGCGCTATCTCCCGATATGCTCCCTGGTGGACCTTCGTCAAAGAGTACTGCTCCTGGGGCTCACATCACCCGTCGACAGCTTGCGGCGGCTTCGCTTTTCGCTTTGTCCGCTCTGGCGATTTTGTTGCCGGGTCTCGGCAGGCCTAAGGCGATGTTTTTTGATGAGGCATACTTTGTGCCTGAAGCGAGGGCATTTATCCAGGGCGTGCCGAACCCGAAACCTGATGCTCCTCCCCTCGCAAAACCTCCCCTGGGCAAACTCATCATGGCGATAGGTATGAAGACCACCGGCGACAACCCCTTTGGGTGGCGAATCGCCGGGGCTGTATGCGGAGCTTTTACCGTTGCGGCGGTCTATCTCTGGGCCTTTCTGCTGCTACAGGAAGCAAACTTGGCTTTCCTGGCGGCTGGGCTGGCTCTTTTCAATAATTTTCTATTTGTAATGTCGCGCATCGCCACAGTGGACGTATTCCTGATGTTTTTCCTGATGTGGAGCCTGGTGGCCTTCAGTGCGGCTCTTGTTTTGCCTGTGAAGATCGGAACGAGAAGATCCCTCTTCTGCCTGGCGGGAGTTTTGGTGGGGCTTGGCGGCGCCGTTAAGTGGAATGCCATAGATACGCTCGCGGTCTACATTCTGGTTGCCAGTGCCCTGCTATTGGTTTCGCATTCCAGGCTCGCGACCAAGGCTCCTTCGCTCTTGACCTTCGCGCAGAACGTCTCGGAAGCGGGCATTCCCTTCCTCTTGCTTGCTTTACTCGCTCTTCCCATTTCGTCTTACAGCTTTGTCTTTTGGCCGCTATGCCGGCTTATCCACATTCCTTTCAGCCTTCACGAGCTGGCGGCGATCAATATTTTTATGTGGCATTTCAACCGGACCACGGACATCAATCCATTCCTTATCTCTCCCTGGTGGTCTTGGCCTCTAAACTTGAATCCCCAGCGTTCCCTGTCTTATTTGGTCGGCAATCCAGTTGTAGCCTGGACTGGCCTGTTGGCGCTGGCATTCTGCCTGCGACGCTTATGGAAGGCCATATCGCTACCCGAAGCGCTGGTGCTGTTGCTTTTTGCCGCGAATTTTCTTCAGTGGGCAGTTACCCCGCAACGAGGCCTTTATTATTACTACTATTATCCTTGCGTTATGATCCTCGGTGTGGCCATCGTCGTGGCTCTACGCAACTTGCCTGCTCGTGTCTTCGGCATCCGCATCAGCCTTCTTGTACTCACGGCCGCGGCCGTTTTCTTCGTGCGCTGCTATCCCCAGATGGCCCACTTGGATGCCCCTTGGGATTGCGTCTTTGGATGCTGGCCATAGAGGCTTCTCGGGCATAAGGCTATATGTGGAGCTACCTGCAAACACCTGCAGCGCTCATCTCGTAGCTGCGGAGCTCCTGCTACGCAGCGGCGGACAGGGCTAAACAGCGCTTGCCGGGGAGGATCAGGAGCTCACCGGTCGGACCGCCAACCATGAGCCCAGCCAGCGAACTTCACCCTCCAAAAGCGAGACGCGTCGAGCAGCGTGCAGTTAACTTCGGGGAATAAACAGGATGTAAGGGCGTCTGCTAACAAAAAGGCCGCCCGCTTTTGGCGGCTTCCGCGATTTGCCTTCGCGGAGACGCCTAAGAGGACGGCCTTTATCTAATCTATACCAAATCGCGCATACTAAACCTGCCCAACCGCTCGTCCCGAAATCTCTCGGTCCGAACTACCCAGGGATAATCCTGGGGGTAAGGAAGAAGAGCAACTCCTGCGATTGGATGGATACGGTGGTCCGCTTGAAGAGGTTTCCGATCAGCGGCAAGCTGCCCACAAGGGGAACCTCTGAAATGTTGGTGTTCTGTGTGTTAACGATGATTCCGCCAATCACGACCGTGCCGCCGTCCGCAACCAATACTTTGGTCTGAGCCGACTGTGTATCCAGCGCCGGGATGCCTTGTACGCGGGGGATACCTTGGTCGATCTGGGTGTTTTCCACCAGCACGTCCATGAAGATCGTGCCCTCGATGGTAATCTGCGGTGTCACTTCCAGTTGCAACACGGCGTCGATGAATTGCACCGAAATCGTGTTGTTAATGGTCGTCTGAATCGGCAGCTTCACACCTTGTTTGATGACTGCCTTTTCATTGTTCTGCGTCACGATGCGTGGCTTGGAGAGCAGTTTGCCAACGCCTTTTGCTTCCGCCGCGGTAATAAAGAAGTCGATCGCAAAGTTAGGTGAACGATGGCCGAAGTAGAGGCCGCTCGTAGGAACTCCAGCTCCCAGGCTCGTAGCCAGCGGAATACCGGGGGTGCTAGACCCGCCGGAGGTCCCCGTTGGCGTAACGATAACTGGCGGCTGAGGAAGACCAGTCCCAGTCACAATCGGGCTGGCGCCGACCTGCGGAGCGCCTGCGTATGCTGAACGGCCACCGGTTGTCGTTCCTGCGAATCCAAGTTCAGTTCCGATGTCCTGCGAGAAAGCGCGAGAGGCTGATATTACGCGCGCCTCGATCTCCACTTGCTGCGACTTGCGGTCGAGTTGGTGGAGAAGATTATCGATGGTCGGAATGACCGAAGGAATATCGCGGATAATAAGTTGGTTTGACCGGTCATCCGAAAGAATATCGCCGCGGGCGCTGAGGAACTTCTTCAGCGTATCTCGCATTGTCGTCGCTTTTGCATAGCTCAACACGCGCGTCACCGTGACGGGAGCAATAGCTTCCGCTTGGGCCTTTTCGAGGTCGCGCTGTGTTTCCGCTTCGGTCTTCAATGTTGTACGCGTCGCGATGCGCAATACGTTTCCGTTGAGTTGCTTATCGAGGCCGTTGTTTTGGAGAACGATGTCCAGTGCCTGATCCCACGGCACCTCATCAAGAACAATCGTCAGCGTCCCTTTGACCGCCGGGTCTAGCACGACGTTCAACCCGCTGATCTCATGGATCAACCGGAAAAAGTCGCGGAGATCGACGTCCTTCAGGTTCACTGAGATCGGCTCTCCGGTGTACCTTCCAACAACAGCCGGAGGGGCCGATGCTTGCGACTGCTGCGCCTGTGCCGAGGATGCCGCCACTCTATTGGCAGCAGCATTCGACGCTTGAGCAGCTTGCTGCGCCGCATCTTGCGCTGTCGCCGGACGCGCTGGCTCATTCGACCCGTGGAAAGAAGCGAGGGTGAGTGAGGGCTGGGTCAGTTCGCCGGGTAACGCGAAGCGAGGAGCAGGAATCTGCAAGGAATTCGATGGCCGGGCACTGCTACGCGGTGCCGCTGCGCTGTATTCAAATCCAGCGTGCGACTTCGGCTCTTGCAGCGAAGTCACAGTCTGCGGATTCGAAGGTGCTGCGCTGGGAGCTTCCGGCTGCGCGTCAAAAAGCACTACGACCGCCGTCCCGTCATGCGAAATCTGATAGGGAGACGCACCAGTCAGATCGACGACGACACGGGCAACGTTCGGCCGATACTGCCCGAGACGCACGTCACGGACGGGCTCCGAAACGCCAGGGATGACCGTCTTATCCACGGCCAGTCGTGCGCCGGAGAAATCCAGCACCAACCGTTCGGGATTCTGCATGCGCGAGGCACGGACGTCGAGGCGCCCTTCACCCTCCACTCGCACACTGGCGCGTTGCGGCGCTTGCGTTATCGCCACGCTCGATATCACCGCGGATGCCGCGGTCGCGCCGGCTGGCTCCTGCGTCTGAGCCAGCACCGGGCTTGCGCCCATTACTGCGCTCGAGAGGATCAGGAAGCCACACCGAAAGGCGGGCCAATTCGTCTTCATTGCTGTTCTCCTGCACTGGAGTAAATTCTCTTGTTTACTTGGCGCTCCACGGGCTTGCCGAATGCATCTTTCCCGATTTCATGGAACGAAACGCCATCCATCGCAATCTTTTCCACGCGGCCGTCATACAACTGATCGCCCTCGCGGAGAAAATAAGTGCGCGCCTGAGGATTGGTTACCACGGCAATCATGCCGTTAGGCGCTTTCACGATGCCGTCGAGCCGCAGCGTGCTTACTTGCAAGCCGGCTTTGCCGGGGGGCAACACGGAGGTCGCGCGCGCCTGCGCCTGTTGCCGCGCTACCAGCGACTCAAATGGATCGCGTCGCGAAGAAACTGCTCCCTGTTCGCCTTCCTTCGGCGCGTCTGGATTCACCGCGGCCTCGACAGGCTTGGCTGGCTTGGGAGCCTTCGCCACTTTTTGAGTTGCGGATTTCGCTTGGGGCTTTTTCGCCGCTGCCGGTGCTGCTGCTTTCACGGGTTGCGACGCAGCCGTAGTGGCCTGCGCACGCAGCCCAGGAGCGGCCGCCGCGAGCAAAATCCCTAGTACGAGAGTTAGTGCTGAACGCATAGATCGCTCATTCCCGCTCAGGGTTTCCCAACCGGCTTGACTCCGGACTTCACTCCCGGTGCCGCGGAGCTGGGCCCAACGTCAGCTGGCTTGGTAAAGAAAGTCGTTGCCGTAAAAACTGCCGATACCGTAGTGCCCGGCCGTATCGGATACTTCGTGACCTTGGACTTGTCTGGATCAGCAAACTCCAAATCGCCTACGTTGATGATTCTGGAAAGCCTGCCCAACCGCCCGAAAAAGTCCATCAGATTGAAGTACGGCCCGTCTGCCTGGACTTCGAACGGCATTTCATAATGAAAGTCGCGCGGTACGATCGCTTCCGCTGTCAGACGGCGGAGCTGCACGTTTGACGCACTAGCCGCTCCCTGCAGCAGCCGAATGAATTCGTCCGTCTCTTTTTCTTCCGGAACGATGGTCTTCAGCGTGTCCAGTTGTTTCGAGAGCGCATCCATCTGCTGTTTCAGTTCACCATAGCGCTGTCTGTAGACCTGCAACTGCTGGACTTCTGTATTCAAGGTAGAGCGCTGCTGAACGGCCTTGTCGACCGCGTCACGCTCCTGTGCCACTGGTGAAAGCGGAATGTACACACCAAGAAGAAGCACGACGACCGCGATGGCCACAGCCACCAGGCCTTGCATGAAAACCGACATGTCACGAAACGGATTGGCCATGGTGGTCCCTTACCCTTTCTTTCCAGGAGTCGCGGCTGGTGCTGCCTTCGCCGGCACATTTGCCGGTCTCGCCTGGGCCGGCGGTGCTGTCACTGGCTGAGGCGGAGTGATCTCAGCGGACAACTGGAAATTGAATGTCTGCACGGCGCTGGGTTTGTCGTCCTGCTTGGCGTCCTTGATTTCGACCTTCTGGAAGTACCCGGAACGCTTTAGAGCCGTAATAAAATTCGCTATTGCGTTGACGGAAGCCGAAGAACCCTCAATTGTCAGAGTCGATCCCTTCCGCGTCATGGTCGTTAGCCAAAGATTTTCGGTTCGCGAAACCGTGTTTGCCACCATGTCCAGCAGGTCTTGCCCGCCGGTACGGTCACGCTGCAATTGTTCGATTGTGGAAACTCTCTGCTGCAAAACCTGTTTTTGCTTATCGAAAGCTTCTACTTGCTGTTTGATGCTTTCGAGGTCGGTTTTCTGCGCCTGCAATGTTTTGATCTTGCTGTTCTCGGCATTGAGCTGCTGTTGCCAGGAGTAATAAAGGAACCCAAGAACAAGAAATCCGAGAACCAGACCAGCCCCGATGAATAGCACGGGAAGCGCTGCACCCGTATCGACAGGCCTGCGCGATGCTTTAGGCCGTATTTGTCCGAGAAGGTTTATACGAATCATGGTTAGTCAAAGCTCCTCAGTGCCAGACCCACGGCAATGGCCAGCCGCGGCGACATCTCGCGGATTTGGTCATCGCTGTGCCGGCTGGGATTGACGAGCACTTTCCGAAAAGGATTCAACTCCTCGACAGGCATGGCAAATTCTTCTCGCAGCAAGTCCACCAGCCCAGGAACGCGCGCCGTTCCGCCCGCCACGACGATGCGCTGGATATTTTCACCGCTCGCTGTAGCACGGAAGAAATCAAACGTCTTTTGAATTTCAAGGGTCAGGATGTCCGAGACGCTTCGCAAAATCTGCTGCTTTTGCTCGTCGGTTACGCTAGGCAGCGTATCGCCTTTCTTCAGGCGCTCCGCGTCCTCGAAGCTCAGGTCTAGTTCCTTCTGCAACGCGTCGGTGTACTGGTTGCCGCCCACGCTGACGTCGCGAGTAAACAGTGGCACGCCACCGCGAACGATATTAATGTTCATAACGCTCGCGCCGATATTCAGCAGAGCTACAGTCTGACCGGCATCCGGCTCGTAATTCACCTCGAAGCAGTTCTGCAAGCCGAACGCATCGATATCAACGACCACTGGCGTTTTTCCAGCCTGCGCCAGCACGTTCGTGTGATTCAGAATCTTGTCCTTCTTAACGGCTACCAGAAGGACGTCCATCTGTGCGTCCATCGATTCCAATAACTGGTAGCTGAGATTTACGTCAGCAATATCAAAAGGGATATGTTGACTGGCTTCTGAAGGGATCCGATCGTACAACTCTTCCTCGGTCATCAACGGAAGCGGCACTCTCTTCACAATCACCGAGTGGCCAGAAACGGAGGTCGCCACGTTCTTCGTCTTTACACGCTGCGCGTCGAAAATCTTGCTGATAGCGTTGGCCACTTGGGGCGCGTCCATGATCGCGCCATCCACGACAGTGTCCTGCGCCAGCGATTCCATACCAAAGCTTACGAGCTCGTAGCCGGCTTTCGTCGCCTTCAGCTCCACTGCCTTGATCGAGCTTGAGCCGATGTCCAGCCCTACCAGCTGCCTTGATTTTTTGCCCATTCCCAACATGTTTCGGCCTCTTTCGCCTTCACTCTCGGCAAACTATCGGCGCCTCGCATGCGCCTGGCTCATTTTCCGTTCCATCCAGCGATCCAGAATCGTCTTACGCAGTTTCCAACGATTACCCAGCTTGAACGCGGGAATTTCGCCCTCGGTGATGTAACGGTACAGGGTATCCGGGGAGATCCCCAGATACTGCGACGCCTGTCTCACATTCATCACTTCACGCGATTCATTCACGAGGAACGTCACCCTGGCGTCCGAACCGACGCCAAACCCACCACTGCCAAGTGCACCCCTTGCTACGTTTAGAATGTTTCGGGGTGCCGCCCGTGCAAGCTTTATGACATCCAGAACCTCAGAGCGTCAAGGGATTCTCTACCGGAGTTGCCTAAACTAAACCCCTATTCTTAGGCAGTTCTGGGGTATTGGGGGAGGTTAGTACTGGATGTTGTGTAAGCCCTCGTGAATTACCACAACTAATTGTATTTTTACAGCGATCTTGCCTGTCCCGAAGGACGGTTATTAGTTGAAGTCAATCACGCGCTTCTCGTTCGCCGAATTTTACAAATGCAGAGTTTTCCAAATCGCTGCGACGCGCGCGCGCGTTTCTTCATCCATTTTTATTTCATCCGGCCACGGGCGAGTGAAACCTTCGGATTCCCACTTGCGCGTTGCGTCGATTCCCATCTTAGAACCAAAATCCTGCATTCTTTGTGCGTGATCTAGCGTATCCACTGGCCCTAACGAGAATTGCACGTCTCTTTCTGGATCCAGCGCACAAAGCGATTTCCACACAACTTCATTGTAGTTGTGCACGTCCACGTCATGATCCACGACCACGATTACTTTTGTAAACATCGCCTGCCCGAGCGACCAAATCGCGTTCATGATTTTCCGCGCGTGGCCGGGGTATGACTTCCGAATCGCCACAATCATCAAATTGTGGAAAATCCCCTCGGCGGGCATCGCGACATCTGTGATTTCTGGATATTGCATCTTCATCACTGGCAGAAAAACGCGCTCGACCGCGTAACCCATGTAATAGTCTTCTTGCGGCGGAGGGCCTACGACGGTCGTCAGATAAATCGGATCCTTCTTGTGCGTCACGCATTCCACGTGGAAGACGGGATATTCTCCTTCCAGCGAATAAAACCCGGTGTGATCTCCGAACGGTCCCTCCGTCCGCATCTCGTTCAAGTTCACATAGCCTTCGAGCACAATTTCCGCATTCGCTGGCACTTCTAGGTCATTCGTCTCGCACTGCACCATCTCCACCGGCTCGCGCCGTAAAAATCCCGCGAACATCATCTCATCCAGATCTGGCGGAATCGGCAGCATCCCCGAGAGTGCCGTCGCGGGGTCCGCCCCGATCGCCACGCTCACAGAAATCCGTCCCTCAGGACTTTTGGCTCTAGCTCGGCGAAAATGTTCCGCCCCGTGTTTTTGCGTCTGCCAATGCATGCCGGTCGTTCGCTCGTCATAGACCTGCATGCGGTACATCCCGACGTTTCGCTTACCGGTCTCCGGATTTTTCGTGAACACCAGGGGAAAAGTGATAAAACGCCCGCCATCTTGCGGCCAGCATTTCAGTATGGGGAAATCGAAAAGATTTACGTCCTTGCCGTGATGCATCACTTCTTTGCACGCACCGGTCTTTACGCTTTTTGGGAAAAAAGATCCAAGCTCGGCCAGCTTTGGCAACATCTTGATTTTGTCGAAGAAGCCCTGCGGCGTTTCCATTTTCAGGAAACCCTGAATCCGCGCCGCCACTTCGTCCAGCTCACCGACTTCGAACGCCAGCGCCATCCGCCGCACGCTTCCAAACGTGTTCACCAAGAGCGGCACACGCGAACCTTTCGGTTTTTCAAATAAAAGCGCCGGCCCGACGCTGTCAGGTGACCGGTTCTTGCCTCGCGCAATGCGCTGCGTTACTTCTGTGATTTCCAGAATGGGGTCAACCTCGGCGCGAATCCGCTTCAGTTCCCCTTCCTTCTCCAATTTCTGGACAAACTCCCGCAAATCCCGATACGCCACTAATTCCTCCCGTAGCTTTTCCCTCGGCAATGCGTTGAACGAAAACTGTATCACGATCCGCGAGCGGCACTACGAAAGTTGGTGTTCCAGGCTAGTTTGAGCGGGCAGTTTCTGAACTTCGCAGCGCCGCCTGGTGCGCGTCGCCTTCCAAAACGTGGTCGTAAAATACACTCATGTTCTTGTATTGATCCATCGTGTAGAAATAGCCAGAAATCCGGAATGTGCGCATGATATCGAGAGTGTTTCCATCCTTCTTTGTAGAAAACTCGTAGTAAACGGCCCCTTGGTCCGCCTTCGTGTTCGCTGGCAGGGATTCCACTTCTATTCCCGGAGGCAGTTCGAGTCTCACCCACTCATAAGATTCATGGGGATACCCGAAGTAGATGGGATGTGTCCGATTGGGCGTTGCAAACGGATTTTTTTCGTGCGAATGAAATAAACCCAGCGGCAAAATCAATCGCTTTCCCGCCGGAACCGCAAAATTGGGAACGTCTACCTCAAATTCAGCCCGCAATGGCACTTGAGAGTCCTCCCAGCCCTCTACCTTGATCAACTTCACGGTCGCGCCTTGCACGAGCATGCTTTTCAATAACTCCTCCAACTCCTTCCGCCGCTCCGCTTCATCTTCGCGAATTGCGTCCACGCGTATACCCAACGCTTCCTGCCCAAAGAATCGAAGTATGACCTTTCCGCTCAGCCCTCCATCAGCGCTCAGTCTCAGGTCGGCCTCACGTCTCTCAATCGCGTCCTTGCTCTTGGACGCCGGCGTGGTGGCAACATTTGGCCAGGCAGAGTCCTCAATAACACCTCCGGCGTCCGTTTCTTCCCAAGGAAGCAAACCGTATGGGCAGAATCGCGTTGCCGGATCCAAATAGACGAAGCCGCTTTTTAGCCGCACGACAACAACCATGGCGTTTAGCTGTCGTTCGCTAGGGTAGCCTTTCATAAAGAGAGCCTGCTTCCGCGAACTAACCATGACTGGAGAGGACACAAACCCAGCCGCTCTGGCCAGCGCTACGAACAGCAAATTGATTTCATTCCCGTAGGCATAGCCATGGATAAACACGTCTTCCGCGCTCTTGTTCTCCACGAGACTCTCTTGTTTCATCTCATTTTCTGTCTTCGGCCTCTCATAGCTGACGGCTCGGATCTGCTGAACTCGCTCATAAATCTGGCGCAATTTTGTATCGTCAGAATCGCTGGGCTTCACCAGTCTCGCCGCTTCCATCTCAATGGCCTTGGACTTCCCAATAAACTTGTCTAACTGCTCTCCCCTGCGCTGCGCCACTCCCGTCCAAAAGGCGTCGTCGGTATAGAATCCAACCGCATAATACATACTTGCCCGAATCTTTAGATTTGCTTCCGGCGGCGAATATTCCTCTTCCTCGAATGCCGGAACATTGTCCAGGTCCAATTGGATCGTACCGTCGGGCAATTTGTTCCGGTGCGCATCAGGCGGAAGGGCAACATAAAAGTCTTGGATCGCCGCGCCCTTCACTCTGTGCAGAGTAAAATGTCCATGCCGCACAAATAGATTTCGTTGAATCTCCCACTCCGCCGCCGGGTAGGTATCTGCGTACTTAAAAACGTACGCTTCCGGGTGCCTCACCGCGTCCGGGATTTTTTCTTTGTAATGCATGCGATAGGAATACTCGATGATGGTTCCTACTTGAACGTTCGGCAGCGTCAGAACTTTGGCGTTTACGCGCAGCTTCTTCGCCTTCAGTATCTCCCGGTCGTAAATTTGATCTGTGAACTCCGAAATCTTCCCGTCGGGCCCCACCGTGCGCGCTCGAATACTCTCCACTTGAGTCGCTTTATCGTAATAAGGAATTTCAACGTTGGCGTATTTCCTTCCTTCCTCCTTGAACACTTTGATTCGTACAGACTCCGTTTCGGTGGATTTCGTGTTGTCGGTGTCCACCGCGTAATACAGAATCATCGCCGGCGATCCGGTTGCCGCCGGGTTATCTTTCAATGCCAAATCTTCTGGCGTAATCGGAGGCAAGTTAGGAAGTTCTTGGGCACTGGTGAAAGAGACCGCAGCCAATGCAAAAAGAAAACAGCCCCCAAGGAGAATAGTGAATTTGACGCGTTTCATGGTCGCTCCGTCAGGAGTACTCATTGTGCGCAGCTTAAGCCCGGCAGGAAGCTCATAGCAAGCGACAAAGTACGACCACAGTGCGACATCATGTCGCTGGTTTAGGCTGCGACCCTGACTATTGGACGTGCGCGTCGAAGACGCCGGTTTCGACTTGCCCCGCGCGTTTGACCTGCACAAAAATTCTGTACTCGCCAGCTTTGGGAAAGCCGTAAGGGAAACTCACTTGTGGTTCCAACGTACCGGGCGCCATCATCATTGTCATGCTGCCGGCCATACTTCCGCCCATCGCAGCACTTCCCGCCGCGTCAGGCCCTGCGTTCGCCATCTCCACCGCCGCCATTGAAGCTGATCCTGCTGGGTGAATATGCGCAAACACACTCATGTCCGCGCTTACGAACTCTGCGTGCCCGGCCATTCCCATGTACTGCTGCATGTCTTTCGCAGGGTTCCCATCCTTATCCTCGACTTTGAACTTGAAAACCATCGCCGTATTGGCGACCAGCGGCGCGCTTCCCTTCTCCCAAACAATTCGTCCGCCGTCCGCAAGCTGCGCGACACTTGCATTCGCCGTCTGCACAGTCAGAGGCGTGTCCGTCCACGTCGAGTCATCCCCCGTAAGCGGCGTCCCATTTATCTGTGGCAAATCCACTTGCCCCACTAGCGTCCACGGAAAACCTGCTTTATCCACGATGTCCGCAAAAACCTCGTAATGCCCCGCCGGCATGCTCGGCAAATCATCCACAAACTTGCTGCCTTCTCTTTCCGGATGCAAATGCCACATGCCTTCCATTCCAGGTGTGCTGATCAAAAACAAATGCATCAAATGGTTGTGGTCGGGAATCACGTCTTCCATCTTCACTTCTTTCGACCACTCCGGATCCTGTCCCTTTGCCTGAATCACCAGCCGATTTCCGTTCTCCAGTTGCGTTTCCGCTAGCGGTGGCTTGAAAAAACTAACGGTTCGTTTGTAGTTCGTCGCCTCCGCGCCCCACCAGGCTTTTCCGAGAAAAAGAATTCCGACTACCGCGACCGCGGTGATCGCCATTACCACCCGTGCTCGCCGCCTCTTCCCTGGCGACGGCGTTTCTCCCGGCTCCAGATTTCCTTCCCGCGAGGCTGCTCCCGCGATGAACACCAGTCCCACCGCAAGAAACACCATCAAAAATCCCAGCAATCCTCCCAACGATCGCTCCATCGGAAGCGTTCTTTGCGCGAACGCTGGCACTGGCACCGCAAGTTCGCCTTTTCCCTTACTGCCCTCCACCGAAACGCGCACCTTTAGCGCGCCGGATTCCATCAGCCACAAACTCCCCGTAAAAAACTGTGGATCTTGTTTCGAGCGCTCCGCCACGTCGGGAGTCGGCGGAAAGTCAGACCCTGCCCCGCTCAACTTCATCGGCACAATCTCGATCTTCTCAACATCATTCGACGCGCTTCGTACCTCAATCTCCGCAATTCCCGGGATCACTTGCGGCACGCGCACCGTGACATAAAGGTGATACGGTCCAGCATCGCCGTCAAAAAACACGTCCGAACTTCCCACGTGCGCACCCACAGAAAGCGCAGCCGCCAACATCAGCACAAAAATCCCCACTACCTGTCGATGCATGAATCTCCTCAGTCCATTCCTCATTTCGCTCGCCCCGCGTAATCGCGCCGACCCGCTATCTTTCACTCTTCTCAGTGACCTCTGTGATTCTGCGTTTCGCAATTTCTTCTTTTCTCCGCCTGTCACCTTCGCATCCGCCTCATCCAATCGCCCCACGCAAATCCCAACCGCGCCGTAATCACACTGAGCACCAGCGCCATCACGATCAGCTTCCAAAAATGTCCGAGTGTTTCATGGCCGTTGAATTTGTAGGGATCATAAAGAAAATTCGCCGGATCAAAATATGCAAAGTACCCCATCCCGAAAATCCGATTGCGCGCCGCTGGCGTCATCAGAAAATCCGCAAAGGGCCACTGCACAGCCAGAAAACTCAATACAAAAACAGGACCGCTAACCGCCGCCAGCTTCCATCTTCCCCACTCCCCCGTCTTGCGCCACAAGAGATCGAGCAGCATCGCAGGCACAATCAGCAGCAATGGAAAATGCAGTGGCACCAAATGCGTGATGTGCTGATAGACCGGCCCCAGTTTCGGCTCCGCGGGAAACAATGGCAGAATCCACTCAAACGCCAACAATATCGCCGTATAAATCCCCGCCACCGCCGTACAGCCCCAGCGCCAATGCGATGCCCACGCCGGCGCAATCAACACGGCGGGAATCGCAATCGCCACCGCCAGATAACACGCGGCTTTGTGCATTTCGCTAGGCCAGGTGCTCGTCGTCAGAATCGTTCCCATCTGCGCCACGCAAAGCGCCCCGATATAAAGCAGCAGGACTCCTAGCGTCCGTCGCACGCTCTCCGACGCTCGGCTCATCAACCCCGCAATCAGCGCCATCAACCCTATCTTGATCGCCAGCGAACCCAGCGAAAGCAACGTATGCGGCGGGCTGACAATCTTCACGTCTAGCCCATACGCGTTGTGCCACCAGTTGTCGAACGGTGCCGACGTCAGCATCGCAATGCAACCCCATACTGCAATGAACGCGCCTAGCGGCCCCCGGAACCCCCAAATCTTCACCGATGCGCCTTGCGTTGCCGCATCGTGCCCAAACGTCGTCGTCAAAATCATATACGCGCACGCGATTCCCACCAGCACACCAGTCATCTGGATCATGATGTGCGCAGGCGTCCAAAACGAGTCCCTCCCAATCGACATGTGCCAGGAAATATCCCAGGGACCGCCGATCATCCCGCACGCAACTCCCGCTACCATGCACCAAATCGTCCACGGCACGGACTCCACCTTCGACGCGGTCCCCACTCCCACGCGAGCTGCCATCGGCGGTCTTGCTATATGTTGTCCAAAAGGGATCGATTGCCCCATCGCGTGCCACTCCTTCGCCGCCACCACGAGCGGCCCTTTTGATGCCTTGCCGCGAGTCTACACCCCGTGGCCCGTCCTGCAAACCACCTGCTGCCCTTCCACGGCTGCAGCTACTCCCAATTTACGTAATAACTTCCGTTTTGTTACGTCCTTAGAACTAGATGGAACATTTGGGCAGCGACTTCGTTCCTAATAGTGCGGGGTAGGCCAGAGTTCACTTGCATGATGTCAGCCCAGGGGGGCTACAAGAATGAAAACTTTCTTAGTCCATCTGAAGCAAGTCTTCCGCCGTCTCGCGAATGCTCCGCTCTTCACAGCTATTACGCTCATCACGCTCGCTGCAGGCGTTGGCGGCAACACCGTGGTTTTCAGCGTCCTCGAAGGCGTCCTCCTCAAGCCACTTCCCTATCCGAATCCCAACGAATTGATCGGCGTCTGGCACACCGCCCCCGGCATCAACATCACCGACCTCAACATGGCTCCTTCCAACTACTTCATTTATCGCGAGCAAAACCAATCCTTTCAGGACATTGGTATCTACAACCGGGATGCCGTCAGTATCACAGGCGTTGCTGAACCCGAACGCCTCGACGCTCTTGACGTTACCGACGGAACCCTTCCTTTGCTCGGAATTCCGCCGATGCTGGGGCGCACCTTTACACGTCAGGACGATTCGCCTGGTGCTCCGGACACCACAGTGATTACGTACGGTTTTTGGAAAAAGAAATTTGGAGGATCCAGCTCCGTCATTGGGCAATCCATCACGCTCGATGGCAAACCGTACGAAATTATTGGGGTCCTTCCCCAACGCTTTCATTTTCTCGACTGGAACGATCCCGCCGTGATCCTTCCCTTCAGATGGGACCGCAACAAGATCAATCTTGGCAATTTCAGTCAAGAAGGAATCGCCCGCCTCAAACCCGGCGTCACCATGGAGCAAGCCAGTGCCGACATAGCTCGTATGCTGCCTATCGTTTCGCGTTCCTTTCCGGCCCCTCCAGGATTCAGCGCCAAGATTTTTGACGACGCCCGCATCGGCCCGAATCTCCGTCCGCTAAAAATAGACGTCATCGGCGACGTGGGCAGCACGCTTTGGGTGCTCATGGGTTCCATCGGACTGGTCCTGCTTATCGCTTGCGCAAATGTCGCAAATCTTTTGCTGGTACGGGTCGAAGGCCGTCGCCAGGAGCTAGCCGTTCGTTCTGCGCTCGGCGCGAGTCCTTACCGCATCGCCGGCGAGCTTCTACTCGAAAGCATTACACTCGGCTTCCTCGGCAGCGCGCTCGGGTTGGGACTTGCCTACGCGGCCTTGCGCATCCTGGTCCTCGTTGCGCCTGAAGGCATTCCGCGCATCAACGAAATCGGCATCGACGGCCCCGTCTTGCTTTTCACCTTCGCCATTTCCCTTCTCGCCAGCGTGCTCTTCGGCTGCATTCCCATTTTCAAATATGCAGGCGTTCGACTCAGCACGGGCATTCGCGAAGGGGGCCGCGCCAACAGCGGGAGCCGAGAACAACACCGCGCCCGCAGCGTTCTCGTGGTCGTGCAAGTTGCGCTCGCGCTGGTTCTGCTCATATGCTCGGGCCTGATGATCCGCACGTTCCGCGCGCTTACGCACGTCAATCCCGGCTTCGCGCAACCTGCGCAACTGCAAACTTTCCGCATTGGCATTCCGGATAATCAAGTCAAGGACAATGAAAGCGTCGTCCGCACATTTGAGGCTATGCGCAGCAAAATCGCTGCAATTCCCGGCGTCTCTGCCGTCACCATATCCACGTCGTTCCCGATGGACGGCAACGCCAGCAACGACCTCGTCTTCGCGCAGGATCGCGCTTACTCCGAAGGACAAATTCCCCCGATTCGCCGATTCGCGTTCGTGATTCCAGGTTTCTTCGAAACCGAAGGGACTCCTTTGGTCGCGGGGCGCGATTTCACATGGACGGACATCTACAAGACGCTTCCGGTCGCAATTATTTCTGAAAATTTTGCCCGCGAGTATTGGGACTCACCCGCAAACGCCATTGGCAAGCGCATTCGCGTCGCCACCACCGACGACTGGCGCGAAATTATCGGCGTCGCCGCCGACGTCTACGACGATGGAGTCAGCAAGACTCCTCCGTCTATGGTCTATTGGCCTATCATGCGCGTTCGTTTCGAGGGCCAGGCGCAAGACGTCGCGAGCTATACCGCCTTTGGCATTCGGAGCCCGCGCGCTGGCTCCGAATCTTTCCTAAAGGAAGTCCGCGAAGCCGTCTGGTCCGTGAATCCCAATCTTCCGCTTTCGCGCATGAATACTCTCGGCTATTACTACACACACTCCATGGCGCGTACGTCGTTCACACTGATCATGCTTGCCGTCGCGGGGGGCATGGCCCTGCTTCTCGGCGTCGTTGGCATTTATGGCGTTATCGCCTGCTCTGTTTCGCAACGCGTCCGCGAAATCGGCATTCGCATGGCTCTCGGCGCTCAACAGCAATCCGTCACCGGCATGTTCATCCGACACGGACTAATTCTCACCGGCATCGGCGCTGCTTTCGGCTTGGTCGCCGCCGCTATCGTTATGCGCCTGATGTCGTCGCTCCTCTTCCACGTCAATCCGGTCGACCCCATCACCTACGCCGCTGTAACGCTCGGACTGATCTTTACGGCCTTCATAGCCAGCTATCTACCCTCGCGCCGCGCCGCCACGGTAGATCCAGTCGAGGCCCTCCGCGCGGAGTAACGCTCCAAAGAATCTCAAGCTCATGCATCCCACGGGCTAAGCGTCGAGCAACCGGACTCTGCGAAATCTCCCAGATCGCGTGTCACGAGCGTAAGACCAAACACCAAGCAAGTCGCGGCCAGAAATCCATCCATCAAATTCATCCGCTTCCCGCGTGCCTCGCTTTTGGCCATCAGTTTCCCCCAGGACTTCGCGATATCTTCGTTCACCGACACAATTCTTCCTTCAAAACGCTGTCGCAACTCCTCGTCAAGCCACACCTCCAATCGCTTCCGTCGAGCGCCCGCCCCGAGCCTGTCGACGCCGTGTTGTAACTCCGCAAGCGTCACTACGCTCATGAATAGTCGGTCTTCATCCTGATCCGCCATCCAGTGGATCACTCCCAGATTCGGCTGCGGCTTCGCCCATTCCGAAACCGCGTGCGTATCCAGCAGAAAGCTCACAACTCCGTCTCGCTGGGCGAATCGTTTAGGCGTTCGGACTCCAGGCCGCTGCCGCGCAGCGGCGACTGCGCGAAAAATTCCGCCAAATTGCCCTTTCTCTTTGTCTTGCGCTTCCACTCCTCCGCCGATACAACCACGACCGCCTCCTTCCCATGACGCGTTATCCGCTGTGGTCCGCTATTGCGTGCCCGCTCAATTACTTCGCTAAGCTTTGCCTTTGCTTCCGCCACCGTCCATTCCGTTTTCATCATAATTCCCTCCACGCTTTATTATAGTCCATTTGGTCATTATAGTCTGCGGTTGCCTTCGTTTGCTGGCATGGCTCCACGTTGGCACGCTCACTAGATCGCCGAATGTTGCAATGGCCTTACGATCTGCTGACCGGCTTGCGACCCAGCCTTCCAATTTCGCGCCTGCGCGATACAGATCACATGCAGCATCATAAACAGCGGCACAAAAAAAGTCGGAATCAAGCTCAACGGCAGCACCGTCATCGCTACCATCGATGCGCCATGCGGATCAAGCAAACGTGCCGTCGTGCCCAGGCCCACCGCCGTAACAAGGTCCAATATTCCAAGCGCCTGCCAAAAGATGAACGTCCCGCGATGCGCCGGCTCCGCCAGCTTCCATGCCGCGAATCCCGCGGTAACTCCAATAAACATGTCCCCATATCCCGCCGGCAAGGCAAAGACCGCTGGCAACACGTTTCGCGCCTGCAGCAGAAGAAATGTGAATCCCACAATCCTCCACACCTGCACGGAAGTCAGAATTCTCGGGTTCAGGGATAGTGCAAAGTTGCGAAATCCTTCCGACGCCGCAAACCACAACGAAAACACAATCAGGGGAACCGCCGCTGCCACCGCAACGCCAACTCCAAACTGTGCCAATGGGTTTAGGAATAAGTGCGCCGCCGAAGCCCAGAAAACTGCGACAAGCCAAACCGCGAGTAACCCAGCCGTGATTTTTCCATACGTGCTCATAGCAAACCTCCTTGTGTTCTACTGATTTGTGTTACGTGATGCGTGAGCTGCAAGAGACTCCCCCACTTCTGTTTCCCCAATTTCCCCCGAAGCCGCGATTGCACTTTCTCCCAGACAGGCGACGCCCGCTTGAGCTTCCCTTCCCCTGCAATAGACAGCCGGATCCGCCGCTCGCGCCGATCCTCGCCGCGCTTCGCCGCAATCCAGCCTTTCCGTGCCATGAGCGCCAGCGTCCGCGTGAGGCTAGTGCTGTCCATCGCCAACATTTCGCCCAGCCGTCCTTGGGACACCTCTCCGGCCCGTTCCAACGCTTGCAGGATCGTGAACTGCGTCGCCCGCAAACCCAAAGGCCGCAGCGCCTCCTCGTACATCTGCGTAAGCGCGCGCGCGGTTCTACGAAAGTTCGCGCACATGCACGGTAATTCGGGAATGAATGATTGGCTCATGCCAGATAGATGTATATACATCTATATTGGTTACACAGATTCTCTCTCTAGCGGGCGCGAATTATGACGAGCGGACAGGCACCAAATCCCCTTGATTGACTTGCATGGAGAGATACACCTAACATACGCCGACAATGGAGGACCCACGAACACCACCCAGCAACCAGCCAACGACATCGCGATACCGCGTTGTCGAGAAGCTTGGCGCTGGAGGAAATGGGGTGGTGTATAAGGCCGAGGACACCCGGCTAGGACGTTTCGTGGCCCTCAAGTTTCTTCCACCCGAAGGACAGCGAGATGCCCATGCGCTGGCGCGTTTTCAACGCGAGGCGCAGGCGGCTTCAGCACTAAATCATCACAACATCTGTACTGTCTATGACATCGGCGAGCAGGATGGCCAGACTTTCATCGCCATGGAACTGCTCGAAGGGCAGACGCTGAGGGAAAAAATCGGATTGCGTCCGCTGCCGCTGGAGACTCTGCTGGACTATGCGATGCAGATCGCCGCGGGGCTGGAGATTGCGCATAAGAACGGGATTGTCCACCGGGACATCAAGCCATCCAACATTTTTGTGACCAACCGGGGCGAGGTGAAGCTGGCCGACTTCGGCCTGGCGAAACGCGTGATTTTGGATACCACTCCCATCGGCGAGTCGCCAACGGTTTCGGCTCCGATCACGGAGCGCGGCGCCATTGTCGGAACCGTGGCGTATATGTCCCCGGAACAGGCCCAGGACAGAGATATCGACGCTCGGAGCGACATTTTTTCCTTCGGCATTGTTCTCTATGAGATGGCGACCGGCAAGCGCGCGTTCCCCGGAGAATCTTCCGCAACGATCATCGGGGAGATTCTGCACAAAGAGCCGAAACCCATTCGCGAATTGAATCCTGAGGCACCCGAAGAACTTCAACGAATCGTTGTAAAGACCTTGGAGAAGGACCGGGAAGACCGTTATCAGACGGCGCATGAATTGATGGTGGATTTGCGCCGGCTCATGAAGAAGGAAACGGAACGATCACAGACCGGGCTGCCGGTAGAGTCGGCAAAACGGGAAAGGTCGAAGAACTGGATCTGGATTTTGGCCGCAACCGCGTTAGTAATCTGCGCTGCCGCGTGGGTTGCGCTGACGAGTCGCGGCACGCCCTCTGATTCCGCGCCATTGCCCATGGAGCAGCTCACCTTTTCGAGCGAAACCAAGAGTCCTTCGATCTTCACGGACGGATCGCGAATCTATTTCGTCAGCGGACACGATCCCGTGGAAATGTCCGTAAAAGGTGGCGCCACTGCGCCTCTCCGCGCCGCGATCGGCTCCATGGGCGTCCTGGATGTTTCCCCGGATGGCTCCGAGTTTTTGCTGCTGCAGAGCGACCTGAATGACGAAACGCAGCGGGGAACAATTTGGACCATGCCTTTGTTGGGTGGCGCGGCGAAGCGATTGGGAAATATCACCGCGCGCGGCGCAAGCTATTCCCCGGATGGAACGCTGATTGCGTTCAATGAAAAGGAATCGGTCTATGTGTGTGACAGCGATGGACAAAACGTAAAGGAAATTTGGAACACCCGCCATATGGTGACGGGGAATCCCGTTTTTTCGCCGGACTCCAAAAAAATTCGTGTAACCGTGTCTAGAAGCACCCTTGAGGTGGATCTTACGAGGATCTGGGAGCTGAACGCAGACGGTAGCAACTCACATTTACTTCCTTTACCTCAGCATTGGCCGCAGGACACCGGCACTTTTAGCGGAATCTGGACGCCGGGCGGAAAGCATTTCGTTTTTAACTCGTACAAAGACGGACCCAACAATCTTTACGAATATTTCGAGCCCCGGTGGTACGAGTTCTGGACCAAACCGTCTGCAGTGCGCTTGACGCCGGGCCAACCCGAAGTGATCGGAATGGCCCCCAGCCGGGATGGCAACGGAATGTTCGTCGTGGGGCGCCTGGCGCAGGGATCACTGCATTTCTACGACGATAAGGAAAAGCGATTTTTGCCATACCTGGAAGGACTACCCGCCACGCAGCTGGTGGTCTCACCCGACCGAAAATGGATGGCTTACACCGATTATCCGCGAGGTTATTTGTGGCGTTGCAAGCTCGACGGTAGCGAGAAGTTGCAACTCACAAGCACTTATGCGCAGATGCCCACGTGGTCGCCGGACAGCAAGTGGATCGCATATAGTAACTGGCAAGAGCTTTATCGCGTCAGCGTCGACAGTGGCGCACCGGAAAAGTTGACCTCGGAGGGTTTCACGGAAGTACTTCCGAGTTGGTCGCCGGACGGAAAGTCCATCTACTTCAACGATTACCCAATCGCGGGACACCTGCGCATCCGTATTCTGGATCTGGAGACAAGGAAAGTATCGACCATGCCGGGATCGGATGGCTACTATGCGCCATTGTGGTCGCCCGACGGGCAGTACCTGGCAGCAATTCAGAATCCACCGAAAAGCCAGGCGATTTATTCTGTGAAGACAAAGCAATGGAAACAGTTGAAGGTAATTGAACACGATTGGGGATTTTTTGTGTGGGCGCCGGATTCGAAGTCGCTTTATTCGATGCGAGGCCCGTCGGAGGTGGCAGCCGGCGAGCAAACCGGAATCTACCGGCTGACGGTGCCAGACGGGAAGTGGGAGTTATTCACGAAGTTCACGGGGTTGAACCCGCTTCTCAGTAATAGTGCGCTGAATTTCGTGTCCATCACGCCCGAGGGCAAGATCGCGGCGATGAGCGATACCAGCGTGACCCAGATTTATCAGATGAAGTGGAAGACCACAGAGTAAGGCTCCGAGCGGTTCCACGAAAGTTCCCGTACAGCCACGCTACTCCGGAACAGATGATTCACGCCAGTATTCAGGATCTGAACTACTTCGCCAGTCCTACTTTCCTTCAAGTTCGAAGCCAGCCATACTAACGGCGTCGGCCATGCGGGAATACTTTCGTTTCTCCAATCTCCGCGAGCTACTCGCGAAGGCCAATGAAGAGAAATCCGGCGATCAGCTCGCTGGAATCGCGGCCTCCTCGGAGCGTGAACGCGTCGCCGCAAAGAGAGCTCTGGCCGATTTGCCGCTGACGGAGCTGCTGAACAATCCGCTGATTCCTCCGGAAATGGACGACGTCTCCCGGCTCATTCTCGAATCTCACGATTCCTCCGCCTTCGCGCCGGTCAAGCGCATGACTGTCGGCGAGTTTCGCGAATTCATTCTCGACAGCCTAACCACGGAAGAGGATTTGAAGTCTCTCAAATGGGGTATCACGCCTGAAATGGCGGCAGCCGTGGCCAAGCTGATGGGCAACAAGGACCTGGTGCTTGCCGCGGCCAAGATTCACAACGTTACGCGGTGTCGAAATACTCTGGGTGAGCGCGGCGTACTCGGCATTCGCTTACAGCCAAACCACCCATCCGATGACGTTGGCGGCATTTTGCTGGCGGCGTTCGATGGACTGCTATATGGCTGCGGGGACGCGGTCATCGGAGTAAATCCGGCCACGGATTCTGTCGCGGGTGTTGCGGCTATTCTGAGGGCGCTCGATCGCCTGATTACGGAGTTCGCCATTCCTACTCAGGCGTGTTGTCTCGCGCACATCTCGACTCAGCTGGCATGTTTGGATCGCGGCGCGTCCATTGATTTGCTCTTTCAATCGGTTGCCGGCACTCAGGCCGCCAATGCGAGCTTTGGCATCACTCTTTCCATGTTGAGGGAAGGCCGCGAACGTGTCCTGGAGCATCACGGAGCTCGCAATGTTCCTTGGGCGGGCGACAACGTGATGTACTTCGAAACCGGCCAGGGCAGCGCTCTTTCGGCTGAAGCACATCACGGAATCGACCAGTTGACGCTGGAAGCGCGCGCTTACGGAGTCGCTCGCGCCTTCGATCCGTTCCTGGTGAATAGTGTGGTGGGCTTCATCGGGCCGGAATATCTATATGACGAGCGACAGATCATTCGCGCCGGGCTGGAGGATCACTTCATGGGCAAATTGCTGGGGCTACCGATGGGTTGTGACGTCTGCTACACCAATCACGCCGTCGCCGATCAGAACTCCGCCGACAATCTGATGCTTCTGCTGGCCGCCGCAGGCTGTAACTACTTCATGGGCGTTCCTGGCGCCGACGACATCATGCTCAACTACCAGTCCACCAGCTTTCATGACGCCCTCGCGGTTCGCAAGATATATGGTCTGCGTCCTGCGCCGGAATTCCTCGACTGGCTCGAGCGAACTGGTATCTACCGGGACGGCGAACCGATGGCGCTCGACGCTGGCAGCCGACAGAAACTTTTGCGCGGACTTGAAGGTTTATTGCCCGCGTCGGCTTCGCCTGCGTGACTTAAAACATGGGCGACGACCACAAACTCTCCGCACAGCCCGCTTGGCCAGAAATTGTCCGGAAGATTCGGGCGCGTACGGCGGCGCGCATTTTTGTGGAGCGTGGAGCGTCTTACAGCACGCAAATGGAACTGGAGCTTCGCGCCGCGCACGCCAGTGCCGTCGATGCGGTCTGGACGGAGTTCGACCTGCAGAATGATTTCCCGCCCGGCTTCGTTGCCCAGTGGCAACTGTTCCAGGTTTCGAGCCAGGCCGAATCGAAATCGCAGTTTTTGTTGCGTCCTGATCTCGGCCGTAAACTCAGTAACACTGGCAAGGGCCTCATCGCTGAACGTTGTGCCAGAAAGCCCGACTTCCAGATCGTGATCGGAGACGGACTATCTGGATCCGCACTTTCAGAGCAGGTGCCGGCACTATTTCCACTTCTGCAGCAACGCGCTCGTGCAAAAGGGTGGTCGATAGGACTGAGTTTCGTCGTGCGCTATTGCCGTGTTGGCATCATGAACCATATCGGCGACCTGCTTTCGCCACGTGTGATTGTGTTGTTGATCGGTGAGCGTCCCGGCCTGGCCACAGCGGCAAGTCTTTCCGCTTACATGGCCTACTGCCCCGTCTCCGGCCGTACGGACGCGGATAGAAATCTCATATCCAACATTCACGCTCGCGGCATTCAGGTTGAGGAAGCTGCGGATCGCATCGCATATCTCGCAATGCGCATGATGACATTGAAACGAAGCGGCACGACTCTCAAGGAAGAGACGGCACGCTTGTCGTACTGAGTTGGGGTCGCTTCCTTTGAAATCCACACTCACACAAAACACGCCCGCAACCCATTTATACTCCGCACTTACGGAAAAGCAGGGAGGGGCCAGGTCCGATTCAGCTCAGATCTTCGATCTGTCAAGCTCTCGCCTTCCCGGCGCTCATAGTATGCTGAGAACAGCACAATGAACCGCGTCTACCTCGATTACAACGCCACGACGCCCGTCGACCCACAAGTCCTCGACGCCATGCTTCCCTATTTCTCCGCTGACTTCGCCAATGCCTCCTCCATCCACACCCTCGGCCAGCACGCCCGCGCCGCCGTCGAGACCGCCCGCGAGCAAGTCGCCGCCCTCATCGGCGCCAAACCCCAGGAAATCGTCTTCACCAGTGGCGGCACCGAATCCGACAACCACGCCATCTTCGGCGTCATCAATTCCTTGGTGGCACAGCCAATCCTGGCTGTGCACTCTTCCTCTGCAAAATCGACAGCTCTGCACATCATCACCACCACCATCGAACACGAAGCCGTCCTAAACGCCTGCCAAGCCGCAGAAAAACAAGGCGTCAGCGTTACGTATCTGCTAGTCGATCGCGAAGGCCGAGTCGATCCCCAGGCAGTCAGCCAAGCCATCCGCCCCGAAACCATCCTCATCACAATCATGCATGCCAACAACGAACTTGGTACCGTCCAGCCTCTCGAACAGATCGGCCGCATCGCCAAAGAGCACAAGATTTACTTCCACACGGACGCCGTGCAGTCCACCGGAAAAATTCCGATTGATGTGAATGCCCTAAACGTCGATCTGCTTTCTCTTTCCGGTCACAAACTCTACGCGCCGAAAGGCGTCGGCGCTCTCTACGTCCGAAGCGGAACTCGCTTGCGCCAACTTCTCTACGGCGGCCACCACCAGCGTGGATTCCGCCCCGGCACAGAAAACGTCTCCGCGATCGTAGGACTGGGCAAAGCTGCAGAAATCGCTCGCAATTCCCCTTCTAGCGGCGCCCACCGAGTCTCGGCACTACGCGACCAACTAGAACGCGGCTTGTTGGAACTTGTCCCTCAAATCCGCGTGAATGGCGGCCGCGCAACGCGTACTCCCAACACGACCAACATCCAGTTCGCAGGGATTGACGGCGAAGCCCTGGTCATCGCGCTAGACCTGAAAGGACTTGCGTCCTCCGTGGGCGCGGCCTGTTCCTCCGGAGCCGTCGAACCATCGCACGTCCTGACCGCTATCGGCCTCTCGCAAGAGGAAGCCAAGTCCAGCCTTCGCTTCAGCCTCGGCCGCCAAACCACAGAATCCGAAATCGACTTCGCGCTAGAAGTAATCCCCGCCACAGTCGCTCAACTCCGCGCGCTCTCGCCTACATATCGCAGAGAGGTAGCCGCCCAGTAGGGGCACGGCACGCCGTGCCCGTCTTTCGCGATATAATAAGCAGTCCATGCAATCGACTACCGAATTCGACACTCTGCCAGAGCGTGCAGAAACGCAACGCGGCTTGGTCGTTATCGCCATGTCTGGTGGAGTCGACTCATCGACCGTCGCCGCCGTTCTCCAGGAGCAAGGCCGCCCTATCGTCGGCCTCACTATGCAACTCTGGAACCAGCGCCGCCTACCGGAATTGCAAGGTGACGGCCCCAAGCAACACCGCTGCTGCTCGCTCGACGACGTCTACGACGCCAAACGCGTCGCTCAGCACCTGAATTTTCCGCATTACGTAGTGAACTTCGAGCAGCAGTTCGAGCAGCGCGTCGTGCGCCCCTTCGTCGACCAATATCTCGCCGGCCGCACTCCGATTGCTTGCACCAACTGCAACACGGACGTGAAGTTCGAGCCGCTTCTGCGCATGGCCCGCCAGATTGGCGCGGAGCGTTTGGCCACAGGCCATTACGCGCGCATCCGCAAAAATGAGCAAACCGCGCGCTGGGAACTTTTGCGCGCCCGCGATGAAAGCAAAGACCAGTCCTATTTTCTTTGGGGACTTTCCCAAGACCAACTATCAAGCAGCGAGTTTCCGCTTGGCGAATTAACCAAGGAAGAAGTCCGCGAGCTCGCGCGCCGCACCAGTCTTCCGGTTGCGGAGAAACCCGAAAGCATGGAACTCTGTTTCGTTCCAACCGGAAATTACGTCCAGTTCATCCAAGCCTATTCAAAGGACGCGGGAATCCCGTTGTCGCAAACCGAAGGTGAAATTGTCACAGAAGACGGCGTAGTAGTTGGCCATCACAACGGCGTCCACAACTTCACGATTGGCCAGCGCAAAGGTCTTGGCTTTTCCGCTGGCAAACCACTCTACGTTCTCTCCATCGATACGCAGAATAATCGCGTCGTCGTTGGCGATGACGATGCCCTGCGCACGACTTCCTTTGAAGTGAATGATGTGAACTGGGTTTCGATCGAAGAACCTTCAGGCCCGATTCGCGCAACTGTTAAAATCCGGCACAAGCACGAGCCAGCACCAGCGATTATTGAAGCTCCAGATGATTCAAGCGCGCGAATTATTTTTGAAACGCCGCAGCGCGCCATAACTCCTGGCCAAGGCGCAGTCTTCTACGATGGCGACCGCGTTCTCGGCGGCGCCTGGATTAAATAAATGATACCTGGCTGAGACTCTGAGCAAGCGAGCGGACTGGACGTAGCAAAGAAGTACCGAGGTAACGAGAAGAACCGGCAAACCTGATAGAGGTCCGTAAAAAAGAACGGCAATCAAGCAAAGCGGAGTATCGAGTTTCGACTGTTAGCTGTGAGCTGTCAGCTCTTCAAATAAACAGCTCTTCTTCCTGCTCAAGCGGCTCATCAGGCCGGCGCCGTTCGCGCCGTGACCGCAGCAAATCGATTCCCACCTTAATTCCCTGAAGAAGCGCGGAAGCCTTCTGCATCGGCCTCCACACCGTGCTCTTGAATTGCGTTCCAGCATCTTCCACGGTTTCGAGAGCGCCCGTCAGAATGCGGTCAGCGTGATTCAACTGTCCGCGCAAACGGTCCGTGGCATCCGTAAGCACGCGGTCCATTTTCTGCGCCTGCCCACGAGCCAAGTAAACGACGTGAGCCGCATCCGCTACCATGTTCGAAATCTTCGGCTGCGTGTCATCGAGTAGAATTTGTGCACGCGTCAAAATCGGACCAACACGCATGTGCAAATCCGCTACGAGCCCGTCTACTTTTTTGTTGGTCTGGCGAAATTCAATAAATAAGGCAATCAGCATCGCGCCCTGAACCACAAGGGTGATCGACGCGACAATGCTGAAAATCATCAGCCAAGTATCCATACTCGCCCCAGGCGTCCTCTCAAGAGGACGGAATCATGCCGTGCCGAGCTTCCCTGCTTCAATTGCGTGCCGCCACTAGAACCCCAAACCTCAAGACTTCGAAGCTTCGCGACGATAGGCTTCGCGCGCGCCTTCGACAGCCGCGGAAATCGAATCCTTGCCACGCGTTGCTGCATCTTTGCTGCGTTCGATTAGGTCGTCAGCGCGTTCGCGGAGTTCTTTCGCTTTGCGCTGCGCGAAGTCGCGGCCCTCATCAGCTTTTTGGGAAAGAAATTCACGCGTCTCTTCGCCAGACTTCGGCGCAAACAAAATTCCAACCAGCGCGCCCACGCCCAGACCAACTAGAAAATAAGTGACCTTGGAACCTACATTGTCCGCCATGAGAACCTCCATAAAAACCGTAACATAGCGGCACGCAGCGCGCAATATAGGCTAACCAGTATGTGCTACTCAGTCTGGTTATCGTCGCGATTATCGATAGATTGTAGTGCGCCGAGTTGTTCGAACAGTTTTTCTGCGGTTTTGCGTGGTATCACCTGACCCACTTTTTCCAGCCCGGCGCGGCGCACATTAATGAGACTGCCGAATTCCCGCAAAAGTTTTTGCGCCGTGCGCGGGCCGACTCCTGGAATGCCGGTTAATGCGGATTTTGTCTGGCGTTTGGCGCGTCGCTGGCGGTGAAAAGTGACTGCAAAGCGGTGCGTCTCGTCGCGGATCTGCTGGATGAGATGCAGGACCGGCGAGTGATGTTCGAGGACGATCGGTTCGTCTTCTTGCCCAAAGACGTAAAGAATCTCTTCTTTCTTTGCGATGCTGGCGAGAGGCTGATTGATGATTTGCAGCGAATCGAGCGCTTGCGCCGCGGCGTGGAGTTGGCCGATACCGCCGTCAATGAGAATGAGACTCGGTAAAGGTTTCTTCTCTTCCTGTAAGCGGCGATAACGGCGCGTCACCGCTTCGCGCATGCTGGCAAAGTCATCGTTCTTCGAGATGGGTATTCTGGCAATGGGAAAAGGACTGTTTGGCACGGCGTTATTCGATGATGGATTGTTCGAGTTCTCGCTGCTCCCTTCGTCGCCGCGAATGATAAATTTTCTGTAGTCGGATTTTTTCATGTGGCCGTTTTCCCAAACGACCATGGAGGCGACCGTATCCGTTCCCTGAATGTGGGATATGTCGAAGCTTTCAATGCGGTGCGGCTCTTCGGGAAGATTCAAAGCGTTCTGCAAGGCTTCGCCTATCGCTTTCGAACTTGGTTTCATTACGCGGAAGCGCTGTTCGAACGAGTGCTTTGCATTGCTTTCGACGAGGTCCAGGAATGAGCGTTTACTGCCGCGCTGCGGCGTGAAGATTTCCACTTTATGGCCAGCGCGCTCGGCCAGCGTTTCCTCGAGCAGTTCGCGATCTTCGAAATCGATGGGCACATGAATGGCTTTCGGCAAATAATCCGCCTCCAGATAGAGCTGCTTGAGAAGCGACGGAACAAATTCCTGCGGGTCGAACTCTTCGAGGTCTTCCCAATAAAATTCACGACGATCGACGACGCGCCCCCCGCGCAAGTGAAAGAGATTTGCCGCGACGAGCGGCGGTTCGGCGTAGTACGCGAGCACGTCGGTGTCATCGCCCTGAGCCGACGCGATGCGCTGGCGTTCTTCTATATCTTCAAGTGTTCGCAGAAGGTCGCGATAGGCGGCGGCTTGTTCGAATTGCTCTTTTTCAGCGGCGGCCATCATGCGCGCTTCGAGGCTCTTCATCAGGTCGTGGCGGCGGCCTTCGAGAAATAGGCGAACGTCGCGGGCAGCTTCAGCATAGCGCTCGTCCGTTGTGAGGTCAGTCACGCACGGGCCGAGGCAACGATGAATGTAATACTGCAAACACGGCCGAGGATGGCTCCGCGTGAGATCGACGGTGCAGCTCGGGACGAGGAATCGCTTGTGAACGAAATGGAGAATCCGGCGCGCGAGTCCTGCGGGGAAATAAGGGCCAAAATAGAGTGAACCGTCCTTTTTGATACGACGCGTGAAATAGACTCGAGGATATTTTTCCGCTGCGGTAAATTTAATGTACGGGTAGGTCTTGTCGTCCCGCAGCATGACGTTAAACTTCGGGCGATACTGCTTGATAAGATTGTGTTCGAGAGCGAGAGCTTCGCGTTCGTTGCCGACGAGTATGGTTTCGAGATCGGCAATTTCGCGAGCGAGCGAACCGGTTTTAGCGTTCACCCAGCTCGATTCCAGAAAATACGAGCGCACGCGGCTTCGCAGCGAAGCGGCTTTGCCTACATACAGCACATTGCCGCCAGCGTCCTTGAACAGGTAGACACCGGGGCTTTCGGGAAGCAGCGCGGCTATTTCTCGGGGTTCCATGGGAGTGCAGCGCGGAATTTATGCTTAAGCGCCAACTTCCATCATACTAGAATTGTAAAGAGTGACTGGTGACTGGTGGAAGAGGAGAGTTGGCAACATGCTTGGCGAGCGGGCGCATCTAAAGGGATACATGAAAATTGTCTCGCGAAACGTTCTAAACACAGCGCTGCTCGCTTTCGTGATGCTTACGATGCCGACGCGCAATTTTGCGCAGGACCCGCCACCGCCTCCGCCAGACGCGGCCGACAAGCCGGCAGCGCCACCGGACAAACCCAAGTTCCCTAAGCCAACACCGGACAACGCGACGCAGAATGCTCCGGATCAACCTACTTGGGATCCGCTGCGCGCGGAAAAAGACATGCAGGTCGGCGAATATTACATGCACAAAGGCGACCTCGACGCGGCCATGGACCGCTTCGAAGACGCCGCATTAGCCAAGCCTGGCTACGCACTTCCCTACCGGTACTTGGGCGAAGCGCAAGAGAAAAAAGGAATGAAGAAACGGGCCATCCAGTCCTATAAGCGCTATCTGGATCTGTATCCGAAGGCCGAAGACAAAGACAAAATCCAGAAAAAGATCGACAAACTGTATAAGGACGTGGATAAAGAAAGAAGTCGATGAACTAAGTCAGACGAGCTTACAACAAGAAGCCAGGTGCCCTAAACAGGGTCGATTAAAAACATAGGCCGGGACAGCAGTAGCCCTACGAAAGCCACACAAGAAAGTCGGGACCAGCTAAGCGCTTCTTTGCAGCCCATTTCGGCTAACGCAGCTCCATTGTCAAATGGCCTCTTATTGGCTAGATGGCGACCTGAGCGCCTTGCGGACCACCAATACCAGCGAAACCAAGGATGCATAAATTAAGACGTTCGTCAGGAGAGTTGCTACGGCGACAAAAACTTCACCGTTCGCTCCGAACATCTGTGCGATAGATCCGAGGAGCCACTGCAGAACAAGAGCTACCAAGATCCCAGATATTGAACGTCAAGTCTCCAACCTACAGTCGGAGGAATTCCACCGATGAGCGTCTGAAGTATTGCTACGACCCAGATGGCTACCCAGAGCGCTTTGTTTATCTTTAGGCCCTTTGACATTCGTGAAACCAATCTATCCTAAGTGTGGACCAACGCAACAGTCGGAAGAACCTAATCGATTCTTCCGAAGATACAATATTGAAAACTAGCGAGCGAGATGATCAAGAATTCGTCGCGCTCGAGCGAAATCGGCGAAGAGTTTTTCTTCGGCGCGGAATTCGGGGGAATGCGAAACGAGGCTGCAGCCCGAACGGCGCGTGGGATGTTTGACGTGGAGCATTTCGTGGTAGAGGACGTATTCGACGGCAACTTGCGGGACGCCGGGATGATCCATGCGGCGATTTAGCAAAATCTGATTGGGGCCGGGGTCGTAACAGCCAAACTGGCGACGCCAGTTGCGCATGGTCCAGCCAATGTGCGGACGCTGTAAACTTCCAGAAAAATATTTCTCGTTGAGTTGCTCGAACATTTTTTCGAGATCGAAGTGTCGGCCACGCGGGCCAGTGGAGGCAAGCCGAACGCGGCCGCGGCGCATGCGGCTGATACGGCTGCGCGTACGATTAGAGCGCGCGTAGTTCAAATAGGGCTCGACTAACGCACGGGGAGCTTTGCGTCGATAGACGCGTGAGAGCAACAACGCGGCGGCACCTTCTAAAACCGAAAGAGGTGCCCGCTGCAGCAAATCCGAGAAACGCACGAAAACCACATCTTCGCGACGCCGGATGGTAAGCACGAGGCTGGCGTAGGGATAAAAATCCACGCGGAAGCGCGGCGGGCGGCCATCGCAACCGAGCCGGGTGAAAACACGCTGAAATAGCGCAGCGCCGCCCGGCACTGGAATACTTGCACGGCGCACCGCCGCATGTTTCCTTTCTGAAGCAGATTTCTTCGGTGGGGTTAATTTGATGGGCGGAGCGGCGTCCATCACCAGACTCAATTGCTGAGCCGGAGGCAGTTGCATCTCTAGATTCATTTCTTTCGCCGCACGGGAGGCGGTGCAACGTTTTTCTTGGCGGCGTCAGCCTCTTTGGATGCGTCGCGAGTGCCTTCCAAAGCGTCGTCGAGATTGTCCTTATAGAACTCGGCATCGGCAGCATCCGTGGGAATCTTTTGCAAAATGGCGAGAAAATCCTTGGTGCGCGACGCCATCAGGTCTATGCCCTTGCGGATATTCTGCTGCTTCTCGATCCCCAGTTGGATGAGGTCCGCGGCATCATCGACGCAGCCGACATAGGCGTTCAAGAGAGAATTAACCATTTCCACATGCCGATTGTCAGAGGGATGTTCCAATTCGTACTGAAGTTTCTTTATGCGGTCATCCGCAAAAGACAGGAAGAGCGTGATGCGCTCGTTGGGCGTATCGGCTTCGCGGATCTTGTCAGCCTCAAGGGAGGAAAGATAATCCTTCTGCGTCTGAGCGTTGCCGCGGGCAGCCAGGGCGCCGCAAAGAATTGCCACAGACAGAAATATAAGGCAGTGACGTAGTTTCATGGATGCACTTCCGAATCGTGAGGACCGCCAGTCGGGGTCGCAGGCGCCGGCGGCTTATTCTCGTGCCTCCTCGGAAAGAGGGATCTCAGCAATTCATCGTCGAAGGTCAGGAGATCTGCTCGAACCAGCTGTAGCGGAGGCTTATACTCTGCCGGCGCCACTAGCAGAAGTTCGTCAATTTGGCGCAAACCCTTTTGTACATGCATTTCGAGTTGCCGGTAACCATTGGAATGGCGCTCGGCGTCAGGTTTTTCTCTTTCCAACACTTGCGATGCGGCGCGCACGTTATCCCTGTACTTCTCCATAATCAGCCCAACGGTGACGTAATCACCGGACTTCTCCGCGCGACTGGCTTCCTCGAATTCGGCATCACCGAGCTTTTGCAGCATTCTTGCTTTGTGTACTCCATTCGTTTCGCTGTCGAAGTGCGCTTGAAGTTCGCTCAGCTTGTCTGCGGCGACCGCAACGGCGCACAACATCGCCATCACGATTGGCAATGCAACGCGTTGCGCTGCCCGGGGCCCCATGGATTACCTTTTCTGCTCCAGCATACGACGCAAGACCTTGCTGCGCTGCTGCGCTTGCCAGACCTGGTCGGGATTCTTGTCCTGGTCGAGCGCGAGAAATTTCTCGTAAGCTTCGAGCGCAGGCTTGGGCTGGTTCAGTTTATCGTAGCAGAGAGCGCGAATAAACCACTCGCCTGCCCCGGGAGTTTCCACCTTAGCGATCAAGTCCTGCGCGGCGAGTGTGGCTGAAAAGTTTCCGCCGAGATAGTAGGTTGTCCTCAGATCTTTCCAATAGACGAGATTGTCTTTGTCGAGCTGCAGCGCAACTTTGAGTTCTTTCTCGGCAGAAGCAAAATCGCGCTTTTGAAGATATATGCGCCCCAAGCCACCATGAAGCTCCGCGTCGTTGGGAGTGATGGCGAGGGCTTTGCGTAGTGTAACGATCGAATCGTCCCATTTTTTCTGGGCGATTTGAATATCGGCACGGGAACGCAACGAATCGAGAGTGGGAGGCTTGCCCGCGTCGGCGCGATCGAGTTCCGCGAGAGCCGCGTCGTATTGCTTTTGCTCAATCAGAAGATGGATGGTGCGAGATTCCGCGCCAGGAGTGTTCGGTTGCACAGCGAGATAGTCGCGATAAGCGCCGGCAGCTTCGGGTTTCTTTTGCGCATCTAGAGTCTGCGCCAAACCAAGAAGTGCTTGCGGTGCCTTCGGTTCGATTTCGAGCGCGGCGCGGAATTTAGTCTCGGCGTCGGAATAGCGTTTTAGGCCGACGTAGAGATTGCCGAGGTGAATGACCGTTTCTACATCGCGGGGATCGAGACGCAGAGCGGCTTCGTAGGATTCGACGGCGCCGGGAAGATCGCCGGAACGCTCCAGTGCGTGGCCGAGCAGGAATCGCGGGCGGCTTTCCGCGGGGAGAAGATCCACAGCTCGGCGAAGTGGCGCGACAGCTGCTGCAGGATCTTTTTCCGACAAAAGAATGCCTAGATTGAGAAAAGCTTCGGACATTTTGGGGTCGAGCGTGGTGGCGCGTTCGTATTCGGCGCGAGCTTCGTCGGGACGTTTGAGCGCGGTGTAGGCATATCCGAGTTGGAAGTGGGCCCAGGCGACCTCAGGTTTCTCAGCTATAAACTTTTGAAGCGGAGTGAGGGCGGCTTCGAATTGATTGGCATCGATGTCTTTTTGGGCTTCGTCAAGGAGATCGTTTAGAGGATTGGCTAGTTTTTGGGCGCGACTTTGGGATTGGTTGGGGGGAGATTTTTGTTGCGGCGACGATTCAGTGGAAAGAGAGGAGGCGGAAGCGAAGACGGGCACGGCGTGCCGTGCCCCTACGATTAAAATCGCGATTGCTAAATATCTAACGAAACTTGGAAGCTTCATTGTTCAGGCGGAGGATTTCCTGCGCCATTGGCGATTGTACCTGAAGGCATCGTGGACTTGGATGCGCCGTTGGTCGGTCGCTTTGCCTGGCCGTTCCCATTGAGGACGCGGGCCAGAAAGCGGCCGGTGTGCGAATTTTGATTGCGGGCGACTTGTTCAGGAGTGCCCGTGGCGATTATTTTGCCGCCTTGGTCGCCACCCTCGGGTCCCATATCGATGAGCCAGTCAGCGGACTTGATTACGTCTAGATTGTGCTCGATGACGAGAAGCGAGGCGCCGGATTCCAGAAGTTTGCGGAAGGCGGACAGCAGTTTCGCGATGTCGTCAAAATGAAGTCCCGTGGTTGGTTCATCGAGAATGTAGAGGATGCCCTGATTTTCGGTTCGCGCCAGATGCGCGGCTAGTTTCAACCGCTGGGCTTCGCCGCCGGAAAGCGTGGTGGCGGATTGGCCCAAGCGGAGATAGCCAAGGCCGATTTCATTCAGGATGCGCAGCTTGGAGACAATCTTGGGCACTCCATTGAAAAAGACCAGCGCCTCGCGCGCCGTGAGCTGAAGAACTTCGTGGACATTTTTGCCGCGATAGCGCACGTCGAGGACGCTGGTTTTGAAGCGCGTCCCACGGCATTCTTCGCACACAAGTTCGACATCGGCCAGAAATTGCATTTCAACCGTGACAGTGCCATCGCCCTGGCAGGTTTCGCACCGGCCCCCCGGAACGTTGAACGAAAAGTGACCCGCCGTGAAGCCGCGGCGCTTGGCGTCGGGCGAGGCGGCAAAGACTTCGCGAATGGCGTCGAAAGCTTTCAGATACGTCGCAGGATTAGACCGCGGCGTCCGGCCAATGGGCGATTGGTCGACGATGACTACCTCGCGGATATTCGCATCGCCTTCCAGACGGTCGCAGAATTCTTTGACGCTGCCGCCCGTGCGCTTTGCGGCCAATGCGCGATAGAGAACGTCGTGGACAAGCGTGGATTTGCCCGAGCCGCTGACGCCCGTTACCACCGTGAGCGTGCCAAGGGGAATCATCAGGTCGATATTTTGAAGGTTGTGGAGAGTTGCGCCGTAGAGGCGCAGAAATTTGCCGTTGGGCTTGTGGCGATTGTTTGGGATGGGAATCGCGAGTTCGCCGCTCAGGTAGCGACCAGTGAGAGACTTCTGGTCGGCGAGCATGCCTTCGTAGTTCCCGGCAAACAGCAATTTCCCGCCGAGTTCGCCAGCGCCTGGGCCGAGATCAATCACGTGATCAGCAGCGCGAATCGTATCCGGATCGTGTTCGACAACCAGCACCGTATTGCCAAGATCGCGCAAGGATTTGAGGATGTCTATTAGGCGTTGGGTATCGCGCGGGTGAAGGCCGATGGAAGGTTCATCCAACACGTATAACGCGCCAACAAGATGCGATCCCAGCGAAGTGGCGAGTTGAATGCGCTGCGATTCCCCGCCGGAGAGTGTAGAGGTGAGGCGATCAAGCGTGAGGTA
The DNA here is from genome assembly GCA_963751295.1 of uncultured Acidobacteriota bacterium. Taxonomy (GTDB): domain Bacteria; phylum Acidobacteriota; class Terriglobia; order Acidiferrales; family UBA7541; genus Acidiferrum. The sequence continues at coordinate 622,608 of CAVVUA010000001.1, read as the reverse complement.
ATCGAGGCCGACTTCATCCAGGAATTGCAGGCGGCTGCGAATTTCTTCCAGGACTTTCTCGGCAACTTTGGCCTGCAGTTCAGAAAGCACCAGCGTAGAGAAGAAAGTGCGTGCTTCTTTCACCGTAAGCTTGGTGATTTCGGTGATCGAGCGGCCCGCAACCCGCACCGCGCGGGCTTCGGGACGAAGGCGCGTGCCGCTGCATTCCGGGCACGTGGCGTAGCCGCGGTAGCGGCTGAGAAAAACGCGAACATGCAATTTGTATTTTTTTCGCTCCAGCCAATTGAAAAAACCTTTCACACCCTCGAAATCGTTTTCCGGATCGCCTTCCAGAACAAGCCGGCGCTGTTCCGAAGTGAGTTGGCGCCAGGGAATATTGAGCGGGATGCTGCGTCCACGAGCCCATTTTTTTACATCTTGGAAGAGCGCCCGGAAACGCGGTTTGGTCCAAGGCTCAATAGCACCTTCATCCAGCGACTTGCTCGAATCCGGCACGACGAGGTTTAGGTCGAAGTCAATCGTATTACCAAACCCCTGGCAACGCGGGCACGCTCCATAGGGATTGTTGAAAGAAAAAAGCCGGGGCTCGGGTTCCTGGTACAGTGTGCCGTCGCTTTTGCATTCGAACCGCTCATTGAACGTAAGGCGCTCCGCGCGATTGCCAGCGGAGTCGGCGATGAATTCGAGAATGGCTTCTCCGCCGCCCTCGCGATAGCAAATCTCGACGGAATCGGTGAGCCGCGAGCGCGATTCGGGATTCACCGATAAGCGGTCAACCAGAACGTAGACCGGCTTCGAGAAATCAATATCAAGAAGCGTTTCTGGCGACGAAAATTCATGCACGCGCCCGTCTTGATAGAGACGGTTGAAGCCACGCTTTTGAATGTCGCCGAGAGCTTGCTTGAGCAATTCTTGTGGAGGCGCGACAGATTTCTTCTTCGGAACGCGGCGCGCTCCGCCGGTCACGGCGGGCGCTTGGGCGATTCGGAGCGGATACATCACATAGAAGCGGCGGCCCGCGGCGAATGACAAGACTCGCGAGGCGATTTGCTCGGGGCTATCGCGGCGGACTTCCGCGCCGCACTGAATGCAGAAAGTTTGCCCGCAGCGCGCGAAAAGAAGCCGGAGGTAGTCGTAGATCTCCGTCGACGTAGCGACAGTCGAGCGCGGGTTGCGCGTGGAATTTTTCTGCCGTATCGCCACGGCTGGAGCAATACCAGAGATTTCGTCGACGTCAGGCTTCTCCATGCGCTCAAGGAACTGGCGGGCGTACGAAGAGAGAGATTCCACGTAGCGCCGCTGGCCCTCGGCATAAACAGTGTCAAACGCGAGTGAGGATTTGCCCGAACCGCTGACTCCGGTAACCACGGTGATGGCGTTATGAGGAATCTCGACGGTAATGTTCCGAAGATTGTGAACGCGGGCTCCGCGGACGCGGATAGCCTCTTGTTCGCTCAGCACGGGCGTGAGTTCTTTGGTGGCCAAGGGAAGCTCAGACAGCACGCTCCGAACGTGCTGCCTAAACTTTTAATTATACGACCATGCGAAAAGAGGAGCAAACGCGGTGTTTGTCAGGTGTTTGCCGAAACCGCCGGCGGTGATCTCGCGTCGTTGCTGGAACTACGGTTCTTGCGAAAGCGTGATAGTGCCAACGCCGCCTGCGACCTTGAGGTGAACGGTCACCGGCGACTTGCCGTAGAGCTCATTGGTGTACTCGTCGCCGTCATGTTTGAGGCCGTGCGCGCTAATCGTGCCGATTCCACCGCTAGCGTTGACAATGACTCCAACGTTCTTCGGCAGGCGAATGTTGGCTTCGCCGACGCCGCCTTCGATATCGGCATTGAGATCGGATTTGCGGTCGCCAGTCAGATCGACATCGACCTGACCCGCACCCATGTCCAGATTGAGGCGGGTCACATCAATGTCACGCAATCGCAGATTGCCACGGCCCGCGCCCATATCGATCTTGATTTCAAGCGGAATGTCGTTGGCGAAATGCAGAGTCCAGTGGTTGTCGGTAGTCGTGCGGATGTGGCTGTCGGAATCATCCTGAGAAATTCGCAAGTCGCCCACGGTTCCGGAGACGGAATAATCCACCCTGGGCGTGCCGGACGATGAGCGATAGTCAAAATCAGACTCGAGAAGATGGCTGGAACCACCGCTCAAGTTCAATTCCCCTGCGCCCATTTCCAGAGTAGCGCGAACGCTCTTCGCATTTTGACGGTCAATTGTATGAGATTGATGTTGCATCGCATAGACGGTGCTGCTTCGCCAGTGATTGAATCTCCTCCCGTGCCACAGAAGAGCAACCAGCACGAGCACGAAGAGGCACGCGCCTAGGGTCGCCCCGAGGGAACCACCGCCCGACGGCCCTTCAGGATGCTGGCGACGTTGCCAGCTATCCCAAATTTTTCCCGCGCCTATAAAGATGAGGATGAGCGGCCAATACGTCCACAGTATTGGCCACGGATCAAACGAGGGATGCCAGTTGTCGTAAAGAACGATCGCGCCAACCGCAATCAAGAGGATCGGGAAGACAAGTGAAGTGCGCCGGGGATTACCGTCTTGAACCATCACACACCTCTTCACCCTCTACTACGCACGAATTACGAAAAAAGTTCAGCGGTTGAGAAATTAACCATCGGTTCCCGAGAATACTGGCCTTCCCTGAGATGGTCAACGTGTCCTGAGCGCCGTGGCAAACCAGGAGGCCACCGCTAGCCTTTGTGCTAAAGTGCGGCGGAACGTAAAGATCGCGCTGATAGAGATGCGAAAGGTTAAGCAATGGCGACGTTCGAACGCGTCATCTGGATCGTCCTCGATAGCGTCGGCATCGGCGAACTGCCCGACGCCGCGGATTACGGCGACGTGGGCCGGACAACACTAGGACACATTGCGGAGTCGCGCGCGTTACTCTTACCAAATCTTCTGCGGCTCGGCCTCGCGAATATTGCGCCGCTTGCGCATCTCCCTCCAGTGTCCTTGCCGATAGCGGCATACGGAAAAGGTGCAACCCACTCTCCCGGAAAAGATACGACTACAGGACATTGGGAGATGGCAGGAGTCTGGCTGGACCAGGCGTTCCCAACGTATCCGCACGGTTTTCCGCGAGACTTGATCGCGGAATTTGAAAAGCAGATCGGTCGCGAAACACTCGGAAACATGCCCGCATCCGGCACGGAAATTATCAAGGAACTCGGCGAAGAACACGTTCGAACCGGCAAGCCAATTGTCTATACCTCAGGCGACAGTGTTTTTCAGATTGCCGCGCATGAAGATGCAATTCCCATCGCAGAGCTTTATCGTATGTGCGAGATTGCGCGTAAATTGCTCGACGGGCCGAACCGCGTTGGGCGCGTCATCGCGCGCCCTTTTGCCGGAACGCCGGGGCATTTTGCAAGGACAACTCGGCGCCATGATTACGCCGTCGATCCTCCCAAGCCCATGTTGCTGGACGTCCTCGCCGAGCGCGGCGTGCCGGTCTTTGGGATCGGCAAGATCCATGACATCTACAACGGCCGCGGCGTCGAGAAATACGTCACGACCACTGGCAATGCGGATGGCATGTTGAAACTTACCGGAGCCTTGAATGAGCGGACCAACGGATTGTTTTTCTGCAACCTCGTGGATTTCGACATGCTCTACGGTCATCGCAAAGACGTCGAAGGCTTCGCCCAATCCCTCGAAGAGTTTGACCGTTTGCTCGAGCCATTTATGAAACGCATGCGTGCTTCCGATTTGCTAATCATCACCGCAGACCACGGCTGCGACCCAGATCTTCGCTGGCCAACCACTGACCATTCGCGCGAGTACGTTCCGATCCTGGCTTATTCCCCGCGCAGCGGCGCAGGCGTGAACCTTGGCATCCGGCAAACGTTGGCGGACATGGGCCAGACCATTGCCGATAACTTCGGCGGCGAAATTCCCCATGGAAAGAGCTTCTTGAACGAGATCACCAGGCATGCGGCAACTTCTGCCAGTTAATGGACGCTATGTTGATTCCGGCCACAGTCGGACCCACATAACGGTACTGTCTACCGAGAAACGTCCCGCCACCACAAGCCACAGGTTGTTATTTGCGGATGCTCCGAGACGTACTAACTGGCAGGAATTCGCTAGGAAGCTACCTATTTTCTTTCGGTTAGCGCATCATGACTTCCTAACGTAGTCGGTGCCAAACTTACAGCGCAGAGTGGAAGTGGTCTCTCGCGGAGGGAGCAACGGTATGGATATGTTCAGAGGGAGCGGGCGGGGCGACGCCGAATTCGAGATGAAGAGGGCAGCTCCATTTTTGAAGTTGGGCATCATTGCCATTGGAGTGCTGCTCGTCTTGTTGGTGATGGGGGTGTTTCTGCTTCGCGTCACGCGCATTGAACCGGGCCATGTAGGCGTCCAGATCAATCTAGCGGGAAATCAACGCGGAGCCTCCGAGATACCCGTACGCACAGGGTGGGTCGTGTATTCCCCGCTCAGCACGGAAATCATTGAATTCCCGACTTACGTGCAAACCGTGAAGTGGACCAAGGACACCAACGAAGGACATCCCATCAACGAAGAGATGGGCTTCAACTCGAAGGAAGGCATGGAGATTTTCGTGGATGTTTCGCTGTCGTACGCTATCGAAGCGGCAAAAGTGCCGGACTTCTACGTGAAGTATCGCGTGTCGGACATGGATACCTTCACGCACGGCATCCTGCGCGACGTTGTGCGCAATTCGCTGAACGAAGTGGCATCCACATACACAGTGGAAGACATCTACGGAGAGAAAAAAGCGGAGTTTCTGCGGAAGGTGCAGACGCAGATCGAGCAGAAAATGGCGCCCGTAGGTGTGAGCGTGCAGCAGTTCGGGTTTATCGGAGCGCCGCGGGTGCCGGCTGTGATTGCCGCGGCCATCACAGCAAAAGCGCAAGCCATTCAAAAGTCAGAGCAGGCCAGAAACGAACTGGCGACCACTCAGGCCGAAGCCGCCAAGAAGATCGCCGAAGCGGAAGGTGACGCCAAATCCTTAGTGACGCGAGCACAGGGAGAAGCCGACGCCAATCGCATCCGTCAGAATTCGTTGACGCCGCAGCTCCTCGAACTGCGCCGCATCGAAAACAGCCGCGCGCTAATCGATAAATGGAATGGTCAGTTGCCCACAGTCGAGGCAGGCCAAGGCAGCGGCATGATCTTGCAGCTCCCGAAACCGCAATAATCGAAATCCGAGAGCGGTCGATAAACACACCATTACCGGGCTAATTGCCGGAGCAAACCGAAGATGCAACACACCCCCAACGCACCGTCGCGAATCGCGACAGTTAGGACAAAATTTCCTATGTCTCTACAGCGTTACTCAACTAATTCGTCTGTCGAGCCAACAACGTCTTGTCGCCGGCGTGGGCAACCGATGTCATTTGGGTTGTCTTGCGCCAATCCACTTCATTGACGTCGACTCCGCCCTTGCGACCCTGCGTGTCCACGAACATCAACAAGTCGCCGTCCCTCTGGTATTTGGTCACTTTATAAGTCTCGTGGGACTTCAGCACCAGGATCGTCAGTCTTTCAATGGTTTGTGTCTCGCCGGGTTGCGGCGCCGTGATCTGCACAACTCCGGCGTCACCGGTCATTGCCATCGGTTCGTTTACGGCTGTTTCGCTCCGAGGGGTCGTATTCGTCTGCACCGCCAACTGCACTGCATTTATCTGTGGCGTTGCGTTGTAAGAAGCCGGCCGGGAGGCCGCGTACGGTGGACGGTCGGGATGCATCACGCTCTGAGGAAGAACGATGTCATCCATCAAGCGCAATTCCAGCGGCTCCTCCCCCTTCATCGTCGGTCTCGGCCCGCGGAACGGCAAACTAATCACCTTCCACGGCCACAATGGCGGAAGCATCCACTCGACAACATCGCGCGTCGCGTGTCCGTTCCCGTCGATAGCACCTTGTTTGTCTACCTTGTACCCGCGAGCCTGGATCACCTTTGCCGGCAAGGGTAGGTCTCCGTTCGGCAGGACCACCCGATCAAACGTAATCTTCAGGTAGCCTTTTCCGACGAAGTGTCCCGGATCCTTCTCTGCTTCGAGGTGTCCACCCAGCATGCTGCCTCTCGGGAACATAGGCTTGCCGAACTCCTGCATAGTTCTCAGGTGGCACAGCACAGGGTCACCTACTGCCGCAGTTGCCGAAGAAAAATTCGGCTCGTCCAAAGTACATTGCAAAAGCGTACCGGCCGGAACCAGTTGATCCTGAGCACGGATCACTGTTGCCGACACCAGTAGCGCCGTCGCACTCACTAAGCTTCCAATGAGTCGTTTCATGACTTCCTCCAGGTTGTAGTTTTCAAGGAGCGGCCAGGCGAGCTAGCCGCTTCCGCCGACGGAAACGCCCGAACGTTTCCAACAGGACACCCCCGGGCATCACTTACGGTTGCCGGAACCCAACCCAGGCACTTTTAGAAAGTCGCGTGGAAATTGATAAAATACATACGTCAGGAGAACTTTCCCGCGCGGGTACCCTTCGCAGGCGGCTCTCTGATCTCGGCCTGCAGTTTCCAGGTGAGGTGAGGCTTCCCCTGCAAATCCTGTGGAAAACAGCTTCTATGGCACATTCCACTCCATATTTAACATAACAAAGGAGTTGCTTGCTCCAAGTGAGCTCGATAAGAGTCGTTTTTGGCCTCTCCCCAGCCCAGAGGTTGTACACCGGCCCAGTGAAGGAGTAGAATGTAGTTGTCCGCCGTTCCCCCAACCCTAAGGAGTGTTATGAAACGCTTAGTTCCAATACCTACCGGACTTGTCGACCACCTCAAGCGCGCAGGGGAAACCGGTATCGGCTATCAAGTGGCTTCCGTGGAACTCCGCGACGGCAGGACGTACGATCAGGTCGTTACCAGCGAGGGTTGCATCATCGAGGTACGCGGATTCAAGGAAATCCCCTTTGCTCCCGAGGAAGTGGCGTCGGTGAAAGTAAATCACAAGCGCTGGAACTTCCGAGGCGGATCAGAAGTCCGCGCCAATGCTCGCGCAGCGACCGCCTGATCCTGCATCCTCTATCAGTCCTAACATCTAGGCTTCCTATTTGTAATATTAGCGAGAGTTAGCCCAACTTCCGCAGTTACGTGAATAAAGTCTTTGGAATCAATGTGGGTACCAGAAAGTTTCCACTACATTTCTGTCCGTTCTAACGCTGTAGGCAGCCGCATACCGAGACGTTGCAACAGGATCCGTTGGTGCTCCGTCGGTTGACTGATGCAGCGCTTCCGTAGCTCCACACCGCTGCGCGTGGGCAACACCACATCGACCAAAGTAATCTCCGAGAGCTCTTCAAACACTTGCCGCGGCTCGTCACCGAGTCCCGCTTGGCGACAACTGGCTGCCAGCGTCTTCCACAACACGTAAGCCAGAAAACACACTAGGATGTGTGCGCCCACGCGATGCTCGCGGTGATGCCAGACCGGTCGGATCTGTAAGTCCGACTTGTGCACGCGAAAGGCGGCTTCCGCTTCCGTCAGTTGCACGTAGGCGCGCCACAACTCTTCCGGCGTCCAATCGGTCACATTACTGCGCAACAAGTAGCAGCCTTCACTTCGGCGCGCCCACTCGCGCCAACTATCCACCTTCGTCCAGCGTAGTTGCGCGAACCCCTGGGCATTTACCTCCACTTGCACATCGAACAGTCGCGCCGCACGTGTATTTCGTTCCAGGAGTCGTCCTACGCGCCGCTCCACGGCACCCGATTTCTGCCGACGTTGGTCGCAACTCGCGGCGATCTTGAGTAAACCTTCTTCGATACGCTTCTCGAAGCGTTCGTGCATAGCCTGTTCCTTGGCTTGGCGTTCCGCACTCCGACACAAGATAAATACTTCTTCTCCGTTCGGGGCCGGAACCAACCGTACCTCCAGCCCTTCATGCACTTGCTTCCAGTCTTCGCTCAGCAACTCGCGCTCAAACTTCCGCAAGGTGTTCTTTGCCGTACCCAGGATGTAGCGCCGTCCGCCGGCCCGTAAAAACTGCACATTCTTCTCGCTCGCCAGACCACGGTCCATCACCCAGACTCGTCCGGCCCGTCCGTAGAGCTCTTCCATGTGGGCAATGATCTCTTTCAGCGTGGTGGCATCGTTGCGATTGCCGGCGAACACCTCATAGCCCAACGGCATCCCGCAACGGCTCACCACCAACGCAATGTTCACCTGCTTGCAGTCCGGGCGATGATCCCGCGAATATCCCCGCTGCGCCTGCGGGTTGCCTTCTGCTTGTCCCTCGAAATATGTGCTGGTGATGTCGTAGAGCAGAAGGTCGTAATCTAGATCGAACAGTTCGCCAAGCTTCTCTTTCAGGAGTTTCTCGAGCGCTTTCTTCTGTGGCAGCAGCGTGTCCAGCGCTCGGTACAGACGATCTTCATTGACCTTCTCGTCCGGTACTCCCAGCAGGTCCGACAACGCGCTGGCCTCATAGAGGTGCTCGGCCAGGTGCAGTTCGCTGGAAGGTTCACACAGCCGGCTGAGAATCAAAATCATGGCCGTTGCCGACCAAGGAATTTCCTCGCGTCCGTTCGGTAGTCTCTCTTCCAGGAAGCGATCCAGTTCCAACCGACGCAGCAACGCTCTTCCCAGCCAAGGGCCACCAAATTTCCGGCTGCGTTCCACGCGCACGCGCTTCACATCGACTTCCACCCATTCTGGTTCCGTGGTGCTGAAGAGGCCTGTTTGATAACCAGGGCGCTTCTCGGCGCAGCGCTTCACTCCCAAACGGCCCTGCTCGTCCATGACTCCCAACCACGCTACGACGCGTTGCCGGGGACCTCGATCGGTTCGGTAACTCTCCACCAACGCCCAGTAGGCGTGACGTTTGCCGTCTTTGCGCCGATAGCAGCGTCGCAGATACATACCGCGATGCTACGAATCGCGGAGACAAAAGCAAGGGGGTTGGTCGTCACTACACGCACATTTCGAGCAAGCAACACTGGGATTCGTAACACTCGCACACAAACAAAAGCACTTTCCGCAGTGCCAAGCATGTGAATGTGCTCAAAATATTTTCAATTCGTTCGAAGCTGCGGAAGGTAGGTTAGTTCCCTGCCGCGGCGGAAGGACCGCTCGGCGCGTAGTAGCCATTGCGGGTGCGAGCTACAAGCTTGCCACGCCCGCGCGGCGGAATCACCTGGACGCTAACCGCGCGAAACGTTCCGTCTTTCCTGGTATTCGTCGGATAGTAGGCCAGTGTGTACTGGTTGCGAATATCGTGCGCGACCTGCTCGCAGATGGCATGCACGTCATCGACGCTTTCTGGAAAAAACGCCAGGCCGCCTGATGCTTCGGCAATATGCCTTAGTGCCTTCATAGCGTTATTCTTGTCTTTCCTTTTTTCCTCGCCGAGCAGGCCGATGGTGTAAATCACCGTGTCTGTCTTCTGAATTTCGCGGATCGTTTTCTCAAGCGAGTTGTGGCTGGCGTTGTCTTCGCCATCGGTGACCACAAGCAGCACCCGCTTGTCCTTGCCGGCTTTCTTGAGGTGGTCGAGCGAGCCGATAATGGCGTCAAAGAGCGCTGTACTGCCTCGCGAATCGATCCGCTCAAGCGCTTCCTTCAATTCTGGAATGTTATTGCTAAAGTCTTTATCGAGGTCCAGATAGAAATCGTCGTTGAAGTTGACGACGAACGCCTCGTCCTGCGGGTTGCTGGACTCGACCAGCGTAAGCGCCGCTTCGTTTACACGCGGCCTCTTGTCCCGCATGCTCCCGCTATTGTCGATCACCAGGCCCATGCTGACCGGAACATCCTCGCGCTTGAAAGTCGTAAGCTTTTGTTCGACCTTATCTTCGAATACGCGGAAATTATCCGCTTTCAGTCCGTCCACAAACTTGTCGCGATCATCCAGCACGCTGGTATGCAGCACCACTAGGCCGACATCGACCTTGATAATCGAACCCTGTTTTCCTGCGTTGGGATCTTGCCCGGGAGGAAGCGGTTGCGCTTGAGGAACGGGAATCTGCGCAAAGGACGATGAGACAAAGAGAGCTATCGCGCAAAGAAACAACAGGCGAGAGAAGAAAGAAACGCGCAAGAACGCGGACTCAGTGACTGGGCGCGTAATACCCCGTCTTCGAAAAAACATTGAGCGGCGGGAGCCCCTTTGGAGCTCGCAGCCGGATCTTGATTTTTCGCCACCGTGCGTCGTGCGCTTTGTTGCTTGGCCGATATCCCAGGACATATTGGTTTCGCAGCTCCATGCCAATTTTTGAGGCGATGTCCGGAAGGTCTTCCAACTTCTCGACGGAAAATACGCGCCCCCCCGTCATCTCCGTAATTTCAGATAGCAACGACGGACCATTCAATTCTTCCGGCGTCCGGTTACGATATCCAAGTGCGTCGAAGATGCCGACTGCATAGAGCTGGGTGTCTGCTTCCTTCACCAAGCGCTTAATATCGCTTTCATTGTAACGACTATGATTATCTCCTCCATCAGATAAGATGAGCAAGGCGCGTTTGCCGTTGTGTGCACCCCTCATCTGGCTCAGTCCGAGGTAGATCGCGTCGAGCAATGCCGTTCGGCCCTTCGCGGAGGTCAACATAAGGCTGCTCTGCAGGTCTTCCACGCTGTTCGTGAATGCGCTCGTCAGTTCCGCGCGCTCGTTGAAGCTCACCAAGAAAAATTCATCTTGTGGATTGGCGGTCTTGAAGAACTGAACGGCGGCTTCGCGCGCCTTGCCGACTTTGTTAGCCATGCTGCCGCTGAAGTCGAAAACTACGCCGATTGAGATAGGTACGTCCTCCGCGGAAAACGTCACCACTTCCTGCTCAACGTTGTCTTCAAAGACGCGAAAATTTTCCATTTCGAGGCCGGTGACCAATCGATTGTAGGGATCGGTAACCGTGACGTTGACCAGCGCCAGGTCCACGTCCATTTTCAACGTTCGCCCCGGCTTCAGCACCTGCCCGGGCGTATTCTTCTTTACATTATCCTTCGACTTCTTTTCGTCCTGTTTGTCTTGATTTTGCTTACTGTCTTCCGGCGGAGATTGCGGCGGAGGCTGCGCGGGGGATTGATCTTGGGATTGAGCCCCGGACTGAGCTTGTTGCGCAGCAAAAATTGCGGTACGAGAAACGACAAGGCAGGCAAATACCAGCACTGAAACGGAAAATATAAAAACGCGAAACCCATGTCTATCGCGTTTCACGGCACCCCCATCGTTCCGGTCACCTGGAACGGCCGCGCGGCTCGGACTACGCGTGATTCTACCACTCGTGCAAGCGAAGACAAGGCAAATCCGGTACTAGCCCGCACATGGTACCGAAAACTCGCGTGACCAAAATAGAATCCTCGCAGCAGATACACCCCACCATTGTCAAAATTGCCAGCTATATCGTGTCCGCGCTATAGAGGAAAGACTGCAGATAGTGACGAAATATTCCCCAATGTGGGAAACTCAAAAACATGCGAGACTTTTGCACATGAGTTCTCCCAAACCAGAAGTCGTTATCGTCATTCCTGCCCGTTACGGCTCCACTCGCTTGCCAGGCAAGCCCCTCGCCTTGCTCGCTGGCAAGCCCATGATTCAGCACGTCTATGAGCGAGCCAAGCTATCGGAGCAGGCCGACCGCGTGATTGTCGCAACGGACGATGAACGCATCGTGAAGGCCGTGGAAAGCTTCGGCGGCACCGCCCGCATGACGCGTCCCGAGCACCGCACCGGCACAGAGCGCGTGGCCGAAGTCGCGGCCCACGAAAAGGGCGACATCTTCGTAAATGTCCAGGGAGATGAGCCACTTCTGGACCCTGTTGCTGTCGACACGGCGGTCAATGCCCTGCTTGAAGAGCCCGCAGCCGCTATCTCCACAGTCGCCACCCCTATTAAAACACCCGCGGACATCATGGACCCCAACGTCGTAAAGACCGTCCTCGATTTCGACAACAACGGCCTCTATTTTTCACGCGCCCCCATCCCCTGGGTGCGCGACACCGCCAGCAAAATCCAGGTCCGCCATCTGAAGCACCTCGGTCTCTACGTCTTCCAACGCGACGCCCTCCTCGAATATCCCACCTTGCCTCAAGGCGAACTCGAACGCATCGAACAGCTCGAGCAACTCCGCTGGCTCGAAAATGGCTGGAAGATTCGCGTCGCGGAAGTCGAACACGACGCCGTCAGCGTGGACGTGCCCGAAGACGTCGCCCGCGTGGAAAAGCTCCTTCAAAAATAAAACCGCCCGGCAGCTTCACCGGGCGGCATGCTTAATTGTATGGGTGTTCTCGCAAGCTATGGATTTTGCGCCTCTAACACGCCAGCTATCACGCGTTTGGAATCGGTTCCCATCACGAGAATGGTGCTAGGGTTAGCGATATAGGCGAAGTAGTTGATCGTCACTGCCGGACTGCCAGTCAAGCCAGCAACGAAAGTGCTGTGCTGGCCCGTGCTGCCGGTTCCATCGCCGCCGATCGTTACGACGCCGTTGAAGGGGGTGTTTAAGAACTGTTTCCCTGCAGTGAATTCATTGTAATCCACCAAACCGTTAGGACTCGCTTTCGCCGGTTGGAAGGCGCCGACGAAATCTTCCTCAAGTGGATCCGCACCGCTCCAATTAAACGCGTAAGCCGTTGCGAGGCTGCTGGAAGTAAAGGGAGCGCCGACCTGCCCCAAAAGTGTCCCGTCCGCAACATCCACTGCAGTAGCGATGCCGCCAGACAGAACTGTGCTGACATCCTGAATCACGCCCGCAGTTGCCGAACTCAGATAGAACACGAATGTAAAGGTCCCCGTGTTACTGATGGTGTCGGTAAAGGTAAAGGTCCCCCGCCCAGATCCATCGCCATCTAGCGTAACCGTCCCGGCACTAAGCACGCCACTGGGCGGAACCGTCTTCACGGTTCCCGCATTATTGTTGTCCAGAAGGATGGCAGAAAGGCTTCCTCCCGTGGCTGTAAGGCGTCCCGCGCGCGCCAGCGGCCCGCTGCCTCCGGTGCCTCCCATAACGAAAACGAAGTTGCTGTTATTGAAAGCGGTCACATCGTTGGGGGTGCCCGCCTGCTGAGCAACGGCTTCGCCAAGTATCGTTCCCGGCGCTGCTGCATCTTGATCGATCCCCATAAACTGAACGTGCTGGCCATCGATGACATAGTAGACAAAATCGAGACCGCCGATGTTGGCAGTACCCCTCCCAGTCCCCAGGCGGACGCTGTCTGGTTGATAGCTTCCGCCCGAGATCGAAGCCTTGGTTATGAACGTTCCATTATCATTGACGTCCCAGAAGCTGCCACCGGAAAAGGTGCCCGCACCAGCGGTTGACGGGATAATGTCCCCAACGATCGAAACCGGGTTGCCCGTGTCATCCGGAATAATCCCGGAAAAATCGAAAGCATAAGTGCCCGTGGCCATCGCTGTCGCCGTCTGAAGACTGAAGCTGCCGCTGGCAGTCTCCGTGTCACCGGAAGTCATATCCACCATATAGCCGGTGATGGAGGAAGCCAGTGCGATGCTGTATTGGAACGTGCCGCTGGATTCCGTAATGTTCAGAGTTCCGCGGCCATCGGCATTGATGACATAACTCCCACCGGTAATGTTAAAAATATTGTCCGCTCCCAAGGCGTGAACGTCTTCCACGCCGCCTGTCGTCGCAATGCCGCCTCCGCCATCGGCGGTGAATACCCCAACTCGAGAGAAGCTGCTCGTGCCAAATGTGCTATCGACCGTGGTTCCCGTCATCGAAAAAACGTAGCTGCCTTTCAGGCTTCCGTTATTGAAGCCACCGGACGGCGGCGGCACAGGAGTGCTAGAACCTCCGCTGCACGAGGTAGTCCACGCCACCGCGAAAATCGTAAGCACAAGCAGGAGGCGGTTCATCGCGCACCTCTCGCAACATGGATGGCAGGCATTTGGAGCACTTGGCCCTTGCTGTTGCGCACGGTGACAGACTGCGTGCCATTTTCAATAATCCGGGCAGCAAACGTACTGCTCTCTCCAGCGGCCATCACTTCCCCAGTGATTCGAACGGAATCTCCAGCCGACAGAGTGAAGCGCTTTTGCTCGAGAAGTTTCGCGCTGCCGATATGCACATCAACAATGCCTGCAGCCGTCTGAATGCTCGCATGCGCGCCGATGGGTGGAACGCTTGATTCCGCCGTGTAAGAAAGCACTTTACCGACGAGAGTGGTCTCACGACTCGCATCGTAAGTCATGTTGGCTTGCGCAACCGCCGATGGTTGTTGCTGTGCGCCTGCGAAGGATATGGAAAGTAGAGCGCCTGCAAATACCGCACTGCCCAGAAAAAACCGTTTTTTCAATTTCGTTACCCCTTCCCCACGTTCGAGAGACCCTTGAAGAATCTCTCTGGATAGCGTCACCGCAATCAACTCGCGGCACTACGCAGATGTACCACTGTTTGGATGACCAAATGCTCCAAACCGTTCCCGCTGAAAAGCATTTTGTTCAAATCGACAACAGCATCGCCCCCAACTTCACTTCCCCCGCAAAAACCAAACCCGTTCCCTCGAAAAAAGTTTCGCCGCGTCCCTCATTCCGCTTATCGTTCCACGTTGCCACAACTAACTTAGTTCCCCATTTTCGATTTACAAGTTCCCTGGATATATCGAATTAATTCTTCGATTTGACAGCCGTCCGCATTCCGATGATAATTATGCGTACGTCACTCCTGTGGAGGGCTGATAAGCTCGCGCTCTGGGTAATCCCAAGCAAGAGCTGCATGGATGGCGCCAAAATATATTTTTGTTACCGGCGGTGTTGTTTCCTCGCTTGGAAAGGGAGTTGCAGCTTCCTCTATCGGTTGTCTCCTCGAAAGTCGCGGTTTCAAAGTCACCCTTCAGAAATGCGATCCGTACCTGAACGTTGATCCCGGTACGATGAGTCCATTTCAGCACGGTGAAGTCTTTGTCACCGAAGATGGCGCGGAAACCGACCTCGACCTCGGCCACTACGAGCGATTCACACACGCCAAGCTTTCGCGCGACAATAACTGGACCACCGGCCGCATCTACGAAACCATTCTCACTAAAGAGCGACGCGGCGACTACCTCGGCAAAACCGTTCAAGTCATTCCGCACGTCACCGACGAAATCAAAGCCACCATCAAAAAAGTTTCCGATGACGTGGACGTAGTCATCGTAGAAATCGGCGGCACGGTAGGCGATATCGAATCGCTTCCCTTCCTCGAAGCCATTCGCCAGATGCGCCTTGAACTAGGCGTAGAGAACACCCTCTTTGTCCACGTAACGCTGGTTCCTTTCATCGCCGCTGCGGGCGAACTGAAAACCAAGCCTACTCAGCACAGCGTGAAAGAAATGCTCGGCATCGGCATTCAGCCTGACATCTTGCTCTGCCGCAGCGACCGCCACATTCCCGCCGACCTCAAGAAAAAAATCGCCCTCTTCTGCAACGTTGCCGAAGCCTGCGTCATTTCCATGGAAGATGTCGACACGATTTACGCCGTCCCCGTGGAACTCAGTCGCGAAGGCCTCGACGCCCAAATCCTGCGCCAATTGAAACTGGAAGACCGCCCCTCCGACATGCGCCCGTGGCTCGACCTCGTCTATCGCATGCACAATCCTGCCGGCGAAATTCGCATCGCGGTAGTTGGCAAATATGTCCAGCTTGAAGACGCCTACAAAAGCCTTCGCGAAGCTCTCCTCCACGGCGGCCTCGCCCACAATCAAAAAACCGTTCTCGAATGGATCGAAGCCGAGGAGATCACTTCGCCGGAGATCGCTGCTGCGCGCCTGCGCGGCTACGACGGAATTCTAGTTCCCGGCGGCTTTGGCAAGCGCGGCATTCAAGGCATGATCAATACCATTCAATTCGCCCGCGAGAGCAAAATCCCCTATTTTGGCATCTGCCTCGGCATGCAGTGCGCCACCGTCGAGTATGCCCGCGATGTTGCCGGCCTGAAGCAAGCCGACACCACGGAATGCGACCCGCAAGCCCCACATCGCGTCATCTATAAATTGCGCGAACTCCTTGGAGTCGACGAAATGGGCGGCACCATGCGCTTAGGCGCGTGGCCCTGCAAACTCGAACCCGGCTCCCTCGCCAATCGCGCCTACGGCAAAACCGAAATCAGCGAGCGCCACCGCCACCGCTACGAATTCAATCGCGACTACGAAAAGACTCTAACCAACGCTGGCCTGCTCATCACCGGCCGCACCCCCGACGAAAATTACGTCGAAATCATCGAAGCCCCTGATCACCCGTGGTTCCTAGGCTGCCAATTCCACCCCGAATTCAAGTCCAAGCCCCTCGAACCACACCCGCTCTTCGCCGCCTTCATAGGCGCCGCAGTCGAACACAAAAAGGCTCGCTCACGCCCAGCCGCGGAAGCCCCACGCGTCCAAGCCGCCGCCATAGCCCCGCACGCCAACGCCTAACTCTTGTAGGGGCACGATTCATCGTGCCCGCTTGTGCAGCACGTTCACCCGTGCTTACAAAAAATCTGCATCTCAATTCAAAACCAATTCATCTATTGATGCGAGTCGAGCGGGTAACATTTCCCAAGCATTGATACTCGGCGCGGGTCCTTTAACCGGAATTCCCAATTAGCCGAGATCCCTGCTGCTTTCAGGCAACTACGCTCGGGCGAGCCGAAGTCGTCAAGGGTTCTTCCACCTTAATAAAATTCATGGGAGGCGCTTATGAAACGGTTAGCTTTTTTGCTGGTTGCAGTTGCAGCCCTGGGCGCAATTGTCGCCTACATGCCCCGCGCATCGGGACAGTCCGATGGGGACTCATCCCCAATCTACGGAGTCAAAATCCCCGCCGGATACCGCGATTGGAAAGTGATCGCCGTTGACCAGCTTCTTGTACCAGGCAAGACCGACCAACTGCGCGCTCAATTCGGCAACGATATAGCGATCAAAGCCTTTAAGGAACGGAAGCTCCCGTTCCCGGACGGCAGCATCATTGCCGCGATTCACTGGACACGTGTCCCGTCCGAAGACAACAACAAAGCCCTGGCCGCTGAATTCCCCGGCGCTCAATCTTTCCTTGTTGGGTCCATCGTAAATGTTCAGTTCATGGTCAAAGACTCAAAGAAGTACGCCGCGACGGGCGGCTGGGGGTTCGCTGACTTTAAGGACGGAAAGCCCGGCGACAAGACGCTACACGAGACCTGCTTTCCCTGTCACACGCCAGCGAAAGATCGCGACTATGTCTTCACCCATTACGCGCCTTGAAAGGTGAATGAACGAAATGTCCGGCCCCAGTGACCGATCCTGGCGCTCACGCGCTAGACTTCACATTTGCCTAGAAATCGAGGAACGAAATTATCAGCCACTCTGCTCAATCACAAACGAGACAAAGAAGCGGCACAACCCAGGAGGTACCCATGAGCACCAACGAAGTCCGCGGTAGCGACGTAACTAGCGGCGCGACCATCGCGAGAGTTGACATGAAGTTGGAGGTGGTCGTCATCCCTGTCTCAGATGTTGATCGCGCGAAGGAGTTCTACAAAAAACTCGGCTGGCGGCTCGACGCCGACTTCCCTTTCGACAACGGCTTCCGCATCGTCCAGTTCACGCCGCCCGGCTCCGCTTGCTCGATCCAATTCGGCACGAAGATCACGTCAGCCGCGCCCGGCTCGGCCAATGATCTGTACCTCGTCGTCTCCGACATCGAGGCTGCGCACGACGAGATCGCCGCCCGCGGCGTCGCGATCAGCGACGTATTCCACGCCGGCACGCCAGGCGCTCAGTTCCAACCAGACGCCACGAGCGGTCGCGTCAGCGGCCCAGCGCCCAATCGCGTCACCTACAGCTCCTTCGCCACCTTCAGCGACCCGGACGGCAACAATTGGCTCCTGCAGGAGGTCACAACGCGGCTTCCCGGGCGCGTCGACCCCGCCGCAACTTCGTTCGCCTCCGCAAGCGACGTGGCAAGCGCGCTTCGCCGTGCCTCTGCCGCCCACGGCAAACACGAGCAGCGCATCGGCGCCGCAGATCCAAACTGGCCCGACTGGTACGCCGAATACATCGTTGCAGAACAAGCCGGAACTAAGCTTCCAACCTGAGCGACGATCACGCGCCACCACCGAACCCCCGCGTCCGGCTCCTGAAACAGCCGCTTGACTTCCGAATCGCCTCGTCGTTCAATATGTTGCGCCGCCATATATAGGCCAGACAACTCCACAAGTGGAATGGAAAAAAGGTAGCGCCGAGTTGCTCATCCTTTCGCTTGTCGAAGCTCGTCCTCGCCACGGCTACGAAATCAGCAAACTTATCGAGCAACGCTCGGGTGGCACTGTCCGTTTTCACGTCGCCTCGCTCTACCCGCTGCTCTACCGTCTTGAACATCGCGGTTGGCTGAGCGGACGCTGGGTGGAAAAGGACGGACAGCGCCGCCGCCGTTACTATCGCTTGACGCGCCAGGGCCGCAAAGTCCTGGCTTCCCAGCTTCGCGGCTGGCGCGAATTTGTGGTCGGCATCAATCGCATCACGGAGGCAGAAAATGCCTGAATGGAAACCGGAAATTCTTCGTAGGCTTGCACCGCTGAGACTTGCACCGACGCGTGAAGCCGAAATTGCCGACGAACTCGCGCAGCACCTCGAAGACCGCTACCAGGAACTGCTCGCGCTCGGTATTAGCAACGAAGAAGCGAGCCTTACAGCCATAGAAGAGCTTAAAGAGGAAGAGTTGCTCGCACGCGGACTGCGGCCCGTGGAAAGGGATTTGTATCGCGAACCTGTGACGTTGGGAAAGAGCGGCGGCAATTTTTTCTCCAGTATTCTTCAGGATATTCGTTACGCTCTCCGTATGATGCGCAAATCTCCAGGCTTCACCGTCGTCGCCGTGCTCACGTTGGCGCTGGGGATCGGCGCGAACACCGCCATTTTCAGTTTCATTGATGGAATTTTGCTTCGTTCCTTGCCGGTAAAAGACCCGCAGCAGCTCGTCGTCTTACGTTGGAGCACGCATACGCGTCCGAAGTTAAAGGGTCACAGCGACTACGGCGACTGCTTGAATCTCTCGGGAGATTGTTCGTTCTCCCTGCCGTTTTTCAAAAATCTCCGTGACCACACCAACGCTTTCTCTGGCGTGGCCGCCTTCGCCGGCCCGCTCGACTATGATTTCAGCGGGAATAGGCCTGCGAGTATGGCGCAAGGCCAGTATGTCTCCGGAGATTTCTTCTCGACTCTGGGGGTCAATGCGATAGTAGGCCGCCCTCTTGGCGTGTCTGACGATTCTCCTTCGGCGCCGCCGGCTATTGTGCTGAGTTTTGCTTACTGGCAACGCGCTTTTGGCGCGGACCGCTCAGCCGTCGGCCGCGTGGTGCGCTTGAACAATATATCTACCGTGATTGTCGGCGTTACCGAGCCCCGCTTCACGAATTTGACGCCGGGCAAAACCATCGATTTCTTCATGCCGTTTTCGGTCGCTGATCGAATCCGGCCAGAGCATTGGGGACGCGGCGATCGCCTATCCGATCCGGGAGTCTGGTGGTCGGTCATTGTCGGGAGGCTGAAGCCGGGCGTTTCGCTCGAGCAAGCGCAGGCCGTCGCCACCACCATGTTCGTCAACGAAACAGCGCATGGCGCTACCCCGTTTTTGAACGAAGCGGATGCTCCGGCCATCAAACTTCTTCCCGCGGCAGAGGGCCTGGATGGCGAGAGCAGCCAAATCGCACCAATGTTCTATCTGTTGATGTTTGCCGTTGGCCTCATCTTGCTGATTGCCTGCGCCAATGTCGCCGGATTGATGCTCGCGCGCTCGGCGACGCGACAAAGGGAAATGGCGGTTCGTCTCGCACTGGGCGCGGGACGCGCGCGCATTATGCGGCAATTGCTCACGGAAAGCTTGCTGCTCTCCCTGGTCGGCGGTGCGCTGGGAATTTTTCTATCCCTATGGGGGATCAAGGCCATCGTCCTGATCTTTTCCAGCGGGTACGAAGCTTTTCCCTTCGAGATTGCGCCGGACTGGCGCGTGCTGTTGTTTACCGTCGGCGTCACCTTTGCCGTGGGGATTTTGTTTGGTCTCGCCCCCTCCCTGCGCGGTGCGCGCATTGATTTGACTCCTTCGTTGAAGCAAACAGCTACGTTGCTTCCCGGCAGTGCTGCGCACAGCGGGCGCCGGTTCCGTTTAGGAAATGCGCTGGTTGTGGCGCAAGTAGCGCTCTCTATTGTTGTGCTCATCGGCGCGGGATTGCTCGTCCGCACGTTGCGCAACCTTAACAATTTGAATCCCGGCTTCGACACGCGAAGTGTTCTGCTCTTGGGTCTCAATCCCACGGCCGCCGGATATACAGCCCAGAAGACCGCGCAACTTTATAGCGATTTGCAAGAGCGGTTTGCCACGCTCCCGGGCGTGATTTCCGTGAGCTACTCGGAAGATGCCCTGTTGAGCGGAAATTGGTCTAGTGACGACGTGCACCTCGACGGCGCACCGCCAAAACAAAATGTCGAAGCCGCCAGGCTTACTGTTGGCCTGAATTTTTTCTCCACCATGCGCATTCCGCTATTTGCTGGCCGCACGTTCAATTCCACGGATTTCGCTGTGGCCTCGGCGATCATTGCCGCGAGGACTGCCGCAGAAGAAGCAGCGAGCAAAGCGAAGGCATCGGACACCGGTAATCATGTGACGCCGGCGGTATTCAAGCCGAACCTGGCGCCTCTTCCCGTCATCATCAATGAAACGTTCGCGCGACAGTGTTTTCCGAATCAGAATCCGCTGGGCAAACATTTCAGCGACCCGCAGGAAGACCAGGAGCCGCCGATCGGTCCGCAACCCGGATACTTGATTGTGGGCATCGTCGGCGACGCAAAATACAATTCCCTCCGCCGCGAAATCAAACCGACCATGTACATGCCGCTCGTCAACAATACAGCCCATTTCGAATTGCGCACCGCCGCCGACCCGCTCGCGTTGGTAACACTTGTGCACGGCATCGTTTCCAGTGTGGACGACAATCTGCCGCTGTTCGATGTGCGCACGCAAACCCAGCAGATCGACCAAACGCTTTTTCTGGAGCGTCTGATGTCGCGCCTCTCCAGCTTTTTCGGTGCGCTTGCGCTCGTGCTCGCCGGCATCGGGCTATACGGTTTGCTGTCCTACGAGGTGGCGCGGCGCACGCGCGAACTCGGCATTCGCATAGCGCTAGGCGGCCAGCGGCGTGATCTGTTTCGCCTCGTTGTTGGTCAGGGCATTCTGCTGGTGCTGATTGGTTCGGCGATTGGAATTGGCGCGGCGATGGGCGTCACGCGCTTCATGTCCACGATGCTCTTTGGGATTCAAGCCGACGATGCACAGACGTTTGCTGGCGTTGCGATTCTGCTGACACTAGTCGCGCTCGCCGCGTGCTATATCCCCGCCCGCCGCGCGATGCGCGTCAATCCCATAGTAGCCTTGCGTTACGAATGAACGATCACCGCAAGCGCCGAAGAACTCAGCTGGTTCCGGGTAGATCACAGGCCACTCGGAACTTGTTCCGTGCCAGAAATCCAGATTTGGAAAAGTCGCGGCGAGCCAACTCCCGATAAATCACCCGAGCGGAAACCGCACCAGTCCTGCAATCGCGCAATTCTCCAAATCGAAGCCGCGTATGCTATCTTCGATAACTTCGATGATGCCCGCTCACGACATTGCTCTCGGCTCGCTGCGTCTTGGACTTGGCAACCCGCTTTTTCTGATAGCTGGACCTTGCGTCATTGAGAACGAAGCCCACGCCCGAAAAATGGCTGAAAAAGTCGCCAAGATTGCCTCCGACTGCGGCGTGCCGTACATTTTCAAAGCCTCCTACGACAAAGCCAACCGCTCCTCCGTGAAAGCCTTTCGCGGACCGGGTCTTGCAGAGGGCTTGCGCATACTCGGCAAGATCAAAGCCGATTTGAAGGTCCCGATCCTGACCGACATTCACGAACCTTCGCATGCTCAGCTCGCGGCCGAAGTTTGCGATGTCCTCCAAATTCCGGCTTTCCTCGCGCGCCAAACCGATCTCTTGCTCGCCGCGGGCAAGACCGGCCGCATCGTCAACGTCAAAAAAGCTCAATTCCTTTCCCCCTGGGACATGGCCAACGTCGTCGAAAAAATCGCCAGCACCGGCAACACCGATATCATCATCACGGAGCGAGGCGCTTCTTTCGGCTACCAGAACCTAGTTGTCGACATGCGCTCTTTTCCAACTCTTCAGAAGTTCGGCTATCCGGTGGTCTTCGACGTCACACACTCCATCCAACTCCCCGGAGGCCAGGGCCACGCCAGCGGCGGTCAGCCAGAATTCATCGAGCCTCTAGCCCGCGCCGGCGTAGCCGCAGGCGTTGACGGCATCTTCCTCGAAACTCACGACAACCCCGCCGAAGCCCTCTCCGACGGCGCCAACGCCCTCCCGCTCTCCCAACTCCCCGCCCTCCTCAAACGCCTAAAAGAACTCTCCACAGTCGTCCGCCGCTGGAGCGTCCAGTGACCCACGTCGGCATCCTGGTCTCCTCCGCCGTTCCTCATCCGCCTGTAGGGGAGGGACTTGCCCTGCCCGGCGCCCGAATTTCACGCGGCAAACCCTGCCCCACCCAGCCGATGTTCGTAGGGGCACGGCACGCCGTGCCCTTCTTCCGTTTTGCGCCAACCCCTACAGTGAACCTAGACTCTTTGTACGCAACGCTTACAAAAACAAGGGGGTGCTCGTTGAGTCTCGACACCGCCCGTCTCACCTCAAGGTCCTTTGTAGGGGCGCAATTCATTGCGCCCACTTCGCCCAGGCTTCCAACACTGCCATTCCCAACAAACGGCTCCCACCCTGCCAGCGAGGCTACCCCCACAGTGAGCCTAACTCCTTTATACGCAACGTTTACAGAAACAAGGGGGGTGCTCGTTGAGTCTTGACACCGCCCGCCGCGTCCTAAAAATCGAAGCCCAAGCCATCCAAGACGTCTTAGCTCGCCTTGACGCCTCCTTCGAGAAAGCTGTCGACATCCTCTTCGCCTGCAAAGGCCGCGTAGTCGTCACCGGTATGGGCAAGTCCGGCCTGGTCGGACGCAAAATCTCCGCCACCCTATCCAGCACCGGGACCCCATCCTTCTTCCTGCACCCCGCCGATGCACTGCACGGCGACCTGGGCATGCTGACCCGTGGCGATTCAGTCCTAGCCGTTTCTTACGGGGGCGAAACCGAAGAAATCATTCATATCCTCGAAGCTCTGAAACGTCTCCAAGCACCGCTCGTCACATTAACGGGCAAAATCCAATCCACTCTCGCCAAAGCCAGCGATGTAGCCCTCGACGTCAGCGTCCGCGAGGAAGCCTGCTCGCTAAATCTCGCACCAACCGCAAGCACCACGGTCGCCATGGCCGTCGGCGATGCCCTGGCTGTCTCGCTACTGGAACGCCGCGGCTTCCAACCACAAGATTTCGCGGATCTCCATCCCGCAGGGCGCCTTGGCACAAAACTTCTTCGCGTCGAGCACACCATGCACGCAGGCGACGCTCTGCCCCGCGTCGCGTTAGACACACCGATGCCCCAAGTCATCCACGAAATGAGCCGCAAAGGTCTCGGCATGACGACGGTTCTCGAACCCGATGGCCGCCTCGCAGGAATCGTCACTGACGGCGACCTTCGCCGCTTGATGGAGAAACACCACGGCGCAACGCTGGAAATGTCCGCAGGCGCTGCCATGACACGCAACCCGCAAACCATTGGTCCGCACGTCCTCGCCAGCGAAGCGCTTAATCAAATGGAAAAACGGAAAATCACGAGTGTAGTGGTCATCGACGAATCAAAAAAAGTTGTTGGCGTCGTCCATCTCCACGACCTCTGGACACTAGAGCTTATATAGATGTTGTAGTGGTGGACCTTCAGGTCCGCAATCTGTTGCGATGTTTCAAACAGGAGCAAACTTTGGCAAAGGGCATGACAAAAATCCCCGCAAGCCTTGCGAAACGCGCAAAACAAATCCAAGTCCTGCTGATGGATGTCGACGGCACGATGACGGACGGCTCCGTCATTCTGCTCTCTCAGCCCGATGGCTCCGCGCTTGAAATCAAATCGTTTGATGCTCACGATGGCCAAGGTCTGACTCTCGCGCACACCGCAGGCATCCGCACGGGCGTCATCACGGGACGCGAAAGCCCCGCACTCTTGCGTCGTGCAAACGAAATGAAAATGGAATTTATTTTTCAAAAGCAGCCCACAAAAATTCCCGCGCTGGAAGAAATTCTCAAAAAAGCTGGCGTGCCGGAGTCGGCGGTAGCGTATGTCGGCGATGATCTTCCAGATTTGCCGGTCATGCGCCGCGTCGGGCTTGCTGTTGCCGTTGGCGACGCCGTCCTCGAAGTGAAACTGGCAGCGCACTACGTGACCAAGGCCGTTGCCGGAAGAGGCGCCATTCGGGAAGCCATCGAACTCATACTCAAATCGAAAGGCATCTGGGACGAAATGATTGAGAAGGCACGAGCCTAGCACCGTACCGCACTTGTAACTCAACTCCTCCCGTTATATGGTCCTGCCTCAAACCGGAGGCATGCATGGCCCAACCCGCTCGTTCTCGTATTCAGGTCCTCACCTATGTCGTCATTCTTCTTGTGTTCAGCTCGTTTTTTTATTTCCTCATCATCCATTCCGGCAGTCTCGGCTATGGTCGCGGCATGTACACTTTCGGTCTTATGTGGTGTCCCGCGCTAGCGGGCATGCTTACCCTGCGCTTGAATGGCCGCAGCTTGGCTGATCTCGGCTGGAAATGGGGCGAAACCAAATATCAGCTACGTAGCTGGTTTATTCCAATTTTGTACGCTTCCATCGCTTACGCCATTATTTGGATTTTTCACTTCGGCGCATTCGGCAATCCGGCATATTACGATGCGATGACCAAGTCCATGCACTTAGGCGGTCCTCCCTGGATTTCCGTTGTTCTGGGAATTTTTCTGCTCGGCACGTTCGGCATGATTCGCAGCGTTTCCGCCGCCCTTGGCGAAGAAATCGGCTGGCGCGGCTTCTTGGTCCCCGAGCTTTACAAAACAACCTCATTTACAGCGACCTCGCTTATCAGTGGCATCGTCTGGTCGCTTTGGCACTATCCTATCCTCATATTCGCGGACTACAACGCGGGCACTCCCACTTGGTACGGCTTGACGTGCTTCACCGTCATGGTCATTTCCATAAGCTTTATTTTTGCCTGGATGCGCCTCAAATCAGGCAGCGTTTGGACTGCGGCAATTCTCCACGCCAGCCACAATCTTTATATCCAGGGTGTTTTCACTCCCATAACGCGTGATACAGGAAAGACGAAGTGGTTCGTCGATGAATTTGGTTGTGTACTTCCGCTCATTGCAATCGCCTTCGCCATCTACTTCTGGACCAAACGCCGCGAACTGCCTCCGGCCGAACCGGCCTAGCGAGAGGGCACGGCGTGCCGTGCCCCTACGGGCGATCAGTACACTTCGGCGTCTTACTCTTTTGGAGCGCGGGCGCATTCCGGCGATAATGGAATGTAGCAATCGATAAGCCTCAATGAAGGATGTGTTCTGATGCTCCATGCTTGGCATGACGTGTCTCCCGGGGATGAACTCCCGCGCGATTTTCAAGCAGTGATCGAAATTCCGCTCGGGTCCAATGTGAAGTACGAACTGGACAAGCCCAGCGGCCTGCTGAAGGTCGATCGCATCATTCATTCCGCCGTTTTCTACCCGGCGAACTACGGGTTTATTCCGCAAACCTATGCCGAGGACAATGATCCGCTCGATGTGCTGGTCCTTTGCCAGGAGCCGGTGCAACCGCTTGCGCTCATCAAAGCGCGCGCTATTGGGCTCATGTCCATGATCGATTCAGGCGCAAGCGATGACAAAATCATCGCGGTGGCCACTGGAGATCCGGAATTCAGCAGCTATATCGAAGCCCGCGATCTTCCGCCCCACCGTTTGCTGGTTCTCCGGCGTTTTTTCCAGGACTACAAGCTGCTCGAAGGCAAAAAAGTCGAGGTTGATGAAATACGTCCTGCGTACGCTGCGCTGACTGTTATCGAGCGTTCCTTGGCGCGTTACAAGGCCGAGCGCGAACACCTGATAGCCAACGATAAGCGCAAGTAGCCGCAGAATGAACTCGCTAATGCAAAAATACTATTCCTCGGCTAAGAACAGGATGTTACGTTTTGCCTCCGTGCTGGGCAGTCTTTATTG
Source organism: uncultured Acidobacteriota bacterium (assembly GCA_963751295.1). GTDB lineage: Bacteria > Acidobacteriota > Terriglobia > Acidiferrales > UBA7541 > Acidiferrum. The sequence goes on along the minus strand of CAVVUA010000001.1, from coordinate 596,542 downwards.
GTGTTGGGGTGCTAGTGGAAAGCCTAGCGTGCACGCGAAATCATTCGGACACTTGTAGTAAAGCGAGCTGAACAACTTACGATGACTCTCTTCTGGAAATGGGCAATTGTCGTATTTTTGGTGCTCTTGCTCGCAGTTTTTCTTTTTCTCTGTAAGATGGCGGGCGGCCCCAAGGATGTCTACGGCATGCTGCGCTATGCCCTGCCCCACATGCACCGCGGCACGCTGAAGGTAGGCGATGATGCTCCCGACGCTCGGCTGCTCGCTCTCGATGGTGCTAATCACTTCCACATTCGCGAACGCACTGGCGCTCGCCCGCTTGTCGTCATCTTTGGCAGCTACACTTGACCGCCGTTTCGCCGCCACGTCGGTGACGTGGTGCAGATTTACAACGACTACAAGGATCACGCCAACTTTCTTACCGTTTACGTCCGTGAAGCTCACCCGACCGACGAGTGGCAAATGAAATCCAACGTGAAGGATGACGTTTGTTACGCCCAGCCGAAGACTCTGGCTCAGCGAGTAGCCATCGCGAACGATTTCATCAAGCGCTTCAACTATCCTATTGCATTCGGGGTCGACGATATCGATAACGCCGCCAATGATGCCTACTCCGCGTGGCCCGAGCGCTTCTACATCATCGACGAATCCGGCCGAATCGCCTATCGAGGCGGCATGGGACCTTTCCATTACAATCCCGACGAAGTCCGCGGCTGGCTCGCGGAGCGCTACGGCGCCGTAAAGCACGATCCGCCGCCAACTTCGCCGGGGGCAGGCGCGTCAGGCGCGCCTCCGCCCACCAGGCCGAGTCCCGACTCAGACTAGATCGACTTCAATCGTTCGATTTTTTCCAAGGTTTGCCGGGAAGCGGCATATCGATAAAACCATAACTTCCAGGCTGCGCTTCATCCACTCTTGCCGCGATCGAGTCGCGGTAAGCGCTGACGATGGGCCAGATATTCGACCCCAAAACAACCAGCGCGAGCTTTCTATCTGTTAGGTTTTGCTGATAAGAAATGTTTTGGTCGCAGGTAACCAGAACGTCGAACGCCTCTGCCTCGGCCGCTTGAAGGAGTTCTCCATTCTGGAGTTTCGGAGGCCACTTCAATTCCACAACAGTGCGGACTTCATGCTTCGATAAAAAGCGGCGAACACCGATCGGAACGTTTTTATCAAACACGATGCGCAACGCGATGGCTCTTTGCGTATGTCATGATCGCCAGGATGGTTTCCTCGGGCACTTCGAATTGCTCCGAGATTTCGGCTACACTCATCCCATAGTCATAGTTATCTACAATCGCGTTCGCTGGCATGCGGGTGCCGCGCAGCACCGGAGCGCCACTCAGGACGAGCGGGTCGACCTCCACCAATGAGCATTGCGACCAGTCAATCTTCTCTTGATCAGCCATGGCGAACTCCTGGACACCATAATTCCATATCTTCCCTGAAATCGCTAGAAGCATCAAACCGTCCCGTTCGCCGCAGGTCCTCGGGCACTGACATCCAATCGAATGACTCTCTACCACAATGTCTGGTCTAGCCCGCGCGCTTTCCAAGCTTGGCTTTTGCTCGCGAGCGCAAGCGGCTCAAATCATTCGTGCGGGAAAGGTGCGCGTGAATGGGATGATTCGACGCGATCCGGAGACGCCGGTTCGACTTGGCAAGGATCGCATCGACATTGACGAGAAGCCTATCGCGGCAGCCAAGAAACTTTATCTCGCGCTCAACAAGCCGCGCGGGATTATCACTACTGCTTCCGATGAAAAAGGACGCGACACAGTTTACACACTTCTTGGCCCGGAGCTTCCCTGGGTTGCGCCCGTGGGACGGCTCGACAAGGCCAGCGAGGGTTTGCTGCTTCTCACCAATGACTCGAACTGGGCTGCTCGCATCACCGCGCCCGAAACACATCTCGAGAAAATCTATCACGTGCAAATTGGAAAGATCGCTAATGGGACGACGATCGAAACTCTCAAGAATGGTGTTCGCACCAAAGAGGGAGAGACGCTGCGCATGAAGGGCGCTTTGCTTCTTCGTCAAGGAGAGCGCAATTCGTGGTTGGAGATCATTCTTGATGAAGGAAAGAATCGGCATATTCGACGCATGCTGGAGGCACTGGGAATAGAAGTTCTGCGATTAATTCGCGTGGCCATCGGCCCGCTTATGCTTGGAGACTTGGCGAAAGGCGTTGTCCGTCAACTGGCGGCAGAGGAAAAACTAACACTAGATCGCGCCATGAAGAAAACTACTAAATAAGCGGCACGTAATTCCGCGATTGTCGGGGCTGGCCTTCTGTGGCTGGCGGCTACACTTGCCAACATCGCGGTTTGTGCGCCGTTCCAGCGTCGGCCACGTTAACGCACGCTTACTTCTTTTTTGGCGCTTCTGGCTTGGGCTCGGCCGCAGGCTTCATATCTTCGGCGGCTTTCTCCAGGCCAGTTACTACAACTGGGTCCAACTGATATAGCGCCGGCTCGCCATCGCGCTTGGCAACAAAATGGTCGCCATCTTTAGCAATCAAAACCTTCTCGACGGTCTTGCCGGCGTTCGAGGTCACTGTCACTTCCATCGCCGGAGACGTGAATCCCGAATCCGTAAATTTGCTCGCCGACAAATCGCGCACTTTCTCAACAAAGCCTTCGGCTCCGATAACGTCCACCTTCTTGCCGTCCGCGGAAAACCAATCCGAGCCGCCTCTGGTCAGAAAATAAGCCTTGGCTCCGTCGTGCAACTCGATTTTTTCCGGATCGGTGAAGCCCAGGTCAAAGAGCTTTTTGTTGCGAAAATCATCGACTGATTTGTCGAGGGCCGTCCCCAAATCGCTCCCTACTTTGTACACACCTTCGACCGCGCTCGACTTCGCGTAATAGTCTTCTTTATTTTTGCGGACTTGCAACTCTTCCGTACCGGAGGCATCAGTCACTTTGGCGGTCGCCAGGGCGGTCCCAGAATTAAATGCCGCCGCTGCTTTCTTCTGTTCTTCGTCGGACGCGCTTAAATCCATCTTCGCTTCGCCAAGCTTGCGAATCAGTTCTTCCACTTTAGAATCGTCGGCCCGAAACGGTTTCGGCTTCTCAATTTGCCAGTGGTCTTTGTTGCGGCCAAACTCGATGTCCACTTTCTTAGCGGACAGCTCCACTCGGCTGAGCTTGTCTTGCTCAAACAATAGCAGCCGCTTGTCGCGCAAATCTTTCGCACTCTTGTCCAGACTCGTCTTGCTGAAATTCGCCAGTGTGAACACACGAGGATCGCCCGCCAGCGCAACATACGCCGCATTTCCAGCCGGCGTGTTGTCCCCAATCAATACTTTTTGGGTCTTGTTGTCTTTTTCCGTTACATCCACTTCCACCGCCGGTTGCGCCAAGCCGTAGTCCGCCAAGTTGCCGGCTTTTTCCTCGATGAGCCGCTCTGAGCTCAGCGAAGACAACGTCGAAAGCATGCTTGAGACTTCACTCTGGTCCGCAAGCAGTGGCTTTGCGCCCATAATCTGCCACTTGCCCGTGTCGTTTTTCGCGAGCGTCACTTCATCTCCGCTCTTTTTCTTGATTTCGACTTTCGTGATGTCCGCTTGGGAGAGCGTAAGAATCTTTGTCGACGCGTCCGCGGAAATCTTTATCGCCGGCTCCGCGGGCTTGCGATGATTCGACCAATAAAGAACCCCAGAGAGCGCCGCCAAAACAATGGCCGCGATCAGCAGACTATTCATTTTCATTGGAATTGCCCCGGCATTCTGCGAAGTGTTTTTTACGGGTCGGACGGCGCCTTACCTTCGACGCCACCAAACCGAGATTCCCGTGCCAATCACGATGAGAGGGATCAAAAGCAAACTTGTGATTCCGACCCAGCGCACTTGAGCTTTCGTCATTGTAAGCTTACGGTCTTCGGGTTCTTTCGGCCGGATAGAGATGAGATCTTCGTCCGACGACAGCCAGTTGATGGTGTTCAACGCAAGATCGCGATTTCCGTTGAACGGCAAGAACCCGTTAGCCGCCCACAACGAGCTGCCCACCACCACGAATCGCCCCTGCGAATTTTCTTTTCCTGTCTTGTACGTTCCAGCCACCGCAATCGTCATTGGGCCTTTTTTGTTTTTCGGGTCGCTGGGATCGATCTTGTCCGAATCCAATTTCGTAGTGGAAAGGCTGCTGTCCGAACTAGAAAACAGTTTCTCCACTGTGGTTTTGTCGCCGTTTTTGGCGTCCAGTGAGCGGGAGAGTGGGAATCCGGTAGCGGTGCCCTTCATTTCGTTCACGATGGGGTGAGAGTCATAGTGAGTAACCAGCGCCACCTGCGGGCCGAGCCCGGCAAGCTGTCCGACCGGATTGAAATCGAGTATCAAATCTTTGTTTGGCGTTACGCCCCAACTTTCCAACGCGCCGGTCAGGGCGCTGTTATCGCCGATATCCTCACGCCCAATTTTCAAGGGAGGATCAAGAAGGATCAGCGCTCGCCCGCCGTCTTCTACATACTTTTTCAGCGCATCGACCTCGGGTTGCTGGTAATCACCGCGCGGTCCGCCCACGACCACAACCGTGCAGTCGCCGGGCACTTCCGCTTTCTGTAGCAAGTCGATCGACTTTCCCTGATAGTCATCCTTGGCTATCAATTCCTTCAATCGCGAAAAGCCGCTCCGCCCGGAATCATCGATTTGGTGCTCTCCGCTTCCAGTTACGAAGCACACTGTGCGCGCGGTGTTCTTCAAGTCGCGGATGATGGCGCCGGTGAGGTCTTCTTCGCTGAGACTCTTTGCTTCGTTTTTATTCGCGCCGATTTGCACGATGGCGGTGTTCAAATTCTTGAATCCCGCTTGCGTCGCGACCAGCGGCTTTTTGTCCGGGTCCACGTACACGACATGAACTTTCGGGGAAAGATTCGCATACATATCCAGCTTGTCTTTGGCTGAGCCGAATTGCGAATCCTGCGCGAAATAGGTGATTGTGGCGTCCTGCTTAAGGCCTTTCACTACTTTGATGGTTTGATCCGAGAGGCTATAGCGTTTATTCGCGGTCGTGTCGTAAAACTTGTCGTAGCGGTCTGCGAGCACGTTGGCAACGGTCACTACCGCGAGCGTCACCACGATGTAGAGGGTCGCGTAAGCTACGTACTTTGTTTGTCTGGCCTTCAACAACTCGGTATTCAATTACGACCTCCAGCGCAGCGATTCCATCGAGCGCGCCGTAAGAAATAGTCCAAAGAAAGACAGAGTCAGGTAATAGATGGCGTCTTTCGAGTCCAGCGTTCCTTTCGCGAAAGATTCCATGTGAGTCGACACCGACAAGTACGACAAAACGCGCGCCCAGGTGTCGCTGTTGTATTCACCAACCCACCCACAAACGAACATCAGGAGGCAAGCGCAAAACGTCCCGGCCCCGGCGATGATTTGGTTTTTTGTGAGTGTGGAGATAAAAGTGCCGATTGCCAATAGAGCCGCGCCTTGCAGCAAGAGCCCCAGATAGCTGACGAGAATTGGCTTCCAGTCCGGGTGGCTGTAGACGAAAAGAAAAGCGATGTTTATCGCGCTCAATGCGAGAAGGCAGCAATAAAGCGTTGTGGCAGCCAGCCATTTTCCGAGAATCACTTCCCCGTCCCGGATGGGCGAGGTCGTAAGAAGTTCAATCGTGCCAGTGCGCTTCTCTTCGGCAAACAGCCGCATGGTAATCAACGGAATGATAAAAAGCCCGGTGACGGGAATGTTTCCAAAAAGACGGCGACTGATTTCTTCCGGCATGTTCATGGGAAGCATTTCGCCGCGCATCTGCGATTCCATGCTGAACTGGAGATACGCCTGTAATAGGGTCCAGAAGAAAAATCCGAAAATCAGCGCGCACATCAGGAGCAGAATGTAAGCGATCGGCGAAACAAAATAGCTGCGCATTTCTTTGCGCCAGATGAGCCAAATGTTTCTCATTCACCCGCCTCCGTCGCGACGGCTTCGTCCTTCGGAGCTGCCACTTGCGTCCCGGTAAGCTGCAGGAATATTTCCTCAAGGCTGGCTGCAGATGACCGCAACTCGTTAAGATCCCAGCCAGCTTCCACAACGGCGCGGGCCAAATCTCCGCGAACAAAATGATCTTTCTGTGTCTCGATTTCAAATGTGGAGCGCGTCTGCCTTTTTTCTTTGAAAATCACGCGGCTAACTCCCGAAACTTTCTCAATGCGTGCTTGGGCCAGCTTCGAATCAAGGTCCCCATTGCGCCCGGCGACTTCTACAAGAACGGATTCAACACCGCGCGCACGGCTCTGCAGGTTGTCGACAGTATCTGTGGCCACCAGCTTGCCTTTGCTGATGATGATTACCTGCTCGCAGATCTGCTCGACTTCCGGAAGGATGTGCGTGCTCAAAATAATTGTGTGATCACCGGCGAGGCTCTTGATTAAATCGCGCGTCTCATTGATTTGTTTGGGATCGAGACCGGCCGTGGGCTCGTCCAGAATCAGGACTTCGGGATTGTGAATGATCGACTGTGCCAGTCCAACGCGCTGGCGGTAGCCTTTCGAAAGCTTGCCAAGCTGCTTGTTGCGGACGTCGGCCACGGCACAGCGCTCAGAAACGTAGTCAATCCTCTGCTTGAGTTCGGCGCCGCGGAGACCCTTTAGGCTACCGACGAAAGAAAGATATTCGCCGGTCATCATTTCAGGATAAAGAGGAGGCGTTTCCGGCAAATAGCCGATGCGCTTTTTTACTTCCATCGGCTCTTCGAGAACGTCGAAACCTGCGACGATCGCGGTTCCTGCCGTGGGTGGCATAAAACACGTCAGCATACGCATGGTCGTGGTTTTGCCTGCGCCGTTTGGCCCCAAAAAGCCGACAATCTGGCCTTTTTGAATCTCGAAGGAGATGTGGTCGACAGCCGTGTTGCGCGCGTACCTCTTCGTAAGCCCTTTAACTGTGATCATGTATTTTTATTTCTTGACGCGAGATGCACAACGTTTCGAACCACCCCAAGCAGATTCAATTTTTCAAGCGCGAAGGCACATGTTATGAACTCAGACGGGTTCGTGTCAACCCTTGCTTCAAAAAACTCAGCTGCTCCCATGACGGTTTGTACTGGCTCCCTGTCTGCTCAGGTAGTTTATTCAAATTGCTTTCGAAACTCGGCGAACTGCCGTTTTAAATCTGCAACTTCTTTTTGCAAGCCTGCGACTTCAACTTCCAGCGCCACCATACGTGCGTTTTCTGCCGCGGTGCTGGATAGTGCCGCTTCCTTTACTTGCGGCGCTTCGCGTACTTCAACGTCCCCTGACAATAGATGCGCGTAGCGCGCCTCTTTGTTGCCTGGCTGTCGCGGCAGTAACTTTACGAGGGGCGGTTCGCGCTCCATCAAATGCTTTAATGTTGATTGCACCACGCTCAAATCTTCGAAGGGATGCATGCGCTCGGCGCGGCTGCGCAATTCTCCGGGCGTCTGCGGACCGCGCAACAGCAGCTCGCAGAGGATGGCCGTTTCCGGGCGAGTGAAATTGAAAGTATCCGCCAGACGATGCTCGTATTTCGCCACGCGGCTGTCTCCGCTTGCCGACCTGGCAAGCATCTGGTCCCCTAGCGCGCGCAGAGCTTGGCGCACCACATCTTCTTCCAGATTCATCAGCGGTTCGCGATTGGATTTCTGGTTGCAGGCATGAACCAGGGCGTTCAGTGAAAGCGGATAGTATTCCGGTGTGGTGATGTCTTTCTCCACAAGACAGCCCAACACTCGTGCCTCAACGTCGCTCAGGATAATGTTCACGGGATAAAATCATACAGAATCGCCGACGACTTCCCAAATCTGCACCGTGGCACATCCCCTGCTGGTTTTGAGGTACCATCCTCCTTCCCTGCGCGATCGAGGGTGCGAAACCCCGCGAGCAACAGCGAGGGGCGAGGAGAAAGACGGATGAAGATTTGGCGGAGATGGTCTTTTCTGTTAGTGATTGTGATCGTTCTCGGAACAAGCTTTTCTCAGAGGCTTTCCGCTCAGGACGAAGGTGACGCTTGGGGAAAGAAAAAGTCTTCCTGGCTCTTGCTCACGCCTGCGGAGCGCACGCAAGTGCAGGATTTCTCCGAGGACTACAAAAATTATCTGAACATCGCAAGATCGGCACTTGGCTCGACCCGCGAGGTGATCCGGCGAGCACACGCTGCTGGCTTTACGGATTTCAGCAAACCTGAACAAGTGAAACCCGGCGCGCGGTTGATCATTCCGAATCGCGACCGTAGCCTTATTCTGGCTGTGATTGGGACGGAAGCTATTGTCGACGGTTCTCGAGTGGTTGGAACTCACCAGGACAGCCCACATATTGAATTGAAGGGGCGGCCGATTTATCCTGCTGGGGGCTTTGCGCTTTTTAAAACGAAATACTATGGCGGGATTAAGAAATATCAGTGGTCGAATATTCCGCTGGCGCTGGTCGGACGCATCGACACAAGCGACGGACGCACCATTGATGTATCCATCGGTTTGAATCCCGGGGATCCCGTTTTTGTTATTCCAGATGCTGCGCCACACTCGGATGCGGACTTGCGGACGCGCACGTACACAAACGTGCTGCAAGGCGAAGAGCTTGATCCCGTGATCGGAAGCATTCCCGGGGAGAAAGAGTCCGTCGCTGTGGAAGTGACGCAACTTTTGACGTCCACCTACAAGATCAAGGAGGAAGATCTCGTAAGCTCGGAGCTTGCGCTGGTCCCCGCTTCGCATCCGGCGGACGTTGGTTTTGACCGAGGCTTGATTGGGTCTTACGGACAGGATGATCGCGTTTCTTCCTATTGCGCCGCGCGGGCCATCATCGACCTCAAGGGCACTCCTAAATTCACCGCGCTCGCTTATCTTTCCAATTTTGAAGAAGTCGGGTCCGTGAATAACACGGGAGCAGGCTCGGAATTTTTGAACTCGACGATTGCGCGGCTCATCGGCGGACAGCGCGGCGCGGCGTATAACGATTTGGATTTACGACGCGCTTTGCATAATTCGCTGGTGATCTCCGCTGACGCCAATGACAGCTTGAATCCGATTTTTCCCGGCACCTCGGAAGCAACCAACGCGGCGCGGCTCGGGTATGGCGTGACCATCAAGCTTTATGGGGAAGGGTTCGATGCGCCTTCCGAATTTACGGCGAAAATACGCGGACTTTTAGACCGCAACGGTATTCCTTGGCAGACGCATACTTATAAAGTGGATGTCGGCGGCGGCGGAACTATCGGTGGATTCATGTCTCGCGAAGACATGGAGGTGATTGATTTCGGCGTGCCGCTGCTATCGATGCATTCGCCATACGAGATGTCCTCCAAAGTGGACGACTGGAACTTTTATCGCACGATGAGCGTGTTCTACATGCAGCCGTAGCGCGCGACTCTTTGGAGAAACGCGAATGACATTTTCCTTAGCGGATCAGAAGCGATGAACGCCAATCTTGCCAAAGCGACTGCTGTCGGCGCGCTGGGCGGATTGTTGTTTGGTTTTGATACTGCCGTTATTTCGGGCACGACGCACGCTTTGACCATCACGTATGGGTTGTCACCAAAGGCTCTGGGCGTCACTGTGGCGATGGCCTTGGTTGGGACAATTATCGGCGCGATGACGGCTGGAATTCCTGGCCAAAAATGGGGCGGCCGTGAGACCTTGCGCGTCCTGGCAGTTTTTTATGTGATTTCGGCATTGGGTTGCGCGTTTGCATGGAACTGGCACGCGCTTCTCGCTGCTCGATTCATCGGAGGGCTGGGTATAGGCGGATCGTCCGTGCTTGGGCCGGTCTACATCGCGGAGCTGGCGCCTGCAAAAACGCGCGGACGGCTGGTCGGCACTTTTCAGATAAATATTGTGATCGGAATTCTGCTGGCTTATTTGTCCAACTACCTCATTGGACTCTTGGGGCTTGGCGCGATGGAATGGCGATGGCAGCTGGGCATTGCCGCAATTCCGGCGTTTCTATTTCTTGTATTGCTGTTCGGCATTCCGCCAAGCTCGCGGTGGCTGGTTACGCGGAAGCGTGTGGACGAAGCGCGCACGGTTCTGCAGATGATGGGCGCGGATAATCCCGAAGGCGAGCTCCGCGAGATCGTGGATTCGATTCATCTCGAACGCTTACAAACCTCGGAGCCACTTTTTTCCTGGAAATACCGGTTCCCTCTTTTCCTGGCGATTACCATTGGCATGTTCAACCAGCTTTCGGGGATCAACGCCATTCTCTATTACTTGAATGACATTTTTGCCGCAGCGGGATACAGCAAAGTGTCCGGCGATTTGCAGGCAGTGGCTGTCGGCGGGATGAATCTTGCAGCGACGTTGCTGGGCATGTCCCTGATCGACAAACTGGGGCGCAAGACGCTGCTACTAATCGGATCCGTCGGAACAGCAGCGTGTCTCTTTGGTGTTTCCTGGGTGTTCTTTACGAACAGCCACCAGAGTTATCTTCTCGTGTTCCTGATCGCCTACATTGCTTTCTTCGCTATTTCGCAAGGCGCGGTAATTTGGGTGTACATCAGCGAAATATTTCCCAACCGCGTGCGAGCGAAGGGACAAAGCGTGGGGAGTTCTTCGCATTGGATCATGAATGCCATTATTGCTTTTACATTCCCGCAGCTTGCGAAATCCTCGGGCGCGTATCCTTTTGTATTTTTCGGCGCGATGATGGTGCTGCAATTTTTTGTTGTGTTGAGCTTCTATCCAGAGACCAAGGGATACTCTCTGGAAGAGATGCAGCATCGTTTGGGGATTGATTGAGTCGCTCACGCGGAAGGAAAACCCAGGGCCAAGAGCTTGGACGCGGCTAACACATTTGCGCTTGGTGTGGACATCGGCGGAACGAAAGTGGCCGCTGGGCTTGTAGACGCCGAAGGAACGATTCTTTTTCAGACGCGTGTGACGATGCCTGCGCAGGGGAGTGCGGCGGAAGGTTTCGGCGCGGTGCAGTCCGCTATTGAGGCAGTCTTTGTGGCGCGTCCTGAGGCGCGGGCAAGTTTGAGGGGGATTGGAATTTGCGCGCCGGGGCCACTCGATCCTGTTACTGGAGTGATTCTCAATCCACCTAATGTGCCTTGCTGGCGGAATTTTCCGTTGGCGGCGGAAGTGCAGCGCGTCTTTGGATTGACGCCACGCATGGATAATGATGGAAATGCGGCCGCACTGGCCGAGGCCATTTGGGGCGCCGGAGTGGGTTATCGAAATGTTTTCTACGCGACGCTTGGTACCGGCATTGGAACCGGCATCGTTTTTGACCAGAAGATTTATCATGGGCGCACAGGGAGTGCTGCCGAAGGCGGGCACATAACAATCGATTATCGCGGCCCGAAATGCGGATGCGGGAAGCGCGGGTGTATCGAGGCGTTGTGCTCGGGTCCGGCGATTGCGCGGTCTGCAAGAGACCGGCTTGCACAACTGCACGACGGTGGCACGCATCAACCTGATACGCCTCACGTCAGATCGAAGATGCTCGAACTGGCTGGCGGCGACAGGTATGCCGTGAACCCCGAGATTGTGGAGGAGGCGTTTCGCCAAGGCGATCCTCTTGCCGCAGAGGTGCTGCAAGAGACCGCGGACTTCTTAGCGATTTGGGCCGGGAACATAATCGACCTGCTCGAACCCAATGTTTTTATTTTCGGAGGGGGGCTCGCCGAGCTTATGAGCGGATTTTTCGGACGCATCCGCGAGCAATTGGAACATTGGTGCGTGAATAAGCGTTTTGCGGAAATGCCGATGGTGCTTGCCAAGTACGGGGCGGACTCCGGAATCGCTGGCGCTGCCGCGCTTTGCCGCACTGAAATGACTGGCAAGTAGCCATACGCCTTCTCGTATGGCTCGCGCATCCAACAATTGCCGAGATGATGTGGCTGGCGCAGCAGGATGCGAGCGCAGAATAACACGCGGAGTCAGACGGCGGCTCTACGGCGCGCCAGCTAGCGTACAGAAGTCTTTGAAAGTTAGAGATAAGAGGACAACTATGAACGACAAAGAAGCGGCTTCTAGCGGCGTGACCAAATCCAGCACGGATTCGCCGGCGGCGAAGAGTGGTGAATTTGTGATTGGCGGGGACCTTCCCGTGTGGCGGCTTGGATTTGGGGCGATGCGAATTACAGGCAAGGGGATCTGGGGTGAGCCAAAGGATCATGATGAAACTATTCGCGTGCTTCGCCGGGCGGTCGAGTTGGGGATCAATTTTATTGACACGGCGGATTCGTATGGGCCTCACGTCAGCGAACGACTGATTGCGGAAGCGCTGCATCCTTATCCAGCGGGGTTGGTGATCGCGACGAAGGCTGGGTTTGATCGTCCGGGACCAGATAAGTGGACGATGAATGGGCGGCCAGAGCATTTACGAAGCGCTTGCGATGGAAGCCTGAAGCGGTTGAAGCTTGAACGGATTGATTTGTATCAACTGCACCGGATCGATTCCACGTATCCGGCGGAAGATCAGCTCGGGACGCTGAAAGATTTGCAGGCGCAGGGAAAAATCAAACACATCGGGCTTTCCGAGGTGTCTGTGGCGCAGATCAAGCATGCGCGAACTATCGTGCCGATCGTTTCGGTGCAGAACCGGTACAGTCTAGCAGACCGGTCGGCCGAAGACGTTTTGGAATATTGCGAGCGCGAGAACATTGGGTTTATTCCGTGGTTTCCGCTGGGAGCCGGCGAATTGGCGGCACCGGGCGGCAAACTGGCGCGGACGGCAGAGGAACTTAAAATTACGACTTCGCAGTTGGCGCTGGCTTGGTTGTTGTGGCGCTCGCCGGTGATGCTGCCGATTCCGGGAACTTCCCGCGTGGACCATCTGGAAGAGAACGTTGCTACCGCGGCAGTGAAGGTGGATGACCGCAAGATGCGCGAATTGGGACAGCTGGCGAAATCGGCGTAACGAGCGTGGAAAATGGAAATAAGGCAGGAGTCAGCAAACCATATCTGTTTGCGGTTCTTGCCTTTTCGCTTTTTTTGCCGGCGCTGTCGGTTCTGTCCGAATGGCTCATAAGCAAAAATTCGCCTGATTCTCTCGCACTCATCGGGAAATGGTTTATTTTTTGGGCTGTGGGAATACGGCTTTTACTGGCCGGGCTCAGACAGGTGTTCAATCCCGCCTTCACGGCCAAGGACATTTTCCACATCGACCATGAGCGCAGCCATGCGATTGTAAGAGAACTGGGATTTGCGAACATTTGCTTTGGATTGATTGGCGTTATTTCGTTGTTCCTTCCGGCTTGGCGGCTAGTGAGCGCCTTCGGCAGCGGTTTGTATTATGGCATCGCCGGAGTGAACCATTTTGTCAGGAAAAGTCCGAGTGCAAACGAAACGGTCGCCATGGTCTCAGATATTTTTATATTTCTGGCTTTGGCAATTTATGTCGTGCGTATGGTTTAGAAGTTCGTGCGCACTTGTCAGATGCCAATACTCGTACAAACAAGGTTCTTGTAAGAATACCTTTCAGGCCTTTTTATGTTTAAAAAACTCCACTTGTTGCAATCGCTTCTCGGCTTCTTTCTTTGTCTTGTACGGACCGCCTAGATTTTTTCCCTTTTCTGAGACGACGCGGTAACCACCGGTGACTTTCTTGATCATGGCATTCCTCCCGAAGTGAGCCGCTTTCGGCTCCTAATAGCAAATGCTGTCACTGATGATTTGCGGTTTCCATACAGAGTCTCTCTGAGAGCTGCGGAATTTGAACCGTACTCTGTGAACGTGAGGAGACGCCGGAAGCGCATTAAGCGGATTGCTGCGATAAATGCCGATTACTTCCACGCTTTCAGGTGCAGTCCGACGGATTCGCCCGAAATGTAAATGCACATTTCCTGTTTGTTGTCAGCTGCGACGGCGCACCATGCCTTGACCTTGGCTCCAGTGAGTTCCTCCGATTGATCATCCTGCCGGACTACCCAATCGGAGGGCGCCAGGATCTGGAGACGCGAGCCGAGATCGCGGAATCTCGTATCGGCGGCTGAAGCGGAAGTCTCCTGCCAGTAGCAGACATACTGCGTTCCGAGCTCATTCGAAGAAGACTTTGAGATCGTGCTGACGACACACTCTGCAGCTCCCGCGAGCTTGACTGTAGCTTCGGACATTCCGGCGCTTTCTTTTGCAGCACGGAGATCTTCGAAAGCGCTTGCACGAGCCTCGAATGTCTTCTTAAGGCCCTGGCAGAGATCGTCGCAACCACCGGCAATGGGAACCGGGGCCGCTTTCGGCGGAGGGCCCGGAGGGCGATTGACCAGATAAGGCGATGAGAGCGAACTCATCCACATATAAATCTTCCCTGTTCCATCGCTTTGTTTTGTGAGTTGTAGATGGAATGGACAATGGCCGACGTACGGTCCGTCGGTGCCTGGAAGCGAACAATCTGGGAGTCCCGCGTCGACAAAATGATCGGTAACCGGCGATTCAATTTTGAATTGCCACGTTGGCTGAAGAACACGAATGGACGCGAGTGCATTTGCGTACCAGATTTCTGCGTTTGCATACGGAATCTGTGCGTAGCAGATATACATCGGCACGTTGTTGGCCCAGGTAGACATTTGACAGGAGACCTTGGCTCCCTCGGTCGAAAGAGCCGAAGCGGCCGCACCGTTCGCGCGATATGCTCGAAAGTCCGTGAGCGCGGCGTCGAGAATGTTTTGCAAGCCCTGGCAGAAAGAATCCTTACACTGTGCGAACGCGGAGACCGCAAGCAGAAGACTGAAACACAATAGGTGAAATGCCCGGAGCGTTTTCTTGATCATAGGCCGCCGCTAGCTAGAAATTGGAAATGAATCCAACCCGGGCCAGGGAATGGAGGGATTGTTTTAACAATCAAATCGTGCCTGCTGATAAGGGTAGAGTCAATCGGTATTCCTGTTCTTTTTATCGTGGGAGGAAACCGAAGCTTAGAAGGGGGGTACGAAATAAACCTTCACGGTGCAGAATCGCCAAGAAAAGCGGGACAAATTTCAGCGGGCGAGGGGCATTCGAATGATCGTCGCATGCTCAGTCGTTTCGACGGCGACGCCATTGCGAAATGCGACAAACTTGCCAGAATTGGCGGCGACTCGTTCGCCTGGAACGATAATGCCAACGAGATTCAGAGGATCGGCGGCGGAGAGCGTGATGAGTTCGCCTGAAAGCGGCTTGTTTCGCTGGGCGCGCAACGAGTCTACGGCCATGCTGAGAGCAAACTGCTCTCCGAGAAAGCCGCTGACGAAACGGCCGCCGCGAACTTCCCCTCGATCTTCGAGGCGGCGCAGAGTAATCAGCAGCTCGCGCCATTTGGGGAGATTGGTTTCGCGCGTGAGGAGTTCGCGAAAAACGATTCCGTAGCGGCGAAGAAGCATCCAGCAAGTGGCTTCGAGGGCGCGCGCGCGATCGTGGGCTTCTCCGGAAAAGAGCAGCGACCAACGGCCTGCGCTGTGACGCGGACGCGAGGTTCGTCCAATTCCCTGCCCGGAACGCCGCTTGGGATCTATGAGGGCGCGAAGATTATCGAAGCCGTCCGCGGTGAGAAGGCCGGCAGCTACGAGTTCCCATAGCGCAGCTTCTACTTCGGATTTTAGCTTGCCGGTGCCGCGCACGATATCCGCGAAGAAAGAGGCGCCGCGTTGTCGCAAAAAGTGGAGGATTGCGGAAGCGTCGGGGCTGAGGCCTGTGACTTCGGCTTCACCGGTTTCGCGATGCGGGATCATCCACTCGGAATCTTCGCGTACGAAAAAAGTGATGGGAGCGACGCTTGTGGGGGTAATGCGGCGTTTCGCGTCGGTGGCCACGTGGGTTTCGAGCGTGGCGGGGTGCGGCGAGAGGCGGCCCCAGCCTACTGCGCCCGTGAGGCAGAGCTGGTCGAGGATCGCGGGATCGAAATCGGCGATGCGGCGTTTGAGGATCTGGCGCTCCCAGGAATTTGCCGGGGCTTCGTAACCTTGCAACTGGCGAATTGCTTCCAGCGTACCGCGCTCGCCGAGGAGTTGAGTACTTGGAGCGACGTGTTGCCAGCGAAGCAGCCAGTTCATGAATTGGGCGGGCGTGACGGACTGAATTTGTTTGCGGAGTTGGCCGAGCGTCAAGCGGTGAATACGCGCGAGAAGGCGGCGTTCGCACCATTCGGTTTCGGGCGAGGCCGGATCGGTGAACTTGCCGCGGAGGATTACGCCGCTGGATTCCAGGCGAAGGAAAGACTTGTCGATGTCTGAAGCGGGGAGCGAAAGGAGCGAAACGAGCTGGTTCGCGGTGATTGGGCCGGTGTGGGTGATCCAACCAGTTACGAGGGCATGAAGCGCGTCTTCGCGGATCGAAACTGCTGAGGATTTGAAGATTGAGACTGTAGAATCCTCGAAAGTTACCGAGGGGAAGATTTGGGCGAAGTCGCTCATGCGCTCTGCCGAGACCCAGTAGGTTTCGGAACCCACGTGTGCGCGTGTTACGCGGTGATCTTGCGCCAATCGCTCAAAAAAAGAGTTCCATGCAACAACAGATTCCTTCACTTTGTTGTGCAGTTGGTTGCAGACTGAAGCGTCTGTATCCGAGCGGAACGGCAAGGCGATCAGAGTGAGCAGAGCATCGTGAAGTTCTTCCGCGTCTCGAACATCGGGCCAAGCGTCGTCGCGGACTCCGGCGATGGCGGCTGGATCTAGGCGGCCAATCTCTCCGAGGACAGCGTCTGGAAGCATGCGACGCATTTCGACGGCGCGAGCGCGGCGCTCTTCAAGCGGAGCATCATCGAGATAGGCGTAGGGATTCGCGTTCAGGATTTCGTGTGAAAATTGCGATGGCTGCGGCGTATCGACCGCGAGGCAAGTAATACGTCCATCGGCGATGCCGTGCAGTACGCGCTCGAGGCCTTCGATGTCCATCGCCTCGGTGAGGACGTCTTTCATCACTTCGCGTATGAGCGGGTGATTGGAGATGGTGATGTCGCCTTCGATGTTTTCCTGGCAGGCCTGCGCTTCGGGAAAGACGGCAGCGAGCAAATCATCGGCGCGCATGCGCTGGATTGGCGGCGGAACTCTCTTGCCCCCGCGAAAACGAAGCAGCGCTAGGGCACGGCCAGCGTCCCAGCGCCAACGGGTGGTAAAGAGCGGCGAAGTAAGTACGGCCTGTTCGAGAACGGAGCGCAAGGAATTGGGGTGGAGAAAATGAAAGACGTCAGCAAGCGGAAAACTGTGCTGTTCGCCGAGCGATATATTAAGACCATTGTCTGTGGCGGCGGCTTGCAGTTCGAAATTGAAAGAGCGGCAAAACCGTTTGCGAAGAGCGAGTCCCCAGGCTTTGTTAATGCGGCCGCCAAACGGGGCGTGGATTACGAGTTGCATGCCGCCGCTTTCGTCGAAGAAGCGCTCGGCGATGATCGTAGTTTGCGCGGGAACGGCTCCCAGCAACGCGCGACCGGCTACGATGTATTCCACGGACTGCTCAGCGCCGGAGTCGTCGAGGCCACACTCAAGTTTCAACCAGTTCACGGCGGCGGCCACGCCAGCAGCAGATTGAGCTGCAGAATCCTGCGAAGAAGCGCGTGGAACAAAGGCGCTAATTTTCTCGCGCAGCTCCGCGACATGAGCGGAGAGTTCGTCTGTCCGTGATGGAGCTTCGCCACGCCAGAACGGCACATTGGGAGCCGCGCCTTGCGCGTCTTCCACCAAAACGCTGCCCGCTTGCACGCGGCGAATGCGCCAGGAAGTATTTCCCAGCAGCATGATGTCTCCTGAGAGACTCTCGACCGCGAAATCTTCGTCAACAGTGCCAACAACCGTGGCTTCGGGGTGCGCAATCACGGTGTAGAGTGAATTTTCTGGAATAGCGCCGCCGCTGGTGATGGCAGCGAGGCGGCTACCTCGCCGCGCGCGTAGCATTCCATTGACGCGGTCGCGGTGCAGATATGCGGCGTAGCGTCCGCGAGCACTGGCAATGCCTTCGGAAAGCATTTCGACAATCGCGTAGAAATCTTCGCGGGAGAGAGTGCGATAGGGATACGCACGGCGCACAGACTGAAAGAGTTCCTCTTCCTTCCAATCTTCCGCGGCACACATTGCCACGATTTGCTGCGCAAGAATATCGAGAGGCTGCTCGGGAATCGCGAGCGTATCGAGGTCCCCTTGGCGAATCGCGCGAACGAGTGCTGCACATTCGAGCAAATCATCGCGCGTGGTAGCAAAGATGCGGCCTTTGGGTATCGCTCCGCGCCAGTGGCCCGCGCGGCCGATCCGCTGTAAACCGACCGAAATAGACCGAGGTGAGCCAATCTGGCAAACCAGATCGACGCTGCCGATATCGATTCCCAGCTCGAGGGAAGCGGTGGCTACTAAGGCACGAATTTCTCCGGCTTTGAGTTTCCTTTCGGCAGCGAGCCGCAGTTTGCGCGAGAGGCTGCCGTGATGGGTGGCCACGGCGTCTTGCCCCAGGCGTTCGCCGAGATGATGCGCCATGCGCTCGGCGAGACGCCTCGTGTTTACAAAGATGAGTGTTGAGCGGTGTTGCATGGCAAGAGCGGCGGCGCGGTCGTAGATTTCGCCCCACATTTCATTGGAAGCGACCGCGCTTAGTTCGCTTGCCGGGACTTCGATAGCGAGATCGATCTCGCGCCGATGGCCGATTTGTACGATGACTGGAGCGGGCCGGGCGGTGCCGCTCAGAAATTCGGCGACGAGTTCGATGGGTTTCTGCGTGGCGGAAAGACCGATTCGAGTGAGCGATTTGCCGACCAGATCCTCGAGGCGCTCAAGGGAAAGCGCGAGGTGAGATCCGCGTTTGTCATTGGCCATCGCGTGGATTTCGTCGACGATAACGGTATCGACAGTTTTGAGAATTTCTCTGCTCTTCGCGGCGGTCAACAGGATGTAGAGCGATTCGGGAGTGGTAACCAAAATATGCGGGGGGCGCGCCAACATAGCACGGCGTTCATGTGCGAGCGTGTCACCCGTACGGACGGCTGTACGAATTTCCGGCATAAGGATGCCGCGCTGCCCGGCAAGCTGCAGGATTTCGCCGAGAGGGATTTCCAAGTTTTTCTGAATGTCGTTGCTAAGCGCTTTTAGCGGCGAAACGTATAGGACTTCAGTTTGGTCGGTTAGATCCCCACTGAGCGCTTTCCGGACCAGGCGATCGATGCAGATTAGAAATGCGGCCAGCGTTTTCCCCGAACCTGTGGGAGCGGAGACGAGCGTGGTCTTCTGGGCCAAAATGCTTGGCCAGCCCAATAGTTGAGGCTCGGTCGGTGTACCGAAGCGGGCAACAAACCAATCGCGGACGAGAGGGTGAGCCCATTCCAAGCCGGAGAGAGTCGTTTGCGAAACGTGGGTGTTCATGACGCAGAATCAAATTATAGCGCAAGCGGTCCGGTCGGCGCAGATAGAGGCAACGAGCGGGAGGCATTCGAGGCGGACGCATCTTGCCGGGATGGGGCGCAACGTGTTGCGCCTTTACATGGGTGCGGGAGCGCTGCGCACGGAAAAAGTCCAAGTGTAGATTTGTGCGTACGCGTAAAAAG
Organism: uncultured Acidobacteriota bacterium; assembly: GCA_963751295.1. GTDB lineage: Bacteria > Acidobacteriota > Terriglobia > Acidiferrales > UBA7541 > Acidiferrum. The sequence goes on along the minus strand of CAVVUA010000001.1, from coordinate 577,138 downwards.
CGGCAGCAGAGCTGCCGCACTCCAGGTTGATTAGGCGCGTTCGAGGCCGAGGATGGCGCGCAGGGCTTTCTGGTCGGCGCCAGAGCTGGCGAAATCGTCAAAGGAGGTTTTGGCTGCTTCGATGATGTGGCCTTTTATGAAGGGCGCGCCTTCGCGGGCTCCCTGTTCGTTGCTCTTGATGCAGCACTCCCATTCGAGGACCGCCCAGCCTGGAAAATCGTACTGGGTGAGTTTTGAGAAGATGGTGGCGAAATCCACTTGGCCGTCGCCGAGCGACCGGAAACGTCCCGCGCGCTGCAACCAAGGTTGGTAGCCGCCGTAAACTCCTTGCTTGCCGCTGGGGCGGAACTCGGCATCCTTCACATGAAACATCTTGATGCGTGAGTGATAGAAATCGATGAATTGAAGGTAGTCGAGCTGTTGTAATACGAAGTGGCTGGGATCGTAGAGCAGATTGCAGCGGGGATGCTGATTCACACGGTCCAGGAACATTTCAAACGTTGCGCCGTCGTGCAAATCTTCGCCGGGATGGATTTCGTAACAGAGATCGACACCGGCCTTGTCGAACGCGTTGAGGATGGGAATCCATCGCTTTGCGAGTTCGTCGAAAGCGGTTTCTATGAGCCCCGCGGGACGCTGCGGCCAGGGATAAACAAATGGCCACGCGAGCGCGCCAGAGAATGTGACATGAGCCTTCATGCCAAAGTGCGCGGAGGCGCGGGCAGCAAAGTGCAGCTGCTCGACGGCCCAACCCTGGCGTGCCGAAGGATTGCCGTGGAGATTCGGCGGCGCGAATCCGTCGAACATGGCGTCATAGGCGGGATGGCAGGCGACAAGCTGTCCCTGCAAATGGGTCGAAAGATCGGAGATGACGAGGCCGTGTTTGGCGGCTACGGCGGCAATTTCGTCGCAGTAAGTTTTACTTTCGGCGGCGCGCTTCAAATCGAAGAGCCGAGCGTCCCATGACGGGATCTGCACGGCCGCGTAGCCGAGGCTTTTCGCCCAGCCGCAGATCGCGTCGAAGGAGTTGAACGGTGCGTTATCGGCAGCGAACTGTGCGAGAAATATTCCCGGACCTTGAATCGTTTTCATCTATAGGCTCCCATCATGCCCTCTGCAATCCGCTGGCAGACTCAATTGATCATCGAAGCGAGCCAGGCTTCTCGGGGGCATTCTATCGTTAGGAAGGAGGAAGGGCAAAACCTGGATTCTTTTGGCACTCAGCGCGGGGTCGAAGAACGAGACTCCCGCGGAAACTGCCTTCGAATCTTCGTGAATTAAACTTGAAAGCCACTAAGCCGCTAACCAATTGCAATCGCGCATAGAGACTCCTATACACGTTCGCAAGTCACAGAAATGTTCGAAATGCTGGGGGTATTTCTTTTGTCGAAATCGAATGCGGCTTCAGCAAATTCTCGCCGTGCGAACTTCTAAGCAGCCTTGGCGAATCGCATGGCGACGGAATTCATGCAATATCGCAAGCCGGTGGGCTTTGGCCCGTCATTAAAAACGTGCCCCAGGTGCGCCTCGCAAAGGCGGCAGGAAACTGCAGTGCGGATCATGCCCAGGCTAGAGTCCATGGTTTCTCGCACGTTTTCTTTTGCGATTGGCTCCCAAAAGCTCGGCCAGCCAGTACCCGATTCAAACTTCGTGCTGGAATCAAAGAGAGCCGTATCGCAGCAGATACAACGGAATATGCCTTTCGCGTGGTTGTTCGGATTTTCGTTGGTGAAGGCGCGTTCCGTCCCTGCGTGCCGTGTGACTTCAAAGGAAAGCGGGCTGAGCTGCTTCTTCCACTCATCTTCCGTCTTCATGATGCGCTCCACGGATACTTTAGATTTCCGCTCGCCCGAGTCCGAAAACTCGACAATGACCACGGTCTTGGGAAGTCCGGCGGACGCGGCTTCCGCGGTTATCGGCGCTTGCCCCCGGACGTACCACCAGCTAAGCCCGATCGCAGCTGCTCCTGCACCCATCAGAAATGATCTCCGTCCAACAGTAGTTTTTTCAATCATGGGTAGCCTCGCGATTCGATTTCATCCAAACGTAAACGCAAACGCCTGCACGCCAGGATCGAGGAATTCAATTTCAAACGTTCGATCTTCCACTTTCCCTTTTTGCCTAACCAATTGATACAAACGGTATTCTTTTACAATGCCTGCCCCCTGCCCGTCGGTGTCAACGCCATGATCCTCACCCGGTGCAGTGCCGTCGATGCGAACCAGGAAACGAACCGGCTTGCCATTTTTTCCCGGCCCCAAAACCAGATGCAAGTCCCTCGCATGAAACCGGAAAATCACTTTGCCCGGCGCGGCAGTCAGAGAAGCATGCTCATCGCTCACATTCCAATTGCCGACCAGTCCCCACTGGTTCACTGTGAGGCGAGATGGCGCTGTATAAGCTTGCGCCCCGTCCTGCCGGATTCTCTGCGGAGAAACGTAATTTTGCAGTCGAGCGTAACCGATGTATGTTTCAGGCGAAGCTACGTCTTTTGAATCCGGTGCGGCCTGGGCTCCAGCGGCGTTCACTTGGACGAAACTATCGGTCTTCAATCCCGAATTCTTCTCGCGCAGCAGTTGCTGGATCACTTCCTCCGATTCGGCGTACTTCCCTTCGCCAAAATGGTGATAGCGAATTGTTCCGTTTGCGTCGATAAAATAGTGTGCCGGCCAGTATTGATTGTTAAACGCTTTCCATATTTCGTAGTTGCTATCAATGGCGACGGGGTAGGTAATCTTGAGATCCGTGAGCGACTTCGCCACATTCGCGGGGTCCTTCTCAAACGCAAATTCCGGCGTATGCACGCCAATCACGACAAGTCCATCGTTCTTGTATTTTTCCGACCACGCTTCGACGTACGGAATCGAACGCAAACAATTGATGCAGGAGTAGGTCCAGAAATCGATCACAACCACTCTCCCTTTGAGCTCCTTGCGATTGAGCGGCGGCGAGTTTAGCCATTTCACAGCGCCATCCAGACTTGGAAACGGTCCTTCATTGCCCAGGGTCACCGCCGCAGGTGCTTCAGCCATGGAATCGCTTGCTTTTGCGGAGACTGGCCGGAACCGGTCAAGCAGATCTTGCTCGATGCCGGAAGTACTCGAGAGCGAAAGCCGGCGAAGAATTCCAGTGTCCCAGCCAAGCGCGATGGCAACGACGCCTACCAAAACCGCTACCCCAAGCCCGCGCCGAATCCATGCCTCCGCGTGAAGAGATTTCTTCATCATTGCGAATACTCTGTTTCCGGCCAGGAGTGCCATGGCCAGAGAAGTTGCAGCGCCCGCGGAAAAGGACAGCAGCAAAAAAGTTGTGTGCACGCTCGGCCCTTGTAGCGCAGCTCCCGTCAAAATCAAACCTAGAATCGGCCCGGCGCACGGAGCCCACAATAATCCTGTGGACATTCCGAGCAGCACAGACCGCCCGATACTCGGAGCCTCCGCGCTATTTTGTCCCTGCACTCGACCGCCGAGCCGAACGAGCGGACGCGTCAGATAATCGGCGAGACTGGGAAAAAGCAAAGCCAACCCGAGAAGCGCGAAGACTACAATAGCGAGAAACCTGCCGATTTGATTGGCGCGCACGACCCAGGCTCCCGCGAACGTTGCTATACCTGCGACGACGGCAAAGGTGGCTGCCATTCCTGCAAGAAGCGGAAGACCGCTACGGCGAAACGGCTGGTCTGCGCGCGAAAATACGAAAGGCAAAACAGGCAAGATGCACGGACTCACGATCGTCAGTACGCCGCCCACGAAAGCCAAAAAGTAGAGGAGCATGTCACTCGCCTATCAGTTCCTTAGAGTCGCTCGCCTGCAAAGGAGTTACAGTTCCCTTTCACGAGAATAAACGCCTATATCTTGATACGATACAGCCGCCTTAATGGATGACGAAACCTAGCGCCTCAGAAGATGGCACTCAAATCGACCTCGGAACTAACCTTTTCGTTTGCGCTGTAGATCGAACAGAACATGGTGGCGCTTGCGAAGACGCGGCCTGCCCAGATACATTCAAAACGGCTGAGAAGAGCACCGACCAAAAAACAAGCGGCCGCTGCTTGGCGCTCGTGCTGCCAAAAAGGGCGTCGGGTGTTTCAATTAGCGGCGGAAACTTCGGCGTCTTCCTATTTTGCAGGGACGGTTGGTGTGGTTATCTGTGTGGGTGCGGCATGAAACAGCTTCATGGAACTGAGCAGCGTATTGTAGACGCCCCAGCCAAGCGGTATGCCAACAAGAAGCCACGCAAACAAAATTAACGCCGGCGAAGACTTGGTTGTGTTCTCAGACATTTCGCTTGCACCTCAATTTGTAGCGCGGTCGCGCACCGGTGGCCGGTTTCAGACTGCCCCAGATCGCATTGCTTCAGGCATTTTTTCCGCCAACCAATACTTCTCGTCGACTGGCCGAACCAGCAAATTCGCGACAAATCCAACTACCAACAGCCCGGCCATGACATGTAACACACCCTGATAGGCGCTTGCTTTGTCAGCTCCGTGTTGCAATTGATATTCACGCATGTAATTCACCAGCACAGGTCCGAGCACGCCCGCCGTTGACCAAGCCGTCAGAAGTCGTCCGTGAATGGCGCTCACATTATAGGTACCGAACATATCGCGAAGGTAGGCTGGGATCGTTGCGAATCCTCCTCCGTACATGCTGAGAAGCACCGCAGCGATGGCTACGAATAGCTTGACGTTATTCAAGTGGTTCGCGCCCGTCTGCGGCAAAAAGAAATATAAAACAGCCCCAAGTGCGAAGAAAACGAAGTAGGTCGGCTTCCTTCCAATGTAGTCCGAAACGGAAGACCAAAAGAAGCGCCCCCCATATTGAATAAGCTCAGTAGCCCTACGAAGCCGCCCGCCGCTATGGGACCGATGCTTCCTTTAAATAGCTCCTGGATCATAGGCGAGGCTTGTTCGATAATCCCAATGCCCGCCGTAACGTTTGTGCACAATACAATCCAGAGCAGCCAGAATTGCGGTGTCCCAAATGCGCTGTTCACCTCCACATTACGGGTTGTAATCATTGCGTTCTGCTTTGCCGGCGCCGTCCAACCTTCGGGCTTCCATCCTTCGCGAGGAACGCGCACGGTGAACACACCGAACATCATGAAAACGAAATAGAGAGTGCCCATGACGAGAAACGTTTGGCCTACACCCATGTTCGTGGACGTACGAAAATGCGCCATAAGTTTGATCGCCAGCGGCGAACCAATCATGGCGCCGCCGCCGAAACCCATGATGGCCATGCCAGTGGCAAGTCCCGGGCGATCCGGGAACCACTTGATGAGCGTCGACACAGGCGAAATGTAACCAAGTCCCAGTCCCGTGCCTCCCACGACGCCGTACCCGAAGTAAAGTAGCCAAAGTTGGTGACTGACCACGCCCAGATACGAAATATAAAATCCGAGGGCAAAGCATATTGCCGACACGAACATCGCTTTCCGCGGTCCCGCGCCCTCCAGCCATTTCCCAAAAGTTGCGGCCGACAGGCCCAGAATCACGATCGCCAGCGAAAAAATCCACGCGATCTGCGTCTGCTTCCAATCCTCTGGCAAGGATTTGCCAACCCCAAGAAGTTGCGTCAGCGGAATTTTGAACACGCTGAAGGCATAAGCCTGACCAATGGAAAGATGAATCGCGAGGGCGGCCGGCGGTACAAGCCAGCGGCTGAATCCTGGTTTGGCAACCGAGTGGTCACGGTCGAGGAAAGACAAAAGGGCCATTTCTGAGCTCCCTTGGTCAGAATCGCCCTACGGCTAAGCAGACCGTACAGGCTCAGACACACGAAAGGGCGCAAAGAGGGCCCTGGGTGAGGTCTAGTTACACGCAAATTGCACAAAATGCAATGGATTGTTCAGATTAAATCACCGCGGTCCAGTACCATCTGTCGACCATCAGATGAAACAAACCTCCCTGCCCTAGTTGCAATCAGCAATCACCACTTCGCACCGAAACCATTTATCATCTCTAAGTTCCAGTCCTGCAATCTGATGAGCCAAGTCGAAAGGAATCCAGTGAAGAAGCGAGCGCTGAGCAAGAAAAGGAAAATTATAAGCCGGAAAACTATACGCATAGAGTGGGGCGATTGTGACCCCGCGCAAATTGTTTACTTCCCGCGCTACTTTGCTTATTTCGACGCATGCACGACCGCCTTGTTCCTGAAGGCCGGTTTGCCAAAAAGGAAGATGCTGAAGGACTATCAAATCATCGGAATCCCTCTCGTCGACGTGCGAGCATCCTTTATGGTGCCATCGCGGGTGTCGGATGTCGTAGTCGTCGAGTCCGAGATCACCGAGTGGCGCCGCAGCAGTTTTTGCATCCAGCACAAATTGTTCAATAAAAAGGTACTAGCCGTGGAGTGCTTTGAAATCAGAGTATGGGCTGGCGTTTCTGCAACAGACGCAGAGAAAATTGAAGGCAAACCGGTACCGCTGGAAGTGATTGCGAAGTTTTCTCTGCAAGAGAGCCAGCATCGTAGCCGTCATGCTCCGCGACGAAAAAATGCGTGAAAGCGTCCACACGGTAGGGATTGAAGGCGCGGGAGCCGCAGGCCTAGTCACATCGTGAAGCATCACGCAGGTCGAACGGAAACCCGGTTAATGGACTCCGCTACTGGAATGTCTGTCAACGCCAGATAATTCAAGGCGTATTCACTCCGGATCCAAGCAGGTCCTCCGAACTCGCTTGTTTGGCACTGAGTAGACGGATGGTCAGTGCCGCGGCAGGAAGTAAGTAGAGGATGGTAATGCACGTCCACATCAGCGCCCCGGCGCATTGCTGATCGTCGATCACGGACCAGTTCGAGAGATGCTGCCGTGTGAGATAAACCGAATACACGACACGATCGCAGAACACGAGAAAGCCGGAGAGGATGTCGCACGGCAACGTTGCGAGAAAGAGATAAAGAACTAGGGACCACGTGCGCGATTCGTGGCTGCTGTGCGATGGAATCAGGGGCGACCAAAAAAGCAAACCAGATACTAAAAAGGAGCTGTGCTCTATCACGTGCAAGGGTTCGAACTTAAGAGCCCCATTGAAGACAAATGGAACATGCCAAATAACGAGGACGCCGGCCGAAACCACCCAGCAAAATACGGGGGAGCCCCACAGCCCCGAAATGTAATGCACAAGTCGAGTGCGAGAGATGGGCCCGACAACCGAGCGCACGAATCCCAGCGTCAGACCATGTAACAGAGGCATTTTTGGCCGACTCAACAAAATCAAAAACGGCGCAACGCTCATCAACAACAGATGCTGAACCATGTGCGCCGTCAGCAGTTCATCGTCGAGAGCCGCGAGCGGCGAACTCGTCGCTAACCAGATGAGTAGCAGGCCGAACGGAAAGCAGACGCTTCGCCACACGGGAATGGAACCGCCAGGATGGACTCGAAGTTTTTGCCATCCGCGAAAATACACAATCGAGGTTCCCAAGCTCAGTGCGAACAATGGCGTCAAAATTGAGGCCGTCCAAGTCATGGATTCGTTGACGGAAGCGAATCTTCGCGCCGAGAGGTCTGGCCGATCGCCAAATCACGCGAAGCGTCGCGAGCTGGCACCTGACTAGGAGGATGAAGCGTCGCGAGAAAGGCGACCAAAGCCGTCGTTTCCGCCGGGCTCAGGTTCTTGCCATACGCCGGCATGTTTCCTCCTCCCTGAATCACCTGTCGAACAAGTTGGTCCGTCGTAAGACGTGTCGCCACTAGGTCAAGTGCCGGCCCCCGTTGGCCTCCTGCCTGGTCGAGCGAATGACAGTTGCGGCATTGCTTCCCTTGAAAAACGAGGGCACCGGTTCGCTCCAGCGCTGTTCGACCGTCTAAAAATTGTTTTGGAATCGGCTCACCACTCCAAGCATTCATATGCGGGCTCCACGGCGTAAATCCCGAGAGATGCGTCAGCGTTCCAAGCGCCACTGCGGTGAGCAACACGGTGAGTACCGCGATCGGTCTCCGCCGCCAGCTTTTTTCTCCCTCTCCCGAAACAAAAGGCAGGAGGATCAGCGCCAGAATGACAAGCACGGGACCAATTAACAGAGCCGGCGTTTCCATGGAAGGCGGTAAGAGGGAGAGCAATGCGTACAACCATAGGAAAAAATAGTCCGGCCGCGGCGCAGTTTGGATGATCGTGGGGTCGGGTCTACCTGTCGGACCGAAGGGACCAAAATACCAAGCGCACGCCGCGACTGCCGCCAAGACGAAAGCTGCGAAAAAGATGTCTTTCCAAATCGCGTAGGGAAAAAATGGCGCGCCGTCTTTCTTCGTCAGGTCGTGATATTCGGCTTCGTAAGTCGATTTGCGAACTAACCGGCCTGGCATCGGCCATTCATTGATTCCAAGTTTCAAGACCATTAGGAGATGCAGACCTACCAAAGCGACCAGCGTTACAGGGATCACGAAGACGTGCAACGCAAAGAATCGCGACAGGGTAGCTCCCGCAATGATCGGGCCGCCGAGCATAATTTTCACGGCCGCGGGACCGATGAGGGGTATGTGGCTGGCAATCGATGCTCCGATGCCTAGACCCCAATATGCGTCCTGATCGAATCGCAAGACTTGGCCGCTGAATGCCATTCCGAGCGTCATAAGCAGAAGAAAAACGCCGACGATCCATGTCAGTTCTCGGGGGAACTTGTAAGCACCGAACAGAAAAACCTGCACCATGTGAATCAGCACGATGGCAACCATGAAATTAGAGCCCCACCCATGCAATGCCCGAATGAACCACCCAAAGGTGACATCGTGATTCAGCGATTGCAGGCTGTTCCATGCCTCCGCACCCGACGGAACATAGACCATGGCCAAAAGAATGCCCGTCACAATTTGGAGAAGGAATACAGTCAGTGCTGCGCTTCCGAACACATAAAACCAACTTGCTGTATTTCGGGGAATTGGATGCCCTACAGCGGCACGAACCGGCGCGGCCAACTGAAGGCGCTTATCGAACCACTGTCCGATTTGAGCGATCAGGCGCATGTCGATTTCTTTCTCTGGAGCGAAGCGCTCGCGCCAGGCGTAAAAAGCTCGCCCGCGTGAATCTGGACAAGACCGTTCTCGATCTTTAAGGGATACTCGAACAGTCCTCTCTCAGGGGGACCTGAAGCCCGAGAACCGTCTTGGTAGTACGCGCCGCCGTGACAAGGGCACATGAACAAGCCGGACTGCGGAAACCACCTCACGGGGCATCCAAGATGCGCGCAGTTAATCGCAAACACTTGAAATTGATTGCCCTCGATACGCCGCACCCAGCAAGCCGTGTCTACCGTCTTCCCGTCCGTCGGCATCACGTTCGGATTCCTGAACGTAGCTAGTCGCGTCTCCCCTTCGGGGAACTCATTGACTTGTCCTAGCGGAACCCAGGAGAGATAGCTCGACGAACGAGACCGGATGATTGAGGAAAGGACATAACCAACAATCGGAACGGCCAAGGCCGATGCCACCACTCCGTTAAATAAAATGCCAACCTTCAAGAACAGACTTCGACGTGACAACGTATTTTCATCTGGCATTTCGAGGCTCCCTATCGATCGCAGTCAAGTGCGTCATGTTTTCCGGACGTTGCCGCGATAGCCAAGCCACGATGTCTGTGACTTCCTGGTCCGACATGGCACGACCAGGAACGTTGGTGCGCCAATCCGGCGTGCCGAGGTCAGGCCGTCCCACAATGACAAACGTGCGCAGCCCTTGATCGCTCGTCAGCGAGAGGAAAGCCGGGTCGACGATGGAACTGCCTTTAGGACCTCCACGGCCGCTAGGTCCATGGCAGGATTCGCAGAAGATGTTGTAATCGGCAGCTCCTCGGTCAGCGTCGCCGGTCAACGCGTTGGCGTAGGAAGGCGCTTTGACGCCGTCCAGGAATCCCGGTTTGCTCCAACGCGATCGGATTCCGGAAGTGATCACATCGATTTGCTTTTCCGTCAGCATTCCCCCTGCCCTTTGTGCAAATGCCGGCATCGGAGTGCCGCGAACGCCTTGCGCGATTGTTCTGCGAAGTGCCTCGGGGTCAACCAGCGCAAGATAGGTCGGACTCGATATTGGGATTGCCGCTCCTCCATCCCCAGCCCTGCCGTGACAACCAGAGCAGTTCTGCTCAAACAATGTCGGAAAATCCAGGACCTGGTCAGGCGAAAGAACTTGCGCATCCCAGCTCGGTTTACCTGGCGGTGTGCCACACGCGCACAGCTGGAATGCCAAGAACACAAAAAAGACCTTGCGCATCATCGGGGATCCTCTCCCCGTTCATGCGAAGCCATAGTTCCCGGCGCTTCGATTCCCGCGCGAATTGCAAAGGGCACATTCTCGTGGGTCGGTACCCTCGATTGGCGCAGCACTACGAGACCCGCAGTCACGCCGAATGCCACCTGCGAGGCAACAAACCAAACCCAATCGATATGACTGCTCAGCAAAGGATTCACCAGATCCATCACGGCCCACAAAAGACCCGACCACAGCAATGGAGCAATCAGACCCCCAAGAAGAATCGGACGCCGAGGAAGCATGGGGAGCATCGCGCCGTACAACAGCCCAACCAGAGAGGAACCAACCAAATGAAGGACCGTCGCAACGAGAAAACTGTTCACGTGGAACGCGTTTAATTGTTCAGCGGATAGAGATTGCGATTGCGAATAGAGCACCGCCGCCAGCAGGTTTATGGGATACCAGATACTTCTCGCATGGAGCTCACCGAAAACGCATGCGACAATCGCCATTGCCGCGCTGCCCACGATGCCGCCCTTCAAACCAGCGGAGACAGGATATGTTTCGAGAGGAAGCCACGCACGGACTTGCGCTTCGGCCAAAGGAAACCGTTCAACAGTTCGCCGGGACGTCGTGACTACATTGTCCTCCGGTTCCGCGATGACAGGAATCTCGTGTTCGTGAGGGAGAATCTCTCGCAGCCATCCCACTGATCCACAAAAGGCGAGGATCGCCCCTAGAAGTGAAATCGAAACGCTCGTCAACAAGGCGGCAAACATAAGCGCAAATCCGAACGCCAAAACAATCGGCCAGGCGGTCGGTGCCGGAGCTTTCAATTCGCCGGCGTCGATTCCATTTGTCTTATCCACGTTCATAGCGAATCAACTTTCTTCACCGGCCAACGATGTAAACAACCGTGAATACAACGACCCAGATCGCATCTACGAAGTGCCAATACATCGCCAGCACGTCCACTTTGGGTATGTGCTCGCGCCGAATCTGGCCAAAAACTGCAAGCAGTAACGCGACCGACAGCATCAGCAACCCCGCACAAACGTGGAATCCGTGGAGACCCACCAGCGAGTAGTAGGTGGTGCCGAAAAGATTCGTCGAAATCTTCAAACCATGCTCGTAGATGAGCTTGTGCCACTCACAAGCAGTCCCGAAAAGAAAAAGCCCGCCCAATACGATAGTGAAGGACCACAACAGGAGAAAACGCGGGTAATTCCCTCGAGAGAGGGATTTCACTGCAAGGTGGATGGTGAGGCTGCTGCTTAGCAAACAGGCGGAATAGAAGAGAGGTGGCTCTAGAACTTCCCTGGGTGTTGGTCCGGAGAGGCTCTTGCCGACGTAGAAAAGATAGGCAACGACAAAGATCGTAAAGATCGCCGATTCCGCGGCGATAAGACAAGCCATGCCCACCTTTCCTCGGTACGGCAGCACCCACCCCGCATGCACCGAAGCAATCGCCGAATTCATCGTGTCGTCCTTTTATTCATAGCGGCTATCCGGATCTTCCGGGTGCTTGCGGTCCCACAAAGGACGTCGGCTTGCCACCGTGGGAATTGCCAAGAAGTTGTAAGCGGGCGGAGGAGAGCTAACGCTCCACTCGAGAGTCCATGCGTCCCAGGGATCGTTACCGGCTCGAGAACCCAGGAAATAAGAAATGATCAGATTCAGGACGAAAACGAGGATCGCTATCGCTTGAATGAACGCCCCAATGGACGAAATGAGATTCCAAAGCTCCCAGCCGCGCCCTGCTTCATACGTGTAAATGCGGCGCGGCATGCCAAGTATTCCAGGAATGTGCATCACGTCAAACGTGAGATGAAAACCGATGAGGAACAACCAAAAGTGAATTTTGCCTAGCCGCTCATTTAGCATTCGGCCTGTCATCTTGGGATACCAGTAGTAGAAGGCCGCAAAAATGGCGAACAGAATTCCCCCTACGATCACATAGTGGAAATGAGCCACCACAAAATAGGAGCCGCCTAATTGCCAATCGAGAGGCGCCGTTCCTAGCATGATGCCCGTGAGCCCTGCGATCAGAAACTGGAACAAGAAGCCCACGCAAAAAAGCATCGGCGTCTCGAATCGCAGCTTTCCGCCCCACATGGTGCCAATCCAGTTGAAAATCTTGATTCCCGTGGGCACACCGACCGCCATTGTGGTCAGCGCGAAAAAACTGTTCGCGTACGAGTTCATTCCGATCGTAAACATGTGGTGTGCCCACACGCTCACGCTCACGAAACCGATGCAAATCGTCGCGCCAACCATGACGGGATAACCGAAGATGGGTTTTCGAGAAAACACCGGCACAATTTCGGAAAGAAACCCAAAGCAAGGAATAATCAGGATGTAGACTTCGGGATGGCCGAAGATCCAGAAAAAATGCATCCAAATCGTTGCCGAGCCCCCCGCCTGAGTATCGAAAAAGTGGCCACCGAGATAGCGGTCAATCAACAACATGATTTGCGCAGCGGAAAGCGGAGTAATAGCCAGCAGGACCATCCCGCTCATGACGAGGTTGAGCCACACAAATAACGGCATGCGGCTTAGTTTCATTCCCGGGCAGCGCATGCACAGAATCGTGGCAAGTAGATTGATCGCAGTGCCGATGCTGCCGAATCCCGACACGAGCAAGGAAACCGTCCAATAGTCGGAACTGTTGCCGGGCGAAAAAGCCCGCGACGCAAGTGGCGCATACGCCCACCACCCCACGTCTGGCGCATTTCCGGCACCGTAAAGCCCGCTTCCCCCCAGAAAACTGAAGTACAAGAGAGCCCCGCCGAAAGCTGTCAACCAAAAACTGAATGCATTGAGCCGCGGGAATGCCATATCCCGCGCGCCAATCATTAACGGTATGAGGTAGTTGGCGAAGCCAAACAAGATCGGCATCGCTACAAAAAAGATCATCGTGGTGCCGTGCATGGTGAACATGCGATTGAAAACTTGCGGCGACACGAAATCGTTGTGTGGCCGAATCAGCTGAACACGAATGATTGCGGCCTCGATGCCGCCAATCACGAGGAAAAATAGAGCCAGGACTATGTACAGAATTCCGAGGCGCTTGTGATCAACCGTCACCACCCACTCGTGTAACGCCAGCGTCCACGGCCGGCTACCTTCACTCGCAACAGGAATCGCTATCGCTTCCGATGACATCTCGCTTCCTTCTCCCTGCCTATTCGAGCGTCCTTAAATACTTCACAAGCGCATCCAGATCGGATTCGTTCAGCTTCATCGCCGGCATCAAGGAACCAGGCTTGAGGGCGTCAGGATTTTGGATCCATAGACGCAGGTTCTCCGCTGTGTTCGCGGCGGCGCCCGAAGCGATCGTGCTTCGACTCATCAGATGGGTCAGGTCGGGTCCAAACCGTCCGTTTGCGCTCGTTCCCGCAATCGCGTGGCAGTTCACACAAGCGGTGCTTTCGAACACGCGCCTCCCGACCAGCTCCGTATTCGCGGATGCAACTGGCCTTTGTTGGTGGCGAATCCATTCTTCGAATTCCGATTGCGTCTCGACCGTCACACGTAACAGCATTTTTGCGTGTTGCGTCCCGCAGTATTGTGCGCACTGTCCGACGTAAACGCCCGTAGATCTGGGGTCCATCCACATTTCGTTTGTGCGATTGGGAATAAGATCGGTCTTGCCGGCCAATTGGGGTATCCAGAAACTGTGGTCCGTGTCGGCCGACAGCAATTTCAAGAAAGTCGGTGAGGGATGAGAGGGGTCACTGACTGGAATGTGGAGTTCGTTGGCTGTGACCACTCCATACTTCGGATAACGGAATTCCCACCAGAACTGATGCCCGATCACCGTGACCTCGACTGCCGATTCGGGTTTTCGTGCGTCCTGGATTCCGTGAATCACGCGGGCCGTCGCAAGAAACAAAATTACGACGATCAACACTGGAATCACGGTCCACGCGAGTTCGATCTGCGTGCTTCCATAAACTTGTGCCGGCTCGCGTTCCAGATCTTGGGTGCGCCGCCCAAAGCGAAAAAGGACATACACCAACAATCCGAATACCACTGCAAAAACTGTTACGTTAATGGCCGTAACGAGAAAAGAGAGATGGTAGATGGTATCCGCGGGCGTCGACTCTGGTTTCAGAACGCTGGGCACCGGATGTTGCGTTTGCGGCGTTGCTATACAAAGTTGCGTGGCACACGCCACACCGAAGCACAAGACAAATAGTGCGAGGATTGCCCTGCAGATTTGCCCGATGCCCGGACTGTTTGGTCGTTTCTTCATCACAGTATCCGCTCAGGGAGTCGTGCCTTCCGCTTCCAACATCTCGTCTTCCGCTTCGAGGTAATCAAGCTGCGATTGAAGCAGTGCTGTTTTTGCGTAGAGCTCTTGTGCAGCTGCGCCGTTGACTTGGGATGGCAGGGCCGTCCCCTCTTGCAGTTGCTGCACGGCGACACGATGTATTTCGGTTCGCAGTGCCAGGAGTTCTTCGGAGACCTTCAACATCTCTCGCGTGCGTTCGCGTTTGTTGTAGACCGTTTGGATTCGCAGTTCGATTTCATCTTTCATCCGGGCGAGGTTTTCCTCGGCTTGGGCGAGCTGGGTTTTACGTTCACCGATCTCGGCGTTTCGTTTTCCGCCATCAAACAGGTCGTACCCGAAATGCACACCAAATGTTCCGAAGTTGCGGGCAAGGAATGGCACATTGTCCTGGTAGCTATATCGGGCAAACGCATCAAGGCTCGGCACGTATTGCCGCTTGGCCAAACGCACAGCAGCTGATGCTTTCTCCACCTCGGCACGCGCCTCGTGGATTTCTGGATGAGACTCCATGGCAATGCGCAGACATTCTTCGCGTTCACAACTGACTCGAACTTTATCGACCGACGCGTCGAGAACAAGCTGAGTTGTCAGCGGTAACCCGATGGCGTCGTTGAGCTGCGTCATCGAGTCGGAGAGTTGCAACTCCGTCGTCAGTAGTTCCTGGCGCGACTCGAGAGCCTGCGCATGAGCCTCAATCGACTCCTGCTCCAGCGCTGCTCCGAGCTTCACTTGCTCGATTCGCTCTTTGCGCAGATCATCGTTTGCCTGGATCCTGGCTTGGGCTGCCAAGCGCCGCGTTTGCAAAATCAGCACCTTGTAGTAGAGTTGGTGCACCTGCAACGCGACCTGATTCTTGGTTTCATCGGCCTTATTGCGCATCACCTTGGTATCCGCGGTAGCGACGTCGTTCGCCGAACGGACCTTCCACAACTCGAGAAGAGGCTGGGTAAGTTGTGTTCCGCTCGTCACGAATGAGAGTCCACCTTGGTTCAACACAGCAGTCTGCTCGGGAACAGGGGTGCCGGCCACCGTGCCCAGTTTCCCCTGTTCGATCGCGATGAATTGCGTGTCCGTTAAGTGACCGGCAAAGCTGTCATTGCGTAGATTCGGGAAATACCCGCTTCGCGCGGCATCCTTGGCATGTTCCGATTCCTCGACACGGTAAGTTGCCAGACGGATGTAGTGATTGTGTTTGAGAGCCAACTGCACAGCCTCGTCGAGTGTGATTGTTCTCTCCGCTGCTGGCTTCCGTTCTTGAGCAAATGCGACCGCGCCAAACAGGACGATGCAAATTAAGAGAGCAGTTTTTCGAACATTCATGTCCGCGGCGCTCCGGGCTCTCGCGGACCGAAAGCGAGCTCTCCATAGTCAAGAGGAGCCTTGCGGAGCAACGCCGTCAGAAGCAGGGCGATTACGCAGGCCCAACACACAAGGTGAAATCCGTCAATGAAAGATAGTGTGTACGCCTGCAGGCGTACACGCGCGGCGACAAGATCGACCGCCCTGCCTGCCGCTGATGACAAGCCAGCTGACTTCCCGTACAAACCGGCCGTCAATTGGTGCACCGAGGCGTCAGTGATCCATTGCCCGTGCTGCACATGAAGTCCTAGCAAATTCGAGTGCACACGTTCGCGGATTGCGACGAAATGGGTCATTACCGCTACGCCCATTTGTCCTCCGAACAATCGCACCACGTGAAAGAAAGCCGAGAAAGTCAGAGCGGCTTGGGGTGTGGAAAGGCCTCCGGAAAAGATGGCCTGCAGGACGATGTCGGCTACCAACCCGATAAAAGCGAAGGACTGCCCCGCTCCCATCAATAATTCCGATCGGTAGTAATCAGCTGCGGACCAGAAACTGGTGTATTGAGCATTGAGGAGTGCTGCTCCTGCGATGCACAGGAAACCGGTCGTCATCAGCCATCGCGCATCAAAGCCTTGCAACAGCAGCAAAGCAGCAACGAATGCCAGGAGCAACAAAGGGGCAGCGGACCAAATCACCGCCGGACCGATCTGATCCGCCTCGGAGCCATGAATCGAAAGGGACTGCGGGACCAAAATGATCGTGGAGAGGAGGCAGAATCGAAAGAGGATCAGCGCTAAGCCAAGAATGATGGTGTTCCATCGCCTAAGAAACGGAAGGTCCACCAGAGGGTTCGGACTACGCAAACGCCGCAGGATCGATACTCCCAGCAAGAAACTCCCGCAGAAAAACAGCGCATCGAACAATCCTGACCGCCACCAGTCGAGTCGCTGCCCTTGATCCAACGCCGCAAACAACAGGGCAAAGCCCGCACTACCGTAGAGAAACCCTGCGAAGCTTGGAACCGGGCCGCGTTTTTGAGCAGGGGGACTTGGCGGGATTCCGCGGTAAATGCACCAGAGCATGATCGGTGTTAGTACCGACATGCTCCAAAACATCCACCGGAACGAAAGATGATCGCGAAACCACCCATACAACGTTGGCGCTATATTCACCGCGCCATCAACAAAACTTGCATAGAGAGCCAGCGTGAAGGGGAGGAACCGAAGTGGAATATTGCGCAGCGCAAAAGACAAAGTGAGAGGGTAAAACGTGCCCGATGTCAGCCCGGCCAACACGAGTCCCACGAGCAACAGACCGTAAGTGTGAACAAACGGCAGAAGACAATTCACCAACGTGAAGCCGCTGGCCGCAATGATCAACACGCGACGCGCGCCCAACAGCCCACCTAAGTAGACCGTGAACGGGCCGATGAACATTAGTGCGATGTTAAACGCACTCCCGATCCATGCTCCGTCGTCATAGCCAATTCCCAAGCTGCCTTTCAAGTCGGCCGTGCCGAGACTCAGAAGGCGACCAGCCAGAGTCACGATTCCCGCGCCCATCACCACGCCAAGGATGCCCAGCACAGGGCTGCTCGAAAGCTCCCCGGGCAGCGCGCCGGAAAGCGACTTGGCGATTTGCCATTTCGTGGGTGCCCGCAGCGGTGCGCTGATCGTCGCCATATTCTGCTCGGTCACTGTCTAGTTCGAACTTCAACGACGACCGATAGACCCGGTCGAAGCTCTGCCGCGTGACCTGCATCTTCAAACGCGATCTTTACCGGCACGCGCTGAACTACTTTTGTGAAGTTCCCGGTGGCATTGTCAGGAGGAAGCAATGCGAACTGCGATCCACTCGCTGGAGCAATCTCAACGACATGCCCTTTCCAAACTCGGCCCGGATATACGTCGACGCGGATCTCCGCGGAATCTCCTACCTTCATGTGCGTCAGTTGAGTCTCGCGGAAGTTGGCTTGAACCCATCTTGTATCCGCAACAAAGGTAAGAATCTGCGCGCCAGGAGAAAGTAATTGTCCGGCCCGCACTTGGCGTTCCCCGACAATGCCGTCCCCTGGCGAGTGGATTTGTGCGTAGCCCAAGTTGACCTGCGCTACCTTGAGGCCCGCTTCTTTGGCATGAAGATCCGCGATGAGTTGTTGCTCTTGCGACTCGAGTACCGTTTTAGTGCGGCGTTCCGTCTCAACTGCAATCTCGTTGCTTCGCAGAGAGGTCTTTGCCTGCTCCAGGTCGGCTTGACGGCTTGCGAGTTGGGCCGAGAAACGTTCTTCATCGGCGACAGCCGCCTCAACGCGCTGCTTCGTCGCAGACTGAGTTGCGAGAAGAGCTTCCTGCCGCGCACGTTCAGCGCGTGTCCTTGTTACGTCCGCTTGAGCCGCGCTGATTCCCGCTTCGGCTGCGGCAATTTGTGCTTTCGCAAGATCAACCCCAGCCGATGCTTTCTGGATCTTCGTGTCTTGCAACTCGCGTTGTCGGCGATTGTTCTCGATGGCCGCATTGGCCGCTTCAATTGCTGCAGACGCCTGAGCGACTTGAGCCCGATAGTCGTCGTCTTCGAGTTCAACCAGGAGATCTCCGGCTCGAACTCTCTGATAGTCGGTTACTTTTACCGTGCGAACGATTCCAGGAACTTTCGTGCTCAGAGGCGTGAGGTCGCCTCGCACGTAGGCATCATCTGTGGCCTGTTTAACCCTTTCACCCTCCCACGCATTCCAGTTTCGCGTAAGAGTAATCACAAGCGCTGCGGCAAGAAGAACGATAGCGATGGGTGTGACGAAGCGAAGCCAGGGCCATCGAGCACTTTGCCCGGTAACCGGATGCTCACCGTGTTCCGTTGAACGGCCGGAATCCTGCGTCGCTTCGCTGGCGGCCAAGTTGTTCTCCTCCGAACTT
The DNA here is from genome assembly GCA_963751295.1 of uncultured Acidobacteriota bacterium. Lineage (GTDB taxonomy): Bacteria > Acidobacteriota > Terriglobia > Acidiferrales > UBA7541 > Acidiferrum. Next base: position 558,445 of record CAVVUA010000001.1, on the reverse strand, counting down.
CGAGCAAGCTGATTCGATTCCCGATTTGCTAGCGCAGACTGTCATCTATTCGGAGGCTTGTGAAAGTGAGGAACGGTTAGCTCACAGTGATTACCGACCGGACGAAGAGCCACTATTGGCTTCAAAGAACGGGGAATTGGTTGCTGGTAAAACCGCCGCGACGACGAGTCTCCGCTAAATAACACGAACCGCGGCAACCAGGGGAATCGAAAGGTAAATTCCAAATCGGAAAGCTGGGGAGGATCGCTGAATTTACGGATGGCCAGATAGTGCAGTAGCTTCTTCAGCGCCTCGATGTCTGACGCCAGCTTCAGATACTCCTCTGGCGTAGATCGGACGTACACTACACCGAACACAAACACCTCGTCCGCCGTCGGTGAGTCCAGTATCTTTGCTACCTATTGTCCATTACGGATGGCTCTGATTTGATCGTCGCTCAACCCGATATACTTCTTGAAGAACTGTGAAAGCTCGTCGCGCTTCTCATCTATGACGCGAATCAACGCTGGAACGCGAGCCCTGGGCGATGAAGCTCCCCCCGACAACAACCCAATCATCAGGAACGTGCAGACGCCTATTCTCAAACAGCTCATCGCGTTCGCTCAGAAACCATTTGACAATCGTTCTTCAAAACTCTCCGCCGCTCGCCGCACTGCATTGCGGATTTCCGCATCGGAAAATGGTTCAACAATGACGTCGTATCCGCCTGATTCGAGTACTCCAGACCAAAGCTGAAAACTAGTTTCCCGCGCGTATACCAGTATCGCGGGGCGCTTGTTAAGCAGTCCCAGCACGCCCCACAGTTTCCACCATGCCGTGTCATTGAGCGTCGCCGGTAGAATCGCAACTTGGAAAATGTCGTCTTCCTCGATCCCCTCCTCGGTTTGGCCGGAAGGGTCAGCGAAAACGAGTTCCGCGTTCAGAGGCTGCAACTGCCGGGTAATTTCTCGGCGCCGTTCGGCGGGAATCACCAGCAGAATTCGCAAGTGTGAGCTAGGGGTGACCACGATCTCCGTCCGGAGAGGGACGTTTGCACCCTTCGATAAAATACGTAATGTGAGGAACGGCTAGCTCACAGTGACGAGCACGGCAAATCCGCCCGCCTTGGCAGAATGTCCCAAGGGTTTGCTGCCGATACTGAGCGTTCTTTCAGAGGAATCCCCAGCTGTTGCAGTACGTGGGAAAATCTGTTTACACATCGTTTCGATTTGTGTCCGCGCCGCTCCTTAGTGGCGCCGCGTTACTCACTGTGAGCTAGCCGTTCCTCACGTTTACAGCTTGTGCCTCAGATGCGAGCCTGCGCATTGCGCGTCATAGGAACAGTCTTGGATTTTGCGGAAGCCAATGCGACCCACGGGGCTGGCAATCGACCCCTTTCCGACCATTGCCAAGGAGACTCTTAGTAATGAAAACGGCCGAAATCCTCGTTCAAATGCTGCTCGATGCCGGCGTCAGCCGTGTGTATGGCGTATCCGGAGATTCCCTTAACGCGTTCACGGATAGCATTCGCACCAACGAAGGCATCGAATGGGTTCACGTCCGACATGAAGAAGCCGGCGCGTTTGCCGCGGGCGCCGAGGCTCACCTGACCGACCAGCTGGCCGTATGTGCCGGCAGTTGCGGCCCCGGAAACTTGCACCTTATTAATGGGCTGTTCGACTGTTATCGCAGCCGCGTGCCGGTGCTTGCAATCGCAGCTCAAATTCCGAGCATCGAACTCGGCAACAACTACTTTCAAGAAACTCATCCGGAGATCCTCTACAAAGAATGCAGTGATTACTGCGCTCTTGTTTCCGAACCAGATCAACTTCCCCGTGTTCTAGCGACAGCGATGCGCACGGCGATCGTCAAACGTTCGGTCGCGGTCGTCGTCATCCCGGGCACTGTCATGGCCAGTCAGTGTTCGCAAAGTCCTTTGGCCATAGCCGTCGACGACAACACATATTCCGTGACTCCTAACCGAGATCAGCTAAAGCGAACCGCCGATACGCTGAACGATGCCAAGAAAATCACAATTCTCGGGGGCGCAGGCTGTAAAGGAGCACACAACGAACTCATCGCCACCGCAGAGAAGCTGAAAGCACCGATCGTGTTCGCTTATCGAGGCAAGGAATTCATCGAGTACGACAATCCCTATGACGTCGGAATGACGGGGCTTCTCGGATTTTCATCGGGATATCACGCGATCATGGATTCGGATGTCCTGTTAATGCTCGGAACGGACTTCCCGTATCGCCAGTTCTACCCAGAGAAAGCCACAGTAATCCAAGTCGACATCCGCGGCGAGCAGATTGGCCGCCGGACGCACGTCGAGATTGGATTGATTGGCGACGTGAAAAGCACTCTGCAAGCTCTCCTCCCACTGCTTTCCGATAAAGCCAATCGCAGCCACTTGGATAAAGCCCTCTCTCACTATGCTCGGACGAGAAAAGATCTCGACGCACTCGCCACCGGCAAAGAAGGCACTTCGCCTCTTCGCCCCGAGTTCGTCGCCGCTACCATTAGCGAAGTTGCCGCCGAGGATACCGTTTGCACCTGCGACGTGGGAACGCCGGTCATTTGGATGGCTCGGTATCTCAAGGTGAACGGCAAGCGCCGGATCCTGGGCTCTTTCAATCATGGTTCGATGGCGAATGCGATGCCACAAGCAATCGGCGCGCAAGCCGCATTTCCCGGCCGCCAAGTTATCAGCTTCTCGGGCGACGGCGGCATAGCCATGCTCCTCGGAGACCTTTTGACACTGAATCAGATGGAACTACCCGTGAAGGTTGTGGTCTTCAATAACGGCGCGTTGGGATTCGTCGAAGTCGAAATGAAAAGCAGCGGCTATGTCACGTTCAGCACGGATCTGAAGAACCCAAGCTTTGCGAAGGTCGCGGAAGCGATGGGCATGTTCGGCGTCCGCGTCGAACGTCCCGAACAACTCCGGCCGGCCTTGCAAGCTGCCCTCTCGCACAAGGGTCCGGCGCTCATCGAGGTTCTCACCCACCGGCTCGAGCTTGCCATGCCGCCCACAATCACCCTTGAGGAAGCCAAAGGCTTCAGCCTGTACATGCTTCGCACCGTCATGAACGGCCGCGGCGACGAATTGATCGATTTGGCGAAAACCAATCTCTTTCACTGAGCGCCGGAGACTCAACTTTCGCCGGGAGGCCTTCCAGTGCAGGGCGGCGCCCACGGAAGAATTTATCGAATGGCCGAACGGGAGGCCAAATGAAAGTAGCGTTAGTGGTTCCCTGCTATATCGATACGTTTTATCCGGAAGTAGGGATTGCTACGCTTGAGTTGCTTGAGCGTCTTGAAGTGGAAGTTGAGTACCCCATCGAACAGACCTGCTGCGGCCAGCCGATGGCGAACTCCGGCTGCGAAGAAGATAGTCGCGCGACGGAAGAACATTTTGTAAAGCTTTTCTCCCGCTTCGAATACATTGTTGTTCCCTCGGGCAGCTGTACTCACCATATCCGAAACAAATTTATTGCTGCAGAAGCGACTCCCGAACGTGAGCATGTATCCACGCATACCTTCGACCTCGTCGAGTTGTCGAAAATGTGAATATCGCATACCGGCATCCGGCGTTTCGGACCACAGCCTATTCGGTGTTGATGACTGGTCCTTCCGGTTCTGGCGACATCGGCGGACGGGTCGTTCATCCTGCCCAGGGAGTTATGACTTTGACCGTCGTACTCTGGCCGCGACCACAAGTCGAACCGGATGTGTAGAGGACATGAAGGATTTTGCAAGTTCCATGCAGGCTAATCGTGCGTGACGGCTGGCATGATCTGTCCCATCTCCATTGCATTGCTCGAGGGAATCTCTTGGAGAGAAATCACCAGTTGATCGGTCGCCACCGCACCCAGGCTCTGAAACATCGGCCATAACTGCTTTAGAAGATCCGTCTTTTCATCAACCGTATGGCCGCTTCGCAAAGTGCAATTCAGAGATGCAGTGGGGCCCTCTTTGCCGGCGCTATATCCGGATCCCTTTGGGTAGGAAAGAAAGATTACGTGAACAAAACTGATCGGAACCTTCATCACCGCACTGTGCATGCTTGTGATTTCCTTTGCGATTCTAGCTTTAGTTTCATCCGGTAGCGGATCCTGTGTGATCGCGGTGTAGAGCGGCATTCACGTTACCTCGATACTAAAAACTGCCACATCCATTTACCTTAGATCCTTAAGCGTTTTGAGGTCGTCCACGATGTAAGCGAGAGACGCTCGAATCCCTTTACCGCAGCGTACTGGCGCTAAATCCGAAATCTCTTCGCCGCGGCAAACGGGCAGCGAAAGAGAACCTTCTCCTATCCAAGCCTGTTCGATCTTCACATCGTGCGGCACATTCTCGACAAGCTCGTGAACCGCTGGCTTGTCCTGCTCGTCGGCAGCGAGACGCGGAGTGTGCAGGAGGTTCACGATTGGTGCCTGCTTCAAAACAGACATGTCCTTCACCGGTTCCTTCAACGTGACGAGTCCTTCGGCAAGCCGGTGCCCGCTCGATGTGACAGACCCGGCAAACTTCGAACCCGGCGCAAGGACCGGACCCGCTTTTCCCGTGGCGGCGTAATACCGAGTCTGAAACACCTGCCCTAAACGCTTTGGATAGCCCTGACTCCAGCCACGAGCAATGGCGGCATCGTTGTCGACAAAAATGTAGGGGCAATAAGCAACGGGCTTGCCCTCGAACAATGCATCCACGAGAATGAAGAACTCGCGATACTGGTAACGCGCTGGATCAAGATATTCCTCGTTACTTCCGCTGAATTGCCAATCGTAGAAGAATGCACCGGCGCGGCCATTTGCAGAGCGATCAGCGTCAAGACCCCGAGGTAGTACCGCCGCAACGGCGGCAGGGTCTGCCCAGAACTCAATCTCGAGGAAATCTGCGGAGTAGTGCCAGGGAGGCGGTGGATTCAAAGTCGACTTGCCTTTCGGTGTGAGCGGGTAGTTGAAGCCCTTAAGCATCGATGGTCACCCTTTCAATTGAATCTGAGCGGATCATTCAATTTCGTATGGGCACGCCGTCACTGCCTGACCTGCTTCAGGCTATTGGAAGGACGAAAGGCCAGAGTCCAGAGCTCTCTTCCATGCGTGGCCACGAATTTGCGTCCTTAACCGCAACCGCAATCACAAATTCGCACTACACTGGGATGGGCGGAAGGTGAGGAACAGCTAGCTCACAGTAATTACATTTTGTGAGGTTCAGTCCATTAAACGAGCTGCAGTCGAGGAGGGAGCATCCACGGAGCCCTCGCCGTGGGAAAACCTTAATCCGGGAATACGCGGTTTCGTTACGCAACTTCACAGCGCCCCTGTACCAAACGCCGTTAAATCTATTTGTTGACTGGCAAACGCTAGCGCTTACCGGAGATCTGAAACCAGGTCGTCCTCACGAAGCTCTGGAGATGAAGTGCCCGCCGAGGTTGAGCCACTCGAAAACCCGTTTGGCCCGACGTTGTTACCGATCTAGCCGGCACGATCTGTTACCGATACGTTCGGGTTGAACCAAGGAATTATGGAGCGGGCGATGGGAATCGAACCCACGTCCGAAGCTTGGGAAGCTTCTATACTGCCATTGTACGACGCCCGCTCTAACTGCAGTTATTGTACTTCCGCTTCTCAAGTTTGCAACAGCCTCATTTCCTTGGAGCGGCGGCGTGTCTCGCCGGGCCGCAGCTACCTTGAGACCGGCAGGGCCACTGGTTGTTCGAGTCGAAACTCCAGCAGAGTCTCGCTCGGTATCGACAACTGCTCACCTTTTTTGGAAGCGGCGATGGCTGTTCCACCGGCAACGCCGATGAGCGCGCCAATCCCGGCTCCTTTTCCCCCTCCAGCAATCCCGCCGATAAGCGCGCCCAGCCCCGCGCCTCCAACAACTTTTTTCGCAGTGTTCCCACCTTCGCCCTTCCCCTTGATCTCATACGTGCTGGTGAGAAGCGGATAGGTGTTTTTATTGATCACAATATCGGTCAGTTCTAAAACGAGTTCGGAGCTGCCTTTAAATTTGCCGGACGAGGAAGCCGCAATTAGCTTGCCGTACACTGTCGAGCCTCTCGGGGCCACCACGACATCTTCTGCTTGCAGGTTTGTCTCCAGGCTTGCTGTGAACCGAAACCCCGCTTTTTGCTTGGTAGTGTCGATGGAATCGATCATTCGTATCAAGATCCGTGTTCCGGCCGGAACCGTAATCCTCTTCACGTTCTGCGGAGCGCCCGTGGCCTGGCATGCGGTTGCGAGCACCAACAGGATTGTTGCGGCCCAGCTAATTCCCTTTCGCATTCCCTCTCTCCTTCTCATCGAATTCACGAGCCCGCTCCTACAATCGGCAATTCCGCAGCAATGCGAAGATCGATAATCGAAAGCAATTGGTGTTCAACTTGAATAAAGCGCGCCGCCGTAATCGCTCCCAATTCCTGTTTGACACGATCGTAGTATTTTGCAAGTAGCTCGCCACGCTGCTTCTGATAAGCCATCGCGTTCTGAACCAGCTCGTCGGCCTTTGCATCCGTCATCTGCGCATAATTAACGGCATATTCGTGGATGTTCGCCACCCTTTGGTCATTCAATTTGGTCAATTCCGTCTCGTATTCGGAATAGATTGGCCAGAATTTTGCCGCATCAGCCGCACTTAGCAGCATGACCGCTCCCATGATCTCGTCTTTCTGCTGACGCACATCGGAGCGCAGAAGCTGAATATAGGCTTGAATATTCGTCTTTTGATTAGCTGCGGCAGGTGATGTGGTGGCCGGTTTCGCAGCTTTCTTGGGTGGCGTCGCATCTTGGGACCACCCAGCTGGTGCAAAAGCCAGCAACGCCAGTAGCATCATCCAAACTACTCTCTTTTTATTCATCTTTTCCCCCTCCAGGGAACTGCGAATCAATTATGTCCGACAATTCCTCGTTCCAGACAGGTTCTCGTACGGGACAAGTAGAGATCGGGATTACTTTTGTAAAGATTCCTTCGCTTTCTTCCTTTCTTCTTCTTGCTCGGCTACCAATTTGTAAGCGACGTAATATTTATAGATATTTGCGACGTACGTGACCGTCTCCATTCCAACCCTTTCTGCGGCGACCAACTCCACATTGCCAATCCAGACATTTGGATTAAGTCCCTTTTTCGCAGCCTCCTCGCGCAAGGAATGAATTCTGCCAGGACCCGCATTATAGGCCGCGAACGCAAACAGCAGTTTGTTTGTGTCATCCATCGGCTCATTGGCGTAATACTTGTCGACCATAAACCTGATGTATTTCACGCCGGCGTGAATATTGGCTTCCTTCTGATGGATGTCGCCGACTTTCATCTGCTCGCCTGTTGCTGGCATCAACTGCATAATGCCCACAGCTCCGACACCGCTCTTCGCATTTTGATTGAGCGTCGATTCCTGGAACCCTTCCGCCATCATCAATAGATAGTCGAGATTGTACTGAGAACCATATTTTTGAAACAGTGAGACGGTATCTTGAAATTTTTTCAATTCGCCCGGTGCAATCGCATTTTTCAGCATTTTGTCACTCTGCGCGTATCGCCCAATCACGGAGTTTCCGAAAACCGTCCCCTGTTTGTGAGTCTTCACGAACTGGTCGATCACTTCCTTCAACTTCGGACTATTCTTCCTCATAGCCCACGCGATCTGCCCGGAGTCATCCAGAACAACGCCTGAATTGGCGCGAATATTCGTATAGATGTTTGCCCATACCTTGGGGAGATAGGCTTTTGTAATCACAATCGAAACCAGCCCGGCGTTGAGCATCTCCAGAAGATCTTCATCTTCGAGATTCTCTGGAGCTAGGCGCAGTTTTACTTGCGCCTTACCCTGACTTTTGAACCGAGCATTCAGCGCATTGAGCCGTTCCCAATAACTGGAACTCTTGCGGACGAAGACTTCCTGCCCCGAAAGATCATTGATGGAATGAAGAACAGGAGAGTGAGGCCCGGTCACAGCGATCTCTTTTACTCCAGTGACCACGGGATCCGAAAAATCAACCACCTTCGAGCGCTCCGGCGTAATCTCCAACGTGCCGACAGCGAGATCCCCCCTGCCTTCCGAAAGCCGGGGCAGCATCTGGTCACGAGAGACAGGCACGAACACAACATGGAACCGCGTATTCTTGATTTTTTGCGGATATTTAAGATTGACCCAATCTTCAAACGCCTTAAAGTACTCATACGCGCTTCCGTGCTGCACGCCGTTAATCACGTAGTAATGCGACTTGGAGTAAGTCACAAGAACCCGAATGAAGCGGCGTGGCTGCAACATCTCGTCAAAATCGCCCGTCCACGGAACGCCCTGAAGACTCGGGGCCGCCGGCGCTTGATTCGTATGGTTAGGCGAAGCCGTCTTGGTTTGGCTGAAGGCTACGGGCGCACTCAACGAACGAATGAGAAAAAAAAAGCACAACGGCATCAGCCGTACGTTTGCTTTCATCGTTCCGTTCATCCATTCGCTGTGGCAGTTTCTTTTCATAAGGTGAGACTAATTCGCGGCCACAGGCTGCAGAGGCGGTTTTTTCCATGTGCCGTTTATGACTTCCGGCGCCGGCATATACATTCTTAAAATCGCGTAAAAAGGTCCATCAGGCGCGGGCAGCCAGTTAGCCTCTTTCGCTGCACCCGGAGAGGATTTCTGTACATAAAATGTCAGAGATCCGTCTACTCCAAATTTGAAGGTCTTCAGCATGGTGGAGTTCAGCAGATAGCGCTTAAGCGGATTAGCGACTAAAAACTGGCTCTTGCCGTCGTACATGGTGAGGGACCAAAAAGCGTGTGCCTGTGGGAACTGCCCCTTGGGAAAGCGCAACTCATAGTTGTTTTTGGAAGCGTCGAGCGGAGCGTGGCTTGCGTCGACGAAGTATGCGAGATAGATGGCTTCGTCGCCAGAATTGCCGTAAAGCCCCAACTTGGCCCCTGCATAACGATACAGATAGTTGTTTTTCATGAAAGCGCGCGCGCCGAAGAGGTCGGAGCTGGAAACTGTTTCGGCATTGATTTGTTTCATCAGGTCGTTCATTTCATTTCCAGCGTCGGTAATACCCTCATTTACGGCCTTCTGCTGTTCCGTAGAGAGCTTCGCGAAATCAAAAGTCTTTCCCGCACCGATGTTGAGCTTAGCAAAGCGTTCCATCAACGCTGTTTCTGAAGAATTGGTGGGACAGAACTGAAGCATGAAGTTCAGGTACGTGAAGAGCGCAGGCGACGTTAGCATATCAGCGGCTGGTTTTGGCCAATGGATCGAGGGAGCGGCGACTGGCGAAGGCTGGCTCAGGAATTCACTAAGTGGCTCGGCTTTGTAACCTGCCTGGATCTTTTTCACGTTGTTGAGGTCGGCAGGATTGAAGAGTTGCGTGCGAAAGATAATGTAGCTGAGATCCGTCTCCGCATTAAACACCGCTTTCACACCCTTTGGTACGTCGCCCTTCCAGCCCGGTCCCGCAATCAGGAACGCTCCGCCGTCGTTGCCGTAGCTGCGGGTGCCCAAGTACGCGAAGTTGAAGGTATAAAGATCGATGATCTGGCCGCTGTAGTAGCGGTTCTTTTCGATCTTCGGCATGGTCACAACGACAGGCTCCGCGCGCAGATCCAACCAGAGAAAGGAATAGGGGGTATCCGAGTTAGGAGTCACCACGAACTTGTCGTCCGGCGTGGCTAAGTTCGCGGAGTTGGCCAAGACATTGAACGGCGCACGATAGTCAGGATTGCCGAGGTCGATGGCCTGCTTGTACATGGTTTGATAATTGGTCGCCATCGGAAATCCATAGATAAACGCATCCTTGGCAATTTGCCGAGTCTCTTCCGGAGTAGGACCGCCAAGGCCGCTCGACTGCTGCCCAGGTCCGCAGGAAATCAGCGGCAACGCAGCAAACACAAACAAGATTGTTCGTTTTACTCCACGCAGCTTCAATCTTTCTCTCCTCGTGGCAGATCTAGAAAGGTCTATTTTCTTTCTGTTCAAACTCATAGGGCCTGTCCTGAGTCTGAACGACCCCCGTCTCTGCATGAGCGGTAAGTCAGCGAGTTTCGAGAGGATATGTGCGGGTTATAGGACGGAATACTGTTAAAACTAACAGTACCGGACCTGCACTTTCTTATGGTCCTCTGCCTTCGTCGTCAATGTGGGGACTTGGACTAAAGGCTATCTGCACCCCTCTTAGGAAGCGCCCTCAGCGTAGCGGTACCTCTATCCAAACTCGACGGCGCGTGTCAGTTGTCGGCTCGGATTTCGGATTAAGGAGCGAAGAACATCAAGGCACTGAAGTTTCAGAGCCGACACTCAGTTTCAATCGGCTTTAACGTTGATCGTGGCAATGACTGTCTTGGTGGGAATGTGCATCAACCTGAACTCGTTCGCGTTTCTTCTAGCGGCTTGTTGCAAGTGGTGAATGGCAGCCTCGTGGCCTTCGATTTTTGCTCTCCACATTAAATCACCGCCAGGCATGACTTCGAATAAGTCGTACGTACGTAGCACACTCATATTCCAACCTCCCTAGTGCGGAAGTATTGGAGGCGCTAGTCAGCACATCTATTGCCGTAGATTAATAAGCGTTCTGTGGTATCTGCGAGGGAGGACCGGTGGGCCAGAGATCATTGAGGTGCGGCATCCCTGCGATTTTCACGGCGTGGGCCTCGGCGCCGCTTCCCTCGGAACCCACCTGTCTTAGCCAAAACTCACACAACGCCATTTTCGCGCACCATATCTCCGTACATCCCCAATCCTCTTATTGACTTACGTCAGATGCGTGCCCCGTTCGAATCATTACTAGATAAGAAAGACCTTGACAAGTTATCACTAGTTGCGCTAAAATGTGGCGTGAACATCGACTTCCAATCCGCTTGCCCTTCCCATTTTAAGACTCACGCTCTCTTCACATCTCGCGCCCTACTGCGTCCACGAACTCCCTGCGCACGGCGTCTATCCCGGCCGGGTCGGGGTGCCTCTGCGTTTATTTGCTCCTCTTTCTTCTCACGTCAATCACCACTCTCGTGGCCTGAGCGAAGCCGTAGGGGCACCCGTTTATCCCGAGGTCCGAGGGCCACTTCCTGGTCACGCAGAAAGCGCTGCAAGCCATTTCTTATCAATCAATTGCCGACACTTCTCGTTACGCACGGGGTATACCCCACCTCCTCAAGCAATCTCCGCAAGAACTGCCCGGCGGTACCCCTTTACCCAAATATCAGCTCGTCCGCTCATTCTTCGCTGTGCTGTGGCTCGCCACTACCTCCCGCGAAATCAACACTTACATATCTACCTGAAAACACACGACTTCAACTCCCTTTAGAATCAGTGTTTACGAAAAACGGGGGGGGAGAATGTTGGTTTGGCTGAGAAATGAACCGGCTGCTCCAACTAGCGTTTCTGAGGGCACCTACAAGGAGCCACAGTTTTAGCCCAAAGCGCAAAGTACGCTACCAGTAACTTGGACGCAAAATCCGCCATCGAGAACACTGCCGCACAAAAAAGCAGCGATGGACTCCACCAGCCTTCGAGGACAATCGTCCGCCCGTTGCGATCTCCAAACTCTTGGTCAAGCGGAGTCGTGAGACTTCATGCGCACCGTTAATGAATGGAGCCAAGCTCGCCCGACTTCGTCGCCGCGAACAGCACAGACTTGTTCCCTCTCTGTCATTTTTGACAGTTCACATGGTCTTTAACTTCCACCAAACTCGCAACTTCCATGACGTGTTCGCTTGGGAGAAGTCGAAGTAGATCTACCGTAACCGTTCTATAGCCCGAGTACCAAAAAGCACTTCATGAACTGCTTTAGTATCCAGGCGATTAGCCTGTGAGCCATTAGGAGAAGAGAAATGAAAATCAGAGCCGCAATTCTATCCGTGATTGTTTTGCTGTTTGGAACGATGGCCTTTGCTCAGGACAACCCAAAGGCGGAGATTTTGTTCGACTATTCCTACATCCACGCCAATCCGCAGAACAACAACATCATCCAGCCTTTCTCGTTGAACGGGGGCGGCGGCGGAGTTGCATTTTACTTCAACAGGCACGTTGGAATTGAGTTTGAATTCGAGGGCTATGGCAGCGATAACCACAGCCTTACCATTCCTGCGGGGAACCCGGCATGCCCTGGTGTGACGAACTGCCTCATTACGGCGCAAGGGAACCTGTTCACCTACAACATTGGTCCGATCATAAAAGCTCGCAAGAAGCATTTCGAGCCGTTCGTTGAGGCATTGTTCGGTGGAGCTCACTCAAATTTCTACGGAAATCTCTTCTCGGATTGCAACACTATAACCGGCTGCGTCGCCGCAAGTAAGTCCCCTAGCAACAATGCGTTTGATTTCATAATCGGCGGCGGCATCGATATCCCGCTTACCAAACATTTCACTCTTCGGCCAATCCAGGCCGATTATGTCCTGACTCGATTTGGCAACGGCTTCACTGGTGGCAACAACAACCAGAGCAATTTCAGATACCAAGCCGGTATCCTATTCCGGCTTGGCGGAGCGCCTCCGCCGCCGCCCAATCATCCCCCCACAGCTTCCTGTTCAGCCAGCCCGGCCTCGGTTTTCCTTGGCTCGGCTGAAGTTGTATCAGTGCATGCGGACGCCAGCGATCCCGACAACGACACACTTACTTATACTTGGACAGCCACAGGCGGCTCCGTTGACGGCACGGGCGCGCAGGTCCGTTGGAGTTCCAACGGCCTTGCATTAGGCACCTACACAGTTACAGCGGGTGTCTCTGACGGGCGCGGCGGCAACACGAGCTGCACGGCGGATATCAAAGTAGAGCCTCGGCCCAATCGTCCACCTACAATAAGCTGCTCCGCAGATCCGAGTTCAGTTCGTCCTGGTGGCAGTGTGCGCGTCACTGCCAGTGCGAACGATCCCGACAACGATCCCTTGACCTTCTCGTGGCAATCGAGCGGCGGACAAGTCTCAGGGTCCGGAGCCCAGGTTCAGGTTGACACTACCGGCCTAACGTCCGGAAGCTACACGGTAACCGGATCCGTCAATGATGGGCGCGGCGGCTCAGCGGACTGCAGAGCTCAATTCAGCGTAGAAGTGCCTCCGCCTCCTGCGGTAGAAGCAAGGCTAGCCATCCGCAGCATCTATTTCCCGACGGCTCTGCCTTCACCTGGACGGCCAACCGTAGGCTTGGTCGAAAGCCAGCAAAAGACACTCACTTCACTGGCCAATGACTTCAAGGAATATCTCGCACTCAAACCCGATGCACATCTCGTTCTTGAGGGCCATGCGGATAAGCGCGGCACTCCGGAATACAACCAGGCACTCTCCGAGCGCCGCGTGGAGATCACCAAACAATTCCTCGTTGGACTTGGCATTCCGGCGGACAGCCTGCAAGTCAAAGCGTTCGGCGAAGAAGAAAACATGACGGAAGATCAGGTAAAAGCACTGGTCGAACAACATCCCAACTTGACCCAGGAACAGAAGGACAAAATCCTGGCCAACCTGAGGATTGTTACACTAGCCCAGAACCGGCGCGTGGACATCACGTTGAGCAGCACAGGTCAACAGTCCGTTCGCCAGTTCCCATTCAACGCCGAAGACTCCTTGACGCTGCTCAGCCCCAAAGTTGGAGGGGCCGGAGCAAAAGCAACGCCAAAGAAAAAGACACAGAACTAGTTCATACGGCAACTAACCGGTTGAAAATAGGACTGAGCGACCTTTTTACAAACCAAGGTCGCTCAGTCCTAGATGTTCGTCAGGGCGCCTTCCGAGCGGCCAGTGGTATTTGCGGTCTGATTCTTTGATGGGAAGATCGTTGATGCATGCAAACCTCGTACGCATCAAGCCATCTTCGTTAAATTCCCAATTTTCGTTGCCGTACGAGCGGTACCAATTCCCTGAGTCGTCGTGCCACTCATACGCAAAACGCACGGCAATGCGATTTCCAGTGAAAGCCCAAAGTTCTTTGATCAGCCGGTAGTCCAACTCTTTCGCCCACTTGCGTGTAAGGAAAGCAACTATCTCCTGCCGGCCAGTCACAAACTCGGACCGGTTCCTCCACTTGGAGTCGAACGCGTAACCTTGCGAGACCCTCTCAGGCTCGCGCGAATTCCAGCTATCTTCCGCAAGCCGAACTTTCTGAGTCGCCGTTTCGAGAGTAAAGGGCGGCAATGGTGGACGCGTCGTCATGACTTTTTCTCCTCGATCAATTCTCGCAACGTTTTCTGATCATCGTCGTTAGGGCGTGGCGTACCTTGCCAATTCAAGCGCCGAATCTTTCGGCTGCGCGAGCCTTCAACTTCAGCATCTCTTCTTCGCGATTCCTCGGCTGTGCATTGGTCTCGAGCGAATGGAGAAGGCGACTCACAACATCAGCGATTTCGTCGATGGCGGTCTGAAACGGGACTTCGTTGGCTTTCGATGGCTTGTTAAAGCCGCTGACCTTTCTAACAAATTGGAGCGAAGCAGCTCTGACTTCTTCATTCGTTACAGGTGGCTCAAAGTTGAAGAGCGTTTTTATATTTCTGCACATGGCCTATGACCTCATCGGATCAGTGGGAATAGCGAACATTGACCCGCTCGCAGAAACCTTATGTACATACCGGGCTTAGATATATATACCTGATTTTCGGTTACGCCCTCTCTAGAGAACCCTGCCGCGCGATTCAGGAGCCATATTCCGGAGTAGGCTCGCTGCCGGGTTCCCTGCCCCGCGAAGTGGAAACAAAGTCCGCGTTGCCGCGTCTAGTAACCTAGGTAATCGAATGTCAAGCCTCTGGCAAGATCTACGCTACGCACTCCGACTCCTCCGCCGTGCGCCGATGTTTACTGCGGTGGCGATCCTCACGTTGGCCCTCGGCCTGGGCGCGAACATCTCCATTTTCAGCCTTGTAAACACTATCTTCTTCCGCACTCTCCCTCTTGCCGATCCGGACCGCACTCTGCGCATCCTCGATTCCAATCGCGGGCCCGACGGCCATCTAAGCACTTTCGGGATGCACAGTCCCCACGTGGTGATGTTCCGCGAAACGGCATCGGCCTTCGATGGCATGGTCGCTCTCTCCGGCGATAGCCTGACCCTCGCTGGCGGCACCGAGCCCGAGCGAATCAGCGTGGTCTACCGATCCGAGGGTTGGTCCTCCACGCTTAAAGTGCAACCCATCTTCGGTCGCGACTTCTTGCCGCAGGAAGAAAGCAAGGGACTGGGAAGCGGCGTCGCAATTATCAGCGATCGCCTCTGGCAGCGTCGCTTCGGAGGCGGCGCTTCAGTACTGCAGCAGAGCGTCACCCTGGATAATCAGATTTTCCGCATTGTGGGCGTCATGCCTCGTGGATTCAATTTTCCCTACGACGCGGACATCTGGCTTCCCTTCGCCGTCGACCGCACGGATCCCGCACGCGAGTTCGCCGTCTTTGCCCACCTCAAGCCCGGTTTCACGCCTCAGCAGGCGCGTGAATCGCTCGCTCAAGTAACTGCGCAAATTAAGGAAACTTATTCCGCCACACCGCCGGGATATCAAGTAACCAGCATCACGCTTCGCGAAAACCTGAACGACAATCAGGAGCGCACTATGTTCGCGCTTCTTTGCGTGGTCGGTTTTCTACTGCTGCTTACCTGCGTCAATGTCGCCAACCTGCTTCTCGCGCGCTCCGCCGTCCGCGCCCGAGAATTTGCGATTCGCGCGGCTCTCGGCGCCAGCCGCGCGCGCCAGCTTCAGCAGACCATGACCGAGAGCTTGCTGTTAGCCGCCGCAGGATGCGGCTGCGCCCTTCTCTTATCATCGTGGCTGAATCGCTATCTGGCCACACTTCTCCCGTCCGATTTTCGCCTGCAACTGGGAATGCCCGCTCCTGAACTTGACCATCGCGTCTTGCTCTTCGGTCTGGTGCTCTCGCTGCTCGCAGGAATCTTCGCGGGACTATTTCCTGGTCTCGGCCACGCGCGAGACGATTCGGCGAATGCTCTTAAACAAGCCGGACGATCCGGTTCCGGTGGAACCCGCACCGCGCATCGCGTCCTCAATGGATTCGTCATCGCGCAAACCGCTCTAGCGCTGGTGCTAACCGCGGGAGCCGCGCTGATGACCGAACATTTCCGCCGCCTACAAACGCGCGACCTCGGTTTCGAGCCTCACCAACTTCTCACCATGCAAATCACGCCATCGCAAATCGACTATCCACCCGGCCCCCGCCGCACTGTTCTGGTCGACCGCATGCTCCAGGCCACCCGTTCCACGCCCGGTGTCGCAGCTGCAGCCACCACCACCGTGAATCCGTTAGGAGGAGGCACTTGGGGCGCGCCGATAATCATCGAGGGCACGGAGATCAGCGGAAGAAGCGCGGACTTTATCGTTAACCATCGTTTAGTCAGCAGCGATATCTTTCACGCTATGAATATCCCGATCCTGCGCGGCCGTGCTTTCTCTGATCTCGACAACGAGCGCGGGCAGCCGGTCGCCATCGTCAGCAAAGACATGGCCCAGCGTTTCTGGCCTAATGTCGACGCTCTCGGCAAACGCCTGCGCATGGACCGTCCGAATGCTCCCTGGCTTACCGTAATCGGCATCGTCGGCAATGTGCACGATGCGGGCGATCCTGGCGACCCGCGCGAAACCTGGTACCTTCCCTACGCGCAAAATGCTGGAACCGCCGCCGCGGATACAATCTATCTGATGGTGCGCGTGCAGTCGGATTCGCCGGCGCTTGTCACCAGCATTAAGCAAGCCGTCTGGCATGCGGACAAATCGCTCGCCGTCTACGATATTTCGTTTATGGATCGCTACTATTCCGAAAGCCTCGAAAGAGACCGGCTCGGTGCGCGCGTGATGAGCTTTTTCGGTGGATTTGGATTGCTGCTTGCCGCTCTTGGCGTTTACGGAGTCATGGAGTTCGCGGTGATCCAGCGCACACATGAAATCGGCATTCGCATGGCTCTCGGCGCCACAAGTAATCAAGTCTTGTCCGGTGTGCTGCTGCGCGGTCTCAGGCTAAGCTGCGCAGGGCTTGTTATTGGTCTGATGATTACTGTCGCGATGAACCGCGTGCTTACGGCCTTTTTGTCGGAAGTGCACGGTTTGGAAGCCGCGCCGCTGCTCTTCTCGGCCGGCGTTCTTCTGGCGGTCGCCTTTGCGGCGTGTTACTTGCCAGCTCGTCGTGGCGCGGCCCTCGACCCCTTGGTGGCTTTGCGTTTCGATTAATGCGCTCGCAGTCAGTCTGCGCGTTCAGATTTCTACCGAGCTCTGCGTTTCTTCTTTAGCCGACGGTGAGCAACTCTTCGTAAAATCCGCCAATCCCGCGCGAGCGGTCTACAAAGTGGATCTCGAATATCCAGTGGCGCTCCTGCCCTGCGGCATCGAGATCTCGCATTCTGTTCGGATTATCGGGGTGAACGTACAGTGTTACTTTATCGCCGGGGATTCTCTCGTGCGGAAACTGCCCAATCAAATGGCCTGCGATAGGACCGCCATATTCCCAGCCAAAGTCGCGCGCCAGTTTCTGCGCGTGCTTGTATAGTTCATCGGCTTTGATGTCGGGATGTTCGTGGAAATATTTTTTGCCTTCGAGAAAGCCCTTGGCGATGTCATCGCGAAGCTTCAACTTCGCGGGGTCGGAGCCGAGAACAAACGTTCTTCCAAAATCGGCCTCCCACTCCTCGAAGACGGGCCCCAAATCAAGAAACAAAATATCATCCTCGCCCACCGTCAAGTCGGGCGGGTTCTCCTCATACGGGGCAAGCGTATTGCGGCCAGCGCGAACAATGCGCTTGTGCCAGTAAGTGGAAATTCCAAACATCTCCTGGGCGAGATCGTAGATTTCCTGGTTGAGCTGGCTTTCCAGAACGTTGGCGCGAATAAGACCGCGAGTTTCCACAGCATGGAAGAGGTCGTTCGCTTTAGTTTGAGCCTGCAGCAGAGCCGCGGCGCGGTCAGATATTGATTCGTTCATGCCGGTCAGAATAGCATGGAGCGTCGCGGTCATTAAACGAAACGGATCGCGAGGTAGTCGGTCAGTTTGCGGTAACCGCGTTTATCAGGCCCTGTGTGGCTGTGCAAGGCTAGGATTGCAAAAGTAACGCCACAAGGTCCATGATGTTCTCAGTTTGCGAGTTCACTACGTAGCGTTGCTTCTAATTCTCGGCGCACCAGTTCCCTCCTGGTGCCAGGAGGACTCTGTCTCTCGCGTGAGACCGCCTGCTCAGGCCGATGACCACGAGCCAAGTTTCCGCGTGATCGTGTGGCCAGAAGGTCCTGAAGGCACGCTGAAACCAAGTTGCTATAGCCTGGTGATCCAAGGTCGATCGCATTCATATTCGCGTATGGCGGACGGTAGCTACGTGATTCCCGACATCCCGCCGGGGCACTACAAACTCGTAAGTGTTGCGTGGGCAGAATCGGAATACCTGGGAGAAGGAGATACAACGTTCGACGTCACTAACGCGGACGTGGTGCTGCGCTTGACTCTTGGCGGCCTCGCAGAAATTCAAGGCGTCGCGAAGACGGACAAAACGCGGACCGGAATTCCCGACGGAGTGATCCTCTGGATCCAATCGCAAGAGTCGGGAGCGCAAGGCAGCCGTATGGACGCGGCAGGAAAGTTCGCTTTCGGGCGCGTGCTGCCGGGCGAATACAGGTTCAGTGTTCTGAAGAATCCGGAAGGGATCGTGCTGCGATCGGTGCGGTGCGGCGATGCGGCGGTAACTCCGCAGGTGCCGCTGCGAGTGGGCGACCGGCAGAAAATTGCCGGCTGTGAAGTCATATTGGGCTACGAGTTCTCCGCGAGCAACGCCGCCGAACCGGTCGAGTCTGCGAGCAGCCTGATTGCGCAGTTTAACAGCGCGACGATGTCCTGGCGACAGTTCGAAATAGCCGAGAAAATTGTGGCGCTTCACGACAACAGTGTCCTTCCGGAGCTCGACCCTTGGTTGAGCAACGACGACATGCAGGCGCGAGGTAATGCAGCGTTTATTTTTGGAAGGCTGGGAGATGACCGCGGGTTTCAGGTCATCAAAAATATTCTCAGTGACCGCTCCACGAAACGAACTGTGCGCGCGATTGACGACGCGGGCCAGGCGTCGCCGGAACTGCAGATCCGCGATGATCGCTACTACACCGTACACCTCCTCGGAGAATTGAAGGATCCACGGGCGGTGCCTGTTCTTGTTCCACTATTGAGCGACGACGACGTCAACTCGGCAGTCCCTTGGTCGTTGGGAGCGATCGGTGACGAATCAGCGATCCCACCATTGGTTGCGACGCTGCGCAACAAAAGTTCCGACATGCGGGTGCTAGCCATCGACGCCCTCGTTCAACTCAACGCGAAGGAAGCTCTGCCGGAACTTCACACTTTGCTCGACGATAACCAAAAAATCCACTTCGACGGCCTCGGCACAGTTGCCGAATCCGCCAAAGCAGCCATTGCGAAGTTAGAAGCACACCCCGCGATAAGTCCTGATTAGTCGCGATTCTAGCTTTCAAAGGCCGCGGTGGCCACTTTTGGCGGGCCGCCCGGCACTTCTGCTCGGAGTTGCTGTCTATTTGTGGCTCAAGCTCCAGACATACGCCGCGACAGCCGAAACCTGTTCGGGCGTTAGCTGCGCGCCCCCCATCGCCGGCATCGGGCTGCGATATTGTTTTGGTTGCGGCACGCCGTCGGTGATCGTTTTCTTGATTCCCGGGTAGCTGCCATCGCTCCACAACCATTTCTTTCCCGTCAGATCTGGGCCCAAAGGCGAGCCGCCACCACTCGCGCCATGGCAACCAGTGCATGCCGCTCCGCCCACTTGGCCGTGATAGACGCGGTCACCAAGCGCTACCATTTCGCTGGTCACTCCCTGCGGAAGAGCAGCGGCGATTGCTGCATCACCAGCATCCGGATGCGTGCCCTCGGGTGGTTTTGCGGCCTCTTCAACGATTTTGCCGGCCGGAGCCGTTGCGCTTGGGCAGGGAGTCACACCCGCAGCACCGTTGCTAGCGCCGCCGCGATAAACAATTCGGTAAATTCGTCCCCGCACGTCGTCTGAGATATAGAGCGAGCCGTCCGGTCCAACAGCGAGGCCATCCGGACGATGGTCGGCTTTATCCGGCGATTTCACAGCGCCGGCAAATCCATCCGCAAAGATTTCGCATCCGCCGGACGCGCGATCGCCCGACATGGGCTGAAAAACAACGTTGTAACCGCCTTGCGGGTAGGGCGCACGATTCCATGAACCGTGAAAGGCAACGAACAAGCCATTTCGATAACGCTCAGGAAATGCTTTTTTGTCGTAGTGCACCATTCCATTCGGCGCCCAATGCGCGGGAAAATCCGCGGCAGGAGCGAGTTTGTTCGCGCATACACCAAGCTTCTTGCCATCCCCGCCGTATTCCGGCGCCAGCACCAGTTTTTTGACGAACGAGTCGTAGTAGCACTCGGGCCAGCCATAGTCGCCGCCCTGTTTCAACAGCAGCACCTCTTCCGCGGGAAGCGTCGCTTCCTGGTCCGGCTTGTAAAATTCAGGCCAATTCGTGTGCAGCTGGTCGCGTCCATGCTGCGTCACAAACATGCGGCCGCTTGCGTCAATCGCGAAGCCTTCCCCATTGCGTATGCCGGTAGCGAATCGATCCGCCTTCGAAAAAGTTTGATTGGATTTATTGGCGTCATACCGCCAGATACCGCCCCGTGTTTCAAGCTCCACGCACGGATCCGCTCCCGGCGATTTGAGCGTGCGATTTTTCAGCTGGCACGAATTCGTGGCGCTCGCCACATCCACAAACATTGCCCCTTCGGAATTGATAATGAAGGGATGCATCGGATGATCGCCGCCGAGAGGCAACCCGGAGACAATTGTGACCGGAGCATCCTTCGGCACGATGGACTCGGCCGCCAGCGCGTATCGTACGATGCGATCGTTGATCTCCGCATAAATCGATCCTTTATATAGACCGATTCCCGTGCCACCAGCTCCGCCGCTCTGTACGGTTTCTCCAAAGCGCTCGCTTACGTCGGCCTTCCCGGCGCCCGCCTTGTCTTGTAACGCGACCAGGAATCCGCCATCGTGCGGCTTGTCGTTTCCGTAGTATTCGCCCGACCATGTGTTCACGTAGACCACGCCATTCGGCGCAACCACCATGTGCCGCGCATGGCCAATGCCGTCTGCAAAAATCGTCGCGCAAAAACCGGCTGGCAGCTTCAACCCACTATCATCGTTCGGGCACACGTCGCCCGCAGGTCCCGCAGTCACCTTGGAGTGATTCTCGGCTGACGCTGACAGCAAGGAATTCCCTGCATACAGCGCGGCGACCGCCGCAGCGGCAAGCACCAGCTTCTTCCACAAGTGGACGAATCGCATCGAACCCTCCCCGAGACCGAAAACAAGAAATACAAACGCGATGAGCCGCCAAAATATACCACAGCAGCCTCAATCAAACTCCGCCGTACCGTGTTTTCTAACCACCGGCGTGAACTCCTATCGAGGCATGCCGCTAGACGAAAAACAAGGGGTTCTGCCGGTTTGTCAGGAGCCGTTGGCGATTGCACAGCAGCCGCTGCGCGATTTCTTGACGGCGGAGCGCGGCTCCGTTAGCGTCAAAGTGTAGGGAGTGCCTTCGCACTTCGTCGCGCGCAACGCGTGCAGAACACCCAGGGCGGGAGAACCTCGTGGCCAACGCCATCATTACTTTGACGACAGACTACGGTACCGACGACCATCTCGTCGGAACCGTAAAGGGCGTCATACTCAAAATCAACCCGGACGTCACCATCGTGGACATCACGCATCACGTGACGCCTTTCGATTTGCTGGATGGCGCGCTGGCCATCGGCGCGGCCTACTCTTACTTTCCTCCGAAGACGATTCATGTGGTGATTGTGGATCCCGGCGTGGGCACGGAACGGCGGCCGCTGCTCGTCACCGGGCAGAATCATTATTTTATTGCGCCCGATAACGGCGTGCTCTCCCTCGTCTACGAACGCGAATCAAACGTCGTGGTGCGCCACGCCACTGCGGAGCACTATTTTCTCCAACCGCTCAGCAAAACATTTCACGGACGCGATGTTTTTGCGCCAGTGGCGGCGTGGCTCTCCAAGGGCTGGCAAACTCCGGCCATGGGCGACGAGATTCAGGATTACAAAAAGATGGCGCTGCCGCGGCCGAAGCCAGGAGCCGCGGGCGTAAAAGGTTTGGTGCTGAAAATCGATCCGTTTGGGAATCTCGTCACGAATTTTCGCGCCGAAGATTTGTCCAGCGAGACACAAAACGGCGCCGGACTGAAAATGCAAGTCGGGCCCCATGCCGTAAGCAGGCTCGTCGACACATTCGCGAGAGGCAAGGCCGGCGAAGTAGTGGCCTATTTGGGATCGAGCGGTTACCTGGAAATCGCGATCAACAAAGGGAATGCTGCACGTACCTTAAGTATTGGCCGCGGAGCGCCGGTGGTTCTCGCCGAAAAGTAGTTCCCTCTCATTGTCAGGGGAAAGTTCAAGAAAACTTTTCGAATGCAACGCAGGGCGGCGCATTTTTCTAGGCAGCGGCTTGGACCGGTTGCTTCCGCTTGTGCCAGTAACCCAAGGCCGCGAACAGAAGAACGGCGGGCACGCCGGTCAGTCCGCAAGCGATAAAGAAAATGCCGTAGGCGTGAATGAGGCCGTGCGTGGTGCTCAGCCTTTCGACCGCCGCGCCCGAAAATCCTTTCAAGATCTTTCCTAGCCAAGCATACGTCGAACTCAAGAGCGCGTACTGTGTGGCCGTGTATCCCAGGCTGGTGAGGCTCGACATATACGCTACAAGGGCAACAGCGGCGAAGCTGAGACTGAAATTGTCACCGGCCATGATGAAGGCGAAGAGACGAATGCTCAAGCCCGCGAACGCGAGAGTCGCAAATGCGGCAGTCGCAGCTGCCTGCAAAATACCTCCGATGACAAGGGCGCGCATGTAGCCAAGCTTCAGCGAGCAGAATCCGCCTGCGGCGATGCCTGCAAACGTTGCGATTAGCCCGATGGAGCCTCGCACCGCTCCCACCGTTTGCTTCGTAAGGCCGAGGTCGTGGTAGTAGGGATTCGCCATCGGGCCCATCATGAAGTCCGGCAACCGGTAGAGGCTGATGGCCGCTAACATAGCTAGCGCGAGCCAGCCGTGCGTGCGGAAGAAAGCGATGAACGGTCCCACAATGGCGTCGGAGAAACGGCGCCAAAGTGGCGATTCACGCCCTTTTTGATCCAGCACCGCATTTGCGCGCTCCGGTTCTTTTGCAAACCAGGTCGCGAACATTCCAATGGCCATACACGCACCGTAGATGCCGTAGGACATGCGCCAACCTACGGCCGCAGCCACGATGAGGATAAGGGAATCCGTAGTCAGGAGCGCCAGACGGTAGCTGAACTGATAGGCAGACGCGAGGAGCCCTTGTTCATCTCCGTCGTCTGCTGATTCAATTCGCCAGGCATCGACCACGATGTCTTGTGTCGATGAGGCAAACGCGACGATGAGCGCACAAGCGCCAAGCCGGCCGAGTCCCACTTTCGTGCCGGTTGCGCCCATGGCGCAAAGCGCAAGACCGACGACGATCTGGGAAAACATCATCCATCCACGCCGATGGCCAAGCCGCTTAAACAACGGCAAGTCGACGCGATCCATCAAGGGCGCCCACAGAAACTTCAGCGAATAGGCGATGCCCACCCAAGAAAGAAACCCGATCGCCGTCAGCGAGGTGTGTTCATCGCGCAGCCAGTAGCCGAACGTATTGCCGACCAGATAAAACGGAAGGCCCGAGGAAAACCCCAGCAACAACATCGCCACCGTTTTAGGCCGCAGGTAATCGGCGATCCGGTGCTGTTGTGGACTCACGCGTTCATTGTCTATTGGAGGCCGAACGAAACTCAACGTTCATAGCGCCGAACGTTGTCCATGCTGGCACTCTCGCCGGTTTGCTACGGTTCCGCCGCGGCGGCTTTGGACGCGCGAGCCGTCGTCTCGGCGCTCGGAGAAGTTTCCGCGGTCTTCTCTTCATTCGACGGCCGGACTCGCTGAATCTTCACTCGGGCGACGCGCCGGCCGTCCATCTCTACGACGGTGAAGCGAAACTGTCCGTACTCGAAGCTTTCTCCGCCGCGCGGAATAAAACCGAGTTGATCCAAAACAAATCCTCCCACGGTCGCGTACGCGGGATCTTCCGGCAGAGGAATGTTGTACTGCGTATCCAGATCGCGAACATTCAGCGCGGCATCAAAAATCACGGCGCCATCGGCGAGCGTCAGCGGCCGCTCAATCACGTCAAACTCATCATGAATCTCGCCGACCACTTGTTCCATGATGTCTTCGAGCGTCACGAGCCCGAGTATGCTGCCGAATTCGTCCACGACCATGGCCATGCCTATGTGCCGCGTGCGAAGTTCCTGGAGCAACTCACTCGCTGGCTTCGTTTCAGGAACGATCAGGACTTCGCGCAGCACGCGCCGCAGGTCGAATGGTGGCGGCGGAAGATTTTCTTCCAGCCGCCTCTCGCGATCTAACAAAGTCCACAACATATCTTTGATATGAACGAAGCCAAGAATGTGGTCGCTCGAGCCGCGATAGACGGGGATGCGCGAACGCTGCGAAGTGGCGAACACACGCATCACCTCGTCCATCGTCGCTTCCACCGGAAGCGTGTGCATATCTGGCCTGGGGACCATGATCTCGCGGACCTGCACTTGTCCAAGCTCGATAGCACTCACGATGAATTTTTCTTCGCCGGGAGCGATCAAACCACGTTCACGCGCCTGCCGAATCTGGATTTGCAGCTCTTCCGTCGAGTGCGCCGCGCCGTGACTTTGCGGCGACGAAACGCCCATCGCCCTCACGATGAGGCCAGACATGCCATCGAGCAGATCGATGGCCCACCGAAAGGTGTGCAGATACCACTGGAACGGCAGAGCAATAAGCAGTGCGACGCGCTCTGCCTTCGCGAGGCTGACGGTCTTGGGCACCAACTCGCCAAGCACGACGTGCATCGCGCTCAGCAAAGCAAAAGCGCAACCTAGAGCAATCGCGTGCGCGAAAAAAGCTGTTCGCGTGCCCGCAGCACCGTGCCAGATTTGCTGCAGAGCCGTTGCGAGAGTGGCTTCCCCGAGCGCTCCGATGGCAAGACTTGTAAGCGTGATGCCGACCTGCACGCCGGACACAACACGATGCAAATCCGACAGTAAACGCTCGACAACGCGTGCGCGGACGTCGCCCTTGGCCACGAGCTGGCGAACACGGGAAAGCCGTACAGCGACGAGGGAAAACTCTGCGGCGGCGAAAAAGCCGTTGAGGGCGACGAGCGCCAGCACACCGATCAACCGCACGGCGAACATAGTTTCTCAGGGAACCCCTACCGGCATTGTAGCAGTACGGGCGCAGCGCGCGAATTACGCGTGCCTTCTCTACACACGCGTAATGGTGACGAAAATATCTTCCCCGCTCAGCGCCAGCTTGACCCCACCGTTCTGGCTCGGGCTCATTTCCAGCCGCTCCGCCAGAAGTTCATTGCGCAGGAATGCCGCATGCGCGGTGATGGCATCAGCAATGCGCGGCGAGGCGGAATAGCTGACGACGATGCGATCCGAGATATCGAGATTCAACGCTTTGCGTTGATCCTGCAGCATGCGATTGAAGTCTCGCGCAAGGCCTTCCTGCAAAAGCTCAGGTGTCAATGCAGTATCGAGCGCCAGAAAAGTTCCTTGCTCGAGACTGCATTTGAGATTTTCTGGACCTTCAAACGTGACGACGATTTCCTCGGGAGCAAGTTCAAACACCTGATCAGGAAGTTGAATCGAAAACGGGCCACCTTTCAGCACTTGGCTCGCGTCGGCATTTTCCAAAGCCTCTCCAATGGCCTTCAAGTATCTACCGGCACGCGGGCCGATCTTTTTGGCATCCGGCTTGAGACGTACTTTCACAAGCGATTTCTCCTCGTCAATCAAAGCGACTCGCTTCAGATTGGTCTCTTCCAGAATTTGCGCGACGTAGTCGGAGTTTTCCAACACACGCCGGTCAGCCTGATCCTTAGGCCGCACGTAAAGCGTGCTCAGAGGTTGGCGAATCTTGACCTTACTCTGCGTGCGGAGACTGAGCGCGAGGTTCTTTATTCGGATCACCGCCGCAATGCTGTGCTCAAGAGTTTCATCAATCAGAGAGGTATTCACTTGTGGATAGGTCGTCAGGTGAACGGACTCCGGGGCCGATGGATCGACCGAACGAACTAGATTTTGATAGATATCCTCTGTCAAGAAAGGCAGCGCCGGAGCCATCACGCGAGTGACGGTAGTCAGCACCTCGTAAAGAGTCTGATAAGCGTCCGCCTCGCTTTTCCAGAAGCGGCGGCGCGAGCGGCGCAAATACCAATTCGAGAATTCCTCATCGAAAGCCTGAAAGGCTTCGACGAGCTTGTATTGCTCGTAATTCTGAAACGCGCTATTCGCTTCCGCCACCAGCCGTTGGAGTTTGCTCAAAACCCAGCGATCCAATTCATTGGTGACGGGAACAGCTGCATCGCCGGGCTTCCAATCGTCCGCGCCGGCATACATCACAAAAAAGCTATAACAGTTCCAGAAGGTCAAAAGCTTACGCCGGGCATCGCCATCAATCGTTTGTCCCACGTTGCCCGTGGGATGAAGATCGGGAAAGTTGAGATTCTGCGCGGTCTTCTGCTCGGTATAGATGTAGCGCATTACTTCGGCGCCGAGCGCTTCCGCCGCTTCATCAAACGCGATGGAGTTTCCCTTGGACTTGTGCATCTCTTCGCCGCGCGCATCGCGCACAAGCGCATGACCAAGGAGCGCTTTGAACGGGGCGCGGCCGTCGATCATTGCGCTCATCGAAAGCATCGAGTAAAACCAGTTGCGGAATTGCCCCGGAAAACTCTCGAGCACTAAATCCGCCGGAAACCATTTCTCCCAGTAAGCTCTGTCGGTCGAGTAGCGCATTGTACTGAATGGCACGATTCCCGCGTCCAGCCAGGGATTGCCGACGTCCTCGGTGCGCCGTGCCAAGCCGCCGCACTTCTCACACCGAATTTTGACCGCGTCGATATACGGCCGGTGCGGAGAATTCCCCTCGAACACATCCCAGCCTTCGACCGCTTTCTCCCTCAGCTCTTCCCTGCTTCCGATCACATCAAAATGTTTGCACTCGCCACAAACCCAGATTGGCAGCGCGAGTCCCCAGAAACGTTTCTTGGAGATCATCCAGTCGCTCATATTGCGAAGCCAGTCTTGCTCGCGCGCTTCGCCATCGGGAGGGATCCACTTTATCGTCGGGACCACGCGCTGAATGCGATCGCGCCAATCCATGCGGATGAACCATTCGTCAACGGGGCGGAATACCAGCTCTTCTTTGCATCGCCAACAGTGCGGATAGACGTGCGGGTATTTTTCGCGTGCCACGAGCATGCCCGAAGCCTTTAGCGCGGCAATAATGTCATCTGCCACTTCGTTGGCATTCCGCTTCGTGAACTGCCCGAACCCATCCAGAAAAACAGAACTATCGTCCAGCGGAGCAATGAACGGGATGCCGTTCTCTTTGCCGAGTTGCTGGTCTTCCGCGCCGCATCCTGGCGCGATGTGGACGAGCCCAGTTCCCTCAGCTTCGCTGATTTCCTTCCAGGCAATCACGCGATGTGCTTCCGCCGCAGTCTTGCCCCCGCCAGTCTCGCCATACGGAAAAACGCCGCCTGGTGTTTTCTGCGCAGGAAGTTCATCAAAGGGCCCCTGGTAGGTGAGGCCGACCAAATCTTTTCCGGGAAGTTCTTCCACCACCTCGACACCGCCGCTTCCCTTCAAGATAGTCCGGATCGAGGGCAGCTTGTGTGTCTCGTGCTTCCCCTCCACTTGTAGGTCTTGCAAACGGTCGTGTTCGAAATTCCCTTTCGCAACATAGTAGAACCAGTCTCCGTGCTTAACCTTGAGATAAGTCATCTCCGGATTCACGGCCACAGCCACGTTGGAAGTCAGCGTCCACGGAGTCGTCGTCCAAATCAAAAGCGCGGTTCGCTCCTGACCTTTGATTGGAACACGCACAAAGACCGAAGTGTGCGTTGTAATGCGCCGCCCTTCGGCGACTTCCATCTGCGACAGTCCTGTCCCGCAACGCCCGCACCAGGGCATAACGTCGTGCCCGCGATAAATGAAACCCTCGGTGTGGCACTTCTTTAAGAATGACCAGATCGTGTAGTTGTTCTCATCAGAAAAAGTAAAGTAGCTCCCGCCATACTCGGCGGAGCCAAGTTTCCGAACAATCTCGCTCGCACGCGCGGTTTCTGTGTGCCCGCTTGGCAATTTCGCTGTAATCACCCGATCCCCGTCGGCCAAAGCGTCGCGCAAAGCAATCAGCACTTTGGGATCATCCCAATCGCACCAATATCCCAACCGGATGGATTGCTCAGTTTGGCGCGCGGCAAACGTCAATACGCGTTCTTTGCACGCGCGAACAAAATTCTCGATGCCAAATTCGCGAATCTCGCGCTTTGTCTTCAGCCCAAGGCTTTTTTCTACTTCGACTTCGACCCATAATCCCTGGCAATCGAAGCCGTTCTGGTAGCGCAACGCGCTTCCTCGCATCGCGTTATAGCGCTGATACATATCCTTCAGCGAACGCCCCCATGCGTGATGCACGCCCATGGGATTATTCGCGGTGATCGGGCCGTCAAGGAAAGACCAATGGGGTCCGCTGGCATTCTTCTCGCGGAGCTTCTGAAAAATCCGATTCTCCTCCCAGAAACGCAACATCTCGCGCTCCATGGCTGGGAAATCGGGCACTCTCGGCACTGGTTTGTACATGCTCATAGTTGTATCCAATTAGATTATCACAGCGCGCAAACGGACCCGCCTCATGCGACCACTCGGTTGCACGCCCGAAGCGCGTCCACTACACTCAAGTTTTACAAACAGAGCTTCGGAGATTGCTTGCGGACGATCCTTCGTATTCTAGTCTGGACACTTCTAATCATTGTGATTGCTGCTGGAGCGACAGCCTGGTGGTTCATCTACCGCCCGCTTCCTCAGCTGGACGGCTCCATCTCGCTTCCAGGGCTACAAAAAGAAGTCACCGTCGAACGCGACAACTGGGGCGTGCCGCATATCCGCGCGGCTTCACTCGTGGATGCCGTCGAAGCTCAAGGTTACGTTGTGGCACAAGATCGCCTCTGGCAGCTGGATTTGATGCGCAGGGCGTCGCGAGGCCAGCTCTCAGAGATTTTCGGCCAGCTCGCGCTTAAATCCGACAAACGATTCCGCACCTTTGGTTTTTCTCGAGCCGCGGACCGCGATTTCGCTGCCATGGACAAAGATTCGCGCGCGTTGATGGAAGCATACGCCCGCGGCGTGAATGCCTTTATCCAACAACACCAAAACACTCTGCCGCTGGAATTTACTCTTCTCAAGTACAAACCACAGCCCTGGCAGCCCACCGACTCGATGGTCATCGCAGGCTACATGTACCAAACGCTGACCGATACCTGGGAGCGCGAGTTGGATCGCGCCAAAGTCGAAGAGCGCGTCGGCGCGGATCGTTCGAAGGATCTTTTTGCGGTCGATGTGCCAATGGACCATTTCGTGGTCGGCGATCCCGACGTCCCCAATGACGGCTCACAAGCGTCCCGCGCCGATCCCGACGACGATGATGACGATGACGACGACATGCCAACAGACTCCATTCTGAAGGCTACCGTGCATAGCCCAGCCGGCGTTGGCACGCCCGAGACATTTGCGGATATCACTTCCGCTCTCTGGCCTTCGATTCAAGGCTACCTCGAAGAAACGCAAAGCGAAATTCGCAAGGGCCTAGGCAGCAACAATTGGGTTGTCAGTGGAGCACACACCGCAACGGGAAAACCTCTTCTGGCAAACGATACCCACCTCGAGCTTTCCATTCCGCCGATCTGGTATGAAATTCATCTCTCCGCGCCCGGCTTCAACGCGAAGGGTTTTACTCTGCCGGGCGCACCGCTCATCGTCATCGGACACAACGACCGCATCGCCTGGGGTTTTACGAACAACGGCGCGGACGTACAAGACCTCTACATCGAAACATTCAATCCCGCCGCGCCCGACGAATACCGAGTGAACGGAGCGTGGGTCAAGGCGCAAGTCTTCGACGAAACGATTCACGTCAAAGGACAAGCGGACGAACACTTGAAAGTTGTCGTCACGCGACACGGCCCCGTCGTGCACCGCGAAGGCGACAAAGTCTACGCTCTTCGGTGGACCGCACTGGAACCCGGGGGCCTTGGGAACACGTACAACTGGCTCTCGACTGCCAAAAACTGGCACGAGTTCCGTGAAGTGATGAAACGTGTCTGGGGGCCAGGACAAAACGCCGTCTACGCCGATGTGGAGGGCAACATTGGATACTTAATGGCTGCGCGCGTCCCCATTCGCAAAAAGGGCCATGGCGAAGTTCCCATTCCCGGCGATACCGACGCCTACGAATGGACCGGCTACATTCCATTCGATCAACTTCCTCAGGCATTGAATCCGGATAGCGGCCTGATCGTCACCGCCAATGCGCGTGTGGTCGGACCGAATTACAAACCGTATCTGACTGATCGCTGGGAAGAACCTTATCGCACGGCACGCATCTACGATCTCCTGCACGATAAAACAAATCTCCGTCCAATCGACATGCTGAAGGTCGAAACAGACACGTATAGTTATCCGCACGCTTTTCTTGCGGATCAAATGGCTTCCGCGTCAAAAAAAGTGCACCCCAAAGATGCCCGGGCCAAAAAACTTGTGGATGGCCTAAGAGATTGGAACGGAATCGCTGATGCGGATTCCTCGCTCGTCTCTTTCCTGGTCATGGCGCGCCGCGCGGCACTCGAACTGATTCTCGATCCCTACCTTGGAAAAGATGCGAACCTTTATAGTTGGCGCAGCACCGTGTTCCTTCAAAAAGTGTTGACGGACCGCCCTGCAAAATGGCTCCCGCCCGCCTATAAAACTTACGACGAATTGCTCGCCGCAACTGCCGACCGCGCCGTCACAATGTTGGCAGAACAGACAAAAAGTGAACGCGTGGATGACTGGCAATGGAAAGAACTAAACTCGCTGGACATGCTTCATCCCATCGGCCGCGAAGGTTTTTTGAAACATCTGCTCAGCATCACGGGAAAGCCGCAGTCCGGCACCGGTTACAGCGTCCGCGCCGCGACAAAGCGCCATGGCCCTTCGATGCGCTTCGTCGCCAACCTTGCCAACTGGGATGACTCCATCCTACTGATTCCGGCAGGCGAATCCGGGCAAGTCGGCAGCGGTCACTATACAGATCAGTTTTCCTATTGGTACGAAGGCAAACCGATCGTTTCTCCTTATAGCGATGCAGCGGAAGCAAAAGCACGGAAGCACACGCTGATGTTGAAACCACTCTTATAATTCGAACAGATTCCATACCAACATGCCTGAACTGCCAGAAGTAGAAGCCGTCGCACGGACGCTACGCCCTTTGGTCGAGCGCCGAAGGATTCGCTGCGTTCACGTCTTGCACGCCATCGCGACAAAACCGCAAAGTCCCTCCCAACTCGCTCGAACAGCCGAGGGTCAGCGCATCCAGTCCGTCCAAAGAAAAGGTAAGTATCTCTGGCTGCAACTAGAACGCGGAATTGTCACACTGCACTTCAAGCTCGACGGCCAGTTGCTGTGGTTTCCCAATGCCAAGAAAATGTTTGAAGTTGCCAACCAAGAGGAATCGGGCGTTCACGTAGATGTAGCCTTCGAACTGGACAAGGGTGTCCTCGGTTTTGCGGATGGACGTCATTTCGGCCGCGTCCTGGTTTATGAATCGGAAGAAACTTGCCCCGCTCTCGCTCGATTGGGCGTGGATGCGATCTCGCCCGATTTCACACCAGCGCACTTTGCGGAGTTACTGGCCCGTTCGCGGCGTCCGCTGAAAGAATTCCTCCTAGATCAAAGCCGCGTCGCCGGCGTCGGCAATGTCTATTCCTGTGAATCTTTGTGGCATGCCAAGCTCGATCCACGCCGCCGCGCAAACTCGTTGAAACCCACCGAAGCCCGCCGCCTCCACAAAGCGATTGTTTCCGTTCTCGCGCGTGCCTTAGAATGCTGTTTGCATCCGCCGCCCGATTTTCGCGACAGGGAGTGGTGGTTTCAAGGCTTGGAAAAAATTCTTCGCGTCTACGACCGCGAAGAAAAACCATGCCGCCGATGTGGGCATCCAATCAAACGCATCGCGCAAGGCGGTCGATCAACTTACTTTTGTGCGCATTGCCAAAAATAGCTTTCGAGGACAAAGGCCGATCGCGTGAATTCACCTGCCCCCAAAAAGCCCGAGCCGCCGAAGAAGCCTGATTTTGAGCGCTCACTCGCTCGCCTCGAAGAGGTCGTTCGCCGCCTCGAAAGCCCCCAGCTTTCCCTCGACGATGCCATGAAGCT
Source organism: uncultured Acidobacteriota bacterium (assembly GCA_963751295.1). GTDB lineage: Bacteria > Acidobacteriota > Terriglobia > Acidiferrales > UBA7541 > Acidiferrum. The sequence goes on along the minus strand of CAVVUA010000001.1, from coordinate 526,150 downwards.
CTTCGAGGAAGGCGTCGCGCTCTCCCGCGAATGCCAGAAGCAACTCGAAGAGGCCGAAGGCCGCGTTGAAATCCTTCTAAAAAAAGCGGACGGCAAACTCGTCGCCGAGTCATTCGATCCCGAAGGCGAGGGCGAATCGTGACACTCACAACCCTCGCAACTTGCTCGATCATCGCCGCAAGATGAAGCCCCCGCTATTTTTTGAAGAAGACCGCGTAGAGGTCGATGCCTCCCTTGACCGTCTGATGCCCGCTGAGACAGCGCAACCGCCCTCCATTCACCAGGCAATGCGTTACAGCGTCTTCGCGGGTGGAAAACGCATCCGCCCGATTCTCTGCCTCGAAACTGCCCGCATCTTCGATCCGAACGTCGCGCCCGCCCACTATCCCGCCTGCGCCATCGAATTCATCCACACCTACTCACTCATTCACGACGACCTCCCGGCGCTCGACAATGATGATTTGCGGCGCGGAAAGCCCACCTCGCACAAAAAATTCGGCGAAGCCGCGGCCATCCTCGCCGGCGATGCACTTCTCACGCTGGCCTTTGAAACGATTGCCGCCGCGCCCGTCGACGCTAGCAGACGAGTCGCGATGCTGACCGAAATTTCCAGCGCCGCTGGAACTATCAACGGCATGGTCGGTGGACAAGTCGCCGACATCGAAGCCGAAGGCAAGCGCATCAATCCCGAAATGCTCGAATACATTCACCGATCGAAAACGGCCGCGCTCATCCGAGCGTCCATCTCGTCCGGCGCCATGTGTGCGGGTGCTTCGCTGGAAGATGTTGCACGGCTCCGCAATTTTGGCGAAACGCTAGGCCTGCTCTTCCAAGTTACCGACGACATTCTCGACGTCGAAGAAACTTCCGCCGTCCTTGGAAAAACCGCAGGCAAAGATGCAGCCCAGCAGAAGGCCACGTATCCTGCAGTCCACGGCCTTGAGCGTTCGCATCAGATCGCAAATGAGCTTGCTGCAAGAGCCGTCGCCGAACTCGCGCCGTACGGCAGCCGCGCCTCGCGTCTCCGTGAAATCGCAGAATATCTCGTCCAACGCCGCGCCTGACATGCCATCCCCGCACTCTCCGTGCCCTCTGTGATCTCTGTGTTAAAATCTCCCCGTCCCATTCCTCGTTCTACTCCGTACAAGCAATCACCGAGCCCATCATGAAATCCAAATCCCCGCGCACGCGCCTCGACCTGGCCCTCGTCGAACGTGGCCTTGCCGAATCGCAAGAAAAAGCCCAAGCCATGATCCTCGCGGGCGAAGTTCGCGTAAACAACATCGCTCAACAGAAAGCCGGCACGCCTATCTCGACCGATGCCCGTATCGAGGTGAAAAGCCGTCAACTAAAATATGCCAGCCGCGGAGGCCTAAAACTCGAAGGCGCCCTGGAAGATTTTTCGATCGATCCAAAAGATCTCATTTGTCTCGACGTAGGCAGCTCGACGGGAGGCTTCACGGATTGCCTGCTTCAGCATGGCGCATCCCGGGTCTGCGCCGTCGATGTGAACCTCGCGCAACTCGCCTGGAAGCTCCAGCGAGATCCGCGCGTCACCGCCATCGAACGCAACGCGCGCGAATTGAAAGCCACCGACACCCCCGAACCAGTCGATCTCGTCGTCGCCGACGTATCGTTCATTTCCGTTTGCAAAGTGCTTGGCCCCGCTTTCACTTGTGCAAAACCCGGCGCCGATTTTCTCATTCTCATCAAACCCCAATTCGAACTCCGCCGCGAAGAAATCGGCCCCGGCGGAATCGTCAAAGATGTTCGCCTGCACGAAAAAGCCGTCGCCAGCGTTAAAAAATGCGCCGAAGCCGCGGGCCTTATTTGCATAAATGTTTTCCCCAGCCGCCTGATCGGCGCCGAAGGCAATCAAGAATTTTTTCTGCACGCTCGCAAAGGAGTCCTGAAGTAGAATCCCAAACAGTAATGCAGCCTCCCATCTTCAAGACGATCGGCGTCTTTTCACGTCCGCGCCGAGCCAACCTTTCCGCCGTTGTCCCGCAGCTTCTTCAATGGTTGGAAGCTCGCGGGCTGCGGGTTCTCTGCGACCAGGAAACCGCCTCCGCTCTGCCCAATCCACCCAAGGCTTTCACCCGCGAAGAACTCGCCGACCAGTCAGACATCCTTCTCGTTCTCGGAGGCGACGGCACTCTTCTTGCAGCTGCCCGCGTGGCTGCCTCCCATTGCATTCCCGTTCTGCCCATCAACATGGGCAGTCTCGGCTTCCTCACCAGTTTCACAGTCGAAGAACTCTATCCCGCGCTTGAAGAGACGCTCGCCGGAAGATCATCGATGAGCCAGCGCGTCATGCTGCAGGTCGAGCACGTGCGCGCCGGCACCGTTCTGGATCGCCAGCACGTTCTCAACGACGCCGTCATCAACAAGGGCACACTGGCCCGCATGATCGAACTGGAACTCTCCATCGACAGCGATTTTGTTTGCCGCTATCGCGCTGACGGCCTTGTCGTGGCCACGCCGACCGGTTCCACCGCTTATTCCCTTTCCGCTGGCGGCCCGATCGTTCATCCCGCCGTCGAAGCATTCATCATCACGCCCATTTGCCCGCACACGCTCACCGATCGTCCCGTCGTCGTCCGCGATTCGTCCACCATCGAACTCCAGCTCACGGGAAGTTCTGAATCCGTCTTCCTAACTCTGGACGGCCAAAAAGGCATCCCGATGCAATCCGACGACCGCATCCGCATCACGCGCTCCCCCCAGTGCCTCAAACTCATTCAACCGCCCAAAAAATCCTACTTCGAAATCCTCCGCAACAAACTGAAATGGGGCGAAGTCTAGTTCTCGGACTCCCCACCGCCTTATCAATTTTGAATTTTTCTCGCTCCAAAATGCAGAGGACCGGCAGTCCACAGTTTCCAACTGCGGCGCTTACCAGGCGCTGGCTCACTGGGTGACTGACCGCATGTTCCAAGTCTTTTTGCCCCAGCACGCTACCTGTTAGTTTTGACAATTTGATGGACCCGAATACAAAAGTAACGTTACGAGCTCTTAGTTGAATGGATGACTCTGAGAGCAAATGAATCTTTCTCACTTTATGCGGCCCGCACTCCAGGAGCCCCAATTTAACGCGGAGACACAGATGAACTCTTCCAGCCAAATTAGATTCAGGTTAGTAGGGGTGTTGTCGGTTGCCCCGGCGCTCGCACTTGGATTGACGCTCATGGGTATTCAGGGCTGCGGCGGGCAGCAGAAATCCGCTTCAGAGAGTCCAAGCGCCGCGGTTCAAAGTCCCACCCCGGCGGGCCAGTCTCTCAGCGGTGCTCCGATTGCCAAGCTGACACCGGTTCCCGGCAGCGTCGTAGGTCTTGTGCTTGGAGGCGGTGAACCGATCGCCAATTCGACAGTGACCTTGTGGGCGGCCGGCACAGGCGAACCCAAGCAAATGGGGCAAACAAAAACTAGCGCTGATGGACGATTCGAGCTTGGTTTGGGCGGGAGTTCGGACAAAGATACAAGTCTCTAGCTCGTTGCCAAGGGTGGCGAGCCAGCGGGGAGCACAGTCAAGGGAGACAACCCCGCAATCGCACTGCTTACGGTCTTGGGTAGCACCTCCCCTTCAGTTGTCACGATTAACGAAATGACGACCGTAGCATCGGTATGGACAAACAATCAGTTTCTCAATGGAACTGCGATTAGCGGTACCTCGCTCGGATTGCGCATCGCTGCGGGGAATGTACCCAACTTCGTTGACCTCGCGACGGGCGGCTACGGCGCCATGATTCAAGACGGATTCAACAGCACGCAAACGCCAACGATGGCGAATTTCGCGACACTTTCCACCGTGCTGGCTGGCTGCGTCACCCGCGTGAAGGTGGACGCCTGCAGCAGTCTTTTCGCTGCCGCGACCGGACCGGAAGGCAACGTGCCGTCTGATACACTGGCTGCGACCCATTCCATTGCTCGCAACTCCGGCTTCAAACCCGAACGAGTCTTCGCGTTGTTGGATGCGTTTTATCCAGTGCCGCAGGGCAAACACCTTCGCTCCACCCCGTACATGCCTTATCTGAGCTTTGCGCCCGGCGCTTGGGTTCTGCCACTCAAGTTCGCAGGTGGTGGTTACGCCGGCGGCGCCAAAGTGATGTTCGACAGCGAGGGCAATGCATGGAGCGGCGCTAATTTCATTGTCGGAGGCCAGGGTCATGATGCGTTGTGGGACGGCAACATGGCGAAGTTCGCTCCGAATGGACGGCCTCTATCGCCGATGACCACTGGATTTACGGGCGGTGGTCTAATAGGTCCCGGGTTCGGAACTGCAATCGACGCCAACGACCGTATATGGTTCACAAGCACTGCCGGACAGACGATTTCGCTGTTCGACAAAACCGGCAAACCGCTTTCGCCACCGGAGGGCTATAACTTCGGCGGCAAACTCGGCGTGATGCAAGGCATCATCGTTACACCGAACGGCGATGTCTGGGCGCTCGACTTCGGCAAGGACAAAGTCGTATACATGCCGCAGGGTGACCCGAGTAAGGCGAAATTCTACTGCGAGGCTCCCGCTGGTACTCCGAGCAAAGACGGCCCGTGCAAGTTGAACGGTCCGTTCCATTTGGCGATCGACCAGCAAGACCGAATTTGGATTACCAACGCCATCGGCGACACAGTCACGCGTTTTCCCGCGAGCGACCCGAGCAAGATCGAAATCTTCAAGGCTGGCGCCAGTGGCAAGGGTATGGCAATCGACAGCAAAGGCAACGCCTGGATTACCAATACGGCCGGTGACGCTCTGCCTCTCAACGTCAAGTTACATCTTCTTGAATTGAAGTTGTCGGGCAAGTTATCGGATGTCAATCACGTCATGGTGGATTGGCTTTCCGCGCATCCCGGCCAGGGCAGCGTCACGATGATACGACCTGATGGCAGCCAAGCGCCCGGTTCCCCATTCCACGGAGGTGGCAGCATCTGGGGAGCTTGGGCGGTGTCCATCGATGGTAACGACCATGTCTGGGTTTCCAACTTCGCGCCGGGTGGCGGCCTCACTGAACTTTGCGGTGCTCGGACCGAGACCTGTCCGCCAGGCATGAAAACCGGCGATCCGATTTCTCCGAAAGGCGGCGGATACAAAGGCGGTGGTATGCAGTTGATGGTCGATGCGTCCATCGATCCTGCAGGCAACGTTTGGATGTCCAACAACTGGCAGGATTACAGTTCATGCTACGGTAAGCCAGACGAGGGTGTTTCGACCCGTTGCGGAGGCCAGGGAATGGTTGTGTTCTACGGTATGGCCAAGCCCGTCCGTGCACCGCAGATTGGCCCAGCGCGCCAACCTTAAAAAGTTGCCGTTGGCTATTAGCGGCCAGACTCCAGAAGGTAAGTGAGCCCCTCTCTCAGATCTGAGCGGATGGGGAACAGATGCAACGCTTTTTCGATCTTACTTTCAAGCCGTTCTTTGTTATTACCGGGATTGGAACGGCAGCGGCTAGTAGCGGTGCCGCCGCGTAGGAGCAAGCACATCCGTCCGCAGTAGATCGTCTTGCGTCTCGCGCCGCCGTATGAGCCTTGCTCGAACTCCGTCAACGAGAACTTCGCTCGGACGGGTTCGCGCATTATAGTTGGAGGTCTGCGTCATTCCGTAGGCTCCAGCAACCCAGATGGCAAGAAGATCGCCCGGATTGACGTCGCCGAGCGGCCAGTCATGGAGCAGACAATCTCCGGTTTCGCAGACGGGCCCAACAATGTCCACGCGCTCTGCTGTTTCCTTCTTGCCGCCAGACTCGCGCACAATGCGCGTAATAGGATGGATAGCGCCATAAAGCGCAGGCCGCAGCAGATCATTCATCGCGGCATCGACGACAACGAATGTTTTTCCGCGATTTCGTTTTGTATAGATCACCTTCGTTAGCAGAACGCCGGCAGCGGCAATGATCGACCGTCCGGGCTCCAAGAGCAGGTGCAGACCAAGCGGACGAACAAGACTCGCAACCATCTGAGCATACGCAACGCGCGATGAGGTTTTTTCATCTGTGTATCGCACGCCCAGACCGCCACCGAGATCCAGATACTTCAGATCGATTCCCGCGCGGCGCAGTTCCTTCACGTACCCGGCAATGCGCCGAAACGCGCGACGAAAAGGAGTAAGCGAAACAATCTGCGAGCCGATGTGCGCGCTGATTCCCTTCCATTGCACATATTTGGAATCCTTACGCGCAAGATAGAGCCGCCGCGCTTCCGGCCAATCGAGACCAAATTTGTGAGTGTGGCTGCCGGTTGCAATGTGAGGATGGCCGCCTGCCGCGACATCCGGGTTCACACGAATTGCAACCGATGGAACTCTTCCACCGCGCTTGATATGCCGTTCCGATTCTTCGAGCAACACCTCCAATTCTGCTTCGGACTCGATGTTGAACAGAAGAATTCCGCTGCTGTCGCGAGATTTTCGGTGGCCGCGACCATTTGGCGAATAGTGCAGGGCGTCTCGAATCTCGTAGCGCGTTTTTCCAACTCCAGAGAATACGATCCGGTCGCCGCGAACTCCGAGGTGCCCCAAATGCTCGAGCTCTCCGCCGGAAACAATGTCGAAACCGCTTCCCATCTTCGCGAGATGTTGCAAGATGGAAAGATTCCCGTTCGATTTCATAGCGAAACAAATCGTGTGCGGAGTCTTTCCCAGACCGCGATCGAGCTCCTCGTAAGCGTCGGTAATAGCGGCGCGGCTATAGAGATAAGTGGGCGTGCCAAACTTGGCTGCGGCCTCAACGAGGTCGACGCCCTCACAAAAAACGTGCTCAACTTCCCTTTCTGCAGCGGACTTTTTCCATGCGAACTTCGGCGTGAATTCGGCGGGGTCGATAAACTTCACTTTTTTACGCGAAATGGAAGCCTGCGCGCTCATCGCACTTTCAGAACCACCAGCGTCCTGTCATCCGATAGTGGCGCGCTCTGCGCGAACCAATCCACTTCGCGCAAAAGCAGGTCGGCAAGTTCCGTCGCGCTGATCTCGTGATTTTGCTCGATGAGCTGGCGGAGTTTCTCCGTCCCAAAGAATTGTCCTTCGCTGTTGCTTGTCTCTGCCAGCCCGTCTGAGTGAAAAACAACAATATCGCCGGGATCTAACGAAACGCCCCATTCGTCGTAACTGACCTCTTCAAAAATCCCCAGCGGAAATCCGGTGAGCGCGATTTTGTCGCAGCGTCCGTCCTTATACAGCAGCGGCTGCGATTGCCCAGCGTTGGCGACCCGCAACTTGCTCCGGCCCTTCTGCCAAGTCGCGAAGCACGCGGTCATGAACCGCCCCTCGATGCGCCGCTCGCCGACGATCTGGTTCATCTGCTTCAGCATTTCCGCAGGCTGAAGTTTCTGCGGAGCAAGGCTCCTCATGATGCCGATCGCCACCGCGCCGTAAAGCGCGGCCGCCGTTCCCTTCCCGCTGACGTCGCCGAGCGCTATCCCTAGCTGCTGTGGTCCATAGCGGAGGAACTCATATAAATCCCCGCACACTTCGCGAGCCGAGAGATACCGGGCAGCCATGTCCAAACCAAAATCCTCAGTCGGCACAGGCCGCAACAGCGCCCCTTGAATGCGCTTCGCTGCCTGCAGGTCGCGTTCGAGTCGCGCCTCGTCGCGAGCCACTTGCTCATACAGCCGCGCGTTTTCCAGAGACACCGCAAGATTGGCTGCCAGAATCGACAACGTCTGCACGTGATCCTCGGTAAAATAATTCAGTTGCGGGCTCTCGAGGTCCAGCACTCCAATGACTTTTCCCTTATGCATCATCGGAATGGCCAATTCCGATCGCGTCTCCGGATTCACCATCACATAGCGCGGGTCTACCGTCACATCCGGGACGACTACCGGCTCTTTCAACGTCGCCGCCGCACCTACGATTCCTTCGCTCACCGCCACGCGCATCTTCCCCTGAACGCGCTGTCCGTGTTTTACGTCCAAGCGATGGCGAAACACTTTCTGAGCTTCGTCGTAAAGCATGAGGCTCAATATTTGGTAGTCGATCACCCGCTTGATCTGTTCCGCGGCTCGCCGCAACAATTCTTCCACGTCGAGAATAGAACTTGTCTCGCGCCCAACCTCGTTCAGCAGAAGCAAAGTTTCCGCCTGCGCTCGCACGCGTTGGAAAAGCCGGGCGTTTTCAATAGCTACAGCGAGACGGCTCGCAAGCAGGGTCAGTATGCTCTGCTGTTCGCGCGTGAAATAATCCAGGTGCCTGCTCTGAATATCGAGCACACCCACGCATTTTCCCTGCAGCATCAGCGGCACAGCCAACTCCGAGCGCACACTCTCGATAGCGTTGATGTATCGCGAGTCTTTCGAGACATCGCTCACGCGAACCGAATGCCCGGTAGCGGCTGCCGTTCCCGTAATTCCCTGGCCGATTGGAATACGCAGATTGTCGGCGAGTTCGCGCGGATAGCCGATGGAAAATCTATGCTTGAGATACGCTCCGTCTCCTTCGAGCATCAGCACGCCAAAGATTTCGTAGTCAATGTGGCGTTTTATCAGCGCCGCCGTGCGCGCTAGCACTTCATCCAGGTCAAGCGAAGCGTTAACTTCCTCGCCGATTTCGGCAAGCGTGTTTAAAACTTCAGCGGAAACTTCCACCTTGTCTGTTGCCGGTGATTCGGGAGCGGTCGTCTCGGTATGTTCGTTCGCGGGATTCATGAACTCCCATCATTATAGCAGGCAGTCACCGAGCGACTGTGGATCGTCTTTCTTGGAGACCGGTTTGCTATTTTTCTGATATGCCGGAGGTAGCTATACGAAATCCAGGCCCGCGTATCGCTTGCGGCTCATTTGCATGGATTTCAGGCTTTGTCGTGAGCCTTCAGCGAGAGCACACCCACGCCTTGCAGATTGCGATAGCGTTCCGCATAGTCCAGACCGAAGCCCACGACGAATTCGTCGGGAATACTGAATCCCACATAATCCGCTTGCACCGCCGCGATGCGCCGTTCGGGCTTGTCCAGCAACACGGCGACGCGCAGACGCTTCGGCTTGCGCTGTTGAAAGATCCTCAAAAGATATTGAAGCGTCATCCCGGTATCCAAAATATCTTCCACCACGATCACTGTCCTGCCCTCGATGCTCGCGTCCAGATCCTTTGTAAGTCTCACCTGGCCCGATGTTTTCGTGTCTTTTCCGTAGCTCGACACCGCAATGAAATCAAGCGACACCTCGCCAGGAATTCCCCGTGCGAGATCAGACAGAAAAAAAACCGCCCCTTTCAGAACGCCGACCAAAAGCAGCGGCTCGTCCGGAAAATCCTGGCGGATCTGCTTGGCGATCTCCAGGATCCGACGGTGAATCCGGGCTCGCGTTATCAACACCTTGACCTTTTCGCCCGGTCTGCTATGTGCGCTTCGAATTGTTCTCGCTCTCGTCGCCATTGTTTTCCCCAAACTGGAACCGCGACTCTAGCTCACGTCTTCGTCTTTGAGCAAGGCTCATCTAGCGATTTTCGGAAAACTCGGCCTCTGGCTCATCCACTTGCATTCAATATCTCACGTGACAGAATGCTGGCTGACTTCTTTCCTTTAGAACTTGCGTATATCCAAGCTCCCGATTATTTCGGGGGAAGGTCATTCCAAATGCTTGACAGACCACTTCCAGAGCCCTGGCTGCGTGGAACTCTAGCGGAACTTCCGAGCATCCATCGCGCCGTCCTGCATGCACTGGAACTCGCCGGCGAAGATCTGCTTCATTGGTGCGGCCAACTTACCGACGAGCAGTTGAATCAGCGCCCTGGGCAAATCCCTCCAATCGCTTTCCATTTGCGGCACATTTCCCGCAGCCTCGATCGCCTTCTAACCTACGCCGAAGGAGACGCACTGAGCGAAAAGCAGTTAGCCGCCCTCAAATCCGAAATGAATCCGGACGCCACTAGCCACGAGCTCTTCGCCGAACTCTCCGCGGCCCTGACAACGAGCGCAATCCGAATCCGCGGCCTTTCCAGCGCTGACCTGGAAGCCTCACGCTCTGTCGGTCGCAATAAACTGCCAACCACGCTGGGCGGCCTCTTGGTTCATATCGCCGACCACACGCAACGCCACGTCGGCCAGGCCATTACAACGGCAAAGATTGTTCTCGCGAAAGCTTCTTAGACTCCGCATTCTGTTTTTCGTCAATCGGAATTTACATCAGCGTCGCGCTCCGCGTTGTGACGCTCGCACCCGACTCAGCTATACTCCCTGTCCGGAGAAATTTGTTTGCTCGAGACCGCAAAAAATACGCTCCTAATCCTGAGCGCACTCTTCCCCATCGTTAATCCGTTGGGCGGCAGCCCGATTTTTCTGACTTTGACGCAGGATTATTCCGCTTCGGCCAGGCGCACCCTATCCTGGCGCGTCGCCCTGAACAGTTTCTTCCTCTTGGTTTGTTCCTGCCTGATCGGAACGCACATTCTCACGTTCTTCGGCATTTCCCTGCCGGTAGTTCAGATCGGAGGCGGCCTGATTGTGATCTCCACTGGCTGGACAATTTTGAATCACAAAGATAATGAGCCAGCTAAACGCAAAGTCGCGGGTCGTAACGATGTCTCTCCAGAGGACGAGTTTAAAAGCGCTTTCTACCCGCTGACATTGCCCTTGACTGTCGGTCCAGGCTCGATCTCCGTGGCCATCACTCTGGGGGCGAACCTGCCGCGCCATGGCGGCGGAAACATTCTCGGGATTCTCGAGATTCTGATTGGGTCCGCTATCATCGCCGCGAGCATCTACGTCTGCTATGGTTTTTCGGACAAACTGGCGCGCGCCATTGGAGCGACTTCGATGAGCGTTATCATGCGCCTTTCTTCGTTTCTGCTTGTCTGCATCGGCGTGCAGATTCTCTGGAACGGCGCGAAAGCGTTGCTCATGACGATCTACGCCCCCGGCCAGTGACACCGTTCATCACCGTCCAAGTTTCCGCAGCCACACTCATTTTGAAATAACCAGAGCGTGTCGCTCGCTGGCCTAGTAATTCAAATGGAAGTTCAGCAAGTGCCAATGGAAAATGAACCAGAAAAATCCCACGCACGAGATCGCAAGCAATGTGTTCCAGAGTTTGTACCAGAACCATTGCCCACCGTCGCCCCAGGACTTCAGGCTGCTGTAGATTGCGATCAACGCGCCGACTCCGGTCAGTAACCCGAGAACTTGCAAGAAATGCAAAAGGAAATCATTGCGTTCCGTTAAGGGAGCGCTCGTCCTGCTGAGGATAACCAGGAGACCCACGACAAACGCAGCCACGACGAAACAGACCAAGCGCACCAGCAAGCGCAGGCGCTTCGCTCCGGGCTCCAAGCTGAGTGGCTTTCCATAGTGCTTGCGAAGCACGGCGGCGACGGGCCACAACAGCAGCGTAAGGGCAATCACGCAGAGGCTGAATCCGATGATGAAATAATTCACGCTCTGCTTGTTGAGGGGGTTGCTGATCTGCTGGAAGACCATGAACGGGTAGTCGATATATGCTATGCGGCGGCCGCTAGGATCAGGGGCAAACGCGATTTTCGCATTGCCGTCTACTTGACGAAACAGCATCGGAGCGATCTCGCGAAAGCGCTCCGGCTGCTGATTCAATCCCTTGCCGCCCATCGAGATCGTGTGGTCCTTGGGATCGACGGTGACTTTCGTTTCGCCCAACACGGTTGTTATTGCCAATACATTGGTTTCAAACCGGCGGCTCACTTCATACGAACCAGCCACGGCGGCGGCATCCTGCGCAGCCGTCGCGAGCGTCGGCTCGTTCGACGGGGGCGTCGGGAAATACCGTTCCATGAATTTGTTAAAGAGCAGCCCACGAGGATCAATTTCGGAGCGTCCGGGGCTGTTGTAGGAAACAAATAGCCCGACGTTGGCGTCGAGAATCAGATGCAGGTTGCTGTGGAAGGAGATCGTGTCGCCGCCGTGGCCGATGCTACGGTGACCACCGTCGAGCCACTGCTCGTAAAAACCAAGGCACATGGCGTTCATCGATGCCGGCCAGACGCCCGGCTGCCGCGCGTGCATTTGGATCGCAGTTTCTGGTTTGAGAATTTGCGCATCGCCGTACTTTCCGTTTTGCAAATGAGCGATCATGAAGTGCGTCATATCAACGGCAGACGCAGAGAGCGATCCGGCCGGGGCCACCTGCACATATTCGAAGTGCTTCGGTTCGCCGGAGCCGAGGATGTAGCCGTTGGACATATCGGCCTTGAGTGCATCGGGCAGCGGCTGACGGAACGTGGCATGCTTCATGTTCAGCGGCTTGAAAATGTGTTCTTCGACGTAGTCGTTGAAATTCTGGCCGCTGACGCGCTCGACGATGTAGGCAGCCATGGTGGTGGCGTAGTTGGAGTAAGCTGGCGTCGCCCCCGGCGGGAAAATTCGTGCGGGCATGTGCACGCGAAGATATTCGCCGGTGGGGCGCAATTCTTCCGCAGTGTCGACAAACAAATTCTTGGCCGTTTCTTCAAAGCCCGTCGTGTGGGTCATGATATTGCGAAGGGTGATGGGCTTTCCGAAGGCGGGCGGAATTTTGAAGTCGAGATAATCGTTAACGTCGCGATCGAGGTCCAGCTTGCCAAGCTCAACTTGCTGCATAACTGACGTCCAAGTAAAGAGTTTCGAGATCGAGCCCGGACGGAAAAGAGTGGTCTCCGGCGAGACAGGCGCTTTTTTTGCGACGTCGGAGTAGCCATAGCCCTTGGCGAAGAGCAGTTTGCCGTCCTTGACGACGGCAATGACCGCGCCGGCGATGTCCGCATGCTCAATTTCCTGGGGCATCAAGCCGTCGAGAAATGCTCCGAGGTCGTCAGCAGTCAGATCATGCGCCTTTGGTGTTGTGTCCGTTGGAGACGATGTTTGAGGAATGACAGCAGGCGCCTTTGTGTCTGGCGTCTTGGGAGCCTGCGCAAAAATTGCGGCGCAGCCGAGTGCAGCCACGCACCCCAGCCAAAAAAGCTTCGAACGAATCGATGTTTTCACTGTAAATGCCTCCCGCTATTTCTGATAGCGCTCATTAACGACAGATATTCCCTAAACCAGCTTCGCCGGCGCGTGATTGGGTGAAACATTTGTTGCATTCTGGTCAGAGGGAGACTAAGTAGCAAAGGCAAGATTGTCAAGTAATTTGCTGAGGCAAAACGCGCCCGGAATTAGGCGGGGTCCCGGCAGTTCGCCTGAACACCACCACAGGCCACCCCTGGCAAGCTGCTAATGGCTTGCGCTGCCGGCATCCTTTGCAGGCAACTTCTTCAAATATGCCGTCAAGTTTGCCTGCTGAAGAGACCGCAGCTCGATACAAGCGTTGACGCTGTCCTTGGCGTTTTGAAGCACGCGCTCAGTTCCAGGAAGATTTTGCGCCGCGAAAAAGTCCTGGGAATCGTCTCTGAGCTTTTCATCACAGAAATAACCAGCGAAACCTGCGAATCCCTCCGAAAGCGATTCACCCGCCTTCTCCTTGATTGCCGGGAAGTTGCTCTTGAAAAGCTCCCAGGCCGTTGACTGAGTGTCGACGTTTTCCAGCAGGCCGCCAATTCGGTACAAGTCCTGATTTTTCACTTCTGGACTCAGAACGAGTTCAAACGTACGTTTGGCTAGCTCCGCACTTGGAAATTGCGGGAGAGCCCTTAAATAGTTGTAATGCTCCTCTGGAGTCTTGGCCGTCTTCATGTGCTCCAAATATCGGTCGTACAGATCGGCGTTCCCTTCTAGCGCGGAGACGGCCAGTGCATTTCGGGCAAGCGCCGCTTCGACCGAGTTTGGATCTCTCATATACTGCTCCATCAAAAGGCGCGACTTTGCCAGCACTTGCGGATCGCGCCCGTAATAGGCCAGCGTCGCGAACACATCCGAACGCAGTCCCCGCGTGTCGTCAGATTCTCCGGGTTTGGGAGTCTCACCGACTTCCGCCGCCATGGGACGCAGGAAATCGCGCACCCATTTTTCAAACGCGGCCCGGTCGGCAGACGCCACGATGGTGTCGTGAATCTCTCCGAACCGGCCCGTCATTACACCCACCAAAGCCCTTTCGCGCTCGCTCTTCATTTTCTCCAGGGTGGCCAGATAATCCCCAATGTTCAAGCGGCCGACGCGCACCATCGCCCATTCATCGCCCAGAAAGTGGATGCGCTCCTCCGGCGAAAAACTCGTCTCTAGTTCCGCGCTCATTTTTCCGAGCGTAGCCGCATCGTAACTGCTGCGGTAGTAGCCGCGCCCTCCGGCGTTGACATAAACCCACGGCGAACATCCGGGCAGTTCAAATGTTTGCTGTCGCTGCGCCAACAAAACGTACGTCGCATCCTTGGCCCCAGCCGGACGAAGATTTATCGGGATTTGCCAAATCTCCTGAGACCCCGCGGTTAGTTTCGCGGCGTCCGCAAAATAGCGCTCCTGCGAAAGCGTCACTTCCGTGAACGGCATTTTCTTTTTCTTCCGGCCGCTGGGAACGACTTTCTCCGTGCATTCCGTTTTCACCACCGTTACCAGCGGCGCTCCTGATTGCTGCGTGAAGCTCGCCATGATTCCGTCAACCGGCTTCTCCGACGTGGCCGCCATTTGGTTCCAAAAATCCTCGGCGGTCGCGTTTCCGTAAGCGTGCTTTTCCAGATAAGCGTTGGCGCCCTTCTGAAAGACTTCCGGCCCCACATACGCTTCCACCATGCGCAAGACTGACCCAGCTTTGCCGTAGGCGATGCCGTCGAAGAGCGTCGCAATCTCCGCAGGAGTTTCCGCCTTTGCACGGATTGCCCGCACCGATGCAATCGAATCCGTTGTGAGCGACCCGCCCGTTTCCTGAATCTCGCCGCGCTCGTCATGCCACTCCGGCTTCCAGGCCTTTATCGGCTTGTGGGCCATCCACGTCGCAAACCCTTCGTTCAGCCAGATGTCGTCCCACCATTTCATCGTCACGAGATCGCCAAACCACATGTGCGCCATTTCGTGCGCCAGCACTGCGACGACTGCCTGATGGGCGTCGACGGAAGCGTTTTTGTCGTCGATTGTTAGCAGGGTCTCGCGATAGGTGATCGCCGCGACATTCTCCATAGCTCCCGCCGAAAAATCCGGGAAGGCGATAATGTCCAGCTTTTGGTATGGATACTTTATTTGAAAATACGTGTCGTAGTACTTCAGGATATTTTCCGCGGAGAGCAGCGCGTAAGACAGAAGATCTTTTTTCTCTGGAACCGCGCAAACGCGAATCGGGATACCGTCCGCCCCGCCTTGAATGCACGCAAAGTCACCAACCATCATCGCCACAAGGTACGAAGACATTTTTGGCGAATCGGAGAATTGCAGCGTGTGCTTACCATTTCCGGGACCGGGTGTATCCGAAACAATTTTGCCGTTCGATATAGCCGTATCGCCTTTGTCTATCACCAGAGTGATGCGGAATATCGCCTTGTAGGCTGGCTCATCGAAAGAGGGGAACGCCCGCCGCGCATCCGTTGCCTCAAACTGCGTCACCGCATAGCGCCGCCGCGCGGTCTGGCTCAGATAGAATCCGCGAAGCTTGTCGTTCAATATTCCGGTGTAACGAATATGAATGTCGGCAGGCCCAGCCGGAACCATGCTTGGCACGGTCAAAGTCGCCGTCTCGTTTTTCTCATCTTTGGAGACTGCCGCGGCCTGTTTGAAATCGGCCGACCCAATCCACACTTCCTTAAACTCAATCTCCGCAGAATTCAGGACGATGGCGGTAGCACCCTTTTGCAGATGCACATGAATCGTCTCGTCGCCGGCGAATGTCGCGCTCGCAAGGTCAGGTTCAAACTTTAAATCGTAGGAATCCGGCACCACATTTTCCGGCAGCCTCTGCGCCAGTACTACCGGACTCGCGAACAGAATCCAAATCGCGACCGCAACGAGGCGTTTCATAGACTTTCCCTTCCAATTGTTTCTGAAATAAGCGGCATTACGTTTGACTGCAAAAGTAGTCGCGCGAGGCCCAGCTTCCCGTTCGCGCGTGCTCGGCTTAGATTCTTCAATCTTCTTAGAATTAGACCGAAACGCGTTTTAGAGGATAGCAGGCAATCGGGCCGAGTGGCATTGGTGATTCTTTTCGGCGCTGCACCGTCGACGGGTCCTCAGAAACGCCGAAACAATAACGTTTAGGCCGCTGTAAGTTGGCTATTCCAATTATTTGTTCGTACGGTGAGCTGCTGGATTCGATCGCGTCTCACGGCATATCCAATGCCGGGCGTTTTCGGAACGTGGATCGTGCCCTTTGAAGTCACTTCAACCTCAGGCTCGATGATATCTTCCTGCCAGTAACGCTTGCTCGCGGAAACATCTCCGGGAAGCGTGAAGCCTGTAAGCGTTGACATCGCAATGTTGTGCGCCCGGCCGATTCCTGTCTCGAGCATTCCGCCGCACCACACCGGAATCGAATGCGTCCGGCAGACTTGCTCGACGCGCTTCGCTTCGCTGTGCCCGCCGACGCGTCCGAGCTTGATATTAATAATCCGGCAGGCTTTCAATTCGATGGCCGTAAGCGCATGCCGCGCATTATTGATGCATTCATCCAGGCAAATCGAGGTTTGAATCTGTGCCTGCAGCTTCGAGTGCGCGTAAATATCGTCCCAGTTCAACGGCTGCTCCATCATCAGCAGTTTGAATTTGTCCAGCTCTCGCAGATGAGCCGCATCTTCGAGACGGTAAGCCGAATTGGCGTCAACAGAAAGCAGAATGTCCGGAAATTCCTTGCGCACTGCCGCAACGTAATCGAGATCCTTCCCCGGTTTGATCTTCAGCTTGATCCGCTGGTATCCGGATCGCAATTCTTCTTCCACGCGCCGTACCAGCGCTTGGGGACTCTCGCGAATACCAAGAGACACTCCGCTGGCGATCTCCTCCAGCGTCCCACCCAGCAGCTTTGAAAGCGAAATTCCTTTGAGCTGCGCCTCCACATCCCAAAGTGCATTTTCCACGCCGCTCTTCGCCATCTCATGGCCGCGAATACTGGCGAGCAGCGCCGGACAGTCCGAAGCAGCGGAAATCGTCTTTCCAATCAGCGATGGCGCGACAAAATCGGAGATCACATGCCAAGCCGTATCCGTAGTCTCGGAGTTGTACCCCGGCGTTTCCGTGGCCGTGACTTCTCCCCACCCGCTGACTCCGTCCGCGATTGCTTCGACAAGAATAATTCTGCGATGGTGCGAAACGCCAAAGCTCGTCTCAAACGGCGCCTTCAGCCGCATTTGGACTTCACGCAATGTAATGGATTCAATCTTCATAACGCTCCAGAAGGTATGTCCCCTGTTCCTTGTTGAACTCGAATCCCACGGCGGCGCGGCCCTCAGCGATATTCGCCACGAACTGTTCGCGCACGTTTGTTTGTATCTTCTCGGCAACCAGCGGTTCATCGCGGCAAATTCGTCGGATGTCAGCGGGAATCGCAATCTGTTGGCAATCTGAACCCGCCGACCGCGGCCTACCGGCAAGCACATCCTCTACCCGCTGCGAGCGCACCCACCATTCCGCGACTAGCCGGTCCGTCGGCAAGCCGGCATGCAGCGGGCTGGTGGTCCGTCCGTAAAGATTTGGAATATAGTGCCGTACGATTGCACCAAGCCGCTCAATATTAAAGTGCGCGTTCTTTAGCTGCAGGGGGTCAAACGTCCATTCGATTAACTTGATTCCGCGCTCCAGCGCATCCTCGCGTTGGGCCAACTTCAGTAGCCGGCCGACTCCGCGGTTCTGATACCCTTCGACAACGCCCACCATGTGGGAGTGCAAGTACGTCAATCCATCGCGCATTGCTGCGAACGCCAGCGCAAATCCTACCGGCGTATCTCCCTCGTACGCCGTCATCACCTGGCCGCCCGTTTTCTTCGCCACAATGAAAATTTGGTCTGGCACAGTGTCGAGCGGTGCGTATCCCCAGATGCGCTGCTGCAGGTCGACACACACACCCATTTCCTGGGCCTCTTGCATCGCCCGAATCTGGATTTCCTGTTTCACCGCCGATGTTGTTGCTTCACTCATCCAGACCTCTCGCGTGCCTACCAGCAGTTCACGCGAAACAATTGTTGAATCTTTGCTGAGCCATGACTACAAAGTAGTGACGCAAATACAACGTACGTTGCATCTTGTCAAGATGCCTCATTTTCCGCTTCAGCGCCATTCTTTCCTTTGTCCACGTACAGTATCCCTAACGCAACAAATGTTTCTCCATAGAGAATACCCGCGAAACGCCAAAAGACAAAGTTGACAATCTACCCCTGCGCCCCTAGACTCACGCGCGATATCCGTATTCTACCTTACTGCAACATGCGTTGCAGTAAGATGAATAACGAAGTGGAGTCGGTTTCATGGTAGGCACAATCCGTTCTCGATGCGTGCAGGGTGCGAGAAGAAACAAGCTCGAAAAACCTCTCTCGGATCAGCTTCCCAAATGTCCCTTCACATTTGGAAACATTCGATGACTCATTCCATTGGCATTGGCTTGTTCTTGATTGGTAAGCGACTCGCCGACTCTATAGGGAGCCCTGAGTCTTACGCTTGATTGTCGCTGACAGACAGAAGTTGGCGTGGGGCAAGGAGGTTTCTACGAAAAACAAAACCAGCATCCGGCGATTGAGAAACTGCTTTCTTTCTTGGACAGCCATTGTAGCTGGTTCATTCCTCGCCACGCCTGCCCACGCTCAGACTAGCGCTCCGGCAACATTTGAATACGACATTGTTATTCGCGGCGGCCGCGTGCTAGACGGCGCCGGCAATCCCTGCATCTTCGCCGACGTCGCCATCAAAGACGGCCGCTTCGTAAAGCTTGGCAAAATTCAAGGCCATGGCCGCACGGAAATCGATGCGCATGGCCGCTACGTTTCTCCCGGCTGGATCGACATGATGGACCAATCCGGTATTGCTCTTCCCAAGAATGGCCTCGCCGAAAATAAATTGATGGAAGGCGTCACCACCGCGATTGGCGGCGAAGGCGGAACACCCGTTCCCGCCGAGCAACTCCGCGACTTCTGGGCCTCCCTCGAAAAAAGTGGCATCAGCCTGAACTGGGGCAGCTACTTTTCCGAAACGCAGGCACGCATCGCCGTACTTGGTTATGACTCTCGTCAACCCACGCCCGACGAACTCACCAAAATGAAATCCATTCTCGATACCGCCATGCAAAACGGTGCCATGGGCATGACCACCGCATTGATTTATCCGCCCAGCAGTTACGCGACAACTCCAGAACTCATCGAGATGGCCAAAGTCGCGGCGAAGTACGGCGGCATTTATGCCAGCCACATGCGCGGCGAAGGCAAGGAACTCGTTCAATCCGTCGACGAGCTCATCGAGATTTCCGAAAAAGGCGGCCTGCCAGGCGAAGTCTTCCACATGAAAGCGGCCTACAGCCCGGGCTGGGGCACTCTGATGCAAGAAGCGGGCCGGCATATCGATGCAGCTCGCGCCAGAGGCGTCGACGTCGCTGCAGATCTTTACGTCTACACCGCCGGCGGCACCGGCTTGGAGGCAACTATTCCTTCGTGGGCGCACGAAGGCGGAAATGATGCACTTCTCAAACGCCTCGCCGATCCAGAAATTCGCGCGCGCCTCAAGAAGGAAATCGTCGCAGGCGCGCCGGGCTGGTGGAACATTATCGAAGCATCCGGCGGCTGGCAGAACGTGGTTCTAGTCAACGCGCAAAATCCCGACAACGCAAAATACCAGGGCCGCTCGATCGCCGAAATCGCAAAAGAACTAAACAAAGATCCCGCAGACACTGCGTTCGATTTTGTCGCGCAGGCAAAGACGGGACGAGTTCTTGCGATTTATCACATGATGAGCGAGCAAGACATCGAGACCGCGCTCAAATTTCCCTGGACCAGCATCGGCAGCGACGCCGGAACGGCACTCACACTTGGCGGCGAAGATGCGCTGGGACTCGCACATCCGCGCAGCTACGGAAATTTTCCGCGAGTGATCGCGCGCTACGTCCGCGAAACGCACACCCTGACGCTCGAAGATGCCATTCGGAAGATGACCGCCTGGCCCGCTACGCGCATGCGCATCGCCGACCGCGGGCTGATTCGCGAAGGCATGTGGGCCGACGCCGTCATCTTTGACTACGACAAAATTCAGGATCGCTCGACCTACGAACATCCCGATGTGACGCCTGATGGAATTGATTTCGTTCTGGTCAACGGGCAGGTCGTAATCGATCATGGCAAGCACACCGGTTTGCGTCCCGGCAAAATTCTCTACGGTCCTGGTTACACCAAACAATAGTTCCACGGCTGCGTCCTCGGAGGGATTTTAGATCCTTTCATAAAATCGGTTTAATAGTGCGCTTTTGGCCTCCTGGCGGTAGAATCCGCGGCGATGGGGAGGGATTGGAAATGATTCGTCGTGGGACGCTGGGAATTGCTCGGGGTTTGCTGGTAGCAAGCATGTTGCTTGGGGCAATCGTCTTGCTTGGAGCGACTGGCGCTCGAGGGCAGGCGAAGCTCTCGCCTAAATGGGAGGAACTGACGGCAGCCGATTTTCGGCTGGGCGTTTCGCAATCGAAGGGAACGTGTTTGTTGCCCTTCGGCATTTTGGAAAAGCACGGACCGCACTTGCCGCTCGGAACGGACTTGCTGAACGTCCGGTACGCTTCGCTGCAAGCGGTGGCGCAGGAATACGCTGTCGTTTTCCCCGAATATTATTTCGGACAAATTTTTGAAGCGAAGCACGAGCCGGGAACCGTGGCGTACAGCCTCGAGTTGCAGTTGAAATTGCTGCAAGAAACGACCGACGAGATGGCGCGGAACGGCTGCAAAAAGATTTTGATTGTGAATGGCCACGGCGGCAACGAATACCTGCTCCCACTTTTTGCGCAGTCGCAGATGGATAGACCTCACGACTATGTCGTTTATGTGATCATTGGAGAACGAAGCACCCCTGGCGGTCCGGCAAAGAAATCCACCGGGATTGACTACCACGCCGGTGAAAACGAAACGTCGAACACGATGGTCTCGCATCCAGACTTGGTGCATCCGGATCGCGCGGCGAGCGAATCGGGCGCGGACCAGAAACGCGTGAATTTGCCAGAAGATGTGTACACGGGGATCTGGTGGTACGCGCGATTCCCGAACCACTATTCCGGCGACGGCTCCGTCGCAACCAAAGAGCTCGGCGAATGGAACATGAAGAATTGGATTGAAGCGATTGTCGAAGCCCTTCGGGCGGCCAAAGCCGATGACCAGAGTCTGACAATTCAGAACGAATTTTACGAGAAGAGCAAGCATCCGCTCGACACACGGCCGTAGTTCCTGTGCAGAGCATCTTTGTGCAGAGCGTTGATGACGGACAAAAATAAAACTGAGCAAGGAGATGGCGCGCTGGGAATGGACGCTTCCATGACGCGGCGCGATTTTCTTGGCTCGACGCTGCTCGCTTCCGGAGCAAGTCTGCTCAGTGGGTTGAATCCAGCGCAGCTTCTTGCGATGGGAAATAGTTCGTCCCCCGCTGGTAGCGAAAAAGACGATTGGACGGGCTATGGTGGTGTCGGCGAATACAGCCGCTCGAACGGCAATACGTATGCAGTGATGGAAGCCGGGCATAAAATGCGCGACGGCGCGTATGACCCGCTGCCTGCGGACACCATCGACACGGGAGAAACATACGACTGCGTGGTTGTGGGAGGAGGAATCAGCGGACTCGCTGCGGCGCTCTTCTTCACCAGACAAACTGAGCGAGGGAAGCCTGGGCCAAACAAAACGTGCCTCATTCTGGAGAATCATCCGATTTTTGGAGGCGAAGCGAAGCAAAACGAATTTGAGGTGGATGGAAAGAAACTTGTAGCGCATCAAGGTTCTGCGATTTATCTGGTTCCCTACCCATATAGTTTCATCGCACGCTTTTACAATTCTATCGGGCTGCGCACTCCCAAGCTGACGTATCAGAAATGGTCCGGCTCCGGACCGGAGATGGCGCTCAGCCGCACGCCGTATGATTCGGCGGGATTGAGCCGCGGGCAATATGGCTTCTGGTTCGGCGCGAAGTTTGGACAAAAGCCCGGCATGTGGCTTATTGATCCCGTCGGCAAAAAGATGGAAGGCGCGCCAGTTTCTTCGGAGGCGCGACGCGAATTGCTGCGATGGTTTTCCGGAGCGGCGGCAGACGAGTCCAATTTTGATCCGCCGAAGTACGAAGGCGATGAAAGCTCGCGCAAACTGGATGCGATCTCGCTCGAGCAGCACATGATGGAGCGATACGGGTTGAGCCGGGAGTTCATCCGGACGTTTCTCTCGCCCGTCGAGGGAGGCGGCTCCGGTTTGGGGCCAGATGCGCTCTCCGCGTTCTGCGAATATGCTGCGGATCTGCTGCATCCATGGGACGACGGATCCGGCGATCCCGTGCAAATGTTTCCCGGCGGAAATACGACTATCGCGCGGCTGATGGCGAAGGCCCTGCTTCCCGCCTCGATTGATGGACCGGCGACCATTGAAGGAGTCAGCCGCGGCGCGGTGAAATTTGCGGCGCTCGATGCAGCCGGCTCGAAAGTTCGGCTGCGGCTTTCTGCAACGGCGGTCTCCGTGCAGCACGATGGCGATCCGGCGAAGGCGAGTTCCCTTTCGATCGCTTACGCAAAAGACGGAAAAGTTTTTCGCGTGAAGGCGCGCTCGGCGGTGATGGCCGGAGGAAGCTGGACGTCGAAACACATCATACGAGATTTGGGCGATGCGCAACGCAACGCCTATGCGCAGTTTTACAGGTCGCCCTGCATGATGGCGAATGTTGCGGTGCGCAACTGGCGATTTTTGCAGAAGATGGGGATTACCGGGTGCCGATGGTTTGATGGAGTCGGAAATTATTTTGATGTGCGCCGGTTGGCGGTGTGCGGCGGCATTGCGCCTACGATAAATCCGGATGACCCGATTGTTTTGAGTCTGAAAGTTCTTTACTCCTATCCGGGTGACTCGACGGAAAACCAGGGGCATCGCGGGCGCGGCGAGATGATTACCACGTCGTTCCGCGAGTACGAGCGGCGCATCCGGCAGCAGTTCTCGGAGATGTTTGGTGGCGCGGGGTTTGACGCGGAGCGTGACATCGCAGCGATTGTTTTGAATCGATGGGGCCACGCGTATCTCAATCCGCAGCCTGGATTTTTCTTTGGTAGAGATGGCAAGCCGGCGCCGCGTGACGTTTTGCGCAGTGCGCCATTTGGGCGAATCGCTTTCGCGAATACGGATTTGGCGGGGGCGATGGACCATCGTTATTCGATCCTGGAGGCGCATCGGGCGGTGGGGCAGTTGCTGGACCAAGTTCTGACGGGTGCGTCGTGATCGGATAAGAAGCAAAGATGACGCAGAGACGCAGAGCACGCGGAGGTTGCGCAGAGAAGAGAGGCGAGGCTGCGAGTGGCGAGAGAGTCCCCCACCCCCGGGGTGTCCGCAAGTTATGAGGTAAGCGCATGAAAGGAATTGAGTTGCGGAGTTTTCTGCGTGTGCGCAGAGCTTCGGCTGTGGAAATCGCGGGAAGAGTTTGGGACGGACTGCCGGTCGCTTTCGGAACGTGCGCTGGCTAAGGGGGTACACCCCATAGGTGACGGAAAGTGTGCGGAAGTGCTTGATGGAATTGGGGTTGTGGCGGATCCTGCGTGACCAGCGGGGTGATTCGTGGGAAGTGACGAGTTGCAAAACTTTGGTGCGGGAAAGAGCGATGCCCTCCCCCGCTTTTTTGTAAACGCTGATTGTGGAGGAGTTGAAGTGGAGCGGAATCAACACTTCCCCAAGTGCTGATTCTGAATGCTTTAGGAAAACGGGGCTATTATAAAATGGTAACCCAAGCAGGACGGAAGACCCTGTTGGGATTTTAGGGACCGCGCAGCGGAGGCGCATGACATGCGGAGCGTCGGTAAATCCCGTGCCCCAATAAGCCGCGAGGATATAACACATTGGTACTAGTTGTCCAGTATAATCTATAAGTAGTTTGTTCGCTGGGAGTTAGCGGAAGGCATGGGACAGGAATATCGGTTGACCAAGGAAAAAGCAACCCTCCGTAAACCTAAACCGAAGAGGGAGACCCACCTTTTCAAAACCAAACCCGAAAAGGTGGGCCACCCCAGAAGAACAAAATCAAAATCGTCGCGTGGCGCTAACCCGAATTTCTCATACTAAATTGAAAAAGGCTGTTGCTTCATGGCATAACTCTTTTGCCTAGAAAGATTCTGCCAAGAAGGAGCAACAGCCTTATGACCACAGAGTGTAACCAGTTTGTCTTCGGATTTCATTCCCAAAAGCGACGCGAGATTCGGGCGCAGTTCGACGGCGGAGCGATCACCAGCGACGGCGGTGGACTGCTCTTGCGGGAGGTCGAGAAACGGGTCCGGATTCTGCGCCAGTTTGCCGCCTGCTTCACGGATTATCGGGATCCCGATCTGATCGAACATACGGTGGAGGAGTTGGTGGCCCAGAGAGTCTATGGTCTGGCTCTGGGATACGAAGATCTGAACGATCACGAGGAGTTGCGGAACGATCCCTTGCTGGCGGTGTTGGTCGAGAAGGAGGATCCCGGCAGCCAAGTCTTAGCCGGAAAGAGCACCTTGAATCGGCTGGAACTGACCAAAGAGACGGCCAGTCGGAAGGAGCGCTACAAGAAGATCGTGCTGGATCACGGAGCCGTGGACCGGCTGCTAGTGGATATTTTCCTGCAAGTCCACCGGGAAGCGCCGAAGGAAATCATTCTGGACCTGGATGCTACCGATGATCCTTTGCACGGAAACCAGGAGGGTCGTTTTTTTCATGGTTATTACCGTCACTATTGCTATCTGCCGTTGTACATCTTCTGCGGGGAGTTCTTGCTGTGTGCGCGGTTGCGCTCATCGAACATCGATGCGTCGGCGGGAAGTGTACAGGAGCTGCAGCGCATCGTGGCCCAGATTCGTTCCGCGTGGCCCCAGGTAGGTATTTTGGTGCGCGGGGACTGCGGGTTTTGTCGCGAAGAGCTGATGGCTTGGTGTGAAACGAATCGCGTAGAGTATCTGCTGGGGCTAGCGAAAAACGAGCGTCTGAAGGTGCAGATCAAGAAGGAGATGGAGGAAGCCAAAGGACGCTACCAAGAGACGGGACGCGCCGCCCGGTTGTTCAAAGAGTTTGTCTACCAGACGCGGGAGAGTTGGAATCGGGCGCGACGGGTGGTGGCCAAGGCCGAGCATCTGGAGAAAGGAGAGAACCCGCGGTTCGTGGTGACCTCTCTGAACGGAGAAGCCTGGCCGGCGCAGGCTTTGTATGAAGAGCACTACTGTGGAAGAGGAGACATGGAGAATCGGATTAAAGAACAACTGATGTTGTTCAGCGACCGGACCAGCACGCACTACCTGCGCAGCAATCAATTGCGCTTGTACTTCTCTTCGATGGCCTACGTGTTGTTGCAAATGCTGCGGCGACTGGGACTGCAGGGAACGGAGTTGGCCAAAGCCCAGTGCTCCACGATTCGACTGAAGTTATTGAAGATCGGCGCGCTGATCCGCATCACGGTGCGGAAGGTGTGGATTTCGCTGGCCGGTGGGTATCCCCACGTCGAGCTCTTCCGGCAAATCCATGAAAAGCTGTGCGCCGTGCCGCTAAAGCATTGAAAAAGAAAGATCCCGAACAACTTTTTCTTGGCTTCTGTCGACCGATGGTAAGGTATGCGCCGAAACCGCTTCGGAGAGAGAAAAACTCTCACGCCAAGCGAAAACGGATTAGCTATACGACAGCGCCCTGCCAAACCATCTAGCAATGCCCAAATTGAACAAACTTCAGTCCTCTTCTGCCAAGCTGTGAGAGATGAGGGCTAAGGCTGTCCCACCCGTCCCGCCGCCCCACCTGCCTCGATTGCCCTCTGGATCTCAAGTTTTATCGTCGGATCGGATTCGTGGTCATGATGGTCGCTCAGTGCGGCTCTGGCATGGGGAGAGCCGATCATGATCAATGCTTGATAGGCCACCCATCGCTCGCGTGTATCCCCTGTCTCCAGGGTTCGGGCAAGCGTGGGGACGGCAGGTTCGCCAATTTGGGACAGGGCTTTACCTGCGGGAAAGCTGTCAAGGCGAACTCGCTCCGCGAGTGTGGACCCGGATGGCGACCCCACAACCAAGCCAATCCACTTTTCAAGCGAAGGCATCGCTTCCGTAATTCGGAAGACGCCCGCGAGGCGCACTTCGTTTTCCCAAGAATGGGGGTGATCTTTGGGCTCTAAGGCAATTGCTGCAGGCAGTCGATTGGCCAAATATGCTTTAGCGTCAGTGTTGTTTGGTCCGAGCTTCAGGAATTGTTCAACTGCCCGGTCTGTTGTTTCTTCTGAACTGAGTTGATCAAAAAGCGCCGGAATCGAAGGCATTTGCTGACCCGAAAGATTAGGGATCAAGAATAACGACAAATAGAGAGCTGGTATCTTGAGTAAGCTTCTCTTCATGGTCGCCTCCTGGAAAATCGTCGATCTAGCTCTCAATCAGATGCCCCACGCTTTGCTAACGGTCGCTTACACGGCCTACTTGAAGTGTACTTCGCTGCCGGGTCCAACGTGCGGATCGGGAAATTTGTGGGCGATGTGGGTGGGAGACGGGTGATTCACTTTGGAGGGTCTTCCTTCTGCTTGCAGGCGGGCGTGGGCTTCGGGCCATGTGGGGAGGACGGCGGATTCCTGAGTCCAATGAACGAGGGCGGCTTCATCGCACCAGTGGATAAGCTTGCGCATGGCGCGGCCGTGGGCTCCGGCGAGCATGAATCGCTTCATCTCCACGTCAGAGTTCCAGATGGTTGCGGTCCAGAACGTGCGATGGCGATCGCGCAGTATCCTGGTGGCGAGATTGCCGTCTGAGCGCGCGGCCTGCCGCGTGGTTTGCACGGCATAGAAAAAGAAACCCGGCAGAAAGCGCCAGGAGCGTATGTGAAGACGGGTGATGGAGACGAGCGGCATGTTCGTCCGCCGAGATTACCAGATGGCTGGCCGAAAAAGCGAAGGGCTCTCTTCACAGAGAGCCCTTGCCTTACGGAAATAGACCGAAGCCGAGAAGCGAACTTGGCTTAGGACCGGCTATTTGTTGCGAAGGCTGTCGGGTGAGCCGATGCCAGTGCAGGCGTCGTAGCCGAGAAAGGCGAAGACGGCGTGTTCGCCGCACGTGCCGTAGACGATGTCGTTGAAGGAACCGCCGAAGATGTGGTTATAGAGTTCGCGGTTTTCTTCCTGGCTGGAACTCCGGAAGCTACCGGCGGCATTCACGATCCCAGCGAGGGATGGTGAAGAAACGCTGGTGCCACCGACAACGAACCAACCTGTCCCAAAAACTGGATTGCTATCCCAGACCCAGACACCTGTTGCAGGATTAGCGTCGAAGGAAAGATCCGGCGTGCCGCGAGAATTACCGACGATAAAGCGGACACCGTCCTGGAACGAAGGGCGAGGCTCAACCAGACTGGAGCCGCCGCCGGCGTCCTGCCAAGTATTCTCGATAATGAAGTTACCCGTGTTCGGGCTGCGCGAGATACTCGTGCCGCCCGCCGAGACGACGTTCGGAGAAACGCTGGGATATTCGGTGCCGGGGCTGTCGCCCGAGGAAGCAAAGAAGACGACGCCGGGGAAAACGAAAACGGGATCGAAAACAGTTTCGGGGAAGGGATTATTTTCGAGCGTGGGGCCGAATTCGCTAGTACCGAAACTCATGGAAACTTCGCCGCCGCCAGCGGCCGCTACCAGACTGGCACCAAGCTGAGCAGCCTCGAAGAGGTTCACGAGGCCATTGTCGGGGGCTTCGATCAAGAAGAGCTTGGCTTGCGGAGCCATAGCGTGAGCCCATTGCAGGTCCAAAGCAGTTTCAAGGTGAAAACCGCCGGTGGGATCGAGCCCAGGTTCGGTGCCGGTGAGGTAGCGCACGGTCAGATCCGCAGTGGGAAGCCCAAATTGCGCGTCGAAGACCGCTAGATCCGAAACGGCGGTGGGATCGTCATAGCCTTCGATGAGGGCAATCGCTCCAGCACCCTTGCCGACGTTAGGATTCTCGGTGGTGACGTCGGGATTGCAGCCTTGGACTTCGCGATGAACGAGATGATAGATGCAACCCAGAGAAGCCGGGGTCTCAAAGAAGGCACCTGGGAATGGCTCCAGTTCGTTCGGCCGGAGTCCGGGACCAAAGCTCATTCCGACGGGTGGAACGAACAGGCGGAGATGCGTGTGGGCTTTTACACCGGCGTCACCTGGTTGAGCAATGCTGGATTTGGGCACCATAACGCGCCCCCCAGATGCTGGGCTTGGTCCCTGCTGCGCAGAACTAAATCCCGCAGAGAACAAGAGAGCGACTGCGCCTGCAAATACACATGCTACTGGCTTTCTTAACATTGAGATCACCCCTTACTCCGTCTCCGAATCGAGCCGGAAGACAGTGCGTTCGATACTATTCCGCGGTTGGGGAAAGTCAATCCTATTAGCGAATTTTCATGTTTCAGTAATAACCAGGCAAGAAAGGACCTAGGTCGCCGCAGACGGGGAGATTATCCAGGAATGCTACCGAGCTTTCAGCGTTCGCGGCGGAGTTGTTCTAGCCAACGCGCAAGAGTGGAGTTGGAAGCGGATTCGATGTCCAGGAATTCGAGGCCCATGCCAATGCGAGGTTTGACGATGCGGACCATGGCGAGGGCTTGGACGCTTTCGCCTTTGCGGGTGAGGGTGACGCGAGTGCGAGACTTTACGGCGAGAGGCTTACTCGTGCAGACGAAACAGCCGCCTAGAGAGAGGTCCGAGGTGATGCCGTCGCAGCGGACGCCGGATTCGAGGTCGAGGACTTCCGCGTCGGCCGCGAAAGGAAAACGGATAGCGTAGCGGCGGTCGCGCAGGCTAACTTTGTGCGACACCCCATCGGCGGTTCGGTCGTTCATGGTGATAACGTTGCCCACTGTAAGTTAAACCGGGGAAGAGAGAGTCAGGAATGACCGTCAGAGCGTTCCCCTTCTATCTAACAAGGGTGCCAGAGAAGGCGAAAAATAGGGGGAATTGCGAACGGAAGTTGGGCGAAAAAGGCAATAGGGTGGGGCACACGACAAAGCTTTCAAGACTGAATTGAGAGGGGCGCGAGATATTAGTTGGTACGACAAAGGGACGTGACGCGAACGCAAGGGAGGCGTAGTAGGGTGCTAATCTGGGATGGCAGATTTCACCTATGCTAAACGAAACCATGCGCAGTGACGGACTTCGGCAGAGCGACCGCGTTAATTTCAGGATGCCGGTAGAGGCATCGTGGACGACGAGCGCGGGTGAAGCGGTGAAGCACATCGCGGAGACGCTTTTGGTCAGCCGCAATGGTGGAGTGCTTCGGCTTGACGAAAAACTGACAGCGGGACAGGAAATTACGCTCCGGCGGATGGAAGGTGACCTGGTAAAGACGACGCGGGCGCGCGTCATGGCGGAAATCGATCAGGAGCCCGATGGATTTTTGTATGCGATTCAGATCACGGAGCCGAGAGCGGATTTCTGGGACATCGACTTCCCTGCTCCGTACAAGGCGGATGAAGCGCTGGCGAGGCTGTTGATGGAATGCGGATTTTGCCAGCGGAGAGAAGTGGTTTATCTGAATGAGATGGAATTGAAGTCGTTTGAAGTGCGGAAATGCGTGGCACGGCTTTGCAAACACTGCGACACACCTTCGATTTGGATCGAGGCGCAGTCGGAAATGAAGGCGGCGGAAATAGGCGCCGGGCATCCGCAATCGGTCGAAGAGCGCATGATACCGCGGCGGAATCGGACGCGAGTGAAGGCGCGCGTTTTGGCGTGTATACGGCGGAGGGGATTTCAGGAGGAAGTGGCGGTTTGCGAGGATTTGTCGAAGGGCGGGTTGAGTTTTCGGAGTAGGAACGAGTATCCGGAAGGATCGCGGGTGGAAGTGGCGGTGCCGTTTACGCCCGGGAGTGGCGCGATTTTTGTGCCGATACGGATTGTGTTTTCGCAGGCGATTCCGGCGGCGGGATTGTACAGGCATGGAGCGGCTTATATTCGGCCGCCTGCGGATTTGTAGGAGTAGAAGTTGAAAGTTGAACCATCATTGAAAGCAGGCCTCTTGCCCGCCTAGCCACGAAACCTGAACAAATCAAAAGGACTAGCCCGCAAGCGATCCGACTGAATCCGTACCATCGGCTCTAAGGTCTTCGAGCTTGAGCATATCCGATCAATAATCCAGCCGTTTCGGAAGATTGACAGGGGCTAGCCCAGTCCACCCCCGCGTGGGCGCTCTATTATCCCTCTTCGCGACCCTTCCGCAGTAGACTCCTATTTTCGCATTCGCTGACATGGCTTGATTTTTACTTTGTCTTATTGTATCTATACATTAAGATGATCCATAGGGGCAATGGACCACTCGCTTCTCGACTGCGTCAGCGCAAGTTTCAGCTGCTGCGGCGTTTCTCTATTCCCGCCGATGCCCTCCCTGGTTCGCTCTCCCTTTCGCATCTCCATTGCGGCAAGCCCACCTGTCATTGTGCCGAGGACCGTGGCCATCCGGTCTGGTCGTTGACCTTTATGGTGCAGGGAAAAAAACGTGTCCAGCACATTCCCAAGGACTGGGTCGAGGAAGTGCGGCGCCGGGTCAAAGCGGGACGGGAGTTTCAAGACGCCGTCCGCGAAGTGTTGGCGGCCAACGCCCAGCTGCTCGTGCTGGAGCGCAAGAAACCTAAGAAAAAGAAAAAATGAACCGTTCGACGCCACGTCATCTGCTCCACTATGTGACACGGCGTCTTCGCCTCCGACGGTATCTCCGGGATCCTGGAGACGGTCGGCCACAACCGCAGATTCCGGCGCAGGCTCTGCTCTGGGCCCTGCTGATCGGCCAAATCCTCCGCGAATCGAGTTTTCATGCCGTCGAAGCACTGGTACGATCTTCGGCACGACGCACTCTCTCCATCGCCACTCCGTTCTGTGACGATACCTTGGGTTATTTCACCGAGCGACTCGATCCCGGTCCAACACGGCAAGCCCTGCTCTCCCTCATCCGCGGCGCCAAGCGCAACAAGGCCTTTGATGATTGCCGCTGGATCGGCCTAGCCCTCGACGGCACCGGCGCGGGTTGGCGAACCCAGCAGGGTTGCACCCTCTGTCGGCCGAAGCAGAACGCTGCGAAACAGATCTTGGGCTATCAACATTCTTTCGTGATGGTCAGCGTGGTGGGAACCGGCCTGTCTCTGCCCTGCGATGGGGAACCCTACGGACCGGGCGACAGCGAGTACGCCGCCGGGCAGCGCTTATTGCGACGGGTGATCGGGAGCGTGGGAAAGCGCTTGGCGCAATATGTGGTCGTCGATGGAGAATTCGCCACCGCACCGTTCCTGCATACGGCAGGTGAACTCGGTCTACGAGTGGTGGCACGGCTGAAAGACAATTTGCCGGAGTTACTGGCCGCCGCCCAGCAACGTTTTCCCTGCGGGCCTCCCGTAACGGTTTTCCAGCACGGAGCAGATCGCGTGGAGCTCTGGGACGCGGAGGACTTCGATCCCTGGGACACGCTCGATTGGGAAACCGTGCGCGTGTTCTTCTATCGTCAGCACAAGCCGGACGGCCAGGTAGTGCAAGCCTACTGGCTGACGAATTTCCCTTCCTCCACCGTGGGTTCGCAATCGCTATTCCGCATGGCCAAAAGCCGCTGGGAGATCGAAAACCAAGGCTTCAACGACGCCAAGAGTCGTCACGGCCTCGAGCATATCTGTCATCATCATGCCAACAGTCTGCTGATCGGCTGGCTCCTCACCATGCTGGCCTTGACCATCGAACGACTCTACCGCCTCCGCTATCTCCACCGCGGCAAACATCGGGTGCACAGCAGTGCTCAACTGCTGCTCCACCTGTGGCTCAGTCTTTCCCGCCCTTATGCAGCCGACAGTAGCTGACGCCCAGCAGAAAACAACTGAATATTCTCTTTCTTCGCATCCGACCACTCGCCATCACCAAGTTATTCCCGAGGGCTACGACGTCGAAGAAAAAAACTGTCTGAAAATAGGCCCGTTTCGCTCCGCTCCGTAAGTGAACAGAAAATGCTACCACCAGGACCCGTTCGTTCCTGGTCCCCTCCAAAGTTCCGAGATCGTTGTCAATAATCACCCAAGCTTGTAGCGAGCGCAGTGGTTGTGTATAATTTCATCGTAACCTACACACATCGGGGACTTCATGAGCGGAGCGCTACTAACGCGTACAAATCTCTTACTCGAAACCGAAAAAGTCCGTCGACTACGCAAGACTCTTCGGTCTCGTAGTAATTCCGAGGCGGTCCGGCTCGTAATTAACGAGCGCCTAGCCGCAGAGGCCGGTCTCGAGGCTTTGAGGAAGTTGCGAAAACTTGGTGGGCTCGAAGACGTGTTCGACCGTGCTCGAAAGCGCAAATGAATGCGTTCCCCAACGGTCTTCTGCTACTCGACACAGGCATCTACATCCGCTCGGGGCGCGGCGAGGATTACCATTGGCTGACCGAAGATGACCAGATCTTCGTACGTACAATCCTGACTACGGTAGTGGCGGCGGAACTTTACGCGGGCACCCGAGATCATCGGGAGAAGAATGTTTTAGACGAGCTCTGCCGCGCCTACGACGCTCTCGGGCACCTCTCGTCACCGCCCGCTTCGGCGTGGATCGACAGCGGCATCCTATTGCGACGCGCGCGGAACACCTTTGGACAAATGCACTTTGCGCACCATTTTCGGGACGTACTGATCGCCGAAGAGGCAGTGCGTGTCGGGGCCACCTTGGTTACGGAGAACGTCAAAGACTTTGAACGGTGGAAAGGACTGCTGGCCGCTAGGAGGAAACGGCTGAAAGTGTTTGATCCGTCTTAGTCGCTTCGGATTGAAGCACAGCGTGACCGGATCGGTTTACGGGCACCGCGTGTCCCATACCGGGTTAATCCATTACGTTGGCTATGTCGCGCTCGTGGCGGCGGCGATGGAGATAGTGCATCGAGATGTTGAGATAGGCTTGGCCGCATGGGGTTTCGATGGCGATGACCATGGCTTCGGTGTCCTGGCTGCCAGAGAGGCCCTCTTCGTTCATGTGCATTTCTGGCGGGAAGACCTTGAAGCGAAAGCCTTGGTCGTTGAGAAGAGTTACGGAATTGCCGATCACCATGTTGGCGAGCTCGCAGACGGTTTCGCGGACGACTTGTTCGCTGCTCGGGACCTCTTCGCCGGCGAGATGGCTGGCGACTTTCATGGCAACTTCCGGTGACAAATCGAGGATGACGCGGCCTTCGATGTCGCCTTTGATGGCGATGAGCGCGGCAACACCTTTGCGCCGATAAGTGTTTTCGTCCATCGAGAGATCGAGGATTTTCGTCGGCGCTTGGAGAGATTCGGCAAAGACGGCGTCGGCGGCGTTAATGAACGGCTGAATGAGCTCCATTCTCATGCGCGGTGCTCTCCTGCGAAGGCGACAGGCGCGCCTGCGGCGTTGGGATCGTCACTGAGAACATAACGGAGAATTTCGTAAAGGACTTCGGGCTTGACGGGTTTTTGCACGAAGTGTTTCGCGCCCTTCTGGAGCGCGGCCAGAATGTTTTCCTGGTAACCCACCGAAGAGACCATGACGATGCGCGCTTCGCCATGCTGGCGAACGATGCGCTCGACGGCCTCAATGCCTTCCATCTGCGGCATGGTGATGTCCATGAGCACAATGTCGGGCTTGGTGCGATTGAACTCCGCAATGGCGGTGAGGCCGTCGCCGGCTTCTCCGGCGACTTCGCCACCGAACATCTCAATCATCTTGATGATGTTCTTGCGGGCGAAGACGGAATCGTCCACCACCAAATAGCGAACGGGTTGATTGTCTTTTCGTAACAGAGCGGCGAATTGTTGCATAGCCTTCTCCTTCTCCCGGCACGGTGTTAGGTGCGATGGGAAGAAACGGGTGTCCTTTCAGATTTCTCGTGCTTATCGTGATTTTCGTTCTTGTCAAATTTTTCAGTGCCGGAGCGGTCTCCGCCGTAGTTTTGAACCAGGAACGCGGCGATACCTTCCAGCGGAATAATCTTGTCGGCATAACCCTTGGAGATTGCGGCGCGAGGCATGCCGCTGACGACGCACGTGTCTTCGCTCTGCGCAATGGTCACGCCCCCGGCAGCCTTAACCGCGCCGAGACCTTCGGCGCCATCTTCACCCATGCCAGTCATCAAAAGGCCAACGACGGTAGGGCCAAATTGCTGGGCCACGGAATGGAAGAGGACATCGGCTGATGGGCGATGACCATTGACGGGCGAGCCGTCGGACAAAACGGCCATATCACCACGGGGCATGCGGCGGACCATGATGTGACGATTACCGGGGCAGATCAAAACGCGACCGGCAACGAGAAGATCGCCGGAGCGCGCCTCCTGCACCTCGATGGGGCAGCATTCATCGAGGCGCTTCGCGAACATTTCCGTGAAGCCTTCGGGCATGTGCTGAACGATGAGGATGCTCGCCGGGAAATCCGCAGGAATCTGCGAAAGGACATATTGGAGGGCGTTCGGGCCTCCAGTGGAAATGCCGATGGCGATGATACGGTTCGGGGGAAGCGCCGAATGATTTTTCTTTTTCCCCTTGGGAGGGTCATCGGAAACGACGGCCGCGGGCAATTTGCGTCCGGCCGCGCGTTTGGCAACTTTGATTTTTTCGATCAACTGGTCGGCGACGGACTCGAGATGGCCAGCGGCGGCATCCTGCGGCTTCTGTACAAAATCGATTGCGCCGAGAGCGAGAGCTTTGAGCGTGGCGTAGCCGCCTTCTTTCGAATGGGTGCTGAAAAGAACGACGGGCATGGGAGCGCGGCGCATGATGAGGCGAAGGGTTTCCATGCCGTCCATGCGGGGCATTTCGAGATCGAGAGTGACGACGTCGGGATGCAGCTCTTCGATTTTTTTCAGCGCGAAAGCGCCGTCCATGGCCGTGCCGACGACTTCGATGGAAGGGTCGCGTGCCAGGACAGCGGGAATGAGCTTCCGCATGAGGGCGGAATCATCGACGACGAGAACTCGGATGCGGGCGCTCATGCGATGGCTCCCAGCGGAACGGCACGAGAGAGGCGCGAAAGAACGGCCGGCACATTGAGGATGAGTACGACAGTGCCATCGCCGAGAATCGAGGCGCCACTCACGAGATCGCTGGTGATGATGTCGCTTGGCAGAGCCTTGATCACCAGCTCTTCTTCGCCGACCATGCTGTCCACGACGAGGCCGAAACGTTTTTCGGCGGCTCCTATCACAATGACGAAGTGTTTCTTTTTCGCGGGCTCGGTGTCGATCGAGTGAAGCCGGCTGAGATGCTCGAGACGGACGAGGGTGAGAATCTGGTCGCGGAGGCGAAGCACTTCGCGCTGGTCGATGCGATGAATCTCTTGCTCGTTGATACGTGAGATCTCGACGACGGATGAGAGTGGGACCGCGAAGAGGCGGCCACCTACGCGGAAGAGCAGCGTCTGAATGCTGGCGAGGGTCAGCGGGGCGCGGAGTTGAAAGGTTGTGCCGCGCGTTTTTTCTGTAGAGATGTGGACTGTGCCTTTTAGTTTGTCCAAAACGCTGCGCACGACGTCCATGCCGACGCCACGGCCGGAAACTTCGGTGACTTCGGTAGCGGTGCTGAAACCAGCCTCGAAAATAAGGTTGAGAGCTTCCGAGTCGGTGAGGCGCGCGGCTTCTTCTGGCTTGATAATTCCCTGCTTCACGGCTTGTTGGCGAACATGGGCGGGATCGATGCCGCGGCCATCGTCGCGGACTTCGATGACGACCTGCGTGCCTTGATGATATGCCTTGAGATAAACAGTGCCGCGCACGGGCTTGCCGGCGGTCAGGCGTTCATCGGCAGGCTCGATGCCGTGATCGACGGCGTTGCGCACGAGATGCATCAGCGGCTCGCCGAGGGAGTCCAGAATACTTTTATCGAGATCGGTATGCTGGCCCGAGATGTCCAGAGCCACGTCCTTGCCGCACTGCTTGGCGACATCGCGGACGACGCGGGGAAACCGGCGGAAGAGCTGCTCGACCGGCACCATGCGAATTTTGAGGACGCATTTGTGGAGTTCGTCGAGGACGCGAGATTGAAAACCCATGGCATCGGCGAGTTTTGCGCGGAGAGGATCGCGCGCGTGACGCTGGTCAAATTCGGTGAGCGCACGATGAAGCATGGACTTGCCGATGATTAGTTCACCGACGAGATTCATGACCGCGTCGATGCGACTGGCATCGACGCGAAGAGTGCTTTCAGTGACCGCGGCCACTGCGGAGGCAGCTTGGCCGGATTTTGCGGGGTCGCTGTTATCGCCATTCTCGGCAGGATTGGCAATAACTTGCGCCGCCTGGGCGTCCAGTAGATCACCGAGAAGCTCGTGCTCGGGCGTCAGGGCGTTAGTGGCACGCTCGATGCGAACATCGGTCACGATGCTCGGAATGCGGCAGCGTTTTTTGATGGCGTCTTCGGTCTGCGTGCTGGCGATGGCAGCCTCAACGATTTCGACCGTTGCGGCGGCAAGGTTGTCTTCCGGACGCAGAGCGATCAAAGTGCCACAGCCGTGGAGGACGTTTCGAATGAGCTGAAAGGCCGCGGCGCGCATGAGGCTGTCTGGATCGATACGCAGCGCGACGTTGAATACGGTTTCGCCGCGGTGAACGGCCTCGGAAATCATGAGCTGTTCGTATTCGGTCCAGGCAAAAGTCGCGGGAACAGCGGCAAGCGGTTGGGGAGCTTCGACGGGCGCGTTGGCGACATCGACCAAAAGTCCGCGAATCAGGGCGCGCAACTTTTCGAGCGACGGAAGCTTCTTCCCACGCTGATAGGAAGAAAGCATCGCTTCAAACGAATCGGCCGCGGCAAGAACGACCTCAGCAAATCGAGATCCGTATTTCTGCGCGACTTGGGGAGTGAGAATATCTTCGAGTTCGTGGGCCAGTTCGCTTAGCTTGTTAAAACCACAGGCCGCCGAATCGCCCTTGAGTGTATGCACGGCGCGGCGCACGCGGCGAATGACTTCTTCGTCGGCGGGATGCGCCTCGAGCTCAAGCCCGGCTTCATTGAGCGATTGCAGCAGCTCATTCGCGCTTTCAAAAAAGATAGCGCGAAGCTCGGGATTGCGATCTTCGGGAGGCCTGCTCAAGAATTCGCCTCCACGCGTTGATAAGCGGTTCCGTTGTTTAGATGCACCATTCGGAATTTTTGCGTCAAGCCGAAAAGACTCTCCGCATGGCCAACGAAAAGATAGCCGCCGGGATTCAAGCAATGCCAAAACTTTTCGATCAGGCGCTTTTGCTCGGCTTCGTCGAAATAGATCATGACGTTGCGACAGAGGATGATGTCGTTGCGGCGCGGCAAAAATTCGGTTTTGAGATTGTGGAAGTCGAACTGAACGAGTTGCTTTAGCTGGGGTTTGATGGCGTATTTGTCGCCAGATTTTTCAAAGTAGCGGAGGCGGCAAGTGTAGTCCACCGGCTCCATTTGCTGCTCGGTATAGACGCCTTCCTGGCCAACGCGGAGACTGGCATAGCTGATGTCCGAAGCGACGATTTCCAGCTTCCAAGGGGGAGGAATCAGCGGTTTGGGAGACGGCATATCGAAAGGAAGCGGGTTGCGCAAATAGTAGTAAGCAAGCGCATCACAAATCAAAATGGCGACGGAGTAGGGCTCTTGACCAGCGGAACAGCCTGCGCTCCAAACGCGGAGATTCCAGTCGCGGCGCTCCTGCTTCTTGCGGAGCAAATCCTCCAGGACGGTTTTTTGCAGAAGCTCGAGCTGCGGCTTGTTCCGGAAAAAGCTGGTTTCGTTGACGGTGAGATTCTCTAGGAGCAGAGCGAGTTCGGCGCGGCCTTCGCGACTGGTTAGCAGACGGTAGTAGCTGTAAAAAGAATCGAGCTGGCAAGCCTTGAGGCGGCGCTGCAGGCGGTCTTTCAAGAAATGCGAGCGGCGTTCGTCGAAGAACATGCCGCATTCCTGATAGACCAGCGTCTGCAATAACTTCAGTTCAGCTTCGGTGAGTTGAATCTGGGCAGTTATCGTTCCCATGAAATAAGCGGCAGTCCGGCATTTCGGCGGTCCCCGATGCGATTGGGGGCAGCGTTACTTTGCAGTGGCGACGGTTTCCGCGGCCTCCTCGAGTCGTTTGAGCTCCGGCCGATGCAAAAGCTTGGAAATATCTAGCAAAATAATGAGACGTCCTTTCAGTTTGCCAACTCCGGTCACGTATCCGGATTCGCCATCGGCAAAAACGGAGCCGGGTGCCTCAATATCCGATGGCGGAATCTTTAATACTTCGGAAGCGGAATTGACGATGAGACCGAGCAGCTTGTTATCCAGTTCCACGACTAAAATCCTGTTTTTCTTGTCCGAACTGATCTCGGTGTGGCCGAATCGTTTGCGCAGATCCATTACGGGGATAATTTTCCCGCGCAGATTGATGACACCTTCGACGGTATCGGGCGCACTCGGGACAGCCGTGATTTCCGGCACGCGGACAATTTCTCGCACGGCGCCGATACGCACGCCGTACGTTTCATTTCCGATACGGAAACCGACGATTTGTAATTCCTTTTCCATCAAGCGATCTCCGGCAACTTAGGAACGCACAAGCTCTGCATATTCGGACTCGCGCTCGCGGTTGGAACCCTGGTTCTGGTGCCCGCGACGCTGTCCGCCTTGTCCTTGTTCTGCATGACGGCCACGGCCTTGGCCTTGCGCGGAACGATCGAGAACGAAGCGGTCCATGCTGTCGAGCAAGTTGCGGGAAAGTTTGAGCATCTGCTCGGCGGCAGCGGAAAGTTCGGTGGAGCTGGATGCGGACTGCTGCACCAGCTCGCGCATTTTGTCCATGGCACGGACGACGGCTTGTGCACCGGAAGCCTGCTCTTCGACGGCAGAGTTGATTTCCTGTGTGATTTCGGTGAGGCGGCTGGTGGCCTTCGCGATTTGCGAGGAGCCGACGGATTGTTCGTTGGTGGCCGCACCGATTTCCTGGGAGAACTTGTAGACTTCCGTGACGACGTTGGAAATTTTGTGCAAGGCGGTGCCGAGCTCGTTGCCGAGGCTCAACCCTTCCTCGACGATGCGCGTGCTGCGCTCCATGTTTTCGACGGCCTGGCGCGCTTCGCGCTGGATGCTTTGAATCAGGTCGGCGATTTCCTTGGTGGATTGCGTGGATTTTTCGGCGAGTTTGCGAACTTCGTCGGCGACGACGGCAAAGCCGAGGCCATGTTCACCGGCGCGAGCCGCCTCAATGGCGGCGTTCAAGGCGAGAAGGTTGGTTTGTTCCGCGAGATCATCAATGACTTCGATAATTTTGCCGATGTCGTCGGCGCGATGGCCAAGAATGTTAATGATCTCCGCCGACGATTGGATGGCTTTGTTGGTGCGATTGAGGCCGTCGGTGGCTTTTTCCATGGTCTGGATGCCCGTGACGACTTCTTCGCGAGAACGATTGGCGATATCCAGGAGAACTTTTGCGGTGTCCGCGACGCGTTGAATGGAGGTGACCATCTGATCGATGGATGCGGACGTTTCCGCGACGCTGGAAGCCTGCACCTGCGTGTTCTTCACCACGTTTTGCACGTTGATGCTCATCTCGTGCATCGTGCTGGTGACTTCTTCAATGGCGGAAGACGCCTGGACGCTGACCTTTGCGGATTCATCGGCTGCGCCTGCAACCTGGTTAGAACCAGCGGAAACCTGTCCGGCGGAATCTCGTGTGGTGCGAACAAGTTCCTGGAGACCGTGGGACATGCGCAAGAATGCGTTACCTAGAGTGTCGCGCTTAGAGCGAGGCACGACTTCCACAGTGAGGTCGCCTTCGGCAACGGCCATCGAGACATTCGCCATTTCTTTCAAATAGGCGACCATGTTGTTGAAAGTAGTAGCTAAGGCGCCTATTTCGTCGTTGCGATGAATATCAATGTTTTGATCGAGGTCCCCGGAATCGCCAATTTCGCGCGCGACAGTGATGAGGTGAGTGAGCGGCTCGCTGATGGACTTGGCGGTCTTGATGGCCGCGAAGATGCCGACGAGACAGGCGGCGAGTGTGCCGAATGTGGTAAACCCGAAACTGATATAGCTCGCACGTTCGGCCGACTTCGACGTTTCGTCCAAGGACTTGGTGATATCCGAGCTAGTTTGATCGAGGACAACCGAGGATTTCGTAAGCCAGGATGCCGGATCTTTCTGCAAATAGAAGATTTGAAGGTCGGACACGGTGGCGTCACCGGAGTCAACTTGGTGGCGCTTGGCGAGAAGTGGCTTGGCAAAGTTGTCGGCCCAGCTTGCTTCGGTGCTTTCGACTTGAATGAGGGCGGTCTTGACGCTGTCACTCGTGGTTTGCGACTGACCGCGCTTGATTAAGTCGTTGATGTCGGTGAAGCCTTTGTTGACCTTTTCTTCATCGCGGGGGTCGCCGCTGAGGAGAAAATTGTCCATGTTGTGGCGGTTCAACATGATTTGGTAGCGCACAGACTCAATGGTGCGCACGTTTTCGAGCGCGGCCGTCGCGTCTTTGCGGGCGGTCTGTTCCCGGTAGCCCGCGCCGATGTTGATGAAGAACAGCAAACCTAAAATTATTAGGATTGCCCCAAACCCTAAGTAAAGTCTTTTCCCGATCGTCATTGCCAAATGCCTCCACTCACCCCGGCGACGCGATTTGGTGTAAACCGCTCCTGCCGTTTTCTGCGATTCCCTTAATTTGACCCGGCGTTGAACTCAAATTCGACGACCTGCGTCGTTTCTTCCGGCGCAGCCGCAAATCTCCACTCCTTCACGGCATCCTGGCAGGCTTGAACGAGCAGCGGATGACCGCCAACCACGCGAGTGCTCTTGACGCGGCCGTCCGGCGTAATTACAACTTCAATTTTGACCTTGCCTGTGACGCTCATACGCTTGGCAAGCTCCGGATAGGCCGGAGAAACCTTGGACTTGACCTTGCGCTTTCCTTCGTCCGTCGTGCCTGTTTGCGCCAAAGCGGCGCTCCCCAAGCACAGGCCGACGGCAGCCACGGCGGCTCCACGCACGAACTTTCTCCATCTCCACTCGGACCCCATTGACACCACCCCTCTCATGAATAGGGAAACCCCGCGGTAGAGAAGGCACGTCGGGTGCCACCGTGGGAATCGCTCGAGAGGAGGAGAGGCAAGAACGGGAAGGAGCGGCAAGTTGCGTAGAATGAGGAGTTAGGGAACTTTTCCAGCGTAAAGAGCAATGTTGACAAAGAGCGGACGTGTCTCAGTTGGCGTGATGCGTTTGATTTGAGGTCTCACGCTGAGACGATATCGACTGAATCGAGGCGGCGAGAGTGGACGATTCGGCAACGCGAGTGAGAACGACGATTGACTCAGAATGAGATTGGTCGTTAGGGTGTTAGTGAACGCTTGAAATCAACTTGAGACGCGCGTCCACCCCTAACCCGCGATGCGACAAACGAAACCTATCCGGCCTCCGCATTTGACCACTCGGTTGAATAAGGCTGCCACTGTGCTTCCCTCCTCGAAGCAGGCGGACGAATTGATGGAGTTGGCTGTGGACGCCGCGCAGTCGCGGCAACTTCCGGAATTCCTGGAGCGGTTTGCGCGGCGCGCGGCGCGAATGCTCGATTCGGCGTGGGGCGGGGTGGCGGTATTCCGCGGACGCGAGACGGATCTGTATTCCGCGAGCGATAACGAAAAAGCCATAAGTGGCGCGTTGAAGAGTTGGATTATCTCGTCTGCACGTGAAAACCGTGTTGCTGCGGTCGTCAGGGCGCTGCCTGTGGGTGAGTCCGCCACGTCTGAACGCAACGCTCCGGCGACGAGCGCCGTGTTTGTGCCGGTGAGCGCGAGCGATGGAGAACGGCTTGGGATGTTGTGCTTGTTGCGGCGGCGAAAGAGTCTGGACGCCAAAGAGAAGAAGTTGCTACACGCTTTGGCAAGCCATGCGGCGTTGTCGCTGGAAAATTTCAGGCGGTTTTCGCAGTTGGAGAAGTCGAAGCGGCAGTGGGTTGAAGATATTGATGCGATCAGCGATTACATTGTGGTGCATGACCGCGCGTGGAAAATTTTACGTACGAATCGTTCGCTGGCCTCGCATCTCGGGGTGCCACCGGTAGCCTTGGTGGGCGAGGCGATGAGCGGACTACGCCAAATCGCTGAAACCGGCAGCGATCTTCCCTGCCCTTTTTGCCGCGATACGCAGCGGCCGCGCGAGGAGTACGTGGCGGCGTCGGCGGAGCGCATCTTTTTGGTGTCGACTTCGCGCGCGCCGGGAGTAGTAGAAGACGATACGCGAACGATCCACGTCCTAAAGGACATTACGGACCGGCGCGAAGCGGAGCGAAAGTATCGGGAGCTTTTTGACAGTATTCAGGAAGGCTTGTTTTTTGCGACCCCTGACGGGCGATTCCTCGACGTAAATGACGCCATGGTGCGAATGCTGGGCTATGCTTCGCGCGAGGAAATGCTGAGCTCGGATGTGAGTCCGCATCTTTATCCAGCACCGGCGGCACGCGAACGGTTTTTGCAGGGATTGGCTGAGCGGGGAGTGCTGCGGAATTACGAAGAGACGCTTCGGCGCAAAGATGGCGCGCTGCTCCACACGCTGCAAAACATTACGGCTGTGCGCGACGCGCAGGGTCGCATTGCGCAGATTCGCGGGTTGATGCTGGATGTGACGGAGCAGAAGTCATTTCAATCGCAGTTGCAGCGCGAGCGGGACTTCAACCAGAAGATTCTCAACACTACGCAGAGCATGATTCTGGTTCTGGATACAGCGGGGCTGATTAGCTATGCCAATCGCCGGTGTTACGAAGCGGGATACCGGGAAAATGAGCTGATCGGGCACCGGCTTGTGGATTGGGTAGAACCGTCTCACCGGAACGATTTCGAGGCGGCACTCGAGACTACAGCGAACGGGCAGCAAGTGGAAAACCTGGAACTGCAGGTCAGGCGCAGTGACGGAACGATGGGCCACTTTTCCATCAGCCTGAGCCCTATGCGCGATGAGCAGAGCGCGGTGAACAACCTGGTCGTGGTGATGACGGATATTACTGATGCGGTGCTGCTGCAGGCCAAGCTGGCGCACTCGGAAAGAATGGCGACGATTGGGCGACTGGTTTCGGGCGTGGCGCACGAAGTGAACAATCCGTTGGCGGCGATTTTGGGGTTCACGGATTTGTTGCTGGAGAATCCGGACATGCCCGTTTCAGCGCGCGAAGATTTACAGATTATTTTGCAAGAGACCCAGAGAACTAAGGACATCGTGCAGGATTTGTTGAGTTTCGCGCGGCAGCGGCCGGTGCAGCGCGAGCCC
This sequence comes from uncultured Acidobacteriota bacterium, assembly GCA_963751295.1. GTDB lineage: Bacteria > Acidobacteriota > Terriglobia > Acidiferrales > UBA7541 > Acidiferrum. Next base: position 483,009 of record CAVVUA010000001.1, on the reverse strand, counting down.
GTGCAGGTGAACACCGTGCTGCGGCAAACAATCAAGCTGCGCAGCTATGATTTTGCAAGCCATGGCGTCGAGGTGAGCGAGGAGTTCGACGAGTCGCTTGAGCCGGCACTGGGAGACGCGCAACAGCTGCAGCAGGTTTTTCTGAATATTTTGAACAATGCGTACGACGCGGTTCAAGAGACCGGGCGGCGCGGACGTATTTCGATTCGCACGGAGCGGGGCGGGAACAGCGTTCAAGTGGTCGTCACTGATAACGGTACGGGAATCGCCGATCCGCAGCATATTTTCGATCCGTTCTACACAACGAAACAGCCGGGTAAAGGTACGGGACTTGGTCTGAGCATTTGTTATGGGATTGTGCGAGCACACGGCGGCGAAATTCAGTGTTGGAACAACGCGGAAAGCGGCGGGAGTACGTTTGTCGTTCGAATCCCCATCGCTGCGGAACAACTACCGGCTTTGGCCGCGAAAGAGGCCGGGAGATGACGTTGCAAGCGGCGGTTGGCCAAACTGCGCCGATTCTGTTGATTGAGGATGAGCCGTCGGTGATTGCTTTTCTTAAGGCAGCGCTCGAGAGGAAAGGATACACCGTCGTGAACGCGTCCTCGGGAGCGGAAGGGTTGCAGCAACTCGCTGGCGGAAAATATGGCGGGGTGATCTCCGACATTCGCATGCCGGGCGCGGTGAATGGGGCGGAAGTTCACGATTGGATCCAAAAAAACCGGCCTGAACTGGGATCGAAGATCATCCTTATCAGCGGAGATACGGCCAATAGCGAGACACAAGCGCTGCTGGCGCGCAGTGGGACGCCTTGCATCGAGAAGCCGTTCCGTGTACATCAATTAATATCCTTAGTGGAGAAAACGTTTGGGAAACCATGAGTGACGATTTAAAAGTACGTTTGCTGGTCGTGGATGATGAGCAGAGCATCCGAAAACTATGCATGACTATTGGCAATACCTTGGGATATTCCTGCACGGAAGCGGAAAGCGCCGAAGCCGCGCTGGCGAAACTGGATGCCGACGCGCCGGACCTCATCCTGACCGACCTAAAACTTCCGACGCTTTCGGGCGTGGAACTCCTGAAGCAAGCGAAAATGATCTTGCCGCGAGCGGAGATCGCGATTATGACCGGGCACGGGTCGATCGAATCGGCGGTCGATGCCATGAAGTTGGGGGCGTACGACTATATCGAGAAGCCCTTCCGCGTGGAGAAGATGCGCCTGTTGCTGCAGCGCATGGCCGAAAAGGTTCGATTGGTTACGGAAAATGAATTTCTGCGCGAGCGTGTGAGCACGGAAGACAATCTCGATGGAATTATCGGCACATCGGCGAACATTCAGGATGTCTTGCGGATGGTTTCGCGGCTGAAGGATACGCGCACGCCTGTTTTGATTTCCGGCGAGAGCGGGACGGGCAAAGAGCTTGTGGCACGCGCGATCCACTTCCGAGGAGCGCTGGCGAAGACACCCTTTGTGGCCGTGGATTGCGGATCGCTGGTACCGACGCTGATGGAGAGCGAACTCTTTGGTTACGAAAAGGGTGCATTCACAGGAGCGATAAAGACAAAAGCAGGGTTGTTCCAGGCAGCCAACGGCGGAACGATCTTCCTGGATGAGATTGGCGAATTGCCGCTCGAGATGCAAGCCAAACTCTTGCGCGTGCTGCAGGAGAAGGAAGTACGGCCCGTGGGAAGCAATGAAAAGGTGAACGTGGATGTGCGCGTGATCGCCGCCACAAACCGCGACCTCGAAGCGGCTTATCGCGAGGGGACGTTTCGCAAAGACCTTTATTTCCGGCTAAACGTCGTGACCGTACACCTGCCGGCCTTGCGCGACCGCCGCTCAGATATCCCGATGCTGGTCCATCATTTTCTGGACCGCTATGCACCCGATTCGCACCTGCAAGTGACCACGACGGCGATGAAGAGTCTGCTGAACTACGAGTGGCCGGGAAATATCCGAGAACTGGAGAACTGTATTGCTCGAGCGATTACGCTGGGTGACCGAAAAGTGATCGACGTAATCGACCTTCCGCCGGCTATTCGCAGTGAGCAAACGGATGGCTCAATCAGTACGCTGCAGGATGCCGCCGCGCTTTCGACAACGGCACTCTCGGAAATGGAGCGGATGACGATTTTGCGCGTATTCGAGCAGGCCAACGGGGACAAAGCGATGGCCGGCCGGATGCTAGGAATCAGCCGCGCCACGCTATATCGCAAACTCAAGCGCTATAACATTCCGCTTAGAGCGGAACCGGGCGACGCGGAAGACGCTACCGAAGAGTCGGCCCGCGCGGCGGAATAGCGTCTCAAGCAGCACAGGGAGACACGCAAAGTAGCGAGCGGTTGAGACAACAGCGTTTCAGCGTGAGACGTGTGAGCCACACAAAACCAACCGGAAAATCTTAAGTCTTTCCCTTTCTTCAATATCTGGCCCTCCTGGGTTTCCAATTCTTTGGCGTGCAGCGTGCATCTCTATCGCGGGGACGTTGTGTCCCATTGCGAAGCGGGTGTACCAATTCGCAGCGGACAGACGAACTTTAGTACCACAGTACTGCGGCGAATCGAGAGGCGACGTGTCACGATCCAACGAAACAACGCTCATCGCGAACGAACAGGGATGCACGGAACGATTGGCTCGCTTCTTTCCGCGCGCAAGTGCTGTTCGGATCCCCGTGCAGATCACCGCCCTGCGGGCTGGAGGCACGCGATTGCGCGAAGCGACCGTGGTGGAGTTCGGCGGCTCGGAACATGCGATCTTTCTCTCGAGTTTGCCGCTGGAGTTCGACGATAAGGTACGGGTTGAACGAGATCGGAACGGTGGCACGGCGGAAGCGACAGTGATTGCCGTGCAGTATCACGAAGGACGTAAGGCGGTGGCCGTCCGATTCTCACAGGGGCCCTGCGCGTGGGTGACACAATCGTGAACAAAACGACTTCAACGCTCAATACCCCAGCTGCGCCGCGGATCGCGAACTCTCGTCAGGCGAAGTGGGCTGAGGATCGTTCTGTTTTCCCAATCTATTTGGCGCTGGGAAAGCAGCTCGAAATCGAGATTCCCTTCCCTCAGGAAAAGAGAAATCTGCCGGAAAAGCCGGACCTCGAATTGTTCGAAGAAGTGGAAACCTGGCTGGACGAGATGGACCAGCGCGTTGCCGTGCACGAATTGCGCAAGCTGCTGCAGACGACCACGCTGAACGCGAACGAAACCAGTTTGTGCGCGCTCATTCACCGGCACCTTCAGAAATCTTCGAAGACCAACGTGGACCGCGACAAAGTCGACTTTCTGCTGGTGCAATATTTTGCGCTTTGCGCTCCGGCGAAGATTTACCACAAGCAAATCGAACTTTTCGATGTAGCGCAGGTCATGAAACCGATCCTGGGGGATGTCGATGACTCCACCCTGGAGTGGTGCACACCTCTGGAGCAAATGATCGAGAAGCTGCGCACCTTCCGCAGCCTTCGCGAAATCCTGAAAACGAATTTCATCGAACAGGGCCGTAAAGTGAAAGAAACGGCGGGGGGGATGTTCTACGACCCTCCGGCCCTGCTGGCTTTCGTGCGTTTCAATTTCCTGCTGAGGCGCACGTTTATCGAATTGATGCACGCCGACTTGATTGCGATTCGTTCCGGTTTGTCCCAGCTCGAAACGGCTGGAGTAAGAATCATCGATTGCCACCATTTCGGTCTCACTGCCGAGGAACCACTCGCAAAAATTCGAGACGCTGCCGACGAATGGAAACAGCCGTTCCAAAAGGAATACACGGAACGCTCGGTGAATCAGACCTTTGAAAAGCTATTGGGTTTGCGCACGGACGTAGAACGGGCTTGGGAAAAGATCGCCCCTAAGGCCGCGCAAAACGCAGCTGTTTCGGACAAGAACTCAAATACCAGAACTGCAGAGGCGCCGACCAAATCTGCGCGTGAAGCCGTGCCAGTTGAAACAAGCGCGAATAGCTCCGCAAAAGGCGCTCCCGAAGGTGCGAGTAAACCTGCTGCCTCCGCCGCTCTCGATTTCGAAGGGTGTCTGGAGAAAATCTGGGAACAATTGATCGCCACGCCGCCAACACGGGGTCGTTCGATGACCACGGTGAAGATCGGCGCAGCTCGAATCTTATTGTCCTCGTGGGAAGTAACGGCATTCATAAGCGAGGATGGACCTTCGGCGGAGGACTTGCGACGCGCCGTGGTAGCGAGGGCAATGGTGACCGCGGCCGTCGAATCCGCAAAGGAAACAGGAAATGCGACGTCGATGGACAAGGCGCTTTCGATCGCGCGAATAGAAGTTTCTCGGCTGCAAGAACGCGTGGACATCGCGAAACAGGCGAAGGACACCGAAGCGGCCGTAAACCTGGGCATCAGCACGAAGAGATTACTTACGGCTTTGGATGAGGCCGAGAAGCTTTAAATGTTCAGATATTTTTCCGGTCATGACGGGCGATCACTCTGGGAGCAGGGCCTCTGTGCGAAACGCTAGCGTATTGATTCTGACCGATGAAACGGAATTTGCGCGCCTCTTGACGGCGTGCTGGCAGGCCGAGCGGCAAGCCCCGGGCATTACGGTCCTCAGCAGCGAACTATGGAAAGATCATGAAGCGCTGCCTCACGATTTGGTTGTTGTGGGGCCGGTCCTTGAAGGAAAACTGCCAGGCATCTTGCGTTCGCTGGAGCCTGCGGCCGCTGTGATTTTATGTGTACCGACCGATTCCCGCGAGTTTGGCCAGTTGCGGTCACGGTACCCACGGCTGGTTCATATTCCGCTGCGGGAAGACTGGGCACAAACGCTTCTGCTTGTTGCAGGAGAATCTTTGCGCCGTGCCGAAGCGCTACGTCTTTCCAAGCAGGCAGAGAGTCGAGCAGCAAAGAGCGCGCATCAAGCAACGCTCGGCCGATACATGATGGACATGAAACACAGCGTGAATAATGCGCTGACGTCGATGCTAGGCAATGCCGAATTACTGCTTTTGGAGCCGGGCCAACTATCTTCGCAGTCCCTTGCGCAGATTAAGACCATTCATAGCATGGCGCTGCGCATCAACGAGGTCATGCAAAGATTCTCATCGCTGGCGAGCGAGATGAGGGAAGCTGAGAATGCATCTCAAGCTGAGACGGAGGCAGTGCCAGCATCCCCTGTAACCCGCCGCTAAGTTGCATGGCTGAATCTGTAAACCATTCACAAATCAGCTCTTATACAAGATAGTCAAAGCGATTGAGCAAACTCTCAGGCTGGCTGCTGACGTGCACCTCTGGTCTGCGGAGAAATATGGGGAGATGTCGATGCTGCAGAAAAAAGTACTCATCGTCGATGACTCACCCTCGCAGGTGAAGCTGATTCAGGGCTTCCTTGAGCACGAAGGCTACCGGCTGGTGGGTATCAATGACCCAGAACGAGTCGAGGATGCGATTGCCATTGAGCGGCCCAGCGTGATTTTGCTGGACGTCGTGATGCCCAAGCGGAATGGCTTTCAGGTTTGCCGGGAATTGAAGAATCACTCGGACTACAACGCCATACCGGTGATTTTGGTGACGTCGAAGAACACCGAGAGCGACAAGTATTGGGGCGCGCAGCAGGGCGCGGACGGGTATGTGACCAAGCCGTTTACGAGGGAAGAGTTGTTGCGAGCTGTTCGGAGATTTGCGTAGGAAATTGTTCGTTGATGATTCGAGGATGATGCGGCAATGAGCGAAGATTTTCACCTGGTACCGCTTCCCGCGGATGCGGACGACCTGCTCGAAGCTCTTGGACCAATGGAAGAGCGGCTGCCGGAATCGCAGTACTGCGTTTTCCGCAGCGGGCGCGAGCGGTTTTGTTTGCCGGTGTTGGACGTTGAAGAAGTTTTGGATTGGCCGCTGTTGACCAAGCTGCCGCTTGGTCCGGCTTATCTGGCGGGAATTTTCAATTTGCGCGGGTCCATCGTGCCGCTGATCGATATTGCTATCACGGAAGGACGGCGTCCCGGTTTGCTGCCAAAGCATGTTGTGGTTGCCTCGCTGCGCGGCGAGGGTATGCATGACGATTTGAGGATTGGTATTGCGGCGGACGAAGTAATTGGAACGTATTCGGTGAATGCCGAGGATTTGCTGGAACAAGCTCCGGAAAATGTGCCGCATTGCACCGGAATGCTTCGCCACGACGACCGGCTGGCGCTGATTATCGATCTTAGGAGAATGCTCGAGGTTTTTCCTGGACCGAGCATTTGATTTTGCAGGAATAAGTTTGCGTGTGTCCCGCCGCGTGCGGACAGGGGCCACAGCAGTAGGGATTTGGAGGAAGGCATGAAATCGCGATTGAGTTCCACAATTTGGACGCTAGTCTTAGCGAATGGCGTCATTCTTTTCGCCGTGCTGGGCCTGGCTTACAGCGCCGGACGGCAATCTGGCGGAGCGTCCCTGTTCGACTTCGGGTCGCTGCCTAGCGGGGCGAGCGGCTCCGTAATGCTGGCGGTGTTGCTGGCGCTGGGCATGGCCATCTTCATGGCGTGGCGGCTGGGCAGCAAACTTTTGACGCCGGTCCAAGAGCTCGCACAGTTTTCTGAGCGCATCGCAGCCGGTGACCCGCGTGCGCGCGTGGAAGTCAACACGGGCGACGAACTTGGCTATATCGCGGAGAATCTGAACCGTGCGGTGGCGAAGGTCTCCAAAGCGACGAGCAATCAAGATGCGAACGATGCTTTGCAGCGCAGCATCACGGAATTGTTGACGGTTATTAATCAGGTGGCGCGCGGCGATTTGACGCTGCGTGGAAAAGTCACCAACGACGCGCTGGGTAACGTCGCGGATTCCATCAACTACATGCTCGACAACTTCACCAAGGTTCTCGAGCGCGTTCGCAAAGCTGCCATGGAAGTCACGGCGTGCTCCAACAACATTCTTGTGGCGGCCGACGAGATGCAGGCCGGAGCTACGCAGCAGGATCAGGAAATCACGAACACGTCGAGTGCCGTTGAAGAACTCACGGTTTCGATGAAACAGGTGTCGAACAACGCAGAAGCTAGCGCGGAAGCGGCACGCCGCGCACTGGATGCCGCAGAACAGGGTAACCGCGCCGTACGCGACACGCTTGAAGGCATGCAGCGCATTCGCGCATCGGTGCAAGCAACCGCCAAGAAGATCAAGTCCCTGGGCGACCGCTCACTGGAAATTTCGGAAATCATCAACGTCATCAACGACATCACGGAACAGACCAACTTGCTGGCGTTGAACGCGGCCATCGAAGCGGCACGCGCCGGTGAAGCGGGACGCGGTTTCGCAGTCGTCGCGGACGAAGTTCGCAAATTGGCGGAACACAGCCGAAGCGCCACAAAGGACATCGCGGCGCTCATCAAGGCCATTCAGGCGGAGACGAACGAAGCCGTGGTCGTCATGGAAGAAGGCACGAAGGAAGTGGAAGGCGGCGCAACGCTGGCAGACCAGGCTGGACGCGCGCTAGACGCCATTTCGAACGTCGTGCGCCAGTCGGCGGAACTTGTTCAGGAAATTTCGCTGGCCTCCAAACAACAGGTGCGCGGTACAGAAGGTGTGGCGCACGCGATGCAGATTATTTCGAGCATTACTCGCCAGACTTCGCAAGGCACGCGCGGTACGGTCGCCACGGTTAGCCAACTCGTGAAACTTTCCGATCAACTAAACGAAGCACTGGCGCAATTCCGCGCAACGTCGAAGTCCGGCAATGTTTTGGAAGATTCCGAGCGGCCCGTCCCAGCCGGCGCTCTGCGGTAGACAGTGATTCTCTGCTCGGGCAAGAGCCAGAGCTAAAGCGGGACGGTAATGAGCGAACGGCAGGGACCGGCGCACGGTCTTAGTGAACATGAGTTGAGCGAGATCCGCATGCTGATTGAAGAGCGGACGGGCATCTGTTTTGACGAATCGCGGGCGCGATTTTTCTCCACGCGCGTGAAGGAGCACTTGCGCGCGAAGGGCCTCGAACGCGGGACGGATTTGTTGCGCGCGATGCGGAAGTCGAATGTCGAGTACGAGGCTCTGCTTGAGGGACTGTTGACCCAGGAGACCAGCTTTTTCCGGTATCCGAGTGTGTATGAGGCGTTCGAGAAACGCGTGCTGCCTGAATTGCACGTGAAGAAATTTTGGAAGAATCCGCGGACTTTGCGCATCTGGAGCGCGGGCTGCTCGACGGGTGAAGAACCCTATTCGATCGCCATTACGATTTCGGATTCGCTTTCATTCACTGATTCGTGGAACGTGGAGATTCTCGCTACAGACGTTGGACGGCACGCCTTGAAACACGCAGAACATGGTGTGTACTCGGGACGCAGCCTGGGCAGTGTCAGCGGGCAGCAATTGGCAACGCACTTTACGAAGTCCAACGTCGGGCATCAGGTGAAACCGCGCCTGCGCAAGCTCGTGACGTTTGCGCAGATGAATTTGGCTTCGGCTGTCTATGTCGGCCGGATGGACATGATTTTCTGCATGAACGTGCTGATTTATTTCTCCGAGGAGCGGCGGCGCTCGCTCGTTCAGCGCTTTTACGACACGCTGGAGCCCGGCGGCTATTTGTTTCTCGGACATTCGGAATCGATCTCGAAGATGCCCGTTAAGTTTCAGGCCATCGTATTGAATGACTGCATTTTGTACCGCAAGCCCACGGCGGAAGAGCTACAGAAACCCGAACTCGTGGCGGAGGGACGCGCGTGAGCATGCCGGACCGCGAAGCCGTCGAAATGTTCCTTCAGGAAGCGGCCGAACACCTGCAGTATTTGCGGGAGTACGTCAGCGTGTTGCAGGAGATTTCGCCGCGCCGCGAGGATCTGGAGCGGCTGTACATTTCCGCTCATACGCTGAGCGGGACTTCGGCTAGTTACGGATTCCCTCGGTTCTCGGAAATTGGTGCAAAGCTCGCGCACGTGTTCCAGTACGCACTAAACGCGCCCCTTGGCGACGACTTGCATGGACCGCTGACGGAATTTCTGTCGGATGGCATTTCTCTGCTTGAAACCGACCTCCTGGAAATTAGCGATACGGGCAAAGAAAGCGTCGATGACATCGCTGCGTTTAAGGAACGCTATCGTTTTGCGTTTCCCACGGAACCGCCGCCGCTGAATTATCCTCAGTCGCAGTCATACACAGAGGAAGCCAAAGCGTCAGCGAAAGAAACCGTTGTGTCCGCCGCAACTGGTTCGTACTTCGACGCGCTGCCTTCCGATGAAGAAGTGTCCGACGAAATCCTGGAATTCTTTCAACCGGAAGCCGAAGAACACTTGCAGGTGGTCAGCGATTGCCTGATCTCGCTCGAGGGCAACAACAACCCTGAAGAGATCAACAAGCTGTTTCGCGCAATTCATACCGTGAAGGGGTCCGCGGCACAAGTGGGACTCAGCCGGCTTGGAGCGATTGCTCACCGCATGGAAGACCTGATCGGACGCTTGCGAGACGGCGAACTCGAGCCTTCGCCAGCGGTTGTCGACATCTGCCTCGAATCCGTGGACGTGCTCAAGAAAACCCTGCATCGGCAGTGGGCCGATGAAAAGAGCATGCGCGCAGGTGTGGATTCCCTGCTCGGGCGAATTGCAGAGTTTGCGCCGATCGAAGTCGAAGATTCGGAAACTGTCGCGGTTACCGGCGGCACGGAAGAAGTTCCTGCTGAGGGCATCGAAGAAACCGCTCCGGCTGTTACTGCTGCGAAGAAGCCAGCCAAGTCACCGAGCGCCGCGGCGGCGGCAGCAAAATCGGTGCGCATCGCTCTTTCACGGCTCGACCGCATGATGAACACGGTCGGCGAACTGGTCATCAACCGTACTCGAATGGTTGGGCGCGTTGCCGAACTAGAAAAGCTGGTCGACACGCTGAGTTTCTCCAAGGAGCGTCTGCAAGGAAAAGTAGGAGAGTTTCAGGAGAAGTACGAATTCAATCGCATCAGCTCGACGCGCCAGACAGGCCCGTGGAGCCCCTCTACTGCGCGGCAGACACTTACGAACGCGGCTTCAGGCGACACATCGTTCTGGTCGGAATTCAGTGAACTCGAAATGGACCGGTACGACGATTTCAATATTCTTTCGCGCTCGATGGCGGAAATTTCCGCGGACGTTAACGAAGTGCTGTCGCAGCTCGAAGGATTCATCGGACGCGTCGAAGGCGACATCGACGAGTTCACGAAACTCGCACACCATCTTCAGGACGAAATCACCGCGGCCCGCATGGTGCCGATTGGAACACTGTATTCGAGGCTATCGCGGGCGGTGCGGGATGCCGCCAAATCGGCGAGCAAGCAGGTTGATCTCGATCTTTCCGGCAGCGAGACGGAACTCGACAACAACATCATTCAGCAGATTTCCGATCCGCTAGTGCACTTGGTTCGCAATTCGGTTGCGCATGGTATCGAGCGCCCCGAGGATCGCGTCGCTGCGGGCAAGCCTGAGATGGGCAAAGTTTCCCTCCGCGCCTATCACCGCGGCAATCACATTTACATTGAAGTGGAAGATGACGGACGCGGCATCGATTACGAACGCGTGAAGCTAAGCGCGATCGAACGCGGCCTCGTTTCACCTGAGACTGCGGATCGCCTCACCGAACGCGACCTGCGCGAAATGCTCTTCCATCCTGGCTTTACTACAGCTCCCGTCAAGACCGAACTTGCTGGCCGCGGCGTTGGTCTGGACGTGGTGCGCGCGAACTTGAACGCGCTCAATGGTGAAATCGACATTCAAAGCGTCAGTGGACAAGGGACGAAATTCACTCTAAAAGTGCCTCTAACTTTGATCATCTCACCGGCGCTCTTTGTGCGTTGTGGTGTGACGAACTTCGCGCTACCCCTCGCCGTCGTGGAAGAAATCCGCCGTCTGCGCGCAGATGAAATTGAAGACGTCGGCGGAAAGCTCCTCACCAAGGTTCGCGATGTCGTGACCGAAGTCGTAAGGCTCGACACATATCTCGGCCTGCCGCCGCTCGAACCGATCAATGGATATTTCCGGATGGTCGTTGCCAACGCCGGAAACCGCCAGATTGGCTTGGTCGTAGAGGAAGTCCTCGGCAAAGATGAAATCGTCATCAAGAACCTCGGCGAGTATTTGCGCCGCGTAAAACTTTTCCCTGGCACAACGATCGCTCCGGACGGCAGCCTGATTCTGCTGATCGATTTGAACCGCATGGTGGCAAACGAGCCGACGGAACGCCGACCGTTGCAAGCCAGCGCCAGCGCCGCGCGAATCTTTGCGCCTGGTTCAACTGCTGTGGCGCGCGGAACAATTCCCGCCGAAGCTATCGACCGCGTCGAACAGGAACGCCTCATCATCGTCGCAGACGATTCCATCAGCGTGCGCAAGTTCGTCGGCCGAATGCTCGAAAAGAACGGCTACCGCGTGAAGCTTGCCGCCGACGGCATGGAAGCCGCGGAACTTGTAACGCAACACGGCTGCCACCTGGTCATCACCGACCTCGAGATGCCGCGCATGACAGGCTACGAGCTAATGGTACAACTGCGCCAGAGCCCGACGACGCGGCGCATTCCCGTGATGGTTGTAACCTCGCGTGCGGGCGCGAAGCATCGTGATCGCGCAATGAAAGAAGGCGCGACGGCCTTCCTGACCAAGCCAGTGCAGGAAGATCAGCTGATTGCCGCCGTGGAACAGCTCATGGGATCGGAGATGCGACCAACCGTACCGGTTGGGTAAACGCCCATGGCCGCCACCGCAAACAAAAAGTTTCGCGTGCTGATCGTGGATGACTCCGCGTTCATGCGGAAGGTGCTCGAAACTATTTTCGCAGGCGACGATCAACTCCAAGTAGTCGGCCACGCAAAAGACGGGCGCGAGGCTGTAGCCCTCGCCGAATCGCTCAAACCCGATGTCATTACCATGGACATCAACATGCCGCACGTCGATGGTCTGCAAGCAACAGCGCAAATCATGACCACGAATCCGAGGCCCATCGTCATTGTCAGCTCAGAATCGCGCGACGGCGCGGCGAGCACATTGAAAGCGCTGGAGCTGGGCGCCATTGAATTTGTTGCCAAACCATCGAGCGGCATCGATCTCGACATGCAAAGCGTGAAGGAAGATTTGGTGCGAAAGGTGCGCATGGCAGCGAAAGTTCGCGTTGTGCGCACAGCTTCGCGGATCGCCACTACGGTACAGAAATCGAACGGCACAGCGCAAACTGCACCTGCGCCACCCGTTGCGCCACGTCCCGCAGCGAATTCTGGCCTCGACCAAAGATTTCCTGTCGTTGTGCTGGCTGCATCGACGGGCGGTCCCGCGACCGTCATGCGGCTCGCGCCCGGCTTTACGCGCGAATTCCCTGCTGCAGTCATTTTGGTGCAGCACATGCCGGCAGCTTTTACTACGCAGTACGCCGCGCAACTCGCTGAGTTCACCGGCATTCGCGTCAAAGAAGCGGAACCCAACGAATCCGTGCAGCCCGGCACATTTTACATTTGCCCCGGCGGCCACCACTTGCGCGTGACTCCCACAGGGCGCATCCAGTTGGACGGTTCGAGCGGCCGAATCAACGGCTACTTGCCGAACATTGACGTGACGATGGAGTCCGTCGCGGCCTATGCAGGTGCAATGAGTATCGGCGCAATTCTGACCGGAATGGGCAACGATGGAACAGCCGGCGCAAAGGCTATCAAAGCTGCAGGCGGCTTGGTGTTGGCGCAAGATGAAGCTACCTGCGTAATTTTTGGAATGCCCGCTGAAGCAATTAAGGCCGGAGCAGTCGATCAAGTTCTAGGAATCGATGACATTTACCCGGCCATTGAAAAACGCGTGATCGGAATTTGCCGCTCCACACCTGTGGGAGCTCGCTAATGCGCGTAGCCGCGCCACCTGCCAAGCCCCACTCTGCCGCTCGGACGGAGCAGATTATACTTTTCCGCATTTCGGGACAGCCCTTCGCCGTGTCCTCCGCTTCCGTACAAGAGGTTCGCAGCGTAGATAGCCTTTCTGGTGCCGCGACGGCAATTGATCAGCCCGCCATCCGAAAAGTGAGGCACGTGGTGCGGCGCGGCGAAAAAGCGCTGTACGTTGTTAGCGGAGCCGCGCATTTTGGCTTGCCTGCCGCCGCCGCTGGACTTGTTTTCGTTCTTCGAAAGACTCGGACTGCTCTCTTGGTAGACGGCATCGACAAGATGGCCACGATGACCCGCTTGCAGGCTCTTCCACTTGCGTATTGTCACGAAGAGCGGTCGTGGTACCGCGGATTGACGGCGCTCGATCAAAACGTGATTCCGGTCGTGAACCCCGAAGGATTCTTGACCGCCGATGAGTTTGCTCTGCTGGACGCTTCGTTGGTTCCTGAATCACTGCCGGACGAACTCCCTGGCGAAGGGATAGAGTTGCCGGAATGATCCAACCTGTCGAGTCCAGTTCGCAATCCTTCGTTCTGCTCAGGCTCGGCGAACGCCGCTTTGCCGTTGCCGCAGTGCAAATCTCGGAACTCGTCGCCCCAAGCCGCATCTTTAGATTTCCCCATCGTACCCCAAAACTCGAAGGCGTGATTTTGCGCCGCGGCCGAATTGTTCCGGTCTGCGACGTCGCCGAGAAGCTGTTGGGCAAGGGACTCACTTCCCGCCGGTTCTACCTGATTGCCGTGCGCCACTACGGAGACAAATCCGAGTGGGTCGCTCTTCCCGTAACCGGCGATTGCGAATTGATTGCGGCCGAAATGACAGATGCAGGAGAGGCAGACGCGCCTCACGTCGCCGGCTGGATTTCGCACAATGGCGAAGTAATTGAAGTCCTAAATTTGGATGCGCTCACGCCTGGTGCGGAAGAACTACCCGTCACTACCCTGCCTGCCGCTGTTGCGGAGGCCACGCTGTGACGCTTCCGGGACGCGGGCCAAAAATTCTGCTCATCGATAGCAATGTGTACTTCGCAAAGCGGCTTGGAGACGCGTTGAAACGCGAGGGCTTCGAGGTCGTTTCGAGTACGCAAGCGGCCTACGCGTTGACAACTATCGAGTACGACGTTCCATCCGCGATTCTTTGTTCGACGAACATGCGCGAGATGGGCGCTCTCGATATTGCCAAAATCATTCACGCGGACCCGAAGAACGCTGCTCTCCAAATCATCGCCTTGGGCGACGGGAGCCAGCGCGCACTGATGGAAGCTTTCCAAGCCGGTTGCGACGACTACATCGACCGCCAGACCGCGCCAGCGGCGATCGCCGCTCACGTCAAGAGCATCATCGTCAGCAAATCGGAAGGCTTTCAGCCGACGCAAATGCTGGCCCAATCGGACACCAGCCTCAGCGGCAGCCTCACACACCACGATCTCACGGGTGTCATGCAAATGCTCGGCCACGCACACCAAACCGGCGCGCTGCACGTCAACGCAGGCGAAACCGATGCCGTGCTTTTTTTTGACGCGGGAGAAATCACCCACGCGGAATGTGGCAGCCTCTTCGGCGATGAGGCCGTGATCCACATTCTCAAGGGTTGCGTGCAAGGCGGCGCCGGCGTTTACAAATTTGCTTATGGGACCACTTCATCGCAGCGCACCGTGCTGCGGTCGGCGACCGATCTGATGCTCGACGCCATGCGCGAGTTCGACGAGGGAGAACGCGACATGGCCGACAAGGAGGCGCGATGAGCGAGGCGATGACTGTTCCACCGCTGAATGAAACGGAAACGAAGCGCACACCAACGGTTTATTTCATCGATGACAGCGCGACCATGCGTGAAGTCATCAAAATCGCGTTTCGCCGCGAGAGCATCAACGTGATCACGTGCGCGGATGCCGCGTCCGCACTCGCCCAGTTTGAACAGAACAAGCCTGACGTCGTGATCACTGATGTGATCATGCCGGATCAAGATGGCTATTCCGTTTGCAGCCAGATTAAGCAGCATCCCGAATACGGCGGCGTTCCCGTGGTCCTGATGTCCGGTGTGGTGAACAAGAGCGTTGCGGACAAAGCCGTTGCGGTGAAGGCCGACGAATTGATTCGCAAACCCTTTCAGCCGCAGGAATTGATCGGACGGGTCAAGAGTCTTTTGGAGCCCAAACGTGCTGCGGATGCGCCAGCCGTCGAACGCCCGGCCACGCCGAACGCTCTCAACAGTTTATTTGCACCGCCGCCTCCGCCTGCGGCTCAACGGCCCACGGCTCCGCCGCCTAACCCCGGAGACCAGCGCGTTCCGGAATCCATCTGGCCTCGCGCGCTTGCCGAAGCGTTCACAGCACCGCGCCCAGGGGATGTCGCAGTTTCTCAGCAGAATTTGCAGCAAGCAGGATCGCCCTCGGGCAGGCCCGCTCCTACCGGTGCTGACATACAAAAGCTGCGCTCAGAAATCGCTCGGCTCGATCTTCTTGTCAAGAAACTGCAGACTGAAATGCAGATCGAGCGGCAATACACGCAGGCGCTGGAGCTTCAGATTCAAACGCTTACACGAGTGGATTAGGTCCGAGCAGCATCGCGATCCATTCGGTTGTTTTGTCGATTCGCAAATTTGACGCTGGGAAGCTAATTGGATAACTTCCCTCTTTGCTCTTCAGGTTTCCATTCGCTGGCACGGGGGCTTTCATGAATGGCAAGAGCAGCAGTTCCTTTTCGAGGCGTGAGTTTGCGCGGCGTGCGGCCATCGTTTCCGCCGCCACGATGGTTCCCGCCGGTGCCATGGCTGTGCCTTCGCCAAGCGCCGTCCCGATCATCACGCAAACACCGGGCTCGCCCTCACTTTCTGCCGAAGGCAAAGCAGAAGCCGAAGCACGGTATCAGGCAATTCTTGCAGTTTACGGACCACGTTTTTCTGAAGCGCAAAAAGCTGATCTGCGGCGACTCTCTTACGAAGCCCAAGAACCCCTTGACCGACTGCGTGCGTACCCGATCGCAAATGGCGACGGTCCGGCGCTCTATTTGAAACCCCTCGTCGAGAGGGAAAAGAAAACGGAACCCGCAGTTATTCCTCATGCCGCCAGCACCGCAACAACTAAACCATGAGGGTAATCTCACATGCCCGCTGAAGAGATCTTCTATTTGCCGTTGAGCGAACTTGCCAAGCGAATCGAGACCAAGAAGCTCTCGCCTGTCGAACTGACACAACTCTACCTCGACCGCAGCGCGAAGCTGGGCCCACGCTTTAACGCCTACGCGCGCTTAATGCCGGATGCCGCACTCGATCAAGCAAAAGCTGCGGAAAAAGAAATCCAGCACGGACATTACCGCGGCCCCTTGCATGGCATTCCCTATGCCGCAAAAGATCTCTTGGCCGTGAAAGGAGTCCCAACGACTTGGGGTGCGAAACCGTACGCCGATCAAATCTTCGATTACGACGCGACAGTGATTGAACATTTGAACCGCGTCGGCGCCATTCTCATCGGCAAAGCGTCCATGATCGAATTGGCGGGAGCAATGAGCTACCGCTATGCCTCCGCCTCTTTGCAGGGTGCGACGAAAAATCCGTGGGACACAAAATGCTGGACGTGCGGGTCTTCGTCCGGCTCCGGAGCGATTGTTGCTGCGGGCCTCGCAGCCTTTGCCATTGGAACCGAAACTTGGGGCTCGATTATTTGTCCTTCGGCGTTCTGCGGCGTCAGCGGCTTGCGGCCCACTTACGGGCGCGTCAGCCGATATGGCGCGATGGCTCTGGCTCCTTCCATGGACAAAATCGGTCCGCTGGCGCACAGCGCGGAAGACTGTGCCCGTGTTTTCGCCGCAATTGCCGGCCACGACCCGAAAGATCGCAGTACGGTCCCCATCGATAAAGGCGCCTTCACCTACTCGCCGTCTTTGGACCTTAAAGCGCGGCCATTACGTGTCGGCTGGCTAACGAATGCATGGACGAAGCTGGATGCCGGAGTAGCGAAGGCTCTACTTGCGGCCGAAAAAATTGTACGCAAATATTTTGGAAGCGTGAGATCAGCGGCGCTTCCCGATGGGCCAATAGAAGACACCGCAAACGTCATCATCGCGTCGGAGTGCGCTGCCTCGTTTCGAACGCTGATTCGTTCCGGCCGCGTCAGTGAACTGGCTGATCCTACCGGCCAAATCGCAGGCTACGTGAACGAACAATATTCTGCCGCCGACTATTTGCGCGCGCTCAGCTTCCGTGAAATTTTGCAGAAAAAGATGGAAGCGGTGTTTGACTCGTTTGATGTTCTCGTTGCAGCCGCTCAGCCTGTCCCAGCCACGCTTCTTGAAGCCAATCTGGAAACGGATATTTCTTTCCCAGATCCGCTCGGCGCCATCGGCAATTTATGCGGGCTTCCAGCTCTATCAGTTCCCTGCGGTTTCACCGAAAATAATCTCCCTGTTGGACTGCAATTCGTGGGACGGGCCGGCGACGACTTTGCCGTGATTAAAGCGGCGCGAACTTTCCAGCTTCACACCGACTGGCATCGCAAACATCCAAAGATTGTTTAATTTCACGCAGACAATATGAAGGAAACGCGCAGGTTACGTGCTTCGCGAGAGGTTGAGGGCTTCTCGCACCGCGCGCAAAATGCTGCCGCGGCTGAAAGGTTTCGTGAGCAGTAGGATATTTTCCTCGACCTGCGTAGTTTCCGCCGCGGTCTGTTCGCTGTAGCCGGACATATAGACGACGCCAATTCCCGAGTGCTGATGTTGCAGCCGTCGCGCCAACTCTCTGCCGGTCATTCCCGGCATGACCATATCGGTCACCAGAAGGTTGATGGCTGTCTTGTGTTCGACTGCAAGGCGAAGCGCCTCAGCGCCATTGTGCGCTTCAATAACGGTGTAGCCGCCGGATTCCAGAAACTCGCGCGCCACCTCGCGCACATCCTTTTCGTCTTCCGCAAGCAAGATGGTTTCCGTACCACGCGGCGCTTCTGCAAAGGGCAAAGGCACGCTGCCTTTATCTTCAGGCTGGTCCACGCGCGGAAGATATATTTTGAAAGACGTCCCTTTTCCCACTTCGCTATACACCCAAACGAAACCGCCGCTCTGCTTCACAACCCCATAAACCGTCGCGAGCCCAAGACCAGTCCCTTTGCCAGGTTCTTTTGTCGTAAAGAAAGGCTCGAAAATATGCGCCTGCGTCTCCGCATCCATTCCCGTACCGGTGTCGGAAACCGCGAGCAGCGCGTAACGTCCAGCCTTAACGATCGGATGAGTCGTGTTGTACGTGCGATCGAGTTCAGCATTCGAAGTTTCGATCAGCAACCGGCCGCCCGTCGGCATGGCATCGCGCGCGTTCACGGCCAAATTCATGATGATTTGTTCCATCTGGCTGGCGTCAGCGCGAATCTTGCCCAGATCCTGCGCCATGCGAATACTCAACTCGACGTCTTCGCCAATCAGCCGCGGTAGCAGCTTGCCCATGTCCTCGACCACGCCGTTCAGACTCATCACCCGCGGCTGGAGAACCTGCATCCTGCTAAAAGCAAGAAGTTGCTTTGTCAACGCTGTGGCTCGATCCGCCGCCCGATCGATCTGAGAGATTTTTCGCGACATGCCGTCCGCGGGAGGCAATCCGTTCATCAAAAGTTCGGTATGTCCTTTGATGACCATCAAAAGATTGTTGAAATCGTGCGCTACACCGCCTGCGAGGCGCCCTACAGCTTCCATTTTTTGCGCCTGCCGCAGTTGCTGCTCCAGAAGATGGCGCTCGCTGATGTCCTGCGCCACGACTAGGCGTACTCTCCGGCCTGCATACTCGAACTGGTGGGAAATTAACTCGACTTCAAAGACTTTTCCATCCTTCTTACGGTGCTTGCAGATCCCTTGATAAGGAACGGCCGTGCCAACTCTTTCAGGGTGCACATCGAGAGTGGCGCTCTTTTCTTCCGGCCGGACGTCCAACATCGTCATGCCGCTGAACTCTTCCGGTGCAAAGCCATACTGCCTCACCGCGGCATCGTTCACCTGGATAAACTGCATAGTTTCGTCGTCCATCACCCAGGTCGGGAGCGGATTGTGCGAAAAAAGAAGCCGAAAGACGGACTCGCTCTTGCGCAAATCTTCTTCGGAACGGCGTCGTTCAATCGCCAGCGCAATGTGCCCGCCGACAGAATCCAGAAACTCGAGATCGCGCATGTCGTACGCACTTTCGCTCTGATAGTGCTGCACAACGAGAACGCCGATGGTTGCTCGGGGCGTTTTCAGGGGCACCCCCAACCATGCAGGAGACGCTGATCCGACCAGTTCAACCTCTCCTTGCTGCGCAAGACGGTCAAACTCGGATTGCGGAATCAGCATGGCGCTGCCCGTGCGAAAAACAAAGGCCGTACAACTTCGCCCGACTTTTTGTGGAGGAGGCGCTGTATCAAACTGATCTACAAAAAAGGGAAAGTAAAAAGTATCTTCGTTGGGGTCGTGAAGAGCGACGAAGCAATTCTCAGCGTAAAGGACCTTTTTCAGTGCTTGATGGATACCGTCAAGCAGTTGGTCTAGATTGGCGGTCTGATTTAACGCGTGGACGACTTCCGAGATAACCTGGCCCTCGACCTCCAACCGATGCACTGCCGTCACGTCCAAAAAGCTCGCCACTAAGCCGTCGACGGACGAATTTTTCAGGCAGCTGCTAATCGTGGCTTCGAACCAGCGCCATTCTCCCGACTTGCTGCGCAGGCGGCAGCGCCCTTTCTGGACGCCCTTGGGAACTTCGGCGAGCCCGCGAAGCCGATCCTGAACCTCGTTTAAATCGTCGGGGTGCACGAAATCTGTGAGATTCCTGCCAACTAGCTCGTCGGGAGGGAGCCCAAGGGCACGCGTGGATCCCGCATTGGCATGGAGAACGATCCCGTCCACGCTGAGAATGGTCAGTAGCTCGTGGGCGCAATCGAGCAGTGTGGCGAGTTGCTCCGGCGTGGCCGCTAAACTTGGTTCGAGAGAAGGACGCTGTGACATAGGATCGCTGCTAGCGAAAACGTTCTCGTACCCCAAGGTACCGCGGTGGATACGAACTCCTCCGCCTTACGATCGCGTTCTAGAACGACCTTCTGGGTATGGATTGACGAAACGACTTTATCATATCGAATTCGCCATGTTTGTCGAGTATCTAGGACAGGTTGTGGTGCGAAAATATGACTGTACCGAAGTACAGGTTAGCCGCTTAAGCGGCTGCAGCAAACTCAGCTAGCTTTTTCCTCCAATGCGAGCGTGCTACCCTCCTTTCGCTTCTGGCCATTCCCTGCGGTCTTGGTGCTTCGGATCTAGGAAACTTATTCATCGATTTTAGGAGGCGATGTGCAAACGCACGACATTTGGAAAGACATGTTCGTTATGGGTCTTCCTGTGCTTGAGAAGATTCTTCGGCCCATCATCGTATATGCGTTTTTGGTGGTCGGTCTGCGGCTCTCTGGGAAGCGAGAGCTCGTACAGCTCAATCCGTTCGACCTCGTCGTTTTGCTGACCCTTTCAAACACCGTGCAAAACGCCATCATCGGTGACGATAACAGCGTTTCCGGTGGTCTGATCGGTGCCACTTCCCTGCTCATTATCAACTATCTAGTGGTTCGCTTCATGTATGGCCACAGCAAACTCGAGGAGGTCGTGGAAGGCCGAGCCGACGTCTTAATTGAGTATGGTAAAGTGAAAACCGAGCGGTTAAAAAAGGAATTAATCAGCTTGCCTCAACTCGAGGCCGCGGCAAGGAGGCAGGGATTTGAGTCCATCGAGAATGTCGACAAATGTATTCTCGAGCCCAGCGGCACACTTTCCTTCGTGGGGAAAAAGCCCGCGACCGAAGACGTTCGGCACCAGGAGTTGCTCACCCGGCTGGAAAAGCTGATGGAAGAAGTCTCTAGACTGAGAGGCTCTCAACCACCCGCGCGCGCTTAGGCGTCGCAAGATAAAGGGGTTTATTGTTAGTGAAGTAAAAAGGCACTCAGAGCAAACGCGACGCCAGCTCCTCCGATCAACATGCCCGCGATCCAGTATCCGCGTCGTTTCGTGAGCAGCGTCATAGAGCAGATCACAAGGCCAACCTCGATCAGCCCCTCTCCTCCATCAAAACGGTCAGCACGACGGCCGATATGGTCGCGTTCCTTCTCCAATTCCTTGGCCTTCTCGCTGATGTCTTCCTTGTCTCCCTCGTATCGTTCCACTTCTTTCTTGTATTTCTCGTGCAAGGCTTCTGCTTTTTCCTTGTCGGCCGGGGCCAGCGCGCTAAGCATGTCCGCAATGCCTTGCACCTCGTGCAAGCGAATATTTTTCGCCTGGTAATACGCCCATTGATCCGTGGCCTGCGATTGCAGTAGCAGCTCTTCCGTGTGCGCCCGATGCCCGAGCAGCGTAACCGCGGCCACTAGCACGGCAAGGGTGGAAATAGTGACCGAAACAGGAATCAGATACGGATTATCTCCGTGCTCCTCTGGCGCTTCTGGCAGTTCGATACCCTCGGGCATGGTTCGGACTCTCCTTTGAAAATTAAGTTGTCGGCTCCAATGCAATGGCCTTCAAGGAATCTCGAGCCGCGGTAATCGTTCGCGAAATATCTTCGGCAGTATGCGCAGCGGAGACAAACGCCGCCTCAAACTGCGACGGCGCGAGAAAAATCCCACGATCCAGCATCTCACGGAAATATCGTGCGTAAAGTTTTGTGTCCGCCTGTTTTGCGTCCCGGTAGTTCCGCACTGGTTGCTCTGTAAAAAAGAGAGTCGCCAGAGATCCCGTCGCATTGACCCGGCCTGAAATTCCAGTTTCGGCCAGCGCCTGGCGAAGTCCTGCTACGAGCCTTTGAGATTGCTCGTAAACGCCTTCGTAAAGCCCGTCGCGCGTGAGTTGCTTAAGCGTGGCTATGCCGGCCCGCATCGCCAAAGGATTTCCAGCAAGCGTTCCCGCCTGATAGACGGTCCCGAGCGGCGCCACATTGTTCATAAGTTCCGCGCTCCCGCCGTATGCCGCAACAGGCAGGCCCCCGCCAATAATTTTGCCAAGCGTGGTCAAATCACCTTGCACTCCAGCAAGTTCCTGAGCCGCCCCGTAGTGCATCCGAAATCCGGTAATCACTTCGTCGACAATGAGCAGCGCGCCGTTACGCCTAGTAATGTCTCGCAATCCCTTCAGAAATCCCGGCACTGGCTCAACGACGCCCATGTTGGCAGCGATTGGCTCGATGATCACCGCCGCGATCGTATTCTTGCGTTGAGAAAAGAGCCGCTCGACTGCCTCCAAATCATTGTAAGGGGCGTTCAAGGTCAAAGCAGCAAGCGCTTGCGGAACTCCAGGGCACTCCGCAATTCCTAAGGTGGCAAGTCCGGACCCGGCTTGGGAAAGAAAACTATCCGCGTGACCGTGGTAGCAGCCCTCGAATTTCACAATAAAATCGCGCTTGGTCACTCCACGGGCCAGCCGCACGGCGCTCATAGTGGCTTCCGTGCCGCTGGATACGAATCGAATCTTCTCGATCGACGGAACCGCCTGCGTAATTAACGTGGCGAGCTCGACTTCCAGTTCCGTCGTCGCGCCGTAACTCGTTCCGCGCTGCGCCTGGTCCGCTATGGTTTCCGTCACCGCGGGATTTGCGTGCCCCAGCAGCATCGCTCCCCACGAGCAAACATAGTCGAGCAATTCGTTGCCGTCGGCATCATAAAGAAATTGCCCGCTGCCGCGTTCGATGATCAGCGGCTCCCCTCCCACGGAACGAAACGCTCGCACCGGACTGTTTACACCACCGACGAGAATCTTTTCCGCGCGTTCGAAAATCTCGCGCGAACGCGGCCGTTCGACTTTCGATTTTGTAGGTATCGCGCTCATTGAATCTCTACCCAAACTATCACGCCTTCAACCATCGGGCCGCGTCCTTGGCATGGTATGTCAATATAATGTCAGCTCCCGCCCGCTGAATTCCCGTCAAGATTTCCAGCACAACTCGCTTCTCGTCCAGCCAGCCTTTTTGCGCGGCGGCCTTGACCATCGCGTACTCTCCACTCACGTTGTACGCTCCGACCGGCACGTCAAACGCATCCCGCACACGACGAATCACGTCGAGATACGGCAGCGCAGGCTTCACCATGACCATGTCCGCGCCTTCCTCCAAGTCCAGCGCGACTTCTTTCAACGCCTCGCGCGCGTTCGCGGGATCCATCTGATAGCCACGACGATCGCCAAATTGCGGCGCCGAATCTGCTGCCTCGCGAAAAGGTCCGTAGAAACCCGAACAGTACTTGGCGGCATACGCGAGGATCGCAATGTCGCTAAATTTGTGCTCATCGAGCGATTCTCGAATCGCAGCAACTCGCCCGTCCATCATGTCCGAAGGCGCGACGATATCCGCGCCAGCCCTCGCATGCGACAATGCCTGCGCCGCAAGAATCGGCAGCGTCGCATCATTTGCCACATCTCCATTTTCGATGACGCCGCAATGCCCGTGATCCGTGTATTCGCAGAGGCACACATCGGTGATGACCAACAATTTCAAATTCGCTTTTCGAATCGCCTCAATCGCTCTCTGAACCACGCCCTGCGCCGAAGTCGAAATCGTCCCGCGCGCATCCTTGGACTCGGGCAATCCAAACAGAATTACTCCGGGGATCCCCAGCGCTTCCACTTCTTTACACTCCTCGACAATCTGATCAACGGATTGTTGATGCACTCCAGGCATGGAACCAACTTCCTTGCGAACGTTTGTGCCCGGACAAACAAACATCGGATAAATCAATCCACTAGTGGATAGCCGCGTCTCGCGCACCAATCCGCGCAGCGCTTCGCTTTTTCTCAAACGCCGTGGACGATGGCTCGGAAAGCTCATGCCTCTTTTGCCCCACCAACAGACCGCTTCTTCGTACGCGCGAGATGCCCCTCCAAGGCCTCGACAACTGCCCTTGTCGTCGTATCCACCGCCCGCGCGATTCTCTGGATCCCGGCGCCACTCAACGCATTCGCCGTTGTAGGCCCAATGGCAACCATCAACACTCTCCCCTGAAAGCTGTCCATGCGTTCTCTTCCCAGCAACTCCAAAAAGTTTTGCACCGCGCTCGGGCTGTAAAACAAAATACCATCAACTCCATCCTTCAGACACTCCTCTACTTTTTCCCGGTCCGTACTGCTGGGAGGCAAGTTTCTATACGCGACAACTTCCGTCACCAGAGCCCCGCATTTGCGAAGTGCCGCCGGTAAGTCCGAGTTCGCACGATCGCTCCGAGGCAGCAGAACTTTTCTACCCCGCAATTCCGCTCCAAGTTCCCGGGCGAGACCAGCGCCACTATGGTCTGCCGCCACATACTCGACAGAAAATCCAGCAGCTTCTGCCGCTCCCGAAGTAGCTGGACCTACCGCCGCAGCAGGCGGCAACTTCGGAAGCACATTCAGACTCCCACCAAGCTCTTCTCCGCGCCTCTCCACAGCCTGAACCGCATTTGCACTCGTAAAGAAAATCCAATCGAATGACTCGATACTTTTCAACGCCGCATCCATCGGAGCGTAATCTTCTGGCGTTGCAAAAGAAATTAACGGCAGTAGTTTGACGATGGCCCCGCGCGCACTGAGCTCTTCAAAGAGCTCGCCACTCTGTAGCGCCGCGCGAGTAATAAGAATGGTCTTGCCCGCAAGCGGGGATGCAATCGAATTAGCCACGCTGGCGGCTCACCTCTTCAAGAATTCCCTGCGCGCCAGCTTCTATCAGTAACGTAGCCATGTGCCCGCCTAGCTCCGCCGCTTTGTCCGGCGCGGACGTCGCTCTCTGTTTTACATACTGGAGGCCGTCGACAGAACAAACGCACGCTTCCAGCACTAATTCACCGCGTTCGATCCGTGCCCAAGCGCCGAGTGGCACCTGGCATCCGCCATGCAATGCGCCGAGCAGCGACCGTTCCGCAATAATCGCGGTGCGAGTCTCTCCGTCGTCCAGCCCCGCAACAATGTCCGCAGCCTCTGTATCTTTCAACCGGCACTCCACGCCGATGGCTCCTTGCCCCACAGCTGGCAGAAAAACTTCTGGATTCAGCGTCTCCGTGATGCGCCCACTCCAGCCAAGACGGTCCAGCCCCGCTTTCGCGAGCATCACCGCTTCATACTCCCCGCTTTCCACTTTTCGCAGACGCGTATCCACATTCCCGCGCAGATCGCGCACGTCCAGATCAGGCCGGATGTGCCGAAGCTGCGCCTGCCTCCGCAGACTCCCAGTCCCAACTCGCGCGCCCAGCCGCAGACTGGCCAGCGTCGCCCCGTTCGCCGCAACCAGACAGTCTCGAACATCTTCGCGCCGGCACACAGCCGGAAACATCAGCCGCGAAGGGGTATCGGTGGGAACGTCCTTGATGCTATGCACTGCGAGATCAATCGTTTCCTCAAGCAGCGCTTCTTCCAGTTCCTTAATGAAGATTCCCTTCCCGCCTATTTGCGAGAGTGAAGACGTCTGCAGCTTATCTCCGGATGTCTTGATGATCACAATCTCCGCTTCCACTCCGGCGGTAGCGAAGAGTTGTTTGCGAACAAATTCCGCCTGCCATTTCGCAAGCAAGCTCCCTCGCGTGCCGATACGCAGATGTCTCACGGCTTCTCCCGGTTCGAAAGAAAAAGATCGCGCAGCGCTTCCACGTTTTGAATCTTGCGTCGCAGTTCCTTCTCTCCGCGCAGCCGCTCCGCTGGTTCTAGCAATAGTTTCTCCAGCAATTCGTCCATTAAGGATTCCATGCGTCCGCGCTCGGCCTCGCTCAGGTGATTCATGGAATCCATGCGCGCGCGAATGAACGCCTCCCTCTCCTCGTGCAGACGCGCTCGCAGCGCATCGACCAATCCAACCAATTCCACGCTCGCTTGCCAGGAAAGAAACTTGCCGACGTGCTCCTCCACAATCGTCTCGGCGCGAGGAACTTCGCTCTCGCGCGCATGGCGATTTTGCTCCACGATCTCCGTCAGGTCGTCGATGTTGTACATATAAATGTTATAGAGGTCCGCGGCGGAAGCTTCGATGTTACGCGGCAGCCCCAAATCCATCAGGAAAAGAGCGCGGTTGCCCCGCGCAGACATCGCCGCCTGAAGAATCTCGCGCCGCAAAACCGGTTCTTCCGATGCCACCGAAGAAACCACCACATCCGCCACTGTTAGCACAGTTTCCCATTCGCCCCAATCCACAACTGTTCCTTCGACGCGCAGCGCCAATTCATCGGCACGCTCGCGAGAGCGGTTCATAATAAATAGTCGCGAAATGCCGCGGTCGCGCAACTGATTGACCACCTGCTCGCTGATCGTCCCCGCGCCAAGTACAAGCGCGCTTCGCTCCTTCATTTTTCCAAAAATCCGCTCCGCGAGCTTCACGCCGGCCGACGCCACCGACATCGGCCGCGCCCCCAACTCCGTTTCCGACCGCACGCGCTTTCCAACTTCAAGCGCGCCTTGAAACAACCGGTTCAGCACCGGCCCAGTCGCCCCATACTCGTGCGCATAGCGATACGCTTCGCGAACTTGCCCCAGAATTTCCGCTTCGCCCAGAAGCATCGAATCCAGCCCCGCCGAAACCCGGAAAAGGTGGCGCACCGCCGCGCGGTCGTAATGGTGATAGAGCGACACACTAAGCACATCCGCCTGCACAGCATGAAATTCGCTCAGAAACGATGACAGCCCCGGCGCACACTCATGCGAAGTCTCCGGCGGCACGCCATAAATCTCGCTGCGGTTGCACGTCGAAAGCACCAGCGTCTCTTGCAGAATTCCCCGCGAACGCAACTCTTCTGCCGCCTTCCGCGACTGTTCAGCCGTGAAAGACACCCGCTCCCGCACCTCAACCGGCGCCGTCCGATGATTCAACCCGACGAGAACAATTTCCATCCCGCTCCCAACTCACTACCCTCGGCTCGCTACTCTCTTCTGACTACTCGCTTCCCGCCGCACGCTTTCAACTCTCAACTGCTTGGCCCGAGCCTCGAAGGGTCGACCGTCAATCTCTTCGCTGCTCTTCCACCGCGCGTCTCTGTTAACTCTGCGCCTCTGCGTTATCCCTTTCCCTCTTCTCCGTGTCCTCTGTGACCTCCGAGCCCTCTGTGTAAAACTCTTTCCTTTTCTTCTTTGTCCATGCTTTCAACTCTCAACTTCCACGCTCTTCGCCCTACTCACTATTCACTACCCACTGCTCACTCTCCTCTAGAAATACCTATGACTCTGCGAAAGATACAGATTCACCACGGTAAAACTCATCACCACCACAAAAAAATTAAAGATGCACAACCGGGACGCCCGTGCTCCACGCCACGCCGCCGTCCGCGCCAACTGGAAATAAACCACGTAAAGGAGCAGCACGAGCAGCGTTATAACGTACTTCGGATCGTAGTACCAAATCTGACCGTGAAGCCGATCGACCCACACAAAACCAAGAACGGTTCCAATCGCGATCGACAGAAGCCCTACGAGCACGCTCGACCTGCTCATCCGTTCGAGCAGCTCCAGCGGCGGTAGCCGCCACACGACGTTGCTCATCTTGCGGCTCCGCAAAAGCCGCTCTTCGCCCAGAAAAATCAGGCTGAACACAAACGAAAGTGCAAACGCCGCATAGGCAAGAATGCTCAGCGTGACGTGAAAAGCAAAGATCGCTCCCTTCGCGGGCGCAGGCGACAAGCGATCCGCAGGAGCCAAATGTGCAGCCACAAAAAACACGATGATGAAAGGTAAGACGAACGCTCCCACAGAGCGCTGCCGATGAAAAAGTTCCAAACCCAAATACGTCAGCGCCAGAAGCCACCCGAAAAGCGACATCGACCCATACAGATCGTGATAAGGAACGGTATGCAACCCCCGTGATCGTTCCAGCAGCGCAAAATAATGCGCGATCAGCCCTAGCCCAAGCAGCAGTGTCGCCAGCCGCCCGGCAATCTCCTTCCCCGTACTCAGAAAACGAAGATAGAGCGCCAGACTCCCGCCGTACGCCACAACCGTGAGAATAAAGAACAAGCCCTTCATGGACTCTACAAGCCTAATTTTCCGCAGCCGGGCCGAGCAACCACAGCCGCACTGCCGTCAAACTCATTGATTTCCGCGTTACCCAGAGTATAGCCCACACAAGCGCCGCCCCGCACAGGCCTGAGGCTCCATTTTCCAATTTCGCGTTTTGTATTTTGCCTCTCGAATTCTCCCTTCGCACTCTGCAATCATCACCCGGATTTGCTATCCTCTTCCTCAGGCGCAAGATGACCACGACTCCCGCTCCTCTCAATCGAAAAGACTTATTCCTCCGCGCTTGCCGAGGCGAAGCCGTCCCGCGCCTCCCCGTCTGGATGATGCGCCAAGCCGGCCGCTACCTCCCCGAGTACCGCGCCATTCGAGCAAACCACGCGTTTCTGGAGGTTTGCAAGACTCCGGATCTCGCCGTCGAAGTCTCTTTACAGCCCTTTCGCCTCCTCGGCGTCGACGCCGTCATCGTTTTCTCGGACATCCTCATCCCCGCCGAAGCCATGGGCCTGAAACTCGAACTAGGCGACGCCGGCCCCAATCTCCCCGATCCCGTCCGTTCCAAACGCGACGTTGAAAAGCTGAAACTCTTCGACCCGGAAATCGACACCGGCTTCCTCCCCGAAGCGATCCGGCGCATTGTTCGCGAAGTAGGCCCGACAGTTCCCGTTTTGGGTTTCGCCGCCGCTCCGTGGACCTTGGCCTGCTATATGGTCGAAGGCCGCACCAAAGAAGGCTTCGCCACCGTAAAAAGTTTTCTCCTCAGCGAACCTGCAACTTTCCGCGATCTCCTCCATCGCATCGCGCAAGCGACGATCCCCTACTTGAAAGCCCAAATCGCCGCCGGAGCCGCCGCCGTTCAACTCTTCGACACCTGGTGCGGTGAACTCGCCCTCCCGGATTACGAACAGTTTGCTCTCCCGGCTGTGCAAGAAATTATCTCCGCCCTCGCGTCTGCAACTCCACAAACTCCTGTCATCTATTACACCAAAGCCTCTCACCACCTTCTACCCGCTATAGCCCGCTCCGGCGCCAACGTCCTCAGCGTCGACTGGCGTGTCGACATGCGCGCCCTCCGCCAAAAGCTCGGCCCGCGCATTGCCCTCCAAGGAAATGTCGACCCCGCCGTCCTCTTCGCCCCGCCCGAAGAAATTCGCCGCGTCACTCAAGAAACGATGACCGCCCTTGGCAACGTAGGCCACATTCTGAATCTCGGCCACGGTATCCTGCAACACACCCCGGTCGAAAGCGCCCAACTCTTCATCCAAACCGGCCAGCAACCTCTGCAACAGGAAACTGTTGGGGTGGGGCTTGCCCCACCCGCCCATGCCGGACGAGAAACCACCTCATGACCGTTCCTCATCCCACTCTCGAAACCATGCGCGAAGAACTTCGCGTAAGCGAAGCCTTCCTGTCCCGCTACAACCGCCCAGGCCCCCGCTACACCAGCTACCCCACCGCCCCCGTCTGGAACGATTCCTTCGGCCCCGCCGACCTTGAAAAAGTCCACGCCGAAGCCGACGCCGCCAAGTCCCCCGTCTCTCTCTACATGCACATCCCCTTCTGCGAAAGCCTCTGCCTCTTCTGCGCCTGCAACGTCATCATCCAAAAAAATAAAGCCGTCGCGCCGCCCTACCTGGAGATCCTGAAGCGCGAAATCACCAGCGTTAGCCAGCACGTCTCCAGAGATCGCCCGGTAGTCCAATTCCACTGGGGCGGTGGCACTCCCACTTATCTAACTCCCCCACAGATCGAAGATCTCTTCGGTTTCACCCATGATCATTTCAATTTTTCTCCCGACGCCGAAATCGGCATTGAAGTCGACCCACGCGTCACCAGCCGCGAACATCTCGAAACCCTCCGCAAACTAGGCTTCAACCGCCTAAGCATGGGCATCCAGGATTTCCACCCGTTAGTCCAAAAAACCATCAATCGCGTCCAACCCTACGAACTCACACGCGACCTAATCCAATCCGCCCGCGACCTAGGCTTCGACTCCGTGAACGTCGACCTCATCTACGGCCTCCCCTACCAAACCGCCGAAACCTTCGCTCACACCGTCGACCAGATCCTCACCCTCGCTCCCGACCGCGTCGCCCTCTTCAGCTACGCTCACGTCCCTTGGCTAAAAAAGCAGCAGAACTCCTTCGAAGGCCATCTCCCCGAAGGCATGCAAAAATTCGAAATCTTCCGCACCGGCCTCCTGAAATTTCTCGAAGCAGGCTACCTCTACATCGGCATGGACCACTTCGCCAAGCCCGGCGACGAACTCGCCACGGCGCAGCAAAATCGTACGCTCCACCGCAATTTCCAGGGTTACACCACCAAAGCCGGTGCCGACCTCTACGGCATGGGTATCACCGCCATCAGCGGCATCCAAAACGCCTACGCCCAAAACCAGCGCGACATCCCCACCTGGGAAAAAGCCGTCAACGAAATCGGCATCGCCACCATGCGCGGCTATCACCTCTCCGAAGACGATCGCCTCCGCCGCACGGTAATCAGCCGCCTCCTCTGCCACACCATCGTCTTGAAAGAAGAAATCTCGCAAGAATTCGGGATCGACTTCGACCACTACTTCGCCGACGAACTCCAACGCCTAGAACCCTTCCGCGAAGACGGCCTAATCCTCCTCACCCCCAACGAAATCCGCACCACCCCGCTAGGCCGCATCTTCATCCGCAACGCCGCCATGCTCTTCGACCCCTACCTGGAAAAACAGCACCTAAACGCCAAGCCCCTCTTCTCCAAAACTCTCTAGTCCTCACCCTAATAAGAATAAGATTGTCATTCCGAGCGTAGCGAGGAATCTACTTTTTCGATCTTGTAGGGGCGCGATTCATCGCGCCCTCTTTTTTCCCCCGCCACCCAAGCACTAGCCTCAAACAAAAATCAGCGCTATCTTCTCCCATCGGGAACGCAATCCCGCCAATTCGGGAAATACACGTACGAGCCATCGGAAACCGACTGTCGAGGAGAAACAGGAATGCACATCTCTGCAAAAAAATTCATCGGTGTCACCGCACTCACACTGATCGCCTCGCCATTCACAGTCTCCCGCCCCGACACCGCCACCTCCCGAATCGTCACCGCCGCAAACAACTTCCTCTCCTCTCTCAACGAAAAGCAACGCCAATCCGTGCTCTACGCCTTCAACGATGAAAAGCAGCGCGCCACCTGGTCCAATTTTCCAACTTCGTTCGTTCCCCGCGGCGGCATCCCCTTGAAAGATATGACTCCCGCGCAACGCTCCGCCGCCATGGCGCTCGTCTCCGCCGCCCTCAGCGCAAAAGGTTTTGAAAAAGTTCAGCAAATCATGGAAGGCGACGAAGTCCTCAAAGCCACCGACAGCGGCCAGCCTCCACGCGGCAATAATAATGGCAATCCCCCTCCGCCGGGCGACCGCAACGGACCACCTCCAGGCGCTCCCGCCGGCCCGCCACCAGGTCAATCAGGAAATGGCGCGAATCGCCCACCGTTCGGCGGCCCGCCTGGCGGCGCTATGTTCGGCAAAGATCTCTACTACATTTCCATCCTCGGCAAGCCTTCAGAAAAAGATCCTTGGATGCTTCAGTTCGGCGGCCATCACCTCGCGCTCAACATCACCATCGCTGGCGACCGCGGCATCCTCACGCCCACTCTCACTGGCGCGCAACCCGCTCTCTTCACCAGCAACGGAAAAACAGTTCGTCCTCTCGGCCCGGAAAGCGACAAAGCCCTCGCCCTCCTCAACGCCCTCGACGAGTCGCAGAAAAAACAAGCCATCCTCAGCTTCCGCTTGGCCGATCTCGTCCTCGGCCCCGGCCAGGACGGCAAAACCATCCAGCCTGAAGGCCTGAAAGCTTCCTCGATGAACGAGCAGCAACGCGCCATGCTTCTCGACGTGATATCCCAGTGGGCGGGCATCATTCACGAAAACGCCGCCGTTGCCCGCATGGCCGAACTGAAAGCCGACATCAACGAGACCTGGTTCGCCTGGAGCGGTCCAACCAACGCCGCGCCCGGAAAAAATATCTCCGCCTACTATCGCATTCAGGGCCCACACCTCGTCATCGAATACGCGCCGCAAACCCTAGGCGGCGACCCGTCCCTGCATGTCCACACCATGTATCGCGATCCGACGAATGACTACGGACGAGGGCTCACGGCGAAATGAAGACCAAGCTCGTTGCCGCTGTCGCGATTCTTCTGTCACTCTGCGCGTCCGCCTTCGCGCACAGGCTCGATGAATATCTACAAGCCACCATCCTCTCCGTGGAACAAGACCATGTTCTAGCATCCATGCGTCTGATCCCGGGCGTCGCAGTCTCTTCTCGCATAATCGCGAGCATCGACACCAACGGCGACAGCGTCATCTCGGTATCCGAGCAACGCACTTACGCGGAGCGAGTCCTTCGCGATCTGTCGATTACGGTCGACGAAAAGAATGTCAGCCCCGCTCTCGTCTCACAGAAATTCCCAGCAATCCAGGAAATCAAGGAAGGAGTGGGTGAAATTCAGATCGATTTCACTGTGGATCTACCGCCCGGCGGTTCCCAACGCCGAATCGTTTTCGAAAACCATCACGAGAACGCAATCTCCGCCTACCTCGTAAATTGTCTCGTTCCGAGCGATCCCAATATTCGTATCCTCGCGCAGAATCGAAACGAAACACAATCGTTCTATCAACTGGATTACGCGCAGCCCGCCAACGTTTCAAAACCTATCTTTTCAAAGGTGTGGTCAAACTTTCGCGGATGGATGAGTTCGGTTGGCTTCGTGAGCATCTTCCGCCTCGGTATGCGCCACATCGCCGAAGGCACGGATCACCTTCTGTTCCTGCTGGTGCTTCTTTTGCCCGCACCGCTACTCGCTCTAGGTCCGCGTTGGGCCGGATTCGCTGGCGCGCGTCGCAGCCTGTTCCAGATTTTAAAAGTTGTGACGGCTTTTACCATCGGCCACTCAATCACTCTCGCGCTAGCAGCTTTGGGGCTAGTCCGCGTCCCCAGTCGTCCCATCGAAGTACTGATCGCTCTGTCGATTCTTCTCTCCGCCATTCACGCCCTCCGTCCACTCTTTCCCGGACGCGAAGCGCTCATAGCCGCATTCTTCGGCCTTATTCACGGTTTAGCATTTGCTGCGACTCTGGAGCAGTTAGGGCTCGGCCGCTGGGAACGTGTCGCCGGCATTCTGGCCTTCAACCTTGGCATCGAAACCATGCAACTGATCGTCGTCGCCGCCACCATTCCGTCTCTCGTTCTTATGAGTCGCACCCGCGCGTACCCATTTCTAAGAATCGGCGGCGCGCTATTCGCAGGTATTGCGTCCGTGGGCTGGATCGCCGAACGATTGTTAGGCGTGCATAACCCGGTAGACGGAGTGGTGAACGGCATCGCTCGCCAAGGTGTATGGATTGCCGCAAGCTTGTTTCTACTAAGCATCGTTTGCTGGCGATATCAGGCTGGCTTAGTCTACGAGCGCAACGTAATCCCGCGCCCCAACACAAAAATGAAAATCAGTGACAAACCCGCAGCGACGACGATCCACGCATAGCTCAACGCCTCGGCACATCCGGAAGCGTCACGCGCTTACATCTACTGCTGCACAGGAATCCGATACACCGTCACAGAGTAAGGCCGCAGTTCCACTGCAATCGTCCCACTCTTTACTTCAAAGTTCGAAGTTTCCGGCGCCACCGCTCTCGGATGGTCAAAACTATTTTCCGCGCTCAAATCCGCGCTCGCCAATACTGTCACTTTGCCCGTACCAGACACTCGCATCCCATTCACTCGAATCTCCGCCGCTCTCGCAGCCGCCGAGTTGTTAATCGCC
The DNA here is from genome assembly GCA_963751295.1 of uncultured Acidobacteriota bacterium. GTDB lineage: Bacteria > Acidobacteriota > Terriglobia > Acidiferrales > UBA7541 > Acidiferrum. Next base: position 449,463 of record CAVVUA010000001.1, on the reverse strand, counting down.
TTCACGATCAACTCGTGCGTCCGTTCGTCCAGCGTCGCGCTCGTATACAATCCTCCTTCCGCCCCCGGAGTCACCGGAACGATCCGCGTTCCTACATTGTTCGCGTAAATACTCTGCACGTAGTAATTCGGTGTCCCGTATGATCGCAAATTGTCAAACCAGATCGCGTCCGGCTTCCACTGCCACGCCTCGGCATGCGCCATTAGCGGCGCATACGATGCCATCCGCACCACATCTCCGTTTCGCTCCAGCCCCGTCATAAACGCCGCTTCCGCAATCGCCGCCTTCCAATTGTTTCGATTGTCCGCGCTCGTGATCGCCGCCGTCTGCGCCGCATACTCGCCCGCAAACACTTTTGGCCCTGACCGGTCGTAGTGGTCATACCGCCCCGTGTTCGCCAGAAACCAGTCCGGCGCCATGTAGTAATGCTCGTCCACAATGTCGGCCTTCAGCGTCCGCCAAGTCGCCCACATGCTGTCGAACGGCTCTCCCGCGGGCGCAGGTCCAGCGGCCACTACCAACTTGATCTCCGGATGCTTCGCCTTCAGCGTCGCCGCAAACACTTTGTAGCGATCCACGTACCTTGTTCCCCACTGCTCGTTCCCCACTCCCATCATCGTCAGATGAAACGGCTCCGGATGCCCCATCTGAGCTCGTATCTTGCCCCACGGCGACGTCACCGGCCCGTTCGCAAACTCAATCAAATCCAGCGCGTCTCTCACATATTCATCAAGCTGATCCAGCGCCGCCGTTTCGCTCGAATTGAACTGGCAAGCCATTCCGCAATTCACAATCGGCAAAGGCTGCGCGCCAATATCCTCCGCCAGTTGAAAATATTCATAAAATCCCAGCCCGAACGACTGGAAATAATCCGGCGCCGGTCGAAAATCGAATTCGTCATTCCAACGGTTTATGAGCGTTCGCCGTTCCGCCACATCCCCCACCGTCGTCTTCCAGCGATAACGTGTGGCCAGCTGCCGCCCCTCAACGATGCACCCTCCCGGGAACCGCAAAAAGCCAGGGTGCATATCCGCTAGCAATTGCACTAAATCCTTCCGCAATCCATTCGGCCGCTGCTTCCAGGTGTCTACAGGAAACAAAGACACCATGTCGAGATCGAGCGTCCCTTCTTCATCCACAAAAAAGTTCAATCGCGCGTGCGCCTCCGAAGCCTTCGCACGAATCACGGTTTCGTACCGTTTCCAATTCCCGTCGAAAGCCTCAATCTTCCCGCCGCCAAGTTCCTGCCCCTTCGGATCCGTAATCGTAAACCGCAGCGCCTTCGGCCCACCGCTCCTTACGTACGCCGAAAATCTGTACTCGGCGCCGCTCTCCATCCCAATCCCACGAAATCCCGTGTTATAGAATCCGTACCCCGGCTCGTATACTCGCACTTTCAAATAGTGTGGATTACTCTGATTCAACGGCGCTTCTTCGCGAACAAGCAGCTCGCCTTTGGGACCCTCCAGCCCCTTCCCGCTGAAATTCATAATTTCATGCCACCCGGTCAGCGGCTCCTGAAACTCAAACGACCGGTTCTTCACCAACTCGGGATACAGCCCGCCGTCGGCTCCAAAGTTAATGTCTTCGAAAAATATCCCAAACATCGAAGGAGAAATGGCAGCGCCAACATGCGCAGCGTCCACAGAAATAACCGTTGATCCTCGCGGCGCCTGACTGAAAAGACAGACCGGTATCAGCGCAACAACAAAAACCGCAAACCAAGTTTTGTTTCGCATAGGAATAGCGAACATCCTAAATCTTTCTGCCCGCGACGTCTATCGACACAGCGTAATCCCCCGCCCTTGCACAAAAATGAAAATCAGCGACAAACCCGCCGCCACGAGGATCTACGCATGGCTCCTATCGATGCCTTCTGGTCCCCACTCGGAAAGCGTCCGTCTCGGAACGTAATGCATCAGCCGAGATTGCCGCATTAATCAGTCATCTGTCATTTTTAACAGGGGCACCGCCAGGACTTTAAGAGCACAATATGCTCGGACCGTTGTCAGACCTCACACTTCTATTGAAATTGTTTTGGAGCAAGTATCGCTTTGTGCGGATTGTAATCGATTAGCGGCCCAACTGTATTAGCATGCACTCGTACTTGCTGTTCTCAGTGGTTTTTTGTGGCAAGAGGTCAAAGGCAAGGAGAAACATTATGAAGAGCAAACTGGCGGGAGCGGCCGCATTGGCTGGAGCGTTTGTTGCGGGCATGCTGGTGGCGACGGCCTGGAGCGGAGGGATGGCCGCTGCGGGGGCGAAGACGCCGGGGGCGTCGGAGCAGGGGCAGCAAGTCATCCTGCAGAAGGTCCTCAGCCCGACGGTGTCGGACGAGGACATTGCTTTGCTCCGTAAAGACATACGCGCGATGAAGATGCAGGTGATTGGGCAGAATATGCCGCTGTCAGCCGAGGAGGGAGAGAAGTTCTGGCCCATCTACAAACACTACGCGGACGACTTGCATGAAGTGCATAACGCGAAATATGCACTCTTGAAGCAGTATGCGGAAACGTGGGCAACGATGTCGGACCAGGAGGCGCTGATCTATGTTCGGCACTGGATGGAGGTGGACGCTCAGGCGCAAGCGTTGCGGCTCAAATATGTGCCGACGGTGACCCAGGTCTTGCCGGGAAGAAAGGCCGCGACGTTTTTTCAATTGGATCGGCGCCTCTCCATGATCGTCGATTTGCAATTGTTTTCGCAGATTCCGTTGGCGCACTTGAAGGAATAAAGCTGAAGAAATAGCCAGAAATCGGAAATGTGGGCACCTGGTGGCGAAAGAAAGGCCCATCGCCGATCCCGGGCCGCCTTCCACTCGGAAACAATCCAAATGTCCAGTTAGTCTTTTAGCTCAACCGGTCGCAAACGTTCGCATTGCCACATTACGGCATCTCGGCTTTCCCCTGCTTCCTGACCGCTACCTCTACCTCTCCTGACTCTTCTTTCACCGTCGCCGTGCCGCAGGTCGTCGGCTTTCCGCCGGTGGTGAAACGGCACCCGAACAGTCCAGCTTTTTTCTCGCCGCATTGCCCCGCCTTCACGGCTACCACGTACCATCCAGACCCCGAAGGCCTTCTCGCGGTATTCCCCTGAGTGTAAATTCCCATCAGGACGTCTCCATTTTGAGAGGTCCCGTCCCCACACTGGTAAGCGTCCTGTTTGTACGTGTAAAGTATCCCGCGCTGCTTATCGAACAAAAACTGCGTATCCTCTTCCACTCCATCGCCGTCGATGTCCACCAGGTCCGTCCAGTACGCCGAAGGCCCCGAAGCTTTCACCGAGGCTGCTCCCACTCCTATCGCTGTTTTTTGACCCTGATTTTTTGCCGCTGGACTTGGGATAGGATTCGCCGCCTTCGCCGCCGCAACCGGACCCACTTTCACCGTCGGCGTCGGCATCGGTCCCGGCGGCAATCCTTGCCCCAACGCCAGCGCCCCAATTCCCGTCGCACCTAACATGCCCACCAAAATCCATTCCCTCTTCATCTCAGCCCTCCTGATGCCTTCACTCTACACCCGCATATTAGGCTAAGTCCCGTTGAACCGGCGCCAATGAAGAGAAGCTTGCCGATGGCGAAGGAGCGGGATACTCTTCGGCGTGGCAGTGGTGACAGGTGATGTCCAAAGCGACGCTGAAGCACATTTTCTTGTACGGGATAATCGGCGGAATTCTGGTTGCGGCGCTCAGATGGAGCGAATACCGGTTCCTGGTCATTGACCATTCCATCGAAATCTACAGCGGGCTAATCGCCGCGACGTTTGCCGCGGTGGGGATCTGGCTGGGGCTGAAGCTGACGCGGAAACAAGAAAGGATTGCCGTCAAGGAAGTGCCTGTTACGATGCCGGCGCCTATGGCCCAGCCATTTTGCCCCAATGATGCGAAAAGGCAAGAATTGGCGATTACTCCGAGGGAAATGGAAACCCTGGGGCTGATTGCGCAGGGGATGAGCAATCGGGAGATTGCAGAGAAGCTGTTTGTAAGCGAGAACACGGTGAAGACCCATTCGAGCCGGGTTTTCGATAAATTGGGAGCAAGACGGCGGACACAGGCGGTTCAGTTGGGTAAGGAATTCGGCCTGTTGCCCTAGACCTGTTGCCCAGGAAATGTTCTACAAAAGAGTGATTTTTCGCTGCAAAGGTCAAAATCACCCAAAAGAATGACGACAAGCCCCTCTCCTCATGCGGTATGGTGCCCGCGAATTCATGCATACCCACGGACGTAAGTCGGAGTAGGAATCATGATCGCTCACAACCCCCTCCACGGATCCGGACGAGCGGATTTCCCGCATCCGGCTCTTGCCTTAGGTAATAACGCGCATGCGGCGCAGGGGATAGGGATGACAGACAGAAGGCGGTGGCAGCCAGCGAGCGATCAAGCGCCGCATACGATCCCAGAGGACGTGGCCGTTCTGGCTGCGCCAAGACAGCGCGCGATGCCAGAGCCGTCCCACTTGGAATCGAAAAAGAGCCAGCGCCGGGTAGTTCATGGGCACGCCGTAATACCGGATATGCCCACCTACCACCGCTTGCAACCACTTGCCCTGTTCGGGGATGGGGTCGTGCATACGACGCCGAAGCTCGGCTTTCACCTCGTTCAGCTTCGCCTGCAACCGTTTGCGTATCGTTTGCCGCAACACCGTATACATTCCATTGCTTCTCTTCTTTACGCAGATATGCGTAAAGCCAAGAAAGTTGAATGTCTCCGGCTTCCCTTCTCCACGCTTTTGCCGGTTGTTGATCGCAAAAGGACCGAACTCCAGCAGCCGCGTTTTCTCGGGATGCAGTTCCAGGTTGAACTTCCTCATTCGTTCCGTAAGTTCCGCCCGAAACTGATCGGCATCCGCTTTGTTGTTAAATCCAACCACGATGTCATCGGCGTATCGCACCACGATCAGATCGCCGTGTGCACGCTTCTGTCGCCACGATTGGACCCACCGGTCGAACACGTAATGAAGATAGACGTTTGCCAAAAGCGGCGAAGCACTCCCGCCCTGGGGCGTCCCCTCCTCCGTCCGTATCCGTTTCCCATCCTCCAGCACGCCGGCATTCAGCCATTTCTGGATGAGCCGCACGACGCGCCGGTCTGCAATCCGGTGCTCGACGAACTTCACAAGCCATTCGTGGGAAAGCCCATCGAAAAAGCCTTTGATGTCCAAATCAAGCACCCAATTCACTTTTCTCGTCAGCAGTCCCGTGTACAGCGCATCCAGCGCTTTATGCTGGCTGCGCCCTGGTCGGAACCCGTACGAAAACCCAAGGAAGTCCGTTTCATAGATGGTGTTCAGCACCTCGACCGCCGCGCGCTGGACGAGTTTGTCTTCCAGCGCCGTGACTCCGAGCGGCCTTTGCCGCCCGTCGGCCTTAGGGATAAATACCCTACGCACCGGCTTCGCTCGGTACGCTCCTCGCTTCAGCCTTTCGGAAAGATCCTGGAGATTCCTCTCCAGTTGCTCGCCGTAGTGCCGCCACGTCTCCCCATCCACGCCCGGCGCGGCTTCCTTCTTCAACGAGTAGTAGGCCATGCGCAGCGTTTCCAGGTTGTAGATGTGGTGCAGGAGCGCCGTGAATCGCAACTGCTTATCCTTCTTTGCTGCTTGACGCACCCGCTCCAGCGCGCTTGGCGCGTCTTTCCGGCTCGGTGTCCGGGACGCGTTTTGCTGTTGCAGGTTCCCTTTGGCCAGACTTCTTCCCTCCATCCCCTCCGCAACCGGTTGCCCGGCGTTGTTCGGGGACTTCTCCGGTACTACAAGTCTGTCCGACTTCCCATATCCGTTCGTCATCGGCGTACGTCCTTAGACTTCCCGATGCGTCCCAAGGCAACTGCTGCCCGGGGCGGACCTGGGATCTCCCGGTTCCCATGCGAGGTGCTTGCGTACGTGCACGGGGTCTCTGACCGCGCGGGACTCTGGCACACCTCGCGATATCGGTGTACCAGATGTTGCCTTCCGCTTGCTCCTACGGCGTCGGCGTCCCGGAGTAAGTTTCTTACGCGGCTGAATACCCGGCCCGCACGTTCCCCTATCAACGCTTCGACGCCGCCCTCGCGAGCGGCTCCGCATGACTCGGGGCCGATGTGGGTCGCTAATCCACTTTCGTGTGACTTTTTCATTCACTACAACCTCGCCGGTTTAACCGGCGCACAGGAGCCAAGTAATGAAACGAACCATCCTCATCTTCGGGCTTATATCGGGAGCAATTTCGTCGCTGATGATGATATCGACGCTACCCTTCATGCACAAAATAGGAACTACCAAAGGGGCGGTTGTTGGCTATACGGCCATCGTGCTCTCGTTCATGCTCGTGTTTTTCGGAATCCGCTCCTATCGAGAGAATGTCGGGAATGGTGAGATCTCGTTCGGAAGGGCATTTTTGGTGGGAATTGGTATCACAGTGATTTCGTGCGCCTTCTATGTGGTTACATGGGAAATCATCTACTTCAAGTTTATGCCGGACTTTATGGATAACTACGGATCGAGCACGATAGAAAGATTGAGAGCGGCCGGGGCGACAGCAGAAGTGGTTCAAGCAAAGATCAACGAATTTAACCAGCTCAAGGTAAACTATAAGAATCCCCTCTACAATTCGGCGCTCACCTTCCTCGAGCCTTTCCCGGTAGGACTACTAATCACGTTGATCTCTGCTGGGATCTTGAGGAAAAAGCGTAAGGTTCCGATAGCCGCGGCTGCTTAGCGCTCGGCAGAGAGGGCGATGGCCCATAACTGTCATAGAAATTCTAGTCAGACTGTCGATACACTGTAATTCTCCAAGCGCAAGCTCGGGACAAACGTTGCTCATAGGAGGCTGCATGGCTTCAGTTACTGGTTTTGGCGGTATATTTTTGCGGTCGGATGATCCAAAAGCTCTGTATCAATGGTACGAGAAGCATCTCGGCCTGCAGAAGCCCGACGGAGCTTTCGCGTTTCCTGCCTCGAAGCAACGCGCTAACGTCATCTTCGCCCTTTTCAAACAAGACAATGCCTACTTTCCTCCAGCACAGAAAGCCATGCTCAATCTCGAGGTGGACGACCTCGATGGTCTGCTGGACCGTTTGATAGCCGAAGGTGTCACCGTCGATCCAAAACGCGAAAGCTATGACTTCGGAAAGTTTGGCTGGCTCACCGATCCGGAAGGAAATCGCGTCGAGCTTTGGCAGCCTGTCTGAGTTTGACGTGCATGCCGCAGAATGTTCCCGAAGAGCTCAGCAAAATAATAGAAACGCTTTACCGGTCCGAATCGGGCAGGATTCTTGCAACGCTGGTTCGCCTGCTCGGAGATCTCGATGTCGCCGAAGAGGCCATGCACGAAGCCTTTGCCGCTGCTTTGGACACGTGGCCCCGGACCGGCATACCCGATAAACCTCGCCCCTGGCTCATTTCCACCGCGCGCTTCAAAGCCATAGACAGAATGCGCCGGCGGGCGCGCTTCGACAACGCACAGAAAGACCTCACGCTCTACCTCGAGGCGCAGATCAACAAGGCGCCTAACGAAGATGAGGAAATCGAGGACGACCGCCTCCGTCTCATCTTTACCTGCTGCCATCCCGCTCTGCCTCCGGAAGGACAGGTCGCGCTCACCCTGCGTGAAGTTTGCAGCTTGAGCACAGAGGAGATTGCCCGAGCGTTTCTCGTTACGCCGGCAACGCTCGCCCAACGCATCGTGCGCGCGAAGGCCATCATCCGCGACAAGGCAATTCCTTACCAAGTGCCCGTGTCGCAGGAATTATCGGCGCGCTTACGAACCGTCCTCCTGGTCGTATATCTGATCTTCAACGAGGGATACTCGGCTGAAATGACGGGCGCCGAACTCAGCCGCGAGGCGATCCGTCTCGGCAGACTTCTGCTCGACCTGCTCCCGGAACCTGAGGTGATGGGCCTGTTGGGGCTCATGCTCCTGCAGGAGTCGCGCCGCGCCGCCAGAGCATCGAGCGACGGAGACTTGATTCTGCTCGAGCAGCAGGATCGGTCGCTATGGAACAGGGATCAGATCGCCGAGGGCGTCGCGCTTACAGAAAGCTCTCTTCGATCCCGCCGCTTCGGTGCTTACACGCTGCAGGCGGCCATCGCGGCCGTTCACGCCGAGAGTTCCTCCGTAGCATCCACGGACTGGCGCCAGATTACGCTCCTCTATGACCAGTTGCTTCGGATTCAGCCATCCCCGGTTGTCGAACTGAACCGCGCTGTGGCCGTTGCCATGTGCGAAGGTCTAGAGCAGGGTCTTGTTCTTATTAATGAGTTGCTGGCGCGCGAGCAGCTCTCCGGCTATCACCTGGCCCACTCGGCCCGTGCCGATCTCTGCCGAAGATTAGGGCGAATCCCGGAGGCCCGTGCTGCGTATGAAAAGGCGCTTGCCCTGGCGTCGCAGGAACCGGACCGCCGTTTTCTTGCCCGGCGACTTGCGGAATTAAAATAAAAAAATTCGTCTCTCTGCTGTCGATTTTTTTCCTGCGCGACGACTATAGAATGAAGATGCAGTGCGCAAGGCTGTGCTGCTAGCCCGAAGACCGCTAAAGGAGAACACAATGCCGCAATATCTAGTTGCTGGTTACATGCCCGACGACTTTGACCCGTCCAGCGTGACGGAAGCGATGGGCCAGGCGATCCACGCGTTCAACAAAGAGATGGAGGACGCCGGCGTGTTAAAACTCGCTGGCGGCCTGGGGGCTACGAAGTCGCTGCGAGTGCAGCCCGATGGCAAGGTACTCGTCACCGACGGGCCGTACCTGGAAACCAAGGAACACATCGGCGGTCTTTATATATTGGAATGCGCTGACATGGACGAGGCGGTGGCCTGGGCGCGCAAAGGCGTCGCCGCCACCCGGGGGCAAGTCGAGGTGCGAGAGATCTTCTTCATGCCGTCACCCGACTAGCAACTGAGCGGCATGGTCGAGCGCGCTGGTGCCGGGATACCGGTGACAGACCGAGTGCTTTGCCGTTCTCGATAGCCGAAATTGCGTGTGAGAGGAGACTCAAATGAGGAAGCTAATCTTCGCAATCAACACTACCTTGGATGGCTGCGTCGACCATACCAAACAATCTGTCGATGAAGAAAAACTTGAATATTTTACTCACCTCACGCGAGAGGCTGGCCTGCAAGTCTTTGGGCGTAAAACCTATCAATTGATGGTTCCCTATTGGCCTGAAGTCCTCAAAAACCAGTCTGAGACAAAAGCAGACCGCGAATTTGCTCGAGCATTCGTCTCCATTAACAAACTTGTTTTTTCACGATCATTAAACAGTTCTGAAGATCGAAATACGAGAATTGTTCGCACGAACCTTCGCGACGAAATACTTAAATTGAAACAAGAACAAGGCAAAAACATTTTAGTTGGTGGTGTAGATATTCCTTCACAACTTATCGAGCTTGGTCTGGTGGACGAGTATTGTTTTGTAGTTGGGCCAACTCTTGCAGGAGCAGGGAGACGGCTGTTGGAGGGTGTTAGCCTGCCGGAGAAATTGCAATTAAAACTCGTCGAGTCAAAGTTTTTCAAATCAGGATGCGTTGCGCTTCATTACTCGAAACACTGATAGAAAAAATCGGACACCTGCGCTGCTGATTCCCTACCGGGAGAGAGGAACCTTGAAATATATCTGTTTGGGATACATCAAACCAGGAACATTCGAAGGCATGACCGAGAACGAACGAAACACAGTGCTCGACGAATGCTTTGAGCACAATGACCATCTGCGCGCCAACGGACATCTCGTTGCCGAAGTACCTCTCGAGCCTCCCGAGACCGCGTTGACCCTCTACTGGAAAAATGGCAAAGTCGCGACGACCGACGGCCCCTATGCGGAAACCAAGGAACAGCTCGGCGGCCTTCAAATCCTTGAAGCGCGAGACCTCAATCACGCCATCCAGCTTGTCTCCCAGCTGCCCGGCTTTAAGTACGGACTAGGCCCAATTGAGATACGCCCAATTGTCGATCTGACCGAAATAATAAAGCAGAGCGAGCAGCGGCGAAGAAAAAACACGGCACGTTGAGCGCCAGCCGGCTGTCCCGTGGTTCCCATTAGGGCCAGCTCGGGTGTCCCCAATTGGACAGACAGATTTTTGTTTGTTGCCTACACTATAGCCAACGGCGGAGGCTTGGCCCTCGCATCCGCGAAATACACTGCCTAGCACTGGAGGAACTTTGAAGCGCAAGAGCCAAAACGCTTCCCACCTTTGGGACTTCTCTTCAGGATTAGTCCTGGGCGGCGAGGTTTCGAAGTATCGGCAGCAGCAAAACATCTATAGGCAAGGTGAACCCGCCGAAACGCTTTTCTATATTCAAAAAGGAGGGGTGCGCCTTTCGACCCGAAGGAACAAGCGGCCATCGGCTGTTACCGCAATCCTGGGTGTAGGTGATTTTTTTGGCGAACTTTGCCTCGCAGACTACCCCCTGCGTATGTGCACGGCCGTCGCGCTGACGGCTAGCTCCATACGCATCATTAAGAAAGACAACATGCTACGAATGATTCGCGGAAAGAATAAGACTTCACGCTCACTGCTGGCGCATCTACTCTCCAACATCAAGAACTATCGGGATCATGTCGCAGACCTGCTGACCTCCTCCGCGGAACAGCGGCTGGCCCACGTGCTTTTGCGGCTTGCGCACTTGGGTAAGAACGGCCGGACGGGCATTGAGATTCCTCACCTCACTGACACAGTCCTCTCGGAAATGGTGGGGACCACACGTTCGAGAATCAATGAGTTCATGCAGCGGTTCAGGAAGAAAGGATTTATCAGCTGCGCCGAGGGAATAAAGATTCACCCGTCATTGCGGAAAGCTCTCGGCACACGATAAGCAGACCTGGATGACTACCGAAGCTGTCACGCACCAAGGCTTGGGGCTACCCTTACAGCGAAAGGTTTCGAGGGACCTTTAGTTTGGGCTGCCGCAGTCATCCGGTTGCCGCTGCCGATTGAGCGAAAGACTTAACGGCCACGGCCTCGTCATCCATAATATCGAAGACAGTATACAGCCTCGTAATTTGCATCAGGTCGTGAACTTTATTCGTAAGGTTGAGCAGCTTCAGTTCTCCCTGCTGCTTTCGCACGCTCGTGAAAGCACCGACCAGATTGCCCAAACCTGAGCTGTCGATGTAATTGACATCGCCAAGATTGAAAAGAATGTTCTTGTGTCCCTTGCTTAATAGTTCGCAAACCAGTTCGCGCAATGCAGCGCTCTCTTCGCCGAGCACAATCCGGCCACGGATATCTACAATCATGACGCTACCGATCTGGCGAGTGCTTGTAGTCATGAGCATTGGCAATCTCCTACTTATCCCTAGCTGGTATTTTTTAGGCCCCAGGACGAGGAATTCTTTTCATTTCAATCGCCTCAGCCGCCGCGAGCTTACGGTTGACGTGCGGAGTTGAACGCGGACCACCTGCTTCAAGTATGCAACGCCTTCCGGCAGACACACCGCATGTTGGGCAGTCAACCGACGATAATTGCTGTGGCGCCAGGTCCTTCTTTTTCATCTTAAGATAGTCAGATAAAACTACAAACAAGTCTATACCGTTGTGGACATCTACCGGGTCGAGGTCGGTATCATCGACTAGGCTTCGGCTTGTAGACCTTACATTTGCAATCAGGAAACAAGCACCTGCCCTTCAGCTTTTTCGCGCTGGGCTTAGCGTAGTGGATCGTCTTAGCGTGGTCACAGCGGCACGGCTGGATTTTTGGCACGGCGGAAGGGTATCACAAGTGGACTGTATGATGTGATGATGGTCTCTTCATAAAGATTATTCCCGCGAGAACGAGCCGTTCTTTTCTAGTAGTCACGCTTCCACTGAAAAAGGTCCTCCGACAATTGGCCCGGGCACGAGGGGAATCATCCTGTGATGGCAGTTAGGGCATTCGACCGTATTGTTGGACGTGTCGGTCGTTAATGCGACGTGCAGAAGTATTTTCTTGTGACACTCTGGACATTCTACCTGCATCTGAACGTGACTGGAGTCTTGGCTCATCGTGGTACCTCCCAACGGGTGGGCCTTCTCAGCGGATGCCTAATTTATTAGCAAAAGTTGTGTTTTTCTGTCAACTGGATATTTGCTGGGGCTCATGGCTCACAAACTTAGCCTAGGTGAAGGTGAATGGGACCAGATTCCCCCGCATCCCTAATCCTCTTATCAACTTAAGTCCCATAAGCACGTCGTTCGAATAATTACTACATGAGAAATAACTTGACAAGTCATCACAGGCGCGGTAAAATCGTTCGTGAACTTAGCTTTCCAGCCCCGCCGACCGTCCCCCTCTTCTCTGCGTAACCGGCGTTTACACCGATCTGGTCGGGCTGCTCTCTGCGTCGGCGTTTACCCCGACCGAGTCGGGGCGTTATCCTTTCCTCCCTCTTTCTCTATCTCCTCGCTACCGCACTGCGCACACGCAGGAACGCCCACAATCCCACTCCCCTCAACCATTTACTTCATAACTCGCGGACACCCCCGGGTGGGGGGGTATCCAAATTCGCCGTTCGTCCTCTGTGAACTCCGTGCACTCTGCGTTAAAACCAACCCGATCCTACAGCCCCGTCGATCCGTTCGACGCCAAAGCATCCAAGCCCAGGCTAAAGCCTTTATCCGCAACGGTTACAAAAAACCGGGGGGAGGGTGCCAAGAGTACAAGCGGTCCATGTAGGGTCGTCCTTCCGTGGATGACCGCTTCTTCGGTGCAACTCCTAAACCTTGAACTCTTCAGCCTCCGCAGCTGCGAGCTGCTTGCCCTGAGCCTCGAAGGGTCGGCTGTCAGCCCCGTCCGTGCCAGCGTAAGTCCTTTATCCGCAACGTTTACAAAAAACCTGGGGGAGGGTGGCACAGACTTCAATCCGTGCAAACTGCTATCTTACCTCGACGGTAAAGTGAGCCTACAGCGGTACCGCCGAGCCGAAATGATACGATGGCTGCCTGAAGAAACTTGTAGGGGCGCAATTCATTGCGCCCTACCCAGGCAACCAAGCGAACCAATGAACACCCACGTCCCAGTCCTAATCGTCGGCGCCGGAATCTCCGGCCTGACATGCGTCTACCAACTTCGCAAGTCGGGCATCGACGCCCAAATCGTCGAAGCCTCCCCACACCCCGGCGGCGTAATCCGCTCCGAACGCCGCGACGGCTTCCTCCTAGAACTCGGCCCACAAAGTTTCAGCGGCACTCCTCCGCTCCGCAACCTTTGCCGCGACCTCGGCATAGAAAATGAATTGATCGAAGCTCCGCACAGCGCGCCCAGATTTCTCCTCATCAATGGCCAACTAAAACCTGCTCCTCTCAGCCCGCCGGCCTTTTTCGCCTCTTCCCTCTTCAGCCCCAAAACAAAATTCAGTATTGTCCGCGACCTCCTCGGACGCACTACTCCCCCCTACGTGGACGAATCCGTCGCCGCCTTTACACGCCGCAAATTCTCCGCCGAGCTCCTCGACAAACTTGTCGGCCCATTCGTCTCCGGCATCTACGCCGGCGACCCGAAAAAACTCAGCCTCCGCGCCGCCTTCCCACAACTCTACGAAGCCGAACGCAGCTCCGGCAGCGTCATCCGCGGCATGATCCGCGCGGCCAAATCGAAACCTGGCCCAAAACAACGCCCAACTCTTCAGTCCTTCAAAGACGGAAACGAAACTTTAATCAAAGCCCTCGCCGCAAATCTCGGCAGCGCCCTCCGCTGCGGAGTAGAAGTGACAGCGATTGAAAAAAGCGCCGACGAAACGCCGCAATCGATCAGAGAAGAATCAGGGAGAGCACAGTTCAGCAGAACACCGTCGGGCGAGGTACGGCTAGGCAGAGCACTGTTAGGCAGACCACAAGCAACCGAAGCAGTTGTGGTCACCGTTAAGACAACGACTGGCGTCGAAACAATCGTCGCCGACTGTCTCGTTCTCGCGGTGCCAACCCATGTCGCTGCGAAACTCCTCCCCCTCGGAATCGCAACTCTGTTTGAGGAAATCGAATACGCTCCCCTGGCCGCCGTTTCGCTCGGATACCAAAGAGAAGACGTAGGACACACGCTCGAAGGCTTTGGCTTTCTCATCCCTCGCTCTGAAGGACTGCGCACGCTTGGCACCGTCTGGAATTCGTCGCTGTTTCCCAATCGCGCTCCGCAAGGCTCCGTTCTACTAACAAGCTTCATCGGCGGCGCGACGGATCCCCAAGCCGCAACGCTGTCCCCCGAAGAAATCACTGCGCTCGTTCATCACGAGATTTCCCAGATCCTCACTATCCGCAGCCAACCAACATTCTCAAACGTCGAGATCTACCAGCGTGCTCTACCTCAATACAACCTCGGACATACCGCGCGTATCGCCAATCTCGAGCGAGAATCTTCGGCTCTTCTAAACATCAAGCTTGTGGGAAACTATCTCCGCGGACCTGCCATCGGCGCCTGCATCGAACAAGCCCTGGCCGTAGCCGACGAAATTCGCGCCAGTGTTTCAGGTACAAGTTCAGGATGACTAAAACCGACACAGTCATCCGAAGTTCTTTTTTCGCCGTATAGTCTTTGAGGAGAGGAAGAAGCCGACACTCGTGTTCCTGGCGGCTTTCACATCCCGCGGTCCCCGCGAAGTGCCGCTTGACGCGACGCTGCTGTCGAGCCTTCTTCAAAAAGACGTGAGCGCCTTTGAACAGCTCTATGATCGCCACTCGCGCCTCGTCTATGGGTTAGTCCTGCGCATTCTCCAGCAGGCCTCGACTTCCGAGGAAGTCGTGCAAGACGTCTTCCTGCAACTCTGGCGCAATGCCGATCAATACGATTCTTCGCGCGGCCCGTTTGTCCCCTGGCTGTGTACCATGGCGCGAAACCGCGCCCTCGATCATCTTCGCCTGAAAAGCGAGCGCCAGCGCCGCCGCGAGGATCTGCCCGACGAACTGCCGAGCGTCGTAGTCGCACCGGATTACGAAAAAGCTCTAGATGAAAAACGCCGCGCCGAACGCGTTCGCGCTCTGATGGCCTCGCTCAGTCCGCAGCAGAAAAAAGCCATCGAGCTCGCCTATTTTGAAGGCCTAAGCCATTCGGAGATTGCGGCAACTTTGAAAGAACCGCTCGGCACGGTAAAAAGCTGGATTCGTAACGGTTTGCTTCGCCTGAAAGAAGGATTGCAGGCAACGACGTGAAAAACTGCGACCAATTTCGTGAGCTGATCGAAGCCTACGCTCTAGGCGCGCTCGATCTAGAAGACCGCGCCGCGCTCGAAGCGCATCTCGCGACCGGCTGCGCGGAGTGCGCTAAAGCCGTCGAAGAAGCGCGCTGGCTCGTCAGCCAACTCGCCTACACGGCTCCCCAAGCGGCGCCCTCGGACATGCTTAAAGGCCGGCTGATGCAAACGGTCCGCGCGGAGGCGCAGTTACAGGCAAAGCCGCAAGTGCTCCCTGCGAAGAGCGCGATTCCCTTCTGGCTCTGGGCTGGCGTGGCCGCACTGCTAGTCTTTTCGATTTATTCCGCATGGAATGCGCAGCGCCTGCAAACCGAAATTCGCGAGGCCAATAGTCGCGCGGCAACACTTGCTGAGGAACGCCAGAAGGTCGAGCAGCAATTAACCGCAGCCAAGCTTGAGGCAAAGATTCTGATGGATCCGAGTTCCGTGAAAATCATGCTTCCGGGGAGCGACGCCAAGGGACCGCAACTAGAAGCCAAATGGAATTCGCAACTAGGCATTGTTGTCATGGGTGACAAAATTCCCATGCCGGCCGAACATCACGTTTTGCAATTGTGGTTCATTCCCAAAGCGCCGGGAGCCAAGCCCATGCCCTCGATGATGAGTTGGCCCGATGCAAATGGGAAATTAGTTATGCTGGTTTCCAATCCGCCGGAATCCATGGACGCCATCAAGGCTATCGCTATCACTGAGGAGCCCGCAGGCGGCAGCCCCTGGCCGACCACCACGCCACTTTGGGTTGGTGGCGTCAGCTAAAATCACCGGCCAAGCTCAGCGATACATCAGCTAACTATATGTCGCTTTCCGTAACGCAACGCGAGCCGAACCGCGCGACGCTTTGCAGCCTCTCGAAATCGTCGCCGCTCTTCTGGTGTCTTCAAGATCAGCGGCGCCACCGGTTTGGGCAGCCTGGTGTGCTCATCGATGGCCACAAAAGTTACATACGCGGATGTCGTGTGTTTGCGCTCTTGTGTCATCGCATTTTCCGAATACACTTCGACGCCTACTTCCATCGAAGTCCGGAAGACACGATTGACTTGCGATTTCAGGTTGACGAGCTCGCCCAGATTTACCGGATTGCGAAAATCAATGTAGTCCACCGACGCCGTCACCACATAACTGTTGGAATGCCGGTGCGCCGCCATCGCCGCAACCATATCCACCAAATGCATCACCTGCCCGCCAAGCAATTTTCCCAATGGGTTTGTCTGCGCCGGCAGAACAATCTCCGTCATCTCCGATCGCGACGCGCTGACCGGCTTGCCCTTCAACGCCAAATCCCCGCTCATCTCACTCTTCACCAGTTGCTTGCGCTTCATTCGTTCCCCGTTCCCCGACTGCTTTCGGACGCAGTCTCTTTCCCGGTATAATACGGGAGCAAACCATGACAGACCAAAAGAAAACACGTCGACAGATGCTCGAAGGGTTCGTCGCTAAAAAACCCGACGACGCCTTCTCGCGCTACGGCCTTGCAATGGAGTGCATGAATGGCGGGGATCCGAGCGCCGCCGACGGCCACTTTCGCGCGCTAATTGAGCGTTCTCCCGACTATATTCCAGCGTATCTAATGTATGGCCAGATGCTTGCGCGCGAATCGCGCAATGAGGAAGCCAAGCACGTTCTCTCCGACGGCATGGTAGCCGCCGCCAAAAAACGCGACGACCACGCCCGATCAGAAATGGAAACGCTTCTGGGCGAACTTTCCTGACAGCGTGGCTGATTTTTTGTATCGGCTCGTATCAAGTACGCGACGTAACCACGCGAATGTGATTTGCATCCGTCTTGCTCGCAAAGGGCGCGATGAATCACGCCCCTACAAAGAAAACCGGAGAACTTCGTGGCTTGCGGAAGCTCCGCGTTTTAGATTCATGGGTTTTTACTCGTAGCGCAGGGCAATGACGGGATCGACTCGCGTTGCTCGCCGCGCTGGAATGTAACTCGCCAGCAGCGCCACTAAGAACAGGAATAGTGCTACCTCCACAAATGTCGCTGGGTCGGTTGGTGTTACATGGAAAAGAAAACCTTTCATCAGCCGCGTCAACGCAAATGCGCCAGCTGTACCAAAAGCGATTCCGAGCAACGTCAACCGCATGCCGTTTCTCAGTACAAGCCGCAGCACACTGCTCTGTCCTGCTCCAAGAGCCATGCGCACGCCAATTTCGTGCGTTCGCTGCGCCACGGTATTGGACATCACTCCGTAAATACCGAGGCTCGCGAGAATCAGCGCCAGCGCAGCGAACACACTCAGCAAGAGTGTCCGGAGCTGTGGTTGCGCCACGGCTTGCGCCATCAGCTGCTCTCCGGTGGAGATATCCCCGACGGGCTGGTCTTTGTCCATGGACACCACTTGGCTTCGCACTGTCGCAGCCACTTGCGCGGTGTCGGAATCCGAGCGCACAAATAAGTTCATGTCGTCCCAAGCCATCTGCGAGGCAGGCTCATACACAGTCATCGTGGCTGCCTCACCGAGACCGTCATCCTTCACGTCCCCGACGACGCCAACGATTTCGCGCCAAAGCGGTCCGTCGGCGCGAGGCGCTCCTACCCCGATCGCGATCGTCTGACCGATAGGGCTTCTGTCATGGAAAAATCGCTGTGCCACAGCCAGGCTGATAATGGCTACTCGCGGACTACCCGCGGAATCTTCCCGCGTGAAGTATCGACCAACCATTAAGGGAATCCCCAGGGTATGAAAATAATTCGGGCTAACGACATAATAGCCCGCGGACGGCTGGTCAGCAGGTGCAAGCGCTTGGAGATCCTTGGTGGAGAATGAGAAAGACAGGTTGGATCCTTCCATTGGATTGCCGCTGGCAACTGCGACTTCCTTGACGCCCTGCACGGAATTAATTCGCTCGAAAAGTTGATCCCAGAACTGAATTTTTTGCGGATCCGTCGAATACTTCGAGCGCGGAAGCGAAATGTCCGCTGTTACCACGTTCTTATACTGAAAGCCCGGATCAACCGTTTGCAGCCGCAGAAAACTCTTTAGCAGCAGGCCCGAGCCAACCAGAAGCACGAGCGCCAGTGTAGTTTCCAAAACCACGAGCGCGCTGCGCACGCCATGGCGGCCCGCGCTGGATGCCCTTCCACCTTCCTTGAGCGTCTCGGCTGGCGCTCCTCGCGTGATTTGCAGCGCCGGTGCAAAGCCAAATAGCAATCCAGTCAGAATCGCCACGCCCGCGGCAAAAGCGAGCACAGGTAAATCCAAACCAATATTTGCAGCCCGCGGCAAGTTGGAAGGAGGCAGAGTTCGCAAGGCGCGAATGGCCCATTCGGCGAGCAGCAATCCGGCGCCAGTTGCAATACCGCTGAGCAAAATACTTTCCGTCAATAATTGGCGAGCTATCCGTAACCTGCTCGCTCCGAGCGAAAACCGGATGGCAATTTCTCTCTGTCGCGCCGTCGCGCGTGCGAGAAGAAGATTTGCAACGTTGGCGCACGCAATCAGCAACAAGAATCCTACCGCGCCAAACAAAACTAGAAGCGTTGGCCGGACGTTTCCGACTGTCGCCTCATTCAGCGACAGCAACTTTGCACTCCAGCCAGTATTCGTCTTCGGATACTGCTGCTCGAGGCGCTTCGAAATGGCACCCATCTCCGACTGTGCTTTATCCATGCTTACGCCTGGTTTGAGGCGCGCCATTACACGCAAATAGTGCGCGCCCCTAGCCCCTGGGCTCAGCGCGTCGGCATCAAACTCCGAAGGTAGCCACAAATCCACGCCGCGCGGAAACTGGAAGCCGTCTTGCATCACACCTACGACGCGATAGGACTGCCCATCGAGGGTCAGAGATTTTCCGACCACTTGCGGATCGCTTCCGAAACGGCGTGTCCACAAGCCGTAACTGAGGACGACGACGCCAGCTTTGCCCATCACATCATCTTCCGGCAAAAATGTTCGTCCCATCGCGGGCGTGGCTCCCATCACCGCAAAAAATGACGAGGCCACGCGGGCGCCGCTTATTCGCTCCGGTTCCGCGGCCCCGGTGTAATTGAAATCCCCTCTGGCGATGGAGGCTATCTGCTCAAACGAAGTCGAATCCTTTTTCCAATCCATGTAGTTCGGCGGTGAAACCGAGAATTGAGGAAATCCTCTGGCGGGATTGCTCTCCAATACGAGGACGATGCGATCCGGGTCGTTATAAGGGAGAGGACTTAGCAGCACTGCATGAATCACCGAGAAAATCGCGGTGTTCGCGCCAATGCCAAGCGCAAGCGTCAGGATTGCGACAATCGCGAAGCCCGCGTTCTTCCGGAGCATCCGCAAACCGCAGTGGACATCCTGCCAGAGTGACTCTATAAAAGTGAGACTGTTCATGCGGTAGATCTCCTCTCGGATTTGTGTTGGATTGCCGAGTTTTCGCATTGCGGCATAGCGCGCCTCTTCGGGCGTCATCCCTCTGGCTATGTTTTCCTCAGCCTCAATCTCGAGGTAGGTCTGCAGCTCGCGCTCTCGTTCTTCATCCCAGTGCGCACGGCGGAAGAAACGCGTCCATTGCATGGCGCTACTCCTTGGCGGGGCGAAGGACCCGGTTGATGGCGCCGACTAATTGCTCCCAACGGCTGGTTTGCTGAGCCAACTGCCGCCGACCCGCGGCAGTCAGCCGGTAATAACGCGCTTTGCGATTGTTTTCGGAGGTTCCCCAGAACGAAGCAATCCAGCCGCGATCTTCCAGGCGGTGGAGCGCCGGGTAGAGCGAGCCATGTTCGACCTGAAGAACTGCGTCGGAGCGATGTTCGATAACGTGGGCGATGGTGTGCCCATGCGCTGCGCCGAGCACGAGAGTTTGCAAAATTAACAGGTCCAGCGTGCCCTGGAGCAAGTCTGCCTGCAAAGGAGGTGCGCCTCGTTTAGCCATGCAGCCGCTTTATACTCCCATAGATGATCTACCGCAAGAGCGTTTCTCGTAAGCTTAGACGCATGGTCCTGGCGAAGGTCGCTATTTTGAGTAAAAAACGCGCTTGGTAGACAATCTATAGGATGCGACCCGCGGGCTCGCCTGCCTTTGCTCCTCCGCAGCATGCTTTTCCGCCCTCTGGTATGATTTGACCAGGAACAATGCGGCCCGATCGCATTCCGCTCTTTCCACTAAACGTCGTTCTTCTCCCCGGCGCGGACCTTCCCCTGCATATCTTCGAGCCTCGTTATCTCGAGATGGTAAGCCGCTGCCTGAAGGACAAATCTGAGTTCGGAGTTCTGTTGGCGGTACCCAAAGGGGTTACACGGGTTGGTTGCACTGCGGAGATCATCGAAGTCGTGAAGCGCCATGACGACAAAACCCTGGATATTTTGACCATCGGCCGCGAGCCATTCCGCGTTATCGAGCTCTTCGACGACAATCCTCTGGCGGAGGGGATCGTCGAATATCTCGAGGACCGCGAGTCTGCTCCCGACCCATCGATGCGAAGCGAACTTGTTGGGCTTTACGAAACTTGCCACACTCTGATTTTCGAGGACTATCCGAAGAACGCCGAACACGACGTGGGCGCGCAACTTTCGTTCATCATCGCGGGGACGCTGCCGATGGATATGCTCTGGAAGCAGCAGATACTCGAACTTCGGTCCGAAGCGGAACGGCAGGAGCGGCTCGTCGGGTATCTCCGCGCGTGGGCGCCGCATCTACAGAAGGCAGGCGTTATGCGCCAGCGCGCCGGCGGCAATGGGCAGGGTTTGAATTAGCAGGGATTGAGATAGCATTCTGTGCGCTCCGAGCAGATCGGAGCGCGAAACGAGGCCAAATGACGGCAAGCACTTCGATGCAATCCTCTGGACACCCGAGAGCACGGACGCTCGGAGAGCTTAAGAGCATCCCAGATTTTGACGCGCGCACTATTTCTCGGTCCGTGAAGAACGAGATGCGCCAGAACCTGCTACGCATGATTGAGAAGAACGAGCCGCTCTTCCCTGGCGTGCATGGATACGAAGACACGGTCATCCCGCAAATCATCAACGCGCTGCTGTCGCGGCACAATTTTATACTTTTGGGACTTCGCGGCCAGGCGAAGAGCCGCATTCTTCGCGGATTGGCGCAGTTTCTCGATGCTGAAATCCCCGTCGTGGTGGGCTGCGAAATTAATGATGATCCGCTGCGCCCGATCTGCCGCGCATGCCGGGAGAAAGTGGCCGCTGAGGGTGATAATACGCCTATCGCGTGGATGCCGCGCGATCATCGTTACGTGGAAAAGCTTGCGACTCCCGACGTGACCATGGCCGACATTATTGGCGACGTCGATCCAATTCGCGCGGCACGCGGTGGGCGCGATCTTTCGGACGAATTGACCATTCACTACGGACTACTTCCCCGCGCGAATCGCGGTATCTTTGCGATTAACGAGCTTCCTGATCTCGCGGGCAAAATCCAGGTCGGATTGTTCAACATCATGCAAGAGGGCGACATTCAGATTAAGGGTTACCCGCTGCGGCTGCCGCTGGATGTGCTGCTCGTCTTTACGGCAAACCCTGAGGATTACACGGCGCGCGGAAAAATTATCACTCCGCTCAAGGACCGCATCGGAGCAGAAATTCGCACGCACTACCCTTCTACTCTTGAGGAGGGCATGGCCATCACCGCGCAGGAATCGTGGGTCGCGCGCGATTCTGTGCGCAAAGTCGAGGTGCCAGCCTATTTGCGAAATGTTGTGGAAGAGATTGCGTTTCAGGCTCGCGAGGACAAGCGCGTCGATCGGCGTTCCGGCGTCAGCCAGCGTTTGCCGATTACGACGCTTGAAAGTCTTGTTAGCAGCGCCGAGCAGCGCGCCGCTCGCACGGGGGAAAAGGCTTCCGTTGCGCGCATCGCGGATGTTTATTCCGCGCTTCCGGCTATTACAGGCAAGCTTGAACTCGAGTACGAGGGCGAGCTCAAAGGAGCCGACACAATCGCTCGCGAACTGATTCGCACGGCGGTTGGGCGCGTCTTCAGCAAACATTTCGCCGAAGTGAATTTTCAACCGGTTATCCAGTGGTTTGAAATCGGCGGCGAATTGAAGCTGCCCGAGATCGCAACTACTTCCGACCGTTACCACCAGCTTTCGAAAATTCAGGGTTTGATGGAACACATTGGCCGCCTCGGTGTGCAGGATCGCAAAGACGCGGCCGCTGCCGCGTCAGCCGCGGAAATGATCCTTGAAGGTCTTTGGGCACATCGCCGAATCGGCCGCAGCGAAGAGCGCGGCTTCTACGCCGACAAGCCCAAGCAGCAGCCGGAGCAACGGGAGAATCCCGGGCGGCCGCCGCGGCGGCAATTCAATTGAGGGGGAAGTCGAAGGTTCAAGGTTAAAGAGTTTAAGGAAGAGGGACTCGGTTCGGTCGATTTCTATTTTTAACTTTTCTTGGCCAGTCATGAAATCAATGAGGCATTTCCGATGAAATTCATCCGATACGGAAAATACACCGGCGAGCCAGCTGATACCGTCGATCTCGAAGAGCTTGTCAAACGCATGGGCGATTTTTTTCTGCAGAGCGGCTTTGAATCGCAATTCTATGGCGTTTCGCAAATGGATCCGGATCGCTCGATGGAAGCCCTCCGCGATGCGATTCTGCGCGCGTTGCAGGAGGGCGATCTACTTCCCGAAGACGCTATGAGCGAAGAGCTTCGAGAGATGCTGCAAAATCCCGAGGGGCAAAACAATCAAGCCGTCAAAGATCTCATTGAAAAGCTGATGGAGCGTCTTGCGCAGGAAGGTTTTATCAATCCGCAGCAGCCGCCGCAGGTGACGCCGCCGCCGCAAACCTCGGCACGCGGCCAGCTTGGCCAGCCGCACGAAAAACCGCCGGATGCGCGCTTCGAGATCACGGACAAGACCATCGATTTCCTTGGCTTTAAAACTTTGCAGGATCTTCTCGGCTCGCTCGGGCGCAGCAGCTTTGGACGCCACGACACGCGCGATCTCTCTACGGGCATCGAGTCTGGCGGCGTTTCACGCCCTTATGAGTTTGGCGACACGATGAATCTGGATGTGAGCGAAACGCTCTTCAACGCGGTGCGCCGGCAAGGTGCAAAAGTTCCCATCGACATGAGCTATTCCGATCTGATGGTTCATCAGTGCGAATATCACAGCTCGTGCGCCACGGTGGTTCTGCTGGATTGCAGCCACAGCATGATTCTTTACGGCGAGGACCGCTTTACGCCCGCGAAGCGCGTCGCGATGGCGCTTTCGCATCTGATCCGCACGCAATATCCGGGCGACACGTTGAGCCTCGTCCTGTTTCACGATAGCGCGGAGGAGGTACCGCTCGGCGAACTCGCGCGAGTTCAGGTTGGTCCGTATTACACCAACACGCGGGAAGGGCTTCGCCTGGCGCAGCGCATTTTGCTTCGTCAGAAAAAAGACATGCGCCAGATCATCATGATCACGGACGGAAAACCGTCTGCCCTCACGCTCGAAGATGGACGTATTTACAAGAATGCGTTCGGGCTGGATCCATTTGTGGTGGGGCAAACACTGGAGGAAGTAAACAAGTGCAAGCGCGCCGGGATCATGATTAATACGTTCATGCTTGCCAGCGATTACAGCTTGGTCCATTTCGTCCAGAAAATCACGGAAATGTGCCGAGGCAAAGCCTACTTCACCACGCCTTACACTCTGGGCCAATACTTGCTGATGGATTACATGCAACGCAAAACAAAGCAGATCCACTGATCCAGATTTCCGTCACAATTCCTTGGAGCGCGCGGCTGTTTCTTGAAAACTGTTATTATTTTTTATGCCCATTCAACGCTGCCCACAGTGCGGAAGAGATTTTGAACGAAATTACGGCGATTCGACGGCCTCGCTGAACTGCCCGGAATGCGAGGCTCGGCTGGCGCAAATGCAGCGCGCCGGAATTCCAGCAGCTGGACAAGCGCTCGTTTCTCCTTCTTTTCTAATCACCACAGTACTCATTGGATTGAACGTGCTGGTTTTCGCGATCATGGTGCTGCGCGGAGTATCGCCCTTTCTTCCGTCACCGCAGCAAGCGATTGCGTTCGGCGCGGATTTCGGTCCCCTGACTTTGAACGGGCAATGGTGGCGGTTAGTTACCAGCATGTTTGTGCACTTCGGAATTGTTCATATTGGCCTCAACATGTGGTGCCTTTGGAA
The DNA here is from genome assembly GCA_963751295.1 of uncultured Acidobacteriota bacterium. Lineage (GTDB taxonomy): Bacteria > Acidobacteriota > Terriglobia > Acidiferrales > UBA7541 > Acidiferrum. Next base: position 425,246 of record CAVVUA010000001.1, on the reverse strand, counting down.
TTTGGGACGCGCGGCCGAGCAATTGATGGGACGCGCGTCTTATTTGCTGGCATATTTTGTGAGCGGAATTTTTGCCAGCATCGTGAGCGTATATTGGCACCCAATGGCGGCGGGAGCGGGAGCTTCCGGCGCGATTTTTGGAATGGCCGGCGTGCTGGTTTCGTATGTTTATTTGAAGAAGACTCCGGCCCATCTGCAAATCAACAGCAGGATGTTGGGGAGCTTGGGCACATTCATTGCCTATAACCTTGCATTTGGAGCGTTGCCAGGGATAAGCAACGCCGCGCACATCGGTGGACTGGTGATGGGACTCGCTGTTGGAGCAGTGCTGCCAGCTGCCGGGGCTAGCGAAGATGCGCGCCGAACGCGACTCTCTCTCGTTGCAGTTTTCGCTGCTATCGCGCTCGTGGGCTCCGCAATCGGCGCCAAAAGACTTACCAAGGGCGTGAGCGAACTGGCGAGCGCTGAGCAACTGCTCGGCGAGAGGAAAACGGACGAAGCGCTGGCGCAATTGCAGCAATTAACGGCGAGCGAGCCGGAGTTTGCGCCCGGCCAAGAACTACTAGCCAAAGTTTATCTCAGCAAAGGCCAGTATCCCCAAGCTATCGCAGCACTGCAAAAGGCGTATGCGGCGGATTCGAAGAACGTCATGTATCAAAAGGAGCTTGGAACTGTTTTTCTGCAGCTCGGAATGCTCGATGAAGCGACGGCATTTTTTCAGCATTTGAAAGAGCAAAACCCGAAGGAAGCTTTGGCGCATTTTGGACTTGGACACGCTCTCCTTGCCAAGCGCGAGTACGATTCCGCAATTCCCGAATTCCGACAGGCGCTTGCGCTCGATCCACAAATGCCGGGAGCAGCTTTTTCTCTCGGCCAAGCTCAGCTGCAAGCGGGACATTACGCCGATGCGCAGGCCACTTACAGAGATATTCTGGCGCGCACTCCAAATGACGAACAAGCGCAAGCTGGTTTGGCCTACGCCACCAGGCAGGTGCATTGATTCCAGAGGCGCGCGAACGCCCGCGCGGCTAAAGTCTGCGCTACAATTTTAGAATGACGATTTTGCAGCGAACTTTGCGTTGGTTGGGAGCGGATAAAGAGATGACTCACATCGTGGCAGGAAATATGGCGCCGGAGTTTTCGCTTAAAGCGTTGGATGGAAAAGAATATTCACTGCAAAAACTGATGCAACAGGGTCCAGTGGTGGCGGCGTTCTTTAAAGTTTCGTGCCCCGTTTGCCAATTTACGTTTCCTTTTCTGGAGCGGCTCTTTAAACGATATGGCGGCGATGGAGTAACGTTTCTCGGGATCTCACAAGACGATGCCCGCGACACGAAAGACTTTGCCAAGGAGTTCGGAGTTACTTTTCCGATGCTGCTCGACGAGAATCAAAAAGGCTACCCTGCTTCGAACGCCTACGGCTTGACCAGTGTCCCGACGATTTTTCTCATCGAGACGGACGGCGCGGTGAAAATAAGCTGCATGGGTTTTGATAAAAAGGATTTGGAATCAATCGCTGCGGCGCTCGCCGAACACAAAAGAATTGTGCCAGCCGGGCTTTTTCGAGCTGACGAATCCGTACCGGCCCACAAGCCTGGGTGAGGATCGAAAAATTAGGTCCGGTCCGGACCTGTTGAGATTGCGAAAGATAGAGTCGTGCTAGTGGCTGAGAAAGGCGGCAGCAGAACTGCCGCACTCCAGGAAAACCGGTTACTCTGCTTCTTTCTCCAGCCACTTTTTCTTGTGCTTGGCCGGATATTTGCGTTTGTCAGCGATTACACGCGTGGCTGAAGGAGCAATTCCGGAGTTGCGGGCTGCTCGCCTCGCTTCCACTCCAACGTCCAGAATCTTCTTCTTCCGCTTTTTCATCTCTATTTCCGGGCACTCTTTACATCCATCCGCTCGCGAGATTCAAAACAGTTCGCGAACATTAGAACGTGAACTGGACTTGTAAGTCGATCCTACGGTTCGCGGTCGAAGAAGCATATGGCTGCCCGGCGAGAGAGTTCGCTTCGCCAAACTGCGGCGAGCTCAAATTCCCGATTGGCGTTCCATAGTTCACATTGTTGAACAGGTTTCGGGCGCTCACGCTAAAGGTTAGATTGTAGCGATAGTTCGAAGATCCGCCGAACATCGGGCCTCCTCCTCCGCCGTGTCCACCGCCCGGAGGACGGCCCGGCCCGCGCCCAAACGTACCGCCGCTGGGGCCGCCGCCGCTCGCCACTGCCTCTTTCTTCTGTCCAAATCCAAATGTCTTGCTCAACCGTAGGTTAAACACGAAGCGCCCCGGCCCATTCGCGTAGTTAATGGGAATCTGTGTCTCGCCCGGCTGAGGAAGCGCATTAAAGCATCCGAATGCAGTCTGAATGACGCCTGTAGGAGCGCTAGGGCCGCAGATGGCGAATGAGGGGCGTGCATTGAATTGCGCGTCGCCGTAAAGATCCTGGCCGGTGGTGATATTAAACGGAATGCCCGAGCTCGCGATCATAAATGGACTGAGCCGGAAACCGTACGGCACTCCGATAGTGCCTCCAAAAAAAAGACGCTGGCGAATATCAAATGCGGCTCGGCCGTAATCCGCACTTGGATCGCTCGGAATAGAGGGAAAGTAGTTTGCTCCAGCGGTATCGCTGTTCGCATAATTCAGCGTGTAGTAGCCAAAGAGCGAAAGATCTTTGATGGGTCCGTGGGAGGTCGGAAGGCGCACGCTGCCGTTCAAGATAAGCTGATTTTGTTTAAAAACGCCTTCGGACTGATATGCGTACTCAATCTGGCTCGGCGGAGGCGGAACGGGTTCCCCTGGCGTGACCGGCGGTGCATTGATGAAATTCGAGTAGAACTGATGGTTACCCCGAGAATTCAAATACGTTACAGAAAGGTTCGCAAACTTTGAAAGTTGCCGCTCCAGCGTCACGCCTGTCTGCATTGTGTAAGGAGTACGCAGATTGGGATTCTGGACATAGATGGCTTGTGTTGACGCCGCTGTCGTTGGAAACAGCGGGTTCGTCGGCAAAATAGTCTCGTTCGGATTGAAGAAAGTCGGGTTCTGAATCAGGTATTGCTGCTGGATGAATCCGTTCTGCAGCTCTTGCTGAAGAATCAGGTTCTCCGTGAAGCGATCGTAAAAAATCCCGTATCCGAGCCGCAATATGGTTTTTGCTGACTTATTTTTTCCGTTCCCGTCGATGCCCCATGCGAGCCCGACGCGAGGCGCAAAATCGCCGTGGTCGCCCAGGTTATTTTGCTCCTCGTAGCGAACTCCATAGCTCACAGTTATGTTTGGCCGGAATTTGTAGTCGTCCAGCGCAAAAAGAGCGCCGTCAAAATAGTTGACCCGCGCGGCTGCTGTTCCCAGCGTGTTGTAGTTCAAGGAATAAAAGCTCGCTCCGCCGCCTTCCATCTGTATTTGGTTTGGGCTAAGGCCGTCGGCAATTCCCATCAACGTAATTTGATATGCATTGATTCCCGTGATTGTGGGGCAAGTTGTGGGAGGATTGGGCACATTGCACCCGGCAACTGTCGGATCAACGCGACTGCCGAACGAATAGGCGCCATTGAAGGTGGCATTAGAGGCGCTATTGTCCACGGTGTCGCGGAGGCGTCCGCCGACTTTCAATGCATGCTTGCCCTTCGTGATGTAGGTGATGTTCTGCAACTCATAGCGGCTCTGCGTGTCGGTGTTTATGCCGCTGGTGTTTCCCCCAGAGACGAACGATCCGGGCACACTGATCTCCGGCAGCGTGCTGATCGGATTTCCGTTGTCGCTCTCATGAATATATTGGAACCGCGTCTCGTTGATGACCGTCGGACTCACTGTCTGTGTGTCCGTGACCTGCAGTGTATTTTCGATGTTAGTGGAGTTCGTCCCCAGGGAAGCAAGATTGAACGAGCCGACGCTATCTGCCGTTTCCACATTGCGCCAATACTGGTATCGCACGCTCAAGGTATTCGATGGCGTCAATTGATAGTCGAGACGCGGACTCAAATTAAGCCTTGTCTTAGGATTGGCCACGGCGTCGCTGAACGGTTCAATCGCAAATGTGGTTGGATTCACGATGGTCGCGCTGACCACCGACAGATCGGTGATATCCCGCCGCTCAATGTTGAAGAAAAACGAGGCCTTTTTACTTAGCGGCCCCCCTACATTGGCGCTCCACTGCGTCGTGTAGTACCCAGGCGGTTCTGTTCCCTCCGGCAAATCCTCAAAAGGGTTTCGCGAGTTAAATCCCGCGGTGTTTCCCGTGAGAAAAAACTGCCCGTGAAATTGGTCCGTGCCGGGCTTGGTCAGGATTTCGATCCGCCCATAACCCAGCTTGTCGTATTCCGCCGAAAATGGATTTTGATTGATGCGAATTTCGCGAATCGAAGCCTTTGGCGGCAGTTGGCCCGCTGTGAATCCATCAATGTAAATCTGCCCGCCGTTCGGGCCCGCCGACGGACCAGCCAACGCCTGCAATTCGGACTGTAGCTCATCCGGATCGTCTGAAAGCGATTCGAGGTCTTTGCCCTCCATCACAATCGCGCCGGCGTTATTCTCGGGATTCACGTCGACTTTCGTCGTCGTTTCCGTGACCTCGACCTTCTCTTCCTGGACCTCAATGGTCATCGATACATTCAGCTTTTGCGCTTGCCCCGCCGCGATATCAACGCCTGGGTTCTCATACGTCGTGAATCCCGGCGCAATCACTTTCACGCCGTATTTTCCCGGAGCCAATCCTGTAACTTCGAATAAACCATCCCGGCTCGTTGTTGCCGTTGTAGCAGCTCCGGCAGGCGTAGTGACGAGTACGGTTGCGCTCACAACGGCCGCGCCTGAAGGATCGGTCACTTGCCCGCGCAATGTTCCCGTAGTTGACTGCGCTTGTCCTGCGTTCCCCGCAGCGGCCAACAGTAAGAGCGCCCCCACGAAAACAATGCATCTCTGGATCAACCCAAATCTCATTCCTTCTCCTGACTTAAGATCATGTATGCAGCTTGCATGCTTCAAGGCGCTGCGTCTCCGCCGGGTGCCCCGCTCATCGTCCACGGCGTCAGAATGCTGGAGGCACCTGAAGCCTGCATAAGTGGTTCAACCCCAGCGAGCAGAGTGATTGCTGTCACACCACCCTCCTGCGTACCTTCTGTCGTCACAATCATTACCGCATCACCCTTTTGTAAATCGGCGAGCGTCGCCGCGGGCATACGGCTGAGCATTTGTCCCAGGTCGCCACCGCGTGCGCCTCCGGCCGCTCCACCGGGGTGTCCTGCTCCGCCCGCTCCACCAGGTTGGCCTCCATGGCCGCCTGCTTGTGCACTTGATGCCGCATCCGCGGGCTTTGGCGGAGGCGCATTCGCCGCCGTGGCTCCTGCGCTTCCTGCAGGTGCATCCGTGGACCCACCCTTGAGCCGCATCGCAATTCCCTGCGCCATCGCGGGACTCAGTTTGCGAAGCTGCGTATCGGCTGTGACTTTTACCGTGATGGATTTCTTCGCGATCAGGTCCATCACTGTAATCGTTCCAGCCGAGGCGTCGATCGAGCTAACGGTTCCCGCTATATTGCGAAATGTACCGGAGACAACCTCGTCCGCAGCCAGTTGCGTGCCGTCCGCGTTGCGGGTTCCCCGAGCGCGTAGTTGGTCTCCCACCTTGATTTGGTCGATAGACGCAGGTGCCGCGTCGTCGAATTTCACAGAGTTCGGAGCGTATCGGCGGAGAACCGTCCGTTTCGAAGTTTGCACCGTCACGTCTTTCGCGACGCCCATGGCATTTGTGGATATCGTGATCGAGCCGCCTGCCGTGTCGACCGACTTAACCAGTCCCCCTACACCATGCCTTTGCCATTCATCGCGGTCATGCGCCTGTTTTGTGGCAATGTCGCCCGATTTAATCGCGATGATGGACGCCGCCAGCACCGTCTTGCCGTCGTCCGCCAGCTTTCCGCGAACCAAAATGCGGTCGCCTGCCTGCAAATCTTGCAGTTGAAGCGGGACAGCATTCTTCAGATCCTTCTCGCCCGGTTCAACCCGGACCAGCTTGGCATCATCCTGTACCTGAACCGTCACTTCGCTCTTCGCATCGGTGGTCAGGACAATCGTTTTTCCCGCGATGGACTTGATGGTACCCACGGGCCGCGTCGCAGGATTCGGTGCCGCCTGCGGGGCTTGCAGATGAGGTTCAGCGCCCACGGCGCTCGCCGCGCCAATCAGCACGCATACAAATACAACAATCAGTCTAAAGCGCCCCGGGCGCCCCTTTTTCCACGTATCCATCGATGACTCCTGCAATCTCGCGCGAAATGCAAACTTCAACCGGGTTCGCTTGGCGGGTAATGCGGCAGACGCGCCATACCCTTTGCGTCAAGGGTTAGACGCGCCGGACACCCCCAAATGTTTCAAAAAAGTTGTTTTTAGGCTCGATAGCCGGTCAGGAAGGGGCAATAGAGAAGTAGCAGGAACCCCGAATTGCGGCCCCTGCTCTCGCGCGAACCATCCGTCAGCTGTGATAGGTTGCCCGGTGGGAACGTCGTCACTGCGATCCCAGCCTCAAGGACTTAGGATTGGTCCTGTCTATTGCAGACCGTCTCGCCGGGTAATTCCTTACAGTCCCCTTTGGATGTTATCTGCCATCTGGATGAGCGTGGCGCCAATCCCAATATTCCGCTTGCTCTTTTTTGTTCGATTTTGCGTATTCGTGGTGGTCCCGGTGATTGTCTACGAGGAACTGCCCCCAGGCACGATTCTCGTTGTCATCCCAGTTGTGATAGTCCTTGTGGTTCTTGTCGTAGACTCGAACTTGAACGCTGGCCTCTTGCGGTCTAGCAGCGGCCATGATTGCCACCGGCGCTGCAAGAGCCGCAGTGAGTAACAGCGAACTGATGAAACCAGATTTACTGCGCATATTCACTTCCTCCGAATTCAGAATGACCGCTTTCGAAATCGCGGTTCCTACAACTCTCCGTCTGGACCAGAGGGATTTATGTCCCATAACGCACACTTGCATCGAGCGTGCCCGAATCGACACGCCACCATCGAAGCTTCCGCAGGCGGAAATTCCGCAAACGTTCTCGTATGCAGGCGCTGACGATTACGCCCCTCGCAAAACACCCAAGCGGGTGTACAATGCCGCCCGTTGGGGTTTCAACCAGCCATCGTGTCTGGAAGGGTGGCCGTGAGCTCACCCAGCCCAAGAGAGAATCGAAGCTAAACTTCAAACCTAAGGATGCCTTCGATCGACTAATCCAACTTACTCCCCGGGTAGCCTATAGATTCCACGACACCAGGCGAAACAGGCGGCTGCTCCACTAGCCGCGCGTTAAATAGACCCATCAAGTAATATGGCAATGGAGGATTACGAGCATGGCTCTGCCCACGGACAAACACTTCACGGCGCGCGTCATCGAGCGAAAAGATCTATCGGAAGATTTGTGGCTGATCCGCGTTGATCCAGGCGGCCCATTTTCGTTCAAGGCCGGACAGTACGCCACCCTCGGCGTGGATCACGAAGACAAGCGCATCGAGCGCGCGTACTCCATCGTTTCTTCGCCATACGAGGAGGGGCTCGAATTTTTTATTGAGCTCGTCCCGCAGGGCGCACTCACGCCGCATCTTTACAAGCTGCAGGTCGGCGACACGTTGCTCTGCCGCAAAATCTCCAAGGGGCGTTTCACTCTCGACCTGAAAAGTGGCCGAACCAATCACCTTCTTCTCGCCACGGTTACGGGAATCGCGCCGTTCGTGAGCTATGTTCGAACCATCTATAAAGATTGGAAAAGCGGCGGAACGCCCATGCCAGGCGAGCACAAACTGTATTGTCTGCAGGGAGGGAGCCGTTCGTGGGAGTTTGGCTACCGCGAAGAGCTCGAGCGCATCGCTGCGGAAGTCCCGTGGTTCAAATTCGTGGCGACCATTAGCCGTCCGTGGGAAGACGCCGCGTGGAAAGGCCAAACCGGGCGTGTTGATGACCTTGTCCGGATGTACGTCGACGAATGGAACCTGCGACCGGAAAACACCACGGGCTATCTTTGTGGCCACCCCAGCATGTGCGAAAACGGCATGGGCATTTTGACCCGCGCAGGCTGGCAGAAGGGTTCCATGTTCGAAGAAGTTTATTTCATCCCCGGCAAAGAAGCCGGAGCGGAATAAAGCCTAGTCGATTGCACGGGAATTTTGTTTGCAAACCTCGCGGTACGAATTCGATGTAGAATGCCGCGCGCATGAGCCGAAACTGGAATCGTGGTCGAGATTGGAATTAGCGAACGAAGTTCGGAGGAAGTTTCATGATCGTTGGAGTGCCGCGAGAAAGCTTTCCTGGAGAGCGTCGTGTGGCAATCGTGCCCGCGGTAATTCCGAGCCTCACGAAGGCGGGCCTGGAAGTTATCGTTGAAGCCGGCGCCGGAAAAGAGGCCGGCTATTTGGACGCGGACTACTCGGCCAAGGGCGCGAGACTTGTCGCCACGCGCGCCGATGTTTTCGGTGGGGCCGATATCGTTACGCAAGTGCTCTGTTACGGTGCGAACGACAGGACCGGCAAAGACGACGTCCCTCTTTATCGTCCCAATCAAACACTAATAGGTTTTTTTCGGCCGCTCGGCTCTCTCGAACCCATCCAGGAAATCGCTTCGAAAGGCGTCACCGCATTTTCCATCGAATTAATGCCGCGCACGACGCGAGCGCAAAGCATGGACGCGCTCTCGTCGATGGCTACTATAGCAGGCTACAAAGCTGTGATTATTGCAGCCGACGCGCTTCCTAAGATTTTTCCTATGCTGACCACAGCGGCGGGAACGATCACGCCAGGGCGAGTGTTCATCATCGGTTGCGGCGTTGCCGGACTGCAGGCCATTGCCACCGCGCGGAGACTCGGAGCGGTTGTCTCCGCTTACGATTTGCGCCCCGCGGTCAAAGAGCAGGTCCAGAGCCTCGGCGGGCGGTTCGTCGAAATCGCCATTGAAGCGAAAGACGCGCAAGATGCGCGCGGCTACGCCACAGCGCAGGGTGAAGAATTCTACAAAAAGCAGCGCGAACTTCTTGGCAAGGTAGTCGCGGAGAGCGATGTTGTTGTAACTGCCGCTGTGATACCTGGCAGAAAATCGCCGATTCTGGTAACCAAGGAAATGGTTGCGGGCATGGCGCCGGGCTCGGTCATCGTGGATATGGCCGCCGAACGCGGTGGAAACTGCGAGCTAACGCGGGCCGAAGAAAAAGTCGAAGCGCACGGAGTCACTATCATGGGTCCGGTCAATCTAGCGAGCAGCGTTCCTTATCACGCCAGCCAAATGTATGCCAAGAACGTCGCCACGTTTCTTCTGTACATGGTCAAAGAAGGCAAGCTCCAGATAAACACGCAGGATGAAATCGTTCGAGAAACTCTGCTGACCCAAGGCGGAGAAATTGTAAGCGCCAGGCTTCGTGAAATTTACAAGCTGCCGGCGCTGGCTGCGCAAACTTAAGGAGGCATGGATGCCCGCAGGTTTTATTTCGAGTCTGTTTGTGTTCATCCTATCGGCATTTTTAGGCATCGAGCTTATTAAGCGAGTTTCGCCGCTGCTGCACACACCTCTGATGTCCTTGACGAACGCACTCGACGCCATCGTGGTCGTCGCGGCTATCATCATCGCGGGCCGCCATGAGACGCGCCTCTCAACGATCCTCGGCCTCATAGCTGTCGCGGCTTCCTTCAGCAACATGGTCGGCGGCTTCGTCATCACCGATCGCATGCTGAGTATGTTCAAGACCGGCAAGGCGGCGAAAAAGCCATGACCGCGGCCGACACGCAGCAGCTCATCGATTTCACATATATCGCCGCCGCCATCGGTTTTATTTTGTCGATCAAGTGGCTGGGCTCACCGGTCACGGCCAAACGCGGTGTGATCATCGGCGAAATTGCTTCGGCCGTCGCCGTCATCGCCACGTTGTGCGATCCGCAGGTCGATCAGTATAAGTGGATCATCATCACACTCATCGTGGGCGCCGCCGTTGGCGTGCCCCTTGGCATGGTGAAGATGACCGCGGTTCCACAGCGAACTGCATTGAGCCATGCTTTCGGCGCGCTTTCCGCCGCGCTGATCGGCATCGCGGAATACTACGTCGCGGCTCCTGGAGTGCCAAGATTCCAGATGGCGGAAATCGGCCTCGAGGTGATCATCGGTTCGCTGACCTTTACAGGCAGCTTGATTGCCGCTGGCAAGTTGCAAGAAATCCTGCCGCAGCGCCCCATTACCTATAAAGGACAGAACTACGTCAGCCTTACAACCCTCGCAGCCGCTCTCGGCTTGGTCGTCGCTCTCGTTATTCATCCCGAGATGACGTTTCTGTTTCCAATCATGATCGGCGTCGCTCTGGTCTTCGGCATCATGCTTGTCACTCCGATCGGCGGCGCGGACATGCCCACCGTCATCTCGCTCTTAAATTCTTACGCGGGCTTCTCCGCATCTCTGCTCGGTTTCGTGCTCAACAACAAAGTCTTGATCGTGGCCGGCGCGTTGGATGGCGCTTCCGGGTTCATCCTCTCGGTGATCATGTGCAAGGCGATGAACCGCTCCTTCACGAACGTATTGTTTGGAGCGTTTGGGCAGGTGCAGGCTTCCGCTGCGGGTGCGAAGGAAGAGCGTGCAGTAAAGAGCGCGAGTCCCGAAGACGCGGCTGCAATTCTCGCGGCCGCCAATACGGTGGTCATCGTTCCGGGATACGGAATGGCTGTCGCGCAGGCTCAACACAAAGTTCGCGAGCTCTATGACATTCTCACGAAAAAAGGCATCGATGTCCGCTTCGGCATTCACCCTGTAGCGGGACGCATGCCCGGCCACATGAACGTGCTGCTCGCCGAAGCTGACATTCCCTACGACAAGATGATGGAGATGGACGCTATCAACGGTGACCTACCGCAGACCGATGTGGCGCTGGTTATCGGCGCAAACGACGTCACCAATCCCGCCGCACGCACCGACCAGAGCAGCCCCATATTCGGCATGCCCATCATCGATGTTGACAAAGCTCGCACGGTGATGGTCATCAAACGCAGCATGGCCGCAGGCTTCGCGGGAATCGACAATCCGCTCTATTATCTCGACAACACAATGATGCTCTTCGGTGACGCTAAGAAATTCGTCGGCGACATCGTCCGCGAACTAAGCGGCAGCGGCCACTAATCTCTCTCGCGTCACCATAATCGTTTTGTTAGGGCTGGGCTTGCGGGACGCTCACTCCCTCACCGCTAGAGCCTAATTACTTTTTGTCAGTCTTTGGCGGAGTTACATGGCCACGTCCATCCCGCTCTTCGTTTCCTTTGAAGTGGGTGCTATCGACACGTTTTGTCGGTTCGGCTTTCTCGCCACGGGCTGGCATTTTGCCTTTATAGCCATTGTGCGGGTCGTAGCTGTTATCTACTTGGCCGTGAAAGTCGGTGCTGCCATGAAACCATGGGCCGGCGCCAACGAACACGTCTGCACTAAACCATGATGGACCGTAGTAGCCTGCAGGAGCGCAATCATACGGAGCAGCTTCAAAGTAACCGTAAGGACAATCAGGGGCTACCCCAACGCTGACGGCCACCTGAGCTTGCGCCTTGGGTACCGCTGCTGTGAAGCAGCTCGCCGCAACCGCGGCTATTACAAGAAATCTAAATCCACGCATAAGTTCACCTCATTTTCTCAGTCTCTAATTCCTCGAACTTGTAATTTTAGAGCGATGCGCAGAGCCGCGTCTGTTCCATAACGGGCACTTTTAAGGATCTCAGGGAGGACAACAGTGGATTCTAGCGGCTAATGATAGACATTCTGACAAGTTGCGTGCTGGATCAACTTGATATGCGCCCTGTCCACGAGCAGCTTCTGCCGCTTACAGGCGATTCGTTCCTTGATGGAGCTTGATCCTTCTTGGCAGGAATTACTGAAGTGCCTTTTGCCACAATCGCAAAAGAAGAGTGTTGCTCTTTGAACTTCGCTAACTTCCGCTTCTACTGTCTATGCCGGCGTCTTCCAAACGTAAAAATTCTTCTCGTCGGCGAGCGTTTCGATGTCCACGCCCGCGGAAGTGGATGCGCGATGAACCGCCGAACGAAGGTTCGCCAGTCCAATGCCGTCCACTTCGGCAAGTGGGATTTCGAGCGCTGACCCGGGCGTAACACCTTGCAACTCTTCAAGTATTCCTTCGACGAGTTCGTGGTGTTTGCCGCGGCGGCCTTTTCTTAGGCTGGAAAGATCTACTCGCCGATATTTCAACGCTGGTAGCTTGCTTGCGGCTTGCTGTCTGCTGGCCATTGAAGCCTCCGCAATTGCGAAGGATACGGTACCACGTCGACGATTTTAGAGCAACTATAGCTTAATTCTACCCCCCCCCCATAATTCCGAATGCGCTATCCATACGATAGCTCTAGGATTAGCGTGTGTTAGTGACGCGCCGCTTATGCTCTGCTACGTTCTACACACTCCATAGCTCCGTTAAAGGAACCGAGTATTGTCACCTTTCTTTAGTGGTCCGGATATGCTCTGTGCATGCGTCGTGAACTCGTATGGATCGAAGGTTCGGACTTTCAAGGTTGGACTTGCTCGCAATGCGCGTGGGTCTTCCGGACCGCGGACCCACCTTCTGGTAACACAATCGAGGACATGAAGGAGAATTTCGAACACCACCGCGATCGGGACTTTGCGTCCCACACTTGCTCCGCACACCCAAAACCAAAGAACCCGAGAGCTAAGTGAACTTAGCGGTTACGCCTGGCGAACTCCCACTCTATTCAGTCTTGCGCGGGCAGAATTCAGTACCCAGTATTTCTTTGGAGCGTCTCCCTGATTTTTTTGATCTCTAACAACAGCTATCTAGGCTCCGAGCATTCACTTCCTTACTCATCACCTACAGCAAATTCCTAGTGCCTTTTACTGTCACGACTGGATGGGGCTTTTCGCTGCACAAGCCTAGGCTCACACAATGAGCGATCCATACAAACTCAATCAAGCTTTCGGCGTGGCAATTGGGATGCCGTCCATCAGTGGGCCCAGGACTGAAAGACGGCCCCGTTTTGAATCGCTCAGCATCACCGGTTCAGGTGGAAATGGTTCAAGAAAAAAACTGAGAAAAGCGAGGTGAATTTATGCGTGCATTTACATTTCTGGCGTTAGCAGCTATTGCTGGAATCTGCTTTACGGTAACGGCTCCCGCGGCGAAGGCTCAGGTCGCCGTTGAAGTTGGCGTAGCTCCCGATTGTCCCTACGGCTACTACGACGTTGCGCCTTATGATTGCGCTCCCGCCGGCTATTATGGCCCGGAGTGGTTTAATGAGGGTGTCTTCATCGGCGTTGGGCCCTGGTTCCATGGGCCGGACAATTTCCGCGGCAAAGTGGATACTCATTACGATCCCCACCACGGCTATAAGGGTCCATATCCACACCGTGGCGAAAAAGCGGAAGAGGGAAAGCGTATTGATAGCGCGCACTTCAAAGGAAACGAAGAGCGCGATGGACGCGGCCACACATCAAACGTCAAACACTAACCGACCTCGTTTCGATCTTTGCAAAACGCCCTGGGTGCGCACTCGCATTCGGGGCGTCCCCTTTTTCACGAGTTTCCTCAGCGTGACACGGAAGGCTCGAATCTCCCGGTCGTTTATGCTTTTGGACTCAGCCAGGAGTTCTTTTGGGAGGCTTCTTGGACTACAATGTCGGGCGAATTGCAGCGGAGGCATTATGCGAGCGGATCGAGTGGAAGTTTCTTGGGACAGCCAGAAGTCAGACTGGGTGATTCGCATGCAAAGCGGCGACGAAGTGATCCGCCGCCATTGCAAAGCGCCTAGAGACGCCGACGAGAAAACTCTTCGCGCGAAGGCTGCGGAAACCGTGAAGGACGAAGGCTACGAAGCCAACGACGCCGTAATAACCGTTAGTCGCTAATTGAAAAGGAAGCAGAACTGACGCTCCTGCCTGAGGCTCTTTCGTTCCTTGCGTTACAGCTCACAGCGAAGAGTACCGGTGCTGCCGGCGGTCTAAGATGGCTTCTTGCCCCACAGGTTGGACATATATTTCCTGAGTGCTAAAATCTGAGTTGAGCTGACATGCCACCAAAAACACTCTACGAAAAAATATGGGATTCCCACGTCGTCCACGAAGAGGCCGGAAAGCCCGCGCTCATCTATATCGACCGCCACCTCATCCATGAAGGCACATCGCCGCAAGCCTTCGCGGGTCTGAGCGCCGAGGGGCGCAAGGTGCGCCGTCCCGATCTGACGTTCGCGGTGATGGACCATTCCGTGCCGACTACCGAGAAAGATCGCGTCCTTCCCATTGTTGATACGGACGCGCGGCTGCAATTTGAAGCCCTGGCGAAGAATTGCCGCGAAACTGGCGTGCGCCTCTTCGACATGAACAGCCGGAACCAAGGCATCGTGCACATCATCGGACCAGAGTTGGGCGTGACGCAGCCGGGGCAGACGATCGTCTGCGGCGACAGCCACACTTCGACCCATGGAGCTTTTGGCACGCTGGCGTTTGGCATTGGTACCAGCGAAGTGGAGCACGTGCTGGCCACGCAGTGCCTCGTGCAATCGCGCAGCAAGACGATGCATATTTTGGTCCATGGCAAGCGGCCGCGCGGCGTGACGGCGAAGGACATCATTCTGGCCATCATTGGAAAAATCGGAATCAGCGGCGGCACCGGACACGTTGCCGAATATGGCGGCGAAGCGATACGCGATTTGAGCATGGATGGCCGCATGACCGTCTGCAATATGACGATTGAAGGCGGCGCGCGTGCGGGAATGATCGCGCCGGACGACACAACGTTCGCATATATGGAAGGGCGTCCGTTTGTGCCGCAAGGCAAGGCATTCGAGGAAGCAGTTGCGGGTTGGAGGAAATTGAACAGCGACGACGGCGCGAAGTTTGACATGACCGTCGAGCTGCAGGCCCAGGACCTTGCGCCGCAAGTCACCTGGGGCACGAATCCTGGTATGGTTACGAGCGTGACAGGACGGGTGCCGGAGCCGGGGTCGTTCCATGATCCGAACGATCAGAAGGCCACCGAAAGCGCGCTGAAGTACATGGGACTGAAAGCCGGCACACCGATCGTGGACATTCTGGTGGACCGCGTCTTCATCGGTTCGTGCACGAATTCGCGGCTGGATGATTTGCGCGCCGCAGCGCATTTGGTTGCGGGCAAACATGTAGCACGGAGCATCAAGCAAGCGCTGATCGTGCCAGGTTCGCGCGGCATTAAAGCGCAAGCCGAAAAAGAAGGTCTCGACAAGATTTTCCGCGAAGCAGGCTTCGAGTGGCGCGATGCTGGGTGCAGCATGTGCATCGGTATGAACGCCGACGTACTGCCGCCGCACGAGCGGAGCGCCAGCACGTCCAACCGCAATTTCGAGGGCCGCCAGGGTAAAGACAGCCGCACGCACCTGGTCAGCCCCGTTATGGCGGCAGCCGCAGCGATTGCAGGACACTTTGTCGATGTACGATCACTCGACGTCGCTTCTGTAGAGTGAATTTGATTTTGGGCTCTTGAACTTGTAGGGGCACAGCATGCTGCGCCCATCCTTGGCACGATGCCAACGACTGTGAAGGTAGCGATACTCTCGCCCGAAGCGATTTGAATTTCTGAGGAGCGCGAATCAAATGGAACCGTTCGATACGCACACCGGAATGGTCATGCCGCTGGACAAGGTCAATGTGGACACCGACCAGATGGTGCCGAAGCAATTCTTGAAGGCGCTTACGCGCAAAGGATTTGGCCGAATTTTGTTTTACGATTGGCGCTATTTGCCGGGCGAAAAACCAAATCCGGAATTCGTGCTGAATTTTCCACGCTATGAAGGCGCATCGGTACTGCTGGCGCGCCACAATTTCGGTTGCGGCTCGAGCCGCGAGCACGCACCCTGGGGCGTGAAAGACTACGGCTTCCGCGTGATCATCGCGCCGAGCTACGCCGACATTTTCTACAACAACTGTTTTAAGAACGGCATTCTGCCTGCCTCCTTGAGCGAGGAACAGGTCGAGGAACTCTTTCAGCGCACAGAAAAAGAAGAAGGCTACATGCTGACGGTGAACCTGCCGAATCAGACCATCGCCGATAGGCATGGCTTGATGTTCCGCTTCGATCTGGCGCCGTCGCGCAAAGAAGTTTTGCTAAAGGGGCTCGACGATATCGGGACCTCTCTACAGCACGAATCAGATATTACGGCTTATGAAAAAAAGCACGCCTCGACCGCCACGATGTACGAAGCTGTCGACGTACAAAATTACACCGACGGGCGCTGACGGCGAGATGACCGCGTTCGCCGACCAATACCGATAAATCCAAGACGGGCACGACGTGTCGTGCCCCTACGACGCGTTGCTGGCATTTTCTCCGGTGGGCTCGGGCGATTCGGGAGCGGCTGGCGGGCCTAGCAGTTCTGCGATTAGGATTCCTGCCAGCACAAGACCTGCGCCAAGCAGAGCTCGGCTGCCAAGCCTTTCGCGCAATAAAATGTAGGACGTAATCGAAGCAAAAACCGGTTCGAGCGTGAACAAAATGGCGGCGTGGCTCGAACTGGTGTACTGCTGGGCCCAAAGCTGGACCGAGAAAGCCACGGCGGTGGCAAAGACCGCGCAGATGGCGATCCCTAGAAGCGACCTCCATTGCCACTCAAAGCGCACCGCTTGCCAGCCTGTTATCGAGGTCAAGCCAGTCGCGAGCCACGCCAGAGCCGCGCAGGCTGCAACCTGGAGCACGCTAAGCGCGGCAACCGAGTGCCGCCGCGTGTAATCCCCTACCAAGATGATATGCATGGCGTAGAACCCCGCAGCGACGAGAGTTAGGAGATCGCCGCGATTTAGGTGCGAGATGCCCTCGGCGGGAACTGTAAGGAAATAAAGGCCGAATACGGCAGCGAATACTCCCCCATAGACCCAAAGGGTGAGGCGGCGTCCCCAGAAGAGGCCAAGAAGCAGCGGAACGAGCACAACGCTGGAACCTGTGACAAAACCGGACTTTGCCGGCGTGGTGTACTGCAAGCCGGCGGTCTGAAAGGCGTACCCTGCGAACATGAAAAACCCAAGGGCGGCGCCAGCCAGAAGCTCTTCCCTTTTCAGCGTTCGAAACACGCGCGGGCGGAAGGCAGCCATAAGCAGCGCGGCCAGCGTGAATCGAGCAGCGAGAAAAATGAAGACCGAAGAATAGCCCAGCGAATTTTTGACGACGACGAATGTCGCGCCCCAGAGCAGGCTGCAGAAGGCCAGCGAGAGATCGGCACGGAATCGTTTTGTCATAAGCGGCATCGCGTGACTGGAGAGCGGGCCAGTGTAGTGCTTGTGCAATGGTGTGACAACATTTGCGGGGGGTGCGTCGCAGGCAAGAGAGAATCGAGGGAACGAAAGCGGTAAAAAGCAAAACGGGGAAGGCCGTGAGGCCTTCCCCGTTTTTGCGGCAAGTCTCTGAAGACCTGCCGGAAGAAGTTAGAACGTGAGGCGTAGACCGAACTGCATCTGCCGCGGGTTGTTGCCCTGCGTGTTCACAACGCCGAAGGTCCCAGCGTTAGTCGGGTCGACGCCGATGCCCGTCTGAGCATCACCAACGGTCGGATCCTCGAACACGGGATGGTTGAACAGGTTGGTAACGGTGTATTCGAACTGAAGCGCGACACGCTCGGTGACCTTGATGTTCTTCACCAAGCGCATGTCCACGTTCCAATACATCAGACCGGTGAACACGCCGACGCCGCCAGTACCTGTGTCGAGACCCAGGATCGGGGCGCGAAGCGTGCTGAGCACACCTGCGGGATTCGCAAAGATGTTGTATTGGCCCTGGCCATCGGCATGCAAAGAAGCTGAAGAGCCAGAGGCGGGCTTGCCGAGTACGCAGTTTTCTGTGTCGAAGAAGTTCGCGCCATCACCAGCGCCGAACGATTGGGAGTCGGTAAATGTACCGCAGCCAAGAGGTTCGCCGCTGCCAATCGCGAGAATCGGAGACAAGGACCAACCACCTAGCAGGTGGCCGAGTATACCATGCTGGCCCTTGTACCAAGGATCTTCGATCATGGCAAAGGTGTTAAACACGAACTTGCGGTTGAAGTTCTGCAAGCCGTACCCGTTGTTGAGGTTGAAGGCGTCGTTCGGCGTGTATTCGCTGGTGGCCTGGACGAGAGCGCCTGTGCCCAAAGCCTTGCTATAGGTGAAGTTTTCCTGAAGGGTGATGCCCTTCCAGTTGTTCATCTTCAGGGAAACGAAAGCGCCGTTGTAGTTGCCATGGCCAAGGCTGGCGTTTTCGCTCACACCGGAAGAGGTCTGACCGCCGCAGCCGATCTCCGCCCCAGTCGGGCAGTTGAGAGCAGTGTTCATCATGCTGCGGGGGAAATTGAATCCACCGTTGTCGAGGTCGCTCCACAGATTCCAAACGCTCTGCGTTGTCAGGTTGGTTTTGGCAATGCCTTCGTTATAGACGACTGCAGCCGTGCAGCTCGAGAAACCAGCGCAATAGCCAGTGCCAGCTAGCGCGGTTTCGAAGAACGGCTGCGGTGCGAAGCCATTGGCGTATGCAATTTGTTGGGTCTTCTGCAGAGCGGCGTTCTGATTCGTGGGAATGGCCGCACCGCAAGCAGCAAACGATGTGGCGCATCCCAGACCGGTTTCCACGGCTGCGTAGGCTTTTGCAAATTGCTGGCCGCCCAAAGTCATCATGTAGGGAACTGCGTTAAGGTTGATGGGCTGATACTCGTGAGTGATCCTGCGGCCAATGTAGCCCACTTCCAGGATGAACTTCTGGCCCAACTGACGCTGGATAGTCAGATCGAACGAGTCCACAACGTTGGGGCGGAAGTTCGGGTCCAGAACTTCGCCTGCGCCAGCCGCGACGCTGTTGACGCCAGGGAAGTTCAGAGAAGGAAGCGTGGGAGCAGCCGCAGGAATTGGAGCATTGGTGCCATCCGTTCCGACACGGAAAGCGTTCGCGGGAGTAAGCTGGGTGCTGCCCGCCGGTACAGAGCATGACCCATCCATGTTGTTGTTGCGGCATTGGACGGCCTGAATAAGTCCGTCACCCAGCAAGGGTACAAGGACCAGGTCGACGCCGTTGAGACGTCCGTAGACGCGGCTATAGCCACCGCGAATAACCGTCTTGTTGCCGCCAAAGACTTTGCTAAGCCAACCGTCGGTAATGTTGGGGTTCCAAGCTGCCGCTACCCGCGGGCTAAAGGAACCGTAGAAGGGATTATAGGGATATTTCTGCCCAGCGCCGGTATTCCCGACAAGAGAGTATCCAAGAATCGGGTTAAAGACCTGCCCCTGCTCAGCTGCGAGCTCCCGCTGATTGAGGTAGGCGGTGGTGCTGACCTGCTGGCCACTCTGATTTACGAGCTCGATTTGCTTGCCCTGAGCTTCCGTGGGCGGCATTTCGAGCGTCCATCCCAAGCCGTAGGTGAGCGTGAAAGACGGCTTCATGTGCCAGGAGTCGCTGAAGTATACGTTGTAATAAGGAATGGTGCTCTGATCAAACGCGTGCGTCAACGGCGGATTCAAAGCTAGGTCGGAACCTGACCGGGTATAAGCAATCTGCGAGTCCGTAACGATTCCCAAGACGGCGGAAACGTCGCGTCCCCACTGGGATGCACTAACGCCCGGGGGCAGACTGTCGGCGAAGTTGATGAGTCCGCCTCCCGCCGAGTCGCCGAGTTGGTAGGTGGCTTGGTAATTGATGCCGCCGCCGTTGTCGGAGCGCTGGTGCCAGTCCCAATTGCGCTGATAGGCGCCGCCGAAGGTGAAGAGGTGATTGCCTTTCAGCATCGTCCAGTCGTCGCGAAGGAAGTTGTCATGACCATCCCAGAATCGTGTACGGACGCTTTGGGTGTTCACGTTATAAGGCGCGAGCGGATTGGCGGTCTCGCCAAAGGGCTCAAGGGCTGCGCCACCCACATCGCTGCCGAGTCCTGAGACTTGCGGTACGCCGCCTGGGTTGGACCAAGACCAGTAGTTTCGAAGGTAGCTGTAATGCAAATCGTTCGTAGTATTGGAAGTGACGTTGATGGTCAAGCCAGCAACAAAATACCAAGGCTGTTGAGGCCGCACGGAGAGAGCCGCCGGAGTGCCAAGTGTATCGCCGGGGAAGAAGCCGCCGACATCCACCTGGCTGGTCGTCGAACGGACCAACTTATAGTAGCGGTAGCTGGCATTGAAGTGGAACTTTGAACCGAAGTCGTGGTCCAACCGAGCCACACCGAAATTGGAGGTGTAGGGAATCTCGACGTTGGCTTTGTAGCCGATTGTGTTGACGCCATCGCACCTAGTGCCCAAGCCAACTACGTTGCAGCCCGGGTCATTCCCGATAGGTTCGTACTTGTTCCACATCTGCTCAACCAAGGAATTGATTCCGATGCCTCGGGGGTCGCAGGCAGCATTCTGGCCCGGGCCGCAGTTCGTGCCAGTGTTTAAGTTGAACTGGGTCGGGGTACCAGCACCATTGGCTGCTACGCACGCGGCGTCGCAGACGTTCATGGTCAGAATACCAGCGCGCATATTGGCGCTCGGTACGATCGCTTCGTAAGTTTGCGCGTTATTCCAGCGAAAACCCTCATAATTGGCGAAGAAATAGGTCTTACCGCCCAGGATATTCTTGGAAATGATTGGACCGCCGCCAGAGGCGCCAAACCGGTTGTAGTGGTAGCTGGGCAACGGTGTGTCGGTAATGTTGTTATTCCATGTGTTCGCGTTAAAATTATTGTCGAAATAATATTCGTACGCCGAACCGTGCCAGGCGTTAGTGCCACGCCGGGTAACGACCTGAACTTGCGCGCCAGCGGAACTGTTGAAGTCCGCAGTCTGGTTGGCAGTGTTGACCTTGAATTCTTCAACGCTGTCGATAGGGGTGGGCATAACGCCAGTGGGGCTGCCACCAACCATCGTGGAAACGATACCTCCCGAGGGGTCTCCGGCGAAGCTCGGAGTGTAGACCTGCATGCTGCCGTCCATATCGTTCGTGTTCTGGCCGCCATCGAGCATGAAGGTGCTCTGATCTACCACCGCGCCTGCCACGCTGCCATCGGGGGAAACACCGGGCTGCAAGGTTACGAAAGTCGCTGCGTCCCGGCCAATCGAAGGCAAATTCTGCAGGAGTTCACCGCTGACGGTATTGCCTACGGTAGCGTTCAGGGTCTGCAATTCGGCGCCATTCGTGGCCGTGACTTCCACAGTCTCCGCCACAGAGCCAACTTCCAGGGTGAGATTCAGGGTGAGCGAAGCGCCTACAGTTACCACCTGATCCACTAGCTTTGAAACACGAAACCCGGTCTTATTGACAGAAACGGTGTACTTGCTTGGCACCACGTTCGCGAAAAAATATCTTCCGTTTTCATTCGTTACATCCGCTCGCGCAATATTCGTCGCGGTATCGGTCAAAGTGACCGACGCGCCGACAATGGCACCGCCGGATGGGTCCGTAACCGTTCCGGCGACTGTACCGGTTGATGCGCTTTGAGCGAACAGGCCAGATGGCACAAGAGCACAAACACTGAACAATACAGCTAGGAGCAACGCCACTCGCTTACTTGACATTCAACTACCTCCTGGATGGGCCTTTGGAGCCCTACACATCTAGAGCAGGTAAAACAAATCAAGCAGAGCCGACTACTCTGAAAGATCTAAACTGTCTTGAATTGGGCAACCAACACAAAAAAACTCTATGCCAAAGACATTTGCAAGCCGACTACCATTCCGCGATGAAAAGTTAAACGTAATGCTCTCTATAAATTATCTAAGCTTGATATTGCTTTCTCTTGCGTAGATATACGTCGTGCCATATTAAGCTACAGAGTTCCATAGGGTGCAGGAAGTTGTTGCGTGCTCGCCCTGACGAACGGAAAACAACTCCGCCATGGCAGCAGCACTAAGTCGCCACAATTCGAGCCGATAAGCTTTTGGCAACGACAACCCCACTACAGACCGATAGCCGGGTATATATTGCCCCTGCGAACTTTTGTCAACGGGAAACTGACGTTTGACCTATATAAAGTTTAGATGTATCGGATTGAACATGCGGAAAGTCGAGGCCGTACGGCCTGTAAGTTCCAGTACTCAGCCTTCTCGAACGCGACAAATCTAGTTATCAATGCCTTAGCCCAACTTCCGCAGTTACGTGAATAAAGTCTTTGGAATCAATGTGGGTACCAGAAAGTTTCCACTACATTTCTGTCCGTTCTAACGCTGTAGGCAGCCGCATACCGAGACGTTGCAACAGGATCCGTTGGTGCTCCGTCGGTTGACTGATGCAGCGCTTCCGTAGCTCCACACCGCTGCGCGTGGGCAACACCACATCGACCAAAGTAATCTCCGAGAGCTCTTCAAACACTTGCCGCGGCTCGTCACCGAGTCCCGCTTGGCGACAACTGGCTGCCAGCGTCTTCCACAACACGTAAGCCAGAAAACACACTAGGATGTGTGCGCCCACGCGATGCTCGCGGTGATGCCAGACCGGTCGGATCTGTAAGTCCGACTTGTGCACGCGAAAGGCGGCTTCCGCTTCCGTCAGTTGCACGTAGGCGCGCCACAACTCTTCCGGCGTCCAATCGGTCACATTACTGCGCAACAAGTAGCAGCCTTCACTTCGGCGCGCCCACTCGCGCCAACTATCCACCTTCGTCCAGCGTAGTTGCGCGAACCCCTGGGCATTTACCTCCACTTGCACATCGAACAGTCGCGCCGCACGTGTATTTCGTTCCAGGAGTCGTCCTACGCGCCGCTCCACGGCACCCGATTTCTGCCGACGTTGGTCGCAACTCGCGGCGATCTTGAGTAAACCTTCTTCGATACGCTTCTCGAAGCGTTCGTGCATAGCCTGTTCCTTGGCTTGGCGTTCCGCACTCCGACACAAGATAAATACTTCTTCTCCGTTCGGGGCCGGAACCAACCGTACCTCCAGCCCTTCATGCACTTGCTTCCAGTCTTCGCTCAGCAACTCGCGCTCAAACTTCCGCAAGGTGTTCTTTGCCGTACCCAGGATGTAGCGCCGTCCGCCGGCCCGTAAAAACTGCACATTCTTCTCGCTCGCCAGACCACGGTCCATCACCCAGACTCGTCCGGCCCGTCCGTAGAGCTCTTCCATGTGGGCAATGATCTCTTTCAGCGTGGTGGCATCGTTGCGATTGCCGGCGAACACCTCATAGCCCAACGGCATCCCGCAACGGCTCACCACCAACGCAATGTTCACCTGCTTGCAGTCCGGGCGATGATCCCGCGAATATCCCCGCTGCGCCTGCGGGTTGCCTTCTGCTTGTCCCTCGAAATATGTGCTGGTGATGTCGTAGAGCAGAAGGTCGTAATCTAGATCGAACAGTTCGCCAAGCTTCTCTTTCAGGAGTTTCTCGAGCGCTTTCTTCTGTGGCAGCAGCGTGTCCAGCGCTCGGTACAGACGATCTTCATTGACCTTCTCGTCCGGTACTCCCAGCAGGTCCGACAACGCGCTGGCCTCATAGAGGTGCTCGGCCAGGTGCAGTTCGCTGGAAGGTTCACACAGCCGGCTGAGAATCAAAATCATGGCCGTTGCCGACCAAGGAATTTCCTCGCGTCCGTTCGGTAGTCTCTCTTCCAGGAAGCGATCCAGTTCCAACCGACGCAGCAACGCTCTTCCCAGCCAAGGGCCACCAAATTTCCGGCTGCGTTCCACGCGCACGCGCTTCACATCGACTTCCACCCATTCTGGTTCCGTGGTGCTGAAGAGGCCTGTTTGATAACCAGGGCGCTTCTCGGCGCAGCGCTTCACTCCCAAACGGCCCTGCTCGTCCATGACTCCCAACCACGCTACGACGCGTTGCCGGGGACCTCGATCGGTTCGGTAACTCTCCACCAACGCCCAGTAGGCGTGACGTTTGCCGTCTTTGCGCCGATAGCAGCGTCGCAGATACATACCGCGATGCTACGAATCGCGGAGACAAAAGCAAGGGGGTTGGTCGTCACTACACGCACATTTCGAGCAAGCAACACTGGGATTCGTAACACTCGCACACAAACAAAAGCACTTTCCGCAGTGCCAAGCATGTGAATGTGCTCAAAATATTTTCAATTCGTTCGAAGCTGCGGAAGGTAGGTTAGAAGATTGGACAGAAGGCCTGCTGTAGAGGGTTGGAAAGTGAAGTCGGCCTGTCCGATGACTTAGTGGAGTGAACTTCCGTCCTGCACATACACAGTGCGGCCGCCAACTACGGTTAGAAGCACCGTAGTCTTTATGTATTGCTGCGGCGGAATTTTCGTGAGGTCGTTTGAAAGAACGATGAAGTCCGCATATTCGCCGGCTTTCAGCTCGCCCTTCTTCCCTTCTTCGAATTGCGCATAGGCTGAGCCGTAGGTGTAGGCGCGGATACAGTCATCGAGGGAGATCTTCTCCTGTGGCTCCCATCCACCCGGAGGACCGCCATCCGGCAACTCGCGCGTCACGCACGCGTAGAGACCACGCATGGGGTTGATGGGCTCGACGTCGTAGTCGGTGCCGAACGCGAGGTGTGCTCCGCTCTTCAGCAATGACGCCCAGGCATATGCGCCCTTGGAGCGCTCGAGACCGATTCGCGCACCGGCCCAGCGCATGTCGCTGGTTTCGTGCGACGGCTGCATCGAAGCAATCACTTTGAGCTGAGCGAAGCGCGGCAAATCTTCGGGCGCCAAAACTTGCGCGTGCTCGACGCGGTCGCGTCTGTCGCGTGGCGGGTTGGCTTTGGCAACGGCTTCGAAGACGTCGAGCGCCACGCGATTGGCGCGGTCCCCGATAGCGTGAAAATTGATTTGGAAGCCGGCTCTATCGCGCTCGATAGCCATGGCGCGAAGCTTGTCCGGATCATTGGTAAGGATTCCGCTGGTGGAAGGATCATCCGAATACGGCGCGAGCAACGCCGCGGTGCGTGACCCGAGAGCGCCATCGGTAAAACCTTTGAGCGCGCCAGTCCTTAGCCAGGGATCACTGGTGCCGCCTTGCGCCCGCATATTCAAGAGTTGGTCCATCGGCTGAAGAAACGGCAGCCACTCCGTGATGCGCAGCGTCAGCTTCCCCTCCTCTTTCAATTGCACATAAACAAGAAAATCCGCCCAATCGGAAAAATCCTGCGCCGAGGTCACGCCGTTTTTGGCGGCGTCGGCAAGCACCATCTGGATGCCGTGGCGGCGCTGGTCAGATTTTAGATCAGGAATCCTGGAGGCGACCAAACTCATCGCTGTATCTTCTTCGAGCATCCCCGTGGCTGCGCCGTCGGCGTCGCGTTCGATCATCCCGCCGGGCGGGTTGGGCGTGTCTTGCCGGATCTCGCCATGCTGCAGAGCGAGCGTATTTGCCACAGCCACGTGCCCGGAAACATGCGTCAGAAAAACGGGATTCTTTGGTGCGACAGTATCGAGCTCTTGCTTGGTGGGAAATTTCTTGTCCGGCCAAAGCGTGTGGTCCCAGCCACTGCCCGTGATCCACTCGCCTTCTTTGTGTTGCGCCACCGCGTCGGCTATGCGCTTCTGCAACTCCTCCACGCTGGCGACTCCGTTTAGCCGTACCGAGAGCATGTCCGCCCCCGCGCCCCCGAGGTGCACGTGAGCGTCGTTGAACCCAGGCATGACAAATTTACCCTTGAGCTGGATGGTTTCAGCGTTCGGATCGTTTCCCCCGCATTCGAGAAGGACAAAATCGAGTTTGCCAACGCAGCGAATCTTGCCATCGCGAATGGCCATGGCGTCCGCCCACGGCTGTGCCGGATCATTCGTGTAAATCCGGCCGTGCAGATAAACAACAGTGTGCGACTCGGTCTGCGCCGATTGCCCCTTCGCTCGCTGGGCAAATATTCCGGCAGAAAAACTCAAAAGCACAATCCCAGCGAGACAGAGCAGACTCGTTCTGCGAATCTTCATTTCGTTTTCTCCGGAGCCACGTCTGCTATTCCAAGCAGCGTGAGCAAGGCGCGTTTCAATCCCATTTCGCGGCCTGCTGGGTCATACCATTCCTGGAGCGAGTGCGCGCCTCCGCCATTGCCTCCTGCGCCAATGGAAATCGCGTCGATGCCCATCGAGAGAGGAATATTCGCATCGGTGGAAGAGCGTTCAATCCTGGATTCGTTTTCCACCATACCATCCGCCGCGCGCAACGCCGCGAGAAGCGGAGACTCTGCCGCCAATTCGCCACCGGGCCTGCTGCCGAGCAGTTCTACCTTCCATTCGAGCTTGCCTTTCGAACGGTCTCGCGATGATTCCATTTCGTCGCGGACGCCGGCCGCTATGCATTCGCGCAGAGCGGATTCAAGGCGTCCCAGCTCGTTTTCACTTTCCGAGCGCACGTCGACTTTAAGGCGGGCTTCATACGGGATGGAATTTATGGATGTGCCGCCCTCGATTTGTCCAAGATTGAACGTGGTGCGCGGCGATGCGGGAACTTTGGTATTGATAAAGCGCACGGATCCGCGAACAAGCGCATTGATCGGATTGGGCATTCCGAAGTCCGACCAGCTATGCCCGCCCGGACCGTTGATCACGACTTCAAGCCTGCGCGATGCCAGCGCGATAGTCGTGACGTGATCCGTGCTCGCGCCGTCGAGAACGATCACAGCGTTCAGGTGGCTGTGGTACGCATCGACCAATGCGCGCATGCCGCGGAGATTACCTTCGCCTTCTTCGCCGACGTTGCCCACAAAGAGAATCGTGCGCTGCGGTTTGATCTGGGCTTCGTGAATGGCGCGCGCAATAGCCGCAAGCGCGGCAAGGCCCGTGCCGTTGTCGGAGATTCCAGGCGCGAGCATGCGGTTACCTTCGTGGCGTACCTTTACGTCCGTGCCCGCCGGAAAGACCGTGTCTAAGTGCGCAGAGAGCACCACGATTTCTTTTTCGTTCACGCCGCGCAGCTCTCCGATCACGTTGCCGATCGCATCGACCTGAACATTCAGGCCGGCAGCCGCGAGCAATGTTTTGAAGGCTGCCGCGCGCTGGCCCTCCTGAAAAGGAGGCGCGGGAATTTCGGTGAGGCGCAATTGCTGCTCATTGATCCAATTTAGATTGGGCGCGAACCAAGCCAATGCCGCGCGCACCTGTGCGTTTTCGCCAAGCTGGATGGAGGAAGCGGAACGGGTAGTGTGTCGGGCGAGAGAAGAGCGAACCGGCATAGCGAAGAGAATAACCCAAACAAGGACGCGTTTCACTGTCCTGCTACGCGCTGTTGCGGTGATCAATGCCGTGTAGCCTCGGAGCACAGCGTCAAGATTTCCGGGTCGGTCAAGACGCGAGCAGATTGCTTGGCGGCATCAAAGATGCGATTGACGAGCGCGTCGTCGGCTGGAATTTTGTGGCGCTCGAGCCAGAACAGCACGTTGGACTTGCCGCTCATGGGGCCGATTTCGATCACCTGTTCGAGTCCGAAGAGATGCGAAGGCACGCCGCTATAAACGGAATCAGCGAGCGCCTCGTTTCCCTTATGAAATGCTTTGATGATGGCGGCGGCGTGGACGCCCGTTGCCGTGCGGAATGCATCGCGGCCGATGACCGGATAATTCGGCGGAATAACGGTGTGCGTGGCCGTCGCGACTTTTTCGCAGTACTCCCGGAGCCGCGACAAGTCCTGGTGAATGACGCCCATCAGGCGCAAGTTTACAAGCATCAATTCCATTGGCGTGTTGCCGACGCGTTCACCCAGAGAATTGGCCGCGGCGTGAACTTGATCTGCGCCGGCCGCGATCGCTGCCAGAGAATTCGCGACGGCCAACCCGCGATCGTTGTGACCATGCCAGTCCACGCGAATTTTTTCGCCGCTGGGCTTCACGACCTCTTCGATCACGAATTTCACGAGGTTGTACGCGCCGTTTGGAGTGGCGTGACCCACGGTGTCGCACAACACGATGGCGCGCGCACCGCTGCGAATCGCCGTGGAGTAGAGACGCTTCACTGTGTCCGGGTCCGTGCGAATCGTGTCTTCCGTCACGTACATGGACGGAAGGCCGTGCTCGACCGCAAACATCACCGCTTTTTCGGTTGTGCGCTCGAGATGATCGACAGTCCAATCTTCGACTAGCCGCCGGATGGGGCTTGATCCCAAAAATGTCGCGGCTTCAATCGCCATTCCCACTCGCTGCGAAATTTCGGCGATGGGACGAATGTCGGCTTCGATTGTTCGCGCGGCGCAGTTAGGCTTGATCTTCATGCGTTTGGTGACGATTTCGCGCGCGAGGGCTTCGACATGCTCGACGGCGCGAGGGCCGGCACCAGGCAATCCAATGTTGAGCGAATCGATGCCCAGCGCTTCCATCAGGTGCAGGATTTCGATTTTTTCTTCGATGCTGGGATCGTGCACGCTCGGATTTTGCAGACCGTCGCGAAGTGTTTCATCGTTCAGCAGTACGCGCGTGCCGGGAGCGATGAGCGGCTCCGTAGCCACGTTCCAGTCATAAATCCATTCGTTTTGCATTGGTTCCGTCATTGCCCCGCCCCTGAGTCTGTCCTTTCTATTGTTTGGGGGTTTCTCCAAAAACATCCGCGATCATCACAAGCTTCGTCGGGATCGTGAACTCCATGTTCGTATTCGAGATGAAAGCAAATCCAGTGCATGCCTTCGAATATCCCATACTTCGCCTTGTTAACAACAACCACCTTACCACACCGACGACATACTGGATTTTGTTCACTCACTCACAACTCCTGACGAGCTCTCATCCATTTTCTTGAGTGGATCATCACGACGGTTTCACTCCAAACCGTGATCGCGGAACATTGTTTTCAAGGCGCTGCGGGCGTTGCGCAATTTTGCAGTCAGTCCCCCGCCAAACTCAAATTTCAGAAACCCGTCGGCGGCACGTTCCAGATCCGCTCCATAACGATACCACCACGGCTTTTCGCGCCCCGGCAAACGGTCCACATCGATGTACTTGGTTTGCACCATCTCCAGCAGGCCTGCTTTGCCGTGCGTGCGTCCCCATCCGCTGGCGCCGGAACCACCGTGCGGAGCCTCCGCGATGCCAAAGAAACTGATCGCATCGTTAACCATCACTGCCCCGGCATGCAGCCGAGCTGCAATGGCTTGCCCGCGCCCGGCGTCGCTCGTCCACACGCTGGCCGCGAGTGAGAAAGCTGATTCGTTCGCAAAATAAATCGCTTGTTCGGCGTCTCTCACCGACCGAATGACAAGGATGGGACCGAAAGTTTCCTCTCGAAAAAGTCTCATCGAGGTATTTACTCCGGCAATTATCGTCGGTTCGAAGAAATTTGTGCCAAGGTCCGGGCGTGGCTTACCTCCGCAAAGCACGCGAGCACCGCGCGCAACGGCGTGATCGATGAGATCGCTCATGCGTTGCACATGTTCGGGACGTATCAGGGGGCCAACATCCGACGCCGGGTCACACCCTGGACCGAGCCGCAGCTTTTTCGTTTTCTCGATGCACAGAGCCACAAATCTCTTTTCGACGGCCTCCTCCACGAAAAGCCGTTCGACGGATAAGCACACTTGTCCGCAATTTGTGTAGCTGCCCCAAACTGCCGCGCTCGCGGCAACTTCGAGGTTCGCGTCGGCAAGAACAATCATCGCGTCTTTGCCGCCGAGCTCGAGCACGCTCGGAATTAACCTTTTGGCACACGACTCCGCGACGCGCCTGCCCGTAGCCACACTTCCGGTGAACATAATTTTGTCGGGACCAGCATCAATTAGCGCTTGGCCAACTTCCCCGCCCCCTTGAACAACGGTGACAAGATTCTTGGGGAAACCAGCATCCAGAAAAAGCTTCTCTATCAGGGCGCCACATTGAGGAGTGAAATCGCTCGTCTTGCAGACCACGGCGTTCCCCGCGGCCACCGCCGGAATGATCTGGCTCAGGGGAATGGCAAGTGGATAGTTCCAGGAACTGATGATGCCGATCACTCCAACGGGTTCGTAAATCAGGCGTCCCGACTTGGCTTTTCCGGCGCTGCTGTGGTGCGGCACGCGTTCCGATCGCAAAAGTTTCGCGCCACTTTTTGAAAAATATTGCGCAGTGTCCAGCGCAACGAATAAATCCGCGAAGAGCGCTTCCACCCGCGGCTTACCGGATTCCGCCACGACCGCGTTGGCCAACACATCACGCGACGCCATCATGCAGTCACGCAGCACACGCAGCCGCGTACACCGCTTCTCGACAGGCAATGCGCGCCACCGCAATTGCGCGGCACGCGCTCGCGACAGAACCTCCGGCAAAGCTTCCGGCAGAGTCCTCTCAAATTGAGCAAGTATTTTTCCCGTAGCAGGATCAATGGACGGAATCGTATCGACGGGGATAGCCGTGGCCGCCATAAGCGAATTCTAACTCATCCAGGGCAGACGGGCTTGTACAGTCAGTTCGTTTTGTCCCGTCGCTTTCTTGGGTGGGCCTTCCGTGGTGTCAATGGCACGAGTTCCGCAACCGGATCGTTTTTCCTGGCGAGAATAACTTCTTTCCCGGCCAATGCTCTAGCCAATAGCTTCTCGAAGCGCTTCTGCGCTGTAGTAATGTTATAGATCACACTGCGATGATACGGTAGTGAACCTGCGCTTGGGAATCCGCGATTATTGGACAGTGTTCGGAACGAACAGCGACAAGTTCTCCGCTTTCCAACGCATGGCAGCCTTAATGCGATTCCGCCCGCTAGGGTGATCGAAGAAAATCCATTCCTCCACTGGACTGGGGCTCATCTTGCGATATTCGCCAAGATGGATTGCAGCCCGCGCGAAACCATCAGGTTGCCGGCTAGCGTTCAGCCCGTACATGTCCGCCTCATATTCATTCGTGCGAATGTGGGTGTTGATAAAAGGCGTGTACACGAAACCAAACACGGAACCGATCAGCAGAACCAGCGGGAGCACCGCTGTGTCTCCAATGCCTCGGATTTGCCACCGCTCGCCCCAGCGGGCCAAAGCACTTTCGAGGGACCATCGTAGCAGGGCGAAGAAAACAAAAATGACCACCGAAAAATACAGAATGTCCTTTCCGATGTGATGAAGGACGAAGTGGCCCATCTCGTGGCCCATGACGGATTGAATCTCTTCTGGCGTGCCACGGCTCAGCAAATTGTCATTCAGAGTGATACGCATAGTACCGCCGAAGCCGCTGACGTTCGCGCTCATACGTGTCGTCTGGCGTGAAGCATCCATCTCATAGACTTTGTCCGCAGCGATGCCATTCGCGTGCGCGAGGCTGAGGATGGGTTTCGTCACCCTGGGGTCATCGAGCACCGTGAACTTATTGAAGATAGGAAACACAAGAACGGGTCCGATCATGACCAGGAATACCAAGAAACACATGGAGACGACGGCTCCCCAGATCCACCAAGTACGCGGCACGCGGCGAACGACCCCGAAGAGCACCATCGCGGCGATCCCCCCGATGACCATATTCACTAGCAGCATTTCAAACTGTTCGCCCATCCAGGGACCAAAGGTTTGCG
This sequence comes from uncultured Acidobacteriota bacterium, assembly GCA_963751295.1. Classification (GTDB taxonomy): domain Bacteria; phylum Acidobacteriota; class Terriglobia; order Acidiferrales; family UBA7541; genus Acidiferrum. The sequence goes on along the minus strand of CAVVUA010000001.1, from coordinate 393,921 downwards.
TGGCGAGCCCGTATTGGCGCTCACGAAAATAGCCTTCGTAAATCGCAAGAGGAGCACCGAGGATCGTGGTGACGATGAGCAATTCCACCCAGTAGATCAGCGTCTGCAGCGGTTTGAAGCGCGTAATGCGTTCAGCCAGATTGCGCATCATCGCGGACCACCGAAAATGCAGCAACAGAAGATAGATGACCGCACCATAAAGAAAATCCCAGAGGATCAACCAGTAGCCGCCTTCAAAGTAGTCATCGGACTTGGCCCGCGCACTTGCGGGAATTTCGGCGAGGTACGCATCGGTCGCGGCTTCCACATTAAATTGACCGGTGGGCTGCGCTGCAGGTGGAATAGGAATTTCATCCGGCATAGCGGTGGCGGGTTTTGCGCCGGGGCCAGGTGCTTGCTGCGCTTGCGAGCCGCTCGCGCCTGGGAGCAGTGCAAGCGCGAGACAAGCCAACATTAGGAAGTTGCGGTGGTTCATGATTTTCCTCTATTGAATAATTGGTTCGACCGTGTGCAAGTCCAATACGGACATGCCGCCGAAAAAGTCTCCCAGGGAGCAAAAATTCCCAGGGAACAACCACTAGACGCCTAATTGCGCCGAATATTTCAAAGAGGCCTTGAGGAATTATTACGAGGGAACGCTAAGGTTCACCGACGCGCCAAGCTTCATCATGCATCACCTGCACCATGCACAGCCCCTGCGGCGGCACGGTTGGTCCCGACTTGGAACGGTCGCGCAGCTGATACAGGCGAGGAATATCGTCAGGCACGAGTTTGCCCCTGCCAACATCGAGCAACGTCCCAACCATCTTGCGAACCATAAAGCGCATGAACGATCGGCCGCGCACCGTATAGACAAGTTCTTCGCCATCGTCGCTGCGCACTAACTCGCTCTCATAAATCTCGCGCACCGTCGATCGTTCTTTGTCGTCATCCTCCGAGCCGGTAGACGCGGCAAACGCAGCGAAATCGTGCGGACCGACAAAGCGAGACGCTGCGATACGCATAGCGTCTTCATCAAGAGGAAACGGATAATGCAGCACGTAACGCCACACCGCCGGCGGAACAACTTTGCCGCGATACAAACGATATCGATAAATTTTTCCAAGCGCCGACCAACGCGCGTGAAAATCCGGCCCTACTTCCTCGGAGCCGACGATGCGAATCGCCGAAGGTAGCAGCGCGTTCAAAGCACGTTGAAACTCGCCCGCCGACAAGCCCGATTGCGTTCGAAAGCTAGCCACCTGCCCAAGCGCGTGGACTCCCGCATCCGTACGCCCAGCGCCATTCACCACCACATTCTCCTGCGTGAGCTGCCGTAGCACGCTGGAGATTTCTCCCTGAATCGTTGGCTTGTTCGTCTGAATCTGCCAGCCGTGGAAGTCGGTCCCGTCGTAAGCGATCGTGAGCTTGAAATGGCGCATGAATAGAAAGTCTTCTGTTCTCAGCGATCGATTTTCAGAGGGACTGTCAGATTTGGCAAGCGCTTTGGGTGGGTCACATTCACGGAGCCGTACGCGCAAATCGGCTGCCCGGCTTCACGGCCGCGCCGCCTTCGCGACACAACGGGCAATCCTCGGGCTCATACTTGGCGATGGGTAAATCCAACAAAGCCTGCGTCTCAACTCCGAGTTCCAGCGTTCCGCCGCTGCGGTCAATCAAAGCTCCGGCGGCCACCACTCGCCCGCCCGCTTCTTCGACCACTTGAATGGTTTCCTGCGTTGAGCCGCCGGTCGTCCATACATCTTCGATTACCAGCACGTGCTCATCCGGCTTGAGCGAAAATCCGCGGCGCAGAGTCATAGTGCCGCTCGCGTCGCGTTCTGCGAAAATAGCCGGCACTCCCCTGCCTACGGAGCCTTTTGGTTCGGGCAAGGCGCGCGCAACTTCCTGCCCGATAACCACACCACCCAATGCAGGGGAAACAACAGCAGCAATAATAGCGTCAGAAAACAGCGCGGCCAGGGCCTGTCCAAGTTTCTCGGCAAATTTAGGGTATTGCAGCACGAGCGCGCACTGCACGTAGGTCCCGCTATGCAGCCCGCTGGAAAGCTCAAAATGGCCATGCCGGATGGCTCCGGCGGACTCAAACATACGCAGCAGTTCTTCTCGTGAGAGCATCATTTTCGGCCAGCCGCAAACCACCACTAAACATCTATTCGTCAGCAGCCTAGCCGCGGTGCGCCGCGTTGTCAAGGAATGGAGTGCCTGTTAAACTGCGGGTCGACTTTCCGGGCTGTGCCGAGACTTTCCGGTCACTTTCCGGGTCAAAACTGTGATGGATTCCTCTGAATAGACCTATCTTTCAGCCATGCAGCCTGAATTTTCCTTCTGCCCGGCAAGAAACCTGCCAACTAAGTGTACCAACGCCTGCTCAGGGCACGTTCCACAATGTCAGTGAGAATCGAATCGGTCTTAATCAGCTCAGTTTGAAACAAATACGTCCCGCAGGGACAGAATCTCGAGGAATAAAATTGTCATGACAACTTCATGGGGACGCATCAAATCTTTCTTTTTGGTCGCCGACAAAAAGCAATCCGGTCAACTCCAGTGCGCAAAGCGGCAGGTCTTGCTCGCCGCCAGATCCGTTCTTGCCATGTTGATGGCGGCGCTTCTTATCGCAGGTCCGCTTTCGCCTGCCTTTGCGCAAAGCCCCGCGCAGAACCCTCCGTCGAACCCTGCTCCCGCGCCATCCACGTCGCCAGCGCCGCAGGGCTCGTCCATTGCTCCGGTAAGCTCCCTGGGCCTTGCGAAATACAATTTCACGAACGGGCCCAAAGCCTTTCCAAGTCTCCTCAAGCCGTACCAGCAGATTCAGGTCGATCAACCGGTTATCACCAATTCCCCGCGGCTCGATCAACTGGTCCACGACGGCAAGCTGGAGCTGACTTTGCAGGACGCCGTCGAGCTGGCCCTCGAAAACAGTATCGACATCGCAGTGCAACGCTACTATCCGTGGATAGCCGACGCCTCGATTCTCAAAGCGAAATCAGGTGCGTTGGCCTATGCGACGCCAGGCAGTTTGCTGAACTCCTCGACGGCTAGCGTTCCCCTACTCTCCTACGACCCGACATTCACCCAAACAGCTGCGATAAGCTCTGCCTCGACGCCCATCAACAATCCGTTCATTGCGGGCACCGGCGCGGCCGGCGTCCTGGACCTCTTCACGCACACCACGGAGTTCAACACGCAGTATTCTCAGGGCTTCGATACGGGCACAAACCTTTTCGTCAGTTGGGACAACACGCGCAGCAGTTCGGACTCAGCGGAGAACTTTTTTAACCCCGCCGTTCAGTCGACCTTGACGATCGGCTTCTCCCAAGCGCTCTTGAACGGCTTTGGCATCGCCGTAAACACCCGCAACATTCGGATAGCAAAAAACAACCGCAAAATTGCCGACTGGGCTTTCGCGTCGCAAGCCATCACCACGATTACGTCCACCATCACTGCGTATTGGGAACTCGTCTACGCGCGCGCAAACGTCAAAGTCAACGAGCAGGCCGTCACCGTTTCTCAAAAACTTTATGATGACAACAAAAAGCAGCTCGACGCCGGCACCATGGCGCCGCTGGACGTGACTCGCGCCAAATCCGAACTAGCAACAGACCGCCAGAATCTCATCGTGGCACAAACCGCTCAGCTACAAGACCAACAGATTCTGAAAAATGCCATCACCAAGAACCCCCTGGCTCCGAACGTAGTGAACCTCGAAATCATTACTATTGACCAACCGCAGCAGCCCGCCGCAATCGAAAATCCGTCCTTCGAGGATTCCATCCAGGAAGCGTTCTCAAAGCGCCCGGAGCTTCAGGAGCAGCTCTATAATTTGAAGAATGCGGGCATAGATATTCAGGCTACAAAAAACGCGCTGCTTCCTACTCTCACGCTGGAGGGCCAATACAGCTCCGTTGGTCTGGCAGGCAATTCTCCGATCAATGGCGCTCCGATAGTGACGAGCGGCGCGCCCATAGTCGACGGCAGCGGCAATCCGGTCACCATCGACGTTAACGGAGTCGCAACTCCAATATTTGAGTCGGTGAGTACCGCAACGGTCACCGGCACAGCCCAGCAGGGATTCGGAACAGCCCAAAGCCAAATCTTCCACAATCGCTTCCCCGAATATTCCGCGCAATTAACTCTGAGCCTCCCTTTGCGGAACCGTTCCGCTCAGGCTGATAGCGCTCGCGCCATCCTCACCCAGCGCCAACAGGAGACCGTTCTGCAGCAATTAAAAAATGCCGCGCTGCTCGATGTCCGCAATACTTATATCGCGCTCACACAAGATCGCGCCCAAGTGGACGCCGCCACCGAAGCGCGCCAGCTTCAACAGGAAACCTTCGACGCCGAGCAGAAGAAATATCGTCTTGGCGCGTCCACGGTTTACAACGTCATTTTGACGCAGCGCGACCTGATCACCGCGCAAGGCACGGAACTCCGCGCTCTGGCCAACCTTGAAGAAGCCAAAGCCAATTACGAGCGAGCGCTCGGGCGCACTCTGGACGTGAATCACGTCAGCATTGCCGACGCCAAATCCGGCGAAATCGAACGCGACACTCTGATCCCTGGAACGTTGCATGGCAAGGTCGTAGGCACGGAAGACCTCTTCAAAGCCGGCGGTATGCGGTAACTCTGCAGCTGCGCCGCGTCGGAACTCCCTCCGGCGCGGCGCACTTCATCACAACCCGCTTAGTCCAATCCAAGTACCCGCAAAAAGCCTTAATTTCTCCCTTAGTTACGTCAAATCCTTGTCTTGCCTCCCCCTTGTCCATTATCCTCAATGTACCTAACGCGGCCACGTTTCTGGTTCAAGGCACAGGGTTTATTGCTCTGCTTGCCTCCAAAATCAGCCCGCAAATGAAACAAAATCCATAGTTCGAGCGTTTTAAAGAGTTAGGTCAAAATACAACGTCCCGCTGGGACAGAATCTCGAGGGGTAAAGATCATTATGACGACACTGAGGGCGACCTTGAAGCGGTCCATCTTGGGGGCAGCTACACGTAGGACAGCTTCGCAATGGGCCCGATCACTGTTTGCTACGTTTTTGGCAGCTCTTTTGGCTGGGGGGCCGCTTCTCGCGCAAACCCCTGCCCAGAACCCGCCGTCGAATCCTGCGCCGACGACCGCGGCTGATGGTTCCTCAATCGCACCGGTCTCTTCTTTGGGCGTGGCAGCTCATAATTACACGCATGGTCCAAGCGCCTTTCCCAACATTCTCAAGCCCTACGAACCGATTCATGTGGATCAGCCCATGCTCATGAATTCGCCGCGTCTCGATCAACTCATCCATGACGGCAAACTGGAGTTGACTCTCCAGGACACTGTCGAACTTGCGCTGGAAAACAGCATGGACATCGCCGTGCAGCGATACTATCCCTGGATGGCCGACGCCGGCATTCTCAATGCCACGTCGGGCCAAGGCGGCTTCGGCACACCAGGAGCCACCATCTCGGCCTCCTCCGCAGCCATCAATCCGTTTGCTCTCACCATCACGACCTTTGATCCCATCATCCAGAGCAGCGCATCTATTGCCTCCATTACTACTCCGGTGAATAACCCATTTACGACAGGTAATGGCATACAATCTGGATTCACCTCGATCCTTTCCCACTCGACGCAATTCAACAACTCCTATTCGCAAACATTCGAGACGGGAACCAATTTCAGCGTCGCTTGGGATAATAATCGCAGCAGTTCCACTGCCGGCGCCAACTTGTTGAACCCTTATGTGCAGTCGCTACTCTCCGTTTCCTTCACCCAGCCTCTTTTGAACGGCTTCGGACTGGCCATGGGCACGCGCAACATTCGCATCGCAAAAAACAATCGCAAGATCGCGGATTGGGCTTTCACGGCGCAGGCCATCACAACGATTACGAGCACTATCACCGATTACTGGGAGCTGGTCTACGCGCGGGAAAACGTCAGAGTCAATCAGCAGGCGGTCACCGTCGCCCAAAAGCTCTACGATGACAATAAGAAACAACTCGAAATCGGCAGCTTGGCCCCGCTCGATGTGACTCGGTCGGAATCCGAATTAGCCACCGACACTCAGAACCTCATCTTCGCGCAAACAGTCCAGCTTCAAGATGAACAAATCCTGAAAAATGCCATCTCCAAGGATCCGTTGGCAGCGAACATAATCAACGTACAAATCATTCCCACCGACCTGCCGAAACAGCCCGCATCCATTGAAGCCGCATCCTTCGAAGATGCGATCAAGGAGGCTTTTGCGAAACGGCCGGAACTCCAGGAAGAAGCCTTAAACTTGCTGAATGCGGAAATCGATGTAAAAGCGAACCGCAATGCCCTTCTTCCAACGCTGTCGGTCGGCGGTTTTTACGAGTCCCAAGGTCTGGCGGGAAATTCATCTATCCTCGGCCCCTCCACAGTCGTGAGCAGCGGAGTCCCCATCGTCGATGCAACCGGCACTCCGGTTCTCAACAATGGAGCCCCCATTTTCGTTGGTGCCTCCACGGCGCCCGTCACCGGCACCATGCAGCAGGGCTTTGGCACCGCGCAAAACCAGATCTTTCACAACGTCCTTCCGGAATATGCAGGTCAATTGACTTTGACACTTCCTTTGCGCAACCGCGCGGCCCAAGCGGAATACGCACGTGCCATTCTATCCCAGCGACAATTGCAAACAACGGAGCGGCAACTGCGAAACGCCGCGCTCCTCGATGTACGCAACTCCTACATTGCACTCACGCAAGGCCGAGCTCAAGTCGCCGCCGCTGTGAAGGCCCGCGAGCTTCAACAGCAAACATTTGACGCTGAACAGAAGAAGTATCAGCTCGGCGCTTCCACCGTTTACACCGTCATCCAGACACAGCGCGACCTCACCCTCGCACAAGGTAATGAAATCCGTGCACTCGCCAATCTCGAAGAGGCAAAAGCTGGCTATGAACGCGCGGTCGGCCGCACTCTCGAGGTTAATCACGTCACCATCGCCGACGGTAAGTCCGGTGAAGTCGAACGCGATACGCTGATCCCCGGCACTCTCCACGGAAAGGTCGTCGGCACAGACGAGCTCTTCAAGAGTTTGAGCGATGGAGGAGGCAAGCGGTAATTTCTGGAACGAGGCCGGAGAGGGACTGCAACCTTCTCCGGCCTCGTTTTTTCTTTTCTGCTACCTTCTGCGCCGCGCCAGAATCCAGTCCCCTTGCCCCGCTTTTCGCTTTCGCTTAGCATGGAATTACGCGTTCTTTTGAGCTTCGTATAGGAACGCGCAAGCACCGGGGAGCGTCAGCCATGAGCGATAAGGTCAAGGGAACGACTTCGACCATCACCACCGGCGACGTTCCAGCTGCCCCGCGCGAACCATCTGCCCAAGAACGCGCCTGGGAAGAAAACACACTTCGCCCCACGCTCGAAAAAAGCCCCGAACGCCAGTCTGAATTCACCACAATTTCTGGATATCCAATACGGCGTCTATACACGCCCGCCGATTTGCCTGGCTGGGATCCCAATCGCGACTTGGGCTTTCCAGGAGAGCCTCCTTACACCCGCGGTATTCACTCCACGATGCATCGCGGCCGGCTCTGGACCATGCGCCAATTTGCGGGTTTCGGCACTGCGGAAGACACCAACCAGCGGTTTCGCTACCTGCTGGCGCAAGGCCAGACCGGCCTCTCGACTGCCTTCGATCTGCCCACTTTGATGGGCTATGATTCCGACCATCCGCTCTCCGAAGGCGAAGTCGGTAAATGTGGCGTGGCCATCAGTTCTCTCGCTGACATGGAAGTACTGTTCGACAAAATCCCGCTCGCTAACGTCACAACTTCAATGACCATCAATTCTCCCGCCGCGGTCATCTGGGCGATGTATCTCGCCGTCGCCGAAAAGCAGGGCGCCGACTGGAAAAAACTTTCAGGCACATTGCAGAACGACATTCTCAAGGAATACATCGCGCAGAAGGAATACATCTATCCGCCCGAGCCGTCGATGCGGCTGGTTATCGACACCTTTGAATTTGGCGTGAAGAACACACCCAAGTTCAACCCCATTTCGATCAGCGGCTACCACATTCGCGAAGCAGGCTCGACTGCCATTCAAGAATTGGCGTTCACTCTGCGCGATGGCATGGAATACGTCGAATATGGCATGCGCCGCGGGCTTGAAGTGGATCAATTCGTCCCACAGCTCTCCTTCTTTTTCAATGCGCACAATGATTTCTTCGAAGAAATCGCCAAGTACCGCGCCGCACGCCGAATCTGGCACAAGGCGATGGTCGAACGCTACGGTTCGAAGAACCCGCGTACCTGGGCGCTGCGCTTCCACACGCAAACGGCAGGCTGTTCGTTGACCGCCCAGCAACCGTACAACAACGTAGTCCGCACCGCGATCCAAGCGTTAGCAGCCGTTCTCGGCGGCACGCAGTCGCTGCACACCAATTCTCTGGACGAGGCGTGGGCGCTGCCCACCGAATTCGCCGCAACCATTGCGCTCCGGACCCAGCAAATCATTGCCCACGAAACCGGCGTTACGAACACGGTTGATCCGCTCGGTGGTTCGTATTTTGTGGAAACATTGACAAACGAAGTCGAGCGCGGCGCGTGGGACTACATCGAAAAAATCGACGCCATGGGCGGAATGGTCGCCGCCATTGAGCGTAGCTATCCGCAGCGCGAAATCGCCGAAGCCTCCTACAAATATCAGGTGGCCGTCGACAAAAAAGAAAAGATCATCGTCGGCGTCAATGATTACGTCGCAGCAGAAAAGCCTCTGGACATCCTCCAAATCGATGAAAGCGTTGCCCGCCGCCAAGCCGAACGCCTCTCCAAACTCCGCGCGGATCGCTCCAAAGCCGAAGTCGACCGCCGCCTGGCCGCCCTCCGCAAAGCCGCCGAGGGCAAAGACAACCTGATGCCCTTCCTGTTCGACGCCGTAAAAGCCTACGCCACCGTAGGCGAAGTCTGCGACACCCTCCGCGAAGTCTTCGGCACATACGAAGAAGTCGCCATCACCTGAGATTTTCTCTGTGCTCTCTGTGTTCTCCGTGAACTCTGTGTAAATTCCTTTCTTGTATGAGCCATAACGAACTAACCCACCAAATCATCGGCGCAGCCATCGAGGTCCATCGCCTCTTAGGCCCGGGCTTGCTAGAATCCGCATATGAAGAGTGCCTTTGCCGGGAACTTTCTTTACGTAATCTGAAGATTAATCGCCAGCTCCCGGTCCCGGTTGTTTACAAAGATGTGAAGCTCGAATGTGGCTATCGACTCGACCTGGTTGTGGAAGATAAAGTGGTCGTCGAACTGAAATGTATTGAAGCGTTTGCGCCTGTCCATGAGGCAATCATGCTTACCTACTTGCGTTTGTCCGGCTATCCTGTGGGACTGTTAATCAATTTCAATGTGACAATCTTGAGGGACGGTATCAAGCGATTTGTATATATGCTTCCCAAATAAAGAAAAACATTTACACAGAGACCGCAGAGAACACAGAGGACACAGAGAAGAATGCCTGAAAAGAAGATTCGAGTGTTGATCGCTAAACCTGGCCTGGATGGCCACGACCGCGGTGCAAAAATTATCGCCCGCGCGCTGCGTGACGCCGGCATGGAAGTAATCTATACCGGCCTCCGCCAAACCCCCGAGATGATCGCCTCTGCCGCCGTCCAGGAAGACGTCGACGTCATCGGCCTCTCGATCCTCTCTGGCGCGCACAACACTATCTGCCCGCAGCTCATGAACCTGCTTCGCGAAAAAGGAATGAACGACGTCACTGTTCTCGTCGGCGGCATCATTCCTGAAGCCGACATACCCGCCATGAAACAATCCGGCATCGCCGAAATTTTTTTACCTGGCACTTCCACCCAAGACATAGTCGAATTCATCCACAAGCGCCTAGCCCGCTAATCATCTGGATGGTTTAATTTGTCATTCCGAGCGCAGCGAGGAATCCGTTTTTTCTTTTGTGCTAGCACGCAATCCCCCGTCTCTATTCTACGGGTTCATTGCCTTCTCAAACTTCACCCGCGTGTACAGCACCTGAAATCCCTGCAGCACAATATTCCGCTGCGAGATGCTTCCCGGCTGCGCGATGCTCACCGCCAGATCGCTCCCAGCCTGCGACGCGCGCGCCAGCCGCCTCTGCAGCAACGCCGTCTGCACGCCGCGCTTCCGCGCCACCGGCAAAGTACTCGCGCCAAACAATCCCGCTACGCCATCATGTAACGCCAATGTCCCGCCGCCCGCAATCTTCCCGTCCACGCGCGCTAAATAACATTCCGTCTTCGGCCCGAACGCAAACAGCTTCATCACTTCCAGCAATTCCTGCGAAACCGAAAATTTTTCCGCGAATCCCTGCGAAACCGTCAGCGTCCACACATCGATCTGGTCCTTGCCAATTTTTTCGATGGTCACGCCCTCAGGAGGCTCAGGACACGTCTCGTCGGGGCTCACGAGCCGCGCCATGACGTTCGAAAATTCCGTGACGTGATAGCCGCGCTGCGCAAATTGTTCGATGAAAGAAGAATCGGCTAGAGGACAAGTTTCCACGCGCACCGTTTCTTCACGGCTGCGGTAAAACTCCTCAAGCCGATCAAACTCTTCCGTGCTCACCGGCCCGTCAAGCCCCATCCCCACCGCCTGCGTGATGGGCGAATCCTTCCCGCAATACACCGCAAATCCCCCGGCAACGCGTCGAACTGCCGCCCCGCTTGTAGGCCGGAACCGTCCAAGCGCCTCAGCGCATTCGACGGCCGCTTGCGCTTCCGCCAACTCCACACGCCGAGCCAGCTCCAAATTTAGAAGTAACTCTCGCATGTTCTAGGGCTAGTTTTTTCCTTTGTCCCGGTTCTGGTAGTTCTTCTTTACTCGACGCATTATTATTTTAATACGTTTCTTTTGTGCAGCGCCAATTTCGGGATCTACTTTTCGCGCAAGAAATTCCTGTTCGCGCTGAAGTTTGCGCCAGCTTTCCAACCGCTCAGCGTCAAGCATACTCTCGGCGATCGCGGTTTGCACCGCGCAGCCTGGTTCTTGCTGGTGCTGGCAATCGGTGAACCGGCATTGCGCGGCAAGTTCATCAACGTCCGCGAATGTTTGCGTCAATCCATCCGCCGCGTTCCACAACTGAAGCTCACGCAAGCCGGGCGTGTCGATGATCAGCGCGCCGCTCGGCGTGACAAACAGCTCTCGCGACGTGGTTGTGTGCCTTCCGCGACTGTCGCTCGCCCGCACCGCGAACGTGGCCTGCCGATCCTCTTGCAATAAACAATTCACCAGCGAGGACTTTCCTACTCCGGAAGAGCCAAGTAGAACAATCGTCTGGCCTTTCCTGAAACTTGCCTCCAACGCATCGAGCCCTTCTCCCGTTTTCGCACTGACGAGAAAAATGGGCGCACCCATGGCGATTCCCTCTATCTCAGCCGCAAGTTCTCTGGATTCCGCGCATGCATCTGCTTTGTTCAGAACAATTGCCGGCCGCGCCCCCGACTCCCAACACTGTGTCAGATATCGCTCGATGCGCCGCACGTTGAAATCGCCGTCAAGCGCCGCCACGATCAACGCAACATCGATATTTGCAACGATCACTTGCTCCGCGACTTGCTTCCCGGCGACTTTGCGCACAAACCGGCTGCGTCGCGTCAAGACGCTCTGGATGAGAGCGTTCTGTTTTTCAGATCGAAGCTCCGCCGAAATCCAGTCGCCGACAGCCGGCCAATCTCCGCCGGCTTCAGACTCTTTGCGAAATTTGCCGGAAGGCTCAGCCCAGCACTCTTCAAAATCTCCAACCACGCGCCACAAACCGCGCTGCTGCGAAACAACGCGCGCCGGAACACACCCCTCCTGCGCGCTCTCGCTCCACAACGCCTCAAAATACGCATCCCAGCCTAAATCCTGGATTAGCACTTGAAAATCCTCCCGCCGCTCGCAAGCAGCAATGCGCGCGCGCTCCGGAAAAATTCCGGCAGCGCAACGCGGCTGTGCGTTCGCTCAAACGCAAGTCCTGAACGGAGGTCCAGACCAATAAGCAAACACAATGATTCTGTTGTCAGCGAAAAAGGAGGAGAGGGAAGGTCTTTCGGCGAAATCGTTTGACTAATTTGAAAGCTCGCCAGAGACACGCCCGCCCACTAGAATTTCAACCGAGGTTTTCACAGGCGCCTCCGACAAAAAGATTCAGTGCCTTTGCTGCACTGTCAAATCGATTCTAGACGCCTCATGAAATTGCGTCAATCCCATCAACTCTTCTACGTCGCGGCCGATTTGGTTAAGAGGTCCGCCGTAGGTTACTTTTTAGGTTCTCAATCCTGCAAGCTTTCCTGGGAATGCGCCGTACTCTTAAACTGAATGTGCGAACCATCATGCTGAGCTATACACTCGGACCATTCCTGGCCTTCCTGCCGAAGCGTTGGCGCGAGTCGCCCCCATTCCGCGCGTCTGTGGATTGGAAACCCGCGATGCTCCTAAGCGGAATTCTGGAATGTCTGATTGCACTCACAGCGCTCGTTTACTGGTATTCGTACTCGGTCACCCACTGGGCGGCGGATGCTGTGTTTGCAGCCATCCAGAACGGCGCGGAGATCAATCCGAACGCAATTGGCTTCGCGGGCCTCGCCGTCATGTTCCTTCATCCGCTCACGTGGCTCATTGCATATTTTGGGTTTGAAGGCATCGTGCGCTTATGCGCGGCGTTCACGGACACCACACTCGGCACTCTCCCTCTCTTCCTAGCCGATAAAGCTTATCTCCAATTCCTTCGAGGTGGGAATCCTCTATCCGCTGGAAAGGACAATTTTTCCCAAAGCCATCTAGCCTCCGGCTTCCGCGCCGTGAGAGAAAGAGCTTTGATGGCTGCGCTGCCCCTGGTTCCGGATGAACTTCACTTTGTGACAAGAGATTCGGATGAGATTCTGGAAATCCGCTCATGCCGCGCGAAGCCCGATTGGACTCCACCGCGAGTGGTGCGTCACGAAGACCGCTATTACCAGCTCGAATCGAACTCGCAAGGCAACGCACCGCGTCCCTTCATTTACGTGCTGCGAAAATTGTCCGCGGGTGTTCCCGGCCGCACCGTGCTCATTTACTCTCCCGAGCAAAGCCCTATCCGCGCGGAGCACTAAACCACGCCGTTTTCACTCCAGAAATCCAAATTGCCCGATGCTCGCGGAAATCTGCGCCGGACCGTATACTATTTGCCTTGGCGTGCGACGGAGCTTCAGCGCGCCGGTCTGAATCCCTGCGCGAGGTCTGCGAGTGGCTGCGTCCGTCCTGAAAACCAGCGTGAAGGCGAAGTCGCCCGACTTCGAAAAAAATCACCGCCGCATTATTGATCTCCTCACAAAAATTAAGAACGAAGAAGAACAGATTCGCCAGGGCGGCGGCGCGAAAGCCATCGAATCGCAGCACAAAAAAGGCCGGCTTACGGCGCGCGAACGCATCGCGAAGCTGATCGATCCCGGTTCCCAACTCTTCGAACTTGGAGTTTTTGCCGCTTACGAGATGTACACGGAGTGGGGCGGCGCGCCTTCGGCGGGAACGATCACTGGGCTCGCCAAAGTTTGTGGGCGCACGTTCATGCTCATCGCCAATGACGCGACCGTGAAAGCCGGCGCGTTTTTCCCGATGACGGCAAAAAAGGTCATTCGCGCGCAGAATATCGCCATTGAAAACCACATCCCCACGATTTATCTGGTCGACTCCGCCGGCGTTTTTCTGCCGCTGCAGGAAGACGTCTTCCCCGATACCGACGATTTCGGCCGCGTCTTCCGCAACAACGCGGTGATGAGCGCGATGGGCATTCCTCAACTCGCCGCCATCATGGGCATGTGCGTGGCGGGCGGCGCCTACCTGCCTCTGATGTGCGATCACATCCTGATGACGGAAGGTTCCGGATTATTCTTGGCCGGACCAGCACTGGTGCAGGCGGCCATTGGACAAGTCACTTCCGCCGAAGATTTGGGCGGCGCGAAAATGCACTCGCAGATTAGCGGTACAGTAGATTTTCGCGAGCCCGACGACGATGCGTGCATCGCAAGAATTCGCGCGCTGGTCGACAAGATGGGCGCAGCCAATCCTTCGCCCTTCAGCCACGTCGCCCCGCGCGAACCGCTTTATCCAGCCGATGAAATCTACGGAATCTTCTCCGGCGATCCCGCCAAACAATACGACATGCGTGAAATCATCGCCCGCATCGTGGACGCCAGCGAATTTGAAGAATATCGCGCCGAATACGGCGAGACGGTCCTTTGCGGCTACGCACGCATCGGCGGATGGGCCATCGGCATCGTCGCAAACCAAAAAAAGCATGTCCAAACCCAGGCGAAGGGGTCCGACCAAAAGCGCATGGAATTCGGTGGCGTGATTTACACCGAATCCGCCGAAAAAGCCGCGCGCTTTATTCTCGACTGCAACCAAAACCGCATCCCGCTCATTTTTCTGCACGACGTAAACGGCTTCATGGTCGGCAAAGACGCCGAGTGGAGTGGCATCATCCGCGCCGGCGCAAAAATGGTCAACGCCGTCGCCAACAGTGTCGTTCCAAAAATCACAGTAATTTGCGGCGGAAGCTTCGGCGCCGGAAATTACGCCATGTGCGGCAAAGCCTACGACCCACGCTTCATGTTCGCTTGGCCCACCGCAAAATTTGCTGTGATGAGTGGCGACGCCGCCGCCAACACGCTAGCCGAAATCAAACTCAAGCAACTCGAGCGCGAAGGTAAAAAAGTCGACGAAAAAGCCCGCAAAGAAATGCTAGAAAGCGTCAAAGCCACCTACGGACACCAAACCGACCCGCGCTACGCAGCCGCCCGCCTCTGGGTGGATGCCATCATCGATCCCGCCCACACCCGCGACGCCTTGATCAGCGCCCTCGAAGCCGCTGCGCTAAATCCCGACATTCGCGAATTTAAAACCGGAGTTCTGCAAACCTAGGGCTAAAAGCTGACAGCCGACAGCTCACAGCAAGAGGAGAGAATATTTTAGATCATGCAACATTTTACAAAATTGCTCGTATGGCAGCGCAGCCACAAACTCGTGCTCGCTATTTACAACGCGAGTGTTGGCTTTCCAAAATTCGAGCTATTTGGTCTCACCTCGCAATTGCGCCGAGCCGCCGCCTCCGTTCCAACAAATATTGCTGAAGGCTCAAAGCGGCAAAGCGAAACCGATTTTTCACGCTTCTTGAATATGGCCGAAGGCTCACTCGCGGAAACCGAATATCTGCTCATGCTCCGCCGAGATCTCGGCTACATTCAGCCGCCAGCCGCATCCCGCTATCTAAAAGAAGTCTCCGAAATCCTTCGCATGCTGTCTGGGCTGCGCGCCACTATCGCTCGAGGCCCTGATATAACGCGAGCCGGCAAGTTGAACTGACACTTCCAATTTTTTCTTTTCTTTCTGTTAGCTGTCGGCTGTCAGCTGTAAGCTCTAGAAACGATCGAGGCTAAATGGAATCGGTAAAACTCATCGAATGTCCGCGAGACGCATGGCAAGGACTGCCGGATCTCATTCCCACGGAGTACAAGGCCGAATACTTGAAGCAGCTTGTGCTTGCGGGCTTCAAGCACATTGACGCGGTGAGTTTTGTTTCCCCGAAACACGTGAAGCAAATGGCTGACTCCGAAGACGTCATGGCGAAACTCAGCGCTTCCCTTCCAGATGATGGCGAGCGGCCGGAAATCATTGGGATCGTTGTTAATGAAAAAGGGTTAGAGCGAGCGCTCGCGACACCCGGAGTCACAACGATCGGCTACCCCTATTCAATCTCGGCGTATTTTCGACGTGCCAACGCCAACATGACGAAAAACGAATCACGCCTGCTCGTCGAAAAACTGCGCAAAGAAACTCTTGCTGCAAAGAAAGACCTCGTTGTTTACATTTCCATGGCGTTTGGCAACCCGTACGACGAACCCTGGGGAGCGGAAATCGTCACCGATGCGCTCGACTGGCTGAAAGGAATTCGCGTGCGAACAGTGTCGCTCGCGGATACGGTGGGTACAGCTTCGCCAGAACTCGTCGGCGGTCTGTATCGCGAACTAAAAGACCACGCTACAGGAATGGAACTCGGCGTACATCTGCATAGCAGACCCGAAGATGCCGAAGCAAAAATCCTCGCCGCCTACGAAGCCGGCTGCCGTCGATTCGATAGCGCACTAACAGGCCTGGGCGGCTGCCCCTTCGCGGGAGACAATCTCGTTGGCAACATCGCCACCGAAGACGTTCTGGCCGCACTGAAAAAAGCTGGCGCCGATCCCGGCATCCTCCCCGAACGGCTTGGAACCCTGCTCGCCATGACCAACGAAATTCGCGCGAAGTATGCACATGCCCCTCTTGTGAATTAGAATCCTTTCACCGGGCGAACATGCCTTGTAGTGGCGCAGCATGCTGCGCCAGTCCTACCCGGACATCGGTCTGCGGCCTTTTTTGTTGCGGCCTCGCACAGCGCGCAAATCGCAGCAGGCGCGTAGTTGGATATATGGAGCGTCGACATGTATGAAACACTGACTCTAGAATTCACCGGCCAACTGGCCACTCTGACGCTCAACCGCCCCGACAAACGCAACGCTATCAACTCGAAGATGGTCTCTGAAATTCAATCCGCGCTTGACGAAATTGAGAACGGCCGCACGAGAGTTGCAATCTTCACTGGCGCAGGGAAATCATTCTGCGCAGGCATGGACTTGGAAATGCTCTCCGACATAGCAAACCAGTCCTCCGCGGAAAATATGGACGATTCCCGCCGCATGGGCAAAATGTTCCGCCGCATTTGGGGTTTTTCGAAACCGTTGATCGCTGCGGTGAACGGCGCTGCACTCGCGGGCGGCTGTGGCATCGCCACGCTGTGCGATTTCACGCTCGCGGTTCCAGAAGCAAAGTTCGGCTATACCGAGGTGAAGATCGGATTTCTGCCAGCCATCGTTTCCGTTTTTCTCACTCGCCAAATAGGCGACAAGCAGGCACGCAACCTGCTCTTAACCGGCCGCCTCGTAGAAGCGCCGGAAGCACTAAGCCTGGGACTCATCACCGAAATCGTTCCGCGCGAACACCTCATGCAACGCGCACGGGAGCTGGCGGAAGTCCTAATTGCCGCCAGTCCTGTGAGCCTGACGCGCGCGAAGCGGCTTCTCACTTCCGCAGCTGCTGCCAGCGTAGATGAAGATCTGGAACGCGCCATCCTGGAAAACGCGCGCATCCGTTGCACCGCCGACTTCAAAGAAGGCCTCGCCTCCTTTCTCGAAAAACGCAAGCCCGTTTGGAGCACGGACGTGGAATGATCCGCGCCGGCGAACGCCTCGATTCACAGGACATGAGAATGATCGAATACCACGACGCGACAGTACGCGTGCGCTACGCCGAAACCGATCAGATGGGCGTGGTCTATCACGCCAACTATCTCGTGTGGTTTGAGGTGGGCCGCGTCGAGTTGATTCGCGCGCTGGGCATCGAATACAAACGCATGGAAATCGAAGACGATTGCCACATCGTCGTAGCGGACGCCCATTGCCGGTATCTCTTGTCAGCGAAGTATGACGAAGTGCTCCGCATCCGAACGCGCATCGCGGAATCGCGCAATCGCATCGTGAAGTTTTCCTACGAAGTGATTCGCGAGGCCGACGGCAAAGTGCTCGCGACGGGCGAAACCACACACATCATTTGCGGAAGCAACGGCCGCCCCAAATTGCTTCCAGCCAAATACCACACCGTTTTTGATTCGGTCGCGGCGCCGCAGCCCGATCGGAGCGAAGCATGAGCACCTCCGCGAATATTCTTCTGAATGGCAACGATCTAACATTCGAACAACTCTATCGCGTTGCACTGCACGGCCACGCCGTCAGCCTTGCGCCAGCCGCCGTCGAACGAATGAAAAGTTCCCGCGCCGTGGTTGATCAACTCGTTGCTTCCGGAGCGACTGCCTATGGCATCAACACAGGATTCGGCAAGCTCGCATCGGTGCGCATCTCACCTAAGCAAGTGCGAACGTTGCAAGTAAATCTCGTGCGCTCTCATTGTTGCGGCGTCGGCGCCCCGCTCGGCGAAGCGGAAACGCGCGCAATGATGCTCCTCCGCTCCAATGCTCTCGCTAAGGGACTGAGCGGAGTCCGCCCTCTGATTGTCGAGACGCTCTGCGCCATGCTGAATGCAAAAGTGCATCCAGTGATTCCCTCGCAAGGATCGGTCGGCGCTTCCGGCGACCTTGCACCCCTCGCGCACTTGGCGCACGTTGTGATCGGCGAAGGCCGCGCCGCCTACAAGGGCGAAATTCTCGATGGAGGCGAAGCCATGCGCCGCGCGGCAATCGTACCCGTCGCGCTGGAAGCCAAAGAAGGGCTCTCGCTTCTGAACGGCACGCAAGGAATGCTTGCGCTTCTCAGTCTGGCGCTACGCGATGCGGATATTCTCATCGACAGCGCCGATGTTGCCGCCGCTCTTTCACTAGACGCGCTCCGCGGCAGCCCTGGTGCATTCGACGCGCGCATCATGCACGCCCGCGCGTACACCGGCGCCGCCACTACCGCTCGAAATCTTGCTCATCTGAACGAAGGCAGCCAAATCCGCGAATCGCACCGCTCACCGGAAAAAGATCCGCGCGTCCAGGATGCTTACAGCGTGCGGTGCACTCCCCAAGTCCATGGAGCGGTGCGCGATTCGCTCTCGCAAGCGCGCGAAATGGCCGCCGTGGAACTAAACAGCGCCACAGACAATCCCCTTGTTTTTGTAAAGGAAGACGGCGGCGACATCATCAGCGGCGGAAACTTTCATGGCCAGCCTCTCGCCATGGCCGCTGACCAAGTCGCGATAGCGCTGGCCACGCTCGGCGGCATTTCCGAACGCCGCATCGAGCAGATGACTAATCCGCTCACAAGCATGCTCCCGGCATTTCTCACTCCGGAGCCCGGACTGAATTCCGGCTTCATGATCGCGCAAGTCACCGCAGCCGCACTCACCAGCGAAAACAAAGCTCTAGCAGTACCCCATTCCGTGGACTCGATTTCAACCTCGGGCAATCAGGAAGACTACGTCTCCATGGGAATGAGCGGCGCGCGCCGGCTTGGACGTATGCTCGATAATTTGCGCCATACGATCGCCATCGAACTGCTTTGCGCCTGCCAGGGAATCGATCTGCTAGCGCCGCTAAAAACAGGCACTCTCGCGACCAAAGCGTACGAAACGATTCGTACGAAGTCGGCGGCAGTCACGCAGGATCGCCAGTTGGCAACGGATATCGAAGCAGTTTCGGCAATCGTGGGCGAGGGTGTCCTCGCCAATATTCTGCGCTGATCGACTCTCTTATTAATTCAAGCCTTCGCAAACCGGAGCTAAGGAGAAAGTGCGCTTGCTTCAAGGCTTGGCAGCGAGGCTTTTCTTTAGGTCAGGGCCGACCCGCTCAACGATGGATTCCGCCATTTCTTCGCCGACGAATTTCTGTACCACCGATCCGTCCCGGCCAAGCATGATGTAGGTCGGAAGAGCGTTCACTCCGAATTGATGTTGTAGGCTGCTATCGGCATCGAGCCGCTGAGGCCACGACATGTTGTGGCCGGCCACGAAGGTTTTCCAATCGACCTCGTCGTCATCCTCGCTGATGCTCACAACCACGAAATCGGCACCTCCGTAAACTGCCTGAAGACGCTTCAGGTTAGGCAACGCGTTTCGGCAAGGGCCGCACCACGAAGCCCAAAAGTCCAGTAGAACCACTTTGCCGTGCAACTCGGGGAAAGGACCTCCAGCCGGAGGCGAAGCGGGAGCCCGAGAGTCTAGGGCAGCGAGTTTGGCAGGCGGCGAATCCGCGTCGTAGACGCCACGAGGCATATTATCGTCGTCCAAAAGTTTGAGAGATTTAGGCGCAGGCTTTGTCTCCGTTTGTTTTTTGCCGCGGGCCACGCGTGCCATATCGGCCAGGGATACCGGTTGGTCGGAGGAGGAAGCATCGGTTAACTGCTGGGACGCGGGCTGCGCGGCGCTCTTGGCTTCGGGTGCCGGGGGATTTGGAACGGGATCTTGCGCTTGGGCGCCATAGCAGCTTGCCCAGCACAACGCCACAGCCGCCAAGGGAATGAGCTGCTTTCGCATGGTCGCACCCCCAAAATAGTGTTGAGTTCTCAATTCAGGCTATGAGGGAGGCAAGTGGCAGCCAATGGTACTTCGGGTCTAAATGCTCAAGTGGTCAGTGGCTATCTGAACTTGGAAAATTGCAGGCAAATGCCTAACCGTGGACCTGGCTGCCAGCATAGTGCACTCTGATCAGCCGCCCCGCCACTTCTCACCATTACCCAAGGCTAGCCTGATTGATGTCTCGCGTCTCAAGAATGCGTTTTGGGTAGCCGTTTTGGGCCACGCGGATCATGGCTCGGCCCAAAAGCTCGGTCGTGGTGACGTATTGCGGGAACAGCCATCTCAGAAGTGGCAGGAGCGGCTTTGCTACGGCGCAGAAGACGCGATAGCCGCTCGTTCTTGACTGAATGCCGTGCAGCGGCTGGATGATGCCGGGGCGGAACATATAGGCAGCTTTGAAGGGCAGGCGAAGTAGCGCGTTCTCCGTTTTGCCCTTCACGCGTGCCCACATGGTGCGGCCCTTTTCGGTACTGTCCGTTGCTGCGCCGGAAATGTAAATAAATGTCATCGCAGGATTTACGCGAGCGAGAGTCCGCGCCGCAGCCAAGGTCGTGTCATAGGTCGCATGAAAATAGTCGTCCTCGGTCATACCAGCCGCAGAAGGCCCGGCGCAGTAGAAACAGGCGTCGTAGCTGGTGAGTTGAGATTCGACGGCGGTGAAATTGAAAAAATCCTTATGGACTATCTCCGTGAGCTTGGCGTTCTGCTGGCCGGATGGACTGCGGTTGATCGAGAGCACTTGCTCGACGCTAGGGTCGAGGAGGCACTCGCGGAAGACTCCCTGGCCGACCATCCCTCTCGCTCCGAAAAGAATGGCCTTCATGGATTTATTTCTGCCTCCGTTGAATGGACGATGCGCGGCCAAGAAAGGAATTCCTCGAGAGATGCGGCGACCTGCTCGTTGGCTGGCGGATCGGTATGCGCGAAGAAAACGGGCGCGTCAGCCTGACGAGACTCGCCGGCAGGTATCCAATAGAAATTGCCCTCGCCATCCGTGGCAAACGAGAAACCTTTGCCCCATCCTTGCGCGGGCAAATCGACAGCATATTTTTGGCTCTCAAGATCGAGAGGAAGAAATGCTTCGATCCATTCAGCCGGGTTTTGCAGTTCGGCCGGATTTTCGGGATTGGCAGCCGGGCGCCGGATTTCGATTTGCTCGGTGAGGATGGTTGCGTGATCGTCGTAAAGAGCGATGAGCCTCTCCGGAAGCGAAACCGCAATTCCCTGCTCCACTTGCGACGGATTCGGATGTATGAGCCGGCTGCGGAAAGAATCGCGAGCGGCCTGAATCTGGTCCGGAGTGAGGCGGTTGCGAAACTGATGCACCAGCCGCCGGCCGCCAACAACAGCCACGAAAATCATGAACGCAACCACCAACGGCCCGAAAGCCTCGGCGAGCAATGTCTGCATGCGTTGATGATACTAGAGCTTGAGGCTAACAATGCGTGCGGAGGTCAAGAGGCGCGCAGATAAAGTTGCACCTTGTCTGTTGTCCAAGATGCGAGACCTATTCCGAAAAAATCTTGATCTTCGGTCCAGATGGGAAGCTCCAATAACAAGGCGACGGCGGCAACAGGCCAATCATCAGGGTCACGCGGCGAAACGCGCTCCCGGGCTAACTGCTCATGTGTTTCGTAAAGACTCCGATCAACAGATTCAACAATCTGACCGATCGCGTCCAGAGTCTCGAAACAAACTGTCGCATCAATCCCCCTCCGCGCAGCAATATCGGGGATATATTCCAGAGCGTCCTCGAAGCAGACATCGGGAGAGAAAAAGCTGGCGGTATCTTCGAAAGATTCCAGGATAAATCGGACGTGCGTGCCAAAGACGGCGCGGAGGAGAATATTGGCATCGAGGACGAGGCCCTTGTGCACGTTCATTTGCGTTTAGTGGCGCGCCAGCGGCGAAAGTCCCGGACGATTTCCTCTTCGGAAATGCCCTGCGCGGCGAGCATTGCCTGGAGGCGAGAAGACGCTTCCTTGAGTGCCTCGCGCTCCATTTGGGACCGACCTCGACGAGCCGGAAGATAATAACCAACTGTGTCGCCGTGGCGCGTGATGGCGACGGGTTCGTCCGAATCTAGAAGAAACGTGGCGAGTTTTTCGCGAAATTCGCGGATACCCACTTTACGAGCTGGCATGTAAGAGTCCTTGCATACTGTTGCGTACACATTTTAGGGTCCGGAGCATACTTTGTCAAATAGACTCCCGGCAGACGGCTCAGGCCAGAGCGGAGCGGAGAAAGGTGAGCATGCGATACCCAGCGATGTAACTGAACGGGGGTAGTTCGAGCGAGTAGTGTCCGCAGTGGAGCTGCAAGCTGCGGGGATGGGCTCCGTGGCGGCGGAGGGCATCCAGCATTTGGCGGCTTAACTCGGGAGGCATCGTAGGGTCGTACTTGCCATAGACGAGAAATGATTTGCGGTCGGCACCCATGCCTCGTTCAACGTAGGGAATCGGGCTAATGGGGGCCCAATAGTCGCGGAGTTCATCCACCGTAACGTGGTTGCGCAGACCCTCCCAGACGTGGTTCGTGGTTATCCCTTGGCTGATCACGTCGGCGTAGTACGTGGAAAAGTGGAAGAAGCCCCCGGCTTTGACGGCTTCGTCGTGCATGAGCGTGATGTAGCCAACAGACGAGCCGAGGCTGGTGCCAAGAATGCCGAGCCGGTTGTGACCACGCTGCTCGAGCCAGCGCAGGCAGCGACGTGCATCGAGAACAGCCTGGCGGTTAGCTTGGAGCGTGAGACCAATGTTGGGGCCACAAACCTGGTCGGCGCGTTCGTGCCCTTTGGCCATGCGCCGGTCATGGTAGGGCATGCTCATCTTCAGAGCAGTGATCCCGATCCGTTGAAGCCATTCGCAGAGACCGCGCTGCCCATGCCACTTGGCGTTCCAGTTCGGAAGCACCAAAACGGCAGGCGATGCTCTACGATTTCCGTTTGTCGAAGTCTTGGCAGGAAAGAGTTGGGCGTAGACCGTGTTATTTTCCGGCCACGCCGATTCGATGGAACTCGTGAATGTCAGTACATTTTCATGGTCGAGAGCATAGTCCTGGGCGGACGTAGTGGCGAACCACTCGACACTCTCATTAATGACCTTCCTGGCGTAGTTATGTACAAATTCGCCGGGACTAGAATCGGCTGGATCGCCGCCAATGTGCTCCAGACCCCAGTCAAAGGGCTGCACCCGACGGTTGTCGTCGGTCGTCCAGCGGCGGTGCTCGTAACGGCGAATTTTGCGTTCAAACCAATGCATAGATGAAGCTGACAGCTAACAGTTTACAGTCGACAGCCGAAGAAACAAACCACCGCAAACGCAGGTCGGCCAAGCACCGAGACCGAGGTTCACGCGGCTTAGAAAGGTGTTTGGAGTGCGGCAGCTCTGCTGCCGCTTTCCTCGGCCACCCGCGCATCGTCCACTGGCGAGCCGCACGAGGCGTTAGGAATGGAGCACGCAGCGGGGCGGCGTTTGTTGAGGCGCTTAGGTAGGTGTGGGACAGTGTTAAGTGCGGCCGAAAAGCGGCCTACCAAACTGTGGTCATCGCCTACTTTTTTCTATTTGGAATCGTGATTGGCAGCTTCTTGAATGTGTGCATCACGCGCATTCCGGAAGAGCTGTCCATTGTTTCACCCGGTTCGCGCTGTCCGCGATGCGAAAAGCCGATCAAGCCATACGACAATGTGCCCGTATTTGCATGGCTTTGGCTGCGGGGAAAATGCAGAAATTGCGGGCTGCCGATATCGCCGATGTACCCTCTGGTTGAGCTTGCTACTGGACTCTTATTTGTAGGCTGCTACCTGGAATTTGGGATTACGCAAGCCACGATCAAGTGGCTGTTTTTTATTTGTCTGATCATCATTTTGACGGTGACCGATCTGCGCGTACGCCTGCTTCCCGACCTGATCACCTGGCCCGGATTTGCCGCTGGGGTAGTCTTCTCGGCGTTTGTGCCGCCAAATGATGGCGCGGCTTTTCTGCTGTGCTTGCGGCTTTTCCACTGGCTGCCGCCAGAACGAGCTTTGGGAGTGATCGAGGCGCTTTTGGGAGCCGCCTTTGGGAGCCTGATGCTTTGGGGAGCGGCGGCACTTTACAAGCTGGTGCGGCGGCGTGATGGCATGGGCATGGGCGACGTAAAAATGATGGCCATGGCCGGAGCGTTTCTCGGAATAAGAAATGCCTTTCTTATGATTCTGCTGGGCACATTACTGGGAAGCATTTTAGGAATAGCCGTGATAGGCACAATGTACCTGCGGGGAGCGGGACGCCAGCTCGCGGAGCGGGCCAGCAAGCGTGGGCTGGGCACGGTGAATCAGATTCGCTGGGTGATTGCCAGCCAGTATCAACTTCCGCTTGGAACGTTTTTGGGAATTGCGGCGCTGATTGTTGTTTTTGCGTTTTCTTCCTTCTCGATTGATCTTGCGCCGAGGCTGCGCTGAGATTCATACCGATGCGAGGCCGATTCAGGCTATGACGTTCGCAGCACTACAAGCCGAGACCCCACAACGCGTTTGGGAAATCGCCGCCGGCATGGCGGTCGGAATCCTGGCCGTGGTGGGAATTGTATTTCTTCTGCTGCGCCGTTTTTATCAGAGCACACGAGAATCACATCAGGCGGACGTCATGATGACGCCGCCGCGAACCGAAAATCCATCCGCGTTTATGGCGGCATCGATGCAAGGTGTGATCCGCCAGCTCCGCGATCAGGAGAGAGAACTCGAAAGACTGCACAAGATCGAGCGCGAACGTGCGGAACATACGGAACGGTTGAGTGAGGAAGTTACGCGCAACATGCCGGCAGGGCTGGTGGTGGTGAATGCTACCGGGATTATCTCGAGCGCGAATCCCGCGGCCGAGCAGGTGCTGGGGATTCAAACGCTGGGATTCCGGCGGTACAGCGAGGTGCTGGGAGAGAAGTCGGAGCTCACACGGCTGATTGGCGAATGCCTGACCAAGGGCAGCATCTTCCGGCGCGAACAGGTCCAGCACGAAGCTCCGGGAGGCGCATCCAGGCTGCTGGGCGTGACGATTTCACCGATTCGGCGCGGGACTGAAAAGATTAATGGCGCGATCTGTTTGCTTACGGATTTAACGGAGCTGGCGGCGTTGCAGCAGCAGATTCAGTTGAAAGAGAGCTTGGCGGCGGTGGGGGAGTTATCGGCTGGTATTGCGCACGAATTCAAGAATGCGCTGGCTACGATTTCCGGCTATGCGCAGATGATCAACGCGGAAGCGGGCGTTGGTGAAGTGGCGGATTCGGCGGCGAGGATTCTGGAGCAGACGCGCAATATTACGCACGTAGTGACGGAATTTTTGAAGTACGCGAGGCCTTTGGAAATTTCCAGCGAGCCGGTGGCGCTCGAAGGAGTGGTGGAGCGAGTGGTGTCCGAAGTGGCGGAGGCCATGCCGCAAGTGCGAATTCGTTTTGAAGGGCCGATGGGTAATGTGGCGGGAGATGAAGGACTGCTGCGGCAAGCGCTACTGAATCTTGCGCGAAACGCGGCGGAGGCCTCCGTCGGTGCAGCAAACGGCGGGCGGGTCATTCTACGCGGCGAAGTAGTGCGTCACGAAGAAACATATACGCAGCGCATCACAATTTTCGATAACGGCGCTGGAATTGCTCCCGCCAATTTGCCCAAACTTTTTCGGCCATTCTTTACAACCAAAGCTAAAGGCACAGGACTGGGTTTGGCCGTGGTGCAAAAGATCATTGTGCAGCACGGCGGCCGAGTGGAGGCACGGAACCGAACGGAGGGCGGGGCGGCCTTTATAGTTACGCTACCGGCGTGCCGGAGCGCCCCAGAAGCGGTAGAATTGAAGAAGGACAGCATCTAAGTTAAAAGCTGGGGATTCCCGCTCACCCCGGGAGAGGCGGTATTCCATGGGTATCAAGAACTGTAACTGTCTAGCGGCTGCAATACTTTTGCCAGGGCTTTGCCTGGCAACGCTGCCTGTGTTGGCCCAACAGCAACAATCGCAGGCGAGTCCGGCACCGCAGTCCGGCGATCCGGTTGCGGATGCTGCGCGGAAAGCGCGTGAGCAACAGAAAGCCACGCCGAAACCGAAAAAAGTTTACACGGACGACGACGTAAAGCCTGCAACTCCTTCGCCCGACGCAGGACCAGCACCGGTGACAGGCGGGGCGCAAGCTGCATCAGGCAATGGACCAGATGCGGCCGCAAATGGCACCGGTAAGGGTGACGACGCGGAAAAAACTTGGCGGAAGCGCTTCCAGGACCAGCACGACAAAATTGCGACTGCGGAAAAAGAGCTAGACATCCTGCAACGGGAAGACGATAAGGCGCAGGTCCAGTATTACAACGACCCCACAAAAGCGATGAACGAGCAATTTACGCGCAAAGACATTAACGATAAGAACGCTAAAATCGACCAGAAAAAGCAGCAGATTGAAGACCTGAAGAAGCAGCTTTCCGATATGGAAGATGATCTGCGAAAGTCGGGCGGCGATCCCGGCTGGGCACGTTAGTAAAGTCGAAATACGAAAATCGAAATTAGAAAATCGAAACTCGCTGCGTCAGTGGTGCGGGTATTGAATTTTGTGTTCCGAATTTCGTTTTTCGAGTTTCCAATTTCGTGTTTCGTCCCATGTGGTTACTTCCCTTCTCTACACACCTGCTGAGCGTTCTCACCGGAATGCCCCTTAATTCGTGGTAGAAACAATGGAGATGGAACCACTGCTCCTTGTTGAAGATAAGAACGAGCTGCGCGCCATGCTCAAGAAGGCATTGGAGCGCGCGGGCCACACCGTGGACGAAGCTCCGGACGGAACTACAGCGATTCAAAAGGTGCGCGCGCGGCGCTACCTGATGGTGATCACCGATTTGAAAATGCCGGGAGCCTCCGGGCTCGACGTCCTGCGCGAATCGAAACAGGCGGACGCGACGATCCCGGTGCTGCTTTTGACGGCATTCGGATCTGTCGAGGAAGCGGTCTCGGCGATGAAGGAAGGCGCGTTCGACTTTCTTCAGAAGCCAGTGGACCTCGACCACCTGAAATTGCTGGTGCAGCGAGCGACGCGGCAACAGGAAATGCAACGCGAAAACCTGCTGCTGCGCGAGGAGTACACCGCGCGGTATGGATTTCCACGGATTGTTGGCGAGCACACCGCAATCCGCGAGATCAGCCAGCAAATTCAGCGCGTGTCGGCAACAGATTCTACTGTTTTGCTTTTGGGTGAAAGTGGCACCGGAAAAGAATTATTTGCGCGGGCTGTGCATCATCTTTCGCAGCGGCGCGAGCAGCCGTTTGTGGCGCTGAATTGCGCAGCGATTCCCGAAGGGCTAGTGGAAAACGAACTTTTTGGACATGAGCGCGGCGCATTTACAGGAGCCGGGGCGCGCAAAGTAGGCAAGCTGGATTTGGCGCATCGGGGGACGCTTTTTCTCGATGAGATCGGCGAATTGCCGCTGGCGATTCAGGCCAAGCTTTTGCGCGTACTCGAAGAAAAACGATTCGATCGTGTCGGCGGAACGCAAACGGTGGAAGTAGATGTCCGCATCGTAGTGGCCACGAATCGGAACTTGCAGAAGCTCGCGGAGGAGAAGTTATTTCGCGAAGATCTCTATTTCCGGATTTCAGCTGTGCCGATGACGATTCCTCCTTTGCGGGAGCGCGGTAACGACGTGCTGCTGCTTGCGGGTCACTTCTTGGAGAAATTCAGCCGGGAGTTTAAGAAGCCCGGTTTGGAGCTTTCCGAGGAAGCGAAAGAGCGGCTGCTGCACTATCGATGGCCGGGAAACGTGCGCGAACTGCAGAATACGATGGAACGCGCAGTCATTCTTACTGATGGGCTCAGCATAACCGCTCAAGGATTGCAGCTTCCTACAACCAAACCGGATACCGACCAATTGCCGACCGGCATGTTGCCGGAGCAGTTCAATTGGGAAGGCAGCCTGGAGGAAGTAACGGGCCGGGCTGTGGGCCATATCGAGCGCGTGTTGCTTGAGAGTACCCTGCGCGAATGCAAATGGAACAAGACTCGGGCGTCGGAAAAGCTGGGAGTGTCCCCGAAGACTTTGCTCGCGAAACTGCGGAGCGCCGGTCTCGAAGAATGAGAAGCGAGTTGCCCCTTCGCCAAGGCTCAGGGCAAGCAGTCGAGAATCGAAGAGAGCAGATTCCTCGATTGCGATGCCTGCTCGGGCCAGCGATGCTTCATGGCATCGCTGGTTAACATAACTACACTTCCCTTTTGGGTTTTTGCGGAAATGCTCATTCTAGGAAACTTAAAGTCGATTGTTTTTATAGGTTTACGGAACTGCTCATTCTACGGGGCTTGAGTGCCCCAATTTGCACTAAAATTGTGCAGCACGGGCAAGTGTTATAAACAAAAGACTTAGTTGATTAGCGTGCAGCCAAAAAGCAAAAACGCCAGCAAGAGGCTGGCGCTGTCAGGAAACCTTACAAGATTACTTAGTGAGCACTATACGCTGGAAAATACTTCTTGTCAAGATGATTTGGGTGTGGGGATGGGTGTTTTCTTAACGCAGAGTTCGCAGAGTGCATAGAGAAGAGAAGGATTAGAGAGGGCGCAGGGCGGTGTGGAGGGCTACTGTGCCGAAGGTCCAGACTTTGTAGGCGACCGATTCATAGCCTACCGTGGACATGAGAGAGGCTAGTTCGGGCGGGCGGAAGAAGCGGGCGACCGATTTCGGCAGGTAGGTGTAGGCGGAGGAGTCGCCTGAGATTAGGGCGCCGATGCGCGGCAGGACGTTTCTGTAGTACCAGCGGAAAACATTCCCCACAAAATCATCGGGCGGTTCGGTGAACTCGAGAATGGCGATGGTGCCGCCGGGTTTGAGGATGCGGTGGATTTCCCGGAGGCCGGCTTCGTAATTGGCGAGATTGCGGAAGCCGAAGGCGGTGGTGACTAGATCGAACGAGCTGTCTGCGAACGGAAGGCGGAGGGCGTCGGCTTCCAAGAACGGCAGTGTGTTTGCGTTTGGCTGAGAAGAATGGCCGCTCAGCGTGGCTTTTTTTTGCTTTGCGCGAACTAGCATGGGATGGGCGAAATCGGCGCCGTAGACTTGGGCCTTCCCTTCTCGGGCTAGCGCGAAGGACAGGTCGCCTGTGCCGCAGCAGAGATCGAGGACCGCAGCATCGGGGCTCGCTAGGATGGGCTTCAGATGACGGGCAACCCTCTTCCGCCAGAGACGATCGAGTTGCAGCGAGAGAAGGTGATTGAGCAGGTCGTAGCGCGGGGCGATTTGGGTGAACATCTGGCGGACTTTGCGCGAGGCGTCGGCTTCGTTTGCGGCACCTTCGGGTTGGGTGCCTTTGGCGGGGGCCGGGGTATTAGTGGACATGGGTGGGGGTTGAAAGTTGAAAGTTGAAGGTTGAAGGGGAGGAGCCAACAGCTGACAGCTTACAGCTGACAGTTCGGGCTAGGGCGGAAGAGAAAAGCAGATTCCTCGCTTCGCTCGGAATGACAAGTTGCTTATTTTCTTTGGACACGAGGATTCGAGCCATGCCACGGCCAGAGGGCGCGATGAATCGCGCCCCTACAAGATTGTCGGGGGGTATGGGATTAGTCATGGCGGCGGGGGCCCGTGTGGGTCAGGAAGTGAGGGGCGAAATGGAGGACGCGCTCTAGAGTTTCGAGGGGCACGTTGTCTTGGGATTCGGCTTTGCCGATTTTGGGGGCTAGGACGAAGCGGAGTTTGCCTGCGCGTGTTTTTTTGTCGGAGTGCATGGCGGCGATTAGTTTTTTTGGTGGGACATTGGGCCACGGCGGTAGCGGGCCCATGCGTCGGACTAGCGAAACTATGCGCGAGACTTCATCGGCAGGGGTGAGGCCGATTTCGTGGCCTAGAAGTGCGGCGGCCATCATGCCCCAGGCTACGGCTTCGCCGTGCTGGTAGGTGCGGTAGTTTGTGACGGTTTCGAGAGCGTGGCCGAAGGTGTGGCCGAAATTTAGGATTTCGCGGAGACCGGATTCGCGCTCGTCGCGGCTTACGACGTGGGCTTTGATTTCTAGGCAGCGCGGGATTATGTACGCGAGAGAGGCCGGGTCGCGGCGAAGGACGGCGTCGAAGTTTTTTTCGAGATAGGCGAAGAGTTTGGCGTCGGCGATGACGCCGTATTTGATGACTTCGGCTAGGCCGCCGCGGTATTGGCGTTCCGGAAGTGGCTTCAACATGGCGGAATCCACGAGGACGAGCCGAGCGGGATAGAAGGTGCCGACGAGGTTCTTCCCTTCCGGCAGATTCACGCCCGTTTTTCCACCGACAGCGCTATCGACTTGTGAGATCAGCGTGGTGGGAATTTGTATTAGCGAGACGCCACGTTGGCAGGTGGAAGCTGCGAAACCGGCTACGTCGCCGACTACGCCGCCGCCTACGGCGATGATCAGGGCGTGGCGGTCGATGCCGGCTCGAACGAGCGAGCGAGTAAGTTTTTCCAGCGTCAAGAGATTTTTGGCGGACTCGGCATCGTCCATTAAGTGCGTGGCGTGAATATTTTTCAGGCCTAGGCTGCGCTGAACGCTCTTCCCTATTGCTCGCCATACTTTCGGCGACGAGACTATGTGGATGCGCGAAAATTTGCCAAGTTTGCGAATTTCGCTGGCGGCATCACGTAGTACGCCTTCGCCGCACACGATTGTGTAGCGGCCTGCGGACGATCTGACTGGGATGCGCTTGTTTTTCATTCGCAAGTGAGTTCTTTGGAGCAATTTGAATTTAGCATACAGTCGGAGGAAGTGCCGTGGTGTTGAACGACGCCCGGCCTAAAATCGCGCCACCCTGCTCATGAGAATTCGGCGAAAATCCCTTATCCCGTCTGCGTCGAAAGCCCTTTTCGGGAAAATGGCCTCAATAGAATTCTTTCCCAACAAAACAAATGAGCTTGGCGATTCGGAGTAGCCCGAAAAATGCGACCACTGGTCCAGATTCGAAGTGCCCAGGGTTTGGATTCCGTCCTCCAAAATGTCGACTGTGAATTCAGTCCCTGAGCTTTCCTTTGTTCCCTGCCGCAAAGCTCGCTTGAAGTAAAATCGGCCGAGCCTTGCAGCTGCGAATTCCGACAGGAGAATAAAGAACGCTAGGAGGGCAAAAGCATATGTGCCACGGACGCCGTTCTGGCGCGTCCAGAGGACGCACAAAATAATACAAATCAGCAGAATCGCCAATCGTCGTAACAGTCTCTGTTTTGTGCTCTGAATGCGCGATGCGTCATAGTAGTCACCTGGCGTTAAGAGATAGCTGATTCTCATTTGGACGATGAATGCTGACGATGCAATCAACTCTTCCCGCGGAGTTGCCTGCGCGATCACTTCGTTTGGAGTTGTTTGACGCTTTCGAGGAAGACGTGGCCGACGATGGCTAGGGTTTTGGGGCTGATTTTGTCGAGCGAGTCTTGGGGCGTGTGCCAGTAGTAGACGTCGCCGTTCGCGCCATTATCGAGGTCGATTACGTCGACCGAGGGGACGTGGCGTTTCAAGAAGGATTGGTGGTCGTCCTCAATCGGAGTCTCTTCATCGATGAAGATGGCGCCGTAGCCGAGTTTTTTGGCGACGCCCCAGACTAGATCGACGAGTGATTTGGTGGAATAGGACTCGCGCTTGAAGTGCGGGGTGCGCGTGCCGACTAGATCGGCGAGAAGGAAGGCTTTTATTTTGGTGAGGTCGCCGCTATTCGCGAAACTCGCGGCCATTTGGCGGCTGCCGTAGCAATTGTCGGGGTCTTTCCATTCGGGACGAACGGCTTCTTCGCCGTCGAAGAACGCGATCCAGACGTTGTAGCGGCTGTGCTGGGAACAAAGCAGGCGAGCGAGTTCGAGCATTACGCCGGTGGAGGAGCCGGCATCATCGGCGCCGACAAAATTTTCGAGGCGCTTGGTGTCGTAATGCGTGCCGAGG
This sequence comes from uncultured Acidobacteriota bacterium, assembly GCA_963751295.1. Classification (GTDB taxonomy): domain Bacteria; phylum Acidobacteriota; class Terriglobia; order Acidiferrales; family UBA7541; genus Acidiferrum. The sequence continues at coordinate 361,987 of CAVVUA010000001.1, read as the reverse complement.
AGAATCACGCCGGGCTTATCGCCGGGAATCTTGACGAGAATGTTTTTCATGGCGATGCGGCCGGCGGGAGTATCCGAGGTGAAGGCGTCGACATCAGTGGTGCAGCCGTAGCTCTTCAGTTCAGCGAGGATGTAATCCTGAGTCTTGGCCAACGCTGGAGAGCCAGAGGGACGCGGACCGAAGGAGACTTGTTTGGCAACGTGGTCGAAGGCGCGCTTACCGTCAAAGCCGCCAGTTTTGTCGGGCGGAGGAGCTTCGTCGCCGGGCTGAGGTGAAGTTTGCGGCGAGGCTGGAGGCGGCGCGGTCGTGACGGCGCTCATGAACGGCGCGTCCTTTGCAGCAGCTTGAGGATTATCTGTTTTGGCTTTGCATCCAGCGATGCCGAGAAAAAATACGGATGCGCAAACCGCGCTGCAAACGATATTTCTGAGCGCTAGTTTCATCTAATGAGCCTCCGCTGCTTCACGCTTTTTCTTTTTTCGCACGACTGCCCAGGATACGCCGACACCTACAAAGTACAGAGCGACCAGCACGAGCATGAAGAGCACCATGCTGAGGGCGTCAGGCGAAGGAGTCAGGATGGCTGCAAGAACGGTGATCACAAGCAGGGCGTAACGAAAATTTTTGATTAGAAACTGCGGAGTGACGATGCCGAAGAGCGATAAAAAGAAAATGAGGATGGGGAGCTCGAAAACCAGCCCGAGGCCAAGGAGAACGAGGAGAATCAAATCGAAATACTCGTCAATATTAATGAGAGGGACGACCGGACCTTGAAAACTAATCAAGAAGCGCAAAACGTAGGGCAGCGAAACGAAGTAGCCAAAAGAAATGCCGGCCAGGAAAAGGAAAACAGTCGAAAAGAGAAAACCGGTGATGGCGCTGCGCTCGTGCTTATAAAGCGCGGGAGCAACGAACTGCCAAATCTGAAACAAGACCCAAGGCGAGGCTATGACAATGCCGATGTAAATGCTGCAGGTGATGAGGACGTTTAAATAGCCGGCGGGGTGAGAGTAGACCAACTGCGGGTTGAGGCCGGCATGCTTCAGGGCCGCAACCATGGGCTTGACCATGAAGTTTACAAAATGCGGGGCGATGACCCAGCCGATGGCGGCGCCAATCACGATGGAAGCCAAAGAATTGATGATGCGTTTACGCAGCTCGACGAGATGCTCGAAAAACGTCATCTGAGCGCCGGGCTCTTCGGTTGTTGCAATTATGGAGGAATCAGACTGGCTGCTGTTGGTCATGAGAGGGGTCGTGAGAAGGGTCACGAGAAGGCTGAACGATTGAAACGGCGGGCGTTTCTTCCACAGATTTTGCTTCCATTTGTTGACCTGAGTCTGGTTGACCCGAATCTTGTGGAACTGGTTCTTGATGATCTGCCTCGCCATCGAAGCGGGGCACAGATTCTGCAACGGGAGTTACAACCAGCGCTTCCGTCGCGCGAGAATCCGCGTCTAAGCTTGCAGGGGCGGTTTGCGTATCGGCCTGCGTAGCCAAGGTGGCAGGCTGGTCCGCCGAGACAGACGCGGAGGCGACAGCTTCGGCGGCCTTCTTCCGCTCGGCTTGCAGGGCTTGGCGCTCGATATCGCGCATTTCCTGTTCAAAGGCGCTTTTGAAGTCGGTGGAAGCTTTGCGGAACTCGGCCATCAATTTGCCGAGGCCGCGGGCCAGTTCAGGCAGCTTATGCGGCCCAAAAATGACCAGGACGACGATAAACAGAACGGCCATGTGGGTCATACTGAGCATAGGTTAGGTTGCAGCCAAAAGACGGGCTATTGGCATCATAGAAAGGGCGTCCCACGGTGTCAAACCACACTTTGGGGTGTGCTATAATTTAGGTTGCGTGGTCACGCGAGGCCAGAATGAAATCTGAACGCCGTGGGTTGGTACTAGTCGTTGCAGTCATCGTTATATCCGCAATCCTTGGGGGCATTTACGGTCCCAACGTCCGAGCGACGACTTCTTCGGCGGCCGAGGATGAGCACGCGGCGATACGGCAGTTCACGAATGTGCTGGATGTGGTCCAGGCGAATTATGCCGACCCCGTCGACGTAGACAAGGCCGTCTACCAAGGCGCTATTCCCGGCATGCTTCGCGTGCTGGATCCCCACTCCAATTTCTTTGATGCACGCCAATTTGCGCTGCTGCGCGAAGATCAGCGCGGGAAATATTATGGCGTCGGCATGGTTGTTGCGCCCAAGGACACCCGGACTGTAGTTATGCAGCCTTATGTCGGAGCGCCCGCGTTTACTGCCGGCATTCGGCCTGGCGACGTGATCATGAAGGTGGATGATAAATCGACCGAGGGACTGACAACGACCGACGTTGCGGACATGCTGAAGGGTCCCAAGGGAACGGTTGTAAAGATTACAGTGGCGCGCGAAGGCTATGACCAGCAGCTTGTTTTTACTGTAACGCGCGATGAGATTCCGCGGCACTCGGTGGACATCGCCTTCATGCTCAAGCCTGGGGTCGGTTACATTCGCCTGTCAGGCTTCAATGAAACGACGGACCGTGAAATTGCCGAGGCCTTGAGGCAGCTGAATGCTTCGAGCCTGGATGGGTTGATTCTGGATATGCGCGGCAATCCCGGCGGGCTATTGAACGAGGCAGTCGCTGTGGGAGATATGTTCCTGGATAAGAATCAACTGATTGTTTCGCACCATGGGCGTACGTCGCCGGAACGGAGATATTTCGCACTGCGCGGGAACCAGGGAGTGACGGTGCCGCTGGTGATTCTGGTGAATGGAAATTCCGCGTCGGCGACGGAGATTGTTTCGGGCGCGGTGCAGGATCATGACCGCGGATTGATTGTTGGTGAAACGACGTTTGGCAAGGGGTTGGTGCAGACGGTTCAGCCGCTCAGCGAAAACACCGGGCTTGCGCTGACCACCGCGCGTTACTACACACCGAGCGGGCGGCTGATCCAGCGCGATTACAAGTCCATTTCGCTCTACGAATATCACTACGAGCGCAAAGTGCCCGAGCACCCGACGGAAGTTAAGCTCACAGACAGCGGGCGACAGGTTACAGGAGGCGGTGGCATTACGCCGGATATCGTTGTCGCTCAGGCGAAGCTAAATCACTTCCAGGAGAATCTCTTCCGGGCCGATGTCTTCTATCCGTACGAAGGCGGCGTGGGAGGTTTCACGCGCTATTACATGGGGAACAAGCCGACGGTCACGAAGGAATTTGAAGTGAACGATGACGTGATGAAGAGCTTCCACGAATATCTGGCCAAGCACAACGTGCACTACACCGAGCCGGATATGTCGGAGAACCTGGACTGGGTAAAACGAAAGATCAAGCAGGAAGTGCTGGTCTCAAATTTTGGCATGCAAGAAGGGTTCAAGGTTCAACTGGAAGCGGACCCGCAGGTGCAGAAGGCTGTGGAAGCTATTCCGCAGGCCCGCGCACTTTACCAAAATGCGCGTAAGATCGTGGCGCAACGCACAGGCGGCAATCTCGATCATCCGTAAAACTGCGGCTCATTTGTGTTTGCAGTGGCACAGCACGACGATATGCCCGGACTTGGCAAAATAAAAATATAGGGTTGGCTGGAGCACGTTAGTTCGAGTTTTGACCTTTCCAATTCCAACGCTGCCGTTCATTTCATCTCGTTGTAAATCATGCAGGCGGGTTCAGTTGGCAAGGTTCGGAGCGTCTGCTAAGATTTTGTTGCTGCTCGTGGGCGAGTAGCTCAGCTGGGAGAGCGCCTCGTTCGCAACGAGGAGGCCGGGGGTTCGAATCCCCTCTCGTCCACCATTGTTTCAATAACTTACGCAGTTTTGCGTACTACATGCAGTAGGCCAAGTTGGCCAACTGGAAGCACAAACCCCGTTCCAAACTACGGTTCCTTGTCTACAGGTTCATCAACCGATTCATAGACACGTTCACTTTTCTGTTTCGAAGCCTGTAGAACTACGTTTGGACAGGGACGCGGGAGCTCCACTAGCTCAGTTTCTATTTGCTGATGTTTCTTGATTCTTGACTGAATTGCTTGAGCATAATCAGGATAAAACAACGTGGCATGTTCTACGTCGCCGGTCCATTCGATTGTCTCCCGGAGTTCGGCGGCAAACTGTTCGACGAGTTCTCCGCCAGGATTGTCTTTGAGGCACAAATATGTCTTTTGCATACGTCGCTTGGCGATTCACGGATTCAGAGCATGGTGTTTTCGTTCGAGGTATTTGAAGCCAAACTCCCTAATGTTGGCAGAATCTTCAGGAGCGTCTGTGCCTTATCGAAGCCACCGAAATGTGCGACTGACCTATGGAAAAACCGATGGTCACATAGGTCGCACCTATATGGCCTTACGGACACCATGACGAGAACCTTTCGTTCAAAGATTCCTTTGCGTTTTGACCGATGGACCCGTCTACCGTGGCACAGAGGACAATTCAACATTGCAATTCTCCTGCTTATTCACCTATGAGGACATAAATCCTCCACCGGAGTAACACCGCTCGTCTGTCTCGATTTGCACAGGTAATAAGTCTGGGCGGTGGTTGTTCCCCTGCGGCAGTGGACGGCTCCTGTATAAAAGTGGGCAGCGCTTACGTTTGACATTCCTTAAGCTGCCCGTTGGATGGCGAGATTGGGAGATACTGGCCGCGATCCAAGGCTGGGCCGGGTGGTATCCCTCATCCCGCCATGTTTGATTCGTTTCGGGCTCGCCTTATGCCGCTACATCAATTAGATACCTGTTTGACGGAGCTTAAGCAGCAAGGGATCTCGGTCAGCGAAGGCGTCCTTGGAGAGAACGGTTCTACTTTCGAAGTAATGGGCTTCGTGCTGACGGCGGAGCAAATAGTCAAGCTATACCATCACGGACAACTGGACGCGAACGGGATAAAGGCATTCGCAAGAGTGTCAAGCGGCGGCCACATACAAAGAGTGCCGTTTCAGAAAAATCGTTTTAATACTTTTAATTCAAATGCAATAGCCAGCAGCGATTCGCGGACTTCTGAGAAACCCCCATCGAGAGCAGGCGCTTGCCCGAACACAGGCGTCTGCTCTTCCCTTCCTGCGCCAGGTCACTTCGAGCGCGCTCGGCAAACCAAAAGTAATCGCCTGAGTCTTGGTAAATGCGCTTACCGGACGAGTGCCAAGTAATTCTTGAAAATGTGGAACCAAGGGAGGTGACGGCGTAGCAATCAAGAACCCCTCCTCTTGCAACCTTTTCACCTCGGCTTAGTATTTCCGCGCCCGAATGCGGTTGCCGCTATCACGGGCCGCTTCTCTCAAAGCACGAATCGAATCCGCGTGTTTCGTAGCGCGGATCGCATACTCTTTTAGCTCGGCAATCCGGCTTTTACGAGCTCCACAACAGCTTTCGGATCAGCGACCTCGATGATTAACTCACTGTATCGCTCGTCCTTCAGCTGGATCACTACCGTGTTATCCGGATTGTGAACATCCCAGAAAACCCTTTGGCCGTGTTGATAAAAAGTACCAGCGGTTAGGACTCCGGGAATGTTAGTTCCTGGCATTTTTAGACCGTGCCACCATCCGTGCGCTACGGTTGGATCTGCTTTAATTTCCATTATGTGCGCCAGTGGGATTTCGAGCGAACTCTTGAGTGTCCATAGCTCGTCGATCCCCTTCACGTGCAACACGAGATTGCCATTGGAAATGGATACGTCAACCATGCTGGTGCTCCTGTGGCATTATGAACCCATTCCGCTCGCTCGCAACCTTGCGAAAACGATTTTCTTCTGAAGCAGGCGTCGTGGCTCTAGCTGCAATCCAACTGAATGCGGCCAGTGCTAACCCGACGGCCTTAATAAATCGGTTCACTGTTCTGTGAGTGTCCAACATCGGACAGTTTCACTGACCTAGAAGAGAGATGATCCAATTGCAAAGGAGGGACCGGTGATCGAGAAGCTGAAAGATCTCCCTCGTGGAATCGATGGTGTCAGAGCGATTGGAAAGATATCGAAGGAAGACTACGAGCAAGTGTTCGCGCCGCTCCTCGACGAAGCACGACGAGAGGGTCGTCACATTCGCTTTCTATATCAGTTTGGGCCAGAGTTCGAGGGCTTCACTCCGGGCGCGGCATGGGAAGATGCGAAAATCGGTCTCTATTTCCTGCGGCTTTTCGACGGCTGCGCCGTCGTCACTGACTTGGCTTGGATTCGAGAATTGACGCGGCTGGCCGGGTTTCTCATGCCGTGTCCCGTGTCCGTATTCGGCAGCACTGAATTCGAAGGGGCCGTTAGCTGGCTGCGAGCGCTTCCCGAAGGTGCCGCCATTTCTCACCGACTTCTCTCCGAATCCGGCGTGATCGTGGTTGAAGTCAAGCAAGCGTTGCGCGCACAGGATTTCGACTCGCTGGCATTCACGGCAGACGCATGGATCGAAGCGCATGGTGACTTACAAGGGCTGGTGATTCACGCCCGTGAATTTCCCGGTTGGGAAAACCTGGCGAGCTTCCTTCGTCACGTTCGATTCATCCGCGATCATCATCGGAAGGTAAAGAAGATCGCGCTTGCGGCGGATACCAAGCTGGCCAGCCTGGCGCCCAGTATAGCCGAGCATTTCATTCAAGCTGAGGTGAAGAGCTTCGGATACGACGAACTCGACACTGCAATCGCGTGGGCAGAAAGACCTGCCACACGCAGCGCCGTTGCGCAACGAACCGCGTCACACTAAGCAAACGCTCCAAAACTTAGGACCGAGCTCGAATCCTATCCTGTAAGCCAGACGATTGATTTCTGGGCATTTCCTCTGCCCCGCACGGAAGTCCAGTTACCATTTGAAGTTGCTCCGAGTCACTGCTCGCTTAGTGGCGTCTCTCGCCAATTATCATGGTTTTAGCACCAGTCTTGGAAAGCTTTCGAAGACGCGCCCTGCGAACTCTTTGCCTCCCACAGTGATGAATGAAGAAGTCCAGCCATAACGTCCTCTTCGAACCGCAAGATGTATCCCCTTCTTGTCAGCGCCGCCTTATATTCGGGTAGTCGCGTAACTTTGAGCCCCGTGGTGAACCGGAAGGCGGAATATAGTCCGCTTATCACGCCTTGCGTCCATAGGCGGCCGATTGGCCCATCAGCTTCACGGAAGTCAGAAACGATCCACCTCGCTTGGGGCATCCCCCAGCTCGCGAGTTGGCCGACGACATCCTCAAGTTCTTGATTTGAGAAACAATCGAGAAAATAGTGTGTAACGATCAAGTCATAGTAATCTGCGGGTGCGGCAAAACTACGCACATCGCCGGTGTGGAATCTGACTCTTTTTCGAAAAGTTCGGCCCATGCCGGTGACCCGTCGCTCCGCAAGCTCGACCATCGTCGAGCTGAGGTCAACAAAATCCACCTCTACCCGCGCGTTGACTCGAAGTAGGCGAGCAAGAAAGCGGCCGTCCCCTCCACCGCACACGAGGGCTTTTCGAGACGTGCTAATCTCGCCCAAGAATGCGAATCGCCGATACTCAAGGAGCCTTCCAAACAAGAAATGCTCAAGAATCTCGTAATAAGGAGCGATCCGGTCGCAATTCATCATGGTCATCTGAACCTGTTTAACCCTTCCTTAAATTCTTCCTCATACTAGGTCACTAGTGCGAGCCCCCCGGCCAAGACCAAAGTCGCGTCGGCAAGAACTCGAAGCGCTCTACCTGAGAGTCGATTTCTGTGACGGTGCAGGATAAGAATTAGAAGCGCGGCTAATGAAATAGCCGGCAATCCAGAGCCGACCGGGCCATGTCGGCCTAGCATGAGAGTGACAGCGAAGGCGGACGCGGCCAGAGCTGCCGCGAGCAGATTGATCCGCCGCTCTGCCCACGCGATTACCGGACTACATCTCTGGAACCATTCGGGATGACGAGGTTCGTTCTCCCAACACTCAATGGCCAGGCAATTCAAGGAGCACAGAATTGCGAATAGCCCGAACGGTACGTACACATCCCAGGATAATTCTGAGAGGCGTGACCACACGGGCAAAGTTGTCCCGGCAGCAAAAAGAATGCCAACCGCTATTTCTTTCGGTACAAACCGTGCCATCGATCCATGGCCAGCATGGATACTAGCCATGTACGCTCCAACTATTGCTGCGAGTTTTATTCCTGCGCTCACTTCGATAAGCATCAAAGAGTCGACTGTGACCCAGAACACTGTGGTCGCCGTGAGCACCACTAGCCAAGTCAGAGCCACTCGATACTTTGCGCAGAACCTATGTCGCTCGTGCAAAATCTTCGGATTCGTCGGTCTCCAGCCGTCAAACAACCTATCGCTTACATAGATGCACCACACACTCAGGCTCAAGATGAGTTCATCGGCGGTCGCCAAGCGCACATGGCTTGCGCGTGCAAGAAGCGACGCCCACACCACAGCGACTGTCGGTGCATCCAGGCTGAGAATATTCCACCACAACCACCACGGTGCCGTGTAGGAACTCGCTCGCGCTGCGCGAACGTCGTCCCTAAGAATGCCGCCAAGGAAATTGCCTTCTGTAGCCGTTGCCTGCGAACCCTGCATGGGTGCAGCGCCCTCAATTATTGGGGCAGAATTAGTCATACTCATATAAATGACTTTCCCGTTGGCTTCCGAATGCTGGCTCGTCGTGCCGCAGGCTTGCTCCACGTTCCACCTCGTTGCCAGTCCTAACATCTCCGAGTCACCGTCGCAAAAGAAGCCCCTAGTCGGGATCAGCTTCATAGCAGTGTCGGCTTGCATTTATATCGTAATACGATGCAATGAAAATATGGGAAGGGGAATTCGTAATTCCTAATATGCAGCACTGGCTGAACTGCGCTATCGCATCCGTCAGTTCCTTCGGGCTAGCGACGATTCTATGGAAGCTGCCAGCCTTGAACCGCAAAAGTACCAAAGGCGGATTCACGATTTTATCCACAATTATCTTCCGCAAATTGAAATGCGCGACGGTCAGACTGTGGGCCAGAGACAGGGTCCTTCACGCCGAGTGAGGAGCGATTCGCCAGCAGAGGCTAATCAAGTGTCCTTGATCTGCCAGCTCGCGCGGCGGTTCGCAGCGCAGTCCGCAGGTTTTCTTCGCTGGGGAGTTCTTACATCTCGGGGAAAACCGGAACGAGCAACCGATCAACGCTATCCGGCGCGTCCCTTAGTTTGAGGTATAGCAGGGTTCCGTTCGGCCGCGGCACCGCGATGCTCGTCCCGGCAAAGCCTTCCGACACAACCACCGGCGACGTAAACTTGTCGTCGGACGAAAGTGAGCCGATGAGGAATAAATCGGTTCCCTCCAAGCGGCAGGGTTTGGCCACATCCTCAGGGCACATGATCCGCGTGATTTTTGGCAGGCGCACCAGCCGCGTCAGCGGCTGCCAGTCCCCGTTTCCTTCCTTGCCGTCGACTACACGGAAGCGAAGCTCTCCGAAGACAGACGGGCCGAAGCTCTTAGCGGGATTGAGCTCAACTCGAGCCGTCGTAGCATCCTGAAGTACCAAGCCACCGTCAGGGAATCCCAGCTGCACGCTGGCGCTCTCGTCGTCCGTGGCCACTTCAAGTTTCATTGAGCGTTTGAATTTTGCTTCGTCTTTGACGAAAAAAGTCAATGTGCCATTGATCGGCAGATCGTTGGCATCACCCAGCCGCAGAAAGACAAGAGAGTCGCCGGCTGGAGCGGCCATCACTTGCTTGTCCAACAGCGCCACACGTGGCCGTGGAGCTTCGATTTCTCCCTTGAGATCCAAAGTTCGACCATCGCGGAGCCGCACTTTTGCCGTCTCAGCACTCGCGGGCTTCAGTGTGGAAGCATCGCCCTGCACCAAAAGCGTCACCGCGTTCCCGGAGGCCACCGCACCCTGCGGCTGAAAGCGGATTCCTTCGAGTTTCAGCGAGGAGAGCTCCTCGAGATGAGCGCCCGTGACATCCATCGTAGTATCGCCGGAGTGATAGTTGAAACTTTGGAGCTTGACGTCATTCGAATAAGCACGCAGCGTGACGGTTTCAGCTTCTGGGATACCGAACTCTTTTATCTTCAACACGACCTCACCAGGCTTGTCCTTCTCAAGCGGCAGTTGTAGCTCGATCTCTCCGGCTTTGTCCGCCTTCCAGGTCAAAGCCTTCGCTGCGTCGGTCTCCAAACTGATCTTTTCGGTGCATCCGGCCTCGTGTGAGAGCAGATGCACAGCGTTGGCTTGGCCAGCCAACAGTTTCCCCTCATCTCCGGAAAGCAGCTTCCAGCTATTTGGCGCCGAGGTGCTCAAGAGCTGAAACTGGGGCCCCTCAAATGGTTCGAACCCCCAAAGACCTTTCAACTCTGCCTTGCCCGAGAGCCCCGGGGGCAGGTTCTTCGCGCCGCTCAAAACCATGCCGCCTTTCGCAGCATCGCTTGCCACTGACAGTTCGATCTGCTTTCCCGCCTGATCCTTTAGTTGCAATTTTAATTGCCGCCCGTAGCCGGTTGAGAACAGAACCGGAGCGCCCTCGATGGGTAGGACGAAGGCGGAATCCTCAAGGCAGTGGATCTTGTCGGCTTCGGCGGTTAATAGAACGGGAGGATGCGAAGCGCGGATGGGAGGCAGTGCGATGACCATCACGGACTTGGGATCATGGAATGAGGGCGGATTATTCAATTTCAGTCGCACCCGGTCCTCATCGAGCACGGAAATCGCGGGAATGTATTGATACTTGGCCGTATGCAAGTTGCCGAAAATCTTGACCATGTCGACGATGGCACCAACATACGGGCTGTAGGCGCCGCCACCAGCCATTCGAGTGGCCCCTATCTGACCAATGAGGTCGGAGTTCGGCCCCGAGGTCAGCCCCGAAGTCAGAGACTGCGTATTGCCATCGTCGAGGACAAGATTGTTGGAGTTCTGCGTCAGACACTCCGCCTGCTGGTCCGGCGTGCGCTCTAAGCACTCGGGGTCGAGCTTGATCTTGAGGCTCTTTGCAAGCAAGGGAGCTTGTTTGCGCAGATCATTGGGGTCGTTGGCGGCGATCTTCTGGACGGTGGCCAGATATTTGTCCAGACGCAAGCGCTGCAAGCTGGCCTGTTGGAGGTCTTGCACAGCGCGGACGAAGGTTCCGGGCTTGCCGCGAACGGCGCCGCGCAGCGTGGTAAAGTCACCGCCAGTCACAGGCGCCAGCATCAAAAGCGCCTGTTCGGCGCCTGGCGGAACCGTGAGGCTAAGGCCCGCATGGAGGACCGGATCGCTCCACGTTTCGGCCTTTGTGAACCATTCCTCAGGCGGAGGATTCGTGGAGCCGCGAAGGAAACTGACGATCAGGAGATAGCGTACCGTCTGCCCGGCAGGAAAGGCCGGCTGAATCCAGAGCTTGTCGCCGCTTAGGAGATTGGGGACTTCTCCGATGTCGAGTGTTTGCTTGCCGCGCGTCACCCGCACGAGCAGCGAGGGACCGTCCAGGTCAAAATTCGCTCCGTCCGCGAAGACAAAGAGGGGAAAGAACAGCAGAGCCGCCAAGGCGACCAGAGAAGGACAGGATCGTTTAGTCATGGAAGATATTGTAGACGCTCCACGCTCCCAAGAAAAAGACGCTTTCCATGTCGAAAACAGTTGTCCGCAGCAGGAGTGTTCTCACGTATTAGTTCCTCGGAGACAAGCCAGTCCCATTTGAAGTTCCGCCCGCCGCTGGCTTCGAATTTGGTCGGCGGGCGGGGGGTAAGTAGCCTTCTCCTCTGCCTTCCTTCAGGCGACGTTGCTATTCGAACCTGCACTCCCTGTACTCGTCTTCCCTGGCATTGCTTTCTTCATTTTGAGTTCGATCACACCACCTCTGAATCGCGCTGTCGCATGAGCTGAATCGATCTCTACTGGCAGTTGCACGCTCCGGAGCAATCGAACGGTGCGTTTTTGCGAGCGAGTCCTCGTACCTGCTTCTTGTTCCACCTGGGTGCGGCCCCTGCCGATAATGGTCACTCGTTTCGGCTCCAGGTCGATCTCCAACTCTTTGGGAGTGAAGTCGTGGACTTCAGCCAGCAGCGTCACGCTGTCTTGAGATTCTCCAATATTGAGGGGCGTGCGCTCGAACAGCTCCGCCTCTGCCTGCAGCCAATTATCCAGGTCGCGCCCTTTGATTCTGCCTTTCGCTTCAAATATGTCGTAGGCCCGCCTGGCAATCGCGTCAAGCATGTCTCTCGCCTCGACACTCAAGCCTGCAGTCCTGATCACGATCGGTGGTTCCGTCGTTTGGTGTCTAACTTCGTTTTGTTCGTGCATAGCTGTCTCCTTTTCCTCTGGAACCGGCGGGGCACCATGGAATTAATTCATTAACCACTCGCCAAGTTCTCCTTGCCGTTCCATGCTTGAGATTGGCTCGGAAACGGTTGTGTGCCGGGAGGGCCCGAAGGCCATTACAAAAAGCAACGGGGACGATAAGTCAACGCGGGTCTCCCGGCACAATTGTTGCCACATCCATCAACCGTGAAACGGACTCGCGTTGGCATGCTCGGTGTGTCTTGGAATGCTGGTAACAGCGTTATATAGCAAAGCAAAAATGAGCCCAGCGATCGCACCATCGATTAGTCCATCGACCGTTCCGAGAAGAACATTTGCCATGGTCCGTGATGCATGGAACCACGGATAGACCGAACTGGTCAGCTGAATGAAGTTGATGCCGTAGTTAGGGTCAACTAGATTTATCAATCCTGCGCAAAGCATTGCCCCGCCCCATAAGAGCGCTGCCGCAATTGCCGTGGCTTTCAAAGAGAGTCTCATCATTTAATCCTCCTTAGGGATAAACCAGTGAATCAATTTCCCACCTCCGTCTCGGGAGCCAGCGTTCCTTCGGCGGTCCAGCTTTTGACGACCGGACCGACGGTCCCGGTGAACGCCAGGCCACCCGAGGGGTGGGTAGGAAAAACCGCTTCAGTTGCCTGAATTGCCGGCGCTTGCCTGCTGGATGCTGGCCGTGGATGCTTTTGAGAGCATCTCGACTTTCTTCAGCGGCGGTTCACGGCGCTGCCACGCGATGCGTGCATCAGGAGCCTCAGTCGGATAGACCTTGGCTGATTGCTGACCGTTGGGTTCCAGGACAAGGTCCGCGCGACGATTGAAGGCAAGCCAAGTTATTTTCTTGTCTTTGACCATCCACCTGGCCGGCTTTTGGTCGCCTTTGACTAAGAGCGTTTCGGCCACCTTCTGGTCGAGTTGCTTATCTTTTCCTTCGGCGCGGATCTTGATCTCGTCGGCCGGAATTCCCTTGGAGACCAAATAGTCGCGAATGAGGGCTGCGCGGCGTTCGCTGAGGGCGGTGTTGTATTTGCGCGAACCGCGCACATCTGCGTATCCGACGACTACCAGGCTGGCGTTATGTTCATACAATCCAAAATTCTTGAATTGCGTCGCTATATTGTCGAGGGTCATTTTCTCTTCGGTCAGAAGACCAACCTTCGGATGGTGCTTCGTCGGATAGGCCGTGGGGTAGAAAACGCTAAGTAAGGTTGCTGATGGCGCTGGATCAATGGAGCCGACGACATGAAGCGTGGCGGTCTTGGTGGTCTGTCCGCCACAGGCATTTGTGGCCGTAAATGTGTAGGTTTGGTTTTCATTGACTGGCCCAGTGCTTGTTTGCACTGGATCAGCACTCACCGTTCGGGTCCCGCTTATCGAATTACTGTCGAAGGGCTCGATTCTGGCCGAATCCGCGTTGGAAGCCGACCAGTTCACAGTAGCAGTATCTTGCTCCACTACTTTGTCCCCAATCTTGTGGTAGCGGATTTCCGGTTGACTGACCGACAGCGCCGCCGTGGGCATCGCGTCAACATGAACTGTTACACTCTGGGTCGCTTCCCCTCCGGGACCTTTCGCCGTCAACACATACGTCGTGTCATGCGTGGGTGTCACACTCCGGTCCCCACGCTCGGGCACTTGTCCTATACCGGTGATAGTGGCGTCGGCTGCGTCGCTGGATTTCCATGCGATGTCCGTCGCCTGTCCGCAACTTAAGTCGGTGGACTGCGCCTGCAGTTGCGCAGTGACCTGAGCCACTGGCACGGTAGCACTTGCGATTCCTGCGTGGAATCGAGGCTGCGGCGGCATGGTCAAGCCTTCCTTCCATTCCTTGGTTTTCGTCGCACCATTGCGGTCAAGATAGACAGTCACCTGTTGGCCGGCCTTGGCAGTCACCGGCCCCGTCCAGACAGTGTTTCCTTCGCGAGTCACGGTTACTTGGTAAGTTCCGGGCTTCACAAGCAGCCGCTGGTGCCAAATCCAATTCCAATTGAATTCGTCGACGTGGCCGACGAAATAGGCCGGAGTCTGGCCGTTCAACAAAACCGCAGCACGGGGATCGCCCTTGAATTCGATGTCAGCGAACGGTCCTGCAACGATGTCTCCCGAGGATTGCAGGTTGACTCGGAGATCGGTGGTTTCGCCGGCACCCACGTGAACGTCTTCCGTCTTGGACAAATAGCCGTAGTTGTAGACGCCCACTTTGTGGTCTCCAGCAGTTAATTCAATCGTTTGACTTCCATCGCGGATGGCCTTGCCATCCACAAAAACGTAGGCTTGTTTGGGATCAACGTGTATTTTCAATTTGCCCGTCTCCTGCGACGACTGCGCGAAGGCAGGAACCGCACATAGATAACTGATGGCCGAGAACAAGGTCGCGATTACGAAACATTTCGTTCTCATCTAAGAATCTCCTTCCTGGGATTGATTCCGGCTTGGGTACGAATCACTGATCTGGGTATTCAGTCGCGGGGCCAGGGAGAGCAAGTCTTATCTGGCCCCGCTTCGGCTCACCTCCCACGGCCGTTGTCGGCCATCCCAGCAGGGAGGCGCGTTTGCAGCCTCAACATATCGTGATGCGATATATTTTTAAAGAGTTGCCTTTCTTTTGTATCGTATTACGATATATATTCATGGCACAGGCCAACCAATGCGCGCGCCCGTGCGTCTATTCGTTAGTAGGGGCCGAAGGTACTGCCTGAAAACCTAAACGGTCTTACAAGAGAGACTTTCTTACAGGCGATCCGCCTTTACTGAAAGCCGCATGAAACCGCGGCTTCCTTGGAGGCCACTTAATGAAATTTACATTTTGGATCTTCATTGCATTGCTGGCGTTCGCCGCCGTACCTCTGCAGACGGCAGCACAGAGCCTGCAGGGCCCGCATTCACAGCAGCTATCGAACTGTCTGGACGAGTTCTCTACCTGTCATCGGTCGGCTTTGACGGCGCAAGAACTTCAGGTGGTGCGACACGTTACTCAGGACCGCAATTTTTTGGAATGCTTCAAAGGATTCCCTGACTGCAACAAAACCCAGCTAAATCCCGAACAGCAACTCGAGGTTGCGCGCGAAAACCGCGATCAGAACTTGCAGAATTGTATGGATGGCTTCGGTGAGTGCAACTTGGCCCGGCTCGACGGCCACGAGCGCCAAGACGTTTCGCTGTCAGCGCGTGTCCGAAATCTGCAAGCTTGTCTGGACGGAATGGGCGAGTGCGACGCAACGCAACTTACCACCGATCAAAAACGGCAGCTAGCGGACGCCAACCACGACCGCAATCTGCAGAGTTGTCTGGAAGGGCTGGGCGAGTGCGATCACACACAGTTGAACGGCCAGGAAATACAGGACGTTGCGCGAGCCGCTAGCGACCGGAATCTTCAGGAGTGCCTCGATGGATCGGAGGAGTGCGACCACACTCTTTTGACAGCCACGGAGCGGTGCGAGGTGACCGATCTCAACGCTCACAGTCGGTTACAAAACTGACCGCGCTCTGCCGCGGCGCTGCGACGCTATCCAGTATAGTTCCCTTCCATTGAAGATCTGTGCTGAGAGTGTTTGGATAGTGTGGCGGAACAAGTGCAACCCTAACCGATAATTTTGTTGTGCGCGAACCCTGCTAAAGGTTTGTCCACTCCTCCAGAGTGTTGCGGACTACGGGCAATCCTGACCTCGTGAATACTTCCCAAACGGGAATTCCAGTGACATATCTCGTATTGGGATATATCACGTTGAGCACTCTTAGTTAATTGCGTTAAGGATTCTAAGTGGATGACTCGGTGGCTAAGCTTCAACACCGAACAATGGGAACAACGCTTTTTCGGCAATGGTATCGAGTTTACAGCTGATAGGAACAAGGTGTGCGTTGTCCTCACCGCCTGCGTATCCCCACGTCATTCCATCCGGAGATAGTCTCACTTGGACCAAGTAATCAAATCTGATCGGCTTTCTGCCATTTATTTCTACGCTCCGCTCTTTGGAGCTGAAAGAAATGGTCAGCCCTTTATCTTCTTCTCCGAGAGCAAGCGAACCACGACCTCTGTTCACTACAGTTGGATGTGGAATATGAAGGACGTGCCATGCGGGTTGTTCGTAGGCGTCGTTAATTTCACGCTAGGCGGTATACCGAAAATCGTGAAAACCGGAGGTCTTGTTGGCGATCGCGTGAAAATCTTCTTCAAGCGAGATGGGCAGGAGCTAACCAAGACTCACGAAAACGTTTCGTGGACTTGAAGTCAGCGTTTCACAAACCGTTGCGCAAAGTGCGCTGACGAGTCTCAAACATTTGCCGCTTTCCGACCTGTATCGGTTTTTGTATCGGTTAGAGTGACCCAGGTAGACCAGAGCGGTCCCGCTCTGGCCTAGCCAGTCACTGATGCTAAGATACTTACGCTGCAAGTGGTTTGTTTTGAGTGTGACGAAACGCATTGGCAACGAGGAGGCCGGGGGTTCGAATCCCCTCTCGTCCACCAAAACCCCTGTAAACGTTAGTTTCTTAGCACGTCGGCCCGATATCATGACCCACCAGAAAAAGTCCAGAACCTGGAATCCTGAGTTATAGTCTGACGGATTGCCGAACGCCCGAGTGGGAAGTTATATTCCGGTTCGGAACACCGGGCATCAGGATAGCGAGACAACGATGCAACTGCTGCGCAATACGCGGGCCAATGCTTGGTTTGTCCCTTTGGTTTATGCGACGGCGGCAATCACGCTTGGCACCACAAGCGCGCGTTTGGCGCATGTGCTGCTGCCAGGCTTCGTTTCCACAATAAGCGCGAATGCCGCCATTGGCATGTACTCTTCCATTGCCTCCGGGATGATCGCCCTCACGGGAATTGTATTCTCGCTGACTTTCGTCATGGTGCAGTTCAGCGCTACAGCCTATTCGCCGAGACTCGTTCTATGGATCGCGCGTGACCCCGTGGTGTCCCACGCGATTGGCGTGTTTACGGCCACATTTCTTTACGCGTTGGTGGCACTCGCTTGGGTCGACAGGAGCGGCTCCGGCCGCGTTTCCCTTCTAGATATTTGCCTGGCGACGACTCTTCTGCTCGTCAGCGTCATCATGTTTATTAGCCTCATCCAGCGCGTGAGCATGCTGCAAGTAACGAAAATGTTGGTCTTCACGGGCGACCAGGGCCGCAAAATTATTGAGGGTCTCTATCCACCCCTGGAGACTCCCGCATCCCCAATCTCCGATGAAGTCTTTCAGGCTCCTAGCTCCCAAACGCTCGTTCATCACGGGCGGCCGCAAATCGTCCAAGCGGTGAACGTGCCGGCGCTTGTACACATCGCAAGCACGGCCGGTTGCACCATTGAGTTGACGGCAGCCGTCGGCGATTCCGTCCTGGATTTGACACCCATTCTTCGGGTTCATGGAGGAGCCAGCCCACTTCCAGAGTCACCATTGAGAAGGGCGATAGAGCTGGGCGATGACCGTACGTTTGAGCAAGATCCCAAATATGCTTTACGTTTGCTGGTAGATATCGCCATCAAAGCCCTATCTCCGGCGATCAACGACCCGACTACTGCTGTGCAGGCATTGGACCAAATTGAAGACCTATTGCTGCGTCTCGGCCGGCGCCGTTTGGAAATCGGGGCGTTTTGCGACACGAGTGGCAAGCTGCGAGTTTTGATTGCCTTTCCGAGCTGGGAGGATTTCCTGCGCGTGGCGTTCGATGAAATTCGTTTCTATGGCGCCAGTAGTGTGCAGGTGATGCGTCGCATGAAGGCGCTGATGAGTGAGATGGTATCTGTCCTGCCCGAAGAGCGTCATGACGCTCTTCGGCAATGGCAGAGACGGCTCCAGTCCACCATAGAGCGATCTTTTGGAGATGCGCAAGACAAACTGGATGCTTCGGCAGAAGACCGCCAGGGACTCGGAATCTCTCGACAGGGTAAAAAGAACAGCTAGAACTTGCGAAACGGGACGAATTGCTTCGTTTAGGCCGGACAATTCCCTACTGGCTCGGTCATTCTTCTCGGGCGGCTTCGGTCCCCTTAAAATTTTTCCGGAACGAACCTGCGCTTCCTGACAGTTTTTTGATCGTCGTAACTATGTTTTTCGGAACGCTTCGGCAGTTTGATTTTCTCCCGCGGTACCTTTTTATACGGAATCATACTCAACAAGTGAGAGATGCAATTCAGTCGGGCCTTACGCTTATCATCTGAGCGAACCAAATACCAAGGTGCGTGCTTGGAGTCGGTCGCTTCCAGCATCGCGTCGCGGGCCCGCGAGTATTCATACCAGCGACCGTAGGATTCCAGATCCATCGGACTCAGTTTCCATTGGCGAAGAGGATCCTTAATGCGGGCCTCGAAACGGCGCTGCTGTTCCTTCTTGCCAACTTCGAGCCAGTACTTGATCAGGATAATCCCAGCATCTACGATATATTTTTCGAATACAGGGCAGATTTTGAGGAACTCGCGGTACTGCTCATCAGTACAAAATCCCATGACGTGTTCGACTCCGGCCCGGTTGTACCAACTGCGGTCGAAGATCAACATCTCGCCTGCGCCAGGAAAATGCTGCATGTAGCGCTGGACGTACATCTGACTTTTTTCGCGATCCGATGGGGCTGGTAGCGCAACCAGGCGGAACACGCGTGGACTGACGCGCTCCGTAATTGCGCGAATTGTGCCGCCTTTACCGGCGGCGTCGCGGCCTTCAAAGACGACGATGACGCGCAGTCCTTTGTATTTGACCCAGTCCTGCAATTTGCAGAGCTCTGCCTGGAGCCGGCGCATTTCCTTTTCGTATTTTTTCCGCTTTACGGATTTATCTTCGTGCGGAGCATTTTCTTTGCCCATTGGGAGTGACTCCTCCATCGCGACTAGTTACTTCGTACCAATCTGAATTGTCTGGACTTTTATGGAGTTGATGGCTGCGCAGGCGAAGACGTACCATTATTGCTAATCCACTGTGAATCGTTAAGATTCCAGCCGCCGCCCAGGGCTCGGTACAGATTGACGAGGGCCACTTTGCGGCCGAGGTCATAGATTATTGCGGACCGTTCCGCTGGATACATTTCGATTTCAGCATCGATGATCTCCAGATAGCTTGCGAGCCCACTGTCATATCGAATTGTCGACAGCCGGACAGACTCCCGGTAGGCTTCCACAGAGTTCAGCTGCTCTAGGTATGACTTGGCAAGCTCTTGATGGGCTGAAAGCGACGTTGAAACTTCACCAAATGCCTGCGTAACCGCATACTCAAAAGAAATCTTTGCCTGGTCGCGTTGCGCCAGAGCTGCTCGATATTCGTTTTTCAGCCGACCTGCCGTAAAAAGGGGACCCGCCAAATTGCCGGCGAGGCTCCATGCTTTGCCTGTGCCAGTAAGTTCAGAAAGTTGAGGACTTACTCCGCCAAACGCGCCCGTCAGCGAAATGGTGGGGAAAAAATTGGCTTTTGCGACGCCGACGTTGGCGTTTGCAGCAATCAAAGTTTCCTCAGCCTCGTGGAGATCAGGCCGGCGCTCCAACAACTGTGCTGGCAAGCCGGTAGGCACCTCCGGTGGGTCAAACTGCTCCGTCAAAGTGCTGCCGCGATTGATCGGGCCGGGGCTGCGCCCCAGGAGCAAATTCAACGCTACTTCCTGGGCAACTATCTGTCGCCGGAGGTCTGGGATTACAGCAGCGACGTTTGACAGAGCTGCCTGTGCCCGAGAAACCTCAAGTCCGGAAGCGGCACCCCCTGCAAACTTGTTCTGAAAAAGGTCCAGAGTATCCTGGAAACTCTTGACCGTTCGGATTGCGATTTCCAGATCGGCATCGAGTGCCCGCAACTGAAAATACCCCTGAGCAATTTCTGCGAGTACCAGAAGGCGAACGTCGCGTCTGGCATCCTCGCTGGCAAAATACACAGCTCGTTGTTGTTCATTCAGTTTGCGAATTCGTCCAAACAGATCAATTTCCCAGATGGTGCTGAAGTTATAAGCGTAATAGGTGTGGTTCGGTACGAGGGCGGCTTGCTGTCCGGCAATACTAGCGCCGTATCCTACTTGAGGGTAATACTGGGAACGCGTGACACCGGCGAGGGCACGTTCCTGCTCTACGCGGGCCACGGCTGTTTGCAAATCATAGTTGTTCTTCAGTCCTTCTCGGATGAGGCTTTGGAGGACGGTATCCTTGAACAAGTCCCACCACGCCAGATCTGCTTCAGAACTCGCGCTGATTTGGCGCTCTGCATAAAAGTTGGTTGGAGGCTGGACTGCCGGACGATTGTATTTTGGGCCCAGGTTGCAGCCCGTCAAAAAAAGTGACAGAAGAGCGACTGTGCCGGCCTTTCGCATCAGTCGTGTCCTCCTTCGAGTGCGGCGGGTTGGCTCACGGCGACTTGAGGCTTCTTTTTGGCGATACGCTCGACTACCACAAACAAAACGGGCACGAAGAAGACTCCCAGTACGGTGGCCGCACCCATGCCGGTGATTACAGAACTTCCGAGCACCTTCCGTCCGATCGCCCCCGCGCCTTTAGCTGTCCACAGAGGAACACATCCCAGAATGAATGCGAACGAAGTCATCAAGATGGGCCGCAAGCGCAAACGGGCGCCTTCGAGGGCTGCATCCACCAGTTCTTTTCCTTTTGCGTGCTCCAGTATTGCGAACTCAACAATCAGGATGGCGTTTTTGGCGGTAAGCCCAATCAACATGACAAGGCCGATTTGCGCAAAGACGTTGTTATCGAATTTACGCAGGAGGAGCCCCCCGTAAGCCCCTAGAACCGCCACGGGAACTGACAGAAGTACGCTGAATGGCAGGGACCAACTTTCATACATTGCGGCCAGAATCAGAAACACAAACATGATGGACATTCCGAAGACCATCGCTTGCCCACCTTCGGCCTTTTTCTCCTGAAAGGACATGTCACTCCAGGCGTATCCGTAACCGGCAGGCAAAACTTCGTTGGAAACTTGTTCCATGGCGGCCATGGCCTGCCCGGAACTGTACCCAGGAGCTGGTGTACCGTTGATTTGGATACTTCGGAACAGGTTGAAGCGGTTGGTGTACTCCGGCCCCGATACCCTCTTGATTGTGACCAGTGAAGCCAACGGCGTCATCTCACCTTTTGAAGTTCGAACGTAGAAGCTGTTGACCTTGTCGGCGCTCGTGCGGAACTCGGGCTCTGCCTGCAGATAAACTTTCCACTGGCGTCCGAAGCGATTGAATTGGTTGACGTAAGCGCCGCCCAAGAAGGCCTGCAGTGTCTGGTAGACTTCCCCGAATTGGAGCCCCTGCTTCAGGACTCGATCCTGGTCGATGTCGACGAAGAGTTGCGGCACGGTTGGGCGAAACGTGCTGACCAGTGAGGCAATTTCAGGGCGCTTCCGCGCTGCTTGAGTCAACTTATCGAGAGTGTCCGAAAGTTGTGTAACGCCCACACCGATGCGATCCTGCAACATGAACGTGAATCCCCCAGCTGTACCGAGGCCGGGAATGGCGGGAGGGCCAAAGGCGAAAGCAACAGCCTCCGGAATGTCCGCCCGCAATCTTTTGTTGAGGCTTTGCATAAGTCCATTGGCGGAAAGTTCGTCAGTCTTGCGCTCTTCCCACGGGTCAAGCTGAAGGAAGTAGAATCCGGTGTAGCTGGCGGAAGTGTTGGACAGAAGGCTGAAACCCGTGATGCCACTGAAACTCTGAACGCCGTGCGTGTGCGCGAGCATCTCATCAATCTTGCGCATGACCGCGTCGGTGCGCTGCAGGGAGGCCGCGTCGGGTAGTTGTATCTGCAGGAAAGCATAGCCCTGGTCTTCTTCTGGGATAAAACTCGTGGGAAGACTCCGGCCCATTGCTCCAGCAACCACGGAGATGATGACGAGCAACAGAATTGCAAGTACCCACCGGCGAATGAGGACATGGCTCCAGCTTACGTACCCACCCGTCATCTTTTCGAAGAAGCGATTAAACGCGGCGAAGAACCTGGCCAGCAGGCCTTTTGATTTCTTGCGCGGACGAAGCAAGAGAGCAGAAAGTGCAGGCGAGAGCGTCAAAGCGTTGAACGCAGAAATGATCACCGAAATAGCGATGGTAATTGCGAATTGTTGGTTCAGCAGCCCCTTAATGCCGCCCAATGCCGCCATAGGCACAAATACCGCAGAAAGCACCAGTGCGATCCCAATGACTGGACCGGACACTTCTTCCATCGCCTTTAGCGTTGCATCCTTGGGCGAGAGTCCGTGTTCAATGTGATGTTCCACAGCTTCCACGACCACGATGGCGTCGTCCACGACGAGGCCGATAGCAAGAATGAGTCCAAACAACGATAGGGTGTTGATGGAGAAGCCTAAGATTGGAAAGATCGCAAACGTGCCGATAAGCGAGACTGGAACAGCAAGTAAAGGGATAAGGGTTGCACGCCAATTCTGGAGGAACAGGAACACAACTATAATGACCAGGACAAGCGCCTCCCCCAGGGTCTTTACGATCTCCTTCATCCCTTCCGTAATAGGAAGGGTAGTGTCCATGGCAACGGTGTAGTCGAGGTCGTTGGGAAACCGCGACTTCAGTTCCTCCATTTGTTCTTTGACTTGTTTTGCCACCGCCAATGCATTGGAACCGGGGGCCTGATAGACGGCAATGATCACCGCGGGCTTTCCGTTGTACCGCCCAATCTGCTGATAGACCAGGGATCCCAATTCGATGCGGGAGACATCCTTTAGCCTTACCGTCGAGCCATCGGGGTTTTGGCGAACGATGATCTTGCCGAAATCTTCTGGATTGACGAGCCGGCCGGGCGCTCGAACGGCGTAAGTGAACTGCTGGCCCTTAGGAGCTGGTTCGCCACCGATCTGGCCCGCAGGATTCACGGCGCTTTGTTGCGAAACGGCGTTCATCAGATCCGTAACGGTTAATCCGAGTTTTGTCAGCTGATCCGGTTTTACCCAGATGCGCATCGCATAATCAGCCGCGCCAAAGTTTGTGACTTGTCCGACTCCCTTAACGCGAAGTAGCGCGTCGTTTATGTTGATCGTGGCGTAGTTCCCCAAGAATTGGCCGTTGTATTCGCCATTGGGCGAATAGACAGAGAGCACAAGCAGTGGAAGGCCCATCAGTTTCTTCACGGTCACGCCATACTGATTGACCGAGGTCGGGAGATTTGGGCTGGCTTGGGAGACGCGGTTCTGTGTGTTCACCTGATCGATGTCCACGTTCGTACCGACGTCATACGTCACCTTGAGCGTCATGGTGCCGTCATTCGCGTTCGTGGACATCATGTAGAGCATGTTGTCCACGCCGTTCATTTGCTGTTCAAGGGGCGTGGCGACGGACTGTTCAATCGTCAGTGCATCCGCCCCGGTATAGGTTGCCGATACGTTTATTTGCGGGGGGACAATGTCGGGAAGCTGGGCAACAGGCAGCTTGGTCATCGCTACCAGGCCAGCAATTACAGTGATAATCGAAATGACGATCGCAACAATGGGCCGACTAATGAAGAATTTCGACATGGCTAATTCCCACCGATGGGCGCGCTTGCCTGAGTGTCTTTGAAGGGTGTGGGTGCGACGGTCATACCATTCTTGATTCGCTGCAAACCATCGACAACGACGTTATCGCCCGCTTGCAGGCCAGATTCAACTAACCACACGTCGGCGAGCTGCGGTCCAAGCTTCACGGTTTTGATGGTGACTTTGTTGTCGGCGCCGACCACTCCGACTTGGTAAATCCCTTGCAATTCAAGAACGGCCTGCTGGGGAACAACGAGAGCGCCCTTGCGAACCTCGGTAATGGCTCGGATGCGAGCGTATTGTCCCGGGCGCAGCACGTTGCCAGGATTTGGAAACTCCGCTCTAACCAGGATAGTTCCTGTCCGTGTGTCTACTTCACGGTTCACAAGAAGTGCGCGGCCACGCTGAGGAAATGTTGTGCCGTCTCCTAGAATCAACTGCAATGATCGCCCCGCCGTCTGTCCTAATTTTTCGCGGACAAATCGCATGTAATCCTGCTCGGCGATGCTGAAGTCAACGTAGATGGGATTGACGCTCGACACCGTGGTCATGAGGGTAGTGGGGGTCATAAGATCTCCGATTCCTACGTTGGAAACACCCGCTATTCCGGAGATTGGTGAAGTCACGGTAGTCCATCCCAAATTTAGCTTTGCGTTGTCGACGGCGGCCTGATCCCCCTCCACTTCTGCCTTCGCTGCTCGTTCCATACTCAGGGCTTTGTCGAGTTCGGCTTGGCTGACAGCTTTTTGCGCCACCAAGGGCGTGTACCTCTTTACGTCGATTTGCGCCTGCCCAAGAGAA
Organism: uncultured Acidobacteriota bacterium; assembly: GCA_963751295.1. GTDB lineage: Bacteria > Acidobacteriota > Terriglobia > Acidiferrales > UBA7541 > Acidiferrum. Next base: position 337,573 of record CAVVUA010000001.1, on the reverse strand, counting down.
GCCCGGGCACGCTCAAGTCTTCCCTGAGCTTGCTCCACTGCAGCTTGTGCTTGACGTGGGTCGAGCTTAAACATCGGCTGTCCCTTGTTGACAAAGGAACCTTCCGTGTAATCTTGGCTCAGTAGGAAGCCGTCCACCTTGGGACGGATATTCGCGTCGATGTTCCCGAGCATGTTTCCAACCCACTCCTGCTTGATGTCCACATCCTTTTGTACGACAGGCGCGACAGTAACACCCGGTGGTGGAGGAGCCGGTTTTTCTTCCTGGGACACACATCCCGCAAGAGTGGCGAGGAGCAGCAGTGAGGCGCAGAGGAGTTGTGAGGGGCTAAGCAAGCAGGTACACATTCTTCGGTCCCGTGAGACCGCAAGAGTCGGTGCCGACGATATTCCGTGATTTCGCCGCAGGGGGAAACGGGCTTTAGATTCCGTGGTCATTCGCTTCGCCTCCGGACCGCGGCTGCCATCGTGGAGCAATTGAGCAGACGCGGTCCTTTGATGATTGGCTCCTCGGTTCAAGAGGCAGTGGCTATCGCAAGAGCCACTGCATCGAATGCGCGGAGGCTAACGCTCGCAGTCACTGACAGCTACTGGTAGAAATGACAGGTAGTGGCAACAAATAGAGGTCCGAGCGTTGGCGAAAAATGCCCTCATCCAACAATCGCTGCCGTTTCCTGCTCTTTCGACCTCGGCCAGCCCAACCTGCAACTGATCTCGCGAAACCTAGCATTGAATCGCCCGGTCCCACACCTAGGAGAATCCCTAGCCCGCCCGGGCCAAAGCATCCGCACATGCACGGGCTGCCTGCCAAGCCGGCAGAAGGGACTACATTCATCTGAATACGGAATGCCGATCTTTTGAACTTCGTCAGAAGCAGAGAGCGATCTGACCACTCAAAACTGAGCGATTAGTCTTTGTCTGTGGAAGTCGTCGCAGTAAACGCATCCGGAGGCCAATTCGCATCCGTTGGCTGCCAAGTTTTGTCTGGGTTATAAAGCTGCATCTCCGTGAAAATCTTGAGCGTGTCTGGGCCCAAATCCTTCTGATAAACAATTCCTTCATAACTGACAACGAAAGTTTTGACACCCGTGACACGATACTCTGCCGGGGCAGCGACAAGAGCGAAACCTCCGATCATTGCACCTCCCACAACAAAATTCATCTCGCCAAGCGGCTGCGCGGAACCTTGCCCTTTCAGGATCTTGAAGAAATATCCGTGATAGGGCTTGGCTTTATCCGTGTAGCCCTCCGTCAAAGCATCAGCGATCCCCTCGGCGATGGGTCCCCCCAGGGTCCCATCCGGGTTCTTCCAAACCAGACCGTCGTGCTTGCCAGGAGTGCTGATAACTCGCTGTGCATACTGATTTGCTAGAGCGCCGTCATGTTTTACCAATGCATATGCGTTCTGGGCATCCACGTAGCCCCGGCAGATTTCAATAGCGTCCAATTCATTGCTCCCAATGCGACGGTACAGAATCTCCTGGCGGCCCGCTTTGGTGTCGAAGGACCATCTTGCGTTTCGCTTGACGAGGGGTATCGGCATCGGCCAGTCCGAACTTCCGATCACAAGGTAGGCGCGGTTCGCATTTTTGGGGTCTGCAACAATCGAAATTTTCTCCTGAGCTTTCGCCGCAAACGCAGTAGCGTATTCCTTGTCTCTGACGGTATCGTCCGTAGCGACCAAGTCTTCGCTACCTGGACCAAGAATCTGCGTCAGAGCAGTCACATCAAAACTCCCCGCAGCTTGAATGAGGGCGTCCGCAGCCTCCTTCTGGGTAGCGAAGGTTTTGTGGCTTTGTGTCGAAGTCTGCGAAGGCGTTTGCTTTGATAGCAAAGGGAAAGAGCAGAGCAGCGCCAGCGCGCAAGGGGCGGCAACGATCGACAGTCTCCCGAATGCATTACGTACAGATGAATTCATTTTTCTCGATTTCATTTGAAGTTCCTTTTTCATGACTTATCTACCTCCGCCGCCCGCCGCCGCCGCCGCGAGACCCGCCGCCACCACGGGATCCACCCATGCTCGAACTGCCGCGCGAACTGCTAGCCTTTGCCGAACTGCCCGTACTTCCCCTCGAAGCACCACCAAACGCATCGCTCTTGGAGTTTCTTGAGCCCGGTGATGTACTTCGGTCGCCAACGCGATCACCTCCGCCACCGGATGCGCGGTTGCTGGCTCCAGGTTGCTGCCTTCCTCCGCCTCCGCGGTCCAGGTTGCCTGCCTGTTGGCCACCGCCGCGCTGACCTTGGTTCTGCCGCGCATTTGACTGGCGGTTGGACATCGAATCTCCACGACTTGTGCCGCCAAATTTGTTTGCCGTTGCCTTATTCCCGTAGGGGGTTCCGCCGCGATGCTGCGGATTGTGTTGCCAGTTATTGCCCCCAGCGCCGCCGCGAGCTGGTTGGTTCGAGGGACGGTTACCGTTGTTTATGTTGTTTCGGTTGCCGCCGTTGATGTTGCTGTTGCGGTTGAAATTGTTATTGTTGTTGATCGTGACGTTGTTGTTGCCGCCCCAACCGCAGCCCCAGCCCCAACCTCCGTTAATGGCTGCTCCAACCATCATTCCTACGCCAAAAGAAATGGCCGCTCCTGCCGCGTAATATCCAGGGGGCGGGTAGTAGATTGGTGGGTAGGGATACACGGGAGCGCCATAAACGACTACCGGGTCGTAGCTGGGAACGTAGACGACCTGCGGATTGGACTGCTCAATCACAATGACACTCTTGCTTTCCACAACCTTTGTTTCTACCTTCATCTGCTCGGTGCTTTTTAGGTTTCCCTTGCCCTCGGCTTTGGCGCGCATGCGCTGCACGGCTTCCATGACGTCCGATTGCTGAGCCAAGAAAGCATTACCCAAATCTGTTGTCCACTGGATGTCGTCCGTCAGCCGCTTGAGGGCGTCTGGAACCACCGCCATAGCCTGGACGCTAGGGTCCCAAGGCTCCTTTTCCACGGCATCGACGAGCGCCTTGTCCTTCAGAGTCTTGTTTTTTGCTAGCCATTGCTGGAGCTGAACGAGTTCCAATGGGTAAGTCGAAGCGGCGAGCATTTGAGCGAGAAGCGGGTCCGGGTATAGCGCGATTGGCGCAACCAGTGAGTCAAGCTGATCTGCGGGTAGAGGAGCGGCGTCTTGCTGGCTCGCGTCGGCTGCGGGCTCCTGAAACCGAGTTACTGGAGTTACATCTCCCGGCAAGAGAAGCGCAGAGCACATCAGCGCAACAAAGCTTTGCGTGAGTTTCCAGAGAATTTTAGATCCAAGAATTTTCTTTAGCATAACTGAACATTCCTTCATGATTTCGACCTCTACGTTTCGCCGTGACAGCCTCCGGCCATTCACGTCGGACTCTAGAACCCAGTGCTCACGCATCGTAAGTTTCGGACCTCGGCGCCCTTCTCACACATTTAGGCTTTTTCTATCACGCCAACAACTAGGGGAATCCCTAGTTAGAGAATCCGTGCTTTTTCCCGTATTCGCTGCATTGTTCAACCGACCTCAAATGAACTTCTCCTTTGCTCGATGCCACCAGTGGTGAGCCTTTGGCTTTCTGTCAAAGCCTGAAAAAATCTCGACAATCAGGCGATGGTTAGCGGAGAAACATAAGTCACGTCTTCAATAACGGCATGAATCGCGGGGATCAGGTGAGACTTCATTCGAGATTTCCAGACATAGCCCTTGGCACCCGCCGCCTGACAAGCCTTAACGTACTCCTCGCCGTTGTTAATGGTCAGAAATACAATCTTGGCGGTAGATCCAGATGCTTTGAGCTTGCGGACAGCGACAATACCGTTCATTACTGGCATCGTGATATCGGCCACAACGACGTCCGGTTTAAGGCGCTGCACTTCTGATACAAGCGATTCCCCATCACTAGCCGTGCCAACGAGTTCAAAGTGCGGACTCAGAAGATCGATCTCGGCTTCCAGGAATTCGTTATTATCATCGGCCAAGAGTATGCGCGGACGAATCAAACTTTGCCTCCGTCCCAATTAAACTTGCACTCGCTTTCGTCGCGCTAGCGGCCAACGGTGCAATATCAAACGAGGGTCGGATGTTAAGGGGGTGCAAAAGAACTTGGCTACTGGGGAAATCCCTAGGTCATTAAGCTGCAAGTGCGGAGAGCTTCATCTGTGGTGTGCGGCCGCTACGTGCTTGCTCGGTTCCTGATCAACAGAGACAAGCCCATGCTTTAACGCAAACAGAATCAACCCTGCATTACTTTTGAGGTTGAAAGCTTCCATAATGTGATGTTTGTGGAATTCCACAGTCTTTTCGCTCAAATTGAGCATCCAGGCAATTTCTTTCATGGGCCGGCCTTCAGCAAACAACTGAACGATTTCCCGCTGCCGTGTGGTTAATTCCTTGCCAAACTGCCGCGCCCGAATCCTTGTGGCCACCCAATCATCGGCCTTCAACTGAGGAGTCAAATACGGCTTTCCTTGCAATACGAGGTCAATTGCCCTTAGAAGTTCCGTTCCAGTTGAGCTCTTTAGAACGAATGCGATTGGCCCAAGTTCGAGAGCCGCAGCAGCCAGATTTGGATCGACTCGCATGGTCAGAAAGACGAACTTGACGTTGGGTGTAAGTTCTTTAATTTTGCGGGCGGCGTCCAGGCCATTCAGTATGGGCATCGCCACATCAGCGACAATGACTTCTGGCCTAAGCCTGAGAGCCTCCTCGATCAAGGCACGACCGTCGGGTACCATACCAACAACTTGGTACGCCCGCTCCAGATAGGTCTTCAATGCCTCAGCGAAGATCGCGTGGTCGTCGGCGATTAGTAACCGCGGGCGGGATTTGTCCCTGGACACAGTTTCCATGGCTTAGCACCCTTTTGCGCCTTCGAGGCGGTCTACCCAACCACAACCAGCAATGGCGGGCGAATTCGACTCTTCAGAAAGTGCTACTCAAACAGAGCGCGGGGCCAAACGCCGTAGTTTCAGTCACATCCGTATGTACGTCCGCCTACGGCTTGGCGTAAACCCTCGAAGTCGACCCGGCCCTCTGAGCGCACTTTGCTCATTCCTAGGACTCCGGTCTATTGGCAAAAATGACAGTCCAGCTAGCCAGATCGCTAAAGTTAGGGAGGCGATTTAAGATGAATGAAGCGTTTCGCTACTTGGTACGGGATGCCCGAAATCTAACAACCTTTGCAAAACGCATCCTGCTTAGCGCAACTCTAGCTCTTTTCAAGTTTTGGTGGAGGTCCAAGTGGTACCCAAGCCTTTAGCGTTGTTCCCTTTCCAATTTCCGAATAAATCTCGAATTTCCCGCCCAGTAGGTGTGCGCGCTCTTTCATACTTCGGAAGCCGAGACCCTCGTACTGGCGGAGCTTTTTTACGTCAAATCCGCAACCTTCGTCTCGCACGGTGACTTCCAATCTGTTCCCTGCCATTCTCAAGCCAACCTGCGCCTCTTGAGCGCCGCTATGCTTGTTCAAATTCCAAAGCCCTTCTTGAACGATACGGAAGACACAAAGGGCTATATCGGGACGGACCGATGGGGGGATCTCATTCAATGTAAAGTTCACTTTGATCGCCTGCAGGGCAGTAAATTCTTTGCACATGGCAGCGACGGCAGGAACGAGTCCGAGGCTCTCGAGCGTGGATGAATGCAGCTGGTGAGATAGGCTGTGGATATCAGCACCAATCTCGCCAGTGGATTTTACAAGCTCGCGCAATTGTCTATGAACATCGGTGAACGAATCGGGCGTCGCTTCGTCCACATTCTCCAAACGCAGCGCAAGTACTGCCAGTCTCTGGCTAAAGTCATCGTGAAGTTCCGCGGCTATCCGCTGGCGCTCCTGCTCCTCTGCATTGATTAGCATGCCGCTGAGCTGCCCTTCTCTCTCTCTAGCCAATTTCAACTGTTTTCCTGCGTACAGAAGGTAGGTGGCCAAAGCTAAAAGAATTGGGATGATCAGAAGTACAGTCGTCCAAATCCACTTGGTACGGTCCCAAAGACTTGGCGGGCGAAAAGATATAATGCTTCCAGCGGGAAGTCTGCTCTCTGGGATGTGCCAACGTTGCAGTTCATTCCAGTCGAACATGAACATGCTCGGAAGAGTCTGGATTGGCAGATTTTCGACTTTTTTTCCTGCGAGAAGGTCCGAAACGATCCGGGCCGTGACCTTGCCTTGTTCCTGAAAATTCATCAGGTCTCCGCCGACGATACCATGTCCCAAATATGTGTCCGACATCCCAAATATCGGAGCGTTGGTAACGGACGCGATCATGGGAAGTGCCTTCGTCGCATTGAGGAATTTGTTTCCAACGGAATCTTGAAAAAAAGAGGTATAAAACACGATCGAGTTCTCAGGTAGATTCTTCAGCTGTTCGAGCAATTTCTCCATCTCCATGTCAGTCAGATAGGAGAAATCCACTTTTGACTGGGAGGACTTGAAGAATTCTTTTGTAAACGCTATTACCAGCTGGTCATATACTGAACTTCCTCCAACCACAAAAACATGGCGCGTATTGGGAAAAAGCCGTAGGGCTGCCTCAAATGTCTTCCCTGGCTCTCGTTTCTGCCAAGTTCCCGTGAAACGAGAATCCAAATGGGGATCGCCGGCCTGGTCCGCGGAACTCCCGCAAATGACAATGGGGACCCCCAAGAACAAGCTATCCGCATAACTAGAGAGGAATCTAATTGTGTCGGGTCCTATGGCTACGATCGCGTCCATTTTCTGATGGCCATATTGTGTGATAAGTGAGTCCCTCTGTTCAGAGAGCGACGGTCTGTCAGGAAAAGAGAGTAGATCGAGGTTTTCTGAGAAGAATTCAACCTGGCGGCCCGGCGTGTCTCGCAGGCCGGCAATAATCTGTTGCGTCATTGTAACGGTCAGAGCATGTGTGAGGCCCACCTCATTGATAATGAGGACAGTTTTCCTGACAGGCAGCTGAGCTGAAGCGCTGGAACAAATCACCAGGGGGAACGTGACTAGAATCGACAGCAGCGAAACCCATCTTCGCATGAACCCATCTCGCAAACGACGTTTTGCTCGGCTTCTCGGACAATTATATTTGAGATTCATCTGCCTGCAACCACGCCCTTCCGGCAATTGAACCTGAGAATCGTCGTGCTAAATGGAAAGTGGATCAGCGCCTGCGAATTCCTAAACGGATCGCATGCGCTCGAAAACGATACTGCGAGCTATTGCAGATTGGCATTTTGGTTTGCCTTGTCGAATTGTTGACTGTGTTTCGTGAGAACGCCTGCAGCGGGAATTGTATTCTAGCTCCCATTACAGAATTTGACAATGCGCATCGCTGGCAAGTGATATCCCTCTTCGGCCGTTCGGTTTCAGCTCGGGCAGTGCGTTTGCCTGATGATTTCGTCTTTTCGACCTCTACGGTGGGAAGACGAGAGCCCCACTAGGTAAAGCCCTAGGTGCTGAAAGGAATTTTGGTTTGCTAGCGTTCGAGTTTGGGTATCGCCCGCAAGGATTAGCCAGTCGCGCGATGGTCGTCACCAGTCGCATTTTGGGCCTGACCAACGTGGTTAGACTGCGCTGATGGTCGAAGCCCATAAGATCTTCCAGGGGAAAGACTTGTCGACGGACCGGCAAACTCAAGGCTATCTCCCTGTTGCGGACTGGTTATTCAGCTACCAGAAGGGCTGGTTGCGGCCGGACCTCATCGCCGGCCTAACCACGGCCGCCGTAGTCATTCCCAAGGCGATGGCCTATGCAACGATTGCTGGACTGCCGGTACAGGTGGGGCTATACACTGCCCTGGTCCCTCTGGCGATTTACGCCCTCATGGGAACCTCTCGCCCACTGAGTGTCAGCACGACGACTACTATCGCCGTTCTAACCGCAACAGAACTCGGCCAAGTCGTGGCTGGTGGGGATCCAACATCTCTCCTTAAAGCTTCAGCAATGCTGACACTTTTGGTCGGCGGCATCCTTGTTCTTGCATCGTTGCTGCGGCTGGGCTTTATCGCTAATTTCATTTCCGAACCGGTATTGGTAGGTTTTAAGGCGGGTATCGGCCTTGTCATCGTGCTAGATCAGATTCCAAAGATTCTCGGCATTCATATTCCCAGGGCCTCTTTTTTCCATAACGTGTCGGCTATCGTACGTGGAACTCCTGAAGCGAAGCTAACGACATTAGCCGTCGGGTTAACAATGATCGTCTTGTTGGTCGGGATCGAACGATTTCTCCCGCGAATGCCGGCTCCGCTAATCGCCGTGGCGGTAGGGATCATGGCTACCCGCTTCCTGGGATTGCAGGAACACGGAGTAGAGTTAGTCGGACGGATTCCTCAAGGTCTGCCCTCAATCACCATTCCGGAATACTCCCTTGTGCAAGAGCTCTGGCCCGGGGCTTTAGGAATAGCGCTCATGAGTTTTACCGAGACCATTGCTGCTGGCCGAGCGTTCGCCAAGAGTGAGGAGCCGCCAATTCGGCCAAATCGGGAGTTGCTGGCGACGGGGATCGCCAATGCGGGAGGCGCATTTCTAGGAGCAATGCCCGCCGGTGGAGGCACCTCCCAGACCGCGGTGAACAGGCGCGCGGGGGCGCGCACTCAACTCTCGGAGTTGATTACAGCCATGGTTTCGCTGGCGACAATCTTACTTCTCGCGCCACTTCTAGCGCTCATGCCCCAAGCAACGCTCGCCGCTGTGGTTATCGTCTACTCGATCGGATTGATTCAACCAAAAGAGTTCCAGGCAATCCTAAATATCCGGCGAACTGAGTTTACTTGGGCATTGACCGCCTTGGCTGGGGTGGTTTTGCTGGGAACTTTGAAGGGGATTATTGTCGCGATCGTGGTGTCACTGGTGGCGCTGGCATCTCAAGTAGCTGATCCACCAGTTTACGTTCTGGGGCGCAAGCCGGGGACCAATGTGTTCCGGCCGCGCTCTAAGGAGCACCCGGAGGACGAGACCTTTCCTGGGCTCTTGTTGCTGCGACTTGAGGGGCGCGTTTTTTTTGCCAACGCGGGGAATATCGGACAGAAGATAAGGCTGTTGGTGAACGAGGCGCAGCCGAAGGTAGTCGTGCTCGATTTCAGGGCTGTGTTCGATCTCGAATACTCGGCATTGAAAGCTTTGAGCGAAGGGGAAAAACGATTGCGTGATCTGGGGGTGTCCACATGGCTAGTGGGGCTAAACCCCGGAGTACTGCAAATGGTCCAGAGAGCGCCGCTGGGTAAGGATCTGGGACGCGAGAAAATGCAGTTTAATCTCGAGTCTGCGGTTCAGAAATATAGTGAGCAGTTCGAAGGTGTCGGCGTCCGCCAGGACCCTCCGCAAATTATTCCCTAGATTCAATTGCAAATTCATAACGAGCGGTCAAGTACATAAATCCGGGCAGGCCTAAATAAATTTCCGCAGCATTTCCTCGGGTCAGACCTGCAGGGTTGAAATTAGTCCAGCACTCTCTTAGAGTGATTTTTCTTAGTCCGGCTGGACTAATTCAAGCCAGCCACGTCAGTCGAAACCCAGACCTCTAGCGGGTCGGAAGGTGAGGGTTTTGGCTATCAGCGCCCTTCTCAATTGCTATGGGTTGCGAGTTTGCTGTTAAGCACTGCGATCAGCGCCTTACCTTCAGTCGTTGGTTGGACACTGTTTTCGCGCACGATATTGGTTGAGGTGAGCGTCTTGCCGTACAGGCGAGAGTTCGCGTCATTGTCTGGTTCCACCGTTGCCCCTCCCAGAGATACGCCGGCGAAAAGTCCCTCGGACTTACCGTAGGTTAGAATGTCGGCGTCAGATGCACTGGCTGCGGTGGCGCCGGGGCCCGCGGCCGCCGTCGCATCCGTGCCCATCTTGGTCTTTCCGTTCAGAATCTGATTTACGACTTTAGGAGTCATGAGCAGCAAAACGAAATCAGAGGAAGAGCCGCCTACCTGTAAACCAGCGCTCATACCGCCGACGGAATACATCGCTGGGGTGGACCACTTGCCCTCGAAGTTTTGGCCACCGCGGCAGAGCAAAGGACCGCGGCCACCGCTGCCCCCGATACCGAAACCGAACTTCTTTACGTTAGGTAGAATGAGCACGCAATCAGCTTTAGACAACAAGGCCGGCGAGATGTTGTTGCTGTTGAGGAAACCCTGCAACACCAAGTTGGCTTGTCGAATTGTGTCTTCGTCTTTCGCCTTGTCAGCAGCAAACGCGGGGAGAATCATCAGCAACACTATGGAAGTGAGGAACAAAGGCAAAACCTTCCAGGTAATCCGCTTTCTTGTTTTTTCAAACGCAGTTCGTAGCATGAGCCCTTCCTTTCCTTTTTGTCGTGATGCCTACTGACCGCCTTGCGACCACAGCCCTCTTACCAAGTCTTTTGCTGCAGCACACGGGCGGTTAATCAAAATAATTTCTCTACAGATCCTTTTTTAGGCACAAACGGTACGAGAACTTAGGCATATCGTATGCTTTAGCTTGCAATCACCAGAGGCGGACACAGTGCGAATTGAGTTCACGAAAAAGGAAGCCCAACTGGACTGTTTCTAGATGCCATCCGTCTTTAGGGGCCGGAGAATGGCTCTTTGGTCCATCACTGTCCACTGTCAAAAGTACCAAGTGGGGGCGCCCGGACAACCTGCTCCAGCCTGCGCCCAGCTAGTTGGGTCGCTGATTCCAGACTCCATCGGTTCAGAGATATCAATAAGTTCATTGCAGCGGCAATCGCCTCAGACCGCGTTTGGCGCCAGCTCGGTTCCTTCGTCTAGCCACGCCAGAAACAACTTGTATCCAACTGACAATACAATGGGACCGACGAACAGTCCCATAATGCCTATCGCTAAAAAGCCGCCGATCGCGCCCAAGAAGACAACCACGATGGGAACGGGGACGCCCCGCCCGAGCAGCAACGGCTTCAAAACGTTGTCCATAAGGGCTACGACAACGCACCAGATCAAAAAGGCCACGGCCTTGGCAGTGCTCGCCGTCGCAAAAACGTAGATCACAGCGGGGATTAGCGCTACAGTTCCTACTTGAAGCACGGCAGCAATGAGGAATCCCAACGCCCATAGTCCTGCTCCTGGAAGCCCAACCACCAGAAAACCGATACCGGCGAGTAGAGATTGGATTAAAGCTACACCAAGGATGCCCGTAGTAACGCTGCGAACCGTCGCCCGGGCGAGCGCCTCGTACTCTGCGCCCTTATCGCCGAACAGATGGATCGCAAACTTTCTCGAAACCTGAGCACCCTGGCCAGTGTTTGCTAGGAGGAATCCCGCAAGCAGAATCGAGACCAGAAACTCAAGCACGCCCACGCCAACGCCAGCAGCCGCGGTGAGTAGTCCGTTGGCGGTCTCTTTAAGCTGCGGAGCCAGGCTTCGAAGTGCGGCAGGAATATTGTTGGAAGCTAGTGTCCAAAGTTCGTTCAGCGGTTTACCGACGATGGGCCAGGTTGCGATAGTGGGTGGGGGCGGCGGAATCGTCAAGGTTTCATCGTGAAGTCCTTGCGCGAGAGTTTGGAAGCCATCGACCAGAGTTTGAGCGAGCAGCGCAATCGGCACAATCAAGACGGCGAGGAGCAGGACCGTAAACAAGATGGACGCAAAGCCCCCTCGTCCGCCCAGCAACTTCTGCAGCCAGCAGTAGCCCGGGTAACCGGCAATGGCGATGATTACTCCCCATGCGACCACGCCGATGAAAGGTTTCAGAATAGTAAGGCAAGCGGCAACAAGCAGGAAGATGAGCCCGAGGTGAATGAAGACTTCGACGGCCCGGTTCAGATGGGATTTGTCGAGCATCGGTTGGTTAGCTGTCACCATGGATCCTCCCACAAAGACAAAATGCGCTTTTTGGTCGATTGCTACTTTTGTGCCTCGGGCCCGCGATGAGCGCAGGTTGCCCAAGAGCTCAGCTTCTGTTCCAGGCCTTTGTTGCAGCAAGCACTCCCAAAGCGATGATGATGCCCGAAGTGAGCAATCCCAGCACAGCTATGAGAATGGCGATGACCCTGGACTTTCTCCTGGTTGGACGGAAATCACCGTAGCCGACCGTGGTTGCTGTCACGCACGCCCAATAGAAGCTATCCGACCGCGACCAGTTCTCCTCCTTGCCAGCAAGATACCCAAGCAGCAAGATTGCCGAAACCAAAAGGAACAAGAGAGGCGAAAAGAACCAGAGTCCAATGGCTAGCTGCCTAAGAAATCTGAATGTCAGCCCCCACGAAAACACAATGGTTACCAACCTTTCCAATTGGTTAGAACATAGAGTCTTGTGTACCGATCTGAATCTTCAGACCTCCGCAAGACCCGTGAACTAGCGCGGAGTATCCAATACTCCGGAGTTGTGTGACTCAACCCGGCAAGTCGTCACACTGGAGACCAGAACTCGGGGAGGCATTGGGGGCAATGGGGGCTCCCCGAATTCTGCTTTGTATCCCAGGTCGCGGGTTTGTGCCGAACACTCGCGCCGATGTTTAACTATTTGACTGTTCCCTTTCTCCGGCAACTAGGGATTCCCCTAGCCCGACGCTTGTTGGCTTCTCAGGTTCTTACACAGACTATCGAATGCCTGCCTATGGCTTAATTCCTTGAAACCCCGCTATCCCTCGTGCCACACGGTTCGTGAATGCTCTGGACAATGTGTAAGGCAGGCAAATGAGAATTGGCCCGACCATGAGGGCTGCACCCGGATGCACTGAGCGGTAGATAATTAGTTGGAATACAACATCCATGATTATTCCCGCGGCGAGTAGGTTACGGACGGCCGCGACTCCGCTTTGCAGCAATTCTTTTCGACGTCCGCTACTGGAGAGCAGCCCAAACAGGTAGGGCGGGTTCCCCGCCTTGGTATCGGCGAGGCCTCCGCGAATCCCCAGCAGGATGGCCATCATCGGCTGCAGGATGAAACGCAATCGTCCGGGCCCTGTGAACCGCTGCGGCAATTCCTCGAGGAATTGTCTCGAGAACAAGTAAACACGACCCATCTTGATAGTGTCGTGGATCGCGAAAGGAATCGTAATGACGATCACAAGAAACGCGAGAACCGTCACAACATTGTCGCGTCGCAGCGTCAATCTCAAATCCTCAGGGAGCGCTTCGCCTTGGTCCCGTCTCGCACGTGTTCCCATACTTTCTAGCCAGCGCTGCCCACTGTCTTAGTGAAGGCTGCTTCCCTGCCTACCTGGAGCATCCGCTTGGCATCAAGGAAGCCGTAAAGCTCGATACATTTGGCAACGAGTCCACTCCAGCCAGTTTGGTGACTGGCACCAAGCCCGGCTCCATTGTCACCATGGAAGTATTCGTAGAAGCTTATGTTGTCGCGCCAGAGTGGATCTTTCTGGAATTTCTCCGCGCCACCATAGACTGGCCGCCTGCCCTGTTCGTCGCGAGTGAAAATCCGCGTGAGCCGGTCGGAAATTTCTTTGCTCACCTCGAAAAGGTTCATAAGCTTGCCGGAGCCAGTCGGACATTCGATCTTGAAGTTGTCGCCGTAATACAAATAGAAGTTCAGCAGGGCCCGAATGATCAGCGCGTTCACCGGCATCCAGATGGGTCCCCTCCAGTTGGAGTTCCCGCCGAACATGCCAGTGTTCGACTCCGCCGGTAGATAGTCCACACGGTGCTCCTGACCACCGACATGGAGGATGTACGGGTGCTGCTCGTGGAATTTAGAAAGCGAGCGGATGCCATAGGGGCTAAGGAACTCGTTTTCGTCGAGCATCTTCGTCAGAATCCGGCGGAGCCTGGCTGGGTTCACTAGGGCCATGATGCCCCGGTCCGCCACGCCAAGATGTCCTTGGCCCGTGGGATGGATCGTCTGCAAGAGTTCAGGGATCCGGCGCAGGCGTTCGTTGATCCGCGTCATTACGCCTGGAATACGCGCCCGGGTGCTTGCCTCAATAACTGTAGTTGCGCAAAGAGGAAGGAGACCCACCATCGAGCGTACCTTGAGCCGCGTCGCCGTGCCGTTCGGGAGTCGCAGCAGGTCGTAATAGAAACCGTCTTCCTCATCCCACATGCCGTTTTGACCGGGCTTGTTCATGGCGGCAGCAATGTAATAGAAATGCTCCGCGAACTTTACGATCATGTCCTCGTACGTAAGATCGTGGAGAGAGAGTTCGAACGCGAGTTCCAGCATGTTCTGAGTGAAAAGGGCCATCCAGGCCGTGCCGTCGGCCTGCTCCAGGTGGCCACCCGTAGGAAGCGGAGCGCTACGGTCGAACACGCCGATATTGTCGAGGCCGAGAAAACCCCCTTCAAACACGTTCTTGCCGAGACGATCCTTGCGGTTCACCCACCAAGTGAAGTTCAGCAAGAGCTTCCTGAAGGTCATGCTAAGAAAATCGACGTCCGTCTTACCGTACAGAGCCTGCCCGGTCTTGTGGAGAAAGAGTGTCGCAAAAGCGTGGACGGGCGGGTTAACGTCGCTAAAGTTCCACTCGTAGGCTGGCATCTGGCCGCTGGGATGTAAGTAGACAGCGCGGAGCAGCAGCTCCATCTGCTCTTTCGCGAAGTCGGGATCCACGATTGCGAGGGGGAGCGTATGGAAAGCCAGGTCCCAAGCCGCGTACCACGGGTATTCCCACTTGTCCGGCATAGAGATGATGTCCTGGTTCAGCATGTGGAACCAATCCGAGTTCCGGGAACTTCGATATCCAGTGTGGAGCGGGTTGGACTTGTGTTCGTCCAACCAATTGTCACCGTCGAAGAAGAAAAACTGTTTGCTCCACAGCATGCCAGCCAGAGCTTGGCGCATCACCTTGGCCGCGTCTTCGCCTACTGATGGCGGCGTGACGGACTTATAGAACTCATCGGCTTCACGAAGCCGGTCAGCGAAGACCTCATCAAATTGTTTTCCGAAGGCATTGTTCTTTTGAGTCGGAGAACTACTGGAGAGGCGCAAGCGAATAACTTTGCTCTGCCCGCCGCCTACTTTGATCTGGTAGTGGGCCGCGACCTTGGTACCGGTGTTGCCGGGGTTTACCTCGGCCTGGTTTCCCTGCACCACGCAGTTGTTGATGCCGTCCTTGACGTAGGGGGTGTCGTTCTTTTGCCAGTGGAAAAGCCGCTTGTGGTTCGTTTCATTCTCGGTGAAGAGCAGCGGCACATCGCCTTCGCAGGAAAGGACCAATTCACCCAAAACGGAATGCGAAGCCGCAACCACACTCGTGTTCGCAGCTGCTTCGATCTGCCTGAGGTTCGGTTTCTTAGAAGCCCTATTTGATTCGGCAATCCACGGAGCCCAGTCGTTCCGGAACCATAGGGTGGGCAACAGATGCAGTTCTGCCGTCTCTGGCCCACGGTTGGCTGCGGTGATCCGGATCAGGATGTCTTCCGGGCCGTCTTTGGCATATTCCACAAAGACGTCGAAGTATCGATCTTCATGGAAGACCCCAGTGTCAAGCAGTTCATACTCCGCGTCGTTTCTGGAACGGCGTCGGTTCGTATCTACTAAATCGGAGTAGGGATACGCCGCCTGTGGATACTTGTAGAGATATTTCATGTAGGAGTGCGTCGGCGTACTGTCCAGGTAAAAGTAGTACTCCTTCACGTCCTCGCCATGGTTGCCCTCGCTGTTGGTCAATCCAAACAGTCGCTCCTTGAGAATTGGATCCTTGCCGTTCCACAGAGCCAGCGCGAAGCAGAGGTGCTGTTTGTCATCGGAAATGCCGGCGATGCCGTCTTCGCCCCAACGGTACGCGCGCGAGCGGGCGTGATCATGGGTGAAAAAATTCCAGGCGTCACCCTCCTCGCTATAGTCCTCGCGGACCGTGCCCCACTGCCGCTCACTGAGATAAGGTCCCCACTTCTTCCATTCGACTTTTTTCTCTCGCGCATCGTTCAACCGTTGTTGTTCGGCCGTTAGCATGTCTTTCCTCCACGCCGAGAGCTTGCCGCGTGATGCGATTTGTTAGATATTCACCAAGCTCCATGGACAATCCGACGTTAGTACGCAAGGTCTGCGACGGGACTCGAACCTAGCACCGCACCGGCGCAGGCACACCTAGGGAAAGTCCTAGTGGCGAAGCTGTTGGGAAATGAGTCGCAAGGGCGGGAATCACAATGAGCCGCCTAATATTTCCAGGACCGCACCGTAAGGATTTGACCTGGCCATCCTTCCATTTGCGCTTTTTTGGAGCGATTTTCGACCATCGAGCCCATAATGTGCCCTAAGTGGGTAACTAGGGGTTCCCCTAGTCGACAGACTCCAACCGGAAGAACTAGCGTTTCACTTACGGACATTAGGCAGGTTAATGGCACTTTAGTGGCTAAAGCCGGCGCCTCACGCCTATCGCTCGGATGTATATTTAACATGTTCGAACTTGGAGAAAACGATGAGACGCACGAATGCAGACAGGTCCAGAATTCACAAATTTAGCTACGTCGGAATACTACTCGTAACCCTAATACTGACGACGGTCATGCTCGCCCTTGCGGCGGATGACAGAAAAGTAGAGACCATCGACGCCACCGCAATGGGCACAAGCACCCAGATGGGAAAAATGGTTAGTGTGAAGGTAACCATCTACGAATATTCGACGGATGAGGACAGGCAAATCCTCATTGAGTCGTTCAAGAAGGGCCAGAATCAAGGGCTGGTAAATGCGCTCACGAAGATGAAGTCCGTGGGCCGCATTGCGATCACAGGGACTGTTGGCTATGACCTCAGTTACATTCGCCTCGTTCCCACTCCAACGGGTCGCAAGATCCGCTTCGTCACCAACCGACTGCTCAGATTCGGTGAGGTTTACTACAACACGCAAACCACTGCATACAACTTGACGGCAGGGGAGGTCGAGATTAACGATTCCGATAAAGACAAGAATGCTGGCGTTCTCTACCCGGCCGCCCAGCTGGTCATTAACAAAGAGGGGCAGCTCGAGTTCCAGCTCAATAAAAACCCTTGGAAGCTCGTCAACATCATCGATTGGAACAAGGCTGGCACTCTGAAGTAGAACTTCGTGAAGGCTTCGCGTGGGTCCAGGTTTTGTCGCTAGCTGCTGTCCGATCAACGCTATTGCCTTAAATCAGGGTTTCGGAGCTTAACTGTCACTTCTGAAAATGTGAGGCTTAGACGCCACGGAACCAAATGTCTGACACCCCCAGCCGGTCTAGATCTAAGAAGAAGAGGTTATGGACCTTTGACCCAACGAAGCTCATCTCAACACATCACGGCAAGAGCAATCATCTGGGAAATCTTTGACTGGAATGGTGTCTTCTTTTTCGTCGTAGCGTTTTTGTTCACTCTCTTCCCACCATTCATTCCGTGCATACACGCACAGACGCTGCCCGCACAGGCTACGCAATCGAACGGCGCCAAGCAGTCCCCTGATATCGAAGCCTCGCCTGTTCCTCCAGTCAGTTCGACTGACCAGACGATTCCTTTACCGCAGATTGCTGACCGCGCAGTGGAATTAGATCAATTGCTGCGACAAATCAGTGGCCAATTGATTCCCAAATCAGAATTATTGGAGTTAGAGAGGAAAGCGGAAGAACAATCATCAGAGATTCGTCAGCGAGTGGCGCAAACTCGCGACCTCATGGCTGATGAACCCACAACTCTGGACTTGGAAGATGAACAGAGATACTGGCGCTCTCGAAGCGACGAACATGCCGCGGAGCGCGCGCATTTGACGACGCGAGCAGGGAAACTGCAGGAGCAAATCCAAACACTTGATGCCCAGCAGAAGGAGTGGGTGGCCACCTGGGTCCAGATTCATAAATCCAAAGACCTAGAAGCCATTGTCGAGCGCATAAAGCAGCAGACGGACAAGATTCAGGCTGCAAAAGCAGGAGTACAAGCGCAGCTAAATGTGGTGCTCACTGTGCAGAATCAGGTCCTGCAGCAAGACCAACAAATCTCAGAAATATTGCTGCGAGTGCGTCAAGAGCGTGAACAAGAGCGTGGTCGTTTGCTCGAGCAAGATGGACGCCCACTCTGGCAAGCCCGCGAATCGCAAGGGACCGAGAATAACTTCGGCCAAGCTTTTCAAAGGTCTATGGGCCGGTCCTTTTCGAGCGCGAAAGGGTTTGTGAGCGCACACATACTCCTTACGTTTGTTTCCCCAATATTTTACCTCCTGGCGCTCTTTGGAGTTTTCAAGCTCAGACATTACCTCGCGCACACCGAGCGGTCCCAAGTTTCAACCGAAACCTTGCAAGTGTTGGATCGCCCGTTTTCGGTAGCTCTATTGGTGGCACTCCTCGGAACGGGACAATATGTTACATCGGCACCCATCGGCATCGCCTTCGTCTATTACTTGCTTTATCTGGTTCCCGTGTTGCGGCTTCTGGCCCTGTTGACCGAGTCCAGATTTCGGATTTTTCTTTATGTTCTGACTACATTTTATGTACTCAGTGGGGTGTACCTGCTCATTCAGCTTCCGTCATTTTACAGGCGGGAGGTGTACGCCTTATTGCTGCTCTCTGCTTTGGCCAGTTTTGGCTGGCTCGCTCGTCCATCACGGATGGGTCGACTATTAGATCAGAATCGAAAGGTGCGAGTTCTTTATATCGGAATCCGCGTTGGTCTCGTGTTACTGGCAGTATCTCTACTGGCAAACATTGTCGGGTATGTTTCTCTGGCTCAGGTTTTGGGGCTGACTACTATGGTTATGATCTTCGTGGCAGCCGCCCTTTTTTGCGTCGTCCGCGTCTTGACCTTAATTCTCGGCATCGTCTTAAACACAAACTGGGCGCGCTCCCTGCTCGCAATGCGGACGGATGCCGTGGAGCGCTGGGGTGTGCGTCTCTTCGGTCTTGCGGCTTTTCTCTTGTGGCTAAGAGCTATTTTGCGAATGCTGACAATCTACGAAGGCACGATGGGCGCCCTATCCGATTTGTTGCAATACCCTATCGGCTTTGATCGGCTGCATTTCACCCTAGGAGGCGCGCTTAGCGTTGCACTGATTCTGCTGGTCGGTTACACCCTCGCGAATGCGTTTACGTTTCTCTTAAATAATGTTGTGCTTCCAAAATTGTCTCTCGAGCGCGGCGTGCCATACGCCATCTCAACGATCGCCTATTACATCTTTATCCTGCTGGTTGCGGGGGCCGCTTTGTCGGCGACCGGCGTCGAACTGAACAAGTTTACAGTGCTCACCGGCGCTCTCGGCGTTGGTCTCGGCTTCGGCCTGCAGAATATCGTGAACAATTTTGTTTCCGGATTGATCCTGCTGTTTGAGCGTCCCATTCACGTCGGTGATACGGTGGAAGTTGGCGGATTGGTGGGTATGGTTCGAAGGATCGGGGCACGATCCAGCACAATTCTGACGACGCAGGGTGCGGAAGTGATCATGCCTAATAGCAACTTAATTTCAAACCTGGTTATCAATTGGACTTTGTCATCGCAATGGCGGCGCGTGGACGTGCCCGTAGGAATTGCTTACGGTACCGATCCTACACGCGTGATCAAGCTGCTCGTGGGAGTGGCGGAATCACATCCAGGAGTCCTGCTCGCGCGCCCTCCGATGGCTTTCTTCCTGGGATTTGGCGAAAGCGCTATGAAGTTTGAGCTGCGTTTCTGGTGCGGTGAGCAGGACACCTGGTTTCAGCTTCAGAGCGATGTGACGGTCGCCGTCGCCACAGCCTTACGTGAAGCCGGTATTGAAATCCCGTTCCCTCAGCGAGATATCCGTGTTCGCACCATCAATGCCTCCGTGGCAGAAAGCGTGGCGGACATTGGTGCAAGTCCTACGTCCTCGGAGGACGTGAAGGAGCGGCGCGTCCGCGCGTGACGCTACGGGAGCTTCAGATGAGTTTCGGAAGAGCAGGACGAATTCCCTTGGACAGGGACCTCATCAGCAAGATTTAACTGGTCCCAGCATCGAGAGCGGCGCCGTCATTTGGCGTGTTAAGGATTCAGCGGTGACAGAATTGGTCTCGGAACAGATTTCTTCTTGTTCCGCCAAAAACTCTCACGTTAAGTCATAAGGGAAATGATAATGGTTCCCCATGTCGTCAGAAATATGTGGCCGAATGCCGCTGTGTACGAATAACCTAGTGTGGCAACCTGGCTGTCTGACTTCTCCTGAACCGCAGCGACGCCCGCGATCATCGTCTGTGCGCCGGCGATGCCCCCTAACAAGAGTGCCGGGTTGAGCTTGAGAACGTAGCGGCCGAAGAAAAGGCCTGCAATAAGAGGTGTAAGCGTTACTACGATACCGCCTAGAAAAAGGATGTAGCCAAATTCTCTCACTGCATGCACAAAGATCGGCCCAGCCTTTAGGCCAATCATCGCCACAAAAGCTGCCAATCCAATCGAACGCATAAAGAGAATCGCGGCATCTGGGATTATTCCGAACCAGGGACGCACGGACCGCGTGTACCCAACGATAACTCCGGCGAGGAGAGTGCCAACGCTAGTGCCCAGCGCGATTCTCAGATGGCCTACGGGAATTACGAGCACGGCCCCGACTAATATTCCGATAAATATGGCTATTCCGAGCACGGCGAGATCGCTCTCTTGCGTTGGAAGAATCACCCGGCCAACTATAGGCGCCAATTTCTTGACGGCGGTTTCAGATCCGGTTACATGGACTGTGTCGCCGCGTTCAACGACCGTGTTGGCCCCGATAGGAATGTCGTGGCCGCCTCGGGTCATGCCTCGAAGTAAAACGCCGCGAGCCTCCTCGACACCATCAACGATCTGCTGGAGAGTCTTGCCGGCGATTCTCTTGCTAGTGACATACAAATCAAACGATGCTACTGAAATTTCCAGCAATTCCGGGTCAGCGACCTCTGTCGCTGTGGGACCAAGTGCCTGTATCATCAGTTCGGTACGTCCAAGCACGGCGATCGTATCATTCGCCTCGAGGACGGTCGTGCTGGCGTGGGAGAAAATGTCTCCTCTACGACGGATTCGCTCTATAAACAGGCGGACTCCTGGCACCGACCGTTCGGCTTCCGCGACGGTTTTACCGGCAAGCCCGTCTTGAGCAATTGTATAAGCGCGAAAGCCGATGGGTTGCCATGCAGAATGTACTCCCAGCTTCGAGCGTTGGATTCCCAGTTTGGCTTCCACTTTCTTCGACTCAGCACGAAGGTCAAAGCGAAGGAGCTTCGGTCCGAGGCTGCTGCAGCACCAAATCACACCCAAGGTTCCGAAGATGTAGCAGATTGCGTCCGCGACAGCTATGTGTGCGATCCATTGCTGCTTTAGTTCGTCCGGAAGGGATAAGGAACGTATTGCTTCACTTGCAGTGCCGATTGCGGGAGACTCCGTCAAGGAACCGGAAAGCAAACCGGCGGAATAGCCCGGGTCAAGCTTCAAGACACGTGCAACTGTGTACGCCGTCAAAAGACCGATGACAGGAACAAAGAAGCCGAGCACAGCCCAGCGCCAGCCATCTCCTTTGAGATTCTGAAAAAAACCGGGCCCCACCGAATAACCGATACCGAAAAGAAATAGCAGAAACACAATCGATTTGGCTTGGTCGGACACGGGCACGTGAAAGAAATTTCCAATAAGGATCCCTCCCAACAAGGATCCTGTCACCACGCCAAGTCCGACGCCACGAAACTTCAGCCGACCAATCAAGTACCCTATGCCCACTGCCAGGTAGACTCCCATTTCGGGGTACTTAGTAAACAGTTTCGCCAGCCATTCCATGTGCCATTCCTCTACGGCGGCCTCGCTCTTAGGGACCTAGCAACTGAAGTCGGACTGTGAATTGTCGACGTCATGTAACGAGTTAGCCGTTCTTCCTCTAACTGACGGTGCTGAATCACTCATGAAATTGTTGACGTTTTTGCTCCGCGCGCTCTAGGGAGCCGCGATGAACTATCACGCGGAGGCCTTTTCAGATTTTTCGGCACGCTTCGAAGCCTCGAAGGCATCCCGGTAGCCACGCGCGATCGATCGAACGCCGCGGCCGATTTCCTCGTACGCTTCGTCGGGCAAATTGGCCAGAGACACGCGCAGCGACCAGTTTGGCGCCTCAAAGCCCCCACCGTTCAGTAGCACGATTCCGTGAACCTCGGCTAGTCGGAACGCAAGGTCCAGCGGATGGACATTTTTCTTAAGGTATTCGACGGCATCCTGCCCGATGTTCTTGCGCGCAAAGAACTCAAAGTCAATCAAGCCGTAATAGGCGTTGTAGAGAGGGTTCGGAGCGACGTCGATGCCGAGGTTTTCGATCATGGCCTTGGCGCGACGGTGCACGATTTCCATGCATGCCTTCTGATAGAGCTTGGCTCCATCCATCATCTCAGCAATTGAGAATAGGCTCATCATGACTTGCTGGGGCAGCGCGAGGCCGGCCGTGTGGTTGAGGGCAACATCGCGGCTGTCGGCCACGATGCGGTCGATGAACTTGATCTTGCGCGGCTCGAGGACCAGCGTGCCGTACCGTTTGTCGAGCGCTTTCAGATCGGCATCCGGGAGCTTCGCGATCATCTTGTCGAATATGTTGTCTTCGTGCACTGCAATGACGCCGAGTCGCCACCCTGTGCACCCGACATACTTGGAATAGGAGTAGACGCCGATGGTGTTCTGTGGCAATTCACCGAGTAAAGACCGGAAATCGTCGACGAAGGTCCCATAGACGTCATCCGTCAGGAGCATCAGGTCGGGACGTTTCGTCTTCACCAAGTTTGCGATCTTGCCGATCACTTCCTTGCTGATGGCAACGCCCGTTGGATTGCCGGGATTGACAAGGAAGAACGCCTTCACCTTGGGATCTTCCAGCTTCTTGAGCTCCGCGTCGGTGAACTGAAAGCGATTCTCTTGCGGCGCCTGAATGGTAATGAAATTCAGCCCATAGTCTTCGAGGTGCGGCAACTCAAGATAGGGAGTAAAGATCGGCGTGCCCAGTGCGATCGTGTCTCCGGGATGCAAAAGGCGATTGGCCTTCAGTGATTTGAAGATGTAGCACATTGCCGCTGTGCCGCCCTCGACCGCGTAAAGGTCGAACTTCCCTGCCGGGTGCGGTTTCCCGCACATCGCCCACATAAGATACTCGTGGACGATGCGCTCGTTGTGAACCAGCATGCGATCGGGGACTGGATAGTTGTCGCCGATGATCGAGTCCACTAGCTCGTGGACGAAGGCGTCTGGCTCAAATCCGAATGTCTTTATCGCGAACGGCACCATTGCCGTCAGAAAGGGCGCACCGGGCATATCAGAGTGCTTAGCAAGCCACGCTTCGAAACGGCCAGCGATGCCCTGAGGCTGCGGCATTCCACCGACGCCCGCGGGATGTTCCATCACCCGCTTGCTTTCGGTGATCGCGAACTGACCGAGCAGGAAGAAGCCCTCGCGCGGAGTGGTGGCGATCCAATTAGGATTGCCGCGGCCCGCATTTAGAAATGCCGATTGTGTTGTGCGGGAAGTCTTCTTGGCGAGCTTGATGAGCTCGTCTTTAATCTCGAAGGGCCCCAACGTCTCGAATTTACGAAGTTCCAATAGGTCCATGATTTTCACCTTTCAGAAGATGTCACGAGAGAAGCATGATGGTGACCATGCCCCAGATCGTAAGCAGAGTGTTGCCGACCGCGTAAGTTACGGTGTAGCCGAGCGCAGGCACTTGGCTTTTGCCTATATCGCAGACCAAGCCGAGCGAAGCAGTCGTCGTGCGCGCCCCCGAAACGATTCCGAGCAAAAGCGCGTCGTGGAAGCGGAAGATATACTTGCCGACGAACATACCGAGGATGAGAGGCGCCGTCGTCGCCAGGGCTCCCCATAGGAACAAGCCAATGCCCTGCGTCTTAAGACCATTGACGAAGCCCGGGCCAGCCGATATGCCGACTATGGCGATGAAGATGTTGAGGCCGACGGAATTCATAAACCAGACCGTCGATGTTGGGATGCGGCCGAACTTGGGATGGACCGATCGCACCCACCCGCAAACGAGTCCAGAGATGAGCGCGCCGCCAGCGGTTGAGAGTGTTATTGGCACACCTGCTACCTTCCAAACGAGTGCGCCGATCAGCGCCCCTACTGCGATTCCGGCGCCGATAAACGCCACGTCAGCGACATCACTGGCTCGGTCAGGCACGCCCAGCATTTTGATCGCAGTGTTGGTGTCCTGGGTTCGGCCGACCAGAGTAAGGATGTCGCCGCGAAAGATTTTTGTATTTGGCAGGATAGGAATCGAAGTGGCTACCGCACCCCGTGTGATCTTCCGCAGGAAGACCCCGCGAGCCCCAGGTAGCGACGCAAGCTCTGCGAGAGTCTTGCCGTCCACCTCTTTACTGGTCACATAAACGTCGACGCCTTCTACGGGGACGCTCAGCAATTCTGGGTCGTCAACCTCTATCGTGATTCCACTGGCAACATTCGTCACCGTCTCACGAGAACCTGCGGCCGCCACCAACTTTGCGCGTTCACCAATAATATTCACGAGCGCCTCGCGAGCGCCTGCAACCGCCACCACATCGCCTTCGCGTAACACGGTGTCCGCAGTCGCCTCTTCAATAACCCCATTGCGACGAATGCGCTGGACAAAAATGCGTGATTGAGGGAGCAGGGACTCGGCTTCGATGGCCCTGAGGCCATTGACTTTGCCGCCAGGCATCACACGGAAAGCACGCGCTTCCCAACGGTGCCAGGCTGTACCCGGGCCGCCAAGTTCCTTAGTCCCTCCGTACTTTTCTTCGTAGTCTTTGCACGCAGCCGGGAGGTTGATGCGGAGCATCGCCGGACCGAGCAGCGCGATCACGATCGCTGAGCCCAACGTGCCAAACATGTAGGTTACGGCGTAGGCGACTGGCATCGAGTCGAGTAGGTTTTTGGTCTCGTCGGCAGCTAGGCCTAACCGGTTGATCGCGTCGGTTGACAGCCCCATGGCGGCGGAAATCGTTTGCGACCCCGAGTACAACCCCGACGCATAGCCGAGGTTGTAGCCAGCGATTTTCACGATCACGATGGTCGCCAATAAGCAGAACACGCATTGGACTACCGAAAAAATTGCTTGCGGCAAGCCATCTTTGGCGACACCGCGGACGAATTGCGGGCCCACTGCGTAGCCGACAGCAAAGAGAAACATGAGGAAAACTGTGGCCTTCAGAGGCGGCGAGATGGTGATACCAATCTGTCCGATAAGGATGCCGGCCAGGAGAGTCGCGGTGACCGACCCTAAACCAATTCCTTTGATCGTGAACTTCCCGAAGTAGTACCCGAAGGCGAGGGCAAGGAAGATGGCAATCTCCGGGTACTGCCGCAGAGTCGCAGCGAACCACTCAAATATGAACATCGTTTTGCTCCTCGTTGTCGCCCGGCCTTATTTCGAGGACCGGGTTGTGATTGCATTCCTGCCGCTAAACTCCCAAGGCTGACAAATCAGGAAGTACATTACGAGCCGTACCGGGTTAACTTCACTTCGTATTCACCTATTCATAAGCGCCAGTTCACTTCACTACTCAACGTGACACCCTAGCCGGCCGCCGACTTGTGCTTGGCATTCTTTCCCGCGCGCGCCCCACTTCCGCTCAGTGTCTTAGCCGACTGTAGAGCCGCTGGATTGAGCAGCTTTAGTCCGAGGGACGCGTTGTAGCCGTGGATTTCCTTGACGTCGAGTTTGCGCATGAACCCAATCGTCTCTGCGTTGATGACTTGGCCGGGCACCATAATCGGGAATCCAGGAGGGTACGGAATCACGAAGTTTGCCGAAATCAGCTCCGGCCCGCTCTTCAAGCGCTTGTCGATTTCCGGACTGGAAAGCTTTACGTGTTCGCATTGTTGCTGGCGATAGGCCGCGAAAAATGCGGAGCGCATGTCACCTTCGCTAGTTTTGCTGGAAGGATCCTCTCGGTATAGGTCGAAGAAGGAACTGAAATTAGGAAGATCCGGCACATCGGTCATTAGCGATTTCACGCGCGCTTCAAACGCTTGCTTCGCCGCGCCGCCACCCTCACCAATCTTCTTCTCGATTCCTTGCGAGATCTGGACGAGTACCTTAATCAGTTGGGCGATGTCACTACGCGTGTTGTTTATGTTCGTTTGAAGCAAGACGCTGTTGCGCGAAGTCTTGTTCAATTGGATGTCGAAATCTGCGGCGAGCAAACTCTTGAATTGTGTGCCGTCAAATCCGGCTGAACCGCACACTAGCGTGAGTCGTGTAACGTCGAGTGCGACTTCGTCATCTCTAAGGGCCTTCACTGCCGTAGCCCAATTCACACCGGGCGCCAGATAGTCGACAAAACCCGAATTCCGAAACTCAGCGGGAATCAGCTCATCCGCACCAAGCACACGAAAATACTTTGAGATTAGCGGATGCGACTTCACCTCGCGCCGGAAATCCAGCGCTAACTGGATAGCGCGATTCACCAGTTCGTAGCCCTCCAGCTCCATCTGGCGGCGCGCAACGTCCAAGGTGGCAATAATCTGAAGGTTGGGTGAGGTAGAAGCGTGTGTGAAAATCGCCTCGTGGAATTGTTCCTCAACCGTGTGATAGTCCTGGTCTTTGACCAGCACCATGGAACCCTGCCGCAGACACGACATGGATTTGTGGGTCGAGTTTGTTTGATAGACCCGCAGCCGCACTTTTTCGGGGTCTGGAATCAGCCGGGTTTCCAGCAGAGTTTTCTCGCTGGCCTTAAGGTCGGCTCCCAGTTTTTTTTCTTGCTCTTTGTAGGCTGCGCGGTACGCGGGATCTTTGAACTTTTTCTCCAGGCTTGCAGCTGCTCCCATTGCAGTTCGCCGACGGTAGAACGGCGTCCACCGAGCAAAACCAAACCATGCTTCATCCCAAAGAAAGATGAGGTCGGGTTTGATCGCGAGACACTCCTCCATGACCCGCTCGGCGTTATAAATATGTCCATCAAAAGTGCAATTTGTGAGCACCAGAAGCCGTGCGCGATCCAGTCGACCTTCGACCTTCAAATCAAGCAGCGCTTTCTTGATCGTGCGCAGCGGAACCGCGCCATACATCGAGTACTGTGTGAGTGGATAAGCTTCGACGTAGAGGGGATATGCCCCAGAAAGCACTGCGCCATAGTGGTGCGACTTATGGCAATTTCGGTCAACCAACATGATGTCTCCTGGCGCCAGGAGAGCTTGCTCCACGATCTTGTTCGACGTTGAAGTTCCATTGGTTACAAAGAAAACGTGATCCGCTCCGAAAGCTCTGGCAGCTTTTTCTTGTGCGACTTTTATGTTGCCTGTAGGCTCGAGCAAACTATCCAATCCGCCAGTCGTGGCGGAGGACTCTGCAAGAAACAGGTTTATCCCGTAAAACTTGCCCATATCGCTGATCCAGTTCGATTTAAAGATGGATTTGCCTCGGGCAATGGGCAGTGCGTGGAATGTTCCGATGGGACGCTGCGCGTATTTCTGCAGGTTGTCGAAGTAGGGTGTGTCGAATCGATCGGCAACACCATCGAGAATGCTGAGATGCATCTCCAATGGTTCTTCAACTTGGTAGAAAATCCGGCGGATGCAATCCGCCGCGACATCGCCTGCCAATTTTTCCACCTGGCGGTCACTCAGGTAATAGATATCCAACTCGGGGCGCAACTGCTTCAAGCCCTGAGCAAGTGCCAGACTGTAATCCGCCAATTTAGTGTCCATCCCGCTGGCGGCAAGATGGCTTGTAAGAAATTCGCGCAGAACCGGGCTGTTGTGAGATGAGGCGAGAGAGATTCCCTCATAAATAATCACTGCCTCAACACTGCCGTTCAGAATCGTTGCCAATACCGCATCTTCAAATGAGTTTACAAAGACCGGTTCATACACAAATTTGTCTAGTGGTCTGCGCAGACGGCGGAGATCCTGCGCCAATTCCTGCCATGCTGTCGGGCGCGCCGGACTCACCACGAGCACTTCGAAGTAAGGTCTTTGTGCCGCTCGTTCTTCTCCAGCACCAGGCACACCTTCACCAAGATTGATGGAAGATTGTTCCTCGCCCTCCCAATCTGCGACGCTGGACCGGTAAGAGTGTGTCACCAATGCATTGCTGATCGATTGAACCAAGCGAGCCGTGCCAACGGCGTCGCTCGATACGACGCGTTCTCCCAACAATTTCAGCAATGCTTGCCCAGGATAGGCAAAGAAGTCCTCCCACTGAAGTAACTCTTGGAAGAGCTTGCTTACGGTCGCTTGATGCTCGCCCTTGTTCGGATCCTGCTGGTTCGCGATTCTTTCCCACATGCGAGTGGCTTGCAGCAAAGCTCGCCAGCGATCGAACCTCTCTTCCGCCGCCATCAGGAATTGGTCTACTCGAGGAGCTTCCGGTTTTGTTGGTGTACTCATGATGGCCTCCGTTTACTTTCGCCGGCGATCGCTGCCGACGGTGATTCGCCTGGTGACTAAAACTAAAAATCGAGCGCACGCGTGCGCGATAAAATCAGCTCAATTGACCGGCCTACAGAACATCGCTGAGGCAACGTCTTAGATAAGTCCGACTACGGACGTCCTAATAACTGAACTTCGATTTGAGGTGGCCGGTTATCGCTTACTCATGCGAGCGCTGTCTCAATCTCACGTGACATTTAGCAACGCTGAAGAATCTGGACAACTAGGGAAATCCCTAGGCTTGAGGATTCGCGACCAATTGTTGTTCTTCTATACCGAGGAACTCACCTTGATTTGCATCTGAGAATCTGCGCAAAGCTTCAGCCAATTAAATTAGGGATTTCCCTAGTAGTCTCGTTTGCAAACCAGATCTATAAAAAAACAAGACAAAGCTCCTCGGATTGAACAGGCAAAGTTGCCCATGGCAGGCGGAGCAGAAGTATTTCTGCGCGCATAGCTTGAACAAATGCAGGGGGTAGAACGATGAAAATTAAGACGTCGTATTTATTTGCAACCAGCCTCTTGGCCGCAGCACTGATGCCCGCAAGGGCACTGCCGCAATCGCAGGCCCCGCAGTCTGAAACACAAGAATTGCGCAATCTAGTGGAAGAAATGCGCGCGCAAATGGCTAAGATGCAAGCGCAGATCGACAAACTTACCGGCACGGAAGCTCCCGCGCCAACAAATCAGGCCGCAACTGCTCCGACCACTCCCCAAACTCCTCCAGCTCGGCAAAACGGCACCATTCAGACCGCGGAACCAGCGCGTGTTGGCGCCACGTCCGAGCATGTTGGTGAAGCGACGGCTGATTACCGGGAATTCTCGGAAGACACCTTCGCAGCCGCTCGCTTCAATAACGTGCCTCTCGACCCGAAGTACCAGGGATTTTTTCAGTTGCCGGGAACGCAGACCATCCTGAAAATCGGCGGCTATTTTAAAACCGATTTCATATATGACCTAAAAGCTGCGGGAAATGCAGATTCTTTCATTCCTTCTTCGTTTCCAATTCCCCAACCGGTTGATGTACAGAATACGACCGTTTCCATCCGCCCCACACGTCTGAGCCTGGACTTCAGGGTCCCCTATACCAAAGTAGGCGAAGTTCGCTTTTATCTGGAAGGAGACTTTTTCGGGACGACTTCGACCACACCGAGACTTCGTCATGCGTATGCACAAGCGAGAAACTTCCTGATCGGGCAGACCTTTACGAACTTCATGGATCCGGATGCGTTCCCAGACGGTCTGGATTTCCAGGGACCTAACGGGATGGTGAGCCTTCGAAATCCACAGTTTCGTTATGGTATCGCACTCAACCCCAGTACGACTTTCTACATTTCCTTGGAAAAGCCCAGTTCGGACGTCATCTTCACAACCGCTCAATTCACAAGTCAACCCGAGGCTCCGGCTCCTGATGGAACTGTTCGCTTGCGCAAGGAATTCGAACGCGGACACATTCAAGTTGCCGGTCTATTCCGTTCCATCGGAGCATTCGTCGCTCCAGGCCCGGACCAGAAGACGGGTTCCGTCTTTGGCTGGGGCATAAACACGTCACTTGGCTTTAACACTTTTGGCCGGGACAACATAATCTTTGCAGTCGCTGCAGGGCACGGAATTTCGCGGTACATTCAGGACACCTCTGGACTAGGGATTGATGCAGAGCCGGCATCGGGCGTGACCACGCATTTGGTGGCGACCCCGGCGGTGGGAATCGAAGCCTCTTACCAACATTATTGGACAAAAAGATTGCGTTCCAGCGCGATCTACTCCTACGCGGCAGTCAACAATACCGATTTAGCGGCCCTAGACACCTATAATCATGCAACCTACACGGGTACCAACTTGATTTGGAATCCTGGCGGGTCCCTCAACGTTGGTGCTGAATTTCTTTATGGCTGGGCCATGGAGCAAAGCGGCCAAAAGGCAAATGCGCCCCGCATCCAATTCAGCGCAAAGTACAGCTTCGTGAAAGTAGATCCTCCTAGCTCGAAATAACTGCTAGCCGCAGGCAAATCGGCACGCGGCACCTGCAAATTGTTTGCTCCGCAGCGAACGGAGCAACTTTCTGAGAGACGATCTCGCTCATCTCCTAACGGGGAAAGCAAGCGGACCTGTCAGCGGCCCGTTAGGAATTGAACGAGAGAAAAACGTCCCCGCTCGTATTTTTAACCCGTGAACAGACTAGGATTTTGGCTTGGGCGGAAAGTTCTTCAACAGTTTCTGAACCGCCTTGGTAACGTTCTTATCTTTCTTTTCCGGTTTAGCCTTAGGGTCCAATGTTTTGCTGGCAACTCCACGCCATACGAGCTGTTTCGTCGCGGAGTCATACATGCTGAGATCCAGTTGACCGATATAGACGGTCGAGGTCGAGCCATACGTCGTGGTGGTTGCCATACCACCATAACCGTACCAACCTCTGCCCCAGCCGGGACCGTAACCCCACCCGGTGTTGTACGAGGTAAATTCCTTCTCCGATCGCAAAGCTGTCTGGTATCCGATATAAAGATCGGCTTTGTCGTCTTCTGTTTTCGTCATTCCCTTGGTGGCAAGTTCAGCGTTGACCGCAGAAACGATCCGATTGGCCGTGAGCTCATCCGGCTGGTCCGCGTCCTTGATTTGTACCCACTTGTAGGTTTTGTATTTCGAGAAATCCTTTTCCTTGTCGAAGTCATAACGAACATCTTGAGCAAAGGCACTTCCGACACCGCACGCGAGTCCGACAAACAAAAGAAATGCTAGTTTTTTCATTTTTTCCTCCCTGTTTCGAAAATATTCTGCCATTTCTACTCTGAACTGAAGGACGGCGATTACCTGTTTTATCCCATAGCGTAATACCTGGATATTTACTGGGTTCCACGCATCATTCGTTATCCGAGTAATAGGCGTGATTGGAGGCTTAGACTTGGCGCAGCACTTGTTCTCTAACTACCAGCCCTGTCTGGCAGTGCCCCTAGTAAAACCAGAAAACGGGCAGATGAAGTAAGTCGACGAAAAAAAGCCCTACGCTACCATGTGGTTCTTGATGGCGAATTGGAGCAGTCCGGCATTGGTCTTGAGTTCCAGTTCCTCCATTACGCGGTACTTATGAAAAGCAACTGTTCGCGGGACGACGTGCAAGAGATCCGCCACCTCTTTCATGGTCTTGCCCTCTGCCAGAAGTTGCACGACCTCGCGCTGGCGCGGCGTCAGAGATTTGGGCCGCCCCGATTCCCACGGATCTCGAATGAAATTTCGTTCCATCCTTTGCACAATCGAGGGGGTAATGTACGTTCGCCCGCTTAAAGCATCACGAATGGCTTTGAACAGTTCCGTAGCCGTAGATTTCTTTAAGAGGTAGCCGCTTGCGCCCAGGCGCAATGCCTCCTGAGCAATGGCGGGGTCTTCTTGCATGGTCAGAAAGATGATCTTGACGTCTGGCATATAGCTCTTGAGCTGGCGCGCGGCTTCTAGGCCATTCAAGATCGGCATAGTGACATCCAGAACGATCAAGTCCGGCTTATGGACTCGAGCCATTTGCAGCAAGGCGCGCCCGTTCGTCGCAGTGCCCCTAACATCGCATTTGGTTTCCAAGAGCTTGTGAAGCGCTTCGAGCAAAATCGTATGTTCATCGGCCAAAATGACGCGGGGTAGCTTCACTTTATCCTCCAATTGCGAGAGTCATTGTCCAGTTGGGCCTGGTGCATACGAACCACGCCCTGGTAAACGTTTAGAAGCGATCCGGCCGAAATACTCACCGCCGTCTACAGAATGGAGTATGGGTTTCGTGTTTTCACCTAGGGAAATCCCTAACTCGGGGCGGATGAGCTAGTTAGGTAAAAACTGCGAAGGACTCCCAAAGATGCCCTTGGCGTACAGTTATTTGGACAATAGAAAGCGGCCACCAATACTTTATGGCTGATGCAACGGCGCAGTTTGCCCCTTCTTGTCTGTCATTTCTTACAGTAGTAACCCACGACCATAAATGAAATCTTGGCGAAGGAATAATTTAGGGCCGCTGGTGTTCTGAAGTGTTTCCGCCACAGCAGGTATCTGTCACGTTTTTTCCGTCAATGCCATTCGGGGAGAGACAACACGATGTCTGAGCAGAGCTCGAACGTCGAGATCGCACACAAAATCAACGAGCAGGCTCATCGCCATGGGTCGGGGAGTGACCGCCAATCCCCGTGGATCGAGGTCGCTGAAGCGAGTGTACTTGCGATTGTGGCTGTGGCTACTGCCTGGAGCGGCTACCAGGCGACCAAGTGGGACGCCGTCTCCAATCAGAACTATTCCCTTGCGGCCAGCACGAACATGCGAGCGCAGGAAAAGGCAACACTGGCGGGCCAGGATCGTTTATATGACATCGTGACTTTCAATGGTTGGATCGCAGCCGAAAGTGCCGGCAACAAAAACCTTATCGCAGAGTACGAGCGTCGATTCCGTCCTGAATACACCGTGGCGTTCCTCGCCTGGCAGAAGATGGATCCGCAACACAACGCTTCCGCTCCGTCTGGTCCGATTTTTATGCCGGAGTACATGAGTGCGAATGCTGAGGAGTCCAAGAAGATTGCCGCCGAAGCTAAGGGCTTGTTCGAGAAGGGTGTAAACACGCGGGAAACTGGTGACCACTACGTGAAGGTGAGCGTCTTCCTGGCGACCGTACTTCTTCTGACGGCCCTCGGTCAACGATTCGATATTCTGGTTCCTCGTATTGTTTTGCTTGTCGTTGCGTTTTTTCTGCTGCTCTTCAGTACTTTCTGGATTCTCACCCTCCCACGCGCCTAGAAAGAGACAGAACAAACACGGATACGGCCTAGCCGCTCGTGGATTTGGCCAGAACTGATAGAAATAATGCCTGACTTATTTTTTCTTTTTCTTTTTTGGTTTTTTGCCATTGCTCGACAGCGCCAGCTCTTTCACACCCTTCATCTTGTGTTTCTTCATTTCGCCGAGAAGACCTTCATCCGTCAAATCGAGTGCGTGGGAGTGCTTCCAATCGTGGTGCGCAATTTCCGATAGTCGTTTGACCACATCCTTGTCGTCCACCTCGATGGCCAGTTCTCGACGGCTATCAAAACTTCCCGGCGCAAGATTGATCGAGCCCACAATGGCGCGGGAATGGTCGGCAAGGAGCATCTTCGCGTGCAGCTTAAGGTGCTTCAATTTGTGAATCTTGATGCCAACATCTTCCATGATGCGCATGCCGCCGACCGCCTCCACCAACTTTTCCTTCTTAAGCTTATGAGGTGGGCGGGCCATAATGTGAACTTTTACTCCGCGCCGCGCCGCACGGACCAGCCTCTCGATGATGACAGCATCCTGATAGCGCTCGTTCTGCAGAAAAATGGAATCCTTCGCTTCGTCGATAAATTTTGCGATACGTTCTCTGCCGTTGCCGCAGCACCAGATTAGATGGGACTTCTCGTCTCCCCGGAAGGGCTTTCGATGCCAGTCGGCTTCGAAACATGCGATAACTTCGGCGACTTCATGCGCATGGGAAGTAACGATGGCGTAATCGCGTGTTTCAGTGATGTTCTTCGTCTCCCAATTGAGAGACTTCACGTAGGCGGTCGTATCGTCAACGACCATCGACTTCTCGTGAGTGACGTCGTACTCAGGATTGCTGTCGAGGACCTTGACGCCCGCGGCAGCAAGCGTTTTGTGCGTATCTTTGTTTTCCGATTCGCCGTCACGCCGGGCAGGATTCAGCATGACCCGGACGTTCACGCCTCGTTTTTGAGCGTCGAGCACAGCCTTTAGAATAGATGGATCCGAGAAAAGGAACATTTTGACGCGTAGGGACTTGGTCGCGCCATTTATGGCATCCAGGATCGGCTTAGCCGAGTCGTCTGGCATTACGATGAGGGAACGTGACACGTGATCTCCTTGCAATGGCCCGAGAGCACACCCGCCGCTGCAGAGTCATTTGCTCAACGGAAAGGTAGTGCTCATTGGGGCGGCGTTCTACTGTCAGATTTAACAGTCAGCAAGCCTACCCAGGTCGACTAGAAACTCTCACGTTCACTGTGCTGGAGGCTTGGGAGGGTGCTCGGCCCGCTCCTTGCGCTTCTCGGCTATTTGCTTTTGGGTTGGCGGGTAACTCTGGAAGCCCTTGGAAATCTGGCTTATTACTTTCGGCCAAATGGAATCGTCGTCGGTGATTTTCTGGCCCAGGTATAGGCGCCACGCTAGGTCTTTTCGCTTCAAATCGATCAGATCGATAATCAGAGATGCGTCCAGGCTGCTCTCAGCGGACATCAGGTCGTAGGTGTAGGCCCAATAGTCGCCGATATATGGGCCGAATTGTACCCAGTCTCCGACAGCTGCAGAGACCAGCTTAGATTGGCTGTTGGCCATATAGCGCACGACGAGGTCCGGCTTCTGATCTGGCTTTACTTCACTTAGGCCGCGCTGGGCCATCGCCTTTGACACTCCGGCATGGACTTGGTTGCTAATGAAATTGGGATCCAGCTGCCGAAACTCCAGTGAGTTCACGCCACCGATGTAAGCAAATGTTTTGAAACTCGAAAAATCCAAATTGGGATCAAAATCAAAATTCATTCTCGCCATCGCCAACGGCGCAAGGATCAGAGCTACTAGAAACATAGAGATGGCTGCAGCTGCTTTGTTACGCGACGAACGGTTTCTGGCTCTCGGCATTCGTATCCTCTTATAGTCCTCGTGATCGGAGGCGATTGCCTCCTCACTTTCGCGCGTGATTGTGCCTTAAAGCTTCTAGAGGTTTTCATCTGGGAGCCCCGAGTACCATTGTCAGAAATGACAGGCATGCGGCGAGACTGAGCATCGCACTCTGATTCGATCGGCCACACTCCATAGCAAGGCCAGAGGCAAACAACGCGCCAAATCTGTGCAACACCAACTTCAAGAGTGACAGCACAGTTCGGGTGACATGGTTTCAAAATCAAACCTTGATAATATTCCAAAAAAATTCGTCCGTATGTCATTTCTGACAGTGGCAGTGTGACACGACCACCGGCTAACCTAGGCTCGCTAAAAACTGGAATGCCCACTTGAGCTGTCGGCGAAAACAAATAATTTAATGGAGGATTCAAATGTTTCTCAGAAAGCAGAAATCGAAGATGTCGGCATTGTGGGCCGTGCTCTGCCTCATGATGGGGGCCTGCCTGATAGTGAGCGCAGCGCCAAATCCGCCTCAAATCGCGAGTGGGCAGAAGGCCAAGGTCAAGGGAAGCATCGTTTCCCGCAGCGGGGACTTGATCAAAGTGAAAGAACAGAAGACAGGTACGGTGGTCATCGTAAGCCTCATCGACGGTACCAAGATCCAGCGCAATAAAGGCAAAGTCGAGTTCTTCCGTCACTCAGAGATGGATGTTACGGCCATGGTCCCCGGCTTAACGATTGAAGCCGAAGGCGTCGGCAATGCCAACGGGCAACTCGAAGCCAGCAAGATTAGCTTTACCCCAGATGAATTTGCGGTTGAAGTAGCCGAAGAACAACAAATCCTGGCGAACCAAAAGGCAGCCTCGAACGCACAATCTACTGCGAATCAGGGAGTGCAGGGAGCCGCAGCAGCCCAAGCCTCTGCAAATACCGCACAGAGCTCTGCGAATACCGCTAACAACAATGCGCAGGCTGCGGGAACGGCGGCACAGATGGACGCCGCAGCCGTCGTGCTCGTGAACAAGCGCGTATCGGACCTGGATGACTACAAGGTGGTTGCCGAATCCGGGATCTATTTCGCCGCCGACAATGCGACCCTGGACGACTCAGCCAAAACGGACCTCTTGACCCTTGTCGCCGCCACACAGTCTCTCTCTGGATACATGATCGAGATCGCCGGCTACGCATCTACCACCGGATCGAAGCAGCTCAACCAGAAGCTCAGCGAGGAACGTGCAGCCGCGGTCACCAAGTACCTACGCGAGAAGGGTAATGTCCCGATGCGGCGTATCCTTGTGCCGGCCGGTTACGGTGCCACCCATCCAGCCGCGGAAAACTCCGATTCCCAGGGACGCGCCTTAAACCGCCGCGTGGACGTGAAGGTCCTTGTGAACAAGGGCCTAGCGGAGTCGATGTAGACCAAATGCTGCCCCGCCGGGTATAGTGCTCGGCGGAAATCCTGGCTCGAATGTCTTGCGTATAAATCTATCGCGCGAATAGGACACCCGAATGTCGAAAGCTAGACCAACGATTGGGACTGACGGACTCCCGCTGCCAATCCTGCCGCCCGAGCGCGACGCCCGCGTTTGGGCGCGGCTGGTTCGAGTGATGTTTTACACGCCCGGTTTTATGGGCCTGCTGCTCATTAAAACGGGCGAACCCGCAAGCTTCGGCATCACAGTGGAGCTGCTGATGCTGTCGAGCGCAGCTGCCATTGTCGGCGGACTTTTCATCGGCACGCAGTCTACCGACGCGGGAGCCGATGAATCTTCGAAGATCGGCACCTGGTGCGGATCGCTGGTGATCGAGTTACTCGGGGTCGTACCTTTCCTCTGTGCGGTCCCGGCCCTTTTCCATGAGCTGGCGCATAGTTCGCTGTTGCACACCAAGGCGCCGGGAGCAGTCGACGTCATACTGGGCGCCTCCGAACTGCTTCCGGCGGTAGCCATCCTTCCCTTCATGCTCTACCAGTTAGCCGGCTTCGGCACCATGCACTTCGTCCTGCGGAAGTCGGTGAACTGGGTTATTAACATCCTCGTTCTTTGCTTGATCATGGCTAGCTATGTGTCGTATCGCGAGGGCGTCTACAGCCTCGAAAAGAGGTTCGGCGCAGCCCTCGTTGTACTAATGGCACTTACCGTCGCCTATGGCGTGCTCAAGCTAAGGCAGATGCAGACGGCCTACGACGCTCACTGTCCGCCGAAACCTCCGAAATAGCCGGTACAAGGGCCCGGTATGTGGGCCAGCCATAACAGCTCGATTGGATTCAGTGTTCGAGCTCAAGACAGTGGTTCCTTGGATCATTTCAACGCACTGCTAGTTTTGACAATTTACGCCCGCCTGGAGAAGACACAGAATTATGCTCAGTAACTCTTTTGTGGGAGCCAACATATGCGAAACACACTTTCGACCATATGTGTGATTCTTCTTGCGAGCGTGCTTTTGTCCGTGTCCCCGACGTTTCCCTCTGCAGCTAAGGCGCATCCTCAGTATTCACAGGCGCAACAAGACCAATCGGTCGCCGATGCCGCCCGGCGCAGCCGCGAACAGAAGAAAAGTGCGGCAAAGCAATCCAAGATAATTAGCAACGAAGATCTGGACCTCGAATACTATAAGCCCGGTCAGGAAGGTTATAATTTTGGCGTTCCGTCTGGTTCAAGCACTGCGGCCCCAAGCACGGTAGTCGTGGCAGCTGAGGGTGCCGACCAGTCTGCGGCTTCCACCAATAAAGACTCTCAGCCCAATAGTAAGGAATCGGAAGAGGCAGCAGCTCAAGACGAAGAGATCAAAAAACTGAAAGAACAAATCGCCAAGGCGGAAGATCAATTGAAGTGGCAACAACGCGATTTTGCGCTCAACCAGGACACCGTCTATTCCAACCCGAATTACACAGACCTCCAGACCGGCAAAGCCAAGCTCGAGTCACAGCAGCAAGTAATAAACGAGATGCAGGCGGACATCGATGTCCTAAAAGCAAGGTTGACGGCTTTGCAAGAGCGCCGGGATCGTGAACACGGCACTTCGCAAAATCCTGGCTGACTTTATCTAGAAGGTTGAATCTGTCACAGCCGGAATGCAGTTTGGCAGGAAGTTCGCCGCACAAGTGACAATCTTCGAACGCGCTTGCACAACTGCGACTCCCTAGAATTATCCTACCTAGCCACGGCCCAAGTGGGATCGGGGTCGAATTTGGTCATTGCGGCTGCTGTTTCTGCTGTGGTCTTCCCTAGATCCTTCTGCAGCAGAATGCCATCCTGACTGATGATGAATGTCATTATCCCCGAGTTGCCGTACTCGGCCGGGTAGGCAACAAAAGCATATCCGCCGACCATCTTCCCATTAACGATGTAATCCTTCGCACCGCCGGGGGCCTGACTGCCTTGCCCGGTCAGCATATGGAAGTAGTAGCCGTGGAAGGGCGTGTGGGCGTCGGCCTTTGCGTTATATCCTTCAGAGGTTGCAAAGGCGACCAGCGGACCAAGCGGACTTTTCGGCTGACCCTCTGGCGAGTCCCAGTACAAACCGTTCTTCTGCCCTTTGTCACTTATGAATTTCACAGCGTACTGACTCGTGCGCCCGTCGGCGAGACGATTTGCGAAATATTCGGCCTGAGCATCGGCCAGCGCTCCACAGATGTCAATGACTGCCAGTTCATTCCGGCCAATTCGGCGCGACAAGATTTCATCTTTCCCCGCAGCCGTGTCGAAGAACCACTCGCCAGCGGCATTTTTCTTGAGCGGAATTGGGAAAGCAAAATTATCCGCTCCGATAATCAGTATTTGCCCTTCATCCGGCATCTTTCGCCAGCGGTGCATCACGCCATAAGCAGCTACAAATTTGTCCACCGTGGCTTTGTCCTGCGCGGCATCGCCAGAAGAGATGATCTCTTTTGACCCCGGCCCAAAAATTGCCAGAATCGCGTCTTGATCTCCTGACTTTGCCGCATCCAACAGCCCCTGTCCCGCGTCATCTGGCGAAGCAAATACCTTGGATGAAGGTTTATCGGATTTGCCGCAGGAAGCAAGCGAGATAATGAACGCCAAAAGTAGAAACCGGGTGGTAATAGAGATTCTGCGAATTACGCGCGACATGCCATTCCTCCACATCATCGATACAGGAAATTTCACCAGCACCGCTCACAAAATGATTTCGCACCTAACTGCACCGCTTTAGTTACCTTCGTCCGCCCCAGCCACCACCGCCGCCCCTGCTGTACGAACCTCGAGCGCTTTCTGACCTAGATCCCCAGCCTCCGCCGCTACTTCCGCTGAAGGCCGAGGAGTTGCTCTTGTCCTGACTTCCATAGCCCTTGGCAGTATTGGAACTTCCATTCGTGTTGGACCAACCACTGCCAGTGTTCTTGTAGGTATTGCCGTTTGCTGATGCATACTTGTCGCCGTTGGAGGTCTGACCAACCGCAGCGCTGTTGCCGTACTTACCTGACGCGGCATAAGCCGAGCCGCCGTTCGAAGAGTGCATCTGTCCGGTGGTTCCATTCGCGTTCGTTTGATGCTGGCTGTCGACCGTGGTGCCGTTCTTCGAAGCCGTCGAGGCTCCATAGCTGCCATACGCATTGGACCCCTGCACTGTCGAGGCAGAGGCCCCTGTGTGGGGGTTGTAAGCTTGACCGGCACTTACGCTGCCGTAGCCGTTTGATACTGTGCCGCCCCGTGCGTACGTTCCTGTGGATGGGTTGTAGCCATTGCTTACGTGCGCCGAGCCGTAGGCGCCATAGGCAGAGGCGCTGGAACCATAGTAGCCGCCGTGCCAGGCGCTGTTTCCGTAGTACGCCCCACCGTGGTAGACAACGGCGGTGGTACCGTGCCAGCCGCAATTCCAGCTGCTATATCCCCAGGCGCAGCAACCATTGCTCATCATCGCGCCGACTGCTATGCCAACTCCAAATGCAACCACCGCAGTCGCGGCAACGGAAGCCGGAGGCGGAACGTATGCGGGAACCACATAGGGGTAGCCATAAACCACCGCAGGGTTGTATACGGGGACGTACACCACCGCAGGATTCACAGGCTGAATCACAATGACCTGCGGCGACTGCTGCACGACGGATAGTTGCGATCCCGAAACCAAATTTCCGGAGGCGTACGCTTTCGCGCGCAGTGCTTGGACTGCCGTCATCACGTCGGCGGCTTGCGTGCCATATGCCTCTCCCAGTGACGAAGTCCAGCTGAGATTCTTCGACATGTTGGCTAGCACGGAGGGAAATTGTGTGAGCGCCTTCACACTGGGATCCCAACTTTGCGCATTTACGGCTGTCATTAAGGTTTGGCCGGTAAGTTCCGGGTTCATCTGAATCCAGTTCTCCGCATAGGCTACCTGATCTGGAAATGTCGCAGCCGAAAGCACCTGAGCTACCAACGCGTCCGGATAAAGCGCGATGGGCGCCACCAGTGCTTCCAATTCTGCCGCCGTCAAAGGGGTACCCTGCCCCGAATACCCCGTTTGCTGGGCGTCCAGTGGCACCGCGCCAAATATCACCAGGAGGGATAGCGTCAACGACAAAAGCTGTTTCGCGCAATTCTTGATCATTTCTACTCTCCACTTCTTCTTTCCACGCTCGGAAAGGGTTCAGGCTTAGCCATCAAGAGCTGTAGGCGGCTCTCGCTGATAGAAAATTGAACGACTAGAAAGAATCACTCCGTTGCCGGCTAGGTCGACAAAAGATCGTCCCCGAACGAACAAACCATCACATCCGGCAATGCTCGGGGACAGGCTTGTTTAAGGCTACTGTCAGTTTTAACAGGCCGAGGCGACACCTTCTTGCTCAGAATAGTCGGCTGTTAACCTGAACGGTTGCATCACCAGTAGCTACAACCCAGTTCGTGTAGCTGAAACAATTAGGGAATCATCCCGCAGTCGAACATTTTATTAACAACAGGCGGCGCAACCTTGTTGATGAAGGCAGCACGCATCTGTGGATCATTCCTGAGAAATGCGACGAGCTTTTGTTCTTCCAGAGTCGGCGGCGCTTTTTGGGACTTCTGAATCCACAACTGCTCGCAACTCGACGATTGGTACTTCGCAATGATCTTGTTGGCCACGCCATCCATCACCGGGTATTGCTGAGGCGGCGTCTTGGCCTCACTTGGACGAAGGAGCGGTATAGCCGACATCAGTGCGGTAAACAGCGCGAGTCCAGCGATCCAAGGGTAGTAGCGCTTGATCATGCTTCCTCCGTATCTCGAATTTGCCTAGGTACGCAATTCTCAGCCGATTTGCTACCTGGCCGTAAACCGCCAAGATTTACATCTTTGCGTTGTCACGCCTACGGCAG
The DNA here is from genome assembly GCA_963751295.1 of uncultured Acidobacteriota bacterium. Taxonomy (GTDB): domain Bacteria; phylum Acidobacteriota; class Terriglobia; order Acidiferrales; family UBA7541; genus Acidiferrum. The sequence continues at coordinate 296,527 of CAVVUA010000001.1, read as the reverse complement.
CCGAAACATGCAGTTTCTGACAGACGGAGGGCACGGCTACTACTGTCAATTCTTACGATGCGAGGGGAGATCTATTGGAGGGCCCGCACTGGTCTTGCCAAGAACGCCGAAAGACATTCTGGACGGTGAGTTGATCGGATAATGGTGCTCGCGCAACGCGAGCACCGGATCTGCGCTTATCTTAGGTATTAGACCCGCGCGTGAAGTCCTGGCTTTGTAAACTGGCTGCGCAAGACTACAGTACAGGCCTGCGACCTTGAATGACCCGAATCAAGACGACAATGATGGCTACGACTAGAAGAATGTGAATGAACCCTCCCAAGGTGAAGGAAGTTACGAGGCCCAAAAGCCATAAAATCAGAAGGATTACCGCGAGCGTCCAAAGTAGGTCCATTGTCTCCTCCTCATTTCAGTCGTTTCCGTCGCGCCAGCCTTCACACGGATAAGCAGCGAAGCGACATGATGCATGGGAGACTAAATGGAGCAGTGTGGGAGGGCCATCGGGTGAATTTAGTAGTTCGTCTAACATTCCGATGTACGAACTACCGTTTATCGTTGTTTCGTTTGAACATTCCCATTTTTCGTAACTGGAGGCACCGGTGGGGCGTTTCCCAACTTATGCAAGTCGGCCTTCAAACGGGCTTGCGCCTTCTCCGATAGTTTGTCCGAAGCGGGAATATCAGGAGAAGAAAAATAGCGCAGAAGATCGGCGCGCAATTCCGGAGAGGCTTGAGCGAAATCCTTTTTTGCAAGCTCGTCAAGCAGTTGCGCACAAGCGTCATCATTCAGCCGATATTGTCCACGCGCGGTTGTTTCGCCTACATCGAAGTTGTCGTTGGGCAGTGCCACTTCCCCTTTTCGTAGCTCGGTCAATAAAGCCCGGTAGCGATCCAGTGTGACATTGAAACTGTCTTCGAATAACTTTTCTGTTTGAGGCGTGGGAGTACGAAACGTTAGGACCTTAAGAGGGCCAATCTTCGGAAGGATACGGTAGAGGAAAGAGAGTAAAGCTTCGCCAAAGCAGGGTTTGGTGTAATCCTTTCCCCAGTTTTTTTCGTAGCTCGACCGCGAAATGTTGTATAGAAATTTTTGGCGCGTTATTCCTGGCAAGTCTTTCTGAATATCATCCTGTTTCAGTTTCCATGCGACTTTTGTCGCTTCCGGAATGAGCGAGCTTACGTCATGCCTGTAGGAGTTGATTACGCGCGCTTCGTTCTTTAGAACATACGAGAGTTCTAGCCCGTAAGTCTCCAGAAAAGCCCGTTCCAAGAGAGGCGTGGCAACCTCAAAACCAATAAAGTCATGATAACTGTCGGGAGCAAAGCGGCCCTTGGCAACCTCCAGTACGTCGAACCCAAATTCGGTTTTCACGTGAGCAGTCGGATTGTCTTCATACGTGATGACGTCCCCGTACTTCTTCTTGAGTTCCGGATACAGCATCGGAACAGCGAGGTTTGTCGCCAGACGATGCCCGTTGTTGTCCGCCGCATAATGCGCCATGGCTCCAATCGCGAAAGCATAGTCGTTCAGATCCTGAGAATCGCGCAGCAGGGCCTCGATAAAATCGCCGCTGCGAAAATAGTGTGTCAGATCGCTAAAAAACTTATTGCCGTGTGGGTAGTAGCCCATATCCTGAATGATGGCGCCGCCATAGGCGTAGGCGTGGGCATTGCGAAGCTCGTCTCGGGTGGCAGCAGGAAAACGCGCGAGGAGGAGAGGGCGGATATTTGTATCCCATGCTGCATCAATAATGGCTTCGTGGGTTAAAACGGAATAGGCCTGAGAAGGACAAGGCCATCCAAGACAAATAGTAAGGATACAAACCAGTGCGCGTCGGAAATACTTCATGAACCAGAGGACCACACTCGCCAAAGAAAAGGTGCAAAATCTAGCGAAGCGCAGGAGCAAGTGTCTATTCTTAAAACAGTGGCCCTTGCGCCTCGCATTGATCGATAACACCAGTGTAGTGTGGATCAGGATTGGCCAGCGCTACGCTTCTTTTCTCTCGCGTTTGCGCGAACTTCCGCTTCCTGCTCGCGCTGGCGTTTTTCTTCTGCTGCTTCTTCGCTTCGGAAGGACCGGGCAAACTCATCAACCTGTCTCTCGGCTTCTTCCTTCACGATTCCGTAGCGTTCCTGAATCTTCCCGATCAACTGTTCCCGCTGACCGTGGATTACAGTGAGATCGTCATCGGTGAGTTTTCCCCACTTTTCTTTCACCTTGCCAGACTGCTGTTTCCATTTTCCTTCCAGCTGATCCCAGTTCATAGGAGTCTCCTGATTTTTAGTCTTTCGGCCACCGGTTCGGCGTTGCGCCGCTGGGAAGCACGTCGAACCTTACATGCTAAGAGGACCACGCGGGTAGAGGAGCGTACATACAGGGAAACACTGAGTTTGCGAGCTCTGAAGGGTGTAACTCCTGCGTTTTCATCAAATACAGCATTCCTTGAAAGTGCATAAGGACTCCACAGTATGGAGGTTGCCGCGGCTCTAGTCTAAAAAGGTGAGGAATCGCGGCGGCTCTCTAGAACGTTAGGGCTCGGCAAGACGCCCGGTTCAAGGGCTAGGAAAATCTAGACCGAAAACATAAGGAGGTTGTGATGCTACGTTGGGCATTGGGATTCTTTATTTTGGCTCTTATTGCAGCGGTGCTCGGCTTCTCTGGAATTGCGCTGGCCGCGGCAGGGATTGCGAAGATCATCTTCTTTATCTTCCTGGTTCTTTTCCTTGTGTCGCTCGTGGGTCATCTCTTGCGCCGAGTTTGAGACGGCGATTTCACGTTCAGTTCCTCGGTATGAAGGGCTGAACACATTCCGATTCGCAAGCATGGAGGAACTATGGGTGGACGAACAATCCTAGGAATCGCACTGATCGCCATCGGGCTTTTGGCACTGGCGTATCAAGGGTTCAGCTACACAACACAAAAGAAGGTTGTAGACATCGGGCCTATCCAGGCAACGAAGGAAGTACATCACACTGTTCCGCTTCCTCCGATACTTGGCGCTGTGGCCCTTTTAGGCGGGGTCATCGTCGTGGTTTCCGGTCGCCGCGGAGATTAGGTTCAGGGCAAATCGGTGAAGGTTTCAAAATACAGAAAAGGATGGAGGATTGATTTATGAATCGTATGGCAGCTATTTTCGCGGGTGCGCTGATGCTGGCGCCCCTCTCGTTTGCACGGAATGCGGCGGACGACGTGAAGGACGAAAACAATCGCTTGGAGAACGCCGGCACGGTGATCCAGGAGATTCTCGATGTTCCGGATAACATTCCTCAAGATCTGCTCGACAAAGCTCGCTGCGTAGTGGTGTTGCCTTCCGTTCTGAAAGCAGCCTTCGTCGTGGGCGGGAGCTACGGCCGCGGCACGATGGTTTGCCGCACTGGTAAAGACTTCAGAGGTCCTTGGGGCGCTCCTGCGATGTACGCATTGGAAGGCGGCAGCTTTGGACTGCAAATTGGAGCAGAGGCCACCGACTTCGTAATCCTCGTAATGAACAATCGCGGAGCGGAAAGTCTACTGCATAGCAAAGTGAAGCTCGGCGGGGATGCTTCTATCGCCGCCGGACCGAAGGGTCGTACCGCTTCAGCAGACACGGACGCCTATCTGCGTGCAGAAATGCTCAGCTATTCGCGAGCGCGTGGCGTTTTCGCAGGTGTGTCTTTGGAAGGCTCGACACTACGCCCTGACAATGATGCCAATCATCGCCTGTACGGCCCCGATGCAACGGCGGCGCTCATTATCACTGAACCGAGGTATGAATCCCCTGAATCCGGAAAGGCGCTTGTTCATCGTTTGCAGAAGGCCTCTCCGGAACTGAAGCCGTAAGTCGAGCCAAACTGGGAAACCAAATTGGGAAGAAGGGCGAGACACATAACTGCCTCGCCCTACCTTTTCGCCGCTCTTTTGTGGAATTGACGTTGCTTGGAATCTCGACGGGTTCATGAACAATACGAGGTTATGTTCATTTGTATACAGCTTGGACTGTATTGTCCGTGATTCCCTGTCGTCATATATCTGATCGCGACAAAGGCTGATTACGACCAACCCAGCCATACAGGAGAGGCCGCCGTGATGAACAGCCAGATGGCACATTCGGAAGAAAAGCTTATAGCCAGCGCGCGTGCAGGAAGCCGCACCGCGTTCGGAGAACTCGTCCACCGGCACTCTCATCGCGTCTATGGGATGTCCTTTAAGATCCTAAAGAACCGTGAAGACGCTGAGGACAATTTGCAGAATGTTTTCTGCAAAGCGTATGGGAAGATTGGACAGTTTGAAGGAAATTCACAGTTCTCGACCTGGTTGGTCCGCATCGCAATCAATGAAGCGCTGATGATGCTGCGGAAACGCCGGCCCGAAGCGGCGGCGACCACAAGGCCTGCCAGCGAGGATGGGATCGTGGACGGCCATGAGACGCGCGCCGAACTTCGGGATTTGCGTGCAGATCCCGAGCGAGAGTATCTCACGAAGGAATTAGCCACCAAGGCTCTCGATGCTTTGCATCCAACACTCAAGAACACCTTCATCCTGCAAAAGGGAGAAGGCTGGACGAGCCGGGAGCTAGCTAAAGCCATGGAAATCACTCCAGAGCTTGTAAAATCCAGAATCTTCCGAGCCCGCGTGAAACTGCGTCAACGGCTCTTGATCCTGACGAAAACGGAATCGATGGCGCTGCAAAGCTAGAAGAATCTGCGCCAGAAATCGAAGGATTTGCTTTTCAGAAAGTAAAAAAAGGAGGGAGGTCATCTACTGGCGGCTCAAAACGTTACTGCGGCCCGCTCATTTCTTGAATCACGCTCTTCACCACTTCACTATCCATCTTTGGGCTGATATAGGAGCCCTCTCCGACCACGACTGTAAGAGCTTTCACCAATTCCTGCTCCGCGTCTGTCTTCAACAAATATCCCCTCGCACCCGCGCGAAAAGCGCTCCGCAACAATTCGGCTGATTCGTGAAGAGTGAGCAAGACAATCTTGACGTCAGGCTGCGCTTTTCGAATGGCTCGGGTGGCCTCGATGCCATTCAGTCCGGGCATGGAGACGTCCATAATGATCACTTCCGGCTTCAGTTCGTCGGCCAGCCGGATGGCTTCTTTCCCATTTTCCGCTTCGCCGCAAAATTCCCATTCCGGGTATGAATGCAGAATCGTCTGAACACCACGGCGGATAAAAGCGTGGTCATCGACGATAAGCACTCTAGGCATCGACAGTGATCTCCTCGCGTCCTGGTCGAGAGTCACAGAAAGGATATCGCAAACAGCTGCACTTCATTCGAACAAACATCAACTTCCAACGTGCTGCGCATTCATTTGAGAACAACACGCCTTGCGTGAACGCAGGGGGGAGCGTCACGCCTCAATAATCTGGTTCTTCACCGCGTACCGCACGACCTCGCTGACGGAATGCATCTCCAGCTTCCTCATGATATTTGCCCGATGAGTTTCCGCCGTCTTGACGCTGATCCCGAGAGCCACGGCCACTTCTTTGCTGCTCTTCCCTTCAGCAAGCAACTGCACAATTTCGCGCTCGCGCGAGGTGAGCCTGTTTCGCAAATGGGCTTCCGGATCGGGCACGGAATTCTGATTGGTGAACCCGTTCAGAAGCATTTCTGCCGCGCGGGACGTGAAGAATGTTCGCCGATTTGCAAGGGCTTCAACAGCGCTCACCAGATCGCGATCGGCGTCGGACTTCATGATGTAGGCACGGGCGCCAGCTTCGACAATGTCCCGCACGAGTTGATCCGAAAAATGAAGCGTCAAGATGAGAATGCCTATTTTCGGAAATGATTTGTGAATTCGGCGTGCCGCCTCAAGGCCGTTGAGATCCGGCATGCTGACATCCATTACCACGATTTCTGGCTTGAGCTGCTCCGTGAGAGCAACCGCTTCTCTTCCCGTCTTGGCCTCTCCGCATACTTCCCATCCGGGCCGTGAGGTGAGGAGCTGTTTTAGGCCCCGGCGAATGATGTCGTGATCGTCTGCAACGAGAATTTTCACCGTGTTCATCCCCAATCTCAGAACTGTCTCTGGGCACCGAGCCGAGCCATCGAGTACTCGCGAGCCAGGTCGCTGAGTAAGTGAGGCTTGGTGTAGGTCGCCCATATCGCGCATATAAGAGATATTACGGTCGGGCCTCCAACCCCATACCGTTTTCCCTGTATTTTACTCCCTTTGTGCAGCTCGTCGACCTCATTTGGAGGTCACCGCAAAATACGACTTTTCTGCTCGCGCACTCCTTGCTTCGAATGCAGCATACCCTAACGCAACTCCACCCATACTGGTTTATATCGATTGTTGGAAGAAACGCCTTCGAGTTCAATGGAGCACGGAGGGCATACGAAAATGTTGATACTACTTGTAGTGATCCTGCTTTTGATGAGTCTGGGCAGCTTGCCAACGTGGCCGCATAGCCGAAGCTGGGGCTACTACCCGAGTGGGGGCTTGGGCCTCGTCGTCGTAATCCTGCTGGTTTTGTTAGTTCTTGGAAGAATCTGAAGTCGCTGGCCGGCGTGTCTTTAAGTGCTCCGAGGAAAATCGCGTCGCGAGTGACGCTTGGAGCCTCGCGGCCCCGGCGGGGAGATCGTTCTCCGCTGGCTATGGCGTCTGATCGATATTTTGCGCTCTGTTCCTTTTTTTGACGGTTTTTTCGACAATGGACGCTGATTGTAAACTTTGTTGATTCATATTTCCAAGCTTGTAGAGGGATCCCGTCCTGTTTCATCGTGACTTCGTTCGACTGAGGAAACCGCGAACAACGTGGTTTCATTCATCCAGAGGAAATTTCCAGCCAAAGAAAACCTCCAAAGATGGGACACTGTGGCGGGCAGCGTTTTCTGGCTTACTTGATACATGCCCTTCGTCGGATTCCGAGGCGTGCTTCGCGTGGGTCTGGTAGTACTGCATAGCTCAGCCCAGTAAGACAGCAAACGAATCCAGCGATCTCATAGTGAAGAGGAATGTTTAATTCTCTTCGAGGAGTATCAGGCAGATGCAATATTTCTGGGGCGACTCTCGCACTTGGCTGATTTCAGGAGCAATCCTGGTAGGCGCCATTGTTTTGGCGCTTGTTGTACACTTCATTCTATTCTTCCTGGCCGAAAGGCTTCTCCGGCGTAGACAAGAATCAACACCCTCCCTATTTGCCAGACGTGTCAAGAAATCATCGCGGCTCATTTTCCCCTTACTGGCTTTGGTTCTGGCCATTCCGCTTGCTCCCCTCCCTGCTGATTTAAAGAGCATGCTTCAACACGTCCTTGGCCTGGGTGTGATTGCCACGATTGGTTGGGCGATCATTATCCTGACGGAGCTGGCTGGAAACATCATCTTCGCTCGCTACTCGATGGATGCGCCGGACAATCTCGCCGCCCGCAGGATTCGCACACAGACGCAAGTTTTGCAGAGGATTGCCACACTGAGCGTGAGCATCGTAACGGCGTCCATCATGCTCATGACATTTCCCGCTGTGCGTCACCTTGGGGTGAGCTTGCTCGCTTCCGCCGGCCTTGCCGGCTTGATTGTCGGTATGGCGGCGCGCTCCACGCTTTCCAGCCTGATCGCAGGCATCCAAGTTGCCCTCACGCAGCCCATCCGGATCGAGGACGCCGTTGTACTGGAAGGCGAGTGGGGATGGATCGAGGAAATCAACACAACCTATGTTGTGGTGCGCCTATGGGACCTGCGGCGGCTGGTCGTGCCGCTGAGCTATTTTATTGAGAAGCCTTTTCAGAATTGGACTCGGACCACTGCCGACCTCCTCGCGACCGCCATGATCTATGTGGACTATTCAACGCCTGTCCAGGAATTGCGCGAGGAACTACACCGCATTCTTCAATCCACCGAACTTTGGGACAAGAGGACTTGGGCACTGCAGGTGACCGATGCGACGGAACGCACCATTCAGATACGGGCTTTAATGAGCGCAAGGAGTGGGCCTGCGGCGTTTGATCTGCGATGCTATGTACGAGAAAATTTGGTGCAATTCCTCAGAACCAAGTATCCGCTCTCTCTTCCTAGGCAAAGAGAAGAGCAATTCGTCGGCGGGCAGAATTAACGGATTATCGGCGTTGCTTTTCATTCGCTCTCTCTGATTTAACGCACCCCATTTCACTGTGCGTCCAAGTTTCACTCGCCATTTGGCCGTTTTCTTCTACGAGAGCCGCCGGCTTTTTTTACAGGAAAGACCCGATGGTTGCCCCCGCTATGCCTCGGTATCCTGAAATCCTGAAATACCTCTGACACACCCACCGAGAGCAGGTGCCTGACCGAACACAGGCACCTGTTCTCTTCCCCTCCCACGAATAGAAAAATGAACGCATGTCAGGTATTGCTGACTTACAGATCAGAGTGGATGGTCTAGTTTGATTTGATATGATTTGTTTTCGTACTAACAGCTTGAACTTAGAGAATGAGGTCAATGCTGCAGACGGATCAACCAACATTCAGATTTTTCGCTTTTACAAAGCGCTCGCCCGCCAATTAAGCCTGAGGGGCCAGCTTTGGGTTAATTATGCGGCCGTTTCGTACGCTATAAATAAAATACTCGCCCGGCGCAGTCGCCATCAGCCGAGCCAATTGTGCTTTCGCCTCTTCCAGCCCTTCCACAGCCTTCACCCAAAGTGGGTGACCGTCGGGTAGCGTTTTGAAAATGTCGAACTTCGCACCCATAATCCCTCCGGAATTAGGTTTGCTCTAACAGACCAAAACTAGGGCAACCAACGCGCCATTCTTGCTAGGGAATAAATATTTTCAGAATCAATCAGTTATGAGATAAACGCGAGATGGACCGTTCTTTGGTGTGTGTCGAAATGAAGTTATCTTCATCTAACTATGTATTTTTTGCTTGCTTAGCCAGTAGAAAACTTCAGAGGCCTAGGTTTGCCGTACAATTCCCTCGAACTTTAAAAACTCTCGGAGGAGATCCACCCTTTGGTTGCGCTACTTTTCTTGCTGCCCCTCTACTTTGGTTTCGGAAACGGGGAGCGTAGCAGTGATGGTGGTTCCTGCTTCCGTGGAGAATAGCTCCAGGTTTCCTCCCAGCTGTCGTACGCGCTCATTCATGCCACGCAGGCCAACTCCAAACGTACCCATCCAGTCCTGCGCTCTATCTTCCAAATTCTTGGACTGAGTTCCCTTTCCTTCGTCAATCACCTGCAGGATAACGTTCTGATTCTCGGTCAGCAGCCGCACGATTGCCGTGGAACTGCCAGAATGACGGTGCACATTCGTCAGGCTCTCTTGAAGAACGCGAAATAGCGCCAACTCCAGATCTCCGGGAATGCGGTCAAACTCCGACGAAACCTCAAAAGCCGTCTTGATTCCGCTCCGCTTTGTAAAACCATCCAAATACCAGGGAACCGCCGATTTCAGGCCCAGTTCTTCCAGCATCGGCGGATATAGGAGGTAAGAAATCGTTCGAACTTCCGAGATAGCCTCTTCAATCAGTTGCGAGCATTCGGCCAGCTCTCCACTATCTTCTCGTTGGTTTCGCAGAGATGCGGACTTGAGCGTATCCACCTTCATCTTCAGTCCTACGAGGTATTGGCCTACGCTGTCGTGAAGATCTCTGCCGATGCGGCGGCGTTCCTCGTCTTGCGTTTGCAAAAGCCGGAGTGAGAGTTGACGCAGTGATTTTTCGGATTCGTGCAACTTTCGCTGCGCTTCCGTTCTCTCAATAATCTCTTTTCGTAACATCTCGCTAGCGTTTATTTTGTCGGTAAAATCACGAGTCACTTTTCCGAAGCCAATCAACTGCCCGCTTTCATTTTTTATCGCTGAAATGATCACATTAGCCCAGAAGCGCGAGCCATCTTTGCGCAGCCGCCATCCCTCATCTTCAAACCGCCCTTCCTTGGCGGCGACTTCCAATTCTCGCTCCGGCTTATTCACCCGAAGGTCTTCCTCTGGATAAAAGACGGAAAAATGCTTCCCGATGATCTCGGAAGCCTCATATCCCTTAATGCGCTCGGCTCCCGTATTCCAGCTGCTTACATAACCATCCGCGTCCAGCATGAAGATTGCGTAATCCTGAACAGCGTCCACCAACAGCCGAAATCGTTCTTCGGTGCGGCGCAGCGCACCCTTGCCTTCGCTGCTTCTGTGGAAGGTGTCGCCGTCCTGAAACAATGCAGCTGAATGTTCCGCGCAAATTCTCACTACTGGCTGTATGTTCTTTTCGCCCCGACAACCAATCATCGGATACGCGCACCGCAGAGAGAAAGAATGCTTTTTCGACAGCTCGTTCCACAACTGTTCGAGCCGGATTGCAGCGTCAATTTTGCCTTCCGCCCATAACAGCGCGACCATCTCCCCAAATGCCGCAATCTCGGGCCGAGGGCTTTTAAGCGTGGCGCTGATTCGGCCCATGGTTCGTCCAACGATAGCCGCAAAGCGGCCTTCGTCGGGCATGTCATTCACCATGATTTGCGAGAGCGTTCGAGAAGCGTCCAGCACAACGTACCGGCCCTGACTACTGGCCTTTTGCGTGTCTAAACCGCGAGTGTTCAGCCGTTGCTGAAGTCCGTCGCGATGCACCTTAGTGGCGATGACGATCGCCCCATTGCCCGCGCCAAGGGCAGAACCGATAAACTCGCTCAGCGAGTCAAGAAGAGAGTTGCTCTCGTGATAAAAGTAGACAATGTGGTCGGATTGAGGAGTGCTCTCGACTCGCTTTGGCATCGGCGAATCCCTGGGATCAGGACTTAATGTGCTCGTGCTCATTTTGAACCTCCTGCCTTACGGTAGGGGAAACCGCCGTTAGGCCGTTTAAGCACGGGTCTCAACTCTCTCACAGTGCGCGATCCCGCGTTTCTCTTCAATTCCTATTTGAAAGTAACACACCGGTTTGGTTTAAGCACTGCAATCCTGGTACACCCGCCGGGATCCCCATCAAATGCTACACAGATATTTGCTATGCAATTTCAATTAAGAGAACTTTGCGAGCCGAACTTTGCGATGAGATCTCTTATGTGCGTACATGTCCTGATCGGCGCGGGCCATTAGCTCGCCAAGAGAGGTGGGTGCGTATGGATCAAACCGTGCCACGCCCATGCTGAACGAGAGCTTATAACGCGTATCCTCCGCGTTCCCCTTTTCGAGACTCTTCTCGATGCGCGGAACGATAGCATGTCTGTTTGGAAAGGAAGCATCTGAAGCCAGAACGGCAAACTCGTCTCCGCCCAGCCGGGCAAGAATGTCCGAATCGCGGAAAGTGTCCTCAAGCGCAGCGGCGGCCCGCATAAGTGCCACGTCCCCCGCCTGATGCCCGAAGGAATCATTGATTTCTTTCAAATGATCCACGTCGCAAAAGAGCAGCAGTACGTTTTCATCATGGCGCTGAGCCAGTTTAAGCTGATGTGTTGCTGACGCCAGGAAACCACGCCGATTGTAAAGTCCTGTAAGCTCGTCGGTAACGGCCAGGGAACGAATCTCCCGGTCAATTAGCGACTGCCTCAAAGCGGAGGATGCGGCTCGTTGGAGAGCATTGTCCAAGCTCCGTGCGTTCGGCACGCCAGCCTTCAGTCCATTCGATATCTCTTCTAGCGCCGACAAAATCTCTTCAAGTTCTTGGTCGTTCGAACGCAGAGCGGAATACAGAGCATGCTCCAAGGTTTCTTTCGGCGTGCTCTTTCCTTGATCCATGGAAAGAACTTTGGCGCTTAAGGCGCGATGAGCGGGAGCCAATCCCTCAAGATACCCTTGGTCGCCAACAAGCTTATCGATATCTTGTAAAGAACTTCGCAAAGGCCTCGCCCCCTGGTACTCGTTACTGAGCTAATTTAGATTTGGGGCCATCCACGAACTATCAGGTAAACCCTGTATTCGCTTTCTAGGGGATACTCATTTGACTTGCTTTCAGTTGTTTCGCCGCCATTAAATATTTGTTTTCCGCCATCGCAGCCGAATACGGCATCCTGCGCAGATTCCTACCCCCATCACCCGATGGGATATACCGTAGCCGATTTCTAAAATGCAACTCATGTAACAGGACGTTTTTCGGTTCGCGTCCTCTAATCGCACTCGCAATCCGCGGAGCCCGCAGCTCGAGAGCAACACCGGGTAAACGACGGATGCGTAGGCAGAAGGAAACACAATGCGTACTGTTCTTTCGATTCGTTGGTTGCTATTCACCCTGGGAATGCTGTTAGTGTCCGTGGCATCTTCTGCGCAGGTCCGAGTCGGAGTAGCCGTAACCATCGCTCCTCCTGAACTGCCTGTTTACGAGCAGCCGATATGCCCCGGCGACGGCTATCTGTGGACTCCCGGATATTGGGCTTACGGTGATGATGGTTATTTTTGGGTGCCAGGAACCTGGGTAGTGGCTCCCGAAGTAGGTTTTCTCTGGACTCCAGGCTATTGGGGCTGGGGAAATGGTGGCTACGTTTTCCATGATGGCTACTGGGGCCCGCAGGTAGGTTTCTACGGCGGCATTAACTACGGTTTCGGTTACTTTGGCCATGGTTTCGAAGGTGGGCGCTGGAACAACGGGCACTTCTTCTATAACCGCGCCGTGTTGAACGTAAATGTAAATGTGATTCACAACGTCTACAACACACGCGTGAACGAAGCGAATGTCACCCGCGTCAGCTTCAATGGCGGCAATGGAGGCATCAACGCCCGTGCCACTTCGCAAGAAGAAGCGGCCGCGCATGAACGTCATATTGCTCCGGTGGCTGCACAAACCGAGCACGTCCAAGCCGCACGCTCTAACCCTGAGCTGCGCGCTTCCGCAAATCACGGCAAGCCGCCCGTCGCTGCCACTGCTAAGCCTGGCGAATTGAAGGGCGGTGGAGTGGTCGCTGCCAGAGAGGGCGGAGCGGTTCATGAATCAGCCGCGCGTCCAGAGAACAACACTGCAACGCACCCAGAAAACAGGGCTGCCGCTCGTCCCAATCCTGCCGTCCATCCCAAGGATCTTCCGGCTGCCGAACGCCCTGCTCCACCAAACACCGGGAACGCAAAAACGGACAAGAAATACCAGCAGCAACAGACAAAGTTGCAGGCGCAGCAGGATAAAGAGCGCCAGAATCTACAAAAGAAACAGGACCAGGAGCACCAGAAGTTGACTCAACAGAAGGCTAACGACATGAGGACACAGCAGGTGGAGCAAAAGCATCAGCAACAAACACAACAACTCGCGCAAAAGCACGCGCAGCAACAACAGCAGTTGCAGAAACGCCAGGCGCCTCCGCAGCATCAGCATCAGGCGCAGGCCAAGCCGCCGAAGTCGTAATCGGTGGTACGAAGCTAACGGACGAGATATCAGCCAATCGGCTGGTGTCTCGCCCGTTGGTTACCCATGCTGGCAAACCAATGGGGGATCAGTGGACTCAAAACCTTCCGAGCCTAATAACAAGCATACAAATCCGCCCTCAAAGGCCGAGTGTGTCGAACTCCTACGCGGAGACTCCATGGAACAACTTCGGCAGAACATGGAGTCCGCCGTAAGAAATCGCGCCTATGCTATCTATCGGTACAACGGTGAGGCGCCTGGCAGAGACTTGGGGCATTGGACGGAAGCCGAAGGGATGCTCGTAAGTTCGAATTTAGAAGTCCGTGGATCGGGGCCCTGGTTTCATTGCAATTGCCCCGTGCCGGAAATCCCCGCGCGGCAAATTCGGGTGGCAATCGATCCCTCGCAACTCATAGTTCATCTTGGTGGCGAATCTGCGGCTAATCCGATTCCCCCTGATTTCCCTCATCCCATTTTTTATTGGGCAAAATGGCCAGAGAAAGTGGATCCCTCCACGGCTGCCGCCTATGTTCGGGATTCAAATTTAACAATCGAAGTGAAGAAAACAGACCCACCGGCGGCAAATCCCACGGCTACTCCAATCAGCAGTAAAGCCACTTGATCTGCTTAGTTCAAGCGGATTGGCTTTTTCGCTTCTCTTCCGACCTGGGGGACAGCACTTTGACGGATTTCAAGGATTGTTGATACTCCTGTTGAAGTTCCTGTTCTGCAAGCACCCAGTCCGAAATATCGTAACCATGCTCCCATTTACGCCGCTCGTAAATCTGATATGCACGTTCGGCGATGTCTGCTTGTGTTGGCATTTTTGGAAGATTGTCGCTCATAAGGCCCCTTTCGATGCTCTTTCTTTTCACTCCCGAAACTCTCGTTTACTTCGCTTCCGCCGGCTTTGCTGGATCCTGCGAATAAATCAGAGCCGTGTAGGGAGGAATTCTTAAGGTTGCCAGAAACCCTTCTCCCTCTTTTTTGGCTGTCACATCATCTGCTTCTGAACCAAAATCGGCGCTGTAACCCGACCAGTCCGAATTCAAGCGAAGTTTCCAGATTCCTTCATGCGGAAAAGCCACTTTTATGCTTTCCGCCCACTTATCGGCAAAATTCACCGCTACGAAGACATCGTCCCCGGCGCCGCCCTCATTCCAACGGTGGTACGCGCAAAGATTCTTCGCTTCATCCAGATAAACCAGGTTGATATTGGAACCGGTCAGACCGCGCGTCGTGTTTTCTTTGTTGAGGCGCAGCGAAATAAGATCGCGATAGAGACGCACGATACCGCGGTATTCCTTTTGCTGATCCCAGTCGAGGGGTTGGTTATCTTGAAACCATCCGCCTGATAAGAATTCCTGGCCCTGAAAAATCATGGGCACGCCGGGAGACGTAAAAACAATGGCGGCGGCCAGTGTCGAGCGCTTTTGCGCAAACCAACCCTCGGAATTCTCCGCGTCGATCTCGTGGGGAACACGCGCCTTTCCATTCGCCACCTCATCGTGCGATTCGCTGTAAATCACTCTCTGAAAGGGATCGTCGTTAAATCTCTGAACGATCGCTTGAGCCAGCGCCTTCATCGAACGCGATTCATCCGTCGCCGCGACAGCCACGGAACGCACCGGATGTACAAATTGCGCGCACCATTGCGTGTGGTAACCTGCGCCTCCTTCGCCAACCGATTTCGTGAGCCACGCGTTGTCTCGCAGATCCTCGGCTATGGATATTTTTGTCGGATACTTCTCGCGAATTTCGCCATTGATCCACTGCGCCAAGCTCCAGCCTTCGGGAAGATCGCTCCCCGGATCGTTGTCGCCCCGGACGGAACGAATGTAAACCGTCGAATCCATTCGCAAGCCATCCATGTGAAAGTCTTCCAGCCACATCATCGCGTTGTCGCGAATAAATTGTCTTACTTCCTTGCGGCCATAATCGGGACGTGTTTCCCCCCAGGGCGTCGCGGCCCGCCAATCATTGTAAAAATAAATGCCGCCCTTCCCATTTTCCTGCCATCCGTCGAATTGCCACAGATCAAGATCGCTCGGGCCAAAGTGGTTGTAAACCACATCCATAACTACGCCGATTCCGCGCTTGTGCGCGGCTTTCACAAACTCCTTTAGCGCCTGCGGTCCTCCGTAATTTGTCTCAACGGCAAATAAATGCGCGGGGTTGTAGCCCCAGCTGCGATCGCCGGCGAACTCAGAAACTGGCATCACTTCAATGACATTCACGCCCAGGCGCTGGAGATAATCGAGTTTCTCAATGGCAGCTTGAAACGTGCGGACTTTGTCGCCCTTGCCATCGCCGAAGGTGCCCACATGCATTTCATAGATAGTGATTTCATTGATGGGCGGGAGATGAAACTTATCGTCTCCCCAATCAAAAGCACGGTCATACACAACTGCATTCCCAACCGAGTTGGTGACCTCTCTGGCATAAGGATCGATGCGCGTCACTTCGACATCGCCATTCTTTAGAAAATAGCGATACTCGTCCCCCACTTTCGCATTCTCAATATGTTGGAACCAATAGCCATCGCCTTCATTCGTCATGGGATTCGCGCGTTTGTCCCAGTTGTTAAATGTTCCGATGACGGAAACAAACTGTGCATGCGGAGCCCACACACGGAATGAAACTCCTTTTTCTTCCGTTTGAAGGATGGATCCCATACCGCTCGCTGGCTTGGTAGACGTAGCGCTCATGGTTCGTTTCCTGGTTTTTTGCTGCTTGGATTTTCAGAGTGTCAGAATCCTAATGTTTTGCATGTCGGGTAAATCCTGTAGTGGCATGAGAAGCCTCTGGAAACTCATGCCAATGAACCGTAGTATCTTGGCTCGCGTCCTCATTTTGCGAGCTCTCGCTGCCCGATCCATGCCGCATTTTTCTGATTACTCCATGCAAAAATACTTGCAGAAGCGCGTACCCAGCAACACAAAGAGTTATCCCCAGTAGGGTGAACGAGAAAACCCGGAATAATTCCACGATCATCTTCAATGAATCCAACATGGATGCTGGCTCCAGAGAATCTCTCTGAAAATGCCTCCTAGGTAAATACTAGGTATGGCTAGCTTTATGTTCCATGGGGTGGTCCCTGTATAAACGGCGGGAAAAAGCGTTACAGAAAATGTTGCGTGGGACGGCGATCTATATCATCTTGCAGGCTTTAGGGACCGCATTCGGAAACCGCTTTTCTAGTTGCCTCTTGCCGTCGCGCCAGAGGACAGGCTAGTTGCCCGACAAGAGATCCTTCGCGATTCCCAATGCGCTAACTGCGTTCGTTGGATCATTGAGACGGCCGCGGGCAAAATCGCTTGTGCCGCCGCCTTTGCCGCCAATTTTTTCCAAAACTTGTTTTAAAAGGACATTCATGTCTTTTGCTGCGGAAGGATGTTGCGCGAAGAGAATGTTTCCGGAGCTCGCTCCAGCCAGGAGTGCGATCGATTTTTCCGTTTTTGCAATCTCCGTTGCGAAGTGACCCAAAAATTCGGGTTCGGCATCTTCGACAGCTTGCTGAACAATGAGAAGCCCATCGGAGTTCGGCGCGGCTTCGCGCACGGCTTGGCCGGCCTCTATCTCCGCGAGGCGTTGCAGCAGAGAACGAGTTCTCTTGAAATTGGCGTCACGCTCAAAGAGGGTGCGCTCCGCGGCGGCAATCAGTTCCTCAGGCGCACAGCTCAGTTTTTCTGCGGCCGTGCGAACACGAAGGAAATCCTGCCGAGCTGCGCGTTCGGTGCGCGAGCCGCAAAGAAATTCAACGCGCCAGTCTTGGCGCATTTTTGTACAACGCCGCACAAGAAGCGTTCCAATCTGGCCTGTGCTCTTAACGTGCGTTCCGCCGCAGGGCTGAAGGTCAGCGCCCTCGATCTCAATGGCGCGCAATATTCCCGCGCGGTCGACTTCTTTGCGCACGCCGAGTTCCGCCAAGTCTTCTGCCGTTCCGTAGCGAACCGTTAAAAGCCGATCTTCAAAGATAATTTTGTTGGCGGCGCGTTCTGCACCTTCAAGGACTTCGTCCGAAGGCTCAGGCCCCCGCAAATCGATGGTGCAGAAATCTACGCCCAGATGGAAGGAGACGGTCGGCCGTCCATATCGTTCTTGAAATATTGCCGAGAGCAGATGCTGCCCGGAATGCTGCTGCATGTGATCGAAGCGGCGTGGCCAGTTGATGCAGCCGAGAACGTCCGGGCTACTGGGCCGGCGATCGACAATGTGAAGGATTTCGTCGCCGTCATCGCGGACATCCAATACGTTCGCGTCTCCGATTTTGCCCAAATCGTTTGGCTGACCGCCGGAAGTGGGGTAGAAAGCGGTGCGATCGAGAACCAGTCCCCAGACCTGCGACGTGATTCCTGAATTCACGTCCGGCGGTCGTAGTTCACAATACATCACTCGTGCGTCGAACTCTTTCACGTAAGCGTCGTCGTAATAGATTCGGTGTGTCTTCATAGAGGTTTGAAAGTTTACGCCTGCAGAGCGCGTTGCCACGCTTCCGAATATTTGTAGCCGGTGCCAGTATTGAATAGCACGATGGTCTCGTGCGGCTTGATCCAGCCGGAAGCTGCGAGCTTACGCGTGGCGCTCACCGTAGCGGCGCCTTCCGGCGCTGCGAAAATTCCTTCGAGCGACGCGAGTTCCTTCCCATCATCGAGCATCTCTTCATCCGTTACGGTCAAGGCCGTCCCGTGGGTTTGCTTGAGCATTCGCAAGATAAGGAAATCGCCGAGCGGTCCTGGAACGCGAAGTCCCGACGCCAAGGTCGCGGCGTTCTGAAAGAATTCCGAGGTTGCCCGCTGCGCTTCCCAAGCTTTGACGATCGGCGCGCAGCCTTCCGCCTGCACCGCCACCATCCGAGGCCGTTCCGCCCCAATCCAGCCGATCTCTTGCATTTCATCAAACGCTTTGCACATGCCGATGAGGCCGACGCCTCCACCCGTGGGATAGAGAATCACATCCGGCAGCTTCCCGCCCAGCTGTTCCCAGAGTTCGTAGCCCATGGTCTTCTTGCCTTCGATGCGGTAGGGCTCCTTCAAGGTGGAAACGTCGTACCAGCCTTCGCGGTCTTTGTGCTCGGCAACATATTTGCCGCAATCGGAGATTAAGCCATTTATTTTTATGACTTTAGCGCCAAATGCCTGGCACTCCATAACATTGGCCGAAGGCGTATCCGCAGGCATGACGATCACTGAGGGGATACCGGCCGCTGCTGCATAGGCAGCCAGGGCACCGCCTGCGTTCCCTGCGGTTGGAGCAGCTAAAGTCTTTGCGTTCAGCTGTTTGGCTCGCGTGACGGCCGCAGTCATGCCGCGAGCCTTGAACGACCCAGTGGGATTCAGGTCCTCGTATTTAACTAACAGGTTAAATACGCCGAGCTTTGCACCAAGTCTTTTTGCCGGTAATAGGGGTGTCATTCCTTCCCCGAGCGTCACCGGAGGGTCGTCCGGCAGGACCTCGGCATAGCGCCAAAGCGAGTTTGGACGAGATTTGAGGCTCTCCAAGTTGAGCGTTTTAGCGGCCTGTTTGAGGTCGTACTTCGCATATAGCGGCTTGCCACAGGTGCAGAGATGCTGCTCAACGGTGGAATCGTACTTCCTTGCACAGGAGGAGCATTCCAGCTCCAAGACGTTCGTTCTTTTGTTCATCGCCGAAAGTCTATCACAGGCCTTTTTGGCTATTCTTTTGGCGGCAGGGGGTAGCTGGCGTTTCGGTAGGCATCTCAGATTGAAGGTATAATGGATAGATGAGCGTCCGGCTGATCGCCTTGGATATTGATGGCACGCTTCTGGATAGCCGCTGGCAGCTTCCGGAAGCCAACCGCGCCGCCATTGCCGAGGCCACCAAACGAGGGATCGAGGTCGCCCTTGTGACCGGGCGACGCTATGATTTTGCCCTGCCTATTGCGCGCCAAATTGAGGCGCCGCTGACCATGATTGTCAGCAACGGAGCTGTCATTCGCACCTTCGACGGCGAGACGCACGTGAGGCATCTGCTTGCGCGCGAGACTGCCCGACGGGTCTTGGAGTTGACGCGTCCTTGGAGGGATTGCGCCGGAGTCGTCTTTGATCGACGCCGCGAAAATCAGATTGTCCTTGAGTCGATAAACGAAGACGATCCAATTCGCACCGCTTATTACACTCGCAATCGCGAATTCCTGGGATTGGCAAATCCGCTGGAGAGTTGTCTCACGGAAGATCCCATCCAGGTAATGCTGAGCGGAAACATCGCGCAGATGCGAGATGCTGAGGCGGCGCTTCGAGGCGCGGCATTCGCAGCAGAGTTCGCGCTGGCCGTAACCGTCTACGAAAGCAGAAATTTTTCGATGATCGACGTGATCAATCCCGTTTGTTCCAAAGGCGCTTCGCTAGCGGAGTGGGCTGCCTTGCGCGGGGTCTCTCGGGAGGAAGTTCTGGCGATCGGCGATAACCGCAACGATTTGGAGATGCTCACGTTTGCCGGCATTCCAGTAGTGATGGGGAACGGCGTAGCGGAATTGAAAGGGTTTGGCTGGCACGAAACCACAAGCAACGATGATAGCGGCGTAGCGGCGGCCATCCAACATTTTGCGTTGCGCGAGGCCACGCCTTGCGTCTGAAGCGGACTCTACTCTCCTGCGCGCTTTTGTTCGCAGTCGCGCCGAGTTTGCGCGCGGAGTACGTGAATCTGCGGAACGGCCAGCGGCTGCATGTGACCGGTTATCAACTTCTTGGCGACAAGTATCGGCTCCAAATAGCGGGGGGAGCAGTGGAAGTTCCGATGGAGGAAGTTGTCTCCATCGACCCGGAAGATACGTTTGCTCCGCTGCCTCCCTCGATCGCTCCGGCGGCGCCATTGCATGAAATTGTGAAGGCAGCGGCCACGCGCTACAGCGTCGACGCTGATTTGATCTTCAGCGTGATCGCTGCCGAATCGAATTTCGATCCGAAAGCTATCTCGAAGAAGAATGCGCGCGGGTTAATGCAGCTATTGCCCCAGACGGCGACGCGATTCGGAGTGCAAAACATTTTTGATCCTAAGGAAAATGTCGACGCGGGAACGCACTATCTGCGCGACCTGCTTCAACGCTACAACAATGACCTGGCGCTTGCTTTGGCCGCCTATAATGCGGGGCCGGAGCGCGTTCAGCAGTTCGGGCGAGTGCCACCCTATGCCGAGACGGTTTCCTACATTCGGCGCGTGAAACGCGGGTACGAGAAGAGCAAAGCGGGGTTATCGCTTGAAGTTGCGCCCAGTCTGTCCGATAAGAAAATCATTCCTTCGTTAGTACCAACGCCGAGCAAAGATGTAGCCGCTTTGCAGCTTAGCCTTTCGAATTAATCCTAATTCTAAAATTTATGTTGTTAGTGGCCAGTTGGAATTGCGCCATTTGCTGGCCTGCGTATTGTTTTTAGCTTGGGACGGGCACGGCGTGCCGTGCCCCTACGAGAGAATTACTGTTGCGTGGGATTTGGGTTCGGCGGCGCGGCCGTCGGAGGAGCCGCCGGAGGGCTTAGAGGATTGTTTGGTGAACCTATAGGATTTTGACCTGGCACTCCGGTGCCCGGAGGAGTTCCGATGGGCGTCCCCGGCGCAGCGCCAACACCCAAGTCTTTCGACGGATCCCAGATAAATTCGAACAGCCGATAATTGTGCGCCGTCTCATAAACTATCACGGAAGGGTGATTAACCTTGCTGCCTATCCCAATAATGTTGCCGCCCATTACGACAGGCGTATTAGCTGCAGGAACCGCTTGAGAATCAGCCCCTGTGCCGGTCGCCCCGGTACCCGGCGTTCCAGTTCCGGGAGCGCCGGGTGCAGCGCCAGGCGCGCCGGGCGCCCCAATGCCGCCGGCCGGGGCAGGCGCCGGCTGACTACCAAAGCTCCCAAAGGTAGACCCCGTCGCGCCGCCAGCTTGTCCACCAGCGACGGGCATCTGAATACCGCCCTGAGGCGGTTTAAGGCTGCCGATAAGATTCCCCGCCGGGCCAACGTAGATCAGACGCCACGAGCCATCCTCTTTGTTCATCGGGTCTTTGTACGCTTGCCGCATGAAACGGAGATTGCCGACTTTTGGTTTGACTAAGTCGTCCATGGAATTTGGGAAACGGCCCAACTTGCGATAATAGAGTTTGATCCCGCGGGTATATTGCTTGCCGCGCCAGATCATTTCCTGCTCTTTTTCTCGCTGGCCCTGCGTAAGCACACGCAAACTGATGGACATGGTGCCAACGACAAGCAGCGCGAGCAGAAACACAACCAGAAGCAGGGCGTAGCCGCCTTCTTTATTTCGCGAGCTCGTGTGTGCGAGTCGGTTTTTCATGCGGATGGCGGGGCTGCCTGTTCGTCCAAGGGCATAGAGCCGGGAAGACCACTCGAAATCTCCTGGAACTCGAGATTGGAGTTGCCCACTTTGATGATGCGATAGCGGCCTAGCAGCGTATCTCCTTCACTCACGATGAAAATGTCCTCACCGTCGGTAATGAATGCGCGACGAGGTGATCCGGTTGGAATCGTGCCGTAACCAAAAAACTTGAGATTCGGCGGCACTTGCGCGGTCGTAGGCTTGGGTGGGGGCTGAGGAGGAAGAGGCGGTGGCTGATTCAGCTTGGCGTCATTTTCCTTTTTCACTTCCTCCGGTGAAGGAGGCGCAATCATGCTGAAGGGGTTGCGGCCGTTGCTTTTATACTCGGTTTCCTGCGCACGCTTGAGTAAGCCCCAGCGAATTTGCGGGTTGTCCTCCCCCAAGGGCGTGTAATTCTGAATGAAGCTCGTCGTTACTGCGTTGGGAGTCCGATTGTGCATCTCCAAACCCCAAACGAGCGCGGCCACAACCACCAGCACTACAAGCACGATGATTTGTTGCTTCTGCTTCATGCGGCATCCCGAAAATAAGTGCGCAAATGGAGCGCGACGCGAATGGGTCCTAGAGCAGCTTGATTTTGCGTATCCGTGGCGAGCGCCAAGCCATCGAGGACGTAGAATCTTTGCGAGCGCTGCAAACCGTTGACGAACCGGACGACGCTGCCGTAGTCGCCCGTGACGGTGGCCTCGATACTGACTTCGGCAACGCCGCGATTGGCTATTTCTTTCTGATGGGCAGTGATAGTGTCAATCTTCAGATTGGACTTCTTCGCGATTTCATCAAACTCGGAAGCGATAGCGGAAGAGCTCGCGCTCTCGACAGGAAGCGATTTTTCAAACTTATCGCAATCGCTGCGCGTAAGCGGCATGTTGTCTTTGATGGATTGCGCAGACTTGATGTCGCCCCGCAGGACGCCAAGCTTGGTATTCTGCTCGTCGAATTCCCTCTGAGGCGTTTGAGGCGAAGAGGACAGCCGCCAGCTATAGATGGCCAATCCGAGGTCCGCAGCCAAGAGCAATCCGAGGACAACAAGGATTGCGCGCTTTTGCAATGTGAAGTCGCGGTGCATCAGCTCCTCAGGTATTCCGCATTCAGCTCGACGACGATCTGGTCCGCGCTTGTCCCTGCTGAGGGACGGTGCACGCTACCCAGTTCGATGTGCGTAAACGTCTGCGACTCTTCCAGGGCTTTCAAGAATTTGACTTTGGCTTCATCACTTGCGGCGCCGATGATGAATTTCACTTCGATGCGGCCCTTCTCCTGCTTCGGCTCGATGCTGACAACACGCACACCCGCGGGAAGAACCTTCTCCAAGTCCATAAACATCAGCGTCCAGTTGAAGCTGCGCGCATCGATGAGGCTGTTGATGTAAGCGGCGCGGTCGTGCAGATTGCGATTTTCGTCGAGGTTGAAGAAACGTTCCAGGGTAGCGCGCTGCTGTTCAAGCTCCGCCACCTGCTGAAGTATTTTTGCGGATTTGGCGCGCATTTCGGCGTTCGCTTTGCGCGCCAGGTAGACGTGCCAGCCAAGGCTCAGGAAAACGATCGCCGCGATGGCACCAACCAAACCTGCCCCGGCGACGAACTTCCGGTGCGCCACAAGAGGCTTGGTCGCTAGATTGAGCCGAATCCTCATCCTTCTCCTTTTGCTTCCTTACTCGAAACTCGAGCCGAACAATTCTAGCCGCGATGCAGCATCCATCCGACTAATCCGTCGAGTTCGCGGTCGGCCATGGGACGCGCATCCGAAGGAATGCGCCCCTCGGAAACGCCCGCTTGAAGCAGCGAGCGGACTTCGCAATGAAACTCTTCTTCGAGAGGCGGCACAAATTCGGGCAGACGAGCGCCGAGTCCTGCGACACGCACGGATTGAATCCCTTCCTGCCAGGTGTCCTGGTAATACGCGGCGACAGGATAAATGTCTTCGAGCAGCATGTGCGGCGTAAGTTCGGCGCCACGTGCGGGCAGTTCTGTGCAACGGTATCCGCAAAGCACGCCCTCGCGGACGATCGCGGTGGTCAAAGATGGCCCTGAAACGCGCGCGAGAAGCGTAGGCTTGTGTTCTTCCACCAACGCAATCGCTGCAAGCGAGGAACTGAGCACGACTCCAGGATGCAGCCCGGCCGCTTCGGCAAGGGATTCGTATTCGCGGATGATTCGCAAACGAGCGAGCGCGGTGACAACGTCCACTCCCGCTTCCCGGGGCGATTGCCTCATGTAGGAAATGAGCGTTTCGTCCACTTCAAAGGGAACGCTTTTCTTCAGCTTCCAGCGCAGCATGGGATCGGCTTCTTCTTTCGAGCGCGGGAAGTCATCGAAATGCTGGACGAAGACGCGAATGACCGGATCGGGCAATATCAGCGCGACGCTCTCATCCTTGGTGCGCAGAGTGGAGCACACCCCGGTGATCGCGGACTTGAGGGCAGTCGCATTTATGATATTGGTTTCGACCGCTGAGGGCACCAAAGCGCCTGGGGGAAGAACCTCGACGGCGTAACCTTCCACGCTACCGGTTCTCGTCCAGCGAGCGCCGGCGACGCGGTCGAGTCCAATTTCAATGGCCAGGGGAGGGTGCGGCGTGGCGTCAAGCCACCGCGCGACGCGGCGCACGAGGTCGCTCTTGTAAATCCCTTGATGAAATGTGGCGGCGCTACTCAACGAAAGTCACCTTATTGATTTCCTTGACGGTGGTCATACCGGCGCGGATTTTCGCCAAGCCGCTTTCGCGCAGTGTGATCATGCCCTCTTCGCGAGCAGTGCGCTTGATTTCGGAAGTCGGGCGGCGGTCCACGATCATTTCGCGAATGCGATCGGTCAAATCCAACAACTCGCAAATGGCTGTGCGTCCATGAAAGCCTGTACCGGAGCATTCCAGGCAGCCAGCGCCTTCGGACAACACGACATCCGCCCATGCTGCAGGATCGAGTCCCGCTTCTTTCAGTTCAGCGGCAGAAAAGTTCTTTTGACGCTTACAATTTTCACAGATTACGCGCACAAGACGCTGCGCCATGATGCAGTTCAGCGCGGAAACGAAATTGTACGGCTCGACGCCCATGTTGATAAAGCGGCCAATCACGTCAGTGACGTTGTTGGCGTGTACTGTGGTGAACACCAAGTGTCCGGTGAGCGCAGATTGAATGGCGATTTGCGCGGTTTCCTGGTCGCGGATTTCGCCCACCATGATTTTGTCGGGATCGTGACGAAGAATGGAACGCAAGCCGCGCGCGAAGGTGAGGCCCTTCTTCTCGTTAACCGGAATTTGCGTGATCCCCTTGAGCTGATATTCGACCGGGTCTTCGATCGTGACGATCTTGTCTTCGTCCGTTTTGATTTCGTTGATGGCGGCGTAGAGAGTAGTGGTTTTGCCCGACCCAGTCGGACCGGTGACGAGCACCATGCCGTACGGCTCACAAATATAGCGTCGGAAGCGTTTGACCTCGAGTTCGGAAAAGCCGACGACGTCGAGGCTAAGGCTTTGGAATTTCTCGGAGAGCGTTTCCTTGTCCAGGACGCGCAACACGGCGTCTTCGCCATGGCTCGCTGGCATGATGGAGACGCGCAGGTCAATGAAGCGGCCTTTGTATTTCACACGGAAGCGGCCATCTTGCGGGACGCGGCGTTCGGCGATGTCCAAATCGCTTAGAACTTTGATGCGCGAGAGAACGGTCGAGTGCCATTCCTTGGCAATTGGCTGCATAGCGTGCTGCAAAACGCCGTCGATGCGGTACTTGACGGCTACTTCGCTATCGCGCGCTTCGATATGGATGTCGCTCGCGCGGCGTTCC
Organism: uncultured Acidobacteriota bacterium; assembly: GCA_963751295.1. Lineage (GTDB taxonomy): Bacteria > Acidobacteriota > Terriglobia > Acidiferrales > UBA7541 > Acidiferrum. The sequence goes on along the minus strand of CAVVUA010000001.1, from coordinate 271,181 downwards.
AAAGCAGTGAAAATAATAGTTTCGACTAGCCTCACAACCGGGCTAACGGTGGTGTCGCGCGTCAGACGGTCGCCGGAAATTGTTTCTTCGCTCTCTTCTTCTTCCTTGGAAACCTGAAGAGTGAACGCTTCGGTGGCTTGCTCGAGGACGCGCTGCGACTGCTCGGTGCGCTTGAGGATGTCGCCGATCTGCTTTGCGGTGGCCACCTTGATGGCCAGCTTCTTCCCCAGCAGCAGGGGGAGCTCGTCGCTGAGCAACACCAGGCTGGGATCGGAGACGGCAATCGAAAGTGAATTGTTCTGCACTTCAAGCGGCACGAAGTTGTAGCGGAACATCAAGTCAGCGGGAATCGTCCGGAAAAGTTCCGGATCAATGCGCTGTTCGCTTAGATCGACGAAAGCGCAGCGGTATCTACCTGCGAGCTTGCGCGCAACCTCTCGTTCGTCGATCGGTTCGGCGTCGCCCGGAGTCCAATTGTGTTCTTGTGTGGCCACTGTTTCCTTTTTCTACTTTGGCGCCGTGTTCGTAAGAGAGAACGAAAAGATCGGCAGATAGAGTGAAATCAAAATAAAGGCTACCAGCAGACCCATAAATATAAGAATAACGGGTTCGATGACAGCCACAAGAGCGGAAAGCCTGACGCCCACTTCTTCTTCGTAGAATTCTGCGACGCTGGTGAGCATGGGCGCCAGAGCGCCGCTAGACTCGCCGACTTCGATCATGTCCAAGGCAAGCGCGGGCATGGTTCCTTTCGAGGCGAGAGCGCTGCTAAGCGACTCACCCTCGCGGACTGCCTGCGTGGCTTGCGTAACTGTCGAGCGGATGAGTTTGCTGCTGATGGCGTCCGAAGCCGTTTGCAATCCCGCGACCAACGGGGTGCCACCCGTCAACAGCGTAGCCAATGTGCGCGAAAACTGCGCCACCTGGAATTTCAGAAGCGTGTCGCCGATGACGGGAATACGGAATTTCATGCGGTCAAATGCTGCGCCGCCTTCTTCCGTCCTCGACCAAAGCATGATTCCAAACACCGCCAGAAATATGGCGGCGAAAGCGCCAATCACGACATACCGGTAGTCGACCGTGAGCGCAATAAGAAACTGAGTGGGCCCGGGCAGTTCCACGTTCAAGTCGCGATAGAGAAGCGCGAATTTGGGAATTACAAAGGTGACGAGATACGTGACGATGATCGTTGCGACGGTGATCAGAAGAACCGGATACACCAGCGTGGCGAGAATTTTCTTCTTAACACCCGTGCTCACTCGCTGGTAAGCGATGTAATAGTCGAGAACTCCGGAAAGGTTTCCGCTCTTTTCGCCGGCGAGAATGGCCGTGGCGTAAACCTTGGAAAATACGCCGGCTTCGGAGATGGCTTCGGAGAGCGACTTCCCTTCGCGAACGCGGTCGCGAACTTTGGAGAGCACGGGACGAAGCTTCGGAGAAGTAGCTCGATCCGCGAGAAGATCCAGTGCGCGGAGAATCGGCAAACCAGCTTTGATGAGTGTGTTGAACTGCTGGTTGAGGATCAGGAAGTCCGAGCCGCCAAGCTGCCGTTCCCTGCGGCGTTTGGAAAACATGCCAAGCAGGCTGCTCCGATTTTCCACGGAGTAGACGAAAAGACCCCTCTCAACCAGTTTCTGGCGCGCCTCTGCCAATGACCCCGCAGGCTCGACGTGCGAGAAGACCCGGCCGTTTGCGTCAGCAACGCGGCAGACAAATTCCCCCATGCCTAATAGTTTACCTCATCTAGTTAGTATGCGGAGTAGTGGCCAGGGGTTGGCTGTGCCTTCTGGGAAACGTCCCGCCAATTTAACCTGAAATTAACCCTAAAGCCTTGATTCGGCGGAGGAATCGGCGTTGACGATGGCGACGCCGGGCGGTACCTCGAAGCGAAAAAAAAAGTCCGCAAGTGGAGGATCGAAGCGCCAGTCGGCAAACTTGAACTCGACCACGACGCCACCCTTCTCGCGAACTAACACGCGGGCTAAGTCTCCAGTGTCGGGCGTGACTTCGAGATACACAGATTGGTCGGCACTAGCTTCTGCCGTGTCCCCGGCGGCGCCCGCGGTATGCGTGGGAGTGCTTTCTTCGCCGCGCAGCGGGCAGTAGAGGACGGTATTCCCGACGGTGTCCGGTTTCTCAGCAGTGGTGGGCTCGACGCGCGCGCAAACACGCGATAATTTCATCTCCCCTGCAAGCAGAGCCAAAGGCGTTCGCCAATCTGTGCTTTGTTTTGCTGGCGCGCGCGTGACCGTGTGATCCGCGGGAACGTAAAACCACGCCATCTTCCCATCTACCATAAAGAGATTCTTTTCTGGAGATTCGTATTCCCAGCGCATTTTTCCGGGCCGGCGAAAATAGGCGACCCCCGCCTCGGAACGCACCACCTGGCCACTCTCGGAGTAGCGCTGAAGAAAAGTCGCCTGCAGCGTGTGCGCTCCTCTGTAGCGCGCTTCGAGCTTTGCCGCAATCGATTTTGACTCGGGTGTGGTGGCGGAAAGAGCGGCCAAAATCGCAACGCCATAGGCTAAGCACGCACGCATGGCACGTAGTCTAACAAGACCATGGCCGTCCGCAAACCGTGCAATGCGGGCTTGGTTGGACAGGAAAAAAAGAAGAGCGCGGGAAAAACTCCCGCGCTCTTTCCAAATTCACGACATTCTTGCAGGCTTCAGAGCTCGTTTATTGAATCGGAGCGCTGGTATAGGTGCAGCCCGACCCACTGGGATCGTAGCGAATCACGCTTGTAGCGTCAGTACAAAACATGCGCTGGCCGGAAACACCCAGCGAAACGGGAGTAGCGGTGAGAGTATACCCAACCGAAGGCGTATTCCCGTCCCCGGTGAAGACGAAGCTATAACCAGCCTTTGTTCCGCCGCTAAGGACCGTATCGAGTAAACACGCGCTAGCCGGAGCTGCCGAGCAGGGCGTAGCCCCGCCGAGGGCGGCCAAGGTTGCGGGATAGCCAGTGGTAGCGTAGGTGCTCGCGTAGGTGACCGCGGCTGTATTGATGGTACGAAGAGACTGCGCGGCCGAGGATTCGTTGGCCACAAGCCGCGAACGCAAGTAGTTCGGTACCGCTATGGCGGCCATAATCAGAATGATCGCCACAACGATAAGCAATTCAATTAAGGAGAATCCTTCCTGTTTTCTTTTCATAAAATTATGCCCACCAAAAGACTCACTCAAGTCTTTTCTTTTCCCCATGCTTCAGTCAGACACATTAGAGGCATTCTGGAGGCCAATCGACCATTTAAATTGATTCGCTAAGTAGCTGTCTTTTTAATGTTTTAACGGGGGCGGAAGGCTTCAGCAAATCGAACAGTGACATTTACCGTCGTTCAGCAAGGCCCAAAAGACGAAAAGTGGCTGTCTCATCGCGCGATTAGGCCTGAACTTGGGCTTCACATGGCTTCTAGTCGCTCGCGCTAACCCAACTTGACCACTTGCGGACCTTTTTCGGCTTTTTTGCAATACTTTTCCTTGTTAAGTTGTGCGTTTCCTTCGCCGCGGTCTGAAAAAATGGTTGAGTGGAGACCAAGTGTCTTCCCTTAGACCCCGGAGTTCTGGCAGTCTGCTACCAGCATGTTTCTGCGTAGCAACACTCGCAAAAAAGACGGCAAAGAGCATCGCTACTTCAGCATCGTAGAAAACCATCGCATCGCCTCTGACAAAACCGTGCAGCGCACGGTTCTCTATCTTGGCGAGATCAACGATCAACAACAAGCGGCATGGCGCAAGACACTGTCCGTGTTTGATGAACAGCAGCAAGAGTATGCGAACTTGAGTTTGTTTCCCGATGACCGCGAGATTCCCACCGATGCGATCGACAGCCTGCAAGTAAAACTGAGCGGCCTCGAACTGCGGTGTCCTCGCCTGTTCGGCAGTTGCTGGCTGGGGTGCGAGTTGTGGCGCCAACTGGGCCTCGATGAGTTTTGGGACTCTCGCCTTTCCGGATCGCGGGAAGACGCCCCTTGGGAAAAAGTGTTGCAACTCCTGGTCGTGAGCCAGTTGTTGGATCCGGGAAGCGAGTTTCGTATACATCACCAGTGGTATCTGACCACCGCCATGGATGCGCTGCTCGGGACAGATTTTTCTGTGGCGGAGAAAAACCGCTTATATCGTTGCCTGGATCGCGTGCTGGAGCACAAGCAAGATCTCTTTCTGTGGCTGCGACAGAAGTGGGCTGATCTGTTTAAGGCAGAGTTCGAAGTTCTGCTCTACGACCTGACCAGCACCTACTTTGAAGGCGCAATGGAAGAGAACCCCAAGGCCAAGTACGGTCACAGTCGCGATAAACGGACGGACTGTTTGCAGTTGGTGATTGCGCTGGTGATCACCACCGATGGTTTCCCGTTGGCCTACGAAGTGATGGACGGCAATACCAGTGATCGCACCACACTGCGCGGTTTTCTAGACAAGATTGAGAAGACGTACGGGAAAGCCAAACGCATGTGGGTGATGGATCGCGGGATTCCCACCGAAGAGATCCTGCAGGAGATGCGCGATCCGGCACGAGAGATTTTCTATCTGGTGGGGACAGCGAAAGGCAAGATCCAGCAGTATGAAAAGAAGTGGCTGGATCTGCCCTGGCAGCAGGTGCGAGATTCGGTGGACGTGAAACTGTTTGAGCAGGACGGCGAACTCTACGTGTTGGCCAAGAGTGAAGGAAGAAGAGCCAAAGAGACCGCCATACGACGCAAACGCTTGTCTCGCTTGCTCAGAAAATTCCGTGCCATGCGCCGAAACCTTCCTTCACGCGACCAGTTGTTGATGCGTGTGGGCGCCGCGAAATCGCAAGCGGGCCGCTCGTTCCATTTCGTGCAGATGCAAGTACCCGGGGAAGGCCAGGAGGTCACGCGGGAGACCTTCCAGTTTCGTGTGGATAAGCAAAAGCTGCAGGAGGCGGAATGGCGCGACGGGCACTACTTGTTACGCTCCAACCTTACCGCCGGAGATCCCAGTGTGCTGTGGACGCGTTACGTGCAGTTGACCCAGATCGAAGCGGTATTCCGGTCGCTGAAAAGCGAACTTTGCATCCGTCCGATCCGCCATCAACTGGAGCATCGCGCCGACGCGCATATTCTGATCGCCTTTCTCGCCTACTGCTTGCAAGTGACACTGAAGCAGCGCCTATTGCTGCACGCCCCAGGGTTGACGCCTACAGCGGTATTGGAGAAGTTAGCGGAAATCAAAATGATTGACGTGTGGATTCCTACGGTCGATCAACGTTGGTTGATTTTGCCACGCTACACACAGCCCTCTGTCGACACCAAGGTGCTGATCGAGAAGCTGAAATTGCAGTTGCCGAGCCAGCCACCACCACGCCTGGTGGGGCAAAAAGAGAGCTATGAAATCGAGGTACCAACCGTCCGGTAGGAGGCTATTTTGTGGTGGAGACCTTTCTCTAACCTCGACTGATTCCAAAGAACTTAACTAGCTCAGAAGCACCCAACTGAGAAAGTTCGGCTAACAGTGGAAGTCCACAAAGTGACTTGGAATCCTGAATTGGGAATCGGAGATCCGCGCCCTAATCGGGATAGGGGAGACGGTTGCCCGTCCTCCCCTCCCACACGACCGGACATGCGGGTCCGCATCCGGCGGTTCGGCGGGTTGAACTAACCATGAGCCGTGAGCTCGGGAAGTCCGAGCGAGGCGAAGTAAGCGTTCGACAGAGCGAGTTTTAGCGCTGGAGTGTTTGCGAGGTGCCACGGTCCATCGGAGCTGCCAGCGGTTTGCGCGGCTTCCTGCGCAACGATGCCGCGCTTGCGGAGCTCTCGATATCTTGTAGTTCCTCGTTTCCACTGTTTCCAGACCATCGACCGAAGTCGACGTCGGAGCCATTGCGCCAGTTCCTCGAGCACACTCGGAGTTTCGCATCGCCCGAAATAACCGATCCATCCACGGAGATACTCCGCTAAATCATGGACCATCTGGGCGAGACTTATGCCCCGCGTCCGGCTGGTGAGTTCCCGAACTCGCTCCTTGAACCGTGCCACCGCTTTCGGCGCCAAGCGCCTCTTCGGTTGCTTGTGATTCGTGAAGCTGAATCCCAGGAATTTCCGTTCCCATGGTCGTGCCACCGCACTCTTCTCGCTGTTCACTCGCAGCTTGAGCTTCGTCGTGAGGAGTCGCGTCACGCTGCTCATCACTCGTTCACCGGCTCGCCGACTGCGGACGTAAATGTTGCAGTCATCCGCATATCTGGTGAACCGATGTCCGCGCCGCTCCAGCTCCTGATCCAGTTCGTTGAGTACGATGTTCGATAGCACGGGCGAGAGAGGTCCACCTTGCGGTGTTCCTTCCTCGGCCGGACTTACCAGCCCGTTCTCCATTACTCCGGCTCGCAAGAACGCACGAATCAGTTTCAGCAGACGCTTATCGCTGACCCTTTCGGCGATCTTCGCTAGTAATCGGTCGTGATTGACCCGGTCGAAAAATTTCTCGAGATCCAGATCCACCACCCAGCGGTAGCCTTCGGCTTGATACTGCTGCGCCTGCTCCACCGCCTGATGTGCCGATCGCTTGGGCCGAAACCCATAGCTGTGTTCAGAGAACGTTCCGTCCCAGCTCCTCTGCAGCGCCTGCATTACCGCTTGCTGAATGAACCGATCCAGCGCCGTCGGAATGCCTAGCTTGCGCACTCCGCCGTCCGGCTTCGGGATTTCCACCCGTTTTACCGGTTGTGGTGTGTAGGTTCCGCTGAGGAGTTGTTCCCGGATGGCTGGCCAATGCTCTTTCAGGTGTCCAGACAGTTTCTCAACGGTCATCCCGTCGATGCCCGGACCGCCTTTGTTGGCCTTCACTCGTCGTAGCGCCTGCTTGCAGTTTTCCAGCTCGCAGACTTCTTCCATCCACTGCTCGGTAGTCGGACTTTCTGCTCTGCGCTTCGCCAACTCCGATTCGGTCCCTCCCTCGAAGGCCGTCGGGGCTGCACCCCTACTCTCCTCCGGGAAGGCCAGACAGTACTGGTTTTTCTGCCGCTTGTCGGTTGTTGAGTCGCGCCGCGTGCTCATCGCTCCCTTTATCCCCTTGCGGGGGCCGTTCGGGCCTTCGCTGCTTGCGCAGCTACTACGCCCTCTGCTGACTTCTGCCACCGGATCAGAAACGATCTCTCGCCTCTCAGTCTCGAATTCGAGACCGGTAGCAGATCTCCCGAGGTAAGTTCGACCGCCTTCGACGCGCAACCGCTGGATTTACATTCAGTGCCCTTGATGGATTAGGGCTTCGCTGCCATTGGCCAGCTCGCCCGAACACTGCCTGCCTCCCATCCAGTTCTTGTTCATCGGCTCACGTCTTTGCTCCACGCTTCTTTCAGACCTCACCTTGCGGTTCGGTCCTTGCGCTTCGCTATCACTTCACCTCTATCAGGTTGTGAAGAGGACTTTCACCTCCAAGCTGTCGAACATGCGCGGCGTACCCAAAAATAAGAGCACGGGACCGAAGTCCCGCGCTCTTGTCAAACCTAACTCTTGCTAGGCCAGAACCGCAGCCTAGGCATGCTAGCTTACTGCAATGGCGGGCTAGCAACTGTCGGTGCAGCGCCGTTCGTCGTGTAACGAATCACGCCGGACTGATCGGAGTAGAATCCACGCTGACCGGAGCTACCAACCACAACCGGCAGACCCGTAACGGAATAGTTGACCGAAGGAGTCTGGCCGTCACCGGTCCAGGCGAACGTATAGCCGCTCTTCGTGGCTGCCGCAAGAACGGGGTCAAGCAAGCACGCCGTTGCAGGAGCGGCCGTGCAAGGATTTGTACCGCCCATGGCTGCCAGCGAAGGCGGGAAGCCGTTTGACGGATACGTGGACGAATACGTCACTGCGGAGGTGTTGATCGTACGGATCGAACCAACCGCGGAAGCTTCGTTGGCCGCCATACGCGACCGGAGCAAGTTCGGAATTGCGATCGCTGCGATGATCAAAATGATCGCCACAACGATCAGCAATTCGATTAGTGAAAAGCCCTTCTGCTTCTTCATGCTGTCTCCTTGAGAGTTTAAGTAGTTTTTGGTGCCAGAGCACGGACTACTAATGGGCAAGCGAAATGCCAGAACGAGAGGCGTTTCGTGTCCCACGGAATCCAAGTAAGTCTTCTACTATCATATGTTTGCAAAGATACTGCCAAGCGAAGGGTTGGATTTGCCCCTTGTCTAGGGGGGGAGCGACTCAGAAATGACGCTTTGCGGCGCTTCCGATGACAAAAAACGGCATTCTGCACCAATGTGGGCACTCCCTCCGGCTTGCCGCCAGGCCTGGACTGGCAAGGATCGGGAGCAGAATCGGGATAGGGGGAGCAGTCACCTGCTCACCCCTCCCACACCACCGTACAGGCGGGTCCGCATACGGCGGTTCAGCAAGTTGAGCCCTGATGGGCCGGAGGTTCGAGTCGTCGTCCGCCACAAGGGCTTCGCCGCTCTGCAGGTTCCCGTTTCGGCTTCACCGTCTTCTGAACCTGTAAAGCTCAGCCGAAGCTGATTGGCTGGCGCAGTGCCACCCGTGAGTTCGACGTTCTACTACTCGCTCTTACTGTTTGGGCCTTCCTCACTTCCGTGAGTACTACGCCCGCTGCTGACTTCTGCTGCAGGATCAGGATGAATTACTCCACCCTCAGTCCCGAGTCCGAGACGTGCAGCAGATCTCCCGCGATAAGCTCGACTGCTTTCTACGCGCAACCACCGGATTTACGCTTTGCGTCCTTGATAGATATGGGCTTCGCGATCATGGGCCCGCTCGCCCGACGCTCACGCCTCAGATCCGGTTCTTGTACATTGGCTCGCGTTTTTGCTCCGCGCTTCCTTCAGACCCCGCCTCGCAGCGACGCCCTTGCGCTTCGCTATCACTTCACCTCTATCAGGTTGTGAAGAGGACTTTCACCTCCAAGCTGTCGAACATGCGCGGCGTACCCAAAAACAAGAGCACGGGACCGAAGTCCCGTGCTCTTGTCAAACCTAACTCTTGCTAGGCCAGAACCGCGGCCTAGGCATGCTAGCTTACTGCAATGGCGGGCTAGCAACTGTCGGTGCAGCGCCGTTCGTCGTGTAACGAATCACGCCGGACTGATCGGAGTAGAATCCGCGCTGACCGGAGCTACCAACCACAACCGGCAGACCCGTAACGGAATAGTTGACCGAAGGAGTCTGGCCGTCACCGGTCCAGGCGAACGTATAGCCGCTCTTCGTGGCTGCCGCAAGAACGGGGTCAAGCAAGCACGCCGTTGCAGGAGCGGCCGTGCAAGGATTTGCACCGCCCATGGCTGCCAGCGAAGGCGGGAAGCCGTTTGACGGATACGTGGACGAATACGTCACTGCGGAGGTGTTGATCGTACGGATCGAACCAACCGCGGAAGCTTCGTTGGCCGCCATACGCGACCGGAGCAAGTTCGGAATTGCGATCGCTGCGATGATCAAAATGATCGCCACAACGATCAGCAATTCGATTAGTGAGAAACCCTTCTGCTTCTTCATTCGTTCTCCTTGAGAGATTGAGGTAATTTAGTTTCCAGAGTACACCCCGATATAGGCAATAGAGGAACCATCCTACCGTCTACGCCGATTATAAGTTCATAATGCATTTAGTCGTCTGTTATCTATGACTTAGAGGCCAATGGAAATCGAGGCAAGAAACCACCCGCGTCCTGCCGCTAGGGAAAAGCAAGCAACTGACACTTTCCGTCGTTTTTTTCAGCCATAAAGAGGCACTCCATCTCGGGGCGAAGGCAATCTCTCAATTTCACGTGGCAACGCTTCGCGCGCGGATTGAGTCGACCATTTCTACAGATTATGCTTTTTGGCGTAGTGGCGAAATGAGCGATAGCTAATCTTTAGGAGATCAGAGGCCTTGGTACGGACACCGTGGGCTTTCTCAAGGGCGGCTTGGAGGTATCTTCGCTCGGTTTCAGCAATCTCTTTTTCGAAGTCGAGGCCTTCTGCCGGGAAGGCCGGCTCGCTCGCAGCACCGCCTGCAGTAGCGCCCACGGATGAGTAACCGGCAATGCGGTCGGGAAGAACGCGCAAGGATATCTCCCCGGTAGTCTCGAGCGCAACGGCTCGTTCCATGGTGTTCTCAAGCTCGCGCACGTTTCCGGGCCAATCGTAGGTTTCCAGGCGGCGAACGGCTTCAGGTGACAGCCCTTCGATAGGCTTCTCCATCGTCTTTCGGAACGTCTCCAGGAAGTGCCTCGCAAGTAGAGGGATATCTTCGCGACGTTCTCGCAAAGCCGGGAGCTGGATGGGAATGACGCTTAAGCGGTAGTACAAGTCCTCGCGAAAGCGGCCCTCAGCAATTTCCTTTTCAAACTCCTTGTTGGTGGCCGCAATAATACGAACATCGACGTCAATCTCTTCGGTGCTGCCAATGGGCCTGACTTTCCCCTCCTGAAGGACGCGATACAGTTTTACTTGCATGGTCAAGCTCATGTTGCCAATCTCATCCATGAAAAGCGTGCCGCCATGGGCTGCCTGGAAAAGTCCTTGGCGATTTTCGTTGGCGCCTGTAAATGCACCTTTCATGTAGCCGAAGAGTTCGGATTCGAGAAGCGTCTCTGGAAAAGCGCCGCAATTGATGGTGATAAAGGGAGCTTGAGCGCGCAAACTATTTTCGTGAATGGCACGTGCTACCAATTCTTTTCCGGTGCCGCTCTCACCGGTGATCAGGACGCGGCTGGTTTGCGGAGCAATGGTTTGGATCAAGTCAAAGATGGCGCGCATCTTTGGACTTTGCCCGATGATATTGTCGAGGCCAGTTAAGCGGCGCAGTTCGCGGCGAAGGTACCCGGCTTCCTTTTTCCATTTGAGACTCTCGGCGACTTCCTTCACCGCGCGGCGAAGCTGATCCACCAGCTCGTGGTCTTTTATGACGTAGCGGTCCGCGCCCGAGTTGATGGCCGCGATGGCGGTCTCCACCGTAGGCACACCGGTGATGAGCAGAAAAAAAGAGTTGGGAGAAATTTCCTTCGTAAATTTCAGAAGGTCGACGCCAGTAGCTCCAGGCATTCGCACATCCGAAATGATAATGTCGAAGATCTGCGATTCGAGCTTTCGCTTGGCAGCTTCGACGCTGTGGGCCACTTCAACGCGATGACCCTCCTTGCGAAAGGTTATCTCCAGAAGTTCGCAAATGGAGCGCTCGTCGTCCACCACAAGAATGTGGACCATCTCGTTGTGGGCTTCTTTTACCGCTGCTTTGGTTCCTTGCATAAGACCTCACGCCGTTCGGGGCAATTCGATTATGAACTCCGCGCCACGATCTTTCTCGGAGATCACACTGATTCTGCCGCTATGCGCCTGCACGATTTGATAGACGATGGAAAGCCCCAGGCCTGTTCCGCCCTCAAATCCGGACTGGAGAGGTTCGAAAATTTTTGCGCGCTGTTTCGCGTCGAGCCCGATTCCGGTATCACGAAAAGCAATGCGCAGCCAGAAAGGCAGCAGCTCAATGCCCACGCTAAGCGTTCCGCCGCCAGGCATGGCGCGAAGAGCGTTATCGGAAAGATTCCAGAAAACCTGCTTGATTTTGTTCGCGTCGACACGCGCCCGCAGCTCGGCCCCGTTATATGTGCGAACGATCTGGTACTTATTCTCGATTTCGGGCTTCTTCTCTAGCAGGGTGAGCGTTTCATCCAGCAAGCCGCGGACGTCCGCCTCCTGAAATTCGTACGTCTTCTCGCGCGAATAGTTAAGGAAATCCGTGATGATATGGTTCAAACGCTCCGATTCGCGGCTGACGATGTTCACCAGGTGTTTCTCGTCCTCCTCGAGCGGGACGAGGCGCGCCAGTTCTTTCACGGCGCCGGCCATGGCCGTCAGCGGCTGCCGTATTTCGTGGGCGATCGCGGCCGAAAGCCTGCCCAGCGCCGCCATGCGATCTCTGGTCGCCAATTCTTGTTCCAGTCTTCGAAGTTCGGTTAGGTCCTGAAAATTAAAAACATGCCCGCTCCGCGAAGAATTTCTAGTACGCAAGGGAGAGACGGAAATGCCCAGATATCTCTGCTGCCCATCCGGAGTGCGGAAATCGATCTCTCTTCGGACTATGGGCCGATCGTTGGGACCTTTCAGACCAGGCAGCCAAAAATTTTCGGCAAGCTCGGGCAACTTTCGGCCGCGTATGTCGACAAATCGGTACCCGAGAATCTCTTCGCCAGTGCGATTCAGAAGAACAATCCTGCCTTCCAGGTCCGTCGTCAGCAATCCGCCGCGCATCGAATGTATGATGTCTTCCGTAAAATCCTGGAGTTCCAGAAGCTCTTCGCGTTTTTCCTCGAGTTCGATTCCCTTGCTGCGGAGGGATTGCGCAAGCAGGCTGGATAGGTAGGCAACCGCGAGGAATCCAAAGAGGTTGCTGAGAAACCAGACGCGAAGTCCTTCCGGTGTCGGAACAAGCTGGAAAGTGCGGGGAATTTTCCATGCAAAAGCCAGCGCGGTCATGCCGCCGAGGATGGACAAACATACAGCGGTGGTGATAAAGGCGGCGCGCCGCGAAAACAAAATACTGGCCACGATGATGACCAGCAAGTAGAGCGAGATGAGATAGCTTTCCTGGATACCAGTCGTGTAGACCAGAGCTGAAATGATGATTACGTCGGTGGCAACCTGCAATCCGCCCTGCCACCTGGAGCGCGGCAACCAACGGATCAACCCGATGTGCAAGAGCCCCAAAGTGACCCAAATCAGCAAGAGCGGAAGAAAGTAGCGGTTCGTGCCACCAGGAAGGACGTACTGCGGCCAGATGAGGTCGACCACCAGTATCAAAAGAATCGTGAGCAGACGGACACGGGTCAGCCAGCCAAGCCATTCTCTTGTTGTGGAACTTTGATCCATGGATTGCCCGCGATCCTGACCCCAGTATTCCCCCGGGCACTCTCTAGTTTAGACAGAAATGGCGAAGGGCTGGGAGTTCCTTCCCTGCCCTCCGCCAATTGGATAACGCTGACAGCGCGCGGCTGCGACTAGTGCGCTGAGCTCAACTTGCCAATGAGGGTGAATAGCGGCAAGTACATGGATATGACCACGCCGCCGACGACCACGCCGAGGAAAACGATCATGACTGGTTCCAAGGCGGTGAGGAGGTCTTTCACGGCTGCGTCCACTTCTTCTTCGTAGAAGTCCGCGATCTTCTGCAACATGGCATCCATGGCGCCAGTCTGTTCGCCGACGCTGATCATCTGCGTAACCATGCCCGGGAAAACATTCGAGTCCTTGAGAGGTTCGGTAAGCGATTTGCCTTCTTCGAGGGACTTGCGGACTTGCTGCAAAGCCCTTTCGACAACCGCGTTTCCAGCGGTCCTGGCGGTGATGTCCAAACCTTCGAGGATAGGTACGCCGCTGGCGATCAACGTTCCCAGTGTGCGGGTAAACCGTGCCACAGCGATCTTACGCATTAGGAGGCCGATGACAGGCAAGCGCAGAATAGTCGCGTCGATGGCATATCGCCCCTGAGGTGTGCCGTACCAGACCTTGAGACCGAAAAGCACGCCTCCCAAGGCCACTAAAGCGAGGAGACCGAAGATGCTGCCGATCATGTTGCTGAGGCCTATGACGATCTTGGTCGGCAAGGGCAGGTCAACACCTAGACCAGCGAACAAGGTGGCGAAAATCGGGACGACCTTCCAGAGGAGCAGGATGATAACGCCGCCGGCGACGGTCAAGACGCCGACGGGGTAGACCATGGCGGACTTGACGGCGCGCTGCAGCTTGACGTTCTTTTCAATGTAGGAGGAGAGCCGCTGTAAAATGGTGTCGAGAATACCGCCCGTTTCGCCGGCCTCCACCATGTTCACATAAAGTGAGTCGAAGACTTTGGGGTATTGGCGCATGGCAGCAGAGAGCGTGGCGCCGCCTTCGACCGAACCGCGCGTTCCGGTCAGCACCTTTTGAAACATCTTGTTTTCCTGCTGGCTCGCGAGAATCTCCAAGCACTGCACGAGTGGCAAGCCAGCGTCAATCATGACCGAGAACTGTCGCGTGAAGATCGCCAGCTCCTTGGCGCTGACGCCAGAGCCGAAGGTCGGCAAGTTGAATTCCTTGCCCTTCTCGGACATCTTCGTAGGCGTGATCTGCTGGCGCCGAAGCAGGTTCTGCAGCTCCGCTTTGCTTGTTGCGGAAACTTCTCCGCTCACGTTTCCGCCGGAACGATTGGTTCCTTTGTATGTAAAGACCGGCATATACTTTCCTCCTCAATCCTTCAAATCCACTAACCAAATCCTTTAACGCGGGCCTGACAGCCCGAAAAAGTCTTTACCGCTTGCCTACCGGCTGCTTGGAACTAGCCGGGCCGCTGCCACCGGGCGAAGAAACTCCACGGTTAATCATGTCCTGTAGCTCATCCGCATTGGACGAACGCGAAAGAGCCAATTCCAGCGTGATAAGCTTCGAAAAATACGCGTTTGCAAGGCCCTGATTGAACGTCTGCATACCCGTTTGACCGGTACCGGTCTGCATCGCGGAATAGATCTGGTGGATCTTGTCTTCGCGAACCAGGTTGCGGATGGCCGGCGTCGGAATAAGAACTTCCATGATCATCACGCGGCCGCGATTGTCCGCGCGCGGGAGAAGCGCCTGGCAAAGGATGCCTTCCATCACCATGGAGAGCTGCGCGCGAATTTGCGGCTGCTGGTGAGACGGGAAGACGTCAATAATACGGTTGATCGTAGAAGCAGCAGAATTCGTGTGCAGCGTGGCAAACGTCAAGTGGCCGGTTTCCGCGATACGCAACGCCGACTCAATGGTCTCGAGGTCGCGCATTTCGCCGATGAGGACGACGTCGGGGTCTTCGCGCAGGGCAGCGCGAAGCGAATTCGCAAAGGAGTGGGTGTCCGCGTGAACTTCGCGCTGGTTCACCAGGCACTTCTTGTGGTTATGGAGGAACTCGATGGGGTCCTCGATAGTGATCATGTGCTCTTCGCGCTCGGCGTTAATCTTGTCGAGCATGGCGGCGAGCGTCGTGGATTTGCCGGAACCGGTCGGGCCGGTTACAAGAACAAGTCCTCGCGGTTTGTCGCAAAGCCCTCTTACTACCGTTGGCAAACCCAAGGCATCGAAGTTCTTAATTTCCCACGGAATCGTACGAAAAACGGCGGCCACAGCGCCGCGCTGATTGAAAACGTTGCCGCGGAAACGCGCCAGGTTCTTGAGGCCGAACGAAAAGTCCAGCTCCAAGTTTTCTTCGAAGCGATGCTTCTGCGCATCGGTCAGAACGCTATAGGCCAGCGACTTCGTATCGGCTGCCGTCAGGGGTGGCATATCCAGCGCCCGCAAATGTCCATGAACGCGAACACGTGGCGCGCTATTCGTGGTGATATGGAGGTCGCTGCCTCCCATTTCGATCATCTTTTTGAGCAACTCGCTCAGGGTAATCCCGGCCATCTCTTCACCTTCTTCTTATAGAACCGTCTCGCGCAAAACCTCTTCCAGCGTCGTCTGTCCTAAAGCTACTTTTACCAGTCCGCTGCGACGAAGAGTGATCATGCCTTGCTCAATCGCCTTCTTCTTTAATTCCAGTGCCGAGGCGCCGACGAGGATCAATTCCCGCAGCTCGTCGTTCACTTCCATCACTTCGTACAAACCCGTGCGGCCTTTGTAGCCACCTTTATTGCAGGTGTTACAGCCCTTGCCGTGATAGATTTTAGTCGTCTTGACCTCATCGGGGGAATACCCTGCGTCGATGAGGGCCTGCTCCGGCAATTCCAACTCTTCTTTGCAATTCGAACAGATGCGGCGCACAAGGCGCTGCGCGCAAATAAGGTTCACAGAGGTCGCCACAAGGAAAGGCTCAATACCCATGTTCATCAAGCGGCTGATGGTGGATGGCGCGTCGTTGGTGTGCAGGGTCGACAGAACCAAGTGTCCCGTGAGCGCCGCTTTGACCGCAATTTCGGCCGTTTCAAAGTCGCGGATTTCGCCGACCAGAATGATGTTGGGGTCTTGCCGCAAGAAGGCACGGAGGGCAGCCGCAAAGTTCAGGCCGATCTGTTCCTTCATCTGAACCTGGTTGATACCCGCCAACTGGAACTCGACGGGGTCTTCAGCCGTCATGATGTTGGTGTCGACCGTATTGAGGCGCGCGACCGCGGAATACAAAGTGTTGGTTTTGCCCGACCCGGTCGGTCCCGTGACCAGCACCATTCCGTAGGGCTTTAAGATGTTGCGCTCGAACTTCTTGAGCGACTCGGGCTCGAAACCTAGCTTGGTCATGTCCAGGCGCAGGTTTTCTTTGTCCAGGAGCCGAAGAACGATTTTTTCGCCGAACAGCGTTGGAACGGTGGAGACGCGGAAATCGAGTTCCTTCTTTTTGCCGTCGGCCTTGTACTTGATCATGATGCGGCCGTCTTGCGGCAGGCGCTTTTCGGCAATGTCCAGCTTGGCCATAATTTTTAAGCGGCTGGTGATGGCGTCCTTCAAGCGAAGCGGCGGCGTCATGACCGTTTGCAATTGGCCGTCAACGCGGAACCTGACGCGCATTTCGAGCTCGTACGGTTCGATGTGAATATCGCTGGCCCCTCGCTTTACCGAGTCGGTCAAGATCAGGTTAACGAGCTTAATGATCGGCGCCTCTTCGGCGGCCTTCTCGAGAGTCGCGGTATCGAGTTCGGCTTCTTCGGCGGCTAGTTCTAATTCCTGGTCTTCGTCGACCAGGTCCTTCATCATCTTGCTCAGTTCTTCGGTGTTCTGTTCGCTGCCACCGTAAAATCGCGAAATGGCTTCGCCGATGGCGGACTCGGAGGCCACAACCGGCTCCACGTTGAACCCGGTCATGAACTTGATGTCGTCCATCGCGAATACGTTCGTGGGGTCGGTCATCGCAATGGTGAGAACAGAACCCACGCGAGAAAGTGGAATGACCTGATATCGCAACGCAGTGTCTTGCGGGATGAGCTTGATGACGTTGGGATCGATTTCGTAATACTTCAGATTAATGGAGGGAACGCCGTACTGGCGGGAGAGCACACCGGTGATGTCATCATCGGTGATGAAGCCCATCTTCGTCAGGCAGCTTCCCAGCTTGCCACCATTTGAGCGCTGAAATTCGAGCGCCTTCTGGAGCTGGTCCTGAGTGATCAGGCTTTCTTTAATAAGTATTTCGCCCAAACGGACGGACATCCGCAGCACTCCCTGCCGGTTTGCACCCAGAGTCAACATAGCAAACGGCGGCTGCGAAGGTACGCGGAAATTAAAAAGAAGTTCTGAAATGGCTAATACCTGTCCACAGGGGCAGGTTTTTTGAACGAGGTACAGGTGCAGTTCTTGACTTGCTTGAATGCGCTGGCTATCGTGCGAGATAGGGGGTTTTGGTGCCCAATTGTGCGACAACGCCTTGCTCGAAGTTAGAGCTGACAAAAAGCGTCAGCTGGTTTTTATGGACTTTTGATTTCAAGGCAAAGCTAAATTTGCGCGACGATTTTGATTCTCTCTTTGAAACGCGCGCACGCAAGAGTGGGGCGCGACACGCGTGCAAGAGATGCTCGCGGACGAGTCTCTTTCCTGGAATGATGGTGGTCACGGCATGAGTCGTCTCGATTCCAAACAACGCTGGACCCTGGTCATCGGCGGGATCCTAGTCACTCTCCTGCTCGCCGCCGTTTTTACTTTTGGCTCCCTCGAAGTTCCATTCGAACCCAAGAGCTGGCGCGCGCTGATGCCTTTGTACGCCGTCTCCAGTTTCATCACCGCGGCGCTTCTGGTCTTTGGTCTCATTTTAGGCCGCACCATTTTGCGCTTGTGGGCGGAGACTAGCCGCGAACAGCTCGGGGCTCGTTTCAAAACAAAAATGGTCGTGGGAGCAATGGCCATTTCCCTGCTGCCCATCATCTTCATGTTTATCGTGAGCTATTCGCTGATCAACCGCACTCTCTTGCGATGGTTCCCGCGCCCACTCGAGATCGCTTCGGAGAAGACGCAAGAACTTATGAACGAATTTGGCCAGGCGCAATTGCCGCGTCTCCGACGCCTGGCGACAGGTATTCAGGAAGATGCTTCGCCCGTCCTTGAAGAGAGGTTGCAGCACGCGTTCACAAAAGGCGCAGAAGCGGTGTGGTTCCTCGATAAGGATGGCAACTCTGTAGAGGGCGGCGTCGTTTGTGACGAACAACGAGAAGACCGTCAGATTCCAGTTTGCGCGCAAATAGGAGTGCTGGGGAAATTCGTCCGCGCCATGCCAAGCGGCGTCGAGGTTTGGACGGCTGGCGGCAAGGACTACTTCGCCGCGCGGATTCCGATCCTCCGAGGCAGTCAGACAACTGGCTACATTGCCGCTGCTTATCGTACAACTCCGAAGTTTCTGACGCGCTACACGGAAATTCAGTCCTACACCAGGGAATACAATCAGGAAAAGCAGGACCTGCGCGCACTCAAGCGCCAAATGCTCCTGATACTTCTACTTTTCACCGTGCTGCTCCTCTCCTCGGTGATGTGGGTTGCCCTGTTTCTCGCGAAACAGGTCACCATCCCCATTCAAGCCCTCGCCGAGGGCACGCGCGAAATCTCTGCGGGCAATTTCGACTATCAAGTGCCGGAGCAGGCGCAAGACGAACTCGGCGTCTTGGTGCGTTCATTCAACACCATGACCACACAGTTGCGCGACAACCGCTCGCAGATTGATCAATTCACGCGAAATCTACAGCAGGCTGTGCAGGAACTCGAGCGCCGCCGGCAACTGATGGAAACGGTTTTGGAAAACATCCCGACGGGGGTCATTTCGCTCGACGCTAGCGGCGCCATTCTCCGCGCCAATAACGCTGTGACACGAATCTTTGGCGGCGAGGCTCGGAACGCGCAGTCTCTTGACGAACTGCTGGGCCCCGAAGCATCGCGCGTCCTGCAACTCTTGATGCGGCGTTCGCTGCGCATGGGCGTAGTCTCCCGCGAAATCGAAACCGTCGTCTCTGGCCGCGTCCTGCACCTTGCCGTGACCGCCAGTTCTCTGGGGCCCCGGCGCGCCAATTCCGGATACGTTCTGGTGTTGGATGACCTCACGGAAATGCTGCGCGCGCAAAAGTCGGCCGCCTGGCAGGAAGTCGCCCGGCGCATCGCCCACGAGATTAAAAACCCTCTGACACCGATTCAGCTTTCTTCTCAGCGATTGTCACGCTTCCTCCAGCGGCGCGATGCCACCGAAACTAAAGCCCCGCGCGACCTCGAGCTGACAAAGCTCGTACACGAATGTTCGCGGTTGATCGAGCGCGAAGTCTCCACGCTTGCGGCGCTCGTGAATGAGTTCTCTCAATTTGTCCGCTTCCCGATCGCCAAACTGATCGCCACGAATGCCAATACCGTTGTGCACGAGGCGGTTGAAGTTTTTTCCGGGCGTCTCGATGGCATCACGCTTAAGACCATTCTAGACGATGATTTGCCGGCAGTTCGCGCGGATGCCGGGCTGCTCCGCAGCGTCGTGGTCAACTTGATTGATAACGCAGCGGAAGCGCTGGAGAACTCAACCTTCCGGGAAATCCTGATTTCCACTTGCGCGCACCCTGATGCGGAAACGGTCGAGATTTGTGTATCCGATACCGGCCATGGCATTTCGCCGCAAGACAAAGACAAACTCTTTCTCCCGCATTTTTCCACGAAGAATCGCGGTACTGGCCTTGGCCTGGCCATCGCCGCTCGCATTGTGGCCGAGCACGGCGGAACTATTCACGTGGAAGACAACCACCCGGTCGGCTCGCGCTTCTTCGTGGAGCTCCCCGTAGCCGAACTCACGCCTGCCGGCGTTACGGATCTGAACGGGGCGGAATCCACTCGATGACTTCCAAGTCGCACGTGCTAGTGGTCGACGACGAAGCCGGTATTCGCGAATCGCTTTCATCAATCCTCAAAGATGAGGGATATCACGTTGAAGCGGTGGCCTCCGCCGAGGAGGCGCTGCAGCGCGCCGCTTCGGGCGATCTCGAAGTCATTCTTCTGGATGTCTGGCTGCCCGGAATCGACGGGTTGGACGCGCTTAGCCGCCTTCAAGCCATTCCGCGAGCGCCCGCCGTCATTATGATTTCAGGCCACGGCACAATCGAGACCGCGGTGCGCGCCACAAAACTCGGCGCCTTCGATTTCATCGAGAAACCGCTTTCCCTCGAGAAAATTATTGTCCTCGTCCGCAACGCTGTCCAACAGCGCAGGCTCCAGGAAGAAAATCAACTGCTTCGCAGCGAACTCGGCCATCGCTACCAGGTAATTGGGGACAGCGTGCCCATGAAGGCGCTGCGCCAGCAAATCGCTGTGACAGCGCCCACCAACGGCCGTGTTCTGATTTATGGCGAAAGCGGCACCGGTAAAGAACTTGTCTCCCACGCTCTTCACGCTGCCAGCCTGCGCAGCAAGGGGCCGTTCGTGGAAGTAAATTGCGCGGCTATTCCCGAAGAGCTGATCGAGTCCGAGCTTTTCGGCCACATCAAAGGTAGCTTTACCGGCGCTACCGAAGATAAGATCGGGAAATTTCAGAAGGCAGATGGCGGCACGCTCTTTCTCGATGAAATCGGCGACATGAGCCTGCGCACGCAATCCAAGGTGCTGCGGGTTCTCGAAGAACAGCGCCTTGAGCCTGTGGGCTCCAGCCAGACGATTACCGTTGATGCGCGCGTGATCGCAGCCACAAATAAAAATCTCGAGCAGGAGATTACTCGCGGCGCCTTTCGGCAGGATCTTTTCTATCGGCTAAATGTAATTCCCTTCTTCGTGCCGCCTCTTCGAGAGCGCCAGGAAGACATCCCCACGCTCGCCCGTTATTTTCTGGATGAATTCAGCTCGGGCTACGGCAAGAAGACGCGCGAACTGAGCGCGCCGGCCATGGAAGTTCTGGTGCGCTACCCTTGGCCCGGGAATGTGCGCGAGCTGCGCAATCTCGTGGAACGCCTCGTCATCGTCTGTCCGCAGGCTCGCATTGAACCGCATCATCTCCCGCCCGAGCTTTTCCGTGGAGCGGCCCAGAGTCCCGAACATCCCTACTCAACGCTTCACGAAGCGCGGAGCGCTTATGAACGCGAATTTATTTTGCGAAAATTGCAGGAGCACCGCTGGAACATGACGCAAACCGCGTCTGCTCTTGGACTGGAACGCAGCCACCTCTATCGCAAAATGAAGTCTCTAGGCATTGCCGCACCGGACTGAAATATCGGTAAGTGACCGCCACTGCTTTAGACATCTTCCGGACCAAAACCGTCATTCGCCTCAGCGCTTTTCTCCAAAGCTTCGAGCTGCGCGTGCCAATCCAGCTCACGAACGCGTTGCGGATTCTCGCGCCAGTCCGCAACAACTTTCACAAACAATCCTAGGTAGATCTTTTTGTCAAACAGCTCTTCGAGTTCTTTGCGCGCCTGGGTGCCGATTTTCTTGAGCATCTCGCCCTTGCGTCCAATGAGAATCTTTTTCTGCGAATCCCGCTCGACGTTCATGGTCGCTTCAATGCGCAGCAACTTCGGAAGGTCTTCATACTTATCAACCCTCACGGCAAGCGCATACGGCAGTTCGTGATACATCGCCTGAATCGCTTTTTCGCGTACGATCTCCGCCGCCAGAAAACGTTCTGGCTGGTCCGTCACTTGGTCTTCGGGAAAGTAAGGCTCGCCTTCCGGCAGCAAACGGAAAATCTCGCTAAGCAACTCTTCGCAACCGCTGCCCTTGAGCGCCGATATTGGGACGATGGCGGCGAATTCGAACGCTTTGTTATACGCCTCAATGAGAGGCAGCAGTTTCTCCTTAGGGAGTCCGTCCACTTTGTTCAACGCTAGAATGGTTTTTCCGCGGAATCGCTTGGGACGATCGAGGAGAAAGTCGTCCGCATGAGGCTGGGTACGGCTCGCATCGACCATCAGCAGCAGAACGTCGATGCCTTCAAGGGCGGCAGCAACTTCGTGCATCATTTGGCGCCCCAGCGCCGAGTCCGGCGAATGCAAACCCGGCGTATCGATAAAAACGATTTGCCCTTCGGGCCGCGTTACGATCCCTTGGATGCGATTGCGTGTTGTCTGCGGCTTCGAAGTAACAATCGCCACTTTCTGCCCGACCAACCGGTTCAGCAGCGTGGATTTCCCCGCATTCGGCCGCCCCACAATGGCGACGAACCCAGACCGGTACTTTCCCTTGCCCCCGCTCTTTTCTTCCACACTTGCGCTCTTCTCTGTGGTCCCTGCGGCCTCCGAGCTCTGTGCGTAATTCTTTCTCTTCGTCATTCCTCTACTTTACCACTGGCAACTCCAGCGTGCTCTGATGTTCCGCGTCATGGACCAGAGTGACGTGCGCCGTCTTCGCATCCTTCGCGGTTTCAAGCGCCACAACTCCGCCGCTGTTGTAGTTCTTCTCCGTTCCCGGACTGTTCGGGCAATGCACGAAGAGCCGCAAACGGCTGCCCTTCGCGATGCGCCTCGAAAAAAATGTAAAATTGTCGAAGACGTACTTCTCTGTTTTCCCTGAAGTGACGAGCTTTTCCTGACGCAGCGATTCGCGATAACGAGCGCGCATCGTCGCCCCCGTCAGATAAACGGAATCGCCGCCCGGCAAAATCTCATAGACAGCTACTTCCAGATCGGTGTCAGGAACATCCATCGCCAGCCATACGCTCAATTTTAAGAAGCCGGTTATCTCCGTGGCTTCGCCAAAAGGTTCGCTGTGATAGATCACACCGTTGCCATACGTATTCAGCAACGCTCGCTGCGACGTTAATCCACCGGCATCATCGTCAAGTTCCGCATCCCCCAGCCGCGTATCGAGCGGATCGTAGGTCCATTTGTCCGCACCGGCGCCTGACGCAGGCTTCTCCGTT
This sequence comes from uncultured Acidobacteriota bacterium, assembly GCA_963751295.1. Classification (GTDB taxonomy): domain Bacteria; phylum Acidobacteriota; class Terriglobia; order Acidiferrales; family UBA7541; genus Acidiferrum. The sequence continues at coordinate 248,439 of CAVVUA010000001.1, read as the reverse complement.
AGTGCGCCAGACTGAAACACACTCCCGGCTTTTCCATTCGAATCGAGATAGAGCGTGCGCTTCTCGTTCGAAATCGTTTCCAAACTATCCGCGTACTTCCAATTCTCCGCCCCGGCTCCCACGACGTAATACGCCACGTGCTTCTTCAGAAACTCCGGCTTCTTTCCATTCTTCATCGTCCAGTCGTACCACTCCGTGTGCAGCTTGTTTAGATCCAAGACGCTGGCTTCGCCGAACTTCAAACCCGCCACTTCGCGCCGCGGCGTCCTTGTCCCTGCGTGGTCCCACGGTCCAATAATCAAATAATGATTTTGTTTCGCCTCCGCAGTTCCGTACTCCATATCGCGCTTGTAGTAGGTAAACGCGCCAGGCTGGTCGCCATCGTAGTGTCCGGTGATAGTCAGGATTGGAAACTGGATGCGCTTGTATTCTTCCGGAGTCGGCACCATTGCGTCGTAGTAAGCGTCCGGAACGGGATGCTGCAGCCACTTCTGAAAAACAGGGGATGGGTTTCCTGCTACGCGATCGAATTCCTTAAACGCCAAATGCCCATCGTAGTATTCGCGGGACTTCGCTCCCCAAAAAGCACCGGCACCAAAAAGGTTCGCGTTGCTCGTGACTCCTCCCGTAAACGTGAGCCATTGCTCAACGTACGTTGCGAAAATATTGTACTGGAACGGAAAATCCACTCCCGGATGAGCCGCGGCAGCTGGAACAATCGTTGCGAGATGTGGCGGAAATTCTTTGAGGACCGTCCATTGATCAAATCCCGCATAAGAGCCGCCCCACATCGTCACTTTTCCGTTGCAATAAGACTGCTTCGCGAGCCATTCGACAACGTCGTAGCCGTCTTTTCCCTCATTCACAAAAGGTTCGAACGCTCCGCCCGAGTTCCCACGCCCGCGCACATCCACCAGCGCATAAACGTATCCATGCTGCGCGAAGTACATCGCGCGGTCCGTATAGCTATCGCCGATGTACGGCGTGAATGTAAAGATGACGGGCAGTGGATCTTTTTGCGCATGAGGCTGAAACACCGTCGCGTTGAGCGTTACGCCGTCGCGCATGGGGATCTTCACTGCCCAACGCATATCGGGAATTGGAGTCGCGGGTGCGGCAGCCTCTTGAGCTAGGCTTTGATTGGCCGTCGTGCACATGCAAAGCGCTGCAAGCAGAATCATTCGATGCACAAACAGATTTCTTCTCATCCAACTATCCCCCGCCGGAGCTCCGGCCAACCATTTCGAGCGGAATCGTTCGAGCACACGCATGGTATCGCGTCAGACAAGGAATTCCTACTGTGAGAAACAAATGTTTCAGCGCGATAAATATGCGTATCGATTTACGACGATGCTTTGGCGGGCGCTGCTGCCACTCGTTTTCGAATCCTGAGCCTCAGTACTTTTCTCTGATTCGCTTCCAACACTTCGAAATTGTAGCCTTCCAAATCAACTTTGTCTCCGGGCGCTGGGACCTTGCCCGAAACATGGCTCAGCAATCCTGCAATAGTTGTAACCGTCTCATCCGCATCTTCGCCGAAGCTCACTCCCAGCAATTCTTCTACGTCCCGAATGGCCATGCTGCCGCGCATGACCAATCCTCCGTCCGCTTCGCGGATCACGTCAGGAGCAGGCGCTTTTCCGCCGTTCCATCTTTCCCCAACGATCTCTTCTACAAGATCTTCGACGGTCGCAATTCCCGCCACCGATCCATGCTCATCGATAATCACAGCGAGCGGCTGACCTTTCTGCCGCATTTCTCGCAGCAGTTCCGACCCGGCCTTCGTCTCCGGCATGAAAAGCACTGGGCGCACCAGTTCGCGCACTTTTCGTTTTGGCAAATCCTGGTCAGCGATGTGCAGCAGGTCTTGCGCGTGAACCACACCGAAAATATCGTCCAGAGATTTTTCGTACACCGGCATTTTAGAGAATTTCTTATCGACAAACTTCGCGTGCAGTTCCTCGAGTGTGGCGTCCGCCGCGATCGCGATAATGTCAGGCCGCGGCGTCATCACCTCACGCACGCGCTTGTCGCTGAATTCCACAACTTGTTCGATGAGATCCGCCTGATCCGCCGCTATGATGCCTTCTTCCTCGGCCGCATCCACTAGCGCTTCGATCCTCTCTTCCGTACGCTGCTCTTGTGTCATCTCCGGCTCTTGCTCCGAGATGCGCGCCAGAGACTCCGCGCCTTCGAGGAACACGCGCACCGGCCAAACAATCCACATGGCAGCCCGCACGAACGGCAACAACGGCAGCAGCCAGCGCCCCGTCGTGCGATACAGCAGCATGTCGGGGATAAAGTGCATCGCGATTACGACTTCAAGCGTCAGAAACACGCAAAACTCGATCAGCGATTCCCACGTACCCGTTACGAAGTAAAACACGCCGCGCGTTGTCTCGAGCACCAGGAACGCCAGCCAAAAATGGCCCAGGATGCGAAATGTCCGCCCACCGCTCCGCCGCTTGATGTGCAGCTTGGGCTCGATCTCCGCCTCAAAAATTTCCAGATGTTCGTGGACGCGCCCGGTGTTCATGCGCCCAAGCTCGCGGTAGATCAGCGTCAGGTAGGAGAAAATGGGCAGCCCAAAGGCGAGCAGGACGACGCCCAAAACGTAAACCCATCTAAACGTGTTCATGCCAGCCCGAATCTCCGCCGCATTTTCCGCTCGATTCGGTCCATTTCGCCGCGGTCGGTTTCGTGGTCGTAGCCCAGCAAATGCAATACACCGTGCAGGATCAGCACTCGCAACTCATTGCTCAAACTTCGTCCATTCTTTTTCGAGTAACGCCGCGCCATCAGTGGCGCAATAGCAATGTCCCCCAAATAAGTCTGCATGTTTCGTGATGCTTGGTTTCCAAGACTCTTCTTTGCGCCCTCTGTGGTCCCCGCGTCCTCTGTGTAAATCTTTTTTCTTCTTTTCACAAAAGTTCGCAGCTTTTCTTCCGCAGGAAACGAAAGTACGTCCGTAGGCCCTTTTTTCTTGCGAAAGGCCTGATTCATCCGCGCGATCTCGGCATCACTCACCAGGCAAACTGTAACGTCCGAATCCCCCAGATCCATCTCATTCTCTACGCGCCGCAAAAACGCTTCGAGAGGCCCCCGCGCCACGCGGACGGCACGCTGGCGGTTCAAAATCATGCTGGCTGGTTTTCTCTATTTGGATCTTTGCCGGTTTCCCGAACGGCGCTCCCCGTCTTGCCGCTCGCAGCGCCGCCGCCCGCATTCACGCCGCGTTGCGGATGGACCAGGTCATATTCCTCGTAAGCACGAATGATTTGCTGCACCAAATTGTGCCTAACCACATCCTTCTCGCCGAACTGCACCACGCCAATCCCTTCAATCTTTCCGCACACTTCCAGCGCCTCAATCAACCCGGACTTCTTACCCTGCGGCAAATCAATCTGCGTCGTATCGCCAGTGATGACTGCTTTCGAATTAAATCCCAGCCGTGTCAAAAACATTTTCATTTGTTCGCTTGTAGTATTTTGCGCTTCGTCCAGAATCACGAAAGAATCGTTCAGCGTGCGCCCGCGCATGAAAGCCAGCGGCGCAACTTCGATGATTCCCTTCTCCAGAAATCTCTCCAACTTGTCCGCATCCAACATGTCGTATAGCGCGTCATACAACGGCCGCATATAAGGATCGATTTTCTGCTGTAGCGTGCCCGGCAAAAATCCCAGTCGCTCGCCAGCTTCCACCGCCGGCCGCGCCAAAATGATGCGGTTCACTTGTTTCGTGAGCAGCGCGCTGACAGCCATGGCCACCGCGATGTATGTCTTCCCGGTACCGCCGGGACCGATGCCAAACATCATGTCGTGCTTCTCGATCTCTTCCATGTACCGCTTCTGGCTCGCGTTCTTTGGGGTTACCTGCTTCTTCCCAAACGCCCGCGTCCGCGCCGGCTCAAACATCCCCCGCGGAGATTCATGCGGCTCTTCCGTCGCCACTCGCATCAGCGACTTCACTTCCGTGCTCGAAAGCGAGCGCCCGTGCCGCGTCAGGTGGTTGTATTCCTCCACGATTTTCACGGCATGATCGACGCTCTCTTGCTCGCCCTCGATCGTCAGTCGCGTGTCGTGCAAGTGTGTGCGCACGTGCAGCGAGTCCTCCAGCAAACGCACATTCTCGTCGAGCGTGCCGAAGAACGGTTCAATTTTTCCGGATATGTGTACGGTACGTCTCATCCAAGTGGAAGGTCTGCCTGTTAAGGAAGCCGAGTGGCCGATGGGATTCCTCCTCGCGATCGGTGACGATACAACAGTCAACTCAGGAAGAAACTGTTTACACCCTAACGCACACCTGCCTCACGGTCAAGTTACGGGCTCGTTACAAATCCCGTTGCCCTCCAGGCCACTTTTGCGCAGGATTTCGGCATCTAATGCCCCTGTAACTTAAATTTCCGGCATGCCCCGGCGTGCCCGCGCATACCCCATTCGTAACCTGTACTCTGGTACGAACGCGCTATGGCACTAGACCCCTCGTAACGAGAAGATGCAAATCGACGCTGATACAGAAGAGTCGCTGATAGTACTAATCACTGAGGGGTGAGTACAAAAAACATGAGACACAAACTCTTGGTTCTAAGCACCTTCGCAGGCTTGGCAGTCACTCTGCCTTCTTTTGCGGCAGAAAACTCTGGGTCCGCAGCTCCACCGGCTCCCGGCACGATTCGCGGCACGGTACTTTGCCGCGGTGCGCAGAATGTTCCCATGACTTCCGACGCGGAGCAATCTCTTCCCATGCAGCTTGTCGCCCGTCTAAATTGCGGCGAAGAAGTGGCAGTCCTCTCCGACTCCGAAGGCTACACCGTGAATGTCCGCACAGCCGACGGCAAGGACGGTTACGTCGCGCGCATGTATCTTTCGGAAGGTCCCGCGAAATCAGCAAAAGATCGCCGCATGACAGAAGCGGTACTTGATAACGGGATTGCGCGCTGGCAATCTGGCGCTCCCGGCAGCGACCAGTTCTTCAGCGGCGGTTCGGTCGTCGAATCGCTGACGGCCAACGGAATTACCGTTCAAGTTTCCCTGCAGGACACAGGCTGGAAACTCCGCGCAAGCGTGGCGATTGCCAACGAAGGCTCCATGTCAGTGCACTACAATCCCGCAGGCTTTACGCTGGACGAACTCAAGCCGCGCCTCCGCACCCTGGCCTATCAAAATCCTAAAGAGCTCGCCAAGGCGTTAACGCACCAGGTTTATTGGACGAACTCGAGCGCCACCGCGCCCGCCTCGGCAACCTATATGAATGCCGCCTACAAAACATCCGTCTACGTCCCCAGCACAACGAACTATATGGCGGACGTCGCACAACAAGTCCAGTCCGCGGTGCTCCAGCAAGGGAACGTCGGACCGAAAGAGAAAGCCTCCGGCGTGGTCTGGTTCGAGCGCGACAAGAGCCCGCAACAACTTAACTTGAGGATCTTCGTAGGCGATCAGATCTTCGAATTCCCGCTTTCCTTCCCTCAACACTAAACAACAAAGAGGCAACATCGCGCCCAGCCCACGCTCACCCCGGCGTGTGCTGCAAAGCGCAAGCGTAACCCCGCCCCGGCATTCCGACACCCCTCGGAGTCCGGGGCTTCTCTTTAGTCCCCGCGAATCCTTGGACTCCTACTTTTCTTCGCTCGCGCATCATGACCGTTGGACAACGAAACCTTGGTTCAAACACCGCAACCAAACGCGCAGTTATGCCACTCGTTAGGTTCCGGTAACGGCTGCCGGCAATCGCTGCCAAATCAATTCGAAGGTTTGGATTTTTCCGCCATCGAGCGATGGCGGCGTGGCCAATACGATTCGCTCGCCTTCCAACTTGATACTACGAATCAAGTCTGTGTCTACCCAATCTTGTATCGAAGCGATTTCGACGTGATGGATTACCTTGTCTCCATCGAGCGTGTATCGCCCGGCATAAGCAATAAATGTCCTGAAATCCTCTGCTTGCTCCTCCGCTGACGCCGAAAGAGAGTCGCTCGACGATAGTCGCTTTCGTCCGCCGTAGCTGATCATCGCTGTCACTCTACCGTCCTGAGCATAAGTGAGAAAACCCGCAGGACTTGGGCCGAACGGGGTGTCGTTCCGTTCTCCGCTAGCCGTTAAGCTTGAGGCTGATACCAGTTTCCAAGTGCCTACGAGTCTGTAATGCATGTGCGCTCACTCCGGCGAAACTAAAGCGCGGCAACCGGCTCCCTTAACTTGCCTTCTTCCGTAAATCCCGAATCATTGCATCGCGTAGCAGGTCGTTTGCCCTAGTCTGATAGCCCTTGCCCTTCTTGCGAAGCCAGGCAATCACATCGGCATCCAGCCGTAGCGTGAGCTGCTTCTTGATCGGCCTGTAATACGGATTCCGCACCGCATTCTTCCAAAATTTCTCCGTCAATTCAGGTATGTCCGAGAAATCAATCTCCGAGTCTGGCATCTTGGCGAGCTTCTCGAATCGGCGCTTCCTGGCCGCCGACATGGGCCTAGCGGGGAAATTCCTTCTCACGATTTTCGTCATAGCGTTTTCGTTCCTTTCGGGTGGCTTTGCGGGCCGAAATGATCCGGATTATTTCGTCTTGCTCTTCGGCCTGCACAGTGTGAGCGATCATCAGCAGGAAGTTCCCTCCGGCCGACCCAAGCGCCTGCCAGCGCAGTTCCTCGCCCACCACGCGGTCCTGCTCGAAAAGGGCAAAACGATCTCCAAAAGCCAGCATAGCGTCGTCAAATCGCACGCCGTGTTTGCGCATGTTGCTCGCCGCCTTCGCTTGGTCCCATTCGAACCGCACCATACTGCAAACAGAATAACACCGGAAATGTAGCTACGGAAGCGTAGGGCATACTGTTCCCTAATTTTGCCCGGGATTCCATTTAGAGAAAGTTGATTGCGGTTGGGGACACAGATTGGGGCTAATCCGCCGGGGCAGCCCGCGTCCTCGCCCATTGGCGAATCGATTCCACTTCCTCGGCGCGCGTTACGCTAAGCGGTTGCGTCGCATGAATCTCGGCCAAAAGCACTTCCGTTGTAAGTTGCTGCTTCTGCGCAAACGCCGTATACAATCCCGCGACAATCAGTTGCTCGATTTCCGCGCCGGAGAAGCCTTCACTTCCCGCCGCGAGTTTCGCCAAATCAAATGTTGTTACCTCGCGGCCCCGTTTTTTCAAATGCAGCTCGAAAAGCGCCGCGCGAACCTCGACGCTCGGCAAATCCACAAAGAAAATCTCGTCGAACCTTCCCTTACGCATCATCTCTGGCGGCAAGACGGTGATGTTATTCGAGGTGGCCGCAAGAAATACGCCGCTCTCTCGGTCCTGCATCCACGTCAACAGTGTCGCCAGCAACCTCTGCGACAATCCTGCATCCGCGTCCCCGCTCGAACCTGCCGATGCAAACGCCTTCTCAATCTCGTCGATCCACAGCACCATCGGTGCCAGCTTCTGCGCCAACTCGAGCGCCTTGTGTAATTTCTTTTCACTCTCACCCACAAACTTGTCGTACAGCGCTCCAGCATCCAGCCGAGCTAGTTCAAATCCCCATTCCCCCGCCACGGCGCGCGCCGCCAAGCTCTTCCCGCATCCTTGCACGCCCGTAATCAAAATTCCCTTCGGCGGCTCCAACCCAAAGCGCTGCCCCTCCATAGTCAACGCGCTCTTCCGTTTCGCAATCCACTCGCGCAATCGCTTCAGTCCGGCCACATCGCTAAACGACGCATCGCGCCGAACGCTCTCAATCAGCCCGTCGCTTCGTAGCACCTGACGCTTTGCATCCAGCACGTCATCCAACAGCCCCGCATCGGCTTTCCCTCGCGAGAGAATGCACATCCGCAGCGTGCGCATGGCTTCTTCTTCGGAAAGCCCGGAAAGGTTTCGCGCCGCCTGGTTCATCCCCGCAACATCCAGCGACACCGAGATGCGCTGCTCTCGGTTCGCTTCCGCGAGCACACGTTTCACGCCAGGCAACAATTCCTCTGCCGTCGGTAAACCCAACTCAAAGGGCGCCGCTTCGGCCGCAAGCTCCGCGGGTAACTGCAACGAAGCCGCAGAAATCACGATTGCTCGCCGCGTCGTTCGAAATTTCTCCGCCAAATCCCGCAAACGGCGGCAGATCCGGTCGTTCTCGCAATAGCGCGCAAAATCCTTGAGCAAAAAGATGGCGTCGCCCTGAATCAACGGAATGTTCGCCAGCGCCTGCTCCGGCTGTTCGGTGTTGTAAATCGCAGCGCCGTGATACTTCGACAAGCCAGCCGTGACGCTCCATTCATAAAACGGCACGCCCAATTCCGTCGCCACGTCCAGCAGCATCTGCTCGAAACGCTCTTCCTCAGGCGTCTCGACGGTGATGATCGGGTGCCGCGAATTCACCAGCAACCGCAACTCATCGTGCTTGTTGGGCTTAGCTGTCGCACCAATTCCGCCACTGTGCGTATTTGCTGCACTCGGCACCGCCGCTCTCGCAGAGAGCGGCGCGACGGGCATGTTCGACGGCCCTTTCAGCTCGTTTGACAAAGCTTCATGCCTCGTTTAACGTTAAATGTTTGATCGATACCTAAAAGGAGCAATAGATGGCCCAGGGACAGGCTACCAAAATCAAGAAGAAGAAAAAGTCGGTTTTAAAGCGTGCGGCGCAATCTCGTCAACGCGCCGATGTGAATCGCGCTAACCGCACCCGGGTCCGCACCTTAATGCGCCGCTTGCGCACCGCGATTACCGCCGGTGACGCAAACGCCGCGGGCAATCTTCTCCATCCGACAATGTCCGCGATCGACCAGGCCATCACCAAGGGCGTGCTGCACGAAAACACCGGCAACCGTTACAAGTCCCGCCTAACCGTCGCCTTCAACGGCGTCAAAGCCAAAGCTGCAAAGTAAGGCTTCGAGCATCAAATCGATCCATCTCGTAGGGGCGGGCCTCGGCCCGCCCTTCTTCTTTGCATTTTCCTAATGCCGCGCCAAAGGGAGCAGCCGGCTCATACCGCTGGGCACCGATTTGTTCACCCCTCATTCATGTTCCCGTAACCATCCCGAGATATCCTGCCCTTTCGGCGCTTGATTCCCACCTTCATGCGCGTCATTCGAGGATCGTCTTACGTCATGGCTCGTTTTGGCTCGTTCAGAAATAAGATTTTGCCTCGCCCGCTCGTCTTCAGCGCGTCCATTGCATCTCCATCCCTCGTGCTCTTGCTCGCAGCCGCATTCCTAACTCCTGTCTATACGCCTTGCCGCGCTCAAGAAGTTGCAGACGACGCTTGCCCTCGCCCATCGCAAGGAAGCGCGGTTCCGGAACCGCAGGATCTGCGCAGTCAGAACGGCGTACTGAAAGTGGATTTGACGGTTCACAATTTCCGCGACCAGAGCGGCTCGACTCGCTATTGCTACGTTTCCGCAGATGGCAGCCAATCCCCCACACTTCGCCTCGATCCAGGCGATCTCCTCATCCTCACTCTGAAGAATGATCTAACCGAGCCGCAACATGCCGGTGCAACTAGCACCCAGGCTCACCCTCACGCAAAATCAGCAAACAACTCCGATCCTTGCCTCAGCGGCGCCATGACTTCCACTTCCACGAATCTTCATTTCCACGGCCTCACAGTGCCTGCGGTCTGCCATCAAGACGACGTCCTGAAGACTTCCATCCAGCCCGGTGACGCGCCCTTCGAGTATCGCTTCCGCATTCCCGCTAATGAACCGCCTGGATTGTATTGGTATCACCCACACATTCACGGCTTCAGCAAAACACAAGTGCTCGGCGGCGCATCGGGAGCTCTCATTGTCGAGGGCATCGAGCGCGCCAATCGCCAACTGGCAGGATTGCCAGAGCGAGTCCTGGTCATTCGCGATCAAGATCTGCTGAATCCGAATTCTCCGCCTTCGAAGTCGGAACCGGTTGTGCCCCGAACCCTCCTCGATCGTGACGGCGATGCCGGCAACAATGGCACTGGCTTCGGCAAGCCCGCGAAGGATCTTTCCATCAATTTCGTCCCTGTTCCCTTCCCAGACTATCCGCCCGCGCAAATCAAAATGAAGCCAGAGGAACACCAGCTCTGGCGCGTGCTAAACGCTTCGGCAATTACATATCTCAATTTGGCAGTGCTCTTTAAACGCGCCCCACAGATGCTCGGAATCGTCGCGCTGGATGGCGTGCCTCTGAATCAGAACGGTGATCCGGGTGACGGTATCACCTGGGCAAATCACATTGGAGTTCCACCCGGCGGCCGCGTGGAATTCATCGTGAAGGGACCGCCTGCGGGCGTGCCGGGCTTGCTCGTCACGCGCACTGTGGACACCGGCCTCGGCGGCGAAAACGATCCCAACCGCGCTCTCGCGACAATCATGCCTGTGTCCGACGCGCCCGAGCCTCGCTCCACACTCGCCACTTCGCCCGAGCCGCTCGCTCCGTCGGCTATGCTCTGGTTAGGAAGCGTCGCGCCTGTGCGCACGCGCAAGCTGTACTTCTCCGAAAAATTTCTCGATCCCAACGATCCCAATAGCCCCACCACTTTTTTCATTACTGTGGACGGCCAAACACCCACGCCCTTTGACCCCGCTTCCGGTGTTCCCGATATCGTGGTGAAGCAAGGCGACGTCGAGGATTGGATCATCGAGAATCGCTCCACGGAACTTCACGCGTTCCACATCCATCAAATTCATTTCATGATGCTCGAATGGTCCGGAGTTCCGGTAAACGAGCCTTTCCTTCGCGACACCATCAACGTGCCTTTTTACACAAACCAGATGCTTACATATCCAAGCGTGAGACTCCGCATGGATTTTCGCGACCCCAATGCTGTCGGCACTTTCGTCTACCACTGCCATCTTCTGGAACACGAAGACGGTGGAATGATGGGCCTGATTCGCGTAGAACCCTCGGACCATGCCCAATCGCCGGGTCGTGTCACTCCCAACGTGCCAACGAAAGCCACTCCATCTGTACCCGCACCGACCATTAAAACTTCGTCATCGGTCACTAAATCGAGCCCTTGAGCTTTGGGGCGATGAAGCGGTTTCACGTTGAGATTTAAAGAGGCTGCTTCGAGTTGAATGAAGGTTTACGCTCGGTTTGCAGTTTGATAAGGGCACATTTTACATGTGTTCGGAAATCCATGTAAACAGGCACAGAACTACTATATCTGGCCTTCTTTAGCACTGCGAACACCTGACTTTATTGCTCCATTCACATGATGAATATCCTGCCGCAACACCCACACCTTACTAATAAGTCCCGCAGTAATGCTCCACAAAAGAATAGGGAGGATGAATGCATTTCAAGAATTTTGCATCCAACGTGTCGAAGACTGTATGTCTTGGTCTTGCGACCGTTGCACTCTTTCAGTTCACGGTTGGCGCTTCTCTGGCCGGCGCAGCCCCGCCGCAGAAGAAGTCGAACCCCGACAATAACACTGTCACGCCCATTAAACATGTCATCGTCATCATTGGAGAAAACCGCAGCTTCGATCACGTATTTGCAACCTACGTACCGAAGAAGGGCGAATCCATTTGGAACCTTCTTTCGGAAGGCATCATCAATGCGGACGGCACACCAGGAAAAAACTTTGAAAAGGCGCATCAACTTTCCGCAACAGACAAAGTTGGAAAGAGCGAAGATTCTTTTCTTCTGAGCCCCCCCAAAACCGAATTCCCCAACGATCAGTTGCCCTCGCCGCTAGTGGGCGGTCCCGCCTTCAATCCGAATAATCCGCAAGCGGGCCAATCCTATTTCCCCAACCTGTGCGCGCCTGCGCTTGAGGCAACCTGTCAGCCCAGCATCCAGCTCGCGATGAGCTCGGAAAACACCCTGCCAGAGAGCTACTACACCTCATTGGTAAGTGGCGGCGCTGGCACGGTTGGTCTCGTAGGCAAGATTCCCGACACGCGCATCAACAACGTCAACAGCCTCCCTGCCGGTCCGTTTCAGCTGACCAACCCCAAAACCTTCGCATACACAGACTACGCAGCCAGTCCGGTGCACCGCTTCTATCAGATGTGGCAGCAACTGAACTGCAACGTAGAACACGCTACGGAGGCTCACCCCAACGGCTGCAACTCGAAGCTTTACGCCTGGGTAGAAGTCACTGTTGGCGCGGGCACCAACGGCGATGCGCAGCCAGCGCTCTGCTCGATGCAACCAAGCGCGGATCCCTGCTTCACAGAGAACTATCTGCCGAACAACCCCAATCAGACCACGACTGGCGAAGGTTCGACGGCCCTCGGCTTCTATAACGTGCAACACGGCGACGTTCCCTACTTCAAGACCTTGGCTGACACCTACTCCATGAGCGACAACATGCATCAATCCGTCAACGGCGGCACTGGTGCAAACCACATCATGCTTGGCCACGGCGACGCCATCTTCTTCAGCGATGGCAAGGGTCATGCAATGATTCCGCCTGAAGGCGTCGAAGTGTATCCAGGCACAATCGATCAAGGCGTTGTAGCAGAAATCGAGAACCCCAATCCGCAGCCCGGCACGAACAACTGGTATACGGAAGACGGCTACGGCAATGGTTCGTTCGGTTTTGGCCCGTCCTCCGGCGGCGGCTCCTATAGCGATTGCTCGGATAAGCAACAGCCCGGGGTTGGCGAAATCGTAAGCTACTTGAAGTCTCTTCCGACGCCCGTCAATCCGCGCTGCCAGAACGGCCACTACTACCTGCTGAATAACTACAATCCCGGTTACTTCGGCGATGGCACAAACGCGTATGCCGACAACACCGTTAACAACACTCCGTTTACGATTCCACCGTCGTCCGTGCCCAGCATCGGCGACACCATGTTGGCCGCGGGCATTTCCTGGAAGTACTACGGCGACCATTGGAATAACTACTCGGGCGCGCCTAGCTACACCCCGAACCCCAAGAGCACGAACAACCCGAACGGTCTGCCTGGCGACCCCTATCAGCTGAACTACGGAACGCCTGGACCAACAGCCGATGAATACTGCAACATCTGCAACCCCTTCCAGTACGACACTTCCATCATGTCGCACCGGGACTTGGTTAAAGCCCATATTCAAGACACGTCGGACCTTTACAACGACATCAAGAACGGGACGCTACCGGCGGTATCGTTTGTGAAACCTAGCGGCTACACGGACGGACACCCGTCGTCTTCAAAGCTCGATTTGTTCGAAGGCTTTACGAAGAAGATCATCGACGCGGTTAAGGCCAATCCCACTCTTTGGCAGGACACCGCCATCATGATCACCTTCGACGAAGGCGGAGGCTACTACGATTCCGGTTACGTCCAATCTGTGGACTTCTTCGGCGACGGTACGCGCATCCCGCTCATCGTCGTTTCTCCCTATTCCAAACCCGGACACGTCTCGCATGATTATGCGGATCACGTATCCATCCTGAAGTTCATCGAGCGAAACTGGCACTTGAACACTGTGACGAACCGCAGCCGCGACAACTTCCCTGACCCAGTAACCGAACCAAGCAACCCGTACGCACCGATCAACACTCCGGCGCTGACCGACTTGTTTGATTTGTTCGAGTTCGAGCACTGCCCGCTCTGCAACTTGTAGTCACAGTAGCAATATGGGATAGGGGCGGCCCCACTGCAGACTGTTACGAAACTCTGTTGATCGGCGGAAAATAAATGAGAAGATGCCCTCGTGAAAGCGAGGGCATTTTTTTATGGGTTTTGTAGGGAGAAGGCCGGACTCAAGGAACGCTGTTTCCCGTCTGTCTGGAAGAGTTGATTCCGGACGATCATGTGTGCCGGGTCATTGATGCATTTGTCGGCCGACTGGACATGGCGGGTTTGGGATTTGAGCGTGCCGAGGCGGCCGAGACGGGGCGGCCTGGTTATGATCCGCGCGACCTTCTGAAGCTCTATCTGTATGGCTACCTGCAGCAGATCCGTTCCTCGCGGCGGTTGGAGTCGGAGTGCCGACGGAACATCGAGTTGATGTGGTTGCTGGGACGGCTAGCGCCGGACCACAAGACGATTGCTGAGTTCCGACGCATGCACCGAGAAGGCGTCACCGCTGCGGGAGCCGAGTTGGTGCGACTAGCGCGCTCGGTGGGATTGGTGAAGGGCGAGTGGATCGCCATCGATGGCTCGAAGTTCCAAGCGGTCAGCAGCGCGAAAAGTGTGCGCGAGCGCGAGGCACTGGAACGCTACCTGGAACAGTTGGAGCAGGACGATGAGCAAGACGAGGTGGTCATCGACTCTAGTGCTGTGGCTAGTGCGCTGGAAAAGTTGCGCCAGCACCGGGAGCCGGAAGTTGGCTTCATGCGCACCACGCAAGGATTCATTCCTGCCTACAACGTGCAAGCGGCTGTCGATGCCGAACACGCACTCATCGTGGCGCAACAAGTGACCGACCACGCCGCTGACAACCGATGCCTGCAACCGATGGCGGAAGCCGCACAGGCAGCGACGGGCGGCCCTGAGCAGCCGATCAACGTGGTCGCCGATGCGGGCTACTCGAATGGAGAGCAGGCCGAAGCCTGCGAGGCTAAGGGCATCTTGCCGCATGTGCCTGCCAACCGCAGCGTGAACAATCACGGAGATGGCACACTGTTCGATCGCACGCAATTTATCTACCAGCCGGAGAGTGACACGTTACTGTGCCCGGCGGGTCAAACTCTCACTCGTAAACAACTCTCGCGGAAAGATCGCGCGGTGCTCTACGCGGCAAAGCCAGAAGTCTGCGGAGCTTGCCCTCTCAAGCCGCAATGCACCGTATCGTCACGACGGATGATTACCCGTCACCTGCACGAAGAAGCGCTACAGCGCATGCAACAGCGGGCCACGCCAGAAGCGATGCGACTGCGACGATCAACTGCTGAACATCCATTCGCAAATCTGAAATACCGCATCTTCGGACATCCGCGCTTCCTGCTGCGTGGTCTCCGCGGGGCACAAACGGAAGTAAGCCTGGCGGTGGCTGCCTACAATCTGAAAAGAATGCCGAACATCCTCGGAGGACACCGACTGACTTCCATACTACGAACCGCTTGAAACAAGCGGAATCACGACCAGCATTCACCAAAAGCAAAAGAGACGCTCCGGAACCCGGAACGTCTCTTTTGCTTCAATCTTGCCGTCCGTTTCGTAACAGTCTGCACTGGCCGCCCCTTTTTCTATTCCATTCTCAAAATTTGCGAGGAGGATACGGCGATTGCCCCTACACGCATAGCCCGTGTCTCCGTTACCCGTATTTCATCGCATAAAAATCATCCTGTAACTCTGCGAGCGCATGTTCACGCTGCCAGCCTGGTTTGAAGATTTCATAGTTACAAAAAAAGGAGACTGCATGACCTTTAAGCGAGTAGTGTCTGGGACCCTGCATGGCCTGCGGACCGGTGTCGCATTCCTTGCTATGGCCCAGTTAGCCATAGGCTTACCGACAGCACAGGCGCAGTCGGGCGCCGCAAACGACAATAAGACTACATCTCCAATCAAACACGTAATCGTGATCATCGGTGAAAATCGCAGTTTTGACCACGTCTTCGCCACTTACACCCCGAAAAGGGGTGAGAGCGTCGATAACCTCCTCTCCAAGGGCATCATCACACTGGACCACAATCTGAACGCCGTTCCGGGCCCCCATTTCCATAAGGCACAGCAGCTTTCCGCAAGCACTTCGAGCAGCGACGCTTTTCTCTTGAGTCCTCCCAAGTCCGAATTCCCGGGCAATATTCTCCCGTCCCCGCTAGTGGGCGGCCCTACGGCCCCGGCCGTTGCTTATATTCCTAACGTGTGCTCAGCGGGCACAACGGAGTCACAATGCGCCGCGAGCCTCACGCTCGCGCAGGAATCAGAAAACGGTTTGTCCCCCGAGTACTATCCGTCCCTCCTTGTGGGTGGCAGCGGTTTGCCGGGTAGAACTCCGGATACGCGCATCACGAATGTGAACTCTCTTCCGGCCGGCCCGTTTCAGCTGACTAACGGCAGCAGCTTCGTCTACACAGACTATGCGGCCAGCCCGGTTCATCGCTTCTACCAGATGGTGCAACAGTTGAATTGCAGCCTGGAGCATGCCAGCTGGCAAAATCCTTCCGGTTGCGATTCCAAGTTATACGCGTGGGTTGAGGTGACCGTCGGTGCGGGCACGAACGGCACGACACAGGCACCACTATGCTCCTCCGATTCTGACGCGCTTCCCTGCTTCACCACCAATTACCTGCCCAACGCTCCCGGAGCATCGCTCACCGGCGAAGGCTCCACGGCTCTGGGTTTCTATAACGTACAGCAGGGCGATGCACCCTATTTCAAGAGCCTCGCGGATAACTACGCGATGAGCGATAACTTCCACCAATCCTTCCAGGGAGGCACCGGCGCCAACCACATTATGTTTGGCCACGGCGACGCCATCTATTTCTACGACCCCAATAGCGCGACGCCCTTCACACCACCGAACGGCGTCGAGGTTGCAGTAGGATCGCCGAACCAAGGAGTCGTGAGCGAAATCGAAGATCCGAATCCGGCTCCGGGGACCAACAACTGGTACACGGAAGACGGCTACGGCGCCGGCTCCAAAGACAAACCATCGTCAGGTGGCGGCTCCTACAGCAATTGCTCGGACCCGACTCAACCTGGCGTGGGACCGATCGTGGCGTACCTCAAGTCAATCCATATCAATCCGCGATGCGAGCCGGGCCATTACTACCTGTTGAACAACTACAATCCGGGCTACTTCGGAAACGGCGCGAACGCTTACACCGATACGGGCATTGCGAACACTGTTTTCACGGTTCCTCCCTCTTCCCTGCCGAGCATCGGCGACGATATGCTCGCCCACAACGTTTCCTGGAAGTATTACGGCGATGACTGGAACAGCTACTCTGGCGCTCCCAGCTACACGCCTCAGCCTAAATCAGTGATTAACCCCAACGGCCTGCCCGGCGATCCATACGAAATCAATTTTGGGCCAGTGGGCGCTAATAACCCGTTGGGGATCCCAATCACCGCTTCCGACGAATACTGCACCATCTGCAATCCGTTCCAATATGACACGTCGATCATGACCAACGACGCCATCCGCGAAGCTCATATCCAGGACACCGAGAATCTCTACAATGACATCAAGGACGGCACGCTTCCGGCCGTTTCCATCGTTAAGCCCAGCGGCCTCACGGACGGCCATCCGGCTTCTTCGAAGCTGGACCTCTTCGAGGGGTTCTGCAAAAAGATCATCGATGGCGTGCAGGAGACTGCGTACAAAAACGACACAGTTGTTTTAATCACCTTCGACGAAGGAGGCGGTTACTATGACTCCGGATACGTCCAGCCGCTGGATTTCTTCGGCGACGGAACGCGCATCCCGCTGATCGTGGTGGGCCCTTTCTTGAAGCCAGGGCACATTTCGCACACCTATGCGGATCATGTTTCGATCCTCAAGTTCATCGAACGCAACTGGAATTTGCCGCCGGTTACCAAGCGCAGCCGCGACAACTTCCCGAACCCCTTCTCGCTGGATTTCATCAGCCCCTACGTACCGCTGAATAGCCCGGCTATCAGCGACCTCTTTGACTTCTTCGACTTCCACAGTCAAGGAGGTTTTCACTTCTAATTTCTAACCCTCGAATCGGGATAGGGGAGACGGTTGCCCGTCCTCCCCTCCCACACGACCGGACATGCGGGTCCGCATCCGGCGGTTCGGCGGGTTGAACTAACCATGAGCCGTGAGCTCGGGAAGTCCGAGCGAGGCGAAGTAAGCGTTCGACAGAGCGAGTTTTAGCGCTGGAGTGTTTGCGAGGTGCCACGGTCCATCGGAGCTGCCAGCGGTTTGCGCGGCTTCCTGCGCAACGATGCCGCGCTTGCGGAGCTCTCGATATCTTGTAGTTCCTCGTTTCCACTGTTTCCAGACCATCGACCGAAGTCGACGTCGGAGCCATTGCGCCAGTTCCTCGAGCACACTCGGAGTTTCGCATCGCCCGAAATAACCGATCCATCCACGGAGATACTCCGCTAAATCATGGACCATCTGGGCGAGACTTATGCCCCGCGTCCGGCTGGTGAGTTCCCGAACTCGCTCCTTGAACCGTGCCACCGCTTTCGGCGCCAAGCGCCTCTTCGGTTGCTTGTGATTCGTGAAGCTGAATCCCAGGAATTTCCGTTCCCATGGTCGTGCCACCGCACTCTTCTCGCTGTTCACTCGCAGCTTGAGCTTCGTCGTGAGGAGTCGCGTCACGCTGCTCATCACTCGTTCACCGGCTCGCCGACTGCGGACGTAAATGTTGCAGTCATCCGCATATCTGGTGAACCGATGTCCGCGCCGCTCCAGCTCCTGATCCAGTTCGTTGAGTACGATGTTCGATAGCACGGGCGAGAGAGGTCCACCTTGCGGTGTTCCTTCCTCGGCCGGACTTACCAGCCCGTTCTCCATTACTCCGGCTCGCAAGAACGCACGAATCAGTTTCAGCAGACGCTTATCGCTGACCCTTTCGGCGATCTTCGCTAGTAATCGGTCGTGATTGACCCGGTCGAAAAATTTCTCGAGATCCAGATCCACCACCCAGCGGTAGCCTTCGGCTTGATACTGCTGCGCCTGCTCCACCGCCTGATGTGCCGATCGCTTGGGCCGAAACCCATAGCTGTGTTCAGAGAACGTTCCGTCCCAGCTCCTCTGCAGCGCCTGCATTACCGCTTGCTGAATGAACCGATCCAGCGCCGTCGGAATGCCTAGCTTGCGCACTCCGCCGTCCGGCTTCGGGATTTCCACCCGTTTTACCGGTTGTGGTGTGTAGGTTCCGCTGAGGAGTTGTTCCCGGATGGCTGGCCAATGCTCTTTCAGGTGTCCAGACAGTTTCTCAACGGTCATCCCGTCGATGCCCGGACCGCCTTTGTTGGCCTTCACTCGTCGTAGCGCCTGCTTGCAGTTTTCCAGCTCGCAGACTTCTTCCATCCACTGCTCGGTAGTCGGACTTTCTGCTCTGCGCTTCGCCAACTCCGATTCGGTCCCTCCCTCGAAGGCCGTCGGGGCTGCACCCCTACTCTCCTCCGGGAAGGCCAGACAGTACTGGTTTTTCTGCCGCTTGTCGGTTGTTGAGTCGCGCCGCGTGCTCATCGCTCCCTTTATCCCCTTGCGGGGGCCGTTCGGGCCTTCGCTGCTTGCGCAGCTACTACGCCCTCTGCTGACTTCTGCCACCGGATCAGAAACGATCTCTCGCCTCTCAGTCTCGAATTCGAGACCGGTAGCAGATCTCCCGAGGTAAGTTCGACCGCCTTCGACGCGCAACCGCTGGATTTACATTCAGTGCCCTTGATGGATTAGGGCTTCGCTGCCATTGGCCAGCTCGCCCGAACACTGCCTGCCTCCCATCCAGTTCTTGTTCATCGGCTCGCGTCTTTGCTCCACGCTTCTTTCAGACCTCACCTTGCGGTTCGGTCCTTGCGCTTCGCTATCACTTCACCTCCATCTGGTTGTGAAGAGGACTTGCACCTCCTAGCTGTCGAACATGCTCGGCACAATCGGGATAGGGGGAGCAGTCACCTGCTCGCCCCTCCCACACCACCGTACAGGCGGGTCCGCATACGGCGGTTCAGCAAGTTGAGCCCTGACGGGCCGGAGGTTCGAGTCGTCGTTCGCCACAAGGGCTTCGCCGCTCTGCAGGTTTCCGTTTCGGCTTCACCGTCTTCTGAACCTGTAAAGCTCAGCCGAAGCTGATTGGCTGGCGCAGTGCCACCCGTGAGTTCGACGTTCTACTACTCGCTCTTACTGTTTGGGCCTTCCTCACTTCCGTGAGTACTACGCCCGCTGCTGACTTCTGCTGCAGGATCAGGATGAATTACTCCACCCTCAGTCCCGAGTCCGAGACGTGCAGCAGATCTCCCGCGATAAGCTCGACTGCTTTCTACGCGCAACCACCGGATTTACGCTTTGCGTCCTTGATAGATATGGGCTTCGCGATCATGGGCCCGCTCGCCCGACGCTCACGCCTCAGATCCGGTTCTTGTACATTGGCTCGCGTTTTTGCTCCGCGCTTCCTTCAGACCCCGCCTCGCAGCGACGCCCTTGCGCTTCGCTATCACTTCACCTCTATCAGGTTGTGAAGAGGACTTTCACCTCCAAGCTGTCGAACATGCGCGGCGTACCCAAAGCAAAAGGAGCGGCCGTTTCTGCGGCCGCCCCTTTTGTTCTTTCCAGATCGGTTTCCTGAACTCTCTTCTCGGCGATCTCTGCGCCCTCCGTGACCTCTGTCTTAAGTCTTTTCTTTCTTTCCTTAAGCGCGTGCGACTTTCACTTCACCACAGGTCAATTCCGAAACCAGAAATTCCAGTACGGTTCGCGCGTCCTTGCCGCCCTTTAGGCGGTCATCTGCTTTTTGCAGCGCGCTCAGTCCAGATAGCAATTGTGCCTTGGGAATTTTGCGCGACGCCTGAAGAGCAAGTTCCGCTTGTTCGGGACGCATCCCAAGCGCTCGTGCAGCTTGCCATCCGTTCGTCGCGCCTTTCACTTCGCTGGCCTCGATCAACTTGCGATACATCCAGGCCATTGCGCCAACCATGGGCAGCGGTTCTTCGCCGTCACGTAAGAGACGATCGAGAAACTCGAGCGCCTTTGCGGACTTCCTCGCTGCTAGCAGGTCGGCCAACTCCCAAACCGTCGTCGTCTTTTCAGAGATCACCATCGAGCTGACGTCGATCTTACTAATGAACTTTTTCTCTCCAGCGTGAGTTGCCAGCTTAACGATCTCCGTTTTCAAGCGCATCAGGTCCGCCGCCACGAACTCCGCTAAATCCTCCGCCGCGCCCTTCTCAAACTCCACGCATTCTTCTTTCGCAATCGTGCGAGCAAACGCCACTGCCGCCGCTTGCCGATCTCCGGGGTTGTCCCCAAGTCCGCAAGACACCACCAGCGTTTTCTCCGCCAGCAGCTTGCCCCATTTCATCCTTTGATCCAGTCCGGTTGCTTCTAGCACCAGCACGGTGAACGGCGCGGGATTTTCGAGGTATGCGCCCATTTGCGCCACGGCCTCGTCCCGGTTTTTCTCTCCGAGCTTTTCGATAGCTTCGGCGTCTTCGAGGAAAACGACTTGTTGCGGCGAAAGCATCGCCATCGTCTGCGCCTGATCGAGCGCTGCCTGCGTCTCGCCGCGGCCTGCGGAGTATCGCGAAACCGCCCAAGTCCGCGCAGGCTCCGGCACAAACCTCTCGATCAACTGCTTGCGGCATTCATCCCGCAAATACGGTTCTTCGCCGAGCAAGAGCACGGCTGGAATCGCCTTCCCGCGTTCCAATCGCTCCAGCAACTCTTCCGGAGAAACTTGTGCCATCACAACTCCCGTAGCGCCGGGCTTTAGCCCGGCAGATTCATCCCGGACTTCATCCCGCTTCGCCACTCTTTAGACCAGACGCGTCTTTCACTAATAATTCTCGATGACCGCCGCCACCAGCCGCGCCGCAAAATCCTGCGCCATCCGGTCCAGCGCCGGGTCGCGCTCTTCAAAAAAGCTTTTCAGCGCTGCAGGATCTGCTGTGTCGGCCGAAATTTCGTACTCGTTCCGGAACACAAAACTGTCCGAGTGGTAGAGCACCTTCTGTGTCGCGCGTTCAGTGAACGTCACCTCACACTTGACCGTCACGAGCATTGTCGTTGCGGCGCCCGTCGCCGTATTGAACAGAAGCGGCACGGACTCCAAGCTCAAGATCTTCCCCGTCAACACTGCATCGCCGTCTTCCGGGGTCGACACCACCCTGTAGGACGTCTTTGCCAAAAATTCGTGCACCGTGGCCGCTGTCAGTTTTTGTTCCAGCCGGTAGCTCGTCGTTTTGTTTTCCAGCGCTGGAACGGCAATTACGTGAATGGTTTTCGGCAACGACGAATTGTGTCCCGCGACGTGATATCCGCACCCGGCGCTGCACGACGCCGCAAACACTAGCGCGCAAATAATTCGCCGCCTCATGGCACCAACTTCTCCGCCAGCTTAACGGCATTCCACGCGGGCAATCGAATGTTATCCGCGGCTCCCCAGAACCACCAGCTTCCAGGCTGCAGTTGGTCCGCTTTCGGTTTCGATAGTTGGATCACAGTTTCGCCGGCCGCGCTGATATTGTTGGGTCCTATTCCCGGTTCGTCCAGTATCGCGAACCCGGCTCGCTGACATGCGCTGGAGATTCTCACTTCATCTACGCTGCCTTCAAGTCTGGCGCAGGCAGCAAAGGTCACGCCATAAAAGACAGGCACGTGGACCAATTGCACCGCCGGAGGTACGCCTTCCCCTCGAAGACAGGCGCTTACTTCATTTCGAAGAGTTAACCGGGCATGATTCAAATCAAATCTGCTTTGTGGTCCAAATCGATCAAGCGAGTTGAAAGCAGTTTGCGTGTCAAAGAGTTCCTTGCCCGGAGGTTGAAATGACAGCAACTGCTTGGCCTGCGTCTCGAGTTCTTCGATGCCGGCGTTACCGGCGGCCGACACGGGCTGCAAAACGGTGACGACGATGTCCTTAACATTCGCCTCGCGCAACGCAAGCGAAAGCCGAACGGTACCCTCCGCAGCTGCGGAAGGCACTGCCGCAAGATGAGGCTTTTCAGGAAGAGTTTCACCGCGAAGTTTTTCCGCGCCTGAAAACCACACAAGAGTATTTGCGAAAGATATCGAGTGGCCGGACAGGTCTATGACGACCGCACCGCTCCGGCTAGCCGTCTCGAAATTTGCGAGCGTAAAATCGGACGAACCCGCGAAGAAAATAATGCCGGCCTTCTCAAAGCTTCCTTCTTCCACGGGTTGAATCACGGCCGGCTCGCCACCCGCTTCGGTCAAGGTGCCAGCGGCAAGCTCTTCATCCACAAGGCGAAAGTCCGCTCCGGCAAAGCGGCTTTCTTCCAGCAGCGAACGCAGCTCCGCACCCAGCAGCGACGAAGCACCCGCAATCACGATTCGGTTGGATCCCCGTTCAAGAGATGTCATGAATCACACGGTCCGGGAGACCAGCCGATGGCGGAAGAAACGCACGATGTGCAAGGCCACGCCGGCAGCCGCATAAGTACAAGCGAAGATCACCAAAGCATATTCTGAAAACCTCCAGATGACTCCCACCAGGAGGCAGACCACGACGATAGCCAGTGATGGCTGCTTGCGCGTCCACGGAATATCCTTGAAACTGTAGTAGCGGATCGTGCTGGTCATTAGCGCGCCGAGGGCGCCTGCAAGTGCAATCCACGCAACCGACCAGTGCCAATCTTGCAAAGGAACTTTGAAGCCGTGCACAAGGGAGGCTATGACTCCCGCCGCCGCCGGCGTGGGCATACCCACAAAATTCTTTGATCCTCCCGGCGCCATGCCTTGCACGTTGAATCTCGCGAGCCGCCAAGCGCAGCAGATGAGAAACGCAAGGCAGAAAAACCACCCGAGTTGGCTGATGAGCTCAACTCGCTGGGAGCCTTGGTCGGCCAGGCTGCGCACGCCCCAGGCATAGGCCATAACCGCCGGCGCAATCCCGAAACTGACGACATCAGCAAGCGAATCAAATTGCATGCCAAATTCGGTATTTGTGCCCGTCATGCGGGCGACGCGGCCATCCAGCGAGTCAAACAGAATCGCCAAGCCGATAGCTTTCGCCGCATGATCGAAGTCTTCCCAACCACCCGCAAGCGACGCCACAACCGCATAGTAGCCGCAAAGCAGGTTCGCGCCCGTGAACAGGCTGGGCAGCAGGAAAATGCCTCGCCTCAATCGCGGGTTACGAATGCGCCGGCCTGAAAAAGGCATTTCGTGGTGTTCGACTGGGCCCATGAATTAGTTTTGCCGCCCCACGGCGGAAACATTTGCTTCTGCATCCGAGGTCTGCTGGTCCATCAGATCCATGATTGCTGCCTTTGCCGGCCATCGCGCGAGCACGCTGGACCCGCCTTTCACATTCTCTCCTACTCTAACAAGTATCTCCGCATCCTTTGGCACCCAAACATCCACTCGCGAGCCAAATCTCACCAGCCCGATTCTCTCCCCCCGCGCCACGCGCTCCCCTTCTTTTTTCCAACTGACTACGCGCCGCGCAATCAATCCGGCGATTTGTTTGAAGACCATGTCTCCAGCATCGGTCGAAAGTGTAAAGACGTTCTGCTCGTTTTCCATCGAAGCCCGATCGCGCATTGCCGCCAGAAACTTGCCAGGGCGGTATTCCATCCTGGTGATAACCCCCGCCGCGGGCGCGCGGTTGACATGCACGTTCCATACAGCCAGAAAAATGCTGATGCGCTTTCCGGGCCTGTCTGCGTCTTCCTCATCGGTCACGACTACAACCCGACCGTCGCCAGGCGAAACAACCGCTCCGGGCTCGGCAGGAATCACGCGCTCCGGGTCACGGAAAAACGAAAAGACAAAAAGCGCCAGACACACCAGTATGACGGCAGTCACCGTCCACTGCGCCAAATACGCCGCGCCGCCCAAAACCAGTAGCGGCAATCCAAAGTAATAGCCCTCTTTGACCATGCCCTGAGAATATACCTCATCAGCGTCGCTCAAAGTGTGAACGCTGCGAGCAAGCAGGGCCATTCTACGACAGAATTTTCGGGATAGGCGGGCGTTGTTATTGCGAATACTGCGCCCGCGCACGTTGGATACGCAGGGCAATCCGCTCCATCTCATCTTTGCAGTGGAGCTTCATCTTCTTTAACTTGATTTCTTCCAGGAGGTCTTCTGAACTGAGGAAAGTAGAGGTGGAGATTCGGTGCAGTTCTGCTTCGTATTTCGAGTGCTGCTCGGCCAGACGCTGATACTCGGCGTCTGTCTCGAAGACTATGTCTCGAGGTGCCCGCTGTGCTGTTGCCATGCGTCCTCCTGACACTGCGCGAATTGGATTGTGAACACTACATGAACAAACGATAGCACTCGGAATGGCGGCGTCAAGTAGCAACCCCTAGGAATTTGGTCCTAGCCTGCGGGGCCTGTGAGTTTCTTTTCCATGGTAATGGCCGCTTCCTCGGGGTCCCGGTAGTAGACTTTCCGGCGGCCAATCTTGGAAAAGCCGAATGATTCGTAGAAGGCGATGGCTCCGAGATTCGATTCTCTTACCTCCAGGAAGACGCTCTGCACGCCTCTGGACCGCATCTCTTCCAGCGCGGCCAAAACTAGAGCTCCGCCATCTCCCTGACGCCTATATTTTGGCTTTACGGCTAGATTCAACACTTCCGCTTCGTTCGCCGCTTCTCTACCGATAAAAAATCCGGTCACTTGTCCTGCGCGCTCGCTGACCAACGCAAGAGCGCCGGCCCCTTCTGGCAAGCATTCGTAGTCGTCCCTAGTCAAAGCACCGGCTTCGGGAGATTGTCTGAAGATCTCCCTGACAGCATTCGCGTCTTCGCGCGTGAACCGCCTGAAGGTGCAAGCAGCTCCGCGGCGTTTGGTTTCAGCTGCCACGGCCCGTTACACCCTTCCAAAGAGTCTCTGCGTCGGGCCGCCGGATGTACTCTGCGTCAAGAGCCAGCGCGTCGACCAATCGCCCCTCGCGCGCCCGCTGCAGTCCAATTTTTCCAATGAGCGGCGCCAGTACGCTGTAACTAGGCACAATTCTCTGACCGTCTTTCGAGTGTCTCTGCCACTCTTCTAGCGCTGTTACTTTATCCGGGTCTGGCGAAATCCAGCTGACAGGCCGATTCGCCGCGCGTTCGTTCACCCAATGCAAAAATTCTGCAGGTGCCGCAACCATTTCCTGCTCCACCAGTCTTAGCCCCGGTCCTTCCCTCCGATACAAACCCCCGAATACTTGATCCCGGTGTGCATCCGCAAAAGCCGCCACATACTCGCGGTCATCTGGCGACTGTGCGGCCATTGCCTCCAATCTCGATACGCTCGCTACTTTCTTCCCGAATGCCTCGCTCCAAACTTTTACCGTCGTCAGTCCGATCCTCACTCCCGTAAACGATCCCGGTCCCGATGCCACCGCGAACACATCTACTTCCCTGAGCCTCAGTCCGGAAGCCTTTAACGCTGCCTCGGCGGTCGGCAAGACCCAAGACGAATAATCCGTCGTTCCCTCATGGGCGATTACCGTTAGAACTTCTTCGTCTCGTAAAACGGCAAGACTCCCCCGCGAATCGCATGTGTCAAGCGCCAGTAGAATCACGCGGGCATTCTACCGCACACCGCCCCCACTTTCAGGTTCTGTACCCTTAATCCAGTGTAATCATTGCTGAAACACATGTTTCAGTTCCCAAACTCCTGCCAAATTCGCTCATTTTTCAATTTCCTGAACACTCCCTTTGGTATAAATAGCCCTAAGCAATTCAACTGCCAAATACAAATCTAATTTTCCCTAACCTCCTGATTCCACAGGATATATCTTGACTCTTGCAACACACACATTTAAACTCCGTAAGTATCTCAGGGGGGCATCTCGATCCATGGACTACAAAATCGGTGACAAGGTCGTTTACCCGAACCACGGCGTCGGACTTGTAGAACAGATTAGTTACGGTGTCTTGAATGGTAGGACCGAACGTTACTTCATGATTCGCATCGTTTCCAGCGGCCTGCGTGTCATGGTTCCACAATCAAACGCAGAAACCGTTGGCCTTCGCTCCGTGATTCGTTCCACGGAATCCACCAAAGTCCTTGGCTTCCTCGAAAAGGGTAAGCTCAATTCTCACCACGACTGGAAACATCGCTTCAAGGAAAACTCCGAGCGCATGCGCACTGGGTCCCTCCTCGAAGTCGCTGTCGTCCTCAAGAGTCTCGTTTCCCTCAGCCGCAGCAAGCCCCTCTCCTTCCGCGAAAAGAAAATGTTGGAACGCGCGAAGTACCTCCTGGTCAGTGAAATGGCCACCTCGCGCAACACCACCGCGGAAAGCGCCGAAGCCATCGTTGTCAAGTCCTTGGCCAAGGCAAAGTTGCAGTTCCCGGTAATGACCGAAAAATTCGAATAGCCTGCGCGCCGCAATCAGGGCGCGTTTTTAATTTCCGGCGGGCAACTTTTGTTGCCCGCCGTTTTCTTTTCTGGCGATTTCTTTGTCCTGTCCTTTTTCTTGCCTTTCCCCCTCTGTGCTCTCTGTGCCTCTGCGTTTAACCATCTTCGTCTCCTTCACCCTCCCTGTTTGAGGTCAAACGAACGAAACGCCAAGTCACCCAATGTCGTCATATAATCGAAGCCGCTAGCCGGGTCCCCTCACTGCTCTTCACGGATTCTCAATGAGCCCTCCTTTCTGTAATATGTGAGGCAAGCTCGGGAGATCGCCATGAAATCCTGTCTTCTCTTCGCTGCCCTTCTGCTCCTGGCAAGTCCCTCGCTTGCCCAACGGTCCCATCAACGTCCAAGCACAGGGAGTGGTCAGGGGTTTAACAATGGATGGGGCGGCACCAGCGGCGGGGGCATTGAGTATGGGTTCGGCGGGCGGGCCGTTCGCTACGAGCCTCCTCGAAGTTATGAAATCGGGTACGACACAAACGATGGGCCCTTCGTCCCTTCAACCTATATGAATTACAACGACGCTCTCGCCCTCGGCCAGCAGCAACTCGCCGCAGCCGAAAAAGCCAACTCGAACGACTCAGGCCCCTCACTCGGAGACGTTGCCCGCGCCTGCAGAGCCGCCAAAGTCCCAACTCTGAGACTCCAATCCCGCGTGATTCAAGACAATTCCGGCAATCTCCAGATCTGCAATCTGAACGGCAACAATTGCCATCGCCCCTGACGATCTATAGCCATTAGTTTTCGCGTCCCAACTCTCCGCGTCTCTGCGTTATCCTTGCTCTTCCTTTCCTCTAGTTTCTAACTCCCCCGCAATCCGCTAAGTATCACGCCCGATTCCCGTAACACTCGTGCCACTTCCGCCGCAATTGCCTGAGCTCCCGGCGTATCGCCGTGAATACAAATCGTCTGCGCCGCAACCGCGACTTCACTCCCGTCGCTTGACTTCACGACTCCTCGCTCCACCATCCCAAGCGCCTGCCGCGCGGCACTTTCGGGATCGCGAATCAACGCATCCTCAAATTTTCGAGATCGCAGAGTTCCGTCCGGCTCATACCGTCTGTCCGCGAATGCCTCTGCCGCCACCGTAAATCCTGCTTCCCGGAACACCTCCAACATCGCCGAACCCGCCAACCCCACAAGCACAACCTGACGATTCCAGCGCGCCACTCCCTCAGCAATCGCCCGGGCAAGCTCGCGGTTCTTCACCGCCTGGTTGTAAAGCGCCCCATGCGGCTTAACGTGTACCAGCCGCGCGCCACAGCTTTCTGCGACTCGCGCTAGCGCTTGCACCTGCTCGTACACGGAGTTCGCAACCTGGTCCGACGGCATCTTCAATTCCATCCGACCAAAATTCTCGCGATCTGCGTAACCTGGATGCGCCCCAACTGCCACGCCGTATCGCATCGCCTGCTGAATCGTAGTGCGCATTGTCCCTTCATCGCCCGCATGTCCGCCACAGGCCACATTCGCCGACGTAATCGACCGCATCAACGCTTCTTGCGTGCCGTCCGTAATCGCCTCGGGCATTTCGCCCATATCGCAATTCAAATCGATCTTTAACTGACGGCTGTTCATTCCAGAATCAACTCCTGCGACGCCAACAGTTTTTTCTGCTCCATCAAAAGCGCCCGCGCCGATTCCATCTCCACCAGTTCGAATCGAATTTCGTCGCGCGGCCTCAGTTGCCCCAAACTGCTCAAATCCGCGGAAATCACATTCGCAATCTTTGGATATCCACCGGTTGTTTGTTGTTCCACAAACAAAATAATTGGCAATCCACCCGCCGTAATCTGCACCGCCCCCAGCGAAACTCCCTCGGAAATCATCTCTCCGCTGGCGGTCGACCCAACGGCGGCACCTTGCAACCGCAAACCCATCCGATTCGACTCCTCTGCTACACGATACGTCCCTGCGTAAAACACATCTTGCACCTCTTGCGAAAACCAAGCACTCTGCGGCCCCTGCGTTACGCGCAAAACCTTTCGCGGCGCCAATTGCGCTACAACTCTCGCCGATAAACTTCTTTTTCGAAAGGTCCGGAAGCTCCCGCTCGCCGCTCCAAGCCTTAACACATCACCCACGCGCAGCGCCCTCCCTTGAAAGCCGCCAAGCCCGCTCAACAGATGCGTCGACGCGCTATCTAAAAACAATTTCACGTCGATCCCGCCTCGCACGCACAAATAACACCGCGCTCCCGTCCGCGTCGCTCCCAGCCGCAGAGTCTGCCCCTGCCGAATCTCCACGGACTTCCACATCTCGACAGGTTCATTGTCCAGCGTCGCCCCAAACTCCGATCCCGTGAGTGCCACTACCGCCCGCTCTAGAAACCCGAACGTCCCGCCAAGCAGCGTCATCTCCAATCCCGCCGCGCCTTCCGCATTCTCTACCAGCCGATTCCCAATCCGAAGAGCAACCGGATCAGCCGCGCCAGAAGCTGAAACCCCCATCGGCCCGAATCCTTCTCGGCCCAAATCCTGCACCGTCGTCAGCAGTCCCGGAGCACGCACCTCAATCAAACTCATGCGTTCTCCAGCTTCGCAAACTGCTCTCGCGAAATCGGCACAAACCGCACGCGATCTCCAATCGAGAGCAAACTCATCTCTGCCCTCTCAGGCTGGAACATCTTCACCGGCGTACGCCCTAGCAATCTCCATCCACCCGGTGTGGCAATCGGATAAACACCCGTCTGGCTGCCCGCGATCCCAACGCTCCCAACCGGCACGCTTCGGCGCGGTGTAGCCAAGCGCGGCGCAGCCAGTTCTTCCGTCACCTCCCCGAGATACGCAAAGCCCGGCACAAATCCCAAAAAATAAACAATGTAAGTCGTCGAGGTGTGCACTTCGATCGCCCGTTGCGTCGTCAATCCGTGCAACTCAGCGACATCTTTCAAGTCCGGACCGTACTCCCCGCCATAGCAAACAGGGATTTCCACCAAACGCGGCTCAGGAAGCGCCACTTTTTCCATGCGCTTGACATATCCACGCAATATTTCTTCCAACTCTTGATGCCGCAACTTCATCGCGTCAAATTTAAAGAGCAAAGAACAATACGCCGGATGCAAATTGCGCACTCCCGCGATCGGCTCCGACTCCACCAACCGCAAGAGCCTCCGCACCCGCTCATGCACCTCAATTGTGCTTTGATTTTGTAGGTGCGGGGCTTTAGCCCCGCTCTTCTTTCGCTCTTCCTCAAAATAAACCAGCAGCGACTGATCGCTGGCTACTTGAAATCGCACGCCGCCTCTCGCAGAAGTCCCCATCGCCGCGAGAGTATACCCCACGCACTCCCAACCGTGTCCCTCGCCTTTTTCCGCGAGCGATGACCTACAATGAAACCAGCCTCTGATTCCTATGAAACCTCTGCTGTGCCTGGTCTTCCGTGCTGCAATTGCCCTGCTCACCGCTTCGTCCGTGCTTCATGCCCAAACACCCGCACAACCCATACCTTCCCAGTAAGATGTCCCACTTGCACAATTTGTTCGTAATATTCGCGAGAAAGCAAAAACTCTCGAGAGTTCCTCGGGCATGCGATCGGCATTTCAATCCTTCCTCGCTGCCCATCATCTCTCGCCAGGCAGCGTTCACTACTCTGACTTCGTCATCATTCGTCTGTTGTATGAAGCCACCCGCGACGCAGGTTTCTGGAATATGCATTGGAGCATCACCGACCAACCTCCCAATTCCGACAGGATCTGGAGCCAATGGAAAGCGGTCCGACGCCCCTCCCCCTCGGAACCGACGGCGATCGCCGAATGCGATGAACTATCCGCGCTCTACGCGTTTCTCGTCGAGCGCTCTGGCGTCAAAAGCGTCGGCCTTTTGTGGCCAACCTCAAATCACACGGTCGCTGTTTGGGTTCTTCAACCCGCGACGGGTCCGGTTATTCGCGTGGTGGTGCCCACTTCGCAGATTTTCCTGGAAGAGTCCGACTCGTTCGACACAAAAAAATTCGATCCGTGGCACCAGAAGACGATTTACGAGTACACGCGTCGAGACGTTCCAGACACTTTTGAGCTTCCTAAACCGCTAGCCACCTTCTTTCTTAAACAGATCGATACCTACGGCGGCGCTTCCGACGCTACTCTGCAGAGACTGCGTTACGTCCGCGACGCAGTTTTCGTAAGAACATGGACCACCGAGCAAGCCGCTCGCGACGCAGGGAATCGCCGGGCCTCTTTGCCGCCCGGCTCAACGGAAGACGCCGCCGCGCTTCAAACTTTTGCTATAAACATGCGCCTCGAACCCCTCCGGCACTAGCTATGCCTACCTCTTCGCTTCGACTGCTTTATTTCGGGGTCTAGGCGTGCTGCCAAATCGCTGACCTAAATCCGTCGAGCCGTAAAGGCAGGCGGATGTATAATTAAAATTATGACCGAGCAAGCTTCTAATCTCCTGCAAAAGGCCCTAAGCCTGTCTGAGGAAGAGCGTGCCGACCTGGCATGTTCTTTGCTTAACAGCCTTGACCCAACCGTGGACGAGGGCGCCGCCGGCGCATGGGACAAAGAGATCGCTCGCCGCATTTCCGATTTGGACTCCAGACAGGCAAATACGGTCTCATGGGAAGAAGTTCGCGGCCGACTCTCGTCCAAGCTTTCCAATGGCAAACAAGAAAGTTGAGTTCCACGAAGCAGCGAGCCTCGAACTCGACTCTGCCTTCGATTGGTACTTGGAACGCAGCGAATACGCCGCTGCGAGATTTTTAGTCGAACTCAATACCGCCATCTCAAATGTCGCCGAAGCGCCGCATCGCTGGCCTTCGGGCAGCCACGGAACGCAGAAATTTCTTTTGCGAGGATTTCCCTTCGCAGTTGTCTATCGAGAGCTTCCTTCCTCTATCCAAGTCCTCGCAGTTGCCCACGGACATCGCCGTCCCGGATATTGGAGAAATCGCCTCTAAAAAACATACTGTGGCTTTCGCGATCCAAAATCATTCCAGCGCCCCGCGCTCCCGCAGAAACGACTCGGTCTTGTGTTCATTCTTGTGTTCCTCCCCCGGAAACAGCATGGCGTAGCCGAGTGGCGTGCACTCCACGATTTCGCCCGGTCGCTCATAGTGACCCGGGAGTCTCACGCGCACCGATAAGTCAGCGCCGCGTTCCACCAAGAACTGCGTCATCGGCAATCCGCCGTCGAAGAATTGCGTCACGGAGTGAAAGATTGGCGTCTGCCCTCCGACGCCACTTTCATTTACAGCAGCCCGCGCATTGACGTCCGCTCCGCGCTCCAAAAGTAGTTTCGCGGCATCCACATTGCCGTACTCCGCGGCCACGTGCAGAAGTGTCGCTCCTTGCAGCTTGAGCAACCGCGCGCCGGAACTGCCGAAGTCCAACTCAGGGAATCGCCGATGCACCAGCGTGCGATCCGCATCGAGGTGCTTCTCCAGAAGATCGAGCCGCCCACGAAGCAAATCGAGAACCGGCGGCACGCCGTACTTCGTAACGCCGCCCGCCTCAACAAGAATGTCCATGCACTCTCCAAGCTGCGGCGAACGTCCATACGTACCGATCACATAATCCAGCGCAGTCCCACTATACTTGCGGCCTTCGCGCACAGAATTCGGATTGGCTCCGTGCTCCAGGAGCCATTTAATCGGCTTCGGCTCAACGGTCTCGCAAGGCGCCAAAATAATCGGGAAGTATCTGTTCCATTCCGCATTCACGTCCGCGCCGTGAGACAACAGCAATTCCATCATCGGAATTCTATAACCGAACAGAGCCGCTCGCATCAATGGCCCATCGCCGCCCTGATGCACGTCCGATCCGTTATCGATCATCCACTCTGCAATCGCCAATCTTACCGGGCCAGGCGCTTCCCACGGCACTCGGCATTCCGCCACCCAAGTGAGCGGGCCGTTCTTGTTATATCCAAGCGGAGCGCGATGCAGCGCTGCATCGCGCGTCATCAGATTCTTCACCTGCTCTAGATCATTGGCATCGATCGCCAGCTTGAGCTGCCCAATTTCCTCCAGTGAATCGACGTGTTCCTTCAACTTCGGCCAACTAGCAAATCCATACAACCGCGCAATCTTGAACTGCGCATCGGTGAGCGATTCAGCCTCACCGGCCTTCAGCAAGTCCTTCGCTTGATCTTTCAAATGGCGCAGATTGGGACGTTCAGGAAGCGGACGCGGCGCGTCCTCGAAATGGGTCGGCATAGCGACCTCCTTTCACTAAATCGCCCGTAGTCCGCACATCGGGCCGAAAGAAGGTTCGCAAAACTCAATTTAAAGCAGGTGGGCTTCTACCCTTTCCGCGGACCGGATGCGCCCCTAGCGCACCCGCATCCTATCACAAACCAAGGAAGCGAGACCCGCACGCAGCCGCCGAAATTCGCCGCGGCTCTCACACAATTCACACGGCCCGTCCGAGTGCTTCTCTCAGTGAAAACGATTTTGTAATGCGCCTGCCAAACATCACAAAAACTTCATCAACGCTTCGGTCGTCTCTTTCGGCTTTTCTTCCAGCACCCAGTGCCCGCAATCCTTGAGCACGATCATCGTCGCATTCGTCGCCACGATCTTCATCTGTTCGCCTAAAACCACTCCATTGGCCTTCTCACCGCCAATCGCCAGCACTGGCATGGTCAGCTTCGTCTTCGAGAGCTCTGCGAAGTCCTTCGCTGCTTGCTGGAATGAAACAAAATATTCCCAGCCCGCATGCATTCGGCCAGGGCGCGAGTACGCCGCCACATAGGCCGCGCGATCCGCGTCCGGCAGCGAGTGATTTTTGTCCGCAGCAAAATCATTCCAGAAGTAATCGAAATACACCCGCTCGCGTCCGCGCACAAGAGCTTCCGGCGTCGGCCCATTAAACCGGAAATGCCAAATCCCTGGGTTGTTGTAAACATCTTCCCACCCCGCGACGCCTGGAAGAAACGCGTCCATCACCGCCAGCTTTTCCGTCTCTGCCGGAAACTGCGCAGCATAGGCATACGCCACCATCAACCCGATGTCATGCCCCACCACTCTGGCTCTTTCGATTCCCAATGACTTCACAAGCGCGTGAATGCTGATGGCAGCCGACTTCATATCCAAACCGGACTTAGGAATCTCCGAATCGCCAATCCCAGGCAAGTCCGGCGCAATCACAGTGAATTTTTCCGCCAGCAGCGGCATGATAGGCCGCCACATCCGCGAAGTCTGGGTATACCCGTGAAGCAAAATCACCGCCGGCCCATGTCCCGCTTTCAGATAATGCAGCTTGACGCCATTCACCTCCGCGCTCTGCG
Source organism: uncultured Acidobacteriota bacterium (assembly GCA_963751295.1). Classification (GTDB taxonomy): domain Bacteria; phylum Acidobacteriota; class Terriglobia; order Acidiferrales; family UBA7541; genus Acidiferrum. Next base: position 214,375 of record CAVVUA010000001.1, on the reverse strand, counting down.
AAGTAATAGCATCTGCCGCCGCATGTGCAGACGAATGCCCCGCCACTAAGAGCAGCGCAAACCCAAAGACAAACGATCTAACCAAAAGTCTAACTATCCTTTTCATTATCTCTCCTGGTCATCGACAACTCGCTGCAAGGCTCTCCACAGCTTGTTGGAACACTTCCGCACTCATATGGCTACAAAAAGTTTGTTGAAGCCTCTTCAAATGGCGGGATGTTTCGGACAACATCGTGGAGAGTGAGCTTCTCCGCGCACTCTGCGCTCTCGGTGTAATTTTTCAAGCCAGCGCCAAGCTCGGATCTGCATTAAGCGACACGTCACCAAACACGCCCGCCCGAAATTTCTCATACGCGGCCGCGGCAATCATCGCCGCGTTATCCGTTGAAAGCGCCCGGCTCGGGAAAAACACGTCGAGCCCCTTGCTCTTCCCGCGCTCTTCAAACGTAGCCCGCAGCTGGCTGTTTGCCGCCACTCCTCCCGAAACCAGCACACTCTCCACGCCCAACTCTTCCGCGGCCATCATCGTGCGTTCCACCAAATCTCGCACCACCGCGTTCTGAAATTCGCGTACCAGCGCCAGAGTCTGCGGCGAACACAATGGAAACAATTGCTCGAACTTCCGCTCGCCTCGCTGCAATGCCTCTTCTCGCGTTCGAATCTCGCCAGCATATTCCAGATGCTCGCGCACGTGATACAACACCGCCGTCTTTAATCCGCTGAAACTGAAATCCAGCGGGTTGCTCCGCGTTTTCGTCGGACCGAATTTCACTGGCGCCCGCGCATCATTCGAGACCGCCGCCAAGCGATCCAGAATCGGCCCGCCGGGATATCCCAGACCCAACAACTTCGCGACCTTGTCGTATGCCTCGCCCGCCGCATCATCCCGTGTCTGCCCAATTTTTCGATAACGCAAAAGCGCGCCGGGCTGGCCTGCACTCACTTCATACAAAACTGTATGCCCGCCCGAAACAATCAAACAAACCGCAGGCAATTTCGCCACGCGCCCTGCCTTAAACGCCTCCAAAAATACTGCGTGAACGTGCCCCGCCAAATGATTCACTCCCACAAGCGGCTTCCCCAACGCCTGCGCCAAAGTCTTTCCGTACGTGATCCCCACGAGCAATGCTCCAACCAATCCAGGCCCGTGCGTCACACCAATGGCATCTACATCCGCGAACTGCATCCCCGCCTGCGCGAGCGCCTCTCGCACCACAGGCACAATCTGCCGCAAATGTTCGCGCGACGCCAACTCTGGCACGACGCCGCCGTACTTTCGGTGAATATCAATCTGCGACGCCACCACGCTGGACAAGATCTCGCGGCCGTCGGCCACAACAGCCGCCGCCGTCTCATCGCACGACGATTCAATCCCCAATATGCGTGTCATTTTCGGATACACACCGATAAAAATTACAACTTCAAATTCTTCAGGTAGTCCCGGAAAGGGGCGCCCAACTCTTCGTTTTGCAATGCAATTTCGACGGTCGCTTTCAGAAACCCCAGCTTGTCGCCAGCATCGTACGAAACGCCTTCGTATATGTACGCCCACAGGCCGTGCTCTTGCGCCAGCAGTCGCAGCCCATCCGTCAACTGAATTTCATTCCCTGCCCCAGGCTTGGTTCGCTCCAGGCAATTGAAAATCTGCGGAGGCAAAACGTAGCGGCCCGTAATCGCGAGGTTCGATGGCGCATTTTCCGGCTTCGGTTTTTCCACCAGATCGCGAACCCTCAAAAGTCGCGCTCCAAACGGTGGCAGCGGAGCGGCTTCTCCGTCGACGATCCCATAAAGATGAGTTTTCTCTCTCGGCACTTCCTCTACCGCAATCGCGCCAACTCCCGTAGCCGCGTACACATCAATGAGCTGTTTCGTGGCAGGATTTTTTCCTGGAATCAGCACATCGCCGAGCAAAACAGCGAACGGCTCGTCGCCCACAAGATCTTTCGCCACCAATACGGCGTGTCCGAGGCCGAGCGGTTCCTTTTGCCTCGTGTAACTCACCTGCACCATGTCGCTGATACGCCGAACCATCGCCGCTTGCTCCGGCTTCCCTTTTTCTTCCAGAAAGCGCTCCAGCGTTGGCGCGTGATCGAAGTGATCCTCGATCGAGTTCTTTCCCTTCCCCGTTACGATGATGATGTGTTCGATTCCCGAGGCCACGCACTCTTCCACCACGTACTGAATCTGTGGCTTGTCCACCACCGTCAGCATCTCTTTGGGTTGCGCTTTAGTTGCGGGCAAAAAGCGGGTGCCAAGTCCCGCGGCAGGCAGCACGGCCTTGCGAACTTTGCGAACCGCGCTCGTTGGTTGTGGCATGTCAGCCATGCGTTTCCTCGCAGTACTTATTTTTTCTTCGCGGGCTTTTTGTCTTTTGAGGAACTTTCTTTCGAGCTCGTCTCTTTCGCGGCAGAATCTTTGCCGGAGGCTTCTTTGGCGCCTCCATCTTTGGAGTCTTTCGCGCCGCCGTCCTTGCCACCACTGTCCTTGCCGCCGGTATCTTTTCCTCCGCTATCTTTCCCCTCGGCGGAGGATTTTTCTTTGCTCCCACCGTCCGGAGATTTCCCCGCGTAGTCCGTAACGTACCAGCCCGATCCTTTAAATTTAATCGCAGGCGCAGTGATCACCGACTCCACTTTCCCGCCGCAATGCGGGCACTTCTTCAGGTGCGGCCCGGCAACCGGTTCGATCTTCTCCGAGTGGCGCCCGCACTTCAGGCACTTGTATTCGTACAGTGGCACAGCTGCTCCCTCCGCTCTGTCTCCAAACGAAAAAGTATAGCATGCGTCACAAATTGTCTCCGCAGCGCGTGCTAGACTCAAATGCATGGGCGGACTTACAGCCAAAAATGACGAAAAGGCTTTGGGCTGCTTATACCTCGTTGGCACGCCCATAGGCAACTTGGAGGACATCACCCTTCGCGCCCTGCGCATCCTGAAGGAAGTCGATCAGATCGCCTGCGAAGACACCCGCCACACGCAAAAGCTCCTCAGCCACTACGAAATTCGCAAATCGCTCATCAGCTACCACGAGCACAATGAAATGACACGCGCCCCCGAATTGCTCATCTCGCTCGAACAAGGCGCGAAAATCGCGCTCGTCAGCGACGCTGGCATGCCGCTTGTTTCTGATCCGGGCCATCGCCTCGTCACGCTCTGCCTGCGGCATCATGTTCCCGTCGTCCCGATTCCCGGGCCATCGGCGCTTCTTGCGTCGCTAGCTGCCAGTGGGCTCCCCAACGAAGAATTCCTCTTTGTAGGATTTCTCCCCAATCGCAGTGGCGAACGCCGCCGCGCCCTCGAGCGTCTGCGCATCGAGGATCGCACCATCATTCTTTACGAAGCTCCGCACCGCATCACGGAATGCGTCGCTGACGCCCGCGAGGTTCTCGGCAACCGCACTGCCTGCATCGCCCGCGAAGTCACCAAGCTCCACGAGGAATTCCGTCGCGGCAAACTCTCCGAGCTTTTCGCCTCACTCGAAGAACGCCCCGCCAAAGGCGAAATCACGCTCCTCATCGGCCCCGAAGATCCCGCCGACGCCCGCACTCCCGCCAATTCCATGCAAAGCCTCGCCGAACGCGTCGAAGAATTGATCCACCAAGCCAAACTCGACCGCAAAGAAGCTCTAAAGCTTGCAGCCAAAGAACGCGGCCTGACGCGCCGCGAAGCCTACGACAAAATGGTCATCGCCCGGGAACCCGGAAATAGTGGCTCATGACTTTCCGCAGAAAAGCACACTCTCAGAAGTAAGCTTCGCGAAACCTTTGGAGTTGGATTTCTTCTTGCTTTATGAACGGGAGCGTTGCGAGATGCCCCGCGCGGGCTGCTTGATAGTGCAACCGGAAGGCCCAGGCAGGCCTCCCGGTTCCTTGCTGAACTACTTGGGCGGAGAAAAACTAAAGTTGATTCAACTCTCCATCAGCGCGCGTTAGCGCTCAATGCGGTTGAACCACAACATAACGAGTTGTCGAATCGCGGCTGACCAGAAGCAGGATCGATTGATCATGGATTCCGGACAGGGCGCGATTGTAATCCGCTACGCTGTGAATGGGTTTGCGGTTCAGTTCCTGGATGACGTCGCCGCGTTGCAGACCCGCGTCAGCCGCGGCGCTTGAAGGATCCACAGAGGTAATGACTACCCCTGTCGCGTTCGTCGAAATCCCCAAGTCCCGGGCGATTGCGGAAGTAAGATTTTGTACCTGCACGCCTTGCAGCGCGCTTGCGGTGCTCTCCGTGTTGGTGGAGGACTCTGGCGTTTCGGAAAGCTGGTCCAGAGTTACGTCAACGTTACGTATCTGGCCATTTCGCGAAATCTTCAGATGCACCGTGCCGCCTGGAGTCATTTCGGCGATGTGCACGCTCAAGCCCTCAGGCCCGTCCACCGCTTGGCCATTCATCTCGAGTATGATGTCGCCTCTCTCGATGCCAGCCTTCGCTGCCGGACTTGCTGGTGTTACCTCTGAAACCAATGCTCCGCCCCCTTGATTGAGACCGAATGCTTTCGCCATGTCGGCATCGACGCTCTGTACGGCCACGCCCAAATGCCCGCGCGTCACTTTTCCGTGATCGACAATTTGCTCCATAACATTGCTTGCCATGTCGACCGGAATCGCAAAGCCGACGCCCTGATTGCCCCCGCTTCCCCCAGTGACGATCGCCGTGTTTATGCCGACTAAGTCTCCGTGCAAATCAAGAAGCGCTCCTCCTGAATTCCCCGGGTTGATCGATGCGTCGGTTTGGATGAAGTCTTCATAGTGCTCGATCGCGCCTCCGAGGCCCCGCCCCGTAGCGCTGACAATCCCCATCGTGGCCGTTTCTCCCACGCCAAAGGGATCGCCGATGGCAAACACCAGGTCCCCAACCTTCAATCCCGCGGAATCTCCCAGAGTCACACACGGAAGATGCATGGCATCGATTTTAAGCACGGCAATGTCGGTTCGGGGGTCGGTGCCGATGAGTTTCGCCCGAAACTTTTTCTTGTCCTGTGTAAAGACTTCGATGTCTGATGCGCCCGAGACGACGTGATTGTTGGTGAGGAGATAACCATCGGGGGTGACGATCACTCCTGAACCCAAACTGTGTTCACGTTCCGTCTGCGGCAGAGCCGGCTGCCGGTCCGGCTGGTCGCCAAAAAACCGCTGAAAAAAGGGATCGTCGAAGAAATTTGGAACATTGTTCTGCTGCTTTACCATTTTCGTCGACGAAATGTTGACTACCGCGGGCAGCGCCGGATCTATCACCGCTGCGTATCCGTTTTTGAATTCAGCGAGATTTACCGGGGCCGGGTCTTTATCGATCTTCAAAGGAACTTTGCTGGCTGCAGAACTGCTCCGGCCAATCTCTGGAACCATGGCGACCAGAAGCACTCCCACAACAAGCATCGCGAGAGCGGAAAGTACGACTATGCCGAACCGCCCTACACCTGGTTTGTATCCCGCTTTCACTGGAATGAGGTTCCATGGCCGAGGATCATAATCGCGACTGCGCATGTTACTTCTCCTTTCTCACTTTCTGAAAATCTAAATTCGTTGTGGCCGTGCTCGCGGCCCGCGCCTGGGCGGCCTCGGTCACCTCCTGCCGTTGAAGAGCGTCCAACTGCTTCGGTTCGCAAAAGTCCGATCCATCGACGCATTGGAGTAAATTTTCGTCCAAGGCTGTCCGCGCAACTTCCTGGCGCTCTTGGGTGGTCAACAGCGATTGATCACACTCTCCAACGCCCTCGAGGCAATTCTGCAAAGTGCGATCGTGTTTCGAGTTTGCTGCCCATACTTTGTCACTGGCGTTCAGGAGCTGCTGATTGCAATCGCCCGTTCCCTCCAGGCAGGTCTCTAAATTGTGCACGCGCGTCGCCTCGGCTACCCGCTGGCGCTCCTGAGCGCTGAACCCCGTAACGTCGCAAAGGCTGAGACCTTCGACGCAATTCTGAAAATTTCGATCGCGGCTAGCGCGGCGGATGTCCTGCTGCTGTTCAGCGCTCAATTGTTTGCTGCTGCATTCTGACATTCCGTTTAAACAATCCAGATACTTCCGTTCTTCCGCAGCGCGTTCGACCGTCTGCCGTTCTTGCGGTGTAAGAGCGGTGTGGTCGCACGGCGAGAATTCGTCCAGGCAATTCGCAAAAGCTTGGGAATGCGAAGGCTGGCTCTGTGCCTGTGCCTGAAACGCAGCGGCGCCTATCATCAGCAAAGCGGGGAAGATGTATCCGGTAAATTTCATTGGCTCCTCCAAGGTTCAGGGTGGAGGCGGCGCCTGGCGACGCTTCCCTGAGGGAATATCTCGTTCTCTAATTACATAGACGCAGTACGGCGAGTAACGGTTGGCCCGCCTGCAAATATATATCGCACTACGATATATATTGCCCAGAGCCATAGGCAACGCGCCATAGATGTATCGCATCACGATATATTGTATGCGACCGGCCCGTTTTTGGCCGGAAGAACACTAAGGAGGAACAAATGCAGGAACGAGAAATGGCAAAACGCGGAGTGACGGAAACACCCGTGGTCATCAAGAGCGCTGGCTTGAGCTCTGAAGCCAGGGAAATGTTCGACATGATTGCCAAAAGAGCCTACGAGATTTTCGAATCCAGAGGCAGAACGATGGGTCGCAACATGGAACACTGGCTGCAAGCGGAAGCCGAGCTATTTGATCGAAAGCCCATCAACTTTCAAGAGTCGTCCGATGGCGTGATCGTTCTCGCCGATGTGACCGGTTTTTCTCCGAAGGAGTTGGAGGTCGATCTTGAGCCGAAGCGAGTAACCATTATCGGCAAGCATCAAAGCCAATCCGAGCACTCGACAAATTCCGGCACCGCTTCGGAGAAGCGCTCCCATCGATTGCTTCGAACCCTGCAATTGCCCGTTGAAATCGACACGCGCCGCGCGACGGCTAGGCTCCATGGTGGCGTCCTTGAACTGGACGTAAAGAAAGCCCTCGTCGCACAAGCCAATTCGGGCGGCAATGTCGCTTGACCTCTGGGAAAAGTCAAAAATCGAGCCCGCGGGCCTGTCCGGCTTCAAAGGCTCGATCGTCCAATAGATAGCCGCCACCGTTCTTCGTCGTCGCGGCAGAAATTGTGCAGCGTCGCCGTAATTGCTGGAAGTTATCCGATAAATGGTTTTGTGGCAGGAAAACCACAAATCCGCCGCAACGGGAACAAGCGGAAAGTGATGACTAGGCTGAGTTTCAAGCATTCATTCTGTAAGTGTTGTCGTTCCCGCGGTGTCCGGGCATTTATGAGATAGCCCCTAGTCTACTGAGTCATAAATAGATTGCATAAAGCAGGGAAAGAGGTTATCGTGGATCATGTCGAAACCACGAGGGCGTCCTAAGCAGCGAGAACTCGTTGTCAGCCCAGAACAGAAGATAGCTTTGCGGCAACTGCTGCAGCAACCGCGGAGTTCGCGATCGCTGGCCTTTCGCGCTCGCATCGTTCTGGAGTGTGCCAGCGGGGAGAGCAACGCCGCGGTGGCCGCCAAGCTGCGCACCACCGGTTTCACTGTGGGAATGTGGCGGAATCGTTTTATCAGCGAGGGGATGGTTGGTTTGGGTGACGAGATGCGGCCAGGAGCGCCACGGCAGATCGGCGATGACCGTGTCGAGCGGGCCGTACGCCTGACCCTGGAAGAGGCTCCCAAGGGAGCAACGCATTGGAGCAGTCGCGGGTTGGCAGCGAGGACGGGCTTGAGTCAATCCACCGTGAGTCGCATCTGGCGAGCCTTCGGGTTGCGTCCTCATCGCAGCGAAACGTTTCAGTTATCCAATGATCCGCTGTTGGTCGACAAGGTGCGAGATATCGTCGGCTTGTACCTGAATCCACCGCATCATGCGCTGGTGCTGTGCGTGGATGAGAAGAGTCAGATTCAGGCGCTGAGCCGCAGTCAGCCGATTCTCCCGATGCTGCCCGGCCAGGTGGAGCGTCGAACTCACGATTACAAGCGCCATGGGACCACTAGCCTATTCGCGGCCTTGGACATTGCCACGGGATCGGTGATCGGCAAGTGCTGGCCACGCCATCGGGCCATTGAGTTCCGCAAATTCTTGAATCAGATCGATCGTGCCGTTCCTGCCGATCTTACCGTCCATCTGGTGTTGGACAATTATGCCACCCACAAGACCAGGGAAATTCGGGCGTGGTTCCTGCGGCATCCTCGCTACCATCTGCACTTCACTCCCACGCACAGTTCCTGGCTGAACCAAGTGGAGCGCTGGTTCGCCTTACTGTCACAACGCCAGATCAAACGAGGTTCGCACTACAGCGTGCGTGAACTGGAATCTGCCATCTTGGAATTCATCGAGGTGCACAACGAGCAGCCCAAACCCTTTGTGTGGACCAAGAGTGCCGATGCGATTCTTAACAGCATTGGACGGTTTGCTTCCCGTACTTTGGCTGCACATGGCACAAACAATATGCAAGAAATCAGTGACTCAGGAGACTAGCACCACCAGAGAAACCACTCGAAGAACCGCCAAAGAGAAGATTTTTTCACCTTGCCACCCTGGCCTAGCCGAACTTTCTCAGTTGGGTGCTTCTGAGCTAGTTAAGTTCTTTGGAATCAGTCGAGGTTAGAGAAAGGTCTCCACCACAAAATAGCCTCCTACCGGACGGTTGGTACCTCGATTTCATAGCTCTCTTTTTGCCCCACCAGGCGTGGTGGTGGCTGGCTCGGCAACTGCAATTTCAGCTTCTCGATCAGCACCTTGGTGTCGACAGAGGGCTGTGTGTAGCGTGGCAAAATCAACCAACGTTGATCGACCGTAGGAATCCACACGTCAATCATTTTGATTTCCGCTAACTTCTCCAATACCGCTGTAGGCGTCAACCCTGGGGCGTGCAGCAATAGGCGCTGCTTCAGTGTCACTTGCAAGCAGTAGGCGAGAAAGGCGATCAGAATATGCGCGTCGGCGCGATGCTCCAGTTGATGGCGGATCGGACGGATGCAAAGTTCGCTTTTCAGCGACCGGAATACCGCTTCGATCTGGGTCAACTGCACGTAACGCGTCCACAGCACACTGGGATCTCCGGCGGTAAGGTTGGAGCGTAACAAGTAGTGCCCGTCGCGCCATTCCGCCTCCTGCAGCTTTTGCTTATCCACACGAAACTGGAAGGTCTCCCGCGTGACCTCCTGGCCTTCCCCGGGTACTTGCATCTGCACGAAATGGAACGAGCGGCCCGCTTGCGATTTCGCGGCGCCCACACGCATCAACAACTGGTCGCGTGAAGGAAGGTTTCGGCGCATGGCACGGAATTTTCTGAGCAAGCGAGACAAGCGTTTGCGTCGTATGGCGGTCTCTTTGGCTCTTCTTCCTTCACTCTTGGCCAACACGTAGAGTTCGCCGTCCTGCTCAAACAGTTTCACGTCCACCGAATCTCGCACCTGCTGCCAGGGCAGATCCAGCCACTTCTTTTCATACTGCTGGATCTTGCCTTTCGCTGTCCCCACCAGATAGAAAATCTCTCGTGCCGGATCGCGCATCTCCTGCAGGATCTCTTCGGTGGGAATCCCGCGATCCATCACCCACATGCGTTTGGCTTTCCCGTACGTCTTCTCAATCTTGTCTAGAAAACCGCGCAGTGTGGTGCGATCACTGGTATTGCCGTCCATCACTTCGTAGGCCAACGGGAAACCATCGGTGGTGATCACCAGCGCAATCACCAACTGCAAACAGTCCGTCCGTTTATCGCGACTGTGACCGTACTTGGCCTTGGGGTTCTCTTCCATTGCGCCTTCAAAGTAGGTGCTCGTCAGGTCGTAGAGCAGAACTTCGAACTCTGCCTTAAACAGATCAGCCCACTTCTGTCGCAGCCACAGAAAGAGATCTTGCTTGTGCTCCAGCACGCGATCCAGGCAACGATATAAGCGGTTTTTCTCCGCCACAGAAAAATCTGTCCCGAGCAGCGCATCCATGGCGGTGGTCAGATACCACTGGTGATGTATACGAAACTCGCTTCCCGGATCCAACAACTGGCTCACGACCAGGAGTTGCAACACTTTTTCCCAAGGGACGTCTTCCCGCGATCCGGAAAGGCGAGAGTCCCAAAACTCATCGAGGCCCAGTTGGCGCCACAACTCGCACCCCAGCCAGCAACTGCCGAACAGGCGAGGACACCGCAGTTCGAGGCCGCTCAGTTTTACTTGCAGGCTGTCGATCGCATCGGTGGGAATCTCGCGGTCATCGGGAAACAAACTCAAGTTCGCATACTCTTGCTGCTGTTCATCAAACACGGACAGTGTCTTGCGCCATGCCGCTTGTTGTTGATCGTTGATCTCGCCAAGATAGAGAACCGTGCGCTGCACGGTTTTGTCAGAGGCGATGCGATGGTTTTCTACGATGCTGAAGTAGCGATGCTCTTTGCCGTCTTTTTTGCGAGTGTTGCTACGCAGAAACATGCTGGTAGCAGACTGCCAGAACTCCGGGGTCTAAGGGAAGACACTTGGTCTCCACTCAACCATTTTTTCAGACCGCGGCGAAGGAAACGCACAACTTAACAAGGAAAAGTATTGCAAAAAAGCCGAAAAAGGTCCGCAAGTGGTCAAGTTGGGCTAGCAGCGAGAATGTGTGGATAGTCTAATGAAGGGTGAGCAGCGCAGATCGCCGCGAGAAAAGACGCCATTATCGCGAGGAAACCGGCTGCGGAGACTCATTTTCTTTGGAAACATGTTTAGTACCGCACAGTATTTCTACCGATAAAGAAGCACACTGTGGGTCTCGCAGTCCTTCGAAGGAGACTCATGCACAAGCTCTCAAGAATCACCCTGGGATTAGCAATCACGCTCGGCGCTTCTATTTATGGCCAGGCACAAACGCAATCGCCCGCACAGCCCGGCGATCCTACACCAACATACAGAATTACCGTCGTCAGCCGCACGGCTCGCGCAGTCAGTTATAAGCACCGCAGCGGTTCAACTCACGTTGATTTTCAAGGCACCGACCTCATGCCCAGTGCACGTGGCGAAGCCAAAGTGGAAAGCAAGCGCGGCGTCCTGGCGATCGAAGCGGAATTCTCCGACCTCGATCGCCCTACCGCTTTCGGAACTGAATATCTAACTTTTGTGATGTGGGCCATCTCACCCGAGGGCACCTCCGTCAATCTCGGCGAAGTCTTGGTGGGCGACAATCGCCGCAGCAAGCTCGACGTAACGACCGATCTTCAAGCTTTCGCGCTGATCGTGACCGCGGAACCCTATTACGCGGTGCGGCGCCCCAGCAATGCGGTGATCATGGAAAACGTGATTCGCCAGGACACCAAGGGCACGACCCAAGCCGTGGATGCGAAGTATGAACTGATCGATCGCGGCGGCTACATCCCCACAGGCTATACGATTGACCCAGTCGTCCTGGACGCCAAGTTGCCGCTCGAATTTTTTGAAGCGCGCAATGCGGTCCGCATCGCAAAGGCCGCAGGAGCCGAGCGATATGCCAATCCCAGCTACGAAAACGCCATGCGCCAGATGAGAGAAGCCGATGCTCTGGCCACCAGCAGACATGAAGACAAGAAAACTCTGATTTCCGTTTCACGCCAAACGGTGCAAACAGCCGAAGACGCACGCGAAATCGCTGCCAAGCGCATCGCTTCCGATCGCGCCGAAAACGAACGCAACGCCTCAGCCGGACGTGAAGCAAACGCCAACGCCACGGCGGCCGACGCCGTTAGCGCACGCGAAGAAGCCGACCGCAAGAAGCACGAAGCAGAAGCCGCCGCCCGTCAAGCGCAGGGCGCCGAGGCAAATGCCGAAGCTGACGCCGACCGCAATCGCGCCGCTGCCGCCGCTGCCGACCAGCAAGCTCAACAAGCCAGAAGCGCGCAAGCCACCGCTGAAGCCGACTCCGACCGCAATCGCGCCGCTGCCGCCTCCTCGGATATGCAAGCCGCACAAGCCATCCACGAGCGCGAAGAACTTCGCGCCAAACTGCTCGCGCAGTTCAACTTGATTCTTGAGACGCGCGATACAGCCCGCGGTTTAGTCGTCAACATGTCCGATGTGCTTTTCGACAGCGGCCAGTTTACGTTGCGCCCGCAGGCACGTGAAAAACTCGCGAAAATCTCAGGCATCGTCCTCGCTTATCCAACTCTCCTGCTTGCGGTGGAAGGCAACACCGATAGCGTAGGCACGGAAGAGTTCAACCAGACCCTCTCGGAGAAGCGCGCCGAATCTGTCAGGTCCTATCTCACCAAGGAAGGCGTGCCGGAAGCGTCGACGACTGCCGCAGGTTTCGGCAAGTCTCGGCCCATCGCCTCCAACGATACGGCGGATGGCCGCCAGCAAAACAGGCGCGTCGAGTTGATCGTTTCTGGCGAAGTGATCGGAACCAAGGTCGTTTCGATCGTGGTCCTGCCAGTTACCGCATCCTCAACGCCTCGCTAACCTCACTGTATAAGCAAGAAAAGCCGGCTCGTCATGAGCCGGCTTTTTCTTTTGCGTAGAACTTCTGAGACTCGGCGTCCGTCCCGTCGTTAACGGAACTACTGGTGATCCCTACAGAACCACGAAACTCAAGCTGCTGGGTCCTTCTGGCGCGTCGCCTTGACACCCGAAAGAATGCCTGCTCCCACAAGTACGATCGCGCCAACAGCAATCCAGTGCGCCGGCACATGCAGCAAGAAGGCGCCGTAAATCAGTCCAATCGTTAGGATGACAAAGCCAATGGCATAGATTCCGAATGACATGGTGGTTCCTTTCGATTGCGCGGATCGGGCTTTCATCCGAGAACTTATCACACCCAACCGCAAGACGTGCTTAAAAACCAAGGCCGCCGTCCGCAGTGTTAGGTGCGGACGAAGCGGCCTTAGTCGGAGAGTTTATACTGGTTCTACCGATGATCTGGATGGTGATGGCGCCAATTCCAATAATCGCTCTGTTCATGGGCAGTTGTTAGATGGAACTCGCGATAGTCTCTGTGCCTTTCGCCGAGATAGACACGGTAGGAACGGTCTTCGCCTTCATTCCATACATGATAGTCATGATGGTTGCGATCGTAATAGCGCGTATGGTCCCCGCCGGTGGTAACTACCACTTCCTGGGCAGCGGCCTTGGGTGCTGCTGCAGCGGTGAGTGCAGCAGTCAGAAAAATAAAACTCAGATATTTTGATGCTTTATTCAAGTAATCCTCCCTGATAAGAACTCCAGTGTTGGAGTTCTGGCTTGTAGCAAGTATGGGCGGAGGAGCGTTCAGAGTCTGTCCGATTCAGGACACAACGAGCTGGATGCGAAAAGTTGACAGCAGAATCGCCGTTTTTTCGCGACGCTTGAAGTAATTCACTCATCGAGAAGCTATCCTCGCATTGTGTGCCACTTCGAAACGAGAGCGCGATCCAGTGCGTCCCAATGACACACCCAGGAACCGGCTACGAACATTGCAGAGCATTTGGCTTCGGTGTAGGGTAGCGGGGCTGGGGAGCAAAACGGGGCCCGGCTAATCATGGTGAGGGCGGTGAATATGGCTTGCGAAACAGAAAGAGACCTTCTGAGTCGGCGCGGATTCTTGGGCGTGAGCTCCGCAGCGCTTGCAGCTGCGAGCGTTCTGGGACCAGACAAGGTACGAGGGCAAGAGAGTTCCGCACAAACTCCCAAGGGCGACCGTAGCGCCAGCGATCCTGGGCCGACAAACGCGGCGCTGGACGCGGCGAATCCGGACTCGAATCATCCCCTGCCGACCGACGCAGGTGGCGTCCAAACATTCAAGTATCCATTTTCTTTCGCTCACAAACGCTTTCAAGAAGGCGGCTGGTCGCGCGAGGTGACGGTTCGCGAGCTGGCGGTTTCGAAGTCGCTCGCCGGCGTGGACATGCGCCTCACCGCTGGCGGCGTCCGCGAGTTGCATTGGCACACCGCCGCCGAGTGGGCCTACATGCTCTACGGCAGCGCGCGCATCACGTGCATCGATGCGGACGGAAAGAGCTTCGTAACGGACGTGAAAGAAGGTGACCTCTGGTACTTCCCTCCTGGAATCCCCCACTCTATTCAGGGACTGCAACCAGACGGCACGGAATTTATGCTGGTTTTCGACGACGGCAACTTCTCCGAATACGAGACAGTTCTGCTGACCGACTGGATGGCGCACACTCCGCCTGACGTCGTTGCGAAAAACTTTGGAGTCGCCCAGTCCGCGTTGGCAAAAATGCCCAAAAGGGAAAAGTTTATTTTTCAGACCGACGTTCCCGGACCGCTCGCAGAGGACCAACGTGTCGCCGCAGGAGCGCTTGGCCCGTCTCCAATCGATTTTGCGTTTCGCACCACGCAGCATCCCGCCCCAACAAAGCTGAAGAGCGGCGAAGTGCGCGTCATCGATTCGAGCAACTTCAAGATTTCAACAACGATCGCCGCTGCGATTGTCACCGTGAAACCGGGCGGCATGCGCGAGCTGCACTGGCATCCAAACGCCGACGAATGGCAGTTCTACATCAGCGGCAAAGCGCGCATGACCGTCTTTGCCACTGGCGCCCGCGCCAGAACGATGGACTTCGAAATGGGTGACGTCGGCTATATCCAAAAAACTCTTCCTCATTACGTCCAGAATATGGGCGACACCGACCTGAAATTTCTCGAAATGTTCAAGTCCAGCTACTACCAGGACCTGGCGCTCTCCGAATGGCTGTCCCACACGCCGCCAGAACTGGTTGCGGCCCATCTCAATCTGGACAAAGCCACTCTCGACGCGCTGCCCAAGGACAAACCGCTTATCGTCCCCTAGAAACAGCGTCCTTCGACGCTGGCGTGACTTTCCGTGTCGCCTTAGCTCAGGGTGGCTAGGAAGAGCTGTCCAGTCGAAGTGCGCCCACACATTGCCACATCCAGGCCGTGCCTTTATTCGCGTCGCGAGCCTTGACTTGGACTGCCCCGAGTCCTACGCTCATAAAGTTGTAAGCCTTCCTCGCTGGGGCATCGATCTATGGGCCACCGGATCCGCATCTTCTTGTTGTCCGCCATCGCAACGGCATTTTTAGCGCCGGACGTGATGGCGCAGAAACCCCCGGCCCCGGCTCCCGGGCCTCCCCCCTCCGCGCCCCCAAGCCGCCCGACAACTCCCACTCCGCCAACTCCGGGCACAACGCAACCGGGAGAAGATTATGTAATGTTTCTCCGGGGACGCGTGGCAATCCACGACGGCGGATCTATTCCAAATGATGTTCTTATCGAACGGGTTTGCAACAACAGAGTGCGCCAAAACACGTATGCGTCTCTTCAAGGCGATTTCAGTATGCAATTGGGATCGAGGACCGATTCTTTCCCGGAAGCTAGCGCCGATTCGACTTCGTCTTCTGGCGCGTCTACCAGGTCTTCGGACATGGGAATCCCACGGCACGAATTGACGAATTGCGACCTACGAGTCTCGGCCTCGGGTTTTCGATCCAGTGTCGTTAACCTTCTCGACGTGGATAATTTTGGCAGCAACGTTGACGTGGGCGTTATCGTGGTACGCAGAGCTACAAAGGTGGAAGGATCAACAATAAGCGCCACTCCCTACAAAGCTCCTACGGATGCCAGGAAAGCTTACGAGAAAGGCCTCGATGCCGAGCGGAAGGGCAAGCTTGCCGATGCCCAGAAATATTTCGATACTGCTGTTCAGCTCTACCCCAGTTTCACGAACGCCTGGTTCCATTTGGGCAGCGTTCTACAGAAGCAAAAGCAGAACGATGCAGCTCGAGAAGCCTATACCCATGCCACGACTATCGACTCCAAGTACCTGCCGCCTTATCTATTTCTAGCCGAGATGGCCTTCGAGGCAGCGAATTGGACGGAAGTCCTTAAATTTACCGGTCATCTTTTGGATCTTGATCCTTTGAATCAAGGGCAGGCGGAAGTCACTGCCTACGTAGTGGATCTCGATCCGCTGAATTACGCCGAGGCTTATTTCTATAACGCCATGGCGAATTACAATCTCAATAAGATCGAAGCCGCTGAAAAGAGCGCGCTCAAAGCGGAACACTTCGACCTGCGCACTCATTTCCCGCAGCTTCATCTCTTGCTAGCGGAAATCTTTGCCCGAAAAAACAAATACGACCTTGCCATCGCGGAGCTTCAAACTTACTTGGCCCTGGTTCCCCAGGCAAAGGACGCGGCTCAGCAGCGAGAGACGTTGGCAAAATTGGAACAGCTGAACAATCCTGTGCCTACCGGCGATAAACCCGAACAACGTTAAGAATCCTTCTTCGAAACCAGTGCAGTACCCTGCGTTCATTCCTTAGAAAATCGCTTCTAGGCGACTTGAGCTGAGGGCTCCAGGGTCACTTTGAAGCCCAGGCCTTCGAGTCGTTTGGTTAAACGCCTGCGCAGGCCTTCTGGGTTCAGGCGATCGAAGTAGTCTGCGCCGAGGTCGCTGTAACAGGTTCCGTCTCGCAGAATGTAATAGGCAATGACCAGGAGCTTGTGGGCCACCGCGATGGTCGCGCGTTTCGATCCTCTTCGCGCTGCGAGCCGGCGATAGAGAGCCGACAAATAGTTGTTCTTCTTGGTCGAGACGGCCCAGGCCCCTTGGCATAGGCAGCGACGCAACCACAGGCTCCCTTTGCGGATCTTTCCGCTCTTGCGCTTGCCGGCGCTCTCGTGACTGCCCGGACAGAGTCCCGCCCAACTCGCCAGGTGCTGCGCATCGGGGAATTGTTTCATGCTCATCCCGATCTCGGCTAGCAACCCCCAGGCGGTCACACGGTCCACTCCAGGAATCGTGCACAGTCGCGCGACCTCACTCTGGAAAGGGCCTAGGCGCTCTGCGACCTCCTGCTCGATCCGCTGCATCTTGGACTGCACAAAGTAGAGATGGTCCAGCAGCTCGCGCAGCAGAAATCGATGATGTGGAGTAACGCGTCCTTGCAAGGCCTGCTGTAACTCCGGAATCTTGTTGCGCAGCAGCCCCCGCGACATCTCCGCCAAGCGGTGGCTGTCCTGCTCGCCTTGGATGATCGCTTCCAGCATCGCCCGGCCCGAGGCTCCCAACGTGTCCGTGGCTACCGAAGCCAGCTTGATATTGGCATCTTCCAACACCTTCTGGATCCGGTTGGCGATGCGGTTAACCTCCTGTGCCAGGCTCGCCCGATACCGCGTCAGATCGCGTAGTTCACGGATCGGAGTCGGCGGCACAAAACTGGCTCGCAACAGCCCGTGTTGCAGCAGGTCCGCGATCCATTCGCTGTCTTTCTGATCCGTCTTGCGCCCTGGCACTGCTTTGATGTGCTGCGCATTCACCAACAGCACCTCAAACTGCCCTTCCAGAAGGTTCCACACCGGCTTCCAGTACACTCCCGTGGACTCCATCGCTACATGGGTTACTCCACAGGCGCGCAGCCAATCGCCCAACTCCAAGAGTTCTCGCGTAAACGTCCCGAACGCCCGCGTCTCTCGCCGTCGGCCAGAAGCCCACAGCACACACGCCGTTACACTCTTCTTGTGAACATCCAAACCGCAACAGACTTCATGTACAACTTGCATCGCCAAACTCCTTCCGCCGCCTAGCGGAGGACGTCAGCAAATTACCGAAATTCCTTAGCGTGCTCTCTGCCTTACGACAGAGGCAACAGTTCGTTGTGCCCATCGACGTCCAAGTCATATTCGTAGTCGGGCTCTAATCGCGCCAGAATGAATCGGCCTTCGTCCACTTGACGGTCGCTCCAAGATACCTCCTTCTCGAGATTATTTTCATGGTTCGTTGTGGTTCGAAGAACCATGACCTATTCGTAGCGGAGAGCCACGAGCGGATCAACGCGAGCGGCGCGTAGAGCAGGAACCCAACACGCAATTAACCCAGTAACGAGAAGCAGCAGAGGAACAGCAATGAGCGTCGCCGGATCGTAAGGCGAGACTCCCCAAAGTTGCGTGGCCACGATGCGCCCAACGCCAAAGCTAGCCGCCAACCCAATCACAACGCCCAAAATCACCAGGCGAAGACCCATGCTAATCACCAGTTTCAGCACGTCGCCACGCTCCGCGCCCATGGCCATACGTATCCCTATTTCGTGCGTCCGGCGCGCGGCGGTATAAGCGAGGACGCTATAGACTCCGATGGTCACTAAAATCAGACCGATTCCGGCGAAAATGCCCAGCAAGAAAAATCCAAAACGTGGACCGGCGTAAGAAAACTGACTGATGTACCCCTCGAGGGTGCCGGTCATTGTGAGCGCCACACTGCGATCCGTTGCCCAAATTTCCTGGCGTACGGCGTTCAACATCGGAAGGGGCTCTCCCGCGGTTCGAATCAGGACGCCGCGACTGAAGGAACCGGTGACCGTGTACGGCACCCAAACCTCGGGTTCGGGAGGATCCTGCAAGCCGCGGTTCTTTGCGTCGGCCACAACACCGACAATTTCAAACCAGGAGTCATGCACAGGATCGGGCACCGTTTCAAGATGTACCAGATGCACGCGCTGGCCGATGGGATTCTCCGAGCCTAAATACTTGCGAGCGAAAGTCTGGTTGACGACTGCGAATTTTTTCGCGCCATTGACCTCCGCCTCCGTGAACGGCCGGCCGGTCAGAAATTGAATTTTCAATACAGGGAAATATCCTTCGCTACAAAGTTGATAAAGCGCCGTCCATTTTTCCGAGTGCGTCTTACCCGGGATTTCTATGGCGGAATCGATTCCGCCGTATGGCGGCAAGGTGCTCGTTTCCGTGGCATCAACTATTCCGGGTATGGCTTTCAGCCGCAGTAAAAGCGGACGAAAAAATCCAGCGACCTGTTCGGCGGTCTTGTAACGCTCTTTTGGCAACGGGAGTCTGGCAACCAAAATATGATCTGGCTGCAATCCCAGATGAACTTCACGAAGCGCCACGAAACTGCGCATCAAAAGCCCCGCGCCAACCAAAAGCGCAAGCGATAGCGCAACCTCGAGAACGACAACAACGTTTCGTAAGCGTCCGTGGCGGGAGCCGCCGCTAACTCCCTTCCCGCTGTCACGCAGCGGATCGTTCAGATCCCGCCGCGCGGTCTGTAACGCTGGCACCAACCCAAAAAGCACAGCCGTGGCCACCGAGACACCAAGCGTAAAAAGCAAAACGGAAACATTCAAGCGAATCGCCGCTTCCGCAGGAACGATATCTTGCGGAATAAGCGCTATCAGAGATTTAAGGCCGCCCCATGCGAACAATACCCCGAGGCCGGCGCCCCCGATGGCGAGAATCAGACTCTCAACCAGCAACTGGCGCACTAGTCTCCAACGTCCTGCGCCCAGCGCAGCGCGTATAGCGAACTCCTTTTCGCGAGTGGTAGCCCGTGCCAGGAGCAAATTTGCCACATTGCCGCAGCCAATCAGCAGAAGCAGCCCAACGGCCCCGAGAACGATAAAAAGCATCGTGCGAAAACGGCCGACCACCAGATCTGTCAGAGATTGAATTTCGACGGTGAAATGTTTTGGGTAATCCTTCGGATAAACAGTCGATAAATGCTGCGCAATCACGGCGAGGTCCGCCTGAGCCGCGCGTTCAGATACTCCCGATTTGAGATGGCCCATGAAAAACCAATAGCGATTGAAACCAAGCGTCGGCGTCGTATCCGCATGGCTCGGTTTTTCCGGAATCCACAGATCGGAATCGCCCCAGCCAAAACGCGGCGGCATCACGCCAATAAGCGTCCGGGCCGTGCCGTTCAATACAAACGTCTTGTTCAAAATCGAAGGATCGGCGTTGAATCGGTTGACCCACACCTTGTAACGCAAAACAAAAACAGGAGGTGCACCCGGCTCGTAATCCGCAGGCTGCATCACGCGCCCAACCAGCGCTGGCATGCCGAGGAACTCGAACGTGCCCGGCGTCACATAGCCGCCGCTGAAACGATCCGTGCCCTCGCCAGAAGTGTAGAGCACGTCACCGCCGTCATTGGCGATCACACTATCGAAAACATGATTTTGCGCCACATAGTCCAAAAACTCCGGTCCGCTATAGCCTCCTCGCCCACCAGGCTGATTCTGCTCCGTGTCATGAATCTGAACGGAAACGAAGTGCTTTGCATCAGGATAAGGGAACGGCTCCATCAGCACGTTTTCAATAACACTAAAGATGGCGGTAGATGCACCGATGCCGAGCGCCAGAGTGACCATCGCCACAATGGCGAAGCCCGGGCTCTTCCTAAGGTTTCGTCCCGCGTAGCGGACATCCTGCCAAAAGGAACCCATGCATGAGCCTCCCAGCCTCGCCCGAAGACTGTCAACTAATAAACGATGGAATCGTTAATAAGTTCCATCTCCGAAGCCGAATCCACTGCCCAAATATTCGCCGATACCCACTTTGACGGCCAAACCCGACAGCAGTTTGCTTCTACCCAGCTTGCGCCTCATTCCATGAAAGAAAATTTATCTAAAGCCCCGCTAAATCGATGGATTGGCCTCCGCACCCGTTTGGGCTAGGATGTCCTCGCCTCCGGGTGGCACAGGCAATCCTGCCTGTGCGCTTTTGCAGAGCTGGCGACGCAGACTGATTTGAAGGATTTTCCCAAGGATCGTGTAAAGCAAAGAGGAGTTTCCAGTGAACAAATTCGCGATCGTAGCGATCTTGACGGTGAGCAGTGCCTTGATTCCCAGTGCGCAAGCTGAGGGGCCGGCACATGTTTACTCCGAAGGGGCCCAGCCCGCTGCAGCACCACAAACCTGCGAGCAACTCGCCCAACTGGCCTTGCCAAATACAAAAATAACGACCGCCCAAACAGTCGCCGCCGGAGCCTTCGCCCCGCCTGCAAACATGACTCCGTGGCTGGCCGGCGATCCTAACTTTTACAAAGGCCTCCCATCCTTCTGCAGAGTCGCCGCCACTTCCAAACCCACCGCCGACTCCGACATCAAGATAGAAGTGTGGCTCCCATCAACCGGCTGGAACGGCAAATTTCGCGGCCAAGGCAACGGCGGCTTCGCCGGAGAAATCGATTATCACTTGCTGGGCCTTGCGGTTTTGCAGGGCTACGCCTCGGCGGCCACAGACACTGGCCATGCCGCGGAAGGCGGCGACGCAACCTGGGCGCTAGGCCATCCCGAGAAAATCATCGACTTCGCATACCGCGCGGTCCACGAGATGACGACGGTTGGCAAAGCAACGGTGAGAGCCTTTTATGGCGACGCAGCACAACATTCGTATTTCGCAAGCTGTTCGAATGGCGGCCGCCAAGCACTGATGGAAGCGCAGCGCTATCCGGAAGACTACGATGGAATCTTGGCGGGCGCGCCTGCAAATTACTGGACCCATTTGCTGGCTGCCGCCCTGTGGAATGCGCAGTCTACGACGCTCGATCCGGCCAGCTACATCCCGGCGAGCAAAATTCCAGCTATCGCGAAGGCCGTCAACGAGTCATGCGACGCAAAGGATGGGGTTACCGACGGCGTGCTAAATGACCCAAGGCAGTGTCACTTCGATCCCACAGTCCTGCTTTGTAAAGCAGCCGATTCAGATGCGTGCCTCACGCAACCCCAAGTCGCGGCGCTGAAAAAACTGTATCAGGGGCCGCGCGATGCAAAGGGGCAACGGATTTTTCCAGGCTATGTACCGGGCGGCGAGGAAGGCGGCGGAGGCTGGGCCCTATGGATAACAGGTCCCGCGCCGGGCAAAAGTCTGACGTTCGTCTTCGGTGGCGGATTTTTCTCAGACATGGTCTACGAAAAGCCCGACTGGGACTACAAGAAGGCAAACTTGGACGACTCCGTGGCCGCGGCGGACAAAAAGTTCGCCACCGTGTTGAATGCCACAGAAACGAACCTCAAGCCGTTCGAATCGCGCGACGGAAAACTAATCATCTATCACGGCTGGAACGACTCCGGAATTTCTCCGCTAAATTCGATCAATTATTACGAGAACGTCGAAAGCAAAATGGGTAAGCACGATGCCGATTCGCTCTTGCGGCTCTTCATGGTGCCTGGCATGCAGCATTGCGGAGGCGGTCCCGGCCCAGATGTTTTTGGCGCGGCAGGATTCAGCTCGCCAAACGACGTGCAACACAACATGTATCTAGCGCTCGAACAGTGGGTGGAAAAGGGCGCTGCTCCCTCCACAGTGATCGCCACAAAGGAAGCGAACAGTGGATCCGTTGGAGGAGTGAAAGTGACGCGACCCCTATGCGCCTATCCTCAAGTTGCAAAGTACAAGGGTTCGGGCGACACCAACGATGCTGCGAATTTTGCGTGCGGAGCGCCGTAACGGTGTATCGCGCGATGCGCGGCTAAATAATAATTAGGCAGCGTTTTCGGGGCGGAAGACGCGCTGGAAACGAGGACCGGTGAATTGCACGCCGACCAACCGCTCGCCTTGTGTGGGAGCCTCGACAACGTGGACCACGCGCCCAGACGTTGCAAAGTCAGCTTCCGTGCGCCGCGAAGCATAGTTCGAAAAAGGAATTCGGATTTCGAGGTCCGAGCCGATAGCAACATCAAAACGCGTCACGAACGCTGCCCCGCTCCGGCATAAATTTTCACTGGAAGTTTCTTCTTCGAAGATAACACCGCGGCTGTCCCGTCCTCTGACTTTCAGCGGCAGGCGGACAGCGATCCTACGCTCCGAGCGTTGCTTCGAGGCGGTCTGCGTCAAGTGGACCATGGGCTGGGTCCTCTTTTCTGGCGTCCGCTGCACGGCCATCATTCTGGGCAGCCACAGAGCGGTTACTGCTTTGATCAGCCGGCGAGCGCTCACCGTTTTGGGCGGCGGCGAAACGGCTGACTCCTGCGGCGGCTCGGCTCTCGAAGAAGGATTCCACCTTCTCGACAACCTCGCTGGGCGTTCGCGCCGCATGTACGATTCGACGAAGCTCGCTGCCGTTCCCCACGCCATGAGTAAACCAGCAAGCGAACTGCTTCATTTTGCCAATACCATCAGGAAGGTTGGCAGCATTAATTTGCCTATAGTAGCCAGAAAGTAACTGATGGCGTTCCTGCTCCGTCGGTGTGTCGTATCGGCCACTCGCGGCGTACTGCTCCATCTGCCTGAAAATCCAGGGATTGGTGGCGGCGGCGCGCCCGATCATCACGGCGTCGCAGCCCGTTTCGCGCACCATGCGCTCGGCGTCTTCGGGCGTGTTAATGTCGCCATTGCCGATCACGGGAATCTTCACCGCCCGCTTCACGGCGGCGATGATAGTCCAGTCGGCAGCCCCGGCGTAACCCTGCAGACGCGTGCGCGGGTGCACCGCCACGCCTTCCACTCCAATGCTTTCCGCCATTTTTGCAACTTCCACGGCCACGATGGAATTCTCGTCCCATCCGGCGCGCAGCTTAATAGTTAGAGGGATTTTGACCGCAGCGCGCACCGCTTTGAAAATTTCGCCAAGCAAAGGCAGATCGCGCAGCAACCCCGAGCCCCCGCACTTAACGACTTTCTTCGCTGGGCAGCCGAGATTAATGTCCACAGCGTCGTAGCCCAGATCCTCAACCATGCGCGCGGCTTCGGCCATCACTGCCGGATTCGCGCCAAACAGCTGCGCAGTAATCGGATGCTCGTCTTCCTGAAAATAAAGATAACGGAGCGTTTTAGCGGCGCTCCGGGTAATCCCCTCAGAACTCGTGAACTCCGTCATCAGCAAACCACAGCTACCCAGCCCGCGAATCACGCGGCGAAAAAGCGTATCCGTCACGCCCGCCATGGGCGCAAGCACCGCCGCAGGGCGAATCGTCAAATCTCGAATTTGGAAATAAGCCGGTAGCATGTGCTCACTCATCGTCTAAACCAGTCTAGGCCGACCCGTAAGCCGCTGGCAAGGCGAGATGTGGAAGCGATACCCACCCGCTCGAATGATATCCTCGACTCATGCCAGCAAAGAAAGCGTGAAAATTCTACTTCCGTCTGCTGGCCCGAGAGAGCGATATGCAATTTAGTGTCAGACGTGCCGTGATTGGAGACGAAGCGGTGTTGAGGGCGGTGCGTCTTCAGGCGCTCGCCAATTCACCGCGAGCCTTTAGTTCCACCTACGAGCGGGAGTTGGCCAGAACAACGGAGGATTGGCGGCGGTGGCTGGCTCCTGGTGTGACGTTCCTTCTTGAATCGGGTGACGAAGCGTGTGGAATGGTAGCCGGCGTCCGCGATTCCCATGACACCTCGGTGGTTCACTTGATGGCTATGTGGGTCCACGCGAATCAACGGGGCACAGGCGCAGCGGACGCGCTGGTGGGATCTGTTAAATCTTGGGCGGCCGAAGTCGGCGCGACGCAGGTGCGACTCAAAGTAGTCGAGAACAATGAGCGCGCCAGACGATGCTATGAACGCGCAGGCTTTCGCGCTACAGGCCGACAAGGCGTAGTCGAGAAAAGCGGTGTCGTAGAAATTGAGATGGCCTGGGGCGGGTCCAATGGTGACAACTGAGACTAATGGAGCGTCAGCCCCGCTGAGACTTGCTTGTTTCTGAGACGATTGCCACCCGGCAGGCCAGTTTCCGGTAACCGCGGCCAGTTCGGATGGTCGATGCAACAAGAACGGCGCGCACGAAGTAACGGCGTCCGGTTCCCACGCCTCAACATCATTATCTGATTTTATCCTACGGAGAAATGTAAAAGGGGCCTTCGTCAGGCCCCTCACATTTTCAGGTTCGACTCGTACTCAATTCTTCGGAATCGTCAGTTTGAGCCGCTGGGATTTGCACCCTGGGTGTTGTTTCCATTCGACGCTTGGCCGATTTTCAGGTCGTATTTTTCGCCGGTGAAGAAAACCACGGTGAGCGATTGGCGGCCGTCCGCTCCTGGCGTGAGCGCATAGCCATCTTGGTTATTCGAAGTGCTCTCTGGCACGATTCGTGCCGGTACGCTGGCCACGGTTTCCTTACCTTTGAGAATGTTTAGCTTCACGTCCGGACCAGAACCACTCCATTCGACCTTGTAATCACCGGGCGCCAGCTTCGTTCCCTCGACGCTGACGCTTTCAGAGAAATGAAGCGACTTCTTGATGGTGTTTCCCGCGAATGCGCTAACAGCAAACAACAAAGAACTTCCAAGCAACAGCGATGAAACCCTCGACACTTTCATAGACAGCTCTCTTTCGTCCTCTCCAGGAACTGAGACGCAAGAAAACGCGCTTCTTCCCGCAGAGTCCTATCATTTTTTACTTCTTATAATTTGATGGATTGTGGGTCCACGCGGTTACAGCGGCGAGCAAAAAATGTTCTCTCATTTTTTCTGATAATTGTGGAAGAGGCTCATCGTTTGAAGGCAAGGAGTTTTGAACGGGAGGCGTCACATGTCTTTGTACGCCTCCCTCTTTGCCCCCTTTCGGGGGCGAATCGTCTACAGATGGGACTCGCCGAACATCGTTATGGTTACAAAAACTTTCTGAAGTCCTCGCCGGGATTGCATCTGTTTCAAGTACGATGCTTTTGGAAAAGCATCAAGCGGGTGGTTTATAGATTTGTACTTTCTCGTTCACAACCGCGATATATCTCACGTGTTCGAGAAATTGCATAACCTGTTTGCCTTCTCTCGCTGATTTTGCCCAACGCGACTTTGTATTGCGGTTTTGTTCTAGGACGGGTGGCGCATAGGCTGACGGTGTGCCGCGCCCTTCGGTTTTAAGGGTGCGGGTTTTGACTCTCTTGTTCGCCTCAAGACTCCTTTGAATCTATTTCCGCCCCAAAATATTCATCGGTCCGCAAGAGCTGCCTGTTAGCTGGATGCGTGGCGCGCGCGAAGCGGACATCGAAACGTACGCCATCGGCGTTCCGCAAATCAAATTGACGGTGAGCGAGGGGACTTGGCGTGTTATGTTTGCTAACCCACGGAAGAGGACCCAGACCATGAGCGCACAGACCAATTGGAAACAACTCGAGGAGAAAATCAGCTCGGCGGTAAGACTTTCACGCCGTCCAGTAGCGGTGTCGTTTTTAGATGCAGCGCCAACGAATGTGAAAAGGTTTGACGGAACCGAGCCCTCAGGCTGCAGCTTTTGGCGCCTCGCGGCGAACGGCGCGGTTCTCTACACCGTGCCAGAAAATCATTTCAACTGCGCCGTTGGCGCCTACACGCACAACATCACGCTGTCGCCGGAACGCGAGAAAGAAACCGAGCAAACACTGAAGATGATGTTTGACCTGGGCTACGTGAAACCGGAAGAGATCCCGCAGATTCCGCGCTTGGCAAAAGCTCCGGCAGCGATCGTTTACGCACCTCTTGGCGACGCACCTGTTGCGCCAGATGTAGTGCTCTTTGCCTGCAAACCATCCGGAGCGATGCTGCTAAGCGAAGCGGCAAATCGCGCCGGCGTCAGCAGCGGTGCTCCAGCTCTAGGGCGACCGACGTGTATGGCGCTCCCTGCTTCGCTGCAGCATGGCGCGATTCTCAGCCTTGGCTGCATGGGTAACCGCGTTTACACCGGTCTCAGCGAGGACGAAATGTATTTTGTTTTGCGTGGCGCGGATGTTGCCGCTGTCGCCGACGCGCTCACCATCATCACCAACGCAAACGCCGCGTTGAATGACTACGCCGCAGGCCGCCGCTCACAGTTGGCAACAATCTAGCAGGACACTTCGAAGATAGATGGAGCCTTCTAAATAGATTGCCACTCCACCACAGTTCAGGATTTGTCGTTCGAGCCCTTCAGGAAGGCGTCGAGCTTCAGAAATTTCCGCCCAAGCGCAGGGCTGTAGGCAGACCAGTCCTCTTCCCCGGAATCGGCAGCCAGCGAAGACCGCACCGCAGCCATCTTTGAATCCATGTCATCCAGGTAGTGGAACACCATGGCCTCGCGGATCATCGGCAATTTGGGCGAGCCGAACTCGTACTGGCCATGATGGCTGATCAGCAGATGTTGGACAACGGTTTTCAGATTTACAGGGAAACCTTCGATGGCGTCCATCGCTTTGCTGACCGTTTCGATTTCCATGACAATGTGGCCAAGCAACTGCCCTTCAGTGGTGTAACTGATCGCCCGGTCGTAGCAGAGTTCATCGAGTTTGCCGACGTCGTGGAGGATAGCGACAGTCAGCAACAAATCCTTGTTCAGTTCCGGATAGTGAATCGCAACTTGCTTTGCCAAACCGCAAAGTCCGATTACGTGCTCGAGCAAGCCGCCAATATAAGCATGATGCATGACCTTAGCGGCGGGCGCGCGTTTGTAGCGTGCGGTTATCGCAGGGTCAGTGATAATTCCCTTCACCAATTTGGCAAGCCACGGATTCTCGATGGAATTCGCATATTCGAGCAGTTGCGCCCATAACTTGCCAATATCTTCCTTGGTGTGCGGCAGAAAATCGGCCAGGTCGACTTCCTCGGGCTTGGCGATCCGGAGCTGCTGCAAGGTGAGTTGTAGTTTATTGCGGTAGCTCTCGACGCGCGCAATCACCTTGATCACGTCGCCGCGTCCAATTTCTTTTGCCGGGGTCTCGAACTGATCCCACATGACGGCTTCGATAGTGCCGCTGCGGTCGCCGAGATCAAGCCGCAAGTAGGACTTTCCCGCGCGAGAGTTGCGAATTTCTTTTTCGTTGACGAGGAAAAAAGAAGCGATGGTCTGTTCGCTGCCGAGTTCGCTAACGAAAGACGTCTTCATCAGTTGCCCGAGTCGCCGGGTTTCTTGCCAAACAACAGATATTTCTTGTGGCCCTTCTTCGTTTTGGTCACTTCAGGGGTGGCGCTCACTTCCTGAATCTCGGAGTTGCCGCCCCCGGCAATATCCTGATAGCCGGGCTTGATCACCACGTAGCTCTCTTCGCGAAGGGTCTTCAAATATTCCCGGAGCGCCGGCTCCAAACGCTGGTCGTAGATCTTTCCCTCGATTTCGTTTTGGACTTTTGCAACCGATTGTTCGCCTTCGTCATAATGCTCAAGGACCTCCATGATCAGGAAGCCCTGTTTTGTTTCCATCACCGGAGTCAGGCCGTTCTTCTTCATGGCGAAAACCGTGTCTTCCAGTTCCTTCGAGAGTTCGCCCCGCTTGTAAATGCCCAGATAGCCACCCTGTTTGGCGGTGGAACCATCCGAAAACCTCTTGGCGATTTCCCCGAAGTCCTCTCCATCCTGGATGCGCTTTAAGGCCGTGTCCGCCTTCTTCTTCAACTCCGCAACTTCTGCCTCGTCCTTCCCGGCGGTATTGATTTCAATGGAACGGAGAGCGACTTGTTCGGGTCGAATAAAGTCTGCCTTGTGCTCGTCGTAATATTTTTGAATTTCTTCTTTGCCCACATTAATGTGCGAGCCCACTTCGCTGCTGATCACCTTTTTCGTAAGCAGACCGTTGCGGATGTTGTTCTTGAAATCTTCCCAGTTCATGCCGCCCTGTTTGGAGACCGCCTCTTCGAGAGCCTCCATGCTGGGCAATTTGTTTTCAATTCGGATTTGGTCGAGCTGCTTTATGACTTCCGGCTCTACGCTGATCCCCATGTCCTTGGCACGCTGCACAAGCAGGGATTGGTCAATCAGATCGCGCAGGGCGTTCTTCTGGAGGTCCTCGATGCGCGCATTCAACTGCTCGGGCGTGCAACGGTTCTGGCAATCGTTTTTCGCATCTTCCGCGGAAGTCACCTTGGCGTGTTCGAACTCGGAGCGGGTAATCACTTCATTGTTGACGCGCGCGACGATTTCTTCGACGACTTTGCCCTCGGGTTCAGCGACCGCGGTGGCAGGCTTCTTGGCCGGCGCTGGAGCCGTCTTCTTGGGCGCGGCCTTGGCAGGAGCGGCGCTAGGAGCGTCAGCGGGAGCCTCATCGGGCTTTTCAAGCGTCGGTTTAGCCGGTGGATTCTGTGTTTGCGGAGGCGGCGTCGGCGGGGCGGGCTGCTGCGCCGCGAGCGGCAAGGCGGCGAATAGCGCCGCGATAAACGAAAGATTACGCATGTAGTTCCTCACCTATAGAGTT
The DNA here is from genome assembly GCA_963751295.1 of uncultured Acidobacteriota bacterium. Classification (GTDB taxonomy): domain Bacteria; phylum Acidobacteriota; class Terriglobia; order Acidiferrales; family UBA7541; genus Acidiferrum. Next base: position 185,640 of record CAVVUA010000001.1, on the reverse strand, counting down.
TAGCTCTGGCCTTGAAGGCCTAGCAATACGTTTCTCAGAGCGCCCGGGACCGACTCTCCCCGAGTGGTTTCCAGCCAAAGAACGCCGCTGGGATCTAGTTTGATGCCCTTCCGCGAACGCACCACCTTGACCAGCGTAGCGGGGTCCAGCGGGGTCTCCGCGTGAAAACGGATGGCAATGCGGTTTCCCTGGCGTTCGACCGCGGAAATGCGCAGGCGCTCACACATCGATTTGAGGACGGCATACTCCAAAAGGTTTTCTACCGTGGCGGGAGGAGCACCGAATCGGTCGGCTAGTTCGCGGTGGACGTCTTGCTTTTCCACGTCGCTGGCGATCGAAGAAATGCGTTTGTACGTGCGCAGGCGGAGATTTTCGCTGGGGATGTAGTTTTCTGGGATGCGGACGTCCAGGCCGAGGCTCAGCGTGGTGCGCAGCTCGGGGCCCGATTCTTCGCCCTTCAGTTTGGAGACAGCACGTTCGAGCATTTGGCAGTACATGTCAAATCCGATGGCTTCAATGTGGCCGTGCTGTTGGCGGCCCAGCATGTTGCCTGCACCGCGAAGCTCAAGATCGAGTGCGGCGATGCGGAAGCCCGCGCCCAGCTCGCTGAACTCTTTCATAGCGGAGAGCCGCTTGCGGGCAATCTCGGAAAGAGATGTGTCGGGAGGAACGAGAAGATACGCGTAGGCGCGTTGATGTGAGCGGCCGACTCGTCCTCGGAGTTGATAAAGTTCGGCAAGTCCGAGTCGATCGGCGCGATTGATAAGGATTGTGTTGGCCTTGGGGATGTCCAGACCGTTTTCGACGATCGTCGTAGCCACCATTACGTCTGCTTCTTCGCGGATGAATTTCAGCATTACGCTTTCGAGCTCTTTCTCGCCCATTTGGCCGTGGCCAACCACAACGCGCGCTTTCGGCACCAGTTTTTGCACCAGCGCAGCGAGCGAATAGATCGATTCGACGCGGTTGTGGATGAAATAGACTTGCCCTTCGCGCGCCAATTCGGTTTCGATCGCGTGCTTCACCAGATCTTCCTGAAAGGAAGCGACCACCGTCTGAATCGCCAGGCGGTCGCGCGGCGGAGTTTCGATCACGGACATATCACGCAATCCCACAAGAGACATGTGCAGCGTGCGCGGAATCGGCGTCGCAGAAAGTGCGAGCGCGTCAACATTCTGCCGCATCTCTTTGAGTCGCTCTTTGTGCGCGACCCCGAATCGTTGCTCTTCGTCCACCACGAGCAGCCCGAGGTCCTGGAACTTTACGTCTTTCGAGATGAGTCGGTGCGTGCCAATCACTACATCCACTTTGCCGGCTTCGAGATCGGCCAGAATTTTCTTTTGTTCGGCGGCGCTGCGAAAACGGCTCAGCATTTCGATTCGTACCGGAAACGCGGCGAATCGTTGTTTGAAAGTTTCGAAATGCTGGAACGCCAGCACAGTCGTTGGCGCAAGAACCGCAACCTGCTTGCTGTCGGATACCGCTTTGAAAGCCGCCCGCATGGCAACTTCCGTTTTTCCGTAACCCACATCGCCGCAGAGCAGCCGGTCCATCGGCGTGGGCCGCTCCATATCGCGCTTGATGTCCGCGATGGCGGTGTTCTGGTCTGCCGTTTCCTCAAATTCGAACGCGTCTTCAAATTCGCGCTGGAAATTGCCATCTGCGGAAAACGCAAAACCTTGCGCCGTCTTGCGTGCGGCGTAGAGAGTTAAAAGCTGGTCCGCCATATCTTCCAGCGATTTGCGGACGCGCGTTTTGCGCGTGTTCCAACCCGTCCCGCCCAGCTTGTCGAGCGTCGGGTGCGAGCCTTCAACTACGCGATAGCTTTGCACCAGGTCCATGCGCTCCAGCGGCACATAGAGGCGCGCGTCGTCAGCGTAGCGCAGCAGCATGAACTCGCCGCGATGGCCATCCGATTCGATTTGACGCAGGCCTTCGAATTGCCCGATGCCGTGATCGACATGAACGATGAAATCGCCGGGCTTCAATTCGGCGAAGTCGGTGAAAAATCCTGAAGTGCGAATTTTGTGGCTAGGACGTTCAACAGTCGGCGCAACGTCGAAAAGATCGGCGTGACCAAAAATCGTAAGCTTCACTTCCGGGAAGGCGACGCCTTCGGCAAACGGCGCGCGCATCAGCAGCAGCCCAGCAGTCTCCAGTGCTCCCTCAGCTGTGAAACCCGCAGCGGCGTTTTCGGATTCCCCTAAAACGTACGGCACATCGTACTCGCGGGAAATGTCGGCAAGCCGTTCAAGTTCGCCGGTGCTTGCAGCAGTGAGAAACACTTTTCCGCCCGACGCGAGCTGCGACTTAACCGCCCCCATGCAAGCCACAACATCGCCATGAAAGCGCGAGCTCGGCCGTGAAGAGAGTTCAAATTGAGGAGCGGATCCGATGTTGACGGCGAGCTGCTCGAGATGCGCTTGAGAGGTTTTCGCAAGTGCGGCAGCAAACTCCGCCTCGTCCATAAAGAAGTGCGAAGCCGCGGGTGCGCTTGCGCTGCCGTGGCGCTCGTAGATCGCCGTGGCGTGCGCGAGATGTTGTTCCGCGGCGTCGCGCAGATTTTGCGGCTCGTCCAAAAAGACGATGGGCTTCAGTGAGCTCTCGGCCAATTCGAACAGCGAACTTTGGCCGCTGTTCTCGGAAGGACCGAAGAACGAGGTAGCTTCCCAGGATGGAGCCGCCGATTGTGTTGCGCCGACAAGCATAGCTACGTTCCATTCCGTGAGCGGCAAAAGTGTCGTGCGCTGCACGGGTGCGATCGACCGCTGCGTGCGCGGATCAAATTCGCGCACAGATTCGACCGTATCTCCCAACAGCTCAATCCTTACCGGCCGTGGCGCCTCCGCGGAAAACACGTCCACGATGCCCCCACGCATGGCAAATTGCCCGGGCAGTTCCACCATTTCCGTCCGCGTGTATCCCACGCCTGCCAGATGCGCGACGAATTCTTCCAGCGGAACTTCTGCGTCTTTGGTAAGCGTGCGCGCCAGCGACAAATACAAAGTTGCGTCTTGAAAACGCCAAAGTGCCGCTTGCACCGGAGCGATGACCAGCGAAACTTGCCCGTCCGTCAGGCGAAAGAGCGTCGCCGCGCGCCGTTCGAGGATGTCGGGATGCGGACTCTGCGATTCCCACGGTAGCGTATCGAAGGCCGGGAGCGTGGCCACTCCTCCGCTAACGCCGGGAAAAATGCTCGCGAAAAAACGCACCGTTTCCGCAAGGGCCTCCGCGCGGCGATTCGAATCGGTAATGAAAAACGCCGGGCGCCTCAGCTCATGCGTGAGATACGCAGCCAGAAGAGCCTTGGCAACATCGTGCAAGCCAGAAAGCGAGATGTGCTGCGCCCCAGCGCGCAAAGCGCCCAGCGCTCCTTCCACCGACGGGTGGCGGAGCACAGCATCCAATCGCTCGCGAACGGCAGGCAGAATCATGCGCGCGCGTCAGGCTTCCACGCGAGGGGTGGGAGCGCCTTCGCGGATTTTTCGAAGAATTTCCGTGGTGGAATAACCTGCGACGACGGGAATGGAAACGACACGGCCACCGGCGGCTTCTACTTCCTCGCGGCCTACGATTTGATCGCTTGCCCAGTCCCCGCCTTTAACCAAAATGTCCGGAAGCAGTCGCGCAATCACCTCGCGTGGCGTAAGCTCGTCGAAAATCACCACAGCGTCCACGCACTCAAGCGCGGCGAGAATTTCGGCACGCTCGCGCTCCGGCAGTACGGGGCGTCCGGCGCCTTTCAACTGGCGCACGCTGGCGTCGCTGTTGAGGCCCACAATCAGCACATCCCCAAGCGAGCGCGCCTTCTCGAGGCTCGCAATGTGCCCAGGGTGCAGCAAATCGAAACACCCGTTAGTGAACACAACGCGGCGGCCATTGCGTTTCCCTGGTCCAAACCGCAAAATCGCTTCGTCGAGACTCAGTATCTCCGGGTTCAAAGGAACTCCATGAAGTCCCACGCAAAAATCGCCCTAGCGTTAGTTGAAACCCTAGTTTATCACGCACCGCGCGCCAAGCACCTGCACGCCGGGCGCTACTCATGAAATCAAATAAAATGGCCCGCGCCGTTGCCGGCGTCGGACTTTGTGTCCTTGGCTTGTCGCTGGCCCTCGCCGTTCCCTACCAATCCCATACTTTTCGCATTGACGCCGGTGGATGCCGCCTGGTGACGGACATCGTCGAGCCCATGGGCCAGCCAGCGGCAAGCACGCCGCAAGGCTACGTCGTTCTTCTTCATGGCCTATCAGCAAATAAGCGCATCATGTCGTACATCACGGCGGGCTTCGCTTCGCAAGGTTTGCGCGTCTTTGTTCCGGACTTGCCGGGTCACGGTCGCACCGACGGCCCTTTTTCGTATGAGCGGTCGGATAAATGCTCCGAAAATCTGGTTCGCGAACTTATCGCGCGCGGCCTGCTCGATCCGGAACGCACCATCCTTGCTGGACATTCGTTGGGCGGCGCCATTGCATTGCGTGTCGCTTCGCAAATTCCGGTCGCCGGCGTTGTCGCGTTTTCTCCAGCTCCAATGCGCCCCATACGCGGAATCTCGCCTGAGATGATGCCCTTTCACGATTTCGGCGCGCTCCCCGCCCACTCTCTGTTAATGAGCGCGGCCTGGGAACCCGAAAGAATCCGCACCGCTGTCAAGAATTTGCTGCCCGCTCCCGGCGACGGTACGAGTCAGTATGTCGTGATTCCGCGATCCGACCACGTCAGCATTTTGTTCGACGTCACAGCGATGTCCGACGCCCAAAATTGGGCGGCTCGCGTCCTGCACTTGGAATCGCGGCCCACTCTGCCTTCCCACCGGGGAGTTCTCGGATTCTTAGCTGGCTTCGCAGGGATACTGTTGTTGGCGGGACCTTTTCTACGTGAAATGTTGCAGAATAAAGATCAGGCAGCGCCAGTCGCCGAAACCGCTTCGACCAGCGTCAAGCCACGCGTTTTTCTCGAATATGCAATCGTCGCTCTCGGAACAGTCGGCCTCCTCTCCTATTCCACCCCTCTCCGCGCTCTGCATTTATTCCAAGGCGACTACTTCGCAAGCTTTCTGCTAGTTTTCGGAACCGTCCTTCTCGTCTTGCATTGGAATTCTCTGCGAAATTTATTCGCCACAGGCCCCAACGGCGCCCAGCCCGCCCGATCGCTTCACTTCACCATTCTCCTCGCGCTATTCGCGGCGTTGCTTCTGCATTTCTTGATCACCGCCTGGCTCGATTTGACCTTCAGCGAAGCCTGGCTGACCGCTCCACGTTGGGCGCGTTTTCTTCCGTTCTGCATTGCCGTGCTCCCATATCACGCTGCGGAAGAATTGCTCTTAGGCCCGTCCTCACCAAACAACGCCACGCGTCGAGTGCCTACAGCTCTCCTCCTACGCCTTCTCGCCTGGGGCGCCATCGTCGCCGCCCTCTTCGTCTTGCACAGCGGCGAAATCCTCTTGGTCCTGCTCGCGCCCTCCTTTGCGCTCTTTTGTCTCCTCCAGGCGTGGGGCATGAAAGTTGTCCGGGAAGTTACCGCCTCCCCCGCGGCCGCAGCCCTTTTCGGTGCTATACTCCTCGCCGGGTTTTGCCTGGTGGTCTTCCCCACCACTTGATGGGGCCCATTACCTGGAAAAATTGATAGCCAATCCCGGTCGCCGCCTGCAGGTATCCTTGTCCAGCGACGGAGTTCAAGGCCATCAGCGAGACGAGATAGGACCATGGCAGAGATAGCGATCGTCGGCGGCGGACCTTCCGGCGCGATGTGCGGTGAGCAGCTCGCGCGCGCGGGACATAAAGTCCAGATTTTTGATCAGCGCCTCGCCTGGGAAAAACCCTGCGGCGGAGGTCTAACCCATAAGGCCGTCCAGTGCTTCCCTTTCCTGCTCGACAATCCTTATCCCAAAAAACTGGTCCGCTCCGTCGAACTCATCAGCAGCAACGATCAGCGCGCCAACCTGGAAATGACCCACCCCATCGTGATCTATTCGCGCAGGGTGTTGAATGGCATGTTGCTGGACCGCGCCAAAGCCGCCGGCTGCGAAGTTCAGCAAGCGCATGTTCTTGACGTTGACACCAGCACCACAAAGCCGCGCTACTCCGTCGATGGCGAATGGCGCAGCGCCGATTTCCTCGTCCTGGCCGCAGGCGCCCGCAATCAAATTCTGCCGGAAACCCGCGCCCTCCAGCGCGACGAGTTGGAAATGACGCAGGGCTACTTCATTCCTCAGACTGCCGACTCCATCATCGTGAAATTTCTTCCGCACTTCGAAGGCTACATCTGGTCCTTTCCGCGCTGCGACCATCTTTCCGTCGGTATTTGCGGAAGCATGGCCTCGCATACCAGCGCGGAGCTCAAGACGCATCTCAGCGCTTTCGTTGAGAAATACGGGCTCCCGACGCTGGACGCGCAGTTTTACAGCCACGTTCTGCCGTCTCCAAAAGAAAGCACTCTTTCTGATCGCCCCGTGATGGGCAAGAATTGGGCGATGGTTGGCGATGCCGCGGCCTGGGTTGACCCGCTCACGGGCGAAGGCCTTTTCTACGCGATGCGCTCCGGTGAACTGCTGGGCCGTTCGCTCGCGGAAGGCTGCCCGGAAAAATACACAGCGTGGGTCAGGGCGGCGTTCTCTTCGGAACTGGAATTTGCCGCGCGCATCGTGCGCCGCTTCTACCGCGGCTCGTTCCTCGGAACGGCAGTCACCACGCGCATGGTTCAATTCATGAACCGCAGCGCAGTCTTCCGCCAATTGATGAGCGATCTCTTCAGCGGCACCCAGGATTACACCAGCCTCAAACGCCGTCTCTGGGGCCACTTGGGCATCACCGTAAGCGAGTTCATCTCCAGCGTCTTGAACCTGGAGCGTCCAGCCGCAGCACAAGTTCCTCGCGGCGGCGCCGCCGCTGATTAGTCGCTGCCGCACCTGACGTTGTACCGCGGTCGTCTTCCGCTAACGTCCCATGTGAAGTCTGCTTGTCTCCAGGAGCCGCAGGCCATGCTTGTTCCGACTCCGTTTGAAATGTACTCTACCTTCTTCCATGCGCATCCAAGAAAGAACATCGCACCGGCCTCAAATTATGGCATCGGACACAAAATCAGCCACGGCCACGAAATCCGAAAAGCGTAAGAACGCTTGGAAGGCGCTACCCGATGTCTGGGCGCTGATCCATCCGCGCCGCGGCTTGCTTATCCTTGGCTTCGGCTTAATGGCCATCAACCGCGTTTGCGGCCTCGTCCTCCCCGCATCCACCAAATATTTTGTCGATAACGTCGCCATCAGGCATCAAGTCTATCTTTTGACTCCGATCGTCCTCGCCGTCCTCGGCGCCACCATCATCCAAGGGCTAACTTCGTTCACGCTAACGCAGCTTCTCTCCAAATCCGCGCAAAAGATGATCACCGAGCTGCGCCGCCGCGTGCAAGCGCACATCGGCCGCTTGCCCATCTCCTTTTACGATTCAAATAAAACCGGCGTCCTCGTTTCCCGCATCATGAGCGACGTCGAAGGCGTGCGCAATCTCGTGGGCACCGGCCTCGTCGAGTTCGTCGGCGGCCTTATGACCGCCGTCTTCGCGCTGGTTTATTTGATTCACGCCAGCGTCCTGCTGACAGGCGTGGCATTCTCGATCCTGCTGGTCTTTGGGTTTGGCATCAGCAAAGCCTTCTCCACGATTCGCCCCATCTTCCGCGCGCGCCCAAAAATTACGGCCGAAGTGACGGGCCGCCTCACCGAATCGCTCGGGGGAGTGCGCGTCGTGAAGGGCTATCACGCCGAGGAGCGCGAAGAGACGATTTTCGGCGCCGGCGTCCAGCGGCTGCTCGACAATGTCCTAAAAACCATCACCGCCACCTCCATCATGAGCCTCTCCGGCGCCACCCTCCTCGGAGTTGTCAGCGCTCTCATGCTCGAACTTGGCGGCCACAAAATTCTCAGCGGCAGCATGACCCTGGGCGATTGGTTTGCGTTCAATCTTTTCCTCGGGTTCCTGATTGCCCCGGTGTTTCAGATTGTCGCGATCGGCACGCAAATCACGGAAGCCATCACCGGCCTCGAGCGCACCCGCGAAATCCTCAACGAAACGAAAGAAGATGAAGACCCGCGCCGCATCGTCACCATGGAGCGCATCAATGGCCAAATCGTCATGGAAAACGTAAATTTTTCCTACGACTCCGGCAAGGAAGTTCTGCATGAAGTAAGTTTCGAAGCGCAGCCGGGAACAGTCACAGCCTTGGTCGGCCCTTCGGGCGCTGGCAAATCGACAATCATCGGACTAATCGCGGCATTCTACGTCCCATCCACCGGACGCGTCCTCGTCGACGGAATCGATCTCGCCACAGTAAAACTAAACTCATACCGCACGCAGCTCGGCGTCGTCCTGCAAGAAACTTTTCTCTTTGACGGCACCATTCGTGAAAACGTAGCCTTCGCACGTCCCGAAGCCAGCGAAGAAGAAATCCTTGCCGCGTGCCACATCGCGCGCGTCGACGAATTTGCCGAAGCCTTCGAGAAAAAGTACGACACTCTCGTCGGCGAACGCGGCGTCAGACTCTCCGGCGGCCAAAAGCAGCGCGTCTCCATCGCGCGCGCCATCCTCGCCGATCCGCGCATCCTTATCCTCGACGAAGCCACTTCCAGCCTCGATTCCGAATCCGAAGCCCTAATCCAGGAAGGCCTTCGCTACCTAATGCGCGGACGCACAACCTTTGTGATCGCCCATCGCCTCTCCACAATTCGCCGCGCCGAACAAATCCTGGTAGTCGAAGCAGGCCGCATCATCGAGCGCGGCAACCACGCCTCCCTCTACGCCGCCGCCGGCCGCTACTACGACCTCTACACCAAGCAACACGAAGTCGAGAGCAATCTCTTCCTGGCCCCCGGCGAAGGACAACTCGATCCCGAAGACGCGGAAGCGGCCCGCGCCTCCTCGCCAGCCCGCACAGGCGCGGCCCTCCCCGACGCCATCCGCCTAATCCGCGGCCAAACCTAACACCATGGAGTGCGGCAGCTCTGCTGCCGCTTTCTTACAGCCACTCTTACGACTCCACAACCAATCCGAACCCCTCCACGGCCCAGATCTCACTCCGCCCTGTATAGTCTGCCCACGGAACCGTCCACTCCATCTCTGTAGGGGAGGTGCTTGCCCCTCCCTCTGGCTCACGCGCAAAACCTTCGCGCACCACTCTCCTAACAATGTTCAACTCTAAATCCCCGCTTCGCAAAAAAAAACGCGCCCACGACAACCGTCGCAAGCGCGCCCTTCTGAACTCCTGCTTTAACTTTTAACTGTCGACTGTCAGCTGTGAGCCGTCATCTTCCTCAAACCGTAGTCGTCCGCCGAATCACCAACTTCTTCGAAACCGGCGGGGGAATCAAAGTCGCCATCTTCCGAATCATAGCCAGCACCAACCGCTTATCCCCATCCGAAAGAGTCGTGCTGAACCTCTTGATCTCCGCCAAAAAGCGAATTTCGTCCTGCGAAAGCTCGCCCAGCATCTTCTGCGTCTCGCGGTCGCGCGGCGTCTCCGTCCCCGGGAAAAAATCCGCGAGCGAGATATCCATGGCTTCCGCAATCTTTGCGAGCGTCTCGAGCGACGGCACAGTGTGCCCGTTCTCAACGCGCGAGAGGTAGCAGCGCAACAGCCCGGTGCGGCGCTCGATGTCTCCTTGCGACAATCCCCTCTGGCTGCGATACGACTTGATGACTTCTCCGATGTTTACGCGTGGTTTTTCTTTAGGCACGATGGCTCTCCAAGGTCGAGGGGGTAGCTTAGTCACTAACAGTAGGAAGAGCAAGGGAGAATTTGCCGGGCGTGATTCCAATTCGTTAACGCTTTGGCACAACTTGTGGAAATCTCCGCCAACCGTATTCCGGCCATTTTCCGCGGAAATCTACGCCTACCGCTCCGTCGGCGTGACCATCGCAGGCTGCTGCAACCTGAATTCCAGCAATGTTTCGCTCGGCACTTTCACCTTTTCGCCCTTGGTGAATATCTGTACTCCGGCGCCTGCCGCCGATCCTGCCCCCGCCCCAATCGCAGCCCCTTTTCCGCCGCCAGCGATCGCTCCAATGATGGCTCCAAAGATGGCCCCGCCGCTCACTTTCTTAGCCGTGTCTGCACCGCGTCCCTGCCCCTTCAAACTGTAGTCGCTGCTGACCAGCGAATAATCGTGCCCATCAATCACAATGCGCATGAGCTCCAGCTGCAACTCTGCGCTTCCCGAAAGCTTGCCCGCTTCTTGCACGTTTGCAAGCCGCCCATAAATGTCCGTACCCTTCCGCGCCAAAAGCGTGTTGTTGACGTAAAGGTCCGTCTCAAGGCTGGCGTGGAAAACATCGCCAACCTGGTTCCTCGAGGAATCCACGCCATCAATCATGCGGACCAAAAGCACTTGTCCCGCAGGAATCGTCACTTCGCCATATTGTGCAGCCGGGTCTTGCGCCGTAGAGGCGTGCACAGCCCCAGGAGCTGCAAGAGGTTGCGGAGCTGCGGGTGCCGGCTTCGCAGCCGCAGGGGGAGGCGGCGGAACGTCCTGCGAAGTAACCGGCGGCTGAGAAGCATCTGCAGGAGGCGCAGCGGAAGCAGCCGAAGTATCCGCCGGCGCAGCCGGTGGCGCAGCTTCCACGGGCGCAGGCGGTGGCGGATCTGAAGGGGCCGCAGGCGGCGCAGCTTGAGGGACAGCATCTGCGGCGGCCGCAACAGCTGGAGCGCTCGATTTACCCGAAGCTCCTGTAAACGTGACCCCGACAACATCATTCACACTAAAAGTCTGCACATCCCCATTAATCTCAAATCGCAGCACCGCCTGCGTCCCGCCCAAATACCGCCCCTGGAGCACTCGCCCATCCTTCAACTCCAGCGTATCCGCCACCGCCGCGCCCGCAAAAAATAACCCAAGCGCGATCGCGACGACCGTCTTCGCCGAATTCCTCATTAACCTATCCCTCTCGTACGACGCTCTCCAAAGTCATGAGCCCGCGCCGCTTCCCCCATCCACCAGCCCAGCGCCTGTCATCCAAGCCCACCATATTTGATGACTCTCACGCGGACCAAGGTTGTGCAAGGTTGCCGCCCGATATGGAGTGCGGCAGCTCTGCTGCCGCTTTTCGCCACACCAAACAGCCCGTGCCCCTCCCGTGGCCCAGTATTTTGGGTGGCACAGACTTCAGTCTGTGCTCTTAAGTCTTTGCTCTTAAGCCTGTGCCACTAAATTCCGCAAAACCAAATCCCCAGCCAGCCCACTGAGTACCCCTACTGCGTAGCCTCATAAATCTGCCTCGTAATATCCGCCATCAGCGCCGCGCTCTCCTTCTGATCGGCAATCCCGCGCACCAGAATCACCAAAACAAAAGGCCTCGGCGCAAAAACAATCGCAGCATCATTATGAATCTTGGTGATCTCTCCAGTCTTGTGCGCCACGCGGATGCCAGGAGGAAGTCCCGCGGGTATGCACTCATTAAATGTCTGGCGCTCAAGAATTTCGATCATCGCGTGCGAAGATTCCTGATCGACCGCTGCTCCCCTAGCGATCGCATCCATCAGCTGCTGGAGCCCGCGAGCCGTCGTCGTGTTATTCAACCCTTTCGCGAACGCTTTACCGTCCTCCACACCCCGCAAAACATTCATGCCATCAGCATGCAAAGAATGAACAGTAGCTCGAATATTTTCCACACCCAGTTTTTCGATCAAAAGATTCGTCGCCAGGTTGCTGCTAACAGTAATCATCAATTCGCAAAGCTGCCGCAATGTCCGCGTCTGCCCCGCAGCCTTATACAAATCCACTTCCGAATCATCCCCAGGATCGAGCGTATAAACCGACCCATCCACCAAACTATGAAATTCGTTTTTTATGAGCAGCGAATCGTCTAGCTTCAGCTTTCCCTCGTGCACCTGATGAAACAATTCGATCAAAACAGCAACTTTCATCGTGCTAGCAGCGTGAAACGGCTCATCCGCTCGAAAGAACCATTCCGTCTTCCCATCCAAAGTGCGAAAAGCGACGCCGACGTCAGCTCCACTCTTCTCTATAGATTGCTGAATAGCAAGAATCGCCGCCCCAAGCCTCGAATCCTGCCCCACCACACGAGAAGCGAAGCTCAGCCCAATCCATAAATACGCGCAAACGAAAAACGCCCACCGAAGCCAGCGCCCGCTCATCGAGATGTCCGCCAAATCATTCCTCGTAGGGGCACGGCACGCCGTGCCCGTCCTTATCCGGGCGACTTAAAATACGCGCACATTTCGCCTTCTTGAAACTAACCACACTAGTTCTGAGGCGCCCCTAAAGTAGCCGCCGACACGTTCCATCCGTCCAATTCCACAACGGCCTCTTTGCCTCCTAAGGAACTTCCATCAAACTTCGCGGTCACAGTCCGGCTTTCCCCCGGCAAAAGCGAAAAATAATTGTCCTCCCAAAAAATCGGCGTAAGGTCTTCCCCTCCCTTGCCTTTCGTCACTCGCAAATGAACCATGAACGCGACAGAGTTACTCGGATTCGAAACAGTCACCGTCTCCGACCCGTTTTTAGAAACGACGTTTGCGTTCAATTTCACCTCCGGCAGCGAACCAAGCCCGGTAAGATCCCCAAACTCCGCCTGCGGCGTATACACCGTATCCTGCTGCTTCGCCCAATTAAGAGTGTCCGCCTTGGTCGACAACCAATAAAAATTATCGCTAAGCCGTTTTCCCGCCGCATCGCTCAACTGCAGCCGCAGAAAGTAAGTCTTCGAGAGCCCATCCACTTTCGGCAAATCGAACGCCTTTGTGCTGCTATCGGCAGCCAAGTCCAGCATTACATCGTGCGAAGCTTTTTCCGCCGCATCTATGTTGTAAATCTTCGCGCTGACTTTCACTCCCCTAAGCGCTTCATACGTACTGTTGACCACCGCAACCGAATTGTCGTCATACGAATACTGCACATGCACCGGCTCCATCGCCTTCTTCGTCCCAAAATATCCGCCCGCAGGCACCAAATAATAATCGTATAAATGCCAGATCAACGACGGCCAGCTATTGTTCAGCATCCACTGAATCACTCCTGTGGACGTGTACTTGTTCCGCCCATAAGCCTCAAACATCGCTCTCTGCCCATCGTAAGTCATCGCCTGAGCCTTGCGTTCGTAGTCGTCCAGCGAAGTAGCCGCCCCATACCGCTTGGTCAAGCCATCCGTAAAAACATTCACGGTCGTAAATCGCTCGCCGCCCGAGTGGTAATTCCACACGTCGTCAATCGGCCACAAATGCTCCTTGGGAATAAATCGCTCGAGCGATTCGCGCGGCGGAATCGCCGGCCCCGGGCTCGTCTCCGTGTTGTACCCGTACGCCCCGCCCGCGATCTTGTCCGTCAGCCAATAAACCGGCGGCACATACTCATACGGCCCAGTCATCTTCACGCCCGAATTTCCCGTGACCGTCGTCTTTTCCGCGGAAGCCGAAGAAATAGTCGGATTCGGCCAGCCCAAATCTTTTTCGATTCCCAAATACATTTTCTCAACATCCGCCGGCGGCGGCCCATCGCTCCCGTTCAACCACACCATCACGCTCGGATGATTGCGCAACCGTGTTATCTGGCTCGTCAAAGACGCAGCCGCAACCGCGCGCTGGTCCCCCTTCCAATCCTTCCACCGCTCCCACGCGTCGCAGCACGACCAACCCGGCATCACCAAAATCCCCAGCCGATCCGTTTTCTCAAAAAATTCGTCGCGGTCCAGATGGCCTTCCAAACGAATCGTATTCAGTCCCATATCGCGCACGTACGCCAGGTCAGCATCCAGCCGCTCTGACGACCAGCGCAGCAACATGTCATTCGCCCATGCCGCGCCACGAATCAGCAGCTTGCGCCCATTGATCTTGAACAACCGATACCCTTTTTCCGTCAGCTCCGAGGTAACTTCGCGAATCCCGAATGTCGTTGCAGCGAAGTCGGATACTTTTCCGCCGATCTCAAACGAAAACCTCGCGCTATGAAGATTTGGCTCACCCATTTGGTAAGGCCACCAAAGTTTCGGATGCGAGAGCTTCAAATGCGGAAACTGTTCAGGCGTAAAGCGTACGATTTTCGTCTCGGAAGGAGCCAGCGTCACACTCTGCGAAAGTTGCTCTCCGCCGCCGTCCACGCCCGCTTGGAGCACACCGCTAACCGCATGCTCGGAAATATTGTGCAAACTGGCGCTCAGCGTCAGCGAAGCATTCTCATAATCCTTATCGAGTTTCGACGCCACAAACGGCGCACGCACCGCTACGTCGCCACTGTGCGTTAAGAAAACTTCTCTCCAAATCCCCATCAACTTGTCCGGAGGCGTGGGATTCCAATCCACCCAGGTAATCTCCAGATCGTCTTTCTTCGGCGCAAACACTTCCACCGCAATCGCGTTTTGTTTCCCCACGTGAATGAACTTACTCACATTAAATTCGAAAGTGCGATACGCCCCCGCCACATCTTTCGCGTCCGCCACTTTCTGCCCGTTGATCCAAATATTCGCCCGGTAATTGATCCCCAGAAAATTCAGCCAGGCCGTTTGCCGCTCGAAATCCGCTGGAACCGCAAATTCTCCCCGATACCACCACGAGCAAAGAAACGGACTATCCTTCGGCAATTCGCGATTCGCAAAAAGGATTTTGTTGGATGAATACATTCCCGGAAACGAATGCAAGTTCGTAGCGTAAAAAGGATCAGGATAAGTTTTGTCACCAACAAGCGCGCCCACCACCGTCGTCGGAACCTTCGCCGCATGCCACCCACTAGCGTCAAACCCCAGCGCCGAAATCTGCTCCCCCGTCGCCTTCGTCACACACGACGACTGAATCCGCCATTCCCCATTCAGATACACGCGTGGCCCAGCCTCGGGCGCAACCTGCGCAGAGGCCCGCGCCAGCCCCACGAGCAAGATCGACAGCACCAGCGCACACTTGCACGACCATGTGGAACAAGACATAGGGCTCCTCACAGAGAATTAGCAATGAAGCTGAACGCAAAGATGCCGTTTGGCACGATGCAGGCCATGTTAAACCGATTCAATTCAACGGAGCATTCTTTTTTCTGAGAAGGAGCCAAGGGCCAGACATTCCACTAAGTCCGCAGATCGCTTCTTGGAAGGAAAATTGGAAGAAAAAATGGTCCCGGAGGAGGGGGTCGAACCCACACGGCCTTGCGGCCACCGGATTTTGAGTCCGGCGCGTCTGCCAGTTCCGCCACTCCGGGGCAGGATTCAAAAATAACACGCCACCGCCCCACACTCAAGACTCCTCACAGAACGGCATTGCCCCAGTTTCCGGTTAGCGTTAATCAGAAGTTAGGGCGACTCTGAGGATTCCGCAGGACCGAACTGCTCTTCAAGGTTCCACTCTCTCTGGCAATCTTATATTCCTTAAAGCCGAGCTTCTTCAAGCCCACATCGAGCTTAGGAATAAGCTTGCTGAGGTCCTCTTCTGACAATTCCCTTGGGGCAAGCAAACACGCTTTCCTCCTGTCGCAAGGACTTGTGTAAAAGTCCACCTGCCAATCCTGGTCCTTGTAAACGACGTAAGCGTCCTCACGGCTTACCCTAGAGAGGCTCACGGAAAAAGTTGGAAACCGAGCCATAGTGCGTGGGCGGGATCGAATCCACAAAATGATGCCTACGATAAAAAGGCACAGGAGAGGTAGTACAACAAAAACTAAAACCTGAACTGATTCATCGGCTTGAACGCGATTCATAGACGCAGCCTGTTCACGAATCCCGCCGCTCCCACGGCGCAGGCACCTTCACCGACGCCATCCCCGCCGCCGTCGCCGCCTGTATCCCCATCTCCGTATCCTCAAATACCAAGCAACTCTTCGGCACCACCCCAAGCCTCGACGCAGCCAGCAAAAACGCCTCCGGATCAGGCTTGCTCTTCGTATACTCCCCCGCGCAAACCAAAGTATCGAATCTGTCCAGCAGCTTCAGCGTCTCAAGCGACGCCGTCACTGAATCCCTTGCACTTCCCGAAACTACCGCAAACGGAATCCGCCCATGCTGCGCCTCGATATGCTCCAACACTTCCGGCACAACCTTCAACTCCGGCAGCATCGCAAAATAAAACTCCTCTTTCCTGCGAGCCACGCTCTCCACCGGCATGTTCAATCCATGCTTCTCATTTAGCGTGGAGATAATCTCCCCCGTAGGCCTCCCGCCCCAAGCGTAGAAAAGCTCTTCAGCAAACTCACAGTTCCACTCGCCAAGCGCCTTCCTCCACGCCACATAATGCAGCGGCATCGAATCCACAATCGTCCCGTCGCAATCAAATAAATACGCGCTAAACGTGCCCGCCGGCAATTTTAATTTCATTCGCTTCTCAATCTCCCACCAATGATTCTAAGCGACTGGCGATAGTTGCGCTAACCGAGAGCTCTTCCCTGCGTACCGATCCCCTCTCATTTTCCAAGGCGCCCCGGATGACTCCGTATTTTTCCCACTAGCCTCCATCGGAGCTCCGTGTTTTCGTTAACCCTTGGTCACAAGCCCGCGACTGGACTGGGGATACAGCCAAGCGCTACTCTATAGCCCCCCGTTCGCAGGGGC
The DNA here is from genome assembly GCA_963751295.1 of uncultured Acidobacteriota bacterium. Taxonomy (GTDB): domain Bacteria; phylum Acidobacteriota; class Terriglobia; order Acidiferrales; family UBA7541; genus Acidiferrum. Next base: position 169,117 of record CAVVUA010000001.1, on the reverse strand, counting down.
TCCAGTCTGACTGGAGCAAACGAACGGTTCCGAGGTCGAGGTATTCGATGGCTACGGCGTTGACCGCCACGCGGTCACCCCTTTCATTGACCGTCCCACGGTCACCTTTTGCGGTAACTTCCCCTGCCGGCTCGCGGCCCGATTACCGAAGTCTGTCCCAATCCATGAACCGCGTCTTGGAAGAGCTCGGAAATCTCCAGTCCTCGCCTGATTCCGAAACCGTCCACGATCTTCGCGTCGCAATTCGCCGCTGCCGTTCTCTGGCCGCTGTGATGGAAGAAATTGACCCTGACTCCGCGTGGCCAGCGATGCGCAGAGTCGCCCGCAAACTGTTTCGAGGCCTCGGCGCAGTGCGCGACGCTCAAGTAATGGAGGAGTGGATCAAGAAGCTCGCCTCAGAGAATGACCCTCTGCGTGTACACCTGCTTGCCACTCTCCAAGCAAAAGAAAAACAGCGCTCCGAACAGGCACTGCGGGTGGCTGCAAAGTTTAACGAGAAGGAATGGACTACTCTCGAGCGTCGGCTCCGCCAGCGCGTACGGCTGGTGCCCGCAGGAGGTCTCGCTGCCGAGTGCCTGGCCCTGGAGCGCTTCGAGGAAGCCAAAGAGCTGCACAACCGCGCCTTGCGCACCGAAAAACCTAAACCCTGGCACGCCCTCCGTATCGGCTTAAAAAGATTCCGCTACACGCTGGAAAGTTTTCTGCCGGATCACTCCGCTGCCTGGGGCGAAAACTTGAAGCGGGTCCAAGATCTTCTCGGCGATATCCACGATCTGGATGTGCTTTCGGAAGTCCTCGAAGAAACGAAAGTCACGGGAGCCTCCGAATCCGCGAAAGTGTGGCGCGAAAAAATTGCTCGCGAACGTCACGAGCGCGTCCAAACCTACCGTCAGCTCACTCTCGGCAAGGCCAGCCTGTGGCAGGAGTGGCGCCACAATCTGCCGCATGGCCAGCGCCTCGAAGCGGCGGCAAAAGCTCGGCTTCGCGCCACGGCTCGCGCGGCCGATTCACATTCGCGACGCACGGCCCAGATCGCGCGTATCGCCATTCGCGTCTTTGATGTCTTGCGCCGGGTCCAAGCTGCGCCAGTATTCCTCGAACCAGCCATGCGTCGCATGATGGAAGCGTCCGCGAAACTGCACGGCGCAGGCACTGTTAGCGATCGCGCCTTGTCGCAGAAAGCCCTGCGCAAGTTTCTGTTGCGCCTGACCGTTCCGCCAAACTGGACCTCGGAGGAATGGAATTTAATGGCCTGGGCCGTTCGTTTTCACCGCGGTCCGGAGCCCAAGCAGAAAAACGGCTTTGCAAAACTTTCCGACGAGCAGCAAACTACGGTTCGCGCACTGGCGGGCGTCCTACGCCTGGCCCGCGCCCTCAGAAAATCCGGTCTCGAAAACGCGGTCGGCCTTCGCTGCGAAAAATCCGCCGACGCTATCGTCCTAAGCGTTCCCGGCTTGCTCGACACCGCCGAAATCGCAGCCCGTCTCGCCGCCTCCAAACATCTTCTAGAATCTGTCACGGAAAAGCCGCTCATCCTCAAATCCGTGCCAAAACCGGTAAAGGCTCCCGAACCCATAGCCCAACCAACTGAATCGCCGCTAATCACCGCCGCCTCCGCCTAGCGTAACGTCACCTCTCTAGAGATTCAGTTCGCTCATGGTATAGCAATTACAGAATTTAGTGTTGCGTCAGTTTGCGATTACGCGACTCATGGGGAATTGACTCGAACGTGGTGGTGCAAGGGAGCCTTCGGTTCTAAGATTTTTTTAGGGCTGCGGGTTCTTCTCCTTCTCTCCCCCAGCCCGAACTTTTTGCTTTGCTCTGCATCATAGCTGCGATATAATATTCCCGTTCAGTACTACGCCTCGCCACTCGCGAGGCGTTTCTGTTTTAGGCCATCTTAGGTAGCACAGCCAAACGTTTCTCCATCGCGCTTTGTGCGATGAATCCTGGCTGTGCTCTTTCTTTTTCCGTCAGTCCATATCTAAAAATTAAATCAAGGAGACTCAAATGGCTTCTCTGAGCCCAAAGGACCGCGTATCCCTATGTCTATTCACATACGAAGACGGCCGCCGCTGCCGCACCCCGCGCATCAGCAGCCACCCGCATTTCTGCTTCTACCACGCCCAAAAAGAATCCCAATCCCAAACCGCCGAAAAACTAGCCAAAGACCTGACCTATTTCTTCTCCGGCGACTACCTCTCCGCCAATGACCTAAAGACCGCCTTAGGCCGCCTGATCCCCGCTGTAGTCCGCGGCGAAATAAAACCGAGGCTCGCCCGCACCGTTGCCTACAAGTTCCAAACCCTAATGCAGTCCACCCGCCTGGCCCAACACGAATACATCAACGCCTTCGGCACCGACGGCTGGCGCGACGCCGTCTACACCTCCGTCACCTCCAACCACGACCACCTCTACCCACCCGACCCCAACGCCCCCGATCCCGACGCTAACTCTGACGACGCCGAACCCGAAGACGAAATCGAAGATGAATTCGAGGACGATCCCGAAACCGACACCGACGACATGCACCCCGCGCCTTCCACGCCCCCCGCTCAACATGCCCCGTCAACGCCTGTAGGGGCCGGGCTTGCCCGGCCCGCTTCGCCAACTCAACCCGACCGCCCAGCCCAACCACCGCCGCAATCGCAACCATCCGCTGCCGCAACGTCGGCACCACCCGCCGCGACGCCGCCAACTCCTTCATCAACCCGCCCCACCACCGCCGAAACCGAAGCCGCACTCCAAGTCGCCCGCTCCATCTTTCCCGACCGCGCCAACGCAACCCAATCTCAACCCGCCACCCCCACCACGAATCCCGCTCCAACCCAAACCGACCAACCCAACGCCGCCCCACCAACCACTCCGCTGCCGGCGCAACCCCGACGCCGACCGGGCGAGCCAATCCGCGAAGATTACACCGTCCACTTCGATCACACCCATCGCCTCATGGTTGACGGCAAACCCTGGTAACTCAGCCAAACGTAGCGCCGGGCTTTAGCCCGGCATCTTCGCAACCTTCCAAGGAGGCAACCAAGTTTCCGTGGGAGCGCACCGTTCACGCCAATCCAAAAATGTAAACGAACCCGAAAGCGGATACTCCTGTGGCGAAATGCAAATCCCTTTGCGCACCGGATTCAACCAGATATACCAAGCCACCCATTCCGACTCCTCCGGCTTCCGCAAGATGTGGTCGTAAAAACGCGGCTGCCACAACCGCCGATGAAATCTCTTTTGATAGGCGAAGCCCGTCTCCTGCTTGAAATAAGACACAAACCGGACCAATCCGCTGTCCGCAGTCAGTGCTTCCGCAAGAATATGAAGATGATCGGGCATAGCACTGTAAGCGTGTACGCCAAATTCGTGCTTGGTAGAAGCGCCGAGCAATCGGGTAAGAACCCAATGCGCGAAGGATAGGTTGGAAAAGGCGCCATGTCGTTCGTAGGTACAAAATGTAAGAAAATAAATCTGCTTACCGACATAACGCGAAGCAGAAAGCCGTATTTTCTTCCGAGGCAAACTCACGCCGCGAACCTAACACAACCAAACGCGGACATACCACGTAAACGTAGCGCCGGGCTTTAGCCCGGCACTCCGACACCAGGGCCATAACCCAAGGCACGCAAACCGTAAGTCCTTTATCGGCAACGTTTACAAAATTCGTAGGGAGGGGGCAGCGAGGGGCACTTGGCTATCACCCGGAAACATTCAGGAACACTAGCGTAGAAAGTAGCTCAACAGCACATCGGCGGAAAACATCAACTCCCAGTTACCAACCCTACTTCCCTGCCCGCCGCAACAGTTTCGGCGGCGCCAGCCAAACCAACTGCCCATTCGGTGGCGAAACGCGCTTCAACTCAAGCAATGCCACGCCCGCTTTTTTCAAAGAGGTAATGTGATGTTTTGAACCCAGCGCCGCCGCAATAATGTCATCCAACTGCGGAGCGTGCCCAAATACAAAAAGTGTCGAAGTCTGTTTGTCTTTCGCCAGCTCGCGGAAAAACAACGAAGGCTCGGCCCCCGGCAACAGCAAATCCGTTCGCCGGATCTTTTGCTTGGAATAATCCAACGCCGACGCGAAAATCTCCGCCGTCTGCATCGCTCGCACATACGGACTGGACAGCAGCAAGTCCGGCGTCGCACCAAGCGCCGCAACCGCGGCAGCCACTCGCTTCGTTTTCTCAACACCTTCTTCGGTCAAATATCTCTCCGGATCTGGCGGACACTTGGGATCTTCCCGGTCGATCGCGATCCCGTGACGCACGACGTATACTTCCATGGCGTTTTCCCCTTTCCACAAACTTAGAAAATATCGCTGCTGGGCAACAGTGAAGCTTCAGATCACCTTCAATGCGAAGCCAGTTGCCGAAAATAAAGCCGCACGTGAAATTCTTTCTCGAAAAGTTCCGCGCTGCGGTTCGCGTCCACCAGGTCTTCCGTCGCATCGCCCCGCGCCGTGATCTGCAGTCCCACGGCAGCCCGTTGAAAAGCCGCGCGTAACTGCGTGACTCGCTGGCGATGGGAATGATCCAGCGCCTCGGCAATCCTCAAAATCGCAGAGAGACGCCGCGCGATCCGCTTGTCGCTATTGTTCAGCGAAGAGTAAGCCACATGGTGGCCAGCCGGATCCGATTTTCGATTGTGATAGCGCACTAGCCCGGCAACGATGGCGCGATCCCGTCCTTCCAGGCCCGGAATATCGCCATTCAACACCAGGTATTCGCCATGCTTGTGATGGCCGCGATGGCTGATCATGTGTCCCGTGTCGTGCAGAAGCGCTCCCGCCTCCAGAAGCACGCGAGACTGCGCAGGAAGATGATGCACCGGTTGCAACTGGTCAAACAGTAGAACGCTTAATTCCCGCACGTGCTCGGCGTGCGTTTGGTCCTTTTGGAAACGCCGCGCAAGGCTCCGCGTGCCCACGAGCAGTTGCCGCGCGGCCGCGTTGTAACGATGCGGCTCCGTCCTAGAAAACGCCTCGCGCGCAATCTCTTGGAGCAGCCCTTCGCGCAACCCTACGCTGGGGATCGAGAAATTTCGAATGTTCAGGTAGCGCCCAAGCGTTACAAACGTGATCGCCGAAATGCCTAGCACATCCGCGCGATCGCGCCTGATCCCGTAGCTCTTCATGCGCTCGCGAACATCGCGTTCCAAAAGATCCGGCAACCGTTCGCGCAGCAAGGAAAGCTGTATCGTCGGCAGGCCATGAAGCCGGGGACCTGGTGCAATATTCGCCAGAGTTTCCGCATTTCCTCCAAGCGCTACCGCGACTTGTTCGCCGAGGTTCGGCCGCGCAGGCAGACGCGATTCCAAAAGCGCGCGCACGTATCTGCGCACTTGCTCCGCCTGCGCCGGACGTATCACGCCGGGGATCTTCAGCGTGGTCATCAGCCGGACCGCTCCCAGCGGCAGCTGCGCGCTCTGTTCCACGTTGTGATCGCGGAGGATACTTATCTGCAGGCTTCCGCCGCCCAAATCCGCAATGCACCGCGGCGGAGATTCCGGTCCTAGAGCTGCCAGGACCGCGACACGGCCAAGCCGCGACTCTTCCGAGGAGTTGATCACCTCGAGCGCGATCCCTGTCTTCTGCTTGATGCGCCGCACAAACGCGTCGCGGTTGCGCGCTTCGCGAGAAGCGCTCGTTGCCACGGCGCGGTAGCGCGTAACTCCGAACTCCTCCATCACTTCGTGGAAATGCCGGAACGCTTTGACGCCTTTTTTGAAAAGCTTTTCGCTGAAGCGATGCCGCACAAAAACGCCTTCGCCCAACCGCAGCGAATATCTCTCGTTGATCAGCGGTTCTATATCCAGCGCGGAATAGGCTCGCGCCACCGCAAGACGCACTGCGTTGGAGCCCGCGTCGATGGAGGCAATGTGAACCGGCTCGGACATTTCGGAATTTACCGCCAGAGGTGCACAAGCGCGGCGGAGGGTGTGTATTTCGTCGCGCGAATACCCAACTGCTCGCCGATGCGCTGGCGAAGCTGTTTGTTGACGGCGGAAACGCTCGCTTCGCCGTCCAGTTCGATGAATGCATGGCGCTTGGCCATTACTTCGAATTCTCGCTTGATCATCGTTTGGTAGCGGATGAATGACCAGTAGAGGTCGTGCGAAAGCGACATATCGCGCCCAGCTTCCCAATAACTGATGGCTTGCGCTTTTTTGAATTCGCGCGCAAACGCAGTTTCCGGACGAACGTTGAGCCAAAACGTAAGATGGGGCCGCAAAGCCATCGCATACAAACCGTTCAAGTAATCGCGATTAATTCCGCGCACCACGCCGCGCGCAACCAGTGTGAAAATAAAGCGGTCCGCAAGAACAACTGTTCCGGAGCGAAGCGCAGGCAACACACGATGTTCGACCTGGTCAAAAAAATCCGTAGCGTACATGAGCGACAACGTCAGCCGCGTTACTGCGTTCTTCGCCAGCAACTCGTCGATGTCGCGTCCCACGAGATAGGATCTTCGCAATCCGCTGGTTTGGACAGCGAAGCCTTCCGATTCCAGCCATTCCTGGAGCAGTGCGATCTGCGTCGATCGCCCGGAACCGTCCATTCCTTCGATGACGATCAAGTTTCCGGTAATTTCGCTGGGGTCAAAACCGACGAGCGCTTCGCCATAGAAATATTGCGCAGCGTCATCCTCGCCGGGCGCAGCGGGTTTCACGCCAGGAAGAGGCGCGCCCGTGGCCTGCGTCAGTTCCACTGGAACGACCGGCGCGACGGATTTTTCTTTCTCTTTTTCCTGATCGGACATGCTTACTCCGGAGCCTGAATGCCTGGCGCAAAACGCTTCAAATCGATCTTGGAGGCCACAATTTCTCTCATCTGTTTCTGCAACTTATTGACCGGCAGCGTGCCATCCAGCACGACAAAATTATCGGAGTCGACCATCTTGTCGTACTCCTCGAGAATGCGCGCCTGGAACAGCCGAAAACTTTCCGCGCGGTCGTACGAAAGCGCCATATCCATTCCCGCTTCGTAATATTTTAGTTTAGGACGCCCGCTCAGAATACGATGCACGGCTACGTCCAGTGGCGCGCGGAAATAAAAAGTGATGTCCGGCACAGGTGCAAAGCGGTAAAGATTTCTCAGCCAGCGTGCTGGGCACCCACGGGCCGCGTCGCGCGCAAACGCAGTGTAAATATAACGGTCAGCCAGCACCAAATAGTCGCCTTGTAGCAGCGGCATGATCTGGCGTTCGCAGCGATCCGCAAAATCCGCCGCATGCAGAAGCGAAAAGGTCGTCGGTGTGAGCAGCCGCCGCTGTTTTCCCCGCCGCGTTGCGGACTTCACCAGCGGCGACGAATTCCACTCCGTAAAATGGAGGCGATATCCGCCGATTTCCAGCCAGCGTTTCAGCAAGTAAAGCTGGGTACTTTTGCCCGACCCGTCCGTGCCTTCCACGACGATAAGCGCACCTGGATACGCGCGGCTCGGTACCGGTTTTCCGGGTTGCGGAAGTGTGGATTTGCCCGCTTCCGTCCGCGGCTGTTTTTGTGCGATGTCCTGGTTTTCCATGAAGCTTTAAGCGAGAACCGATCTGGCAACTCAGCGTATGCCTGAATTGTTACAAATGCATTACAACACACCCCGCTATAACTGGCAAAGTGCGGCACAGCGTAACTGCGGAATCCAGCGCGTCAGAAAACGGCCACTTTGATGCGCAAGAATTTCTTGGGGTTCTGCCGGAATTCTCCGATAAGCAATCGCATGTCTCCTGTCAGGCCGGCCAAGTTGTCATAGAGTCTCGGATCGGAAAAGAGTTTTCCAACGGTGGTTGTATTGTCATTCAGCTTGGCGGTCGCGCTGGCCACATTTTCGGTGGCTTCCCGCATCTTGGTGTAAAGCGTGTCATCGGTGGCCAGTTTGCCAAGCGTGCCTTTGCCCGCGCGGACATCAGCAATGACGGCGTTGCCATTCGATATCGCTTGCTTGGCTTGGTCATAGAGCGTGGGATCGTAGAGCAACTTTCCAATGGTTCCCTTCTGCGAACGCACATCGGTCAATATTACGTTTACGTTGTCCAAGCCTTTATCCACTTTGTTGTACATTTCGTCGGACGCTACCAATTTTCCGAGAGTTCCTTGCCCAGCTTGAATGTTCGCGAGCATCACCTCGCCTCTGGAAAGAAGACTGTTCAAATGATTGTAAGCTTGGTCGTCGACGAGCAATTTCCCGACCGAACCTTTCCCTTGCTTTACTCCGTCCACCACTCCCTGGATGTCTTCCGAAAGAGTCTGAAGATTCCCCAGCACGTCCACGCTTCGATCCATCACTTCCTTCATTCCCGATTCTTCCACTCCAGGCACTTCTTGCCCGTCCTTCAGCTGCGCACCGGTGACTCCCAGGCTGATGTTGACGTACCGGTTCCCCAGCAATCCTTCCGTAACAAGGCTCGCGGCGGAATCCGTCAGAATGTCGCTCTCGTACTGCTTGCTGACGCGCATCACGACTTCGATGTTTCTGTTTTTCGGCCGCACCTTGCCCGGGACGTGTGGCGCCAGCTTAATGGTTTCGACGTTCCCAATTTCCACGCCGTTCAATCGCACCGGAGCTCCGTGCACGAGTCCCGAAACGTCAGGCAGATAGGTGATGAGCCGGTATTTTGGTCCAAGCGATTCCCCTCCGGTCACGTAGAAAATGCCGGCAGCCAAAACCGCCAGGCCTACCAGCACGAAAAGCCCCACGCGCAGTTCCATCCACGTAAGTTGTTTGCGCTGCGCCATTTTTCCTTCCCTCCCTTTCGATCGTCCAACCAACTGCGCCAATTCACACGAGAAAGCGCTTCAAATATTCATCTTTCGTATCCGCAAGTTCATCCTGGCCGCCTTCGAAATAAACTCCGCCGTCACGCAAGACCAGAAAACGCGTTGCCGCCATTTTGGCTCCGCCTGCCGCATTTCCGTTGGACACGCTGTGCACAACCCGTTTGGATGCGGCGTCAAAGCGAAAGTTCGCCAGCGCAAAACCATCCTGAAGCCGCTGCGTCGCGAGCAGCGCTGTAACGCCGAAGACGTCGCGCAAGCGAAGAATAAGCGTGATGATCGTCTGCGATGTGACCGGATCCAGGCCGGCCGTCGGCGAGTCGTAAAGCACGATGGGCGGCTGATTGATTAACGCTCGCGCGATGGAAACGCGCCGCCGCATTCCTCCGGAGAGCTCGGATGGAAACAAATCCAGCGTATGTTCCAGCTCGACGAAGCGCAGCACCTCGCGTACGCGCACGTCGACCTCATCGTCCTTCACTCTGTCTTCGCGCAGCCTGTAGGCCACATTCTCCCCAACGGTCATCGAATCAAATAGCGCGCCTTCTTGAAAGACGAAGCCGATCTGCCGGCGGAAGGCGAGCAAGTCGCGCTCTGCCATGCTGGATACATCCCTGCCGAGTACTTGGATGTTACCCCTGCTCGGCCGGAGGAGGCCGGCCGCCAGCTTGAGCGAAAGGGTCTTGCCCATCCCTGTTTCGCCCAACAGTACCAACGTCTCCCGTTCTTGCACCTGAAACGAAACGGCCCGCAGAATATCTCTTCCTTCGAAGCCGATGCGCACGCCTTCAAATTTGATGGTGGGACTGGAGTCGGGACTCGATGTGACGGCAGTTGGCATCGGGCGTGTGGCCGCCATTATAACGGTAATTCTGGTGTCAGGAGGGTAGGAAACAATTTACGCATGGTGAAGTTTGATGGGGCCCAAACAGGTACTAGAAAAGTCTGTTGGCAAAATACAAGGCCAGTTTCGTGAGAAACGCGTCAGCCACGATGATCATCACGGAAGACAGCACTGCAGCTTGGGTGGTGGCCCGGCCGACTCCCTGCGTGCCGCCGCGCACGGTGAGTCCTTTGTAACAGCCAATAGTGGCGAGAATGAACGCGAAAAAAAACGGCTTGGTGAATCCTTGCATCAAGTCTGCAAAATCCAGAGCATCAATCGCGCGGCGCCAGAATTCGACCGCCGTAAGGCGCAGCGAAAAAACCGAAGCGACACAGCCCCCGAGCAAACCCATGAAATCCGTCATCGCCGTCAGCAGCGGGAGCGTGAGCAGCGTCGCAATCACCCTCGGCGCAACCAGCTTGCGGACTGGATTCGTCCCCATAGCGCGCATGGCGTCCACTTGCTCGGTGACCAGCATCGAACCAAGTTCAGAAGCGATGCCGGTCGCACAACGGCCCGTCACCAGCAATCCAGTAAGCGAAGGGCCCAACTCGCGGACAAGTGCGATGGCCACCACGTCGCCGGTCAGCGAGGTCTGCCCGAAGCGAGTGAACTGCGCCCCCGTCTGCAACACCATGACGGCGCCTATAAAAAACCCGGATAACAAAATGATCGGCAGCGAGCCTGCACCGATGCTGTCCATCTGCTGGAGAACGTCTTGAAGGTAATACGGAGGAGTGACCAGGGCGACCAGCGTGCGACCGCAGAGCATGGCGTAATCCTGCACGTCCGCCACGGCGCTTTTGAGCGCGTTGACCAGCACTCCGGCAACGGAAATTTGCTCTTCCGTCTGGTCTTCTTCTCGACCTACAACCTGCAGAGGTGTGTCTGCCACGAGTACCTGTTCGTCAGCCGTTACGCCGAACTCCTGGGGCACAAATCCTGAGTCGGAAGCGTAACCGCGAGTCAAGAACACGTCAAGCAAGCAGTGAGACAGGCGCGCTCGATTGACAATCTCGGCAACGCGCGCCGCTCTATCGCCTATCGCATTTTTCCTAATGCTGATGCGGCGACAGATGTGGTTGCGGTGAGTTTCTTATATTCAGCTTTGGCTTGGCGGAGTATAGGGATATCCGAATCTGCGTCTTTCCACATCGTGAAGAATTCGTCGTAGGCCTTGCGGCTTTCGTCTCGGTCCCCTTGCATGGCGTAGGCCCGGGCAAGACCGAGTTGGGCCAGCGGAGCATAGACTTGCCACCAACCCGCTCCGCGATCATCAAGTAGCTTCTTAAACTCGGCGGCAGCGTTGGCGGAATCTCCCGCGGCCAAGTAAGCTTGCGCACGTTGGTAGTTGACGTCCAGGCTGAAACCATATGGCTCCGCTTTGGCGAGCAAATCCACGGCCTTAGCAGCGTTTCCTTGCTGTCGCTCGACAATGGAACGAATCACTGGCAGGAACACATCCTGCTGAATTGTATCCTCAGGGAGCATTCGATCCAGTTTCGTTGCCAACGCTTCCGCCCGCGTTAGGTCGCCGGCATACCCGAATGCGTCGGCACAACGCCAAAGCCCGGTAGCGCTGTCGGTATTCGCCTCTCCAGCGTGCCGGCAGAGCTTGCGAGCCAGGGCATAGTTTCCGAGAAAGGATTCAAGCTGGCCATGCGCAGCAAGTTCGTCGGCAGCGTTTTCCATCTCGTTCGCGCGGGTCTGAAGGTTGACGAGGGTTTCGCTTATCGAACGGAATTTGCTGAAGTCGCCGCGAAGGAATGCGAACTGCATTTGCAATTGGAGCCAGTCAATATCATCGGGTGGAATTTCGCGGGCGAGACGTTCCATTGTTGCCGTGTCCTTCTCGATAAAGGCGATCCGGTAGCGCATATCTATTTGATAGGAGAAGAGGGATCCCTTTTGCTGCCATTCGTCGATTAGTTTTTTGGCATCGTCCAAGCGGCCAAGATCCATAAGCGCTTGGCTTGCATTGGCGTAGTAATAAACGGCGGGCACCGGAGAATGCTCCATTGCCCAGTTGAATTCCCGCAGCGCCTCTTCATTTTTGCCGCGCTCCAGGTAGTTGATGCCCAATAAGTTGGCTGCATTGACGCTGCGCGGATACGCCTGCTGGTACAAAACAAGTACGGCGTATTCCTTTTCCAAGTTGCCCGTTATGTTCCAATAATAAGTGGCGGTAATCAGAAAATTCTCTTCTTGCGCGAGACGGCCTTCCTTTAGCTCGAAGGCTCGGGCAAAATTTTTCCTTGAAGTCTGCTCGTCGCCAATGCCGTGATAGGCACCGCCGAGCATGTCGTAAGCCGAACAGAATTTCGGGTCCAGTTCGACAGCCCTTTCAAAGAAGCTAATGGCTTCACGCGTCTTTCCGGAACGATATGGTGTCAGCCCCGCCCTGTAGGCTTGTAACGCCTCGAGTGAGCTTGTCGTCGCAAGGTCCAACGGAGCATTGTATTTCTCGAGAGAACCCAGGCTTTCGCCTAATTGCCGTCGCAGCCCCGAAGCTGCCTTGCCCAGCGCCGCTACTACTTTGTCCTTGGTTTCGGCTTCCTCTTGCTGTCGAGCGATGGGTTTTTCGTTCCGCGCGTCTATCGCTTCCAGGGTGATCAGATATTTGCTTCCAAAGGCCGCAATCTCTGGCACGACCACGGCTTTGAGACCCTTGCGTTTGCACATCTCAATACCCAATTCCTGTGTCACTCGCTCGTTCGGATCATGGCGCATCGTGCGCATCGTTTCGCGGACGCCCGCATTGGGGAGAAGGCTCAAGAAAGGAGACTCCGTAAGTTTGATTTCGAGGGCTTTGTCCAAAGAGTCGTCGAAAATAGGATCGCCCGTCTTGTTGACAAAACTTGCCAGGAGAATGACATCGCTCCCGGTAAGCGCGGGCCTAGCGAAAAAGACACGCCACGTAATGAGGGCGGCAACAATGAGCAAGGCGGCGGCGGCCGCCACAATGATTCGGCGTTTGTTCGAAAGTTCAGGCTTTGGCCTCACGGGTGGAACGGTTGCGAGGCGTATTTCGATGGGAACCTGAGCAGGCAGGTCGCCGTTTTCGACGTAAGCGATGAAGCGATAGCCGCGCCGAGGCAGAGTCTCGATGTAGCGGGGTTCGTCGGCCGAATCGGCCAGAACGTCGCGCAGTTTCTTGATGGCGCTGTTTAGACCGGTATCGAAGTCAACAAAAGTGTCTGCAGCCCAAAGTTTCTGTTGGAGTTCCTCGCGCGTAACCACTTCGCCAGCAAGCTCGAGCAAAAGCGCAAGTACCTGGAAGGGTTGGTCCTGAAGCTTCAGGCGGATGCCGTGTTTGTACAACTCGCCCGAGCGCAAATCGACTTCGAAGGCGCCGAAGCGCGTCTTGCGGATTCGTAGAGGAGCTTCCATAGCAGGCTTCGAACTTGCGGGGAGTCTATCACCAAATCATCGAGGTCGAAGGATTATGTGGCGGAGCAAACGCCTATTTTCCTGCAACTCCCCTGAATTCAGAGGGCTGAACGATCAGAGCTAGAACATGTACGGAACATACCCTCGCCATTGTCCCCCAAGACGCTTCACGCCAATGCTGGCGGAGCGATGCACAGAAAGTGCACCTTGCGATCTGGTTCGGGAGGATTTTCCTACTGATGGTTTGCAACCTTTCTGACCCTGTCGGTCGTAACTTTGAGGTTAATCGTGCAAACTTCACGCACACTTGATCGATCCAGATCATCCACGAACGTTAGGGTTCATCCGAGTGTTATTGCACTGATCATCGCAGCGGTACTCGGCGTCTGGGGGTGCGGCGGAGGTTCAGCTGCTTCCCAACTACCCACCTCGCCTCCCCCGCCGCCTGCTCCGCTCGCAACAGTTACTGTGGCTCCCAATAACGTCACTCTGTTGGAGGGCGCGACACAAACTTTTACGGCTACGGTCACTGGAACGACTAACACGGCAGTCACCTGGAGCGTGCAAGAAAGCTTCGGCGGCACGATCAACAGCACGGGTCTCTATACGGCCCCGCAAAATACGTGGGGCACGTTCCATGTCGTGGCTACGAGCCAGGCCAATCCAGCCTCCATGGGTATCGCTGCTGTGGCAGTTCAACTGTCCCAATTGACGATTTCACCTTCGCAGGTAACGCTGGCTCCCGGTGGGACGCAGGCCTTCACGGCTAGCGTCGCAGGGTTGGTTAACACTGGCGTGACTTGGACAATTCAGGAGACGGGTGGAGGGCTTATAAGCAGCGCCGGCGTATATACCGCGCCGAACGTTGAAGGTTTCTTTCATGTAGTCGCCACCAGTGTAGAAGACTCGAAGTTTTCGGCGAGCGCCACAATTTCTGTAACTACTGCCTTCGTTTCCTTTTTTCCAACAGGGAGTTTGCAATCGGCGCGAGGTTTTCATACCGCTACCCTGCTAAACAATGGAGGGGTGCTGGTGGCCGGGGGCGCTAATAAAGCCTCTGACCCTAATTGCGTCGGCGGTATCGTTTCGGCAGAACTGTACGATGCTTATGCCGTCGCCTCGACACCAACCGGGGCAATGGCCGCACCGCGCTACGCTCACACCGCCACGTTGCTACCAAATGGAGAGGTATTGGTGGCTGGAGGCTTCGGAGACACTTCAGACTGTCAGGGCGCGCCTGTGCAAGCCCAAAACACTGCGGAACTCTATGACCCCGATAAGGGCTCATTCAGTATGACCGGCAACATGAGCATCCCGCGCGGCGGGCATACAGCTACGCTGCTTACGAACGGAAAGGTTCTGATTGCTGGCGGGGGAGATCAAGGAGTAGGCGGCACGGGCTCTGTCACGGCCGAACTCTATGATCCAAATACTGGCGTTTTCACTCAAACGGGAAGCATGGCCGTGGCGCGATTCCGACACACCGCCACCTTGCTGAAAGATGGAAAAGTGCTCATCACAGGTGGCGTCCCACTTGATTCATCCATCCCAACTTCGACAGCAGAGCTCTATGACCCTGCCACTGGCATTTTCACGGCCACGGGTGGGATGAGTACGGCTCGCGAGGAACACGCGGCGACGCTGCTCGATGACGGTACGGTGCTGATCACGGGCGGGCAAAGTCCCGTTATGGGTAGCAGTGATTTGCAGCTTACCGCCACCGCCGAAATTTACAACCCATCCGCGGGCACATTTGCACCAACCGGGTCGATGACCGAAGCCCGAAATTTACACACGGCGACGCTGCTTATGGACGGCACAGTGCTGATAGCTGGCGGCGGCAATAATAGCGCCACGGCGGAGCTCTACGATTTAACGCCCAATGCTTTCACCCAGACAGGCGGCATGGAATTCGGGCGTGCGGGACACACTGCGACGGCGATGTCGCTACCGGATGGAATTTTCTGCGTGTTGGTTGTAGGTGGAGGTTCTTTTAATCCAATAGCGACGGCCGAGACTTACGCGTACGGAGATGTGTGGGACGACTTCTGATTCGACGCTCAAGCGGAATTCTTTGGCGGGTCCATTCCTTCACCTCGGATAGGAGCCTTTGATCGTTTGGCGGCCGAGTAAATCGTAGAATCCGCGAATGGATTCTCCGTTTTTCAGTTCCCAAGTCAGGCCGTTGGGAAAGAAAGCAGTCGCGCCCCCCTCGGGGAAATCGGCGAACTGATCCTGTGCGCCGTGCATTACTCTCGGCTGATCTAGTCTCGCATTCACCATCATGCGTACGCGATCAACTTCTGGGCTCGTGAAGTCGGACATCCGAATGCCGTTCGACCAAATCAGGGTAAGATTGCGGCCCTTGGCCTCAGGATTAACCACGCCCATCAGGTCATAGTCTCCGACCAGAGCCTTATTTTTCTTTGGGTCAATGACCTGACCTTGCTCGTTGCATTCGGCGGTTCCAAAGGGAAACCGAGAAGGCAGGGCATCGTTCGGCCCACGACGCGCAACGCCGTCGGCATCGATCACGTAAAAATTTGCGGCACGGCAAGCCCTCACCTCCTCGGGGCTCACTGCGGTGACCTTCCCTGTTTTCTTGCCAGTGTGGCACTTGATTTCCTTGGGTTTGGGCGGATAACCGCGTTCAATCCAAAATTTGGATTTTGGATTCGTATTACGCACAATGATGATGAGTTGGGAATGTTCAGCAACGAACTGAAACTGCTCAAAATGTTGCGAAGGCATACCTGAGGACGGCAAGTACATAATGGAGGATCGTACGCCCGTCACTTGGAGTTATCAACGAATGAATCGACGAGGAAGAGACTGCGCTGCTTCGGGAGATCGTCGCCTTGTGATTGAGTATCGATCCACTTCGAATTCCCTTCCGCGCTATGTCAAACCGGCCCGAACGATTATTCTGAAGTGTGGTTGAAAATCCAGACATGGCCCCGGAGAAGCGTGTGGAAGACTTGCCCGTGCAGGTCAATGGCGAGCCCGCTCAGGTGGCCGACCCTCACGCCCCTCATCGGAAATTCTCTTTCCGATTTTTCATTCGATGGTTTCTCATCGGGGTGGTGCTTCTTTGGTCGCTCCCTGCGCTGATCCTAGTGGCTGCGCGGTGGATCGACCCACCGACTACCGCGGTGCACATGGAGCGCCGCTTGCAGGGTTGGATTCACAATGCGCCGTATCACGAACGATACGAATTCGTTCCGCTGAGCCAGATCTCGCCCGATTTTCAGCATGCTGTGATCGCTGCGGAAGACGCGCGTTTCTACCAGCATCACGGATTCGATTGGCACGCGATGCAAATCGCTGCGGAAGAGGATATGGAAGGCGGCCGCATTCGCGGCGGGTCGACACTTACGCAGCAACTGGTAAAAAACCTGTTCTTCGGAACCGGCCGCTCCATCCTTCGCAAGGGCGCCGAGTTTACACTTGTCCCCGTGGCCGAATTGGTCCTCGGCAAGCAGCGCATTCTGGAACTCTATCTCAACGTGGTCGAATGGGGGCCTGGTGTTTATGGCGCGGAGTCGGCGTGCAGTTACTACTACCGAATTTCAGCCCGGAAGATCGACCGGGAACAAGGGGCCCGACTCGCCGCGATTCTGCCGTTGCCCCTGAAGCGACGGCCCGATCACATGAATCGCTACAGCGGACTCATCCTGGAGCGGATGCGCCAAATGGGTTGGTAGTCGCGCATGACATTGCTGAGAACGTTGGAAGATTCGTAGCGACAAACGGTGCCAGCTCAACCGGTCGACTTATCGGGAGTTGGGCACGCCGCCGTGGTATAAGAACTCCCGAGCAAAATTGGTGTACGACAAGTCAGGCACAATTCTCAAAGACAGCGGTGCACCACACCCGAGTGTGCCGACGGCAGCGGAGGAACCTTGCGCAAAATTGACCTGGACGCGGAGCGCCAGCGCCTCAAAAAGCGATATGCAGAAATGAGCGACGGTGAGCTGGAAAAGATTGGATCGAATCCGGTGACTCTCACGGAGTGGGCGCGGGAATTGTTGCGCGAAGAAATGAACAAACGGGGACTGGAATGGCGCGATCAACCCGCAATTTCCGAATTCAAGCCGTCGCCCGAGTTTCCCAATGACGATAACGTGCTGGTCCTTCTGCGAAAGTATGAGAGTGCTACGGAGGCAGCGGAAGACAAGCTGGCACTTGGTGAAGCAGGTGTCAAAGCCTTCTTCTTTGTTGATGACGAGGCGACTTCGCGCGGCGTCTTGACATGGGCCAAAAACGAAGGCGTAAAGTTAGTGGTTCGCGCGGTGGACCTGGCACTCAGCCTTAAACTTCTTGCCAAGAAAGTGGATGTCCCCCGGGGCGACGGTCCCGCAGAGACAGACGCAATTGCCGAAGACAGCGGAAAGCCAGTTGTCATTCGCTCTTATCGGGACGTTACAGAAGCAATGGTGGATCGTACGAAGCTTGAAAGCGCCGGAATAAAGTGCTTTCTCTACGACGACAACCTTATAAGGTTGGACTGGTTCGTATCGAACGCCGTTGGAGGGGTCAAACTGGTTGCGTCACAGAATGAAGCGGCGGAAGCGCTGAAAATACTAGACGATGTTTCGCCGGCCTGAACTGTTGCCTGCCAGTCTCAACGCGTTGGGCCGCTACTCCGATCACGCCGAAATTCTAGGAGCTCAACCGGAGCGCCGCTATCGAGGATCATCGCCACGGTGACGCCTTCCGAAGGCGAATTCGGGGCGGTGAGAATTTCCTTTCCTTCCATCGCGGCCTGAAGGTCGTCGACTTCAAACGCTATGTGAGGGACGGACTTAATCAAGGCGTGCACTGGGCTATCGGGCTCGAAGCGCATCCATTGAATGCCACAGGGACTTGTCTCAAACGCGGAGACGTACATCTTGAATTTTTCCAGATAGTATTCGCCGGGCCGTGGAACGTCCGTCGGGATGCCGATGTGGTGATACCGCCAGCCATGTACCGAAGTGGCCGGGAAGCTGTGAAGAAACCTCAATTAATAATGGGCTGAGGGTTGAGCATGAGTTTATTGCGATTGCGTGAGTTGCTACTCGGCGAGTGTCTCGATCCTCTTCGATGTTCTCTTACTCTCTCAGCTCACGGCTGTTGTGCGTGGCTTGCTTAGGCGGATCCAAAACTGCAGGTTGTAGGTTAGGCAAGCCCACAGCATTTCCATCTGCACCTTCTTAAGGCCCCGCACATGGAACTGCCGCAGCCCCAGCTTGCTTTTAATCCAAGCATGCACGAACTCGGCGATGGGTCCGCGGCGGCGGTAGACAGCCTGAGCTTGCTCGGTGGCCATCTTCTCCCGGAATGCGTTCATCACCGGACTCTCCCTGCTGCGCACAATCGATCGGCTGTGCTTTTGATTGCCGCCGCAGCAGGCCGCTCGCAATGAGCAGTTTTTACAGTCCTCCGCGGCCGCTTTATATTTGAGATAGCTGATGCCGCTGCGCTCGTCACGGCCTTCGTAGAGCAACGGCTTGCCCGCAGGACAGATGTAGCGGTCCTGTTCAGCCTCATACACAAATTGCGTCGCCGCAAACCGCTGTTGGTTAATTCTGGCTTTGGCGGCGTTGTCCGCCAGGCTCCCCACGAAATCAATATTCTTCTCGGCCAGCTCCTGGATGTTTTCCCGGCTGGTGTAACCTGCGTCCGCCACCATCCGTAGCGGTTTTCGCCCGCACCGCTGTTCGATTTGCTCCGCCGCCGGCGCCAGCTGATGGCAGTCGTTCCCAGCCTGAGTGACATCCACGGCTACGATCAATCCGTGTTTTCCATCCGTCGATATCTGCGCGTTGTAACTCGGCGCAAAACCGCCGCCGGCCTGTTTCATCACACGCGCCTCGGGATCACTGGTGCTCGTGCGTGTCTCGCGTTTTTCTTCCGCCGTCTTCTTCGTCTCGCGCAACTTTTCCAGTTCCACCAAAGCCTGTTCCAACCGTTCTCGCTTTTCTCGTGACGCTCGCTCCCGCGCCGCTTGCTGGCGCCGATTCACCGCCGGCTCCGCCAGCGGGTCTCGCAACGCCTCCACCTGCAGTCGCGCTCGCTCCACATGTTCCCGCAGAGTCTTCTCGCGACGAAACGTCTTACCGCTCGCCTGAGCTTGAATCTTCGTCCCGTCTTGCATCACTTCTTCCAGAGTGATCAGGCCTTCCGCACTCAACACCCCCAGCAAATCGCTGAACAACTGATGCAACTCCTTCCCTTGCTCCACCCGGAAATCCGCCAACGTGTGATAGTTCACCGCTTCGATCCCCGTCAACCATTGAAATGCTGGATCGTATTCACACCGCCGCTCGATCTCTCGGGCCGATCCGATTCCACGGCTGTAGGCGTACACCCACAGGCTGATTAACAGTTGCGGATCAATCGCCGGCCGGCCGCCTTCCTCCGCGCTGCTCTCGATATTTTCGTAGAACCGGCGCAAGTCCAAGCGTCCGACCAACGTCCAGATAGCGCGTGCGGGATGGTCCTCGCTGATTAACTGCTCGACATCCACTGCGCGCCAGCTCATCTGTTGACGGTTCGCGTAGCGAATCAAAGGCTGCTTGCTGGTTGTATTTTCTTGGCTCATGCCGCGAGCTTACGGCAGAGTTTTTATTTTGCAAGGCTGAAATTCACGGGGTTTCTTCACAGCTTCCGCAGGTTGGTGGTGCCCCTTCCGCGGAGTATTCGGGCTATCAGACTTGGGTTCTGAAATGCACATGTTCTTTTCTCGCCCAAGATACCACGGCGGCCTGCTCGGAGCGATGGCCAAGCCAGGAAGTAATTCTCCACAGCGTCGTTTCCGATTGCGCGAGAGAGTTCAACCGGTCGATGTAATAGCGTTTGGGATGCGACAGGGTTTAGTCAGCGGTTTGTACGTTTTCGGGTTTGTGGGTGGGCGTCGAACTGGATTGGCTGGCGGTTACTTCGAGCGCGCGCAGTGTGGTGCGTTCCTTCGGAACTAAAACAGAAGCGGGAAGAGTGAATGAAACTGTCGTGCCGGAATTGTCGGACGCTATGCTGATCCGGCCGCCCAATTGGCGGACGCGCTCGCGCATTCCGCGAATGCCGACACCTGAGGCGTTGGACTGAATCTCGGATAGTTTTTCGAACGGTATTCCCTTACCGTTGTCACTCACTTTGACCGAAATGATTCCGTCGGAAAAGCTGAGGTCAATCACGGCATTTTTACTGCCGGAGTGGCGATGAATGTTGGTGAGGCATTCTTGTATTACGCGGAAGACCACTAATTCCGTGTCGCGAGAGAATCGGGGCAAGTCTTCGGGCAACCGGAGGACGATGTTCAAGTCGCTGCGTCCCGCGAGGCCATCGACGTACCATTTAAGTGCGTCAGCAATGCCGGTCTCGTCCAGCAAAGGAGGGTGCAACAGATACGATGTTGTGCGGATTTCTTTCGTTAGTTGCTGAACTATTTCTTGAATTTCCTCAATTTCAGCGATTTGCTTCGCAAGATTTGCGTCGCGTTGTTTCGTGAGTTGCGACAGCGCCGCTAACTTCATGCCTAGCACAGTAAGGGTCTGACCTGCGCTGTCATGTAGTTCCCTGGCAATGTGCCGTCTTTCGTCGTCCTGCAGGTGCATGAGGCTCCGTGAAAGAGTTTGCAGCGTTTCGGCTTGTTCGAGCACCTCAGTGTTTCGCTGCTCCAGTTCTCTGGTTCGAGCCTGCACCTCGGACTCCAGAGACTCAGCGAGTCGGCGGATCGCCAGGTTGGCTTCACTCCGTACGCGTGCAAGCTGTAGATGCGATTGCACTCGAGCGATTAGTTCTCGCGCGCTGAATGGCTTCACAAGAAAGTCGTCGGCGCCGGCGTCCAAGCCTTCGACACGCGACTCTTCACCAGCCCTTGCCGAAAGGAGGATGATCGGAATTGTCTTCGTCTCGGCGTTCGATCGCAACTCGCGCAACAAACCGAAGCCATCGAGTTCGGGCATCATCACATCGCTAAGAACCAAGTCAGGCAGTTGCTCTTTAATAGCGTCGAGAGCGGCCTGGCCGTTGGGAACGGCTTTCACGTCGTATCGTTCAGAGAGCAGACGCGAAAGGTACAGGCGCATATCGGCATTGTCGTCTGCGATTAACACGCGTGAACGGCTGCCAGAGCCGTCGCGCGGAGCCGGAGGAGAAGGAACGGCCATTAAATCGTAGTCGGTGATGATCTCAGCCGCATTGGTAAGGCGTTCTGATTCGGGCAACCAGCCAAGAGCCTCCTCGACGAATGGAGCAGCGCCGGTAGCGGTTGAAGACAGTGCGCGATCCCCAGCCATGCGATCAGACGCCAGATGGTCTTCGCCTAGCGGAACATTCACCACAAACGTAGTGCCCTGTCCAAGTGCGCTTTCGACCTGCATCGAACCACCGTGAAGTTTGACCAGTTCGTGAACCAAGGCAAGGCCGATTCCACTACCTTCGTGCGTGCGGCTGCGAGTATTCGGAACGCGGTGAAAACGATCGAACAAGCGAGGTATCTCTTGCTGAGGAATGCCGACTCCCGTGTCGCGCACGCGGAGTTCGGCGGTGTGACCCACCTGGTTCAAGCTGACGGCTATCTCGCCTTCAAACGTGAACTTAAAGGCATTGGAGACTAGATTGAGGACAATTTTCTCCCACATATCGCGGTCAATATAAGCCAGCTCGTTTGTGGGACGACAATCGACCACCAGTTTCAAGCCCGCACGTTCGGTAGCCGAGCGAAAGACGCTAGCAAGTTCAGCCGTGAAGGTTGCCAGATCCGTTGTCTGATAAACGGCTTGGACGCGGCCTGCTTCAATGCGGGAAAAATCGAGCAACGTATTCACCAGGCGCAGTAGACGTGCACCGTTGCGATTCGCGAGCTCCAGTTGCTCCTTCGCTTGCGGAGAGAGATGAGTCTGGCTCCTTGATAGCAAATCTTGCAGCGGGCCAAGCATGAGAGTAAGTGGAGTTCGAAATTCATGGCTGACATTGCTGAAAAATGTGGTTTTCGCGGCGTCAATTTCCGCCAAGGCTGCGGCACGCTTTTTCTCATACTCGTGTGACCGCGCATTGGCTATGCTGGCCGCGATCTGCCCAGCAATGAGATCGATAAATCCGCTGTAGCTAACATCAAGCGGACGATATGGATTGATTCCCGCGACGATAACGCCTGCCGGAATCTCCTGGCCTTGACTCATGATCGGAACCAGGAGCGCTCGCGCTGGTGGTTTGTCCCAAGCGCCGGTGGGGAGAGAATCGAAACGCTCGACTAGATTCTCCACGATCATGGAACCCTTCCGCTTCAGGAGCCCACCGACAGGCCAAGCTTGGTTTTTCGTAGCTGACTCGATTATTTCAGGCGCAGCCGGATGGTCGTTGGAAATTCCAGTCCGGCACGCGAGCTCGGCTAAGTTTCCGTCTGCGGTGAAGAGATAGGTGAGCGTAAACGGTAAGTCCTTCTGATTTTCGCCCAGGCAGCGAGCGACAGCGTGCAGGACGTCTTCCTCGGTGATTGTCTTGCTCAATTCGGTGGCCAGTGAGCGCAATGTCTTAAGCCGGCGTTCACCAATGACTCGTTCGGTTTCTTCGCTTACCACGCATAGATGGCCCGCGATTTTGCCATCGTCACCGGGCAAGGGACTGTACGAAAAGGTGTGATAGGTTTCTTCACGGTATCCGCTGCGCTCCAAGAACAGGAGCAACGCTTCGTCCCATGTGGCTTCACCGCTGTCCAAGACTTTCTGAATTCGGGGACCAATGTCCTCCCAGATTTCCGCCCAGACCTCGCGGGAGGGTTTTCCGAGAGCCCACGGATGTTTCTTGCCGAGTGTCATTCGAGCATAGGCGTCGTTGTACAGGAACGTAAGGTCTGGTCCCCAACCCATCCACATGGAGAAACGAGAAGTCAGCAAAACGCGTACGACGGTTTTTAGACTTTGAGGCCATGCTTCCATGGCGCCAAGGGGAGTTTTGGCCCAGTCGAACTGCCGAATGAGCTCGCCCAGCTCTCCGCCGCCGGGCATCAATTCGTCTGATTGAGCGCTAGTCCCCTGTAGGGATTGGCGAGCTACTTCCGAACTCCGACGGAAGCTGAGCTTTTCAAGGGCTGGTATTAAGTCCTCGGGAAGTTGAGCCTTTGTTAGGAATCCGCTTGCACCGACTTCGGCGGCTTGCCGGCTGGCGATGGAAGGGTCGTTTTGAGTGATTATGATGACATCGCAGGCGGGAAGGTCACGCCGAATGATGCGAGTGGCCTGAAGTCCGTCCATGCGGGGCATGGAAATGTCCATGAGGACTACGTCTGGGCGGAGCTGGATTGCTTTTTCAGTGGCTTCAACGCCGTCCTTAGCCTCACCGCAAATGGTCCAGCTGTCATGGGAAGACAACAGAGCGCGAACACCGTTTCGGACGGCGTCATGATCATCCACGAGCAGGATTCGGAGCGATGGCACTAATGAGTCCTATGCATTTTAGGGCGTTAATCGGCGCTTTCTCGCCAAGCCTAGATGAGGTTCGCTTGCCCGAGAGAAGACGAACATTTGCATGGAATCGGGGACGAGCCTATACAGTCTTTGCTGTATGTGTCTCACTGTAGCTACACCGAGCCCGCAGAGAATTTCTGAGCCGCCGAATAATACTGCGCAGTATTCCACGGCTGCCGATGAGAATACTGAGAAGAGCGCAGTGGAATTGACGCCGTTCTTCACCATAATATAAGGCCACCATGTTTACGCCCGAAGAACGTAAACGCCTGCGTGCCGACATTCTGGAATACGCCACCAAAGATCGTCGTATCAGTGGCGCTGCGATCACTGGTTCGGCGGCAGCTGCACGCGAAGATAAATGGTCGGACATCGATCTCGCTTTTGGCGTCAGGGATGCCGCGGAATTGGCGAATGTCCTTTCTGATTGGACCGAGCACATGTACAGGCAGCATCACGCCCTGCATCATCTTGACGTCAGGTCCGGTGGGTGGATTTATCGCGTATTTCTCCTCCCTACCACTTTGCAGGTCGATCTTGCCTTCGTTCCCGCGACGGAATTCCGAGCTTTGGCGCCAACGTTTCGCCTAGTGTTCGGAGAGGCGAATGAATCCCGGCATGCTCCGTCAGCATCGTCAGGGGACGTCATTGGCCTTGCGTGGTTGTACGCACTCCATGCGCGGAGCAGCATTGCCAGAGGAAACTTGTGGCAAGCGGAATACATGATAAGCGGTGTCCGCGACAACGCACTTGCGCTTGCCTGCATGCGCCACGGTCTTCCTGCTGTCCATGGCCGTGGCATGGACCTCCTGCCAAGCGGAGTGTCCGCGCAATTTGAAGGCGGGCTTGTCCGACAACTGGACATCGCGGAACTCTTGCGGGCATTTCGGGTCGTGATTCAAGGGCTGCTTCAGGAGATTCGATGCGCGGATGAGGAACTTGCAGGGCGCTTGCAAGAAGTGCTCACACGTTTAACCGAGACTCCGGACTGAAAGGCGGCGCCTATTCGGTATTTGTTGGTCTAAGTGTTGGATCGCGAGGCGCGGCGAAGAAAAAGCCGTGTAGCAGCTCGCCTGATTCAGGCCGCTGCCCTTATAATGTCGCGGCTCGAAGCTACGGGCGAATCTGCGACGCGGAAAGGCAGTCAGGATGAGTGAGAAACAAAGTGCAGAAGGGCGCCTAAGTCCCGCGGAGCAGTCGCTCACCGAGCTTTGGGAGAAGCACCTCGGCGAGGAGTTCACGACCCGGGACACGGAAGCCACGCTTGAGACTATGGTGCCCGACGCCTACGTGAACCACATCCCGGTGTTGACCGGCGGCGTGGGTCTCGATCAATTACGAGTATTCTACTCGCAGCACTTCATCCCCAAGATGCCTCCTGACACGGAGATCGTTCCGGTCTCGCGAACGATCGGGACGGAGCGGTTGGTGGACGAAATGATTTTTAAGTTTACCCACACGATCGAGATGGATTGGATGCTGCCTGGCATTGCGCCCACGGGCAAGCGAGTAGAGTGTCCGTTGGTGGTCATTGTCCATTTTCGCGATGGGAAGCTGGCTAACGAGCATATTTACTGGGATCAGGCTACGGTGCTGGTGCAGATTGGGCTGCTTGATCCATCCAGGCTGCCTGTCGTCGGCGTAGAAACCGCGAAAAAGGTGGCTAACCCCCGCTTGCCCGCAAATCACTTGATTGAGCGGGTTAAGATTGAGGGCAGAGCAGAAAACTGATCGGCTGCCCAATTGGTGGAAGTGTCCTAATTTCGATCTCCAGAGCGATGTACAGCTTCTTGTTTGGCAGTAGATCGAAATGGTAGAATCTCTGGCGATTTCAGTAGTTTAGTCTAATGATCACCAGCATCCACACCCTGATTTATTCCGACGATGCCCCCGCAACGCGCGCATTCCTTCGCGATGTCCTCGGCTGGCCCTACGTCGAGGACGCGCTGGGCGGAGGCGCGGGTTGGCTGATCTTCAAGACCGGGCGGAGCGAGATGGGCGTGCACCCGACCCACAGCGTCTACGATGGCAAGACGTACGAATCGCCGCGGCACCATCTGATCTCCCTGATGTGCGACGACATCTCACACACGGTCGCTGAGCTGAAGGGCAAGGGAGCGGAGTTCCACGGCGAAGTTCAGGATCACGGGTACGGACTCGTGATCTTGATGGCGGTACCTGGCGCGGACGACATCATGCTTTACGAGCCCAGGCATCCGCTGGCGTATAGCCTTTGACCGATTGAAAGGGCAACTAGCTCACCCCCACGATTCACCCTTCGCAAAGCATCGTTCATATTGGGGCACTGCCCATTTGCTGGCTCGCTGGACGCACGGGGCATGCACGGTTAAACTCCTTGGTTCCACTGCTTTCAGTTTGCGAATAAGTGAGGGTGTTCGCGCAGATGCTGAAGTTCTATACGGCCGGTGAGTCGCATGGGCAGGCGCTATTGGCGTTTGTTTCGGGGTTGCCGGCGTCTTTGCCTGTCGATCTGAACTTCATTAATCACGAACTGCACCGGCGGCAGCTTGGCTACGGGCGCGGCGGGCGGCAAAAGATTGAGAAGGACCAAGCGGATATTTTTGCCGGGGTGCGGCACGGGCAGACGATTGGCGCGCCGATCGCTCTGAGGATTGAAAATCGCGATTGGGCAAATTGGGAGAAGATTTTGCCGGTCGAAGCAACGGCGGAATCGGCGGGTAAGGAAAGAAAACTGCTGGCGCCTCGGCCAGGGCACGCGGATCTTGCGGGTTCTCAGAAATTTAATTTTCACGATGCGCGGTATGTGCTGGAACGGGCTTCCGCTCGGGAGACTGCGGCGCGTGTGGCTGCCGGCGCGTTTGCGAAATTGCTGCTTCGCGAATTTGGGACGGAGATTGCCAGCCACACGATTCAAGTTGGGCACGTTCGCCTGGAACGGGGGGCAACATGGGAGGAGATTCAAGCGGTTAGCGCCGATTTGGACTCGCCTTTGCGATGTGTCGATGCCGCTACACAGGAAAAAATGAAGGCTGAGGTGGATGCCGCGCTCAAAGCGGGCAACACGGTCGGCGGGATTTTTGAAATTGTCGCTCACAACGTTCCTGTGGGGCTCGGGAGCCATGCCCAGTGGGACGAAAAACTCGACGGACGATTGGCGCAGGCTTTAATGAGCGTGCAGGCTGTCAAAGCGGTTGAGATTGGCGCGGGGGTTGCGGCTGCGGGATCTTACGGCAGCGAAGTGCAGGACGAAATTTTCTACGAGAAAGCAGCGCGGCGCTTTCGGCGTTCTACAAATCGTGCGGGTGGGCTTGAAGGCGGGATCACGAATGGAGAAGATGTCGTGATTCGCGGTTATCTGAAACCCATTTCCACGTTGCGGCAGGCGCTGCAGACCGCGGACATGGTTACCAAGGAGCCCGTTTCGGCGGCTTACGAGCGATCGGACTGGTGCGTCGTTCCGGCGGGCGCCGTGGCTGGCGAAGCGATGATCGCACTTGTGCTGGCAGATGCTTTTCTGCAAAAATTTGGAGGAGACTCGCTTTCCGAGATGCGGCGGAATTTTGACAACTATGTCAGACAAATCGAAGACTTCTGAAGTGGCCGCCAGCCCGGCCCCGGCGTCCATCGACGTCGCAGCCCCCGCGCGCAAAATCTATCCCATCGTGAAGTATGGCGATCCGATTCTCGAGAAGCCGACCGCGCCGGTGAAGAGTTTTGATGCGGAGCTTGAGGCGCTCACTGAGGATATGTTTGCTTCCATGTACGCCGCATCGGGAGTGGGGTTGGCAGCGCCGCAGATCGGGAAGAGCATGCGGCTCACTGTGGTGGACGTAACCGGGGGAAAAAATCCCGAAGCGAAGATCGTGCTCGCAAATCCGGAAATTATTCATGCCGAGGGCGAAGTTCGCGAGGAAGAGGGATGCCTCTCGATTCCGGGATTTCGCGGGTATGTGATGCGGCCTCAGTTTGTAACTATCCGTGCGCAGAATGCTAAGGGTGAATCGTTTGAGATTCGCGGCGAAAATTTGCTGGCTCGGGCTTTTTGCCATGAGATTGATCATTTGAACGGGATTTTGTTTTTGCAGCATCTCAGCATGCTTAAGCGCGATTTGATTAAGCGCAAGATTAAGAAGCTTAAGAAACAGGGCGAGTGGTAAGTTTTAGCAATACCTCTGCACTGTTGCTGTATACGACCTAGGTGCGCAGCATGCTGCGCCACTACAAGGTATGGATTCGACGATAGGGTGCCTATGCGAATCGTTTTCTGCGGCACGCCTCAGTTTGCGGTTCCTGCTCTCAAGCACCTTCTCGAGCAGCCTGATTTTCAAATTATCGCTGCCATTAGTCAGCCGGACAGGCCTCGCGGACGAGGGCACGAGGTTTCCTTTTCTCCAGTTAAGGAAACCGCGGCGGCCGCGGGGATTCCCGTGCATCAGCCCGAGAAGATTCGCGCTCCGGAAGCTCAGGAGCTTTTGCAAAAGCTTGCGCCAGACGTCATCGTTATCATCGCTTACGGGCAGATCATTCCCGCGCGGCTTCTCTCCATACCCAAGCTTGGGTGGATCAACCTGCACGCTTCCCTGCTACCAAAATATCGGGGAGCGGCACCCATCAACTGGGCCATTGCGAATGGCGAGACAAAAACCGGCGTAACGTCCATGCGCATCGATGCGGGGATGGATACGGGCGAGATTTTGCTCCAAGAGGAAATGGACATTGGCGTGGCGGAAACTGCTCCGGAGTTGGCCGCGCGCATGTCCGAGCTAGGGGCACCTCTCATGGCCGAAACGCTTCGCGGATTGGCTGCGGGGACCATCGCTCCGCGTTCGCAGGCCCATGAACATGCTTCCAGCGCGCCTATGCTCAAAAAGGAAGATGGCCGCATCGACTGGTCCCGCCCGGCTCGGGAAATTTTCAATCGCATCCGTGGATTTGCCCCCTGGCCTGGGGCCTATACCTCGTTTCGTGGGCAAACTTGTCACATTTGGGGTGAGCCGGCGTCTGGTGAGCCGGCGTCTAATGATTTGGCCGATGCGGGTCCAGGTGCAGGCAAGGCTGCGATTCCCGGGTCATTGATCATTCCTAAGAGCGGGCAGAAAGAAGTACTGGTTCATTGCGGTGGCGCAACCTATTTGCGCCTCCTAAGCGTCAAACTGGAAGGGCGCAAGCAGGTTTCCGCGGCCGAGTTCGTGAATGGCGCCCATTTGCTTACCAGCGAACACTTCGGCGAAAGCTAGTTTGCGCGGCGCTCAGCGCTCATGCATACTCAAAAATTGACCCACTCGTGCCGGCTATATCTGCCTGGGTTTCTGCAGAATTGGTATCAGATTCACCAAGATCGGGAGCTCACATTCCATGAACAGTTTTAAGTCATCTGAAACGCGCGAGAGCTTCAAAATCCGCGCGAAACAATTTTTGCGTTTTGCCGCTTGCTGGGTAATCGCGGCGCAACTGGCCACTTTGCCTTTGGCATCAGCGGCGAACGAAGCTTCTTCGTCCTCGGCGGTCGACAAGCCTGCCAGCAAGACTGTGAGCGACCCGGTGATGAAAGTGATGCAGACGGAACTGGCGCGGGCGTCCACGGAACTTGGGAAAACGGACTCTGCTCCCTACTATATGAGTTACACCGTTTATGACCAGAACCTCGTTGTGCTGGTCGGCGCTTATGGCAG
Organism: uncultured Acidobacteriota bacterium; assembly: GCA_963751295.1. Lineage (GTDB taxonomy): Bacteria > Acidobacteriota > Terriglobia > Acidiferrales > UBA7541 > Acidiferrum. The sequence goes on along the minus strand of CAVVUA010000001.1, from coordinate 139,970 downwards.
CTTGCTCACCGACGCCTCTTTGAAGCGGCGGCAAGCGGACGTGGTTATGCGGGTGGGTGCACCGGGCCTGGACAATACGCACGGGCAAAGTCGCTCCACGGGAATGACTTCGGGCACGCTGCCAATCGGCGACGATCAGGACGCCATCGCACGCGTGCTCTGGCAATTGACTGACCGTGAGTACAAGCGCGCGGCTCCCGCATTTCTGAACGTAAGAACCAATACCGCCGTGCGCGCCGAAGAAGAGGATAAGTCTCCTGACTTCTCGAAAGAGACGCCTGAAACGCACCTGGGTAGCGTCACTCCCCCGCCGCCTTTCGATCGCTCTGTTTGGGGCGGCGAAGTCAGCCGGTTGTCAGGAGTTTTCCGCAAGTATCCGGATGTTTATTTTGCAACCGTAGTCTTGCAGGTGACAGATTCCAATTCGCGTATGGTTTCGAGCGAAGGCAGCGCCATCGAATCTCCGAGCAACAGCACGCGGCTGATCATGGAAGCGCAGACCCGCGCCGATGACGGCATGGAGTTGCTCCGGGTCGAAACCTTTCAGGCTCCTGCGGCTAGCGGGCTTCCGAGTGAAGCGGATCTCACCGCGAAGATCGCCAAGATGGCCGAGGACCTGAAGGCGCTGAAGAATGCACCGGTCGCCGAGCCGTACGACGGACCTGCTCTTTTGAGCGGGCGCGCCGCGGCTGTGTTTTTCCATGAAGTGCTCGGCCACCGCCTCGAGGGCCATCGCCAACGCGATGAAGAAGAAGGCCAGACCTTTACAAAGAAGGTTGGGCAGGAAGTTCTGCCGAAATTTCTGAGTGTCGCCGATGATCCCACCATCCATGAGATGGCGGGGATGAAACTGGCGGGCTCGTATGCTTTTGATGACGAAGGCGTTCCGGCGCGGCGTGTCGAAGTGATTCAAGACGGCATCCTGAAGAATTTTTTGATGTCGCGCATGCCGATCAAGGATTTTGCTGAGTCCAACGGACACGGCCGCAATCAACCGGGGTTGATGCCCACTGGTCGCCAGGGGAATTTGATTGTTACCTCCACGAAAACCGTTCCGGAAGCTGAGCTTCGGCAAAAGTTGATTGACGAAGTGAAAAAACAGAACAAGCCTTATGGATTGTATTTCGATGACATTCAGGGAGGCTTTACGCTTACTACGCGCTCGCTGCCGCAAGCTTTCCAGGTTCTGCCGGTGATCGTCTACAAAGTTTACGCAGACGGGCGGCCTGATGAACTGGTGCGCGGCGTGGACATTGTCGGAACGCCGCTCGCGGCGCTCACGCGGATCATGTTGACTGGGGATCAGCAGCATGTGTTCAACGGCGTTTGCGGCGCGGAAAGCGGTCAAGTGCCGGTCTCCGCGGTTGCGCCAGCGATGCTCTTTTCGGAAATGGAAGTTCAGAAACGGCAGCATTCGCACGATCGGCCGCCGATTCTACCCGCGCCGGGTTTTGAAAATGGTTCCGGTACAAAAACCGCTATGAAAGACGATCAAGCCAAGCAGGCGGTGAAGCCATGAAAATTTTTCGACTACTGACAAACACTCTTTTAACTGCTTTGCTGCTCTTTGGCGTTGCGCAACTCCGCGCCGCCACGCATAGCTCGGCTTCGAATAACGGAATCGGGAAACCGGGCGTGTCGGACGGCTTGGCGGTGGAGACGGTAGCGACAGATGCTTCGGCTCCGCATCCTTCTGCCGGAGGCGATGCCCTGCTCGAAGCCCTACTCACCGAACTGGACCGTTCTAAAGCGCAACTCAAGATCGAACAAGTCCAGGCCCCTTATTACATTGAATATCGCGTTAACGATGTGGATGATTACGATGCAGAGGCGGCGTTCGGAGCGCTGCGCGAAAGCCAGCGCGTGCGTCTGCGCATTCTTCGCGTGGTGGTGCGCGTCGGCGACTACAAGCAAGACAGCTATTTTGGTCAGGGCATGGGCGAAACGAATATTTTGCCGCTGGACAACGATCCTATCGCTCTTCGCCACCAGATTTGGCTGACGACCGACGAAGCCTACAAGGCCGCTGGCCAAGCGCTCGCGGACAAACAAGCGGAAATGAAGCGTTTCAGTGCGGACCCCAATCCCGTCGATGATTTTTCCAAGGAACCTGTCGTCACCGCCCTGGAGCCGATCGTTACTCTCAAGGTCGATGAAGCCGCTTGGGGCAAAACTCTCGAGGACATCACCAATCTTTATCGGCAGTATCCCGAGATTCAATCCGTCAGCGCGTCGGCCCGTTTTTCGGCGGTCAACGAATACTTCGTGGATTCCGAAGGCACGGTTACGCGCAACGGCAAAACCACTTACAACCTTTCATTGAATAGTTCCGCGCAAGCCGAAGATGGCATGCGCGTGAGCCGCAATCCCTATTGGATGGTTGGCCGGCCAGAAGAGCTTCCGGCGCGCGACAAATTGATGGGCGACGTGAAACAGGCGCTCGACACCTTGATGGCTCTTCGCAAGGCGCCGATCGTCGAGGAAGAATATCGCGGTCCGGTTCTTTTCGCGCCGGATGCGGCGAATGACGTGATCGCCTCGCTGGTGGGTTCCAACGTAGTGGGGCGAAAGCCGCAGCCGGGGAAACCGAACCGCACGGTGGGAGCATTCGCGACCAGTTATAAAACCCGCGTGCTGCCGAGCTTTCTGACGCTGATCGATGATCCCACGCTGAAAGATTTTCAAGGCCACAGCTTGGTGGGAAGCTATGAGATCGACAATGAAGGAGTAAAAGCCAAGACTGTCAACATCATCGAAAGCGGGATGCTGAACAATTACTTGCTGGGCCGCCAGCCGGTGCGCGACTTCCCTGCTTCGAATGGCCACGGCCGGGCCGCTCCTGGCTCCTTTCCTTCCGCTAGCCTGGGAGTGCTGCTTTTGAAGAGTGCGGAGGCGCAATCCCCCGACGAGCTCAAGAAGAAAATACTTCAGATGGTTACCGAGCAAGGCAAGCCTTACGCCTATCGTGTGGACACGCTCGGACCGGGCAATTCTCCACGGCTTTTGTATCGCGTTTATGCGGATGGGCATGAGGAATTGGTTCGCGGGGCGGTGTTTAGCGAGCTCGATGTCCGCGCCTTGCGCAGCAATCTGATTGCGGTCGGCAACGACCCGCTTGTCAGCAACCGCAGCGGCGGCGTGCCTACGACTATTATTTGTCCCTCGCTGTTGTTTGACGAGCTTGAGGTGAAGCGCGCGGATACTAGTAAAGATAAGTTGCCGGACTATTCGGCTCCGCCACTGAAGAAATAAACTTGCCGAGGCTTGGCAAATATCAAATATAGAGTTGCACGGTCGGTGGGAAAAGCGGCAGCAGAGCTGCCGCACTCCAAATCGATACTTCGCAATGTTCCGCGGGACTCAATCGGAAGTAAAAAGCGTTTCCATCAGCAAGCTTGCGGTCTTACACTTACATTAGCTACTTGAAACCTGTGATCGGCCAACTCTTATGACCCTTAGAGAGCGACTGGAATGGGTAAGCCGGATGGCGCTACTTGTGTTCATCCTGGCGGCGGCTGCTTTTCTCAGCGCGATCACCGCGATGCGCATCGCCATTCACGGGCGAGAAGTGAATATGCCCAATCTCGTCGGGAAAAATGTTTCGGAAGCAAACGGACTACTGCACTCCCGCGGGCTGGTGCTTCGCGTTGCGGACCGTGTCTACAGCGAGCTTCCAATTAATGTGGTCGTGAAGCAGACCCCGCCTCCGGGGATGCTCATGAAAGTTTCACAGCAGGCACATGTGGTTCTCAGCCTGGGCCAGCGCCAATTGCAAATTCCTTTGCTCGAAGGAAATTCGCTTCGTGCCTCGCGGATTGAATTGCTGCGCGCCGGTCTGCAAGTCGGAGAAGTTTCAAGCATCACGACACCTGACGAACCCGCAGACACCGTTATGCTTCAAACGCCGCGGCCCGGTGCTGGCGCTGCGACTCCTCGCGTCGACGTGCTTGTGTCCGCTGGCCCGCGGGATGCGGCCTACGTCATGCCGCATTTTGTCGGCCTGAACGAAGCTGACGCGCAGCACCGGCTGGATGTCGCGGGGCTGCGCCGCAAAGTGAATTATGTTTCAGCGCCGCAGTGGCCGCACGGCGCCGTGGTCGATCAAACTCCGCTCGCCGGCCAGCGCATTCCCGGGTCCATCACCATCGAACTTACTGTCGCCAACTAAGCCATCTAGCCTTTCGCTGCACGCAGTTTCTCGCGGCACCATCTATATTTGGGCTACTCTTCGTGGCACGGATCACTCAAACGTAACGCGGAACGCGTAAGCATATTTGCCGGGAGCTTGCCTCGGAAGTTGGATATGCAATCCATCGGGTTGTTGCTGGAAGGTAAGCTTTGCGTCCAAACCAAGCAGCACAATGGACCCAATCTTCTGTCCATTCATCGTGGTGGTGCCGAGCGAATGAATGGTCGCCTCGCCGCCGGTGGGCCAGCCTAGTTCGATCGCGTAAATAGTCTTACCTTTGCTGGTGAAGCGAAAATCCTCCGCCGTGTAGCCTGTGGTATCTGTGTCGTGAAACGAACCCGCCGCGACTTTGGTTGGTCCTTCGCCGTACATTTTCCATGGTCGCGTTCCGTAAATCGCCTCCCCATTTACTTTTAGCCAGGAGCCGACATCACGCAACACCGCTTGCACTTCGTCGGGGATCGTGCCATCGGATCGCGGGCCGATATTCAATAGCAGATTTCCGTTTTTGCTCACGATGTCGATCAGTTGCTGGACTACGAACTGTGGCGTTTTAAAGGTGTCGTCCTTGATGTACCCCCACGACTTGTTGCTTACGGAAGTGTCGGTCTGCCAATACAGCGGACGGATTTCGCCCAGCTGCCCGCGCTCCAGATCGAGCACAGCGCTGTGTTCTTGAATCGCGTAGTCCTTGTAATTGATGACTCCGACGTGGTCACCGTACTTCAGCGAAGTGTTGTAGTAAAACGCCGCGAAACGCGTCAAATCTGGCCGCACCGAGGCCTGCCCGATCCACCAGTCGAAATACATGATGTCGGGATGATATTTCTCGACAATCTCTGAAGAGCGGGCGAGCCAATCGGCCGTCCAGGCCGGCGAAACGTAGGTGAAATCGTTCGCTAAGGGAGTGCCCTGCTTGGCTTCCAACCAGTTATGCGCGGGGCCGTAGAAGGCGGCGTAGTTTGGATCATTGATGTCAGAAGAGATGCTTCGTCCAACGCCGAGGAAAAAATTATGCTCCACGCGGTGTGAGGAGGCTCCAAAGTGAAGGCCTTCCGCCCTGACCGCCTTTGCCAATTCCCCGATTACGTCGCGGTGCGGCCCCATTTTCGCGGCCGTCCAGTCGCTCAGGCCGCTGTCGTACATCGCGAAGCCGTCGTGATGCTCCGCTACTGGCACCACATACTTGGCGCCAGCTTCTTTGAATAGCTGAGCCCACGCCGTAGCATCGAAATGTTCGGCCTTAAACATGGGCACAAAATCCTTGTAGCCAAACTTGTCTACTGGGCCGTAGGTGGCGATGTGATGTTTGTATTCGTCCGATTCCGGGCGATACATATTGCGTGGGTACCACTCGTTGCCGAAAGCTGGTACCGAATAGACGCCCCAATGAATGAAGATGCCGAACTTCGCGTCTTTATACCAGTCGGGGACTTCATACTTCTCGAGGGATTCCCAATCCGGACGGAAAGGGCCTTCATGCGCCGCGCGATCGACCTCTTTCAGGAGAGCCGCACGCGGCTCGTCATATTTTGCGCTGCCGCGCTGCCAGGCTTGATCGATCTCTTTCGGATCTTGAGTGGCTGTGGGAGCGGTCGGAGAGGTTGCAGCCTGGGCTTTTGCGGGCGAAGGAACAGCGGCAAGAGCTCCGAACGATAACCCCACAGCGATGAACCGACGCCTCAAGTACGGAGCTGTCAGCGAGAGCATGTGTCTTCGTCCTTTCACGAACCGGTCGATGCTATTCGAGGGTTTCCCGAAATCTTTATGCGAGCTGACGAACTACTTACTCAGAAATTGCATCGCCGTCAATGCATAAATCGGTGCGGAAAGCTTCGTTGCAGGAGGGATGGAGGCGTGCGAGTCATTAGGGAAGGCTGCAGATTGCGAGCAAGGAGAGAGATTGCAAGAAAGCGGCAGCAGAGCTGCCGCACTCCACATTGCTGCGAATAGCGAAATGATTTCAGGGGACCGGGGCAGAGGGGGAGCGGAACACGAAGGCTACCACCATGTGCGATTGGATTGGATTTCCTTCGTAGGTACCGGCGCTGAAATTCCAGTTCTTCAGTGCAGCGGTTGCGGATGCTGTTAGAGGCGGAACGTCACGCAGAGTCGCAACTTGCGCGGCGTTGCCATTCGTGTCCAGCATGACGTTGAAAATCACCGCTCCCTGCGCTTTGGCTTTGGCAGGATACGAGGCGAAAGTGGCGGTGTTTAGAACTGGCGGCAAAAAAGGCGGCTCGTCCTTAGAGATGGGCTGGACTTGCGATGGCGGGGACAGCGGAATATTGTCCGCTCCAAGAAAGCCGGGATCGTACTCGATGTTGATCGTGAGGGTCGATGGCACAGGTTTTCCATCGAGCGTCGCCGGAATGTACGTCCAGGAGCGCACCGCGGCTTCGGCGGGCCCTGAGACCGAGGAAATATCTCGGAGAATCGTCACGCCGAGCACCTGGCCTGTCTTCTCGAGGTGAACGGAAAGCGTTACCACGCCGGCGTCGAGGCTGTTCGCAGGGTATGGAATGTTTCCTGCTTTGCTCACGCTTGGCGGAACGAAATGCTCCGGCTTTTTTGCCTGGCTTGTTAACGCACAAACTACGCCTAGCATAATCGGCAGCAGCGCGCCTGTGGAGACAATCCAAATTCGCTTCATCACTGAATTTGTCCTCTCAATCGATTTCACGACTTCCTCATTTCGCTGCGCGTAAGCCAGGAACTTCTAATGCCAACACGGCGGACATTTTCGTCTGAGAGTGCAACAACACTAGCCAAGAGCAGCTGAACTACCAGCGCGAAGCGAGGGATCAGCTTACTTGTCGAAGGCGAAAATGCGCTTCCAGTCGTTTTTCATGCTGATGACGTTCCAGCCGCTTTTGTTGGCTTGGGTCAGTAGTGCTTCGGAAAAAGTTCCGACGTGAGTATCCGGAAGTCCCTTCGCCGGTCCGTAGGCGTACTCGCGGGTGGCATCGTCGTGAAGCACGAGCATCATCAGGCGCGCGCCATCGCCTGCTTGCGTCCATTCGAGCATTTGGGCATCGCCTGTGGAATTGCCGAAGGCCGCATAAGGACGCTTACCGATGAACATATTGATTCCGATGGCCTTGCCGGGGCCATCGTCCACAAAGAATGGTTTCGGCTCCCGCATCAGCACGGGTTTGCCATTTGTATTTACGAACGTGGTCACGATGCTCGAACCGACGACTTGTTCTGGCGGGACGCCGTACACCTGCTCGCTGTAAGTACGGACGAACTCTTGCCCGCCGCCTGTGACGATGTAGGTCTTGAAGTCTTTTTCTCTGAGGAGCTTCATGACTTCTAACATGGGCTGGAAAATGAGTTCCGTGTACGGCCGATCGAAGCGCGGGGCCTTGGCAGTGGCGATCCACGGTTTCACGAGCGCCAGAAATTCTTCCGTACCCATCCCGGAATGCGTTACGGCAACAATCTCCATCCAATCTTTCTCGCTGAACTTACTCATCGCTTCGCGGTCACCGGTGATCACAGACTTGAAGGGTTCAGTGGTCTTCCAGTCGGGATGATGTGGGGCGAGCTTGCCTAGGCGGTCGAGCGCAAACATGGCCTGGGTGTATAAGGGGTGTTCCGTCCAGAGAGTGCCATCTTGATCAAATGTTGCGATTCGATCCTTGGGTTCGACGTACTTGGGGCTGGATTTCTCCGTGGTGTCTTTAACGAAGGTCAGGATCGCATCTTTCGCAGGCCCCTTATTCCACGAGGGAAGCGGATCGTCAAACGCTTGTGATTCATGAGGAAGGGTTCCCAGGACGACTGTCACTGCCGATACCTTGATCAGATCTCTTCGAGTGATTTTCATAAGACCCTCGTTGCGGCCCTTGTGAGGCCAAGAGGAGAAACGGTAGACGGAAGACGCACACGGTAACACTGGCAAAAATAACAGGTCTCGAAATCAAAATCTTGGTTAGGCGACTTAGCAGGAGTTGGCAGACTGCTTAGAGAATATTTACTGCTCGCGCGGCGAGTAAAGCAACGATCATGAGGGAAATCAACGACTGCACCATGGTGCCAAGCTTTGCGAATCGTGACAGAACGGCGGTATCCGTCGGAGAGAAAGCTGTGCTCGTATTAAATGCGAGGAACAGGTAGTCGACGAAATTAGGCTTCCATGACGAATCGTACTCTTCCCGGCTCAACATCTGCGGGAAAAGGAATGAGCTATTGGAGATGCCGTCTCGATGATCGCGCTTCAGCGGGCCGCCTGCATCGAGTTTCCAGTACCAGAGTGCGAATACCAAAATATTGGTGATCCACAGTGCGCTTGCCGAACGCAGAAGCGCTTTCGGCGTCTCAAGATGTTCCGGGATGCCTTTGACCAGAAGTATTAAGGAGGCGATCATCGCGACGGTAATGATGGCGTTGGCAAGGATGATGAGAATCCGAGCCACCTTGTAGAAGCCGTAGAGTTCGGTTATCAGGATGGGAACCAACAAGAGAACGATAAGCGCCAGCACCAGCCAGCTCGGACCTAAGGAAAGGGGTTCGGGCAAAGCCAAGTACACACCGGCGGCAGCCAGCATCGCTACGAACGCGGGCCAGCGAGGTTCACGGGAAATGGGACGGCTCATAGAGTTGCGGTGAAAATTCGCGTGTCCAGTCTAATACAGGCGGAGTTGGGAAAGCAGGTAATAGACTTAGCGAAACCGAAGCATAAGCTTTGGGTGCTTTGCGTGACTATCAGCTGCAGCGCCGTAGACCAGGCTAACTAATCCGCCCGAATCCCATTTGCCGGCGTTGACTTTGGCCAACTACGCGTCACAATGAGAGTCCCTTCGGAAGTCGTTTCCCTGACAGCCGGCTGACCTCTTAAATCAACAGCCAAGCGCAAGAATGGCGTAGTTCCCTGTTGAGGTGCGTTTCGCTTTGCCTTGGCAGAATCGGAAAGGAACCCGTGAAAACCAACAAAGGTGCAGGCAAGCCTATCGAAGTTCTTCTAGTCGAAGACAGTCCCGGCGATGTGCGGCTGACACAGGAAGCCTTCCGCGAAGTGAATCAGCTCGTATTCCTCCACGTTGTAAGTGATGGCGTCGAGGCTATGGCTTTTCTGAAGCAGGAGGGAAAACTAACGCACGCGCCTCGCCCCGACATGATCTTGCTCGATCTCAACCTTCCTAAAATGGATGGCCGGGAAGTTTTGGCGCGAATCAAGGAGGATGAAAACCTGAAGACCATCCCTACGGTTATCCTGACGACCTCCGCGGATCGGACCGATATTTTGAAAAGCTATGAGCTGCTGGCGAACTGTTACCTGACCAAGCCCGTGGAGTTGGATCAGTTCGAGGGTCTGGTGAAGAGCATCAATGACTTTTGGTTGACCAAGGTTAGTTTGCCGCAGCAAGTGGCGAACTGAATCGTCGGCTGAACCGGGCCGACACCCAAACGGTAGCAATTAAACCTGCGGGTGGTTTCGAGATCATCGTCACACAATCAACGTTCGAGGAGCGAAGAGTCCATGTCTACAGAAGTTCTTTTAGTAGAAGACAGTCCCGGCGATGTTCGCCTGACGCGAGAGGCTTTTCGCGTTGCAAATAAGTCTATTCATTTACGCGTGGCCAGCGACGGCGTCGAGGCCATGGCGTTTCTGAGGCGGGAAGGCGTCCATATTAATGCACCTCGCCCGGATCTCATTCTGCTGGATCTCAATCTGCCCAAAATGGATGGCCGGCAAGTGCTCGCTTTGATCAAGGCGGATGCAAAGTTGAAAACGATTCCTACAGTGGTCTTAACTACTTCCGAGCTGGAAGCGGATGTGGCAACCAGCTACCAGCTGCAGGTGAATTGTTACCTCAGCATGTGTTGGCTCAGCCTGAAATGGAGAGGTGACGTTTTCCGTTAGTGAAGATTCCGCCCCTTTGGGGCGGGGATTTTCAAGGCATGGGAGTCTACCGCCCGATGCTTGTATCTGGTGATGAGTCAGCGCGAGAGGATTAGCTCCCGCGCTGTTTAGCATCGGTTCGATGAGCTCCACCAGGTTATCCCTCAGCATGGTTGCATCCCTGCAGAGCCCGCTTCTGTTTCACCTGGCGAGGTCATTGTAGTCGTGTTCGAAGAATGTGCAAGCAGCGATCGCGCTTCCCGCCGGAGCTGCCGTTGGTGACGCGCTTCCTCAAGCTTGCGATCGCGTGCCGCGTGGATCTCGGCCTGTCGCCCGGCGAGCATATCGTGTGGTGTTACGTAGCCGATAGCGCTGTGCAGGCGCACGGTGTTGTAGTGATGCACGTAGGCTTGAATCAAACGCACCGCGTCTTCTCTCGTCAACGGTGTACCTGGCCTGATGCACTCCGCTTTTAGCGATTTGTGCCAGCGTTCAAGTTTCCCGTTCGATTGCGGATAGCCGGGCGAGGTTCGCACGTGGGTCATCCCCGCGATGCGAATGAATTCCTTGAAATCCCTGGCAATGAACTGTGGTCCGTTGTCGGAGATGATCCGGGGTTTTGCTTCCGGATATTTCTCCCGCCCTCGTTGCAAAATGACTTCGATCTCCGCTTCCGTCATCGATTCCCGCAGATCCCAATGAACGATCGAACGGCTATAGCCATCCAGAATGCTGCACAGGTAATAGAACGTGCCGCTCACGTTGATGTAGGAAACATCGATGTGCCAATGCTGGTGCGCATGCGGTGGTTGCTCGAAACCGCTCCCCTTGCGCGAAGGCTTACTCTTCCATCGGGAGAGCAATCCGGCTTGTTGGAGCACTCGCCAAACGCTGGAGGGGCTGACGGCCACAACATCGGCGTCCAGCATCATGAACGTCAGTCGTCGATAGCCTTCCAAGGGATGTTCCCGGTGGAAGCCGATGATGGCTTGCTTCTCCCACGGTTGTAGCCAGAAATCACGGGGAACCCAACCGTTGTGCTCATTGACGCGCCCATAGCGCTCTCGCCAGTCGTAGAACTTGCTGGGTCGTACGCCCAGCCAGTGGATGAATCGTCCGGCGCCGATCTCCGTTTTTTCCGACCAGCACCGGACAAAATCCACCACCAGGTCCCGCACATCTGGCGGCACCCACACTTTGGTCAGAGCTCCCCAAGACTTTTTTTTAAAGCGATGTGTTCGGCCATCAATTCGGCCAACACCTCGTCTTTGGTGTGGATCTTCTTCTCCAGGAACTCGATCCGTTGCTGTTCGGCTTGATGGTCCGGGCGGCTCTTGCCAGAGAAGGCCGCAGCGCCATTCTCGAAGAACTCTTTTTGCCAACGATAAAATACCGTTGGCTGCACTCCCAGTTCATCACACAGATCGGAAACCGGCACTTTATCCAACAAGTGCCGCCTCAGGATGGCAACCTTCTCTTCCCCGGTGTAGTGCTTTCGTCCTTTTCTCATGCGTCCTCTCTGTTATCTTAACGGAAGAACGCCCTCTCCTGTTCCAGCTGAGGCAAGACAAGCAAACCAGCGCAGTGGGACGCCTTTGCAACGCTCGTCAAGAGCGTGATTGATTTCTGGCTGACCAAGGTCAAGTTGCCGAATCAAGCAGACCCGGAGCATCAGGCGAGTGTTTGATTTACGCTATCAGGGAAAAGCGGAATCACTTTCAAGAATGCTTCTGGGGATTCCTCGTAAGTGGCTAACCGGGCATGTGCAAATGCTGGCGAGTTAGCGCACGCTTCCATTTGGCGGCATCGTTCGCGGCTGATGAGTTGCATCATCCTTTGGGAACCTCGCCAAGTATGGAGTGTGCCGTTATTTAGAAAAGCGGCAGCAGAGCTGCCGCACTCCAAATCGCTACTTCAGAGGCGACCAGGATTTGCATTCCGAAACAGTGGCCGGAACCGTTGGCGCTGGTCCAGTTCTGTAACGAATGATGCCATCGGAGGTCGAGCAGAAGCTTCTTACTCCGGCGTTGTCATTCGCCGGAGTAGCAACAGTTAGATATGCATCGCACTTGTGCAACGTACAGATCGCTCTTACACGGAAATGATATCCAGACTTCGTGCACCAGGTGTCGCCTGTACAACTCTCATTGCCCAGATTCTCATCCAGTAGACCCGCGTGTTCCGGCGATTCGGTCTTTGGGTTACGGGGATCGATGCCGAGCGTGGCCAAATTAGGTGCATAGTTTCTCTGGGGATACGTAGCCGCGTAAGTGACCTGGGCGACATTCACGGTGCGCAAGCTGCCCACAGCACTCGCTTCGTTGGCAGCCATTCTCGAACGCAGCAAATTCGGGATCGCAATGGCCGCAACGACCGTAATTGCACCGAAGTCATAGGCGCCGCTGCCGCTCGCTTCGCGGATCGTGTTCTCGTCGCCATAAACGCTCACAACAGCGGGCGTAATCTCCTTCGAATTCTGCGTCAGTGAACGCGCCATTTCCGGAGCAATCGCTCGCAGCTGTAAAGAAGCGATGGCAACCGGGTCCTGATAGAGCATGGCGGAAGCTTCCGGAGGATGGCCTGGTGGAAGTGCCGCCAGAAACGGTTTGGACTTTGCCAATGTCTCGCCCGCGTTATGCAGGCGCACCGCTTCGGCAACGGTTTCGCGGCTTGAGCCCAGGATCAAATGGCGATCCACAAATGCGTAGGTGATTTCGAGTGGAGGAGTGGAGGTAGGAATGTGGATGGTGGAGTACGCGACTCCGTCCTCGTCGAACTTCTCCGCTTCAATGTGCGCTGCCGTCAGCAACGTAGTCAAAGTTTGTTGTAAGTGAGCCGTATCTCGAACACTAAGGATGGCCTTCCAGACAGGCTTTGGCGGAGCAAGACTGTCCAGTTCTAGCGTGACCTCGCCTCCCAGAGTACTGAGCAGATCATCCTTCAGGCTGAGTTTCAACATCTGTTCAAATGCCGGAAGCGAAGCGAATGGACTTGTACTCGAGTTGGTATACATTCCCTTCACATCTTCAAATATCTGCGCGGGATTCGCGAGCAGCGCCGTGCCCGCTATCATGGCCTTTGGAGAAACAAAATCAAAACCACTTAACGGACCCGAGTTCGCCAGCCAGGCTGCGGAACTGTGGCGTGGCGCGTTGAAGCTCAACTCGGTTTGACTAACAGTCTGCGTACCCACTGTCTTGTGTTCCCAGATTAGATACTTTACGTCGGCGAAACCACTGCGCTGGAAGCCGGCGCCCTGCCTCAGTTCGGGCGGAGCTTGATCAACAATTTTGTGTAGGTCAGCAGCGGCCAGAAGTGTGACTCCGGCTGCATACTCTTTTGCGATCCGTTGAGCGAAGGGGGTGGACGCAAACTTACGGCCATGGCGTTCCAGCTGAGAATTAAACTTGCGCAGCATGGCAAGATCCATGGCTGTGACGACGTAGTCAGGACGCACCAACACAAGTAGATTTTTTGAAGAGGCCTCGTCCTTTGCAGCGGCGAGATCCTGCAGATCCAAAATGTGTATACCCTGTTTCGATTCTCCGCCAAGGTGCGTTATCGTTTCCTGAAGGAACTTTTTCAGTCCGGGCTTCCGTATTTCCGCAACAGCCAGCAGCTTCGGATCTTGGCCTTCGAGCGAACCCGATACGACAATTTCGTCTCCCAGGTATTGCTGAAACTGAATCAGCTTCTCCACGGAATCTTCAATCTTGGGGCCGGTCGTGGCCACATCACCCTGTTGCCACCAATCGCGGAGCACGGCGCTTTCCTGCAGTTCTTGCCGAAAAATATTTAGAGCTTGCTGAGTGACATCGCCATAGTTCGGAAAGGCGGCATAGGAAATCGTTGTTGGAGGAAGGAGGGCCAAGATACGACTTTCCGAGCGCGGAGGAGGATACTGGATGTTTTGCCGGAGCTTTTGGTACAACCGGCCAAACTCATCGAGCAATCCAGGATGCTTCTTCAGGAGCTGACTCCAGGGCGTTTCGAGTTGTTGGCTTTCCGGCTTGGATTGAGCGGAACAAGGCGAGCCAGCAAGAAAGATCAAGGCAATGGCAGCCGCAGATTGAACGAAATGCCAATGTTTTCGCAGGAAAATCCGCAAGAATCCCATCCGTCTTGCCCTCCGACTGAATAAATTCAGGATAGGCTGCTCGCCCCGCTATTTCCATCACAACACTCGGCGAAAGCTAAGACGGTGCCGCTTGAGTAACGCCATCTCAATTATTCGGGCAGGTGGCCACTCGGACAGTTTTTTGTGCAGGTGCCTGGAGTTCGTAGAGGTCGAGGAGCGGCTTTCCTCGTCAACGGATGGAATCACGGAGGGGAATGAGAGCCCCATCGGCCGCGTCCGCGATGAAGAATAAACCGAGAAGACGCCTAACTCTGAGCGGCCTTGGCTTGTCTTGCTTCAAGCTGGGCGCGCATTGCTTTCATTTGTTCGCGAGCTCCTGCTGTCCGCTTACGGCCATCCGGCGTAGCGTCAATCAGCTTTTCCAAGTTAGCGGCAAATTTTGGACTATAGACGGCTCGGATTTCGCCGAGCAGCAGTTCGAATTTCGCGAAGACGCCGATGTGTTCTCCATTGGCGTCATTGAAGAGCTGCAGACTGATAGCTCCGTTGTTGACAAGGGCTGCCGCCATGTCCCAATAAGAAGCGACCATGCGCAAATGACCGCTGTGCTCGCCAAACATCGCGTTCGTGAAGTCCGCCATCGATTGCGGATTAAATTCCCGGAAATACCAATCGCGCGCTTTGCGCATGGTATCTTCGCGGCGTAGTTCGTAGAGTTTGAGAATAAGACCGGCTTCTTCTTGTTTCGACATGGACGAAGATACTCCTTTTGAGTGGTTCCCGGCGGCTACGGGCGCCGCTAGCTATGAGTGTAGCAGAGCATCTTCAACTGGCATCATGATCCGCGACTGGAGGCTTGAAATTTGATGGTCGGCATACTGGTTCATGGGAACAATCATTACATCCTGTCCGGGCCGTTACCCGACGAAGCGACTGCGCTGGCGTTAGTGCGGCACTGGTCGATCATCCAAATCGGAGAAGCAAAAACATCGTCTTATGGACAGTGGGAGATTCGATACAAAGAGTTTCGCGAGAATCTTGAATGGGCGGTAATTGTTCCGGGCGAGCGAGAGATTTCCACTGGGGTGGCGCAATTGCTGAGTGAACTTACCGCTCGTGGCGCGACGATCTGTAAATTGCCCGCTGGTTGTTTTTAGTGCGAATCGAAGACGGATCTTGCGGCTGATTGGCGCAGTCTCCAACACAGCGGCCCATGAGTCCCTCTTGCTTACCAGTTTTACTGGTCACACAGCCGAGACTGACAATTGCTCGACGGATTGTGAGGGCCGCCTCCAGTGCCCTCGCAACCCCTCAGGCTACGTATGCCCTTCTTCTCATGTCCTACTTCGCGGTAGCAGTGACAGTTTGCTTCGTTGGCTTTTCGGTCTTTGCAGCCATTTGCTCCGGATGCCCTTGCACCAGCTGGTATCCCGAGTTGCCGTTACCGGGAAAGACTTGAGACAAGGCCAGCACACTCTTGTATCTATTGAAAATAAGTTGAGTGCCACTCTGACTCCCGTCGGGTTGAGCGGAGTTCACATCCACCAAAACGCTAGGCTTGCCGGCGGCGCTCGATATCTCGATAACTTGTTGATCAGTCCCCCGGACCGGTCTGACTACATAACTCCCGGGCGGCAGAGTGGTATTCCCAACGGTAAAGGCCTGCGACATCTTGAATCCGAGTTGATTGGTAATCTGAGCGCGGCCCGCGAGCACTCCTATGGTCAATATACCCAATGCAATGATGACGAATTTTCCTAGACGAATCCTCATAGCTTCTCCTTATGGAATAGGGGTCCCAAAGAGTGCAAGATATTGCTCGCGGCAAGGAAGGTTTATTGTCAAAGATAACAGTCCCCACAAAAAATATTCGCCGCAGCAGGACCTCACTTATGTCAACTGAACGGCTTTCCCAGGCAGGACATGATCTTAGAAGAAACGAACTTCCGGATTGTCCGAGTGACTGGGAACTCTCAGGGGGACGCCTCGGGGTGTTGAAAGCTACCAGCCGCAACAATGTGTGCTTGCAATTCAAAGCGGTTGGTGGGAGTTTACAGTCATGCAAATACAAATGAATCGGCGTAATTTTCTGCTCGGAGCAGAAGCGGTCGTCGTGGCTGGCTTGCTGAACCGCGCGTACGCAGGAGTTTCCGCGCAAGACGTCGCGAGCGATGAAACCTACTGGAAGAGCATCCGCGATGCATACGGGCACGACCCGACCATCCTGAATCTCAACAATGGTGGAGTTGCGCCGGCGCCGACTTCCGTCCTCGATGCGGAGATCGAAGCCATCCGTTACAGCAACCAACTGCCGAGCTATCGCATGTGGCGCGACCTGGAACCCAAGATCGAGGACGTGCGAACGCGTCTCGCGAACATGTGGGGCGCCGGTCCCGAGTGCATTGCCATCACGCGAAACGCCAGCGAATCGCTGCAGATCGCGCAGTTTGGCATTGACCTTGCACCCGGCGACGAAGTGCTAACCACGTCGCAGGACTATCCACGAATGATCACGGCATGGGAACAACGCGGGCGCCGGGAAAAGATTGTGCTCAAGCAACTGGATTTCGCCGTGCCGGTTACCAATTCGGCTGATTTGGTGCGGTTGTTCGAAGAGGGGATCACGCCGCGCACCCGAGTCATCCATGTGTCGCAGGTGGGATTCATGACCGGCCAAAGATTTCCTGTGAAGGAAATCTGTGCAGTGGCGCGCCAGCGAGGCATCACTAGCATCGTTGACGGGGCACATGCCTTTGCGCACGTGCCGTTCCAGTTCCCCGATATAGACTGCGATTTCTACGGCGCCAGCCTGCACAAGTGGCTATCCGCCCCCATCGGAACCGGCATGCTGTATGTCCGAAAAGATCGCATCGAAAAACACTGGGCCTTGATGGCTGCGCCGCCATCGATGGACAAAAATATCCGCAAGTACGAAGAAATCGGAACGCATCCAGCCGCGATGCATAATGCAACTCTGCAAGCGCTGGAGTTCCACGAGCAGATTGGCGCGGAGCGAAAGTACGCCCGCCTTTGTTACTTGAAAAATCGCTGGGCCGGACGATTGGCAAAGGTTTCCGGAGCCAAAGTGCTGGTTAGCCTGGACCCAGCACAATCCGGCGCGTTTGGCACGATTCACTTCGATACGATCGAGCCGGGAAAACTTGGCGATGCGCTGCTGAGCAAGTACAACATTTTTGTCACGCCTATCAACGCGCCTTTCCTCAACGGGATTCGCGTGAGCGCAAACGTGTACACTTCGACGGCGGAGATCGATCGGTTCTGCGAAGCCGTGGAGGCTACAGTCCCTCGCGCATAAGGCTACTCGAAGGCGAGTGATAAGTAGGGGGGAAAATTCGCCTCTAGCTCCGTAAAACTCTTCTAACGAAACTACCGAATTTCCACTTCGTGGAATCCGAAGCCCTTTAGCATTCCCGCGATCGTGTTTCGCGCGTTGTCGCCAGCAAGCTTGAGGATCCCATCTTGCAGCGCGGCTTGCAGGAGCTGATGCTCGGCCTCCTCGCGAACCTCACTTTCGAGGTTGGGGTCCGGCGACGAGAAAAGCCCGGTGTCTCGCGAATACACTCTCGTCCTCGTATTGTCGATTCGAGTGCTCAAGACTTCCGCTGCGGGCAAGTGAATCGATACATTCTGACCTTGTATCGAGACATCGCCCGGCTGCAATCCGGCGAGATTGATGCCGCCGACCACTTCGCCATGCACCACCAGGAGCAAGCGGTCACCCGCCAAAAACTTCGGCAGGTAAGCATTGCCGTGCTCACCCGAGATAATCTTGTCCATCGTGTAACTCACGGTTTCAAGCCGCTGAAGTTGTTGAATTTGATGAACCACTGTGGGCTGATCCACATTAATTTGCGTTTTCCCTTCGCGCAACATACCGAGAAGGTGCAATAGCCCGAGCCCGGTCGACAACCACACCAGCGCTCCCATTAAGATGACCGTGAGAACTGAGCCCAGCAATGCCCCAAGCACCCACGAGTACTTGCCCCGCGAGTTTCCTTTTATTGCGAGAGGTGCTGGTTCGTTGGCTAGCGGTGGATTTTCAATCGTCATGTATCGGCCTAACAACTTTAGTGTAGACCAAGCTAAAAATCATTGCCTGGATTCCTTCGCGCAACGATTGAGTCTCGTCAAATGCGGAGTCGTGCGAGTCACCGGGAAAAGCGGCAGCAGAGCTGCCGCACTCCAAATGATAGCTTCACGCCTTGCGGTTCGCCCGCGCCCATGACAGGATAATTTAAGGAGGGCTTGACGAGCGCGACCACGGTCATGACAACGCCCACCGATCATCCCGCGATTTTAACAACCACCGAAGAGTATGCTCCCGTTCAGCGTCCTTCTCGCAAACGGCAGGCATTCGCTTTCGTCATCGCGGCTGTCTCGGATTTTCTGTCCTTCTGGACGGTGCTTGCTCCGCCCATGCAGTGGGTGATTGATCTCGCAACGGCGTTCCTCCTGTTTCTAATTCTTGGCCGTCGATGGGCAATTTTGCCAGGCTTGGTTGCGGAAGCGATTCCTGGAATGGGCATCTTCCCCGTATGGGTTCTTGTGGTCCTCTCCATGATTGTTTACGACGACATCAAAGCCCGCAAACACTAGGCGCGCATTAGAAACCGCCACTCTCGTTACCGACAAGATTATTTCACTGTCCACTCCCCTACCCTCCCGGACAGGCTGTCAAACGCCGCGCCACATGGTCTCTTTTGCGACTCCCGTCCAGTTACGCGGCTACTCTGCGCTCCATAGAGTGGAACCCTCACCAGCCTCAAGACTGTGCAAAGCGGGGGTGCATCCATGAAGAAACTGATGTCCATTTTCTTCGTTGCAGCAATGGTGTTAGGTCTGGAAATAGCACACGCGAAAGACAAACGTAGCATGATCCCCTCGAAAGTCCTCTCCGCCAGAACAATTTTCGTAGATAACCAAACGAACGACGCCGAAATTCAACATGACGCGTACATGGGACTAAACAAGTGGGGCCGTTTTGACATCGTGGACTCTCCGCAGAAAGCGGACCTCGTGCTGAGGCTTTACGGAAGCAGCGTAGTGAAATTTGTTCCCGGAGCCGACCCGGGAGCTACCTACAATTCGAAACTGGTCAGCGAAAACCCCGCGGCTGGAGAAGAACTTGCTCCGCCGAACTGCACAAGGATCACCCTGATCGAGCCAAAGAGCGGAACCGCATTGTGGTCAGACGTAAGGAAGACCGCAAACGCGCAAGAAAAAAGCAAACTCCTCGAAGGGCTACACGACGCCATCGATCAGCAGGAAAAAGCGCACGGTAAGTAAACGGTAAGGGTCAAACCGGAAGCACTTCGCGAAAGAAGAAACACGATCCGGCGGAGTGGAATCAGCCAACGCGTTTTTGACTGGTTCTAGCCGCTTCATCCAGCCAGCGCTCCAAAACGGGCTGGTACTGCGCCTCGGTTTCCAGGAAAACCACACCAGCACCCATGTTTGGCTGGGCGTAGACAATTTTTGATTTGGCCTCGAAGTAGGCGTCTCCTGCGGAAATCTTCACTAATACAAGGGTCCCCAGCGGGAAGGGATTCATCATATCCAGGTAGCAGCCGTGCAGGCTCAGCTCGCTGACGCGCGTGGCGATGCGCACTTCCGACGTTTCCTCAATCAGCTCAGCGCTGGCGATAAACGTATATCTGGGTGTGCGACGGCGTTCAGCTCCCAATGAGTTGCCTCCGGGTAAGATGCCCCTTTCCTTTGATGGTACGACGGAATACGGGAATGTAGTTCGCCTGTAGCCCTAATCATAACTAGTAGAGTTTAGGTTGACCGCGTCTGGGTGAATGGGCTCGCGCGAAGGACGATCACTCATCGCGAAGTGCAACGATCGGATCCAAGCTGGACGCCCGCCACGCGGGCAGCCAGGACGCCAGGGCCGCGATAACGAAGAACACCACAGCCATAGAAGCTGTGAAGAAACCTCAATTAATAATGGGCTGAGGGTTGAGCATGAGTTTATTGCGATTGCGTGAGTTGCTACTCGGCGAGTGTCTCGATCCTCTTCGATGTTCTCTTACTCTCTCAGCTCACGGCTGTTGTGCGTGGCTTGCTTAGGCGGATCCAAAACTGCAGGTTGTAGGTTAGGCAAGCCCACAGCATTTCCATCTGCACCTTCTTAAGGCCCCGCACATGGAACTGCCGCAGCCCCAGCTTGCTTTTAATCCAAGCATGCACGAACTCGGCGATGGGTCCGCGGCGGCGGTAGACAGCCTGAGCTTGCTCGGTGGCCATCTTCTCCCGGAATGCGTTCATCACCGGACTCTCCCTGCTGCGCACAATCGATCGGCTGTGCTTTTGATTGCCGCCGCAGCAGGCCGCTCGCAATGAGCAGTTTTTACAGTCCTCCGCGGCCGCTTTATATTTGAGATAGCTGATGCCGCTGCGCTCGTCACGGCCTTCGTAGAGCAACGGCTTGCCCGCAGGACAGATGTAGCGGTCCTGTTCAGCCTCATACACAAATTGCGTCGCCGCAAACCGCTGTTGGTTAATTCTGGCTTTGGCGGCGTTGTCCGCCAGGCTCCCCACGAAATCAATATTCTTCTCGGCCAGCTCCTGGATGTTTTCCCGGCTGGTGTAACCTGCGTCCGCCACCATCCGTAGCGGTTTTCGCCCGCACCGCTGTTCGATTTGCTCCGCCGCCGGCGCCAGCTGATGGCAGTCGTTCCCAGCCTGAGTGACATCCACGGCTACGATCAATCCGTGTTTTCCATCCGTCGATATCTGCGCGTTGTAACTCGGCGCAAAACCGCCGCCGGCCTGTTTCATCACACGCGCCTCGGGATCACTGGTGCTCGTGCGTGTCTCGCGTTTTTCTTCCGCCGTCTTCTTCGTCTCGCGCAACTTTTCCAGTTCCACCAAAGCCTGTTCCAACCGTTCTCGCTTTTCTCGTGACGCTCGCTCCCGCGCCGCTTGCTGGCGCCGATTCACCGCCGGCTCCGCCAGCGGGTCTCGCAACGCCTCCACCTGCAGTCGCGCTCGCTCCACATGTTCCCGCAGAGTCTTCTCGCGACGAAACGTCTTACCGCTCGCCTGAGCTTGAATCTTCGTCCCGTCTTGCATCACTTCTTCCAGAGTGATCAGGCCTTCCGCACTCAACACCCCCAGCAAATCGCTGAACAACTGATGCAACTCCTTCCCTTGCTCCACCCGGAAATCCGCCAACGTGTGATAGTTCACCGCTTCGATCCCCGTCAACCATTGAAATGCTGGATCGTATTCACACCGCCGCTCGATCTCTCGGGCCGATCCGATTCCACGGCTGTAGGCGTACACCCACAGGCTGATTAACAGTTGCGGATCAATCGCCGGCCGGCCGCCTTCCTCCGCGCTGCTCTCGATATTTTCGTAGAACCGGCGCAAGTCCAAGCGTCCGACCAACGTCCAGATAGCGCGTGCGGGATGGTCCTCGCTGATTAACTGCTCGACATCCACTGCGCGCCAGCTCATCTGTTGACGGTTCGCGTAGCGAATCAAAGGCTGCTTGCTGGTTGTATTTTCTTGGCTCATGCCGCGAGCTTACGGCAGAGTTTTTATTTTGCAAGGCTGAAATTCACGGGGTTTCTTCACAGCTTCATAGTGACAAAAGTGGCGGGGTCGGTGGCCTTAATTCCGACCAGCATCGACGACATTTCGCGGGTAACGGCAAAAGCCCCGAACAGGCCCGCAATGACGCCTATGCCTGCGAGACGAAGTCCCTGCCCCACTACAAGTTGGAAAATATTGCCGGACTGAGCACCCAAGGCCATGCGAACTCCGATTTCCGAAGTGCGCTGCCGCACGACGGTCGCTAGCACGCCATACAAACCAACTCCAGCGAGCAGCGCCGCGATGACCGCGAACGACCCGATGAGCAGCAAGGAAAAGCGCGTGCCTGCTTGCGCCTTTTCCATCACATCATCCATGGGCAGCATGTCCGTGATTAAGAGGTGCGGATCGAACTGTTTAAGCGCGGCGCGAACGTCGTTCGCATATTTCGACGGATCCGAGCCGGTTCGGATAGCCCAGTGGTCGGTGGCGCCGGCACCGATATACGCGTCGGTAAAATAAACTTGCTCGCGTCCGGGTTCGGTCAACGAAACACCGCGCTGGTGCGCAACCACACCTATGATCTCGACCCACACGGGTTCGGGCGTTTGAATGCGAATGAGAATGCGTTTGCCAATCGGGGACTGCCCTGGATAGGCACGATCCGCCAGTATTTTATCGATCACAACTTGCGTGTGACCCGGCTGATTGTCTTCTTCCGTGAAGGTGCGGCCCTCAAGGAGGGGTGTGTGCATCGTCTCGAAGTAGCCGGGAAGCACGATCAGTGGATCGACCGCTTTATATCTGCTCGCGTCGGTGAGCGCTTCCTCAGTGCCCCAGCGAATCGGACTGTATCCACCTGTGAGGGGAAATGGATTTGAGGCAGTTACGCTTTGAACGCCAGGGATGGCGCGCAGATGCTCTTCGATCTGGCGAGTAGCAACAGCGCGTTCTTCCGGCTTCTGGAAAAATCGATCGGACTGAACTTGAAATGTGAGCAGGCCATGAGGGCTAAATCCGGGATCGACGCGCTGCAGCTCCAGAAAGCTGCGGACCATCAGTCCCGAACCGATGAGGAGTACATAAGCGAGAGCGACTTCGAGGCCCACAACGATCTTGCGCGAAAGGCCGCCGCTGGCGAGACCTTCGCTGCGGCTCGTGCCGCGCAGGACGATCATCACGTCCGGGCGAGCTGCTCGCCACGCCGGCGCCAGGCCAAAAATGGCAGCGGCGATGAGGCTCAAGATAACTGTGAAGACCAGCACGGTCGAATCAATTCGAATCGTATCGAGTCGAGGAAGATGCGCGGGAGCGATGGCCAGCAGTTCGTGAATTCCTAACCATGCGAGGCCGAGGCCGCCCAATGCGCCGATGGCGGCGAGCAACAATGCTTCGGAAAGGATTTGGCGGGCAAGGTCCCACCTGCTGGCGCCAATGGCGGTGCGAATGGCAAGTTCGCGTTCACGCAAAGAACCACGCACCAATAAAAGGTTGGCCACGTTGGCGCAGGCGATGAGTAAAAGAAAAATCACGGCGCCCATCAGCGCGAGAATTGCGGGACGGACTTCGGAGACGAGATGCTGCCGCATCGGCTCGACGCGGATGGCATAACCCGCCGTGTTTTCAATCGTGAAATGTTTGCGTGCTTCTGCGGCGACCTGATCGGAAGCGGCTTGTGCCTGTCCGATGGTGACACCCGGTTGCAACCTACCAATCACACGCATGGAGACACCATTTCTTTGCGCGGCGTCGTAACCTAGGCGATTCGCGAGCCAGATATCGGGCGAAGCTTCCAAATCCGAGGACGGCGGGAAGTAAATCTGAAAGTGGGGCGCGAGAACTCCGATGATCCGCGGACTGAAAGGCTTCCCTTTATTTAAGGATTGCCCGATTACTGCGGGATTCGAACCAAACTGGCGCTGGAAATATTCGTAACTAATAATCGCCATGATGGGCAGGCGCTCAGGTGGTGTTGCCGATTGTGTTCCTGGCGCAGGCGGAGGCGGCTGCGGTTGGCCGTCGTCGTCGGAGAAATCGCGACCAAATGCGATCCCTGCGCCCACAAGCCGGAAGTAGTTGGTCGTCACGATGCCAGCCTTGACTCGTTCCGGCATGCCATCCTCGCCGGTCAACGTAATGGGGAAAGTGAAGACGCCTGCGAGGCCTTGGAATTGATTCTTCGTAGCTTCGCGCATGTCGATAAAATTTGCGTTGGACCAAGGGAAATCCTTGACGCCGCGATTGCGCATATCGGTGGGAATAATGACGAGTTGATCTGGGTTTTTGTACGGAAGCGGGCGCAGCAGCACGGCATTGGTGACGCTGAAGATGGCGGTGCTGGCGCCAACGCCCAAGGCAATCGTTATCGCGGCGGTGAGCGCGAAGACAGGACTTTTCCGCAGCGTTCGGCCAGCGAATAGCAGGTCGCTCAAAAACATCGTTCCACCTCACTCGGGGAATGAGGAGCTAAGAATACTACCTTCGTTCCGTCTTAGGGGTAGAATCGCGAGCTATGACAGACCGAAAAAGAGCACGAGAGTTGGCGGCGGAGTACGCCCGGAAGGGCGATCCGACGGGATGGTTCGAAGTGCTGTATAAGGAGGCGGAACAAGGTAAGAGCATTGTGCCGTGGGCGGATCGTGGCGCAAGTTCCGGACTTATCGAATTTTGGAGAGCGAATCCGCAAGCGACGGATGGACAGAAGGCGCTGGTGATCGCGTGTGGGCTTGGCGATGACGCGGAACAATTGGCCGCCTGGGGATTCGCAACAACCGCATTCGATATTTCAGAGACGGCAATTCGAACGGCGCGCACGCTGTTTCCAAAAAGTGAAGTGAACTATCGAGTGGCGGACTTGTTTCAGCCGCCGGTGGAATGGGAACAGAAGTTTGATTTCGTTTTCGAGGCGAATACGGTGCAGGCGCTTCCTATGGAAATTCGAGCACAGGCGATACAGAGAATCGCGGCATTTGTGCGACCTAGAGGCAAACTGCTGGCGATAGTTCGTGGACGAGAGGCTAATGAGCCGGAGGGAGAGTTGCCGTGGCCGCTGACCCGCGCGGAGATGAATGAGTTTGTCCGTGCCGGGCTCACGGAGGAAAGCTTTGAAGAATACTTTGACAACGAGGAACCACCCGCGCGAAGATTCCGGGGTTTGTACACGAGGCCGTAGAAACGAAACGCCTGTTGAATGAGATGAGGGGGAGTCTTGCGCGAGAAAATAGGGCAGAAAATTGAAATGTTGAGTACGCGGAATCTGGTTATAAATAGATCGATCTGGCGTTTTGCAACGTTTGTTGCGTTTGCTTTGGCGATTGCATTGAGCGCAATAGCTCCTGGCCATGCGGCGGGGCAAGCAGCAAAAGTCGAGAGCGACCTTGCGGGGGCCTGGAAAGGCGAACTTGGTGAAGGTGCGGACAAGCTGCATATCCTTTTGACTATTACGAGGGCCACTGACGGAGGATTTACCGGGCAAGGGCAAAGCGTGGAACAGGGCGCGAAGTTTCCGCTCGAAAAGGTGAGCATGAAGGGCGATACGGTGCACTTCGAGGTGGCCGCAGTTGGAGGTGTTTACGATGGAACGCTGAACGCCGCGCGAACAGAATTGAAGGGAATGTGGACGCAGTCCAACGTGCCCGCGCAGCCCTTGAATTTTGTGCGGCCCTCGGAGGATGCAGCGAAGGACGCGGCGGCAAAGATGCCGGAGGGGCCGAAAGAGAAACCGCTCGCCGTATTTGAGGACGTGATGGTGCCGATCGCGCCGACAGTGTTCAAAGCGGATGGGAAGTGGCACGTCGTTTATGAATTGCACGTAAACAATATGGACCGCTGGCAGCATCAACTGACAAAGGTAGAAGCAGTCTCGGGCGACGCTGCAGCGCGAACGCTAGTCGCGTACTCGGGCGCCGAGTTGGACGCCGTTCTGGCGCGGCCGGGGCATACGGGGGCAACAGAAAAAGCCAAGGTCGAGCCCGGCGCGATGGCCGTCATTTATATTTGGGCGACCTTCGACACACTGGAAGCAGTTCCGGCAACGGTGCGGCAAAAATTGACGGTGAAGGTTGGGACCTATCCCGAGGAGCTGACGATTGTGACGGCGCCGATTTCGGTTGGCCGAGGCGCTGTCGCGATTAGCTTTCCCTTTGGCGGCGACCACTGGCTCGCGGCGAATGGGCCATCAAACACTTCAGGGCACAGGCGCGCGCTGATTCCGATTGATGGACACGCGGCGATTGCCCAACGGTTTGCCATCGATTGGGTAAGGCTGAGGGACGACGGGAAAACTTTTCAAGGGGATGAAAAGGAAAACAAGAATTATCTCGCTTACGGAACGGAAGCCCTTGCCGTAGCGGACGGAGTCGTTACTGAAACAAAGGATGGGATCCCGGAGAATATTCCCGGGGAGAATTCGCGTGCAGTACCGATCACCTTGGAGACGGTTGGCGGAAACCATGTGATTTTGGACATCGGCGGCGGGCACTTTGCGTTTTACGCGCATCTGCAGCCAGGCTCGCTGCGAGTAAAGCTTGGCGACAAAGTGCGGCGGGGGCAGGTGGTCGGTCTCGTTGGCAATTCAGGAAATTCGACGGAGCCGCATTTGCACTTTCATGTCGAGAACGCGAGTTCTCCGCTAGGGGCGGAAGGTCTGCCGTACGCGCTGCCATCATTTGACGTGGTGGGCAGCGGCTTCGGATGGAAACCGGCGGACGCGAAGGGGCCTGCGGTAACGCACAAGAACGAGATGCCACTAGAGAATGAAGTCGTAAATGTTCCAGCGAAACCATAATCGAGAACGCTGAACCAAAGATTTCGGCCCGCGGAATCCTGCATCCGCGGGCCGAGACTTTTACGGCGCTAGCAGACATGACATACGAGAGCTATTTTGACGCATCCTTTTTGTGGAGGGTGGAGCAGGCGGTTAAGGCGGTGTTGGGATCGACGGCACTGTCGCCTTCTTCGATGAGGCGGATGATGCCCTCTTTGTCAATCACGATGTTGGCGCGTAGCGCCCACTTGTAGGTTTCGTTCTGGACGTCGTAGCCCTTCAGGATGCCGTAGGTGGTGAGCATCTTGTGGTTCATGTCGCTGAGAAGCGGGAAATTAATGTTGATTTGCTTGGCGAAGGCGGCATTGGCAGCAGGACTATCCATGCTAATGCCGAAAACTTCCGTATCAGAGGTGTCGATCTTACCCGAGGCGATTCCAGCCTGGACCGCCTGAAGTTGTTTCGTTCAACCACCCGTAAAGGCCAGGACGTACACGGCCAAGAAAACGTTCTTCTTGCCGCGGAAGTCACTGAGCTTTACATTTTTCCATTGGTCGCTGAGCAAGATGAAGTCTGGCGCAGTGTCACCGACTTTCAGCGACATCTTTGCCATTTCTGGTTTTTGTACCTCTTGCGCCAGTGGAGAAATCGCTGGCGTAGAGGCGAGCAAAAGCATTAGAGCTAAAGCACGATTCATTCGCACTCTCCTGTGAGTAGAGTAATTTAAGGAACGAGCACCAATTACACCCTATCAAGATGAAAGACTGCGGAACACTCAAAAATATTCCAATACGTTTGAATTGGCTTAGGAAGAGCTGGATTTTGCACCCAAAGAGTGGGAACTTCAGGCAGGCGCTTGCCGTATGTAATAAGGGTGACCGAGATAACGTTGAAAGAATCGCGTTGGCGTGTCGTCCTTCAGGATAGGTCGGCTGTAGAGGAGGATGTGATGGGGAAACGTGAGTTTGGAAGTGCGCGAGCGGTGGTGCTTGGCGCGACGCTGATTGGCGCGGCATTGTGCGGAGTGCTGAGTTTGGCCGCGTTTAGCGCAGCGGGGCAAGAGAAGGACAAGACCGGCGTGAATGTGACTGTGACCAGCAAGGATGGAAGCGAAGCAGGATTGGTGATCAGCGCGCAAGCAACGGCGAAGGAAGCTGGGTTGCCCTTATACCCGGGCGCGATACCGCACAAAGACGAGAAGAATGATTCCTCGGCGGCGAATTTGGGACTTTGGGGAAGCACGTTTGGTTTCAAGCTGGTGGTTCTGAAAATGGAATCGAACGACTCGCCGGAAAAAGTGGCGGCGTATTATCAGAAGGCGCTTGGGAAATATGGGGCGGTGCTGAATTGCAGCGGAGCATCGAAGGCACCCGATGACAAAGACAAGCACAACACCTCGAACAAACTCACCTGCGACGATGACCATGCGGACGCGGGCGAGATGATGTTCAAGTCGGGAACGAAGGAGAAGCAGCATCTCGTGAGCGTGAAGCCCAACGGGACGGGCTGCATTTTTAACCTGCTATACATTGAGGCGCGCAGCGACGACAAGACGCCCGCTTGATGCTTCGCAAAATTCAAATGGGATTGCGAAACCGCAGAGGATTGCTCGCTGTGCTGGGCGTTGCGCTGCTCGTGCTTGCGGTTGGCGTCGGGCGCGGGCAAGAGCCGATTCGGGTCAAAGTGAATTTGGTGAGCGTGGCGTTCGTGGCGCGGGATGCGAACGGCGCCTTGGTCAACAATCTTTCGCAGGATGACGTGGAAGTTCTTGAGGATGCGATACCGCAGAAGATAGCTTTCTTTTCGCGCAGCGCGGATGTGCCTTTGACTCTGGGAGTAGTTGTTGACGCCAGCGGAAGCCAGGATCATTTTTCCAAACAGCACAAGAATGATTTGGAAGTTTTCTTTAAGGATGTTTTGGGGCCGAAGGACCGGGTGTTCTTGGTGGGGTTCGGAAACCACATCCGGCTCGTGAGCGATTTTTCGCAGTCGGGCGGAGATTTGCTGGAACAGTGGAAGCAATACCAGAAGTCCACTGGGAAATTTCCGGAGCTGGGTCCGCGCGAGGACCGCGATCTGGGGACGGCGTTTTACGATTCTATTTTTTATTCGGTTACAGAGAAACTGGCGCAAGAGAATGGAAGACGTGCGATTTTGCTTTTTAGCGATGGCGAAGATAATTCGAGTTCGCACAATATGATGACCGCGATTGAGACAGCACAGAGCGAGAACGTGGTGGTCTACGCGATACGCTATACGGATAAAGAACATGGAAAGCTCACGGCGCGAAACAAATACGGGACGAGCGTGATGGACCGCGTGGCTCGCGAAACCGGTGGCGCGCACATTGATGCGGAGACGACGGACGCGCATGTGTATTTCCGCCAGATTGCGGAAGAGTTGAGGACTTCCTACGAGTTGGGCTATTACCCGACGGATCCGCTGAAAGACGACAGCTTCCGCAAAATCGTAATCAAGCCGAAACGCGAAGGCGTAAAGGTGCGCGCCAAGACCGGTTACTTTTCCAGATAGCGGTAGTGAGTAGCTTGGTAAAGATTCGAGGTTCTATCCGTGCCCCAATCCGTCGGTAAGGTAGGAGTGACGGGTATTTGGCAGCCTGAATGCGCGTAGATGCGAAGTCAATTCGCTGCCAGAGCGCCTTTTGGGCGTTGAGCAAAGCGTGTAGGTTTGTGAGGTCCATCGGGAAGCCGAGGGACGGCTCTTTTCCGAAGCGCTTCCAAAAAAGCGCTCTGCAAATCCGTCGATAAGAACCTGTTCCGGGAAATGCTAAGAAGGAAGCGGCAATAAGCGCACTGCGCCCATGCACATGGCGAGGCCCTCGATGGCCGTCCCCAGTCGCAAGCTCAGTTCACGAGCATGATGCACCAGTCGACCCGGCATATGGAAAATCAAAAAGCGCAGTCGCTTCGGGCGGGCCGTCAATAAGTCTGCCGGCAAGGCCAAGCGCTTCAGCGCTGTGAGCACGTTGTAGGCGATCACCGCCAGCCGCAGCCAGGCGGCATTGGCTCCGAAATATTTCGACGGCAGTACCCCGGCCGCTAAATCATTCTTCATCACATCGTGTACCCGCTCGATCGTCCCGGCTTTTTCTCGGTGCCACTCGATCAGTTTCACCGCTTCCCAATCCCAGATGTTGCTCTGCACGGCAAAACGTCGCACGTTACTGCCGTCGGCAAACAACCCTCCCTGCCGTTGGCGCAGCCGGATGGCGATGTAGCGCAGCGGCTGGCTGTCCTTCGGCTCTGCTTGCTGGTTCGACACGAACACTACTTCGGCGCACTCCCGATCTATACCCGGCTCGGGCTCCCCGTAGGCCTTCCATTCCTTTTCCGGAACTTCCAGAATGGCCTCGCGCAACGCCTCGCTCATCCGCACGCTGATCGCAAAACCAATGCATCCTTGCGGCCCTTCTTCACGTTTCTCGTTGCACAGCCAGCGCAACAACTCCTTCTCATGACAGGCCGCATCGCCGCGATAATAGTAGGTCGTCACTGTTTTGGGCAGCGCGGCGAACGCCGCTTTCGCCACGGTCAACGGAGCCATCTGCGCCGGTACGTTCCCATCTCGAAACTCATCGGCCAGCACCGCGTCCATCTCGGCCCACACCGCCAGCATCGGCTGATAGCCTCGCGGCCCTTCGTAGGTGTGCAGGGCTTCTTGTTTGCGGCTCTCGATAATCGTGGTGTCCTGATCCACCGTAGCGATCTTCTGCTCCGGACAACGTTCTCCCAATCGCCGGATCAGATCTTGGTTCACTTTTCCTAGCCCTTCCAGCGCTTCACTCTCTGTGGGAATGTACGCAATTTGATCCGGCAGTCGCTGCTGCTTGGCTTGTTGAATCTTTTCTTCTTCATGGAACGCATACAGGAACTTCCGAGCTGCTTCCGGAGAAGGCACTTCGTGCCCGATTAGTTGCCCTAGCCCGGGGTCCGCCCGCAGTCGCTCAAAATCATCCAGACACTCGCCTCCGGCGGCATTCAGAATCACGAAGCTCTCGACAAAAGTAGCCTCGTCGTAACCCCGCTGGCGTTCCTTCACCACCAGGTGTTGTTTCACACTGCCCGGTAATCCCAGAGAACGAAAGGCTTGCACCACCAGGGGTAAGCCTCCCAGCGCGGTCAGCATCTCTTCGGCTGGCTTGGGATCGAACTCGAACAATAATGGTGATTCGGTCGGTGAGGGCTTCTCGATTTTGCGCATGCACGCCATCGTATGCGAAGGGCGCACCTTCCAGGTGAGAATTCGTAGTCTTCGGTTCAAACAGCCTACCGGCATTCTACGCTGGCGTACGGCCCCATTCAGGCTCCTCGCGCCTGCCACTATGTAAAACACGTCCCGCTATCGACGGATCGGGGTCCGTGGAAGTTGGCTTGTCATAAGGGAACCAGCGGTGCATACTTGCTTTGATCATTTCATACTGGCCTAAAGAGAACAGAATGAAAACAGAAACCAAGCTCGCCAAGCAGAAAAGAGCAGCCAGCGCGGTTGCAGAGATTTTGTATGCCTCGTTGCAGCAGTTTTCCGAGGAAGAGCAAGGGCGAAGAATGAAGGAAATTCACAAGATTTCCCTGAAGGCCGGGGCTAAGCCGAATAGAAGGCCTTCCAAGCGTTCTTCCACTCGGGGGAATTCTCGCGTATCCCAGCCTGCCGCAAGAGTTCGGTAAAGGCGCGCGCGTCTTTTGCTTTGATCGCCCGCAAGCCGTCGGCAGCCAACTTCCGTTTCTTGCGCTCTTCAGCGCTATCCTTTGGGCCCCGACGACTTCCTTTGCGCTTTTCCTGTCGCGGTAGGGACGACCATCGCTGATCGCCCCCCGCACAGAACCGTACGGGCGCTTCTACGCATACGGCTCCCACCTTGGATGAGTGGCGAGGAAACGAGCTATAGGATAAGGATGCAAAACGCGTGGGGCTGGAATCCACCGCTTGAAGATCCGGGTGGTCCGGATCCACGACGTTGGTCGTTGACTGCGACGGCGTAGAAGGAGCCGCCACAATCGCCGCAAGCGTTGTCCGAAGATACTCAACCGGACGATGTTTCCCGGGACCGCATGGTAGCGGTAGTAGCCATTCACAACCTTTCGTAGCCATGCACCGACGTCGGCAATCGGCTCGTGCATGCGGAGGCGCAGTTCTGCTTTGAGTGCGTGCAGCTTCGCCACCATGCGTTTCTTCGCCGTTTTCCGCCAGACGATGAACGACCCGTTGCTCCGGCGCTTCCCGCAGTGATGCGTAAAGCCCAGGAACGTGAAGGTCTCCGGCTTCCCTACTCCACGCTTCTCCCGATCTTGGGCAGCGAACCGCCCAAACTCGATCAGTCGTGTTTTCTCCGGATGTAGTTCCAGTCCGAATTTAGCCAATCGTTCCCGAAATGCTTCCAGGAATCGCTCGGCCTCCGCTCGGTTTTCGAAACCCACCACCAGATCATCGGCGTAGCGGACGACGATCACATCACCCGTGGCCACTTTCTGGCGCCAAGCCTCGATCCACAGGTCGAATACGTAATGCAGGTACACATTGGCTAGCAATGGAGAAACCACTGCTCCTTGCGGTGTTCCTACCTTACTCTCCGACCATTGGCCGTCTTCCGATATCCCCGCCTTCAACCATTTCTGGATCAGGCGCAGGATCCGGCGATCGGCTACGCGGTGCTCAACAAACTTCATCGTCCATTCGTGACTCATATTGTCAAAGAAGCCTCGAATGTCGGCGTCAAGCACCCAGTTCACGCGCTTCCTTTGGAGGCCCACCGTCAGCGCGTCCAGCGCTTGGTGCGGGCTGCGTCCGGGACGGAACCCATACGAGAATCCTTGGAAGTCCACCTCATAAATCTGGTTGAGAATGGTCACCACGGCTTGCTGTACGATTTTGTCTTCCAGCGCCGCAATACCCAACGGGCGTTTCCGCCCGTCAGCCTTCGGTATGTAGACTCTTCGTGAGGGCTGTGCCCGATACGCTCCTCGGTGTACCCGGTTGTGTAGATCGGTAAGCCGACCTTCTAACCCGGTTTCATACTCCTGCCATGTCACGCCATCTACTCCCGGCGCGGCTTGCCGCTTTAAGGCGTAGTAGCTGTCCCGGAGTAAATCCACGCTCACATGGTGTAGCAAAGCTGTGAACCGTTCTTGCCTCCTTTTCTTTGCTGCTTCTCGCACACCGCCCAATCCCTGGGACACTCGTTCTCCGCTCTGTGTCGGGTGAGTGTTGGGTTGAACGATGTTCTCCTTGGCCCGCACCCTTTTCTCCCCAGGCTCCGCCGAAGATCGCTCCTCTTTGTTCGTCTGGTTCATCGATAGTATGGTGCGGTCCGACTCCTCTGGAGCGTGCGCGTCCGCCTTCTGGCTTTGCGCCTTCGCGGACCGGCCTCGTTCCCTTTCGGGCCCAGGCGCTCCAGAGGTCTCCCGGTTCTCGTGCATGTTGTTTCTCAGCGTGCGCGGGTTCTTAGACTACGCAGGACCGACTGCTCGCTCGCGTTTATCGCGAAAACAGCCGTATTGCCTTCCTCCAATCAGGAGAGAGTCGGCGTCCTGGTTTGCGTTTTTCGAAGTTCAATAGCCCGGCCCACCGATACCCCTGTCTACGCTTCGGGCGACACCTCGCGATGTCACCTGCAAGACTGAGGGCCAAGATGGAGTCGCTGTCTCCTTTCTTGTGGGACTCTTTCATTCCCTACAACACGCCGGTTTAACCCGGCGCACCCTGAATTACGTCGAGAACCTCACGATCGACACTGCTGCTTTCTTGTCTGGCAGGATCGGTTTTCTTTCTGTTTCTTCGGGCATGGCGCGGCGCGAAGATACGATAGCTTGACTTTGTCATTGAGTAAAGGATTCCCGGATTAGGCTGATGGTCGCACAGAGAAACGGCAGTTGGTCCCGGGGGGATTTCGGTGAGCCGCATATTCTAAGCGCGAAGAGTCTGACAGCGATTGCTAGGCTACTGTATGGCTCGAGAGGCGGCGAGCATTTGCTGGGCGCGAGGCCGGACGCGTATGTCCTCGGTGAAATTTACCCAGCGCACAGTGCCGGTACGATCAATTAAAAATTCGGCGGGGCGCGATATGTCGCTCGCTTCCGGTCCACCGGCTTTATGCAATAAATCGTAACGGCGAATCACTTCCGTATTTGGATCGCTTAGAAAAGTGAACGTGTACCCTTGCTTCCCGCGAAGATGCTCGGAGACATCGGGAGCATCCACGCTGATCGCGACCGGACGGATGCCCTGAGAGGCAAACTCCGAAAGATTTTCTTGAATGCCTCGCAACTCGAGGTTGCAGTACGGTCACCAATATCCGCGGTAGAAGACTAGCAGCACGGCTTTGGGCTGAGGCATTCCCGGCGATGCGGTAAATAATTGCGCCAGAGCGACGGGCCGCCCGTTGCTATCTGGCAAGGTGAAATCCGGCACGCGCTGGCCCACTTGCGGCGCGCCGACGGAGCGAGGAATGTTTCTGACCTGAACAAAAAACCAAGCGGAAGCGGCAAGAAACAAAGCCGCCAGCCCGGCGGCAATCGATCCCCAGACCTTGCCGCGGTAAATCTGCGATTGGCCGAAGGCGCGGACGACGCCAATCAGAAGAAATATCAGGCCGATTGCGGGCAGCGTGAGGTTCAGCCACGGAAGCGCCGCCGCTGGAACCTTGGAGAAGTAGAGCAGGTTGCTCAGGACGGCGAACACCGTGATCAGCAGGCCTAGCCAGAGCGCGGTATTGGTTCGTTTCTTGATCGCGTCTGACATCGAGGTTAGAGCCTAACACGCGCAGCATGCTGCGCCACTACAATCCCGGGCTGGCGGAGATTGCTCCTCCCTTCGCGAAAGCTCAGGGCAAGCGGGATAGAGATATTCGGGGACGGCCGAAAGAGGTCCCTCGCTCCCGTTGGTCGCTCGGGATAAGCATCCTTCATCGGATGCTTAGTTAACAATAACTGGCCCTCCCCCGGTTTTTTCGTAAACACTCATTCTAAAGTGGTTAAAGCCTTTTGTTTTGAGGCGCTTATGTATGTGTTGATTCTGTGTGGTTAGTGTTCGTCATGTTTTGAACAGGCTCTAGGGCGCCGACCACGTGCGGGTGGGTGCGTTTCGGTGGCGGCGCGGATGCGCTCGTGCTGAGCGAGCTGGATGCTATGCACGAGAGTTCGGGAGAGGCAGGAGATTGCGGAGGCGGCTTTGCGTTTCATTGGGCCGTGGGTGACGTCGGGCAAGAGGCGGGCGATAGCGGCGCTGAGGTCGTGCGTAGAGACGTAATCTCCAGAGAAGAAAAAAGATAGGTTGCCGTCGGCTGGCTCGGCGGGGTGGGTTTTGGCCTCCTTGCGGGCGTGGTCGAAGCAGAGACGCGGATGGCGGCTGGAGAGTGGAGTACGGCAACGGCGGCCATCGGCAAAGGTGAAAGTACACAAGGACGCGCGGTCCTGTGGGCGAATCGAGGACATGGGTGTCTCCTAAGATTGAATTTTGGATTGCTGATGGAAAGACCCGGGCTAAAGCCCGGCACCTACAACTTCGATTCAAAGCAAGAGCACAGCCAGGATTGGCTGTGCCACAAAAAGAAAAGCCTCGCTGGAAGCGAGGCGCAATGATATACAGAAGAATTATACCGGAATGGTAATGGGTTCGTCAAGAAGGGAATAGGTGAAACGGTTCGGTGGGCGCGACCCAATCGCAATGAGAGGGTCCCAACGGTCATGACTATAGTGCTAGCATGGGAATGATAGTGTAGAGAGCGGGAGGTCGAGCGATGGCGAAAGTATCGAGAAGCAAGAGTGTGCGACAGATGCGAAAGACAAAACGCGCCAAGCCAGATTCGGCAAACGGGCGGAGCCGACTTGCGAGGCAGTTTTTTGCGACGTCCACCTTGGAGGAATTGGCGGATGTACAAGGGGTTGGTCCCATGAAGAATCCTGAGGAGATGACGGGGGCGTGGCCCGAAGCGGAGGACGTCGATCAGTTCGTAAAAGAAACCTACCAAAGCCGCAGTTAGCGGAAAATCGGAATGGATGCCGTCCTTCATGATACCGACGTTTTCTCTTTCTTGAGCAAGCCCAGGGACAGCCGAGGCGAGCTCTATCGCCCTTTCGTCAAAGGAAAAACCGTTGCGCTTTCTTTTATTTCTGTCGGCGAACTGTATGTATGGACCATCCGGCGGAAGTGGAGTCCGAGCCGAATAGCCGCGCTGGAGCGGCATTTGCAGGATCTTGTCGTTGTTCCATACGATCTGGAACTTTGCAGGGAATACGGAAAGGTAAAAGCGAGCTTGCCTCCTGGTAGAGTCGTTTCTGCAAACGATCTATGGATCGCGACTAGCGCGATCCGACATTCTGTTCCCCTGCTCACACACAACCGCAAACACTTTGATGGGATTCCGCGATTGAAGGTCCTCAGCGCGAGGGCTATTCCTCTGGAGTGACGGACGTGGTTCCGCCAGATTCGATTTTATGAAGAAGGCGTATGATTTTTCCAAATTGAAAGAGATCAAGAATCCCTACGCGGGCAAGAAAAAGGCCGTGGGTATCAATTTGAGCCCGGAAGTTGTGGACTATTTCAAGGGACTGGCGGAGGAGACGGGACTTCCTTATCAGAAGCTGATCGATCTGTATCTACTCGACTGCGCGAAGAAGCGGAAGAAGCTGATGATGAAGTGGGTGGCGTAACGGCGGGGCACGATTGAATTGGGAATGAAGGTCCGTCCTCCCTGCCCGACGTAGAGAGGCAAAATCAAACCCCCACGTGTAAAACCGACACGTGGGGCACCCGCGCCGGCTAAGGGGTGGGCAGGAGATGGAGGCTGGAGACTTCGGCGAAGGCGCGGAAGTCGCGGTCGCGGGTGATTAGAGAAAGGCCGGCGTCGAGACAGAGTTGAGCGATCAGGGAATCGGCTAGGCGAGCACGGCGGCGTTTGGCGAGAACCTTTGAGCGGAGCAAGCCAGCACGTTGCCAGAAACCGGACTCGATCTCGATTAGGGGAAGATCCATGAGACTGGCGGCCACGGCCGGCGGGAGGTTTGGGTCGCTGAGGAGTTCGGTGAGAACGACAGGATGCATCGACAGCTGATGGTCTTGCAGCGTTTTCTTGATTAGCAGAACGTCGTCACCGGAGGCACCGTCCAGGAATGCGACCCAGGTGCTGGTGTCGGCCGCGATCATCGGTCATCTTTTAGCTCTTGCCACAAACGAGAGAAACGCACCTTGCCCTGCGATTGCAACAGGCGGTCATAGGCTTGCGATGCGGCGAGGAGCTGGAGGCCGGTGCGAACGGTTTGCGTGATGCCTTTGCCACTGGCGCGCTGGGCTTTAGTGAGAAGGTCCTGAGGTACTTCCACCGTGATTTTGCGAGCTGCGCTCATGGGAGAATACTACCATAGCGGTAACCAGCAGTGGGTATGGTATTTTCGGAGGAATGGCAGGGGAGGTGAATTTGAGGTTCAAAGTTTAGGGTCGAGGCTCGAGACGAAGAAGAGAAGCGAAACGCAGAGGCCCAGAGTGCGCAGAGAAGAGAGAAAAAGCAGATTTCTCGCTGCGCTCCCTTCGCGGCTCAGGGCAAGCGGAATGACATTGGAGGTGGGAGTGCGGGGTGGCGCCTTGGAATGTCACTGCGACGCGTCTGCATCCAGGGCGTGAGTGCGCGGCCTTAAAGTTCGGGCGCAGCGGGATGCCGCCCTGAAGGGCGGCGCTACGGAGACGCCTGAGCAAAGAGCACAGCCAGGATTGGCTGTGCCACCTAGCGGAGGTAGCCCCAGTTGTGGAGTTTGTCGGAGTCTTCGACCCAGCGGTCGCCGATGTCGGTGCGGTAGTACATGTTGGCGATCATGATGTTTTTGATGCGGGAGTAGACCTGGGCTTGGGCTTGCAGCATGGTTTGGCCGGTGCCGATTACGACCAGGACGACGCCGCTTGTGCCGGCGATTAGCCACTGGCCTTTGACTTCTTTTACATCTTCGATGTGGATGCCGTCGAAGTTGGGTTTTTTTAGGACGATGGCGCCGTTTTTCGAGAAGGATTCGAACGTGGGCTCGTCGTCGAAGGGAAATGGCGGGACGACGATGCGAACGCCGATTTGGAAGCCGCTGCGCGTGCGCCATTTGGGATCAGCGCCAGTGGCAAGTTCCCAGAAGAGATCGCTGATGGGCGTGAGCATGCCCTCTTGCTGGATGCTGATGGTCGGGTAGCCGAAGCGGCTGGTAAATTCGAGCGGATAGATGCCGTTATTGTTAACGATGCAATTCAAATCGATATAGCCGACGTAGCCTTCCTCGGTGAGCTTGGGCTCCATTTTGAGAAGAGTTTGATTGAAGAGGCGGTTGGGGTCGCTCCAAAACATGGAGGTGCCCATTTCGCCGGTGGGCGGGCCGATATTGCCGGGAAAAAGTTTTTTATGTTCGAAATTGATGTTGACCGGAGTGATGAATTTTTTGCCGTTGAAGAAAGCGCCGACGGCGACTTCGACACCGGTGACGCGGCGCTGCAACTGGAAGACTTTGATTTCGTCGGAGAAAGCGCGCTTGTAGGCTTCGAGCATACGAACAACGTCGTCGCCGTCTTCTTCCTCGCCGACAAAGAGGCGGCGCTTGACGTTTTGCGCTTCCCCGCTGGGTTTGATGACGTAACGATCCGGATTTTTCATTACGAATTCAATGGCGGGATCAAAGGAATCGAAATCCTGATACGGGATGATGTTGACGCCGGCTTTTTTCAGCTCTTCCTGGCCGAAGGAGCGATCGTCTTCGAGGCGATCCGTGTATTCCGTGCCGCCAATGACGGGCTTGCCAGCGGCGCGAAGAGCCTGGGCTTTGGCGCCCTGGCCCAGAGTGTCGTCGAAAACGATGATATCGGCCCATTTTGTATCGCGCTCCCAATCTTTGGATTTGGGGACGAAGCCATCGGCAATGTCGCGCTCTTTTTCTGCTTCGATGTAGTAACGGACGTCGTGGCCTTCTTTGAGAACTTGCCAGGCGATGTCACCGATGAGACCGGATAGGGAGACAAAGAGAAATTTGCGTTTTTCCATTTAGATCAGTGGGCGGCCGGCCGCGGCTCCTCGGAAGCGTGAACGCCGTATAGTATCGGCGGCGGGCGGTAGCATTGTTACATTTCGTTGAAAATAATTGAAGTGCGAGCGTGGCGCGAGGCAACCCGCTGGGAGCAAAAGGTGCATCACAGGG
The DNA here is from genome assembly GCA_963751295.1 of uncultured Acidobacteriota bacterium. Lineage (GTDB taxonomy): Bacteria > Acidobacteriota > Terriglobia > Acidiferrales > UBA7541 > Acidiferrum. The sequence continues at coordinate 101,354 of CAVVUA010000001.1, read as the reverse complement.
GGTGGGAATGCCCAGCTAGAGCCTGTCCATAAGTGCAAAATTCTTGCTCCACCTGGCCTTTCGTTCAGGTTATACTTGATCGTTCCCGTCGGTTGAGAAGTGCTGAGATGGTTGGGTGTGAGCTGAGCCAGTTTTCCAGCGGGTTTAGCCTAGAATTGCGGCGAGGAACCCGACATTCGCGAGAGAGGTGAAGTTTGGGTCGAATTGTACGAAGTGCAACCTCAAAGCTATGTGTAGCTGGGAAAAGTCTAGCGCTCTTTACTCTTGGGGCGCTATTTTTGCTGGGAGCGACGTCGGTCGACGCCCAGATCTTCCACAAGAAGAAGGTCGATAAATCGACAAGCGTAGATAACAACGCACAGCCTGACAAGATTTTGTACGACAGGGCGATGGACGACATCAAGCACGGCCGGCAAGAGGTTGGCCGGCTGAACCTGCAGACGCTGATCAATACATATCCGGATAGCGAGTATCTAGCGAAGGCGAAGCTGGCGATCGCGGATTCGTATTACAAAGAAGGCGGAACGTCGAACCTGGCGCTGGCCGTCTCTGGTTACAAAGACTTCATCGTGTTCTTCCCTTTCCTGCCGGAAGCCACTTACGCGCAAATGCAAGTGGCCATGGTCCATTACAAGCAGATGGACAAGCCCGACCGAGACAGGACGCATGCACTGGCGGCGGAAGAAGAGTTCCAGGTTTTTCTCCAGAAATACCCGAGTGACCCTTTAGCGCCGGAGGCGACGCAGCACCTGAGGGAAGTACAGGAAGTGCTGGCGGAAGGCGAATACCGCATCGGCTACTACTATTACGTGAAGGGTGACAAGCGAGCGGCGGCGGCAAGGCTGCTGATGGTCACAAATAGATATCCGCTATTCAGCAAGTCGGATGAAGCGCTGTGGATGATGGGAGACATATTTGCGACGAGCGAGCACAAAGATGTTGCGTCGCTCTACTATGCAAGGATTGTGAAGAATTACCCGTTGTCCAGTCTGGCGCCAGGAGCCAAGGACAAGCTTAAAGCGTCGGGAGTACCTGTGCCGCAAGCCGATCCCAACGCGCTTGCATGGATGACGGCGGAACAGAATACACCGAGACCACATACGCCAATTTATAAGAAGCCGCTCGATTTAATGAAGAGCGGTCCAAATGGGGAGTTCCTGTCTGCCGCGAGAACGGGAGCCCCGAACATGCAGCCGGAGTCGGACTCGTCCACAGGGGATTTGTTGACGCCGGGAGGAAAATCGGCAGCCGGGGCTGGCACGGGAATCGTAGCGACGGTTGTTCCTGGGACGACCGGATCGACTGGTACGGCTGAGACGGTAGGATCGGAGAACGCGGCTCCAGCCACTAACGATGGCGCGGCGAGCGCGCCAGCGACAAGCGAGCCTCCAAAGGAAGCAGGAACAGAGTCGACACCGGCGGCAGTCGCGCCGGCTGCTGCTACTGCGCCGACAACGGCAACTCCTACAACCGCAAGCGACGAGGCTGCGAAGAATCCTCCAGCGGCTGCTGGTGCTGCAGAAACACCAGCGAAGAGTGACGCCGCAACTACGGGAGCCGAAACAAAGAGTGACGCGACAGAGGCAAGTACGGCGCCGGCAACAGATGCAGCGAAAACTGGCGACTCGCAGAGCGACGATTCGAAGAAGGAATCCAGCAGCAAGAAGAAGAAGGGACTGCGCAAGCTAGTGCCCTGGTAGTCTGCACCGCGAGATAACGGGAGGTTGCGAATGAGGGGTGCGGCTAAGGCTGCACCCCTTGTTTTTTGGGCTAGAGAGGCTCCGGGAAGGCGCGGAAAGGGCATATTCATTTCCGACACACAGGTACCGCGAGGAGATTGACGGCTAATACGCCGGGTGCTCCAATACTGTGGAGTCTTAATAAGAAGGCGGCCGCGGAGGATTCATTTTCGAAGCGACCGAAGAACGATAGCTTTTTAGAGCGACCGCAAAGCGGTCGATATTTAAAGCGGCCGCAAAGCGGCCGACATGCAAGACACGGGTGAAGTACATCCGGAGGAAGCTTAGTGGCCAGGATCCTTGTAGCCGACGATAACAGCAACATCCAGAAGATGGTGGGGCTTGCCCTGAAAGATCAGGGTATCGATGTCGTTGCCGTGGGCAACGGCGAAGCGGCGGTGCGGAAGATTTCTGATATTAGGCCGGATCTGGTACTGGCCGATGTGTTCATGCCTGTCCGCAACGGATACGAAGTTTGCCAGTATGTGAAATCGGACAGCACGCTTGCGCACATCCCGGTGATTTTGCTGGTCGGAGCTTTTGATCCGCTCGACGAACAAGAAGCACAAAGAGTTGGCGCGGACGGCGTATTGAAGAAGCCTTTTGTTCCGCCTGATCCGCTGATTTCGATGGTGAAGTCCGCGCTGGCACGCGCGGGCGTTTCGATTGGCGGAGTGGCACCTCCGCCGCCGGTGAAAGAAGAGCCGATACGCGTGGCGGAAATGCTGGCGCCGAGAGCGGTACCAGTTCCCCGAGAGATTCCGAGCGTGGCCGCGGTCGCATCCGTTCCAGAATTCCCATCGATCGAGAGCGAACCACTACACGAAGACCTGCCTGAACTGCCGGCACCCGTAAAGATAGACGCGGGATCGCAGCCCTTGGCTTTTGGGAGCATGCTCGAATCGCCTGTAACGGAAGAAGAAGAAATTGAAGAGGCAACAACGGCGCGGCCTCAAATGGAGCGCGATTGGAATTCGGTAGACAAGGAAGAAGAGGTTGAAGAGGAAGAAGAGGAAAGCGAGTCCAGTTCCTGGAGGCGCGATGCGGGCGACTCGATGGGCGAAGAGGAAGCAGCAACTGGTGCAGTGAAAGATTGGCGCGAGACAGCCTTTGCGGAAGCGCCAGCGCGCAAAATGAGGAACGAATCCTGGGCGCCGCAAAAAGAGATTTCCCGATTTGAGGAAGCAGTAGAAACTGAGCAAAGCGTCGGCGCAATGGTGACGGATGCGCCTGTAGCGGAATCAAGGGTGGCGGCAGAGACCGCTGCGCCATTCACGGAAGACGCCTGGGCAGCTGCGCTGAGTCCCAAGAGCGTGGTGGAAGCTGCAACGATGGAAGCGCCCGCGCCTGTAAATGGGGAAGTGCCGGAGATAGTACATGCGCAGGTAGAGGCTCAGGCCGTGATTCAGGACGCTCCAGCAATCACGCCGGCAGCAGTTGAGCCAACTCCCGCACCCGAAAAGCCCGCGGCAACAAACTCGTGGTTTTCTTCTGTGGCAAGTCCTTGGGACACGGAAGCGCAGAAAGCAAGCCGGCTTGCATCTACCTGGGATGCTCCTGCAACGAGTGCTCCTGCTGCAAATACGATTCCCGAAACGGTTGCGCCTTTCGCCCATGAAGAGGTTGCGAAGGAAGATCCAGCGGCAACGGTTGATGCACTGGCACCGGCAGTAAGCGAGGACGTGCAGGCGAAGGTAGAAGAGGCCGCCTTGCCACCGGCGACAGTGGAAGCGATTCGCGAAGAAGCCCATCAGGTTGCAGAAACTGCAGTCCAGGAAGCGCCTGCCTTGGACACAAGTTCAAAGGCTCCAGACCCTAGCATGGAAGACATGGTCGCCAAAGTACTCGCCAAGATGAGTCCTGAAATGTTGCAGGCCGTGACTCGAGATATTCTCAAGAACGTCGTGGAATCGATGGTTCGCGACGAGTTGAACGCGAAGAAGCAGTAGTTCCCTGCCACTCAAGAAAAACTCTTAAATCGTGTAGTTGTTTGAATTTCTAACGGCTTAGTCGCGAGGCCAGAGTAAATTGTCAGCCGCAATCGCTATTGAGCTTTGGTAGTCACTTCTTCAGCCAGCCGAGTAATTCCAGCCAGTCGGTAAACCTTTCGATCCAATGATCCGTGGGAAGGTTTTGCTTTCGCATTCCGAAGCCGTGTGCGCCTTTCTCATACATGTGCAGTTCGGCCGGCTTGTGAGCGCCGGTCCACTTTTCGTACAGAGCGACGCTGTCTGGTGCTAGTCCGAGATTGTCGTCGGTGGCGGCGGCGATGAACATTGGAGGCGCATCCGTTGGGACGGGACCATCTAGGAGTCTTCCTGCCGCTCCGTAGATCACCGCGACAAAGGCGGGCCGGCCGTCCGGCGCGTAATGGAAGGCGACTCCGGCAGCGACCGTTCCACCAGCGGAGAAACCCATGATGCCGACGCGATCAGGGGAAACTCCCCAGTCCGACGCGTGCTTTCGAACATAGGTGACCGCGGCCAAGCCATCGGCAATGGAAAGAGGAATGACATTGCCAACGGTCTCTTGAAATTTCTTCCTGTCTGCAAATAGCGCGGCGAATTCTTCGGTGGCTTCCTCGCCAGTGTGCGCGAGGCGGTACTTGAGCACAAAGGTGGTGATGCCTTTTGCGGCCAAATACTTGGCGGCGTCGGTGCCTTCGGTAGTGATAGAGAGGGCCATAAAGCCGCCGCCTGGGCAGATCACCATTGCGGTGCCGTTTCTCAACTCCGCAGAAGGCTTGAATACGGTCAGCGTGGGCTTGGTTACGTTGGCGACGACTTCGGTGTTCCAGCTTTTCGAGAAATAGTCTTTCTCAGGATAGTTCTCCGGCGTGGAGCCGGGCGCCGTGCCGGAGCCGGGGTAAAGGGGAATGACATCTTGAGCGGCTGCAAGAGGAGCCAAGAAAAATAGCAAACAAAGGGTTCGAAGGATGAATGCTTTCATGGGCGGATAGTCTAGCAGAGAGTCGCGCCATAGACCTGCAGATCGGAGTTCGACTCGCTTAGGGATCTGGTCTCTTAGTGAGGCGAAGTCGGGATCTCTAGTCACTCGCCGAAATATGCAAACCCACTGATCTGCCGCTCAGGTACAGCCCGATGGCGGCCTTGTTCTTGGAATCCCGTGCGGACCAAACTGTCATTTGTGCCCCTGAACGTTCGTCGGCCTCGACCTTCTGTTGCGTTAACCAACTGGAGGGTATCAGGAGTCGCAGTAACGCTTGGAGATCGAGAAACTCACTTTCCGCGGTCGCCTCGGGACCTTGCGGCCAGTAGCAAACGTACTGCGTCGCTGGCCTGCCGGGCGCCCGTGACGAAGTAGCTTTAATGCTTTTTGCGGATACGGGAGCGAAACTGGCGCCCGAGACGGGTTCATTTTTCGAGGAGGAGCTTGTGTTCGTAGAAGGCTCCGCATGAATCGTGCAGCTCGCCGCTCCGGAGAGTTTGACCGTATCCACGATCAAGGCGCTTCTGGACGGCACGGAACTCCCGCTCTTAACCGCTAATTGCCGGAACGAACTCGCGCGGTTTTCCAGCACTTTTTTGAGTCCCTGGCACAAATCGTCGCAGTCGCCGTATCTTTTCGATGATCGCTCTCCGGAGTTCTCCGCCGCAGGCTGGGCGCGCAAGTTATCTGTAGTTGCAGGCACAGGAGTTGTTGACGCAGGAATTGCGGGCGCAGTTGCCACCGCAGGTTGCGGGGTTGCAACCGGAGCCGAAACTGCGCGTGGCTGCGGCGTTTCAGACTTCGCCGATGCTGACAGCTCTAAGGCTTTCGACGGCGGCGCCGGATTCTGCGCAAGATTCACTGACGAGTTCAACCAAAACGAAATCTTCGCCGTGCCATCGCTCTGTGCGACAGTTTGCAAATGCATTGGGCACTGCCCGAGGTAAGGTCCCTCTGCGATGTAAGGTCCATCCAAGTGATATCCGCCGTAGTTGGTTGTTTCCAATCGCGCTGGTTCGCAACCCTGCGGCCCGGCGTCAACATAATGATCTGCATGATCTGCGCCAGGGGACTCGCTCTTGAATTGCCACAAATACTGCAGCTCATGAAGGTCGGCCATTGTCTTGGCGTACCATTCCTCGGCTTCCTGGACTGGAATCTCCGCCGAGCACATATATACGGCCACCTCGCTGCTCAACCAGAAATCCGTATGGCAGGGGACACGGATTGCGCCTACGGAGAGGTCCGGGTTCGGCGGTGTGAGCTTGGGATCTCTATCTTTGAGCGGTGTGATGCCGCGAAATTCGCGAAAATCGGTTTCCGCCGCGTAAAGAATATATTGGAGGCTCCAGCAGGCACGGTCCTGCTGGTTCTTACACTGCGCGGACGCCGGAACAGCGAAAAAACTCGCAAAAAAAAGAGAAAGCGAAAGAGGAAGAAGCCAAGAAATTTTTCCGTTCATGATGTGCCCGCCCCCGAGATAAGACACACTTGTGCCGTAAGCAAGGACAGAGCAGGGAGTGCCCTAGCGGCAGCAAGCGCGTAGTTCACCGACTCCCGCTACGCACTAACTATCCTGCAGTTGCAAATAAACAGATGGGATTGCCGCCGTGCAGGTTGCCCATCCCTTGCAACAGAAATCGGGCTCCCGCGCGTACGCGTTCTTACCCTAGTTCAATTTATCGAACGCACTCCGCAACAACCCTATGTGTTGAAAATTGTTGCGCGGTTCTCCATGGCAGTTGATTTTGAATAGATGGGGACTAGTACTTCATTTGTTCGTCAACGCATCCTCTCTCAGGCCCAACGGATCGAACACCAAGTGGAAACTATTGCGGGACCTATTGAATAGATGGTGTTGCACCAACCCATTGAAGTGGCACTACTTATCTGAACTTAACATTGTAGCCGGCCAATTCCTCTACGAAATTGCGATTGTCAGTTCTGCCAATGGACAAGGCCGCAGCATGCGCACAGTATCCCGAGCGATTTCGCAGTGGTGTACCTCAGGAGAAACTGACTCTATGAAGTTTCGGTTCAGATCGTTAATTATTGCTTCCGTCGCCCTACTCGCAGCCCATGTTCCAGCTGTTCGAGCGCAGCAGAAACCCGCGGACATCCCTGCGTCGATTACCACGCCGGACAAAGTAGAGACGCGAATCGGCACGATGGAGTTCAAGGACGGCATGCCGAGCAAGGAGACCTTGGACAAAGTCTACGACAACCTGGACTTCACACATGCCTTCGAGGCGTTTGTGAATACCTTCCAGGGCGTGAACATGGCCGCCATTCGAGAGGCGAACGCCACCATCGGGGTCAAGGACAACGAGATCATCGTGTTCTCCCAACTGATGGATGCCAAGTCGCTCTTCCTTACGGCGAACGCCGACACAGTCTATTTCATCGGCTTCCTCGACTTGAGTAACGGTCCTATGGTGCTCGAGACGCCGCCCAAGGCGCTTGGCACGCTCGATGATTTCTGGTGGCGCTGGGTCATCGACTTTGGCGCGCCTGGCCCGGATCGCGGCGAGGGCGGGAAATACTTGATCCTGCCGCCGGGTTATGACGGCCCCCTGCCCGAGGGCGGATACTTTATCGCCCGCTCGCGGACGACGCGCGTCGCAATGCTCGGGCGCAGTTTCATGATAAAGGACGATCCTAAGCCCACGGTCGAGCTGATCAAGAAGACCGCCAAGATATATCCCTATGTTGACGGCGGAGTTGGAACCAGCGTAGCGGAGTTCCTCACCGGGAAGACCAACTCGCGACCCCGACTGTGCCGCCACCGACCGTGTTCCACGAGGCGAGTGGCAAATCGTTTAGCACCATTCCACCCAACGATTTCCACTTCTACGAGTTGCTCAACGATGTGGTGCAACAGGAGCCTGCCACGGCGCTCGACCCGGAGTTGATGGGGCCGCTGGCCGCCATTGGAATAGTCAAGGGCAAGCCATTTGCGCCGGATGCGCGGATGAAGAAGATTCTCACCGATGCACTTGCGCTGGCCAACGCCACCTCTCGCAGTCTGCTCATGAATCCTCGCGATCCCAGCTGGTATTACTATCCCGGGTCTGCGTGGATGAACTTCCTGTTCGAATCCGGTTCCGAGTTCGAGACGCCGATCCCGATGGTCACACGCGAAGGAGTGAAGCCCTTTCCGCCCACCGGATATCGTCAGTTAGATGCGCGCTCGGCGTTTTTCTATGGCGTTACCGGCATCACGCCCGCGATGGCAATGCGCTTGCCCGGCATCGGCTCGCAATACCTGTTCGCCTTGGTCGATGCTAACAAGGAGTATTTTGACGGCGGCAAAACGTACAAGGTCACGCTGCCCAAGGGTATCCCACAGGCGAACTTTTGGTCGTTCACGCTCTACGACAACCAAACACGTTCGATGCTGGACACGCCGCAACGTTATCCGCGCGCGGGCAGCCAGAATTATCCGTCCCCGGCCGCTGAGCCGGATGCCGACGGCTCGACGACTGTTTATTTTGGCCCGAAACAACCAGAAGGCGTTAAGCGCGGTAACTGGATTCAGACGATGCCAGGCAAGGGTTGGTTCACGATTCTTCGCCTCTATAGCCCACTTGAACCGTTCTTTGACAAAACCTGGCGGCCGAGCGAGATAGAACTGGTTAAGTAATCGAGACTTTGCATCTAACCACTTGTTTCACCCTGTCGATTTGACTTAACTCCTCAGACCGATCCACGAGCGAATCTTGTCCAGAATTGACGGAGCTGGATTTTGCCCCGTATAGTCGAAGATTGCTTTTGATCAGTTGAAACAGCTTGCATGGACCGAAGAGGGCAGGCCGAGGCCCGCCCCTACTGTGGTGGAGATGCGTACCTGATGGCTCGAGAGATTGCTAAAGCTTACGAACCGGGGCAGATAGAGCCGCGATGGGCGGAATATTGGGTTGCGGAAGAGTTATTTAAGGCGGATGCGAGTGCGCCTGGGCCGGTGTTTTCGATCGTGATTCCGCCGCCGAACGTGACTGGCTCGCTGCACATCGGACACATGCTGGAGCATACAGAGATCGACATCCTTACGCGCTGGCACCGGATGCGTGGGTATAACACTCTGTACTTGCCGGGTACGGATCACGCGGGGATTTCGACACAACGCGTCGTCGTGAAACAGTTGATGGACCAAGGGATTGATTACCAGAAACTTGGGCGCGAGGAGTTTGAGAAGAGAGTTTGGGCGTGGAAGGCGGAGGCGGGCGGCCAAATCACTGCGCAGATGAAAGGCATTGGGGAAAGCTGTGATTGGTCGAGGGAGAGATTTACGCTGTCGCCGGAAATGTCGCGCGTTGTGCGCAAAGTGTTCGTGCAGCTTTACAAAGAGGGATTGATTTATCGCGAGACGCGGCTGGTGAATTGGTGCCCGGTGTGTTTGACGGTGCTGAGCGATCTGGAAGTGAACCACGAGGATCGCCAGGGACATCTTTGGCATATCCGCTATCCAGTGGCTGGGACCGCGGAATTCGTGGTTGTTGCAACGACGCGGCCGGAAACGATGCTAGGCGATACGGCAGTGGCGGTGAATCCCGAGGATGAGCGGTACGCGGCGCTGGTGGGCAAGAGTGTCGTGTTGCCGTTGATGAATCGGGAGATTCCGATCATCGCGGATGCGATGGTGGACCGGGAGTTCGGGACGGGGGCTGTGAAGATTACTCCGGCGCACGATCCGAATGACTTTGAAGTGGGCAAGAGGCACGGGCTTGCGGAAATTGATGTGATGACCGATGACGGGCACATGAGCGCGGCGGCGGGGGCTTATGCGGGGCTCGACCGGTTCGAAGCGCGCAAGAAGATCGTGGAAGATTTGAAGGCGCAGGGATTGTTGGAAAAGGTAACGGACCACGCGCACGCGATTGGGATTTGCGAACGAAGCAAGACGATTGTTGAGCCGCGGATTTCGACGCAGTGGTTCTGCGCGATGAAGGGGCTGGCGGCGCCGGCGCTGCGGGCGGTGCGGGAATGGGAGCCGGGTAAAGTGAATACGATTCAGATTGTGCCGGATAACCGTCGGCAGGAGTTTTTGAACTGGCTGGACAATATTCGCGACTGGACGATTTCGCGGCAGCTTTGGTGGGGGCACCGGATTCCGGCGTGGTACTGCGGTGATTGCGAGGAGATGATCGTCGCGGAGGAAGCGCCGACGAAGTGTACGAAATGCGGCTCGGGAAAGTTGCGGCAGGATCCGGATGTGCTCGATACGTGGTTTAGTTCGGGACTTTGGCCGTTTTCGACGCTGGGCTGGCCGGAGAAGACGGCGGATTTTGAGAAATACTATCCGACGACACTTTTGATTACCGGCTATGACATTTTGTTTTTTTGGGTGGCGCGGATGGCCATGCTGGGAATTCACTTTACGGGAAAAGTGCCGTTTCGCGCGGTGTATTTGCATTCGCTGGTGCGGACGGGCAGCGGCGAGAAGATGTCCAAGTCAAAGGGAACGGGGCTCGACCCGGTGGTGCTGAATCAGCAGTATGGAACGGATGCGATGCGGTTTTGCCTGGCGTCAATGGCGGCGCCCGGGACAGATATTATTTTGTCGGATGACCGGTTGGCGGGGGCGCGGAATTTTGCTAACAAGATATGGAATGCGGCGCGGTTTTTGTTTATGAATTTGGATAAGTTTGAGCAGGGTGGGACGGGGATTGAGGAGTTGGCTTCGCCGGAGGTGCGAACGGGAGCACCGTATGCGTTCGAGGGAAGTGTGCCGTTGGTGGATCAATGGCTGTATTCGAGACTGACGATCACGATTGAGACTGTTAACGAAGCGCTTAAAAACTATCGATTCCATGAAGCTGCGCAAAACGTGTATCAGTTTTTCTGGGGCGATTTCTGCGATTGGTATATCGAGTGGGTCAAGCCGGAGTTGCAGAACGCAAATCGCGAACGAGCCGTTGTGGCTTGGAGGAATTTGTTTGCGGCGTTTAATGATGCTTTGCGCTTGCTGCACCCCTTTATGCCGTTTTTGACGGAAGAGTTGTGGCACCAACTGCCGCAGGTGGCGGGGGCTAAGTCAATTGCGCTTGACAGATTTCCCGAAGCGAAGTTCGGCGGAATTGATAGGGATGCCGAGAAGAAGTTTTCTCTATTGCAACGCATCGTCATTTCAGTGCGCATAGCGCGCGTCGACAACAAGATCGACCCCAAGAAAAAGATTCCAGCCGAATTCTCAAACCGAGATGCAGCAGGCAAAGTACTCGTCACTGAAAATCTGGACGCGCTTCGACGGATGGCAGTTTTGTCGAGCTTGAGCGTGAACTCTGAACGGCCTGGCGGCGGTGGCTACACGCACAGCCTAGGTGAGGACGGCGACGTCCATATTCCTCCTTCAGCGTTCGACAACCCACAGACTGATCCACGCGCCGAAATAGCGCGCTTAGCCAAAGAAATCGAAGGGTTGCACAAAGCCATTTCGTCGAAAGAAGGGCAGTTGGGGAACGAGACTTTCCGCAGCCGGGCGCCGGAGAAAATTATCAAGGGGCTAGAGGAAACGGTGACAAAGCAGCGGATTGAATTGAAGAAATTGAAAGAGCGATTGACGGAATTGGAGAAGGACAACTAAAGAACGGCGGCGCATTGCCCCGGAGCCGCGGTTGGCGAATCTTACGACTGAGGGAGGGCCGGGCAAGCCCGGCCCCTACAGGGCATCACACAGGGGCGTTTTTGCGCAGAGTGGCGCGCTTGTGCGGGGCGAATAGGAAACGTAAGCTTAGGCGACGCGGACGTGCGACGCAGAACCTCGATGGCTCAAGAAATTCTTCCAGGAACAACTGACAAGCGGCTGGCGGCATTGCTGACGCTGCTGGCGGAGAACGCGACGATTGTAATCAGCGGGGCGCGCATTGCGCGGGAAATTGGTGTGTCGCGCTCGATGGTGTGGCAGTGGGTGCGGCAATTGCGTGGGCTTGGCGTGCGCGTGAAGGGCAAAGCGGGCTCGGGATATTTTCTCGAGAAAGTGCCGGATATTTTGACTCCGGATATGTTGCGGCAGAGGTTGAAGGGCAGCCTTTTCGGAAAGCACATCCATCATTTTTTCAAGACGGATTCGACGAATCGAGTGGCGCTGGAGTTAGGACACGCCGGTGAGCCGGAAGGCACGGTGGTGCTGGCAGAAGAGCAAACCGCCGGCAAAGGACGCGCGGGACGCACTTGGCAGTCCGACCGCGCGGCAGGAATTTACGTGACGCTGCTTTTGCGGCCGCGGCTTGCTCCGGTGCAAGCGCCGCTTTTGACGATGATGGCGGGCCTCTCGGCGCGCGCGGCGATCGAAGCGCAAACAGGATTGGCGCCGGACCTCAAGTGGCCGAACGATTTGCTGTTGGGCGGGAAGAAGGTGGGGGGGATCCTGACGGAGATGCACGCCGAACCGTCGCAGGTGAGATTCGTGATTGTGGGAATCGGATTGAATGTGAATCAAGAGAAGTTTCCGGGGGAATTGGGGACGACGGCGACTTCGTTGCGAATCGAAACGGGCAAGCAGGTTTCGCGACTCGAGTTGCTGGTGCGGTTGCTGCGAGAATTCGAGAACGACTACAATCGTTTTGTGCGGGAAGGACCGATTGCGGTGACAGAGAAATTCGAGGCCGTGTCCAGCTATGCTCAGGGGAAACGCGTTCGTGTGACCAACGGCACCGAGAGTTTTGCGGGAACGACAGCAGGACTCGCGCCGGAGGGATTGTTGCTGGTTAAGCGCGACGATGGGCAGGTGGTAACAGTGATTTCTGGGGACGTGACGGAGGCGCGGTAGGAAAAAGCGCGCAGCATTCTGCGCCACTACGAGAGCGAGTTTCGTGGAAGTAAGAGATAATTCACGCACAGGAACGATATGTTGCTGACGATCGATGTCGGGAATACGAATACGGTGCTGGGCGTTTTTCGTGGCGAAGAGTTGATTGCCAACTGGCGGTTGACGACGGCGCGGCAGCAAACGATTGATGAGTACGGCGTGCTGACGCGGAATTTGTTTACGATCGCTGGTTTGGACCGAGAGTCGATCAGTGGTGTGATCATCAGTTCCGTTGTGCCGCCTGTGAATTGGACGCTGGCGGAAATGTCGCGGATTTATTTTGGGCAAAAGGCGCTGTTCGTGGAAGCTGGCGTGAAAACGGGAATGGCTGTGCTGGTGGATAATCCGCTGGAGGTTGGCGCGGACCGGATCGTGAATGGCGTGGCGGCATTTCACAAGTACGGCGGGCCGTGCATCGTGGTGGATTTTGGGACGGCAATTACGTTTGATGCGATTTCGGCGCGGGGGGAATATTTGGGCGGAGTGATTGCACCGGGACTTGGGATCGCTTCGGAAGCGCTGTTTGCACGGGCGGCGCGATTGCCACGCGTTGAGATTAAAGACCCCGGAAAAGTGATTGGCACGAATACCGTCACGCACATGCAAGCCGGGCTTTATTATGGCGCCGTGGACATGGTGGACGGGATGCTCACGCGTATGAAGGTGGAAATGGGCGGCGAAGTGAAGGTGGTTGCCACGGGTGGGCAGGCGAGATTGGTGGCGAAAGGTTCGAAACAAATTCAGGATACGGATGAATTTCTGACGTTGACCGGGCTGCGGCTGATCTGGGAGAAGAATCAGCCTGCCGAAGCTGGAAAAGGAGCCGTGACAAATCGTGGCCCGCGAACGGCTACACCAGAACCAATTCCGGCAAAGAAAGCTCTGAGATAGGAAGGCGTTGGGGCTCGGCGCGGGCGTGGGGGCGCCGGTCGTTGATACAAGCAAGAGACAGACAGGAATGTCTGTCCCACCGGTGCGACGAACTACATGGATGGCTGGAACTACTTCAATTATTTCACGGAAATAGAAAATTATTTCTGGAAGAAGCGCGGGGCGCATTTGCTGGTGTCGCCGCTAGACTGGGCGATCATGGAAACATGGCAGAAGGCGGGCGTGCCGCTGGACGCTGTGTTGAAGGGTATCGACCATGCATTTGAAAGTTATCAACGGTCCCGGCGCGGCGCGGACAAACCGCTGAAGAGTTTGGCGTACTGCACGGACGCCGTGCTGGAGGCGGCGGAAGAGCAACTAGAGGCTGCGGCGGGGAAAACGCCGAAGAATGGAAATGCCGCGGCGAAAGAGCCTTTTTCGCGAGAAGAGTTGCGAGCTTATTTCGCGAAGAATGCCACGCAAATTGCGAGCGTTGCGGACGGTAAAGGGCTGTTGACTGCGGAGTTCGCGAGCCGCTTGCGAGAGATTGCACAGTCGCTCAACGGAATGGCGACGCTTCTCGATGCGCCCGGCACTCTGGATTTGGAAGACGTGGAGAGGCGGCTGACGATTTTGGACGACAAACTGATGGCGCTGCTGATGAGCGCTGTGAGTGAAGAGACGATGTTGAAGATCCGACGCGAGATGGACGGACAGCTTGCGGCGTACAGGCGAAAAATGAAAGCGGAACAAATCGCCCTAGTCGAAAAACAGTTTATGCAAAAGCGGCTGCTGGAAGAATTTCGTTTGCTGCGGCTGAGTTTGTACTACTTTTCCTGAGTTGCGCTTTCCGGAAGCAATTACCTTTTCTTTCCACGCGAATAATCGCAGAATGGGACCTTACCAATATGTCTGACGAGTTACGATTATCGATTGAGAAGCTAGTTTATGGCGGCGACGGGCTGGGGCACGCCGACGGAAATACCGTTTTTGTGCCCTTCGTGCTGCCGGGAGAAGAGGTGCGCGCGGCGGAGAAGTCCAAGAAGAAAAAAGTTGTGTGGGCGAAGTTGCTGGAGGTGACGTCGGCGTCGAAGGAGCGCGTTGTCGCGCCGTGCCCACATTTCCAGACCTGCGGCGGCTGCCACTATCAGCACATTACGGCCGAAGAGCAAGTACGTTTAAAGAAAGACATTTTGCGGGAAACACTCTCGCGGCTGGGAGGAATTTCCTGGGACGGGGCCATCCAAGCGCATACCGCGGAGCCGTATGGATACCGGAATCGCGCACAATGGGCTGTGAAGAGCGGAATGCCGCGTGCGCTGGGATATTTTTTGCCGGAGAGTTCGTCCATTGTGCCGATTGACCAGTGTCTAGTGCTTTCCCCTAAGCTGGCGCAAACTTTTGGACAACTGCAAGAAATGGCGCGGTCTGGCGCGTTGCCCGAAGGAATTCTTGAGATTGAAGCATTCGCCGACTCGGCGGACGAGAAGATCGCATTGAACGTGGCATTCGAGAGATTTCCGAAGCCTGCGGCGGAACTCGCCGCGGTGTTGCGCGAAGCAATACCACAGGTGGACAGCCTGCTGCTGCTGGACCAAAAGAAGGACAAATTCGAGCTCACTGGTCCGGGATATTTGGTGCACGAAGCGGGTGGTTTTAAGTACAGGGTTAGCCATCTTTCATTTTTCCAGGTGAACCGGTTCCTCATCGAAGATTTGCTGAAAACGGTTACCGCGGGAGCAAAAGGCAAGATGGCACTGGATATGTATTCTGGTGTCGGATTTTTTACGCTGCCGCTTGCGCAAGCGTTTGAAAGAGTCGTATGCGTGGACGCGAACCTTGCGGCCACGCGCGATCTTTATGCCAATGCAGAGGCAGCGAAAGTCTCCGTAACCACGCACAACGAACACGCTGAAGATTTTCTGAAGAAAACACAGGAACGCCCGGAGTTCATCGTGCTGGATCCACCGCGTGCGGGATTGGGAGCCGAGACTTCCGCAAAACTTGCCGACCTCGAAGCCGCGGAAATCGTATACCTTTCCTGCGATCCATCCACTCTGGCGAGGGATTTAGCTGTTCTGACCAGTTCACCGCGGAAACCGAAAGAAATTACGGGACCGAGCGTACGGTATGAAATAAGCGAAATGCACCTGTTCGATCTTTTCCCTCAGACGTATCACATCGAAACGCTTGTGAGGTTGCGAAGAGTCCCATGAAGTTGCCGGCCGTTGCCATCGCCGCGTTATTTGCTTGCGGCGTTGTGCTCGGCCAGACGCCGTGGTTAGCGGGACGAATTTCCTCGCACACCTATCTCACAATTGGTTTTGCCGGCGCGGGCATTCTGATTTGTGCGGGCATCTTCCTAGCCAGAATCGGACGGCTCTTCCGTGCTGCCACTTTTTCCATTTTGAGTTGGATCATTCTGGGAGTGTTGGGCGCGGGAGTTGCAAATCTGCCGCGGCCTGCTGACTATATATTGTCGCTCGTTGAGGCTGGTCGCGTGGATCTGAAGACGCCCTTGCGCTGGCATGGGCGTCTGCGAGACGAACCTGCGCAATTGCCGTGGGGCTACGGTTATGAGATCGAATTGACCGGAGTTGAATACGAAGGCTCGCTAGTGCCTGCCCGAGGAGGTTTGCGCGTCAGCTTTTCGGAGAATCCTGAGCAGATCGCTGCGCCCGACGTTCATGCTGGAGACGAAATCGTCGTCGCGACTCAGGCCAAGAGACCGCAGGTTTTCAGGGATGACGGCGCGTTTGACCGTCGAGCCTATTTGGCGGGACAGAATGTTGATCTGGTCGCGACTTTGCGCGCACCCGGACTGATGGAACGGACCGCGGCGTCTCGAACGACAGCAGCCACACTTTTGGCGCACGTTCGACGTCGATTGCGAGATGAAATCGACGAACTGTTCGCTAAGACACCGCAAGTTGGCGGGGTGTTGCGCGCCATGCTGCTGGGCGACCGGAGTTTCGTGGATCGTTCGGAGTCTACAGATTTTCAGAAGACGGGCGTTTTCCATGTGTTGGTTGTGGCCGGCCTGCACGTGGGGGCGCTGGCGGTGTTTCTGTTTTGGATGGGACGTGTGCTGAGACTCACGCCGCTTTGGACGGCTCTCGCTACACTCACGTTGCTATTCGCGTATGTAGCCGTGGTGGAGCAGAGGCCGCCAGTGCTTCGCGCGGCCTTGATGACTGCAATCGTAGTGATTGGGGGATTGTTTTTTCGGCGACTCGATTTATTGAACTCCGCGGGAATAGCGGCGCTTATTCTGCTGATTGCAAAGCCGCTGGCTGTGCGCGATTCGAGCTTTCAACTTACTTTTCTGGCGATTGGTTGCATCGCGGGGCTGGCAGCGCCGTGGCTCGCGAAGACAGTGCAACCTTATGTCGCGGCTCTGCGAGGCTGGCGCGACGTTACTCGCGACGCAGCTCATGAGCCGCGAGCGGCGCAATTTCGGATTGATCTGCGAACTGTTGCGCGCTGGCTTTCCTCGCATGTCCCCGCACGCTTGGGAAATCCGGCTGGAAATGGGCTTGCGAGAGGCGTCGCTGTTTCGCTCCGTATATGGGAATTGCTTGTGATTACGCTGGCGTTGCAGATCGGGATGCTGCCGCTCATGGCACGAGACTTCCATCGCGTCACGCTGAGCGCGCCGCTGGTGAATCTGGCAGCGGTTCCGCTAACAGGGATTGTCGTGCCGCTGGGATTTCTGACGCTGGGCTGCGGACTTGTTTCACAGGCTCTCGGAAAACTTCTGGCGGCTCCATTGATGTGGACAACAATGCTGCTCGTCCACATCGTGCAGTAATTCGCACAATTTCCGCGTTGGAGTTACCGCATTCCGGGGCCACCCACTTGGCTAGTCGTGGTATTCCTCATGGCCGGCGTGCTTCTGGCAATGACGGGGCGTGTTGCGCACGCGTGGCGTGAAAGAGTCTCTCGGTGCACTGCTGGAGTATTTGCCTTGAGCGCGCTCGCCATTGCCGTATTTCCGTTTGCGCCGCGCTGGTCGGCGGGAAAGTTGGAATTGACGGTTTTGGATGTGGGGCAAGGGGATTCTTTGTTTGTCGTATCGCCGCACGGAAAAACGATGTTGATCGATGGAGGAGGAGCTTTCGGTGGTTTCCCGGGAGGGGAGGAGCACAACGGCATCGATCCCGGCGAAGAGGCCGTCTCGCCTTTCTTGTGGTCGCGTGGCTTTCAGAAATTGGATGTTCTCGCGCTAACTCACGCTCACCAGGACCATATCGGAGGATTGACCGCGATCCTCGAAAACTTTCGCGTCGGGACACTGTGGATTGGCAGAGAGGTTCAGTCGTCGGCGCTGACGAATTTTGAAAAACTTGCCCGCGAAAAGAGAATTGAGATCATTCACGAAATACGTGGAAGCCCGTTTTCATGGGATGGCATCGAGACACAAGTCTTATGGCCGGAGATTGCACCAGAAGAGGTTGGCACTGCACCGAAGAACAACGATTCGCTGGTTTTGCGGCTGAAATACGGCGAGCGCAGCATGATGCTACCGGGGGATGCGGAAAAACAAGCTGAGAACTCCATTTTGTCGGATAACGGTGAAGCTGCTTTACACGCTGACGTACTAAAGGTCGGTCATCATGGCAGCAAGAATTCGACGATGCCGAGATTCCTGGCCGCGGTCCATCCGAGTGTCGCTGTGATCAGCGCAGGAGAAGAAAATCTTTACGGTCATCCCAACCCGGAATTGCTGGAACGTCTTACAACAGCAGGAGTGCGGATTCTGCGAACGGATCGCGATGGCGCGGTGCGTGTTTTGACTGACGGTAAAAATCTGGAAATAAGCTGCTTCGTGGCTTGTCCTGAGAAAACAGCGGAAACGGCCTCAGCGCAGCCGCAACCACCAGATCAACAGCAGCACCGCGAGCAGTAAAAAGAATCCGATAGCCGCTTGATGTTCGTGGTTCTTCTTGTACTGCGCAAGAGAGAAAGAGCCGGCGGCGGCGAAAGAAAGTTTCGCTGGAGTCAGCCGTGGGAAAAACAGCGGCACAGCTCGGGCGTACTCGTCAAACGCGGCGCCGTGATGCTGGCGAAGCTCTGCTTCTTCGCGGCGCATGACGATCGAATAAAAAAGCGCAAAATAAACACCCAGAATTGCTGCTGATATCCAGGACCTTGCGGCGACAGCAGCCGCAAGCGTTAGAATCGCACTGCCAAGATAGAGCGGATTGCGCGTGTAGGCATATGGGCCAGTAACCGTTAGAACTTTTTGCTTGTGAAGATGGCCGGCTGCTCGGGAGCGCACGAATAAACCGAGCAAACCGATCGGCGCTGCCCACAGAATGCTCCGGGGAGTTGGCCGCGCGAACCACAGAACGAGAATGGCACACGGATAGCTAAGCCGAACGCGCCAGCGGGCAAAGAAAGCGCCGGCGGAGCTCATGCGGTGATACCGAGCCGGCGGCGGACCGCGTCGAAAACTTCGTTCACTTGAATCTGCAACATGGAAGGATCGGTTTGATCAATGCGGCTGTGCGTTCTTATTGCGCCTGGCGCGCGCAAAACGATGTCCTCGGTTCTATAGGGACCGTTGCGCGCCGGATCCGTGGGGCCAAAGAGAGCGACAGCTGGAGTACCGAGTGCAATCGCGAGATGAAGCGGGCCGGTGTCGCCGCCAACGATGCACGCCGCGTTGCGCAATAGAGCCATTAATTGCCCGAGTGGACCATTGTAGGGTAGAAGGTCGGCATCGCCGCTACATTCCCGCGCGGCAAGGGCGAGGTCGTCTTCGCCAGGACCGAAATTCACCACGCAACGTAGGCCGAGAGAATCCCGAATCATTTTACTGAGCTGGCCGAAGCGTTCGGGAGGCCAGCACTTCGAACGCCAGCCGCCGCCAGGACTCAGAACGATGTAGCGCTGCAGTCCAAGGTTTTGCAAATAGTCGCGAATTCCACATTCGTCTTCTTGAGGAACGCGCAAGGAAAACGGTGCGACGGGATTGCGCGTTCCTGCGCGAAGAGATAATTCGCCGTTTTGGTCGGCAATGTGGGTCGTGGTGCAGCGAACACGATCGGTATAAAGGATAGGAACGCCAAATTCACGAATCGTTTCCGAGGAAAAACCAATTCTGCGTTTGATGCCGCCGAAAAAAGCTAGCGCAGCGGATTTCCAAAGACCTTGATAATCAATGGCCGCGTCCCAGTGAGCGGCTCGAATATCCTCAATGATTTTGCGCAGCGAACGAATCGAGCGAGTCTCGGTAGCCCAGACTTGCGAGGCCAGGCCGCTGCTCTCGACCAAGAGCTTCCATCGTGGGTGCGTAAGCCAAACGATTTCTGCGTTTGGAAAAGTTTCGCGCAACGCAGAAACAGCAGGAAATGTGTGCACGATATCGCCGAGCGAGCCGAGGCGCAAAACGAGGAACCGTGGCTCAGGCATGCGGAGCCTTGCGGACGGATTCGAGAAGATCGCGCGTGGAGTGGTCCTTGGGATCGCCGACGATGGCAACGCGGATGCCAAGACGCGCGGCAGTGGCGCGCTCTGGCACGGTGTCCAAGGTGTAGTCGGTCCCTTTCGCGTGAACGTCTGGACGAAGCGTTTCGAGCAGCGACTCGACGCTTGGTTCGCTAAATAGAATCACATAATCGACGGCGCGAAGCGCAGCGACGAGGAGCGCGCGGGCGTTTTCATCAAGAATAGGGCGGCCGGGGCCTTTCAACATGCAAACACTTGAGTCCGCATTGACGCCAACAACGAGGAAGTCACCTTCGCGGTGCGCGCCATCGAGATAACGGATGTGCCCGACGTGTAGCGTATCAAAGCACCCGTTTGCAAAAACGATGCGCTGGCCGCGTTGCTTATGCTCCGCCAATTTATCGCGGAGCGATTCGCGCGTGACGATTTTGGAGGAGGCGTGGCGCATGAATCAGGAAGCGGCGCCGCCCGCTTGATGGCGGAGGGCCGTGAGAAGTTCATCGCGCGCGACGGTTGCGGTACCGCGCTTCATGACTACGAGACCTCCGGCGATATTTGCGATGTGAGCGGCTTCGAGAGGAGAAGCGCCGCAAGCTAGCGCAACTGTATACGCGGCGAGAACCGTGTCCCCGGCACCCGTGACGTCCACAGCCTGGTCGCTTCCGTAGACGGAAATCTGCGACAGATGGCCTTGAGGTTCGAAGAGCGCCATGCCATCGCGGCCTCGGGTGACGAGAAGCGACTGCAGCTTCATTTTGGCGAGCGTTGCGGCGCCACAGCGAGCCAACTCAGAAATATCCTGGCCGATGGAAACATGGTGCTGTGCTTCCAACTCTGCTTCGTTGGGAGTGGCCGACGTTATGCCGGCCTTAGCATAGGCGTGGAGATTGTGGCGAGCATCGAGCGTGACGGGCGGTGTGTTTTTTCGGCTCGAAATAGCTTGGCGAACGAGTGCAGGCGCGGTGACGCCAAAGCCGTAGTCCGAAATGGCTAGAGCGTCCGCCGAGCGCAATTTGCCCTGTAACTTTGCTTGCAGTTTTTTGTGTACAGTTTCGGGAAGCGGCGATTGTGGCTCGCGGTCGACGCGGAGAACCTGTTGGCCGATGGTGTGCGCCCAGCCAGCAAGGAAGCGGGTCTTCGTGGGCGTCGTCCAGCCTTTGACGCGTAGGATGCCGGAGACGTCCACACGTTTGCTTCGGAAATACGCAATAAGCGCTTCTCCGGCCGGATCGTCTCCAACGGCGCTAATAGGAAAAACGCGAGTGCCGAGAGCGGCGAAATTATTGGCAGCATTTGCTCCGCCGCCGGCGGCGAAATGCGTTTCGCGATGGCGAAGGATCAAGACGGGCGCTTCGCGCGAGACGCGGGAAATCTCGCCGAATTGATATTCATCCGCGACAAAATCGCCAAAGAGAACGACGGTCTTCGATGAGAACTGTTCGACATAGTCCGCGAGGGCAAGAAGATCGACGGACGATGACGGGACGTTCTTTTTCGCGACGCACTTCATTTCGTTGGCCTCAAGATCCAGTGAACGGCATCGGCAAGGTCTGCTGCTACAAAATCTGGCTGAATCGACCACTTCGCGGCATTCCAAAGATACTCGCCTTCTCCATAACCGGTGCGCACCAGAATACTGCAAGCACCCGCACGGCGGGCAAGTTCGATGTCGCCGTGGCGATCGCCGACGACAAAGGATCGATGTAGATCGATGGCGTGTTCGCGGGCTGCCAATTCGAGCATTCCTGTTTTTGGCTTGCGGCAATCGCAATGGTCGGCGGTTGTGTGCGGGCAATAGTAAATCGCGTCAAGCCGGGCACCGGCGTCTTCAAGTTGCTGGAACATAAGTTCGTGAACTGAATGAACAAGCGATTCCGGAAAGTAGCCGCGGCCAACGCCGGACTGATTTGTCACGACTATCACGGGCAGACCGGCCTCGTTCAAGCGACGAATGGAATCCGCGACACGAGGCAAGATACGAAATCGGCTTACATGATTCAAGTAGCCGACTTCATCGCAAATGGTTCCGTCGCGATCGAGAAAAACCGCGGGCCGCGGTGGGCTGGTTTCAGGCAGGATGCGCCTCCATCGACAAAATCCATTGCCGCGCGGCCGCTTCGACAGCGTCGGGCGTGACTCGAGTCATGCAGCGGTGGTCCGTGGGGCAGCGACGTAGAAAACATGGGCTGCAGTATGGTTTTTCCTGAACGATGCTGCAACGCGGTGTTACGGGGGCGGTGCCGAAGGGATCGGTCGGCCCAAAGACCGCGACGACCGGTAGACCTACGGCGGCAGCGACATGCATCGCGCCGGAGTCGTTCCCTATGAACAGATGGCATTGAGAAAGAAGCGAAGGCAGGTCACTTATAGGCGTTTTCCCGGTGAGATCGATCGGCGGGCGGCTCATGCCCGCTGCAATCGCCGACGAAACGGGCGCTTCGGAGGACGTACCGAATAGAATTACGTCGGCACCTGACTCCGCCTGTAGCCGATTCGCGAGTTCCGCAAATCGATCTGGAGGCCAGCACTTCGCTGAGCCGTACGAGGCGCCGGCACCGATCGCTATGCGCAAGCTGTCGGGTCGCGCGCCAACAGAAAGAAGAGACTCCTCGGCTTGCCGGTGATTTTCTTCGGGAACGTTGAGTTTGATAAAGGATTCGTTAGGCAGAGTATCTAGCCATCCTGCGCGGCGAAGCAATTCCAAATAGTAATATTGCTCATGAACGGGAATTTCGCCGAGCTTGGGAATAGGCAAGGCTTTCGTCAGTAGTGGGCTGCGGCCATCGCGCGCATAGCCGATGCGCTCTGGAATTCCCGCTCGCCAAGCAATCCATGCTGCCTGAAAGGCGTTCTGAAACAAGAGAGCAAGATCGAATTTCTGGGCGCGCAGTTCTTCCAAAACGTCTTTCTTGTCGTCCACAAACATCATGTTGTCGCAAACCTGCTGATTCTTGTAGATGGCCGCAACGTAAGCCCGCGCAAGTATCGTTATCTCGGCATCCGGGAAGCGCGAACGCACCACACGCAAGGCAGGCAGCGCCATAATGGCGTCACCCACCCAGTTTGTCGCGCGAATGACGATCTTCAAGCGGCAACTCCGCGCGGCGACTGTAATTTTTTCCCTAGAGTGGCAATGAATTCACTCTCGGCAGCGACTACAAAATCGATCGCAGCGACGAAAATGGGAATCGCCGTGTTCTTTTCTCGGCCCAGGTTTTCCGCATCTTTTTCTGTGGTTACAAACCCGATGGCGCCCGCTCTTTGCGCTGCCTTCTCCAATCGCCGAAGATCAGCTGTCGTGTACAGATGATGATCGCGAAAGATGCTCTCTCCAGCAACGGGAACTTCCCATCGGCTTAGATCATCAAAGAACGCTTGAGGGTTACCAATGCCACAGAAAGCAAAAAATGGTCCGTGGCCGATCCCGCTCATGGGCTGCAGGTCAGCATCGTCGCCAAATCGACGAAAACCTAACAAGCGCGTCTGCGCGTAAAAAATAGAATATTGGTGAGCGTAATCGGCTTCGATGTCGGGAGGATCAGTCTTGCGCGTAACGACCAGGATGTCAGCACGGCGGCAGGCCGATACGGGTTCGCGAAGTAATCCCGAAGGGAGGAGCCACTGGTCCTTGAGTTTGTGCGAACCGTCGAGCATCACAATGTCCAGATCGCGCGCGAGTGAGAGATGCTGAAAGCCGTCGTCCAGCAGGAAAACATCGACGGGCTCTTGCTGTTCGATGCGATGACCTTCAGCAAAACGATCTTTGCCGACTCCGAACGCAACCCGGCCCTGCAAGCGATGCTTCATCAGCGCGATTTCGTCGCTCGTGCCGCCAGAGCCTCGATAGCCTCGGCTCAGAATCGCGACGCGCTTCCCTTCTTCGAGAAATTTTTCCGCGAGCCACAAAACCATTGGCGTTTTTCCGGTGCCACCCACAGTCAAATTACCGACGCTAATCACTTTGCCGCGCAAACGTTTCTGCTTCAGCCAGCCAGTGTGATACAGCCAAGCACGAATTCGAACATATCCGCCATACAGAACAGAAAACGGCCAGAGCAGGATACGCGCCAGCAGCGGAAACTTCATCCATTCTCTCGCGCAGCGCCATCAAGGTGCCGGGCAATCTCTGCGATGGCACGATCGGTAACGCCGCGGCTGGTCTCTACAAGATTGCGAGCGGTCTCGCCCATCCGCGCGGCCCGCTCGGGATCGCGCAAAAACTCAATCCACGCCACGCCCGCATCTTCAGGACTCTCCACTTGTACAGCCGCTCCCGCCGCCGTGAATCGCGCCGCCATTTCGGAAAAGTTTTCCATGGACGGGCCAAATACCGGTACTTTTCCAAACGCAGCTGGCTCAAGAATGTTGTGTCCGCCACTCTCAACAAGGGAGCCGCCAACGAAAGCACCGTCAGCGACGCGGTAGAGCGACGCGAGCTCTCCAATGCTATCGAGCAAAATAACCGTCACATCTTCGGGAATGGAAAACTCGCCGGGCGTTGCACCATTTTGCGACAGCCCTGGAATGGGCAGTTGCGAACGGCGAATAAATTTTCGGTGAGAATCATCAATGAATTGAGCGGCAGAATCAAAGCACTCCGGCTTGCGCGGCGCCAATACCAAGAGCGCTTTGCGATGTTCTCCTTGCAATGTTCCGAAAGCGATCAACGCAAGAGGTTCCTCAGTCGCGACGACGCTGCCAGCCACAATGATGGGCGAGCGTCCACCACGCCTAGCTTCGGTGGCAAGCCAATTGGAGATTGGCGTGGATGCAGGAAGCTCCAAGTCGTATTTCAAGTTACCACTGACTTTCACGTGCTCCGGAACTGCGCCCAGGGCACGAATTCGTTCAGCGTCCTTTTCGCTCTGCATAAGAAAAGCGGAAGCATTGGCAAGTGAACTCCGCAGAAAGGGCCGGAGAAAAAATCCGAAAATGCCGAGGAATCGTTGATAGCGAGCGAAAGAACGGTCCGAGATGCGCCCACTCACAAACATGACCGGGACATTGCTACGTCGCGCTTCCCGGAGGAAGTTGGGCCAGATCTCCGTCTCAAGAATAACGACGATCGAAGGCCGGGCCACACGCAAAACACGGCGAACGCAAAATGTCCAATCCAAAGGGAAATAAAAAATCGCGTCAGCAAAGGGCATGCGTTCGCGAGCCAGCGCCTGGCCAGTCAGCGTAGTTGTAGAAATGACGAGCGGCCGATCTGGATAGGCCTGCTTCAGTCGCTTTGCAAGGGTAATCCCAGACAGCGCTTCACCGACCGAGACAGCATGAATCCAGATAGCGCCAGCGCGTTTTTGAGGCAGTTTGCTCAGCGTAGGAAACGAAAAGCCTAGCCGTTGCCCAAGGTTAGAAAAATATTTGCCGTGGCGCAATCCCTGCACAATCCAGTAGGGTGTGAGCAGCAGGGCAACAATGCCCATCAGCAGGCTGTAGACAAAATACACTAAGCGTGGCTCCGGTCTCTCTTACGCACCGCCGCGAGCAAGCGGCGCGCCGTGCGGGCAACCTTGCACTTCCCCCAGGAATCGAAGGCGTCGAGATGAGAAAGGACTATTATAACCCGATGCGAAACCTTGGCATTATAGTTCCCTTTCTTTCCGTCGCGCTTTTTTCTGGCGGATGGATCTCCCAGCCGCCTCAAACCACGCTAAAAGCGGCAGCGCTCGAATCGCACGAAGGCGTGACCATCTCCGCTCAGCCATGGACTGACGCTGCCAACTACAAGGCCAAGTTTCCCAAGAAGTCTCCCTTTAGCGCCGGCGTCGTAGCGATCGACACAATCATCCGCAATGATTCGGACGAGAGCATGAAGGTCGACCTCGACGAAATCCGTTTGAATGTCACGGTGTCCGAAGACAACCGGCAGGCGCTGGACTCTCTCACAGCCGACGACGTAGCCGACGTAGTGAGCGGCGCCAAGACAAAAGATCCAACGTCGATGCATAAGTCCCCCATTCCTATCCCTACCGGTCCAAAGGTGGGCCGCGACAAACACTGGACGGAAATGCAAAAAGCTGCGACCGATGCCGGAATTACCAGCAGCATCGTTGCCCCTCATCACTCCGTACAAGGATTGCTTTACTTCGACATGCAGGGACAGTTCGATTTACTTAAAACGGCGCACCTCTATATTCCAGATATCCGGTCACTCGAGAAAAATCATCCGCTGCTTTATTTCGAAATTGACCTCAGCCGGTAGACAGATTTCTGAATGCCGCATGAGCTTGATTGCGGATAATTTCTTGCCGAATGCTGGCAAAAAATCCGGTAATTTGCGCGTGTTCGCTCAGTCGGCTACCATCACTAGGCAGAATATCTTCGACCACTGCAGGTAAATGTTGAATCTCCTCGACGAATTGAATCCGGAACAGCGCCTCGCTGCCGAAACAGTAGAAGGTCCCGTGCTCATCCTTGCGGGAGCGGGAACGGGCAAGACACGCGCCATCACGTTCCGCATGGCCAACTTGATTTCCAAGGGCGTGCCGGCCGACGCGATCCTTGCAGTCACTTTCACCAACAAAGCCGCTGAAGAGATGCGCACGCGCGTGTCCGATCTACTTCTTCGTTCTGGTGTCCCACCCGCGCAGACCTGGCTTTCGACATTTCACTCGCTGTGCGCACGACTTCTGCGCCGGGAAGCGCCCAGCGCAGGTTTGCCGCGAGATTTTGCAATTTACGACGACGACGACCAGCTCGCCGCCGTGAAGCTCGCCATGAGCAAGCTGGCGATCGATGACGACAGCCTGACGCCGCGGAACATCCTGAGCCGCATCAGCCACGCCAAGAATCACGCGCAGACGCCAGAGATGTTGCGCGGCGAGGCTATTAACCAGGACGGCCGGCGAGTTGCCGATGTTTTTGCGGCCTACGAAAAGCTGCTGCGTCAGAGCAATGCGCTCGATTTTGATGATCTCCTTTTGCGCTCGGTGCGTCTGCTTCGAGAAGTGCCGGCTGTACGGGAAAAGTGGCAGGCCCGTTTTCAATACATCCACGTGGATGAATATCAGGACACCAACCGCGTGCAGTACGAATTGCTGCGGCTATTGACCGGACCAAAGCATAACTTGTGTGTCGTTGGCGATGAGGATCAGTCGATTTACCGGTGGCGCGGCGCAGATGTTTCGATTTTGCTGAGTTTCTCGCGGGACTTCCCCGGTGCGAGAATCGTCAAGCTGGAGCGAAACTATCGCTCCACGCAGAACATTTTGGATGCAGCAGGCGCTGTTGTTGCGAACAATCCGGAAAGATTGGGCAAGTCTCTTAGCGCGACAAAAGGCGCGGGCGCGAATCTGCGTTACTTTGAGGCCCGCGATGCACAGGCCGAGGCGGAGTTTGTCGCGGGAGAACTGGAACGGATTTTGAACGACGACTCCGCGCAGACTTGCGCTGTTGAATACCGGACGAATTTCCAATCGCGCGCTTTTGAAGAAGTATTTCGCCGGCGCGGATTGCGCTACAAACTTGTCGGCGGATTCAGTTTTTACAATCGCGCCGAAGTCAAGGATGCGCTGGCGTATGTGCGGCTGGCTATGCATCCGGAAGATGATATTTCGCTCTTGCGTGTGCTAAATGTGCCGCCGCGCGGCATTGGCAAGACCACCGTCGATTCTCTGAGGGAAACGGCGCGTATGGACGGCTCTCCGCTTTGGGCTTCCATCGAAAAATTCGTTTCCGTGGCAGCCGGTGGCCGCGCAGTGACGCCCCTGCGCTCGTTTCAAGAATTGATCGGCAAACTGCAGGAAGCTCTGGCCAACAAAGAACCAGCCGAGTTTCTGCACGCGGTCTTGGAAGAGACCGGCTACATGGCCATGTTGAAAGATCGCAACTCACCCGAAGATGTCGCGCGACTCGAGAATTTGGAAGAACTAACGCGTGCTGTTGCGGAAAGCATGGAAGCGGGCGAAGAATTTACGGACTTTCTGGATGCAGCCGCGCTCGTAAGCGACGCGGATTCCTTCGAAGGCAAGCCCGGCGTAACGCTGATTACACTTCACAGCACGAAGGGTCTGGAATTCGACCATGTTTTCTTGACGGGCATGGAGGAAGGCATCTGCCCGCACGGCCGCTCCCTAAACGAAGAAAAAGGAATTGAAGAAGAACGACGCTTGGTTTACGTCGGTATGACTCGCGCGCGCACTTCGCTGACACTCACGCGAGCCGTCTACCGGCGCATTTTTGGCAACGAACAACAGTTGCGTGCGTCGCTGCCTTCGCGCTTTCTGGCGGAAATTCCTAGCGAGCTAGTGGAAACCATCCGCGGTTCGTTGGCGGAGATTGGCGAAAAGCGCCGTTACGAACCGGATCCAGAGTATTCCTACTCAGCGGACGAGTTTCTGCGGCGTGTGCGCGGCAAACCGGAACCCACAATGGCAGCGCCCAAACCGGCCCGCACTACAAGTTCGTTCGGTAGGCCATCCGTCAAACGTGGCGCCAACGCGGATCCAATGCTTGGCCGCAAGGTTCGCCACCCAAGCTACGGCGTAGGCACCGTCGTCGGCGTCGAAGGTGACGAGGAAGACCGTCGCGTTTCTGTGAGTTTTCCCGGCCGAGGGACAAAAAAATTCATCGAGCGCTATGCCCAGCTCGAACCTGCCTGAGGCCCTTTCGTAGCCCCGTGCAGCCAGCGCAACCCTTGTTGCGTAACAGCGCTTCTCGGGGTACATTGAGGCGCGTTCGTTCCTCAAACACGTGTCGGGCCAGGTGTTTCCTCTTGCCGCGATGCGATCGGAGAGCATGAGTGGGATCAGCACTCTTCCATCGTAAGGGTATCGACCAACTGATTTCGGACTGTGAGAACGCGGAAGTTCGACTTAAAAAGTCTTTGGGTTGGCTAAGCCTCACCTCCCTCGGGATTGGAGCGGTGATCGGCTCTGGAATTTTCACCATTGTCGGCACTGCCATTGCGGGCCAAAAACTCCAAGTCTCCTCGATTCTCAATGCTCCGCTGCTTCAATATTTGATCACGCGCCAGTCCTCGTTCGGGCGCCCTGGCGCCGGCCCCGCAATCGCGCTTTCCTTTGTACTGGTCGCCATCGCATGCGGATTTGCTTCCGTCTGCTACGCTGAACTCGCTGCGATGATTCCCATTGCCGGCAGCGCCTATACGTACACGTACGCCACCATGGGCGAGCTCATCGCCTGGATCATCGGGTGGGATCTCATTTTGGAGTACGCCGTTAGCAATATGGCCGTGAGTGTCGGCTTCTCGGCGCATCTGGTGGACCTTCTCGATTGGTTCGGCTTACATCCCAACCCGCGCTGGATCTCCCCCGCCTATTTGCCCTCGGGACTTCAGGATCTTCAAGGGAACGACATCTACGGCCCAGGCTGGCATTTCGGTTTTAACTGGCCCGCCTTCATCATCGTGATGCTTCTCACCATGATTCTCGTTCGCGGTATTCGCGAGTCCGCGGAGACCAACAACATCATGGTGCTCATCAAAATCATAGCCATCCTCGCCTTCATCACCTTCGCATCGCGATTCATTCACACTTCGAATTGGCACCCGTTCGCTCCGAACGGCTGGCCCGGCATCCTCACTGGCGGCTCCATCGTATTCTTCACGTATATCGGCTTCGATTCTGTGTCCACCGCAGCCGAAGAATGTAAGAATCCTCAGCGCGACCTTCCGCGCGGCATCATCGCTACTCTCATCATCTGTACGGTGCTTTACATCGGCGTGGTCGTCGTCCTCACAGGACTTGTTCGTTGGGATACGCTCGTCGACGACGCTGCTCCTGTAGTTAACACGCTGAAGAAACTGCACATCTCTAGCCTCCGCCTCGTCGTTCTCATTGGCGCACTTATGGGCATGATCTCTTCGCTGCTTGTTTTTCAAATCGGCCAGGCGCGCGTCTGGTTCGCCATGTCACGCGATGGCCTCTTTCCTAAAATTTTCAGCCGCATTCATCGTACTTATCTCACTCCTGACTTCTCCACATGGGTTGCCGGTTTCGCCGTGGGAGTCCCTGCCGGACTTCTCGATATCGGCACGCTTGGGGACCTCGCCAACATCGGCACGCTCTTCGCTTTCGCTTTGGTCGCCGCTGGCGTGCTTATCCTCCGGTACCGCGAGCCCGAACGTCCACGGGCATTCCGCGCGCCGGGTGGACCGATCGCACCCGTACTTACGATCCTCACGTGCGTTTTGCTGATGGCTGGATTGCCCATCATGAACTGGCTCCGCTTCATTAGTTGGCTCGCCATCGGTCTCGTGATTTACTATTTCTATGGCCGGAGGCACAGCACGCTCCGGGCCGCCAACAGACGGTAGAGGAATCGAAAATGCGTCGGGGATTTCCCAGAGAATCACAAATTCGAGCAGGCCTTTTGTTTGGGGTTCTGCTGGTAATTTGTATGGTGTTCCCACACCGCCTCGCTGCTTGGGGCCGCAATGCGCACAAGCTCGTCGTCAACCAAGCCATCGACACTCTGCCGCAAGACATTCGAGGATTCTTCGAATCGTATCGCGCGATTCTTCTCCTGCACGTCAGCGATCCTCTGGACGCTGTCGCAAAAACCCCAGCGGAAAAGCGCAACAACCACGTCTATCTCGACAAATACGGCCGCTTCCCTTTCGACGCCCTCCCGCACAGTTACAAAGCGGCGGTGGCCAAATACGGAAAATCAAAGCTGGAGGCGAATGGCGTTCTGCCGTGGGAAATTGGGGTTTACAGCCAAAAGTTGACCGAGGACATGAAAAACAGCCGCTGGGACGAAGCCAAACTCGACGCTGCGATTCTTGCTAACTATGTGGCTGAAGCCCACGATCCATTTAGCACCACGGAAGATTTTGACGGCAAACTGACCGCGCAGATGGGTGTCAACGAACGATTTGGGACCGTCCTTATCGATCGTTATTCTTCCTTCTTCCCCATGCGGCCAAGCGACGCTTCCTACATCAACGATCCGACGGATCACGCCTTCGAAGTCTGCCTCGCCTCGCATAGTTGGCTGGAGACGATTCTCCTTGCGGATCGCAATGCCTACATTGCCGGAAAGTCCTACACCTACAACGACGAATACTACGATCGCTTCTACAACCAGGCCGCTGCTATGTTGATCCGTCAGCTTTCCGAAGCTTCTACCGATGTGGGCTCGTATTGGATGACGGCGTGGATCAACGCCGGCCGGCCGCAATTGCCTCATTGATGCTCATCGCATGAAATCTTCACTACTGCCAGCAGGCATCGTCTCTTTACCGAAAGCCGAGTTGCATCTTCATCTCGAAGGATCCATTCAGCCGGCGACGGTGTGCGCGCTAACAGCACGATACAACATCGTCCTAACAGAAGAAGAAGTCCGCCAGCGTTACACCTATCGCGACTTCACTGGGTTCATCGATGCCTTTAAATGGGTCACGTCTTTTCTGCGCGAGCCGAGAGATTACGGCCTAATCGCGCGAGACTTGTGCGAGCATCTGTTAACCCAAAACGTGGTCTACGCCGAAGTCACTCTTTCTATCGGAGTGATGCTTCTCCGCAAACAACAGCCAGAGGCCAATTTCGAAGCTATCTTGAAAGCCACTGAGCCGTTTGAGAAAAAGGGCCCTCGTATCAACTGGGTTTTCGATGCTGCGCGGCAGTTCGGCACCGAAGCGGCTATGGATGTCGTAAACGCAGCCAAACGCTGCCAGTCCAAAAAGATTGTGGCGTTTGGTGTTGGCGGCGACGAAATGAGCATCGCCACGCAAGAGTTTCGCCCCGTTTATGAGGAAGCCGCCAACAATGGACTTCATCTCTTGATGCATGCCGGAGAAGTCGGTGGCCCAGAAAAAATCCGCGAAGCCATCGAATTGTTGCACGTGGAGCGCATCGGCCACGGCATTGCCGCGGCGCAAGATCCCGCGCTTATGGACTTGCTCGTCGACCGCCGCATTCCGCTCGAGATTTGCCCGCAGAGCAATATCCGCACTGGCGCGTTAGCAAAACAGTTGCATCTCTCTGAAGCACGTATGGAAGATCATCCGTTGCCGCAACTCTTGCGGCACGGCATCCCCATTGTCCTCTCCACAGACGACCCTGCGATGTTTCACACAACGCTGCAAGCTGAATACGAAAACGCCGCTCAAACGGGCCTGAACGAAACAGAACTCGCCCAACTGGCGGATATGAGCTTCGAACACGCCTTCCTCACGGAGGCAGAAAAGCTCTCTCTCAAAAAATCCCCCAATTTGTGAGCCCGTGCTGCTCCGCGCGACCCAAAGCGGCCGTGCGATTTCGCTAGACGCTTTCTCCGGCCGCCCGCAATGTTATACTTAGCTCATGAAAGCACACGTTTGGGTGATGCCGAAGCGCACGGTACTTGATCCTCAAGGACAAACGATTCAACACGCGCTCACCGGGCTAGGCTACGCATCCGTCAAGGATGTTCGACAGGGAAAATTCTTCGTACTAAATGTCGAGGGATTGAGCCACGAGGAAGCCGTGAAGCAAGTTGAGCACATCTCGAAAGAAGTGCTCACCAACCCCGTCATTGAAGAATCCCGCTTCGAAATCGTGGAATAAACGCGGCGCGCATGGTTCACTATCGCCACGTCTCGTCGCCGTCCTTCAACCTTCAGTCGTTTCTACTGCTGGCTTGCGTTGCACTTCTCTCGTTACTCTCAGCCTCCGGGTGCAAGAGCCACTCCCACACTTCCGACTCGCGGCTGCAAAAAATCGACGAGATGCTCAACACTCAACTTCCTCCAGGCACCCCCATGTCGCGAGTGGACCACTTCCTCAAATCGCGCGGCTACACCGTCGAGGACTCTCCCGACAGGAATTCTGTCGTCGCCGTGGTTCGCCACGTCGACACGGACACGCTTCAGCCTGCGACCGCGCGCGTCACATTCCATTTCGATTCGAACCGCAATCTCGTTTCCTACGAACTGCAACAGGCCCCGGATGTACCGTTACGCCCCTAATGCAACTTGGCGTTTTTCGCCACATCTAGAAGAGGAACCCGCTGGCTCATCGCAAGTCCGTGCTAGTCTAACCAAATAGCATTCTCAGGAGACCCCGCG
The DNA here is from genome assembly GCA_963751295.1 of uncultured Acidobacteriota bacterium. Classification (GTDB taxonomy): domain Bacteria; phylum Acidobacteriota; class Terriglobia; order Acidiferrales; family UBA7541; genus Acidiferrum. The sequence continues at coordinate 68,521 of CAVVUA010000001.1, read as the reverse complement.
CATGTGCGGAATTGTCGGTTACATCGGGCCGAAGAAGGTTGTGCCTGTCATCATCGAAGGACTGCGAAAGCTGGAGTATCGCGGTTACGATTCCGCGGGCATCGCGGTCGTCACCAAAGATGGAAAGCTCGAAATCCGCCGCGCCCCGGGCAAGCTGCGTAATCTGGAAGAAGTCATTCAGAAATCCCCCATCGAAGGCACCTACGGCATCGGCCACACACGCTGGGCCACCCACGGCCGCCCCACGGAAGAAAATGCGCACCCGCACCGCGATTGCACCGGCCAAATCGTGGTTGTCCACAACGGAATCATCGAAAATTATCTCGAGCTGAAAGAGCAGCTCCAGCGCGAGGGACACAAATTCGTCACCGAAACGGACACGGAAGTCGTCGCTCACCTCGTGGAAAAAAACTCGCAAGGCGGAGCGCCGTTGGAAGACGCGGTTCGCAAGTCTCTCAGAGAGCTGCGCGGCATCTACTCCCTGGTGTTTCTATCAGCCCGCGATCCGCACAAAATCGTAGCGGCGCGCATCGGCCCGCCCTCTGTCATCGGATTGGGTGACGGCGAATACTTTGTTGCCAGCGACATTCCCGCCCTCCTCGAACACACTCGAGAAATGTTCTTCCTCGTGGATGGCGATATCGCCGTCCTCACGCAGAGCGGCGTTCGCGTGATGGATCACGATGGCCGCTCCGTCGAGCGCCCCGCGCATCACGTCGCGTGGGACCCGATCATGGCCGAGAAGGGCGGCTACAAGCACTTCATGCAAAAGGAGATTTTCGAGCAGCCTCGCGCCGTGCGCGACACTCTGCTCGGCCGTATCTCGCAAGACACGGGAAAAGTTTTCCTGGACGAGATGCAAATCTCCGAACAACAGTTCCGCGAATTCCAGCAAGTGCGCATCGTTGCCTGCGGAACTAGCTGGCACTCCGCTCTGGCCGGCAAATTCATGATTGAACGTCTGGCCCGCCTACAGGTCGAAGTCGACTACGGCAGCGAATTCCGCTACCGCGATCCTATTCTGGATTCGAAAACGTTGACCGTTTGTATCAGCCAGTCCGGAGAAACCGCCGACACTTTGGCCGCACAGCGCGAAGCCAAGCTCAAGGGCTCGCCGACTCTCGCTATCTGCAATGTCATGGGGTCGATGATCACTCGCGAAGCCGCTGGAACAATTATCACACACGCGGGTCCGGAAATCGGCGTGGCCTCGACGAAGGCTTTCACCGCTCAATTGGCCGCGCTCATGCTTCTCGCTTCTTATCTAGGCCAAATTCGCGGAAAGCTCGCCCCCGCCGCCGCCGTAAAGCTAATGCAGGAATTCACGCGTATCCCTCACAAGATGGAGACGATCCTGCAAGCCGACGCCTCCGGCTTTTACGAAAACCTCGCTCGCCAGTTTTTCCGTTACACGGATTTTCTCTATCTTGGGCGCGGCATTCATTATCCGATCGCCCTGGAAGGCGCGCTAAAGCTCAAGGAAATTTCCTACATTCACGCCGAAGGCTATCCCGCCGGCGAAATGAAACACGGTCCCAACGCCCTTATCGATGAAAATCTGCCCGTGGTCGTCCTTGCCACTCGTGACGACACCGACCCGGAATCCGTCACACGCTACGAAAAAAGCGTCTCCAACATCCAAGAAGTCAAAGCCCGCGATGGTATCGTCATCTCCATCGTTACCGAAAAAGACCACCTCGCTCGCGAAGCGTCCGATCACATCATCGAGCTTCCCCCGGCGCCGGAAATTCTCGCGCCACTGCTGGAGATCATTCCGTTGCAACTTCTCGCGTACCATATCGCGGTGCGCCTCGGATGCGATGTCGATCAACCGCGCAACCTCGCGAAATCGGTAACGGTCGAATAGTGGATAGATCTCGCAGAGCCCTTCGCCATTCATTCTTGGCGCAGCCTCTTCCCCGGATAGGCCCGCGCACCTTTTTCCGCTAAAATGAAAACATGAGTCGCTTCTTCCGGGTCTTCTTTGAAATGTCTCTTTTCGCTTCGATTCTTCTCTTTATTCCGGCACAAGCCCAAACGCCAGCACCAGCGACCGCAAGTCTCCACGAAATCCGCGCGCAAGGCCTGAAAACTCTTTCCGAACCCCAGATCATCGCACTTGCTCAACTCGAAATAGGCTCCCAGGTCGGAAAAACAGAATTGCAAGCCGCCGCAGACCGCCTGCTGCAAACCGGCATGTTCGCCAGAGTGAACTACAACTTTCAAACGCGCGCTGATGGCCTCAGAGTAACATTCCAATTGGAAGAAGCTCCACGAGTTCCCGTTTACTTTGATAACATTCCGTGGTTTTCCGACAGTGAGCTCGGCGACGCCATCCGCAAAAAGGCGCCTTTCTTCGATGGTACTCTTCCGGAAGCCGGCGCCGTCGTGGATCAGGCCACGGACGCCGTGAAAGATTTGCTGGCCTCGCACCAGCTCAACGTAACTGTCGAACACCAGTTGCTTCCCAATCCTCTAGCGGAGGGCAACGTCCAGGAATTTCACGTCGAAGGCGCCGCGTTCTTCATCGCCAGCGTCGAATTTAGCGATCCTGCTGTTTCTTCTTCTCACGTCGTGCAGCAACAGCTTGCCGACGTTCAGGGCAAGCCCTTTTCGCGCATGACCATCGACCTCTTTCTTTCGGAGCAATTGCGGCCATTCTATCTAAAGCAAGGCTTCCTGCGGGTGAAGCTCGGCCCGCCTGAAGTGCGCTTGACCGGCAATCCCAATCAAAAACTGCCCGATCAAATCCCGGTTTTCGTCCCGGTTTCTACAGGCGCTGTTTATCACTGGAAGGGAGCCCGATGGACCGGAAACTCCGTTCTGTCCAACATCACCCTTTCCAATGAAATCGGGCTAAAGGCCGATGACCCAGCCGACGGCATGCAAATCGAGGCAGGCTGGGACCGCGCCCGGGAAGAGTACGGACACCTGGGCTACCTCGATGCAAAGATTGATCCGGTCGTTTCCTACGATGATCAGACGCACGGCGTTTCCTATGCAGTCTCCGTAACGGAAGGTCCGCAGTATCACTACGGCACGATGGTTCTGACTGGGCTTTCGCTCGCGGCCGAGGGACGCATTCATCAAATGTGGTCCATCGCTGCTGGTGCTGTTTTTGACAAATCTATCTTCGAAAAATTTCTTATTCAGTTGCAGTCTCATCCGACAGAGATTTTCGGTGAGTTGCCCGTGCACTACGATACTGTCGGCCATTGGCTTCGCACAGACGCGGACAAACATACCGTCGACGTCTTGCTCGACTTCAAATGACCGTGCCTTCACGAACCGGGCAAACGAAATAATCTGTCCGGTGGGGTATACTCTCGATGGAAATGAATACATTCGTGCATATCCATCTCGGGGAACAGGGGCAACTCTCGGCGGAAGAAAAAGAGCTGTCGCTGCTCAAGCAATTGGCTGAATTCCCTTCCGTGATCGTCGCTCTCTCCGGCGGCGCCGACTCCGCCTACCTCGCGTGGGCTGCTCACAGGGCCATTGGTGAGCGTGCCTTGTCGGTGACAGCGCTCTCCCCAAGCTACTCCTCGCATGACCGCACTATAGTGGAAGATTTTGTCCTCCGGCTGGGCGTCCGCCATGAATTCATCGAAACGCACGAAATGGAAAATCCCAAGTACCGCGCAAACGCCGCGGATCGCTGCTATTTCTGCAAAGACGAGTTGTTCACAGTGCTCGATGTGATGGCGCAAGAACGCGGCTTTGCAGTCGTAGCTTATGGAGTCAACGCCGACGACAGGCTCGATTTCCGCCCAGGCCACCGGGCCGCTTCGGAACATCGCGTCCTGGCTCCCCTTCTCGACGCCGGACTTCATAAAGCCGAAATTCGTCAGCTTTCCCAACGCGCGGGACTGCCCACTTGGGACCGTCCCGCTTCCGCGTGCCTTGCCTCCCGGCTTCCCTACGGAACGGAAGTGACCCCAGAGCGGCTTGCTCTTGTCGAGCGGGGCGAAGCGGTCCTCCGCGACCTGGGCTTCCGGCAATTTCGCGTCCGCCTGCACGATAAGCTCGCGCGTGTAGAAATTTCTCCCGAAGAAATGCCTCGCGCGATGTCGCCCGAAATGGCAGCGTCTATCTCGGCGCGACTGAAAGCAACGGGCTTCACGTTTGTAGCGCTGGATCTCGAAGGCTACCGGCAGGGCTCGCTGAACGAGAGCCTTGCGCGCTAAGGCAAGTTTCGCTCCTTGGGCTACCGGAACATTTTCATTAGTCTTTGCGTATCTTCTATCAGAGAAAGGCAAGAAAGCGCCGCCAATAGCGCTGGAGGAAGAATGACGCGACGTCACAAACTGGCCACATCTGTCATCTTGCTCAGCATCTTCGTAGCGCTCGCTGGCTGCCAGATGGGCCCTTCCGTCTCCGGTAGTTTCGACCGCTCCTTGGATGTCTCTGGTCCCATCCGTCTGGAACTGAGCAATGTCTCTGGTGACATCAGCATCGTCGGCAGCGCTGACGACAAAGTGCACGTGCACGCGGATGTGCGAGTTTCCGGCTTTGGATTAGGCAACCCACAGCAACGGCTGGACGACATCGTTGCCAGCCCTCCCGTCGAACTCAAAGGCGACACTCTCCGCATCGGAAAAGAAATGTCGCGCTTGCGTAACGTCGCCATCACATACGCGATCGAAGTTCCGCGCGACACGGAAGTCTATTCGTCCACCGTGTCAGGTTCGCAGACTGTTCGCAACCTGCGAGGCCCCGTGCAGGCGGCCTCAGTGTCTGGAACTGTCCGCGGACAAGACATCGGCCGCGAGGTCAAGTTCTCTTCAACCAGTGGTCCCGTCACTGCCGAAAATTGCGGCGATGATGTGCGCGCCACCAGCATCTCTGGCAATGTTACCGTCTTGAACGCCAAGGGTGACGTCATGGCTCACTCCGTTTCAGGCAATGTTGAAGTGAAAAATCCAGGCGGGCGCGTCGATGCCAATACTTCCAGCGGAACCGTTGAGGTGCGCGACGCAAATGGTGACGTCAAAGCACATGCTACCGCTGGACGTGTCACCGTCCAGGGCAATCCGAGCGGCAATAGCTATTGGGATTTGAAGACCGTCTCCGGAGGCGTGGACATCGCTGTGCCTTCCAGCGCCAGCTTTCATCTTTCCGCTGGTGCTGTCACCGGTCAAATTAGCGCGCAAATTCCCATCATGATTGAGGAGCAAGGCAAGCACTCGCTGCGCGCCCACATGGGTGACGGCGGCGGCCGCGTCGAAGTCCATACCGTTTCCGGCTCCATCGAAGTCCAAGGCGCGCAATAACCGAATCTCGGCCTATGCCCGCGCCCAATCCGACTGCCATTCGGTAATTTTCACCAAACAGATTAGAATTCAAATTCATGACTAGCACGCGAAAACTCCTCGCGCTTGCCCTCGTACCTCTCGCGGCCCTGTCCGTATGTCTCGCGAGCCGTGCTGCCCACGCTCAGCAAAGCGGAAGTCCGGCGACTCCTGCACTGAGCACAAGACCTGCCACTCCCAAGCAACCTGCCGCAAAAACACTATCTGAAACCGAAGAGCTGCAACAAGCGATTGATCGCGCCGGCAATGACCGCGCCTCGCTTGTCCGCAACCTCGAAGAATTTCTCAAGGACTATCCGGAGTCGCGGCAACGGCCGCAAATCTACCGTGCGCTCGTCGAAGCCAGCCTGCAGTTGCGAGATTCCCCGCGCGCCACCGACTATGCCGAGCGCCTCGTCGCCATTTCTCCGGAAGACATGTCCATGACGCTGCTCGCGATTCAGCTGTTGGAACGCAATGGCGACGAGGCGGCCCTCCGTCGCGCCCTCAACTATTCCACCCGCGTCCTGGACTTTATCAACAACAGTTCCGCCAGCGAAAAATCTCCTAAAGTTTCAAAAGAACAGTGGGAAACGGAACAAAAACGCGACAAGGTGAATATCCTCGTACTTCGCGGGAGACTCGCATTCAAGCTTCATGACAATGTCTCTGCCGAGAAAGATTTTAGCGCGAGCATGGCGCTCTCCCCAAGTACTGCGGCCGGAGAAAAACTTGGCGAAATCGCGGAACTAAACAAGGACCTGCCCGGCGCCATCCGCGAATATGCTAGAGCCTTCGCCTTGGCGGATGCCTCGACTTCAGCTGCTGCAGCCAACCGCCGCGAGATCCGTCAAAAGCTCGGCAACGTCTGGCGCCTGGCCCATGGTTCCGACCAGGGCCTCGGCGACTATATTTTGCATTCCTACGATGACGTCGTCGCGTCCTCGGAGGCGGCGAAACCCAAAAGAAACGCCGGCGCGAAGGAGCCCTACGATTTCACGCTGCGCAAGGCTCAAGACGGGTCGCCGTTTTCGCTCGCCAAACAAAAAGGAAAAATTGTCGTCGTGAATTTTTGGGCCACCTGGTGCGGGCCGTGCCGCGAAATGGAACCCCATTTCGAGCGCGTTGCCGCGCAATTCCAGGGAACCACGGACATCGTTTTTCTAGCCGCGGATTGCGACGAAGACGAATCGCTCGTGCCGCCCTATCTGCAGGAAGAAAAGCCTCGCACAGCCGTGGTTTTTGCGGATGGGCTGGATACGCTCCTCTCCGTCCGCTCTTTTCCCACCGTTGTGATACTGGATCGCACGGGAAAGATTGCCTATCACGCGGAAGGGTTCGATCCGGATGATGTGGATACGGAACTAACCAACGCGGTCCGCCACGCCCTCGCCGTTCAATAAGCGCACGCAGAAAACTAGTTTTATGGCGCCAAGTCGGCGTTGTAATTCCCTACGAACTCCTCGAAATCGTCAATCTCATCCATGTCCTTGCCCACAAACCGGATCGTATGCGAATCCACGCGCTGCACCGACCGCAGGTAGCTCAGCAGTTCCGCTGGCGTGTAATTCTTGAACGTAATTTCTAAGGTCACCGGGGTCTTGATCACATATGGCTTGAAATCATGCAGCCGGCTCAAAGCGAATTTCACTCCTGCATAAATTTTGTCGCAGGAAGCGGCTGGCGTGAGCGTTTCCGCCGAATGAAAACCAAGCGTCTTCTTGGTCTCGACGCTTTCGATGTTTCCAAGTCGCGACTTGATCTCTTCCACCGCGGCATCATCGCCAGATACAAAGATAACTGGAACCCCCTTCGCTCCAGCATAAGCGGCGTTGTACTCCCCCTCGGTCACCGCATTGCCATTCAGAGTCACTCGCGCGTAATGTGCGCTCGAAAACGTGTGAGCGCGTACGCCCTTCGGATTTGTGGTAGACGCGTGATAACCGATAAAAATAGCCGCGCTGAAGCTCGAATCCAATCCAGCCATCATTCCGCCATGACGCGGCCACGCGCGCACGATTCGAACGTTCTTTGGAAACTCCTCGATCAGCAAATTTTCTCCGTTTCCATGCGAGTCGCTTACAACGATCTCGCTGGCGCCTGCCTCGTTTGCCGCTCGCACTGCCGCCATCGTCTCGTCAGTCATAAAATGGCGAAAACGCTCGTATTCAAATCCACTTGGGCCCAACTGGTCCGCGGTGACCGCCCCTGCCACGCCTTCCATGTCCACGGAGATATACACTTTCAACTTTTTCGCCGAGTCCGTAGGCGTTTGTGCCGAGGCTTTGCGCGCCGCGACGGGAACCAGCGCCAGCATAACTCCGAGAAACAACGAACCAGAAAAGGTGCGCACTCTAGGACGCATCATGAATACCTCATATTCTTTTGAATAAAGTGAACTCCGATTGCAAACGCAATACTAATCTTGTCCGGCAGCCGAAGCCGAAGGAAAAGCGAGCGCGACTTCACGCGCGGCAAGGATCGTGTTCACATGGATTCGAATTGTGTCTTCGACGCGCCGCGCATATCCGCCAGCCAAAGCGGTCGCAACAGGAATTCCGCGCCGCCGCGCTTCTTCAAATACCCGACGGTCGCGCGTCTTCAACCCGTTCTTCGTCAGCATCAACCCGCCAAGCTGGTCCTCGCAAAACGGATCGGCGCCGCCAACATAAAACAGCAGCTCAGGCTGAAATTCATCCAGCGCGGCCTGCACTGCCGGAATCAAAGCTGCCAGATACTCGTCATCTTCCACGCGATCGGCCATCTCCAAATCCACATCCGATGGCGGCTTATAAGCCGGATAATTATTTTCCTGATGGATGGAAAGCGTGAAAACGGATTCGTCCTCCGCAAAAATCGCCGCCGTCCCGTTCCCCTGATGAACATCGGTATCCACAACCATCGCCTTTCGAATCGCGCCGTCATGTTGCAACCTTCGAATCGCCACCGCAACATCATGAATCGCGCAAAATCCCTCGCCATGCCCCGGATAAGCATGATGAAATCCGCCGCCCAGATTGCACCCAAACCCGTCATGCAAAGCCGCCTGCCCCGCCAAAATCGATCCACCGGCCGCAAGCCAGCACGCCTCCACTGCCTCCCTCGAAAACGGAATCTCCAACTTCATGATCTCGCTGGCTGTAAGCGTTCCCGTCTTCAGCTTGTGCACCCACTCCGCCGTATGCACGCGCAAAATATCCTCGTCCGGCGCACAATCAGGTGTAAGAAAATCCTCGCCACCAGCGATTCCTTCGCGCACTAACGTTTCCGCAATCAAACGGAATTTCTGTGAAGGAAAAACGTGCTCGCCAAAATTTAAATCGTAGCCTTTGTTGTAGACCAGTTTAAAAGGAAGCATTTCTGTAGGGGCACGGCACGCCGTGCCCGTCTTCGCAAAACCTGGCTTCTAATTCTCGCGCTCTAAAATAAAATCCGGCAACGTCATCAACGCCCGCGCATACTCCGAATCCACGCGCCCTTCCAAACAAGCCTTGGCCCGCCGCGCATACTCATGCGCAAGACTGCGAGCCCGGTCCAGCGCTCCAGAATCCTGCACCAGCGAAACAATCGTCTCCGCCCGCACCGAATGAAACTCTTTTTCCTCAAGCACCCGCGCCACCAACGCGCGCGCATCACGATGCCCATTATCCATAGCGTAGATCAAGGGCAGGGTAACTTTCCCCTCTTTCAAATCGCTGAGCACCGGCTTCCCCAGCTGCTCGGTCGACGCCGTAAAATCCAAAAGATCATCCACTAATTGAAACGCCAGCCCCGCATAACGTCCATAATCGGCTAGCGCCTCTTCCTCTGCACCCTCCAACCCGCCAAGCACCGCACCCAATCGCGCGCAACCGCTGAACAAGCACGCTGTCTTATAAGTCGCCAGCCGCAGCGCATCTTCTTCCGTAACGTCGATCCGCCCAATTTTCGCCAGCTGAATCAACTCTCCCTCAACCATTTTCTGCGTAAGATCGATCAGCACATCAAGTATGCGAAAATTCCTTTCCTCCAGCGCCATCTGAAACGACTGCATGTACAGCCAATCTCCCGCCAAAACACTGCGATGATTCCCCCAACGCGAATTCGCTGAAGGCCGCCCACGCCGGGTGTCCGCGCTGTCAATCACGTCATCGTGAATCAAAGTAGCGCTGTGAAGCAGCTCCACCACCGCCGCCAACCGAATCGCTCCCGGACTCCGCCGCCCGCTAGCTCCGTTACATAGCAGGAGCAACGCCGGGCGCAACCGCTTCCCTCCGCCGCCCAACAGATAACTCGTAATCTCCGCGACCGGTTCGAAGGCGCCAGCGCTCTGTCGCGCGAGTTCTTCTTCAACCAAAACCAAATCTTCTCGCACAAGATCAAAAATCTCTTTGACAGTAAGCAGCGCGATAGCCTTCCTCCCCTGGCCTGCAATCATCTTTGGGACTCCGCAGCCGCTGACATCGACGGCTGGGAAAGACGGAAAAATCGCCGAAAATTCCCTGCTGTCCTGGCGGCGAATTCTTCCGCGGCTAAGTCTCTCACACTAGCGAGTGTACGCGCCACTTCCGCCACATACGCCGGTTCGTTGCGTTTCCCTCGATAAGGCTGCGGCGCAAGGTACGGCGCGTCCGTTTCAATCAAAATGTTCTCCAGCGGCAAAGCGCGCGAAACGTCTCGCAAATTCTGCGTCTTCGGATAAGTCGAATTCCCCGCAAACGAAACCATAAATCCCATGTCGATCCCGCGCAGTGCGTCTTCCAACGTGCTGGTAAAACAATGCAAAATTCCGCCCAGCCCCGTCGGTTTCCACACTTCCTCAATCACTCGCAAACAATCCGCCCAAGCATCGCGGCAATGAATAATAATCGGCAACTTCGCCGACGCCGCCAGCGCCATCTGCTCGCGAAACACGCGTTCCTGCACATCCCGCGGCGAATGATCGTAAAAATAATCCAACCCAATCTCGCCCCAAGCAATCACCTTGGGATGCCGCGCCAACCGCGCCAACTCATCCAAATGCGCCTGCGTTACGTCCTTAGCCTCATGCGGATGAATCCCGACGGTCGTGTAGATCCACTCATACGCTTCGGCAAACGGCAAAGCCGAATCCAATTTATGCGGCCCGGGTCCAGTCCCAATCGCCAAGAGCGTAGTTACTCCGGCGATCCGAGCCCTATCGAGCATCGCTTCGCGATCCTCCGCGAATCGCTCGTCATCAATGTGCGCATGTGAATCAACTAGTTCCATGTTGTAGGGGCACGATACATCGTGCCCTTCCGGCCTACTTCAACCGCGCCCCAATCTCCACATCCTCATCCGGAAATCCCGCCAACACTGGTCGTCCTTCCGGCCCAACCGACGCTGCCACAATCATCCCGTTCGACTCAACTCCCCGCAATTTCCTCGGCGCAAGATTCACCACCACCGCCACCTTCCGCCCGATCAATTTCTCCGGCTCATAAAACTGCGCGATCCCCGCGCAAATTTGCCGAATCTCCGTCCCAATATCCACGGTTAGCTTCAACAATTTGTCAGCGCCGACAATCCGCTCGGCCGTCTTGATCTGCCCCACGCGCATCTCGACTTTCGCAAAATCCTCAATCCCGATTTTCGCGTCCGCCGCAGGCGCAGCTGCAGCCGGAGCCCCTGCCGGCACTGCTGCTGGCGTTGTCGCCGCAACCGGTGAAGGTGCGTTCTGTGCTTCTTTTTCCATGGCTTCCATCCTCTCAATCGCTTCTGCTTTTTCAATTCTCGGAAATAACGCCTGCGATTTACCAAGCGTAGTGCCCGGCGCGAGTTGTCCCCACGCCAATCCATCCAAATCCACTGCCCCAAGCACTCCCGACTGTCCGAGCAACGCCCAAACTTTCGCCGTGCTGTCCGGCAAAACCGGATGCGTAAGCACAGTAACAACGCGCAAAACCTCAGCCGTCGTCCAAAGCACCGTAGCCCGCCGCTGCTGCTCCTCGCTCGATTCTCCGAGCGACCACGGCTTCTCCACCGTCAAATACTTATCCGCCGCCGAAATCAACGACCAAATCACTTCCAACCCGCGCGAGAACTCCAGCTTCTCGTAATGCTCCATCACTTCGCCGATAGCCGTCTGCGCTTCTTTAGCGAGCGCCGTATCTTGCGCCTGGAGCGACCCGGACTTCGGAATCTTTCCTCCGCAATTTTTCTCAATCATCGCAGCCGTGCGGCTAGCTAGATTTCCCAGCCCATTCGCCAGGTCGCTGTTATACCGCTGCACCAGCGCGTCATAACTAAAATTTCCATCCTGCCCAAACACCGTCTCGCGCAGCAAATAATACCGAAGCGCATCCATCCCCAAAACGTGCACAATCGGCCGCGGACGCACCACATTTCCCAGCGACTTGCTCATCTTCGCGCTGTCCATCAAAAGCCAGCCGTGCGCCCAAATCTGCTTCGGAATCGGCAACCCCGCCGCCATCAGGAACGCCGGCCAATACACCGCGTGAAACCGAATAATTTCCTTCCCCACCAAATGCAAATCCGCCGGCCAATAACCACTCTTCTCATACTGCGGACCGCCAACCGCGCTCAGATACGCCGTCAACGCGTCAAACCACACGTAAAACACGTGCGGCTCTTCTCCGGGAACAGGAATGCCCCATCGAATAGATGTGCGCGTAATGCTGAGATCCCTCAGCCCGCCTTCGACAAAACTCAGAACCTCATTCCGCCGCGCCTCGGGCTGAATGAAGTTTGGATTCTTCGAATAAAAATCGAGAAGCGGCTTCTGGAACGCAGAGAGCTTGAAGTAGAAATTGTCTTCTGTAACCGTCTCCGTAGGTCGTCCGCAATCCGGACAATTCTCTCCAGGCTTTACGTCCACATACGCATTGTCGTAAATGCAGTACTGCCCCGTGTAGTGCCCCGGATACACGTAGCCATTCTCGCGGCACAATTTAAAAAGCCACTGCACCGTATGCGCATGTTTCAAATCGGTAGTGCGGATAAACTCGTCGCCCTGCACCCCCAACTCATCCCAAAGCGCTTTCCACTGCGCGGCCATCTTGGCCACAAACTCAGACTCCGGAATCCCCGCCTTTTTCGCCGACCGCTCCACATTGACGCCGTGCTCGTCCGTACCGGTGGTCAATACCACGTCGTACCCACGCATCCGCTTGTACCGCCGAATCGTGTCGCACACGATCGTCGAGTACGTGTGCCCAATGTGCGGCAACCCGTTCGTGTAGTAGATCGGCGTCGTCAAATAATATTTTGGTTTTCCCGCAGCCATTCTCGTCAGCTCTTTTCTCCGCGTCTTTCCGAACTCTGTGTCCTCTGTGAACTCTGTGTTAAAAAAAACCTTCAACCTTTCTCATAATTCCGCAAAGCCGAAGCAATCACCCGTTGCAAAGGCACATCCTTCTCCGCCGCCAACTTCTTGCAATCCTCAAACTCTGGCGCCACATGAAGTATTCGCCCATTCACTCGCGATACCTTGATCCTCACATCCCCGTAATCCGTCGCCACGCTAACCCACTCCCTAGGAAGCACGCGCCGCCGCGCTCGATAAGTCCGCACTCCAAAAGTAGTCGTTTCCGCAAAAATTAAAGACATCAATGCATTCGTATCCGCCGGCTTGCACAATACCGTCAACAAAGTCCCCGGCCGATTCTTCTTCATCTGCACCGGCGTAGTGTAAACATCCAGCGCTCCCGCCCCCAGCGCCTTCTCCAAAAAATACCCATAAATCTGCGGGTTCATATCATCAAGGTTCGCTTCTACAACAGCAATCTCTTCGTCCAGTAGCACAGGCACTCCTGCCTGTGCGCCTTTCTCTTCGCCTTTCCCAACAGCCTCCCCCACCATAATCCGCACAACATTCGGCTGCCCCTCAAGATCCGCGGTCCCCGCTCCATACCCAATCGCCGACACCGTCATCGCCGGCTGCGGCCCAAACAAATCGCAAAGCGTAGCCACAATCGCCGCCCCAGTAGGCGTCACCAACTCCTTCTGCACGCCGTTAGAATAAGTTGGCTTCCCCTGCAACAAATTCGCCGTTGCAGGCGCTGGCACCGGCAAAACGCCGTGCGCCATTTTCGCAGTCCCACCACCCACATTCAAAGCCGAACAAGCAAACTTCTCAATCCCCAATGCTTCAAATCCGATGCACGCCCCAACAATATCCACAATCGCGTCCACCGCCCCAACCTCATGAAAATGAATCTTTTCCAGCGGCACATCATGCACCCGCGCCTCCGCCTCCCCCAACTTCCGAAAAATGGCCTCAGCCCGGTCTCGCACTCCCGCTGCCAGTTGCGACTTCTCCAAAATCTCCAATATTGCGCTCAATGACCGGTGCTTCGACTGATCTTCCGTCACCACCTTCACATAAGTGGCGGCCATCCCATTCTTCCAGACTTTCTCCGCAGTCAGTTCCCATCCAGGAACTTCCAATCCGTTAAGCTCCGAACGCAAATGCTTGACCGCGCAGCCCGCGTCGACCAGCGCGCCTAGCGTCATGTCCCCGCTAATTCCGCTAAAGCAATCAAAATAGACAAGTTTCATGGAAGGCCGTCATGCGGGCAAATTTTCTGCTTAAAAACCGCGCCCCCGAATGCAGATTGATACTATCGGCGCCACCCAGCACTGTCAAACAATGCGCTCCATTCTCGGCGTGCCCACCTGTAGGGGACGGGCTTGCCCGTCCCGCATCTACCTCGCTACACGTCTACACCCCAAGCACGACAACCGCAGAAGTTTGGCTCCCGCCACCTCCTACCCTTCGCCTCTCACCCCTAACTCTTTTCCTTTCTATTATATATAAAGTAACTCTTGACATTTATTACCTCTCATGGTAATACTACCCATGTCTCGCTCGGCTGGTGGCCCGAACAACCGCCGCCCAAGCTCCCGCCATGCTGTCGGCCCTCCACATATTCCGGTCCACACACAGCACCTTGCATCCCCCTTCATTTCAATCTGTTACAAACATGTGCGCACGCAGGAATCCCACCTATTCCCTGTATTTTCAGAGACTTCGGAACAACTTCGTGCACAACGGGGGTGGGTGGGGGTATCCAGCATTCCCCAAACTCGTTGTCACCTTTTGACCCAACTCCTCCCTGCCACTTATACTCACGCGTCTCTCCGAATGAGGCATTGTGTACCTAACGCTCTCTAATCGCCTTCGCGAAGCCCTTGTGCGCCACATCCAGGAGCACTACTCCATCTCCATGGATGTCGCCCTCGATCGCCCTCCCAAAATCGAAATGGGAGAAGCCGCCTCTCCCGTCTGCTTCGAGTTGGCCAAGCGCCTGAAAAAGGCTCCGCGCATCATCGCGCAGGAAATCGCAACCAAGATCGGCAAGGTCGAGGGCGTTGCGCGGATTGAAGTTGCCGGGGCGGGTTACTTGAACGCGTATTTTGATCGCGCGGCATTCTGGGACGCTAGCTCGTCATCACAAGCGACAACCCACTCGCCACTTCCTCCAACAAGAATATTTGGGAAAGTCATCGTCGAGCACACCAGCATCAATCCCAATAAAGCCGCGCACATCGGCCATCTCCGCAACTCCGTCCTCGGCGACACTATGGCCCGCATCCTTCGCCACGCCGGAAACCCCGTTCAGATCCAAAATTACATCGACAACACCGGTGTCCAGGTCGCGGACGTCGTCATCGGCTTTCTCGACATGGAGCGTCTCACTCCCGTTAGCGTAAAAATGGCTGCTATGGAGCCGCGCTTCGATTACTACTGTTGGGATCTCTACGCCAAAACCACCCAATATCTTGCAGAAGACAAGTCGCGTGCCGCCGAACTTCGCGCCCGCACTCTCAAAGCTATCGAAGAAGATCGCGGCGAAGAATCCGAAGTCGCTCAGGTGGTCGCGGATACCATTACAAGTCTTCACCTCAAAACCATGGCTCGCGTCGGTATCTCGTACGAACTCCTTGCACGTGAGAGCGAGATCCTTCACCTCAAGTTTTGGGACGCCGCCTTCGAGCTGCTAAAAAAGTCCGGCGTCATTCAATTAGTGAGCACCGGGAAAATGGCGGGCTGCTGGATCATGCCCTGGAAGGAAGAGGTAAAGGACGCAAAGGAAGTTAAGGAGGTAAAGGAAAAGCCTCCCGCCGCTAGTTCCGAGGCCACAGATGCACCGGCCTCTTTATCCTCTACCTCATCTGCTTCCTCTACCTCCTTAACCTCATCGGATGAAGAAGAAAACATCCAAGACAAAATCATCGTGCGCTCGAACGGGACCGTAACTTACGTCGGTAAAGACATCGCCTATCAGCTCTGGAAATTCGGCTTGCTCGGAAAAGATTTCAACTATCGCAAATGGCCAGCCACCCCCGAAGGGGAAACGGTTTGGGCAACGACCACCTTCAAGAGCGATCCCGCTGCGCCGCATTTTGCCGAGCCTGCTACCGCTGTTTATAACGTCATCGACACGCGCCAGTCTTACGTGCAGGATGTGGTGGCCGAAGCTTTGCGCCGCCTCGGGCACGTCGAAGCCGCGAACAAATCCATTCACCTTTCCTATGCTTTCGTCGTGCTGACTCCCCGCTGCGCTGCGGAAATGGGCTACGAACTTACACCTGAGGAAGCCAAGCTCCCTTTCATCCAGGTAAGTGGCCGCCGGGGCTTCGGTGTCAAAGCCGACGATCTAATCGACAAGCTCGAAGCTGCAACATTGGCCGAAGTCCAGCAACGCCACGCCGAAATGAGCGAGCCAGAACAAAAGCAAACCGCGCATGAGATTGCCATCGGCGCGCTGCGATTTTTCCTTCTGAAATTTACGCGCAACGCCATCATCGCGTTCGATTTCAAGGACGCTCTCAGCTTTGAAGGTGAGACGGGGCCCTACTGCCAATATGCAGTCGTGCGGATTCGTGGAATTCGCCGCAAAGGCGTAGAAGCCGGCGCGACGAATGTTCCCGTCACTCCCGAGATCGCGGCCGCACTATTTGCTGGGCCCGAAGGAAACGGCTTGTGGGAATTATTGTTGAGCGTGGGCTCACTGGACCGCGCGGTGGAAGCAGCCATCGCCGCGCAGGAACCTGCATTCATCGCCAAGTACGCGTTCCAATTGGCGCAAGAGTTCAATAATTTCTACCACAAGCATCACATCCTGAACGAAGCCGATGAACAAAAACGCGCGTTCCTATTACGTCTAACCGAACTGGTCGAAGCGCGCTTGGTAGAGACGCTAGCGCTATTAGGGATCGAAGCGCCAGAGAAAATGTAGGGGCACGGCACGCCGTGCCCGTTTTGTAGTGGCGCAGCATGCTGCGCCACTACAACGGAGAACAAAACGGACAGGAAAAATCAATACGACATGACGAGATGGACAAGCGTGCGGAGCGCGACGCCGGTAGGCCCTTTAGCTAGCCACGATTTCGCGTCGTCGTTCCAGGCGGTCCCGGCGATGTCGAGGTGGATCCAAGGCGAGTCACCGGCGAATTCTTTGATAAACATGGCGCCTGTGATAGCTCCGCCGCCTTTGCCGCTTCCGATATTCTGAATGTCGGCCACGGTGCCCTTGATGAATTCGCGATATTCGTCGTCAATGGGCATCTGCCACATTTTCTCGCCGGCGGCTTTGGAGCTAGCGAGTAGTTTGTCAGTGAAAGGCTGGTCCGAGCCAAACACGCCGACGTTGACGTTGGCCAGCGCAACAACGATCGCGCCGGTAAGAGTGGCAGCATCAATGAGATGCGTAGCGCCGAGCTGCTTCGCATAGTGAAGGCCATCGGCAAGAATTAGCCGGCCTTCGGCATCGGTGTTCAAAACTTCGATAGTTTTGCCAGACATCGCCGTTTGAATATCGCCGGGCTTTTGCGCTGTGCCGCCAGGCATGTTTTCCGTGGACGGCACGACGCAAATCACTTTGACATTCGGCTTGAGCGCGGCAAGAGCGCGCATGACGCCGAGCATGGTGGCGCCGCCAGCCATGTCGTACTTCATTTTTTCCATGCCGTCAGCGGGCTTGATGGAGATGCCGCCGGTGTCAAATGTGACGGCTTTTCCGATGAGGCCGATGACCGGTGCGCCGGGCTTGGGATTCGCAGGAGTGTAAGTGACAACCATCACGCGAGGCGGCTCCGGCCCGCCCTGCGAAACGCTGAGCAGCGCGCCCATCTTTAGCTCCGTGATTTTTTTCTCGTCGAGAATTTCAACGGCAAGGCCGGCTTGCTTGGCCATGGCTTCGGCTTTTTCAGCAAGAATTTTCGGCGTCAGCTTGTTCGATGGCTCGTTGATGAGGTCACGCGCAAAATTTTGTGATTCAGCGATAATGCGGCCGCGCGTTAAACCCTTTTCAGCAGCAGAGCGTTCCGCGTCGGAGTAGCCGGTGAGCAAAACCGTGTCGACAGACTTGTCGTTTTTCTTTTCGGTCTTGTACTTATCGGTCTCAAAGTTGGCGGTTAGAACGCCTTCCGCGATGGCTTGAGCCGACTCCTCGGTGGTGTTATTTTCGCGAACCAGGAAGGCCAACTGCTTGACCGAGCGTGCTTTGAGATAACGCAGCGCAGCTCCGGCAAGTTTGCGGAGCGTGGCGCTAGTGAATTGCTCGCGCTTCCCTGCTCCGACAAGCAGTAAACGAGCCGCTTTCAGCCCGGCCGGGGCGTGAATGAGAGTCATCTCCAAAGTCTTGCCGGTGAGTTCGCCACTCTTCGCGAGACTGCGCAATAATCCGTTCGCGGTCTGGTCGAGTTCCGAGATACGACCCTGAACAGGATCAGTCTCCTCGAAAACATAGGAGACGAGAGCTTCGGTCTCCACTGCGGCATACGGCTTTGAATCGAGTGTGATTTGCATGTTTCTTTAACGCCTCCGGTTGTTGTACATAGCTTTTTCAGTTTCCCTGCGAGCTTCTTTGTCGCGTTCGTCCTGGCGGCGATCCCAGGATTTTTTACCTTGCGCCAAGGCGATTTCGATCTTAGCGCGGCCATTTCGGAAATAAATGCGCAGAGGAATGACGGTCAAGCCCTTCGATTGGGTACGCCCCGAGAGCTTGTGAATTTCGTTCTGATGAAGAAGCAATTTGCGCGAGCCAAGAGGTTCGTGGTTCCATGGACCGCCGGGCAAGTACTGCGCAATGTGCGCGTTAACGAGCCACGCACCACTGGGCTTGAAATCGACGTAGGCGTCACGAATGTTCGCTTTTCCTTCGCGCAAGGCCTTGACTTCGGTGCCGTGCAGGACCAGACCGGCCTCAAAACGGTCGAGCAAATGGAAATTATACGAAGCGGCGCGGTTCTGGGCCACGACTTGCTCGCCAGCTTTGCTGTCTTTCTCCGGTTTCTTTGATGGCTTCGGCACAATCTTCCATCATAACTGGAGTGTTAAAACTTGGCTACGGGCATGAAAAAAAGCCATATTATCGTAACTAGTACAGCCAACCTTCCGCGTGTTGCCCATGCTCTAAACCGAGTGTTAGACTGAATTAGACTGCATCGGCTTCGTGTCGAGGCCTCGGAGAGTCCATGCGACGTAGTTGTAGCGTCATTCTATGTGTCGGGATGGGTGTCTTCGCCGTGGGCTGCCCGAAAGGCCAGACGGAGTATAGCAAAGGGCGGAAGGCTGAGACGATCGAGGACTACGACGCCGCGCTTGAGTATTACCAGAAAGCGGTGAAGTCCGAACCCAACAACGCGGAATACAAAATCAGGCTCAACCAGACGCGCTTCCAAGCTGGGGAACAGCATATAAAACTAGGATTGAAGCAGCGAGAAAACGGGGATCTGCAGGGTGCTGCAGCCCAATTCCAGCGCGCGCAAATGGATGATCCATCGAGTGCGGTCGCTGGGCAGGAACTCAAAAAAACGCTGGCGATGATCGTGGAGCAACAGCATGCTGCGGATAATGCAAGGGTGCCGGCTGAAAATGATACTGAGAAATACATGTCGGAGCCGCCACAGCTCAAGCCGCTCTCGAACGTAGCGATTACGTATAAAGCTTCCGCCGACGCTAAGGTCGTCTTCGACACCATCGGAAAGCTGGCAGGATTAACAGTGATCTACGACGCGGACTTCCCGGCCCGGCGAATCACCGTGGATTTGAATAACTTGACCTTGGAGCAGGCACTGGAAGTTGTATGCCTGGAGAGCAAGGCGTTCACGAAAGCGATTACGGAAAACATCATCATGGTCATTCCGGACCAGGCGGCCAAACGGAAGGATTACGAAGAAGAGGTACTGAAGACGTTTTATCTGTCGAACACAGTGACACCGCAGGACCTGACAGAAATCCTGACCGGGCTGCGTCAGTTGTTCGATTTGAAGCGCGTCCAGCAACTGAACTCGCAAAACGCAATTATCATCCGGGCGACTCCGGACGTGTTGAAACTCGTCGGCAAAGTGCTCGATGACATTGATAAAGCCAAGCCAGAAGTAGTGGTTCAGGTGGAAGTGCTGGAGGCGCGTTCGGATCGTCTGCGGGTTCTGGGAATCCAGCCGGGACAAACCGCATCGATTGCCATAAATCCGAATGCTACAACAACAACTCCAGGCACAGTTACAGGTGGAGCTGGAGGCACGGCGACAACATCCACAACAACGAACAACATCACACTGAACACACTAGCTCATCTAAATGGCAGCGACTACGTCGTGACACTTCCGAACTTTACTGCCAACGCAGTGCTCACGGACACTTTCACAAAGATTATTCAGAACCCCGAGCTTCGCTCCGTGGACGGGCAGCAAGCAAAACTCAAAATCGGTGACCGTATCCCGATTGCAACGGGCAGCTTCCAAGCGGGGGTTGGTGTGGGGTCGGTAGGCACCGCAGGTTTGGTCAATCCACTGGTCAACACGCAGTTCCAATATCAAGACGTTGGCGTGAATATTGACATGACGCCGCGCGTGCATCCGAATCACGACGTCAGCTTGAAAATAAAGATCGAAGTCTCTTCCGTTACAGGCACATCCACCATCGGCGGAATCAGCCAGCCGATTATCAGCCAGCGTGTAGTTGAGCACGATATTCGATTGGGAGATGGCGAGGCTTACATTCTCGGCGGCCTCATTCAGAGAACCGATACGAAGACGTTGAACGGGTGGCCCGGGCTGGCGAAGATTCCCGTCATACGGTATTTGTTCTCGAGCGACAGCGTGGAACATCAGGAAGACGAAGTATTAATTATGCTGATTCCGCATATCGTGCGGCTGCCGGATTGGACGAAGGAAAATTTGCGGGGCATTTACTCGGGTTCCGATCAGAATATTCAGGTAAAACTCGCAAGCGAAACCCGTACGCCAACGCCGCAAGTTGCGAAGCCAGCTTCGCAAGCTCCAGGTGGGGTTGCACCTGGAGCGGCACAGTCAGCCCCTGGAGCGATTGCTCCGGCCGGTGCCCCAAATCCAGCAAGTGTGAATCCGCCGCAGGGCCAACCTGGCAAGCTGCGATTTGAACCGCAAGCACTGTCACTGAAGGTGGGCGAAACCAAAACGATCGCGGTGGTTGTGGAGAATGTAACCGATTTGTTCTCGATACCGATGTTGCTGCAATACAATCCGGCGATAATCAGCATTGAGGACGTGCAGCACGCGGTGAGCGATGGACAGCATGGCGGATTCCTTTCCGGAGGCACGCAGGAAATCGCTATCGTGAAGAGCCTCAACGCGGAAAAGGGCCAAGGCATCATTTCCGCGACACGGCAGCCAAATACCCAAGGAGTGAGCGGGAGCGGCACTCTTCTCGGAATTGTGATCAAGGGAATCGCGCCGGGCTCGTCGAATTTGACGATCACTCAACAGAATGCCAAAGATTCACAGCAGCGGCCCATTCCATTGGTCACGAATGAGGCCACAGTGCAGGTTCAGCCTTAGTCCAAGCACGAGGAAATAACGATGTTGTGTCGCGGCTTTTGGTCCAATCGAAGTTCTCGACCTCGGCGCCTTTCCCTAACAACGGGAATGACGCTGCTCGAATTGATTATTGCCTGCTCGATCTTGATGGTGCTGTCTTCCATGGCACTGCCGGTTTTCAAATATACGGTGATCCGCCAGAAGGAGGCAGAACTTCACTACGACCTGCGGACGATGAAGGACGCCATCGACCGGTATAAAGACCTGGCCGATCAACACAAGTTTCGGACAGAAGTTGGGAGCGAGAATTACCCGCCGGATCTGGAAACGCTGGTGAAAGGCGTACAACTGGGAGCGGGCGACGACAAGAGGCTGCGTTTTCTGCGAAAGATTCCTGTTGACCCGATGACTGGGCGAGCAGACTGGGGATTGCGCTCGATCAGCGACGATCCGGATTCGACGAGCTGGGGCGGGAAAAATGTTTTTGATGTGTATTCCAAGTCGTCGGGGACGGCGCTGGACGGGACAAAGTATAGCGACTGGTAGTTTGGTCGAGGTGTTGGGATGAACAAAATCAGAAGAGACCTCATCAGAAAAGATATGGGAAGCGGAATGGCCGGAGGAAAGCGCGCGGCGCGGAGCTCTAATGGCGGATTTACGCTGATTGAATTGATGATCGTGATTGCGATCATTTTTATTCTGCTGGGATTGGCTGCAGGACGATATGACATGACCATCCGGCGATCGCGCGAAGCGGTGCTGAAACACGATTTGCAGGTATTGCGCGAAGCGATTGACAATTACACGCTCGATAAGCAGGCTGCGCCACAATCGCTCGAAGACCTTCACCAGGCGGGTTATCTACGGGAAGTACCTATCGATCCCATGACTCAGGCCGCGGATTGGGACCCGACATTCGACAACGTTGTGCTGAGTCCGGATCAAGTGATCACAGGGATGGTCGACGTGCATTCGCATTCGCCGCTCAGTTCGGGATTCGATGGAACAGCTTACAATACTTGGTAGCATTTTTACCGCGCTTTGAGTTGTCCTCTTCTTTTCTTTGTATTCAAAAATTCCGCAAATTTCGATGCCTTGCCTGGCCACTCAAGACAGCCGTTTCGGAAGAATGACAGGGGCTAGCCGAGTCCACCCCCTGCATGGTCGCTGTTTTATCCCTCTTCGCGATCCTTCCGCATTAGACTCCTATTTTCGCATTCGCTGATACGACTTGATTTTTACTTCGTCTTATTGTATGTATACATTAAGATGATCCATAAGGGTAATGGACCGCTCGCTTCTCGACTGCGCCAGCGCAAGTTCCAGCTGCTGCGCCGTTTCTCTATCCCCGAGGATGCCCTCCCGGGCTCCCTGGCCCTCACGCATCTCCGTTGCGGCAAGCCCACCTGTCATTGTGCCGAGGACCGCGGCCATCCTGTCTGGTCGTTGACCTTTATGGTGCAGGGAAAAAAACGTGTCCAGCACATCCCCAAGGATTGGGTCGAGGAAGTGCGACGCCGGGTCAAGGCGGGACGGGAGTTTCAAGACGCCGTCCGCGAAGTGTTGGCGGCCAACGCACAACTGCTCGCGCTGGAGCGCAAGAAACCTAAGAAAAAGAAAAAATGAACCGTTCGACGCCACGTCATCTGCTCCACTATGTGACACGGCGTCTTCGCCTCCGACGGTATCTCAAGGATCCTGGAGACGGTCGGCAACAACCGCAGATTCCGGCGCAGGCTCTGCTCTGGGCCCTGCTGATCGGCCAAATCCTCCGGCAATCGAGTTTTCATGCCGTCGAGGCACTGGTACGATCTTCGGCACGACGCACTCTCTCCATCGCCACTCCGTTCTGTGACGATACCTTGGGCTATTTCACCGAGCGGCTCGATCCCGGTCCAACACGGCAAGCCCTGCTCTCCCTCATCCGCGGCGCCAAGCGCAACAAGGCCTTCGATGATTGCCGCTGGATCGGGCTGGCCCTCGACGGCACCGGCGCGGGTTGGCGAACCCAGCAGGGTTGCACCCTCTGTCGGCCGAAGCAGAACGCTGCGAAACAGATCTTGGGCTATCAACATTCTTTCGTGATGATCAGCGTGGTGGGAACCGGTCTGTCTCTGCCCTGCGATGGGGAACCCTACGGACCCGGCGATAGCGAGTACGCCGCCGGGCAGCGCTTATTGCGACGGGTGATCGGGAAGCTAGGAAAACGCTTTGCCCAGTATGTGGTCGTCGATGGAGCATTCGCCACCGCACCGTTCCTGCATGCGGCAGGTGAACTCGGTCTCCGAGTGGTGGCTCGGCTGAAAGACAATTTGCCGGAATTACTCGCCGCCGCCCAACAGCGCTTTCCTTCTGCGTCTCCGACTACGGTCTTTCAGCATGGACGGGATCGCGTGGAGGTGTGGGACGCGGAGGACTTCGATCCCTGGAGTACACTCCGCTGGGAAACGGTTCGCGTGTTCTTCTATCGCCAGCACAAGCCGGACGGCAAGGTGGTGGAAGCCTACTGGCTGACGAATTTTCCTTCTTCCACGGTGGGCCCGCAGGCTCTATTTCGCATGGCCAAGAGCCGCTGGGAGATCGAGAACCAAGGCTTCAATGATGCCAAGAGCCGTCACGGTCTCGAGCATATCTGTCATCATCATGCCAACAGTCTGCTGATCGAATGGCTCCTGGCCATGCTGGCCTTGACCATCGAACGACTCTACCGCCTGCGTTACCTCCACCGTGGCAAACATCGCGTACCCAGCAGTGCCCAGTTGCTGCTGCTTCTGTGGCTCAGTCTTTCCCGCCCCTGTGCTGCCAACAGTAGCTGACGCACAGCAGAAAAACGGAAGGTCCACATTCTGCGCATCAGACTACTCTGCAATGCCAAACCGTTCTCGAGGCTACAAAATTAAGGGAAGAGACCTGTCTGAAAATAGGCCCCTCCTACCACACCCGGCCATCGGACAAGAAATCCTATCGAAATCTAAGGTTCTTTTCCCGACCTCCGCAATAGTTCCGAAACCGCTGCACTCAAGAAGCCGGAGTTGCAGTAGTACGGCAAGTCGCGTAGTATAAATACGCGGGGTGGAGCAGCCTGGTAGCTCGTCGGGCTCATAACGCTCCGAACGTCACCTGGCTCTGCCGGATTCAAACGACTTAGCTCTTCTTCTCAGCCGTAAAAACCACTTAAAACGGGATATTCTGGGCACTTAACGGGCACCTGAGAATCATAGGTTGCCGCTTGCGCGAGATCACAGCAGTACGCCCAACCCCCTCCTAGAAGGTAAACACGGATGCCGTTATGCGGCGCTCGGAGGACCGGGATCTATTTTGATAAATCAGGAGCGCCGCAAAGACACAAATTTTGCATCCTTGCTTTCGATGGGCCTAACGTTTATGGGATTTCTTTTCGACGGTCTCGACCGCTGAATGCTTCCGGGCTAAATGCGGTTCGCGGCGCAAGCCACCTGACTGCATGACACAACGCTTTCCGGCAGCTACACCACACGTAGGACAGGGGATAGAGGACAATAGTTTTCTCGTGAGTTCCTTTTTTTTCATTTGAAAATATTGCCTCCAGATGAAATGAAACCTCAATGCCAGTCCCAGCGGCGAGATTTATCCTCCATTTTGTGAGGCATCTGACACCAGCCCGTAGGTAGGCTTTGCTGGATTCTCACTCCACTAGAACGAAGTCGTCACCTTTTACAGCGGCTTCAATCGCCTTGACTAGCGCCTCTCCTACTTTTGATTTGGCGACGTATGGTCGAACGCCAATCTTTTTGGCAGCTGCCACAAAACGCTGATCGGCGTGTGAAGACAGTATGACGATCGCCGTCCCCGGCAGAGTGGCCTTGATTTCACGAGCTGCGTCAAATCCATTCAAGACCGGCATGGTCACATTCAGGACGACTACGTCAGGTTTTAATCTCTGTGCCTCTTCGATTGCCTCAGCGCCGTCTACCGCTTCGGCGCACACTTCAAAATGAGGAATTTTTTCTAACGTGGACCGGACCATCGTCCTTATTATCGGTTGGTCGTCGGCGATAAGAATTCGGACACTTCGATCAGTGGCTTTCATTTTGGCACCGACCGCGTGAGTCATGTCGAAGGCTACCCTGGGATTAGCGGGGAGAACCATACAGGATGCAGGGTATTTTCATAATCCAACCCCGGCAGTAATACCGATTTCTACTTTCGATTGATGAGGGTGCGACAAGTATCTTACGGTTCGGCCCTCGTCACTGCTAGGCGGCTGTGTGACCGGTGTCCATTGTCCGAGCCCCGGACTGATCCTTCAAAGGGCACTGTCGCAATCACGATGGTCCCATGACCATTCGACCGGACTTCCAAGCTGCCTCCCAACTGCCGTACCCGCTCCCGCATTCCGCGCAAACCGACGCCAGTAGTCTCGCCGGAGGAAATCTTCGACTGAGTTTCCTGATTTACTCCCTTACCCTCATCGCTGACTTCCAGTTTGATTTCTCCGGGAGAATGCAACAGCCTCACCAGCGCGGTCGAACTTCCCGAATGGCGATGGATATTCGTCAGACACTCTTGCACAATCCGGAACAGACACAATTCATGGTCCTGTGGCAGTCGCTCCCAGTCCGTCGGGAGTTCCAGTTTCGCGGCGATTTTACTCCGCTCAACGAATCCGTCGACATACCACTTCAGAGCGGAATCCAGTCCCATTTCGTCCAGCAAAGGTGGATGAAACAAATAGGACATCGTACGAATATCCGCCGAAACTTGGTCGATCAGCTTGGAGTTCTCCTCTGCGCATCGTGCTGCATCGGGGCTAAGATTCGCCTTCTCTCCGGCTAACCTGGAAGCATTCATACTCATAGCAGCGAGCAGTTGCCCTACTCCGTCATGCAATTCGCGCGCTATGCGTCTCCTCTCTTCATCCTGAAGTTTAAGGAGCCGGGCGGAAAGTTCTCTTTCTTTGATTGTTTCTTCGGCTTGCTTTCGCTTGGTAATGTCTCGGGTGACCGCAAGTTGCACGACGGCCCCATCAGGATTCCGAAGGGGCGTCGCCTGTGTTTCCATGTGGCGTCGCTCGCCGCGTAGTCCGACGATATCGAACTCCAAAGAACCCTTTTCGCCCCGGCAGATTCTTTCGTTGAATGCACGAAACCGGTCTCGGTCTTTGGAATCAATCAGATCATAAACGTTCTTGCCTATGACCATGTCAGCGCAATCGGCACCAACCATCTTGAGACCGGATAAATTCATCTGAAGCAAAGTGCCATCGTGGGCGACGAGCTTCACGCATTCAGGTGTCGTCTCAACGATGGCGCGGAAACGTTCTTCGCTCTCGCGCAGCGCTCGGTCGACTTGCTTTTGTTTGGTAACGTCGCGCGCTATTTTGGATGCGCCCACTATACGGCCTGCGGCGTCCCTAACTGGTGAAATTGAGAGGGAAATATCCAGGGGCTTACCGTCTTTCCTTACTCGCACGGTTTCGAAATGCTCGATCCGCTCGCCCCGTCGCAGCCGCTCAAGAATTCCTGTTTCTTCACCCCGCCGATCCTGCGGAATGATCAGGCTAATGTATTGGCCTACAGCCTCTCCCGCCGTGTACCCGAACATCCGCTCTGCACCGGTATTCCAACTGGTGATCACACCATCGAGACTCTTGCTGACGATGGCGTCATCCGAGCAATCCACGATGGCGGCTAGCAGACCAGTGGCTCGCTCAGCCTGCTTCCGCTCTGTGATATCGAGCAGCATGTTGATGCCGCCTACAATTCTCCCTTCAACATCGTGCAGGGGCCTCGGATAGGGCGTAAACCACACACGTTTGCCATCAGGCCGCTCGGCAATGGCCTCAATACCGTCGACAATGCGGCCCTCCTTGATCGCGAGAGCCATTGGACATTCATTGTGTCGCATCGGTGTGCCATCCGAATGGAACAGTTTCCAACTCACACACCAGTGGTCCGTCCCAAGTTCGGGCACGCGACCAGAGAATTGGACTGCGGCAGGATTAAAGTACGTGAGGCGGCCCTCGGCATCAGTGGTGTAAATGGCGACGGGAAGCAAATCAAACATCTCACGGAACCGCCGCTGGCTCTCGCGCAACTCAGATTCGGCCAACTTACGGTCCGTGACATCTATGTTTACGCCGAGCAGGCGCTCAGGATCGCCTGCTTGATCCTTGAATACCCAGGCTCTGCCTAACAGCCAACGCACGGAGCCATCCGGCCAAATAACACGCCACTCTTCCTCGAAGGCACCGTCCTCCATGGCCTTGCCAACGGCACGCAGTACCTTCTCGCGGTCTTCAGGATGTACGAGTTTTTCCCAGGCAGCTTGCGTACCGGGAAAGCTTCCCGGCGACAAGCCGTACATAATTTCCAATTCTGGAGTCCATCGATTCACGCCCGATTTAATATTCCATTCGAACGTTCCGACGCGAGCAACCTGCTGGGCCAGGCGCAGCCGCTCCTCACTTTCGCGAAGAGCTTTCTCAAATATCTTACTTTCCTGAAGGACTTTCTGGGCGTCAACATCCTGGGGTGAGATATTACCTGTTCTTTCCATTGCGCCCTCCCTTGGAAACTAACAGCGAGGATTATCGCTGTTGGTAACCACAAACTACAATAGGGCGACCTGAAAATCAAGACCTTTGGATTCTTCTTGTGGGTATGAAGGCTACCGGAAATCGACGTTTCGACGAGCTTATCGCACGTAGTTATCTAGCTTTTCCCGTCCACCATAGGACCCTACCGATGATGCGCCACGAAGATTCATTGGCCAATAAAATGGATTGATGTTCGCGTTGATCGGAAACCAAGGCCTCTGTATGGTCAAATCTTATCAACCTCGAAACAAGCAGTCGCTTCTCCTCATTGTTCCGTGCGACTACAATTTGCCCAACTAAGTCGTCACGAGAGACATCGGACGTATCCACAGCGATGATATACCCGTCGAGAATGAGTGGAGACATTGAATTGCCTACCACTCGAAGGCTAATTGTGGACGCGGGGTTGGGACACCACTCGATAGGCGCTGCCCAGATTGCTTCGGGTTTCAATTGATCAAGGTCGGAAACTTCGTCTCCCTCAGCGCCAGGGGTGGCTGCCCGAACAGGAAGAATCGGAATGGCCACGAATCTCGAAGGCTTTAGCGAACCCACTGCGCCAGCGTGGACGACTTGCACAGTTGCAATTCTTCCTTCGCGCAATCGGCGGCTTGCGGTTGGTAGGACCCGCATCACATCCGCAGTGCTAAGCCCCGCTCGTCCCCAAAAGAACCAGCAGAGAGGATCATCTGTGATATTCCCAAGACGTATGTATGCGTCTGGAGGAGGCTCAGCGTCTCCGCGTTCCCAGCGCGAAACGGCCATAGCGGATGTCTTCAATCGCTTGCCTAATTCGCCCTGAGTGAGTTTCAGAGTTTGGCGAAAAGCCAAGATTTTCCGAGACCACTCAGGAAGGGCATTTGTAGACTTTCGAAGCATAAGAAGCCAACCGTTTAAAGTAGCCTACATCTTATGTATAACGCCGAAATAGAGAAAAGCCAATCACTGAATCCTTGTAGTAGCGCGCGATCTTAAAATAGGAATCCTGGCGGAGTTCTCTGGATTTCCGGCCTTGCCTGTTCATGACGGATGTGTGCGCTGTGGACAGAGCATTCGTCCCTACAGTATTTTGACAGTATGCCACTGGCACCCGTTCTCATCGTTGGCGCTGGTCCTAGCGGACTAAATTTGGCGTTGGCTCTGATCCGCCGAAATGTGCAATTCCGTCTCATTTCTGAAGCTGGCGGCCCCGGGGAGGAATCGCGCGCCATGGTGGTACAGGCGCGCACACTAGAATTCTATGGCCAATATGGCTTTGCCGAAGAAGTCGTCGAACAAGGTGTGGTCGCCGAAACAGCCCATGTCCGCAAGGGTGGCTCTAGTGGAAGTCGAGAAGTTCTATCTATCAGTTTCAAAGAGATGGGCGCTGGTCTCAGCCCGTATCCATTCGCACTCGCTTACCCGCAGGACGATCACGAACGGTTCTTGATCAAGAAGCTCAAAGATGTCGGCTGTGAAGTCGAGTGGGACGCGAAGCTAACTGGGTTTAGCGAAGGTGAAAACAGCGTCAGCGCTACTATCCAGCACAATACAGGACGGGTTGAGCAGGTGGAAAGCACATACATCTGCGGCTGTGATGGCGCGCGCAGCTGTGTGCGTGAAACTCTCCAGCTCGGTTTTCCAGGGGGCACCTATGAGCAACTCTTCTACGTCGCCGACGTGAAGATCGCGCGCGGGTTTACCCGGGATCTGTACATCAACCTCGGTAAACACATCCTCACGTTGATGTTCCCAGTGCGGTCGAGTGGAATGCAGCGCCTGATCGGCCTCGTACCGTCCGAACTGTCACATCGCGATAAACTCGGTTTTGAAGACATCCGCGCCCACGTCGAGCCTCTTCTTGATATTGAAGTGGCAGAGGTAAAT
Source organism: uncultured Acidobacteriota bacterium (assembly GCA_963751295.1). Taxonomy (GTDB): domain Bacteria; phylum Acidobacteriota; class Terriglobia; order Acidiferrales; family UBA7541; genus Acidiferrum. The sequence continues at coordinate 39,019 of CAVVUA010000001.1, read as the reverse complement.
TGGTTCTCTACTTATCGTGTCCATCATCGCGTTGCCGACAAGTTTCGGGTCGGGCGCGCTTTCCTGGTTGGCGATGCAGGCCACATCCATAGCCCTGCAGGCGGTCAGGGCATGAACACCGGAATCGGCGATGCCGTCAACCTCGGCTGGAAAATAGCGCACGTGCTGCAGAACCGCGCCGACAAAACGCTTCTCGACACCTACGAGCCCGAGCGGATCGGCTTTGCGCGTTCACTTGTATCCACGACGGATCGTGCCTTTACGGGCTTAGTCGGCGAAGGCGTGGCAGGCGAGTTTACGAGAAAGATTGTCGCGCCTCTCGTGTTCGATATCGTCACCCGCTTTAGTTTGGGTCGTCATGCGATCTTCCGCACGATTTCTCAAATGCGCATTCACTATCCAGACAGCGCGCTCAGCCAAGGCGTCGCCGGTGATGTCCACGGCGGCGACCGCCTTCCTTGGACTGGAACTCGTGCACAAGATAATTTCGAGCCTTTACGTTCTTTGGATTGGCAAGCACATGTGTACGGCAACGTAGAAAACGATCTCGAAACCGCCTGCCGCGAGCTTCACCTACCGTTGCATGCCTTCGCGTGGAGCGACGGCATAAAAGATGCCGGGCTCAAGGCGGATGCCCTTTACCTTGTTCGACCCGATGGCTATGTCGCACTGGCTTCGTTTGAAAAAAACGCTAGCAAACTCAAGACCTTTGTTGAACAGTTTCGCCTGCGTTTTCAAAATTAATCCATATCGGCGAAGCGCTGACGCTGATGAACAGCTCAGTCCATCAACCTCCAAAGCATCGTTGCGTGGACCTGATTTGAACTGATGGAATCGTTCCTCGGTGACGCCTATACTCACGAGGCAGAGTCGTTAGCTTTCCAACAAGTCCCTGCGCGGATGTGCCCAAGTCAGGCGTGCTACCTCTGGGAAGTCCTTCCTTTTCAATCTTACTTCTGAAAGAAAAGGATTTAGCGGAAGAATTTGGTAGTGCCACGATGTAGGAAAATGTGGCTCCGCATGCATGGAGTCCCCCGAATTTTCCCCATAGCGAAACCCAGGGGCAAGTACGGCCCAGCGCGCCCCAATATACACCACTCCGAAGATCCACGCGTCTCATAACAACGAGTGTAGCGACAGACGCCACCCAGAATTGAAACCCCGAAAGCGCCGCCCCACTTTCCCTCGCCGAAGAGCGTACGCGGCCGATTCTCGCGGGCCAGCCAGATCGAAAAACGGCGGCCGTGGCGTTACAGGGCCAAGTCAAGTAGCGATTGGGACGCGCCCACGTGTACCATCCCTACTGCGTTCGGCCCAAAGCCCGAGATTGCCCTGAGAGTCTCATCGTTATGGAATCAACAACACGCCAGCCCGATCAACCGACGGCTGGCACCCTGAGTTCCAACCGCGTCGTCGTATTTGCCGACATGCTTGGTTTTGTGGCATTGACGGAGGCGAACCCGATTGACCTTCGAATGCTGCACGCCAACAGTCGGCTCCCACAATCGCTTGACGCACTTGAAGAAATGATAAGGCGACCCGGGAACCCGTTGACTGAAGCTTTTTCGCACTTTCACAACTCCCTCAAGTGGGCAATTAGGACGGCAGAAATGCAGCACCCGTTGACGGCCATCACATTCTCCGATTCGGTATTCGTCGCGACCAGCCACCTCTTTGAAGCCGCAACTTTTGCTGTCAACTTAGCCCGATCTATGCTTTCCCAGAAGATTCCTGTACGCATGGGTATTGCTTTTGGTTCATTCGCCGCGCTTAGGTTTCGTTCTGAAGTCTCCGGTGACGGTGGAGATCACGCGGCGCAGTTCTTGGGCACCGCAGTTGTCCGGGCCTACCAGGCCGAAAAATGTGGCATCAAGGGCATGCGGATTCTCCTTCATCCGTCAGTCGAATCATTACTTGCTGACAGCACTCACAGTCCCGCCTCGCCGCCAATCATCACTATCCCTGTCAGACCGCTTGAGTGCACTAATACAGAGTGCGTTAACAATGCCGGGGTACGCCATGAGCTGGATTATTGGGATTTAGCAACTACGAAAGAGCGCAGCGCCTGGCACGGGCTCCAGGATATGTGGGCAATTGCACCAGATTCCGCCAAGGAACACTATCAGGCCACTGCCGAAGCCATAAATCGCATGCGAATTGCTCAAGGAGAGGCTCCGCTAACCGTTTTGCGCCGTCGTACCCTGCCGCCTCACCGCAGATGAACATCACGGCTCGGGCCGCACGACCTGCCGACTGGACTTTGCGTGCTACGGACTGTATCCGCCTTAAAAGCGAGTCGGAAATACGCCGACCGATCGTAACCGAACTGCCTTGTCTTTTCCTCACCGCCGTGGTGTAAAGTGGTGAAAACCTAAGAGGCCCACCGCGATGAAGGGGGAAAGGCAGAGAGAAAAGGCATGAAAAGTCAGAAGACAACTTTGGTCCGTGCGTCGATCAGCTTTCCGCCCGATCTCTACGAAACGCTCGAAGAGATCGCGAAGCAAAAAAAAGTGTCCTTGGCCTGGGTCGTGCGTGAGGCGTCAGAGAGATATGCTGTAGACGAAACTGGAAAGAACCTGAACAGGCGTACGCAGGCCGGCCACGGTACCGGAAAACGAAGGTCAACATGACCCGCCTCGAAGCTCTCCAGTTAAGGGCCAGCGGCTTTTTCTTCGCGCTCTCCCAGCCGGGGATTCACTTGTCATGATGAAACTAGAGACTCTCAAAGCCGGAATATCGCTGGTTGGCATCGAACCCACCTTGATTGCCACCGTAATCGCCGTGGTGCCTATCGGTGACGGTGCCGTGCAGATTCTTTACAAGACTCCGGAGGGAACTATTAAAGAGAGGTTGCTGGGCCGCGCGGATGAGTCGAGCATCGGCGTTGCCACAATAGAGCGCCCATGGGCCTTCGATGGTAACGGCGATGAATTCAAGCTGGCCGTTGAAGCGAAGCGCATTGACCTCGCTTTCCTCTTTGACCCCATGATGGCCGTCCACACATCAAACGTGGACCCGCTTCCGCACCAAATCACGGCTGTTTATGAGTCTATGCTGCCGAGGCAGCCGTTGCGCTTTGTTTTGGCGGATGACCCCGGTGCGGGTAAAACCATCATGGCCGGTCTCTACATCCGCGAGTTAATCATGCGGGCCGACGCCCGCCGAATTCTCATCGTTGCTCCCGGCAGCCTGGTGGAGCAATGGCGCGATGAACTCTTTGAAAAGTTTGGCTTGGAGTTCCGCATCTTTTCCAAAGAACTCGAAGCCGCCTCACCGAGCGGCAATCCCTTCGCGGACCACGATCACCTAATTGTCCGGCTTGACCAAATGTCGCGTAATGAAGACTCCCAGGACAAGCTGTGCCTCGCTTCGTGGGACTTGGTTGTGTTCGACGAAGCCCACAAGCTTTCGGCACACTTCTTCGGGCGGGAAATGAAGCGCACGAAGCGCTTCAACTTCGCCGAGAAAATCGGCCAGCACACGCGACACCTGCTGCTCATGACCGCCACGCCGCACAACGGCAAAGAGGAGGACTTCCAACTTTTCCTGTCGTTGCTCGATTCCGACCGCTTCTATGGCAAGTTTCGCGACGGCGTCCACAAAGTGGATTGCTCTGACCTCATGCGCCGGATGGTGAAAGAGGAGATGGTGAAGTTCGACGGCACCCCCCTCTTTCCCGAACGCAGGGCATACACCGTGAACTACAAGCTTTCCGACATAGAGGCCGCTCTCTATGAATCGGTGACCCACTACGTGCAGACCGAAATGGGCAAGGCCGACCAGCTTGATGGCTCGCGCAGAGGCTCCGTCGGCTTCGCCCTCACCGCCCTCCAGCGCCGCCTCGCGTCAAGCCCCGAGGCCATATTCCAATCGCTCAAACGACGCAAGGAACGTCTCGAACGCCGCCTTCGCGAGGAAAGGCTGGGCATCCGCGGTCAGCAAATCCTAGCCGAGACGCTTGCCGATGTTCCCGAGGACGACGACGATCTCAATGCGGAGGAGCAGGAGAGCCTTGAAGAAACCCTCGTCGATCAAGCTACCGCCGCTGGCACAATTGCCGAGTTGGAGCAGGAAATCGACATCCTCCAGGGACTTGAACATCAGGCCAAAGCTGTTGTCGCCTCCGGGCAGGACCGCAAATGGGATGAACTCTCCCGCATCCTGCAAAATAACCCTGAAATGCGCGATGCCGATGGCCGCCTGCGCAAGCTCATCATCTTCTCGGAGCACCGCGACACACTGAACTATCTCCACCAGAAGATTGCCGGAGTGCTGGGCAATACCGAAACCATCGTCACCATCCACGGCGGGACCCACCGCGATGAGCGCCGCCGCATTCAGGCGATCTTTCGCTCTGACCACGAAGTGCGTGTCCTGGTCGCAACCGATGCTGCCGGTGAAGGCGTGAATCTCCAGAACGCCAATCTAATGGTGAACTACGACCTGCCGTGGAATCCAAACCGCCTCGAACAGCGCTTCGGCCGCATCCACCGCATCGGCCAGCAGGAAGTCTGCCACCTCTGGAATCTTGTCGCCAAGGAAACCCGCGAAGGTGATGTGTTTTTCCGGCTTCTTGAAAAACTTAGTGTCGAGAGCGCCGCGCTCAATGGCCGTGTCTTCGACATCCTTGGAGAAGTTTTCGAGGGCATTAGCCTCAAGGATCTACTCCTGGAGGCCATCCGTTACGGCGACCAGCCGGAAGTTCGCGCTCGTCTCGGCCAGCGCGTTGAGAACGCCTTCGATCACGACAAGCTTCGCGACATCCTTAACCGCAACGCCCTGGCACAGGAGTCCATGAGCGCCGAACGCCTGTTCGCGGTGAAGGAGGAGATGGAAAAGGCCGAGGCCCGCCGCCTACAGCCCTTTTTCGTGCGTTCCTTCTTCATGAAAGCCTTCGAGTCACTGGGCGGTTCCATTCATCCGCGAGAGGCCGCCCGCTTCGAGATCACGCATGTTCCGGCCTCCATCCGCGAGCGCGACCGCATCATCACCGGTCGTAACCGCCGCGAACTCGCTCCCGTGCTCAAGCGTTACGAGCGCGTCTGCTTCACCCGCGAAGCTGTCCGGCCACTCGACAAGCCAGGCGCGGCCTTCGCCGCAATGCTCCATCCTGGTCACCCGCTCATGCTCGCAGTGAGCGACTTGATTTTGGAACAGCACGGCAACCTCCTCCGTCAGGGCACTGTTCTTGTGGACCCTGCCGACGAGGGCGAAGAGTCGCATCTGCTTTTCTTGCTCACCCACGAGATCAAATCCGGCGATGACCAAGTGCTCTCCAAACGCCTCCAGTTTGTCCGTGTCGCGACTGATGGATCAGCAACCTTTGCGGGCTGGGCACCGCACCTTGACCTCGAAGCCCTCGCGCCTGCTGACCGCGCGCTCATGAAGGATGCGCTTTCCGCGCCATGGATTCGCGCCGACCAGGAGCAGCGTGCCCTTGCTCTTGCTGCTGCGACGCTCGTGCCGGAACATTTTCGGGAAGTCGCCGAACGACGCATTGCTCATGTGGACAAGACTCTTTCCGCCGTCCATGAACGGCTTACCAAGGAAATCGCCTTTTGGTCCGACCGTTGGATCAAGCTCAAAGAAGATCAGGAAGCTGGCAAGGACGTGCGGTTGAATGTTGAAAACGCCCGCCGCACCGTCTCAGATCTTGAAGGCCGCCTTGAAAATCGAAAGAAGGAACTCCTATCCATGCGCCACGTCACCTCCGCCACACCCGTGGCCCTCGGTGGTGCGCTGGTTGTGCCCATCGGCCTGCTCCGTCGCCTGCGCGGGGAATCTCCTCCGGAGTACGGTTCCGCATTTTCCACTGACCCCGTCGCCCGAGCGCGCGTCGAAAAATTGGCCATGGACGCTGTTCGCCGTGCTGAGGAGGCGCGCGGCTGCCGCGTGGTAGATGTGTCCGCTCAGAAATGTGGCTGGGATATGACTTCCTATCCGCCCGCCGTGGACGGCAAGCAGCCCGAAGCCCGCCACATCGAAGTCAAAGGCCGCGCGCAAGGCGCGGGCACCGTCACCATTACACGTAACGAAATGCTCTACGCTCTCAACCAGGCCGACAAATTCTTGCTCTCCATCGTACTCGTTGGGGAAACTGATACCGTAGACGGCCCCTACTACCTGCGCAATCCCTTCGAAGCCGAACCAGGTTGGGGTGTTTCCTCAATCAATTTTGAAATCAAAGCTTTTCTTGAGCGCGCGAGGAGAGAATGAGCGCCCTTCTGCGCGTAGATCGTCTGGGCCTGCGTAACTTCCGGTGCTTCGCGGAGTGCACGATTGAATTGCATCCGCAGCTCACGGTGCTCGTGGCGGAAAACGCTCGCGGCAAGACTGCAATTCTTGATGCCATCGGAATCGCGCTTGGCACGTTCGTGGACACCGTCACAAATACACATCAGTTCCACGGTTTCTATCGTACTGATGTGCGCCTGGTGCCCGGTGAAAACGGAGTTATGGATTCCAAGCTCCCCACTGAATTCTTAGCAGATGGCCATGTTGCCGGTCAGTCAATCCATTGGAGCCGCGCCCTTGGGAGCTACAGCCTTCGAGCCCGCACAACTAACAAGCAGGCTGAAAGGCTTCGTGACGCCGCCCAGCAGCTTCGTGAAAGCGCCGAGGAAAAAGTACCAAATCATCAAGAAATCCCAAAGACCCTGCCGCTTGTAGCGTTCTATGGCACAGGTCGCCTTTGGAGCGAACATAGGCTTACCGAGGGAAAGAGGACGAATGTCGTAGCCGCCACCGGGCGCACGTCAGGATATACCGACTGCCTATCTTCCTCTTCATCCTTCAAGGGCATGGTCGCTTGGTATGAGAATAAATGGAACGAAGCTCACGATCCCCGTTATTCGACTGAGCTTTCCAAAACACTGCCATTGCTCACGGCAGTTCAAAAAGCCACGCGAGTGGTGCTTGAGCCAACCGGATGGTGTGAATTAGACTGGGATTTAGAGAAGAAATCTTTGGTTGTCGGGCACCGTGATTACGGACGCTTGCCCCTGTCTTCGCTCAGCGACGGCGTACGAAACATGGTTGCCCTGATCGCAGACATTGCGCGGCGATGCGCGAGCCTGAACCCGCACCTCAATGAGGACGCCGCCCGACTAACGCCGGGTGTGCTCCTCGTGGATGAGGTGGATATGCACCTTCATCCGCGCTGGCAGCAACTCATCGTCGAGTTGCTTCGCACGTCGTTTCCAGCTCTTCAGATGATTTTGACCACCCATAGCCCACATGTGCTCTCTACCGTCGATAAGCATTCGATCCGCGTCATTCGTCTTCAGGATGGGCAGGGTCTCGTCGACACTCCGAATCTCCAGACAAGAGGAGTCGAGAGCGCCGACGTTCTGGCCGCAATAATGGGTGTTGATCCAGTTCCACAGATAGAAGAAGCTCGAATCCTTAGCCGCTATCGTGCCCTCATTGAAGATGGAATCGCCGACAGCGAAGATGGACGGTCATTGCGGACAAACCTAGTCGCGCATTTTGGCGAAAGCCACCCATTGATCCTCGACTGTGACCGCTTGATTCGGTTTCAAAAATTCAAACTCAAGCCGCCACGCCCGGAGCAGGAATGACCCATGCAAAAGCTTAATCGGGCAAATATCAACGAACCGCCTTGTCTCGCGAACTATCATCATGGTCACCATCGTTGGGATGACCTGACGCCCCAAGATAAGGACCAGATTCGGCACCAACTGGAGCAGATGCAAGGCCGTCGATGTGCTTATTGCGAGGGATCACTCGACACTCTCGGCAGCCACATCGAGCACTTCCGTCGTAAGCGACAGGGGCACTTTCCTAATCTCACCTTCACATGGAGTAATCTCTACTGGTCGTGTGACCAAAAAGATTCGTGTGGTCACCACAAAGATCACGGTGCAGGAGCATATGATGTTAACGACCTTGTTGACCCATGCAACGACAATCCTGATTTATTTTTCCGGTTCCGGACAGACGGCACCATCAATGTCCGCAATGGTCTCGGGGCGCAGAACACACACAAAGCAGAAGAAACGCTGCGCGTGTTTAACCTCAATCCGCAATGGGGCCGGGTGCGCAATATGCGCAAGGCCGCTGTGTCAGCGTATGCATCTTTTGTTGACGGGTGTGTCGGCTTCTCGGCGGCTGAACTGCACGACTTCTTTAGAGATGAGTTAGCCGCAGCAGCAGCGCTGCCATTTTTCACGGCTATTCGCCATGTTCTGACGGAGCCATAAGTATGTCTTACTCCATCAAATCTCCCCGCAAACTCATCGAGGTCGCTCTGCCGCTAGATGCCATCAACGTCGCGGCGGCGGACGAGAAATCCGTCAGGCAAGGGCATCCGTCGTCGTTGCACCTGTGGTGGGCTCGGCGGCCACTGGCTGCGGCGCGTGCTGTCATCTTTGCCCAACTCGTCAACGATCCCGGTTATCAGCAGGGGGGCGGCTTCAGATATGGCAAGAACAAAAAGGACGCTGCAATTGAGCGTAAGCGCTTATTCAAAATCATCGAGGACTTAGTACGGTGGGAAAACACCACAAACGAGGAAGTCTTAGAATGTGCCCGCGTCGAGATTCGCCGCTCATGGCGCGACGCATGTGAATTGAACAAGGACCATCCGGAAGCTGCCGAACTGTTCAATCCCGATAAGCTCCCCGCGTTCCACGACCCTTTTGCTGGCGGGGGTGCCATCCCCCTGGCGGCGCAATGTCTCGGACTGGAGGCTTACGCATCAGACCTTAACCCCGTGGCTGTGCTCATCAATAAGGCCATGCTCGAAATCCCTCCCAAGTTCGTCGGACGACCACCTATAGGGCCAGAAATCGATTCTAAGAGTGGTAAACGACTCGCACTCACCCAATCCGCGCCGGGTATGAATGGTCTTGCTGAAGACGTGCGTCGTTATGGCGCGTGGATTCGGTCCGAGGCCCACAAACGGATTGGTCACCTATACCCGCAGGTGGAAATTACTATAGATATGGCTCGCGAAAGACCCGACTTGAAACCGCTCGTTGGCCGAAAGCTCACCGTCATCGCCTGGATCTGGGCGCGCACAGTTAAAAGCCCCAACCCCGCTTTTTCTCATGTGGACGTTCCTCTTGCAGCCTCTTTTGTTCTTTCCAGCAAGGAAGGCAAGGAAGCTTACGTTATGCCTGTCGTGAATGGTGATCACTATCACTTCACCTTGAAACTCGGGACGCCACCTCCAGAAGCGGAAAACGGCACCAAGGCCGCAGGTCATGGGGCGAATTTTCGCTGCATCGTCTCGGACGCTGTTATCGATGGTCGTTACATCAAAGATCAGGCTCAAGCTGGACAAATGCGCCAGCGCTTAATGGGCATCGTCGCTGAAGGTGCCCGTGGCAGGATCTATCTTGCACCGACGGCAGAGATCGAGGGCGTTGCTGCCAGAGCACAATCGGGTTGGAAGCCGGACGTAGAATTCTTTCAGCAAGCACTCGGTTTCCGTGTTGGCAACTATGGCCTGACAAAATGGAGCGACCTCTTCACGCCCCGACAGTTGGCGGCATTGACGACATTCAGTGATCTTGTTAGCGAGGCGCGGCACAAAATCCGTGAAGACGCACTCACCAGCGGTCTCTCCGACGACGGCAAAGGTCTCGCTTCTGGAGGTACCGGCGCAACTGCCTATGCCGAAGCCATCAGCGTCTATCTGGCCTTCGTCGTTGATAAGATGGCCGATCTTGGGAACTCTCTCTGCAGATGGGAACCAATTGCTCAATGCCCGCGCCAGCTATTCGGCCGGCAAGCTGTTCCGATGATTTGGGATTTTGCTGAGGCAAACCCACTTGGCGATTCTTCGGGGTCTTGGGAAGTCCTCATTGATGGTTTTTCTAAGGCCTTCGCAAAAAGCTTTCAGCACACTCAACCGTGGTTTCGTGGAACTGCTAGCCAAGCCGACGCACAAACGCAGACTATTTCAAGAGGAAAGGTCGTTTCTACCGATCCTCCGTATTACGACAATATCGGGTACGCAGATCTTTCGGATTTTTTTTATGTCTGGCTGCGTCGCGCGCTTCGCCCGGTATACCCAGAACTTTTTGCGACTATCACGGTGCCAAAGGATGAGGAACTTGTTGCCACTCCATTTCGGCACGGTGGCAAAGAGGAGGCCGAAACATTTTTTTTACATGGGATGACTTCCGCCATGCGTAGTTTGGCGAACCAGGCGCATCCAGAAATGCCGATTACGATTTACTACGCCTTTAAACAATCGGATACGAATGAGGAGTTGGGAACGACTTCTACAGGTTGGGTCACTTTTCTCGGTGCGGTGATCCAGGCAGAACTACAGATTAGCGGCACCTGGCCGCTGCGAACGGAAAACTCATCCCGCATGCGCGGGCAAGGCTCCAACGCACTCGCTTCCAGCATTCTTCTGGTTTGTCGCAAGCGTCCGTCGGACGCTGCGACAATTTCCCGCCGAGAATTCCAACGCGAATTGAACGCCGTGCTGCCAGAGGCCCTCGATGAAATGACCAAAGGCTCCGGCGATGATCGTTCACCCGTTGCCCCGGTCGATCTGTCGCAAGCCATCATTGGACCTGGTATGGCCGTCTTTTCCAAATACGCCGCCGTGTTGGAAGCTGAAGGCACACCCATGAGCGTTCGCACGGCCCTCCAGCTCATCAATCGGTTTTTGGCCGAAGACGATTTCGATCCTGATACCCAATTCTGCCTCCATTGGTTTGAGCAAAACGGGTGGAAAGAAGGCCGCTTCGGCGAAGCCGATACACTCGCTCGCGCCAAGGGCACAAGCGTTGAGGGTGTACGACACGCCGGTGTTGTGGAATCTGGGGGTGGTGTAGTTCGCCTTCGCAAGTGGTCCGAATATCCGGCGGACTGGAATCCCCAAGCGGATGCCCGGCTGCCCGTGTGGGAGGCTCTGCACCAGTTTATCCGTGCTCTAAAGAATGAAGGAGAAAGTGGCGCGGGCCAGCTCCTTGCGGCCCTGACCGGGAAATCCGAGGCGATTCGTCAGTTGGCCTACCGCCTTCACACGCTGTGTGAACGCCTCGGCTGGGCCGAGGACGCACGCGCTTACAACGAACTCATAACGTCCTGGACCGGTATTGAGACAGCTGCCAGTGTTATACCAACTGAGAAAAAACAAGGGACCCTCTTTGAGTGACATGGCGTTAGATTGGAGCAAAAATCGATGAAACCGTGGCGCGAAATAGCCGTTCCCCATGCCGACGTGCTCGAAGGCACGTTTCTTCAATCGGAGTTCGCCGCCGACATCACTGCCGTGCACACGGGCAAGGCCACGCCTGAATACCAGGACGCAACCGCGTTTTTTCAGCGAACCTTCATAACGGAAGGTATGAGCCTACTGCTTACTTCGGTGGCGCGGCGGCTAAACGGCCAGGGCGGCGACCCGGTTATCCAACTTCAGACGGCGTTCGGCGGTGGGAAGACGCACACCATGCTAGCCGTCTACCACCTCGCCACTCGGAGCTGCCCAATCAAGGACTTGCTCGGCATTCCTGATCTACTCGATCACGCGGGCATCATGGACGTACCTAAAGCCCGCGTAGTTGTGCTCGACGGCACTGCCCGTGCACCTGGGCAAGCGTGGAAATATGGCAACCAAATCGTCAACACGTTGTGGGGCGATCTGGCTTGGCAACTCGGTGGCGACGAAGGTTACGCGCTCGTGAAAGATGCCGACACGACCGGCACCTCACCCGGCAAGAATGTGCTGAAGATGCTGCTAGAAACCTACGCGCCGTGTGTTGTGCTCGTGGACGAGCTGGTCGCCTACATTCGCCAATTTCCCAATGGTCAGGTGCTGAGTGGTGGCAGCTATGACAGCAATCTATCGTTTGTACAGGCACTCACTGAGGCCATCAAGCTCGTGCCTACCGCTATCATGCTGGCGTCTTTACCGGAGTCCGACGTTGAAGCCGGGAGCAATCGAGGAATGGCGGCGCTCCAGGCGTTAGAGAAAACATTCGGACGTTTGCAAGCCCTATGGAAGCCTGTCGCGACTGAAGAGGCTTTTGAGATTGTTCGCCGTCGGCTCTTCGAGCCGGTTCGCGACATCTCAGGGCGTGATGCAGTGTGCCGCGCCTTTGCCAGTGCCTACGTCGCAGAAGGAGCAAAGCTTCCGTCGGAGACACAGGAAGCACGGTATTTCAATCGACTGGTGCAGGCTTACCCTATTCATCCGGAAGTGTTCGACCGCCTATACGAAGACTGGACGACTCTTCAAAGTTTTCAGCGTACTCGCGGAGCGCTGAAGCTGATGGCGAAGGTCATCTACCGGCTTTGGAAGGATCAAAATCAGGACCTCATGATTCTGCCCGGCAGCCTGCCGCTTTACGACGGTAATACCCGCAATGAGCTGACCTACTACTTGGCACCTGGTTGGGATGCGGTGCTGGAAAAAGATATCGACGGCGAACGCGCTGAGACAACGGAACTAGAAACGAAGGAGCCGCGCTTTGGTGCCGTTAATGCCGCCTGCCGTGTGGCCCGGACAATTTTCCTAGGCAGTGCACCATCTGCCGCTGGAATGCAAAAAGGTGTTGTTCGCGGTTTGGATCGCGCCCGTGTGCTTCTGGGATGTATGCAGCCAGGACAATCGTCTTCAACTTTCTCCGACGCACTCAACCGGTTGGCCGACCGACTTCATTATCTGAACTCCTCTGGCGATAAGACTCAGGACGCTACGCGATTCTGGTTTGACACCCGCGCCAACCTGCGTCGGGAGATGGAAGACCGGAAGGGGCGGTTCAACGATCAAAACGAGGTGCGCGGCAAACTGGCCGAAGTGCTGCGCAAGCTCGTGCCCGGAGCCTCATTCTTTGAGGGTAGTCACATCTTCACGCCGCACGCAGACGTGCCCGATGACGGGGCACTGCGCTTAGTGGTTTTTTCGCCGGAAAAGTTTTACAGCAAGCAGGAGATGCGCATCGCCTCCGAAGAGGTGCTGGATTTTGTCCGCAATCACGGCCAAAAGCCGCGATACCGTGGGAATAGGCTTATTTTCATTGCCCCAGATCATGCCTCATTGACCCGCGTGCGCGATTGTGTACGCACGGCCCTTGCATGGAACTCCATCGTCGAGGACGTTAAAGGCAAACGACTGAATATTGACGGCCTTCAGGAAGAGCAAGCGAAGAAGGAACTCCAGTCCGCTGAAGACGTGCTGCCTCGGGTAGCACGAGAGTGCTACAAGTGGCTCCTATGCCCGGTGCAGGCCACACCTGTGGATCGCCAGCCCACGATTGAAGCATTTCCGCTGAACACCAGTGGCTCAGCTCTGGGTGCTGAAATCCAGCGGGTGTGTCACGACAATGAGCTGGTTATCAGCGCTTGGTCTCCGATACATTTGCGCGATACGCTGAAGAAGCTCTATTGGAAAGATGGCAAGGACGCGGTTGGTGCAATGGCCTTCTGGGAGGACATGCAGCGCTACCTTTACCTGCCACGCCTCAATGGCCGCGGCGTGCTGGAACAGGCCATCATTAAGGGCGCGGGGAGCAAGGATTTCTTCGGCACTGCATACGGTCAGACCGGCGATGTTTTTGAGGGATTTAAATTCGGTGACGCCAATGTTCAATTCGACGACACGCTGCTGCTGATCGAGCCAGAAGTTGCGAAGCGATATGAAGCAAACTTACCCATAGACGTGAAACCCGATCCTGGCATTGTTCCGCCGACGACAGGAGCGCCTGATAGTCGGTCTGTGCCTTCGCAATCCCCGATGGGTGGAGCAAGCTCCGTTCCTGCGACAGGCACGGGGAAAGCGAAGTCTTTCTATGGTTCTGTGGAAGTGAACTCGGCGACGGCGAAAATGCGGCTCGTGCAACTGGCAGACGAAATTATCAGCAATCTCGCCTCCGATCCCCAAGCTGAACTCAAGATCACAGTGGAAATCACTGCCAATTTCCCAAACGGTGCCACTGACCAGATCAAGCGCGCAGTGTCAGAGAATGCAAAGAGCCTGGGATTCAAAACCTCGACGTGGGAATGAGGTACTCGTCTCGTTGGCCTCGTCGGATCGTCGGTTCGCGTCAATCTGGGAATCGAAGCGGAGATTCCCAAGGCACGTCCGAAAAATGGTGCGGTGACGGTTAAGAAGAACAGTCGAACGCTGGAATTCACGAGCAATAGCACCTTCGATATGGAGAAGGGCAACGTCATGGTGATGCCATGAGAATCACATCCCTGCGGATTGAAAATTTCCGCTCCATAAAAGCCCTCGATATAGAGCTTGGGGAGACAACCGTCTTTATCGGCCCGAATAATGCAGGAAAGACCGCCATCCTCGACGCGGTGCGTATTGCTCTTACGAGGCGATGGGGACAGCGCGGGACTGGCTTCACGGAGTATGACGTTCACCTAGCGCACGAGAACGATGACCCAAAGGCCTCGGCGGGCATTGCTATCGAGCTGCGCGCTGAAGAGGCGGCTCCGCACGAATGGCCGGATGAGATAGTACAGGCGGTTGACGAAATCGTTCAAACAGACCCCACGACAGGAAAAAACTCCATCACTCTGCGTGTGACCTGCGCGTGGAGCGCCGCAGAGGGCTGTTTTCAGCCTGCGTGGGCGTTCTTGAATGCCGCCCGTCAACCACTAGTTGCGGGTTCTGCCCGCAGACTGAATCTGGAGCGATTCTGGCAGTACGTTCCCGTGTTTTATCTCAGCGCACTTCGAGACGCGGACGATGAGTTCTCGGCGCGATCACAGTTTTGGGGACGCCTGCTGAAAGCAGTGGAGATACCACCGGCTTTGGAAGGACGCGTCCAAAAGGTACTCGATCTTCTGAATAAGAAGCTGTTGCGCACCGATCCACGGCTGGCGCAAATCGCGAATACTCTCTCCGGAGCCACGCGTGTGGCGGCACGTGACCGGGATGGGCAAGTCGATCTAAGACTGGTTCCATTGAAGTCCTGGGACCTCCTGTCTAAGGCTGAGATCATCTTGCGGAATGAGCCGCACTGGCCATGGCTCCCGCTACAGAGGCATGGGCAGGGCGTCCAAAGCCTTGCGGTAATTTTCTTGTTCCAAGCCTTTGTCGAGCATCTGCTTGCAGAGCTATACGAGCCAGAAAGTACACCTGTGCTCGCGCTTGAAGAACCCGAAACGCACCTGCACCCGCAAGCGGCGCGGACGCTGTGGACACACGTGAGTGCGCTACCCGGACAGAAGATCATTACGACGCATTCACCTTATTTCGTCCAGCGTGTGCCTTTCCGAGACCTTCGGCTGGTGCAGCTTACGGAGAACGGAACGGAAATACGCTGGCTTCCGCCTAGTTTCTCGGCGCGAGTGCCGCATGTGCCTGCGCTGGATGGTGTCGTGGCGGGGACGGGCGGGCTTCTTGCTTATGACCGGGCGGCGCGAACGCTCACCGTAGGCGGAAAGCTTGAAGTAGCCACCTACCGGGATTTACTCACATGCTATGGAACTCATGCGGAAAGGGCAGTCATTCAAGGCGTGCTCCGAGAGCTACGCGAAAAGTCCCTTTTGTACATGTCGGATCACGAGCTGCGTGCATTGGAAACATTCGCCCGCCGAATACGTGGGGAGATATTTTTTGCCAGACGATGGCTGATTGTGGAAGGGCAAGGCGAATATCTGATTGTTCATGCCCTGGCCCGCGCCCTCGGCTACGATCTTGACGAACACGGCGTCTCAGTAATTGACGCTGTGAACAATGGCCATCCCGCAACTTTTGCAGCCTTGGCGAGGGCGCTTGGGATCCCGTGGATGGCGGTTTTTGACGGCGATCCTGCCGGGGTAGGCTACGTGCGCGCCATTTCGGCGCGGGAGTTCACCGCAGCGCACGTGGCCCAGCGTTGCAGCACGCTGCCTGCGGGGACATTGGAGCAGCAACTCCTGGCGGATGGCCTTGAACCAGAACTCCGGGCGGTGCTTCAAAGCATTGGGGAAGCGAACGCCCTCACGGTTGATCGGGCGGGGCTTGAGAGATGCCTCGACGATAATAAAACGCGCTATGCAGCGGAGCTTTCTGCTCGCATCGCTGCCGATGCGACTTTGGCCCCACGCATGCCGCAGGCTTTCCGGGATGCCATTACCGGCCTGAGAGGCCTCATATGACGGACAGCCCTCTTGAATCTGCTTTACTGAAGCTCACTGATATACAGCGGCAAGCTGTTGAATGGGACAAGGGTCCCTTGCTGGTTTTGGCAGGGCCGGGCTCGGGAAAGACTCAGGTGCTTACTTGCCGCATCGCGCGGTTGCTGGATAGAGCGAGAGACCAGAATTTCCGCGTGCTGGCACTGACCTTCACCAATAAGGCCGCCGATGAAATGAAAGGCCGAGTGGCGGGGTTTGTTCCTGGTCTGGAAGACCGAGCCACCATCGGTACTTTTCACAGCTTCTGCGGGCAAATCCTAAGGCAGCACGGCGTACACTTGGGGATCAACCCTGACTTCGCGATTTACTCAGCCGATGATGATCGGAAAGCGGTTCTGGAAGACGCTTTACAGCGCGCGCGGTCTGAAGGAAAACAGGCAAGCCCCGACGACGTGAAATACTTGGCCTTGATCGATCGGCTGAAATCAAAGCTTATCGAACCAGAGGCAGCCGGGGCTGCGCTAGCGAGTCTGGACGACGCCAAAAGGGTCGTGGCAACGTATCAGCTCTATGAAGACGAACTGCGCCGCGTCAATGCCTTGGATTTTAATTCCCTGATCTTTGAAGCGTATCGTCTTGTCAAGACTTACCCGGCGATTGCCTCACGGTATCGGAGGTCGTACCCGCATTGGCTCATTGATGAATTCCAGGACACGAACAGCGCACAGTACCAGCTTGTGCGCACTCTGGCGGGAGACGGGTTCCGCAGTATCTTTGCGGTGGCCGATGATGATCAGATAATTTATGGATGGAACGGCGCAAGCTACAAGCAGATTCAATCTTTCCTGACCGATTTTTCTGCCCAGTTGATCCAGTTGCCGACCAACTACCGTTGTCCGGCGGCCATCGTTGAAGCTGCAAACCGTCTCGTGGTGTACAACGCGCAGCGGACGAGCACAAAAAAGCCCCTTATTGCAGGCAAGACGGAACTGAAGTATCCGCCGTCAGAGCATATCCAGCTTCGGGTCTTCGATACGGATGAAGAGGAAGCGGCGGGCATTGCCCAGGAGATTGCGGGGCGCGATCGTTCCCTATGGGGACAAGCAGCGGTTTTGGCCCGGACGAGAGCGCTTTTGGATCGCATGCATAAAGCGTTGCAGCAACGCGAAGTGCCTTCCGTAATCGCTCAACGCCGGGACAATTTTCTATCTGCGGAATTTCGGTGGCTCGCCGCCTCACTTCGCCAGATCGCGCGTCCCTTGGACCGCCGAAACGTGGCTGTTCTGGTCGAGGCATTTAACCGTTTAGCGGACTCTGCCGTTTCAGTGGAACAGGTCATTACGGATGCCGAGACAACAGGGCGCGCCTACCTAGTTACTTGGCTAGAAACGGCAGGCGCGCAAAAGGGTATTCGAGCCACCGAGACGAATCTCCTGACACTGCTTTTACCGTGCGCCACCGACCCATCGGGTGTTAAACCGGCTATCGAAGCCATTCTTGGAGAGTTCGGAAAGAAGCTCGTCGGCCCTGCCGCAGATTCCGATCTTGGAGAAGACATGGCCGCATGGAAGGAACTGAGTCGGGATATAGCGGGCCACATCGGAAAGAATGCACCGTTGGACGAGTTCTTGCAGGAACTTCAGTTGCGATCAAAGGAGCCTTCGCCGAAACCAGACACCGTCACCCTCATTACCATACACGGAGCAAAAGGAAGAGAATTTGACTGCGTTTACGTGATTGGCCTGGCCGAAGACGTGATGCCTTCGTTCCAAAGCAGGCAAAAGGGGGACGTGAGCCCAGAAATGGAAGAGGAACGGCGCAATTGTTTCGTCGCAATCACTCGCACCAAGGAATGCCTTATGCTCAGCCGCGCAAAAAGCTACCGAGGCTGGCGGAAGGCACCTTCTCGCTTTCTAGTCGAGATGGGATTAGTGAACGCGAACGAAGAGATTTGATCTCAAATCGCAGCCCGCTCGACACTACCCAATAGCTCACTTAAGCTCTCGACACTATCCAAGAGCCGCGCGCCACAATCCCGTCACAGGCTGGGGAACTGGCGGTGCCATGCGGGCGATAGCATCGCTCCGCATCACCACTGTATATGCGCCTACATAAGCGCCAGCCGCCACAATCGACAGATCGCACACCTGTGCGTAGTCTTCAACCCGTCCTAGCACCCACGCCTCGCGAAGGATTCGCGCATTATCGCGCACCACGGCCCCAGGGCCGTACACCTGAGGAACATCGTGGACCCAGGCGTCGCCCTCATGACAGAGGTTCCGGGGACCGACGGCTGAATGAAGCTGCTCGGACAAAGTGGACGGGCTTTCCTGTGCTCGGGTCAAATCGAAATCCGCTCAACTCGGTTAGAGGTTAGAAAGACGACAAGCCCGAGCTGTGCTCCGGTCGCCGCTAGATAGTCGCGGACTTGCGCACGATAGGTATCGGTCTGGCCGGGCGTGGGATCGACATCGCTCTTCCAGTCGATGACCGCCTCGACGTGTCCCCTTTCGTCGGAAGCAACCGCGTCGGCGATACCAACGGTAAGAGACATTTTTTGACCGGCCTGGACGCCAGCATAAACCCGGAATTCAGGCTGAAGGCGTGGGCGAAGTGCGGCAACGTCCGGAAGTTGGAGCGCACGATTGACAGCGGAGGCCATCTCACTGCTTGAGAAACCCTTGGCGGCATCTTCGGTATCCATAAGCCCCAGTTGTGCGAGGAGTTCGGCGGCTCGTGCTTGGAGCGCGGCCACATTCTCATCTGTCTCTCTCGTGAGCACTTCTTCCAGTAGCTTATGCAAAATTACCCCACGCTCGCGCCCACCCTGGATCGCTTTTATTTCGTCGTCCTCCCTCGGCAAGCGTTCCAGAGGGGCCTCTGGCCCCACGAATATCTCCTCAGACGCTTCTACGGAACTGTCAGGCCCCTCGTGGCGGCTAGGTTGGTGCCATCCGATTCGACGCTCCGACGCTGCGATTATCGCCGCTTCGCGTTCCCAGGTTGCGAGATCCTGGACATTTACAATGCTTTCGGCGGAACGGGCCAGCGACCCGTTGAAGTTTGTCAGATCAAGGAGAGGAAGCGAATCGATGTCGAGTGTGACCAGGCTGAGCCAGTCGCCGGGGATTCGTTCAGTCTGCCGCGGCAGAAGGAGGAGGTCACGCGCACGGGTAAGCGCGACGTACCAGAGCCGCACGCGCTCGCGGCGCTGCGCTTCCTTCTCTGCCTGAGCGACGGTGTCATAATCGAGGCTCGGAAAATCAAAAACCTTGAAGTGCACAGTATCGTCAAAACGCCTGTACAGAAAATGAGTGTCTGACCAGAGCGAAGTCGTTGAGTTGATAGGGATGACGATTGGCCATTCGAGCCCCTTGGCCGAGTGGATCGTGATGAGAGACACCGCGTTCGCTTCAGCATCGGGGCGTCCCTCGGTCTGAGCATCCTCATCTGACCAACGCTCCCATAATGCGCGGGCAAAATCAGCGATGCCACGCGCGGCGTATGCTCGTGCCATCTCCAGCACAAGTTCGACGTTAGCGAGCGCCCGCTCGGCTCCACGTGGATGGCGCGCACTGAGAATTGGGCGGACTTGGAGTTCCTCCACCGCCTCGGCAAGAAGCTGGTAAGGAGTTGTACGGCGGGCTTTGCGGGCTAGATTTTGCAAGACCAGCATGGTTTGCTTTAGAACCGGATTATTGATGCGGGTCGGATCTGTCCAGAGGTGGAACCGTTCTGTGGTCCCAGCCCCGTTTTGCAGCGAGGCGATTTCATCGGCTATCTCTTCCTCTGTAAGTCCAACCAGCGGCCCGCGCAATAATGCACCGAGCGCAAACGTGTCACGACGATCGGCAATCGCTCTCGCGACCGCGATCAGGTCCTGGACCTCCTGGCGGCGAAAGAAGCCTTTTCCCGCTTGAGTAGCGATCGGGATCTCACGCGCTTCGAGTGCGCGTTCGTAAATCCAAAGGCTGGTACCGGTCGGAGCGAGGAGCGCGATGTCGCCCGCGCGCGCGGGACGGAATCTGTGCAAGGCGGTGTCCCAAACCGGGTAGGCGCCGATGAGACGCCGCAGGATAGCCGCGACAATTTCTGCTTCCTGATGACGCACTAAATCGACTACTAAATCGTCTCTAGGATTCCGCTGTTGGTCATCGAGCGCAATCTCAAAGGCGGCAACGCTCAGCTCGGTGCCGAGAGCGCGCACGGGAGTCAGAGCCGTAAACCCCGGCTGCCCCTGAGATCCATCAAGCATGCTGGAGAAATGGGAGTTGATGAAATCCAGGATAGGGGCCTGCGAGCGAAAATTAGCTGTGATTTCGAGGATCGTGCCGGGATCGCGGGTTGCGAGAACCTGCTTGGCGGCGATGTAGGTGTCCACGTCTGCACCACGAAAGCGGTAGATTGCCTGTTTCGGATCGCCGACGAGAAAAAGGGCTCCAGGGCGAATTGCGCGGTCCAGCCAAGGCAACGCCGCATCTCCATCGCCCGCAAGTCGCCACATGATCTCGGCCTGCAATTGGTCGGTATCCTGGAACTCATCGATCAAGATGCGCGGAAAGCGGCGCGCGAGAGCTTGGCGCACAGGCTCGTTGCGCTTGAGAAGATCGCGCGCGTGATGGAGCAGATCGTCGAAATCGAGCAGCGCGGCTTTGCGCTTGTAATCACGATAGAGATTTTTAAGGGCATCGAACTCGACGACGAAGCGCTGAAACGCCAATGCGCCTAGATCGGCGCAGAAATCTTGGTAGGCGGTGCCACATGCCTGATAAAATCTCTCGCCCGTGGTGCTCATTTGGTCTCCGTGAGCGGCGCCACGGCCTGCGCTCTTGGCCGCTTCTTTCCACTTCCTCTTGCGGCCCCATTGCTTGAACGCAGTTTCGTCCTTCTTGCATGCTAGCGGAGGTGTGTGGAAGAGAAGTTCGGCGATGCGGCGCCCGGTGAGCGGTCGGGAGGACGCCTCTCGCGCCAGAGTTGCAACCCGAGTCAGGTCCTCAATGAGGTCGCCGGTAGTCGGCTCCACGACGCCGCAGGCATTGTACCAGGCCGCGCATTCACTGAGCACTTCAGCGAGTCGCGTAAACGTTGATGAATCGACAGTCGCGGCGGGCGCATGCGCCGTGCGGTGAAGTTTGAGAAATTGCGCGGTCTTGCTGATCAGTTCAAGCGTTTCATCCGGTGCCTTCACGAGTAGCTCCGTGAAAAAATCCTCCTCACCGCCTGCGTCAGCAATGGGCGGAATACGCCCTAATCCTTCGGCACCTCTGTCGCGTCCGAACCGAGCCGAGAGCCAAGCCTCCATCAGATCCTGATAGACGATCTGAGCCGCAGCCGGATCGATAATCGCTGCTCCCGGATCAATACCGGTCTCCACGGGATAGGGCTTCACCAATTGCTGGCAGAAGCCGTGAATCGTCGTGCAGGTGATTTCGTCAAGCGCGCGCGCGCCACTTTCAAGATTCTCACGTTGCGCGGTTGTGAGCCCTTGCGGTAGAGCTTCTCGTAACTCAACCGGAACCTCACCTCCAAGGAGCAATTGTACGAATCGCTCGATGCGCTCAAGGAGTTCCGAGGCCGCGGCTTCCGTAAAGGTTATCGCAACGATTTCCTTGGGATGAACCCCCGCGCCGATGAGCAGCGAAACGCGCCCCGCCATGAGAGCGGTCTTGCCGCTGCCTGCGCCGGCCTCCACGAGGAGAGTTCGATCATGGTCGGTCAGCGCGGCGAGGCGCGCCGTAGCATCGGGAAGACCAGTTGGTGCGGGTGCGTCAGCCATCTCAGGACTCTCCCCAAAGTGGCGCGAGCGCATCGAGTTCTTGCGCGACGAGAGGCATCATCGTGGCGAGATATATTTCCTTGGCACCGCCAGGCAACGCGAACGCCAAATCATACCAAGCCTCGTTGGCAGCAGGGCCAGGAAGCGCTTTTCCGCTCGCAAATGAGGCGGCAGCAATCGCGAGATAACGGGTGAGTTTTTCAAGGGTAGCTTCTGGGTTTTCTAACTGTAGACCTCGACCATCCTTCCGAGCGTAGAGTAACTGAGCCTCGACCTGCGGTCGCTCCGACAGGAGCACCGTGACAGCGTACGCATAGAGACAGCGCTGAAGTTCCGCACCTCCCTTGAGCTGCGGAGGTCTACCACTGAGTCTTCCTGATTTATAGTCAGTGACGCGTGCGCGCGTTCGGTCACCAGCTAGATCAAGGCGATCGATCGAACCGCCAATTCGAATCCCGGTACCCGGAATATTAACAGGCATTCTGGGGTCCCAGGGCAGCGCGTCGCGAGCTTCTTCGCTAAGGGAATCAGCCCTCCGGTCACCACCAAAGGGAATCTCTGCCCAACTCAGTTGGTTGGAGAGCGGGTCCTCGCGGTACGAAAGAGCGGTCCGGGCTAACTGGACCGCCTCTGCGCGCTTGCGTTGCCACACAACTGGTGGCGGCACAGGCCGTGTCTCCCCCCAACGGACAGATACTCTTTCGCTGGCCGCCTCGATCGCGCGAACTAATTCTGTACTCGAAGCCCTCGCGAAGCCGCCTGGTCCAGCAATCTCGAGTTGGGACACCACATCTTCGAGGATCTCGTGCAATAGATTGCCGAATGCTAGCGCATCCAGGGTGAGCGGTTCGTCGGTCTCTTCGGGCTCCGACCAACCGAAGCCGTACGTCCATAGATACCCAAGCGGATCGCGTAGCAGCTTCACCAGAGACGATGCCGATTGGCGTCGATCCAGCGCCCGAAGCAAAAGCGGATGATTCGCCCGGATCAAACCGTCGTGACTTGTAATTACAGCGCGATGCCAGTCGATCCAAGTGAGATGCGCTCCGCGAGCGAGCGGGAGTGCTGCGAACTCCGTAGCTCGTGCGAGAAGCCGGTCAGTCGCGCTCGCGGCGTGCTCTGGTTCGCGGCTTTGAGCGAGATAGATCTCGCGCAAGGTGCGCGGGTAAAGCGGCGAGACGCCGTTAAGTCGCCCCTCGCTGTCGCGCCGGGCCCGCGAGCAGACAAGTTCGTTGGTCGTCATATCCCAAATCGTTCGGAAGTCCCGTCGATCAGCCTGATGCACAGGCAGTGGATCGATCCGCGCAGCAGTTATGACGTGGTCCGGTAGCAGCGGGTCTTCGCCGGCTCGTCGCGGCCAAGACCGAGATGTGAGTCCAACGAGCCATGTGAAGGGCCTCGGCACGGCGGCAACTGCCGACGCCGGTGCCCAAAGTATCGCTGCCTCCGGTTCCAGACGGTCATCAACTCGAAGGCCAGCGAGTATCACATCGAGGGCGGCTGGAGGACCTTCAGCGAGCGCTTTCCGCCAGATGGAAAGCGCCTGCGATGAAAGCAGGAGTTCGCCAATCGATCCCGCCGAGTCGAGCCCCTTGCTAACAGTCTCGACGATCTCGCGGAGCAGGGGTCGATGATCCTGACCGTCCGAGAAATTCTCAGCCGTGAGCGCTGCGATGGTGCGCAGCCAGCGTGATGCGTCAAGCAATGGCGCCTCATCCGGAAGCAAGCGCCACCAGTCGCTTGGGAGAGCGGCGAAGCGTGGATTTTGAGAGCGCAGGAGCGCTACGAGACGGGTAAGACGCGCGCGAGAGAAGCCGCGCAACAATACCTCGGCAAGCGCGGCGGCAAGCTGACCTTCGGCGGTCGTAAGCGCTCCACGCCCATGGACAAAATGAATTGGCAGATTAGCAGCCTTTGCCAACGCCAACATGTGGTCGTCCCAGGCCTCGGGCGCGGCGGCCGTGATCGCAATTTGCTGAGGCGATGCGCCTTGGACAAGATGCCGACGTGCCCAACGCAGAGCTTCTAGAATTTCATGTCGAGGGCTCGCGCAAGAGAATGCGCTGACGGTCGGTCGCTGTGCTGTGCTCCTTTCCACTGCGATTCCGGTTGATGAAATCCAGTCCGGCATGCGTCTTGCTTCGGCCATCCAGACGACCTGGGTGCTCTGGCCCATCACAGACAACAACGGTCGCCAAATCGGCGACATCTCGGTACGTCCATGAATTTCGATTCGGCCAAAAATCGCGAGTGCATGGCGGGCGTGCTTCGACGCCACCGTGACGAGATCGCGGGGCCTGAGTTGGTTCTTGGGCAGGCGAGCAAGTACCTCCCGCTCAAGGATAGCGAGGGAAGAAAGCCGCGCTTTTGCGGTGGGGTCGGTGACGGATTCAGACTCCTCTGCGAGGTTCATGCCTGCCGTCCACGCCTTGCTCAAAGACGCCGCAGCCGCGCGCTGGAAACCGGGAAGCGTTTTGATTGCGTCAAGCTCACCCATTGGCACTGCAAGCGCAGCCCCGACTGCCGCATTGAAGTCATCTGGATCGAT
Organism: uncultured Acidobacteriota bacterium; assembly: GCA_963751295.1. GTDB lineage: Bacteria > Acidobacteriota > Terriglobia > Acidiferrales > UBA7541 > Acidiferrum. Next base: position 14,633 of record CAVVUA010000001.1, on the reverse strand, counting down.
CGGCCGTAGAAATCCTCCAGCTAGGCGGGCGGCCAGTTGTTCGATCGTGAACATCTGGAGCCCCAGTTCCGCACCTAGTGCGGCTCGGGTTCGGTAGGTTCGCAAAGCATGGCGATTATGGACAACGAGGGTCTTGCGCATGTTGGTCCTGCCGTGAACCGACAACTGAAGATTAAGGATTCCTTCATTCCATCAACAGATGTAGGAGGAACTAACTCGAAAAGCTAGTTCTCTCAATCCGGAATGTCTTGGGGGCCTTAACAGCTTATATCCCTTTTCCGGTCTCGGTGCCAGTATGGAAGAATCTCGACAGGGCCGGTAGTCCGATCAAGAGTAAGAATCCACACAGGACAAATCTATGGTCACGATGCACGACAGGCTTTACATCGGCGATGGAGGGACCTGCCGAGCAGGCTCCGATCATCTGGCGGTTGTGCACGCTTGCAAATCTCCCTGCCACCAGCGATCCGTTGGTTACACGGGAAGCCTCTCGCCCATGCATCCTAACTATCTTGTTCTCCCGAACCCGTATGATCTGTACCTAAACATCATCGATCCGCCCGTACCTCTCTTCAAAATCGAAACCTTCGCGCATTTCCTTCTATTTGCCGGTGAACACCACGACCGTGGCGCCTCAGTGCTAATTCACTGCAATCAGGGCGAATCCCGGGCGCCAACGCTGGCGCTCCTTTTTCTTGCTAAGCATCTCAGAGTGATTCCCGATGGCTCATTTTCAGATGCTAAAGACGCGTTCGCATCTCTATATGCAGGATACCGACCAGGTGCGGGCATTCAGCAATTTCTCACCACGAACTGGGCCATGGTTGGGGGCAACTAGTGAAATCCATGAAACTCATCGACTCCGCGATGGGCGAGGTGGCAGGTCGGTTCCCAACAAAATAACTTGCTGTGAGAGCGCTGGCCGCGCAGAAGCGGATGGTTGCCGAGAACCAGGCTCTCGGGCCGCTACGGGAATCTGGTCTGATTAAGAGGTGACCAATTTATTGCTGGCTGACTGTACCGCAACGTTCACAAATGAACGAACGGTCCCACCGCGCGTATTGTCGCGGGTAGGTCGAGCTGTTGTGGTTCCAATAGAGGAAACAGAGAGAAACGAACAGGCAAGCGGAGAGTACAGCAAATACCGTCAAGGGAAGCGAAAAGACAGATGAAGAATTGTTCGTAACGGTGTTCACATAAAAGACTACCCAGGCGAGCGACAAGAACACCAAGAGCGACCAACCAAGCAGTTTTAGATAGGACCATTTATTCGGAGGACTCAGCGCTTTCGAGATCTCGGTCTGCTGTATCCCTTTCGTGGTCGCTCCGCCCACAACCACATCAGGCCCAGCACTCCCGACCACGATGCCGCGTAATCGCGTGCGCGTGCTCAAGTGCTGAAGTCCCTCTTGACAGGCGAGAGAAACCTTCTTGAGGTCTGTGCACTTACAATTTGGACACTGCAATTCCATAGGGCCACCCCTTCCTGCCCCGTACGGGTGTACGCCTTTTGTAATTGCTTCTCCGTCCAAGCGGTTGCCCGTGTACGTATCTAATCCACTGACGCCGAGTGTCGAAGGCGCAAAAAGCCGGTCAGTGACTGTGCTCCGCATTACGTCCTGCCTCCTTGCCGACCGGCAACGTGGCGGGACATTTTCTGAGCCATAAAGAGTAGTAACCTCCGGTCGCCTTCATTCATCCGGCTGAGCTGCTGACGGAACTTCATCAAGTAACGGCCATCCTTGCCGGAACTACCCCAAGCAAGGTCGGCAGCAGTCCGTCGATTGAGAAGAGTCGGAAGCGGAGGCGGTTTCTCGCCGTCATAGAACAGTTGATAGAGGGGAATTTCGAGCGCCCGAGCCATCTTTTCCAAGGTCTCGATGGCAGGAACGGTATGCCCGTTCTCAACGCGAGAAATGTAGCATCGAAGCAAGCCCGTACGCTTTTCGATATCCCCTTGGGATAGCTTTTTCTCTTCGCGTACGGCGCGTAGGCGGTCGCCTATTATCATTTTGCACTCCGCACTGTGTACAATTATACAACGAGCGCTCGTTGTTATTCAATGAGCTTCTCAGGCGAGTTTCTTGGACTTGGAAGGCCGACCGCCTTTGTGCTTCTTGCGCTTGGCTTGTAACTGCCTGAAGTATTCAGGGCCGCGCTTGGCGATCTCCTTCCCACCCTTCCGTCCAAGCTTAACGGCGGCGGGATCTTTCGCTTTTGCCAAAATTCAGAAGAGGTACATTCAGCTCCCAACGGTATTATGCACGACCGACGAGCCTGCGTCACCGCGCAACGATTTCAATCGCGCGCTCCCCATAATTGGGAAAAGAACCTAACTGTGTCGGGACCGTGGCCCGCATAATGGTTGTTTGCGAACGCCAGGATTTGTATGCGGCGCTTGTGGACTTTCTTCAATATCTCTACCCATTCCGAGAGGTCGCCCCGCCGATCCACGATGATCTTGTCCCAAGTCTTCGTTTTTTCCTCGATGCCTTTCCTGTCTCCAAGCCAGCGAACATAAGTGAAGTCAGCAGTAATTAAGTCGAGAGCGTTTTTCATCTCCCACGGCCTTGGCATCCATCCTTGGTCAATCAGCGCCAGAGCGACGCCGTGCTCTCGCAGCAAATCCACAAACTGGAGATCGAGCCAAATCTTATTTCGAATCTCGATTGCAAACTTATAGCCCTTCGGCAGCTTCTTCAAAAACGGTTTCAGGAGTGCCAGGAATTCCGCGCCGCTCTTGAATTGTGATTTATTGAAGTATCCGAACTGAAAGAGGAGTGGACCCAGCTTGTCACCGAGGGCATCCATCGTTTTCAGAAAATGATTGAGATCATCTTCGCAATCGACGAGCACTTTTTCGTGAGTGATAACTTGCGGCACTTTTGCAGTAAAGATGAATCCCGGAGGTGTTTTCGCATTCCAGCCTTGGACTGTGGAGAGCGCAGGCGTGCGATAAAATGTGTTGTCTAGTTCAACGGTGTCGAACTTCGTTGCGTAGTAGCTCAGGAAATCCCGAGGCTGCGTGCCTTCGGGATAAAAGGAACCAACCCAACCTTCGGCGGTAAAGGCGCTGGTGCCTATGCGGATGTCTGCCATCGTCCCGCGATTCTACACCGGCCCGGCTAGTGGTACACTCTCGTCATGGCTGCCTCGAAAGCGAAGAAATCCAAGGGCCACGCAAGACTGTCCTTCGCCCAAATCGAAGTCGTCGGTCAATTCAATGACTACGCTTGGGAAAATCCGAAGCTGACTTTTGAAGAGGTTGCACAAAAAACGCTCGGATCGAGTGCATTTCCGAGAACCCCGAACGGTCGAAAATTCAGAACCGAATGCAAAAGCGTGTTTGATCGGGAGAGGGAAAGCTAGACTTTCCCGTGTGGCTCGGTACGTGACCTGCTGGCTTCGCAGCCTAATCAGGCTGGATGCTTAACTCCTGGGGCTGCTTGGGCTAGTTCGTCCCGATTCTGGCGCACAGCCTCGAACCTCTCGAATAATTGCTGGTCGTATTGAACACCATCTGCCCCATGTAGGAACGACATCTGGGCATCCCAGGGCTGTCTAGCGGTTTCCCCGATGGATTCAGCCGCTACACGAAACAATTCATGGAATCGTGCGGCACTGAACCACGATTGCGGAACAGATCCATTTTGACCACACCACATCTCAGCAACCTGGATCATATATTTGATCCTGACTGGCGGGGGAGGATGCCTGAACTTATATATCGACGCCATGTCGATGTCTCCGCGCCAGAACTCGCAAAAGAAGGCCAGCACTGCCAAGAAGAAGCACGTGAGAAGTAGCGCATCGCCATCAGTGCCCGGCATGTTCGCCCGACCCAATTCCGCCAGCGCGCTCAGTCGCATCTCTCCACGAAGAAGATGCGCCAACACGAGATATGCGGCATAGCCGTCCGCATCAAGCTCTTGAGCTTGGGAATTCATATTCCCGCACGTCATATCATGCAGAAATTCGGTCCATACCCCAATCACTCCGCTCTGACTCTCCGCACAGTGTCGATGGACATGGTGCGTATACTCATGCGAAACGAGAAAAGCGAGCTGAAGCTTGAAAAGCAATCCCTGAAGCGCGTCTGGCTCCACCGTTCCAGTATCAAGACTCACAAGTTCTACGACAATTGGTGATCTGCTGAGGCGATGTGAAAGGTGCCAAACCAACTCAACCAAGGGCAGGGTAACCACGATGAATGAGAATTCGGAGTACTGAAAGGCATGGGCATTCTTGATTCCGTCGCTTACGTCAAGGTAGTCGAAATGAAATGGCGGATGTTGGACACCACCCGAAGCGTTCACGCCTTCTAATCGGAGCGCCTCATTCATCGCCTTCTGAATGACGTACAAGAACGACCGGAACGATGGCGATTCTGCTTGCTCGATGTCTAGCTTACCTACATAGCCCGAAAATCCCCGTTCGTGGCGGAGTCGCGTTCTCACAAAACGGTCGAGAATGACTTCTGGCGGGGCCATCGTACGATTGTAGCGCCATGAATGGATTGACCAAAGCGATCTGGGGCCTAATGAGGGGCAAAACACGGAGGGGGCCGGTTTCGACGGTCCAACTAGCCGACTCTACTGTCTCTGGTGATGCCCTCACTACGAAGTTCCCGCTACCCCAGAGCGGATGTACTGATAAAAAGCCCGTCCCGAAAACTGACCCACTGCCGCCCGTGCCCTGTCCTTGACGTTCGCTTTTTGTTCGCCTATCATGGTGCCAGCTTCCAGGGACCAATGGTGCGCCTTCATGAGCTTACCCATCGCATCAACGCACACGAGGCAACACCCCGCCCGGAATCCGTGGATATTGCCCGACCACGAATTGGCCCTTTTCTACGGCTGCCCGGAGATGCCGCGACTCTCGCACTACTTTCTTCCGAGAATCTTGCTCAATCAGAGGCGCGTTCTTTATCTCGACGGGGCGAATCAGATCAGTCCGCTCTTGATCGCGCGTTTCGCGAGGGAACGTGAACTTGACCCGTCTGCTTTCAACACCCTCATTCGAGTGTCCCGAGCGTTCACCTGCTTTCAACTGACAGAACTTATCCGGCGTGTCCCGAAAATTCTTGAAGCGTTTGCTGCCGACGTTCTTATCGTCACTGCCTTGCCTGATTTGTTTTTCGATGAGGATGTCCGGGATCGAGAGGCGTGTGCATCGTTCGAACATGCGCTCGAAGGGCTACGACAGATTGCGATTCTTCCTATCTCCATTGCCGTATTTTCAGACGCAACTTCGTTCAAAACAAAAAGACGGGATTTCTTCCAGAAGCTTTGCAAACAGGCAAGCCAAGTGTTGAAGGTCAAAGCGCGTTCCGATCGCGAACTCTCCTTTACCTGCGAGAAAACCGCGCCACTCTTATCTCAGTGAACTGATTCACCGGAGGCGCAATATGGGCAGAACCGTCCCTACATTTGTTCAACTCATTCAACAAGCAGCAGAACGATGGAAAAAGTTTAGACGTGCGCTGCGCCGCGAGGATCAGCCGCATTTTGACAGACTCTTTGTTAGGGTGCGTTGCTACACCCAGGCGGCCACTTATCAGTGTCACGACAACCCGATGGAAGCCATTCTTCTTTCCATCGCACTGGACCAGGAAAAGCGTCTGTACGCCGTCGAGAAAGTTCTTCAGAACGCAGGGGTGCTTTGTGAAATTGCAAGGATGGATTCTAGACCTCTACCCGAACCAACAGGGAGTGACGATGTGGCTGATCGACAGGAATCAGAAGCACTGCCGTTTGACTGACACATTCGCCCCCGCATTCTATGTGTCCGGGAGTGCGGAAAAGCTTGCCCGGCTTCAGGATGCTGCGCAGAAGCAAACCACCGATCTTCGGACTCAACTGACCGAAAGGATCGATCTGTGGCTGAATGCAACTCGACCAGTTCTCAAAGTCTCCGTTCATCGCCCGATTGACTTCGTCGGCTGGGGACGCTGGGTACATCGTTTCGACTCACGCCTACAGCTTTACAACAGCGACCTCATGGTTGCTTCGCTCTATTGCTGGGAGAAGAGACTTTTTCCACTCGCCTATGTTGAAGTCGAAGCGGACAACGAAGGAAGAATCCTTCGCATCGACTGCCGCGACGATGAATGGACGCTCGACTACGAGATGCCTCCTCTTAAGATCATGCAGATTCGCCTTGCTGGATTGTCGCGCATTGACCCGACACATGGACGGACAGCTGCTCTCGAAATAGAAGTGGATGGAACTTGCTGGGAACTCGACGAAACAGGTGAGCCGCCGGCATTCGGTTTCGCTCGATTGCTCAAACGCGAGGACCCCGACGTAATTCTTTCCGAGTGGGGAGACTCCACTATTCTCCCTCTGCTGAGCCAGCAGGCAGAGCGATTGAAGTTTGCGTTAAACCTGAACCGAGACTTAGGAGTTGCCGTTCAGCAATCAAAACCACGGAGCTACACGAGCTATGGCCGGATACTTTTCAAAGCGAGCGCGATAACTCTCTTCGGTCGCGTTCATGTGGACAAACAGAATTCGTTTATCTCAGAAAAGTGTGATTTCGCGGGACTCTGGGAATTGGCCCGTGTCACCAAACTGCCGATTCAGTACGCGGCCCGAACAACGACGGGCACGGGCATTTCGTACATGCAAATGGAACTGGCACACCGCGATGGGGTGTTGATACCGGAACAGAAGGCCGAGCCGGAAGACCCGAAACAACCAGATGAACTACTGGCCGCAGATCGGGGCGGTTTAGTTTTTGTGCCCAAGCTAGGCTTCACAGCAAATGTCGCAGAGCTAGATTTTGTCAGCCAGTTCCCAAGCATCATGTCTCATTTCAATATCTCTCCCGAAACGGTCAATTGTCCGTGCTGCCCAGATGCACCCCGCATACCAGAGTTGGGCTATCGCATTTGCCAGAAGAGAAGAGGTATCACTAGCCGCGTGGTAGAACGGCTGATTGCCAAGCGCACGCAATTGAAGAAACTTCAAAAGGCGTCTGAATCAACTATCGCAGCGCGATTCAAGTTGCAACGTGACTCGCTGAAATGGCTCCTTGTCTGTTGTTTCGGATATACGGGCTATAAGAATGCACGGTTTGGAAAGATCGAGGCCCACGAAGCCATCAACGCTGTGGCGAGGGAAACCCTCCTTGTGGCGAAAGAAATCGCTGAGAGTCGCGGATTCGATTTGTTGCATGCAATCGTTGATTCCGTCTATGTGTGGAGAGAAGGCGCAACACACGAAGACTTCGAGCAACTTGCCAAGGAAATCGAAGAGCGAACGCACCTTCCTCTGGCAATAGAGTCTGTCTACCGATACGTTGTCTTCCTTCCATCGAAGCAGCATCAGGATGTTCCAGTCCCGAATCGCTTCTTTGCGGTCGGGGAGGACGGTGAGGTCAAAGTCAGGGGACTCGAATGCCGTCGCCACGACACGCCTCCCTTGATAAACAAAATGCAGCGAGAGGTTCTTTTGATATTGGCGGAGGCCTACGACCGTGAGTCCTATCTTCAAAAACTAGAAATCGCACGCATCGTCTTGGTTCGCTATGAAGAACGGCTAGCCAGCGGAGATGTCGAAATCAAGGACCTTGTCGTTAGTAAGCGGATCACAAAGGAGCCGCGTGACTATCAAAAGGCTGGTGTCACTGCGATTGCCGCACAGCAGCTTTTTGGAAGTGGCGTGAAATTGCGTCCCGGCCAGACCATCGAATACGTCATTACGGACAGCGAATCCGCTGTTCCAAATGATCGAGTCCGCGCCTTTGCATTGTGGGAAGGTTGGCACAGCTATGACCGAAAGAAATATGCGGCCATGTTGCGAGAAGCGTTTCAGCCTTTCGAACTGTCTCCTCCCGAACCCACGCCAGATCCTCCTTCTAGTGTCTTTCTGCCTGGCGAAGATTGGGCCAGCTCTCCTCTTTTCGCCGCTTTGAGATTGCCGCGTCCCGGCGAATAAGTCCCCACGCCTCCGGTCTCCACTAGCACGCTTCGCGCCACGGAACGCCTGTGTCACTCCAGCGTGCGACCCGTTCCGACCTGAACGCACCAATCTCTTCGCTGCCGTTCTCTGTTTCGTGACCTTGCCCCCTCGCTGTTTGGTGAAGGGGGCAAGAAGCTCCCGAAACAGGAGAACAATCATGAAAGTCGAGCAAGCCAAACAGATCGTCAGCAAAGCAATCGAAGAGCTCAGTCAATCTCTTGAAAGGGGCCACAGTGAAACGCTGAGAAATTACCTCGCGGCGATTGGCCGATTCCATCGGTACAGTCTACGGAACGTGATGCTTATCGCATCCCAGAACCCAACGGCTACGCACGTCGCTGGCTTCCACACGTGGCACAACCTGGGACGCTTCGTGAAGAAAGGCGAGAAAGGCATTTTGATTCTTGCTCCAGTCGTTCGAGCGAAGAGCCAAAGCGTGGAACAAGCCGAAACTGATGAATCATCAACCCCGGTCGGGTTCCGGGCCGCCTACGTGTTCGACATTAGCCAGACGGACGGTCAAGAACTTCCTGAAATCGGCAACGTCAATGGCGATCCCCGCGAATACCGCGACCGGCTCGGTAAATTCGTCACTGAGCAAGGCATTCTTCTCGAATACTCGCAGGACATCGCCCCGGCGCGCGGCATTTCCGCAGGTGGCAAGATCACGTTGCTACCGGACCAGACACCCGCTGAGGAATTCGCTACGCTGGCGCATGAAGTCGCGCACGAATTGATGCACCGTGACGAGCGCCGCGCCAGCACTTCAAAGCGGAGCCGCGAGACGGAAGCCGAGGCCGTAGCATTCGTTGTCTGCCAAGCAATCGGGCTTGAGATAGGATCGGCAGCGCAAGATTACATCCAACTTTACGAAGGTGACGCCAAGCTGTTGTCGGAGAGTTTGCAGCACATCCAGCAAACCGCCACTCGTATTCTCAACGCTATCGGCGCGGAGGAAACCTCCGCGCCGCCCGTCTAAGGACGGGGGCTCCTCGTGGCAGCTCCGCGAGGAACTAAGGAAGTACCTCCCCTGAGTGAATTGTTTTCGAGTACTCCGTCATCCGTCCAGAACCTATGCCATGTGCGGAGATCACTTCCTACAAGCCGACTTATCATTACCGATCCATGTGCCGCGTAGCCCAAATCCAGGAGCGGCATTGAGGCCAGGAGCAGGCCACCCGTCCGCGTTCTATATCTGTCGTGGAACCGTGTCGTAAGTCTGAATGCAATATATGAGGTCACCAATCATCGGATCACCAAGGATCGGCACTCTTGGTTTCAGCGACGGAAAGAACGCTCCCATCCCGGTGGGAGAGGGACTATCGTTGTCGCCGTAGTAAAACGCAAAGTTTGTAATCAGAACTGCGCTCTCAGGCGTAGGCTCAGTGGCAGCGTTCCAAGTCTCCACGAGACGGTCACGAATCTCCTTCATCCAAGGAACAGTATCGACAGGAATATCCGAGTATGACGGAAGTCCCTTCTGTGGACTGTCGGGAACATTGGGGTCAATGAAGATCAGGAACGGTATGTCGCCATTTGGTGCCTGTTGAATTGCCTTGTCATACAGGTCATCAACGTTGCCTTTGAGATGTGTTTCAGGCGAGACCGTACCGATGTAGTTCATTGCTCCGGGGCGTTGCCGGCTCTTCGTTTCCACACCAACTTTCTTGCCCGTAACTTTGTGGGTTGCGATAAATTCTGGGTGCTTGTCGGACGCCTTGTTGTCATCGATCCATTCAATCTCAAAACCAGCACGCGCGACAATGGCAGCGATTAGAACCTCATAGCGCGCGCCCTGAAACGCTCGAAAATCCTTCAATCTCTCGATGACGGACTCAGGTAGCTTGTGGATCAATTGCAGCCAATACAGGTCGTATCCAAAACACTGGTAGGCTTTCGCCGGGCCAGTGAGAGTATGGCCAGTGCTAACATCATCGTTTGCGTCTCCCGGCCTGCGAAGCAGCTCAACCATCGCCGCGCGCCATTTGACAATCGCGTTCTGATTCTTGAGTGGAAGTAGAAGTTGCTTTTCAAACCATTCCTTGCCGAGCGTCCCGACCACAAGCGCATCAAGAAACTGATGGAATGTTTCGTGCTGTGGGTAGTGCCAGACTGTGTTCCAGAGGATCCGAAACCGGGTATCATCCTTGACCATGCTGGACTGAATTTGCGATAGAGCGCCCGACACCATTTTGGGAGCCGTTCCCCGCAGCATCTCGTTCCCGAGAGCATGTACGCCTTTATCCTTGCAGCAGTCACCGTATGACTTCCCGTGGAGACCGCATGGACAGGGCTTCACGGGGTCGAATGGTGCTGTCGACGACATGGCGAGATTCCCTCGCGCGACCACGTGTAGCCGAAGGAGAAACGCGAGGTCGCATCCAAACCTTTCTCGCACCCCCGCTCCCTGAAGAATGTTTTCAACGATAGCTTCAACTCCCACGCTCCTATCGCGCCCGGGCATCACGTCTCCGATTTCCCAAACCGTATCCCGCGGGCCATTGTCCTCACCTGAGAGCGTAAGCTGTCCGTCGCCGCCAATGACGAAGTAGCGATTCTTGACTAGCCTCTGCTCCGGGTCAACCAGCTCCGCGCCGGAAAATCGGTAGCCTTCAGACTGCGAATCCTTCATGAACTTCAATGCTTCTGGTCGGCCCACGAATGTCACGGGTTCAGGTGTCCGCTCTTTCGCTCGATCAGTCAAGGCCGTTGCCGTCCATTTCCGTCCAGCGCGTCTGGCTTCGAGTCCGATCGTGTAGTCCATCTTCTTCATGGAGTCCTCCACACGCGGTCAAGTATAGGGCGGGTGGCTACGGCCTCCGCGATCTTCCAGACCAAGATGGGGTGTCGTCTGTACCTCGCAATTGAGGACCGGGGACATACGGAATCTTAGTCGGTTAGATATTGCTCCTCACAAACGCCGATTGCGACGCCGATCCCCAGCCTACGCACTGCCATTCAGATTCCAGTCGCTATGCCGACTTTCCGGGACTTATCCGGCCAACTTCTTAGAACCCCGTTTCTTGCTAGCTGTCGGCACTTGTCCGGTAACGCGACTAATCAGCAGTTTGCACGCTGGAACTTCCCAGAAGCGACTTCGCACTTGCACGTCTAGCTATTCTGTTCGTCCGCTCCTCAAACTAAGGAAGAAGCCCTTTCAACCAACTCTTTAGTTGATTGTTGTGAGTGCATCGAATCGTCGGGGGGCCATCAGACGAGCAACCATCCGTGGTTGATTGCAACTCTCGGGGCTCTTCAACGACTACTCCCACGAGAAAAAAGCTATGACCACCGGAGGCAGGATATGAAATCTCCCATAATCCTCCTCCGCTCATCCCACTATAGTTCGGCGCTTTAACCGCTTCGACTTCTACAAACCTCGGTGCGTCATCTCCGTCTACCGTGAGCTCTTCCAAAATATTTACGCCCGCACTCCGAATTTCGAAGTTCAACTCACGATTAGCAATGAATTCTGTGGATTTTGGTGTTCCGATAATGAAATAGTCGGGGCCATATTCTTCATCCGACGAATATTGCGGCGTGTTCAAATCGTAGAATCTCAATCCCAAGCGAACCATCTCAGCCGCGTCTTCAGCGTGAAGCTCGAACAGGGTCAAATCCTGAGAGTAGGGTGCCTCGCTCCCGAGATCAGCCCTTACAGGCGGATGGTCTAAATACCTCACGACGAGCGCCGGGTTCCGGTAAGACCATTTCTCTCCTTTTTTTTCAAGCGAGCTTGCAACGTGCTGAGCGGTGACTAGGAAATATTTGTTTTTCTGTTGCAGCGTGGCCAATATGGCGGTGCCATTTGTACCTGTTGAGTTGAGGAAAATTGTAGTGTGCTGCACAAGAACTTCCCGAGCCAGTTCCCTACGCTCTACTGGCGCTCTTGGGGAGTTATCCGGAACTGTTGTCATCACCCAATCCTCTCGCACTACGTGCGCGCCTATTCTAATATCAACTCCTGACAAATGGGGTTCTGGTACAGCCGGTCGGATGCCCAAGTCCCGATTCACGCGGTTACCGGAGATGTGGAGTTCTAGGACTGGACTTGTCCGGTTTCACGCTGCTTGTGGGAAGTTCACCGTTTCACCGGATCGGTAACGATAAACGCGCTTGTGGTGACTAAAGGGGCCAACTCCCGGATTGTTGGCATCGCGGAAACAATCCAGCACCCCTAGATTCCTCTTCTACAAGCCGTGCCCACTCGGTCCCATGATCGGCCAATCGGAAACCGATTGGTCGCCGCGAACTGAAGCAAGGCCACTTCCTCCTTTGTGGTTCTTGGTTCCCGCTCTCACCGATATGATCTGGTTCAGTCCATTCTCTCCATTCCCGCCCTCTCCATTGGGCACAGCTTCGGGATAATTCCTGCGCCCGGCAGCTTCGCGTCTTCTGCTTTTCCGGTTCCTCCCAACAAATCTTCGGAAGCGCCATCGAAGATTTCTTGTGCCCCTCCCAAAAAGCAGACGCTCGCTTTGGGAGCAGTATCCTCTCGCTTCTGAGTGCCCCAATTACAAGGGCAGAAACGGAGAAACAAAAATGTACCAAAACAGAGTTCATCTCATCGGTTATCTCGGCAAGAACCCGGAGCACAAGTCCGTCAAGGCGACAGACCGCAAATACGCGGTTCTTTCGCTTGCGACTCAGCGGTCCTGGAAGGGCGCTGACGAAGAATGGCACACAAAGACCGAGTGGCATCGCGTCGTTGCCTGGAACGGCCTTGGGGAGTACGCCGCGTCGAAACTGCGCAAGGGCGATCACATCTACGTCGAGGGCACGCTGGTGAGCAGCACCTACCAGAAAGAGTTCGGAAGAGCTAAGAGCAAGATCACCGTGCCGCTCAAGACTTGGCAGGTCAAGGCGGATTCCATCCGCAAGCTGAGCCACACCAAGAAAGATCAGGTGCCAGACACAGCGCCGCTCGGTGCTCAGCCTGAGGAGGTTCCATTCTGAACTGACCAACTGCAAAAGGGCCTCGGCTCCCGCCGAGGCCCTTTTTTATTTGTAAGATTGGCCTCCGGTTGGAGTATCTTGAACTTTAATTCGAGGGACACGTCGAACGCGAAAGCGCGGCGAGTTGTTGGACGACAAGGGGTCAATTCATCTGCCGATTGTCTCTGGAGGAAGCCATGAAAAACAATGTCCTGTGCATCATGGTTCTTGGAACTTTCCTTCTGGCGGGTTGTGGAAGCAAGAACGACGCGAACGAGAAGAATTTGTCCGAAGCGACGAACGCTTACTTAGTCAAGAAAGGCCAGCTATGCCTCGGCTTAGCCTCCAAATGGCCGGTAGACCTTCAGGACAGTGACCGAGGTCAGGGAATCGTCAGAGGATCGCAAATGGCTGCTCTAGAGAAAGCTGGCTTGGTGCGTTCCCATGAGGCGGAGACCGAAATCACGCCCTTATCAGGCTCAGCACCGGTCAAGGTCAAAGTTCTTCGGTACGAGTTGACCGACGACGGCAAGAAGTTTTACCAGGAAAAGGAACCCGCCGGTTTGATCGGCCAGAAGGAGAGTCGAGGCGACATCTGCTTTGGACAGCAGGCGCTGGACTCGGTTACCAAGACCGAGGGGCCTATTGCCGTCGGCGATAAAAAAGAAATGACGCTCTACTACACATACAAGATCGAGAATCTTGCCGATTGGGCAAAGAGCCCAGACGTGCAAAACGTATTCCCCGGAATCGTTTCCACGATCAACGGAGCGGGAAAAACGACACTCAATCAGAATCTGATTCTGACCGATCATGGATGGGAAGCCCAGTGAGAGGCCGCGCTGTTCCCGATGTTCGCTTTATGTTTCCTGGCGGAGAGCGTACGGCCACTGTTCTCTAGTACAGTAATCACTAAGTGCACGTAAAATAAACATTCCCGCCTTTCCTCACACCCGGGCTTAAAACTAGTTAACGACGCGTAACAGTGGGGAACCCATGCACCCACACCGAAAAACGACGCCAAGTCTCCCGTTTTTGCTGAATTCAGTTGACCACCTAGGGAGAACAATCGATCCTTCTGTATTGTCCGTGGCCCAAGAAATTGGTCCCGGTGCCGTCCGCTATGCTGAAAAAATCCTGGGTGACCCCGCCTTGGCCATTAGCCTGTTTGAAGAAACGGCTGCCACTGTCTCTAAAACCCGTCAGGAGAAAGCGGCTAGAGGCAAGCCAGATGTGACAGACATTCGTGGATACCTCTTCCTCGCGTACATGCGGCGTGTTAGAAGGCAGAAGCGGATGGAAGCCGTCCTCAACGACCCGACCAGTCTTTCCTTGGCGCGCCAGGCGCAATATGCAGACGTACAAGATATGGAGCGAAGCCTCTTCCTAGCGGAGGCCCTTGCTAGCTGTGATAAAGTCACGCAAAATATCGTCCTCCGTCGGCTAGAAGGCTATTCGTGGAAGGAAGTTGAGCGGCGCTGCGGTGTTTCGAGCGGTGCGGCGCGGGAACGATTCAGCTCGACGGTCCAACGTCTTCGAAAGGCATTTCGACAGTCGCGACGAGTCACATGAGGAGGTTTTCCTGTCTTGCCCGCCGTGAGACGAAAGCAAAAGAGAGCAGCGCGAGAGTCGTATTCTGAGAAGACGCTCCTCAAATTCGTTAAGGAGCATCTCTCCAAAGAGTATCCCAACCCCCGAAGAGAGGGCTGTCCACCCAAAGCAACACTGAAACGC